>CAXXLK010000004.1:12500-1533594 GCA_963667755.2 Desulfobacterales bacterium | reverse complement strand
CTGATCATTTTGTTGCGAAGTTCAGACATGATTTACCTCCATCAATAAAATTAAAGGGTTATAATGATGAAGATAAATATAATAGAACAGACGTGAAAATGAAAACAGGCGGGTATATACTATATTTTCGGGTCGTTACTGCCGCGTAGCGGCTTAGTTCAACATAGATTAGACGGCCAAATAGCCGTATATAATTACGGCTATTTGCCGCCAAAAAGATAAAAAGTATTACCAATACAGCGTATTATAATTCACACATGTTTCATATTGAAAGGTGAAATACGGCTAAAATGCCGCCTATTTCTAATACGCGGCTGTTTTGCCGTATATTACTTTTTTTCTAAATTAGGTAACATAATGATATTAAAATAAATGAAATGCATTTGAGGTGTATATTGAAACTGAAAATACGTACAAAAAGCATAAAAATTGGTAACTATTCAGCGAAAATAATGAAAAAGGAGTAAAAAAAGACTTGACAGGGTTTTTGCGAAAATTCCTGAATTTCAACCCGGGTCGACGATTCCTCGTATTTCGACAAACAGACGGTCTTATGGCATCATGTGTAGTTTTTTAAGGCGAGCACATGGCTCGTCAGGTCTAAAATATTTAAACGCAGCAGAGTAGACTACAGGGAGAAAAATATCGGTTTAAAAACCTGTGTTATAGTAGCTTCAATTGACAACACAGGAACCGAATGAAAATAGAAAACATCGACATACAGGCAACGATCGAAAAGGCACAATTTCTTATACGTGAAGACAAGCAATTGTCCGCGGCTACAAAATCGATGTTTGAAATTTTGATTCTGGTTATTACCCTGCTTGCCAATCGTTTGAATTTAAACAGCACCAATAGCAGCAAGCCGCCGTCAAGTGACCCGAACAGGATAAAGCCGACTCGAAAAAAGACAGGCAAAAAGCCCGGCGGCCAAAATGGTCATGTCGGCACGACACTCCAAAAAGTCGAAATCCCTGACAGGGTTAAGGAAATTAAGGTTGATCGGCGCAAGTTGCCTACCGGACGATACCGGCAGGATGGCTTTGAAGCGCGGCAGGTGTTCGATATAGATATTTCAAGGGTCGTGACGGAATACCGGGCTCAGATCCTTAAGGATGACGAGGGGAACCGATTTGTTGCTCAGTTCCCAAAAGGTGTTACAAAAGCGGTTCAATACGGAACGGGGCTCAAGGCACACTCGGTCTATATGTCGCAATTCCAGTTGATCCCGTACAACAGAATACAGGATCATTTCTCCGACCAGCTTCATATACCGGTCAGCGAAGGCTCGATTTTCAATTTTAACAAAGAGGCCTTTGGGCTTCTGGACGACTTTGAGAATCGGGTTAAACAACAACTGACGGCCTCAGATATGGCACATGCGGATGAAACCGGCGTCAACATAGGGGGTATCAGGCATTGGCTGCATTGCGTATCCAATGAGACCTGGACTCTTTATTATCCCCACGAAAAAAGGGGTATGGAAGCCTTCAATGATATGGGTGTGCTGCCCGGGTTCAAAGGGGTGCTGTGCCATGACCATTGGAAGCCCTACTATAAGCTCAATTGTACCCACGCTTTGTGCAACGCACATCATTTAAGGGAACTGACAAGGGCCTGGGAGCAGGATGAGCAAAAATGGGCGAAAAAACTCGGAGATCTGCTTGAAACGATCAACTGCAAGGTCAACGAGGCCGGCGGCGTGCTGGATGCCCCAGAGTCACAGAAATACCGGCTTAAATATAGAGCAATCCTGAAACAAGGCGAAATCGAATGTCCGGAACCAATCAAGCCAAAAGAAAAGGGCAAAAGAGGTCGCATTAAGAGGTCAAAATCCAGAAACTTGTTGGAACGGCTAAGGGATTTTGAGCAGGACGTTCTTATATTCATCGATAATGAACGTGTCCCGTTTACGAACAACCGGGGTGAAAATGATATCCGAATGACAAAAGTTCAACAGAAGATATCAGGCTGTTTTCGATCAATGGATGGCGCCAAAATCTTTTGCCGCGTTAGAAGTTACTTGTCGACTTGTCGAAAACACGGAGTAAAATCAAGTCACGCATTGGAATTGTTGTTTGACGGAAAACTGCCTGAGTTTCTTACCTGATGGGCAGTATAAATTTTATAAACGCTGAATAGTTACAAAAATTGTTGCATTGAAAACACAAGGCAGCGCAAGCCTAAATCACCACTGCCGATAAACAACAAAACCCCACCTCTCAGCATTCATCGAGATATGGGGTTTATCTATTCATCGTGTCGGCCCGTCCTTTGTTAAAGGTGTGGCGCAATATCAATTTAAGCAGAAAGATAACCTATACAATCATTTGGAATATATTGTCAAAAAATATTTACCGTCGTATTTTCTTGATGGGCGTACGACTTTTTGATTCACTCCTCAGGTGCCCCCGGAAGGCATATGGCAACTGCCGAATTTTCAGTGTGTTCTGTGTATTCCGTGGTGGAATTGCGGCGCCATCTTCAGCAACCGGACGTTTCAGGACGCAACGGAACTGTCCCGGATCATCAGCAAAACCGCGACAAGAACCAGAAAACTACCGGCATAGCCCCAGATCGTAAAATATTCATGCCACCATACATAAGCGATCACCCCGGCCATCACCGGCTCTAAAGTAGCCGTGATGGCGGCCCGGGTGGCTTCCAGGTATTTAAGCCCGGCATAGTAAACGACATAGGCGATATAGGTGCATGAAAAGGCCACAAATAAAAGGGCGAGCCAGGCTTTCAGGGTTTTGGGGGAAAATACCACCCAGGGCAAAAGCCCCAGGATACCGATGGGCAGGATATACAGAAACAGATTTGGGGTCGTGTAGCGGCCTGAAAAATATTTTCCGAAAATATAGTACAACGCATAGCAGAAACCGGCCAGAAGTCCCCAGGAAATAGCCGGAAAATCAATATTGATGCCCGATGCCCCTCCGCTACCACCAAACGATACACCGGCCACACCGACCAGAGTCAGCACAAGGGCAATGGCTTTTACCGGCGTTATCTTTTCTTTGAAAAACACGCCGGACATAAGTGCCACCCAGGCCGGGGCCGTATAGAGCAATACTGCGGCAAGGGCCACACCGCCTCTATCCACTGCCATCTGATATGATCCAAAAAACAGGGTGACACCGGTTATTCCAAAAAAAATAATTGCAGGGATATCCTTTTTTTCAAGACGAACCTGTTTTGTCATGCCGGCATGCAGGGCAAAAAAAAGCCACGCCAGCAGGCCTCGCCAGAAAGCGACTTCCATGGGCGCCAGTCCTTCTTCAAATGCCAGCTTGGAAAAAGGGCCTATCATGCCCCACAAGGACGCCGCCGTTATGATCAAAAGATATCCCCTCAACTTCATTGCCCTGCCTCCGTTCCATTTTATCGCACATCTATCATATTGAAAAAAAGGGTCAACCGCAAAAACAATCCTGGTCCAGAGTTACTATACACACCCCACGCCTTACCTCTTTACCTGTCTGAACCAAACCCAAAATGAACATTAAATAATGAGCATTGAATAAATTGTGCACTGTGTAATCTGCGAATTCAAAAAAGATCACAAACCAATTTTTTGATCACGCATCACCCGGTGTATCTGCTGTTTTGGTATTTGGAATTTTAATTATTAGAATTTGTTTGATATTTGTCTTTTGATTGTTGAAATTTTCAGGGCAGCTATTTTTTATTTTGCGCTTTTAAAACAAACTTGCGTTTGCCATCTGTAAATACACGGATCGTCGCGAGCCTGCGCAGCACGGGCGTCGGCACCACTGAATGAAATTCGGCGTGTTACTACAAAATCGAGGCTGTTTTAGCTGCGTTTTTCAAGGTGGATGATCTGCTTGGGAGGCTTGATCTTTAACAAATTAAGAGTATTACGTGTGTCGGGGAAAATCTCGTTGCGCGCCAGGAACCGAAAATTTAAATTAAAAAATTCTGATACCTGCAGCTTGTCCAGATCGCGCCGGATTTTATGCCAGGACTTGCCGCAAGACAGCTCGGCGACGCGCTCGATCAGCAGTGCCAACACACAGATCTTGACGTGGGCCTCAATGCGCCGCGGTGCCCAATGGTACATGGGCATCATTTTGATCTGGGTGCGTTTCATCGAACGAAAGCAGCGCTCAATCACCATGAGTCCCTTGTAGCCGCAGGCGGCATCTTCCAGGCTGATGGTATCGTCATTGGTTTCCAAGACCCATTTGCCGTCAAACCGGGCCGCATTTCGGATTTTGGCCCGATCGAGACGGATCTTGTCGCCTTTGGTAACCGTCAGGTAACGCTTGAACCGACGTGACGCCAAGAGTTCAATGGCCCACTGGGCGGTGGCTTTTTTGTTATCATGGTTTGCCAATTCTTCTTCCAGCATCTCAACTACCGCAGCCCGGTGCTTCTGCTGGCGTCTGGCTTCCCGAGGATTGAAGCAGAGGATATACCGTTTGCGTCGCACACCATCACCGACAATGACCTCCTTGGCTTGCAGGTTGTCACGGAACACCGTGTAACGACCGCGCTTGGTGAGCACCTTCTGTTTGATCTCGCTGACACTGGCCATACGGCAGGCCAGCAGGTACTTGCCACAGGCACGGGCAAGCTCCTCACGGTTGTCAAGTGAGTTCATCCCGGAATCAGCCACAAACATGGCGCGTCCCAGTTTCCAGCCTCTCAGGTCTTTACGAACGGTTTCGATGGTCTGAAAATCAGAGGTGTTGCCGGGAAACACCCAGGACCGTACCGGAATTCCCTCACGGGTAACGGCCAGGGCCACCACGACCTGGGGTGTCCAGGTGCCTTCCTTGGAATGACCGAACTTGCGCAGGTTTTCGCCACCGGGTTCATCATCTTCCCGGTCAATGGAAAAAGAGGCGGTGGTCGTGTCGTAAAAAATCACGTCGACGGCCAGGTTGAACAGATCGGCAGTATGGTTGAAGACAGCCTTTTCAACCGCCTCCGAATGGGCGTGCAGCAGGTCCATAGCCCGGTACATCTGCTTGAGTTTGAGCTGGCTGCAGTCTGGCAGGTAAACTTTTTCGAGCCACCGATCCCAGACACCCAGTTTTGACTCGGGTTCACACAGCCGGTTGGCCACCATGGCAAACAGCGCCCGTTCATAGGCTGGGTTAAGTTTGTCTTTGCGGATAATGGTCTCGAAGGTTTTCTTCAGCCCCACCCGCTTCCAGAGTTCCCCGATGGCCAGCACACATCCGTAACTGGTCGTACGGACCAGCTTGAGGTCCCGTGGCAGGCCCCAGGGTTCGCTCATTGCATGATCTTGCTTGGCATCGGCTGGGTCGAGGACGGTAAGGCCACAGACACGGGCAATGGACCTGCAGAGCCGGACCAGCTCGGCCCGGTCGAGCTGATCGGTTCGGCCGAAACTGTGGATCACTTTGGCGACGGGCTTGCGGGTGGTCGGGTGGCGTTCGTTGTGGGCGAGCTGGTAATACGCCACAACCGAGCCGTCTTTGTTCTTTCGCTTTGTCGTACGCAAATACATGCTTACACAGATAGCGTGTATTCACAATTATGTCAACACATAATTTGAAAGTCGTGTGCCTACCATTTTTGCGGTCGCCAATTTCATAACCTGCTGTTTTTACAAGGGGCGACCCGCCAAATACCCCGATTTTAGGGGTAGAAAATGCTTACAGATGGCAAACGCAAGACAAAGGATATCAAATTTGATCATCGATACACCAATCTTTCTTGACAACTGGTCTGATGAGTAGTATGACCCTTCCAATATGAAACCTCTTCTATCAAAAATATCCACCAGTGAAGCAGTGGTAAACTATTTTAAATCGGAAATCGAGGAAGGCCGGCTGCTGCCCGGGGACCAGCTGCCCAGCGAACGGGTTTTGCAGGAGCAGCTGGCCATCAGCCGTTTCAGCCTCAGGGAGGGCCTGGCCCGACTGAGCGCCCTGGGCATTATCGATATTTTTCACGGCAAGGGTGCCTTTGTGTCTAAAACCATCAACCCGGACAGTATCGGTATCCTGCTGGTACCCTTTCGATCCAGCAATCCCGACGGATTTTACGACGATCTTTTTGAAGCCCGCATGTTTATCGAAGGGTCCCTGGCTGTTCTGGCCGCTCAGCGACGCCCGGCAAAAGCGCTTACGGCCATGCGTGAAAACCTGGCCCAATCCGAGGCGCAGCTGGGCAACCCTGAAAAATTCGGCAAACTGGACTACGGGTTTCACCGACTGATCGCCACCATGGCCGGCAACATGTTTTTAACCCAGATGCTCGACGTTATCGATGATTCGATTCAATCTTTTCTGATCGAGCATGCCAAAAATCGATTAAGCCGTGAAAACGCCCTTAAAACCCACCGGGAAATCTTTGAGTGCATTGAAACAAAAGACGCCGATACCATCGGCGCGTTAACGCGCAGACATATCAACGGCTGCAAAACGAATTTTGAATCCGCCAACCTGGATAACAACAAGGAGAAATGATGAGCAATCTATTAAACGGAATAGAAGATATCCTGCTGCTGGGCCCCGGCCCCTCCAACGTCCCCGATGAGGTCTATGCGGCCCTGGGCACACAGACCATCGGACATCTGGATCCTTATTTTATCACCATCATGGATGAAATTAAGGTCCAGCTGCAAAAACTGGTCAAAACATCGGCCAAACTGACCCTGCCGGCGTCGGGCACCGGTTCCGCCGGTATGGAAACCTGTTTTGTCAACCTCATCGAACGTGGAGATGACATACTGATCCTCATCAACGGGGTGTTCGGCATGCGCATGCAGGACCTGGCCACCCGCCTGGGCGCCAATGTCGACACACTCGAATTTGAATGGGGCACTCCGGTGATGGTGGATGCGGTAAAAAAGAAACTCGATGCGAAAACCTACAAGATCGTTGCCGTGGTGCATGCCGAAACCTCCACCGGCGTCCGCAACCCGGTGGCGGAAATCGGGAGCCTGCTGGCAGACTCGGAAACTCTCTATCTGGTGGACGCGGTGACCAGCCTCGGCGGTATTGATGTGAACATGGACGGCTGGGGCATCGACAGCCTTTACAGCGGCACCCAGAAATGTCTTTCCTGCCCCCCCGGCCTGGCACCGGTGGCCTTCTCGGACAGGGCCGTGGCAGCGCTCAAAGCACGGAAAACCAAGGTGCCCAACTGGTACCTGGATCTGACCATGATCATCAAATACTGGGAAGGCCACACCCGGGCCTATCACCATACGGCCCCTGTCAACATGCTCTACGGCCTGTACCAGGCCCTTGACCTGATCCTTGCCGAAGGCCTTGATAAGGCGTTTGAGCGACATCTTGAAAATCACCGGACCCTGGTGGCCGGCCTGGAAGAGATGGGACTCGAGATGCTGGTGGCGGAAAAATACCGGCTGCCCATGCTCAATGCCGTCAAAGTGCCCGATGGTGTTGACGAGGCCGGGATTCGCAAAGCACTCCGGATGGAACACAAAATTGAAATCGGCGCTGGCTTGGGCCCCCTGGCCGGCAAGATCTGGCGCATCGGGCTCATGGGCCATACAGCCCGGCCTGAAAATGTCCGCCGGGTACTGGCCGCACTCAAGACAGCCCTGGCCAGGTAATCTCATTGATCACCGTTCACGGTTCACAGCTTTTTTTAACCGTGAACCGGCAACTGTCAACCGTGAACCATACCCCTCATGACGGATACGGGTCAGATGGCCGCAACCCTGCCAAAAGAACCCGGTTATTAATGGCGCGCTTATATGCAATATATTCAGGAACCACCGAGAAAAACCCCGGTGACGGCCGAAACAGACGTACTGGTGGTGGGCAGCGGTCCCGGGGGCTTGTCGGCGGCGCTGGCGTCCGCCCGGGAGGGTGTAAAGACCATGCTCGTCGACCGCTACGGGTGCTTTGGCGGGGTGATCACCCAGACCGGCGTGGAAAGCATTGCCTGGTACCGGCACACCGATACCATTGACGGTGACGGCATCGGCAGGGAATTTGAAAAAAGGGCCGAGGCCCTGGGCGACACCCAGAAGGAACCCCAGTCCCTGAGCCAGGCCCTGAATACGGAGATGTTCAAGTGTGTGGCCGACATCCTGGTCGCCGAAGCGGGCATCGTTCCCCTTTTACACTGCCCGGCGGCCCAGGTGCTCATGGAAGGCCACACCCTAAGGGGTATTATTACCGAAAGCAAATCCGGCAGACAGGCCATCCTGGCCAAGCGGGTCATCGATGCCACCGGAGATGCCGACATTGCCCGGCGCGCAGGTGCCCCCTGCCACAAAACACCCCGGGATGAGATGATGGGGGTGACCGTTGTTTTTTCCTGTTCAGGGGTGAACAAAGACCGTTTCCTCGCGTATGTCGCGGAACAGAAACCCACCTACGGGGACTGGGCCAAAAACTGGACGATTGAAACCAGCGGCAAGGAAGCGCACCTGTTCAGTCCCTATCTGTCTCAGCCGTTTGAGCTGGCCCGCAAAGAGGGGGCCATTCCCGCAGAACTGACCGGTATCGGCGGCACCTGGTGCACCCTGTCGGAAACCGGCGAAGCCACCTACCTTAACCTGACCTATATGCTCGGTTATGACGGCACCGATGTGTGGGACCTGACCCGGGCTGAAATAGATGGCCGAAGCCAGGCCCTGATGGCCATAAAGGCATTGAAACGATATGTGCCCGGTTTTGAAAAGGCACGGCTGAGAAATTTCGGCATGACCGTCGGGGTCAGGGATACCCGCAAAATCATCGGACAGTACAACCTCACGGAAGCCGATGTGCGGCACCAGGCACGGTTTGAGGACACCATCGGTATTTTCCCTGAATTTATCGATGGATACGGCAAATTGATCCTGCCCACCACCGGCCGTTATTTCCAGGTTCCCTTCGGCATACTGGTCCCGCAGAAAGTGGAGAATCTTCTGGTGGCCGGGCGCTGTGTCGCCGGTGATCGGATATCCCACGCAGCGGTGCGCAATATGATGTGCTGCGCCGTCACCGGCCAGGGTGCCGGGGTTGCCGCCGCCGTGTCCGTAAAAGAAAATGTGGCGTGCGGGCACGTTGACATTGCCCGTGTCCAGAAAACATTAAAAAAACAAGGGGTCAGGATCGCATAGGGGGCTTGCCCAATGAAATGCATTAACGAAACCGTGGATGTGGTGGTGGCCGGCGGCGGCACCGCCGGGCACATCGCCGCACTCCAGGCCGCCAGGGCCGGGGTCAAAACCGCCGTCATCGAGGCGGGCACCATGCTGGGGGGCACCACCACCAGTGGCGGCGTCAATATGCCCAACCATTTTTTCAGCACCAACGGCCCGGTGGTTCAGGGCATCGGTTGGGAGTTGTACACCCGGTCAAAGGAGATCGAGGGCCTGCCCATTCCCGACTACCGTAAAAGAAGACCCGTGGAAACACCGGGGTATTACAGCTATATCAATGTGCCCATCTACGCGGCCGTCGCCGAGGAAGAAGCGATCAAGGCCGGGGTCATCCTCCATTACCATGAGTTTGTCGCCGATGTAAAAGCGGTGGGCAACCGCTGGGAGATCACCTCCCTGGGTCGCGGCATCCGCCGGATCACCCGGGCCAGGGAAATCATCGATTGCACCGGTGATTCGGATGTCGTGCGAATTCTCGGTCTGGGGGTGCTGCACAGCAAGATCCGGCAGCCCGGTACCTATCAGTACAAAATCGAAAACATCGAACATGAACAGATCTGGGAAAAAGAGGTCCAGGCCCTGTACGAAGAAGCCATGCGGGACGGTGTTCTGGAAAAAGGCGATTTTGCCTACCCCAACATGCTGCCGTTTAAAAATTATCTTGACCACGGCGGTCACAACGGCACCCATATTTATGATGCGGACACTTCCGATGCCGATGGCCAGACCCGGGCCAACCTGGAGGGAAGGGCCAGAATGCTGCGGATGTTCAAATTCGTCACATCATCGATTCCCGGGTGTGAACGGGCCGTCCTCAAAACCATGGCCTCCCATGCACTGGCCCGGGAGACATACAGGGCCGTGGGTGAATACATCGTTACCAAAAAAGATTTCATGCAGGCCACCGATTTTGAGGACAAGGTGTGTAATGCCTTCAACTACATCGATCTGCACAGCCGGGAAACCGGGTGCGACGTCTATTTCCACGAATCCAGAGACCTGCTGCCCAAGGTGCCGTTCAGGGCACTGATCCCCAAAGGCAGTTCACGCATCACCGTGGCCGGCAGGATCGTCTCCGCCGAACGGGTGGCCTTTGCTGGCATTCGGGCCCAATGCACCTGCATGGCCATGGGCCAGGCCATGGGCGCGGCAGCGGCACTGGCCGTTAAACAGAAAGTTCCCTCCCGGGAAATCACCGCCGGGGATATCGTTGCACTGACCGTCGAACACGGCGCTGTTCCCGTTTAAGTGGGTAAAATTGAATAAACAAAGCCCTGACCCACTTGAAACGGATAGGAACCTTAATACGCTAATAATCATGCCTGTGGGTTAGACAGGCCCTTAAAATCATTACGACAAAGGAGAAGATGAAAATGATCAAACGGACAACCTTGTTTTTTTGCTTTTTGTTGGCTTTATTGCTCAGCGGTCAGGGTGGCGCCATGGCGGCCCCTGAAGGAACCCTGCGGGTGGCCCTGACCAACATGCCCAACTCCCTGGATCTTTGTTACGGGGCCGACCGGCAGGCATCCAATGCCGGGTGGCGGCTGTACGACTCACTGGTGGTGGTCGATGACAACGGTGCGGTGGCGCCGGCCCTGGCTGAAAGCTGGGAAGTCTCCAAAGACGGCAAAACCTATACCATGCATCTGCGCAAAGGGGTAAAATTCCACAACAACGAAAAATTTGATGCGGATGCCGTTATTTTTTCCTGGAACCGCGGTAAAAAAGAAGGGGTGACATGGAACAAAAAATGGGCCATCGTCAAAGCCATCGATAAGATCGATGACAATACCATCAAGCTGCAACTGGACGCCCCCTACCCGCTGCTGCTGAGAGTGGTCAGCTATTTCTGGAACATCATTCCGCCGGGTTACCTGAAAGAGGTCGGTGAAGACGGCTTTGCCGCACACCCCATGGGTACCGGACCGTTTCGCATGGTGGAATGGAAAAAGAGCGACCGGATCGTCTATGAAGCCAATCCAGATTACTGGGAACCGGGCAAACCCAAGGTCAAAAACGTCATTTTCAGACCCATTCCCGAATCCGCCACCCGGGTGGCGGCGATTCAAACCGGTGAGATCGATATCGTACCGCGCATCAGCCCTGAAGATGCCCAAACCCTTGAAGGCAAACCCAATGTCAAGGTTATCAAATATGCCGTGGACCGGGTTTTCTATATCGCTTTCAACAACCTGACATCGGGCAAAGGCAAGCCCACTGAAAATGCAAAAGTAAGGCAGGCCATGAACTGGGCCGTTGATATGGATGCCATTATCGATGCCCTGTTCAACGGCCAGGCCATGCCGCTCACCGGTTTTCTGGTGCCGTCCAACTTTGCCTATGATAAAACCCTCAAGCCCTTTGGTTATGATCCTGACAAAGCCCGAAAACTGCTGGCGGAAGCCGGTTATCCGGACGGATTCAAAATCGGCTTTGCCTGCCCGGCAGGGGCTTATTCTCAGTTCGAGCAGGTCTGCGAGGCGATCCAGGGCTACCTCAACGATGTGGGCATTGAAACGGAACTGACGATCATGGAATCCGGGAAATACTGGGACCTGGAAGCGAAAAAGGAATTGCCCGAACTGTTCGGCGACAGCTGGGCCTGCCGCGAAGGCGAACCCCTTGAACGGCTCGACGGTACCCTGGGCGGCTGGGACCAGGCCTATTCTTCCTGGTCGGACCCCAAACTCGACGAGCTGCTCAAAAAAATCGGCACAACGGCCGATGACACGACCCGGGCCGCACTGTATGTCAAACTGCAGCGCCTGATGCAGGAAGATCCGCCCTTTATCTACCTGTATCAGCCGGTCACCTTCGAGGCCATCAACCCGAAGGTCAAAAATTACAAGCCCCGGGCCGCTGAAGATTATTTCCTGAAAGATGTCTCCATCGATCAATAATCGATAAACGCCATTAGAAACAAACCTGCCCTGTGCATAGAATTCATCACCATCCATGCACAGGGTATTTTTTTATTTTGTCGTGAAAAACCTGTCCTTTAGGCCAGGATTCTTTACAAATCGCAGTTTCGCGTGGCTGAAATTGACGCGATAAAGGCCCCCTGCCTTCCTGGTTTCTGGTTATAAAAACGATCATTAAGTGTTTTTATCTTGAAACCCATTGTTTATCATCCTATATTCCCAGATTAAAATTATTATCAAGACTGTTCTGCCGATATTGTTGACGGACAGAGACAACCTCGAACAGGGAGGAAATCGTTTTGAACAAGCTGTTTTTCACGGCGGTCTTCATGGCCGGCCTGATATTTACCGGGACCGGGTATTGCCAGACATTTACCGAGCAGGTCACCGGCCCGGTAAACGATGCCATCACTATCCGGCAAAACACCCAGACGTCCGAGGATGACTGGTTCGAGCGCAAGGCGGAATTGACCGCTGAATTTGAAACGCTGACCCGGGAAACGCTGCAACTGACGGCCCTCAACACGGAATTGGAAAAAAAGGCAACAGCCGAGCAATCCGCTGTGAATGATCTAAAGCGTGAAATTGATGAAATTGCCCGCATGACAACGGAACTGTTGCCTTTTTTAAATAAAACCCGTGAGCGCCTGTCGGAACTGGTGGCATCGGGCCTGCCGTTTCTGGCCGAAGAGCGGCACACCCGGCTGAAAAACCTTGACCGGATCATAAATGATGCCAATGTGGCTGTCAGTGAAAAATTCCGAAAGGTCATGGAAGCCCTTTCCATTGAAGCGGAATATGGCAATACCATTGAAATTTATCAGGAAAAAATATCCGTGGCCGACAATACGATTCTGGCCGACATATTTCGACTGGGCCGGCTGTCGCTTTTCTTCCAGTCCCTGGACCAAACCGAAACCGGATATTTTGATCCCCTCACATCCCGGTGGCAGTTGTTACCACGCAAATATAACCGGGATATCGGCAGCGCTTTTGAAATCGGTGCCAAGAGACGGTCGGCAGACCTGTTGAACCTGCCGCTGGGGAGGATTAAACCACAATGAAACAATTTTTATCAGGATGGCTCGTCTTATGCTGCTGCCTTTTCCTGGGTCCTGGACCTACTCACGCCGAGGACATGAGGGCCGCTTCCATGGCCGGCAGTCAAAAAAAAGCAGACCTGCTGGAAAAAGCGATTCTGGAAAAAAAGACGGCCCGGCAGGAGGCGGAAAAGAGCAAAAAGGAAATTCTGGCCAACAAAAAAGCCCTTTTGCAGGCAATCGATGCACTTAAGGCGAATAAGAAAAAACTGACAGCGCAAAATCAGCAATATAGTCAAAAAATCGATCGGCTGGCTGTTGAAAGAGAAAAACTGACTCAAACCCTCCGGCAGGCAGATGCCGCCTCCAGAGAGCTGGCCGGGTTTATCAAAATTGCCGCCGGAGACCTGGGCGGCCTGCTGGATCAGAGCCAGCAGAGCGCCTTTACAGTGGACCGGCAGGCCGCATTGCTTTCCTTGAAAAACCAGACCCGGTTCCCGGGAATGGATGACATTCGCACCATGATCGACCTGTATTTTGATGAAATTCAACGTTCGGGTGAGGTGCGTCTGGTCCAGGGCCCCATGGTGGATCGCGGGGGCAGGGATGTTTCCGGTGATATCCTTGTGCTGGGGAATTTTACCGCCGCCTACCACACCGGTACAGAGACCGGTTTCCTGATCTATTCTGATAAAAGTCATCGATTATTTGCCCTGTCAAAACTGCCGTCGGCACGCATCAAAAAAAACATTACCCGCTACATGGCCGGAGAATCGGAAGCTGTATTCATGGACATTTCCCGGGGCAGTGCCCTGCGCCAGCTGACCCACCGGCTCAGCCTTTTGGATCAGGTCAAAAACGGGGGGCCCATTGTATGGCCCATTCTGGGGGTCGGCCTTTTGTCCCTGTTGATCGTAATAGAACGGCTCTTTTCCCTGACCCGGAAAAGTATGAATGCCGATGCCTTGATGAAAAAAATCCTGTTACCGGCATCAAAACGAAACTGGGCGGCCTGCAGAGAGATATGCGCCCCCTACCCGCATAAAGCCATTGCTAATGTGCTGATGCAGGGTACCCGGGCCGCCTGCACCACCCGGGAAGATATGGAGAATGTCATGCAGGAGGCGATTTTACATGAAATCCCGAGCCTGGAGCGATTTCTGTCGACACTGGGAATGCTGGCGGGCATTGCGCCGCTGCTGGGGCTTTTAGGGACGGTGACCGGCATGATCAACACCTTTCACGTGATCACCTATTTCGGCACCGGTGATCCGCGAATGATGTCCGGCGGTATTTCCGAAGCACTGGTGACCAC
The DNA here is from genome assembly GCA_963667755.2 of Desulfobacterales bacterium. Classification (GTDB taxonomy): domain Bacteria; phylum Desulfobacterota; class Desulfobacteria; order Desulfobacterales; family 4572-123; genus 4572-123. The sequence continues at coordinate 1,519,185 of CAXXLK010000004.1, read as the reverse complement.
CATGCTGGGTCTGGCCGTGGCCATACCGATTATGCTGTGCCATACGTTTTTATCACGACGAGTGGAAACGTTGATCGGCCAGATGGAAGAAAAATCCGTGACATTTATCAATACCCTGTTCAAGGGGTTAAAGGTAGAAGGTTAAAGGCAGAAAGGACCGATGTATCATTATTTACAGGAGTATCTTTTCCAGGCGGAAAATTTTCTGCAATCCGGCGGCATTGTCATGATTCCCCTGCTGCTGGTGTCTGTGAGCATGTGGATACTGATTTTCAATCGTACCCTGTTCCTCCGGCAGTTGTACCGAAAAAACATGACCCGGGAAAAGGCCGGCGAGTTTGTCCGGGCAGGCGTGTTTCCCGACGGCCGTCGATACAAAGGCATTACCGCTCTTTTTATCACCGAATTTTTACGGCGCCGCAGTAACAGCACCCCTATGGATAAACGCATACTGGATGAAACCGTTATGGCGGTGGTGGCCTCTTTGGACAAACATCTGGCCTTTATCCGTGTTCTGGTAGGGGTTGCCCCGTTTTTAGGGCTTTTGGGCACGGTGACGGGCATGATCGCAACATTTGATATTATCAATTTTTTCGGCACCGGCAATGCCCGGGCCATGGCCGGAGGGATCTCCGAGGCCTTGATCACGACCCAGACCGGATTGCTGGTGGCCATCCCGGGACTTTATATGTGTAACTTTCTCACCGGCCGGGCCAACCGCCTGAAACAGCAGATCTCTTCACTGGGTATTTATCTGAAACGGTATGTCTGATAAACTCGTAAATAATCGGATTTGGACTTTTTACGAGTCCGTCATGTCTGACTCAAATTTTTTGCAGGAGATACTATGCTCAACATAACCGCTTCCCGGCGGGGCCAGAAAAAAACCCTTGAATTAAACATCGCGCCCTTGATCGACATGGTGTTTATTCTACTGATCTTTTTTCTTGTCACAACCAGTTTTGTCAAGGAGACCGGGGTGGATATCAACAGACCGTCGGCCGCCACCGCCGTAAGCCGTGAAAAGGCCGGCATCCTCATCGGGATTACCCATGACAACCGAATTTTTATGGAGAATCGGGAAATCGACATCCGGGCCGTACGGGCCAATACTGAACGGGCGCTGGCTGAAAACCCCGAAGGTGGAGTGGTCATCGTGGCGGATCGGGAAAGCAGTACCGGTTTTGCCATCCGGGTCATGGACGGCTGTCGCATGGCCGGTGCCGAAAACATCTCTCTGGCGGCCAGCCGGCCAAGCCAGGGGAAATAAGGTATAAAACAGATACCCTAAAAAAAATAACAAACAGATCCAGGCGATAGGGGATCGAATAATTAACATTTTGCTTTATCGGGAATTTATATTTTGGTTATTATTTGGAATTTGGTGCTTGTAATTTGTTATTTGCAATTTGTTATTTACGGCGTACGCCTTTTCAACAGCGCCGGTTTATCCGGGTTAGGTTCGATCCGAATATAATGCCCTCTACTGTAAAAACACATGCCCACTGGACCAGATCGTTTTTGTTGTGGTCCGGTGCGATACTCTTTTCCCTGATACTGAATCTGGCCATGTTCGGCCTGATGCCCGGGCTCAGTACCGGTGTGGCAGAGCGCCCCGGAAAAACCGAACCGCTGCGGATGATAGATGTTGTCCGGATCAAACGGGCGGAACCCCCGCCGCCAACGCCCAAAAAGCCCACACCCAAACCTGAAACCATGGCAATGCATCAGGGCGCGGTGGCCAAGGTACCGGCCCCGGTTCACCCCGCCATCGATAAATTGCCCCGTCTGGATTTTGACATAAACCCCAGACTGCCGGCCGGCCCCCTTGTGCTGCCGTCGCCGGCCATGGAAACGGTCACCTTTGGGGTCCCTGCCATGGATGGCATTTTCAGTATCGGCGATCTGGACGCACCATTGACACCTCTGGTGAATATTCCCCCGATGTTCCCCTTGCGAGCCAAACGAAGAGGCATCGAAGGGTGGGTAAAAGTGAAATTTCTTGTCACCCGGAAGGGCCTTGTGGAAAACATCGAAATCATTGACGCCTATCCACCCGGCATTTTTGACCAAAGCGCTGTCCGAGCTGTTTCCGCTTACCGTTTTAAACCGGGTACGGTGGAAGGTGTGCCGGTCACCTCATGGTTAGAACAAACCATAAGATTCGAGCTGACCCAATAATGTTAAAAGTTAAACAACTATTTTTTTATTTTTTACCGGCCCTGATATTTAGCCTTTTGGTGTACACTGCGGCAACTGCCGCAGAAAATGAACCGGCGCCCCTGGCCGCCCGACTCATCCTGAACAAGGCCGGCCAATATATTACCAAAAAGGACCTGGCCGGTGCCATCAAAATACTGGAGGCCTTTCAGGCCAAGGGAAATACAATTCAGGACCCCGGGGTCGCAACAAAAAAGGGCTACGACCATTATCTCATCGATTTTACCCTGGGAAACTGCTATTTATCGACAGACCGGCCCCGGGCAGCCTTGGACCATTACCGGGCCGCCACGGGCAAGAACCCGTCTTTTTCTCCGGCATGGCTGAACCTGGCCAAATGCGATTATGACCTTGGGCAATATGGCGAGGCGGCCAGGGCTTTTTTACGCGGATATGAATCCGCCGATGAAAAACAGATCAAAACCCTTTATTACAGCTTTGTCTCCTTTATGGCGGCAACCGAGTATTCACACGCACTGGAAATCATCGAACGGCTGACCCACACTCCAGGTGCCCCGATACCGCTGGAATGGAAAGAGCATTTTGTACAGGCGTTCATGGCGGCCCAAAAACCCCGCAAGGCCCTGCCCTATATCCTTGAGCTTGCCGAAAAAAGCAGCGGTAAAAAAAAGAAACAGTGGCAGGAAACCCTTTTGTACCAGTATATCTCTCTGGAAATGAACGAAAAGGCCCTGGCCTACGTTCTGCGGCTGACCCGGGAAGACCCCATTGAAAAAAAATGGTGGAAGGCCCTGGCCAACCTGCATCTGTCCCATGGAAAATATCAAAAGGCCCTGGCAGCGATGATGCTGTACCATTACCTGACCCCATTGAGCCCCGGGGAGAAACGGCTGATGGCGGACCTGAACATGATGCTGGGCATGCCGGGCCGGGCCGTACCTTTTTACGAGGATTTGCTGGCAACCGAAAAAAATGCCGACATCGTCAACCACCTGGCCTCCGGCTATCTTGGCCTGCACCAGTCCGACCGGGCCCTGGCGGCTGTGGAAAAGGGCCTGCAAGATACCAAAGACGATACCCTGCTGATGTTAAAGGGCCGAATCCTGTACGAAATGAAAAAATACAAGGCCGCTGCCCGGATTTTTGAAACGGCGGCCCTTAAAAAAAATAACCCGGGAGAAGCCTGGCTCATGCTCGGGTACGCCGCTTGGCACCTGACCGATACATCACTGGCAAAACAGGCCTTTCATCAGGCGGCAAAGTTCCCGGCCCAGCAGAAAAATGCAAAAAAAATGCTGACCCTGCTCCGTAAAGCAAAACCTTGATAAAAATGATGGCGTCATAAAAAACCTCCATCTACCGCGTTATGGGGCTTTCCCAGAAGCTCGACAACCCATATGGTTGCCTCATCTCAGATTACAGTGTGATAGATAGAAGGTTGATAGACTGAAGGTTAACGGCAGTCTGTCTATTTGGTGGGCACAGCCCACCCTAGGATGAACTATTTGATAGGCAATGCGACCACCGCCACCGTCTACCTTAAGCCTTCTACCTGTACAGTATTCGAAGCTACGACCCGCCCCGAATTTTTTATCGCCATTGATCATTGACACATTGGAGAACATTTGGGTTAGTTTTGGTAATTATAGAATTGCAAAAATTTTTATATAATTAAATTGACAGAAAATAACGGAAAAGCTATGAGTAGAAACAAGCTACAATGGGTCTATACTCAAAAAGGCGGGGGGACAAATGAAAAAATTGCTTTCAACCAGAGAAGTTGCTCAGTTTCTGGATGTCAATGAAAAAATGATCTACTCGCTCATATCGGACAAAGGACTTCCGGCCACCAAGATAACCGGCAAATGGCTTTTTCCCCTCCGTTTGGTGGAACAATGGATCGATGCCAACACCAGCAATTACCCGCAGCCGCGCACATCTCTGCCGGCCTATGAGGGTCTGCTCATCATTACAGGGAGCAACGACCCGCTTCTGGACAAGGCCATATCCATCTTTAACGGCAACTCTCCCGAACATATCGCCGTATTTGCCAACCTGGGCAGCATGGGCGGGCTCCAGGCCCTTCGCCGAAACCTGTGCCACATGGCATCGAGTCATCTGATGCAGGATAACGGGGAAGGGTATAATTTTGATTTTGCCGATCGGGAATTCGATAACATGCCCGCCATGGTTAACTTCTGTAAAAGGGAACAGGGCCTGCTGGTGGCAAAAGGCAACCCGAAAAAAATCCACAGCGTAGCGGACCTGGCCCGGCCGGGCCTGAAAATCGTGAACCGGTCCAACACCACCGGAACCCGCCTGCTGCTGGACCGGGAACTGGAAAAGGCCGGCATCAAGGGAAACGATATTGCGGGCTATTACCATGAAGTGGCCAAACACATTGACATCGGCCTTGAAATTTTAAGCGGCCATGCTGACGCCGGACCGGCGATACGGTATGTGGCGACCCTGCTGGATCTTGATTTTATACCCCTGCGCTGGGAACGCTATGACCTGCTCATCGATAAAAACAGATTTTTCGATCAGGGCGTTCAGCTGTTTATCGGCATGCTCCATGAAAATGACTTTACAGAGGCAGCCGCTGCGTTTGCAGGCTATGATTTGAGTATGAGCGGGAAAATGGTTTTTCCCGATTTAAATAACAACACGTCAGAAAATAAGGAGTGAAAATGCGTCGTTCAAGATTGATGACAATGGTTGGGGTATTGACGGCACTGCTGCTGACAATGTCCCTGGTGTCCATCGCGGCAGCCAAAGAAAAAGTAACCATTTTTCATGCCGGCAGCCTGACGGTGCCTTTTGCGAAAATCGAAAAACAATTTGAAGCCGACCATCCGGACATCGACATCCAGCGGGAAGCCGGGGGCAGCACCAAAATGGCCCGTATGATCTCCGAACTGGGCAAGCCCGCCGACATCATGGCATCTGCCGACTTCGCGGTGATTGATAAAAATTTAATCCCGAAATTTGCAGACTGGAATATCCGTTTTGCCACCAACCAGCTCGTGCTGTGCTATACAGACCAAAGTCGATTTGCCGGTGAGGTGACCGCCCAAAACTGGTATGATATTCTCTGCCGTGAAGGCGTTGTCTGGGGGCATTCCGATCCGAACCTGGATCCCTGCGGTTATCGTGCGGTGATGGTTCTGCAACTGGCTGAAAAATTCTACCAGAAGCCGGGCCTGTTCGACCGGCTCATCGCCAACCGCCCCATGGAAAATATCCGGCCCAAATCGGTTGAACTGGTGTCCCTGCTGAAAACCGGCAATATGGACTATGCCTGGGAGTATCTGAGCGTGGCGGTTCAGCACGGGCTCAAATACGTCAAGCTTGATGATCATATCAATCTGGGGAATTATAAATATGATGCATTTTACAAGCAGGCCACAGTCAAGGTAACGGGCAAGCAACCCAACACCTGGATTACGCGCACCGGAAAATCCTGCACCTACGGAATCACTCTGATCAATGCCGCCCCCAATAAAAAAGGCGCTATTCTGTTCCTCGAATACCTGCTGAGCCCGGATGGCGGACTGGCTGTATTAAAAGAGATGGGACAGCCCCCTTTTATCCCCTGCCGTGTTTCCTCCGAAAAGGTCCTGCAGGGTCTTCCCGCGCAGTTGCAGAAGCTGGTTGAAATCAAAAACTAGTCAAGAATTGATGATTGTAAAAATCCCAAAAAAATGTGACCCCTTTACCGCACTGGCTTTTTCGGCCAGTGCGGTCATTGTCGCATTTATCCTCTTTCCGCTCATCGAAATGACGGCCCAGCCGGCCCTGGGGGATCTGGTGGAGACCATAAAAGATCCGGATGTGATCCGATCGATATGGCTCAGCATATACACCTCCGGATCAGCCGCCCTGATCTCCTTTGTTTTAGGGACCCCTTTTGCCTATCTGCTGGCCCGCCACGAGTTTACCGGAAAAAAAATAGTCGAAAGCATCATTGACCTGCCCATCATGATTCCCCATCCGGTTGTGGGCATCGCCATCTTGAGCATTGCCGGACGCAACCACTGGCTGGGCCAGTTCTTCAACGCCATTGGCCTGCGCATCATGGGCAGTGTCACCGGCATCATCGTGGTACTGACATTCGTGGGACTGCCTTTTTATGTCAATACGGCCAAAGCCGGCTTTGAAGCGATTCCGGCCCGCCTTGAAAAGGTCTCCCGCAGTCTGGGCGCATCGGTTACCGGTACCTTTTGCCGGGTCACGTTTCCCCTGGCATGGCGCTCTATGGTGGTGGGCATGATCATGTGTACGGCCCGTGCAGTCAGTGAATTCGGGGCTGTGGTCATCGTGGCCTACCATCCCATGATCGCGCCGGTGATGATCTATGAACGATTTACCGCATATGGCCTCAAGTATTCCCAGCCGGTTGCCGTCTGGCTGATTATCGTCTGCCTGATCCTGTTCCTGCTGCTCAGAATTTTTTCGGTGCCCAAAAAGGGAACCCCATGATTCGCCTTGAGAACCTGACGGTTGAACTGCCCGGCTTCAGTCTGAAGCAAGTCAACCTGACCGTTAATAAAGGAGCGTTCTTTACGCTGCTCGGGCCCACCGGTTCAGGGAAAACCCTGGTGCTGGAATCCATTGCCGGTCTGCTGCCCACCACCAGTGGCAACATCATCTTAAATGGCATCGATATAACCCGGGTTGCCCCTGAAAATCGCGGCATCGGCATCGTGTATCAGGACACGGCCCTGTTTCCCCATTTGACGGTAAAGGAAAACATCACCTTTGGTCTCAGATACCATAAGAAAACAAACCGGGACCGCGGGAAACATCTCTCCGGCCTCATCGACCAGTTGTATCTGGAACCGTTGCTGAACCGCTCTGTGGAAAATCTCAGCGGTGGCGAACGGCAGCGGGTGGCCATCGCCCGTGCCCTGGCCGTGGATCCTTCGGTACTGCTGCTTGACGAACCCTTATCCGCTCTGGATCCCAACTTCAGAGAAGAGATCCGGTGCACATTGAAACGGCTGCATACCACCACCGGCATCACCGTGCTCATGGTGACCCATGATTTTGCAGAAGCCCACTTCCTGGCCCAACGGGCCGCCGTTATTCATCAGGGAAAAATCGAGCAGGTGGGGGATGTGGCCGAGGTCTTCACGAAACCGGCAACACCGTTTGTGGCCGGTTTCGTAGGGATGAAAAATATTTTCCCGGTTGTTTTTCATGAAAATCAGGCATGGATGGATGATTTTTGTATCACACTGGCCGCACCGGTGAACGGATCAGGGAAATATATCGCCATCCGCCCGGAAGATATTCAGATCAGCGGTAAAAAATTCCCGGAAAATACGCCCAATGTCACCAGCGGCGTGATATCGAAAGTCATGAACCATGGTTTTTATTGTGAAATCGGCATCAACCGGGATTCAGTCCAGTTCCAGGTGATGCTCCAGTCCAGCACTTTTTACCAGATGGCCCTGTCCAGCGGTGACCCCGCCTTTATACAATTTGCCCCATCTGCCGTGCATACGATGTAAAGGTGGAAGGTGGAAGGCTGAAGGTAATCGTAGGGTGGGCTGTGCCCACCAATCGATAGAATACCGTCAACCTTCAGTCTAAACAACCTTCAGCCTTCAGTCTATATACTATTCCGTATTTCTAATTTCTTCGGCCAGATCCTCCGGTGAAAAGGCCACGATAATTTCATCATGGCCTTTTTCAAAATAGTTGACATCACTGGTGCCCCATGGCGGCATGGTCAAACGGGGCATGAGGCGGGCCTGCACGCAAAAATCAGTATCCCTGTCCAGGTTCAGCAGCAGTGTCATGTTGAGTTGATCCAGAAACAACCGGTTAAAGCACTTGAGTACACGAATAAGGCCCTGAACAAAAGCGTGCCAGTCATGGTCGGTGATATCGTCCAGGGTATGAATTCCGGCAAACAGCATGAGAATTTCACCGAACATACCGCCCGGGCTGAAACTTGATAGAAAGGTCACCTTGCCCTGGCTGAAAATATACCGGCTTTTTTCTTTTTTTTCATAGGCCACAAGATCTTCCCAGTAATCGCTTTTATTTTTTTCCCGGTATTGACGGGCCTGGTGCATGAGATGGGCATGAAATTTCGTGGCATTGCGATGGACCACCACCTGATGATGCGGATGCACAAGGCCGCCGCCGGCCGCCATCATGTAATTCCAGTTAATCGAGGCAACGGACACCGCCGGATCATGGGACCGGACACGATTGATAAACGCAACACTGGCCTTGAGGGCGTTTAAAAGGATCTCGGGCCCAATCTTGTCCAGGGGAACATAGTGTTCATCTGAAAAAACCGTCACCCCGCAGTAACGGCTGTAGGGAAACGCATTGGGCAACACCGTGGCCGTGCCCCGCCGGATGCGGCCTTCCGGTACGATGGCGGGCGGGAATTCAGGGGTTACGGCCTTGATATTCTCCGGGCAGAACGGACAAAATTCCCTTGATTTTTCCACCAGGGCCGGGTCATGGGACCCTTTCGCCAGACGCAGGCGAAATGTCAGAATGCGGCTTGTCCGCCCGGTGAAGTGGTCGGTTCTGATTTCAAAGGGAATCTTTTTTTCTTTGAACTGATTCATACAGTCAAGGATGGTCGTCTGCGAAGGCCTGGATGTAAAAAACCCTTCCATTTGCAATCCCCCTTTTTTGTAACCGTTCACGGGGTTATAATGCCCGTTTTACCGCAACCTGCCAAACTGAAAACGATTACCGTCGTTTAAAACAAAATCCCCGTATACCCCACAAAGCTGTCCCCGGGGCTTTTGTCATAACTGCTGGCATAGGCCAGTTGTATTCCTTTTTCAGCACCCAGTTGCCCCACGGCGGTAATGGCGGCGGCAACGGCACCGGCACAGCAGGTATTTTGATGTTGCCGGCTCTGTTCTATAACGGTCTCGGGGTCCATGGCTAAAATGGCATCAATGGCCCTTTGGTCATTTTGATTTTTAGCCCAGTCAACGGCCCCAGGGCCGATACCCCGGGGGGTAAACCCGTAATTGGATCCATAATGGGTAAGATCCGTGGAGCCCAGCACCCGGACGGTCAACCCACGGTCGGTCGCCAGCGTTGCCGCTGTTCTGCCGATATCAAGGGCAATTTTTGCCGGTGGCACGCCCATGGGAACAATTTTGATGTCCGGGCAAAAATATTTTAAGAACGGAAGCTGCAGTTCAATGGTATTGTCGGAATGGCAGTTGTCTGCGGTTTCAAGTTGAAAGGGAAAATGCGTGGCAAGGTCACAAGCCAGATCGGTATGGACGGCGATATCGCCAAAAGGCGTTTCCCAGGCCCCCCGGTCCATGATATAGCAGGGGGAATTGGAATGAAGGTGCATGCCGAAAATCAACATCACTTCCGGCCGGGTGTCCTGCAGCAGACGGTGAATAACATGGCAGGCAATCGCCCCTGAAAAATACCACCCGGCATGGGGCACGATACCTCCCTGAACTCCCGGTCACCAATTTCTTCAACCCCGGTTTCCGCCAGAAAACCTTTTATTTGCCGTTCACACTCGGATGCCCCTGCCGGATACCAGCTCCCGGAAAAGGCCGCTTTACGGGTCTCCATGATGTAACCTCCTTTTGGAAGGTGGAAGGGGAACAGTAAAAGAGAATGATGACTGCGGAATGATGAATATGGGTTCGCTACGCTCTGTCGTTTTATGACTTACCATCGTTCATCAGAGCGGCTTCAAATGATCTATCAGGGGACCTATACTTTTTGCACTTTATTCAACGTTCATCATTCCGGAGTAGGGTGGGCCGTTCCCACCAAATAGACAGAATGCCTTCAGCCTTCTACCTAAACAACCGTCTACCTGACCTTCAGTGATGCAGCTTATTGTGGACGAGATTCCGGAGCCATTGAAGCCATGGTTCAAAGCCGTCTTCGGTTTTTGAAGAGATCTCGAATACCGGCATATCCGGATGAATCTGCCCGATTGTCCTTATGGCAAGATCTATGTCGTAATCAAGATAGGGCAGCAGGTCTGTCTTGTTGAGCAACGTCGCATCACACTCCCGGAACATCAGCGGATACTTGGCGGGCTTATCTTCGCCTTCGGTTACGGACAAAACCACCACCCGTGCATCTTCACCGATATCAAATTCCGCCGGGCACACCAGGTTGCCGATATTCTCCACGATGAGCAAATCGATGGCATCCAGGTCCAGGCCGCCTAACGCCTTTTCAATCACATGGGCCGCCAGATGGCAGTCACCACCGAATTGGTCGGTATTGATCTGGACCACCGGGACTCCCGATTTGGCCAGCCGATCGGCATCATTGGTGGTGCAGATATCCCCCACAATCACCGCGGTTTTTATTTCCGGCATAATTCGGCCCAGGGTTTTCTCAAGGGTCGTGGTCTTGCCCGACCCGGGAGAACTCATCATATTGAGAACAAAAACACCCTTTTCCCGAAACCGCTGACGGTTTTGTTCGGCCATCATATCATTGGCATCCAGCACCCGGCGCACAACCTTGATGGTATGGGTGCCCGATTTTTGGCTTGCCGTACCCGTGTCATGGTGGTCATGGGTACGGGGTGATTTATGAGACCCGTTATGATGATACTGTCTGGGCGTTTTAAAAAGATTAAAGGGCATTTGATCGTTCCCCGTCCGCAATTTCAATTGAGTCTATATCGAGTTCGCGGCCGGCAATGATATCAATGGCGCCGCTTTGACAATTTTTACAGGCAAATGCCGGACCGTCTATGATCCATTCAAAATCACATTCCTTGCACCTGGCCGTCACCGGAATCTCTTCAATATTCAGCTTTGACCCGGCCAGAACAGTGTCTCTGGTCACCACGTCAAAGCAGAACCGCAAACTGTCCGGCACAATCGCGGACAATTTGCCGACTTTAAGGTTCACCGTTTCAACGGCTTTTCCCTGAAGATCCGAAGGAATCGAATCGATTGCAATTTCCACAATCTGCATGGCGATACCCATCTCATGCATATCATCACCCTGCCCTGGGCATGTACCCGGTTACAAACAAAGACGCCTAACCTTTAAAAACCTCGGCACAAAGTTCACCCAGCAGACCCAGATTTTCACACACATGAATACCGCTGGCCTGCATGGCCGCTATCTTTCCCCGGGCCGTTCCACTGCCGCCGCTGACAATGGCACCGGCATGTCCCATACGCCGCCCCGGAGGCGCCGTGAGACCGGCAATGAACCCGACAACAGGTTTGGTGACATGGCGGGTGACAAATTCTGCAGCCTTTTCTTCCGCATCACCGCCGATCTCACCCACCATGACGATGCCCGTTGTGTCGGCATCTTTTTCAAATGCCCCGAGACAATCGATGAAATCGGTACCGTTCACCGGGTCACCCCCAATACCGATACAGGTGGTCTGACCGATGCCATGGGCAGTAAGCTGGTGCACCACTTCGTAGGTCAGGGTGCCGGATCGGGAAACAACACCGATGGGCCCGCCGGCCTGGTGAATCGGACCGGGCATAATGCCGATCTTGCACTGCCCCGGGGTAATGACACCCGGGCAATTGGGGCCGATGAGCCGGCAGGGCTTATCCTTGAGGTAATTTTTCACCTTCATCATGTCCATGACCGGGATGCCCTCGGTGATGGCAACGATAAGTTCAACACCGGCATCGGCGGCTTCCATAATGGCATCGGCCGCAAAGGGCGGGGGTACGAAAATCATGGAGCAGTTGGCACGGGTGGCTGCCACGGCATCGGCCACCGTATTAAACACCGGCACATCATCCATCTTCTGACCGGCCTTACCCGGCGTCACCCCGGCCACCACCTGTGTGCCATAGCCAATGCACTGGCGTGTATGAAACTGGCCTTCCCGCCCGGTGATTCCCTGAACCAGGAGACGTGTATTCTGATCAACAAAAATACTCATTTCAAACCTCGCTAATTTCCAATTTAAAGCCTCAATCTCCCCTCTCAGGCGCCGGCAATTTCAGCAATTTTTCCGGCGGCATCCTTCAGGTCCGTTGCCGTAATCAGGCGCAGGCCGGATTCGGCCAGGATTCGACGCCCCTCATCGACATTGGTTCCCTCCATGCGGACCACCACCGGCACATTGAGTCCTGTTTTACGGGCCGCCTGCACCACGCCTTCGGCCAGCACATCACAGCGCAGGATCCCCCCGAAAATATTGATCAGGATCCCTTTGACATTCGGATCGCTGAGAATGATCCGAAATCCGTTTTCAACCATTTCCGCATTGGCTCCGCCCCCGACATCCAGAAAGTTGGCCGGTTCAGCACCGGCAAGCTTGATAATATCCATGGTGGCCATGGCAAGCCCGGCACCGTTTACCATATTGCCGATGTTGCCGCTACCCCCCAGGTTAATGTAGTTGAGGTTATATTTTGAGGCTTCCAGTTCCAGCGGGTCTTCCTCATCCAGATCCCGGTATTCCATAATATCCCGGTGCCGGTACAGGGCATTGCTGTCCACATCCACCTTGGCATCCAGGGCGATCACCTGATCTTCGGTGGTCAACACCAGGGGATTGATTTCCACCAGTGAACAATCGTAGTCGGCAAACATTTTATACAGGCCCACCAGCAGTCGGCTGAAAGACTTCATGGCGGGTGCCGGGATGTTGAGCCCGAATGCCGCCTTACGACAGTGATAAGGCTGAATGCCCAGCAGCGGGTCAACATGGACCCGAATGATTTTCTCGGGTGTTTCAGCAGCCACCGCTTCGATATCCATGCCGCCGGATTCACTGGCCATGATCACATGGGTCGCCGTCGCCCGATCCGGCAGGATACTCAAATAAAGTTCTTTGGCAATATTAAGGCCCTGCTCAACCAGAATTTTGCGAACCAGGCGACCTTCGGGGCCGGTCTGGTGCGTGATCAGCGTCATACCCAGAATTTCTTCCGCCAGACGGCCCACCTCTTCTCCGGAACGGGCCAGCTTGACGCCGCCGCCCTTTCCACGGCCCCCGGCGTGAATCTGGGCCTTGACAACCACAGGGAAACCACCCAGCGATGCGGCCTTTTCCTGTGCTTGTGCAGGGCTGAAGGCAACCCCGCCATCGGGAACCGGAACATTATATTTTCGAAACAACGCCTTGGCCTGATATTCATGGATCTTCATGAATTTTCTCCTGCTTTTGCCCGCCCGCCCTGGCTGAAGCCTTTCAATGGCAGGCGGGGCTGCGGATTAAAATCGATAGACGGTCCTAATTATTCAATTTTCAACAATAAGCCTATCCAATGACACACAGTACGGCATCTTTTGCAACACTGTCACCGCTGGAAAAATGAATGGCCTTGATGATGCCGTCCACCGGCGCCGCCAGGGCATTTTCCATCTTCATGGCTTCCAGCACCACCACTTTATCGCCTTTGCTTACGGTATCGCCCACCTGCTTTTCATACTTGACAATCATGCCGGGCATGGGTGCGATAAGGGGCGTTCCCTTGGCATCTGCACCGGCGACAGGCGCCGGCGGCATGGCAGGTGCGGACGGTACAGCCGGAGCAGCCGGAGCAGCCGGAGCAGCCGAAACAATAGGGGGTGCCGTCGTCGTCGTGGCAGGTGCGGCGGCCTGGGGTTGCGCGGGCTGCACATAGCTGACCATGGGGGTGCCGTCGGCCGAATCAACACCGACTTCAAAATATTCATCATCCACAAAAACATTGAATGTGCGCAGGTTTTCACTCCTGCCCGGGACATCCTTGGTGGGCTTCTCGATCAGTTCGCCGGCCAGGGCCTTTTTAACAAGGGCCTGTTCGGCCAGGGCCTCATCAAGGGTTCTGGCCTTTACCTCCGCCGGCGGTTCCTCTTTCCCGTATTTCCATTTTAAAAATTTCTTGCCGGTGACCGGGAACATCGCATAGATCAATTCATCATCCAGGTCCACGGCCAATCCTTTAACATCTTCCTGGGCCTTTGCCAGTTCCGGCTCCAACACCTCTGCCGGCCGGCAGGTAATGGGCTCTTCGCCACGCTCATACCCTTTTAACGCCTTTGCCTGCACTTCCGGATTGATGGGCACTGCCGTTTTGCCGTAGAGGCCGTAGCACAGGTCCTTGACCTGGCCGGTGATCATCTTGTAGCGTTCGTTTTCATCATCAAACAGCACATTGTTCACCGTCTGAATGCCCACGATCTGGCTGGTGGGCGTTACCAGCGGTATCTGCCCCAGATCTTTTCTGACCCGTGGCAGCTCGGCATACACCTTATCAATCTTGTCCAGGGCATCCATCTGCCGCAACTGGTTCACCAGGTTGGAAAGCATACCTCCCGGGGTCTGGTGCAGAAGCACATTGATATCGATGATGGAAATTTTGGTATCGTCCAGCAGGTGCCGATACTTGGGCAGCACCTCTTTTTCCAGAATTTCATTAATGTCCGCCAGCTGCCGGATATCAAAACCGGTGTCCCGGTCCGTGCCCATCAGGGTCATGACCAGGGGTTCGATGGCCGGATGCGATGTACGGAAAGCATAGGGAGACATACAGGTGTCGATAATATCCACCCCCGCTTCGATGGCTTTCAGGTGGCTCATGGAGGCCATGCCCGAGGTAAAATGGCTGTGGAGATGAATCGGGGCCTTGACCGCTGCCTTGAGGGCCTTGACAATGGCATACGCATCATAGGGCGCGATGAGACCCGCCATATCCTTGATGCAGATACTGTCGGCGCCCATGGCTTCCAGCTCCTTGCCCTTCTGGACATAATATTCCAGGTTGTACACCTCTCCCCCCAGCCGGGGTTCGGTCATGGTATAACAGATACAGCCCTGGAAATGCTTGCCGCACTCCTTGATGACCGGTACCACCGTCTCGAAGTTGCGATAATCGTTCAGGGCGTCAAAGGTCCTGAAAACATCCATTCCGTTGGCAGCGGCCCTGTCCACAAAAGCCCGGGCCACATCATCGGCATAATTGCGGTACCCCACCAGATTCTGGGCCCGAAGCAACATGGAAAAAGGGGTTTTTTTCATATACCGCTTCAAGGTACGAATACGTTCCCAGGGATCTTCATTTAGAAACCGATGCATGGTATCAAAGGTGGCGCCGCCCCAGGTTTCCGTTGCCCAGAACCCGACTTCATCCATCTTCTCGGCCACAGGAATCATATCTTCGGTTCTACCCCGGGTGGCAAACAGCGACTGGTGGCCGTCCCGCAGGGTTAAATCTTCTATTTTGACCGGATTCGCCGCTGCCGGTCGGTCTTTGTCATAATTCATACTGGTCATGTTTACCTGATTGTGGTCACTCATACAAAGATCTCCTTAGCTCGATTAAAGTCTGGCCCCTGATATTTTTAGGAGACCATCAGTCTTTAATCTATATTTATTAAAACCGTTAATATGCAAAATACTACCTGAGCCTTGCCCCATGGAACATCTTAAGCTGCATCTGATTGCCAAACTGCATCTGGGTCTGCCGACCGCTCAATCCCCACATTTTTACCGGCGGGGCCGGTACCGAAAAGCCCGGGGCCGCTTCGGCCGTGGTCTGGGCCGACATGGCCTGTTCCTGATTGATATAGGAGATCACCGCTGAAATCGCAGCGACCATTTTTTTATTTTTTGTCATCTGTTCACCGCCTTAATCATTGATTACATGGGTATATTGCCGTGTTTTTTGGGCGGCCGCAGCTCTCGCTTACTGCACATCACCTCAAGGGCGTCAATCAAACGGGGCCGGGTCTGGCTGGGGACGATAACCGCATCGATATATCCCCGGGCCGCAGCACAATAGGGGTTGGAAAACAGTTCTTCATATTCTGCAATTTTTTCTTTTCGCTTGGCAACCGGATCATCGGCGGCCTTTATTTCCCTGCGATGGATAATATTGGCGGCACCGGCGGCCCCCATTACCGCAATCTGAGCCGTTGGCCAGGCAAATGCCATGTCCGCACCCAGGTCTTTGGAACACATGGCCAGATAGGATCCACCGTAATCCTTACGGGTCACCAGCAGCAATTTGGGTACGGTGGCTTCGGAATAGCACCAGAGCAATTTGGCGCCATGACGGATAATACCACCCCATTCCTGATTACTTCCCGGCAGATAACCGGGGACGTCCGCAATGGTCAGCATGGGAATATTAAAGGAATCACAAAACCGGATAAACCGGGTGGCCTTATCCGATGCGTCGATATCCAGGCACCCGGCCATGCTGTTGGGCTGATTGGCAATAATACCGATACTGCGGCCGTTGAGCCGGGCAAAACAGATCACGATATTGGGTGCGAAATAGAAATGCGGTTCGAAAAATTCACCGTTATCCACAATGGAACGGATCACATCCTTGATATCATAGGACTGGTTGGGATTATCCGGGATAATGCCGTCCAGGGCCGGATCAATGCGGGCCGGGTCATCACCGGTATTGATGATGGGCGGATCTTCCATGTTATTGGAAGGCAGGTAGCTCAACAGTTTTTGCATTTGAACAATGGCGTCTTCATCGCTCTCGCATGCAAAATGGGCCACACCGCTTTTGGTGTTATGGGCCATGGCACCACCCAGGTCTTCAAAGGTGATCTCCTCGCCGGTGACGGACTTGATCACTTCCGGACCGGTAATAAACATATAGCTGGTATTTTTCACCATGAAGATCCAGTCGGTCATTGCCGGTGAATACACGGCACCGCCGGCCGTGGGCCCCATGATGGCGGAGATCTGTGGAATCACGCCCGAGGCGGCCGAATTACGGAAAAAAATCTGGCCGTATCCGGAAAGCGCATCCACCCCTTCCTGTATCCTGGCACCGCCCGAATCGTTCATCCCCACAAAGGGCACCCCGGCCTTAAGGGCCATATCCATGACCTTGCAGATTTTCTTGGCCTGCATCTCCCCCAGGCTGCCTGCCCGGGAGGTAAAATCCTGGGCATAGGCGAATATCGGCCGGCCTTCCACGAGTCCATGTCCCGTGATCACGCCATCGGAGGCAATTTCTATGTTTTCCATTTCAAAATTCGTACACCGGTGGGTCACAAACATATCTATTTCCCGGAAGGTACCCTTGTCAAACAGGCAGTTCAACCGTTCCCGGGCGGTTAGTTTGCCCGTTTCCTTGTGCCTGGCAACCGCTTTTTTACCGCCCATTTGAAGAATTTTTGTTTCTCGCTCCCTGAGCGCCTTGATTTTATCCTGCACGATACCCATTACTTGATTCCTTTCCCTTTTCAGCCTGACAGCACCGCCAATGGTCGTCAGGGATTCACTGAAACGAATGATAAAAATTTTTCAGGAATTACAGTCTCTTTTCCCTTTATTGTCAAGTGAAAAAAGAAGCTCGGTGGCGGCAATGGTGGGCGATAGATCCCCCATTTCAACGCTGCGAATTATTCCGGGAAGCATTTTTTTGACACCCGGGGCCGAATGAAAACGATATTTAAGTTCCTCTTCCACCATGGACCACATCCAGTCCAGGTTCTGGCCCCTTCTTTTCTGTTGCAATTCGCCGCTTTTTTCAAAAATTTCCCGATGTGATAAAATTTTTTGCCATATTTCCCGGAGACCTTCGGTGGCCAGGGCACTGCAGGTCACCACCGGCGGGCTCCAGCGGGGCGATGCCGGATTCAACAGATGCAGGGCATTTTCATACAACCGCCGGGCCTTTCGGGCCTTTTCCACGTTATCGCCGTCCGCCTTGTTAATGGCAACGGCATCGGCCAATTCCAGTATCCCCTTCTTGATACCCTGGAGTTCATCACCGGCCCCGGCCAGCATGAGCACCAGAAAAAAATCGACCATGGACGCCACCGTGGTCTCGGACTGGCCGACGCCCACGGTTTCAACAATAATCACGTCAAAACCCGCGGCCTCACAAATCAGGAGGGTTTCCCGGGTTTTACCGGCCACACCGCCAAGGGTGGTGCCGGCGGGTGACGGCCGGATAAAGGCATCCGGTTCCACAGCCAGATGTTCCATACGGGTCTTGTCGGCCATGATACTGCCGCCGCTTCGGGTGCTGCTGGGATCCACGGCCAGCACCGCCACCTTATGCCCCTTCCCAACCAGCATCATACCAAAGTTCTCGATAAAAGTGCTTTTACCGACCCCGGGGACACCGGTAATACCCAGCCGAACGGCCCGACCCGTATCGGGCAGCAGCTGGTCCATAATGGCCTTGGCCAGATCGCGATGAGCCGGATGCGCACTTTCGATCATCGTAATGGTCTTGGCCAGAATCCTGCGGTCAAACTGCCGGACCCCATTTATATAATACTGTGGATCATCTGATATCATTGTTTATATATCTACCTAAACCCCTTCCAACACATCCATCACCTTGCTGGCGGATTCCGTGATGGCGGTGCCGGGGCCAAAAATCCCCACCACACCGGCCTTGTACAGAAAATCATAATCGCCCGGCGGAATCACGCCACCAACAATCACCTTGATATCTTCACCGCCCGCTTTTTTTAGTTCCTCAATCAGTTGCGGGACCAGGAATTTATGCCCGGCGGCCAGGCTTGACACCCCCACCAGATGCACATCGTTTTCAATGGCCATCCGGGCCGCCTCCGCCGGCGTCTGAAACATGGGGCTGATATCCACGTCAAACCCCAGATCCGCATAGGCCGTGGCCACCACCTTGATACCCCGGTCATGGCCGTCCTGACCCATTTTGGTAACCAGCATCCGGGGCCGGCGGCCCTGGTTTTTGAAAAAAACATCCGTGCGTTTGCGAATGGCCGTAAAGACATCACTGTCCTGATACTCCGAAGCATACACACCGGCAATACACTGGGTGGTGGCGACATACCGGCCGAAAACCGTTTCAAGGGCATCGGATATTTCCCCCACCGTGGCCCGTGCCCTCACCGCAGGCAGGCAGGCATCCAGCAGGTTGGTGTCTGATGCCGCGGCCCGGGTAATCGCCGACAAAGCATCTTTGACCGCCGATTCATCCCGACCGGCCTTGATCTCCTTTAACCGCTGTATCTGTTCTTCACGCACGGTTTCGGAAACTTCCAGCAGGCCTTTTAGGGGGTCTTCCTGGATTTTATACTTGTTGACCCCCACGATAACGTCCAGCCCCTGATCAATGCGGGCCTGTTTGCGGGCCGCAGATTCCTCAATCCGCATTTTGGGCATACCGGTTTCAATGGCTTTGGCCATACCCCCCAGCGCTTCCACTTCGTTGATGATCTTGCGGGCCTCTGTAATAATGCCGTCGGTGAGGGCCTCTATGTAGTATGATCCGCCCAAGGGGTCCGCCACATGGCATATCTGGGATTCTTCCTGGACGATAATCTGGGTGTTCCGGGCAATGCGGGCCGAGAAATCCGTTGGCAGCCCCACGGCCTCGTCAAATGAATTGGTGTGCAGAGACTGGGTGCCGCCCAATGTCGCCGACAGACACTCTAAGGTTGTACGGATAATATTGTTATAGGGGTCCTGCTCGGTGAGACTCCAGCCGGATGTCTGGCAATGGGTGCGCAGCATGGTGGATTTGGGATTTTTGGGGTTAAACGGGCTGATCAGTTCATGCCACAGGAAACGGGCGGCCCGCAGCATGGCGATCTCCATGAAAAAATTCATGCCCACACCAAAGAAAAAGGAAAGCCGCGGCGCAAAGGTGTCAATATCCATCCCGGCATTTAAAGCGGCCCGGACATACTCAAGTCCGTCGGCCAGGGTAAAAGCGGTTTGCAGGACACTGTTGGCCCCGGCTTCCATCATATGATAACCGCTGATGCTGACGGTGTTGAATTTCGGCATATTGTTCGAACAATACCCGATAATATCCGATACGATACGCATGGAGGGCGTGGGCGGATAAATATAGGTATTGCGGGTGAGATACTCTTTTAAAATATCGTTCTGAATGGTACCGGTGAGCTGTTCGTGCTTGACCCCCTGTTCTTCGGCGGCAACAATGTAACCGGCGATGATGGGCAGTACGGCACCGTTCATGGTCATGGACACCGACATCTTGTCCAGGGGTATCCCGCCAAACAGAATCTTCATATCCTCCACCGAATCAATGGCCACACCGGCCTTGCCGATATCGCCCACCACCCGGGGGTGGTCCGAGTCATATCCCCGGTGGGTCGCCAGGTCAAAGGCCACGGAAAGCCCTTTCTGACCGGCCGCCAGGTTGCGCCGGTAAAACGCGTTGGACTCTTTAGCCGTTGAAAAACCGGCATACTGCCGGATCGTCCAGGGCCGGCCCGCATACATGGTGGCCATGGGACCCCGCACATAGGGTGCAAAACCGGGATAGGTATTGGTATGGGCCAGACCGTCGATATCTTCGGGTGTATACAACGGTTTTACCCGAATACCTTCAGGAGTTTCCCAGTCAAGATCTTCAAGAGGGCGTCCCCTTAACTGTTTCGTTGCCAGATCTATCCATTGCTGCCGGTCAGAATGTTTTGCCATTGCTCGCTCCTTATTTTTACTTATTTCCAAAAAAATTCAGAATCGGCCGATGTCGGTTAAAAAACGGTTCCGCTCTAGTTCATATGGGCAAAATCGGCCCCACGTGATGTGCTTTCACATTCAACTTTCATGCCAGCCGTCTTTTCAGGCACCCGGAATTTAATCTTTTGTTATTATTGAAATAATCAACATTGGCCGCCCGATGGCCTTCAGCGGAGGTACAAAACGTATCCTCGATGACTCAAAATTGTCCCCCGACCGTTTACACCGTGTCCGTTTATTATTTTGAGAGACGTTACGACGACACAAAACGCATCGTATCCATCCGGAAACAACGCTTTTTATTCAAGGCTGAGTACGAGGAAAAATTAACCGCAGGCCTATCTGATTTAGGCATGGGTCAATTCTTGAGCATAACAGGGAGATGGGGCAAAAAGATGTTTCCGGATCAGTGGTTGCTATCTTTCACACAACTCAACCAGAACACCGCTGGTGGCCTTGGGATGCAAAAAGGCGATTTTTGCACCGCCGGCGCCGATCCTGGGCGTCTGATCAATGAGCTTTATCCCTTTTTCCTTGAGCTCCGCCAGGGCCTGTTCAATATTTTCCACACGAAAGGCCACGTGCTGAATGCCGGTGCCCTTTTTATCGATATATTTGGCAATGGGACCGTCGGGCGCCGTGGATTCAAGAAGCTCCACCTCACTTTCACCAACGGGGAAAAATGCCGTGGTTACCTTTTGCTCGGCAACCGTCTCACTGCCGTTAAAATCAAGTCCCATAATATCGGACCAGAATTTCTTGCCTTCATCAACACTGTTTACGGCAATGCCGAGATGGTCGATTTTCAAAACCTTCATTGGATCTCCTTTTTAATATACTTTTCCATGACCCGCCGGAATCCCGGCATCGATCCGACAATCGTTTCATCCTCCACGCAGAATGCGATGCGAAAATGACCGGGACATTTGAAGCCGCTGCCCGGAACCGTGAGAATCATCTCCTCCTGAAGGGCCTGAACAAAGCCAACATCATCGCCAACAGGTGTTTCCGGAAACAGGTAAAAGGCACCGGCGGGCTTGACAAATGTATACCCGCACGCCGCCAGACCATCGCATAAAAGGTCCCTTTTCCGTGCATAGGCGCCGATATCAACACTTTCCCCCTGGAGGCAGGCCACCACCCGCTGCATCAGGGCCGGTGCGTTGACAAACCCTAAAATCCGGTTGGAAAGGGCCATGCCGGCCAGAAGTTGATCCCTGAACGTGGCGTTCGGGTTGACGGCAATATATCCGAGACGTTCGCCGGGAATGGACAGATCCTTGGAATAGGAACTCACCACCATCGTTTCCGGGTAGGCCTTCAAGATCGATGGAACGGTTTTACCATCAAAAATGATCTTACGATAGGGTTCATCGGATATCAGATAAAGGGTACGCCCCGTCTGCCTGCTTTTTTCAGCCAGCAGGACCCCGAGTTGTTCCAAACTTTTGGCCGAATAAACCTGGCCGGTGGGATTGTTGGGCGAATTGACGATCATGCCCTTGGTTTTAGGGGTAATCGCTTTTTCGATGGCGTCTATATCAAGGGTAAAATCGGAATGGGTCGGCACGGTTTTCAAAACCCCGCCGTGATTGGCCGCATAAAATCCGTATTCCACAAAGCAGGGCACCGGCGTCAAAATCTCATCTCCGGGGTCCAGAATGGTTTTTAAAACCACATTTAAACCACCCGCGGCACCGCAGGTCATGATCACCTCTTTGTCGGTCAGCGGCACCTGCTGTTCCTTGGACAGATATTTTGCAATGGATTCACAGACCATGGGATAGCCGGCATTGGGCATATAGCAATGGCTACCAAGCCCGCAGGAATCCACCGCATCGCGCAAAGCCGCGTTGAACTGCCGCGGCGGCGGCAGGTTGGGATTACCCAGACTGAAGTCAAATACATTTTCAGCGCCGTGCAGGGCCTTGAGACGGCCCCCTTCCTCAAACATTTTGCGTATCCAGGATGATTTTTGTAAAACCGTTTCAATATTTCCGGCAATGGTCATGGCACTCTTTCCTTTAAACTCCCTCCACCGACTTTACGGCGGGAATTTTTTCTTTTAAGATTCTCTCGATTCCGTTTTTAAGGGTCATCTGCGACATGGGGCATCCGGCACAGGCCCCCTGCAGACGCACCTTTACAACGCCGTTGTCGATATCAACCAGCTCCACATCCCCGCCGTCCTTCTGAAGCGCCGGCCGAATCTGTTCTAAAAGGGCCTTTACTTTTTCTTTCATCTCTGTCTCCTTATATCGCTATCTGCCAACAGCCCTCCGGGCATAAAAGATTTTCCTGAAAGCTTCAAATTCACCGCCTATAATGGCCTCACGAATGGCCGTCATGAGGGAAATAAAATAGTGTATATTATGGATCGTATTTAATCGATATGCAAGTAATTCTTTGGACATATACAGATGCCGCAGGTAGGCGGCAGAGTAGTTTCGGCAGGTATAGCAACTGCATTGCGGATCGATGGGACCGGTATCATGCCTGAACCGGGCATTGGTAATATTGATGTTTCCGCAAGCGGTGATCAACTGGCCGTTACGGGCATTTCGGCTGGGCAGAACACAGTCAAACATATCCGCCCCCAGAGCCACCAGTTCCACCAGATCTTCAGGGGTGCCGACCCCCATGATATATTTGGGTTTATGGTCCGGCAGCAACGGCAGCGTGTGATGGGCCATCTCAACCATGACCTCCTTGGGCTCCCCCACGCTCAGGCCGCCGACGGCATATCCGGGAAAATCAAGATCGGCCAGGGCATGGGCCGACATGAGGCGAAGTTCCTTGTGCATGCCGCCCTGGACAATGCCGAAAAGCGCGTTTTTTCGGCCGATTGTCTCCTCCCAGTGGTCCCGGCATCTTTTCGCCCAGCGGCTGGTCAGGTCCAGGGCGTCTTTAGCTGCCTGCCAATCGGCCGGATACTGGATGCACTGGTCCAGACACATCATAATATCCGAATCCAGGCAGGCCTGGATGTCAACGGCCCGTTCCGGGGACAACAGATGCTTTGATCCGTCAATATGAGACTGGAAGGCAGCCCCTTCCTCGGTAATTTTGGCCAGTTTTGCCAGGGAAAAAATCTGGAATCCACCGCTGTCGGTCAAGATCGGCCGTTTCCAGTTCATAAACCCATGCAGCCCGGAAAATTTTTCAATAACATCACAGCCCGGTCTCAGGTTTAAATGATAGGTATTGCCCAGTATAATCTGGGCACCGCATGCCATAAGCTCTTCGGGTGAAAGTGATTTTACCGAAGCCAGGGTTCCCACCGGCATGAACACCGGCGTTTTGATAACGCCATGGGCCAGATGAAACGCTCCGGCCCTGGCCCTTGTTTTATCTGATGTCGCGATTTCTTTAAATTGAAGCATATGTTTTTAGGTTGAAGGTTGAAGGTTATTTTATAAACATCCCATCCCCGTAACTGTAAAAGCGATACCCTTTCTCTATGGCCTGGCCATACGCCTGCAACACATTTTCCCGTCCGGCAAAGGCCGATACGAGCATGAGCAACGTGGATTGCGGCAGGTGAAAATTGGTGAGCATGGCATCCACCATCTTGAATTTGTACCCGGGATAGATAAACAGGTCACACTGACCACCGCCCGGGGCAATCGCGCCGTTGTTCCCTGCGGCATATTCCAGGGTCCGCACGCTGGTGGTCCCCACGGCAATAATCCGGCGCCCCTGCATCTTGGCCCGGCTGATCTTACGCGCTGCATCATCGGAGATAAAATACCGCTCGGAATGCATCTCATGATCACGGACATCGTCCACCCTCACCGGCAAAAAGGTGCCATACCCCACATGCAGGGTTATGGCCACGACGTCAACCCCTTTGGCTTTGATTTTTGTCATGAGATCCGATGTAAAATGGAGCCCGGCCGTGGGGGCCGCAATAGCACCCTTTTCGGAGGCATAGATGGTCTGGTAGGCAATCCGATCATCCTCACGCCTACCATTGTCCGTCCGTTTGATGTAAGGCGGCAGCGGAATCCTGCCGATGCGGTACATGTGCGCTTCGAAATCATCTTCACATGCAAACCGGATCTCATACACACCCGCATTAAAAGCGATCACCGTGGCCGACAGCCCTCGGTCAAACACGATGGTGGAGCCAATTTTTGGCCGTTTGGAGGAATTCACCAGACAGTTGCAGGTAAACACACCGCTGCTGGCCAGTGCCTGGCGTCCACCGGCGTAATCAAGAATCAGCACCTCGGCCCTGCCCCCGGTCTCCTTGCGGCCCAGGAGCCGGCCAGGGATGACTTCGGTATTGTTGACCACCAGAAGGTCCGTGGGGTTAAAAAAATCATAAATATCCCCGAAGCCGCGGTGGGTCACAGCTCCGGATGCCCGGTTTAAAACCAGCAGTCTTGACTGATCCCGCCGGTCAGCCGGTTTTTGGGCGATGAGCCCTTCCGGAAGATCATAGTTGTAGTCGTTTAGAGAGTACATATTATCTATCTTTTTCCCATATAGATCAAAAAAAGGCCAACCCCCATTAATATCAGGCCGAACCGCCGCAACATTTCATCCGGCAGCTCAAAAACTTTTTGAATCCAGCCTTTCATTTTATCCGGAAACGCAAAATAGGGTAAGCCCTCTACAATCATTACCATTCCGATGACGCACAGGAAAAAATCCATTGGCACCTCATTTAATTCTCATATTTCAAGCGATACCCCGGGAATAAATCCCTTTATGCAGGATCACCAGCGGCATAAATTCACACTTGGCCGCGGTGCGGCAGGGTCGAAACGGCTTTCGGCAGCAGGTTTCTATAATCATTTGCACCTAATTTTGTCAAAACAAAAGATGCCATCAGGACCGGATTGGCAGTATTGCATCATAAAAATCCGATGCCTTCTGAAAAATGACAAGGTACCGATCGCTTTCAATTATATCTTGACTAATTGCTCATAGTTAGAGAAAAATACAAATTTTATCTTTAAAACAACCATCACAATGAGACGATAATCATGGAATTTGAACCGGTGATCGGGCTGGAAGTTCATGCCCAGCTGAAAACAAAAACCAAAATATTCTGCAACTGCTCCACATCCTTCGGCGCACCCCCCAACACCCACACCTGCCCGGTGTGTCTGGGCATGCCCGGCGTGCTGCCGGTACTCAATAAAAAGGTGGTGGACTTTACCATTCGTATGGCCCTTGCCACCCATTGCAAAATTGCCCGGAAAAGCCGCTGGGCACGAAAAAACTATTTTTACCCGGACCTGCCCAAAGGCTACCAGATCTCCCAGTATGAGCTGCCCATTGCCGAATTCGGCTACATCGATATTGAAAGTGGCCCTGTCACCAAACGCATCGGCATTACCCGCATCCACATGGAAGAAGATGCCGGCAAACTGGTGCATGACCCGGACCGGCCGGTGAGCCGGGTGGATCTGAACCGTACCGGGGTGCCGCTCATGGAAATCGTGAGCGAACCGGACCTGCGCACCCCCGAAGATGCAGGAGAATACCTGCGCCAGCTGCGGGCCATTGTGCGGTACCTGGGCATTTGCGACGGCAACATGGAAGAGGGCAGTTTCCGGTGCGATGCCAATGTTTCCATCCGGCCCAAAGGCAGTGAGCCCTTTGGCATCCGTGCCGAAGTCAAAAACCTCAACTCCTTTAAAAATGTGGAAAAAGCCCTGCACTATGAAATCGACCGCCAGCGGGAAGTCATCATGGACGGGGGCCAGGTGGTGCAGGAGA
This sequence comes from Desulfobacterales bacterium, assembly GCA_963667755.2. GTDB lineage: Bacteria > Desulfobacterota > Desulfobacteria > Desulfobacterales > 4572-123 > 4572-123. The sequence goes on along the minus strand of CAXXLK010000004.1, from coordinate 1,492,853 downwards.
CCCGGTTGTGGAATCCTGATCAAAACCGCACCGGTTCCATGCGCGGCAAGGAAGAGGCCCACGATTACCGCTATTTCCCGGACCCGGACCTTCTGCCCCTGGTCATCGATGACCGCTGGATTACCGAAATCAAAGAAAGCCTGCCCGAACTGCCGGCGGCAAAGCAGACCCGTTTTATCAACGACTACCAGCTATCCGGTGAGGATGCCGCACGACTCACCGCTTCCCGGGCCCTGGCAGACTATTTTGAAGCCTGCCTGACCGATTTCCCCCAGCCCAGGCCCGTGAGCAACTGGGTTCTGGGATCGCTGCTGGGCCTTTTAAACGCCGAAGACAAAAGTGTCGACCAGTCGCCCATTTCGGCTAAAAACCTGGCCGAACTGTTAAAACTGGTCGACGAAAGCGTCATCAGTGGTAAAATCGCCAAAACCGTATTTGATGACATGGCCCGGACCGGCAGGGACCCCAAGGCCATTGTGGAAGAGAAAGGACTTGTCCAGGTCAGCGACAGTGGGGCCATAGAAGCGCTCGTAGAAAAAATCCTGGACCGCTGCCCGGCTGAAGTCGCCGCTTATCAAAACGGCAAAACCCAGCTCATGGGCTTTTTTGTCGGGCAGGTGATGAAAGAAACAAAGGGCAGGGCCAATCCCAAAATGGTCAACCAGTTGCTCAAGCAACGGCTGATGTGAATGAAACCGTTGCCGTTGTTTTATACCTTCAATACAATAGACAGTTGATTTGGCAGCTCACGCCAGTACCCACATGCGAAAATAATTAAACGGAACCACACCAAAAAAGGAGACCGGAATGAACAAAGGGATGAAACGTCAACTAAAAACGGGTTTGCGACTATTGTTTTTCGGATTATTGCTTTTTAACCTTGCTGTGCCGCCTTTGTTTGCCGAGACAGATGATCCGGAATCTGTTCTGGGGCCACTGACTTCTTATTGGAAGGACCACGAAGACCAGGGAACGGTTATTGCTGCAACCGAACAACCGCTCCTTCCCGTGGAACGCCTGGCCAAGGCCCGTCCGGATGAATGTTTTTTCGAGGTGTTTGAGCCCGATCCGGATAACCCGGACGCCCTGCCGGAAAATCCGAATGTCTTTGACCCCGAACAGACTGCGGACTGCGACCACAACAAGGTCAACCAGGCCTATGTCTGGGGCATGGTCAAATCCGGCGACGATATCTGGTTCGGCACCGGCGCCAACGTGAACTGCCTGGTCCAGGCCTCTTATCTGGGTCTGGGCGGCGGCTACTCACTGAACGATGAGTATGTCTGCGAATTCGCCTACAGCCAGTATATAGAAAACCTTCTGGCCAATCTTCCTACTTTTATAGACACTGAGAACATCGATATCTCGGAACTGCCCCTGGAAATCATCGGCGACTGGCGTCCCCCCAAGATTTATGTCTACAACACCCTGACCAAAACCTTGACGGACAAGACCCCTCGGGTCCACCCGCTTTTTACCTACCCGGAAACCCTGCTCAACGCCACCATCGGCATCCGGTCGGCCGGCACCCTGGGAAATGTGGTTCTTATGGCCGGCCCTTCGGCCTTGGGCGGCATCGACATGTATGCCTTTAACGCCAGTACGGGCGATTACCTGGGTTTTGGCAACCTGAACGCCCTCCCCGGGGAAGACATCACCGCCATCAACAACATCCGCAAATGGCTGACGGTGGACGACGTGCTCTACACCACCGTGGGGGTGACCTATGCCGGTGGCAGCACCGGCGGCAAGGTGCTGCGCTGGACCGGATCGGCAGATAATCCGTTTGAATTTGAGGTGGTGGGCACCCTGGACAGCGCCGGTGCCGAACTGGCCCTGCATGAGGGACGCCTGTTCGTATCCACCTGGGCCGGCAGCGGTGAAATGGGCGCTCCTTCGGACAACAACAACCCGGCCGGCATCTTCATGAGCCCAATCATTCCCCAGGGAGGACTCCCTGCCAGCTCTACCGACTGGGACAAAGTCTGGTCGGTGACCGATTATGAACCGGATCCGCTGATGGCCGCCACCTACGGCGGCGGTGCCCTGGTTTCGTTTAACGGATACCTTTTCTGGGGCACCATGCATGTGCCTGAAATGGGCTATGTTTCCCTGCTGCGCTACATTTATGAGCAGGCCGGCAGCAGCCGCCAGGTATGGTTCCAGGACGCCGGCACCCGTGAGGAACATTATGCCTACTCGGCAGACATATACAGGGCCAAGCGGTCAGCGCTTAGGATGCTGGCCTCACAGCGGGCCATCAGCATCTTCCGGGGCCAAAACATGGGACAAATCAATGAAAAAATTGACATGGTTTATGGTCAGAAGACACTGCCTGTGTTTACCTTAACCACGGATGACGTGCCGCATGACGAGGAAATTGACCTGGAAGGTTATGTGGCAAGACAAGAAATCACACATATTGCAAAATTTGACCTTGTTCCAAATAAAATGGCACCTGACGGTGCCGACCCCCTGCATGGCCCGTCTGGATTCGGCAATGCATACAACAATTATACTTGGACCATGCGCGTCTTTGACCACCAGCTGTATGTGGGCACCATGAATTCGACAATGCTCCTGGAGGCTCTTATTCCGACATCTTTGTATCAGTCCTGTTCCCGGGGCGCCAATCTTTTCCGCTTTGCCAATGCCGATGCACCGGCAATCCCTGAGCATCTCGATGGGGTGGGCAATGATACCAACTACGGCATCCGCACCATGGTCTCCGATGACGCCCTGTATCTTGGAACGGCCAATCCCATGAACCTGGCTCAAGACGACCAGGGGAAAAATATCGGTGGCTGGGAACTGATCAAAATAGGCGACTGGATGGCCGCAGCCAATGGCGCCGGGAAAATCCAGATGTCGGTATCCGCGTCTGCGGGTACGCCATTTATCGAGAATATTACCACCATGGCAGCAGATGATCCCGACATCAACCAGACGGGAAAACCCACTGATCAGGAATTTCCGGACGGATTGGTATCCTTTACGGTCAAAAACCTGGCAAATGTCGGTGACACGGTGCGTGTCACGTTCACCCTGCCCAGCAACTACCCGGCTGATGCCAAATACTACAAGGTCACCGACAATGGTTTCGAGGAATTTCTTGATGATGTCGGCATGCCGTTGTACGACTTTAACGGCAATACCGTAACATTGACCCTCACCGATGGGGATCAATGGGACAAAGACGGTGAAGAAAACAGCCAAATCACTGATCCGGGGGGACCTGCCATGGTCTCATCTTCATCTTCATCAGGCGGCGGCGGTGGTGGCTGCTTCATGAATACACTTTGGGGCCGGTAATCTGAAAATCCGTCACCGGATAAAGATATAACACCAAACGACAAAGGCGGCTGGATAAGCTGCCTTTGCCGACCGAATCGACACTTAAACCTGATAAAAAAGTAATGCTATGTTTTTCATGGGCTCATTTCGAACCTGGCTGGAACAGCTCCTTCTCAATAAAGGCGGCGATGCTGAATACGTGCGGTTCACCATCCGGATCACCCTGTCCCGATTTTTCACGATTCTGATCCGGCTCTACGAAAAACTATTATTAATGGAGCGTCTGAAATCAACGGCGATGGATCAAGGGCCGATTTTTATCATCGGGCACTGGCGCAGCGGTACGACGTATCTTCATAATTTACTGTCTCAGGATAGAACGCTGGGCCATATGGACATGTTACAGGCTGTCGCACCGGAAATGATGTTGTTCAAAGGCCGTTTTTTAAAAAATCAGATGACCCGCCAAACGCCGGCCATACGACCCATGGACAATGTTCCCTTGTCCCCGGGAGCCCCTCAGGAGGAAGAATTTGCCCTGGCCAATATGACATCCCGCTCTTTTTACCACCAATGGGTTTTTCCGCGAAAGGCCGGTTACTATTTCGAAAAATTTGCCCTCCTGAACAGCATTTCGCCCCGCAGCCTTTCCCTGTGGGGGAAAACCTATTACCGGCTTGTAAAGAAAATATACATACGGGCCGGCTGCCGCCGGCTCGTTTTAAAAAACCCCACCAACACCGGTCGGGTCCGGGAACTGCTGACGCTTTTTCCCGATGCAAAATTCATCCATATCCACCGCAACCCGTATGACGTCTTCCCTTCTACCCGTAATCTTTACAATTCCATGCTGGGCATGTTTGCCCTGCAAAGGCTTTCGCAATCGGAGATCGATGACAACATTTTTACATTCTATAAAAAACTGATTCAAAAATTCTGGGATGAAAAAAATCTGATCCCTCCCGGAAATCTGGTAGAAGTCCGTTTTGAAAACCTTACAACAGATCCATTGGCCCAGCTGCGACGCATCTATGGCTCACTTAACCTGCCGGGATTTAATGATGCCGCACCTGATTTTAAAAAGTATATCGCATCTCAAGCCGGATACCATAAAAACGACTATTCCCTGAACAGCGAGACCATTGAAAAAATAAACCAGAAATGGGGCAAATTCATCAATACATGGGGATATGGATTGCCGGAGGTCTGACTGAACCCACCGAGGATTAAATGAGCGCTCCGGCAACAGAAATTTTCCCGTTGTTTTCAACTATTTCAACTACTTGGAAAAACTGTAAATGATTTCAACCCTTCTCATACCGGTTCACAAAGGCAGAGAAAACTGTCTTAAAGCGCTGCTGCAAAGCCTGGCCGCAGCAGAAACCGCCGACTGCTATCCTCGGGAACTGCTGATCATCAGCCAGGATCTCCCGGATATTGAAAAATTAATACATCCCGAACTCAAAAACATAGCCATCCCCTTCCAGACAGCCTTTTTCCCGGATGCAATGCCGTTGTCAACCCTTCGCAACCGTGGACTTGGCCTGATTAAAACAAACTGGGTTCATTGTCTGGATTCCGACACACTGCTGCCGAAAAATTATTTTACAAAGCTTGAAAAAAATCTGCGGCGGCAAAAATCTGATATTGACTGTTTCCAACTGAATTTCAAACCAATGGCGGTAAAATCGATCTGGGCCGATTTTGAAGCCCGATTGGATTGGGCGATTTTATCTATGTATATTGGAAAAGACAGGCTTTACGGCCTTAACGGTATGAACTTTCTGGCCAGAACAAAAACACTTTTGGATATCGGTGGTTTTGATGAAAGCCTGGTGGCTGCCGAAGATATTGAACTGGGCAACCGTCTTTTCAAGGCCGGGACACCCATGGCGTTTTTGCCGGATGTATGGATCCGCCACAATTACCCCAACCGGCTCTGGAAACTGTTTCGCCGAAAATTCTGGCATGGCCGGGGGTATGCAAACGTTTTTTTGAAATGCCCGGATCTTTTCAGCCAAAAAAAAATGCCTGACATAGTTAAACGATTTTGGATCAAATTTTTTTTTAAGCCCCTCTTTGTCTGGTACTGGCTGACAAGCTGGCTTGTTTTCAGGACCGGTACAATTTATGAGCGCTTAAACCCTCGACACACAAATTTCCCATAATTTTGAAAAAACCAGCTTTTTTCTTGCAAATTCCCGAAAATCCCGGGCCCATCGCAAGGGACCCCATAATCTCTTCAGCATCATTGCGGGATAATACACCCAGGTCTTAAAAATTTCCGGTCGATAAAAACCGGTTCGGTCGATAAAATATTTTTCAGGAATATTTTTCCATGAGGGGTAAGAAAAGGTTAGTCTCATTTTCTCCCAGATAAAATGATACAAAAGAAACTCTTTTCCATCTTTTTGAAAAATGCGCCCCTTGTTCCGTTTTACATAATCTCCTGACGAAATCGTTTCTTTGAGATTATTTTCAAAATAAGCGGTTATCGCCCCGGACAACTGCGCTGCTTTGACCAGATAGGTCATGGACTGATCCTTATCTGCCTTCAAGATGTCCGCCCCTTTTCCCAGAGCCGCCCAAAGGCAGTTGCACTCATCAAACCCCATGTTTCTTGACGCTGTAAACGCTTTCTTATAGCCTGAGCTTTCCAGGAAAAGCGTATTGATAACCGGAATATTGCGGAACAGCGCAAAAGAACCTGAAATATAATTTTCATTGTTGCTGATAACGTCGTATCGGTTTATGATGTCTTCTGTCAAAAAAGAAGAGATATCACCATAAATCACATCGATATCGCCATGGCCCCAAAACGTGTAGCCTTTTATGATTTCAGGGAAAATAAAGGCGAATGCCGGACGCAGGTCACACAGCTTATACGGGCGCGTCAGATTGACCTCAAGTCCCAGCCGTCGGGTCGCTCTCTGCTGTATCTCACCAAGATCCATATGGATAAACTTGACATTGGCAGGACAATTTTCCGGGGGCCTGAGATCAGATAAAAAAAGAACGTCAATTTGGGGATTGTGTCTGCAGGATTCCAGATACAGGGGGAAAAACGCCGGCCATTTACCATAAAAAGGTATAATGATACATATTTTATTCTTCATTTGTCAAAACCCATCTTACAAACAATCGCCGTTCATACAAAAAAAGGTTGCACCCGATCCATGACCGTCATCGGTGACATCATCGTTCAGGGTTAATCGTTGCATTTTTTAAACTGAAAAGCAAGTTGCAGTTGCTCCATGGCAATGCTATGGTATCTCAAGACGATTGGCAGATCAATGAAACAGCGTCTGCCATGATTTTTTTTGACTCCCCGCTGTTTCATATGGGTAAATTTGATCGAATGCAGTCCCGGGGCACCCACACAAAATAGCGAGGAAAAATGAAACCAATCTCTGACAACGGTACCGCCGGCAGTTCCGGGAACAATCAGGCCATTAACCATTTTGAATACTGGCCGCCCTATCTTTTTCATTTCCCCAGTATCTGTGTTTATATGATACTGGCCTTTCGGTATAAAAGTCTTACCCTTCCGACCATTGCCAATCCGGGATTACCGGACTCAAAATGTGAAATTCTCGACAGGGTGCCGCCTGCTTTCAAACAATGGGTGGCCCGGTATACCTTTTTTCAAAAGCCGGCTCATCATTCCCGGCCGGCCGAGACCGCCCAGCGCCTTATCAATGATTTAGGGCTGAATTATCCGCTGGTGGTAAAACCGGATCTGGGCCTCAGGGGTATGGGTGTCCAATGCTTGAATAATTACCAGAAACTCGAATTGTATCTGACCCGGACCCGGGGAAATGCCGCGCTTCAGTTTTAGGAATATATCGCCTGGCCGGGCGAGGCCGGGGTATTTTACATCAGAAGACCGGGATCTGCTAATGGAGATATTGTGTCCCTGGCGTTTAAATCACCGGCGACCGTGACCGGTGACGGTCAGTCAACCCTAAAAAACCTTATTCTATCGGATGAACGGGCCCGCAGGATCCGTCATGTCGTTATGAACCGCCATCGCAATCAGCTTACCAGGGTGATACCCAACGGGGAACACGTTCCTTTGACATTTGCCCTCAACCATACCCAGGGCGGAATGTTCAGCGATGCAGGCCATCTTGTAACCGATGCCCTGCGAAATCGCTTTGATGCCATCGCCCAGGCCATGCCCGATTTTTATTACGGCCGGTTTGATGTTAAATTTGAAAATTTGGAGACCTTCGTGAGAGGAGAGCGGTTTAAAATCATCGAAATCAACGGCGCCCTGGCGGAGCCGATACATTATTTTGATGCCGCCGCCCGCCTGAGAGATGTCTATCCCCATTATTTCAGTTGCCTCAGTGCCCTGTTTGAGATCAGTGATTTCAACCGGCGGCAGGGCCATCGACCGACAGCTTTCAAACAGTTTATTATTGGACAGGCGGGCATTTTGAAATTTATTGTGAAAAATTCGAAACGACAGCCTCATGGCAGGTGCCACTGCAAAAAATTCAAAACCTTGATGCAATAGAGTATTTGTCTTCTTTTTCTTTTTTTGGTACATACTGTGGCATCTTTCATTTGCCGATCGACATTTTTTTTTAATAGGTACTTTCAGGGTGAGGGCACTTGTGCGCCGGCACCCCCCCAAACAGGATGATACACACTCTTGATTCCCTTTAAACGCCTGCATAAATTGATTCTGCCCCCCATCAAAGAACTGGCCCGACTGAGACTGCAGAAAATCCGGTCCGTGGCTTCCAGTCCCGGGCCGGCCCAACAAAAAATGCTCTGCAAACTGGTGGATCAAGCCAAAACCACCGCCTTTGGCCGGGAACACGGTTTCGAGAAAATTAAAAATCATGCCGATTTTATCCGGCAGGTTCCCATACTGAATTACGAAACCCTGTATCCCTACATTCAACGGATTCTGGACGGCGAAAGGGCTGTCCTGTGGCCCGGCAGACCGGTGGCCCTGGCCAGTACTTCCGGAACCAACACAGGCCCCATCAAATATATCCCGGTCACCCGTCTTTCCGCACCGGCCTACCGGGTAGCTTCCAGAGACAGTGTTTTATCCTATATGGCCGAGACCGGCAACAGCCAAATACTGGCCGGCAAAATGCTTTTCATGTCCCAGAATCCCGAATATCAAAGAATCTGCGGCCTGCCGGTGGCTCCCATATCAGGAGTTTCCATGGCCCGGGTCCCCCGGTTTTTCCGGCGCAACCTCCTGCCGAGTCCGGCAGTGGCCTGCATCGAAGACTGGGAAGAAAAGCTGGATGCCATGCTGGCCGAGGCCCTGGGGCAAAACCTGACACTGATCAGCGGAATTCCGCCCTGGCTGCAGCTTTTCTTCGATCATGTCATTCAACGCACCGGTCGGAAAGTGGGCGAGGTCTTCCCGAATCTTCTGGCCATTGTGCACGGCGGTGTCAATTTTGAACCCTACAAAGGAGCCATTCAGGAGGCTATCGGCAGAAAGGTGGACCTGATTGAAACCTATGCCGCCACCGAAGGATTTATCGCCTTTCAGGATACCGTATCCGCTCCGGGCATGCTGCCCAGCCTTCTGGGGGGAATGTTTTTTGAATTCGTACCCGTCGACGAAATCAACACGCCAAGCCCCCCACGGCTTCGCCTGGATCAGGTGGATATCGGCCGGAACTACTGCATTATTTTAACCAGCAATGCCGGTCTATGGGCCTATGACATCGGCGATACGGTAAAATTCATATCCAAAAACCCCTGCCGTCTGGTGGTTACCGGCCGTTCCAAACACTTTATCTCGGCGTTCGGAGAACATGTCATTGTGGAGCAGGTGGATGCGGCCCTGGCCGAGACCCTGGCGTTGACTCATCTGGAAGTGCGGGAATATACGGTAGCCCCCTGTATTCATCCGGAAAAAGGGTTGCCCCACCATGAATGGTTCATCGAATTCGAAAAACCACCCGAAAACCAAGCCCGGTTCGCCCTTCAACTGGACGACCGGCTGCGCCGAAAAAATATCGTCTATAACGGTCTGGTGGGAAAAAACATCCTCTGCCCCTTGACCGTAAACCTGATCCGGCGTCATGGCTTCAGGGATTATATGGCCGCCGAGGGAAAGCTGGGGGGGCAGAACAAAGTGCCGCATATTCTAAATGAACGGCAAATTGCCCATGCCTTGCAGCCATACAAAATATCCTGACATCTCATTCCAAAAGAGAGACCCATTATGATCAAACAGTAAACCATTTTCTTAAAACAAGGAGATGCAAAAATGGCCCCACCTTCCCATGGATTAACGGACGACCTTAAAAAAAAGCGCTCTTCAAACTACTTCGAATACTGGCCCCCGTATGTTTTTTATTTTCCCGTTATTGTCTGGTACCTGATGTTGTCATTGCGGTATAAACGGCTGACCCTTCCCTCTGTTGCCAATCCTGAATTTCCAGAAGCAAAATGCGCCATTCTGGATCTGATTCCAACCGCCCTTTCCGAATGGGTCGGGCGGTACCTACCGTTTCGGCCGGATGATTATCCGTATCGCCGGGCAGACGCTGCCCAGCGGCTGCTCAACGATTCGGGCATGACCTTTCCTCTGGTTGTAAAACCGGAACTGGGCCTTAAAGGCATCGCTGTAGTACTTCTGAAGGATAACCGGGACCTTGAAAATTATTTCAGGCAATACGGGGATTTGGGCAATTTTCAATTTCAGGAATTTATTGACTGGCCCGGTGAGGCCGGGGCTTTTTACATCAGGATGCCCGATGAAGCCAAAGGGCGCATTGTTTCTCTGGCTCTCAAATATCCTGCCAGCGTCACCGGAGACGGCAAATCGCCACTGAAGGCGCTTATTGGCGCCAAAAAAATTCCTCTCGCCAAAAAAAAACTGTTCCTCAGCCATAACCGTCATCAGCTTGAACGGATCATCAAAAAAGGAGAAACCCTCCCCCTGATGTTTGTTCATAATCATGACCAGGGGGGAGTGTACCGGGACGGCCGGGCCATGATCACCCGAGAGTTGAGCAACCGGTTTGATGAAATCGCCCGGGCCATGCCCAATTTTTATTATGGCCGGTTCGATGTCAAATTCGAAGCTGCGGACACTTTTACAATGGGACAGCGGTTTAAAATTATTGAAATCAACGGGGCCTCATCCGAAGCAGGGGATTTATTTGATGCCGATGCCCGTTTGGGAAGGGTCTATCTTTCCTATTTCAAACGCCTGAACAGATTGTTTGCCATCAGCATCACAAACTGCCGGCGGGGATACCGCCCGGTATCATTAAAACAGACAATCGCTAATCAGAAGGAAATTTTTGAATTTGTCAATAAAGGGCTGTTCAGAAACTACAGGTAAATCCCAGTGTCACGGAATGGTTTAAAAGGCTCCCGTATTCGGTATCACTGCCGCCTAGGTACAGGTTGCCCAGTGTAAAAATTTCAAAAAAATCGTTCACTTCATAGTTGACAATCCCGATGGCCCTGCTGGAGGTGTCGTCCAGGTCACAGATCCAGCGCGCAGTGAGGGTGAGGGTATCCCATATACGGGGCTTCACATATTGGAGCAGAAGGTAATTTTTACGGACAAAGGAAAACGACCGGCTGCCCAGATCAAGACCGTCGATTTCATTGATCAGATCATCCATGGTGCCGTCAAAATCAGATAGTCTGTCCATGATTTCGTGATACAGGTTTTCGGAAACCAGGCATTGTTCAATGGGCTCTTTTGTGCAGCCGGCACCGTGATGGAAATACTCAAGGGTCAGTGTGGATCCGTCCATTAGGGTATAGGCACCGCCCACCAGTATATCCGCAGCCTCCTCCTCTGCCGAAACACTTCCCTCGGCATAGACCAGCAACGGATCAGCCAGGGTCATCCCCCCGAAAAATCCCAGTTCAGCCTTTTCATCCTCCCGGCGGGCACCGATGAGGCTGAAATACTTTTCATCACCGGTAAAATCAAGCTTCAAGGCATAGGTGCTTTTAAAACCCCCCCAGGTGGCAGCCCGGCCTTCGCCGATGTTGGCAATACCGGAAAGGGTCCAGGTCAAACTGGGGATCCATACGGCCCGCAGGTAATCAAGGCCCGGCAATTCCAGGCTCGGGTTGTTACGGCCGTTGTCCTGAAGAAAAGGGTTGGAGGGTGAAAGCAGATAGGAAGGCCCCCATTGAAGGTTTTCACGCCCGGCGGAAATAAAAAGTGCATCGGTGACCCGGAGCTTTGTCAGCCATTCATTCACATAGACATCGCTGTCGGAAACATCGTCCTTGTAGGCATAGATACCGTCATCCCAACTGGTGCGATAAAGGCAGGCCCGGGGTTTGAATTCCAGTTCCAGCCGGTTCAGGGGCAGATAAAAATCAGGCCGCAGCTCGCCCCCCAGCCGTCTCTGGGGAAGGCCCAGGACATTGTAAGGATTGAGCCCTGATTCCGCCACATCCTGAAAAAGGGCATACCCGACAACATCGGCCCGAAAATCAAGATCGTCGGCGAGGGACTGGAGCCACCCGGAAGCGCCGGGCATCCCTTCCCTAGTCTGAGCGCCGGCCGGCCGACAGCTCACCGCCATGAAAAATACAGCCAGAATAATCAAATTTTTTTTTATCATCATCGTCGCAGTAAATTGAGGTTGAAAAAATAATCCGGCAATGGCTCCAGGACCGGATCGGTGAGGCTGAGGGTGGTGACATCCCGGCTCATCAGTTCGTCATGGATCACGATACTGGAGATAAACGGCTTCAGATGGCCATCAATCATGACGCTGTTGTTATACACCATAACAGCCGTCTTGAATTTCTTTCCCGAAACCGTATAATAATCTGCCTTGACCCCCACCAGCCGCTCTTTGGAAATCCAGTAGACGATCCGGTCATACGTACTTTTTTTATTTTTGGAGACAAGGTCAAATGTGTAGCAGGGTTCGTTGTCGACAATCTTCTCCGGCAACGGGGCAGCGGTATAATCAGAGGCATAATTGGTGGCCGCGATATCACCATACACGGCATTGCCCAGAAGTTTCTGGCGCCTTGAAATGGGAACCGGCTTACTGAGACCGGGCTTGTAAAACCACATGGAACCCCTGAGCATCAACAACTTGTTGCCCTTGTATTTGGGGGGTGCCATATTTTCCGTGGCGATATCAAACCCCCGGGCCTTGACGCTCAGGGTCATGGAACTGTTTGTTTTCTGACCGGCGGAGGCAATCTCAACCGTCCAGGTAATCCCCTCCAGGTTGCCCCTGGACTGGTCGGCTAACTGCAGGATCTCCTGGGGCGTCAGGGCAGCTGCACCCCACGGCCACAGAAGGCTCAAACCAAATAAAAAAAAACATAACCGGCGTATCATAAAACTCCTTTTCCGCTAGACATGCCCCAGGGCATCCACAATATTCATACGCGCCGCCTTACGGGCCGGAAAAACGGCGGCAATCAGTGACAGCACGACCAGAAAAAAACCGGTCAGCAAAAGATACTCAGGTACCAGATAGACCTCAATGGGCACCCGCTTGGTAATATGGGGGGGAACCCAGGTCGGCTGGGTTACCTTCACGGCAAGCCAGCCGGACAGGGTCAACCCCAGGCCCAGGAGAGACCCGAGACACCCCAGAAGGGTACTTTCTATGGCGAACAGCAGGATGATGCCGCGTCGTCTGATACCCAGGGATCGAAGGGTCCCGATCTCTCTGATCCGCTCCATGACCGTCATACTCATGGTATTGATAATACTCATGACCACGATCACCAGCACGATCACAAACAGAAAAAGGAAGATGATGCGAAACATGTTTTTAACCTTGGTATAAAACGGGGCAATCTCTTCCCATGTCTTTGCTTCCAGATCGATACCGGCGGCGGTAAAGGCCCGGTTGAGTTTCTTTTTCATGGCGGCAGCCATCCGGGTCTCCTTCAGTAAAACAACCAGCCGGTCGGTACCGTCCGTGTCGTACAGAGATTGGGCAAACGTTAACGGTACAAACATGAGTTTGTCATTCAGGGAAGCGGCCGGTGATTCAAACAGCTGCATGACCCTGGCATCCAGGGCATTGATCTGTCCGTCGGTGGTGGGCGCCATGGCGATGACATCGGAATCGACCCCCGCTTTCAATTTTTTGGCAAGCCCTGAGCTCAGCCCGATACCATGGGAAACGGAATCTTCAAGGGGCCTCCCGGTAAAAAGACGAATTCTCCCGATCATACCGCGCCCCTGGCTGCGAATCTTATCCATGTCCGAAGGTACGCGCCCGGCAGCGATAAAAACGGTGGAGACATCCCCGTTGCTGAGCAAACCCGAAATCTGGAGCTGTCCCGTCATCAGAATCACCTCGGGAAATGTTGTCACAATGCTCCGGGCAGACGCTCTTTCATCATCGGAAATAAGATGGCGGTCCGGATCGATCGCTTGGTCAAAAAGAGGACTTCCTTTTTTAAAAATGGCCAGGTGTCCTTCTCCCTGGGCATAAATCAGGGCGTCCCGCATCCCTCGAAAAATATAAGATTCAAACCCCCCGAATATATTGACGGCGGCAAAGCCCACGCCAATGGCCAGGATGGTAAAAAACGAGCGTCTGCCGTTTTTTAAAATATTGCGCAGGGCAATTTTAAGCCAGGTCACACGCCATCTCCTGTGTTTTTATTCAACGGCTTTTCGCAACTCCGATCTTTTACAATTTTTCCATCCTGCAAAAGAATCTGCCGATGGACATGGTCAAGGAGTCGCTGATCATGGGTTGAAAACAAAAAGGTGGTTTTGCTGGCAGAATTGATATCAAGCATCAACTCAATTATCTGGCGGGCTGTTTTGGAATCCAGGTTGGCCGTGGGTTCATCGGCAATAACAAGGTCAGGATGGGTGATCAGTGCCCGGGCAATGGCCACTCGCTGCTGTTGCCCCCCTGAAAGTTTGTGGGGCCGGTTACCGGTGAGGTTACCCATACCCAGGCTTTCCAGACGATCTTTCGCTTTCTCACGTGCCAGGGCCGTCTTTTCACCCCGTATTTCCAGCGGCAGCATGACGTTTTCAAGGGCGGACAACACGGGAACCAGATTAAAACTCTGAAAAACAAAACCGATAGAGCTGTTTCTAAGCCGACTGCGCCTGTCATCATCCATGGCGGCGGCATCGCAACCATTTAACAGAACCGTCCCCCGGGTGGGTACATCCAAAAGACCTATAAGATTACACAACGTTGATTTACCGGATCCCGATGGCCCCCATACAGCCACAAACTCACCTTGCCGGATAAAAAGGTTTATACCATTCAGGGCCGGCACCCGGGTTTCGCCCAAGCGATAAACCTTATGGATATCTTTAAGTTCGATAAGCGCCATAATTTCCTGCTTTGTCTGATCGCGCACGTGCCTTTGAATTTTCCACCGTCGTCAGGATACGGGCAAGATCTATTCCGGTGGATTCTGCAGATACGAGGGCCACAGCCCCTGTCTCGGAGCAAAAGATATCCAGGTGCGGAACAGGACCGGCATCGTCATTTTTTTTAACTGTCAATTTTCCGGCCGGGGCATCTTCGATGATCATACCTGCCGGGTGACGCATCTTTCCGGAAGATCCGGCCTGCCAGGACCGCAGAGCATCCTTGGCGGCAATCCGGCATAGAATGTACTGCCATCGGTGCGTCAGGAGGTGACGTTCATTCAGCATCCTGATTTCGTCAGCGTGTAAAAAAAATCGGGACAGGGCGTCCATATCCATATCTTTAAGGTCTGCCCTTGATATATATTGCATTTTGGCATCTGCTGGCAGATCCTGCCGTGACAGGGTGTGGCTGGCCAGAAAGTGGTCCGGTTGCCGCCTGAAATCATAGAGGCACCGGGACCAGTGAAAAACCCAGTCTTTCCAGCACCTGATACGCATCCAGACCCCACCCTTGCCATCCTGGATCTCCACATCTGCGGTGAGAAGTTTGGTACTGTGTTCTTTTATTTCCACAAGAACCGGCACCATTGACCCCGCCGCGGGCGTTGGCCCATAAATTTCAAGCTTTTTAATCCCCACGGGAAACACATACTGGCCCCGATCAATGGCCCACAGGCCCACCAGTTGCCCCACGCCGTCCAACAAAACCGGATCACATAAAAAAAACGGGTCTGTCATATCGGAGAACATATCCTTTTTGGGCAATACACAAAGATTGCCCATGACGGTCTTGCCGGCCAAGGCCGTCTCCCCCTTTATGCATTGAAATGTAGGCCCGTGGAACAGGTGATGCTCCCCGTAAATCTCATCTTCACCAAAAGGGTACCGAGACGGATCTTCAGTGAGGGAAAAATCCAGTGCCAGCTGTTCCACATACCGGACGCCCAGAAGCACGGTTCCCTGGATCGCGGGTTTCCGGCTGTCAGGAGTGAACACGGCAGCGGCGATATGGTAAGTACCCGTATCCGGATCCACATGATAGAGACGTGCGGAGATCTGGACACACAGGGTATGGCTGTCCAGAAGAGCGATCCAGCGGGAGGCCTTGATATCCTCGAATCCGAGCAGGCCGCAGCCCGGCGCCAGGCAGGCGGCGACTTCCGCCATCATCTCCAGACTGACGGTCAGGGGTACAACCGGCAGACAGGCGGAGTCCGGTTTGACACCCCGGGCGTTGATAAAAATATGGTCCATCATAAAACGATCCCGGGTTAGATCAATGGTCCGTTCCATAACGATTTCAGAGCCTTCATCATACTTCAGAATCGGTCCCGTAAACGGCATAATCAATCCGGCCTCTTCGACATTGCCCTCTGCTGATGCGTCATCACCGGAAAGCCGCCGATCAATACTTGAAAAATCAGGATCACACTGCTCGTAGAGATGTTGAACCCTTACATCCACACCATTTACAAGAAGTTCAGCGCAAAGATGATTGACCTGGGTAATGGCCGGCCGATAATCCACGTCAAGGGAAAGGGACACCAGGTCCTCCCTGTCGATATTGGTTTTTGCCTGAGAATACATGGTGGCCCCGCCCCCGACCTGAATCAGCATCCGGGCGCCCTGATCATACAGCTTCCGGATGGTCTGCCACAAAAACACAGGATGATCGATATTGGCAATCATGATTTGCCGGATGGTATCGGCGTCTTCAGGATAAATATCCCCGGTCATTCCCGAATAGACCGGAATGCTGCCCGCCTGAACCGACAACTCTTTCAGGTAAGGTTCCATCAATGGCCGCAAGGTCGTCAATCGCGGCGTATGAATGGCCGGATAGGGAAGAAACTGAGTCCAGATGCCCCCTTTCCGAAGTTCTTCCAGCATTTCTTTGAGCCCATGGGCGTGCCCGCCGAGAATCTGAAATTCCGGTGCCACGTGAATGGCGATATCCACATCCGGAAACTGTTGCAAAAAGGGTTCTAAACGTTCGGCACCGGCGCCAACCAGGGCCAGCCGTCCGCTATGGCTGTATTTTTCGGGAGACAGTTCAACCTTCCAGTAAATTTCGATAAAATTATCAAAATCAATGATGTCGGCGGCGCACAGGGCCGAAAGCTCCCCCAGACTCTGCCCGAACAGAACGTCCGGTATGATATTGAGCTTATGCAGAAGCTGCCAGCCGACCCGGTTTGCCACGGAAACCCCGAAGGAAGAGAGATTTCGAGAATCAGGTCCCAGGGCCCGCTTTGCATCTTCGATGCGGGGGGAAGCCAGTCGTTTGCGCAGATCTGACCGTATTTTTTCAGGCAATGCCGCCGGAGGGAAAAAAATATGACTCGTGGGCACGGGATCTTCGGGGCACCCATCACGTAATTCCACACCATCGAACACTTCACGGCATTCCGGGAAGAAAAGGCACAGTTCCATCAGGTGCTCGGCATAGGGGCCCAGCAAACCGGGAAATCCCAGGCCGGGAAACAGGCAGGCAAGGGATCCGGCCCGACTGCCGGCGGTATCGGTGAAATAGATGGCGCTGTTTTCCCCGAAATCGGTCGATGTCGCCTTAAGCTGTTCCCGACTGATTTCCAGTTGATGCGCCAGTTCCCCGGCAGAGGTGCAGACAATGGCAAGGCGCAGGGGCATGGCCGGATTAAACTGATACGCCATAAAGGCGGCAATCTGCTCAAGGCGATGCTGGCCTGTTTTTAAAAAATTCAAAATCCATTCAACCCGGGAGGCAAGGGCCCCTCGGCTGTCGGCACTGACGGCCACAAGGTTGCTTTCCCGGGAAAGCGGAAAATCAACGGTCCGGGTCCTGGATTTTCCCTGGAAATGACCGGGGGGCATCTCTTCAAGGATGGCCATGGCCATATGATCGCCCTGGCCTCCGCTCAAAAAAACGGCCTTGCGAAATCCCACCCGGGCATCGTGAATCCAGGGCCTTATTTCGGTGTTGGGATAAACAGGCAGATCCGCCATCAAAGGGCACGGCATGGATCGACATGGAGAGGGGGGGATCATTTTGCCGGCAAGACTCATGCTGGTGCTTATCAAAGCGGCCAGAACACCCACAGGCCCCTCCCGACCGCCGGATGCCGGCAGGATGATCGCCGGTACCCGGACCGGCAGATAGCTGTCGCAATCAAACCCGGGTTTCGGATCATTGCTGCGTGCAGGCATCGCAACCGGATTTTTTGGCTCAAGGGTTACCAGTTGGCCGATCCCCCTGCCCGGCATGTCTGTCAATCTGGAAACAATCTCTTTAGTTTCAAGCCGTTCCAGGCTGCGAACAAGGGCCCAGGGCCGCTGGCCGGATGATCCGGTCAACGGCATCCCCAGTACCAGGGCCACACACTCACAAACCGGTTGCAGGCCCAAAGCCGCTACCACAACAAACCGGGCCTTACCGCTGTTCAAGGCATTAAGCGCCGGTTCAAGAACCATCGCACCGGCGAGACCGTCTGCATGGGAAAAAATCGTCTGTGCAAAATCAAGTTCAGACGATAATTTATTTTTTCCCCGGGTCGATTCATCAGATACAACCAATAGCCACGTGTCGACGGAGAGTTTTTTATCGGTTAGAATCCCGGCATCCAGAGCCGCCTGGCTAACAATCTTTTCGAAAAGCTTTCCCGACGGACATCTGTCTCCAAAATCCCTTTCGGAAAAAGAATGACCCGTGCCGGCAAAGCAACTGCGCCAGAAACAGGCAAGATCCGGCAAGCCGGCCAATCCTGCTGCCATTCCAAGTATGGCTGTCTCTTGTGTTGCTATATTTATCATCCCAATACCTGACCAAGTCCCTTTTCCGAGATCTGCTGCATTGCGGCGGTAATCACGATTTCAGCGCCAGGGTGCCCACCAGGCCCCAGTTCCCCTAAAAAAAGATCCGCCCCGGCAGCCGATGGAATCAATCCGATGCCCTTGTCTTTATAGAATTTTTTTAAACCGCCGTTGACCATGCCCGCATCCCATGGTCCCCAGTTAATACTCACCACCCGGGTTCCGGGCCACAATTTTGCAAGCTTTTGGGACAGTTTGTTCAACACCTCGTTGGCCGCAGCGTAATCACTCTGCCCGGCATTGCCGAAACGGGCGGACACGGATGAAAAAAATACCATGAATTTAAGCGCTGAAGGTCTCAGTTTTCGTGCCAGAATCCCGGCCGGTATGACTTTGGTATCATAAACCGCACAAAACGACGCATTGGATTTATCCCGGATGCGTTGATCAGCGATGATGCCGGCCCCGTGCACCACACCGTCGATGCGGTCATATCGCGCATAAATATCATCGATAAGATTCCCGAGGGCAATTTTATCACGCACATCAAGGGCGTGATATTCAATCTTAGCACCTGCCGCCTTCAATGCTTCCAGATTGGCCCTCAAGCGCCTTTTCTTCAATATACCGGCGATCTGCCGATCAATTTCGGCCGGGGTGATTTTTTTTAGCCCTCTGGCACGTGTTATGAAATAAGACTTCAATGCGCCTGCGTCCGGAAAATCGTCCGTTTCCGTGGACGCTTTTGCGGGCAAAGGGGTGTTCCCCACCAAAATCAATACGGGTCTGTATTTACAGGCGAGGGTGCGGGCGATCACATGGGTAATACCCGACGCCCCGCCAAGCAGCAGAATAACCGATTCCTCATCAATCACAGGATTGGCACGGGGACCCGTCTCTTTTCTGAGAATCGGCGTCCATCGGCCATTCAGGTCCCGACCCGTTTCCAAAGACGGTTCATCAGCCTGAATTTCCTCCCAAATCCATGCCGCTGCCAGATCAGGCCCCATGGCAGGGTCAACATCAATACAACGGGACCGAACCTGAGGATATTCCATAGAAAAGGATTTGGTCACCCCTAAAGTACCGGCACTTTCCGGGGAAAAAGCATGTGATGCGGACAATCCATACCGCCCGCCGAGAAACGTCACGGCAAAAATACGGCCGCCGCCGTCCTGTGCGCTTTTGACAAGATCTTTCTCAAACGCTTTGAGCAGCGAAAAGAAACCAAGTGTATTGCACCGGGCGTCACCGGCTTGTTTTTCCGATCCGGCGATCCCCCCCAGGTGAACAATGGCGCCCACCCGTTCACCGGAGGGGCACACCAGACATTTCAGTTCACCACGGAGCGAATCTTCGGATGAGACAGCCAGTTCAAAGCGATTGTTGCCGATCTTTCCAGTGGTTTTTCCCCAGACCACCTCCCGGACCCGAAAATTCTCCGCAGTCAAAGCAGCCAGGAGCGCCCCTTTTACCCCGGCGGCTTCCCCGCACAACAAAATCAGGTCCCGGCTGGGAAAACCCTTCAAACCACCGGGCAGTGCCGGCGGCATCGCGATCGGTTCAAGAACATAGCGTTTTACACCGCCATTTCCAACATCTGACCCCGCCGCGGCATCAGGGATGGGCCGCGACGGGGTCAGGCTTTTTTTAAGTCGGCAGTCTCCTCATCCAATAAACGAATGCGGTTCGTATCGTACCAATTGATTATTTTCCGCAAAGATTTGAGATCCGCCAGTTCCTCCAGAACCAAATCCTCGTCATTTGACTCCAGGAGCTGGTGGTGGTCTTTCAGAAGGCTGAAAATTTCCACTCTTTTAATGGAATCAATCCCCAAATCGGCCTCCAGATTGGCATCCAGTTCCAGCATATCCTCGGGGTATCCGGTCTGTTCACTGACGATTTTAAGCAGGTCCGCCTTGAATTGCGCTGTGGACACCGGCCCTTCCGAAACAGCCGACGGTGGCGGAGATAGTGATGGCGGCGCCCCAGGGGTATGGGACGCCGGCACTGGTGAAGCAGGGGCAGAGAAAATCGGTGTCAGTCTGGGGAGTACCGGTGCCGGCGGAATTCCCGCCAGATTGACGGAAGGCCGACCCGGTGCAGGGGGCTCTTTTTTCGGCACCGGGGGGTGCCTATTTTCTTCGGATGCTGATCCGTTACCATCCAGGGCAGCGCTGATGAGCTGCTGCTGCATGTCCAGAAAACGATCCATCAGACGCTGCTGGTCCCGCTGCAACTCAATAAACTGGTTCACATTTCCCTGTATCCTGAAAATCAGGGAATCAGATACGGCAGTGTTCGGTTCGTTATGACTTTTTTTCAAATGCATGACACCTTGTTCTTTTTGAGTGGTTTTTATGCCGAATTTCATAGGCGCTGATTGCGACATTTCCTCTTTAACGGTTTTGTTGCCAATCAAAACCGGCTGAACGCCTGATGGGCTATCAGCCCCCTGTGCAATGGGATGCCACGGCTCGATCTTTCCGTTGCGGATGCGCCAGGTCATGGGCGGCGGCTCCGCCTGTTGGGCCGCATCTTCGAAAACCGCATCCAGGGTTGGTTTGGATGCCCCGAACCAGGGTACCAGATCCACCGGGAGCCCTGCCGCCCCGGCAGCAGCCAGCAAATGGGCCATCTGACAAGTACCGGACCGACCCGGATAATCAAGGGACAGCGTCATGTGTGGCTTTTCCTCCAGAATACGGTCCACCAGTCCGCAAAGCACCCGGCCCGGCCCGGCCTCGATAAAAAGAAACGCGCCGGCATCGTATAAATTATTAATCTGGGTTACAAACTCAAGGGGTTTGCAGATATGGCCGGCGAGCCGGTTACGAATGGCCCGGGGGGTCTTTGGATAGGGCCCGGCCGTGGTATTGCCGTACACCGGCACCCTGGCCCTGGCAAAGGAAATCTTTTCCAGTTCTTTGGCCAGTTTATCGGCCACCGGCTGCATGAAGGATGTATGGAATGCCGCAGTGACCGGTATTTTAATGGCTTTTACACCCTTTTTTCGTGCCAGATCCAGACAGGTCGCGATATCCGGTTCAGATCCACCGATAGCGGTTTGGTCCGGAGCGTTGAAATTCGCAGCCTCAGCGCTTGTGCCGGCATCTTTCAGCAGGGCGGCCACAGTGACGGCATCGGCCTGGAGCACCACCATCCGGCCATTGTTGCCGGCAGCCGCTTCTTTAGAGAGGCGCCCACGCAGGGCCGCCAGACGGATGGCATCGGGCCGTTTGATCACCCCTGCGGCGACAAGGGCCATATATTCGCCAAAACTGTGGCCCGCGGCAAAGGCCGGATGAATATCGAATCGTTTGAGCAGCTCAAAGGCGGCCAGATCAGCGGCGGCAAGGGCCGGTTGGGCCATGGCGGTGTCATCCAGCAGTTCCTTCTGGCGGGCCTGTTGTTTTTTTGAAAAAACCGGCTGGGGATAGACATACGCTGACAATGGATGATCAAACCATCCCGAAAGCAGGGTGTCGGTCTGTTCAAACAGATCCTGACATTCGGGAAATGCCACCAGAAGCTCCCGGAGCATATTGAGCCGCTGAGATCCCTGCCCCGGGAAAAGGAAGCAAACCTTTCCTGCCATATCTTTTTTTTCACCGTAATAAACCCCCGGCGCTTCACGCACCGCGGTTCCGGAACCCAGTTGCGACAAAACACGGGTCAGCTTCTGCTGCAAGGCCTTTACCGAATCGGCCACCACCATAAGGCGGCTGGTATCCCGGGCAGGTCTGAAGGTCAGACTCTGCCGGTAAAGCGCATGGGCCAGGGCACCGGGGTCTGTATCATCCGGATATTGAAGCCGTTTTAAAAAAGCCGCCAGTTCATCTGCCAGCCCGGATTGATTTTCCGATACAAAGGCAAATATCTGGACCTCCCGCAACGGCCGGTCCATGGATTTTTCGTTTTTTCCGGTATATTCTTCCAGTACGGCATGAAAATTGGTGCCGCCGAAGCCGAAGGAACTGACGCCACAATTCCGTTGTTTTTGGTGATCCAATGCAAACCAGGGGCGGGATTCGGTGTTCAGGTAAAAAGAGGACTTGTCAAAATCGATACGCGAGTTGGGTTTATCCACCCCCATGGTGGGGGGCAGGGTTTTGTGCTTCAGTGCCAACACCCCCTTGAGGATACCGGCCAGGCCGGCCACGGCCTTGGTATGGCCAATATTTGATTTAACCGATCCAATGGCACAGCGATGGCCGTTCTGGCCAAAAACCAGATTCAAAGCCGCCATTTCCGAGTTGTCCCCGGCCACCGTGCCGGTGCCGTGGGCTTCAATCAACCCCACAGACCCCATCTCATGAAGCCCGGCATCTGCCAGTGCACGTTTTAAGGCAAGCACCTGACCCTGGGGATGAGGTGCCGTCAGACTGCGGTTTCGACCGTCACTGGAACTGCCGATACCCTTTATCACCGCATGAATCCGGTCTCCATTTTTTTCAGCATCGGCCAATCGCTTTAAAACCAGGGCCGCTGCCCCTTCGGAGATAACGATACCATCAGCTGAATCATCAAACGGTTGGGATTTCCCCCTTGGCGAAAGCACCAGGGTCTTGGCAAAAGCCATAAACCCCATGACGTTATCGGTCATATCCACGGCCCCCACAAGGGCCGTGTCCGCCTGACCGGATCGAAGTTTGGCGATGCCCACATCCAGGGCTGCCAGGGAACTGGCACATGCCGCGTCAACGGTAAAATTCGATCCCTGCAAGTCGAACCGATTCGATATCCGGCCGGAGATAACGTTGCTGAGCATCCCGGGAAAGGAGTCCTCCGTCCATTCCGGCAGCCTGTCACCAAATATCGCCAGAATCTGCTTTCTGGTGCCCTCGGACAGACTTTCAATCTGCGGCAGATAATGCATCAGCATGGTTCGGAAGATATAATCGATGCACTGATCATGCATGCCCCCCGACCCGAAAATAACCGCCGTATGTGTTTTAGGCATGCTGTTACAATCCATGCCGGCATCCTTAAAGGCCATGGTGGCAATTTTAAGGGCCAGCATCTGTATGGCCTCGATATACTTCAGGCTCTTCGGAACAATGCCGTATTCGGTGGGATCAAAGGCAATGTCATCGAGAAAACCGCCCCATTTGGAATAAATCTTGTCCCGGCGGCGCAATTCCGGGTCAAACATTTCACCGGCATCCCACCGTGACCGGCCCACCTCCCGGATGGAGCTGACCTTGTGGATAATATTCTGCCAGAAAACATCCAGATCAGGTGCCCCCGGAAATATTCCGGCCATTCCGATAATAGCGATGTCTTGGTTAGCCGATATTGGCTTTTTATACCGCATGAAGGGCATGTCCTTGTTTATAAAAATAATGGGGCATACGATTGCATGCTCACCGCGTATTATTTTTATTCTTTATAGCGTTCGCCGGATTTGATGGTTTACGGGCATTTACCTTGGATAAAATAAGTCAGAATTTATACCACAAACCATTAAAAGAATCGACCACTTTTTATAATGCAGATACAAAAAATCAGCCTAATACAACACCACATCAGTCAAAAAAACTGCTTGTGGGCTATGGCTGATCCCTATGTAAGCTGGAATAAAAAACCGGGAGCGAACAACCGCTCCCGGTTTTCATTTTAAACTGCCATACAACAAAATCTGTTATATCTTAAATTAGAATTTGAGACTCAACTGAGCGCCCAGTTCGTAAGGGTTGGCATCATTATCCTGGTTAAAATCAACCGCATCTCCGGCAAACAGATAAGCGGCTACAAGATCCAGATTCAATCCTTCAACCAGCTCGTAGCCCAGAGTAAGGTCCACTTCCGTTCCCAGTGTATCAACTTCTTCACCATCAACACCATAGTAGCTCTCTGCCAGTTTGGCATACCACAAATCTACACCCAGGGTTAATTTATCCATGGGTTTTACGGATGCGCCAATGTTGAAAGCCATGACGTTGCTGATGTAGTCGCCTGTAGTTCCACTGGGCAGCTGCTCATCAATCATACCATAACCTAAAATCTCAGCCCAGTAATAGGAGGCACCCGGCGGTGGGAGAAAAGCATCAATGTCGATGCTGTCATTGCCATCATAAACGTCATCACCAAGTTCATCCAAATCCTGACCAGTGGCATAGAAAATCTGACCGTGAACATCGGCTCCACCAAGGGCTATATTTCCACCCAGAGCAGCCATATAACCGCTAATGTCGGCGCTGAAGGCATCGCCGGCAACAGTAGTTACATCTACACTGCCATTTTCATAAATACCGGTAAACCAGGCACCGCCGCCCTCAAAAGTAAAGTCAAGATTCACACCCAAATAATAAAGGTCAACTTCGGCTTCGTAAAGATCAGCCAGTGTAAGCTCGTGTTCAACCTCCCAAGCGTCAATAATATCTCCGAGATAATTTCCGCCGGTAATTGACGCAATCACATTGTCATAACCGCCGGCATAAGGCCCATAACCGCTGATGTCTTTCGAAGTCGCCCACATAATGAACGGATTGATCGTCATGGTATCACCGAGATTAAAACTCGGATTCAGGGCATAATAATCGAAATCCTGGTCATTAGCGTCTTTACCATAGCCGCCTTCATAGGCTTTGAGCCACATGAACGGAACGCTGAAGCCTTCACCCTTAAAAGCAACCTGGGCGCCGATACCGTCATCATCAATCAGGAAACCACGTCCCAGATAGTAGCCTTGGGCACCCACTTTGGCATTGACAGAACCGACGTTGAAATCAGCATAGGAGTGCTTGATCTCGAAAAGGCCCTTGCCGTCAGTTCCGATATCACCATATCCGCTATCACCCCATACAGCGTCAAATTCGAACTTGTTGACGAACTTGAGGTTGTCATTCAGGATAGCGGTGAAGTACAGACGGGTACGGGTATCGACCTGCGTTACATCCAGTGCTTCGCTCTCATCTTCACCGGTAAAATTCTGGTTTGTGTAAAACCGGGTCCGCCAATAGCCGCCGAACTCGGTTTCCAAAGCGGCCGCCGGCATGGTAAACGCAACGACCAGTAGTGCTGCAAAAAACAATATACCTAATTTTTTCATCTTAGTGTTCCTCCTTAACGGAATTAAATAAATTAAACGCAACCTAATAATTGTCTCTTTGTTACTTAAAAATGTACTGCCGTCGCCTCCCGCATCACCTCCTTTGATGAAAAAATTATCAATAAAATTGAGCCCTTTGCGACAGGCTTCGATAAATTAGAACTATTTTTACCAGCACATCACCATGATGTCAAGCTTTTTATGCTTTGCTCAATACAAATCAAACACGTGATAACTACCTGCAATCCCCGGCAAAAAGGTATTTGGCAACCCGATGCCCCCGCATATTGAAGTGCCGGCCTTAGCATCGCTACATATTGCGTTTTCAAGCACAAAACCAAAGAAACAGAATGCAGAGCGGGCCTTGCGCCACCTCAGCGGTTGGCACAACCCACCCTGCGATGGCTTATGTAGCGAGGCAAACAGGCTAAACGGCAGGGCGGCGCTTTTTTGGCCTGAAGTTTAGTCTTTTAAAACCCGCTGGTTCGTGATAATTGATTTCATCTTAAAACAATTAAAACTTTTTGATTCGGCTTTTTCTTTAAAGCGGAAAGCCATATTTTCTCAAAAAAGGAGTATTCACGTGAAAACAAGATCTTTCACCGGTCACCTTCTGATCATTATTGTATTGGCAATACTGACCGTAACAACGCCCTGCTGGTGCGGCATTGCCATGGCCGCCGAGCCATCCCGTATCCTGATTCTGCCATTTGACGTAATGGCGGAAAAGAACCTTTCGTTTCTCCAAAAAGGCATTGTCAACATGCTGTCCACACGTCTTTTCCAGGAAGGCAAAGTCGTTCCCATGGAACCGGCGGTGGCACAACAGGCCCTGCAGGAGATATCCGGCCCTCTTGAACTGAAAACCGCGGTTGCCCTGGGGTCAAAATTTAAGGCCGACTATTTGGTTTACGGCAGCCTCACCGTTTTCGGTGACAGTATCAGCACCGATGCCCGCTTTGTGGATGTGCAGCTGCAAAAAACAGTGGTCACCTTCAGTGAATTCGGCAAAAACCAGGGGGATGTCATCGGTCACGTCAACCACTTTGCCGAGCAGGTCAACGCAACCGTTTTCGGCCGCAAACCCCTTGCCGCTGCTGTGCAGGAACAAGCCGTTGAAACCCATGTCAGTCAACAGGACCCCAACAAGAGATGGAACGCTCAGGGCCTGCAGGTCACCGAAGGCAGGGTAGGGAGTGGCAATTTTGAAGAATCCGCATCCCAGGGTCAACGTCCCGCATCGTTTTGGAAAAGCCGCTCCTTTAAAACCGTGTTAACTGGTCTGGCCATCGGTGATGTGGACGGCGATAAAAACAACGAAACCGTGTTTATTGATGATCGTACCCTCTTTATCTACCGTCAGAGCAATGGGCAGTTTTTAAAAATCACCCAGATCGACGGCAACACCACCGATCGATACATCGGCGTGGATGTCGCGGACATCAATGCCAACGGCCGGGCGGAAATTTTTATTACCAGTGTACAGGCTGAAAGCGGGCGGCTCCAATCATTTGTGCTGGAATATAACGGCACTGCATTTGCCCCCATCGAGGAAAATGCCAACTGGTATTTCCGGGTGATGCAGATTAAAGACCGCGGCAATATCCTGCTGGGCCAGAAGCAGGGGATGAAAGAAATTTTTTCCGGCCCGGTCTATGAAATGCTCTGGCAAAACGGCGCCTACGAGCCTGCCCAGGAGCAGGTACTGCCCCGGGGTGTCACGGTTTTCGGATTTGCCAGAGGCGATATTGCCAGTGACGGCCGGGATCTGATCGTGGCTTTCAATAAAAACGATTATCTATATATCTCGGACCCTGCGGGTGCTGAAGAATGGAAAAGCGCGGAGGCCTACGGCGGATCCGCCACTTATCTTGAACCGAGGTCCGGCATGGTACCTAAAAACAGTAAGTATGGTGATGAGCCCCGTACCATGAACCGACGTTATCTATCTCAGCGAGTCTTTGTCCGGGATCTGGACAAGGACGGTAAAAATGACGTGATCGTGATTAAAAACAGAGAGATTGCCGCTCGTAAATTCCAGCGATTCCGACTGTTTAAAAGCGGACACATCGAATGCCTGGGATGGGACAACGTCGGTCTGTTTAAGAAATGGCGGACTCGTGAAATATCCGGTTATATCAGCGATTACGCCATTGCCGATATCGATAACGACGGCACGGATGAGCTGGTATTTACACTGACCACAGAGATTGATTCTGTTCTGAGTAAAGGCAAAAGCGCTATTGTATCCCAGGAAATTGAGTAGGGTTTTAGGTGGAAGGTTGCCCAACGAACAGGTAGAATACCTTTAAGAAAACCTGCCTTCCACCCAAACACCCTGTCGCTATCGGTTAAAAAATTCTACCCGAAAAATCTCCTTATCACCGCCGTTGCAAATCCAGGGAAATAGGCATTGAGACCAATCGGTGGGTGGCACCCACCCTGCCGCCCAGGGTCACTGTCGGCCAGATTCGCAAATCATTACATAAACCAAGCCAGTAAGGCAGCCAACGTCGGTACCGATTAAACATAATTCTTCAATTTCAAATATATCCTTTCCATTTCCATAAATTCATGTTATGAATTACTGTCTGTGAATAAATATCTATTCATTTTTTAAAGATTTTGTTCGATTTTATCAACCCAAAAAGGGCTTCGATATTCAATCGAAATGGTATTCGTAAAGCAAAAACAGAGGGTGGGCAATACTCACCCTGCCAGGCTTGAATTATTTTAAACCAAGACTTCTAAAAAACTAAGTCGCTAACCGGGAGTTGCCTTGAATTGAAAAAATTTAAAGTACCGTTTCTTTGTCTTGTCCTGTTTTTCTTTATTCCATCATTATTTCCGACAACCAATGCCTGTGCCGGAAATAAAACCCGGGTACTGGTCCTGCCGTTTACCCTCCATGCCGAAAAAGACCTGTCTTTTTTAAACCCGGGAATCATGGGCATGCTCTCATCCCGCCTGTCTGTCGATGACCGGGTCACGGTGATCAAATCCCGGCAAGCCGATTTAGATGAACCGGCGGCACTGGCATTGGCCAAAACCCTTGACGCGGATTATCTGATCACCGGAAGCCTGACGGTTTTCGGCAACAGCGTCAGCACGGATGCACAATTTCTTGAGGTGCCCACCGGCAAAGTGCTGGTGCCCTTTAATCGCTTTGATCCGGATCAAGGGGCGGTCCTGGGTCATATCAACGCGTTTGCCGAACAGATCAACACCCAGGTATTCGGCAATTCGGCCCCGCTCCAAGCTGATATCGTGGTGCCTCAGCCCGCCCCTGCACCCACGCCGATTGTTATACCGGCAAAAAAACAACCGACGATAACCATCCAACCCGACCCCGCAGCAGCGCAACCGGCCATGGCCCCGGTGACACCCGAGTTCCAGAAAAGCCAGAATTTCAATATGGCCATCCAGGGCCTGGCCATGGGAGATATCACCGGCAATGGTCAAAACGAGGTCGTGTTCACCGGCGATAACACTGTTTTCGTCTATCGCCTGAAAGATGACCGCTTTATCAAGATCGCAGAGGCAAAAGGCAGAAAACAGGACAAATATGTGACCATCGACGTGGCCGACATCAACGGCAACGGCCGGGCCGAAATATTTGTCACCTGCCTGGATAACAGCGCCCTGAACTCTTTTGTGCTCGAATGGCAAAACAATGAACTGCGTCAACTGGTAACCGGAGCCGACTGGTACTTTCGGGTTTTGCCCGTGCCCGGGGCCGACCCTTTGCTACTCGGCCAAAGACGCAGCATGGGATTCACCGATGCCAATGAATATGAACTGGACCGATCCGCCGGCCTTTTTCTGGCAGGCATCCATAAACTGCACTGGCAAAACGGATCATATGTGCCCGGCCCGGGGCCGGATATCCCCAAAGGATTGAACCTTTACAGTTTTATTTTTGGCGATATCGCCAATGACAATACGAATATGACCGTTTTTTTTACGGAAAACGATTCTTTGCGCCTCCTGGATCCCACCGGCCGCATGGTCTGGAAAAGCCGGGAACCCTATGGCGGCAGTACCGCTTATCTGGATTACCCCACGGCCAACTCCGCCCGGATGGACCGCTTTTATCTGCCCCAGCGAATTTTAATCACCGATATCGACATGGACGGGAAAAACGAGGTCCTTACGGTTAAAAACCATGACATCGGCCGACGCTTTCTGTCACGAGTCCGAAATTTCAGTAATGGTTGGATCGAGGGCCTTGCGTGGAATAAACTGACCCTTGCACAGCAATGGCGGACCAGCGAGGTCCCCGGCTACATCAGTGATTATGCCGCAGGCGACGCTGACCATGACGGCCGACCGGAAGTGGTCTTTGCGGTGGTTCAAAAAGAAAATGGCATCATGACCGGCAACAACAGTTTTATTATCGTCCAGAAGATACTGACGGCGGCACAATAATATCTTGCTTTTGTTATTTGCAGCGGACGCCTTTTCAACAGCGCTTGTTTATCCAGCTAAGGAGGTGATAAAAAATTTTTAAATCACAAAGGGAAGGAATACTTACAAAATTTATCTAAAACTGCATGGAGGAGGAGAATAGATGAAAAAAGTTGGAACGATAATAATTGCCATAGGGTTGGCCTTTTTGCTGGCGGCTCCGGCCCTGGCCCTGGATGCCGGCAACCTGACATTCGGCGGTGAATACCGGGTCCGGGGATTCAGCCATTCCGCCGTCTACCTGGATGAAAATGATGCCACCGATGCCTATTATGACATGCGCCTCAGGGTTAAGACCACCTATAATGTCACGGATAATATCAGCCTCACCACCCGGTTTGACGCTCTGGACAGGACCTGGGGAACTGCCGATGAAGACGTCAGTGATGCCGAGAATATCGATTTTGACGCGGCCTACATGACGATCAAAACGCCACTGGGCGGGTTGATCATCGGTCGTTACCCCACCACCAAATTCGGTACCGGCCTGGCGGATTCCGCCGCGGAAGAAGATCGTATCATCTACGTGCTGCCCATCGAGAACTGGACCTTTGTTACGTTTATGCAAAAAACCTCAGAATATGACAAAGGGACGGAACAATCGGATGACGACAACCACAAATACGGTATCGTATCCCAGTACAAAGGCAAAAACTTTACCGCCGGCGCATTGCTGGGTATCTATGACTACAAACACTTGCCCTCACCCGAGCAACTGGATAGAGCTTATTTGGGAGAGGATTTGGCTACAACGGAACTTATGGCCTATGTTCCCGAAGCCTTTTTCAAGGGGAAATTTGGTAATTTCGGGTTTGAGGCCGAAATCGATTACGCCACCGGCAGTTCCAAAGATGCCACCGACGGTTCCGGAGACCTGGACGCCAGCCTGCTCATGTACCTGGCCGAAGCATCCTATGACGCCGGCCCCTTTGCCCTTCGCGGCGGTTATCTCTATATTTCCGGCGATGAAGACTCCTATGACGATGAAGTCACCTGTTTTGGCTATTTCGAGCGCAGCGCTGACCTGGACAAAGCTTTTATCCTCACCGGCAATGACGGCGATGCCCGCGTAGGAGCCGGATTGGAAGGATCTCTAGGCACATACTATGGATATCCTGGAACCCCTTATCAAGGTAACGCCTCAATCGGAACTGTCGCTGCCGGTGAAGTTACCCCGTTTTATAATGCGGCTGTCCGGGCCGGCATCAAAATGCTGTATGCCGGTGTTACCTATTCACCCATAGAAAACTTGAGTCTTGATTTTCTCTATGCCAATGCCAAGGCCGATGAGCCGGCGACAACGATACTTATTCCAGGATCGGGTGGGGTGTCCATTCCACGGAGTACAGCAGGCTTTGGCAAAATAGATGACGACATGGGCAATGAATACGATTTCACATTGACCTGGAAATGCCTGGGCAACCTGGAGTACAAGTTCGTGGCCGCCTACCTGGATGCCGGCGATTTCTGGAAACAGGGCTTCGACAGTGTCGATCTCGAAGACACCTACACCCTCTACAACAGCCTGACCCTGACCTTTTAAAAGCAGATCGTGGATCGGGCAACGGCCCGTTAGGTTCCCGTTGTTGAAGCAATGCAAAGAGCCCCTGGATCATAATTGATCCCGGGGCTCTTTCTCGTAGGGTGGGCTGTGCCCACCGATGGCTGGTATACTTATGTTTTTTTCTTACTTGACGGATGTGATAATTTCCTTGCAATCGGTATTAAAGGAATCCTTTCAGATAAAAAAGGAGAAAACATGCTTGCAAAAATGACTTCAAAAAACCAGATTACAATACCCAAAAAAATCATTGAGCAATTTCCGGCAACCGATTACTTTGATATAGACATAAAAGATGGGGTTGTCCGGATGAAACCGGTAAAACTTTACGATACAGACCTCGACCGGATCAGAGATAAAATCAACCGGCTCAATCTTTAACCGGAAACGGTAAAAGAAGCGGTTAAATGGGCCAGGTCAAAGTGATCCCGGTGGTCATTGATACAAATATTGTGATATCCGGATTGCTTTTCGGCGGGAAGGTCGGCAAAATTGTCACGATGTGGAAAAACGGACGGATTCAACCCTTTTTGCCCCAGGAAATCATAGCTGAATATATCAGAGTGCTCACCTACCCTAAATTTTCACTTTCCGAACAGGAGATCAGTTATCTTCTCTACCGAGAACTCCTTCCCTGTTTTGAGGTAATTGAACCTGCCGGAGGGCCTGTCGTCATAAAAGATGACCCCTCCGATGACATGTTTCTTTACTGCGCCCTTTCAGCAGCAGTCGACTGCATCATTTCCGGCGACAGCCATCTTCTTGATCTATGTGTGTTTAAGGGTATCCCCATTGTCACACCAGATCATTTTTTAAATCAATATAAATTTCAACCGAGTAAAAAAACATAGCCCCCAACCAAAACCAGTGAGACCGGAAATCACAAAATACAATATCCAAATCTCAAATAAGAGCCAAAGCAAATTATTTGCTCAGACATAGCCTGGAGTTGTTTTGGAATTTTAATCATTGTAATTTGTTTGATATTTGTCTTTTGGTTATTGTAATTTGTTCGGTTACACAATCCGGCCAAATGCTTTTTCAATAAACCGGGGGGTCCATTTGATCCAGGTGGGCCGGCCATGGGGACAGTTGGAGGGATTTTCACAGGCATCGAGCTGTTTGAGCAGGGCCTGTATCTGTTTTTCAGAAAGGGCCTGGTGGGCCCGGATGGCACCGTGACAGGCCATGATTTCCAGGCAGTGATCCAGCATTTTCCCCGCATCACCAACGATGCCGGTGTCCGCGGCCGTTTCCACCAGTTCCGCAATCAGCGGCGTTGCTTCCCGGCCCGCCAGCAACGCCGGGACCCCCTTTACCACGTAGGTATTGCCGCCAAAGGGGTCGATGTCAAGACCGGCTGAATGCAGCGCCGGGATCATCTTTTCCAGCATCGCCGCTTCCCTGTAGCCCAGCTCAACGGTTTCGGGCATGAGCAGTCTCTGGACCACCGGTGTTGACGTTTTTTGACGCTGTTTAAGCTGTTCAAACAAAACCCTTTCGTGGGCCGCATGCTGATCAATGAGAATCAGCCCCTCTTTTGATTCACACAGAATATAGGTATTGCGCAACTGACCGATGATTCTCAAATCCTGGAAAAAAGACGGCTGCCATAAAGACGGCTGGGGAACAGGGGGCGATGAGGGGAGATTGGATGCCGGAGGAAGGGTATCCGATTTTTGATAACCGGCAGCGGATACGGGCTCGCCCATGGGTACACGGGGCGCATCGGCAACCTTATTCGCACCGAACCCGACGGGCGGGTTCTCCGGCGGTCGATACCGGTGGCCGGCTTCAGGTACAGAGAATGAAACGGCACCGGTTTCCTCTTGGGTATAGTCTCCTGCCCCCCATTTTGAGCGATCAAACCGGTCCAGGGCACTGGCCACGGCGCTCGCAACAGCATCGTGCACCTGTTTTTGATGGGCAAACCGGACTTCATGCTTAGTGGGGTGTACGTTCACATCCACCTGGTCCGGCGGAACCTGGAGCGATAGCACGGCCAGGGGAAACCGCCCCTTCATCAACATGGTCCCGAATCCCTGGAAAAGGGCATGCTGGACGATGCGGTCTTTGACAAACCGGCCGTTGACAAACACATAAATTCCCCGGGAGGTGCTTCGCACGGCCCGCGGCGAACAGATCCACCCGGACAGACAGACCGCTTCGGCTTCCAGATCAATGGGCAGAAGGTTGTTTTGGTTGTCCCGTCCAAACAGGGCCGCCACCCGGTCCACCGGGTTTGAGACTTCAGGCCAGTCTTTGACCACCCGGCCGTTGTGCAGAAAACGGAACCGGACCTGGGGCCAGCCCAATGCCATGCTGGCCAGCATATCGCCAAGGTGGCCCATCTCGGTGTTGATGGTTTTTAAAAATTTACGGCGGGCCGGGGTGTTGTAAAACAACTGCCTTACCGTAATCATGGTCCCGACAGGGGCACCCACATCGCCCACATTCCGGATCCGGCCCCCTTCGATGAGAATCTCAACGCCTGCATCGGACATCCGGTCCCGGCTGATCAGCGAAAATTTAGATACCGAGGCAATACTGGGCAGAGCCTCCCCGCGAAACCCCAGCGATTTAATGGCAAACAGATCCGTATCAGTGTAAATTTTACTGGTGGCATAGCGCTCGATGGCCAGCAGGGCGTCATCCCGGCTCATCCCGGAGCCGTTGTCCGCCACCCGGATCAGTGACCGGCCGCCTTTTTCCACCTCCACCGTAATTCGCGTACTGCCGGCATCCAGTGCGTTTTCAATCAGTTCTTTGACCACGGACGCCGGCCGTTCCACCACCTCACCGGCGGCAATCTTGTTGGACAGAATCTCTGGGAGGATCTGAACTTTTGACATAGGTAAGTTTATCCGCTTACGAAAGTTTAAGGTTTAAAACTGATGATTTAAAGGTATTCTATCTTTTGGTGGGCACAGCCCACCTTACGATGGCTTTACCCTTTTTCTTTTGCAATGAACCGACTTAAAAATTCAGAATCCTTTGGCGACAGGTTGAATTTTACGGCAGCCCGGGCCGCCAGCGCCTTTCGCCCCAAGGCCGGATCCGCCTGGGCCTGTTCTGCAATCCATTGTACCGCTTTTCTAAGATCATCTCCCTCGGGTTGAATACTCATGGTGTGTCCCCCTGATTTGTTATAGGTTGATAGGTCAAAGGAATTCTATCTATTTGGCGGGCACAGCCCACCACCCGACGATGGGTAATCAACATGGCTGCAAAGCGGCAACAGGTCTTACGGTGTTTTGATTTAATGCGGGTAGCTGTCTGAACGCATTAGTACGCGTTAAACGGAAACAACAATCCAGCACCTAACGCCATAAATATTGCCGGGGCCGTCAGCTTTTGCCAAAACTTATTTAAATCCTGAAAACCTGTTTCCGCTTTTACGGGTATTTATGCGTGAGTTCTACACGCTTTCAATCAAAATTCCGTAAGACCGGGTCTTCATGGCTATCTGCCATTTAAACCCCAACCCTTCGATAAGGTCTTCGGACCATTCGGTGGGCACAGCCCACCCTACGATGAACTGTTTGCCAGACAATGCGACCTTCTCCCCTTCAGCCTTTTGCCCTTAACCTTCTCCCCTTTACAGCATCGGCTTTTGA
This sequence comes from Desulfobacterales bacterium, assembly GCA_963667755.2. Lineage (GTDB taxonomy): Bacteria > Desulfobacterota > Desulfobacteria > Desulfobacterales > 4572-123 > 4572-123. The sequence goes on along the minus strand of CAXXLK010000004.1, from coordinate 1,457,721 downwards.
TGATGAAACCCCGTGGCCTGTTCAAAATTATAGCCCACTTTGAAAAGCATTTCTTCATTCATGTGCGTTGCCAGCATCTGAAGGCCGATGGGCAGGCCCTTTTTTGAAAATCCGCAGGGCACCGACATGGCCGGTATGCCGGCCAAATTAGGAGAAAGCGTGAATATATCGGAGAGATACATGGTCAGTGGGTCATCGACTTTTTCTCCGATGTTAAACGCCGGAGTGGGTGCCACCGGCGAAAAAATAACATCACAGCATTCAAAGGCTTTTTTGAAATCCCCCATGATAAGGGTGCGCACCTGGGACGCCTTGCCGTAATAGGCATCATAATATCCTGCCGAAAGCGAATAGGTCCCTAAAAGAATCCGCCGCTTGACTTCGGCACCAAACCCTTTTGACCGCGTACTGCGATACATCTCTATCAACGTCTTTTGATCTTTGTCCCGATATCCGTATTTAACCCCGTCATAGCGGGCCAGATTGGAAGAAGCTTCCGATGTGGCGATGACATAATACGCCGCCACGCAGTACTCGGTGTGGGGCAGGGAAATATCAACACATTCGGCCCCCAGGTCTTTAACGGTCCGCACGGCATTTTCCACAGCAGCGGCAACCTCGGCATCAAGGCCGTGGGCCGACCGGTACTCTTTGGGGATACCCACCTTGATGCCTTTGAGGCCCTCTTTGAGCTGGGTCGTATAATCGGGGACATCCTCGGGAACCGAGGTCGAATCGGCAGCATCATATCCGGCCAGAACATTCATCAAAAGCGCGCTGTCGGCAACATCCCCGGTAATCGGGCCGATCTGATCCAAAGATGATGCAAACGCCACCAGTCCAAAACGGGACACCCTGCCATAGGTGGGTTTGATCCCCACAACACCGCAGTGGGAAGCCGGCTGGCGGATGGAACCACCGGTATCCGAGCCCAGTGCCCCAAGGCACATATCCGCCGCCACCGCCGCCGCCGATCCACCGCTGGAACCACCGGGAATACGCCCTGTGTCCCAGGGATTACGCGTTGTCTTGAATCCGGAATTTTCCGTGGAAGAGCCCATGGCAAATTCATCCATATTCAACTTGCCCACAATAACCGCATTTGCCTTTTTGAGTTTTTTGATCACCGTGGCGTCATAGGGCGGAATAAAATTTTCAAGTATTTTTGACGCACATGTGGTGCGCAGGTTCCGGGTGCAGATCAGGTCTTTGACACCCATGGGAATACCGGTCAACGCCGTCATCTCACCTTTGGCAATCGCTCTGTCCGCCGCATCAGCCTGTTCAAGGGCCGTTTCTGCGGCAATGGTCAGATATGCATCAACCTTGTCTTCCACCGACGCGATCCGGTCGAGTACGGACAGGGTCAATTCCCGTGAGGATATCTCCCTTTTTTTCAAAAGCCCGTGGGCTTTTTGTATCGTCAGTTCATACAGCTTCATAAAATAAATACTCCCTATCCCACAACCTTGGGGACAATAAAGCTACCATCCTCCTGTTCCGGAGAATTGGCCAGGGATTTGTCCCTTGCCAGGTGCCCGGCCGGCTCATCCTGCCGAAACGCATTGGTCAACGAGATCGCATGGGACGTGGGTTCCACCCCTTTTGTCTCCACCTGATTCAAGGTGTCCACATATTCGAGGATGGTGCCCAGTTGCCCCACAAAGGTGTCTATGGATGCTTCATCCAGATCCAGACGGGCCAGATCCGCCACATGCAGAACCTCTTCTTTTGTAATTTTCATCACTGCTCCATAATGTTTAAAATTGTGACCGGTTACACATAATGAATACACTCAAAGCTGGCAACAGGTCTTACGGTGTTTTGATTTAAAACGGGCAGCTGTTTAGGCACCGTCCACCTATGGTTTCACCCGTTATTTTTTCAACAACAACCCGCCGAACCCATCTTTTTTCAGCCGTTTTAAAACCGCTTCCCCATCAGCCCTGGTTTGAAAACCGGCCACACGGACCCGGTGCCAGGTCCCCTTATCGGGGATACTGGCCGAAACCCGGTAGGCCTGATATCCCAAGGCTTTAAGCGCGGCCGTCATCTTATCCGCCTCTTTTGGCGACTTGGTGGCGGCCACCTGAATGATAAATTGACCCACCTTTTGTTTTTGAGCCGATGTTGCAACCACTGCCCGTTTTACCGGCTTGTTTTGCACGGTTTCACCTTTAAAAGTCAGGCTCTTCAAAGAGGTCTTTGCCTTGAGCGGCTCAGTTTCAGGCAACGCACCGGACTTAACCGGTGTCACATTTTCCGGTATGGAAGCATTACCGGCATCCGGCAAGCGCATTGTAACTTTTTCACTGTCATCTTTCTTTTTTTTCAATTTTTCATAAAAACCAAGGTCCGGTTTATCAACATCAGAAGACGGATGGATCTTATAGCGTTTTTCATCCTTTTTAATCACCGCCTGCCGCAGATCCGCCAGCTCTTTTTGCAATGCGGAAATATCAAAATGCACCGGCGCCGATCCCCGCCCCACCAGAACGCCCAGCACAAACATCCAGGCAGAGATGAAAAAAATCAAACAAAGCCAGGTGGCCATGCCCTTGCGCGTCAGGCTATAGGCAATGGGCTGTTTTTCCGGCGCCGGTTTTTTCTTTTGGTTTTTCTTCATGATCACGTTTTATGCTCTGTAACAAATCTAATTTAGACGGTTTCGTAAAAAGTTCAAATTCAAGGCGTGCAAAGTTTGTAATCATGAGAGGTATTGATCGACCGTTGAATGATTACGGGCTGCAGCACAACGCAGGAGTTGGGCTTTTTACGAGACCGTCACATTTTATCCGGCGCCGAAACCCCCAGCAACCCCAGACCATTTCGAATGACTTTCTGAACCGCCGCCACCAGATACAAGCGCCCCCGGGTCAGGTCCCGGTCATCGGTAAGGACCCGATGCATATTGTAATAGGCATGAAACAATGATGCCAGATTCATCAGATAATAGGTAATGCGATGGGGTTCCATCAGCTTTGCGCTGAAGGCCACAATTTCAGGATACCGGGCCATCTCCTGAATCAGCCGCATCTCCTCAGGCGCTTTGATCAACGCCAGGATTTCAGGTTTACCGTCGGTTTCCTCGACCCCGGTCTCCCTTGCCTTGCGAATAATACTGGCGATCCGCGCATGGACATACTGAACGTAATATACCGGATTGTCGTTGCTCTTTTTCTGGGCCAGCGCCAGGTCAAAATCAAGGGAACTTTCGTAATGGCGCGTTAAAAATATAAACCGGGCCGCATCCCTGCCCACCTCATCGATGACATCTTTCAAGGTGACAAACTCTCCGGACCGAGTGGACATGGCCACCGGTTCCCCGGCCCGCAACAGGTTGACCAGTTGAACCAGAATAACGTCAAACTGTTCACGCTTTTTCCCCGAAGCCTCGATGGAGGCGCGCATTCGGGGGATATAGCCGTGGTGGTCCGCGCCCCAGACATCGATGACCGTATCAAACCCGCGGCCGTATTTTTCCTGATGATAAGCGATATCCGAGGCAAAATAGGTGGTCCGGCCATTGGAGCGGACCACCACCCGGTCCTTCTCATCCCCGTAATCAGTGGTCCTGAACCACAGGGCATCATCTTTTTTATAAATGATTTCCCGGTCCTGAAAATCCTTTATGACCCCGTCCACAAGGCCGCCGTCATAAAGGGTCTGTTCGCTGAACCAGCGATCATAGGTGACCCCGAAGGACGCCAAATCCTCCCGGATGCCGGTGAGAATAACATCGGCTGCCATGCGGGCACAAAACATGATCGCCTCATCTTCCTTTTCTTTCAACAACCTATCGCCCCTGTTAGCGCGAATCGTTTCGGCCAGATCACGGATATACGCCCCCTGGTAACAATCCTCGGGAAAGTCGATGTTCTCTCCAAACAGTTCCCGGTAGCGCAGAAACACAGATCGGCCCAAGGTCCGGATCTGGCGGCCCGAGTCGTTGATGTAATATTCCCGCTGCACGTCAAATCCGGAAAATTTCATGATCGCTGCCACGGCATCCCCCACGGCCGCCCCCCGCCCATGCCCCACATGCAGGGGCCCTGTGGGGTTGGCGCTGACAAACTCTATCTGCACTTTCCGGCCGCGTCCCATGTCGGAGGCACCATAAGACGGTCCGGCATCATGGACCTTTCGCAAAAAGGGCAGCCAGGCAGAGGTCGCGATAAAAAAATTGATAAAGCCGGGTCCGGCAATCTCTATTTTGGCCAGGATACCTTCCACATCATCCATGTAATGTAAAAGGGCTTCGGCAATTTTGCGCGGCGCCATTTTCTGCTCTTTGGCCATCACCATGGCCAGATTGCATGAAAAGTCACCATGGCTCTCTATATTGGGTACTTCAATTTCAATGGCGGGAAATGCACCCGATGGTAATGCGCCGCTTTCATGTGCCCGGGTGGCGGCATCTATAATCAGTTTTGCTATTTTATGTTTCATATTGATACAGCTTTCATATTTTGTAACTGTTCACGGCTGCCGGTTCACAGTTCACAGTTTGTCAATAAGCCAGTCACCGATTGACGTTGCCCGGCAATTGAAGCATTTTGGACATTGATGTCATTCTTTTGTGTTGTAGTCGCAAACCGATAACCGGAAACCGTCAACGGTTGCACCATTACCAAAAGCTTTAATTCATAGAAACTTTTGGCGGTCAAGTCAAGAATCTTCGGTACCAATCAGGGCAAAGAGAATATTCATTGACAAAAACAATCAATGACTGTAAAAAATGTCGATAAAAAAGCAGCGCAGAAGCCTGCACTAAAAAAATTAAAACAACTTAAATTCAACCGGCCACGAAAAAGCAATACCACGAAGGTAGCGCAAACATGAAATTCATGCACGCATTCGTGGTTTTTTTGTTTTGATCGGAGGTCAAAAATGAAAAAAATTTATTTATCTGTGATCCTTTCTGTTGCGCTGTTCATCCTCGTTTCGCCAGCTGCGGCCCATTTTGGCATGGTCATTCCGTCCGATGCCATGGTAATGCAAAACGATAACCGAAATATCAATGTGACCCTTTCCTTTTCCCATCCCTTTGAGGGTCACGGTATGGAACTTGTAAAACCGAAAGCCTTCAATGTATGGGCCAACGGTAAAACATCACCGCTGCTCGATACACTGCAAAAAACGACGGTGATGGGCCACGCTGCCTGGGCCACCAAATACAATATCAAAAGACCCGGCGTCTACATGTTTTACATGGAGCCCCAGCCTTACTGGGAACCGGCCGAAGACTGCTTTATCGTCCATTACACCAAAACAGTGGTGACGGCCTTTGGCGATGATGAGGGCTGGGATACCGAAATCGGCCTCAAAACAGAAATCGTTCCCCTTGCAAAGCCTTTTGGGTTATATGCCGGCAACCTCTTTCAGGGCATCGTAAAACTGGATGGAAAACCGGTGCCCTATGCCGAGGTGGAGGTGGAATATTACAATGCAAACGGGCAGGCCCAGGCCCCCACCGATTATATGGTCACCCAGACCATCAAAGCCGACGGTAACGGTGTTTTTTCCTATGCTGCACCGAGTGCCGGATGGTGGGGATTTGCCGCCCTGAATACGGCGGATTACCAGATAAAACAGGACGGGCAGGACAAAGATGTGGAAATGGGCGCCGTGATCTGGATCAACTTTCATGAGTGGCAATAAAGAGGCCATATGCATATTTCCGAAGGTGTTTTATCGGCCCAGGTGCTGATTTCCGGCGGCGTGCTGGCCGCGACGGGCACGGCTGTCGGGTTGAAAAAACTGGATTATGATCGTATCGCACAGGTGGGCATGTTGAGTGCGGCTTTTTTCGTGGCATCCCTGATCCACGTCAACATCGGTCCTTCCAGTGTCCATCTGATTTTAAACGGCATTGTGGGTCTACTGCTGGGATGGGCCGCTTTTCCGGCCCTCCTGGTAGCCCTGACCCTGCAAGCCGTCTTTTTCCAGTTCGGCGGCATTACCGTGCTCGGTGTCAATACGGTCATTATGGCCCTGCCGGCGGTGGCCTGCCATTATATATTCGGACCGCTGCTTCACAAAAAATCGGCCATTGCCACGACAGGGGCTTTTGCCTGCGGTTTTACGGCGGTTTTTTTATCTGCCATTCTTTTAGGAATTTCACTGGTCTTTACCGAAGAAAATTTCTGGGAAATATCTTCCCTGGTGGTCATGGCCCATATTCCGGTGATGGTGATAGAAGGCATTATCACGGCCTTCTGTGTAGCGTTTTTAAAAAAAGTGCAACCTGAAATGCTGCCGGGGTTCTTCAAGCCATAAAATTGATAAAAACCGCCTGCTTTGGAGCCAATATGAACACTGACAACATATTGAATCAAAAAAAGATATTAAACTCTTTTCTGATTATAGCGATCATCTGGATCATTGCTCCGCCGGTTACGGCGTGGGCCCACAAGGTGACCGTGTTTGCATGGGCTGAGGGAAATACTGTTTTTACAGAGAGCAAATTCAGCGGCGGCAAGCGGGTAAATAACGGTATCATCGAGGTTTATGCCCCTGATGGCCGGAAATTGATAGAAGGAAAAACCAACGCCACCGGAGAATATTCATTTAAAATACCGCAAAAAACGGATTTGAGAATTGTCCTTAAAGCGGGAATGGGACACAGAGGTGAATGGACCCTGAAACGCGATGAAATTGAGGGCTCATCCGATGTTGCCACAGATGCAATCGTTACCGGCCAACCGACCGATGACCAGGAAAAGCGCGCCATCCAGCCGGTTCAGGTCAGCCCTGTAACGGGTTGTGCCGATATTGAAAAAACCATGGAAAAGGTGATGGATAGAAAGCTGAAACCCCTCATCGGGCGGCTGAATCAGATTGAACGGCAAAAGGATGGTCCGGCACTCACGGATATTCTGGGGGGGCTGGGCTATATTCTGGGCCTGGTAGGAATTGCCGCATATGTTCATTCCAGACGCAAATGAAAATGACCCAATATGATTACCGAACCCTTTGCCACTGGAAACTCCTGGATACATAAGACCAATCCAGGGTTGAAAATTGTTTTTGCGACGCTCTATTCCTTTATTATCGCCCTTTCCGATAAATTTCCGGCCCTGGTCACAGGTCTTTTAATTTCCATCGGCATGGTCGCCATCGCCGGCCTGAATATTCGGCAGGTCTCCAAAAGGCTGACGGTGGTATTCGGTTTTTTACTGCTTTTGTGGGGGCTGTTGCCGTTGACCTATGAGGGGCCGATCCTGTATCGACTGGGTCCACTGGCCTTTACCCGGCTCGGTGTTATGCTCTCGGCCCAGATCACGCTCAAATCGATTTCGATTCTGATGGCGTTTATGGCACTGGTGGGCACCATGACGTTCGCCACTTTAGGCTACGCCCTTGACCGCCTCCATATTTCCGGTAAACTGGTTCATCTTTTTTTATTGACCTACCGCTATATTTTTGTCATCGAACAGGAATATCAACGCCTGCTTCGGGCCGCCCGCATGCGCAGCTTTTGCCCGGGCACCAATATGCATTCGTATAAAACCTATGCCTATATTATCGGCATGCTGTTTGTCCGCGCGTCAGCCCGGGCCCGACGGGTTCATCAGGCCATGATCTGCCGCGGATTCAAAGGACGGTTTTACTGCATGCAGGAATTCCGGTGGGCCGGATACGACAGGCTCTTTTTCACCTTGATGACACTGATATCAATGGGGCAGATTTATTTGCAATGGATATGTTAAAAATGGTTGAAAAACAACCCATCATCGAATTAAAAGGTATCTGCTATGCCTATCCGGGCAGTCCTCCGGTCCTTGACGACCTTGATTTTACCCTCTGCCGCAAGGATAAAATAGGGCTGGTGGCACCTAACGGGAGCGGCAAAACCACCCTTTTCCATGTCATTATGGGCCTTTTGAGACCGTCTTCCGGGAGCATTGAAATTTTCGGGAAACCGGTTCTTAAAGAAAAAGAGTTTCGTGACGTCCGCCGCCGCATCGGACTTTTGTTTCAAGATGCGGATGACCAGCTTTTCAGCCCAACGGTTATAGAAGACGTTGCTTTCGGCCCCCTCAATCTCGGAAAATCAAGCCGTGAAGCCATTGACATTTCGCGCAAAACCCTTGCATTTCTTGGGATGTCCGAGTTTGAAAACCGCATCACCTTTAAATTATCAGGCGGTGAAAAACGAATGATCTCCCTGGCCACGATCCTGGCCATGGAACCCGAAGTCCTCCTTCTGGATGAACCCACCACAGGACTGGATAACGCTACCCGCGAGACACTTGCCGGGGTTCTGGAGGCGCTGGATATGTCGCTCATCCTGATTTCCCACAATGCGGATTTTCTGGAAGCCACCACCGATACGATCTATTCCATGGAAAACGGCCGCATCCTCACCGATGAACAGGTCCACTTTCATTATCACTATCATGCCCACACCCGGGGCACGATCCCGCATAAACACAAAGAACAGCCATAATTTTATGGGTTACACGGCGAAAGGCATTCTGTCTATTCCCGATATCCCTCGGCCTTAATGCCATACCGGCGCATTATCTGCTGCAGCGCCTGTCGCTCTATTTCGCATTGCCGTGCCGCCTTGGAAACGTTCCCCTTGTTGGCGGAAAGCAGATGGCCGATATAGTCAGCGTTGAATTGTTGCAACGTCTGTTCCTTTGCCTCCTTGTAGGACAGCTCCTGGAACGTGTTTTCCATTATTGACACCGGCCCTTTCTCTTCTGAAAGGCCCATATCCCGGGGTCGGATCTCATCCCCTGCCGAATACAATATTCCCTGGATAATCGTATTTTCCATCTCACGCACATTCCCCTTCCATGTGCGACACAAAAAAATTCCCATGGCCCTCTGGGATAATGGTTTCAGCGGTTTTTTAAGTTTTGCACTGTACTTCTCAAGCAAATAGTTGGCAATCAGCGGGATATCCTCACGCCGCTCCTTTAGTGACGGCAGTTTTATGGGAAGAACATTTAACCTGTAAAAAAAATCTTCACGGAATTCGTCATTTTTTATCTTATCTTCAAGAATACGATTGGTTGACGCAATGATTCGAACATCCACCGTAATGGATTTTGTCTCCCCTAACGGCTTGATCTCTTTCTCCTGCAGGACCCTGAGCAGTTTGGTTTGAATGGTGGGACTGATGTCTCCGATCTCATCTAAAAATATGGTCCCGGTATCGGCTTCCTGAAAAAGTCCTGTTTTATTACGAGTGGCGTTGGTAAAAGCGCCCTGTTTATAACCGAATAATTCACTTTCGAGAATATTTTCCGGCAATGTCGGGCAGTTTATGGAGATAAACGGTGCTTTTTTTCTAGGACTGAGGGCATGTATGGCCCGGGCGGTCAGGTCCTTGCCGGTACCGGATTCCCCGGTAATCAAAACGGTTAAATCTGTTTTGGCAACCATTTGAATGGACTCGAAAACCTTTATCATCCGGCTGCTTTTCCCGACAATACCCTGAAAGGAATAGTCGCTGAAGAGCTCATGCTGCAATTTACTGTTTTCTTTTTTCAGCCGGCTTCGTTCAAGGGCCTTTTCCAGCCGCAACAGCAGTGCATCATGTTCAAAGGGTTTGGCGATAAAATCATAAGCCCCTCTTTTCATGGCTTTTACGGCAACATCGATATCTCCGAAAGCCGTCATCATGACCACCGTGATATCCGGGTATCTGTTTTTAACAATCCCGAGAAACTCCATGCCGTCCATGCCAGGCATTTTCATATCCACCAAAATCAGGTCATAATCATTGATTTCAAGACTTCTTAACGCCGCTTCCGCAGAAAGCGCAGTATCCACCCGGCAATTTAAATCCGGCTCGAGGCTTCGCTTCAATAAATTGAGCATATCGATTTCATCGTCTACAATCAGAATGGTTTCCGACATATCGGTTTTTCTCCATATATTGTTCAGGCTGAAGGCATTCTGTCTATTCGGTGGGCACAGCCCACCCTACGATGGCTGCCTTCAACCTTCTACCGTCTACCCATTGACAGGCAACTCAATGGTAAATGTGGAGCCTTTTCCAGGCGTACTTTCCACACGTATGGTGCCGCCGTGATTTTTAATGATACCGTAACTAACGGACAATCCCAGGCCGGTGCCTTCTCCGGTGGGCTTTGTCGTAAAAAACGGGTCAAAAATTCGTGACAAATGCTTTTTTTCGATGCCATACCCCGTGTCTGTCATAATAATGGACATTTTATTCGAATGCTTTTCCGCCCGGGTGGCCACTTCAATTGTTCCGTTGTCACCAACGGCATGCCGGGCATTCATAGCCAGGTTCATGATGACCTGCTTGATTCTTTTTTCATCCAGCAGAATGGGGGCGATGGTGGTATCGTAATTTTTGATGATCTTGATTTTATCCGAATTAAAATGATGCTGTAAAAAACCTAAAACATCTTCTATCAATTGGTGGATATTACTTTTTTCTTTAGACGGTGGTGATGTTCTGGCAAATCTGAGCAGGTCTTCCACAATCGTCTTGCAGTTTTTAACCTGTTTTTCAATTGTTTTCAAATCCGGGTACAATGGCGAATCTTCCCCTTCATTTCGCAGTAAAAGCTGAGCATATCCGAGGATGATACCCAGGGGATTGTTGATTTCATGGGCAACCCCCGAGGATAATTCACCGATGGAGGCCAGTTTGTCGGCCTGGGCAATCTGAGCTTCCATCAAGCGCCGTTTTTCAATATTTTTAACAAGGATATAAATTGAATCTTCTTCCCCGATAGCCCCTTTTGCCGGACTTGCACTGAAAAGGGCTCTGAGGCCGATGCCATCGGCGGTTTGTACGACATATTCGTCACTGGAAATAGACCCCTTTGTTTCAATGGCGGATATGATGGCTGCCCATCCGTTTTTATCGGAAAGAAATTCCTGGACATAGCGTTTATCGATATTTTCCAGGATACCTTCCATTCCCAGCATGTGGCAGCCCGACGGGTTCAGGTTCACGATTCGGCCGTCTTTTCTGGCGACAATGATCATGTCCTTTGAGACTTCAAATATCTGGCGGTATTTATACTCGGAAATGGCAAGGGCCTGGGTCCGCTCATCAATCATTTTTTCAAGATTTTCATTCAGATAAAGCAGTTTGTCATGGGTGATCCGCAATTCTTTTCTGTCTTTGAGGATCAACTGATAAGTGTTCCAGGTCCGTTCAAAAAAAAGAGTAACCGCCCCGGCCGCGATAAATGTAACGGTATTGATGCCGCCACTAACCGGACGGATCATCTGCCATATTGACTGGTATCCTGCCAATATGAGGATATTCTTTAGTATATGACCGGCCGACCGGGAAACGGCAAAACAGGCCAGGGCCAGGCACAGCCACAGCAGAAAGGTCCATATGAGATTGTTGGGATCGGTCTTTCTGAGTTTGAACAGAAACCGCAGACAAAGAAAGGATAAAACAATCATCAGGATGGATCCGATGAGGTCCACCATCAGTATGGGCACATAGGAAACAATCATGGGGTATCTGTATCCGAGTTGGCTTTGGCCGTATCCCTGGCCAGGCGTTTTAATCCCAGCAAAAGACAGAACATGGCCGGTACGCAGAGGAGATGATCCATTTTGCCCAGATAATATAATATGGCAATGGAGGTATACCCGCCCTGAGAGGTGATTTTGAGACGCCAGGGGCCTATCTTTTCGATCTGCAACAGGGCCGTCTGTTCATCCAGGAAATGAACCACAAATGCATCCATGTTCCACAGCAGCAGCAAAACCGCTGCAAACTGGATATACAGCCAGCCCGGTTCCCGGGTCAGATTTCTGCTTCTAAGCCAGAATTCAAACACCCCCATGGAAAATAGAAAAAACAGATGTCCGAACTGGTGTACGTAGAGCCCCTCGGGCTGCCCATGGGACTGGGTGGCCAGGGCCGGCACGGCCGAAAAAAACAGACCCAAAAAAACAGCCGTCACACTGACGGATACAAAGGGTTTTGGTTTCATAATCGGGTTGCAGCATTGTTCATGGGTTATACCGGATCAACCTTCCGGGTTTGTTTTTTGCGGTATTTTTTGACTTGCCACCGGATGACAATCCAGACCAGATGGACCAGAAGGTATGACAACACAAACCATAAAAGCCCGCTCACCGGAATTGTTTCGCCACCCGGTGTATTAAATTTAAAGATATATTTCCGGCCATAGAGTTTCAAAAGCTTGGCCGGTTTGTAAGCCTCATTCACATAGGCCGCCATGATGAGAAGGGGTAGATAAGTTGTAAGGATATTATTTAAAAATCCTTCGAAAAAATAATCATAATAGGCCTTGTTAAGATGGGCCTGGTCGATATTTTTGGCAATGGCCTTGCCTTTTTTGAGGTCTTCACCAGCCATTGCCGTTTCCCGCAGTTTAAACCAGTGCGTAAAATCTTTTTTAAGCGCAACGTATCTTTTGGTGGTATACATACTGCTGATTTTTTTTGTAAAAATAATCGTCAGGGTAACCAGAATAAGGATAATCAGGGCCGGTCCCAGGGGCTTAAGCGGTAGCAGGAGCGTATCCATGAAATCGGATAATAGCTGCACCAGATCAACAATTTTAAACCACACATTATCTAAAAATTCATCCATATTTATCTACACATCAATATTGGTAAATAATAAAAAAAGGGGAAAAGCGATACCGCCCTTCCCCTTTGTTATCACAAATTACCCGTTAGATCCAGATCTCGATCTTGAAGAACCGGAAAAACAGGAAAAACAACGTAATGGCCAGAACGATCTTCAGTGTTTTTTCACTGAAAAGCTTCTGTGCCCGACTGCCGAGCACACCGCCGGCAAAGCCACCGATGATGATGGCGATGGCCAGCCACATATCCGGCAGATACCCCACGGTGAGATATCCGATAAAAGAACCGATACTGGAAAAACAGGTACCGATCAGTGAAATCGGAACGGCCACGTACATGGGCAGTGCCCCCAGAGTGGTCATGGCCGGCACCAACAGGAAGCCACCGCCGATACCAAAAGAGCGGGAAACGATACCGATGAAGATACCCAGGATGGCAAACAGCAAGGGGTTGATGGTGAACTCTTCACCCCAGAACTTGAACCGATAGTCGGTCAGACCGGTTTTCACCGCTTCGATACTGCCCATCTGGGCCGAACGCCCTTCTTTTTTGGCAAGGGCCACTTCGTCGTTGAATTTTTTGGTCATGGCCTTGATGTTTTTTCTTTTGGCCATGGCAGCGGGGCGCATCTCCATGAGGGTTTTGATACCCATGAGAACCACCAGAACAGCCAGCCATTCCTGATAGGCCTTCATGGGTAGATAGGCCGACACATACTTGCCCAGCCAGATGGAACCGAGAAAGATACCCACACCAAACGAGAGCCCCACCGGCCAGGCCACCCGTTTTTCAATCTTGGCATACCGGTAAAAAGAACCCAGCGGCGAAAACAGGGTCAGTGCGATATTCGACGGTTTTAAAACGTTGGCGGCATTGATGCCCACAGGTCCTGCCGTGTGAACGATCAGTACCTGGAAGGCGGCCATGAGCATACCACCGGCAGCACCGATCATTGAAAAATAGGTGCCCACGAGGATGGCGCCGATAATGATCCAGAGGGGGTTCATGTAGCGATACCCCTTGCTCAGCCAGAACCCTTTGCCTTCTACAGTGTAGGCGCTGATCTTTTCGCCGTTGACATAGACATCAAAAGCGGTATTCGGGGCTGTGTGACGATAGGTTTTAAAAGAAGCGGTAAATTTACCCGTGGCCTTGTCCAGTTTAATGGAGGTGTCCTTGTCCCAGTAATTGCCGCTGGACTTATCCGTGATAACGGTACGGGAAAAAATGACAATTTTACCGATAAAGCTACCCTCTTTGACAATGGTGTTGATGCCGAATTTGCCTTCGTTGGCATATTTAAGAAAATTCCACTGTTCTGCGGTCTTGATGGGGCCCATCATGGCCCGGGCATCCGCATCGACATCCTCGAATTTTTTATTCAAATAAAACATGGTGGTGGAATAAAGGCCGTTGCCCTTGCCCATCAGTACCGAGGGACCGCCGAATTTTTTCTTGGTGATTTTACCGAATTTTTCCGGCGCGGTGGTCAGCAGATAATACAGCGGCGGAATCTGTGTATCCAGGGAAAACCCTTTTTTCTTGGCGTCTTTTTTAAATCTTTTGGTCTCATAAACACCTTTTGTATCCTGACAGGCAAACATTTTTGCCTGCCCGATGGCAATATACAGGTCCTGGCCCGGTGTAATGGTCCCTTCAATGGTGATGGTGTCACCGGCTTTGACCGTAGATGCGGAAACAGCTGCATCCGGGCTGCACAGACCAGTGGCAGCAAATACAAATAGCATGGAAAATAATGTGATCGAAACTAAAATTTTTTTCATTGATTCCTCCTGTGTTTAAATAATAAAAAATAGATAAGCTAAACCCTACAGCTGTCAGTTTCTCCTCCTTCTTTTCCTATTGGTTCAAATTTAAATATTTAATGGCCAGCAGTCCACCAAGGCCACTGAAGACAATACCGATAAGCAACCACCACACCAATTGAGCGACAGTCACTGTTAAAAAACCGGAAATAGACGGGATCATAAAAAAAATGATGCCACACACCGGGATAACCACCAGACAGCCTGCACAAAGAGCTGCCAAACGCTTGTATTTCAGGCTGTTTCTTGTTTTATCGAGCAGCATGTAACCGGTCACAGCACTGTTAAACCCAATAATCCACGGCATCAGTCTGGAAAATGAAACCACCGGCATCAATGCAGTAAAAAACAACACCAGTATCATGCAGCCGACGACACCGGCACAGATGCTGATCAGCACCTGATATACCCGGGACGCCCTGATCACGACGAATAAACTGTCTGCCAGATCAAAAATATACAAATCAAGCCTCTTCCTTATTTATACCCTCATGCCTTGGCGGGCAGAAGCGTGAAAACCACAACAAAATAATTTTGTATAACCAAGAAACGTGCCAGAAACTGCCTTCTTTGAAAACTATTTCATATCTCACTGTTTTTATTTCGTTTATAAATATCTCCCCCGCAAATTTAGATAAAATTAAAAACAACACAATCACCAATGTGTAATCAGAAGCAAGCGAAGTAAGAGCTGCATTTCAAATAAAACAATACAATTTCCAATAGTTAAACAATGCACAGTTCTTTTGGCAGTGCAATATTTTATTTGCACTATCTTGATCAATACTATAAAGTAATGAAATATTTTTATTGCAGTGCAAAACAATACTCACCTATATGCAGATGGTTATTATTACAGCATTTTTAAAGCAAACAGTCTTTACATGCCAAAAAAAGATGGCGCTTTCAGATGCGGTACTGGAAACCCTATGGCGGCTCACCTTTTTATTTATTTTAATATGTTATGTAAAAACAGCAGGATAAAACCGGAACAGCATTAATAGAAAAAAAAGGCATGCAAATTGCTAGGTATGAGGGATTATTTATTTGATAAACACTGATGCCCTTTGGCCCTGCAGTGCTGAAAACAACACTCCGAGCCGAAAAAACAAGCATCATAAGCATCATTTTTTAGAAAACATAAATCATCAGCTAAGAAGGAGGAGTAAGAATGACGGAAGAAAAAACGACAACAACGCTGGACACCGCCATGTATATGGATGACGTGGAACTGGCCAAGCGGCTGCTTGAAAATGCCGCCGCCAACGACGGAAAACTCAGCCATTCGGACATGGTATTTGCACTGCGAAATTTTTTGAAGATGAAATACTATCCTGTTGCGGTCAAATACTTTTTTGATGCGGCGGAACTGGAAGAATTCCAGGAAAACGTCGAATACAAGGTTTCTCTCCATCCGGTAACCTTCTGCGCTTATGTGGCCGCATCGCGACAAAGAGGCGACATCCTTCTCGGTACGCCGGACAAAATGGGCTGCTCAAATGCAAAATACGTGATGAGATGCAAAGAGCTGGACGACGGCGAGATCAAAAGTCACCTGAAATACACCAAAGACTGGGATCAGGCGGAACGCTTCGTAAAGACAAAGAAAAGGCTTGAGCAGGCACCCTTTGCCTTTGCTACCGCACCGCTGCACAAGGCCCCGTTCACGCCTGACCTGATCCACGGCATGTGCGACGTCCTGCAGTCCTACCACCTGGCCAATGACTGGAATGCCGCCTTTGACAATCATCCTTTCAACGCAATCATGACCATGAATTCATCCATCTGTCACGGTTGTGTGCAGTGCCATGTGACCCAGCAGTTCAACGTTACCCAGATGTGCAGCAGCAGTTATACCGCCGGTAAAACAGAACAGGGCGAAATCAACTGGATTATGCCGTACACGCAGATGGAGCCCACGATTCACTGGATGCTGGAAAGAATCGTACGGGACGGCGGTGTCTCCTTTCCGCGGACCGGTGAAACCTACCCGGGGTTTGATATCTGTAAACTCTGCCCCTTCCTGACATTCAAAAAACCCAAAAAAAAATAATATGAACAAACTTCTTCCGGGCGGCCCTTGTTCCGCCCGGAAGACCTTTCTTGCAGATGTAATTTGCTGCGTTCCATTGCCATTTAAAAAATACCCATTTACTATTTTGCAGCATTGTCGACTGCACTCCCAATGACAGCTGTCGCGCCATTTTTTTATTGCATCAATAGACACTCCCTCCAGCCGATTTTACAGGCTTTTACAAATCCAATCTGTTTGTATAATGCTAAAAATAAAGGCACGTTCCCATGTCATATCAAAACACTCATTCGCTGTGAGAATTCAAACGACATTGATATTAATTAAAAAAACAGATAGATAAGGCTATACGTAAAGTAAGTTGTTTCCAGATTGGCCTGCACCGATCTCTGCCCTTCAAAATCTCAATACGGCGCTCCCCGGGCATCACGGAAAGCGAAACAGTCCGACTCAAATCGCCGTGGGGACAGGTTGAAATGAAGGCCCACCCGACCTGGGATATCATGCCCTGCATTTTGGGGGCCGGGGGCGGTTTCGGTCACAAACGGGGTCTTGAGGGAGACCCCAAATTTCCGCAATTTGGCGGTCAGAACCCACCGGGTATTCAGAAACCCAGTATCACAGAGGATATGGGGGGGACACCACTTCTCAAATATATTAAAACAAGAATTGAAAGAATCGGATAATTGTGAGGGGCAGGCCTTGCCCCCGCCCTGCCGACACAGATAATTGCTTATAAGCAAACACCTCCGCGGCTGGCTACGCGGAAGTGACCCCAAAGATTTTGTAACATCCATGGCCCATTCATTCTAATCTGCGCCGACTTTGCAGATTTTCCCTGGACTTGACTTCAGGAATATTTCTTATTATCTTTTTAAAAAAATTGTCTTGCCAAGGACAAAAACAACCTTTGTATAAACCTGATTTACGAACCATCAGCCGCTGAAGAGGTAAAAAAATGACAAATCGCGTTATCGTCGTAGGCGCCGTCGCCCTGGGCCCCAAGGTCGCCTGCAGAATTAAAAGAATTGATCCGACAGCCCAGGTTACAATGATCGACAAAGACACCCTGATTTCCTACGGCGGGTGCGGCATTCCCTATTATGTGGGCGGTGACGTGGCCGAACTGGAAGGACTGCGTTCCACCAGCGCCCATGTTGTCAGAGATGAAAACTATTTTCAGAACGTTAAAGGCGTCGAGGTGAAAACGCAGACCGAAGCGATCGCCATCGACCGCAAAGCCAAAACGGTCCGGGTTCGATATCTGGCCGATGGCAGTGAGGAAGACCTGGCCTACGATAAACTCGTTCTCGGCACCGGCGCACTGCCGGTGGTACCGCCTTTTCCCGGCGCTGACCTGCCCGGTGTTACCGTAGTGGCCAACCTGCACCATGCCCAGGATATTAAGGACACAATATCCAAGGGACAGGTGGGAAATGCCGTGGTCATCGGCGCCGGCGCCATCGGCCTGGAAATGGCCGAGGCATTGACCGATTTGTGGGGGGTTGAAACCACACTGGTTGAAATGATGGACCAGCTGTTGCCGGTTGCCTTTGGTGAAGATATGTCCCTTGTGATGAAAAATCATATGGAAGATAAAGGGGTCCGGGTCCTTTTGTCCGAACGGGTGCAACGCATCCTGGGCGATGCGGAAAATGGGGTTACGGGTGTTGAAACAGACCGTCGGACCATTGACTGCGAAATGGTCATTATGGCTGTCGGGGTTCGGCCCAACACCACCCTGGCTCGCAACGCCGGCCTGGCAATCGGTTCCTTCGGCGGCATTCTCGTTGACAAATGCATGCGGACTTCCGACCCTGATATTTACGCCGGGGGAGATTGCGTAGAAATTCCCAATCTGGTGGGGGGAAACAATCTACCCATGCCGCTGGGCTCTCTGGCCAACCGGCAGGGAAGGGTCATCGGCACCAACATCTGCGGCGGCTGGGAACAGTTCAAGGGGACGGTGGGCACCTTCTGCCTGAAACTCTTTTCCCTGGGCATCGCAAGGGCCGGTTTGACCGTCAACCAGGCCAGGGCTGCCGGGTATGATCCTGCGTATACGGTGGTGGTGCAGGCGGACCGTGCCCATTTCTACCCTGACATGCAGCTGATGATCCTCAAACTGATTGCCGACCGCAAAACCAAAAAAGTTCTGGGCATCGAAGCACTGGGTCCCCAGGGCGATGCCGTCAAATCCAGGGTAGACAGTGTAGCGGTGCTGCTCCAAAAAGAAATAACCCTCAGCGAAATAACCAATCTGGAGGTTGCCTATGCACCGCCGTTTGCTTCAGCCATTGACATTATCAACAACGCCGGCAATTCCCTTGAAAACATCATCGACGGATATCAAATTCCCGTTGATGTCATGGATTTTTTAGAAAGCTTCAAACAGGGCCATGCACGGGTGCTGGATGTCAGAAGCCCGGTCCAGGCCGGCGCGTTTGCCGAAAAATACGGCAACCGCTGGATCAACATCGACCAGGGTGAACTGCGGTCCCGACTTGCTGAAATCCCCAAGGACGAACCTCTTTTCCTGGTCTGCGGCTCGGGTCCGCGATCCTACGAAGCCCAGATTATTCTGCGTTCAGAGGGCATCAATGCCCATACCCAAAACATACAAGGTGGCATCGGCATGATCCTGTGCAGTGATCCTGACTTTGCACCGGAAGGCTACAGTTCACCATTTTCCAAATAACATCCTGATCCGGGCAAAAAATTGACGAAAACAACCTTTATACGATAGTAAAAAGTATTTCAACGCCTCGCTGTTTCTTGTGGATAAAATTGAATCGATAACGCCCACTTGAAACAGCGAGGAATCAACTTCTCCAAAAACACCTTGACAGCGCAACCTCCCATCGGGCATAATATGTCCTTAAAAAACGGTGTTTTGTAACATAAAACAGGCTCGAATCAATAACGCACTGAACAGCACCGCGGCTTTCCTTTAGTATTTAGGTCCTCCATTCCAGACACGACACATCATTTTCGCGGCGCAAACGATATGCGCACCACTTGCTGTGGACATACACTGTTCATTGCACTAATTTTTTAACCATTAAAACAAGGAGGGCAGTATGTGGCATTTGAAAAATCTATCGGCCTGGTTGTTGATAACCTTAGCGGCAACAGGGCTGCTTCTGGCCGGGTGTGCCGGCCCGAAACCGAAACCCGGCGACGTCTTTCCCTGCGTAAAAGCGGGCAAGCTGGATACAACCATCGCTCCGGAAGCTGAAATAGAAGATTTCTCCTGCGTCTTCAAGCGGTTTGAAGGTTGTGACGTGTTGCACTTTTTTATTAAACTAAAGAATATCAGCAGTGAGGAGCAGCGTTTCAAGGTTAATATTTTCCTGGACAATGGTAAAGCCGTTGGGGGGCTTCTACCCAGAACAACCAAAAAAGGACTGATTCAACCCGGCCAGAGTGCAGAATTTACCTACCCTGTAACAGGCATGACGGATCGACCGAAGACAATAACGCTGATTGTAAAAACAATGGCAAAATAAGGGAGGTTGTAATGATGAAACGAGTGAGCATAATCCTGTCTCTGTGTATCGTCCTGGCCCTGGCCGGACCGGTGGCCGCCAAAACCACCTTTGTCAGCATCGGCACCGGCGGCACCGGCGGCATATACTATCCCTATGGCGGCGGCGTGGCAGAGGTCTGGTCAAAATATGTAAAAGGCGTAAAAGCGGTGGCAGAGGTTACCGGCGCCAGTGTGGAAAACGTCAAGCTGGCCCATAAGGGCGAAACCGTCATCGGTGAGGTCATGGGCGATGTCGCCGTGGCCGGCTATAACGGGCTGGCAAAATTCAAGGGTAAAAAACACAATATCCTTTCCATGGCCATCATGTATCCCAACCTTTTGCAGGTCGTGGCCCTGAAAAAAAGCGGCATCACCAATATGGAGCAGGTAAAAGGTGCCAACATCAGCACCGGCAGTCCGGGCAGTGGCACCAACTTTATGACCGAAGCCGTGCTCAAGGCCCTTGAAATCCCCTTGGACGCTTATAAGGACAGCCGGCTGTCCTTTACCGAAAGCGCCAATGCCTTGAGAGACGGCACCATAAAAGTGGGCGCATGGTCGGTGGGTCCCGGCACCAGTTCCATCCTGGACCTGTCCACCACGCATGACATTACCGTTATTCCCTTTACCCCGGAGCAAACAGAGAAAATACTGGCGTCAAACAAGACCTATGCCGCCGTGGATCTGGCGGGCGGCATCTATCGGGGAGTTGACACCCCTGTGCCCACCATAGGGGTATGGAACGTCATGATCTGCCAGAAATCCCTGGATATGGACCTGGTGTATAGCCTGGTCAAGGCCCTGTTTGAACATAATGACTACATGCGCAAGATCCATCCCTCGGCATCCTACACCACACCTGAAAACGCAGTGAAATACTCGCCGATTCCGTTGCATCCCGGGACCATAAAATACCTGAAGGAAAAAGGCATTTCAATCCCCGACAGGCTGATACCCTAAAAGGATGGCAATAAACCGGCGCTTTTCAGTGACTCTTTTTGTTACGGCTGTCGTGGTTTTTGCGTTCATCGCGGCCGCCTGGCGCCTGCCGGGCGGCCTTGAACTTTTCATTATCCCTGTAAAAGGCGGCAGCCCCCTGCTGATTTTGCCCATGGAGCCGGGTGAGCGCTTTGTCCTTCATTACTACCACTCCGTGGAGGCTGCGCCCATATGGGAAACGCACAGTCTGGATGCCAAAGGCCGGATTTATATTGAAGAGGAGCGCTATTTAAAATTCGGAGCCGGTATGGGCCGGATGCCGGGGGTGGGGACGATGGTGAAACGCGGCCCCTATGAGGTCATTGAAAACATGCACATGCCCACCGGCAATTTTATCTTACGGGTGGGCAGCGCCGGTGTGGATCATACCATCATATGGCGGGACACTGAAACCAATCTGTCCGCCATGGTACCCCATCGGGCCGTAAAATTTTCGGCAAGGCCCGTGAGTCTGTTGCATCGGCTCTGGCGAACCCTGACACCCCATATGGAAACCCCCAAGGACCGGGTCTGTCGGTAAAAAAAACTGCGAACCGACAACCGTGAACAATTACCCTATTTCGAAAGGATAGGAGCCAGTATGTCTGATACGAACATCACCGCGTCTTCGGCCGATAATACCGAAAAATTTTCAACGGACAGCGCCGTGCCGGCCGATCGCACCCCCCCCCTTGTCAATATGACGGCCCGGGTGGTCATGGTACTGGCCATCGGGTTGAGCCTTTACCAGCTTTACACGGCAGGCATTGCCGCACTTACGGCAATGGTGCAGCGTTCCATCCATTTGGGTGCCATTTTATCCCTGACCTTTTTATTGAAGCCCGCTTATTCAAAGGCCCGCAAAGACAAATTCAACATCTGGCTGTTCATCGACTGGGCCCTGGTTTTGACGGCCGTTTATTGCACAGCCTACATCTGTTATAACCTCACCGCCATATTCGAACGCCAGGGCGATTGGCTGACCAGCGATATCATCGTCAGCATCATGGGCACGTTGCTGGTTTTAGAAGCCTGTCGCCGGGTGATCGGATGGATTATGACCGGCATCTGTTTAACCGGCGTTCTATATGCCATGTACGGGCCTTACATGCCCGAGTTGATTATCCATAAGGGCTACAGCGTAGAGCGCATTGTCACCACCTTGTGGCTGACCACCGAAGGCATCTTCGGCCTTCCCATTGGCGTAGCGGCCACCTTTGTTTTTGTTTTTGTTTTGTTTGGGGCCATCCTGGAAACCACCGGGGGAGGCGCCTTTTTTATTGACCTGGCCTATGCCCTCACCGGTCGCTTTTCAGGGGGACCGGCCAAAACATCGGTCATCGCTTCCGGGTTTATGGGATCTGTTTCAGGGTCGGCCGTGGGCAACGTGGTGGCCACCGGCTCCTTTACCATTCCCATGATGAAAAAAGTAGGGTACCGCCCCCATGTGGCCGGGGCCATCGAGGCCGCCGCTTCCACCGGGGGCCAGTTGATGCCGCCCATCATGGGCGCCGGCGCATTTTTGATGGCGGAATTTACCAACACAAGCTATCTGACCATCATCAAAGTGGCGCTAGTGCCGGCCATCATGTACTACATCACAGTGCTGATATTTGTGCACTACGAGGCCCAGAAATTCGGGCTCAAGGGGCAGCCCAAAGAAAGCCTGCCGAAAATCATGACCGTCATCAAAAAGGGATTGCATTTTATTATCCCCGTACTGATATTGATCTATGTGCTGGTATCCAACTACTCCCCCATGATGGCCGGGTTCATTGCCGTGGTCACCACCCTTGCCACCAGCATCATCGCCAACACCATACGATGGGCCGTTAACACCCGGCAGGTCCCCATGGGTGATGCCGGCGGCATCAGTTTGGGCCAGTTTGCCCTTCAAGAATTCAGGCTTCTTTTAACGGCCCTTGAAAGCGGTGCGAAAAATGCCATCATGGTCTCGGTGGCCTGCGCAGCCGCCGGCATCATCGTGGGCATGGTGACCCTCACCGGTATGGGCCTTAAATTTTCGAGTCTTGTCCTGGACCTGAGTTATGGCATAAAAGTGTTCGCCATTTTGTTGATCGGTGCCGCCTCCCTGGTACTGGGCATGGGACTGCCGGTAACGGCCAGTTATATCGTGCTGGCCACCCTGGCCGGCCCGGCACTCCTGGATATGGGGGTGCCCCTGATGGCCGCCCACATGATTGTCTTCTGGTATTCCCAGGATGCCAATGTTACACCGCCGGTAAGCCTGGCCAGTTTTGCCGGGGCCGGCGTGGCCGGGGCCAACCCCATGAAAACCGCCTTTACGTCCTGGAAACTGGCCAAGGGGCTTTATATCATTCCCATTATAATGGCCTATCGGCCCCTTCTGGGTATGGGGGAAAATTATGAGCTGTTTCACTGGGAAGTAGTTCTCACCATGATCACGACCACATTGGGACTGGTCGCTTTTGCGTCGGCCCTGGAACGTTTTTTTCTACGTAAAGCCACCTGGCTGGAGACAGCGCTTTTCTGGATAGCCGCCATTGGGTTGTTCTGGCCGGCATACTGGGCCGATGCCGCCGGTTTTTTGGCACTTATCGTCGTCATTTTGATGCAGAAATACAACACCCCGGGTAAACAGACTTAGATCTTGCGCAAAAACAGGTGTGTAAACATCAGGGATTTTTAAGATTCGACCGGTGATCAAAGGAACCACGCCATGGTACAGGATGAAAAAACCGATTCGTTGCACCTTGAAGATCAATCACTTAGAGACGGCCTTCAAATGGAGGCACGCATCTTCAGTTTAGAGGAAAAGCTAAAATTATACCAATATCTTAAAACCGCAGGAATCAAACAGATTCAGGTGGGGTCTTTTGTTCATCCAAAGATTGTCCCCCAGATGGCAGATACCGATGAATTGATTCGAACCATCGGAAAAGAAAAAGAGACGGTGGTGTCGGCATTGATACTAAACGAAAAGGGTCTGGAGCGGGCCCTGGCCTGCGGGGTTTTTCACGTCAACATGTCTGTTTCCGTCAGCGACACCCACAGCCGCAAAAATGCACGCCGTTCAGCCGCCGACGCCCTCTCGGCAATGACGCAATTGATCCGCCGTGCCCTTGATGCCGGCCTGGCGGTTCGTGCCGGCCTGCAATGCGTATTCGGCTGCGTCTATGAGGGTATTGTTTCTGAAAATACGGTGCTCTCGGCTGCAGAAAAAATGGTGAGGGCCGGGGCCCGGGAAATCAATCTGGCCGATACGACGGGAATGGCTGACCCGTACAGCATCCGCAGGGTCGTCGGCCGTGTGAACCGCGAGTTCCCGGATGTCCGCATCTCACTGCATCTGCATGATACAAGGGGTCTTGGTCTTGCCAATATGTTCAGCGGATATGAAACCGGTGTTCGTTTTTTTGATGTCTGCACCGGTGGGATGGGCGGATGCCCCTTTGTCAAAGGCGCTGCAGGTAACGTGCCGACGGAAGATGCCGTCAATATGTTTGAGTCCATGGGGGTTAAAACGCACATTGATATACCGGCCCTGTGTAAAGCGTTGGATTATCTGGAAAACATCCTTGGCCGGGCATTACCCGGACGCATGAAAAATGTTGTCAACAGGCATCATGCCTGAAAAGCTGCCCTCCTTTACGAAAGCGCTGATCCATAAAAATTCCCCCACCATAACCCGTTAATTTTTGACGAATTTATCTTATCTGATATGATACCCCTTTTTACCATTGCCCACTATTTGTAGGTTCGGATCATAAATTTCCAAAATTCCCTTGACAGCCGTTGGTGTTATCTGGCATATACTTTTTAAATTTAATAAAACAGCGTTCTATAATATGAAACATACACCCCAAAATTTTAATTCAATTGAAAAAGCACTGAAAATTCTCCTGGCATTTGATGCCAAGCGGCCATCCTGGGGCGTCAGAGAACTCAGCACCCAATTGAACTTCAGTCCGGCCACGATCCAGCGCATCCTTCAAACCCTCAAGGCCTATGAATTCATCACCCAGAATCACAAGACACGCCAATACAGCCTGGGCAGCATTTATTACAAATTTTTAAACACCCTGCAAAGCAACCAGCCGTTGAGCAGAGCGGCGGTGCCGCTGATGGAACATCTGCTGACCCTGACCGGAGAGACGGTCCATTTAAACGTTATCGAAGGCGACAGACGTATCTGCATCGACATGCTTGAATCCCCAAAAGACCTCAAAGCCGTCATGCCCATCGGTAGCCGCTCGCCCTTCCATGCCGGGGCCTCTTCCAAATGCCTCATCGCTTTTTCACGGGAAGCGTTCATTGAAAAACACTTGCAAAAAGCGAGCCTGGAACCACTGACTTGTCGCACCATCGTCGACATCGATAAATTCCGAGCCGAACTGGCGGCTATTCGAAAGCAGGGCTACGCCATCAGTTTAGGGGAGCGTAACCCGGGTATCGGGTCTCTGAGCGTGCCCGTGTTCAGCCACAGGGATATGCTGGCGGCCTCTTTGAGTATCGCTCTTCCTGAGATCAGATACAAGGATATAGAACACCGCGAATTTTGTCTTCAGGAACTGCTTCTCGCAGCCAGAGATATTTCCAAAATTATGGGCGGAAATCCATAAAATCGTTTAAAAATAAGGGGAAACACAATGACGAATAAAAGCAAACCGCTTGGCGATATTGTCGTTCTGGATCTCTCCCGCGTATTGGCCGGCCCCTATTGCACCATGATGCTCGGGGACCTGGGTGCCGATGTGATCAAAGTTGAACGTCCCGGCGCAGGAGACGACACCCGGCACTGGGGGCCCCCTGAAGCAGGGGGTGAAGCGGCTTACTATCTTTGCATCAATCGAAACAAGAGAAGTATCACCATCAATCTGAAAAGCCCTGAGGGCCAGGAAATCATTCGAAAGCTGGCGGGTCAGAGCGATATTGTCGTTGAAAATTACAAGGTGGGGACCCTTGATAAAATCGGGTTGAGTTATGAAGATTTAAAAAAAGATAACCCAGGCCTCATTTACTGTTCCATCACCGGTTTTGGCCAGAACGGACCGTACAAGGACAAACCCGGTTATGATTTCATGATTCAGGGTATGGGCGGTGTCATGAGCTTTACCGGAGAACCCGAGGGCCAGCCCATGAAGGTGGGGGTGGCCATCGTGGATATTACCGCCGGACTGTTTGCCTGCAATGCCATCCAGGCGGCGTTGCGGCACCGAGAGAAAACCGGCCGTGGGCAATACATCGATATCTCTCTGCTCGATGCCATTGTTGCATGGCTGGCCAATGTGGGCAGCAATTATCTGGTGTCGGGCAAAAACCCGGAGCGTTACGGCAACGGCCACCCCAATATCGTTCCCTATGAGCCCTTTAAAACAAAAGATGACACCTATATTGCCCTGGCAGTGGGCAATGACTATCAATGGGTAAAATTCTGTAACCTGGCCGGCATCCCCGAACTGATTGATGATCCACGGTTTAAAACCAACTCCCTTCGGGTCGCCCACCGTAAAGCCCTGATTCCAATGATCACCGACGCCATGAAAAACAAAGATGGGGACACCTGGCTTCGTGAACTGGATGAATTAAAGATACCCTGCGGCCCCATCAATACACTGGACAAGCTTTTCAACGATCCCCAGATCGCGGCCCGCCAGATGGTGGCCCATGTGCCCCACCCCACCGCAGGCAGTGTACCCCTGGTGGCCAGCCCCATGAAAATGAGCGAAACCCCCTGTGAAATAACCCGGCATCCCCCTTTGCTGGGAGAGCATACCCAGGAATTGTTGCTGGAGAAACTGGGGTACGGAAAGGAAAAAATTGACAAATTAAAACAGGATAGTGTCATCTGACGCGCATTTTAAAAAAATGATTTTCCCATAACCTAATTATATAAACGGAGGCATAAACATGGATTTTAAATTCTCAAAAGAACTCGAAATGCTGCAAAAAGCGGTTCGTGAATTCGCCACCAAAAAAATTGCACCCAATGCCGATCAATGGGATGCAGATCATTATTATCCGTATAAGGAGGCCATTAAACCCATGGCGGAACTGGGCTTTTTCGGCACCGTTATTCCGGAAGAATACGACGGCGTCGACATGGGCTGGATGGCGGCCATGATCGTCACCGAAGAGATCGCCCGGGCATCGAGTTCCCTGCGGGTTCAGGTGAACATGCAGACCCTCGGCACGGCATATACCATTCTTACCTACGGCAGCGAGGAACTGAAAAAGAAATATATCCCCAAACTGGTCAATGCCGAATATGTGGGGGCCTTTGCCATCACCGAACCGGATGCCGGCTCAGATGTCATGGCGCTAACCTCCACTGCCGAAGACAAGGGCGATCACTGGCTGCTCAACGGTTCCAAAACCTGGATTTCCAACGCCGCCTTTGCCGATGCCATCATCTACTATGCCTATACGGATCGCGAAGCCGGTTCCAAGGGCCTTTCCGCGTTTATCGTCGAAACCAAGAATTTCAACGGCATCAAAACTTCGGGCCTTGAGAAGATGGGTTCCCACTCCTCTCCCACTGGAGAAATATTTTTAGATAACACCCGAGTTCCCAAAGAAAATCTGCTGGGTAAACCCGGCATGGGGGCACGGATCGTATTCGGATCTTTAAATCATACCCGCCTCTCGGCGGCTGCCGGTGCCGTGGGCCTGGCCCAGGGCTGTCTGGATGCGACGTTAAAATACTGCAAGGATAGAAAGCAGTTCGGCAAATCCATCGGCTCGTTTCAGATGAATCAGGATATGATTGCCCAGATGTCCGCTGAAATTGAAGCGGCCCGGATGCTCGTGTACAAGGCGGCCTGGGTCAAGGATCAGGGCAGCCTGAACAACGGCCTCGATGTGGCCCAGGCCAAATATTTTTCCGGTGAAGTGGTCACCAAATGCGCCAATTACGCCATGCGTATCCTAGGCGCCTACGGGTATTCCACCGAATATCCGGTGGCCCGTTTTTACAGAGATGCGCCCACCTACACCATGGTGGAAGGATCGGCCAATATCTGTAAGTGGATCATTGCCCTGGATCAACTCGGTATCCGCAAGGCCAACCGATAATTAGGAAGAAGGTAGAAGACTGAAGGTGGAAGGACGGGTGGACTGAACCCATTCATCGACAAAATTCCTTCAGCCTTCAACCTTCCAGCTAAACAACCTGACCACAAGGAGGGTTTCATTGAGCGAAAAAAAGGATGTCGTCGAAAAAACCAAAAAAACCGCGGCTCTTTATTTCAAGGATGTCTCCGGTGAAAAACCCTATGATCTCTGGCGGACATTTGACAAGGAGCTGGCCCGGGATCTCTCCCTGTTTATCACCGGGCAAATGTATGCCCGGGAAAAGATTCCCCATCAGACAAGGCAGCTGATTACCGTGGCAGCCCTCACGGTGCTTTCCAGGCCTGAAGAACTCAGACTGCACATCCAGGCAGCCCTAAATGTGGGCTGCTCTCCCGAAGAAATCGCCGAAACCATCTTTCAAACCATGATATACGGAGGGGTTCCGGCCGCCAACACAGCCCTTAAGGTACTGCTGGGAGTGCTTGATGAAAAGGGGCTAAAAGGGCCGGAATAACCCCTGGCGGCCCTTGATGAACACTATTTGACCGAAACAACCGGGCAGGGGGCTTTTAAAATCACGTATTGGGCCGTGGAGCCGAATACGATTTTGCCGACCTTGGATCGTCTTTTTATACCGATGACAATCTCCTCAACCGGATTTTCCTCTGCAAACCGGACCAGGTCTTCACCGGGGGTCATCCCGCGCACCAGAAGGTGGGTGTCACAGGGAACATCGGCCTTGGCCGCAACCGCTTTTGTGTATGCCAGCCCCTGCTCAGCCTTTTCTATCTCGGCCACCTTATTATGCTCCCCCCCTACCATGGAAGTGATGACATAAATCCCTATGTTCAAAGCCCTGGCATGCTTGAGGGCAATATCCAACGCATCTCTGGCCACATTGCTGCCGTCATATCCCACCAAAACTTTCATTCCCATCTCCTTTTCGATTCCCACCGTTTCTTATAATTAAACATTTTCCGCTCAATCGTAATCCGGCTTTTATTACAATCAGGACCGGCCTGTGCGTTACGCGCAGAAAAGGTAAGCACAAAAATAAGGTAGCTGCAATAATGATAAAAGTCAATTGTTGCATCGTTTATTAAAAAAAGTAAACGAGCAACCGTGAACAGCTACTTTTTTTGCAATTCGCTCAAGCAGGTGTTGCAAACACATCATCAGGAAAATCCCGGGCGCCTCACCTCTCCGGTATCCGTCAAAACCCATCACAATATTTTCCAAAGGAAAGAAAATACCTGTAGCAACCCGTTTCGGGTTATGCCATTGCCAGCAGTTCCTTGACCTTGACCACGCCGTCCTGGGCATCCTCGGCATAGGCGTCAGCGCCGATGCGGGCGGCCCAGCGGCCCGTGACCGGGGCGCCGCCCACCATGGTCTTGAACCGGTCCCGCAGGCCGGCTGATGTCAAGGCCTGCTCCAGGATTTTCTGCTGCCCCATGGTGGTGGTCAAAAGGGCGCTGGTGCCGATGATATCCACATCTTCCTTGATGGCCTTTTCGATGATGGTGTCGATGTCAATGTCCCGGCCCAGGTCATGGACGGTAAACCCGTTGGCCCGCATCAGGGACACCACAATGCATTTGCCGATATCGTGCACATCCCCTTTTACCGTGGCCAGCAGCACCGTTCCCTTTTTTTCCTGAACTGTGTTTTTGGGCAAGGCCGCATTGATCACATCGGTGACGGCCTTCATGGCATCGGCGGCCACCATCAGTTCCGGCAGAAACAGCCGGCCCCGGCCGAACAGGTCCCCCACCTCGTTGATGCCGGGAATAAAGGCCTCATTCATCAATTCCAGGGGATCATGGCCGTCGGCAATGACCCGGTTGGCAATTTCGATTACCTTTTCCTTGTTCTGGTCCACAAGCAGTTGCCTGGCCTGGGCAATAGTCTCTTTATCGATCATGAAAATGGTCTCCTTTTTACCTCTTGAGTATTATATTGGATTATAGATACCGAACAAGCCCGAGGCCGGGCCTGAATTGTTTGATAAAACGCTTTTGTTTTTCTCCATTTCCAAGTTCCACAACAAAAATAAAAAATCAACACCAAGAATGGCTTAATCACCACCTTGCAGAACTGCCAGTGCATCCGCCACCCTGACGCCTTGCCCATCGGGAAGTACGATCAGTACGATCAAAGGGTTGATATCCAATTCTTTAAACCGGGGCCCCAGGGCTCATTGCCATGGAAGATACCCGGTCTATGGTCTTTACCAGGGCTTTAATATCCCCCTTTGCCTGCCCCCGAACGCCGGTAAGCATTTTAAAGCCATAGGTGTCTTTGATCATGGCGGGGCTTCTTTTTCATTCACCGGTGCAATGCGCAGAGAAACATCCTTTAGCAGTTCTGCAAAGATGCCACCGAGGCCAAACATGATGACCGAACTGAACGTCCCGATTAACGCCGATAATGACTTCTACGCCCGAGATGGTATCATCTCCTGAACCAACACACCGTTGATGCGGGCATCTGGATTGTATTGAGACGCATTTTCAAGAATCTCCCATACCCTTTCATCAACTGATTGCGGTCCTGCCCATCAAGACGGCTCCCGCCAGCCTCGGCTTTATACAATATATCCGGGGAATCTATTTTCATAGCCACCGGAAACTCTATTTTTCGGCCACCGCAAGCGCCTCTTTCTCAGTGTGGGCCAGTTCTTCCATACCGGCAGCAATGCCAAACGAACCTAAAAGTGCCTTGGACCGATGTTCCATCAACTGCTTGAACCCATTTACGCCCCGGGAGTTACCCCCGTTTTTCTTCTTCCGGCGGAACACCTGCCGCAGTCCACCCTCGCAGCCGGTAGTAATCCTGTACAAAGGTTTGCTGTTCCTGTTCCACCAGGCAATGCCCGCTTGGAAGGCGTTCTTTGAAAAACCGTTTCGGCAGCCAGTCATCGGCAGCCGTTAGCCCTTCCCGAATGTTGAAACGTCTTGTATTGTCGGTGACCCAGGCCGCCAGTGCCTGAAGACCGGTTTTATCAAATTTAAGGCCACAGGTCAGCTCAATGATTTTCGACAGCGCTTCCCAGGTGTAAAAATCCCGATAAAAACGACATAAAATGAAACAATCAAGCAAGGTGCAGCGATCCTCAAAATCTAGAAAAAGTTCAGCCTTAGCCTCTATTTTTTCAGGAGCGATGAGCCCGGTCAACTCGGCCTTATAAAAGGCGGCTCGCAGATGACATGCCCCCCGGTCACTGACGGCAAAACCCAGGCCCATCCCTTTGAACACGCGCGGATCATACCCCGGCGGTTCCAGTCCCTTTACATGAATGGCAATATCTTCCATATCAAGCTCTTTTGCGGCAAACCGGATTCCCTCGGCCAGAAGGCCGCCAACCCCTTCCCGCCGGACAATTTTTTTAAGAAGGACCGCCACCCCATCGGGGTCACCGTAATCTAAAGCTTCACTGATTTTACCCCGCCTAGAGGCTTCAATGGCAAAAGCGGCCAGATTACCGGCAGATATGGTATCCAGACCAAGGCGATCACAAATATCATTCAGATAGGCGATTTCTTCAATTTCATCAATCCGGCAAAGACCGCCAAAAGCATAAATGGTCTCATATTCAGGCCCTTCCAGTTTGAGCCCCTGCTGAACCTCAATGAGTTGGTCACAGGCCAGAAAGCAGGTCCGGCAGGCCTGGGTGGCCGGATGATCCCTGAACCGTTTTAAAATTTCCTTTGAATAGCGCTTAATCCCCTCCGGATCAGCCAGAGGCCGAACTTGGCTGCCGTAAAAGGCGATACCCTTTATTTTTTTGGCACCCAGGACAGCCCCCATGCCCGTGCGGCCTGCCACCCGGTGAGTGTCGTTTTGTACAACCGCCTGGCGAACCAGGTTCTCACCCGCCGGACCGATAACCATGATGCCGCTTTTAATATCTCCGATTTCCTGTTTGATCAATGCCTCGGCAGCATAGGTATCCTTGCCCCATAAATGCCCGGCGTCATGAAACAAAATCGCCTTATCATTGATCTCCAGCCACACCGGTTTTTTCGCAGCACCTTTGATCATGATGGCATCATATCCGGTTCTGCTCATGTAGATTGCCAGGCTGCCGCCGGAATAGGACTCGGCATAAAAGCCGGTCAGGGGCGATTTTGAAAAAATACCATATCGGCATGACCCGTAAACAGGGCCGTCAGTGACCGGCCCCAGGGCCAGAATCAGATGGTTTTCCGGGGCAAACGGATCAACGCCGGCCGGATTGTGTTGAAGCAACAGATGGGCTGCCAGCCCCTTGCCGCCCAGATAACGGGCCAGAAGCGCCTCTTCCAGGGGTTTCACACAATATTCCTGGGTTGAAAGATCTATTAAAAGCAAGCTTTGAAAAAATCCGTCCATGGCGTTTTCCCTTTTGTTATAATGCTACTCCATCTCTGCAAGGCTTTCTTCCAGTATAGAAAGTCCTTTTTCGAGTTGTTCATCGGTGATAACAAAGGGCATCAATGTCCTGATCACGTTACCGAAATTACCGCAGGAAATCAGGACCAAGCCCTTGTCATAGCAGCGTTTGACCAGTTTTTTCGCTTCATCAGCTGCCGGTTGTTTGGTTTCCCGGTCCTTGACCAGTTCCATCCCGAGCATGGGGCCCTTTCCCCGGACATCACCGATGATTTCATATTTTTCCTTCAGGTCATCAAAGCGGTTGCGCAGGGTTCGCCCAAGAATTTCAGCCCGTTTCAACAAACCGTCTTCCAGCAGAATTTCAAGCACCGCCAGGGCCGCTCTGCAGGATAGGGGATTGCCGCTGTAGGTCCCCCCCAGGCCGCCCACATGCGGTGCATTGATCATCTCCTCCCTTCCGATGACCGCGCTTAAAGGCATGCCGCCGGCAAGGCTTTTGGCCATGGTAATCAGGTCCGGCGCCACACCCCAGTGCTCGGATGCAAAAAATTTGCCGGTTCTTCCCACACCGGCCTGAACCTCATCCATGATCAGGGCGATATCATACTTTCGGCAGATCTTCTGCAACTTGGGAAAATATTCGGGCGGCGGCGTAACAAACCCGCCTTCACCCTGGATCGGCTCCACCAGTAAGGCTGCGGTTTCTTCGGCAGCGACGTTGGTGATAAAAAAATCTTCCAGATAATCGGCGCAGGCCGTTTCACAGGACGGATACTTGAGCCCGAAGGGGCAGCGATAGCAATACGCATAGGGCATACGGTAAATTTCCGGAGCAAAGGGGCCAAACCCCAGCTTATAGGGTTTAATTTTGCTGGTAAGGCTCATGGTCAAAAGCGTTCTCCCATGAAACGCATTTTCAAAACAGATCACCGCGGGCCGAGATTTGGCATAACGGGCAATTTTGACTGCATTTTCAACGGCTTCGGCCCCGGAGTTGGCAAACATGCTCATTTTGGAAAAATCTCCCGGTGCCAGTGCATTCAGTCGGGCCGCAAGATCAACGTATGCCTCATACATGGCCACATGAAAGCAGGTATGGATAAATTTATCGGCCTGATCTTTAATAGCAGCCACTACCTTGGGATGGCTGTGCCCCACATTATTGACGCCGATGCCGCCGGCAAAATCAATCAGTTCCCGTCCATCGACATCGATCATGATGGCCCCTTGCGCCCTTTCAATAAAAATCGGGAAAGTATTAAATGACCCCTGGGGAACATTCCTGCCGCGCACTTCAAGCAACGCCTTATTTTGATTTGACATTTACACTTCTCCTTATTTTATGGTTTGCACTGTACGTAAAAAATGTTCCGTTCTTTTTCATTGCAAAGTAAATAGCAAAGACCATACCAGAATTTAGCCGCACTATCGGCCGTTCATATCGGCAAAGACCCGGGGCATGGCAGAGTGCCAGTATCAGCATAATCAACCATAGATAAAGTTCAACACACGCACCCACTGGGCAGATCACTTAGTGAAAGATATTCATTGACTTATATGCATTCATACATAATAATTCAGCTTAATGCATTTTAGCATAATTTTATTTGACGCTTATTTTGATCGCATGGTTCACCCTCATTTTACGGGCGCTGTCTTTTTTTGATGCCGGAGACACAAACAATGCCTTTGCAACTGACCGAATTGTTATCCAAGGCCACGCCGCTATCCACTGCCAATGACTGGCGTGCCTTCAGCCGTGCCCTTTTAAACGCCTCTCCTAACGGAATCTTTGTGGTGGATGAGACCGGCGCCATCGCTATCTCCAACCAGGTGGTCCAAAAAGAATTCGGGCTTTTTCCCGGAACTCGCCTTGAACCGACCCTGCCCCATTTCTGGCCAACCGTAAAAAGGACACTCCGGGATCGAAAATACCGCAGCGAGGTCACCGTCCGGAAACAATCCCGCACATATCTGGTGAGTCTGGGGCCAGTTCTATGGGAAAAAGCATTGATCGGGGCGCTCTGCATCTTTGAAGAGATTACCAAACTCGAACAGGTCACCCATCAGATGCGATCTTTTCAGGAGCTCAACCGGGAACTGGATACGATTATTGAATCCTCTCATGACGGGCTCTGGATTTGTGACGGAAACGCGCGGGTCATAAAGATAAACTCAGCCTCGGAGCAACTGAACGACATCTGCGCAAAAGATGTCCTGGGAAAAAGCATGCAGGAACTTGTGGATAATGGGTTTGTGGATAAATCCGCTACATTAAAAGTTCTGAAAACCGGAAAAAATGCCACCGTTCTCCAAAAAATCCAAAATGGGCGCAAACTGATGATCTCCGCCAACCCTGTTTTTGATGCAAAGGGGCATCTTATTCGGGTGGTGGTCACCGAACGGGATATTACCGAACTGGATATATTGCAAAAAAAGTTGGATAAACAAGCTGCCATCCGTGATCGTTATCGCCACCACGTGCTTGAACTTCAGATAGAAGAGCTGGAATCAAACCGTATCATTGCCAAAAGCCCCTGTTTTTTAAACATTCTACAGCGGGCCCTGAAGGTCAGCCGGGTTGATTCCACCGTTTTGATCCTGGGAGAATCCGGCGTCGGCAAAGGGGTCATTGCCGATTTGATTCATAAATATTCTACCCGGTCCCACCGTCCGATGATCAAAATCAACTGTGGTGCCATACCCGAATCGCTGGTGGAATCGGAGCTTTTCGGGTATGAAAAAGGGGCTTTTACCGGGGCGGCGGACAAAGGCAAGCCAGGCTATTTTGAGCTGGCGGATGGCGGCATTCTTTTTTTAGATGAAATTGCCGAACTGCCCCAGGCATCCCAGGTAAAACTGCTCCGCTTCCTGGAAGACGGTATGATATACCGGGTGGGGGGCATAAAGGGGCAAACGCTGAATGTCAGAATTTTGGCAGCCACCAACCGTAATTTGAAGGCCATGGTGAAAAACAAAACATTCCGGCAGGATCTTTTTTACCGGTTGAACGTCATTCCCCTGCTGGTACCGCCCCTCAGGGAGCGCAACGCCTGTATTCTGCCCCTCGTCGACCATTATATTACTTATTTTGCCAACAAACTGGGACTTGAAAAAAAGTATCATTTAACCCGGGAAGCATCCGACGCATTGCAGGGCTACAGCTTTCCGGGCAATGTCCGTGAACTGATGAACCTGTGTGAACGCCTGGTGGTAATGGTAGATGGAAATCGGGTGGCGATTGAGAACCTGCCGCAAACGATTACCCACGGCCAGGATAAAACCACTCTTAATTCAGTCATCCGGAAAGGGCAGCGCCCACTTCAACAAATCTTAGCTTCGGTGGAAAAAGAGGCGCTGGCCTATGCCATGGAAATCCACGGCACTCAGGCGCTGGCGGCAAAAGCCCTGAACATAAATCAATCCACCATTGCCCGAAAATTGAAAAAACACGGCATTAGGTGACATTGTTATGTGACGCTTAACAATACCTATTGCGCTATATTTTCGTATTCGGACATTTTATGCACAGTTGCATATTTTGCAATCCGCCAAAAACACCATCGGAACAAGAAATGAGGCCCCTCTTTTTTTCTTATCCCTCAATAGGGGGTGTTGACGTTGATAAGCAACAAAACAAAACAGGTTTGCCGGATGTGGCATTTTTTTTGCTTTGCTTCTTCTTTAGATGCATCGCTGCCCGTAGCATCCAAAACCGGCAACAGCTTAAATTCTTTGATACATCTGTAAAGCATGCTGAGCCTGCAAAAAACCAAAACTACCCAAACCAAAAAAAAGGGAGGAGAATCATGGCAAAGTTGAATCATTTTTTAATATTGTTGATGTGCGTCGTATTGATCGGTGCCTTTGCAGTACCCGCGGCCCAGGGGGCCAGGCCCTATGAGGGGCAGACCCTTATTGTCGGCACATGGTCCGGCCCGTATGCAAAAAATTTTGAGGCGGCTTTTTCCAAACCCTTTGAAGAATTGACCGGGGCAAAATTAGAGCACAAATACTCATGGGACTTTACGCCTGAAATCCTGTCGGCCCCTGCAGATGACCCGCCGCTGGACGTCACCATCGCAGCGGACGGCGATTATGCCGTGGGCATTAAAAACAAACTGTGGCTGCCCCTTAGATATGAGTATATACCCAACGCAAAAAAAGTTTTCCCCATACTGATGAATGAAATTTCCCCGAACACCGAGTATGGCGTGCCTTTTGATGTGGGTATCCATGTTCTCATGTACAGAAAAGACCTGGTAAAAAGTCCGCCCACATCATGGAAGGATTTGTTGAAAGATGAATTCAAAGGGAAAATCGCCATAGAAAGATGGTTCCCCTACTGGGTCTATGTGGGCAGCTACCTTACCAATTATGACCCACCGACCCAGGCCATTTACAGCAAAGAAGGGCGGGAGGCAATCTTTGCATCCCTGAACGATCTAAGCAAACGATGGTTTTTCTGTTATGACAAGGGGGCTGAATTTTGGGCGGCCCTTGATGCGGGTGAAATTTTGGTGGGCAACTACTGGAACGGATCGGCCATCTCAAAAATTCAGGAACAGATCGAAAAAAACGGAAAGGCCACCACCTATGCAATGGTGCTGCCCAAAGAGGGTGCTGCCGCCTATCTGGATCATTTCTGTGTTGTGCGGGGAACCAAAAAAAGAGACCTCGCAGAAGCATATATCAACTGGATCATGAGTGACTATGCACAGATCGGGTTTCTGAAAAAGCATTATAACCTCATGACCAACAAAAATGTCGTTTCCGAGATCCCGGCGGTCATGGGTGACATCCACCCAAGGACCGATGCGGACTGGAAAAAAATTAATTTTATGGATCTCAGGACACTCGAGCCCATGCGCAAAGAACTGGAAGATCGGTTCGTCAAGGAGATTCTGGTCCAATAACAAACCAGCGGTTTGAATAAAACCTCACACTGCAACCCGGGTTCCGGGGTTGTTTTCGTCCGGAATCCGGTAGCCCTGCTTTTCGACAAATAACATCTAATAATTCCGGGCAATATTTGTTTTGATGCCCGGAAAACGAATTATCAAAAATTGCCATGTCAATTTTTAAAACGCTGAAAAGGATATAAAATGCCATCCGATCTGTCCCTTCAACTGGAAAAAATTATAAAAAAATACGGAGATGTAACCGCCCTGGAAGGTATCAGTCTTGATGTCAGAAATGGCGATTTTTTCTTTCTTTTGGGGCCCAGCGGCTGTGGCAAGACAACGCTGCTCAAGATCATCGGTGGCTTGGAAAATCCGACCCGGGGAACCATAAAAATAATGGGAGAAGATGTTACCCACCTGCCTGCAAACAAACGAAACACTTCCACTGTTTTTCAGGAATGGGCACTTTTTCCCCATATGAATGTCTTTGACAATATTGCCTTTGGATTGCGCATGCAAAAAAAAGGAACGTCTGAGATTAAAAAAAAAGTGGCCGAACTTCTGGCCCTCATTCAACTTGAAGGATACCAAAACCGAATGGCCTTCCAGCTGAGCGGCGGGCAGCAGCAAAGAGTGGCTATTGCACGTGCCCTGGCAACCGAACCGGCCATCCTCCTTCTGGATGAACCCCTGTCCAACCTGGATCTGGCCCTGCGGCAGCAGATGAGGATCGAACTTAAAAAGCTTCACGAACAAATTAAAAAAACATTCATTTATGTCACCCATGATCAGACAGAAGCCCTTACCATGGCCGACACCATTGTTGTCATGGACAAGGGACGCGCGGTGCAGGTGGGGTCGCCAAAGGACATCTACAAGAACCCGGCCACCGACTATGTGGCAACATTCATCGGCGAAGCC
Source organism: Desulfobacterales bacterium (assembly GCA_963667755.2). GTDB lineage: Bacteria > Desulfobacterota > Desulfobacteria > Desulfobacterales > 4572-123 > 4572-123. Next base: position 1,419,519 of record CAXXLK010000004.1, on the reverse strand, counting down.
AACGAGTTTCGCGGCGCAATGCATGCGATAACCCCGGAACCTGTTTTCAAGACGGATACCGGGCTTGATTTCAAGGTGACGCTCCGGGACAGGGATATCTCAAAGGCGGCCAGAGCCTGTGCCATCATAAGGCCTGAACATATAGACGTGATCCTGGACGACGCCGGGAAATCCATGGACAATCAATTTGAAGCGTGCATTGATGACATTGTCTATTTTGGACCGAGCCTGAGGATATTTGCCCACCTTGAAAAAACAGAAGAGTCCTTTTTCTTTGATATCATCGCAGACACCCAGGCCGCCAATGACGTTCGTCGCGGGCAGTTGCTCAAAGTCGGCTTCAGCAAGCTCTTTACCCTGTGCTTCAAAGCAGACTAAAAAGACACATCTCCCGGAGGACATGATGCTCGACAATTTATGGAAACGATATAAATATCTTATTCCGGTTATTCCAATCCTTCTGTTTTTCCTGCTGTTTTTCCTGTATCCGCTGGTTGAAATGGTTCGGATAAGCTTCTATCGATCTTTACCATACGGTCAAATGGAAAAAATTTTTACCGCAGAAAATTACATTCGGTTCATGACGGACATATTTTATCTGAAGGTGCTGTGGCGGAGCTTTGTGCTGGGTGTTGCCGTAACCGCTGTGACCGTTCCATTGGGATTCATACTGGCATACGCCCTTTGGCAATCCAAAGGGGCCAAAAGAAAATTTTTGTATTTCTGTGTCCTTTTTCCGCTGTTCACAAATCTTGTTGTTCGACTCTACGGATGGCGAATTATCCTTTCACCTACGGGGCCAATTAATGTGACCCTCCAATACCTGGGCTTGATAGATGCGCCTGTCAAGATGATTTTTACCTTTCCGGCCGTGGTCCTGGGGCTTTTCTCCGAGTGCGCGCCCTATTACATTCTTATCCTCTTCAGTGTACTGACCCTGGTCAATGAGCGATATGTCGATGCGGCTATTGATCTCGGTGCAGACCGGATGATGACTTTTTTGAAAATAATCTGGCCTCTCAGCCTCCCGGGGGTTGTCTCAGGGGGGGTTCTTACCTTTATCTGGTCTTTTGGTTCTTATGCAACGCCGATGATCCTGGGAAAACCAGTCCACTGGACGGCAGCCATTCATGCGGAGAGGCAAATTTTGTCGGTACGAGACTGGCCCTTTGGTACGGCAATCGGCATTATGTTAATGATTTTTATCATTATAGTGCTGTTTTTTCAAAGTCGTATAACCCCGAAAACGCAAACACAGCGCGATTAAATCCAATGAGGGGAAATAATGAGTGCGCTTTTCCAAAAAAAAATAAGCTTAAACACCATATTGTTTAATATAGCGGTGGCAATTGTTCTGATCTTGTTGCTGGCCCCCATCCTGATTGTTATTTTCAGCTCTTTTTCCGGGAAAAGCCATTTGAGTTGGCCATTTACCGATTTGACCTTCAGGTGGTATAAAGAGGTATTACAAAGAAGCCTGTGGGTAAAGGCATTTGTCAACAGCCTCATCATCGCTTCTCTATCCACCGTCATTTCACTGGCCATCGCAACACCTGCCGCCTTTGCCCTCAGCAGACGCAAAAAAAACAAGGTGTCGAGCGTAATGAGTTCTTTTATCAGCTGGCCGTTGATGGTACCGCCGGTCATGATCGGCATCGCCCTTTTGATGTTTTTCAGCAAAATTGGTTTGAGGGGCTCTTATTTTGCCATCGCCATCGGGCACAGCCTGTGGGCCGGACCGCTGGTTTTTATAACGATGAATGCCGTATTCGAAAGGTTTAACCCTGTTTATGTTTCCGCTGCGGCCGACCTTGGCGCAAATGTCTTCCAGACCTTTATCAAGGTAACGATCCCCATTGTCAGGTCGGGAATGATTTCAGCGGTATTTCTCGGATTCGTCATATCCACCCAGGAATTCATTATTGCTCTGTTTTTATATGCCCCCAAGACCATTACATTGCCCGTGGAGATATATACGGCCATCCGGTATGAAATCAGTCCTGGAATTTCAGCCATTTCCGTATACATGATCGGCATTGTGGCCGCCGCATTAATCGTGATTGACCGGGTGATCGGAATAGAGAATATCGGTTTTGGCGGCAAAGGATAAAAGCCCTGCCCCCATGTCGCGAATATCCAATCTGCTTTTGACCATCCGTTCCCTTTTTCGGCATTCAGCGGCTATGGAGCTTCAAGACAGCGATACAGTAGAAAACCAAAATCAACCATCTAAATACGGAGGTATCAACCATGATACGCAATCTCTTTGCAGGAAAAATGCAAAGCGGGGGACTGAGCCTGAATATCTTTTCCCGGGACGAACTGGAACAGGTTCATTCGGCAACTCTGGAAGTCCTTCGCAGAACAGGTCTTTATATTGGAGACAAACAGGCGCGTGAAATCCTTGCCGGCGGCGGCGCCATTGTTGATGAAACCACCGGCACGGTAAAGTTCCCCTCTTACCTTGTGGAAGATGCCATCCGGTGGGCGCCGTCAAAAGTCTTTTTAGCCGGGCGCAACCCGAAAAACGATTTCATTGCCGAGAGCAACCGGGTGGGGTTTACCAATTTTGGCGAAGGTGTTTTTATCATTGACCCCTATACGGGGCAACGCCGGGAAACCACGAAACAAGATGTTGCGGACAGTGCCCGGCTGGTGGACTATCTGGATGAAATCGATGTGTATGAAAGAGCGGTGGGGGCTTCAGATGTTCCCGGGGAGTCAATGCAGCTGCACAATGCCGAAGCCTGGCTGCCCAACACATCCAAACACGGTTTTATGGGCACCGGCAACGGCTATCTAACCAAAAAAATTTTTAAAATGGCAGCGGCCGTGGCAGGCGGCGAGGACAAACTGAGGGAACGGCCGATTCTCTCCACCATTACCTGCCCCATCAGCCCACTGCAACTGGTGGGAGATTCATGTGAAATCATCATGGAATCGGCCCGGGCCGGTATTCTGGTAAACGTTTTGTCCATGGCCATGGCAGGCGGATCTTCCCCTGTTACCCTGGCCGGCACACTGGTTGACCATAATGCTGAAGTTCTGGGCGGACTTGTCCTGAATCAACTGACCTGCAAGGGTGCCCCGTTCATGTACGGCAGTTCGACCACCGCAATGGATTTGAGATTTGCCGCGGCATCGGTGGGGTGCCCCGAATGCGCGATGATCAATGCGGCGGTGGCACAGATGGCACGGTATTACCTGTTGCCCAGCTGGGTCGCCGGCGGATAGGGTGATTCCAAAATCTGTGATGAACAGACCGGTCATGAAAAAACCCTCACCGGACTATTACCCGCGTTGGCAGGCGCCAACCTGATATATGGTTTGGGAATGATCGAGATGGGCATGACAATTGATTACGGCCAGCTGGTCATGGACAATGAATTCGCAAAAATGATTAAATTCACCGTCAAGGGAATTCCGGTCACCGATGAGACCCTGGCAGTGGATGCGATCCATGAGGTGGGCATCGGCAAAGATTTTATCAGCCATGAAACCACCTATAAACACATGCGATCTGCATCCACGCCCAAACTCATCAACCGGAAAACAAGGGAAAGCTGGGAGGCTGAAGGGGCTACGGATATCCACCAGCGGTCTTTGGCACAGGCGAAACATATTCTGGAAAATCACAAACCGGACCCGATTGAAGGCAATATCCTCGCCGAGATACGATCCATCGTCGAGGAAACGGAAGCGGAGCTGGGTATTTCCAAAAATAAATAAGGAGAAGAATATGGGAACAATTAACACTCGGTATGGTGACGGAAGTCCCCTTGAGATGAGTGAGAGCGAACTCATGCGGGACCTTGAAGAAGGCACTGCCGATGCAGCCGAGCGGGGCCGAGTCGACCCGCTTTCCAAGGAGGAGTTGCTTCACTTAAAGGACATTTTCAGCAGCCCCTATCGCTTTGTCAGCGTTGAACCGGGAAACGAGGTTGTGCTCAGTTATGACGGTTCTCCCTTGAAAATGTGGCGCACACAGATCAGTGTAAACCGCATTCAATGTCTGGAAATCTATGAAAAGCTTCTGGGGGCGGATACCCTCGAACTGGGGCATGTGGATTACAGCTTCAAACCGATCAAACCCATCGTCGGGTTTGAACAACCCCTTCTGGAAAAAGCACTGATGACCACCACCGCGCCGATTTTCTACGGCGCCATGCCCAACCTCGGACTTTACAGCCAGCCGGACGGCCCCTTTCCAAATCCCGCCGAATTAATGCCCATGGGAAAAATTAACGAGGCCCGCCAGGCCCATGAGGCCGCGGTGGAAGAAGCTGTCAAGGATATCGTTTTTGTGGCCGGCGCTTTATATGAATCCGGGGCCGATGGCATTATCCTGGATACCGTCGGGGCTGCCGGTGATGCTGATTTTCTGGCGGGGTTGCAGGCCACCGAAATACTCAAAAAAAAATACCCCGACATCTGCATTGAATTCGGCATGGCCGGAGAATTCGTATTGGGCATGCATGGAGACCTCACCTACGACGGCGTCCGCCTGGCCGGGCTCTATCCCCAGGATCAGATCAGGCTTGCCGAAAAGGCCGGTGCAACCATCTTCGGCCCGGTCTGCAATACCAACACCAACATGACCGCCCCCTGGAACCTGTCCCGAGCCATTACATTTATGAAGGCCTGCGGAGAGGTTGCCAAAATCCCGATTCATGTCAACATGGGAATGGGCGTCGGGGCGGTAACGGTACACGACAACCCGCCCATCGATATTGTTTCCAGGGCATCCAAGGGAATGGTTGAAATTTGCCGACTGGATGGGTTGTAGGTGGGCGTGGGAGATCCCATGGGTATGGCGATCACCCATGCAATTGCCTCGGGAATGGGCGGAATGAGAGCAGCCGGAGATCTGGTGGCTCGAATGCAGATGACCCGCGGCATGAAAATCAAAGAAGCCAAAACGTACGTAGCCGAAAAACTTGGCGTAACCGTTGTCGATCTCACCGACCCGGTGATCATGAGTGAAGTCAGAGAAAATCTGAAAATCGGCACCTTACACCCCATTGCCAACCACCCCCAAGGCTTGGAGGCAAAGGTAAACATCGCCAAGGTGCTGGATATTGACATTAACTGTGTCCGGCGCCTGAGGGGAAGCCGATAAGGAAACCGCCATGAGAAGAAGGTTAAAAAACGGGATTACGACTTCTGCCGGATTTGGTTTGAGCGCATTTTCAACCGATGAACTGGATTCGATTCATTATGCGACGCTCCAGACGCTCGGGCAGACCGGCATAAAAGTCATGAATAAATCGGCCATGGAACTGTTTTACAGTGCCGGGGCAGTTGTCCAGCGCTTTGATGGCCATGCCATCGTAAAGATACCGTCGCATGTGGTGGAAGACGCTATCCGCGTAACGCCCGGAACCGGCATCTACCATGGCCGCAACCCGGAAGATACATTTGTGGCCGAGCCCAACCGGGTGGGATTCACCACCTTTGGCGCGTGTCCCAATGTGATTGATCCGTTTACAAGGGAGGTCCGGCAAGGCACCCTTGAAGATACCGGCGGGTTTGCGCGGGTGTGCGACTATCTGGATGAGATCGCCGTCGCGGAAAGAAGCGTCCTGGCCCCCGATGTCCCGGATGGCATGATGTTTGTCCTGAGCATCAAGGAGATGCTGGCCAATACCGGCAAACATATTTTTCTGGGGGCGGATTCTGCAAGGTCGCTGCAGGTCATGACCGAACTGGCTGTTGTCTGCGCCGGTGGAAAAGAGTCTTTTGTCAAACAACCGACTTTCACCCCGCTGGTATGTCCGGCAAGCCCCCTGATGCTGTCAGATGTCGTGTGCCAGGTTACCATAGAAGCTGCCCGCATGGGCCTGGGGGTCACCATTATCCCCATGGGCCTTTCCGGCGGTACATCCCCGGCCACCCTGGCCGGCACCGTGGTCACCCACAATGCCGAGGTACTGGGCACCATCGTGCTGGCACAACTTGCAAACAGGGGAACCCCCTGCATCTACGCATCCACCACTTCTATCCTTGATTTAAGGTTAGGCACTGCCGCTGTGGGCGCTCCGGAATACGGCATGATCAATGCCGCCATCGCCAAACTGGCGCAATATTATCATCTTCCGTGCTGGATCGGTGCCGGGGCCTCGGACAGCAAGGTGCCGGACATCCAGTCCGGCTATGAATCCACCTTGAGTGCCACCCTCGGCGCCCTGTCAGGGGCCAATTTTCTCTTTGGCTGCGGGGTCCTGGAACAGGGGTTAACCATGGATTATGCAAAATTGCTCATGGATGCCGAAATGATCCGGATGGTCCAGACCGCCGTAATGGGAGTGCCGGTTTCAGACGAAACCCTGGCACTGGATATTATCCATGACGTGGGCCCCGGCGGTTCCTACATTGCCCATCAACACACGTATCAGCATATGCGGGAGCAGTCCGGGACAAAACTGTTTGACCGCAGATCAAGGGAGGACTGGCTGACCGTCACAGGCGGGAAATCCATACAGGAAAAAGCGTATGCCGCGGCCATCGATATCCTCAAAAATCACCGACCCATGCCTTTGCCTGAAGGAGCCGCTGAAGATATGGAAAAAATAGTAACAGACTATGAAAAAGAACTCAAAACAGACAAAAAATCCCAATTTGTTTGATTTGCCGCCTCCGAGGCGTGCAAGGCTGTTTTTTTTACTAACCTGAAGAAAAAAGGAGAAAAAGATGAAACGTTATCTGCTCGTCGGTACAATTTTATTTTTCGCTCTTTGTCTGGTTGCCCCGCAAGGTGCCCTGGCAGCAAGGGACTATTTCAAAATCGGCGTGATCACGTCCCTTTCCGGCGGTCTGGCTACCGGAGGGAATATCACCAAGCAGGGGTATGATTTATGGGCCGCCAAAGTGAACGAAGCCGGCGGTATAGAAATCAATGGTAAAAAATATCCCGTAAAGCTTATTTACGGTGATGCCCAGTCCGAACCGTCCCAGGCGGCTTCCGCAGCAGAGCGCCTGGCGACCCAGGAAAAAATTGATTGCGCCCTGGGGCCCTATTCTTCAGGGGTTACCCTTGCCGCGGCCCCGGTTCTGGAAAAATATAAAATTCCCTTGATCACCGGCTCTGCCGAATCGCCACTGATCTGGAAACAAAAATTTAAATACACCTTCGGCACCATCCCGCCGGTTAACTTCACCGGTTCCGGTCCTTTAAAAACCATTGCCGCCCTCACCCCCCGTCCCGAAAAAGCCGTTGTCATCGGTTCCAATGATGCTTTTTCCAAAGCAACGGCGGAGACGTTCAAGGCCATTGCCGAAGAGCTCAATATCAAGGTCGTTAAATACGATATCGTCCCCTCCGGCCAGGATCTTACCCCCTATATGTCTGCTATACGGGGAAGGCGTCCCGACGTCATCGCCTTTGGGGGCCATGATGAGGAACTGATCCGACTGGTCAAGGCCCTGCGCCAGATCAATTATGCGCCCAAGGCCCTGTTGATGCATTACGGCGTTACAGAACCGGCGTTTGTGGAAGCCCTGGGAAAAGATGCCGAGCAGGTATGGGGGGCATCGGTCTGGACCCCCACTTTAAAAACGGCGGGAGAGCTCATCTGGAAAGACTCCAAAAGCTTTGTTGAAGATGCCCAAAAAGCATACGGCATCACCCCGGATTATACCATGGCCGGCAGCTCTGCAGCCGGATTGGCGTTCCACGCGGCGTTGATGCGTATCGGGGCAACGCCCCCGTTGGATGAATCTGAAAGACTGGCCCTGGTTAAGGCCCTGGAAGAACTGGACCTTAAAACTTTTTACGGGCCTGTAAAATTTGCCAGTGAAGGCCAGTTTTACCATGCCAACATCGGCCTTACACCCCTGGCCCTTCAAATCCAGAACGGTGTCCCCACGATTATCGGCCCGGCGGATTTCAAAGAAGCCAAAGCCCAGTACCCCATGAAGAAATGGAAATAAAACAGTTCAGTATTTAAAAAATACAGGTCCTGAGCAACCGGGAAACAAGGTTTGAAGATGAGGCGGTGTGTGCTTACACATCGTCTCATCTTCACTACTTTGTTCCCAGCGTTTAATCAAAACCGCTTTATTGCCGTAAACCTTGGCTGGTAAAGGTTTACCCGATTTCACAGACCTTAGACAGACAAAAAAGCCTGTCCGGGCGTATTGATCAATAAAAGGAAACAGGTATGGAGCTTCTGCCGCAGGTAATTATAGATGGAATTATGATTGGCGGTGTTTATATAACCATCGCCATCGGATTTTCACTGGTTTTCGGTGTGATGCATATCATCGATTTTGCAGTGGGCGAGTGGATCATGTTAGGGGCGTTTATGGGGTACTATCTCAACCTATGGCTCGGGGTCGATCCCTTCCTGCTGCTGCCACTGGTTTTTTTTATTTTTTTTGGCATCGGTTACGTCCTGCTGCCGGTTATACAGCGGGTTATCAGCGGTCACCGGGGGAATCCACTGCTCATGGGCCTGGTGTTTACGTTCGGCGTGATGATGATTATTCGCGGCCTGGCCCTGACCATTTTCGGATTCTACAGCCGTTCCATCCCCTCGGCCCTGAATGCCTCTTCTTTTGTTTATGAGAAAGGTGACTTCTTTTTGACCGTGCCCCTCGTAAGATTTGCCGGACTTGTCTTTGCCATCGTCATTGCGTTGGCTCTGCACTACCTATTGAGAAAAACCGACTTTGGCACCGGTGTGCGGGCGCTGGCCCAAAACCCGGACGCTGCCGGGTTGATGGGGGTCAACAGTAAACGCACCAATTGTTATATCTACGGCATTTATGTCGGCATCAGCGCCATGACTGGTGTATTGATCGCCTGTATTTTCTCCATAACGGCCATGGAGGGCGGAAAATATACGGTGCTGTCTTTCTTTGTCGTTGTTCTGGCAGGCATGGGCTATTTGTCCGGTGTCCCATGGGCTGCTCTTTTCCTTGGACTGGTCCAGTCCTTCTTTATTGTTTATATCAGTGCCAGTTACACCATGCTGGCGGTGTTTGGTATTCTCTATATTGTGCTACTGGTATCACCTAAAGGTCTCTTTGGAAAGGGTTGGTAAAATATGCGTCGCAATGATTATATATGGTTCACAACGATTATCCTGTTATTGACAGCCTTGCCTTTTTTCTATGACGGTCCTTTTTTCCTGCGAATCGTAACCGAAACCATTATGTGGATCGGTTTGGCCATTACATGGGATCTGCTGGCCGGCTATACAGGATACCTGAATTTCGGGCATGCCATGTTCTTTGGCATCGGTGCCTATACAACGGCAATTTTGATGAATCACACGGCCTGCCCCTTCCTTTTAACCCTGCCCATAGGTGGTTTTTTTGCCGGCTTGCTGGCCCTGATCATCGGTGTACCCACCTTGCGTTTAAAAGGGTCTTACTTTGCCATCGGCACCTGGTCCCTTGCGCTGGCCATACAGCAGCTGGCCCTTGTTTTAGAGGTTACCGGAGGACCGGACGGCATTCGCCTGCCGCTATTTCTGCATCCCGACTATTTTTATTTTTTAATGCTCAGCATCGTTGCGGCTACCTTTATCCTTTACTGGATTCTTCTGGAACGGGCACCCTTTGGCCTCAAATTAAAGGCATTACGAGAAGATCAGGAAGGCGCCATGGCTCTTGGACTGAACCCCACACGAATCAAAGTGCAGGCGTTTATCCTTTCCGCTGTGCCCGTAGGGGTGCTGGGCGGCGTCTATGCGTACTGGATCACCTTTATTGATCCGCTATCGGTTCTGGGTGATATTATTGCTGACCAGGCAACCGTGATGGCTGTCTTCGGCGGACTGGGAACCCTTATAGGGCCTGCCATCGGTGCCGTTATCATTTTTTTCTTTAAAACCATTTTCTGGGCATATCTCTCGGACTACCAGGTACTCTACCTGATCATCCTGGGGGCGACAATCGCCTTGACCGTCGTATTTCTGCCCAATGGCCTCTGGGGGACCCTGGCCGGCCGATCAAGCGCCCGGGAAATTCTAAAAAAAAGCCTGGAAACCGGTTCTTCGCGTACTGAAAAACAGGGGGACAAAGGAGATAGAGTGCATGAGTAAGCCTATTTTAAAAATAGATACCGTTACCAAAACATTCAGCGGACTGCATGCGGTGAGTGATATCTCGTTTGATGTTAACGCAGGCGAAATTGTGGGCCTCATCGGCCCCAACGGCGCCGGGAAAACCACCATGTTTAATGTGATCAGCGGATATTACCCACCCACCCAGGGCCGCATTTTTTTTCAAGGCATTGATGTGAGCGGGCATCGTCCTTACCACCTGGCCAACATGGGTATCGGTCGCACATTTCAGGTCGTAAAGCCGTTCCCCGGCTTGTCGGTACTGGAAAATGTTATTATCGCCTCTTTTGCCCGCTATCCCAAACAAAAACAAGCCAAAAAGCAGGCACTTGAAATTCTTGAGTTCACCGGTCTGGCCGATCAATCCTACAAGCCCGCCTCCAGTTTAACCCTGGCCGGCCGAAAACGGCTTGAAATCAGTAAGGCCATGGCTCTGGAACCGACCTTGCTGCTGCTCGATGAAGTGGTTGCAGGACTGAACCCCAGTGAAGCTGATAAAACGACTCGTTTGATCCTGAAACTCCGGGACAAGGGTGTCAGTATTTTGATTGTGGAACATATCATGCGGGTCATCATGAATATCAGTGACCGCATTGTGGTGTTAAATTTCGGCAAACAGATTGCCACGGGCAAACCAGCGGAAGTGGCCGAAAACCCTGTTGTGATTGAAGCCTATCTGGGAGAGGAAGCTGCATGAAAATTTTAGACATAAATAACGTATCTGTCTTTTACGGTGACATCCAGGCCCTGTGGGATGTATCTTTTTCAGTCAGTCAGGGCCAGACCGTAACCATACTGGGGGCAAACGGTGCAGGCAAGACAACATCCCTCAAATCCATTTCAGGCCTGTTGCCGTCAGCAGCAGGGGAAATTACGTTCAAAGGCAAAACCATCAGCGGATTTCTCTCCCATGAAGTCTCGGACTGCGGCATCGCACTGGTTCCCGAAGGACGCCAGCTCTTCCCCCAACTGAATGTGGAAGATAACCTGAGGATGGGCTCCTACCTTAAACGAGCAAAAAAAAACAAAGATAAAAACCTTGCCTATGTGTATGAACTCTTCCCCGTTCTTAAAGACAGGCAGAAACAGGAGGCCCAGACCCTTTCAGGGGGAGAACAGCAAATGCTCGCCATCGGACGTGCTTTGATGCAGGACCCCGAACTGATCATGTTTGATGAACCCAGCCTGGGCCTGGCGCCGATTCTGGTGCAGGACGTTTTCAACATAATCAAAAAGCTGGGCGCCCAGGGACGCACGATATTGCTCGTGGAACAAAATGTCAACCAGGCCCTCAAAATCGCCGACTATTGTTATGTCCTTGAGAATGGGCGTGTCGTTCACGAGGGAACCGGAAAAGAACTGGGCCAGGACCCAAAAGTGCGTGAGGCCTACCTGGGTATTTGAACGCCCGCCTTGAAGCAATGATTGCCGCCTAATCGCATTATAAATGACATTCATTGTCTGGTATCAATTTTTTCAAAAAAAGATGCCATAAAAATTTTTATTCGATTTAAAAAAAACACCATTTTCTCTTGACAGATCCACCATTATAATATTAATAAAAATTTAACCGAATATTCAATTAACTGTTATGGGGTTAAAGTGGCTCGTAAAAACAGCACTATCGAACAACGCAAGCCTGAAATTCTTGAAAGTTATTATCAGGTGATCATCGAAGAAGGCATTGAGGGGGCCTCCATCGGCAAGATTGCCAAGCGAATGAACATCCATCCGAGTCTGATTATTCACTATTTCAAAACCAAGCACAATCTGACGGTGGAACTTTTTGATCTGCTGATGGAACGCTACGCGGCCCCGGAATTTCTCCAGTTTGATCATATAAAGGATCCCCGGCAGCGGTTCGAGGCCCTGATGGACACCCTTTTCTCTCTTGAGTACTCCCGAACCATAGATCCAGGCGTACACTTTGGATTTTATTACCTCAGTTTTCGAAACCAGGACATTAATAAGCGGTTCCGGGAGATGATCAATCAGCTCAAAATTTTTCTTGTCGATCAATTCGGGCAATTCAAAAAAGAGGGCATCGTCACGGTAAAAGATATTAATCAGGCCGCGGATATGGTTATAACCCTCATCGAGGGCATTGAATTCCAGACGGCTTTTCTCGATCTGCATAAAACATTTGAAGATTTTGCAGAGCACTCAAAAAAACTTGCCATCGCATTTTTAACACGTGATATATAAAATTTGGCGCCTCACTGTTTCGTGTGGGTAAAATTGACTCGATACAGCCCAGGGATGTTTTCATCCGGATGCTTGAAACTGTCTGAGGGGCTTAGCGATCGTTAGGCCGGACAGCGACCGAACCATTACCCTGTATCTCTATTTACAAAGAATAACGGCCAAGCAGGTTGCGGCAATCCCCGGTCCGGTATTACGACCGCTTGGCGCCGAGTTTTTTGAGCATCCGGATGAACGTATCCCGGGGCGACCCACTTGAAACAGCGAGGAACCTAAAATTTTGTTAACTGAATGTTCAATTAAATAGCTTTTAAAAAATCCGTGACGACATAACCCGGTTTTTTGCCGCAGCAATTCGATATTCAATAACACCCAACGATATAAGGAGAAAAATATGAAACGAGATTTAACAAAAGCGTTGTCGGAAGCCAAACGAATGGTGGATGTGATCACCGCATCCGAGGTCAGCATTGACGACAGAAAAATCATTGCCGCTGAAACCGCTGACAATTTTGCCAACCATATCAACAAGGGATTTCTTGAATACCGAAAATCAGTCACAGAATCCGGCGATTATGCCGTTACCGAATGGTTTGGACAGGGCTCCATCCTGAGAGATGCCCTTGACCGGGAATTCATCGATATCCTGGGGGGCTTCGGTATCTATTCCCCGGGTATCCGGCATCCTAAAATTGTCGCCGCCGTCAAAGCCCAACTGGACAAAAGCCCCCAGTACAGCCAGGAGATGCTGGATCCTCTGAGAGCCCACTTGATGAAAGTGCTGGCCATGCTCACCCCCGGCGATATCCAATACGGTTTTTTTATTAACAGTGGTACCGAGGCCGTGGAAGGCGCCATGAAACTGGCCAAACTGTACACCGGAAAATCCGGTTTCATCTCCATGCTGAAAAGCTTTCACGGAAAAACCCTGGGTGCTTTGTCCCTCATGGGCAAATCGGTTTACCGAAAACCGCTGCTGCCCCTTTTAGACGGTGTCCGTCATGTACCCTTTGGGGATTATGCGGCTGTTGACCAGGCCCTCAAAACTGCGGCAGCGGTGGGCGACGGTATTGCCGCAGTGGTGGCCGAGCCCATCCAGGGTGAAGCGGGCGCCATTGTACCGCCGGATGATTTCTGGCCGAAATTGAGGGAGATCTGCGATCATCACGGCGTGTTGCTGATTGCAGACGAAGTGCAGACCGGCCTGGGCAGAACCGGCAAGGTGTTTGGCGTTGATCACTGGGATGTAGCACCGGATATCATGTGCCTGGGCAAGGCCCTGGGCGGCGGCGTCATGCCCATGTCCGCCTTTATTTCCACCCCCAAAATATGGGAATGCATGGAACCGAATCCGTTTATGCATACCTCCACCACCGGTGGCAACCCCCTGGCCTGCTCTGCCGCCCTGGCCCATATCAATGTCATGCTGGAAGAAGACCTGCCCGGTCAGGCCGCCGAGAAAGGCGACTATGTTATGAAAAAACTGGCTGAGATGAAAACCCGCTATCCGGAAATACTCGCCCATATCCGCGGGAAAGGGCTCCTGATCGGAATGGAATTTCCATCAGACGAAATTGGATACAAGGTGGCGTCCGGGCTTTTCAGCCGCAAAGTGCTCACGGCCGGCACATTGACCAATTCTAAAAACATCCGTATTGAACCGGCCTTGAACATACCCTATGAACTCCTTGATGAAGTGTTAAACCGCCTTGAGGATACATTTAAAAGCATACAGTAAAAAATGGCGCCCCGCTGTTTCGTGTGGATAAAATTGACTCGATAGAAACCCGTTTGAAACAACGCGGCGCCAACATTTCAATAAGGAGGCCATTATGAAATTTTTAAGGATTAACATGACCGAGCGCACCATACTAACCGAGGATCTGCCCGAAGCCTATAAAGGTATCGGCGGACGGGCACTGACCTCGCTCATGATTAACGAAGATGTGCCGGCGGGATGTGATCCCCTGGGGCCGGAAAACAAGCTGATCCTTGCACCGGGGTATTTCAGCGGAACGACGCTGGTAAACACCAGCCGGCTGTCCATCGGGGCCAAGAGCCCCCTTACCGGGGGCATCAAGGAGAGCAATGTGGGCGGTACCGTGGCTGTAGACATCGCCCGACTCGGGATTACGGCGATCATTGTCGAAGGCAAAATACCAACCGCTGAAAGCGCTATCCTTGTCATTGACGTGGCCGGCCAGGCGAAACTCGTGGATGCAGCGCCTTACAGGGGCATGCGCACCTATGATCTGGTAAAAAAATTAACGGCCGATCACGGCGACAAATACAGCGTCACCTGCATCGGACCGGCCGGGGAGTTCCAGCTTGCCACGGCCTCCATCCAGACATCGGATTTTGACGGCAGACCCTGCCGGGCAGCGGGCCGGGGGGGCCTGGGCGCTGTCATGGGGGCCAAGGGGCTCAAGGCGATTATGGTGGCCCGGGGCGGAAAGATGACAGATGCCCTGGCGGATCCGGATCGGTTTAAAACCGCGGCCAGGGCCTATGCAAAAGCAGTGAAGGCGGACGAATTCAGCAATGAGATCCTGCCTGAACTGGGGACTGCCGTATTGGTGGATCCCATCAACGCCGCCGGGGCCTTTCCCTGCTTTAATGCTACAAAGGGGCAGTTTGACCAGGTTGACAAAATCAATGGGGACGCCCTGGCGGAAATGATCAAAAAACGCGGTGGAAAAACCACGCACCAGGGGTGTGCCCAGTGTATCATCAACTGTTCAAACGAATTCGTCGATAAAAACGGCCAATACGTCACATCCTCCCTTGAATATGAAACCATATGGGCCATGGGCGGCATGATCGGCAATGATGATCTGGATGTCATCGCCCGGCTCGACTTTTTATGCGACGACATCGGCATCGATACCATGAGTACCGGCGTCTCTGTAGCCGTGGCCATGGATGCTGGGTATAAGGCTTTCGGCGACGGCAAGGCGGCCATTGAAATGGTGGAAGAAATCGGGAATGGAACCGAGTTTGGGAAAATGCTCGGCAAAGGACCCAGTGCCGTGGGAAAACATTTCAACCATGAACGGGTGCCGGTCATCAAGGGCCAGAGCATCGCGGCCTATGACCCCAGAGCCATCCAGGGGATGGCGGTGACCTATGCAACGACGCCCATGGGCGGCGATCACACCGCCGGGTGGGTGGTGGATCAAAACCTGGCCGACTTCGGGGGAACCTTGGATCCGTTGTCCGCAGATGGCCAGGTGGAGGCATCCCGGAACACACAACTGCACATGGCCGCCGTCGACACCGTGGGCATCTGCGATTTTGCCCAGACCGGTCTGGCGGCACCGGGGGGCATGGAAAATGTTTACACCATGATTTCCGCCAAATCCGGAAAGCCCTTTGGAGAAGAAGACTGGGGGGCATTGGGCCGACGGGTACTAACAGCGGAACTCGATTTTAATAAAAAAGCCGGCCTTACCGCCAAAGACGACCGGCTCCCCAAAATGTTCTACGAAGAACCGCTGCCCCCCCACAACACGGTGGTGGTGGTCAGTGATGAACAAATGGATTCAACCTTTAATTTTTAGCGGAACTTCCCTATGGCCCGGGTAATCGTCAAACTTTACGGCACCCTTAGAAAAAAAATTGACGGCTATGATTCAGCAAAGGGCCTCGATATTGAAATTAAAGATGACACCACTATCGGTGAGCTTGTTGCCCAGCTTGGCATTCCTGAATCAAAGGTAGGTTTTGTTACGGCCAACGGGTGTATCGTCAAGACCGCCAGCGCCGTGACACAAGGCGATGTAATTAAGATTTTCCAACCGATTTTCGGTGGATAAACAAAAAAGCAATGCAAAGGATTGCAGCCGGTATGGTTTGCCACCGGCGCATACCCCTCGCCAATAACCAACATACTTTAACAAAGGAGAAAATGATGGAAGGAACGTATCAATACGGAAACTGGGTTCTTATCGGTTTGGGCATTTATATGGCCCTGATGTTGTTTATTGGGTGGTATGCATCCAAACGGGTTAAAACCGCTACCGATTATATCGTCGCCGGTCGCCGGCTGGGGATTCTCTTTTGTACGGGGACCCTGTTTGCCACCTGGTTTGGCGCCGGCACCTGTATGGGGGGTGCTGGAAATGCCTATATTTTTGGGAACCAGGGGGTCATTTTTGATCCCTGGGGGGCGGCTGTCTGTTTGCTGCTCACAGGGCTTCTGTTTGCCCGGATGATGCGACGGGGAAGGTATCTGACCCTGGCAGATCTGTTTGAAATCAGATACAGCATAAAGATGGGCATACTGGCCACGTTAACCCTCTGCGTGGCGGAAATGGGCTGGGTGGGCGCCCAACTGGTGGCCTTTGGGACTATCATTCATTATTTCAGCGGCATTCCCCTGGTGGCGGGTATCCTGATTTCCACCGTTATCCTGGTTGTTTATACCTATCTTGGCGGTATGTGGGCCGTCACGCTCACCGATGTGATTCAGGTGACCATTTTAACCGTGGGTATGATAGCCATGCTGTATGTGGCGGTCCCTCTGGTGGGCGGCTGGGACGCCATTTTTTCCAATGATCCCGGGCACAACTGGATGGGCATCAACCAGTGGTCCTTTATACCAACCCCGGAAGCGGCCGCCGACAAGGAACTTGGCAATGCGGGCTATATGTATTATACGGGTTATAAAGGCTGGTTTTACTGGATTGCCGCATGGCTTGCCATCGGCCTTGGAAGCATTCCGGCCCAGGATCTCATGCAGCGCGTTCTCTCTGCCAAAGATGAAAAAACAGCGAGCTATTCCAGTTATCTGAGCGGGATACTCTATATTACCGTCGGCATGATGCCGGTGATTATCGGTATGATCTATTTCCAACTGAACCCGGATCTGAGTATTGACGATGCCTTGAACAAAATTCTCCTGTTAATGGCCGTGGAACACCTCAATCCGTTTTTCGCGGTTATCTTTGTCAGCGCCTTGGTAGCGGCACTGATGAGCTCTTCGGACAGCGCCATCCTGGCCGCCTCTTCGGTATTGGGATATAACGGGCTGAAATATTTCAAACCCAATGCCGACGGGAAACAGACCCTGAAGGCAACCAAACTGTTCGTTCCCATTGTCACGGTGGTATCATTGATCCTTGCACTTTACTTCCAGGCCATCTATAATTTAATGGTGGTTGCCTGGTCGGTCCTGCTGGTGAGCCTCTTTGCGCCTTATGCGGCGGCCTATTTCTGGAAAAAAGCCAACAACTACGGTGCGATATCTTCCTTTTTCGGCGGGTTTATTGCATGGCTTGCGGCCTATTTCTACTATCTGCCCATGACCAAGGAAGCCAATATCGGCATCATAGAAGAAAACGTGGTGTATTTTGACTGGGCCATGTGGGATTCATTGTACATCGGTTCCGTGTGGGGCCTTATCGCATCCATAGTGATTCTGGTGGTGGTGACGCTGGCCACACAGAAGATAGACCCGCCCAAACCCCTGGTGGATATCGACGGTAATGCGCTTCCGTTGACAAACTGGCTCGGATGGTTCGGAAAAGAATCCGGCAATGCGTAATTTTTAAAAAGGTAGAAGGCTGAAGGTAGCGTTGCCTGTTAAATAGTTCATCGTAGGGTGGGCTGCGCCCACCAAATAGACAGAATACCTTTAATCTTCAGCCTTCTACCTATACAACCTTCTACCTATCAACCTATGCTGCTAAACACGATACCCAAATCAGACGGTTTCCGAATGCCCGGTGAATTTGAACCCCACCAGGGATGCTGGATGCTGTGGCCCGAACGCGGGGACACCTGGCGTCTCGGGGCAAAACCGGCCCGGGCCGCATTTGTACAAGTGGCCGAAGCCATCGCAAAATTTGAAAGTGTCACCGTCTGTGTCTCGGCCTCTCAGTTTGACAATGCCCGGCACTACCTGACAGACCCCATCCGGTTGGTTGAAATCTCCGCAAATGATGCCTGGATGCGGGATGTGGGGCCCACCTTTGTAAGCGATAAAAACGGTCAAATTCGAGGAGTGGACTGGCAGTTCAATGCCTGGGGCGGATTAAAAGACGGGCTGTACTTTCCCTGGGACCATGACGCCGCGGTGGCCAAAAAGATCCTTGAACTGGAAAGGGTCCACCGATACCGGGCCCCTTTGATCCTCGAGGGCGGGTCCATCCATGTGGATGGCCAGGGGACGGTTATAACCACCGAAGAGTGCCTGCTGCACCCCAACCGGAATCCTGATCTGTCAAAAAACGACATTGAAAATCTTTTAAAAGACTACCTGAACGCAGACAAGGTCATCTGGCTGAAACAGGGTGTATTCATGGACGAGACAAACGGTCATGTGGACAATCTGTGTTGTTTTGTCCGGCCCGGAGAAGTCCTGCTGACCTGGACAGACGACCCATCGGATCCCCAATATCCCCTGTCCATGGATGCGTTTGGCATCCTTTCCAACACAACCGATGCCAGAGGCAGAAAACTGACGGTCCATAAAATTCACCAGCCCGGGCCCCTGTATTTAACCCAGGAAGAAAGCATGGGGCTTGACATTTCTGAAAATGCCATACCCAGAAAAGAAGGGCACCGGTTGGCGGCATCCTATGTCAATTTTTACCTTGCCAATAAGGCCGTTGTGATGCCTGTTTTCAACGATCCCTATGATGACGCCGCCGTTGCTGCCCTTTCCCGGCTTTTCCCCGAGCGCGAGGTTGTCCCGGTTTATGCCAGAGAAATACTGCTGGGCGGTGGTAATATCCATTGTATCACCCAGCAACAGTGTTAAATAATACCCCCGGGCCGAAAACCATTGTATGCCAATGTGTCATAGTTTTAACATTCCACCCATAGAAAGCCGGAAGGAACGAATTTCCCCTGCCCCATATACTGGCGTTTCTCCAAAAAGTAGTGCCCGTCGACACGCTGGATCGGGTGGTAATTGAAAAAGAGACCCTGTCAGCAAAAAGTCCGCATTATCATCAACGGTGGGCAAAGACGTTCACCTTTAAAAAGTGGCTGCCGGACGGCTAAGCCCATGGAAAGGAAAAATATGCGAAAAATTACTGTTGCCGCAACCCAGATGCGTTGCACTGACAACCGGGACGAAAACATTGCCACTGCTGAAAGACTTGTCCGGGATGCCGCAGGTAAAGGGGCTCGGATCATTTTACTTCAGGAACTGTTTGAATCCTTGTACTTTTGTCAGGTTGAAGAGCCTGCTTTTTTCAAGATGGCTTCCACGACAGAAAACAATACGGCCATTCGTCACTTTTCTTCTATTGCCAAATCCCTTGGTGTTGTACTGCCCATCAGCTTTTTTGAAAAAAAGAACAAGACCTATTACAATACCGTTGCCCTTATCGACGCGGATGGATCGGTGATGGGGAACTACCGCAAAACCCATATTCCAGATGGCCCTGGTTATGAGGAAAAATTTTATTTTACCCCGGGCGACACGGGATTTCAGGTATGGAAAACCCGATACGCAACCATTGGAATCGGAATATGCTGGGACCAATGGTTTCCGGAGGCTGCCAGAAGCATGGCCCTCATGGGGGCTGAAATTCTTTTCTATCCCACCGCCATAGGCTCCGAGCCCAAAAATCCGACCCTTGATAGTAAAAATCACTGGCAAACCTGCATGCGGGGCCATTCCGCCGCCAATATGGTCCCGGTGGTGGCCGCTAACCGCATCGGCTCCGAAACCATAACAGATTCGACGATACGATTTTACGGGTCTTCATTTATTACCGATAATACCGGCAGCATAACCGTTCAAGCCGACAGATCAACCGAAACTGTTATTGTTTCACAATTTGATCTCGATGAACTCGAAACCCAGAGGGCTGGATGGGGACTGTTCAGAGACCGGCGACCGGATAAATACAAGGTCCTGCTGACCAGTGACGGAACCATACAATAACAGTGGACTTCACGCCGGGCCATAGAAAATATGTAACCAGTAGCAGTCATCATGCCTCAATTCCCCTTGACATTCACATCATTTTCGAATATTAATTTTTTACAAAACACTGTTTTACATATTAAAACAGTAACTCTTTTTCGACGGATCTTAAATTTCAATAAAAGCAGGAGGCAAACAAGTGGATCAGGCCTATAATGTCTTTTTCGCCGGCATCGGCGGCGTCTTTATAGGAATGGCGTTGCTCTATCTCTCCATCCGGTTGACAGCCGTCGTGTCAGATAAAATCAATGATGCACAGGCCCGGTCAAAATCAAAAAGGGAGATAAAATAGTGGCATCCCTGTTATCGCTGTTTAAAACCGCCGGATTTATTTATCTGACCCCGGGTATGATGGTCATGTGGGGGATTGCGTTTATATTGATCTATCTGGCCATTGCTAAAGATTACGAGCCCTTGCTGCTCCTGCCCATCGGATTCGGCATTTTGCTTGCCAATCTTCCCCTGGCCGGGCTCATGGAACCCCATGAAGGACTGCTGTGGCGATTTTATCATTACGGGATTCAATGGGAAATCATCCCGCCGTTGATTTTTTTAGGGCTGGGTGCCCTCACCGATTTCGGCCCCCTGCTGGCCAACCCCAGGCTCATCTTTCTGGGGGCCGGAGCCCAGGCCGGTGTTTATCTGACCTTTTTTGCCGCCCATGCCATGGGGTTTGGCCTCAAGGAGGCGGCCACCATCGGTATCATCGGCGGCGCCGACGGCCCCACCACCATCTTTCTGGCCGCCAAACTGGCGCCGCACATGCTTGGGACCTGTGCGGTGGCGGCCTATTCTTACATGGCCCTGGTCCCCATCATTCAGCCACCCATCATGCGGCTTCTGACCACCCGGCAGGAACGGGTAATCAAAATGAAAAAATCCCGCAAGGTGTCGGCCCTGGAAAAAAAACTGTTTCCCATCGTGGCCACCATTGTCATCATTTTGCTGGTTCCCGCTTCTGCGCCCCTTATCGCCATGTTCATGGCCGGCAATCTTTTCCGGGAGGCCAAGGTTGTAGAAAGACTGACCCATGCGGCTCAAAATGAGTTGATGAATATCGTCACCATATTTTTAGGCCTGCCCGTGGGCGCCACCATGAATGCTGAAAATTTTCTTAAACCCCAGGTGATTATTGTTTTTTTCCTGGGACTGTTTGCCTTCATGATCAGCACCGCCACCGGCATACTGCTGGCCAAACTCATGAACCTGTTTTCCAAAAACAAGATCAATCCGCTTTTGGGGGCAGCCGGCGTGTCGGCCGTGCCCATGGCGGCGCGGGTGGTTCACAAGGTCGGGGCCGAGGCCAATAAAAAAAACTATCTGTTGATGTACGCCATGGGGCCCAACGTGGCCGGCGTCATCGGCACGGTCATTGCGGCCGGAATTTTTTTGACGCTGCTGCGCTGACAACGCTTGATAAAATTTTCCAGCGCAGCACGCGTGCTATTGTCCATCCAGAAACGAGGATTTTTGTTCGAGATCAAGGCATGCACAAATTTTACCGCAGGCATATAGTTGATATTCCGAGGATAAAATTTTGAACATAACGCAGATATCGGGCAAAAAGACCGTTTCTGAATCGACACTCACTAACACTATTTGAACCATATGGAGGAAAGATTATGTCGGAAGAAATTTTAGCCCCCCTGGCAGGCAAGATCATCGAAATACAGATCAAACCCGGTGATGCCGTTGAAGAAGATGACGATGCATTGATCATCGAAGCCATGAAAATGGAAACACCGGTTTATATCCCATGTGACGGCACCGTAAAAGAAATCAAGGTCAGTGTGGGGGACAAAGTGGAAGAAGACGATGTTCTGGCTGTTATCGATAACTGACCACTGGCACTAAGGAGCTTAATCATGAAACCCTATTTTGAAAAAATGCCCGACATCGGCAAAGCGCTGAAAAAGGGCCAGATCAAAAGGACCGAGGAAAACCTCAACCAGCTCAAGCTGGCGGAAGAGCAGATCAGCCTTGAGGTTGACAAGGTAAAAAACGCCGGCTTTAACACCGAGAAGATCAATGCCCGGGGCCAGATGACCGTGTGGCAACGGCTCGAATATCTGGTGGACCCCGGCACCTGGTGCCCGCTGCACATGCTCTATAACCCTGCGGACAATACCGAAGGTACCACCAATGTCATCGACGGCCTGGGCCGGATATCCGGACGGTGGGCCGTGATTATCGGTTTTGACAACAAAGTTATGGCCGGGGCCTGGCTCCCGGGACAGTCCGAGAATATCCTGCGGGTCACTGATCTGGCCAAACGGTTGAATATTCCCCTGGTATGGCTGGTAAACTGCAGCGGTGCGAAACTGCCTGAACAGGAAAAATTCTATGCCAACCGCCGGGGTGCAGGCACCCCCTTTTTCCGACATGCCGAACTGGAACAAATGGGCATCCCGATTCTGGCCGGCATATACGGCACCAACCCGGCCGGCGGCGGCTATCAGAGCATCAGCCCCACGATTTTGTTTGCCCATAAAAACTGTAATATTGCCGTGGGCGGGGCCGGCATTGTCAGCGGTATGGCACCCAAAGGGGCTTTTGACCTGGAAATGGCCGAAGGCTTGATTGAAAAAGCCAAAAAATTCAAGGCAAAACCCCCGGGTTCGGTGAAAATTCATTATGACGAAACCGGATTTTTCCGATTTGTCTATGAGGAAGAAAAAGGGGTGTTGGACGGACTCAAGGACTATATGACCAAAATACCGGCCTATGATCCGGAATTCTTTCAGGTTGCAGCGCCTGCAGCGCCTAAGTTCCCTGCCGAAGATCTCTACCGGCTGCTGCCCCTGGAACCCAAGCAGGTCTATGATTTTGACCAGATCCTGGCCCGATTATCCGATGGCAGCGAGCACATGGAGTTTCGCCCGGATTACGGCCCCGAAGTCTATACCGGGCTTTGCAAGGTTGACGGATTTCTCGTGGCCTGCATCGGCAACCGGCAGGGGTATCTCGGCAAAGGTTACCCGGAATATGCGGATTACCCTGCCATGGGGGGCAAGCTTTATCGCCAGGGCATGATTAAAATGAATGAATTTATCACGTTGTGCGGCCGGGATCGGATTCCCATTATATGGCTCCAGGACACCAGTGGTATCGATGTCGGCGACCTTGCCGAAAAAGCGGAACTGTTGGGTCTGGGCATGTCCCAGATTTATTCCATCCAACAGACCGATATTCCCATGATGCTCATTGTCCTGCGCAAGGGCACCGCTGCTGCCCATTATGTGTTGGGGGGTCCCACGGCCAACCGCCACAACGCCTTCACCCTGGGCACTGTGGCCACGGAGATCTATGTCATGCACGGGGAAACAGCCGCCGTGGCCACCTATGCGCGACGTCTGGTCAAAGAAAAGGAGGCCGGCCGGCCTCTGGATCCGGTAATCGAAAAAATGAACAATCTGGCCGGGGAATACCACGCCAACTCCCGTCCCTTATTCTGCGCTAAAACCGGACTGGTGGATGAAATCGTCAACATGGCGGATCTGCGAAAATATCTGGTCGCTTTTGCCGGCGCCGCTTACCAGAACCCCAAATCAATCTGTCCTCAGCATCAGATGATCCTGCCCAGAATCATTAAGGGGTAAACTATATATGAAAGCCGTGAGCGCTGATTTTTGGGTTATCAAAAAATACCCGTGCTGCCGATCTCATTATTAACGACTCACGGCTTTCATCCTTTATCAAAATTTTTGACTTTTTATCCCCCTCTACGATCCAAAATACAAGGTAGATTCTATCACAGGCTGCAAATATATTCTGAATATCGATCCATTTCCTGTCTGCTTATATATTGACACGGAGTAACCTACCTGCTAAATTGTCTTGAATCTAAATGATTAGATGGTCGCTTTCTAAATTATCTCACCGGCCAATCGGCAACCGTCGTGAAGCGCACAAATACATATTTTTTTGGCTGGCTAAATTTTGATGATCTTGTAAAAAATAGTTGAGATGGCCAAGTGGAAACCTTCATATACAAGGCATCGGTGTTTGCAGGGACGAAGGCGACCATATAGGTTTTTGAGTCCTTGACAATTGATATAACGCAATAGATGGAGACTTTTTGAAACGTCATCAATTTTTTAATTCAAAAGAGGAGGTAACACAAACAATGCGGAAACGGTCTTTTATAACAGCAGTAGTTGCCGGAATTGGTCTACTTTTTATTTCGGCCGGTATTTATGCCGGCACCTCGGTGCCCGATGTCATTGAAATGAACGACAAGGCCTATGAGGAGCACACTAAGGGCATTGTCATGTTTTCACACAAACAGCATTCTGAAGCCTATGCTACGGCCAATCCGGACTTTTATAAAGCCGGCTGCGGGGAGTGCCACCATGACGCAAACGGAAAACCACTGGCGCTGAAAGCCGGCGACGCTGTTCAAAGCTGCATCGAATGCCACAAGATCCCCGGTGAAAGACCCAAGGGATCCAATGCTCCCAAACTGGAGAAAAAAGAGCGGTTGCAGTATCATGCCGAGGCCCTGCATTATAACTGCAAGGACTGCCATAAAGCGTTCAACAAAAAAACCAAAACAAAAAAAGCACCCACCACCTGTACCAAGTGCCATCCCAAAAAGAAATAGCAATGAGGCGCATTTTTCAGTTGCCCCTTGGCACTTTTTTTAAAAAACGTATATTTTTCCCCGATCCGGATACTGAAATTAGAAAATTGAAATTAGTAATTTAATAGAAAGCATACATGATAGACAAAACCCAAAAAGGCGGCCATTCCATTCCGGAAGGTCGCCTTTTTGGGTTTGTACCATTTCTGACAGGTACCTGATTATTTATGCGGCGCCATTCTGTCTTTATACTTCATCGCATTGGCGACAAGTGCCCCAGCCCAAGAGGGGGTTCCCAGTGCATGCAGATGGGTATAGGTGCCCAAAACATTTTTATACTGCACCCCGTCCCGCCCATTAATGAAGCCATTGCCCCGCTGCATGGAAAAAACAAGCGTTTCATCCCCACCCCGCCATTCGAGTACATGGGAATAATGAAATTCATGGCCTTTAAATTCGGTCCCGATATCAAAGTAGGGGTTCTCACCTTCAACAACGACAGCGGTATATCCATGTCCCTGGGGTTTCTTGGAAAAACCGAAGACAGCCGGCAAAACACCCGCCATGGGGTATGTGTTTTCCCCAAAAAGCAGTTCCGATCCCAGATACATCAACCCGCCGCATTCGGCATAAATGGGCAGCCCTTTATCCGCCAGTGTTTTTAATTGATTCCTGAAAATGACATTGCCCGACAAGGCTTCGGCATGGGTTTCAGGGAAACCGCCGCCAATATACAGTGCGTCCACAGCCGGCAAACCCGGGTCCGCCAATGGGCTGATAAAAACAATTTTTGCACCGGCGGCACTGAGTGCTTCAATATTTTCAGGATAATAAAATTGAAAGGCGGAATCCCTGATAATACCGATGACAGGCGCGGAACCATCACAAATGGGCTGGGGGCGGATATTTTCACACGGCTTTCCGTTTTCATCACCAGGTTCAGGGCGGGGTGCGCCCTCCGCCATATCGGCAATGGCATCCAGATCCAGGTATTTTTGAGCTATCCGGGCCGCACTCTCAATGGAATTAACAGCCCAATCGTGCTCAAGTGTCGGTACCAGCCCCATATGCCGCTCCGGGAACCACTCCCGGCCCAGTTTAGGCAATGCACCGAGAACCGGTATAGCGCAGTACTGTTCAATGCTGGCGCGCACAATGGCCTCATGCCTGGCCCCGGCCACACGGTTTAAGATAACCCCTTTCAGGGGAACGTTGCCATCAAAAGCCATACACCCTGACACCACCGCCGCCAGTGTGCGCGTGGTTTTGGTACAGTCAAGGCATAATATCAGAGGGGTTCCAAGAAGTTTGGCCAGTTCGGCCGTGCTGGTCCGGCCGTGGGTATCAATGCAGTCATACAGCCCCCGGTTCCCTTCTATAACAGCGATTTCAGATGGGCCGGTATGGGTATAAAAAGAGCAACGAAGCGTATCTTCTTCAATCAGGTAGGAATCCAGATTATAGCAGGGCCGGCCTGCTGCCAGTCCAAGCCAGCCCGCATCAATATAATCCGGACCTTTTTTAAAGGGAGCAACTAAATGGCCACACTTTTTTAATGCGGCAATAATACCGATGGACAAAATGGTTTTGCCAGATCCGCCGCGCAGAGCCGATATGACGATTCCCCTGCTTCTCATGATAGGCCCCTGCAACGTCTCTGAGAACCGTTGCTTACAAACGAATTATTTTTCTTCGTGTTCTTCGTGTTCGGCGCCGGCCTGTTTTCCGGTTCCGGGCAGCCCGTACATGGAGGTGCTGCCGCTGGACCAGTATTCCAGTACACCGTCTATTACAAGTTTATTGACCGTTTTTTTGGCAAGTCTGGGTTTTTCACCGAGGATTTTGGCCAGGTCATTAAAATAAAATTTAGATTTATTTTTCAGTTTTTTAGTCAGCTCCTGAACAATGAGTTCTTTTGCCTCTTCGTATTCCATTCTGAACCTCTCTCTGCATGTTCGGGGCACACCCATAGGTGTGCCCCGAAACGGATTGATTATTTAGAACTTAAAGTTTGTTGTCTGTCGCCAGGTGTAATAAGCGGGATCACGGAAATCATCGATGAGATGATGGGTGAACTCGATTTCACATTTGTCAAAAAATCTTTCCCAGCCGATTCTCTCCGCCCATTCGCCCAGACGCTCATACTTGTTGGCATCGGCGGCATAGGCCTCAACGATCTTTTTAATCGTATCGGTCATGGTGGGCCAGCGCGGCATCTCATTGGGAATAAAAGCCACAACGACCTTGGAGAACTTGGGCGCACTGATACGGTTGGAGACCTTGCCACCCACCATGAGTACGATGCCGTCACCCTCTGTATCAGCCAGCGGCATGGAGGGGCACATGGTGTAGCAGTTACCGCAGAACATGCACCGTTCCTGGTTTACCGCAACACTCTTTACGGTGGTACCGTTAGGCAATTCCACCTTGGCCGGTTTGATGGCGGCGGTGGGGCATGCGGCGATGGCCAGAGGAATTTCACACATCTTGTCAAGATATTCATGGTCCAGCAGCGGGGGCTTGCGATGATATCCCAGAATGGCGATATCCGAGCAGTGAACCGCACCGCACATGTTCAGGCAGCAGGCCATGGAAACCCTGAGGTGGGCCGGCATGCGGTGGTTTTTAAAATCATCAAAAAGCACATCCATGGTTGCCTTGACCGTACCCGAAGCATCCGTTGCCGGGGTGTGGCAATGAATCCATCCCTGGGTATGAACGATATTGGTGATACCGGAACCGGTGCCGCCGACGGGAAATTTAAAACTGCCACCGGCGAATTTACGGCTTTCCAGATCCGCTTTCAGCGGTGCGACCTTTTCCTTGGCATCCACCATGAATTCAATGTTGTTACGGGTGGTAAACCGCAAATGGCCGTCACAGTGTTTATCTGCAATTTCACAGATTTCACGGATATGGGACGTACTCATGAGACGACATCCGCCGCATCTGACCGTATACACCTCGTCGCCGGTTTCGGAAACATGTACCAGAACACCGGGTTCCAGGATTTCATGATACAGCCATTTACCCTTGTTTTTTGCAATAACTTCCGGATAAAAAAGATCGTATTTTTTCGGACCGATGTCGGTTATTCTGTCTGCCATCGGCTTGTCAGGATTATAACCTGAGGATACAAATGCCATGATCTTACCCCCTTTATTATCTTAGATGGTGTTTTCTAAATTCATTGATATCGCGCTTCCATCCACCTTCAACTTCATCTTCTTTCCAGAAAATGTAGGGGTTGGTCCGCGGCTCCTGAACCATCTGCGGCACCGGTTTAAAGCCGGTTACCTCTAGCAGTCTCTGGAGACCCTGACGCTTCATGAGTTCCCCCAGACGCTCACGATTCTTGCCCTCTTCCATCCACCAGTCCCAGATCGGTTCGATGACGGTTTCCTTGATTTCGGTGTACGGCGCTTCCACTTTGATAAACGGAACGATCAAAGAAGCCATCTGAGCACCATCAAGAATCGGGGCCTTGGCACCGGCCAGAATCGATACACCCCGGTCGTTTCCAATGCGCAAGGCGCGCGGCATGACATTGATGCAATGCATGCAACGGGTGCATTCAGGATTATTGATCAGCAGTTTGCCGTCTTCCATTTTCATGCATTTGGTGGGGCAGAGGCCAATGACTTCTTTTTCAATATCAAACGGACCCCAGTCACGACCGGAATGGGCACCGGCATTGGGAGACAGTTCGCCGCCAATGTAGCCCTGTACCGCTTCCTGGTCAATACGGATTTCATCTCGCCAGGTCCCGATAAAGGAAAGATCGGAGCGGGCAATCGATGCAACACAGCAGTTGGGACAGCCGTCAAATTTAAACTTGAATTTATACGGGAAAGCCGGGCGATGGAGCTCGTCCTGGTATTCCTGAGTCAGGTCGTAGCAAAGATCCTGGGTATCGTAGCAGGCATATTCACAGCGGGCCTGGCCCACGCAGTCCGCCGGTGTTCTGAGATTGGAACCCGAGCCGCCCAGATCCTGATTCAAATTATGGGTCATTTCATAAAAAATTTCTTCCAACTGGGGTGTTGTGGTGCCGATAAAAATAATATCCCCGGTGGATCCGTGCATATTGGTGATGCCGCTACCGCGAAAATCCCACAGGTCACACAGCTTTGTCAGATATTCAGTGGTATAAAACTTTCCAGCGGGCTGATTGACACGCATGGTATGAAAATGTGCCACCCCGGGAAACATTTCCGGCTGATCGCAATACCGGCCGATAACGCCGCCGCCATATCCAAAAACACCAACGATCCCGCCGTGCTTCCAGTGGGTTCGGCCATGTTTGTAGGAAAGTTCAAGAACGCCCAGAAGATCATCTACAGCGTCCTGGGGAATCTGGTATTCAATATTTTTCTCATTCTTGGCCCTGGACGCAGCCTCCTGCTTGAGGTCGGACACGAAACTTGGCCACTGGCCAGATTCCAACTGGTCCAACAAAGGGGTCTCATGCTTCATCTTGTATTACCTCCATTTTTGTTAATAATTAACCACCTGAACTTTAGTAAATGTAATAGATGGGGATTTCGTCGGTCACCTCCTCTCGAATAGGTTTTTGTTTTCCATGTAACAAATATAGTGAATGCGATTTTATCCATCAATCAAAGGAAATATATAAAATTATTATTGGTGCTTGTCAATAAAAAAGCATGGATTCACACAGTTAAACAAATTGAAAAAAACGGTATCAAAAACATACCATACACAGTTTTTAATTATGCCGCATATCCTCTATCTTGTGCATGGGCCCACATCAGCAATGCTTTTATAAAGGCAGGTGACATATTGATCCAAATTGCTGCGCATCAAGGACAATCCCGGCAGGCCTGAATCATATTGTTCCACCATGGAGACCACCCTGTCCATCCATTCCGATCTTGATACGGCGGCCAGGTAGTTCCGGCCGCCCGCAAGAATTTCTCCGGGAATCAGTCCGGCTGTTACCTGGCACATCAGACCCTTGAAAAAACCATCCACAGCCCCGGCAACGGCCATCTCGCCGGCCCAGGTCAAATCGCCGACGCCATCAAGCCGATCAAGCCCCATGTGCAGAGACAGTTTCAGCAGGAAAAGCTGCAGGGCTTCGAGTATCATCTGAACATCCGGTTTTTCATTTTCAATCAAAGGGGTGTATTGCCGGACAGTGATCAGCTTCATGAAAATCTGATCACCGGCGGGTTTTATCACAAAATCACCGGCGGCATGGTGCCAGGCGGATATCTGTTCAAAAGTTGCCAGGTTATAATAGGCCGTCAGGATCAAGGCTGCCTTTTCGTATACGGCCCGGGCCTGCGTGGATGATAAAAAGCATTTAACCGGTTTACCATCCCAAAGGATGATCCGATTTTGACCACCTTCATCGCCCCGAGACAGATGAAATTCATGATAGCCGTCAAACCATTGCCCCAGAAACATAGCCAGTTTCTGTCCGTCATCAGTGCAGACCTCACCGGTGGCATATACTTTCGGGAGGAAGGCATAGGGAAAACGGCGGCACAGGAATTCCAGTGTAGTTCCTTCTGATTTAATCATCTCCCGGGCAATGGCCGAGATCGCCACATTCAATACAAAAAAGCGGATACGCTTGCCATAAGCAATTTCAATGCGGGCCGGATGATAATACTGACCGTGTTTGACGAGAAAAATACGAACAGCATGAATTTGTGCCGCATCCATATCGCCATTATCACCCGATAAGGCCCGAATAACGGCCTGGTACTGATGACGTTCTAAAAAAACCCGGACAGCATTGAAATAGTCCCCATACGTAAGGGACTGCCCGGCAGGATCCGGTGCCTGAGGTGTTCTGCTGACAGGGAGCACGGATGCCCACTGGGAACCGGTGGGCCGGACCGGAAATTTTTCATTGGCCAGAAAATAACGAAACTTAGGTATACAAGACATGGGCTCCAGACAAAAACAGCCGCAACCGGTGACAACTCGGCATAAACTCCAATTTAGTTCCGGAGCGCTTCGATTTGGTTTAATATTTCCGGAGCGACGTCATACCCCAGTTCAAGGGCTCTGTCGCAGTGGTTGATGGCCTTTTCCGATTCTTTGTTTTCAAGATATGCAATGGCCAGATTATTATGGGCAACGGGAAAATCAGGTTCAATTTTCAGGGCCGACAGGTTTGTTGCGATGCTTTCTTTGACCATCCCCTTAATCAGGTAAGCGTTGGCCAGGGTTGTAAAGGCCTGGACAAATCTAAAATTAAACGCAGTGGCTCTTTTAAGGGCTTTAATGGCTTCGTCAATATTGCCTTTTTGCATCTCAACAAAACCGATATTACCCCACCCCTCGGAAAACCCGGGTCTTACCTTGACAGCCTGCCGGTTATAGGCAAGACAGCCTTCCAGATCATTGCGCCGCAGGCAAATGGCCCCCAGTTGGACATAGGCTTCCGCCAGGTTCGGGCTACATTCAAGGGCTTCTTGAAATTCCGCTTCGGCTTCGTCATATTTCTGCAGCCCCATCAGGGCCACGGCCAGGTTGTAATGCGATGTACCGCAATCAGTGTTTGAAGCGATTGCCATACGCTGCTGAGCAATATACTCCTCGGCGTTTTTTGCTTTTTCCATATTTTATATCCTTTAACAAAAATTATACTGTTCGTTTCGGTAAGCTACAGCCATCAATCTATTTTGGGTTATTATGGCAAGCCCGGCCTTGTCAAGCAAAAAGGATTTTAAAGACGCCGGGTGGGCCTGACAAACCCTTTTGGCAAGATCAACCAGTTTGATTTCATATATTTTTCCACCCCCACCTCTTTTCCCTTGACATAACGCTACAATTTGCTAGATTTGGTATTTAATCATAACTTATAAAAAACATTATCTATACACAGGGAGAAGATATGAGACCAGGCTGTTATACCGCATTAATAACCCCATTTAAAAAGGGTCGGGTCGATTACGAAGGGATTGACCGCCTGACCGCTTTCCAGATAGAAAACGGCATCAGCGGGATTCTGGCCGTCGGCACCACCGGAGAAAGCCCTACGCTTTCATGGGACGAGCACAATGACGTGATTGCCGCCGTTGCAGAAAATTCAACTGACGACTGTATCTGCATTGCCGGCACCGGGAGTAACAATACACGAGAAACCCTGGCCGGCACCCGACATGCTCAAGAGGTAGGCGCGCGGGCCGTACTGCTGGTGGATCCCTACTACAATGGCCCCAGTTCCCTTGAAATACGCAGGGAATATGTGGCGCCGGTGGCAGCGGCGTTCCCGGAACTGACGATTATCCCCTATGTGATCCCGGGCCGTACCGGTGCGCAACTGTTGCCCGAAGATCTGGCCCTTCTTTTCCAGGAATTCCAAAACGTCAATACGGTAAAAGAAGCCACCGGGAATCTGGAAAATATGAAAAAAGTGAGGAACTGCTGCGGAGGCGATTATCTGATCCTGTCAGGTGATGACGGTCTGACATCTCAAATGATGACCGATCCTAGCATATCCGCAGGTGGCGCCATCTCAGTCATCACCAACATCGTTCCCAAAGCAGTTGCCGACATGGTCCGGCTGTTCAACGAAGGAAAACTGACCGAGGCCGCAAAACTCGAATCGGCACTGGCCCCGCTGTTCGGTCTGGTGACCGTAAACACCATGGAAAAAACACCCTTGGGCGAAGTGGCCTGCCGGGCCAGAAATCCCCTGGCCATTAAAACCCTTATGCAACTGCTGGGGATGCCGTCAGACCCATGCCGAAGGCCTCTGGGTAAAATGACCCGGTCCGGGCTTGACATTGTTCTGGATATCGCCCGCGCGGTCCAGACTGAAAGTCCTGAAATTTTAAAGCCGCTTGCCGATTTTTTTAACGTGGATATTGACCAGCGTCTGAACGATCCGATCTTTCAAAAAGGGCTCTGTTACGAACAATATTAGGGTTACAGGTCATACGGTAGAAGGCTGAAGGCTCGCAGGGTGGGCTGTGCCCACCGATGGAAAGATTGCCTTCAACCGTCTACCTTCAAGCTTCTACCTTTATCTTCCTGCGAAACCGCCGAGGCACTGGCCTGGGCATGCGGATCGCTTTGTTTAAACATCATCTGCTTGAGCCACTTCACCCCGAATTTCAGCAACTCGACTTCATCTGTTTTTATTTTTTCAATGGTCGCCGCATCAAAAACAAAACGATCAAGAAAAGTACTTTCAAACACAAACGCTCGAAACTTATCAATATTATAGCTCACCATAAAAAACATCTGCTTGGCCTGATCCGTGAGCTTGATGCTGGCCGGGAAAGACCGCTTCCGGACCACCAGATCGGTCCATTCGGCATTGATATCATCATGGACATCGACCCCCTGGTTTTCTCGCCACTCACGCACCGTCCATTTTTTCTTCTCTTCAAAGCCAAGACAGTGGGGCTCATCTACAAAAAAATAAAAGCCTTCATCATCGGCCCCCTCTTTGTGGCTTAATGTCGCCACCCCCAGGGGATAATATCGGCACGTGGTGGGCCGGTCTTCATAGATAATGCACCCCGTGCCGTCTTTGACAAAGGGGCATGATTTCTGCTGGTCATCCAGGAGTTTCAGCGTGACCACCGGCAAGTCGGTTTTTTCGAGCAACCGGGGCTGGGTATAGATCGCCAGAAATTCTTCCGAGGAAAGCCCGAGTCTGTTCTTCATTCGGATAATATCATAGGGCGTAAGAATAATGTTAATACCCCGGCAGCAGCGGGTAAAACATTTCACATCCTTGTGACATTCAAACGTGAACCGGCTGTCGGGGCCAAGTTTTACCGGTTCGATACCGGCCTTCTTACCGGGTATATCCATATTTTTCCCTTTCATTTTAGACCTTATTAACCATTTGACGATCTCTGACAATATGCCCCCATAAGTTGTTGCGATTTACGGGGGCTATGAAATACCCGTCATTCATATCCAAGCATCATAAAAATGTCAATGAGGGACTCACCCCGCGTCATCGGCGACCAGAACAGTTATATTTTCAAGGGACAATACATCTTTCATGCCATCCGGCGGCATACGGTCCGTGAAAAGTGTATCCACCCGGCTGATATGGGCCAGCCGCACCATGGCGTTTCTTCCGAATTTGGAGTAGTCCGCCGCCAGAAAAACCCTGCGGGAATTGTCAATGATGGCCTGAGCCACCCGAACTTCGCGGTAATCAAAATCCAGCAGCATGCCGTCCGTGTCAATCCCGCTGATACCAATGATGCCGAAATCGACCTTGAACTGTTTGATAAAATCGATGGTCGCATGCCCGGTAATGCCGTGGTCTCGCTGGCGGACGACCCCTCCGGCCACAATCACCTCAAAGCTTTTATTCGCGCTTAATATGGCGGCAACATTCAGGTTGTTCGTAATCACCCGCAGACCGTTTTTATGCGCCAGTGCCTTGGCCACCTCTTCATTGGTGGTGCCGATATTGATAAACATCGATGCCTTGTCGGGAATATTGCGGGCAAGCAGGCGGGCAATACGTTTTTTTTCCTGCAAGCACAGTACTTTACGGGCCTGATAGGCATAATTTTCAACGCTGGACGGCAAACCGGCCCCGCCGTGGTGCCGCCGTAGCAAGCCGGCATCAGACAAATTCCGTATATCCCGGCGAATCGTCTGGGGCGTGACGGCAAACCGCCGGGCTATTTTTTCGATGGCAACAAACCCTTCTCCCCGGACCAGCGCCACAATCTCTTTTTGCCGAAGTGACATTGCAAAAAACGTATCGGCACTGTTTTGACCATCCGTACTATTTTCTAATTTTTTTATGCCGTTAGAATTCTTTTCGTTTTTTTGCAATGACGGCCTCCCTTTTCCCCGGACAAATAAACCTGCTCCTGCCAATGCTGTTTGGCGCCAGTCCATCTCGCTTATGACAAATACCATTGTTCAAAAATATTCACAAGCGAAAACAAAAACAAACACACGTTAAAAGGAACTGGGATCGACCTTTTATATTCATTTAAGCCCATTTTTGTTTGTTTTTTGATTATATTTTTTCATTTTTGAAAAAAATATAATCAAAAATGTTGGTTTACGAATATTTACCTTGCGCCCATTCAGCATCTATGGCAATAGTGGATTATA
The DNA here is from genome assembly GCA_963667755.2 of Desulfobacterales bacterium. Lineage (GTDB taxonomy): Bacteria > Desulfobacterota > Desulfobacteria > Desulfobacterales > 4572-123 > 4572-123. Next base: position 1,384,637 of record CAXXLK010000004.1, on the reverse strand, counting down.
GATTGCTTCTGCTTGGCCATCTCAAACAATGCTTACGAATTCATCAACCGATTGGCTTTTGATCTAATTGGGATTTGGATACGCTGATTTAACCGTATGCATAATGGGGTGCCTTCAATTTTTGATGTCCCGTTACCCGGGTGACGGGGTAAAATACAACTTACGGATTTAAAAAAAACAGGTTTATTTATGTTAAAAACCCAGGTGCTGATCATCGGCGGCGGTGCCACCGGAACCGGATTGGCCAGGGATCTGGCACTGCGCGGGATCCACTGTGTCGTTGCGGAACAGGGCGATATTAATTCCGGGGCATCGGGGGCCAACCACGGCCTTTTACACAGCGGCGGGCGATATGTATTCACTGATCCCGATGTGGCGGCAGAATGCCGGGTCGAAGCGGAATTGCTCAAAAAAATGGCGCCCCAGTGTATCGAAACCACCGGCGGTCTTTTTGTCGCGGTGGAAGGCGATGATGAAAAATATGTTGCAGATTTTCCAAAAGGCTGCTCTGTCGCCGGCATTCCGGTAAAAACCATATCCCCAAGGGAGGCCCGTGAACTGGAGCCGGCCCTTTCATCCCGGGTGATTGCCGCCTACATGGTAGAAGATGCCACCATTGATCCATTCATGCTGTCTTTGCAGAACATGTTTCAGGCCCGACAGCATGGGGCCACGCTTTTGCGTCATCACAAGGTATCCGGATTTCATAAACGGGGCCGGCAAATTACATCTGTGGATCTTATAAACAGGGTCTCCGGGGAAAAAATCGTCGTAGAGGCCGAACAGGTGGTCAATGCTGCCGGCGCCTGGTCCGGAGAAATTGCCGCCCTGGCCGGGGCCCATATCAAAATTGCCTATTCCAAAGGAACGTTGCTGGTCACCCACAGCAGAATGACGAGCCGGGTGATTAACCGTCTTCGCAAACCCGACGACGGCGATATACTGGTACCCGGCGGAACGGTATCCATTCTGGGCACCACATCTGTGCGCATTGACACGCTGGATCAGATCTTCCCCACCGTGAGGGAGGCCGACCGGGTGGTCACCCAGGGAGCGGCCATGGTTCCTGATCTTGAAACCACGCGCTATATTCGTGCTTATGCAGGTGTGCGACCCCTGATCAGTTCCGGGACAGACACCGGCGATCGCGATGTCAGCCGCGGCTTCATTCTGCTGGATCATCTCATGGACGGTCTTGAAAATTTTACCACCATTTCCGGTGGCAAACTGACGACCTATCGCTATATGGCCGAAAAAACAGCGGACCTGATTTGCCACCGTATGGGCGTCACCCGACCCTGCCTTACACGAACAAACCCTCTGCCCCCGGCGGCCCCCTGCAGTTGGACCGAACCGGGCATCGCCCCCCGCCGGTGGATGAAAAAACATACCCCCGGAGACCTGCTGCTGTGTGAGTGTGAAATGGTATCCGCCAGTGCTGTGGATAATGTCATTGCCTCCTTGAAGGACCAGAACGGCAATGCGGACCTTTCCGCCGTGGCCCTGCGCACCCGGGTGGGCAAAGGGGCATGCCAGGGGGCGTTTTGCGGCTTCAGGGTCGCCGCCCATATGTACAATACCGGTCAACTCGAGGCTGATAAAGGCATTGATGACATTAAAAAATTTTTCCGCGAACGCTGGAAAGGCCTGCGGCCCGTTCTCTGGGATGGCCAGATGGTACAGACGGAATTGACCGAGGCCCTGCATTGCGGATTTCTGGGGCTGGAAATAGAACAGGAGGCGCTATAGTGACAGCCCCTGATCACAACGGACTGACCAGCGACCTGACCATCATCGGCACCGGCATGGCCGGCATGGCTGCCGCTGTTTTTGCCGCCAATCGCCGCATTAAAACCCTGCTCGTTGGAAACACCGGGGCCAGCGGCTTTGCCAGCGGTCTTTTTGACCTCCTGGGAATTTATCCCCTGAATCCCGCACAGATACGCATGGATCCGTGGGCGGGCATCCGATCCCTGGTCAACGAAAATCCAAACCACCCCTATGCGCGCATTTCCCCCGGATCCTTAACCGCTGCCATGGACGAACTGCTCGCCTATTTAAAAAACGCCGGCCTTGACTATTATATTGATGGAAAACACAATTCAGCCGTGATCACCCCGGCGGGCATACCCCATCTGAGTTATGCCATACCGGCAAGCATGCAAAACGGCGTTACCGCCCTGGCCGAAAAAAAGGCCTGTCTGCTGGTTGATTTCCACGGCATGAAAGAATACAGTGCCCGTCAGATCGTATCTGTGCTGCAGAAAAAATGGCCGGCCCTAACGGTAGCCCGGGTGACCTTCCCGGGATATGAAAGTGTCAGCGAAGTCTTTACCGAAAATATGGCCCGGGCCATGGAAGTGCCGGAAAACAGAAAAGCGCTTGCCAATGCCATCAAACCATTGCTGGGCAATGCAAGATCAGTGGGATTGCCGGCCATTTTGGGTCTGTATAAAACCCGTCAGATTTTCAAGGAACTGGAAGGATTGATCGGTGTGCCGATTTTTGAGATCCCGACCATGCCACCCTCGGTCCCCGGTTTGCGCCTCATGGAAACGTTGAAATCCGATCTGCCGGCCAGAGGCATTACCGCTTTTTTCCAAAACAGGGTCACCACTGCAAAACAGACGGATGACGACAATTTTTGTCTGACCATCAGCACGAAAACCGGTGTTCAAACGATCAGGACAAAAGCAATCGTCCTGGCCACCGGTCGTTTTCTGGGTAAAGGGCTTCATGCCGACCGCCACAATATCAAAGAGACCCTTTTTGATTTACCGGTGTTTCAACCCGAGACCCGGGATCAGTGGCACGAGAAGAATTTTTTTCATCCGGCCGGGCACCCGATAAACACCGCGGGCATTGAAACGGACACTGACTTCAGGCCGGTGAACCGTGGCGGCCAGGTTGTTTTTTCAAATCTTTTCGCCGTTGGCACCATCCTGGCCCACCAGAACTGGATGAGAACGAAATGCGGATCAGGCCTGGCCATTGCATCGGCGTATGCGGCGGTGAATGCCTTTTTAAAAAGATCGTAAAAATATGGAGAATAAAAAATGGCCAAATACATCGGGGCAATAGACCAGGGAACCACGAGCAGCCGGTTTATCATCTTTGACGAAAAGGGCAACATTGCGGGCATGGATCAAAAAGAACACCAACAGATCCTGCCGCAACCCGGGTGGGTGGAACATGATCCCATGGAGATCTGGAACAATACCCGGGAAACCATCAGCAGGGCGTTGGATCGGTCGGGGGTATCCGGCTCAGACCTGGCTGCCATCGGCATCACCAACCAACGTGAGACCACCGTGGTCTGGGACAAAAGCACGGGCAAACCCTATTATCATGCCATTGTCTGGCAGTGTACCCGTACCGATGCGATCTGTCGAAACCTGATAAAAACAAAGGGCCAAGATGGGTTCCGGGACAAAACCGGATTGCCCATCGCCACCTATTTTTCGGGGCCTAAAATAAAATGGATACTGGAGAATGTCCCCGGGGCCAGGCAGGGGGCGGACAGGGGCGAGGCACTGTTTGGCACCATGGAGACATGGATCATCTGGTGGCTCACCGGGGGACCGGGCAGCGGTGCCCACGTGACCGACGTGACCAACGCCAGCCGGACCCTGCTCATGGACATACACACCCTTGACTGGGACACGGAAATTCTCGATACCCTGAAAATTCCCCGGCAAATGCTGCCCCGTATCGTGCCATCCGTCGATTCCAGACTATGGGGATACACGCAGCCAGGTGGCCCCGTGAAGGCGAGTGTTCCCGTCTGTGGTGCCCTTGGCGATCAGCAGGCGGCCCTGGTGGGCCAGACCTGTTTTGACATTGGTGAGGCTAAAAACACCTATGGCACCGGGTGTTTCCTGTTGCTCAACACCGGAACAACACCGGTGCCGTCCACCCATGGATTGATCACCACCATCGGGTATCAGGTCCGGGGAGAGCGACCGGTGTACTGTCTTGAAGGGTCCATCGCCATTGCCGGTGCCCTGGTCCAGTGGCTGAGAGACAACCTGGGGATTATCTCAAGTGCACCTGAAATAGAAGCCCTGGCAAAAACCGTCGAAGATAACGGCGGTGCCTATTTTGTACCCGCCTTTTCAGGCCTGTTCGCCCCCTATTGGCGCTCTGATGCCCGGGGGGTCATTGTCGGGTTGACCCAGTTCGTCAACAAAGGGCATCTGGCCCGGGCCGTTCTCGAAGCCAATGCCTACCAGGCCGCCGACATTGTTCGGGCCATGAATCGGGATTCGGGGGTGACACTGACAAAACTCAAGGTGGACGGCGGCATGGTGGAAAACCAGTTGCTCATGCAATTTCAGTCGGACATTCTCAATGTTCCGGTAATCCGGCCAACGGTAACGGAAACCACGGCCCTGGGGGCCGCCTATGCCGCAGGACTTGCCGTAGGCTTCTGGCGTGGGTTCGATGCTTTGAGAAAAAACTGGACCGCGGAAAAAACCTGGCAGCCGAGCATGTCCACGGACAAAAGAGAAAAGGGGTTACGGGAATGGAAAAAGGCGGTGGAAAGAACCCTTGACTGGGTAGAATAAAATTAAAGTGGAAGGCTGAACGTAAAAGTATCGTAGGGTGGGCTGTGCCGACCAATAGACAGAATTCCGTTAACCTAAACGACCTTCAACCGAAGCAACCTTTAAAATTATTTTTCTCGCTCCACCAGTCCCTTGACAAACCAGCGCTGCATAAAAAGTACCACCAGGATCGGCGGCAGCATGACGATGAGGCTCCCGGCCATGGCCACATTCCAGAATGGCAGGTCATCTGCCTGGGGAATCAGGTTCTGCAACCCGATCACCGCGGTCATCATTTTGGGGTTGGTGGTAATCAGCAGCGGCCACAGGTACTGATTCCAGCCGTAGACAAATTCGATCACCACAAGGGCGGCGATGTTGGTTTTGGACAGCGGCAGGAGAATTTTCCGGAAAAATGTCATGGCCGAGGCCCCGTCCATTTTAGCGGCCTCGCAGAGTTCTTCAGGAATGGTCAGAAAAAACTGACGAAATAAGAACGTACAGGTCGCCGAAGCCACCAGGGGCATAATCAGCCCCGTATAGCTGTCCAGCAGACTCCAGTCAAGATTCACCTCGATGTCATGACCTGCAATCCAGCTCAACAGACCGTTTAAGTGAAGCAAGTCCCAGAGCGGCTGCAGCGGGCCGAACAGGTTGGCAGCCATTTCATAGGTGGGCAGGATACGGACTTCCACGGGCAGCATGAGGGTGCAGAAAACCGTGACAAAGGCAACGGTGCGAAAACGGTAATCAAAATAGACTATGGAAAAAGCGCCCAGCATGGAGACGACAATCTTGCCGATGGTAATGCCCGAGGCCATGATAAAGGAATTGACAAGATGATTTCCCAGATCCCCCTTTTCCCAGGCCATCTGCACGTTGATCCAGAACTGATCACCGGGAACCATGGGCATGGGCACCCGGGACACTTCATGAATGGAAAGGGTGGACGCAATCAGGGCATAGATGATGGGGAACCCGACGATGACAATCCCCAGCATCAGAAATACATAGGTCAATGTATCTAAAATCGGTGTTTTTTCAACCATTTGGAATTATACCGTATAGTGGACTTTCTTTTCCACATATTTAAACTGCAAAACCGTAATTAATATAATCAGACTCATCAGGACAATGGACTGGGCCGATGAAGCCCCCAGATCCAATCCGATAAATCCATCCTGATATACCTTGTACACCAGAATATTGGTGGCCCCGCCGGGTCCCCCCTGGGTAACCGTATGAATCACGCCGAAGGTGTCAAAAAACGAATAAATGATGTTCATGACGGTGAGAAAAAACAGGGTCGGTGACAGCAGCGGCAACGTAATAGTCCAGAATCGTCTGATGGGACTGGCGCCATCCATGGCCGCCGCCTCGATGAGGGAATGAGGGATCGCCTGCATTCCGGCAATAAAAAAAACAAAATTATAACTGATCTCTTTCCAGGCACTGGCCATGACCACCATGATCATGGCATCACTGCCCCGCAACAACGGATTCCAGTCAACCCCGAACCAGCGCTTGATGGCCAGGGAGACTACACCATAAGAAGGGTGCAGCAAAAACAGCCAGAGGATACCGGAGATGGCCGGCGCCACGGCATAAGGCCAGATCAAAAGGGTGCGAATCAATCCCTTGAATTTTAAAATCCGATTGGCCATGGCCGCAATGAAAAGCCCCAGAGATATGGAAACTGCCGCCACGGACGCACTGAAATACAGGGTAATATAAACGGATTTCAGATAAAGGGGATCTTTAAAAAGCGCAATAAAATTATCAAACCAGATAAAAGAGGTATGCAGTCCAAAGGGATCGCTACGCATCATCGACTGCATCAGGCCCTGGGCCGCCGGCCAGTAAAAAAAGGTCAGCGTAATCAGGATCTGTGGTAAAATCAAGAGGTAAGGCAATATTTTGGACGAAAAAATGGATCGTTTTATCATCGCTAATCAACTTGGAAATAAGCGTTTCTCCCAGCCGGAAAAGCGCCGCAGTTTAATGGCATGGCACTGGCGTGCCTGAAAAATACAGACCGTTTTTGCTCAGGCACGCCAGTGCCACAATGGCTTCTGACAGGATTTTGTTTAACGGCAGGTATCGCTAAGCAATACCTGTCGTTGATCAGCCATCCTTACCGATATGTCTTTTCAAATTCACGCAATTTCATATTACTGCGCTTGACCGCACTGTCCATGGCCTCCTGGGGTGTCTTGGTATCATTCCAGACCAGCTCAAGCTCTTCGTTGATGATGTTGCGGATCTGGATAAAATACCCAAGGCGCAGACCTCGGGAAATTTTGGTGGGAATCCGACGGGTCATTTGCTGGATACCGACTTCCTGATAGGGCTGCTCATCATAATACCCTTTGGCTTTCAGGCTGTTATAGGCGCTCAGCGTAATCGGGAAATAACCGGTTTCCTTGTGCCAGAATTCCTGCATATCATTGTTCGCCAAAAATGCCAGAAAAGCGGCCACACCTTTGTATTCTTCCTTGCTGAACCCCTTGAGAACCCAGTTGGAAGCCCCGCCGATGATGCTGTTCTGGGGCTCTGTCATCCAGGATTCCACGGGAAGGGGGGCCGCATCCCACTTGAAATCCTTGACCGCACTTTTAAGCTTGGCAATACCGCTGATGGAATCGATGTAAATACCGGCATTCTGAGCGATGAATTCAGATTTGGGTCCCTGGTATTTCTGGCCCCCATAGAAAAAACGATTGTCCTTCATCCAGGACTTGAGCCGGGCGATATGGTTGACCACCTTGTCATTGTTGATGAGCAGTTCACAGTCCAGTCCCTCATAACCGTTGGCCCTGCTGGCAAAGGGAATATTGTGAATGGCGCTGTAGTTCTCAATCTGGGTCCATGACTGCCAGGCGGTTACCATTCCGCCGGGGACGCCCGATTTTACCAGTTTGTCGGTAATTTCACCCATCTGATCCCAGGTAATGGGCTCTGTTTTGGACAACAGGGGAATACCGGCCTTTTTGAACAGGTCCACATTGTAATACATGACCGGGGTGGATGAATTAAACGGCATGGACATGAGATTGCCGTCGGCATTCATATAATAAGACAACACCGGCTGCAGATAATCGCTCCAGTTAATATTGTGTCCCGTATCCTTCATGAGTTCATACACCGGATAGATGGCGCCGGACAACATCATGGTCTGGGTCCCGACCTCAAATGACTGGAGCAGGTGCGGCTGTTTGCCGGCACGAATGGCGGCCACGCCGGCATTGACCGTTTCATCGTAATTCCCTTTATTGGTCCCCACGACAAAATATTTGGATTGGGAGTCATTGAACTGCTTGATCATATAGTTACACACTTCCCCCCGGGCGCTTCGCATGGCATGCCACCAGTTAATAGTGATGGGCTTTGCCTCTGCTATGACTTTTTCAAGTTCAATAATTTTATTTTTCAACTCATCGATTTCAGACTGTAGCGCCGCGTTCTGTTTTTGGAGCTCTACAACCTGTGCCGATTCTTCACCTTTCTGGCCACAAGAAAAAAGCAAAAAACAAGTTAATAATAGAGTAGCAATTAAAGATAATTTTTTCATAATTTTATCCCCTTTCCTTAATTTGAGCATACATTATTTCCCATGGTTCTAAACAAGGATATAGTTGCGACAACACAAGTAATAACTATTGAGAGTCACCTTGAGAGTCAAGGATTAATTTTCAGTAAAACAAAAACGATGCACTTTTATTGACAAATTAATAAAAAAACGAAAATATTATCCGCATCTGGCTTTCGGACTTGAAAAACGACCTCACTCTTTGTATGAACTGTTCAATAGCGAATTAAAAGAAAAAATCTTATCGGTTGCACAAAGGGCCGTTGATTTGCTACGATAAAATAACATTTTTTGAAAGGTTACAGGATCACACCATGGCAAAGGTCATACTTGAAAATATCGTCAAACGATTCGGCAAAACGGAAGTGGTACACGGGATTGACCTGGATATCGAAGATCTTGAATTTGTCGTCCTCGTGGGCCCTTCCGGGTGCGGCAAATCCACTGTACTGCGAATGATAGCAGGCCTGGAAAAAATTACCAAGGGAAAAATCCACATCGGTGATCAAATCGTCAATGATGTGGCGCCCAAGGACAGGGGATGCGCCATGGTGTTTCAGAACTATGCCCTGTACCCGCATATGAATGTTTTCAACAACATGTCTTTCGGCCTGAAGCTCAGCAAAACGCCCAGGGCGGAAATTGAAAACCGGGTTCAGGAAGCAGCCCTGATTTTAGGACTTGAGGACCTGTTAAAGAGAAAGCCTTTCGCGCTTTCCGGGGGCCAGCGCCAGCGGGTGGCCATGGGCCGTGCCATTGTCCGCAAACCCGAAGTTTTTTTATTTGACGAGCCGCTTTCCAACCTTGATGCCAAACTGCGCACCCAGATGCGCACGGAAATAAAAAGACTGCACCAGAAGGTGCAGGCCACCATCGTCTATGTCACCCATGATCAGGTGGAGGCCATGACCCTGGCCGACCGCATCGTGGTGATGCGAGACGGGCACATTGAACAGGTGGGCCGACCCCTGGAACTTTTTGAACACCCTGCCAACACCTTTGTGGCCGGATTCATCGGCAGCCCCCCCATGAATCTGGTGCCGGCAAAAGCCATGGCTGCTCCGTCAGGCCTGACCCTTGATTTCGATCAAAAATTCAGTATTCCCGTCCCGCCCAGATCAGAGATGAAAATAGCCCCTGCCACCGACATCATCATGGGGTTGCGCACGGAAGACCTGACTTTCGATAATGGCGATGGCCGACTTCCCGATGAGTGGAAACTGGAAGGCATTGTTGAAATAGTCGAACCCCTTGGTGGTGAGACACTGCTGCACATGGATTTTCAAGGGATAAAATTCATCGCCAAATGTGACGGCAGAAAAACCGTGACCGCCGGTGAAAAACTGAACCTGGCCCTGAACCTTCACCGCCTCCATATCTTCGATGCCACGACAACCGAGTCCATCTATTAACCTTTTGGATACTGATTTCTATTTTCCAACCATGCGTTGATAGCTCTAAACCGTGAACGGTTATAAATGTCATTATACAGACAGAGACGCCCTCCTCATGCTCTGGATTTTAAAAAATCCTTCAACTCAGGATAGTTACATCTTGATTTACGATACAAAAATGCTGTATGATGATGTAATTATTCGCTGCGTGGGGTGCGTAGCAGCATCGCCCCATAGGCACATCATCTCAAAAAAGCAGTCGGTCGCGACCTCGGTCAGGGATTCTACCCCCCATTAAAATCGCGCCTTCACGGGTAAAATGAGTGCCGGATGGAAACCCCATCCCCCATGCTCTTTTTGTTTTGTGCGTCATGTTGGGACCTGTTAATACAAAAGAAACGATTTAATTTTCGGAGGAGAACATGCAACTGACAATCAATACAACAAATCAATTAAAAGACAAACCCGACCAGTCCAACCTCGGTTTCGGCACGCTGTTTACCGACCATATGTTCAACATGGATTATAATACTGAAAAAGGCTGGCATGCCCCGCGCATAGACCCCTATGCGCCCATCAGCATGGATCCCTCCACCATGGTGCTCCATTACGGCCAGGCGGTTTTTGAAGGCCTCAAGGCCTATAGAACCGACTCCGATGAGATCCAACTCTTCAGACCCAGGGATAATTTCAGGCGACTCAACCGGTCCTCCGCAAAGCTCTGCATACCGCAATTTGATGAAGAACTTGCCCTTGACGGACTGAAACAGCTTCTGGCAATTGAAAAACGATGGGTGCCCGGCGCCGAGGGGACCTCTCTTTACATCAGGCCCACCATCGTTGCCATGGACCCCTTCCTTGGTGTTCGTGCCTCTTTCACCTACCGGTTTTTCATCATCCTGTCACCGGTGGGGGCCTACTATCCCGAAGGGTTTAACCCGGTAAAGATCTGGGTCACCCGGGATCATGTGCGGGCCGTACGCGGCGGTGTGGGTGATGCAAAAACCCCGGGCAACTATGCGGCCAGCCTGTATGCCGGTGAAGAAGCCCACAAGCACGGTTTCACCCAGGTGTTATGGCTCGACGGTGTTGAGCAGAAATATATCGAAGAAGTGGGGGCCATGAACATCTTTTTTCTCATCGACGATGAACTGGTGACCCCTGAACTGAACGGCAGTATTTTACCCGGCATCACCCGGGACAGTGTGGTGGCTCTGGCCAAACACTGGGACATGAAGGTGTCCGAACGCAGAATCAGTATCGACGCTGTCATGCAGGCCCATGCCTCGGGTACACTGCAGGAGGTCTTCGGGTCCGGAACCGCAGCGGTTATCTCTCCGGTGGGGCAACTCCGATATGGTGACCAGACCATCAACATCGGTGACGGCCGTGTCGGACCCGTTGCCAATCGCTTTTACAACGCCATCATGGACATCCAGTACGGAAAGGCCGCCGACCCCCTGGGCTGGATCGAACCGGTATAAACAATATACGGTTGTTTAAATGAAGACTGAAGGTTATTTAGATGCTATCTGCCTTCAGTCTTCTGCCTTCTGCCTTCAGTCTTCCACCATCAGTCTTCAGCCTTACTATCTTGCCCCCTGAAAAGGAGCGTTAGATTCTAAATGAGCCAAGACAACCCCGTCATCCAGGACCCGAGCCCCGGCAAAAGACTACTGATCTTCCAGGGGGATACCCAATGCTTTACCCTCGTTGTATCAGATTCTAAATCCGGAAGGGCATGGCTGCGCACCAATATCGGGGCCGCGGCCATGGCCAGAAAAGAGGTGATGGATCAGGTCCGTTACGCTAAACCCGCCATGGGGCGGGACTGGTTTGATATCCCCATGATCCGGGTGGATGGCCATCGGTTTCAGGTTACGTTGCCCCTGATTGAGGTGGGTCATTTTGAGGCCAAGGCTTTTTTTATGGAAGACGGAACGGAAAAGCCGGTATGGCCGGCGGGCCCCAACACCGGCATCAACGTCGAACCCGCCGATACCTGCTGTGCCAATATCATCTATAATGCCTTTGTGCGCCAGTTCGGTCCCAATAAAAACGGCTTTTTTGAAACAAAGGCCCAGCTTCCTCTGCTTCAGGAGCTGGATCATGCCGGGTATACGGTCATTCCACCGTCAGGAACCTTTCGAAACCTCATCGGGCACCTGGATTTTATCCTGGGAACCCTCGGATGCCGCATCCTCCAGTTGCTGCCCATCCATCCCACCCCCACGACCTATGCCCGCATGGGACGCTTTGGCAGCCCCTATGCGGCCTTGAACTTTACGGAAATCGATCCGGCCCTGGCCGAATTCGATCCCAAAGCCACACCCCTGGAACAATTCATTGAACTGGTGGATGCCGTGCATGCCCGCAACGCCAGGATTTTTCTGGATGTCGCCATCAACCACACCGGTTGGGCCGCCAGCCTCCACGGCTCCCATCCGCAATGGCTGGTCAGGGACCCAAAGGGCCGCATCGAGGTTCCCGGGGCCTGGGGGGTAAACTGGGAGGACCTGACACGACTGGACTATACACACCAGGCGCTGTGGCAGTACATGGCCGCCATGTTTTTAACCTGGTGCCGCCGCGGCGTCGACGGTTTCCGCTGCGATGCCGGCTACATGATCCCTGCCCCGGCATGGACCTTTATTATAGCGACGGTCCGGGAACAATACCCGGACACTGTTTTCATGCTGGAAGGCCTGGGCGGCAAAATTTCAACCAGCCGCCGGCTCCTGAACCGGGCCGGTTTCAATTGGGCCTATTCAGAGCTGTTCCAAAATTATGATCGGGGCCAGATGGAACAGTACCTCCCCGAAGCACTGGAGATCTCCCGAAGCGACGGTTTGATGATCCATTTTGCGGAAACCCATGACAACCTGCGCCTGGCGGCCCGATCCCATACCTGGGCAAAAATGCGAACGGCCCTGTGCGCCCTTTTGTCCACCCAGGGCGGATTTGCGTTTGCCAACGGCGTGGAATGGTATGCCACAGAAAAAATCAATGTGCATGACGCCCCCTCCCTGAACTGGGACGCCCCAATCAACCAGATCGGGCATATCCGGCGATTGAACTGCCTTTTAAGGAGTCATCCGGCCTTTCATGATTGTTGTGACATAACCCTGCTTGAACAGGAACCCGGCAACAGTCTGGCCGTGCTGCGCCGCCATCCGTCCAGTGGGAAAACACTTGTGATCCTGGTCAACCTGGACGACCACCACCCGGCAGATTGCACCTGGACCCATCCGGAACCCCATGTGCAGACCCCGTTATGGGACCTTATCTCCGAAAAAAAAATAGCCGGTACGATCACTGGTGCCCGCTTCACCTGCAAGCTGGCCCGGGGACAGGTGCTCTGTCTGACCGGGGACCCAAACGAGGTGGCTCATCTCCGAGAGGCCATGACCGCCGTTTTTGAAATACCACCTCGGATCATTGAACAGCGGCTCCGGGCCAAGGTGTGGGAAATCTTTTGTTTTTATACCGGCATCCGGGATATTGGCGATTTCAAAATCGTCCCGGCAACCCGCCGCCTTGTGCAGGATCCCCTGGAATTTTGTCGCTCCCTGAACCCCTCCGGCGGGCAGCCGGGTGTCGTGGTCTGGCAATATCCCCGGGATTTACATCGCCAGGTCATGGTACCGCCGGCTCACTTCCTGCTGATCCGCGCTGAAAATAATTTCCAGGCCAGGATCATGCGAAAGCAGACATGTTTGGGTCAGGAAGAAAGCCTGGTGTGCGCCGACGGTTCGTGGTTCATCCTTTTTTCGCCCCTTGAAACACCGAAAATAAATCAGAACCTTACCCTGCATCTCGCCGTGTATGCAAAGGGCGTCTGCAGCCATCCACAGGCGCCGCTGCTGTTTTTGTCCGCAGCCCGCCATGTCCGGATACAACATATTTTCAAACGGTCGGAACTTCTCGACAGCCCGCGTCTTTTCCTGGGCACCAACGGACGGGGGGCCATGCTCAGGGCCAATGCCGCCTGGGCCGAACTGAACAGCCGGTATGATGCACTGCTGGCCGCCAACCTCAGCCCCGAATTTCCTGAAGACCGCTGGATAATGTTCACCCGGTGCCGGGCCTGGATCGTTTTCCAAGATTATTCCCAGGCGTTGGACAACGACTGTATCGACACCTTTTATTTTAAAAATCACACCCGGGGGATCTGGCATTTTACGGTTCCGACGGGCCAGGGTGAGCATGTGGGCATCTGTATTCAGGCAGAGATGGTACCCGATGAAAATAGTGTTCGCCTCTGTTTCTACCGGGACCCCGATAAAGGGGAAGATGGACGTCTGGCCGATGCCGAACCCGTGCAGCTAATTTTGCGTCCGGACATTGAAAACCGAAATTTTCACGATGTCACAAAAGCCTATCTCGGGCCGGAACACGACTGGCCCCCGGCAGTTACCCCCATGCCCCAGGGGTTTATTTTTACACCGCAACCGGATCGCAGCCTGTCGCTGATGATCTCTAGCGGATCATTTATAACGGAACCCGAATGGCAGTATAATATCCACCATCCTGTGGAAGCCCACCGGGGACTTGACCCTGATTCGGACCTGTTCAGCCCCGGCTATTTCTTATGTGATGTCAAAGGCGGCAAAACCGTCACCCTGGCTGCTGAAATTGCCACCGAACCCAGCCGAACAGTGGTGGTGCCCACCGCCCCTCCCCCTGACGCCCCATCGTTATCGCGGACTGAAAACCGCGACACCGATATGGCTTCCTTCCTTGAAAAGGCCCTGGATCAGTACATCGTAAAGCGACAGTCCCTGGCAACCGTGATCGCCGGATACCCGTGGTTTTTAGACTGGGGCCGGGACACCCTGATTGTCCTGCGGGGCCTGATCAGCGCCGGTCGAACTCAAGAAGCCCTTTTGATCCTCAGGCAGTTCGCCGGCTTTGAAAAAAACGGTACCCTCCCCAACATGATCCACGGACAGAATGCCGATAACCGGGATACGTCGGACGCACCCCTCTGGTTTTTTACCGATTGCGCAGACCTGGCGAAAAAAACGGGCCGCCTTGATTTTCTGGAAACAGATTGCGGGAGTCGGACCCTGGGCCGGATTCTCATAGACATGGGGCACAGCCTCATGGCCGGAACCCCCAACGGCATCCATATGGATCCCGACTCCGGCCTCATGTTCAGTCCGGCCCATTTTACCTGGATGGACACGAACCATCCGGCGGGCACGCCCCGGGAGGGCTACCCCATTGAAATCCAGGCCCTCTGGCATGGTGCCCTCTGTTTTCTGGCCCGCATTGACACAACGCAAGACCGGCCTCGGTGGCATGAGAGGGCCGATCTGGTGCGACGCTCAATCGGGCAGCACTTTCTTCTCGACAGCGGATACCTGTCGGATTGTCTGCATGCCAGAACCGGTCAGGGGGCCGAAAATGCAACGGCCGATGACGCCTTGCGGCCCAATCAACTCTTTGCCGTCACCCTGGGTGCCGTAGAGGATAAAGCCATGGGCCGAAACATTCTAAATGCCTGTGAAACCCTGCTGGTTCCCGGTGCCATCCGCAGTCTGGCCGACCAGCCGGTTGGTTTTCCATTGCCCATTGTTCATCAAAACCACCCGGTCAATGATCCGCTGCACCCTTACCAGGGGCAATATTCAGGAAACGAAGACACCCGGCGCAAACCCGCTTATCATAACGGCACCGCCTGGACCTGGCTCTTCCCCTCTTTTTGCGAGGCATGGGCCACGGTTTACGGCACCGGCGCCAGGGAAACCGCCCGGGCCTGGCTTTCCAGCAGTATCCATTTGATCAATCAGGGCTGCATCGGTCAAGTCCCGGAAATTACAGATGGCGATTTCCCCCATACCCAGCGCGGCTGCGACGCCCAGGCCTGGGGCGTCAGTGAGTTGCTGCGGGTATGGATAAAATTAAAATAAGATCACCCTGCCCTTAAAATGATTGGATTTGGTTCTAACTTCATTATTCAACATGTCTTGTTCAACAGTCGATATTACCAAATAACGGGGCCAACCTTAGAATCAAGCCAAATGAATATCAGTTGATCTGCACCTCAAAAAAGGTGTATTGTTGTTTTGGCCGTCTTTGAACGGTTGACCTATCAAGACAATTTTGAACGGTCATTTTTCCACTGTGATGATTCTTTAAGCATAAAAAATAAAAAGGTCTTAAAATGAAACAAATAACACCATTTCAAGTGTTTCCCAGAATCCCCAGGCCACTGTCTTTTCTCACCCGGCTGTCCAGTAATCTCTGGTGGAGCTGGCAGCAGGATGCCATTGAACTTTTTCGCCGCATTGATCCAAACCTGTGGGACGCTTCCAACGCCACCCCCCTGATTTTTGCCACCCTCCTTCCCCAGGACCGACTGGAGCAACTGGCCGTGGATGAAAGTTTCCTGGCCCACATGGAACGGGTGCGTGAAAATTTTGAGCAACAGGTCACAGATCCCATAGATCCGGCTATTACGCCTTACCCGGACCATGGCAACATCGCTTATTTTTCCATGGAATTCGGCATCCACGAAAGCCTGCCCCTGTTTGCCGGTGGCCTCGGAGTGCTTGCCGGTGATCACCTCAAGGCCGCTTCAGATAAATCCCGCCCCCTGACAGGAGTAGGGTTGCTGTATCGCCGTGGCTATTTTCAGCAGTTTCTCGACCAGAATGGGTGGCAGCAGGAGCATTACCCCGAATCGAATCTCTTTTTCCTGCCGATTAACCGGGCCAAGGACCCCGGCGGCAAGGAGGTCCGTATCACCGTTACCGGGCCCCATGGTGATATCCACGCCAACGTCTGGCGGGTAAACATCGGTCGCGTACCGCTGTATCTGCTGGACACCAATTTACTGGAAAATCCCCCTCCGGTGCGGGATATTACATCGCGGCTCTATATTGCCGACAAAGCCATCCGGCTTTCCCAGGAAACGCTTTTGGGTATCGGCGGAATGAAAGCACTGGCTGCCATGGGAATTGCACCCTCTGTGTGTCACATGAACGAGGGGCACTGCGCTTTCTGTGTTTTAGAACGGTTGGCCCAGATCATGGAAACCCATCATCTTGATCTGCCCACGGCCCGTGAAATTGTGGCCCGTACCATGATCTTCACCACCCATACACCGGTGGCCGCCGGCCAGGATGAATTCCCCGCGGAAATGATAAAACCCGTTCTTGCCCCCTTTGCAAAAAGACTCGGCACCAGTGTCAATGACATCCTCAATTGGGGCCAGCCCAATGGAACGGCGCCGGATGGGCCCCTTTCCATGTTTGTTTTCGGCCTGCGCATGGCCCAGTACTGCAACGGCGTCAGCGAACTACACGGCAATGTCGCCCGAAACATGTGGACCCATGTCTGGCCTGCACGGCCCGAAGAGGAAATTCCCATATCCCATATCACCAACGGCATTCACATTCCCACCTTTATAGGACCTGAAATCGCCCGGCTGTTTGAACGCTATCTGGGCCCCCGCTGGTACCTGGACACCCGGGTCGCAGATAATATCAATCGTATTGACGACATCTATGATGAAGAACTGTGGCGATCCCATGAAATAAGCCGTTCACGACTGGTACGAATCTGCCGTGAGTTGGTAACCAGACAGTATGCAAGGCGAAATGCCCCGAAAAAGCTCATTCAAGAGGCGGAAACAATTCTTGAACCCAACATATTGACCATTGCCTTTGCCCGCCGATTTGCCACCTATAAACGCGCCGACCTGCTGCTGCAGGATCCGGACCGCCTGGAGGCCATTATCAATTCGGATAAATATCCGGTGCAGTTCATTTTTGCCGGCAAGGCCCATCCCAAGGACAATGAGGGCAAAGAACTCATCAAGCGGGTCGTGGAATTTGCCCGGCGACCGGCTGTCTGTCGCAGAATCGCCTTTATCGAAAATTATGACATGCGTATTGCGCGCTACCTGTTGCAGGGGGCCGACGTATGGCTCAACACCCCCCGGCGACCCTTTGAAGCATGCGGTACATCCGGTATGAAGGCCGCTATTAACGGCACGTTGAATGTCAGCATCTTGGACGGCTGGTGGGCCGAAGGGTACAGTGATGCCTGCGGCTGGCGTATCGGCAGCGGTGAAGAGTATACGGATACGGCCTACCAGGATGCCGTTGAAAGCCGCGCCCTGTATAACGTGCTGGAAAATGAAGTAATTCCTTGTTTTTACGGGCATGAAAATGGGGATATGCCCGTGTCCTGGGTGACGATGATGAAGGCCTCCATGAAGCTGGCCCTGGGCAAATATAGCAGTCTGCGAATGATGAATGAATATGAGCAGCGATTTTATATCCCCGCCATCCGGCAATTGGAGTCCCTCCTGGAAAACGACGCCCAGGCTGCCAGAGAACTGTCCGACCGGCATGAACGGTTGAAGACCCACTGGCATGCCATTCAAATACAAAAACCGATCACTGATGCGGAGGGACCCCATCTGGTGAACCAGACATTTCAGATCACGGCACAGATATTTTTAGGCGAATTAACGCCCGACGAAGTGGATGTCGAACTTTTTTACGGAAACCTGAAAACACTGGAAACCATTACCGATAGCACCACCGAAACAATGACCGTCAAAATGCCACAGGGCAATGGGAATTTTCTTTACAGCGGCATGCTGCCCTGCCGAAAGACCGGTCGTTTCGGTTTCACGGTCAGGGTCACCCCTAATGGAGACGACTGGCTTAAAAATACACCCGGACTGATTACCTGGGCTCAAACCGAATGATACTCCTTCAAGTAGCCGTTCAAAGCCCCTTTGAAGGAAGCGTTCAATGGGATAGCGCCAAAGGAGGCACAAAAAATGTCCAGATCGGCAAAAAAGCCCCGTATTCTCATCGTCACCCCCGAAGTGACCTATCTGCCGGATCGCATGGGCAGTTTTTCAAACTATCTCACTGCCAAGGCAGGGGGACTGGCCGATGTGTCCGCTGCCCTGATCACCGCCCTTTTTGATCAGGGTGCAGATGTTCATGTGGCCCTCCCCGACTACCGGGCCATATTTAATGAACGTCTGGCACCCTTTTTGAACAAGGAACAAAAAACCATTCGATCGGTCATGCCCGGTGACAAACTCCACCTGGCCCAGGACCGGGCCTTTTTTCATCTGAACAAGGTCTATAGCAACTATGGTAGTGAAAATACCAAACTGGGGCTGGCTTTTCAGCGGGAAGTCATCAATAATATTGTCCCCCGGGTCCGGCCGGACCTGATCCACTGCAATGACTGGATGACCGGCCTGATTCCGGCCATGTCTCGCCGGATGGAGATTCCCTGTCTGTTCACCCTGCACAACATTCATACCGTCAAATGCACCCTGGCCCACATTGAAGAAACGGGAATCGATGCCGCCTATTTCTGGGAAAATTTATACTATGACCGGATGGCATACGAATATGAAGGCACCCGATCGGCCAACCCGGTGGATTTCCTGGTCAGTGGGGTTTTTGCGGCCCATTTTGTCAACACCGTCAGCCCGACCTTTCTCGATGAAATGATAGCGGGCCGTCATGCTTTTGCCCCGCCTCCGCTCATGCGGGAACTTGCCAACAAAAAAGCGGCCCAGTGTGCCTCCGGCATCCTCAATGCCCCGGATCCGGCTTTTAATCCGGCGGCGGACCCGAAACTGGCCCGGTCCTACACCCCCGAAACCCATGCCGGCGGGAAAACGGAAAACAAACAGGCTCTGCAAAAAGCCCTGGGATTGCTTCAAAATAAAAAAGCCCCGATTTTTTACTGGCCCTCACGGCTGGATCCAGTGCAAAAAGGCTGCCATCTGTTAACCGACATCCTGTATAATGTCATATCCCGGTACTGGGACCAGCAGCTGCAATTCGTATTCATCGCCGATGGTGAATATCAGCAGCATTTCAAAGATATTGTGGACTTCCATGGGTTTCATGACCGGGTGGCCATCTGCAATTTCAATGAATACCTCGAGCATCTGGCCTACGGGGCAGCCGATTTTGTTCTCATGCCGTCTCTTTTCGAACCCTGCGGTCTGCCCCAGATGATCGGCCCCATCTACGGGACCCTGCCGGTGGCCCATGATACAGGAGGTATCCATGACACCATTTCCCCCATGGACGCGTCAGGTAACACCGGTAACGGCTTTCTGTTTGAAATTTTTGACGCCCCGGGACTGTCCTGGGCCATTGACCAGGCGATGAATTTTTACCAGCTGCCCGCCGGGACAAAAGACAGACAGATTAAACGCATTATGCAGCAAAGTACGGCCCGCTTCAATCATTCGGTTACCGCCGGCCAGTATATTGACCTTTATGAAAAAATGCTGCAACGGCCCCTGATTGTATAGCTGATGTGGGGAATAGGAATTATGGTAATTAAAATGACCGACAACGCTATGCTTCTGCAGCGACTGCTGCGCGACGACCCTTATCTTGAGCCATACGAATCCGTTCTTGCACGCCGGATCAACCAACTTTCCAAAACCGAAAAACAGCTGACCATGGGAAAAACATCCCTTGCAGACGTTGCCGCCGGACATGAATATTTCGGGCTCCATTTCCAGGGTAACAACTGGATTTTCAGGGAATGGGCACCCCATGCATCGGCAATGTACCTGGTGGGGGACATGACCGGTTGGACGGAGAGAAAAACCTATGCCCTGGAAAAAATAAGCGATAAAGGGATATGGGAAATCCGTCTGGATGCCGGGCATATGGTTCATGGTGATCACTACCGGCTTCGCATCCATTGGGATGGCGGCGCCGGGGACCGGATTCCGGCCTATGCCCGCCGGGTGGTCCAGGATCCTGAAACACTTATTTTTTCTGCCCAGGTCTGGGCGCCGGACATCCCATACCAATGGCAGCATCCCGGTTTCAGGCACCGGCCCGGGCCGTTGTTGATCTATGAAGCCCATGTGGGAATGGCCCAGGAAGACGAAAAGGTGGGATCCTATGGGGAGTTTACGGAAAAAATACTGCCCCGGATCAAAAGAGCCGGCTACAATACCCTTCAGCTCATGGCCATCCAGGAACACCCCTACTATGCCTCGTTCGGGTACCATGTTTCCAGCTTTTATGCCCCGTCCTCCCGGTTCGGCACCCCCGAAGAATTTAAGGCCCTTGTCGATGCGGCCCATGACGCCGGCCTTTCCGTGATCATGGATCTGGTCCATTCCCATGCGGTAAACAACGAAACCGAAGGACTGAGCCGATTTGACGGGACCTTTTACCAGTACTTCCATGACGGCCACCGGGGAACTCATCCGGCATGGGGCTCGCGCTGTTTTGACTACGGCAAACCCCCGGTGCTCCATTTTCTGCTGTCAAACTGCCGCTACTGGCTGGAGGAATACCGTGTGGACGGGTTCCGGTTTGACGGCATCACCAGCATGCTCTACACCCACCATGGCCTTGAACGCGCCTTTACGTCCTATGCGGACTATTTTAACGACACCGTGGATGAAGACGCCCTGACCTATCTGGCCCTTACCAACCGGCTGATCCATGAACTCCGGCCCGATGCAATTACCATCGCCGAAGATATCAGCGGCATGCCCGGCCTGGCAACATCAGCCGACAGGGGGGGCATCGGTTTCAATTACCGTCTCGCCATGGGCATACCCGATTACTGGATCCGTCTGGTCAAGGACACAAGAGATGAAAACTGGCCCATGGGCCGACTCTGGCACGAACTGACCAACCGACGCTCAGATGAACAAACCATCAGTTACGCTGAATCCCACGACCAGGCCCTGGTGGGGGATCAGACCCTTGTCTTTCGGCTCATGGGTGCCGACATGTACCATCACATGGCCGTGGGAGATAACAACATCCGTGTTGAAAGGGGACTCGCCCTTCACAAACTGATCCGCTTTATCACCCTGGCCACGGCCGGCAGCGGTTATCTTAATTTCATGGGCAACGAATTCGGCCACCCGGACTGGATCGATTTTCCCCGGGAAGGTAACCAGTGGTCTTATCGGTATGCCCGTCGGCAATGGCACCTGGCAGATGACGCGGCCCTGAAATACAGATGGCTGGCGCTTTTTGATCAGCACATGATCGCCCTTGCCCGCCGGTTTGATTTTTTCCAGACCCCGAATCCGAATCGGTTAATGGAACATACCGCCGACAAGGTGATCGCCTTTGAACGCGCCGGGTTTGTATTTGTGATCAACTTTCACCCGGATTGCTCTTATGCCGACTACCGGGTGCCGGCGCCTCCCGGAAAATATAAAATAATTTTTGACAGCGATGCCCCTCAATACGGCGGGCACGGTCGCCTGGCAACGGGGATGTATCATTTCACCCTCCCTGAGACCACGGACGGTGAAAAACGCCATTTTCTCAGTCTTTACCTGCCCACCCGGACGGCACTGCTGTTGGCACCTGTATCCATCGATTGATGCCGTTGCTTTCGTCAAGGGGCCCACTGGGAGATTCTCAATGAACGAAAAACCGACCTGTGCGGAACTGAAAAAAAAACTGGATGAATTAGAGACCGACGTGACGGATCTCAAAAAAACCGAAGTGGCACTGCGGACATCGGAACAAAAATACCGCACCCTTCTGGAAACGACATCCCAGGGATACTGGCGGTTAAGCCCCGATCTCGAAACCGTGGAGGTGAACCCGTCTTTTTGCAAAATGCTTGGCTACAGCCCCCATGAGATGATTGGCAGAACACCCTTTGAATTTGTTGATGATGATAATCGGAAAATTTTTGTCAAACAGACATCAAGAATAAACACCACGAACCATCGCGGTTATGAAATTACCCTGACAAAAAAAACTGGTGCCCCCCTGCAAACCTATTTCAATGCCTCGACCATCAGGGATGAATCGGGCGAAATCACGGGTTCTTTTGCATTGATTACGGACAATACCGAAAGAAAGCGCATGGAAGAGGACCTTAGAAGGAGTGAAACCCAGAAACAGGCCATTCTTGACGCCTCCATTGACAGGCTCCGGTATGTGGACAAGGATATGAAAATTATCTGGGCCAACCGGACAACGGTCATGGGTCTTGATATTCCTCCGGAAGCGATAAAAGGCCAGACCTGTTATAAACTTTTTTTGGACCGTGATACCCCTTGTAAGGGATGCCCCAACGTAAAGGCGCTGAAAACAGGAAAAATCGAACGAGCCGTGATGCATCAATCCCGGTCAAGGGGTAAAAAGGGGGAAAGTTTTTGGGATACCTACATTGTTCCCATTAAAAACAAGACGGGTGATATTGAAAGCTTTATCCAGGTAGCCAGAAATATTACGGACCATCAAAAAGCGAAAAAACATATCCACAGACTCACCCATGAACTGATAAAAGCCCAGGAAACCGAACGAAAAATGATTTCCCGGGAACTGCACGACCGTGTCGCCCAGGATCTGTCTGCTTCAAAAATGACATGTGATATGATTTTAAAAGGGTCACCGGAGTTGCCGGATAAAATCAAAGAAAAAATGAACAAAATATCAGATGAACTTCAAAAAACCATTACCGCCATCCGGGATCTTGCCTATGAGCTCCGCCCGGTCAGCCTGGATCAAATGGGCCTTATCGAAACCATTTTCCAGTTTTGCGAAGAATTCTCTCAAAAAACCGGGTTGAGTACGGACTTCACATCGGCCGGTATGGATGGTGTGGATCTTGATTTTGACACGGAAATCAACCTGTACCGTCTGGTTCAGGAGGGACTCAACAACATCCGGAAGCATGCCGAAGCAAGCCATGTCATCATCCGGCTGGCGGCCGCCTATCCCAACATCATTTTACGAATTATTGACAATGGCAGAGGGTTTGATGTGAATGACCGCCTGGCCAATTCCCTCAATGAAAAACGGATGGGGCTTCGCAGTATGGAAGAAAGGGTCTACTTGCTTTACGGCAGCATTGAAATTCAATCAAGACCTGGCCAGGGCACAAAAATATTGATCATCATTCCCCAGCCGGAGAAAAAACATGACCGACAAAAAAACCCTCTTAATTGTTGATGATCACGCACTTTTCAGGGACGGCCTCAGGGCAATCATCCAAGGCAGCCCCAGATATGAGGTGACCGGTGAGGCGGGTAGCGGAAAAGCGGCCCTTGCGGCGGCAAAAAAACTCAAACCCGACCTGGCCCTGGTGGATATTTCCCTTCCGGATCAAAGCGGACTGGAACTCATCAACGGAATCAAACGGGTATCGCCCCGAACAAAGGTCATGATTGTCAGTATGCATTCCAAAATTGACTATATCGCCAAGGCCTTTCAAGCCGGAGCTAAGGGGTATATCGTTAAAGATTCCGCCTCCGACAAGCTTCTGCAGGGAATTGATCATGTCCTGAAAGGCGACTATTTCATGGATACCTCCGTGTCCCAGGAGGTGGTTAAAAGGCTCATGGGGTTACAGACAAAAGAAATCAAAATCACCAATGCCGCCTACGAGTCCCTGACCCCGCGGGAGCAGGAGATCATGGTTCTGGTGGCCGAGGGCTTTTCCAGCAGCGACATCGCTGAAAAACTGTTCATCAGTGTCAAAACCGTTGAAAACCACCGCTCCAGCATCATGAAAAAGCTTGATATCCACAGCGTCATCGAAATTGTCCGCTATGCCGCAAAACTGGGCCTTATCGATATCGATGCATGGAAATAGGAACTCCTTCTGTTTCCGCCCCTTTTCTACCCGTTATTTTCCCATCCGTACGGGAAAAATTCCCGCATCTATCCTATTCCCAGCAAAAAATGAAGTCCAGCCCTCATAGACATGACAGACAAAACAGTATAATTTAGGTAATCATACAGGATGTCGATGGAAATTACCCATTTCGAATAAAAAGAAAGGCATCGGATGTGAAAGAAAAGGTTCCGGATTTAATACACCTGATTCACAGTGTTCAGCGCATCGAGGGAAATCCTGACTGCTTTGGCACAGCAAAAGAGTATTGCGATCAAAAAAATTGTATCTGGCGCGATTACTGTCTGAAAAATACGGAAAGGCGGCCGGCAGCGACGGAGCATTATCCGGAAAACAGTGCCGATGGTAAACGCCTGCAAACATCACAAAAATAACCCGGATAGTCTCTGTTGTGAACCGATGTACCTGGAAATGAAAGGAAACATCATGAAAGGCCCAACGGAAAAAAGAATCACCCAACGACAAGATTACCACGTCCCTATCCAGGTTTCAATTTTTAATAAAAAAAAATTTTTCACGGCACAGACCATTAACAATTGCATGGACGGTATCTGTTTTAAATCAAACACCTTTCTCCGGCCGGGCACCACTGTCTATCTGAGAGTCAAAAAACTTCCCGCGGACACGTCCGGTGCATGCGCTTTCGAAGGGATGCGCCTGGCAACCCTCGGGGTGATAAAGTGGTGCCGAGAGCTGAATGATACCGATGCCGGCATTTACGAAATTGGCGTAAAATATCCAGGCCCGGCCTATTGACGGGAAGGATCCATGATGAGCATCAGAAAACAATTTCTTAAAAGCAGACCGATCTGCAAAGTGACTTTCCGAATTCCCGAAGAAACAGGCCGGTCCTACAAAACCGCGCACCTGGTTGGTGAATTCAACAACTGGAACCCTGCTTCAACGCCCATGAAAAAACTGAAAACCGGTGCATTTACGGTCACCATGGACCTGATAAAAGGGGGAAAATATCAGTTTCGGTATCTGCTGGATGAAAAAAACTGGGAAAACGAGATGGATGCCGATCAATTCAACCCCACGCCCTATGGGGACAGTGAAAATTCAGTGATCATCCTTTGACTATTCTTACAATGGGTGAACCATGCAACCAAAGCCCAATCCCGTTAACGATACAGGTGAAAAAAATATCTATTGCCCGCATTACGGCTTTTGCCTGAACCACGCGGTCCACAATTTATGGAACGCCTGGAAGTGCAGTGATTGCGCCTACAAAACGGAAAAAAAGGCATTCTCAAATTTGCAATTGCGAGACCATGAGTCAGCACCGCTTTATACACTGGCACCGGAAATATCAAAAAAGCTTCGGCTCTCTTTTTGAAACTTCGATATTCAATCTAAAAAAGGAAACAGTGATTATGGAAAAGCTAGTCCACCGCATTGTTGAAGCCCTGGTTGATCATCCGGAACAAATTGCAATTAATGAAATTAAGGGGGGAGAAACGGCGATATTGGAAGTGGCCGTTGCAAAAGAGGATCTGGGCAAAGTTATCGGCAAAAAAGGCCGAACCGTCCAGGCCATTCGGACCATACTGAAGGCGTCGGCCGCCAAACTCAAAAAACACACGCTGCTTGAAATTGTGGAATAACGTCATCACTGCCCAAAGGCATAATAGTATCCCATCACCTTTTGTACATAATCTTCCGTTTCCCGGAAAGGGGGAATGCGCTGGTACCGGTCCACCATGCCCGGCCCGGCATTATATGCGGCAAGGGCCAGGGGTAGTTGACCGTTAAACCGCGTATAGAGGGTTTTAAAAAAAATTGATCCGGCCATGATATTTTCCCGTGGGTCAAACGGATCTTTCATCTGGAGATCGTCTGCATTCTCTGGCATAATCTGCATGAGCCCCATGGCCCCGGACCTGGAAACCGCTTTGGGATTAAAATCCGATTCCGCTTTAATAATCGCTTTCAGCAAATAAAACGGGATACCGCTTGTGTCAGATGCCTGCCGGATTAAATGGTCAAAGCGATTATTTGAAGCATCCGGGGACCGCTTTGAAGGTGTTTCCTTTAAATAAATCTGATAATCAATTGTGGAAGAGGTGGGCACATTTGTAAAATGGATCACACCGGCACCGTCGATATAGGAATATATATCGGCATTGGCGGGAAAGGGCTTTATCTGCCAGATCAGAATAAGCGCCCCCAGCAAAATAATACGAAGGCGACCTTTTAAACCGTCCCGTATGGTTTTCTTTGTTTTCAACATTTTCCGTGCATCTTAAACAATGAGTTATCGCTTAATAACTGTTTCCTCGACCCCGAATTTTATTCAGCACTATATACGACCCGCTACATAATGTAAACCTTCGAATTAACCATTTAATCAAATAAATAAAATACTTTTGTCGATAAACCGGAACGGGTTTAAAAATTTGCAAAAACCAGGTTGAACGGCGGCATCGGTTTTGATCTGTCGGCGGCAGGTCATTTCGGCAGGAAAAAAAGGAAGCAAAAATGGAGCGGGAAACGGGATTTGAACCCGCGACTTCGACCTTGGCAAGGTCGCACTCTACCACTGAGTTATTCCCGCCCAATTAAAAAAGCCTAAATAGCGTTTTGACAAAAACTTGTCAAGCATAGAAATAAAAAAATTACCCACCGGCAATCATCGGCAGCAGAAGCACTTTCGACTGATCCGGCACCGGGGTGGTTTCAAAATTAGGCCGGGAGACATAGCGGTCATTGAGGCGCACCACAGCGCAATGTCCGCTGTTGTCAATTTTACTGAGCAGATCGGCCACGGTCATGCCCTCCCACCAAACATAATCGTGGCCGTCGACGGTAATCACGCCTCGACGCCGTTGGCTTTAAGGACCGCCAGGACCTCTGGAAAATCAATACCCAGGCGCTTGACGGTGGCCACTGTGGGAATGCCGTCCTGAGTCCACCCACGACGATCATAAACCGCCGTCTTGAGTTTTTCGTACTGCTCTTCCCGGATTTTTCTTAAAACAGCCACTTTCTCGGCCGTACTTTTCCCTTCGATATCCACCCCGTGTGTTTCCACCAATTGACCGTCGTAGCGATCCTTACGGGATTCATACTCTTCATTGGTCACCGGACCCACGGCACGGTAGGGGATCGCATCATGCTCCCGACGGCCAAAGCCCATTTTCAAGTTAAAAATCCGCTGAAAATTATAGACCCCCTCGCTCATGGTAATCAGGTCATCAGGGGTTGCCGCCCGGCCCGTCACCGATGTAAAGTATTGGGCATACCAGTTTACATGCTTCATGACCTTGGCCGGTTCCATGGTATCCTTGTTGTCCTCGGGTACGATATCGTTCCATGGCAGTTTGCAGAGACCGCACAGGCCGAACCAGGTGCGAAACATGGGGAACCAGTGCAGGGCCTCGGCCTTCTGCTCAAAGGTGGGCATGAATTTATGCACCATGTCCAGAAAAATCAGCCAGGCCTCATCATGCTGTGGTCCCTTGAGGGCCAATCCGTATCCGCCCTGCTGGGCCAGGGACTCCTTGGTCATGTATTCGGAAAACTCCAGCCCCTTGGATTCCATACCGATGTCCTGCATGATGGCGGCATCCGCACCGTATTTTTTTTCAAATATTTTTTTCATCCGGCGGATCCCCTGGCCCACAATCTTACCAAACCCTTGCCCCAGGCCCATCTGGTGCACAAGCTCCAGAGCTGCCAAGCGGTTGCCGAAGTTGAGCAACAGCCCGCCGGTATGGGTTTCGTTGATGAGTCCCATTTCAAAGCATTCCATGACAAAGGCAATGCCGGTTCCCACCGAGATGGTGTCAATCCCGTACGCATCACAGTAAAAATTAATTTCAAGAATCGTATAGGGATCAAAAATGCCCATGTTGGAACCGCACCCGGCAATGGTTTCATATTCAGGGCCGTCCACAAACACCTTTTGGCCCTTGTAGGGGCCGGTAAAGGGGATAAAATCCCTGACCCCATGGGCACAGGCCACCGTACACCCCATCCAGCATCCGTCAAAGCCCGGATCAAACAGGTGCTGATAGACTTCTTTGCCGATGAGGTTCGCTTTGGGATCGGAGCCGAATTTATAATTATGGATGGGCAACAGGTCAAAATCATTCATAATGGGCACCAGATGGGTGGTGCCGAGCCGGGCCATTTCATTCTGCTTGGGATCCAGCTGGACCATTTCTTTGGAATAGGATTTGGCCACCTTTTTCAAGGTCTCCTTGTCGGCCGGTGCATTGGTGGACAAAGAAACAGATTCCCAACGGGCCACGATGGCCTTGATGCCCTTGTCGGCAAACACCGTACCGATACCGCCCCGGCCGGCCTGTTTATATCGGGCTCTCTTCCGTTTGGCATCATACCAGGTAAAATTAAGGCACCCGAGCAAGGTGTTCTCGGCACCGGGTCCTGTAGAAACCACTGAAATGGTGCGGGGTTTTCCCTGACCAAAATGCGCGGTGAGGGCCGAGGAAAGGGCATATCCGTCATCGGGCAGGTCCCTGGATTCAAAAATCTGAATTTTTTCATCGATACCGTCGATGAAGATCACTGCATTAGAAAGGGTCTTCCCGGTCATCTCAAGGGCGTCAAATCCTGCAAATTTAAGGTAGGGCCCAAAATAACCGCCCACATTGGAGTCCATGACAGAGCCGGTTGTCGGAGAAATCGCAGTGACAATGCTCTTGCCCGATCCGGGATATCCCGGTGTTCCGCCCATGGGCCCCGAGGCGATACAGATGGTGTTTTCCGGATCGTTCCAGCGTGTGGACCCTTTGACCGCCTGCCACATCAGCCACAAATCAAACCCCTTGCCACCGACAAACGTCTGCTTCATGGTATCGTCCACCGGTTTTATGGTAACCGACAGATCGGAGATATTCAGTGCCAGCGTCTGGTTGGCATAGCCCTTTTCAATGGCGGGCTTTTTATATTTAATTGTTTTTATTTCCTTTAATTGGACAGCACCCATTTTATAACGCCTCCAATGGTTTGGGTCTTGATCTGTTTTTATTTTTTAAGCGCGGCCCCGCCCAGATAGGCCTCCTGGATTTTTTTATTTTTACGCAATTCCGCCGCCATCCCGCTCACCGATATTTCACCGGTTTCAAGGACATATCCCCGATGAGCAATACTCAATGCCTTGCGGGCATTTTGCTCCACCAGCAACACCGTGACGCCCTGCTCGTTAATTTCTTTGATAATTTTAAAAATCAATTTTACATACATGGGTGACAGACCCAGGGACGGTTCGTCAAGGAGCACCACCTGGGGATTGGACATCAATGCCCGCCCCATGGCCAGCATCTGCTGCTCACCCCCCGAGAGGGTACCTGCCAGCTGCCGGCGACGCTCCACCAGAATGGGGAAAAGTTCAAATACACGCGCCTTGGTCTCCTTGATCCACTGGGTATCTTTTTTCCGTGTATAGGCCCCCAGATTTAAATTTTCCTCGATGGTGAGGGTAGAAAATACCCGCCGTCCTTCAGGAGATTGAGAGATCCCTTTTAACACGATTTGAAAGGCCGGTACGTTGTTCAACACCTCATCTTTAAATTCAATGCTGCCGGCGGCGGGATGAACAAGTCCGGAAATCGCCCTCAGCAATGTGCTTTTCCCGGCACCGTTGGCACCCAGTACGGTAACGATTTCGCCTTTATTCAGGTCCATGGAGACGCCTTTGAGCGCGGCCACCGATCCGTAGGCGATATGCAGATCATCAACTTTCAGCATGGCTGCCATCAGGTATCTTCCTCCATCTCTTCTTCCTCATCCTTACCAAGATACGCCTCAATGACCTTTGGATCATTATAGACGGTTTTCGGCGGCCCTTCGGCGATTTTACGGCCTTCCTCCATCACAACGACCCAGTCGGAAATCCCCATCACCACCTTCATATCATGCTCGATGATCAAAATCGTCAGGTCATCGCAGATGATCTCCCTTAAAAAGGCAATCAGGTCATCGGATTCTTTTGGATTCAATCCACTGCTGGGTTCATCTAAGACCAGCAATTTGGGATCACTGGCCAGGGCCCGGCCGATCTCGAGCATTCGCTGGCTGCCGTAAGCGATATTTTTGGCCAGTTCATCTTTAACAGGTGCCAGTCCGACCTGGTGCAGGCGCCGGGCAGCAACGTCGTGAATCCGCTGTTCCTCCTCCTGCTGGCCACTGCCCCTGAAAATGGACGTCCAGAGCCCGGCCTTGGCCCGACAGTGTTGCCCGGCCATGACATTTTCAAGGCAAGTCATATTCTGAAAAAGACGAATATTCTGGAATGTACGGGCAATGCCTTTTTCAACGATCCGATGCGGTTTTTTGCCCTCAATATTCTCGCCGCAAAACACCACACTGCCCCCATCGGGTTTGTAGATACCGGTCACCACGTTAAAAAATGTCGTCTTTCCCGCACCGTTGGGACCGATCAGACTGCAGATTTCCCCCTTGTGCACCTTAAGATCCACATCCCCCACGGCGGTCAGACCGCCAAATTTCTTGGTCAACTGATGTGTTTCCAGCACCACTTCGGCATGATTGTTTCTATTCATAATTGATTTGCCTGTCCTTACAATCTGGTCAACAGTCAGCGTATTCCTTTAAATCGCATCCTTAACCGATTTTTTACCTGATTTAACCGGACGCGACGGCACTTTTTCAATGCCCCCTCTCTTTCGCGGCCAGATACCCCCCGGCCGGAATATCATCATCAGGATCATCGCCAGTCCGAAAATCAGCATGCGGTACATGGCAAAGGGGCGAAAGATTTCCGGGAAAAGACTGATGGCCGCCGCACCGATCACCACCCCTGGAATCGATCCCATACCGCCGATGAGAACGATACAGAACATCAAACAGGATTCCATAAAACTGAAGCTCTCGGGGGAGACGATCATCAACTTGCTCGCATAAATATTGCCTGCAACACCGGCCATGCCTGCGCCCAGAACAAAGGCCAGCAATTTATAAAACCGGACATCAATGCCATTGGCCTCGGCCGCCACCGCATCTTCCCGAATATAGTTCCAGGCCCGTCCGATTCTGGAATGCTGGAGTCGAATCAGCCCCAGGATACTCAAGGCCACTATAATCCAGATATAAAAATAAAATTTGGGCGATGAATCGATCTCAAAAAACCCCAGGCTCGGAAAATCAATGCCGAAAACACCATTGGGACCACCGGTGATATCAAAGGGGTTGTTGAGCAGCGCGATCCTGACGATCTCACCCATGCCGATGGTCACAATACACAGGTAGTCCCCTTTAAGATGGATAATGGGAGAACAGACCAGGTAGGCAAACAGTGCCGCCATGAGCGCGCTGACGGGCAGCAGCAGGATAATCGGAATGTGGAGCGTGGTATTGAGAATACCGGTGGTATAGGCGCCGATGGCATAAAAACCCGCATGTCCCAGATCAAAAAGACCGACTTCACCCAGGACAATGTTCAAACTCAATCCCAGCAGAGTATAGATGCCGAAAAAAAACAACGCATCAACGTAATAATCACTCACCAGAAAAGGGTACACCAGAAACACCCCGACAGCGACAAAGCACAGCAATTTATTGCGGCCGGACAGGGCATTTAATCCATTAGTGGGTTTAGCATTCATAGCATTACACTTTTTCCGCGATTTTTTCGCCGAAAAGACCTGTCGGGCGAAAGATTAATACCAAAATCAGAATCAGAAAAACAAAAACGTCTTTCCATGCGGCAGATATATAGGCACTGCCCATCATTTCCAGGAGACCTAGAATAAGCCCGCCGAACATGGCACCGGGCAGGTTTCCGATGCCGCCCAGTATCGTGGCGGTAAAGGCCTTCAGGCCATAATTCCACCCCATGATAAAACTGATTTGGCGATAATACATGCCCACCATGACACCGGTGACCGCGCCTAAGGCCGGCCCCAGGACAAAAATAAAGAAGATGACCCGGTTGAAATTAATCCCCATGAGGGCTGCGGTATCGCTGTCCAAAGCCGTGGCACGAATGGCGGCGCCAAAGGTGGTTTTCTGAATCAGATAGTAAAGGAGGCCCATGAGAATAAAAGACATGAGCAGAATCACCAGTTGCAGCAACGTAATATGAATGCCCAGAAAATGCAGATGCACATTGGGTATCAGGGCAGCCGGGTAGGCCTGGTAGCGCGGCCCCCAGATAATCATAATCACATTCTGGATAACGATGGAAGCGCCCAGGGCCGACACCACCGCCGGCAGGCGGCCGGAGGCATAGATGGGGCGATAGGCGGCCCTTTCCACCAGCAACCCGACACCGGCCACACAAAACGCGGCAATGAGGGTGGCAATGAGAATGCCCCCCCACAACCCGAACACCGATGTGGCCAGGGCCGATCCGAAAACCAGCACTGTATAGCCGATATACGATCCCAATGCAAAAAAATCACCATGGGCAAAATTGATCAGTTTTAAAACACCATAGACCAGTGAATACCCCAGGGCGATCAATCCGTAAAACGAACCGATGGTCAGGCCATTGATTATTTGTTCAATAATAACGTGCATGATGCCTCTGCTTTATACGTTTAAAGACCGTATGAAACCGGCCGTTTGGCCTCTGTTCCCGACATCAAACAGGGTCGGGAACAGAGCCAGACGGGTCAACGGTTATTTAGAAATCACAATTTTTCCACTAGCGTCTACGACATACAGATAAAAGGGCACGCCTTCCCGGTCGCCTTCCGCGGTAAATCCAATGGGGCCGGTAATGCCGGGAACCGCATTGACCTTATCTCTCAGGTAAGCGGCGATGGCATCGGACTCCGTGGAACCGCATTTATCCACGGCATGGGCGATAATACTGAACGCATCGGCGGCATAGATCGGCCAGGGGCTCGAGGGAATTTCACCATATTTGTCTTTGTAGGCCTTGAGGAATTCTTTGGCTTCTTTGTAGGGCAGGTCCGAGGGCAGGGGTTCGTTGGTCATATAGCACCCCTTGGCCAGTTCAACGCCGGCAATTTTGACAAATTCATCATTGATAGCGGCATTACCGCCCACAAAGGGGCATGTGATCCCAATTTCCCGGGCCTGGGTCACCAGCAGGGCCGCTTCGGCATAATAACCGGTAAAATACCACAGGTCCGGTTTGGCCTCACGCATATTTGTCAGGGTTACATGGAAATCCTTTTCCCCGGGGGTGATGGCATCATAG
The DNA here is from genome assembly GCA_963667755.2 of Desulfobacterales bacterium. Taxonomy (GTDB): domain Bacteria; phylum Desulfobacterota; class Desulfobacteria; order Desulfobacterales; family 4572-123; genus 4572-123. The sequence goes on along the minus strand of CAXXLK010000004.1, from coordinate 1,351,304 downwards.
TACACAATCTCGGTCTTTCCGGCATCCAGCAGTGCTTTGAGACCGCGCCGGGCATCTTCCGCCAGCCCTTTGCCAAAAGCGGTATTGTCGTGCATGATGGCGATGCGTTTTGCCTGAAATCGTTCATCGGCCACCTTGGCAAAAAACAAGCCCTGATTGTCATCCCGGCCGCAAGTACGGAAAAAATATTTAAATCCCTTCTCGGTCAGACGGACGGCGGTGACCCCGTATCCGATATTGACCTTTTTTTTCTTTTCATAAATGGCCATGGCTGCTTCGCAAATGGAGGAGCCATAGGTGGATACCGAGGCCACAACATCCTTCTGGCCCGTCAGCTTTGCCGCGGCCATGGCACCGGTTTTGGGCTGCCCCTCATCGTCGGCCACTCTAAGTTCCACCATTCTGCCGCCTAAAATGCCGCCTTTGGCATTGATCAGTTGGGCTGCGATTTCACATGACTGTTTGGCCATCTGGCCCTCGTAGGCCCACGGCCCCGTAATCGGGCCCTGCAGCCCTATGACGACAGGTTTTCCGGCCATGGCACCGGGGACCGCCACGGCGCCCGCCAACAATACCAATCCCACCATTTTAATCAATTTTGACCATTTCATTTTCCTGTGACCTCCATTTTTAAGTTTTCGTTTCCAGAGGCAGCAAGGGCCTCCGCGCTGTAATAGGCAAACACTGAAATTTTACAGATTAGATTGAGCCAGGTTTTCTCTTTTTTCCATATGACGATAAAATTTTATAACATGGCTCTGGGCCAGAACCCGGGCCTTGTCGGCAAGGCCTTTTTCCACAGTCTCCACGATGTTGCACAAATCCTTATAGTTTTCCATAAATTCAGTTTTTTCCATGGATAAAAATTTGTGAAAATATTGATGAATATTGTCGTGGACGGAGTGGAGGACAAAGATATAGATGGAATTGCGGCTGATATTGGCCAGTTCCAGATGAATCTGCCGATCGCTTTCGATAAAGGCATCCCGGTCAACAGGCTCCTGTTCGACGATATCCCGGGCTTTTTCCAGAAGCGTATTAAGCCGCATCTTATCCGCGCTGTCCGCCCGCTGGGCCGCCAGTGAGGCCACCGTCCCCTCGACGCCTTCTCTGAATTCACTGAGCTGCCTTATGGAAACCATCTGGGAGCGAATTAAAAGTGCCAGGGTCTGGCTGGCATGCCGGGTGGTCAGCGGCTTGACGATGGACCCCCCGTGGACCCCCAGCCGTATCTCAATCAACCCGCGTTCTTCCAGAACCCGCAATGCTTCACGAAGGGTTCCCCGGCTGGTGTTGAACATCTCCTTAAGATCCCGCTCCGGCGGCAACACGTCCCCGTTCTGGAGCCGGCCGTCCAGTATGGCATCCTGAATCTGGTTCACCACATCCTGAAAAATACGATTCTGTGAAGCTTCTCGAAACATATGAAATCTTTAATTATGCGATTATAATTATTTTACGAGATACTGTATTACGTATAGCCGTGCGTCTATACTTTTCCAGTCACCGGGATTCCGGGCTTTAACGAAAACAATATGATAAAAGAATACTTAATGGTTTAACCATTTAATGGAATTAATTATTTTTGTCAATATTTTTTTTCAACCCGGCGAATATTATATATGCATTTGTTATTAAAAGATATAAAGATGATTCAATTCAATCATTGTTGTACTTTGTCAAAAAAAATAAAATTTTTTTTGACAAAGTCAAATAGAGTGTCTATATAATGGTTTAACCATTGAGACACAAAGGTCACTCGCGTACAAATTGCTATTTATTTCAGCATGTCATGTATCTGGCAACGCACTGTCACGGCAATGCCGATTCAGAAAACCCGGATGCCCCATACGGGTAGATCCGACAAACCAAAAGGCTATGAGGAGGTAGCAGCATGACCTTGAAAAGAATTACCAAACACCCCATCCTTGCCATACCCGAAAAAAAAGAGGTCGCCTTTACCTGGAACGGCAACCCCCTGACCGGATATGACGGCGAAATGATCTCTTCAGCTTTGATCGCCAATGACATCAATGTGTTCGGCCACCATTACAAGGATGACAGCCCCCAGGGTATTTTCTGCGCCAATGGCCAGTGTTCTCAATGCTTGGTGATTGCCGACGGACATCCGGTTAAATCATGCATGACCCCGCTGCACCAGGGCATGGTTCTGGCCAGTATTGAAGGCCTGCCCGAGTTGCCGGCCGAAGATACCATCGCCCCCGTCAACGATATCCCAATCCTTGACATCGATGTTTTAATTATCGGCGGCGGGCCGGCAGGACTTTCAGCAGCGGTGGAACTGGGTAAGCTCAATGTGCCCACCCTGCTGGTGGACGATAAAGACCGGCTGGGCGGCAAGCTGGTCTTACAGACCCATAAGTTTTTCGGATCGGTGGAAGATTCCTTTGCCGGCACCCGGGGGTTTGAAATCGGTGATATCCTTGAAAAAAAGGTCAGGGCCATGGCCTCGGTGGACGTCTGGCTCGCCAGCACCGCCGTGGGTGTTTTTTCCGATCATATCGTCGGTGTGATCAAAAACGATACCTACCGGCTCATCCGGCCCAAAAAACTACTGGTAACCACCGGGGCCCGGGAAAAGATGCTCTCTTTTCCCGGCAACACCATCCCCGGTGTATACGGGGCCGGCGCGTTTCAAACCCTGGTGAACCGGGATCTGGTCAAAGCCGCCAATCGCGTGCTCATCGTAGGCGGCGGCAATGTGGGATTGATTGGTGCTTATCATGCCATTCAGGCCGGTATCGAGGTGGCTGCGGTCATTGAAGGCCTGCCCCAGGTCGGCGGATACAAAGTCCACGCCGACAAACTCATGCGACTGGGAGTGCCTATCTTAACCAGTCACACCGTGGTCGCGGCCCATGGCAAAGAACAGGTGGAATCGGTCACCATTGCCGCCCTGGGACGCGACTGGAAAATCATTCCCGGAACCGAAAAAACCTACGAGGTGGATACGGTGCTCATTGCCGTGGGCCTGGCTCAAGTCAATGAATTCTATGCCAAGGCCAAAGAGTGGGGTATGGACGTATTCTCCGCCGGTGACGCCCAGGAGATCGCCGAAGCATCGGCCGCCATGTTCACCGGCAAAATAGAAGGCGTCAAAATAGCCCAATCCCTGGGCCTGGATGTGGGCGACATACCCGTTGAATGGAATGAAAAGGCCGCCGTTTTAAAATCGCGCCCCAAAACACCGGTCAAACGGGAAAAACCCGAGTATACGGAAGCGGTGTTTCCGGTATTCCACTGCTACCAGGAAGTCCCCTGCAATCCCTGCACTTCGGTTTGCCCGGTTAAGGCCATTCATACGGAAAACAACAAAATCACCGGACTGCCCTATCGAGACACAGCCATTGAATGCACCGGCTGTCTGAACTGCGTGGCGGTATGCCCGGGTCTGGCCATTACCCTGGTTGATTTTCGAAAGGACGACGAAAATCCTATTGTGACGCTGCCCTATGAGATCTGGCGTGAAAAAGTCGACGTCGGCCAGATGATCCCTGTCACCCGGGAGGACGGGGCTGTATTGGGCCATTTCCCGGTTATTAAAGTCAGGTCCATGAAAAAATATCCCGGGACCCTCCTGGTGCAGGTAAAGATGAACAAGAGATTCGCTGCCGAGGCGGCCGGCATCTGGGTTCAGGAACAGCAGATCAATCCATCCACCGTTTATGAAAATGAACCGCTGCCCGATGAGGCTATCATCTGCCGGTGCGAACGGGTTTCGGCCGGCGAAATCCGCCAGGCGATCCGCGATGGCGTTCGCGATTTGAACCGGCTGAAAGCCATTACCCGGACCGGAATGGGGGCCTGCGGTTCCAAGACCTGCCATCCCATGGTCTGGCGGATTTTCCAGGAAGAGGGAGTTGATCTGAGCGATATCACCGACAGGATCGTCCGGCCGCTTTTTGTAGAGGTGCCCATCGGTCATTTTGCCGGAACCACGGGAACCAAAGGAGGGGATGACAATGCCTAATTATGATGTAATCATTGTCGGCGCCGGGTCGGTGGGGGTTCCCACGGCCATGGCCCTTGCTGAAAAGGGTGTAAAAACACTGGTGGTGGACAAGCACCCGTCTGCCGGTCAGGGAGAGAACAAACACGCCATCGGCGGTATCCGGGCCACCCATACCGATCCGGCTAAAATACGGGTCTGTCTCCGGTCCCTTGAAATCTTCTCCACCTGGCAGGAGACCTTCGGCCAGGATATCGAATGGCTTAAGGGGGGGTATGTTTATCCCGTGTATCGGGAAGAGGAGGAAAAACTGCTCAAGTCTTTCCTGCCGTTCCAGAAAAAATTCGGTCTTAAGATCGATTTCGCCGGCCCTGATGACATCGTTGCCCAGGTGCCCGGTATCAATCGCCAAGGACTGATGGGCGGCACCATATCCCCGGATGACGGCACGGCCTCGCCCCTGCTGGCGGGCAACGTTTTTTTCCAACGGGCCAGGTCCCTTGGCGCCACGTTTCAATTCAGAAGCGATGTAAAGGAGATTCTACAGACAAAGGGGCGGGCCACCGGCGTTAAAACATCAGCCGGCGATTTCTTTGCGCCGGTGGTCATCGATGCTGCGGGTCCGTATTCGGCGACGTTGAATAAATCCATTGATATCCCCGTAGTGCCCGAATCCCACGAAGGTGCCGTCACCGAACCCGTGCAGATGTTCTGCCCGGCCATGGTGGTGGATATGCGCCCGGCCGAAGGATCTTTGAATTACTACTATTACCAGAACAAACACGGCCAGCTGATTTTCTGTATTACACCGGACCCGCCGATAAAGGGCACCAGTCATGATGAGACCTCCATCTTTCTCCCCCAGGTCTGTTCGAGAATGGTCAGTCTCATGCCCCGACTGAAAAATCTCCGGGTTCGCAGGGTCTGGCGCGGTTTATACCCCACGACCCCGGATGGGTCGCCCTTTGTCAGCTGGAACAAAGAGGTCAAGGGATTGCTGCATGCCACCGGCATGTGCGGACAGGGGTTTATGCTCGGCCCCGGGGTGGGAGAAGTCGTGGCCCGCATGGTCACAGGCACTGAATCGGATGACGATGGGATCATTCTGAAAAAATTCGACCTTTACCGCGACTTGAGTTCGGGGATGGAAGCGCTTAAATAGGTTGAAGGTAGAAGCCTCGTAGGGTTGTCAACGGTCGTTTAGAATTGAGCCACGACCTTATATTTACTGAACCTCATTCTCTGGTTCCCATGCTCCTGCGTGGGAACCGGAAACATCGAGAATTCGATCTTGGTATCGTTCCGGGCCGGTACACGTATCCGCGTTCGACCCTATAGGGGAATCTGCCCATTTGAACGATAGTATGCGTTCCCACGCAGGAGCGTGGGAACGCGTAAACTTGAAGCTTACGGCTTGTCACTTGGAGCTTGCCCCATACTGTTTCGGGTGAAGCCGTACAGGATGGACACAACCAGCAGGCAGGCGGCGCAAAATACAAATATCCCCTGAAACGCACTTGCCCCGAACGGGTTGTCCGAATAAAAAGACTGCATATAACGACCCAGTCCCTGGAGAAAAGCGGCGGCCCCGATCATGGTAAAAAAATTAATCCCTGTCATGGCCGTACCGGCCTTTTCCAGGGGCATTATTTCTTTGATATGGGTGTACATCAGCCCTCCGGCGCTTCCCGCCACACCGAACAGAATAAAGATCAGGGCCAGCAGAAATACACTGGTACCCACCGGCAGAAAGGCAAGCACCAGAAGGGTGCCGGCCAGTAAAAACTGACCGACGATGACGATCCACTTACGGGTTTTAAAGATCTGATCCGACAGCACACCCCATATCGGTCCTGCACAGACAAGTCCAATGTTCAACAAAAGAATCAGGTTGCCGGCACTCATGGCCGACAGCCCGTGCACGTTCATCAGGTACGGCCCGGCCCAGAGCACCTGAACGGCGGCATAGATGCCGTACCGGCTGAATGTACCCACGGAAATGAGCCAGTAATCCTTTTTAGCAAACAATTGCTTAAACTCCGCCACTATTTTCGGCAGCCCCGTTGAACGCCCGGGGGGCATGGCAGGGCCTGCCTGCCGCCTGTTCGGAGAATCCCGCACCAAAAGAAAAAAAAGTATCACCAGAAACAGATTTAAAACCGCAACCCCTAAAAATGTCCAGCGCCAACCGATTTTTTCAACACACAGGACCAAAGGTGATGTCGCGGCCATATTGCCGGCGGTCCCGATGGATACAATGAGGGCCGAAAGGGTGGCAAAATGCAGCGGACTGAACCACAGGGTCAGCAGTTTCATGCTTCCCATGAGGTTACATGCCATGCCCACGCCAAGCAGTACACGGCCGACGACCAGCATCGTCAAACCATCGGCCCGGGCAAAAATAAGAGCACCTGAGACACCGATTAAAGATAAAACCGTCATGGTGATCCGCGGGCCGATCCGGTCGAGATAGATGCCAATGGGCAACTGGGCCAGGGCAAAGGCATAAAAAAAAGACGCGGACATCATGCTCAACCCATTGGCGTTAAGGGACAGGTCCCTGATCAAATCCGGTGTTATGACGGCAACAGAGGCCCTGTAAAACTGAGACAGGACAAAAAGAGACGAGGCGAGAAAAAATATAACCCAGCGACGGGTCAGGGCAAAACACATCGTAACACTCCTTGTCTCCAATAGCCGGCATCAAAAAAATTTAAAACGTAATGACATCATATCCCTGTTCCATATATTTCGCCAAACTGGGGTGCCCGTTCATCTCTTTGCACAGCGGCAATGCCAGTGCTTCAACGGCTCCTAACACACCCATCTTGGACGCACAGGCTTTGCAGACACAATCGATCATGCCCTGCTCCTGAACCTGGGAATACAGTTTTGCAAAGGGATTTTCCCCGTCACTCATCTCTTTTACAAGCCTGGTGGCACTTCCTTCTATCACGACCTTTACCTCATACCCCTTCGCCTTCATATCCAGGGCATTGAGCAATACATGAACAAAACACATTGCCTCGCCATTGAACGCTACCAAAACGACTCGCTTACCCATTTTTCCTCCTAAATTTTTGAAAAACCCATAAAAACCGAATTTAGACGGTCTCGTAAAAAATATTTGAGATGGCTAAGTAGAAATCTTCATATGCAAGGCATAGCGGTTTTCCAGGGATGAAGGCATACATATGGTATGTCGCCCATTAAAGGGCTGGTCAAGTAAAAAAACACCTCTCCATGCAAAAATAATAGAATTTTTTTTCGCTTGATCTTTAAATGCTCCAATCAGCACGATGTTGCTTTGTCTTCCATCTGCACCCGCTATTTCTTTTTTATTGGTTACGGCCAGACAATAGCTGATCCGCACCGGTCACCCATCTGGATCAAGGCAGTGGTGTATTGTAAGACTGCTACAGGATACACCGGCCCCTGGTCTGTATCGACCCCAGAAATCTGTCGGTTCCGTACCGTGTTCAAATGATTGGGTCACAAATCTTATGGTTTTTAACCAACCCCGTATAGACTCACGGCACAGGCAAATCAAAGCATTAAAGCAAAAACATACCGATAATATTTGATGGGTGATACGGTTCCCAATCAAGTCTGATGGTTATACCAACCCCATAAATGGTTCCCCGCAGCACCCAAACTGTCAGGTAAAAAGCATCTGGCTATCAAAGGGGACCTGGTCGCGCATCATGTAGTAAGAGGCTCTGGCCAGTTTGTTGCTCAAAGCTTTGATGGCTACCACTCCATTGCTTTTCGCCTTTTTTCGCTGATAGAACTTCTCCGCCTGGACGTTGTACCGGATGCAATAATTAGCCGCTTCCACATACGCCCAGGAGAGGTATTTGTTGCCGTTCTTTTTGTTACCCACACCCTTTTTCTTTCCGTTGGAAATCCGTTCGGACTTGACGCATCGGCAATAAGAACAGTAGTTGCCCACTTTCTTAAACCGGCCCATATCGCCTGCTTCCATCATGATGACCATTGCCAGGATTTTGCCCACACCGTTGATGGTGGATAGCCACTTGAATGGTTCCGTCAAGCTGATCTTGTTCGTCGCCTGTTTTTCGATCATTTTAATCTGCTTGGACAAAAGGTCAATAATGCTGAGATATCTTTGAGCCATGAAAATCAGATCTTCATGGTGGAACAATGTCTCCAGGTTTTCTTCGGTCAGTTTCTTGATGTTGTTTACAGATATCCGGGTTCCTGTATTTCTGGTGATCATGCTTTGAAAACTGAGAATATCAGCGGTTCGCTGTCTGACAAACAGCATCCTGCGCCGTAACAGGTCTCTCATGGGTCTGGTTTCTTTGGGGTAAATATACCCTTGCGGCAAAATGCCAAGTTTAAGTAAATGGGCCAACCACAATGCATCCCACTTGTCATCGCTATACTTGATTCCATCATATTGTTTAATGGCCGCAGGATTGGCCAGATGAACCGTGTACCCCTGATCCTGCAACCCGTCTACCAACCAATACCAGTTATAGGTGGATTCAACCACGACACCCTGAAGATCTTTTTTGTAAGGTGCCAGGTAATCGATAATCAGTGGAAGAGAATTTTTTAATCGTTTTCCCACAACCTTCTCCAATTGTTCATCAATGATTCCAATGTAAGAATTGCTTGAATGCAGATCGATCCCGGCGTATAGTTCCATTGAGCACCTCCTGTAAAAGTGTATAATTGATGAAAACCGCAATTTCCGTTATTTATACATTTTGGAGGTGCTTTTTTCAAACTTTTCAGGCTGTAGTGATATTTTCCGTAGGAAAAGATCACGCTTGAAAAGTAAAATGAGAAGCACTACGGTCGTCGCTGCTCAACAAGCTCTTTATATGGATATCAAGTCTCTGGAAAATCGCTATAACGCAGTAGATGGAGACTTTTTACGACGCCATCAATTATTAAATCTCATCGGTAGTGAATAAGGGCGTCATACCTTGATTTTGAAGATCCGCCCGCATGATCTGATCTTCCGGAATGGCATCATACTGGTCGGCGGCTTTTAATACCTTACCCAGAAGATGAATATCACCCACCGTATTCAAAAAAACGTGACTGTTTCCCAATACCCATTTTACGGCATGCCCGATGGCCTCATCCGCTTCAAGGGGATCATACCAGACCGCATGATTCTTGACCTTATCGCCCAAAGGCCCCCTGGCAATAGACTTTATCGTCTGTATTGCCACCTTTCGCTCAACACACGTTTCAACCAGCTTTTCAAATGCGGCCGCATACGGTTGATTTTGCATCAACACATAATTATAAGGGCACAGTACGGCATCAAAATCATACATTTCCAGGCTGCGCAAATGCATGGCAGGGGCGGCAAGGCCATGGCCTGTCACGCCGGTAAAACGCGTCAATCCTTGTTCCTTTGCTTCAATAAAGGCATCTATAACGCCACCCGAATGTATTGCCACTTCCCATTCTTCTGGATTCACCAGCATATGCATCTGCCATAAATCAACGGCATCAACCTTCAAGCGGTCCAGGGAGCGGTGTAATTCCTCCTTTGCTTCCCGGTATGTCCGTTTATCGGTCTTTGTGGCCAGAAAAAAATCATTCCGATACGCTTTCATCCAGGGTCCGACACGAAGTTCCGACGCCCCGTAACTGGCCGCCGTATCAATATGATTGACGCCATACTGTAATAATATGTCCAGCGTTCGATCTGCTTCGTCCTGGGTAACTGAGCCCAACGATGCCGCCCCAAAAATAGTTCGACTGCTTTCATGACCGGTACGGCCAAACATTTTCAAAGGAATCATTTTATCTCCCTTTTTGTATGTTCGTTAAAGAATGACAGATAAATTTTCTGACTTTTCCCAATATGCCCGCCCAGGTAAAAGAATCAATTTTATCCTGGATTGACGATAAACCCATTTTCGGTCATCGGGAACCAGTACAACTATGAGCAAGGATACCGTATTTGATCTAAAAAAGCCAGAGACCTTTGTTGATGCCCCATTTCAAAGATGTTTGATGACATCGTAAAAAATCGCTTCTTCACCGTTTCAAGTCAGTCGCCCCGGGATATTGTATCCGGATGTCCAAAAGACTCGAAAGCTTTCTTAAAAACAGGGATCGTCGATAAAATAAGGACCGGGCATTAACGATCTTGGAATGCTGAAAAAAACATTGACAAAAAATATCTCCCAAGCGTCAACAAAAGGTGATCACAGTCTGGTTTGGGGATTTTAAGTTCACAACAATGACTGCCGCGTACTTGTGTTCAGCCCAAAAAAAGCGTTTGCCGTTTTTTGGGCTGAACAGATAACAAGGCTATGACAGATACCGGCATCAGGCAATCAGTTTTTCGATCCTGACAGATCCGACCTTGAATTCGGGAATTTTGGCCAGGGGATCAAAGGCGTCCGAGCTGGTCAGAATATTGGTGGGGTTTTCACCGAAATGAATGGGCAAAAACAAGGTGCCCGGCTTTATGGTGCCGGTGATCCGGGCCGGTGCTTCCATTTCCCCCCGCCGTGACGTGAGCAGCAGAGGATCACCGGATTTCACATGGAGCTTTTCGGCATCGATGGGATTGATCTCCACATACCCGGTCTTTTGCTCCACGTCCAGGTGCCTGGAGACCCGTGTCATGGTGCCCGTGTGGAAATGGGCAAACATCCTGCCGGTGGTCAGCAGATAGGGATACTCCGCACAGGCAAGTTCAGCAGGATCCTTGTACGAGATGCCGTGAAACTTTCCCCTGCCCCGGGCAAAGGCGTTTTTATGCAGATACGGGGTCCCGGGATGGTCGGCAGTCGGGCAGGGCCATTGCAGACCGTCGATGCCGAGCCGTTCATAGGTCATACCGCCATAGCTTTTTTCCGTCAGGGCGGTCATCTCATTAAAAATTTCCTCGGCCGAGTCATAAGCCATCTCATACCCCATGGCCGTCGACAGCCGGGCAATAATCTCCCAGTCGGGCAAGGCATTTCCCACGGGATCAACGGCTTTCCAGATTCGTGAGCACCGTCTTTCCGTATTGGTAAAGGTGCCGTCTCTCTCGCCTAAAGCCGCCGAGGCAAAAACCACATCGGCAATCTGGGCCGTCTCCGAAAGAAAAATATCCTGAACGGCCAGATACGCCAGCTTTTTCAGGGCATGGTTCAGATGGTTCCAGTCCGGATCACTCAGCTTGGGGTTCTCTCCGATGACATACATGCCCTTTATTTTTCCCTGATCGATGGCGGCAATCATATCCGTGATGGTGAGCCCCGGCGTAGCGGACAATTCGCAATGCCAGGCATCGGAAAATTTCTTTCTGGCCGCGGCATCGGCAACGGGCTGATACCCGGTGAACACGTTGGGGAGCCCCCCCATGTCACAGGCCCCCTGGACATTGTTCTGGCCTCTCAGGGGATTGACCCCCCCGCTGCGGGCCCCCACATTCCCACACAGCATGGCAAGATTGCAGCAAGACTTGACATTGTCCACACCGGTGGTGTGCTGGGTAATGCCCATGGCATACAACAGTGCCGCCGGGGCATTGAGGGCATACAGTTCAGCCATTTTTTCAATGTCTTTGCCGGCCACACCGGTGATGCCGGCGACCTTTTCCGGGGTATACGGTTTGACCGCCGTTGCCAGGAGTTCAAAATCCTCACACCGATTTTCAATATAGTCTATGGCATGCCAGTTGTTTTTGATGATGACGTGCATCATGCCGTTTAAAAGGGCCACATCCGAACCCAGGTTGTGCTGAACGGACAGATCGGCAAACCGCGCCAGTTGAATCTGCCGGGGATCGGCCACAATAAGCTTGGCCCCCTTTTCCTTGGCCCGAATGATCCGGGTCGCGATGAGGGGATGACAGGCCGTTGTATTGGAGCCGATCACAAAGATGAGTTTTGAGTCCTCAAACTCTTCGATGCTGTTTGTCATGGCCCCGCTTCCGAATGCAGCGGCAAGACCTGCCACTGTGGAAGAATGTCACAATCGGGCGCAATGATCGACGTTATTGGTACCAATGGTGGCCCGGGTAAATTTCTGGGCCAGGTAATTCTCCTCGTTAGTCACCTTGGCTGATACCAGAACGCCAATGGCGTCGGGACCGGATTCATCCTTGATCCGATTAAAATTTTGGGCCGCATGGTTGATGGCCTCATTCCAGGTAGCCTTTTGAAACCGGCCGTCCTCTTTGACCAGAGGTGCCTTTAATCGCATGAAACTATTGATATATTCATGCAGGTTCCACCCCTTTATGCAGAGTTTTCCCTGATTGACGGGATAGGATTTGTTGGGCAGGGTTGATGTTATCTTCCCGTCAATGACTTCAAACAGCACGCCGCAACCTGTCCCGCAATAGGAGCAAATCGATGGTACAAACTCACAGTTCATTACGTTTCTCCTCAAGCATCCATTGGTTTTGGTGCCAATGTAACTTTATCTCCAATCATGGTAAAAGGAGATTTTTCAATACCCTCTCCGGGACGATAGTCAAAAACATCCGAAACGATCCGATTCATCTCCCGGTACAAAAGACGCAACGGGATCTCAGCCGGACACGTTTCTTCGCACAATCCACAGTCGATGCACCTGCCGGCCATGTGAACAGCCCGCACAAGGTGAAAAATGGGGACTTCCGGCGGAAGGCTCCCCGGCCCGATAAGGTCGGGATGTTCCAAGCTGCATTCAGTGCAGAAACACACCGGGCAGATATTTCTGCACCCATAGCATTTTACGCATTTATTGAACTCATACATCCATTTCGAAAAACGCTGATTGCCCTCAAAATTTTCCATGAACTCCGCCGAATCGGCATTGGGATCAACCCCTTTCTCCCTCTTGACGGAACCGGTCTTTTGGGGATCGAGATAGGAACAGGCGCTATGGGGTTTAAGTTTTGACGGACAGCAGTTGACGGAAATCGTTTCAATATTCTCCGGTTTCAACTGATTCCATGTATAAAGAAGGTTCAAGGCACGCTGATTGCACTCTCTTGCAATGATCCCGATCTTAAGGTCGGGGTTCTTTTCCGCCAGATGGGTAGCGACTTTTTCCAGGGAATAGCGTTGGTCACTCACCTTGAGGTCCTTGAGATCACCCATATTATCCCGGGTGAAACCATGGGGAATAAGCTGCCCCTCAAACTCTCGATAACCCAGAAAAATATCCACCGTTTCCTGCTCCAGGAGCTGTTCGACCTGATTTATAATATCCATACCTTATATCCCCCCTTCCCCGCCAAGACCCAAGGGATTGGGACCCAGTGCACGTATTTTTTCGGTGAAATCCGTGACCACCCGAACAAACTTCTGGGCTTCCGCAGAGGAGATCCATTCCAGGTGAACCCGTCCCTCAAGGCCCATAAACTTCAGCATCTCCTGCATAAACGTTATTCTTTTAATCGTCATGTGATTACCGTACAGGTAATGGCAGTCGCCGATGTGTCAACCCCCCACCAAGACCCCGTCTGCATTGCTTTGCAATGCCCGGAGAATATGATGAGGCGAGACCGTGGCCGAGCACATGACCCGGACAGGTCTGATATTCGACGGGTACTGAAGCCTGCTGACCCCGGCAAGGTCGGCAGCACCGTAGGTGCACCAATTGCACATAAAGGCGATTATCTTGGGTTCAAATGGTTCGTTTTTCATCAGCCATACTCCTTATCATCGCTCATATCTGATATTTTACATTTTTGCGTCAACAATGACCCTGATACCACTGCCATTAAGCTGTCAGTGCACTTTTGATCTGTGCGTACAACTGCTCATTGTTAAATCCCATGAGAGCCGGCGCTTCGGAAGGACAGGCAGCAGCACAGGCGCCGCATCCCTTGCAAAGGGCGTCATTGACCCGGGCTACATTTTTCTCATTGTCCATGAATATGGCATTGTAAGGACAGACTTCAATACAGGCCATACAGCCTGAGCAGAGTCCCGGATTAATAATCGAGACGATCCCCCCCACATTAATGGTGTCCCTGGAAAGGGTCGTCAAGGCCCTGGCCGCGGCTGCCCGGGCCTGGGCAATACTTTCATCCACGGGCTTGGGATAGTGGGCCATGCCGCAGAGAAATACGCCTTCCGTTGCAAAATCCACCGGTCGCAATTTCTGGTGGGCCTCAAGAAGCCAGCCGTCGGCATCACAGGCCACCTTGAACGACTGGGCCAGAGGGTTGTTGTCATGGGCATCGATCCTGGATGCCAGACAGAGGATATCGGCATCCACAGCCAGACGTTTGCCCAGGATGCGGTCATTGAATTCAACGGTCACATGGCCGTCGCCGGCAGAGACCACAGGTTTGTCATCACCTGCATACCGAAAAAAGATGATGCCGCGTTCCCGGGCCTCCCGGTACAATAACTCCCTTTTTCCATAGGTCCGAATATCCCTGTAAAGAATATATACATTGGCATCGGGATTCATCTTCTTGATGTCAATGGCACTCTTGACGGAATGGGTGCAGCAGACCTTGGAACAATAGGGGTGGGCCTCATCCCTGGAACCGACACATTGAATAAAGACAATGCTCTCCGCCTTTCCTATGGTTTCGGGATTATTTTTAAATTGAGCATCCAGGTCAAGATGGGTCATGACCGAAGCATGCTCACCATAGAGATATTCATCGGGGTTGGACTCTTTTGCCCCCGTGGCAATCAGGGCAACCCCATGGGAGATCTTCCTCGTTTTATCACCGATGGCAAGGGTGGTCGTGAAATTGCCCACAAAACCGTCTACATGCTGAACCCGGGCGCCGGTGTGGACGGCAATGCGCTCATGGTCCTCAACTTCTTTGAGCAGCCCCTTTACATAGGTTGTCAGATTCTCATCCCGCCACGTCGTATGAAGCAGTCGGCCGTTTCCGCCAAGGATGGGCTCTTTTTCCACCAGAAATACCGGATATCCCTGCTTTGCCAGACTCAAGGCCGCTGTCATACCGGCAATACCGCCGCCCACCACCAGGGCGGACTGGGTCACAGGCAACTGGGTCTCAAAGAGGGGGTCCAGACAAAATGCCTTGGCGACAGCCATGCGCACCAGGTCTTTGGCCTTTTTTGTGGCGGCATCGGGATCATCCGAATGAACCCACGAATCTTGATTGCGGATGTTGGCCATTTCAACGAGATATTTATTGAGGCCGGCATTGATCAACGTTTCCCGAAACAGCGGTTCATGGGTTTTCGGTGTGCATGCCGCCACCACCACCCGATTGAGCCCCTGGTCCTTGATCACTTCCGCCATCTTGTCCTGGGTATCCTGGCTGCAGGTAAAAAGGTTCTCTTCAACATACACCACACCGGGAAGGGTGCCGGCATAGGCAGCCACCTCGGGCACCCGAACAATACCACCGATATTGGTACCGCAGTTGCAAACAAATACCCCGATCCGGGGCAGCTCCCTGGCCACATCACGCTCTTCGGGCAACGTCAACGTCCGTGTCCGGGTATTTCGGGCAACGGCAAGATTTTCCGTGGCCGCCGAGGCCGCCGCACTGGCCTCCATGACCGACTGTGGGATATCCTTGGGGCCGGTGAAGACACCGCAGGCGTAAACTCCGGGCAGGGACGTGGACACCGGCCGGAAGCTATCGGTCTGAATGAAGTTGAACCGATCCAGTTCAAGTCCCATGGTTTTGGCCAGTCCAGCGGTATCCTTATCGATTTCAAGACCCGTGGAAAGAACGACCATATCAAAAGCTTCATCTTCAATACGACCGTCTTCGTCCACATACCGCATTTTCAAACCCGGGCCATCCGGGTCGGGAACCACCGAGTGAACCCTTGACCGGATAAAGCGTACACCATTTTTTTGGGCATTTTCATAGTACCGATCAAAATCTTTACCCTGGGTCCGCATATCCATGTAGAACACGGCACAATCCAGGGAGTCCTTGCTGTGATCCTTGGCCATGACCGCCTGCTTGACAGCATACATGCAGCAAACAGAAGAGCAATAGGCGTTTTTACACCGATTTTCATCCCTGGACCCCACGCATTGTAGCCACGCGATTTTTTTGGGCTCCTTGACATGTTTTTTGTCCGAAGGCAGCACCAGATGACCCCCATGGGGCCCCGTGGCTGAAAGAAGTCGTTCAAAACCGATGGAAGTGACAATGTCCGGATGCCGATTAAAGCAAAGATAGTCCAGTTTCCCGGGATCAAACGAGGAAAATCCCGTGGAAAGAATAACGGACCCGACATTCAGGGTTGTCTTTTTCTCCGCATCGGAAAAATTAATGGCCCCCGAGGGACATATTTTTTCACAGGCCCCGCAGCGATTTTTCGTCAGGTAAATACATGCCTCCGGGTCAATAGCGTATTTCAAAGGGACCGCCTGGGAATAGGGAACATAAATTGCCTTTCTTTTGCCCAGGCCCTCGTTGTATTCATCATCCACTTTTTTGGGGCATTTTGACGCGCAGAGCCCGCAGGCAATACACTTGTCCATATCCACATACCGGGGGTGCTCAAGGAGTGTAACCGTGAGGTCCCCCTCCCGACCTGAAATGCCCGTGACTTCCGTTAAAGTAAGAAGCTTAATGTTAATGTGCCGGCCGACCTCGACCAGTTTCGGGGAAATAATTCACATGGCACAGTCATTGGTGGGAAAGGTCTTGTCAAGCTGAGCCATTTTCCCCCCGATGGCCGGAGACTTTTCCACTAGGTACACATAAAATCCGGAATTGGCGATATCCAAGGCCGCCTGCATTCCGGCGATGCCGCCCCCCACAACCATAACCGAGCCTTTAGGGCCGGTATCTGCTACACGTTTTGTTTCCATAAAACAACTCCATAGTTTTTATAGATGATTCTTCTCAAAGCCCTCCACGGCAGCGATCAGCTGATCGTCGGTAAAGGGTTTTGACAGATAGTCATTGGCACCTAGTTTCATGGCTTTTACTGTATTTTCAACGGTGGAATACCCAGTGATCACAATGACGTAAAGGCCTGGTTTCTTCTCTTTCACCGCTTTCAAAATTTCCATGCCATCCATATCCTTGAGTTTCATGTCAAGGAGAAGCACATCATAGGGTTGATTCAATGCTTTTTCAAGCCCTTGCTTTCCCAATAAGCAATGGTCACATATAAAATCCTTTTCGATTAAAACCATTTTACATGCTTCACAGATCACGCCCTCATCATCTATAACTAGAATCTTATACTGCCCCATCAAATCGCCTTTCTCATTCAACTTTTGCCGCTTTCTTCAAAAATAGGCAGCGCCAGTGTAATGACGGTGCCGATACCCGGCTCACTGAAAATTTTAACACTACCCTGATGATTTCTGATAATACCGTAACTGACCGCCAACCCCAGGCCTGTACCACTGGATTTTGTCGTATAAAAGGGTTCAAAAACCTTTTTTAAATTATCCCGGGGAATCCCGCATCCATTATCCTCAAACTCCACAACAACCCGATTTTTATCCGGCTGCATTCTGGATCGTATGGTAATGACGCCCTTTTCGCCAATGGCATGGGCCGCATTGAAAAGCAGATTAATCAATACCTGCTCCATCTGATTGTCGTCCAACAAAAAACTTTTGATATCCGTGTCAAGATCCTTTACCACCGTGATTCGTCGGATAAACAGTTCATTTTCCATCAATGCAAGAGATTTTTCGATGACCTGGTTAATATTTGCCATAATCTTCTGGGGCTTTTTTTCCCTTGAAAAATCAAGCAGTCCCTGGATAATCTTTTTACACCGCTGGGTCTCCTCCATGATGATCCCCAGGCCGTCTCTGGACGGCCCTTCTGAAAACTTCTTGAACAAATTGGAACTGTACAAAAGAATACCCGTCAATGGGTTATTGATTTCATGGGCAATTCCCGCCGCCATACGGCCGAGAGAGGACATCCTGTCAATCTTGGTGGCCAGACGGTTGTATTGAAGGATATGGGATTTTATCTCTTCATCATGGTTAATGGCACAGGCGCTCTGCTCTGCAACGGCCCATAAAAAATCAATCTCATCTTCTGAA
The DNA here is from genome assembly GCA_963667755.2 of Desulfobacterales bacterium. GTDB lineage: Bacteria > Desulfobacterota > Desulfobacteria > Desulfobacterales > 4572-123 > 4572-123. The sequence continues at coordinate 1,333,372 of CAXXLK010000004.1, read as the reverse complement.
ACTTCCCGTTCTACCCCGAAGTAGACCCGGGTAAAACCGAAAACATGCCCCTTTATGACAATGGGGACATCGACAATCATACGAATCCCCTCATCCCATGCCTCCTGGGGATATTTTACCCTGGGTGCCTTAAAAAGATCCCTGATGATATGAATCTGGTCATCACTTTCGGGCCAGCGCAACAGTTCGGTGCCGGCCAGCGGTTTTAAGATCAGATATTTTTCAGATATGCCGCAAGCGGCCCTGATCTTAAAATGCATGGAGTCCTTATCGATGACACACAGTGCCGCCCCTTTTCCATCCATGGCCTGCACCAGCTTGGATACGACTTGATCAAGGACTTCGTTCAGATGTTTTTTATCGTGAACCACCCGACTGATTTCCCGAAAAATTCGATAAAACGTTTTATATTGTTCTAATTCCGTCATAGGGCATCCCATTGATTAATTATGACAAAAAAATAGTTGAGCGATAAATTGTTTTATTTAGACCCGGTACAATTTATTGTCAACTATTTATTAAACAATATCTCAATTGAAATAAAAGAGAATCCGTCATCACCATTCATTTTTCAAGATTACCAAGCTTCCCTTTCAAGACGCTTAAAAACATACATGAGCTGTTTCTGGGTCAGCTCACCCACATTCTCGTTGATCCATTTCAGGTCCCCTGAAGCAACAGCCGCCTTTGCCTCGTCAGACAGGGTATATCCTTCCAAGGCCAGGCTGCCTTTTTCCATGAGATCCACCCAGAAGCCCTCATCGTCAGAGGTTCTGTTGAGCACCTTCAAAACTTCCCTTTTTTGAATGGACACATCGATCATCAGGTCCTGGGCGTTGACGGTTTCCGTTTTTTCAGCGCCTTTGGCACCAGCCGCCAGAGCTTCCTCAATGGCCGTTTTAATCTGCTCTTCGGTAAAGGGCTTGGCCAGAAAATCACGGGCACCCAGCTTCATGGCATCAACAGCCAGTTCACTGGTGGCATATCCCGTCATAACGATGACCTCTGTCTTGGGCCGGGTATTTTTCACCTGTTTGACAACCTCCATGCCGTCAATATCCGGAAGCCGGAGGTCGGCCATGAGAAGGTCGTAATCGGCCAGGTCCATGGCATCCATGGCCCCGTGTCCCGTATTCTGAAGATCCACATTGTAGCCCTGTTCGTCCAGAACCATCTTCAGGCCCCGTGCCAGGTTGACATCATCTTCCATGATCAGAATATGGGGGGCGATGCTGTCTTGAATTTCATTTACTGCGTATGCTGTTTCCATGATAATCTCCTTAATCAAAATTGAAGTTATTTATTCATTTGTTTTTAGTTTTTTGCATTTGACGTGCCATTTCAAGACAAAAAAATCATAAAAACATTTTTTCGTTTAAATAAAATGAGTTACAATCCAAAAAAAATAAACCATCGTTATTTTCATCGGCCACATGTTTTTCATCGTTGGAACATTGAGTTACTGCAACAAGATGGGGCGTAATGATAATGGCGGACTATTGGACCAAATTAACAGTATGAATTTATTATATATTTTTTATAATTGACAATCTACGGGCATCAATGAAGAAACCATTCCGATGGCAGAATGCAAAAAATCCGGTCTTAAATGTCGTATAAATGGATATACGCCATTTCGGGATCAAGAGGGCATTTGCCTGTGATTCAAAGGGAGGAGGTGCGTATAAAAAATTATATGCCTCTCAAAAGAAATATATACGCGTAAAAACGATGGCACAAATACTCAGGGCTTAAGAGGCGTAAGGCCATGCTTTTTCATCAGCGTTGAAAAATTTGACCGCTGCATCCCCACTTTTTGGGCCGCTTTTGTTATATTCCCATCTGCTGCGGCAAGAGCTTTTTGTAAAAAGATTTTTTCAATCCGGCTGAAATGATCGTCCAGAAAACGCTTTTTGGCCGACTTGAGTTCCTCGAGGCTCCCGGGGATGGGCTCGGAAAGCCCCATGGGTCTGGTCTCGAAATTGTTCATGAGAAACCCGTGGTCAAGCTGATGATCGTCGCACATAATCACCAGTCGCTCAACCACATTTTTCAACTGCCTCACATTACCGGGCCAGTCAAAATGAACCAGGGTGTTGAGGGCATCATCGGAAAATCCGGATATTTTTTTCCCGGCCTTACGGCAAAAAAGCTTTAAGAAATGGTAGGCAATCTTTGGAATGTCATCCCTTCTGTCCCGCAACGGGGGAATATATATAGGAAAAACATTAAGCCGGTAAAAAAGATCCGGACGGAATTGATTGTTGTCCACCATTTTTGCCAAATCCTGGTTGGTAGCCACAATCACCCTGGCCATGGTTTTCTTTACCTGACTTGAACCCACGGGTTTATATTCACCGGTTTCAAGCACTCGCAGCAGTTTTCCCTGGATATCAAGGTCCAGATTGGCCACCTCATCCAGAAACAGAGTACCTGCGGAAGCGGTTTCAAAGATGCCCTGTTTCTGATTGTCGGCACCGGTAAAGGCCCCCTTGACATGGCCGAAAAGTTCACTTTCCAGAAGGGAAGGGGAAAAGGTGCTGCAGTCCACTGCCAAAAACCGGTGCGCAGCCCGTTTGCTGCGCACATGAATGGCATTGGCGAACAATTCCTTGCCCGTACCACTTTCACCATCCAGAAGAACGATGCTGTCCATGGGTGCCACCCGTTCTATTTTTTCAAAAACCGCCAGCATCGGGGGGGTGCCGCCGATAATATTACTGAAATTAAATTTGTCATGGAGTTGTTTTCTCAAATTCCGGTTCTCTGTCACCAGAGCACTGTTCTCCACAGCCTTGGCAACAGTCTGAATCAACTGCTCCTCGGCAAAAGGTTTGGTGATAAAATCAAAAGCGCCCTTTTTCATGGCTTCGACGGCATTGGCGACGGTGCCATGGCCTGTCATCATGATCACATAGACGTCCGCCATATCCTGTTTTATTCTTGTCAGGACTTCAAGACCACTGATTTCAGGCAGCTTTATATCCAGAAGGACGATATCAAAAGTGTCTCTGCGTAATTTTTCGAGCCCCTGGAGCCCTGACGATGCCACATCCACAAAATATCCCTGTTCATCAAGGATCATCTTGCACCCGCTGCAAATGGTCGGTTCATCATCAATTATCAAAATTTTTGCATTCATCGTTTTTTTCGACTTACCGGTTTAATAATGGCACACGCCGCTTTCTAATGAAGAGAAGGACGCATTTTTTCTTCAAGCAGTGCCCGCCGGTTTTCAAAGGCTTCTTTGGTTTCCGGGACCGGGCATGCCATCATATCATCGAAGCGAAGGGTTAGCCTGGCAAAGGGTTTAGGCAGCATAAAGGCATCCCAGCTATTAAAATACCAGGCTTTGTCTGCGCTGGCATAGAAGGGGACAAGCACGGCACCGGCGGCAGACGCCATACGGATGGCCCCGGCTTTTACAACCCCGGCGGGCCCTTGGGGACCGTCTACAATATGTCCGGCAAGACCTGTTTCCGTTAACCTGAGGATCATGCCATGCAAAGCGGAACGTCCCCCTCTGGATGAAGATCCGCGTACGGTATACCAACCGGTCCGGTTGGCAACGCCTGCAATAACTTTTCCATCGGCGCTTTTGCTGATCATAAGGCCGGGTTTGTATATGCCATATTTTTTAAAATATCGAATTACAGAAAAAAATTGCTGATGCCAGCAGCAGAGTAACACCCTTCCACCATTGTGGAGATAATCTATCCACTGTTTTTCATTTTCAACAGTGAGACGAAAAGTCGCGCCATAAATACGAATAAACCTGTAAAGAAAAGACAGAAACGGTTTTGATGTAATAATGGAGAATTTTAACTTTTTCAATATGTATCCCCGATTTTAAATGTTCCCAACGACAATTTATGATAAAAACCCGTTACCACCTAATTACATCCAAACTTCGCTCTTTACAATCAAAATTAAATGTTTGCGTTTTATTAAAATTCTTCTCATTTTCTTATCCGTTTTTCTCAAACGGTCTTTGGAGACGGCCTGAGAAAGGCGCTCCAATAGCTCATCCCCACAAAAACCGCACCACCGATAATGTTTCCGATGGTAACGGGCAATAGATTCTTCCATAAAAAACTTGCCCAACTCAAGGACGTCGGATCAAAGGCCAGGGGAGCCGGCACATTGGCCCAACTGTGCAGAAAAATGCCTGCCGGGATAAAATACATATTGGCAATGCAATGCTCAAATCCGATGGCCACAAAGGCCATGATAGGAAAGTAGATCGCCCATATTTTTCCGATGACCTGTCGTGCCGCCAGGGCCATCCATACGGCAAGACAGACCAGCCAGTTACATCCCACCGCCCGGATCAGGGCTTCCATAAACGTCAGATTGACTTTCCCGTAAGCAACTCCTACCGCGGCAGCGCCCATGGCACCGTTTCCGGCCTTCCACAGACCTGAAAAATAAAGCATCAGCGCCAGGATAATGGAGCCGAGGAAGTTGGCCACATAGACAAGAACCCATCGCTTGGTCATGTTGCTCAGGGTGATATCCTTTGTCATGACGCTGGATATCATGAGATTGTTTCCGGTAAAAAGCTCGGCCCCGGCAATGACGACCAGAATCAGGCCGACGCTGAATACGGAACCGGCCATAAATTTCTTGAAACCGACGCCCGCAATAGGGGCCATATCAAAGGTGACCGAAGTGGAAAGCAACCCCCCGAACCCGATGTAGGCGCCCGCCAGAATGCCCAGGATAAAAACCGTAAACCAGGGGGAAGTGACCTTGCCGACACCAACTTTGGATGCGACTGTCTCGGCGATGGACTTCGGTGGCTGATCTTCGGTGGCCGATGTCGGAAATTGGAAAGACTTTATCATCCTTTCGAAGCGGCCGAGTTCTCGTTTTTCTTCATTGGTTTTGCGGTTTACCGCCTTTTTGACGGCCTGGGAAATTTCTTCAGGCGTAAATGGCTTGGAGACATAGTCCATGGCGCCCCTTTTCAAGGATTCGGTGGCCCGTTCTATACTCGGATAACCGCTGATCATAATTACAGTGGAACCCGGGGTTCGCCGATTCAGTTCCTCCACGACATCCATACCGTCAAATCCCGGCATTTTCCAGTCACAGAGAATTACATCGAATTTTATATCCAATGTTCGCTGGAGCCCTTTTTGGGGGTCTTGTGTCACCTCCACATCAAAACCTTCTGCAGTAAAAATTTTCTTACAGGATTCCAGCACGATCTGTTCATCATCAATAATAAGCATTTTCTGACTCATATGATCCTCCCTGTTCTATATGCGTTCCTGTTGTACGAATCGTTAGAAAATATTCAACCATCATCTCCATGCTAAGACCGAAAATCTCTGTCCGCACACATATTCTTTCCCCCCACATGGCGAGATCCACCGTTGCCCGTGTGGCGAATTTTTTCAAGCAGTTCATCAGGTGTAAAAGGTTTCGGAAGAAACGCGTCGGCACCCTGTATAAAAACGTCCTCGGCAGTCTCTGTGGTGGCGTAACCGCTCATGATAATAATAGGAATGTCCGGCCAACATTTCTTGACCTCTTTTAAAATGTATATACCGTCGTGCCCGGGCATCTTCAAATCTATGAGAAGTAGTGAAGGGTTTATTTTTTCAATAAGTTCAAGGGCAAAATCGGAAGAAGATACCAGGGTAACATCGTATCCTTCGCTCTGCAGCACCAGGCGACAACCCTCCAGCACAACACGTTCGTCATCAACGATCAGAATCCGCATCTTTCTCAGTCCTCTCTTTTACCGGCAGCCAGATCCGGAATGTAGTGCCTTCCCCCACCCGACTCTCAACCTCAATATCTCCCCCATGACGCTTGATGATCCCGAAGGAAACCGCAAGCCCCATCCCTGTACCGCATCCCACCTCTTTTGTTGTAAAAAAAGGATAGAAAAGCCGGTTCATATGTTCCTGAGGAATACCGCAACCATTATCGGTGACAGCAATTTCAATCCCTTTCTTTTTGCGATCCTTTTTCGAACCCCTGTTTCCGGTGATAACAATGATTTCCCCGCCTTGTTCAGTTGCATCCAGCCCGTTGAGAACGATATTCATCAACACGCTCTGAAACTGACTGCGATCAAGTATGATCATCGGCAGATCGTTTCCGGGTTGAAAAACAAGACGAAGGCCCTTTACCAGCGCCTGGTTTTCCAAGGGGACTAATGTTAAATGCACCAGCTCGTTAATGTCTGTCGGTTCGGGGTTGAGTTCTGTCTGACGGGAAAAATCTAAAAGGCCCTTGACGATTTGCCGGACCCGCTCCGTTGAATCTGCAATGGTCTCCAAATCGGAACGGGTCTCTTTGGCCAGGTCGTCCCGGCGGAGCAGCATATGGGTAAACGTGAGAACCCCGGTCAACGGATTGTTGATCTCATGGGCGACACCGGCGGCAAGTCTTCCGATACTGGCCTGTTTTTCCGAATAAAGAAGTTTGTCCTGACTCGCCGCCCGCCGCCGCCCGATGGCGGCAACCATCTCCTTGAAATTGCCCTGCAGGACACCGAATTCGTCTTTTGATATGGGCCCGATATCCGGCGACAAGCTGCCCTCGGAAACCTTTTTGCTTGCCCTTATCAGACGCTGGACAGGCTTCATGATATTGTTTGCAATGGCATATCCCAGGCAGACGGCCAGGGCCATCCCCAGCAGGGTCATGAGAATAAAAACCAAAATAATTTTTTTCAGATCATCGATGTATTTTGCCTCAAGAACGCCCACGTAAAGCATCCCCACACGGTTGCCGTAAATATCTTCGATGGAGTCATAAGCCGTGACATACCAGTCATTGACCACAAAGGCGCGTTCTGTCCAGCGCTGCCCCTTTTCCAGGACATATTTTTTGACCTCTTCTGATACCCGGGTGCCGATGGCCCTTCTGTCACTTGAGGTGGTGACATTGGTCGATATCCGGATATCCTTGAAAAATACGGTTGCGGTGCCAATGCTTCGTCCCTTGTAAACCTCGTTCTTAAAAACGGTATCCCGCACTGTATCCACAATTTCATTACTCCGGTTCAAAAGTATGCCCCCGTAAAGAACGGCCAGAACCTTTCCATTGTCGAATACAGGAATGGCTGCCGCCAAGGCCATCCCGGAGGTTTCTTCCTCGTCGGTGCCTGCTTTTGCCATGGGAGTCGGTTTTAAACGGATTCTTGCACGTGCCGCCAGTTCGGGGTCCTGTGCATACAGGAAATCATGATCTAAAATGACCGTCCCGGAAATGGGGACGCTCCTTTGCAGGGCCATCTTTACAATCGGATTATCGGGCTCGTCAAGATTCCTGGGGATGGGATTGGGACCTATACGGCAGAAGGTACGACCGTCCGCTGTCACGACGCCGGCAAAATCAAGGTTTGCGTGATGGGCCATGCGCGTCAGTCTTTCTACCAGATCGGATTGATCGGCCCCTTTGACAGAGGAGATAAACCCGGGTCCGATAGCCGTGATACTGAGGGATACTTTGACAAAATTGATATGCGTCCGGTAGATCTCACGAGCCGCGTTCAGATCCAGCCGAACCCGGTTTCTCGCCTCGACCAGAACGGATTTGTGCAGGAGTTGGCCTCCGATAAAAATAGAGACAAATCCGACAAGAAAGGAGACACTCAAAAAACTTGCTATCAGTTTAGTTTTTATTGAGTAAAACATTTCGTTACAGCCCAGAAATCTTCCCGCAGTCATATCAGGAGTCTTTTACCGTATGCACTTTGATGCCGGGTGCGGATTCGGTGCAACTTCGGAATACTGGCTGTTTTTTAGGCCTCAAACCCATAGAAATGCCGTTTCCAATACTTGAGACCTCAAAAATTTAGTATTGTTACCCCATGTTTGCCGAATTGTCTGACTAACATGCTAAGGTTATTTAAAGCAAAACATGTGCCACACAGAAATGGCGATTATACGCTTAACTATCTAATAAATGGTTTGATATGTGTCAGAATTCTTTCCAGCGTGGAAAATTTTTTTAATACCGACGGTCATAATGGCGTTTAAGTTATATGAGTGTGCTCAAAAAAAGGATATGTCTACATCATCCGGAACGCCACCTAATTTTTCCATACACAACTCTTGACTATAACTCATAATAAGTTTAGATTTAAAGATGTCAAAAAAGCACGGTGGCATAATAAAACATTTAAGCGACAAAACGATTGAATGACTTAAAACCGGTTTTCCTGCCCGGTTTTTTTTATCACTTCTTTATGAAAAATTATCGATTATTGATGACGGGCCATAATTTTCTTATGCAGATCAACGGCCAGACCAGCAAACACGGTTTCCATCAAACCTTGTTTGTCCGATCCGAAACCCACCAGCAGGCGGAACTGATGGCCATGGCCCAGATAAGACACGACAAGGAACTGATGGAAGCGAGCCTCAACACCAAAAACGATCCCCCGGTGATCCGCCTGGAAACCATCTGGGAACTGGAAGATTTTGTGGAGGCTGATAAAACTGCCTCCAGTCGTGTTTTTTTCCTCGAAAAAAAATGGTGGCAATTCTGGAAATAAAAAACCCGGCCCAGAGGGCCAGGTTTTTGACCTCATATAAAAACCACACCACAAATGACCTGTCCCGTAGCAAGTGCCGGGAATTTAACCCGGCAAATACTGCAACAGCCATCGCATATTCATTGCAATCTGCTGAATCTGTGATTAAAACGGAATCTCGTCATCCTTGTCTTCCGTCAGGGGGGGACCGCTGTATTCGGGGACCGCTGCCGGACCGGGCGACTTTTGTCCGGTACCGGAATCCTTGGAACCAAGCATTTTCATTTCATTGGCCACGATCTCGGTGGTGTAGCGCTTGTTGCCGTCCTTATCCTGCCACTCACGTGTCTGGATACGGCCCTCAATATAAACCTGCCGCCCCTTGGACAGATATTCTCCGCAGATCTCACCCAACTTGCCCCATGCTACGATTTTATGCCATTCGGTTTTATCCTGCATTTCACCGGTACTTTTGTCCTTCCACCGTTCCGTTGTTGCAATGCTGAAATTGGCCACCGCCATACCGCTGGCTGTGTAGCGAATCTCCGGATCCCTTCCCAGGTTACCCACCAGAATTGCCTTGTTGATCAATTTTCACCTCCGTATTTCCAAGCGATGATTAATAAATTGTTTTTCTTAAAATTTTATGCAAGAATTTAACAAATTGCAACTCAAATCTCACGCGACGGCTCTGCCGGCAGACAGCCAGAGCCGTCCGACACAAAAAAAGGGCAATAAATTAAAAAAGATGGCTGAAAAACAAACCGCTTCCAATTCACATCTGGTGGGTGTTATCTCAGACACCCATGGGCGGCTGCCACATGACGTGTTGACTGCCTTTAAAGGTGTTGATCTGATCATACACGCCGGTGATATCGATACACCGGTTGTTCTTGACGCCCTGAAAAAAATATCACCGGTTGTGGCGGTGCGGGGCAACATGGATCGCGGCCCCTGGGCCGATGCTCTTCCCAGGGCCGAGGTTGTGGAAATCGGCCAAGCCATATTGTATGTCCTCCATGATCCGTCGGTACTTGACCTGGAACCGGATGCTGCCGGATTCAATGCCGTCATCAGCGGGCATACCCATCGGCCAGCCCTTGAAACCAAAAACGGCGTACTTTTTTTGAATCCGGGAAGCGCGGTAATGCCGAGGTTCAACACACCGGCCTGTGTTGCATTGATTCGCATACACAATAATTCACTTGCACCCCAATTTATTGAACTTTCGCAGGCGTAACCGTTCGCGGTTGCCGGTTCACAGTTTTGTAGCCGGAAACCGATAACGGCAAACCGTGAACAGTTACGATTATCTCAATTTTAGCCAGGATGCCCTATATGAAAAACCCCATGCGCCGATTATTGAGACCCAACAAACCTTCCATATCCGGCATCATCGTTTTTTTTCAAACCGGCATATGGCACATAAAAATAGATGAGCTGCCCCGCATCAAGGCCTTTTTCATTGGTCTGGCCCGTACCCTGACACTGGCCCTGCGCGGCTTTATCTCCGATCGCTGCAGCCTGAGGGCCTCGGCCCTGACACTGTATACGCTGCTGTCCATTGTGCCGGTGGCGGCCATGGCCTTTGGGGTTGCCAAGGGGTTCGGGTTTGAAAAAAGGCTGCAGAATCTAATTTTAAAAGAATTGTCCGGGCAACAGGAAGTGGCGATGCGGGTCATTGACTTTGCTCATTCCATGCTCGAAAATACCCGGGGAGGGATTATCGCCGGTATCGGTGTGGTTCTTCTTTTATGGACCGTCATCAAAGTTCTGGGCAATATTGAAAGTGCATTTAACCATATCTGGAAGGTCGCGTCAGCACGAACCTTTCTGCGAAAAATCAGCGATTATCTCTCCATCATGCTGATCTGCCCCATCCTCGTGATCATATCCAGCAGTGCCACCGTCTTTGTCACCACCCAAATCACAGCGATAGCAGCAAAGATGGCCCTGCCGGGAATGCTCAGCCATTTGATATTCTTTATTCTGCGACTGGTGCCCTACTGCCTGATCTGGATACTGTTGACCTTTGTATACCTGCTTATGCCCAATACCCGGATACCCTTCAAATCCGGACTGATTGCCGGTGTTACAGCCGGCACCGCCTACCAGATCCTTCAACTCGGTTACATCTATTTTCAGATGGGTGTGACCCGCTTCAACGCCATTTACGGCAGCTTTGCGGCCCTGCCCCTTTTCCTGATATGGCTCCAAATGAGCTGGCTGATCGTCCTCGGGGGCGCAGAAATAGCCTGTGCCCACCAGACAATGGATCAATACGAGTTCGAACCGGGCTTTGCAGATATCAGCGCCCGGCTGAAAAAAATTCTGGCGCTGCAGATCTCCCATCTGATCATAACGCGGTTTGCCCTTGGGAACCCCCCTTTGCAAGCCCATCAAATTTCGAGAACACTTCAACTCCCCGTCCGTCAGGTGCAGTTGCTGCTGGAAGAGCTGACGGAAAGCCATATTCTGTCAACAACCGGAAATGCCCCTGCCTTTCAACCGGCCATGGATATCCAGCGGCTCAGCATCAACCGCATTATCAATGCACTGGAAAACCGGGGGAACAACACCCTGCCCCTCTTTGCCCAAAAAGACCTCGAGGCCCTTTCCCGGACCCTGCATCAGTTTGACGCCCTTATCGATGCATCACCGGACAACCGCCTTTTAAAGGATATATAAGGAAACACGTATGGAACAACTGGACCACATTACCCGTATCATTGCCCTGAGCATGGGCGCCGCCTGGGCCAGTGGCATCAATCTCTATGCCGCCATCCTGGTGCTCGGCTTGCTGGGAAACAGCGGCAGCATGGCCCTGCCCCCGGACCTGCAGATACTCACCAGCCCGATGGTTCTGGCCGCCGCCGGCATCATGTACATGGTGGAATTTTTTGCCGACAAGGTGCCGGCGGTGGATACCAGCTGGGACGCCCTACATACCTTTATCCGCATTCCCGCCGGCGCCCTTCTGGCAGCCGGGGCCGTGGGGGACGTCAATCCGGCCCTGGCCCTGGCCGCCGGTATTGTCGGGGGCGGCATCGCCGCAGGCACCCATGCCGCCAAATCCGGTACCCGGGTCCTTGTCAATACCTCGCCGGAACCGTTTTCAAACTGGTTTGTCTCCATTGGAGAGGATGTGGCCGTCATCGCCGGGTTGTGGACCGCCCTCCAGCATCCGACACTGTTTATTGGGCTGCTCGTCTGTTTTATCCTGCTCATGATCTGGCTCCTCCCCAAACTCTGGCGCGGCATCAAAAAGGTGTTCCGGGGTATTTTACGGCTCTTTGGCAAAAAAGAACCGCCGGTCGCCCCAGGCCCCGAAGACACACCGCTTCTTCAGGATTCGGCAAAGATTGAAAAAAATTAATTTCAAATATCCAGTTTTGATATCCGGTATTCACCTCCTAATAGATCCCATTTGGGAAAAAATGTAACTGAAGGATAGCGACTGCCAAAAAATCATTTGATTTTTAATGGCAATAGTGGTTTGAGAGAATATATTTGTTGTGGTGCTGCCCATGGCGCATGGGCAGTGAAAAGGGAATACGGTGAAATTCCGTAACGTTGGACCGGCGCTGTAAGCGGGGACCGGTGCTGCAAAAGGCCACTGCCGAAAAACCGGCGGGAAGGCGCGGCACAGGGATGATCTGCAAGTCAGAAGACCTGCCAGAACAAATTATCGGAAATTTGTCCACAATATTCCGTGTTGCAGACCTGGATTCTGCAACACGGTTTTTTTTGGCCGAAAATTGACGGTCTCGTAAAAAGTCCAACTCCTGCGTTGCGCTGCAGCCCGCAATCATTCAACGGTCGATGGTTACACCTCATGATTGCAAAATTTGCGCGCCTTGAATTTGAACTTTTTACGAGACCGTCTAAATTCGATTTTTTACAACAGGATCAAAATTAAAAACAGTCACCATAAGGAGAAAAAGAATCTTGAAAACATTGGAAAAAGCCATCCGGAACATTTCCGAACCTGACCTGAAAATGGTCGTCGCCGCCCAAAACCGCCTTCGTGAACAGGCCCGACCGGCAGGGTGCCTGGGACTCCTGGAGGATGTAGGCGCCAGACTGGCCGGCATTTTCGGCACCCTTGACGTACGATTAACCAACAAGGTCATCGTGACCTGTGCCGGTGACCATGGGATCTGTGCCGAAGGGGTCAGCCTCTTTCCATCGGAAGTCACCCCCCAGATGGTCTACAATTTTGTAAATGGCGGGGCCTCCATCAATGTCCTGGCAAAACATGCCGGAGCCCGGGTCGAAGTGGCCGACCTGGGCGTAGCCGCTGATTTTGAACCCGACCTGCCCATCTACCATAAAAAAATCAGAAAAGGCACCGACAACTTTGCCAAGGGCCCGGCCATGACCCGGGATGAAGCCATCGGGAGCATCGAGGCCGGCATTGAAATCGTTGACGAACTCATGGCAAAAGGCCCGGTCCATCTATTGGGTACCGGGGACATGGGTATCGGCAATACCACCCCGTCCACGGCCATCATCGCTGTGTACTCGAAATTGCCGGTGGCCGACCTGGCCGGCAGGGGAACCGGTCTGGATGACAATGGACTTAAACTGAAAATTGCCGCCATCGACAAAGGACTGGCCGTCAACCGCCCGGACCCGTCGGATCCTGTGGATGTGCTGTCAAAAGTAGGCGGACTGGAAATCGGCGGTCTGGCCGGCCTGGTCATCGGTGCGGCCAGTCACGGCATTCCGGTGGTCTGTGACGGGTTCATCTCCACCGCCGGTGCCCTGCTGGCCTGCAAGCTGGCCCCCATGGCCCGTGCCTATCTGTTTGCCAGCCATAATTCCGTGGAAGTCGGACACCGCTATATGCTGGATCACCTGAACCTTGCCCCGCTGCTCGATCTGGGGTTGCGGCTGGGAGAAGGGACCGGCGCGGCCCTGGCCATGGAACTCATGGACGCGGCAACCCGGATACTTTGCGATATCAAAACGTTTGAGGAAGTGGCCATTGCCGATGCGCAGGGTGTTTAATAATCAATTGATGGGGATAACACCAAAGCAGGTTTTCTACAACCGACCCTCTTCCACCGCATGGCAGGCTATAAAAGTACCGCTATTGAGCATATTCAGCGCCGGCACCTCTTTTCGGCAACGCTCATGGGCATGAATGCAGCGGCCATGAAATACGCAGCCCGGCGGCAGATTGATGGGAGTGGGCACTTCACCCGTGAGTTTGATGTGCCGGGATTTTCTCCGGCCGAGTCTTGGAATGGCACTCAGCAGGGCCTGGGTATAGGGGTGCCGCGGCGTTTTGAACAATTCGGCGGCCGTTGCAATCTCGCACAGGGTACCCAGATACATCACCGCCACCCGGGTACTGATATGCTCCACCACCGAGAGATCATGGGTGATGAACATATAGGTCAATCCGCGCTTTTCCTGGGCGTCCATGAGCAGGTTAAGAATCTGGGCCTGAATGGACACATCCAGGGCCGATACCGGTTCATCGGCAACGATGAACTCCGGGTCCACCATGAGGGCCCTGGCGATGGAGATGCGCTGACGCTGTCCGCCCGAAAATTCATGGGGGTACCGGCCGGCCCATTTGGGATCCACCCCCACCTGTTCCATGACCTGTGCCACCCGGTCCTTTACCTCACCGTTGTGGATGGACGGATTATGGAACCGAATGGGGCCTTCGAGGATCTGGCAAACTGTTTTTCGAGGGTTCAACGATGCATAGGGGTCTTGAAAAATCATCTGCATTTTGGCCCTGAACGGGAGCATCTGATGGGCGGAGAGATGATCGATGCGCTGGTTGCGATAGTAAATTCCGCCGCTGTTGGGGGGATAAAGCCCCAGGGTCGTTCTGGCCAGGGTGGATTTGCCGCAGCCACTTTCCCCTACGATGCTCAGGGTTTCCCCGGCCAGGATGGTAAAGCTGACATCGTTAACCGCCTTAACCGTTGTTTTCCGGCGGCGAATTCGTCCGTCCCGAAACTGGAGTTGCTCCAGCAGTCCGCCGGAAATATCAAAATACTTGACCACGTTTTTTAATTCCAGCAATGCATTGTCATCGGCCATGATGCGTTCCTTCCAGCGGTGGGGTCTTTGAAACGGAAGGGTGCCATCCTTTTTTTTCCGTTTTTGCCGCAACCATATGGCATGCGGCCGTCTGCCGGGTACCGGACAGGTCGAAAAGTGCCGGCGAAACCCGCTCACACAGGGCGGCCCGAAAATCGCACCGGGGATGAAAGGCACATCCTGGGGGGATATCCGTCAACGTGGGCATCATACCGGGGATCTGGTTCAGTCGTGCCCCGGGCTGAAGACTCCCGGGAAGCGCTTTGATGAGACCCTGGGTATAGGGATGCCGCGGATCTTTAACAATCTGTGCGGTGGGACCGGACTCAACAATTTTCCCGGCATACATGACGGCGATATTTTCCGTGACCTGGGAGACAACGGCCAGATCATGGGTAATCAAAATCAATCCCATGTCTTCAGAAGCACACAGATCCAGAAGCAGGTCCATTATTTCCGCCTGGATGGTCACGTCCAGGGCCGTGGTGGGTTCGTCGGCAATGATCAGGGCCGGATTGGTCAAAAGGGCAATGGCTATGACGATGCGTTGCCGCATGCCCCCGGAAAATTCATGGGGATACTGCCCCAACCGTTTTTCAGGTGAAGGGATCTGGACCTTGCGAAGCTTTTCCAGGGCTATCGCCTCGGCCGCTTTCTGGGAAATCTGGCGATGGGCCTGGAGTGTCTCCACCATCTGGGTACCGATGCTCAGCACCGGATTCAAGGTCATCATCGGGTCTTGAAAAATCATGCTGATCCGGTTGCCGCGAATATCCCGCATCTGTTCATCGGGCAATCGGGCCAGATCCCGGCCTTCAAAGGTGACGCTCCCCCCGGAAATATAACCCGGTTTGCTGATGAGGTTGATGATGGCAAATCCGGTGACCGACTTGCCGGCCCCGCTTTCTCCCACCAGTCCCAGGGTTTCCCCCTTGTCGAGGGTAAAACGAATGCCGTTGATGGCGGTGAGATCGCCGAACCGCAGCGCAAATGTTACCTCCAGGTCCTTAACTTCGAGTAAATGCCCCATATATCTGTTTACCTTGTCCGCCGGGCCTGTTTATCCCTTGTAGAGTTTCGGGTTCATGACATCCCGGAGCCAGTCCCCCAGAAGATTGATGACCAGAACAAAGATCACCAGCACAATACCGGGGAAAAGGGTAATCCACCACGACCCGGAGAAGATGTATTCAAACCCGGAATTGATAAGCGAGCCCAGGGAGGGTTTGGTCACCGGCATACCCAGTCCCATGAAAGACAGGGCCGCTTCGCTCATGACCGCATTGGCCACCTGAATGGTGGAAATGACCAGCACCGGTGACAGACTGTTGGGCAGGATATGGGCCACCATGATCCGCTTGGGGCTGTATCCGGTCACCCGGGCCGCTTCCACATATTCTTTGTTTTTTTCCCCGAGAACAGATGCCCTCACCGTCCGGGCATACTGGGGCCATTCGGCCACGCCGATGATAATCACCAGAAGCGGTACGGCCATCTGTTCATATTGGCCAACACCAAAGGCCACCTGAAAAATAGCGCTGATAATAATGGCCACCATGAGGGTGGAAAAAGATAGCTGGACATCGGCAATCCGCATGAGAATAGCGTCTGTTTTACCCCCGGCATATCCGGAAATCAGGCCGATACTGATGCCTAAAAACGCCTGGAGCATGACGGCGCCGCAGCCGATGAGCACCGACAATCGCATGCCGTGAATAATGGTGCTGAGGAGGTCTCTGCCCTGAATATCGGTGCCGAGAATAAATTTTGCACTGCCCTCATCCATCCACGATGGCGGTATCTCAGCGTCCATTATGTCGATGCTCGCCGAGTCATAGGGGTCAAACGGCGCAATCAAAGGCGCCAGAAGCGCCGTGGCAATCAACACCATCAAAACAACAAAACTGGCAATGGCCACAGGGTCCCGCCTGAAGCTGTAGAAAAAATAGGATTTTTTAAATCGTCTCCAATAGTTTTTCATGCTCTGCCCGCTATCCTGACCGTGGGGTTGACCAGTCCGTAAATAATATCCACAACCGTATTGACCACCACAAAAAGCGCTCCCACAAAAATGATGTATGCCACCAGCAGCGAGGTGTCCGAGCGTTCCACCGCCTCAAGAAACATGAATCCCATCCCCTGCCACTGAAATACCGTTTCGGTTAAAATCGTATAAGCAATGAGGATACCCAACTGAACCCCGCCCACCGTAATCACCGGCAGCAACGTGTTCTTGAATGCATGCAGAAACCAGATGCGCTTTTTATGCAACCCCTTGGCCCAGGCGAATTTGACGTATTCGGTTTCCAGCACCTCCATCATTTCGCTTCGAATCAGACGAATAAACAGGGGCAGCATGATGGAGGACAAGGCAATACTGGGTAGAACCAAATGTTTCAGTCCATCTATCGTAAAAAAACCACTGTGCCACCCCCAGAGGTTCACCGTGTCACCCCGACCATAGGACGGCAACCAGTTGAGCCCAATGGCAAAGACATATATCAACAGAATTGCAGTTAAAAAAACCGGTATGGACACACCGACGATACTCACGCCCATGGTAATTCGGGAAAACCAACTTTGGGGATAGATGGCCGCATACATGCCTATGGGAATGGACAGGAGAATAATGATCAGACTGCTGACCAGCACCAGCTCGATGGTCGCGGGTGCCTTGGCCAGAATCACGTCCAGACACGGTTTTTTGAAAAAAAACGAATGGCCCAGGTCCCCATGCAAAGCATTTGATAAAAACCGTCCGTACTGAACCAGAAACGGATCGTTGAGACCCAGTTCTTCCCTGATGACGTCTCTTTCCGCTACGGATACCGAGACACCGACAATATCACGCACCGGATCACCGATCTGCTGTTTGATGGAAAATCCGATGAACCCTATTACCAGCATAACAAAAACAGCCTGGGTGATCCGTCTGACAATAAATGCAAACATGGTTAAAATCCAAATTTTCCGCTAACGCCCGGCAGGTGCCACGGCCTTAACGATTTAGGGGCAGAACCGCTGCAGTCAATCGCGGCGGTCTGCCCCTTGTCATTTACCCTTTCCCGTGGGCAATACGTGTCGCGCTAAAAAAAGGATACCCGTGCCGCCGAACCATTTATTCGACAACCAGATCCCCGAAATAGGGAAAATTCTGAACATTGACAATGGGATCAATGTTCAGGTTTTTCTTGCCGGCCCAGGAAAGGTTCTGCCAGTGGAACGGTACAAACGCCGCGTCATCATAGAGAATCTGCTCGACCTTCTGAAGCATCTTGGCCCGCTTTGCCAGATCGGTTTCACTCTGGCTCTTGATGATCAGGTCATCTACCTCGGCATTGCAGTAATTGCCACTGTTGTACTGGCCGTAGCCGGTTTCCTTGTTGGGGCACATGAGCAGAAACTCGGTGTAATTGGCCGAATCCTCGGTGTCCGGATGCCAGCCGATGAGCTGGATATCGGCCACCTGGGCGTCAAATTCATCCCAGTACTGGGCCTTGGGCATGGTCTTAAGATTAACTTTTATATTGATCTTGGCCAGCATGCCCACCACGGCTTCGGCAATCTTTTCATCGTTTACATACCGGTTGTTGGGCGAGATCATGGTGCATTCGAAGCCTTTGTCAAAACCGGTTTCCTTCATCAGTGCCCTGGCTTTTTTCAGGTCATAACGGGGCACCAGGTTTTCCTTGTAGCCGGCAAAGCCCTTGGGGGCCTGCTGGCCGGCCACAGAGGCTGTGCCCTTCATAATTTTTTTGACGATACCTTCGTTGTTGATGGCATAGCAGATGGCCTGGCGGACTTTTGCAACCCGGAACGGTGCCAGGCGTTTCTGGTTGAGCTGCAAGGTGATGATCCGGCTGCCGGACATGGTCACCAGACGGGTATTGGCGTCCGCATCCAGGCGCTTATAGTCCTGGGGCGGTACCGGCATGATAAAATCCACATCGCCCGAGAGCAGGGCCGCCACTCGCGTGGCATCGTTCTTGATCGGTGTCAGGTCAATGGTATCGGCATTGCCGGGGCAGGCTGAATCCCAATACCCGGAAAATCTCTGAAAAACCGTCTTTACACCCTGCTCCCGTTCGGTAACGGTAAAAGGGCCGGTGCCGGATTCATGGGTCAGTGCAAATGAAGGGCCGATTTTGACGATGGCATCCTTTGGCTGACCGGCCTCATCGGTACCCGTATAAAAAACACTGTCCATGGGGAAAATATAGGTGGCCATATTCAGAAGCAGCGCATACGGCTTTTTGGTGACAATATCGACGGTGTGGTCATCGACCACGGTCACGCCGACGAAGGGCTCGAAAAGCCCCTTGAAATCCTGACTTTTTTTCAGCCGCTCCACAGTCCACTTGACGTCTTTGGCGGTAAAGGCATTGCCGCTGTGAAATTTGACGCCCTTGCGCAGATAAAACCGCATGGTCAGATCGTCAGTCCGTTCCCATTTTGTCGCCAGACGGGCATCAAAGCCCCCGGCCTTGTTCCAGCGAACCAGCGGGTCAAAGACCATGTGAGAATACTGCAGCATACCGCCGGAAAGCTGAACATGGGGATCCAGCGAAACCGGATCGGCATCCATTGCCAGTTTCAGGATTTTGGCAGATGCGACACCACCCAGAGACACAACCATGAAAAGAACCAGACAGATTACAATTGCTTTTTTCATCTTATATCCTCCCAGATAAAGGTTTATAGAAACAACTAAATATAGCTACCAAAGAAGTGATAAGGGGTCAAGGAAAAGTAATTATCGACCCGGCAACCTGATACGGGCACTTGTGGACGAGACAATGCCGTCAGGGGATTTTTTGCATAAATTCATCTAAAATGGCATACAGTTCCCGGATGCTGTCAATGTTGACATGTTCATCCAGGGCATGCTGGCTCATGTCCCCATCAGCCCCCCAGACAATGCTTTTAATGCCGTAGTCGGACAAAAACCGGGCATCGCTGGCCCCGTGGGCCGCCCCGGTACCGGTCTTGTCCGCGATTTTCAGCAACAGGTCCAGATAGGGGGAATCACCACCCAGAAAAAGAGGCTCCCGGGATTCTTCCAGAAGTTCTCCTTTAATGGCCCCCTGCATCTGCTCAAGCAGCCTGTCAAGGTTATCGGTTTCAGTGTAGCGGATATCAAACAGGGCCTGGGCATAATCCGGTACCTGGTTGAGTGAGGTGCCGGCCTGGATGATGCTGAAATTAAGTGTCCGATGCCAGTGCTGCCCACCGGCATCGGCGGACGGGTCAAAAAACGGTTTTATCAGCGCATAATCGGCAATGAGATTTTCAATGGCGTTTTCACCGAGCCACGGTCGGGCGCCATGGGCGGCTTTGCCCCTGGCCACCAGTTTCAAGCGCCAGATCCCCTTTTCCTTGACCACGATGGTTTCGATACTGCCGCCGTCCAGGGCAATACAAAAGTCGGTCTTCACCAGTTCCAGCGCCTTTTTGGCACCATTGACACCACCGATCTCCTCGTCTCCGGTAATCAGGACACCAAAGGGCAGATCGGCCTGCCCCATTTTCTTTTTCCGCAGCCGCGCCACATGCTCTTTGACAAGCACCATGGACAGGGCCGCCGCATATTTATCGTCAATACTGCCCCGGCCGTAGAGCTTCCCATTTTTTTCCATTGGTTCAAACAGGTCGTCCGGGGCTTCAACCACGTCGATGTGCGACATCAGCAGCACCGGAACGGTTTTGCCCGCCGGAACAACAAAAATGGAAGGAATTCCGGCATGTTCCACCCGCTTACAGACGATGTCGTGCTTTTTGAAATATGCCTCAATAAATCCGGCACAGCGTAAAATCTCCTCCGGGTGTTTATGCATGGTTTTAAAACGAATCAGTTCTTTGGTCAGTTCGATGATTTCCTGCATAGGATTATCCTTTCATGGCATGGCACGCTGCATTTCACCCATTGAAGCCCTCAGCGAATAAAATCAACAGTATCAATAAGGGTTTTTATAAGGAGCAAAACTACCGGTTTATCAATACTACCGATTCGGGATCCATGGCAAGTTGAATTTTTTGTCCGGCCCGGGGTGGGGATAGATGATTGGGAAGATTGAAAACAAGGGCGCGGCCGGCTTCAGTGACCAATGTCATCCGGTAACTGGCCCCCTGAAAACAGCAGTCGGATATCCTGCCGCTGACGGCGGGCATGGCCTCAGACCCCCCCGCCCTTTTTTCGTACATATAGCCCCCCTCCGGCCGTATCAAAACAGTCAACTGCTGATGGGCCGGCCTTGAACCTGTATCGATCTGTATCTCCCCGATTTCGGTATCAATCCGTCCTTTTTGAATAACAGTTCCGGACATGATGTTTTGAAATCCAAGAAACCGGGCCACAGCACCCGTGGCCGGATTTTTGTACAAAATTTCCGGTGCATCGACCTGCTCGATTCTACCGGCATTAAACACCGCGATCCGATCAGCCACGGCAAAGGCTTCGGCCTGATCATGGGTTACAAAAATAGCGGTCACCCCCACCTTTTTAAGAATTTTGCGCAAATCCTGAACAAGGCGCTCCCGCAAGGCACGGTCCAGGGAGCCCATGGGCTCATCCAGCATCACCAGACGCGGGTTCGGCGCGATACTGCGTGCCAGGGCCACCCGCTGCCGCTCACCACCGGAGAGCTCATGAACGCGCCGCCGCCCCTTGCCATCAAGCCCCACCAGGAAGAGCGTCGCATCCGTGCGATCCCGAATGTCCTTATCCGTATAATGCTGCATATGCAGCCCAAAGGCCACATTTTCAAAAACATTCTTGTGGGGAAAAAGGGCAAATTCCTGAAACATCATGCCGAACTGGCGATGATGCGGCATAACACCGGCCATGTCGCGGCCGTCAAAAACAACCTGACCCTTGTCCGGCTTTTCCAGGCCCGCAATGATGCGCAAAAGCGTGGTCTTGCCGCAGCCCGAAGGCCCCAGCAGGCAGAGTATCTCCCCCTTGGCCACGCCCAAATCAACCCCTTTCAGAGCTGGTTCGTGGTTAAAATTTTTAACAATATCAGATACCTGTAGCAGCACGTTAGAACTCCCCTATATTGCCGATTTTCACTTTTTCCAGCAGCAAAAACCCCACGGCCGTCACCATCATCAGTATAGCGCTCATGGCCATGGCCTGGCCGTAATTCATGGCCCCGGGCTGCCCCAGAAAACGGTATATGGCAAGGGGCATGGTGGGTGTCTGGGGCCGGGCCACAAAAACCGTGGCCCCGAATTCGCCCAAACTGACGGTAAAGGCAAAAACGGCCCCCACCAAAACGGCCCGGCCCACGATGGGCAAATCCACGGCCTGCCAGACCTTCAAAGGAGAAGCCCCGAGCATCGTTGCCGCCTCCCTGAGGCTGCCCGGAATACTGCGCAGGACCGGCAGAAGACTACGCACCACAAAGGGGAAGGCCACCAGGGTATGGGCCAGGGGAACCAGCAGCAGTGAGGTACGCAGGTTCAACGGGGGCCGGTCCAGCGCAATAATAAAACCAAACCCCAGGGTCACGGCGGAAGTGGACAGGGGAAGCATAAAGACAGGGTCCAGAAGGGTCCCCAGCCGCCGTTGAGGCAATGCCAGAAACGATGCGGCGGGCAATCCCAGAAAAATGGCCAGCACCAGGGTCACACCGGCAAATCCCACCGAATACATCACCGCTTCCATGGGCGGTACAAAAAAAACGGACTGGACCGGGTTTTCAAAAAGGGCCCGATAAAAAACAAGAGAAAATCCGTTATCACTTGTAAAGGACCTGAAGACCAGGGCCAGCAGGGGCATGCCCAGCAGAAGCATCATCAACGCCGCGGTGCCCCCCACGATGACCCGGTCCCGACAGGTCACAACCTTGCGCAGGGCCCGGGCCGATGATTCGGGCATAAGCGCCACGGCAGCCTTGCGCTGCAGGGCCGTATACACCCACATGAGAACAAAGGTAAAAACAATCTGAATCATGGAAAGTGCTGCCGCCATAGGAAGATTGAAAAGATAGACGGCCTGGCGGTAGATCTCCACTTCAATGGTGGCAAACCGGGGGCCGCCTAAAATCAGGATAATCCCGAAACTGGAAAAACAAAAAATAAACACCAGCAGGCCTGCCGCAAAAATAGCAGGGGCCAAAAGCGGCAGCGTGATTTTGTAAAAGGTCTGCCAGGGGGAGGCCCCCAGAAGCTGAGCTGACTCGGTGATGGTACATTCCAAACGGGACCAGAACCCACCGACAATCCGCAGCACCACCGTATAATTATAAAACACATGGGCCAGCAAAATAAACCAGATGGTATGATTCAACCGGATCGGTGCATAAGGCAGATCAAACCAGGACATGAACCAGGCGTTAACCAGCCCATGGGGCCCCACCAGGGCCTGAAATGCAGCGGCCACCACCACCGTCGGCAGTACAAACGGCACAGTGGTAAAAGACTGAAGCAGATTTTTACCCCAAAACCGGTACCGGGCAAAGACATAGGCTCCGGGAAGGGCCAGCAACAATGTGAGAATGGTGGAAAGCGCCGCCTGCCAGAACGTAAACCAGAACGTCCGGATATAAAAGGATACTGAAACAAGTTTATGCAGCTTACCCGGCCCCCACTCGCCTTCGGGCATAAAACTGAGACTGAAAATTTTCAGCACCGGATAAAAATAAAAAACGGCCAGAAACAAAACCGGCAGTGCAACCAGCCATATGCGGGAGGGACGTGGTTTGTTTTTCATCTTAAAACGGTTTCGGTCCACCCTTCAATCCACTTGTCCCGATTGGCGGTGATCGCATCATAGGGTATGGTCACAGGGTGGTCTGCAATCCTTGCATGTTTGGTAAAAACCTCGGGCAATGAGATGGATTTGCCGGCCGGAAAAACAAACATCTGCAGCGGAAGATCTTCCTGAAATTGATCGTCGAGCATAAAATCCATCAACTTCCGGGCCAGAGCCTGCTTTTCTGTCCCTTTTAAAATCCCTGCAAACTCGATCTGGCGGAAGCAAGTTCCGTCGCTGGTGACGGCAGCGGTCGGAGCCTGGTCCGGTGGCGTTTTGGCATAGTACACTTCCACCGGCGGGCTGCTGGCATAGCTGACCACGATGGGCCGGTCCCCCTTTGACCCGGCACTGAAACTACCCCAGTAGGCTTCCTTCCAGCCGTTGGTTACCAGGACGTCGTTGGCCCTCATTTTTTTCCAGAAACCAAGATACCCACCTTCCCCGAAATGCCCCACCGTTGCCAGTAAAAAAGCCAGTCCAGGGGATGATGTGGCCGGATTTTCGACCACCGTAAGGCTTTTATAGTCGGGCCTGACCAGATCTTCCAGGCTTGCCGGCGGCCTGCGTTTTTTCCGGTCAAACCAGTGTTTATCATAATTCAGGCAGACATCCCCGAAATCCACGGGCAGCAACCGATTTTGGGGGTCGAGTTTAAGATCATCCCTGATCCGGCCGAGCAGGGGTGATGCATACGGCTCGAAGATGCCTGCATCCAGGGCCCTGCTCATGAAGGTGTTGTCCACACCAAAAAACAGGTCCGCCAGCGGGTTGTTTTTTGATAAAATGGCCTGGTTCAATGCTGCGCCGGCATCTCCGGCCTTGAGAAACCTGATTTTACAATTGTGTCGGGTTTCAAACAACGCCACCACATCCTTGCTGACACTGAAACTGTCATGGGTCATCACCGTAATCTCATTAATCGGATCACCGGCCATTGCCAGATGACTGGAAAATACCATAAAAGACAAACCGGCAATCATTAAATAAACTGCTTTTTTCATTTGTTCTCCTTTAGCGGTTTTCATCCAATAAAAAAGCCATCCGGGAGATGCGGATGGCTGAAAAGAAAGTCTGCATTTTCCTCCACCGGCATTATCCGGATCAGGTTCAACGGTAAGGCCCACAGCTTATGGCAAGGGATCCTCTCAGCCTGGTTTGTCCAGGCTCCCGACAGATGGATGTTATATTTGTTTTATTGAACTTTACATGACATTACCCTATAGACCTTTACGCAAGGATGTCAAGGGATAAAGCGCTTGACAAAACAATTAATCCTGTTATGTCACTGCTTGACGGTTTTTAAAAGGAGACTGGTCATGTTTATGTCACTGATAAGAAACAGAAGAAGCATCCGCCGGTATGCCCATCGACCTGTGGAGACGGAAAAAATTGATGTCCTGGTAGAGACGGCCCTTCGCGCACCCTCTTCCCGGGGCTTTAACCCATGGGAATTTATCGTGGTCACAGACAGCGCTCTGCTGGAAAAACTTTCCCTGGCCAAACCCCACGGTGCATCATTTTTAAAACACGCCCCGTTGGGCATCGTTGTCTGTGGAGATACTAAAAAATCAGATGTATGGATTGAAGATACGGCCATCGCCTCAATATTACTGCATCTGGTGGCCGAATCACTGGAACTGGGCAGCTGCTGGATTCAAATCAGAGGAAGGATGCACAGCGATCATGCTTCTGCCGGCGAATATATCGCCGGCCTTCTGGAGATCCCCCCCCACCTGGCCGTGGAGTCGATCATTGCGGTGGGTTATCCCGAACAAAAAAAGTCACCCCATGCCCTGGAAACCCTGCAATATGAAAAAATACACGACAACCGCTATGGGCGCCGGTAAATATTTATTTCAATGATCATGGATATTTAACCTTAATAAAATCAATCACACGAACGGTACCGGCAATTTCTTTCGCTATGGCCAGTATCCGATTTTTCTGAACCTGGGTTTTTACAATCCCCGAAAGAGTAACCACCCCTTTGGCCGAATCCACATCAATATTCAGTGACCGTATGCCCGGTTCCGAAAGCAGACGGGTTTTAATTTTACTGACGATCACCTTGTCATCCATGCTCTGGCCGATTGTCTTATCCCCTACTTGCAGGCTGCTTCTCACCGATTTTACACCCGGCACGCCCCGGGCGATTTCAAGGGCCCGCTGAACCTCAGCATTGGTTTTGACCACCCCCACCAGGACAACATTTCCATCGGTGGTATCCACATCTATTTTTCTGGCTTTAACCACGGAATCTTCGATCATCCGGGTTTTGATCTTCGTGGTAATCGCCGTATCATCCCATATCCGCCCAACGCCCCGCTCATCCGTACCGACCTTGTAACCGGCGGCCGCACCGCCGCCGATCAGTACCGGTGCACAGCCAGAGGCCCACACCAGGCATAAAATCCCCAATAATACAAATAATCGTTTCATCGTACCTCCCCATCCGGACAAGCCGGTATTAAAATGAAATTTAAAAAAACAGTCATGGCGAATCAGGATCCGGACAGATCCCAAAGCTGTGATATCAGCATGCCCGCCAACATGAACCCACAGCCGACAAGGCTTCTTGTGGACAGGAGTTCATCCAGCAAAAGCCAACCGCCAATGGCTGCAAAAACGGTTTCCAGACTCATGATAATCGCCGCATGGGCCGGTTTGGCATCCTGCTGGGCCACAACCTGAAGGGTATAAGCGATTCCCACGGAACAGACACCGCCATATAAAATGGGCATTGCCGCATGAAAAATGCCATCAAGGGCAATGGTTTCTACAAAAACAGCTGTTATCAGGCTCAGAATAGAGCACATCATAAATTGCCAGAAGGCCAGGTGGATAGCATTGATGCGGGGTGACAGCCACCCGATCACCAGGACATGACCGGCCCAGAAAAAAGCACCGGCCAGCTGCAGGAAATCACCAAAAGAGATGGTAAATGCTTCGGTGACACTCAGCAGGTACAGACCGATAGCAGCCAGAAATACACCGATCCACGTACCGGCATCTGTTTTCTGTCGCCAGAAAAGCCCGAGAATGGGGACGATGACAACATACAACCCCGTAATAAAACCCGCTTTTCCGGCCGTGGTGTATAAAAGCCCGATCTGCTGAAAGGAAGCGCCGGCAAACAATATCCCCCCGGTCAAAACCCCGACCCAAAAAAGTGTTCTGGTGCCGGCAGGGGGCATCAGAGATGCCGATTTCGACGGTTTACCGCGTGTTATAAGCAACAACGGGACCAGGGACACGCCCCCCAGTGCAAACCGAACGGCATTGAACGTAAAGGGCCCCACATAGTCCATTCCAATCCGCTGGGCCACAAAAGCAAATCCCCAGATCAGTGCGACGAGAAAAAGCAGGGCATTGGATCTTACAGTAAATATATTCACACCGTCAGGTCTTTTTTTGTTGGTATTCAGGTTATCAATCAGACTTTTGAAGCCCTTTGGGCGTCAGAAGTCTGATGGCTGTTTCAAGCAAAAACGTTTTTGCCAAGTGCAAAACCAGATTGGGACAATATCGTTACCAAAAGAGCAAGTCAAGCCCCGAGATCAACCATTTTACCTGATCCCATTGAACTATTCACAGTCGAGGGCAACGAAGTTTGGTGAAAAGATTTTATCTTTTTTTGAAAATATGGCAAAATAAAGCCATTTATTGGCATTATGGTCAAAAGAACAATCGGATTTTTCAATATTATTGCGTTACCATTTTCAAAAATTGCGTAAAGGCAAAAAAATATGGGATATAAACTTTATCTGGCACCCATGCGGGGGTATACCGACGCTGTCTTCAGAAACACGTTTTTAAAATATTTCAAAGGAATTGACGGTGCCATGGCCCCCTTTGTCCCGACATTGAAAGGCCATCGCATCAAACCATCTCAAATCAGGGATCTTGTTCCGGAAAATAACAGGGGGATGCCCCTTGTACCCCAGATTTTGAGTAAATCACCGGGGGATTTCACCTTTCTGGCCCGTCATCTGTTTGATCTGGGATATACCGTCGTCAACTGGAACCTGGGCTGCCCCTTCCCCATGGTCGCTAAAAAGGGCCGGGGGTCCGGCCTGCTTCCTTTTCCCGATAAAATCGAAGCGTTTCTATCGGCAATCATTCCGGCCATACCCTGTGCATTGTCCATCAAGCTCCGTTTGGGACGAAATAATGCCGCCGAAATATTCCGGCTGCTCCCCATATTAAATCGCTATCCCCTGGCGGAACTGATTGTCCATCCGCGTACCGGTGTTCAGATGTATGAAGGCGATATTGATCTGGACAGTTTTGAAAAATGCCTGAGCCTGTCAAGGCATCCGGTTACATACAATGGGGACATAACCACCCTGGATGATTTCATACAACTGTCCGACCGCTTTACAGGTATAAAAAGCTGGATGATCGGGCGGGGAGTAATTACCAATCCGTTTCTTCCGGCTGTCATCAAAAGCGGCAAAGATCCGTTTGAAAACAAAATCGAAACCCTGCACTGTTTTCACGATGACCTGTATGGCGGATACCTCGACATATTTCAAGGCCCGTCACACCTTGTGGAAAGGATGAAGGGATTTTGGAAATACTTTGCCTTATCCTTTGAAGACAGCCGCAACATTCAGAAAAAAATCTTCAAAACAAAAACAGCACACCAGTATGAATCCGTGGTCAAACATTTTTTTGAATCAGAGGCCCAATGGCGGTTAACGCCGATGAAATACATCGGTTAAACCATATCCTGAGGTGACCCCAAAGCAAAGGCATGGAAAAAAACAGTCGCCGTTCAAAGGTTCAAAATTTTGATCCGACCTGAACCCTGGGCCCGATGAACGGTTATTCCTTATGAAAACGTCAGCGTAATACGGCCGTTATGGCGACCCAGCCTTCCTTTGTTTCAACCTGCCGGATCTCAAAGCCGGTTTCATCAAGCTTTGCCAACACCCTATCGCAATTTTTATCGATAATGCCGGAACAGATAAAAACACTTTTTTTTTGCATCACTTTTTTAATATCAGCAAGCAGCAGAATAATGACCTCGGAAAGAATATTGGCTGTCACCAGGTCAAACTTTTGGGTTACCGTATCAACCAGATTGCCGGTTACGATCTGAAAAAGATCCGGATCGATACCATTAAGCTGCATATTGCTTAAGGCGACATCCACTGCAACCTCATCCACATCGACCCCGAAAAGATTACCGGCACCCAGTTTTGCGGCGGCAATCATAAGAATGCCCGACCCCGTTCCGATATCCAGAAAGGACTGCCCCGGCTGCAGACAGGCTTCGATCATACGAATGCAAAGCGATGTCGTGGGATGGGTCCCGGTACCAAACGCCATGCCCGGATCGATCTCTATAATCATCTCATCGGGCCGGGCCGAATATTCCCGCCAGGTCGGTTTAACGGTGATGCGGTCACTGATTTTTTCCGGCCAGAAAAATTCCTTCCAGGATTCTGCCCAGTCCTCATCATCCACCGCCCGGCAGACAATTCGGGTGGTTATACCGGCCTGCTGCTGCAACTGCCTGAGCGAATCTTCCAGTGCCAACCGTTTTTTTTCAGAAAATTCATTGTCGGCCCAAAATCCGATCACCGCATCATAGACCGGTCGCACAGCACCATCTCCCCAGCCTTCTGACGGTTCATCGTCAGGATCTTCGATGATAACCCCCTTGGGCCCCAGATCATGAAAAATCTGGGAGATGAGCTCAGCGGCCTGAAGTTTATTGTCACTGCTGAAAATAACTTTTGTTTCTATCCATCTCATAGTTGCCTGTTTCGAATTTTGTTTGAGCTTACCAATTTTCTTTGGGGGGATTAAAATATCCGTATTTAAGATCCGGAAATTTACTACTGATTCTCTGCAGAGCCGTCTGCATGCCGATGGGGGGACTATGTTTTGCCGCCCTACCCATAATCTGAAGATAACGATTCGGATCAAAATTCAAATTACGCCACTGAATAAAATGAATGGGATATTTTTTTCGAAATTCAATAAAGGCCTCAACCTCTTCCGGGGTGTCTGTAAACCCCGGGCAGTTGAGATAATTGATGGACACAAATTTACCCTGGTCCAACGCCATCTCAATACTCTTTAAAACATCTTTGAAAAAATAGTTTCGGGGCCTGAAGTAAGCGGTATAACACTCTGTACGAAGACTGTTCATGCTCACCCTCATAGAATCAAGTCCTGCGTTAAAAAGCGTTTCCATCACATCGGGCAGACTGCCGTTGGTATTCATGTTGATGGTGCCGTCATCGGTTTTTTCCCGTATCAGACGAAGGGCCGGTTCAATGACATGGGCCGCCAGCAGCGGGTCCCCCTCACATCCCTGGCCAAAACTCACCACCGCCTTTTTTACGTGGCGGATATGTTCCAGGGCCACCTCGGCAATCTCTTCAGGTGACGGCGTAAAATCGATCCGATCCTGGCTGTTGATGATCTCCCCCGATTCCTGCAGGGATATGCAGCCAATGCAATGTGCATTGCAGGATCTTGAAGTGGGTAGCGGCGCCTCATAGCGGCTCAGAAAAAAATTTTTGCCGGCCGGGCAGCCATATTCCAGAGCGCATTTTTCAAGATGCCTGCGCAAACGGTTTTCCGGCATGATGCCCTGCATGCGATGCACACCGGTAACAACATCTTCACGCTGCATCAGCCGTAAATCCTGCCGATTCTCACTGTCCACCAGGATGGCCGCAGATCGAAAACTGTCATTGTGCCAGCCCACGGCGCCATAAGCAAAAAGCGGTAGATAGTGAGCGCTTTTTTTTTCTTCATAAGCACATATGCGGGAAAGTACATATCCCGGAGAATTAAACGCAGCCACGGGATACAGCGGCGTCCCAGGTTCATAGGGATTTTCCGCCAGTGTTTCTACCCTGCCGGTATCCAGGTTATAAACGATGGGCATACGATCCGGCAGAAACATCAATTCTCCGCCATAGGGCATTTTTATAGTTGCGTCCAGGGTTAACGGCACCAGTTCCGATCCGCCCCGCCCAACGGCGGCATATCCTTCCAGATCAAAAATTTCACCATCTGCGTTGGCAACCACGGCAGTTACAAAACCATTTCTTTGCGGCCTCTGTTTTTCATTCCCTGTTTTGAAACGATTCACCCGTTTTCTCCCTTTGAAATTGATCACCCCATGTAAATGCGTGCCTTACCATTGATATCGGCGATAATCAAGATCCAACAATTCGAACCATATTTAACAAACAGGGATTTAATGTCTACGGAAAAAATATGACTGAAACAACAAAACGCCACCGGAAAAAAAGCAGCGCTTTGTCCAAGAGCGGAATCGGCATAAAATCAACAATGACCGATGTCAAGTTCAAGCCTGTTGTTTGTATTACCGCTGTTTAACAAAAAAGAACCCCAAAGCGAGCACCGCAATCAGCGCCATGGGTATCCACCAGGCCGGGTCCCGGGAAATTGAAAAATTTTCTGCAGTGACCGCGCCGATAAAACAGGTGCCATCACCGGCCCCATCAGAACCGTTACCGGTGACATCAACCCCATCAGCAACAGATTCCGGATCATTGATGCCAAGCCCGGAGGGATCGAAAATCATGGCATTGGCCTGACGGTCGTTGTCACCAACCCCGCCGTCCGTTAGGACCAGGGTCACCTGTTCCCGGGCTTCGTTAAAATCACTGTTGGCGCTGTAATCCTGCCACCCGGCGGCATCACTGTAATTATACCATACAGCATCTTCCGGTGCACACTCCGGCAGGTAAATGGTCAGAACAACCGAACCGCCGGGGCTTGATACCTTCACATCCATATCGATAAGGCCGTAGGGCAGCACTTCGGGACGATCCGGGGTGTCGGCTGTAAAATCAGGGTCCACCGCTTCCAACCGCACCAGGTTCCCCCCGTCATGAACCCGGACGGCCATGGGCTGATCATCGCTGGCATAAAAAGTCACGGCATCGGTTGGAAAACAGGTGATCCCGTTATCCCGGACAATCACATCAATGGAATCATTATCCTCAAAGCCATCCGCATCTGTTACCTTCAAGTTAAAGGTCAACACCAGATCACCACCGAAAACCGGTGGGGGCACAAAGGTGGGGGCCGCAACCATCTCATCGGACAAGACGATTTCAGGCCCGCCGGTCTGCACCCACTCATAGACGGCGATTTCGCCGGTCGAATCATAACTGCCGGAACCGTCCAGAGTAACGGTGCTGCCTTCTGTCACCGCCTGGTCAAAACCGGCAATGGCCACCGGGGTCCGGGGGGGAATTGAACTGTTATCCGTGGGATTGGTTTGATACTGGTATTCCACGACATTGCTGAAACCGTCACCATCGGCATCCTGATCATCGTCAGCGTTCAGCGGATCAAATCCGTATTCAACCTCCCAGATGTCGGGCATACCATCGTTGTCGTCATCCGGGTCCTGGCTGTTGCCGATTCCGTCACCGTCACTGTCTACAGAAACAAGATCATTGACGCTAATGGAAACAGTGTCCGAGTTTGTTAATCCGCCATTATCGGTAACGGTCAATTGAAAAATTAAAATCGTACCGGCGCTGGATACCTGGGGTGCAGTGAACTCGGGTTTGGCGACGGCAGTGTCAGACAGTGTAATTATCGGACCGGTGGTCTGGACCCAGTGATACGCCACGATGGCCCCGTCGGGATCACCCGAAGCCGAACCATCCAGGACCACCGGGTCTCCTTCGGGGATGATACAATCGTAGCCGGCATTTGCAATGGGCGGGGTATTTTGGCTTTGCGGTACTGAATAATACACTTCATTGGAATCGCCACTTTCAACGCCGGCAGTATTGAAAGCCCGTACGACAAAATAATAGTCGCTGCCCTCATCAAGGTTTTCAAGGGTGCAACTGTTTTCAGTACCTGACCAGGTCGGCGAAGAATAGTCGTAACTGCCATTGGTGCTGTGAGAAAAAACCCGATATCCGGCCAAATCAGTCTCTGTATTGGCATCCCAGGTCAGCCGCACCTGAGCCGCCAAACCCGTACCGCTGGAAAAAATTATCAGCCAGAACATCCAGAAAACTGGACAATATCGGGATTTTATTTTTTTAATTATAATATTAAACAAATAGGCCCGGTGCATGCGATTGACCTGCGGGTAAGGTACTGAAACAATTTCACTCACGCCCTGTTCATTCATTTTGCCGCCTGTTTTTCGGTTGCAATGTTAATTTATCAACTGCGTTTCAATTTTTCAACTAATTTTAATACCAATATTTATTACAGCAATTTACATGCCGTTTAGGCAACATTCTTATTTTATTGCTAATATAATATTTTACCCATAAATATCAGTTGAAAACGGCCGAAAGGTTACAACGATTGCGCACCCAGGTACATTTTTTACCCACAAAAAGACGTTGCACATTGATGTGCAAGTAATTACCATACCGATAAGAAGGGACTGTACGTCAATAAAACAGGACCTTCCATGGCAAACCCGGCGAGAGGATTTGCCGGCAATATTAAAACAGGGAATTTCTGATTTGCGGATTTATAATGAAGAATGAAAAAATCAGATCAAAATTCGGCATTACCAGTAAACTGTTTATCTGGTTTTTAAGTATCGTGACCATATTCTACGGTACGATTCTGATCCTTTACGTTAATGCCCAAAAAATAGAAAACCTCTCGGAACAGATCGTAAATATCAATTATCCCATTGCCTCCTACTCAAAAAAAATGATCGAAAACCTCCTTTCTCTGGAGGAAAATGATACAAAATATCACCTGCTTTATAAAAAGGAATATTTTGATTTTTTTATTTCAACCCAGAAGAAATTTGAGAAAAACCTTGTCGGTATTCTGGACCTGAAATCAAAAGGAATGGCGGTTTCCAAGCAATGGCAAACTATTTATATTGACTACAAAAACGTTGCAGGCACACTTAAAATTTCTATCGAAAAAACGCCCTCTGATGCGCTGTGGATTCCCGAAAAGACAATCAACGACTGGATTCATCAAATATCCCTGGCCAGAACCCAAAATGAGCAGGCAGTACAGTCAGCCATCTTGGAACTGAACCGACTGGGGTTGGTAGCCGCCAGAAACGGGCTTATCGGGCTTGGCTGTGCAAGTATTGCCGGATTAATCGGCATATTTTTCCTATCATATTCCATGATTCGCCCCCTGCGTGAATTGCGCAGGGGAATTCGGGCCGTTTCAAAGGAGGGTCCCAACCTGCCTATCCGCATCAGATCAAAAGATGAATTCGGTGAACTGGCCGATACCTTTAATGAAATGACCGCGCTTTTAAAAAAAGAAGAGGACATGCGTTCGGATTTTATCGCCATGCTGAGCCACGAAATAAGAACACCATTGACATCCATCCGGGAATCAGTAAATATGCTTGCGGAAGAGGTTCTGGGGCCTGTCAATGAGCAACAAAAAAAGTTTCTTGGCATTGCCGGCGCTGAGATTGTTCGAATGAGTGATTTGCTCAATCGTCTGATGCTTGTATCACGCCTTGAATCAGGCGGGCTTACTTTGGATCCCGAGCCTTTGGAAGTAACCGGTTTCATATCCGAATGCATTCTGCACATGGCCTCGCCAGCCAAATCAAAAAACATCAAAATTGAGGCCCAGATACCGCCAAACCTGCCGACCGTAATGGCGGACCCGGATCAACTGCAGCAGGTTGTTTCAAATCTTTTGAGAAATGCCGTCAAGTTTTCAGACAATGGCGGCAAAATCAAAATAAGTGCCCGGCTTGATAAGACCGACCAAAACATCATTTTTTATGTCTCAGACAGCGGTCCGGGCATCCCTGAAACAGAACAAGCACTGATCTTCAACAAATATTACCAGGCCCGGGGAATGAGGCATCAGACAGACGGGGTAGGACTCGGCTTGAGCATTTCAAAACAGATCGTCAAAGCGAACAAGGGCACTATCGATGTCACAAGCGAACTGGGAAAAGGCAGCACATTTTACTTTACAATACCGGTTTCCCAAGAAGGAGCAGCGAAATGAACTCAGGGAAAAAATCAAAAAAATATCAACTGTTTTTTAACCCTCTCGTGCTGATCTGTTTCGGATTATTTTTTATTACAGGGTGTGGTTTTACACCTTCAAAGATAGCGCTTCCATTGGAATCGGTATATAGAAAAAATTTAAAGACGCTTAAAAAAGGTAACCTGGCCCTGGAAGCAGGAGATACTCAAAAAGCTAAAAATATTTTTCAAAATCTGCAACATCAGGCCCGGAATTCTGATATTCAGTTACGTTGCCTATATGGTCTGGCCTGCACCGAACTTGCCCTGGCGGACAATCTCACTGAATTTGAGGCGGCTCTTGAACTATGGAACCAATGGATGAAACAGGCTCCCCCCGGCAGAGACAGTGGTGATCCACGCCTGCTGTATCCAACCCTGAGATCTCGATTAACTGAAAAAAAAATGTTTCAAACCAAAATTCAAGCCCTGCAGGCCCAAGTTGACAAACAAAATTCAAAAGATTTTATACCAAAGGATAGAGACATAGAAAAATTGAACGTAAAGCTGAAAATAAAAAATCAGAGAATCGAGCAACTGGAACAAAAGCAAGCTGATCTGAAAATCCAGATTCAAAAGCTGGAGCATCAGATCAATGCCATGAAAGCCATTGATCTGAAAATAGAGGAAAAAAAAGAAGCGATCGCAACTCCATGAAACACGCCAAAGAAAAAAAAACCCCAATGCAACGCACGATTTTAGTCGTGGACGACGACTTGAACGTACTGGAAGTTATAAAAGCACGACTCACCTTTGCCGGCTATAATACGATTACAGCGGCCAGTGGCCAGGATGCCCTCGACAGGGTAAAAGAGACCGTTGTCGACCTTATCGTGTCCGATATCAAAATGCCCGGCATGAGCGGATTAGAATTATTTGAAAAAGTCCACGCCATCCATCCTGCCCTGCCGGTTATTTTCCTGACTGCTCATGGGACAATTCCAGATGCGATAAAAGCCGTAAAAGCAGGTGCCTATGATTATCTGACCAAACCCTTTGACGGTCATGAATTACTTGATAAAATCAACGAGGTCATCCACAGAAAACCACCGGCGCTGTCAACCACAAGCCCGCCTTTGCCCCCCCAGTCGCTTTATACGGGGAAAAGTCCGGTTATGGCCAAGCTTTACAGTATTATTGCCCGCGTGGCCCAGAGTCATGTAAATATTTTATTATTAGGGGAAAGCGGCGTCGGTAAAGAACATGTTGCCAAACTGGTTCATAGCCACAGCCCGCGCAGAAACGGCCCCTTCATCGTTGTGGATTGTGGTGCAACCCCGCCGGGACTGCTGGAAAGCGAACTGTTCGGCCATAAGCGGGGGGCCTTCACCCATGCAGTGAGCGATAAAAAAGGATTGATCGAAGCCTCCGATACCGGCACGCTTTTTTTAGATGAAATCGGCAATATTTCCCCTGAAATGCAAATGCGGCTGCTCAGATTTATGGAGGATCGGCAAATCAGGCGGGTCGGCAGCCTGCGTCAAATCCCCGTCAACTGCCGCATTATCGCCGCCACCAACTCAAATTTGGCCGCAGATATAGAAAATGGCCGGTTTCGCGAAGACCTCTATTACAGGTTGCGGGTGGTTTCCCTGGATATACCCCGCCTGCAGGACCGCAGGGAAGATATCCCCGACCTGGCCCATCATTTTGCCGAACACTACTCCGGTATCCACGGCATTGCCATGGTCGAAATTTTGCCGGAAACCATGGCCTGGCTTTGCAACTATCCCTGGCCGGGCAATGTCCGGGAACTTAAAAACGCTATAGAGGCCGGCATTGTATTATGCCAGGAAGGCAAGTTGCGGATACGGGACCTGCAACTCACAGGCTTGCCGGAAAACCCGAACCGTATTTTAACGGAAAAGGAACCCTATTCACTGGAAAGCAACGAAGAAAATGCCATCATACGGGCTCTGGAGAAAACAGGCGGCGTTCAAAAAACTGCCGCCGACCTGCTGGGCATCAGTCGCCGGGCGATTCATTACAAGGTTAAAAAATTCGGTATTGATGTGGCCGCCATCCGCTCGCGGAAATAAGTATCCTAAATGTCACACGGATTGAAGATGGCTTACAAGATGTCCCAACTCAGGGAAAATCAAGGCCTTGCAGGCCAGTTTGCAGGCCTTCAGGCTTCCGGGCATGCAAAAGACGGCGGTGTTGCCCACAACCCCGGCAGTGGCCCGGGACAGTATCGCCGCAGAATCGATCTCTTCATAGCTTAACTGTGCAAAAAGAGGCCCGAAGGCGGTCAATTCCTTATTAAACAGGGGACGTACCGCTTCGATGGTGACATCTTCAGGGGTAATACCGGTGCCCCCCGTAAGCAGAACAGCCTGGGGTGTATGCTGCCGGATCAGTTTCTGCAGGCCGGCAGTTATGGCAGCACTGTCGTCCGGAAGGACCTGGTGACACACCACTTTATGCCCCTCTTTAAGCGCTGTTCTGCCGATCCAGTGGCCGCTGTCGTCCTCTGCCAGTGTTCGTGTGCTTGAAATTGACAAGATCCCTATCGTGACGCTCCGAAAAGCCTTTTTTTTATGTTCCCGAATACCCATTACCCGCCCCTGTGTTGTTAGAACAAAGCATTGATATGCCTTGCCGCAGTTAAAATTGAGATAATGGTAAGCCCATCCGTGATCAAACCGTTTTCAATCATCCGGATAAGCTGCGGCAAAGGATATTTTTTGACACGGATAATCTCGTCCGCATCCAGATGTTGTTCTGACACGGTAAGGTCCGTGGCAAGGAACAGATGAATTTTTTCATCGGAATATGCCGGCAGAATATGGATCTGTGAAAGGGCCGTCATTTTTCCGGCCTTAAAGCCCGTTTCCTCTTCAAGTTCCCGCCGGGCACATTCCATAAAGGTTTCACCGGGGTCTAAGGTTCCGGCCGGTACCTCAAGGATATAATCTCTAATGGCATGGCGATACTGATGGGTCATCACCACGGTGTTGTCATCTGACAACGCTACAATGGCCGTCGACCCCGGGTGGCGAATCATGGCCATCTCCGTATCCCGGCCATTGGGCAGGGTAATGGCTTCTTTTACAAAAGAAAACGCATTCCCCGTGTATAGCTCATACACCTGTCGGATCTTTGCCACTGCTTTCATTGTTTCGGAAATTCCTTCCTGTTTTCGTCAGCCCTGAAAAGCCCATCTATATCAAGCAGTTGATCCAGCCGGTGGATCACCGGCACCCGGGTTTTCACAGACGGCCAATTTCGCCGCACCGTTTCATGCTGAAGCCAGACCGGGTGCATTCCCATGCCAGCGGCGCCGCAAATATCGATACGCCAGTCATCACCGACATACACGGATTCATCCGGCTTGATGCCCAGTTTTTCCAGACACCGTTGAAATGGTATGGGGTCGGGTTTGGGCGGCACGCCCTGCTCACCGGCCACTACAATCACCTCAAAATATTGCGCCACCTTGGGGAACTGGCTGATTCTATGGGTTCCAGCGGTTTCCTGCCCCTGTGTGTTGGTTATCAGGGCCAACTGATATTCACGGGCCAGCTTTGCCAGTACGGCTTCAGCTTCTGGAAAGACGCGGCTCCGGGCATTCACCGTCTCCCAGTAGTCACTCTCGAATTTTTCCAGAAAGCCTGAAACAGACCGGCGGTTAAACCGATTATAAATCTCCTGCCAGATGATTTTACGCGAAAAAATGGACTGGTCCTGATATGCTTTACGCACCTTGCGATAGGTATTTAAAAATGTTGCCCAGGATATATCTTTAAAATCCGGATAGATCCGAGTCTGAGCCTCTTTTTCAGCCCCGCGAAAGCCTTCGGCCGAATCCACCAGGGTCTGACCAAAATCAAAAATAACCGCTTTTATCATATTCAACTCACTTTATTTTATCAATTCCCCAACGCGCCATCGACAAAAAATCAAAGATGTTGCTGAGGATGACCCTGTCTGCATAAGAGAAATACCATATGCCATTTCAAAAGTAAAAATAAATAACGCGCGGCAATCCTTTTCGGTAAGGATCACCGCGCGTTATGTTACCTCTTTTCACAATCAGCAAACTTTTTTTACTGACAGGATTTACGCTTTCCCGTATTTTTTAAAATAATCACCAAAAAGTTCGTCCTCACTGGGATGAAATTCGGGGATCGGCACGGAAAGGTTGGTATAATTGAGAAACTGGCGCCAGTTGACATTCCGGCTGCTGATGTTGCCGGCCCAGGTGCCGCATCCAAGGGTATCGGTAAAGGGATTACCGGAAAACCAACTGCCGCTGTTGGCCGCACCATGGGGCATGTTGCAGTTGACCCGTCCCACATTGGCCCGGATGGCCAGTTGCAGTTGCCGGTCTTCCCGATTGCTGTGAATCGAAGCGGAGTGACCTTCGCCGGAAAATTTCAATATTTTTTCCAAACGATCGAGCATCTCGTCAAAATCGGTCCACTTCCAGACCGTCATGGTCAGGGATAATTTTTCACCGGAGAACATATCTTCCGATCCAATTTTCTCACCCATGACCATGAGAAACTTTGTGCCTTCGGGAATATCGATTTTAGCCAGGTCGGCAATATACTTGACCGGTTTGGCCACAATGTCCCGGTTCAGATGAATGCCATCCGGCCACATGGCCTCCCGCAGTTGCTCCCGTTCTTTGGTGCTGCACAGGTAGCCGCCTTCCGCCTGGAGATTGCCCATCATCTCGTCAAAAACAGATTCTTCGATGGCCACGGCGTTCTCCGACGAACAAGAGGCCGAGTTATTGCCGATTTTCGATTTCATAATCTTATGGGCAGCTCCGGCCAGGTCGGCTGTCGCGTCAATAATCGAAACCACATTTCCGGCGCCCACGGTCTGAGCCGGTTTGCCGGCGGCATATACTACCTTGACAAGGGCCGCACCGCCGGTGGCAACGGCATAGTCGCAGGCATTCATCAATTCGGATGTTTTTTCATGACTGGTATGCCGGATACACAACATCAGGTCTTCGGGGGCGCCAATTTTTTTCAAGGCCCGACGTCCGATTTCCACAGCCTGGTAAGAAACTCCCTGGGTTCGGGGGTGGGGGGATACAATCATCGCATTACGGGTTTTCAACAGGCTGATCCCCAGGGCCACCACCGTTGATTCGGGATTGGTGCAGGGCACCACATTGGCCACCACACCGATGGGTTTGGCCAGAATTTTAAGCCCCTTTTCCGGAATCTCTTCGACGACGCCGCAGGTCCTGGCACCCAGCTGGTCGTACAGCGTGCCCCGGGCCTTGTCTGAAATTTTATGCACCTTGTCTTCATAGCGGCCGATGCCCGATTCTTCGACCGCCATTTTTGCCAGAAGTTTACGATTCTCCTCTTTGTCCCATTCCCAGGCACAGGCCTGACACATCATATCAACCTTTTCCTGATCCCAGAACTCAACTTCTTTAAAGGCCTTGTGCGCCCTTTCATACAGCTGCTGGACAGTATCTTCCATGGTATTTTTAATCCTCCACTTGTATCGATTTTAACCTTTTTAGTTACTGCATCTTGCGCGGGTCTGCGATTTCCTCGACAATGGCCCAGCCGGTCCCCCGCATCTTCTGCTTGGCGTCAAATCCTTTTTTCCATTCCGCCGGGGTCGCAAACTGACCGGAATGAACCGCTTTGTCGCGCTCTTTTAAAGACGGTACCGGACGATCTTCCTGGCCCACATACAGGTCTTT
This sequence comes from Desulfobacterales bacterium, assembly GCA_963667755.2. Lineage (GTDB taxonomy): Bacteria > Desulfobacterota > Desulfobacteria > Desulfobacterales > 4572-123 > 4572-123. Next base: position 1,293,362 of record CAXXLK010000004.1, on the reverse strand, counting down.
GGGTGTCAACGGCTCGCCCAGTCTTACCGGTGGTTCACATTCCACCTCTTCCATAAAATGGCAGCCCGCAGCAAACGCCCGCGTCACCGCCAGAACCGCCCAGGTCGCTTCCGGCGAAAACCCCAGATCAAACATAGCAGCGCCCATGGCACCGAGCATATCGATATCCACCGGCTCATCACTTAATGCCTGAACCGCTTTAATGACCTCTTTCATAAAAGGAATATATTTTTCAGCCAGGCCGAGTTTCTCAGCCCGTGCGATCATGCGCTTGGCGGCCGGGTCCTTGAGCATCAATTCAGATACGCCCAGATGCGGCTGCCCCTTGTTTTCTTTGGCGATGATCCCGGCGGCCTCGGCCATGGTTTTGCCCTCTTCCACCAGCGCCAGCCCCTTGTTGAGCATCTTGCCGAAGGCATCATAGGCCCCGAAAGCATGCCCGAACGCCAGGATAGAGGCGCCTGCGGCCTGGGTCAGAATGGTCTTGGAACTGGCAACGATCCGGGCCATATTCGCCGGTGATGACAGACCGTCTTCCAATGCCATGATCATGCAGTAGTTGAGCATCTTAAGCTCTTCTTCCAGTGGAATGCGGGACTGGAAATCGATAAAAATAATATCACACACCCCATATCCCTGTTCCACCAGTTCGGTGGTATCATATCCGCGGGTGACAATTCGGTGAACATTTTTATATGCCACTTCGGAAGCCCACTGAAACCGGGCGCGATTTTCATCCGGCGGGACCGTGCCCTTTTCCCGGTTGGCGTAATCGTACGGAAGTCTCGGATCGTCTAAATTTCCTATAATGCCCATTTTTTATATTCTCCTTCCTCTTTCTGTTTTCTGGCATACGCCTGCCTTTCCGACAGGGGCGGCACTTCCCGATCCTCGGGACCGAGGTATTTAATCATGGAAAGGTCCAACATCTGCACCATGGGTTCACGCTTGGAGGCGGCCCAGGCGCGTCCTTTTTTCAACTGAAACAGGGCATGGGCCGCGCAACTCCAGCCGCGGCAGACACAACCGATACACCAGGCTGCATTAGGAGAAAACCCCAGTTCGCACAGGGCCGTATTACCGGCGCCAATCATATTGACGGCCACATAGCCGCGTCCCTCTTTTTTGCGCCGGGCATTAAAATGTTTTTCAATGCTGCGTTGCAACTCAATGTAGACGTTCTCAGTGCCCAGGAGCTCTTCGTGCTTGAGATGGGTGGGTTCAGCCCGGGGGTCACCGTCCAGGTGCTGGGGTTGTCCCAGGCCCATTACGGCCAGGCCGGCGTCCATATACTCGTCCACCAGTATTTTGCCCATCTCCTCTAAGGACTTTTCTTCGACCCGGGCCCGTTCAATATAGGTGTGCATCATATATCCATGGGCTGCTCCCGGCCCATGGGCACTGCCAAACGTCATGACCGCCGCCGCTACAGCCGCCGGCAGGTTAGGCCGGCCACTGATCACCGCAAAGGCGGATGCTGCCGACGGTGACATGGAATGCTCCAGAAACTCACCCGTTTCATAATTGAGCATTTTGGTTTCATTTTCAGTGGGGATTCTGCCCTGAAACAACACGAACAGAGCATCGCAAAAAGTATACCCCTCTTCTGCCAGCTCGCTCAAATCAAACCCCCGCAAAACCGTCTTTTCTTCGGTCTTGTAGGATATGGCGGTTTTTCTGCGAAACAATGGTTCCCGACTCATGCTTCTCCCTCCGGTTATTTTTTTTTATTTTTTAGCAACGGCATGGTTAAATCTATCCATAATATCAAAATGTTATTTCCACATGGCGGCAAACGCCAAAACAAAAACCATACCCAAACAGTAAAAACAGGTTAATCAATCTAATAAAAAAAATACCAACTATAAGTCAAACTAATAATAATTATAATTTTAATGACAAAAAGTAATTCCGGACAGAGCCGTATGGGATCCTTCCTTTCCGTATAACGACTGAATATCAAAAAATTATGGCAAAACAGCCACCCTCACGGCCTTACCGGACTGAGCAATACGCAATCCGTCATTGACCTTGTCCAGGCTTACACGGTGGGTGACAATATCCCTGAAAGGAAAAATATCATGGGTCATGGCCAAAAAATCAATCCCCATCTGCAGATGCCTGGCATCATAATTATGGATACCTTTTATGGAAAGGCGCCGGATGGCTATTTCACCGGCATCACAGGTAAAATCAGCACCTGCGAAAACACAGCCGATCTCAATATAGCGTCCCCCCATCCGTAGACATTTCAATCCCAGAGGGATCAACGGCGGGAAACCGGCAACTTCCATGACACAGTCAACGCCGAATCCCCCGGTAAGGTCTTTTACCGCCTGAACGATCTCATCATCCGTCATCTCTCTGGTATTGATCACATCTGTTGCACCGAATTGCTTTATGGATTCAAGCCGATGCGCCAGAATATCGGCGACAATCACCCGCCGACAGCCGTGATGCCTGGCCAAAGCCGCCGCATAAAATCCCAGGGCACCGGCCCCTTGAATCAAAACATTTTCAAAGGGCTTGAGATCAGCAGCCTCCCATCCGGCCATTGTTGTTGCAAGGGCACAATTGGCCGGAGCGGCTTCTTCATCGGTTAAAGTTTCAGGCACTTTGACCACACAGGTGCCTGGGCTGATATAGCAGTATTCAGCCAGGCCCCCCTCAAAATGCGGCGGTTTTTCACAGCTGTCATGGCCGTATTTTTTCAGGTGACGGCATTTCATCATCAACCCTTTTTCACGGCAGTAATAACATTTCCCGCAGTTATCCATTATGGTCCAGGTAATCCTGTCTCCCACATGCAGGGGCAGGTCCCCGGAATCATGGGTAACGCCTTCTCCGAGCACCTTGATGGTGCCTATGATTTCATGACCCAAAATGATCGGTACAGGCGCTTTTCGCTTGCCAAGCCAGGAATGGAGGTCTGACCCGCAGATTGTACAACAGGTTATTTTAACCAGGATACAGCCCTTTTCCACCTGGGGCAGCGGATATTCAATGAACTCAAGATCCTGTTTCGGGACTGTCATGACCGCAGCCTTCGCTGTTCGTTTCACTGTCGAGAATCCTTTCATTTTATGATTTTTTTTGCTGTAGCGTGTATATTGGTTGCACTAAAAAAGCTATCTGTAAATGTAGGAGACACATCTCTTGCAAAAAATTGACCTATACAACACTTGGCATATATACCGCATATTTTACATTGGCCTGTCCTTTCTTGCCGATAATGAAACCAACCGGCGGCCGGGTCAATGAAATACTATATATTCAAACCATAAAAACAAGTTGTGTGTGCCGCACAAACGATTGAAATAAAAACCCGCTCCGGTAAAATAGGGAGCGGGGCAGACAAAAAAAATAACGCCTTCCGGGCCGGCCGATATCTTTTGTTGCAGATCAGTCGGCACTGAAATCAGCAGTAAACCCTTCAACCTGTTTTGGCGCCGACTTTCATCCTGGCCCAGGCGGAGGTGACTTCAGAAATAATGACCAGCGCGATAATAGAAAACAGTATCGCCGCCACCCGGGTACTCTCAATCTGCTGAACTGTCCGGCGCAGATACCATCCCATACCACCGGCACCGAAAAACCCCACCACTGTAGCGGCCCTGAACGCCGCATCCCAGGTATAAATGGATATTCCGGTCCAACCGACCTTGACCTGCGGTAAGACAGCGTAAACAAATACCTGCAGAGGATTTGCACCGGTGGCCTGAATCGCCTCCACCTGTCCGATATTAATATCTTCGATTTCTTCCGAAAATAATTTGCCGGTAAATCCGATACTAAACAAAGTAAGTGCCAGAACCCCCGGCAGCATGCCGAATCCGATAATGGTCACAAAAAGAATGGTCCAGATCATTTCGTGAACCGAACGGCAAAGCATGAGCACAAACCGGGCTGCCGGATATAAAAATCGTTTATTAGGGGACATGTTATATGAGGCGAACCAGGAAAGCGGTATGGAAAAAAGAATGCCGAAAAGAGCTCCCAGATAGGCCATTTTCATGGTTTCAACGACATAATGGAGATATTCACTGTCTAAAATATAGTCTATATCCGGTGGATAATATCGATTGGCAAACAGATCGGCAAGCCGCGGAAACATTTCCAGAAACCGTCCCAGATGGACATTCAGGTATTTGATGGATACGGCAACAAAAACAAGGATTCCCAGCATAACGCCGTACTTGATCAGGGATTGCGGATATTGGAACCGTTTCCAGGCCAATGTTCCACCCTTGATGGTTGAAATAGTTGTGACTGACATCGAATATGTCCTTTCAATTCTTTTCTTCCAAGTAACGCCCCAAAAAACCAATGCAAAAAATTACTTTACATTTTGGTCCCGGGCACCATGACGTGCTAAGCTTAATGAAGGGCTTTACGACCATAGTAAGAGCCGATTTCACCGATGGCGATGAGAAAAAGGATGGCGATAATAACCGTGGTCACGCCGCCATAATTATACATAACCATCTGGCGATGAAACGTCAGCCCCAATCCGCCGGCACCCACCAGTCCCATAATTGTTGCCCGTCGAATATTGATATCCCATTGAAAGATGACATTACCGATGAAGACCGGCAACACCTGGGGAACCACAGCAAAAAGGATGACCTGTACACCGTTACCGCCGACGGCCTTGATCGCCTCCAGTGGACCGGGGTCAATATCCTCGATGGCTTCGGCCGTGAGTTTTGAAATAAAACCAATAGATCGCATGGACACGGCGATAATACCCGGGAAAGCCCCCAGTCCCACCGCAGATACAAAAATAAGGCCCCAGACAATCTCATGAACCGACCGGGTCAGTGTCATGATAGCCCGGCCGATGGGATAGGCGATCAACCTGGAAGGTGTGATGTTCATAGCGGCACACCAGGCAACCGGAATCGACAGGATCACCGCAATCAACGTACCCAGGCAGGCAATCATAAAAGTTTCGATGGTCGGTCCGGCCAGATACTTAAATAACGATAAATCCGGTGGGAAAAAACGGGCCACAGCCTTGAAAAGAGATGCCAGCCCGCCGACTCTTTCCCAGTCTGTGTCCTTTATCACCGTACTTTCAACACTCCATAAAATCAGCAGAAATAATATCAGATACGTCGTATACCGAATCGCTTTGGCCTTTGTTCGACGTGACAGGACCGTCTCAAACTGCTGATCAAGATATTTCTGGTTCACGGATCGCTCCCTTATTTTCTATAAAATTTCCATCGCATATATTTCTTCCAGGGTGCCCTTATCCACTTCCTGGGTCGGCCCGTCAAATTTCTTGAAGCCATCCTGAAGGCCGATGACCTTATTAGAAAACTCTAATGCCAGCTGGACATCATGGATATTACACAAAACCGGAACATCCAGTTCCCTTGACATTTTTTGAATCATCTCCATGACTTCGCGCGCAATTTTTGGATCCAGGCTCGATGTGGGTTCATCAACGAGCAAAATTTTGGGTTCCTGGATCAGTGCCCGGGCAATCCCCACCCGCTGCCGTTGACCGCCGCTCAGCTCATCGGCCCGTTTGTCCACATGATCACTCAGACCGACTTTATCGAGCAATTCCAGTGCCCTGCGGATTTCTCGTTTGGGATACATTCGCAAAAAACTTTTAAAGGTCCCCACATATCCAAGCCGCCCGGAAAGAACATTATCCATCACCGACATTCTTTCCACCAGATTGAACTCCTGGAATATCATTCCCATGTCTCTTCTGGCCCGGCGCAGTGCTCGCCTGCCCATCTTTGTAATGTTTTTCCCCGTCAGAAAAACTTCTCCCGAAGTTGGCTCGACCAGACGGTTGATGCAGCGAATCAGCGTGGATTTACCGGCACCGCTGGGCCCAATAATAGCAAAAAAGTCTCCCGGTGCCACGGACAAGCTGACCCCCTTGAGAATTTCGGGACCTGAGCGAGAATAGCGAATTTTCAAATCCTTGACTTCCAGTGTTGCCATTTAACTCTCCAATCCTTCCGTAGATTATCCAACCTGAAGTTTCCCATTTTTTTTAGTTCTAAAGGGCCAACCCGGCGCGCCGGGGTCGAAATCCCGAAAACGGAACACCCGAGGGGAGGGAGGCCGCAACGAGGCTTATAACTAAATTGTTGAAAAATCAGGTAATTAGGAATGAAAATTCGGAATTTTGCAACCTATTGAAATTACTACAAATATTTGGCCTCCGATTTTAATCAAAAATCGTTAAAACATAACTATTTCAGATATTTAGTGTTGATTGCGAGGCTGTGTTATGGTAAGTTTATTTTACGAGAACAAAAATAACATAACACAGAAAGGCCTCGCATGTTTATACTACACGACATTCTCAAAAAACTCAAAAAAGAATTTGCTAATTCACGAAAAGGCGAAGAACGCGGAACCTGGTTTATCTACACGCTCGTTGCGATCATTATCCCTTTTACTTCGTCTAAGACTTCAAACTTGCTTCGGTGCCTTAAAAGTCTTTTCGGGTTTACAGGTATTCGAAAGAAGCGATACTACACCTTCATGGCATCGCCCAAGATCCCTTGGCAAAGTCTTTGGAAATGTCTATGGAAGATGATTCCCGAGCCCTTGACAAATGACCGGTTGATCTTGGCGCTGGACGATTACATTAACCCAAAGACGGGTAGAAAAATTTTTGGATGCGACAAGATCTTCGACCATGCCGCCAAGCAAAATCAGTCAAGATATCCATGGGCACAAAACATTGTCGCCATTGGGCTGTTAAAAGTGGTCAAAGGACGCTGGGCCTGCCTGCCCTTGAGCTATCGTTTCTATCATTTGAAGAAAACTATTGAAAAAAGAAAGCAGGCTCTCGGCAAGCCTGAAATCGAATTTGAAACCAAACTGGAACAAGCTGCTGACATGATAATCGGTATTGCCGATGCGTTCAAACCGACACGCATCATCACAATAACCGATTCATGGTTCGGCAATAACGGACTTTGGAAACCGCTTCATCACAATTTGGGCCAACGGTTTCATATGATATCCCGACTACGATCTAACAATAACGTTTTCGATCTGCCTGGTTCCCGTACCAAAATCGGTCCCGGGCGTCCAAAAAAATATGGTAAAAAACTTGGAAACGCATCATCCTTGGCCGTGAGCTGCAAGCATCTGGCAAAGGAATACAACGTCAATCTTTATGGCCGTATCAGGACCGTTTCAGCTTACAACCGTGTCGTGATGCTCAAAACGCTCAAGTGTGCAATCCAAGTTGTGTGGGTTTATCGTAAAACCCAGTGGGTTGCACTGTTTTCTACCGACCTGACTCTTTCCGTTGAAGAAATTGTCGAATACTACGGAGCCAGGTGGAAGATTGAAGCGGCCTTCAAGGAACTCAAAAGAGATATTGGCAGCGCGGAAACACAGACCCGGCACCCTAAAGCCGTCATGAACCACCTGCATTTTTGCATGATGGCAACTTCAGTAGCTTGGATTTACGCAAGCCTACTTGAGAAAACGCCGAATCGACGACATATCGTTAAAGGTCGCAACCATTTTGCCTTTTCCGATGTCCGAAGATTGGTCGCCAAGGAGGCACTGGATGATAATTTTGGTATACTTTTCCCTGTGCCGCGCAAATCCGTGGTTAATTCTCTTGTGGCCGTGCTACTGCGCATGGCGGCGTGATACTTTTACAGGAAACTTCAGTATCCAACCTGCGGCATATTTAATTTCAAAATGTCTGCCATGAACCGAGATGCATCGACGAAAAATCTTCAATGGTAAATTCAGCATCGAAAATTCAGGCCGGCATGGCAACTGGTCCCAAATCTCATAAAAAATAAAGAGCGGCATGGCACCGCTCTTTATTTTAAGACAACACATGCCTTTTATTGTTTTTTATTTTTCTTAATCTCATCCTTGGCCTTCTTAAGGTCACGAATAACATCATAATCAGCAGAGGTCATCTTAACGAACTTGTTGGAATTGACATTTTTAAGATACGCGGCGCAGGAAGGCTGGGTGTGCAACGTCAGAAACGTCTGTTCGATATTTTTTTTCAACTCGGGGCACAGAGAGTTTCGGTAACAGAAAGGATCCTGGGGCACGGCCGGTGAAAACCAGAGGTAGTTGAAATCTTCTTTTTTGACCATTCCACGTTCGACAACATTGTCAAAACGATGGGTGGCCACAAAAGCCGCATCCACTTTTCCCTCATAAACCGCCATTGTCGAAAGGTCATGGCCGCCGGTATATACAATTTTTTTGAAATATTTTTCCAGACTTGTATCGATGACCCTTGTAAACACCACCCGTGGAACCAGATTTCCCGACGTGCTGGCCGGATCAGTCAGACCGATAACGGTTCCTTTCAGCGATTCAATACTGGTAAATTTGCTGCCTTTACGCGTAATCAGACAGGCTTTGTAGCCCGGCCCTTCTTCCTGAATATACCCTGGTTTCTTGGCATATGTGGCAAACACTTCAATATCCGGATCCTTGCCATTGGCCAAAACATAGGAATAGGGTCCATGTACCGCCACATCGACCCATTTTCCAATCATGGCTTCGACGACGGTGGCATAGGATGTGGGCATGTAAAATTCAACTTTTTTCCCGGTCATTTTGGCAAGGTAATCAATAACCGGTTTATAGATAGTCAATTCCTGAATGGTTTCTTCGGTGGGTATGATGGAAAATGTAATTGTGTCCGGATCCTCACACCCGGCCAGAGCAGTTCCTGACACATAAAACAACATGAAAAGACTCAGGAAAAGGACGATAACCGTGGAAAATTTAAAATTGCGATACATTTTACCCTCCTGTTGTTGGTTGATGTTGGCTGAATTCGTTACACGAGTGCGTTTGATATCACCCCCTTCGGTGTAAAAGGCTGATTTAACACAAGGCTACAAAATACTAATGTGTCGTATTTTAAAAAAAAGATTCACTAAGCATAGATAGTTAGAACTATTTGACCAATGGCACAATGACTGAATATACCTAAAGTGACATGGGTATAACTACTTATTTTAACGAAAATTATTTCATCTCGGCGGATAAGATGGGAAAATAATTTCGACGATGCTCATCACTGGAAGGTAAAAAACAAGGACGGATGTGGCGATTTTTTAGGACAGGGTTCTAACATCGGCCGCCGTTTTTTACGTTCCCATCATCAGTGTAAAAAAAAGATGCGGCCTGAATATTTTTTTAAAAGGAGGCCTCATTGCCTCAAACGCTGACGTATTTTTTTCGAATGGCATATTTTACAAGATCAGACGTATTTTTAAACTGCAGCTTCCGCATAATATTGGCCCTGTGATTTTCCACTGTACGGATGCTGATAAAAAGCAAGTCGGCAATTTTTTTATTGGTCTTACCTTCAGCGATCAACTTAAGGACTTCCCGCTCCCGGGACGTCAATTTCTCAGCTGGCCGCTTGTGATCGCCCCGGCACATCTGGATAAAATTATCCGCCAGTTCAACATTGAGGATAGGTGATATATAAGCCCTTCCCCGGCGGATCTTCTCAATTGCGGAAAACAGTTCCGAATCAGCATCTTCCTTGAGCAGGTATCCTTCGGCACCGGCTGAAATTGCATGAAACAGATACTCCCGGCTTTTATGCATCGTCAATATCAGCACTTTAATATTAGTATCAATTACTTTAATTTCCCGGGTGGCCTCAATCCCACGGATATTCGGCATTGAAATATCCAAAATGACCATATCCGGCAGCAGCCTTTTTACCAGAGACAGCAATTCAAGACCGTCCCGGGCTTCTCCGATCACCTCAATATCATCAATTTCCGATAAAATTTTTTTAATTCCCTGGCGAAACATCATATGGTCATCGGCTAGAATAATCTTACAGGATGTCATGTATACAATCCCCCGCATCGACTGGCGATGGCATCTGTTCTGTTAATAAAACCCCTTCAGGCATTTTTTTACACCGACCTACAGTGACACGGGGACCGAAAAAGATATTTGCGTTCCCACCCGGGCCTGCGATTGAATTTCGAGGGAAGAACCGAGCATCAGCGCCCTTTCATACATGGCCGTCAACCCGAGTCCTTTTTCAGTCACCTCCCTATCCGCCATCGCTTCATAGTCAAAACCACACCCATTATCCTGAATCAAAAAAAGAACCCTGTCGCCATCACTCTTGATCAAGACATCAACCTTTCCGGCATCGGCATGCTTGGCGATATTAGTCAGTGCCTCCTGAAATATTCTATATATAACAATCTGTTTTTCTACAGAAAAAAAATTGTTAATATCAACGGTCTCAACATTTGTATCGATATCATAATAGCGTGCAAAATCGGTGAGCAACCAGTCAATGGCGGCCGACAAACCAAGATCATCCAGAATCGAAGGGCTCAGATCACGGGAAAGCCGTCTAACATTCTCAATGGTAAAATCAATGTACTGCTTTGCTTCGCTGAGGGGTTCGGTCAAGTCGGGCTGTTTGCCGCCCCATTTTCTTTGTATACTTCCAATTTTCATCTTAAGCAAAGACAGAGACTGCCCGAGTTCATCGTGCAATTCCAGGGAAATGCGCCGACGTTCCTTTTCCTGGGCTTTCAGAATATGGGATGACAGAAACCGCAATCTGTTTTTTGACTCACGAAGGGCTTTAGCGGCACGCTGATGTTTTTCTATTTCATGTTGCAGTTGTTTATTTGTCTGCAAAAGCGCTGCGGTCCGCTCTTCAACCCTTTGTTCCATCTCATCGTAAGCACGCTGAAGTGCAATTTCGGCCTCCTTGCGCTCAACAATGTCCCGGGCCGCACAAACGATTCCCTCTATCTCTCCGTTGTCTCCATACATGGCGGCTCCGGAAAACAGGACCGGTATTTTTCGGCCGTCACTGGTTAAATATAATTTTTCGAGATTACTGATGGCGCAGTTCTGCATAAGTGTGTCAATATTCGTGTGGGGGGGTGACTGTTCTTCAACGATGACACTGCTGATGGGTTTCCCCAAAAGCTCATGTCTATCGTACCCCAGAAGATTCAAGGCCGACTGATTTACCTTGGTAATGGTCAAGTCGACATCAACGACAATCAGTGTGTCAAGCATGGATTTTATAATATTGTCCACATACGATTTGGATACGGTTGTCTGTCCAAGATCATACGCCATCTCTTTAAAAGCCTGGGCCAGAATGCCGATTTCATCACTGGAATCGATACTGATCTTCGTGTTGAGATGCCCTTTGCCGATATCAAGGGCCGCATGGGTCAGTTGCCGGATCGGTCGGGATATGGTTCGGGAGGTCCAGAAACCCAGAAAAATTACGGTAAACAAGGTTATGATGGTAGAGAGGATAATGATGATGCTGACATTGGGAATGTATTCATTCAGGATCTGCCGTAGCCGGATTTCCATCTGCTCCTGGGCGTTTTTCCGGTATTGATGAATGATGGGATAGATATTCTCCTGATAATGCGGTTCCAGAGTTTTTTTAAAAAAATCATACGCCGCAGTCGGTTCCTGGTCAGACAGACTGATAAAATGAGATAAATATTTCCAATGATAATAAAAATGTTTTTTTCGCAAGTTCAACCATTCTGTTAACGCTTCCTTGGATATCGTGTCGGTGTCGTGTTGTGAATCGGACAGGGCATGGGACGTCTCCCGATCCCTGGACAAAAAGTGTTCCAACTTAACCAGATTGGTCCGGATGTTCATTTCCTCGAGAACAACCGCCGCCTTTGAAAGTTGTTTGCTTTCCGGCGGTTTATAGATAATTCTGTATCTGTTTTCAACAATATCCTGTGCAAAGGTCTGGCATTTTTCAATTGCCAGAAGAATTTCATTGGACGATTTGAAATCAGTTTCAGAGGTCTCATTGAGTTGCACAAACTTATATTTAATATCGTTATAGCTTTTAAATGAAAGATAACCGGCAAAGCCTGTGAGCAACGCAATTGTCAGGTAACCACAAATTAATTTATGACTGATTTTCATAAGGCAGGCCCCCGGATAATGGTCAACTTTCGTCGATGAAAAAAACCAGATTATTTGTTTGGGATCACGGTTGTGAACCATTGTCAAATTTTATTGGCGTAAGGTTTGCACAGTCGCCTGTAAGATTCTTTGCAGACAAATACACATGCATCATACAGGCTGATAGTTACCGATAGAGGTACCACCGGGCGCTCTACCCGTCAAGTCCATCACAACAATCGGGAAGACACCGCTCATCTTTATGCATGGCCTTTTTCGGTAAAACCGGATCCGCGTATGAGGGCAGATTAAAACCGCTTTAAGGAGATACTCGTGTTCCTGGAGCGATCATCAAATATTCTTTCCCAAAGGCATTTGTCCTGCCGACCGGACCGATATTTATTGATAATATCCAGGAAAACTGGTAATTACGACATAAATAAAAACAAGTCACAAATGATCAATCATGGCTGTTGCCGACGACAACCATGGGCAGGCAGCCTGCAAACAGATATCTTCAAAAAGGGGATACGATGTCCGGTTTTACACATATTGATGAACAGGGACACGTTCGCATGGTGGATGTGACGCACAAAAAGCCCTCCCTGCGCATTGCCGTTGCCCAGGGGGTTGTTTCCATGACCCCGGCAACCCTTGAAACCATTCTAAATCAATCGGTAAAAAAGGGCAACGTCCTTGAAACGGCCAGGATTGCCGGCATCATGGGAGCCAAAAAAACAGCGGGCCTGATTCCCATGTGCCACCCCCTTAATATCACCCATATTCAGATCGACTTTGCCCCTGACATACCGGGAAATGCGATAAAAATTACCGCCCAGGTACGGATCCTGGATCAGACCGGTGTGGAAATGGAAGCCCTGACGGCAGTGTCGGTCGCCGCATTAACCATCTATGACATGTGCAAATCATATGACCGGGCCATGGTTATCTCGGATATTGCCCTGGTTGAAAAATCAGGTGGAAAAAGTGGCCACTTCAAAAGGACTGGCTGAAAAATTATCATGAAAGACCCGTATCCAAAATTTATTTTTTTTATTCCCGGAGTGTTCTTTTTGATATGTCTCCTGTTAGACGGCTGTACAATTCCCCCGGCACCACCGGTGATCACGCCTGAAACCGCCCTTACCCGGCTTTCAACCGACCAATTTCCGCTTTTTGAAGATGATATGAATTATGACGGGCTGACCCATGGTATCCTGCAGAGCCTTGAATACATGAAACGACTGCCGCCTGATCGAACCTTCTCTTTTGGGAAAGACCAATTTAATGCCCCCCACATGGTCAAATCCCTTGAATTTTTCCTTGATTTTATTCAGGGCACACCCTCCCATGATGCCCTGCGGCAATTTATTGCCGACCATTACAGGGTTTACCGTTCCGTTGGTACCGGCAAACCCGGACAGGTGCTTTTCACAGGATATTACGAACCGGTTCTTCAGGGCAGTTCCAAAGCTACGCCCATATACAAAATGCCTGTTTACAGCCGACCCGATGATCTGGTGTCCATTGATCTTTCAAAATTTTCCGCCGAATTCAAAAACAAAAAAATTATCGGCCGCTATACCGGCCGTACCATCGTACCCTACCATGATCGTAAAGCCATTGCCACCGACACGACATTGCTTCAAAAAGCCCCCCCCTTGGTATGGATCAAGGACCCCATTGACCTGTTTTTCCTTCAAATTCAAGGTTCCGGCAAAGTCTGTCTGGAAAACGGCGATGCCCTGTATCTTCACTATCACATCACCAACGGACACCCCTATCGCAGTATCGGCAAACTGCTCATCAAAGAAAACAAGATCTCCAAAGAGGAGATGTCCATGCAGAAAATCCGTGAATACCTGACCCGGCACCCCCAAGAAATGCAGGCGATATTCAACTACAACCCCAGTTACGTTTTTTTTAAAACTGAAAAAAAAGGTCCCCTGGGATCTTTGAATATCCCATTATCACCCAAACGATCCATTGCCACCGATAAACGCCTGTTTCCAAAATCTGCACTGGCGTTTATCGGCACTCAAAAACCCATGCTGGACGGAAGTGGAAAAATCGAAAGCTGGTCTGATTTTTCCAGGTTTGTTCTCAACCAGGATACCGGTGGGGCCATCCGGGGGCCGGGTCGGGCAGACCTGTTTTTTGGCGGGGGCCCGGAGGCCGAAATCGGTGCCGGCCATATGCAGCATCCTGGGTCACTCTATTTTTTGGTTCTTGAACCGACAAAACGATCTTCATAGCCCTTTTTGTGGGCCTTGACTCTTTTATTGAAAACACGTATTAACAAAGTCTCGTAATTTTAAGATCATTTTATACAATTTTTCAAAAATTCACGTTTTATGAGATTTTAACCAACATCTTTCCCCGGAATGTCCGGATTAGGAGTATGATATGTTTGGCATCGGCATGCCCGAAATGATTTTGATCCTGGCTGTGGCCCTGATCGTCATCGGACCCAAAAAACTTCCGGATCTGGCCAAATCCCTGGGTCGAGCCATGGGCGAATTCAAAAAGGCCACCTCTGACTTCAAGGAAACCATGGCCATTGACAGTGAGATAAAAGAGGTCAAGGAAGCCATTGATGATATCGGAGACGATCTCAAGGATTCAATGACATTCGAGGCTGACCTCCCCGTCGAAACAAAAACGGATTTACCATCCGAGCCATTGGAAAGTGACGATCCCACGCCTGAAACCGACCTGGAAAACGCAGAAGGACCCAAACCCGATGCATGATGATGTCAAAGCCCCATTTACTGTCCATCTGGAAGAACTTCGAAAACGCCTGATCACCTGCTTTATAGCGGTATGTATCGGTTTTGTGCTGGCATACGGGTTTAAGGAAAAACTGTTTCATATTCTGGTAAATCCGCTGATCAAAGTCATGGAAAAGGGAGACACCCTTGTTTTTACCGGGTTGCCCGAGGCTTTTTTCACCTATTTGAAAGTTTCCTTTTTAACCGGGTTAATGCTGGCGGCACCGGTTATCATATATCAGTTCTGGATGTTTATTGCCCCGGGATTGTATAAAAACGAACGGCGGTTAATGATCCCCATTGTCATTTTCTCCACCTTCTTCTTTGTTGGCGGGTCTTTGTTTGGCTATTTTCTGGTTTTTCCCATGGGCTTTAAATTCTTTTTGGGATTTGCCACCGAAACCATCCGGCCCATGCCGTCCATGAGGGAATACCTGGGCTTTTCCTCAAAACTGCTGCTGGCCTTTGGACTGGTTTTTGAGCTACCGCTGGTCCTTACCTTTCTGGCCCGTCTCGGAATCGTTTCTGTTGATTTTTTAAAAAAAAACCGGAAATACGCACTGCTGCTTTTTTTTGTGGGGGCTGCGATTTTAACCCCGCCGGATGTCGTGACCCAGGTTATGATGGCCCTACCCCTGATGCTGCTTTATGAAGTGAGTATCCTGGGCGCCCGAATTTTCGGGAAAAAAAAGCCCCTGGAAAAAGATGAGAAAGCGTCCGTATCCGAAAATTCCGAAAGTTGAATCCCGCCATGCACTATAAACTGCGGTTGAACAGGACCGCTTCGGGTGCCGGTTTCTTTGCCTGCCTACTGTCGGAAAATTGCGATTTTGGCGATCTGCTCGAATACCTTAAGGCCTGCCCGCTGGATGATTTCATGCATAAGCACCTGCTCAACGCGGTGCTCCAATTTGATAAAAAGCAATTTTCGGCGCTATTTCTAACAGCGCGGGCAGATGGTGACAGGGTCTTGTTGGCCCTTTTATATGAGGCATGCCTGATATCCGACGATTTTTCTTTTTTGCGAAAAGAATTCAAGGAGATGAGCCCCAAACAGCTGAGCCGGTTTACCCCCATGCTGGATATCCGGTCCGAACAAACAGATGACCCTGAGATGGCAACGCTCCTGGCAGATTTCCGGGCCATGGCAATTTTTGTACAATTTCAGGACATGAGCCCCGCATTCGGCATACCCTGCTATCATGGCTGATTCTGATCGTTTTTCACGGGTCAGCCCCCGGCTTTTTGCAAATTACCGCAGGCACCATTGCCACAGGCTTGACTTTTACAAAACTGCGTTTTAATTTAACAAAATACGTTCAGGAGGTTCTTGCCATCAAAACTATAAAAACTGCCCGGGAGATGCAAACCCATTGTAATGAAATGCGCCGTCTCGGCAAAAAAATTGTTTTTGTGCCGACAATGGGTTTTCTGCATGAAGGGCATCTCTCCCTCATGCGTGAAGGACTGCGGCATGGTGACGCCCTGGTGGTGAGCATTTTTGTCAACCCCACCCAGTTTGCACCGGGGGAAGATCTGGAATCCTACCCCCGGTCTCTGGAAAGAGACCTGGATCTGCTGGGAAAAGAGGGTGCCGAAGCCGTTTTCACTCCCCGGGCCAGTGAATTGTATCCCAAGGACTTTCAAACCTATGTGGCTCTGGAAAAACTATCCCAGCATCTTTGCGGGTTATCCCGACCGACATTTTTTCGGGGCGTTACCACCGTGGTTTCAAAACTGTTTAATATTATCAAACCGCATATTGCCGTATTCGGCCAGAAAGATTTCCAGCAACTGACCATTATCCGCCAGATGGTACGCGATCTGAACTTTGATATCCACATCGTGGGTGCGCCCACCATAAGGGAATCCGATGGACTGGCCATGAGTTCACGAAACGCCTACCTGACAAAAGCACAACGGCCGGCAGCCCTTTCACTGTATCAGTCTCTGCTCAATGCAAAGGCACTGGTTCAAAACAAAATTATCGATGCAGCCCACATTATCGATGAATCGAAAAAAATCATAACGGCCCACGCAGAAACCAGCATTGATTATATTAATATTTGTAATCCGGAGATACTTGATGATATACCGACCATCGATCGGCCGGCACTCATGGCTCTGGCTGTCAAGGTCGGACAAACACGCTTGATAGACAATATGCTTCTGATCCCTTGATCAGCAGCATGTTCAAAGGAGAAAACAATGAGCGAAGAACAATTCTTTTTCACATCCGAATCCGTCACGGAAGGGCACCCCGACAAGGTTGCCGATGCCATATCCGACGCCATATTGGACGCCATCATGACCCAGGACAAACGCTGTCGGGTGGCCTGTGAGACCCTGGTCACCACCGGCATGGCCTTTATTGCCGGAGAAATAACCACGGACTGCTATGTGGATATGCCGCAAATCGTGAGGGAAACCATCCGCGATATCGGTTATCATTCATCTCAGATGGGGTTTGACTGGCGCACCTGCTCGGTGCTTACCAGCATTGATCATCAGTCCCCGGATATTGCCCAGGGCGTAAATATCGGTGAAGGACTTTTCAAAGAACAGGGGGCCGGGGACCAGGGGCTCATGTTTGGTTTTGCCACCGATGAAACGCCGGAACTGATGCCCATGCCCATCATGTATGCCCATAAACTGACCCGGCGACTGGCCACGGTACGCAAAAACGGCGCACTTGATTTTTTACGCCCGGACGGAAAATCCCAGGTCACCATAGAGTATGAAAACGGCTGTCCCAAACGAGTGGATACCGTTGTTGTTTCAACCCAGCACAAACCCGACATCATCTATGAAAACCTCAGGGAAGCCGTCATCGAAGAGGTGATTAGAAAAGTGATCCCCAAGGGCATGACCGACGGGGATACCCGCTATTTTATCAACCCCACGGGCAATTTTGTGGTGGGCGGTCCCATGGGTGACTGCGGACTCACCGGCCGGAAGATCATCGTCGATACCTACGGGGGTCAGGGAAGCCATGGCGGCGGCTGTTTTTCAGGCAAGGACCCTTCCAAGGTGGACCGCAGCGCCTCATATATGGGGCGTCATATTGCCAAAAACATCGTTGCCGCCGGACTGGCGAAAAAATGCGAAATCCAGGTGGCCTATGCCATCGGCGTCGCCGAACCGGTCTCGCTCATGGTCGATCTGATGGGAACCGGCGTCATTCCCAAAGAGAAGGTGAAAGAGATCATCATGAAGGTATTTGACCTGCGGCCCGCTGCGATTATCGAATATCTTGATCTCTTACAACCGATTTACCGGCAGACCTCGTCCTATGGTCATTTCGGTCGCAACGAACCGGGATTTACCTGGGAAAAAACAAACCGGGTTGACGAAATCAGAAAAATAGCAGGGCTTTAAGCAGCACAGAAAAACCTTTTCAAAAACACAAGGCTTTGCACAAAACAGGCGCATCATTTTATGCATCCAGATCCCCGGGGCCGTCGTTCACCGCTCCTACGGAAAGCCCGGGGTTATGCGCTTTTGGCGTGTGAGCCGACAAGGAGTAACCACATGCGTTTAACCGAAACACAAGAAGACACCATCTGTTTTTCCGAGCTTGATCCGGCCCTGCCCTATAAGGTGGCGGACATTTCACTGGCCCAGCTGGGCCTTAAAGAAATGAAACTCTCGGAAAAAGAGATGCCCGGCCTTATGGCGGTCCGTGAAAAATACAGCCCTGAAAAACCATTGCAGGGCCTCAAGGTCATGGGCAGTCTGCACATGACCATTCAAACCGCAATGCTTATTGAAACCTTAAAATTACTGGGCGCCGATATCCGCTGGGCCACCTGCAATATTTTTTCCACCCAGGACCATGCCGCCGCCGCCATCGCAAAAAACGGATCGGCCGCGGTGTTTGCCTGGAAGGGCGAGACCCTGGAAGATTTCTGGTGGTGTACGGAACAGGCCCTGACCTGGCCGGACGGCAGCGGGCCGGATCTCATCGTGGATGACGGCGGCGACGCAACCCTCTACGTCCACCAGGGTGTAGCCGTGGAAAAAGATCCGACCCTGCTGGACAAGTCCTATGACAGCAAGGACATGCAATGTCTGATGAAGCGCCTCCGGGTCAGTTATGTCCGAAAAGCTGGCCATTGGACCAAAGTGGCAAACCGGATCCGCGGAGTTTCCGAAGAAACCACCACCGGGGTCCACCGCCTGTATCACCTGGCCCGAAACAAGGAACTGCTCTTCCCGGCCTTTAATGTCAATGACTCGGTGACAAAATCAAAATTCGACAACCTCTACGGCTGCCGTGAATCCCTGGCGGACGGTATCAAAAGGGCCACCGATATCATGATTGCCGGCAAGGTTGTAGTGGTCTGCGGGTATGGTGATGTGGGTAAGGGATGTGCCCAGTCCATGCGCGGTTACGGGGCTCGGGTGCTGGTAACGGAAATCGATCCCATCTGTGCGCTTCAGGCCGCCATGGAAGGCTACGAAGTGGTTACCATGGAAGATGCGGCCCCCATGGGTGATATTTTCGTTACGGCCACCGGTTGCTACCACGTCATCACCGGGAATCATATGGAGATGATGCAAGATGAGGCCATTATCTGCAATATCGGCCATTTTGACAATGAAATCCAGATGACCTACCTGGAGACCACCCCAGAATGCCGCCGGGAGCAGATCAAACCCCAGGTAGACCGGTGGACCTTAAAGTCCGGGAAAACCATCATCATGCTGGCCGAAGGGCGCCTGGTCAACCTGGGCTGCGCCACCGGCCATCCCAGTTTTGTCATGAGCACCAGTTTTACAAACCAGTGTCTGGCCCAGATTGAACTGGCGTCAAAAGATCACAAATGCCAGGTGTATACCCTTCCCAAAACCCTGGATGAAGAGGTGGCAAGGCTTCATCTGAAGCGACTGAAAGCAAAACTGACCAAACTCAATCAATTTCAGGCAGACTATCTTGGTGTTCCGGCGGAAGGTCCGTTCAAGGCGGATTATTATCGCTATTAGGCGTCTTTTCTAATCCACCACAATGATGACCCGGCATTTTTTCAAAAACCCAAGATGATCGGAGACACTGCGCAATTTAGCCGCATCCGAGTTGCTGATGACAATATCCGTTGGTATGGTGCCCCTGGCCCTGAGCCCCTTAACCGTCAGGGGATGATCGGCGACACGGTCGCTTACCAGGGCAGCGGGCAGATCTCTTCTATATTCGGCCATGCCCTGCTGGACAACATATTCGCGACTGACAAAGGCCGGCCCATATACCGCCTGATGGTTTTCATCCAGAATTTTCGGGACTATGACAGGCGTTATCGTCAACCCCCGCGCATCCACAACCAGCCCGGTAAAAATTTCAGAAGGCGGTATCGAGCCGATTCCCGATGAAACAGATGATGTGGGCCCCGCTGCCGGGCTGGCCGGCGCCAATGGTTTAATCGGTTCCACATGCTTGATGTCCTGAGGAAGCACGAGTTGGGCAAAACCACCGTAAAAAAGCATCTCTATGACAACTTTAACCGTGCCATCCGACAGATACTCCCTTTTTACAAGCCGGGCACTGTCAACCATGTCTTCAACCTTGGACATGATCACATCGCTGGCAGCGATAACATCATCCACGGTTACGGTGGCATCAATCCTCACAGTTTGAGCCACCTTAAGAAGATTGCGGACAGCATCGACCTGGGCCGCACGCAGGGCAATTGGACTGACATGGGGTGTATCATAATATTTTTCAGGCGGCATGCCGATCCCGCTTGCCTGCATGGTGCCACGGGTCCAGTTGATACTCCCCCTGTCCCGGGACTCAACCAGTTCCAACGGCTCATTGCCAAACGACAGGGCAGGAGACAGCAGCAAAACTGCCAACAAAAAAAACGATACCAATCGATATTGCATGAACTCTCCCCGTATTTCAATAAGACTTGAAAAAATATCTTTCTTTCCGGCAGTTTACAAAACACCGCTATCGAATAAACGTTCTCCCCACCAATGCAATCAGACCCGCTGATACAAAAATAGACTCCACCAGAAATTCAAGCCTTATTCCCGGCAGCATGGACCCCCGCTCATGTACGGTAAGAATCAAAAAGAGGAAAACGGGACATAAACAAAGAAGCAGCCCAAAGTATGAAACAATGCCTGAGGCAACCGGGAGCAGAAGCAGCAAAAAAATTCCCCCAAGTACGGCCTTTAAAAAACGCAGCGTTGTCTTTTCACCCAAAAGAATGGGGATTGTCTCTTTACCGACAATCCGGTCACCCTGCATATCAAGAACTTCGAAAAAAGCCGTCCTGGCAAGCACCATGCCGGCAGACCACAGAAAGACAATAATGGAAGCAAACCCAAAGCCTCCTGTAGACGACAAGGAGGGGAAAAGTGCGGTAACAACGCCCCATGCCACGGAAATGAGAATGGTTTTGGAACCGGGAATATCTCTGATCTTTTGATATTTTAATTTTGAAAAATACCCTGGAACCAATTTCAGGTTATATGAAAGCCCCATCAAACTCATGGCCAAAATAATCAAAAAAGGCATCCGCCCCATGATAAAGGCCGTTATAAGACCCACGGCGCCGGATGATACGGCCAGGAGTGATAAAAAAATCTTGTACTTCCCATAAAATGCCCCCCTGTCAGGGTCATTGTAGCGATCAGCCTTCTCCCCGATCAGATTATTCAGAATATGCATGGACTGGACATAGAAGATGGATATGAGCACATAGGGGCGGTAATTTTCAATCCCCAGAAGGCCTGTACAGGCAAAACAAAGACAGCCCGCGCCAAGGGCCACGTAAATATTCGTCAGCAGAAGGGACCTCTGAATGGCAAAAAAAACCCGACGCCAGCCTCGCCCCTTTTTATAAGGCAGGGCTTCCACTGCCCTGTAAACCCGTTTTATGATCCAGTTGGGTGTTGACGCACCTGCCGTAATGCCAATGGTTTGAATCGCTTCAAATCTCCTGTCTTCGAGATCTGCCTCTGATTCCACATGACAGACCCTTTTCCCGCTTTGCCGGGCAATTTCAGCCAAGCGACAGGTATTCCCGCTAGTGTATCCGCCAACCACAATGACCGCATCCACCACTTCTGCCATATTTTTAACTTCTGCCTGACGCTTTTCAGTGGAATCGCAAATCGTATCAAAAATTTTATATCCCGGATGTTCCCGGGTGATCCAGCTCTTAACCCTTTCAAAAAACGCTGTATTTTGAGTCGTCTGGGCCACAATAATCGCTCTGTCAAACTCGGGTAAAGCCTTCAGCTCTTCCAGACTACTGGCAATATATCCCTTTTCACCGGCGTACCCCAGCAACCCGATAACTTCAGGATGATTCTTATCTCCGATAATGATTGACGCCCACCCGTTAGCCGCATGCTTCTGGATAATCGTCTGGACCCTGATCACCCGGGGGCAGGTCGCATCAATGACCTTGAAACCCGAATTTTTGAGTTTTTCCTTGGCATCAGGCGGCACACCGTGGGCCCGGATGATGACCGTTCCCGTCCCTTTGGCCGGGATTTGATCCAGAACCGATATCCCTTTTTCCTCGAGGATATTCAAGACATGAGGATTATGTATCAAGGGGCCATATGTACGGATGGGTTCTCTATATTGGTCAGGTGCATCAAAGGCCATTTCAACAGCCCTGCGGACGCCCATGCAGAAACCTGCTGTTTTAGCAACGATGATGTTCATTTAGCCTTCAGGTACACCTTGTGGTCCACCAGGGACAGAGAATATATGCGCGCCTTTAAAAATTTTTGTTCACCAAAAATATTGATCAATTTAAGTCCCTCACCATCCGGTTCCACTGTATCCACGGCTTCCATGATCAACTTGCTTTCATCTCCTTCAATCAGATAGGCATTTGCTTCGCACATGAATAGTCTTCCTTTTTACGCGTTGTAGGTGAACTGGTTCGACTGTTTATATGAATTTTACCGCTGCATGGGTAACAAATAATCTTCGATCAGACTGTCAACCATTTGCGGGAGGGAATTCGGACAGACCCCTACGAGGGTTATGTTTTCCCGGGTCAGCGGTAGTAAAATTTTTTGGGCCGGGCTTCCGGCAACAGCGGCGGCTATTTTCGGCGTCACCTCACCCATCATGGCATTAGCGACAATGATGCTGATGGGACCCAGAATGATATCTACTTTATCCACTGTCTGAACAATCGCATTTTCACCGGAGGCCCCCCGATTGGCATGTGCCCTGAGCATCTGGGCCGTGGCGATGGCATTGGTTCCCAGTGCATAAATTTCCATATTTTCTTCAAAGACTGCCTTTACTTTTTTGATAATGATACTGCCGATACCGCCGCCCTGCCCGTCAATTACACCTATTATTTTCATTGTATCCCTGTCATATAGCCACTCAAAGCTTTCTTGTTTTCATCCGACTGCGCCGATCCCTTTTGCCCAGACGCCGGCCCGGCCCTTTTTTTTTCGTAGTCGGTATCCAGCCACTGTTTTCATCATCTTCCCCATCAAACGCATCAGTATCCATAAATACAGCCATGGCGGCTTTTCTCTCAAATTCAGGAGAACTTATGGTGGCCGCCCCCCGGGATTCAGCAAAATTGACAATGTCGTTGTCGGAGCTAACCACAAGGGCCTTTTCCCGCTCCCTGGCCACCATCCGCTTTATTACCGCATCCGCTAACTCCCCCTGCCGTGAAAAAATAATTTTTATCCCGTTGACCTGATCCCGATTCTGGGAAAACAAAGGGGCATGAATGCCATCAAAAACAATCGTAATCTTGTGATGTTTCAGTTTTTTGTATACCACCAGCCGATCAATCAGGGCTTTTCTCCCCAACTGAATATCCTGCTGATCCAATTGGGAAAGTTCAGAGGACTGGCGTATCAGGTTGTAGCCATCAATTAAGATGTGAAGAGACATTAAATATCAGCGGATGCCATTTTTAGTGTTAAAACTTAAAAAACCCCAATAATCGGTCCAGATCCTCATTGCTGAAAAATTCTATTTCCATCCTGCCTTTCTGCCCCCGCCTTTTTATCCGTACTTTTGTACCAATCTGCAGTGAAAGCTTGTCGGCAAGGTCCAAAAAATAGATCTCTTCGGAATTTGAATCACCGGCGACCGGTTTCTTTTTTTCAGTTTTCAACCGTTTAATCAGGTTCTCGGTTTCCCTGACGGACAGATCTCTGGAAATAACGGTCTGCCATGCGGCCCTCTGCTGGGCCGGGGTCTCGGCACCTAACAGGGCCCTGGCATGCCCCATGCTCAACGTATTGTCCATGATATTATCCCTGATGAACGGGGGCAACTGCAGAAGCCGCAGGAAATTAGCCACCGCCGATCTGCTTTTACCCACACGTTCGGCAACCTTTGCCTGGGTCAGACCAAATTCATTCATCAATCGCTGATAAGCGTCGGCCTCCTCCATGGGATTCAAATCCTCCCGCTGAACATTTTCAACGATGGACATCTCCAACATCCTGTCATCGGTCAATTCTTTTATGACAATGGGCACCTGATCAAGGCCGGCCAGTCCCGCAGCCCGCAGTCGTCTTTCGCCGGCCACCAGTTCATAGCCCGTATCTGCCTGCCTTACAAGCAGCGGTTGAATAATACCCTGTTCCCGTATGGAGCGGGAAAGATCCGCCAGATCCGCTTCGGAAAAATGTCTGCGGGGTTGATACCGGTTGGGACGGATCAGATCGATATTACACAGCCTATATTCTCTATCGTTTTTTTCACTATCGGCGGCATTCGGAATCAATGAATCAAGGCCGCGGCCCAAAGCCAATTTTTTCCTCTTTTTGGTTTCGGTTTTGGGAGTGTTCATTTTTTTTGCATTTGCCATGGCAATTCCTGCAGTTATTCTTTCGATGAATTCAATTTTGCCGGGTTCTCCCTGAAACATTCCAAATAACCCGAAAGCACCAACTTGCAAACCATCAGATATTGAGGATCTCCCCTGCCAGGGAAAAATAGCTTTTTGCGCCGACCGAAGCTGCATCGTATAATAAAATCGGTTTCCCGAAACTCGGTGCTTCCCCCAACCTGACATTTCGGGGGATCCTGGTTTTAAACACAAGATCCTTGAAATATTTCCCTGCATCCTCGGCCACCTGGTGGGAAAGATTTGTCCGGGTATCGTACATGGTTAGAAGAATACCGGCAACTTTCAAATCGGGATTGAAGCTGGCCTTGATCCGTTTGATGGTCTGCAAAAGCTGACTAAGCCCTTCCAAAGCGTAAAATTCACATTGAAGCGGAATCAATATATAATTGGCCGCCGTCATAGCATTAACCGTTAAAAGGCTTAAAGACGGCGGGCAATCGATAATGATATAATCAAACAAATGCAAGACCTTGGACAAAAGCTGTTTTAACACTTTTTCACGATGGGCTTCATTTATCATTTCAACTTCAACGCCGATCAATTCAACCCGGGCCGGGATGATCTTGAGCGATTCAAGTTCGCTGTCAAGAATAAGGTCTTTAGCCTCACTCTCTCCAATCATCCCGTGGTATAAAGTTGCACCAATGACATTTTTGTCAATTCCAAGCCCGGTAGTTGCATTGCCCTGGGGATCGCAATCCACCAGCAGGGTCTTTTTTTCCGAAACAGCCAGCGCTGCCGCCAGGTTAATTGCCGTTGTCGTCTTGCCTACACCACCCTTCTGGTTCGCTATACAGATAATGTTTGCCATAATCGAAATATGCTATCATAAAACTTGGTATTTGAAAAGTAGATTAGAATATGTCATTGATACGGATAGGCTCGGACATAAGCAGCTTTCATGCTGCATCGGCAAAGGCCTGACAATTTCATAGAGGTTTGGATGAAAAAAACAAAACGAACCATAACACTTGTACTGGTGGTATTTTTCGCCATCAACGCCCTGGCCCCCAAAACGGCTTTTTCCATTACCCTCAAGCAGGAAGAGGATATGGGCCGTGAATTCATGCGTGTGGTTTTAAAGCATTATGAACTTATTCATGACCCCATGCTGGTGACCTACCTGAATCAGGTGGGGCAGAAAATATTGGCAGCAACACCACCCGACGCTTTTAACTATAAATTTTATCTCATCAAACAAAACGCCTATAACGCCTTTGCCAGCCCGGCCGGAAACATTTTTTTAAACAGCGGTCTGTTTGAAGCGTTGGACAATGAGGAAGAACTGGCCGGCATTCTGGCTCATGAAATTGCCCATGCCCAGTGCCGGCATATTTCTCAACGGATTGAAAGGTCATCAAAAACAAACCTTTTAACGCTGGCCGGCATCGCCGCCGGCATATTTCTCGGCATAGGGGGGGCCGCCACCGCCGCCAGTGCGGTAACCGTTGGTTCCATGGCGACCAATCAAACCATTGCCCTGGCCTATAGCCGGGAAGATGAAATGCAGGCCGACCAGATCGGGCTTAGCTATTTGACCGCCGCCGGATATGGAGGCGCGGGTCTGCTGACAGCGCTAAAAAAAATGCGCAGCAAGCAATGGTTCGGGTCAAAACAAATCCCGACATATCTCATGACCCACCCGGCTTCCGAAGCCAGAATTGCCTATATTGATACATGGATTCAAACCCACCCACAAAAAACAAACCCATTATCTGAAAAAATCAAAAACGATGACTATGCTTTTTCCAGGGCCCGTGCACGGATAGCCGCCATCTACGGCGATATGGACATAGCCTTAATCAATTTTAAGGCGGCCATCAACAAAGATCCGGATGATCCCATTGCCTGTTACGGGTATGGCCTGATTCTGGATCGCAAAGGGGACCGCAAAGAGGCCATCGGGCAGATGAAAAAAGCCCTGGCAAAACATACTTTTGACCCCTATATATTAACCGACCTTGGCAGGATATTCTTTCTTGACGGCCAGAATGAGAATGCAGAAAACACTCTGAAAGGGGCTCTTGCCATAGCATCCGACAACCCCCGGACTTTTTTCTACCTGGGTCGCACAAAAATGGGGTTAAACGATTTAGCCGGGGCTCAAAGAGCTTTTGAATCAGCGCTGAAGCTGGACCCTGATTATGCGGATACCTATTATTTTGCAGGCCAGGCGCTCAGTCAGCAGAACAAACCCGGCCCGGCCCACTATAACCTCGGCATATTTTATGAAAAAACAGCCCAGTTCAAGAATGCCATATTTCACCTGCAAAAAGCATTGGAAATGTCCGTTTCGCCATTAAAAAAGGAAGAAATTAAAAGTCGTTTAAAAAAAGTCCGGGACGCTCAGCACCACGCAAAACGGGAAGCCCGCAACAAAAAGCAGTAAAACATGATAATGGCTGCGACAAGGCAGACCACGGCACAAAAATGGCCACTATTTGTGTTTAATCCAAATTTTCAATTTAAATGCGGTCAAAATGAGAAAATTGCATTGTAAACGTTCCTCGTCCCTGGGTCGCCGAACGTAAAGACGTCGAATACCCGAACATCCTTGCCAGCGGAATAACGGCCTTGATGGACTGAACCCCGCGCTCAGAATTAATGGATTCAATTTTTCCGTTGCGGGAATTGAGGTCACCGATCACCTCACCCATGAAGGACTCTGGTACCAGAATTTCCACCGCCATGATGGGATCCAGCAAAAAAGGTTCCCCTGCGACAAGTGCTTCCTTGCAAGCCATGGAGGCACTGACGGTGAAGGCCAGGTCTGTTCCTAAAGATTCTCTGTACGTCCCCCCAATGAGCACGGCCTCAACATCCACCACCGGATACCCCATGAGGGCACCACTTGCCAGCGACTCCAGAACACCTTTTTCAATTGCCGGGATAAATTGCGCAGGGATCATCTCTTCTGTAATTTGAGATGAAAAGACAATGCCCGTGCCCCTCGGCTTCGGTGCGAGTCGCAGTTTCACTTCGCCAAAATGGTGTTTCCCCGCCACCTCTCTGTCAAATACGCAAGATGCCTCAATTTCCCGGGCAATGGATTCCCGGTACACCACCTGGGGCTTGCCCACATTGACACTGGTTTTGAATTCCCGAAGCATACGGCTGATAATAATTTCAAGATGCAGTTCTCCCATACCGGATAAAATCGTCTGACCGGTATCCGCATCCAGGCGTACCCGCAGGGTAGGATCTTCAGCGGTAAATTTTTCAAGCACCTGATCCAGCTTTTCCTGGTCTGCATGGGTCTTGGGTTCCACGGCTATCGAGATCACCGGTTCGTAAAACTCCATTTTTTCAAGCAACAGCGGGTGGTCGGCATCACAAAGTGTTTCCCCGGTGGAGGAATCCTTCAGCCCCACAACCCCCACAATGCTGCCGGCACCGGCCATATTGACGCGTTCCCGCTTATCGGCATGCATCAGCAGAATGCGTGAGAGCTTCTCTTTTTTGTTGCGTGCGGGGTTGAACACATCACTTCCGGCGTTCAGGGTACCACTGTAGATTCGAACAAAACTCAGCTTCCGGCCCTCCATCATGGATACTTTAAAAATAAGGGCCGCCAGGGGAGCCGTATCCCGAACCGGACATTCCACCACAGCGCCTGTTTCGGGGTGAACCCCTTTCATGGAAGGAATATCCGTTGGTGCGGGCAAAAAATCGACAATGGCATCGATGAGCGGCTGAATACCCTTGTTTTTAAGGGCGCTGCCGCAAAAAACCGGAACCAGTTTAAGGGCTATGGTTGCCTTGCGAACGGCATCCATGAGCATCTGCCTGTCAATCGGTTCCTCGGCCAGATAGGCTTCCATCAGATCGTCGTCAACCTCGGCTAAAATTTCAATGAGTTTTTCCCGATATTCATCCGCCTTTTCACGGTATTCCGGGGGAATATCCCCTGTTTGATAATCTTCCCCCAGGCTGTCCGGGTCCCAGGTAATCTGCTGCATATCGATCAGGTCGATGACACCGGCGAACTGATCCTCGGCGCCCATGGGCAGCTGCATGACCAGAGGGCTGGCATTGAGCCTGTCCCGCATCATTTTCAGTGTTCTGAAAAAATCAGCGCCGACCCGATCCATTTTATTGATAAAGGCAACCTTGGGGACACCGTATTTATCGGCCTGGCGCCACACTGTCTCCGACTGCGGCTCGACCCCGCCTACGGCACAAAAAACCCCCACTGCGCCATCTAAAACTCTCAGGGATCGCT
Organism: Desulfobacterales bacterium; assembly: GCA_963667755.2. Taxonomy (GTDB): domain Bacteria; phylum Desulfobacterota; class Desulfobacteria; order Desulfobacterales; family 4572-123; genus 4572-123. The sequence goes on along the minus strand of CAXXLK010000004.1, from coordinate 1,264,587 downwards.
CCACCTCAATGGTAAAATCCACATGCCCGGGCGTATCAATAACCTGGATTTTATTCGACCGCCACTGGCAGGTGGTAACCGCCGAGGTAATCGTGATGCCCCGCTCCTGTTCATCTGCCATCCAGTCCATCACGGCCTCACCGTCATGAACCTCACCTATTTTATGAGACCGGCCCGTATAATAAAGAATTCGTTCGGTTACCGTTGTTTTACCGGCGTCGATATGGGCGATAATGCCGATATTTCTGATCTTGTCGATGGGATTTTTCTTTTTCATGGTATGACAAACATCCTGGCCGTCAGGCAAAAATCCAACATGGCCTTTTCTCATTTAAGGGTATAATTAATTTCGGCACCGGCATAAAACCCGGGCATGGTGTGCAAAAGATGTAATTTTTTAAGTCACTTTGCCGGTTATGTCAAGCAAAGAACCCTGTCGGATCAGGGCAACCACGGGTGATTCATGTTAAAATACAGCACAAATCCAGGTTTTGACCCCTTCCTAATTTTGATGGTCTCGTAAAAAGACGGATTTAGACGGTCTCGTAAAAAGTTCAAATTCAAGGCATGTAAATTTTGCAATCATGAGGCGTAACCATCGACCGTTGAATGATTGCAGGCTGCAGCACAACGCAGGAGTTGGACTTTGTACGAGACCGTCAATTTTTACTCATAATAAAGGGTGACCACAGGTGCCGGCGGATGAATGATTTTCATTTTTGATCTGGCCGTCAGATGGCGCCGCAGGATATCCTCAATAACTTCGGTGACCGCATCCCACTTTTTTATCCCGAAACGGTCTTCATATTCGGCTATCTGCCGCGTAACCGGTCCCACCACCTGGTCATGAACGGCAAGCTGGGCCGCCGTGTGCCCCTGTTTCATACCTTCGGTAATCAGTTCAACCATATCATAGTCATACCCCAGGTCCTTATAATCGCTCTGGCCGGGTTCCAGCCCGGCAGTGGGTGTCCGGCAGGCAATATGATCCGGCAGTCCTGAAAACAGGGCCATTTCCCGCACCAACCGTTTTGACAGACCGGCAATGGGACTGATATGAACGGCACCATCCCCAAAAAGAGTGTAATAGCCAATGCCGAAATCTTCATCTTTGTTACCGGTGCCGGCAAGAATTTTTTTTTCGGTTGCCGCTTTTGTTGATAAAACATTGGCCCGGACTCTGGATATCAGGTTGCCCCGGTCATAGTTGTTCTCAAATGCTTCTATGTTCGTCAATTTAAACGCCCGGACAAGGGCTTCAATGTTCAGCACCTCACAGGGAATATCCAGATACCGTGCAACTTCTTTCGCATCGGCGGTATCCTCATCGTTATTCGTGTTTGACGGCAGACTATATCCCACCAACCCCAGATGGTCCGTATGGGTTTTGTTGTATCTGTTAAAAGCGGTCTTTATCAGCGCCGCACATGTACTGGAATCAACGCCACCGGAAAGGCCGATGACGCATCCGCTGGACTGGTTTGCCAGAACCGACGCAATGACAAAATCCCCGATTTCACGACTCACCGTTTCGCAATTCATTTGTGGCAATTTAATCTGCTGCATCTCTTTCCTATAATTTTTCTTTATTCAATTATATAGCCATGGATATGGCCGCCAGATAATCCTGATAAATTTTCAGATTTTCAGGGGAAAACTGAATAAACATAACTTTGGCGGGGAGGTCATGTGTTGCCAGAAATCCCATGGTGGTATCAACGGCAATGCCGCAGGCAGCTGCTACCGGGTAGCCGTAAACACCGCAGCTCACAGCCGGAAAAGCAATGGTTTCGATAAAGTGGTCCGCCGCCAGCTTCAAGCTGTTTGAATAGCAGGCGGCCAGTAATTTGCCGTCCCCGGGCCTGCCGCGGTATACCGGTCCTACGGTATGAATCACAAAGCGCGCCGGCAGCTCGTATCCTTTGGTGATCCTTGCCTCGCCGGTGGGGCAGCCCCCCAGGGTCCGGCACTCAGCCAGCAATTCGGGACCGGCCGCCCGATGAATCGCGCCGTCAACACCACCACCACCCAGCAAAGTGGTGTTGGCGGCATTGACAACGGCGTCCACCTGCAGGCGGGTGATATCCCCTGCAATAGCCTCTATCCGGCTGAAAAGTTTCTGCGTCATAGACACCCTATATTCTTTTGGTTGTTCATCATCACAGATCATACAACGTCTCATCCTGGATCGGGACCGGACGATCTGTTTTTGTGCCGCCGCCCTTTTCCCCGGGCATTAAAAAAGGGTCCTCAGCTTCCAGCAGATCACCCATTTCAGCCTCTATCTGCTCCGGGTCTTCACCGTTTTCCATCCGCTGCAGGGCCTCCTGCATGCCGTTTCCCAATTCAAGGCCGGTCATGTCGGAAAGTCTGCGCAAAAGATCGGCGGCCTGGCGCGGATCATCCCCATTCATCCGACCGGCCTCTCCGGCCAGCATCTGCATGGCCCGTTCCATTTTGGGTTCATTCAAGGGCGGCCGGTCCATGTCCGTTTTTTCATCTGCCCGGCCGGTAAAAGCAAAGGCAGACAACTGACGATTTAAAGGGTGATGGCATTTCGGGCACCGGGGTCTCTTGGTGGTATTCACCGCTCTGGAAAAAAAATTAAACAGCGTATTACACTCTTTACAAAAAAATTCATATATGGGCATACAGTTCACCTCTGTTTTTGGCTGAAGGAATTCTGCCTTTGACCAATTACAAAAACCATAAAATGGGATCACGGTATTGTCAACGCATTTGTGTCTGCTGTGAGGACAGCATCAGCCATCCATTTTTTAGATCAGAAAACGATTGCACCCCCATCTGTTTTTGAGATATCCTGATTAATCGATTTGTTTTTTGTCACACGATCCATCTAAAGGCGCCCCTATGGTCAACATCTATTTTTTAGCGGTTTTGAATTTCATATCCACAACAATGACGCATCTGATCTCTAAGACAGGGGTGTTTTTTTTGGCAATCACACTGTTTTTTATCCCGTCCTGGGTGGCAGGTGAGCCGGTAAACGCCTTTTATATCAAAGAAAAGCTTACCTTCAAACTGAAATGGGAAGTCATCTCCGCCGGCGAAGCCATTCTCGAAGTTTTCCCGAATCAGACCATCAACAGCATTGAAACCAGGCATTTCAGCATGCGGGTAAAGACCAATAAATTTGTTGATATTTTCTATAAAGTCCGTGAACAGTTGGATGCATACACAGACGTCGACCTACAGCACTCTGTTTTGTATACGGAAAAACATATTGCCGGTAATACAAAAAAGGATCTCATGGTCCGGTTTGACTGGGATCACCATACCGCCCAATATATCAATTATGGCAAAAAACGCAAACCGATAACCATCCGACCGGGCACCTTTGATCCCCTGTCTGCATTTTATTTTTGCCGCAGGGCCGACCTTTATCCGGGTGCGGTCATCACACGGCCGGTAACCGACGGGAAAAAAACCGTTTCCGGCCGGGTTGCCGTCATAAAGAAAGAAACCATTACCGTTCCTGCGGGAACCTTTGAGACCTACCTGGTGGAGCCCGAACTCAAGGACGTCGGCGGTGTCTTTAAAAAAAGTAAACGGGCCAAAATTCAGTTATGGATTACCGCCGACAGCCGCAGAATACCTGTAAAAATTAAAAGCCGGGTTGTTGTGGGCAGTTTCGTGGGTGAACTGACCGCGGTTGAATAACGATGACCGTGATCAAAAAAACCCTTTCCGGGTGAACACTAGATCGTTGACTTGCCGTTTTCCTTCTGGTAAGGCACCAAGGAAAATAAGCAGTCATCCCAACAAAATATCGGAAGAAAGGATAAACAATGGAAAGAACGTTATCAATCATCAAACCTGACGGCGTGAAACGCGCACTCATCGGTGAAGTGATCAAACGGTTTGACACCAATGGCATCAAAATCGCCGCCATAAAAATGATTCATATGACCCGGGCACAGGCTCAGGGCTTTTACGCAGTGCACAAAGAACGACCTTTTTTTGACAGCTTGACCGCTTTTATGAGTTCCGGTCCGGTGGTGGTCATGGCCCTGGAGGGAGAAAATGTCATCGCCCGATATCGTGAACTGATGGGGGCCACCAACTACAAAGAAGCTGCTCCAGGAACCATCCGGGCTGACTTTGCCACCGATATTGAAAAAAACGTGGTCCACGGGTCCGATGCGCCGGAAACGGCCGCCTTTGAAATCGGGTATTTTTTCAATCGCTTCGAAATCGTTGGCTGATGCCTGACAAAATAAATTTAGATCATATCACCATCGTGCTCCAGCGGCCCCGGTATCCTGAAAATATCGGGGCCGCTGCCCGGGCTATCCGCAATATGGGAATCAAATCCCTGGTGGTTGTGGAACCGGAAAATTTTGATATTTCCAGAGTGCGGAAAATGGCCACCCATGCGGCCGCGGACGTTGTTGACAAAATCATTGTCCATGACAGTCTGCCCCTAGCCCTGGCTGATTTTAACTACATTGTCGGAACCACGGCCCGTATAGGGGGCCAGCGCCGCACAATTGATCAACCGGCAAAGCTGGCCGACAAACTGGTATCCATTACGTGCGAAAACCAGGTCGCCATTGTTTTCGGTCCCGAAGACAGAGGGCTTTCCAATGCCGACATCCAGCTTTGCCATGCCCTGGTGACCATCCCCACTGCTGAATTTTCCTCTCTTAATCTGGCCCAGGCGGTCATGGTCATCTGTTATGAACTGTTCAAGGTCCGGCATCCGATGGCAGGAGAATTCACCCCCCGCCTGGCAAACCGACACGAACTGGAAGGCATGTACGACCAACTCAGTGACATCCTGGTCAGGATCAGTTATATAAACCCTGAAAACCCTGCGTACTGGATGAATAAACTGCGTCATTTTTTTAACCGCCTGCCGTTGCGGGCCCGGGAAGTCAGCATTATCCGGGGGATATGCCGACAGATGAGCTGGTATGGGGAAAAACGATACCAGAATGGAAAACATGACGGCAAAACGGATAATCACTGATCACGGTTTTTTCCCAATACCCGCCCACCTTCCCAAGTCAGGCCATCTCATTGTTAAATTCGATGCATATTGACATGTTTTTATCTTGACATACAATATGTTGTATGAAAAACTTTTTCTCGAATCTATTTCGGTATTTGCATGAAAAATTCGGCATTCTTCATTTATCCGTTTACAATCTTTAAAAAGGCATGTATTTTTTTGCCCGAATCAGGATGACAAAAATTCAATCCATTGTTTCGGAGATATCCCATGGGACCAAAAGACCAACTTTCGACGCAGGCCAGTGGGGGCTCTGCCCTGCCAAATCCCATGTGGGATGACGATCAGTTGACAGCGCTTCTGATCGGCAACAACCAACTTGCGCCGGATCAGGCCCTGTCCATCACACAATCCATACGAAAACAGATGGCAAAAATGGAACCAAGGCCCCTCACCATTCCCATATTCGAAAAATTCATTGAGGCCACGCTTCAAAAACTTGGGCTCACCGATGGGGCCCCCATCCGCCTGGATCAATCCATCTTTGTCCAACCCGACATTCCATTGTCGGAAAATGCCCGCCGGGTCCTGGAACGACGCTATCTGAAAAAAGACAGCAACGGCAATGTGACCGAAACCCCGGAAGAGCTGTTCCGACGGGTGGCCCGTCATGTGGCCCGGGCTGAAAAAAAATACGGTGACCGGGCCCATGTTAAAAAAATGGAAGATTTGTTTTATGGCATGATGGCTGCCCTCAAATTCCTGCCCAATTCACCCACCCTGATGAATGCCGGCCGCCAGCTGGGGCAGCTGGCAGCCTGTTTTGTCCTCCCGGTTGAAGACAGCATGGAAGGCATCTTCACCACACTGAAAAATGCAGCTCTAATTCATAAATCCGGTGGCGGTACAGGCTTTTCATTTTCACGGTTGCGGCCCAAAAACAGCCGGGTGGGGACCACCGGCGGCGTCGCTTCCGGGCCGGTGAGTTTTATGAAAATTTTCAACATCGCCACCGAGCAGGTCAAACAGGGCGGTACCCGCCGGGGGGCCAACATGGCGATTTTAAGGATCGATCACCCGGACATAGAAGAATTTATTTTCTGTAAAAAAAAAGATACCGCCTTGAACAATTTCAACATTTCCGTGGGTGTCACCCAGGCATTCATGGATGCCGTAAAAAATAAGCAGCCGTATGACCTCATTGACCCGCGTGATCATAAAAAAACAGGACAACTGGATGCCGCCACCATTTACCAGGCCCTGGTTCGCCAGGCTTGGCAAAACGGCGATCCGGGCATCATATTCTTAGACACCATCAATCGGGACAATCCAACCCCGGCCATAGGTGAAATGGAGAGCACCAACCCATGCGGCGAACAACCCCTGCTACCCATGGAAGCCTGTAATCTCGGTTCCGTCAACCTGGCCCGATTTATCGTTCAAACAAAAGAAGGTCCTGCAATCGATTTTGAGCAGTTAAAACAGACGGTTCATCTGGCGGTGCAATTTTTAGATGATACCATTGATATGTCCCGATATCCGCTGCCGGAAATCCGGAAAATGGTACAGGGCAATCGCAAAATAGGGCTTGGGGTCATGGGCTTTGCAGATATGCTCTATCAATTGAGCATCCCCTACAACACAAAAGAAGCCTTGAAAATCGCTGAAAAAACCATGGGTTTTATTCAACATGAATCCCACAGGGCCTCTTGCCTGCTGGCCAAAGAAAGGGGTGTTTTTGAAAATCATGGCCAAAGCGTTTTCAAAAACAAAAAAAACTGCGCCTACCGCAACGCCACAACCACAACCATTGCCCCCACAGGCACCTTAAGCATTATTGCCGGTGCCTCCAGCGGCATAGAACCCCTTTTTGCGTTAAGCTTTGTCCGCACCGTCATGGACGATGACCATCTCATGGAAATCAATCCCTACTTTGAAAAGACGGCCCGCGATCAGGGGTTTTACAGTCGAGATCTGATAAAAACAATAGCCGACCGGGGAAGCATAAAAGGTTTAAAGGAAATTCCCGAAGCGGTCCGAAATGTTTTTGTAACGGCCCATGACATCTCCCCGGCCTGGCATATCCGGATGCAGGCAGCCTTTCAAAAATACACGGACAATGCTGTTTCAAAAACAGTAAATCTACCCCATGACGCCACCATATCCGACATACTGGAAATCTACGACCTGGCCTATACATCCGGATGCAAAGGGGTCACCATCTATCGGGACGGCAGTAAAAAAAACCAGGTGCTCTCTTTTTCTGAAAGCAAAGAAACAGAAGACAGCTTCATGACAGCGGTGAAAAAACGACCGGAAACCCTCAACGGCTTCACCACCAAGGTCAAAACCGGCATGGGGAATCTTTATGTCACCGTCACCGAGTATCAGGGCAGGCCTTTTGAGGTATTTGCAACCATTGGCAAATCCGGAAGATCGGCAACAGCCAAAACCGAAGCCATCGGCCGACTGGTGTCCCTGGCCTTCAGGTCCGGTGTAAGGGTGGAAAGGGTGGTGAACCAGCTAAAAGGCATTGGAGGGGAGTATCCCGTGTTCCAAAACGGCGGCCTGGTGCTTTCGATTCCCGATGCCATCAGCCGGGTTCTGGAAAACCGTTATCTTAAAAACAGTACAAACAAAGGGCAGGGCCCCACGCAAAACAGCCTGATGGGGGAAGCCTGCCCGGAATGCGGCCAAACCATAAGTTTTGAGGAAGGCTGCATGACCTGTCACTTGTGCGGATATACAAAATGCGGATAACAACAATCCTTGCGACTTATCAGTTTTGACATTAAACATTCATGACGTTCATAAACATCGGCAATATCTGACACAACGATAATAAAAAGCCCATAGAGACACCCCCGGAGAAAATAATGACTGACGCAACCCCCCTAAAAATCGATACAGAAGAAAGAACCATTGATACCGACTGGGAAAATCGAAGGCTGTGCAGCGATGGAAACTGTATTGGTGTAATTGGTTCGGATGGTTGCTGCAAGGTCTGCGGCAAACCCTTTGATGGAGAACTTCCGGATACCGGTATACAGCCATCTGACAACGACGCATCCATAGATGTTTCTCTGAAAATACCCACTGTACAGGATACCGAAGCACCCTTTGCGGATGCACTTGAGGGGGAGGCAAATTTGGACTGGGAAAATCGAAGACTGTGCAGTGATGGAAACTGCATCGGTGTGATTGGTCCGGACGATTGCTGCAAGGTCTGCGGCAAGCCTTATCGGACTTGATGCTTAACAATTAGATGCAATATTCCGTGTCCCTGAAAAAAATTTTCCTTTTTCGCTTGCAATTCTTTTTTTTATACTATAATTAGCATCTTTCTATTGCATAAAAATACATCTGATATATATTTTCAATTATTATCAAGATCCACAGACATCTGTGCCACTAATACTATTTTAATTACCATAGGAAGCCTATAACCATCGAATAAAAGCAATAGCTAATCCGGGGATGCTTTTTTGCATTTCCTGATGATTATCTCACCAAAGCCATAAGTATGGCACATTCTTTAATCATGCTGTTTTCCTAGCCGATGTCCTTTCTTCTTTGAAGTATTGTGTGTTTTGGGGAAAGGAAAATCCCATCAGCGAGGGGCACCTGAAAAAAGATCCTTCCGGGAAAAACCGTGAGAGCAGACATCATTTTAAAGCATATTCGATCAACTCGAATCAAAAACCATTTTGACACGTCGACATTACAACGGAATATCTGTTGCACATAAAATGACAACCATAGATGGCCAAAAGATTCATAACCCCCAATTAATTAAAAACAAGATAAAAAGAATGGATCCAAAAAAAAGAAAACAACTTGACGACAAACTGCGGGCCATGCTCGAAATGAGTGAAAAATCTACAGAAAAACTTGGGACAGTAACCGCCAGGCCCTTTAGGGTTGACGTTATCCGTCGCAGGAAAGGAAGTCCCGAAAAAAGGATATAATCCGACTGTGGGGTCGGGCAAAAAAGACAATTTTAATTTTTCAACTCATTTGTCCGACGCCACTGTTCATTTAAACATCCGATGCCCGGCAGTACGTTCTGTACGTTCCGGGATATCTGCCAACTAGGAATACAAGTAAAAACGGCCCCACGGTGCCTCCTCCCGAATATATTGCTATCTTCTGGAAAATCCTTTCTGCCCATGAAACATTGTCAGGTGCTTATCCGTATCACTCTTTGACTGAAGGTCATTTTTATGCCTATATATGGTTATCCGTTGGCAAAAATGATCGAATCGCCTTCCCGGAAAAGCCCTTGATCAGAATGACGGTAGATAGAAAGGCAACTTTTCCATCGATAAAAAAAGTGAACGGCTGGAACGGTACCATGTATACATGGTACGGCAAAAGGATCGTGGATGTACAAAGATTTTTTCAATTTCAGGGAACTGCCTTTTAAACTGGTCCCCAACCCAGCCTTTATGTTTCTAAGCCGCAGCCACGAAGAAGCGCTGGCGCATCTCTCCTATGCGGTGTCTCAAGGGGATGGTTTTGTGGAAATCACGGGGGAAGTCGGCACCGGTAAAACAACCTTATGCCGTTCTTTTCTGGAAAGTCTTAATCAACAATTCGAGGCCGCCTATATTTTCAATCCAAAACTTGATTCCATGCAACTGCTTAAAGCCGTTAACGATGAATTTGGAATCGATTCAACCCCTAACAGTATCAAAGGTCTGATTGATAACCTCAATGAATTTCTGATAGCCCAAAAAGCCGCCGGGAAAAAAATACTCCTGCTCATCGATGAGGCTCAGAATCTGTCCAAATCTGTCCTGGAACAACTCCGTTTGCTTTCCAACCTGGAAACAACTCAGGACAAGCTTCTACAAATCATCCTTGTGGGCCAGCCTGAACTGGAAGAAACCCTTGATTCCTATGACCTTCGGCAGCTTGGGCAACGCATTACGCTTAGTTGTCGCCTGTTGCCACTGACATTCAGAGAAACGGCCGATTACATAAGGCACCGTATCAACATAGCTGCCTGCAAAGTAAGAACCCGATTTAGCACCCTGGCACTGCGTGCCGTTTACGCCTATTCCGACGGCATTCCCCGCTTGATCAATATTGCCTGTGACCGGGCGCTGCTCACGGCTTTTACCCTTGATCAAAAATCTGTTTCCTGGAGGGCGGCCCGTTGCGCTATCCGGGAACTGACCCGGCGGGAACGGTTGAAAAAAAAGCCGATTTCCCAAAAAGCCTGGGCAGGTTTAAGCTTTTTGCTATTGGTCTCAGCCGTGTTTCTATTTTTTCTCTACCATCCGAACCGCCCAGACACCAGGGTGTGGGTACCATCGCCTAATAAAATCGTCGATAGCAGCATGCCGATAAAAATTCATCCCCCCCTTCTACCGGCAACGCCCCAGCCCGCCCCAGAGGCAGTGCCCTCTGAAATAATCGATCCTCCCCCCTCAAAAACGCCGACTGTTTCGGTCGTTGGAACCAGTGGCCGGGAGAAAACAGAATCAACAACAACAAAACCGACAACCAATGAATTGCCGACAAATGCAGCAATGCCATCTGCTCCTGATAGCCAGGATCTCCGAGACAAATTTCAGGGTATTAATATTTTTAAATCCCGAGATAATGCCCTGCGAACTGTGTTGGATCTATGGCAGACCAATACAAAGATCTCACCTTATCCACACCGCCTGGCAGACAACTATGATTTTTTCAGAATCGCCGCCGAACAAAACGGCTTTTCCCTCCTGCGACTGAAGGCGGATCTACCACTTGTTAAAACTTTCAATTTGCCGGCCATTCTTGAATTAAAACCATTAGCCGAGGCAGCCTTGAGATATTCCGCACTCGTAAAGATCGAAGCCAGTGGGCTTTGTCTGCAAAACGGCCCCGGCCTCGAAATCATTACCCTAAAAGAAAAAGAACTGGAACAGTACTGGACTGGAATGGTCTATATTCCCTGGAAAAATTTTTCCAACTACACCGGTGTTGCCCCGATAACGTCACCCCCGGAAACCATTCTTGCATTGAAACACCATCTGAAAGTCATGGGCTTTGATAAAATTCCAGACAATTCAGATTATGATGCGGTTACCCGCAAGGCAATTCAAACAATCCAGAAAAAAAACGGCCTCAACCCAGATGGTTTAGTGGGGCCCATGACCAAGATTATTCTCTATAACCACTCTAAATCATTTAAAATACCACATGTTAAAGAAAATTGATCAGGAATTACTATTTTGAGTTCTATATTAAAAGCACTACAAAAACTCGAAACCACCAGCACCCAGCAAGCTAAAGGCCGGCGGCTTACAGGGCGCCCCACCACTCGAGCAATCCTTCAATGGCGTGTAGTGTCGATTTTCATTGCCCTCTTTTTTATCATTGCCACTGGCGGTTTTTTTCTAATCAACCGGCCCGCCAGTAATTTAAAACCAATTTCCGATATGGCCAAAGGCAAACAGGAAATCGGCGTCCCTGGTCCGGACGCCCGATCAAGCCAAGGGGGGAACAAACTGCCACCTCCCCCCGTGCAGAAACAAACGCATACGGTCAAAGACGATCTGAAACCGAAAGAAACTGGCCAGATAGATCCGTTGAACCAGACGGTACCGGCGACAGGGGTACAGTTGGCCCGGCCGTCTTCATCGACGACATCAGATAACAACACCAGCCATATCATGCCGGCCCATACCGGCACCCCCATCACACAGAATAAAGAAAAATCCGTTCCCCGGACGTCCCGGGCGTTGCCCCCCCGCCAGGTCGACAAAATCAGTACAATACCGGATATTCCCATTATTGACCCCTCAATTCTGAAATTACAGGCAATTTCATGGTCCCCGACCCCAAAGGATCGTATGGTTGTTATCAACAATCGTGTTCTTCGGGAGAAAAGCGCCATCGAGGGATATACCATCATCCTCATCGATCAGGACACTGTTATCGTAGAAAAAGAAGCTGAAAAGGGAAAACTTGTTTTTAAATGATTTAACTCAGATATGAAGCCTGCCCCGGTCAAGGCTCCGATATTGAACCGCCTCTGAAACATGCGCCACTTTGATATCCGACTCGCCGGCAAGATCGGCAATGGTGCGGGCTATTTTCAAAATCCGATTATAGGCACGGGCCGACAGCCCCAGTTTGTTGATGGCCGATTCGAGAAGTGTACAGGAGGCATCATCCAGGCGGCAGTGCTGCTTGATATGCCGGTTGCTCATCTGGGCATTGGAGTGTATCTTTGTACGCCTGAGTCTATCCGTTTGTATTGCCCTGGCAGCGGTAACCCGTTGCCGGATATTCTCGGAAGATTCAGCGTTGCTGTCCCCCATTAAATCTTTGTATGGCACGGCGGGAACCTCCACATGGATATCGATACGGTCCAGCAGGGGACCTGAAATTTTTGACCGATACCGATGAATCTGCTGAAAGGTACAGTGGCATTCATGTTTTGGATCTGAAAAATATCCGCATGGACATGGGTTCATGGCGGTAATCAGCATAAAACTGGCTGGGTAGGTAATCGTTGACGAGGCCCGGGAGATCGTCACCCTTAAGTCTTCCAGGGGCTGACGCAAAACCTCCAGCACATGCTTTTTAAATTCGGGCAGTTCATCCAGAAACAGCACACCGTTATGGGCAAGGCTTACGTCTCCGGGACGTGGAACATGACCGCCGCCAATCAATCCGGCATCCGAAATGGTATGGTGGGGCGCCCTGAAGGGCCGCCGCGTCACCAGGGCCTGATCTTTTTCAAGCAACCCTGTTACGCTGAAAATCTTGGTGGTCTCAATTGCCTCTTCAAACGTCAGTGGCGGCAAAATCGTGGCCAGACGCCTGGCCAGCATTGTCTTACCCGACCCCGGTGGGCCCATCATCAGAAGATTATGCCCACCGGCAGCAGAAACTTCCAAGGCGCGTTTAACATGTTCCTGCCCCATGACTTCCGAAAAATCCACCTGACTGCTGGTCTGCTGGCTGAACACGGCCGCAATATCGATCTGCTCCGGCGTGATCCGCCTAAAACCACGGATAAAGTCGACCACCTGAGCCAGTGTTTTGACCGGCAGCACGGAAATACCGCTCACCACGGAAGCTTCACGGCCATTGTCAAAAGGCACGATGATGCCCTTATATCCCGCCTGCCGGGCGGCCAGAGCCATGGACAGCGATCCTTTGACCGGTTTGATGCGTCCGTCCAGGGACAATTCACCCAGAACAAGATAATTTGAAATAATTTCCTGGGAAATAACCCGGGTAGCCGCCAATATCCCCAAGGCAATGGGAAGATCAAACCCGGTGCCCTCTTTCTTGATACTGGCCGGTGCGAGGTTAACGGTTATCCGATCATCGGGAAACCGGTATCCGGAGTTGCTGATGGCCGCTTTAACCCTTTCCTTGCTTTCCTTAACTGCAGTTTCAGGTAAGCCAACGGTCGTAAAATTAGGCAACCCCTGGGCAATATCAACCTCAACCTCAACCAGATACGCATCTATTCCAATTACCGCACTGCTTAAGACCTTTGCAAGCACACTGCCCCCTTTTTTGAAATTTCATCTGCGATCGAAAGCATAAGTATATGAATTGACAAATTATAACAGACGCCCTGACCAAGAACAATCTTTTTTATTGCTAAAACAATATCGATCATCTAAAAATAGGGGTTAAAAAGTATCGCTTCGGGGAATCACCGACGGTGTTGGCCAAACAATAAAATTTGTTAAACCGGAATAACAATGCAGGTATCGTATCAACAACAAACAGTGGCCCAGTCGAATTTTTGCTCAGGAGTCGGCATTCACTCCGGCAAACAGGTTAACCTGGTCATCAAACCTGCGCCCGCTAACCATGGTATTAAATTTATCCGAACGGATCTTCCGGACACGCCCAGCATATCCGCTCACTTTAATCAGGTCGTGGACACAAGTCTGGCAACCGTCATAGGCGCCGGGGGCTGCATTGTTTCAACCATCGAACACCTTATGGCCAGTTTTGCAGGGCTTTCCATCGACAATGCCATTGTTGAGATTGACGGTTACGAAATGCCCATCATGGATGGAAGCGCCAAACCCTTTACAACCCTTATCAAATCCGGTGGCATCAAAAAACTGAATGCGCCCAGATGTTTTTTAAAGATAAAACGGCCCATCGAGTTGCATGAAAACGGTAAATCCGTCGCCATATTCCCGTCAGAAAAGTATAAGATAACCTGCTCCATCGAATATGATCATCCCTTAATAAAAAAACAGACCAGCTGCTTTGATATATCGGATGGGGTCTTTGCAAAAGAAATCGCCCCGGCCCGCACCTTTGGCTTCCTGCATGAGTATGAATATTTAAAAATGTACGGCCTGGCCCGCGGCGGATCCCTCGACAATGTCGTTGTCATCGACAAGGATAAAATCCTAAATCCTGGCGGACTCCGTTATAAAGATGAATTTGTGCGGCATAAAATGCTTGACTGCATGGGTGATTTTTCTCTTCTGGGACTTCCCCTCATCGGGCATGTAAAAGCCTTCAAATCCGGCCACGCCTTTAATCATGCATTGCTGAAAAAAATTTTCTCAAAAAAAGATTGCTGGGAAACACTTGTTTTTCAAAACACATGACAATATTGTAAAACCAAATTCAATGAAACATTTATTCAATCGTAAAATAGGGGCCATACTCCTCTGTTTTTTCATGATCACTTCTGACACTGCTTTTGCTCAAAAAGCACAGCTGACCCATATCATCATTACCAATACCCGTGATGACCTGTTACTTTATATGAATGTTGAAGGTGCCTTTCGGGAAAAAATGAACACCGCTATTTTCAGTGGCGTACCGGCTTCTTTTTCCTTTATCATTAACCTTTATCAAGTTAAAAAAATGTGGAAGGACAAAAAAATAGCCGCCTGGAAAATTAACAGCACCATTAAATATGATACCCTGAAAAAAGAATTTTTAATCCACCGATCATGGAAAAACAGTGGCCCTGTGGTTGTCAAATCCTTTCAGGAAGCCCAGAAGCTGATGACGGAAATCAGCAGCCTAAAAATAATTCCCCTGGCCAGACTGGAAAAAGGCCAACAGTACCAGATACGCACCAAAGCTGAACTCAGCAAACTTACCCTGCCCTTTTATCTTCATTATATTCTTTTTTTTGTTTCTTTATGGGACTTTGAAACCGATTGGTATACAATAGACTTCATATACTGAACCATACCGGCAACCCTGTAAAAAAGGCTGACCGGAATGGCGTTTTTATTCTATTGGTATTTTAATATAAATTAAATTTTTCAACTCGAACCGGCGCAAGTGGTTGACACTGCTGAATGATATCACACCCACAAACGTCAAAGCTACAATTTAAGCTTTCGTTCAGAAACTATATATGAAAAATAATCGCTTCAAAAAATCAACACAATTTCTCTCGCAAGATGAGCGCAAACGGAGGAAGCGTGAGGTCATTATTATTGTCTGCAGCCTCATCGTTATTGCGCTTTTAACGCTGATTGAAAATCGTGTCATCCATTTTGGTGGTAATTTTCCTATTTCAAACACCATTTTGATGTTTATTCTCATCAACATAAACCTGCTGCTGCTTATTTTAATTATATTTCTTGTTTTCAGGAATCTGGTCAAACTGCTTTATGATAGAAAACGAAAAGTCATGGGGGCCAAGCTCCGCACCCGGCTTGTGGTTGCCTTTGTCGCACTTTCACTCCTGCCTGCGGGTATTCTTTTTTTCTTCTCCATTAACTTTATTACCACCAGCATCGAATTCTGGTTTAATGTTCCTGTGGAACAGGCCCTTGAAAATTCAATTAAAGTTGGCAGAAATATCTACCAGCATATGGAAGAAAGTAATGCTTTTTTTCTTGAAAGAATTTCATATCAACTTAAAAACAAAAACCTCTTAGCCCCTGAAAACAAAAAAGACCTTTCCCGTTACATCAAAGTCGTACAAAGGGAGTTCAACCTCCACGCAGTAGAAGTTTACGGATCAAATGCCGCACGTATCACCTATGCGCTGTCACCCGATCTTGAGAATAAACCGTTTATGGCTGTATCTGCAGACAATCTTCAAAAAAAGCCCAATGGCACCATGGTTCAAACGATTCTGAACACGATCGCGGAGGGGGAACTTGTCAGAACCATTGCCACGGTACCCTTTGGGCAAAATCCACAAAAGGCCGAAGCTTTCGTTGTACTAAACATCCTGATGCCATTGGATCGTTCCGAACAAATGGCATCCATATCCAGAGGAATAGAAGAATATCAGCAAATATTGCTGCTGAAAAAACCGATTCAAATTACCTATTATATTACACTTTCAATTGTGGCTTTGCTGGTTGTTTTTTGTGCGATATGGTTCGGTTTTTATATGGCTAAAACCATCAGTATCCCCATCAAGGAACTTGCCGAGGGGACGAGGCGGGTTGCCGAAGGAGATTTAAGTTTTTCCATCGGACGGGTTGCAGATGATGAAATGGGCAGTCTGGTCACTTCTTTCAATAAAATGACCCGGGACTTACGCAGTAACCGGGAACAACTTGAACTTTCGGCCCGTATGCTCCGTGAACAAAACATCGAAATAGAAGCTCGCCGTCAATACATGGAAATTGTGCTGATTAATGTATCGGCAGGGGTCATTACCCTTGATGCCGGCGGATTCATCACAACAATGAACAAATCAGCTGAAAGGCTGATGCATATGAAGTCCATAGATATCATCAATAAAAATTACAAAACAGTATTAAATGACCGTTATTTAACGCTCGCCAATGATATCATAGACAATTTGAACAACTCCTTGAGCAAATCACTTGAACTGCCTCTCAAGGTGACGATCCAGGGGCGCCCCCGCAGTTTTATGCTGCATATCAATGCCCTCAAGAATGACACCGGGCAACACATGGGCATTGTCGTGGTCTTTGATGACCTAACGGAACTTGAAAAAGCCCAGCGAATGGCCGCATGGAGAGAGGTCGCGCGCCGAATTGCCCACGAGGTCAAAAACCCGCTAACCCCCATCGGCCTGTCTGCTCAACGACTGAAACGAAGGTATTCCCAACAGGTTAACGAACCGATTTTTGAAGAATGCACTCAAATGATCATCGATCATGTCGAGCTGATTCGAAATATCGTCAATGAATTTTCATCGTTTGCAAGATTTCCGACGGCCAATCCCAGGCCTTGCAACATGCAGGCCATCATTGAAGAAACCCTGGCACTCTATCGGGAAGGCCATCCTGAAATACAATTCAATTTCGATATTAAAGATACGATCCCGGAGATCAGGCTTGACCGGCAACAGATAAAACAGGCGATGATCAACCTGGTGGACAATGCCGTTGCCTCCATTGTCGGACAGGGGACCCTGTTGATCACACTGGCCCACGATCCCATATTAAAAATGATTCGACTGGAAATCGCGGACACCGGAACCGGCATTTCGGATGAAGATAAAATTCGTCTTTTTGAACCCAATTTCTCAACAAAAAAAAGTGGTATGGGACTGGGGCTTACAATTGTAAGCACCATTATAACCGATCATAACGGTATGATTCGGGTCCAGGACAACCAACCCCGGGGTGCCAAATTTATCATAGAACTTCCCGTATGAATGCGGGTATTTAGAGTGTCGTGATAATTTTTTGTAGTTTTTATGGGAAAAATAGTTTAAGTCATCATCGGTGTATTAATGATAAATTGTAAGGAGTAAAAGCATGTTTCCATCAATTCTGATTGTTGATGATGAGCCGTCGATACTGAAATCATTACACGGTCTGCTCACTGATGAAGGATTTGCGGTAACCACCGCTTCCAATGGATACGAGGCCCTTAAAATTATCGACGCCGAGTCTCCGGATCTGGTCCTGCTGGACATATGGATGCCCGGCATTGACGGTATTGAGACGTTAAAGGAGATAAAAAAGGAAAATCCCTTTATTCAGGTCATTATCATAACAGGTCACGGGACCGTGGAAACAGCCGTCACGGCCACCAAGATAGGTGCATTCGACCTCATCGAGAAACCCCTTTCCATCGACAAAATCATCGTGGCCATCAACAACGCCTTGAATTTCAGACGGCTCGAAGAGGAAAACCGTTATCTTCGCAAAAAAACCATTGAAAAAAATTCAATCACCGGCAACAGCCCGGCCATCGCGGCCCTGAAAAAACAAATTGCCATCGCGGCGCCCACAGATGCATGGATATTGATAACCGGTGAAAATGGCACCGGCAAGGAACTGGTGGCCAAAACCATCCACCAACTCAGCCACCGGTCGGAAGAGCCGCTCATCGATTTAAACTGTGCTGCCATCCCCGAAGAAACCATTGCACACGAACTGCTGGGATATGAAAAAGGCGCCTTTGCCGGTGCAACGATAAAAAACCGTGGCAAATTTGAACTCGCCAGCAAAGGCACACTTTTTCTCGATGAAATAGGCGACATGAGCTTGAAAACCCAATCTATCATTCTTCGTGTCCTGCAGGAACAAAAATTCCAGAGAATTGGCGGCAGCAGAATATTAGATGTGGATATTCGCGTTATTGCAGCCAGCAACAAGGATCTCGAAGTTGAAATAGAAAAAGGCAACTTCAGAGAAGACCTCTATTATCGCCTGAATGTAATCCCCGTTACCGTTCCGCCCTTAAGAGATCGAAAAGAGGATATCGCCGTGCTGATGGAAATATTTTTAGATGACAGTGCCAAACACAACCAGCTCAAAAAAAAGAAACTGTCACCGGATGCACTCAAATTGTTGTGTGATTATGACTGGCCGGGAAATGTCAGGGAATTAAAAAACATGGTGGAACGACTGGCCATTATGGTTAAACACGATACTATAAAAATTTCAGATATTCCGGCACCGTACAATCATAGTGAAAAAGAAAAATCTTCAGAAACTCGAAAAACACTGTTTGCCCCAGCCAGTCTGAAAGATGCACAAAAGGCCTTTGAAGCTGAGTTTATCCGTCAAAAATTGTCACAACATAATAATGATATCGGCAAAACGGCAAAAGCGATAAACGTTTCCTTGAGCTATCTTAAAAAAAGAGTAACGGAAATGTCGATATAAAAAAAACAATTGCTTCATCGTTGCCGGCGATTTTTTAGCAAACGGCTATGCGTTTAGAGATTGAAAGGATATGGCGGTGAGAATTATCGGGGGGGAACTGCGGGGCAAAAAACTCACTTCAATAATGGGCGACCGGACAAGACCGACCGCCGACCGCGTGCGGGAATCCATATTTAATATTCTTGCATTTCATATTCCCCGGGCCACAGTGCTTGATCTGTTTGCCGGAACCGGGGCCTTGGGAATCGAGGCATTAAGCCGGGGGGCGTCTTTTGCTATCTTTATCGATAACTCCCGTGATGCGCTTTCTGTCATAAAAAAAAATATCCACGCCTGTCGTCTCGATTCCAAGGCCTCTGTTTTGAACCGTGATATTTTAAAACCGTTAGGCAAAATAACGGACAGCCATAACTTTAACCTGGTGCTGCTGGACCCGCCCTATCATAAAAATTTTATCAGGCCGGCTCTTTTAGCGCTTGAAACCAGCGACCAGCTTAGAAACGATGCCCGCATCGTCATTGAGCACAGTGTTCTTGAAAAAATTCCAGAAGATATCAGGGCGTTCAACCTTTATGACCAAAGAAAATATGGCAAAACAGCCGTATCGTTTCTAAGCTATGGCGTATAATCGTAAAAACAAAAAAAATACCTATAACAAACAGGATGGGTCACGTTTTTTAATTCACATTCTCCATCAAAAGGAAAGGTTTTGTATGCAACGAATTGCAATCTACCCCGGATCTTTCGACCCGGTGACCAATGGTCACCTTGACATCATTAAGCGGGGTCTCAAACTGTTTGATAAAATTATCGTCACAATCCTGACGAACCCTTCGAAAACATTCCTTTTCAATATTACTGAACGTATTGAAATGCTTGAAATCAGTTTAAAAAGTTTTTCCGGTATTGAAATTGACACCTATGGTGGACTTCTCGTGGATTACGCCGTCCAAAAAAAGGCCTGTGGTATTCTGAGGGGTATGCGGGCCGTATCCGATTTTGAATACGAATTTCAGATGGCCCTGATGAATCGCAAACTGAACCGTAATATACAGACGGTTTTTCTGATGACCGGTTTGCGCTGGATCTTCACAAGTTCAACAATCATAAAGGAAGCCGCACGTTTCGGGGGCAACATCAACGGAATGGTCCCCCCCATCGTCAATCAAAAATTAAAAGAAAAATTCACTGACGTTGACTGACCGGCAACAGGTAGAAGATGGCATCTTATAATGGGCTGTGCCCGCCAAATAGACAGCATCCCTTCAGTATAAATAACCTTCTGTCTTCGGTCTAAACAACCTTGAACAGTTAGATCCGGCGTTATTCATCAGACAGCTTTTCGAGCACCACAACAACGATAAAACCAAAAACAGCAAGCGCTGCGGCAGCAACGACCTGAATATCGACTGCTGCTGGCAATATATTTCCGCCCCACAAAATATGCTCGTGCCCATTGATTGTCCTGACATCCAGAACCTGTTTCCAGGGCCATATCTTTTGCATGCAACCGGCCATCAGCCCGGTAAGAAAAGCAAGCATAAGGCCATGATATTTACGAATCAAATAATTAAGAAGCCTTGAAAAGCCAAGAAGCCCCACCAGACAACCCGAGCAGAAGGCCAGGATAATCAAAATATGTTGCACTAAAAAAGGGTTTCTTAAAGTAGCGGTAATAAACTCGTATTTACCAAGAATCAGCAAGATAAAGGCACCGCTTAGACCCGGGAGAATCATGGCACAGATCGCAAGCATACCGGAAAAAAAAATAAACAATGGATCTTCGGGTGTTGATACCGGAATAAGATTAACAATAAAATACCCGGCTCCGGCTCCGGCAAGAAAAAAAATAACCGTCCCCGGGTTCCAATGATCAACCCGCCTGCCCACGACCAGAACAGATGCTGCAATCAAACCAAAAAACAGACTCCAGATTGATACCGGATGGTAAAGAAGCAGATAATTCATCAATCGGGCCAGGCTCAAAATGGATGTGACGATGCCTAAAAAAAGGCAAAGCAGAAACCGGATATGAATCCGGGCAAGGGCCCCTTTAATATCCAAGGTCAGTGCCTTACGGGCCATTTCCATATCTGCCGATTTTATAGCCTGCAGGAGTTTTTCATATATTCCCGTAATCAGCGCAATGGTTCCGCCGGAAACCCCCGGTATAATATCGGCCGCTCCCATGCAGACGCCTTTAAGGTAAAGCAGTGCTGCGCTTTTCAAAGATCGGGGTCCCGGGCTGGCCAAGAACGCCTCTTTCCAGGAGAAACGGCTCCCTTTCAACGAGGTACGGCCCATCCGTTTTCCCCCACAAGCTTGACAAACCGGCAGCCCCCGAGGCTGGATTGATGAACGCCATCTTCATCACGATAAATTTTTATCAATTCCTGTGAGTGCTGACCGCCCACCGGCAGTACCATCCTGCCACCTGATGCCAGTTGATTGACCAACATCAGTGGAATTTTGGGTGCCCCGGCGGTAACGATAATGGCATCAAAGGGGCTTTCATCCCGCCACCCGGTGGTGCCGTCGGAATAACGGGTGATAATATTGTGGTAATAAAGTTCATCAAACAGCTTGCGGGTCTTTATAAAAAGCGAGTGTAACCGTTCTATGGTATAAACCCGAAACGCGATTTCCGCTAAAATGGCAGCCTGGTATCCCGAACCGGTGCCGATTTCAAGAACCCGGTCATTGCCCGAAAGTTCCAGGGCCTGGGTCATCTCTGCAACAATATATGGCTGTGATATGGTCTGCTGATCCCCGATGGGCAGGGGAAAATCACCATAGGCCTGATCGGCCAAAGCCTCACTTACAAAAAGATGCCGCGGTACTTTCCGCATTGCCGCCAATACATTCGGGTCACGGATACCCCGCGCCTGGATCTGACGCGTCACCATCTCTTCCCGCTGTCGTTCATATTTCAGTAATTCTTTCACCATGAAAGCTCATTGGTCCTGTTCAGCGTTCGGAGGGTCAAGCATTGAAAAATTGACACCCAATTGAAGATTGAAGCATTCTTGATTTCAATTCCATATTTTTGTAACCGTGCCCGGTTTCGCTATATCTTATAAATAACACGCTTATCGGTAATGATAATATCGATATATTTGTCATGAGATTCCATTGGAATCTGGGGGAAAATCTGACATTCAAGGGCCAGGGCAACTTTTCGGGTGGTAACAGGCAACTTGGGGATCATTCTGTCATAATAGCCATCCCCAGATCCTATGCGCCCCCCTTTTTCATCAAAAGCAGTACCGGGAATGATGGCAATGTCAAGGCTGTCTATGGGCACAACCTTGCACCGGTGCAGGTCAGGTTCCAATATGCCCCGACTACCGAGTTTCAGATCAGTGTCAAGTTTATCAATTTTCAACATTTTGACTTTATTCTGTTTGGGATCAAAAATCGGCAGGACAATAATTTTATTATACTCAAAACATTTTTTAAGTATTTCCCGCGTATCTACCTCATTACTGTCATTGATATACATCAAAACAATTTTTGCTTCCAGGAAATTGGCAAATTCAAATAGCTGACCTTCAACCGCCCGTGTTTTTTCTTCCAACTCAGTTTTAGAAAATAGGCCCAGCCGGTTAGCTGTTTCAATGCGAATTTCACGTTTTTTTTCCTGAATCTCCTCCATTTTGTTCTCCCAACTAGTATTGTTTATTTTTATATTATACAAAAATATACAAACAAAGTCAACTTGCAATAATCATTGACTAAATAGCCACCTCGTGTTATCTGTCTGCAAATATAAAACAAAAGAATTAAACACTGGGAAACAGGTATATGCGAATCGACATATTACCTGTTTCCCAGCTTCCTTTATTGTATAGCTAATAATTTAAATAAAATAGGTATTGTTATGCTGGAAATCAAGTTTATCCGAAAAAATTTATCTGAAGTTCAGATGGCACTATCCAATCGAGGTGCAGAGGCAGACCTTGATACATTTGAAACCGCCGATAAAAACCGCCGCGTCCTTCTTACAGAAATCGAGGAACTCCGGCACCAACGCAATGTTGCTTCCGACCAGATTGCAGTCATGAAAAAAGCAGGGAAAGATGCGGATTCTCAAATGGCGGAAATGCGGCGTGTGGCTGCGAAAATAAAGGAAATGGAAGTTTCCTTGACCGATAGTGAGAAACAGATACAACAAATCACCATGAGCCTCCCCAATATGCCACATTCCTCGGTTCCCATCGGTAAGAATGAATCCGATAATAAGATTATTAAACAGATCGGCACGCCCCCTTCTTTTGAATTCGAACCACTTCCCCACTGGACTATCGGAACGAATCTGAACATCCTGGATTTTGAACGGGCCGCCAAAATAACCGGTGCCCGGTTTCCCCTTTATCTTGGCGCCGGTGCAAGGCTGGAAAGGGCTTTAATCAATTTCATGCTCGATATCCAGACAATTGAACACGGTTATAAGGAGGTTTTGCCGCCCTTCATGGTAAACCGTCAAACCATGACCCACACAGGCCAGCTCCCTAAATTTGAAGAGGATCTTTTTAAAATTGAAGGCTGGGATTATTTTCTAATCCCCACGGCGGAAGTGCCGCTTACCAATATCCACCAGGGTGAAATCATAGAGGAATCAGATCTGCCGATATTCTACACAGCCTATACGCCCTGTTTTCGCTCAGAGGCGGGTTCTTACGGCAAGGATACCCGGGGACTCATCCGGCAGCACCAGTTTAACAAGGTGGAATTGGTCAAATTCGTCCACCCCGAAACCTCCTATGCCGAACTGGAAACGCTTTTAGGCAATGCCGAAACCATACTGGACCGCCTGGGCATCGCCTACCAGGTCATTGAACTGTGCACCGGCGATCTCGGATTTTCAGCGGCCAAAACCTATGACATTGAGGTATGGATGCCGGCCCAGGGGGTCTACCGTGAAATTTCATCGTGCAGTAATTTTGAAAATTTTCAGGCCCGACGCGGAGATATCCGATTTCGTCCCAAAAATAAAAAAGGAACCGAACTGGTGCATACCCTCAACGGATCAGGCCTTGCCGTCGGCCGTACCGTTGCAGCCCTGCTGGAAAATTACCAACAACCCGACGGTTCGGTTTTGATCCCCGAAGCACTGCAACCTTACATGAACGGCATGGAGAGAATATCACGTTGAAACCGGAACTTTTCCCCGATACAATAAAACCGTATATTCTTCCCCGGCCATCCGGCGAGCTGATTTACCACTGTCTGGGATGCGGCCTGACAGTTCCCATTAAACAACTGCACTATACCTGCCCGGAATGCGGCCAGGTGCTGCTGATTCAGGACCGTCAGTTCCACCGCCTGAAAGAGATTTCCCCGGAAACCTGGCACCAGATATTCGACTACCGCAAAATGTTGACCCTGCCTGCCATGAAGGGAATCTATCGCTTTCATGAATTTATCGGTGCCATGATTCCCCTGGATGCAGTTGTCTATCTGGGAGAGGGCCATACCCCCATCATCGAAGCCAACGCGCTCTTGCAGGAAAAAACGGGGTGCCGATTTTTCTTTAAAAACGACGGTCAGAACCCCAGTGCCTCTTTCAAGGATCGGGGTATGGCCAGTGCCTTGAGCTATATTCACTATTTGATCAAAGAGGGTCTGATCCGGGACGTTCTGGCCGTATGTGCTTCCACCGGCGACACATCGGCGGCAGCGGCCCTGTATGCGGCATACCTGCAGCCACACGTCAAATCAGCGGTGCTGCTGCCCCATAAAAAAGTCACCCCGCAGCAACTCAGTCAACCCCTTGGCAGCGGTGCCAGGGTTTTTGAGATCCCGGGTGTATTTGACGACTGTATGAAAGTGGTTGAGGCCCTGTCTGAAAAATACAATGTCGCATTGCTGAATTCCAAAAATGCCTGGCGCATATTGGGGCAGGAGTCCTACGCCTATGAGATTGCGCAGGATATGGAATATGATATGGCGGACACGGTTGTTGTTCTGCCCATTGGCAACGCCGGTAATATAACGGCGGTCATGAGCGGCTTTCTCAAATTCTATGATACGGGCATCATTACTACGTTGCCCAAAATCATCGGCGTGCAGTCCGTACATGCCAACCCGGTTTACCGGTATTATCTGGAATCCGATGCTGCCAAACGAAAATTCAAGGCCGTCACCGTACAACCCAGTGTCGCCCAGGCTGCCATGATCGGCAATCCCGTGTCCATGCCGCGGGTCATCCATCTGACAAACTTGTATAACGAGTTATCCGGAAAACAAAACGTTTTTTTCACGGAAGTCACCGAACAGGCTATCATGGACTGGACACTTTCAGCCAATCGCAACGGCCATATCGCATGCACCCACGGGGGTGAATCCCTTGCCGGCCTTCATGCCGCCATAAAGCAGGGACTTGTTCACAAGCAGGAAGTGGCCATCGTTGACTCAACGGCCCATGCCTTAAAATTTTCCGGTTTCCAGGAAATGTATTTTGACAACACATTTTCCGATGAATTTCAAATTACCCCCGACCCGGCCCTCGTCAACCGGCCGAGCCTTGTCCGTCCCGAAACCATCGACAGGTTCCCAGCGCCGGGCGCTCCCCTGGATACAGAGGATTTAAACCGCTTTGTCGCAGCCACCTGTGACTATATTGCGACAGATTTGAACCTGAAGAAGGCGCCTGATTCATGAAGGGTGCCGATCCATACCGTAGTTGTCTTTCCGGCCTGCTTGTCTTGTTGTCCCTGTTTTTTTGCACCGATGTGCGCAGCGATCTACTCCAGCAGAAAAGCTATATTGTTCGCAGCGACAGGAACCAGGACATTTTATGTGAACCCTACATCGTCCGGAAAAACGACTGGGTTTATAAACTATTCCGGCAAAAAGGAGAGATATCAAACAGGGATTTCCCTGAATTTTTAGCTATATTTAAACGACTCAACCCTCATGTCCGGAATATCAACACCATCCGGCCAGGCCAGACCATCCTGATTCCACTGAAAAAAATGGATTACGGTTCGTTGCCCGGCCAGGCCGACGGCGTCGTGACCATTCCATTTGTTACGATTTCCAAAGTTTCCGACATCCTGCATCAATACGCCAGCAAACAAAAAATAAAACGCGGCGATACCCTATACGGCATCATGAGTCGTCAGTTTGCACCATTTGGTTCAAAAGCATTTCAACGGGGCATGAAACTGCTTCTCAGCCTTAACGCAGATATCACCAACCCGGACCGCATTTATGCCGGCCAGACCATTCAAGTGCCCGACATGGCGATTACCCGCCAGTCCTGGTATGCCTCCCTGTTTGATGAATCAGGGGAACTTAAATCAAAAATATCACTGAACGCCCCCCTGGGGCCGCCACCCGACCCACAAGATCCTTTGGCACTATCTGCAAAAGAAACTGACAGCCTGGATCCGGATCAAAAAAAAGATGAACGGCCCGTATCCGACCTTGAAAAGGCCGCCCGGATTGTAAGTGCCCGATTGCGTAACAGGGGCTCTTATTATTTCCCAACCCACGGCGGAGATGACTTTCAACTTGACCTAAGCCAATTTCCATTAATTGAACTGAAAAACGGCCGGCACATCATTTTTCAGGACAAGGAGATCTTATTCAAAACAGATCTGGATAAAATTCGATCTTCCTGGCCTGATGTCGAAGTGCTATCAGGCGCACGCCATTTCTCTTTAAGACAGTTTCTTGACCTGTTTTTATCCAGGCAGAAAGATCTCTATGAAGACAACCATCTATCCTTCACAGACCAGGGCATGGATATTACCATTCATGCAAACTGGATCACCCGGTCTCCCTCTTTTAACAACAATGGACAGGACAGGTTGTGTATTACCTTGCTTGAAAATAACGATGAACGAACCCCACCTGCCATCGTTCGTTACCTGGCGGGCCATCACATCCTGCTTAAAGAAATCGTATACCCCAAAACAACTGAGCCCACACACATCTTGCCTGAATCGCAAAACAAAAGCAGCGTCACCCAAAAACTCGCCGATGTTGACGCTCCGGACAGCAGAACCTTTGTCAAAGATCTTATCATATCCCTTGGATTTTCTTATGCATCTGACACCAGCATCACCTTTCCCTATGCCGGCATACAGGTTGAGGCCCGTTCAAATCTTGTTTCAAGTACCGACGGGCCGTTGATGCTGGTTGATTTTTGTGATCTGTACGGTGATGCCATCAGTGCCATAAGGCAATCAGGCCTTGATATTGTGCAACTGAAACCAGATGACACAACCGACATGCTGCTGCAAAAGATATTGACCGCCCTGTCCATCCCTTTCCAGACAAGACCGATATTTCTGGCTGCCAAAAGGCCGAAAGCATTCAATACGGCAATCACCCTTCCCGGCCACCTTATCCAGAACGGACAATCAAAAATCCTTTTTAGCACACTTGACTTGAACAAAAATATCGCCCAGTTTCTGCAGGAAAATGGGATTTCAGTGACTCATTATCGCCCTATCAATTAAACATTAAATGGTAAAAATTGAACCCGCGTCGTATCACTCGGCGCTATCTTTTTACATATAAATTTGATAGAATGTTTTTATTTCTCAACTGTACAGGTTACCTTACACTCTTTTTAAATATTAAAATTCTGAACGCTTACCCGTTTTAAAAATGAGGCAATGTTATGACCACTAAACAGCGTTTGCTAACACTACCCATTGTTCTCCTGACCGCTTTTTTGACCACGGCCTGTGCCACAACTAACTGGGAACAAAAAAAAGAGCAGGGGACGAAAATAAGAACTGTCGCCGAGGTGTATCTAAAGCAGGGTAACTACAGAGGCGCCTTAAAGGAATTGCAAAAAGCGCAGCAATATTATGCCGATGATCCTTTTCTGCACAACGACTTCGGACTGACCTATTTTGCAATGGAAAAATATGACCTGTCGATTCATCACTTTAAAACCGCCCTTGACCTCAAGCCCGATTTTGCAGCCGTCCAAAACAGCCTGGGCAAAGCGTATTTTAAACAAAAAAACTATGACAAGGCGATTGAAACATTAAAAAAACTAACGACCGACCTCATATATGCCACGCCGCACTATCCTTTGGCCAACCTGGGCGAAGTGTACTATGAAAAACAGGACTATGGTTCTGCGGAAAAATACTACACCGCAGCGCTTAAATTTGAGCCCCACTTTGCTTTTGCATTACAGGGGCTGGGAAAAACCTATCTGGCATCAGGAAAATTAACTGCAGCAGCAGCAACCCTTGAAAAAGCAATTACCTACGCGCCAAAACATACTGGTGCCTACTTTTATCTGGCGGATGTCTATACGCGAACAGGCGACTACTCCAAGGCACTATCGTCCTATCAAAAAATCATGGATCTCGCTCCTGACAGTGAACTGGCGATGCAGGCCGAAAAAATGGCCAAACGCCTGCCCATACAAAAATAAAAAAGGCCGGGCAAAATCATTTGCCCGGCCTTATCGTTTTTATTTATGATCGATTTAACCCAAAGTGGTTAAAGAGTATTGCGCTGTTCCAGTTGAACAATCCTGGGGGTGATGAAAATCAACAACTCATCCTTGCTGCTGCTCTTCTGTTCACTTTTAAAAAGCCATCTGAGCAGGGGAATTTTCATCAATCCGGGAACGCCGCTATCGGTAACATTCGTATTTGTTTTTATGATACCACCGATAACAAATGTATCCCCGTCGTTAACCAGCAATTCTGTCTGGGCTTCCTTGGTGGTCAGCGCCGGTGCTTCCTCTGTCAGAATGTAGATATCATTTTTGGTGATATGGACATTGAGGGAAATGCGGTTATCCGATGTAATATGGGGGGTTACCTCCAGCATTAAATCAATATCCTTGAACTCTATAGTAACATCTCCGTCATTATCCGTTGTCGAATACGGAAACTCATACCCCTGCTTGATCATCGCCTTTTTATTATCCAGTGTCACCACTCTGGGAGAAGAAACAATTTTACCCTTCTCCAATGATTCCATGGCCTGCAACTGAGCATCCAGTGCAAGGGTAGAACCGATAATCCGGCTGAAATTCAGCCCAATGGTCCCCACCGCGTTCACCGGCAAATTCATGGCCATGTCCCAGCCAAGATCCCCCCCCAGACTAGCGGATGTTCTGCTTCCGCCCACTCCCCACTCGGTACCGAGTTCGCGGGAAAAATTGGTGGTTGTTTCCACAATGCGTGCCTCGATGATCACCTGGGGTGTGACCTTGTCGATCTGATACACGATCTGCCTTGCTTTGGCAATCTTATCAGGCGTATCGGTAATGATGACCTGGTTAGTGCGCTCGTCAACACTCAGACTGCCGCGGTCCTTGGTGATAATTTTTTCCAGATGGGGCAGAATATCACTTTTGGCATTGGAATAACTCACGGCAATATATTCGGTGACCAACGGCTCCAGGGCCTTGACCTGTTGCTGCGTTTTTTGCCGAGCCTCGAATTTGGCCCGCATCTGATCTTCTTCCTTGGTCAGGGTTTCCTGCTTGGCGATCCGTATGATATTGCCGTCAGTCACCTGACCAAGACCGTTCATTTTCAGGATCAACGCCAGCACCTGGTCCCAGGGTACGGGATTGTCGAGACTCAGGGTGACCTTGCCGGTCACGTCCTTATCCACCGCAAAATTTTTACCACTGATCTGCATCAATATTCGAAACACATTTTTGATGTCGGTATCGTAAAAATCAAGGGCAATTTTCTGGCCGCTGTAATGCCTGCGGGGCTCCGTATAAGGCTTGATATCTTTTGTTTTCAAGGCCGCTGATTGCTCAAGGGCGGTCGAAGCAGACGCTTTGGAAGAAAATTCGCTCACCTGCTCTTGGGTCATGGCACGCTGCCAGGCAGGCTGACTGGATGGGTCAAAGGGTCTTGGCAGTATGGAAGATGCCTCGAAATGGATCATCAGGAGATCATCCGTCTGCTCTACAAAATAAGGAACGGATTCTCGCATCCTGATAGCTATGGCGGTTACATTACCGGAGCCCTGGGTGGGAACAATCATATCCACCGCGCTGGGAAAGCGGGTGGTAATCAACGGCCGTTGACGGTATTCGGGTATTTTGGTTTCGACCAAATTCAGTGCCAGGGTCTTTTCGGCTGTTTTTTTAAGCGTATATGTTATCGGTTTTGTTGTGCCGATAATAATGGTTGATTTGCCGGCTTCTTCACTGGAAAAGTCGATTCGGTTGACCCAGGCCGGTCGACTGTCGGATACCGCCTGTTTCGTCATGTCGGAGGCCGGTGCCAGGTTCTTTTTCTGAGCACTGGTTTCAATTGAACTGGATTCGGATACGGTATCGGCTATTTTTGACGCCACCGGATTTGCTGTCGGTGGAAGGTCACTCGTATTGGATAAACCAGCCGTCGCTATCTTTTCTGTCGAGCTCCTGTCAAACACGATCTTTAAATCTGCCGCTTCACGAACAACGCTATAGGAAACATCGTTTTTAAGCGCAATTTCGATTCGGGCGGTATGCCCGCTTTCAGTCAATTCCGCAGTACTAATGGCCGTAATCGTTTCATTGTCACCCACACCGGGCCCCGTCACATTATCAAACGCCGTCCCGGGAAAATAAAGGATTACCGCAAGAGGGGACGGCTGTTTCACAGACGTATAGGTCAATGGCGCATTTCCCTGAACAGTCACGGTAACGGCATCGGAACTCTGGGTCATGTCGATGCCACGGATCAGTTTGGTTGCCACGGTTGCGTCACTCATCTGCCCACTTTTATTGGAAACCGAGTCTGATGCGCAGCCTGTGAACAGCAAAAGCAAAAGTAAGGCGGTTAAAATTGTGCTTCGGAATAATTTCATGATCTTATCGTTCCTCTTATTCTTCTCCTGGAGGTTTCTGAAGTTTCAGTTCCCGTGTTCGCAATACCACTTTACCTAAAACATTTTCAACCTCTTCCTCAACAATTACCCGATCTTTCAAAATTTCGTTGACTCGTCCGGATTGTGTGCCGATAAACGTTCCTACCCGAATGACATAGCCCTTACCGGACGCTTCCGTAACAATGGCCCGACTTCCGCTGGGAGCCTGAATAATACCGTTAAGGGTAAGCTGGCTTAAATCCACTTTTTCAAGTGGCGTCAGCGGCTGTCGCCGTTTTTTTTCTTTCAATTTTACACCGGCGACAGTAGTGCCACTGCCTTTCAACAGAGGTTCAAAAGGATCAATCTTGCCAATAGGATCATAGATAAGTTCGACCTCGGGCGGAATTGGAAGTGGTGGTGTCGGCTTCTGCTTTTCCGCTCCTTGCGGTGCAGTTTTTGCTGACTGCTTTTTGATCTCAGCAATTGCAGGAGATTTAACCGCACCCTGGTTTTGCCCGACAATCTTTTTACTGACGACCTGGGGCTGACCGGGCACATCGGCTTTATCTTTGCATCCTGCAAAAACAATCACTAAAAAGAAACATATAAAGCAGGCAATATTTCGTAAAAAGGCATTGTTTTTATACATGATTTAGCGTTTCTTTTTCTTATTTTTATCCACTTTTTGTTCAGGCGGTTTGTCAATAAACTTATATGTCATGGCCGTACATACCGTCAAAAGCTTTTCATTGTCTTTCTGAGGCACCATATCAATATTTTTTATATTGACGATTCTGGACAAGCTGGAAACCCGGTCAAAAAAAATGGCAACATTGTGATAACCGCCGATGACTTTGATCGATATGGGAATTTCAGCATAAAAATCTTTTTGATTCTCTTTTTCCGGTTGAAACAATAAAAAACTCAGACCGGAGTCTTGGCCAGAACGCGAAATGTTGGCCAGCAGAGAGGGAATCTCCTTTTTTTCCGGAAGTGCTTTTCTGGCAATTTCAAACTCAGCCTCAGCCTCTTTCATTTTAGCCCTGTAACCGTTGAGTTGTTGAGCATTGATTTTGGCCTTATTCAGCTTTTGGGCCAACATTTCATATTTGCCTCTAAGCTGGTTAATTTCCTTGTGCTTCGGGATATACGAAAAATACACAAAAGCACCGATCAGAACAACAAATGTCACGCTACCTATCAAAATTCTCTGCAACTTAGAAAATTTTTCAATTTTTTCAAACATCGAATCAACAGATTTATTCGAAACCTTGACCGCTTTCATTATTTTTTTTGCCTTCTTTCTGGTTTTGTTTCCATCTTTTGACTGTGTTAGGAGGCTTTATTGCAAATAATTTGAAAACTTTTCAGATCGGTATAGTTTGTAATCGCATGTTGTTTCAGTGTCTTTAAATTAACACTGCTAAAAAGTTTTGAATTTTCCAGACGAATCATGAAATCAGCCACCGTTTTATTATCCAAGGCAACCCCGCTGATATTTACCGCCTTGCCCTTTGATTCAAAGTGGGTGAACCACATCCGCTTTTCAACAACCATCTCCGTCATAATATCAAGTAGATGAACAGGCGCTTTTCGGCTTTTTTCAAGCCTCTTGATAACATTCGTTTTACTTTTTAACGTATCAAGCGCTTTTTTAATTTGAGCGATTTCCTGATTAATTTTATCGTACTTGGCAATCTGCGTCTGGGTATACTTGATCTTGGCATTCAGGTCTGAGATACGGCCACCCAAAAAAACATGGTACCAACCCAGAACAATGACGACAAGCAAAAAGGTAAGAAAAAAGACAGATACCTGACGGCGTATGTTTTCTTTTTTTCGTGCAGCCCTGAAAGGGAGTAGATTAATTCGTATCATTTATCATCAACTCTTCTTATCGCTAGTCCCATGCAGATAGCGGCCTGGGGTGCTATCCGCTCAAGATATGACGAATCAAAACGATCATCATCAATATTAAAACCGGCAAAAGGCTTTATGATCTCCACTTCGGCCGATGTTTCAGCCGCCAGCAATTGGCGAAATTCACGGATATTCCCGCCACCGCCGCTGAGCACGATTCGCCTGATCTGGTCATCGGGGTAGGTCGAATAGAAAAAATCCAGTGCACGCCTTATCTCTG
Organism: Desulfobacterales bacterium; assembly: GCA_963667755.2. Lineage (GTDB taxonomy): Bacteria > Desulfobacterota > Desulfobacteria > Desulfobacterales > 4572-123 > 4572-123. Next base: position 1,231,607 of record CAXXLK010000004.1, on the reverse strand, counting down.
TGCACCAATCCGCAGCCACAGATGAAATGATTTCCGTTAAATCTTCAGGTGTTATCGCCTCTTTTTCTTTGCCGTACTTAATTTTTTCAGCCTCCGCCACAGTGCAGCCCAGCAGGGAAACAATTTTTTGATTAATCTGGCTGCAGCCCAAAGACACATCCCGCATAAATACCGAAGCGTTATCCTTGAGAATATTAAGAGACGTTTTTCCGGCGCCGATATCAATCAAAGCCACATTTTCACCCCTGGCATCATACGCCGTTTTAAAAATGTTCTGAAGTGCAAATGCGTCAACATCGATAATGCATGGATTGAGCCCGGCCAACTGAGTTAAGTTCACATAATCGTTAATCATCTCTTTTTTGGCCGCAATCAACAAAATACTCATCTGGTTGGGATTGTTCTCGTTCGGTCCCAATATCTGAAAATCAAGATTAACATCCGTAATGGCAAATGGAATATATTGCTCGGCCTCAAATTGAATGGTTTCCTGAAGCTGTTCTTCTTCCATGGTCTGGACATTAATCTTTTTAACAATGACCGAATACCCGCCAATAGAGATGGCCACGTTGTGAACTTTCAGATTATACGCCTTGAAGAGCTGACGAATTGAGCCGGCCGCGCTTTCAGGATCTTTTATCAAACCGTCTACAATGACACCGGGTTCGATATCAACCATGCCGAATTTTTTCAGACTCAACCCTTTTTTCGTCTCTACAACCTCGCCGGCTTTTATCGTCCGGGAACCTATATCAAGGCCGGTCAGATGATTTTTTTTCCCAAAAAACATGATATGCCTTTAATCACTAAATATTTTTTTATAATCCGAAATATCCAAATCTAGCGCTAAAAGAATCTTTCGCTTGGTTTCCATCCTGCAGGGCATCCCGCTTTCGATACGGGAAATCGTAATTGGCGAGACGTTTGCTTTTCTGGCAAGCTCGGCTTTACTTATCAACAAAGATTCTCTAATTTTTATTAATGAATTTAAACTCATCCTTAAAATCTCTTATGTTGCATGACCGGGTAAAGGAAAAAGACAAACAAACTGAATCGAAAACTTATAGTATAGTAAATAGTGTACTATGACTATCCATAAAAAAAAACTTTGTCAAGCGTTTTATACATAACTATAGCTAATTTATGTTAACTTACATGATATTGTAGTGTCTTTAACTCAAACATACCATATGGCGTCAAATAAAATATACAAACATATTGCACCGGAAAATAACAAATCACAAAAGCGGTCAAAAGCCAATCGGCTTTAATGTCTATTGTTTTGATGCCGTCCTGTTTTGGCATTTTGAATTTCACTTATTGAAATTCAGCGGATATAGACCAGGCTGTATGTCTTTGAATCATCTATGATGTATCCTTACAATATCAAGCTTATCCTTGACTTTGAAGAATAGTTTCCATATACGACTTTATGTCAGATTATAAAACTTTTACAATGCATTTAACACTTTATGGCCGTTGTAGTAAAATCTGTGGCCCCCCTTGAATGTCTGAAAAGCCTCTTATGAAGAATCAACTCAATAAAGAAAAAGTCAAGCCGTTTCGGCTGGTAAAATATTTTTCCTATTCGAGTCTCATTGTTATGTTTCTGGGCACCATTGCGCTTTCGGTTCTCAACGCACATTGGGCCAGGACCATCCAGCGCCAGAACAGCGAAGAGTACGCCCTTCTTCTGGTAGAAAATCTTAACCACCAGGTCTTTTTACAATTCATAATTCCGGTGGCATTAAAATTTGGAAAGATCCAGTTGCGCAAACCCGACCAATTCACCAGAATGGACAAAATTGTCAGAAGCACACTGCATAGCTTTAATGTCGAAACCGTCAATATCTTTGATATGGAAAATGTTGTTTCCTACAGCTTTGATAAAACCCTGATCGGCCAAAAGGGTCTGGGCGGGACCGGATATACGAAGGCATTGGCCGGCAAATCGTCATCAAAATTTGTTCAAAGCGGTAATTTTTGGGAAATGCTTCTCGGTATCCCAAAAGATATAAGGGTGTTAACCTTTGCACCGCTGCGTGCTGAAAAACCCTTATCCCGCATATCCGGTCCGGTGTTGGGTGTTGTGGAAATTGTCCAGGATATTTCAAAAGAGTATAGAACCATCTTTCGATTCCAGATATTTGTTTTCGTGACCATCATTTTTGTGATGAGCATTCTTTTTATATCGCTCCTTTTTGTGGTGAAAAAAGGCAACGCCATAAGCCTGCAGCGTACCCGGGAAAGAATACTGCTGGAAGAAGCCCTTGGCCGGGCCAAACACATGTCTTCCTTAGGCGAAATGACGGCCGGCGTTTCCCATGAGATTCGAAACCCCCTGGGCATTATCAGCAGTTCGGCGGAATTGCTGAAAAAGAAAATGGCCAAATTTGATCCGACCAATACCATTCCGGATATAATTGTTGAAGAATCTAATCGGTTAAATAATATCATCACGGATTTTCTTAATTTTGCAAAACCGATAAGCCCTGATCTGAAAACATGCCGAGTGGAAAAAATTATCGATAAAAACATCGTTGCCCTTTCCCAACAGGTGCAGGATAAAAAGTATGATGTTGCGGTACTATCGGATGGCCCTCTTCCCGAAATAATGGCGGATTCCGATATGCTCTACCAGGCATTTTTAAATATCCTGATAAATGCCATGCAGGCCATGCCCAAGGGCGGCAAAATACAGATTAAAATAGAGACCGATCACAATAACAATACCCTGTCTATCTTTTTCAAAGATGAGGGATCTGGTATCAATAAGGATGTTATGGAAAAAATATGGAACCCGTTTTTCACTACCAAGAGCCAGGGAACAGGCCTGGGTCTCGGTATTGTAAAAAATATTATTGAATCTCACCGGGGAAACATCGATATCCGTAACCGATCTTCCATTGGCGCCCAGGTAATCATCCAACTCCCCACAACTATTTCAACACCGTAACCGGAACAAAATAGTTGTATAAAACAGGAATCCCATCATGAATACCATTTTGATCGTAGACGATGAAAAAAATTACCCCCTCATCCTGAGTGCCGTCCTTGAAGAAGAAAACTTTGAAACCCTTACCGCCAACAGCGGCCGGAAAGCACTTGAAGTACTTGACAACTCGGATGTGGACCTGGTCCTGACCGACATGAAAATGCCCGGCATGGATGGCATCGAACTGCTGGAGCATATTAAAACGAAAAACCCCGAACTCCCGGTCATTATGATGACAGCTCATGGCACCGTTGATAAGGCGGTTGAGGCAATGCAAAAAGGCGCATACAGCTACATACTCAAACCTTTTGAAAACGACCGCCTGATACTGTATGTAAAAAAAGCCACCGCCGTGTACGAGGTGATGAAAGATAACCGCCGGTTGCGCGATGATATGGAATCCCGATACAGCTTTGGTAATCTTATTGGAAAAAGTAAATGCATGCAGGATGTTTTTACAACCATCAAAAAGGTCGCCCGTTCAACCGCGACGGTACTCATAGAGGGCGAAAGCGGCACGGGCAAGGAACTGGTGGCCAAATCAATCCATTTTAACAGCCCCCGCCGGGACAGGCCCTTTATCGCTGTAAACTGTTGTGCACTCACGGAAAGTCTGTTGGAAAGTGAATTGTTTGGCCATGAGAAAGGCTCTTTCACCGGTGCCGTGGCCATGAAGAAGGGACGCTTTGAACTGGCTGATAGCGGGACTCTGTTTCTGGATGAAATCGGCGAATTGCCGCAAAATTTACAGGTAAAGCTCTTGCGGGTCCTGCAGGAAAAAACCATCGAACGGGTGGGGGGGGGAAAGCCCATCACTGTCAATATAAGGGTTCTTGTGGCAACCAACAAAAATTTGAAACAGGAGGTTCAGAAAGGCCGTTTTCGGGAGGATCTGTTTTTTAGACTGAATGTGGTGAATCTGATTCTGCCACCCTTAAGAAAGAGACCCGAAGACCTCCAGATCCTGACAAAACACTTTATCGCGAAATACACCGATAAACTGGATATCGACATTCCCGGCAAAACAGTGGATAAAGAAGTGGAAAGATTTTTTCATGACTACCGTTGGCCCGGAAATGTGCGGGAGTTGGAGAACGTGATCGAAAGGGCCCTGATCATGTGCCCTGGAAACACCATAACAAGCTCGGATTTACCCAGGGATTTAAAAAACGGTATTCAATATAAAATTCTTGAAGAGATACCCGGCAATGCCAAACTGTATGAAACACTATCCGCGATTGAAAAAAAAATGATACTGCGATCTTTAAAAATGACCAACAACGTTCAGTCACATGCCGCCGCATTGCTTGGCATCGGTAAAAGCGGTTTGAACCAGAAAATTAAAAAATACAACCTGAAAATACCTCCCGAATAACTATGGTCCAGAGGCTCCGCGTTGTGGTACAATCCCAAGAGGCCGAATTCTGCCGCTTTATCATTCAGACGACAGCCGGCCCGCTATCTGGCTATTTTTTCTCTGACAAGCGCTATATAGATTGATTCCGGATACCCGGTAATAATTTTTTCATAGGCGCCCCGGCTTTTGTCCATATCGCCCGCCATGTCATACAACCGGCCCAGATTAAAAAAAGCATCTGTTTTCATCACCGGGTTTGATGCAGCAGCAATCATTTCAAAATATCCGGCAGCCGTTTCATACTCATTTTTAGCCTCATACGCATACCCGAGTCCGTTTAAGACCAGATTTTTTATTGCAGCCCGGTTTTCAAAATCTTCAAGTGCTTTTTTATACAGCGTAATGGACCGGTCAAAATCCCCTGCATCGAAACAGCGGTTGGCAAAAATGACGCCGGTCAGTTTGCCGGCCTGTCGCCCACTATATTTATCCAGAATGTGCCGGAAGTCTTCATTCACTTCTTTTAACGCTTCGGCAGCCCCCGTGTCTTTCAAACTTGTCTTATATTTCATATCGGCAGCATCCAGCATTGCAAATGCTTTACTCTCTGCCTGACTTGAAAAAAAACAGATGCCCGCAATAATAATCCCAAACACAAGGATAGTACCCAGAACACTCGAAAACATGACCTTGTGTTCGGCTACAAATTTAAGAATTTTACTCGATACGGTGACAAATTCATCCGGTTGGCTCAGGGCTCTTTTACGAGAGCGTGATATCTTGTTCTGTTTCATGCATCCTCCGAAATTAATCCGGCAAGGCCATTGCTTAACCGGTTTTTATCATATTTATAATTGCCTTCTCAAAAACCATAAACATCAAAACGAAATATATGGAGACCCCTCAGGTCCCGATTTTCGCTGAAATAACTACCAGACCAAAGTCTTATAAATCCATCCCTGGTCTCCGTCAGCATGTTGCACATTAATCCAGTTATCCTTACGTTTCAGCACCCTGAACGGAACACCCTTTTCCACAATGAACAATGAATCATAACTGGTAGCCGGCCCGGAACGGACATTGCAATTGTTTTTTTGGGTAATAACCGTTTCAATATTACCCAGAAGAGAGTTGTGAACCCAGCCCTCATCCTGTTCAAAGTCTCTCACCCGGTACCATGCACCGGATTTTTTAATAACCAGAAACGGATGATATTTTCCCACTTTCCAGATAATATCATACTTTGTCCCGGACCCCGATCGAATATTGGCAATGGGAACGGCAACAGCCATCCGTTCGGCCCAGGCCAAGCTTGAACTCATGATAACCAGAGCTAACGCAATAAATGGATATACTTTCATGAATCCAAGTATAACGTTCCTGTAGATTCCATCAAGTGCTTTTTTAAAAAAACATTTATTCTTGCACATGCGTTAAATCCCTATTATACTATTTGGCATATTCTTTTTTTGGTTTTTCGATATGAATCTGTGCTTTTGGGCCAGCCATTGGAATTTATAAAATGTTTCAGGTATCGGATTCAATTGCTGTTTTACTGGGCTGGATAACCATTGGGGTGATTTCTCTGTTTGCAATAAATTTTAATCGGGGAAAAAATTTTTTACGATGGGTTGTGTGGGAAACGTCCGGCCTTAGATTTATCTGGGAAAAAAGTTTTCCGCCGTCTACCATACCGGCAAGACCTCCGGCCACGATTATATTCTGGTTGATAGGCGTTTATCTGGCCCTGTTCGGATGGGCATCCTTAAAATATGAATTGACGGTTGCCAAAATTGAGAAACGGGCCAACATCGTCTTTCTGCAGCTCTCTTCCCCCGCCTATAAAAGGGCACTGGGCCGAATACCCGATCTTCAGCATCTCCCCTGTCCTGCCGAACCACGGGTATTAAAACCCGCAACCGTATATCGCTCGTTGACAGGCAGATCAACTTACTTTCAAATGGTTGATCTTTTAAAAGAAACCATTGAGGACTGGAAACGCTCCCTAGATACGGTGGAATTGCAAAGGGCGTATTTACCCCACGCCCGACTGTGGGAAGCGGATTTACAGGAAGCCAACCTGAAAAATGCGAATTTGCGCCATGCCCAGATGTGGGATGCCAATCTTCAGGACGCCGTTGCCTGGGATGCGGATTTTGAAAACACCAACCTCAAAGATGCAGATCTTCGGGGTGCAGACCTAAGGGGGGCCAGCCTGGAAAACGCCAACCTGGAAAATGCCAACCTGGAAAATGCCGATTTGAGAAACACCTCTCTGGTCAAGGCCAATTTAAAAAATGCCAACCTGAAAAATGCAGACCTCCGGGAAGCAAGCCTCCGCCAGGCAGACCTTTCCGGTGCCGTACTTAAAGACAGCCGGTTATGGAATGCCGATCTTCGTCAGGCAAATCTTCAAGGGGCGATCTATTTACAACCTGAGAACCTCGCCAAGGCTCAGAATCTATATCAGGCACAATTGGACGTAAAGATAAAAACCCAGATACAGAAACAATCTCCCCATCTTTTTCAAGAGATCCATTGATAACAAGCGGGTTCAGGGTTCGGGTCTTTGTTTTTTATCCACACCACTGAACCTATGAGCGCCTACAATTATCCCATAAACACGGAAAAAATATCTTTGCGCGCATCAACGTGCTGTATTTTAATTTGAATCAGGTCCTCCGGCTTTAAATTCAGCCTGCTCGACGCAGGCAATTCACATTCAAGCATATACTCTGGAATAAGGACGATATAATTACTGCGACGCCGGTACAACACCATCGCTTCTTCCCTTTGACCGGCCCGCCCTTCAAGGTATTTCAAAAGCCAGTAGCGATTACGCCGGTATTGAATCTTTGAAACATGCCCCATTGGCAGATCAAGTAGATGAAGAATGTTCTGCACCTCTTCACGGGTATAGGCGTTTTCCATCCCGAAAACAGCCCTTAACTGGCGCTGGGTAACAAGATCAAAATACTTACGGATCGGTGATGTAGCAGTCAAATAAACACTCAGGCCGAGGCCGCAGTGGCGTCCAGGATCACATCCCAGCATAAAACGACTTAAATGTCGACGCTGCATCCAGTTCTGGAACAACGTGCCCCCATCCCCCTTGTAAAGGCGCTCCCGGGGACCGGCCTGGGAACGGAAAATAACCGGCATCTCCCTTTCCACCAAGAACCTGGCCATCAGCCAGTTAGCCATTATCATTAGCTCGGCAACCAGCATCCGACCAGGGCCCTCCCGGTTCGTGCGGCTCACGGTCAGTTCACCCTTTTGATCGATCCGGGTGTTAATCTCAGGCAGCGTAATCTGAACGGCCCCATCCGCCAATCTTTTCTGACGAAACGCTTTTGCGATATCGTACAATTTCATGATCTGCGGATCTTCTTGCACCACTTGATTGACTTCGTAATAGGTTCGCTGATGCGTAACCGTGACAAGACTCGGTATAATTTCAAAATCAATTATTTCCCCGGAATGATTCAGGCGGATCATGGTACTGATGGCCGGCCGTAGCTTCCCCGCCCTTAAACTGCACAAATCTTCCGCAAAACCGATGGGCAGCATGGGAATTCTACAATCCGCCATATAGATGGAGCTGCCCCGGACCAGGGCCTCCTGGTCAAGGCAATCCCCCTTTTTTACAAATTCAGCCACATCTGCAATGTGGACGCCGACAACCAGATAATCATCTTTTTCCTCGATGCTCAACGCATCATCAAAGTCAAGTGTGGACTGGCCGTCGATGGTCATCAGAGACAGATGGGTTAAATCCCGGCGTCCATTGGTTTCAATACTGTTTTGAAATAAATTGACAAGTTTTACGGCTGAAGCCTCTATTTCCTCGTGAAAAACAGTAGAAATGTCATATCGGTAAAAATCGATATTTTCATGTTTATCCCATATACCCAGTTTCACAAAAATATCAAAAATTTTTTCCGGATCTTCAATCCCGGCGAACGCCAGTATTGATCTGGCAAAGACATAATCCCTGCTTTCCTTTTCAAACAAATAATAGGATTTTAAAATATCAACCAATTCCGAGTGCTCCGGAGAAAGCACAGGATGCGCCTGAGCCATAACTTGCCTGAGCCAGGTGCCGCCATCTTCGATGCTCTTTTTTTTTCTCTCCGCGTCCCTAATCCGGGCAAGAAGATGCTCAACCTGCTCTTCGGTATTGGGAAAAAACTGATTCATATTAAACTTAAAATAAAGCCTGTCCTTGAAAAATGCCCGTACAACCGCCGCCTCATGGTCACAGTCACAGTTTCCCGGAAAACAAAGCTCCGTCATTGTATCCAGATCAATCCACTCCTGCTCTGTATTCAGGACTTCCCACAGCTCTTTTATGTCGACCTTGCCGGCCAGCATATTCCGTCGGTTTGCAGTCTGCTTCAAACCGGCCACCAGCCTGTCCCTTCCAAGAGAAAGATCAAGATGATTGCGACATCGATGTGACAGGCGACCCACGGAAAGTTTAACGTCCCGGCTGAATTCGTTGAGCAGCTTTAACCGCTGCTGTTTGGTTTCCATTATGACGGCGCAAACAATCTTCTCACGGTCAATATATTCAACAATATTTCCAGATTCCATAACCTTCTTTTGTATCAACCGGCAATCTGAAAGTCAACGTGTGATGAATATCCCCGGGCAAATTCAGTGAATATATTTTTGTTTTTAACGAGAACATATCTCTTGCCAAGATAGATCTCATATGGTAAGGAACAAGGATTTTATTACCCTTTTGGTTGCTGTCAAACGGCAATCAATTGGCCCTGATTCATTATTCATATGGCTCGAGTTATCAAGATCAACCACAACCACAGGCGCCAGAAAAAACGGAATCATCCGGCATGATCTGACAGAACATCATCGCAGTTGCCTAATTGGTATTAATAAAAAATGGCGCTGTGTTTTTACAAATAATTAGGTATTAAATTAAAGGAGGAGTGAATCAATGGCTTATGATGCAGTAAACATGGCTGACTGGCAAATTTCCGAGGCGGCGGAGGCAAATATGCCGCTGCCCGAGGACTGGATTGAAAAACTGGGTCTTCAAAAAGAAGAAATCCTGCCCATGGGCAGACTGGCAAAGCTCGATTTTCTGAAAATCATCGATCGCCTGAAAGACAAACCCGACGGAAAATATATTGAAGTGACCGCCATCACCCCCACCCCCCTGGGTGAAGGGAAAAGCACCACCGCCGTAGGCCTTATGGAAGGCCTCGGCAAACGCGGTGTCGCTGTCGGCGGGGCCCTGCGGCAACCCTCGGGTGGCCCGACCATGAACGTCAAGGGCACGGCAGCCGGCGGTGGTAACTCCCTGCTGATTCCCATGACCGAATTTTCTCTGGGGCTTACCGGTGACATCAACGACATCATGAACGCCCATAACCTGGCCATGGTGGCCCTGACCTCCCGCATGCAGCATGAAAGAAACTACAACGATGAGCAGTTGGCCAGACTTACCGGCATGCGACGCATGGACATCGACCCCACCCGGGTCGAAATGGGCTGGATCATCGATTTCTGCGCCCAGGCCCTGCGGAACATCGTCATCGGCCTGGGTGGCCGTTTTGACGGATTCACCATGCAGTCCAAATTCGGCATTGCCGTAGGTTCCGAATGTATGGCCATCCTGGCTGTCGCCAAGGATCTGGCCGACCTGAAAGAGCGCCTCAACAACATCACCGTGGCCTTTGACAAAAGCGGCAAACCCGTCACCACCGGTGATCTGGAAGTCGGCAACGCCATGGCCGCCTTTATGCGCAACACCATTAACCCCACCATGATGTGCACGGCTGAATATCAGCCCTGCATGGTACACGCCGGCCCTTTTGCCAACATTGCCGTGGGCCAGTCATCCATCATTGCCGACCGCGTCGGCCTGAAGTTGTTTGACTATCATGTCACCGAATCCGGCTTTGCCGCCGACATCGGTTTTGAAAAATTCTGGAACGTCAAATGCCGCTTCAGCGGTCTGAAACCCCATGTTTCAGTCCTGACATCCACCATCCGCGCCCTGAAAATGCACGGCGGCGGACCTAAGGTCGTTGCCGGCAAGGCACTGCCCGACGAATATACACAGGAAAATCTCGATCTGGTAGAAAAAGGCTGTGAAAACATGGTCCACATGATCAACGTCATCCGCAAATCCGGCATCAACCCGGTGGTCTGTGTCAACCGGTTCTACACTGACACGGATGCGGAATGCGCTGTTGTGCGCAAGGCTGCAGAAGCTGCCGGGGCGCGCTGTGCCGAATCCAAGCATTGGGAAAAAGGCGGCGATGGCGCCCTCGAACTCGCCGATGCGGTTATCGAGGCCTGTAATGACGAAGGCGAATTCAACTTCCTGTATCCCCTGGAAATGAAACTGCGCGACCGTGTTGAACGCATCGCCCAAGAAGTATACGGCGCCGACGGTGTTGACTGGCAGCCCGAAGCCGAAGCCAAGGCCAAAATGCTGGAAGGTGATCCTAAATATGCAGATTTTGCCACAATGATGGTCAAAACCCATCTGAGCCTGACCCATGATCCGGTCCTCAAGGGCGTACCCAAGGGCTGGCGTCTGCCGATCCGTGACGTGCTCATCTACTCCGGGGCAAAATTCCTCTGTCCATGTGCCGGCACCATCAGTCTGATGCCTGGAACCAGCTCCAACCCGGCTTTCAGAAGAGTTGATGTTGATACGGCCACCGGAAAGGTATCCGGTCTGTTCTAAATCGGGCGTTCCCGATTGTCATTCAAAGGGGTCCGAAGTTGCCTTCGGACCCCTTTTTTTGTAACAAAATAAACCGGTATAACCTAGCGGAATACCCATTTTGTTGACCATACGATTCTTGTTTTTTGGGGAGCGCGTGTAATGCGATTTTTGTTGATCAACCCTTTCTACCCCCTTTCCGAAACCCCTTCTCCGCCGCTGGGCCTGGCATTTCTGGCCGCTGTACTGGAAAACGCCGGGATAAACGTAAAATTGCTTGATTTTGTTGTTTATCCTTATAATACAGAAACCCTTCGGACCGAAATTAGCAATTTCCAGCCTGATTTCGTCGGATTGACTTCGGTTACAATGACATTTGACAATGCCATCGGCATTGTCAAAGAGGTAAAAGGGATTAATCCGGATATCATTACCGTCATGGGTGGCCCCCATGTCAGTTTCTGCGCCCGGGAAACCCTGAATCTTTATCCCGAACTCGATTTTATTGTTATTGGCGAAGGCGAAGAAACCATAATCGAACTGATCCAAGCGGCCCGGGGCGACCGTAACTGGGACGATATCAAAGGCATTGCCTACAAAAACGGTTCAACTGCGGTCACCACCGGTGCCCGACCCTTTATCGATGTAAATACCCTGCCCATGCCGGCCCGCCACCTGACGCCGCTGGGGCGATATCGCGCCCTGGGCATGCCCATCAGCATGACCTCCAGTCGTGGCTGTCCCTACCATTGCATATTCTGTGTGGGCCGGAAAATGGTGGGCGCAAAAGTACGCTACAAAAATGCCGGGAGCGTTGTGGATGAAATGGAATATCTGTCCACCCTTGGCTTTCACCAGATCAATCTGGCAGATGATCTTTTTACCGCCAACAAAAAACACTGCCATGCGGTCTGCGATGAAATTATCCGACGCCATTTAAACGTTAAATGGACATCTTTTGCCCGGGTTGATACGGTCTCAACCGATGTTCTTATCAAAATGAAGACTGCCGGATGTCAGGCGATCAGTTTCGGCATCGAGTCTGCCAATGCCCGGATACTAAAAACCATTAAAAAAGGCATCACCCTTGATCAGGTTGTCGAAGCCATAAAAATGTGTAACACAGCCGGCATTATGCCCCATGCTTCTTTTATCCTGGGATTGCCCGGCGAAACGCCTGAAACCATACAGGAAACCGTTGATTTCGGCCTGGAAATGAAAAAACTCGGTCTGTCCTATGGATTCCACCTCCTTGCCCCCTTTCCCGGGACTGAAATCCGGGACCGATGTGATCATTACGGTATCAGTATATTAACCCAGGACTGGTCCCGATATCATGCCAACCGGGCCATCGTGGAAACACCGGCAACAAATCAAGCCATGATGGATCAAATTGTCATTAAATGGGAAAACGAATATAATGATGAATTGGATCATATCAAAAAACGGATCGCAACAGGTGAAGCGACGGCAGAAGAGGCTGAACCGCTGGTAAACCTGGAGCGTATCGTTTTGATATATGACCTCATGATGGGCCGTATGGTTGAAAAACGGGGGACATGGCACCACGACTGTTCCAAAGCGGATAAAGACCCTTTAAAAACGCTGGCTGCCAGGCTTCAGGCTTCAGCCAAGGTTCCCCTGGAACGGATATACAACACCCTTAAACTGGCCGTTGAACATAATCATTTAAAATTGCACAAAAACGGCACCGAGTTTAGATGGGAATGGGTGAGCTACCTTTAATGCAAATAGAACTTGACCTCAGGCATCATTGCATCGAAACAGCCGTTAGAAAACGGTATAACAAATCAATATCCCAATATTTCAAAACCGGCAGCGATAAAAACAAGCTTGAAAAACAAATCGATATCCTTAAAACAGTATTGGAAAAATGCGACTTTACGCATCTGCGCGCCACCCATAGCGAACTTGCCGGCCACTGCCAGGTAAAGGCCGCGATCCGCACCGACCCCCAAAACAGGATAACAATCGTATTAAATGGGCGGCAAATCAAGACGGATACAGACACCTGTTGAAAAACGGATGCCACCTGCGCTTTTGCGCTCAATGCTGAGAAAGGAGGTTTTCCATGGAATTGTTTGCCGCCCCCCAGGTCTGGATAGCCCTGTTCACACTCTCCGCCCTTGAAATTGTTCTGGGTATTGACAACATCATATTTATTGCCATATTGGCCGGCAGACTGCCGGAAAACCAGCAAGGCAAGGGTCGGACCATCGGCCTTGGACTGGCCATGGTAACGCGTATCGCCTTGTTGTTCTCGTTAACACTGGTTATGCGGCTGACGGATCCGCTCTTTACCATTCTGGGCCAGGGAATCTCCGGCCGGGACATCATTTTAATAACCGGGGGCCTGTTTCTGCTGGGCAAAAGCACCCATGAAATTCATGGCGCACTCGAAGGGTCAGGCACAGAAGAAGGCCAGAGGGAACCGCGGAAAGCCACCACATTTATGAGCGTTATCATACAAATTATGCTTCTGGACATTGTTTTTTCCCTTGATTCCGTCATTACCGCCATAGGCCTCACCGACCAACTGATGATTATGGTTGCGGCCATCATCATTGCTGTGATATTCATGATGCTGTTGTCCGGCAGTATCAGTACCTTTATTGAAAACCACCCGACAATCAAAATACTGGCCCTGAGCTTTTTGCTGATGATTGGCGTGGCCCTCATCGGTGAAGGGCTGGATTTGCATATTCCCAAAGGATATATCTATTTTGCCATGGCCTTTTCCGTGTTTGTAGAACTTTTGAACTCAAAATTGCGCAAACCTTCAGTAGTGCCTGTAAAACTTCATAAACCACATACCGATATGGTAATCAAAAAACAATGCTGAAAATTGGAAACTTTAATACCCTGCGGGTTATCAGAATCGAAACTTTTGGTGCTTACCTCATTTCAGATATGGAAGAAATTCTGTTGCCCCGCCGATATGTTCCCGCAGATACGGCCATTGGCGATCGCATCCGGGTTTTTGTATACAATGACACTGAGGATCGAACAATTGCCACAACGGTGATCCCAAAGGCCCAGGTGGGTGAATTTGCTTTTTTGCAGGTAAAAGATGTTTCCAAATTTGGCGCTTTTCTGGACTGGGGCCTTGAAAAAGACCTGATGGTCCCTGCAAAGCAGCAACCCATCCCAATGATCAGGGGTAATTTTTATATTGTCCGGTTGTACCTGGACCATGAAACCCAGCGTATCGCCGCATCCGGGGATATCGCTCCGTTTTTAAACGATAAACCGGTGGGACTGAAGCTGCGTGACCGGACCGAACTTTTGGTTTATGGACGAACAGACCTTGGCTACCAGGTGATTGTGAATAACGCTTTCGATGCAATGCTTTATTACGTGGAAGTATCCGAAACCCTGCAAACGGGTGATCAAAGGGGCGGGTATATAAAGGATATATCTGAAGATGGCAAACTTGTGGTGACGTTAAAAAAATTCGATTTCAAAATCCGGCCGAAAGAGGCTCCGTGTGCTGATACGCCTGAAAAATTAGAGGCAAAGAATCTATACGAACAGAAAAAACAGATCCTTCAGGCCCTGAAAAATGCCCATGGTTTTTTACCGCTTCATGATAAAAGCAGTCCTGACGAAATATACAAAATGTTTCAGATGAGCAAAAAAACGTTTAAATATATTATCGCCGGTTTTTATCGGGAAAGAAAAATAGCCATCACCAAAACCGGTATCAGACTTTTACAAAAAAAGTATACCCGTACGACGCTTTAATCTTTCATCAAATCCTTGACGATTGCGATAAATTCTCTCAGTTTCAGGGGTTTACCCAAAATTTTGTCGGCACCCAGTTTACCCGCCACATCAAGGTACTGACTCCCGCCGACGGTCCCACCGCCGGAAATAGCAATAATTTTGAGATCAGGGAAATTCCGGCGCAATTCAATAATAATTTCGATCCCCTCTTTTTCAGGCATAACAAGATCGGTGACAACCAGATCCACGGGATTTTTCATAAATACCCGCAACCCCTCCCTGCCGTCGGAAGCATCCAGGACATCATATCCCTCCCGCTCCAAAACGGCCCTCAGCATTTCACGAATCAGATCATCATCATCAATTATAAGAATCCGTGGCATCATCACCCTTCACTTAGATTATCATATAGAATACTAAAACTTGTAGCGAAGCGCAATGAAATAATTTTCAAATACCAGGCCAACTCCGTAGCTTTAAAAAATAAAAGCAGTTGCCGGCCCGGGAGAAATATTGACAAGACCATACCATCCTGATAATTTTAGTGTTATATGTTTATTTTTGCGTTTTGCCAAAAACAAATAAGGGCTTGATTCTATCTTCGGTCACTTTGAGATAAATTAAAAACACTTTTCCTTTCAGGTATCTTCATATTCTTGGTAGATTGCTCACCCGAAAAAAGCCTTCATCTTAAAGACCGCCATTCATATAAAAAAGGAAGCAATTGATTATCATGGCAGCAGAAAACGATATCGTACTGATATACATAGAGGAAACACCACTAACTTTTGCCAGAATAGAAACGATTGCGCCAGACAATAAGCCGGACTGGTATCACATAAAACTGCTTTTCCTACAGGTACCGCTTCAAAGTGTCACGTGGATTTTAAAAAACGATTATATCAACGGCGAAACATTCACCATGAATGGCAAACAAATGCGCCTTGAAAGGATCGTTTGCCCCAAAGAGACGCCATTCGAACCGAAAAACGGCAAGAAAATTCAAAAAAAAACCGTCACCTCAAATGGCAACGCACAGATTATTTCCCTGAAAGATTTGAAAAAAAAATAATTTTAAAGGATTTCCCACTGAAAATTAAAATCGGATCTGTTATACTGGAAAACCCAACCGTGCTGGCTCCGCTGGCCGGGATTACCAACCTGCCTTTCCGACTGCTGATGAAAGCGGCTGGATGCGCACTGGTCTGCTCGGAGATGATCAGCAGCAACGGATTGGTCTACAATTCTCAAAAAACCGTGCAACTTCTGTGCAGCACCTTGCAGGAAAAACCCCTGGCCATTCAAATTTTCGGATCTGACCCGCCGATAATGGCCGCTGCCGCTGCCATCGTTGAATCTTCAGGGGCAGACATACTGGATATCAATTTTGGATGTTCAGTGAAAAAAATCGTTAAAACCGGGGCGGGAGCAGCCCTTATGCAAACCCCTGAAAAAGCGGAACACATCCTAAAAGCCGTTCGCAAAGCGGTCAAACTTCCTGTAACCATAAAAATCAGGTCCGGCTGGGACAAATCCGCTCAGCAGGCCTTTGACATCTCAAAAATAGCCGAAGCCTGCGGTGTCGATGCCATTGCCGTCCACCCCCGAACAGCAACCCAGGGGTTCAGAGGAACCGCCGACTGGTCTGTTATCACCGCAATAAAAAACATGATAAAGATACCGGTCATCGGTAACGGCGATATTCTAAAACCGGACGACGCCGTTTCAATGCGCAACACCACCGGTTGTGACGGCGTTATGATCGGAAGAATCGCCATCGGCAACCCATGGATTTTTTCCCAGATCCTGGCACGATTCCAGAATCAGCCCGTTTTGCAGGTTGATCTTGCATCCCGTTTCGCAGTTATGGTACGTTATGTCCGTTTATCGGTCAAATATTCAGGGGAGACCCCCGCCTGCTATATGATGCGCAGCCGTCTGGGCTGGTTTGTCAAAGGACTCCCCCACAGCAGTTGTTTCCGTGAATCCATCAAACATATTTCATCCGAGGATGAAGCCCTGGAACGCATCGACGCCTATAAACACAAACTGATGCAGCAAGAACACCAGGATGAGCCGACACTGTTTTCCGGCGATGCTGTCTAAACAGTTTCCGTAAAAAGACGTTGTATTACACGTTCCATGAATGCTGGCCATCAGAGGGAGTGTATCATGAACGGATTACTTTTCATAGATGATGAGGAAGGGGTACGACGGTCCATTACCAGGGCACTTAAAAAATCATCCTATGAAATACATACCGTCAAAAACGGCGAAGAAGGCATCGAATTTATCAAAACCCATCTTCATGCGGTTACAACCGTCATATCCGATTACAAGATGCCCGGGCTTGACGGCATGGCCACGCTGGCCGCCATTGGGACGCTCAACCCGGAAATTACAAGAATTCTCCTCACCGGTTACGCCACCATGGAAGCTGCCATCAATGCCACCAATGAAGGGCTTGACGGATTTCTCACCAAGCCCTTCGACAACCTCGAACTGAGAACCAAAATCCATGAAATCATGGTGCATAAACACCTGCGGCAGTTTATCCCCGAACAGATTTACCGGGAGATCGAGAATTCCCCCAAAGCCCTGCAACCGCGCTTCAATGAGGTGTCGGTTCTATTTTCCGACATCCGCGGCTTCACCAGAATGTCTGGAACGGCGCCTCCGGAAAAAATCGCCTCCTTTTTAAACACGCATTACTTTTCGCCCATGGGTGAGATCGCCTATGCGTTTAACGGCACCATGGACAAACATATCGGCGACAGTATCATGGTGGTTTTTGGTTCACCGGCAACCCATGCGGATGACGCCGTAAGGGCTGTTAACGCTGCCGTTGCCATGCAGATCAAGGCCAGCCAGATTGATCAGCGTCTGGCTGTAGAAGATGGATTGCGTCTCAGGGTAGGCATCGGCATCGCCACAGGAACCGTGTTTTCCGGAATTCTCGGATCTTTGAGAAAAAAAGAATTTTCTTCCATTGGAATGGCTGTTAATATTGCATCCCGGCTTCAGGCCATGGCCGGGGCAGGAGAAATTCTGATCAATGATAAGACCTATTCAAAAATTAAAGACCGGCTTGATGCCAGCAGCCTGCCCCCTGTTATGGTCAAAGGCATTGATGAACCGATGACCGTGTACAGGGTAAATTTTCAGAACCCGTAACCCGGATAAACCGGAACAAAAATGAATATGGTACAAGTAAAGAAAGCGCTGCCGCTACGAAGGGTCACTCGGCCCTGACCACATCACCTTCCTTAGGCGCTTCACCCTCAACCAGTATCGCCTCAGATGTTTCGGGGAAAACGGTGGTGATCCTTATTTTTCCGCTCTTCAGCCCCGGAACCGTGAACTGCTGATCGCCCGCGCCTTCGATGGTTCTGGCACCTGAAAAAAAAGCGAGTTCATCCCCGGCCGTCAGTCCTGCCTGCGCGCCGGAAGATATCGCAATCTTGCCCCCTCCGCTGGAAACCACAAACCCATGCCAGGGTCTGGCACTGATGATATCACATATTTTTTCGCCAATGGCCGGCAACATCTCTTCGACAGCCGCAGTGATTTCGGAGCCATGAGCATTCTTGACAAGGCCAGCGCCCTCCATTACATCCACTTCTATCTCACGTCCGAAATTTTCATCCAGAAGCTTTGCCCCGGTTTCCATATCATAAACGGCCACTATGATCCGCACCTGAAGAAAATGAGTGGTATCCTTGAACCAAAGGAAACCATGTTTTTTCTCCGTGGATCCGATATTCAGCAATCTGCCGCCGACAATGGCATCAAACCCGAGTTTGCGTCCTTGGGAAACCAGACTCAAAACATCCACCCGGCCATCGGCCAGTTTGCCAATCCCGGCCAGCGCCACAGGATAGCCTTCATGCCCCTGCAGCATAAGGCGCACATGGGGGCATTCCGCACCGATAGCGGTCGCAAGTCCCGCCTGAATCATCTGCCTATAATTTTGATCTGAAGCCTTTGCGGCATCCTCAAACAAGGCAATACCGATTTTTTTTGACACCTTCCCATCTGAAGATTTAAAATTCCGGACGACTCTTTTGGTGCTTTTTTTTACATTGGAAACCATTGAGCAACTGGAAGCCAAAAAGGCACCTGCCATCAACAGGACAAATAATACTGTATAGCGACAAAGCACACCCCGTGTTTTGAAAAATTCAAAAGTCATTTCTTCCCCTGTGCAACGGTTGCGAGTAAAATTACGTGATTCCCCAATGCCGGTCATTTTTTATTCTTCAGCAGGTTTTCAAGGTCAGCAAACGGCCTGTATCCGGAAGAGACCCCTGATTCCCGGACCGGCTTTAGATCCTCACCATAGGCATCGGCCACCTCATCACGGGCATGTTCGTTGTCGTGACAGTAGATACACAAAAGCTCCCAGTTACTGCCGTCTGGAGGGTTGTTATCGTGGTTATGGTCCCTGTGGTGAACCGTAAGTTCCCGAAGCTTTTTGCCGCTGAATTCGCGTCCACACCGGCCACAGATCCATGGATAAATTTTAAGGGCCCGGGCCCTGTAGGTCTTTTCTTCCTGTTCCTTGTTGCGCCGCGCCTCGGCAACGATCCTGCTGTGGCTGTCGATATCTGGCCGTGTATTTTGTGATGCCATATAAAAATCCCTGATTCTCCTTCAATCCATCTTTTCGGTGGCTATATATCTCGAAAAATTAATCCTGTTGAAAAGCCGGTTCTTGGTTAAAACCACCGGACAGTCCGCATGCAGGATGACATATTGGGCCGTATTACCAAAAACCAGCTTTCCCACCAGCGATGACCGACTTGCCCCCATAATAATCTCATCAATATCATTTTCACCGGCGTACTGGACCAGGTCCTCCCCATGGCTCAACCCTCTGATCAACAGGGCCGTATTGCACACGATGCCCGCCTCTTCATAAAACTTTTCCGCATATTCCAGAACCTGTTCCGCCTCACGAATTTTTTGGGGATTCTTTTCGGCCTTCCGGTTTAAAGAAATGACGACATCAACTTGAGCATTAAAGGCTTTTGCATGCGCCAAGGCCAGATCCAGAGCCGCCTTTCCGGCCTTGGACCCGGTATATCCAACCAGAATTTTCATTTTGATTTCCTTTCATGCTGAAAACAGCATAAACCGTATCGCTTTTGATCACACCTCATGGTATTTCGGTAATCAATTGCCACCAATTGACATTTTATACTCAAAAGGATACCGGCAGTGGTATTGAAATAATCGTAAACAAACTAAAAAAATTAAAAACAATTGTCAACAAACCGTTATGAATATCGAAAACCAATTTGGATTCTCTTTTAAAAAGGTTGGGACGGCACGGCAGAAAATGATCAGGGGGGGCCTGATATAAGATAAAACTATAGGCTCTCATATTTCCCGGAACGACGATCCTTTTTCGGGCAAACACGGTAAACCAGGGACAGGGCATAGTCTGTGTTGATACGACTTGAGAAAAGGGAGACGTCCTGTTCGATCCGGCGGTGATAGATCCTGCCGTCGATCACCTCAACTTGCCTCAAGTTCTCATTAAACCCCTTTTTGATGTACTTCAGATAGGCTTCCTTGGCTGTCCAGCTTTCAAAAGTGGCGGCATCGGTGCATCCTTTCAGCATCGCTTGTTCCCGGTCCGTAAAAGCCACCTTGAAAATATGGTCAATGCTGGCCGGTGCTATTTTTTCAATATCAATGCCGATTCTGGTGAAGCGGTCCCGGCTCAGAGCGGCTGCTGCGTAATCCCCCGAATGGGAAATGGAGATTGGGAAATCCGGATATTGGGGCAGATAGGGTGCACCCTCCGGTTCATAGTCAATGGCGATCCCGGGATAATCATTTGAACGGCAACAAGAAAAAACCAGTTTTTTAACGGCAAACCGTCCACTCAGCCATTCGATCTGTTTTTTCAAGGCCTTGAAACGGTTCAGCGCTATAAACTCACCAGAGGAGAGAAGGGGACATCGAAACATATCCGGTTTAAAAACAATATTTTTCACGGTCTGATAGCGTTCAAGGGGAAGGCTCGCAAGATTTGTTTTGATAAAATCGGAAATCACCACAAAACCGACCCGGATGTCCGGTCCCATGGAAACCGGGTTCCATTCACCCTGCAGCATCATCTGTTTTTTCATATTTTTTTACAATCTGTCATTCATTTGAAATAGCGACCATGGCAGGTCATACAAAACCACCGGAACCCCGACAGCTTGTATGACCTGGCAATATTCAGTCTCAGGATGCTTTTTTAAGGGCCGGAGAACTGATTTTATCGGTTATCCGATTTTCCGGCGCCAGGCGGTCAACCTTCACCATTTCAAAATCCTCGATGCGGATGAGCAGCAGGCCGTCCGTATCCACAAGATCAAGCTGATAGGTATTGGCCTTGGGGCCGTTGTCCGTCTTTCGGGTAATACAGAGATACGCTTTATTTTTTTGGAGCGACCCGTAAAAATTCATCTGTCGGATACGGGCCGGCAAAACAATTTCATGGGTGGTCATGACTTCCAGCATGCCCCCGGTCTGAAACATGGCATCCACGATGGCCACATCCGTGATGAAATCAGGCGCTGTATCCCCGGCAAAAAACGACCTTTGACTGCTGTTGCGCACCTTTGAAATAAGCACTTGGGATTCAAAAGAAAGAATATCTTCCACCGTTCTAAACAGCCCGTTCATAAACAGCCGGGACGGGTGATACAACAGATCCTGAATATTGCCGTCATATTGAACCGGGGTAAATTCAGGGATGGTTATCCCCACCTGCTCGGGCTCGCCAACGGAAAACGCGAAGTCTCCCTGATAATGGCGTTTGGGGTCCCCCATGGCCTGGCCTTGAGGGTTTTTAAACTGCGATGAAATGCTGCAGGCAAAACCATGGGCATCGTCGTTGTGTTGTCTGGCGTTGATCAAAATCTCCTTGGCCCGTCCTTTGAGCAGCTTTATGCCATAAGGGATTGAAAAATCATGCATGGATACCAGGCGACTGCCTTTGGGCGCCAGTGTCGAAGCCGCCTCAGCCATGGCTTCAATACCGGTGGCCCCTAAAAATATGGGTACATCCAGCCGGGAATGATCCAGCAGAAAAAGATCTCTTGTCAGATCCAGTGTCCTGGCATATTGCGCATGAACCGCACCTTTTGTCACCACTTGATCAATAAAGGGCCCAGGCCGCTCACCTGCCGGCAGGCCCGGGAGCTGGAACAAACCGTCGGGATCAAGGGCCGTGTCCCTGCCGGTAAAAACCGCCTCGATGGACCCGGCATCATACAGTTCATCCATGAAAAATTTCACCCCCCGGGCCAGGGGCAAAAATTCCAGTCCCCTTTGTTCCAAAACTTTTTTTACGGTTTCTTTGGTGGCCATGCCCGCACCGTCCCAGGCCGTCCAGTCAAAAACTTTATACATTTTTTCCGGATGACGGGCTTTTTCCTTCAACAGCATCTTGGCCAGCATATCATTGGCCCCCGTATAATCCACCTGGCCTTCGTTGCCGAATTTAGCGGTCACAGATGAAAAGGTTAAAAAGAAGCGATATGCTTTATCGTCAAGGGACGCCAGCAGATTGCGGGCCCCGGTGATTTTGGTGTCAAACACCCGGTTAAACGAATCCAGCGACTTTTTCTGTATAAACTGGCTCTCTTCCACACCGGCGGCATGAAGCACGCCGTCTATGGGCGAAACCGACGCAACAACCTTCAAGACCGCTTCCGCGTCAAGCACATCCACACAATGGTACTGAACATCGACACCCCGGGATGAAAGCGCAGCCAGATTGGCCAGGCCTTCCTTGAGCGCCATTATTTTTGTAACGGCCCGTTTTATGGCCACGGGTTTGGCACCTTTCATCCGGGACTTCAAGCATCCGAAGATATACGCTTCATCGGCACCGTCTCTCTTAAAATCCGCCTCCAGCGCATGGATGTCACTGCGCCCTAAAATAATCAGACGCACCCCATAGTCTGTTGCCAGGGCCTTTAATATTTCGAAAGTGATACCCCGGGCCCCACCGGTGACCAAAACGGTATCCCCTTTTTTGATAAGACTCCGGCCGTGTTCCACCGCCTTTTCTACCAGGGACAGCGTGTATTTCTGATGGTCCCGGTAACCGGTTTCCACATGACGGTCAGTGGTCATGAGTTCGGCCATATACTGATCAACAATCGCTTCCACATGCTCCAGTGGATCTGAAATGGAAAAATCCACGGCCTTGACCAACGTGTTTTTCAGTTCCTTGTTCATGGTCTTGAGCATACCGGCCAGGGCCCCAAACACCGGGTGGATATTCCCGGGTGAATCCGCATAGGGAAAAACAATCGATTCAAAGGTCAGCGTTGAAATCAGCCCATCCGGGCGATCCAGCAGCGGCAGCAACTGCCTGACCATGAGAAAAAACGACTTTACGGATGCATCAATTTCATGGCTGTCCGTTCCTGCACCGCCCAGATAAGCGTTCAGGGGATACAGATGGACAAGCCCCTTGATTTCAGGATACGCTTCCCCAAGAGACTGCAGCCTTTCTTCCACGGACGTTGTATCGGAAAGGTCGACCTTGATATCTGCCGACGCGTCACTGCCCATGGTCAGAACATGTCCGGAAAAAGATTTGATCCTGTTCTTGATGGCATCGGCAAAGCCAAAACGGTCCAGGGTAATGAGAAAGGTATGATCCTCAAATATGTTTACCTGATCTTCGGGCAGCGGCACCGCATCTGCCTGAACCACAAACCGATTGACTCCCGAAACTGAACGCACCGGCACCTGTTCCGGAATGCTTTCCGGTGATGTTTCCATTGGCACCTCTTTTCCAGCGGTATTACCGATATAGTCTGCCAGGCGGGCAATGGTATTTAATTCCCGCAACTTGAGATCCTCGGGCACCGGCAGGTTAAAATGATTTGAAATCTTCCCGAACACCTCCACCTGTTTCACCGTGTCGATGCCAAGGTCCGCTTCCAGATCAAGATCCGCCGCCAGCATATCCTCAGTGTATCCGGTCTGAAGGGCAATGATATCCCGAATGGTGGACAAAATCACGGATGAACCCGCTTTATTTGACTCTCCGGCAACAGTTGCCGCCTCGGCCGAACCTGTTTCGCTGCCCCGGGTGGCACCGGCAATATAATCTGCCAGGCGGGCAATGGTATTTAATTCCCGCAACTTGAGATCCTCGGGCACCGGCAGGTTAAAATGATTTGAAATCTTCCCGAACACCTCCACCTGTTTCACCGTGTCGATGCCAAGGTCCGCTTCCAGATCAAGATCCGCCGCCAGCATATCCTCAGTGTACCCGGTCTGAAGGGCGATGATATCCCGAATGGTGGATAAAACCACGGATGAATCCGCTTTATTTGACTCTCCGGCAACGGGCACCGCCCCGGCCGAACCTGTTTCGCTGCCCCGGGTGGCACCGGCAATATAATCTGCCAGACGGGCAATGGTATTTAATTCCCGCAACTTGAGATCCTCGGGCACCGGCAGGTTAAAATGGCTTGAAATCTTCCCGAACACCTCCACCTGTTTCACCGTGTCGATGCCAAGGTCCGCCTCCAGGTCAAGATCCGCCGCCAGCATATCCTCGGTGTACCCGGTCTGTCGGGCGATGATCCCCTGTACGCTTTTTATCAGTGCTTCGTCGGTTTCCTGTGCAGTCGCTGAATTTTTGCGAATGTTCTCAACTCCGGTATCCCGTGAGGAGCTATCCGGCTTTTCCTCAGCCGGAGCACCGACCGATTCCGAGCTTACTTTTTCATCCGGGCTTTTAGCGACATAAAGCGTGTTATTGTGCAGCACCGGCACCGGATCGGCATAACCGGATATCTGTTTGAGCCAGTTATAATATTGCGCATTGTTCTCGATACCCTTCTCAGTGACTCTTTTTATAAATAAAAAGGCAAAATGAGACCCAAAACCCGCTGAAAAATGAAGTCCGAAACGAAAGTCACCCTGGCCCGAATGGATCAGTTTCAGATCGGCAAACTCGGGGGGCACTTTTTTCAGATTGGCAATGGGCGGGACCCGGCTCTTTTGCAGGGCCTTGACCAGCACAGCGTCTTCGATGGCGGCCCCCAGGGTATGACCGGTAAACCCCTTGGTGTTGGTAATGGTAATCTCCCGGCTATCCTGGCCGAAGGTCTTCCGCAAAGCGGCTATTTCGGCGTCTGCACTGCCACCCCGCGCCGGGGTATAGGTTTCATGGGACATAAAAACCATGGATTTGGCAATCTGTTTTCGCTGCAGGCCATGGCGCTTTTCCATGCCGGACATAAAGCCGTTCATCTCACCGCTGAGATGATCGACATCGATGCGGGTGGCATGAAAGGCGCTGTTGCCGATATAGGTTCCCAGAATTTCCGCCTGCCCGTTCAATCCCCTTTCCTGAACACTGGACGCCTGCTCAATCACCAGGGACACGGCCCCGCTGCCCAGAATCGTTCCGTTCCGGTCTGCGTCAAAGGGTTTGGCGCCATCAGCCACCACATCCTTTACCGAAGCCGCGCCCAAGGCCAGAAACCCCGACGCGATCCAGGGGCTCTGGACTTCAGATGTGGCCGCCTCTCCGCCGATGACAATCACCCGCTCACATCGGCCCGTACGAATCCAGTCTTCCGCCACACCCACGGCCTGGGTCGTGGAGGCACAGGCCCCGCTCATCTGAATATTGGGTCCCTTGGCCTTGATCAGCTGGGCAAAATGGGCTGAGCCCAGAGGTACGATGTCATACAGCAAATTGCGGTCAAACTTGTAGGTGCCGTATTTTTTTCGCCTTTCCTTGATTTTGAAAAACCAGTCGGTCACCTGCTCCTTGACAGTTTCGTCGGTGACTTCCGCCATCAGGTGATAATAGATGTTTTCCAGCTCTTTGTAGGGTTTGACATAAAACTTATTGTAATAATAATTGTTCATCTTGGTAATCAGCGTCTCAAATCCGGGGAAAAGAGATGTCAAAATTATGCCGGTGGATTGCTGCATCGCCTCGGGCAGGGCGAACCCATCGGGTATCCGACTGCCATGGGAGGTCTGCCGATACTGCTGTACCAAAGGAATCCGGGCATCCTTGAGTGCTTCAATGCCCGCCGCAATGGCCAGAGAAATCGTAATGTCATAATTATAATCGATCCCGTATTCGGTCTTGAGGTCAAAATAACCGAGCTTTCCGGCCAGTTGAATCACATCCTTGACGGAGGTGATATTCAACAGCCGGGCATTACCATCGGGCTCCTTGAACACCCGGGTGATGTTCATGTCCAGAATCTTTTCTTTTTCCGAACGGCTAAGGGGTTCAATAAAATTAGTGCCTGCCAGAATCCGATCAAAATTATCATCGTTAAAAACCCGGTTGCCGGTGCCGGGCAGGCCCACGGATACGCCGGCAACGACGATCCGGCCGGTATTGAAATTAAACTTTTCAATGGCCTGCAAACTTTTTGCACGCTTGGTTTTTAAAAACGCCTCGTACATCAACTTTTTCAGGGCCGCATCGTTTTCCAGCACAAAAGCATCAAATTCGGCATCATCCGCCACACCGGCGGCCAGGGCAGAGATCGGCAGTGTTTCAAATACCGGTTTGGGTTTTTCAAACATGGACAGGTGATTTTGGGCAACCAGATAATCGGTCAATCGCTTTAAGGATGCCGCCTGGCCCAGCCTGGTTTCTACAGCCGCCAGACAATGATGGGCCCCCATGGGTATATTCTTGAGCAGGTTCACCAGCAGTTTTCCCGGCCCGATTTCGATAAAATCGGTCAAGTTCCTGGCCGCTACCCCTTGAACGGAGTCGATAAACTCCACCGGCGAGACGATCTGGGAAACCAGCAGTTCCTTGACGGCCTGTTCATCCTGGGGATAGGGCCGGGCCGTCACATTGGAAATCACCCGGGTGTAATCTGCCGATGCAAAGGGCAGATTTTTCAAAAATTCTCCCAGTTGCCGGGCCGCATCATTAAACAGCGGTGTGTGAAAAGCACCGGAGAGGGCCAGTTTTTTAAATAAAACACCTTTTTGTTTTAAAAACAGGCAAAAGTCTTCAATATTTTTGCTCCGGCCGGAGACGGCGGTCTGCTGGTCACTGTTTTTATTGGTCACATAGATTTCCGTGATGCCTGATTCAACGATAAAATCGGCTACATCCGGGGCCTTGTGAAACACCACCATTATTTTTCCTGAAACCTGCCGGTTCGCCGCCGCCATGAGATCCGCACGTTTAATAATCAGTTCCATGGCCGGCTCAAAATCAAGTATCCCGGCACAAAAAAGAGCCGTGTATTCCCCCACACTGTGACCAATGTACGCATCGGGTTCAAACCCCTTTTGATGCAGGTATTCATGGATGGCTGCAGAGGAGAGGAAAACCGCCGGCTGGGTATTTTCCGTCAGGTTCAATCGATTGTCATCACCGAACATGATATCCAGCAGCGAATAACCCCGTTTTCGGTGAAAGACGGCTTCCCCCTGATCCATGATGCTGCGAATAACCCCCTCACTTGCGTACAGCTTTGCCATCATGCCGCCATGCTGGGCCCCCTGGCCGGAAAGCAGGGCTACGAGCCCGCTACCTTTTACCGCGTCGATAGGGGTGGTGATGGAGATAGCAGGGCTTATCTGGCGGCGCAGGGGTGCCGGCATTTTTTCCATACGGTTTTGTTGCGCGGCAGCATTGGTATCAGAAACAGTGGCCGGCATCTGCCCGGCCATGAGATGCTCGGGCAGAACACCCACCACCATATGGCCGTGAATACCGCCGATGCCGTTGACGTTCGCGGCAAAATGCAGGCTGTGGTTGCTGCCCGCATCCACAATACGGCTTGCAGGTGTCAGCACGGAATCTTTCGTCACCAGGGACGTCTTGTCCCTGTAGCTGTTATTTGGCAGCACCGTTTTGTGTTGGTTCATCAACATCAGTTTGGTGAGCACCACTGCCGGATTGGCCGCCTTGAAATAACCGAACTCGGGTTTGATATTGCCGAAATTAATTTTGTCTTTGAAGCTGGCTTCAATGGCCTGCTTTTCCATGGCATCTAAAAAGGCATTGGACACACCGAAGACATCCAGATGGGCCACCTGGTTTTTGTTGACCGGAATCTTGTGGTAGCATGCCTCCATGGCTCCTTTATAGGCCCTTTCCGAAGGGGAAAGCAGATGACCGGGCGCACTGGATGTAAGGGCCAGTCCGTTTATTTCCCCTAAAATCGGCATATTATTTTTAACAGCATTTTTATAGGTGGTTATGACCTGAACTGCAGCCCCCTCACCCATGATGTAGCCATCCGACGTGTTGTCAAAAAACCGGCTTTCACCACCATTGGCCAGCAGACTCAACCGCTTGAATGCCAGCATCACGGCAGGATACAGGTTGGCGTCTGCACCGCCGGTGATCACATATTCATAATCCTTTGATTTCAAACCCTTTACAGCCAGGTCAATGGCGACGGTGGATGATGCGCAGGAGGCGTCCACCACGAAATTGGCCCCATTGCAGCCAAAATGTTTACTAATTCTGGCGCTGACGATGTTGGACAGCAACCCGGGAATGGTATCTTCGCTGTTTTGAACATACCGCTCCCGTAACCGGTTTGCCAGTTGCCGGCTGATATTTGCCATGGTTTTGCCGTCGAGCCCCTCTATGGCGGCAAGCACTTTTTCTACAAACGGAATCCGGGTGCGCATGACATTTTCAACGTATTTTTCACCGCTGATGGTGCCCAGAATCACCGCTGTTTTATTGCCGAAGGTCAATTGCGGCATCAGATTGGCCTTTTCAATGGCCTGACTGGCCGCATCCAGGGCGAACAGCTGGGCACGGTCAACCGACCGGGCCGTCATGGGCGGTATCTTGTATTTAACATTGTCAAACCGGTAATCTTCCACTATTCCCGCCTTTACCATGGGAATGGTGTAATCGGGATCATCCTCTTTTGCATAGTAGCGATTATGAAAACGGGATTCGGGGATCTGCGAAACCATTGATTTTCCATCCCTGAGCCGGTCCCAAAACGCCTCGATATTTTTGGCCCCGGGCAGCACCACCCCCAGGCCGGCGATCACGATCCTGTCGTCGTTGAAATCATAGTCCGGATCTTTGAAAATCTCTCTGGGCAAGGGCTGATAAGTACGGGTATATTCCTCCACCACGCAGTGATAATTAATACCGCCGAACCCGTAGGAACTGACCCCGGCCCGTCGGGGTTTATCATCCGATCTTTTCCACGCCATGGCATTTTCGATAATATAAAGGCCGCTGTTTTCGATGTTAAGGCGACCGGCGGATTTTTCATACCCCCCGTTGGGGGGCAGGATTTTATGGCTAAGCGCCAGCAGGACCTTGATCACACCGGCCATACCGGCACCCCCCAGCAGATGTCCGATCTGGGATTTTACGGAACTAATGCCTATAGGCGTTCGGTTTCCATAGATGTTTTTCAGTGTCTTGAGCTCCACCTTGTCCCCGATCATCGTAGCGGTACCATGGGCTTCGACATAATCAATGTCCCCGGCCGTTACATCGGTTCTGATATTTTCAAAACACCGCTCAAGGGCCACAGTCTGTCCCTTCTCGCTGGGTGCGGCAATGGCTTTGCCCTTGCCGTCCGAACTGGACCCCATGCCCTTGATCGTACCGTAAATACGATCCTTGTCCCGCAGGGCATCCTTCATGCGCTTTAACACGATAACGCCGGCCCCCTCGCCCAGGATAAATCCGTCGGCCCTTTCATCAAAGGGAAAGGACCCGTTGGCGGAAAGGGTGCCCATCTTGGAAAATCCCACAAAGGACTCAGGCGTCAGATTGGTATTGACGCCTCCCACGATGAGCATGTCATGGGAACCGGACAGCAGTTCTCTGGCCGCACAGTCCATGGCGGCAAAAGAGGTGGCACAGGCGGCATCCACAACATAGTTAACCCCGGTGATGCCCAGATGATGGGCAATCCGGGACGCCTCGATATTCAAAACCGAGCCATGGACCGGCTGAAAATCATGGCCGTTGGCCATGCCCGTTTTGAGTTTTGCCAGCAGCCGCTTCTGGTCGGCAGGGCCAAGGGAAACAAATTCCTCAATCTGATCCAGATGAGATCTGATTTCCGGATAATAATATTTCAAATGCAGGTCATTACTCAGCTCATTTGACAAACAGGTGGCGACGATAACCCCTGTGGACGATTGAATATCCGAGCGCAGGTGTGAATTGTCCTCCAGGTAACCGGCATCATCCACTGCCTGAAAGGCGGCATGGAGCACCATCTGCTGGCTTCTGGAAAGCTTGTCCGCCTTTTCCCGGGTATAGCCAAAGCGCTGGTAATCAAAATTGAAATCAGCCACAAACCCGGCCAGGGTGGTGTATGTCTTGTCTTTTGCATTTTTATCCGTATCAAAATAAAGATCCGGATCCAGCCGACTGACCGGCATGGGACCGATGGAGCACTTTTTGGAAATAATATTTTCCCAGAATGCCGCTGTATTGTCGGCATCCGGGTAGACACACCCCATTCCGATAACCGCGATCTCATCATTGATCCGGTTTTCCCGGGCTGAAAAAATCTCCAGGGCATTCAGGTTTTGCCGCAGAACCTTTTTTTCATCAAAATATCGGCAATGAATATCGGCAATGGTCACCGGCGTGGTGTCAAAAGCCAGGCTGTCCCCCACCATGAAATTACCCCTGGCATACTGCTCATCTTCATCAAAAAAAGCAAAGCAGACCTCACTGCCCTGGCCCATTTTTTCAAAATCCGGGCAAAAGGCCTTGGCGCCGATGAGAAGCGAGCCGATGTTTTCCTTTTCAAACGCTTTTTTACGTTCTGCCAGGGGCATCTGATCCCGGAGCCGTTCATGCTCGTTGGCGGTCATTTTTTTTGAAAAAGGGGTGGCCACGGTTCTGGAAACCAGCCCCACGGTACTGCCCAGCAATATCGTTTCTCCGGCCTTGCAGACCACATCCTGGTACAGTTTCTTGATGGCACCGGTATCCACGATCTCCCGGGTAAACAGATAGGAACTGCCCACCTGAATACCGACTTTGGCCCCAAGACCGGCCAGCATGGATGCAACGCCGGTTATAAAACAGGAGGCATGCCGGGTTCCGATACCCCCGGCAAAAACAAGCCGCATCTGTTCCAGTTGATCCCCGGGCAGGTCCATCACGTGTTCAAGCGCCGCCTCCCAGAGCACCAGGCTGGTCAGGTCGCCCACATGCCCGCCGGCTTCACCGCCCTCAAAAATAAACCGGCGGCACCCGTGGGCAATGGCATTTTCCAGCATCATCACCGACGGCGTGTGCAGGTACGTTTTAGTGCCGGCGGCTTCCAGTTCCCTGACCTGGGACGGCGTCCCGCCGGCAAACAGGGCAAAGGGAACCTTGTACTTTTTGACCAGGTTCAGGTGCTGATCAATGGTCTGATTAAAGGTTTCAATACCGATGAGCCCGGCACCGAAAATAGACAGTTTTTCCTTGCCGCCGATGAGCATCTTTTCTGCCAGGTCAACCGGCAGGCTGGACAGGGCCAAAAACGGGAGCCCCCCGTTTTCCAGTATTTTCTGTGAAAATTCAGGTGTATCACTGACATTGGCCATGGGGCCCTGGATGATGGGATATCCGGTGCCGTGCTCCTTTGCCAGGGGCGAACCCGGCACCATGGGATCATGGACATCCACCATGACCAGGGCATGGTCTATATTCTTGAAAAATGCCCGGATGATGTCCCTTAGATGGTGTGACTGCCGCACGAAATAACGGGCAAAAATCGCATCCTGCCCCAGATAGAAAAGGCGCTGCAAAGGCGTTTTTCCCTCAGTGTCAAGAGCGGTGATATGGGTTTGGATGTCATCATAAAGCATTTCATCCGAATTTTTTGTATCCGCCAGAAAAATTTCCCGCGCCTTGAGGGTTTTGACAATCTTCGTACCCAGTTTGGAAAAAAAACGATACCGGGTATTGAGGGTCTGGCCAATGACAACCGAATCTTTTTCCTCCATATGGGCGATGACGTCCTTGAAACCGTCAGACAGGGGCGACTCCTTGGACAGGTAAAGCTGATCGTCCAGAACAACACCGCTGACCCCGGCGGCAAACATGCCCGGTGCCGTATGCCAACCCACCCCACCGTGGATAAAAATCGGAAAATCGCTGTTTTCCAGGTACCACTGCATGAGTACAAAGGATGTGTACGCAGATATTTTACCGGGGGCTTCATTGCCCTTTAAGATCAGTCCGTGGGGCCCGATTCTCTCAAGATCAACAGAGATGTTGATATCCGTACTCTCGACAAAAAATTTATAGTCCCGGTTATCAAAATTAAAAGCGGACAGATTTTCAGCACGTTGATAACTAAATACAATGGCATCCAGATTACCGACATGCTGCTCCTTGAGCCGTTTTTGAATATTTTGGCGGTCAATGGAGAGCCGCAGGCCAAACAAAATCTTTTCTGCAGCCAGCTTTTCGATATTTTTTTCAATTTCGGCGTCGGTCATAAATTCAGTATCCAACACGGGCAGACCACCTGCAGCAAAAATGTTCCGATAATATGCAATATCAAATACCCGATAAGGGCTGTATACCATCAACGGCAGTTTTGAATCCAAAAGGCGCTTAATCATTATAATTCTCCTGAAAAATGAAATATTTCATTGTTTTACGATCTTATAAAAACAAAGCAAATTACATGCCACCGAGCGAATCAAGACCCAACCCGTTGATTTGTTTAAACTAAAATAAGCACTTACTTTTTCAGGAACTCTGTGATAAAAATAAAAGACTAGCATGCCGTGTGCATCTCCTTGACATTCCATGCACAGGGCAATGGATGCGGATTCAAGCCGGGCATACCGCAAAAAACGATTGTGCTCCTTCACGGTGTTATAACGCCCGTTTTACCGCAGCCCACCAAACTGTGGGCGTTTACAGGGGGCCACAGATGCAAGGCGGATGGACCGCAGGCATACTGCCTGTGCTTCAAGTGCCCGACAACAAAGCAGATGCGGTGCCCTGTGAACGATTACAAACAATTTTGTCGGGAAACAGACAACGATGCAGAAACAAAACAGTCTTACTTCAGAAGAGCGAAAATTTTTAAGCATTGTCCGCGAAGCCAGTCTGACCAATCCGTTCAGCCAAAAACGGATCGATATGGACATGCAGATATCCGGCTTTTTCCCGGGGGTATCCAGATCCCAGCGCATCGATAAAACCGTAAACGAAGTCAATCGCCGTATCCATGACCTAGAAAAAAAGGACCGTGCCGACATTAACCTTTTTTCCGGCGAGGACCGTCTCCTCATAGAGGCCGCCTTTTTATTTGAATTTTTCTACCGGTTCCGGCACCAATTTGATCCTTTGATCGAACAGCAGATTCAGGCCGGTGACACATCCGTCAAAGTCGCTTTTGCCCCGGAAGCCCTGGCACTGCTTCGAAAACGTGGATTCAGCGTCCCTGAGAGCCAACGCTATTTTGCCCTGGGGTATCAACTCCGACGGGCGTTTTTCTTTATCGGCCGCAGTCTCATCGGTAAAAGCAAAAGTATGAAAAACCTGCGCCGCAGCCTGTGGGACAATGTGTTCACCCATAATCTTGATCTATACAACCGATATCTGTGGAACCGGATGGAAGATTTTTCAACCCTTTTACTGGGGGAAACCGGTACCGGCAAGGGTACCGCCGCCATGGCCATGGGCCGATCCGGTTTTATCCCCTTTAATGAACGAAAAAGGTGCTTTGTTGAAAGTTTCACCCGCTCTTTCAGCGCCCTGAACTTTGCACAATTTCCGGAAACCCTCATCGAATCGGAACTGTTCGGGCATAAAAAAGGGGCATTTACCGGTGCCGTCAAGGATTTCAAGGGTATTCTCGATCAATGCAGCCCCTATGGGGCCATCTTGCTGGATGAAATCGGCGAAGTATCAACACCCATCCAGCTAAAGCTGCTCCAGGTTCTGCAGGAAAGAACGTTTACGCCGGTGGGCAGCCACGAGCCGTCGCGCTTTCAAGGCAGGGTGATTGCCGCCACCAACCGCTCCATGGCGGAAATCCGCGACAAGGGTGTTTTCAGAGACGATTTTTATTACCGATTATGTTCGGATCACATCACCGTACCACCCCTTCGCCGGCGAATACAGGAGGACAACCGCGAACTGGGTGACCTGCTGGCCCATACGGTTCAACGGATGGTGGGCAAACCGTCTCCCGAGCTGATGGAAATGGTCAAAGGGGTTATCGATAAAAACCTGGGGCCGGATTATCCGTGGCCGGGTAATGTCAGGGAACTGGAACAGTGTGTTCGCAGCGTTCTGCTCAGACAAGACTACGCAGGTGACCGAAAATCAGCCCTGCCGGATCTGGAAGCATCTCTTACCCGGGGCATCAAAACCGGTGATCTGGATGCCCAGAATCTGGTTTCCGAATACTGCCGCCTTCTCCATCAGCGCCATGGCACGTTTGAAGAGGTGGCCCGCCGCACCCGGCTCGACCGCCGCACCGTAAAAAAATATATCGGAGAATCGGAAAAACAATAATTTTTCAAGCCCGCACCGTATTATAATGCGACATGACGTAAAAGGAACAGATAAGGGATATGGTTCTTCGCTATTTTGTGTGGGTGCCCCGGGGTGCTTTCATTCTGACGTTCAAAAAACTCGGCACTAAGCGATCGTAACGCCGGACAGGGGTTTGGCACAAACCATCATATCGATATTTTATGTAAAAATTAAGCTATGGGTTCTATTTTATGGCTGTCCGGCCGAACGCTCGCTAAGCCCCTCAAACAGTTTCGAGCATCAGAATGAAAGCATCCCGGGGCTGTAGCCGATCAAATTTACCCATACGAAACAGCGAGGAGCCAGGGATATCCATGGAATTTAAAATACCCGTACGCAGCAATAAAAAACTGCAACTGCTGATGAATCACATCAACAAGGATCAGGAATTGTTTCAGCTCTGGAAATGCGCCAATGTCAATGCTGTGGACCGTTCAGGCATTAGTGACCATGGTGAGGTCCATATTCGTATTGTGGCAAATGCGGCTTTGCGCATTACCCGTTTGCTGGTCAAAGCAGGCATTGCGCCAAGTGTCGTCACCCATCACGGGTTAACCGACGAAGATGCCGAAGTGGTTGTGGTGCTGGCAGCCTGCCTGCACGACACGGGAATTTCAGTACACCGGGATCATCACGAACGGTACAGCCTGTTTATCGCATTTCGAAAAGCCCGTGAATTATTGGAAGGCATTTATGATGAACCGGATCTGACAACCATGGTATCGGAAACGCTGCATGCCGTTATTGCCCATGACGCAGGCGAGAAATGCCTGACGATTGAAGCCGGTGCCCTGAAGGTCGCCGACGCAACAGATATGACCCAGGGACGTTCCCGGATTCCCTTTGAAACCGGAAAAGTCAATATCCATTCCGTGTCAGCCCAGGCAGTGGATGATGTCACCATTAAGAAAGGTAAAACCAAACCGGTCTGCATTGAAGTGAAGCTTTCTAATTCTGCCGGCATTTTCCAGATTGATGAATTGCTGCGCAACAAACTGAAACATTCCCCCATAAAACCTTTCGTGGAGGTCATCGCCAAAATCGAAGGTGAGACGGAACGCCGGTTGTTTGATTCATTTTCAATATAAAATAAAGGACTCGCCCGGGTAGATCCTCATTTCAAGGCAGGCTTGCCGACACATATGCAAATCGACGCCATCTAAATTTGATGGTCTCGTAAAAAGTTCAAATTCAAGGCGCGCAAATTTTGGTGTCATGAGGCGTAACCATCGACCGTTGAATGATTACGGGCTGCAGCACAACGCAGGCGTTGGGCTTTTTACGGGACCGTCAAATCTCTTTTTGATTAAACGCCTTCACCATCAGCGCCAGTATCAGAAAAATAAAAAGAAAAAGATTCAAAAGCGGGTGAAACGGTCCCATGCGATGAAATTCAGCGTTGCTGATGAGGGTATCTGCATAGGCCTGC
This sequence comes from Desulfobacterales bacterium, assembly GCA_963667755.2. GTDB lineage: Bacteria > Desulfobacterota > Desulfobacteria > Desulfobacterales > 4572-123 > 4572-123. The sequence goes on along the minus strand of CAXXLK010000004.1, from coordinate 1,195,845 downwards.
ACCATAAACACCTTGGGATATAACACCCGCCATAAGGCCGGTTTTGAATTGATTGCGGAAGAAACCGTGAGGCGTACAATGTCGCTGTTGAAAATCTGATACCCGCCATCGGAGATAAAGCCGACAAGCACAATCCCCATGGTAAAGAGCGCGCTGATAAAATCCGGCATAAAAAGGGATAACAGGCAGACGCATGCAATCACAAAAAAAAGACTCACCGAACAGACCAAAGAGGCACTCAGGTATCCGGAAATAATGACGCCTGTTTTCGCCCATACCATCAATAGAATCGTCAGATGAAGAATGAACATGAACACAAGGCAAAGGGCCCAGGTGCCCATGACCCGGCCAAGAACATACTGCCATCTGAAAACAGATCGGGAAAGAAACAAGACAGTGCTGCCATCTGCATGATCCCGGCTGAAGACCTTCATGGACAGCAGGGCCGCCATCAGAAACATGCCCAGGGTAATCAGATGGAAAACGATTTTTGAAACATGCCAGGCCACCGCGGCGCTGTCCACCAGCGTCCCGTTCACCGAATACCCGCCGTCATAACATCCGCGCATCATCAATATAAATAAAATAGAAATCCCCAAAAGAACGTAAACGCTTTTATGCCGCATCTGGTCTTTCATGGTATAGACTGTAATTTTTATGACGTTATCCATCTGTATTCTCTATATATCGAAAAAAAACATCTTCAAGGGTCTCATTTTCTTTCACAATGGCGGTAATGGTGTCCTTGACAAGAATTTTCCCCTGGTACAAAATCGCCGCCGTGTCACATGTTTTTTCCACCTCTGACAGCAGATGGGAGTTCAAGATCACGGCCACCCCTTTATCATGGAGGATTTCAAGAATTTTCCGGACATCGCGAAAACCCACCGGATCAAGCCCGGCAGTGGGTTCATCCAGTATCAATAACTCAGGTGCGCCCAGCAACGCCGCCCCCAACCCCATGCGCTGTTTCATGCCCTTTGAGTAGGCCGTGGATTTTTCCCGTTCCCGCCCGTTCATGGACACCATCTCAAGCACCCGGTGGATCTCCTTTTCGGCGTCACCGCCGGTGAGTCCCATCAGGGCAGCATGGCGAGAGAGATATTCCAGACCGGACAGATACGGCGGCATCATGTGCTGCTCGGCGACATACCCGATGTTTTTGCGGGATGCCGGGTCCGAGGCAGGCAGACCATTGAGGGTGATGCGGCCCGAAGAGGGTTTGATAAAAGCGAGCAGCATCCGGACGATGGTCGTCTTGCCGGCACCATTGGGCCCCAGCAATGCAAAGGACTCTCCCTTTTGAATCGTGTATGAAACAGTTTCCACCGCGGTAACAGCGCCGAATTTTTTGGTAACGGAATCAAGCTTGATCATATCAATTCAATTGTCAGAAAGTTGAGGGCCATGGCCCGGGTTGTTCACGTGGTGCCGATATAAAAAGATACTTTTAACACCCTTTGTCCACCGTTGTCGAATCCCAATTTTGATGCGCTGTTTTTATTTCAGCCTTCAATGTGCCCTGGTCGCCATTCGATATTCAAAAAATAATGGCGGATGAAGCCCCCTTTCCGGTGCCTCTTTTTATTTCCGCTTGTTACGACGGCCCGGTCCCTTTACATAAACACTATATCTTTCCGGCACCTGTTTTACATACGGCTTTTGAGAAATGTGCAGCCATAGCCCCCCGCACACCAGCCCGGTCAGAACATTCATCACGCCCAGAGCCAGAATTGTATTGCCCCAGTTGACGGATATGATCATCATGCCGATGCTGCCCATAAGGATGCCAAAGCAGCTCATCAGCGCCGCCGCTGCCCCGGCGTTCTCCCTTTGCTGCTCGAGCATCAAATTGGCACCGGGAGTTCGCACACAGCTGCCACAGATGGTTGCCGGCAAGAGCACAAGGGTCAGCAGCCAGGGCTGAAAGCCGCCAAAGCAGGATATGAGCAGACCGCTGCCGGCAAAAACGGCAAAGCAGGTGATGATAACCAATCTGCGGGGGTATCTTCTGGACACGCGCAGATAAAGCATCGGGCCTAAAATCAATCCAATGGCATTTATGGCAAAATAATAGCTATAGGCCTGGGCACTGAGCCCGAAACGGTTTATGTAAATGTAGGCGGATGAGGCGATAAATGCCATCGAGGCTGTGCTCGGCAGCGAAAACAGGACGAGCAGAGACGAAAAACCCGGATTCCGGGCAACGGTGTACAGCCGGCTCAGAACTTGCAGTACCGAACCTGTATCGTGCTTTTCGATGGTCTCTTTCAACGCGATGCTTCCGGCGAAAGCCAGCAGGCCAATACCCGTTAACACCCAGAACACCCCTCTCCAGGACATGAACTTCAACAGAAGCGCACCCATAACCGGGGCTGCCGCCGGGGATATCAACACCATGGATTGCACCATGGCTAAAATCGGCTCCCGGCTCTTGCTGTCATAAACGTCCTTGATCATGGCCGTGGCCACGGCAAAAGCACCGCTGCCGCCGATAGCCTGGAGGCAGCGAAACGCAATCAGGTGATAAATATCCAGAGAAACGGCACAGGCAATGCTGGCGGCGGTGTATATGGACAGTCCGATGAGCAATACCGGTTTGCGGCCATATTTATCGCTGAGCGGTCCCCAGAGAAGCGTGCCGGCACTGAAAAATACAAAAAACAAAATCAACGTGAGATTTATCAGGTAGGGAGCGGCGTTAAAATAAAGCGCCATTCCCGGAAGTGCGGGCAAATACAGGTCTGTGGACAGGGGAATAAAGGCGCTGAGCAGTGTTATCAGCATGATCAGCCCCTTTTCTCCCAGATATTTCTGTCCGGAGACAGCGGGCGTGGTCATGTTTGATCTCCGAAATTTTGTGGTGCGGGGCACCGTCTCTGAAGAAGGTGCACCCTGCCGCAGGATGCTACATGGGTTCGGCGTGTCTCTATTTTGGCTTGAAATGACATGAAAGGCTTCTAACACAAATAAATAAAAAAAGTTACCACAACCGGATTATTCTCGTTCCGTTCCGCAGTTCCCCTCTTACCTTTTCCATATGTCTCAACGTGGCGATCTCTCTTTCAAGATCAGATGGCGATAGTTTAAGCCGCTCTACTATGATTTCCGGCGCTGTGCCGCCGGTCTCCTTTAATATCTGCAATATTTTTAACTGGGTTTCAGTGACCGCAACATTAGATTCGCTATCTTTTGAAAAAGATTTAGCGCTGTATACGGCCCATGGGTCACAGGCTTTTGCCGGTGAAAGCATGTCAATATAGCAATCCTCGCACAACACTTGCCCATGTAATTTTCTTTCGTCCCCTTCTTCGATATTATTTTTGCACCTGTCACAGTTCATGACATCCCCTCCTTAATTTATAAATACCGGTACGGAGAGCATCTCCATCAAATCTTCCCGGGAAAAGGTTTTTAAAAGTCCCGGATCATCCTCTTGCATCACCGCGTCCATGATATTTTTCTTTTTTTCGATGATGGCGGCAATCTTTTCTTCCAGGGTGCCTTCGGTGACCAGTTTAAAGATATGAACCCCCTTTTTCTGACCGATCCGATGCACCCGGTCCGTGGCCTGGTCTTCCCGGGCTGCATTCCACCAGCGGTCATAGTGAATCACCACCGAGGCGGCCACCAGATCGATCCCCGTACCGCCGGCTTTGAGACTGCCCACAAAAACCCGGCAATTTGGGTCATCGTTAAACCGGGCAATCAATTTGCCTCTGTTGCGGCTTGATCCGGTGAGGGTCACATGCTCAATTTTCGCCTGTTGCAGATGACATCCGATAATATCGATCATTTTCAGATACTGGCTGTAAACCACCACCTTCTGCCCGCTCTCCAGACTCCGGGCCAGGATCTCCTGAAAAACATCCCATTTTCCGGACCCGTACCGGGCATATGTGCCCACCTCTTTTTCCAGCAGGGCCGGATGGTTACAGATTTGCTTGAGCAGATTGAGCAGGGCAAAAACATGAAGATAGGGAATCGGTTCATCCTCACGACCGAGGACATCCAGCAATCCGGTCCCCCGGGATGCCAGGGCATCCCGGTAAAGCTTGACCTGATCATCACTGAGCTGGCAGGCCATCTGGTTTTCAATCTTGGCCGGCAGATCCGCTAACACCGTTTTTTTAAGGCGCCGCAGGGTAAAAGGAGATATCAGACGGCTTAATTCTTTACGCCGCCGGCTTTTTATGTCCTGTTCAATGGGAGCGACAAACCGGCGTTCAAAGGCTTCCGTGGTGCCCAGGTATCCCGGTGCCGTCAGGTCCATGAGGGCTTTTAAATCGATGATGGAATTTTCAATGGGCGTTCCCGTCAATCCCAACTTTATACGGGCGTCCAGATTTTCAGCCGCGCGATACGCCTGGGTAGCGGCATTTTTGATGGCCTGAATTTCATCAAACACCACTGCCTGAAACCGGATCTTTTTCAACGCGTCAATATCCCGGCGAAGAAGACCGTAGGACGTCAGAATCACCTGATGCTGGTCCAGGGCTTCGGCCAGATCCCGCTGTCCCCCATGATAGACAACAGCCATAAGGCCGGGAACATGATCATTGATTTTCCGGTGCCAGTGACTCAGGACCGTGGTGGGGCTGATCACCAGAAACGGGCCGGCATCAGGGTCCTGTTCGGCCAGGGCCAGTAAAAAAGCCATCACCTGATGGGTTTTGCCCAGGCCCATGTCATCACACAACAAACCGCCAAACCGATTTTCATACAAAAACCAGAGCCACTCGGCACCGATCTGCTGATAGGGGCGAAGCGTTGATGTCATGCCTTTTAGCAATGGCATGGGATGCGGGGATTGGCCCTTGAACAACTGCGCCAATGTCCGGGCATTATCGGTATCGCCGGTTACAGTCCATTCTTTCCCGCTGAAGGCCCGCATTCGCATAAGATCCAGCCGATTCAATTTAACCTGCCCGTTTTTTTCAGGGCCTGCATCCGTATCGTCACCATGGATCAATGCGCTTATTTTTTCTAACTCTGATGAACGGCAGTCGATCCACCCGGTATCGGTTTCCAGAAATCGCTGCCCCTCTTTCTGTGCCCGCAGGATCTCAGTCAATGATATGGAATGATTACCGATACCATACTTGATGGAAAGCCAATACCAGTCACGTTCAATGGCCTGGGGGCTAACGTCAATCGCGTCAAACGCATCGATGATTTTCAGTTTCCGTACACTTTTATCAAGGCGGAAGCCTTCCTGCTTCAGGCGCTCTTTGTGTTCTGCCAGAAATTCCGGGACCCGGGATCGTTTGATGAGCCCAGCCATGGGCTCACCCGGGTTGTAAACCGTCTTGCCGGGGTTGGCATCATCGGCCAGAATCTTCAACTCCGGAATATAATACAGATCACCGTACTGATATTTTTTTAAATCCTTCCTGTCAAAAAAACTGGCTTCACCCTTTTTTTGAATGACCCGGATCAACGGCTTGATTTCCAAATCAAGGTCTTCGTTCATTTTGACATCAAAAATCGTATCCAGGGGCACCGGGCAGAGGGTCAACCCCTTCTGATTGAAACATTTAGCCTGTAATGCCTTGAGAACCCGTTTGACCTTTTTGCGGGGAATTTCCAATATAAAAATCAGATCACCCGCAACGGTTTCCCCCTTGATAAAAAACATACCGCTGGTTTCATTGACGGCCCCGTGAAAAAGACAGTCGCTTGAGCCGAATTCACGATACCCATGATAGGCAAACCTGAACCAGAAACTGTCTTCCAGCCCCTGACGCCGGCTTTTCAACCCATTGGCATGCATCACCCGTTCATTGTCGGTCAAAGTCAAAAGGGCCAGCCGTGATAGAATATTTCCCCGGGTAGGCATTGATGTTTCCTCCGCCAACACCAGGCACCGTTCCATAAACCGATAAAAATCCATGGCGATGGAAAAATAGGTGAGCAAAAGTGTCCCCTGACCACTCACCACCTGCAGGTATTTTGCATCCTTTTGCCCTCCTGCCCTCAATGCAACACTTTCGGGTGTTTCCCGGCACCCGTCCGCCAAAATGGCAAGCAGATCATACCAGATACTTTTTTTAAAATTTTCCTCAAAATTTGTGCGGTGTGGATCTTTTTTCAACCCTTCATAAATACCGAACAATTGCCTGAGGTGGGCACAGGTTCGGGTACCTGACTGGGTACAGGTACAAAATCGCTGGGACACTTGGCCCAGGGGGGCATCAACAACCATTGCAATTCCCGGATGCCTGTCGGCGGGATCCGGCATGAGGGCCACTGCGTTACGATGAAACTCCATCCGATTGAAAATCTGATCCGGCCCATCATCATTTCCCGTAACAAGGGGCCTGTTTTTTTTCGTAACACAGTTGTTTCTTTTATTTTTCATATTTTAAAACACCGGGCGTAACTGTTTCCATAAATCCTGTGCTTCATATTTTTTGTGTACAAATAAGGACAGAGCAAAGCGATACGAGAAATATTCAATAGGGTTCCGGCTTACCCGAATTGGGCAGTTGCCGCAAATCGTTCTTACCGCTTGACATTTTTAATAAATTTAGCTCTAATAATTCTCTAAACAATCAATCTTTACATACTCTTTTTTGTAACCAATGCAATCCAGGGGCAGACACCATGCAAAAAAAGAAAATTCGCCGCACAAACTATCTCATTAATAAAAAATTTCAAATCAGCCATATCCTCCTGATGGTGCTGTTGCAGGCGATGATCGCTACGGCCATCGGCCTGGGGTTTTCCTGGTTGTATATCGCTGAAACCAATGTTCTGGGATTTACCTGGGCCGTTATTCTCTTTTCACTGCTGATTATCGTTCTGTCCGTGGCGTTTACGCACTCCATCGCCGGACCGCTTTACAAACTCGGCAATGTCATCCGCCAGGTCACCAAGGGGTCGATTCCCGAAGAGCCCTTTAAATTTCGTAAAACAGATAACTTTACCTGGCTGGCCAGGGATTTTAATAATTACCTTACCGTACTGAAAAAAAAGCAGGCCCACCACAAAAATGCAATGACCAACCTAAAAACATTGCAAACCAATATCAAACGGGGCGATGTCTCAACCGAGGAGTGCCTTGAAGCGCTGAACAACACCATCGGCCTGCTGAACAAATAAAACAACAGCCTCAATTGACAAAAACCTCTTTTCAGTAGATCCGAAAAGAGGTTTTTGTGTACAGGGTCAATTAATTACAAACCGTCAAGACTTTACCATCCGCGCACCAGATAGTCATGCATTGAATCGGCGGCCTTTCGTCCTGCACCCATGGCCAGGATAACCGTTGCCGATCCGGTAACAATATCCCCACCGGCCCATACACCCCTCAAGCTGGTTTTACCGGTTTCATCATCCGCTTCAATATAATCCCACCGGTTTAATGCCAGCCCTTCGGTGGCGCGTGTCAACAACGGATTGGGCCCTGCACCCACGGCAATGATCACCTGGTCGCAGACCAGTTCGAATTCAGATCCGTCGATGGGTACCGGCCGCCGGCGCCCGGATGCATCCGGTTCGCCAAGTTCCATCTTCAACCCCTGCATACCGATCACGCGGCCTTTCTCATCACCGATAAATTTTGTCGGCGCCGTGAGAAAATGAAACAAAACCCCTTCCTCTTCGGCATGGTGCACTTCGGCACCTCGTGCCGGCACTTCCTCTCTCGACCGTCGATAGACGATGGTGGAAGTTTCCGCACCAAGGCGCAGGGCCGTTCTGGCCGAGTCCATGGCCACATTTCCGGCACCCAGGGTAATCACGTTCTTGCCCCGGATAATCGGTGTATCGTATTCGGGAAATTTGTAGGCTTTCATCAAATTGGAACGGGTCAAATATTCGTTAGCGGAAAAAATGCCGGTGAGATTTTCACCCGGCACATTCAAAAACCGCGGCAGACCTGCCCCGACACCCAGAAAAATGGCATCATAGCCCTGCTCAAAAAGTTCATCCAGTGACACGGTCCGCCCCACCACGGCATTGCATTCCAGATCGACGCCCAGGGTTTCCAGACCCGAAACTTCCGAAAAAACAATCTCCTTGGGCAGCCTGAATTCGGGAATACCATACACCAGCACGCCACCGGGTTTATGAAACGCTTCAAAAAGCGTGACATCGTGCCCTTTCAGGATCAAATCCCCGGCAACGGTCAGGCCCGAGGGTCCGGAACCCACAATGGCCACTTTCTTTCCCGTGGGCGCCGCCTTTGTCGGAAGTGCAGCCTTTCGATTTTTTCTTTCGTAATCCGCCACAAATCTTTCCAGATTCCCAATGGCCACCGCCTCGCCCTTTTTACCGACGATACAGTTGCCCTCGCATTGCATCTCCTGGGGACAGACCCGGCCACACACCGCCGGCAGGCTGTTTTTTTCCCAGATTTTGCTGATGGCTATGGTAAATTCCCCGTCCCGAACCAGCTTGATAAAGCCAGGGATATCCACACCCACGGGGCACCCATCCACACAGGCCGGTTTTTTACATTGCAGGCAGCGCTGGGCCTCCAGCATGGCTGCCTCGGCATCAAGTCCCAGGGGAACCTCTTCAAAATTTCTTGCTCTTACGGCCGGGGTCTGTTCCGGCATGGACTGTCTGGGTACTTTCGCTTTTTTTTCTTTTTTAGCTGCTTCCTGCGCCATTGTAACCTCCGCACAAAATTAATTATCTGCTATTTAGATCCTGTTTCTTTTTGAGGAACAATCCCACATCAAGCCTTTTCCCTGCGGCATTGATCATAGGATATTTTTTCATCCCCTGTGTAGGCCTGAAGCCTGAGCATCAATCCATCATAATCGACCTGATGGCCATCAAATTCAGGACCGTCCACGCAAGCAAATTTCGTCTTCCCCCCCACGGAGACTCTGCATCCACCGCACATACCGGTGCCGTCCACCATGATGGGATTCAGGCTGACCATGGTGGGGACATTGTATTCCTTGGTCAATTTACTGACGAATTTCATCATGGGAACAGGCCCAATGGCCACACACAGTTTAATATCTTTATCTTTTTCCAGAAGATCCTTGAGCACTTCGGTTACAAAACCGTGATGGCCATAAGAGCCGTCATCGGTGCATACCCGCAGATCATGGGATGCTTTTTTCATCTGGTCTTCCAGAATCAAAAGGCCTTTGTTTCTGGCGCCGATGATACAGGTGACATGATTGCCTACCTCTTTGAGCCCCCGGGTAATGGGGTGCAGCACAGCAACACCGGTGCCGCCGCCCACGCAGACCACCTTGCCGATTTTTTCCAGATGGGTCGCCTTTCCCAAAGGACCGATCACATCCTGAAACCCCTCCCCCACCTTCAAGTCTTTGAAAAGAGAGGTCGTCTTACCAACAATCATATATATAATGGTAATGGTCCCTTTTTCACCATCGGTGTCCGCCATGGTCAACGGAATCCGCTCACCGGTTTCGTTGGCTTTTAAAATAACAAATTGACCCGGCTTTGCCTTTTTTGCGATCAGGGGGGCCTCGATCTCATTGAGCACTACCGTACCCTCAGCCATCTCTTCACGTCGCACAATTTTAAACATAATTATCCTCCAACTGACATTTATTTTTTAGCAAACCATTTTAAAATAGTTTTTAAAATCAACTGTTTTAAAATTTGCCTTTTGGTTATTGTGGTATTGCATAGATTTTAGCCGAAACTTGATATATATCCATAAACAATGAAAAATCAATGAAAAATATAACTTTCACCATTTTGCGGCGACCGTGTTTGGGGGAAATTTCATAAAAACAGGGAACTATTTAGGGGTAGGACTTTAAACAGGCTGTTTTTATTCAAAAAGGGCATGAGCGCTTCAAAACCTTGAACCCCACGACAATTTAAAGTATTGTAATGTGGCTCATAATAACGCTATGGTATTTGTTTTTAAATAAGGGCCGGAAGCGGCATAAACAGAAAAATCGTGGAAAACTATAAAAAATGAACCTCTTTGACAGCCATTGCCACCTTGATGATAAATCCTATACTGACGATCTGCCGGAGGTTATCCATCGTGCACAAAAAATGAATGTCGCCGGCATCATGCTTGTGGGGGTCAATCATGAAACCTCGATAAAAGCAATTAACATCGCCCGGCCTTTTAACGGTTTTTATGCCGCCGTGGGCGTGCACCCCCACGATGCCCGGGAATGTTCCGAGCAGACCCTGGAAGCCCTGAAAGACCTTTCCGGGAATGCCAAGGTAAAAGCCTGGGGCGAAATAGGGCTTGATTTTAATCGGATGTATTCTTCGCGGGAAGATCAGGAACGATGGTTTATCCGTCAACTGGAAACAGCCGTTTCACTGGATATGCCGGTTATTTTTCATGAAAGGGACAGCCATGGCCGGCTCTTGGAGATCCTGAAAAACCGGTATCCGGCGGGCATCAAGGGCGTGATCCATTGTTTCAGCGGCAATTCAACGGAACTTGAACAATATCTGGCACTCGGCCTTTACATCGGCATCACAGGAATACTGACCCTTAAAAAACGCGGGGCCGATCTGCGCACCATGGTGCCCCTGATTCCCGAGCAGCGCCTTGTCGTGGAAACCGATGCCCCCTACCTGACACCGGCACCTGAAAAAAACCGCCATCGACGCAACGAACCGGCCTTTGTTTTATCCACCCTGCTCAAACTGGCCGCGGTGCGTGGCCAGGACCCCGAAGCCCTGGCCAAAACAATTTTTGAAAATACCTGCCGGCTATACAATGTCAATCCCATGGACTTACTTTGCCATCAATTGTGAGATCGCCATATCCAGCCCATCCAGGGAAAGCTCATACATGGGAAAAATCTGGCGGATCATGGTGATGGTTCGGGTATAATCCCACATGCGCGACGCCACGGGATTCAGCCAGACGCAATGGGAAAACGTTTTGGCCAACAGCTTGAGCCGTTCGATGCCCGGCTGGCCGCTACGCTCACCAATATATAAAGAGCCATCCTGGGCCATCAATTCATAGGGGGCCATGCTGGCATCCCCCACGATGATCAACCGCGTTTCAGGATCACGCCGCACCAGGTCATCCACCCGCACAGGCTGGCTGTACCGGGCCGCATCTTTCCACAAAACATCATAGATGGTATTGTGAAAGAAAACCGTTTTCAAATCCTTGAACTGGGCCCTGGCATAATCAAAAAGCGTCTGCACCACCGGTATATGCGGGTCCATGGACCAGCCGCCGTTATCGATGGCCAGGATCACCTTGAGCCGGTCTTTCAAACTGCGGTCAAAGACAATCTCGATCTCACCGCCGTTTTTCATGGTCTGGTAAATGGTGGCATCGATGTCAAGTCTGTCTTTGGGGCCGGACGGTATCATGTTCCGCAGCCTTTTCAGGGCTTCGCCGATCATGGCTTCGGTGAGAGGTCCATCGGCGGAATAATCCTTATAACGCCTTTCGAGAGCGACCTTGACAGCCGATTTGTTCCGACTCACCCCCCCCACCCGCATGCCGCCGGGATGGTGTCCCGAATGGCCCACCGGCGATGTACCGCCGGTTCCGATCCAGCGGCTGCCGCCATGGTGTTCTTCGGTCTGATCCTTTAATCGCCGTTTAAAATAGTCAATCAATTCCTCGGGGGAAAAGGCACTGAGTTGTTCAGGATCAATCCCCATGGCATCGGCCAGGGTTTTGGGATCTTTGAGCCACTCATCCAGAAGGGCACGGGCCATCTCATCGATCTCAAAGCCTTCTGGATCCGGCATTTCCGCCCCTTCAAAATAATGGGCAAAAATCTGGTCATACAGATCAAAATAACGTTCACTTTTAACCAGAATCGCCCTGGATGCCGTATAAAATTCATCCAGGGAATTGATCAGTCCGCGTGAAAGGGCCTTGTGCAGGGTCAAAAAAGCGGTGGGGCTCACCGGAAAGCCCGCATCTTTTAATTTATAAAAATACTCGATAAACATGACAAACCCGGCACCTTCAATGATAAATTCGTAAATTAAAACAGCCGGCGACGATTGACAAAAGAGGCCGCCCGTTCATAATCGGTGCCCTTTTTAAACAACACCCCGAGAAACGGCACATCTCCTTTTGCCAGTCGTTTGGGGTTGAAATCAGGGTCGGCCTGCAGGGCCCTGACCCAGTTGAGCAGTTCACGGGTGGCCGGTTTTTTCTCAATGGCCTCGAGTTCACGGAGCCTGTAAAAAGCCGTCGTCACAGATTCGCCGAGATCATCGTCCATATCCGGAAAATGCACCCGAAGAATTCGGCGCATCATCTTGGGATCGGGGAACGCAATATGGTGAAAATTACACCGCCCGAGAAACGGATCCGACAGATCCTTTTTGGCATTGGAGGTAATAATAAACACGGGACGGTTTTTGGCCTGTATGGTCTTATCGATCTCGATGATGTCAAACTCCATCTGGTCCAGCACATCCAGCATATCATCCTGAAAATCGGTATCGGCCTTATCGATCTCGTCAATGAGCAGAACCGTCCGCCGGTCCGAGGTAAAGGCCTGGCCGATTTTACCCATTTTGATATAGTCCTCGATATGGCTGACGTCCCGGGCGGAATCCCCAAACCGGCTGTCGTTCAACCGTGTCAGGGTATCATACTGGTAAAGGGCCTCCACCAGCTTCATGCTCGATTTGACGTTGAGCACAATCAGCGGCATATTCAGGCTTTCGGCAATGGCATGGGCCAGCATGGTTTTGCCGGTACCGGGTTCCCCTTTCAGCAGCAACGGCATTTCCAGTGCCATGGAGATATTGACAATGCCGGCCAGTTCCGCATCCAAGACATACCGTGTCGTATTTGAAAACCCTTTTTTTTCTATTTTTGAGACCATATCATCCTCTTTTTAAGCTATTGATCACGAATCGCCTTTGAAAGTCCCGCCGTCAGCGCCAGCACCCTTTCTGCATGAACCGGGCTCAGGGCGCCGGTCCCGCAGCTTGGCGTAATCAGGGACTGACGCAGCAGAATCGAGCGGTCAATACCCAGCGCTTCCATTTGAGCCATCTGGTCCTGCCATTTTTTGAGCAGTGATGCCGTGGTTTCCCGCTCAATATCTTCGGGAAGAGAGGTGGGCACGATTCCCCATGCAATGATGCCGCCCTTGTCGATAAACTGCCTGATTTGATCCGCATACAGAATAAACCGATCAAAATAGGAATAGGCATCAAAATTAACGATATCCACATCGGATGCCAGAATCAACGACCAGTCGGTATTGGCACACACATGGATGCCGGCAAGCCCCCCTTTTAAATGGACGGCAGCGATCACCTCATTCAGGCAGGCGAGGATTTCTTCACGGGAGATGCTGATCATTTCCGATGAGCCGAATCCGGCCATGGCCGGTTCATCCAGAAACAGGATCACCGGCAAGCCTGCAGCAGCCAGTTTGCCCACCTGCCATCCGGCCTTCTGGGCCAGGAGTTTCACCATAACATCCTTTGCCTGTTCATCATAAAAAACAGCCCGGCCCTCACGATCGGTAAGGCCCAAACCAAAAGTAACCGGCCCGCAGATCTGCCCCTTGAGGGCCACCGGGGCAGCAGTCCCCTTCTCTATATATGTCAGCAGCCTGAAAAAACCCGGGGCCGTATCCGGCCCCATGGCAAACCGGGTGTTGTCGATATCAACATCCCCTGCCGTCAGGGCCATATACGCTTCGTAAAACGCTAAAATTTCATCATCAAAGGCTTCTCCTGCCGTATCAATAAAAACCCGATCTTCCTCAACGGTCACCCCGGGCATACCCGGCAAAAACTGAGCAATCATCATCTCTTCGGGATAAAGCGGCAACTGTACCCACAAAGGAATATCCGGCGTATAGTCAAAAACCCACTTGAGTGCCTGCTCATGATCTTTCAACGGAAGGCTTCCGATGAGAAGTGGCCGGCCATCGGCCTGAAACCCGTTTTTCATAATTTGTGTTCCTCACACCTCTTGGTTGAAAATAATTTTAAACCGCCTGTCTCACCTCTTTTATAAATACGGCCATTATTTACCATGAGCTGCCGGGATTTACAAGACTGACGGCCACGTTCTAAAACATTGACACCGTCCATCATGGGGTGATATATTTGATTTAACTTTGCCAACCTTTTTTTATTTTAATTTAAAGGACTTTTTATAACTTTAAAAACCAAAACCGACTAAAAAAATAACCGGATCGAAATATGCAGGGGGAAATATGTTTGGAATTGGAATGCCGGAACTGATTATTATTCTTGTTATCATTCTCATTATTTTTGGGGCCGGCAAACTGCCGGAAATCGGTGGGGGCATGGGAAAAGCCATCCGGAATTTCAAAAAAGCCACCAATGAAACCAAAAAAGAGGATGCCGACAAGATAGAAGATATTGATGACAATAAAAACGCCTGATTCTTTTTAGGAACTGCCATTTCTGCCGGGCGGCCGTATCCCTGACTGAAATTAATCAGCCCCGATTTGTCCATTTAAAATATGAACACAACACCCCCTGCCAACCCCGGCCGCAAAATCACCTTAATCGGGACAGCGGTCAATGCTTTTTTGATCCTGCTCAAATTCGCCGCCGGGATACTGGGCCACAGCCATGGTCTGATAGCAGATGCCGTCCATTCTGTTTCCGATCTTTTCACAGATGCCGTGGTGCTTTTCGGCCTGAAGGCCGGCCGCAAACCACCGGATACCCGCCACCCCTTCGGCCACGGCCGCATTGAGACCCTGGCCACCGCCATTGTCGGATTCGCCCTCATCGCAACGGCCCTTTACCTGGGAACCCAGGCGGTGTTAACAATCTATAACCATACCGAAAACCACCCCACCGGACTGGCCCTGATGGGGGCGGTCGTCTCCATTATCGCAAAAGAAACCCTTTACCACTATACCGTATATACGGCCCGGCGCCTGAAAAGCCAACTCATCATGGCCAATGCCTGGCATCACCGATCGGACGCCCTTTCCTCTGTGGCGGTTCTGCTGGGGGTCGCCGGCGCGCTCATTAAACCGGCCTGGTACATTTTAGATTCCCTGGCCGCCCTGGTTGTATCCTTTTTCATTATAAAAGTTGGCTTTCAGATCCTGACAAATACGCTGCGGGAGCTTTCCGATACCGCACCAAAGCCTGAAATTCTTGATGAAATAAACCGCTGCTCCCTGTCTGTAGAGGGCGTTGTGAATGCCCATGATCTGAAGGTCCGAACGTCGGGCGGCGCTTACCAGGTTGAAATCCATATCGAAGTGGATGGCCAACTGACCGTGACCCAGGGGCACCACATTGCCAAGCAAGTGGAGTCTTGCCTGGCAGAAGATCTCGATGACCTCGACCGGGTGATTGTCCACGTCGATCCGGCCGAAACAAAGCCCATTGGCCCGCCATCAGAGTCCCTCCAAAGATCAACAACATGAAAAAGCCACGAATCATTGTCATCGGCGGCGGCCCGGCAGGCCTGATGGCAGCCGGACAGGCGGCGGAAAACGGCGCCGATACGCTGCTGCTGGAAAAACAACGAAAACCCGGACGCAAACTCTGTATTACCGGCAAAGGCCGCTGCAACATCACCAACATTGCAGACGTTCCCGACTTTCTGGCCCACTTTGGCAAAACCGGGCCTTTTCTGCACCAGGCATTTGCCCGATTTTTCAACACCGACCTTTTGGATTTTTTAAAAAAACAGGGCCTGGAAATTGTGATTGAAAGGGGTGGCCGCGTTTTCCCGGCCAGCGGCAAGGCCGCAGATGTTCTGGATATTTTTCTCGCCTGGCTGGAACAGTGCGGGGTAAAACTCCAGCCCGACGCTCCGGTGAGTCAACTGCTGATTGAAAACAATCGGGTCTGCGGTGTCGTTTCCCAGGACAGAACCTATCCCTGTGATGCCGTTATTCTGGCCACCGGCGGTGCCTCCTATCCGGCAACCGGTTCAACCGGCGACGGCTACCGCCTGGCCAAATCGGCGGGTCACCGGCTTGTGCCGGTGCGCCCGGCCCTGGTTCCCCTGGAAACAGAAGGGGATACCACACAAAAAATGGCGGGATTGAACCTGCGCAACATCAAGGTGCGCATGCACATCAATGGAAAAAAACGGAAAGAGGCCTTCGGCGAGCTGGTGTTTACCGAATTCGGTGTCAGCGGCCCGGTGATTCTCACCTTGAGCGGTGAGGCTGTGGCGGCCCTGGAAAAGGGTCACCGGATTGTCCTGTCCATTGACCTCAAACCGGCCCTGGATGAAAAAAAACTGGACCTGCGCCTGTTGCGGGATTTTAAAACACGGGGCCAGGAACCGTTCAGCAGCTTTTTGCGGGGTCTGCTGCCGCGCGAAATGGTGCCTGTCTGCCTGGACCTTACAGGTATTTCCGCTGAGCGGAAGGTTAGCACCATCTCTGCCAAAGAACGCCGAAGCCTTCGAACCTGGCTAAAGGACTTTAAGCTGGACGTCACCGGGCACCGGCCCCTTGCCGAGGCCATTGTCACGGCGGGCGGCATAGACACCCGCGAAATCGATCCGAGAACCATGGCATCCCGCATCTGCAAAGGACTCTTTATTGCCGGCGAACTGCTGGACATTCAGGGCGACACCGGCGGATACAACCTCCAGGCCGCCTTTTCCACCGGCTGGATCGCCGGACGCTGTGCCGCGGTTGAAAAGAGGTAAAAGGTTGAAGTTAAAGACTGAAGGCAGAATAGACAGAATCCAACTGCTGTAAAAAATACTTAGCCACAAATCCACGCAAATAAAATTAAATGCAATATTCGACGACCACAGGCTTTTATCAAAAACTCGATGGAAAATAACTCACTAAATAGATTTTCCCATCCTACTCAAAGAATTGCTCGCTAAGATGACCCGGGACGGATTCAACCAGTGGTTTTTGGGTAAATCCTTGACAAAAAAGTATAATTGGGCTCTATTCAATTTTTGAATTATGGGAAAAATATCGTAAAATTTGTGGCCTTACTGTCGCTATTTATTGAACCGTAATTATAATCTTTCCGGGCCGACGTCCTACCGTTGCCCTTTCTTATCACGACAACGGCAAGCTGCATGAAAATGCTGGACGAACAGCCACTGGCCTGACTCAAGGCTATATGGTCTCAATCAATTGGTTTTTGGTCTTGTTTGAAATTTGAGTATTGTATTTTGGGTTTTCCAGTTTTGCTGGTTTTATGGCGGCAGGATTACCAGACGATAACTGTATTTTACTCAAAACAATATTTTATACCGACCTGAACCGATATCTGATATAAAATTGGGCGATTATAGCACATGCCTTTGGCCAGAGGGGTTTTGATGGCCAGAAAAATCGAAACCTGTTTCCAAATGGTGTACCTTATAACGCCCTTCCCACGCTAGCAAAGAGGATCGAATGCCCCGAATTTTTGACAACATTGAAGATAAACTCCTCCCGGCCTTAAAAGAGGCTATTTTACTGTCAGATCATGCCGATTTTTGTGTCGGATATTTTAACCTCCGCGGATGGAAGCATCTGGACGACCATCTCGAACAATGGCCCGGGGGTGAAGGGAATTGCTGCCGGCTTTTAGTCGGCATGCAGCGACTTCCGGCAGACGAACTGTTAAATGAACTCAGCATTTCCGGAAAAGAGATCGGAATAGACAATCAGGCCGCACTTCGGCTAAAAAAAATACTGGCGGAAGAATTCCGAAATCAGCTGACAATTGGCGCCCCTACCAACGAAGACGAAAAAGGGCTTCAGCAGCTGGCCAGACAAATTAAAGAAAAAAAAGTTGTCGTTAAGCTCTTTCTTCGGCATGCATTGCATGCAAAATTGTATCTACTGTTTCGTCCTGATCCTATCAACCCCATTATCGGATATCTTGGCAGCAGCAACCTTACGTTCTCCGGTTTGTCGAATCAGGGAGAACTGAATATTGATGTTCTCGATAGCGATGCCTGCAATAAGCTGGCGCAGTGGTTTGAAGATCGATGGAATGATCGCTGGTGTATCGACATATCTGATGAATTGGTTGAAATTATAAATGAGAGCTGGGCACGCGAAGAACTGATCCCACCTTACCATATCTATATAAAAATGGCCTATCACCTGTCCCGGGAGGCTCGGACCGGGCTTTCTGAATTCAGGATTCCACGCGAATTTGATCAAAAGCTGTTTGAGTTTCAGAAAGCTGCTGTCAAAATCGCCGCGCATCACATCAACAAACGGGACGGTGTACTTATCGGCGATGTCGTAGGGCTGGGCAAAACTTTGATGGCCACGGCGGTTGCAAGAATCCTTGAGGATGATCTGGGGCTGGAAACCCTTATTCTCTGCCCTAAAAACTTAGTGGAAATGTGGGAAGACTACCGTGATCAGTATAGGCTGCGGGCACGCGTCCTTTCCATTTCCCAGGTCATCACCAAATTGCCTGATTTGCGGCGGTTCCGACTTGTCCTCATTGATGAAAGTCACAACCTCCGAAACCGGGAAGGAAAACGCTACCGGGCCATACAGGAATATATAAATGAAAATGAAAGCCGCGTGATCCTTTTAACCGCAACACCTTACAATAAAACCTATCTGGACCTATCCAACCAACTCCGCCTGTTTGTCCCGGAAGACAGGGAGTTGGGAATACGACCGGAAAGCTTGATCCGGAAAATCGGCAAAGATGCGTTTATGAAAAAGTACCAGTGTTCCATGCGTTCACTTGCCGCGTTTGAAAAAAGTGAATCCACAGATGACTGGCGCGAACTGATGCGGCTTTTTCTAGTTCGACGGACCCGAAGCTTTATTCAGGAAAATTATGCAGAGACAGATCCGAAAAATGGTCGCAAATTTCTTACCTTCTCCGACGGCACACGATCCTATTTCCCGGTGCGGTCTCCCAAAACCGTCAAATTCCCCATTGACGACAGTGACCCCAACGATCAATATGCCAAGCTCTATGCCCCTGATGTGGTCAATGCGATTAACCACCTTAAACTCCCGCGGTATGGACTGGGCAATTATGTTAAAGCCTCTCCCAAAAAGCCCCCGACACCATCTGAAACAGGCATTTTGCAGGATTTGTCCCGTGCCGGCAAGCGACTTATGGGGTTTTGCCGCACCAACCTGTTCAAGCGGCTTGAGAGCAGCGGGCAGGCGTTTATCCTGTCCATTAAGCGACATATTCTTCGCAACTATATTTTCTTAAATGCCATTGAAAAAAATTTACCCCTGCCCATCGGTACTCAGGACTCGGGACTCCTCGACAGCCGTCTTTGGGATGAAGATGTCGACGCTACCAGTGTCGTCACAGGGCTGTTTAATGATGAAAATGATAGTGATGAGGATACGAATGCCCGGGAAAATCACGATACTTTAGAAACCGAATATGATTACAAAACGCACGCAACGGAAGTTTATAACATCTATGCGTCGGAATATAAAAATCGTTTCAAATGGCTGAGGCCAGGCTTGTTCAGCAAAGGCCTGGCAAAGGATCTGGCAGATGACGCACACTCATTCCTATCGATTTTAAAGGACTGCGGCGCCTGGGATTCAAAACAGGATACCAAGCTTGAAGCGCTTTTCGAACTTATTGGGAAAAAGCACCCTAATGAAAAAATTCTCATATTTTCACAATTCGCAGATACCGTTCGCTATCTTGAAACGCAACTTGGCCTTAAACCGGTCTCTAAGCTTTCAGGGGTCACTGGAGACGCTAAAAATCCCACAGCGCTGGCTTGGCGATTCAGCCCGGTAAGCAATGAAAAAAGAGAAACGATCCGCCCCGAGGATGAATTCCGGGTTCTGGTCGCCACGGATGTGCTCAGTGAAGGTCAAAACCTTCAGGATTGCTCTATTGTCGTAAATTATGACCTGCCATGGGCGATTATTCGGCTTATCCAGCGGGCCGGTCGTGTCGACCGAATCGGACAAAAGGCAGAAAATATCCTATGTTATTCTTTTTTGCCCGCTGAGGGAGTGGAACGGATCATTCGGCTCAGAGCCCGGGTCCGTCAAAGGCTTGCTGAAAATGCCGAAGTGGTGGGCGCAGATGAGTCATTTTTCGAAGATGACCTCAACGATCAGGCGATTGTGGACCTGTACAATGAAATGGCCGGCATCCTGGACGGGGAAGATGACACGGAGGTCGATCTGGCTTCTTACGCCTTCCAGATATGGAAAAATGCCACGGATGCAGATTCAAAGTTAAAAAAAATTATTCCCGCCATGCCCCCCGTAGTTTATTCGACCAGAGCACTTATATCGAAAAGCACCAATCCGGAAGGCGCGCTCGTTTACATGCGAACCGGAGAGGGAAACGATGCCCTGGCCTGGATCGATCCGGATGGTGGAAGCATTACAGAATCACAGTTTGAAATCCTCAAGGCCGCCAAATGCCGCCCGAATACAGAAGCCATTCTCCGGCACAAAAATCATCATGAGATGGTCACAAAAGGGGTTGAATTGTTGATTGAAGAAGAAAGACAAATCGGGGGGCAATTAGGCAGACCCTCGGGTGCCCGGTTTCGCACATACGAGCGACTGAAAGACTACGCCCGGGAAGTCGAGGGCACCCTGTTCCAATCAAGGAATTTGCTTCGTGCCATTGACGATATCTACCGCTATCCCATGCGCCAGACCGCCATTGATACATTAAACCGGCAGCTTCGGAGCGGCATATCAAATATCGCCCTGGCGGAATTGGTCACTGCGCTCCGTGGCGAGGACCGTTTGTGTATCATTCATGACGACACTGAAAAAGCGTATGAACCTAAAATCATCTGTTCTATGGGTCTTAAAGCGTCAAACGGGGAGAAAAACCCATGACACTCAGCGTGTCTCGAATTCAACACTATCTGAAAAGTTTTAAACTGGAAAAACTGTTCATCGAAGAACTCGGATGGAACCGTCATTCCGGAAAACTTTCAATTGAAATGGACGGAATAGCTTACACCCTTTCCGCCGTTGCCGAAAAGCGAGGGGTTCAAATTTTTTCGTGTTTGCAGGATGTGGGCGGGAAAATCCCAGATTATGCAACGAGGCGCAGGATCGAAAAACAGGTGACAAAATCCGCTTACGAACACCTGATCATTTTCATCGACGACGCCAGGTCCATGCAGATATGGCAATGGGTATCGCGACAGCCTGGCTTGCGTGCCGCTTTTCGTGAACATCACTACCTCGTGGCGCATCATTCCGGCGAATCCCTTATCCAAAAGCTCGAATCAATTACCTTTTCCCTGAGCGAAGAGGAAGGACTGGCCCTCACCGGTGTCGCATTCAAACTGCGTGATGCCTTTGACCGGGACAAAATAACCAAGAAATTTTACGACCATTTTAAAAAACAACAGGGCGCATTTCTCGATTTCATAAAGGGCATCATCGAAAATGGAGACCGTGCCTGGTACGCCTCTTTGATGCTCAATCGCCTGATGTTTGTTTATTTTATCCAGAAAAAGGGGTTCCTGGACCAAGACATCGATTATCTTAGAAACCGCCTCAAGCGTGTCCAGGCATCTAAAGGAAAGGGGGTATTTCTTTCATTTTATCGCTATTTTCTCCTTCGGCTCTTTCATGAAGGGTTTTCACAGCAGGTAAAACAGAGAGAAAAGGACCTGGAAGCGTTGCTGGGAAAGGTGCCGTATCTTAACGGCGGTCTTTTCGAACTGCATGAACTGGAACGGAAATATCCGGAAATAGATATACCCGATGAGGCGTTCGAAAAGCTGTTTGTCTTTTTCGACCAGTACGAATGGCATTTGGACAATCGGCCGCTAAGCAATGACAATGAAATCAACCCGGATGTGCTCGGCTATATTTTTGAAAAATATATCAACCAGAAACAGATGGGGGCCTATTACACCAAAGAAGATATTACCGAGTATATATCAAAGAGCACTGTCATTCCTTACCTGTTCAACGCAGCCCTGAAAAAATGCACCGTCGCCTTTCAGCCGGATGCTTCACTCTGGCGGCTGCTTAGAAACACCCCTCTTCGATACATCTACCCTGCCATGTCCAAAGGCGTCATCGATACAAACGGAGAGGTGATACCGCTCCCCGGGGAGATTGCAAAAGGCATCGACGATGTAGCAAATCGCGGCGGCTGGAATAAGTCGGCCGATGCCGAATATGCCCTTCCCACGGAAACCTGGCGGGAGCATGTGGCGCGACGGCAACGATGCCTCGACATCATCGATAAGCTTGCAAGGGGTGAAATCTGCCAGATCAACGACCTGATAACCTACAATCTCGACATCCGGCAGTTCGCAGAAGATGCCATCATCGAATGCGAAGGCCCGGAACTCCTGCGCTCTTTTTATCAGGCCATTTCCACAGTCACCGTGCTTGACCCCACCTGCGGTTCCGGGGCGTTTCTCTTTGCCGCCCTCAATATTTTAGAACCCCTTTACGATGCCTGTCTGGACCGGATGCAGGGATTTGTCGACGACATGGCTCGGTCTGGAGAAAGGCATCGGCCTGAAAAATTTTCCGATTTTCGCCGCATACTGAAAGAGATTGACAGGCACCCCAACCGTCGTTTTTTTGTTTTTAAATCCATCGTTGTCAACAACCTGTACGGTGTTGATATCATGGAAGAGGCCGTTGAAATCTGTAAGCTGCGTCTTTTTCTCAAACTGGTGGCACAGGTCGACAAAGCCAGGCAACTGGAACCCCTGCCCGATATCGATTTTAATATCCGTTCCGGAAACACCCTTGTCGGGTTTGTTTCCGTGGATGAAATTCGCAAAGCCGCTTCAACCAGAACAGACGGCCAGAAACAAATTCTTTTCAGAGGCACCAAAGATGAAATCACACAAATCGAAGAAGATGCCGGAGTTGTAGAACTTGCCTTTAAACGATTCCATGAAATGCAGGCTGAGCATGAAATGGATGCCGGGGATTTCAAAACTGCCAAAAAAAATCTTTGCGAGAGACTGGAAAAACTTTCCGGAAAACTGGACCAGTACCTTGCCAAAGAATACGGCATCGACCTCAAAAAAAAGAAAGCCCTTGAATCCTGGTGCAGTAGCCACCAGCCGTTTCACTGGTTTGCGGAGTTTTATGGTATCATGAGTAGGGGTGGTTTTGATGTAATAATAGGAAACCCGCCGTATGTTGAAGTGCCAAAGGATTTGAACCGCCGAATATTAGAATGCAACTATTTTACAGCTTTAAAGCGTTGGAGCCGCGATGAAGACTTGTATACAATGGTTGTAGAACGTAGCTTGTCAATATTGAGGAAACAGCATTCTTTGTTTGGAATGATACTGCCACTTTCTCTTACGTTTTCGACAAAAAAGCCTTTCAAAAATTTTAGAAAAGTTCTCTCAATGCAGAAAGGAACATTATGGTTGTCCCATTTTGACCGTATACCGAGCGCACTTTTTGGAAACGAAGTAAAAACAAGATGTACAATAGCCACTCTCTCAAAAAACAAGGAGTTTGCAGATAACAAACTTAATACTACAGCTCTTAATAGATGGCCTGCGGAAAAACGAGATATACTTTTTCAATACATTCAATATTCAAAAATCAAACTAAATATCACAGATAATATTCCTAAGATTGGGAGCCAGATTCAAGCAGATACACTTAAAGCTCTAATTTCAAAAAAGTCCTCACTTGATATCGATTTGTCAGAATCAATATCTTTTACTGAACTGGCATCATCAGCCCCTAATTTTCCTCGACCGGGAATATTTGTAGGTGGGACTGCGTATAATTGGTTCCCTGTCTGGCGAGAAATTCCTGAGACTTTTGATATAGACGGAAAGCCATCACTTCCAGCAAGAACAGCGGGCTTCATATTTCGGGATACCAAAACAGCTGATGTAATTTTTGCGTTGCTTGCCAGCTCAATAGGTTACTGGTGGTGGGCTGTGGCTTCTGATGGTTTTAACTTAAAGAAGTGGCTAATAAAGAGCTTCCCATTGTCGGCCCAGTCTTTAAAACCTGATGTAAAAACAAAATTAGCAAAGCTGGGCGAAAACTTAAGAAAAGAGCTTAAAAAGCATTACGTTTACAAAGAAAATAAAGGAAAAATCGGTAATTATTTTCTTCCCGCATGTTCTGAACAAATCAAACAAATTGATACAGTTTTAGCTCATAATGTAAATGAGCTATCTCCTGAATTTTTTGAAGATATTAGATCTTTTAACATGATTTTTTCACGATCAAACTATAGTCAGGATAAGCGCACTTAGCCCAAGTTCGCCAAAATAAATCAAAGGTCGGCGTCGCTCGGGGGCTCAGTAGATTTTATGGTCACTACTCATTTTGCGGCATGTAATTTCCTCGGCAACGGGACGTTACTGAGTCCCAGGTTCTCGTAAATTTGTTTGTGTTCAGGCTCAGCATTGCTACACAGCCGCAAGTGGTGGCGCTGAACCTGTTTATGCTCTTTGACATTATATTCGATGGTCAGCCGCTGATGCGTCGATAAAACCGCTCTGACGGTGGTCCATAAGCGATGGTCGTCGCTCTGACGCAATCTGTATTCAATGGTATGCAAAATATGATACGCCAGCACGGAGATAAACATGTGGGCATCGGCACGCTCTGCATTCTGGTGAAAGTTGGGTCTCAAACCCAGCGATGATTTCATGGAGCGAAACGCACTTTCCACCCGTGTGAGCATGACGTAGGTTTCCCAGATCTCTTTGTCGGTCAGGTCCAGCCGGTCCGTGCGCAAGACATAGCACCCGTCAAATTTACTAATTTCATCATACTGCGCACGCTTTTTCCAGGCAACGGCCTTGGCATTAACAGATTTGACCGATTTGTCTTCCGGTACAACCGTTACCTCATAGAGTTTGGATGCCCGCGGATACTTTTCCCGCAGGCGGCCGATCATCTCGACAACCTTGGCATAGCGTTTTGTGTGGCCTTTCTTGTCGAGACCGTCATGGTAGTAATGCAGCCGTTCGACAAACAATTGCTCCTGGCGATTGCGGATTCCGTAATCTTTGCTTTTTCTGGCTGAACTGCGGCACAGCAACAGGACCTGGCCGTCTTGCTCCTGCCGTTTCACTTCAAGGGTATATTCATCGGTTTGCCGAATCACCTGCATCTGCTGAGTATCGGCAACCGTAAAATCGCCTTTTCCACGATTGACCACAATATAGTGAAACTGCTTTTCTTGCAGATACTTGATGTTCTTTTTGGTGGCAATGCCGGCATCTAAAACCACGGTTCGGTCTTTGGCCAGATTCGGACGTATGCAGACCAGCTTTTCAATGATCTGCGCCAGGGTTTTACACTCGGCCTGATTTCCCGGATACAGCTGGCTGTATTTAGCAAAACCGTGCTCGTCAACGACCAGCGCCAGGGTCAATAATTTGCAATCCGACCGTTTTTCTTTGCTGCGTCCGCGTTGGGCATTGGGGTTACCGCTTGCGCGGCCTTCAAAATAGGTATTGGTCAGGTCAAACAGGCACATTCGTTCCGGCAGAGAAAAAAGTTCCTTTTCCTCTCGGGCCAGGTGGCTTTCCAGGCTGTCTTTGCACTCAAACAGGCTGTCGCCGGCACGATACAGGGAACTGAGGGACGCCCGCAACGGAGTCCCGGCCAGTTCATAAAATGCGGATCGACTCTCCGCCCATTGCCAGGTGTGGCGCTCGCTCCCCGGGGATACAAGCCGCCCGACGACCAGGGCCTCGAGCAACGGCAGGACATGCTCGGAGATCCCGTTGGCCATGAGGACCTCATTGAACTTGAGCTCGTTCCAGATGCTGTGGCAAACGTATTCCGGTCCCAGGGAACGCATTTCTCCGGCCTGCATCGAGGCGGTATCGACATTTTGATATACCACACCGGCAGGCTCGGACGAATCCACCTTATTATCCGGTTGTGTCTGGTTCTTTCTGGCTCGGATCTTTTGCAGCGCTTTCCGGGCATGCTTTTCAATCTTCGGGTCAGGGCTAAATAACTGCTTTTGGCCTGTAAGCATGGCCTCGATGCAGTTGGCCAGTTCTTTGTACTGATCGGCAGGCACATCCAGATTGCCCAAATTGAGGATCAGCTTTTGCCGGGGACCTTTATCGGTGCGGACATTTTCTACCAGATGGAGGTACTCGTATATCTTCCTGGAGTTACGATTGGATTTGCGGACCTTTTTAATATACATGGTTTGGTGCATACTATGAAATTCGCGCCCTGTCAACAATAAAATTGATCTATGGGTCACTACATTGACCTTTTAAAATTTCACGTCTAATATAATCAATAGGTTAAGATTGCGAGAAGGACCAAAATAGCTAAAAATTAGCCCCCGAAGTGCTGATTTTGACGAACTTGGGTTAGGTGAAATGAAAATTATTGAACTCAGACAAATTGTTTCCGAAATTTGTTCAACCCAAAGCGAGTCGGACACCATTGAAGTCAAAACCGCCCGGGGAGAAACGCCTAAGAGACTGTATGAGGCCATGTCTGCTTTTGCCAATCGGACGGGCGGCGGCATCATTTCAGCCCTCGTTCCGATACTCTATCATTGGAACGCATCGGTATTTCTCCATCTTAGGCAACCTTACGCTCCCACGCTGGAGAATGGGAGTGAGAAGTTATCGCCAAATTGGCCTTTGTAGATAACCGGGTAATTAATTAGATTAAAGGATTACCGCGCTATTGAAAAGGAGCTTCTTTAATACATGTAAATATAATTGAACATGAGGTGCATAATGATTGAAAGAGATTTTTTTATAAATACCGTCCGTTTAGTTGATATTGAAGGGGCAACAAATATCCCGACAGTACTTTACTATCAAAAAGATGGCCCACCTCTTTTTGGGCACCTTGCTCTATCCGAAGAAAAAGCGCGATTTCTTATCAATGAAGATTTTAAAATTGATTTAGGAAATATTGACCCTACTTCGACCAAACCAAAAGAAAAATTTATAACAGCATCGGGAGAGAAAAAATCGGCGATTCAACTATCATCCGATTTCATGAACGTTGTTTTTGGTTATACAAAAGAATGGTTCCAAGACAATAATGTTTCACAGCCGAAGAATATTATCATAGCAGAACCCTTATCCCTTCAATCTGACCTTGCTTCTCCCGAGTGGCTAACATTTTACCGGAATAATATAAAAAGAATCTTGTCTGGGCAAAGGTATGGATTTGAAAGTATTTCGTTTTTACCAGAGCCTTTTGCTGTCTTTCAATATTATCGATATGGACATAAACATCCAATTCTATCACAACGAGCAAAACATAATGCTTTGGTTATAGATTTCGGAGGAGGAACTTTTGATGTATGCATTATTGAAACAACAAAAGAAGGTGATATCCGGATAGGTGGTAAACATTCACGGCCATTGGCAGCATCTTCTGTAGCTATAGGGGGATTTTATATCAACCGAAAGATTGCAGAGCATTTAATACAAAAATATTCTACCACCAGTATTCCCAATAAAAAATTTAAATCCGCTATAAAGACTTATTGGGATTGGCGTAAAGATTACATTGATTGGGAAGTAATAGCACCAAATGTAAAGGAATTTATTAAAAATTTCCATTCTTTAGTACGTGAAGTAGAAAATGCAAAAATTACTCTATGTAAACTCATTAATAATTGGGATCTAAATTGTCGCCTAAGCGAATCGGTTCCAATAAGCATTCGATCTGATCCTTTTGATTCGAATAGTGAAGTTGTTAATGGTTTGATTAAGGCAACAGAGCTTCAAAATATTTTTATAAATAATGTCTGGAAACCTCACCTTCAACCAAACATACGTCGAACATTAAGCAGAGGTAAAAGCGAAATACAACAAGGAAAGGTTTCCGTTGCTCTTTTATCAGGAGGTTCAGCTAATATTGGCTGGTTAAGGAACTTAATTAAAGAAAATTTTGATGAAGATTTGACAAATGTTGAGATATTTCCTCTCCCAAATTTTCAAGAAGTGGTTTCACAAGGTCTATCCCTAGAGTGCGCAAGGAGGTATTTTACAGAGGATAAAAAAGGTGATTTTTCTAATATAACGTATAATAGAATTTGTCTTATAATGAACCCTGATGGATATGGCTATAATACGAGACCTTTTAAGAATAAATCACCGAACTTGCCACAGGTTAATGATATGCCAGGGGTTCTTTTGCCTTCTGCAAGTATCCTTCATAAGCTTATTGATAAACCAATTAAATGGAAAGTGAAATTACCCCGAAGGCCTAGTAAAAAATTAGAATATCGATTTCTAAGATCTAGTTTGGACCCTGATGACACAGAAAACATTTTGAATATTGTAAATTATGTTGCTTACACACCGCCTAATGCTAAATTTGATGCAGAGATCCAAATTGAACTGACCGTTAAGGAAAATGGTACAGCATATCCAAAATTTATTTATAAAACAGGCCCATATGATAGCGTTATTGATTATGTTGAGGGCATACCTTTTCCAATAGATTTAACCTATTCACAAGAAAGCGTCCCTTCTGGTTATATCGGATTTGATTTTGGAACGAGCAATTCATCTATTTCATTCGTCGATGATTCGGCAATCCAAGTGTATTCGAAGAGATCAAAAGATGAGGGTTTTAGAGAACTCAATGATCTTGTAGAATTACTACCATTCCCACTCGCAAGACACCTTGCAACCTATTTAAGTCAAACTGATAATGAAAAGCTTGTTAATGAAGCAAGAGAGTTTGTAGAAATTTCATTCGCTTTGGCTTCTTATATCAGTTATTTAGAATATTGTTCTTGTGAAAAAAATATAACTTCAAAAATATTTAAAGGACTGACCCAAAGATCTGCAGGTCCGCTGTGGTATTTCCTTACCCAATGTATTGAAAAGATGCCTGCAAGTGCATACATCTCTAAAAATTTTAAAGAATTCTTAACCGATGAAAACTCTGATATTTTAGATACACTGGTTACAGAATTAACAAAACATAAACACGGTAAAATTAGCGCTTCAGAAATAAATACCGTTCGTCCGATACAAATTATTGCGAATATAAGTTATAAAGTGTTTTCTGAAATTTATTTCGGTTATTTTGAACAAGTTCAAAAGCAAAAATTTTCAAAAGAATATACAGGAAGATTCTGGAAGGCCCATGGAAGATCTCCATTTATTAATGCCTTCCAATATTCAGGTAGCTATCCCTTTTCAGATGATGAACCTGTTCTTCTTGATTACAAAGAGGGAAAAGTAATGCCCTTGCAGCCTCTTATATTTTGGGATGTTTGCACAAAACATAGCGATGTATATGAAGGCCACTGTTTTTTCTATGATAAGTATGAAAAAAAGTCGAATAGTTACTCTTATAAAGCAGCTGGATACAAATGTACATGCAACGTTTCGGAAAAAAATCAATATCGAGAAATAGCAAAACAACTGAACGCATTAAATCAAATCGATTGCGCGATTGAAATTATAAAAGTTGGCTCGTTTTCGAAAATTAGTTTGTCTTAGAAGGTAAAAACAAGAGATGGATGGGGAAATATACGGGACGATGGTGAAATATTGACATTTGATCATATCCAAAACAACAAGATACCATAAATTGCCATGACCCTTGAAGAACTTAGACAACTTGTCTCCGAAATTCGTTTTACCCGAAGCGAGTCAGACACAGTTGAAGTCAAAACAGCCCGAGGTGGAACACCCAAAAGGCTTTATGAGGCCATGTCTGCCTTTGCCAATCGAACCGGTGGCGGCATCATTTTGTTCGGCCTGGATGAATCCAGAAATTTTTCAATTGCAGGTGTCGGAAATGCCCACCAGCTTCAGGAAGAGATCACCAGCCTGGCTTCGGACAACATGGAACCCGCCTTGCGACCCGAGTTTACCATAGATGAAATCGATGGTAAAATAATCGTTGCGGTTGAAATAGATGAGGTGCCTGCTTCTCAAAAGCCCTGTTTTTATAAGACTGCCGGACTACCCAAAGGCGCATACCTCCGTGTGGGCAACACCAACCGTCAGATGACCGAATATGAAGTGTTCGGGTATTTAAGCGACAGAGACCAACCGACCCATGACGAAGAGGCTGTTCCGAATGCGTTGCTGGAAGATCTGGATAATTCTCTGATCGAGACCTATATAGAGCGACTTCGCCAAATCAGACCGCGTGCCGGCTTTTTAAAAAATTCAAGAGAAGAAATATTGCTCCGTTTAAAAATCGCCGCAAAGGATAACGGCGCAATCCGACCGACCCTGGCAGGTTTGCTGATGTTCGGAAAGTACCCCCAGGAATTTTTCCCGCAGCTGATGATCACGTTTGTGCAATATTTTGGGACCACTGAGGATGAAAAAACACCCCGGGGTGCCAGATTTGTCGATAACCGTCGTTTCGAAGGCCCTGTTACCGAAATGGTAAGCGAAGCGGAAACATACATCATGAGCGCCATGCGGAAATCCTCGCTGATCGAGGGCATGTTCCGTCGTGACATTATGGAATACCCCAGGGAATCAGTAAGAGAATCCATTGCCAATGCCGTGGCCCATCGCGATTACAGCCCATATGTACGCGGCAGCTACATCCAGATTCGGATGTTTGCCGACCGGCTTGAAGTCCAGAGTCCGGGGGGCCTGTTTGGAAACGTTACCGTTGACAATCTGGAGGATGAACATTCTACCCGAAATGCAAGGTTGATGCGCATGATGGAAGATATGCAGGTGGTTGAAAACCGGGGCAGCGGCATCAGCGCCATGCTTCATGCCATGCGCGAGGCCAATATGGAACCCCCCCGATTTGATGACCGGCGGGCATCATTTAAGGTCACATTCCGAAATCATACCCTGATGACACCACAAGCCATATCCTGGCTGAATCAATTCGCCAACCTTCCATTCAATGACCACCAACGGTTGGCCCTGATATACCTTCGTCAGCATTCTCATATCGACAATCGGGACTACCGCCGCCTGAATCGTGTTGACACGATGATT
This sequence comes from Desulfobacterales bacterium, assembly GCA_963667755.2. GTDB lineage: Bacteria > Desulfobacterota > Desulfobacteria > Desulfobacterales > 4572-123 > 4572-123. The sequence goes on along the minus strand of CAXXLK010000004.1, from coordinate 1,165,070 downwards.
GCCGGACAAGATCTGCGAGGCATGGTTCAGACCAGCATAGTCGAGCAGACAGGTTTTGGTCGATGGACGAAGTATATCCTTAAAGTTCAGGAGGATAGAACTGATATTTCGATTTATGAAAGCGATGAAGATAAAATTCTTGATTATATAAAAAAGCACGGTTCGATCAATAATAATGAATGCCGGGAACTGCTTAATGTTAACAACGCCCGTGCTTACTATCTTTTAAAAAAGCTTTCTGAGCAAAGGAAACTAACAGCCATAAAGAAAGGAAAAGGGCGGCGATACATTAAGCCTTAAAATTTTATCCAGAATTTATCCAGAATTTATCCAGAATTTATCCAGAATTTCTGGATAAAAACAAGTCTAATTAACGAGGGCTGATCTCTATTGGCAACTCTATTAACGAGATTTACGATTAGAATTGTTAATAGAATTCAAAATTGATGACATTTATAGTTTATTCAAATAGTTAAATGAAAGCAATTGTTGTGACATGCACCGTTGAAAAAATCGAAACCCATAACCCCCAATGTCCCAGCGTTTTTAAACTGACTGATATTCCAACACAATATCCACACGTTTGGGCAATCGGCAACCTTGATATCTTGGACAGGAATTTGCTTGGATTCTTCTGTTCCGTCAAATGCCCCGGCGACATCATACTCAAAACGTACGATATGGTCCGATCCTTTCGGGAGGCCAAAATTACACTTATCGGCGGGTTCCACTCGCCCATCGAAAAAGATGCCTTCGATCTTCTTCTCAAAGGGTCTCAACCCCTTATGGTTTGCCCGGCCCGAAGCATCGAAAATATGCGCATCTCCTGTGCCTGGAAGCAGGCCATTAATGGTGGCAGGCTGCTTGTGCTGTCGCCTTTCGAAAAAAAAGACAAACGGGTCACCGCACCGCTTTCTAAAAAACGCAATCGGATGATTGCCACGATTGGAAACAGCTTTTTTATTCCCTATGCTTCACCCGAAAGCAAAACAGAAACTTTGTGCAAAGAGATCATAGATTCCGGGAAAAAAATCTACACTCTTGATGCGAGGGATTGTCGAAATTTGCTGAAAATGGGGGCGAGTCCGATTAAAATTTCAAATTTTTCGTAAACGTTCAGGGGGCATAGTAAGTAATTCGCAATCGAATTTCTTCTAATATTTCACTGGAGGGAACATATAGTACTGTCCTGTCAAGTACAGGCGTGACCCAATACAAACACAGAAATCTTATCCAGAGCATAACGAAGTCAAAGACAAAAAAATTCCTTCAGTCTCCAATCGAAACAACCTTCGACCTATACAATCAGTCTTCTGCCTTCAACCGGCACCCGACATTAACGTTCATGCTATCATAGGACCGAAATATCAATTTTTCCCGCTCACACCGACTTTCAGCCAGCACCTGGAAAACCGTTTCGGCGGACCGTTTTTCAGCCGCCTCCCGGGACGGCAGCGCTGCCAGGCCCTGGTCTATTTTTTTGCCGGTAATCGTATCCAGCACCGTGGCGGTCTGCCCGTCGCTCACCACGGCAAGGGGAATCTGGTAGGATCTCTCCAGCAGGCGGGCCCCTGAAACCGCCTCCCGCTCCCTTGATCCCAGGGACCCCGGGGCGCATTTGATCACCATGGTCCGCCTGCCGGCCACCGACACCACAAGGTCCACCGTCGCTGAATAGGCCTTGCCACCAATCGGCGAGGAAATCGCAGCTATCCCAAGGTACAAATTGTCTGCAACAGCGAACTTGACGCTGCACACGGGGTCGTTTCCAGGCATACCCGCGACAGCCCTTAAGGAACGTTGGAACGCACTTTGACAAACGATAATCAGATATTTACAACCGCATAGGGCGTTAAACGATGTTTTTTAACTATCTGAATAACTTGAATGATTTTTTTGTTTATGCTATTTGAGTATAAAATAGGTGTGTTCGGACAATTAACCGTGGCATCAAATAGAAGGCGGCTATAAAAAAGACACATCAACAGTTGATGAATATCATGAAACCGAAGACCAGATAAAGGAATGGGTACGGTTCCAAGGGTTATTCCTTCGCCTTTTGACATCGATGAGGACATCATCTACGCCCCTCCCCATGTGCCGCCACGTATCCATGCCCAGGATAGGGTTTTTCAAACCCACCTGGCTCAGATGCTGTTGGCCAAAGAACAAAAGTAAATCTATCTGTCTGAATGGGAAAGAAAGGCACCATGAAACTCGAAACCTTTGTGGCCGGACATTTGAAGCAGCGCTATCAGTACAAGAGCTTCGAGCCGGTACCGGTGAATCATGGATGGACTTGGGAAGACGCCACCATTAACACATTGCTGGAACAGGCCAATCGGGCACTGGGGGAGTTGAACGCCTTTTCCTTGATCGTGCCGGATATTGATCTGTTTATTGAAATGCATGTGGCCAAGGAAGCACAGACCTCCAGCAAAATAGAGGGCACCCGGACCGGCATGGACGAAGCTTTGATGTCGGAAGAACAGATCCAACCGGAAAAACGCGATGATTGGCGTGAAGTTCGTAACTACATTGATGCCATGAACACCGCCATCGGCGAACTTAAATCGCTGCCGCTTTCAAATCGTCTGCTCAAACAGACCCATTCGATCCTGATGAGCGGGGTACGCGGTGAGCACAAGCAGCCCGGCGAGTTTAGAAACAGCCAAAACTGGATTGGCGGCTCAAACCTGGACGATGCAGCCTTTATCCCGCCCCACCACGAAAACGTATCTGAGCTTATGGGCGATTTGGAAAAATTTTGGCATAACAAGGAAATCGTCGTACCGCATCTGGTGCGCGTGGCCATCAGTCATTACCAATTTGAGACCATCCACCCTTTTTTGGACGGCAACGGCCGTATCGGGCGACTGTTGATACCGCTTTACCTGATCAGCCATGGTCTGCTGGCCAAGCCATCGCTCTATCTTTCGGATTTTTTTGAACGTAACCGTGCGAGCTATTATGATGCCCTGATGCAGGTAAGGGCCAGCAATGACTTGATCCACTGGATTCGGTTTTTCCTTAATGGTGTGGCCCAAACGGCGACCAAGGGGCGCGAAGTGTTTCGCCAGATTCTTGCTCTGCGTACAGAGGTGGAGCAGGCGGTATTGGTTCTTGGCAAACGAGCTCATACTGCCCGGCTGGCCCTGAACCTGTTTTATCGTAGACCCATCATCAATGCCAGAGATGTAGAAAAAACGCTGTCGATCACCACACCCACTGCTAATGCACTGATCAAGGCATTGGTTGAACTGGGTATTCTGGTAGAAATTACGGGTCAACAACGTTGGCGGTCGTATGCCTTTGGACGCTACCTTAGCCTCTTTTTAAGTTAAAGATAAATCGATTTCTTTAACTTAGCGCCCAACAAAGTTAAAGACAGAATTCCTTCGGTCTAAACAAACTTCGACCTAAACCCTCAGTCTTCGGCCTTCAACCTGCGCCCGACATTAACATTCATGCTGTCATAGGACCGAAAAATCAATTTTTCCCGCTCGCACCGGCCTTCAGCCAGCACCTGGAAAACCGTTTCGGCGGACCGTTTTTCAGCCGCTTCCCGGGACGGCAGCGCTGCCAGGCCCTGGTCTATTTTTTTGCCGGTAATCGTATCCAGCACCGTGGCGGTCTGCCCGTCGCTGACCACGGCAAGGGGAATCTGGTAGGATCTCTCCAGCAGGCGGGCCCCTGAAACCGCCTCCCGCTCCCTTGATCCCAGGGACCCCGGGGCGCATTTGATCACCATGGTCCGCCTGCCGGCCACGGACACCACAAGGTCCACCGTGGATGAATAGGCCTTGCCATTGATGATCACTTCAATGGGCGCATCGACTTCAATATCACCGGCGCGATAGCCTTTGTTTTCCACCAGATATCGCTCAACGGCCTGGCGATTGGCCTCGGCCCCCACATCAGGCATTTTTTTACCCGTGATAAAATCAGTCACCCAGTCAACGGAATTGGGCCTGGGCGGATCGCCCTTTACCATTCCATGGCTTTTTTTTTCGGTGACCGTATTTATTTGCACGCCTTTACGGCACTGGGCACATTTAGGCAGTTCCATGAATTTTCCTTTTGTAACTCCGATACCTGTGAACCGTGAACGGTTACTTCAGCCCTTCTCCACCAGCGATCTGCCCGTCATCTCCACGGGCTGGTCCAGCCCCAGAATCGCCAGGATGGTGGGGGCCACATCACACAACCGCCCCGGTTTCAGCCGGGCATTTTTACGTGAATCATCCACCAGTATACAGGGCACCTGATTCAGTGTATGGGCCGTATGGGGATGACCGTCCTTATCGACCATCTGTTCCGCATTGCCGTGATCCGCAATAATGATGGCGGCCCCGCCCTTGTCCCGGATCCGGGCCATCACCCTTGCCACACAGTCATCAACCACTTCACAGGCCCTGATAGCCGCATCCAGAATACCGGTATGCCCGACCATATCCATATTGGCGAAATTGACCGCAACAAAATCATACCGGTCCGAATCCAGACGCGCGACGAGTTCATCGGCAACCGCACAAGCGCTCATCTCGGGTTTCTGGTCATAGGTGCTCACCGACCGCGGAGAGGGAATAAGACACCGGTCTTCATTGGCAAAGGCCTGCTCCTCACCGCCGTTAAAAAAATAGGTGACGTGGGCATATTTTTCGGTTTCAGCAATTCTCAACTGGTGCAGTCCGGCCCGGCTCAACACCTCCCCTAAGATATTGTCAAGATGCACCGGTCCAAAGGCCATGGGAAGGCTGAACCCTTCATCATATAACGTCATGCTCACAAAATCACACAACTGCGGATACTTTTCACGCGAAAACCCGTCAAAGGTATCCTCTGTAAAGGCCCGGGTGATCTCCCGGGCCCGGTCCGCCCGAAAATTGAAAAAAATCAGCCCGTCATTGTCCTTGATAACGGCCAGGGGGGCACCCTTGTCATCTGCCATCACCACCGGCTTGATAAACTCATCGGTTTCACCGCGGGCATAGGCCTGTTCAACGGCTGCCACAGGATCTTTTTCAGCCCTTCCGCGCCCCTCTGTATAGAGGCGATACGCCTGCTCAACCCGATCCCACCGGGTATCCCGGTCCATGGCATAAAACCGGCCGCACACAGTGGCAATAACGCCGCAGTTGATGCTCTGGATATGATTTTGCAGGGTCCGGATATAACCGACCCCGCTTTCCGGCGGCGTATCCCGACCATCCAGGATGGCATGCACATACACCCGGTCAAGTCCCCGGCGACGGGCCATATCCAGCAGGGCCGTCAAATGCGACAGCTGGCTGTGTACCCCGCCATCGGACACCAGCCCCATCAGGTGCAAGGCGGCATTTTGAGCAGCCACCGTATCCATGGCTGCTGCCAGCGACGCATTTTCAAAAAAAGTCCCGTCCTCGATGGCATGGTTGATGCGCAGCAGATCCTGATAAACCACTCTGCCGGCACCGATATTCAGATGCCCGACCTCGGAATTGCCCATGATGCCCGGGGGCAGGCCCACGGCGTCACCGGAACACAGCAGCCGGGTATGGGGGTACTTACTTTTGAGTTTGTCGAGACCGGGGGTCCGGGCCAGGGCCACCGCATTATCTTTTTCGCCAGGGTTTATGCCCCAGCCGTCAAGAATCATCAACACACAGGGTTTGGGTCTATTCAATGTAAACCTCCCTGTCCGGGGTTTCTTCTTCGGACCGGTGCGGGTCAATAATTTGAATTCTGCGGGCATCGGCCCAGAGCCCCTCCAGATCGTAAAAACGGCGCAGCGGTTCATAAAAAATATGGATCACCACATACCCGTAATCTATCAACACCCAGTGGCCGTCTTTGAGCCCTTCGACGGCCAGCGCTTTTTTACCCTTATCTTTCAGCGCTTTCTTGATAAATTCCCCCAGCGCCGAAACCTGACGGTTGGAACGGCCGCTGCAGATGATAAAGGCATCGGCAATCGAGGTCAGATCACGCATATCCAATGCGACAACATCCATCGCCTTTTTGCCTAAAACGGCACCGATAAAGGGCGCCAGTGTTTGCTCAAAAGCAGTCAATTTTTTGTCAGTCATCGATAAAGTCCTTGCTCACGAATATAATTAATTACGTCGTCAGGCAAAAAGCGCCTGACCGAGCTTCCATTTTTAACCCGGTTACGGATCTTGCTGGAGGAGATGTCCAGCGGGCTGACCTTGAAAACATGCACGGCCGGCCGGCCATCATGAACATACGCCGACATGATGCCCTGATAGTGATACCCGGCAGATATTTGCGCTTTCATATAGGTACCGATTGTGTTTACGGCATTGGCATCAATTTCCGGTATTCCGGTAGGCCGCGTCATAACAACAATGGCAATTTCTTGAAAAAGTTTTTTATAACCTTTCCAAGTATGAATTTCCAGAAAAGCATCGACCCCTATAATGAAAAAAAACCGGGTGCCATCAGGAAAATTTGATTTAAAATAATCAACCGTGTCAACACTGTATGAGGGCCCTTCCCGTTTTAACTCAATATCGGACACCGTAAACAACGGGTCGTCGCCAAGGGCCAGTCGAATCATGGCCAGCCGCTGACGGACATCCGACACACAGGTTAAAATTTTATGCGGCGGAATGGCGGATGGAATAAGACAGATCTCGTCAAGCGCAAAAGCCTCTTTGACTTCCAAAGCGGCCCTGAGATGTCCAAAATGAATCGGATCAAATGTACCGCCGAATAAACCGATGCGTCTCAAGTAAACCTCATCTGCTGTGGTCTGTTCCGGATAAACTGAAAAAAAATGGGCAGCCCCCATTAGGACCGTGCCTTACTTTGAACAATAACCATTTGACTCTTACTTTACTAGTGATAGTCATCTTAGTTAGTAAAATAGGCACCTCCGTGTTGCCGGCACAAATCTTTAACTGCACGCCTGTTCCACCCGTCCTCTCCTGCCCGCAAGGATCAGCGCATCGCCTGATATATAAATATATCTATTAATATTAATTTATTAGACGACTCTTTCACCACCTTGTTCGGCTTTTCATAACATACAAGCCCCATGAGCACAAGAGGGTAAAATGAAAACATACGCAAAATAACTTGACAATTCCCTGATTTTAATCTACTAGACAATTGCGAAAAGCCAAGAACCTAAAAAGATATTTTATGCATAACAATTCAAATAGTTAGGAGATTACTTATGGCTGTACCGAAAAGAAAAACATCTAAGTCAAAGCGGGATAAAAGACGGACACATCAAAAAACAGAGGCGCCTAATTTGTCAACCTGCCCCCAGTGTGGTGAAGCAGCCATGCCCCATCATGCCTGCCCCAGCTGCGGTTCATACAAAGGTCGCACCGTGATTAAAATTGATGAAGAATAAACTGCGGACAAAATCCAGTGCCACAGGATCGGGGTGAAGCCGTGACAACCCATGCTGCAAAACGGATCGTTGCCATCACCGGCGGCTCAAGGGGTATTGGCCGGGCCCTGTGTCTTTGCTTTGCCGAGCCGGGCACGCAAATTTATTTTAACTATCATGCTTCGGAATCCGGCGCCGCTGAAACACAAAGACAGGTGGCTGAGGCGGGTGGTCGGGCCGTGGGAGTACGCACAAACGTCGCCATTGAAAAAGAGGTGGCCGCATTTTTTAAGACGGTTCTTGAAGACGGCAAAAGAATTGACGTCCTGGTAAACAATGCCGGCATTGCTTCAGACGGTCTGCTGGTGCGCATGAAAGAGCGGCAATGGGACGATGTTATCGACACAAACCTGAAAGGCGCCTTCAACTGCATGAAAATTGCCGGCCGGTACATGCTCAAACAGCGCAGCGGCCGCATCATTAATATTACATCAGTGGTCGGCGTCACCGGCAATCCGGGACAGGCCAATTATGCGGCATCAAAAGCCGGCATGATCGGTCTTACAAAAGCGGCGGCAAAGGAACTGGCCCCCCGGGGCATCACCGTTAATGCGGTTGCCCCCGGATATGTTGAAACTGAAATGACCGAGGGCCTGTCTGATACGGTTAGAGCCGCCATGCTGGATTTAATTCCCCTGGGTCGATACGCCAGTCCTGAAGATGTGGCACAGGCTGCAGCCTTTCTGGCGTCTGAAAAGGCCGCTTACATTACCGGCCAGGTCATCCATGTAAACGGCGGTATGTATATGTAACCCCAATTTATCTGTTTCGTGAATTCTGATTCTATTTTGGCTTCCGGTTTTGTCCGGACATACTATTAAGGAGAAGACACTGATGTCGGTTGAAGATAAGGTTAAAAAAATTATTGCGGAAAAACTGGGCGTTGATATTGAAGAAGTGGTCCCGGAGGCGTCCTTTGTTGATGATCTGGGTGCGGATTCCCTGGATCTGGTGGAGCTGATTATGTCCATGGAAGAAGAATTCGAGATTGAAATATCCGATGAGACGGCAGAAAAACTGGTGTTTGTCAAAGATGCCATCAACTATATCAATGCAAACTAATGATCGATGTCGAACCCAAAAAGGATGGCTGCCTGGACAGACGGGTCGTTATAACGGGCCTGGGGCTGGTCACGCCACTGGGCATCGGCACCCGTGAAACCTGGGAGGCCCTTTGCAGCGGACGCTCGGGCATCGACGAAATAACCCGGTTCGACACAACGGGATTTGACACTAAAATCGCGGGCGAAGTAAAAAATTTCAAAGCAACAGACTTTTTAGCCAAAAAAGATGCCCGACGGATGCAACGCTTTGTGGCCTATGCCGTGGCAGCAGCCCGCATGGCCATTGAAGATGCAAAATTTATAATTGACACTGCCAATGGCGATCGTGTCGGTGTTCTCACCGGCTGCGGCATGGGAGGCCTTTCCCTGCTGGAGGAAACCTGCAAGATTGTATCTGAAAAGGATCCCAGCCGTGTCAGCCCCTTTTTTGTTCCCATGATGATCAGCAATATGGCCCCCGGTGCCATCTCTATCCAGTTGGGGGCTCGTGGCCCCAATGCGTCGGTGGCCACCGCCTGTGCCGCCGGCACCCATGCCATCGGCGACAGCTTCAACATCATTAAACGCGGCGCGGCCGATGCCATGATAACCGGTGGTACTGAATCCGTCATCACCCCGGTTTGCATTGCCGGTTTCAACGCCATGAAGGCCTTGTCGGTCCATAACCATGACCCCCAAAAGGCTTCCCGCCCCTTTGATAAAAACCGGGATGGGTTCGTTGTGGGGGAGGGAAGCGGCATTCTTGTTCTTGAAGCCCTTGAACACGCCCTTCAAAGAAATGCACGAATTCTTGCGGAAGTCGTCGGGTACGGAATGAGTGGCGACGGGTTTCATGTAGCGGCCCCCATGCCCGACGGGGCCGGTGCGGCAAAATGCATGCAGGCGGCCCTGGCTGACGCTACCATCAAGCCTGAGCAAGTGGATTATATCAATGCCCATGGAACATCCACCCAACTGAATGATCTTTACGAAACAAGAGCTATAAAAACCGTCTTTGGGGCACACGCGATTTCAATTCCCATCAGTTCAACCAAGTCCATGACCGGCCATCTGCTGGGCGCTGCCGGGGGCATTGAAACCGTATTCACGGCCCTGACCATCCATCAGGGACGTATTCCCCCCACGATAAATCTGAACCACCCCGACCCTGAATGTGATCTCGACTATGTACCACACAATGCCCGCAAATCCGATGTTACGATTGCCATGACCAATTCATTTGGTTTCGGCGGCACCAACGCAACCCTTATTTTAAAAAAATATACCGCTTAACGCAGGCGCTGGAAATATATCAGCGACCAACAGTTCACCGTCGCACAAAAAAAACAACGCCCATTACAAAACGGAGTGACCATGAATCAGGAAAACAATTCAATTATTATCGGCAGCGATCATGCGGCCTACCCCCTTAAGGAAAAGGTAAAAACAATGCTCACCGATGCCGGCCTTGTTGTCGAAGATGTCGGTACACACAGTGAGACATCGGTGGATTACCCGGACATCGCCATCAAAGTGGCCTCCCGGGTCTCCAGCGGTGCTTTCAAACGGGGGGTTCTTCTATGCGGCACCGGTATCGGCATGTCCCTGGTGGCCAACCGGTTCGATCATGTCAGAGCCGCACTCTGCAATGATCTTTTTTCGGCCATCATGAGCCGGCGCCATAACAACGCCAATATTCTGGTGATGGGTGGCCGGGTGATCGGTGAAACCCTGGCCCAAGAAATCGTTAATGCCTGGCTGGACACCCCCTTTGAAGGGGACCGGCACCAGCGCCGACTGGATCAGTTCGATTGTATGAAAGACATGATATAAAAACCGGCGGCGGTATCTATCACTTACATTAAATCAGGAAGGATCGCTTCAGCCATGCCGACAAACCAGACGCGCCCATCGTGGACAAAATATTTCATGGACATCACAGAGTTGGTTGCAAAACGGTCCACATGCCTTAGAAGAGCCGTGGGCGCTATTATTGTAAAAGACAAGCAGATCCTCTCAACCGGCTATAACGGCGCCCCTTCCGGCATCCGCCATTGCAGTGAGGTGGGTTGTCTCCGGGACCGGCTAAAAGTTCCTTCCGGGCAGCGGCATGAACTCTGCCGCGGCATTCATGCCGAACAAAACGCCATTATTCAGGCGGCCTATCATGGCGTTTCCATAAAAGGCGCAACGTTGTTCTGCACGAATCTGCCCTGCTCCATCTGTGCTAAAATGATTATCAATGCCGGTATCAAAAAAATTTATTATCGATCCGGCTATGCGGACCAAATGTCCGAAGAAATGTTTACTGAGGTTTGTATCGAGGTGATACAAATCAATACCGGTAGCCAGGAGGAGGGCCTATGAAATGCCCATATTGCGGAGAAATCGACAACAAGGTCATCGATTCCAGAATGAGCAAGGATGGAAACGTCATTCGCAGACGAAGGGAATGTCTGGTATGTACCCGGCGATTTACCACCTATGAACACATTGAAGAGATCCCCATTACAATTATCAAGAAGGATGGGCGTCGGGAAGTTTTTAACCGGGAAAAAGTTCGCCAGGGGATAAAAAGGGCCTGTGAAAAACGGCCGGTCAGCATCAATGCCATCGAAGAATTTATTGAAAACCTTGAACGTGATCTCAGGGAAACCGGTGAAAAGGAGATCGCATCCTATAAAATTGGTGAAAAAATCATGGCCGGCCTTCATGATCTGGATGATGTCGCCTATGTCAGATTTGCATCGGTTTACAGGGAATTCAAAGATGTGAACGATTTTGTTGACGAACTCAAAAGTCTGCTGACCGTCAACAACAAAGCGAATCGTTAAATTTGCCCATTGGCGGTATGATCCATGACAGAAGACAAACAGTTTATGAATCTGGCCCTTGAACTTGCGGCCCGGGGACGGGGCACCACCTCGCCCAATCCCATGGTGGGTGCCGTCATTGTAAAGGACGGAAAAATAATTGGCCGGGGGTACCACCGGGCCGCCGGCAGTGCCCATGCTGAAGTCAATGCCATTGATGATGCCGGAGACACCGCCCGGGGGGCGACACTCTACGTAACCCTGGAACCCTGCAACCATACCGGGCGCACTCCGCCTTGTACCGAAAAAATTCTGGCCGCCGGCATCCGCCGGGTGGTTGTGGCCATGGCAGACCCCAACCCCGACGTCAACGGCGGCGGAAGCCGGTACCTGTCTGAAAAAGGCATCGTGGTGACCAGTGGCATATGCGAAAAAAAGGCCCGTCTGTTAAATGAGGTCTTCATCAAATACGTCACCTCCCGCCGCCCCTTTGTCACCTTAAAATGGGCCGCCACGTTAGATGGTCAGATTGCCACGCGCACCGGTGATTCGCGCTGGGTTACCGGTGCAGGGGCAAGGGCGTTTGTCCATGGCTTACGGCATGCATCGGATGCCATTTTGGTGGGAATCAATACGGTCAGACAGGACAACCCCAGTTTAACGACCCGGCTGGAAAACGGATCGGGTAAAGATCCGGCCCGCATTGTTCTTGACACGAACCTGTCCATTTCAGCCACCGCAAAGCTGTTAAACCAGACATCGGATGCAAAGACCTATATCATCACCGGCCCTGCTATTTCAGAAAAAAAAAGAAACCAAATCGAACGTCTGGGCGCCCGGGTGATCCAGACGCCCTTAAAAAAAGAGGGCATCGATTTTGAGCTGCTGATGGACCGCCTTGGCGCAATGACCATCACCAGCCTTTTGATTGAAGGCGGCGGGAAAATCATAGCGTCTGCCCTGGCAGCCGGGATTGTTGATAAAGTTACGCTTTTCTATGCACCCAAAATACTGGGCGGGGATGATGGGGTACCGGTCTGCCGTGGCAAAGGACCGGAAAAAATGAATGACAGTATCCGCGTAAAAGATGTCCGGCTGCATCAATTTGGCGAAGATATCATGCTGGAAGGGTATTTATAAACCCGCACCAAATCACCCGAACCCTTTAAAAAGCCGCCCCGGCCAAATTTTAAAACCGCTGTTTTATGATGACAAATCACCCGTTCTGATATAAGACAATAAATTGACAATGGATAAATATTTATTATGTTTACAGGTATCATAGAAGGACGTGGGACCATAACCGCCGTACGGCCGTCAAATCAGGGCAGCCAGTTGCGTATCGAGGCGGATTTTTTTATGGACCAAACCAAAATAGGAGACTCCATTGCCGTCGATGGTGCCTGTTTGACGGCTGTCCGGGTCAGCGGCAAACAATTTGATGTGGACGTATCCCCGGAAACCCTGAAAGCCACCACCCTCGGGGGAACAAGGATCGGCACCCGGGTTAATCTGGAACGGGCCCTGCGCCTTTCGGACCGCCTTGACGGCCACCTGGTTTCAGGACATATTGACGGCATCGGCACACTGACCCATCGAAAAACAACCGGTAATGCCATTTTCATCGGTTTCAGTGTATCTGCCGCCCTGGCCCGCTATATGATTAAAAAAGGATCCATCGCGGTAGACGGTGTCAGTCTGACCATCAACCGCTGCGATGCGCATGGTTTTGAGGTTTGTATTATTCCCCATACCGCGCAACTGACGACGGTGGGTCAAAAAAAAGCAGGTCAGCATGTGAACATCGAGACCGATATTATCGGTAAATATGTTGAACGGCTTTTGCCATCTAAAAAAGATACCGGCAGCCTTACAAAAAAGGCGGCCCTTGATATGGAATTTTTAGCCAAAACCGGGTTTTTATAAACACGACAGAGACATTACCTGGGAAAGGAAATGCCGAACGGTGCGCAATTATTCTTGGTTAAATAACTTTTTATAAAGATTTAAAGGAGATAGCTAAACAACAATGCCACTGCTTACCATTGATCAGGCCATTGAAGAGATAAAGGCCGGACGGATGGTCATCCTCGTTGATGATGAAGACCGTGAAAATGAGGGGGACCTGACCATGGCTGCCGAACTGGTAACGCCCGAGGCCATTAACTTCATGGCCCGCTACGGGCGGGGCCTTATCTGCCTGCCCATGACCGGAGAGACAATAGACGCCCTGGATCTGCCGTTGATGGTGGACCATAATACGTCTCAGTTCCATACCGGCTTTACGGTGTCCATTGAAGCCAAAGAAGGCGTGACCACCGGAATTTCCGCTGCCGACCGGGCAAAAACGATTCTGACGGCGGTGGCCCCGGGTGCACGCCCTCGTGATCTTGTCCGGCCGGGGCATGTTTTCCCGTTGCGGGCCAGAGACGGAGGGGTCATGGTGCGCGTGGGCCAGACCGAAGGCTCCGTGGACCTGGCCCGACTGGCCGGATTGAAGCCCGCTGCCGTTATTTGTGAAATTATGGACGAAGACGGCACCATGGCCAGAATGCCGGCCCTGAAAAAATTCAGTGAGGAGCACCACATCGGCATCTGCACGGTGGCGGATCTGGTGGAATATCGAACCCGGACCGAAACCTTTGTCCACCGGGCCGCGGAAACCAAAGTGCCCACCCGCTACGGTGGAGAATTTAAGGTCATCGCCTTTGAAAATGATATTGACAACCTGCTGCATATTGCCCTGGTAAAAGGTGAAATAGATCCGGACAAACCGACACTGGTAAGGGTTCACTCCGAATGCATGACCGGTGATATTTTCGGTTCCCTGCGGTGCGACTGTGGAGAACAGCTCCACAAGGCCATGGCCATGATGGACAAGGAAGGCTGCGGCGTTATTCTTTACCTGCGCCAGGAAGGACGGGGCATCGGCCTGGTCAACAAACTCAAGGCCTATAATCTGCAACAGAATGCCGGCATGGATACGGTGGAAGCCAATCTCAAGCTGGGGTTTAAAGATGACATGCGGGATTATGGACTGGGGGCCCAGATGCTGGTAAACCTGGGTGTCCGAAAAATGAAACTGCTGACGAACAATCCCAAAAAAATGGTGGGCCTGGACGGGTACGGCCTGTCAATTACAGAACAAATTCCCATTGAAATAGAGCCCAATGAATTTAACCGGGGATACCTTGAATGCAAAAAACTGAAAATGGGCCACCTGCTCCATTTCAGCAAACCGGACTGTTAAAATAAAGGAGAATAAATGCCGAAAACAATAGAGGGAAAGCTGCTGGCTGAAGGGAAAAAATTTGCCCTGATCGTCAGCCGTTTTAACGATTTCATTACCGACAAGCTGGTGGGCGGTGCCGTGGATGCCCTGGTTCGCTGCGGCGCCAGTGAAACCGACATAGAGATTATAAAGGTTCCCGGAGCCTTTGAAATCCCGTTGATTGCCAAAAAAACAGCCAACTCCCGGCGGTTTAACGCCGTGATCTGCCTGGGTGCGGTGATCCGGGGGGCCACCCCCCATTTTGATTATGTCAGCGCCGAAGTATCAAAGGGGGTCGCCATGGCCGGCATGGACGCTGAGATTCCTGTTATTTTTGGTATCCTTACCACGGACACCGTTGAACAGGCCATTGAACGCGCCGGCACCAAAGCGGGCAACAAGGGTTGGAGTGCGGCCATTTCGGCCGTTGAAATGGCCAACCTCATCGAGGCGATTGAAAAAGCATGACCCTGGGAAACCGTCGAAAATCAAGAGAAAAAGCCATGCAGGCGCTTTTTTCCATGGACCTTGGCAATTGCCTTTCAGTCGAGTATCTGGATTTTTACTGCGAAACGTTTACCCCCACACAGGTGGCATACCCTTTTTTTGCCGAACTGATGCAGGGGGTCCTTTGCCACATGAAAACCATTGATGCCGCCATCGAACGCTTCTCCAGCAACTGGAAACTCAGTCGCATGGGCGGTGTCGACCGGAATATATTGCGCATCGCCGTTTATGAGATACTTTATTGTAACGATATTCCCACCAAAGTGTCCATTAACGAAGCCATTGATATCGGCAAAAAATACGGCACAAAAGAATCCGGCGCCTTTATCAACGGCATCCTGGACAGCATCTGGATTGATCTGTCCGAAAATAAACCTGAAATTGACCCCTAACTTTAATGAACGCGTAACCGTTATTTGAGATGGAGAGATCGGTGATTATAAAAAGCCTGCCTGTGGGCCCTATTATGGCCAATTGCTATATTTTAGGATGTAAAGAAACCGCTGCTGCCGTCGTCATTGATCCAGGCGATGACGTGGACAAAATACTGCTGGCCCTGGCCGAATCAAAACTGACCGTAAAATATATTATCAATACCCATGGCCATTTTGATCATGTAGGGGGAAACCGGCAATTAAAAGAAGCAACGGGGGCCGATATTCTGATTCACGCAGGTGATGCCCCCATGCTCGGCCATCTCAAAGAGGCCGCCGCTTCTTTTGGCCTCTCATCGGACACCTCCCCGGCCCCGGATCGTCTGCTTGAAGACGGCGACAGCCTTTCTTTCGGCAAGCTCACCCTTCAGGTGCTGCACACCCCCGGCCATTCCCCGGGGGGCATATCCCTGTATATGCCCGGTGTTCCAGGCGCTGTGTTTGTGGGAGACACGTTGTTTGCCGGCTCCATCGGCCGCACCGATCTGCCCGGCGGAAATTTTGATATCTTAAAAAAAAGCATTCACGACAAGCTTTTTGTCCTGCCCGAGTCGGTCACCGTGTACCCGGGCCATATGGGCGACACCACCATCGGCCGGGAAAAACGCACCAACCCTTTTGTCGGGATAGGCGCCTAAATTTTTAAATATGATCAGTATTGAAAACATCAGTAAAAGTTTCGGCGGTCAGACCCTTTTTGATAGCATCAACTTCCAGATCAACGACCGGGAACGGATCGGCCTAGTGGGGCGCAACGGCCATGGCAAAACCACCCTTTTTCGCATGATCATCGGTGCACAGGCAACCGACGCCGGCACCATCATCATTCCCAAAAATTATCGAATCGGCTATGTCCGGCAGCACATTGATTTCAAGGCCGCCACCGTTTTAGAGGAAGGGGCCCTCGGCCTTTTGGAAAATGAACGGGAGCAATACTGGAAGGTGGAAAAAATCCTCGGGGGACTGGGGTTTTCCAATGAGGACATGCAGCGCCATCCCGACGAATTTTCAGGCGGATTCCAGGTACGGCTCAACCTGGCCAAGGTCCTGGTGTCCGAACCCGACCTGCTGATGCTGGATGAACCCACCAATTATCTTGATATCGCCTCCATTCGATGGATCCAGCGGTTTCTCACCAACTGGCCCCGTGAAATATTGCTCATCACCCATGACAGAAGCTTCATGGATAAAGTTGTTACCCACACCCTTGGCCTCCATCGCTGCAAAATACGAAAAATCAAAGGTGATACCGGAAAATATTATGACCAGATTGCCCAGGATGAAGAAATATATGAAAAAACCCGCTTAAATGACGAGCGCCGCAAAAAAGAGATCGAGCAGTTCATCACCCGCTTTCGGGCCAAGGCCCGGTTGGCCAACATGGTTCAGTCGCGGGTCAAGACGCTGGCTAAATTGGACCGGCATGAAAAACTGGAATCTTTGAAGACCCTTGAATTTTCCTTTCACACAAGCCCCTTTCAGGGCAAACAGGTGCTCAGCGCGGACCATATCAATTTTGCATTCGATGCCCAAAAGCAACTGATCAAGGACCTTTCTTTTTCCATCAACAGAAACGACCGGATTTGCATTATCGGTAAAAACGGCAAGGGCAAAACAACACTGCTGAAACTTTTAGCCGGCACACTGAGCCCGGACAGCGGCACCATCCGGTATGCGCCCACCCTGACCCCGGGGGTTTTTGAGCAGACCAATATAAAAAGCCTGGTGGACACCCGAACCGTAGAGGATGAAATCCTCTATGCCAACCCGGCGATGGATCGCCAGGCGGCCCGTAATGTTTGTGGTGCCATGATGTTTTCCGGAGATAATGCCCTGAAAAAAATCAGCATTCTTTCCGGTGGTGAAAAAAGCAGGGTAATGCTGGGCAAGCTTCTGGCCACACCGGCGAACCTGCTGCTGCTGGATGAACCCACCAACCACCTTGACATGGAATCCAGTGATTCACTGCTATCCGCCATTGACTGTTTTGACGGCACCGTTGTCATGGTCACCCATAACGAAATGTTCCTGCATGCCCTGGCCCAGCGGCTCATCGTCTTTGAACGCGGCAGGGTCCATCTCTTTGAGGGGACCTACCAGGCGTTTCTGGATAAATGCGGGTGGGAAGATGAAGATCTCGTCAATCCAAAATCTGAAAAAAGAGATGAACCCGCCGTTAAATTAACACGGAAACAGATACGGCAGATGCGCTCGGCAATCGTGACCCGCCGATCAAAAAGCCTGAAATCCCTGGAACGGGCCATAACGCGGACAGAAGAGAAAATTGAAACAAATGAAAACACCCTGTCTGAGCTCAACCATGCGATCCTGGCGGCATCCCAGGCCCAGGACGGGCAGCGGATAGCTGGGCTTTCCCGCCAGATTCATACCTGCCAGAGTGCCATTGATGACCTTTTTAACCAACTTGAGCGCTTTTCCACTGAATTTGATACAAAAAATGCTGTTTTTGAAAAGCAACTCGAAGACCTTGGCCGGGATCATGAATGATGACATAAATCTTTACAAAGGGTATTTCATGAATTATATTCACGCCCTTAGAATAGAATCAAAGCATTTTTGTTAAAATCGAAATCCGAGGTTCATATGCAGCCCCCGATCACCCTTGTCATGGCGACCCGCAATAACGGTAAAACCGATGAAATCAGGCAGCTTCTGGATGACTATCCAATCATCATCAAAAACCTGGATGATTTCGGCCCCATCCCCGAAGTTGAAGAGGATGGCGACACCTTTGATGAAAATGCCTACAAAAAAGCCTCTTTTACCGCCAGAATCCTGGGGTATCCGGCCCTGGCCGACGATTCGGGGCTGGTGGTGGAAGCCCTTGACGGCGCCCCGGGGGTCCATTCGGCCCGCTATGCCGGGGCCGATGCCACGGATACGGATCGCTGCAACAAACTGCTGATGGCGATGAAAGGCCAGGCCAACCGCACCGCCGCCTTTGAATGTGTCATCTCCATTGCCGTCCCCACCGGATTAGCTCTGACCTATGAGGGCCGGTGTGAGGGACTGATCAGTCAGGCTCCGGCCGGAACCGGTGGCTTTGGCTATGATCCGGTATTTTATAATCCGGCCCTGAAAAAAACGTTTGCACAAATGACGCCTGTTGAAAAAAACACCATCAGTCATCGCGGCAGGGCCTTTCAGGAATTAAAGACTGAATTTGACAAAGTGCTGGTCTGGATCATCCAGAACATGCCCCGGCAGGAAAAATTTGCCTGCAGTGAATAACCCGTACACGACGGCTAAAAGCTGATCGCTCACTTTAAATTTAAACAAAATGTCCCGATGGGGACATGAGGAGTAAACGAATGCAATCAACTGTTCAGGAAATTGATATCGCACAAAAACTGGGAAAAATCACCACCATGGAAAAAGCCACCGCGCTTTTCCGGGAAAAACTGGACGTGGAAAACCAGGCCAAGATCAATCTGGTGAAACACCCGCGGGTGCTTATCAAAATAGCAAACGCCATTGCCATGTGCGAACCGGACCGGGTGTTTGTCAATACCGGTTCTCCGGCCGACAAGCAGCGCGTTCGGGATTTGTGTATTGAAAACGGCGAGGAAAAAAAGCTGCCCATGGCCGGCCATACCATCCACTATGACCTGGCGGCGGAGCAGGGCCGCATCATCGACCGGACGTTTTACATCATCAATCCGGGTGAACACGTCAGCTCCCTGGCCAACAAGATGCAGCGCGCCCAGGCCATGGACGTCATTGAAAAAAACATGGTGGGGATCATGCAGGGTAAAACCATGATCATCGGTTTTTATATGCGGGGTCCTGTGGGGGCCCAAGCGTCAAACCCGGCCCTGGAAATCACCAGTTCCGCCTATGTTTCCCACAGTGCGGAAATTTTATACCGGAATTCATTTGCCGCTTTTGATAAAGAAGTGGACCGCCTGGGGCATTTTTTCTGCAATATACACAGCGAAGGCTTAAACCGGCCCGAAGACCTGCCCGATGCCCGGGTGTTCATGGACCGGGCGGATCAAACCACCTACAGCTTCAAGTGCACCTACGCCGGCAATACCCTTTTACTGAAAAAAGGCAATCATCGGTTTGCCGTGGACAAAGCCGTCTATCAAAACACCGGCAATGAACTGTCCGAACATATGTTTATTACCGGTATTGCCGGCCCCAACGGGCGAACCACCTGGTGTACCGGGGCCGCCCCCAGCGGCTGCGGCAAAACCACCACCGCCATGGCGGGCAATTATTTTGTCGGTGATGACCTGGCCCAGATGTGGCGGGCAAAAGACGGCACCATTCGCTCCATCAACCCCGAATGCGGCATATTCGGCATTGTGGAAGATGTGAATCAGGAAGGTGATCCCCAGCTGATGAAATTGCTGCGCAAACCGGGTACTGAAATCATCTGGAGCAATGTTCTCATCGACGAAAACGGGCTCCCCCACTGGACCGGTAACGGTGAAACACCCCCCACCAAGGGCGTTAATTTCCAGGGACCCTGGGAAAAAGGCATGCTGGATGCAAACGGGAAGGAAGTGCCCATTTCCCATCCCAATGCTAGGTGCACCCTGTCATCCGAAGCGTTGGCCATTTATTCCGAATCCGCCGAAGACCCTGCCGGTGTTGAAACCCGCATTGTGACCTACAGTGGACGGGACAGTGACACCATGCCGCCGGTGTGGGCCGCCAAAAATGCCGACCAGGGCGTGGTGATCGGTGCCTGTATTGTTTCCGCCGCCACCGCCACAGAAGTCGGGGCCGTTGGCGTCAAACGCGCCCCCTGGGCCAATGCACCGTTTATTCCCGGCGCCCTGGCCGATTATATGGCGGCCCAGTTTAAATTTTTTAACCATCCGGATCTGGCCGAAGACAAAAAACCGGTCATGGCGGGCCTGAACTATTTTCTCACGGACGCGGCCCGGGGCGGCAGCTCCAAAAAACTGCTGGGGGAAAAAAGAGATGTCAAGGTATGGCTTTCATGGCTGGAACGCAAAGTTCACAACGACGTTGAGACCATTGACACCCCCATCGGATACCTGCCCCGATATGAAGATTTGAAAGCGCTGTTCAAGGAGCTCATCAACAAGGAATATCCCAAAGCCTTATATGACCGGCAATTTTCCCTGTATATTGACAACATTATCGCTCGCATCGACTTGCAGCGCGAGGCATACGGTAAAGAGGCCGATATTCCATCCGCCCTTTTTGAGGTATTGAAAGACCAGAAACAGGGACTGATGGCCCTTAAAGAAAAATATGGCGCCATCGTGACCCCTGAACAACTGATGGCAGCCTCCTGACGATTGAATCGCCAGGTGCCCGGCCCCTCAAACACGGTAAGTGACGTAAACCGCCGAAATATGGTTAAATTCATCTTCAGCCCCCGTATGCTGGTGGCCATGATAATGGGTTTTTCCTGCGGGTTGCCCCTTCTGCTGACCATTTCAGTGCTCCAGGCCTGGATGAAAGAAGAGGGGGTGGACCTTACCGTCATCGGCATGATGGCCCTGGTGGGTCTTCCGTATACCGTCAAATTTTTATGGGCCCCCCTGCTGGACCGCTATACCCTGCCCTTTTTAGGACGTCGGCGGGGTTGGCTGTTGGCAGCGCAACTGGCCCTGGCGTTGGCCATTGCCGGCCTGGGATGCACCAGCCCGGCGAAAAGCCCATGGATGGTTGCCTTTGCCGCCTTTCTGGTAACCTTTTGCAGCGCATCCCAGGATATTGTCGTGGATGCCTACCGGCGCGAAGATCTGACGGACCTGGAACTGGGCCTGGGGTCATCCCTTTATATCAACGGGTACCGTTTAGGGATGCTGCTGGCCTCGGGCGGCGGCCTGATCATGGCCGACTACATCCCCTTTTCCCTGGTCTATCTGATCATGGCCCTGGGCATGGTCCCGGGCATTGCCACCACATTTTTAGCCCCTGAACCGACCACGCCGGCGGGGGTGCCCCGGACGTTGAAGGATGCGGTTTTAAAGCCCATGGTGGAATATTTCACCCGCCGGGGGGCATTGTGGATACTGGCCTTTATTTTATTATACAAAATCGGCGATACCATGGCCAGCGCCATGACAACGCCCTTTTACCTGGATATCGGCTTCACCAAAACCCAGATCGGGGCCGTGGTCAAATTATTCGGTTTCTGGGCCACCATCGCCGGCAGCCTCATCGGCGGCATCTGCATGTTGCGCCTGGGCATCCCCCGCAGCCTCTGGATCTTCGGCATCCTGCAGGCCCTGTCCACCGCCGGGTTTGCCCTGCTGGCCCAGATCGGCCCGAGCCTGAGCTGGCTGGCGGGGGTAATTGCCTTTGAAAATCTGAGCAGCGGCATGGGCACCGCCGCCTATGCCGCATTCATGGCCAGCATTACCGACAAACGCTTTACGGCCACCCAGTATGCACTCCTCACCAGTCTTATGGGGGTGCCCCGGGTACTGGCCGCGGCACCCACCGGCCTGCTGGCCAAAACCTTCGGCTGGCAGGGCTTTTTCATCTGCTGCACGGTGATTGCCCTGCCCGGCATGCTGCTGCTGCTAAAAGTAGCCCCATGGAAAAAAAAATGACCGATTATCCCATAGACCCCAAAATGCTTTCCCGATTAAAAGATCTTCAGGCCCAGCGCACGGAAATTTTTTCACTGCCGGCAGGTGATGCCCTGAACCGGATTCTCGACAGTGATCAACCCGCGGCCCTGGTGCATTGCTTCCCCGAGGAAGACCTTTATTTTCTGATTCATGATATCGGCCCCGAAGACGCCCTGCCCCTGCTGGCCCTGGCATCGAACCGGCAGTGCGAGTATATCCTCGACCTGGAAACCTGGGATCGGGATCGGGTTGATATCCGCCAGACCACCAACTGGATGGACCTCATGCTCCGGTCCAATCCCGACCGATTTGTACAATGGTTTGCTGAGCAACAAGCGGACATGCTGGAATTTTACCTGTTTAAAACCATTGAACTGAAAACCCGGGAACATGATCAGCATCCGGATGATCTGGGCGATAATTTTTTCACCGATGATGATGTCTATTATATCAGACACCGGGATCGCCCCTTTGGAACTGTAGAAGAGGACCTTTTTCAGGAACAGCGGGCTGTTTTTCTGGCCACTTTCTTAAAACAGCTGTCCGCCTATGACCATATCCGCTTTCAGCAGATTCTGCTTGAGTCCGCGGTTATCACCCCGGCTGAATACGAAGAAGAGGCATTCCGGCTGCGTAATGTCCGCCTGGCCGAAAAAGGATTTTTACCCTTTGATGAAGCCGTTGGTATTTATCAACCCTTAGACCCTGCCCGGCTCAGGCATCTTGATCACCGGGTGACGGCCCGTGAAGACCCTTTGGACCGGCTCCTGCCGGTGCCGCTATATTCAACGGCCCTGATCGGTACCGGAAATCTGTTTTCACAATCCCTTGCCCTTATTCAACAGAAGGCCGAAAAATTCAACGCCGACCTTTATGCCCAGTTACAGGTCGAATTTGCCAGCCTCAGCAACCGCATCATCATTGCCGACCAGAAAATCATAAAAGACAGGGACCATCTCAAAAATATCGTGGGCAAGGCCTGCGGATATATCAGTATCGGCCTTGAGCAGATCCTTCGGGACAGCAGCCATGGGCCGGCAGACCTCCGGGAAAAAGGAGCGGACCTGCTGGCACACTACCCGCTGACAGATCTTTTCCGGATCGGCTATGGATCCGCCCTGAAACTTAAATGGCAGGCGGGCCGCTGGCAGGCAAACAGCTGGTTTACCGGCCAGGGACTTCCCCTGGCGTTCTGGGATGAACGCTGGATGGGCACCCTCGGGGGACTTTTAATTAAAAAACCGGTTTTTTATGATCATCGTCAAAGCGGTCGGCCGTATCGGGAATTTGCCGCCATCGGGGAGATAGACGCCACCCGGGCGGCGCTGAATCAAATCATGGCCGCAGATGACCTGCTGGGCCACATGAATCTTTTGATAAAGACCCCCAAAAAGCGCTTTCTCACCTACAAGAACCTGTTGCTGACCCTCTGGGCCCGGAATTATCTGAACCTGCCGGAAATAAATGCCGATAGCCTTAAAGCGCCGCTGGAGATCCAGGACCTTGCCGTTGATCGTCATCGGTTCAAACCGTTTTTCAAGGCGTTGTTCCACCGCAGCAGCGATGACAAGCCCCTTGCACCGGAGAAAATCAGCAACGCCATGAAAGAGCTGTTCATCCAGTGGCTGGCAAAACAATCCGGCCAGACAGAACACAGCATCGCCGGGAATCTGGGCCAAACCTTCGAATCGCTGTTCACGGAACTGGAGACCGAATACGGCCAGGTGGCCGCCGGAGATTTAAACCCGCGCTATATCACCCATTTTATCATTACACCGGTGTCTTGATAGATAGCGTAAACCCCCCTGTGGTTATCTCTTGACACCCATCAATAGATGCATATACTATATCGTGTTCCTGATAACGTAAGTGACTCTATTAAAGGATGTAAACGCTATGCCTGTTTATGAATTTGAATGCCCCGAGGGTACCATAACCGAAAAACTGGTCCGCATGGATACACAGGAAATTAAATGCCCCCACTGCGGCAAAACTGCTAAAAAAATCATATCCCAATGTTCCTTTGAGCTTAAAGGTGGCGGCTGGTACGCTGATGGATACGCCGCTAAAAAAAGGTAACCCGGCCCGAACCACCGATCCTTCAAGACCGTGTAAATAATTATCCGTCCGGCCCCCGTTTATTATACTACTCAGGCATCCATAAAAACGCATCAAGACAGATGGCCCCTTTTCGATCAAATGCAATGCCTTCGATTTCCAGAAGCCGCCTTTGAATGTCGTATCCGTCACCGGGTCTAAGGGAAATTTTTCCGTAACGATTGACCACCCGATGCCAGGGAAGGGCGTCTTGTTCAGAGCAGCTGTGGAGGATCCGGGCAACCTGCCTGGCCCCCTTTGGATTCCCCGCCAGGCCGGCAAGAAATCCATAGGTACAGACCTTTCCCTCGGGAATTTGTTTTATCAGGGCTTTTACCTTTGACGTAAAGTGACTGGCCATGTCTGACGTATACCACAGCCGGTTACCGATGCACAGATGAAACACGCTGCAAGGCTGCCCACCGTGCCGCCGGCACTGTATTGCACCCCGCCTGTCAACGGGTTCAATAATCGAAAATTGTTTTTTCTCTAGGTTCCTGTTATTGATAGGGCATGACCATATACAAGGGATACATACTGACCCGGGAGCACCTGTCCTCGGACAACAAACACCATCTTCGGTATTCCGGCATCAGCGATCAGGGTCCCTTTGAGATTATCATCACCCATAATCGCCCCCTGTTTTTTATTTACAGAGATACCACTCTCCCCCCCAAAATTTTTCATTGTGAACGCCGGCCCGTCGCCCTCACCGCATTTAACGGGCAGCCGGTGGATGCCTTATATTTTAAAACCCCTCAGCTTCTGTACAACGCCCGCCAATATTATGAGGCCCGGGGGCTTCAAACCTTTGAGGCCGATATCCATCCCCAGGAACGGTATTTGATGGAGCGGTTTATCCATGGGGCCATTGAATTCGAAGGACCCGGCCACATCAGACACGGTGTTGTTCAATTTATCAACCCCAAAATGCGCAAGGCCGAGTATACCCCTTTTTTTTCAGTCCTCTCGCTGGATATCGAAACCGGTCAAAACGGAGCGCTCTACTCTGTTGCCTGCCATTTTAACGGCCGCAGATCCGATGAAAAAGCGTTTCTGCCACCAACGTGTACCGATACCGGCATTGTCCTGATGCTCGATGACAATGCCCCGACAGTGGCCGGTCGTCAGGTACACCAGAATGGCGCGAAAAACAAGGTCATAGGCGGTCTTCTGCCCGGGCATCGGTTTGAAGTCTTACCCGATGGGGGGCATCTATACCGGATGCCCCGGGAACGAGACCTGCTCAACGCCTTTCTCACCGTTATGGAGGCTTTGGATCCCGATATTATCATTGGCTGGCACGTCATCGGCTTTGATCTGATTTTTCTTGAAAAAAAATATAACCAGTACCAGATACCGTTTCTCATCGGCCGGGACCATGGGGTGCCACGGATAACAGCGGTCCGGAAAGGGGTT
Organism: Desulfobacterales bacterium; assembly: GCA_963667755.2. Lineage (GTDB taxonomy): Bacteria > Desulfobacterota > Desulfobacteria > Desulfobacterales > 4572-123 > 4572-123. The sequence continues at coordinate 1,139,497 of CAXXLK010000004.1, read as the reverse complement.
TTCAGGGCCGACATGTGCGGCAGAATCGTCATTGACGGCCCCCCCGCCTTGAGAGCGGCCTTTTATTCATTTGATAATTTCCGGCTGGAAACCGTGGCGTTTGCCTTACTGGGTGCCGGCAAGGACATTGGTGAGGAAAATGACAAGGTCGCAGAAATTGAGCGTCGATTCCGGGCGGATAAAAAAAGTCTGGCCCGTTACAATCTTCTGGATTGCATACTGGTAACCGATATTTTTAAAAAAACCGGTTTGATCGATCTTGTTTTCAAACGGGCAACCATCAGCGGGCTACCCATGGACCGCGTGGGCATGTCGGTGGCCGCCTTTGAGTATTTCATGCTGCCCCACAGCCACCGAAAAGGATTTGTGGCCCCTAATGTCAAAGATGTTGTCAACACAGGGCATGCCCAGGGCGGATGGGTCTTTACCAAGGAACCGGGCTTTTATGAACATGTGGTGGTGCTTGATTTTAAAAGCCTTTATCCCTCGATTATCCGCACCTTTAAAATTGATCCCCTGTCAAGGCTCAGGGCGGACATCGACCCGCTCAATACGCCGGTGGACATTGCCTTTTCCCGGTCCGTCCATGTTTTGCCCGGATATATCAAAATATTGATGGATAAACGGGACCAGGCCAAAACAGGCAATGATTCCCATCTTTCCCAGGCCATCAAAATTTTAATGAACAGCTTCTACGGTGTTATGGGAACGGCCGGATGCCGTTTCTACCACCCGGATCTGCCCGCTGCCATCACCGGCACCGGCCAGTGGGTATTGAAAACCACCCGGGAGTATCTTGAAAAAAATGGGTACGACGTCATTTACGGGGATACCGACTCGGTATTTGTCTGTTTAAAACCATCACAATTATCCGATTGTGATGGGGCATCAAAAAAACTGGTGTCACAGATCAACGACTTTATGACCCGGACCATACAGGAGCGCTTCGGCCTGGCATCCCGACTGGAAATTGAATATGAAAAACATTTCACCCGTTTTTTTCTTCCGGCCATTCGCGGCGGCGGGGCCGGTGCCAAAAAAAGATACGCCGGGATGATCATAGACAAGGGAAAAGAGGCCCTTGTCCTGACCGGGCTTGAGTTTGTCCGTTCCGACTGGACGCGATTTGCCAAAAATTTCCAGTACGAGCTCTTTCAGCGGATTTTCCATGACCGGGAGGTCGTGGCGTGGACCCAAAAAATGGTTTTTGATCTGAGACACCATGTCTATGACAACGACCTGGTATACAAAAAACGCCTTACCAAACCGGTCCGGGAATATATCAAGGGGATCCCGCCCCATGTGAAAGCAGCCCTTTTACTGGGGACAAAGGGGGCCAATGCAAAAGAGTGCCGATATGTGATGACCCTGAGGGGGCCCATACCCGTGGAGCTGCCCCACGCGGATCTTGACTACAACCACTATATCGAAAAGCAGCTCAAACCCATTTTTGACGCTGTCATGATGTTTTTTGACCTGTCTTTCAACGAGATTGTCGGCGGACGGCAGCTACGCTTGTTTTAGCCGCATTTCACCCCCTTTCCTTTTTTCAGTCAAACAGGAGAGGCGGTGTTATAAAAGCCGCTTAAAGACAGGGTCATTCAGGTTATCCGGCCCCATCTGTCGGGTGCCGGCCTCGATCTGTTTAATCACTTTTTATGTTAAGCTCTACACCTTCTGCCATAAACAAATAAAAAAACGCGCAATGTCACCGCCGTTTTTTCTTGACCGGCCGGAAGGATCACAGCTTTCGACGCTGCCCCGCCTGCCGTCGGGCATCCAGGTAGGCGCCAAGAGCCGGGTACTGATCCGCGGCATCTTCATACCCCTGGTCATAGGCCCTGTATAGCTTCTCCCGGATGCGTTCGGCCCGTCCGACAGCCAGTGCCCGGGTGGGCCGGATGACACATATTTCCCCCTTTTTTTCCAGATCCTCGATGAAATCCAGGGTCTGGTTATATCGCGCATGCCTGTTTTTGAGGGCTTCACACAGCCCCGGATACCGGGGGTATCTGATTTTTGCCAATCCCATGACCCCCTTTTTCTTTTTACGGTATCCCCTGGGCCGGGTCAGGACAAGTACGTTCCGGGTGTTGTGATCGGCCAGGCTTTTTCGAATCGGGATCGAATCGGCAATGCCGCCGTCCATCAGCAGGTGTCCCCTGTAACAAACCGGTTTCGCCGCAAACGGCAGGCTGACAGAGGCCTTGAGAACCGTCAGGTAGTCCTGCGCCAGTTCCCGTTTTTCATAATACCGGGGCTTACCGGTCTTACAGTCGGTCACCACGGTCACACATTTTTGACTGCTTTGCATAAAGCCCTTGAAATCAAAAGGAACCAGCAAATTGGGGATGGTATCGAAAATAAAATCCATGCCGAACAGCTCACCACGGGTAAACAGCCGAAAATAGCTTAGATACCGGTGATCGGTAACATACCGGATATTGACAATCCGGTTTCTCTCAGGCTGCCGGGCAACGTAGTTGGCGGCATTGCAGGCCCCCATGGACACCCCGATGACATAGGGAAAAGACAACTGCCGATCCATAAAAAACCGGAGCACCCCGGAGGTATAGACCCCGCGCAGCCCGCCGCCTTCCAGAACCAGTCCTGCATGTGTAACGTTCATTTCAATTACGCCTACTCTGGATAAACCCCATAAATTGTAAAAACCCGATAAGCGCCATCGTCATTCAAAAGACGCTGACGGCTTCTTTTAATCTCCCATTATTACACCCAGCCCCTTGCGGCCGTCCACTTTGAGGATGACCGATTGCAGATGGGCACCATGCACCACATCGGTTTTCTCATTGACCTTGGAAAGACGCATCAACCACGGCCAGTCCATATGGTTGCCCTCGACGTCATTAACGTTTAAATAAGGAATACCCAGCGCAGTGATGTTATGAAAAAAATGGGATCCGTGGGACGGTTCAGCATGAATCAGCGGGTGTACGGTCTCGACAATAGCGCCGACACCGTAAATATCGGCCCAACTGACCGGAATACCGAGCCAGCGATCGGCCGATCCCCATCGCCCGGGGCCGATGAGGATATATTTTCGACCGGCATTGACCAGGGATGCGTTGATTTCGCCAATCTGCCGTGCTATTTCAATTGTGCGCGCAGGGTCGAAAGACTCGGGTTTTACATACACAATATCCACCATCTCGCTATTTATGGTATTGCCCAGCGCCAGATGGGAAACACAAAATGCCCGGTTTCGGTCATGATCCGAAATGTCCACCGCCAGCATCTCCTCCCGGGAACCCATGGGACGCAATTGCAGGACGGCAAACCGCGCATTGGCCGTCGAATCTGCGGAAAAATCGATGGCAAATTCCATCTCCACCGGACATCCGAGCGCTTCGCGGCCCAGTTCCAGCAAGCCTGTAATGATTTCCGGAATAGGGAAAATCTTATATTTGAGCAGAAAAGCAAACGTCACCACCGGATACCCTGACGAAGCGTAGACGTCACGAATACGATTTTCAACCGGATCATAGGTGCTGGACAGCAATTGGACCGGGAGCTCACCGGCCGCATCGATAATTTCGCGTTCTAAAAGGGTTACGGCGTCATTAATCCAGATCCGGCAGGTTGTCTCCCCCATTTTAAGTGCGTAGAAATGCCGCTGTGAGTTTTCCAGAATATCTTTAACCATTGACCGCTGGGGCAAAATTTCGGGAAACCGGGGTGAAAAACGCAGGTTCCGTTCGCCTTCCATAACGGCCTTTCCCAAACCCAGCGCCATATTAACGATGCCGTCCTCGGGCTTCATTTTAGAAAAAGGGTAATAGTTTTGGGACTCGGCCGACCCTGAAACGGCCGGGTAATAAAAATCACCGTAACGGCTTCCCACCAGCTGCTGGAGAATCACTGCCATTTTTTCGGTTTCCACCCGGTTCCCCACACGCGCTGAAAAGGCCCTGGGGGCTTTAAAATAGGTGGAGGCATATACCATCTTAATGGCGTTGATCAGTTGATCCAACCGGCATGCGATATCATCATGATCATTGGCCAGTATGAACGTTTTATACAAACCGGCATAGGGTTTGAACTGGGCGTCTTCCAAAAGGCTCGACGAACGAACGGCTAGAGGATAGCGAATGCGGTCAAGATACGAAACCAGTCGGGATTTAAGCGTTTTTGGAAAATCCGCCGCCATAAACCGCTGGGCAACGACCTCATCGGGCAAATCCGCTTTAACAATGGCTTCCAGTTGATTGATCCTGATAAAGAGATCAAAGCCTTCGGTGGTAATCACCAGCGTCTGGGGCACGAATATATCAACGTTGTCAAACGATTGCAAAAAAGCAGGCGCTCGGTGCAGCACAGATGACATAAATGCCAGCCCCCTTGCCTTACCGCCTAAAGAGCCCTTCCCGATTTTCAAAAACGCGGTGTCCGGATCAAATTTATCCGGATCAAAGTCAACAATCACCCCCTTGAGCCGCTCTCTACGCTGTTCATTAATCATCTGGATCAGATGCCGCCGGTGGTTCTCAGCCGTATCAAAATTACGGTCGCGCAATGGCCGTATCTGAGAAGCCAGCTTTACTTCGGCAAGGGAAAACAGCCACCGTGAAAAATCATTGCGTTGACAATGAAAAACAAAGGATTCATTCGGGATTTTTCCCAATTGTTGTTCCAGCGAGTATAAATCAGTTGCCCTGGCAATCTCCCGACCGTCAGGCAGTTTGAAAACAAAATCTCCAAAACCCAGATAGTCCATGAGAAATGAGGTGATCTTTTCGTGCAGCGCCGGCGAGTTCTTGTCCACAAAGACAGCCGGGATGACAGCGGCATGTTTGGCATTGTCGGGTTCCGAACTGGCCAGCAACAAAGGGATGTCAAACCGGTCCTGTTTAATATGGTTCAACAATTTCACGCCGGCATCGGCAGCCAGGATGCCCTTGCAGGGGAACCGCACATCCGAAATAACCCCTAACACATAGGGTTTAAATTGCTCATATAAATCCATGGCACCCTCGTAAGAGTTGGCCAGCAAAATTTTCGGACGCGCCCGCATGGACAGCAGCCGGTGTTCTTCATTCAACCCATCTTCCATAACGGCCTGGGTTTCAACGACGAGTTCCTTGTATAAAATCGGCAACAGCGAGGAAAGATAAAAGGGGGAATCCTCAACAACCAAAATGACCCGGATACCCGCCCGGATCGTATCGTTATGGACATTCAACCGGTCTTCGATACATTTTATGATGGCAAGCAAAATACCGGCATCGCCGGACCAGAAAAATATCAGATCGATGTCCGCGGACATTTCGTAAAATTCGGTACAACTTTCCGGCAAAACTTCCTGGTGGGTCAATAACACCACGGGCATATCGGGCTTTTTGCGCTTGATTTCACCCCCCGTGCGATAGGCCGCCGGGTCAACGGTGCGTGAAATGATGATCACAAAATCAAAATTGCCGTTTTCAATACGGTCGATGGCCTCAGAACTGGACGATACCCAGTTCAGTTGTGGCGGCTGGCTAAGGTTCAAGCCACGGTATTCATTAATAATCTGTTCGGATAAACGGCAATCTTCTTCCATTATCCAGGCTTCATAGGAGGTGGATACCAACAGGATATGCTCTACCTTGTTCCGCATCAGTTCGTGAAACACTTTAAAACGGGATGACTGGTTTTTGATCTCTTTCATCATTGCGACTTTACGGTGATTTAGGGTAAATTTCGCCCCTTATGGACATTGAGGCCGGAAATCCCCAGCAGAGGATATGATGCAGGGCGCCGGGCGCATCCATTCTGGCTTGACGTGCATGAATTCCCTTTAACATAAAAAATTAACGTCCCCAATTTCTATATTTTTAGTTCTCCGACATAAAAAATACGAATTTCAATGCCAGGAGACCCAAATAAGGATCAGTTTTTCCCGGATTCTTCGTTCACTTCCTTATCAAAATCCCCTTCCTTTAAGAATCGGTCGATGCGGTACTGTCTGATAAAGTAGTCGCGCATCCGGTCGATGGGAATATCGGCAAATTCACCCCGGTAGCGCAGATACTCCATGTGCCGGTTCCCTTTAAGATCAAAGGGCTGATAAATGGAATCACGGGTGCCGTCAAAATCCAGGACTTTGATGGAAAACTTCTCGCACAATTCAATGTTAAAGGCAGGGGTTGCCTTGACCCACTGATCGTTGAGAAAAATGTCGGTGTATCCGTGCCAGTGGAAAATATCGGTTTTCATCACCTCCCGCATCCGCTTAGTGGACAGATGGTTTCTCACGTCCGCATACCCCAGCCGGGCGGGAATCTTGAAAACACGACAGCAGGCCCCCAGAAGCGCCGCCTTGGGCACGCACCATCCCCGCCGGGTGCGGATGGTGGTGCTGGCTTTCAAGGCCTGGACACTCATTTCAATGGAATAGGGATCGTAACGGATATCGTCACGCACCGCATAGTAAAGGGAAACCGCAATTTTTACAGGGTCATCCGATGGTCCGCAATTCTGCTTTGCATATGCGATCACATCGGGGTGGTCGGCATCCAGTGAAGGCGTAGGATCAAGATAGGGTGTCATGTCAGTTGTCATTGCGTTTAAAAATCCTTTTTAAAGGTAATTAACAGACTACCGGAAAAGTATGCAGGCAAGGCAGCCATTCTGCAACAAAAAAAGACCCACCGGCCCCCTTTTTCCCCCTTTGAGCCGCTATGCATGGAACGCCACGCGCATCATTTGTGTGAGCCCGGTATCGGCAATTGCAAAAAGGTGTGTGTGGATCGGCCGGTCATTGACCGTTGTGAACCATCCACCCGTGTTGTATAGCAGGACCGATGGGTCTATCCCCAAAGGACCAGCTTGCGGCCCCCGACCCTCGGCTCGTCTCCGAACGTCAGCCCTGCAAGCGCAGCGATCCTCCGATAAAAAGGGATAAGCGCCCCCCTTCAGGTTTCGCGCTTTCACTGATTTACTTGGCTATTTCGACCTCGGGATCTTCGGTCTTTGGCTCGCGCGGGACAACGGCGGCCGGTGATGGCGTGTTTTCATCGGCCGCGGTTCCCTGGCCGGTGAGAGTACCCTGTCTATTTTGACTGTTCTTCCCCACCGCACCCCGAATGGCAGCCTGCACACGTTCCACCATCCGGCTGAGGATGTCCACTTGCAACTTGCCGGCGTATCCGACAATAAACCCCCACAATGGCAGATTCACTTCCCAGTTTTCGGCCCATGGTTTTTCTCCGCCAAATATGAAATACAAAAGGACCGCGGTGGTTATTGAACCGGATAGGATGCGGGCCTTGAAATTTCTTGCCTGGGCCGGATCAAACGCACATACGGCGCCAAAACGTCGGAAACGCATGAGAATAAAGACATAGGACCCCACAAGCGCCCAGAAGAACCCGGAAAAGGGCATCATGAAGTTCGCTATCAGCACTCTCTTTGTTTGTACTTCAGCAAGTTCAAGAGCTCCCGGGTCGATACTCTTTGCCAGGTCGGTGCGGCGCGTCAGGTGAAACCGGAGCAGCAGCACATCCTCCCGCAGGCGCTTTATACAAGCGATCTCCCTTGTTATAATGTCAGTGGACATTTCATTTTCCGGTGGGTTGATATTCGTGCTTTTTGCCATCTTGTCCCCCTTCGGTGGGCGTTTGACCAATGGTCCATGAGGAGTGCACTGTAAATGATCAGGAGGCGTCCCTTTCCTGATAAATCTTTTCAAGCGCCCACGTATCCTCCCTTAGATCATGCCTGAGAAGATATGCTTTTTCATTATCCGCCAGCACTTTAAAATAAGCGAAATCAGGTGAACGCCATTGATTAATAACCTCCTTTATCACGCGCCGGTCTTCATTAAACTCAAAGCTTATGGGCTTTTCATTCGCCTTATATCCGGAATAACAGGATACTTTAAGACCGGGTGTTTTTTGTGTCATCGTGTGATTCCTGGCAACTATCAAAGTATCTGTTTCAGTACGGAAAAGTATTCAAACATTAAGAATCAATGCAACAATGGGTATGCAGGGCAAATGCGGATTTATAAGAAATTACATGAATGTGATATTGAGGTTCAGATGAGCGAAATATTAAAACCTAAATATTATGGAACATCATGAAATGTCAAGAATCAAGACCCGATCCCTTCTCAGGTTCACCCCGATCTTTTCCCGGCAGGATGAATTTTGCGAGCAAACCGACGATCAGTCCCATCACGATCCAAGATAGGATTTCCATTATTTTCCGAGCAGCGTGCCCCTTCGGTAGCGAATCCAATGCCGGGCACTGGACGGATCCTGTTTTTTCCGATATAAGGGCGCCATGACAGCAAATAAACTTTTACAAATTGCACTTTTTCATAAACTTCCTGCTGATCAGCAGGAGTGGCTGCTCTCCATGTCCGAGACCTATGCCTTTTCCTTTCAGCAGCTAAAGATGCTGACCGAATACATCGCGGACCTGATCTGCTGGAAGGCCGGGTCTCTGGAGCAATTTCACCAACCGGAAGCAGTGGGGCAGGCAAAGGGAAAACAGGCAACCGGAAAAATTTTTCAGCAATTCAGGAAAGGATATGAAAAGCTGAAAAACGGGCAAAAGCGGTACCCGGGAGAACACCATTTTTCTGCCGGTGAACGGAAGTTCCCGGAAGAGCAGATGGTTGAGGTTCAGCTTCAGGGGAATATCATGGGTCGGTGTCCGGTTGCCTCCGAAAAAACCCGGTGCTGTAACCTGAAAACCCTGGATGCGGTGCAACAGTGCGGATTTGATTGCAGTTATTGTTCCATCCAGTCATTCTACCATGGAAATCAGGTGCGCTTCATCCGGGAGCTTGTGGCCCATCTGGATACCCTGGCGCTGGATAAAGAAAAAAAATATCACATTGGCACCGGCCAGTCTTCCGATTCCCTGATGTGGGGAAACCGGTTTGGGCTTCTGGACGCCCTTTACCGGTTTGCCTCGCACCATCCGAATGTGGTTCTTGAGATGAAATCCAAAAGCGCCCGCATTGATTATTTTTTGAAAAACCGGCCGCCTGCCAACATGGTTTTTACATGGTCCCTCAATAGCCCAATCGTGATTCAACACGAGGAGAAGGGGACGGCATCCTTGGATAAACGGCTGGAAAGTGCCCGGAAACTGGCGGATCAAGGCATTCCTGTGGGGTTTCACTTTCACCCCATCGTCTGGTATAAAGGGTGGCGAAAAGACTATCTGGCGCTTGTTTCCCGCCTGGCAGACGGTTTCCGGCCGGAAGAGGTGGTTATGGTTTCATTAGGGACGCTGACCTTTATCAAGCCGGTTCTGAAGAAAATCCGGGAGCGGATGCCGGACAGTTCTATTTTACAGATGCCCATGGAAGATTGTGCCGGGAAACTAAGTTATCCCCTTGAGATTAAAAAAGATATTTTTTCATCTGTTTATCAAGCCTTCCCGGATTCCTGGAAAGACGCTGTTTTCTTTTATCTGTGTATGGAGCATATCGATTTATGGCAGCCGGTTTTTGGGCGCAGTTATGATTCGAATGAACAATTTGAAGCGGATATGCTCAAGACCTATCACGAAAAAGTATCTCGGATCAGTCAACCCGATCGTTGCAAAAGCCGGATGGCTTCAGAGCCGAGGCGCCTTTCCATAACCTAAGTTGAGCGATTGTCGAGGTTGCCGCAGGTATAAGGAAGCTGTTTTTTCAAATTTTAAACCGCTCAACTTGGGTCCATTTTTTTTTGTAACCAGGTTACTATTTCCGGGAAAGTCTTGAATGTTACTTCTGTTCCTTTTTCATCGCAAGATTCATTTATGATGACGGCTTTGGTTCTTAACTGTCCTAAAAGATGTCCTTTGTCGTACGGGATCACCATCATGGCTTCGATCATATTTGATTCGAAATACTGAATAATTTTGTTTCGTAGAAATGCGACATCCTCGGCGTTATGTGCAGAAATGAAGATGCCCTCGGGAAATTCACGGTGCAGCGCTTCCAGTTCCCCGGTTGTGCGTTTGTCGATTTTGTTCAGGATCAGCAGGCTTGGAATTTTTTCACCACCAATCTCTTTTAAGACCGATTGCGTCACAGCCAATTGAGATCGAAAATCCGGATCGGAGACATCCACCGTAAACAAAAGTAACGAAGCGGCAAGCGCCTCATCAAGCGTAGATTGGAAAGAGGCCACTAAATCGTGCGGTAATTTCTTTATAAATCCAACGGTATCCGAGACGAGTATCGGCGGAAAAGCCTCTGGCTGCAAAGATTTCACACGGGTATCAAGCGTTGCAAACAATTTATTCTCTACCAATACATCGCTGCCGGTCAGTTTTCGCATCAGCGACGACTTGCCGGCATTGGTATAACCGACCAGAGAGACCTGGAGGTCTTCTTTCCTGCGGCTGCGCCGTCTGTTTTGCTCGTCGCGAATGCCAACAAGGTGTGACTTTAGTTCGGATATGCGGTCTCGAATACGACGCTTGTTGAGTTCATGAGAAGTCTCTCCTGCGCCTTTGGATCCAATACCGCCGCCTTGACGATCACCTCGAATATGAGATGCCCTCAGCCTTGGCGCCAAATAACCCAACTTGGCGATCTCCACTTGAATGAGGGCCTCTCGGCTTCGGGCATGACGGCTGAATATTTCGAGGATCACACCGGTTCGGTCTAAAACTTCGACACCGGTCGCTTTTTCTATGTTTTTCAGTTGCTTGGTGGAAATCTCACCATCATAGACGACAATATTGGCTTGCGCGCTGTTTTTTGCCGTTGGGCCATCGTTTGAGGGTTCTTCATCTGAGCCGGCGAGACGGCCGACGGGGTAACCTTCGTCCAAGTCGTCGCCGGTGTCATCGGGTGATTTCCGGCGAAATCCGTCAACAATCCCGGTGCCGCCGGTATAGCCGGCAAGTTCTTTTAATTTTCCTGCGCCCAATAAAGTTCCCGTCTCAGGTTTTGGGCGGCGTTGCGTTAGCGTTGCGACAACTGTAAGGCCCAGGGTTTTAACCAGACGCCTGAGTTCGAGGAGAGACGAATCGTTCTCCTCATCAGAAACGCCTTGTGTTTGAACTGAAAACAAGACCGCCGCCTTCTTTTCATGGTTATCATTTGCGTGTTCGATCATGTTTTGGTTTTACCCTTTGGATTTAATTTAAAATTAGGTTTCTTTGTTTCCATTAACAACCGGATATTCTAAAGTAATTTTACCCAGTTTCCCTTTTCTGAATTCACTCAAAACAATACCGGCCACCCGCATATAATCGACAATACCCGCTTTCAAAAGGCAGCCCCTTTTGGCGGCAATGGTGTCCAGAATTTCAAGGGGCGTTTTATCTTTAATATCAATTTTAAATCTGGCACATAATGCTTCCGGGACAACTTCAACCAGTTTTTCGATAAGATCGGATGCAAGCGTCCCCACGTCCAGAACATCATCATTTATGGTTCCGATAAAGGCGAGATTTAAAAAGGTGCCCTTATCTTCTCTGGGGCGCAAAATTCCAGGCGTATCCAGCAGTTCAAGTTCTGATTTTGTCCCTATCCACTGTTTAGCCCGTGTAACGCCGGGCTTATTGGACGCTTTGGCCTTTTTTTTCCCGGCTATGCAATTGATCAAAGTGGATTTACCCACATTGGGTATCCCCACCACCATGGCGCGTATGGATTTATTTTTGATGCCAGCCTTTTTAATTACCTTCCGGGTTAAATTTGTAATATTTTTCAACCCATCACCGTTAACCGCACTTACCAGCGCTGCCTCGGTATCACCACTGTTAAAAAAAGAAATCCACCGTTTGTTGCCGTCATTACTGCTGAGGTCGCATTTGTTCAAAATTACAATTTTTGCTTTTTGCCCGATTATGCTATCAATATTCATATCTTTGCTGGATAAGGGCGCCCTTGCATCCAAAACCTCGAAAACAATATTGACGGCTTTCAAACTCTTTTTTAAAAGATCCTCGGAATCTTTCATATGTTTTGGAAACCAGGATACATTTTCAGTCATTACAAACACCCTTTATTTTTTAATACCTGTTTCCGGGGAATCCCCGGCGCTACCGCTCGTACCATTCGTTCCGTGTTTATTCAATACAAAGCAAGATTTTCTTTGACAATACTTACCATGGATCTCCCCGCAGCGCCCAAGTTTTATTTTTTAGATACCGGCCTTACGTCATTTCTACTTGATATCAACGTAAAAAACAGATGCGGTTGAAGTTAAGTCCGCCCAGACAATCGCGCCTGACTTTTTTAAGGGAATGCGCTCGCTGTTGCGGTTCAAAACTATCCGGCGATATCAGATATCGTATCGTTATATATGGCGGAAACAGCAGCTATGTCCGGAAAGAGTGTATATGAACGGATGGCGTGATATCGGCAAGATTCTATAAACCGGTCTCGATCCGTTTGGTCTCTGAAAATAGTGCGCCGCGGATCCCCGTGCAGGTGACGACCCCGGCCCCTCCAACCCCAATTGGCAGGCCGGAAAAGCGGCGCTTCAGGCCAGGCGATGGTACAGGAGGGTCGGGAGGCCCAAAACGGTGATGGCCGTAATGAAATTGCACTCCGTTCCCCTGTCAATCGGCCAAAGGCGGTTTAATCGGACCTATGATTCCGAATTTACTAAAAAAACGCAATCTGTAAAGTTGGTTTGTTTTTATCGGGGCAGATAGCCGGGCTCAAGGCGCCTGAATGATACGAACGCGGAAAATTCTCAGCCGTCGTTGAAAAAGCTTGAGGTCCTGCAACGTTCCGCCGAATTTTTAGTCTGACAAATCACCTCCAGAACAGGAAGCTCCCAGTTGTCGGTTTTGATCCTTTTCTGAAAAACGTCATCCGGGTCATCGCGATTGCGCTGCAAAATGGCCAGGACGCTTACTTCCAAAATCTGATCCAGCCGATTCATCCACTTTTCCACTCCTTGTTTCGACAATCGAGCCAGACAAACCCCTTTGTCGTTCTGAATTTCGATTTGCTCGTTTTTCCTGCAGAAAGACACACATTTCCCTGTTTCCAGTTTGGCTAACTGTCCGTGGATCGAATGTGTCTGCGGATAGTTCCCGGCATAGTCCAGATAGATATCGTCCAACCCCAATATTTCGTAGGTTCTGTTGACATAACGGCTATTGTCAATTTTGTCTTGATAGTTCAGCGGCATCACAAATTTCCCGCTTATTTCTCTGAGAAAAGGATTTGGCCTTCCCGGAATTTTCAACAAGCGAAGTGTCTCCTCGGCCCGTGTCATACCGACGTACATGACGCGTCTTTCTTCCTCCCATCGGTCTTTATCTGAAGGCGATCTCCAGTCGCCATCCAGGATGAACACGTGTGGGAACTCCATGCCCTTGGCAGAGTGGATGGTACTCATGAAGATGCCTTGCCCCAGAACTTTTTCTCGGCGCTGCTCAGCAACGTATTCATGTAAGTGATCGATGGCCCACCTCACCGGTAATATGCTGTCAACTGTTTCCTCCCGGTAAGCATCAAAAAACATGTCGATGAGCCGCCACCAAACATTTGTGACACGGTCCCCACGAATGCCATTCAATTCCGTCTGCATATCACTCGCACGGGCATTTTCTTTTTCCTTTGCTGCCAGCCATGCTATCACCGAGTGGATCTCCCGCACCCGGTGAAGGGGAAATGTCTTGTCCAAAACCATCTTGATGGGGTAACCCGCCTGTTCAAGGACTGCCCGAACCGAGGCCAACGGTGCCTTTGTTCGTGACAGCACGGCAAAATCATGCCAGGACACATGCGGATCGAGACCCTTGATACGATCAATCTCACGTTTGATATAAACGGCTTGATGAAGCAGGCTTTTGGCAGAAACGATTTGAACCCGCCCTTCGCTCACCGGGTCGAGCTGACGCCACCGGCCACCGGGCAATCCCGGTTCCCGCTCATGGTTGATGCAAATGGGGTGTCCCCCTTTCATCCGGTCCTTATTGACACGAATCAGCGCATTCGAAGCGGCAATGATGTATTTACTGGAACGATAGTTTTCTACGAGATAGATGCGTTCCGTTTTGTAATCTTCCTCAAATCTGCGGATAAAGCGCACATTGGCACCCCTGAAGGTGTAGATGTTCTGGTCGTCGTCTCCCACCGACATGATTGACAGGCGGCGATCTTCTTCCAGGGAACGACCGGCAATGGCTGACACCAGGTCGTACTGGTCTTCATCGATATCCTGGTATTCATCCACAAGGATGTGACTGTATCCGCCCAAGAGTCGATCCCTTGCTTCATCCGACTCGATTCCCGGAACTATATTGTCACCTTTCAGAAGGGCAATGGCCGTTTTGATGATACCGTCGAAATCGATCTCTTTTTTGTGAAGGGATTCAGCCATGTCACGAATGGAAATGCCGGCCAACCGCATGGCAGCACCGTGATAAGTGGCTACCATTACGCCTCTGGCTGATTTTCCAACCAGATTATTGAGCCGCTTTCTGATCACCATGGCTGAACTGTGATTAAAACAAAGCACGAGAATCTGGCGTGCCGGCACCCGTTCAACATCCAATAGATAGGCACAGCGGTGGACGATGACCATGGTCTTACCGGACCCCGGGCCCGCAAGGATGAGCATGTTGTCTTCGACGGGCCTGGCAACCGCCGAAACCTGTACCGGGTTCCGCAGATTTTCCACAATGGTTCGAAATGATTCCCCGGTGGTCGCCTTTTCGATAAGTTCCTTGTCATCTTCGAAGTATTTGTTGATAAACTCAATCCTGCCTAAGGCAAAGTAATCCAATACCAGTGTCAGCGCCCCGGCGATTTTTTTAAGTGCCAGCGATGCGTAGCGCATCATTACATGAACCTGTAGTCGCTTTTCCCGGTAATGAACGGCCAACGGTTTGAAGTCACTTTTCCTGTAGTAACGCCCCTTGGCATTCGGGGACAGTCGAATCGTCATGGCCTGCCTGAGGATGGCCAACCCCCCTTGCAAGACAATTATATTCTGTTCATGCAAGAACATGAGACCTCTGTCGATCGCCGGCAAGATTTTTTTAACCTGACTACGCAGGGCAATATCAGATTTGATGGCGGCGGACAGGTCATCACTGGTGAACGAGAGCTGAACGTCGCCTTTCGTTTGTCTATTTGTCTCGATCGTTTGTCTTTTGGCCATCTCCACGAGCGTTCGCATTATTGCCCGGGCGACGTCCTGTCTCAGTGATATGGTTTTTCGGATATTGTCCCAACTTCGGTGAAGTTTGACCTGATAATGGTCGCGGTCAATATAGTTGAGTTCGAAACTGCCTTGTGACGCTGCAAGGCCTTTGCCGTCATACGAGATGCCCTTGATCAACTGACGCAGAACATCCGGATCGGTTTCATACCCCTCACTCTTGAGTTTCTGATTCAAGCGGCGGATATTGAGTCCCACCCAGTTGCCGTCATCGGCACCGGGATCCTCCGCCTGGAGCGTAGCGATAAGTTCATTTTCGAGGTCACAGACATATTGAAACAGTTTAAAGGCGTTGTTGATTCCCTTGGGTCGGAAAATAGCGGACAGCGTAATTCCCTGATCAAGCAGCCCAGCATCTGCCATATCATGCAGGGCCGTTATCACCATCTGAGAGGCGGTCCGCCCTGTTTTCTCTTCCATCCGAAGCAGATACGCCTTATGTGGAAACAGCCCTTCGGCAATATCATCCGCCCGAACCCCACGATCGCCTGTTCGGTTAAACAGGTAATTTAAAATCGTGAGCCATACCCTATTTTGAAACGGAGACAAGCTGAGCCGCGCCATCATCTTTTCCGCTTCTTCGATCGATGCCACCAAGGGTTTGCCCTGAAATACATCCGTTAAGTTCTCGTTGCGTTCCAGGAAACCGGCTCGTTCCAGCCAGGCGATGGACGCTTTGACTTTTGTGTCCCGCATGCCAGGCTTCAAACTTTTCATATCCGCCAGATCTTCGTCCCGCAGCAACTCATCACTGGTGACAACAATATCACCAGAACGGTTTCTTTTTTTGCTCCGCAAGGCCCTCAGAATGCGGGCGATTTCCTTTTGCCGCACCTCAGAGAGCGCCCCCAGCCAGAACTGCTTGCTGGCGTCCCGGGGGTCATACAACAGAACACAGCGGGCCGACTTCAAATCTCTACCAGCGCGTCCAGCTTCCTGAATATAATTTTCTAGAGAGCCCGGCATCTCATAGTGCACTACCAGACGTATGTTTTCTTTGTCGATACCCATGCCGAAGGCATTGGTAGCGCAAATTACCGGGATTTCGCCTGAAATAAAACCTTCTATAATCTCCCGTTTTTCTTTGGCGTCAAGACCGGCATGAAACGCTTCTATCTTTATGCCTTGATGACGAAGAAAATCCCGAATCTCTTCGGTGGTTTTTCGTGTTGCCGCATAGACGATAATGCCCGCCGGTTCATCTGTGGTCTTGAGTTGCTCATCAACCATCTCGTGGATTTTCTCGAGCTTTTCGGCTTTTGACACAGGGATGACCTCGAAAGACAGGTTGTCCCGTTCCACGCCACCGGCATACAAAAATAGCTCCTGATCAAGCTCTTCACGAAAGTGCGTGCTTATCTCCTCGATAACACTGATCTTGGCTGTCGCTGTGAAACAGGCCACAGAAGGCATTGGCAGATTTTGTTCTTTAGCGAACGCCCGGATAAAGCGAGCTGCAAAAAGATAATCGGGCCTGAAATCATGCCCCCACTTGGACAGGCAGTGGGCTTCGTCAAATATCCAACAGCCGATCTCGCGTTGGCGCAACACATTCATGATGCTGGTATTTCGAAGGGATTCGGGGGAAATGTACAAGATAGCGGTGTCCCCCAGCCGTATCCTTTCAAGTACTTCCCCACGTTCCGGCGGCGTCTGAAGGCCCGAAATAAACTCTGCAAAAAGAGTGCGGGTTTTCTTGACCAGGTTGTCAACCTGATCCTTCATCAATGCCTGCAGCGGGGAGATGACAACTGTCAGGGCCCCCCTGCGTTGGTAGCGCACCAGCGCCGGCATCTGGTAGCAAAGCGATTTTCCGCCACCAGTGGGCAGGATCGCCATCACTGGTTTGTCAGCCAGGCAGGCTTCCACAATAGCCTTTTGAAGGCTTTCGCCTTTTTTTATTTGTGGTTTTTCACGAAAGCATGGATATCCAAAGATGCGTCTGAGATGGTTCCCGGCGTTATGATTTTCTACACAGTAGCTGCAATTGGGCTCATTGCAGGATTTTTCCCGCAGTGTCTTGATCATAGCGGGTATTACGGGGAACCGGTGCCTTACCCAGGGGGGCAGCACTGAATTACCGCCGGCAACCTGTAGCCATGCCAGACAATAAGCCGCGGCCGGTCGCAAATCTGATTTCGTGAGCACGTCAGGCAAGGTTTCTTCCGCTGCCTTGCGGCAAACAATACCGGCTGTCTGCTCCAAAAAGCATTTAAACGCTTCGTCAGCCGTTTGGATTGCTTCGGGTGCCACCATAGAAAAAACCGTCGAGATACCTGCTCCGGGAAACCCATTAAAAAGACTGTCATGAAAGCAAAACCGATAAAAATCGACTATCTCTCTCTTTTTAACTGCCAGAGCCACAACGCTTTCATACTGGTCCTTAAATATAGAGGCCGCCAGTTTTGCATCTTCGACCGGACTGTTAATGGAAGATCTGACCAGTTTATAATCTTTGACCAGACGATGGTACGGATTTTGCGGAAAAGCGATGGGTGATATGTAAAGGGTGTCAATCACCGGCTTTTGAAGAAGCCTCAGCCAGGGGGATGCTGCCTTTAAGACGGGGAAATCGTGGCCCAACAGGTTGTGACCAAGGACAAAATCAGCATCTTGTGCAAGCGCATCGAGTTGATCCAAAATCGCTTTTGATCCTGCCTTTTCGGTCTTTTCAAAGATACGGCCGTTAAAAACAGCACCGATATGCTTGATCTTACCAGAGTGGGTCGTCTCGAGATCCAATAGCATTGTGCGGTTCATTAAGCCGGAAAAATTCATCTTCAGTGGTATCCCGGGTCGAGTAAAAAAGTTCCCCTAAAGGGCGATCTTTGCTTTTTACGCTGGATCAATTTTTTATAAATTGTAACAACCGCCAAAATGACTCCAAGCACAACCAGCACAATTATAATTCAAATATCACCTCAACGCTTAGCACTTTTGTTGTTGAACTTCAAACAAAGCGCATAAAATTCATTCAGTTTTTCACCAGATTTCTGATCCAGCCCCTCGATATTAGACAGCAATTCCTCCCAGCTCATGACGCCGATCGTAATATGTTCCATGATCGGCAGGAACCAGCCTTTGAACCAGCCTTCCTTGGATTCATCGTATTCATCCGCCCTTCTCCGGACGGTTCCAAGAATTGATTCATGGGTCATCTGTCGCTTGAAAACACCACTATCAATCTGCTGCCGGGGAGCAATAACAAAAAAGCTTAATCGGTCAAGCGCTGATGGTTTTCGATTGGCCCGCCTGAGCGCCTCGGCCATGCAGGCAACGGTTCGCGCCGCCTGGTTATAGTATCCGGGCATGGGTCACACCAAGGGATAGTTTGCTGAACATCCTGGCTTCCAGAACAACCAGATGCTCGGCATCCGAAGCCAGTGAAAGATCCCCTGCCCCGTTTTCCCCAATCTTGTAATTGCCGATCGCGCCATCGGCATGGGTCCAGGCTTCCGCATATTGGTCGCCCTGATAGCGCGGTAAAAAAGCCGACGGCAGCAACGCTTCAGAATACCATTTTTCTGTTTTTGAAATTGTCAGAGGGTGTTTTGGGGTCTGGTGGATTGAAAACCAGTCAAGGATCAGACGCAGCATCCACCCTTCATTGTAGACCCTATCGTTGCAAAAGCCGGATGGCTTCAGAGCCGAGGCATCAAGGGTGAAGATGTAATCTTCTACTTCGAACCCTTGATAACGAAGGGTTTGGAGTCATCCGGCTTTCCCAGAGGGTAAAAAACTCTGCCATTTTGTACTTTTTCTGGATATCACCATCGTTGAATTCCTTAAAAATTGCATCATTCTCGTTGAACTCTTTCTCTTGGCTGATTTAAATCAATAGCGCATGTTTTTTATGCAACTATAGGGAAGAGATCTGTGGCGGCAAATAATGGCCCCTCCGTTGAACACAAAGCCAGCATTTGCCGAATTCGTTCCAATGCCATCTTCAAATCTTCCTCATGGCGTTAAACCCTGCCATTCAATTCCCTAATCAACTGTTTTAGCGCCCCAGTCCGAAACCGACTGAAAGGCCTTTTTTCGCCCCTGAAAACATTACGCTAAGCCTTAAAACAGACCCGTTTTTTATTCTTTTGTTCGAAATATTAAAAGATTATCTTGGTCCGACCTGAATTTTAATGGTGATGGAAGCGTTCTGTAAAATCAGTTCAATAATTTTCCCCGACGTTTTCCCCGACGTTTTCCCCGGCGTTTTCACCGGCGTTTCCACTACCACCGCATCCTCATGCACGGGCAGGCGGATCAGGAAATAGCCGCAATCGTTGTCTGGGGAAAAATGGGCACGGTGTTAAAATTGCGCGCGTTTATTGCTCTTGGGTCAATTTTTGATCAGCCGCCAAGCCACGACCTCATTCGGCAACCCGACTCACGGCATATCCAGTCAACAGCCGTCACATAATGCCGGCAATCGGCTCATTACCGGTTTTTAAAAGCAGGTGATTGATTGGGGATCAACGCCCAAGCATAGCAGGGTTTGACGCTCTTTGTAAAATAGCGCACAGCCCTTCTACAAACATATTTAGATCCGTATTGTCCCTGAAAATATTACGCCGCTCAATGCCCCTGCAGATGATGTGATGCAGGCCGACGTATTTATTTTGGCTTGTCGTGGCATGAACTCCTTCTACCATAAACAAATAAAACGCGGAATTTCCGTTCTCATTTTCTCGGGCATGCGGTTTTGAGAGAATAGAAAAGTATCATTTGGGTCTCATGATTCATGACAATCCAATGGACATCCTCAAAGCCACTATGTTTCAAAAACAACCTGTATTTTAATTTTTGTTTTTAAATAACAGCGTGTTGCTTTGGTCGCTTCAAAATTATTGGGGGAATAGAAACGCGCAATTTCACACCGTCCCCGTTTTTTCATGTTTTATTTAAAATATCGGTCAGTTGTCTTGGTCCGACCCGGAATTATTTGCACGCGTTTCCCTGGTCCAGCCCGGGAATTGTGGGAATCAACACTGTTTAAAAAAACAGTCAGCTTCGATTTTTATTGAACAAGTTCTTTAATTTAAGTATCGAAGCTTGCATGGGAGGACGTAACATGTCTTTGTAAATGGAGGCAATATTATCTGCCTCAGCTTCGAACAGACAATTTACGATATCGTCGATCATTTTTGCATCAAGGCTACCGACAACGGATATATTTTTATTAATATCAATCTTATGGGGAAGTATGGGATAAATCTCGTAAAGTTGAACCCATGTGTCTTTTGGAAAAAAAGTCTTTCCGCCGGGTATGAAAAACAGGCTTCGATTTTTAATGCACCCGGGCTTTGATGGCTTGTCTTTCTTTTGGGAGGTAGTTTTTACGAAAAGGTAAGGTTCTTCTTTTCCCGGGATGTTCAATAGAACGAGGTATTTTTGACCGACAAAACCGTTGTGGAAGACCAACTCTTTATGATGGTAGAGCGTCCCACGGGGTTTCAATTACAGACGCCGAATATTTTTTCCATTTCCATCCGCTCTTCCATCCGCTCTCTGGCCTCATCGTAAGGAAGGCTGACGATATCGCTATCTATGGCAAGCATGTAGTCGATTTTTTGAAACTGCCCCTTCTCCTTGATAGTGATATCCCATGGTTCATTCTTAAAATGAGTGGATTCAACCATATCATCGGCTTTGGCATCCTTGAAAATGAAGGATATATCCTTTATCAGTGCCATTTCTTTTTTAGAAAAATATTTCCAATCAAACTTCCTCGTCGGCTGAATCTTCTGGAAGCCCTCTTCAGGAAGTTCTTTAATTGTAGCTTTCATGTCCGGTTTCATAGTGCCGGAAAGCTCTTCAAATAATTTTTTGGGTACCGGCCCCATTCCCCAGGCAAAATAATCCATCCCAGTTACGGATTTTCCCGTTTGCTTAAAGTGCATAAAATCTAAAAAATAAAAAAGCTTAAGCAATTTTGTTTTACCGCAGTACTTTGTATTTCCGGCAAAATAAATAATTGCGTTGAGCAATTTTTCTCTGGTATGAGTAATAATCATATTAGTAATATCCGTCACTCTCTCCTAAAAGTCAAGGGGATACGGGTAAGATCAAGCTTACCTCGTATCTTTTTAGAAGAGGGAAAAAGAGGGCCTCGATCCGGCTTAAAGGCCCGTTTTCGCCCCTGAAAACATTGCGCTAACCCTTAAAACAGACCTTTTTTTTTGTTCTTTTTGTTGAAATATTAAAGGATTATCTCGGTCCGACCTGAATTTCTAAAGTTATAATTTTATGGGCGTCCCTAAAAATCCTCATTTCTGGCCTTGCGTTTCGCTATTGGGATATCATCCATTCAAGGTAGTCAGCAATAGATCCAGCTAAATAAAACGGAAGATTCAGCAGGGCAAATTTCTTCCCGTCCAGGGTCTTGATTTTATTAATCTCAAGTTTTCCAGCATAGATTCTTACGGCATATTTGTGAGGTGCGCGGTCCATGAACTGGTGAAGAGAACGGAGACGGCCCGTAGACGCGGATTTGACTTCAACAGGGATAATCAAGTTTTCGTACTGAATAAGAAAATCAACTTCCGCGTTGGATTGCTTTTTTTCCCTGTTCCAGAAGTGCAGTTTAAATAAAGGCGATGTTTCCATAGCCAACAGTTCCTGGCCGACAATATGCTCTGCTATTTTCCCCTGATAAATAGAATCAATGTCATTCGCCCTGAACAGTTCTTTTTGAAATCCAGCAAAATAGTTCAACATACCTGTATCAAGGACCTGAAGCTTTGGAGATTTTTTTATATTCGGTAGCAACGGCGGTTTTATGGAAGATGAAGGATATAGAAGATAAATCAGCATGGCTTTTTCCAATACTTTTAATGCTTCACTCATTTCCCTGGATTTATAGTTGGAATTGCCAAATCCCTGGAATTTAATCCTGCTTCCCGCTTCATAAAACGCATTTGAAACAGCATGGCGAATAACATTGGCCATTGAATGATTCCGTGCATATTTTTCAACATCATCAAGATAAGAAACAATTAAACTTTCAAATATACTGTTAAGCGCGATGATATCTTTTTGGTCCGAATATTTCTGGATGATTTCCGGCATGCCCCCAATCATTGAATAGGTGTGAAATAATTTCATTAATTTGTCGTGGGTGAAAGCAGGAGCAGGAATTTTATTTTGTATAATATCCAGACTGGCGTCTTGATCCAAAGCGATCAAAAATTCTTTAAAACTCAACGGCTTCATCACGAGATACTCCACTCTGCCGACTGGAAAGCTGATATGTGTATCAATAAGGGTCTCTAAAAGGGAACCAGCAGCAACAATATACAGATCCGGAAAAACTTCATAAAAAAACCTGAGATAAGAAACAGCCGATGGACAGGATTGAATTTCATCTATAAAAATAAGGATTTTACCCTCACCCCTTACCTGATCTTTGTAAAAGAAAATTGCCTGAATCAGGTCTTCAATGGGATAGCCCTGTTCAAAAATATTCCGCTCGTTTTTCAGTTCAAGATTAAGGTAAAGATATTGATCGAACTGTTTAGAAAAAAGGTGAATGGCTGTCGTTTTGCCCACCTGTCTTGCACCTCTCAAAATCAACGGTTTTCGATCATTTTTTTGAGCCCAAATCGATAACTTTTTTAAGATATCCCTTTTAAACATGCTGTCCTCATCTATATTAAAAACATAAAGTCATGGATATGTTCACCGATTTTGGTAACAAAGTCAATCATATTTTTTGATTTTTGTGAAACAGAGTCAACTATAACCGCTGCAAGAGGGGTTTGGCCGGTTCGTAATAAAATGTGTGCGTGATTGGGGATAAGTGCCCATGCGAAACAAAGGGTTTGCGTCTCGGCAACAATATTGCCCAGACATTCAACAAAATTATCACGGTCCTGATCATCTGAAAATATCCGCCGACGCTCAATTCCTCGAACAATGATGTGATGCAAGGCTCCGGGAGCATCGATGCGGGCTTTTCGTGGCATACAACCCTCATATAGCAGGATTCTCCATTTTTAAAGTTATAATTTTATGGGCGTCCCCCAAAAACGCACGGGTTTTTTGCTCATAGCCATCTTCTTTATTTGATGGCAATTCCATATACGGTATTAAGCGTTTGAAGTACTTCCGCCACGCCAACACCCTGTATGCCTATATTTTTGAGTAAGTTCACGTTCAACTCAGGTGCAATCGCTTCAAGAAATGCGCGCAAATCATCCTGAATCGATCGGGGCAACACAATTTGTAAATCTGGTGGTAAAATCTGATACAGCCGCAACACATCGATCCGATGCTTTTTGATGTCTTTACTGTCAACGGACTCACCGTTTGCCTTTCGTTTCGTCAAGTCCAGCCATGCACGGGCTTTTAGAGGAATCAGGCATTCTTCCCCGACGAGGGAGACCCCTCCAATATCCCGTTTGTACTGATGGATAAAGTCATAATAATTCTCATTCATCAAAATAGCCGAAAGGCTGGAAACATCTTCGCCAATGGGGATCGACGTCAAATGACTGTCTTCTCCGAGAACAGATATGTCAGGTATACGTGAGAATAGTTCCAGCATTACCGGAAATCCGGGTTGCGCCGGTTTCCGGAAGCGATAAAAAATTTTTGTCCCATCACTTTTTTCTTGAAGTTTATATTCACCGGCCTTGATGAATTCCCAAAAGACGGTCCCGAAATCCGGGTCCAGGACTTCAAGGCAAAGGACAATATCCAGGTCCTTTGTTGCACGAGGCTCGATCCCCGCATCATCCAACACCAGCCATGCCGCCGCCCCACCAATAAGAATGTAGCGATCCTGAAATCCGGCAAAATGGGCGGCAAATTTATCCAAGCCAATAATCATAACGCTTTCTCCATCATTTCCGCTAAAGCTATTTCCAAACGTTCATCGTCCTCATCTTGCAGGCTGAGATAGAGAGAAAAAGGATCAACATGTCCGTCTTTCATAAACAATGCCGGGTCATACCGCCACAACTGAATACGGCAGGTCCCATAGTCTTCTACAGGAATCTGATCAACACTTTCAGCGATATTCTTCCAATTCTGGCGGCCTAATGCATAGACCGGCTCTTTTGGGGGAACCAGCATGCTTCGGTCCGCCAATGCGGTTTCCCCTGACTTGATTTTTAGGTCCGGGGGTAACTGATCCTCTTTTATTCGGACGGTTCTGCGTACAGGAGTGCGAAGATACGTCAATGCTTCCCGCCACAAAATGCGCCGGTCTTTGTCAAAATCAAGCAACCGTTCACGACCTTCACGGGTTACCCGACCCAACCCGCCGGCTTCGATCTCATCCAGCGCCCGGGTCATGGACATGCCTGCGTAGCCAAGTTGCTCGGCCAGTTCCTTGGGTGTGATCGGCGCTTTTATATTGCGGTTCAGCGCATAAATCAAAACTGCTTGTGCCGCAGGCGTGAAAACTTCCGGCTTGACAATTGTTCTTGCTGTTTTTTTGGCTTGTGCGGCGACTCCCAGTTCCGGCCAATACATCTGTTGCCCAGGCACTACAAAAGGGATGTGCCGCTCAACTAAACGGCGACGGGTATACCCCGGCAGCTCAGTAGCAATAAGGCAATACGCATCCAGGGATATATCATTTCGCATGATCTGCCGCAGATGCTTTTCAAACACAGCAGGGCGGAAGGCGGCAGCATCCTTGATCACAATACCCAAAAAAGCGCGCCCTCCAACAGTGATTTCCTGCAAGGCATAACGCTGGCTTAAATATTGAGGCAGTGTACGAGGCCCAGCAGCCCCCCAGGAGACTGGCAGGCCAGCCACTTTAGAAATGTATTCTGTAAATTGGAAGATCAAATTTTTCATATGCTGACGATAACTTTTTTTTGTACAATAACATTAAAAACGTTACTATGCAAAAAAAATGTTACTATGTTCTTAAAAACAACTCAGATGAACGAGTTTTTAAAAGTTCATCATAGCCCGGTAAGACCTGCTTACAAAACAATTCCAGTTTTAATTCTTTCCCATTAAATAACGGCGGGTTGTTTGGACTATCGCAGGAATAAAGTCAACACATAGTCAGCGATTTATTATTTAGCCGACGGAAGCAAAATTTCAGAATACTATTTTTCTGTTTTTGAAATTGTCAAAGGGTGTTTTGACGCTCCGTTCCGAATCCGGCTTAGAGGCCCGTTTTCGCCCCTGAAAACATCACGCTAAGCCCGAAAATAACCCCGATTTTTGATCTTTTGTTCGAGATATTAGTGGCTTATCTTGGTCCGACCTGGAATTGAGAGGAAAAAAAAACGCGCAATTTCAACACCGTCCCCGTTTTTCCCGTCACTCTCTCCTAAAAGTCAAGGGGATACGGGTAAGATCAAGCTTACCTCGTATCTTTTTAGAAGAGGGAAAAAGAGGGCCTCGAATATTCTCAAAGTTAAAAAATATTTTTTACCTCATAGCTCACGCAAATCAATAATCCAATGGACATCCCCAAAGGCCTCGGAATGCGATCAGGACTTCTCCTTCTTATTCGAAAATGGAAACCAGATACCCCTCGCGCAGATGAAAGTATCATTTGGGTCTCGTAATAAAGACTATCCGACAATCCAATGGATATCGCTAAAGGCACTGGACCTCAAGACAGCCCTGAATTGATTTTTTATTTTAAATAACGGTCTGTTGCCTTGGCCACTGCGGAGTTATTGCGGAAACAGAAACGCGCAATTTCAACCCCGTCCCCATTACGTCCGCAGTCGACCACCGCCTCAAGATTCCGGGATCGAAACTCCTCGCAAACAAGCTTTTGACCGTGATTGTGTAGAAATAGAACAAACTCCCCGTTTTGCCGCTCAAGAATTTTAAAAGTCACATTGTTCATTTTGTTTTTTCGTCTCCTTTCTGCCAAACAAAAAACCCCAGTGCTAAATTGCACCAGGGTTCCGCCGGGCGTTTTAGCAACATATTTTGTCGTGGGATGCAATAGCCTCAAATCGGCCCACAGTATTCGACCTTTTCTGGCCTGTTCCGGTCTGCAAGGGGGCGCCCTTGCGCCAAAACGAAAAAACCTCACGCAATGGTGAGGTCTCAATGTTTCCGTTGTCATCTCTTGACCTCATGCCCAGCGAACGGGATGGCACCTTTCAGAAACGCAGGTTGCCGGGCGGTCAATGCCGCCACTCTTCATGATTTATGTTATATATCTTGTAACTTATTCTACTCTAAGTGTCAATGATGTTATGTGCTCATTTGAACCTCACGAAGCAGACAATCCAATGGACATCCCTGAAGCCACTCATCCCTGAAGCCACTATGTTTCAAAAAAACTTTATTTTAATTTTTATACGAAATAACAGGAGTTTAACTTGGCACTGCGGAATTATGGGAGGAATAGAAACGCGTAATTTCAACACCGGCCCCATTTTTTTAACCCAGGATTCTCAATTTTTAAAGTTATAATTTTATGGGCGTCCCCAAAACCCGAGCACGTACCCGTTTTTTTTGTTCCTTTAGCGTGCTGTAGTGTTTTGAATAAAAAAATTCTTGTTCTTTATCTGGAAGTCTAGTATTTGTTTGTGGAAGTTTTTATAATGACTTCCATAAACAGATATAGATAAAAGTACATTATGACACAAAAAAAGCTATCTCAAGACTTTACCATTTCTTTTCCTGCAATCAGAGGTATTCAAGGGAGCAGAGAGTATTATGTTTCAATGTGCCCATTCAAATTACTTCAATCAATATTTCCCGAAGATACCAAAAGCCTATCACCCGAACTGCGGGCTCAAAGGGAATTAAATAAAAGTCGAGTTGTTCCAATAAAAAAATACATTTTAGAAAACCAAGATAATTACGTTTTCTCTTCAATCGCTGCCTCTATTGATCGAGAGGTCCAGTTTGAAGCATATGGAGAAGATTCTATTGGTCGGAAAATTGGTACATTGAGCGTTCCAATGGATTCACATTTTATAATCAATGACGGCCAACATAGATTATCAGCAATTAAAGAAGCCCTTAAAGAGGCTCCTTCTATTGGGGATGAAACCATTTCAGTTGTTTTTTTCATAGACTCTGGCTTGAAAAATAGCCAGCAAATGTTTGCTGATTTAAATCGTTATGCAGTTCGTCCAACAAAATCGTTGGGCATATTGTATGACCATAGAGATCCTCTAGCCAGACTTGCCAATAAGCTTGCCACAGAGGTTAAAGTTTTCAGGGGAATGACAGAAAAGGCAAAAAGTTCCATCTCAAACCGATCAAGAAAACTTTTCACTCTAAGCGGTATCTATCAAGCTACAAAACGATTCCTTCAAAAATCTGAGATGGATAATATTTCTAAAAGTGAAGAAAAACTTGCTATAGATTTTTGGAATACAATAGGTAAAAGCATGCCTGATTGGATTGCAGCTGTTAATAAAAAAGTCACAACATCAGAGTTACGAAGTGACTATATACATGCTCATGGTATTGCATTACAAGCTTTAGCTATTGCAGGGAATAGCCTTGTCAAAGAGTATCCAAAAGAATGGAAAAAACATTTAGCTAAAATAAAAACGATTGATTGGGCAAGAGAGAATGCAACACTATGGGAAGGCAGAGCCTTGATTGGCGGAAGTCTTAACAAATCTCAGAATAATGTTACTTTAACAGCTAATTATATCAAAACAGTATTTAACCTACCATTAGATCCAAGCGAAGAAGAGGTTGAAAGAAAACATGGCAAAGGACAAAAAAATTCCAAGAGATAATGTATTTCTTTCTGAAACAGATAATGCAGAAGAATATTATGAAAATTTGTACCAAAAAATTCAAAGCGTATACCTTTCAGACAACCGACCTTGGGTTATTGGATACAGTGGGGGCAAAGACTCAACGGCTACCCTTCAATTAGTTTGGTCAAGTCTGAAAAGACTTCCTATCGAAAAATTAACAAAAAAAATTTATATAATCTCATCAGACACATTTGTGGAAACTCCAATAATCGCTGCCTATATAGACCTCATGCATGATCTAATAAATGATTCAGCACAAAAACAAAATTTGCCATTTGAAGCTTTTAAAGTAACACCAAAAATTGAGGATACTTTTTGGGTAAATATGATTGGCAGAGGATATCCAGCCCCATATAGTAAATTCAGATGGTGCACAGATAGGTTGAAAATTGAACCGACAAACCGTTTTATTACAGAAAAAATTGCCTCCCACGGCGAGGTTGTGGTCGTTCTTGGAGTGAGATTTTCAGAAAGCACTTCCAGATCAGGATCAATGAACAAACGACAAAAAGTAGGCAGTGATCTAACGCGTCACTCATCTCTATCCAATGCATGGGTATACACTCCTATTGAAGATTGGTATACCGAAGAAGTTTGGGAATATCTCATTTCGGTTCCATCGCCATGGAAGAGCAACAACAAAGAGCTTCTTGATATGTATAAAAACGCTCAGGAGGGAGAGTGTCCATTAGTCATAGATAAAAGTACTCCATCATGTGGGAATAGTCGATTTGGATGCTGGACCTGTACTGTTGTTCAAAGAGATATTTCGATGGAATCCATTATACAGAATGGAGAAGAATGGCTTACGCCATTACTTGAATTTAGGGATTGGTTAGTTACTATTAGCGACCCTAAGTTCAAAAAAGGAATACGTTCAATTCAGAGAAGAAATGGAAAAATTCAATACTTTGACATAGCGGGACAAAAAAGGCTTATTTGGGGACCATATACGCTATCATTCAGAAAAAAAATTTTAAAAAAACTTCTCGAAAAACAGAACGCAATCCAAAAGAACAAACCAGAATTGGATACCATACTTATTTCTGAAAAAGAGTTGATAAAAATTAGAGAATTATGGCTTTTTGAAGAGGGTGATTGGGAGGATTCTTTACCATCTCTCTATATGGAAATTTGCCAAAAAAAACTTGATTTACCAAAAGATGACTGGGCCGGTATGGGTGGTTTTGAACTTAACATACTAAAAAAAATATGCACAGATCATGAGCTACCAATCAAATTATTTACTGAACTTTTTGACGCTGAAAGAAAGCAACATGGAATGAGTAGGCGTTCAGCAATTTTTAATGATATTGATCGTATCTTAAAAAAAGATTGGAGATCAAAAGCAGAGGTTTTAAACGAAATTGAAATAAAGTAAGGACGTAGTTTTTACTTTATAACCCTACAACGATATCTATGGAGTTTAGATCAATATATTGTGTTCAGATTAGAATATAAAGCATAATATATTCCATTGAGTTCCTCAAGTTGCGTTGTGGGGATAAAAGTTACAATAAAGACAGAGCTATCTCATGTTAATAAAAAAAATAGCCTTAGAAAATTATGGGATTTACGCTGGAAAGGTAGAGTTTGACCTTGCCCCAAAATTAAAAGATGATAATAGAAGAAATATAATTCTTATAGGTGGAAAAAACGGAGTTGGAAAAACAACCCTTTTAAATGCCTTGAGACTTAGTTTCTATGGTAAATCAATTTTAGGCAATAGTGTAAGTCAAAGCGACTATGAGTCGTTTTTATACAAGCAGATATACCAAAATGATTCTACCATCCTAACCAATACATTCGCCAGGGTGTCAATTGACTTTGACCACGTCACAATGGGTCAATATAAGAGCTATACGGTTGAGCGATCTTGGTCCATTGAGAATCAAAAAGTTAAAGAGTATTTAAAAATTTTTTCTAATGGTGAATTAAAAACAAACGTTACGGACGAGTACTGGAAGGGATTTATTGAAGATATAATACCAGAACGTTTGTCTAATTTATTTTTTTTTGACGGTGAAAAAATTCAAGAAATTGCTCACTATAATTCTACCAATATGGTTTTAGCAGGTGCCATAAAAACTCTTTTAGGGCTTGATATTATTGAAAGACTTAAAGCTGACCTAACTATTTATAAAAATAGAGAGCTTAAAAATACTTCACTTAATAATTTTAAGAAAAATTGGGAAGAAATTGATACTGCCATCAAAATACAAAAAAATGAAATCGCAACAAAATTCGAAAACCTTGCTATGACCAGATCAAAAATAAACGGAAATGCTGGCGATATTAAAAATTGGGAAGAAAAACTACATCGCGAGGGTGGCTATTTTGCCATGCAAAGAGATTCACTTAAAAAACAAAAAGAGGAACTCAATTTAAAAAAGATTGAACTTGAAGAGCTGATAAAAAAAGAGTGTGTTGAAATTTTCCCTATCTCATTATGTCCAAGTATAAATAGCTTATTAAAAGAACAGATCAAAAAAGAATCTGAGTTAAAACACCACAGAATTATAAAAAAAGAAATTGAAGAAATTAAACTTGAAATTCTTTCAGCTATTGAAGAGTTAAAATCGGTAAAAGACTCAGACAAAAATATATTGACGGAAGTTATATTAAAGTCTATCAGCCCAAAGATAAAACCTCCAAAACACCTTAATAAGGTTAAATATCTTTTGGAATTATCAGATAGTTCTACAAGAGAATTTTTGGAAGTTTTAGAAGACGCCGAAAAAAAATCGACAAAAATAGTCAAAATTGCGGGAATTGAACTTGAAAAAATACACGATACCCTTAGAACAATTGAAAAAGAATTATCTAAAAGTCCTAATGAAACCCAGATTCAACCATTGTTTGATGAGCTTGCTTTATTAAATCAAAGACACGGTGAGTTAAAATTAAAAGAAAGCCAAATACAGGATGAAATAAACAGAAAAGAATATAATCTAAAAATGCACCAATTGAAATTAGCAAAACTGATAGGCAAACAAAAAGTCCATAATCAGATTGAAGACCGAATTGCGATTGTAAAAAAAATAGACAATGTTTTAAACATTTACGATGAAAGACTGAAAAAAGCAAAAATAGAACAGCTAAACCAAAGCTTTTCAGAAAGTTTCAATCAATTAATGAGCAAAAAGCTTATTAAAAATATAGAAATTAATCCCAATACCTTTGATGTAACCCTTTTTAACAACCAAGCCATGCCAATTTCTGCAGAATACTTTTCTTCAGGCGAAAGACAGCTCTATGCCATTGCTATGCTATGGAGTTTGGCTAAAACATCTGGTCGACCTTTGCCTGTAATAATCGATACACCGTTGGGCCGTTTAGATAGTTCTCATAGAAGCAACCTGATCAATAGTTATTTCCCAAAGGCTTCTCATCAAGTGATACTTTTATCAACGGATACAGAAGTTGATAAAGATCTTTATCAAGAATTGAAACCATATCTCTCCCATTGTTACCAGCTAAGGTATGATAATAAATCCAAAAGTACAAAACCCATTGAAGGCTATTTCTGGGAGGAAGAATCCTTATGCAAGAGCTAACTCTTCAAAGAATCCCATTTAATTCAGACGCGGACAGTAAATTAAGATATTTAAAATCAAAAACCGGTTTGTCCGCAAATATCATTTGTAGATTAGGTTTTTGTCTATCCCTTGAAGAAATAGGTTCTCCCCCTAATTTATCAGATGATTTCAAACAAAATAGAGAAATAAATCGTTATACGCTCCTTGGAAAGCACGACCCTCTCTATATCGCATTATTAAAAATTAAACTTTTAAAGGACAATACCCCCCTGAAAGATCTTGATTCTGCATTTATAAATCATATCCATAGAGGAATTGAGCTATTAGGGGCCAGAATTAAATCAATTCAGGATGTAGCATATCTACATTGATGATACTTACAAATTAGCCTCTGTAAAAGAAGGAAAGTATCTATAAATTTTTTCGTATTTATCAATATCAGATTGGCTTATCGAGGGGGCTGAGATACTTACCCCATCTTTGAGTGGAAGCTGTTCATCTAAGTGTCTTATTTCTTTGAAAGTTAAATTAGGAACTTCTATTTTGTAGGCGTCACTACCATCACGAAAAAACGAAAGATCATTAAATGAACATCCTGCGAAATGCGCAAATTGGTCTTTTCCAAATACTATGCCACCTGTAGTAAGCATTTTTGCACCATCTGAGTAATGAAAATTAAAAAGCTGCTGATAACACAGCATATTGTTCTCATCATATTCAGCATTTTTAACGCTTAAGATTTCTGCAATCTCATTAACAATAATTCGTCTACAAATTTCTGCGTTGTTCCATCCTGATAGATCTTTCCCATCAACTCCTTCTGGTATCTTATTTTCCCCAACTCGATCAATTAATTTGTCGAATCGATAATTTTTGATATCATCATACGGATTTTCAGTATTAGTTTCAGGTGTAACATTAATTGAAACTACAATTACGCTACCTGAGATAGCCCTCGAAAAAAAGAAATCCAAATCTGAGAGCACCTCGCTGTTCAATTTCCCATCATAGTCAAGCCACACAATTTTTTTTGAATTCCAATTTAAAGTAGGTAACACGTCTGTAGATTCACCAAACTTGATCTCTATACAACTAAAGGGCCTATTAAATTCAAACCTTTCTCTTTTTTCCTCATCCCTCTCAATACTAATCATATTTTTTAAATTCAGCGTTTTGTGAAAAATTGTGAAGTCGCTAAAATAAGTCGATCCAAATCCTATGTATCCATAAGCTTCAATCTTCCCAAAAACAGATAATCTTTGAAATACTTCACACAGCATTTTTCTTTCAATACATTTAGA
Organism: Desulfobacterales bacterium; assembly: GCA_963667755.2. Classification (GTDB taxonomy): domain Bacteria; phylum Desulfobacterota; class Desulfobacteria; order Desulfobacterales; family 4572-123; genus 4572-123. Next base: position 1,106,795 of record CAXXLK010000004.1, on the reverse strand, counting down.
AGGTCTCAGATTATAATTGATTTTTTCGTAACTTCTCATCAGTTTTAATCCTCACATTCCATTTTAATAAAATACTCGAAGGTTTTTTCCCCTACAGCTTTATTCGAAACCACTTTTAACATTTTTTGCAATTTTTCTATTTGGTCTTTTGGTTTATTATATAGAATACGACCTAATCGTGGTCCTCTTTTTATTAAAATTTTTTTAGGGCTGCTAAAATTAGCAGTCTCACTTATAGCTTTATAGTTAATTGTGGCGGTATCATCATAAATATTTTTTAGGGGACTATTTTCAATTTCTTCATTCTCAACAAGAACTCTTTCAGCATCAAGATCTCTTAAAAATTTTAAAATAGGCCTAATTAGATTAACCATTTCTAATCTTACAATTTTATATAAAGAAGAATCCCCATCTATACCTGTTTTTGTCGTTGTCCAAGGTAACAATTCTGCATCATCTGAGTCGAAAAAGACGAATCCTTTAAAATAAGCATAAATAGGATGATATTTAGGCATGTTATTTACGCCCCAAGTTGTGATACTTGTTTGATCTGCCTCAAGGACCATTCGACCATTGCAAAAAACATACCATCCACCTTCCTGGAAGTTCCTTTCAGCGATACCCGCATAAATCCTTACTGTAACGACAGATTTTCCAAAATTTAGATATTCTTTTTTATAATATGCCGGTTTTAGTTTATCCGACTTAAGCAATGTTAAAGTTCTTTTCCCTAGAGGGCGACCGTTTAGTGATATGGATAAACCCTTATCTATAGCAAGAGAATGAGCCATTTCGATTTCTGAGTTGATTTCTTTGAGATAATTTTCAAGTTTAAAATTAGCGGAAACATTTTTGAAAAGTTCTGTGACTTCGATTTTCGTACCGATAGCCTTTTCATCTATATCATCAACATTCGTATCCTTTTCTTTAAATTCAAAGTGCCAATTGTCTGAATCTTCTAACCACTTTTTTACGTCATGGTCTATTATAAATTTTGATTTTTTTGTTGTGGATTCTACTTTAAATCGATTTCCAAGTTTAAAAAATGACCTTTTCATTCCTACACCAAACTTACCAATAGAACCTGGAGTCGAGGCCATTTCTTTCGGTCTACCGAATCTAAAAGCATAGTCACGCGCCGTTTCTATCGATATACCGCCACAGTTATCAGATATGCTAAACTTATCTTCTTTTATATCGATACGAATCCAATAATGCGAATAATCATCATTATGTACTAAATTCGTCGCCCCATCGACGGAATTATCAACCAAATCTAAAATAGCCCTACTCAATGGAATATCTCGAGTTAGCATATATATAAACAACTCCTTTGTAGGAGATGCTTCTATTCTATTAGTATCTTTTTCGGCCATACAGATTCTTCCTCATTTCCCATGATGAAATTGTCAAAAAACACTTTGCTGCTGCCTTAACCCTTCTATTAACTGTGCCAAATTAAACTCTATATCAAGTTTATCGGGTCGATTTAACTGACCATTTACCATATAATCTTCAAAAAAATTGTCATACAAATAATGCATCCCACCTTCTGCATATTCGCTAGCAATATCAAGAATTTGTTTATAATCAGAAAGGATCTGCAAATCACGTTTCCCGTGATCCCACGCAATAGCTGATAGAACACTCATCTCAGTTTCCTGGTTCAAATTTACCCATCGAAATTTACCGGTTTTCTTTTTTAACGTTCTATGATCTTGAATCAAATGGCCGATAGCTGCGCATAAAGTAAAAAGCGAGGTCATTTGGCTAAATACACTCTCGTTACCACGACAGAGAGTTTCATATATATGATCCCATTCAGGGTTAATATTTGCCATTGGATTGTTAGAAAATTCAGACATTAGTTTAGTCCTTACGCAATATCGTAATTAATAGATAGATTTCCGCTTTGGAACAAAATCATCTACTTGACGTTCCATAATCTTTGTATAACCCTCTTCTTCCTTTCTTAGTTCATAAATTTTACCCCAAGTTTTTGTCTCCCTTAAAACATCAGCCTCAACACCAGTAAATTCCGTGTCAGTTGCTAATAAAATCCATTGGGTGGCCATTTGAGGTATTTTTTCAATAAGATTATCTCTATGTTTTCCAGAGAGACGGCCGAAAGGGGTATCCATAAAAAGAGGTACTTCTAAATCGCCAGCAATTTGAATGAGAGACATAATAAAAGATAGGGATACAATCTGGCGTTGACCAGCAGATATCTCACCTAATCTTCTTTGACCTGACCAATTCAATACATCAAGCATATAATTCTCATCAATATTTATACGCTTGATATCTTTCAAAGTTTCATCATCCGCCAATTTGGAAAAATTCTCAGTAGATTTCTCTGCTAATCGTATTTTTATTTTTTCAGAAAAATTATTATAAATATCATTTAATTTCAATGAGGTTTCTTTTGTAAGATCTCGTTTTGATGCCAAATTTTTTAAATGAGTTTGATGCTTTTCTAAAACTGCGGCTTCCTTTCGCTTCTCTTCTCTTTTTTCTTCAGCATCCTTAATATCATCTATTCTGCGATCAATATCGACTTTTAAATTTTGCAGTTCTTCTTCAGATTTATTTCTTTCTTGAATTAAATCATCAATACTCGTACCGCCAGCACCTAACTCATCACCCAAGATTGAAATTTTTAATTCCAAGTCTAAAATTTCATCATTTATTTTTTTATGTTTCATAAGTAAACGATTAAATTTATCAGATAATAATTCATAGGTGCTTGAAACTCTGTTTAAACGCTGAAGAAGGTCTTCGCTTTGTTTGCCCAAACCTGGTTTAAATGTTCTCTCCATGAAAGCCGCTATACTTTCTCTCTCTTCAACATGATAATTATCTAAAGGAGTACCACAAATACATTTTTTCGAGTTTAATAAATTTTCAACAAACTCTTTTCTAATTGCAGGTGGCAACTCGCCCTTCTCCCGATGTAAGTCCAATTCCTCTTGAAGTTGTACAAGAATTTCATTGGCAACTAATTGACTACTTTTATTTAATTGTTCAGCCAATTCAATTTTATTTTGATCTCTTTCTATAATCTTCTCAGATTTTTCATCTATCAATTTTTGTCGTTTTCGCTCTTGTTCAGCGGTTTCTTTATTTTCACGTATTTTATCAGATATCTTTTTGATATGATGCTCAAGTCTTTTTGACTCTTGGATATCATTATTTTGCTTATCATTAAAATCATCTAATTTTTGGCTTAATTTCATAATATGCTCAGTGATTCTCTGCAATTTTCCCGTAGATTTATTTTTTATTTCTTTTTCAATTTTCGAAATCAAATGATCCAAACCCTGGATCGCTAATTCCATAGCATCCAAATCAAGCAAAGTCCTGATACCTTTTCTGACCTCCTCACGACGTTCTTGAGTATTCCTCGTTAATCGTTCAATTCGTTCCCCATCGAATAAAAAATAATCTCTTAACCTTGAATTTAAAATCTCTTGTATTTGTGCCTTTATCTTCTCTGGATCATTTTCAGGGGGAAGGGTATTCCCATTCATGTCAGTTAGTTGTAGTTCAACATCAGCGAACTTATCTTGAATAATCTGACCACCTTCTTTCATTAATCCAGAGACACTCCTCTTGATTACATAAATTTGATCTTTATGACTGAACTCAACAGAGACAATGGCCTTAACCCCCTCTCCCTTTTGATCTTTGAGCATTACCTCATTTACCAAATGAAGACCTTCCTTTTTTTCCTCTCCACTTAATTCATCCTGAGAGAGACTACGATCACCATAAAGACAAAACATTAAAGCCCTAAAAATACCTGTTTTCCCTCTACCATTTTCACCATAAATAACTGAAACATTTTCTTTTGGACCATGTGAAAATTCAATAGTTTGAATACCCTTAAACTGACGAAAGTTTGTTAACTCAATTTTATGAAGTTTCATCTTTTCCCTCTTAACTTCAATGCTCTTGGCATTTTTGTATCAATTTCATCAGCAACAAATTTAATCCTTGATGAACGGGGCATATCCAAAGCTTTTCTTGAAGTTTTTAATGCCTGTTCAGCAACTATTCTTACGGATTCATCCTTAATTTGTCTTAATATTATTTCTATTGTAGGAGGACTTTCCATTTATGTTCCTTTATTTATTCTGATAATCTTTAATAATTAAAGAAAATTGAAGTTATTCCTTTCTTTTTAATATTTCTTTATAAACCTCCCAGGGTCGTTTTCGTATGTAAGGAATTAAATCTAATCTTTCGATACTACTCCAAATTTTATCTCTTGCCTCTTGAGAATTTTGAGCATCTAAAGAAAACTCTGCAAATCGGGGCAATTCCCTCATTAATAGTTTTTTTGCGATTTCATAGCCCAAGATTGCAATCGTATTCCATGGCCCAACAACAAAATCATAAATTGTAGCATAGTTTTTGCCTTCGCTTTTCCTAAGAATACGACCTCGTCTTTGCACAAACTCCCTGGGGTTTGTGGAGCTTGCTAAAATATATGCTTGTCGAGTTGCTGGGACATCGACACCCTGATCTAAGCACTTTATAGCGACTAAACCATCAATGGTTCCTTTACTAAAAGCAGTTAAAATTTTTTTCCGGTCCTTAAGAGAAACATCATGCACAAACTCATGAACCTTCAAACCTAATCCAGAGACCGCAGAAAGGACCTCACGATGAGTCCCTTTATTGCAATAGAAAAGAAGATGCTGAAGTTTTTGTCCTTTTGCTTCTGATCGCCGTTTATGCTCACTTAGAACTTTTAATAAATGAGGAATTTTATTTTCAGCTTTTCCTATTAAATCAGCCCGTTTCCTTAAATAATTTTCTATCTTATTATGATCAGGTTTTTTTTTACTATATTCTTGTGCGATGACCTTTGACAAATTAACATATTTATCAATTTCATCTTCATTTAAATCGATTTTCTCGGGGTAATATTGATATTGAGTAAGTGCTCCCTCTTTTATTGCTTTTTTTAGTTCATATTCTATTATTGTTTTTCCGAAATAGTCTCTCAAGACACGAGTACCTTCCTCATCATACCAACGATCTGGAGTTGCGGACAATCCAATGCGCCAAGTCGCCTTCTCTATAAGCGCTTTGCGATAATTTGGTGATCCAAGTTCATGAATTTCATCACCGACCAATAAAAAAGGCTCGTGAATACGGTTAATCATTTTGATAAAAGTGGGCATAGAAGAAGTTTGATGCGTACTAACCAAACAGATATGTCTGCATAGTCTAGCATTAAACTCTCTCACCTTTGCACTAGCTGAAAACTTCCACATATTCACACTCTCATAACAAAGTATAGGCTGGAATCCGAAATCAAATAGGTCTTCAACCCATTGATCGACTAAATGAATATATGGAACCAAAACAATTAAAGCCAATCTATTTTCTTTTTTGTATACATTCACAGCAGCCGATATAGCGGTAATCGTTTTACCGGTACCCGTCGCCATTTCAAAAATTCCTTTGCGGCCATTTTTTTCCCATTCCAGGATAGCCTCTTCTTGATAATCACGAAGGATTAAACCGCTTCTATGATCAGGCTTTTTAGAGAAAATCTTTATTTCTTCTGGTATTTTTGGAGGAGATGCGTAAGGCCTTTGGTATTTTTCCGTTTGGCGAAGAATAATCTCTTTTTCAGCTTGATCAACTTTTAATATTTTTAAATTAGGATATTCATTCTCCCATATCTGATTAAACCTAATGCTATAATCATTATACCATACATTCCCACCCCCCCAAGAAGTAAATGCCGAAATACTTTCTTCATTGATAGACGCCTGCATACTGTCATTTTGTGATCCATGAAGTGCAACTCCGTTTCCATAGCAATCGATGAATATAGATAACTTACTATGAAATATACCACCTTCAAGCTCAGCTTGAGGGATGGCAAATTTAAATTCTAAAATTCCATCACGGACCAACCAGGACAAGGCTGCTAAGGTTTCATGTTCTAATTTTTTTTCCAAATCTTCTATGGTATTTTCTATAGTCTTTTTCACTACTAATTTATGTTGGCGATCTATATCAGCGGAATGTATCACATTCCAATCTTCTTTAGATAAATGTGTGGATGTAACAATCCGAGCTTTTCCATTATTTTTAACAAAACATAACAAACCCTTGGTTACCTTTTTCAACCATCCTGATGTAAAAAAGCCGACACCCCTATCATATTGAACAGCCCTTTTTAACAGAGGTTCAACGATTTCCTTTACTATATTCGATTCAAGACTAGAATATGAATGTTTAATCTCAATATCCTGAAACCTATTTAATATTTCCATATTTTAATTTCCCAATAGCGCTTAAACTAATTTCATCAGTAAAATCTGAAAAAGAAATTGAAGAGCCTTCAAAAAATTGATTTTTCGGAATTTTCAAACCACTCGCAAGAATTCCCTCTCTCCACAGTAATTCTTCGATTTCTTTAGCTTTTGCAAGTCCATAAGGAAATTCTTTGGCTATTAGAAATGCAATCATATCATCCAAATCTTGTATATCTAAATCATTATCAACAAAGACATATGCATCATCAAAAAACAAAAAATCTTTCAATTCCTCACCAACACTTACTAATAGATACCTGCTCCATTCAATACTATTCGGTAATTCCGGCAAAACATATTCATATATCAACTCTTCTATTTGCATATGCGGTTGTTGACTTCGATTTCTTTCTTTTAGATAGTCAGTTAAAATTTGGTGAACCTCTTGGGATAATTTCTCGTTCCACATAATAGTTGAAGGGTGTATAAAAGTGTTTTTCCCTGTTTGAAAAAGGTTTGCATTTCTAATGGCAGTATAAAATTGATTCTCCGTCCACCCTCTACTCGCAACAAATTCTTCTTTGAGCTCATATCGACTGATTATAGTATTTTTTTCGACAAAAAATTCTTCAAGTGCACCAACAATTGAAACCGACTCAGGGGGTGTATCAACAAACCTTATAAAATTATGGTCAATAACCAAATCTTCGTAGTCGGCTTGACGAATCAATTTTGCAATAGTTCTTGTAGTTGCTGAAGGGCACGTCTGTTCCCACAATAAATTCATATCAGTTTTAGCCCCCTTCAGATTATATGGCCCATTAATCTGGTTCAATTTGTCTTTAAGAGAGGATATCAAATCCTTTAGTTTTGAATAATCAACATCTAAAAAATCTAAATGAATATATGAGTTATTTTTCCAAGGATAAATTAATTCGGAATGTGTACAAAGATTTTGTTGAACACTATATTCTTTCCACCCTCGCTTTTTTACAAATTCAGTCTTAATTTCCTCATATTGCACCTCACGCTTTTGATCTTTAAAAAATGCTTCAAGTTCTTCTAATATACCCTCTTCTATATTTACATTCGCCTCCAAATCAACAATAGTTGGATATTTTCTTTGGCCAATTCGATCAATTTCCTGTTTCCGTATTAAAGAATATAGCGCATATTGATTTGGAACTCCGGAACCAATTAGTTTGTCTTTATATTTAGAAAAGGGGACACCAATTTGGAACCTATAATGACCTTTATCAAAATGGTTTAATATCAACGCTATAACCTTGTTTACAAAAGTTAAGTCATAAGAAATATTACTCTCATGGACAAAAAACCCTCTCCCCCAAAGCAAAACATTCGAATGTGCTGTCAATCTTGCGATTATAGACCGTTGTGTTGCTCCTTTAAACATAAATGGATCATATTCTTTTATTTTTGACAGTAATTCGTCCTGATTTTTATGGACTTCTAATCCTTTAGGATATAAAATCTTAAATGCAAGAGCTATTTTTTCGATTTTCTTCATTTTACCAATACTTAGATAACGACCTTCTCTGGAAACCTTATTTTTAGTGAGAAACTTTTTCGTTAAATTGCTATACTCCCCGTTAGAAAAAATTTTTCGTTTATCGCATACGTTTTTAACAGCTTGAGCGAGCATCGTTGTGGTAAAAAGCTCTTCCTTATGCGCTACGAATATCTCATTTTGGATATCGTCGCATAATTCGTCAATATAACCGGGACCTTCACTACTGATTAAAGAACATTTCCAGTCAACAAATATTTTGTCTGTCGCAAGACCAATGAGCTGATTAACAATTTCTCGATTTTTTGATGACACAAAACTAAAATCAATATTAAAATCAGACAAATTAAGTATTTTACCGGATGCCTCCAACTTTGAAAAAATAACGGAGATTACTTCTCGCAATTCAGGCTGATATTCTCGTCTCAGTTTTCTTAGAGCTTTACCCTCTAATTGCCTAATTCTTTCTCGTGTCATTCCAAAAGTATCTGATATTTCTTCTAAAGTATTTTTTGCAATCTTAACTTCAAAAATTCTTCGTTGTGCAATAAATTTTTCTTTTTCAGACAAGAAATCATAAGCGTTATCTCTAATTTCAGCGACTCTATCCTTGAACCACTTATGAAAGCTCTTTTCATTAAAAACTTTTTCATAAGCGATTATTATATCTATTTCTTCGGGTGAAAAATCACTCCCAAAATTAAAGGACATATCTGCAATGATGTCTTTAATTTCATTAAGCGATTTACGTCCAAAATTTTTTATTTTTAACAAATCTTTTTCTGTGTACCTGATTAATTGCCAGATATATTCAATTTTTACATTTCTTAGAGCATTCCGACTTCTTAAAGTCATAACAATATCGTGCACTGAGGTCTTTAAATTAATAAGAGTTTTTTCATCTCTTAAACTTATTGCGTTGGAAATTGAATTATCAATAACACCATCTATAGAAATAGGATTTCTGTCACGGGCCTCAGGTGCTAAGTATTTATTTATCTTTTCATTAATTTCATTATACGAAGTTCTCCCCATTCCTTTTAATGAATATATCTCATTTTGATTCTTGTTGATTAGCTGGTTGATATTTTCGATACCCGCCTTGAGCAAACAATTTCTTGGCCTTTTTGATAAATTCAAACAATCTATTGAGACAAGATTCAAGTTTTTTGATTGTGTGGTACCTAATCGCAAACCTGAGGCTTCTAATTTTGTTTTAACTTCATCCAGACATTTTTTCCCAAAAAATTGAATCGACAAAAGTCCTGTTTCAGTGGAGGTTATGAGTTGGTTTATTGATGAAATATTAGATTTTTTCAAACAATGCTTAGTTCTTACCGAAAAATTTAAAGACTCTATTGAATATTCTTCGCTTGGAATATCAGACTCAACTTTGAGAAAATTGCGCATAGAATCATTTGAATCTACCGGAACTTTATCAAACTGAATCTCGTCTGACGCATCGCTTGGAAGATTTTTTAAATACAAAAAGCTATTTACGACTTCGTTTGCTGGAATAATTTTTAAGAGTGAGATCAAATAAGGTTCAAAATCAATGAAATCACTACCTAATAATCTATTAACACAATCAAGCGGCACTCCATGTAAATATTTCAAAAAAATAATACCACATGATATTAATGGTGTTTTAATATTTGAATTGATATCAATATCGGCAATTAAATCATTTCGATTATTATTAGGGACAAAAATTACCTTTGGGTTATCATCAATAGGTCCACTATAAGCCTTTAATTTATTGTAAAAATGGACTCCATAGAACCCAAGTAGTCGAACCATTTTAAAAAAAGATTTTCGATCGTTTGTTTCGTAGTAAATTTTTAATAAATCAATAGAAATATGTTCGAAGGATTGGATTTTAGAAGCTCTTGCAAACTCTTTAATATCCTTGGGAACACCCTCTACAATAGACCTCTTTTTTAGCCAACTTGGAACTTTCATAAAATTTCTATTTTTTGATTAGATAGCCAAATTTTCAAACCTATTTAGACATTTAAATAAACAACGATTATCCAATCACATTTTGGGAACATATCGTTGCTCACCTTTAGAAACATTTTTCTAATGCTAAAATAGATAATTCGGAAAAACCGGGACTGGGTCGATTTTATTCGTTTTTATCCCCCTTTAGGATCGGCGGCTTAATAGAAACTGAACTCCACCCTCTTTCAAACGCCCTGTTCTCCGAAAAGATCTCGCTGCCCCTTTAAAAACCTCCTGTTGATCTGGTAAATGCTATCGAATATGGTTCTGGTCGATTTGTTTCCGGCATGAAACGGGTGTATTGGTTCTCGGATCAGTGCAAATTATTGCTTTTGAGTAAAATACATTCACCGTTTGATAACCCTGCCGTTGTAAAACCCGGGTGAGGGAAATTCCAAACAAATCCCAATTCACAAGCACAAAGTCCCAAACAAAAACGAGTAAATTGCCCCCATATCATTTTGAAAAAAGCCAGTGGCTTTGCGCCCCGCATTCATAGATATTATTTGAAACTATTGATATTTTCCTTTTTATCTTATTCAACATCCAGAGACTCTCTCTGGCCCTTGAAAAACCTCTTTGATATGCCATTTCACAAACGACTCGTCCGGTAAATAGTATTCCCGGAGAGGTGGTTTTATCTTCTTCCCGTGGAAGGCCATTAACCATTCCTGGAAACCTTTGGACCCATGAGCTTCCTCGGAAACCAACACCCGCATCGAATCTGAGATGGTAAAAACTCCCAGATCAAAAAGTTTATGATGCATACTGCACAGCGCAATTCCATTATTTTCCGTGTCCGGTCCTCCGGCCTGGTGCCACTTGATATGCCCAGCCTCCAGAGCTACCAACCGGTCCCCGAGCCGAACGTCGAATCCACAAACAGCACAGCGATATTCGTAGGCCCGTAAAACGCGTTTTCGAAACTTGGGATCTCGTATGCGTTTTACTGAACCAGTGGCTTCCAAATCAATCCCAACCGATGCGAGAATATCCTCGTGCAGTGTATCCGGAAAATTGCGGCTAAGAAGATCTCTGACAACTTCTGCTATCAACAGTCGATCCGTCGATAACAATTCCTGGACTTGGTCTGGAAAGCCGCCTGAAACTCCATATTTTAACAGATCTTTTTTTTTGGCGTCTGTATTTCCTTCTCGAATTCCAACGTTTTCAGTATTGTTCAGCTCCCACAACCCGTCATTTTTGAGCCGCCAAAAGGGATATTCGGGGTGTATGGATTTGCGCTGAGGGCCGAACTCCCTCAACAGCGTACCCAAATCCTTGTCGACCTGATTGAAGTCAACCATCCGCGGATCATCGCGAAGCAACCTGCCAATGGCATACAATACAAGCAGAGGCTTATGAGGGGCTCGCTGTCCTCCTCTTTTCCAAACGGTAATTTGTTCGAAACGATTTTTCAGTTCTTCACGATTCATGGGCACTTACGGAAAATAATTTTGAGTGAGAGAAATGAGACGTGGCGCTATAAGATATTTTTTTTGAATAAAATGTGTTCATCGTTTGGTAACCCTGCCGCCATAAAACCAGCAAAACTGGAAAATCCAAAACAAAATATTCAAATTCCAAATAAATCCCAATTAACAAGCACAAAATTCCAAACAAGATCTAAAACGACTAAATTGATCTTATATTATTTTGAGTCAGGCCAGTGGCTTTGCGTCCCGCACTTTCATGCGGGTTGTCGTTGTCGTGATAAGAAAGGGCAGCGGTGGGTCTGGCGGCACGGAGAAAATCTGATTCCGGGTCAACAGCCCATCTATGACCACAAAACTTACGTCATGTTCCCGTGATTCACAAATTGAATAGACTCTGATTATGCGCGTTTGTCAAGGAATTACCGAAAACTAAGGACAGAAGTCAGAGGGCCCTGGTGAAATACGCTGCGCTTCTTACTATCGCACCCCGTTGAAATAAAAGAAAAAAACATGATTTCACAGGATAAAAATGTCCCTGGGCAGGCTGAGGTTTAAGGATTGGGTGTTAGGTGCTGGGGGAAAGCGATAATCCGTTATGGGTTATCAGGATGGGCAACGGCGAGAGGGGAAACAGGAGATAGGGAATGGGGTTAAAATGGTGCCGGTTCTATTCCTATGGAATCAGGGACTAATCAGCAACAAAAAGCCAAAAGGGATCGTTAGCCCATTCCTGAGGCATCCCCATATGCGCCCTGCTAACCTTCGGATGACTTTGCATAAGGTCATACAGCCGTTTACGCCAGGATGAACCCGGATTCACTTTTCGGAGGAGTAATTCGATAACAACCAGAAAAAAATATAACCGACGGTATGATTTTATCCGTGGATCAGCAAGTGAACGGCCGAAATCCGGCCAACAGGACGGCGGCTTCTTGGGTTTTCCCGGCCTGCTACCGAATTCGCGGTTCCAAGTGCGTGATTGGTGGGCACAGATATTCCGCAAATCGGACAAGGCCCGGGACCACGAACATAAAAGCTTGTCCGGCAAATTCCATAATGCGGCAATAGCCTGTTTGTCCTCTTTTTTCCGCAAGTTGTTGAAAAGGAAGGAAACTTCCTTAAAGGTAAGGATCTCCATTATCATCCAGATGGGGGGCAGCTCGGGCTCGAAATATTTGGTGCAATAATGTTTGATAAATGTTTCGGCCTGGCTGTCATGGCATTTTCTTCGAACCTGTTCAATTAGCCAGTTATGGTTGTAGCGGGTATCAAAAATTCTCTTTTTTAAATATGCATGAGCGCCGTGATTTTCAGCCAATACATTGGTCATCCTTGCCCGCAGGGCGACTTCGATACGTTCAATGGCATCGAGAAGTAGAAGGCGCAATTTTCGATCGAAAATGTAGAGATCCAGGATGTCCTCAAAGGTAACCCCTGATTTGAAACAATGCTCAGGATAGCTTTTCTGAAACGGTAGGGTATATGCACTAAGCCGGTAATAGCTGATCACAGAGAGGTAGCGTTCGGCACGAGTTTTGTCTAAAACAGCTAATCCACGATTTTCCCATTGGGTAATTTGGTCGGCAATGGACAGGGGCAGCTTTTTAAAGATGGCCATATCCGTGACCTCCGGGCATAAAAAACCCACCAAAGTGTGCATACCACAAGGGCAGAGGCATGGCGGGTATGTTGGATGTAATATAAGTCAACTTTTTAAAAAATGCAACATCTAATTCACCGATAGGACGGGAGAACAATCTCGTGCAAAGGCGCCCCAGTACGATCTGCCGGAGCTACTGGACAGGCAAAGGCGCGGGAAATTAGGAAAGGGGGTAACCCGTTATTGGTTATTGGGAATCAGGATGGACAAAGGCGAGAGGGGAAAAAGGAAATTGGAAGGATGGGGGTTGGGTATTGGGTGCTGGGGGTTGAACCACGCCGGCGTGGAGGAAACCTGACGAAATACGCTATGTTTGCTCTTGGATTGCACAGGCAGGCTTGCTCGCCATCGCTTTCACTCAGGTGAGGCAGGCGGGCGAATGCAAGTTCCATGTTGTAATGGCTGGCGGCCAAGTTCACCCCATAGTTGCATAAAAAACATGCGTTATTGATCTAAATCCGCCAAGAGAAAGAGTTCAGCGATGGTGATATCCAGAAAAAGTGCAAAAGGGCACATTTTTTTACCCTCTGGGAAAGCCGGATGACTCCAGACCCTTCGTTATCAAGGGATTGCGGTAGAGGATGACAGATTCACCCTTGATGCCTCGGCTCTGAGGCCATCCGGCTTTTGCAACAATAGGGTTCATGCAAAACGAGGTACACACCCTTTTAATCGATGCGCCTGAAACAGGTAAAAGTCACATTGCCAGGACATTGTCTCATGCAAAAATTCAATTACCTCAAAAAACAGTATATCGGGAGGCCAATATGTTTTTTACAAATTGATAGTTGAAGTCTCAATTTGTAAAAATGCTTTTTCCTGAAAAAGCCTATGTTTCTCTTGAAAACATCGATGACAGACAATTTGCTAAAAATGATCCAAAGGGCTTTCTATCCCGTTTTCCAAAAGGTGCGGTAATAGATGAGATCCAGCGGGTGCCTGATCTCTTGTCGTATATTCAATCCATTGTTGACGAAACTCAGGCAGAGGGATTTTTCATACTCACCGGAAGCCAGCAGTTTGAATTGCTCGAAAATATTTCCCAATCCCTGGCAGGACGCACTGCCCTGGTCCGACTGCTGCCATTAACACTGGCCGAAGCGTATGGCGTGGAATGCGACAGCATCCCCCTGGATCATGTGCTGTATACCGGGTTTTATCCGAGAATATTTGATAAAAAACTGAATCCGGGCGAAGCCATGCAGTTTTATGTAAACACATACGTAGAGCGTGATCTCCGCTTGCTTATCAACATTAAAAATTTGTCCAAATTTGAAATTTTTCTAAAGCTTTGTGCCGGAAGAACAGGCCAGATACTCAACCTTTCCAGCCTGGGCAATGACTGCGGGTTAAATCATGCAACAATTAAAAGTTGGATCTCGGTGCTGGAGGCCAGTTACATCATAAAATTACTACGCCCGTTTTATAAAAATTTCAATAAAAGGCTCATCAAATCTCCCAAGCTTTATTTTTTAGATACCAGCCTTGCATCATTTCTACTTGATATCAACGATGAAAAACAGATGAATACGCATCCTCTCCGGGGTTCGCTTTTTGAAAATTTTGTTGTATCTGAATTTTTAAAAAACCGATTCAATAATGGCCAAACAGATAACCTGTTTTTTTTCAGAGACAATACCGGAAATGAAGTTGACCTTATCTGCGATCACGGTCAAAAAACAGATGCGGTTGAAATTAAGTCCGCCCAGACAATCGCGCCTGATTTTTTTAAGGGACTTTGCTTTTTTTCAAAACTATCCGGCGATATCAGAAATCGTATTGTTATATATGGCGGAAGCAGCAGCTATCTCCGGGAAAATTTTCATGTGACCGGATGGCGCGATATCGGCAAAATTTTTTAACCCTGCCGCTCTATAAAACCCGCAATACTGGAAAATCCAAAATACAATGCTCAAATTTCAAGCCTCAAATTTCAAATAAAATCAAAAACCAATTGATTGACGCTATATGGTCTTGAGTCAGGCCAGTGGCGTTGCGTCCCGCACTTTCATGCGGGTTGTCGTTGTCGTGATGAGAAAGGGCAGCGGTGGGTCTGGCGGCACGGAGAAAATCTGATTCCGGGTCAACAGCCCATCTATGACCACAAAACTTACGTCATGTTCCCGTGATTCACAAATTGAATAGACTCTTATTATGCTCTTTTGTCAAGTAATTCCCGGAAATCAAAACCTGTCTCGCGCAAAGGCGCGAAGAAATAAAAAAGAGGATAGAGAAAATAGGAAAGAGAAGAGGGAAGTCAGAAGTCAGGAAAGGGGATAAACCGTTATTGGTTATTGGGGATCAGGATGGACAAAGGGGAAAACGGTAACCCGTTATTGGTTTGCAGGATAGGCAAAGGCGAAAGGGGAAACAGAAAAAAACAACAGATGGATGGACGAGGGTGAAAAATGGGAGGCGTCGCTTTTTTCTAAATCCCTGCCGGCGGCTCCTGATTTTTGATCTTATTGCTGCCGACCTCGAATACTTTTTTGGGAAACATCCTCAGATCCTCAGATAAAAATGGGCATTGCGGCAGATAGCGGTGTACCAGGCCGGCGACGGTCATGGCCTGGTGCCAATCCCTTTTCTTCTTGAGCGGATCACGATCCGGTTGTTCACTCAGCCAGATCTTGTGCAGTGCAAAGGCTCTGGGGTCAGGACAGATCATAGGGGCCGGGTAGCCATCATCTCCGATCACGACCTGGGAAAACCTCGGGGAAGATACCAGCCAATGCAAGTTTCGTATTTCTGCTGCTTCCATATCACCATTACCGCCCATCCGACGCTGCTCCCGGGTAATCATCAATCGGGGTTCGGATTTTACAAGATCCACCATGTAGCCGTCCTTGTTAACAGCCCGGAATGCTTGCCTTTTGTGCAATTCAAACGACCGATCTGCCTTGCACAACAGGTCGAGCAACCCCTTTACCGACGAATCATCGTCCAGGGCCACCAGAGACAGGCGCGAACGGACATCCCACAAGATGTCCATGTCCCGGGTGGCCAGAATGGGGCTGTCCAAAAAAACACCTGCTGCCGCCTCATATGCATATACTGCATTGGTCCCGATCACCGTAACGTTTCGGCCCAGCAATTGGTGCTGATCAAGGATTCGCAAGATACCGGTGACGATTCGGGGCACCCGCTGAATGGACACGGCCTTACAGAGTCGGGCCTGTTCCCGGAGTCTTTCCCGAAAAGAAGCGAGTCGCTTCTTCGACGCCTGCTTGCCGCTGCGAAACTTTTCCAGGACCACCTCGGTCTCCGGGGTTCGCAGGCCCAGGCTTTTACCGTACCCATACCGATCCCGGGTGCGAAACAGGTATTCCCGGCCTTTTGCCTTTTTCCAGTGCATACCGCCCCGATATGACCTGTTTTTCCGGTATGCTTCCGTATATGCATCATAAATCTGAAGCGTATCAATGAATATTCGCCGTTGATTGGCCGACATCTCAATGGGTGCAATTGAATTTTCCTTCATTTTTTAGCCTCCGGGCATTGAAGGAAAACCCGTTACGATCGATCTGTTTTCCTTCAATTTATAGATTTTCAATATTGAAGGAAAACCATCGGATTGTCAACATATTAACGTTTAAAAATAATCTGACCGCATTGGGTCCGTTGCCTTATGGAAAAAAAGTTTTTTAGTGGGGTGCTGGGGGAAAGCGATAATCCGTTATTGGTTATCAGGAAGGACCTGGGACTGAGCGGGGAAAAAAGAATAGCGGAAATAAAATAGGGCCATGATTGCATTTTTCGACAAATGGTATATACTGATATATATTGATGACATTAAAAAAGAAAGGAAACGCCATGGAATCAACCGCAAAAATCTTTCAAAATGGTCGATCACAAGCGATTCGGCTGCCAAAAGCGTTTCGTTTTAAGGGCAATGAGGTCAAAATCAGTAAAAAGGGAGACAAGGTAATCCTCGAACCCCTCGAAAGAAGCCAATGGCCCGAGGGTTTCTGGGATGCGTTCCTTGTGGATCCGGAGTTCAAAACACCTGAAGCGTTGCCATCAAAAGACTTTGATTTGGATTAATCGGGGGAACCATGTACCTGCTCGACACAAATATCATCAGTTATTGGATGCGGGGTGATCAAAGCGTTATCCGCCGGATAAAAAAACACGCCCCGTCTGATCTGTCTCTATCAACCATCACCCTGGGCGAAATATTATACGGAATAGAAAAATCCCCGATTAAAAAAAAGCGGCGTTTGAAACTGAAACAGATAACGTCGCTGCTGGGCCTGTATGCCTTTGATGAAACCGCGGCCGTTAAATATGCTGTGATACGGGCACACCTTGAAAAAAAGGGTATGGTCATCAGTGAAAGAGATACCCAGATTGCAGCGATTGCCCTGGCCAACAAGCTCACCGTTGTCACCCATAATGTAAAAGAATTTGGCCGGATCGACAAATTGACCGTCGTGGATTGGGCTATTGCGCTTTAGCGGGAAAAAAGGGTAGCAGGTGGTGGGTACCGGGACAAAAAAATAGAAAAGGGGCGAAGGGGAAGATAGGGATTGGGGGCTGGGGGAAAGCGATAATCCGTTTATTGGTTATCAGGATGGACAAAGGCGAAAGGCGGGAAAATAAAAATGATGAAAATTGTCATTGCCATGATGAAGCATGAAACCAATACTTTTTCACCAATTGTGACTGATTGGAAAAGATTTGAAAGCTGGAGCGCTCATTTTGGTAAAAAAGCATTACAAAAATATGAAAACACCGGTATGCCGATGGCGGCATATATTGATCTTGCCAAAAAAATCAACGCCCAGATAGTAACCCCTGTTGCGGCAGAAGCCATGCCCGCCGGTATTGTAACCGCTGATGCCTATGATAGAATATCTGATGCCATTTTAGAATCCATTGATGCGGGGTGTGATCTTGCCCTTTTGGATCTGCATGGCGCCATGGTCAGCGAGCAGGCCATGGATGGAGAGGGAACGCTGCTGGAAAGAATCCGATTAATAGCGCCTGATCTGCCCATTGGGGTAACCTGTGATTTTCATTGTAACCTGACTCAAAAAATGATCGACAACTGCACCGCGTTGATTGGTTATAAAACATATCCCCATGTTGATATGTACGAGGCGGGATTGCAGATCGGCCGTATTGTGCTGGATAGTATGGCGGGAAAAAACAAGCCAGTGATGGTTCGGGTGCAGCTGCCGTTGCTTGCCCATACACTAAGACAGGGAAGCGATGACCAACCCGTTAAATCCCTGATTGCCGCCTGCAGGGAGGCAGAAAAATGCGATTCCATTATGGCGGCCACTTTTTTTGGCGGATTTTCCTTGTCTGATATGCCGGATACCGGGGCAAGTACACTGGTTGTGGCCGATAACGATAGAAAGCAGGCTGAGATAAACGCTCAGGAAATAGCCGATCTTGCCTGGCATCGGCGATCTGAATTTATATACCACTGCCGCTCATTACAAGAAACGATTAGGAGGGCCAAAAAGCTGACCGCTTATCCTGTTATTCTTCTTGATCATGAAGATAACTGTGGCTCAGGGGGAACCCAGGATGTCATGACCGTGATCGCTGAGGTTATGGAGCAGGCGTTGGATGGTGTTGCGGTAGCGGCGGTGTATGATCCGGAAGCTGTCAAAAAAATGCAGAAAGCCGGCACTGGTGCACACCTGAAACTCTTTCTAGGCGGGAAGATAGCTATGGAATCGCTGGGTATAGAGAATCGGCCGCTTGAAATCAACGGCACGGTAAGGGTCTTGACTGACGGGCAATGGGTTGTTCGCGGTCCCATGTACACCGGCGTTAAAGTTGACATGGGGCCAACCGCGGTGTTTGATACGGGAAAAGTTAAAATTGTGGTTGTCTCTTTGCACCATGAACCCTGGGACACAGGTGTCTTTACATCGGTTGGCATCCAGCCGGAACATGAAAAGTATCTGCTTTTAAAATCGCGTATCCATTATCGGGCAGGCTTTGCCGCCATTGGGAAAAAGACGCTGCTTTGTGACGGGAAAGGTGTGGCGACGTCCCGGAATGACTTGCTGCACTATAAATATCTAAAAAGACCGGTTTATCCCCTTGATAAAACTGCAGATAAGGATAAACATGGAATATCATTGGCCGGATCGGCAAATTGAACGTTGTGGATTGAGCTGTTGAGATTTAACAGACAGAAAAGCAACTGATAGTTTTTAGCTACTATAAAACTATCAATCAACCCGCATTGCGCATTCCTTATTCCGTCTTAATTTGTTACCAAGAGCAAGCGACAAAAACAAACCAACACTCTACGGAGGTGACATATGAGCGAAAACAAAGTAGAAGACTACTGGGATGATAGCGACGAGGGGCACGTGGACACCAGAGAAAACAACTTCAACTGTGACAATCCCGACAAACATCTGGGCTGTGACCCGGGGATCGATGTGGCCGGTTGAGAAAAACGAGGTGTGCCATGATAGAAACAATCGTAACAATTCTGATGATGGCCTATTTCATAAACATCTGTCTGCAACCATCGCCAGCCACCTGCAGGCGATAACCTTTTCAACGGCAGTGTTTCGTAGGCAAAAAAAATAACTGGTTGCCCATTTTTGTGTCAATGGGTCAAAATAAAAAAGCGGGGCCTCTAACGGGGCCCCTTTTTTTTGATGCAAACCCCAATGGGTGTCTTCCTTTTTGGCCGTTCCAGCCGCTTTTCAGGCCTTTCACGCCCCCTTTCAGACCATGACTACCCAAATTCGAACACGTTCCCGGTTCTAATTTCTTGACATCTGGGTTCTGAATAAAGTAAATTATCGGTTCATTTCGTTAATTAGCAAATTATAGGTATGACTTATATGCGGCTTCTTGTAAGAACCACCAAAGCCCTTGCCGACGAGAACAGAATCCGTGTGATCGGGGCCCTGAAAGGGCGTGAATTGTGTGTCTGCCAGTTGATTGAACTGCTGGGTCTTGCGCCCTCAACCGTGTCCAAACATCTGTCAATACTTAAGGCTGCGCGCTTGATCGACAGCCGAAAGCAGGGGCGCTGGATGCACTACCGATTGGCCGGCCCGGGGGCGCCCAAAACAATAGCGGCGGCGCTTGACTGGATCTGTGCATCCATTACTGAAACCGATCGCTTCAGCCGGGACAGCCGGCGCATGGAAGAGATCCTTAAAATCCACCCGGAGATCCTCTGCAACCGGCATAACCGTTCCGGTGCCTGCGAAACCGATACCGGATTGTCAACTCCGAAGACATCACGAGTGGTCAAGGAAAAGCTTGAATAAGCGACTGAAAATACTGTTTTTATGCACCGACAACGCTGGCCGCAGCCAAATGGCCGAAAAATGGGCGATGAGATCCGCGCATTTGATGAATCCCTGCCCGGCAGGCTGCTAAAATAACCCGGCTCAGGAGTAAATCGATCAATGAGCATAGACGCCACCCACACCAATGACCGTAAGATGACCGGTATTTTCGAGCGCTACCTTTCCCTATGGGTGCTCTTGTGCATCGCCGGCGGTATCCTGCTGGGGAAAATCGCCCCCGGCCTGGCCCGGGCCCTGGACGGCATGGCCATAACCGTCAACGGCGCGCCGGTGGTCTCCATCCCCATCGCCATCTGCCTGTTTTTCATGATGTACCCCATCATGGTCAAGATCGACTTCGGTTCGGTCATCAAAGCCGGCAAAAGCGGAAAACCGGTCTTTCTGACCCTGTTCCTCAACTGGGCCGTCAAGCCTTTTACCATGTATGCCATCGCCCTGTTTTTTCTGGGTACGCTGTTTTACGGCTTCATCGGGCCGGATGCCGTGGACCTGGTAAAAATGCCCTTTGGACTGGATCTTCCCGCAGGGACCACCCATGGTTCCGGCACGGTGGTGGTCGTTGACGGGTTCAAGATGCTGGAGGTGCCCCTGTGGCGCAGCTATCTGGCCGGATGCATCCTGCTGGGCATTGCGCCCTGTACGGCCATGGTGCTGGTGTGGGGATTTCTGTCCCGGGGCAACGACGGGCTGACCCTGGTGATGGTGGCCATCAACTCGCTGACCATGCTGCTGCTCTATGGCGTTCTGGGTGGATTCCTGCTGGGCGTGGGGCGACTTCCCGTACCCTGGCAGGCCCTGCTGTTGTCCATCGGTATCTACGTGGCCCTGCCCCTGGTGGCCGGCTTTTTTTCGCGCCGCCGGATTATCGCCGCCAAAGGGTTGACCTGGTTCACGGAAAAATTTTTGCATGTGCTGACGCCCATCACCATCGTCGCCCTGCTCGTTACCCTGGTGCTGCTGTTTTCCTTCAAAGGCGAGGTCATTTTAGGCAACCCGCTGACCATCCTCTGGATCGCCGTGCCCCTTTTCCTCCAGACGGTGTTGATTTTCTGCCTGGGATATGGTCTGGCCCGGTTGCTCAGACTGCCTTACGCGGATGCCGCCCCGGCGGCCCTGATCGGTGCCTCCAACCACTTCGAAGTGGCCATCGCCACATCGACCATGCTGTTCGGCCTGTCATCCGGTGCGGCCCTGGCCACGGTGGTCGGTGTGCTCATCGAAGTGCCGGTGATGCTCATGCTGGTCAAGTTCTGTCTGAAAACCCGGTCCTGGTTCCAGTATGAGGTTACAAAAAGCTGATCGCAGCACTTCTATCCCTTCCTTCCGGGTATCGGCCGGTTCAAAATAAAAAATCAAATTAAAACCAGGAGATGGGGTGCAATGATTCGGTCCTGTTTCGGGGGGCATCGGGCCATTTGGGTCTTGACAGCCGTGCAGGTGGTGGATAGGGTTCATCCGGTGTTTTAGTAAATCAACAAGGGGGTATATGTTGATGTTTCTATCAGGATTTGGGGACAAATATTGAAAGGAATCAGTCGATATCCGCTATGAAAAAAAACAGCCGATTTGAAAGAGATATATATACCGCTACCGTAGAAATATGCGCCGCGTATAAAGACAATGTGCTTTTCAGGTTCGGCGGGGAAGATTCTTCTTTTGGAGATACCTTTGAGAAAATTATCGACAGCGCCGTATTTCTTCAGCAACAGGGGATTTCAAAGGGCGATATCGTCGGTATCCTGTCGGCAAATTCACCTGCCTGGTGTTCGACACTTCTGGCCATAACCTCAATCGGGGCAATCGCCCTGCCGCTAGATACCAATCTTTCAAAAAAACAACATGAAGAGATGCTCATCAGGGCCGGGGCAACGGCAATTTTTACGGGCGACGGGTTTCAGGGGGCATATCCGGTCCGATCCTTTGATATTGATGACGCTGAGCGTGTTAAAGATGGCTCCGGGCTTTCAGTTGTTGGGTGTTCACCAGACGATATCGGCGTCTTAATTTTTACATCCGGTACAACGGGAACCCCGAAAATCGTTACGCTTTCTCACCGAAATCTTCTGCATATTGCCTATGATTGTACCGACCTTGAGGAGTATACGGTTAACGACCAGACACTTGCGATCCTTCCGCTTTTTCACGTGTATGCGCTCGAGGCAACATTTCTGGCGCCATTTGTAACCGGCAGTATGATTGTAATGCAAAACTCCCTTAAGGGGCCTGACATTATGCAGAGCCTGGCGGATAACGACATAACGATTTTTCCGGCGGCCCCCATCATGTGGGAGCGCTTCTTTGATGGCATTGCCAACAAGGCCAAAGCCGAATCTGAAAAAAAATATAAATTTTTCATGTTTATGGTGAACAATGCACCTCTTTTGAAAAAATCAGGATTGGGTTTTCTGATCAATAAAGCCTTTGCTCCGGTACATGATGTTTTTGGACATTCTCACCGGTTTTTCATCAGTGGTGGTGCGCCCCTGAAAAAGGCGTATTTTAATTATTATAAAAATATGGGGTTCAATATTATGGAGGGTTACGGCCTTTCGGAAACCACCGGTCCCATTGCGATTCCATATTACAAGAGATCTGAAGCAGGATCGGTTGGCCCGCCGATAAACGGAAATGAAGTTACGATAAAAGATATAAATGAAGATGGTATCGGTGAAATCTGGTTCCGGGGAGTTGCAGTGAGCCCCGGATATTTTAAAAACGATGCGCTAAACAGACAATCGTTTGACGATGACGGCTTTTTCAACACCGGAGATCTTGGATGCGTTGATCGTGATGGGAATATTCATATCACCGGAAGGCTCAAAAATGTCATTGTGCTTGATTCCGGAAAGAATGTGTATCCTGAAGAGATGGAGTTCTTTTACAGGAGCTCCGAGAAAATCAGCGATATCGCGATTTTTGAAAGGAGGCTCAATGACAGAACCGTGGTCTATGCGGTTGTTGTGCCGCACAAAAAAAACAAAGACAGTTATCGGGAGATCAAGGCGGATATTGAATTTTTAAACAAAGGGCTTCCCGATTACAGGCGGGTTAAAAATTTTTCAATTTCATTTGATGCGCTTCCTAAAAATTCAACCCGGAAGGTCATGTATCCTGAAGTCATAAAACTTCTTGAAGACGGCAATTATCAGACGGGTATAGATGATCGTGTTGTTTTAAAAGACGTTCTCCGTGGGTCCACTCCCAGAGAAGAGCGGATCGTTGAACTGTTGCGGAAAAAGCTTGAGGCAGATCTTCTTTTTGCAAACAACACACTGTCTGATTTTAATGTCGATTCACTGGGCCATATTGAGCTTATTGTTTTTCTCGAACAACATCTCACCGTGACAATTGATGCCAAGGCGTTCAGAAAAAAAGAAACCCTGGGCGACATCCTCGCATACCTTTCCTCTCTTAAAGAGGGAGAAGGATCATCACTGGACCGTATCCTTCTGAACGGGAAAATCGGCATCAAGCCGAATAAAATTTTTAATCCTTTTCATCATGTGCTTCTCGGATGTGCGAAGGTGATATCCAAAATTTGCTGGAAGTTTGAGGTCGTCCACCCGGACAGATTGAATCTTAATAACAATATACTCGTATCAAATCATCAGTCTTATCTTGATATGGTATGGATTGCTTTTTCAATTCCGGGAAAACAGCGGAAACAGATATACGTTACCGGGAAGCGGAAACTGGCATTTTTGAGGTTCATTTTTCCAATTCTGCCGGTTATCTATATTGATGAATCAAATGGAATAGAGGTTCTCAAGGCGGGCGCAGACATCCTTCGTCAGGGAAAAACGTTGATTATATTTCCTGAAGGAACGAGGACAACGGATGGAAAACTCGGCGATTTCATGAGTGGAGCGGCTTATCTGGCCAAAAATCTAAATAAAGAAATTGTACCTGTTTCCGTTGACGGCGGGTATAAAATATGGCCGCGGCATCATAAATTTCCAACATTTATAACCGATCATAAAGGATACCTCACTGTTGGTAAAATTATTAAACCAGCAGACTATGATAGCGTGGCGTCTCTCAACGCTGCGATCTTCAGGGCTGTTGCGTCCGGTCTCCTTCGGGATAAGACAGAAGAAGGTGCAGACAAACAGTAAACCAATGAACCCAAAATACGGTGCCGGATCCAATATCGTTTGCGTTCACGAGCACGGTTACGGCAGAACCACTCAACGCTGGCCCGGCCCTGAAGTCAGGTTTTAGCTGTTATAATAAAAAAAGGGACGCCCCGAACATATCGGAGGCGTCCCTTTTTTGATTCTCTTATTTTTTGTGGCTACCCCTTTGTTTCCTCCTTGACGGACACGACGATCTTGAACAGGACCGTCAATACGAGAAAGCCCACGGCATACACCCCCAAAGTAATGATAATTTCGGGAATCGTGGGGGCGTATTCGGTGACATGGTGCAGCGGGGACGGTACAAACCCGCCGGAGATCATCCCCAGCCCCTTGTCGATCCAGGTGCCGATAAATACGGTGACACAGGCCACGGCCAGTACCGTCTCGTTTTTACGCGTAATGGGGTTGACCAGCAAGATGATGGCCAGTACCATGAGCGCCATGGAGGTCCACATGAACGGGACCAGGCTGTTATGGCCGTGCAGGCCCACAAACAGGTACTTCATATGTGCCATGTGAGAAGGGATGTTGCTGTAAAACACCACAAACACCTCACACAGAAAAAAGAACACATTGATACAGATGGCATAGGCCACGATTTTGGCCAGGCTCTGAATCTGTTCCCGGCCCGGATCGAAATTGGTTGTGCGGCGAATCACCAGGCACAGCAGAATCAACAGGGCAGGACCCGCTGCAAAAGCCGATGCCAGAAACCGCGGGGCCAGGATGGCGGTGAGCCAGAACCCTCTGCCGGGCAGGCCGCAGTACAGGTAAGCGGTCACCGTATGAATGCTGACGGCCCAGGGGATGGACAGGTAGATCAGCGGCTTGAGCCAGCTGCCATAGTGGGTCCCGTTGCGTTCGGCTTCAAGGACATTCCATCCAATGACGATATTTAAAAACAGATAGCCGTTCAGAACAATGGCATCCCAGAACAAAATTGAATTGGGCGTGGGATAGAGCAAGACGTTGAGGGCTCTTATGGGCTGGCCGAGATCAACGATGATAAACAGCAGACACATCACCACCGACGCGATGGCCAGAAACTCACCTAGGATGGTGATCCTGCCAAAGGCTTTGTAATCATGCAGGTAATAAGGGGTCACCACCATCACCCCCCCGGCGGCAACACCCACCAGAAAGGTAAAATTGGCGATATAAAATCCCCAGGAGACATCCCGGCTCATGCCGGTAATGCCAAGACCGAAACTGAACTGCCACAGATACACTGCAAAACCGGCTCCGATGATCCCCAGCAGAACCGTCATCCATCCCCAGTATTTCTTGCCACCTTTAAACGCTAATTCAAGCATAATCAATCACCTCATACAATGTAGTAAACCGCCGGTTCGGTCCCCAGCTCCTGTTTGCGTCGAATCGTATAATTGTCTTTCAATACTTTTCTGATCTCCGAATCAGGGTCACGGAGATCTCCGAATACAAGTGCCCCTTTAGAGGCTTCAACACAAGCGGGCTGCTTTCCTACCGCGAGCCGTTCCGCACAGAAATTACACTTTTCCACAACACCCTTCATGCGGGTGGGAAAATCCTTTGTTTCATGCTCAATAAAAGGGCGCGGGTCCCTGA
The DNA here is from genome assembly GCA_963667755.2 of Desulfobacterales bacterium. GTDB lineage: Bacteria > Desulfobacterota > Desulfobacteria > Desulfobacterales > 4572-123 > 4572-123. Next base: position 1,080,859 of record CAXXLK010000004.1, on the reverse strand, counting down.
AATTAAAGCTCCTTGACCCATAGGGGCAGGCAGCCATACAGAAACGACAGCCGATACACCGGTGAAAATCCATCAGAACGATGCCATCGGATTCTCTTTTGAAGGTGGCCTGGGTTGGGCAGGCCCTCACACAGGGCGGATTCTCGCAATGGTTGCACAGCACCAGAAACGGGAGTTTTTCCACTCTCTCATTGGCATATTTATTTTCAGACAGAACGGGAAAGGCGTGCTGGTACTTTTCTTCCCAGATCCATTTTATTTCGTGATTTTTATTTTCCAGCCGGGTGGGAATATTGTGGATCTTGTTGCAGGCCTCGATAATCGGCTTCAAATCATCCGACGTCGTCAACTTCCGGGTATCGATCACCATGCCCCAGTTTTTGGCGTGCAGTGCCTTGTCGCCGGCCTTGAGCGCCACCGTTTCAGTCTGTTTTTCAGTGGCCAGGGCATTCAGCACCGGGTATGTTCCAAGGCCCACGACAGCTGAAGCACCAGCGATTTTCAAAAATTTTCGTCTGCTGCTTTCCATCACTTTTTCTCCTTCGGATTCTCGATATGGCAATCCCAGCAGTAAGGATCTGCCGAAGCATAATTATGACATTTATCACAAAATTCGGCCTTGTTGGAATGGCACTCAAGGCATGTCAGGGAAAGGCTCATGTTGAACTCTTTGCCCTCTTCATTTTTGTACACCCGCTTGCCTTCCCGGGTCACCGTATCGCGCCAGACATCTAAAAGCTGCATATGTTCGGCCTTCATGAATTCCACGGGCCGGACACATTTTTGGGCGGCTTTGGCTTCCGGTGTCAGGACCGGTTCCGGTGTCGCCACGGCCCGGCCATGGTTATACCAGAACGGAAATGTCACAATGGCAACAAAAATTATCAACCCCACAGCAATCTTGCCTTTATCATTCATCTGCTTATTCCTCCATTCCCAGCAGCGGTTCAGCGCGCAGGTCCGTGGTTCTCTCATTCTCACCCGGCATCACCAGGGCGTTGGCCACCAGTTCATGGATGCCGGTGACATCCACCTCGGGAACCCAGTAGGCCATGAGATCCGGCAATACGGCCCGGTCAATGGCGCAGATACACGAGAGCATATTCACCCCGAAGGCCTCATGCACGTGTTTGACCGCATTGGCCCGGGGCAGACCGCCGGCCATGCGCAGTTCCATATCTTCTCCGGCATTAAGACCCGCACCGCTGCCGCAGCAGAAGGTTTGCTCCCGAATCGTATTGGTGGGCATTTCATAGAAATGATTACATACGTTGTTAATGACATATCGCGGTTCATCCAGCATGCCCATACCCCGGGCCGGATTACAGGAATCGTGATAGGTCACCTTGAATTTGTCGTTACGACTGGGGTCCAGTTCCAGTTTGCCGTTTTTGATCAGATCTGCGGTAAACTCACAGATGTGGACCATCTTGGTGGATTTGGCGTTTTCAAATTTGGTCCCGGTAATGGGGTTGACCGGTTCTTCCAGAAAATCCGCCGGGCCGTTCATGGTATCCATATACTGGTTGATCACCCGCCACATGTGACCGCACTCACCACCGAGGATCCATTTAACCCCCAGGCGCTTGGCTTCCAGATACATTTTGGAATTGAGCCGCTTCATGGTCTCATGGGAGGTAAAAAAACCAAAATTACCCCCCTCGGAGGCGTAGGTGCTCCAGGTGACCTCCAGGCCGTATTTGACCTTCAGGTAGTGGAACAGCATCATGTACCCCATACAGGTATAGGTGCCCGGATCGGCAAACACGTCCCCTGACGGGGTGATAAACAGGATGTCCGCGCCCTTCTTGTTGAAAGAAGGGGCCACGTTGACCCCGGTGACTTCCTCGATGTCTTCGGTGAAAAAATCGAGCATGTCCTTGAAGGCATGGGGCTGAATGCCCAAGTGGTTACCGGTGCGATAACAGTTGGCCACCGGTGTGGCGATCCAGTCGATATTCAGGCCCAGCAGATTCAGCAGTTCCCGGCCCATGATGGTGATTTCCGCGGTATCGATCCCGTAAGGGCAGAAAACCGAACAGCGCCGACATTCCGTACACTGGAAAAAATAGTACCACCACTCTTTGAGGACCGCCAGGGTCATGGGCCTGGCACCGCCGATCTTGCCGAGAATCTTGCCCACCTTGGTAAAATCGTTTCGATAAACGGATCGCAGCAGCTCGGCCCGCAGCACCGGCATGTTCTTGGGATCCCCGGTGCCGATGAAAAAATGACATTTATCGGCACAGGCCCCACAGCGCACACAGATGTCCATGAACACCTTGAAGCTGCGAAACCTGTCCAGCCGTTCCCTGAACCCGTCGTGGATGATCTGCTGCCAGTTTTCCGGCAATTTCCAGTCATCTTCCAGAGGATTCCATTCCCGCGCATAGGGCAGACTCAGATATTCAACACTCTTGGGATTGGCTGCATAGCAGTACATGCCCTTGCGAATATCGATGGGGGTTTCCATCCAGCCCGTCTCTTTAGGCGGCCGATGATCTATATTTGAAAAAAACGCGTTTGATTTCGGTAGATTTTTCATTCCTTACTCCTTTTCCTCGGACGCCTTGGCACTGGGCTGTTTATCAACCGGCAGCCCGGCCTCAATCATTTTTTCTCTGAATTCATCTTCATATTCTTCGTAGGTGTGAAGGGCAACCGGGTAGTTCCACGGGTTGACGTGTCGACGCGCGCGGGTATCGGTCGTCATGTTTCGGGTGGGACTCAGGAAAATACCGCCCAGATGCATCAGTTTGCTGAACGGAAAACAGATCAGCAGAACGCTCACAAAGAAAAGGTGAACATAAAACAGGTAACTGATACCCCCGGGAATGGTGGGATGAAAGGTCACCAGGCCCATGGCCAGTTCCTTGATCCCCACAATATCGGTTTTGGTAAGGTAGCGCATCATCAAACCGGTGAAAGCGATACCGATAAGGAGAAACAGCGGAAAAAAGTCGGCCGCCAGAGAAATGTATTTGACCTGGGCAATGAACAGCCGCCGGGCCAGCAGGAAGAGCAATGCGGCTAAAAGCGCAAACCCGGACATATAGAAAACCGGTAGCCCCACCTGAAAAAACGCGTCCAGCGTTTCAAGCAGTTTAACGGGGGCCAAGACCGGTTCGGTGAAAAACCGCAGATGCCGCAGGATAACAACCAGGAATGAATAATGAAACACCAGGGCCGACAGCCACAGCCAGATTTCAAGGTGATAGCTGATCCGGCCGTCTTTGTTCATCCCCACCCGGACGTTGCGGAACAATGACCGGAAGCAGAAAATTTCCAGGGCCATCCGCGCGATCACACCCAGGGTACTGGTGGGATTATCGATCTTGTTCTGCTTTAGCCAGGGCAGGCTTTTGTGCTGACCGCAGGTCGTGGGTATGCGAAAGGGCACCGGTGATCGCGCCCAGTCCATGACCCGGTAAATAAAGCCGATGATGAAGATTAAGACGGCCAGATAGGGTATCATAATCCCGAACACAACCTGAAGTCCTGCCGTTTCGACTCCCACATAAGCCAGTAAAAAAAGGACAATCACCGCTATGAGGGAAAACAGATACTTTCCATTCATTGAACATTACCTCACTTTATGGCCCCACATCGTCACACAGGGTATAACCAAAGGATTTTTGTGAAACTTTTCCGATCCGGTGAAGCCGCCATCAAGTATTATTAAAATGTGTTGAGCTCCGGTTCCTTTTCCGGAATCTCAGCAACCAGTCCCGCTCTTGCAAATGCTTTATAGATTTTATTTCTCTCTTCGGTTGCCTTGATCTCGTAGATCTTTTCACGGCACCCCATGAAGATATCAAAGGCCATCAAACCGATCCGGTCTATTTTTAATTCAAATTCATCCAGTTCTTTGAGGATCGCAATATCACCGAGCTCTTTTTTCAGCTCTCTTTGAACAATTTTTTTCAAAGAAAAAATAAAACCAACGGCCTGGGAAGGAGAAAACATGGTTTGTATTGCCCTGATCCTGATTACGGGATCCAGACAGGCCACGACGGCATCGTGGTCGCCATTGGTGAGCAGCAAGTCAAAGAGTGTCTCCAGCCCTTTAAGGGAAGTCTGACCCACCGGATTGGCAAAGGCATCTCTTTGATGTTTTAAAAATCGGGAGGTGTCGGGGGGATAGGTGTTGATCAGCGCATCGAACCATTTGCCGAGCAAATGCGCTTTTTCCCGTTTTAATAAATCTTCAAGCCTCATTGATGTTGGAAAACCTTCCGGGTTAAGTGGCTGTAATATTAGATTTTGCTTTTATTTCAATTGGTTACAACAAAAAAACGAGGTCCTGCTTTCCTGATCTAATAAAACTGAATCCCCGTTTCTTTAAACAACTTACCCTGTTATGTCAAGAACAAAACACATCATTTCTCATTACGCAGCCATGGGAATATCGATGACAAATCTTCCCACACCGGTGTTTCACCGCGGCACAAAATTGGGGTTGTCGGGGGTATTTTGTAAAGATTTTTCGAAATACGCCATGGCCCGATGTGCATCCCCTTTTTGTTCAAAAACAAGTCCCAGCCCATGGCGTATGATGGGATTATCAGGAGCCACGCTTTCGGCCCGCCGACATAAGGTTTCGGCTTCGATTAAATTTCCAAGGGCCAGGTAATACATTCCGGTGTAATGCAGCGCCAGGGCATGCCCCGGATCCAGACTCCTTACCTGGTCCAGGAGCCATTTTGCCATTTCCAGACCATGCCGGGTCGTTTTTTTTTCTTTTGTTTCAACGGGGTCCTGATCCGTCCCGGCACCTTTTTCCAGTAAATCCAGGACCCGGTCCATGAGCGCGTCTATTTTTTTTGCCTTCTTTCGACGTTTCCATTTAAAATAGACGATAAAAACGCCTGTCAAAAACAGACTGCCGGCGGCAGTGGATTCAACCGTAAGTTTTATCATATTCGATATGCCCATGGGGCAAAAACCAAAATCGGCAAAAAGGCCTGACCGCTAGGAATAAATCAAATTCACCGGCAAAGGGGGGCGTTTTACGATTCCGGGTTTGGGCAGGATCTGCTGCCCCCCCACCGTCAGCCAGTACAAATCCGGCTTGATTTCTCTTAATTTCTTGTCATCCGGGGGACGGGCAGGATCGGTGTAATCATAGATTGCCTGAAAAATGCAGATACCACTTTTGCCTTCCCGGGCCACCAGATAATTTTTCTTGAAGGAACGAACACTCAGATTACCGGCTTCGGCGATTTGAGTCATCTCACTTTCATTAAATTTCATGAGAATCGACCGGGAAACACCTCTTTCAGATATCCGAAACAGGGCCCTGGACTCACTGCTGCCGGCATAAACGGTGGTGATACAGGGAATCTGCTTCATATACTGTGCCGCAACAATGGCTGCGGTCCGCCGGCCGCCGGCCATAACGGGAAGGCCATAATATTCAAAAAATTTTTTCTGAATATCCTCTGCATATTTATCCCCTTTTTCATAAAGCTCTTTTGATATATATCGAAGATTCCGGGCCAGGTCCTCGGCGGCATCGGCAATGGGCCAGTCTACCCGGACATGAAAATGACTGAGGGCATAACGCGATCTGGCCCTGCTGGCCGGATCCCGCTGAATCAAAAGAGCATAGTCAACCGGCAGCAGAATCTTTAAAAAATTAAGAAAATGAACCGATTCAAGATATTTCTGGGTTCTATCAAATGTCCTTTCAAGGGGCAGGGTTTTGGATCGCAGAAGATTGGTCTTGGTGGTTTTGTTGACATCAAAAAACCGGATATATTTTTTACAGGCATCCGGAATCGTGTCTTCCACAAACAGAACAATAAAGGCATTCTGGCATTCATATTCCACATCGGGGATTCTGGCACGGGGCTTTAATTCCCGTTTTTCAACAAAAGGATATTTGCTGTCCCGGCAACAAAAATTGGCATAAGAATCAATCAATGCATACTGGAGCATAAACTGGTCGAGTTCATCCCGCAGCAATTCGTAATAGGACCGCCTTAATCTGTCCGCCTGGCTCAGCTCCTCTCGAACGCTCCAGAAAGCCACTTTGTTTCCCCTTATGAATTGATATCGCAGACCCGCAGTTCCACCCCGCAGGCAAGCGACTGCTCTCTATTTTTGTACTAAATACCACTATTTAACCCCATTGTCAATGACCACGACAGGCCCGGATCAAAACCGGATCACGTCTCTGCGTTATCCAGGGCCACTGCCCCGGCCAACTGCTTGCCCTCCAGCAACGCCAGAAACGCACCGCCGCCGGTGGAAATGTAGGACATGCGATGGGCGTCACCAGAGCTGTGTACGGCGGCATCCGTATCCCCACCGCCGATAATCGTCAATGCATCCGATGCGGCAACGCTTTTTACCAGAGAAAACGTCCCTTTACCAAAGGCCGCCATTTCAAAAACCCCCATGGGACCGTTCCAGACAATGGTACCGGCATCGCTTATGGCATTTGAATAAAGCACCGAGGTCTCCGGGCCAATATCTAAGACCATCCAGTCGGAAGGTATTTCAGACAGGGGGAAAACGCTGTTTTCAGCATCGGCGTCAAATGCCGCCGCAGCCACCGCATCCACCGGAAGGAATACCTGAACGCCCTTGGCGCCGGCTGTTTTCAGGACAGCCCCCGCCACTTCAACCAGGTCCTCCTCCACCCGGGAGCGCCCCAGCGCATATCCCTTGCTTTTTAAAAAGGTATTGGCCATGGCACCGCCGATAATCAATTTGTCCACATGGCCGAGCATGTTCTGAATGGCGGCCAGCTTACTTGACACTTTGGCACCGCCCACAATCGCCACCAGGGGCCGCTTGGGCTGATCCATGGCCAGCTTGAAATAATCAAGCTCTTTTTGCAGCAACAGTCCGGCCACGGATACCGGTGCATGGCGGACAACGGCCACCACCGAGGCGTTCACCCGATGGGATACGGCAAAGGCATCATTGACGTAGACATCACAAAGATCGGCCAGCGAACGTGCAAAGTCATCGTCATTTTGCTGTTCCTGAGCATAAAATCGCAAATTTTCAAGCAGTAGAATGTCGCCGGGTGCCAGACGGTTGACCATGGCCTGCACTTTCGGCCCGATCACGTCGGGTGCCATCTGTACCGGTGTTCCCAGCAGTTCACCCAGACGCCGGGCCACGGGCAGCAGACTGAAGGCCGGGTTGACCTGCCCCTTGGGACGACCGAGGTGGGATGCAATAATCAATTTTGCCTTTTGCGCCAGTGCATACCGCAGCGTGGGCAGGGCCGACAAAATCCGGGTATCATCAGTGATATTGCCCGCGGCATCCAATGGCACATTAAAATCAACTCTGACCAGCACGTGTTTTTGAGCTATGTCTATTTCTTTTATGGTTTTCATCAACGCCTCCACTTAATATTGACGTGTGTTTATTCCTGTATTTTCTTTTTCCGGCGGTGCAGGTCTTTCCGGTTCGACCATCTTTCTACAAAGCCCATCATGCCCGACGCATAGGCCCGGTCCACTTTTTCTTCCCGGACCTGCAGCCCGGCGCTTCCGGCCATGGCCGTTTTCAAACATTTTGTCTTATAAAAACAGACCATGCACGACGCCGGTGTCTGTCTCAATTCATTTTCCCCCATGGGAAAAACAATATCAAGCGTCCCAAAACAACTTGGATATTCGCTGTCGTCAGTCATTTTTTTCGACATATTCCCGGTTCATCCGTGCAATATAGCCCTGATCGGCAAAGCTGAAATATTGATCGGCACCGATGATCAGGTGCTCGTGAACCGTTATCCCCATTACCCGACAGGCAAAAACCAATTGGCGCGTGATGGCGATATCCTCTGCCGACGGTGCCGGATCACCGGAAGGATGGTTATGGGCAAAAATAAGGGCCGCGGCATGGTGGTTCAAGGCCGCCTGCACCACTTCCCGCGGATAAACACTGCTGGCCGTCAGTGTTCCCGTAGACAAATTTTCAAGGGCAAGGATCCTGTTTTTGGCATCTAAAAAAACAACCTTGAAACATTCACGAAACTTGTCCCGCATGCTGTGCCGCAGGTAATCATAGAGTTCCCGGGAATTGTTGACCGGATTTTTGGCAATTACTTTTTTCTTAAGATACCGGTCCGATACCGCTTTTATCAGCTTGATGCCGATTAAATTGGCCGGACCAATGCCTTTTACCTGGCAAAGTTCCGCGGCATCGGCTTCAAATACGTCCTGGAGGGTTTTAAATCGCTCCAAAGCTGCTTTGGCGGCATCCTTGCAGTCTTTACGAGGTGTCGTCAGTGTCAGGAGAAGTTCGATCACCTCATAATCATGAAACCCGGACAATCCGGACGTCAGAAACCGCTCCCGCAATCGCTGCCGATGTCCCTGGCCCTTATGTGGCTGTTTTGTATCCATACGCAACAGAGATTTTTAGTATCTCGCCAACTGCGCCATATCCGCTACCCCCTTTAACGCTTCTTTTCAGTGCTCCGGCTGCGGTACGGGTATGGCATCACAGATCACATTCTTCCTTGAGATTGCGCGTCATCAGACGCTTCACCGCCTTTTCCGGGTCTTCATTGTCATACAGAACATGGTAAATTTCATGGGAAATCGGCATTTCAACGCCCAGCCTGCGGGACAAATTATACACGGACCGGGTGGTTTTGACGCCCTCGGCAACCATATGCATCTCGGACAATATCTGATCCAGGGTCATGCCCCCGCCTATTTTCCGGCCCACCGTGTAGTTGCGGCTCAAAGCGCCGGTACAGGTCAGGATCAGATCACCGGCCCCGGCAAGCCCGGCAAACGTGTGCGGATTCCCTCCCAGGGTAAGTCCCAGTCGTTGAATCTCCACCAGTCCCCGGGTAATCAGGGCGGCCCGGGTATTTAAACCCAGCCCGAGGCCGTCAATAATACCCGAAGCAATGGCGATGACATTTTTAACGGCACCCCCCAGTTCCACACCCACCACATCCTCACTGGTGTAAACCCGAAAATAAGGGGTGGCAAATACCTGCTGTACAAAAGTAGCCGTTTCCCTGTTTTTCGAAGCCACCGTCACCAGGGTCGGGACATCTGCAGCCACCTCTTTTGCAAAACTGGGTCCGGACAGCACGGCCAGGCGGTTTTCATCCAGGCCCGGCAGTGTTTCATGCAATACACCGCTCATGGTCAAGTGTGTCTTGTTTTCAATACCCTTTGCAGCGGTCACCACCGTTGTCTCCGGTCCCAGGCAGGAGACCATCTGCAAGGTGGTCTGGCGCATGACATGAGACGGCACGACAATCAGAACCAGTTCCTTTTGGGCAACGACATGGGCCAAATCATTGGATGGCCGCAGGTTTTCCGAAAGCACCACCCCGGGTAAAAAAAGCTTGTTTTCCTTATGTTCGGCGATCTGCCGGCACACCTCGGGCTCAAATACCCAGAGATCCACTGCAAACCCTTTTTTAGCCAGCAGATCGGCAAGGGCCGTCCCCCAGCTGCCGGCGCCCACCACCCCGATCTTGCACTTTTTTATGTTAAACTCCTCTTTCATTCGGATTCTACGTCATCCTTTTCAGCCAGCCCGGCCGCACCTGCCACCAGCTCCTTTGGGGCCATCCCGATAAGTTTGACCCCCTGGGTGTTGCGGCTGATCACGGAAATGCCTTTTATGGGCATGCGGATAATTTTGCCGCTGTTGGTCATCAACATCAGTTCATCATCTTCAGCCACCAGTAAAATTGCCACGACCTTACCATTGCGCTCGCTGGTTTTAATGGTAATAACGCCCTTGCCGCCGCGCCTCTGGACCGGGTATTCATCAATGGATGTTCGCTTGCCGTACCCGTTTTCAGTGATGGCGAACAGGGTCTGGCCATGGCTCAAAATTTCCATCCCCACCAGTTTGTCCCCGGGGGCAAGGCGTATGCCATGCACCCCCTGGGCCGTACGGCCCGAGGCCCTTACATCGGTTTCGTGAAACTGAATGGACTTACCCTCGGACGACCCGAGAAAAACATTGAAGGTGCCATCGGTAATGCGGGCCGCAATCAACGCATCGTCGCCCATGAGCTTGATGGCGATAATGCCCCCCACCCTCGGCCGGCTGAAAGCCATGAGATCGGTTTTTTTGACGATACCGTTCCGGGTGGCCATGATCACGTTGCGACCGGGTTCAAACGTCGGAACCGCAAGAATGGTCGTCGGTTTTTCCCCTTCTTCCAGATTCAACAGGTTGACAATGGCTTTCCCCTTGCTTTGTCGGCCGGCCATGGGGATATCATACACCTTGCACCAGTATACTTTTCCCTTGTTGGTAAAAAACAGGAACGTATGGTGGGTTGACGCCACGAAAAGGTGTTTGACAAAATCGGCTTCCTTGGTTCCCATGGCGGTCTTGCCCTTGCCGCCCCGGTGCTGGCTCTGATACAATGTAATCGGATTTCGTTTGATATAACCGCTATTACTGATGGTCACGGCCATATCCTCTTCGACGATCATATCCTCAATGGTCAGTTCCCGGGTCGCCTCCACAATTTCAGTTCGGCGTTCATCTCCGAACTCTTCCTGCAGGAGTGTCAATTCATCCTTGATAATCTCCAATACCAGGGCCTTGCTGGCAAGAATTTCCCGAAATCGGGCAATATCTTTCAGGATCGTCTCATACTCATCGATGATCTTATCGCGTTCCAGGCCGGTCAATCGCTGCAGGCGCATATCCAAAATGGCCTGGGCCTGAATCGGCGTCAGCTCAAACGTCTCCATGAGCCGTTCCTTGGCTTCCCCGGGAGACTTTGAACTGCGGATCAGTGCCACCACGGCGTCAAGGTTATCCAGTGCGATTTTCAAACCTTGCAGAATGTGGCTCCGGGCCTCGGCCTTCTTCAATTCATAGCGGGTGCGCCGGATAATAATCTCCTGACGGTGACTGATAAAATACTCGAGGCATTCCTTTAACGTCAGAACCTTCGGCCGGTTATCTACAACGGCCAGCAAAATGATACCGAAGCTTGTGGCCATCTGGGTATGCTTGTAGAGCTGATTGATGAGAACCCCGGCAAACTGATCTTTCTTGAGCCCCATGGCGATGCGCAAGCCGTCCCGATCAGACTCATCCCGCACATACTGAAGGCCTTCAATCTGCTTGTTTTTCATCAACTCGGCGATTTTTTCAATAAGCCTGGCCTTGTTCACCTGGTAGGGCAGTTCGTTGACGACAATGGTTTCACGATCGGTTTTTTTATCGGTTTCCACCACCACCCGGGCCCGGACGCGAATGATCCCCCTGCCGGTCCGGTAGGCCTCTCTAATCCCCTTGGTGCCGTAAATGATCCCGGCCGTTGGAAAATCAGGCCCGGGAACAAACTGCATCAAGGCCTCACAGGTAATCTCCGGGTTATCGATGAGCGCCCTGGCCGCCTCGGTTATTTCGGATAAATTGTGGGGGGGAATATTGGTTGCCATGCCCACGGCAATACCCGACGAACCGTTCACCAGAAGGGCCGGCACTTTTGCCGGAAGCACCACCGGCTCTTCCAGGGATTCGTCATAATTCGTAGTGAAATCAACTGTTTCCTTGTCCAGGTCTTCCAGCATCAGGTGACTCAGCCGCATCATCCGAATTTCGGTATACCGCATGGCAGCCGCTGAATCGCCGTCAATGGAGCCAAAGTTTCCCTGGCCGTCAACCAGAGGATATCTCAATGAAAACGACTGGGCCATGCGCACGATGGTATCATATACCGCCGAATCGCCATGGGGATGGTACTTACCAATCACGTCCCCGACAATACGGGCTGATTTTTTATAGGGCTTGTTCCAGTCGTTTTTCAATTCCCGCATGGCAAACAATATGCGGCGGTGAACCGGTTTCAGCCCGTCCCGCACATCCGGCAGGGCCCTCCCGATAATCACGCTCATGGCATAATCGAGATAAGATTGTTTCATCTCTTTCTCGATGCTGATTTCGGATGGATTTTCCATTGTCATTATCATCACCTAACCCGGGTAAACCGGAAAATACAGATCCTCACGCAAAAACGTAAAAATCACTGTTCTTATTAACGGTCATCAGTTGGAACCCCATGGCACCAAAAAAATCCACGAAATCCTTCCTGTAAATGGAGGAAAAATTTCGTGGCAGTTGCATGAAGGCTATCTGCAAGCAAAAAGCATATCATTTACCGGGCAATAAAAACCCCGGCGGTAAACAAAAGAAGTAGTTCATAAACAAAGACAGCGGTATACCCCCCCAACAACGCATAAACAATACCGCCCCCGACAATTGCCGGAACACCGAAAAAAACCAAAATACCCAGTTTTCTGCTGATCTCCATTTTAACCAACCCCCCGTATCTATTTTATATCACCACGCAGTGAGGCCCTTGCAAAAAGGTTTTGATGCACCCAAAACAGGCGCCCCTTTAAAAAAATAATTTTACCAATAACTAGCTGTGAAGTAAAGAAAAAAGTTAAAAAATCATTATCGTTCAACCACCATGGCCATTCCCATGCCACCGCCGATGCACATGGATATCAAACCGGTGGTGTAACCCCTGTTTTGCATGAGGTTCATGCCGGTGACCATCTGACGGGCACCGGTGCACCCAATGGGATGCCCGATGGATATGCCGCTGCCCCGCTGGTTGGGTGTATCCGTTGGTATCCCAAGATCCCGCATACAGCCGATGGCCTGGGATGCAAATGCCTCGTTCAACTCAATCATGTCCAGGTCATCGATGGTCATATGGCTTCTGTTTAATACCTTTCGAATGGCCGGTACCGGGCCCAGCCCCATATAGGCCGGGTCAAGGCCACCGGCTGCAAACGCCTTGATTTTGACAATAGGTTCAAGCCCCATTTCCCTGGCCTTTTCACCGCTCATGAGCAAAACAGCCGCCGCCGCATCATTGATACCCGATGCATTACCGGCGGTGACACTGCCCTCTTTTTTAAACGCGGGCCGTAAACGGGCCATTTTTTCCAGACTGGTATCCATGGGCCGTTCATCCGTATCAAACACCACATCACCCTTGCGGCCTTTGATCACCACGGGAACGATCTCCCGGGCAAAGGCACCGCTTTTGATGGCCTGGCGGGCCCGCTGATGACTCAAGACCCCCAGTTCATCCTGTTCCCGGCGACTGATATCGTATAACGTGGCAATATTTTCCGCCGTGACCCCCATGTGATAGCCGTAAAAAATTTCGTATAATCCATCAAAAACCATGAGGTCATAAACCTCTCCGACCCCGGTAAGTTCCATGCGGTGCCCCCATCGGGCCTTGGGAAGGGCCATGGGCACCCGGCTCATATTTTCCTGGCCCCCGGCCAGCACCACATCTGCCTGGCCCGACATGATCGCTGCCGCCCCCATGGCAATGGCCTTGAGGCCCGAACCGCACACCTTGTTGATGGTAACCGCCGGTGTTTCCTTGGGGATACCGGCCTTTATCATTGCCTGGCGGGCCGGATTCTGGCCCTGGCCGGCCTGGAGAACATTGCCCATAATGACCTCATCAACGGCCAGGGGTGTATCTGAATCATCCCAGTCACAGGCGTCTTTCTCAAGGGCAATTGGCCCCCTGTCCTTTAAGTGGTCCGGTTCGACGGCGGCCATTGCCGCGTCTTTAACCGGCCTTACCTTGATCCGCTTGAAGAGATCCCGCATGACAATGGACCCCAGATCAATGGCCGGCACGGTCTTTAATGCACCGCCAAACGTTCCCACCGCCGTTCTTGAACCACTTACAACGACCACTTCTTTCATGCGCTGTTCCTCCCTGTTGCTTTTCGGATAATCATATTGTATTATTCAAAAATAAGACTCCTCGCTGTTACATATGGGTAAATTTGACCGCTACAGTCCCGGGATGATTTCATTTTGCTGCTCGAAACTGTTTGAGGGGCTTAGCGATCGTTAGGCCGGACAGTTATCAAATCAGTTCCCCATGGTTTTAATTTTACATAAATATCAATATGATAATTTATGACGAGGCACTGTCCGGCGTTACGACCGCTTTGCGCCGAGTTTTTTGAGCATCAAAATGAAAGCATCCCAGGGCACCCACACAAAACAGCGAGGGACCAAAAACAAATATCACGCCTGATACCGCCAGGTCAATGTCAAGCATATGTGTCTGATCCTGTTTGCCTATAATATTCATCCACGTTACCAACTGGTCCTGGGCGCCAACCGCGATGAGTTTTTCAGCCGCCCGACGGCCCCGCTTTCATTCTGGCATGACCGGCCGGATATCCTTGCCGGGCGCGATTTAAAAAACCGGGGCACCTGGCTGGGCATCACCCGTTCCGGCCGCCTTGCCGCCATTACCAATTTCCGTGACCCCGGTGCCGTAAAGGACAAAGCCCCCTCCCGGGGCCTGCTTGTCAGCGATTTTCTATGCGGTTCAATGCCGGCACCCGACTATCTTGAACATATCCGGAAAACCGGTGGGGTGTATAACGGATTCAATCTCATCGTCGGCGACGGGTCGGGCCTCTACCTCTATTCCAATCGATCCGAAAAAATACACGCCTTATCCCCGGGACTCTACGGGTTGTCCAATCATCTGCTCGATACGCCCTGGCCCAAAGTGACAAAGGGAAAAAAGGAACTGGCGTCCATTGTCCGGCAACATCGGCAGATCCGTGCCGAAGCCGTCATGTCCCTTCTGGCCGACGGTCAACGGTTTGCCGATGAAACGCTGCCGGACACCGGCGTCGGTATGGCGTGGGAACGGCGTCTTTCGTCTATTTTTATTACCGGACAGGGGTATGGCACCCGATCTTCGGCAATGATTCTGGTGGAACACTCAGGCAGTATCCGCTTTACGGAAGCCACCTTCAAAGACAACCCGCCTCCCGAAACCGCACCGGCCACACGCACCGTCTGTTTTACAACTCAATTATTTGCCGGATAATTTTTTTTTCAAACACTTCCACCCTTCAAGCCGTTGCCCGATGGTCTTTTCGTAGCCGCGGGTGCTCGGCTCATAGTACACCTGTCCTTCAAGAGCTTCGGGCAGATAGGTCTGAGCCGTATAGGCATGTTTGTGGGCATGGGCATACTGATATCCCCTGGCATATCCCAGGTCCTTCATCAGGCGGGTGGGGGCATTCCGGATATGCAGGGGGACCGGCAGGGCGCCTGTTTGTTTCACCACCTCCCGTACCCTGCCGTAAGCGGCATAGATGCTGTTGCTCTTTGGTGCCGTGGCAAGATACACCGCGGCCTGGGCCAGGGCCAGGTCTCCTTCGGGAGAACCCAGAAAACGAAACGCCGCGACGGCATTCAGTGCTGTCTGGAGGGCTGTCGGATCGGCATTGCCCACATCTTCCGAGGCAAACCGGACCATGCGCCGGGCCACATACAAGGGGTCTTCACCGGCGGCCAGCATGCGGGCCAGCCAGTAGAGGGCCGCATCCGGATCACTGCCGCGCAGGCTTTTATGAAAGGCGGAAATGAGGTTAAAGTGCTCGTCACCGGCCTTGTCATACATCAGGGCCTTTTGCTGCAAAGCGGTTTCCACATCCTTTAACGTAATATGGGGTTGCGGATTTTTGTCCGGGTCATCTGAACTGGTATAAAGCAGGGCCGCGGCCAGTTCAAGGCCGTTGAGGGCGGATCGCACATCTCCGCCGGCAATCATGGCCAGGTGTTCCAGGGCATCGGGTGCCAGGGTCAACTTGTCCGCCCCCAGGCCATTGACCTTATCGGTAAGCGCCCTTACAAGGATTGCCTTCATCTCTTCTAAAGAAAGGGGCTTCAGAACGATCACCCGACACCGCGACATAAGGGCCGGAATCACTTCAAAGGAAGGGTTTTCCGTGGTGGCCCCCACCAGGGTGATCAGTCCGCTTTCCACATGCTGTAAAAATGCATCCTGTTGGGCCTTGTTGAACCGGTGAATCTCATCGACAAACAAAATGGTCTTTTTGCGATACATCTTCTGCTGATCCCGGGCTTCCTCGATCACCGCCCGGATATGTCGGACCCCTGCCAGTACGGCTGAAAACTGAACAAAGTGCGAGCGGGTTTCAGCGGCCATTATCCTTGCAAGGGTCGTCTTCCCGCAGCCCGGCGGTCCCCAGAGAACCATGGAAAAAACCCGGTCATTGTCAATGGCACTGCGCACCAGTGCGCCCTTACCGACCACATGCTGCTGCCCGGCAAAATCATCCAGGTGCTTGGGGCGCATGCGCTCGGCCAGCGGCATTGACTGGTGGGCGGTTTTTTGGGCCTGATATTCAAAAAGATCCATGGTTGCCTATCAGCGTTTGTGGCGACCCTGCCCTGGTTTATCTTTACGGGCACTTTTTCGTTTACCGAACTCGATGCGGCCGGTCCGCTGCCGGAAAATGACCCGCAGTGGCGTTTGTTCCAGCCCGGACTCGACCCGGATCTGATTGATCAGATACCGTCGGTAGGAAAAATGAACCGCCTCGGGATAATTTACAAAACAGACAAACGTCGGCGGTTTGGAAGATACCTGGGCTGCATAATAAAACTTCAGCCGTTTTCCCTGATGCATCGACGGTTCATTTTTCTGAATGGCCCGCTCGAGGATTTTATTCATCGAGCCGGTGCCGATACGCATACTGTACTGACGGTAAACATCATCCACGTTTTTAAAAATTTTAAAAACCCGCGACCCGGTAAGGGCCGAAAGTGTCAAAACAGGCGCAAAACTTAAAAATTTGGCCGCCGTTTTCAGCTCTTCAACATACCGTTTTGCCGTTTTGGTGTCTTTTTCGACAATGTCCCACTTGTTCAACAAAAAGATACAGCCGCAGCCTCTTTCATAGGCATATCCGGCAATCTTGATGTCCTGTTCTGCAATTCCGTCGTGGGCATCCAGGACGATGAGCGCCACATCACACCGGTCAAGACTTTTTAAGGCTTTGATAATGGAAAACTTTTCCAGTTTTTGCGACACCTTGCTCTTACGCCGGATACCGGCGGTATCAATCAAGACATATTCCTGGCCGTTTATGGTACAGATACTGTCGATGGCATCTCTGGTGGTTCCGGGCACATCGCTCACCAGCAACCGCTTTTCACCCAGAATACGGTTGATCAACGACGACTTACCCACATTGGGCCGCCCCACCACCGCAAGATGAATCCTATTTTCGGATTCCTCTTGTGTGAAATCCGGGAGCGCCCGCACGAGATCATCGAGAAAGTCGGGGACCCCATACCCGTGTTCGGCTGATACCGGATAGGCCTTTTCAATCCCCAGACTGAAAAAATCATACAGCTGCACCTCCTGTTCGATGCCGTCAATTTTATTGACCGCATAAAATACAGGTCGGTCCGTATTGCGCAGGATGGCCGTCAGGTCCGTATCAAAGGGTGATATACCGCGCTTGCCGTCCAACATCAAAATAATGACATCGGCATCTTCAATGGCCTGATGAACTTGGCTGCGAATCTGGTCGGAAAACACATCTTCACCCTCTTGGCTAAACCCGCCGGTATCCACCAGGGTAAACGCCACCTCATCCCAGAGCGCATCTTGAAAATTTCGATCCCGGGTAACGCCGGGAAAATCATCCACCAGCGCCCCTTTGGAATGGGTGATCCGATTAAAAAAAGTCGATTTCCCAACATTGGGCCGACCGACAATGGCTACAATTGGTTTCATAAGCAATACTCAATTAAAATCGTTCATTAAAACAACCAGGCCGCTTTTTCAAAAACTGGGCATTATCCGATTTTCGATACGGTGGCGGTAAAATTAGATCCTTATTATAATACATGAATCATCACCGGTTGTCGATTTTTTGTTTTTATCTAACCGTCGGTCTTTATCCCCCCAATCGGTGGCCAATGCTATAATGCCATAGAATTTATTGACATTCCAGCGACAAAGGGGTATTTATCTGTCATTTAATTACCCATTACCTGCCGGATACACGTCCTTTTTTATAATCAGCAACTGTACAAGGAAAAAATTGTTTCATGAAATCCATACACCACTCAACTCAAAAAATTTTTATTGTCCTGTTTGCCGCCCTTTTCGTAAGTGCCTGTGCCACAACATCCTACATCGCCATTGATTACCACCTGCCCCCCCAATCAACGATTCTGACCGGCAGACATATTTATATAGAAGTGGTTGACGCCCGAATCGGGCAATCTCTTCTAGGGCCGACAGCTCAGGATACGTTTAAATATTTTACCGGTACGTTTTCACTGACCCTGGCCCGTGAAAACGGGAAGGGGGCATTGATCGGCGCCTTTGATCTACTTCCCCTCTTTCGGGAAACGGTTACACGGCATTTACAAAACATGGGGGCCCAGATTCTGACCACCCGGGAAAACAACACGCCCTATCTGAAAATCGAAATCACGTCCTTTCATCTGGATCTCATGGGCAGAAAATGGATCTCGAATATAGCCTATGATGCGCTTTTAATCAGGGACAATCAAATTCTGGCCAGACAATCTATCAACGGACAGGCGGAAAGAGCCAAGGTCATCGGCAGTGCCCAGGGACAGGCCGTCATCGGGGAAATTTTTACGGATGTTGTTAACCAGCTGGACATGAAGGATCTTTTACTGAAGGCAAAATTATAATTAAAAAATCGGTATATATTTTGCATTAAATACGACCAGGTGGCATGGCAGGACCCGCCTGTCATGTTTTACCTGCACACAGAGGGCCACCACTATGGAAAAAAAATACATCGTCATCGTCTTTCTTGTGCTCACGGCATGGATCGGCCTCATGGGATACCAGTATTTTCAAAATAAAAAAGATACCCGGAAACATTACGAAGAAACGTATAACCGGATGGAAATAATTGCGCTTAAGACCCCACGCGGCGGCCTGACACAATTGGCCATGGTCCTTACCAAATACCATCAGGAAAACAAACACTATCCGTCACAATTAATGGATTTGTATCCCAAATACGTCTTCAGCAAATCCTTTCTCACCAACATCAACTGGAAATATACGTCCGGTGCTGATGATTTTTTCCTTTCCAAGACGGTAACCATAAATAACCGAAAAATCACTGCTTCCATCGACAAAAACCTGCAACCGTCCATGACTTCGACGGTCATGATTGCCACCGCAGCCCCGGTTAAAAAGACATCGGGGCCCCCCCCCTTGCCGGCCCCCCTGAAACCGACTCAAAAAACAGTAACAGTGGAGTCAATTCCTTCTCTGCAGCCCAAACGTGATGTCTTGCCGGAAATAGAAGTGGAAACATATATTGAAACCGGGCCCGCACCGCCGGTGGCCGCCACACTGAGTAACCGGTTTCTGGTATGGAAAGATAAAAACGGCACCCTGGGCTTTGGCAACATCAACTATCCTGACAAAAAAAACATCGCCATATGCACTTCAGACAAATGGATGACGCTCGCTAAAACCAGACGTCCGGCAGCCAGCCGGAAACAAGGCAGCGAAACAATATCAACCCCGGAGCAAAATCAAACGCCCGATATGGCGCACAACCGTGGCGTCCTTGTATGGAAAACCAAACAGGGCGTTCTCGGCTTCGGAAATGTCGACTATCCGAACCACGACCAGGCCTTCCTTGTTTATGCCGATGGTGACTGGCAGAAGATTAACGGAGGATCAAATGTCCCACAATAAAACCACGCCTGTGGTCAGAAACAACAATAACTACGGATTTACCCTGATGGAACTGGTACTGGTTATCCTTATAATCGGTCTCCTTGCCCAGATCAGCCTCTCTTATATGGTCAACTTCCAGGCCAAGGCCAAAGATTCCATCGCCATCCATGACGGCCGCAACCTGTTCACCGCCGTCCAGACCAGCTTTGCCAACCGGGAGGTGGTGAATTACGCACACAATCCGGCAGACGGTCCCGACATCGGCGCTCCCACCGTATTCACCCTGAACCCGGGGGTCAGGGCAAGCATTACGGCCGGCAGCCTCAGTGACGGCAGCGAAGGAAACGGATGGTTTGAAGCATACCTGTATCACATCAACGGAACCGACGACTCCGCCACCGGTAGCGGAAAAAGAGAATTTTATTATCTTGTTGATGAAAACCTTAACATTTATTCCCTGCCCGCCTTTTAACCGCCGCAACTGACATTTTTTGTCGTTTATTGACTTTTCTTGTCATTTTTTTCGATTCTGACCCTGTATCCTCCCTGCACGGCTCCTCTCGTCTGTAATATTTTCAGGTTTTATTTAATCAAAAACTTGATAAAACGGGCCTGTAACCTTACTATTATCTTTGATGCACCGATACAGGTCTCCGGGTTAAAATTAATAAGGAGTGCCATTATGACCGACCAACTCGATAGTTTTGTCAATGAAATGCAGACACAGATCGACACAGACGCCCTGAAAACCTACGGCCAGGCTGCGTTTGACCGTTGGAAATCACCCCGCTGCATGTACGAGATGCAAAACCCCGATGGCCATGGCCGTGTCTCAGGCGAGTGTGGCGATACCATACAGATCTTCCTCAAGTTTAACAGCAGCGGTCGGGTTAATGAAGCGTCTTTTATCACGGATGGCTGCGGCCCCAGTGGGATCTGTGGCTCTTTTGCAGTGGAAACCGCTATGGGCAAAAGCCCGGACAATCTCATTGATATCACGGGTGACACCATCCTGGAACTGGCCGGCGGCCTACCTGAGGATGACCGACACTGCGCTTTTTTGTCTGCTGCGGCCCTGCAGGCGGCCCTGGATGATTATATGAAAAAACAGGTAAAACCAGAAGATTGTTAGCTTTGACAAAAAGGGAACACCGGGGCCGGTACAAGCCCCCCCCCCATTTGGCAACATCAAGGCCGAATTTTGAAAAGTTTACCTTTTTGAACTTTTCTCGGATATCGCTACCGCCGGAAGATTCAAAAACAAAATTTTACAAAACCGATTTCAAAAAATTAAAGATATAACCGTCCGAATTAAAAAATCGTTAATAATTTTTCGCGATTTTAAAACCAATAAAATTGAATTGTTGGCAATAAATTTGCATCTACTGTTTTCAACCTAATAAATTACTTTGTCCTTTTTTCATCTGTTCTTCTCCTTATCGGCCAGTCGGATATCCGGTTAGCCGTTTTCTTTCTGTCGCCGCCATAAATTTTCCAGTCAGCCGTTGGATCAGCAGTCAACATCAGCCAATGCCTCTTTTTTATGTTTTTGTTATATCACTGCTCCCGGCAAAGGGATTGATTTATTCTTGTTTTTGATATACCTTTTTTAAATTTATTGCTCCGCAGAACGTTTGAAATCCAAACATAACCTCATTTTTATTTGATGAATTAGTATTCAACACCGCTTAAAAGGAGACTTCCATGAAAAAAAAATTTATCGGGTTTGTGGGCTTTGCAACGCTCTTTTTGCTTATTTTCTCTTTTGGTGTCGCCAATGCCGATGTTTTTATGAAAAACCGACAGCATTCTGATGCAACGCAGATCATGGGGCAGAACCAACCCGCCAAGGATGTAGTTGAAACCATCTGGCTCACCGCAAAAGGATACCGTAGCGATAATCCGGAAAATTCAACTATTCTGCGCCTGGACCAGAAAAAAATGCTTATGATTGACCACTCGGACAAGACCTATATGGAAATGCCTCTGGATATGAATAAAGGGATGCCCAAAGATGCCGGTCAGGACGCGGAGGGACAAGCCGCCTTTCAGGGAATGATGAAAAATATGATGAAAATGGAGGTAGCGGTTACAGCCACAGGTGAAAAAAAGATAATCGGGAATTGGAAATGCAAAAAATACCTCATGACCATGAAAACGTTTATGGGGGTCATCAACAATGAGATATGGGCCACGGAAGATCTAACGGTCGATAAAGACCTTTATGCCCGCATGGGCGCTTCCATGATGGCCGGTATGCCCGGCATGCAGGCGTCCATGGCAGATATGAACCGGGAATTAAAAAAAATAAAAGGGGTCCGGGTATATACCACCGTAACCCAGGAGATAATGGGGCAAAAAATCCGGCACACCACAGAACTTTTGGAATTTAAAGATGGCAAATCGCCTGCTGGATTATTTAAAACACCTAAAGGGTATCAACAGAAAACAGCCCAAATGCAATAATGACGGTCTTGTAAAAAGTTTACCTTCTGCGTTGCGCCGCATTTTGCAATCATTCAGCGTACGATAAGCACCCATCATGATTACAGAATTTGCACGCCTTGAATTTGAACTTTTTACGAAACCGTCTAAATCCTGCTTTTTACGAGTTCATCAATAATACCGGATGCCCAACTGCTGTTTTAACAACCCTGCTCTAAAAGGCGTTGGTATTAATCCAATCGCTTGTCTTTACAGCGTTCCCCCCTCGGCCCCGAAACACGATCGCAATTTTATTCAGATCAGTCCCGGCAAGGAGCCCCTCCTTGCCGGTGCGGTTTTTTTTTTTGGCTGATATGGCCATTCTAATATAAAAAACCGCAAAAATGTCAAGTGTACCGGTATTTTTTATCAAATTGGATTAGGCTTGACAAACCCCCTGTTCCTTATTAAAAATGGTCTCTTATAGTTGGGTAATATTATCACGATGGAAACATAATATTATTGGAGCAATCTATAACAAACCGCAAGTGAAAGGAGACTTAAGCAAATGGCAAAACTGATTGAACCTCATGGTGGAAAAGGCTTGACCTGCTGCCTTCTTGAAGGCGCAGAACTTGAACAGGAAAAGAAAAAAGCGACAGGCCTGAAAAAAATCACAATCACCCCCCGCGAAGAGGGTGACATCATTATGATGGGTATCGGGGGATTCAGCCCATTGACCGGTTTTATGACAAAAGCGGATTGGAAGGGCGTATGCGACGACTTCCTGACAGCCGACGGAACCTTCTGGCCCATACCGGTTACGCTATCAACTGACAAGTCCGATGCTGATCAGATCGCTGACGGTGAGGAAATTGCCCTGGTAACAACCGACGGTGAAATCATGGCCACCATGAAGGTAACCGAAAAATTTGAACTGTCCGCCGAAGATAAAAAATTTGAGTGTGAAAAAATCTTCATGGGTGAAGGAACCCCGACGGCTGAAGAATTCTGGAAAATCGCCAAAGACGATCACCCCGGTGTTCAGATGGTCATGGGGCAGAAAGACGTCAATCTTGCCGGTCCCATCAAAGTTCTGAGTGAAGGCGAATATCCTGCAAAGTACCCCGGTGTCTACATGCGCCCGGCCGAGTCCCGCAGAATTTTCGAAGAAAAAGGCTGGAGTGAAGTGGCTGCTTTGCAGCTGCGTAACCCCATGCACCGTTCCCATGAATATCTGTGCAAAATCGCCGTTGAAGTTTGTGACGGCGTCTATATTCACAGCCTGGTCGGAAACCTGAAACCCGGCGATATTCCCGCCGAGGTTCGTGTTAAATGCATTGATTCACTGGTAAAAAATTATTTTGTTGAAAAAAATGTCGTTCAGGGCGGCTATCCCCTGGACATGCGTTATGCCGGCCCCCGTGAAGGACTCCTGCACGCCACTTTCCGTCAGAACTACGGCTGCTCCCGGATGATCATCGGTCGGGACCATGCCGGTGTTGGTGATTTCTACGGAATGTTTGAGGCCCAGACCATTTTTGACAAAATCCCAACCCCCGAAGCCCCGGGCAAGGCTCTGCTCTGTTCTCCTCTGAAGATCGACTGGACCTTTTACTGCCACAAATGTGACGGCATGGCCTCATTGAGAACCTGCCCCCACGGAAAAGAGGACCGTGTGCTGCTGTCCGGCACCATGCTCCGCAAGATGCTCTCCGAAGGTAAGGAACTTCCGGAGCACTTTGGTCGAGACGAAGTCGTTGAAATTCTCCGTAAATATTATGAAGGCGTCACGGAAAAAGTCGAGGTCAAACTGCACGGTGCCGCCACCGGCGAATAATTCGTTTATGTGACAGCTTGTTAAAAAAAGACACCGTGGGCGATGATTGTTTTCATCGCCCACTTTTTTATGGTTAAAATTTTCACAGTCCAATAGGCCGGCCTTTCTAAAATTTTAATTTTTTAAAGGCGTCTTTCAAATAGAGCCCATGCATCATATCTGGATATTTATTATAACTATTGTTTTACTGAATATGCCCTTTGGTTTCTGGCGCAAGGGGGTTAAGAAATTTTCACCGGCATGGTTCCTGGCGGTGCATATCCCGGTACCGATAGCGGTTGGTATTCGTTATTTGGCTGGCGCCGGATGGAATCCGTCAACACTCCCTTTTTTTATAACAGCTTTTTTCGCCGGGCAATTCATCGGTGGTAAGTGTAGAATATTTTTTCAAAGATGGTACTGACGGCAGCAGTGATCTTTTTTCAAACTTATTTTTTAAAAATTCCCACCGAAGACGATCTCTCGTGTCAATATTATGGTTACCGTTGTTTAGGCCGTTTGACCGGAACGCCCCCTACCGAAAAACACCTCCGTTGGGATAAAAAAACAAAAGCTATTGTAAAACCCCTGATATAGGGCATTCACAGCGGTGCTTTCCCATTTGGCCATTTTAAAGGTTTTTTTAAATGGCACATACAAAACGATGCCAAAATTATTTTTGGCATCGTTTTGGCGATTGTTCTACCTATATAAACCTTAAAGAGCTGATATTGCAGATAATTATTAAATTTCAATGATATTCGGAACACCATCCTGAAATTGGGGGATGATGCCGCATGCTGACAGCAGGCCCGGTGGGACAGGAAAAACGACACTGGCCGTCTCTCTTTTTTACAAGCGGTCGGGCGCTCTTTTTTTTTGCGCCCGGCGCAGGTGGTCGAAAATAATCACAGGCGCCGGGATTTAAAAACGGCAGTATCATCAAAAAGATCGATAAAAGCAATGGATCTGTTTCAACGTGCGGTATCCATTGCGGGTATCGTTTTTTTCATAACCAGGCTGCTCCAGCCTTTTTCTTCAAATTTCCAAAGAAGATCAAAACACGTATCGGCATATGTTTTCAGAAGATCTTCTACTTCAAAATTTTTTATTCCCGACAGAACGATCAACCCGTTTTCTGCCGCACGAGCGGCAATTTCCGGGCATATTGATTTTAAGGTCGGGTATCTCAGGTTGGCGATAACAAGAAAAAATTTTCCTACGAATGCGGATAAAGCTGCGCCTGATATGGTTATGTGACGCTGGAGGTTGTTAAGCGCGACATTTTGTCGGGCTTCCGAGATGGCGCAGGGGTCAATATCAATACCCACGGCCGAATCAACTCCGAGGCGTACAGCAGTGATGCAGAGAACACCGGACCCCGTACCAATATCTATGGCACAACAACCCTTTTTTGTTAACAGCCCCCATTCTTTACCACTCAAGGCCCGATCAATCGCTTTAATGGCCAGGCGTGTTGTCGGATGAGCGCCGGTTCCAAAGGAGGCCCCCTTTTGAATGGCAACAATGACGTCATTCTTGGACGGGCGGAACGTCACATCGGGTGGTTTCAGGATCACGCGGTCCGAGATACGAACCGCGTGATCAAAAGATTTTTCGATAAAAGTACACCCAAACTGATAAGAATAAACCACGTCGCCATGATCTATCAAGGCGCTCAGTGCCTTACGAATTTCTTTTCGGGCAAAACCATAATTCAGGGTCATTTTGGCCTGCAAATCCGCCGGCGTCAGACGCCTGCAAGAATCACAAACCGCTTTGAGAATCGTTTTTTCAATGTTTTCCGCCATAACCCTTACCGTTTTATTCTCTGACAGACGGGTTCAAAGCCGTATGGCAGCCGGAGCCTTATTTTACGCGACATTTGAAGTGCTTTAGCGACACCTGAATCCATTCCGGTTTTAAAAATCGGAATCATTTGGATTTTAGATTTTCATCATGGCCTTCCTTCACAAGAAGCTTTCGATACCAGATGGAAAAATCATACATGGCCTGAAACCGTTCGTCGTTATTGATAATGCCGTGGCACATATCAAAAACGCCCCGACCGTAAGCATTGCTGTATTCCTCAAAAGGACATGATTGGAGGAATTCTCTCACCAATTGCTGGGTATTTCTTTTGGTTTTATCTTTACGAATATCAATGGGGTCCTTGGGTTCCTCGAATGGGTCCCAATTTTCATATCCCTTTTTGGCTATAAATTTTTGCCGCCGGGGCGACATGGCATCAAATATCCCTTTTTTTCGCACCTCTGCTTCCTCGGGTGTCAGGTTATTCATTCGTCCCCCTTTTTTTGGATGGTTTTATCCTCGGCCTTAACATCATCTTTCAGGCCGAAATATTCTTCCGTGTAGTCCGACAACAGGGCCATGGAGAGCGGTACCAACATATCCGCCAATTTTACATATTTGGATTTCAAGTCCAAAACAATCTCTGCGGAAATTTCCTGAAGACGACCAAACAGTTGATCCATATTAACGGTTGGATACGAGCCCCCTTGTTCGAACCCGGATTTGCCGCACGTATGCCCACGACCATTGATCGCTGTTGGAATGCCATACAATCGGCATGTGGCTGGCCTAAACGCATACAACTCACATATTTGCTGGTCATTTAACAGGGGACACCGAACGCGCTCCTGTGCTAATTCGGCAAGAATGTCGCCTTCGCTTACACCCTCTTCCAGTTTTTTAAAAGCAGCCCGTTTGATTTTATGAATTTTTCTATCAACATGGTTGGCCCTTCCTTCAAATTCAACCCTGCGTTGATCGTCTAAAACCGTATTAAATTTATGGTTCAGATATAAGGCCTCAATTAACGTCAGATCGAACATGGCATAACAACAGTCATCACAGGACCTTTTACATTTCACACAGGCCGGGTACTCGCTTTTTACCCGATCGAAAACGCCATCAACTGTTTTGATTAATTTTTCATATTTTTCAAAATATGGCGAAAAATCCATACCCAATTCTCCTCCCACGCACAAAATACAAGTTTGAGTTAACATTGCCCCCATCTTCCGGTATGTTTCACGTGAAACATTATAAACACCCTTCCATCAACTACAAGGCATTGTTCCGGATCAAGACAGTGAAAAAAGATGGGAGATGTTTTTGATCTATCAAAAAACAACTTACAAGCAGGCGCTATTTGCCAATACAAAACTGTTCAAAGATGACTTTTTGAATATCTTCCCGAACGCTGATGCCGAGTACCTGATTGAGGCTTTCTATGGCATCTTTAATATCGATGGCCACCAATTCCAAAAAAGCACCCTCCTCGATTCCGAGGATAGCATCGGAGGTATACCTCCTGGCTTTTTGGATCATTTTGTTTTGCCTTACGTTGGGAACAATTTCACAGGTGGTTTGAAACATCGTCTCTGCATCCATTGCTTGCGCAATTTTTATTTTTAATTCATTTAGTCCTGTGTTTTTCAATACAGAAATATTGATTTCATTTTTCTGCTGTTTCCGAGACAGGTCTATATCTTTGGCGATATCTATCTTGTTTCTAACAACAATATACTTTTTGTGCTTGATTTTTTGATATATGAGACGGTCATTTTCGTCAACCGGTTCTGATTTGTCGGTCATGAGAAGAATTAAATCGGCTTTTTGGATTAATTCGTCGGTTTTTTGGATCCCCATCACCTCAACAGGATCATTGGTGGGGTGCAATCCGGCGGTGTCGGTCAATATAACGGATGTCCCATGGATGTTAAGAATCTCGTCGATGTGGTCCCTTGTGGTTCCGGGAATATCTGTAACGAGAACCCTGTCTTTGTCGAGCAGGCGATTCATTAAGCTTGATTTTCCAACATTTGGCTTTCCAATGATCGCGATCCGTACCCCCTCGCGTATCATATGACCGCTTTCGTAGTTCATTATGAGTTCTGTCAGCGGTTTTTCAACTTGATCCCGCAATTGGGCCAGTGTTTCTTTTTGCCTGAAATCCGCTTCCATATCATCGGGAAAATCGATAAACGCCTCGCACGATGCCAGTATACTTAAAAGCGTTTTCCGAATTTTTAATATCGCTTCTTTTAGGGCGCCTTTTATCTGGGTTGCAGCGATATCGAGGGCCCCTCTTGTTTTTGCATTAATAATATCAATCACCGCTTCCGCCTGAGTTAAATCGATCCTGCCATTTAAAAAAGCGCGTCGGGTGAACTCGCCGGGCTCAGCCAATTGGGCACCGCAGTTTAAAACCAGCGTCAGGATTGCCTGAAGAACGGCGTACCCGGAATGAGACTGTATTTCTACAACATCTTCCTTCGTATAACTAAAGGGGGCTTTCATGAAAACAATTAAAACTTCATCGATGGGTTGAACCGTATCCGGATCGATGATGTGTCCGTAATATAATCGATGGGATTGAAAAGGCTCTTCAGACACAGTGTGGCTTGAAAGTTGATCGCAGGCGGATTGTCCGGATCGTTTTTTCTGAAAAATTTTTTTCCCGATATAAACAGCTGCGTGACCGGAAATTTTAATTATCCCTATGCCTCCTCTGCCGGGAGGAGTGGAAATCGCGGTGATGGTACTTCTTCCCATTATATTTTAAATAGATCTATCTTTTTCTTTTAAAAAGTAAACTTAGCGTCCGGAACAAGCGGTGTGATTTTTTGATATTTTTAAATATTTTCAGTGACTTAGCCACATATCCGCTTATTCATACCTCTTAAATCAACCGCTTATTGGGGTGTATCGTTTTTTTTGTCTTTCGGAAAAATGATCAATTTTCTATAAAAACTCTGTCCACGGCTTTGGGTTCTGACATCGGTGTCATTTTTCAAGGCAATATGAACGATTCGCCTGTCATGGGCATTGAGCTGCCCCATGGACACAGGCTTACCGGTAGTTTTGGCTTTTCCGGCCAATTTTTCCGCCATGCCAACAAGCTTTATTTCCTTATTCTTCAGATACTCTTCAATATCAACCCTGACCCTGATTCTTTTTTCCAACTTCTGGTTGACGATTTTTTCAACTATGTATTGAATGGCCTCTAAGGTCTGCCCTCTTTTTCCGATCAGGCGTGAAGATTCTCCTCCGGATACCTGGTAGTCGATCACTTCGTTTTCATAACACACATTTATCTCGGCATCCTGACTGATATATCCGATAATTTCTTTTAGCGCCCCGGCCCCTTCTTTCATAGCCTCCATGGGGTCTTCAGGTGCATCACTACCCTTGGGCAGGTCGCCGCGGGTGTCACTACCCGGTTTTATTTCTTCTACAACCATTTCTTTCGGTTGACGGATATTATCTATCGCCATTGGTTCAGATTTTTTTTTCCTGGCTTTGACCGGTTGCTCTGCCTTTTCTTTTTTCTCAGGAATGGTTACCCTTATTTTCGCCTTTTTTATACCCACCAGTCCAAAAATTCCGGTAGATCCATATGATATAATCTCGTATTTTAAATCATCTTTGCTTTTTTTCAGCTTTGTACAGGCGGCGTTTATTGCCTTCTCCACATTTTTGGCTTCGAATTCGAGACTTGGGGCCATTTAAAAAACCTCCGTTATTATGCCATTTTCTTTTGGATATAATGCTGCTGGGCAATAGAAAGTATATTGTTGATAAGCCAATATAATACGAGCCCTGATGAAAAATTGATAAAAATAACTGTAAATATAATGGGCATGAACATCATCATTTTGGCCTGGGCCGGATCTCCTGGGGTGGGGGTCAGTTTTTGCTGTAAAAACATAGTCCCCCCCATTATGATGGTTAATACGGGGATACCATATGGCGCTTCCATGAAAGGTATTGTAAAATCAAAACTGAACAGCCTGTCCGGGGCCGACAAATCATTGATCCACATAAAAAAAGGAGCGTGACGTAATTCAATCGCCTCATAGAGCATTCGATAAAGCGCAAAAAAGATCGGCATCTGGACAACCATGGGTAAACATCCGCCCATAGGGTTGATTTTATATACCTTATACAGCCCCATGAGTTCCTGATTCATCTTTTTTTTATCATCCTTATACTTCTCCCTGAGTTCCGCCATCAACGGTTGAATTTTTTTCATCTCCCCCATTGATTTATAACTTTTATTACCAAGGGGCCAAAGCAACAGCTTGGTAATTATTGTGAGTATGATGATGGCAATGCCATAGTTGGGGATGAATCCGTATACAAAGTTCATTAACCACAGACACGGTTTGGCAAGGATATCAAACATACCAAAATTAATGGCTTTGTCGAGTTTGTTATCCATACCGGTCAAAACTTTCATGCTTTTGGGACCAAAATATAGATCAAATAAAAACTGCTTTTTCTGTCCGGGATCGATATTTTCCATTTGGGTAATCAGCCGGCTCTCTAAAACACCGTCCTCCTGCTGCAAAACTCTCAACTTGGCATCATCACTGTTTTCAGGGATGACACTTTCCAGGAAATACCGATCCTGCAGCGCAATCCAGTTGACCTTTCCTTCAAAAGTATCCTGGTCTTTCAGCTTCTTGGTTTTGATTTGTTTCAATTTATTATTAATGAGGGCGCTGGGGCCTACAAAGCCATATCGACTGCCCTCCTCGGGGAATTTCTTTTCAATGGATAAAACAAGGGCGTCTACCAGGGGAAGACCCGTTCCATTTTTTATCGTCAGGTTCAGTCCGATGAGATAGGAATCAGGGGAAAAACGGTATTCCTTCTCAATTGTTATGCCATCTGTTGAAACCCATAAAAAGCTTATTGTCTGATTCTCTTTTATTTCAACATGTTCCGAGCTGGTTTCAGCATGATACACCGCTTTCAGTATCTGGTTACCATTTTTATTTTTAAGCCAGGTGCGCCCAACACCATTAATAAGATCTCTTGATATCAACTCTTTAAAGGGAGCGTCTTTTTCAACCGTTTCCCGGTATTTTTTTAATATCAAACTTTTTAGAACCGCCCCATTTTCGGATATTTGTGCGGTATATAATTTTGTATCAATGGTTATCGTACGACCGGTACCCTCAACCATATCAGGCTTTTCCAGGGCGCCATTTGTGGTGTTCACGACATCAGATGTTTCTTTTTGAGCAATTTTTTTTGAATTTTCAACCTGGGTGATTTGTGTCTCCTCTCTGGTTTTTTTAACCGTATCTTTATCTACGGTAAAATATTCCCACAAAAAAAACACAAGAAAACTCAATACAATTGCTAAAATTACTCTGGCTTGATCCATTTTTCTCTCCCTGGATAATTCAACTTTATATTATTTAATTGCTTGCGAGATCAGAATATTTAAACGAAATTGTGGGGCAGGTCTCTATGGGCGAAAATTAATTACCCGATTTACAGAGATTGTGTTTCGGTCTGGGCCGGTGTTATAAACGCTTAATAACACCGTAGTCAGTATGCCGATTCGGGCGCCTGGGACACATTCGTTATCCTGCCCAACCCGTTAACATTTGTCTCAAACGCTACCTTAAACCCCCTTTTAACAGGGTTTGTCCTTTACGTTAAAAATATTTATCAGTATGTCTAATGCCGAAAACGCGGGATATCCAAAACCGTTTGTCTGCTCTTAGGGGACAGGGTCATATCCGCCGGGATTAAACGGGTGGCACCGCAATATCCTTCTTACAGCCAGCAGTGCCCCTTTGAGGGCGCCATACCTGGAAATCGCCTGATAGGAATATTCTGAACAGCTGGGGTAAAAACGGCACGCCGGTCCCAAGACCGGGGAAATAAAATACTGATAAATCCGGATGAGTAGCAAAAATATTCTTTTAATCGCGGTCGTTATTTGATATTTCATCAAATATTCTTTGAAGTGCTGGAAACAATTTTTCAGATGGTGACTCGGCAGCAGCCTTCCTGGCGATTATATTGATATCCCAGGTTCCTTTTATTGTCGATTTTCGGGTTCTGAAATATTCCCGTGTGAGTCGTTTAAGCCTGTTTCTTGTTACAGCACAACCTACTTTTTTGGTTACAGTAATACCCAGGCGGCATTTATCGGTTTTTCCAGGTAAAAAAATTGCAACAAAAAATCGGTTTCGCACCCGTTTTCCTGATTTGGATAACCGTAAAAAGTCACATCGTTTTAACAGCCTCTCGGATTTGCTAAAAAAAAACGCACGCCTAATTGATCCTCGCAACCGTTTTTTATTAATTTTGTTTATGTTTTCAGGCGGTTAATTTTTTCCTGCCCTTGGCCCTGCGCCTGTTCACAATTCTGCGCCCTGCTTTCGTCGACATTCTTTTTAAAAACCCATGTGTCCTTGCGCGTTTGATTCTGCTTGGCTGATATGTTCTTTTCATAAGTTTTATCCCTCTTTTCTATAACTTTATATCCCTGCGTTGACGGAATATTTTATTTCTCATATAACAGGTCTCTTATCTAAAATCAAATCTTGCTAATTAACCACAAGCAAACAGATGTGTCAAGGTATAATATCAGGAAAAAACCTGTGGTTGTGACGTGCACGATGGGCAGAAAACCAGGAACCGAACATTGACTTTCAACATGAGAACAGGTCGGTTAAAAATAGTGATGCGCCTAATGAGTCATTTCAAAAACATCAAATTCTTCCATATGGAACTGGCTGTTTGGATATATGATAATCTGTTTTCCAATTTTTTTTTCCAGAGATACAATGATACTGTTTTCTTCCCCGTGCAGGAGTTCAGCAATTTCCGGGTTCACTCTGAGGGTTAGCCTTGCCCCCGTCATATCGGCAACATCACGCAGGATCTCCCTTGAAATAGTATAGCAAATTGTCCGCCGTGATACCAGATACCCTTCTCCATCGCAATAAAAACAAGGTTCACAGAGAATTCGCGAAAGGGATTTCCGAATCCGTTTCCGTGTCATTTGAATTAAACCCAAATCGGAAATGGGCAGCACATGTGTCTTACTCCGGTCTTTTACAAGCGCCTCTTTCAATGCATTATAAACCTTTTCTCTATTGACGGTTCTTTCCATATCGATGAAATCGATGATGATAATACCACCAAGATCCCTAAGTCTTATCTGGTAGGCAATTTCCTTGACGGCTTCGAGATTTGTTTTTAATATTGTTTCTTCAAGGTTGTGTTTTCCAACATATCTTCCGGTATTTACGTCGATGGCAATCAAGGCTTCGGTATGTTCTATAACAATATACCCACCGGATTTGAGCCAAACTTTCTTTTTTATTGCCCGGAAAATATCTCCTTCGAGGTTGTACGCGTCAAAAATAGGTTCCAGTCCGTCATATAGTTCCACCGAACTTTTAAGGCTCGGCATCAATGTATCTAAAAACTCCAATATAGCATCATACCCTTTTCTCGAATCAATCACCAGTTTTTCCGCTTCATGCAAAAGGAGGTCTCGAACGGCCCTGAGGGTCAGATTTAATTCCTGATGCAAAACGGCAGGGGCGGATGTCGTCTGAGCCTTTTTTTGTATGTTGTGCCACATATTGTTTAAAAAGCCCATTTCATAGACCAGTTTTGATTCCGGCACCCCCTCTGCCGCCGTTCGCACAATATATCCGTAAGGTTCGGTCCTCAAATTTTCAACACACTTTTTAAGGCGACAGCGTTCTTCCTCATCTTCTATTCGCCGCGATACACCAATATGATTGGACTTTGGCATCAACACCAGAAATCGACCGGGCAGGGAGACATACGTGTTTATCCTCGCACCCTTTGTCCCCATGGGCGCTTTTATCACCTGGACCAATACTTCCTGGCCATCACAGAGAAGCGCTTCAATCAACCGGTTTCGTGGGACAACCACTTTTTTTTGATCTTTCTCCGACAAATCTTCTAAATCAATGTCATCGTCAGTGAAAATTTTTTCAAATTCACTAGTATTTTCATCAATTATATCATCAACATATATAAAAGCCGCCTGATTTAATCCAATATCAACGAAAGCCGCCTGCATCCCGGGCAGCACCCTTTGCACCCGACCCTTGTATACATTGCCGGCAATATCCGAATCATCGTTTCGTTCCATGACAATCTCGGCAATGGTGCCATCCTCGAGAAGGGCCATACGCGTTTCATGGTCTGTTGCGTTTATAATAATTGTTTTATACATGGGGTGTTTTCTCAACTTCGGCGCTTAAGATCTCATTTTTTGATATTTTTAATATTCTAACCCGTTTAATTTCCATTTCAGAAAGATTGAATATTTTTTTGATGATATCATCCGGCCGGGCTGACTTGCCGGTCACTTTTCTGATTTTCAGCATTAACCGGTCAGTATTTTCAGCCGTAATCTTAATTATTATATCTTTTAAGTTTATTTTTTTCAACTTACCTTTTTTACTTAACTTGGTAATAAATACAGATTCTTCAGCGACAAATTGCGCCAGGGCCTCTTTTTTAAAAATAGGGTCCTCTGAATTTATCAGATAGTCACTTGTTTCATTTTGACTTCCTTTTGTTTGACGCTTATTTATTTCACAGCGCTTCAGGATCAAACCTTCCGGCAACTGTGGATTTACCGTTTGAATAAATTTATCGGCCGTAACATATCTGGGCAGGGTTAAATAAAATTTTTCATCAAGACTTTCCGTCCCAATAGGCAGTGGATCTTCAAAACTGATTTGTGGCAGCGGATGAAAGCCTTGAGAATATTTAACGACAATGCCAGCCCTGGTTATTGCCCTTAGTATAATCTTAACCATTTCAAGGTGCCCGAAAAATCGGGCATCTTCCATCTTCGAATAGGATATTTTTAATTTTTTAAAAAATTCATCCCCACCGGTTTTCGTTGCTTTAAACGCGTTGGCTTTTATATTGTTTTCTTTAAATACGTGCGGCTTTATATCCTCAAAGTCACAAACCCCGCACTGACTGCATTTTCCCCAGCGACAGTCATCGGTGATGCCGCCTTTTTCTGCCTTTTGACACTCGTTCGCCAAATACTCTTTGGTAACACCGACATCGATGTGATCCCAGGGTAATGGCTCCTCCACCGTCCTTAACCGTGTCGTAAAAAAATCAATATCGATCATGGCGTCGGCAGCAGCAGCCTGCCATAAGTTAAAATTAAACTGGTCACTCCATCCGTCAAAACGGCATCCCTTTTCATAGGCGATTTCCAGCAATTTTGAAAGCCGTCGATCCCCTCTGGACCACAATCCTTCAATTAAACTAACCTTGGGATCCTGCCATTTGACGTTAATTCCGGGTAATTTTAGCCGGGCCTTGAGTTCCGTAATTTTTTCAATGGATTCCTCCAGGGAAATCTGGGAAGACCATTGAAACGGCGTATGGGGTTTGGGTATCAAGGTTGTTATACTGACATTAATCATAGCATGGCGCTTACCGTATGATCCTTTATCCCGCAATTTATCCACAAGGCCAACAATTTCGTCTATATCCTGCTGGGTTTCGGTGGGAAATCCGATCATAAAATAAAGTTTGACCAGTTTCCAGCCCATTTGAAACGCATCCCTGACCGTATCACATATTTCTTTTTCACTGATATTTTTATTAATAACATTTCTCAGCCGTTGGCTCCCGGCTTCGGGTGCAATGGTAAACCCTGTTTTTCTGACCTTTTTAATTTCTTTCATTAATTCCGGTGTCAAGGTACCGGCCCTTAAAGATGGCAGGGAAACAGCGATATGATCCCCCTCACAACGTTGCATAAGGACGCCCATAAGCGTTCCAATGGCCGTATAATCGCCGGTGCTCAAAGATAAAAGGGAAATTTCATCATACCCGGTCGTTGAAAGCGATTTTTTTACCAGCTTCATCAGTGTATCGACGGATCTTTCCCTTACCGGGCGATAAATCATACCGGCCTGACAAAATCGACACCCCCGGGTACACCCCCGGGCAACTTCCAGACGCAGTCTGTCATGAACCGGTTTTCCAAAGGGAACAACCGGTGTATCGGGAAACGGGGCTTTATCAAGATGGGTCAATGTCGCTTTTTTGACCCGTACATACTCTTTTTTCTCAGGTTTCAGGATTTGAAACCCTTTTGTGTTAAACGTCGTACTGAAAAACGAAGGAATGTAAACCCCATCCACAGCAGACCACATCTCAAGCAGGGTTTTTTTGGGGGCAGATTCTTTCTGTTTCCACTCTTTCCCCAGCCGCATCATCTCCAATATGACATTTTCACCGTCGCCGATGACCATGGCGTCAAAAAAGTCCGCCACCGGCTCAGGATTACAGGTACAGGGACCACCGGCGATGATAAAAGGAAAGGTATCATCTCTTTGGGCACTGCGAAACGGAATTCCGGCCAAATCCAGCATCAGCAGAATATTGGTATAATTCAACTCATATAACAAACTGAAACCGATGATATCAAATTGGTCCAGAGGCGTACCCGTTTCCAGTGAGGCCAGTGCAACGGTATATTTTTTAAGGTAATCAGCCATATCGTTGCGAGGTGCAAAAACCCTTTCCGCTATATATTCAGGCTGTTTATTGATAATATGGTATAAAATCTGAATGCCAAAATGAGCAGTTCCTATTTCATAAAGATCCGGAAATGCCAACGCTATTTTAAGCTTGTTTTCAGTATGTTCTTTTTTTATGGTATTGACTTCCGTGCCCAAATAAATACTTGGTTTTTCAACCAAAGGCAGAATATCATGCATTTTTTTAATACTCATTATCGCTTTTTTTAAACTCCTTTGATCGCTTTTTTATCTTGCTTTTTAAAAAATCGGGCGGGCGTTTTTACCCACCGTGTTTTTTAACAGGGACTGTTTTGAAAACGGCCTTGTCTTAATTGACGGTCTCGTAAAAAGCCCAACGCCTGCGTTGTGCTGCAGCCCGCAATCATTCAACGGTCGATGGTTACGCCTCATAATTACCAGTTTGCACGCCTTGAATTTGAACTTTTTACGAGACCGTCTAAATTCGACTTTTTACGAGTTCGTCATTAATTGGTTTTAATAAAATTACAGCAGACACCTGGTATCCTTTTCTCCCCGACCATGAAACTACTGTTTTTATATATAACTATTTTAAACTGCTTTACAAATTTTTCTTTCTCTAATTTTATAATGGTTGACCCTATCATTCCATCAATTATATTGTTTTTGGATGCTTTTTCGTCTTATATACTTTTTACGAATCATCATTTACCATTTCCACTAATTGGGTATTTCAATAAAATATCAGGAGCCACTAGTTATGCAGCGAATTAAAATAGTAAAATTATTAAAGTTGGATGCCACCATGGAAAACGTGCTGATAAAAGGGTGGGTCAGAACCATCCGCAATTCAAAAACAGTCAGTTTCATGGAGATAAACGATGGATCCTGTCTTAAAAACGTTCAGATAGTGGCTGACACCTCGCTGGAAAATTATAAACACATCGAGAAAATAAATACCGGTTCAGCTGTAGCCGTTTCAGGCAGGCTGGTTGCCTCCCGGGGAGGCGGCCAGAAATGGGAAATTCAAGCGGAAAAGATAGATATCATCAGTTCCACACCCGAGCATTATCCGCTTCAAAAAAAGCGCCACAGCGATGAATTTTTAAGAACAATTGCTCATTTAAGACCACGTACCAACAAATATGGGGCGGCCTTTCGCATACGGTCTGAACTGGCATATGCCATTCATGACTTTTTCAGGAAAGAGGGCTTTTTTCATATCCATACACCCATTTTAACCGGGTCCGATTGCGAAGGCGCCGGTGAACTTTTTCAAGTAACGTCCCTCGATCTCGATAATATCGTTAAAAAGAATCAAATTTTGGACTATTCTAAAGATTTTTTTGGAAAAATTGCCAACCTTACCGTATCCGGCCAATTATCCGCTGAAATGTTTGCCCTGGCCCTGGGGGATGTCTACACCTTTGGTCCGACCTTCAGGGCTGAAAATTCCAATACCCGTCGCCATGTGGCCGAGTTCTGGATGGTAGAGCCGGAAATGGCATTCTGTGACCTGACGGGTAATATGAATATGGGTGAAAAATTAATCAAAAATACCGTCTCCCATGTTTTACAAAAATGTGAGGCAGATATTTCCCTTTTTGCCCGGTTTGTTGATAAAAATCTGGCTCAAACGCTTCAAAACATTATTGAATCCGATTTTATCAGAATTACCTATGATGAAGCGATTCGTATCTTAAAAAAAACAAAGACAAAATTTGAATACCCGGTATCCAGAGGGAAAGACCTTCAATCCGAACATGAATGTTTTTTAACGGAACACTATTTCAAAAAACCGGTTATTATTATAAATTATCCCAAAGCCATAAAACCGTTTTACATGAGGGTCAATGATGACAACGAGACCGTTGCGGCCATGGATGTTCTGGTGCCCCGTATCGGCGAAATAATCGGCGGCAGCCAGCGAGAGGAGCGCCTTTCTTTTATTGAGACCAGAATGGCGGAAACCGGCTTATCAAAAGACGCCTACTGGTGGTATATCGATTCAAGACAATATGGATCTGTGGAACACAGTGGATTTGGACTGGGATTTGAAAGGCTTCTCATGCTGGTAACGGGTATTTCCAATATCCGGGACGTGGTCCCTTTTCCGAGAACACCCAACTCCATAGAATTTTGATACGTCATCCACACCAATGATATAAACAACAAAGGGCCAAATCAAAAAATAAGGATCTGGCCCTTTGTCGGTAAGGTCCTAAAAACATACGCTATATATCGAGAGTGCTCACTTCGAGGGCATTGTTGTAAATAAATTCCCGGCGGGGCTCCACTTCATCCCCCATCAGGACGGTAAATATATCATCGGTTCCCACGGCATCTTTCACCCGTATCTGCAAAAGATTTCTTTTTTCCGGATTCATGGTGGTTTCCCACAGCTGATCCGGATTCATCTCCCCCAGACCTTTGTATCGCTGGATATTGAGGCCCCTTTTTCCCCCTGCTATCAAAACTTCTATTGTTTCTCTTTTATTCTGGAGAATATCCGCTTTGTCGTCATTATTCGGATCATTGTTTATAATTTTAAACGGGGGCTTATCAAAAATTGCGATTTTTCCCGCCAGAGCAAAACATTTTTGAAAATCTTTGGAATAAATGAGTCTTTTTCCAATGGTAACGGCTCTTGAATCCTGCCCTTTTTCATTAAACTGGGTCTGTTCCGCCGCCAGTTTTTCAATAATTAATTCAAAAACATCCAGATCGGCGTTCCACAAAAGGGTTCCGGTGGTATATCGTTTTTGATGTAATATCTCCATGAAACCCTTCATCATGTTTTTATCTTGCAGGAAATATTTATCCTTTACCCCTTCCGCGATGAGCAGCTCAATTAATTCATTGTCAAAGCCTCTTTTTTCAAGCCGCAACATCATGGCATAATATTCATACAGATTTGTTAAAAAAAGGTACATGTCATCGTCTGATAAGATCTGACCATCGGCCAGGACAACGTTTTTGGAACTGCACACTCTTTTTATAATATATTCGTTCAATCCCGTTTCATCTTTAAGATATATTTCGTTTTTTCCTTTACCCACCTTTAAAAGCGGGGGCTGAGCCATATATAAATACCCGTTGTCAATGAGTTCGGGCATCTGGCGATAGAAAAAAGTTAACAGGAGCGTTCGGATATGGGACCCATCAACATCGGCATCGGTCATTATGATGACTTTGTGATATCTTATTTTTTTTATATCATACTCTTCCTTGCCCACACCGGTACCCAGCGCCGTTATCAAATTTCGAATTTCCTCGCTGCGCAGCAGTTTGTCAAAACGCGCTTTTTCAACATTTAATATTTTTCCTCTAAGG
Organism: Desulfobacterales bacterium; assembly: GCA_963667755.2. GTDB lineage: Bacteria > Desulfobacterota > Desulfobacteria > Desulfobacterales > 4572-123 > 4572-123. The sequence goes on along the minus strand of CAXXLK010000004.1, from coordinate 1,041,378 downwards.
GGTAAAATCGCCTGAAATCTTCGATCCCTGCCCTGTTTGGCACTACCGCCGGCAGAATCTCCCTCAACAATAAAAATTTCTCGTTTTTCGGGTTCGGAAAATTGACAATCGGCCAGTTTTCCCGGCAGGGTTGAATCGATGAGGGCGCCCTTGTTACGGGCCAAATCCCTCGCCCTGCGGGCCGCATCTCTGGCTCTGGCCGCTTCAACCGCCTTGAAAATAATTTTTTTAATAACAGCAGGATTTTCTTCAAAAAAATTACCCAGTTTATCGTTAATCAAGGACTCTACAAGTCCTTTTACCTCGCTGTTCCCGAGTTTTGTCTTGGTCTGGCCTTCAAATTGTGGGGATTTTATTCGAACACTTATGATGGCGGTCAGTCCTTCCCTGACATCATCGCCACTTATCTTGACCTGCATGTTCTTGGGAAGGTTACCATTGGCACAATACGCATTGATGGTCCGGGTCAATCCAGCCTTAAATCCGATGAGATGAAATCCGCCTTCAACCGTATTGATATTATTGGCAAAAGAAAATATTTTTTCATTATAGGTGCTGTTGTATTGAATCGCCACTTCAATCTGAACATCGTTTTTTTCACCCTCTATGATGATGGGGTCATGTATCGGATTCGTGAGCCTGTTCAAATATTGAACAAAAGATAGGAGCCCCCCTTCGTAAAAAAACGTATCTTTTTTATCCGAACGTTCATCTTCTATTTTTATGGTGATACTCTTATTTAAAAACGCCAGTTCCCGCAGTCGGCGACTCAATATCTCGTAACTGTATTCAACTTTGTTAAATATTTCTTCATCCGGAAAAAAATGTACATTGGTCCCTCTTTTTTCCGTTTCACCAATGATGGTCAACTCAGTTTGTTTAATGCCTCTTTCATATACCTGGTGGTATATTTTATTATGTAAATAAATTTCTATGACAAGACGGCTGGAAAGTGCATTGACAACCGACACGCCAACACCATGAAGCCCGCCGGACACTTTATAGCTGTCGTTATCAAATTTACCGCCGGCATGCAGTTTGGTTAAAACGACTTCAACTGCTGGAATTTTTTCAGTTTTATGAATACCTATCGGAATTCCACGACCGTTATCCTCAACACTGATGCTGTTATCGGGATGAACCGTTACGGAAACCGTATCACAATATCCGGCCATGGCTTCATCAATACTGTTGTCGACCACCTCGTAAACAAGGTGGTGAAGTCCCTCGACATCTACATTACCAATATACATGGAAGGCCTCAATCTAACCGGGTCAAGACCTTCTAAAACATCTATACTACTTGCATCATAATTATTTTCAATAGTTTCCATTATATTCTCATCGGCATAATTACACTTATAAAACTTTTATTATCCACCCCTTCCAACAAACAGGGACTTTCATTATCTTTGATATAAATCATAACGGTATCACCATCAATCAAACCCAGGGTGTCTAAAAAATACTTTGGATTAAAGGCAGCCTCAATAGCGTCCCGATTGAAGTTAATCACCATGTCTTCTTTTGATTCTCCGATATCCGGATTTGTTGCGTTAATGGTCAGCGTGTCATTTTTAAAGCTGAATATCGCGCTTTTATATTCATCCGAAGACAAAATCGACATCCGTTTAAGCATCATCGTAAACAGTTTAATATCCATCTTTAATATGTTTTTATCATCTTTTACAATGACGTCCGCATACTCGGGAAAATCTCCTTCAAGAAGTCTGACAATAATGGTTTCTTTGTCTTTTTTAATGATCAACTTATCATCTTTATCCCCAATCTTTACCATCCCGTCCCTGTTTAAAAATTTAGCGACTTCAGACAATCCTTTTTTGGGGATAATAATATTTTCCGACGGATAAAAGTCAGCCTCTTCAGGAACAATATACTCGTCTTTGTTCAGACGACTGCCATCTGTTGAAACCATTCGAACCATCTTTTGACCGTCTATTTCTTTTCTTTCCAACAAAACACCGGTAAGGTGGGCCCTTTTTTCATCAGAGGGACTATTTATGATAACCGTTGTTTCTATCATCCGCCGTAATACGCCGGAGTCGACCTCTATAAAACGAATTTCATCAAAAACCGCATTTTCAGGATAATCATCGGGATTCATTCCCACGATATGATACAATAATTTTCCTTTTCCGATCTCTATCCAGTGATTTTCCACTTCATTGATCAGAATATCCTCATTTGGAAAATCTCTTATAATTTCATATAATTTTCTTGCATTGATGGCAATAACGCCTTCTGTTTCAATTTCAGCCGGATAAAATCCTTCAAACCCGGTTTCCAGATCCGTTGCCGTAATTGAAATACCGGTGTCACTGGATTTAATTAAAACATTTTCGGTTATAATGAGATTTGTTTTTCTGCCGGTTAAGCCTTGAATTTTAGAAAGAATATCCAGAATATCTTTTTTATTGACGTTAAATTTCATTTTACATTCCTTTTTATTTATATATCTATATATAAATAATTATTCATAAGGCTTGTTGATAACACTAATAACTACAATAATACCTTTATATCATTAAAAAATATGTGAGCCCCAATAAGCCTGTAACTATATTTTTAAGTTCAAATAAGGTCGTGTTTTAAAGAAATTTATTTTTTTGTTCATAAATAGTGAATTGTTGACAAAATATCAATATGATTCTGTTAAAAAAAAGCCCTTTTTATTTTTTCAAACCTGACTGAACCCATGCTTTAATAGATGGGATAAAGTCGGTCTGCCATTCATTTTTAAGTCTGATATCGATAAACAGTTTAAACAGATGATCGATTATTTTTGAGACTTTTTCATATAAAAAAAGTTTTTCTATAACCAACCCCTCTACCTGATCACCGGATTCAACCACACCTATATCAGGGTGCTTCAGGCCTGAAAAGCTCAGGCTTTCACCCTTGATATTAAATTTCCATTCCTGGTTGCCCACCTTGTAAATTAAATTCAGCTCCGTTACCAGAGCACCTTTTTTTAAGGACAGGATACCCTCTTCCAATCCTGCATCGTCACCCTTGATGGTAATACTTTCAACCGCCTCGTTGATTCTGTTTTCCAGTACGATACGATTGCCGATTTCAATGGAAAAGGGTTCGTTATCCGGTGCTGTCAATCGATCATGGTCTTTTTCCATTGAAAACCATAACCAGGTTAAAAACTCATCGCCTAAAAACTTATAACGATTATATGCAACAGATATATCCAGCATTGACTACCTCGTAAATTCAGAAGGTGACATTTTTGAAAGGACATCACGATCAGCATCGTTCAGGGCACATGTCAAATCAGCCATTGTATATGGGAAAAGACGGATCAGTGTTAATTTAAACGATTTTGAAAAAATGGTTTCAAGTTCCTCGTTGGCTGCCTTAAGATTTGAAAAAAACCACAAATCCTTTTCTTCATAATTCCAGACAATATCATAAATATTAGGGGTAGCCGGAATACGAAGGCTTAAAACAGTGATCACATGTTCTTTGATTAGTTTTTTTTCACTGCGGGATAAAAAATCCCTGTTGCTTTCAGCCAGTTTTTTAGCTGTTTCCAAGGCATAATATTTTTGTACTATTTTTGAAGGGATAGTTTTTTTATCGATTCTCAAAGAAAAGATAAAATGGGTCCCGATCAAAAAAGAAGAGCCCTCAAAGTCGGGTTTAAAAGGGTTGTTAAAAGATGTCCATCCTGATGTTTTTTCAGCCTCATTCTGATCTATTTCATGCAGTATATTTTGTTTAAGACCCCGGCTGACGGATTCAATCACAGGTGTTTCAAATTCGCCTTCGACCTTATACCGCGTGATAGAAACGGAAGATGATAATAATCCCATAGACTTATACCTTTTAATATAGTATTCCGATATGGCTTTATAAATTTATATAATCAAATTTTGAAACCACTGATATATACCCAAACCCAATATATATACCCTTTTTGTATTAGGTAAACAAGACAAAACTGGTGGTGACGGAAAAGAATAAAAAATGAAATTTATAGCGGATCTACACATCCATTCAAAGTATTCTCGGGCCACGGCTAAAAACCTCGATCTGGAAAATATTTATATTGCAGCACAGTTAAAAGGCATAACGGTTGTGGGGACAGGTGATTTTACCCACCCCGGATGGGTCTCGGAAATAAAAGAAAAACTCGAAGAAGCTGAGCCGGGGCTTTTCAAACTACAAAAGAAATTTGCTGAACGCTGTGATCAAAAGGTGCCAAAATCCTGTAGAAGCAAGGTCCGCTTCCTACTCCAGACCGAGATAAGCAATATATACAAAAAAAATAACCGGGTGCGCAAAAATCACAACCTTGTTTTTTTTCAAAATATTGAAAGTGTTGACCGCTTCAACGTGCGACTCGATAAAATAGGGAATATAACGTCCGACGGAAGACCGATATTGGGACTCGATGCCAGAGATCTCCTTGAAGTTGTCGTTGAAACATCTGATGGGGGAATCCTGATACCCGCCCATATATGGACCCCATGGTTTTCAATGCTCGGGTCAAAATCGGGATTTGATGCTGTAGAAGAGTGTTTTGAAGATCTTTCCGATTATATTTTTGCCGCTGAAACCGGTCTTTCCTCTGATCCCGCCATGAACTGGCGGGTATCAAAATTGGATAATATAACCCTTATCTCAAATTCCGACGCCCATTCACCCCGAAATCTCGGTCGCGAAGCCAATATTTTTGATACCCATTTGTCCTATGATAGCATTTTTTCCGCACTTAAGTGCGGTAATAAGAAACAATTTTTAGGTACCTATGAATTTTTCCCCGAAGAGGGAAAATATCATTTAGACGGCCATCGAAAATGCGGGGTTCATCTTTTCCCCGAAGAAACACTTAAAAATGAAGGCATATGCCCTGTTTGCGGGAAAAAATTGACCCTTGGCGTTTTATACCGGGTAATGCAGCTGGCCGACCGGGCATCCGGGAGAAAACCAGAAAGGGCAAATCCTTATCACTGTATTGTTCCCCTGACCCATATTTTATCTGATATTTTCAGGGTAGGGCCACAAAGCAAGGCGGTTGGGAGAAAATATACGACGGCCATCGAGACCCTGGGCCCTGAATTTGAAATTTTACACACCCACTCCATTGAAAAGATAGATAAAGCCGGTATTCCCCTGCTGGGAGAAGCCATCCGCCGAATGCGGGCAAATCGGTTGAACATCAGCCCTGGCTATGATGGTGAATATGGAAAAGTAACCTTTTTCAACCCCGGCGAACGTAAAACGCTGATGGGTCAACGAAGCTTATTTGACATACCCGAAAGCACCATGGGTCTAAAACCAACCAAAGATATAAAAAAACCGGGAAAAAGAAAAAAACCGCCTGCCCAAAACCAACCCGTGCGTATACCCGAGACCCTAAACCCCCGGCAACGAAAAGCGGTTGAAAGTAAAAGCAATTATTTATTGATTGTTGCGGGTCCGGGTACGGGGAAAACGAGCACCCTGACCCGGCGGATATCTTTTCTCATTGATCAAAAAAATATTTCGGCCCATCATATTCTCGCCCTTACGTTTACTCGAAAAGCGGCCAAAGAGATGCTGACAAGGCTGAAGCGCAACCTGAAAACCGCTACAGAGCTCCCCTTGGTGGTTACTTTCCACAGTCTCTGTGTTAAAATATTAAGGGACATTGAGGGAACATCATTCAGTATTATCGATGATATTGATAGAGGCTATCTGATCAGAGAGGCGCTGGAAGATGTTACGGAAAAAAAGCCGCTATCACCAGACAAGATGCTTGAAAAAATAAGTCTGGCCAAACAAAATATCGCCAGCACCGCCTTTGAAGAGACCCTAATAGAAGCAGAAAGGGCTTTTTTTATAAAAGTGTATCATAAATATCAAGCGCTTTTATCGGTTCAGAACCTGTATGATTTTGACGATTTGATCGCCAGGGTAGTTGCCCTTTTTGAAAAAGATGCAACTGTTCGCCGTCGGTACCAGACATGCTTTAAATATATTTTTATAGATGAATATCAAGACCTTAACAAGGGACAGGTTAAACTTTTAAATATTCTCGCCCCCCCCGAATCCCGAAGCCGGCGCGATGATATGGAAAAAACAAGTGGTGTCTGCGTTATCGGTGATCCAAATCAGTCCATATACGGGTTCAGGGGATCGGATGCCATCTATTTTAAAAATTTCAAAAAACTGTATCCTGATGCAGAAGAGATTCACCTGGATCGGAACTATCGTTCCACTGAGACCATTCTTGCCGCATCCTACCAGGTCATTAAAAATCATCAGATGACCGGGGGTCAGACCAGAACATACTCTAATATACCCGGTCCCGGGACGATTACGATCCTTGAAAGTATTTCGGAAAAGGCAGAGGCCGTGACGGTGGGCAAATGTATTGAAACGCTCATCGGCGGAATTGGTTTCCATTCCATGGATTTTGAAACTATTGATATTGAAAAACAAAAAGCGCCTTATGGTTTTTCTGATTTTGCGGTTTTATTCAGGACTCTTGCCCAGGGAGAGATATTTAAGGAAATTCTTGAGCGTGCCGGCATTCCCTGTCAGATCGCCTCTAAGGAAAACATGCTCACCAAAAAGGGTGTTGCCGAGATTATATCCTATCTTAAAATTACCGCTTCAGCCGGCTCTTTTATCGATTTTGAACGGGTGAGATCCGTTTCAAAACCCGGAATCGACAAAAAGACAGCAACGCTTTTTAAAAACTGGTGTTACCAAAATCAATTTAACTTGTCCGAGGGTATGGATCATGCCTTACGATTGCCCATTAATGGTATAACCACAGCAAAACAGTTTAAATTAACGGCTTTTATAAAAAAAACGATTGCATTGAAAGCGGCTGCCGAAAGCGCCAGTGTTTCGGAAACACTGGAACAGATTATCAACCACACGGGGATCGGCGCCATTATCGAAGGTGATGAAAATATTAAAAAAATTGTACAGCAAATAGAGACAACATCAAGGCGATATGGTAAAGACACCCTTTCTTTTCTTTATGATATCGCCCTTCAAACCGACAGTGACAGCTATGATGAAAAGGCTGAAAACGTCTCCCTGATGACCATGCACGCGGCCAAGGGACTTGAATTTTCAGTTGTTTTTATTGCCGGATGCGAGGATGGTTTCATACCCTTTGAAAAAAACGGGCGCGTAAACGATATTGAAGAGGAGAGACGCCTTTTTTATGTGGCCATGACACGGGCAAAGCAAAAGCTTTATTTAAGTTACGTAAAAAAACGCCGGGTGTATGGAAAAACCATCTCCCGGCAAATATCCCCGTTTGTGGAAGATCTGGCCCCACATCTGATTGAGTATGGCAAGAAATACGGTATCCAAAAAAGGGGGCCGGTTCAACTTGAGTTGTTTTAAGAGGTTCCTCGCTATTTTGTGTGGGCACCCCGGGATGCAGCTGGTCAAAATTATCCATACGAAACAGCGAGAAGTCTTTTAATATTAAAAGAAAAGGATATGTTTTTATGAAAAAAACAACCATAGGGGTCAGCATGGGTATCGCTTTATTCATATCGGCATCTGTTTTATCAGGCTGCAATGATTCTGAAAAAACAGCGCACGTAGAAAAAAAGGCGGTATTTTATAAAATAAAAGCGGAACCCAAAGCAGTGGTCACGACTTCACCAACGCCGATAAAACAGATAATAGACGGCCAATCGACATTACCGCAAAAAGAGATCGCTCCTCCCTTGGCGACAACCACTGTTGAAAAAAAGGGGGGTGATATAATACCCATCGAAGTAAAAATTCCCGCCCCCTTGGCGCAGAAAGAAATATCCTCCCGGCTGGAGATAGTGCCTTCTGGAGAAAAGGTCTCGACCATAAAATCCACAGATGTGGAAATTTTTGCCCCGCCGGTATCCGAAGCCGACTCAGCGGCCATATCAACTGTCGCCGACAGTGGTGAAAAAAACACCCAGGGGGAAAATCCTGAAGAAAGTAAGCCTTTGGTGGAAATTAAAAAGACCGCCCCTGAAAAAGAGGAACCGGTTGCAAAAGAGTTGCGCCAGAAAGAATCCCGGTTTTGGCTCTATCATGCCGAAGAGGGGGATACGCTTTGGGACATTGCAAAAAAATATTATGGAAAAGGGAAATATTATCCGGTTTTGCTCGAGCACAACCCCCATGTGGGTATCTATGATATTGGAAGGGGGGTCACCCTTAATATTTTAAAAAACAGGGAGCGTGCCCTGGAACACTATAAAAAGATTATACTCCGAAAAGACGGGCACATTTACTGGCGCTATTGTGTGGCCAGCGGCGATACTCTTCAGTCAATTGTCGAAAAATATTATAAAAAAGGGCAGGCCAAAAGTGATATTCCCAACATTGACAAGTCCAGTGAACTCAAGCCAGGTGAAAAAATATGGATATTGATTAAATAAGCGATCCGGCAGAAAAACGGCAAGATCGCTTATTCATTGGTTGGTTGTGGCCCCTATATCCCCAGGTCGCGTTTAAAAAGATCCACCGAACGGATATTGATTCCCAAAACCTCTGCGATCCTGTATTTGGCACGAATTCCCCTGGGACTTCCGGCAATGGCGGTGACGGTGCCGATTTTAAGGTCGGCCCTGATTTCCCGCATCACCTCTTCATTGGTCAGATCCATGACATCGATGGAAAGTTTGTCCGCTACATATGCTTTGGCTGCATTGATTTTCATCTTGCACGTCATCTGCATCCAGGCCACCAGATCTCCGGCGGTCCGTATGCCTCCCATGCATGAGGCCAGGATATGAGCGTTGTGCATCCCCATAGGGTCGCCGACACCAATCTACAACCCGTCGGCTTTACCGATCTGGACCAGGGCTTTTGAAACCCGTGTGACGGCATCTATGGGGGGTTGTTCCATCATGGGGATGCCGCAGACCCCCATGCCGACATTGGCATGAATCGGGATATCCGACACCGCTGAGGCGGCTTTTAAAAACGTTACGGCCCTGGCCAGGTTCCAGGCAACGGACTCACTGGTGCTGGTGTTAATGGCCAGGCCAAAGATATCGGCCCCGGCAGCCTCCACCACCTTGACCTGCTCCTGGGGATACAACCCGGCCAGACGCTTTCCGTCAAAAGTTACCTCGCCGTGCATTCCCAGAATAAATTCCCCTGAAGCACCCATGAGAATCGGCAGGTCGGGAACCGCTTTTTTGAGTTCGGCCACCGCCTGCAGGGCCGCCAGAAAGTCAGCGTCACCGGCAGATCCACAGGTATCGAAATTCAACCCTTCCAGACCGACTTCCGCCAGACGCTTACCGATAAAGACAAGGTCGTCTTTTAAATACCCCGCCGCCTGTTCCTGAGACTCCCGGGCTTCTTTTATTTTGCCCAGGGGCAGCAGTTCGCCGGGGTTGGGACAGGGACCGTCGGGTTGGGAATAAAGCCCCAGATTGGGCTGGGCGCCGTAAAACAAAGGAGCCGTTGTGACCATGGAGGTGTTGTAATATTCACCGGTTTCAAAATTGATGATGGGTTTCACCGGTTTGTAGCTGTAATCACTGTGGCCCATGGAGGTAGAATCGGCACCGCAGGCCCGCTCATAGGTCAAAATGGCCTGTTGCCGACTTAAAGGGATACCGACCCCCCCGCCGTCCTGGCCTGAATAAAAACTCATGGTGCACCCATCGTCACTGACGATGACTTCTTCACCGGGAGAGACGCTGACCATTCTGGAAGGATCGGCAATGATATTGAAAAGCTGTTCTTTTTCCGCATCGCTGATCTCGGGAATGCCCCCCCTGTCGGCGGCATCGGCAGTGCCGTCTGCTATATCCGCTTTAACATCGGCGGCCTTCATCCAGAGGCGTTCGCCATCTCCCATGCGGGTTAAAATTTGTTTGCTCATAAAAACTCCTTGCTTTTTTTATTTACCCGAAATCCCCATTTCCGCTTCCGTTTCCGTCACGATGGCGCGGATTTTTGCCAGAACATCGTCCGGGACCGGCAAAGGGGTGTGGTTTTCCAAAATATAATGCACCTTTTGTATGGCCCGTTGGTGGGACGTGAGGGAACCGGCGGTCTCCCAGACCGCCCGGGTTTTTCGATCGATGAGTTCCGGTGCGGACTGGCTTCGCATTCTCCTGAAGGTATGTTCGTGGGTGAGAAATTCACCACCGGGGCCCACTTTTTTGATCACATCCAGAGCCAGGGTATCATCATTGACCGGAATACCACCCACCGTGTGTTTGATCATGCGGGCAAACTCGCAATCTAACACCAGTTGGCCAAAATCAAAGGTGATGCCGCTTTCAACCATTCCCAGACCGTAAATCATATTGGCACCTGCCAATGCGGGTATCAGTCCGGTGAGGGTTTTTTCGTGGCCCATCTGGCTGTCGGAAATTTTACCGTCGCCCTATCCGCCGGCAACATAGCTCGGCAACGCGTAATACCGGGCCAGTCGGGCTACCGCGCCACTGATCAGGGCGCACTCGGGGGTTCCCACCGTGGCCGCAGCCAGTTTCAGATCCATGGCGGTGGTGGAACTGCCGTAAATCACCGGTGCCCCCTTCCGGGTCAATTGGGAAAGGGTGAGGCCGCCTAATATTTCCGCATTATGTGTCACCAGGCTGCCGGCCAGGGTCACCGGCGCGGTTCCGCCGGCCATGGCCATGGACAGAATATTACACACCACATTGTTTTTAGCCGATTCCATTATAATTTCACAACAATCCCGGATCAGTTGCAACGGGCTGACCGGGCAGGTGGTAAAGGAAACCAGGGGCCTGTCTTTGAGCTTTTTAATACCGCCGGCAATGGCGGCGGCCATCTCTATGATTTTGTTCAGCAGCCGTCCGTTGCCCGGACCAAAGGCGCAATGCTTGCTGGTGTGGGTCAGGTACACCTCAGCGTTGTGCAGCGGTACGCTGTCCTGGTGGACGTCGTGGGCCCCCAATGCTTTTTCGCAAAAATCGATCTCATCCAAATAATCGATGACCACGGCACTGTCCACCAGGTCCTTTTTCATGGGCGGCCGGTTTTCACCGGTATAGGGATCATTGATCATCACCCCTTCGCTGAAATTGGTAAAATGGACCCGATTGCTTTCCAGCACAATATCGTGTACCGGATCGCGGCCATACAAAATCACCTTGGATGGGGCCGTGCGGATGGCGTCTTCCACCATATAGGCCGGAATTTTTACAATTTTACGCTTTCGATCCACCAGGGCACCATTGTCGGCAAAACAGGCGAGCGCATCTTCATCTTCAATAAAAATACCGGTTGTTCCCAACAGCTCCATGGTGGCCAGGTGGATTTCATCAAGCTCGTCATCGGTGAGAATATTGAGACTCAACCCGCCATTTAAATTTTTTCCCGCATGTAAACTTCTTTTCATAAAATAAACCCCTAACCCGGCCAGGCCGGAGACAAACAAAATAGTGAAAAATAAACGGTTGATGCCTAATGTTTTTTTCCATCACTTACAAGTACTTTTTTAAATAATTAAAATCCGGGGTCAGTTTACCGTTATAGACAATCACCGCCTTTTTAATTTCCGGGCACAGGCCTGAATCTTCAAGACAGTTGTGGTAATCAGCGGCCAGTATGTTGGACACAAAGGGTTTTAACTGGTTGCTGAAAAACGTGGATGAATCATTGGGCAGTTCACAGGGCAGGTTGTCCACAGCCAGCACAACGATGCCCTCTCCCTTGTGGCCGTCTTTGGTGGTACGGGTGAGCGGATCGCACAGGTAGGCCGGCATATCGGTTTCGGTGGAGCGAACCGTGCATTCCACAGAACCGTTTATATCGCAACTGATATCGGCAATACCGCACAGTTTGGGGTTTTTATTTTCTTTAAACAGTTTTTCAAGACTGTCCCAGGTGACAAACCGGGGGCAGTTGCTTTCCCAGTAAACCGCGTTGATGAGGATGGTAATATAAGGTAAAAACGCGTCAAAACAGCTTTTGTAGCGTTCCGGGTGTTGATAATACTCATTTAAATCAAAGGGTTTGTTCTCTTTGGAACAAACAAGGTCTTTTTCTTTGAAAATCGTTACATATATGGTCTTAGGGTTGACACGGCCGTTTTTTATTAGGGATTTTAATGCATCGGGTTCAACGGTTTCCACCGGCAGACAAGCGAGTATCTGCTGGGCCCCCCCCGATACATTCCCATACCCCATGATGCCGATGACCAGAGGGCTCAGCGCCTCGGGAAGGCCTTTTTCTCTGATATGATCGCCTATTTCTTGTAAATGCGAGCGGGCATCAGCCACCGAGGCGTATTCATGGGCCCTGCGGCAGCTTAGAAAGGGCGTGTCAAGGCCGTGGTGTTCCCAGTATTCCCCCATAAGCGAAAGAATATCAATGGTGCCGGCATCACCGGCATACCGGCCAAAATAAATCAGGCGTCGGTTTTTATCGTCGATAATTTTCTCATAGTCGATGAGGGTCGATCCGCTGGAAATGATTTTTTGTAAAAGGGGCATTCCCGATTTCTGGCCCTTGATGGTGTGGGAAAAAAAAAGATAGGTTTTGCCGCCTATAATTTTTTCTTCGGGAATCTCCTTGACGCCGAAAATCACCTCCCCCGCAGCCATCCCCTGGCAGGAAACGGCACCGGCAGCCTCATAATCATCGGCCTTGAAAAACCGTTTGGGGATTGCTCCACAAAGGCCTGGGCATGGGTTTGCTCGATAATATCCTTCAAATCATCGGGAACAATGGGTGCCCGGCGTTCCCAGATATTCTTATCTTCGGCCCGGATCAATAATTTTTTCATCGCGGTGTCTCCCCTTTTATTCAATGTCATTAACTTTAGGTAGCAACCACATGAATCACTATGCCGTTCGATTCTATTTTCGGTTGTTTTTGGATCAATTAAAACCATGAAGTTACTGAAGAACAGGAAGAAAAACAATGCATTATCCGACCTTAACCTTCATGTGCCTCATGCCCTTCATGGTAAAAAACAAATGTTGTTTGTATTAAGTCAATGGCATTGCATTATTATTTGGCGTTTGTTTGTATTTTGTGATTTCTTGGACCCAATTTTACGATCAGATGGTGTCTGCCTTTTCAACTGCGCCGGCTTATCCGGGTCAGCCGTTTACCGAATCACCGAGGTCTGTTTTCCGTTCCGTAAAGGCAATATTCAAGGTCTTCAACTCGGCCAGCACCGGTTCATAAATTTCCGGCAGCACCGGGATATGAACACCTGTGAGATCGATTTTACCCTCTGCGATCAATTTTGTGGCAATGGCCACGGGCAGGCCCACCGTGCGGGACATGGACGTGTCGCCGCCCGGTATCCCCATATCGATGAGGGTGGCTGTGACCCGCTCTTTTTTGTGATCCGGGTACTCGGCCGTAAATTCATGGTGCTGAATCAACAGGTCTTTTTCACCTTCATTGTAAATGAGTTTATTTTGAAGGGTATGGGCAAACATGTCAAATACGCTGCAGGTACCAATATCGAGTTTTTTATCGTCAAAAAGACCCAACCAGTCGAGCTTTTTGATGGTCAGGGCGAATTCGGGAATTTTAAGATAAGCGGCCACCTCTTTTTTTAGATCTTCGCCGGTGCTGTTGATAATATTGGCAATTACCTGGCGGGGGCTTATCTCGGAAAAATCAAACTTCATATTGCGATTGAGCATACCCAGTTTTTTAAAAAAATCCCAGGTTTCGCAATAACCGATATTGCGCAGGGTTCCCCGGTACATATTGAGGGTGGTTTCAATACCATATATTTCCCTGTAGGGTATGGCATCACGGTTCACATAGGCTTCAAAGGCACCGGCACCGGGGATGTCCACAAGCCAGTAATGCTCGAAGAGTTGATTGCCTGGCACCGCGATCACCTGGCCGTCTTTCATATACCGGCCGTCATTGGTCGCCGCAAGCATCGCCCCTTCCGGGCTCCAGGAAAATTTATATCCCAATGGGTTGTTGTTGTTTTCCAGGGCCGGCAACCCGCCGCAGTATGAATGAAAGCCGGTGATGGTTCCCCCGGCATCTTTGATCCCATTAATAACCTGCATGGCGGACATATGGTCCACACCGGGGTCCACGCCAATTTCATTTAAAAAAATCAATCCTTTTTCTTTTGCCGCGGCGTCCATTGCCTGCATCTCATCTTTTACATAGGAAGCCGTCACCAGGTGTTTTCGGTATTCCAGGCAAAGGGCGGCGATTTTCGGGTGAAATACCCAGGGCAAGAGGCTGATAACGATATCCGCCCCGGAAACCGTTTTTTTTAAAAGCGCCTGGTTGTTGATATCCAGCTCAAGGGCCGTACCCGAGGGATGGTTCGCGACAAGGGCCCGGGCTTTTTTAAACGCCTGATCTGCCACAGTCACCGTCATGGCCGACTGGTCAAGCAGATAGTTAACAAGGGGCCTGGCCACCAATCCTGCACCCAACACCAGTATTTTTTTCATAATGACCCTCCCTGATTCTCGAATAACTCAATTTATTTTAACTGCCTGGATAAAAACGCTTCACCCATTTCCATGATATGACCGTGATCTTCCGGGGCCGCCATGGTTTCAAGCAACTGACCGGTATAGGTTCTCAATACCGTATCTGCCCTGGGTGATCCTTTGGCCTGCCAGTTTTCAAGGGTCAGCCCCGGCCATATATCATTACTGTAATCGATCTCCCGGTAGAGTTTACAGGTCAACTCCGATAACAGATAGTTGCCGCCGGAACCGGTTGCCGAAACATCCGCCATGCCCACCGATTCGTCATCTAAGGTAAATCCTTTTGAAAACAGGCGTGCCTGATGAATAATCTGATCAGCGTAGACCACCAGCGTCGGGGAAAAAGCCAGGGAATCAAAATTGCCTCCCACAAAGGGTGCCATGCCCACCTTGCCTATACAACCGGTTAAATGGTTCATCCACAGGGTACCACTGGCCAGCAGGTCAGGCCCCCAGCCCGATACACTCCCCGAGGTCCCTGAATGGGGCAGATGATAATGGGCGAGCATTTCCGCGCATGCCAGGTTCAACAGCATGGTATGGGGCGTATAGAGGCTCAGCATGTTTTTCATGTCGAAACCGGCGGGCAGGCTTCCGAGAATCACCGGTGCGCCTTCTTTTACAAGCTGGGTAAACACCAGTCCCGCCAGCAATTCGGCATTTAACACCGCCAGACTACCCGCCGGTGTGATGGGGGCCGTTGCACCCGACATGCCGTAATTATTGTATATTAAGGGCAGTCCGCGCCCAATGCTGGCCATTATTTTTTCCGATGTTTCCCCGTTGAGCACCAGTGGGGTGATTGGATTGACATAGGGAAGAACACAGGGGTGCCGATGAAGATCACCGGTTGTCTCCGCCATCAAATCCAGCACGCTTTCAAACAACCCCTGCTCGGACACCAGAAGCACCAGTGGTTTGACTGTATTGGCCACCATTTCAAGTGCGGTGTACAGGTCGGCGGTATGTGACGGAATATCCTGAATCACACCCGGGGTCGATATAATATCAAAATTAGGAAGGGCCTGGCCCAGCCTTACGGCCGTTTGCAGGTGCCGTCTGGTAAACGGCTCGACGGTATCGGTCTGCACATCCTGATAAAAGAGATTGGTAACGCCGATGCCAAAACGGGTTTTGTTTTCAACATTACCGCCCAGCTGAAAGGCATGATGGCCTTTCCGGTCATAAATATCCACCCTGGCAGGAGCGGCATTGATGGCCCATGCCACAATTTCGGGTGGAATGAAAACCTGGCGGTCTTTTATTTTACATCCGGCTTTTAAAAATAAACCTCTGGCCTGACCGGCATCCACCCTGATGCCGACACCGGAAAGAATTTGCAAGGTATATTTGTGAACCTGATTGATCTGTTCTGAATTTAAAAGGGATATTTTAGGGCTGACAATGCTCATTGTGAAGCTCCGAAACATACTTCTTAAAAATTGTTTTTTTAACCCAGAGGGTGTCCTGGCGCTGGTTCAGCATGTGTTGCTACTAACAGGGCAACACATATCAGCCCTTGCCATATGTGTCAATATATTTCAATAATCCGAAAAAGGTGTTTTTTTTAATTCGTGTCGTCACAATTTTGTAAAAATATGATAAGCGCTTAGGTATTATTTGATGAACTCGTAAAAAGTCGTATTTAAACGGTTTCGTAAAAGGTTCAAATTCAAGGCGCGCAAATTTTGCAATTATGAGGCGTAACCATCGTATGTTGAATGATTGCGGGCTACAGCGCAACGCAGGGGTTGGACTTTTTACGAAACCATCATTATTTGAGACGGTGCAAATAGAGGATACGTGTGATGGGTTGTGTCATTCAAGCCGAGACAGTGGGCCCGCAATCGTTTAAATCAGGTAGATGGATTGTTCATAAAACGGCACTTGTGAACAAAAAATTATTTTTTTATAAAACCGGTTGCCTTTTGATCTTTACAAACCCATTTAACCCTATTTTGTAACTGCAAAAAACATAATTATAAAAATACGTTACAATACTTATTAGCATTATTGACACCGCTTATGAAGTATTATCTATATATATGAAATAAAACATAAAAGATAAAGAATGTACCCGATGACCTCCTTTTTATCAGGAATTCTGCGATTGACGGGTATCAAACCTTTCTTCAATCGCAACCCCTTGTCAAGATGGACAATTTTAACCTTTATTCATCCTTTTAAGCCGGAAATATACTGTTCTGCCGAAAAAGCGGCGATGGCGGCATCACCCACGGCAGTGGCGATTTGACGGAGGGGGGTGTTGCGCACATCTCCGGCTGCAAAAACGCCGGGTACCGATGTTTCCATTTTTTCATCGGCGATGACAAATCCACCGGCATCGGTTTCTACGGCATTTTTTACAAAACCGGTGTTGGGAAGTATGCCGACCCAGAGAAAGCAGCCATCTACGGCCATTTCTTTTTTTTCTTCGGTTTTGACATTTTTAAGACTTACCTTTTCAACATTGAAAAAACCGCTGATACCGGTGAGGACCGTGTCCCATAAGATTTCTATCTTATCGTTGGCCAGGGCGCGTTCCCTTAGAATGCCGGTGGCCCGCAACTGGTCCCGACGGTGAATCAAATATACTTTTTGGGCAAATTTTGTCAGGTACAGGCTTTCCTGAACGGCTGTATCGCCGCCGCCCACTGCGGCAACAACCTTGTTTTTATAAAAGGGACCGTCACAGGTGGCACAGGTGGAAAGGCCCTTGCCGTAAAATTGTTCTTCTCCCGGAACGCCGAGTTTTCGGGGAGAAGCGCCGGATGCAATGATAAGGGTATGGCTTGTAATGGTTTTGTCGCCGAGAATTATTTTTTTTATCGGAGTTGACAGATCAAGGGATGTCACTTCACCGTTTTCTATTTTCAGATCGAAGCGTTCCGCCTGCTGGTGAATTTTCTGGGCCAGGTCGGCACCGGAAATGCCTTTCGGAAAGCCCGGGTAGTTTTCGATCCAGTCGGTTACGAGTATCTGTCCGCCGGGAACCAGTTTTTCGATGAGCAGTACATTTAATCTGGCCCGGGCAGCATACATGCCCGCAGTCAATCCGGCGGAACCCCCGCCGATAATAACAAGGTCATAATCGGGTGTTGTCATGGTTTACTCCTGAATTTAAGGTGGTTAATATTTTTATTTTGTCTCGAAAAGCCTGGTCCGTTGGGCCGGGCATCTTTACTTTTTTAAACGATATGGCATAAAAATACAAAAAGTATGCCATATTTTTGATTACACTCTTTTAGGCTTTTTCAACCACTGACCGGTGAACCCCGTATCCTTGTTATAGAGGGTATCGATACCCATATGGTAAGTTGTTTTTTTATTTTGTCATTGTTCCGGACAGATAAAAATTTTTCGCAACCTTAACATAAGTAACGTTTGGTAACGCAATCAAGCCCCCCTCAAAGATGATGGCGGATCGCTGAACCGTACTGATTTTTTATGGTCATTTGAGTCCATTTGTGTTATTTTATCAGGCTCATCACTTCGTCGCATAAAAGCGGGCGGAGCTATTGACAGCGGCGGCATAATGAAAATACTGGCGGTTTCAGACAGCATCGAAAAAACAATTTATCCCAAAGTCGATCCCGATAAATTCCCGCACCTGGATTTGATTATATCCTGCGGTGATTTGCCCCCGGAGTATCTTTCTTTTTTATCATCGGCCTTTCAGGCGCCTTTATGCTATGTCAGGGGCAATCATGACATCCGGTATGATTCAAAACCCCCGGTGGGTTGCGTTGACATGCATTGTCACCTGGAGCGTTTTGGCGGGGTCAAGATACTGGGTCTTGAAGGATCCATGTGGTATAACGGCGGCCCCAACCAGTATACCGAGCTTCAGATGAAAAAAATAATCCGGGGGCTTTGGTGGAAAATATGGTGGCACAGAGGTGTCGATATGGTTATTGCCCATGCGCCGCCGCGCCATATTCACGATGCCGAGGATCTTTGCCACAGGGGATTTAACTGTTTTCGACAGCTGATCAACCGGTATTGCCCCCGCTATTTTCTCCATGGGCATATTCATCATCAATTTGATGATCCCGCCCATCGAATAACGATAGAAAATCAGACGAAAGTGATCAATGTCTGCGGCGCTTATGTGTTTGAGATTAAAGAAAACGAATTTTCCGAAGAAATAAGCTTTTGTACAAAAATTAAACGGTCCATCAAACAAAAACCCGATGAAGACAAGGTCAAAAGTTTCAGGGAAATTCAGCAAACGGAGCAGGCCTTTGATAGCCGCAAAATAGGTGTTCGGACGGTCCCTTTAGGCAAAATTGTCGGCAGTGTTGGCCGATATCATGATTTTGACAGTCGGTTCCGCCTGAAAAAGACCCTGTCGCGTGAAAAATTTATTCATGTCAAGGAAGCCATGCGGCAGGGTAAAGTCCTGGGGCCGGTCAATTTGTTTAAGATCAAAGACGAGTATTATGTTGTGGACGGCAACCATCGCGTATCGGCCGCTAAATCATTGGGGGCCCCGGATATTAGAGGCCGTGTTGTCGAGTTCCTGCCGTCTAAAAACACATTGCAGAATATCCTGTATCGTGAAAAAATCGAGTTTTGTGAAAAAACCGGACTCCCGGACACCATTACCCTGACGGAAATAGGGCAGTATGACGACCTTGTCAAACAGATCAAACGGCATCAGGTTTTTTTACAAAAAAACACCAAAAAAGAGGTCTTGTTTTTTTCGGCGGCCCTTAGCTGGTATAAGACGATTTATCGTCCGCTATGTGAAATCGTTAAAAAAAGCCGGCTGCTGGAAGCCTTTCCAAGGCGCACGGTCTCGGATCTGTATCTGTATATATCGTTTCATCAATGGGAAGGGGAACATCTAAAGCACAAAACCTTGATTGACAACCTGATTCCAAAAGATATGGAGGCGTTTCGAGATAAAATGATCAATATCAAAAAATCGGAATTTCCCGAGATGCAACTCGGTGTAACGGCGTTTGTTTTCATAGTTTTAGAGACAGGTAAAGATGAAAAACGTATTATCGATAAAATATTTGCCTTAAATGAGGTTAGAGAACTTCATTCCGTGCCCGGGGATATTGATATCATTGTTAAAATTAGTCTGACACGTAATTTTTTAAGCTCGGATTCCGAAATAATCGGCCAATTTGTCGCCGAGAATATTCGCCGGATCAATGGTGTTATGAGAACACAGACCATTATTCCCTATCTTTCCAAAGGAAAAGCGGAATCCGGAGAAGCTATCTGGTAATGGTGGATGGCGGTATGGAAAAAAAGGGGCACCCAAACATACCGGTTGTAAATAATACCTATTTTGGGTATTATAGGCAGGTTCAAAAAACAAATGGTAATTTTTATTAATTTTTTAGTGGGAGGAGATCTTAAATGAGAAAATTTTTAACTGTTGGACTGATAGCTGGGTTTATGTTGTCCCTGGCCGGTAGCAGCTGGGGGGGAACGGTTCTCGATGAAATCATAAAAAAGGGAGAAATTGTCGTATCCACGGATGCCAATTATGCCCCCCAGAGTTTCATCAATGACAAGGGTGAACTCGAAGGGTTTGATATCAGTGTGGCCAAGGAGATGGGAAAACGATTAAAGCTTAAGGTCAAGCACGTCACCCCGGATTGGGATTTGATCACCGCGGGCAAGTGGGGAAAACGCTGGGATGTGTCCATCGGTTCCATGACGCCAACGGCCGAACGCAAACAGGCCTTGCTTTTCACCATGCCCTACTACAGCTCCCCGGCCCAGTTTGCCGTTCATAAAGATAACACCACCATTAAAACCCTTGCGGACCTTGCCGGTAAACGCATTGGTGTGGCCAGTGAGACGACTAACGAGCGCTATCTGAACAAAGACCTCAAGATTGAAGGGGTGACGGTTGTTTATCAGCCCTGGACGGCTAAATTAAAGAATTATCCCACCGATGCCAATCAAATTGAAGATCTGGCCCTAGGGGACGGGTTGCGCCTGGATGCGGTTTTTACCTCCCGCCAGACGGTTGCCGAAGCCATGCGCAGCGGCTGCGGCGGAGGGTGTCCGATTAAAATGCTGGGCGATCCGCCCTATTTCGAGCCCCTTTGTTTTGCCCTGGACAAGAGCCGGGAAAACAGTGAATCCCTGTTGGCCATACTCAACGAGGTGATTCAATCCATGTATGATGACGGCACCCTGGTAAAACTTTCAAACCAGTTTTTTGGAACGAACCTGATTCCCAAACTGTAAGTTGTTTTTTTACTGATGCCGGTTTTCCATAACCAACCGGGCGGTGTGGAAAACCGGTTTTTTTATTCTGGAGAGAATATGATGAGTGAACCGTCAGCCCCCAAGACCGTAAATGAAATTCCCCCCGAGGCCCTGGCCGTGATGGCCAAAATCGAAGCTGCCAACAAGCGCTTCGATATTAATTTAAAGATTGCCCTTGCGGCGCTCATGGCCTGTCTTGTGGGGGGCCTGATTGTTCTGGGGCTTGATTTCAAGTTTATGTTTAAATGGCTGGGGTTTATCCTCACCGGTATGGGGTTTACGCTACTGGTGTCGGTTCTGGCCATCACACTGGCCTGTATTCTGGCTGTTCTCGGCGCCATGGGCCGACTGTCCCGAAACCCCATTGCCAACGGCATTGCAACGGCCTATGTCTCCCTGGTACGGGGTACACCGATGCTGGTCCAGGTCTATATGTGGTATCTGGCCCTGCCCCAGGTCGGCAAGGCGATTTCAGAAATGGGCATTCCCTGGGCCCAGAGAGCCATGACCCTGCCCGCCATACCCGCCGGGATACTGGCCCTGGGCGTCTGCTATGGGGCCTATATGACCGAAACCGTGCGGGCCGGTATCCAGTCCATCAAAGTCGGCCAGACCGAAGCGGCCCGTTCTTTGGGCATGACCGAGTCCCAGAAGATGCGGCGGATTATTTTTCCCCAGGCCCTGCGGGTGATCATTCCGCCGGTTTCCAATGAATTTATCGCCATGGTAAAGGATTCGTCGCTGGTATCCCTTATGGGCGTGTGGGAGCTCAGTTACCGGGCCATCAAGATCGGGCGGCGTTATTTTCAGTCCCTTGAAATGCTCATTATGGTGGCCCTGATTTATTGGGTCATGTGTATTGTTTTACAGACCGTTCAGGAAAAGATTGAAAAACACATGGCCCGCGGCGAAAGGAAGATCTACTGATGAGTTCAAAAGAGGCAATTATCAAAATAAACAACCTGCACAAGGTGTTCGGCCGGGACCTGCATGTACTGCAGGGGATCAATCTGGATGTTCAGATTGGCGAAGTGGTGGTGATTTTAGGACCGTCGGGGTCCGGTAAAAGTACACTTTTGCGCTGTATCAATTTTCTGGAAGAACCCACCGCCGGGACCATCGAGGTTGATGGGGTGATCATTACGGCCGGGGAACCCACCCGGGAACACAATGGCCATATCCGTGAGATTCGAAAAAAAACAGGCATGTGTTTTCAGTCATTCAATCTGTTTCCCCACATGACGGCCATCGAGAATATTATCGAGGGGCCCGTCACCGTGCTGGGACAGAGCAAGGCCCAGTCCATTCCCTATGCCGAAGAGCTGCTGGACTGGGTGGGCCTGAACGACAAGCGCAATGAATATCCTTCCAGACTTTCCGGGGGGCAGCAGCAGCGGGTGGCCATTGCCCGGAGCCTGGCCATGAAGCCCAAAATCATGCTGTTTGACGAGCCCACATCTGCCCTGGACCCCGAACTTGTGGGGGAGGTGGTGGATGTTATGGAGCGACTCGCCGAAGAGGGTATGACCATTATTGCCGTGACCCACGAAATGCATTTTGCCCGGGATGTGTCCAACCGGGTCCTGATCATGGACGGCGGCAACTGGATTGAGGAGGGGACCCCCGAACAGATCTTCACCAACCCCAAAGAGGACCGCACCCGGCAGTTTCTGGCCCATATTTTGTGAGCCGTTACGATTCTTATTCTTGACTCTCCCCTGCCCTTACCCTATCATTTCCGCCTTAAGTTTGATTTATAAATAAGGCGATACTATATTGAAAATTTTGAAATCCGGCAACGCAAGGGTGATCATGGCCCTTACGCTGATCCATTTTACCGGGGATTTTTACAGCTCCTTTACCAGCCCGTTATTTCCCGCCTATGTGGAAAAACTGGGGTTGACCATGGCCCAGATCGGCCTCATTGCAGGGTTAAGCCGCTTTCTGGCCTTTATTGTCCAACCGTCGATGGGGTACCTGGCCGATCAATACCGGACACGGTTTTTTATTCTGGGCGGGCTGCTGCTGCCCATTGTGTTTATTCCGTTAACCGGCCTTGCCCCCTGTTTCTGGATACTGCTGCTCTTCACGGCCCTGGGATCTGTCGGGTCTTCGATGTTT
The DNA here is from genome assembly GCA_963667755.2 of Desulfobacterales bacterium. Lineage (GTDB taxonomy): Bacteria > Desulfobacterota > Desulfobacteria > Desulfobacterales > 4572-123 > 4572-123. The sequence goes on along the minus strand of CAXXLK010000004.1, from coordinate 1,018,561 downwards.
CACCCCTCGGTGGCCGGTATGGTGACACTCTATGCCCGCAACAACATGGGTGTTGCCATGTCGATTTTTAACATGGGGGGCACCCTGTCCTTTGCCATTGGCCCGCTGTTTATTACCTGGTTTGTGGCATCCTACGGCCTTGAGGCGGCGCCGGTGACCATGATCATCGGCCTTGTGGTCCTGCTTTTTCTGTACCGGGTGGTGCCCATGCCCCGGGAAGAAGGGTTTAAAAAACTCGGGTTCATCGGTTCCATCAAAAACACCCTCGGCCCGGTGTGGAAACCCATATTTCTGATCTGGCTGGTAATGGTGCTCCGGGCCCTGATCAGCCAGTCGTTTTTAACCTTTTTGCCGGTTTATTATGCCCGACAGGGGTATTCGCTGATCTCCATCGGCACCCTGGTGGCCCTGTTTACGGTGGCCGGCGCCCTCAGCGGCCTTCTGGGCGGATATATCGGCGACAAGGTGGGCTATAAAATTGTGTTTATCGTCAATTTTGCCCTGATGGCCCCGGTTTTGTTTCTGTTTTTGCATCTGACGGGAAACTGGATTTATCCCGGTGTTTTTTTAGCGGGCTTTTTTTTGCTGGCGGCAATGCCGCTGGGGGTGGTCATGGCCCAGGAACTGGTCCCCAACGGAAGGGCCATGGTATCGAGCCTGATGATGGGGCTTGCCTATGGGATAGGCGGTATCATGACACCGGTGGTGGGGAAACTGGCGGATATCTTTTCCATCCGGGAGGTTTTGTTTTACATGTCCTTTTTACCGGTGTTGATTCTGGTGATTGTTTTTTTCTTCCCGGGTCCGCCCGTCCACCGACGGGCGAGTTAAAAATCGCTTCACGGTTGTGGCGGAATTGCGCTGCACGAGCTGTTTATGCCGGTTCCAGAACCCGGACCACGACATTTTTGACCAAGCCTCTGGTGGCCTCCCGGTAGGCGGCCATGTGGGGTGTTTTTAAATGTGCGTGGAGGGCATCCAGGCTTTCCCAGGCTTCGATGATGGTGACACTGTTTTCGCGCAATCTCCCCTGCACCGGCAGATCGGCATCCACGTCCATGGCCGGATTATAGGCCAGGCACCCGTTTTCCGATGTGACGCTGGGTATGTTTTGGTGTAAAACAGTGAGAAATCTTTCTTTGCTCTCCGGGTTGAGTTCGATTTCAGCAATGACATGAATCATGGATTGCTCCTTAACAGGTTAATAGGTATTAGTATATAAATTTTGAATTGCTTGTTTTTATGTACAAAACAGAGCATGGGGTGGCCGCTATTTTACTTCTCATCTTGCACAACTCAGAGCACATTATTTTTTATAACCGATTTTGACATAAAAAAGACCATCGGACAAGTAAAACCAAACCGATTTTCTATAATGACGATGCAAAAACTCCCCATTGAACCGGTGCTGCCTAAAATAGGTCAGACCCTGGCCCGGTGCACCAGTGTTGTTTTACAGGCGCCCCCCGGGGCCGGCAAGACAACACTGGTCCCCCTGGCGCTGCTGAAGGCACCGTGGCTGGCGGGAAAGCGCATTATCATGCTGGAACCCCGGCGCCTGGCCACCCGGGCTGCGGCCCGGAGAATGGCTTATTTGCTGGGACAGGGTGTGGGACAAACCGTGGGATATCGGGTGCGTATGGACAGCTGTGTGGGCCCGGACACGCGCATAGAGGTGGTTACCGAAGGCATTCTCACTCGGTACTTGCAGAAAGATCCCTTTTTAGAAGGCGTGGGGCTGGTTATCTTTGACGAGTTCCACGAGCGAAGCCTTCCCGCCGACCTGGGGCTGGCCCTCTGTCTGGATGTACAAAAAGAGGTGCGCCCAGACCTTCGGATACTGGTGATGTCCGCCACCATGGCCACAGATCCGGTGGCCCGGCTGCTGGGCCAGGCCCCGGTGATTACAGCCAGTGGGCGCAGCTTTCCGGTGACAACCGAGTATAGTGCGCCCTCTTCCGGTCGAACCCTTGAGCAAAATACCGCATCGGCGGTGGTAGGAGCCCTGAAGCAAGAGAGTGGCAATATCCTGGTTTTTCTCCCCGGGGCCCCGGAAATCCGGCGGGTGCATGGTCTGCTGGCCGCCACCGATATCGGAAAAAACACTATCCTGGCCCCGCTGTTTGGCACGCTGTCGCGCCGGGAGCAGGATCAGGCCATGGGCCCCTGCTCCCCCGGGATGCGTAAAGTTGTACTGGCCACATCCATTGCCGAAACCAGTTTGACCATAGAAGGGATCCGTGTGGTGGTGGATGCCGGGCAGATGAGGGTGCCGCGTTTTGATGTGCGCAGTGCCATGACCCGTCTGAAAACCGTTGCCGTGTCCCGGGCTTCGGCCGATCAGCGCCGGGGCCGGGCCGGTCGCCTGGAACCGGGGGTGTGTTATCGTCTGTGGCCAAAAGAGCGCCATGACACCCTGGCTCCCTATAATACCCCTGAAATCATGGAGGCCGATCTTTGTCCCCTGGCCCTGGAACTGGCGGCCTGGGGCCTTGACAGACCTGAGACCCTGGCCTGGCTGGATGTGCCCCCTGCCGCCGCTTTTACATCGGCCAGGCGGCTGCTCAGGCGCCTCGACGCCCTGGATGAAAAGGGGCAGGTAACCGCCCATGGCCGGAAAATGGCGGATCTGGGCATGCATCCGCGGCTGGCCCATATGATTTTAAAAGGCCGGAAGGAAAAGGCCGGTTCCCTGGCTTGTCACCTCGCGGTTTTACTGGAAGCCCGGGATATTATCCATACCCGGCCGGGTCACTGGGACGCGGATGTGCGCCTGCGGGTGGAAGTGCTCCAGGCCGTGGCAAAAAACAACCCATTGCGCCTTTCAGGAATACAGGTGGATGTGAATACCTGCCGTCTCCTTTTAAAGCAGGTGCATCACCTGGAAAAACGGCTGGATATTCCATCGGCGGCCATATCCCCGGACAAAGCCGGCCTGTTACTGGCCTATGCCTATCCGGATCGGATTGCCCGGCAGCGCAGGGAAAACAGCGGGCATTATCTCCTGGCCAACGGTCGCGGGGCTTTTTTCAGCGACCCCCAGCCCCTTGGCGTAGAAGAATATCTGGTGGTACCGGATCTGGACGGCAATCAGCAAAATGCCCGTATTTATCTGGCGGCCCCCCTGGACCGGGAAACGATGACAACACGGTTTGCCGGTCAGATCCGGCAGGTTGAAACAATCGTCTGGGATCCGGGCAGCCATCGAGTGACATCCCACCGGCAGCAGCGGCTGGACCACCTGGTGATCAGCGACAAGGCCCTGCTCAATCCTGATCCCCACCGGGTGACCGCAGCCCTGATCTCCGGGATACGGATCAGCGGTATGGGCATGTTGCCCTGGAACAAGAAAACCCGGGCCTGGCAGGCCCGGGTGCTGTTTTTACATCGTCTTGCAGCGGGTATTGAAAAATGGCCCGATGTTTCGGACCAGGGCCTTTCAGATACCCTTGAAACATGGCTGGCGCCCTTTCTTGCCGGCATGTCCGGCAAAGAACACCTGCAGCGCGTCGATCTGAAAGGCGCCCTTTCCGCCCTTTTGCCCCGGCACCAGCAAAACCGCCTGGACCGACTGGCCCCCACTCATCTCACCGTGCCCAGCGGCTCTAACATTCCCCTTGATTACGCGGCCGGCGATATTCCCATCCTGGCGGTGCGCCTCCAGGAGATGTTCGGTGCCGTTGATACCCCCACCATCGCCGGGGGCAAGGTGCCGGTGATGCTGCACCTGCTCTCTCCGGCATCACGCCCTGTGCAGGTCACCCGGGACCTGGCAAACTTCTGGGCGAACACCTATTTTGACGTTCGTAAAGACCTTCGGGGTCGTTACCCCAAACATTACTGGCCGGACAACCCCTTAGCGGCCATGCCCACGGGTCGGGCAAAACCCCGCCGGCGCTAAATAGCTGAAACCCGTATAATCGTTCAACCGAGGCAACACTGTATCAGCCTCTCAAACGACCCCGGTGGTCGAGAAACCACCGGTAGGTTTGTGCGATGCCATCGTTTAAGCTGATGCGGGCCTGCCAGCCAAGGGTTTTCATTCGGCTGACATCCAGCAGTTTTTGGGGGGTGCCGTCCGGTTTGCCCGGGTCAAAGGCCAATGCACCCCGGAATCCGACGATGGTTTTAACGGTTTCAGCGAGCCGGCGGATGCTCGTGTCGACCCCGGTGCCGACGTTTAGAAAACAGGGATGCGGGTAACTGAGCAATGCTTGTTTCAGGGGTGCTTCCGGCAGCGTCATCACAAACAAACAGGCCTCGGCCATATCATCAACATGGAGAAACTCGCGCCGGGGCTTGCCGCTGCCCCAGACAACCACATTTTCGGCATCATTTTCTCTGGCCTCGTGAAACCGGCGGATCATGGCGGGCAGCACATGGCTGTTGTCCGGGTGAAAATTATCTCCGGGCCCGTACAGGTTGGTGGGCATCACCGCGGCAAAAGCCGTACCGTACTGGCGGTTGTAGGCCTCACAGAGCTTGATGCCGGCAATTTTGGCAATGGCATACGGTTCATTGGTCGGTTCAAGGGGGCCGGTGAGCAGGGCTTCTTCCGTCATGGGCTGGGGGGCGTATTTGGGATAGATGCAGGAAGATCCGAGCAGGAGCAGACGGCGCACCCCCGCTCGGAACGCCTCATGCACCAGATTGTTCTCGATCATCAGATTCTGGTAGATAAATTCCGCCGGATAGATGTTGTTGGCCAGGATGCCGCCGACCTTGGCGGCGGCAATCACCACCACATCCACCGGTTCATTTTTAAAAAACCCTCGAACCGCCCCCTGGTCGCACAGATCCAGGGCGCTGCGGTCCCGGGTGATAATGCGGCCGTAGCCCTTGTGCTGAAGGGCGCGTACGATGGCCGAGCCCACCATGCCCCGATGTCCGGCCACAAAAATTCGATCTTCCTTTTTCAGCACCGGTATCTCCTCTCTTTTTGGCTCGCGCAAAGGCGCAAAGTTTAACACCAAGGCCCTTGCCGTTTGCCTTTTTTTACGCCTTTGCGTGAGGCATGCGGTTTTAAGGTTACGGCTCCTTGCGCAGTGGCAGATCGAAACCGTTTTTTTGCAAAAGTACATGCCGGCGGGCCTGGTCCAGGTCGTTTTGAACCATTTCTTGAACCATTTCCCTAAAGGTAATCCGGGGGATCCAGCCCAGGTTTTCTCTGGCTTTGCGTGGATCGCCCAGCAGGGTTTCCACCTCCGTAGGTCGGAAATAGGCGGGATCCACGGCCACGATCAGTTGCCCCGGCGTTAAGGCCGGTGATAAATCGCCCTCAATGGTATCCACAACCCCTTTTTCTGCCACACCATTGCCCTCCCAGCGAATATGGATACCCAGTTCTGCAGCGGCGACGTCCAGAAAATCCCGCACCGCATATTGTCTGCCGGTGGCGATCACATAGTCTTCCGGGTGGTCCTGCTGGAGCATCAGCCATTGCATTTCCACATAGTCTTTGGCATGACCCCAGTCACGCCGGGCATCCAGGTTGCCCAAGTACAGGCAGGATTCCAGTCCCTGGGCGATATTGGCCAGGCCCCGGGTGATTTTGCGCGTCACAAAGGTTTCACCGCGCCGGACAGATTCATGGTTGAATAAAATACCGTTGCAGGCGTAAATGCCGTAGGCTTCCCGATAGTTGACCGTGATCCAGTAGGCATAGAGCTTGGCACAGGCATAGGGAGAGCGCGGATAAAAAGGGGTGGTTTCCCGCTGGGGCGTTTCCTGCACCAGACCGTAGAGCTCGGAGGTGGAGGCCTGGTAAAATCGTGTCTTTTCGGTCAGTCCCAGCAGCCGGATGGCTTCCAGAAGCCGCAGCGTGCCCAGGGCGTCCACCTGGCCGGTATACTCGGGGGATTCAAAGGACACCGCCACATGGGACTGGGCCGCCAGGTTGTAGATTTCGTCGGGCTGCACCTCCTGTACGATACGCGTCAGGTTGGATGAATCCGTTAAATCACCGTAATGCAGGATAAATCGCCGCTTTTCGTCATGGGGATCCCGGTAAATGTGATCGATGCGATCGGTATTGAAAAGTGACGACCGGCGTTTGATGCCATGTACGTCATAGCCTTTTTCCAGAAGCAGTTCGGCCAGATAAGACCCGTCCTGGCCTGTGATACCGGTAATGATGGCCCGTTTCATAATGTGTTCCTTATATTGTTTTGGGGGTGCAGACCATGCACGACGCCAACTTTATGCAACTATAGGGTAAACCAGATGATGACGAATCGGCTATATTGCAAAGGCGATCCCGGCAGTGGTAGCGATTTTAAAGACGATGTCTGAAACATCTTTTACAATTTTGAGATAGGGCACACGCTCCAGGTTCTCGGGAACCACAATGGTGTCACCCGGCATGAGAACCGTGTTGCCGAAATTTTTAAAAAAACCGTGTTTCTGGGCCATGGAAATAATTTCACCATTTGCTTTTAACAGGTAAATATATTTTTTATCGGCTGTTTTAGCGGCACCGCCGCTTTTTCCCAGATAAAAATTCAGGCGTTTATTGGGTTCATAGAGGAATGAGCCCGGGGAATAGACGCTTCCCACAACCGAAACAAAGGCGGGTTTTTGAGGTATGCCAAGGGTGTCTCCGTCCTGGAGCTTGAAATCATACAGGCTGCCCTTGAAGGATGCGATATCGGCTATTTTGATGGCCACCCGGCCCTCGGCCCTGATTGACCGCAATTTGTCAAGCAGGCCCTGTACAACGGCACCGGCAATTTCAGCGGATTGTGCATCTTCCGCGGAGGTGGCCGTCTGGGTCATTCCCGCCGAGGTCTGCATGTAACTTAACTGCAGTTTTTCGATCATTTTATTGATGCTGTTCTGCTGGATCTCCCGGGCTTTTTCAGAGGTGTATTTTGCCCCGTAAAAATAGGCATCTTCGGTAAAACCGCCGGCCCGTGAAATAAGATCGGAAACCGTTTCGTTTTCTTTAATGGTGTAGGTCCCCGGATACCGGACCTCACCGGTAAGGGTAATTTTTTTAACAAGGGACGCATCCTTGATTCTCGGAACCATAATGGAGTCGTTGGGCTGCAGAAGAAAGCCCCCATCCTTTTCAAGGTCCAGCATGACATAGTCGGTTTCAATTCTGCTGTCTTTTATGGTCTGCCGGGCAATTTCTATTCGTTCTGTCCCGGCCCCAAATTTCAACCCGCCGGCCAGGGCCAGGGCATCTTTTAGCCTCAACCCCGGCTGGTAATTGTATTGCCCCCCATTCCAGACCGCTCCCGCGATGTGAATATTTTCCGTAATGCCGATTTCTTCCCTGGAAAGCACCATAATTTTATCAAAGGGCTGTACCGCTGCATCATAGCTTCCGTTAAACACGTCGGCCAGGGGAAAGCGAACGGCCTTGGTCCTCGTGGTTTTACCGTCATACCGGTATATCAATCCAAAATCCATTAAAGTGCCTGGTTTTAAAAGATCTTCAGGCTTGGGCAGATCCTTTGAAATCAGAATTTCCGAAAGGGTCATGCCGGCATGATATTTAAATACTTTTGGATTCCAGATATGGCCTTCAAGCTTTACAACATAATCTTTGAGCAAAGGAATAAAAATAGCGTCATTGGGCTGCAACGTAAAATTTTTATCTTTTTTTAAGTCGAGTTTTATATATTCTGTCTCAAATTTTTCATCTGTCTTTATCTGTCTTGTTACCTCAATTTTATCGGTCCTGGCTTCACGCTTTACCCCGCCGGCAAGGGCCAGGGCGTCCTTGAGCCGCAGGCCGGGTTCAAATTTATATTCACCCGGTTTCCATACAGCCCCCTCAAGGGTGAAATTTTCCTTTATGCCGATTTTTTCCCTGGAAAGAACAACGATTTTGTCAAAAGGCTGAACCGCTGCATCATAGCTTCCGTTAAACACGTCGGCCAGGGGAAAACGAACGGCCTTGGTCCTCGTGGTTTTACCGTCATACCGGTATATCAACCCAAAATCCATTAAAGTGCCTGGTTTTAAAAGATCTTCCGGCCTGGGCAGGTCTTTTGAAATCAGAATTTCCGAAAGGGTCATGCCGGCATGATATTTAAATACTTTTGGATTCCAGATATGGCCTTCAAGCTTTACAACATAATCTTTGAGCAAAGGAATAAAAATAGCGTCATTGGGCTGCAACGTAAAATTTTTATCTTTTTTTAAGTCGAGTTTTATATATTCTGTCTCAAATTTTTCATCTGTCTTTATCTGTCTTGTTACCTCAATTTTATCGGTCCTGGCTTCACGCTTTACCCCGCCGGCAAGGGCCAGGGCGTCCTTGAGCCGCAGGCCGGGTTCAAATTTATATTCACCCGGTTTCCATACAGCCCCATCGAGGGTGATGTTTTCTTTTATGCCGATTTTTTCCCTGGAAAGAATGATGATTTTATCATAGGGCTGCAGGGGGGCATCATATTCTCCGGAAAAAACTTTGGACAGGGGAAACCGCATGGGGCTGGTTCGGGTCGTTTTTCTGTCATACCTGAATATCAGCGCAAATGTTGTTAAAGAATCGGGCATTAAAAGATCCGGCGTGGTCAGAACATCGGAGATGGTCATGCCCGCCCGATAATTAAATATGTCCGGCTTCCAGACATTTCCCGACAGCCTGACAACATAGGGCAGCGACGATCCCATAAAATCAAGTTCCAGAAGATCACCGTTTCCGACCTTGATTCGGTTCCAGGCATCAGGCGTTTTTTCCATATTGATATCCTGGACAACAAACGCCTTGTTTTTATCGAATCTGCGTAAATATATGCGGTCTCCAAAAGCCTGGGGCAGAACACCGCCGGCCAGGGTGACCAGCTCTTTTATGCTCTTTGTACCGCTTATTTCAAAAATTGCCTCGTTATTTACGGCACCTGCCACGGCAGCGGTTTTTCCAATTTCCCCCACAAATATGACATCTTTATTATTAAGTGTGGTGTCGGATTTTCGATTGCCTTTAAGGAGAAGATCATAAAGATCAAACAGCTGAATTTCTATGTCATTTCTGTAGAGTTTTATTTTTCGCAGGGTTCCCGTCTTTTTGACCCCCCCGGCATAGAGAAGCCCGTCAAAGATAGTTGAAAAGGCCGGAAGCATATGAAGCCCGGGATTTTTGACCTCACCAACCACATAAATTTCAAGGCTCCTGAGTTCGATTAACGTAATATTGATGTTTATGCCCTGGATATATTTTTCAGCCTCTTTTTTGACAACTGATTCAACGTCCCCATATTTCACACCGGCAACCGGAATGGGGCCTATTTTGGGTACATTGATCACCCCTTCGCGATCGACAACCGCAGGGTATTCGACATCCACGGATGTGCCCCATACCCTGATAAGAAGGTTGTCCCCGGTTCCCAGAATATAATTTTTATCCGGCACGGCCAGGCTGGAGGGTTTTGCTTTGGCGGATCTGAAAACATCGTATCCGAACTGCTGTAAATTGCCGGTAAGCAGGGAAGAATAGCCATACCGGTATTGCTTCTCAATAACGGAAACATTTTGGGCTGTAAAATCCTGCCGGATTTTTTTTTCGTTTTTATTGTCTGTTTCTTCTTTTTCAGCCGGTTCTTTCTCAAGTGATTCCAGGGACAGTTCTTCAAGAGAATTGATTTCGCTGTTATCAATTGCCGATTCCACTGATTCTACCGTATCGGCGGATGGTACCGTCGAATCCGCCGGCCGGCTCGTTCTCTTTTCCTTGGATATACTTTTTACAACATCCGGAGGCAGTTGTTTGAGAACCCCGGCCGGCAGATTCTGAATGGTTTCCGGAGACAGATTTTTAATGGTTTCCGGGGGGACGGACATGCCGTTATATTCAAGGCAATATGAGGGCGTGACAACGAAAAAGAGCCCCAGAGAAATTAAGATCCACACTTTTTTTATCATAGCGGTACCAGTTGGTTGGAATTGATAAACAAAATCCACAAAAATTATCGTCAGGTATAATTCTTGTGGATTCAGAGTTGATGGATTCAGCAGAATTGAATTTTAGTATTTGTCCATACACTGTCATTAGTTTTAGAAACAGCTGTATTAATAGCCATGAAGGGCGGGAAGAACATGAAACAAAATTATTGAATGATTCGATGTTACCCTTAAAGTCCTTCAATAACTTCATGGTAAAGGAAAAGGTGTTTTTTTACGGGGAATGGAACGATTCAGTTCATCCCTATGTGCTCAGGTTATTAATGGACGATTTTTTAGCCATTTTAACGACCTGTATGACCTGTATGGCCACCATCGTCGCCGCCACTAGAACCTGCAGCTAGGGCAACACCAACCACGGCAGCTGCAACCACACCGATCGTTACCATCGTACCGGTGCTCAAGCCGGTCCCGGCAGCCGCGCCGGCCTCAACAGCGCCGGCCTCAGCAGCGCCGGTTTCAGTTACACCCGTTTCAGGAGCGTCGTCTGTATTGTCGGCGGCCATGACGGCCGGTGCACCGATAAACACCATTGTTACCATTAAAATTACAGCGATCATTTTTTTCATAATTTCCCCCTCTGTAGTGATATCATGGCCTCGTGATGTTGGGCGTCACGATAACACTATATCTGTTTCTTAAGAAATCAATTAGGTGCAGCACCAACCCCTGGATTACACGGGGCGCAATATATAATTATTTAAGAAAACAGATCTGACAGTCCGAATAAATATTTTAACCGCAAGACAGTCTTATAGTCAAGCGATTTTACAGGCACCAAATGACAAACCAATTTCGGTGTCCGGATTTTAAACAAGACCCAAAGCCATTTGCTTTCGCCCTATTTTTGAATGGTGGCTATTTATGTTCTGCAAGCGCTGAGCGGTCAATACTGAAGACCCGGCCGCAACGAAAGGTGTCGGCAAAGGCGGTCACCTCCTTTTTTTGTTTTTTTGTGAGCCTGAGCCCCCTGGGCGGTGTTTTTTCGGGAACACTGATGTTTCGGGTCAGCACAAAGGTGATTCGCCGGGATTTATCCACAAGCAGGTAGGCGCCAATGCCAGCCACCCACCCTCCTTTGAATTGTCCGGCAAAGACCGTCCATCTGAGCCGGTCAGGGTCTTTTTCGCCCGGCCCTTTTTCAAATATGAAAAAAGGTTCATTTACCGGATAATCAATGGGTTCAAATTTTCCGGACAGGGTCTCCTGTACAATCATGTTTAGGAAAACCGGTCCATCGCCTCGGAAAAAGAGCGATTGCATCCTCAGATCCTGAAAACCTGAGATCTGGTTTCTGACCAGGTTTAAACCGGGTGGTATTTTAAGCCGGCGACCAAATACGACGGCAATATCCCCATGGACCTCTGCAAGCGTGACGGCCTTGACTTTCTTTGAACCAGGCGGCGCATGGGTCCAGCCCTTTGATAAGATGCAATTGTGGTATACGCGGTCAAAGACCTCAAGGTCTATTTTTTCCCCGGTCAGGGTGGCCTGCCGGGCAATCTCTTCGGCACTTATCCGGCATTCCAGGTTGTCCAGATTAAAATCAACCTGGTTGCAGCCCGGTTTATACCATTTCAGACCGGAACTGCATCCTGAAATGAACAGCGCCGCGCTAATAATCAAAATCAGGTTGATTGTTTTTTTCATTTTTTACTCTCGCGCCAAGATGCCAAGCAAAAATTTTAGCAAAACAATAAGACAAACAGAACTCCGCAAGTTTTTTTTGTTTTTGCCTTTCATCCAGGAATGTCCACGAAGATTTATATCCACAAATCGTACATTCCGCACCCCAAAGCAAGGAATATGGGCCAATTTAAAAGACAGTTAAATCAAGTAGATAATACTCGCAACATATTGATATAACTATAAATAAAAAATATCTAGACATTTCAAACACTTACTGATATACTACCCTCAAACGTCAATTCCAAGGCATCTGGGGGTATAATGGAAAAGCTGAACACCGAGAAGATGACATTCACCGATGCCAGGCATTTGCCCATTGTCAAGCAATATGCCAAGCGCATTAACCTGGTAGAAACCATAAACCATTTAGTTGACAGCCAGATGGATCTGTCACCGGGCATGGCCATTTTGGCCATGGTTCTCGATACCCTTTCCGGGAGAACGCCCCTTTACAGGTTAACGGAATTTTTTGAAGAAAAAGATACCGAACTGCTGCTGGGATCAGCCATCGAGCCGGATTGCTTTTGCGATACAAACCTGGGTCGGGCAATGGACAAGATTTTTGAAACCGGAACGTTGAAAATCTTTTCCCAACTTGCCCAAAATGCCATTTCCGTGTTCGACGTTGATGCCCGTCGTGTTCATTTTGATACAACATCAGTCAGCGTATATGGAGACTACGATCTGGCCGATCCACCGTTTCAAATCACTTACGGTCACAGCAAAGCCAAACGGCCGGACCTTAAACAATTTTTAATAGCCATGCTGTGTGTTGACAGCAATATTCCTATCCTGGGCGTCACCCGGGACGGCAACGCCTCAGATAAGACGATTAACAACGAGGTGCTCACTAATATCTCAAAACATATGGCACGACACGGCCTTGCCTCGGGAGCCTATGTTTATGTGGCTGATGCTGCTTTTGTTACCGAAGATAATCTGGGAAAAGCCGATAAAACCATGTTTTTATCACGCCTGCCGGCCACCTATAACGAATGTGGACGGGTGATCCGTCAAGCGGTAAGTGCCGATAACTGGATTGACATAGGCCCTTTGGCCGAAGAATATAGCCGCCCCAAACGACCGACAGCACGCTATAAAGCTTACGACAGTATCGTTGACCTATACGGTAAAACATACCGGGCCATCGTCGTGCATTCCAGTGCCCACGACAAACGCCGCCACAAAAGAATTGATCGCCTGTTAAAGCAGGATCGTAGCCAGCTTGAAAAGGTCTGCAGGCAAGTGACAGATACCGCCTTTTTTTGTCGTGCCGATGCTCAGGTGGCATCTGAGAAACTCATCCACACGGCAACCGGGGGCTATCACCGGATAACGGCCGACATCGAAAAAATACCCAAGTATGGTCGCGGAAGGCCCGTCCAAAACAAACCGCGAACTGTGTTGCGTTATGAATATCGGTTAACGGCCAAAATTGTTGAAGCACCGGAAAAGGTAGATCCATTAAGGCTTCAGGCCGGTTGTTTTGTTCTGATTACCAATCTGATCGGGCAACAGGATGAGTGGCCGGCACTCGATCTTTTAAAACTATACAAGAGCCAAATCGGCATTGAGAAGAACTTCAGCTTTCTGAAAGATCCGGCAATTATAAACAGCATTTTTCTCAAAAAGGCTGAAAGAATCGAAGTGCTTGGTCTTGTTCTTCTAATCTCCCTGTTGATCTGGCGTTTGATGGAGCGTTCCATGCGCCAGTACGTGGAAGCAAACGACTGTACATTAACCGGTTGGGAACGGCGACCGACAAAGAAACCGACGTCTTTTATGATGACAACCAAGTTTGCCGGAATAATGGTGATAACCATGGGTAAAAACCGTCAATTGGCAAGGCCGTTAAAAGATTTTCAACGCGAGTATTTGCAAGCTATGGGGGTCACACCCGAAGTATTCACCGTTCCGTAGGAAGTAAAATACTCATTTTGAAAATCCGTAAAATAATAATTGCTCAAACAACCCTTCAAAAGGGTGCGGAATGTACGACAAATGACACGAATGTCCACGAATTATTGGTTGATTGGTTTTCGTGTAAATTGGTGAAATTAGAGGACAGTCAGCGGTTTAGTGATCGGGTGTGAGATGTTTTATATCCACGAATGACACGAATGGTCACGAAATATTGGATTATTATTTTTCGTGTAAATTGGTGAAATTAGAGGACAGTCAGCGGTTTAGTGATCGGGTGTGAGGTGTTTTATATCCACGAATGACACGAATGGTCACGAAATATTGGATTATTGTTTTTCGTGAAAATTAGTGAAATTAGAGGACAGTCAGCGGTTTAGTGATCGGGTGTGAGACATGTTATATCCACGAATGACACGAATGTCCACGAAATAGTAATTCATTGTTTTTCGTGAAAATTGGTGAAATTAGAGGACAGTCAGCGGTTTAGTGATCGGGTGTGAGACATGTTATATCCACGAATGACACGAATGTCCACGAAATAGTAATTCATTGTTTTTCGTGAAAATTAGTGAAATTGGTGGACCAGTTATGGATTAAAACACAAATCGTTTCCATTCCAGTGATTGGCCGCCAAAATTTATTAAAAGCCCCACCTTCAACCCAGAAGCCTTCAAATAATTCAATATTTGAGATTCTTCTTTGGATGTAAGCTTATTCAATACCTTCAATTCTACAATGATTTTGGCATGGCAAACAACATCTGCATAATATTCTTTTTTTAATCGCTTGCCTTTGTAGAAAATTTCCAGTTGTTTTTGTGATTCAAAGGGTATTGTTCTATTATCGAGCTCTACCTCAAAGGCCTCCTGATAGACAGCTTCAAGAAAGCCGCTACCCAGTTCTTTATGAACATCCATGGCAGCGCCAATAATTTCAAACACCTCAGTTTTATATACTATTCCAGACATCTTCCAGTTGTTTTATTTCCACAAATGACACGAATGGCCACGAATTATTGGTTGATTGGTTTTCATGAAAATCCGTGAAATTGGTGGACCATCAGCGGTTTGGTCCTCGGATGTCAGTTGTTTTATATCCACGAATGACACGAATGGCCACGAATTGTTGGTTGATTGGTTTTCATGAAAATCCGTGAAATTGGTGGACCATCAGCGGTTTGGTCCTCGGATGTCAGTTGTTTTATATCCACGAATGACACGAATGGCCACGAATTGTTGGTTGATTGGTTTTCGTGAAAATCCGTGAAATTAGTGGACCATCAGCGGTTTGGTCCTCGGATGTCAGTTGTTTTATATCCACAAATGACACGAATGTCCCCGAATTATTGGTTGATTGGTTTTCGTGAAAATCCGTGAAATTAGTGGACCATCAGCGGTTTGGTCCTCGGATGTCAGTTGTTTTATATCCACGAAAGACACGAACGTCCCCGAATTGTTGGATTATTATTTTTTCGTGAAAATTAGTGAAATTGGTGGACGGCCAGTTATTTTGTTTCCATTTTGTTAAAATAAAGTTCCACCATGATTTTTCTTGCATAAATATATTTGATCCTTTCCATGATATCCTCATCCGAAAATGTTTCAAGAATCGGATATTTTTTTTTCAAGCGCACCATATGGGCATTTAAATAATTGGCATCACTGATATCATGGATATTCAACGCCTCCAACAGCGCCGCATCAACAGGTTTCCAATCCTTAATCGTCTCGGTAATTTGCTTCCATTTAAATCCTTCATACCGCCATGATTGGCCAGTCCATTTATCCTGCTTCATCAATACATTGTCTGAGTTGACGACCTCATACCGGGGAGCAAAAAAATGAAAAAAAACGGCGGTTACAAGAATACCCAAAAAAAGACCTGCCCCAAAATGAATCCTGGATTGTGTCATCTTTTACCCTTTTTGTTGGCTTTAAAATCAATGATTGCGAAATGCAAGCGGTGGAACCTTTACGAGACCATCAATGCGTGTTCGGCATATACTCCGGAACAATTTTTTTAAGCATTGTCCTGATTTTTTCATTGTCCTGTTCCTTTGCCAGTTCGATGATCCGGTCAATATCCTCATTCAGTTGATTTTGTTCACAAATCTGGCCGGAAAGGACCATGATTTTTTTATGATCCGTGGGCACAATGTTTTCCCCTTCGGTAATCAGTTCTTCATACAGCTTTTCGCCGGGTCTGAGGCCTATATATTCAATTTTGATATCCTTATCCGGTTCAAGGCCTGAAAGCCGAATCAAATCCCTGGCCATATCCTCAATTTTCACAGAAGTGCCCATCTCCAGGATAAAGGTTTCCCCGCCATTGCCCATGGCCATTGCCTGAAGAATCAACTGACTGGCTTCGGGAATGGTCATAAAATATCGGGTCACCTCGGGATGGGTAACGGTCACGGGCCCTCCCTGCTCAATCTGTTGCTTGAACAAGGGCACCACAGAGCCCACAGAGCCCACCACATTCCCAAATCGGACAGCCATAAACCGTGTTTTTTCCGGATCATCACAATTTTGTCCATGGATCAACAATTCGGTAATTCGTTTGGTTGTCCCCATGATATTGGTCGGCCGAACCGCCTTATCCGTCGATACCAGAACAAAACGTTCCACATCAAACGCTTTTGCCATTCTAACCACATTTCGGGTACCGGCAATATTGTTCAAGATGGCTTCCCAGGGCTGACGTTCAAGCATGGGAACATGTTTATAAGCAGCGGCATGGAACACAATCCTTGGGCGGTGCTTATTAAACGTATTTTCAAGACGGCTTCGGTTGCGGATATCTCCGAGAACCGGAACGAATTTTATATACGGATAACTGCGCTTGAGTTCCAGATCAATATCATACAACGGGCTTTCAGCCTGATCAAATAAAATCATGGTTTTCGGATTAAACCGGCAGATCTGCCGGCACAATTCAGATCCGATGGACCCGGCTGCGCCGGTCACCAGGATCTGTTTACGTTGAATATATCCTCCAATGCGATCTTGCTCCAATTGAACAACGGTGCGCCCCAGTAAATCTCCATATGCCACATCTCTTATGGCATTCAGGGTAATCTTGCCGTCAATGAGCTCCCCTATCCCCGGCAGGGTCTTAAATACCAGTCCACTTTGCTTGCATTGGTCCACGATGGTGCGCATCTGTTCAGACGTTGCAGATGGGACGGCAATAAGGATTTCGTGGGCACCCAGTTTTTCAGCAACCGATTTGAGTTCACCCACCCTGCCCGTGACCGGAATCCCGTGAATCATTTTTCTCTGTTTGGCATAAGCATCATCTAAAAAACCCACAACATTGTATTTGAGCCTTTTATTATAATGGATCTCCCTGAATATTTTTTCCCCGCTGTCCCCGGCCCCAACAATCAACAAATTAATTTTTTCTTTATCCTTTTTCTTTCGTCCCAACAATCTGTCGATAAGGTACTTATTGGCTTTTTCTCCGGACATCATTTCAAAATAAAGACGCAGGCAAACTCTGGAAGCGGAAACAAACAAAACCGTCAATACCCCGTCAATGATAAAAACAGATCGTGCGATCCCGCTGAAACCATGACTGAACAGGATCAGCAGTATAACCACCAAAGAGCTGAAAACAGAGGCTTTGATTATATTGAAAAGATCGGTAAGACTGGTATACCGCCAAATGCCCCGGTATACCTGAAAAAAATAAAAAACAATAATCTTGATCAGAATGACAACCGGCAAAAACCGGATAATCAATCCAAAGCTGTCTTCAGGAATATCAAAGTTAAACCGAAGAAAAAATGATCCATACCATGATGCCCCAATCAATAGGGTGTCCATGAAAGCGATCATTATCATATTAAAATAAACTGAGAATCGATTCTTCATTTATGTTTTTCCATTTACAGCAGTCGAATCTAATTTCGCCCTGCCCTTTTAAGTATCTTTTGTATCTCAAGCGGCAGATAAAGCTGATTTGTTCCCGTTACCCCTCTACCCTTTCAAGGACATTATCATGATTGATCCGGTAGGGGGGCCAATCCTTTCGCAGGAAGTCATCCATTTCATCCACGAATGTCCTCGAAGATTTATATCCACGAATGACACGAATGATCACGAATGATCACGAATTATTGGATTATTATTTTTCGTGAAAATTGGTGAAATTCGTGGACAGTCCGCCCTCACGCCTTCTGTCCTGCGCCTTTGCGCGAGACCCGTCCTTTAAGGTTTGGTCGCAACCTTTTTTCTCACAAAAGCGCTGTAACGGATAAACGCTAAAAAATAAATGAGCAGGAAAATAATCGGCAAAACACCATATGGCCTGACGGCCATCACACTGACGCCAACGATCAACTGCAGGATGCCAAAAGCAACCGACACTTTCCAGTGGGGCATGTTCAGCTCATTAGCTATGAGTATTTTGAGCACAAATGGGTAAAGGACGGTGGTGTTATCTTTGACAATTGCAGAGGGTGGAGATGATTCTATCGAGATCGGTGTTGCTCATGGCCGTGCCCGAGGGCAAACACAGCCCCCTGTCAAAAAAGTCTTCGGCCACCGATCCCCCCACAACCCGGGCAGGGTAAGCCTTATTTTGCGCCTTCCGCCTTCCGTTCTCTGACCTCTGTCCTGAGTCTTTGCGTGAGACCTGCCCTTTAAAATCTGCGTCAATCTGCGTAATCAGCGGATTAAAGACCGGCTGCATATGCATGGGCTTCCACACCGGTCGGGCCTCGATATTTTCCGCTTCCAACGCCAGCCGCACCGCCTCTCTGTCAGCCCCGAACACCTCGGGCGTAATCAAAATCACGGTCAGCCACCGGTTGCTGCGGCTCCACTCGGGCTCCGGCATAAACTCGATGCCGGGCACATCCCCCAAAGCCTTTTGATAATAATCAAAAATCTCCCTGCGCCGTTTAACCCGCTCGTCCAGCACCTGCAACTGCCCCCGGCCGATGGCGGCCAGAACATTGCTCATGCGGTAGTTGTACCCGATCTGGGTATGCTCGTAATGGGGAAACGGGTCCCGGGCCTGCTGGGACAAAAACCGGGCATGATCGATCAACTCCTTGTCATCGGATGCCAGCATCCCCCCGCCCGATGTTGTCATTATTTTATTGCCATTAAAGGAAAACACCGAAGCCTTTGCACCCACGCCGGCGTGGTGCAAGTCGTAAGTCGCAAGTCGTGAGTCGCAAGGCGGACTGCCCGCTGGCCCTGGCGCCCTCTCGCCCTCCCCCTCTCCCGTTTTTGCGTATTTAGCCCCCATGGCTTCCGCAGCATCACACACCACCGGTACCCCATATCCATCACAGACGTCCAGTATCCGCGGCAAGTTGCAGCACTGCCCATACAAATCAGTCGGCACCACTACTTTAGGCAGTTTGCCGCGTTTTGCGCATTTCGCCAGTTCCTGGGCCAGCAACTCCGGGTCCATGTTCCACGAAGTCCGGTCGCAATCCACAAAAAAAAGATCAGCCCCTTCAAAAATGACCGGCGTAATGCTGCCGATAAAGGTCAGGGTAGAGGCGATCACTTTATCGCCGGGACCCACACCCAGTTCCCGCAGGGCCAGATGCATGGCGGCGGTGCCGCTGGACAGGGCCACGCAGTGTTTGATGCCGGTATATTCGAAAAACTCTTTTTCAAAGGCATCTACCTGGGGGCCTAACGGAGCGATGTAGTTGCTTTCAAAAGCTTCTTTGACAAAATTTAGTTCCTTGCCGCTCATATGCGGAGGAGAGAGGAATATTCGGTTTGGTTTCATAGGGAATTTTTGGTTTTAAGTGTTAAGTTTTAGGTGTTAGGTATCAGGTCTTGTGTTTTTTGGGGAGATTTTTTTGAATGGACTTTATTAACCCATGAAGCATCGCTGAAAGTGTTTTTAGTTCTTCGACCAGTTCTTTTTGGATGTCCACGTTGATTGCGCCAATTTCGCGGGCAATATAGAGTTGGGTTCTGAGCTCGGCGGCAGATCCCTTGGCAATGTGCAGAAACCGAATGAACTCGAGTTTTGAATCACGTTCAGCTCCTTCGGCTATATTACTTGAAATGCTCACCGCGGCCCTTGTCATCTGGTCCCTCAACCCGTAATCCTTGCAGGTTTTCAGGGCTTCATAAATTCGAACAGCTACCCTGCATCCGTTTTTCCATACTTCCAAGTTTTCAAATGACTCATATGCCATCAGCTACCTCCCTTACTTAACACTTAATGCTTAACACATAACCCTTTCTTATTTTTTATTAAAAATTATCTTAGCCGGCACTCCCACGGCTGTGACATTATCGGGTATGTCCCTATTAACAAAACTATGCGCCCCTACAACTGCATTTTCGCCAATAATGACTCCCGGCATGATCGTGCTGTGAGAACCGATTCGGCACTTCTTTTTCAAAAACACAGGCCCGGTTTTGTCATCAATTGTAGAAACAGAATAAATGGCACAATGGGAGCCGATCTGGACATGGTCCTCAATGGTTACACCATATTGAGCATTGATATAGGTAAACGCGCCGATATCAGTTTTGTATCCCAGCTTCAGATTATCCTTGTGCTGAACCACCCAGTTGTATTTTGTGGGCTTCCCATCAATGATTTCGGGGAATTGCCAGTCTTTGAATCTATCGCTCATATTATTTCCTACAGCATATTATCCGCAGATTACGCTGATTTCACAGATTAAAAATTATATACAAAGCGCTTGTGTTCAAGTGATTTTGAACCGAAATTAATTAGAAGCCCTACTTTAAGGCCAGTGGCTTTAAGGTAGTTTATGAGTTGAGCCTCTTCGACTCCGGACAGTCCAGAATTTGCTTTTATCTCCACAATGATATCCTCGAAACAAATGAAATCTGGTTGGTAGGTTTTTTTTAACGGTTTATTCTTGTATAAAATTTCAATAACAGGTTGCTCATTAAAAGGGATTGTTTTAGCGGTAAATTCTCTCCCGAGTGCCTCTTGGTAAACGGCCTCTAAAAATCCACACCCAAGTTCCTTGTGTACCTCCATGGCACAGCCGATAATTTTATATGTTTTCTTATCGTTCATTTTTTTATCCGCAGATTACGCAGATTACACGGATTAACCTCTAAGGATGGCTTGTAGCTTGTTTTTTTCTCTGATTTTTTATTTTTAATCTGCGCGAATCAGCGTAATCTGCGGATTAAATTTATTCTCCCAGCGAATCGCATTTTGCCCATTCACCTGCATCAATGTTTTACTACACCCCTTCAAGTAGCTGCGCTATTTGTTCCGGCGAAGGGAGAATTCCCCGCAGCTCTTGCGGCAGGTTGTTCAGAATCCGGTATGATGCCACGCCAATGGGTTTGTTTGATTCCCGCAAAGCATACTCGACAATAGTTTTCTTCTTGTCTTTGCAGAGGATAATGCCGATGGCAGGGTTCTCATCTTCCAGACGCAATTTGTCATCCAACAAAGCAAGGTAGAACTGCATCTTGCCGACATATTCCGGCATAAATACGCCGACCTTGAGTTCAACAGCCACCATGCATTTCAGAGAACGGTGATACAGCAGAAGGTCAATAAAATACTCATTTTCTTCCACCTCTATCCGATACTGACTCCCGACGAATGTAAACATGTCTCCCATTTCGCGTAAGAAAGTTTCTACCTTTGAGATAAGAGCTCGCTCCAATTCGCGTTCGCTATGCTCTTCACCCAATTCGAGAAAGTCAAAGGTATATTCGTCTTTAACCGCCAGCTTGGCTTGATTGCGGATTTTTTCGGAAATAGTCTGATCAAAATTTGTCTGATTCAACAGGGTATTTTCATAGGTGTTGGTCTCGATCTTGATGGCCAGAACATTTTTTGTCCAACCGAATTTTCGAGTCATGCGGATGTAAAACGCACGCTCCAGATCATCCTTGCACTTTTCAAAAATGAGGATGTTTTTGGTCCAGCTAATTTCTCGCACCATTGGTGCGAGTTTTTCGTTGTCAGCATAGGCTGCGTAAAACAGCCGCATCCGCCAGAGATTAGAGACTGAAAAACCACTGATACCCGGGAATTCCTTTTGCAGATCATTAGCAAGATTAGCCACCACCGATTTGCCCCAGGTCTCACCGGTTTGTCGCTCCATAATCAACCGCCCGATATCCCAATAAAGGGCAATCAGTTCCTTGTTGACAGCCTTGAGCGCCTCATACTGTGCAGCACGGATACGCTGTTTGATTTCACCCAGCAAGGCGGGGTAGTTACTTGGCAAATTAGTTGTCATAGTTTCCCATCCGTGTAATCTGCGCAATCTGCGGATCAATAATGCTTATGTTTTTTTGTCCTTCAAAATTAATCTGCGTCAATCTGCGTAATCTGTGGATTGAATTCAGCCGCAGTAGCTTCCCCGGCCGCATTGATCCCTTCCTTTTTCAGCACCTTTCGTATAGTCATCAGGATGATCTTCAGATCCAGCAAGAAAGAATGATTATCCACATACCAGACATCCAGCTTGAACTTGTCTTCCCAAGAAATCGCATTTCGGCCATTCACCTGCGCCCAACCGGTGATTCCCGGTTTTACCTTATGCCGCCGGTTCTGTTCAGGCGTATAACGATCAAGATATTGCATAAGAAGCGGCCGGGGACCCACCAGGCTCATATCACCTTTGATCACATTGAACAACGCGGGGAGTTCATCCATGCTGGTTTTGCGCAAAAATTGGCCAAACAGAGTAAGACGGTCGCCATCGGGCAGGAGGTTTCCCAGACCGTCGCGAATATTGGTCATGGTACGAAATTTATAAATTTCAAAAGGTCGACTGTTAAACCCCGGCCGAGCCTGTTTGAACAACACCGGCATCCCCAACTTCGAACGAACAGCAGCATACAACAGAAGCAGCAAAGGGCTCAGCAAAATACAACCGAGCATGGACACAATTAGATCAAAGCATCTTTTCATCGAATAATCCCATGGTTTGCAGAATCACCTCATTTACCTTATGCACATCATACTTTTCAACAGCTATCCGCCTGCTCTCCTCGCCCATGCGAGCAATCAATTCAGGATGTTTGATAAAGTGTTCCATACGTTCAGCCAGTACTTCTGCATTGCTCACTGGCACAAGGAAACCGTTCCGTCCTTCCTCAACAGTCTCTCTACATCCAGGAGCATCAGTAGTTATGATAGACCGCCCCATAGACATGGCCTCTAAAACAGTTCGGGGAGTGCCCTCACGGTAGGATGGCAAAACGTAAACAGAGGCATCCGCAATGGCCGGTCGAACATCATCCAGCCTGCCAAGAAATTCTATAATTCCCTCTTTTACCCAGAAATCAAGATCAACTCTCGATATTCCTTGAGGACCTTCATCAATCCAACCAACCAGACGAAATCTGGTTTGAGGATATTTTGCTTTAACAATTCTTGCTGCCTGCGCATATTCAAAAACGCCTTTGTCCTTGATCATCCTTGCAATCAGGAGAAACGAAACTCTCTCCGGGAAGGGCGCGGGCTGAAAAAAAGCCACATCAACGCCCGAACCATTTATCAACGCTGACTGCTCAAAACCGCAAACAAGATTTTGCTCTATGAAAAAATCCCGATCATCCGGGTTTTGAAAAAATACCCGACGATTGCCGCCCATGCCAATTTTATACAAAGATCGCACAACAGCTCCAATCAACTTTTCTTTTAGGCCGCCATCAGAAAAAGCATAACCAAGCCCCGTAATCATGGAAAAAATACGCTGAACACATGCGATCCGCCCGGATAGTGAACCATATATAACCGGCTTGATTGTATAGCCTAAAATTATATCGGGCTTTTCTTTTCGAAAAAGAGAAATCAGCCTGAAAATTGTATAAATATCTCTGACAGGATTCAGGCCTGTCCTGTCAATCGGTATATTTCGATACACAGCTCCAAGGTCCTTAAGCTTTTCCTGAATATCAGGCGATGCATCAGGCGCGCATGCCAAAACCTCGTGGTCTCTTCCAACCATCTCTTTCAGAAGAGGACCGCGAAAGTTGATAAGCGATGGGGCATAACTACCTATGACAATAATTTTAGACATCCATCAATTCCTCCTCATGATAGAACTTTCTAAAATTGTCAACAACAGGGGAGCAGTTACCTGTAGGCAGTATTCCTTTTCAACCTTATTTCGACCAGCATTACCTATTTCATACCTCTTTTTAGGATTTGTATACAAAACATCAAGAGCATCCATCCATTCCTTTTTTGATTCCGCAAGGAAGCCGTTAATGCCGTGCTCAACAATCTTTGAATTTACCCCTACAGGAGAGGCTATAACAGGTTTTCCACAAGCCATATACTGAATCAGCTTGTAACCGCACTTCCCCCTCTCCCACAAATTGTCCGGCAGGGGCATGATGCCAACGTCAAACTGCTGAATTCCCGGCACCTCCGATTCCTGGGACCATTGACGATACTCTACAGTTACACCATCTAACTTAAAGAAATCAGCGCCTATTATGACAAGACGCGCATCGTTCTTTTTATCCCACTCCGAAAGCACTGGACGTATCATTTCAAGATACTTGACAGTAGTAGGTGAGCCTATCCAGCCTATGGTAAAAACGGGATTTTTTGCATTATCATTAACAGAATATCTTTCCAGATCAATTACCGTTGGCAAATATTCAACACGCCTTGCTCCTGCCTTTTCCGCACGTGCCATCAAATATTTATTACCCGCAGTTACCGCAACTGCATTGCGCATGACAGCATCTATTTTATTTCCAAGCAGTTTGCGAACAAATATGTTTGAATGTGTGTCATACTGGTGAAAGATAGCGTCATCATAATCCACAACATATGGAATCCCCAAACGAGCAATGAACATTTCACACCACGAGGGCAGCCATGGAAAAAGCTCTTTTTCAATCCACAGCAGATCAAAACTCCTGCTTTTGAGTAATTCAATAACTCTTTGAAAGTATGGACTGATTCTTGCGGTCAAATGATTGACTTTACCGGAATAAAGCTTGCGTAGATAATCGGCCCCGAGAAGCGGAGAAACTGTAACATCAATACCATGGGCTTTAAGATAGGGAAGATATTGATATGAACGGACCCTGCTGCTTGCGCCGAGAAGCCCATAACGGGAAAGGAGAAGTACTTTCATTGCTGGCCGCTGACCGGCCTGTTTCTAAAAAGCGCTGGCATAGCACGCCATAGCATGGCATAGCCTTTTATTGTCTCCTTTGCCTCTCTGCCTGACTGCTTCCAAACGGTCAACGCAAGCCTGCTAAGGGGCTCAAGAAAAAAAGTCGCAGCCATCAGAAGTGTCGCTGAAAACCAGCCAAAGTGCTTGTATCCATAAATTATACGGCTTCGTAAAGAATAAAATAACCGAATTGCCTTGACCTGCTCGGATGTGCCGCCGCCTTTGTGATAAGCCTTGGCATCAGCATAGTAAACAGTCTTCCAGCCGGCATTACTGGCACGACAAGAAAGATCTACCTCTTCAAAATAAACAAAAAAACGTTCATCAAAACCGCCCATGGTTTCAAACAAATTCCTGCGGATCAAAAAAAAAGCGCCCATAACCTGATCAACCTCACTGGTTTCCTTATGGTTCCATTCTATCATGAAATGGCTGGGGAAATATCGCGAAAAGAGAATATTAAGCCCCAGCATCTTTGAAAAAAACATGTCGAGCATAGGAAAGCGGGCGCAGGTGCGAGCCACTCTGCCACTCTCATCAACCAACTGGATACCGCAGATTCCTATCTTTTCATTGCCAGGTTGCTGCATAAAACGGATGGGCCGACTTAGCGAATCAGGGAATAGACGTATGTCCGGATTTAAAAACAACAGATAATCCGCATCGCTCCCTTTTGCACCCTGATTACAGGCTGCTGCAAATCCCAGGTTTTGCGCATTTCTGATAATAACAAGAGGAAGATCAATATCATCCAAACTGTCAGCCGATCCGTCAGTTGAGGCATTGTCCACAACCACCACACGATTTAATCTAAAACCATCCCGGCGTGTTGCCTCAATGGACTTTAGGCACTCGTAAAGTTGTTTTCCGGCATTCCAATTGACGATGATGATGTCAAAAGAAGATCTAACCATGATCTTTGACCTTCGGAGCATCTATAAGTGACTTAGACTTATTTGCTGCAAACGCCCCAAGAACGGTCCAAAAATAAAGATTCCCCGGATAAGCTTTAAGGGGTGGAGCACCTACAGAGGAAATAGCAAAAAGCACAGAAATGAATAACACAAATCTCGACATTCCCGTTTTGTCACATTTTAATAATCTCGCGCTCGCAATAATAGATGAGGTGATAATTAAGAGATATAAAATAACCCCCGGCACACCTTGTTCAATAAGGATTTCAAAATAGTTATTATCTACTACCAAATTATTTCCAACGACAGTGCCATATCTATAACACGCTGATCCTAAAGCGCCTGTGCCGTACCCTATCGGATTTGATTCTGCAAAAGGCAGTAAATTTTTCCACACGTCATACCTTGCAAGAACGTTTACCTCTTTTTGAAAAGATAGAATCGAGGAGGCTCTTTTAATAAATAGATTGTCATTAAAATATTCTTTTGCACATATTAAAATAAGAAAAACTAATATAATTAGAACAGCCGCTTTAAAAATCTTTCTAAAACGCAATTTGTCCCGCTGAAGGATCAGCACAACAGCAAAGCCAATAAGAACACCCAACATTACAGACCTTGAGCTTGCAATTAATATTCCTCCAACAAAGCATATAGACGCAAGAAATAACCCAAAACGCTTAAAGTGAGAAAAAAAATTTGAAGACAATGCCGATAATGCCCCTAATCCAACAGCGCAGAGCAGACCAAATCCAAAGGGAGACGCAATCGTTCCAACAGATCTTTTTACAAACAAGTTGTCTTCTCGTGCAATAAATTCCAGATAATGGCTTTCAAAATGCTCGACACCGATATACATCGTTAAAATGCCATAGCAGCAGCTTATCAACGAGGCAGCCATAATAACTTTAACTAGCACTTCGAAATCACGGTCTGAATATAACAACAGACGAGCAATAAAATAACCGAAAATCCATAGCAAATGTTCATGAATTCCCCTTAGTCCATACAGCATATTGGGCAGATGCGGGTTAAATGATTGAATTATTCCCAATGAAAGGTATGTAATTACAAATACATCTAACCATTTGATTTTATAGATCTTAAATCTTCCATATGACAATATGACAATAAGCATAAAGTAAAAAATTAAGAACAAAAGCAGAACTGGAATAGCGGCAACAATTGTAGTATTTACATGCCCTATCCCCAATTTGATTAATAGCGGGGAAAAAGGTGATAGAAAAATCAGAGATAGAAATAGTATTCGATTGTTAGGCTTTATTGTCATTAAGATTTTTTGCCTTGCTCAAGGCAGGCCGTCAGAGCTTTTGTCAGTTTTTTTCTATCATAGTTTGATATTTCAAAATCTGTGTTTACTTCAACCCCGCCCCCATTTTGTTCAAAAGCCGATTTTACGGCATTACGTATCTCTTCACTATCATCGGGCGGAGCAAAAAATACTTTTTCGTATTTTTCCAAAAGGTTTCGGCTTGCCCCTCTGGGTAAAATACCAAGTATGACCTTTTTACAACCGATGTATTCATATATCTTGCCGTGTACATAATGCATACCATCATCATTTGGATCAAAAACCAGAAGGAGATTAGAGTAAATTTCAAGCTTTAGCGCATCCTTGCGAGACAGGTACCCTGGCAATTCGACAATATTTGTAAGTCCTAACTCCTCAATTTTTTGCTTTATTTCCCAATTAACATGACCGGCCAGCACTATCCGGCAGTTTTGGGGAGAAAGCCCGTTGTAAAGAACCAGTTTTTGGAATGCATCCAACATACTGTCAGGAGTAAAATCCTTGTTCGTATGGCGAAAAAAAGAACCAATATGGCTAATAAGAAACAACTTGTGATATTTTGACCATGGGTTATTTTTCTCTACTTCACCAGTTGCTTCCCGGATTTCATCTGCATCAAACCCATTGGTGATTGTTTGCATTTTGTGGGCAAACCGTGGATATAATTTTCTATAACTTTTTTCCGCCTCAGGAGTGTTTAAAATGATAGCATCGGCCCCGTTAAAGACCATCAGTTCCAACCTTTTCTCTAAATCAAGCCTCCATTTTACAGTTTCCAGCAAGAGATTTAACGGCTCAAATGTCCATGGGTCGCGCAAATCCGCCACCCATGGTTTTCTTGTTATCCATTTAAGAATTAATGCCAACACGTGCGAAGATTCCGGCGGAGAAGAGGAATATATGGCATCAATCCTTCCGAACAAGGTAAGATACAAAGCAGGCCAAAATGCAAATAAGCACCAACCTATTTGAACATCAGGAATAAAGAGCATTTTTCTCATCCAATTTTTAACGCAACTGAATAATCCATCCTGCCGAACATCCTCAAATGAGACTCCGGATTTTTTTCTACGTTGAAATATAGATCGTGCTACTTTATTCAGGCTTAGAATCTCGGGGGTTCGAATAATTGTTTCTGTGCCATTTCCAAGATCGCTGCCGTAAAAATTTGTAGAAAGAACAATAGGGTGCCACCCAAATTTCGGGAGGTACTTAGCGAACTTAAGGCTTCTTTCGATACCACCATTCCGAGCAGGGGGATAATGGTAGCATATCATTAGAACCTTTTTGTAATTTCCTTCTTTTTTTATTTTTTGTTCCATTTTCAGTTTACTATTATTCGGTTGTTTTTACAGAAGATATCTTATGTAATATCACGATATATTGATTTTCAATCAGCAACAAAATTTGAGTTATCATTTTCTATTGTTGCTGCTCTCCTCTGGATAGCTCACTTTCGCAGAAAGAGATTTTTTATTGAAAAAACTAAATGTGGCCGGCTAACTCGCCTTTCAAAAATTCTGCACCAAAGCCCTGCAATAGCCCATCCGAGAAATAAATGCACTTTTGAGTAGTTATAACGTTCAATCACTCGTCTACGTGCGAAATAACTATTAGTCTTTGCGCTGTTCGGATTTACAGTAGCTCCTATCTGAGTAATTCGATCAGGTCTTTCAGTAAACTTAGATAAATATTCTGATGTCATTTTCCATCTTCTAACATTAAAAGAAAGCCTTAACAGCCAATCGTAATCCATACTAAGTGTTGGGAATTTTTTTTCATCGAGGACACCGGTCAATTGATGCGCTCTGGCACTCCAGAAACTAGCATCGGTGGGAAGGTCGGACATTCTATACAAGATTTGCCATTTGGGATGCATTGGAACCCATTTTCTTCGACCAATTTCTTCATGATCTTCATCGATAATAACCCTGTTGCCGAAAAAAAAATCAAGCTCAGGGTCCGCCATAAAAGCTTTACCTACTTCAATAAGAGTCCCTGGCAAATACTCTTCGTCAGCATTAAGCCAGGCAAAAACAGCACCAGTGGCTTTTTCAAATCCTTTGTTCAGTGCATGTGTTTGCCCACGATCCTTTTCGCTTACATAATAAGCTAATTTGTCCTTATATTTTTCAATTATCTCTGCAGTTCCATCAGTTGAAGCCCCATCGATTACAATATACTCTATGTTCGGATAATTTTGCGTTAACACCGACACGATACAGTTTTTAATGTATTTTACATTGTTATATACCGGTGTAACAATCGTGATTTTGGGGTATTGTCCATTATTCATATAAACTCTCTCTCCTTCAATACAAACTCATCGATATCATGGAACTAAATAGTATTTTCCTATCCACTCAAAATCCTGCCCCCACAATTTGAACTTCAATAAAAATCCCCTTTGCTCCTCATTTAATCTGTATACTGTCTCGTTTTTATATCTTTTCCCCTTCAAACCAAAATCAGCTCATGTTTCGGCAATAGCTCGCGGAGCAGGTAATGCCGGGCGGCCAAATTCAATTCATATATTGTTTCAAAATTATCACATATCTGCTTGTAACACCCAGTATTCTTTTTTTCTGCATTGCAGAGACGACTACGGCGCTGAAGCGTTGCGCGGACATTGGGGCCTGGATGATGTGGGTGTGCTGCCAGCCGGTTTTGTTCAGAACCCGGAGGTAGTTGTCGATCATGATTGCCCCTTTGCCGGATTCTTCTGCCGCCGGTTTGCCCTGAAAATCCCGCCAGTCTGCGTTAATGAAGGCAAGTCTTGTTGTCTTTTTTGCATTTTGTTTCAGGAGGACGAAGAAGGTCTCAAGGAATTCAAGGTATTCTTTCTTCGGCAGTCCGGATATGCTTTTCTCGTCATAGTCGCTTGCCTTTTTGTCAAAGTATGGCGGATCGAAGATGATAAGGTCGGGCTTTTCTTTGGAACTTACTGGCCAGGCTAACTGACCTGCCCTCTCAGGCGAGGCGGGCGGGTTTGGCTGATAGTAAAGTCCATGCGTGGGGTTCGATTTCGGGGCGTGTCTCCGGTCGGTCTGTCATGTCAAAGGCCCAGCATCTGCGGCTTAAGGCAAGGCAAGTGTTGGGTGTCACGCCTCCTCCTGCCATAGGGTCAAGGATCAGGTCGTTCTGTTTTGAGAAATAAAAGAGGATGTGGGCGATCAGTTGTGCGGGGATGCGCCCGGGCCAGTCATCACCGAATCTCTTGTCGCAATCGTTCCATTCCCACTGATCCCATGTCCTCAGTCCCCAGCCAATCTCCCTGTGCCTCCTCTTCCTCTCACCCAAAATGCCAAAATAGTGGATAGTGTCTCTACAATTTCCTCATAAATTTCGCTGGATTTCCAGCCCATATTTCATTCGCAGGGATGCTTTCTCGCACAACACTTCCAGCGCCTACAATTGAATTTTTTCCTATCGAAACACCTTTTAAAATTATTACTCCCCCGCCAATAAAGGCATTATCGCTAATGACAATCGGGGCTGTTTTTGTTGCTGAAGAGTGATTGTCACTATATATTCGTGATCCAGGATCTAATTCATGAAAATCAGTATCCCATATTCTGCAGCCCCCCCCAATATTAACATTTTTACCAATTGTAACTGAATCCAAGCATACAATTGTTGAATTTGATATTCCAACATTTTCCTTAATGATTAATTGTCCCCCATTGCTTACAATAAATCTTAAAACAGTATCACCGCCAATTGGATTTTTATTTTTCCCCGAATTTGCCTTGAAATGATCACCAATTTTAATTACCCCGTTGTTTTGTATATAAATGATCCCATTAATCCTAAAATTTTGGCAACGCACATCATTTAGTTTTATCCGGATGTTGTTTATAAGATGACAATAAACTTTTATAGAAACACTGAATGGTTTTCTAATAATTCGGATCAATAAATTTTTTTTCATTAAAATTCTCACAATACTGTTTAGAAAATTACCTGCCCCATATACCAACTGCTTTATAATTAATAATCTTTAGATATTGAATTGGTAAAAATATACATCCAATAGATATGCAAATGCACGTGGCTAAAATTACCCCAGCAGAACCCATTCCAAGGTTTTTTGCGAAAAAGATCGATAAAGGGATATTTGCTATTGCTTCTATTATGGAGAGGTAGAGTGGTAATCTGATTTTTCCTACTCCATTTACAAAAAAAGAAAAAATGCTGCTCCAAGTTATTAGAATAGCATATATTCCCATGAAAACAGACAGCATCACTGGAATTTTAACTCTATCACCTATCCAAGACAGATAAAATATTTTCGATGATAAAAGCATTACAATGGTTAGAATAATTAGTACAAAGAAAATACATACCAATTTATTTGTTACGCTTTTGATCCATTTGACGTCATTATGAGCATAAGCTTCGGTATAAGCAGACCAAAAGGGCATCGTTATAATACCGAAAATCATGGTCACAATTCCAAAGTATTTATAAGCAATATTATATGGAGTTACCTCTAAAGGACCAAAGAGTTGTGTAATAATCATATTGTCCGTGGCATAAAGGATGAGACATGCTATTTGAATAATAAAAAATTGTATCCCTAAGCCAAAAAGCCCCCTGAAGTATTTAAAGTTTATATACTTGATTGAAGGCCTGTAATACTTATATTCACCCGTATAAAAAAACAGAGAAGCTAACACTAAGACTATCACCGGACTGGCGCTTAGAGCTGTTCCAAGATAAATTAAAGAACCAGTTGTTGTTTTTGTTAGAATATAAATAACAATCAATGTAATTATACTGGATATAGGGCCAAAACTGTTGGTTATCGCAGGTCGCTGATCGGCCGTTAGAATTGTGCCAACAAGTTTAAGCACGAATTGCAATGAAAAAAAACTAAACACGATAATAACAAGTTCTCTTAATTCACTTTCCATTTCTACTGGGGTATTGAATATATCTGCCCAATGTAAAATTGGATTTAGAACAATTACAACGAGATATACAATGGAGATAACAATCAACAGAATAGCATAGGTAGTACTGACGTAACTTCTAGCCAAGTCTAAATCTCTATTTGCCAAAGCTTCTGCAAATTTATTTCTTAGGCCATTTCCCAAGCCTATATCAAAGAAAGCAAACCAACCGAGAACAGAACTTAATGTTAACCATATTCCATACTTAGTAGGATTAATGTAGTCAATCGTCATAGGTACCAGCAAAAAGCTAATAATAATGCTTATCCCTTTTAACAAGAAGGAAGCAGCTATATTCTTTTTTGCCCGTAAGCTTCGCTCGTGACCTTTAGAAAAAAAAATGATGATTTTGGAAGGAAGGTATGTCTTTAAAATTTTAACAAATATTGGCAATTAGGACCTTTTTCAATTATAAATTAAAATCATATGCGGCACGTAACAATTTTTTGATATTTTTTTTCAAAAAAGCGAAAGGAAATCTAACCATTTTTTTAAATTTTCTTTTTAAAACATAATTTTTTATATTCTGATTATTGTAAGTTTTTGCAAGCCACCATAAATATTTATCCTGCTTTTGAGAAATATTTTTATACTGGTGAGACGCTCTAATTTTTCTCAGCTTAACTATTGGGGTATTTGTCACATATATTTTCCCGCCAATTTTTAAACCATTTGCTAAGGCGTACATATAAGAATAATTTATTGGAAGAGTTTCTTCTGACATTTTTTTATCGAAAACTTCCTTGAGAAAAATGTTTGAAGGAATCCACGTATGGGCAAGAATTAGTAACAATTCCTCAATAGAATAAAAATCCAAGAATTTTTTATAATTATCAAATAAGCGGATTTCGTTTTCTGCTTTAGAATAATATTTAGCAGGATTTTGACCAACAATTTTTAATGCATCTATGCAAACGATTAAAGAGGGTTCATATCTTTTTATTATTGCAATAATTTGAGACAAGCTGTTTTCTTCAAACAGATCATCATCTCCAACTAACCAAACATACTTACCGCGCGCTTTTTCAATAGCCTTTACAAAATTAGGTTCTGGACCTATATTCTTTTCGTTTAGAGAATATGCAACATACTCATTAGCTTCTAAAAATAACTTAATATAGGCACTCGTACCATCAGTTGATGCATTATCACTTATTAAAATTTCAACTTTGTACTGGCCAGCATTGATTTTAGTTATCTGCTTAATCAAAAAAGGTAAAAGATCTTTTAAGTATTTTATTCTATTAAATGTCGGAATCGCGATGGTGAGTAGTATTTTTTCACTATTCTTTTTGTTCATATCTTGCCTTAATTTCGTTTATTTAAGTAGCTTTATTTTTATCTTCGCTTAAACTATAAGCATGAATCTAACAATTTGAATTTATCTTAAACATTTTGATTGAACTTTATGGTCCTGTGTAATGCTTCTGTTAAATTTATCCAGGAATTCAAACCTAAGTCCCTGGCTTTTTTAATTGATGGGACATAACGTTCTGCTGGTCGGCCGGGGTCAGGATTTTTTGCAATGACTACTTTCGGTGAATTTGAAAAGGATGCGGCAACTTGATATGCCAGATCCCTGATGGTTATGGCCTCATCCGACCCTACATTATAGGCTTCCCCAGGCTCGCCCCTAAACAGCAATACCCATAGCCAGACTGTAAGATCGGCAGCATAGAAATAAGATCGGTATGGAGTTCCGTCACCTGTAACGTATATGGAGCCACCGGCTAAACCGTCGCGAATAAAATTCCCAACTGCATAATGAATATCCAAACTAAGGTATGGGCCAACAAAGGCAAAGCAGCGGGCGATTGTTGTTTCTAATTTATATTCCTTTTGGTAAATAGCGCAAAGGAGTTCAGCAAGCCGCTTGGCTTCTCCGTATGCAGAAACGGCTTGAGTGGAATCTGGTGCTCCCGAATAATCCTCCGGTATATGAGACAGCTCTGGTGGCTGTTTCCCATAAACCGCGCCTGAACTTATCAGCAAAAACCGCTTCGCTCCACAATGCCTGGCAAGCTCAAGCGTTCTTCGAGTCCCCTCCACAACGGTATTCACCATCAATAGCGAATTTTCTGCATTTAGTTGAGCACTGGCATCTGTTGCGGCATGAATGATAAAATCGAATTGTTCCTGAGGAAATTCAAAATCTCGCACATCTCCCTGGTGAAACATAACCCCCGATACCTGGGCAAGGTGAGGATACTTGGCCTTGAAGGAATTAGGATTGCGACTTAACACAAGCATCTGAGCGTTTAGTTTCAGTTGATCATTAGCCCATGCAAAACTCTCTAACAGCCATTTCCCCAAAAAGCCGGTACCACCAGTGATAAAAACCTTCTTATCTCGCAAATCTTCCCATAATGCCTTTGTGTGCTCAAGGATATGGTCTAAATCTTGCGGCACAGGTTTCATGTCTCCATCTCAATCGGTTTGGCAAAAGGCTCCATCTCTGTAATTGGGTGGCCAAAAGCAATCTTTGGATAGACATTAGTATAAGTATCAATCATTACTTGGAGAAGAAAAGGGGCATTCGGATCGAGCCACATCGCCGCTAAAGCGAGCTGCACTTCATCCGGACCTCTCACCGTGCGCCCAGCAATCCCGTATGCCTGCGCTACTTGAACAAAGTCAGGTGCAGAGTATCCCCAAAGAGTCGATTGATATCGTTCATCAAAATAACTTTGCTGGAACTGTCGTACCATGCCACAGCACCTGTTATTAAGTATGATCATCTTAATAGGAAGGTGATGATGGACTATAGTTTGTAATTCTTGAATGTTGATCTGAAATCCGCCGTCGCCGGATATCATAACTACTGGCTCATTGCGGGTTGCTATTGCTGCACCTATTGCAGCAGGCAGCGCAAATCCCATTGCCCCCATACCGCCTGTCGTCAAAAACCGCTGTGTGTCGTTCAGATCCAGTGATTGTGCAGCCCACATTTGATGTTGACCCACATCAATTGTGAACGCTGTAGCCTGCCTAGACGCCTGGGAAAGTTGATGAAGGAACTTATTGGGATTAACCCCGGGTGTTCCATCTAATTCTTTAGTGTCAGGCCATAAACGCCGAAGTTCTGAAATTTCATCCAGCCACTCTATGCGCTCCGGAAAAGTAGACCCAGCAAAGCTTTTCAATGCCTCCGATAAAAACGGGCGTAAATGTGCCAGAATCGCTTTGCAACCTTTAAGTCGATTATTGATCTCACCCGCTTCACAATCTATATGATAGATTTTGCGATCACCCTTGAATGCATCAACGTCTGAACCCGTCTGCCGAATATCCAGACGGCTCCCAAGCACAAGTAAAAAATCAGCACGTCCAATAGCCAGATTCGCCCACCGATTTCCATAAGAACCAATTAATCCAACTCGCAAGGGATGAGTATAAGGCAGAACGTCTACCGCCATCAATGAATTCACCACAGGAACTTTAACCTGATCAACAAATTTTCTAAATAAGCTAACCACACGAGCCGAACGCAAACCACCACCAGCCAAAATAAGAGGTTTCTGAGAAGCTTTCAAATTTAAGACCATATCATTAATCGCTTGATTGTCATATTCCGCAGCATCTGCACCAAATACCTGCTTAGAAATTTTCGCGGTAATCTCAGATCGTTGTATATCCATAGGAATATCTATGAGAACAGGGCCAGGCCGTCCTGAAAGCGCACAGGCAAATGCCTGCTCAAGTATCAGCGGTATATCTTCTGGAGATTGTACCCGCCAAACAGCTTTAGTGATAGGCACCGCCATCGAAACGATGTCTGTCTCTTGAAATCCCAACTGACGAATTGGACGATTGCCTTTTTGTTCTTTTAGGTTGACCTGGCCTGTAATAAAAACAGCCGGTATTGAGTCAAAATAACAACTGCCAATACCTGTCAGTAAATTTGTTGCCCCGGGCCCACTGGTGGCCATTGCCACTCCCGGCACACCCGTTATCCGAGCCATAGCTTCAGCAGCAAAAGCAGCTGCTTGTTCATGATGAACGCTTACAATTTGAATTTTGCCCTGCCGATTCAGCGAGTCAATTAAATGGGTAATCATGCCTCCAACTAATTCAAACACACACTTTACATTCTGTGCATATAAAAAATCAGCTATATAATCGGATACTTTCATCGACTAATCTTTCTTTCTGAAAATAGAAAATTTAGAAAAAATAAAAATCTACAATTAAACTCAAATAAAACTTTTTATCTTCTCAACCATATACTCTAACGCTTCCCGCCGCATCCCTGGATAAACTCCGACCCAGAAACTATCATTCAAGATTTTATTAGTATTTTTCAACTCACCGATAATCCGGTAATCTTTACCTTCTTTAAGGCTTGAAAAACAAGGGTGTCGGATAATATTACCGGCAAAGAGATTCCGGGTCTGAATTTTATTGGCTTCAAGATGTTCCACTATTTCGTTTCGGGTGAATGAAACACCATCTTTCAAAGTCAACATAAATCCAAACCAGCTTGGGTCGCTCTTAGATGTGGCTTTGGGAAGATGAAAAACATCCTCAAGATCAGCCAATCCCTGGCTTAAAGTCTGAAAATTTTCTTTCCTTTGTTTGGTGAATCCATCCAGTTTTTCCAACTGGGCGCAACCGATAGCGGCCTGTAAATCGGTGGGTTTCAAATTGTAACCAAAATGGCTGTATACATACTTGTGATCATAGCCAAAAGGAAGGGTGCCATACTGTTTTGAAAACCGGTAGCCGCAGGTATTGTCAACGCCGCTCTCGCACCAGCAATCCCGTCCCCAGTCACGCATGGACAAAATGATCTTTTTGAGCAGTTTGTTCTCAGTGTACACGGCCCCGCCTTCACCCATGGTCATGTGGTGGGGGGGGTAAAAACTGCTTGTGCCGATATCGCCGAAGGTTCCGGTGTAGCAAAAACGGTTTTGGGTTTTGGGTGTTGGGTGTTGGGTTGAAGGTGTCCAGAATTCTTCTGCCAGGTATTGGCTGCCCAGAGCGTCGCAGTTGTCCTCAACAAGCCAGAGGTTGTGTTTTTGGCAAAATGTTTTGACTGCCTGGATATCAAAAGGGTTACCCAGGGTGTGTGCGAGTATGACAGCTTTTGTTTTTGGAGAAAGAGCTGTTTCAAGCTGGGTGACGTCTATGTTAGAGGTTTCCAGATCGACATCCACAAAAACGGGTATGGCGCCATATTGAATAATGGGCGCAACTGTAGTAGGGAATCCGGCGGCAACGGTAATGACTTCGTCTCCTCTTTTAATCCGGCGGTCTTCCAGAAGGGGAGAGGTAAGGGCCATGAAGGCCAGAAGATTGGCAGAAGATCCGGAATTGACCAGAAAGGCGTATTTAATGCCCAGATAATCACCCAGTTTTTTTTCAAACTCGCGTGACCAGCGTCCATAGGTCAGCCAGAAATCCAGGGATGCGTCAGTCAGGTTGATCATTTCTTTTTCATCATAGACACGGCCCGCATAATTTATGCGGTCTCCCGCTTTGAAACCGGTATCTTTTTTATGAATAGTTTGGTAATGGTTCCGGGCGACCAGGTGGGCCATCTTTCGGAGTATTTGATCTAATTTGTCTTTTTTGACGGTAGCTACCCATCTGCAGATACGGTTATTCACCACAATGGTTTTGTCTACCCG
Source organism: Desulfobacterales bacterium (assembly GCA_963667755.2). GTDB lineage: Bacteria > Desulfobacterota > Desulfobacteria > Desulfobacterales > 4572-123 > 4572-123. The sequence goes on along the minus strand of CAXXLK010000004.1, from coordinate 981,086 downwards.
GACGACACTGTCAAGCCTGAGCTGACCTTTTGCCAAGTCCTCATTTTTTATGAAAGCGGCATTTTCATCAAAGATATATGAATCAACTTCCGAGGTCATATAGCTCACAAGCAGATCATGATTGATGCTCTCGACGTTCAGAACCAGTCCGGGTCTGTATTTGCTTCCAGCCATGTTTGTGTATGGAAATTCAAGCAGTACAATATCACCGATTTTAAAGTCCAAAAGCATTCTCCCAATCTACATTCTTATCGTCTTCAGTGTCGAAAAAGCCGGCCAGTCCGATCTGCTTGAATTCCTCTTCCGATTCCATAACCCGGCTTTGAAAGATCTCATGCGCAGTTTCGTAGGCGCCTTTATCTTCGACATCGGGAATAACAACAATATAAAGATCTGCCGATTTAATATTCTCTATTGACTCAAGCAATTCAATTTTACCGTTTTTTAATTTACCTTTTATCGCCAGCATGGCAACCTCCGGTTTAGATATAAGATTAAAGCTGAAAGAAGTTTGAAGATTGAAGCTCAAAGCATGAAAGCTCAAAGCGAAAAAGATTAAAGCTGAAAGATTAAAGATAGAAGCTCAAAATTGAAAGTTCAGAGCTGAAGGCAAAACATGCACGATTACGAATTTCCTTTTTCCCTTTCAGCTTGATGCTTATATAGAGAATTGATAAGCCCTTTTATCATTGAAGCGATTTCGGTTCCTTCAGCTTTCAATATGGAAAACTTCTTTTCGGAAATCCAGTTTTTTTTAAAAAAATCTCCAATAAGGTCATGGTCTCATATAACGAACCACGTGCAATATAGCAATACTGTGTAAATTCTTTCTGGGAAAATCGGTCCTTTCCCTCAGCCAGATTCATTGATACGCTGGTTGAACTCGCTTCAATCTGTTCAAGAAGTCGATAGTGTTTCCTTCCGGTATCAATGGTTTCAACAAGGTCTATAACTCTCACAGCAAAATCAACAGCCCGATGCCACACCAACAAATCTTCATAACCAAACTTTTTCATCGTCCCCTTCACTGCATTCAGCATTTAGCTTTGAGCTTCAAACTTTGAGCTTATACGCTTTCAGCTTTCAGCTCCTATGCTTTCAGCTTCCATATCCTGCACATAAGATTCCAATTGGGACTTGGTAATAACCGCTCCTTCTTCATAAAACTTTCGGTACCATTCTGCTGTTTTAGCAAAGGTAGTGTCGGAACTCCAGATATTATTCCAGTTCAGCTTCATCCGAGCCTTTGAGCAGTCCAGTTTAAGCAAGCCGGCTTCGTGAGGATTGTTTTTATTTTGTTCGACCTGGTAATCGATTTTATTCCAGGTTTTTTGCATTTTTCGCACCATCTGCACAACCGGGATGGACCCGCCATCATTGGGCCCGAAATTCCAGGCTTCGGCATACTCCTTCTTCCCTTCCAGAAGTTTCTGACCAAGCAGCAGATAACCGGAAAGGGGTTCCAGCACATGCTGCCATGGGCGGGTGGCATGGGGATTTCTGATATTGAACTTTTCCCCCTGGCCGGCAGCCGCCATCATGTCGGTAACAATACGATCTTTGGCCCAGTCACCACCGCCGATGACATTGCCGGCCCGAACACTGGCCAGAAGAATCTGGTGCTTGCTGCCATACGCAATCGGATTGAAAAAAGAGTTCCGATAGGCGGATGTGACCAGTTCCGCACATCCTTTGGAGGCGCTGTAGGGATCATAGCCGCCCATGGGATCGTTTTCACGGTAGCCCCAGACCCATTCATTATTTTGGTAGCATTTGTCACTGGTAATATTGATGATGGCCCGCACAGAGTCCACCGATCGGCAGGCTTCAAAAACATGGGCAGTTCCCAGGATATTCGTGCGCAGGGTTTCAATGGGTTGGGCGTAGGAAAGCCGGACAAGGGGCTGGGCCGCAAGGTGAAAGACAATTTTCGGCTGAAACTCGGCAAAGGTGTGTTTGAGATTTTCTAGGTCGCAGATGTCGCCGAGTACCGACTGCATTTCCAAATTTTTTTCCATCAGCGTGAAATGGTTGGGATCGGTATTTGGCGGCAACGAATACCCCAGAACATCTGCCCCCATGGCCTTAAGCCACATGCATAGCCATGATCCCTTGAACCCTGTGTGTCCGGTGACTAAGATGCGCTTATTGGCGTAAATACCGCCAAAAAGCGAAGGTGCGAAAGTGCGAACGTGTGAAGATGTGTGTTGATCAGGATGTTCTGTTTCATTCATTTTTATTCAGCCGTTTTTATCGGACGTAAAGCAGAAAGAATCCGCTTTCATTTCCATGCTATTAAGCATTGCCAGGATATGTTCATATTTTTGATCCAGGGCATTAAATGCGTTTAAGTTCATATACCCGCATGCTTGACAAAATTCCAACCATGTTTGTGTCTCTGATGCTTCTTGCATGGCGTCTGTCAGCTTGTTTTTGAATACAGCACTATATCGCCTTTTTTGGTTCATCCGGATGAAGGATACTTTTAATTGAAAAATATGGACATACGTGTCTTTTCTAAAGAGTTGCCCAACTCTAACCGAAAGGAGCTAACGTATGTCCACCAGTTTGCTGTATCATGCATTTGGGATCCAAGGCTATCATTATGTTGGAACGATCTATAAAATGGGACAAGTTGTTTTTTCCATAAAGCCGGCGCCCTTCTCATTGCGCTGCCCTATTTGTGACAGCAAAAAGGTAAAACGCAGAGGCACCCGAAAAAGGATGTTTAAGACTGTGCCCATTGGAAATAAATCGGTATTCATTCAGCTACATGTTCAACGTGTTCAGTGCTTATGCTGTGGTGCTATTCGGCAGGTAAAGATTCACTTTTCCGAGTGGCGCAGAACCTACACCAAAACATTTGAACGCTATGCCTTGGCACTGTCTAAGCATATGACGATTCTCGATGTTGCCAACCATTTGCAGGTCGGTTGGGATGTCATTAAAGATATACAAAAACGATATCTCACCAAAAAGTTCAAACGTCCTCGGCTCAAACATGTTAAACAAATTGCCATTGATGAAATCAGTATTGGTAAAGGTCACAGATATTTGACCGTAGTATTAAATCTAAAAACCGGTGCAGTCATATTTGTCGGTGACGGTAAAGGCAGCGATGCATTGACTCCTTTCTGGAAACGTCTCAGATACGCGAAGGCACAAATCAAAGCGGTTGCGATTGATATGTCACCGGCCTTTATTGCCGCAGTACTTGAAAATTTGCCTGATGCCACCGTTGTGTTTGACCATTTTCATGTAATCAAACTCTACAACGACAAACTGTCCAAATTACGCAGAGAAATTCAGCGAGAGGCTGAAGGCCCATTGCAACAAAAAGTGCTCAAAGGAACCCGCTGGCTTCTGCTGAAAAACACCAATAATCTTAATGAAGAAAAAAATGAGAAAGAACGTCTTGAACAAGCTCTGAAACTTAACAAACCATTGGCCACGGCTTACTACTTGAAGGAAGATCTAAAACGAATATGGCTTCAGGCCTCTAAACTCGAGGCAAAAGAAGTACTGAACCAATGGGTAAAAAAAGCAAGAAGCACCAGCATTGGAATGCTCAAGAAATTTGCGAATACTTTAGCAGGCCATGCTTTTGGGATTCTCAATCACTATGATTATCCTATTTCAACAGGACCTTTAGAGGGAACAAACAATAAAATTAAAACTCTCCAAAGGCAGGCCTACGGATTTAGGGATATGGAGTTTTTTAAATTGAAAATTTGCGGACTTCATGAAACAAAGTACGCTTTAGTCGGATGAACCCCTTTTTTTCCAGCCTTCTGCCAGATTTGAACATACAGACCTGGAAGAGCGTCTGATCTGGTCTACAAGAGAATACTTTTCCTCCTGTGGAAAATTTTTGGTGAATTGAAATATCTCCATTGCGGCTTGAAAAGCGAGTTTGTAAACATGCAAATCCCGTACATTTTTTATTTTGTTGCTCAAGTTCACACCCACAGTTACTTCACCCTCACCTTCGGTTGTTTCAGCCCCACACCTTCCAGGGAGCGCACCCATTTCCCCAGAGTTCTTCAAGTTTTGTCTTATCCCGCAGGGTATCCATGGCCAGCCAGAAACCATCATGTTTGTATGCTGCAAGCTGACCTTTTGCTGCAATGGCCTCAAGGGGTTCTTGCTCCCAAACGGTTTCATCACCGGAGATGTGATCAATCACCTTGGGAGAAAGGACAAAGAAACCACCGTTGATCCAGTTGCCATCTCCCTTGGGTTTTTCTTTAAATTGTCTGATGAATGCCTGTTTGTCTATATCCAGAGCACCAAAACGACCCGGCGGTTGGATTGCAGTCATGGTGGCCAGAAGGTCTTTTTCCTTATGATAGGCAATCAGTTTTTGTATATCAACGTTGCTTACCCCGTCGCCATAGGTAAAGCAGAAGGGTTCGTCTTTATCCAGATATGGGGCAACACGTTTCAGCCTTCCCCCGGTCATGGAGTTCTGACCGGTATCCACCAATGTAACTTTCCAAGGCTCACAATGATTGTTGTGAACTTCCATTCCATTCTTGCACATATCAAAAGTGATATCCGACATATGCAGAAAATAATTGGCAAAATACTCCTTTATTATATATCCCTTGTAGCCCAGACAAACAATAAAGTCATTGATGCCGTAAGCAGAATAAATCTTCATGATATGCCAGAGAATCGGTTTCCCACCAATTTCGATCATGGGCTTTGGTTTTGTGTGGGATTCTTCACTGATACGGGTGCCGAAACCGCCGGCAAGTATGACTGCTTTCATTGTCTACTCCAATAAGGGTTTAAGTCGGGGACATTCTATACCCCCTTATGTCAAGATATTTTTACGAGTTTTTGGGGACATTCTATATCCCCTTATGTCAATATATTTTTATTTACTATATAATCAGTAGTTTATAGTTTTTGGGAAATTTAAGGCATACCTCACCGGTTGTAAATAAAAGAAGTATTTCGGGATTTTGGGGACGCCCATAAAATTATAACTTTCTCAATTAATTTTCCTGGACATTCATGAAGATTTTTTGCCACCCCGGTTAAATACGCCCCAGTTGAATCCCTTCGGGTGCTCCTGCGGAGTAATTCCACGGGATAAACTTTGCTTGTCCTTCGGAATTTAACAGGGCAGGCGGATTAACGTAGATTAACACGGATATTGATGTTTTTTTATATAACAGTGTTGAAATTGCACGTTTTTTGGAATAGTAACAGCTGGTTACTTGATTGGCGGGTTTTATACATAGCTAATCACTTCATCCACGACATCAGATATATTCGGGGCAGATGATTGAACAATACTATTGTCATTAAGATGCTTATGGTCATAAAAACCCAAGTCCGGTCTGTGGCGAGCATTGTCGTATCTGAATATTAAATTACCCTGCTTATTTTGGTATTGATATGCGTAATTGATTTTATCGGTTTTGTATTTTGCGTCTACGTATTCTCTAACATGCAGGAACGATCCGTCGACCAAAACGACTTTGGCTTTTATGACGGCCTGCTTTCCCGCGCGAATTTCCTCTTTGATATCAATAGATTCAACAAAACCGTAATCTTCAATCCTTGCTAAAGCACGGTGAAATTCTTTCAGGTAATCACGAAGAGACATGCTCAAGGCTCTTTAAGGTATCCAGGCGTTCATTTAAGCGCATTGACAGATGATACTCACCGGCCCATTCGACATATTCCATATCTTTCCCCCCAAGATCTTCAGCACACCATTCATTAATAAATTTTGAGGATGAAATTTTATATTTTTTTTCAAATTTTGAAAGCCGTTTTTTTGAAAGCCGCATGCTGTATCTCAGCCTTGATGCCTCGGTTGCCAATGCATCCATAACAACTTTGGCTGCCTTATCAGGCATGTTTGTTTTAAATCTTATTTCGCTCATAGGATCCTCCCTAATAGAATATCATAAGGGACGCTGGTTACTTGTTAATTTTGTGAAAATCAACGTTACCATTTTTAATATTCAAATAAAATCATTTTTTGACAATCCGGATTTTTGGGGACATTCTAGGATTTTTGGGCCCATAAAATTATAACTTTCTCAATTAATTTTCCTGGACATTCATGAAGATTTTTTGTCACCCTGGTTACATACGCCCCAGTTGAATCCCTTCGGGTGCTCCTGCGGAGCAATTCCACGGGATAAATATTGCTTGTCCTTCGGAATTTAACCCCGATGGAATAAAAACCGAAAAACGATTCAACCCCAGTTAAACAAAGCAAGTGGACACTTTGGGGACGTCCATTGGTTTATTGGTTTCTACGTCTCCTTCAAACGTATTCATGCAGAACGTGCGAAAACCCTGTTTTACCATGAAGTTCTTGAAGGAATACGCACGGATTCGGATAAAAAAAAGGGGCTGGTACAGCTCCGCCTCCTGGGTTACATGCCTGTAACTGCATTATCCTATTGGTTTTATGGATATTTCTGTTTGATACCATGCTGGCCGTCCGGCGAATATGCAACACAGATTTTTTATATTAAATGGGGGCGTTATGCAAGGATTAAAGCTTATTCTCCATAGTGAAGTGGCGCCGGAAGTGAAGTATAGTTTTGGGGACATTCCATTTATTTATTGGTTTCTCAGTGATTTTTGTAGCGGAATAGGGGACATTCTATACCCCCTTATGTCAACATATCTTTATTTATTGTATAATCAATATGTTGTAGTTTTTTAAAAATTTAGGACATACCTCTCCGGCTGTAAATGAAAGAAGTTTTTCGGCAGTTTCTCTTCACGGCGAACACCAATGCTGATCGTTACGTTTATCCGGCATCCCATGCACTTGCATGACCACCCATCATTCCTTATCCAGCATAAGGGGTTCAAAAGAGAGGCCCGTTATTGTCCCTCCCGAGGTCTTTTGCCTCAACGTTGATGATCGGGCTCTCAAGCCGAAAATATTAAAATGTATCGCTTCAGGCTTCACCTGCTGCTACGCCCAATAAATCGCTCTTTCTGATTTTATGGGTTTTTTAAGGCATGGGTGGGGAACCTTGAATAATAAATGTGAAGTGGGAAGCCGCGGCAGCGGCTTCCCCAGGTGCATTATTCAATGCTCCCCACATCCGGCTATCCCTTGGCAGGTTGCTCCCCAGCAGAGCCTGCCTCTGTTTCACCGGACAAGAAGGACTGGACAAGGCGCGAATTGTCCCTCCCGAAATTATGCAAATCTTAACGGGGTTGAAAGCGCTCTTGTCCAGATCACTGTGTCAACTGCTTAAATATGATGGATCAAATACTTCGTTTTTTTTCATTAATGTCCAGGCAATGACCAGCATTTTAGCTGCCAGCTTTACTCTCATTTTGGTCCTGATGCCCCGTTCAGCCTCCCGGCCTTTCAGCATCCGATGATAAATTTTTCGAAAATGTTCGTTATGGTAAGTGGCGACCAGGGCGGCTTGATAAAGGGCATATCTCAAATCAGCGTTTCCCCGTTTTGAGATGACCGGCACAGCGCTGTTACTTGTCTTACCACTGCGGCTGGCATTTAAATCGAAACCGGATAGGCGGATAATCTGCTTGCGGTTATTGAAACGAAATGGATTGCCGATCACAGATAGAACCAGAGCGGCAATATAGGGGCCAAATCCCGGTATGCTTTGCAGCGGTTTATTTCCCTGCATACGGCTGCTTATTTTTTCAATTTGTGCCATGGTCTCGCTCATCATGGTCCTGACCTGTCCCAGCTTCTCCACAAGCATTTTCGCCTCGAACAGATCCGAGGGGGTAACCGGCATTCCCACAGAAATTCCCGCGGCATCATAAATAGCCTTCAGACGGCGGGCTTGACGTATCCCTCTATCGGTTTTGGTGACATGGCGGACAAATGTATCAAAATCAGTGGCGGTTACTTTTTTGGGATCCAGATACCATTTAATGATCGCGAGATTTTCTTCCAGTGAACTGCCCCAGTGGCGATCCATCTCTGGGAAGAACTTGGCCAACAGGCTGTTGCGTATACGCATTCGAATACTGTGTTCTTCTCTCTTAAGTCTTTTGCGCAAGGAAAGAAGGTTCCGCAGAGCCATGATTTCAGGTCCTGGATTATCGTAAAACTGGCATTTGCCCCGTCCTACGAGATCTGCTACGTTGGCGCTGTCCTTGGTGTCATTTTTATCCCATCGGCCATTTAACAAATCCCGGTTGTCGCTGACCGCTTTGCCCGATACGAACACCACCATAAATTCTTTTTGGATCAACCAACTGGCAAGGGGTTTATGATAATTGCCGGTGGGCTCAAGACCAAATACGACCTTGGAGAGGCTATGTTGCACGCACAACCTGTTTACCTGGGTGATAAGTTTGTCGTATCCTGCTTTATTATTGTCAAAGATCAGTCTACGCCACAGTGTTTTTCCCAAGGGGGTTCCGAAAAAGGCATGGTGTCGGTCCTTGGCGATATCAATCCCGACAATCAAAGTATCTGTGGCGCTGCGAATCGTCGATCGAAATTGACAAAATTGTTTATACCTGCTAACGTCTTCAGTCATCTGATTAACCTCCTTTTAGCTAAGGGTTTAGAATTGTGGAAAATTCGACTCTATGCTATCAGGAGGTTATTTTTTTATCTACGCGAAAATAATTTTTTTTAATGCCATGTTGCCAGGTGTAACCTTCTGTTATTTTGATATATAACGTTGTTTACAAAGCATACAAACTATCAAATTCCGGCTGCGTGGATTCACCTTTGTGACATTCATTTTTCCGGGGCGTTCATGCAGAACGTTCAAAAACCTTTTTTTACCACGAAGCTACTGAAGGCCATGAAGGCAGGGCAAGTTACAAGCTGAAAGTTACAAGCTTCAAGCCGGGTGCCTATAGGTCCAGTCCAAGGAAGAAGGCCCCGATCGAATCCTCTTCTATAAGTTCCCTTCAGTTAATAACCGCTTGATTTTATCAAATACAGTATCGATATCTTCAATGATTTTTCCCATGAGGTTTGATGCTTTGATTTTGCCATTCTGATCATGAAAATGATGGGGGAAAGTTTTAACAGAAGGAAAGTGAGGGGCGTTATCCCAGCGTATGATAGGTCGATCGTGAAATAGCTGATATGAGTAAATCGTTTCGTTTTTTGTCTGGATTAGCCTTACGTCTAATTTGTATCGTGAGGGAAGCAGGCTGCAACGGAGTTTACATACACTTCTTTGCAGGGAATCATCTAAAAATATAACTTCAATGGAGGAGATCGTTTTAATAGATTGTAAATTGGTCATGGGGGACGCTGGTTACTTGTTAACTTGGTTCAAATAAATCCCATAAATATTGATTTTCGTCAATCAGTTTTTCGCCCCTTACTCTTGCCTTGCTGGCGGACGCCCTTGAAATATTCAAGGCTTTTGCGACATCCGCCCCGCTATAATCAAGTTCATTGATAGAAAAATAACTGATAATGGATCTTGCATGAGAATATGGCGCTTTGCGGATATCCAGCATCAGACCATCTATTTTAATGCCAAATTCTTTACAAACCCTTGAAATTACCTCTTCCATTGGTATGTTTCGGCCTTTTTTTCTATCTGCATCTTTGTTTGCATGCTGCAATATTTCTGAAACAAAATCACCACTGCCCAGAATCCTTTGATCAGCTCTTTCTCTATCTTCTTTTTTCTGCCCCATTAAACTTGCCCTGTCACCTCCAGCACTTCGAACCAATCCACCACCTTGCAAATCTTCACGCCGTCCCTGCTTGATGCCTTTTTCTACGAACACCCGGTATCTCCGGCGGGCTTCTTTTAAACTTTTTCCAAAAAACTGCAGAACATCTTCAGCTGTCTTTTCCGCCAGGTATTGATCTTTTTCATTGGAAGGTGGCATTTGAGGAATCAGAGGATTTTTTTGTTTCCCCATCAAAACACTGTGCCCAGACCACGGATATTGATCAAGGGATTTCAGATCTTCGACCAGTTTTGCCCGCAACGGATTAAGATGAATATAGCGCGTCAACTCCAGCAGGTAAGTGTCTTCTTCACAGACAACGGATTTATAGCGATTCTGGAAAAGATGCCCGCTTCGCCGATGGCGAATGTTGAATGCGACTGCATATCCTGTCATAAGCCGGCGCATGACGGTGCTGAGCGGGGTAGGGCCGATGCGCAAAAGGATGTGAAAATGGTTCGGGATCAAGGCCCACGCATAGCACTGGGTCTGGGTATCCTCAAGGACCAGGGCCAGGCGTTCGAGAAAGGAAGCGCGGTCCTTGTCGTCCATGAAAATTTTTCTACGTTCTATTCCCCGGGCCATTACGTGCTGTAGTACGCCGGGGGCATCAAGTCTGGCTTGTCGTGGCATCGGTTTTTTTAGTAGACAGGATTTATTGGATTAAAAGGAACCCTGAGGGGTCGTAGATAAAATTATAAGTTTTCGGAAGTGGGAAAATCGAAAAAGCGATAAATCGTTATCTGTTATTCGTTATTGGGAAGGGGAAAGCGGTATATTGAGAACTAACTGAATCCCCCGATATACTTCATCTATTCTTTTGGGAGAAAGGGTATCGATTTATAAGCATTTTTCAACCGAATTTTTTCGGCAATCCAGCCTGTTTAAGTACAGCATTGGCTGTATGCCTGGACTTAATTGCATTGTCCACAACGAATTTCAGGGCGGTAACAGGACTAAACCATATTTCATGATCACCCTTTCCATGTCTCACAAAGGAACAGCCGGCTTCACGCAAATACTTTTTAAGCGCTTTTGTATAATCGCCCATTAGACAGCAATTCCCTGAGCAATTTCAAATCTCCTGCTCAACAGCTCAAAAGGTACTCCCTGGGGCAGATTCACCCCGTTGGCTTCAAGGAGTTCGGGAATCATAACCTTCAGTTTATGGACCAGGTCCTCAAGGGTTTCCGACTCGGTTGCCAGTCCTGGAACATCATCACTGGTGGCAACCCATACCCTCGCTTCATCATCCCAGTCAGCGCGCACAAAAAAAGGTTTTGTATTCATATATCTCTCCATTGCGAAATAAGAAGATTTTTCCCAAGGCTTCTTTTTTCCTCCATGGCTTCAATGATTGGATGTTTGAAAATCAGTTTAATTTTCTGTCATTTATCAATGTTCCCATGGGCGACTTCCGGAAAATTTCAATGTGACGTTGGGGTTGTTCCCTTAAAATAATTGATAAGCCGCTCTTGTTTCAAACATAAGCCTTTCGAGTCGGAATAGCAACCACGCTGTGTGAAAAGGACATTTTCCGGGACGTTCGGGCCTTTAGGACATTCTATATCCCCTTATGTCAAGATATTTTAGACTTAGGGGACATTCTATACCCCCTTATGTCAACATATCTTTATTTATTGTATAATCAATATGTTGTAGTTTTTTAAAAATTTAGGACATACCTCTCCGGCTGTAAATGAAAGAAGTTTTTCGGCAGTTTCTCTTCACGGCGAACACCAATGCTGATCGTTACGTTTATCCGGCATCCCATGCACTTGCATGACCACCCATCATTCCTTATCCAGCATAAGGGGTTCAAAAGAGAGGCCCGTTATTGTCCCTCCCGAGGTCTTTTGCCTCAACGTTGATGATCGGGCTCTCAAGCCGAAAATATTAAAATGTATCGCTTCAGGCTTCACCTGCTGCTACGCCCAATAAATCGCTCTTTCTGATTTTATGGGTTTTTTAAGGCATGGGTGGGGAACCTTGAATAATAAATGTGAAGTGGGAAGCCGCGGCAGCGGCTTCCCCAGGTGCATTATTCAATGCTCCCCACATCCGGCTATCCCTTGGCAGGTTGCTCCCCAGCAGAGCCTGCCTCTGTTTCACCGGACAAGAAGGACTGGACAAGGCGCGAATTGTCCCTCCCGAAAATATACAAATCTTAACGGGGTTGAAAGCGCTCTTGTCCAGATCACTGTGTCAACTGCTTAAATATGATGGATCAAATACTTCGTTTTTTTTCATTAATGTCCAGGCAATGACCAGCATTTTAGCTGCCAGCTTTACTCTCATTTTGGTCCTGATGCCCCGTTCAGCCTCCCGGCCTTTCAGCATCCGATGATAAATTTTTCGAAAATGTTCGTTATGGTAAGTGGCGACCAGGGCGGCTTGATAAAGGGCATATCTCAAATCAGCGTTTCCCCGTTTTGAGATGACCGGCACAGCGCTGTTACTTGTCTTACCACTGCGGCTGGCATTTAAATCGAAACCGGATAGGCGGATAATCTGCTTGCGGTTATTGAAACGAAATGGATTGCCGATCACAGATAGAACCAGAGCGGCAATATAGGGGCCAAATCCCGGTATGCTTTGCAGCGGTTTATTTCCCTGCATACGGCTGCTTATTTTTTCAATTTGTGCCATGGTCTCGCTCATCATGGTCCTGACCTGTCCCAGCTTCTCCACAAGCATTTTCGCCTCGAACAGATCCGAGGGGGTAACCGGCATTCCCACAGAAATTCCCGCGGCATCATAAATAGCCTTCAGACGGCGGGCTTGACGTATCCCTCTATCGGTTTTGGTGACATGGCGGACAAATGTATCAAAATCAGTGGCGGTTACTTTTTGGGGATCCAGATACCATTTAATGATCGCGAGATTTTCTTCCAGTGAACTGCCCCAGTGGCGATCCATCTCTGGGAAGAACTTGGCCAACAGGCTGTTGCGTATACGCATTCGAATACTGTGTTCTTCTCTCTTAAGTCTTTTGCGCAAGGAAAGAAGGTTCCGCAGAGCCATGATTTCAGGTCCTGGATTATCGTAAAACTGGCATTTGCCCCGTCCTACGAGATCTGCTACGTTGGCGCTGTCCTTGGTGTCATTTTTATCCCATCGGCCATTTAACAAATCCCGGTTGTCGCTGACCGCTTTGCCCGATACGAACACCACCATAAATTCTTTTTGGATCAACCAACTGGCAAGGGATTTATGATAATTGCCGGTGGGCTCAAGACCAAATACGACCTTGGAGAGGCTATGTTGCACGCACAACCTGTTTACCTGGGTGATAAGTTTGTCGTATCCTGCTTTATTATTGTCAAAGATCAGTCTACGCCACAGTGTTTTTCCCAAGGGGGTTCCGAAAAAGGCATGGTGTCGGTCCTTGGCGATATCAATCCCGACAATCAAAGTATCTGTGGCGCTGCGAATCGTCGATCGAAATTGACAAAATTGTTTATACCTGCTAACGTCTTCAGTCATCTGATTAACCTCCTTTTAGCTAAGGGTTTAGAATTGTGGAAAATTCGACTCTATGCTATCAGGAGGTTATTTTTTTATCTACGCGAAAATAATTTTTTTTAATGCCATGTTGCCAGGTGTAACCTTCTGTTATTTTGATATATAACGTTCATGCAGGACGTGCATAAAGTTACGTTTAGAGTTTATTTTTAGGGTTTTGTGAATTTTCTTTTTCGATTATTGTATGTAAAGTTGACTTCAGTTTTGGTACATGACTTTTGCAAATATCAAATATTATCTCATGATCTACTTTGTCATAATGATGTGAAACAATATCACGCAGCCTCATAATTTTATTCCATTCGATCCCCGGATACTTTTTTAGAATAGAATTATCCACCTTATTGATTTTTTTAAGTAGTTCACCAACAACTTGAAGTCGCATAGCAATTGCATCGAGTATAAGAACCCCGCCTTCACTCGAAACAAGGTCATCTGCACTATTTATCTTGAAGAAGCGATTTTCAATCAACACAATTGATTCCATGATGATTTGCAAATTGTCTTGGATAATATCTTCACGCATATATTACCTCATTTTCAATTCGTTGCATGAACCGGCGATTCACATTATCGCTTTTACGAATCAGTTCGATTTTTTTGTCAAACTTTTGTTCCAAAAACATCTGTAATCCTGAAAGCCATTCAAACCTAGGTTCCTTCAATTCAACGATGAGATCAATATCGCTATCAACTCGCTGAGTCCCCTTAAGATAGGATCCGAAAAGTCCGATGCTGAGTACACCGAATTCCTCCCTCAAAAAATCTTTTTCAATTTTTAAAAGCCTGATGATATCTTCATGTGATAAATTTTGTTTCATTTTCATAGCTCCTTTCTATGGCAAAGAATGGCGGGTAGGGGACATTCTTTACAAAGCATACAAACTATCAGATTTCGGCTGTGTGGATTCACCTTTGCAATGGAGCGTTTCGGGACATAAAATTATAACCTTCTCAATTATTTACTTTTTTTATCGGTCTTAGGGGGCATGCATGCAGAACGCTCAAAAACCTTTTTTTACCACGAAGCTACTGAAGACATGAAGGGTTTATTTCTGCCCTGCGGGCAGAAAACTGCGAAAAAAAATGGGGACGAGAAGGTTCAAACTTTACCCGGTGAGCTATTCTGTCTGCTTCGCATCAAAATTCAGCAACCGTGCACAATGTATTCCTGCTAAAATATCAATTTGATTTGAACTTATTGGTTCCTCGCTGTTTTGTATGGGTGCCCCGGGATGCTTTCATTTTGATGCTCAAAAAACTCGGCGCAAAGCGGTCGTAACGCCGGACAGGGTCTCGTCATAAATTATCATATTGATATTTATGTAAAATTAAAACCATCGGGGACTATTTGATGGCTGTTCGGCCTAACGATCGCTAAGCCCCTCAAACAGTTTCGAGCAGCAAAATGAAATCATCCCGGGACTATACCGGTCAAATTTACCCATATTTAACAGCGAGGAGCCAACTTATTCGACAAATAATCCGATATGGTTTCTCTATAAGTTCTCGTATATCGTTTGCGGAATACTCTGGGACAGTGCGCCCGGATAAGGGGAGAGCTCTGCAATTTGTTCAGACCTTTTTGTTAAGCGATCCACCATTCTTTGTGCATAGAAAGGAGAGTTCTGTGAGATATATTCATAAATATCCAAAAGGTGTTTTAAAGCATTATCCGTCCAGCGGACGCTCATTTTGGTAACCCAAATTTTAAACGAACATCTTTTACATCCATTGTTCTACCGGCCTTACTATCTTTTATACCCGCCTCAATCGCCTGGCGAACATAAATTTTATACATCAGATCATCCCATGTTGCATCCTCAGGTAGGTATTTTAATAATTTTTGAGCTTCTTTCTTTATATTGATCGTTTGCATGTCTATAACCTCCTTGTAGTGAATAGGGATTGATATCTTTGTTCCCTTATTTGACAATATTCTTTAAATCCTGATGCTTGTCAACTGACGTTTCGGGTACGTCCATTGGTTTATGTGAAAATGGGGACGGATTTTGCGCGTTTCTATGCCAAACAACCTCTCTGAATACCAGAGAAGTTACCACAAAAAGCTCAAGTGTGACTTCGGGGTCATTTGTGCAGGACGTTCACAAGCCTGGATTCGTAAAATATGTGGACAGGCAAATGAAAACAGGGTTGAAATTGCGAGTTTTTTTTGGAACAGCCTCAGTTAAATAAAATTTTGAGTTTTAATAAAAAAATCGATTATCCTATCAAAGGGGTATCGAAACCTGCTTGTCGAAAATGTTCATCAAAGGTCAAGGCATACCTTACTCGCCTTTTTTTCATAACCACGAATGAATAGCAATCAACCATTCCCCATGTCTTGTCTTCGCGGCGTTTAAATAGCGAAAACGCTCTTGACATTCCCTCGGAAGCAAATGGAATAATCGTGGTATTGCTGTCTGTCTGAATTTTTTCGATAACAGTCACGACCGTTTTACGATACAGCGGTTTTGATAGGGAATTAGCCAATTCAACCAAAATGAGATCCGTAGTTAAAAAAGGGCCGGAATATAATTCGGACGCTTCTATGGCGGCGGCGTGGAACTGATCTTTTTTCCTTATAAGGGCGATAAGATAGCCTGTATCAAGAAAAACAACGCGTTTCATTTTTTAGGTGTTCCATATAGATAATGGTCATGCTGCTTCGCTAAATCGACAGGAAGATCATCCTCAATCGCGCATTCTGCTAAATTTGAAAGAAGCGAAGATGGCTTCTTTCGGCTTTTCATCTCTTTTTTTTTCTTTCTTACAAATCCTTCCACTTCAACGAGCATAGCCGGCGGTAACTTAGCAATTTCATTTTTTAGAGATTCTAATTTATTCATTGTGACCTCCGTCTGCGATAGTAGGTTTTCATATTTCGATTATTATTAATCCTACCGTAAGCTCTCTGTTCTTGTCAATTGTATGATCAATGTCATTAACTTTAGCTGACGGGTTTATAGTTCAGGTAAAATAATCTCCGCCTGATTTTATGGTTTCGTGGAAATTGTCTGCCGGGTCTTATCGGTTCAGTTGTTCTGATAAAAATTTCATGAAGATCAGAAATAAATTTGGTGATACTTTCTTCCATGTGGTTGAACAACAGCACGATAACATTTTTGACCTTTGATAACGCCTGGGCAAAATTGATTTGACGCGGATGTTTACAGTTTTTGCTTTTTTGCTCGATTATTTCCCGTGTGGGAAATGCCAGAACGGATGTCAAGTTCTTTGAAAATACTTTTGCATGGAAATCCTGGTATACGGATAAAACGGACTTGCCGGAAAAATTTTCCACTTCAAGCCCGCATTTCATGGTTTTATAATCTTCTTCTACAGGCCACCGTTTATGGTACAATTCCATAAAGATATCTGTTGAATATGCTTTTTGTTCAAGTAAGGAGGTAATGAGGATTTCTGTTTCCCCTGTATCCAACTCGACACGGATGAGTCGGAGCTTTAATGGCAGAATATCCAAGCCCATCTTACGGCATTGCCTGATAGATGTTCCGGGAGCCGGCAAAGATATGATGGTGTCTGTTTTTCCGGAGTTATAAAACTTTCGGATGACTTTCCATTTTTTATAAGAAATCCTGGCACAGGAATTGGCATCCAGAGAGAGGATAAGGTTAAACAACCAGTAGGCTGGGTACCCGCGGTCAAGCAAGACCAAATCTTCGGGGAGCAGATTTAAAGGGTAGGGGACATTCTATACAAAGCATACAAACTATCAGATTCCGGCTGTGTGGATTCACCTTTGAAATGGAGCGTTTCGGGACATAAAATTATAATTTTCTCAATTATTAAAGCATGTTAAAGCCTCCGGGGAGGTCTATAAAGAAGGTTCAAAAGGCTTTTTTTACCATGAAGCTACTGAAGGACATGAAGGGTTTTTGCCACAGATTTACGCAGATTTACGCAGAATTACACGGATTTGGCGCAAAGACCGCTGAAACGCAGCGGTTAATAAAAAATGGAGTATACACAAATTAAGGCTCCTTGCGATTAATTTCGAACTTATCAAAGTCATGATCATAGCTATAGAGGATATTTTGTCTATCTCTTTTTAAACAGGCAATCAAATAACAATCTACAATGTCCAATTTGTTGTCATGCCATAGTGTCAGCATCCGGCGAACAATTACTTTCTCCTTAACAATAATCCCCTTATATTCCAGGATGCTCAGCATTCCGGTGGCTATCTCTTCTATGGGAACAGAGTAAAAGCTTTTTAAAACAAATATTACCTGGAACAAAACAATCAATTTCAGCTCAACCCGCAAATCTCCACGCTCCAGAGATTTAAACAGAGTATATACCTCCTGGAACTTTTGTGTCTTGTCGGATGTTAAAAAACGAATTAGAACGTTGGTATCCAAGAGGGCTATCATTTTCCCCGCTCCTGAATAAAGCCTGCTTCCGTTGCCTTGTTAATATCCGCCTTTTTAAGCTTTGGCTTTCCTTTTGAGTATTTTCCAAACATTCCAAATAAGCAGTCAGTCAGAGATTCCTTCTTTTCATTTTTTGGCACAGGTTTCAGGAAGATGCCGTCGGCTTTTGAAATGACATCAACACGATCTCCAATCTCAATATGATATTTTTTTCTTAAAGCAACAGGAATGACAATCTGTCCTTTAGGAAAGACTTTCATCTTTACAGAGTCTTTTGAAGTTGCGACCATGCCTTTCCTCCTCATGTAAAATGTTATACTTAATAATAATCTAAGTATAACCAGTTGTCAAATTCTAATTGTGAAATAATGGGGACGCGGAAAAGCAATTATGAATTATGGCGGGTAGGGGACATTCTATATCCCCTTATGTCAAGATATTTTTATTTGATTTATAATCAAACACTTATTGTTTTTAGAAATTTAGGGGATGGGTGGGGAACCTTGAACCGCAACAGCGAGCGCATTTCCCGTGGCTTGCCGCGGGGTTAGGGAGCGAATCTAAAATAGACAGAATTTCTTTATTTGAAATTAGGTTTTGGAATCCGACTTTGATTTGGCTCTTAAATTAAGTACAAATTGTTGAAAAAATAGCAGGAAGACCGATAAAAAACCAGATACCACGATTGTGAGCAGACAAATTTGAGTTCTTTTTGGTTTAAACCTGACTTCGGGGACAAAGGGCTGATCAAGAACTTTAAAGTTAACAATTTCTTTTACTTCCGATATTTTTGACAGCTCAAGCTGTTTTCTTAATTCTGTATAAACCGTCTGTGAGGCAAATCGTTCTCTTTGGATTTTGGAAAGGGTCAATTGGTCCGAAGGCACCTGTTTTTCCCAGTATTCTAGTTCTTTTTCTGCTTTATCAAGCTGCTTTTCAACAAACACGCGTTCTCGCTTTGCATCGCTTTCATACTCATTTTCAAGGAAATACCTGACTTCTTTAACGGTTCTGTCGAGCATTAATTTTGTAAATTCGGGATCTTCATCCATCCAGGAAATTGTGATCAGTTCGGTTTTTTTATCTTTATTGACTTGGTATATGCCTTTAAATTTTTCCTGAATTCCTTTGAGCACGGTTGGCTTGTTTTCAGGATCATCAACCAACCATTTTTTATTTTCCTTATCCCATATATCTGAAAACAACTTGGGCAGAAGATCATACTTCTCAATAAGGCGTTGTCTTATGGTCCTGGAATTTAAAAAAGAAACGATATTGGCATTTTTGCCTTCTGTCCCGCCAAGGGGGATACTTATCGGCAGGTTGGCCGCCAGGGCTGAAAGTCCTGATTGTGAGCTCATTTCTGTAGGTTGAAGCACCACATCGGATTTATAGACGACAGGCAGGACAAAGAGGGTCACATAGACTGCAATAAGGGTGCAGAAAAGTGTGACTCCCATTATGAACCACTTGCCCTTCCAGATAGTATTCCAGAGTTCCAGAAGATCTATTTCATCCTCTTCCATGTCCATTTGGGGGACGGGCACATAAATGAATTCTTTTTCAGGGGGTTTTGGGTTTTCTTCCATCGCTAAATGTTTATCTCCTGTTTTTGTTTCAGAGAACCAGTTTCTCACAGAGCGCACAGGGTACACAGAGAAGGGCATGGGGGTAAAGAAAATCAACTCTGCGGGCTCTGTGATCTCTGTGAGAGGCTTTTTTATCTCTCGCCCGCTTCGCTTGAGTGCGCAGGAAAGATTGTTTATAATAACTTAACCCTGCGGCCCCTGCGAGCTCTGCGAGGAAATTATTTCGTGGGTGTGTTGATGATTCTTGTGATGCCCTCTTTCAGCATGACTTCGTTGAAATTTATCAAAAGACCAAGCGATTTTTCTGCCAATTTTAAATAGGTCAAAAGTTGCTTTTTATGAACCGGCTTTACCGTCTCCACTGATTTCAACTCCACCACGATAGTTGATTCAACAAGCAAATCAACTCGAAATCCAAGGTCCGTGATTTTTTTGCCACAATATACGATTGGAATTTCCACTTCAGTATCTGCGTGCAGGCCTATACTTGCCAGTTCAATCGCCATACATTTCTGGTATACCGATTCCAAGAGACCCGGACCAAGTTTTTTGTGGACCTTGATGGCCGCTTTGATAATTTTAGATGAAAGCGTATTGATTTCCATTTATTTTTTTATCTCTGCGGGCCCTGTGAACTCTGTGAGAGGCTTTTTTATCTTTCGCCCGCTTTGCTTGAGTACGCAGAGATCACAGAGAAGAACAGGGGTTTATGGGCTTACACCAAAAAACTTCATGTCTCTCACAGAGCGCACGGGGTGCACAGAGAGGGGCATGGGGGTAAAGAAAATTAACTCTGCGGGCTCTGTGATCTCTGTGAGAGGCTTTTTTATCTCTCGCCCGCTTCGCTTGAGTGCGCAGAGATCACAGAGACTATTTTTTGGACACGGATTTACGCGGATTAACACGGATTGAAAGATTCAGGGTCAAGCGCTGCGCGTAGAACTATTCTTAATACGTCCTCATGTCGTCAAGGGTTGTTTTGGTATAACTGGGTGTTGACCAGGGGTTCATAGGATATAGGGAATCCGGCTGGCGAACCATGGCGCCGGGGTCACGGGTAAAACTGGTTATTGAATATCTTAAGTGACCGGGTTTATCATTGGTTTGGAAAATGGAAAATGGAATCCTTATATAAACCCCTTTTTGATCGGTGTCCCTGTTTTTCGGGGATTCGAAAATATCCGTATCCGTTTTCGTATACCAGGCACCAATGGTGAAATACTTGAAGGATCGTCTCAGGTCGATTCGAAATCCCGGGTCTCCGGCCAGGAAGCGTCCAAGTGTCAGGCCTGCTTCAACTCCCTGGGCGGGTAAAATCTGGGAGTAGAGGGTAAAAAAGGCTGTTGAATACCATTTGTCCGGGTCATCTCTTAGTTTAAAATTATTGTCCGGGTCCCGTTTACGGACGAATTCCGACTTAAATCCTGCTCCCCAGAGGCCATGGTTAAAATATCTGAATACTTCTGCACCAACGCCGGCATACTCGGATTCAAAAATTCCGGCGGCAACTCTGCCCTGGACAGATAAGGGGAAATTGATTTTCTGCTCCAGGGCCAGCATGGATATCCGGATGGTGGATTCTGCCTCATAGTCCAAAAGATCGGTCCTGACGGCATTGTCTTTTTCCAGGGCATCGTAATCCAGTTCATCATATTGGTTGAACAGGGTCCATTCGAGTTCGCCGATGAAGTCACCGCCATACCATGGTGTATACCCCGCTTTTGCCAGGAGAAAGCCCTTATGCTTAAAAAAACCGGTTTTGTTGTTTAAAAAGGTCTGTATTTTCGGGTCAATGCTGAAAGAAAACCGGTCATCCGGCGCATGCACCAGCTTTGACGGTGCAGCGCCCTGCTGAAATTCTTTCCAATTTTCGTCTTCATAAAGATCCAGGTTAGAAAAGGCAAGAAGGCCTTCCCGATCAAGCCGGCTTTCCATAAAAGAGTTGAGGGCACCCCTTGATGTTTTTAAGCTTTGCAATATGGTAATGCCGTCTTTTATATTGAGATAAAATTTTGTGATGCGAAGGGGTAGAATCTCATCGCAGATCGTGGCCACATGGCCAAGGGATCTTGCATTGGACAAATGGAGGGTGTTTTTATACGCCACCCATACCGAATCATCATTGCAGGAGACAGAGATATTTTCAAACCCCTGCTTTTTTAATTGCTCCGCCATGATGGCGGAAAGGTTTTCATTATCAGATGCATAGGCGTCCCATTTAAGTTTCTCCCCCGGGACATAGGGTCTGGTCTTTTTCCATGCCAGCATGCCTTCGGGTTTTAAAGGAAATTCAAAATCAATGCTGCCGGCAACCGTATCCCCTTGCAAGCAGGCGGCAGTGACGTGAATATTGTCGGCCAGTTTATATTTAATGCCGACATTGACCGGAAATAGTGAATCATCCTCTTTCAAAAGTGTTCCTGCACTGTCCCTGTATCCATACATATTGGCCAGGTCGATGGAAGAATATTCTGCTGACAGGGTAAGATCCGGGCCAAGATGCCATTCAATCCCGCCAAAAACTTTTGTTGTTCTAAAGGGATCTGATGTGAGGAATGATCGGCCTGAATCGCTGCCGGAGGCTGTGTATTCACCGGCAAGAATTCCCTGGCCAAGGCCCAGTGTTATATCGAAATTGTCAAACATCTTTGATGCGGTTAAATATCTGGAAGAAAAATAGCCATTTCCGATGGCGTCATAAAAACCCGCTGAAATCTGGGGGAAGAATTCATTTTCCTTGATTAAAACGGCACGCATACCGGCGCTTCTGTCTTTGGTGGCACCATAGTCATAACCCGGAAAAGCAGTGATGGTGTCTGTTCTTGTAAACTGGCCGTGGAACTCGAAAATGTCAAAGATGCCGATTGCGCCGCCATAATACGACCAGGGGTCTGCATATCCTGCTTTCAGGCGGATGGTCCAGTCGGGTTTGACGCGGGCGGTGGGCATCTGCAATATACCGGTGTAGGACTGGAGTGAGCCGAGGGCCTGGGCGTTTGATTCCCAGGCCTGGGCGTTTGTCAGCACCCCTAACAGTACAATCAATATTATAATTGCAGGGGCTGGCCACGGTAAATATTTGTTAATAAACGAAAATCGTTGCAATTGGGAGGGGATTTTCCTCTCAGTGGTGGGGACGTTCATGCAGAACGTGCGTAAGTTCGATTTTTGTTATTGATAATGGGAACAGCCATTGATTGTCCGCAGGATTCTTTTTGCAGTGCCCGGCACCCCGGAGACGGCGGGTTCTTTTTGGCCGCGGATTTAACCAGATTGTACAGCTCCGCCCCCTATGTTCCACGCCATAGTTGTTTTAAGTACTTGTTTTGGAAGCGCTTTTGTTTATTGTAGCGCCTTGGTGGCCGCCGCCGGAACCGTCGTTCCACCAGGGTTAAAACAGTAGCATTTTAATACGATACCCGAAATTTTGCAACACGTTAAAATTATAATTAAAATATGGTAGAAAAGCACGTATTTTTTGTCCGGGAAATGAGGGGATGGGGGCCAGAGGTCTGGGGGACTTTTGGGGGTTACCCCTTAAGGGGTTGCCGGGAAAAATGGGGGCGGGGTGGTTTTGATGCAGACAGGGTTAACCTGCGCCGTTTACACCCAGAAACGCTTTAATGGAGTCCGATATCCGTCCGGCGGTTTTGCCATCCCACAGATCCGGGACAATACTGTTTGTCCGGTTTTCCCCGAGGACCTTTTCAGCGTCGGCTTCCAGGGTATCGATACGGCAAAGACGGTTGGAACCCTGGGTCACCGTAACCGGCCTTTCGGTATTGGGCCGCAGGGTAAGGCAGGGAATGCCCAGATAAGTGGTTTCCTCCTGCAGACCGCCCGAATCGGTAATCACCAGCCGGCAGTTGAACACCAGGTTCATGAAACGGAGATAGTTCAACGGTTCGGTCAAATGCAGGTCCCTGGTATTTTCGAGCAGGGCCATATACCCATGGGCCTCAAGGTTTTTACGGGTTCTCGGGTGAACCGGAAACAGCAGGGGCATGTTTTTACTGATATTGACCAGAACCCTGCATATTCGCTCCAGTATATCGGGTGAATCCACATTGGCCGGGCGATGCAGGGTTAAAAGACCGTATTCTCCCTTTTTCAGGTTGAATTCGTTAAACGTCGCCTGTTTTTCAATGGATGGCCGCATCATTTCCAGGGAATCGATCATAATATTGCCTACACGGACAATTTTGTCCGGATGGACACCCGCTTTTTTTAGATTTTCATCACCATCCGGCGAGGGGGTCCAGAGCAGATCGGCAATGGCATCCGTCACAATACGGTTGATCTCTTCGGGCATGGTGCGGTCAAATGATCGCAGGCCGGCCTCCAGGTGGGCTGTTTTCACGCCCAGTTTGACAGCCGCGAGGGTCGCGGATACGGTGGAGTTGACATCTCCTGCCACCACCACCAGGTCGGGAGGGCTTTCCATGAGGACCTTTTCGTAAGCGATCATGACCCTGCCGGTTTGCTCGGCATGGGTGCCGCTGCCGGCGCCCAGATGGATGTGGGGTGCCGGTAGTTTCAGGTCTTTGAAAAAAGCATCGGACATGTTCAAATCGTAGTGCTGACCGGTGTGTACAATCATCGGGTACGCCCACGCTTTACCGTTGAGTTCGTGATAAAGGGGGGCGATTTTCATGAAATTCGGTCTTGCGGCGGCAATCAGATGGATGGTTTTTGGGGTCATAATGTTCAGCTCGGTGTTAGGGGTTGTTTGTACGGTGTTTTCAGAACGCGTGCCCATGGTTTTAATCAATCGTCTTTTGTCCAGGGTTCGAATCCGGTCTGCTTTGATTTTGGCGACTTATTTGAAAAAGTCCATATACCACCTGGCCGCTTTGTCCAGACCGCTTTTTACGGAGAACTCGGGGGCGTATCCTAAAAGGGCCTTTGCCCTGCTGATGTCGGCAAGGGAATGGCGAACATCGCCGTCACGAAACGCCCGATATTGCGGTTTCAGATTTTCAGCATGGGAAAGGTTTCGGGCCACCCGTTCCTGAATCAGGGCAAAAAGGTCATTCAAGGTGGTTCTTTCCCCAAAGGCGACATTATACACCTGGTTGACGGCATCCGTATCCGTGGTGCTTGCGGCCAGAAGATTGGCCTGAATACAGTTCTCGATATAGCAAAAATCCCGACTGGTTTCGCCGTCACCGTTTATATAAATCGGTTTTTTTTTGATCAAGCCGGAAAACCACAAGGGGATTACAGCGGCATAGGCACCCTTTGGATCCTGCCGGGGCCCGAAAATATTGAAATAGCGCAAGCCAATGGCTTGTATGCCATAGGTCCGTGCAAAAACATCGGCATACAGCTCGTTGACATATTTGGTAACCGCATACGGAGAAAGCGGATTGCCGATGGTATCTTCCTTTTTGGGCAGGCCCGGATGATCCCCGTAGGTGGAACTGGAGGCGGCATAAACAAATCGTTTGACACCGCTATCCCTGGCCGCCACCAGCATGTTTAAAAAACCGCTGATATTGTTTTCATTGGTTCGGATGGGATCTTCAATGGAGCGCGGCACGGACCCGAGGGCGGCTTCGTGCAGGACATGATCGATATGGGCACAGGCCGTTTTGCAGGTTGCGAGATCCCGTATATCACCTTCCATAAAACTGAACCGCTCCCACTGGTCGGCGGAGACCTGTTTTTGGACTTCAGTGAGGTTGTGCTTGAACCCGGTGGAAAAATTATCCAGCCCGATGACCGTCTGATTTAATGTTAACAGTGCTTCCAGAAGGTTGGAGCCGATAAACCCGGCAACACCGGTAATGAGCCATTTTTTCGGATAGTCGACAAGATGTTGTTTCGCGGTTTGGATTTTTTTCATTTTATTCGGTCTCCTTTATTTAAAACCGCAATGAACCAATGGTATCAGTTTTTATGTTAAAAAAAAACAAAGCACAATAACTAAAATTCCAAGGTACCGGCGTGATCTAACGCATAAACCGTTTCAGGTGGTGTAACCCGCTATCCAGGCAACCATCTGTTTCGGGCTTGTCCGGGGCGGTAATGACGGGTTCAATCACCGGATGGCGGGGTATAGAGCACGCGCCGGATTTTTTTGGTGGGGGTTTTGTCAAATTCTGCAGGATGTATCCTGATTTCGGCAATGGCGCAATATGCGGGCAGGTGTTTATTGAGCTGCAATCGATTTTTACGCATGATATCGGGGAGATCAGGGGCAGTGCTGTCCGTGTCGGGGCACACCAGGGCCACCAGCCGTTTGTTTTCCCGAAAGACCAGGGATTCTTTCACCCGGGGCAGATGGTTGAGTTTGGTCTCGATTTCTTCCGGGTAAATATTTTGGCCGGATGAACTGAGGATCATGTTTTTTGATCTGCCGCGGATGTAGATATCGCCGTCGTGTCCTATTTGGCCCAGGTCCCCGGTATGGAACCAGCCTTCCGGATCAATGGCTTTGGCAGTGGCCCCAGGGTTTTTATAATAGCCGTCCATCACGTGGGTGCCCCGGACCAGGATCTCTCCGACGGTTGGATTTTTATTGTCCGGGAGAATTTTTATGGCCATGTTGTCGACGAGCCGGCCCACTGAAAACAGTTTGTGTGTTTTCCAGTGGGCATAGCTCACCAGGGGCCCGCATTCACTTAATCCATAACCCACGGTAAAGGGAAAGTTGATTTTTTTTAAAAAAATTTCAACGGTTTTGTCCAGAGCCGCCCCGCCGATGATGATCTGTCTGAATTGTCCGCCAAAAACCCCCATCAATTTTTTGCGGATTTTGCTGCGAATGATCCGCCCGAACAGGGGCAGACCCATTAAAAGACGGATAGACCGTCGGCGGACAACCGGCTCGATGTGGCTTTGGTATATTTTTTCAATAACCAGCGGCACCGTCAGGATCTGTTTGGGCTGCAGTTCGGCAAACGCCTTTACAAGGATTCTGGGGGAGGGCAGTTTGCCCAGAAAAGTGATATGAGCGCCCATGGAAAAGGGCAGTAGAAATTCAAAGGCACAGCCAAAGGCGTGGGCCAGGGGCAGAAAAGAGACAATGGGTTCTCCGGCCTTGAGCGCCAGGTTTTCCATACCGTAAGCAACATTAGCCGCCAGGCTTTTATGGGAGAGGATCACCCCTTTGGGCAGGCCGGTGGTACCCGAGGTATAGACCAGGGCCGCCGTGTCACTGCTGTGGACAGGCCCCGGGGTCTTGTATCGGTCTCCATCGGCCGGCCATTTGGCGTGGGGGCCATCAAGGTCCATATCCAAGAGGGTATCATCCAGAGCCGTCATCAGGCTGAAATCAGTCAGGGAAAAAACACCCCGAATGCCCTTTTCATCCGACAGGTCTATCTCTTTTAAGTGGCCGGGGGTGGTAAACAGCAATATCCCTTCCGAATGGACGATGATCTGTTTAATTTCTTCCGGACGGAAATCCGGCAGAATCGGAACGATGACCGCCCCGTAGGTGACGGTGGCCAGGTAGACCATGGCCCAATGAGCTGAATTTTTGCCGAGCAGGGCGATTTTCTGTCCTTTCCGGATGCTGTTTTTGTCAAATAACCGGTGAAGCCGGGTCAAAATCGCACCGACTTCCCCATAGGTCAATGTCATGCCGTTGTAGTCGGACAGGGCCGGGTGGTTGCTGTGCGCGTGGAGGCTTTTTTCAATACAGGTTAAAAGTGTTGGGTCATGCATGGCTCATCGTCAGTTCAGGTTCAATGGGTTATCGATTTAGTTTCAAGCGCGCGATCTGGGCAAGTCCGCCAAGGGCTGTCTCCTTGTATTTTGACTGCATATCCCTTCCGGTTCGGTTCATCACATCTACGACTTCGTCAAAACTGATGACATGTCTGCCGGAGGTACTGGTGGCGTAGGTGGCCGATTCAAATGCCCGCAACGCGGCAAAAGCGTTACGTTCGATACAGGGAATCTGTACCAGGCCCAGTACCGGATCACAGGTCAGCCCCAGGCTGTGTTCCAGGGCCATCTCTGCCGCGTATTCGATCTGCAGCAGTGAACCGTGCTGCAGCTGGGCAAGCCCTGCCGCAGCCATGGCACATGCGGTACCCACCTCTCCCTGGCATCCCACTTCCGCCCCGCTGATGGAGGCCCGCTCCGCGACGCACGCGCCGAACAAGCCGGCTGTGGCCAGTGCTTTTAGAATATCCTCGCGGTCCATTTTTTTATAGTGGTGGTAATACCAGAAGACTGCCGGTACAATGCCACATGATCCGCAGGTGGGGGCGGTAACGATCCGGCTGCCGGCGGCATTTTCCTCGGCAACTCCCAGCGCAAAGGCGGAGATCAGGTTCATGTCCCGGGAAATACCCACCCGGTCGTGGGCCTGTTGGAGGATTGACACCGATCGGCGATGGAGTTTCAGTTCGCCGGGCAGATGCAATTCGCTGGAGTGGGTCCCTTTTTGAATGGCGGCAACCATGATATGCCAGATCTGATCCAGATACGCCCAGATCGATGGGTCTTCATGGGCCGACACCACTTCCCAGAATTTTTTTTTCTCTTTTTGGCACCATGCTATAATTTCATTGATGCCTTTAAAGGGGTACGTCTGACCGGTGATTTCACCCACAGGGCCCTTTTCGTCAGCCAGGCCGCCCCCGCCAATACTGTAGACCGTCCATTGCCCAAGGGCCTGACCGTTTTTATCCGTGGCTGAAAAAATTATTCCGTTGGGATGTAGCGGCAGTTTTTTCTTCGGTTTCCAGTCAATGACTACCGTCAGCGGCTGCAGGGCTTCCATGATGACCCTGTCCGTCAAATGGCCTTTCCCGGTGGCCGCCAGAGAACCGTAGAGGGCCACCGAAACTTTTGCCGGGGTTTCGGTCAATCGCTTTAAAAACAGTGCCGCCGCTCTTCGCGGCCCCATGCTGTGGGAACTGGACGGACCATGGCCAATTTTGTAAATATTTTCTATCGATTTCATATGGTTTTTATTTATAAGGCTTTTTTTGAAAAGGCAAACTGTATTACGGACGGATGCACATTCAAAGATCATAAGGGGTGTCACGGGTTATGCCAATAAAAAATACGCATCAAAATTACACCTCATACCCGTTATGGGACATCAAGCCATCACAACCCCGCAGGCGTTGCCAATACCCCATTAGGATAGCCTCTGTTTACCCTATAGTTGCATAAAAAGCACGAGCTATTGATCTAAATCCGCCAAGAGAAAGAGTTCAACGAGAATGATGCAATTTTTAAGGAATTCACTCACGGTGATCTCCAGAAAAAGTACAAAAGAGCATCATTTTGGTTCCCCGCTGTTTCGTGTGGGGGCCCCGGGACTGTAGTCGGTCAAAGTTACCCATATGTAACAGCGAGGAGCCATAATTTTTTACCCTCCGGGAAAGCCGGATGACTCCATGTCCTTTGTTATCATGGGTTCGAAGTAGAAGATTACGTCTTCACCCTTGATGCCTCGTCTTTGAAGCCCTCCGGCTTTTGCAACGATAGGGTTTATTTGTTTGACTTGCATGGGGAATGTTCTTAATATTTTTTGCCCGTTTGTGTTTGTTTTCGGTCTGTATGATAGCGTGATACGCGGTTAAGGGTCAAAGATGAAAAAAATCGATATCCATACTTGGCGGCGGATCCTTCAAACAGGTGTTGCCGCTACCTTTATCGTGCTCCCCGTATTGAACGCAACCGGGTTTGACTTTATCTGGGGGAATTTTTTAAATATCCACATCGGCGGGTTGACCTTTGCAGATCCCCTTGCTGTTTTGCAGGTGATCATAAAAAATCGATATCTGCCCTGGGGGCTTTTGATCAGTGCCGGTATGGTACTGGCCATTGCCGTTTGCCTGGGCACCGTGTTCTGCTCCTGGGTTTGCCCCTTTGGCTTGCTGTCGGAATGGGTATACCGCTTTTCCTGCCGGATCCGGCCCCGAAAAGGCAGTGACCGCACAAGCGGGAAAAACGGATTTGCAGTTAAGGCGGTTCTTTTTTGCGTCGTTTTTTTTATCTCCTGGGCCTTTTTCAACAGACCGATTTTAAATCGGGTGTCCCTACCCTTCCAGTATTCAAATATCTTCCAGTATCTATTTATTCAACAACAGCTTACCGTTGCCATAGGGTTTGTCGGGGCCGTTTTGCTGGTAGAATTTATATTTCGCACCCGTTTGTGGTGCCGCTGGATTTGTCCCCAAGCCGTTCTTCTGGTCGTTGTCAAACGGTTCAACCCGTTTCGGCTGAAAGTGGTTTTCGAAAAAGAAAAATGTATCGGCTGCAAGGCATTGTGCCCATGTCAGAACGCCTGTTCCCTTGATCTGGACCCCAGGCGTCTGAATGGCCGGATGGAAGCAGAATGCACCAATTGCGGTGATTGTGTGGATGCCTGCAGAAAAACGGGTGCAGCGCTTGGTTTCAGGATTGGTCGATACAAACAGTTTTGACGGTCTCGTAAAAAGTCCAACTCCTGCGTTGCGCTGCAGCCCGCAATCATTCAACGTACGTTAAGTACGCCTCATGATTACAAAATTTGCACGCCTTGAATTTGAACTTTTTACGAGAGCGTCTGAATTCGACTTTTTACGAGTTATTCAGTTTTAATTCATCGCTTTGCCACAAACCAGCTGTTTCTAAGATCTTTTTTATTGTAGGTCACGTTTTTATCTGATTCATAAAAATAGACCCTTCCGCCGCTGGCCTCAATGATGGCCTGCCCGGCACCAATATCCCATTCCATTGTTGGTGCCAGTCTGGGGTAAACGTCTGCGGTTCCCTCTGCCACAAGGCACAGTTTCAGAGAACTGCCTGCAGATACGGTTTTCACCGTTTTATACTCATTTTTTAGTTGATCAATAAACGCTTGGGTTTCTTTTGAAAAATGAGACCGACTCACCACCACTGTCACAACACCGTCTTCTTTTGGTTTCAGCGGCAGTTTTTTTGTTGCGGTTTTCATCTCGTCAATTTTATATTTGGATGCATTGATTACCTTAAATGCCCCAACACTTTTTGCGCCATAATATAATTCGTCTTTTACCGGAAGATAGATAACGCCCAGAACAGGGTGGCCGTTTTCAATCAGCGCAATGTTGACTGTAAACTCGCCATTTCTTTTTATAAACTCCTTGGTGCCATCCAGTGGGTCTATCAACCAGAATTTGGGCCACCGGCTTCGCTTTTCGTAGGCAATGCGCTTTCCTTCCTCGCTGAGCAGCGGAATCGTCGGAAAATTTTCTTTAAGGTAGGTGCAGATAATATCATTTGATTTTTTATCAGCATCTGTCAGAGGAGATTTATCTTCTTTATATTCGATATTATAATGGGTGTTGTAAATCTCTAAAATCGCTTTTCCGGCTTCAATGGATATCGAAATAATATTTATCAATAAATCTGACATACGATGTATGGAATTCCTTTTTTTATAAAACACCCGTCTGTGCTTGATTTTTTTCAAGACGCGCTATTATCTCATAGCGGTGTGGTTTGAATGGCTTCCGGGGAAAGGGTGTAATGGATTACGTCCCCCACCAACAAACCGTGTTTCCGGTATGTTTCCGGGGAAATCATCACCGTGATCCATATGTCCGAGTCCATCATGATTCGGATGGTCCCGTTTTCCAGCATCACCTGCCGCACCTGGCCCTGTAAAACATTTTTTCCCGAGGCCTTTTGAGCCTCCGGCCCCCGGCAAAGTGTTATTTTATGCGGATCAATGAAAATCCGAACCCGGCGGCCGACAGGGCCGTTTTCTTCGGGTCCGGCAAAAAGGGAGACGGCGGGGGTCAGGGCATAAACCGTTTTTCCCTCGTCGTTTTGGTGGATAACGGCGGAAAAGATATTGTCGTATCCGGTGCGGATCAGTTTGCCGTGATCCAGTACCAGGGTCTGGTGGGCGATGCCGGCGGCCTGGGTGCGATCGTGGGTGGTAAAGATGATGCTGATTTTTTTTGCCGCGTTGATCTGCCGGAGCAAATTGATGATGATGGCCTGATTTTCAGCATCCACACTGGCCGTGGGTTCGTCGCATAGAAATACTTCCGGGGAAAGTGCCAGGGCCCGGGCCAAGGCCACCCGCTGGGTTTCTCCGCCGGAAAGTCGATGGGCTTTAGCCTGTGCAAATGCCCGCATGCCCACCAGGTCCAGGGCCTCTTCGATGATGCGGGTGCGGTTTTTGGGGGAAATGTTTCTGATTTTAAGGCCGAATTCAAGGTTCTTGAACACCGAAGCGGTAAAGAGGATGGGGTGCTGGTGTACCACCACCACCTGGCGCCTCAGCGTTCGGAGCGCCTTTTCGGTAAAATACACCGGCCCGGATCGATATTGGATTTTGCCGGTGGTGGGGGCATCCAAAAAGCCGAGAATGTTCAAGAGCGTTGTCTTGCCGGCCCCGTTGGGACCTAAAAGCGCGTATATACGGTTTTTTTCGATGGCCAGGTGGGGGATTTCCAGAACGGTCCGGTTGCCGTAGACTTTTGTCAGATCGGTTAATTCGTAGATCATCATACCCGGCTTCTTCCCTGGAAAAAGTGAAACAACAGGTTCATGCCGAAGCTGAGCCCCAGCAAAATGATGCCCAGGGCCACGGCCAGGGTAAAGGCGCCTTTGTCGTATTCAAGGGCCATGGCCGTTGTCATGGTGCGGGTAAACCCCTTGATATTGCCGCCCAGCATCATGCTGATGCCCACCTCTGAAATCACCCGGCCAAAAGCGGCCACAACGGCGGCCACAACGCCGAAACGGGCTTCCCGGAAGACCACCCAGGCGGTTTGAATCCGGTTTGCGCCAAGGGTCATGGCGGTTTTGCGGTAGCGTTCATCAATGCGGCTGATGGCGGCAACGGTAAAAGCGGTCACCACGGGAATGATGAGAATCACCTGGCCGAGGACGATGGCCCCCTGGGTGTAGAGCAGGTCAAAGGGGCCGAAAATGCCCCTTCTGGAAACAAACGCGTAGACAAACAGCCCGATGACCACCGTGGGCAGGGCCAGCAGGGTGTTTAAAATGGTGATGATCATGGGCTTGCCCGGCCACCGGCCAAAGGCGATGACAAACCCCAGCGGTACGCCGAGGCTGCCGGCGATGAGGGTGGACGTCACGCTGACCTGGATGGAAACACCCACAATGGAGAGCATTTCGGCATCCAGGGACCACACCAGAAGCAGGGCCGATGCAAGGCTGTCGACAAAAAAGTCCATGGGGGCTATTTAACGGCATCCGGATAAAACAACTGTTTGCCGATGAGCCGGTAGTTGGCAATCACCAACTGGCCCCGTTCCGAAACCAGCCAGCGGGCAAACGCATCGGCCAGTTCAAATTTGACATGGGGGTGCTTTTGGGGATTGACAGGGATCACGCCATAGGGGTTGGCCAGTCTGGCATCGCCTTCACACAGGATTTCCAGGTCCAGGGGAACATCCCGGCCAAACTTGTATTTGATATAGGTTCCCCGGTCGGCAAGAATATAGGCCTGTTTTTCATCGGCAACGGTCAGTGCCTTGCCCATGCCCTGGCCGATGGACAGATACCATTGCCCCAGTCCGGCCGGGTGGGTAAAGGTGATGTCCGCTTTTTTACCTTTTTTCACAATGGTCTGGGTCTGTTTTTCAAGGGCAAGGCCCGTTGTCTGCCAGAGGGCCTGCTCTTTGGTGTGGGTTCCGCTATCGTCCCCCCGGGAAACAAACAGGGCTTTGGCCGCTGCAATTTTTTTCAATGCCAGCGCTGCATCGGAAAGGCCTTTGATGCCGGCGGGGTCTTTGGCGGGCCCTAGGATGATAAAATCGTTGTGCATGACCGCATACCGGCGGGTGCCGTATCCGTCCGCCACAAATTTTTCCTCCCGGGATTTGGCATGGACAAAGATCACGTCCACATTGCCGTCAATGCCGTCGCGAATGGCCGCGCCGGTTCCTTTGGCAATCACCTTGACCTGGATACCCGTATCTTTTGTCAGCTCCGGCAGCAGCACATCCAACAGGCCCGAGGCCTGGGTGCTGGTGGTGGTGGACATGGTCAGAATTTTTTCTTCGCCGAAAACGGCCCCCGGTACCATGGTCAGAATAAAAACAAGACAGCATACTGCGGTAATCTGCTTTTTCATTTTGAATCTCCTTTAAACAACAATAGTTTTTATCTGTTCGTATTGGGTGCCAATTTACACAAAATCGTCAAGTGATGTCAAATTTATTCTGAAAAGCGGTACCGCTTACTAAAAATGACTTTTAAAAATATTTTATAGAGGGAAAGGACAGGGAATTCGGCTGGATATTTTTTATGGATGCGTATTTATTCAGGTAATTCCAAATACGATATTGACAAAATGGCGGCACCCAGGGCCTGCAAGCGGTTACTGAGCTGCTGGCGCGCCCCGAAATAGGCTATCTGTCGGAAATGATGAATTTTCCCGGCGTTCTTGAAAAAGAGGCGTCCGTGATGGCCAAGATTGCAGCGGCCGGGTGTTTGGGCAAACCCGTTGACGGTCATGCACCGGGGCTGGTCGGAGACAAGGCGCGTCTGTACGCCGAAGCCGGCATCACCACGGATCACGAATGCACTATCGTGGCGGAAGCGTGCGACAAGATCCGGGCCGTGATGTTTTAAAGCTTGTGGTGCAAAGCCGGTATCAGGCAGGGCCCCCGGCCATTGCCTTTGCGCGGAATATGGGTCTCAAACGGGGGGCTATCGCTTCAAGTGTGGCCCATGGCAGTCATAACATTATTGCCATCGGTACAAATGATGGGGGTCTTGCCCCTGCCGGTTGCCGGTATTATGTCGGCAGAAGAGGGATACCGCGTTGCTGAGGCCTATCGATGGCTTGACCGGAAAGCCCGCGCATTTGGTTCTCATCTTGGGGCACCGTATATGACCCTTTCTTTTCTGGCGCTGCTGGTCATTCCGGAACTCAGATTAAGGGACCGCGGCCTGTTTGATGGAAATACATTTGGGTTTACACCACTTTTTGTGTGAGGGACAAGGGGATGGGCTACAGATCAAAGTGGGCTTTGATTTTGAAAACACGGGTGGCCGGAAGGTTGAGAATATCGTGCACCCCTGTTTTTTGGGAAATTTCACGGATATTGGCTTTGATCTCGGCCATGGAGGGGGCAATAAACGTAAACCATACATTGAAGGGATTATCCCGGGTGTAGTTGTGGGTGACACCGGGATAACTGTTGACAACGGCGGCAAAGCGGTCGATTTTTTCTTCGGGAACACTGGCGGCGCACAGGGTGCTGGTAAACCCCAGTTTTTCAGGTCCGAAATTTCCGCCGATGCGGCGAATAATCCCCAGTTTTCTAAGCCGGGCAATCCGGTGGATCACCAGGTCTTCGGTCAACCCCAACTCTCCGGCAATAACCGCATAGGGTCTTGACGTTATGGGGAAATCAGACTGTATCCGGTTTAAAATAGTCCTGTCTACGTCATCGATTGGTGTTTTATTCATATTGGCAGGCGTCCCTTTCCTGCATTACCCGGATATCAGCTTAATATGCACCTTACGGGACCGCGGACCGTCGAATTCACAAAAGAAGATACCCTGCCAGGTTCCGAGAACCAGGGTGCTGTTTCTGATAATGAGGGTTTCCGAAGCCCCGATGAGTGAAGCTTTGACATGGGCAGGGGAATTTCCCTCCAGGTGGCGATAGTCCGCCTCCCAGGGAATCACCTGATTAAGAACCATCATGATATCGCGTTTGACACTGGGATCGGCGCTTTCATTAATGGTGACCCCGGCCGTTGTATGGGGCACATAAACCATGCAGAGCCCCTGGGTCACACCGGAGGTAGATACCGCCGTCTGAACCCTGGCGGTGATATCCACCATTTCAGTTCTGGATCCGGTTTTTACCGTAATGACCATATCCGCCCCCTGCAATATAAAAAAGGCCCTTAAAGAAAAGGGCCTTTTTTAGATTCAAGAATTTTTCAATTCGTCTGTTATACACATCCGGTAGGTTTGGGAAGGCCGGCCATTTTACATGCGCCTTTGCCCGGTCCTGACGGAAACAGTTCATAAATGTGTTTGAGTTTGAACCCGGTGACCTTGGAAAGAACGCGCACCATGGGTGCGATGCCGTTTTTTTCGTAGTAGTCCTGAAGAACCTGGATGACTTTTCTGTGTTCATCGGTAAGTTCTTCGATACCCTCTTCTTTTTTTACAAACTCAACCCATTCTTCGCATTTTCCGTCTTCATAATTACCAATGAAACCATCTTCATCTACGAGAAAGGTTTTACCCATAAATTCAAGTTCTGCCATTTAAAAATCCTCCTTTAAAAATATAATTGTTTTATCGGCTTGCCGCCGGATACCTTGGGATCTTAGTAGATCTAAAATATCTATATGATATAAACACGGATGTCAATATTAAAATATTACGCTCATAACGGATTCAATTTGTTCGGTGATTTATCCCCGGGCAAGGTCCTTTTCCCGATGCGAGAACACCTTTTGACATTGGACCCATCTCCTGATAAAGATCCGAAACGTTTTTATTGAACAGACATATGCTTTAGAAAATAAAGCACTATATTTGGAATCTGTATTTGTCAATAAAAAATATGTAAAAAGGTGTCCATGAATATCAAACCCAAAATCATTGTTATCTACGGACCCACCGGCATCGGCAAGACCCACACGGCCATTACCCTGGCCCGTATGTTTAATGGAGAGATCATCGGTGCCGATTCAATGCAGATTTACCGTCGCATGGATATCGGTACCGCCAAGCCCACGGCAAAGGAGCAGGCCAGTATCCCCCACCACATGATTGATGTGGTGGAGCCCGACGAGCCGTTTGATGCCGCCCGCTATTCCGCCAGGGTCCGAAAAATAGTGGACATGCTCTGCCAGCGGAAAGTGATCCCTTTCATTGTTGGTGGTACCGGTCTGTATATTCGGACCCTGATTCACGGTATTTTCCCCTCCCTGCCGTCTGATCCGGCCCTGCGCGCTCGGCTTAAACAAGAAGCCGCCATCTCTGGGCCCGGATCCCTCCACCAGCGTCTTTTTGTCTGTGACCCCGAGGCGGCGGACCGGATTCATCCCAATGATACATACAGAATCATCCGTGCCCTGGAAGTTAACCAGCTTACCGGGGAGGCGCTATCGGCTCAGCAGGCCAGACACGGATTTGCCGAACAGCCGTATACCGTATTGAAAACGGGATTGCGTATGGATCGGGAAATCCTGTACGAACGCATCAACCAACGGGTGGATGCCATGATCCAACAGGGGCTGCTCGATGAGGTCAAAACTCTTCTGGCCGCCGGATACAGCGCTGAACTGAAATCCATGCAGTCCATCGGCTACCGACACATGGTGGATTACCTTGAACACCGCATAGGGTGGGACGAGGCCGTAAGGACCCTGAAGCGGGATACCCGGCGATATGCCAAACGCCAGATGACCTGGCTCAGGGGCGATGGCGATGTTCACTGGTTTGAACCCGGCCAGATACGGAACATGCAAAAAGAGATTACCGCTTTTCTGGATACCGGCAGATAGCCGGAAACGGTCATCCCCGCGACCGGCTGCCCATGGGGATAAAAACCCTTTTGGCATTGACAGCGTCGTCATAGCTGCCTATTTTATCGGAATTTATAATCAGTGTCTCATTCCTCCCCGCTTGCCGGGGGAAATGACGAATGTGAAGTGTTGAACCCCGGTGCTTTTTTTCGGGGTTGCTTTTTTAATTTTTGAGGAGGTATTTCATGAGTTTTGTAAAATCCGAGTACAAAGAAGACCTTGAACGGCTGACGGCGGTTTTTAATACCACTATGGGAAAATTCGACGTGGAACTGTTTGCCGGAAAATGTCCGGAAACGGTGTGGAATTTTGTCAACCTGGCCGAGGGCCGGCAAAATACGGAAAGGGGGGGCTGTTTTTATGACGGTCTGAATTTTCACCGGGTGATTGATGGGTTCATGCTTCAGGGCGGCTGTCCCCTGGGCACCGGTACCGGCGGCCCCGGATACCGGTTTGGTGATGAATTCGATGCCTCTTTGAGACATGACAGCGAGGGCGTTTTGTCCATGGCCAATGCCGGCCCCGGTACCAACGGCAGTCAGTTTTTTATTACACTGGCCCCCACCCCGCATCTGGACAACCGTCATTCTGTTTTTGGAAAAGTGACCCGCGGCATGGATGTGGTTAAAAAAATCGGCTCCGTCAAAACCGGTGCCATGGACCGACCCATTGAATCCGTGGTTATCAATTCCGTTACCATCGAAAGATGATGGCGTCGCCAAAAGTCTCCATCTACTGCGTTATAGAGATTTTCCAGAGACTCGACATACCATATGGTTGCCTTTGTCCCTGTAAAATCTCTATGCCTTGTATATGAAGATTTTGACTTAGCCAGCTCAACTATTTTTACGGGACCGTCACTGTCGGGTCAGGATACACAGCAGCAGCCCCTGCTTAAAATAGATGGTGGCGGCGTCTGCCACAAGGACGTTGCTGATGCCCCGGGTGGCAGCGAATTGTAATCGATCATCGTATAACGGATATTCGAGGCCGCCTAAGGTAATGCCCTGCACGTCTCCGCATAGGGGCACCAGAGACAGGGTATCGCCTATTCGGCCACAGATGCGGTGGGCGGTCATTTCGCGTAAAAGCATGATTTCCTGAAATCCGTGGATGATTCGGACCCGGCACTGGGACAGGATGGGGGCTGCCAGCATGAAGATGTTGGCGGTTGTCATGTCCCAGCGGTGGCCCAGTGCCCCATAAATAAGGATTTCATCGGCACCGCGATCAACGGCTAGTTTCAGTGCCAGTTCCAGATCGGTATCATCCTTGCGGACCGGGTGCCGGATGATGTCGGTGCCGGACGCATTAAGCCGGTTCAACTGATCCGGGGAGAGTGAGTCAAAATCGCCGACGACCACATCCGGCGCGATGCCCAGGGCCAGGCAATGAACGGCCCCGCCGTCGGCGGCGATGATCAGGTCATCCGGGTGTACTGTTTTCAGGGCGTCCCCGGAAGGGTTAAAGACGCCATTGGCAAATATAACGGATCGCAAAAAATCCTCCGAGGTATTTTTTTATAAAAACCCGGGTCTTTGCCGGGTGTTGCTGAAAACCGGCCATGGGATACCGGCAGACGTTTGCCCGTGTAAGGAGATATCTTTGTTAGGTACTATTGTCAACGCTATTGCCATTATCGTCGGAAGTCTCATCGGTCTTGTCTTCAGGGGCGGTATCCCTGCAAAATACGCGGAAACGGTGATGCAGGCCATGGGGCTGGCCGTGATTCTCATCGGGATCATGGCCGCTATTCAAACAGAGGACCTGCTTCTGGTGATTGTCAGTCTGGCCGTGGGCAGTGTTCTGGGTGAACTGGCCGCCATTGAAGACCACCTTGAGGCCATGGGGCGGTGGTTTCAAAAAAAACTGTCGGGCACCGACAACGATATATCCCGGGGATTTGTAAGTGCCACATTGCTCTTCTGTGTCGGTTCCATGGCCGTTGTGGGTTCCCTGGAAAGCGGTCTGACCGGCAACCATCAGACCCTTTTTGCCAAAGCCCTCATCGACGGTATCTCCTCCATCATCTTCAGCGCCTCTCTCGGCCTCGGCGTCATGCTTTCGGCTTTGTCGGTTTTTATGTATCAGGGGGCGCTGACCCTGAGTGCCTCATTTATGAAACCGTTACTGGTGCCCGAGGTGGTCGTGCAGATGTCAGCGGTGGGGGGGCTGCTGATCATGGCGATAGGGTTCAACCTATTGGAAATTAAAAAAATAAAAGTGGGTAATATGCTCCCGGCCATTTTTATTCCCCTGTTGTATTACATGGTCCGGCAGGTGGTGCCTTTTTTTTAACACCGCTATCCGCATCCCCTGAATCCCTATCCGGATAAACGGGTGCTGTTGCAAAGGCGTACGCTCTAAATAACAAATTCCAAAGACCAAATTCCAAATTACAACATCTAAATCTCAAACAAGATCAAAAGCCATTTAATTAATCCCTTATAGTCTTGAATTGGTTGCCTTTTGATTTCTCCCTGTTTTGGAATTTGTATTTTGATTATTATAATTTTTGTTGACATAAAAAACACAAATTTCTGTATTTAGATACAGATATCCACCTACCCATCCACCTATCAACTGTCCATATGGTTCAGTCCGGCCAGGACCTTGTATAATCCCTGGGTACCGAGATTCTCATAGCCCAGTGCCTTGGCGCCGACATAAAACTGGTGGACCAGGGAAAGGCTCGGCAGCATCAGGTTCATGCGTTTTGCTTCATCAAGGGCGATGCCCATATCCTTTACGAAATGTTTGATAAAAAATCCCGGATTAAAGTCGCGTTTTGCAATTTTACGGCCCAGCACGTTCAGGGAAAATGCCGCCGCCGCCCCTTTTCCGATAATATCGATCACCTCATCCATATTCAACCCACTTTTGGCGGCATACAGCAACGATTCCACAACACCCGCCATGGTTGAGGCGATCATAATCTGGTTGCTCATTTTGGTATGCTGTCCGGCGCCGGCCCCGCCCATATAGGCGATGTTTTCGCCGAAAATCTCGAAAATCGGTTGACAGGCGTCAAAGGTTTCCCGTTCACCACCGACCATGATCGCCAATTTTCCTTCCCGGGCCCCGATATCGCCGCCGGAAACCGGGGCATCCAGGGCTGAAATTTTTTGCTGTCCGGCCCTGGTAAATATCTCCCGGGCCAGGGAGGGTTCGGATGTCGTCATGTCCACCAGTATGCTGCCGGTTGCCATCCCGGCCAGGGCCCCATCAGCGCCCAGAATAACGTTGCGCACATCATTGGGATAGCCCACCATTGTGAATACCCGGGAGCAGTTTTCGGCCACTTTGGCCGGTGATTCACACCAGGTGGCACCCTGTTCTGTGAGCCGGTCCGTTTTTTCCTTTGTCCGATTATAGACATACACGCGATGGCCTGCCTTTAATAGATGCAGGCACATGGAACCGCCCATGATGCCGGTTCCGATCCAGCCGATATTTTCAGTCTTCATGATTTTTCCTCAAGTTGTTGGTTGTATAATTGACCCCTTGCCCGGATATAGGATGGAATTTATCAAATTGCAAGATTTAAGTAAAACCCGCATGGTTCGAGCTTCCGGATGCACTCTCCCGGGGCATTATCGCGTCGATTTTACCTTCCCCGAAACAGCAAGGCGTCTTATTTTTTATTGACTTATGTTTTTTATGGAATATCCTTACCAATGATACGAATGATATCTTTTAGACAAATCCAGATAATCTTCTCGAGCGGATTTTAACATATGCGACTGCTTTTATACAATATCAGGTATGGTGCCGGTATCGGCAGAAAAATTCATTTTCCGTTTCCGTATATCGGATACTTGAAAAAAACCAATGGCAATTTTAAAAAAATCAGTGACTTTATCACGGCCGCGAAACCGGATATTACGGCCCTGATCGAAGTTGACAGCGGCTCTTTTCGTACGGAAAGAAGCAATCAGGCCAAGGTCATTGCCGGTGAAATGAATCAGCACCACATCTGCAAGGGTAAATATTCCAGAGACTCCATTATCGGCAAAGTCCCGGTTTTAAACAAGCAGTGTAATGCGCTGCTGACCAACCAGAACATTATTTCTAAAAAATTCCATTATTTAAATAATGGTGTCAAACGGCTGGTCATCGAACTTGAACTCGAGGAAGTGACGATTTTTCTGGTTCACCTGTCATTGAAATTCCGTCATCGCCAGTCTCAGTTAAAGGATTTGCATACCCTTGTGGGTCATGTTACAAAACCGGTTATTGTGGCCGGTGATTTCAATGTGTTTCACGGAGATGGTGAACTGCAGCTTTTTCTTGCCGCCACCGGCCTCCAGAGCGCCAACTGCGAAGGGGTGCCGTCCCACCCCAGCCGATTTCCCAAACGGCAGCTTGATTTTATTCTGCACAGCGCCGAGATCCGGCCGACCCATTTTGAAATTTTCCCGGTTAAATTCTCCGACCATGTGCCGCTGGTCTATGATTTCGAAATTTGTGCAGATCGGGTTAAACCGCCCCTGGCCGCCTGAACGTCGGCATCGATAATACCCGTTTAGAAACGATTTTGCGGTATACTCAAAATTTTAGCGATGAAATATCAATGATATGCCCTTGCAAAAGGAATGTGCCCGGGGCCGGGGGGTTAATTTTGTATGGGGCAGTATTGATCTCGGCGGGTTTCAAGATCCGAGATGACGCATTTCTTAAAATTTGCCTCCCCGCTTTTTTTTAAAATCCCTTCCCGGTATCGGGCGATATCGATATTTTCAAGATGCATCCGCAGGGTCTTGAAAATTCGCGGCACCGGCTGTCCCGGGGCCTGTATGTGATGCATGCCGCCGCTGTAGGTGAGCAGCATGCGCCCGCTGGGAATGGCTTTCAACAGGTCGGCGATACCACCGCGCATGGTCATGGCCTTGCCGTGCTTGTCCAGCCCGTTGATCCGCTTCATCCGGCCTTCGGGCATGATAATCACCATGGCATCCGATTTCAGCCGCTGAAACATCTCTTCCCAGGTATGGTCTTTTTTGCGTGTAACGGAAACCACATCTCCGACCACCAGTTTAAAAAAGTGCCCCATTACGGGCCGCTGCAATGCTTTTTTGGCAATGGGCATTAAACCGTGATACGCAATGCGCTTTAAAAAATGGCTGGGAAACCACCCCACAAAAAGGGGCTCGTACAAACTGGTATGGTTCAAAAAAGCCACCAGGCGCAGATCTTGCCAGGGATTCTGGGGAACATCACCGATCCATGAAATGTCATGGCGGTAAAAAATCCGACTCAGCCCTTTAATCGATAGTAAAAGGCTGTAGACAAGTTTTTTTTTCATGCCGTTTCTCCATGTCGTTAAATGGATAGATGCGCAGGTCATATCCGGATGCTACCATTGGTTTTTTAAAAAAAAGAAACATCGATGTACAGGGCGGCATGAGGGTTTTACAAAAGTTTTACAAATCGTCCCGGTTCAGGGCCCCCGTTTCCGGTGCCTTTCAGGGGATCGGTTCTTGACATAATCCCTATCGAATTGTATTCAATTTAAATGGTCGCAAGCCGCTCAAAATGGTTTTTTCACCCCATCCTGATCCTTATTTTTTCCATTCTGGCCCTGGCCACTTCCCTGTTTCTCTATATCTACTGGTATATTGAGGTCAGTACCGGCTTGAAAGCCCTTATCAACCGGTTTAATCTTGATGCCGGCCAGGTGCTGGCATCCCAGACGTGGGTGGTGATTCTGGTGCTTTCAATGCTTGTGGGCATTATTTTTATGGGGATTTTTATTATCTTTGTGTATAATCAAAAAACACTACAGCTCTACCGGATGCAGCATAATTTTATCAATAACTTTACCCACGAGTTGAAGACGCCGGTCACCTCGCTGAAACTGTATCTGGAAACATTTTTAAAACACGACATTTCCCGTGAAGAGCAGCTAAAATACATTCGCTACATGATCCATGATGTGGGGCGTCTTTCCGACAATATCAGCCGTATTTTGAATCTGGCCCAACTGGAAAGCAAAAGTTACAGGGGCGAACTCGTTAAAACAAACCTTGTGCATATGGTTGAACGCTTTCATCAAAACAATATCCATCTGTTTCAAAAATGTCATATCCATATTCACAATCCGTCGGGGCGAACCTTTTCTCTCAAGATCAATTGCCCCCTTTTTGAGATGCTGCTGATGAACATACTGACCAATGCCATCAAGTATAACGATTCACCCATACCGCAAATTGACATTGAATTTGAAGCGGGTATTCAAAAACTGCATATTCATTTTAAAGACAACGGTGTCGGCATTGCCCCGGGTGAACTGAAAAGGGTGTTTGGAAAATTTTATCAGATCGGCGGCACAGACAACGTCTCGGCCACGGGCAGCGGTATCGGCCTTTATCTGGCCCAGATTATTGCGGGAATTCATAAAGGGAAAATTGTTGTTGCAAGTGAGGGCCTGGGGAAAGGATCTGTTTTTACGCTTATTTTACCATACCGCAGGATCGGATCGGGAAAATGAAAAACACAGAGAAACAGCGTATTTTAATTGTTGAAGATGACCGGCATATTGCCGAGGGCCTGAAACTCAACCTTTCGCTGCAGGGCTATGACGTTTGTATTGCCCCCAACGGCATTGACGGCCTTCGGCAGTGGAAGGCGTGGCACCCGGACCTGATTGTCCTGGATATTATGCTTCCGGGTATTGACGGTCTGGCCGTTTTGCAGCATATCCGGCTGGAAGATGAACGGTTGCCCATCTTGATTTTATCCGCCAAAAATGAGGATGACGACAGGGTAAAAGGCCTGGCCTTTGGCGTCGACGACTACCTTGCCAAGCCCTTTAATCTGGAAGAATTTCTGTTGCGTGTGGACCGACTCCTCACAAGGGTCTCCTGGCAGAAAACAGATGGCGGCATAGCCGACCGCCTGGGCCCCGACGATGATATTTACACGTTCGGTCAGAACCGGATCAATTTTAAGACCCTGACGGCCCGATGCAACGCCGGCACGGTCCAGTTGACCGAGCAGGAGGTCAAGCTGTTAAAACTCTTTATTGCCAACCGCGGTATCCCCCTTTCCCGGGGAAAATTGTTGGAAATCGGTTGGGGCTACACCCACCAGACAACCACCCGCACCATAGACAATTTCATTGTCCGGTTTCGTAAATATTTCGAGGAAAAACCCCAGAAACCGCTTTATTTCAAGAGTATTCGGTCGGTGGGGTATGTGTTTGACCATATTGAAGAATGACGGTCAGGCTTTTTCGCCCCGGGCCGTAATATAGATGGCCGAGAGAATAAAGGCGCCGCCCATGAATTTGGAGACGGT
The DNA here is from genome assembly GCA_963667755.2 of Desulfobacterales bacterium. GTDB lineage: Bacteria > Desulfobacterota > Desulfobacteria > Desulfobacterales > 4572-123 > 4572-123. The sequence goes on along the minus strand of CAXXLK010000004.1, from coordinate 937,114 downwards.
GAGGCCTTCGTGGAAGAGGATATAGGCCAAAATGGTGCTGCCGATGGGCTCCCCCAGGAGGCAGACGGCAATCATGCCGGAGCTGAACCATTTTAACGCCCAGTTGTAACTGGTGTGCCCCACGAGCTGGGTGAACAGGGCCATGGCCCAGAAAGCGGCCAGGGTCTGATGGCTGAAGCCGGTAATGGGCAGCCTCAGTGCCAGCACCAGACCCCACAGGATGACGGCGGCGCTGCCGTAGCAGACGGTGATATAGGCCGTCAACGACAGCTTTTTGCGCAGCCTGCGGCCCAGCAGAAGATAGGCTGCAGCACAGATGCTGCCGGTAAGGGCCAGAAAATCCCCCCACAGGGCCTTGCCGCCGGTGGCAAAATCCCCGGCACCGATAATCACGCCGCCGATGACACTGACCCCAATGCCGACCAGGGTGGCCCGTTTGATGGGGTCTTTTGTGATCAGGGGGGTAAAAATACCGACCCACAACGGGTTGGTGTTGACCAGCACCACGCTGTTGGCCACCGAGGTGTAATCTAGAGAGGAGATCCAGGTGGCAAAATGCAGGGCCAGGAACAACCCCGAGAGCATGGCCAGCCGCAGGTCTTTCAAAGACAGACGTAAAAGCTCCTGCCGGGCCGTGAACCAGGCCACGGGCAACAGCACGATGGTGGCCAGTCCCACCCGGTAAGCGGCAATGACAAGGGCCGGGGCATCGGCCAGCCGGGCAAAGATGGCACCGGTGGAAACCGCCATCACCCCGATGATAAGGGCAATGGCCGGATTAAACGGGGGGCCGGCGGCTTCGGGTACCGGTGGGGTCATTGTTCAGCGTTTTCTCCGGTTCGGGTTTTAACAAACAATATAACCACGTTCATTTTTTTGCTTGTTAGGGTATGGGGTTATTTGGAAATTCCCATACAGAAGGGATCTTCGGGGTCTAAAATCAGGGTGGCCTCGGCATTGACAAAGGCCGATCCAGTGATGCTCGGATACAGTTTGCCGTCATCGACGCGAATGCGGCCTTCGAAGATGCTGCCCACGATGCTCTCCTGGTGCCATACCTGACCGGGCAGCAGCTTGCCGTCGGCATAAAGGCAGGCCAGTTTGGCGCTGGTGCCGGTACCGCAGGGCGATCGATCATAGGCTTTGCCGGGGCACAGGACGAAACTGCGGCTGTCGGCCCGGTGGGAACTGGGGGGGCCGAAGAGTTCGATATGATCGATCTCCTGGTCGTTCTCCCCGGTGATACCGTTTGCTTCCAATGCCTTACGGATATGCCAGGCACAGTCGGTCAACGCTTCGATGTTTTTAAAGCGCACCTGCAGGCCATGATTTCCAACCAGAAAAAACCAGTTGCCGCCCCAGGCCACATCTCCCGTGATCTGCCCATAACCCGCCACTGAAAGTGTCACGGCCGTTTGCCACCGATAGCTGGGCACGTTGTTGACCGTGACCGACCCGGTTTCATGCAACCGGGCTGTCACGATACCCACCGGCGTTTCGATCCGGTGTTCACCGGGCCGGATACGACCCATGTGGGCAAGTGTCTTTACCAGGCCGATGGTACCATGGCCACACATACCCAGATACCCCACGTTATTGAAAAAAATAACCCCTGCGCAGCAGTTCGGATCAGTCGGTTCACACAGCAGAGCGCCCACGTATACATCGGACCCCCTTGGCTCGTTTACCACGGCGGATCGGAAGGCATCATGTTTGCTGCGGAACCGCTCCAGCCGCTGGGCAAGATTACCACTTCCCAGGTCCGGCCCCCCGTCAATAACAACGCGGGTGGGCTCGCCCCCGGTATGTGAATCGATTATGTTCACCCGTTTCGGGTGGTTGTTTGTCATGTGTCGTTTCTTTCTGTCAAGATTGTAATTCCGCTACGCCCCGAATTCCCAAAAACAGCTCTCAGAGTGACTTCGGTGTAATCTGCACATCAGAACCTGTCATTGTCATTACGAGCGATAATTTCTTCCTGATGGTCCCGGTCCAGATCGACAAAATAATCGCTGTACCCGGCCACCCGCACCAGCAGGTTACGGTACTCCTCCGGGGTGGTCTGGGCCCGCCGAAGGGTGTCGGTGGTCACCACATTAAACTGGATATGGTGACCGTTGAGTTTGAAGTAGGTGCGAATCAACCCGGATAGCTTGTCAAGGTCCGACTCGGTGGCCAGAACATCGGGTAAAAACCGCATGTTCAGCAACGTCCCCCCGGATTTGAATTGATCCATTTTACTCAACGATTTGATCACGGCTGTGGGGCCGTTGCGGTCGGCCCCGTGGGACGGGGATGTGCCGTCGGATTCGGGAAACCCGGCAAACCGGCCGTTGGCCGACGCCCCCAACATTTTGCCGAAATAGACATGGCAGGTGGTGGACAGCATGTTGAGGTGATACTGCCCGCCCTTGGTGTTCGGATGCCCGTCGATGGCGTCAAAGAGGGACTGGTAGACCCGCTGCATGATCGCGTCGGCCGCATCATCGTCGTTTCCGAAAAACGGCGTCTTGTTCTGCAGCCTCAGGCGAAGGGCTTCCCGGTCTTTGAAATTTTCCGAAAGGGCCTTGAGCAGTTCCGCCATGGTGACGGTGCCGTCCTCGAAAACATGTTTTTTGATCGCCGACAGGCTGTCGGTGATGGTCCCGATGCCGCAGCACTGAATGTAGTTGGTGTTGTACCGCGGTCCCCCATTGTAATAATCCCGGCCTTTGGCGATGCAGTCATTCATCACCACCGACAGCAGGGGGGCAGGGGCATTGAGGGCGTACATCCGCTCGATATAGTTGTTGACCCGTATTTTGATATCGACAATGTGCCGCAATTGTTTAAAAAAGGCGTTGTACAGGTCATCGAAACCATCAAAGGTGGTGGGGTCGCCGGTTTCAAGCCCCACCGTTTTCCCGGTGAGCGGGTCGATGCCGTTGTTCAAGGTTAACTCCAGAATTTTCGGCACATTCAGATAACCGGTGAGAATATACGCCTCCTTGCCGAAAGCCCCGGTCTCGATGCACCCGCTGCACCCGCCTTCCCTGGCATCTTCGATGGTTTTACCTGCCCGCACCTGTTCCATGACCACCTCATCGGTGTTAAACACCGACGGATACCCGTAACCCTTACGGATCACCCGGCAGGCGGCTTTCAGGAACCGGTCCGGGGTTTTGTCGCTGATCTGTACATTGCACTGGGGCTGGAGCAGTTTCAGTTCGTCCACCACCTCCAGGATCAGGTAGGAGATCGCGTTGGAACCGTCGCTGCCATCGCGTTTGAGCCCCCCGAGGTTGATATTGGTAAAATCGTTGTAGGTGCCGCTTTCTTTGGCGGTTACCCCCACTTTGGGCGGGGCCGGATGGTTGTTGACCTTGATCCAGAAGCAGCTGATCAGTTCTTTGGCCGATTCCCGGTCAAGGGCGCCATCGGCAAGATCCTTTTGATAAAACGGAAACAGGTGCTGATCCAGGTGCCCCGGGCTCATGGCATCCCATCCGTTTAATTCAGTGATGGTGCCCAGGTGAACGAACCAGTACATCTGGATCGCTTCCCGGAAATTTTCGGGGGCATGGGCCGGGACCCGGCGGCAGACAGCCGCAATTTTTTCAAGTTCTGTTTTGCGCAGGGGATCGGAGGTTTCGGCAGCCATTTTTTCTGCAAGGGCGGCATGGCGCTCGGCAAAAACAATGGCCGCATCACAGGCAATATCCATGGCCTTGAGCGCTTCGGCCTTATCCGACGCCTCCGGATCACTGCGATAGTCAAGGGCGTCGATACGGTGGGCAATCTCTACCTTAAAATCCAACATGCCTTTGCGGTATATGGTGCCGTCAAGGGTGGTATGCCCCGGGGCCCGCTGCTCCATAAACTCGGTAAACAGACCGGCCTGGTAGGCGGTTTTCCATTTTTCGGGCACCTGGTCAAACACCCGGTCCCGCATGGTTCTGCCGCGCCAGTAAGGGACGACTTCTTTTTCGTATGTGGCGATATCCCCGGGGGTTACCGTAAATGGTGTCATGGGCCGGCTGTTGAGAATTTCAAAGTCCTCGACACTGTGGCAGTTGAGTTCGGGAAATGTGGAAACCGCCTTGGGAAAAGGGCCTCGCTCGCCCACGATGAGTTCATCATCGCCGATAAACAGGGTTTTTTTTGTACAAAGTTCTTTAAATGTCAGTGCCCGCAACACGGGTATGGACTGTTTTCCGTAATTTTTTTTGTAAAACCGGGTCTCTAAAACCGCCCGCTCAATGGAGATACACGGCGTTGCATCAAAACTTTTTTGTCGAAGCCGCTTAATTCTCGGGGTCATTATCGTCATCCTCCTATGGTCACGTCCAGACCGAAATGTTCCAGCCGGTTTACCACGGCCGCCACCTGTTGCTTTGTGGGAGAAGATATTTTTTCGGCCCGATACGGTATTGCAAATTTAGAATATTTGGTTTTCTGAAAATCGTGATACGGTAAGATATGTATTTTCTGGTCCCCGGGCAAGGCGGTAACGAACCGGCCGGTTTTATCAATGTTTTCATCGTCATCGTTGATCCCGGGTATCAACGGAAGCCGCACGATGATGTCAGCGCCGGTATCGGCCAGAAACGCAAGATTGCGCAAAATTTTCTTGTTCGAGGTACCGGTATACTCTTTGTGCTTGTCACTATCCATCATTTTTAAATCGTACAGGAATAGATCGGTGCGGCGGGCGACCTCCCGAAGGGTTTCCGAATCCGTAAACCCGGTAGTATCGACGGCCCGGTGAATGTGAAGGGCGGCACAGGCGTCCAGGGCCGCCATGAGAAATGCCGGCTGAAACAGGGGTTCTCCCCCTGAAAAAGTGACGCCACCGCCGGATTGATCATAAAAGGGAATATCTTTTGCGATGATGTCTGTCAGCGCCTGAACGGATATGATCTGTCCGGCAGATTCCCGGGCCTCGGCAGGACAGATTAGGGCACAGGTGCCGTGCTGCCGGCAGCGTGCAAAATCGGTTTCAACCCCTCGGGGGGAAAGGGACAATGCGTTTTCCGGGCAGGCCGCCACACATTCACCGCAGCCGATGCATTTTTCCCGGTTATAAACGATCTGCGGGGTAATGGACAAGCCCTCGGGGTTGTGGCACCACCGGCAGGAAAGGGGGCAGCCCTTGAGAAAGACGGTGGTCCGTATGCCCGGGCCATCGTGAATCGCATATTTTTTGACGTCAAATATCGTGCCTGTTTTGCCTGACATCCTGTTTTCTTTTATCCTCTTGATTATCTTATTTTCCGATACCCAGCACCTCACGGCAATAACGGATACTTTTTTCCAAGGCCGTCTTTTCGATGGCAAGGGATTTTTCCATATCCGTCAGGTCCCCCTCCATTTCCAGTTCGATATTGATCCGCTGCATCGCCGGATTCTGGCAGATAAGCGCATAGGCCCGTTTCATGTCGATATCACCATCGCCTGTGGCTGCACCGGTGAGTTTGAACCCATAGGGCTGGAATTCAATTCGGTCATCTCGAAAATGATTTGTAAAGGCCCTCGGGGCCAGATTCTCAATGGCCGACATGGGGTTTTCCGTTACGTGCAGACCATTTACCGTATCTACACAGGCGCCAACAAAAGGATGGGCCACCTTGTCCAATACCCATAGGACTTCTTCTGAAAAGGCGTCCGTGTGGTTTTCAATGGCAATTTTGATGCCGGCTTTTTCAGCCATGGGTGCCGCCTGGCCCAGCTCTTTTACCAGGGCCACCAGTTGTTCCATAATGATGGGATGAAATTTGGAGGCAGCCAGTGGCCGGGGCCGTTTTAAATCCATGCTGATTTTAGCAATATCGGCCCCAAGGGCCTGGGCGATCTGAACCCCTTCTTTAACAGAGTGCTGAAGACTCGGGTCGTAGTCGGAACTGTCCAAGGAGAAATTATATTCCAGGTAAAGATCCAGCTCTCTGGCCCGACTGCCCACCTTGTTCAGATATGCCTTGTCCAGACTGTCGAAAGCACCATCATCGATATGAAGCCCTTCCAGTCCCAATACCACCCCATAATCCATCAGTTGCCAGACATCCAACTGCCGGGGCCACGGCAGGTTGAAACCTGCCCAATCCTGGCCAATACCGTGTAAATACAAGCTATAGGTATGTAATCCAAGTAACATTAGCATCTCCCACCCGGGCAACGCCGGGAGCGTTAAAAATTTTGTTGAAAATTATTCCTTAACAGGTGCGGCCGTTTCCTTCCGAACCCCTTCCGGGATATCCGTCTTCGGGGTGCTGCCGGACATTAAATGCGACATATTATGGGAAACCACTTCCAAATGGTCAGACATTGACCGGGCCGCCATCTTGCTATCTCCCTGGCGGATGTAAAACAAAATATTGTTGACGCTGTCAATTGTTTTTTCCCGTGCCCCATCGTGCATAGTGAGAAAGTTTTCATCATTTTCATGGACAAGCGATAGGAGCAATTTTACCAGTTCGTAGAGTGCCGGATTCTCGGCACCATCGGCAACGGCCAGATGAAATGCCCGATCTGCCGATAAAAAGGTCTGGTCGTCCTGATTCGGCTTCTGCATTTCAATAATGGCTTCTCCGATTTGCAGTATCTGTCTGGGATCGGCCCGTTGTGCGGCCAGTTCAGCCGATTTACATTCAAGAATCTGGCGAGCCTCCAGGAGGCTGTGCATATTGACTACAACCAGTTTTTCCTTGAGAGCTTCTGTGCCTACTTTGGCTGAATCAATATTTTTGGCAACATAGGTGCCTTTGCCCTGGATCACCTGGAGTATCCCCTTGGCATCGAGGGCCTTAATCGCTCCCCTGACCGAAGAACGTCCCACTCTGAACATTTTTGCAAGATCCCGGGTCGCCGGAAGCTTTTCCCCGGCCATTAAATCCATTGATCTCAATCGAATCAGTATCTGGTCGGCAACAATTTCCGATGCGGTTCTTTTTTTGATCACTTCGAATTTCATATAAAGCCCATGCTATTTAAAAACAAACACTAAAAAGTTAAAACACAAGTAAGACCGGAGGACTGAAAATTGTGTTATTTTCAGCTCCGGCCATACATGTTGTGAACAAAACCACGGGAAAAGCGCGTTATGTCCGACTAAAAAAACGATTTTGCATGGATGGCCATTATTCGTATTCACTCATCCATTTTTTTTCAAGTTCCAACAGGGCCTTGAGCTTGTCATCAGCCAGGGGCGGTACTTCATGAGTTTCAATAATATGGCGCGCCTTTTCATTCAGCCGCTTCTGAAAGGAGGGAAAATTATCCGGCCGATTCGCCGCACGGCTGAACACGGACGGCATCCAGAATTTCTTGTACTCGGCAAATGTGTGGTCGGTGGCCAGATGGTTTCCACCCGGCCCGAGTTTGTCAATGTCATCCAGGCACAACGTTTCTTTGCTCACATTGATGCCATTGAGGATATTTTTGACATAGCCCATGATCTCGTCGGCCATCACCAGTATTTCCGGACAGGTTACGGTGGCCTGGTCCATTAAACCTGTATCGTGAATCAGGTTGGCGCCGCTCAGCCCGGCCATGAGAATGGTCATGGCCAGCTCAACGGAGGCCTGCTCATCGACGGTGGGGGTCTCCACGCAACCGGCCGTGCCCCAGAAGGGAAGGTGAAAATAATGGGCTATATCCGCATGGGCCGCCACGCGCAGACATAGTTCCGGAGCACCATAGCAAAAACGGGTGGTCTTCATGTCCATAATGGAATCCACACCGCCGGTGACAAAGGGGGCCCCCGGGTTTGTGAGCTGGTGAATCACCAGACCGGTCATGGATTCGGCATGGGCCTGGGCCAATTCACCGGCTGCGGTGGCCGGGGTCGTGGCACCGGCCATGGGCATGGAATAGTAAACCAGGGGAAACCGGTTTTTCGCGCAGATCATGATCTCGTCGACACTGTTTCCCTCATGCAGAAGGGGGCTGATGGGCTCCTGGATATGAAACATATAGGGGTTCATCTGTAGTTCTTCATGTCCGCCGGTAACAATAGCGGCCATTTCAATAATATCCTTGAGGCTATCCGCGTCTTTGCAGCTGAAACCAATGGATTTCCGGTGGTTGAGAATCATCTGGCGGATAATCACCCGGTCGGCCACATCGGGATGCACGTCGGCGCTGAAGCAGGCGTTTAAAACAAAATCGATATGATCGGACCAGTCGATGATTTTGGCAAGATCCGCGCCGTCCTTACTGGTAAACGGGCGTCTCTCGTGGGTATAAGGGTCGTTGTATTCCGGATTGTCCGGATTGCAGCCATAGTGGACCTTGTGGTCTTCCAGGAAAATATGGCGCTCGCCGTCACGATTGCAGAGGGTCACTCGCTCCGGGGCCTTTCGAATGCAGTCGTTTACCAACCAGCCGGGAATTCTTACCCGGTCTTTTTCTGGACCGATTTTAGCGCCGTATCCATGGAGAAGCTCCTGGGCCTTTTTGTTCCGGATCTCCATACCGGTTCGTTCCAGTATTTCACAGGCCGCCGAATGAATTTCCCGAATTTGATCATCGGTGAGAATTCTCAGGGTTGGGGCAGCCATCTGGGTATAACTGCTTCGAGATTTAGCTTCCATTTTTTTATGTCTCCTTTTAGCTTTTTCTTTTATAGTGCAGGCCATAAGCCTGATTTGAAATCAATTTCAATTTTACGAAACCATGCTCACATCAAACCCCTTTTCTTCAAGATATGACATCAATGCTTTTTTAATATCGGCGGGGAATTCGGGCTTTTTGTAGTCAGAGAGCATTCCTTCCATTTTTTTCTGTATATTATCGTTCAACCGGGTATAAGGATTATCGCTCAAAAATACCCCCCGGAGGCTGATCTCGGGGAGCCACGGTTCTTTTCGGCAATAGGCCATGGTATGTGGCAGGGTTAAAAATTCGCCCCCCGGCCCGGCCGTATGAATGACATCTAATGCCAGGGTATTCTCATCTATCCTGACCCCACCGGTAAATCGTTCAATCATTCCCAGTATCTCCATGTCCACGATAAATTGTTCTGTAGACATGGCCATGTGACCATCCAGGGTCCCGGCGGCCATGAGGATTAGATTCATTTTGGCCATGCAGCTGGCCATCATAACCATCATGCTTTCGTAGCCGCTTTGCACACAGACACACTTGGCATCGTTGGCGGCACCACCCCCGCGGCAGGGCAGACCATAGAATTTGGCCAGCTGAGCCCCATAGGATACCGCCAGTGCGTGTTCGGGTGATCCCACGGTCCAACCGGCGGTTTTCATGTCGGCGGTGGTGGATTGAAACCCGTAAATCACGGGCACACCTTCGTTGATCATTTGGGTCAGGGCGATACCGGCAAGGGCCTCGGCATTGCTCATGGCAACGGTGCCGGCAAGGGTCACCGGTCCGGTGGTGCCCGCCATGGCGGCCGGTGTTACCATCACCGGCTGGTTGTGCCGGGCGTATATCAGCAGGGTGTCAAGTGAATCACGGTCCATCTGCAATGGGCTCAAGGTGTTGACGATGGTGGTGATCCTGGGCTTTTTTAAGAATTCCCGCTTTCCACCAAATACAATGGAAAGCATGCCCATCACCGTCTCGGTTTCACGTTTTCCACCGCCGCCGCCCAGCAGACATTTATCCGAGTGAAGCAGGGTGGTCAGCAACATGACCGGAAAACTGTTCACGGCGTCCAGATCATGGGGCTGGACGATGATCCCGCCGTTGATATAAAAATAGTCGCTCTGGTGATACAGTTTGAGAAACTGGACGTAGTCGCTGTAGCTGGCAGATCGTTGGCTGCCGTCGGCCTCAATGATGTTGGGAGCGCCGTAGCCCGGGGCATAGGCCACATGATCCCCGCCGATATGAAGGTCGAATTCGGGATTCCGGGCATGCAGGGTAAAGCCGGCCGGTGCTTTATGGATCCATTTCATAATCTGGTCTTCGGTAAAATAGGCCGTATCCCCTGCCAGTTTCACCCCTTTATCGGCGAGGACGTCCAACACGTCCGGGTGATGAAATTTCATCCCGGTATCAGTCAAGATCCGCATTGAGGCGGAATGAATTCTTTTAATTGACTTGTTCATTGTATACCTGTGCCGTGTTTTTCATTTATAAATAAATTAAGCTATATAGGGGCCTGCCTGCTAACTGCTGGTTGCCGATCAACACCACGATACCAATTAACTTATTGAATTCCGAGCACTTTTCTGCAGTAATCGACGCTTCTTTCAATAGCGCTTTTCTCCATCTGCAGGGATGCCGCCATATCATCAAGGGGGGTTTCAAGTTCTACCTCAATATTGATGCGATCCATTTGAGCGTTCGATTTTATCAGTTCATAGGCTCTCACTATATCGATATCTCCCTCCCCGATCGCGGTACCGGTGATTTTACATCCGTAGCGCTGAAGTTCAATGCGTGCGTCCTTGAAATGGTTGGTAAAGGAACGGGGGGCTAATTTTTCAATGGCCACCATGGGATCTTCGGTGATCATAATGCCGTTGAGGGTATCTACACATGCGCCCACCAGGGGATGATTGACCTGGTCGATGACCCACAAGACCTCATCCGCAAACGATTCGGTGTGGTTTTCCACGGCTATCCTGAGATCCTGAGCTTCCACGATGGGAAGGATTGCGTTGATTTGATCTACGACCTTTTCTAATTGGACCTGAACATCCGGGTGGAAGCGATTGGCGCATAAGGGGCTTGAACGTCTCAGATCCATGCTGATTTTACCCACGTTGACACCAAGGGTTTTGGCAATGGCAAGCCCTTCTTCCATGGTATGTTGAACCCTGATGTCATAGTAACTGCTATCCATGGACCAGTTATATTCAAGGTAAAGACCTCGATCCTCGGCAGATTTTTTAACCTTTTTAAGGTATTCCGAGTCCAAACTTTCGAGGCTGCCGTCATCCAAGTGAAGTCCGTCAAGACCCAGCCTTGTTGCTTCATCTATCAACCCGAAGATATCGATCTGTTTGGGCCATGGCAGTTCAAAGCCGCCCCAGTTTTGGGCAGCGCCATGGAGGTAATAGCTGTAAGTGTGCAATCCGAGTTTCATTTTTTCTCCAAATTTAATATTTTTATATGCGAAACAATCGGTACCCGCATTGAGGGTGGTCAGGCCAAGCCCAGATAGGAATTTTTAACATGATCATTTTTCATGAGTTCCTGACTTTTACCTTCCAGGACAATCTGACCTTGCTCAAGTACATAGGCCCTGTCGGTTATTTTTAGGGTGGTATTGACATTCTGCTCCACCAATAAGATGGTGACACCGGTTTTTTTGAGCTTTATCAGGGCTTCGAAAACCGAAAGTACCAAATTTGGTGCCAGCCCCAGGGATGGCTCATCCACGAGGAGGATCGTGGGATCCCCCATGAGCCCGCGCGCCAGGGAAAGCATTTTTTGTTCACCACCGCTCAACGTTCCGGCCAGTTGCTTTTTTCGTTGCTCTAAACGCGGAAAAAGTTCGAATATCTTGTCCCTCAATTGGCTGACTCGGTGCTTGTCATCAATAATAAAGGCACCCATATCCAAGTTTTCTTTGACCGTCATCCCATTGAAAAGGTCACCAGTGGCTGTGATAAAACTGATTCCCATTCGGTTGATTTTATGAGGTGGCAGACCATCAATACGGTTTCCCTTAAAAAAGACTTCGCCCTTGGTTGGTTTTAAGATCCCTGCCATGGTGCGAAGGCAGGTAGTTTTGCCAACACCGTTTGGGCCAACCAGCGCCACGAATTCGCCTTTTTTTACTTTCAGGTTGACGTCAAACAGTACCTTGATTTTTTGATAACCACCGTAAATATTTTTTAGCTCAAGCACCCTTTTGCTCCTTGTGTGATGCAAAAATTATCGAAAAAAACAGCTCGTCAGTGTAAAGTCTCTTTTCCCAGATAGGCTTCTATCACTGCTTCGTTTTGCATAATGTCATCCGGTTTACCTTCCGTTATTTTTTCGCCGAAATGAATCACACCGATTCGATCACAAATTCCCATAATAAATTTCATCACGTGTTCGATAGCGATAATGGTTACTCCGCGGTCCCGGATTCTTTTGATCAGGCTGATAAATTCGGGCAGTTCGCCCGGGGACAACCCGGCCGCGACTTCATCCAGTAGCAGTAGCTCGCAGTCGGTGGCCAGAGCTCTGGCCAGTTCCAAATATTTCAACTGCAGGGTGGTCATGGTGCCGGCAACCGTTTCCACAGGCAGAGGGAAGCCTACAGCATCTAACATATGAACGGCTTTTTCTTCTGGATTACCCTTGTGGTGCTTTTTGTTTCCAAAAACCGTAGCCACTTTCACATTATCCAGTGCCGTCATTTTTGAAAAGGATCGGACGATCTGGTAGGTTCTACCCATTCCCATACGGGTAAGAACATAAGGTTTAATGCCGGTCACCTCTTTTCCTTTGAAAAACACGCTGCCCTGTTCCGGTTTGTAAATACCGGAAACACAATTGAGAAACGTTGTTTTTCCTGCACCATTAGGGCCGATGATGCCGTAAATTTCACCCTGTTTAATTTCAAGGGACACATTGTTTACCGCAATCAGACCCCCGAATTTTTTTACAACGTTTTCTGTTTTTAAAAACATAACAATTTACCTTTTGGGATTATTTTTAACGATTCCCGTATCAGCTCCATACGGGAACTGACACGGGAAATCATTTTCAATTTTACTTCAGATAATCAGGCGCCTGCATATCAGCTGTTTTGAAAGCTGCCGGCCAGATAATATTGCCCTTGCCATTCATGTACTGAATAACCGGGAAGGTAAAATACTCACCGCCCACTATGGGATCCGGGAACGTCTCCGGGGTATATTTGTACTCTTTCATGAGCAATCCGCCAGTATAGGAGATTTTTCCGGTGTACACATTTTCTTTTCCGAATTTATAGAGCACTTTCCGGTCCAGCTTTCCGTACTGTTTGAAAGCTTCGTTGGCGCATTTGATAAAAAAGCCTGTGAAGTCATGAGCCAGGCCAGAGGCCGCCGGACCCGGTGCAAAACCGTATTTTTTTTCAAATTTTTCTGCAAAGGCTTTGCCCTTTTCCGTAGACCAGATCGGCCTGTTATCCAGCACGTAATCGGAGGCGGATTTCGTCAGAGCGTACCAGTCACCGGTTTCACCAAGGGCGTCCACAATAAGGAGACTCTTGAGGCCGACTTCCCTGGCTTGTTTGATAAAGGCAGCCTGGGTCGGCGGGTTGGAAACGGTCCCTGCAACAATGGATGCACCGGAATTTTTCATTTTCGAAATCAGCGGTAACAGGTCTGTCTCCTGGGCCGAGAAAAAGGTCTCGAAAACAATGTCCCAACCGGCTTCTTTGAATCGATCGGCAATGCCTTTCCCGTAACTCCTGCCCCAGTCCGTATCCTCGCCATAGATGACAACTTTTTTATTGGGGAGCTTTAACAGACCATCATCGATGGCATCCTGGATGGTGTTTATATAGGCTGCTGTGAGTTTTGAAGGCGATGCCCAGCCTTTGCCGATCCAATAGCTGTAACGTTCGGGGTTGGAATGATACTTTTGGTTTACTATGCCCGATGCGCCCAGAGCAAAATAGTGGGGAACTTTGCTTCTGGCAGAAATTTCCATCAGTGCAGATGCGACCGAAGAGTGCCAGTTGAGGAGCCCAGCATCGATTTTTTCCCGAAGAACCGCTTTTTCGTAAGCTCGGCTAGCTTTTTCCGGATCTCCTTCTGAATCAATCCAAATCAATTCGACATCGTAGTCCCCGATTTTATAGCCGACATCTTCAAAAGCCATTTCACAAGCACCCTTGTGCTCTTTCCCCGCCCTTGCCGAGGGTCCGGTCAGAGGTGCCACCACCCCGATCCTCAGTGTTTTTTGTTTTGCAAAGCTTTCCGCCGGTGCAAGACTGAATACCAGCAGGCCCATCAGACACATGGTTAAAAGCGTTTTAAGTTTTGTCGGCATTGTTACTCTCCTTTTTTAAGATTTTTCTGTTGTCACCAAACAAGTATTTTTATTTTTTTTCCGTCGAAAATACGTCAGTGACTGTTCATATAAATGTGCCAGCCCCCCCGGATAATAAATCATCACAAGGATAAGCAGCACCCCATAAATTACTAATCTGAATTCCATCAACGGTTTTAGGAATTCAAAGAAGGGAATAATGATGATCGCGGCCAGTAACCCACCCCATATGCTACCCCGGCCACCAATATAGGAAATAACCAATATTTCCATTGCATGTTTGGTATGCATCATTTCCGGCGTTAAAATACTCATAAAATGCGCGTAAAACCCTCCGATAACACCCGCAATAGCACACGAAACTGTAAAATTAATTACTTTGTATTTTGTGGGGTTAACACCGCAGGTTTCCGCGGCTTCCTGATCCTGTCCAATGGACTTAAAGGCCAGCCCCATGTTTGAGCCGGTAATCATCCATGTTAAAACCGCATAGGTAATCACACATAGGCCTAACATTACATAATAAAAGGGTCTCTTGTCGATGGTGTCAAAAAGCAGATCAACATTTATCCCCAGAGCGCCCCTTGTCAGGTCTACCCAGATCAGGCAAAGAGCCATAATCGTCATGCCCAGAAACCACGCAACGATGGCGGCAAACATTCCTTTAAGCCTTAAGGTTAGCAGCCCGGTGAGAAACCCCAAAAAACCTGCCAGAACCCCTCCGGCAATCATTCCCAGCCAGGGTGAAACACCAAGTTTAAACCCCAGCAATCCGGACGTATAAGCACCAACGCCCATGAAAGCGGCATATCCGAAATTGGCCACATTGATAAATCCAGCCGACAAATCAAATCCCATTGCCAACGTGCCGAACATCAGACTGATGATCAGCAGGTGGATTAAATACTGATCCTGGATGATCAGGGGGGCTAGACCAAGAAGGAGAAAAAGAACCAGCGCGAGTGGTGAAAAACCGAAAGTATTCAACCTATCCATAAAATTTTTGTTTGCCATGTTTTTTATTTCTCCCATATCCCTTTTACTTCTTTTCCAAATATTCCCGAGGGCTTGAAAAGAAGTACGGCCATGATCACACTCAGGCTGACGACATCCTGCCATCCCGCACCCAGAGAATAATAAGAGATCGCCTCAATCAAACCGACAATCAACCCCCCGATTACTGTGGCCCCGACGTTGCCCATTCCCACGAGAATCACCACAAACCATGACTTGTACAACGGCTGCATCCCCATCATCGGATAGGCCGGTGTTATGGACAACAGCACCGCGCCGGCTATAGCTGCCAGCATGCAACTCAGGGCAAAGGTTAAGGTGTGAACCCTGTTCAAATCGACGCCTACTATCATTGCACCAGTTTCATTTTCCGCCACTGCCCGGATGGAATTACCGGTCTTTGTTTTGGTTAAAAACATCCAGAACAGCCCCACCACCATCATTGCGATGACAAAGGCCAGGGCTCTGTCAATGGAGATAGACATGCTGCCGATACCACCAATGCTGCCCTTCCAGTAGCTGGATATCCCTTTGACGTCCACCCCGATCAGCGCCTGGGCCAAGTTCTGGAGCACAAAACCCAGCCCGGCGGTCACCATGAAACTGTTCATTACCCAATCTCCCTGAGATCGTTTGCGAAGGGGCATGAAAGTGGTTTTTTCCATGATTGCGCCACTGGCAAAGCCTACGATAGCAGCCAGCAGGATACAGTAAATTGGATTCAACCCCAGAATGGTGCTTGAAAAAAACGCCATGTATGCACCGATCATGTAAAAATCCCCATGCGCAAAGTTGGGAATGTTCATAACCCCGAACACCAGGGAGAGCCCCATGGACATTAGTACATAAATCCCGCCCCTCAGGATTCCGGTTACAATCAGATCCCAAATAGCCATAAAATCCATCAATAGACTCCCTTTTTTAAAATGACTTATGAAACATTCGTCCTAAAACTGTGCCGGCATATCCAAACTCTTTGCCGGGCAGCAACACATGCTTTTGATATTAAAACGGCAGGGGCAGCTTGGCTGTACGTCCCCCGTCAACCACGATAACCTGCCCGGTGAGAAATCCAGCGCTGTCACCGGCCAGAAAAACCGCAGCATCTCCGATATCTTCCGGTTCCCCGGTACGGCCCGCAGGGTGCATTTTGATTAATCCTTGACGTGCAGCAACCGGATCTTCCTGGCTGTTGATATAATCCTCGCTCAGGTCCGATCGGATCCAGCCCGGCGCAATGGCATTGCATCGGATATTGAATTGGCCCAAGTCCACGGCCAGCGACCGGGTGAGCCCGTGAATGGCACCCTTGGAGGCGCAGTAAGCCGCGTGCAACGGGTTAGCCCCAAGCCCCTCGATAGAACCAATATTGACGATGGTGCCGCCGCCCCGTTTTTTCATTTCCGGCAGGGCGTACTTGCACAGCAGGACCGGCGCATCCAGATTTACCGCCATCATTGTGTCCCACTCATCTTCGGTCATCTCCCCGAGACTGCGCTCGAACATTACCCCCGCGTTGTTGACCAGGATATCCAGCCCGCCGAAACAATCAACCGTGAAATGGATGATTGATTTAAGTTTTGCCCGATCGGAAAGATCCGCCTGGCAAAACGCGACATTTGGATTTCGATCCAGCTCTTTCTCCAGCGTCCCCCGCTGGGCGATAACCACCTTAGCCCCTTCTTCCAAGAACCGGGAAACAATCCCCCATCCGATACCCTTTCCTCCGCCGGTGACCAGTGCAACCTTACCTGCCAGCTGTTTCATCTAAATTCTCCTGTTTTTCAATATACTGGTTTAGCCCCGGTGACCTCTATTGTAGCACCAGCAATGTACCTCGCCTCGTCCGAAGCCAGAAATGCCATCACATCTGCGATATCTTCGGGCTCGGCAATTCGCCCGATAGGAACGGATGCATTCAGCTGTTCGATGGCCTTGTCCGGATCAAGTCCCCTGACAACAAAGCCGGAACGGATCATGGGTTTGTTGACTTCGTTAGGGCAGACGGCGTTGACACGAATGTTGTCCCCGGCGTGATCCCGGCCCAGGTTTTTGGTCAATGCAGCCACCGCACCCTTGCTGGTACAATAGGCAACATGCCCGGGCCCAGGATAAATGCCCCATGCCGATGAGGTGTTCACTATGGTACCGCCGCCCTGCTTCTGCATATAGTGAATGGCGGCACGACAGAGATAAAATACCGCTGTGAGGTTGATATTGATGGCAGAAAACCACATCTCGTCGGTGGTATCGAGGATATTGCCACGGGGAATAATTCCGGCGTTGTTGATAAGGACATCGACGACTTCGAACTTACTGATCGTGTGCTCAATCAGGCCTTCGCAATAACTTTTATTGGATAGATCGCCAGAAAAATATTCCACCTTATAGCCCTGGTTATTGAGCTCGGTGCAAATTTCCACGCAGCCTTTTTCGTCCCTATCGGAAACCATCACCCGTGCCCCTTCACGTGCAAAAAGCCGGACAGCCGCACGACCAATCCCACCGGCACCACCCGTAATAACAACGGACTTTCCATCAAACCGCATCTTTGTTTTATCCATTATTTTTACCATTCATGCTGAACATCCTAAAAAGCTCGAAAGAAATCTCCTCCAAAGCATAGAGAAAATTATCCTTTCGGAAAGCCAGTACAACTGAATCCAATCCGATCGACACATATCAGCAGATCCTCTGACCACACAACACGGGCCGCCGGTTTTCATATCTACCAAGAACAATTGCTTCGGCTACCGCCATAAGACGGGAAATCTCTTAGAATAGGGTTTTCAGTTTGGGCACCAGCAAGCAAATGATTTATATAAAAATCCTTGAAAGTATTCCGACTTGCGTCCGTAGCCTCCCTATCAGCAGGTAACGTCATGATTAAATAAAAGTGCATGAAACTCGATCTATGCTACCCGCCACCAACGTTTAAGAAATTGTCCCCCATCCATATCCCAACCCCCACCAATCTGGTCAGATGTGCCTATTTTAGTGGAAAGTCCCTGGACCACATTAGCAAAGCCAGGAACGATGCAAGCTCCTTGGTCTCTGATTATTAATTGGATATCACGATAAATCTCTTGCCGTTTCGTTTCATTTAATTCGGCGCGAGCCAATAAAATTAATTTATCTAATTTTTCGTTTTTAAAGTGGCTTTCGTTCCATTTCGCATCAGATAAATAAGCAAGGGAAAGAATCATATCTTCCACCGGTCGCGATCCCCAATTGCTGGCACAAAATGGTTGCTTAAGCCAAACATTTGACCAATAACCATCACTTGGCTCTTGGGCGATGTTTATATTTATACCGGCTTTGGCGGCACTTTCCTTAAAGAGCACGGCCGCATCTATTGCTCCGACATAGGCGCCGTCCGAGCAGTGATAATTAACTGACAAACTGTCTATGCCAGCTTTTTTTAAATGGTATTTTGCCTTATCTGGATCATAGCTACGTTGCGGGATGTCTGTCACATGGTAACGAAAAGCAGGACCAATGGGATGATCATTCCCTAATTGACCGTACCCATGCAGCACTTTATCTAAAAACGCTTGTCTATCAATGGCATATTTTAAGGCTAAGCGGACGTCTAAATTATCAAAAGGAGCGACATCGGCAAACATAGGCAAGGTGTAGTGTCTTCGACTGGGTACATCCAGGATGCGTACATTTTTTACGCGGGATAACTGTCGAGCCGTCTTTAATTCAACTCTGTTGATTACGTCAACCGCCCCGGAGATCAATGCAGTTTGTCTTGCGTTTCCATCGTTTATGGCGAGAAATTCAGCTGAGTCGAAAAATCCGAAATCAGTTTGCCATGCATTGGGGTTGCGCTTCAGGGATGCACGAACCCCGGGTTCAAAAGATTTGAGTAAGTATAAGCCCGTGCCAACACCGGAAAGATAATCTGCCGCTCCATCTTTGGCCGGGGCAATATTAAGATGATAATCTGTCAGTATATAGGGGAAATCCGCGTTGCCGCTTTTAAGTTCGAAAACAACTATATCGTCTCCGTCTTTCCTAATGTTTTTGATGCCGGCAACAAGTCCTTTGGCCCCTGATTTTGTTTTTTCGCCCCGATGGGTATTGATGGAAGCGATAACATCTTCAGCTCGAAGAGATTTTCCATTACTGAAAGTGACCCCCTTTCTAAGTTTAAACATCCATTTTGTTGCATCTGGAGAGGGTTCCCAGCTTTCAGCTATCCCAGGTTTAACAATATTATCCTGGCCCAACTCAATGAGGTTGTCACGTATAGAAAACCCGATAGAAATCATAAAAGTATCATCGAAAGTCGTTGAATCAAGGGAATTTGATGTGGACGCACCCGCCAAACCTGCACGGAGATGTCCGCCCTTGATGGGTGAAGCTATCGCCTTTGAAAAATGAGGAAATGTAACTAATGATAACCCCAAGGCAGATCCACCCACTATAAATTCACGTCGAGATATGCCAGCTTTTTGTAAGAAGCTGGCAGTAGTCTTTTTGTTTTTCATCGATTCACCTCCAACACATTGTTTTTTTAAAAAAAGGCAATTCAGTCCAAAAATTATTGCCTTTGTCTCAAAGAAGCTTTGAGTAAAATTTACATCCATTATAATGAAAGATTGTGTTTTTTGAAAATTTTCGAAAGCGTGCACAGTAGCATCCTTAGCAAAAATAGTGCCAATATTGTAATCAGTGGGCCGTCCGTCGAAACAGAAATCTGTCACCGGTTTTCAACCGTTGATATTGCTTGCGCTATGTTGAATTGCGATAAGTTGGATTGGATGTGCTTTAATGAAATACCGAAGCAGGTTAAAATAAAAAACAGAACATAGTTACAATTGTTTGCGCAAAAAGTTTACAATTATTTGCGTTTTACACAAACGAAGTCATCAATTTTCAAGACCGGGCGGATCACCGATGTTATGTTTTGGGCAGTCACTGCTGGGTAATGTGCAGTTTTTTGATTCGATAGGCCAGCAGTTGCCAGCTGGTCCCAAACACCCGATCAGTGCCAGTGGTCTTCCTGCCGTGCTGTCGGAAATGATCAATCGGGATTTGTCGTTGTCAGGTGACAGTTTTTTTTGAAGATGTAATTCCCAATGCCTTTATTTTGCGGTAGTATGCAGGGGGGCATTTGTTGAGATAAATAGGTGATTCAATTATATCTCAACACGTTACATCGTTGAAAATTACCGTAATCGCTCTATTCAGGTTCGACGGATTTTGTATTTTTTGATTTTGTAGCTCAGCAGTTGGCGGGATATACCTAAACAATGGGCGGTGTGGGTGATATTTTTATGATTATTCATAAGACATGCTTCTATTTTTTCCTTTTCAAATACGGCGCCGATCTTCTTTTTGTCGATGCCGTATTTTTTTATTTTTTGATGCAGGGTCTGACGGGAAATATCCAAAGCCATGGCGGCCGTGGACACATTGCCGCCGGATGTTGTCAATGCTTGTTTGATCATTTCCCGGTTTAAAGGTCCCCTGCAATTGGGCTGGCACCCATCATTTTCGTCCGGTAATTTGCTTTGAGGTTTCGTTAGGGAACCATTGTCGGACCCTGACATTTCGGGGGTCGAGGCTAAGAACACCGACCCTGGTTCACCTATGGCCGGATTTGCTGGATTATCGTCACCGTCATGGAAAAAAGAGGACAAGTGCCATGTCTCAATGATCCCCTCTCTCCCCATCATATTCATGGCCCCTTCGATGACATTTTCCAGTTCCCGAACATTGCCGAGCCATTGATAGGTATTGAAAAATCGGCTGACACTGTTCGAAATTCCCGTGATATTTTTATCCATGGCCCGGTTATGCTTGTTTATGAAGTGCATTGCCAGTGCTGCAATGTCATCGGGCCGTTTCCGTAGGGATGGGAGCGAGATATATACCACACTGAGCCGATACAGCAAATCCTTGCGCAGCGAGCCGTCATTCACGGCCAATTGGGGATAGGTATTGACCGAACTGATAACTTTAAGATCCAAATTAAATTCTTTAATTGCACCAATACGTCGTACTCTTTTTTCCTGAAGCACCCGGAGTAGTTTCGATTGAAGACTGATGGGCATGGAGTTGATCTCATCCAAGAAAAGAGTACCGCCGGTGGCTTGCTCGAAGAGGCCAGGTTTGTCTATGGCCCCGGTAAATGCCCCTCTAGCCGTTCCGAAAAGAATTCCCTCCAGCAAATTTTCAGGAATCGCGGCACAGTTGATACCCATGTACAGGGCATCCTTCCGGCGACTGAAATTATGAATGGACTGGGCGAACAACTCTTTGCCGGTGCCTGTCTCACCGTATAAAAGGATCGGAGACGGAGACTTCGCGGCCATTCTAGCCTTGTTTATGGCAGAGAGCATCTGCACATTGGAACCGATGATATCGTTAAACGAAAACCGTGTTTCATTGACAACGGGCTTTTTAGGCTGTGCGCCAACATCCGGGTTGATAAGGCCGTCCAGATATTCAAAGTCTTTCACAAAACTGACGGTGCCGATAACCTGGCCGTTTTTTTTTAGCGGAAATACATTGTTGAGACTGGTAACCACACGCCCGTTTCTGGCCTTATAAACACAGGATGAATTGATAATCGGCTTTTTTGTTTTAAGGCATCGTAGGACGATACTTGATGCCTCATCCAATTCATACACATCGGTTACGTTTCGACCGATCACATTACCGTAGCTTAGTCCATCCATTTCTCCATGGCTCTGGTTGTAATGTGTAATATCACCAACGCTGTTGGTCATTAAAACCCCTTGATCAATGGCATCCAAAATTGGCAATAAATCACCATGGGTGATATCAATGGCACTGTATTCTTTTTTGTTTTTTATCATTTCGAAAGAACCCGAAATAAGTTTTTGTGTAAATTAGCGAAAATTAGTGACGGCATCAGATTATCATTAATTGCAAAAAAATGTCAAATTTTCATATAGGGCTCCATTTTTTTTCATTCGTGGCAATAGTCTTAAACCACAAGATAATTTGGGATCAACATATTGATCATCCCAGCGTCAAGGATGTTCGTCCAACCTTTAAAAACGATTTGAAGAAAAATTAAAATATGCTATAAGTGGCATTTTTGTTAACCCTATAGTTGCATAAAAAACATGCGCTATTGATCTAAATCCGCCAAGAGAAAAAGTTCAACGAGAATGATGCAATTTTTAAGGAATTCAACGATGGTGATATCCAGAAAAAGTACAAAAGGGCACAATTTTTTACCCTCCGGGAAAGCCGGATGACTCCAGATCCTACGTTATCAAGGGATTGCGGTAGATGACGACAGCTTCACCCTTGATGCCTCGGCTCTGAAGCCATCCGGCTTTTGCAACGATAGGGTTAACCCTTCACGGCCAAAGCCAGTACCGTTTGGCAATAGGATAAACCGCCGTAAAATGAAAAATAATACAATACCGTGCCCGGCATGTGAAAGTCCGCTGTCGCTTCAACGGTCATGACGGCGTCTTTGTTTGTACTGCAGGTCCTGCGGTAAAACCTATTCACTTGATCAATTTTCCGGTTTAATGGATGATGCCTTTGAAGCGCTGCTGGCCCATATTCCCTGCGACCGGCTTTAACGGTTGTTGCTTTTTTATCAAGACCTGGCACGATGGGATCGTTATATCCACGGCCTTACACCCTTACCCGGATGTGTCCGGGTAACACCACCCGCAAATCATGCAAAAAAATTTTAAACTTACCATCGAATACGACGGCACCGCTTACCACGGGTGGCAGCGTCAGCTGACGGACCGGACGATCCAAGGGGAAATCGAAGGGGCTTTAGGCCAAATATGCAATGAAAAAATTGCCCTTATCGGTTCAGGTCGAACGGATGCCGGGGTTCACGCCCTGGGTCAGACCGCCAATTTTCATTGCCGGTGCCGCCTGGAGGCCTCTGATTTTCAAAAGGCCTTAAACAGCCTTTTGGGCGCTGATATTGTGATCCGTACCTGTGAGCCGGTTGCAGACCACTTTCACGCCCGCTTTGATGCCCGCTCCAAGATTTATCAGTATCGAATTTTAAATCGGAACCTGCCATCGGCCATCAGTGCCCGGTACACATGGTTTATTCCCCGGCAGCTGGATCGTTTGGCCATGCACTCGGCCATGGGGCATTTGAAGGGTGAGCATGATTTCAAAGCGTTTGAAGGCACGGGCAGTCCCCGGGCCCATACCGTTAGAAACATTTATCGACTCGATTTGATGGAAAAAAAAGAGGGACACCTGGTATTTGACATTCAGGCCAATGGATTCCTGCGGTTTATGGTCAGAAATATCGTGGGCACTCTCGTGGACGTGGGTCTGGGCAGGACCCATGCTGATGATGTTAAGGCGATTCTTCTGTCCAGAGACCGCAGCCGGGCCGGGGCCACGGCGCCGCCGAAGGGGTTGTTTCTAATGCAGGTCTGCTATGATCAACCTTGATGGCGTCGTAAAAAGTCTCCATCTACTGCGTTATAGGGATTTTCCAGAGACTCGACATACCATATGTATGCCTTCGTCCCTGGAAAATCCCTATGCCTTGTATATGAAGATTTCTACTTAGCCATCTAAAATACTTTTTATGAGGCCGTCTAAATCCGACTTTTTACGAGTTTACCAACCTTAGAGGGTGGGTTACTGACCGGCCTTGCTCTTGATTTCCCGGAGTTTCTGGTTGTAAAAATTAATGACCTCTCTCCGGTTGAGCATACCGAGCAGGATGCCGTGGTCATCTTCCTGGACCACCGGCAGACTATCGATGTTTTTGGTGGTAAATTTCTGCAATACTGTGTTGAGATCGTCGGCCATGGTCGTTACGATGATATCCGGATTGCCGATATCCTTCATAACCACCAGATTTTCTATATCACTGGAAAAGAGCACGGACCGGATATCCGTACTGGAAAAAATACTGATGAGTCGGCCCTTCTCGTCCATTACCGGGAAATAGTGCTGTTTGGTGGCGGCAAAATATTTTTTAAACTCTAAAAACGGCATATCCTGAGGAACCAGGGCCACTTTTTTGATCTGCGACATTAAATCCTTGACGCGGATGGTCTGCAGAATATCGATAAAAAAATCGCCGGCATGGGCTGGCGAGTCAATTTTTCGCCGGACCTGCTTGACGTAAATCGTCCATTTTTTCGAAGCCAGATAGGCAATAGAACACACCAGCAGACTGGGCAGCAGCAGGTGGTAGGAGTTGGTCATTTCGCTGACAAAAATAATCGTGGAAATCGGCGTGTTGGAAACCGCCGTAAAAAAACCGGCCATTCCCACGATGACAAATGCCCCGGGTGCCGTGACAATGCCGGGCATAATCTGATGAAACATCAGGCCCACCACTCCCCCCATGGCCCCTCCGATAACAATGGAAGGACCGAAGACACCCCCGCTGCCGCCGGAGCCGATGGAAAAGGAGGTGGTGAAAATTTTGCCAAAGGCCAGGCACAGCAAAAACGGGATCGTCAGTTCGCTGTAAAGGGCCTGCTGGGCAAACCCGTAGCCGAAAGCCAGGGTCTGGGGCAGAAAAAAACCGATGGCACCGGTGCACAGGCCACCGATGGCGGGTTTGAAATGATTGGGAATTTTAAGTGATTTAAACAGATGGGTAATCCCGTAAAACGCTTTTATGTAAAACACGCCGGTAAAGACCAGCACCATTGCCAGGACAATATAGGGGCCCAGTTCCAACGGGTTCCGAAAAAGGAAATCCGGGGATTCAAACAAAGAGCCCCAGCCGAAGACCAGGCAGAACAGACAGTAGGCCACCACCGAGGAGATACCGGCCGGGATAATCACTTCGGATTCAAATTCCGGATCCTTGTAAAGCACTTCGGCGGCAAACAGGGCTCCGGCTAAAGGTGCCCGGAAAATACTGCCGACACCGGCGCCGATGCCGGCGGCCATCATGATGCGCCGCTCCCTTTCGGACAGCTTCAGCTTGGTGGCCAGAAAAGACCCAAAGCCGGCCCCGATCTGGGCGATGGGTCCTTCCCTTCCGCCGGAGCCGCCGGTGGTCAAGGTAAGGGCCGATGCAATGGTCTTGATCACGGGGACCCGGCTGCGGATAAAGCCGCCTGACCTGTGGTAGGCATCAATGGCGGCATCGGTGCCGTGGCCTTCCGCTTCCGGGGCAAAGGTATATACAAGCCAGCCGCTGACGATACCGCCGGCCGCCGGAAGGAACAAAAGGATCCATCGGTTGAACGGTGTGCTGGTGGGCGGCAGCAGATGGTGTTCCCCGGCCGGTGCCGGAGGACGATATCCGGCGGCCAGATCCATGAAATAATGAAGTCCCAGCTGGCAGAGATAATGGAAAACAACCGACCCGAGGCCCGCGATGATGCCGATGAGGACAAAATACAGGGTCCATTTACCGGCATGGGCGATATGGCTGGCGCCATTGGGGCCGCCCGCTGTAATCATTTTTTTTAATTTTATATAAAAAGACATGCGCTTTTGTATAATGGCTGACTGTTTCTACCTGGTGGCTGAGTGTCATTAAAAAACAATTGAAAAGAGAATCAAACCTTTTGTTTTTAATAACAAACTTAAAAAATTGCAAGAAGAAGTTGATATAAAAATAGTTCAATGCTACACTATTTGTTTGATTTTACCGTCACCGTCACCGGTGAGGGCTGACGAACCCAAGCGGATTGTTTTGCTTTCAAGGGTTTGACAGCATGATGGCTGAACGCTCATCGGCAGCATTTCAATTACAGAAAAATACCCGAAATTAATAAGTTTTAGGAACGACCAAAAATGAAATTAAAACAACTTGATCCGGCAGATCGTGATCACCTAAAAGAGCAGCTTGTAAAACGGTATAATGAATTTAAATCCAAAGGTATACAGCTTGACATGACCCGGGGTAAACCCTGCCCCGAGCAGCTTGATCTTTCCCTGGAAATGTTGGATTGCGTAGGCCGTCATGAATATACGGCGGCGGGGGGAATCGATTGCCGCAATTATGGCGGGCTGGACGGTATACCCGAAGCCAAGGCCCTTTTTGCCCAATATCTGGATGTGGACCCCGACGAGGTGATCGTTGGCGGGAATGCCAGTCTGGTCATGATGCACGATACCCTCATGCGGGCCATGCTCCACGGTGTCACCGAGGGTGGCAGGCCCTGGGGAGGCTTGCCACAAATAAAATTTTTATGCCCGAGTCCGGGCTATGACCGCCATTTTTTCATCTGTGAATATCTGAACATCAAGATGGTACCGGTTGCCATGACCGATAATGGGCCGGATATGGACCAGGTCGAAACACTTGTGGCCGAAGATGACCGGATCAAGGGGATCTGGTGTGTTCCCATGTACAGCAACCCCACCGGTGCGGTCTACTCCGATGAGGTCATTGACCGCCTGGCCCGGATGCCCGCCAAAGCATCGGACTTCAGAATTTTTTACGACAATGCCTATGCCGTGCACCATTTCGGTGACAGGCCGAAAAAATTGAAAAATATCCTGACCGCCTGCAAGGCGAATGGCAACCCGGAAAGGGTGTTTGTTTTCGGATCCACCTCAAAAATAAGCTTTGCCGGCAGCGGTATCGGAATAATGGCCGGCAGCCGGAAGAATGTGGCCTTTATTAAAAAACAGATGGCTTATCAAAGCATCGGGCCCGATAAACTCAACCAGTTACGCCATGTAAAATTTTTCACAAATATGGCCGGCATCGAAAATCACATGAAAAAGCATGCCGCCATTTTAAAACCAAAGTTTGATGCCGTGCAGGCGATACTGGAAGGGGAACTGGGGGGAAAGGATATCGCGAAATGGTCGAACCCCATGGGTGGATATTTTGTGAGTATCGACACCCTGCCCGGATGTGCCAAAAAAGTGGTCAAAATGGCCTCGGATGCCGGTGTCAAATTGACGGCTGCCGGGGCGACATTTCCGTACCAGATCGATCCTTTTGATCAGAACATCCGTATTGCCCCATCATTTCCGGCGATGGCAGATATCCGGCCGGCAATGGAACTGGTAGCGATCTGTATCCAACTGGCCAGTATCGAAAGCGTCTGACCCAGAAATAAAAACCCCGCTTTATCCTGAAAGCGGGGTTTACCAGTAATTGGCGGGCAACATTACCTGTTCCCTCTCTTGGATGCCTTGATTGGATTAACTTTTGATTTCTTTCCAACAACAAGCGAAGAGACATGTGTTGCCAGATTGCAATTTCCATTTTTCCATTTCACTGAAGGATCAGGGCAGGCGCTGCAATACCAGCCTGAGGGAAATTCCTCACTGCGTTTACACCCCTCACACTGCTCGACAATTACATGGCAAATCCCGCCATTGTAAGAACATCCCTGGGCTGTCATAAAAGGACACTCTTTTCCGTTTCGGATAGTTGTACAAATCATTGAAATCACCCCTTTCTTATTTTATTTAAACAATACATAAAAAAAAAGGCCTGGCACATATTTGCCCGGCCCTGCCATGCAGGCTGAAAAATCTGAAGCAATATAATGGCCTGGCAGCGGGTTGTCAATAAAATTTTTCGCATCCGGCTTATGGAAAAGGGCCTTGCTTTTTTAGGCAAAACCGTACAAAATATTTTAGATATCGTTCTGGATGTCACGACCCAGGGGTTCAAGAACCGTGATATCAGGTATTGGACAGGTTATTTTGGTTGTCAAAATTAAATACTCAAAACAGGAAACATATTCATAAATGGTTCTTCAGCAGGCAATTGATGTTTTAAAAATAGAGGCCCAGGGCATTATGGGGCTGATCGAGCGGCTTGATGATAATTTTATCAAAATGGTCGAACTGATATATCTTTCAAAGGGGCGTCTGATCATTGCCGGTATCGGCAAGTCAGGCATTGTTGGTCGCAAAATCGTAGCGACATTGAACTCCACCGGCACCCGGTCTTTGTTTCTGCACCCGGTGGAGGCCATGCACGGGGACCTGGGGATGGTGTGCCGGGAGGATATTTTGATCGCCCTTTCAAACAGCGGTGAAACAGATGAGCTCAATATCCTGGTCCCCAGCATCCGCAAAATCGGATGTACCATCATCGCATTTACCGGTGTAAAGGATTCCACCCTGGCCCGGCACAGCGATCTGGTGATTGATGTCGGGGTTGCCAAAGAGGCCTGTCCCATGGGCATTATCCCCACGGCCAGTACCACCGCTATGCTGGCCATGGGCGATGCACTGGCCGTGGTTCTCATCGATAAAAAACAGTTTAAATCAAGCGATTTTAAAAGAAACCATCCCGGGGGTATGCTCGGGCAGCGTTTGGCCATGAGTGTTAACGATATGATGCTCACCGGCAGCGCGGTGCCCATGGTCCCTGAGAGCGCCACCATGGCCGAAGCCATCGAGGAGATCGATCGTGTTGGTTTAGGGGTTGTTCTGATTGTAACACCGGACAGTCGCCTGGCGGGCATTATTACCGACGGTGATCTCAGACGGTGTATTGCCAGGAAAAAGCCGGTGGCGCAGCTTGGGATAACAGCGGTCATGACCCGGTCACCCCGAACCCTGGGGGCATCGGTGCCTGCATACAAGGCTTTGAATTTAATGGAAAAGTACGAAATCACCGTATTGCCCATCACGGATGATGATGGAAAGGTGTACGGTGTTCTGCACCTGCATGACATATTGGGAAAAGGTGAATTTAAATTCAACGGGAATTGATAAAAATGCCGGAAAGTATCATTGATACCACCATCCCCGTACTCGGTGAAGCCAAAATTATATCACCGATTTTAACATCGGGAAGATACAGCCATCCGCAGTGCTTTGTATCGGACCGGCAGCACGTGATGATCGCTGTGGATCCGGATCAGGTTAAGAACCTGTTTGACAGGGGTGGGAAGATTCCTGCCTTTGAGATGGCCGGCGCCCGGGAAAAAATCTATTTTGATCCCAGCAAGCTGCGCTGCGCCCTGGTTACCTGCGGTGGACTGTGCCCGGGGCTCAACGACATCATTCGCGCCATTGTCCTGGAACTCTCCTTTGGCTACGGGGTTCGACATATTTATGGCGTTCAATACGGTCTTGAGGGCCTGATGCCGAAATTCGGTCATGATCTCATGACATTGACCCCGGCAGCCGTGGCCGATATTCATGAAAGGGGCGGCTCTGTGCTGGGGTCTTCCCGGGGGCCTCAGCCCATTGAGGAACTCGTCGACAGCCTGGAAAGGCTGAGTCTGGACACGTTTTTCATGATCGGCGGAGAGGGGACCCTGATGGCCGCCAACCGGATTGCCGATGCGGTGAGCCGGCGGGGGTTGAAAATCAGCATCGTCGGTATCCCCAAAACCATTGATAATGATATCCACCTGATTTCCCGCTCCTTTGGTTTTGATACAGCCGTTGAGGTGGCCACCATGTCCATCCGGGGGGCCCATAACGAAGCCGTGGGATATCCCAACGGCATTGGTCTGGTCAAACTCATGGGCCGGCATTCCGGGTTTATCGCCGCCACGGCGGCCCTGGCCCAGCAGGATGTCAATTTTGTATTGATACCCGAGGTGGATTTTGATCTTGAAGGCCCCGGCAGCTTTCTGGCGGCATTGAAAGCGAGGCTGGCACTTAGAAAACATGCGGTGATTGTTGTCGCGGAAGGCGCGGGGCAGAAATTTTTCGACAGCACCGACTCAAAGCATGATGATTCCGGTAATATCCGGCTGCAGGATATCGGGCTGTTTCTTAAAAATGCCATTACCACTTATTTTAAAGATGCCCGCATCCCGGTTTCACTCAAGTATATCGATCCCAGTTATATCATTCGGAGTCTGCCGGCCAATGCCAATGATAATGTATTCTGCAGCTTTCTGGGCCGGGATGCGGTTCATGCCGCCATGACCGGCCGAACGAAAGTTATCATCGGCTACTGGAACGATCATTTCGTGCACGTGCCCATGGCGGCGTCTGCCGGTAAATGCCGGCGTATTGATCCGTTCGGTAAATTATGGCTCAGTGTGCTCGAAGCCACCGGCCAGGGTCCACTGATTGGCTCCGGTGCATGAAGGGTGACAGGTCAGAGAGGGGAGGCCAATGCCCGGCAGATGACATCGGCATGTTTTTCGGCGGCTCCGCTGCCGGCGGCCACCACTTTGCGGGCAAGCTGTCCGGCCGCCGCCGCTTTTTCGGGATGATTCAGATAATACAGTATTTTATCGGCCAGTTCACGGCCGTCTGCCACCTGGATGCCGCCGCCTGAAGCATCTAAAAGCGCCTTGGCATCCAGAAAATCTTCCATGGAAGGTCCAAAGAAAACCGGAATTCCCCATACGGCCGCTTCCAGAATATTTTGCCCGCCCAGGGGCACCAGGCTGCCGCCGCAAAATGCAAGGGTGGCGATGCTGTAGGTCGCCATGAGTTCACCCATGGCATCCACCACCACCACGGATGCTGTTCTCGGGCGACCCCCGGGGCCGAGATCCGATCGGTACTGGCAGGAAAAGCCATGTTCGCCCACATGTTTTCCAATGGCGGCGGCCTTTCCGATATGCCGCGGTGCGATAATCAAAAGGGTGTTTGGAAAAATGCGAACAATTTTTTGATAAACCGCCAGGAGGATGCGGTCCTCACGATGGCGGACACTGCCGGCCACCAGAACCGGTTGTCCTTTTTTAACGGCGTATAGCTGCCGCATTGCCGGTTTTAATGACCTATCGGCTTTTTTTTGTAAAACATCGAATTTGGCATTGCCGTTTACCGTTATCCGGTCTGCGGCAGCCCCCAGCCGAGCTATCCGGCCTGCATCGGCTCGTTGAATCATGCTGAATGCATCCACATGGGTCAATGTCCACCGGATCAACGGCCGGATCTTTATATAGCGGTTGATGGTGCGCATGGAAATCCGACCGTTTACAAGAGCGATTTTAATGCCTCTTTCATGGGCCGCAGTCAGCCAGTTCGGCCATATTTCAGTTTCGAGGCAGACCAGTATGTCCGGCTGAAGTGTGGCAAGGGCTCTTTTTACGGCACCTGTAAAATCCAGGGGGGCATGGATACAGGTTGCTTTGGCCCCGAGGTTGTTCACTGCCGCCCGAAAGCCCTGCTCGGTGGTGGCCGATACAATGAGACAGCAACCGGGCAGGCGTTTGCGCAGGCGGTCGATGATGGCCCCGGCAACGTTGACCTCGCCCACGGAAACGGCATGCAGCCATATTCTGGGTGTGCCGTATAGTTGACGGGTGACCCCGGCCCGATAGATCCCGACCCGCTGGCCCAGCCCTTCACGGTATTGCCCTGTAATACGCGTGTACAGCCAGAAAAACGGAAAAAAAATAAAAAAAACCGCGCTGCTGAACAAGCGATATAAACCATAGACAAACCGATCTGCCGGGTGATGATTAATTTTTTCCGCTGGCATCGAGTTCAACAAACCTGCGTCCTTTGATCGTTAACAGGCAGGGTTTTCTGACGGCGTCCCCGCTTTGATCAAATGCCGTCAGACCGGTCACGCCGTTGAAACCGGAAATATTTAAAAGCCGATCCCGCATATTGTTTCTCAAGCATACCCGACACTGTCCAAGTGCGCCGAACACCATACGGGCTGTATCATAAGCCACCGCTTCGATAAATCCCGGGCTGGTTTGAAAGGCCTTTTGAAACGCCTGGTTGAATTGTCTGACAGTGTCCGAATCCCGGTGTTCAAAAAAACCATCGGGCATAACGGCAACGCCCTGAAGAAAGTCTCCGGCTATTTTAATCAGGTGTTGCGAATGCCAGAGATTGGTTCCCAGGAGATTGACATCCTTAATATCATAAAACGCCAGTTGGGGAATTAACAGGCCCACCGTGTTCGGTGCATCGGGGATAAAAACCGCATCAAAATCAACGATGGCCTGGGGTTCTGCATCGACCTCCGCATCGACCTCCGTATCGACCTCCGTATCGTTTATGCCATCTGCAGGACCCGTTATTTCCCCCATGTCTTCGGGTAAACCCGCTATAGGGTCTTTTGCTTCGGCAATCAAGAGGTATTGTTCCAATTCTTCTTTGAGCGGACCGGACGGCTCATAATAAAGACCGGCCAGTTTTTTAACGGCATCTGCAAAATCAGTCTGGCCCGGATCGTAGGATTCAACGCCGACAACCTGCCCGCCATAGGCCAGAACTTCGTCCCAGAAAAGTTGCATGAAGGTTGATCCGTATTTTTCTTGCGGGTACAAAATAGCCACTTTTTTGATCTCAAGCCTGTCAAAAGCATAGGCTGCCAATGCCTTAACCTGCATTTTCGATGTGAGAAAATTTCTTAAAACATAATCACCGAGGTCTGTAATCTGGTCTTTCTGGGAAAAAACAATAATGGGCACCTGACTCAACTGGGCCTGGCGGGATGCGACGTCGGCCATGGCCATGGGGCCGATGATGGCGGCCACCCCCGCATTGGCCAGTTCCTTCACCCCGGCAACAGCCTTTTCCGGATCTGACCCGCTGTCCTTGACGATCAGGTGCAAAAGCGGGTCGTTTGAAGTACCAAAGGCCATTGAGACGGCCAGTTCTATTCCGCGCAACGCCCTTTGGCCGTATGATTTATAGGGGCCTGTAAGCGGTAGCAGACATCCCACAAGGCCGGGTTGATAGCCGGCGGTGTGTTTAATCTTTTCGATTAAACGGGCGGCATCAGTTGCATATTCGTGCCCTGGAAAACGCTCTGTCAGTTCCGATAAAGCCGTCAGCGCGGCGGCTTCATTTTTATCGGCAATCTGACGGAGCCCCATTTGATAGAGCAGGTATCCTCTTGCTAAAGCGTCGCTGT
Source organism: Desulfobacterales bacterium (assembly GCA_963667755.2). Taxonomy (GTDB): domain Bacteria; phylum Desulfobacterota; class Desulfobacteria; order Desulfobacterales; family 4572-123; genus 4572-123. The sequence goes on along the minus strand of CAXXLK010000004.1, from coordinate 904,452 downwards.
CCAGCCGGTAGAGCAAGGTTCGAATGGCAGTTGTTTCCAACTGCAGCGCTGTTTGTTTGAGCTTGTCGGCGATGGCCTGCCCTGTTGTGTCCTGGGTGTGTTCAACGGCTGCGGCATAATAGTAAAAGGCCTCCACCGGATCTTCCATGGCGCCATATGTATCGCCAAGGAGCATTTCCAGTCTTGCTTTTTGTTCCGGTAACGTCATTTGTTCCCGAAGAGCCGCCGCCTGTTCAACAACATCACTGAAACGGCCTTCCCCGTACAGGCAGGTCAGTACCTCTATTGACGCATCGGCTAAAAAAAGACTGTCCGGATATTCCGCTGTCAGGCGATTGTATGCCCGGCAGGCCGCCTCAATATTACCGGACAGACGCCCGGCAGCCCCTATTTTCATCAAGGCCGTGTCAGCGTGCCCGCTGTCCGGGAACCGGACCATGAACGCCATGTAGGTTTCCAGAGCCCGGTCATACGCCTTTGACTGAAAAAATGTTTCGGCCCGGGACCAAAGCACGTCTTCCGATGCGGTATCTCCGGAAACCGATGGTGCCACCGTTGTGGGTAGCGGTTTCTGCGAACAGGCCCCCACAAACAATAAAATGCCGATCATGAATAATCTGCCAAATAGAGTCATAATGATAAAAAGGTCCTTTGAAAAATGCTGTTTTCCGAATCAAGATTATGTTATCTTCCACATCAATACTAGTCCATACCATATTTATCAAACCGAAAAAAAATAAAAAGGGCTTCTTGCTGTTTCGTGTGGGTAAAAATGATTGACAAACGCAGCAACAGGTATAGATATTAAACATATTTTTAAAAACCATCAAAACCGGAGGGAGAAACGATGAAGAAAAATATGGCGCCTTTAGATTTTGAAAAAGCACTTGAAATAGGGCGTCCGCCCAATGTGGTAAAGCTTTTTCCGAATTCGAAAGCACTTTTAGTCAGTGGTAAATTTATCGACCGTGCCATGCTGGCCAAAGGTCAGGCCATTGCCATGGCGGCCAATGGCCGAAACAGTTTTGTCATCCGTGGTGCACTGAGGGCTGCTCAAAAGGCAAACGCCTGTATTATGATTGAAATTGCCCGTTCCGAAGGCGGCGCATCTGCCTATTGTGCCGTTAACTACTGGAATATTGCCCGACAGGTGGACGCGCTCTGCAACGAGATGGGCATTACGATTCCCGTTGCGATCCATGCCGACCATTACGGCATTAAAAAAGAAGCGGATATCGCCGGTGCCAAGATTGAAATTCCGACTATTTTCGAAGCCGGGCTGACCTCCATTGCCATTGATGCGTCTCACCTGCCCGATGATAAGAACCTTGCCGCCAATATCGCCCTTAACCCCGTTATCCCAGGCTGGGCGGGGCTTGAAACGGAAGTGGGTGAAATTAAAGGCAAGACCGGCCTGTCCACCGTTGAGGAAGCCCGATTTTTGATTCAGGGCCTGAATGCCCATGGTATCTTTCCGGACTGGATCGCCTTAAACAACGGTACCACCCACGGCATTGAGGCCAGCGATCAGGGAATTCAGATCGAATTGACCGCCGATATCCACAAGGCGCTGGCACCGTACAACATGTCCGGTGCCCAGCACGGCACATCCGGTAACAACTCCGACCGGCTGCGGGCCATTGCCGCCAAAACCAAAACCACCAAAGCCAATGTTGCCACGGCCCTGCAGATGATTTCCTGGGGGCTTCAGGTAAATGATTACGGCAATGCCATCCTCGATGACAAGGGCGGGTTTATCAAAGTCAAAGGCGAGGGAATGACCGAAGCCATGTGGGCACAGATGCTTGCCGCAGCCGATGCAGGGGGATTGAAGGGCGGAAATTTTAAAAAACTGAATCTGCCCTTTGAAAACAAACTGCTGGGGCAACCGGCGGAGATACGGGAGAGGATGGCTGAAAGAGTTGAAAAGTTTGTTTATAACATGCTCATCAATGTCTTCAATGCCGGGGATACCGCGCCGCTGGCCATTGAGGCGATTCTTGCCGCCGGATCCTATGATGCCGGCGCCAAAACAGGGCGTATCGAAGATCCGGACGAATGGACACCCGAGAAATTCACTGCGAGAGCCGGCACCCTCGACAGCGACAAGGGTGAAAAAGGCGAGTTTGATGATTAAGGCCGGCACCCGGCGAACTGTTTTGGTGACTTGCTGAGGATACGCGGGTGTTAAAAATCAAGTGACAACAACTTCGTGCCCGGGCGCTACATCCGGATGTGGGGCCCGGTGCGAAGTTTAAACAATAGCGCAAGAAAATTCGACTGGATTAAAACCGGGCCGGAAAAAGCCATCAATCCGCAATGTTTCGTTTGGCTTCATCCCAGAGATGGTCCATCTCCTTTCGGGAAGCCGCATCCATATCGCCGCCTTTTTCCGCTAAAATCGTTTCCATATAATTAAATCTTTTTTTGAACTTGCCAATGGCGTCATTCAAAGCGGTTTCCGGATGAATATGGGCAAACCGGGCCATATTGGTTAAGGTAAACAGCAGGTCACCAAATTCCATTGATATATCCCGATGATCCTCTTTGCCCGGAGAAACGGTTTTCCCCTGGGTTTCCAGGGCCTCTTTGAATTCAGTCCACTCCTCTTCAACCTTGTCCATCACCCCCTGGCTGTCATTCCAGTCAAAACCGGTACGGGCGGCCCTTTCGGAGATCCTGTAGGCTCTCATCAACGCCGGAAGTTTATTCGGTACGGAATCAAGCAAAGACGTTTTTGGGGCATGATTTTTTTCCACTGCCTTGATCTGGTGCCATCTCTGCCTGACCTGTTCACTGGTCTCAAGGGCTTCGTTTCCATATACATGGGGATGCCGCCGGATCATTTTTTCAATATTGACGGCCATCACGTCCCGGATATTGAAATGTCCGGCCTCCTGGTACAATCTGGCAATAAACACAATCTGGAAAAGGACGTCCCCGAGTTCTTCACAGACATCGCCCGGTCTGCCGGATGCAATGGCAGTGACCAGTTCGTACATCTCTTCGATGAGGTAAACCGAGAGGGTATCGGGGGTCTGTTTTTTGTCCCAGGGGCACCCGCCCTCCCCCCGCAACCGTTCAACGACCTCAAGCAGGTCCTTTAGCGCCGTATGCGGTTTGTCTGCAGGGGCGGTTTCTATTTGTGATTTTTCCAAATCTTTTTAAGTTCCTCAATCTTAGCTGAAAAATCACGCTTCATATTGTGAGAAACGACCTTGACCATTTTCTCAGACACCTGGGATACATGGGGCGACAGTATGGATTTTGCAATAATGGGGGCCCCTTTGGGCAGAAAAGCGGTGAGCAGTATGAAAATGACACAAACAATCAGTCCGCCTCTTATGAGGCCGAACAAAGCACCGAAAATGCGGTCAAACCATCCCAGAAAGGAGATGTTCAGAATATATTTAATAATGACACCCAGGATACTGATGATTAAAAATACGCCCACAAAAATAATCAAAAAACTCAATATATTGAGATAGGCCGTATCGGATATCCACCGGGCCAGCAGTTTCCCCAGATGGCCATAATAGGTATAGGCGGCATAAAACCCCCCCAGTACACCGACAATAGAAGAGATTTCCTTTATCAGGCCCCTGAAAATGCCTCGAACCAGGCAGTAACCCATGATGATAATGACGGCGATATCAAAAAAATTCATATTATTCCCTTTGGTTAAACGGTATCGGGCTGCTAAATTAACAAAGCCTATTTTCCCCGTCAAGGCATTTTATTCACGGCTAGGTAAAATCAAAGTGCCGTTCGCAATGGGCCTGAAAATTTTGTATCCTTTTACCGGGTCAAAACAGTCTTGACTTAAATGATATCAATCGTATATTGACTTTCATGTCGTTTAGCGATAAAAAATATCCTTTTTTTCGATTTGTGCGGGGTCACCTTATTTCTTTTAATGATAAATGGATCATTCTATTATAGATAATCAGACAAAAATAACCTTTGCAGATATTGAACTGTCCAGGCAGCTTTTCGGTGAACATAACAAAAATCTGCAAAAAATCGCAACAGCGCTGGGTATTCAAATTAATGCCCGCGGCAATACGGTTATTGTTTCCGGAGACAGCATTCAGGCGGCCCTAGCCCAAAATATTCTCAAACAGCTCTACGGTCTTTTGAAAAGTAATTATCCGCTTTACCCCAATGACATCGGCTATGCCATCACGGCTTTGAGCGGCAACGACCAGGTCAACCTTAAAGACCTTTTTCTGGACAAGATTTTCATCACTTCCAAAAAACAGGCCATAACCCCTAAAAATCCTGCCCAGAAAAACTATATAGACGCGATTCGAATGTTCGATATTGTTTTCAGCATCGGCCCCGCCGGAACCGGAAAAACATACCTGGCCATGGCCATGGCGGTTTCAGCCCTTGCCAAGGGGATCGTCAGCCGTATTGTCTTAACCCGGCCCGCCGTTGAAGCGGGAGAGGCTCTGGGGTTTTTGCCCGGGGACCTTACGGAAAAAGTCGACCCCTACCTGCGGCCGTTATACGATGCGCTGCACGATATGATGAAATTTGAAAAAGTGGCTGATTTGATGCAAAAAAGGATCATTGAAGTTGCCCCCATCGCATTTATGCGCGGGCGGACCCTGAATGATTCCTTTATTATTCTGGATGAAGCACAAAATACAACTTCCGAACAGATGAAAATGTTTCTTACCCGGATCGGATTCAACTCTAAAGCGGTGATCACCGGAGATATTACGCAGGTGGATATCCCTGTTGAAAAAATATCCGGTTTGGTCCAGGCGAAAAAAATTCTGCAGGATATAGACGGTATCAAATTTGTCTTTTTTTCTAAAACCGACGTCGTAAGACACCGACTGGTTCAGGATATTATCAAGGCATACGAAGATTTGGCGGCGAAAAAGGCCGCCGATGTCCTATAAACAAGTGATCCGTTATGATTTCAAATATTTAAATTTGCTTGTAAATAGAATGCCGAATGATTGACAAACACCGGACAAGTCATACTTATGGGAAAAAACAAACACGCTTTCAACGATTTTATCATTTCGGGCAACACGGTTCGGTGGAGTATTTTAGTCCTTGTTACCGTCATTTTCACCATTATTTTTTATCCGAATCTGGCGACGCATCAGCACATCTATCAACTGGGTGATGTCGTTGAACGGGACATCAAGGCCCCCAAAGACTTTCTGGTGGAAGACGACAGGGCCACTGAAGAAAGCCGCAATCGGGCCGTTGAAAATGTTTTAACCGTCTATGACCACAATACCGCGCTTCTTGTTCAATTGACCAAAAAAATACAGGCCGCGTTTGGTCTTGTTCAGCAGGTTATCACCGCCGAGGCTCAGGCACCATTGCCCCCCCCCCTCGACGCGCCCGGTGCAGACGCCGGACCGATAGTTGAAACGCCGGCCCCCAAAGCGTCCTTGAAGGATAGAATCTGGCAGAAAAAGACCGAATTTGAAGAAAAAATCGGCATCAGTGTCAGTAAAGAAGACTATCGGATTCTTGAAAACAATCGGTTTTCGGAGGAAATTCCGGCATTAATTATCCAGATTATCACCGCTATTCTGGATAATGGCGTGGTTGCCAACAAACAGATTCTGCTCGCAGAATCTGACAGGGGCATTACCTTAAGAGACCTTTCCACCAAAACCGAAACCACTGTTTTTAATTTGAAGCAGTTTTACAGCCTTGACCAGTCCAAGTCCATGGTGAGAATTATCGGCCAGCCGCTGCTCAAGGAGATGCATTACACATTGCTGAACCTTATCGTTGATTTTTCCCAGCGCCTTATACAGCCGAATATCACACTGAATCAAAGTGCCACCGAGGAACGAAAAAAAAAGGCGGGCGAGGCAATTCTGCCCATTTTATATAAAATTAAAGCCGGCGAAATGCTTATGCGGGAGGGCGAACGGGTCAACCAGATTCAGTTGCTCAAACTTAAAAATTTGCAGGCCCAGACCAATGATGATCAGGCCATCGCCAACGGCCTGGGCGCCGCCCTTGTGGTTCTCTGCCTCCTCCTCATCGCCTATTTTTCCTTTCTTCATAATCATCCCCGGATTGCCCGCAATTACAACAAAAGTATTTTGTTTCTATCCAGTGTCCTGATAATTTTTCTTGTTATTATCAAAGTGTCGGCTATTTTGTCCCAGCCCCTGGCGCTGAGTGCCTCTTATGCTGTTTCCGTTGCGTCCATGACAGGGGCGATTCCCGTAGCCGCAGGGGCAATGACCGTCTGTCTGTTTATGGGATTTCAGATTGCCGTCCCTTTTGCGTTTATTCTATCTGCCCTTACGGCGGTTTTGTTTCAAAATCAGTTTGAAATATTCCTCTATTTTTGCCTGAGCAGTCTCATGGGGGCATTCTGGACCCAGACCTGCAGGGAACGCAAAAGCCTGATCAAGGCAGGGGTAAAGGTGGGGTTTCTCAACCTGGTCCTGACCTCGGTCATTACGCTTTATATGGGGGAGGTTGTCGGTCTCAACCTGCTATGGAACTGGTCTTTTGCCATGCTGGGGGGCATCAGTGCCGGTGTTGTCACCCTGGGTATAACACCGCTTTTTGAAATGGCGTTCAGGTATACCACGGATATCTCACTGCTCGAACTTGCCAATCTTGACCGGCCGATTCTTAAACGGCTTATGCTCGAAGCCCCCGGGACCTACCATCATTCAATCCTTGTAGGGACGATGGTTGAAGCCGCGGCCTCGGAAATCGGCGCCAACCCGCTGTTGGCGAAAGTATGCGCCTATTATCACGATATCGGTAAACTCAAAAACCCGCTTTATTTTATTGAAAATCAGTCAAATGGTAAAAACCGGCATGACAAACTGGCACCGTCCATGTCGGGCCTGATCCTTATCTCCCATGTCAAAAACGGGATCGAACTTGCCAAAAAAAATAAACTGGGTGAGGTCATCATCGACACCATAAGCCAGCATCATGGCACCAGCCTCATCAGCTATTTTTATGAAAAAGCCAAGCAATTGAAGGGTGAGGAGAATGTCAATATAGAGAATTACCGATACCCCGGACCCAAGCCGCAAACCCGTGAGGCAGGCCTTGTGATGCTGGCGGATGTGGTTGAAGCCGCCTCCAGAACCCTGGAAAATCCGACGCCTTCAAGGATACGGGGGCTGGTTCAGAATATGATCAATAAAATTTTTTCCGATGGGCAACTGGATGAATGCGAACTGACATTAAAGGATCTGCATAAAATTGCCCGAAGTTATTATGCCATGTTAAGCGGCATATACCACCACCGCATAGAATATGCCGATACCACCAGGGACAATGGAAAGGGTAAAAATGGGCATTCTGATCAACGACAGACAAAATCGGTACAAGATAGCGCCGAAAAAAATAGAGGCGATGATTCAGGTCATCTTAAACGCCTTGGACTTTCCTGATGCGGAGCTTTCAATTTTGATAGTGGATGATCCTGAAATCGCAACGTTAAACGGGCAATACCTCCACCGCGAGGGCCCGACCAACGTCATCGCATTTCCGATGTTAGAAGGTGATTTTGCCGACATTTCACCCCAACTGCTCGGCGATGTGGTGGTTTCCATGGACACGGCACAAAAAGAAGCCGATATCGCCGGGATCCATGTGGATGAACGCCTGCTTGAACTTCTGGTACACGGTATTCTTCACCTCGTGGGCTATGATCATGAACTTTCGGAAGCCGAAGCCTTTCGGATGGACGCCAAAAGTCATGAACTGCTGGCACTGGTAAAAAACCGGACTGATTAAAAGGTGACGGTTTCGTAACAATTTGACTTTTTACGAGACTATTACCTAAAATGAGCGATTAGCTCTTGGCCATTAGCAGTTAGAGCTTATATTTTGAGCGTTTAACGGCAATGCGATTTTTACCCAATGGGTGAAATGGTGGCATTTGACAATATTTTGAAATTATTGTGCTAAAAGCTTACTGCTAATCGCTCAATTTAAGTATTAAAGTGCAACGGCAATAATGATAAACCATTGTGGTAAACGTGATCACTTACCGGGCGAGGAGTTTTAAATGTCCCAACTAATCGTCAACATTGACAGAATCGCCGCCTTGCGGCAAATCGGTAAATCGGCCGTTCCCGACCCCGCTGCCGCTGCCGTCCTCATCGAGACGGCCGGGGCCCATGGCGTGGCGGTTCATCTTTGGAAAGATCGGCGCCATATTCAGGATCGGGATGTCCGGATACTCAGGCAGATTGTCCAATCTTTGTTTATTTTGAAAATTGCCCCGACGTCCGAAATGGCGGGCATCGCTCTTGACCTTAAACCCGACCGTATTGTTCTGGTGCCGGAAAAATATGAAGAAACCACCCCCGGGGGCGGGCTCGATCTGATTGTGCATAAGGATTCCGTCGCTGAATTTATCTCCACCTTTCAAAATAACGGGCTGTCCGCCGGTGTCCTGGTGGATGCCGAGCCGGAGCAGATCAGAATTGCCCATCAGATTAATGCCAATCAGGTAACCCTGCATTTAAACACGTTCCGTGACGCAAAAACGACTATCAAAAAACAACGGGCTTTTGATGAAATAGTCGATGCCATTAAGCTTGCCCACAGGCTTAACCTGCATGTGACGGTGTGTCGCGGATTGGATTACCATACGATCAGGGCCTTTGAGAAACTGCCGGAGATAGATGAATTTCTCATAGGGCACGGCATCGTGGCCAGGGCCGTGCTCACCGGGCTTGAAAAGGCGGTCCGGGATATGCTGGATCTGATCAAAACGCTTTGACATCTGTGTTAACATACCAGATTTTATCCCACTCACCCGAACAGACCCGGGCGCTGGGAAAAAAAATCGGTCGACTCATGGTCAACGGCACCATCCTGGCCCTTTACGGCGATCTGGGAAGCGGCAAGACTGTTCTGGTCCAGGGACTGGCCGCCGGACTGGATGTGCCGGACACCTGCTATGTGACCAGTCCGACCTATACCCTGATCAATGAATATCCGGGGCGACTGCCGCTCTTTCATGTTGACTTATATCGATTAAACGAAGCCCTTGACATGGAAGAGATCGGATTGTATGACATTCTTCGCGTAAACAATATTACCGCCATAGAATGGGCTGAACGGCTGGCGGGTGATCTGCCCCGGGACTATTTAGCACTTGATTTTACGATAATAAGCGATACTTCGCGCAAAATCAGCATACTGGCTCATGGTGCGGCCCCAGGACGCCTTTTGGAAAAAATGAAAAACCAAGTTGAGGATTGAAGATGAGTTTGATTGTTCAAAAATTCGGCGGCACTTCGGTGGCTGATATTGAGCGGATAAGAAATGTTGCCGGACGGGTGACCCGCATTTTTGATCGGGGCAACGATGTCGTGGTGATCCTGTCGGCCATGGCCGGTGTCACCGACAACCTCATCAAACTGGCCGGTCAGGCATCTGCCGCGCCCAGTAAACGGGAACTGGATGTTCTGCTGGCAACGGGTGAACAGACCACGGCAGCGTTGCTGGCCATGATGCTTCGGGACATGAACTACCCGGCGCAATCCCTTCTGGGCTATCAGGCAGAGGTGGCTACCGACGGTACTTTCGGTAATGCCCGGATTCTCGGCATCGGCCCCGGCCCCATCATGGATATGGTTAAAAAACACACGATAGCGGTGGTGGCGGGTTTCCAGGGCTGTGACCCCGACGGCAACATTACAACACTGGGACGCGGCGGTTCCGATACTTCTGCCGTTGCCATTGCATCGGCACTGGATGCCGATATGTGTGAGATCTATACCGATGTCGACGGTATTTATACAACGGATCCGAACATATGCTCCCGGGCCAGAAAAATTGATAAAATATGTTACGAAGAGATGCTTGAAATGGCAAGCCTGGGTGCCAAGGTTCTCCAGATCCGATCGGTTGAAGTAGCCAAAAAATACAAGGTTGCGGTGCATGTCAGGTCATCTTTCAGCGAGGAGGAAGGAACAATGGTTGTCAGTGAAGACTCCGGAATGGAGCGATTGGTGGTTTCCGGTATTACCTGCAATAAAAACGAAGCCCGCATTACCCTCCGGAAAGTTCCCGACCGACCGGGAGTCGCAGCGGCTGTCTTTACCCCCATTGCGGAAGCGGGCATTCAGGTCGATATGATTGTTCAAAATACACGTTCAAATGGAAAAAATGATTTGACGTTCACCGTTCCGGTTGAAGATTATGATACGGCCATGGAAATTGGAAATAAGATCGGTGCCGAAATCGGTGCCGAGGAGGTGCTGGGCGATAAAAATATTGCCAAGGTATCGGTGGTGGGTGTGGGCATGAAGAATCATTCCGGGGTGGCGGCTAAAATGTTCAGCACCCTGTCGGCGGAAAACATCAACATCCGTTTGATCACGACCTCTGAAATCAGAATTTCCTGCGTGATTACGGAAAAATATGCCGAACTGGCGGTTCGTGCCCTGCATACGGCCTTTGGTCTGGATAAAGAATGATGGCGTCGTAAAAAGTCTCCGCCTACTTTGCTATAACGGTTGTCCAGAGACTCGACTTTATCTCAGGTAGAAGGCTGAAGGTAGAAGGCCTCCTTCTACCGGTATATACGATTTTTTACTTAACTATCTCAAATAACGTTTACGAGAGCATGGAAAGTTGGCCGGGGGCTCATGAAACGGTTTAAACAGGATCAACTGCTTTTTGTGCTGGTTCTTGGTGTCTGTATTCTGATTTTTATTGGCAGTCGGTATTTTTTTGGTTTCTAAAATTACCGGTCCTCGACATTCGATATTCCCTGTGTGAACATACCTTAAGTATTCAAGCCTTCAGCCTTCAATGCCCATTTGTCCAGGCGTTTTCAATCTCCCGGGCGATCTTTTCGGCAACATAGATCGGATCGTCGGCATCCCGCATGGGCCGCCCGATAACAAGATAATCGGATCCGTTGGCAATGGCCTGGGCCGGCGTTGTAATTCTGCGCTGGTCATCCTGGCCGGCAATGGTGCTAAGGGGCCGGATACCCGGAGTGACCGCTAAAAAGTTTTTCCCCAGCTGTTGCTTGATGGCTTTGACTTCAAGACCCGAGCAGACCACGCCGCTGCACCCGGCGGCTTTGGCCATGGCAGCCCTTTTCATTACCAGGGCAGAGAGGGTGTCACAATATTCCTGTCGGAACCCGGCCCGGCGGATATCGTCGCTGTCCACGCTGGTTAACACCGTTACGCCCAGAACCCCCACCCGGCTATGGCTGCCCTTGACGGCGGCTTCCAGCATGCTGGCGTTTTCACCACAATGAACCGTTGCCAGATCAACGTTCAGATCGGCAATTCTTTCCATGGCCCGGAACACGGTGGCCGGGATATCGTGCAGTTTCAGATCCAGAAAAATACCGGCCCGGGTGCTGTCTTGAATCAGACGGATCAGCGTCGGGCCCGACCGGATGAACAGCTCCAGTCCCACCTTGAACATCCCCACATAATCACCCAGCAGTTCCACATAGTGCCGGGCCTGTTCCACCGAAGGCACATCCAGGGGAAAGATGATGGCATCACTGCCTTTTTTATTTTTTATTGTCGACGTATTGTCCATAGTGCTCCTTGGCCCAGGTCATATATTCCCCGCTTATGATCCTTGCCGCCCAGGCCTGGTTATCCAGATACCATAAAATGGTCTTTTTGATGCCGCCGGAAAAGGATTCCAGGGGAACCCATCCCAGTTCCTTTTCGATCTTGCTGCAATCAATGGCATATCGAAGGTCATGCCCCGGACGATCATTTACAAAGGTAATCAGACGCCTGCGCGGCCCGATACCGGGATCAGGGGTGATATCATCCAGGATATCACAGATGATGTTCACCACATCAATATTGAATTTTTCGCACCGGCCGCCGATATTATAGGTTTCTCCCCGGGTACCGTGGCACATGACCGCCCAGATGGCCCGGCAGTGATCCATGACGTAAAGCCAGTCCCGGACATTGCGGCCGTCACCGTAGACCGGCAGTGCCTGTCCCGCAAGGGCATTAAACGTGACAAGGGGGATCAGTTTTTCAGGAAACTGGTATGGGCCGTAATTGTTGGAACAGTTGGAAAGGGTCACCGGAAGATCATAGGTGCGGCTGTAGGCTTTTACAAGATGATCCGAAGCGGCCTTGGACGCTGAATAGGGGCTGCTGGGGTCATAGGGTGTGTGCTCTGTGAAAAAGCCCGTTTCCCCGAGGCTGCCGTAGACCTCATCCGTGCTGATATGGTGAAACAGTTTCATCCGGGTCTGGTTTTTTCGGGCCTGCTCCAGAAGATTGAATGTGCCTGTGATGTTGGTCCGGATAAAGGCGTCGGGGGCTGTTATGGAACGGTCCACGTGGGATTCGGCAGCAAAATGGCAGATGGTGTCAACCATGTAGGTCTGAAAAATGTCAGCGAGGATGTCCTGGTTACAGATGTCTGCTTTGATAAAAACATACCGATGGGGAAATTTTTTTTCGATGCCGGCAAGGTTTTCAATGTTGCCGGCATATGTCAGGTTGTCCAGATTAATGATTTTTCCTGAAAAATCAGACGCTTCCAGAAGAAATCGGATAAAGTTGGACCCGATAAAGCCGCACCCGCCGGTCACCAGCATGTTTTTCATCGTACACTCCCGGTTACGCGATTGTAATAAATTACAGCGCCATCAACGCTGCAATGATCCGGTCCCCCATGGCCACCGTCCCCACGACAGCCTCTCCTTTCTTGGCGATATCGGATGTCCGGACACCGTCTTCAAGTACCCGGGCAACGGCATCTTCAATGCCCCGGGCCGCATCTTCATGGCCCAGGCTGTATCGGAACATCATGGCAGCCGATAAGATCTGGGCAATGGGGTTGGCAATCTGTTTCCCGGCGATATCCGGGGCCGAACCGCCGGCGGGTTCATAGAGCCCGAAGCTTGTTTCATTCACGCTCGCCGACGCCAGAAGGCCCATGGAACCGGTAATCATGGCACATTCATCTGAAATGATATCGCCGAACATGTTACCGCACAAAAGCACGTCAAACTGGTGCGGATTTTTAACCAGTTGCATGGTGGCGTTGTCCACATAAATATGATTCAGTTCAACATCGGGAAAGTCGAGGGCCACCTCATTGACCACTTCCCGCCAGAGGACCATGCTGGCCAGGACGTTGGCCTTGTCAACGGAGGTTACCTTCCTGCGCCTTTTTCGGGCCGCAGAAAACGCCACCCTGGCAATCCGATCGATTTCCCCGCGGGTATACACCATGGTATCAAACGCCTTTTCAGCAAGCCCTGTGCCCTCCCTTCCCTTGGGTGTTCCAAAATAGATCCCGCCGGTGAGTTCCCTGATGCACAGGAGATCAAAACCGGTCCCCACAATATCAGCCCGAAGCGGACTGGCGGCGACCAGGGCCGGAAAGATGGCGGCGGGCCGCAGGTTGCAGAAAAGCTTAAAATGGCGGCGCAGGGGTAAAAGGGCACCTCTTTCGGGTTGCCGCTCCGGTGGCAGTGCTTCCCACTTAGGGCCCCCCACCGAACCAAAAAGAATGGCATCCGCCCAGCGGCAGACGGCCAGGGTTTCATCGGGCAGGGCGCAGCCGTGTTTATCGATGGCAATACCGCCGACATCTCCGTATTGGTACTGGAGTTTGAATGCGTATTTTTTTTGAACGGCGTCCATTACCTTGACTGCCGCCTGCATCACTTCAGGTCCGATCCCGTCTCCCGGGAGAATGGCAATTTTTTTCATATTTCAAGATCTTTCATAGTCGTTCCTCACAGGGCAAATTGTTTATAGATGGGCGATAGATAACATGAGTCTAAAATGCTTTCAAGAACCTTCTTTTGAGTCGGGATAACCTCAGCTGACAAATATTAGGTCCCCTGGATCTGAATCCGATGACAGCGGCTTGCAAAAAAGCCGCCATCCGGGTACAAAGGAAAACAGGGAGTGACAATTCAGAAAACCCGGGTAGCGTTCATGAACCATCAAAAGCGGCCTATGAATCTGAATAACTTAAAACAAAACTGGGATCTTATCGTTATCGGGGGCGGCATTACGGGGGCGGGCATTCTTCGTGAAGCCCTTGGTCTGGGGCTGGATACGCTGCTGCTGGAACAAAATGATTTTACCTGGGGCACCTCCAGCCGCTCTTCCAAACTGGTCCATGGCGGGCTGCGGTATCTCGAACAGGGCCGGTTGCACCTGACCCGGGCATCGGTCATTGAGCGTGAACACCTGTTGCAGGAGGCTCCGGGCCTGGTGGAACCGCTGGAATTTCTGGTCCCTGTTTTTTATCATCAAAAACCCGGCCGTTTGGCCCTGAAAACAGCGCTTGGCCTGTATGATCTGCTTGCCTTGAAACGCGGGCATCAGTATTATCCCAAAGAGCGGTTCATGCGCCTTGTCCCGGGGATCCGGCGCACCGGCCTGCTCGGCGGTTACGGTTTTTTTGATGCCCAGGCGGATGATTGCCGCCTGGTTCTGCGGTTGCTCGGCGAAGCGGTGGCCGCCGGTGCCGCTGTTTTGAACTATACCCGGGCCGTTGCGATTCTGTGGGACGAAAATGGGCATGTCAAGGGTGTCAGGGCCAGGGACATGGAAAGCGGCATTACCCGGGAATTGACTACCCTGGCCGTCATCAATGCCACCGGCGTCTGGGCCGAGGGCCTGCATCCGTTACCTGAAAAGAAGCGGCATCTGCGGCCCCTGCGCGGTAGTCACCTTATCTTGCCAAGGACGGTGTTGCCCCTCACATGCGGTATCAGTTTCCGTCACCCTGCCGACCATCGCAGTGTTTTTGCCGTTCCCTGGGAAAATGTGATTCTGGTGGGTACCACGGATATTGATCATGACCGGGACCTTTTTGCCGAACCGGCCATCACCGCCAAAGAGGCGGCGTATCTCCTGGACGGTATTCGGTCCGTCTTTCCCTCCGGAAGGGCCATTTCCGCCAGTGACTGCATCGCCACCCTTGCGGGGGTCAGGCCGGTGCTCAGCCGCGGAAAGAGGGATGCCTCCAAAGAATCCCGGGAACATGTCGTGTGGAAGGACAGGGGCCTTGTCACTGTGACCGGCGGAAAACTTACCACCTTTCGTTGCCTGGCCTGGGATGCGTTGAAAGCGGCCCGGCCGTTTTTGCCCGAATTTTCGAAAAACAAATCGCGCATGCCGGTCTTTTCACCGGTGCCCCACAGGCCGACAGAAGATCATGGGCTGTCAGCCAAGACATGGCGGCGGCTTTACGGCCGGTACGGCAATTCTGCCGCTATGCTGGTTGGCGCGGCGGCTCCCGATGATCTTGAAACCATTGGCGAGACTGCTATTTTATGGGCTGAACTGCCCTTTGTCGCAAAATATGAATGGGTCCGTCATCTTCCCGATCTGCTGCTAAGAAGGGTCCGCCTCGGCCTGTTGACCCCCGGGGGCGGGCAGCCATATCTGGAGCGGATTCAAAAATTGTGTGAACCGTCGTTGTCATGGGGTCCGGAGCGCTGGGACGTGGAAATTCAGCTCTATCTTGACCTGTGGCAACGGGTCTATAAAATGCCTGCCATATCCGGCACAGTGATATCAACACCGATAAAAAAGGTGTCTCATGCCAAAAAACGATAATTTTAAACCCCACTGGATCGGTGATCCGCCATTGGCCGGCAGTTATCGCAGCATTTTTAAATGGGGGGCACCGGCCGGGTTCAAACATCCCAACCAGAGACTCTACCAACTCTTAAAAGACCGGCTCCTGCTCACCGATGCGGATTTTGCAACAAAATGCCACACGGGTAATATGCCGGTGGGAAATGTGCGGCCCATGGGCATGACCCGAGAACAAGTCGCGGCACTTGTCGCCATCGTCGGTTCTGAAAATGTGATGATCGATGATTATGCCCGGGTGAAATACGCCAGCGGCAAAACCATGGAAGAACTTCTTTGCCTGAGACAGGGCATCAACGATGCGCCGGCCGATGTGGTGGTGCATCCCCGCACCCGGGAAGATGTCCAGGGGGTTGTTGCGCTTTGCAGGGCCGAAAAACTGCCGCTGTATGTCTTTGGGGGCGGCAGTTCGGTCACTTTCGGATTCAGGAATACAAAGGGCGGGGTGACCCTGGTGATGAGCACCCATATGCACCGGGTCCTGGCCTTTAGCGAAAAAAATCAGACCATTACCGTGGAACCGGGTATCATGGGGCCGGCGTATGAAAAAATGCTCAATCAGGCCGTGGAAAAATTCAATGCCGCCACGGCCTATACCGGCGGTCATTTTCCCCAGTCTTTTGAATATTCCACTGTGGGCGGTTGGATTTCGGCGCTGGGATCGGGTCAGGAGTCCTCCTGTTACGGCGACATGTACGATATCGTCCTGAGCCAGGAATATGTTACCCCGGCCGGCTCGTTCAAAACCCTGGAATTCCCCGGCACGGCAACCGGTCCACGGATAAATGATATCATGAAAGGCAGTGAAGGGGCCTTTGGGGTAATGGTGGGTGCCACGCTCAAAATTTTCCGGTATATGCCGGAAAACCGTCAACAGTTTGCCTTTGTGTTCCCCGACTGGGAAAAAACAGTGACGGCGGCCCGGGAGATCTGTCAGGGTCGTTTTGGCATGCCGTCGGTGTTCCGGATTTCCGATCCCGAAGAAACCGATGTGGCCCTGAAGCTATACGGCATCGAAGGCACCATCATCGACACGGTGATGCGCTGGCGCGGATTCAGGCCCATGCAGCGGTGCCTTTTCATCGGCAGGGCGGAAGGGGAAAAGGCATTTGCCGCCAACGTCAAAAGAAACGTCAAAAAAATCTGCCGCCGGTACAAAGGCATGTCTCTTACCGGTTATCCGGTAAAAAACTGGGAAAAGGGGCGCTATCTGGACCCCTACATGCGCGAAGATTTGAATGATTACGGTATCCTCATCGACACCCTGGAATCCGGCGTCACCTGGGATAATTTTCATCACCTGCACCGGAAGGTGCGTGGGTTTATTAAAGGTCGGCCGGACACTGTCTGTATGACCCATGCTTCCCATTTTTATCCCCAGGGCACCAATCTTTATTTTATTTTTATTGCGAAGATGAACGATATCCAGCAATACCGTGAATTTCAAAAGGGGATCATCGACCAGATCCAGGGTGCCGGCGGATCCTTGAGCCACCACCACGGCATCGGTAAAATGATCGCCCCCTGGATGGCCCGGCACCTGGGTGAAACCCAGATGGATATCCTCAAGGCCCTTAAACATCATTTCGATCCGGACAATATCATGAACCCCGGCGGCACATTGGGGCTTGATTCAATAGGAAAGGTGCCATGAGCGGAAAAGATCTTATTCTGGCCATAGACAACGGTACCCAGAGCATCAAAGCCCTGGTTTTTGATCTTGAAGGGCAGCTTTTTGCCCGGCAGCAGGTCACCTTTACACCCTATTTTTCAGAGCACCCGGGCTGGGCCGAACAGGACCCGGATGTTTTCTGGAAGGCCCTTTGTGAGGCCTGCCAGGGATTGTGGCGGCAAGACCCCGGTATGAAAGAACGCCTTGCCGGCGTTGCCCTGACCACCCAGCGGGGCACGATGATCAACCTGGATCGCCACGGCCAGCCCCTGCGCCCGGCTATTTTATGGCTTGATCAGCGAAAAACCTATGGCCAGCCCCCCCTGGGCGGATTGTGGGGGGCCCTTTTCAAGGTTGCCCGCCTCGGCAGCACCATTGAGTATCTCCAGC
The DNA here is from genome assembly GCA_963667755.2 of Desulfobacterales bacterium. Lineage (GTDB taxonomy): Bacteria > Desulfobacterota > Desulfobacteria > Desulfobacterales > 4572-123 > 4572-123. Next base: position 886,782 of record CAXXLK010000004.1, on the reverse strand, counting down.
AGGAAGCGGAAATCAACTGGATCAGGACCTTTCAGCCCGAGATATGGAAAAAAACCGATAAATATCTGCTGCTTTCGGCATATCTCACCCATCGCCTCACCGGTGTTTTTACGGATTCCCTGGGCTGTACGGTGGGCTATCTGCCCTTTGATTACCGGCGGCTTGACTGGGCCCGGAACTGGGACTGGAAGTGGAAGGCCCTGCCCATGGATCGCAGGTTGCTGCCAAGGCTTTTGCCGCCGGGTCAGGGTCTGGGTGAGATTTCAAGTGCGGCGGCCCGGGCCACCGGTATTCCAAAAGGCCTGGTGCTCATCGCCGCTGCGGCGGATAAGGCCTGTGAGGTGCTCGGGTGCGGCAGTTTGTCGCCTTCAACAGGTTGCATTAGTTACGGCACCACCGCCACCATCAACGTCACGTTTAAAAAATATGTGGAAGCCATCCCCCTGCTGCCTCCTTATCCGTCGGCCCTGCCCGGATACCACACCCTTGAGGTGCAGATATTCAGGGGGTACTGGATGGTCAGCTGGTTCAAGGATGAATTCGGCCAGGTCGAGGTGGCAAAGGCAGCCAAAGCCGGTATCGAAGTGGAAAAACTGTTCGACCGCCTGGTGGAGGATGTGCCCCCCGGTGCCATGGGATTGATGCTGCAACCCTACTGGACCCCGGGTCTCAAGCTGCCGGGGCCCGAGGCCAAGGGCGCCATTATCGGGTTTGGTGACGTCCATACCCGGGCCCATATGTACCGCGCCATTATGGAAGGGCTGGCCTATGCCCTGCGGGAAGGCAAGGAACGGATCGAGAAAAGGGCCAAAACAACCATCACCGAACTGCGGGTATCCGGCGGCGGGTCCCAGAGCGACAGTGCCATGCAGATCACCGCCGATATTTTCGGACTGCCCACGGCCCGTCCCCATCTGTACGAAACCTCCGGGCTGGGGGCCGCCATCGACGGCGCCGTGGGACTCGGGCTGCATCCTGACTTTGAAACGGCAGTTCACGCCATGACCCACATGGGGGATGTCTTTGAACCCGATCATAAAAATCACAGACTTTATGACGCCCTTTTCAACGACGTATATAAAAAAATGTATGGCCGGTTGAAACCCTTTTACGACCGCATCCGGGAAATTACGGGCTATCCGCGGTGATACAGGTCACGGTTATCGGCTTACGGCTTACAGTTTGTCTATACCCCCATACCTTTGTTTTGTTCGCGCCGAGCTAAATCCGAATCGTCGGAATAAGAGAGATCTTTGAAATTCGATAATGTTACCCAGTGGGTGATCGGGCGGCCGTAAAACCGTCTTCCTTCTTGCAGGGCTTGCCCTGGCGTTGAGGTTAAGAAAGTCCCACCTGACCAAAGCCGATCCAGCGGGTCAGTAGTGAAATCCGCAGGTAAACCCGGAGACGGGAGTCTGGAGCCGGATGGATCAAGGGTGCAGGCTCTGTATTGAGCCCCGAAAAATGTATAGTCGTGGTCATTGGATAAACCTGGAGACAGGGGAAAGCCGACGTGGTGCAAAACATGGAAGGCAGCAGTCCTGTATGCGCTATGGCAAGTATGCAGGACACCACCGGGGTCTGAGACCAGGGCATGCTCTCATGGGGGTGACTCGGGAACTCGGGAGGTCCGAATGTTTCCTATGAATACGACATAGGTACCGGGTGCGGATAGCCAAAAGCGAACAATCCCGGGATGGACATTCGGAAGTCTTAGCGGATCATAGTACCGATGTCTCGGGGTATAAACACGAGACGGTAAGGTGGGGAAGTGGCACCCAAAGCGACCCACTGTAGGGAAGGTGAAGCAGGGTATAACGTTTTACAGGAAGGAAAGATGAGAGGCACACCGAGGCCACAAATCATGTCACCGGAATCCCTGTAAACTGCGATATGGGGAGCAGAGTTATACGCCTGACGGGGTGTCGCCTGTCAGGTTGACGATCCGGTAAAAAGGATCTGAACCGAGGAACCGTATGAGGGAAATCTTCACGTACGGATCTGTGGGGAGGGCGCCGGGTAACCGGTGCCTTTACCCGGAAACCGTCAACCGATAACCAGTCTCATTACAGGCCTTGCTTTCACAGGTATTCCTGCTTATCATTGGATATTGACCATTCACTATCAAGCCGCACCCAACCAAGGAGATTTTAATGACGGACCCAACATTACACCCTGCCGCTGCTGAAAAGTTTCAACCCTTTCAGGATGAGATCATCAGCTGCTGTCCGGATAATATTCACTCGGTGACCATTACCGGGAGTTCACTGACCGACGATTTTGATCCTGATAAATCAGATATCAACTCTGTTTTTGTCCTGAACCAAATGGATTTGAAATTTCTTGAACTGCTGGCGCCGCTGGGAAAAAAATACCGCAAAAAAAAAGTGGCTGCACCATTGATCATGACCCGGGCCTACATCGATCAGTCGCTGGATGTTTTTCCCCTTGAATTTATGAATATACAACTACTGCATAAAACAGTCCTTGGCGACGATCTGTTTTGCGATCTTGAAATCGATATACCTCACCTCCGGCTCCAGTGTGAAAGAGAACTGAAAGTCAGGTTAATCGGTCTCCGGCAGGGGTATATCGCATCCATGGGAGACCGCAGGCTGCTTTCGAACATGTTTGCGGCGTCTTTTTCGGGATTTATGCCGCTCTTTCGGGGCATCCTGCTGGTTCTCGGCAAACCGGTGCCCGTTCAAAACGAGGATGTGCTGGCAGCTCTTGAGGCGGCTTCGGGAATAGACGTTAATATATTCCGGACCATCGGAAAGCAGAAAAGGCAGAAAGCAAAACCGACCATAGAACAGCTGAATACGATTTTTAAAAACTGTTATATGGCAATTGAGAAACTGGGAGAGATGACAGATGAGATTCATCCGTAAAAACGCGGTTTTTGCTTCAGTTCTGCTTTTATGCCTTCTGGTGACATCAACGGGTATGGCCGTTGACATTCCTGACAAGCCGTCCAACTATGTTGTAGACTTGGCCGGTCTGGTGGACAACGCCACCGAAAACAAGCTGAACCAATACCTTCGGGAACTGGAGCAAAAGACAACGGCCCAATTGGTTGTTCTGACCATCACAAGTCTCGATGGTGAATCCATCGAGGATTTTTCCCTGAAAATCGCCCATGATAAATGGCGGCTCGGTCAAAGGGGAAAAGACAACGGCGTGCTGTTTTTAATATCGGCCAAAGATCGAAAATACAGAATCGAGGTCGGCTACGGCCTTGAAGGTGTGCTGCCCGACAGTCTGGCCGGTAGTCTGGGACGCCAGGTGCTGGTCCCCTATTTTAAAAAAGGCGCCTATGCCGAGGGGATTTTTGCCACGGCCCTTGTCATGGCAAACAAGATTGCCGAAGATGCCGGGGTTACCATCACCGGTATGCCAACGGTAAATTTTGATGCAAGGCAGACTTCCCCGGGAAAATCCGGGGGGCCCTTTAGTTCCGTTTTCGGTATTATCATACTGATCATCCTCGCATTTCTGTTTATTAAAAACCCAAGACTGTTCATGATGTTTTTTTTAACGTCAATGCTCGGTGGCCGAAGGGGGTCATGGGGAGGCGGCGGCGGATTCGGGGGTGGTGGTGGTTTCGGTGGCGGTGGCGGCGGCGGATTCGGGGGTGGCGGTGCGTCCGGGGGATGGTAATTAAAATGGTTCCTCGCTGTTTTAACTGGGGCGGTATCGCGTCAAGTGTATATGAACATAAAATTGAGAATTACGTGAATTAAAAAAACCGTTGCCCTGACAACGATTGATCCGGGCAGATTAAAATTTTGGGAGGATAATGATGTCAAAATCGCTTAAAGTGATACTGATCGTACTGGGCGTTATTTTAATTGCCGGCCTTATGATGTTCGGCAAGATCATCGCCGGTTACAACCATGTTGTGGCCATGGATGAAAACGTCAAGGGGCAGTGGGCACAGGTTGAAAACCAGTTGAAGAGACGATACGACCTGATTCCCAACCTGGTGGAAACGGTAAAAGGATACGCCAAACACGAAAAGGAGTTGTTTGAAAATATCGCCCAGGCCAGGACCCAGTATTTTCAGGCCAAAGATGTAAAGGGCAAGGTGGCGGCCGCCAACCAGCTTGAAGGGGCCCTCTCACGGTTGCTGCTGCTCAAGGAAACATACCCGGTCCTCAAGGCCAATGAGTCTTTTTTAAAGCTTCAGGACAGCCTGGAGGGAACGGAAAACAGAATCGCCGTGGAAAGAAAACGCTATAATGAGTCGGTTCAGCTCCTGAACACCTATATTCGGACCTTTATGGGTCGATTCTATGCCGCATTTGCCAATGTCTCAAAGGCCGATTATTATGAGATACCCGAGGCGGAAAAATCCGTCCCCAAGGTAACCTTTTAACCGTCAGTCCGGTGTTTAGCCGGAGCCCATTCGCAGGGTTGTGAAAAAGGGCGGTAACTTAAGAAATTTGCCGTTTTCACAATAAAAATGATTGACCTGAATTTTACTAAATGGTAACAGTCTGTTTTTCCATGTGGAGGGATGGCTGAGTGGTCGAAAGCGGCGGTCTTGAAAACCGTTGAGTGTCACAGCTCCGTGGGTTCGAATCCTACTCCCTCCGCCACAGACTATATACGGAGAGATGGCCGAGTCGGCTGAAGGCGCTCGCCTGCTAAGCGAGTGTGGGGCGAAAGTTCCACCCAGGGTTCGAATCCCTGTCTCTCCGCCATTTTAAAAGGATTAAGGCCAATTCAAGCTTTCTTGGATTGGCCTTTTTGTTTGGTCGTTTTTGGAAATCAGTACAATGCGATTGAAAAATATAATACTCCCCAAAAACTGGACAGTTGCTTAAGGTGTAAAATGAGCTTATTTTGATCAAAAAGAAGGAGGCTCATGATATGACGATGCCGCAGATGACCGGTGTTAACCTGTCTGAAAAGATAAGGGGCATCCGTCCCGATATCCCTGTTATCATCTGCACCGGTCACGGTGTTCTGATCGATGAAGAGAGGGAAAAACAATTGGGAATAGCTGCCTATGTCATGAAACCGATCATTATGACGGAAACAGCAAAGACCCTTCGCGAAGTTTTAGCTGTTGGTCGAATCGGAAGGTAAATCCCGCTACAGGCGTCAGGAATCAAGCATAATACCCCGCAATCTCTCCACACGGGTCATTGAAAAACGCCATCGCCTCATCAACGGTGTCAAAGATTATCCAGTCATGCCGTATTGTTTTTTCACCTTTTTTGCGAATCCGTTTAATCTCCGTGTTTCCGAAATATTCAAAATGGTCGTGGTATTCTGTGTATATTTCTTGTGTTCTCATTTAGGTGACCTCCTTTGTTTTTTGCAGATTACCACATGGGTTTGACAGATGCGGTCACAGTGGTGTAAAATTATAAATATTTTTTAGGACACCAGTTTAGACCCAACAAAAACGAACAACGCCCAAAGAAAGGGATCACATGCACAAAATTGACCTCATCAAGACCCTCAGCACCACCACCAATATTTCCAAAATTGAAGCATCAAAGATTGTAAACCTGTTTTTCGATCAGATGGCCAGTGCACTCGAAAAGGGTGACCGGGTTGAAATCCGGGGATTGTGCTCTTTCTATGTAAAGGCGTATGAAGGGTATACCGGCAGGAATCCAAAGACCGGGGAGACGGTTGCGGTGGTGCCGAAGAAATTGCCCTATTTTAAATGTGGGAAAGAATTGAGGGAGCGAGTGGACAACTGATGGTGGCTAAAATCCTCGGCGATTTATTCGGCCTTATGGTCGTGGGAATCTATGCCTGTAAATTCAAACAGATCCCATTGTACTGACCCACGGTAATTCAACTCGCCCGGTCTGAATCCCTGTCTCTCCGTCAGTTTAAATTGATACGGGGTATGATCAATGATCAAACCCCGTTTTGTTTTTAAGCTTTTGAAAAATACGCCTCATATTACTATACTTTTAATTACTGCCGAATTTGTTGATTCGATAGAAGTTTAAAAGGCCCTTGTTGTTTTAAATGGGTCGCTGCGGCATAAAACCCTGTCATGAGTCGTTATCCGCCCCCTGTCAGGTACGCTTTTCCCATACGGACGTAGGCATCCATGGCCAGCCAGGCCCGGGCGCCGAAGACGATATCGTCGCGGCTGAGAAGCTGTCCTACCTCTTTTCTATTCATCAGAAAAATCTCAATATCTTCCGAATCCTGGTTGCCCCGGATGCTGGGCGTACCGGTCACCTCGGCAAAGACCATGGCGATGGCCTCGTCGGTGATACCCGCAGAAGAGTATATGGCGGGACTGTGTCGGTAGACGGTGACCAGGTCCAGACCGGTCTCTTCATGGAGCTCTCTGCCAGCGGCCACAGCCAGATCTTCGCCCGGGTCCAGAAGCCCGGCGGGGAATCCGTACATGTAGTCGCCCACGGGGATCCGGTACTCCCGGATCACCACCAGTTTGTCTTCCCGGGCGTGATAGGGGACAATGATGGCTGCGTCAGGGCGCTGGTTATCCTGGGTGATGCATTTGGGTTGCTCTTCCCGGCTGACCATGTGCCAGTTTTTGAGGGTGCCTTTTCGATCCAGGTAGTTGACGGCAAAAAGGGTCACGAATTTTAGTTTGGTGACGATGGTGGCATTGATGATTTTCATAATACCCTTAACCAGAAATAGTTGAAAAGTAATTGTTTTACAAAAAGCGGTGGAACTATAATGGTGTTGTAAAACGAGTTTACGGCGGCAGCAATGGAGAAATCACCAGAATGTATGGCAATTGCCGATCTTTAAGGATAACATGCCGGCCCACGATTTGAAAGGCTGAAAAAAACAGACGAGAGGAATTGAACATGCGTGACTTTGCACTGGAACGGTATTTTTCTAAATGGGAATTTACGGCAAAATATCACATGACGGCATCCGACATTGAAAGCATGCCCTTATCTGAGCTTTTATCCATGGCGTCGCCGGAAGATCGAACGGCATTTGAAAAGCAATGGTTGGGATATACGGAAACCTATGGCCATCCGGAGCTCAGGGAAGAAATTGCCAGAACCTATGATACCGCAAGCGCATCCAATATCTTATGTTTTGCCGGTGCCGAAGAAGGGGTTTATATTGCCATGCGTGTACTGCTCAGCAAGGAAGACCACGCCATTGTCGTTGTGCCCAACTATCAGGCAGCGGAAACGATTCCCCTTGACATTTGTGCCGTGTCAGGGATTCCCCTGGATGCAGATGACAACTGGGCCCTGGATATTGACCAGGTGAAACGTCAGATCAGGCCCAAGACAAAGCTCGTATCAATTAATTTTCCGAACAATCCAACGGGCGCCGTTTTGGGTAAAAGCCGTTTTCAGGATCTGATTACACTGTGCCGGGAAAGAGGCATTTATCTGTTCAGTGATGAAGTGTATCGACTGGTTGAACGTGACGCGTCGATTCGACTCCCCCAGGTGGCCGATGTCTACGAGAAAGGATTGTCCCTTAATGTGATGTCCAAAGCCTATGGTCTTTCAGGCCTTAGAATTGGCTGGATCATGACCAAGGATACCAACCTTTTGCAGAAGATGGAACGGTATAAACATTATCTTTCAATCTGTAACGCTGCGCCCAGTGAACGATTGGCCATCATTGCCCTTAGAGCCAGGGATCGAATCCTGGAACGGAATCGATCTTTAGTCAACCATAACGCCGAAAGATTAGGGCTTTTTTTCAGCGAGTTTCCTGAACTGTTCGAGTGGCAGCGACCCGATGGCGGATGTGTAGGATATCCACGATACAAAGGTGCTGAAAATACCAATCGGTTCTGTGAGGATTTGGTGGCTAAAACCGGTATCTTGCTTCTGCCGCCTAAAATTTATCATTCCGAGTTGATAAAAACGCCACAGGACCGGTTTCGTATTGGGTTTGGACGAAAAAATATCGAAAAAGGGCTAAGTGTTTTCCGTAATTATTTAGTCTAATATCATCCATTCAATCTTTGGGATAAAATTTTGTAAGTTTTATCCCGGCGGCCAACGCAAATGCCGTATAGGCTGGTCGTCTTGTCTTCCACAAGATAGGCTAATCTGTACCCCACTGATGAGGGCTTGATTTTGTAAAGGTTGGAATGCCCCCTTGGTTTTGCTGAGTCGACGAGGGGATTTTTCGTAAATTCAGTGATGCTGGCCGTTTTATTTGCATGAATAGATTTTAACATGGCCTTATGCTCCGAGTTTATTTTGTCCTGAAAACCCTGGTCCTTTGGGTCAGCTCAGAGATAGATGGCTCTGTCTTGGTTGTTTTGGGTTTAAGAATAACTGCTGTTGCCCGTCGTTCGGATGTGTCGGTTTCTTGACAAACGCTTATATGTAAAATATAAAATTCAGAGGCGATTTAGAGAGAACACACGCCGTCATATCCATGATGCAATTCTTTCCTCAAGATGTTTTTTTGTCGTTTCAATTCGGCGCCGAACCGGTGCCGGTGCTTGGCATTTGACCGGGCCTTAACAAGTGCATTGCAGCTCCGGCCAAAGGCAAAGACATATTTTTTGACCCCACAAGACAGGAGGAAGGACCAATGGCGTACAGCGAAAAGATCACTGCGAAAAGCATCGACCCCACCGTTCATCGCATGCTGGAACGGGCCGAGGAACTGGACCTGGAAACCGTCTGGGGCCGGTATGAAAAAATGCTGCCACAGTGCGGCTTCGGAGAACTGGGGGTCTGCTGCAGAAACTGCAACATGGGCCCCTGCCGCATCACCCCCTTTGATGACAACGGTCCGAAAAAGGGGATCTGCGGGGCCACCGCGGATATCATTGTGGCCCGTAATCTGATTCGTATGATCGCCGGCGGCGCGGCGGCCCATTCGGACCATGGCCGGGACCTGGCCCACACCCTGCTACTGACCGCCGAGGGCAAGGGGGGCGGCTACGAGATCCGGGACAGTAAAAAACTAAAGGCCCTGGCCACGGAATACGAGATTGCCACCGAAAATCGTGGTGATAATGACATCGCCCTTGACCTGGCCAAGGCCGTGTATGCCGAATTCGGCCGACAGGAAGGATTTATCCGGTTTACCCGCCGGGCACCGGAAAAACGGGTAGCCCTGTGGAAGGGTCTGGGAATCGATCCGCGCGGGATAGACCGCGAAATCGTCGAAATCATGCACCGCACCCATATCGGAGTGGACAACGATCCGGTCAATTTGATCCTGCAGGGACTCAAGGCCTCCATTGCCGATGGGTGGGGGGGGTCCACCGTTGCCACCGAGCTGTCGGATGTTCTGTTCGGCACACCAACGCCCGTTCGTTCAGAGGCCAACCTCGGCGTGTTAAAGGAGGAAATGGTCAATATCATTGTCCACGGCCATGAACCCGTGCTGTCGGAAATGATCGTGGCCGCCGCCGGTGACCCCGAACTGACGGCCCTGGCTAAAAAAGTCGGCGCTGAAGGCATCAACGTGGCCGGTCTCTGCTGTACCGGCAATGAAGTGCTCATGCGCCACGGCATTCCCATGGCCGGCAATTTCCTGCAGCAGGAGCTGGCCATCATCACCGGGGCTGTGGATGCCATGATCGTGGATGTCCAGTGCATCATGCCGTCCCTGGGTCCCCTGAGCCAGTGCTTTCACACCCGTTTTATCTCCACCTCTCCCAAGGCCAAGTTTCCCGACGCCACCCACGTGGCCTTTAACGAAGAAAAGGGCTTTGAGGTTGCCGGGGAGATTGTCCGGACGGCGGTGGAAAACTACCGGCTGCGGGTACCCGAAAAGGTGGTCATCCCCGAAGCGAAAACCGAATGCATGGTGGGGTTCAGCACGGAAGCGATCATCAATGCCCTCGGCGGCACCCTGTATCCGCTGCTGGATGCCATAAAATCGGGCGCGATCCGGGGCATTGCCGGGGTGGTGGGGTGCAACAACGTAAAAATCAAACATGACTACGGTCACCTGACCCTGGTCCGCGAGTTGATTGAAAACAATGTGCTGGTGACCACAACCGGATGCAATGCCATCGCCTGCGCCAAGTTCGGTCTGATGCTGCCCGAGGCGGCGGATCAGGCCGGCGACGGACTCAAAGGCATCTGTCAGGCCCTGGGCATCCCGCCGGTCCTGCACATGGGGTCCTGTGTGGATATCAGCCGGATTCTGACCACCTGTGCCGCGATTGCCAATGCCCTGGGGGTGGATATCGCCGACCTGCCGGTGGCCGGCGCGGCCCCGGAATGGATGAGTGAAAAAGCGGTGAGCATCGGCTCTTATGTGGTATCGTCGGGTATTTTTACGGTTCTGGGGACGGTGCCGCAGGTGCTGGGCAGCCCGGTGGTGACCGATCTTTTGACCAAAGGGGCCGAGGCGGTCGTCGGCGCCACATTTGCCGTTGAGCCCGACCCGGTCAAAGGCGCCCGGCTGATGATCGACCACATGGACAAAAAGCGCAGTGCATTGGGCATCTAATATCTGCCATATATCCAGGAAAAGGAGTCGGCCATGAAAGAACCAAAAGAGATATTCGTAAAACCGGATCGATGTGTCGGGTGCCTGTCCTGCACAATGGCCTGTGCAGTGGCACATTCGCAAAGCAAAACCCTTTTCGGCGCCATCGCGGAAACCCCGGTTCCCAAGAGCCGGGTCTATGTGGAATGGGCCTTACCCGATACCAAGGTGCCCCTGGTCTGCCGCCACTGCGAGGACGCTCCCTGTATGCACGCCTGTATCAGCGGCGCCATCAGTCGGGATGAAAACGGGGTGGTGATGACCGATGCGGACAAGTGCATCGGCTGCTGGACCTGCGTGATGGTGTGTCCCTACGGGGTCATCGGGCGCCATTTGGAAACCCATAAAGCCTTTCGCTGCGACCGTTGTCCGGACCGTGATATCCCGGCCTGTGTGAGCGCCTGCCCCACCCAAGCCCTGATTTACGACACGGTAAAAGCCTTTTCCGGCAAGGTGCGCAAGGAGGCCTCCCGGGAAATGCAGCATGCGGAAGGGGGCTGATATGGCGGCTGCCTATAGCCGGTACCTCATCGTGGGCGGTAGTGCCGCCGGCATGGCCGCGGCCCATGCCATTCGTCGGCAGGATCGAAACGGGGAGATCACAGTGCTTTCCGAAGAAAGCGACCGGCCGTATTTCAGACCGTTGATTCCCTTCCTGGTATCCGGCAAAAAAAACCAGGCGGAAATGTCAATGGCCGGCTGCGGACCCTACACCGGCCGGAACATTGCCGTGATTACCAATGCCCGGGCCGCGTCTGTGGATACCGCGGAAAAAACCGTTGCCCTGGCGGGCGGCGGCTCGATGGGATACGGGAAAATCCTGTTTGCCACCGGCAGCCGGCCCTATGTGCCGCCCGAAATCAAGGGCACGGATGCCGACGGTGTGTTTGCCCTGCGGACCCTGGCCCATGCCCGCCAGATGGCCCGGCGGGTGGAGCGTACCGACCATGCCGTGATGCTCGGTGGCGGCTTGCTGAACCTCAAGGCTGCGTTTTCCCTGCTGGAAAGGGACGTCAAGGTGACCCTGGTGGTGTATTCCCCCGAGGTGCTGTCCCAGCTGATGGAACCTTCCGATGCGTTTCTGGTGCGCCGGGCCCTGGACCGGGCCGGACTGACCATCAAAACCGGCGTAAGCGCTGTCGGACTCTTGTCGGACGGTTCCGGGGTTACCGGTGTGGCTCTGGATGACGGCAGTGAACTGGCCTGCCAGATGGTCTGTATCGGAAAAGGGGTGCGGCCCAACACGGCATTTCTGGCCGGTAGCAATGTGCATCTGGATCAGGGCATTGTGGTGGACCGCTATACCGCCTGCCCGGCCGGTGGTGCGTTTGCGGCCGGGGATGTGGCCGTATCGTTTGACCCCGTTTCCGGAGACCGGATCATGACGGCCCTGTGGACCAACGCGGTGGAGATGGGTTGCTGTGCCGGGATGAATATGGCCGGCGTCAAAACCGCCTACACCGGGACATTCGGCATCTTGAACGCTACCCAGGTGGCGGACGAACCCTTTGTCTCGATGGGGACGGTGCATACGGCGGGAACCGATCTGGAAATCCACCGGCATGCCGGTGGCGGCGCGTATCGCAAACTGGTGTTCAACCGGGACGGCACCCGGCTGGTGGGGGCTGTTTTTATCGGCGATATCCGTAATGCCGGATTGTACCGCTACGTGATCCGGGAAAAAATGCCCATCGAGGCCATAAAAGGCCTGATTATCGACCACCGCCTGCACTACGGTCATTTAATGATTCCCGGCTGATTGGGAAGGATGCCATATCGAATCCTAAAGCATCGGATAAGCCTGTAAGCAGTTTCTCAGTTTATGCTTTTTAGCAATGAATGCTGTTGGGGCAGTTCTATGCGTCTGCACTATTGGCAGATTAAAGGAAGTTGTGAAAAAATATTTTTTTCCAAAACGGTTGGCGATGATACAGCAGGGGTGGACGGGCGGCCGATATCGCGTTTAAAGGGCGATATAATCCTCGGGTAACACTTGGATATCCAGACCTTCAAAGGTGCTCTTGAGATGGATTCCCATCTCTTTCTTTGCCACATCGGGATCTCTGGTTTTCAAGGCGTCCACCAGTTGCTTGTGCTCGTGGATAGTGGGGTAAATGGGCATGGAAAAAAATGGGTCGTAAAGGATAAGGTAGATCTTGGTGCGATTGAGGAGCTCTTCGATGTAGCGGATGAGGACCGGGTTGCCTGAGGCCTGGGCAATGGTCAAATGGATCCCCTCGTTGATGCGGTAGTATTCCTCCAGATTGTGGTTTTCGAAAACCTGCGCCTCTTCGTCGAGGTAGCCATGCAGCTGGGCCAATTGCGCAGTCGTAATGTTTTCAGCGGCCAGCTGTGCGGCGGCCCTTTCCAGCTGTGTCCGGACAAAGAAGGCCCCCTGGATCTCCTCGATGTCGGGCGCGATGACGCAAACGCCCTTGTTGGTTTCATAGATGGCGAAACCTTCATAGGCCAGGCGCCGGATGGCGCTGCGAACCGGGGTCCGGCTGACCTTCAACTGTTTGGCCAGAGCGGTCTCAACCAGTTTTGTGCCCTGCTTGATATAGCGCTTGATGATGGCGTTCTTGAGCTTCTGGTAGACGAATTCCTCATTGCTTTTTTTCATAACCGATACTTGCCTCCAGCCCGGATAGATGGGCCTTTTTATTTTGTCCTGAAAAACATGGTCTTTTGGGCCAGGCTTTTTACTCGAGTGCCTTTTTAGCCGCCGCTTCAATTCGGTCCAATTCATTTAGGAGCTGTTTCTCCAGAGGCGGCACAGCGTGGTGCGCGAGAATGGCGTTTGCCCGCTCCCGGGCCTCTTGGGCCAGGCGTTGGGGGTTTTGGGACCACGTACTGTGGGAGCGATAGGCAAAGAGATTCGGCACGAATTGGGCCTCTTTGCGCAAAAAATCACGGGTGTGGGCATCGGTGAGGTAATGGCCACTGTCCAGCGAGACCCGCTTGATCGCCTCCAGACCGAAAGCCTGGGGTTCATCGCAGAACCCTTCCAGAAGGCGTCGGGTGTGGCCCCAGATTTCGTCGCCGATCACAAGTCCTTCTTTGCTGATCCCCATGGACATGTCGACGCAGCCGGTGGAGGCGTTTTCAAAAGCGCCGGCCAGGGCAAAGAGGCTCACCGACATGCCGTTGCCGTATATGATGTCCTCGAGCCGGCCCCCCGTGGTTTCAAAGGCAGAGGGCGCCGCCGGCAGCTGATAATGGCGTGCCATCTGGATCAGGCCGAGAGAACAGAGCATGATTTCCGGGCTCATGAAAATACTGCTGCCGGTGCGTTTGTCCATGGCCTGGATGAAAAAATAGTACCAGGTGGGCGTACCGGGACAAAGGAGATCGATGAGAACGGCGCTGGCCACCGCCTCGGTATTGGCCTGGACCATGGCCCCGGCGATGGTGGTGGGGGCGTTGGTGCCCATCATGGGAACGATGGGCACTTTGACGGGAATTTTGTGGCGTCCATACTGCAGCAGTCGCTCGATCTCATCCTCTGGGAAGTTGAACTGCTCGATCACCGTGACGATGCCGTGGCAGATGGGGCGCCGGGATAGGGCCTCGGAGGAGCCGGCCACGGCCAGCATCATCTCGATCTGGTAGGCCAGGTTTTTCGAACTGCTGACCAGGGACCAGATATGCTTGCGCCCGGAGGACAACATCGCCTTGAGCACCTGGATATCGTAGACCGGCAGGCAGGCGTCGCAGGGGGTCTGGGCGGCGGCAAAGGCCGTATTGTCCAAGCCGTCGATGAGCCGGGCGATATCGCGGCAGTCCTGGAGGGTTACCGCCCGGCTCTTGTTGGTGGCCAGATCGATCATATTCACTGCCCCCCCGGTACAGCGGCAAATCGGGGGGGCATCCCAGGCCACCTTAAAATCGAACTCGCAATCCCGCCCGGCACAGACAAAGGACTTGGGGATGGCGGCCAGCGATTGTGTCACCCGTTCCGGGGGGAAAAAGGCCCGCTGGCGGGCCATGTCCACCCGCGCCCCTTTTTCCGCCAATATTTCCAGGGCCGCTTCGTGATGGACGGCAACCCCGGTGTTTTCAAGAAGATCCAAGGTGTGTGCCTGAATGGTCTGCACCTGTGTATCACCGAGCATCTGGTAAATGGGTAACGTCACGGTCGTTTTCCTAAGCTATAGTTCAGGGGTCAACCTGCGCTTCAGGGAGCAGGTGTTGATTCTAACAAAATATTGTATACATTTATTGATTTTAATATTTGTATCCATGTAGGGCCACTTTTATGGTTTTGTCAATAGAAATCCGGCTGTCCGGACGCTTTGACCGGAGGCAGCTTTCAAGATTTATGGCCAAAAACGGGCCTTGACAAGAAGCGGTGATCATGGTTAATTTGCATACAAACATTGTATACATATTCTTTGGTTTAAATAGTGTTTATCCAGAAATAGGCAAATTGGGTCGAGATCAAGGCCTGCGAAAAATTTTACCGCAGGCATATAGTTAATATCCCGAAGATAAGATTTTGAGCGGAATGCAGATGTTGGGCTAATTGGCCATTTCTGGATGGTACTGAAAAGGAGGGACGTATGTTAACCCAGCATGCAGTAACGGCTGCCGACAG
Source organism: Desulfobacterales bacterium (assembly GCA_963667755.2). Lineage (GTDB taxonomy): Bacteria > Desulfobacterota > Desulfobacteria > Desulfobacterales > 4572-123 > 4572-123. Next base: position 871,730 of record CAXXLK010000004.1, on the reverse strand, counting down.
AAGCCAAATTAAACTGGCCCCCCCCGGCGCGCTGCGGCTGCGGGCGCTCAGCAGCGAAGATTGCAACAGGATTCATCAGGCCAGCCTGGAACTGCTCGAACAAACCGGGGTTGTGGTGACCAGCAAAAAGGCCCAGTCCGTTTTTGCCGGTCACGGAGCCCGTGTTGACAAAAACAAAAATTGCATCTATCTGCCGCCGACTCTTATCGAGAAGGCGCTTTCCACCATTCCGCCGGAAATCTGCATTCCGGGCCGTGATCCGTCCCGGGATTATACCATGGGCGGTGACCGGCTGGGATTCGTCAATTTCGGCAGTACCGTATATCTCAACGATCTTTACACCGGAAAACGCAAAAAAGCGCTGAAAGCGGATGTGGCCCAGGTCACCCGGGTCATGGATACGCTGGATAGTCTGAAGATTTTAATCTCCATGTTGAACGCCACCGATGAATCCCCGGTGACGGAAACCCTGCATACCCTGGCGGCCATGCTGGGCAACACGACCAAACCGGTGGAGGCCATCCCTCCTTCGGCCAATCTGATTCCCAAAATGGCAGCCATCGGAGAAGCCGCCGTGGGCCGGGAGACCTTTCGCCGGCGGCCGTTTTTTTTCACCGGGGTTTGTGTGGTCAGCCCGCTGCAACTGGTGGACGATTGCAGTGAGGTCCTCATGGCCGCCGTGGAGCACGGGTTCACCACCAGCGTGCTTTCCATGTGCCTGGCCGGTGGCACGGCACCTGTCCATCTGGCCGGCACCGTGGTGCAGCACAATGCCGAAGTGCTCAGTGGCCTGGCGCTGGGACAATTGGTGCGACCCGGAGCCCCCATGTTTTACTCCAGTTCCACGACATCCCTCGACCTGCGTTACGGCATGGCGGCGGTGGGTGCACCGGAAGGCGCTCTGCTCAACGCGGCCCTGACCCAGATGGGCCGGCATTACCACATACCGGTGCGTGTCTCCGGCGGGTAGGTGGACAGTAAACTGTGCGATGCCCAGGCAGGTTTTGAATCGCTGTTGACCTCCCTTCCGGCAGCATTGGCAGGTGCCAATCTGATTTACGGAACGGGGATGGTGGACAGCGGGATGGCCCTGGACTACGGAAAGTTATTGATGGACGACGAAATCAACCGGGCCATTACCCATCTGGTCAAAGGATTCGAGATCAATGCGGAAACCCTGTCGGTGAATCTCATCAAGGCGGTGGGCCACAGCGGGAACTATCTTGCGCACCCGAGTACCTTTGCCCACTGCAAGGATTTCATGTCGCCCGAATTGATGAACCGGGAAACCTACGAAAGCTGGAGGTCCAAAGGAGAGCAAAGCCTGCATGAAAGGGCGTTGAAAAAAGCCAGAAGCGTGGTCGAGACCCATCGGCCCATCCCGATCAGCAGTCAGGCGCAAAAGGAGATTGAGGAGATCATCCGTGAGACGGAAAAGGAACTCGGCGTGATTAAATAGCCTGCTGGTAAAACAGGATCTGGTCGCCTGGATGCAGCTCACGCGAAGGATGAAAATAGAGCAGGCCAAGGCATATGTCGCCCAAAAACTGAATTTAACCATTTCGGATCCGACCGACGAGACCACCATGGCGAAAGTGAGAAGCGACAAAGGGCTGGGATCGGTGATTCCCGATCATGCCGAATATATGGGCCTCTGAGTCTGGGGCTCCCGTGCAAGGAGACACACGCTTATACCCGCAGGTTTGCCCTGCCCCTGGTGATCAAAAGAGAAAAGGTCGACTGGGCGTTCCAGAGGATCGAGCAGGCATTTGCCGCGAGGCTGCCATTATAATTGTACTGTGAATACAACGGGGTTGACATCAAGTTGATATGAAAGATTTTTATAAATATTAAAAAGAATTTATTTTAGCAACGATTTTGAAAATAGAAGGATTTGATGCGGATGAACCACAGAAGGGGATTGCGAATTCTTTTCCGGAATGCTTTGTCGCCGATATTTGATGGCTGTCAGAGACGATGCCGCCGTAGATGGCATCATCATGTAATTGAATCTATTCGGTAGTTCTTTTTTGATGAAGCAATTTTTTCGAAATAATGTCCTTAATATTCTGCCTGGAATCAATTACAGATAAAATAAATACTGCCTCGAAAAACAAAAAAAAGTCCCTGAACGATATTCCGTTCAGGGACTTTATTATTTCAAGCCACCAGGGTGGCTTTTTTTAAAAATAAATAAAAATGGTTTATTACTGAACAGTTACATTTGTTGCAGAAGGCCCTTTGGGTCCATCTTCAATATCAAAGGAAACGCGATCCCCTTCATTCAGGGATTTAAAACCTGATGTATTGATGCCTGAGTGATGTACAAATACATCTTTTCCGCCGTCTTCCTGTTCGATAAAACCAAAACCTTTTGAGTCGTTAAACCATTTTACTGTACCGTTAGCCATGCTGTAAATCTCCTTAATAAAAAATAAAAAAACAATAGTTTCTAACTTTGGGGGGTAAACCGCATTTGAATGTTGGGGATATACACCTTGAGGAGGAAACATTTGCGCGTCACTCATATCAGCGCCGTTGAGTAAAGGTAATGGCACATCAGTAAAAGTCAAGGGTCAGGTGTTTTTTTAATTGTTTGCTTCCAACCTGGGAAAAAATTTTTCAGCAGCGGTTTTGAAAACAGAAGGATTTGATGCGGGAAAACCACAGGAGGGGATTGTGAAGCCTTTTCAGGGCCAGCGTTGCCGTTGATATCCGATGGCTGTCAGGGGCGATACCGCCGTAGACGGCCTCATCGTGGACAAGGATGATAAGGCGAATCTCTTTTTTTAATTGGGGAAATCGTTGCCCCAGGCGAAGCGCGTATTCTTTGGGGGTTTCAGCCACATCATGATTCAGGCCGCTTAACCGGCCCCATCGCAGGAGGCGTTGGTAAAATTTATCGGCGGCACAGGAGGTGTCGGCAATAAGGTGCATGCGGCTCAAAATGGATATAAAAAGGCGTTTTACCGCGTCAGCATATAGGCGTAAAAGGGCCCATATTCCCGACCTGTCCCCGGCCTTCATTGTCTTGGCAAACAGCCTTTCAGACACCCATTTCAGCAGAACATACAGTAACCAACCGAGGGTTGCCAGCAGGATGGCAATTGTAAGCCCTGTGACAAGGTGGACAATGATGGTAGGAACCGCCGGCCCTTCCATGGCAGGTATGGCCGGTGGTGAACCGGTGGGGGAATCCGCTCCAAATTTAAGGCGAAAACCGCTTTCAAGAAAAAACCGGGCCAGGATAAGCACCATCTGTTCTATGGGACCTGCCAGGGTTCCCAACAGGCCGCCGCCTGCTTCAGCAACGGTTTGAAGCTGGGGTGAAGTAAAAAGGAACAGCCCGCCGCCCGTCAGTAATATCATAAACGTAAAACCCAGGACAACGCCGGCGCCCCTGAAACCGTTGGCAGTCCCTGTCTGGGAGGCACCCCGGGTACGGACAACGCCGATTGAAAAAAGGCCCGCGACCATAAAGATGATCATCGGCATCATCGATGAATGGGCCAGGGGCAGTGTGCCGCCTTTTACATTGATGAGCAGTTTAATGAGCCCCATGGCCAAAAAACAGGCCAGTCCAGCATCAAAACGGTGACTGATGGTGGACTGGTCAGTGGGCCTGCCCCATAACCGTATTCCGCAGAACCACAGGAAACAGACACAAAAAAGGAGGAGAATTAAAAACAGCCAGCCGGTAACGGCCCTGTCCAGCATAAAAAAATCCAAAACCCAGCCAGGGTCCCGGAAGCTATATTGAAGATTGTAATAGCGGTGGCAAAGCCATAATGATGCAGACAGCCATCCTGCCAGGTGAAGTCCGGCGATATATATTGGCCGCCACCCCCTTTGACGGTGGGTGGCGGTGAGGATAACGGCGAACAAAAGAATCATTGCCGCTTGGGTTGCATGGATTGGTTTCCGGGAGATACCGGCCAGAATAAAACCGGTGCAGGCATAAAAGCAGCTGATCATCATGATACCTGATGCTGTCATCAGAAAAATAGAAGGTCGGTGTTTCATTTTTTTCGATCCTCCGGGGCCAGCAGGTTATCCAGATAGACGGTGTGACCTTGTTGCCGGGTGTCCGGGATCTCCTCCTCATTGGATTTTTGCGCCAGGACAAAGCAGGCGGGGATGTTTCGATAGTCCATGAACGCTTTGGCCCGACGGGTTTGCCGGCAACAATGACAGGCAAAGTAGAGGCTGGTGACACCCCAGGGGATGGTATACCCGCCTGCCAGGATATCGGTGACCGGGCCTGCCTTTTCAGCATGGATGCCGGCCAGGGTTTCAAGGATGGATGCCATCTGCACGGCACTTCTTGAGATGGGAATGATGTTTGAGCCGGTGCCGGCAATGGTGCCGTTTGTGGCAAATCCCACGGCGATGCGCTGACGATCCAATTGAAGGATAAGAGAAGCGATGGCTTCCAGGCTTTTTTCAAAGTCGGCCGGCACCTTTTCAAATTGATCAACATCGAGAAGGATCAGTATTTTTTCCTGCTGGGCCGGCTCGCAAAGCTTTTCCTGCAACCGATGGTGCCGCGCACTCGCCTTCCAGTGGATGCCCCGAGCAGGCCGTCCCGCCTGATACTCCCGGGTTCCAAAAACATAGCATGGATCTTCTATGGGGCTGCGCGGGCCGGGAATACCGAAAAACGCTTTTTGGGGAAGAGACAGGGGCCTGATGGGCACAATGCGGGGGTAGACCACCACCTCGAGCCGTTCGTCTGTCTTTCCAGTCTTGAAAAAAAAGCCGAAGAGGTCGCCACCGCTCAGCCTCGGCGGTCCCAGGTTGTAGACGCCTCTTTTTTTCGGGAACAATTCCCTTGAAACTATAGATTGTTGAAACCAGAAAAGGCAGATCTCCTCCCTGAGCGATTGATCCGCATCCTTGCCTGTCATGGATCTATGGGTGAAAAGATCAATTTTCAACAGTACGGGGAGCAATTTTGAATTGGTGGCGTGGATCTCGATTTTAAGCCGGTCACCGGGAAACAGTCTTGTGGGTTTCAGTGCTATTTTACAGTTGACATGGTCCAGGCTGACCCGGCTCCATAAATAGGAACCGATGCCCATGGCCAGGCTGACCAGGGAAAAGAGGGTCAGTTCCGCAACATCAAACAGCAGGGCAAAAAACAGGCAGACAAAGATAAAGGCCTGGACGAAAAATACGGGGAAGATGGACGCGGGCGCTTCAGGCAACGGCGGTCTCATTGTTCACCTTTGTCGCTCAGGCCGGCACCGGGGTGCGGGAAAGGATCTCTTCCAGGATATGCTCAGGGCGTTTTCCTTTGAGTTTTTCCGCCTCGGTTAAAATGATGCGATGGCCCAGAACAGGGATGGCGAGCTGTTTGACATCGTCGGGAAGGACATAGTTGCGATCTCTTAAGGCGGCAAGCCCCTGGGCCGTGCGCATCAACCCCAATGATCCCCTGGGGCTGGCCCCGAAACGCAGGCTTTCATGATGCCGGGTGGCCCCCACAAGGTCTGTAATATAGTCCCGCACCAGGGCCGATATTTTGATTTTTCGGCACATCTGCTGCATATGGACGAGTTGGTCGGTGTCGGCAACGGGGGTGAGTGCCGCCAGCGGGTCATGGCTTTGAAACCGTTCTAATATGGTCATCTCCTCTGTCTTGTCGGGATATCCTAGGCTGATCTTGATCAGAAATCGATCCAGCTGGGCCTCGGGCAGGGGAAAGGTGCCCTCCAGTTCAATGGGATTCTGGGTGGCCATGACGAAAAAGGGTTTTGGCAGGAGCCGGGTCTTGCCGTCAATGGTCACCTGGTGCTCTTCCATGCTTTCGAGCAGACTCGACTGGGTCCTGGGAATCGCCCGGTTGATCTCGTCTGCCAGCAGAATATGGGCCATCACCGGCCCCGGCTGAAATTTGAACGCCCCGGTTTTTTGATCATAGACATTGAACCCGGTAACATCTGCGGGCAACAGGTCCGGCGTGAACTGGATTCGTTTGAACGATCCGTTGATGCTTTTGGCAAGGCTCCTGGTGATCAATGTCTTGCCCACGCCCGGCACATCTTCGAGCAGGACATGACCATGGGCCAGGAGTGCCGCCATGAGCAATTCCAGGGCGCTATCCTTTCCCACCACCACCTGGGAGATGTTTTTGATGATTTTTTTCGCTGATTCGAAGGTCATGATAAATTCCGGTTCACGCGGTTTTGGGCAATCGAACCACCAGAACCGGGACATCGGCATGCCTGAGCACCTGTTTGGCGATACTGCCCACAAGGATTTTAGCCATGCCGCCCTGGCCGTGGGTACCCAGGACGATGATGTCACAATTTCGGGCTTTGGCTGTTTCGAGGATGGTTTCGGCAGGGGGGCCTTCCCGGATCAGGATTTCATCGGTGACAACGGTCTGGTCCTGGGCCTTGGCCGTTACCTCATCGGAAAATGCCTGGAGTATCTCCTTTATGGCGATATGTTTTCTTTTTTTGCCGATGAGGTTTTCCCGGGCTTCGGAATAGTGTCGATTCTTGATTTCTTTCAATGCCTGGGCATTGATCATGCTCGATATAAATTCTTCACTGGCGGTTTCTGAGATCACATGGAGGATCGTAATTCCGGCACCGTAGGTCTCGGCAAGGTTGACGGCATAGGGAAAGGCGTAAAGGGCGGTTTCCGACAGGTCGGTGGCGTACAGGATTTTTTTGATTTGAATATTGGGCAAATTCATGGTGTATCCTTTTTTTGGGGGGTACAAAATTTGATCGGGCATGGGGCATGGAGCCGGGGGTAAGGTAAGCGCTCAGAAGATTGCGTCTGCCTGCCGGATCATAATTTTTTGTTGCACCAGAGGGGCATACTTTTCGTATGCGCCCTCTGGCGAACGGTTAATGCGATATGATTTTTTATCAACGTCACTCATTGCCGAAGGCATCGTCAGTAGCGGCGATTATCTCCCGAAATAGACATTGGGCAGCCAAAGGGCGATCTGGGGAAACACCATGACCAGGACCAGTCCGAACAGCATGACGATGACAAAAGGGACAATGGAGCGGTAGATATCCCCCAGTGAGACCTCTTTGGGCGCCATGGCCTTCATGAGAAACAGGTTGTAGCCAAAGGGCGGTGTCATGTAGGCAATCTGACAGGTGATGGTGTACAGAACACCGTACCATATGGGGTTGTAGCCCAGTTCGATGACCAGGGGGACGTAAAGCGGCGCCACAATGATGAGCATGGCCGTATCATCTAAAAACATGCCCATCAGGATGTAGGAAAGCTGCATCATAACGAGTACGCCAAAAGGACTGAGGCCCCAGCGGTCCAGAAACAGGGACTTTATGGCATGAACGGCACCCAGGCCGTCAAAGACGGCACCAAAGCAGAGGGCTGCCAGAATAACCCACATGAACATGCAACTGACGCTCAGTGTGTTTTTCAAGGTATCGTCTAAAACCTGTCGGGTCAGGCGGCCTTTGAGGATGGCGACAATGGTCGTTGCCGCGGCTCCTGCTGCCGAGCACTCGACCAGGCTGGTGATCCCCATCAAAAACAGTCCGGTCATGGAAAAGATAATGACAAGGGGAATGATGCCGGCCCTGAGCAGCCCCAATTTTTTTCCCCATGGCATCTGTCGCTCTGCCAGGGGTAATACCGGCCCCAGGTGCGGCTGAAGTCTGCATCGAATCGCGATGTAGGCGATAAACAGGCCTGCCAGCAGGAGACCGGGGAAAACACCGGCCAGCCACAACTGGCCGACGGGCTGCCGGGCGATCATGCCATAGAGCACCAGAACGACACTGGGGGGGACCATGATGCCCAGGGAACTGCCCGCCTGGATGACGCCGGTGACCATGACCTTGTCGTACTTTCGTTTCAGCATCTCGGGCATGGCGATGCTGGCGCCAATGGCCATACCGGCCACACTCAGGCCGTTCATGGCGGAAACGGCCACCATCAGCCCCATTGTGCCGATGGCAAGCCCCCCATGGATCGGGCCCATCCAAACATGAAACATCTTGTAGAGATCACTGGCGATGCCGGACTCGGAAAACATATACCCCATATAGATGAACAGCGGCAGGGTCAGTAGCGGGTACCAGTTCAGCAATGCAAAGCTGGCGTTGAACGGCATCTCTGCACCACCGTTTCCCCACAGCGTCAGCGAAAAAATTGTGGCGACACCGCCAATGGCGGCAAAGACCCGTTGCCCGGTAAGGAGCATGAGCATCATCGAGGTGAATATCAGCACAGCTATCATTTCATGACTCATGTTATATTTTCTCCCCTTTCACCTTAGCCAGGTCCTTGAACCATGTCGCAATTGCCTGCAGCGTCATCAAGAAGATGCCGCTGCCCATAATGATTTTGATGGGGGCCATATACGGCGCCCACGCGGATCGATTCCGCTGCCCGTACATGACTGCATATTCAATGCTGGAGTAGGCGCCAATGAGCAGAAACACCAGGTAGAAGAGCAAAAATGGCATGGTGATGGCATCGGCCAGTCCCTGACGTTTGACGGACCAGCGGCCGTAGAGGAGATCCATTCTGACATGTCCTTTTAAAATCATGGAGTAGCCGCCGCCAAGGAGGTAGTAGGCCGCCATGACGAACTGGGCCATCTCCACAGCCCAAATGTGGGGCCGGTCAAAAATAGTTCTTGAGACAGATTCATACAGCAGAATTCCCATCATGGCAAAGACCAGGTACATTGAGAACTTGCCGACGACCTTGTTCACCGCATCAACATATCGCACGAAAATTTTTATTGGTTTAGGCATTCAAGCCCCTTTCCTTTCGCTGCTTTAAACTGCATTGAGCGATTTTTACGATTCGACACCGGTTCTATTGGCAGCATCGGTTCGTAATAAATCGCTCAATGTTGGTTAAGCCTATAATTTTAAAAATTGTTTTCCATTATCGGTAATAAATGCGATCGTTCCTGCTGATTAATAGCGGTAGGGAGGACCGGCATCTCTCATGATCTGGTTATATTCTTTAAGTATTTTTACCACCTTGGCACACCTGGGGCTCTTGGCGGCAATTTTGTCCCAGTATTTGATGGCCGCATCTTCCACGACTTTCCACTCATTATCGGGGATGGAGGTCAGTTCCAGTTTTCCCCCTTTGGTGCGGTAGTGTGCTTCTCCCCACCAGTACCAGTGCTGCCGGTAGTAGTGAGAGCTGTCCATGGACAGCTTGAACAAGGTCTTCAGGCGTTCGGGCAGGGCGTTCCATGAATCGGAATTGGCAAAATAAGACCCCGACCAGGCGCCGGATATGTTATTGGTCAGATAGTATTTGGTGACATCGGCCCATCCGACGGTATAGTCCTCGGTGATGCCGGACCAGGCGACACCGTCCAGCTCACCGGTTTGGACGGCCATCTCAATGTCCTCCCAGGGAAGGGACATGGGGACAACGCCGAATTGCTGCATGAACCTGCCGCCGGTGGGAAAGCTGAAGACCCTCAGACCCTTGAGATCTTCAAGGCTTCGGATCGGCTTGGTGGTGGCGAAATTGCACGGGTCCCATGCCCCGGCGCTCAACCAGGTGACCCCTTTCACTTCTGAATAGGCCTCTTCCCAGATTTCATTTAACCCATACCAGTTCCATAAAACGGGAACATCCAGCGAGTAACGGGATGCAAAGGGAAAGTAGGCGCCAAATACGGATACGTCCACAGGCGCTGCGATGGAGTCGTCGTCACTCTGGACCGCATCGATGGTGCCTTTCTGCATGGCCCGGAACAACTCTCCCGTGGGCACCAGTTGATCGGCATTGTACAACTCGATCACCATCTCACCATCGGCGACTTTGTTAAACGCATCAATGGCCGGTTTACAGACATGCTCGGACAGGGCCGCACCGGCATAGGTCTGCATTCTCCACTTGATGGTGGTTTTTTTTGCCGCATGCACAAAGGGCGCGTTTACGGCTGTGGCTGCCACGGCAGCGGCTCCGATGCCTGCCTTTTTAATAAAATCACGTCTTTTAATTTTACCGGGTTCTTTTTGTTTTTCCATTCTACCTGGCTCCTTTCGTGCTGTTGGGGTTAACGGATGTTCAAATCGACAAAATATAAAAAGTCAATCGGGTCAACAAAGGATGTCAAGGTGACTGCTAAGCAACAATGGGTTTAATTGTAGATGTCTATACATCAAAGCGTCATGCGATGACGCTATAGCGGCGGTATCATTATGCCGTAATCGGTGTGGATTGTTTTGTCGAAGATACCACCGCAAACGTCTCTATATATATTCATGGAGATTCCGTCAAACTGTAACCCGGCCGGATAGAGGCTGGTGCGCAAACTTGACGTAGTCATTAAAATTAGGACAAGATAAGCTTTAGTACATTATCGAATGTTGTATTGTCAAGTTTTTTGTGGGGGGCGAACCGGTTGATTGGAATACGGCCGAATTCACGCGTGGCCCTGTTAAAAGGGCTTTCGTGTCCTGATAAAATTAGGGTGGTGTAAATGTAACAATCAAAAAGGGATTGACGCCATACATGTCCCCTCGTTATATTGCTTCTGCTAAAATAAAAATCCGACCCGAAAAAAAGGAGCCTGACATGACATCAGCCAACAGCCTATTGGAAAAAGAATTCACCCAGGCGATCTGCCATGAATTGTTGCCCGAGTGGAAAGGGCTTGATATTGATATCTCCCAGTTGAGCGGCGGTATCACCAACAAGCTCTACCGGATACGATCTGAAAAAGGGGATTACACGGTTCGGATCTATGGGGACAAGACAGATCTTTTCATTAACCGCGAGCACGAAGCCGAAACCCTGCAGAAAATGTTTGAAATCGGTGTATCGTCAAAACTTATCAAGTTTTTGCCTGATCAGGGGGTTACCATTGTTGAATTCATCGATGACGTCATTGTTTTAAGCAATGACCACTTTACAGACCGGTCACTCCACGAAAAAATCGTTACGCCGATTCGAAAAATTCATACCAGCGGTGTCATATTAAAACGGGTTTTCAATCCCCTTCAGGAAGTGATGAAAATGTCTGCCATCCAAAAAAAGCTCAATGTGGCGTATCCTGAATTTGATATTACCGGTACCATCGACCGGCTCATCAAGCTATGGGGTATCATCAATATCCCCGAATCCGACTATACCGCCTGTCACAATGATCTGCTGGCAGACAACTTTCTCCTTATCAAAGAGGATGCGGTACATAAATATGATGCGCCCATGTACATCATTGATTGGGAGTATGGCGGCATGGCACCGAAATACTATGATATCGCGGATATGTTTCAGGAGATTCTGGTCTCCAGGGCGGTGGAAGAGCAGATCGTGAGGGCCTATTGCAACGGAGAAGATGTTGATCGAATCCTCTTTTTAATCGACCTTTTTAAACCGTTTCCGGATATCTACTGGTTTTTATGGAGTCTGATTCAATTGAAGTTTTCCAAAATTACTTTTGATTACTATAAATATGGTCAGGAGAAATATGAAAATGCGCTAAAGAATATGGCGTTCATGCGCGAGGCCTACGGTGTTGCCGTTTAACATCTGCACAGTTTATTGCAATCCTTTTAAAGGCTCGGAACCATCCGGGCTTTTTGGGGTTTATGGCGGAAGGCAGTCTTATTATCAATATCCTGAAGCGTCCAAAAACAACTGCACACCGGGCTGCGCCTGATCCCGATAAAAAAGAATTGCCTGATGAAACTTGACGAATGCTATCTTGTATTTAAATTGTTGGATGTGGATGATGAAGGGAACCGATAAAGATAGAAGCTGCCCGGAAAGGCGGCTTTTGTATTCAGTTAAGGGAGATAACGATGCCGATATTTGAATTTGTTTGCAAGGAGTGCGGCCGGGAATTTGAAGAGCTGTTTTTATCCTCGGATAAAAATGCGCCGACATGTCCCGGGTGCCGGTCTGCCAATGTGGAAAAACTGATGTCCGCCGGAAACTTTCGGGCCCACGGCATCCCCAGCGGATCAGGTGGGTTCAAGCCGCCCCCATGCTCCCCTTCTCGCGGGTGAGGGGCCTGATTTTTTCCCCGGTTCGGGGAAATATAAATTATCTTCAAACAACATTAAGGAAGTAAGACCTCAGGAGACCTTTTCCGGAAAGGGACATATTGTCGCCAGGGGGCAGGCTGGGCAAACAGGCTTTTTTGCGCGGCAAAATTCTCTGCCGAAATAAATCAGGCGTAGTCCGAAATCGTTCCACTCTTTTTCAGGAATGATTTTCATGAGGTCAAACTCTATTTTTTCCGGATTTCGATTTTGGGTCAGACCCAGTCGGTGGGATATGCGGGCCACATGGGTATCCACCACAATTCCGGGGATACCAAAGGCAGCGCCCAATACTACATTGGCTGTCTTGCGCCCCACACCGGGCAATCGGATCAGTTCCGGTAGTGTGCAGGGGACCACAGCCTTATGGTGGTCCACCAGGGCCCTGGCGCAGTTTTTGATGTGTCTGGCCTTGTTATGATAAAACCCGGTGGAATGGATTATCGCTTCAATCGATTTCAGGGAAGCCGCTGCGAGCTTTGAAGGGGTGGGAAATGCGGTGAACAGCTGCCCGGTTACCCCGTTGACCTGCCGGTCAGTGCATTGGGCTGATAAAATTGTGGCGATGAGCAATTCAAACGGGTTTTTGTGATGGAGCTGGGTCTTGATTTTCGGGTAAGTGGTTTTTAATAGCCTGCAAATTTGATCTGTGCGGTTCTGGTGGTCCAAATCGGTTCCTTTCTCCGGTTGCAAGGGATTGTAAAAATAAAAAACAATATGCAACAGAAATGATTTGTTGGTTTTAAAAAAATGACAGACGCAAATCGAAAAAAAGTTCGTGGGCTCGGCCTTTGCTCCGGCGGTCTGGACAGTATCCTGTCTGCCCTGGTGCTTCAGCAACAGGGCATTGAGGTGGAATGGGTTACCTTTGAAACACCGTTTTTTTCTGCGGACAAGTCCCGCAAGGCCGCCAGGATGACCGGCATTCCGTTGACGGTTCAAGCCATAACCGAAACCTATCTGCCTATGTTGAAAAATCCGCGCTGTGGCTACGGTCAGCATATGAATCCCTGCCTGGACTGCCATGCCCTGATGTTTCGACTGGCCGGAGAGATGATGCAGGCCCGCGGTTTTGATTTTCTTTTCAGTGGTGAAGTCCTGGGCCAGCGGCCCATGTCCCAGACCCGACCCTCCCTGCGGTATGTGGAAAAAAATTCCCTGTTTGACGGTTATATTGTGCGCCCTTTGAGTGCCAGGCGACTCGACCCGACGCTGCCTGAAAAACAGGGGCTGATCGATCGTGAAAGGCTGCTGGATATAACGGGCCGGTCACGCAAACGACAAATTCAACTGGCTAAGGATTTCGGGTTGAAAAGCTACCCGGCACCGGGGGGCGGTTGCCTGCTCACCGACAAGGGGTATACGACCCGGCTGAAAGATCTTTTTGCCCACCAGGAAACCTGCACGGAAAAAGAACTTGAGCTGCTCAAGTACGGACGACATTTTCGCTTGAACAAAACGACCAAAATCGTTGTCGGTCGAACAATGCAGGATAATGACCATATATTAACCTGTCAGGCCCCTGAAAAAGATACGATTATCAAGGTCACTCAATTTCCCGGCCCCACGGTGCTGATGCCCCACGGTGGTGATGCCGATATTCTTACCCTGGCCGGCGCCATTTGCGTGGGATACAGTAAGGCGCCGGGGTTGACCCCGGTCAATGTCCAGATAGAAACCCCCCGGGGCCAAAACAGTATCATGGTCATCGGACTGGCCCCTTCGGACGTCAGGCATTTGATGATTTGACGGCCCCTGTATCGCATTTGGCCGCCAGCTGGCCGCAGGCTGCGGAGATGTCCTGCCCTTTGCTGCGGCGAATCATAACCGTATAATTCTGGTCGATGAGGATTTGCTGGAAGTCCTCGATGACGGCTTCTGTGGGACATTTGAAGTCACTGCCCCGGTGTTCGTTAAACGGTATCAGATTGATTTTTGCCCTGATGGGCTGCAACAGTACCGCCAGGCGCCGGGCGTCGGCTTTAGAATCGTTGATGCCGTTTATCAGGATATATTCAAAAGTAATGCGGCGATGCGGCTGCAGATTAAATTTCCGGCAGGCGTCCAGCAGGGTTTCAAGGGGGTAGCGTCGATTAATGGGCATCAGGTCGTCGCGGGTCCTGTTGTCGGTGGCATTCAACGATATGGCAAGGTTAACGGAAAGGTCGCGTCCCAGATCGGCCAGCCTGGGGACAACGCCGGCAGTGGAGACGGTGACCTTGCGTTTTGCAAACTTCAGCCCGCACTCTCCGTCGAGGATAACGGTCATGGCCCGGATCAGGTTGTCATAGTTGGCCAGGGGTTCCCCCATGCCCATGACAACGATATTGGTCAGGTCGCCGGGATTGACCATGGCGTTTTTTACATCGCGAACCTGGGAAATGATTTCATCCGCCGTGAGATTTCGGGTAAAACCGTTGCGGGCCGTGAGACAGAACTGGCAGCCCTGGGCGCAACCGACCTGGCTGGATATGCATAAGGTGGCATGCCCCTTTTCCGGGATCAACACGGTTTCGATATGGTGACCGTCCTTGAGCCTGAAAAGATATTTTATGGAACCGTCCCGGGATGTTTCCACACACTGAATGCCCAGGCGGTCGATGGTGAAATGACGGGCCAGAAGCGCTTGGGTCTCTTTTCTAAGATCCGTCATTGCAGTGAAGGTGTCAGCCTGGCGGGCATAAATCCATCTTAAAATTTGATTGGCCCGAAAAGAGCGGATGGAATGGTCGGTGAGCCATTCGATAAGTTGACCTTTTGTAAATTCTTTGATATTTTTTTTAATTATGGGCAAATGCATCTCTTTTTTTAGAAAAATGTGTTTTTTTGATGGGCTACGGGTCTTAAACAGCCGTTGCTTTTTTAAAATTGATTATTTTTCTTGACATAACATTATCCAAATTATAATTTCAAGGTTTAACTCGTACAATTGATTATAAATTTATGTTTGATAGCCTGAGTGAAAAGCTCGATGCCGTATTCCGGAAGCTCAAAGGGCACGGCAAGCTGAGCGAAAAAAATATTGATGAAGGCCTGCGTGCTGTGCGCATGGCCCTGCTGGAAGCCGATGTCCACTATAAGGTTGTTAAAAACCTGGTTGCGGATATCCGGCAACGGGCCATGGGACAGGAAGTTCTGGCAAGCCTGACGCCGGGTCAGCAGGTTATCAAAATTGTCAACGAGGAGCTCATTGAATTGATGGGCGGCCAGCATGAGGACCTTTGTCTGGCAGGGACCCATCCGGTGTCTGTTATGCTGGTGGGGCTTCAGGGATCAGGCAAGACAACGACGGCTGGCAAGCTGGCGACGTTTTTACGGAAAAATGGAAAAAAGCCATATCTGGTACCGGCGGATGTCTATCGGCCGGCGGCTATTGACCAGCTGAAGAAACTGGGGCAGCAACTGGATGTGCCGGTGTTTGATTCGTCTACGGACATGGATCCGGTTGATATCTGCCAGCAGGCCAGGACGGCGGCCCAACTTCAAGGGTGTGATACGCTGTTGCTGGATACGGCCGGACGGCTGCATGTGGATGAAGCGTTGATGGCGGAACTGAGTCGAATAAAAGACCGGGTCAAGCCATCTGATATTTTGCTGGTAGCGGATGCCATGACCGGTCAGGACGCGGTCAATATTGCTAAATCGTTTAACGATATCCTTGATATCGGTGGTATCGTTTTGACCAAAATGGATGGTGATGCTCGCGGTGGGGCGGCCCTTTCCATAAAATCCATTACGGATAAGCCTATAAAGTTTATCGGAGTGGGTGAAAAACTGAGTGCACTTGAGCCGTTTCACCCCGAGCGAATGGCATCAAGAATTCTGGGCATGGGTGATGTTTTAACCATGATTGAAAAAGCCCAGGACATGATGGATGAAAAAAAGGCGGCGGAGCTTGAAAAAAAGCTGCGAAAGAGCCAGTTTACCCTGGAAGATTTTCGGGATCAGATGGTCCAGATACGCAAAATGGGATCATTGTCCGATTTGATGGGCATGATACCGGGTATGGGCAAAAACAAGCAGCTTAAAAATCTTAAAGTGGATGATCAGGAATTGATAAGGACCGAGGCCGTTATCAATTCCATGACAAAAAAAGAAAGACAAAAGCACAGCATTATAAACGGCAGTCGCCGTAAACGGATTGCCAAAGGCAGTGGAACCAGCATTCAGGATGTGAATCGTTTGCTGAAAAATTATACCCAAGTTCTTAAAATGATGAAAAAAATTAACCAGGGTGGTATGCGCGGAATGGGCCGGGGCATGCTGCCGTTTTGAAGGAGAGATTTTATGGGAGTAAAAATTAGATTATCCAGGCATGGTGCCAAAAAACGACCCTTTTACCGAATTGTTGTCGCTGATGGTGACTGTCCGAGGGACGGCAGATTCCTTGAAATTGTCGGCACCTACAATCCGGTTCCGGATCCTGCGGAAATTATGTTGAAGCCGGAACGGGTACGCCACTGGATGGATCAGGGGGCGATTCCAACGGATACCGTAAATAATATTTTGAAAAAAGAAGGCGTTTTCGCGAACGTGGCCTGACGCCTGTTTTATAAGTTCATGGCGGAATGAAAAAGACTGTTTTTTTATTCACGCATTGTTTGTCCGGCACAACCGACTATCGGAGTTCTCTGGTTTGGAATGGTGATACAAAGAACATCTTGGGCTCTAAATCTCAACAACCTGCAAAGGAGATGAAGATATGAAAGATCTGATTACTTACATTGCCAAAGCATTAGTTGATAATCCGGAAGTGGTAGAGGTGATGGAGGTCGAGGGAAATCAGACATCAGTGCTGGAGCTGAAGGTTGCCAAGGAGGATCTGGGCAAGGTTATCGGAAAACAGGGGCGTACGGCCCGGGCCATGCGAACGATTTTGAGCGCGGCTTCAGCAAAAATTAAAAAGCGTACGGTTCTGGAAATAATTGAGTAACGGGAACTGTTTCATGGAAAAAGAAGACTTCCTTCCCATGGGCAAAGTGGTGGGTACCCATGGAATACAAGGCACTTTGAAGGTTTATTCCGATTCCGAATCCTGGTCGCTTTTCGGTTCCGGCAGCTCGATTTTTATCCGGCAGCCTGATGGATCCGTAAATTCATGGCACATTAAATGGGTGCGGCCTCACAAACGATTTCTGCTGTTGTCACTGGAGGGGGTTTCAACGCTTGAAGCGGCCCAGGGTTTCAAGGGGGCCCATGTTTTGATCGATAAGACAGCCTTGCCCAAACTTGAAGAGGGGTCCTATTACTGGTTCGACTTGGTGGGGCTGCGTGTTTTTTCGGTGGACGGCAGTTTGCTCGGTAAAATTGAATCGATTATCGAGACAGGCAGCAATGATGTGTATGTCGTTCGGAAGGGCAACAGGGAAACATTGATTCCGGCCCTGACAAAGGTTGTGAAAGCCGTGGATCTTGAAAACAGAACAATGCAGGTGGATTTGCCTGAAGGATTGTAGTTTAATGATGATACGGCTGGTGTGGTAAAATATAGATGAATTTTGACGTTCTGACGATTTTCCCTGAAATGTTTGATGGTTTCTGGCACCACGGGATTGTCAGAAGGGCGCTGGAAGAAGGCAAGATTTCAGCCCGGGCCTCAAACGTAAGGGATTTTGCCAAAGGTCGGCACAAGGTTACGGATGATCGGCCCTATGGCGGTGGTTGCGGGATGGTGATGAAGCCCGAACCCCTGGCCGGATCGATCAGGGCCGCCAGAAAGCGGCATCCGGAGGCCCGAACGATTCTTCTGACACCCCAGGGGCGGCCCTTTAATCAGGGGATTGCCCGTGAGTTTGCAGAACTTGAGGGGCTTATTCTCGTATGTGGCCGGTATGAAGGGGTGGATGAACGTATCGGTTATGGTTTTATCGATGATGAAATATCCATTGGCGATTATGTGCTTACCGGCGGCGAACTGGGGGCCATGATTCTTATCGATGCCGTAACGAGACTGATTCCGGGTATATTGGGGGGAATTGATTCTGCTGAAAAAGATTCCTTTTCTCAAGACCTTTTGGAACATGCTCACTTCACGCGGCCGCGGGAGTTTGAGGGCCAGGATGTCCCCGATGTGCTTTTATCCGGAAATCATGCAGCCATTGAAACCTGGCGTCTGGAAACATCATTGATTCGAACTTTTTTAAAGCGGCCGGATCTGTTGAAAACAAAATGTTTAAGCTGTCGTGAGATCAAAATTTTAAAAAAATGGTGTCTTGAGATTGAAAACATTATTCAGGCCCAATCTGTATGTGGCGCTGACACATTATCCGGTGATGAACAAGAACGGTGAGATGATTACCTCGGCCGTAACAAATCTGGATCTGCATGATATCGCGAGGGCTGTCCGGACCTTTGGTGCACAGGCCTTTTATGTTGTTACACCCCTGACGGATCAGCAACGGCTGGTGGAAAAAATCGTCAGCCACTGGACCCAGGGGTTTGGATCAAAATATAATCCAAAGCGGCGCAAGGCCCTTGAAATGATTCATATCAAAGAATCCATGGACCAGGTCAGTGAACACATTGTTGCCAGTGGCGCAGGTTCTCCGAAAGTCGTTGTGACCTGTGCCCGCGATATTGAAACTCGGCCGAGTGTCGACTATGATGGGTTTCGGACGATTTTACAGAGTGGGGCGCCGCACCTGCTCGTATTTGGAACGGCTTGGGGCCTTTCAGAGCAGTTTATTAAAAAGGCCGATTATATCCTGGAACCCATAAAGGGAAATACCGGTTATAACCATCTGTCAGTTCGGTGTGCCGTCGCCATAATATTGGACCGACTGATGGGTAACCATAATTTGAATTAAAAGAATCGATCTTGCCGGGCACCTTGAATGTGATCGGGAAACGGGCAAATCGGTTTTAAATTTTTTAGGGGGAAATTATGCAAGTAATTGAGCAGTTGAAAAAAGAGGCCGTGCGTCTGGACTTGTCCGCTTTTATTCCGGGGGATACCGTTAAAGTACATGTCAAGATTAAAGAAGGTGAAAAGGAAAGAATTCAGGCTTTTCAGGGTGTTGTCATCAGCAAAAAAAAGGCCGGGTCGGCAAATGCAACCTTCACCGTGCGCAAGGTGTCCTATGGCGTCGGCGTTGAACGTATTTTTCCGCTGCATTCACCCATTATCGATAAAATCGAAGTCGTTACCCGGGGCCGGGTACGCCGCGCCAAGATCTATTATCTGCGCAAACTGCGAGGCAAGGCCGCCAGGATCAAGGAACGCCGTTTTAGCTGATGATGTGATCAGGGCACGGATTGCCGGGACCTGTCCGGGGTGATTCGTGTCCTTGAGGCTATTTTATAAAATAGCCTGCAAAATATTTTTTAGCATGTGATTTTTTCAGAACCTGTCAAAAATTTCAGCCGGCGATTTGTCGACCAGAGAATCGGTCAAATAGTTTTTAAACGGCTGCTATCCTGTCTGGCTTTCCCTTTATCCGGTACGCGCGTTCCCATCGTGCTGTTTCATTTTTGCCGATTTTAAAAAATAATTTTATCCAGCTTGATAAAAACCCCATTTGATATGCTGAACAGTCAACAACAATTTGGTAAAGACAGCGAGGCGTTAGCTGTCATCCGGCTTAAAAAAAAAGGGTATAAAATTCTGGAAATGAATTATAAAACCCCGTTGGGGGAAATCGATATTATCGCCAGGGACCGGCAAACCATTGCTTTTGTAGAGGTCAAGGCAAGGAGATCCGGTAGATATGGCAACCCCAAATGGGCAATTACCGCTAAAAAGAAACGGACGCTCTCCATGGCGGCCCTCTCTTATCTTAAAACCACCGGGCAGAATACCGCCAAAGCCCGCTTTGATGTGGTGTCCATAAGGTTCAATACCACGGAACCGGAAGTGGAAATAATAAAAAATGCCTTTGAACTTGCTTATCCATGATTCAACCCCCAAAGAAACAGCGGGCATGCTCTATATCGTGGCCACCCCCATTGGTAATCGGGAAGATATTACGCTGCGGGCCCTTAAAACACTTCGGCAGGTGGACCTTATTGCCGCCGAAGACACCCGTCATACT
Source organism: Desulfobacterales bacterium (assembly GCA_963667755.2). Classification (GTDB taxonomy): domain Bacteria; phylum Desulfobacterota; class Desulfobacteria; order Desulfobacterales; family 4572-123; genus 4572-123. Next base: position 851,674 of record CAXXLK010000004.1, on the reverse strand, counting down.
GCCCGGTTTCTGGCGTACCACGGCATACAAGGCACCCTGGTTTCCTGTCATGAGCATAACGAACAGGAAAGAGCCGCTTCCCTGATCCACCGCCTCAAGGAGGGCATGTCGGTCGCCCTGGTCTCGTGCGCGGGCACCCCTTCTGTCTCCGACCCCGGATATCGACTGGTGGTAGAGGCCATCAAGAACGATGTGCGAATTGTTCCCATACCCGGTCCTTCCGCTGCGGTTACCGCACTTTGTGCCTCCGGTCTGGCCACCGACACTTTTCTTTTTGAAGGCTTTGTTTCCAAAAAAAAAGCAAAGCGCCGGCGTCGACTGGAACAGCTTGCCACTGCATCAGGAACACTCGTATTTTATGAATCACCCCGGCGTATCCTGACGCTGGTTAAAGAACTGCTTGAAATAGCAGGGGACCGGTATGCTGTTCTGGGCCGGGAAATGACCAAACTCCATGAAGAATTTATCCGCGGCCGGCTGTCCGATATTTTGAGTGGCTTAAGCCAGCGACCGGTTGTCAGAGGAGAGTGCACGCTTCTGGTGGCGGGGTGCCCGGATAAAAAAGATCCGCCATCACAGGATTTTGAAAAAGAACTTCGTGACGGTTTGATTAATGGCCATGAACGACTCTCTCTTCTATCCAAGCGAATCGCCGCAGAGCATGGCCTTTCCAGAAAAATGATTTACGAAAAGGGCCTGAAGATAAAGTCCGAAACAGGCGGTTGAACAGCCCGGGCACCTTTTTTGTTTTGTCCTGTGGCTTGTCCGGCGTTGATGTAAACGGCAAATCAACTGATAAATGATGAATGCGTCCGTTGTTGACACTTTTGTATCATTGACACCACCTGGTTTACACCCTGTATAAAAAAATATGACATTTGGCACACAAAAGTTGAGACCGCTCGCCCGTATTTCTTCAACCGCTTGAAATATCAATAAAATAAAAAAATTATAAAAATAGTTTGCGCTGGCCTGCAATTTGCTTTACTGGATGTCTGCTTTAAGGCAGCTATTGGCGTATCTGAAATTAAATTTAAAAACAAGGAGCTCATCATATGGAAAGACTCGATGCCATTTTTTCGCCACAGTCCATTGCCGTTGTCGGTGCTTCGGCAACACCGGGAAAAGTCGGGCATGATATTTTTGCCAATATTCTCAAGGGGGGGTATACCGGAACGCTGTTTCCCGTAAACCCGGGATCCAAATCCATACTCTGTGTAAAGGCCTATAAAACGATTATGGACATACCGGATCCTGTGGAACTGGCGATTATTATTCTGCCGCCTAAACTGGCCCTGACATCCGTGGCCCAGGCCATTGAAAAAGGGGTCAAGGGCATTGTCATCGTCAGCGCCGGTTTTCGTGAAGTAGGCGGAGAAGGAGTGGAGATGGAAGACAAACTCATCGCCATGTGCAAGGCGGCGGGGGTTCGTCTGGTGGGGCCCAACTGTCTGGGGGTAATCAACCCGCTTGCCGGGGTTCGGATGAATGCCAGTTTTTCATCCAGGATGCCCCAGGCAGGGCATATCTCTTTTATTTCTCAAAGCGGTGCCCTGTGCACGGCGGTTCTTGATTTTGCCGCGGATCGTGATTTCGGGTTTTCAAAATTTATCTCCATCGGTAACAAGGCCGACGTGGATGAGCTGGACCTGTTGCGATACTTCCATGAAGATATGGATACGGATGTTATCATGATTTATCAGGAAGCCCTGGGGCGGGGGCCGGAATTTATCGAGGCCGTAAAAAAGATCACCTCGGGAGACCGGCCCACCCCCATACTGGCCATCAAGTCCGGCCGAACCAGTGCCGGGGCAAAAGCCGCGGCATCGCACACAGGCGCCCTGGCCGGATCGGAAGCGGTGTACGATGCCATTTTTCAGCAGGCCGGTATCATTCGGGTGGACACCATCGATGAACTGTTTGATTTTGCCAATGCCTTTGCATGTAAAAAAGAAAGTGCGCTAGGTAAAATGGTTCGGAAAATGCCTGCCGGAAATCGGGTGGCCATTGTCACCAATGCCGGCGGTCCCGGCATTCTGGCAACGGATATGACCATGTCATCAGGACTGGAACTGGCCAAATTCAGTGGCGAAACCATTGAAGTTCTGGCCAGCCATCTGCCGGCGGCAGCCAATATCCATAATCCGGTGGATGTCATCGGGGATGCCGACTATGACCGCTATGAAAATGCCCTTGCGGCCGTTATCAATGACGATGGGGTGGATGGGGCACTGGTGATCCTGACACCCCAGTCCATGACCGATGTCAAGGGCACCGCCAAGGCCATTGTCAAGATTGCCAGACGGTCCTCCAAGCCCATTTTGAGCTGTTTCATGGGTATTGTCGATGTGTCGGCCGGGGTGAAATACCTTCAGGAATATGGTTATCCGGTGTATAAGTTCCCCGAAAATGCGGCCAAATCCTTTGCCGCATTGTTCCGTTTCTCCAAATGGCTGAACCGCCAGCACCTGGCCCAGTATAAATTAAAGCATGATAAAAAGCGGGCGGCCGAAGTTATCAAAGGGTGTCTTGCCGCGGGAAAAACCCGTCTGGGTGAATTAGATGGGGTTGAGTTGTTGAAATGCTACGGGATGAATGTGCTGCCCACGAAACTGGCCAAGACCGCTGAAGAGGCGATTGCCCTCGCATCGGATATGAAATACCCTGTGGTCATGAAAATTGCATCGGCCCAGATTCTCCATAAATCCGATGCCAAGGGTGTAATGGTGGGCCTTAAGTCCGATGGGGAAGTCCAAAAGGCCTATGATCAGATTATCGCCAATGCCAGGGCGTATGATCCCAAGGCGGTTATCGACGGGGTTCTGGTGGTGAAGATGGCAACGCCGGGGGAAGAGATCATTCTGGGGGTAAATCGCTATCCGGTTTTCGGGCCGCTGCTGATGTTCGGCCTGGGGGGTATTTTTGTGGAAGTTTTCAGGGATGTGGAGTTCCGCCTGGCCCCCATCGGTAGAAATGAAGCCCGCAGAATGATGCAGAAAATAAAGGGATACAAGCTGTTGCGCGGCTTCCGGGGCAAACCCAAAGCCGATGTTGAAATTATCGAAAAAACCCTGGTGAGCATTTCCGATATGGTTATGGACAATCCGGAGATCATGGAAATGGATATCAATCCCATGCTGGTTCACGAGGAGGGGTGTGGGGCCACCGTTGCAGACTGCCGGATTATTTTAAAGGCAACGGAGTGATTTGAAATATCGTTAAACAGATGAAGCGGGGCTTGCCGGGTGGTAAACAACCCCACCCGGCAGTCCTCAAAAAGCCAAGTTTTTAATTTGGATAATTGTCAATGCGAACCAGCCAAAACACCACCTTATATCCCGTAATTTTACGTGTCGACGAAGAAACGCAAAAATTAAGTGGCCGGCAGCAGGTTCAGAATTTAAGTCGCCTTGCCCGATCCGCCTTGAAACGCTCAGCCCGCAAGGGTGGGCTGACGGTAAGAGAATTTCTGAAAAATGAAGATGGTGCGCCATTGCCCAGTGACGGGATTTACTGGTCAGTGGCCCACAAACCGGAATATGTCGCCGGCGTGGCTGCCGTGGCAGATGTGGGCATCGATGTTGAGAAGATTCGGCCGTGTTCGCCCGGCCTGTTTAAAAGAACCGCTGTCGATGAAGAATGGCGCCTTGCCCCGGGCAGTCTCTCTTTTGAACTTTTTTTTCGCTACTGGACGGCCAAGGAAGCGGTAATCAAGGCGATGGGAACCGGTCTGCGGGATCTTTTAAAATGCCGGGTGGATCGTATCCTGGACCCAACACATCTGTCCATCGTATGCAGGGAGACGCAGTGGGATGTTGAGCATTTTTTTTTTGATGGTCATATCGCTGCTGTTACAAAAAACAGCTTTGAAACAAAATGGACGGTGGGTTCTGATGGCTGACCGGTATTTGACAAATGATAATTTGATGGTTAGTTTAATGTTGTCTAATACTTGATTTAAAGCGACTGTATTCCGGTACTCCAGAGTGCTGTAAAGGCTTTAACAAAGGCCTGCTATTTTGCTTTTCCAACCGTGTTATTTTTGTATTCGTTTGACTAAAAAATACCCCCCCAGACCTTTTATCTGTACCCGATTTTTTATAAAAATAATCTAAAATGGCTGAAAGAAGAAAATATAAACGGTATCGCGCGAATAAAAACACCTTTTCGGTTTTGAGATCACGGCCGGCAGATCTTGGACCGATCTGCCGCAAGAGTATGGCCGAAGTTGCCATGGCGGTATTTCGGTCCAAGCCTGTCCGCATAGGAAGGGTTATCGATATCAGCAAAGGCGGGCTTTCATTTTCATATCTGGAGACCAAACAACACCCCAGACAATCACTGGGGCTGGAAATTCTTCTGGCAGAATGCGGTTTTTACCTTGAAAAAGTACCCTTCAAGGTTGTCTCGGATATCAGAATGCCCCATGAACTCCCCAAAGAATCCATTTCAAACTGGCGCTGCAGCGTCAAATTCGGTCCTCTCAAGCAAGATCAGGCCACCCAGTTGGCGTATTATTTAAATAATCATACAACGGTTAGCAACTGAATAGTTTTAGCAACCTTTGTTAACCGTTTCAAAGGCTGTTTTTTGTAAACATCCGGCCAGGTCTGTTTCCAGTTCAATAAGGCATCGGTGGTTCCGATACAGAGTTCCCGGAAGCCCCCGTGGGTCGGCCTGGCAGATAAGTGTAAAAAAAACACAGGCGTTTAAATAGGCACCCGCCGGGTTGGCATGGCGATTATCGGTATGGTGCAGCCTCAGATCAGGGTCTGTTTTCAAGGCATTTTCCCAGGCAATTCCCACTGGCGCCAACAGCCCGCCGGTGGCCTTTGCCGCCACGGAATAGGCCTGGCTGATAATGTTCTGGCTGTTGGGGCAATCGCGTCTGGCCCAGGTCATGTAAAAAATTGTTCCGGCACCCTGTTTTTTGATTTTGGCATCAAACAGACGGGCATATTTCTGCATGGCACCCGGGTCTTCAAGGGGGCCGCCGCTTCGCTCCTGAAGGATTACATGACGCCATGTTTCAGCGGCTATTGTGTCGTGGGTGACCTGTTGATGCCAGTGCCATTCCAGGCTGGCGCCCTTGCCGGTAACCTGCTTTGTTCGCAGTTTTTTTTGATGCCCGGCGGCTTCGGCAAGTTGTTCGAGCATCCAGGGCATGTGATGCAGATAGGTATGGCTGTTGCCGATAAATAGGATGGGATGGGATGGCATTCCAGCAGTCATCGTCATGTCATAAATATCTAAAGTCTTCGCTATAGGCTTTTCAGCCAGTCCAGAAGCAGCCGCACGCCAAAACCGGTTCCGCCGGCCGTGCAGCAGGCATCGGGTTTTTTGATCAGCGTCGGTCCGGCAATATCAATATGGACCCAGGGTGTGTCCCCGGTAAATTCAGATAAAAACAGGGCTGCCGTGATGGCGCCGCCCCAGCGTGAGCTACTCATGTTGTTCAAGTCGGCCAGGTCGCTTTTGAGCAGTTCCCTGTAATCTTCGGGCAACGGCAGGTGCCAGCAGCGTTCGCCTGTTTTTTTGCCGGATTCGACAATGGCGCCGGCCAGTGCTTTGTCCGGTGAAAAAACGCCGGCAATCTTTTCACCCAGCGCCACCACACAGGCGCCGGTGAGGGTGGCCATGTCCACCACTACCCGGGGCTTGAAGGTTTCAATGGCATATGCCATGGCATCCGCGAGAATCAGGCGGCCTTCGGCATCGGTATTTCCGATTTCCACGGTTTTACCGGCGTAGGTCAATACGATATCGCCGGGGCGGGTCGCGCTGCCGGAAGGCATGTTTTCCACCAGCGGGAGAACACCGACAATATGGAGGTCAAGGTCCAGTTTTGATGCGGCAATCAGGGTGGCGGCCACTGCAGCGGCACCGGCCATATCCATCTTCATGCCGTCCAGTGATCCGGAGGGTTTCAGATTAATACCACCCGAGTCAAACGTGACGCCCTTGCCGACCAAGGCAATGGTTTTGGTGGCGCCTTCGGGGTTATGTTCCAGTATCATCAACCGCGGTGGGTTCTGGCTGCCGGCGGCCACCGCCAGCAATGCGCCAAATTTTTTCCGTGTTAGTTCTTTTTCATCCAGCACACTTATTTTCAAATGGGTTGCCCCGGCCTTTTCCATAATGGATTTGGCGAATTTTGCCGGTGTTTTGTCATTGGACGGGGTGCTGACCCACTCCCGGGCCAGAATGGTGCCGGCACATGCAGCCGACACCTGAAAGGGGAGATGGCTGAATTTTTTTACTGTTGAAGGCCCTGCGATCAGGGTCATCTCCTTTAGGGGCGCTTCTTTTTTTTTATATTTATAGTGATCAAAGATATGGTTGCCAAGACAGGCCCCCTCCAGCATGGCTTCCAGCATCAGGTCCGCCTGAAGCCCCGTTTTTCTGGCCGAAGGAACCGCGATATGACAGCTTTCCCGTTTTATTTTAATGCATTTTTTTACGGCCCTGCCGGACACTTCCCGCAGGGTGCCGGTTGTGAGGTCTTTAAATTTACCAATCCCCAGGAACAGAATATGCCCGGTGTTGATTTCGGGAAAAGAATAAAAAATGATTTCATCTTTTTTTTCCCCGGCAAACTCTTGAAATTTTTCAGCCTCGGCAATGAGCGCTTTAATGGTTTTGTTTTCATGAAGTTGCCGGTCTTCACAAACCGGAATGACCAGTGTTTCCATGCGGTCTTTTTTTAAATTAACGGATTGTAATTTCAGCATGATGGCGTCCCCTAACCCGGATAAACCGGAAATCACAAATTACAAACTCCAAATGCCAAACAAATTCCAAATTACAATGTTCAAATCTCAAACAAGATCAAAAGCCATTTGATTAATCCCATATAGTCTTGAATTGCTGTGTATTTTGATTTCTCCCTGTTTTGGAATTTTAATCATTGTGATTTGTTTGTAATTTGTCTTTTGATTATTGTTATTTTTTTTGACATATAAAACACGAATTTCAGTATCAAGATACTAAAAGTGAGGCGTGAACCGGTTATGTGTTGAGGGATGAACCGGGGGTCAGTCCGGAGACAATTGTCTCTGCTATCTTTTCAGCGGATTTGCCAAAAAGCTGGTCTGTGGCAATGGCATCCAGCAGACGGTCTTCCCAGGCGATGGAGTTTTCCTGTACCAGATTTTTGATATGATCATATTTTCCCCCCAGGGCTTTTATCCTTGCGGTCAGCGGGATATTTTCTTTAAGGGCGATATTCAGCAGCAGCAGGTACTCAATCATATTGGCGGTATCGGGTATGGCGGACATCACCGGGATAACGATGATGCTGCGGTTATCCTTGCGGCCCTTGCCGATATAGACGTTACCGTCTTTTATGATGATTCTTTTGGTTCCCTTGAGGTGGGTATCGGTTTCAACCCGTGACGGAATGGGTTTTAATACACCGGATTTCTTCTTTACCTCAATGGTGGTATCATCGGTGAGTTCTCCCAGCGAATTCAGCCCCCCGATCTTATACAGGATGCCCCCCTGAATACGTTCCACCACGGCCTGAAGATTTTTCAGTACGATCACGTTCCGGTTGGCAAGCTGGGAGACGGTCAGGTCGTGGGCGCTCAGGGCGTCAAACAGGATACCGTCAATGGCGGTGCTGATGCGACTGGTCCCCACCGTAACGGTTTTGGCCTGGTGTTTGATGGCGTCGATGGGCCGGGCCGTTTTATTGATGGCTTTGCCCAGGTATTCAAACAATGCATCAATCATATTCAGGGCTGTGCCCTTTTTGTTGAAATCAAGCTCGAAATCCGCCACGGGAAGGCGACCGGCAAGATATTTGAGCAGCAAAATAAGATCGGTTGTGGGGGCTATGGCGGTGGGAAACTGTTTCTGGGCGATTTTAAGCCTGAATTCCTTGTAAAACCGGACAAATTTTTCTCGAAATGATTTTTCGAGAATAACTTCGTAAACATTCAGCCCCTGTGTGGCATAGTCGTCCAGGTTTTTTTGAATTTCTTCCCGGAACTGGTGGAGAAAACGCGAATTATCGTTAATGGCCAGGGCCGCATAATATCCCCAGATATGTCCGGCAAGGGTATTCAGGATCGGCGATAGATGCGGGCTGATGCGCGGGACTTGAAACAGATCGGCGGCATAGGGTGTAAACCGGTTCTCCCCTTCATCGGCGATGACAATGGGGGTTGCCTTGTGGGCCTGAAAAATGGCCGTGTCCTTGATAATATCGCCGATAACGGTATCACCGGCCCCGGCGGCGCAGATGATGATCAGCGGTTCGGATGACAAATCAATATGCTTTTTGTCTTCGATAAAGTCCGACGAAATTGTCTTGTAGCACAATTCACTGAGTTTGATCCGGATTTCATCGGCCGAGGCCTTGTTGGGGCCGCTGCCCACGGCGGCCCAGTATGTTTTATCGGTGGCATGCCGCTGGGCGGACGTCCTGATTTTGTCCTTCAACGCCAGTACCTGGCGCATCTGGGACGGGATTTTGATCAGCTTTTCAATCTCCCGGGATATGAAATCAGCCGTCCGGCACCCTTTGATGTCCGCAATGAACAGGCTCAGCAGAGCACCGGCGATGATCTGGGAATAAAACGCTTTGGTGGAGGCCACGGACATCTCGATGTCACGGCCGCTGCTGGTGTAGAGGATGCCGTCGACCTTGAAGGTGATATCACTGTCCCTGCGGTTGACAATGGCCAGGGTATGGGCGCCCCGTTCACGAACCATATCCACGGTACGATTGGTGTCGGTGGTGGTGCCGGACTGGCTGATGGCGATCACCAGGGCATCTGCCATACCCGTTTTGGAATCGTTTCCCAGTTTAAAGCCGCTGAGCTCGGAGGCCTTGAAAGCCGTAACCTGGATGGACGGATCGGCCATATAATGGCATAGAATATCGCTGCACACCTGGGCGGCAACACCGGCGGTGCCCTGCCCGATAAAAAATATACGTTTAATCCGGTTTTGGGCCAACGCGTCTGCAAGTGCCGGGGGGATCACCGTTTCATCAAGGGCGATCAGGTGTCTGCCAGGATCTGATTTGCTGATTTTCCAGCGGTTTTCCAACGTCTGCGCAACGCATCGCGGCGACTCTGATATTTCTTTTAAAAAATAGTGGGGAAACTCCCTGCGATCGATATCCCGGGAAGTGATATCGGTGTGCTTGATATCATCATCACCGAGGGGTATAACCGTTTTGTCATAGAACATGGCCTGAATGGCGCTGATCCCTCCGGTTGAATCCTGGTCTAAAATAAAAATCTGGCCCTGGGTCGGGCCCTTTTTGCCGGTGATGATTTTTTCGCCGTCCATTTTCAGATAATCAGACGTTTCTTCAATAAAACCATAGACTTCCGATGCAGGCATGTAATGGTTTCGGGCCAGACCCACGAAAATCGCCTGGCCGCTGCCCCGCTGGGCCAGGAAAAATTTGCCGGGGGCAAGATCCGTATGCATGGATATGGCGTGGGATCCCTTGAAATCATTGACCGCCAGTCGGAAGGCCTCTTCCACACAGTTGCCCATTTTGATGTACTTTTCGATCTGCAGGGGGATAATCTTGGTGTCTGTGGTGATTTGCCTATCAATAACACCGCCATTTTGTTCATATTCCAGCTTGAGATCAGGGAAATTATCAATATCCCCGTTAAGGCAGATATGGATAATGCCGCCTGGATCGCCCAGGTCCCCGGTGGTGATATTATCCACCGGATGGCAGTTGGGTTCGGTAATGGCACCCACGGATGCCCAGCGGGTATGGGATGAGACGGTATGATACCGGTGGGTAAACCCGAGCAGGGTCTGAAGAATCGGATCGTTGGAGATCTGCCAGCGCAGATGGATAACATTGTCGCCCAGACAGCCGATTTCCGCGGCAATTTTGTAGACAAATGCAATGGAGACATTCTGGCCGGCCCTTTTTTGAATACGGATGCTGTTGTTGACCAAAACGGATTCGGCCATGCGATCGGCCAGTGGTTCAACGAGCTTTTTTTTCCCAAGGGCTATCTGAAACAGATCGAATTCCTGGGGGGCCATAACAAACAAAAGGGAGAATCCGGCCGAATCCCGGCCTCTCACTTCAAGACGGTCAATACTGTTAAGGACGGCATTTATTTTTTTTAATATGGCAACGGTTTCCATGGACGGGTCGTCGGTGGCCCCTGCTGTCAGATGGCGCACTTTTTTAATATTATTCAGCAGCTCGAATCGGAGGCACCATGCGATATCCTTGAGCATTTCCATCTGCCGGGACATGACCGCAAACCGGTGGGTGTCGACATGGCCTGAAACCGCTGCTATATGAAGGGATTCCGAGTCGACGACGGCGGTCAGTTGGTCGGCAATGCTGTTTAACCGGGACTGCAACGAATGATTAAAATAGATTTTTGAAAATTGTTCATCTTCTTTCAGGGCCTGTACTTTTTCAGAAAAATCAGTAACAAGGGCCTGGCCGCCGAGATAGTCAGATGCAAAGTCCCGGGAATCGGATGAAACGGTTTTCAACACCTGGCTTTTGATGGTGGCTGTCATGGCCAGCATCGCATCCACATCAATGGTGGGCGGCACCCGGTCTTTGGGTGGCTTAAAGGATACGATTCCGGCCAGCCCGCAGCAAAAGGTGGCGTTGCGGTAAGGGAAAAACACAAGGGACCCCCGGGGGGCATGGGCAAGAGATCTGCCCCAATAAATACCCCCTGGGAGGAATGATCGCAACCGGTCGACCAATCGTTTTAAAAAAACAACTGTGCAGTGAACAGTATTCATATGTTTCCCTCATAAGGCATGGTTACATTTTCAGGTAAAGCGCCTTTACGCGGTCCCGGGGCATTCTTTTTGTCCAGTTTTTCCCCAGTGCATTTTCCCAGAGGGGGACCAGCCCCAGGGCCACGTCGATCATGGTTTCGAGTTTGTCCGGTGCAAGGTCTGCCACAAGGTTACGGGGGAGGTGGATGTCATGGGTGGCCCGCATTTGACGGAACTGGGCCACACCCTCCGGATAAAATTCTTCAAGATAGTCAAAGGCAACGGCATTGCCAATACCGTGATGCAGCCCAAGGACAAATGCAAGACCATAGGAAAGGGCATGGCAGACCCCCACCTGGGAATAGGCAATGCTCATACCGCCGCAATAGGAGGCCATCATCAGCTTGTCATCTTTGTCCGGAATATTTTTTAAAAACACGTCGCGGCAAAGTGCCAGGGATTGTTCCCCATAGGCCTGGCTGAACGCGTTTAAATAGGTGCCCGACAGAGATTCCACGCAGTGGATATAGCAGTCCATCCCCGTATAAAACCACTGCTCCAGTGGGACATTGGCAATCAGTTCCGGATCCAGCAGTATCTGATCGAATACGGTGTAATCGGAATTGAGTCCCAGTTTTTTTGTCGGACCGGTCAGAACCGTGGTCCGGGAGACTTCTGCGCCGGTACCCGAAAGCGTGGGAATCCCTGCATGATATACCGCCGGATGGCGGATCAGGTCCCAGCCTTGGTAGTCGGCTGATGATCCCGGGTTGGTGAGCATCAGCGCTACCGCTTTGGCAAGGTCCATGGTACTGCCGCCGCCGATACCAATGATCCCTGCCGGCAGCTGGTCGGCATAATGGCGGACCTGGTCTCTAAGACGGTCCACATAGGTTGTTTTGGGTTCATCATCAACATTCACCCAGATCAGCAAATCCTTGTCGTGTGCCGGAATTCTAGACCGAAAGTTCGTCTTCTCAAACACATCGTCCACCAGATAGACGATAAAGTCATCTGCGCCTTTACGCTGAAGGGAAAGAATATCATCCAGCTGATTAAAGCAGCCTCTTCCGAAAATAACATTTGAAACAAGTTTAAAATTGCGAAACATGATTATAACCTCTTAATAAAATTGAATTAAAGGCCTTCAGCCGTCAAGACCTTTTTGATAGCTTCGATGCGTTTGTCTATCGCTTCGGCCGTCCATGACAGTTTGATCTGCATGGAGATCAATCGGCCCATGATGCTGTCCGAGCGAGGCAGTTCCAGATGGTCATAGTCGGGCAGGTTGTCTATCAGCTGAATGGGAAGCCGTGCAGTGGATATCAGTTTTTTCAGATGGCCCCAGTGTCGCAGATAGTGCCAGTTGTTGTCAAACCAGTAAAAACAGGAATCCACCCCGGCTGCTTTAAGTTTTAGGGCAACCCGGCTGGCCCGGGCCGCATCGGGCAACAAAAAGGATAAAAACGTGGCCGAATCTCCGGCCGGGTCGGGAAGCTGGCGCCAGGTAAGGTCGGAAAAGGGGGCCAAGGCATCTTTAATCGCCTTTTTATGGGTCCGCTGTTTTTCCAGAATCCAGTCGAGCTTTCTGAGCTGGGCCAGGCCCACCGCTGCATTCAGTTCGCTGATTCTGTAGTTGGATCCCAGGATCAAATGGTCCTCCAGCCCACGGTCGTCACCGATATGATCGTGCCCGTGGTCGGCATAGGCATGGGCCCGTTTATAGATCTCCCCGTCATGGGTGACCAGCCCGCCACCTTCTCCGCAGGTAATGGTTTTAACCGCGTCAAACGAGAAGCAACCCGCATGGCCGAATGTGCCCAGGGCCTTATCATTAAAAGTTGCCCCCAGGGCCTGGCAGGCGTCTTCAATCAGAACAAGCCCCTTTTTAGCGCAAAGGGTCTTGATTTCGTCGATGCGGGCCATGGCCCCACACATATGCACGGGCATCACGGCACGGGTTCGCGGTGTAAGGACTTTTTCAATCGCTTCGGGCGCCAGGCACAGGGTTTCGTCGATGTCTGCAAATACCGGTACGGCACCGGCCTGGAGCACTGCTTCAAAGGTCGCCACAAAGGTAAAGGGGGGTACAATGACTTCATCGCCGGCACCGACACCGCAGGCGGCCAATGCAATGGAAAGGGCGGCCGTTCCGCTGGTGCATAAATGGCAGTGTCCTGTCTTGAGGCGTTGGGTCAGTTCCGTTTCAAAGGTTTTCGCCTTCCAGTGGCCCTGGCGGGCCTGATCAAACCCATAACGAAACAGGACACCGGTTTCGAGCACGTCTGCCACCTGTTTTCTTTCTTCATCGCCAAATATTTCAAATCCGGGCATATTTTTTATCTCCTTGCATTTAGGATAACAATGTTTGTTCTCTTTATGTCGCTTCCGGCCTTTATCCTTTTGCATCTACTGGTTGGGCCTTGGCTTCAACCGGTTTGTCTTTTTTTGAAAAATAACTACCGAAATATTCTTTCATGGCCAGCCGGGCATATTGACTGGCCCGTGTGCCGATATAGTCGCCATGGCCCACCACCACGGCAATGGCAATCTGGGCCGTACTTTGTTTGTCTGCGGCAAATCCGACAAACCAGTCAAACCGGGCATCCCGGTGCCTGTTGTAAATACTGCCGGTTTTGCCGCCGATGGTGAGTCGTTTAAGGATGGAATCTTTTTTGCGGCCCCTGAAGGCTTTACGGCAGGTACCTGATTTTATAGTTGTTTGCATCAAATCCATCATCGTTTCAGATGTTTGGGGGGTGATGGCCTGATGGATAATGGCAGGATGATTCACGTAAACGGTTTTGCCCTTGTCGTCGGAAACCCGGTCAAAAATGGAGGGCTCTATGAGGATGCCATGGTTGGCAACAGCGCTTGCCAGCATGGCGCCATGAAGCGGTGAAAGGGTGGTGTTCCGGTTAAACCCACAGGCAATTTCAGCCCACTGGTACGGTTTTTCAGACAACTGAACCCGGCTGGGTGCCACGGGAATTTCAAATCCGATGTCCCGGTTAAATCCGAAGGCCAGGGCATATTTTTCCAATGTGTTTTTTCCCAGACGCAATGCCCCTATTTTGCCGAATACCGGATTTATCGATTGCGCGAAGGAATCCTTGAATAGAATCCGGTTCGTATATTTATTGGTATTTTCCTTGATCTGGGATTTGTAAAGGGTATATTTGCCGCCGTTAAAGGACACCTTGGAGTTGGGTTTTAAATCGCAGGTTTCCACAGCCGCTGCCGCCGTAACAATTTTAAAGATACTGGCCGCCGGGAATTTACCCATGATGCACGGATTGCCTGTTTTATTGTCCCTGTCAAAACCCGTCATGGACAGAACCCTTCCCGTGACGGGGTCCATCACGACGATACCCAGATAGCGGGGTGTGTACCGGGGGGAGCGCCAGTCCATCTGCTCGATCATATAGGCCTGAAGATCCGTATCAAGGCTGGTTGTGGCGTTGAACTGTTCGCCGGCATGTCCGAAAGAAACGGTTTTGCTTTTCAGGTTTAATATCAGGTCACTGTCGATACGGGTTCGGATCTCGGCCTTGCTCATTAAATTCGCATCGTCCGAAATGGCAGACGCTTGTTTCTTTTTAGGGCGATATCGTCCGTCGGCCATATCAACGAGCCCGGTAACCCCGAAATATAAAAGGATCCCCAGAACCGGCAGGAGTATTGCGTATTTGATCCGTTTTAAAACCAGCCGTTTTATATTTCCGGTATGGATCAAACCGTTTTGGTAGGCCCGCCAGTCTGCCTTAAAGAGCTTGTTATGTAACGTGGGTCGTCGTTGGAACATGTTGCGCTTCAACTCAGTATAAATACGAATATAGTTTGGCATCCGTCATTTGCCCGGTCACGTTTTTGTAAAAAGGCAGGGCGTTTTTACCTAACCCGGGATGCCCTGTTTTTGATTATTTTACAGGCGTTCCCGGCGAAACCGTGCCGTCAAGGGTTGCAACGGCGCATTTTTTACCGTCAACGGCCGCCAGTAGCATGCCGTTGGAGAGGATGCCCATCAATTTGGCGGGCTTCAGGTTGGCCACCACGATGACCTGTTTTCCCATGAGCTCATCCGGGTCGTAACTGGCGGCAATACCGGCAACAATGGTCCGGTTTTCCCCTATATCCACTTCCAGTTTAAGCACTTTTTGGGCACGTGGGATCGCCTCGGCATGGACGATGGTGCCTACCCGCAGATCAATGGCGGCAAGCTTGTCAATGCTGATTTCCGGTTTGATTTCAGGTAAAATCGGCTGTGTTTCTTCCATGGGCGCCTCTTTTATTTTGACATCAATTCTGGGGAACAGGGTAATGGATTTTGGCAGTCGGGTGCCCGGTTTCATGACATTCCACGTTTTCAGCAGATCAATGCGGTAAAACGTCTTGTCAGGCGCCAGGCCCAGATGTTCTTGCATTTTTCCGGCGGTATCGGGCATGACGGGATAGATCAGGCCGGAAATAAACCGAAGCCCTTCAAGCAGATTATAAATGACGACTTCGAGCTGTTTTTGATTTGATTTGTTTTTTGCCAGCTCCCAGGGCGCGGTGACATCAATATATTTGTTCATCCGGCTTATAAATTCCCATGTGGCAATTAGGCCCTTGTGAAAGGCAAACTGGTCCATGGCTTTTTCGAAATCCAGCAGTGCAACGGTTGCCTGGGCGGCCAGTCCCAGTTCAAGCTGCTGTTCAGTGGCCGGATCAGGCGCCGGGACAATCCCGTCAAAGTATTTATGGGCCATTGTAATAACCCTGGAGAAAAGGTTGCCCAGGTCATTGGCCAGGTCCGAATTGATGCGCTGTACCAGGGCATCTTCTGAAAAATTTGAGTCCAGTCCGAAAACCATGTCCCGCATCAGAAAAAAGCGAAAGGCATCCAGACCGTATACATTTTTCAATGACAGCGGTTCCACCACATTACCAACACTTTTGGACATTTTGCTCTCATCGACATTCCAGTAGCCATGGACATTCAGGTGCTGATAGATGTCAATCCCGGCTGCCTTGAGCATGATGGGCCAGTAGATGCCGTGGGGTTTCAAGATGTCTTTGGCCACGATATGCTGGGCTGCCGGCCAGAGTTTTTTAAAACCATCCCCATCAGGGTAGCCCAGTGCCGAGATATAGTTCAGCAATGCATCAAACCAGACATAGGTAACGTACTCTTTGTCAAATGGCAGGGTAATCCCCCATTGCAGGCGTGTCTTCGGTCGTGAAATGCACAGGTCTTCCAAGGGTTCTTTTAAAAAGGACAAAACTTCATTTTTATACCGCTCGGGACGGATAAAATCAGGGTGGGTATTAATGTGGTCAATGAGCCACTCCTGGTAACGGCTCATTTTAAAAAAATAGTTGGATTCCTTGATGATTTCCGGTTTTGTCTGATGGTCCGGGCATTTGCCGTCAACAAGCTCCCGTTCGGTGTAAAACCGTTCACACCCAAAGCAGTACAGCCCTTCATACTCGCTGAAATAAATATCGCCCGTGTCATAAATGCGTTGCAGGATCTGTTTTACAAGCAGGATGTGAGACGGGTCCGTGGTGCGGATAAAAGCATCGTTGGAGATGTTCAGCTCCGGCCACAGGGATTTGAAAAGATTACTGATTTTGTCGGCATACTGCTTGGGTGTCAGATTTTCATCCCTGGCGGCCTGAACAATTTTATCTCCATGCTCATCGGTTCCGGTGAGAAAAAATGATTCCCGGCCCTGCATGCGGTTGTACCGGCAGGTGACATCGGCTGCGATGGTTGTGTAGGCATGGCCCAGGTGGGGCCTGGCGTTAACATAGTAGATGGGCGTTGTTATATAAAAAGGTTCTGACATGTTTAGTTTGTCTCCTTGATGATGGTGTCCAGTCCGGTTTCTATTTCAACACCGTTGCTTTGACGCAGGGATATCCGGTTGCAGATAACATTGTGCCGGATAACTTTGCCCTCGCCGTTGGCGGTCTGGACGATTTTGCCGATTTTAGGGAAAGATTTTTTTAAATTCCGGTAGGTTTCATCCTCAAATGTAAGACAGCACATAAGCCGCCCGCATTGACCGGAAATTTTAGTCGGGTTAAGGGAAAGGCCCTGTTTTTTAGCCATACGGATGGAAACCGGGTCGAATTTTTCCATAAACAGAGAGCAGCACAGCTCCCGGCCGCATCTTCCGATCCCCCCGCACATTTTGGCCTGGTTACGGATTCCAACCTGGCGCATCTCAACCCTTACACGAAACTCTTTGACCAGCATTTTGACCAGTTGGCGGAAATCCACTCGGCCTTCCGAGGTGAAAAAAAATGTAAGCCGACTGGCATCAAACGTGCTTTCGACAGAGAACAGGTTCATGGCCAGACCCAGTTGCTTGATGTGCTTAAGGCAGCAGTCAAAGGCCTGGGTTTCCGTTTCCATGTTTTTTTCTTTTTGTTGAAAGTCCTTCTCGGTGGCGATACGGAAAATTTTTTTTAAAGGCTTGCCACTGTCTTTTTCGGCCCTAACTTTCGAGTTGACGGCGACAAATCCAAAGCCGAGGCCCTTTTCCGTTTCCACAATGACACGATCTCCGCAATTTAACACAAATGCGCCGGGATCAAAGTCATACACCTTGCCGGCGGGTTTAAATCGTATGCCTACTTTTTTTTTCATCAGCAAAAGTTTGTAATACCTTAATATATGAAAGTCGTTAACGTTTTATTGTATCTGCTGTGGAATAAAACGTGTTCAAAATGCCACCTATTTTTCAGCAAACTGAAGCATTAACAGTTCCAGGCTGAGGCGCGGGTTCGCATTTGATTCAATATTGTGCTGCACTTTTTGAATCGCCTCTATTTTCAGCAGCAGCGATTCGGTTGAAAGTTTTTCTGCAATTTTTTGAAGCCTTGGGGTCATATCCGTGTTGATAACCTTTTTATCATCATATTGACACACCACAAGGTCCCGCAACCATGATTTAATGATTTCCAGCGCATCTGGCAAGGACTCTTTTTTTCTGGACAGATTTTCGGCAAACGCCAGCAGGACATTTATCGGCCGCAGGGACAATGCGCCGGGGTTATCCAGGCCGCTGGCGGACAAAAGCCAGTTGCGGTAATCCATCCATCCTGTTTTGCTCATGACGCGAGCCCTGGATAGGCTGCCGCCGGCCATGCCGGCAATGATGGTTGCCTGCTGTGCCGGGATCCGTTGATTCAGGGTCAGATAGCGCGCAATGCTTTTACGGGAAATCGGGTTGAATCTGATCTGCTGGCAGCGTGATACAATCGTCGGGAGGAGATCGGATGTCTGCTCGGCGGTCAATATCAGTATGGTTGAATCGGGCGGTTCTTCCAGAACTTTTAGAAGCGCATTGGCGGCTTCAGGGTTCATGGCCTGGGCCTGGGAGATGATGACCACCCGTAACATTGCTTCAAACGGTTTCAGGGTGAGCATATGACACAAGTCGCGAATTTGAGCAATTTTGATAATTGCGCCACTGGGTTTAATAGACAGAACATCCGGATGAGCGTTGGATAGAATTTTTCGGCAGGGCCGGCAGGCACAGCAGGGTTCCACTATTGCATGTTCATCGGAAGGATTATGGGCGTTGCCTATACGGTGCACCTTGCTGGCGGCGTCTTTGCCACGGCAGTTACATGCCATGGCAAAAGCGATGGCGGCACTGTGTTTACCGGCCCCGGTAATCCCGGTAAAAAGAAGCGCATGGGGTATGGTGCCTTTTTTAAGGAGTGTGGTTAAAAGCTGCAGGGGACGCTTTTGATCTATTATTGATTCAAAGCCCGACACAAAATTTACTTATCAACCCGTTCTTTTAATTCTTTACCACATTTGAAGAACGGTAGCCGTTTAGGTTGAATCGTAACCTTTTCACCGGTTTTAGGGTTCCTGCCGGTGTAACTCTTGTATTTTTTGACAAAAAAGCTGCATAAGCCACGTATTTCAACCCTCTCACCCTGGGCCATGGCGCTGGCCATGGAATCAAAAAATATCTGGACGATCTTGGCAGCTTCCAGTTTTGAGATATTTGCTTCATGCTTCAGGGCTGAGATAAGCTCCAGTTTGTTCATAAACCCTCCTTAAGACACGGTCAAACGTAAATGCTTGAAATATTTTTGCGTATCCGTGTTAAATACGAATCCAGACCAACTAAAAAATGTCATTTGTGAGCGATATTGAGCTCTTTGGGAAAAGAGCGCCAAACGCATGGCTCAGACGTTAACCGAGTCCGCCAATTTTGATTCTTTAAAATTTTCAGTTTATTGCACGCTGTTATCGAAAATAGTCAGAAAAACCTTTTATTGTCAATGCGCAGGATTTCACCAAACAGCCAAGGTATTCGCATATTTTTATGACAATAAACCATAAGTTAGTAATAAGTCAAGTAGTTAAGATAATATTTCAGGGAGTCTCTCAACATCTTCCTCGTTGACATCCACACCGGCGTATTGCCCCAGTACCTCGATGGTGACAATCACACGTCCTTTTCCCCGGTAGTGTTCAAAAAATCCGGTTATACCGGTTAACGGCCCGTTAACGACGATGACTTTGTCTCCCTTTTTAAACCGTTTGCCCGTGGTAATCTCATGGGCCTCCGAGACCATGATGATGAGGGATTCTATATTTTTATCAGGTACCGGAAGGGGGCCTTCTTTGTTGCCGATAAAACGAACCACGCCTGTTGTTTTCAGGATTTCTAGGTGCTCACGGGCGTCCAGGTCGCTTTTTACAAACAGGTATCCTGGAAAGAGCGGCACCCGTATCATGACCCGGCGGTCCCGTCGTCGGCTATGAACCTGAATTTTGGGCAAAAAGGCCTCCACGGATTTTTTACTGAGTCCCTCATGCACCACATTTTCAAATCTGCTTTTCGTATGCAGAACATACCAGGCCCGGGGTAGTTTCACTTATTTTAATCCTTTTTGTCAGCATCATCCGCATCGGGCGCTTTTAAAGATATCCAGCCGGTCATGGGATGCAGTCGGACTGTTAAACGGCTGAATGCTGAAATTAAAATTGGTTTTGTCTTTTACAGTGCTGCTTTCAAAGTGTCAAGCAACTGGGTCGTTCCCAGCCAAAAAAGACGGTGGTTTTTACTTAAAAACTGGTGCCAATGTCACCAAGACCGTTCAGTGTGACCATAAATGCGTATTTTCGGTCACCGCTTTCATCGCTGTATTTACATTCCAATGCCCAGCAACTGGCCCGGTAGCGGAACCCCGCGGCAACGGTCAGGTCAGCGTCATCCTCAAAGCTGTGCTCATATTTGGAAAACAGCGCCCACCGGTCGCCTATATTTATCAGGCCGTTTATGTACAATGAGTGGGTTTTCTCGTTCTCGTCATCGTCGACATCCTCATCCTGGTGGCGATATTCTACAGACAATTTGTCTTCCCGGCCGTTGGTGAATTTGAGTGCGATATTGTCGGAGAAGAAATCGTTTTCATATACGGACCACTGGGCATCTGCTTGAAGTGATATCATATCGGACGGTTTCAGTTCAAGTTCGCCGCTGATGGGGGAAAAAGGCTCGCCGGACGGCTCCCGTGCCTCGTTAAAGTCATAGCTTTGTTCCAGTTTGATGCGGCAAAATTGCTTATACCGGTACAAATCACCCGGAGAAACGGCCATGGCCTTTTTTGTATTATGATTTGCGGGCATTAAATATTTAGCGGTCAGGGCGTTGGTGATGGAATAGGTTATTGTATTTTGAGATTCAATGCGGTCAATGTCGTCGAAATCAGGATATTCGTCCTGATTCTGGTTCGGAATATAATCGTACACCACCCGGGGGGTAAGTGCGTGCCGCCAGGCGGTCCCCCCGAATACGGAAGGGGCATATATCCGGTATAAATTCGTGGCAAGGTCCAGCTTAATGTCGTAAATGGTGCGGTGGTTAAACTTATTTTTTGCCGTGGCCTCGTTTTCATAATCGTCAACCATCCAGGCTGTCTGTCTCAGCCCCACGGAAGGTTCAACGGTGAAATACCCGTCGCAGGTCCATGGCAGATAAAATCGCGGATGGATATCCACCCGGTTGCCCCTGGTACCGGATTGCCTGTAAAAATAAGCATATTCAGAATCAAGGTCGTAATAAAACGGGCTTTTGCGGAATTGTTTTCGGGAGAGATCAAACCCGATAAAGGGCAATTGCTGGAGGGTGTCATCCTCTCCTTCCCCGCGCCGTTTGATGACGTCATCGTACCAGCGCATTTCGGCATTAAGGCTGTAACTGTCCCATATTCTGTTTAAATTAAAGCGGTTGAGCCGGGTTGAATCATTGTAATCATCAAACCCCCGTCCAAAGGCGTTGCTAAAGTAGTTTCCGGAATCGGTAAAACCGGTGTACCCGTCTTTAAATTCAATCAGATAATCCTGGTCACTGACGATATCCAGATCGAATTTTGCCGTGAACCCAAAGCCCAGGGCCTGGTCGTGTTTCATCCTGAACCAGTAACGATCCTTGTTGGTTCGCAGGTCATCGTCATCATCATACCCCCAGTCACTGCTGGTGTCCCCTGTACCGTCGTCAATCTGCCGGTCATTAAAAAAATCCACCATCAGGACGCCCTTTGATTCCCTGTTCAGGGCATATCGATATTCCAGGCCCAGTTTGTTGCCCCTGTTTGCCATATAGTGTTCATAAAAAGTGGCATCAGTGCTTTTGTTTATGGCCCAGTAAGCCGGCTGAATATACTCCGTCCCTTTGCGGTCACCGAAACTTATCTGGGGGGAGAGCAATCCGGACTGTCGTTTGAGTTTCACCGGGAATGCAAGCCAGGGAGTGTACATGACGGGCACCCCTTTCGCCCAGAGCGCTGCATGCTTTATCGTTCCATAGCCTTCAATGGTGATATTCAGATCTCTGCCGGTGATTCGCCAGTCCGGATGGTCTCCGTC
Source organism: Desulfobacterales bacterium (assembly GCA_963667755.2). GTDB lineage: Bacteria > Desulfobacterota > Desulfobacteria > Desulfobacterales > 4572-123 > 4572-123. Next base: position 830,049 of record CAXXLK010000004.1, on the reverse strand, counting down.
GCAGGTGGAAATACGGACTTTTTGGGCACTGTATGAATTTTTGCCGATTTTTTCAATCCGATCGCCCCGGATGTAAAAATTGGTTTCGCTGTGAAACAGGGTCCCGTTGAAAAGCGTACCGGTTTCGCTGTTCAGGTTTATCTCGATACGATCGCCGCAGAGAATGTCATCTCCGCTGGACATTACAATATGACCCGTGGCATGGGCCTGCATGGTTTTTTGATCAAAGCGAACAAAATCGGCACTGAGTTTTTTATCTGCCTTCTGAATCAGCACATTCCCGTTGGCAACGTATCGTTCGGCCTGGGTGTCGTACTGGATCTGGTCGGCAGTGATTTCCCATGGTGAGTTGGGCGTTGCATCCGTCAAGGGCTTTAAGGGCTGGGCCTGAACCGTGATACAAAACCCTGTCACCAGGAGGGCCCCAGCGACCGCCATCAAAAGGAACAGCCCAATGCGTTGAATTCCGGCAGATACCGAATCTGGCGGGCATGGGGCCTTTTTATCGCGCCCGGCCGTGTTGTTCGCAGGTGTTGTCTTAGGCATAGATATTTATTTTTCAGTTTTGTTCGGGCCGGATCAGAATATTTAATAAATCGTATAAAATCCAGATTTTATACGATACCCCCATGGGCCTCGAAATTTAAAATATAAGATCATTTCGGTTGAAAAAGTCAAGTAATAGTTATATTTGTTGAACTTACGGCTTTGGAACCCGTCTGTTTTCAGGGTAACCCTTTATTGTGAAGCGGCTTGTGCTATGAAACGTCGGGCAATGATACTATTTTAAAGTATGGTGTTTAATGTAAAACGCATAAAAAAACAATTCGGAACATGGGGACCATGAAAATTTTATTGACCAATGATGACGGCATTTATGCCGAGGGTTTATGGGCGCTTTATAATCGGTTTGCCCGGCGGCATGATGTCACTGTGATTGCGCCTGATCGGGAACGGAGTGCCGTGAGCCATGGTATCACACTGTATGATCCCATACGGGCGTCAAAGATCAGCGTTAACGGGGCAACGGGTTATGCCGTCAGCGGAACCCCGGCGGATTGCATTAAACTGGGGATTATGGAACTGCTTGCAGGCAGACCGGACATGGTTGTTTCAGGCATCAATCCGGGTGCCAATGTGGGGGTCAATATTAATTATTCGGGAACTGTTGCGGCCGCCCGGGAAGCCACGTTGTATGGTGTGCCGGCCATTGCGGTCTCTGTTTGCGGACAGAAACCGCGTCATTATGATCCTGCCGCCCGGTTTATTGAAGATCTTGCGATAACTGTTTTACAAAAAGGCCTGCCTTTCGGAACGCTGTTGAATGTCAATTTTCCCGGTATGGCGGTGGGTAAATCTGCCCGTGTGCAAATCAGCAAACAGGACACCCGGCTTTTTCCCGAGTATTTTGAAAAAAGAAAAGATCCTCGACAGCGAGTCTATTACTGGCAGGGGTGTAAATTGCAATCTGATTTTGTAAGCCCGGACATTGACGCGGCGGCTGTTTGCGATAACCTTATTTCAATCACGCCCATCAAATGCGACATGACCGATTATAACATGCTGGAAGATCTTAAAACCTGGGATTGGGAAATACGGGGGTGATTGTATGAAAAAAATGTTTATCAAGGATATCAAGAGTGGGGACCGGATAGATGATGTTTTTATGCTGTCGGAAAAAACCATGGGCCAGAAAAAAAACGGCGATAATTTTTTAAATATTGCCGTTGCAGACAAGACGGGGACACTTAAAGGCGTTATATGGGATGACGTAGATCAAATAGCGGCCCTGGTTCATCCCGAAGATTTTGTCAGCTTGCAGGGTCATGTCTCGGAATACAGGGGCACCCTGCAACTGGTGGTTAAAAAAATGGTACCGGTCAAACCCGATGATGTGGATCCCGTTGATTTTTTGCCGGCAACCGGGCGAAATGTTGATCAGATGTTTCAAAGGATTGTGGCGTTGACCGATGCCATGGCCCAGGGGCCCTTAAAATCACTTTTAGGCGTTTTCTGGGATGACACAGATTTTGTAAAACAATTTAAAACAGCGCCGGCAGCCAAAAAAATGCATCATGCCTATATTGGGGGCCTGCTGGAGCATACCCTGTCGGTGGCGCTGCTGGTCGATAGAATAGCCGGGCACTACAGCGGGATCGACATGGACCTGCTTTTAACCGGAGCGATGTTGCATGATATCGGCAAGGTGCGGGAACTGGCATATTCCCGTTGCCTGGATTATTCCGATGAGGGGCGGCTGTTGAGTCATATTGTCATTGGTGTTCAGATGATAGAGGAAAAAATCGGCCGCGTGGCGGATTTCCCCGAAGATCTGGCCCTGCTTTTAAAGCACCTTATCGTGAGCCACCATGGCAGTCGTGAATTTGGATCTCCCGAGGTTCCAAAAACCATAGAGGCCATACTGCTGAACTATATCGATGAAATTGATTCAAAGGTCACCGGTATTCGGAACTTTATGGCCGCAGAAGACCCCAATGAGTCCTGGACCGGTTATCATCGGCTTTTGGGGCGGCAGTTTTTTAAGTCGTCTTTTTCTGTCGTGCGCACCCCGTAAGCGGATTCAGTTTAAAATGGAATAAAAACAGATGTTTATTACACTTGAAGGCATAGAAGGCGCAGGTAAAACGACCCAGATAAAAGAGATGGTGTGTTTCCTTGAAAGCAATGGTCATAGTTGTACGGTCACCCGGGAGCCGGGGGGCACGGCCATCGGCAAAAAAATCCGTTCTATTCTGCTGGATCCCGAATGTGGTGAAATGAGTCCGCTGACTGAATTGCTGCTGTATAATGCGGATCGGGTTCAGCATGTGGAAACGGTTATCAAACCGGCACTGGATGACGGAAAAACCGTTATTTGTGATCGTTTTTTCGATGCCACGACAGTCTACCAGGGCTATGCCCGGGGTCTGGATATCGGTCTGATCATGGCATTGCATCATCTGGTGCTGGGCGGGTTAAAACCGGACATGACGATTTTGTTTGATCTTCCGGCGAAAACAGGTCTTACACGTGCCTGGAAAGCGGTCCGGCAGGGAGACCGGACCCAACGGGAAACACGATTCGAAGAAGAAAAAATCGAGTTTCATGAAAAGGTAAGGGCCGGCTATCTTGACATGGCCCGGCAGGAACCGTCCCGTTTCAAAATTATAGATGCCGGACAGGATCAGGAGCGGGTTAAAGAGGAACTTTTAAAGGTATTGGCCATATGAACTATTCTATTTTAGATGCCATCGGTAATACGCCCCTGGTTGAAATCAAAAAACTGAATCCGAATCCCAACGTAAAAATTCTGGTGAAACTGGAATACACCAATCCGGGTGGTTCCATCAAGGATCGGGCGGCTCGTTTTATGATTGAGGCAGGAGAAAAATCCGGAGAATTAACCCCTGCCAAGACCGTCATTGAAGCGACAAGCGGCAATACCGGTATTGGCCTGGCCCTTGTGTGTGCGGTCAAAGGATACCGGTTGTTGCTGGCCATGTCCGATGCCGCCAGTATCGAACGGCGGAAAATTCTAAAGGCCCGGGGTGCCGAGATCCTTCTGACGCCCGGCCACCTGGGCACCGACGGCGCCATTGAGGAGGTCTACCGGCTGGTTCGCGAAAACCCTGAAACCTATTTTATGGCGGACCAGTACAACAATCCCGCCAACTGGAAAGCACATTATCATGGCACCGCACCGGAAATATGGCAGCAGAGCGGCAGGCGCCTGACAATGCTGGTGGCCACCATGGGCACCAGCGGCACCTTGATGGGCATGGCCCGGCGTTTGAAAGAATATAGTCCTGAGATTCAAATCGTTGGTGTTGAGCCCTTTCTGGGGCATAAAATTCAGGGCCTTAAAAATATGAAAGAGGCGTATTGCCCCGAGATATTTGAAAAAAGCCGGTTGGATAAAAAGGTGAACATCGATGATGAAGATGCCTTTGAAATGACCCGGCGACTTGCCAGGGAGGAGGGCCTGTTTGTGGGAATGAGCAGTGGGGCGGCCATGGCCGTTGCCTGCCGGGAAGCCGAAACCATGACATCGGGCACCCTGGGCGTTATCTTTCCAGACGGCGGGGAACGATACCTGAGTACATCCCTTTTTACGGTAAAAGATCCCATTCCCCTTCGATTGTTCAATACCCTGAGCCGGTCCAAAGAGCCCTTTGAACCGTTGGTCCCGGGCAAGGTGTCCATGTATTCATGCGGCCCCACAGCCCATGCGCGAATGCATCTGGGGGAATGCCGCCGTTTTGTGTTTGCCGATCTGCTGTGCCGTTATCTTGAATTGCGCGGCTATGATGTTACCCATATCATGAATATCACGGATCTGGATGACAAAACCATCAATGGTTCCGAGAAAGCGATGCTGGCCCTTTCCGATTTTACCCGGCAGCATATCGATACCGTCATGCAGGACCTGTCTATTTTAGGCGTTAAACCGGCGGCAAAATATCCCCGTGCCAGTGAGCATATTGACGATATGGTGACGTTGGCCGGAAAGCTGATCAAAAAAGGGTATGCCTATGAAAAACTGCGGTCCATCTATTTCGATATTTCCCGTTTTGGTGAGTACGGTCGATTGTCGGGAGTGGATATCAATAAGATAAGGCTCGGTGCCACCGTGGATCTGGATGAATATGAAAAGGACAACCCCCGCGATTTCACGTTGTTGAAACGATCCCGACTTTCGGAGCTGAAACGGGGCATCTATACCAAGACGGCGTGGGGCAATGTCCGACCGGCGTGGCATCTCCAGTGTGCGGCCATGGCCATGAAATATTTCGGTGAACGGTATGACATTCATACCAGCAGCCGCGAGTTGATGTTTCCCCATCATGAGAACCGGATCGCCATTGCTGCTGCGATTACCGGAAAAAATCCGGCCCGCTACTGGGTTCATTGTGACCGGGTCATGGTTGATGGTAAAAAGGTAGATACAAACGGGGCTGGTTTTACCCTGCAAAATTTAATGGACATGAGGTATTCCGGTCGTGAAATTCGATATTGGCTTTTAACCGGACATTATCGAAAGCCGGTGACCTTTTCCGTGGATCGGCTTGAGGATGCCCGGCGTTCCCTGGATCGGCTTGATGCGTGTATCCGGTCGTTGCTGACGGTTCAGGGCCAGGGGGCTTATGCCGATTTGAATCAACTGTTGTATGATATCAAACATGGATTTACCGATGCCATGGATGATGATTTGAATATTTCGGCGGCAATGGCTTCCGTATTTAAGAATATTAAAAAAATCAATATTCTGATACTGGAAAGAAAAATCGGGGCGGACGATGCCCTGAAAATTGTAACTGAATTTAAAAGCATCAATACGGTGCTTCATGTTTTTACCTTTGAAGAGCCCATGACAGATAAAGAGATCGAGAACCTTGTTCGGGCTCGGGAAGACGCCCGGAAAGATAAAAACTGGGTTTTATCCGATCAGATCCGGGACCGGTTAAAGGCCCGTGGTGTGCGTGTGAGAGATGGTAAAATTTAATTTTGTAACCCATGACACAGGGACAGCCTTCATGAAACCCATCTATTTTCCATATACCTATGTTTCGAAATCCATGCTTGATAAGTTGAATTTTTTTTTCAGACGGATCACCGTATATCAGCCATGTGCCCCGTTGATACCCGATGCCCTGAAAGCCTTTGAAGATGAGGGACTTCTGGATATAGGGCTACCTGTGCAGGGGGCCGAAGGCAAAATAGCAGCGGTTTTAAAAGAATTTAACACCTGGACCGCCATGCATCAGGGCAGTGACATGGCTTTTTTGAAAATTCGGGGGAATTGGCCGCCCTTTTTTGCGGAAACATCCACGGCCCAGATCAAAAAGGAAATCCGGAAAAATTCTGGCCCGGGCAGCCCCCACAGTCCGGCATTAAACGAGGGTGAAATGCTTTTTAATGCCAGGGTTTTTCTTTTGATTGCCCAGCGGATGGATCAACAGAATGATCAGTCCGCCATTTGCCTTGAAACAGCAGATGCAATGGAGCGTACCCTTTTCAAGCAGTTAAAGGGAGAAGCGGAAACAGGGCCTCTGGATGCGGCATCCGTCACCTTGACATCCGGAGACAGTTTGGGGGGCTACATGATTCCCGAACGTCTGAATGCCTTTGGACACCTGGTACAACATGCTGAAAAAACATCCGGCATATATGTGACCGACAACCGGGCGGTCATGGAATATCTGCTGGAAAAATCACCCCGGATGAAGATCCTTTCCAATGCCGAGGCTTTATTGCCGGCGGAAAATGCAAAAAAAGCCCAGACATCCTGGCAGGAGCGGTTCCAGCGGAACCTGGAAATGCTGGTGACCGCCCCGGTGCCTGTGGGCGGAGATCCTATCGCCACTGGGGCTGTTCCGGAAAAAGCAGTGGGCCCACAGGCGACGTTGACATTGTATCGGGCAGCAGGGTTGTCTCCCCGGGCGTTTTTTGCAGAATGCACCGCCATGAAAGGGGCCGGGTCCGTATCGGACCAAAGCAACGATGCCTCACTTAAAAACACATTGATCGGTTTTGTTGAGTGTTGATTTTGCTAACCGGTTAAATCCATTCAATAAAACGATTGCTTGAACATCCTGGCAGTCCTGCATTAAAAAATTGTTTATCGGAAGGTAATTATTTGAAATAATGCAACAAAACAAAATATAAAAACATTGCGCCGTCCAATGAGCAAAAAAAACACCAAGAAGGCTTGACTCAATGTATCAATTGGTATAAGGAAATTTTCGATAATAAGATATTTGTTTTATGCTCAAAATTTTAATTTATAGAAAAGGAGAATTTCAAAATGGCGTTTAATCCGACTGTTGACCCGGAAAAATGTGAAGGTTGTGAAGAATGTGTCGATGTTTGTCCTGTAGAGGTTTTTGAAATGCAGGATGAGAAATCCGTCCCCGTAAATGCGGAAGAATGCTTGGGCTGCGAAAGCTGTGTTGAAGTATGTGAAGCCGATGCAATCACCGTTGAAGAGACCTGATCGGTTTTCCCTGGCCCTTTGACATGACAAGGGCCAGGGAAAAATATCCCATCAGAACAACCAACCTTTCCTTCCTTCCTTTCTTTATCCTTATTTATTCAAGTTAAGACCATGTTAAAATGCTTTTTGCAGGGCCTTAACCTGAAAAACAGGGTCCCTTGGGCCAGGATTTCTTACTCTTCTATCATGGTATCGTTTCGGCGATCAATCGGCACATAGGCTGTCTGGGAAGGGCCGGTATAAATTTGTCTGGGACGGTGCAGTTTCCAGTTTGGATCCAAGGTACTTTCTTGCCATTGGGCAACCCATCCGGGAAGGCGGCCGATGGCAAACATGACCGTGAACATATTGGTGGGGATACCCATGGCCCTGAGGACGATACCACTGTAAAAATCGACATTGGGATAGAGGTGGTGGTCTATAAAATAGGAATCCTTCAAGGCGACCTCCTCGAGTTTTCGGGCGATATCCAGCAGGGGATCATGACGGTGAAGTTTTTTCAACATCCTGTCACAGACGGATTTGATTATTTTTGCACGCGGATCATGGGTTTTGTAGATCCGATGCCCGAATCCCATGAGGCGAAACGGATCATTTTTATCCCGGGCCCTCTTTATAAAAGGAGCTACATCCGATCCGGAGCTGTATATTTCCTCAAGCATTTTGATCACCGCCTGGTTGGCCCCCCCATGCAACGGCCCCCAAAGGGCGGCGATACCTGCGGATATGGCGGCGTAAAGATTGACGCGGGCGCTGCCCACGACCCGTACAGTGGCGGTGGAACAATTTTGTTCATGGTCTCCGTGTAATATCCAGAAAACGTTAAGGGCCTGCACGATATCATCATCGAGTTCATATGGCCGCACCGGGGTGTCAAACATCATGTTTAAAAAATTCGAGCAGTAGCACAGGTCAGGGCGCGGATAGACCACCTTGTGTCCGCGTGAAATTTTGTACGACATGGCCGCCATGGTTCTAAGCTTGGACAGCAGGCGTGTTACCGTGATATTGATCTCTTCGGTCCGGGACAGATCCTCAAGCTCAGGATAAAAACTTTTCAAGGCATTCACCATTGAAGACAGGATGCCCATGGGGTGGGATGCCCGGGGAAAATTTCGATAAAAAAGCTGCAGGTCTTCATGAACCAGGGAGTTGTCGTTGAGTCTTATGGAAAACCGGTTGAGCTGTTTTCTTGTGGGCAGGCGCCCTTTCACCAGGAGATAGGCGGTTTCCACAAAGGTTGATTTTTCGGCAAGTTCTTCAACAGGTATGCCGCGATATTTTAAAATCCCCTTTTCTCCATCCATAAAGGTGATGGCACTGGTGCAGCTTGCGGAGTTGGCCATTCCATGATCCAGTACAATATGACCGGAAAGCTTTCTAAGCTGGGAAATATCGATTGCCTTTTCCCCTTCTGTCCCTTTGATAATCGGCAGTTCAAAGGTTTTACCCTCGATAACAAGTTTTGCGGTTTTACCCATGATAACATCCCTTTCGAAAAAAATTGGCGACAAAAAAATATAAAAAAAGGATTACAATGAAAACCGTAATCCTGCAATTGACGTGCGGGCACTGCCGGGTTTGAAACCGGCGGCTGTTTGTCTTTATCTGATGCACGTCTTAAAAGAATATGATAAAATTCTTGAAAATTAATTTTACACGGTTTTATTATGTTTTACCATGTTTTTTTGTAAATTTTGATTATCAAGAGCAGGCGATCCATTTTAGTAAACTACCCAAAAATTAAACAGTCCCTTCAGGATCGACGGTTAAAGGGCGCCGCAGGTACTGAAATTACAGGTTCCTCGCTATTTTGTATGGGTTGCCCCCGGGATGCTTTCATTGTCATGCTCAAAAAACTCGGCACTAAGCGATCGTAACGCCGGACAGGGTTTTGGCATAAACCATCATATTGATATTTTATGTAAAAATTAAGCTATGGGGGGCTATTTTATGGCTGTCCGGCCTAACGCTCGCTAAGCCCCTCAAACAGTTTCGAGCATGACAATGAAAGCATCCCGGGCTGTAGCCGGTCAAATTTACCCATACGAAACAGCGAGGCGCCAAATGACAGAGAGATTCACCACAAAAAGACATACCCCGCAATGTTCATATAAATACGAGAATAAAAATGAAAAAATGGTTTTTGTCTAAAAATTTGTTTTTTAAATTGATGGTTGCCGGATTGGTGTCCATTATCCTCATTGTTCTCTCATCGCTGTCTGTGAGCGCGTTTTTTTTCAAAAACAGCGATCATGCCAATGAGATCCATATGAGTGTGGACAAGATAATGGTCAAGATCCACAATGCCAGATTTGCCGCTGACAATTTCATGCTCAGGGATTTGATTAAAAAAGGATTTTATCAAACCGGCAGTTCCGGCTATCTGAAAAAACATGCAGCCATTATCGAATCTATCAGTCAGGATATCGCCTGGCTTGAGGGCATGACAAGCGGTGACCGAAGAAAAGATGTCCGGCATATCAGGCAGCTTCTGGACCAATACAATGGTTGCTTCCTGGCACTGGTCAAGGCATATCACAAAAACGGGTTCAAGGATTGGGGGGTGCTGGGAGAATGGCGGCAGGCCATTCACAATGTCGAAAATGATGTGTCTGAGATGAAAAACATCCAATTGGTAAAGAATTTACTTCAATTGCGGCGCTTTGAAAAGGATTATTTGCTGTGGGGGGAAATCGATTATATCCGGCAACACGAAATTTTACTCGAGCGGTTAACCGACAGGGTCTCTGAGATTAAAGGTCCCACGGCAGGCGTTATCTTAAAAAATCTGGAAAATTATAAAATTGCTTTTAAAAAGTATATTGAGCTGCAGGCGATTATCGGAAAAAGCGATACTCAGGGGCTGCAGGGCGAGTTTGCAAGTGTCATCAGCGTCATGGAGCCCGTGATTGAAAAAATTTATCAGGATGCTTCAAGGGCCAGCAGGAAGGCCCGGCAAAATTTTATAACGGCCAGTCGGTTCATTGACGGCTTCGGGGTCGTGTTCGGTGCCGTTATTTTATTTTTGCTTGCCAGAACCCTTTCACTGCGTCTGGTTGAACTGAAAGAAGCGGTTTTAAAAGTGGGCCGGGGGCACTTGGATACACGGGTTAAGATCAGATCCCGGGATGAAATCGGCGTCGTCGCATCGGCATTTAACAAAATGGCAAAAGATCTGGACCGCATCACTGTTTCTAAGGATTATGTTGAAAAAATTATTGAATCCATGGTCGATTCGTTGATTGTGACCGGGCCTGAATGTGATATCAGAACCGTCAACCGCGCAACCCTTGATCTTCTGGAATATTCTGAAAAAGAGCTGTTGGGCAAACCATTGCACCTCATCATGGGAAACGACATCGCCGAGTTAAAAACAGCAAAAACGATTCGCAATGTTGAAACCCGTTATCTGACCAAAAGGGGTGTCGGGATTCCGGTTCTTTTTGCCAGTGCGACCATGCGGGACAAAAAAGGTCATATTCTTGGGATTGTATGCATCGCACATGACTACAGGGAACATAAAAGAACCGATGAAATGTTGAAACATTCCGAGTTAAAGCTGCGTTTTCTTTCCTCCCAGGTCCTGGCGAACCAGGAGCAGGAAAGAAAAAGGGTGGCCATGGAACTCCATGACGGTATCGGGCAGTCTCTGACGGCAATAAAATTCTGTGTGGAAAGCAGTATCGAGGGCCGCGGCAAGGGGGAAAAAAGTACTGGTTTATCCTCCCTTGAACAGGTGGTGCCCATGATTCAGGGCACCATTGAGGAGGTCCGCAAAATAGCCATGGATTTGAGGCCATCTTCTTTGGATGACCTGGGCCTGGCGGCCACCATTACCTGGTTTTGTCGGCAGTTTCAGCTGATATACTCGGGCATCAGGATCAAAAAGCGGATACTTGTGGATACAAAAACTATGCCTGAAAATTTAAAAACCTCTATTTTCAGGATATTACAGGAAACATTTAATAATGTGGCCAAGCACAGCGGTGCCGATCTGATTCGGCTGGATCTGATTCAGGACGAAACGTCTGTGCGTTTGACCATCGAAGATAACGGCACAGGCTTTGAGATTGGGAAACAAAACAAAAATGCCCTTGATCATGGTTTTGGATTGTCCGGTTTACAGGAACGGGCTGAGCTTGCCGGCGGCATTTTTTCAATTTGTTCGAAAAAGGAGAAAGGGACGACCGTGCAGGTCATCTGGCCCTATGGGCCAATGAGTCCTTTTCCCATGGCATAGGCTGTCAGGGCGGCTGTGGTGTGAAGATCAAGTTTTTTCATGAGGTTGGTGCGGTGTTTGTCAACGGTTTTGAAGCTGATACAGAGATACTCGCCCATGGCCTTGTTGGTGTAGCCTTCGGCAATTAGTTTGAGGATTTCTTTTTCCCTCCCCGTGAGTGTGTCAAAAGGGGTTTCAGGCCCAGTCGTTTTTTTCCCTTCCAGGTACCCTTTGATAACCCGGTCTGAAATGCCGGGGCTCAGGTAGGGTTTCCCGGCCAGAACATTTTTAATGGCGATGATCAGTTCCGTGTGGGTATCCTCTTTGGAGACATAGCCGTCGGCACCCGCTTCAAGTGTCGCCTGAACATACTCTTCGGTTTTGTGTACCGTCAGCACCAGGACTTTGGTTTGCGGGAATTGTCTCTTGATTTCCCCAATCGCCTCCAGACCGTTGGTTCTGGGCATGGTCAAATCCAGCAGGATGATGTCCGGCCGTAACTGACCCACACACCGGATGGCCATTCGGCCGTCTTCCGCCTCTCCTATTACGTTAAAATCGGGGTGAGACTCTAAAAGTGCCCGGAGTCCTTTTCTGACGATGGTATGATCTTCCGCAATAACGATAGTTGTTTTGCTGTTCATAAATATACTGGCCCGCCTTCCCAGACCGTTGAAAGACAATATCGTTCATTGGTTTCAGCCGATATAACCGGTTCCACCCAAATGGAAATCAGACCTGAGTTGAGCGATTGGCCGTTAGCCATTAGCTTTTACAAACCAAGGTATTACGTTAATGAGAAATAATACCCATCTTGCAATTATTAAACTGATGGCTAACAGCGAATTGCTCAATTTAAATTTAAATCAGACGTAAATGGGGTCTTGCCCCCCAGCAAATAGGGCGATCACCCTATTTACCATAGGAGCCATCCCGGGTAAAGATATATTAGGTTTTTTACAATTCATTGGTGATGGTTGTCAGTTTTTTGAAAGATGGAGAAACAATGTTTTTAGGTCAGGAAAAAAAAGCAATAAAACAGATTACAAACCATATATTTCAGGTGGAACAATGCCTTAAAACGGCCCGTCAGGCAGTTGAAGACTATTTTGCCGATGATGTTGAGACGGCCCTTGCGCTGATCGAGCAGACGCATGAAAAGGGGGAAGAAGCGACTGCCGTTCAGCATGACATTCTATCGGCGCTCTACGGCGGTGCTTTTTTGCCGATTCTACGGGAAGATGTCTATAATATGGTTAAATCCATGGGTAATCTGGCCCAAAGGGCTGATTTTTTTTGCCGTTTTTTATTTTATAACCAACCGAATGTGCCAATGGATTTAAAAATACCGTTTAAAAAACTGGTTCAAAAGGCCTTTGATAGTATTGATCCTGTCAGGGATGGGGTGCTGGGCTATTTCGACGGATATGGAAAGGCCAATACGGTCCAGCATATGGCCGGGTGTATGGAAAAACTGGCTGTGGAAATTGCCGGGATGAAATGTGAATTGGACCATCTGATTTTAACGGCGGATGTTGACCCAGGCGACAAAATCCTTTTAAAAGACTGCATCGAAGGTATCATCACAATATTTTCGGCAGCGGGAAAGACGGCTGACAGAATGGAATGTATTACCCTGAAAACAGGGTTTTGAATTAATACAAGTATGGTTTTCGTTTTTTCAGGAGGAAGCAATGTTCGGATTTTTATTTAAAAAACAGCATCAGATTGAAACATTGATTTTCAGCTACATTGAAAATTTCAGAAAAACCCAGAAATTGTTTTCAGAGGCCTTTACGGCGTGCAAAACAAATCCTTTTTGCAGTGGTTTTGATTTTTTGGCCAAGCAGACCCACAAATATGAATCCCGCGGCGATGATATTCGTGATGAGATCAATGATTTAATGTACGGCAAGGCCCTTTTGCCCGAATCCCGGGAGGATATTATGCGACTGCTGGAATCGGTGGATAAAATTCTAGGGCAATTTGAAACGATTCTGCATATGATAGAGGACCAGCAGATTGAGCTCCCTGATTTTATTGTACCGAAAATCGATGAACTATTTACCAGTTCCCTGGAGAGTTGTGACTTGATGCTGGAACAGGTCGAGGCCTTGTTCAGCACGCAGCAGGGGATACGGGAACTGGTTTCCAGAATTGATCTGCTCGAAAGTCGGTGTGATCATATCGAGCGCAATCTTATCCGGGCCGTTTTTGGATTAGACCTTGATGTATCCCAAAAAATTCAAATCAAACAAGTTATATTGCAGATAGGGGATATTTCCGACCAGGTGGATCGGGTGTCAAAACGGGTCAATATCATTCGCATGAAGAGGATTGTATAATGTTTTCTCTGCTGGGCGGCATTTTTCTGGGATGGTCATTGGGGGCCAATGATGCCTCCAATGTTTTTGGGTCGGCAGTGACATCCAGAATGTTGAAGTTCTGGACCGCTGCTGTTCTGGCTGCGACCTTTGTTCTTATAGGGGCGCTTGCCGAAGGGCAGGCCGGCATAGAAACCCTTAAAGGCCTGACACAGTTAAACCTGCAGCAGGCAGTGGTCTCTTCAGTGGCCGCTGCTGTCACCGTCACGGTAATGACCGTACTGGGACTTCCGGTTTCCACCTCCCAGGCCGTGGTGGGCGCATTGATCGGCATCGGTATTTTGAACCAGCAGTTTAATATCACCGGTCTGGGAAAAATTGTCGGTTGCTGGTTCGGAACACCGGTGGGGGGCGTGGTGATTGCCATTATTCTATACAAGGTATTGGGGGCAGTTTATAATCGGCTCAATCTCACCATGATTCAATCGGATATCCTGATTCGCTGCGGGCTTATCGTCGGTGGATCATATGGCGCCTATGCCCTGGGTGCCAATAATGTCGCCAATGTAACGGCGGTGTATGTAGGGGCCGGGATGTTGAGCATTTTTTCGGCGGCACTGATCGGCGGGTTGAGCATCGGTTTTGGCATTTTTACCTATAGCCGCAAGGTCATGGAAACGGTGGGCAACAAACTCGTACGGCTGGATCCTTTTTCAGCCCTCATCGTTGTTTTGGCCGAAGCGGTTACCGTTCATATCTATACTTTTGTGGGGGTGCCGGTCTCCACTTCCCAGGCTGTGGTGGGGGCCGTGCTGGGGGTTGGTGTGGTAAAAGGGATCAAAACCGTGAGTCGGCGTACCCTGGTAAACATTGTTATCGGATGGTTTTTAACCCCGCTGGTGGCCACCGGTATCGCCATTGCCATCTATTTTGCTACTCACCTGCAGTATATTCCAGGGGTATAATCCTTGACGGTTTCGTAAAAAGTCCAACTCCTGCGTTGCGCTGCAGCCCGTAATCATTCAACGGCCGATGGTTACGCCTCATGATAACAAAATTTGCACGCCTTGAATTTGAACTTTTTACGAGTTCATCATCCTTAGCTTCCATATCCCTTTTTGGGTTTTTCGCTGTTTCAAGTGAGTCGCCCCGGGATACGTTCATCCGGATGCTCAAAAAACTCGGCGCTAAGCGGTCGTAATGCCGGACAGGGGCTTGCCGCAACCTGCTTGGCAGTTATTCTTTCCTAACTTGAGCGATTTTAAATAAAAAAAAGTCCTCTATCCGAAGATAATGTGCTATAATACTTGTTAAAACCGACGAAAGCGTTAACAAGAATAGCCATACCAATCAGATGGAGGACTTGATGAAGAAACATAGCAAATCTTACCGAAAAAAGGAACTGAAAATTAGCAAAATTGAAATGACCGGCGAACGTTTGACCGGTAGAGCCGGTCTGACGCTGTTCGTCGCATACTTGCATCAAATCCAGATATTTTCTCTGATTGACAGATTTTTCGGTTCTATACGGAAAAGCAAAAAAGGCATTGCTGCCTTCGAGCTTTTCAAACAGATACTTTGCTTCATGGCAGACGGTACCAGTCGGCATTTGACATACTTTGATCAGCTTGCCCAAGACCCAGGCTATGCCGGAAGTATTGAAACAGATGTGAAAGAGATGGCTTCGTCCCACAGGATTAAACGATTCTTCAACGCCTTTGCCTGGACACGAATCTTTTTGTTCCGCCACTTGTTGCAGAGACTTTTTATCTGGCAGTTGAAGATCAAGCAACCGGAACTGATCGAACTGGGTATTGATACCATGGTGATGGACAACGATGATGCTAAATGCCGCCACGGAGTTAAACCGACCTACAAAAAGAAAAAGGGTTTTCAACCGCTGCAAATGAACTGGGGGCGATTGATTGTTGATGCGGTCTTTCGCGGTGGAAACAAACACTCCAACCATGGTAACACAGTACAACAGATGATTCGCCACATGGTCACCAAAATCCGCAAACAATATCGACAAGATGTTCCCATCATTATCCGTATGGACAGCGGGTTTTTCGATCAGAAGATTTTCAATTTCTGTGAAGAATTGAAAATTGGCTATGTCTGCGGTGGGAAGCTGTATAAAGATATCAAGTCCTTTGCCGTGGCTTCTACAGACGAAACATGGACCCGTTATTGTTCCGGCAAAAAAGACTATTGGGAGTATATTGAGTTTGGAAGTAAATGCAAAACCTGGGACCGGTTCAGAAGAGCTATCTATTGCAGACTGATCAATGATGGCGATCAGATCTATCTGCCTGGATGCCGGCCCGATACGATTATCATCACCAATATTGGCCAAGGTCAGCAAATCGATACATTGCTCAAAAAAATTGGAGCTGAAGACTATTTGAAAGCAGACGGCATTGTTGCCTGCTACCATGAACGTGGCAGTGACGAGCTGGCAAACCGGGCCTTGAAAGACTTCGGCCATGAGCAGTTGCCATTCAAGAAGTTCAACCCTAATGCAGCTTGGTATTATTCGATGTTGCTGGGTCATTTTTTGATGGAAACCTTTAAAGAAGATGTTGGTGCCCCGATCTTACCGGTTGGTGCTTATGCAACCACGGTTCGCAGAAAATTGATAGACATTGCCGGCAAGATCGTCTCTCATAGTGAGAAAATCATACTCAAGGTTTCTGCCGTTTGTTTTGAAAGTCTTCGCCTGTCGGAGCTTTTTAAACGCTGCCAATATGCGCCGGCTATAACTTAACGCTGGCTGTAACATAAAATTAATCACATAAATCGTATGGTGAGGTGCGCAAAATATCTGAGACATTTGACCCAATCGCGTTAAAAATCGTTTGCATTGCTGATTAGAGAGAAATATCTCGCTCGACAACAAGGTCTCTTCGCTTTTTGCCTCTCACCGACAGGGCTTTTTGTTGTTCAAACACAAAATCGCTCAGTTTGGGTCTTTGTAAATAGAGATACATGGTAATTGTTCGGTCGTTGTCCGGCCTAACGATCGCTTAGCCCCTCAAACAGTTTCAAGCTTCCGGATGAAAGCATCCCGAGGCTTTATCGAGTCAATTTTACCCACACGAAACAACGATGAGTCTTTTTTTTTCTCTCCAGCACATATCATTTTGGGCTTTCGCGGGACCTGTTCGATCCTATCACTAAATAAACAGTAGAAAACAATATAATAAAAAATATTGAAAATTAATTATATTCAGGTTTAGTATGGTTCAATATTTTTTATTGGTAATCATAGATTTTGAAAAGTACCTTTTTTGAATATTTTGAACTGTTGCCGATTTCATTAAACGCAGTCCGCTGAATTTATAGAAAGGCCCAGTGATGAGACAATTTTTTTACCCTTCCGCCATTGCTGTTTTTGGTGTCAGTGAACATCCCCGCAATCTGGCCCGCAATATCATTGCCAATTGCCGCAGTTTTGGTTTTTCCGGCCGGATTTATGCGGTGGGAAAGCATCCCGGCACCATTGACGGCCATGATATTATCACAACGCCGGAATTTTTGCCAGGTGGCATCGAACTGGCTGTCATTCTCGTACCGGCACGCCAGGTTGCCGGGATTATGGACCTCTGCGGGCAAAAGGGCATTGGGCACGCAGTGGTCTCCACTGGCGGTTACCGGGAATTTGATGCCCAGGGCAATCGGGTCGAAAAGGACCTGCTTGAAACGGCAAGGCGGCACAATATTCGTTTCATCGGTCCAAACTGTATTGGTGTGATCTGTGCCAATTCAGGTCTTTGTACGCCCTTTAACCCCATGACACCGGCAAATTTTAAAAAGGGAAGAATCAGTCTCATCGCCCAGAGCGGCGGTATTGCCACCCAGGCGGCGCATTATTTTTCGGAAGAACATGTCGGTTTTTCAAAAATTATCAGTGCCGGAAACAAAATGAACGTCGATGAAAAAGATCTCATGGAATATCTTATGATAGATAAAGATACCGATCAGATTCATTTATACCTGGAAAGCATCGATGACGGGCGTGCTTTGCTGGATCTGGCCCGAAGGGCAAAAAAACCGATTGTTCTTTTTAAATCCAATGTCAGCCGGATGGCTGCGGGCATTGCCAAATCGCACACGGCTGCCCTTTCCAACGATGACCGGATTGTGGATGCTGCCATGAAACAGGCGGGCATCATCAGGGTTAAAGATATCCATGATATGACGGTTTGCGCAAAGGCCCTGCGATTGCCGCCCCTTGCAGGCAACCGACTGGTGGCCATCTCTCTTTCCGGTGGTTTTGCGGTGATTCTGGGCGATGCCTGTGAAAAAGCGGGTTTTCTATGCCCGGCCCTGCCGCGTAACTTGTTGAACAAAATCGAAAGTTTCCGGCGCGGGGGGGTGATCCGGATGGCCAATCCCATGGATTTCGGAGATGTACACGATTTACAGGCCCTTATTTTTACCGTCAAACAATGCCTGGCCCTGGAAGAAATTGACGGCCTGGTGCTTTCTTTTATGTATGGGCCGGAGATGGCTAAAATGTTTGGTGGCGGCATTGAGAACCCTGAATCCATGCTGCAGTTTGTTAAAAAAATGGGCGAAGACGCCGGAAAACCTATTGCGATGAGTTTTTTCGCTGAAAGACGCTATATTGAACAGCTTAAGGCCATTGATGTTTTTCCGGTTTTCAATGATCCCATGGAAAGTGTTCGGGCCTTGGGGATGTTGAGATCGTACTGGGGACAAAAAAATATATAGGTTCAAAAATAAGGTTCCTTGCTGTTTTGTATGGGTGCCCCGGGATGCTTTCATTTTGATGCTCAAAAAACTCGGCGCAAAGCGGTCGTAACGCCGGACAGGGTCTCGTCATAAATTATCATATTGATATTTATGTAAAATTAAAACCATCGGGGACGATATGATGGCTGTCCGGCCTAACGATCGCTAAGCCCCTCAAACAATTTCGAGCAGCAAAATGAAATCATCCCGGGACTGCACCGGTTATATTTATCACATGCCTTGATTTTGAGCAAAAATCAGAATATGCGTATCAGCACAACACCACCGGTGATAAAGATCATGCCGGCAACTCTCCACAGGTTCAATGGGTGCACCGGGTATCCCAGGCAGCCGAAATGATCCAGAAACAGGGAAGCCACCATTTGACCGGCCACGATGAGCCCCAGCATGGGCGCGGCCCCTAGCCTGGGTGCCAGAATGAGGGTCGATGCCACGAAAAATGCGCCGATGAGCCCTCCGGACCAGATCCACCATGGCTGTACGGAAGTTTCGGAAAAGGACGGCAGGGGTGTTTTGACAACCAGGGCATAGAGAACCAGGCACAGGGTGCCGACGGCAAATGATATGGCACTGGCAAGAACAGGAGATCGGGCCCAGAGGTTCAATTGCGCATTGATGCCGGCCTGGGTCGGAAGGCAGGCACCTGCCACAAGCGCAAGCAGGACATACGGGGAAACAGATGACATGAAAAATTCCTTTTTAAAAATAATTTAAATTTATACCATGGGTTGTTAATAAATTTCAATAAACGGTTTTATTTTTAATGCCATTACAAGACCTGGATAAACCGGATACGACACCCATTGGATTTTAGTCGGCAGGCACCGTGGATGGCGGTACCGGCCGGGATAAAAACACGGGGGCATTATTGAATGGAGATATTTTGATGGAAAAAAAGGAACTGCTGATCAGCACCAATGGCCCGATTGCCACATTGACCCTTAACCGACCGGATCAGAGAAACACGTTGACGCCGAAACTGCTCGCCGGGATTCATCTGACTCTGGAAAAATGGGCTGCCGGCGATACCATAAGGGCGGTGGTGGTGACCGGAGGACGCGGCCCTGTTTTTTCCGCAGGATACGATATCGGTACCATATCAATGGATGCCGATCCTGAAAACAGCCGTCTGCTGAAAAAAGACAACCCCTTCGATCTGGCACTGAGCAGTATCCGGAATTTTCCGTACCCGGTTATTGCCATGTTAAACGGTCATGCCTTCGGCGGCGGACTCAACCTTGCCATTGCCTGCGATATCCGTATCGGGGTCGATGATATCAAGGCGGGCATGCCGCCGGCCAGACTCGGCCTGGTCTATCCGCCTGCCGGATTGCAGCAGTTTGTGGAAGTTATAGGTATGGCCAGAACACGGGAGGTTTTTTTGACGGGGAAGACATACTGCGGGCTGGCGGTCAAGTCAATGGGGTTGGTGGATCATCTGGTGCCGAGAGAGGCTCTGGCGCATAAGACATATGACCTGGCCGCAGAGATTACAGGAAATGCCCCTCTGGCCATCAAGGGAATTAAAAAATTGCTCAACATGCTGGGTGACCGGATGACCCTGGATGCCGATGGTCTTGGAAAAGCCGAAAAACTGGTGGCAACGGCTTTAAACAGTGGAGATCTCAAGGAGGGCCGCCGGGCCTTTATGGGCAAAAGAAAACCAGTTTTTAAAGGAGACTGAGCGCGCAGGCCCGGTGCTCGGCTAAAGCAATTGCTTGCTCGCTGTTTCAAGTGGACCGACCCGGGATACTGCATCGGGGTGTTCAAAAACTCGGTGTCAAGCGGTCGTAATGCAGGATAGGGCTTTGAATTTGAATTGACACACCGGTATGGTTGCGATAGATACAATCGGTAATGAGTTTTGACGGCCCGGTTGAAAATGATGTTCCGGGAAGGGTTGATATAACAAAATCCCAAGTAAACTATAGAAAGGACAATATATTATGGCAGATTCTGTTTTTGAAATTAATGATGACAACTTTGATGCCGAGGCACTGCAATCGAACAAACCCGTGCTGGTTGATTTTTGGGCACCCTGGTGTGGTCCCTGTAAAGCCATCGGACCGATAATTGAGGAACTGGCCGCGTCTTTTGATGGTAAGGTGAAATTTACCAAATGCAATGTTGATGACAACCCGCTGACACCGGCAAAATTCGGTATTAAAGCCATCCCGACCCTGATTTTTTTCAAAGACGGCGATGTGGCGGAACAGATCACCGGCATGGTTGCCAAGGCCAAACTCGAAGAAGCCCTTAACCGTCTTCTTTAATGTATAAAAGACCGCCGCCTGTACCAGCCGGTGGTCTTTTATGGTCCGGGGCTGCCCAAAGTGGCTACGGGACTGTTTATTGTTTAATTTTGTTCCCTTCTTTGACCAAAAGGGGACCGTATAAATAAGTATAAAAAATGAAACGAATCGTTATCTTCAGCATTCTTTCCATGTTTTTGTTTAGCGGCTGTGCCTGGTTTCAGACCAAAGAGGAACAGACCGCCCCGGAACTTGCCGCTGACGGCATGGATGAATTCCAAAATGGAAACTATAGAAAAGCCATAGAAGCGTTTGAACAGTTGAAAGACTGGTATCCATTCAGCAAATACGCCATTCTTGCGGAACTGAAAATCGCCGACGCCCACTACCATATTAATGAGTACGAAGATGCCATCCTTGCGTACGAGGCATTTGAAGGTCTCCACCCCAGTAATGAGGCTATTCCTTACGTTATTTATCAAGTCGGGCTTTGTTATTTTGAGCAGATCGACACCATCGACCGGGACCAGAGCACTGCCCGCAAGGCACTGGATACCTTCAAGCGCCTGACCCGGCAATTTCCCGGCGACCCCTATGCTGTAAAAGCCGATGCAGACATCAGAATCTGTATTAAAAGTATTGCCGGACACGATTTCTATGTGGGGCTTTTTTATTATAAGAGCAAACATTATCAGGCGGCCATGAGCCGGTTTGAATCCGTGATTAAAAATTACCCTGATGTGGGTGTCCATATACAGGCCCTCGAATATATCGCTTTGAGCGAACAGGCACTGCAATCAAATAAGAAAAAATAAACCTTTACACATGCATTTTTTTTATGTATGGAAATCAATTCTATTTTTATAAGATATTTAAATAAACACCCTGGCAGGGTCAAAGAGAGGCAAATATGTCTAAGATGTGTGAAATATGTGGTAAAAAACCACTGGTCGGCAATCATGTGAGTCATGCGCATAATAAAAATAAACGGCGGTTCAATCCGAATCTGCAACACGTACGAACCGTTTATAACGGTGAAACAAAAAAAATGATGGTCTGCACCAATTGCATTAAATCCGGACGGGTGGTTAAAACCGCTTAGTGTACAGATGCATACCCGCCATGTCATTAATGGCTGTGTCGCACCGGCATAAAACCCTTGTTAATCCATCCGTGTTACCTCCTGAACAAATTTTATTTTTTTTAGGGCTGACAATACCTTATGCAGGTGAGCGGTATTATCTACAGCGATGGTGACAAGGCTGTCGACAGCCCCGGTGTCCCTGGTTTGTGTGTTCAGGCTCAAAATATTGGCGCCATGCTTGCTGATGTGCATGGCAATATCAGCAAGCAGGCCGACCCTGTCCAGGGAAGAAATGTGAAGCTTGACCGGGAACGTTTCGGATGAATCTTCATTCCATTGCACGTCCACGCGCCTTTCAGAACTCATCTTCAACGCATTGACACAGTTGGACCGGTGCACGGTAACGCCAAATCCGCGGGTAATATAACCTGTAATGGCATCCCCGGGAACCGGGTTACAGCATTTTCCGAAACGCACCAGAATGTCATCAATCCCTTTAACCATAACCCCCGAGTCGGTTTTTTTCTTCCTCACACGACCCATGATTTTATCTAGAAAAGACTCATGAATCTCATCTTTACCGGATTTGGGCTCGAATTTTCTGATCAGCTGCAACGGCGTAATTTTGCCGTAACCCACACTGACAATCAAATCATCGATGGCCTTGAATCCGAAATGCGTTGCTATTTCCATCATCTTATCGGATTTAAGCAGGGCATGAAAATTCAACCCCTCTTTTCGAAAGGCTTTTTCACACATCTCCCGGCCAAGGCTCGTGCTGCGTTCTTTTTCCTGGCTTTTGATCCATTGCCGAATCCTTGAACGGGCCTTTACCGTTTTGACAAAGTTAAGCCAGTCCTTGCTTGGGTGATGGTTTTTGGATGTTATTATTTCGACGATATCACTGGTGTTCAGGTTGTATTTGAGGGGTACCATGCGGCCGTTCACTTTGGCCCCGGTGCACTGGTTGCCGACTTCGGTATGAATCAGATAGGCAAAATCAACCGGTGTGGCACCCCTGGGCAAAGATTTGATCTCACCGTTGGGCGTGAAGATATACACTTCGTCCGGGAACAGATCAATGCGGACGTTCTCCAGAAATTCGTCCGGGTCCCTAACTTCCGCCTGGTTCTCAATCAGGTTCTGGAGCCAGGCAAAGGTGCTGCTCGTTTTTTCATCGGCCTGCTTGCCTTCTTTGTAGCTCCAGTGAGCGGCAATACCGGATTTGGCGATTTTATCCATCTCATGGGTTCTGATTTGTATTTCAATACGTTCTCCATAGGGGCCGATGACCGTTGTATGAAGGCTTTGATACATGTTGGGCTTGGGAATCCCGATGTAGTCCTTGAATTTTTTGGCAATGGGCTTCCAGAGGGAATGGACCAGACCCAGTGCTTCATAACAATGGGGAATCGTATCTAAAATAATCCGGAATGCGATAATATCGTAAATTTCTTCAAATGTCAGGTTCTGGCTGATCATTTTCTGGTAAATACTGTAATAATTTTTGTACCGGCCTGAAATTTCGCAATCAAGATGGGCCTCGGCCATTTTTTCCTTGAGAAATGATTTTACCTTCTCAACATACTCTTCCTGTTCTCCTTTTTTCATGTCCACGAGGGCTTCTATCTTTGACGCCTCATGGTAGTTCAAATACTTGAACGATATATTTTCCAGCTCATTTTTGATCCAGTAAATTCCCAGCCGGGCCGCTATGGGTGCATATATATCAAGTGTTTCTTTGGATATCTGTTTTTTTTTGGCTTCATTTTTATGGTATTTAAGGGTGCGCATGTTGTGCAGCCGGTCAGCCAGTTTGATTAAAATCACCCGTATGTCATTGGCCATGGCAAGCAGCATTTTGCGAATACTTTCAGCCTGCCGCGCCTGGGAGCTGTCAAAGGTCAGCTTGCTCAGTTTGGTGACACCGGCGACGATCTGAAGTGTATCCCGGCCAAATATTTTTTCCAGGTCTTCTTCTGTCGCATGGGTGTCTTCGATGACATCATGGAGCAGTCCGGCGGCAATACTCACGGCATCAAGCTGCATGTCCGCCAGGATGCCGGCAACCTCCAGGGGGTGGGACAGATACGGTTCACCGGAAAGGCGCATCTGCCCGTCGTGAACCCTGGCAGAGTAAATATAGGCCCGATCGATGATATCAAGGTCATCTTCCGAACTGTATTGCGACACCTTGTCGATTATTTCGTTGATTCTAATCATTACCGGCGGTTTTTTCCAATCAATAGGCTTTGGCAAAAATGGCCTGGTCAATACCGGGCTTTCCACAACAGATGCAGGGGCCTTCCGTTTTTTCAGTCTCTAAGGGGAGGCAGCGAATGGTTACGCTGAGGTCCTCTTTTATTTTTGTTTCACAATCGGCTGACCCGCACCAGTTCGACAGGGCAAAACCCCCATGAATTTCAGGGTTTTTCAGATTTTTCGGTGTAAAGTAGTCATAGAATTCAGCCGTGGTGTCAATTCTGGCGGTATTGGCTTTCCGGTAGGCGACAGCCCGGTCATACAGCGTTTGCTGAATATCATCGAGAATCGTTGTGATCCCGGCAACAAACTGATCCCGGGGCATTGATGTTTTGTCCCGATGGGCTTTGTCCCGGCGACTGAAAAATACCGAGTTTGCCGCAATGTCCCGGGGGCCGATTTCAACCCTGATGGGCACCCCTTTTTTAATCCAGTCCCATCCCCTTGCGCCACCGATATCCCGATCATCTATCTCCACACTGATTTTGCGATGGGCATAATATTGATCGCCGAGATCTCTGGCAAGGTTCCGGGTAAATTCCATGACGTTGGTGCGATCGTCCGCCGTTCTGATAATGGGCAGCAGTACCACATGGGCCGATGCCACTTTCGGGGGCAGGATGAGTCCATCATCATCACTGTGGGTCATGATTAAACCACCGATGAGCCGGGTGGAGACCCCCCATGAGGTGGTCCAGGCATATTCTTCGGCTTCCTGGGCATTTTGAAATTTAATTTCCGATGCTTTTGCAAAATTCTGGCCCAGGAAATGGGACGTACCGGCCTGCAGGGCCTTTTTATCCTGCATCATGGCCTCTATACAAAAGGTATCCACGGCCCCGGGGAACCGTTCAGATGCTGATTTGCGGCCTTTTATGACCGGTATGGCAAGGTACTCTTCAACGCAGCGGGCATACACATCCAGCATCATTCGGGTGCGTTCTTCAGCCTCTTCCCGGGTGGCATGGGCCGTATGGCCCTCCTGCCACAAAAATTCACTGGTTCTTAAAAAAAGCCGGGTCCGCATCTCCCATCTGACCACATTGGCCCACTGATTGATCAAAACCGGGAGGTCCCGGTGGCTTTTGATCCATTTGGAGAAACTGTCGCCGATAATGGTTTCGGATGTCGGGCGGACAACCAGGGGTTCATTTAATCTGCCGGCCGGAACCAGGCCGCCGTCTGGGCCTTTTTCAAGCCGGTGATGGGTGACCACGGCGCACTCTTTGGCAAAGCCTTCCACGTGCCGGGCCTCTTTTTCCAGAAAACTTAAGGGGATAAATAACGGGAAGTACGCATTTTTAACCCCGGTGGCCTTGAACATGTCATCTAAAACCCGTACAATATTTTCCCACAGGGCATACCCCCAGGGCTTTATCACCATACACCCCCGGACAGGTGACCGTTCCGCCAGATCAGACGCCTTAACCACCTGCTGATACCACTCGGAATAGTCTTTCTCGCGGGTCGGGGAAATTGCTGTTTTTACCTGCTTTGCCATCTTCTTCCTTTCATAATGTTTAAATTTTGACGAACTCATAAAAAGCTTTTACTTCCCGGCGGCCTGCCGTTCATAACGATCGACCTCTTCAAGCAGGACTTTGACGATCTGCTCTTCGGGAAATTTTTTCACCACTTTTCCTTTTTTGAAAAGGATGCCGATGCCGTCTCCTCCGGCAATGCCGATATCTGCCTCCCGAGCCTCCCCCGGACCGTTGACCACACATCCCATAATGGCAATTTTGATGGGAACCGTTCGGGTCAGCAGTGCATTTTCCACCTGCTCGGCGATATCAAACAGATTGATCCGGGTCCGGCCGCAGGTCGGGCAGGAAATGATTTCAGGGCCGTGCCGACGAATATCCAGTGCCCTGAGAATCTCGTATCCCACCCGGACCTCTTCCACCGGGTCCCGGGTCAGAGAAACCCGGATCGTATCGCCGATGCCCTCTGCCAGCAGCATGCCGATGCCCAGAGACGATTTTACAATGCCGGAAAAAATTCCCCCTGCCTCGGTAACGCCGACATGCAACGGGATGTCACAGCGATCTGAAAACATCCTGTACGCCGCCAGGGTGCGGGGAACATCCGAGGCTTTGAGTGACACCTTTACCTGATGAAAACCAAAAGATGCCAGCAGTTCCACCTGCCCCAGGGCGCTTTCAACCATTGCCGCAGGCGTTGCCCCATTATATTTTTCAAGCAGTTTTTTTTCCAGGGAGCCGGCGTTCACGCCGATGCGAATCGGCGTCCCAAGGGCTGCGGCACAATCGGCCACCGTTTTTACGTTTTGTTTGCCGCCGATATTGCCGGGGTTCAGTCGCAGACCGTCTGCTCCGGCCTCGGCCGAAGCAATAGCCAGCCGGTAATCAAAGTGAATATCCGCAATCAATGGAATTGAGATCTGTTTTTTAATTAATGTGATTGCTCTGGCGGCGTCTTCATCGGGAACGGCCACCCGCACCACTTCGCAGCCGGCTTTTTCCAGCCGGTGGATTTGATTTATGGTGGCTTGAATATCCTGGGTAAACGTATTGGTCATGGATTGAACGGCAATGGGCGCGTTATCGCCGATCCCCAGGCTTCCAAGTTTCAGCGGGCGTGTTTGTCTGCGTTGTATGAATTCTACCATAAAATTTGGCTTTTAATCGATCCTTTGTGGAATTTGTAGCGTTTCAAGGGGTGGATGGCCTTATACGAATACCCCGGAATAGTTACTCTTTATACGCCATAAATTAACAGACAAGACATCTTAATTCAAGGGAAATAGCATCCGGGCCTTTATAATTGTATTTTGAAATCATTTACAGTATGTTTCAACGTATTCAAAAATAATTTTATTTTTCAAAACAGGCTGGAACATATGCAGCAGAGCCTGTCTCCTGGAAAACCGCTGATTTTTTTAAAGTTATTGGCAGGCCCATGGTTTTTTAAATGTTCTTTCCGGGGGGGCAGGTGGTTTGGAGTATTGCCGGACATGTCCTTTAAGATTTTTTATTTCTATAAAAAAGCGAGCATGCTATTTTGCTTTATAGTCCAGGCCATTATAATGGTTCTCGTATTGTTTTGTTTCCCCGGTTGTTCAAAATCGCCGCAGCCCAGCACATACGACCGAATTCTTAAAAAAGGGGAAATTACCGTTCTTACACGTAACAACGCGCATTGTTATTATCTGTACCGGGATCAGCCCATGGGCTTTGAATATGATCTGGCCAAAGCCTTTGCCGATGATCTGGGGGTAAAATTAAACATCAAAATTGCAGAAAACTGGAACGGTATGCTTCCTTCGCTGCGGGAAAAAAAAGCAGGGGATCTGGTTGCCGCCAGCCTGACGATTACAAACAGGCGACGGCGTCTGGTTGATTTTTCCGATGAATATATGACCATTCAGCAGCATATTATTATTCACAGGGATAATCATGAAATTAAACGGGTCGAAGATCTGGCCGGCAAAACAATCCACGTGCGTGAGGGGACATCCTATGAAGAGCGATTGAGAGAGATCATTGGCCAGGGGATTGACCTGCGTATCCGTGTATGTGAAGACGACCCGGCCACAGAGGAGTTGATCCGCCTTGTCGCCGCAAAGAATATCGATATCACCATCGCCGATAGCAATATTGCTTTTCTCTGCCGCCGTTATTACCCTGATATGCTTGTCAGTGTGCCCCTCAACGAAAAAGAATCTATCGGATGGGCCGTACGTCCCGGGGATCGCCAACTGCTTGATCGGATCAATCAATTTTTTGCCAAAATCAAACGAAACGGGGTGTTTACAAAACTTTACAATAAATATTATGCCGATGTCGACGACTTCGACTACGTTGACCTGAGGACCTTTCATCGCCGCATTGAAACCCGGCTGCCCCATTACAGTCAGATGATTAAAAAGCGGGCTTTAAAAAATGATTTTGACTGGCGACTCATTGCCGCTCAGGTTTATCAGGAGTCCCATTTCGACCCCCAGGCCCAGAGCCATGCCGGGGCGTTTGGTTTGATGCAGCTTACCCCTTCCACGGCAGACAGCATGGGAGTGAAAGATCTGTTCGACCCGGTTGAAAATATAGATGCCGGCATCCGGTATTTAAAAAAGCTCTATGACTTTTTTGATAAGGCCCGGGACCCGGATCGACTTTTTATCGCCCTGGCCGCCTATAATATCGGCCAGGGCCATATTCTGGATGCCCGCAACATAGCCCGGGAAATGGACCTTTCACCCGATATCTGGCGTTCCCTGAAAAAGACATTGCCCCTATTGCAGCAGCGTAAATATTATAAAAAAGCAAAATATGGCTATTGTCGAGGAACCGAGCCCATTGAATATGTAAAACAAATCATGATTTATTACGATATCCTGAAGCGGCAGGGCATTCAATTTATTTCAGGAAATGGGCATTTACGGAAAGGGGCACCCCCAAATTGAGCAAACGTCCGCCGACACCGGCCTATGTTATTTTTTATATTCTTTTTTCACCGGATACCTGGCGGATACTCATCGGTACGGGTCTGGCCTTTTTGTTGGCACCGAAAATTATTGCGCCACGGGAATTAAGTCCTGCCGGTGAGGTCATGGTATGGGTTATGATAATAACCATCGGATGGGCTGTTTCAGCTATTCCAGGTAAAAAGATTGCCGAATTTTTTAAACGCCTTGTTTTGGGAAAAAATGGCGGTTAACAAAAGGAGCAGGTTATGATTTCACGAATCGACCATGTGTCCATCGCCGTTCCGGATGCCGGGCAGGCCCGGGACTTTTTCACCCGCCTTTTCGGGGCCATACCCGGCGCCCATGACACCGATGACCACCTGCAGTATACCTGGCGCATGTTTTCCATGGGGGATCTTTCCAGACTCGAGTTGCTCAATCCCAGGGGAAAGGACGGATTTTTAAAGGGTTTTTTGAAAAAACACCCCAACGGCGGGGTCCATCACATTACCTTGGAAACACCGGATATCCAGGAATCCGTCCGGGTGCTGGCGGAAAACCGGATTCCCTGTTTCGGCTACAGGGATTACGGTGACGCCTGGAAAGAGGTGTTCATTCACCCCAAAGACGCCTTCGGGGTGCTCATCCAGATCGCCCAGTTCAATCCCGATGATTTCTTAGGACCTGAAGTCAAATTGCCCGGGGGGCAACGGTGGGCCATTGAGAAAAAGGCAGATGGCAAAAGGGTCTGTTTTCGCCACCCCGGCGGTGGCACGGCGACCCTGGACCTGTCTGCCAAGGAGGTCACCCGCCTGATCCGGGATCTGGCAGATGACTCATTACGTGATTGATTTGATCTGCGATAGTTCAGGTGGTCGCCGTTGATCCGACGGTTCATAATCGGCCAGTGCGGCCTGGACCGCCCGGACGAAACAATGAAATGCCCGGGTTGTTTTTTTGCGGTGAATACGTGTTGTTTTTTCAAACATATCCCGCCGTAATCCCATTGACAGCTCAAGCTGTGCGCCCATGCCCCGGCGGCTTCTGTTGCAGATGTTTCGGGCAGTAATGCCGGGAAACCGTCGGGATTTTTTTGCATTAAATCCTGCCCTGATTAATTCAAAGGTAATTTTCTGCACCAGGGCATTATCACGGCCTCCCATGAAGGTCATTTTGTCCGTTTCCCGGCAGCCATGGATGGTCACCACCGTATAGGATGCCTGTGCCATGTGGCCCCCCTCGGGCTCATTAAAATTTTGGCTGGTGATATGCAGATCGGTATTGCCTTCAGGCTTGATGCCGCTGAAAGTATAAAAACTGTGCCGGTTGCCGGCAATGGCCTCTGCAATTTCTGTGGTTCCCGGTTCAATGCTGCCGCCATGGGGGGCCATGAGGACGATCCCGGAATTGCCGCATCGTTTGCGAATATGATAATCTTTGCCCGCCACCTCGGTCTTGCTTAAATTTTCATAGGAACTGTATTTTTCCATGGTGTGATATCAGAAACGCGTCAGTTAAGCGCATTCAGTGAATATGAAAGCATAGGACAAGAAACCGGCTGTGTCAAAACAATCCTTCCCGGCCCCACCGGCAGTCCCTTTACGGTTGCATTCTTTGGGAAATCGTCTTTATCTTTTCCCCGGGGAAACGGCTCTGTCCCTTCCTGATGCAGAAAGAATTTGACAATTTCATTGCTTCCGTAATAGAGATCCGCCGTGGATGGTCAAGAAACGGATTTTGGTCGATGGGGCGGGCTACCGGGGAGGGATGTGATGAAGCTGTGGCTGGCGTATGCATTGATGACCGCGTTTTTGTGGGGGCTGTGGGGGTTTTTCGGCAAACTGGCCGCAAGGTCCTTGAAGACGCCGGATCTTTTACTGGCAGCAGCCATGGGCGAATTCTTAGTGGTGGTCATCTATTTGGCGCCAATTTCAAAAGAGTTTCATTTCCAATGGACAAGTATCAATTTTGTCTATGCTTTTTTGAGCGGTCTGGTCATGATGGCCGGTATTCTGCTGTTTTACAAAGCCCTTGCCATCGGCAATGTGACCCCCATCGTTCTGATTACCGCATCCTATCCCCTGGTTACCGTATTTCTCGCTATTCTGCTGCTGAAAGAACCGGTCTCGCTTCAAAAATTAGTGGGGGCGTTTATGACGGTGGCCGGCATTTGTTTGATATCCATCTGAGCGCACCAGACTATTTTCTGGCCGGGGAGTTTTATTTCTCCGGATCGGTGTTTCCC
Source organism: Desulfobacterales bacterium (assembly GCA_963667755.2). Lineage (GTDB taxonomy): Bacteria > Desulfobacterota > Desulfobacteria > Desulfobacterales > 4572-123 > 4572-123. Next base: position 799,461 of record CAXXLK010000004.1, on the reverse strand, counting down.
CCGCTGTCTTTGAAATACCGTAATAGTTCATGCTCCGGCGTCAGCAGCAGCACGCTGTTATCTTCCAGCACATGGCGCGATGCGGCCAGCGATTGGGTCAGATCAAAAAAATCCACGTCCTGGGCATAAGCAACGGCGTAGATGCGGGAGGCTTCGGCATCGGCCTGGCCGCGGATCTGCTGCCCCTGGCGCTGCGCCTGGGCCAGGATATCGGCTTTTTTAAAATCAACCGTTGCTTTTAAACGCATCGCTTTTTCCAAACCCGTCGACCTCAGTTTCTGGGCACGGGCAGCATATGTCGCCCGCATGCGGGTAAATACCGCATTTTGATTTTCCGGCGGCAAAACAATGTTGCACAGTTGAATGTCGGCAATGGCCATGCCATCGTCTACAGCCGCCTGATGGCACCGTTTTGTCATTTCATCCAAGAGGGTCATCCGTGTGCTTGAAAGCATATCGCTTAACTGCTTCTGCCCAAAGGTGATCAATAATTCAGCGTTGATTAAATCGCCCAGCCTTTGCCGTGCGACGCCTTGATCATGTACCCGTTTAAAATATATCAGCGGATCATCAACCCGCCATTTGGCATAATACGAGAGCAGCAGGCCCTGGCCCTCGGCTGTGATCACCGGTACCTGGTTCATCTCGATATTCAACAGCCGCTTTTCAAAAAAATGGGCTGTTTGTATAAATGGAATTTTCAGGTGCAGCCCCGGTGCCAGTGGGTCGCCAATGGGTTCACCCAGTTGGGTGACGATGGCCTGCTCGCTTTGCCGGACTTGAAACAATGCCGAAGAAGCCGCAGTCAGCAGCAACACCAAAAACAATATCCGGGGGCCAGTTGCAGCTTTCATTCAGTCTCCTGTTGAGGCATTGGCCCAGGGGCAGCCAATGGGATGAATTTATCAAGTGACAATGTCGGCAGAATGGTGGCATCCGCTGATGGCAGCACGACTTTAACGGCCTGATCGGAAATGTGTGCCATCGATTCCAGATAGAGCCGTTTACGGGTTACGGCAGGGGCCTGCCGATAGGCCCCCAGACGTGCCAGAAATCGATGGGTATCCCCACGGGCCTGATTGATTTGGCGCGTCTTGTAGGCCTCTGCCGACTGAAGTATCTGCTCGGCCTGCCCCTGAGACAGCGGCAACGTCTTGTTTTCATAAGCCATCGCATCTATCATGGCCTGTTGCTGCTGCTCCCGCGCCTGGGCCATATCCGCAAAAGCCGTTTGCACCGGCTCGGGGGGCCGGGCATAGGTAAGCTTAACGGCCACTGCGTTCAGTCCGCAGTTATAACGGTCCAACAGCATTTGCAGGGCCGCCAGGGTCTCTTTTTCAATTTTGGACTTACCATTTGTCAGAACGGTTTCCAGCGGGTATTGCGCCGCAACCGTACTTAAGGCCGCCTGAGCCGCATTGTAAACCGTCTGTTCCGGGTCACTGACTTGGCTGACATACGCTTCGATAGATTTCACGCGGGTTTGCACCACGATGGATAACGCGGCCAATTGTTCATCCACGGTCAAAAGCCAGCTATTTTCATGGGCCGCGGGTGATGTCCCCTGTTCATCTTTCGCTTTTGGATTAAAGTTGATTTGGTATCGCTGCACCTGCTCAACTGCACATGCACGCATTTGCTCGATGGGCCAAGGCATATGATAGTGCAGACCCGGTTCGACGATGCGATCCAATCGGCCCCATCGGTAGACCACCCCAAGATCGGCGGGCGAAACAGTGACGATGCCGGAAAGAATATAGATCAGAATGAGGCTCGGAATCACCACATGCCGACCGGGCAATTGCCGGCGAAGTTTGCCCAAAACCGGTATCACCCTTTCACTTCGGCGTCTTATTTTATAAAAAAACAATTTCAATTGGTTCGACCGTTCGGTCATAGGTGCCTCTATTTTTTACCGCAACCTGTTCGGACCGGATATCCCTTTAAGTAAGAAAAAGAGTGGGTGGTGGTTATTTCTCCGGATCTTCCGGTTCATCCATCTGTGTTTTTATGGCTTTTCGAAATCCGCCCATATCGCCGCCGTCAATGCCGATTTCCTTTAACACGGCATCCACCAGTGGTGCCTGGCCCCGATACCGCAAAGCGCTGTTGATTAACTGGTCGGACAGGTTGCCGCTGGCGGGGGGTTCCGCTCCCTCGGTGCAACCGGTGCCGTGTGGGTGCAATCCATCCACTTGAATGATCTTGATGCCGTCGATGGATTCAATCGGCTTAACACTGGCCTGAATAATCTCAGCCATATGATCGATAACCGCCATTTTGATGCGGGCCGCACTCTTTTGTGGATCCAAAACATTTTCGGCTTCATGCAGACGCTGCATGCCTTCCGCTTCCACATGATAGTGACGCTCCGCAGCGGAACTTTTGACCAATTGGGCTTGGGATTCGGCTTCAGCGATTTTCAAAATGCGATTGGCTTCCCCGCTGGCAATGATACCGGCGGTTTCCGCCTGACTGACCGCGGCCTTGGCTTTGGCTGCCGCCAGTTCAATTACCGCGATGGCATCACGCTCGGCTTTTTGATAAGAGTCAAGGATCGTCAGGGCTTTTTCGCGTTCGGCGATTTCGATCTGGCGAGTGGTAACCACCTGCTCCTCGGCCTTGACCGCTGCTGCGCGCGCACGATCCACCTCGGCTAAAGCCAGGGTGTGGGCGCAGTTTTTATCCGCAATTGCAATCGCACTATCCAGTTCGGCCGATTCTGTGGACAGACGGCGTTCGATTTCCGCTTGCTCGATCATCCGGGTCCGTGCGATTTTTTGTTGATTCAAATGCAGATCCTTGGCAATGCGCGCATCTTCAACCGCTTTTTCAGTAGCTATGCGGACCTGATTCAACTGCTGTTCGGTTGTCAACTGAACCTCGCTCAGGGTAAAGCTTTTCTCGATTTCCGCTTTTTCAATCGCCTGGGCTTTTGAGATCTGGTTTTGTTCGAGGGCCTGATCCTTTATCATGCGCTGTTCACCGAGCAATTTTTCAGTGAGAATACGTGCCTCATCCACGGCTTTTTCAGCGGCAATGGACGCCGCCTGAGTTTGCTGTGTTTTTTCAATGGTGGCCAGTTCCAATGCCCGCTGGCTGGCGATATTTTTTTCTTTCAGCAAAAGTTCTTTGTTAATACGGGCTTCTTCCAGTGTCCGTTCGGTCTGCAACTGGGTCATCTCGATCTGCTGTTTGGCGCCCAGTTCCGCCTCCCGCGCAAGCTGTTCCTGTGCGGTCTGTTCTTTTATGATATCGGTCTGCTGACTGGCACGGTGCACAGCGATTTCACGCTGCTGTTCCAGCCGTGCAAATTCTTCATCACGCGACAGATCCAATTTTTGCCGTTCGGCTTCCAGATCTTTTTTCTTGATGGCCACTTCGGTGTCACGCTCGATGGCGTTGCGCTGTTTGGCCCGGTTCTGGATCATTTCGGTCAGCAGGGTCAGACCCTGGGCGTCAAACGCATTCTGAGCGTTGAAATATTTTTTATCGGTCTGATCCAGTTCACTGATGGAGACCGATTCCAGTTCCAACCCGTTTTTGGACAAGCCATCGCCCACCTCATCCTGCACCCGTCGAACAAATTCCCCCCGGTTTTGGTGCAGTTCATCCATGCTCATTTCCGCGGCAACCACCCGCAACCCGTTGACAAACTTTCCCTCAACCAGTTCTTTCAGCGCATCGGGATTGGTCGTGCGGCGACCCAGGGACTGGGCCGCTGTGGCAATGTCATCCAGTGTGGGTTTGACACGAATGTAAAACTCGGCATGTACATCCGCCCGCAGGCGATCCTGGGTAATCAGCGCATGGTTGTTTTCACGAATGATTTCCAGGCGCATGGTATTCATGTTGACTTGAATGACTTCATGCAGCATGGGAAAAACCAGGGCGCCGCCGGTCATGACCACTTTTTGGCCCCCAAATCCAGTGCGTACAAAAGCGGTTTCCTGGGAGGCTTTCTGATAGCGCCGTGAATAGATTACCCAGGCGATTAACAACAAGACCGCGACAATAATCAAAACAGTGAGTATCCATGCAAGTGCCGACATAATAATTTCCTATTGAAGTTAAACGGGTTATAGTCAATCAACGCTGGTGTTCGAAGCACCCCGCGCACCTTTCCTCACACCCCTGCGCCCCTTGGCTGGACCCGGGCCAGGGTGTGCTGTTTCAGGTTCCCGGCCCTGCCAGATACGATCCCGGCCGCCGATCATACGGCCAAAATCAAGGGGTGTGTCTGCCAAACGCGGTTTCCAGGCAGACACATCGATCTGGTTGGCAATGCAATGCTTGATAACGCCGGCATCACGGGTTCGACCCACCAGCAGCGCGCCTTTTATCAGCCCGCCGTCAAAATACAGGGTGCGTGCTTCCCCGGATTTTTCATCCTCAAACCGACAGGTTTCATAGCGATCGGCCGGTGGGTGAGACTCCCCTATAGAGGCCACCACCAACCCCAGCAAAGTGGTTATGTTTTCACGCACCTGCTGCCGGCGCAGGGTTGTTTTTCCCGCCATGTTGCGGCCGGCCACATCCCCTTGGCCGCAGGCATTGAACCAGGTCGCAATCACTTCGTGGGCTCCCGAAAGGCTGTTGATGCCCTCGGCCACATCGCCGGCGGCAAAAATTCCCTCCACCGATGAACGCATACGGTCATCCACCCGAATGCCGTAATCGATCTGCACCGGTGTATCCGCGACCATCTTGCAATTGGGTTGAACCCCCTTGCCCACCACCACATAATCGGCATCCAAAGATTCGCCCCAGTCTGTCACCACGCAGACGCCATCGCCTTTGCGATAGACCTTATCAATGCGGCGGTCAAACAGAATCTCTACACCGGCATGGATCAGCCGTGCCTCGATAAAGCGTGAATTCTCGCGGTCCATCTGCTGGGAAAGAACCTGTTGTGAACCGACAACCAGGAGAATCTTAAGGGGCCGGGCCAGGATTGCCTTGATGGTTTGCAGGCTCACCAGCCCCGCCCCCAGCACCACTATGGTTCTGGCCGACAAACTGGCCTTTCGAATGCGCTGGGCATCAGCAATGGTGCGCAAGGTGGAAACAAACACCTCGGCATCAGGCTCGACACCGTCCAATCGACGCGCGGATGCGCCGCTGGCAATCAGCAGGTTATCATAGGTCAATCGTTTGCGGCCTTTCATATGAATCTGACGGCCCACAGTATCCACAGACATAACGCGATGGCCCAGAATTGGTTTGACATCGTTTTGCCGGTAAAAGGCCTTGTCGGTTAAAAACATTTGGGCGCGTTTAATCTGCCCGCCGATATAATAGGTTGTCAAGACAGGTGAATAGGCATACGAGGCCTCATTGGATATTAACACAACCGGCCGCGTATCGCCGCAGCGCCGAATGGCCCTGATAGCCGCCAGGGCTGCCGCCGAATGGCCGATAATGGTATGGTATCCCACGTGATTCATCCTGATTTGACCCTTACTCCAGTTCCAGTTGACGCAGCTTTTCCGGTGTGGGCACCCCTTCCGGACTCCAGCCCCGCAATCGATAGTATTCCGGCAGCATTTCATCCAAATGCACCACCATGCCCTTGGCAGGCCCGCTGGGCATGGGCTCTTTCAACATACGCTCGGGCAGAGTGTCGTCCTTGTGCGTCAAACCGGCCTTCAGGTTAAATAATCGTTCCAGGTTGAACACCCTTTCACCGGCCCGCATCAGCCCGTGATGGCCCCCCATGTCCACTCCGGTGGCGGCTTCGATCAGTGCACGGCAATTGTCTTCATTCATGCCCAGAAAAAACATGAAATTACACATGCCGCAGGCATCCAGTACACAAAACCAATCCTGAATGTCCTTTGCCAGTTCGGGTTTGTCGTCCCAGCGCAACGGATCCACCGGCCCCAGGCTACGGTCACTGGTCACACGCCAATAATCAACCCCGTACAGGGATAAATCATGCACTTCGCCACGAATATGACACGCCCCGCGGCTGTTGGTGGCATACCCCAGCCCCATGCCCTGGACGCCACGGGGGTCGTAGCTGGGAAATTCCAGTTTTTTAACCCCCATGAAATACTCTGGATGCCCGTAGCGGCTGGCCAGTCGAAAGGCGCCGTCCGCCAGTTTATCCCCGAATCCGCGCCGATAGGCAATGTCTTCGGTTAATTTGATGACCGCCTCGGCGTTGCCGAAATTCAAAGGCAACCCGGCTTCCTTGAGGGATAAATGGCCCTCTTCATACAATTCCATGGCGCAAGCGATGGTGGAGCCAGCTGAAATCGTGTCCATACCCATTTCATTGCAGATAAATCCGGCCTTGGCCGTGACTTCAAGATCATTGGTTAAACAGCTCGATCCATACAAACCGATTGTTTCATACTCGGGTCCCACGCCTTTCGAAGCATATTTGGGGTTGGTGACCTTGGACACCCGGCCACAGCCCACCGGGCAGCCCGGGCACGCCAGACCCATGTTTTTGCGGGTGGACACGGTTGCGGCCAGGCGTTCGCCGCTTAGTTTTTCCCAATCCGGATTGGTGCCATATTTAAAATTGCGTGTGGGCAAAATGCCCAGTTCCTTGACTAGGGCGAGCACGCCTGGAGTGCCCACCTGGTGAAAATGTTCGGTATCGGGATGATCGACTTTTCGATAGGCATCCATCATGGCTTTCCAGAAAGCGGTCTTGTCTGCCACTTTCACACCCCGGGTGCCGCGGATGGCCACCGCCTTCAAATTTTTCGATCCCATCACCGCACCCACTCCCGATCGGCCGGCGGCACGTCCCATGTCACTCATCACGCAGGCATAGCGCACCAGGTTTTCACCGGCCGGCCCGATGCAGGCGACCTTGGCTTCGGGATGGGTTTCGGCAATCACCGCCTCCTCGGTTTCGGTGCTGGACTTACCTTGTAAATGGGTGGCATCCCGCACCTGTACCTGGTCATCATCAATCCACAGATATACCGGCCGCCGTGAGCGGCCTTCCACAATCAGCATGTCGTAACCGGCATATTTGATGGCCGAGGCAAAAGCGCCACCCGCGCTGGAATGGGCAATGGCACCGGTGAGCGGGCCTTTTGTCACAAGCATGTAGCGGCTGCCGCCCGGGGCTCCGGTTCCGGTCAACGGACCGGTTACAAACATCAATTTATTGCGCGCATCTAGCGCATCGATGCGTGGGTCTATTTCATCATATAGATATTTGACACCCAGTCCCCGGGCACCGATAAACGATTGGGCCGCCTGTCGGTTAAGCGCTTCCACCGTGACCAGTGGTTCATTCAGATCGACTCTCAACACATTTCCTGTCCAGCCGTACCACATGGCTATACCTCCCGATATGAAGTGACCAACCGCTCGGCCACATTTTTCTTTTTGGCCGCGACCGCGGTTTTGGGGTCGATGAATTGCAGCGCGCCGGCCCGGCAGACCTTGACACACTGGGGCGTTCCGCCACATAAATCGCATTTTTCAGCTTGTCCGTCCGTCACTTCAATACAGCCAAAGGGACAGGCCAGGGTACACATTTTACACCCGACGCACTGTGATTTGTCCACGGTAATCATCCGCGTGTTGGCACTGGTGTCGATCTCAATGTTCAGCGCACCGGCCGGGCAGGCATTGACGCACCAGGGATCTTCGCACTGATAACAAACCACAGGCACCGCAATCGATTTCTCAATAAACGTATTGACACGAATACGGGCTTTGCGCGGATTGAACTCATCATGATGGGTAAAGGAACAGATCAATTCGCAGTAGCCGCAGCCGGTGCATTTTGATATGTCAATTACAATCTCTTTGGGCATGGTCTGTGTATCCTCCTGTTATGCTGGATAACTTGTTTGGATCAATTCTTGTGTTTTCCCTGTTCAAGCAAGGGGCTGAACGTTTAAAAAAGGCTGTCAGCCGCCGGCTACCGGGGGGAAAATGGCGATTTTATCTTCACCGTGCAATGGGGTCTCCAGGCCATTTAAAAAATTAATATCGCGGCCATTTTGCAAAATCCTCACATCCTTTCGAATGGTTTCAGACGATTGAAAAATGCTATCCCGTTGTCGATCCGTTGTGCACAGCCGGGCCAGCAACTGCCCCACGGTGGCTGCCGGGTCCAGTTCGATCCGCATGGACCGAAGGCCGAATACCGGCTGAATGGTCGCATAAAAATCGACCTGCACGGCAATTCGGATATTCATATTCATATCTGTTTTCTCAAGTGCGATGTTCATTTTTCAGATGTTGCCCCCCATGGGTCTAAAAACGTTTTTAATCACCTGGACGGATCTGGCCGGGCCATGCCGTGGCCGTATCAGGGGGTATGCCGGCAGCGTATTTTTCATTCCGGTCGATGCGGCATAGCGCTGTTGGGGGGCTGGATCGACCAGTGCCGGCGTGGTATTCAGATTTAAGGAAATTTCGCTCAGATGACGCCCCTGAATGTGATGGGCAGGGAGATCCGCCGCTCCTGAAGGTTCCGTTTTTCGGCGGTCAGATGACTCCTGCCGGGCAGGACTTTCAGGCGGCAATTGAACCACCGGCTGACCTGAAATTGCGTCAGACCGAGGAGGTGGCGTCTGGGTACGTGAAGCATTGGCACTGATTCCCATGTATGCGGCTTTGACATGCGGATCGTTTCGCAACTCGGCGCTGTCGCCTTCAATGGCAATCACACCGGTTTCAAGTACATAGCATTTCTGGGACAGGCTCAAAGCAAGGCTTGCATTTTGTTCGATGAGCAAAATCGATACGCCGGTATCGGCAATGCGTCGAATAATTTTCCCCACTTCCTGGGTCAGCAGTGGCGATAATCCCAGGGAGGGCTCATCCAGCAGCAGCAATTTGGGTTTGCTCATCAGCCCCCGGCCAATGGCCAGCATTTGCTGCTCCCCCCCACTCATTTGAGACGCGGGGCGGCTGATGGCCGCACCCAGTACCGGGAAATACTCACACACCCGTTTCAGATCCGCCGTGATACGCGGTGTATTTCGCCGTAAATAGGCACCGGACAGCAAATTATCGCGTACATTCATTTCCAGAAACAGTTTCTTGCCTTCGGGGACATGACCAATGCCCAAGGCCACGATTTCCTCGGGGGACAGCCCATCAATGCGCCGGCCCCGAAACTCAATTTTACCGGAGGTCAGGGGCACCATGCCCGATATGGCCCGTAGGGTGGTGCTTTTGCCGGCGCCGTTGGAGCCGATTAGGCAGGTGATCGATCCTTCGGCAATTTGCATTGAAATGGATTTCAATGCCCGCACACCGCCATAATGCACCACAATATTTTCTAGAGAAAGCATTCGTCGATATCTTCTCCCAGGTAGGCTTTTATCACTTCTGGCTTGCCGCAGACAGCTCCGGGCGGGCCTTCACCGATTTTATTGCCAAAATTGATACAGGTGATTTCATCACAGGTGCTGGTGACGGCATTCATGTCGTGTTCCACCAGCAACAGGGTTACCCCTGAATCCCGGACAGCGCGAATGCGGTCCATGGTTTCAGATGTTTCGGTGGGGTTCATCCCCCCCACCGGCTCATCCAATAAGATCATACGCGGTTCGGTGGCCAGTGCGTTGGCGATGCCCAGGGCTGCGGCATGGCCATGGGGCAGTTCACTGGCCAGTTCATGGCTGATCCCGGACAACCCCATTTGTTCGAGCAACGCTCGGGCACGATTCTCAACGGTTTGTTCTTTCCGGCGTGTCTTTTTATCTCGCCAGAACTGCTGCCATAAATTTGTTTGAGAATGCAGATGGGCGCACATCATCACGTTTTGCAGCACCGTCAAGTCCTTGAACATGGCGGTCAACTGAAATGTACGGGCCAGTCCCAGCGCGGTGATTTTGTGTGCCGGGTAATGGGTGATATCGCGTCCCTGCCAGATCACCCGACCCTTGGTGGGCCGCAAAAATCCTGAGATCAAATTAAACACCGTGGTCTTGCCGGACCCATTGGGACCGATCAAACCGCGAATCTGGCCCTCTTTTACCACCATATCCAGGCCGTTAACCGCGATATTGCTGCCAAAGCTTTTCGTCAGACCCCTCAATTCCAGTATTGCCATGGTACCGATAGCCTATGGTTTATCCTTGATAAAAGTTCTATGATCGAAAAAAACGTTATTTTAATTCTCGCAGCCTGCGGGGCAGGCCCTCGAGGCCATCGGGTTGAAAAATCAGCGTCACGATGATGATGCCCCCGAAAATCATGGGTACCCATTCGGCCAGGGGCATGAGCAGTTCCGCTATAAAGGTCAAGGCCACCACCCCCCAGATCGGCCCCCAGAAGGTATGTGATCCGCCAAATACAACCCAGACCAGAAGATACAGGGCGGTGGTAAAACCAAACTGATGCGGTTCTATTGCCCAGAGCCGATGGGCCAGCAGAACGCCGGATACACCGGCAAAAAAGGAACCCAGGGAAAAAGCCAGCATCTTGTATCCGGTGATGTTAATGCCGGCGCTGCGGGCCAGATTTTCCTGGGATTCAATGGCTCGAAAGGTATCTCCAATGGCTGAGCGATTCAGCCGATACAGGATGGCCAAAGAGATAATCGTAACGGCCAGGGCCAGAAAGTAATACGGTCGAGCTTCGGCGAAATCAAGCCATCCCACGTTTTCAATGATTACCGGCGGCGGAAGCGTCAGGCCGCGATGCCCCCCGAAAGGGAATTTAAACCGTATCCAGCACAGACGAATCGCCTCACCAGCGGCAAAGGAGGCCACAAAAAAGGCAAACCCCTTGGTGCGCGCCAATGGGAAACTGATAACCAGGCCCACCAGCCCCGCGCATAAACTGGCCAGCGGTAATGACAGTAAAAACGGTACATGAAAACGACTGGCCAGCAGGGCCGTGGCATAGGCCCCGCACCCCATCATCGGAATATGCGCCAAGGACCAGCCGCCGGTAGTGGTGATCAGGCGAAAACTGGAGACCAGAATGATGTTGATCAATAAATTGGTCAGCACATCCACCTTGTAGCCGCTGATGGCAAAGGGGGCGCAAACCAGAACAATCGGCAAGGTTCCCAGTATGAATGCCTGTTTGTAATTAATGTTCCGCATGACCTGTCATCCCCTGGGGTCGGATTGCCAATAAAATCAACATCACCAGTACGTTCACCATGTTGGCGATGGTGGAATCGAGCAAGGTGGTGATGATGGTGGTCAGATACCCGAAAAACAGCGATGCCAGAACCGTGCCCTTGATGTTTCCGGCCCCCCCCACGATAACCACTACAAAAGCGGTCCAGACCACACTATGGCTCATATATGGGTGTACCGACATGATCGGCGCCATCAAGGCTCCGGCCGCCCCCGCCATGGCTGAACCGATCAGCATGGCAACGGCGGCACTCTTTTTCACACTGATGCCCTGCAGGGCCGCTGCCTCCGGCTCCAGAGCCGCCGCGCGCAGGGCCCGGCCCATGCGGAACCGGTCCAGAAACACCCACAACGCCCCCAGCAGGAAAATCGTGACCGGAATTACGATAAACCGCTGCCAGCTGGTGGAAATACCACCAAAGGTCAATACCTCGGGATAGGCTGCGGGTACGGGTTTCATTTTACCGATACCCCAAATTTTAACCACCGTCACCTGCAGGATAAAAACCAGTCCCACCGACATGATAAACCCGCTGAGGACATTTCCCTTGGCGTGTCGAAAAACCAGACGCTCGCAAATCAGTCCCAGCAGACCGACAATCACTATGGCTGCGGCCACTGCAAGAAAAAAAGGCCAGTGCATTTTAGCATACAGAACCCAGACAGTGTAGGCGCCAATCATATAAAACTCGCCATGAGCGAAATTGACGATATGCATCACGCCGAATACCAGGCTCAGACCCACTGCAATCAGGGCATAGAAAGAGCTGGTCATCAATCCATTGAGGATGGTCTGTCCAATAAATTCCATTCAGTTATCCGTCACCGATTGCGCGTATAATATGTGATCCAAAATCGAAAGGCTACCTGATCTAATTCCAATGATAGCCCTTTATTCCCCCATTTTATGGGTTTTGGGGGATAAAGGGCACATTACCAGCTCAATTTATTGCAGCTTCCATTTTTTTAGATATTTGTCCAAAATAGCCTTGTTATTGCCCTGCTCCAGCCAGTCAAACAGGCTTTTTTGTGCCACGATAACCGGTTTGCCGTTTTTGACTTCGGTAATCGGCCATGAGGGTACCAGCAGGTTGTCCAAGCCAAAAACGTCGGCGCCCCACCATTTGGCCGGCCCAAAGGCATGGGGTACGGATTCCGATGATTTAAGGGCCTTGAATACCTTTTCGGAGTTAACACTGCCGGCTTTTTCAACCCCATACTTCCAGACATCCAGAGCTGCCATGTATTCCCAGACGATTTCGGAAAAACCATGACTGGGATGACGGGTCTTCCATTTCTGATAAAATTCATTTTTATCTGCCGACAGCTTGGGATCGTCAAAATCCGGAAAACCGGACACGGCCCCATCCATCCATTCCTGGGGCACTTTGGCGGTAATGGCTTTGAAATCCCAGCAGGCCGACGTTACGATACCCTTCCAGCCCTGGGTATACGCCTGTTCCAGAATAAGCGCCTGGAATTCGGGGTAAGAGGCACCCGTGCTGAGAATGTCCGGGTTTTTGGCCAGTGCCGCCGTGACGATGGGGGCAAAATCGGTGGTTTCCAGGCCAAAGGGCTTGTCATAAACGACCTCGATGCCCGCTGCCTCAAATCCGGCTTCAGACCAGGCTGCCGCGGCCACGCCGATCTCATCGTCTTGAGAGATAATGACCGCCCGTTTGGCCGTTGGATGGGCCTCGGCGATATAAGCGGTGTGCAGGAGATGATAGGTGGGGAAGTTGTCTGTTACATCCAAAAGATAAGGTCGATCTTTGGCAATGTCTGATGCAATCAGCACAAACGTGATGATTTTGTGTTTGGTTAAAAAGGGCTGAACCACAGCGCTCGGTGCGCCCCCAAGCATGAGCATCGCCTCGACTTTGTCTTCCAGTACCAGTTTGCGGGCACCCAGTAAGGCTTTGCTGCCAACACCCTCGTTGTCAAATTTGACAATTTCGACTTTCAGCTTTTTACCACCGGCCTGCACTCCGCCGGCCGCATTGACTTTTTCCAGCCAGATGTCCACACCTTCCAGACCCGGCAGCCCCCAGGCCGCCGCCGGCCCCGACAACGGTGCATTATAACCGATTTTCACCACTCCGCTGTCGGCCATGGCCACTGATGTGCCCAAAAACAGGGCAACGCCTAATGCAAACAAAAACACGCTTGATTTCAACACCCAATTTTTTTTCATAGCGAATTTTCTCCTTTTGATTGTAATGGTTTACCTCCATTTATCCGACTTTAACCGTCACATCGGTATCTGTCTGTCCATCGGTGTTTTTGGTTTTTTGCGCATAAAAAAAATGCCATGGCAGCATTTTTGTTGGTCCATTAGTTGCGGTGATGTGGGCAACCAGATGATCTCAATATATGCGGCTGAAAAAACGATAATCATCATCATCCAGTTGGGAATTTTTATTAACAGATATGGCACTCACTGTCAATAAGGAATTATATAAACTGAAGCTTCTTTTTTTTAAGAAATACAATTATCTTATAAACGTTTATTTTAAAATACTGTTTATTTTCCCGTGGATAAAAAAATAATCACCTGATATCCTGAGGGTCGGTATTTATGATTGATGGTGTTATTTTTTTTATCTCCACTATCCGCATCTTCCTTTGCCGAAGGTCGGCAGCCGGTATGAGGCAGGACAATGTCTGCTTGCAAATGACAATCCCCGATTCTGATTTTCGCGGGTGCCTCGTACAGGCACCGATAAAAATACTGGAACTGACCTGCGATCAGCTCACCGCTGAATTTGCGAGGCGGTATGGCAAGGGGCGGTTTCACAGTGCCGCCGTATATCGGGAAGTGTTCCACCATAAAAACTGGGACCTGTATACGGTTGAAGCCCTGCGTGAAAATCAGACCCTGGCCGGCAGGGTCACGGGTGCTCTGAGCCTTACCCCGGGGCAGATCGTGCGGGAGGTCGCGGATGAAGGCGTGACCAAGCTGATTTACCGGCTGCATGACGGCCATGAAATTGAATCGGTGGTCATCCCCATGCCCCGCCATATAACCCTGTGTATCTCCTGCCAGGCCGGTTGCCGCATGCGCTGCCGGTTTTGTGAAACCGGTCGCATGGGGTTTTATCGCAACCTGACGGCTGAAGAGATCGTAGGGCAGGTCTATACCGCTAAAATTGTCCGTGGGATAAACGTTAAAAATATCGTGTTTATGGGCATGGGAGAGCCCTTTGATAATTTTGAGGCGGTGATTCAGGCGATCCGGGTCATGAATGACCCCCGGGGGCTGAATATTGCCCATAGCCATATCACGGTTTCCACGGCCGGCCGCATTGACGGCATCCGGAAGCTGGCGGCCCTCAACTGGCCGCGTTTGAACCTGGCGGTGTCACTGAATGCTCCCGGCGATACGATCCGGTCGCAGTTGATGCCCATCAATCGTCAATTCTCCATGGACGCCCTCAGACAGGCATTGGCGGACTATCCGTTACGGAAGGCCGGCTGTTTTCTGGTGGAGTATGTGCTGATAAAAGGGATCAATGACCGCAGAGAACAAGCCGGCGAACTGGCCCGGTTCTTAAAACCGCTGAGGGTGCGATTGAATCTGATTGCCTTTAATCCCGGCCCGGGGTCCGATTTTGAGGCGCCGTCTGAAGAAGGATTGCACCGCTTTCGGGACTGGCTGGTTAAAGAAAAAGTGTTTGTCCGTCTGCGCTCTTCCCGGGGGCAAAACATCATGGCGGCCTGTGGTCAGTTGGGGAACAGCAATTGACCCCGGCCCTGTGAGCTGATATGGATCATTTTGAATTGATTCATATCCTGGCCCTTCTTGTTACGGGCGTCGGGGTAGGGCTTGCCTCGGGCCTGCTGGGCGTGGGTGGGTGTTTTATCATGGTACCGGTCCAGTTCTGGGCCTTGAAATCCATTGGCGTGGACCCCACCATTGCCAGGGGTTGTGACCTGAAGCCCGCCCGGTTCCTGTTACCGCTTTTTGTCGCCCTTATTGCCGGAACGATCATTCCACTGATGGCTTTTTTGGGACCGCTGCTTCACCGGCCTACCCTCATGGATGCCCAGTACGTGATTCCCATTGGTGGCATGATTCTGGGTAACTGTTTGCGAGCCAACATTATCGGTGTCAAACATTTTTATGAGGCCATCAAAAAAAGTGAAAAAAGATTTCTCCACACCCTTTCCTAGGGAGCACGCCTGCACGAAGCCGTTCGGCCCTATCTCAAGGACGCCTGTCAGGCCGCATTGATGCCCACCGTGGCCACCATGGGCACCATCGGACTGGTGTCTCTACCCGGGATGATGACCGGTGTCATCATGGGCGGCGCTGATCCCATGACCGCCATCAAGTATCAGATCGCCATTATGATCGCGATTTTTTCAGGTACCGCCATCACCGTTGTTCTGCCGATCCTCATGACCATCAAGGGCGGTTTCACCCCTTTTGGCATCCTTGACCGACACGCTTTTAAAGCGCCATTCTAACCCGGCATCAGCCTGGCCGGGCTTGTCGGCGGCCTAGGGTAGCCGTATTTTTAATCAAGGCGTATGGTTGCGTTCATCCCCATCGGCCGCCCCGGGATAATTCTATCCTGGTGCCCCAAAACTCGGGGCAAAGCGCTCGTAACGCCGGACAGGGCTTTGGCATATATCATATACTGTTATGGGATGTAACATCGAAGCCGTAAAAACGGTTTGACAGCTGTCCGGCCTAACCATCGCTAAATCCCTCAGACAGTTTGGATCATCAGGATAAAACCATCCCGGGACTTGTTTTTTGTATTCGTGTGGCGTTAAAAATTATAAATGCGACGGCTCCGGGTGTCGGCGGCAGCAGTGCTTGCCTTTGTATGGTATTGGTGATAAAAATCAAGGATTCAGCGTGTCGCTTGATATGTGAGAATGTGAATACTGTTAGCCAGTATTGAAGGACTCGTAAAAAGTCGATCCCCCAATCCCAAAGGAGACTTAGCATGACAACCGGCATCAAAGGTGCCATTTTTGATATTGACGGGGTTCTGGAATTTAAAGGAAAGGTCTATGACGGGGCAGTGGAAACCATTGATGGGCTCAGAAAAAAAGGCATTGTTCTGCGGTTTTTGACCAACAGCACGCTTAAAAGCAGACAATCCTGCGCCCATCGGTTGAGGTCGACCGGGTTTACCATACGCGATGAAGAAGTGGTCACCGCATCTTATGCCACGGCCCAGTATCTTGCACAGGTAAACCCGCGTTCGTGCTGGGTGATGCTTGAGCGGGAAGGGGCCGATGAGTTTGTCAATTTTGATGAGGATCTGGAAAATCCCGAGTATATTGTTGTCGGAGACAACAGGAGCCGGTTTGATTTTGACCATTTAAACAAGGCCCTGCGGTTGCTGCTCAGGGGCGCAAAACTGGTGGGCATGCAGGCGGAACTCACAGACGCCAGCATGGGAGAAGTTGAATTGAATGTGGGTTCGTGGGTGGAGATGCTGGCCAGAGCGGCCCGGGTAAAGGCGACATATATCGGCAAGCCGAATTCTTATGTATTTGATTTAACGGTTAAAACCATGGGTCTGGATAAGAAGCAGGTGGTCATGATCGGGGATCGTCTGGTCTCGGATGTAAAGGGGGCCATGGGATATGGCATAAGATCCGTTCTGGTGAAAACCGGTGAATTTAAAGAGAAGGATTTGAAATGTCAGACCATTGTGCCGGATTTTGTTTTGAATTCTGTCAAAGATGTGCCGGCATTGTTCGATGGGGAGAACCCGGCGCCATGACCACAGGTAATTGTGCAAAACAATTTTATTTTGTCCTGAAAAACCGGGTCCTTTGGGCCAGGTCAGAGACAGATGCTATGCCTTGGCCTTTTGTGGCTAAAGTCACAAATTCCAAACCGGTTCAAAGTGATTGGTTTTTTGTTTGGGATTTTGAAATTTGGTCATTGTTATTTATTTGTTTTTTGGTATTTGAAAATTCAGTAAATCAAAGAAATTCCAATAAAGCAAATCCCCTCTGGGGATAACCAAAGCCTTGTCTTCCGGGCCGGGGATCTTTATTTTTAGATTTTTGAATCGGTTAACAATGATGAACTCGTAAAAAGTTGAACTTAGGCGGTCTCGTAAAAAGTTCAAATTCAAGGCGTGCAAATTTTGGTGTCATGAGGCGTATGTATCGACCGTTGAATGATTGCGGGCTGCAGCGCAGCGAAGGAGTTGGCCTTTTTACGAGATCGTCAACCATAAAGGAAAAATAAAAATGAACGATGCGATATGTGCGGGGTTTGAAGCCGCCGGGATTGTTGCCGGGATTAAAAAAAACGGTAAAAAGGATTTGGGTCTTTTGTTTTCGAAGGTGCCGGCAACGGCTGCAGCGGTATTTACCCGCAACCGGGTCCAGGCCGCCCCTGTTTTGCTGGACCGGGAAAGAATAAAGAGCGGGGCCTGCCGGGCCGTGGTGGTCAACAGCGGATGTGCCAACTGCTGCACAGGTGAGCCGGGGTTGGCAGATGCAAAGGCTGTGGCAGGCGCCGTGGCCGCACAGCTGGGTATTCCTGAAGAGATGGTGCTGGTGGCCTCCACCGGCGTGATCGGTGAACCGTTGCCCATGGAAATCATCCAGGCCGCGATTCCAAAGCTGGTGGCACAACTGACGCCCGGGGGCATACCGGATCTGGCCGAGGCGATCATGACAACGGATACAGTGCCCAAAGTAGTTACCCGGAAAGGACAGGTGAACGGACGGCCGTTTACCATTACCGGAGTGGCCAAGGGTGCCGGAATGATCCGGCCGGACATGGCCACCATGCTCTGTTTTTTGGCCACGGATGCGGACATCGCCGCTGATCTGCTGCAAAGCGCGCTTGTTTCCGGGGTGGACCGGTCTTTGAACCGGCTTACCATTGACGGGGATACCAGCACCAATGATACGGTGATATTCATGGCCAGCGGCGTCTCCGGGGTCAAGATCAATGACACTGGCCGGATGGAAATGTTTCAGCAGGTGCTGGACGATCTCCTGATCGTTCTGGCCAGGGCCCTGGTCAAAGATGGCGAGGGGGTTACCAAACTGGTGGAGATAACGGTCAATGGTGCCATGTCGGATAAAGATGCCCGGCAGATCGCCGATACAGTGGCCCATTCCAATCTGCTCAAAACGGCCCTTTTCGGCGAAGATGCCAACTGGGGCAGAATTCTTGCAGCGGCCGGCCGGGCCGGGGTACCCATGGAGATCGATGGGACCGATGTTTTTTTTGATGATGTGCAGATGGTCAAAAACGGCATGGGTTGCGGTAAAACAGCTGAAGGCCAAGCCTCTGCCGTAATGAAAAAAGACGAGTTTGGTATCTCAATGGATTTAAAAATGGGCAAGGGCAGGGCATCGGTGCTGACCTGTGATTTTTCCATTGAGTATGTGAAGATTAATGCCGACTACAGAAGTTAGATCTGTGGATTTGTGACAAAGGATTGAATCTGTAATGCCCCTTGTAAGACTACAGAAATTTCTTTCAGCGGCCGGGGTATGCTCCCGGCGACAGGGGGAAAAATATATCATAGACGGCCTGGTGACGGTGAACGGCATCATTACCACCGAACTGGGGACCCGGGTTGATCCGAAAATCGACACTGTGGCCTTCAAGGGGCGCCTGGTGGAAACACGTCAGGACCTGATCTACATTGCCCTCCATAAACCAAAAGGGTATGTCACCACCTGTGACCAGCCCGGGGCCCGTATTGTTATGGAACTGGTGGATATCCCCCAGCGGGTGTATCCCGTGGGACGTCTGGACAAGGATTCCACCGGATTGCTGTTGCTCACCAATGATGGCCGGCTTCACCATACCTTGTCGCACCCCTCGTTTGATCATGAAAAAGAATATGATGTACAGGTAAAAGATCCCATCAGCGACAGTGCCCTGGAAAAAATGGCCCACGGCCTGCCCATGATGGGCACCCGCACCCGGGAGGCAAAAATTACCCGGATTTCAAAACAGCGGTTTCGCATGGTGCTCAAGGAGGGAAAAAACCGGCAGATCCGGCGGATGGTCAGAAAGGTGGGCGGTCAGGTGAGCGCCCTCAAACGCATCCGCATGGCCGGCATTCGCCTGGGCAATCTTGAACCGGGGGCCTGGCGCTATTTGAGTGACAGGGAACAGAGCAGTCTGTTAAAGTTGTTTTAGAATAAAATCGGTCCGCTCGGAAACAGGCAGGACCGGGACATGCACCAGGGCATACCCGAGCCTGCGGTAGATTCTTTCCAGCTCACGGCCTATCCGGGCGGCCTTACCTGTATTTTCGGACCGCGCTGTATCTTTTTTAAACGGCAGGGGTTCAAAGAAAAAAATTTTTTTATACCGGACCGCATTGCTTTTTTTTATGGGGTCGTCTGTGGATAGCCCTTCGATTTTATAATAGGCAATGCTGTCGGGTACGGCCCGGTCTAAAAATAGTATGTCCCGGCCTTGCAGCAACGCTTCCACCCTGAATTTTGTATGGAGGATGCGGCGTTCAAACGCCGGCACGTCGGCTTTTATGGATGCCAGGGATTTTCCTTGTTTCAGGTCCTTGTCAATACAGGCCCTGGCAACCTCATGCACCACACGAAACCCCCGGCGTTCGAGTTCGCAGATGACCGCAGTTTTGCCTGAGCAGGGGGCTCCTGTAATAACGTACCAGTTCGTGTGGCGCATCAATATTCAATTCATTGTCGGGTTGTCCGGCAGCATGGTGCCATATTTTACAAAATTATTGTGAAGGTCAAAACAGCGGGTCAGGTCATGGTGAATATGGCCCTCCCCCGATTCTTTGACATAGCGGTGCAGATATTCACGGTACATGGGATGGGCACATTTTTCAATGATGGTCCGGGCCCGGACCATGGGCCCCATGCCCCGCAGGTCAGCCAGACCCTGTTCGGTGACGATCACCTGGACGGAATGTTCATTATTGTCCACATGGGGTACCATGGGCACGATGGAAGATATTTTACCGCCTTTGGCAATCGACGGGGTCATGAGAATTGAGAGCCAGCTATTGCGGGTAAATTCACCGCTGCCGCCGATCCCGTTGACAATGTTTGACCCCATGACATGGGAGGAATTGGCATTGCCGTAGATATCGGCTTCCAGGATCGTGTTCAGGGCAATGACGCCAAGGCGGCGGATCATTCCGGGATGATTGGAAAATTCCTGGGGACGCAGGACAATACGCCGGCTGAAAAAATCCATGTTGTCGACAATCTGTTTCAGCTTATCCGGTGTAACCGTAAGGCTGGTGGCGCTGGCACCGAGCAACTTGCCGTCTTCCATCAATTCCACCATGGCATTTTGAAAAACCTCTGAATACATGAAAAAAGGAGGAATATGAGGATGGGCGCCCAGGCCGGCAAGGACGGCATTGGCGACATTTCCCACGCCTGCCTGGAGTGGATAAATACTTTTGGGAATCCGGCCCGACCGCATTTCGTTCAGGAGGAATTCAATCACGTGTTCGGCGATTTTTTTACTGACGTCATCCGGTTCTGTAAAACCGGGGATTGTGTCCGGTTTGCAGGTTTCCACAATACCGACAACCTTGGCGGGGTCTACGGCGGCATAGGGCCAGCCGATTCGGCAGAGGGGATCATAGATCATAATGGGGTAGCGGCGGGGTGGCGGAGGCATTATGGAGATATCCGCCATTTCACGGAGCCGGGGGGACTGGTGCCGGTTTATTTCTATGATGACTTTTTCAGCACAGCGTAAAAAAGTCGGTGATGCCCCAATGGAAGTGGTCAGAAAAACCCGGCCGTCGGCGGTTATTTCAGATGCTTCCACCACCGCCATATTGACTTTACCGAAAAATCCGGAGGAAACGGTCTGCGGGACATGGGAAAGATGCATGTCCACATATTCCACCGTCTGTTTGTTAATATGCTGCCGCAGGCTGCGCCCGGATTGATAGGGGGCTCTCCATGAAATGGCATCGGCTTCGGCCAGGTCTTCTTCGATCTGAGGGCTGCTGGAGGCGCCGGTCAATACCCTGATTTTAAATTCCTCGCCTTTGGCATGAACTTCGCGGGCATGGGTGGCCAGTGCCGCTGGAATTGCCTTGGCGGCGCCTGCCGGTGTAAATCCGCTGAAAGCAACAGTATCCCCGTTTTTGATATAGCTGATGGCTTCCTCAGGGGTCAGAATCGGATAGGGGGTGCCTAGTTTCATTATTTAATATCTCCTTAATTGTTTTTTTAAACTATTTTGATGGACGATAGCTGCAATGGATATAATTTAAGTTGCTTTTGCAACGATTTTTGATTCAAACGTTTATTGGGTTTATCCTGTATCGTCAAGATAAATAGCGGTATCCATTCAGAAATGATATATTTTGGTCCGGGATACCCATTAAACCCCGTGTGCAGGCAGGCAAACAAACAAATATTTTAGCGAAAGGCAGGAGCTATAAAATGAAAGTAACGCTTTTAATGGCGATTACACTGGATGGGAAGATCGGGAAAGACCCGGATCATTTTCCGGACTGGACCGGCAAGGAAGACAAACAACTGTTTAAAAAAATCACTCAAAAAGCCGGGGTGGTAATTATGGGATCAAAAACATTCGATACCATCGGGCATCCGTTGCCGGGTCGGAAAAATATCGTTTTGACCCGCCGGTCCGATCGCGTATCAACATGGCCGAACCTTGTGTTTACGGGACAGGATCCCGAAGAGATCTTAAATGGTCTTGAACAGGAGGGATTTTCCGAGGCGATCCTTGCCGGGGGCGCTACGATCAATCTGCTGTTTGCCAGAGCAAATCTGATCGATGACATTCTGATCACCATCGTGCCGAGAATTTTCGGGGCCGGCATCTCCCTTTTCCCGGAAAAAATCGATCTGCCCCTGGCCTTGGAGGATCTGAAGACAATGGGAAACGGTATGATACTGGCCCGCTATAGCGTGATTAAGACGTTGTAATAGCACATAAATCCGGCATTGTCAGCAATTGGCGGCAGTCCTGCCCGCAATCCGTCCAAAAACCAGACAGTCGATAATCGCGCAACTGCCCAAACGGCATGCGCCGTGAATGCCGCCGGTAACTTCCCCGGCAGCATAAAAACCGTTTATTGGCTGGAGGGACAAATTGAGCACCTGTGCCTTTGCGTTTATCAAGACGCCCCCCATTGTGTGATGCACTTTCGGCCACAGGCGAATACCAAAATAAGGCGGATATTGCAATGGTTGGGCATTGGCCAGTATGGGTTTGTGGAAATCTTTGTCCAGACGCTGGTCGACATACGTGTTAAACCGGTCAATCGTATTTTCAAGCGACTGAACCGGGATTTGATAATAATCGGCAAGGTCATGAACCGTGTCGAATTTTTCCACTATCCCCTTTCGTAAACAGTGCTCTATGGTATGTCCCGAATTACGGATGCCTTCTTCATCCGCTATGCCGATACAGGGCTGCCCGGCCTGCAAAATCGCATCTGATCGAATTTTCCGGTCAGCCAGTTCATTGACAAAACGATTGCCGGTCCGGGGATTCACCACTATTCCATACGGAAAGGCAATATAGCTGGCAAAATCCGGTCCGATACCATACCCTTTTTCGTCTGGAGAGGCCCATGGTCCCAGTTGAATCCATGAGAGATGCACAGGCATGGCCCCGATGCGCAGGGCTTCTCTCAATGCCTCCCCTGTGGTGGCGAATTTGTTTGTGCTGTTGATTTTACTTGTGAGCCTGGGGTCCTGGCTGGTTCTCAATTCAATATCATTGGCAAACCCGCCTGTTGCGAGAATGACGGCTTTGCGGGCTTTAATGTATTTTGTAATGCCGGTTGTGGTATCGGGATATTGGTACCCGTCCTGTACAAGAACGCCGCAAACCCGCTCTGTCGCATCGGTTAAGATTGTCCGGAGAAACACCTTTGTCCTGATTTTCATTCCCAGTGCGGTTGCTTTTTGCAGCAACTGCTTGACGATGGCCGAGCCGGATCGGTTGTGGGTGGTGTAACTTCTGGGGACCGAATGGCCGCCGAATTGTTCTGCGCGATTAAAATATCGAACACCCAGAAAGTCGATGGTCCATTGAAATGTTTCACTGGATTTTTCCGTCAGGACCCGAACCAATTCGGGCTGGTTGAGCCCAAGGCCGGCTTTGAGCATGTCGTCATACATGCGCCGGGGAGAATCTGTGATGCCTGAAGCGGCTTGAATTGGCGTCCCGGCAGCGGCCACAACCCCATCGCTGATGGTAGAATTACCCCCGTAGCCCTTCATTTTTTCCAATATGATGACTGAATTGCCAGCCGCCTTGGCCTCAATGGCCGCTGCCAATCCCGCAAAACCACTGCCTATAATGATAATGTCGGTCTCTTCATCCCATTTTGGGGAAAGTTTTTTATAACGCATCTGCTTTCTCCTCGAAATGTATCCGGTGGTATCAACGCAGTGGAAATATCACTGCGGGCGGTCATAATTCGCGATATAAAAATCATCTATGATGTTACGGGCCTTCAAGGAAGTGCCGTAGGCCTTGGCGGCATCTTTATCCGGAAAATGAGATATTCTGACCTGGTACCAGGTTTTTTCGGGGCCTTTAACAATGATTGTATAGGCATCCAGGTTCTGTTTTTTTAAATTGGTTTCATATTTAACAGCATGTTCCGGTTTCAGATAGGCGGCGACCTGGAGGGTAAAGGGGTCCGTGACCACGGGGGCCGCCACGATATCGGGCCGGGAATCATCCATGGAAGGGGGCCTGGCCGGTACCAGATGGCTGATGGTATTGATCATCGCAATGATGACGCCCACGGCCAGTGCAGATGCCACGCCGGTTTTTAAAACCATTTTGGTCCGTTTGGAAGCGCGGATAAAGGCCAGCAGGGTTTTAACCCCGGTGCCAATGGTGTGGGCTGAGATGAAAACGGTCTGTTGGATGGTTTTCACCATTTGCCGGGTAAAGGCGATGATAGCGCCGATATTTTTAAAGGCTGCGGGTTTTGGTGGGGTCACCGGTCTGGTAACCGGGGGATGAAACTCCTTGAGCATATCCTCTGTGAGGGATATGCCGTTACGGGTCAACAATTGCTGGGCATATTTCAAAAGAGGCGCCGTTCGATCTGTTCGCCGTACCCAGTGGGTACAGGCCGCAATGCCGCGCACCAGCCGGGCATGGTTGTTTTTTTGTTTGAGCGCCGTCAGGTATACGGTTAATGAAAGCTCGTCGGCCCGGCCCTGTTTGAGAAAAAGATCCGACAGTTCCATGGCAATGGATCCGACATCCTGCCTGTTTTTATTCTCCAGAATACGGCGATATGTTTGAAGCGCCGGAAAATCCGTCCGTTTTTCCGTCAGAAAAAATCTTGCCAGCGCATGCTGGATGGTCGTGTTTTCAGGCTGGGCATTGCCGATGCGGATGGCCAGTTCATTGTGCTCCCGATTGTCCGATTCCAGGCTGTTGGTGTGCTGGAGCCAGTTTTCCGCCACCTCGGCATCCTGGGGGTGGTCCATGAGATACGAGAAAAGAAATGCGGCAGAGGAAAAATCTTTTTCAGGTCGGGCCATGTAAAAACGAAGGATTTTGGCGGTAATTCCCTTAAGCAGTCGTCTTTTCACCGGCGGTGACATCAGAAAACTGTTACATGTTGCCATGGCTTTGTGATAGATCGCTTCTGCACGGCTTGTGTTCTGGCCTCTTTCCCAGACTTCGGCTTCACGGATCAGCGGCTTGATCAGCGCCAGACCGATACGATTGCACAGCCACCCCATAACTATGAATATCAGACCCACCACCATCAGCATGACGGTGATGGCCCATACCGGACTTGCCATGGGGGGGGCTATTCGAAGGAGCAGCAGGTTGATGGTTATGCCCAGTAAAACGGCAAAACCCATTCGAAGGGAAATATGTTTTAGCCAGTGAATCAAAAATATCCTCGTCGTCAGTTATTGTGGCCTAAATCTTCTTCAATGATACCTGTTCCCGACGATTCGGGCAGCAGGATGTCGTTATTTTCAGGGCTGTTGTTGTCAAAATCGATGCGCTGGTCCCTGAGCAGTGAAACCTGTATATGATCGATGCCTTTACCGGTTGAGGTGGGTCGTCCGGTAACGGCGTCGACATCTTCAAAGGTGATTTCCGGCGGAATGGCAAATACCCGGGGCGGTTCATCTTCCATGGCCCGGAGCATAAAGCCTGCCCAGATGGGCGCGGCCCCGCGGCCCCCGGTAATCCCCACCCCGTTTTTATCGCGCAATCCCTTTTCCTGATCAAACCCCACCCAGACCGAGGTGCTCAGCGTCGGGGTGAAACCGGTAAACCAGGCATCCTTGAATTGATTGGTGGTGCCGGTTTTGCCGGCGGCCGGCAGGGTAAACCCCATGCGCCGGATAACGGCGCCGGAACCTGAATCGATGACGCCGCTCATCATGTCTTCAATCTGGTAGGCAATACCGGCCGCCAGCATTTTTTCACCACTGGCGATGTGTTCTTCCAGTACGGTTCCACTTGAATTTTCAATTCTTCGGATGCAAAAAGCATCATGGCGTATCCCCCCGGTGGCAAACGTTGCATAGGCCGAGGCCATTTCCAGGGGACTTACCCCTGATGTCCCCAGGGCCACGGAATATACCGGCGCCAGGGGGCTTTGGATGCCGCAGCGGTGCGCCGTTTCGATGACAGCCTCAGGGCCGGTGCGTTCCACCAGCTGGGCTGCAATGGTATTGACGGAATTCATCAGGGCTTTTTTCAGGATCATGGGCCCCTGGTGCTGTCGGCCGAAGTTTCTGGGCCGCCAGTTCGGAGCCCCTCGGACCGGAATATCCACCGGTTTGTCCACCATCACCGAGGCAGGTGTCAGTCCGAGTTTCTCAAGGGCGGTATAATAGACAAAGG
Organism: Desulfobacterales bacterium; assembly: GCA_963667755.2. GTDB lineage: Bacteria > Desulfobacterota > Desulfobacteria > Desulfobacterales > 4572-123 > 4572-123. Next base: position 773,538 of record CAXXLK010000004.1, on the reverse strand, counting down.
GTTTGAATCCGGATCCCGGCTGACGATAGCTGTGAACGGCCCGGTTATAGGCGGTTCTGGAATAATTTCGGCCCCCCACCAGTGCCCGGATGGCGCCGGAACTCGTCTCTACGGCAACCAGGGCCCCCTGGGGAAGTTCATCCGGTTTCAGGGTGATACCCGATGCCGGATCGTTAATCCCGATAATCCGGTCAAGGTTGACCAGACCCTCTGTCATCGCTTCCGCAGCCCAGGATTGAAGCTGGGGATCAAGGGTTGTGTAGACCCTGAGCCCGCCGTGATAGATGATATCCGGGCCATAGCGTTCTTCAAGACGGCTGATGACCATGTCGATATAATAGCTGCTGCTATGGTCTCTGGTGGTTGATGGCACAAGGACAAGCGGCTGGGCAAAGGCCCGGTCGGCCCATTCCCGTGAAATATAACCGGTGGCCACCATCCGGCGTAAAACCACCCGTTGGCGTTTTTTAGCGCGTTCAAAATGGCGGTAGGGATTGTATCGGGTGGGGGATTTGGGCAGTCCCGCCAGCAGGGCGGATTCGGCCAGGGTAAGCTGGGAGGCTGATTTGTTGAAAAAAGACAAAGCTGCCTGCTCGATGCCGTAGGCTTTGGGGCCAAAGGCAATCTGGTTAATATAGGCCTCAAGGATTTCCTGTTTGCTGAACCGGTTTTCGATCTGGAGGGCCACCAGCAGTTCCCTGAATTTGCGCTTATAACTTCGTTTGAAGCTGAAAAATAAATTTTTGGCAAGTTGCTGGGTAATGGTGGAAGCCCCCTCGATCCTGCCGGGTTTAAACAGCGTGATCCACAACGCTTTCAGGGTGCGGAGCTTGTCCACGCCGTTATGGTCCTGGAACCGGTGGTCTTCGGTGGCAATAACGGCCTTGATAAAATGGGATGAAACCCGGTTCAACGGCACGCTGGCATGCTGGCCCAGCACCATGATGCGCTCCCCGGTGGCGGCATAGATTTCCGTGGGGGGGGTCTGGATAATGCGGTTCAAGGGCTCGGGCACCCGGGGAAGGTCAGAGACCGTGTAAAAGAAAATGCCGGCACCTGTAAGAACGGCCAGGCTGCCCAGAGCGAGCAGGGCATAGAAAACGGCACTGAAAATCTTTAAAATTTTTACCGGCAAGGTCATGGCTGGGTCATCCTTTGTGTATCTGACGCAGCGCCGGTTTCCTCGAGGAGGGTGCGCAGACGCCAGATGGCCCAGTCCTGTCCCTGAAGCAGGATGACATTGTAATTGATGCCATTTTTGATTTCAAAGCCCAGCTCGATGGTGCCGGCTTTGACTTCATCTGAAATGCCGACCCGGACAACCCGTCCCGGTGCAGTCAATATTTTTTCAGGGTCTAAGATGATACTTTTGCGGATATCTTCCGGTAACGCGGCACATGCGGCAAAAAAGTGCTTTGCCGGATAGATGCGGTCTTCAAAGCCGGGTAGATCCGTTAGAGAACTTTTGGCTGCATTTTCATGGCGCTGGATGGTCTCCAGTATTTCCCCCGACAGGGTCAGGCTTTGCAGAACCCGGTTCTGGTTGTTCAACAGATAAATGTCCAGTCCCCCCCCGGCTTTTTCCATGTATGCCCGAACCCATTTGCCGGTATTGAGCTGCTGAATCAGGTCAAAGGGGGAAACAATTTTTTTGGCCAGGTCTTCAGGGAGCCCGAGGTAGAGATCGCGGAAATGATCGGCTGAAATCATGATTTCCCGGTTGGTGGAAACGCTGTCTGCAATCTGCGTAAAGCTTGTGGCGCCCCGGGCTTCCCGTTGAGACGCCCGGCGATCCGTAACAATTTTATCAAGGGTTTGACGGGCCGTTGTGGATCGGCGGCTGGTTTCCCAGATGGCACCGGACTCGGGCCGGAAGCTGTTGGTGGAGGCCAGGTAACCGCCCACCAGGTGTTCGGCCCAGTCAAAGCGAAGCTCTAAAATCAACCCGCAGGCCATCAGCAGCACCAGGGCCAATGCCTGGGGAGCAAACATTCTTTTAACCCATGATTTGAAATTTGTCGGTTCGGACCAATCCATGACGCTGATGCTCACTGTAGGTTCAGGCGGTTTGGTTTAATTATATAAAATTTTAATAATACGATGATATTCGATACAAATCAAGTATTGAACTCGGATTTAAATTTAATGGAATTTTGCCTGATTGGTGGGCACAGCCCACCCTGCGATGGCTATAAACCGGATAGTTGTGGACGGCTTGCTGAATGAGGCAAACCGGCCGTCAGCAGCGGTGTGCCGTAACTGTCCTTGACAATTTTCCCCAGGTTTGCTTTAGGTCTTTAGCCTTTTGAAAAGGGGGCGGTTTAAAATGGTTTGACAATTTATTATAAACAATAAAATTCAAGGAGTTATAATGAAATCAAGGTATTCAGGGGTTGCGTCTGTTCTGATTTTAATGCTTTTTGTTGTTCTGTGGTCACCCGCTTACAGTGACGGCGCCGGGTTTGGTATTTTTACCCAGGGCGCCACGGCTCTGGGGCAGGCCAATGCGGTTGTGGCCCATCTGGACAGCCCTTCGGCGGTGTTTTTTAATCCGGCCCTGATCAATCAGCTCCCGGGAACCCAGGTGGAATTCGGGACCACGCTGGTTATGCCGACCCGGGCCTTTGAAAGTGATCTTACCGGGGACACCTATGACAACGAGGACAATGCCTATTTTCCCGGCACCGTGTATATGACCCATGCATTCACCGATCGGATCAGCGCGGGATTGGGGCTATTTGTTCCCTTTGGTCTGGGTACAAAATGGGACGACAACTGGGAGGGGCGTTACATCGCCACAAGTTCGGAAATCCAGACCTATATGGTCAACCCGGTGATATCCTACCGTCTGAGCCCCAGGGTATCTTTGGCTGCGGGACTTGATTTTCTGTGGCTGGACACGACGCTGGAGCAGCGGGTCAACTCGGCGGGGATCGGTGCTTTGGTGGGGTTTCCCAGCGATGTTGCCGCTGAATTCTCAGACGGCAATCAGAAATTTTCAGGCGACGGCAATGGGGTTGGGTATAACCTCGGCCTCGTGGTAGACTTTACGGATAAGCTGACTTTCGGCGCTTCCTATCGCAGCGAAGTGACGGTGGATATTGACGGAGATGTGACGTTCAGTGATATTCCCGATGCATTGGCAGTCACCGGTTTATTGCCCGATACCGGTGGTAAGACGGATATGACCCTGCCCGCTCAGTTTACCGCAGGGGTGGCCTATGCCTTTACGGATCAATTGACCATTGAGGCGGGGGTGCGATGGGAAGGCTGGTCCTGTTTTGACAGCCTGGAAATTGAAATGGATCAGGCCGTATTGAATCAAACCGCTCAAACCATTGAAAAAAAATGGCACGATACCTGGACGTACAATATAGGCGCCCAATACCAGTTGACCGATCAACTGGCCCTTTCGGCCGGATATCTGTATCAGGAAAATGCCGTGCCCGACGATACGTTTGAACCGTCAACACCGGACTCCGACTGCCACTTGTTCTGCCTGGGCGGCAGCTATGACTGGAAACGGGTCAGCCTGGCACTCAGTTACGGATACCAGTTGAATCTTGATCGGGATAAGGATAATGATGCGGGGCTCGCATCTGCGGGGCCGGAAAACGTGGCCAACGGGACCTACAGCGGTCATTTTCATTTGGTCAGCGCCAGCTTGACCGTGATGTTTTAAGCTGTTTTCTGAGGGCCAGGTAACCGATTGACCGTTATTGTTTTTCCGCATCCGTGTCCTCGGCCTCGGCATCCAAGCCCTTCACGGTCTTTTCAACGGTTTTATATATATTTTTAAAGGTTTCATCAAATCCTGTGGGAGAAACCCTTCCGGCTTCGATAAATTTTACGACGATTTCCTTGGCTGTCTTGAGGATCTGTTCTTCAATTGAGCTCATATGTGGCCTTTTTATGTTGGTTTAAATTCATCCCTGTAAATATTTTGTCTTGAAAAACCTGGTCCTTTGGGCCAAGTCAAAGATAGATGGCTATGCCCTGGCGTTTTGGGGCTAAAATCGCAAATCCCAAGTACCAAATTCCAAATCGGTTTAAAGTGATTGGTTTTTTGTTTGGGATTTTTAAATTTGGTCATTGTTATTTATTTGTTTTTTGAAATTTCAGTAAATCAAAGAAATTCCAATAAAGCAAATCCCCTCTGGGGATAATCAAAACCTGGTCTTCTGGGCCAGGATTCTTTACCCTAACTTGAGCGATTTTAAGCAAAAAAAAGTCCTCTATCTGAAGATAATGTGCTATAATACTTGTTAAAACCGACGAAAGCGTTAACAAGAATAGCCATACCAATCAGATGGAGGACTTGATGAAGAAACATAGCAAATCTTACCGAAAAAAGGAACTGAAAATTAGCAAAATTGAAATGACCGGCGAACGTTTGACCGGTAGAGCCGGTCTGACGCTGTTCATCGCATACTTGCATCAAATCCAGATATTTTCTCTGATTGACAGATTTTTCGGTTCTATACGGAAAAGCAAAAAAGGCATTGCTGCCTTCGAGCTTTTCAAACAGATACTTTGCTTCATGGCAGACGGTACCAGTCGGCATTTGACATACTTTGATCAGCTTGCCCAAGACCCAGGCTATGCCGGAAGTATTGAAACAGATGTGAAAGAGATGGCTTCGTCCCACAGGATTAAACGATTCTTCAACGCCTTTGCCTGGACACGAATCTTTTTGTTCCGCCACTTGTTGCAGAGACTTTTTATCTGGCGGTTGAAGATCAAGCAACCGGAACTGATCGAACTGGGTATTGATACCATGGTGATGGACAACGATGATGCTAAATGCCGCCACGGAGTTAAACCGACCTACAAAAAGAAAAAGGGTTTTCAACCGCTGCAAATGAACTGGGGGCGATTGATTGTTGATGCGGTCTTTCGCGGTGGAAACAAACACTCCAACCATGGTAACACAGTACAACAGATGATTCGCCACATGGTCACCAAAATCCGCAAACAATATCGACAAGATGTTCCCATCATTATCCGTATGGACAGCGGGTTTTTCGATCAGAAGATTTTCAATTTCTGTGAAGAATTGAAAATTGGCTATGTCTGCGGTGGGAAGCTGTATAAAGATATCAAGTCCTTTGCCGTGGCTTCTACAGACGAAACATGGACCCGTTATTGTTCCGGCAAAAAAGACTATTGGGAGTATATTGAGTTTGGAAGTAAATGCAAAACCTGGGACCGGTTCAGAAGAGCTATCTATTGCAGACTGATCAATGATGGCGATCAGATCTATCTGCCTGGATGCCGGCCCGATACGATTATCATCACCAATATTGGCCAAGGTCAGCAAATCGATACATTGCTCAAAAAAATTGGAGCTGAAGACTATTTGAAAGCAGACGGCATTGTTGCCTGCTACCATGAACGTGGCAGTGACGAGCTGGCAAACCGGGCCTTGAAAGACTTCGGCCATGAGCAGTTGCCATTCAAGAAGTTCAACCCTAATGCAGCTTGGTATTATTCGATGTTGCTGGGTCATTTTTTGATGGAAACCTTTAAAGAAGATGTTGGTACCCCGATCTTACCGGTTGGTGCTTATGCAACCACGGTTCGCAGAAAATTGATAGACATTGCCGGCAAGATCGTCTCTCATAGTGAAAAAATCATACTCAAGGTTTCTGCCGTTTGTTTTGAAAGTCTTCGCCTGCCGGAGCTTTTTAAACGCTGCCAATATGCGCCGGCTATAACTTAACGCTGGCTGTAACATAAAATTAATCACATAAATCGTATGGTGAGGTGCGCAAAATATTTGAGACATTTGACCCAATCGCGTTAAAAATCGTTTGCATTGCTGATTAGAGAGAAATATCTCGCTCGACAACAAGGTCTCTTCGCTTTTTGCCTCTCACCGACAGGGCTTTTTGTTGTTCAAACACAAAATCGCTCAGTTTAGGTTTACTTTTCATGACTCAAACCGTATATCTCGTTACTTTCATAATAAAGGAGATAGCAGTCACTCTTTAGTAAGAGGTGCTAGCAGAAATCCACAGGACTGTCAAGGGGGCAGATGTCATTGGCCCAGGAGGGTGTTTTCCAAATTCGGCATTGCAGGGAGATTTTATTTTTCCTGTTGGCAGATTTTTATAAACGCCGGGATAAAAAGGGCCAGATCTGCCACGATGGAAAGATCTGCGGCATTGAAAATGGCGGCATTGGCGTCTTTATTAATTGCGATGACCGTTTTCGACGCGTCCATTCCCGATACATGCTGGATGGCACCGGATATGCCGCAGGCAATATAAAGATTCGGTGCCACGGTCATGCCGGTCACCCCCACCTGGCATCCATGCCCCAGCCAGCCCCTGTCGCAGACGATTCGGGAACCGGCCACGGCCGCTTTTTGAAAACAGGCGGCCAACTGTCGGATCAGCGCCAGATTTTCCTGTTTTTCAATGCCGTTGCCGGCGGCAACAATGACCCTGGCCTGGGCGAGATTGGTATCCTGTGCCACGGGCGGTGCGATCCTATCTGATTTTACATGCCGGGGGGTTGCCTTCATGGTCCGGAGTTCAATTGACGCCTGTCCTGTCGCTTCGCTTTTTTCGGCTGAAAAAGCGCCCGGCTGTACTGTCAGCACTGTGGTATCGGCCTCCGACGTCATTTTTGCGATGCGTTTGGCATTGCAGATGAACCGCGAAAACAGCAGCGGCCCTTTTTGACCTGTAATTTCCACGACTGCCGTAATGCAGCCTGCGTCCAGCCGCATGGCCAGGGCCGGGGCCAGTTCCATGCCCCAGGAGGTATGGGGCAGGCAGATGTAGGCGGCATTCATCTCCCGGAGAATTTCGGAAAAAACGGTTTTATAAATTTCACCGTGATAACCGGTAAGGCCCGGCACCTGGATGATGATACCATCAAGGCCTGTTTTTCGGACCCAATTCAGTGCCATGGCTTTATCATCACCGGTTATCACAAGGAGTTTCAAGGGCGCTGAATAATATCTTCTAATTTTTTGACTTGCCCCCACCAGTTCATCTAAAGCAAGGCTTTTTTTATCATTGACGGGGTCGGCAATGATGATGACAGGGCGTATGGCATTACCGGTCATGGCTCAAAAAATCCTTTTTCCTTAAAATTTTGTACAGCGCCCGGGCCTTTTCATCCAAATTGCCCGCTAAAAAGCGGCCGGTTCTTGTTCTGGGTGGAGGGCTGGTTTCAACAACTCTCTGACGGGGTGCCACGAAAGGGAAGGCGGCACTGTCAATGGTTTCTATTTTATAACGATTCGCCTTTAACAGATTTGAAAGTGATGGATAACGCGGCTGGTTGATACCCGTCTGAATAGCCAGGACAGCCGGCAGATGGATTTCCAGGTGCTGGCGGGCACCGCCTTCTATCTCCCGCGTTGCCTCTATTTTGCCTTGCATTGGGTCAAGCTGTTCATGAACAACGCCCATGACACAGGGCCAGCCGAGCAGTTCGCTGACAATGGGGCCCACCTGCCCCTGCATCAGGTCTTCGGACAGCATGCCGGTGAAAATCAGATCGTATTTTTTATCCCCTGCAAGGGCGGCAATCCAGGCGGCTGTGACAAAAGGGCTTAAAAAGGCGTCGTCATGGGTCAGAATGTGAATACCGTGGTCACACCCCATGCCCATGGCACGCTTTACAACTGCCGAAGCCCGCGGCGGTCCTACGGAAATGACATGGACAGTGATATCGCCGTGGGATTCCCTCATCAAAAGGGCCTCTTCAATGGCACATTCATCGAATCGGTTGAGGCAAAATTCGGTTTGCTCATCGGTTTTAAGCCCCACTGAAGCAGGGTCCATAGTCACCTGAGCAGTGGGATCGGGCACCTGTTTGATGCAAACCAGTATTTTCAAAATACTCCTTACAAATCGTTTTCTTCAGAGATTTTTTTAACCACTGACCACACGGAACATGTTTAATCCGCGTTTTTTCACTTTGGTTCCGGTAAATATAGAGCAATAAATGAATGTGTGTCAATATAAAAAACGAACGCTCGTTCTTTTTTATTGACAGGCCATATCATTTTCTGTATTTTTTGATGTATTCTTTTTTTAAGACCAGTTACTACCGTCAAGCGTGTCCGGAAAGCGCAACGCCGGATCATAAGGAGTCAATATGGATTTTACGGTATCTGAAAAAATGCAGACCATTATCACCATGATCAATGAATTTGTGGACCGGGAATTGATCCCCCTGGAACGTGAATTCTTATCCGGAAAACGTTTCTCGGAAATGCTGCCTGTCCTTGAAGAAAAACGCAGGGTTGTCAGACAAATGGAGCTGTGGGCGCCCAATCATCCAAAAAAATACGGCGGCATGGGGTTGAATCTGATGGCGCATGCCCTGGTTTCCGAATCTCTGGGCCGCTGCCCTCTGGGCCACTATGTCTTTGGGTGTCAGGCCCCGGATGCCGGCAATGTTGAAATCCTTGATCTATACGGCACCGACGAACAGAAGGAAACTTACTTAAGGCCCCTGGTGGCAGGTAAAATCCGGAGCTGCTTTTCCATGACCGAGGTGGAACTGCCCGGTTCCAATCCGGTGATGATGGATACCACCGCGGTAAAGGACGGAGATGATTATGTCATCAACGGCCAAAAATGGTACACGTCATCTTCCGATGGGGCAACATTTGCCATTGTCATGGCCATCACCAATCCGGATGCGCCGCCTTACCTGCAAACCAGCATGATCATCGTGCCCACGGACACCCCCGGCTTTAACCAGGTCCGTAATATTCCGGTCATGGGTGAAGCCGGAGATGATTATTTCGGCCATGGTGAAATCTTATACCAATCCTGCCGCGTGCCCCAAAAAAATCTGCTGGGCAGTGAAGGACAGGCCTTTGTCATTGCCCAGGAACGGCTCGGACCCGGCAGGATTCATCATTGCATGCGCTGGATCGGCATCTGCAACCGGGTGTTTGACCTCATGTGTGCCCGGGCCCGGGACAGAATAATTGCACCGGGCAAAACATTGTCCACCCGACAGATTATCCAGGCCTGGATCGGTGAATGTGCCGCCGAAATTCAGGCGGCCCGCATGATGGTGCTGCACGCGGCCTGGCAAATCGAAACCGTGGGGGCAAAAAAGGCCCGTAATGAAATCTCCATGATCAAGTTTTTTGTGGCCAATGTCATGCAGAAGGTTATTGACCGGGCCCTCCAGGTCCACGGCGGTCTGGGTATGACCGATGACACCATTATCGCTTTTCTGTACCGGCACGAACGGGCGGCAAGAATTTATGACGGCGCGGATGAAGTTCATAAAGTATCGGTGGCCAGACGGATTTTAAAATCATATGAGGGAAGAAAGGTTAAATGAACTACGAATCGTTCAGGCGGGAAATCCACATCTCCCGTCATGATCTCTGCGTGGATACCTATGCCCGGCACCGAAAAACAATTCGCATTAAAAAAGAAAAAACCGTTGTTAAAAACCTTGATAAAATTTTCGCCGCCACCCTGAAAATCAGCAATGAAAAAGGCTTCCAGGCCATGACCATGCGGGATTTCAGTAAAGAAACGGGGTTAAGCATGGGGGCGCTTTATTCTTACTTTTCCAGCAAGGAGGAACTGCTGGAAATGATCCAGCACCAGGGGCGCGTGATGGTCAAACAACTTCTTGAGGACCATGTCCTGGCCGTGCAAGATCCCCTGGGCCGGCTGCGCAAGGCGATTTGTATCCATATTTATCTGAGTGAGGCCCTCCAGCCCTGGTTTTATTTTTCCTACATGGAAGCCAAAAATATGAACCGGGCCGAAAAAGAAAAGGCACTGGCCAGTGAGCTTTCAACGGACCGTATTTTTGCCGACATCATCGTGCAGGGGCAGGCATCGGGTGTTTTTCAGCCCCGGGACCCAAAGCTGACAGCCGGTGTGATCAAAGCCATACTTCAGGACTGGTATCTTAAACGATGGAAATACGCCAAACGAAAAATCAGCGTTGATCACTATGCCCGATTTGTTTTGGAATGCGTTGAAGCGATGGTTCTGGCCGATCCGGCAGACAGAGCATAGAATTTTCAGCACATCATCAACCCTGACGCCTGTTTAAAGATGATGAACTCGTAAAAAGGCGGGTTTAGACGGTCTCGTAAAAAGTTCAAATTCAAGGCGTGCAAATTTTGTAATCATGAGGCGTGCTTATCGTACGTTGAATGATTGCGAAATGCAGCGCAACGCAGGAGTTGGACTTTTTACGAGACCGTCAAAGATAGAGGAGAAACCGGATGGATTATACGGATCAGGCAAAACCCATCAGAGAAGGGGAAGAACTCGATCAAAAAAGGCTCCGGGCATTTCTGCTGGACACGGTTCCCGGTCTGGAAGGGGAAATGGTGGTACGGCAGTTCCCCCAGGGGCATTCCAATCTGACCTACCTTGTCACCTTCGGCGACCACGAGATGGTCCTGCGTCGCCCGCCTTTTGGCACCACGGTTAAAACCGCCCATGACATGGGCCGGGAACACCGCATTCTCACGGCCCTGCAGGGCCTGTACCCGTATGCTCCCAGGCCTCTGGGCTACAGTGATGACAGCGATATTCTCGGGTCATCCTTTTATATAATGGAAAGAATCCGGGGTATTGTCCTGCGCAAGGACCTGCCCGCCGGCCTGGCCCTTTCACCCGAACAGGTCAATGCCCTGTTTCGTCGATTGATTGAAGTGCACCATGAACTCCATGCGGTTGATTATGAGCAGGCCGGGCTTGAAAATTTCGGTAAACCGGAAGGGTATGTGGCCCGGCAGATTCTTGGATGGAACCGGCGGTATCGCATGGCCCGAACCCCGGATGCCCCGGAAGGAGAGGCGGTTATGGCCTGGCTGGCGGATAAAATCCCGGTGGATACGGATCGACCCACCCTTATCCACAATGATTTTAAATTTGACAATGTCGTCCTCGCTGCCCATGATCCCATGCAAATTGTCGGCGTTCTCGACTGGGAGATGGCCACCATCGGCGATCCGCTTATGGACGTCGGCAGCGCGCTGGCCTACTGGGTCGATCCCGATGATCCTGAAGAGATGCAGTATCTGCGCATGATGCCCACCCACCTGAAAGGGGCCTTTACCCGCCGGCAGATGGTGGATCTGTATGCGCAGCTGTCCGGACGGACCATGGACCGATACGATTTTTATTACTGCTTTGGCCTTTTTCGTCTCGCGGTGATTGCCCAGCAGATATATTATCGCTTTTATCACGGTCAGACAACGGATAAACGGTTCCAGATGATGATTTTTGGTGTTCAAATCCTGGAAAAGGCGGCCCGCCGGGTCATTGATGCATCAAAATTATAAGATGAGCGATTAGCGCTTATATTTTAGCCACTATTTTTTTGAATTTGTGTTTCTGATATCAACAATCAAAATCACAACAATCAAAATACAAATGACAGAGAAATCAAAATGCACACCAATGCAAGATTGAATGGGGTTAATAAAGTGGCTTTGGGTTTTGTCTGACCTGATTTTAAGATCAATTGGACAGTGAGATTTGGAATTTGTTTGTATTTTGTGATTTATTTCAATTTGGTTCCGGCTTGTCCGGCTCATGGAGTATACGTTATGCTGACATCAATCAAAGAAAGCCCGCTGTACAAGATCGCGAATCCGGGCAGCATTGCCTTTTTAGGGGCGTCCAATAATTTTATGTCCATGGGCACCCAGATGCTGGACTCTGTCAAACTGCTGGGGTTTGAAGGGGCGGTCTACCCGGTCCACCCCAAAGAGGACTCGGTCCTGGGGTTCAGGGCCTATCCCAGTATTGCCGACCTGCCGGAAGTACCGGATCTGGCGGTGATTGTGCTGCCGACAAAGATCGTATCGGAGATCATTGCAGCGTGCGGCCAAAAGGGCATCAGGCATGCCATTGTGGTGTCCGGCGGGTTCAGGGAGGTTGGCGGCAACGGCATCGTGTTGCAGGCTGAACTTCAGCGTACGGCGGCTGCCCACGGCGTGCGCCTGCTCGGTCCCAACTGCCTGGGCGTTGCCAATGTCCATCACCGGTTCAATCCCACCCCCATACCGTGTGACTGTGCACCGGGATTTGTGGGCCTGGCGTCCCAGAGCGGGAGCTTTATCACCCAGATATTCAATTATCTTCAACGGCACTCGATGGGTTTCAGCACGGCCTTCAGTGTGGGCAATGAACTCAATATCGATATGGTGGACTGCCTGGAATATCTGGGGGCATGCCCTGAGACCAAAGTCATTGCCCTGTATATTGAAGGCCTGCGCCGGGGCCGGGAATTTGTCAAAACGGCCCGATCCATTGTGCCCCACAAACCCATCGTGGCCCTGTACGTAGGCGGGTCGGAGTCCGGCCGGCAGGCGGCCTTTTCCCATACCGGCGCCATGGCCGGGCCGGATCGACTCTACGACGGCATCCTTCGGCAGAGCGGCATCATCCGGGCAACTTCCCTCACGGAACTTTTTGATTTTTGCTGGGCCCTGGGCAGCCAGCCCCGGCCCAGGGGTTCCAGGGTCGTTGTCCAGACCCATTCCGGGGGGCCGGGTGCCACAGCCGCTGATTCCTGCGGCCGAGCCGGCCTCGCCCTGGCATCCCTTAAACCTGAAACGGTGGAAAAGCTCCGTCCCTTTGTGCCGCATACGGCCAGCGTCAAAAATCCCATCGATCTGACCTTTAATAAAAATATGCAGGATTTTTACTGGGATATCCCGAAAATACTCTTAGAAGACGAAAATACCGATATGCTGATGCTCTATTTTCTGGCACCGCCGGTATTTATCGAACGCTTTATGACGGGTATGGGGTCGTCCGCCGAGCAGGCGGTTAAAGATGCCCGAAAGATCATCGATGAGCAGGGCGACACCTTTATCCGTCTGGCGGACAGTTTCGACAAGCCCATTATCGGGTATACCTACCGCAGTTTGCAGGAGCAGTTTGTTCGTAAAATAATGGACCACGGCATACCGGTTTATCCGGACCCCGCCCGGGCGGCCAGGGCTCTTGGGGCGCTGCGGCAGTATACGCGATTTCGGGCGCTAACAATGACGGTCTCGTAAAAAGCCCAACTCCTGCGTTGTGCTGCAGCCCGGAATCATTCAACGTGCGAACAGTACGCCTCATGACACCAAAATTTGCACGCCTTGAATTTGAACTGTTTACAAGACCGTCTAAATCCGACTTTTTACGACGCCATCAACAATCAATGATGAACAATGAACGATCGGGTGTTGACCCGGGCGTTAAAAACCCGTAAAACGAGACATTATGACGGAAATTTATTTTATCAGGCACGGCCAGGCGTCCTTTGGCAGCGACAATTATGATTGCCTCTCAGATCTTGGCATCTGTCAGGCAGAACTGCTGGGCGATTATTTTCATCGCCTGAATATTCACTTCCAGGCTGTTTATGCCGGTCCCCTGGAACGTCAGATCGATACCGCTAAAATCGTCACAAAACACCTGAAGGGCGGCATTGCGCCGCCGCTTTGCATCACCGATAAATTTGACGAGTTTGATGCTGAGGCCCTGATCACTTCCCAGTTAGACGACATGATCATAGAAGATCCGTCTCTTGCGGCAGCGGCGGCTGATTTTGCAACGGACTTTAAGTCCTATAAGCGGCTGTTCGATTGCGCCATCAGGCGCATGATGGACGGCCGCAGTAACGACGGTAACCGATTGGCGGCCTTTGCCAATGCGGTGCAAGAGGGGATCCACCAGGTGGTGCAGGAAAACAATACCTCAAAAAAAGTCGCCGTATTTACCTCCGGCGGAACGATTTCCGCGGTTATGCAGCAGGCCTTGAATCTTGTGCCGACGGAAACCGTCCTATTGGGATGGGAAATTTATAATACATCCGTATCCATATTCAATTACAGAAAAGACAGGCTGGGGTTAAAAACGTTTAATTCAGTGCCCCATCTTGAATTGAAACAGGACCCGGGTCTGATTACTTATCTATAGTTTAAATTTCGAAATTCGTGTTTTTTATATACAAAAAATAAAGCATGTAAGAAACAATGATGAATGATGAATTCGGAATGATGAATGGGGATTCGTTTCACTCAATCGATTTTATGAATTAGGGTGGGCTGTGCCCACCAAAAGACAGAGTGACCCGCCCGCCACGCCTGAGCGATACCACAAATATTCAATATTTATTTTTCAGATGTAGAGGGATGCCGAAATAATATGCAAAAATCGAAAGTTGCCATCGTGCGATACGAAACGCCTTTAGAATCGGTGCGAAAGGCCGTTGAACTTTCAAACGGCCTGGATCATATGCCCCACAGGGCCAGGGTCTTTATAAAACCCAATATCGTGTTCTGGACCCGTGCCGTCGCATTCCCCAAGTGGGGGGTCATTACCACCTCCAGGGTCATTGAAGACATGGTGGTGGTGCTCAAGGAGCACGGCATCGATGATATTACCATCGGAGAGGGCATGGTCACCATGGACCCCAGGGACACAAAAACGCCGGCCAGCGCTTTTGAGTCCCTGGGATACGGCAGCCTAAAAAAACGTTACGGTGTCAAATATATCAATGTGATGGAACGGCCTTTTGAGAAAGTGGACCTGGGCGAAGGGGTGGTGCTCAATTTTAACAGCGACATCCTCCATAGTGATTTTGTGGTGGACATACCGGTGATGAAATCCCACAACCAGACCCATGTCAGCCTGGGCATCAAAAACCTCAAGGGCACCATCGATGTGCCGTCCCGGAAAAAATGTCACAATGCGGATCCGGCCAGGGACTTGAATTTTCATGTGGCCCGCCTGGCCGATAAAATGCCCCCCATGCTGGCCCTGTTTGACGGTATTTTTACCAATGAGCGGGGGCCGGGATTTGACGGGCGGATGCATCGAAGCAACCTTTTGATCGCATCCAAAGATGTTTTATCGGCGGACCTGGTGGGATCTGCCGTGCTGGGGCATCCGCCTGAAACGGTTCCCCATCTGGTCCATGCCGCCAAAAATCACCACCGGCCCCTGGACTTGTCGGATGTGGCAGTGGTGGGCGAAAAGATCGAAGATGTGGCGGCGTATCATGAATTCGATTTCAAATATGCCGAAGATGAAAACGGTGACTTGCCGGCGCCCATGGCCAAAGAAGGGATACAGGGTGTTTTCTACCGGAAATATGACCTTTCCATGTGCACCTACTGCTCCGGTATTAACGGACTGGTTCTGTCCGCCATCCGCTATGCCTGGAAGGGCAAACGGTTTGATGATGTCGAGGTGCTCACCGGTAAGATGATGAAGCCCACACCGGGTAAAAAAAAGACAATTCTCATCGGAAAATGCATCTATCTGGCCAATAAAGACAACCCGGATATTCAGGAAATGATTCCGGTGAAAGGATGCCCGCCCCGGCCCATGGATATTTTAAAGGCCCTTCACAAGGCCGGGATCGATGCGGACCCGGGCCTGTTCGAGAACTTTGAACAGCTGCCGGGATTTTTCATGGCCCGGTATAAGGACCGGCCGGAGTTTGACGAATCTTTTTTCCGGGTTCAATGACAAGTTTTTCTCTCAAATTTTTAAAAAGATATTCTTTGCTCTGCGGCCTCGGTTCATGACATGATACCAGGCCTTGGGATAGGCTGTTCTGATAGGACGAGACATGAATTATTGGTTAACAATTTAAAACATAAGAGTCAAGGGCAGGCCTGACCCCTTTATAAACGCTCACGGAAGCCAACAGCAACATATAGGGCGGCGTTTCAATACAATCTGAAATGCCGCCCTCTCTTTTTTTAGTCCTCACCGTCTGCCGATCACAAAATCAAAGCCGACAAAGCATGACAAGCGCCCAAAGGTAAATCCAACGCTTTATGCGTTTATCAACTTTGGAGCATCCCCTTTTGGAGAATATCCCTGGCCGTTTCATGAAGAATTGTTGCAAGTCACCTGAAGGTCATCCCCCACCAGGAACTGTCTATACGGACAATAGTTGTGACCGGCAACAGGATTTTGCTTGCCATATTTGCCTAATGTGTTAGTGAATATTCAAATTATCTGCTGATTCATATTTGAATTAATGATCCACGATAGCAAGAGAAAATCTATCTCCTGAGTTGAAGCGGACCCGGCGAACTTTTTATAGCAGTGATTTCCCCGCACCCTGATTTCCGGGAGACATCCATCAATAAAAGGCAAATTGCGCTAACCGCAAGATCTGTTGGTTGTGAAAAGGAAGAACAAGATGAAAACCATACCCTCTATAGCACTAATGTGTATTCTCCTGCTGACCAGTTGCACCACAATGAAAGACCGCTGGTATGATGCAAGGAGATTCAACACCATCGAATCATACGAGGCCTTCATAGAACGATATCCGGAGAGTCCGTTTGTTTCAGACGCACGAGCGAAAATTCTGACCATAAAGAATCGGAATCTCATCAAGTCGTCGGTGAACGGAAAATCATCACAAGTAATGGAATGGATTAATCGAGGCGCTGATATTAATATCGCCGATAAGTTTGGCAGCACCCCATTGCATTTTGCGGTGGCGCACAAAGACGAAAGCCTTGTCTCATTTCTCATCTCAAAAGGGGCGAATGTCAATAAACCTGGCGAACTTGGCGATACGCCGTTACATATTTCTAATTACCTTCACGAAGAAAAGATATCAAGGGCTCTGCAAAATGCAGGTGCCATTCAAAGCCAACTCAATAAATATGGGCTATCTCCCAAAGAGATGGCTGTGCTACCGGAAATGGAAAAGCTTGTCTCTATGGGTGCCAATCTTTTAAACAACAGTGGAAACTGGACGGATAAATCTAAAGGACGAAAGGTGTATGACGAATTAAAAAAGGGCAATACAAATCATGTCGTGAATTCAATCGTCCTGAAGGTAATCCATGAAAGGGACATTCGGTTGCGAGTGTTGATTCTGGCTGTAAAACTCGGAATTCAAGGATCTGAGGAGAAACTTAACAGTGTCTTGATGGACTATGGCAATGTAAGCATGGCCGAGGATTTTCTAAATTCGGGGTCAAGCACATTAGCAGGTGGCGGCAGAAGTTGGGCTGGTGCACATGGTTATAAGATAGTGACTGGTGCGGGGAGCCATCGCGCGGGTTGGGGACGTTTCTAAAGGCACAAGGCGCTATACCGGGCAGACGGATTGCGCTGCCACTTCACACCAGTAAGTCAAAAACCCGTTGCCTATCTACATGATATCATAATTTTCACGGCATTTCGGTTGCCTATTTACAGATAGATAATCCTGATAAAAAACGCTTCGGGAGGAACATAATGAGATCTTTTTGTCCAAAAAACGGTATCAGCAGACGAAATTTTCTAAAGGGGATGTTCCTGGCAGGCACCGGTTTATTTACTGGTTCTTGCTCATCGCTCCGCGTTCCATCAGATTTACGTTCTGTGGCGAAGGGATACCGGCCTTACAATGGAATAAATCCCCATGCAGGCAGAAAACAAATTCAAACTTTTTTGGACAATATAATTGAGCACAAAGCGGCATGGGCTGGCGCTCAGTATAGTAAAGATCTTGATGAACCAATTGTATCTTCCGCAAGAGGAAAACTCCTTTGGATAAGGACTAAACGCGGTTATCATGGACTCGAAAATGATATTCGTATATCCCATGGTGGCGGAATCAGTACAAGATATTTTCATATGAAACCATATAGCTGCAATCTTTCTTACGGACAAATAGTTGAACGTGGAGATGTAATAGGCCATACTTTACGCGGAATGCCGTTTAAAACGTCCATGTCCTATAATGGTATTTTAGGCGACATGGATGACTATGGGCACAATATGAGCTATATGGAATACTGGGACGGAACCCATATTGATCATACTTTTGATGAGGTCTGTGAAAGAAGTATACGGCACGTACGGCTAATTGGTGATCTGGGGAGAAAATATATCGGACCAGGTTTGGCAAATTTTGAGATACCAAACCAATCGATAGGCGTACCTTTTGCGCTATCACACGATTCTGCAGGGTTTTATCTTTGGTCTCCTGCAATGTTTTTTAAATTACTCAAACAAATCTATGACAACCAGCCTGAATTGTATAGCGGGACCAGACCTGAAAACGAAACACTGATCAGAGAAATTTATAGCACTCAGCCAGTTACGTTAACGCTAATGTTTAAACATTAAAATTAAACCGGCAACGCTGAATGAACCAGAAAACGGCGGTAGCCGGTTTCAGACTGTCCAGCCTTGGGGCCCACCGCCGTTTTTTGATTTGTACGGAAAATACCGTAAGTCGTGCACGGTGGGAACCGGCCGGCATTGCCTGGGCACTATTGGCGATAGTTCCCGGCTGGCCTATGGCGGTGACCGGTCTTCCAATGGCAAACACGCTGTGATACAGATGTATAGAAGGATGGATTTTTTTGCGACGGTAATCCAGGTCACCACGGCATATTCATACTATTGGGATCAACCACTACACACGGAGACAAGCATGGCTTTTTTGACGATTGACGAAACCAAGTGCAAACAGGACGGAATTTGTGCGGGCGAGTGCCCCAGGCGGATTATAATTCAGGACGTTAACAAGAGTTTCCCCCACATTGCACCGGCTGATGAAGCCAACTGCCTCGCATGCGGACATTGCGTGGCCGTCTGCCCCCACGGTGCCTTAAGTGTGACCGGGGTGGGCATTGAAGACTGCCCGGAGATAGAAAAAGACTTAGTCCTGTCCTGGGATCAGGCCGAACAGTTCCTCCGCTCCCGCCGATCTATCCGATGGTTCAAGGACAAAGCCATGGACCGGGGAACCCTGGAACTGTTGATCAACACAGCCCGCTATGCGCCCACGGCCAGCAATGCCCAGAACCTCCATTGGACGGTAATTGAGGGACGAGACAAACTTGAACGGCTCTCCCGGGAAACCATCAACTGGATGGAACGGGTCATCAAAGCCAACCCCGACGCTCCGGCGGCCGAATACTTCCGCCCGGTGGTGGCGGGCTGGGAGACCGGCTACGACGGCATCCTGCGCACCGCCCGGACCCTGGTTGTTCCCTCCGCTCCCAAAGAGAACGCCAACGGCTTGGTGGACCTGAGCATCGCCCTGGCTTATCTGGAACTGGCCGCCCTGCCCCTGGGCGTGGGCACCTGCTGGGCCGGGCTGCTCCGAGGGGCCATGCTGGCCACCCCCGAGTTGGTGAAATCCATGGGCCTGCCCGGGGGACACACCTGGTTCTATCCGATGATGATCGGGTATCCCAAATTTAAATATCATCGGTTGCCGGAGCGGAAAGCACCGGTGATTCACTGGAAGTAAACCCTCTATTTGCATAAAAAACAGGGGCTAATGATCTAAATCCGCCAAGAGAAAGCATTCAACGAGACAGATGTAATTTTTAAGGAATTCAACGATGGTGATATCCAGAAAAAGTACAAAAGGGCAGCGTTTTTTACCCTCCGGGAAAGCCGGATGACGCCTGATCCTTCGTTATCAAGGGATTGCGGTAGAAGAATACAGCTTCACCCTTGATGTTTCGGCTCTGAAGCCATCCGGCTTTTGCAACGATAGGGTAAAAAAATGGTTGAACCGCAACAACGAGCGCATTTCCCGTGGCTTGCCGCGGGGTTAGCGAGCAAATCTAAAATAGACAGAATTCCTTACGGTCGAAGATTCCTCGCAGCTTGCTGCGAGGTTCTTCAATCATTATGATCTGGAATCGGACTGCGGATCGCGATAAATCCAACCAGGCGGCAGGCCAATGACCTATCGGAAAATCCAGCTGGAAAAAAGGGAACAGATTGCTATCATCACCTTGAATCAACGTGACAAACAAAAAGGCGATCAGTCTGGAGATGAAAAATGAAATATACGAGGCACTGAAAAGGGGTCAAGCCTGCTCTTGACTCTTTCTTAATTGTTTCTCCAACTTTTTGATACGTTTTTTGAAATTCCGGTCATTTGCACTGCATCCTATCATTGTTCGCGGAATTGAGCGGCGAAAGATTTTCTAAGATGGTTTGGATCGGGAAACTTTTGTAGCATCCGCACTGCAGTCCATTCAAATCGGTTAAGTGGCAAATGTTTCCCCGGGAACCCTCTGTAAGTGCGGTCGCCTTATTCGGCTAATTTACAAGTCAATGTTTTATTGCAAAATTTCAAAGGAGGTAAGAAAATGAAACGTATTGTTATAATCGCCGTAATGTCGTTTTTTTCTCTTGCGTGTATACCGTTTCGGTTTTTTCGAACGAACTTGAGTGGTGGTTCGTTCAACATAGGGTAAATCAAAATGGTGGTGATTATAATGCCGCCCATTTTGCAATGAAAGATGATAGCGGCGACTATATATTAGAAGATATTGTCAACTCAATAGCATTATATGATCCAGATGGTATACAAATACAATTGACAACTGCAGAATTTGGCTTCGCCTATGAAGTTTTAAATGGTAAATATGATGCAAATAATGGTTTTTGGTCTTTCGATGACGCATATTCCAGTAATAGCTTTTATTCAGTCAAATTCGGAGGTACCCTCAAAAGCGGTGAATACCATCTTTCTGTTACAGATAATTCTAGCCAAACATATGATGCATATTGGATATTTAATGCATTGGTAAATCTACCAATCATATCTTCAGATACTTTTTGTGCTTTCAAATACGATGACGGGAGTCTAATGTGGAAATGGAACGTTCCAACCAGTATTATGTATCAAAACAGCATCAGCACATCCGTTAGAACTTGGATTGATGTCTATACCAACGGTGAGCTTGTCAAAGAAATCCACATAAAAGTTCCGACTCATATGGGATGGGCTATTGTGCCGAATACCCTTCTTCAAGGAATTGAAGGACCCAACAATGTGCTTAAAATTGGTGTTAACGTAAGAACAAATGATAACAACAATCGAAGCTATTCCAATGATATCAATTGGGAATTAGCAAACTCATGCGGCTGTGATATTGATGGTGATTAGAAAATAGGCATAAAAGAAGCAATAAATGCTCTACAGATTGTAGCAGGCGTAAGATGAAAATTGTAGAATTAAATGTTATGATTATTGCTGATAAAACGTAATTAAATTGAATTTTTGAGGGTGACAAAAAATCATAACCAGTTCACCAGGTCACCACTGCCTATTCATACTATTGGGCGCAACCACTACAACGGAGACAAGCATGGCCTTTTTGACGATTGACGAAACCAAGTGCAAATAGGACGGAATCTGTGCGGGCGAGTGCCCAAGGTCCCATAAATCTGGCATGAATTCAATGGAGAAGCCCCCCCACTCTGCCTGTTTTGCTGTGGTATAATTCCCATACATCGTCATTCGACATTAGTATCCATGGGGAAAAAGTGAACACCTTGAACTTTAAACAGGAGATCATTATGAAAATCAAAAATTTAGGTGGCATACTATTCCTTATTATCACCGTTATTGTTTTATTTGGTACAATTCCGTGTTCTATAGCGGGCGACTTTATGGTCATTGGGCATAGAGGGGCGGCAGGGCTGTCCCCGGAAAATACCATTGCAGGTTTTAAAAAAGCGATGGATATGGGCGTCGATACAATCGAAATGGATGTTCATCTTACATCTGACAATGAAGCGGTTATTTACCACGATAGCAGATTAAATCCTGCCACTACAAGAAATTCTAATGGGGAATGGATAAAGGAAAGACACCTTATCAAGACATTAACATTGTCAGAAGTTCAATCTTATGATGTTGGCAAACTAAATCGCTTGGATAAATATGCTAAAAAATATCCGGGCCAAAAACCTGAAGACGGGCAAAGAATCCCAACCTTGCGAGAGGTAATACAGCTAGTAAAAAAAACAAGTGATAAAACGCATTTATTTATCGAACTGAAATATTCTCCTTTGACACCTGAAGAGACAAAATCTCCTGAGGAAATTTCAAATGTTGTGGCAAAAATAATCAAAGATGAAAATTTCACGGAAAGCGTATCTGTCATATCTTTTGATTGGAAGATCTTGAATTGTTTTAAGGATCTTATGCCGGAAGTGCCGGCCGGATATGTCACTATTGCAAAAAAGGATTTCAACACTATTCAAAGGAAAAAAGCCGGAGCGTCTCCGTGGATGGCTGGAATTGATATAGATGATTTTGATTCCATACCAAAGGCAATAAAATCAGCAGGTGGAACATACTGGATAACCAATTATAAGCATGTAATCGGTCATAAAAAAAAATTGACATCAAAAATGATAAAAGAAGCCCATTTTGAAGGACTTAAGGTAATTGTTTGGACACCTGATTCTAAATCAGATATGAAGCACCTCATTAAGCTGGGTGTTGATGGTATAACAACAAATCGGCCTGATATTGCACTATCTTTATAAAATAAAAAGGATTCCTCGCTGTTTCGTGTGGGTGCCCCGGGATGCTGTCAAATAAGGATCAATGCGTTTGCCGTAGTAAGCGTGTGAAACAAGAGTATTGCAGAGCATATCCAAAATTAAGGCAACAGGCACTTGAGCCTGGCTGTCGTGGGTTCAAAGTGTTTCATCGCCCCCATCCAGATCGGATAACCAACAAGGGGGCCGTAAAGTCAGTCCGTAGATTCCTGCAGGAATCGGGGGTAAAACCATGATGGAATATAAAGGGTATTTAGCAAAAGTTGAATTTTATGATAAGGATAATATCTTTCACGGAGAAATTATCAATTTGAGAGATGTTATCACTTTTGAAGGTGAAACGGTTGAGGCGTTGCGGAACGCTTTTCACGATTCAGTCGAAGATTATCTTGAATTCTGCGCTGAACGAGGAGAAGATCCCGAGAAACCGTATTCTGGCAAGTTCATAGTCCGTGTAGATCCTATCCTTCATAAAACAATTGCCATCTAGGCAAAAATGACCGGGAAAAGCCTTAACGCATGGGTGAACGACACGCTTTCAAAGAATATCACCGAACAATCATTATAACGCCCAAGGTTTCTTTTTTGCCCTGACCTTTAAAAGGAGGAGCAAAACACGATGAATATAAAAACCCCAGCGCTCAATAAATTATGAGAGGTGGGGTTTTGCTGTTTCTTGGACGGATCTGCAATAGAGCGAACGGCATATTGTATCGGTCCGACCCGTAAGTTAGTGCGTCGCGGGATGACGACAGTCGCATTGGTTGAAAAAGTAAATTTAGCGCAACCCACGGTCAGCCAGGCGATTTCAAGGGGGCAAAAAATTGCCGAAGATCTGGGATTACGGTTTTGCGATCAGATAAACCAATAAATCAATGGACGTCCCCTACGTTCCCTTTCGCAAAAACACAGACAAGGAGTGACTTAATGGCGTACAACTATAATGCTGAAGAAGTTTTTGAAATGGCGATTCAAATTGAAGCAAATGGTGCTGCATTCTACCGGCGGGCGGCTGCGCTCCGGAAAGAGAAGTCAGATAAGGATTTTCTGGAAACGATTGCACGTATGGAAGACCGGCATAAAGAAGGGTTTGAAAAAATGAAAACAAGCGTTTCTGATATTGAAAAAACGCAAGCCGTATTTGATCCGAATGAGGAAATGTACCTGTATTTGAAAGCAATGGCAGATGCCCACGGCGAAGAAGGAGATCCGGATGCAGCTGCTCGGCTGACCGGCAATGAGACCATGGCGCAGATAGTTGAAACGGCCATTGGATTGGAAAAAGAATCCATCCTTTTTTATATTGGGCTCAAAGATATTGTCCCGCCCGAACTGGGTCAGGAAAAAATAGACGCTATTATCGAGGATGAAAAAAAGCATGTCGCCCAGTTGAGCGGTTTTCTTAAAAAAGCTCAAAAATGATGACACGTAGAAATCACATACAGTGGGAACGGAAAAACGCCGGCTCAGTCATACTTCCTCAATAGATATAATTCTTGCAACTTTATAATTTTACTTGCTATATCAAACAGATGTGTTAGTGAATAGTCGTGTCATTTGCTGATTTAGCTCCAATTTAATGATTTTGAAAACCAACACCTTAAATCTGTCTTTTTTAATTTTAGCGTATCCAGCCCTTTTTGTAGTGATTTAGACCGATTAGTCGCTCATTGTTTCTTTTGGAAGTATTTTTCAGATACAAGCTTAAAACAGGACGTTCAGAATCCCATTCCGTCTTAACCTGCAGAACGGTTAAGGAAAGGAGATTAAGTGGCTGTTCCTGATTTCCAATCTTTTTTCAAACCATTACTTGATATTGCCGCAGATGGCAAAGAGCACGCCATAAAAGAGGCCCGGGAAAAGATATCTATTGCCTTCAGATTATCCCAGGAAGACCTTGCAGAACGCCTGCCCAGCGGAACTCAGACAAAATTTGACAATAGGGTAGCATGGGCCAAAAGCTATTTTGTCCAGGCAAAGGTTCTGGAGAGCACCAAAAGAGCCCACTTCAAGGTTGCCGAAAGGGGCAAACAGCTTCATTCACAGGGGCATGATAGAATTGATGTAAAGATATTAAATCAATACCCTGAGTTCGTTGAGTGCATAAATCAGAAATAGAACAAGCATTTGAGGGCTCTTTGGTGTGGGATTTCAAGGAGAACAGAAAGCAACAATACTTAAGAGCACCTATTCAAACAGGCGGATTGGATAACGAGGAAAGCTGGAATGAAATTCAAACCCAAATGATTGCTGGTATAATAAAATTACAAAAGGCACTTAGGCCATATCTGAAGGATGTGCCATAAGAGGGCAAAACGTTTATCGCCTTTAGAATTATTCCAGAAGTTTTTATGCAGATCAATCTATATTTTGCTATAAATTAAGGAAACATATGGAAAGTTTTGCGTTTAAATTAGAAGGTCCAATTTTTCAAGATGGTGTCCCCATCCATGTTGCGATAAAAGCATGGGAGAATTTCCAATCGATTATTGATAAAACATATCTCGTTGCAACGGAATCTCATAGAATAGGCCCAAAAGAACGTGAAAAATATTATTTAAAAGCAACAACTTTTGAGCATTCATCTTTTCTTACGAATTTTGATATTTTATTGACTGGAACACAATTAGCCCTCCCGTTTATAGGGTCTCTTGGACCTCAAAATTTATGGGAATTCACTAAAGAGACATTCAGTTTTCTTAAATTGATTTGTACCCACAAAGAAGATGCTCAAAATGTAAAAATTGATGTTAGAAACAGCCAAAATACTAATGTTCATATTGGCGATGTCCACCATCACTACAATGGCCCTGTTTTCCCAATAGCAGAAAAATCTTTACCTAAATACCAAGAGCTTGCGCACATGCTCGATCAAGGAAAAATCGAAAAAATATCTGCCGGGAATAAAGATGATCCAGAGATGGTCCTACAGCTAGAAGATAAAAAGTTATTTGATTTCCCAACAAAAGTTCAAGAGGACCCTATCGAGATTAAATGTGAAATTTTCACTTTCAATAAATTCACTAATGTAGGTAAATTAAGGATATCGGGTGATCAAGCAATTCCATCTGGAGATTACAATTTCTCTATTTTTGGTAACCAAGACAACGTAAATTATATCTATTCTATGCTAAAGCCTCTTATTACAGTAAAATGTTTGCTTGAGATGGCCATGAGCCCTTTAGGCGTTGAATTGATTTCACATTTACATATTACAGGCATCGTACCCTAATTCATCACTGGTGCGAAAGTAAAAACAACGTCGCACAGTTCAGTTTTTCGATTTTTTAATCAAGGAGGAAGTCATGTCAGAGAAGACTGAGGCGGGTGATCGAGGTAGCGAAAACAAACCTGCTCCCACAGGCAACCCAGGGACTAGGGATGAAAGTGGTGGTGGAGAGACGAAATCAGCCCCCACCGGCAATTTCGGTACATTTGCAGAAGATTCACCGAGAACAAAAAAATTGTAAAGCCAATGAAAAATCAAGAACTATGGGAGTGCTATAAAGATTATACAAGAACATTAACAGAAGTTGCCAGAAAACTTGGGTTTGCAGCCGCTGCAATTTGTTGGCTATTTAAAGAGAATGATAACACCTTTCCTTCCCCTATTTTAGCCGGATTAAGTTTTGTCGTCATGTATTTTACATGCGATATTTTGCAGTTTTTATTAGGTGCAGTATTTATTCGGACATGGATCAGAAGTGAAGAAAAGAAAAGATGGAAAGAGCAAAAAACGATTGAAGGTGATTATAATAAACCTGCATGGTTAGATTATCCGAGCTATATCATGTGGTGGATAAAAATACTTTGCTTGCTCTCATCTTTTATCTTAATCGGATTCCACCTAATTCATTTAAGTATGAAATAGAATCCAACGAAAAAGGATAGAGTGTGAGCGCAGCGAACCACGATTTTGTCCGGTGGTTGAACAAGCCCGGTAGTGGCTGTGTTGTCTGTATATAAGAAAATATCTTTTTTGGATAAGGGGTGGGCGGTGCGTCTCCAAGAATCGTAAAACAAGGCGTTGCATATCTAAATCATATTACAAGATATGCGAAAATTTTGATAACTGTTGTATTATTTACAGTCAGGTGAATTTTTTAGGGGATAAAAAATAATATCGAGGTCCAATTCAGGTTATGGCAAGGTATGCCACGATTTTAGCGGACTGTTTTTCGTGAGATATTCTTGATGTATCTGTATTGAGACATTAAGTGGCACATTTGGTCGGATAACATTACCAGGGTAATGTTATCCAATTCTGCATAATCACTTGATGGCCCCTAAAAAGCAGGAGCCATCGTCCAGGATGCGGAGCGCGCATTAAAAAATTCCGAGCAGGTTCGAAATTTTAGGCCATCAAACGGATCGAGACAGACGCAAACAGCGCGCTCCTCATCCTGGATGTTCAGCCCAAAAGGTCAGAAAGGAGACAGCATGCACGAAACAAATCTTCGGGATGGTGATCTGGTGCAGTGCGGCAAATGCGGAGGACAAGCGAAGGTCAGGGTCTTCGATCCGGGCAAGATCGTACTTATCGACCCTAATGCAATGGTCTCTATGCGAAAAGAAAATATCGCGCTCAAATGCCAGAACTGCGGTTTCGTCATCTGCTTCTCGTGTGTATCTTCACAGACCGGTGCGATTGGCGTCACCAAATGCCCCGCGTGCAACATAGAAGCTGGTCCTTATTTCTTCACAACCAATTAATTTAACATGGAGAGTCACATAACGTTCCGCCGATAAAAAGGAGAAAACTAGACGTGACCGACTACTACTCAGCCCTACGCGAACCCATTTCTGAGGCTTGTTTCACTGAGCATAAAGGTACTGTTTTAGGAATATACGAGCCTAGCAGTCTGGTTGTGAACTTCCATCCCTCTATCGAATCATTTATTAGAACTGCAAGTGAATGCATGCTAAATCCTTCCACCTCTAACAATATAACTACTGTTAAACAACTAGGACACTATTCAACGTATATTCATGAAACAATGCATTGGTGGCAGTTCATTGCTTCTACTGCTGGGTTCATTCAAACATTAGCATGTTCGTCACAAAGTTTGATGACTGCTATAAACATCCAGCGAATGAACAATGATTTTATCCTTTGCAAACCGCTTATCGAACAAGCCCGCTCAGACAAATCGACAAATCCTAAGGGCGATTGGGCTATATTACATACTTTGGTGAATTCGTGGTTTGATGTCGAGTATGGTATTTGTTGTATGAATTCTCCTGAAAAACTTGCCAAATTTTGTGCGGATGGTTTTTTCGAATCAGTAGGAATTTGCCTATACACACTATATCAGAATGCTTTGCAAGCTTTTCATAACCAGTTTCCTCAAACACGGGCATTACTTCCAATAAATGATTGGGAATCAAAATTCATTCATTTGAGAGATTCGCAGTATCCAAATTTTCATTATAAATCAGAGGTTATTCTTCCCAAAATAGGAGCACTTGCCATATTTGAGGGCCAAGCTCGCTTTACTCAGTTGCAGTTTTTACACTATGCTCTTGACGGAAATACCAGATTAAAAGATTGGAAAAGTCAATTGCACGGGATATATGTTCAAGCTTTTCAATATTTTATTAATATCCTTGGTGTAAAATGGCCAGAAAAGGCAAATGATCCTTTGATAAACATTTTTCTCCTTTTATGTGATATTGCACTGAACCCTTCTTGCGGATTTCCTGACGGAATTGAAACCTTTGAGGGATTTTTTGAAGAAGTCCATCCAGGTTATCGATTTCAATCATTATGTAAAATTGTAGCTGAATCATCACAATTCATTACTCAGTGTTCAGGAGTAAGCAGAGATATATATCTTGAGATATCAGGTTTATTATGCAAATCTCTTAATTGGAAAACACCTCTTGATGTGGTTAAATGTTGGATTCAGATATATTTTCAAACCGATTTGCTGAGAAAGTTGGAAGAGCTTAGGACAAACCACGAATTTATATGTGATCAGATGGGTACTTCTATGTCCATGCCTATTCGTTTAGCAACAGCAAGGCAGGTTAGTCTACTGCAAGACAAACTTAATGCGCCTGAGCTTTTTTGTTGGGCAGGGCATTATCTTGGAAAGAATGTTTTAGAAAACTTTGCATCAGATACATTCCAGTTGATAAATAAACACCCCGCACCATTTGCAATTTTAAATGAATATCAGGACGGCCCAATCGTTTATATGTGTGGATCTGATACAATTCCCCCTGATGATTTAAAGAATGAAAATGTAGTAGGACAGCATTTTGGAGTACAAACAGCAGCAGATATTTTAAGGCAAACTGTCTCGGGGCACGGGCAATACTCTTTCAACTACTTGTGGAATAACCCACATATCAATGTGGATTGGAAAGCAATTTCTCATCGATATTTTAAATCGTTAACAGGGAAAGATTTAGAATCGATAATAATTCTATGAAAAGGACTATTAAAGGAATGGTTGAAGACGCTGAGAAAAATTACACTAATATCAATTCACAACTCACTGATTTAATAAATCCTGAGAACATAACTACAATTGCAACTGCAATATCCTCTGGTGTTGCAATTACAACTGCTGTAATAAGTGGAATAAAATTATGGGTTGAAGATCGGAAAAATAGAAAAATTAAATTCAAGAGTGGAGATCATGAATTTGAAGTCAGTGGTTTTTGCAGTAAAAAAGATATTGAAGAAAAATTACAAATTTTTCGCAGGTATGTTGAAGAAAACAATAATCACAATACCAGCGTAGCGATTTACGATGAACATGGAGTAAACAAAGTTCTGTAAGCAGAGGTTGATTGATTTTTACACAATAGTACGTGAATAAAAAATTTGCCGAACAATTTGCTGCACGGGAGCGCAAAAAGCGCGCGCTCCGTGAGCAATGCGTTATGTTTTGGAAACAATACAAGGGAGATATAATGAATACCAACTATGCTCCATACAAAGAAACGGCAGTGTATCAAATTACCTTTGAACTTGAAGACAATGAAATTCAGGCTATTCAGGCTATTGCGCCTGATTTAGCGTTCAAAGTTAGGCGTGGCGAAGGATGGAATATTTTGTCAAACGTAGGATACCATGGAGTAGTTTTCTCAGATGACATACCAGCCCCAGGAGGCATGTTTAATAATAACCGGTGGGAGGGTTTCCTATACCCTAATGGTGTCCCAGAGGTCCCGAATGCTGTACATGTTATTGACGTTTTTATTAATTCGGTTATAGATGAAGTTAATAATATTGTTCAAGGCTATCAAGAAATACATACTCCTTAAAAACTGTTTTTTTTAATTTACTCTGGCTCATACAGAGAGTGGAGGTTTGAGGACTGGCGATAGAAAACGATAAAAACACATAACCACGCAAAATCAGCCGACGCCAAAAACCGCGCGGCTGATTTGCAACGTTGTCGCGCCGAGGAAAGCTCGGCGTATCTTGCAAGGTGAAAGTCCCTGTCGGGAGGGGATCAGTAATGATTTCCTGTAAGGGTTAGCCACCCACCCGTATCGAGCCTTGGACCCATGGCGGAGTTGCATGAAGCTGTGCAGCGAACAAGATGGGTTAAGCGTAGGCAGAGAACTTGTAGGCCGTAGGGGAGACCGCGCTCCCTGAAGTGCTGGTACAGCTTCGAAATTACAGTTGCGGACGCCGAGGGTTTTAACGTGCGCCGAAGGCAACACAGAAGCATCCGTTTTGGCGAGGATGTGGAGGTCCGCCGGAGTCCTCAGGCCGTGGCATGCAAGAAGAGAGACGCCGTAGAACTCGGGAAGCCCCGTTGTGCTCCTGACGTGGATAGTCCACGATCCAGGTGGTTCGTCGTAAGGCGGTTATATGCCGGCGGGGTGTCTTATCAGGCATAGTACTCAGAGGTTGGGAAAGCCAGCCACAAGGGGAAGGACCTGACGGGAGCACACAGCTCGCAAAGGAAACTCGTGCCGGACATGTAGGGCTGGATAAACACGAGCAAACCTCACTGCGGGGAATAGCTACTGGGTCTTGTAACGGGCAACTGTGAAGATCCGCGCGGAAGCGAGTGCGACCGAGGAACCGGATGCGGGAAAACCGCACGTCCGGGACTGTGTGGGGGGCGCCCGGTAACGGGCGTTCCTACCACCGAGCTCTTAACAAGAATAAATCTCATACAAAGTAAAGGAGAAAACATGGCCTCAAAAAAATTATTTTTCAGTTATTATTATAAAAATTAAACCTCATATGACTCGCTAATTACGAAACTTAGTGACAGAGGATATTTCGGTTACAAAAACAGCTCCCTTGACGAAGATAGTTCCACCCAAAATGAGGAATATATTAAAAGTAAAATTCGCCCTCAAATTGACTGGGCAGGCACTGTGGTAGTGTTAATTGGCCCTGACTTACACAAGAAAATATGTCAATTATGAAATCAAGTACGGTGCTAAAAAGGTCAAACGAATCGTTGCGATATATCTATATGGCGAATCTTCATCGAAAATTCCTTCCGAGTTGAGAAGGCTGTACAATGAAGGATATTCGGAACTTGCCTTAGTTCGCTGGAATACCGAATCTATCGTTTCAGCAATAAGAGGGGCTAATTTTTGGGATGAGGGTGATTAATTATGGAAAAAGAGATCGTGATGCCCCTCCCTTTACCGATTATGCACATCAGAAAGGAGAATAAAATGCCAACCTTAAAAAAAAATGATCTTCATTAGTCATGCGTGGCAGTATAGTCAGCATTATTGGAAAATCGTCGAGTGGCTTAACAATGAATCCAATTTATTGTGGAGCAATTGCAGTGTTCCTATTCATGATTTTTTACCAGACAAAACATCGGCTGGTTTAAGTCGCGCAATGACTATGCAAATTAACCCAGCTTAAGTGGGCATTATATTGGGTGGTATGTATGCGGTATATAGTGCGTGGATAGATTATGAAATCTCAGAGGCAACAAGGATGGAAAAAACAATCATTGGTATCAAACCATGGGGACAAGGGCGTGTTCCCGTGAATGTTCAAAATGCTTCAATTTGTCCAGTTGTTGGCTGGAACAGTCCAAGTGTCATTCAAGCGGTTCGGAATTATACATTATGAATTCCATATTAAATCGAGATACCTTGCCAGGGATATATCAGTCGGCGGACGATGCCTCGCGTAGCGCCCAATCTTCATATTTTTTTGGTTTATGCTCATACCTTGTCCTATTAGTAACCGCTACATTTGTTTCTTTCATGTGGGCAAAGGACTCTTATGGTGCAATATCTTCTGCGGCTCTATTTTTAATTACTTTAGGAATCCTAATAGCATTGAGAGTAAAGCGCCCAGATGATTTATGGTATAATGGAAGGGCCGTCGCGGAGTCTGTAAAAACGAGAGCATGGCGCTGGGTTATGCGCGCAGAGCCCTATGAAGACACAGAAAATATAGAAATTATCTCTAAACAGTTTATTAATGATTTAAAGGCCATACTCACTCAGAACCAGAGTATATCTGAAGTTCTTAATTGTAATGCGGGAATTCACAGCCCGATTTCCAAAGCAATGTATCATATTAGAGCGTTACCTGTTGTAGAGCGCTTGGAAATATACAAGGATCAAAGAATAAACGACCAAGCCAATTTCTATTCGAGAAAATCTTTGTTTAATAAAAGAAGAGCAAGGCAATGGTTTTGGGTCTCTGTTAGTCTTCATTCCGCTGCTGTAGCTATGCTTCTTTATCGAATAAAAGACCCCATTTCGAATTTGCCCGTAGAAGTCGTCGCAACTGCTGCTGGTGCAGTTCTTACTTGGTTACAAGCTAAAAAACATAATGAATTGAACTCTTCATACGCCTTAACAGCTCACGAAATTGTTTTAATTAAAGGCGAGGCACTACCTGTAAAAAATGAAAAAAATTTATCCGAATTTGTGCTTGATAGCGAAACAGCTTTTTCCAGAGAGCATACGCAATGGGCCGCAAGAAAGGTGGAATGAACTCATAACGGAATTAAGAGTGATGGCAAAAAGCAGCCTCGCCTTGCCTTATGCCGAGTTTTGAAATGATTTGGTTCATTTAATAAGGATCTAATAATGAAAGAAAAAATAGCTGAAGAGAAAAAACTCTCTTATGAAGAATTCCAGTTATTTTATGAATCGACTGAAAAGGTTACCGATAGACGACTTGGCGCCAACAGGTGGAACTATTCAATATGCACTGCAATTCTCGTCGCGAATGCTGGTTTACTTAATTGGGGAATTTCAAAACCTACTTTTTTGGTAATATCAATTGTCGGTGTTCTAATCTTGAGTGGAATGGCAACTTTATTTTGCTCTTTGTGGATAGGGCAAATTAAGGATTTCAAAGAACTCAACAACGCAAAGTTCAATGTTTTAAATAAAATGGCTCCTCATATATTGTTTAGTGATAATCCAAATGATCCAAGAGTTTCATATGAACCTTTTGAAAAGGAATGGGATTCTTTACAAAAAGCTAAGGCTGTTCAAGAAGTCGGGAGATCAAACCTTATTGCTTTAAAAGCCTCAAATATGGAATACCTTATTCCGAAAGCTTTCAGGGTATTATTTATTATAATCGCCATTTCAATTTTCTTATTTTCAGGTATAAACTGGAAACATATTTATAATTCATCTACGCTTGAAATTAAAACATCAACGGAAAAAGCACGGGCAACAAACTAATGAAAATCCATATAATTATGCCTGTTGGGGCTGATCCAAATTATAAATTAAAAAAGCAGGCTATTGAGACATCTGTTTCAACTATAGGAATTATTTATCATTTTCCAGATTACTGTCAAATACAGCCAGTATTCGATCTGCAAGAAACCCTTAAAGACCTTGAGTCATCAAGTTTTGTATTAGCTGATCTTAGCCAAGAAAGACCAAGCTGTTATTATGAGCTTGGCTTGGCACAGGCGGTAGGAAAAAAAATATTTTTAGTTGCAGAAGAAGGCACTCCAATACACCAAGCTTGTGATAGAGAGCATGTGAATTTCTATCGTAATTTAAAAGAACTCGGAACTTTTGTATCAGATTTAATAAAAACAGAATTACACAAAAAAAAGCTAACAAGTCGCTTACAGCGACGCAAAAAAGCCGCGCGGCTAAAGCGCAGGCTATGACCAGGGTAAAAAGAGCTAACGAGACAATTACATAAGAGCACAAAAAAATAGAGTGACTTAGCCCCTTGTTTTGTTCCTACTAATTCGTCTATAGCGCGATTTATGTTTATGGAAATTCTATTTAACCAAAATTGTAATTAATAACTCGTACCCAACAATTAACCATACAATAATTGAGACTTACAAAAATGACTGATATTTGTGTGATTTATGATTCTAAGGATAAAACAGTTACCCGCAAATTAGTATCGCTTTTAAGGAACCAATGGAATGTATGGTGGGCTGAAGGGAATATTTCTAATGGAGATTGGGAGCAACAAGTTAGGGATAACATAAGCCAAGCAAAAGCCTTAGTCCCAGTATTGTCTTGTCACACTGAAAAAAATCATATTTTCAGAGATGAATTAAAATGGGCTAAAAAATGTAACCGTGAAATTTTCCCATTCGTTATTAATGAAACAGAAATGCCTTTTGGTTTTGGTGGTTTTAATCGAACTGATGCATTCAATTGGGAAGGTAAAGTAAATCATTCTGGTTTTCAAGAACTTATAAAAAAGATTGGTGTTAGAATAAATCGAACTGTTGATAGTCCAAAACGATTATCATATATTGATTTGGGAGAAAAAAACCTCCAATTGCCCTGTTTTGCATTTTCGCTTTCTTCTCATGAGACACAGATTTCACCAAAGGATGGGCTCAAGTTGCTTCACCTCTTTGAACCAAGTGCAGGCCTTGTTTCATCATACGATGTATGGAATGATCATAAAAATGACACTCAATTATTTTCTATTACTGAAAAAATAAAACAATCTAAATGTGTATTATTTCTTGACTCCGGTAATTATGAAGCCGCTCGAAAAAACAATCATTATTCTAAAGGGAAAAATCCGAGTGGGTGGCACCGAGATAATTTTAGGAAAATAGCCTCTAAGTTGAAGCCTGATATATCATTTTCATTCGACAAGTGGTCATTAAAAGGCGAGATAAATAATGTCATCAATAGAATAGTTCGTAATTATAAAGCAGATACCAGGGCAATTGAAGATTTAAATTTTCCTGTCTGTCCCATAGTTCATCTTCCTGAAAAACTTAAAGGGAAATCTATTGCTGAATGCGCTTCCAAAATAATTCTGGAAGTTGTAAAAGAGATTGACCCCGTGATGATAGCAATACCTGAACGTGAACTTGGTGATGGACTTATCGAAAGAGTTCGGACAGTGCTAACAATCAGAAAAGAATTGGATAGCCTTCACAAATATTATCCTCTACACCTTCTCGGAACTGGAAACCCATTTACAATCATTGCACTTGCAGCAGCAGGAGCTGATTCATTTGATGGTTTGGAATGGTGTCGCACAGTCGTGGACTATGACCGGTGGACCCTCTTTCATTTTCAACATTTTGATTTTTTTAAAGAAATTTATAAATCAAGGTTGAAATTAGAAACACAAAAGATAATTGAAAATAATAAGGCAACATATGCAGCAAAAGTCACTATTTACAACCTTGATTTTTTTAATGACTTAACAAAAAATATGCAAAATATGGTTCACAGTGGTAATGTAGAATTTTTATTGAACCAAATACCAATAATCGGAGATAAAATTTTTAAGGAAATTTCAAAATGAAGTTCCCGTACTCTATAAAATCGTGTAATAAATTAGATAAAACCATTCAGGTGTTATGTCCTTTCATCGAGAAACAGATTAATACACAGCATAAGTCGTCTTGGTCTGAATTTGATTTGCGCCGTGAACTTGTAGCCTGCATTCTAGGAAGCCAAGTCCGGTATGAAACCGCTTTAAAGGCATTGCTCCTTTTAGAACAAGCTGATTTGCTAAATGACGATCACTGGGCAGGTTCAGCGGAAACCTTTGAAGATGAAGTCTTCAATGTTTTATCTGGACAAACATTAAGCTCCAATGAAAAATGGTGTTATCGTTTTCCAAAGGTTAGATCAAAACAAATTTCAAAGACTCGGGATAGAATTTCTGATAGGTCTCTTTCAGACAGAATTTCTGAATTTAGAAATCCTAAAAAATTGAGGGCTATTCTTGTGAATGAAATACCCGGTCTTGGTCCTAAACAGGCAAGTATGTTCCTTCGAAATATCGGTATTTCATATGATCTCGCCATATTGGACACACACGTACTTAACTATATGGATTTAAAAAATCTTTTGAGCTTAAAAAAGGTAAAAGTAAACACTATAAAAAATTATGAACAAAGTGAAAAGATTGTAAATAAATATGCGAAAAAGATCGGCTATCCAGTTGGTTTTATGGATTGGGCACTCTGGGCAACTATGCGCGCAGCAAAGGAGTTGGCCTTATGAGTATTGTCACTCTAGTTTCTGGTGGTTTAGATTCTACTGTAATGGCATTTTTAGCGTTTGAAGAAAAAATCACCCAATTCCCTTTATTTATTGATTACGGACAATTAAACAAAACGAAGGAGTTAGATGCTTGTATCAAAAATTTTAACCGCTATGAGTTTCCAGCACCAAAAATTTTAGAAATCAGTGGCTATGGGGAGTTGTTAGCATCTGGTTTGACTGATTCAAAAAAAGATATATATAAAGAGGCCTTCTTACCTTGTCGAAATCTCATGTTTCTTACGATTGGAGCGGCGTATGCTCACCAATGCGGGGCTAAATCTGTAGCCATAGGATTATTGGATGAATCTTTCAGCCTTTTTCCAGATCAAACAAAACAGTTTATTAATGGAGCTCAAGAATTAATTTCATTAAGTTTAGGTTGTTCAATTAAAATTTTGACGCCATTAATGTCTTTCTCAAAGGCAGAGGTTTTGAGTATAGCAAAGGCAAAAGGCATTAATAAAACCTATTCTTGCCATGCTGGCACGAACCCACCCTGTGGAATTTGTGTGGCATGCAGAGAATATGATGGTTTGGAGGTATAATTATGGGCGGAGGTGGAGGTGTGCCAAGGAGTCTTGGAGATATTAAATCTTTGGTTGAAAGAGCAAAGAAAGAATTACGTGAGGGCGAAAAACAAGGTAGAAGGAATGTTTTTATCAGTTTTGCATATGAAGACAATAATGAAGTGAATCTTTTACGTGGACAAGCGAAAAATGAAAAAATTCCTGTCGATTTCAATGATTGGTCAGTGTCAGAGCCAATAAACAGTGAAAGAGCCCCCTATATTAAACAAAAAATATCAGAACGGATTAATCAATCATCCTTGACGGTTGTTTATCTTTCGGATAGTACACCAAAAAGTAGCTGGGTAAAATGGGAAATTGATGAAAGCTTGAAAAGAGGGAAAAAGGTAATCGGAGTATATTCGGGAAATTCAGCGCCTCGTTCTCTTCCAGTCACAATTACTAAAAACAAGATCAAGTGTGTTCCTTGGTCAAAATTGTCCGATACTATAGATCAATTAGAATAAATTACATTATTATCCTCTATTGGCAATTGGTGTAATTTCTCATTTTGGGGCTTTTGGGCCCATAAAATTATAACTTTCTATCCTTTTATCAATTTGAGTTGTCTGGCTTTGGCGATTTTTTCACCACGCTTTACCGAAATACTTACAGATGGTTGTGAGACACCAAGTTTTTTGGACAGTTCCGTAGCACTGAAACCCAGCTTTCTCACTGCCCAGTAACACAATAAACTTCGCGCTTTGACTGTGACCTGATGCTTGCCGGCACGCCATACCTGATCAGGGGCAATTCCCAACTCAGGTGACGGGAAAAAGAAAACCTCGGGGATAATGGCGGGAAAAATGGCGGGAAAGGTGGCGGGAAAAGTGGCGGGAAAAATTCTTAAAGCAATGCGGCAAAACCCGACCATAACCATTCCGGAACTTCCCGTTTAAATTATGGTATCCCAACGCTCCATTGAGCGGAATATCGAAAAATTTCAAAAAACAGGCCACCTTCGCCGGGTAGGTCCTTCAAGAGGCGGGCACTGGGAGGTGTCGTCGTGAATGAAGCTGAAACCCGTGCCGAACTGATTGACCCGGCCCTTGCCAAAGCAGGCTGGGGCAAAGTGGATGGCAGCCGGGTCAGGCGTGAACACATCACGCTCGGTCGTCTGACGGGTGGCGGCAAACGGGGCAAGCCGGACATAGCCGACTATGTGCTTGTTTATCGCAGCCATAAACTGGCGGTAATTGAGGCCAAAAAGGTCAGCCTGCCGGATACCGAAGGGGTCGCTCAGGCCAAGCGCTACGCTACCAAACTGCAAACCCGCTTTGCCTACTCCACCAATGGCAAAGGGATTTACCGCATTGATATGGACACAGGGAAAGAGGGCTATGTCACTGACTACCCCACTCCTGATGAACTCTGGAATGAGACCTTTGCAGAACCTGACCGCTGGCGTGACCGTTTCTCTGCGGTTCCTTTTGAAAACAAGGGGGGAACCTGGGAATCCCGCTACTACCAGCACAACGCCATCAACCAGGCCCTGAAAGCCATTGCCGAGGGCAAAGACCGGATTCTGCTGACCCTGGCAACCGGCACAGGCAAAACCTTTATCGCGTTTCAACTGGCATGGAAGCTTTTTTACAGCCGCTGGAACCTGAAAGACTGGAAAGCTGAGAGTCAGCCCAGCCGTAGGCCGCGTGTCCTGTTTCTGGCAGACCGCAACTTCCTTGCCGACCAGGCCTACAATGCCTTTTCCGCGTTTCCAGAGGATGCGCTTATCAGGATTTCCCCAGATTCAATCCGTGAGAAAGGGATGGTCCCCAAAAACGGCAGCATATTTTTTACCATCTTCCAGACCTTTATGACGGGCACTGATGCGGATGGTAACCCGGCACCCAGTTTTGGCGACTACCCGCCTGATTTCTTTGATTTCATTGTGATTGATGAATGTCATCGAGGGGGTGCCAATGATGAAAGCAACTGGCGGGGTATCCTCGAATATTTCACGCCCGC
This sequence comes from Desulfobacterales bacterium, assembly GCA_963667755.2. Taxonomy (GTDB): domain Bacteria; phylum Desulfobacterota; class Desulfobacteria; order Desulfobacterales; family 4572-123; genus 4572-123. Next base: position 735,221 of record CAXXLK010000004.1, on the reverse strand, counting down.
CGTTCAGTTGGGACTGACCGCAACCCCCAAGCGTCAAGGGAATGTTGATACCTACGCCTACTTTGGTGACCCGGTCTATATTTACTCGCTCAAAGAGGGGATCAACGATGGCTACCTGACCCCGTTCAAGGTGAAACAAATCGCCACAACCATAGATGATTATGTCTATACACCTGATGATATTCTGCTCGAAGGGATAGTAGAGGAAAGAAAGCGCTATGGTGAAAATGATTTTAACCGCGTGATTGAGATTCGGGAACGGGAGGCGTACCGGGTCAAACTCTTTATGGAAACCATTGACCAGAGCCAAAAAACACTGGTCTTCTGTGCCACACAGAATCATGCACTGGCCGTTCGGGACTGCATCAATCAAAACAAGACCAGCACCGACCCCAACTACTGTATGCGGGTAACGGCCAATGATGGGAAAGAGGGGGACCGCTGGCTGCGTGTCTTTCAGGATAACGAAAAGAGTATCCCCACCATTCTCACCACCTCACAAAAGCTCTCAACGGGTGTGGACGCACGGAATATCCGCAACATCGTTTTGATGCGCCCGGTGAATTCCATCATCGAATTCAAACAGATCATCGGCCGGGGTACCCGGTTGTTTGACGGCAAGGACTATTTTACCATCTATGACTTTGTAAAGGCATATGAACATTTCAGTGATTCTGAATGGGATGGTGAACCCTTAGAACCCGAGCCGTGCAAACGGTGCGGCAATAATCCCTGCACCTGTGAGGTAGATCCACCCACAGCGTGCCCTGTCTGTGGTAAGATTCCCTGTGAGTGTGAGATTCAAACCGACCCCTGTCCTGTCTGTGGGGAAACCCCTTGTATCTGCAAAAAGCGCGTCAAGATAAAGATCACACTGGCAGACGGCAAGGAGCGCACCATCCAGCACATGATGGCAACCACCTTTTGGAGCCCTGACGGCAAGCCGATGTCTGCAGCACAATTCATTGAGCGGCTCTATGGTGACCTGCCAGAATTGTTCAAGGATGAAGATGAGCTGATTGCCTTGTGGAGCAGGCCTGATACCCGCAAGAAACTGCTGGAAGGACTGGCGGAGAAAGGTTATGGCAGGGAGCAGCTATCCGATGTCAGGCAGTTGTCGATGGTCGTGATAAAGTGAGCCAAAAATGGTCGTTTAAAATTGAGCCACCTTTTTGAGAAAGAATGATTAGTTTTGGATTTTTTCTCTGAAAACTAACCGGGAGGTTCAACTTGTGAAAAAAAGGAGACCATTTTGGATATTCTGACCCTGCACCGTCAAGGTCTCAAGCAACGGGCAATTGCCAGGAGGCTCGGTATCAGTCGCAACACCGTAAAAAAATATATCGAGAACCTGGATCCGGTTTTTACTACGGAAAAGCCCCGGCAGCGAAAAAGCCTGCTCGATCCGTTTCATGACAATATAGCGACTTGGCTCAATGAAGACGATTACAGGGCTACCTGGATTTATGATCGGCTGGTCAACATGGGCTTTGCCGGCAGCTACGAGATCGTTAAACGAAAGGTTTATCGACTCAAGGGCCAGCGTCAGAAAGTGGCCTACATGCGATTTGAAACGGAACCCGGCTACCAGGCGCAAGTCGATTTTGGTGAATTCCAAGTTGAACGACCCAGCGGGCGTATTGAAAAACGATATCTGTTTTCGATGATCCTGGGCTATTCGCGAAAGATCTATGCAGAACTGATCGAGCACTGTGATCTGCCGACGTTTCTGGATTGCCACATTCGGGCATTCGACTTTTTTGGCGGTGCCCCGAATCAGATTTTGTATGACCGCATGAAAAACGTTTACATTGGCTGTCTGGCAGGACGTCACAAGTTCAACGACGCCCTGGTCGGTTTTGCCCTGCACTACGGGTTCACACCGCAGGTAGCACCGGCTTACGCCGCCTGGGTAAAGGGAAAGGTCGAACGGCCGTACCCATTCATTCGGGAAGGTTTCTGGCGGGGATACAGCTACTTTTGTCTCGATACCGCCAACCGGGACCTGATGGCATGGTTACACAAAAAAGAGCAGCGGGTGCACGGCACCACCCATGAGGTTGTGGTCATCCGTTTCGAACGGGAACGGCCGCACCTGAATGCGTTGCCGCCCACGCCCATTGACACCGCTTACCGGATTTATCGAAAGGTCTATAAAGATTGTACGATTCGTTTTGAAGGCAACAGTTTTGTTGTCCCGCATCCGCTGGTGGGAAAACAGATTGTCCTGAGAGTCAAAGAGCAGATTATGCGCATCTTCGATGATGACCGTCTGGTGGTCACTTACCAGATTCCATCAACCAAAGGCAATCTTGTTCAAGACCATCGGTTTTATGCCGCCTTGAGAAAAGACCAGGAAATGAACCGACGAAAATACGGCCATCATAAGCCTGGCAAGGGCCGGGCCAAGCTTACCATCAGTCCGAGCAAACCGAAGTATGATATACCGGTGGATGTCCGCCCCATTGACGTTTACGATCAGTTTGTTCAGGAGGTGCGGCCATGACGGAGACGCTTGTTACCGAACGCATTGAGGCCAACCTTACCCGCTTGCGATTGCCCCGGATACGTGAAATCCTGGATCAGATCATTCGATCCGCAGAACAGAAAGGCCAGAGCTATTTGACCTTTTTAGACAATTTGCTTGAAGAAGAAGTGGCTCAAAAAGAGCAACGCCGCATCGAAACAGCATTAAAAATATCCGGGTTGCCGTTTATCAAGGGCATCGAGGAATTTGATTTTACCTTCCAGCCGAAACTGGATCGACAGAAGGTAATGTCCCTTTTTGACCTGGTTTTTATCCGTCAGAAAGGTAACGTGATCTTTCTCGGTCCTCCCGGTGTCGGCAAGACCCACCTGGCGGTAGCGTTGGCGTTAAAAGCCTGTCAGGCGGGGTTAAGCATTTATTTCACTACCATGTCGGATTTAATCATTAAGTTGAAAAAAGATCATGATGCCGGGCGGCCGGGTAAGGGCCGAAGCTACTACAAGTCATCTCTGGTGATTGTCGATGAGGTGGGGTATACGCCCGTCAGCCGCGAAGAGTGTAATCTGTTTTTCCAGTTCATCGCCAAACGATACGAAAAGGCCAGCACCATTATTACCTCGAACAAGGCTTTTTCTGACTGGGCAGAGTTACTCCAGGACCCAATCATTGTGACCGCTATACTGGACAGGCTGCTTCACCACAGTGCAATAATCAATATCAAAGGAAACAGCTACCGGTTAAAGGGCAAAAGGATGAATGAACAGATGAATGAGGTTCAGTAAATATAAGGTCGTGGCTCAAATCTCACGACCCAAAATGGCTCAATTCTAAACGACCGTTGACAGCAGTTGATTAATGCGGAAAAAAGCGACCTCTTTGATGTGCTGGCCTATATTGCCTTTGCGTTTACACCGGTCACCCGTGCAGAGCGTGTCAGCAGCCGCAAGGAGCGGATATTTGAGCACTACGCCGACAAACAGCAACAATTTTTATCCTTTGTGCTGGACCACTACGTCACACAAGGGGTCGGCGAACTGGATCAAGGGAAGCTGCCCGACCTGCTGGCCCTCAAGTATCACTCCGTGGCGGATGCGGTGGCAGAACTGGGAAGTGTTGCTGAGATCCGGGATGCGTTCATTGGCTTTCAGGAGCACCTGTATATGCCTGTGGCGGATGCATGATTAAAGAGGGGGGCAAGACGTAAGACAAGAGAGGGGGCCAACGTCCAGGAAAGCTCGGCATATCTTGCAGGGTGAAAGTCCCTGTCGGGAGGGAACCAGTAATGATCACCTGTAAGGGTTAGCCACCCACCCGTATCGAGCCTTGGACCCATGGCGGAGTTGTTGAAATTTTAGCAGCGAACAAGATGGGTTAAGCGTAGGCAGAGAATCTTGTAGGCCACAAGGGGAAGGATCTGACGGAAGCACACAGCTCACAAAGGAAACTCGTGCCGGACATGTAGGGCTGGATAACCACGAGCAAACCTCACTGTGGGGAATAGCAATTGGATCTTGTAACGGGCAACTGTGAAGATCCGTGCGGAAGCGAGTGCGACCGAGGAACCGGACGCGGGAAAACCGCACGTCCGGGACTGTGTGTGGGGTGCCCGATAACGGGCGTTCCTACCACCGAGGAGCAAAAAATCGCGAATTAGCAAGGTGGTCACAATTTGTGACCACCTCTAATGGTATCAGGGGCTAAATATGTCAAAACCGAAAGCATTGGTAAAGGTGTGCAAACGGTCACAGTGTCACCCAAATATCAAGTCGTTATCCCCAGTTAAAAATCAGATATAAAGGAGAAACAGATGAATAACAATGGTGCCTTAGCGGGCATAAAAGTTCTGGACCTGTCCCGTCTGCTGCCCGGTCCCTACTGCTCCATGGTCCTGGCCGATCACGGCGCAGCGGTCATTGCCGTGGAAGACCGGCGGTTTCTGGCTGATGGCCTTTTTTTGAACAATGTGAATCGCAATAAGCGGCACATGACCCTGAATTTGAAATCAAAAGAGGGGATGGAAATTTTTTTCCGCCTGGCCAAAGAAGCGGATGTCGTCCTGGAAGGGTTCCGGCCCGGGGTGGTGGACAAACTGGGGGTGGGCTATGATGCGGTGTGCAAGGTCAATCCCAAAATTATCTACTGCTCGGTTACCGGCTTTGGCCAGAATGGCCCCTTTCGGGAGCGGGTGGGCCACGATGCCAATTATCTGAGTTTTGCCGGCGTGCTTGACCTTATCGGTGAAGCCAAGCGTCCGCCCTCGATTCCCGGCGTCCAGATCGCGGATATTGCCGGTGGCGGTATGAACGCTGTCATTGGTATCCTTCTGGCCCTTTTTGCCCGTGAAAATACCGGCAAGGGACAGTACATCGATATCTCCATGACCGACGGCGTGGTGGGAATGCTGCCCCTGGTGCAATTTTTTCAAAATATCACCGGAAAGGCACCGGCCCGGGGCAATGCACTGTTGTCCCATCGCTATGCCTGTTACAATACCTATGAAACCGCTGACGGCCGGTACCTTTCCATCGGTGCCGTGGAGCATCGTTTCTGGAAACAGCTTTGCGAGCTTCTGGGGGTTTCCGAATATTCAGCCCTGCAATATGATGAACCCCGCCGGAAAGAGATCATCGATTTTATGCGGAAGACCTTCAAACAAAAAACTTTGGATGAATGGGACCGGGAGCTGGGGGATAAGGACATCTGCTGGGGACGGGTTCAGAACCTGGATGAGGTGCTGAACGCCCCCTTGTTCCGGGAACGGGAAATGGTGCTTGAAGTCAAAGACAAGGCCGGCAACGATACCCTGGCCCTGGGGGTTCCGGTCAAGCTCAGCGATACACCGGGATCGGTGCGCACCCCCCCGGATGGGTTCGGGGAAAGCACGGCCGATATTTTGCAGGAACTGGGATATTCAAAAGAAAAAATAAGCGAATTTTCAGACAAGGGGGTTGTATAGGGTTGACCTCTGACCTGGATAGATTAGATCTAAAAAAGTTTCACGCAGACGCCAAGCGCAAAGTAAAGAAAAGAAAAGCAATATTTTGCCGCAGATCTGCACGGGTTATCACAGATTTTTCAGTTCCTGTTTCCTGTATGTCGTTTTTTGTATTTGCGACTTTTGTGCATCTTTGCGGTTAATTATTTTTGCCACAAAAAGGCACAAAAAGGGCAATGGCTTCGTATATCTTATTGCACTGAAAGGTCTGTTTTTTATTTTGTTTTTTTGTGGCGCGTGCGAGAGATTGCACCGCCGGGCATTATTTTTCACTAACGCAATGCCCGGGTTTGTAGAACTAACCGCTAATCGCTCAATTTTACTCTCGCAGGGCCCTTCGGAGAATTTTACCCACGGCGCTTTTGGGCAGAGAATCCATAAACAGAACCTTTTTGGGTACCTTGAAGGTGGCCAGGTGCTTTCGGCAGTGATCCATGATCTCCTGGTCGGTCACCTTGTCTTTGAATTCCGCCTTGAGCGCGACGACCGCCTTGACGGTTTCGCCGCGATATTCATCGGGTACGCCCACCACTGCGACTTCCGCCACCGCCGGGTGTTTGTAAATCACATTTTCCACTTCCACCGGTGCAATGTTGTACCCCGACGCCACAATCAAATCCTTTATCCGGTCGATAAAGTGAACAAAATCTTCATCGTCGATCAGGCCCCGGTCCCCGGTTCGAAACCACCCGTCAGTTAAAAAGGCCTCTGCGGTGGCCTCGGGTTTGTTCAGATACCCTCTGGCCAGTTGCAATCCCCGGTAGCAGATTTCGCCCTCGACATTACGGTTTACGATAGCGCCCATTTCATCGCATATTTTGACTTCCGAATAAACCGGTATCCCGATGGAATCGGGTTTTTCCTTGATCCCGGGAATGGAAATAATTCCGCCGCTGTTGGTTTCGGTCATGCCCCAGCCGTTGACCAGCCGCACCCCCGAACATCTAAGCCAGTTTTCCTGGACGGCCACGGGCACCGGTGCACCGCATCCGATGCTCACCTTCAGGCTGGTCAGGTCATGGGTTTCCATGAGTTTTTCCTGGGACATGAGCGCGATAAAAAGCGTCGGGGGCGCAAAAATGACGTTCACCTTGTAGGTTTCGATTACCCGGAAGGCATCTTTTATATCAAACATGGGAATGGGAACAACGGTGCCCCCCTGGTACATCACCGGCAGCAGATGCAGAAAATACCCGGCGGTGTGAAACATGGGCATGATGGCGAAGTTTATCTCATGATCGCCCCAGGCCCGGAAGGCATGGGTATGGGTAAGGGAATTGAACACCAGGTTGAAATGGGTCTCGATGACACCCTTTGAGCGACCGGTGGTGCCGGCGGTATACAGTAAAAGGGCGATATCGTCCTTTGGATTGCAGGGGGCAACCTTTGTCAGGGGTTGAATCTTCTCAAGAGATTCAAAAAAATCCAGGGTTCCCGGGACGGCAGTCTTGGGGATATCCCATAGAAATTTGATGGTATCCGATACAACCGGGGAAGGGGCTGCAAAATCTTTTATATTGGTGACGATGACGTTTTTTACGATACCGTTTTCCTGCAGGTCTTTTACTTTGTCGTATAAAAGATCCAGCATCAGGATGTTATGGGCCCCCGAATCTTCAATCTGATAGGCGACTTCATCTGCCTGGTACATGACATTGATGGGGGTGTGGATGGCGCCGATCTGGCTGACACCGTAAAAGGCGACGATGTGCTGCAGTGAATTGGGCAGCATGGTGGCCACGACATCGCCTTTTTTGATTCCCAGGTCCTTGAGCAGGGCCGCATATTTGCCCACCAGGATATCCAGGTCCCGGTAGGTAATGGATCGGTCGAAGAAAATGACAGCAACATCATCGGGGCATCTTTTCACGGTTTGCTTAAAAAGGGTGTAAATCGAGACCTGGGGAATCTTTGGATGATCTTCGTTAAACCAGGACGGATGACTGATGACATATGCCTCTTCAGGCGTGTATTGCCGGCCCTGTTCCAGCCAGCTTTCCGGGTAGCCCAGACGGTTGTAGCACTGGTACAGGGCATCATCAAAAAAATTGTCGCCGGCCGCCAGGCGCGGCTGCATAATTTGGGTCATCGTCAGCATCCTCCCTTTTTCGGTTGGTTAGATCAATTCGTTTTATAAATATTATTTAGGAATTATTCTAATATATATTTTTTGACTTCAACGTGTCAATAAAAACGTTTCCCATCAAATGACGTATCGCCATCCAAAATTTACAACAGGCCATTTTGATTTAAAAAATAGGTTCCTCGCTGTTTTGTCGGGTGCCCCGGGACTATACCGGCCAAATTTACCCGTGTTTAACAGCGAGGAGCCAAAAAATATTTAAAAAAGTGAGGTTTTCCGGGCCTTCGCGCCTGGAGCTCATGATTGCCTGAAACACCATTGCCACAGATCTGCCGGTCGGCTAAAAGCGGTTGTCAAATTAAATCGGATCAAGTATGCTTTGGTAAAGTGATGCGGGCAGGGTGCCGGATGCTGTCTTTGCCCGCATCTGGCGATAACCGGCAAGGTTGAAGGGAGGTCAAAATGCTCGTTAAAATTTTTATCAAAAGACATTTTAAGGAAGGCAAGACCAAGGAAATCAATGCCCTGCTCAACGAATTCAGGGCCGGTGCCATGAATCGGGAAGGGTATGTTTCGGGAGAAACCCTGCTGGATATGGAAAATCCCAACAAAGTACTGGTGATCGGTACCTGGCAGAACATGGAAAGCTGGCTCAGATGGAAGGAAGACAGCGCCCGGAAAAATTTTGAAGCCATGCTGGCGATATACCAGGAGGGTCCCACCGAATATGACGCCTACCTGCTTGGTAAAACATTTTAAACCGGCATACCAACTTGTCAGGAAGACGCCCGGCCCGGTTTTGTTCAAACAGGGCGGCATCATCAAGGTTGAACAGATATATGACGCCCTCTACATCGGTTTCAAATTCGGCGGTTTTGATTTCTAAATGCCGGCGCTGCGGCACCTGCTGCAAAAAAGGCGGCCCGTCTCTGCACACCGAAGATTTGCATCTGGTGACAAAGGGAATGATTCACACCCGGTACCTGTATACCCTTCGCAAGGGGGAGATGGCCGTTGACAATGTCAGGGGCAACCTGGCACCGGTGGCCGGTGAACTCATAAAAATAAAAGGGCAGGCAACGGGTTGGACCTGTATTTTTTATGATGAAATTAAAAACGCGTGCACCATTTATATGGATCGGCCCATGGAATGCCGGGTGCTCAAGTGCTGGGATACAAGGGCCATTGAACAGATGTATACCGAAAACCGGCTTACCCGCAGGCACTTGTTGGCCGGTGTCAAAGGACTCTGGGGATTGATTGAAGACCATGAGGGGCGCTGTGATTATGCCCTTGTCAATGAGATGGTGCAGGCGCTGAATCCATGTTGCAACAATGCGGCAGCTGAAAATCTGATCGAGATGATCGGCTATGATACCCAGATTCGGCGCCTGGTGCTTGAAAAATCGGGTATGGACGAGGATATGACGGATTTTCTGTTCGGCCGGCCGCTCCTGAAAACCATTACAACGCTGGGCCTGCATGTCAAGCGGTCAGGCAGGGGGGTTCAGCTGGTGCCGGTCTCCCGGTAACCCGGTAAACCCTATAGTTGTTTAAAAGCATGCGCTATTGATCTGAAGCCATCCGGCTTTTGCATCGATAGGGTAAATCCAGAAGATCCCCCCGCCGCTGGGGCAGAAAGTAACGCATCCGATGCTCCCTGACCTGTTTCAGGGTTTCGGCTTTCAGTTCCGTTATCAACAGTCCTTCCTTACCGCTCAGGTCCTTTTTGATAATTTCGCCCGAAGGCCCTATGATTACCGTAATTCCGGGAAATTGCATCTGTTTTCGGTTTTCACAGGCCTGGTTGCAGGCCACCACAAAAACACCGTTGTCAAAAGCGCGGGCCGGTAAATGACGCATCCAGGAGGTGAATTTTTCTTTGCAGGTCCCCCTTGGTGACGCATGGGGCATAAAAATCAGATCAGCACCTTTTAAGGCCATCTGTGTGGTCAGTTCCGGAAAATGGGCATCATAACATAATTGTATGCCGAATTTGATGCCGCCTGCTTCAAACAGGGGAATGGATGCGCCGGGGGTATAGACATCGGCTTCCGGGGGGGCGATATGCAGCTTCCGGTATTTTAAAATTTTTTTTCCGGGTTTTGCCACCAGGTGGGTGGCAAATACACGGCCACGGGTGTCTTTTTCGGCAATGCCGGCCAGAATCGTGATCTGCTCTTTTTCAGCCAGGTCAACAAGCCGCCGGGAACTTTCCCCGGGCACCGGTTCGGCATATTCAAGCACATCCGGACTGGTGATATACCCGGTAATATTCAACTCCGGAAAACAGACAATCGCGGCCCCTAGTTCCTTGGCCCGGCGGGCCCAACGGGCCATGCGGTTTAAATTATCACTGATTTTTCCCGCCGGTGCGCAAGTGATCGCGGCGGCGATGCGGATATCTTTCATGTCCTCCCCTGTGACGTTGTCCCATATTTTCGCCGGTGCGGGACAGCCGGACATTTAGTAAGGTATTGACGATCTTGGAAAACAGAATAATGTTATATTGTTACACCTGTAAAGTCCATCTTTTTTAACAGGGATAACGCATCCCGAAATTTAAAATGCTGTATTGGAAAAAACATGGCCATACGATCCGATTATCTGGTTCCTGCAAAACCCTGCCGTGTTTATCTTACGGTCAAACGCAGCCGATTTATTGCCACGATTACCCGGGCAGCGAGCCCCGAGGCCGCAAAAACGGTTGTCCGGCAAATCCGGGAGGAATTTCATGATGCCACCCATAACTGCTGGGCCTTTGCAACCGGCCCGCCTGGAGATACCGTTGCTGTGGGTGCGAGCGATGATGGGGAACCCCATGGCACTGCCGGTCGCCCCATGTTGACTGTACTCCTGCATTCAACTGCCGGAGAGATGGTTGCGGTGGTGACCCGTTATTACGGGGGCATTAAACTCGGGACCGGGGGATTGGTAAGGGCGTACAGCGATGCCGTCAAAACGGCTCTGGAAGCGGTGGTGTTTGAAAAAAAACAGAATTGGATCCGCATGCCGATCCAGGTGGAATACGCGCATCTTCAGTTGGTTCAGCGGATTTGTCGTGATCTTGATGCCCGGATTATAGAGCAGACGTATGGGGAAAAAGTGCTGCTGGTGGTGGCGGTCGCAGAGGAACGGGAAAAAGAGCTGGCCCTCGCCGCAAAGCAGTATGGCTGCCCGGAATAGTCCATGGTACCGACTTATAATGGCCGGGGACATGGACTATTCGGGTGTTATTGCGCATTGTGTGCCTTGTAGCGGCGCATTTTGACCAGAATCTGTAATTGTTCGGGATTTACCATCGCCTTCATTGCCTCATATTCTTTTTGAGGCATGGTCACACCGCCCAGATTGACATCCGGTGCATCCTGCCGGGCCCATAAATAAGGCGACGGTGTAAAGGTGCCGGCAATCATTGCCCGAAGGGTGCTGCTGTCGGTTCGGGGAATGCTGACAACCCCCATATTTTCCATGGGTTCAGGCTGCGCAAGATTTTCCCGGGGGGTGAATTTTCCGGCAACCATGGCTTTTAGGGTTTCGTATTCACCCTGGGGCATCTCCACGATGCCTAAATTAACATTTTTTTGTTGCGGGATACCGTTTGTTTCTGCCTGTGCAAACCCGGCTATCAGAATCAAACTTAAGATAATGGTGATCATGGTTTTATGTTTCATTTTATGGCTCCTCCTGTGTTTTACGACATTTAAATTAAATTGAACATGAACCATTGTTCATGTTGGGTCTAAAATATGAACTTTGATTCGACTTGTCAAGGATAAAATGAAATAAAGTTCGTTTTTCTTGACAGGACGCGTTTGATATTTGTATGAAAGCAACCAGATATGCATTTTGAGGCGTACAAGTAAAGAATTCTGGCCCAGAGGACCAGGCTTTGGTTATCCCCAGAGGGGATTGGATTTATGGGGATTCATTGAATTTCATAAATTCCAAACAACAAATCCCAAAATTCAAACAAATAACAATGGCCAAAATTCAAATTCCAAACAAAAAACATCACCTTGAACGTTTTGGAATTTGGGGTTTATTGTGATTTATTTGTAATTTGGTGCTTGGCATTTGTTTTTTGTAAAACGCCAAGACATAGCCATATATCTCTGGCCTGGCCCAGAGGACCAGGTTTTTAAAGGCAAAATAAAGGATCCCCTGAGGGGTCCATATCGAGGGTAAATTGTCGTGGCACAATTTTGTAAAATGAAAGACAGGACCGAGGAAGAGCCCAAAATAAGGGTTCCCCGTCAGGAAAGAGGGATCAAGACCCGAAATCGGATCTTGAAGGCAGCCAAAAAAATGTTTTCAGAGCAGGGGTTTCACGGCACCAACTCAAAGCAGATTGCGGCCGAAGCCGGGGTTTCCATCGGTAGTTTTTATTCCTATTTCCCCAACAAAAAAAAACTTTTTGTCGAGGTGCTCGGTGCCTACGAAACCCAGCGAGTCATGCAGATTATTGACAGCCAGCTGTCCCCTCTTGATGGCGTGGACTTGACACAGCGACGGGGTATTGTGCGCAACCTTATTCAGTCGATTCTCGATGCCCATGCCATATCGCCCCGGTTTCACCGCGAGGTCATGGCCATGCGGTATGCCGACCCGGAGATCGGGGCCCACTACGATGCGGCCGAATGCAAGGCCGTTGAACAACTGGCAGACCATATGCGGCATCTCGAACACACACCGCGGGTCAAGGATATCAATGCGGCTGCCCTTGTTATATACAGCTCCGTTGAAGAGGTGGTAAAGCGGATTAAATTATTCAGATGCGACCAGTCCGAAGCGCAAGTGGTCGATGCTTTAACCGATATGATCTACCGATTTTTATTCGATGTCCAGGTCAGTGATGATAAACCCGCCGCCCCGTGATCCCCTGCACAGCAATTCAAGACGATATGGGGTTAATCAAATGGCTTTTTGTTTTGTTTGGCATTTGGTGTTTGTGATTTGCGGCACCCCCCTTTTCAACAGCACCGGTTTATCCGGGTTAGGGGGATGACGCGATTTTTTCAGCGGGATGTCAATTTGATTTCAATGCGGCGGTTTTTGCGGAATGCTTCGGCGGTGTTTTTCGCATCCAGGGGATGGAATTCGGCAAAACCCGTGGCCGCCATGCGGTTTTGCGGAATATCATGGCTGGCCAGATACCGGACCACCGATACGGCACGGGCCGTGGACAGTTCCCAGTTGGAGGCAAATTGCAGGTTATGAATCGGCAACCGGTCGGCATGGCCGTCAATGCGCAGTATCCAGTTTATATCCCTGGGAATTTTGGCAGACAGGGCCTGCAAGGTGGCGGCAAGCTTGGCCAGGTGAACCTTTCCGGCTTCGCCCAGATCGGCCGAGCCGGATTCAAAGAGCAGTTCCGCCTGTAACACAAAGCGGTCCCCTTCGATACGAATATTGGGGTTCTCACCCAGCACCTCGCGCAGGCGCCCAAAAAATTCAGACCGGTATCGTTCCAGTTTATTGACCTGCCGGGCCAGTGCTATGTTCAATCGTTTCCCTAAATCCGCTATCTGTGCGGCCTGGGTCGTTTTTGTCTTTTCAAGACCGGCCAGGGCCCGGTTGATTTCCGTGAGCTGTTTTTTTAAATTGGAAAGCTGCTGATTGAGCAGGGCGACTTCGGCCCGGGCCGAAGCCGAAAGCGTGCGTTCGGCTGCAAGGTTTTCTTTTTGCTGTCCCACCACCGCACTTAAGGCCTGAATCCGGATTTCGCTGCTGTCGATTTTTTTCTGGGCCAGGTGGGTCAATTCCCGCTGGTCTGCCAGTCGTGCCACCAATGCTTTGGATCGGTCCCGCAGGGCCATGGCTTTTGAAGTTGACAGGTCAAGGCTCCGCACCAGCACATCGATGCGATTTTCCAGGTCGTTTCGTACCTGGCGCAGGGCATTGATGTCCTCCTGCAGGTTGGCTGTGGTCAACAGCTGTGCCTCGATCTCTTCACGATCCACGGCACTTTGCCGGGCCATCGCTGCCATTCGATGGTCAAGGGTTTCATTTTCCATGGTAAGCGCGTTGACCATGCCGGACAGGCTGGCAATTTCAGCGGTGAGTTGTGCGGATCTGCCCTTTTCCAAACCCAGCATTTCCGTCAATTCCGCCAGACGCCGGTGAAGGGTGGCCAGTTCACTCTCCTGGCTGGACAGGATTTCACTGAGCAGAAATTGCGCCAGGACAAAAATAAGCAATACGAAGATAACCACCATTAAAAGGGCTGACAGGGCATCGACATATCCCGGCCACACATTGACATTGTTTTTAAACCGTCTTGACCCGGTTATCATTGGCTGTCCTCTTCGGCTTTTTGCGATAATCCCCGGGTATTCGGCAGATGTGCCATCTTTTGTTCCGGGTTGTCGATCAACTGGGTGACCCCGGAAAGCCATTCTTCCAGTTCATCGAAAAAGCGGTTCTGGGCATGACCGGCCTGAAGATCCAGAAATCCCAGGACCAGGGAGCCCCCCAGGCCGAACAGAGATGAGCTGAAGGCGGTCCCCATGCCCTGCAACGGTTTGATAAGGCCGGCTTTCAGATTGACGAAAACAGCGGCCACATCACCATTGCCCACCTGCAGGCTGTTGATGACGTTGGCCACTGAGCCGATGGTCCCCAGGAGACCCCAGAAAGTGCCCAGAAGGCCAAGGAAAATGAGCAGACCGATCATGTAGCGTGAAATTTCCCGGGATTCGTCCAGTCGCCCGCGGATACCCTCGAGCACGGTTTGCAGCGAGAGCGCGGAAAGGCTGAAATGCCGTTTCGTCGTCCCGGACAGATGCATTGCCAGGGATTTTAAAAAGCGGGGGCCTTCGGCGATTGAAAGGCCGATATCGCCGGTTCGGTAGATTTTCATCCAGTTGATTTCAGGCTCAAGGCGCAGGACCTGATACATATTGATGCCGATCCCCACAAAAAAAGCAAACAGAATAACCAGGTTGAACCCCCAGTTGGCCATGAAGGCTGCTTTTAAGGGGACAAATAAAAACACACACACCACTGCCACAATGGCCAGATAAATAATCATCAACGTTAAATAATGCCGCATATTGCTCATGGTGGCTCCATCCCTTTTAAGATTTTAAATCTGATGGCGTCGTAAAAAGTCCAACTCCTGCGTTGTGCTGCAGCCCGTAATCATTCAACGTACGATAAGTAGGCCTCATGATTGCAAAATTTGCACGCCTTGAATTTGAACTTTTTACGATACCGTCTAAATTCGACTTTTTACGAGATCATCAAATTTGAATTTTGTGATTGATTTGTCATTTGTTATTTGCGGCGTACGCTTTTTCAACAGCGCCGGTTTATCCGGATTGTGATGTCTGAAAAACAGTTTCTTTTCTGTAATACATTTGCCGGTGTGATTCAAGGGTCACCGGTAAAAATTATGGGGCACCGCCGGGTGGGCATGGGGCCGGCGCTGATGCCATGGCACCGAATTCCGTCGGTTTGATCCGGATCAGGTGATCGATGAGGGTTTTGTTTTTGGCAAGTGCTAATTTTTTAGTTTTGATAAAAATGTTGAAATGATCGGCGGCCGGCCGGATGTCCGGAAACGGGTCCGCGAGTACGTTGTCCGCCAGTTCCCGAATCACTGTGTATTTAGGTACAAAACCAATGCCCAGTCCGTTGATGGCACCGTTTATAAGACCCCGGACATGGTTGATCCGGGTAATCCGCTTAAATAAATCAGATGCATTCCCGGGCAGGGCCACCTGGAAATTTTTCCACCAGGTGGCCTCCTTGTCCAGGGACAGGATATTGACCCGTTTCAGATCCTGTTCGGTTTTTACCCCATGGTGTGCGATATAATCGGGGGATCCAATGGCGACATACTGCTCCCGAAACAAAAAAAATTTTTCCGTGTCCGGCAGCCGATGGTCTTTGCAGTCGATCATAAAGTCCACCGTATCCCGGAGAAACGGTTGCCGCAGATGATGGGAAAACAGAAAATCTACCTGAATATGGGGATACTGCTGCATAAAATTTTTCATATGGCGGATCAAAATAGTCGATCCGAACTCCACCGGCGCACCCAGACAGATATGCCAGATCGCATCTTTCCGGTATTGTTTCAGGGCATCTTCTGTTTTTTCCAGTTCGTAAAAAATCGTTTCACATGCGCTAAAAAGGGTTTGGCCGGCGGGTGTTAGGCTGAAGGCTTTGCCTTTTTTACTTATGAGTCGGTTATTGGTGGACGTTTCCAGTTTTTTGATGGCATGGCTCACGGCAGACTGGGTCACTCCGATAAAATCTGCCGCTTCCGTATAGCTGCCGATCTTTGCCAGAATAAAAAAGGTTTTTAATTGATATAAGTCCACGGATCCTCTTATTATGAAAATAATTCATGTTTATTATCAATATTATGAATTTGATTTTTAAAACATCTTGCCTTATTTTGCAAGCAGAATAGCCATGAGATTGTCTTTTGCCGGAAAGCCCCGCATGATTTGAGCAAAGGGCCTTTCCGGTGCTTTCCGGTCAAGGGACAAAACCCTATCACAAGGAGAAAATTATGGAAAATGCAATTTTTAGCATTCCTAAACCGACCAATGAGCCGGTGCTGCAGTATGCCCCCGGATCCGTGGAAAGACAACAGCTGCAGCTGGCGTTGAAACGCCAGTCTGAGCAGGTGATGGAGATTCCCCTGATCATTGATGGAAAGGATGTCACCACCGGCCGGATGGGCCAGTGCGTGGCCCCCCACGATCACCGGCAGGTCATTGCCCGTTTCCACAAGGCTGGGGAAAAGGAGGTGCAGATGGCCATAGATGCGGCACTGCGCGCCAAGAAAACGTGGGAAAACATGCCCTGGCAGGAACGGGCCGCCATTTTCCTGAAAGCCGCAGATCTGATTTCCATCCGTCACCGGTTTGTCCTGAATGCGGCAACTATGCTGAATCAGAGTAAGAATGCCTTCCAGGCGGAGATTGATGCCGCCTGTGAGTTGGCGGATTTTCTCCGTTTCAATGCCTATAACATGCAGGAAATTTACGCCCGGCAGCCGGATATCAATCCTGCCGGTACATGGAACCGTATGGAATACCGCGGTCTGGAAGGCTTTGTCTTTGCAGTGACCCCCTTCAATTTTACGGCCATCGCCGGGAACCTTTCCGCAACGCCGGCCATCATGGGCAATACCGTGGTCTGGAAACCGGCATCCACCGCCGTATTAAGCGGATATCGCGTCATGCAGCTTTTTCGGGAAGCCGGACTTCCCGACGGTGTTATCAATTTTATCCCGGGTCCGGGGCGTGATATCGGCCACAGTGTCCTGCAAAACGCGAGTCTGGCGGGGGTGCATTTTACCGGATCCACTGCGGTGTTCAATCGGATCTGGCAGACGGTGGGTTCAAATATCGACGTCTATAAAACATATCCTCGAATTGTGGGGGAAACCGGCGGGAAAAATTTCATTTTTGTACATGCGTCGGCAGATACAGACGCGGTGGTCACCGCAGCGGTACGGGGGGCTTTCGAATATCAGGGTCAGAAATGCTCTGCTGCCTCACGGATGTATGTTCCGGAAAGTGTCTGGAACCAGATCAGGGAAAAACTGGCCGACACCGTTACCGGTCTCAAAATGGGGGATGTTGCCGACTTTTCCAATTTCATCAACGCGGTTATTGATGAAGAAGCCTTTGACACCATCATGGGCTATATCGATGCGGCCAGGGCTTCCGATAAGGCCGACATCCTTTGCGGCGGCAACGGGGATAAGCGCACCGGGTATTTTGTCGAACCAACCCTCATCGTGACACGGGACCCCCACTTGATCACCATGGAACAGGAGATTTTCGGACCGGTGCTCACGGTGTATGTGTATGCCGATGATGCCTTTGAAGAAACATTGAAAATATGCGACCAAACCTCTGCATACGGCCTGACCGGTGCCATTTTCGCCCAAGATCGGGCTGCTGTTGAAATTGCTGATGCCGCCTTGAAGCATGCGGCCGGCAATTTTTACATCAATGACAAACCCACCGGATCGGTGGTGGGCCAGCAGCCGTTTGGCGGCGCCCGTAAGTCCGGTACCAACGATAAGGCCGGTTCCCAGTTGAACCTGCTCCGGTGGGCCAGTCCGAGAACCATTAAGGAAGTGTTTTGTCCGCCCCGGACGTATCAATATCCGTTTATGGGGTAGTTGTTTAGTTAAGCTGTTGGCGTTTAGCTATTAGCCTTCAGCTCGAAAGGGTGAAGGCATTCTTGGGATAGCAGCTGACGGCTGGTCTTCAAGGGCACAAATAGCGGGGTATTGGACCCAAGCTTTGTAATACCGTATTTTGAATATCGAATGTCGAAGTAAGGAATTGCTTTGCGCCACCATTTTTAAACAGGCAGAATACCTAATTTGACATTGGGCGTTGGATAGTTGCAGTTTTTCCGGTTCCCGCGCAGGCGCATGGGAACCAGAGATCAAAAGTCAGAGTTAGACGGTTTCGTAAAAAGTTCAAATTCAAGGCGCGCCAATTTTGGTGTCATGAGCCGTAACCATCGACCGTTGAATGATTGCGGGCTGCAGCACAATGCGCGGGAGTTGGACTTTTTACGAGGTCGTCATTTTTTCAGCGTAAAAGAATCGTAAATCTCCCCTTTTGCATCATAGGATTTATAGGCCAGTTGATGGTCATCAATACCGATGACCTGAAACAACTGCCGGCCTGTTCCGCTTTTATCCATGATATCGTTATGCCGGTTATTCACGGGATAGGCTTTTGGGCCGCATACCGAGATGACATAGACAGTTCCTTTTTCCGTATCCGATACCCGATGGCCGTTGTTGAGTTTGCCGGTGCGGCTGTAGGTATGATCATGGCCCTGGAGCACCAGATCCACTGAATACTTGTCAAAAACAGGGACAAACAGATTCTTAAGCTGCTCATTTTTGTGTCTTTTTCGCTCTTTCCCGGTGGAATAGACGGGCTGGTGAATCGCGGCAATGGTCCATCGCTGCGGGTTTTTTGATAAAATGCCGTCCAGCCATGACGCCTGCTTTTCGAGCTGTTCATTACCGTTGAGCATCACAAATCGGACCCCTTGATAATCAATGTAATAAACGGTTTCCGCCAGGGTTTCCGGCCCGTTTTCCGGCAGGGTAAAATGGGGTCGCCACAGGTGAAACAGTTTAAAGTCTTTGCCATGGACCACTCTTTTGTCGGGGTATTCATGGTTTCCGGGCAGCAGAATCATGGGGGTCGTTCTCGGGATCCAGCCAAAGGCATCAAACAGTTCGGCCCACTGTTCATCCTTATCACCGTCATCTACAAGGTCACCGATAAAATGCCAGAAGGCAGCGTCCGGTGCTGTTTTATACGCCATGCGAAATATCCGGGAACACATGGACCGGACCTGTTCCTGGGGATCTCCAAAATAGACAAATTGAAACGGAGACGGTTTTTCATGTGCGGTCTTAAACTGATTCCATTCGCTCCAGAGATTTCCGTCGCCGGATACCCTGTAGGCATACAGGGTATCCGGCGATAGTGAGGTAAAGACCGCCGAATGGTGGTACACCTTTTTTTGATTTCCCAGGGCCACCGGTTGAGTGTCGGCCTGAAGGGTCTGTGCCGTCACGTTTAAATCAGACGCTTGGGTGACACCGGCAATCTGGGCCAGGGGGCTGGAACCCGGGGATGCCGTGCGCCAGGTGACCGCCTGACTGGTCCAGGGCGTTTTTGTCAGATTTAAGATGATTCTTTCAGGCCGGTCCGGCTGTTGCAAAACAGCGGCTCCGGTAACAACTTCCGGGGGCGGATCTGCTCTGTTCACCTGTTTTATCAAGTTATTACAGCAGCCTGTGACCGTCAGTAGCGAAAAAATTAAACCCATAATAAAATATCTGGTGCAACGGGTATTAAAAAGTTTCATTTGTTTTTTTCCTGTTCGAATTGTTTCATCCACGGCAAAAAGGGTCTTTTAACATGGGAGACCTGTTTTTACGATTTTCCGACGATATTGTAATTGCCACAAAATTAATCAAGAAGCAATTTTTTTTGGTATTTACTGTACTCATCCGATGTCGTTTTAAAAAAAATAAACAAAAAATGGGTTTCTCTGTGCCCTCAGCGAACGCTGTGGTAAATAAAGCACTATTAAAGCTTGACCGACCTACCTGATTCCAGATAATTTTAATTTTTTATCAACCATAATCGGGAGAATTACCTCGTGGATATTCGTCAATTTTTAAAATCTGCCGTAAAAAAAGGCAAAGTGGCCCTTACCGAAGTAGAATCAAAACAACTGCTGCATGAATATGGAATCCCGGTGGTTCATGAAACCGTAGCGCAAACTGCCGCAGAGGCTATCCGCCAGGCCGAAGATATAGGCTTTCCGGTGGTGATCAAGGGGCTCGGGGCCACATTGCTGCATAAAACCGAGCAAGGTCTGGTTCACCTGAATGTAGCCGATGCCGATGCCGTAAAAATTGCGGTCTCCGCCATTAAAAAGAGCACCGGGCATGAACTGGAAGGTATACTGGTTCAACCCCAGGTACAGGGAAAAAGAGAATTTGTGGCAGGACTGTTTCGGGATCCTCAGTTTGGACCGGTGATTATGTTTGGTGTCGGCGGTATATTGACGGAAGCGATTTCCGATGTTTCTTTCCGGCTCGCCCCGTTGACGGAAATCGACGCTGTTGAAATGATCAATGACATTCGGGCTCAAAAACTTTTAGGGACGTTTCGGGGGGAGGCGGCCGTGGACAGGGACCAGCTGATCCGAACCCTCATGGGGCTTTCTAAGGTCGGGATGGATTTTTCCGACATTGCCGAAGTGGATATCAATCCTTTGTTGATAACGCCGGATGGCGCTATTTGGGCTGTTGATGCACTGATTGTTGTCGGTAAAAACAATAAAAAAAGCAAATGTCAGCCGCATATTAATCCCAAGTGGATCGGGTCACTGTTTTACCCTGAATCCATTGCATTTGTCGGGGCCTCGGCCCAGGTGGGCAAATGGGGGAATATGCTGCTGTCCAATACCATCAGCAATGGGTTTAAAGGCAGCATATTTCCGGTGAACCCCAGGGGCGGAACCATTGCCGGCAGAAAGGTGTACACCTCTGTTGACAGGCTTCCCGATCATGTGGATCTGGCCGTGGTGACGGTCCCGGCATCACGGGTGATGGACCTTATTCCCGAATTCAAGGAAAGGGGGATTCGGAATATGCTTTTAATTACCTCCGGTTTCGGTGAAACCGGAAAAGCGGGAAAGCTGAAAGAAGAAGCGCTTGTGGCCCGGGCCAGGGAGGCGGGGATTCTGGTTCTGGGACCCAATACCATGGGGATTACCAATCCGCATAATGATCTGTGTTGTATCAGCAGCTCCGTGTCGCCCATACCCGGTTCCACCGCCATTGTTTCGCAGTCTGGCAATATGGGGGTCCAGCTACTGGCGTTTGCCGAGGCCCAGGGCATTGGTATCCGGGCGTTTTGCGGATCGGGAAACGAAGCCATGATTACCATCGAGGATTACCTGGACGGGTTTGAGGCGGATCCCTTGACCCGGACGGTGATACTTTATCTTGAAAGTGTCAAAAACGGGCGTCGCTTTTTTGAAGGGGCTTGCAGGGTGGGGAAAAAAAAGCCCATCGTTCTTTTAAAGGGCGGGCAGAGCAACGCCGGGGACCGGGCTGCAGCGAGCCATACCGGCGCGTTGACATCCGATACAACGGTTTTTAATGCCATGTGCAAACAGGCGGGGATTGTAAAGGTGGAATACCCCATGGATCTGCTGGACCTTGCCGCAGCGTTTTCATCGCTCCCGCTGCCAAAGGGCAATCACGTCGCCATCATGACCCTTGGCGGCGGGTGGGGGGTCATCACGGCGGATCTGTGTTCAAAATATCATCTTGGGGTGCCGGATCTGTCCGTAGATCTCATCAAGGGGATCGACAAACGGCTGCCGCCCTACTGGAGTCGGGCCAACCCCATTGATCTTGTGGGGGAAAACGATGCGGCCCTGCCGCTTTTTGTCGTTGAAGAATTGTTAAAATGGGAAGGCTGTGATGCGGTGATCAATCTGGGCATATTGGGCCGGGGCATTTTTGTTCAAAAAATGGCAGATTCGGTTGCCAGGGCGGACCCGTCCGCTTCATCCGAATTTCTCGAAGCGGCGGTCCGGCAGATGGCGGCGTATGAAGAGCACTATATCCAACAACTGGCACGACTGATGGAAAAATATCAGAAACCCATCCTGGGGGTCAGCCTGCTCACCGGAGCAGAAGACCAGACGGTCTACACGGTGGCAAAAAGCACCTATAAGAGCGTGTTTTATCCCTCTCCTGAACGTGCCGTCAAGGCGCTCTCGAAAATGGTTGCGTATGCCCGTTTTCTGAATCGTTAATTTTTTACGAGACCATCATCTTTGCGTTGGATGTTAATTTCAGCTACCCCATAAGATGCAATGCAACCAGGGTACCGATTATTGCCAGGGTGTGAAACAGAACTACCGGCAGGATGCTCTGGGATCTTTCTCTTACAAATCCAGCGGCAATGCCGAATGCAAACGCGGCAAACACGGTTTTGATGGCCGGCAGTATCTGAACAACCCCTTGAAATGTCGTGGATGAGAAATCCAGATACGCGATAAACGCGGTATACAGGACAGCTGCGCCAACATTGGCATAGGAAAAGAACCAAATACTTTTAGCGTTCTGAACCTCCGACCGATAGGTCAAAATACCGTGCCCCAGGCTACGGAAGAGCAATTCCGAGGCTATTGGGATTATGATAAACAGGTATACCACGGTATCGAATCGGTTTAAAAACCCCATGGTTTGATCCGGAATATAAATACCGCCCGCGGTTGCAGCAAGCAGCATCACCGGCAGAAGTGTCCACCAGCCTTTCCCGGTGGGAAAATTGATGCCGTATCGCCAGAATCTTCCCACGGGAAAAACAGTCAGGCAAATTGAGGTAAGAATGAGCAGTGAAATAAAAAAACCAAATTCTGTTTTATAAAAAAGCGCATTGATGCCCGTCCATCCGACCAGGGCTTCGGAGAATAGATGCAATCGGGATATCTCAGATAGAACAATAATGAAAAGGGTGATGGCCACGGCAAAAAAGAACTGCCGGCTGTGATCGGCCACGGTGGGTTTCCGGAAAGCATCGAAACACGCCTGCATGATTTCCCGCGGGGTCAGTTTTGTCTCGACGCCACGGGGAGAGCCGCCAATATCAGCCGAGCCCCCCCATCTATTGTTGTCTGTCCGGGATCTCACGGAACTGTCCATGAAATTCAGTTTCGGGTAAACCTTGGTCAGATCTCCCGACATAAATGGATCCATCAGACGCAAGGTGTATGCACCGGATTCTTTTTTGAGAATCGCCAGACCCAGTCGGTTGCCATAGACTTGATTGAGATATGCTTCTATTTCGTAGATGCCCATATCACATTGAACCACTACTGCAATGCGGTTATCGGTGATGTCTATACGGGCGAGTTCTTCGATGCCTTTGAAATCGAGAAAATCATCGGCCCTGTAAATTATTTTGTCGATTTTATGTAACAGGGTCGCCGCATATTCCAGATAATCCGCTTTGGCCCATTGGTCATTTTCTTTCAGGGCGACCTCTTCGGTGCGCAGGTGGTCAATGACAAGCTTTGTTTTTTCCAGCAGCGGTTGGGGGAACCCGCTCATCTCCATAAATTCCAGCCCGTGAGCGTCAATGATCCCCTCCATTCGGATCAGTGCAAACAGGAAACGCCGGCTTGTCGGGTCTTTCTGGTTCAACCGGATATGATTAAAAAGCAGCCAGATGGCAAAGATTGTGTCCAGATCCGGATCGTTTGCAAAAACATTCCATCCCCTGTCCCGCAAATCCAGACCTTTAAATATCATGACCAGAATTTGTTCGCATGTGGAAAGTGTAAAGGCGCGAGGACATCCTTCATGGTGGTCAAAGTTGTATATCTGTTTTTTATTATCCATGAACGGTTCGCACTGGGCGGCACCATCAAGGTAGATCGTTCCCGCAGGTGCTTTGTGGGCAACCGAGGACGATATCGTCAGGCCGGACTCAATACGCACCAGAATATTGGGTGCTTCAAGACAGGTGAGCACGTTTCCCTCGGCGCTATTTCGAATTTCGTAACGCCGGGGCAGGCTTTTTTGGGGCAAACCGTTGCCGTTTAAATTTTTTTCCGGCATCTGGCGCTCCGAAAGGTCAACTCTCCCGGAGTCTCTGTTTTTAATGTTTATTATTTTCATAACAGTTTTGATCAAGCATCCCGGAAAATAACAAGTCCGTTAACCCTGGATCGGGCGTCGCCGTTATGTCAATGATGGGTGCATTTAAAAAAAATCCGGCAGTTTGGCCTGATTTATTTTTGCCTATTTTTGTTAAATCCGAAAATGCTGCCCTGGAAACTATCATTCAAATCCATGCAAGTCAAGTACGGCAGCATGAAGGACTGCGGAAGGGGCCTGCGCCGACAACTCCTTCCCGTCTATTTTTTCCAGCTTGACACAATGTTTTTATTTATTTATACACACATTCCTACGCTTAAAATGTCTATCCCCTCACCGGTTGCACACAAGACGGCAGCAGACGAGGGGCGGTTTTTTTTGCAGTAGATATCGTTTCCATCAGACACCCAGTAAAGGAACTATTATGGAAGGTGCGTTATTACCCGTTATCGTTTTTATTGTTGTTTATGCCGCGATAACATTTGAACTTGTGAACAAGGCGGTCTCGGCACTGCTCGGCGTGATGGTACTGCTTGTATTTCATGTCGTCAATGAGCATGAGGCCGCCGGCTTAATCGATTTTGAGACCATTATGCTGCTGCTGGGCATGATGTCGATTGTGGCCATTTTGAGAAAGTCGGGTTTTTTTTCGATCCTTTCGGTCAGGATCGCCGAGCTCACCAAGGGCAGCCCTTTAAAAATCCTGATTCTGTTTTCCATCGTGACGGCAGTGCTTTCAGCATTTTTAGACAATGTCACCACTGTTTTGATCATTATTCCGATTATTATCGAACTGACCCGGGGCATGGGCCTGGATCCGAAAATTTATGTCATCAGCCAGGCGGTGATTTCCAATGTGGGCGGTACCGCCACCCTGATCGGGGACCCGCCGAATATCATCATCGGTTCCAAGGTGGGGCTGACCTTTAACCAGTTTGCCGTCAACCTGTTTGTCCCCGTACTGATCTCATTTGTTGCCACACTGTTTTTTATCTGGATTGCCAACCGCGACAAATTCAAACCCATCAATACGAATCTGACCAAGCTTTTTTCGGTTCAACTGCTGCTGGAAAAAATCAGAATCGAATTTCTAAGTATCGAAATCGACCGTAAACTTTTGGTCAAAGGGCTCAGTTGCCTGGGGATCACCATTTTACTGTTTGTGACCCAGACCATTACCCATCTGTCACCGGGTGTGGTGGCCGTGCTCATGGCCATGGTTCTTTTCACCATCTCCCGGGTCAACGTCGAGGAGATGCTGGAAGAGGTGGAGTGGAGCACGTTGTTGTTTTTTGCCGGCTTGTTTATTCTGGTAGGCGTGCTCGAGCACAAGGGGGTCATTGAATGGGTGGCCCGCAACGTGTTTCTGCGAGTGGGGGACAATCCATATATCATGGTGCTGACGGTTTTATGGGTGTCGGGTATCGTGTCCGGGTTTTTGGACAATATTCCCTTTACCATCACCATGATTCCCATTGTGAAACTGATGCTGGAAACCACCCCGATTCCCAACGATATCCTCTGGTGGGCATTGTCTCTGGGGGCCTGTTTCGGGGGTAATTTGACCATGATCGGTGCTTCGGCCAATATTGTGTCTGTGGGAATGGCCAAACAGGCCAAGGTCAATATCAGTTTTGTTGAATTTATGAAGTCAAGCGCCCTTATAACAATAATAACGCTGATCGTTGCATCGGTGTATCTTATGATCTATCTGTGGTTATCATTATGAATGAAAAGAGCCAAGAAAATCTGTATAAACTGCTCAGGGATATCAGTGATTTTATGGGCGTTGCCCGGATCACGGTGCTGGCCCTTCAGGGCCTTATCGCATCGATTCAGGAACTGAAATGCGAGCGGGCCGATATAGGGGCATTGCTGGATGAATTCATTGAAACAACAAGAGAATCCGAACCCAAAATTATACCGCTGGTTCATCTGCTGGAAGATTTTGATGATGAAATGAAACCATATCTCGAATCGGATACCGTTGGCCTTGAAGAGGTCAAGACCCAGGCGACCAGGATCCTTAGCGAAAAGATCGAAATTTTCAAGAACAATGCACGACTGGTGACCGAAAAGGGGCTTGACTATGTCCGGGATGGTGACGTGATCATCGTCCATTCGGCCAGCTCGGTGGTTACCAATATTCTGGTGCGGGCCCGGGAGGTACTCAATCGAAATTTCCGGGTTATTGTTCTGGAACATAATGTCAGGCGCACCCGGCAGCTCATCCCGGCCCTTGAAAAAGCGGGGATAGAGTTCGAGGTGGTGCCGGCATATAATCTGGATCATTATATTGAAAAGGCCACAAAGATGTTTGTAGGCGCCCTGGCAGTGACATCGGACCGGAAAATGGTGGCGCCTGCCGGCAGTGCCGGAACCATCAGCCTGTGTCATCTAAACAACATTTCCGTACACCTGTTTGCCAACACCTTGCATTTTTCACATCGCCGGTCCATGGATCAGCATATCTACCAGAGCCGGGAAGATATGCTGACGGCCGGCTGTAAATATTGCCTGTCGACCCATTCTCACTGCCTGGTGGACCTTGATCTCATCGATCATGTCATCACGGAATCCGGGGAGATGATCAAAAGCGCTTATTCGGAATATGTTCCGTAATAGGACACAATTGTAAACAATACCAGTATCTTAAACAGACCTGACAGTGAGGAAAAATGAGTATCGCCGAAGACAGGGCCGTCAGTTCAATCTGCCGCCACCGAGGAACGGAAAAACATTCATCTCGAACAAAAACGCAAAATTATATCTCGGAAACCTGGTGTCTTTCCAAAATAAAGGACATTGACGGAAAATTAATCCGCTGTCCGGTATGCGAAAAATCCGGGGCGGTCTTGAAACGGGTGGACCATTACCTCTGTTTTTTCAAGATTCCTGTATTAAGGGTTCGAAAGGGCGATGTTTTTCTGAGTTGCAACGACTGTGAAAGCATTATGGCAAAAGACTACAGGCACCAGGCGGACGTCTCCGGTCGACAGTGCCACTCGTGCGGCCAATGCCTGTATGGTGATGTCTACTGTCCCCAGTGCGGGCGTCAGGTATGACGGTCTCGTAAAAAGTCCAACACCTGCGTTGCGCTACAGCCGGCAACCATTCAACGGTCGATGGTTACGCCTCATGATTGCAAAATTGGCGCGCCTTGAATTTGAACTTTTTACAAAACCGTCTAAATCCGACTGTTACGACGCCATCAGGTGTAGGTAGGTCAGACGGCAAACCGTATCTGCTCCTCGTCCACCGCAGCCCTGATTTGGCTGCCATCGGGAATGTGTCCCTTTAAAATCTCCATGGACAGCGGATTTTCAATAAATTGCTGAAGGGTCCGCTTCAAGGGCCTGGCCCCGTACACCGGATCATACCCTTTTTCGGCGATGAGAGTGACGGCCTCATCCGACAAGACAAGGGCCATCTGCCTTTCTGCCAGCCGGTCTTCCAGATGTTTAATCTGAATATGCACGATCTCCCGGATCTGTTCCCGGGTCAGGCTGTGAAAGATAATGGTCTCATCAATGCGGTTTAAGAATTCCGGTTTGAAGCTGGCCCGCAGGGCCTCTGTTACGCGCTTTTCCATTTCGTTACGGTCGGACGTCCCCAGTTCCCGGATCCACTGACTGCCCACGTTGGATGTCATCACAATCAAGGTGTTTTTAAAATCCACGGTACGGCCCTGGCCATCGGTCATGCGGCCGTCATCTAAAATCTGCAACAGTACATTGAAAACTTCCGGGTGGGCTTTTTCGATCTCATCGAAAAGAACCACAGAATAGGGGTGCCGGCGTACCGCTTCGGTGAGATACCCGCCCTCTTCATATCCCACATAGCCCGGGGGTGCTCCGATGAGCCTTGATACGGCATGTTTTTCCATATATTCCGACATGTCGATGCGCACCATGGCCTGTTCGCTGTCAAAGATAAATTCCGCCAGGGCCTTGGCCAGCTCGGTCTTTCCCACGCCGGTGGGTCCCATGAAAATAAAAGAGCCGATGGGGCGATCCGGGGCCTGGATACCGGACCGGGCCCGACGGACGGCATTGGAAAC
The DNA here is from genome assembly GCA_963667755.2 of Desulfobacterales bacterium. Taxonomy (GTDB): domain Bacteria; phylum Desulfobacterota; class Desulfobacteria; order Desulfobacterales; family 4572-123; genus 4572-123. The sequence goes on along the minus strand of CAXXLK010000004.1, from coordinate 707,394 downwards.
CGCGGCGACGGCTTCTGCTTGACCGATCACCCGCTTGGCCAGGTGGGTTTCCATCTGCACCAGTTTTTCGCGTTCGCTCTCCAGCATCTTTGCTACCGGAATGCCGGTCCATTTTGAAACCACCTCTGCGATGTCTTCATCATCGACTTCCTCCTTGAGCATCTTTCGGTCCTGCTGCAACAGCGCCAGTTTTTGCTTGGCATCATCCAGTTGACCGCGCAGTTCGACGGACCGGCCGTATCTCAATTCCGCCACCCGTGCCAGGTCGCCATCCCTTTCGGCCTGCTGTTCCTGGATGCCCAGTTGTTCGATCTGTTCTTTGACGGTTCGGATGGTCTGGATCATTTTTTTTTCATTTTGCCAGTGGGCCTTCATGGCCAGCATGGTCTCCTGCCCGGCGGCAATTTCGGATTCAAGAATGGTGCAGCGCATCCGGGACGCATCATCCGACTCTTTTTTCAAGGCCTGGCGTTCGATCTCCGCCTGGGTGATGCGGCGCTGGGTTTCATCGATCTCCCGGGGCATGCTGTCAATTTCAATGCGCAGACGGGAGGCACACTCATCCACCAGGTCAATGGCCTTGTCCGGTAAAAAGCGGTCGGCAATGTAGCGACCGCTGAGATTGGCCGCTGCTATAATGGCGGCATCCTTGATTCGAACCCCGTGATGAACCTCATATTTTTCCTTGAGGCCCCGCAGGATCGAGATGGTATCTTCAACGCTGGGTTCAGCGACCATGACCGGCTGAAAGCGTCGCTCAAGGGCCGCGTCTTTTTCGATATATTTTCGGTATTCGGTGAGCGTGGTGGCCCCCACACAGCGCAGGGTCCCCCGGGCCAGGGCCGGTTTCAACATGTTGGACGCATCCATGGATCCCTGGGCCGCACCGGCCCCCACAAGGGTGTGCAGTTCGTCAATAAACAAAATGACCTCTCCCTGGGCATTTTCCACTTCTTTGAGTACCGCCTTGAGGCGGTCTTCAAATTCTCCCCGGTATTTGGCTCCGGCAATCAATGCCCCCATATCAAGGGATGCCAGGCGTCTGTTTTTCAGGCTTTCGGCAACATCTCCGGCAATGATCCGCAGGGCCAGACCCTCCACGATGGCGGTTTTGCCAACGCCAGGTTCGCCGATAAGAACCGGGTTGTTTTTGGTGCGACGGGACAACACCTGAACAATTCTGCGGATCTCTTCATCGCGTCCGATCACCGGATCGAGTTTGCCCAGTCGGGCCAGATCCGTGAGGTCCCGGCTGAATTTATCCAGGGCCTGATATTTTTCTTCGGGGTTGGGATCGGTGATCCGCTGGGAACCGCGAATATCCATCAAAACCTTTAAAATAGTGTCCCGTTTAATGCCGAGCCGGTTGAAAATGTCGGCTGTCGCCGGTGATTTTGCAGGATCGCAGAGAACCAGGAGGATATGCTCGATGCTGATATACTGGTCTTTCATTTTATCGGCTTCGGAGAACGCGGTTTCGAGAATGGTGCGACTTGGCTGGGACAGGTACACATCCCCCGTGCCCCCGCTGACCCGGGGTAGTTTGTCCATTGCCTCTGAAACGACCCGGATGACCTCTGCCGGGGCCACGCCCATTTTATGCAAGATGGAACGGGTAATGCCTTCCTGATCGTCCAGCATGGCCTGCAGCAGATGCAGGGGTTCCATTTGCTGGTGATGATGGTGACCGGCAATGGCCTGGGCGTTTTGAATCAATTCCTGGGATTTGATGGTGAATTTATCCAATCGCATTTAAAAAGACTCCTTCCATATTACTTTTCTATATTTTTGTTATATAGTAATGTTAATTAAAGTAATAATAAGGTAGACATTAACCGGATCATGTCAAACGAAATTTTTCAATCTGTGCGGTCAGCCATAGCCATTAGCCGTTAGCACTAAGGGATAATTGAGATGAGAGATTCTCGTGAACCTAACGTCTGGAAAAAATACCATTTTCCCAGCCAATTTGGAATAAAATGCCGTCTTGACAATATCACGGCAACCAGGCCGGTCAAGGAGTGGATGGCCGGCGGTGTTTGAAATTTTCTTTTTGAAGGTTATAGCGGTTCATCAGCTTGTTGAGCTGGCGTGTGCTGATGCCGGCCTCTAAAGCGGAGTGGTTAATTTTCCCCTGATTTCGTGTCAGTAAAGTCGTCAGGTATCGTTTCTCGATTTCCGCTGTGCCCTGCCGTCTCATTTCGGCCAGCGTGATACTCGCGTTGATGGGTACTTCCGCCGTCATGGGATGGTTTTCAAAAAGCTCTGCGGGAAAGCTCCCGGGGGTCAAAACCGTCGACGGTTCCAGAATGTAGGCGCGTTCAATCAGGTTCTCCAACTCCCGGATATTGCCGGGCCAACTGTAGTTCAGCAATACATCCATGACCCCGGGATGAAATCCTTTAATGTTTTTGCCGTTGAATTTGTTTAACCTGTCCAGAAAAAGATCTGCGAATAACGGGATGTCCTCCATGCGCTGGCTCAGGAACGGTATCGCCACAGGAAAAACGTTCAGTCGATAGTACAGGTCTTTGCGAAACAGGTTGTCATGACACATTTTTTTTAAATCCGCATTGGTGGCGGCCACAACCCGCACATCCGCTGTCAGTGTCTGCTCGCTGCCCAGGCGCTGAAAAATACCCTCCTGGAGGACGGTCAACAATTTGATCTGGGCCGCCGGGGTGATGGTGCCGATTTCGTCTAAAAAGATGGTCCCACCCGCAGCAATCTCAAATTTCCCCAGTTTTCGACGCGTTGCACCGGTAAATGCCCCCTTCTCGTGTCCGAAAAGTTCACTTTCAATCAGTGTATCCGGTATGGCACCGCAATGGACGTTGATGAACCGACCGTCTTTTCGGTTGCTGTGTCGGTGGATAAATTTTGCCAGTACATTTTTGCCGGTCCCGGTATCCCCCATCAGCAGCACTGTTGTCTTTGTTGTGGCAACAGACTGGAGGTCATCAAACACCCTGCGCATGAGGGGGCTGCGTGTTTCATCAACAATCAGCGAATCTGCCTGCCGGAATTCGTTGCGTAGATAGGCCAGTTCTGACTTTTGACGGCGGTTTTCAATGATTTCTTCGATGGCGAGTTGAACTTCGGCCGGGTCGATGGGAGAGGTAAGGTAATTGCTGGCGCCGTTTTTAACGAAACGGACGGCTTCGCGGGTTTTGGAAGGGGGCGCGATCAGGATGATCCCCAAGAAAGGCCGGTATTGCTTGAGTTTTTGCAGTGGGGCGCCGAAATTCCCCGAAATTTCTGTTTCCGCTGCCATCTGTGACAGGATTTCCACATCAATAAACAAAAAGTCATAATAATTGGATTGAATTCGATCATATACATCGGTGGTCCCCCTGGCCACATCTGATTCGTGTTCCAGTGGGAAACCGTCACGGATGGCACTGGCGATTTCGGAATTTTTTGTGGAAATCAATATTTTCTGCATATCGATCCAATATCCTGAAGCATGGAAAGGCCCTGCCCGCCATGAATTTTGAAACCTTGCTGAATCGACTATTTTTCACACCCCTCTTCTAATTGCAACCAAAACTTTCTCCCCCGGATACTTCCGCAACCGGCAATTCGGTGCTTGGAGGTCTTAATTTTATTTTGGCCGGGGCCAATTTTTGCCATCCCAGCGGTATTTAAGAAATATACTCTATAATTCGAATAAGTTATGCATTATTGGCCCAGGGCCAAGCCGACCGCGATACCGGAACCCCTGATTCCGTATAAATGTTGTATTCGGAATCCATAATTCCTTTTTTTTACAAAATGATACCGCTGGCAGGTCCTGGGGACTGTATTTTGTCTTTTCGGGGTCAACAGGCCGACCACCAGCTGCGGGCCCATGGATTGACAGTTCTTTTTTCGTGCTCCGATGCCATGGAGTTCATTAAAGTTCATATACAAGCCATAGCGGTCACCTGCATACAAAACCGGCTATCTCGTATGCCCGCGTATCGGACACGCGCTGCACGTCCCCGGCCCGGCACATCCTGGGACCGGTCATCAATTATTAATGTAAAATTATGGGTTGACGACTCCTGTCTGGCACAGGTTTTGATAAGAGAATAGTGACTGAGAGAATCCGTTCAATTCGATGTTAACTGCCAGGCAATGGACAATCGGAGGTCTGTGATAAATTTTAAAGGCATCATCATACCGTCTGATTGGGACGACCAGGGAAATGTCACATCCATCCTCATTGCTGCTTGTGATGAGAAAGAATACCATGTGACCGCACCGGACGTCATTGACCGATTAAAACCGTTTTTGAGAAAGGAGATTACCGTCAGTGGAACGCTTGAAAGAATAAAAGGCAAAACACATATCCATATTTCCAATGTCGAAAAAACAACTTGATCAATATCTTTTGTCAGCGTCCCGGTGAATTTTTTGTTAAACAGCGACGGTAGCAACAAAAGGAGGGTTTCATGCAAAACAAGTTTAGAAACGGGGTTTTATGCCTGTCAGTCTTATTTTTATTATTTTTAACCGCCGCCTCTCTACCGGCGGCAGAAACGACCATTGTGGGAGAGGTGAATGACAGCCTTCAGATTGTCACGGATGACGAGACTTATGACGTTCAGTCCAATGATGTGGGAGATGATCTTGTTTTTAACCATATCGGCTGGAAAGTGAAGGTCACCGGCACCATTCGAACCGAGGATGATGTAAAGATCATCGTGGTCACCGCATTTGAAGCTGCCGAAGAATAATGATGCCATTGTCAAAAAACAGGTAAATCGTATGGAAACCAAGTTAATTCAATGTGTTCAGTGCGATGCTGAATTTGAATTCAGTATTCAGGATCAGATTCTCTATTTAAAAAAAGGATATGATGAACCCAGGCGTTGCCCGGGGTGTCGAAAAAATAAATCAAAAGCAACTGTTCGGGCCGGTATCGGGAGTAAAAAAAACAAGAAAAAAGAGTATAGCCTGAAATACGCGGATGAATGGCAATGAAGCGGTAAGCCGGTCCCTTGAAATGTCCGGTGGGGGCAGGTCGTTTTTACAAAACACCGAATCCTTTGATTATGGGCCCAAGAGGTGATTTCAGCGGTTTAAATTCAAACATTATCATTGAGGGATTAAAATGGATAAAGACAATTTGGATTATTTTAAGACCTTATTGTCCAATTGGCTTTATGATTTGCGCCGCCATGCTGACGATATGGTTAACGGGATGCGTTTGACCGACGGTTTTCCTCCGGATCCGCTTGATCGGGCGGCTTTTGATTCGGAAAGAAGCTTTCAACTTCGGATTCGAGATCGGGAGTTTGTACTGATCAACAAGATCAAACGATCCCTTGAAGAGATTGAAAACGGCACCTATGGTATTTGTAAAATTTGTGAAGAGGAGATCTCTCTCCAGCGAATGACTGCCAGGCCGGTGGCCAGTCTTTGCATTTATTGCAAAAAAGCGTTGGAAGATAAGGAAAGAATAACCGGCACCTGATGATACAAAGGTAAATCCATATGAAATGTAAAACAGTAAATATGACTGCTAAAAGCGCCCATGACGATTATTCCGATTTCGATTATGATGAAAAAATTCGGGTGGAATGTATCTGCCCCGGGTGTGGCAGACGGCATATGATGAAGTTTTACTGGACGGGCACGGTAACGCCTAGAAAATACTGCAAAGACTGTAAAAATAGAGTTGAATAAGTATGCATATCGCGGAATATAGGATTCACAGATCCGGGATTAACGATGGCGTCGCTTTGATGAAAAGGGACAAAGGGAGAAAAAGTAGATGAAAAAAGCAGAACTTGTTAATGAAGTGGCTAAAGTGCTCAATACTAAAAAAGAGGCCCAATTGGCGGTGGACAGCCTGTTGAACAATATATCCCAGGCGTTGAAAAACAAGCAGAATGTGCGGTTGGCGGGTTTTGGCACTTTCAAGTTGGTTGAAAAAAAAGCCAGAAACGGCCGAAACCCGAAAACAGGCGAACCTATTGAAATTAAAGCTTCGACAAAGGTTAAATTTGTTCCCGGAAAAAACGTAAAGGAAGTTTTGAATTAAAATCCCTAAATCATGACCACCGAGGGCAGCGGTTTTATAAAATTTTGACGGAGACTGTAGGTATAGGCCCCCTGGGTTGGTATCATCAGGATATCCCCCGGCTGAATATCTTCTCCCCAGTAAGTGTACCCCCAGACATCATGGGGGGTACACAGGGAGCCCAGGATGTGGCAGGGCCTTTCCGTCATTGCCGGTCGTGTGAGATTGAGGATGGGGCAATAATCGGTTTCAAATCGCTCCCAGCCAACCGTATTGGTGCCCGCGTCGGTTATCACCAGGTCCGGTGCTTTTTTATCGACAACTGAAATCAGCAGATGTACGGCATCATTACAGATCCAGCGACCGGGTTCCAGACAGATCCGGCAGGAGGGGGCCTGGGTTAAAAGATGCCGGTGGATGGCGGTGCCAAGCTCCCGGGCAAAATCTTCAATGGGACTCGCCGGCAGTCGATGATGGGTATCAGCCCTTCCGGATCGGTGGCCCAGTGCCTCCAATATCTGGCCTTCGGGGGTTCCGGCCCCCTGCAACCATTCACCCTGGGCCGGCCAGTAGCCGCCACCGATATCGATGAATTCAAGTCGGGTTTTAAAGGATACGGGCATGTCCGCTATCCTTTTTCCCAGTGATCGGATAAACGCGACCTGGGGGGCAGGGGAAAGGTTCCAACTGGCGTGAAATTGCAGCCCTGTCAGGTCGATATGAGGGCATTTCCCGGCTTCATCCCAAAAAGACGGCAATTCCTGCAAAAGGATACCGAATTTGCGCCAGAGTCCCTCAGGATTGACGGTCAGGCGCACGCCACAGCAAACATTTTTTTTCAGTGTTGCCGCAATACCCTCCAATCGGTACAATTCCCCGAAACTGTCCAGGAGAACCACAACCCGATCAGCGTGGGCTACTGCCAGTTGAAGTTCTTTGTCTGTTTTTCCCGGCCCGCTGAACACAATGTCCCGGGCCCCAAGGCCCAGGGCCATTTCAAGCTCAAGGCCGCTGGAAACATCCAGACCGAATTCCGCTTCCATCAGGACCCGGGCCATGTCGGGGTGGTTGTTGCTTTTTACGGCATAATAAAAAGCCACCCGGGGAAGGACTTGCCGGAAAGCCGTCTTCATTTGAAGGGCTCTTTTTTTCAGAACCGCTGACTCCTGAAGATACAAGGGCCCGGGGTGCGTTTCCAAAACCGCCAGGTAGTGATTTTGCAGGTTAAAATAATACTGCACAAAACCATGCAGATCTTCCCCGGGTAACAATGGGGTGGGGGTTGCCAGTATTTTTTTAAGCTGGCCGGACAGATCCGGTGACGTGTTCATTATGATGCCTTATTCAAGTTCTATGACAAGTTTTTCAAGCAGTGAATGGCATTGCGCTGCCGAATCCATACCGGAATCGGGTTCAAAGATAAGGTGCCCTAAAAGCCATGAATCATAATCTTCCGGGGGCATTTTAATCACATGCCCGGGCTTCCGGAGCAGATGAATTTTTTGCACCCGGGGATCGCTTTCCAGTTGACCGGTGTCTATTTTTTTTAGAACCCCGCTTTTGCCGGCATGGAGTCGCAATCCAGCGTGGGTGTGCCTATCTATAGGTGATTTTAATCGTAACACCTGTTGCCTGGAAAAATCCATGGCCAGTTTCAGTATATCCAGGTTCCGGCACCGATCCAGCAGGAACGGAAGGCAATCGCCCCCGGGCCGGGGGGATAACTCCAGCAGAACAATCCGTCTGGCGTCAACTTTGAAATCCAGCATACAGACAGCCCGTTTTATCCCTAAAGCCGTAGCGCTCTGACCAAGTGTGCTGCGCAATTCTTTTTCATTGATGTCTTCGGGCAGGACCGGGGGCAGAAGATAGCCCACCGCCGTACCGAAAGGGCCGTGGGAAGAGATGATTTTGGATGTCAGCCGGATTATGGCCACCCGATTGTTTTCGATGATGAAATCACAACTGTATTCTCTGCCGTTCACAAAGGCTTCGGCCAGAACCGCCGGCCTGCCATTGTCAAAGGACTGATAGAGGCGATTGTTCCGGCGTTGCTGCAATCCTTGTTGGATTGCCTGAAAATTTTGTTCACAGTCCCGGAGGTTGTCACAGCGAAAAATCAGCTCACTGCCGGAGCCGCTCAGGGGCTTCAGAACACAGGCGCCGCCTGTTTCTTGAAAAAAAGCCGTGGCGTCGGCCGTGGATCTGACCAGCCGGACCCCTGGCGTGGCAAGGTTATGCTGCTGCCACAGGGTTTTTGAAAGATATTTGTTGCGACAGTTCTCAATGGCCTCAGCAGAAGGATAGGGCAAATCATATTGCCGGGCCAGAACAGCTGCCAGGGCCAGAGATTCACAATCGTAGCTCACCACACCGGCTATCTGCAGGCTTTTGTCCAGCAGGTGCTTGCCCAATTGCTGCCGGGTTTTTCCATCATCGGATAAATCACAAAGGATCTCTTCTTCGGGCCATGGGTCAGGCTCGACCGCCTGGCGGCGAATTTCAGGGTCGGTGAGAAACAGGGCCTGGCCGGGGTAGCGATGCCGGATCCATTGGATGTAGTCCGCGGTGGTACCCACCACCAGGACTTTTGCGTTAGGCGGCACAGGCCACTTTCCTGTCTATTTCTGCGGGCTGATAGATTTCCGGTTTGACTATTTTGTATAAATGCCGGGGCGTCAGGTGAAATCGGTTTTTCCAGTTAAACTCACCGCAAAGAAAGTCCACTACCCTAAATCGCCGGTGGCAGGACCATTCAAGGTGATGGAAATTGATCAGTTTGGCCACACCGGGAAAATCGGGCCGGGCGCCGCCAGCCAAAACCGTATAGGTATCGTTCCAGACGGCACCGATATCCACGGCGGCAATTTCACCGCGGATGAGCACGGTGGTCACTCTCAGAAGGCCGTTGTCGCGCAGCCAGGCAGCCAGGTGTTCGAACGCGGTTAAAAATCGTGGATCGGCGAAGTAGGAGTGCTCTTTGAAGCTTTCCAGGTTCATCCGGAACATATGGGCAACGTCCGCATCGCAATCATGGCGATAGGTCACGCCGCCGGCGGTGAGACAGTCCAGTTCCCGGCCGATTTTTTTCCGGGATCTCCCTGAAAAGCATTGCATGTATGTCTGAAAGGAATAATCATAGTCTTTCGGGAAAAAGAGGTACCCGGTCTCATCGATCTCCGCCCCAGATTCACCGGTAAGATACGGCGCCGAATTCAAATATCGAATGCCTGCCGCTGCCGGAACGTGGTCCAGCAATGCCCGGAATACCGAAGGGGTGCTGGCAAGGATTTTATTTTGCTCCAGCCATGTTTGGCCATGGGATACTTCTCCGGGAAAATGTCCGAAAGACATGGTCTCATCGATCCAGCTCAGGGCCAGCATGCCACGGAAAATACCCCCTTGAGTGGCGACCAGAAAATAGGGAGGTTGATTGAATTGTGATTGAAAGCAGTCTCTTACCGACCAAAGATCAAACAGGCAGGTTTGGGGCCAATGGCGCAGCCAGAGGTGCTTTGCCGCGTCAAGATCGTTGTGGACGCTGATATTTAACATGATTCCTCCCTAGTGGCGCAGTGTGATGTTAATACGGCTGTGGTGACCGCCAAAATAGTGCTGAGAAAAATTTTGCACGACTTCCGGGTCACAGTCATAAATATCAATGGCCGATGCCATCCCCCAGACGTTTTTTTTCATGTCTGTCTGCACGATGTCCGGGTTTGCATCGTTTGCCGGATGTTTAACTTGTTGTAGATTTTGCATTTTTTCTCCCATGTCCGGGGTTGCCGTATTGCAACTCGCTATTATTTTCTGATTGATTGTAACCAGCGCTGTGAATTGCCGGAATAGGGCACGGATTAGCAGGATCTGTGCCACTATCGCATAAAAAATATAAACTACTAATATGTTGGCCTATCCTTTGAATTCAAAGAATATTTAAAATTGATACCAGGAGGGATACCGGTATTTTTGTGCCATTTTTAAAATACTACCGGTATTTTTGTGCCATAAAATAAAAATATTGGCCTTTATTTCCGTTTCATCTTCCTGAAAGGCTCAGAAACTGTTATAGAAATAAGATTGTTAAATGAGTTGTTGGGCGGGAAACGGCGCCAGGAGAGATAGGCCCGTTCCAAAAACGGTAAAATAATACCGATGAAAGGGAAATGCGATGCTCATTCGTTTAGGTCTGGCCGTTAAGAATAAAACAATACAACGCTATCTGGAACAAAGCCTTTCCGATGCCGATGTCCGGGTGGAAACATTCAAGCCCCTGGCCACGGCCTGGCAGCAGGTGATGCGGAGCGGATGCGATGTATTTGTTATCAGTGAATCCCTCATTTTGCAGCCCACTGATAACGGGATTGAAATCCTCAACCAATTACCTGAAAGCCCCACCACCATTATTATTCATGATCGTGATTCGGCAGAGGAACACGCCCTGCTGGCGGCTGCCGGCGCCGATGTGGTTCTTTATGCGGGGATTTCAAAAAAGAGCATGGTCGAAGCCATCGAAATGACTGTAGAATCCCGCCGGTTGTTTATTCAACGGAAAGGGCTGGATCGCAGGGGCCGGACGGATCCGAAAATTTCAGATTTTGTTTCCGAAAGCCAGGCCATGCAGATTTTTATGGAGGATGTTTATCAGGTCATCCCCAGCGACTCCCCTATTTTGTTGATGGGGGAAACAGGCGTGGGTAAAGAGCATCTGGCAAGAGCCATTCATGCATCGAGCCCGCGATCAGCCGGCCCTTTTGTTTCTGTCAATACCGCGGCCATGCCCGAACAATTGCTCGAGAGCGAACTGTTCGGGCATGAACAGGGGGCCTTTACCGGTGCGGTTCGATATCGCCGTGGCGCTTTTGAAATGGCCCATGGCGGCACTATTTTTTTGGATGAAATCGGTGAGATGCCCATGCATTTGCAGGTGAAACTGCTCCGGGTGTTGCAGGACTATGAAATAAAACCCATTGGTGGGGAAAATGTGATTGAGCTGGATGTGCGTGTCATCGCGGCGACAAACCGGAAACTTGATGACGAGATCGAACAGGGTCATTTCAGGCGGGATCTTTATTACCGTCTGAGTGTTCTGATGCTGACGATTCCCCCTTTGCGGCATCGTAAGGAAGATATTTCCACGATGATCAGGCGGTTTATGGCCTTTTTCCGGTATAAAATCGGTCGGGAAATCAACAGCCTTTCCGATGAGGCGATTCAGGCACTTTGCAGTTATGACTGGCCCGGGAATGTGCGTGAACTGATGAATGTCATTGAACGGGCCATATTGCTTTGCAAAACCGATGAGATCGGCATGGGTGAGTTGCCGGATGCCTTCCACAAAGATGGTGACAATTCAAGAGGGATTCCTCAGGGAGCCAATTTGGGCGACAGACGATGGCTCGAAAAGACCTTGCCGGAAGTTCAAAAGGAGGTTATGGACCAGGTCGATCGGCTGTATCTTGAGATGGTGTTACAAAAAACACATGGCCGTGTGGGCCAGGCTGCGCGGATAGCAGGTATCCATCCTCGTGGATTATATAATAAAATGAAGCAGATAGGACTTTGTAAGGAAGATTTTAAGTAGTGCCCGGTCCAGGGCCAAAAAAAAGCCGCATATCTTATAAAGATATGCGGCTGATGTTTTTTAAAGCTTTTTTCTGAACTTAAACCACGGTTACATTGGTTGCTGCGGGGCCTTTTTGACCCTGCTCAACTTCAAATGAAACCCGATCGCCTTCGTTCAGCGATTTAAAACCGGATGCATTGATGCCGGAATGATGGACAAATACGTCCTGTCCGTCTTCTCTTTCGATAAAGCCGAAACCCTTGCTGTCATTGAACCATTTTACAATACCTGTTTCCATTGTAGCAGTCTCCTTTCGTTTGTTATTCTCAAAATTTCATACTCGAAGCCGCCACTTTGTAAAATGGGTCTTACTTTCAGAATGAAACCGGTCCGCCTACTGACGATCCTAAATTGATACGCATATATTAATCGGTATTTTAGGAAAAGCAAGCCTTTTTTTCAAAATGTACAAATGATGACGGTGTAAAAAGCCTCCCTTACCGGCGGTATAGCGGTTGTCAGAGACTCGGCATACCATATGCATACCTTTGCCTCTGAAAAACCCTATGCCTTGTGTATGCGATTTTGTTCAGCCATTTCACCTATTTTTTACGGGGGATCAAAAATAATAAGGTTCCTCGCTGTTTTGTATGGGTGCCCCGGGATGCTTTCATTTTGATGCTCAAAAAACTCGGCGCAAAGCGGTCGTAATGCCGGACAGGGGGATGCCGCGATCCGTTTTAGCCCAAATCGTTTTGTGTTTGCATTAAATCGTAAGATTGGATAGGTTTAAGCCGCTGTCCGGCCAAGGAAAGCCATGTATATCGGCATACCAATCATGACTTCGGGGCTGAATTTTTGATTTCGACCCGTCCAAGGGGCAAACCCGCCTTTGGCCGTATTTTTTTCCATTGTCATTTTTAGCGCCTGTAGGAACGGATTACATGGGCACCATCATCAATCGGATCAATCTTTTTTTGAGTCCCTTCCCCATCGACTGTGCGGGAAAAAATACTGGATTCTTTTTTTTATAGGTATTGCCACGCTTTTTTTAGGCGCCGGCATCGGCAAAGTGACCATAGATGAATCCATCGAATCCTATTTAAGAAACGATGATCCGGTCAAGATCGCCTATGACCGATTCCGGGCCTATTTCGGCAGTGACGAATATGTCTATGTGGTCTACCGGGCCAGAAATAACGATATTTTTTCCCACGATGCCCTTGCCACCCTGCAAAAGGTCCATAATGAACTGGTCCATTATCGTCTGACCATGGCCCTGGATGAAACATCCCCTTTGGGTCACATCCAGGACGTCACGTCCCTGATCAATGTCAAATACATGGAAGCCGCTGACAACACGCTTTTTTCAAGGAATTTTGTCGGGGATATCCTGCCGGAAAATGCAGCGCAGCGGGAGGTCTTAAGAAAAAAAGCGCTGCAGCATCCGGATTATCCACAGGTGTATCTGTCCCGGGACAGCCGATACGGGGGTATCGTCATCCGGACGGATTTCAATGCCGAGGCCGCCGGCAGGAGGTCATTGAGCCAGATGGATTCCGGATTTGATGATGAAACCGATGATATTTTTTCCACCAATGATGAAGTGGCGACCTCTGATGGGGATACCGCGCGCCTGCCGCCGCTGAAAAAGTCGGACATTCAGGAATACCCGGCATTTGTCCATGCGTTGAATGCCATTTTTGAAAATCCCCAATATGCGCGGGTCCTTGAATTCTATCCCGTCGGCAACCCGGTGATCATGGATTTTTTTGCCACGGCGGTCATGGAAGACATGTCTAGGCTCATGGCCCTGGTCCTGGTGCTCATCGTCGGCATGCTCTTTTTGTTGTTCCGGTCTTTGAGTGCCGTGGTCTGGCCGGTGACCATCGTCGCCTTGACCCTTGTCTGGACCCTGGGGCTTATCGGGTGGTCCGGTATTGCCATGTCGGCAATGGTAATGGTCATTGTATTTTTGTGTCTGTCCGTGGGGATTGCCGATACCGTGCATATTCTTTCCGGGTATCTTTTTTTCAGAAACCGGAATCTGGGCCACGCAGAGGCCATCAATGCGGTGATGCAAAAATCAGCCCTGGCCTGTCTCCTGACCAGCATCACCACCGGGGTCGGCATCATATCCCTGGTGCTGGTCCCCTTGAAGCCCATCTCTACATTTGGTGTTTTCGCCTCGGTTGCGGTTATGCTGGCCTTTTTATTTACCGTTGTTCTGCTGCCGTTGATGCTGGACCTGTGGAATCCTGCGCCAAAAATCGGACAGGCCCCAAAAGAACACCGGGTGCTCAGACTCATTAAAAAAATCGAACAGGTCAGCATTTCAAGGACCCATGTCGTAATTTGGGTATTCGGGGTGGTAGCCGCGGTTCTTTTTTACGGCATGCTGCAACTGAAGGTGGATTCGAACTTTGTTGAACTGATAAAAGAAACCCTTCCGCTGCGTCAAACCTACACCATTGTTGACAAGCACATGGGTGGCACCGCCAACATGGAAATCATGCTGGCGTTTAACAGGGAAGAGGCCTTGAAAGACCCGGAGGTGCTGTACGCCATACAGGCGGTGCAGGTGTATATGGAGGGGCACCACGGCGATACCATCACCCAAACCATGTCCCTGGTCAATGTGGTCAAGGAGTCATACAAGGCCTTAAACGACGACGACCCTGAAAAATACACGATTCCCGTTGATCCCCAGGTGCTAAAGCAGGTCCTGTTTTTGTTTGACAGTGCCAATCCCGAAGACAGAAGGCGGCTGGTGTCAGATGATTATGCCCGGGGCAGGATCCGGGTGATGTCCCTGAATGTCAGTTCCAGTGAAGCCCTGAACATGGTCAATAGCATTCAGGCATTCATGGACGATCGGTTTAAACCCCTGCAAAAAAAATATCCGGATATGGAGATCACCCTCACCGGCAATATGGCCCTCATGGCCCTCATGCTCGATTATATCAGTTGGTCCCAGATCAAAAGCTTCAGCCTGGCCCTGGGGATCATCTCTTTGATTTTGCTCGTGGTCCTGGGGTCATGGAAAGCCGGTGCCGTGTCCCTTATTCCCAACCTGTTTCCCATCCTGACCGCCTTTGGTCTCATGGGATTTTTTAAGGTTCCCCTGGATGCGGACACGCTCATTGTGGCGCCCATTATCATCGGCCTGGCAGTGGATGACACCATCCATTTCATGACCCATTTCCGACTTGAAATGCACCGCCACGGCAATGCCGCCACTGCCGCCATCTATTCCATCCGGGAAGCCGGCCAGGCCATCACCTTTACATCCTTGATTCTGTCAGCCGGTTTTTTGGTTTTTTTATTGTCTTTTCACAATGGATTGAGCCATTTCGGTCTTTTTTCAGCTGTTGCCATCCTGATGGCCCTGATCGCTGATCTTTTTCTGCTGCCGGCGCTTTGCCAGGTGATACATGTGGATTTTAAAAAATAAGGAACACACGATGAAACACCTTATCATGACCATCATATTGTTGTTGGGGTCTGCATCATTTTCCATGGCCGAAGATGCCGCCCGGATCATGCAAACGGTTCTGGACAGGGACGACGGCACAACGGAAATTTCAAGGGCGCGTCTTTCCACCTGCCGAATGATCAAGCAGGCGGAAAAATATGTCTGTGCGGAAAACCCCAGGGTCAAGATCATGGATATGGTCAGAAAAGATTATGGGCCCCGGGAAAAGGACCATAAAATCGTTACCATCATTGTTGAACCTGCTTCGGAAAAGGGCATCGGTTTTCTTCAGTATGATTATGCGCTGAAAGGCAAAGACACGGATCAGTGGCTGTATCTTTCCGCCATCGGGAAAGTCAAAAGAATCGTGTCGGGCAATGAAAATGAACCCAAGACCGGCAGTTTTTTTGGATCTGAATTCACCTATGAAGATCTGGAAGCCCTTCATATTGAGGACTATACCTATACGCTTCTTGGCAGTGAAACCTATCGAAAGCGCCCTTGCTGGGTCATTGAATCGATCCCGACAAAGGCGCGGGCCCCCAAAAGCAATTACGCCAAAACGATTAGCTGGGTTGACAAGGAGCGGTTCATTATTCTCAAATCGGTTTTGTTCAACCGCCAGGGCAGGCGTTTTAAAAGGGTTTTCCATGGCAAGATAGAAACCATTGATGGTATCCTGGTGCCCATGCAGACGATGGTCTTTAACCTGGAGACACACCGCCGAACCGTTTTGAGTTATGAAAAAATTACGTTGAACCGGGATGTTCAAGATGCATTTTTGACCCAGAGAACACTAACCGATGGCGCATTCAGGGAAAGTCATCTGAAAAAATATCAGAAAAATTTTCAATGAAACACACCTTCGCAAATAGAGGGGTGCTGATTGCCGGCCTGATTTTGTTGTTTTCATTGGGCGGTATCGGCCAGGGGTTTGCAGAAAGCCTGTTTGATTCACCCTCCCGGTTTGATCCAATAGGTGAGCCGGTGTTTGATGATGACCAGGGCTCCGGTGTGGAAACGGAACAGGAGAGCGAATCACAGCTTGAGGCCCTGCTGCTGAGGGACTCACGGTTTACCCTGGGATATGAATTGTCCATTGGAACGGAACCCGACCCGGAGATCATCACCCATTATGCCTATTTCAGGCAGGAAACCGACCATCTGTTTTCCGATAATCTGTTTTTCAAACTCGATGGCCGGCTCATGGCCCTGCCAAAAGGGGATCATCGGGCCGAGGCAAAGGCCAAAAATCTGTTGCTGACGCCACGGTTGAGAGAACTTTATGTCCAGGCAGGGTTTGACAAATTCAGCATCACACTGGGCCAGCAGATTGTTGTCTGGGGAAAAGCGGATGCCGCCATCATCACCGATGTGGTCTCCCCAAGGGACACGTCCGATTTTATTTTTATAGAACTTGAAGATGCCCGGTTTGGCCAGCCCATGCTGGCCACTGACATCTATACCGATCATGGAAATCTGTTTGTGTTTATCAGCCCCTTTCCCCTGACCGACAGAATGCCGGCACGTGACACCCGATATGACCGGCAATTGCCGGGGATGGACCTGTTTGCCGTCAAAACAGAGGAGTTGATCTGTTCCGATGTGGAATATGGCGTGAGGTGGGAGGCCTTTTTTGAAAAAACGGATCTGTCCCTGATGGCCGGCCGTTTTTTTGCCAATACCGCCGTTTATGGTGTTGCCCCGTCGTATGATGGTCCGGGGAAACCGGTTTTAATGGAGTCCTATCCTTCCTATGCCATGATGGGCATGGCGGTCACCCATGCAAAGGGCGGTTTCCTGTTTACGGCGGAATCGGCCTTCAAGCAGGATCTGGCCCTCCAGGGGCTGGAACCCTTGCAAGGGTATGTGACGGTCAAAAAAAACCTTTTTGACGTCAGCCTGGGGGCCCGCTACAATGCCAACGACAGATACCAGGTGTCTGTTGAAGTTTCCCACCGGTATATCCCGGGCAGTATGAAACACCTTGCCTTTACCGATAAAAACAGTACAGCCGGCTATTTTACGCTGACAAAGGATTTTTGGCACCAAACCCTCACCGCCGAATATATGCTGTATTACCATATCCAGGACCAAAATGCGGTTCATCAATTCAGGCTTACGCGGGATGTGACGGACAATTTTCAGGTCATTGCCGCCGGTGGATTTTTCCATATCCGGGATGAAGAAAGTACGCTGTGGGCCTATAAGGATGAAGACCGGCTGACCATGGAGATTAAATATTTTTTTTAGAGCAAACGACCGGTGGCTCCCGGGCCTTTTCAGGGTTCGTCTGACCGGCAAATCCATTTTCTACAGCCAGCGCTTTCGCTTGAAATAAACGAGCAGTGCCCCGGCGATGACGATGAGCACGGCCCAGAAAAGAAAATAGCTGTATTTATAGTGCAGTTCCGGTAAATATTCAAAATTGGTACCATAAATTCCCGCTATGAATGTGAGGGGGATGAAGATGGCGGCAAATATGGTCAACACTTTCATGATGTCGTTCATCTTATTTCCCATCACCGAGTTGTATATGTTCAGCTGATCGGTCAAAAGCTCCCGATAGGTCTCAGTGGCTTCCGTCGCGTGGTTGATAAGATCCTGAAGGTCCTTTAAAAAAGGGAACGTGCTTTCGTTAAACAGATCGCTGTCCAGTCGCGACAGCTTCAAAATGGCCTCTCTTGCCGGTCGGATGGATTTTATCAGATAATTGATTTCCTTTTTAAATGCGCTGATTTTTTCCATGACACCCGTGTCATGGCCGGAGATGATCACCGCCTCAAGATCTTCAATTTTTTCTCCAATCATCTCAATACTGTGGATGTAATTGTCCACCACCGTATCCAAAAGCGCATAGGCCAGATAATCTGTTCCGGCACCCCGGATGCGTGATTTCTGTCTTCTGATTCTTTCCCTGACCGGTTCAAAAACATCCCCGGGCTGTTCTTGAAATGTCAGCAGGAATTTGTCTCCCAGAATCATACTCAATTGCTCGTTGAGGATCATTTCGGTTTTTGTGTCAAACCGGATCATCTTCAAAACAATGAAAATATAGGACTCGAATTCCTCAAGCTTGGGTCTCTGGCCCGTGTTCAGAATGTCCTCCATCACCAGCGGATGCAGTTCAAAAACCTCGGCCACCTCCTGCATTAACGCAATATCATGCAGACCGTTGAAATTGAGCCAGGTCACGGTGTCCGTTTTTTTGAAGTGGGAGCCGTCTTTGATATCCGACAAATCCCGTTCCGTCAGGATTGTTGAATCGTAATCAATGACCCTTGCCTGCACGGTTTCTACCTTCTGGTTTCCAATGAACACAAAGGATCCGGGGCTCTTTCCGTTGCTTTGTGTTCGTTTTTTTAAAAATCGTGCCATAAAAGCACCTCCTTTATGAATCAGCCATTGTGTTGTGGTGCATTTTGTCTTTTCAACCAGCCTTTACCGGTTAATGCCCGGTCGGATCACTTTTTGTTTTCCCCGTTGGCCAATCGAATTTAAAACCGTCATTTCGGGTCCTCAACAATCTTTTTTATGGAAATGCCCCGCATCAGCCTGCCCAGAATATCAGCACCTGTAATGATCCGCTTGGCGGCGCCCCAGAGCAGGATGATATCCTGCTCAATCACATCATCATGTGGCCGGATGCCTTGAACCCTGAACCGGTGCAGGATGTTCCCAAGCTTCGTGGCGGCGTCGCGAATCAGTATGGGCCGGTGACAGTACCAGGAGGGCTTTGGCGGAGGTGATTTGAAGAGGGCGTGTCGGAGAAAACTGTCCGCATCAAGCACAAGCCGGGGCATATTTTTTTCATTTGTCAAAACCACCCATTTTTTCCCGGACCGCTCAATCCGTCGAAGAAATGGATCTGATGCATCCGGTTTGAATTCCGGAAAAATAAGCCGGTCATTTTCCGACGGCAGTTGGACAACACTCATCAGATCCAGGGGCTCGCCCTCCTGTGTGATGAAAAGATCATCCAGGTCCAGAAAATTCAAGGCGCCCAATCCCTCAATTCGATCTATTTCCGCTTCATCGGCCTCAATGTGTTTTTTGATCATTTCCCGCATGTCGTGTTCACGAAAATATTGAATGCTCTCCTTTCCAAGCCAGGTGTCCAGGAGTTTTGCAGAGGGTTTTGTCACCGGGTACAATAAATACTGATAGAACTTCAAGACAGGGGCGAGTATGGCGGTCATTTTAAGTGCGTTTCTTGAAAAATACGCATGGGGGACAATCTCTCCCACAACGGTAATCAAGACCGTTGAGAAAAGAAACGCACTGACGCCTGCCAGGACGGAATTGGACAGAAGGGTCAGCAGTACATTGATCCCCACATTGCCCCATAACACCGTGGTTAACAGAAAATTGGAATCTTTCCGCATTCTAAGCAGTTTCTCGGCCGCTTTATTCCCGGAAGCGGCTTCTACTTCAAGCCGTAACCTGCCGATGCTGAAAAGGGCCAGGTTCATCCCTGAAAACATGGCTGACTGGCTGATACAAAAACAGATCCCCAGCCAGGACATCAAGGTTATAAACGAGTCTGTCATGGGTGGTCCCCCTTTTCATGACGGGTAGTTTTTATTGGTTTGAGTATGGCAGTAAGGCGGGTGTGTGTCAATAATCGGGCGGATCGCTGCATAAAAAAAGGGTCAGCCCTTCCGCCGTTTGCTTATGCGTTGAAGTAGAGTCGAAGCAGGCAGAAATAGGCAATCGTGCAAAAGAAAAGGACCGTGCATGAGACCAGGATGTATCGATAGACCGGCATGAGAGACGATTGGAAATATTCGTTGGACAACAGCAGGCACAAATGGAGCGGTGAGAGCAGGACACCGGTAAATCCGGAAGAAAGGGCCAGCATCATATAGGGCAGCATGAGGTGGGTTTCCCCGGTTGTGTGGATCAGGGAAATCAAAATAGGAAAGGTCGTGCCGACAAAGGCGATGGTGATGCCGGAGACGATACCGACGATAAAGGGTAACAGTATCGCGATGGGAAGCAGCGGAATCCGCCAGCGCAGAAAGGTTTGACTGACCTGTTCAACGGCATGGCAATCCTGGAGCCCCCCCTTGAATACGAGGATGGCGGCCACCATATAAAAAATATTCAGCAGGGCCCGGCTACGAAGAATTCCCCACCGGGAAGCGGCCGGTAACCGGTTCACCCGCCAGGTCCATGCGATGGACAGTACAAGGGCAATAATCAAACCGGTTTCTTTGGCGACGCTGCTGAACCCGTGATGTTTGAATACCGGCGTCAGCAGGTTGCCGATGATAAGACCGAGTACAATTACGATCAGAATGGGGGCCAGTTCCTTGAAAAACAGTCCGGGGGTTGCTTTTTCGGCTGTTTTTTCCGTTTCTCCGCTTTTGTTCTGTCGCATCATCCTCATTAATGGCACATACCCCACTGTCAGCACCACAAGGGTCAGCGGAAACAGGAATACGATAAATTGCCATAAATCAAGCGCTGCCAGTGCCGTTGTCAACAGCACCCCCGGATACAGGGGCCACCAGTATTCCCAGATATGCCGAAACCAGTAATTGATATAACTCAACTGGGAACCGCTCAGTTGATATCGTGATCCGATATCTTTAACCATGGGGGCTGAAAAGATGGCCCCGCCGGGCATGGGCAATAGACCAATCAATGCTGGAAAAATAATGATATTCAGACCTTCATGACGGATGAGCCCTCGGAAACCATTCAACAGCCGTGTCATCTGTCCGGTTTTTTCCAGACTATGGCTCAGCACCAGGATGAGCGACACCACCACCGACAGGGACAGGGTCTTGGGGTCAATCAGGGCATGAACTGCAGATTGAATAATGGCAACAGCGGGCTGCCCGAAAAGAAATCCCATGGCGACAGTGCCCATCATGAACGAATTGCCCAGAGATAATTTGAGCCGCATGCCGCCCAGCATGAGGGAAAAGACGATGAATAATTTAAACAGTACCGGAATCTGTGCCATGTTGTTTTGTTGTACCCTTTTTGCGATATCGAAAATTTCCCCTGACCCTTTCAGCGGCCAGGGCTTGCTCATATCAGAAGATCGGAATCCAACTCAAGATAAAATTGCCAATATTGCGCGGTTGATCCCGCCGGTATCCTTGAAAAATGCCTGCAGCTTGTTTTTAATAGATCCCTTTTGTGTCCTCGGCAGGTCATGAATATATCGATCATATGTCACAACATATAGATAATATAGACATTTTGTTTTGACATTTCAGCAGCGTTAATTATATATTTTGTGATCTGTCTTAAAATTAGCAGGGCTTTCCTGCAGGTGTTATGATATATGTTCGATGTTCGACTGATGAAATAAATAATAAAAAGTGACGGTCTCGTAAAGGTTCCAACTCCTGCGTTGTGCTGCATTTCGGAATCATTCAACATTCGATGGTTACGCCTCATAATTACAAAATTGGCACGCCTTGAAGTTGAACTTTTTACGAGACCGTCTAAAACCGAACCTTTACGAGTTCATCAAAAGTAAGGCAAGAAAATGAAATTGAATCTAAACATCCTTGATGGCTCATTTTCAATCCATCGGTTTTCTCCGGATGATGAAATCCCCAATCAAATATATCAGAGCCCGTTTTACAGCATCACCAAAACAGCCAAGGAAATATCTGTCGTGTGTTTATCTTCAGTACAGCTGGATTCAGAGAGGATGGAAACCGGTTGGGTTTGTATACAAATCCTCGGCCCGCTGGATTTTTCCTTAACCGGAATCCTGGCTGATATTTCATCTGTTTTAGCCAAGGCGGAAATCAGCATTTTTGCGATATCAACATTTGATACTGATTACATTCTGGTAAAGTCAGAAAAACTTCAGGCGGCAAAAAAGGCATTACAACAAGCCACGTATCGGTTTAAAAATCTGGGATAAAAAAATGCAATTTTCAAAAATGAGGTTTTCCGGATGGGCGTAGCCGCAGATATTGTCATTATCGTGGTTGCCGCCTTGATTGGCGCACTCATTGCGCAAAGAATCAAGCAACCGTTGATTTTGGGGTATATTCTTGCCGGGATTGTTGTGGGGCCCTACACGGGCGGGATTACGATTGAAGATATCCATGAGATCGAACTCCTGGCCGAAATAGGCGTGGCTCTTCTTCTCTTTGCGCTGGGGTTGGAGTTTTCCATCAGCGAATTAAAACCGGTACGAAATATCGCCCTGTTCGGAACCCCTGTTCAAATTTTGCTGACCATCGGTTTTGGCTTTTTCCTTGGCAAGTATTTAGGGTTGTCTACAGGGCACGCATTATGGTTAGGCGCCCTGATATCACTTTCCAGCACCATGGTGACCCTGAAAACCCTCATGAGCAGAGGGCTTGTGGGGACACTGTCCAGCCGGGTAATGATTGGCATGCTCATTGTTCAGGATCTGGCCGTCATCCCGATGATGATTATCCTTCCTCAACTGAGCAATCCCGAGGCGGGTTTGCCCCTTTTGGCCATTGCCGTCATCAAGTCCGGAATTTTCCTGCTGGCCATGTTTTATATGGGCAGAAAGGTGCTCCCATGGTTGCTGGCGCATGTGGCCCAGTGGAACTCCAGAGAACTTTTTATTTTATCCATCACGGCCATCGGTCTCGGGGTGGGGTATGCCACATACCTTTTCGGACTTTCTTTTGCTTTCGGTGCTTTTGTTGCGGGAATGGTTTTGAGTGAGTCTGATTACGGCCATCAGGCATTGAGCGACATTATTCCTCTCAGGGACATCTTCGGCCTTTTGTTTTTTACATCGGTGGGCATGCTGCTTGACCCGATATATTTGTTCGAAAACTGGGCCAGGATTCTCTCCCTGGTTATCGTCATCGCCGTCTTCAAGGGGTCACTATTCACCGTTCTGGCAATGCTGTTTCGATATATCAATATTGTTCCGATGGCAGTCGGGCTCGGGTTGTTTCAGGTGGGTGAATTTGCCTTTGTGCTGGCACGATTGGGACTTGAAACGAAAGCCATCGACCAGAGTCTGTATTCTCTCGTCCTCGCCGTGTCGGTATTGAGCATGATGCTGACCCCATTTGCTTCGGCCATGGCGGCGCCCCTCTATAAATTAAAGAAACGACTGTTCAAGTATGAGCCGCTGCAAACAGAAAACATTCCGCATTCCGGACTTACGGACCATGTCGTCATTGCCGGCGGCGGGCGGGTGGGGCAACACATCGCCCAGGCCCTGACGCAACTCCACCTTCCTTTTGTCATTATTGAATTTAATCACCAGCGAATGCTTGAATGTAAGGCGGCAAAATATCCGGTTATCTATGGCGACATGAGCCAGCCAACGGTAATCGATGTCTCCCAGTTACAGGCAGCCAAACTGTTGCTTATTACCACGCCTTCAGTTGTTACGTCGCAGTCCATTATAGAACAGGCCCTTCGCTTCAGGCCGGAACTGCATATCATTGTCAGGGCCACTGGCGCTGAACATGCCCGGGCATTATATGAAAATGGGGTTTATATGGCGGTTCTGCCGGAGATGGAGGCAGGGCTTGAAATTGCAAGGCAGGCACTTCTCCACCTGGAAATTCCGGTCGCCGTTATTCAGCAATATACCGATGCCGTGCGGCAAAAGAGTTATGCGCCGATTTATCAATCGAGCAGTGACCATCAGCTTCTGGCGAAACTTGATAATATAAAAAACATGTTGGAGATATCATGGGTTACACTCATGCCCGGAAGCCCTCTTATCAGTCAAAGCCTTAAAGATGCGGCCGTTCGCACCAGAACCGGCGCATCGGTTGTCGGGATTATCCAGGGAAAGTTATTTCATTCCAACCCTGAAGCGGATTATTCTTTCCAACAAGGGGATCTGGTCGCGGTTGTCGGTAATCAGCAAGAACGAAATGAATTCAAAAAAATAGCCGGGGTTTGACAGCATATTCGACGAGGAGGAAAATTTTTATGAAAAAAATATGGTTATTTATATTTCTATTTATGTTTTTCGCAGTGAGCATTGTTTCAACTTTCGCCTATGCTGATAACACAATACTGCTATCGAAAGGCCAGGCTATTTATGTTCCCGCATATTCCCATATTTACTGTGGCGACCGTGAAAGGCCTTTTTTATTGGCTGTAACCGTCAGCATCAGAAATACGGATCCGAATCAACCGATTAAAATTACAACTGTTGATTATTACGAAACACAGGGCAATCTGCTGACAAAATTTATGGAAACACCGGTTACTTTAAAACCACTGGAATCAATACGCTATGTTATCCCGGAAAAAGACAAAGCCGGCGGTTCCGGCGCTAATTTTATTGTTGAATGGAAATCCGACAAATTCGTTAATCCGCCTATTGTTGAATCGGTAATGATTGGAACAAGATCCGGGCAGGGTGTTTCTTTTATCTCTCGCGGTCAAGCTATTAATACAACAGAGTAAGGATGGCATATGCGCGAACGTTTGTATGAAGTGATCTTCGGCACGGATACGCCGGCCGGCAAGGCGTTTGACGTGATCCTGATCTGGAGTATTCTGATCAGCGTGGCCTGTGTCACCCTGGAAAGCGTTCGCGCGATCCGCGATGCCCATGGTGGCATACTCTACGGCATTGAATGGTTTTTTACCATTTTATTCACCATTGAATACGTCCTGCGCCTGGTCAGTGTCAAACGGCCGGGGGTTTATGCCACCAGTTTTTTCGGCCTCGTGGATCTGCTGGCCATTTTGCCAACCTACCTGAGCATCTTTGTTCCCGGCAGTCAGTCGCTGCTGACCATTCGCACCCTGCGCCTGCTGCGGGTGTTCCGGGTGTTCAAGCTGACCCATTTTACCCGCGAAGCATGGGTACTCACCAGCGCGTTGCGGGCCAGCGGCCGCAAAATCGGCGTATTTATTTTTGCCGTTCTGGTGATTGTCGTCATCTGCGGCTCGGTCATGTATGTGCTGGAGGGAGAAAAAAGCGGATTTAACGACATTCCCACCAGTATTTACTGGGCGATTGTCACACTGACCACCGTCGGTTACGGGGACATATCCCCGCATACGCCCCTGGGAAAGGTGCTGGCCTCTTTTCTGATGATCATGGGATACGGCATCATCGCGGTTCCCACCGGCATTGTCTCTGTTGAGCTTTCTCAGAGCACCAACAAAGCGGCGGCACGGCGGGTGTGCGCCGGGTGCGGCCTGGCGGGGCACACGGCTGACGCCCGGTATTGCCGGCATTGCGGCGCGGAATTGACATAAAAGATATTATGAAAAAAGCAAAAATTATTTACGAAGAAAAAAGCATCCTTACGGCAAAATATTATCATCCACAGTCTGATGATTACTTGGAATATAATGCCACTATTAAAATAAAAGACTCAGGGAAAAACCCAATAGAAATGGTTTTAGAATTCGATGGGATACTTCCCTACGTTGGTATCATGCCACCCAAAGAGCATACTATCAGAGCGCCATCTATTTTGGAACTACACCAGAAAATCGTTCGTTGGCTTAAGAAATATGGATATATTTTAACATAAAACCGAACCTAACATGCCGGCCTAAGAACAATACTGTACAAAAGAATGGTTAATGTGACATCAGCTTGTTACAAACAGTGTGCCGGATATAATACGGCAGATACGATCAAAAGGAGGCGGCATGCGGTTGACTGAAGATATCTCTCAAAAAGAAACAATCGATCTTCTAAATAAATGCTGGATGACACATGATGGGTTGTGGTTTTTTTATTGCCTGCAAGAATTTGGGATTGAGGCAACCAATAAAATCAACAAGTCCGCGATAAAATCATTATCTTCAATTGAAATAAAAAGAATCAAAAATACGCTTGGATTTGATAAAGAGATTAAAACATATGCCGATTTCAGGACCTTTTTTGAAACGGCATCCCAATTTATGATCCCTGATTTTATGAATGTGACGTTCAGTTATCCTGAAGAGAACAAACTGGCGTGGGCGTTTGACCAGGGGAAATGCTTTGCATATGCCGGTATCAAACGGATCGGCGTCATAGACCAGTATGAATGTGGTGTCCTTTACAGAATAAAGTGCTGGCTTGAAGAACTTGGCATAAACCATCGATTCAATCCGGAGATTGGCCGCTGTCTGATGCATCATCGGGGACATTGTTCTGGCGACGTAGAATTTTTTTTTGAAAACCAATAGCATCGGCACAGCCGGTTTATGAGTGGCGCCAGAAGCCCTCACTGTCCTTAAAACGGTTGTTAAACCCGGCGGACCCTTTTTATAGTCTGCTGTTATTCCCTGTTTACCCGGTTATGGATAATCTGAAAAAATGAAAATTCTTCACGTACTCAGTCAGCGGCCGGATTCAACCGGCAGCGGTATATATGTGCAGGCCATGATTCGGGAAGCCGCGTCCTGGGGCGATGACAATTATCTGGTGGCAGGTGTCGATGCGGACGGTTGTGATGAAACAGATTGTATTGCCCAAGACAAGTCCATGTTTGTAAAATTTCATACGGCGGACGTTCCCTACCATATTCCGGGCATGAGTGATGTCATGCCGTATGACAGTACCCGGTTTTGCGATTTTTCCAAAGAAGATCTGCTGGCGTATGAAAAGGCTTTTTCCGGGGTACTTGAAGATGCGGTTTACAGGTTTAAACCGGATATTATTCATAGCCATCATCTATGGATTATAAGCGCGCTGGTTCGTCGGCTTTTTCCGGCCATTCCCATGGTCACGTCCTGCCATGGTTCGGATTTGCGGCAATTTCAAAATTGTTCTCACTTTCAAAAAAAGGTTTTAACCGGGTGCCGAAAAATCGATGCGGTAATGGCTTTAAGCGTGGCACAAAAAAATGAGATTATCCGGCTGTACGATCTGGCGGCCGAAAAAGTGGCTATTACCGGTGCCGGTTATAACGACGGTCTGTTTTATCTAACCACAAAACCAACCCCTGATCCTGTGCAATTGGTGTATGCCGGAAAACTGAGTAACGCCAAGGGGGTGCCCTGGCTGTTGCGTGCTTTGCAATCCGTTCGTTCACCTGCATGGAAACTACATCTTCTGGGCGGCGGCAGCGGACCGGAAAAAGCGGATTGCCTCATGCTGGCCAGGCAATTGGGGGAAAACGTCAGTGTTCACGGCGCACTTTCCCAAAAACGGGTGGCTGAAATAATGAGGCAATCCCATATCCTGGTATTGCCCTCTTTTTATGAAGGGTTACCCCTTGTTATTTTAGAAGGACTGGCCAGCGGCTGCCGGATTGTGGCCACGGATCTTCCGGGAACCAGGGAAGTGCTCGGTAATTCCGATACGGATTTTATCGATCTGGTAAAGACCCCGCGGTTACGGTTTACAGATCAGCCATACCGGGAAGATGAAACGCTGTTTGAACAAAATTTGAAAAATGCCCTTCACCGGCAGATTTGTGCGGCATACCGGTGCCCGAAAATTGACTTGTCGCCAATCCAGGATAAAATTGATTCCTTTACCTGGTCAGCCATATTTGAAAAAGTCAGAAAAGTTTACTTGTCATGCTTTGATGATTATGAAGAAATAGAATAAAGGAATGCCAAGCCAGAAAATCAGCGGCAAAGAGATTTTGTCGCCTATTCTGGAAATAAAACGGAAGTATCAAAAAAGGTGAATCCAATGTCAAAAATAAAATTATCGGTTTTTATATTGCTAATTTTGGTTGGGTGCCAAAAGGATACCCATGAATGGAATCCTATCTTTGAGGAAACTAATTTTAGTTATTTCAATGCCGGCATAGAAAAGTCATTATCACTGATAGATGATGCATATTCGGAAGCGACGGAAATCAATAATGAATCGATACAAGAAAAACTGCATCAGGCCAAAAACAGGTTGCTTGAAATAAAAGACTACTACGTTCCCCTGACAGATGTCAGGCAGAAAATTTACGATGCCGAAAGATCCTACAAATTGAACAATATTGAAAAATCAGAAAAACTGCTGACAGACTCAATATCGATATTATCGTCATTGGATGTAAAGACAAAAAGCGAGAATTTTGACAAAGTAATTTTAAACTTAAATTCAATGATTAATGCTGTAATCGCCTCATTTGACAAAGATTCAAAACTTAACACTTACAATAAAATGAAAGCATTGGGCGAGCATGTAAACCTGTTGCTTTCCAGGGGTGATCTTGTTCTTTCAGGGATAGAATTCGAAAAATAACGGCACAACCTGGCGCTGTGCAGAGGCATAAACCCCTGTTCTCGATGCAGATGAAAGCTGCCGGGCGAGAAGCAACCGGTGCAAATATGAAAGGCTAAAAATGAGTAGCGCCTCGACGTTAATGTGGGGAATGATATTTGGTTCCATCGGGTTGGGCTTTTTTGTTTACGGCAAAAAACAAAAAGCGGTTATTCCGTTTTTCAGTGGTATCGCGTTAATTGCTTTTCCCTATTTTATTTCAAATGTATATGTCCTTGTGGTATTCGGTATTGCTTTGATATCGTTACCATTTTTTATAAAAATATAGGGCATGCGGTCAAAGACAAGTCCTTTTGATATTCGGCCTTGACAGGGTACCCAAAGCCGGTTATAAAAATCACAAAAAGTGCGACAGCAAAGCGGTTATTTCAAACGGTTTCATATCCTGAAATAATCGCAGAGATACAAGGTTATGCCAGGCAAACGCCATCCCGACCTTTACGGGGTGGCGTTTTTTTATTGGGCCGCCCCGTAAGGCACTTAACAACGGAGGCCCCATGATTATTAAAATTACTGTCCTTGCGGTTTATTTTTTAACCGTTCTCGTCATTGGGCTCATCGCCCGGACCCGCTGGAAGTCAACGCCGGAAACCTATTTTCTGGCCGATCGCAAACTGGGTACCGTAATCCTTCTGGGCACCATGGTGGCCACCAATTTTTCGGCATTTACGGTGTTCGGCACCTCCGGGGCCGGATACCGGGACGGGTATGCCTTTTTCCCCATTATGGGGTTCGGTACCGGTTTTATGGCCCTGACGTTCTGGATTTTGGGGCGCAAAATATGGCAGGTGGGCCGGGCCCATGGCATTGTTACGCCGCCCGAACTGGTACAAAAAATGTATCAAAGTTCTTTTTTGTCGGTTCTGTTTGCCCTTGTGATGATTGTTTTTACCATCCCCTACCTGGCACTGCAGCCCATGGCTGCCGGGTATGCGTTAGAGGAACTGGTGGGATTGCCCTACCTGTATGGGTGCATGCTGGTGACCGCCATTATCCTGTTGTATACGCTGCGGGGCGGGTTGCGGGCCGTTGCCTGGACCGATCTGTTCCAGGGACTGCTCATGTTTTTTCTGCTGCTGGCAGCCCTGTTTATGGTGGCCCGTTTTCATGGCGGATTTATCGCCGCCAACAAAAAAGTGCTGGCCGATTTTCCCCAGCTTTTTTCAAGGCCCGGGGGGCAGGGAAAATATACCTGCGGAATCTGGTTCAGTTATATCCTGCTCTGGTTTTTGTGTGATCCCATGTTCCCGCAACTCTTTCAGCGGTTTTTTGCCGCGAAAAATGAAAAAATTCTGTCGCGTACCATGTTTTTTTATCCCCTGGTGTGTACGGTTGTTTTTATCCTGCCCATATCCGTGGGGGTGCTGGGGCGTTTGTCATTTCCCGATCTTGTGGGCAGACAGGCCGATCGGATTCTGCCCATGGTGCTGACCCTGATTTCCGGAGATTTTATGGCGGCCCTTGTCATGGCGGCGGGTCTGGCAGCCCTCATGTCCACCATGGATTCACAGCTGTTGACCTTAAGTTCGATTTTTACCCGGGATATCCTTCCCCTGACAGGATGGCGCCGGCACAGCGGCAGTGCCGCCGGGCGAATTTTTGTCATTTTTCTCAGCCTGGCCGGCCTGGCCCTAGCCTGGAAGCCGCCGGCAACGATTCTGCAGATCGCCACCCAGACCTTTACCGGACTGGCGGTTCTTTTCCCCACAGTTGTGTTCGGGCTTTATTTAAAAAAAGTGTTTCCCCTGGCAGCCATTGTCTCGATTTTAGCGGGCGAAGGTGCCCTGCTTGTTTTTTATTTCAAATGGCTGTCCGCCGGTCCGTTCCTGCCGGTGATATGGGTGATGCTGGTGACGTTTACCCTCTATCTGGCCACCCATATGGTACTGCTCTGGAAAAGTGGAGATCTGGCATTCAGAGTTCCGGGGTGGCTTTTTGACCCCTATTTTTATTTGATATCGGGCGTTTTTGTGCTGGCAATGGATTTCTGGGCATGGACGAATATCCGGCCTCTGTTTATGGGAGTTCCGGGATGGATGGCCTATTTTGTGGTTCTCTCGGCAATTCAGACCTTTTTAATGGTGTTCATGGTGCGCCGGGCAGTAAACGTGGCGTGACCCGGCCAAAAGGTGCCGGGGGCGACAGGGCCCGGAATTCTTTTTGGCCCGAGCGCAGCGCCGGGTTATGTGTGGCGCAGTCCTTGAACAGCCTTATTTTTTGCTGTAACAAAGGCGCTGACACACCGGGTAATATCATCCTCGGTAGTGGCCCAGGAGCAAATAC
This sequence comes from Desulfobacterales bacterium, assembly GCA_963667755.2. Classification (GTDB taxonomy): domain Bacteria; phylum Desulfobacterota; class Desulfobacteria; order Desulfobacterales; family 4572-123; genus 4572-123. Next base: position 676,883 of record CAXXLK010000004.1, on the reverse strand, counting down.
TGATTCGGATAACTGTTTTTCCATTCCAGCGGGTCCCGCCGACCCAGCACTCACCTGACGTTTGAATATGCCGCATGGTCTGATCGGTGATTTTATCGCTGTCACATGCAACAAGCACCTGATTGAAGACCAGGTCATTTAAAATATGAAAGTTTTCAGCTTTAAGTTCCTGTCCTATCTGTACCGCTCTTTGGTGAAGCCCGAACACCAGTTCGTCAATACCCTTTTTCCCTAGGTACTTCAGGGTTGCCCAAAGCTCAACCGCTCTTGCCCGCCTGGACATTTCAGGGGTGTAGAGCATCCCGTCTCTGTTTTCACTGTATGCGATATAGGCACCTGATGCGTGCAGTGCATGCTTCAACGCTGCTTTATCGCTGCAAAGCACGATGCCGCTGTCATAAGGCGTATTGAGCGTTTTATGGCCGTCTACGGAAAATGAGGTTGCTTTTTCTATTCCTCTGGTCAGCCGGTTCAGCCGTCTTGATGCGGCCGCCCAAAGGCCGAAAGCGCCGTCAATATGAACCCAGGCATTTGCCTTGTTGGCTTTTTCACAGATTTCATCAAAGGGATCAAACGCACCGGAGTTTACATTGCCGGCCTGCAATATCAGTATTGTACTTTCATCGAGTTCGGGCATTTCATGGTTTTTACCTTTTTGATCAACTCCTGAAACTCAACAACTTCCAAAGTCAAGGCCGCTTGTTTATTTCTGCGGAGGGCCAGGTACAGGTATCAACCAGGATCTTCATTTAACCTCCTGTTGCTTTTTATAGGCTCCTCGCTGTTACATATGGGTAAATTTGACCGACTGCAGTCCCGGGGCACCCACACGAAACAGCGAGGAACCTTTTTATATTTATAATCCGCCGGGTATTCTATCGTGCCAAACAGCCCTATCAGTTCAACCTGTTTCCGCCTTTGAATGTACTCCAGGAGCGCTTCAGCAACCACTGCCTTTTTGGTACGATGCTGGCCCAATAAACGGGCCTCTTCGATTAATTTGTTGTCGATTGCTAAATTTGTCGTCATCGTTGCCACCTTATTTTTCACACATTTTAATATAGTATATAATGTGTAACTTTGGGGTGCAATAGGATGCGAATTTTTTTCCCTTCGTTCGTCAGGATTTTAAATTTTGTTCTGTCCCCGGATAGGTATCAGCCTGCAAGAGGTTAAAGATGGCTTCCACCTGGCGGCACAGGGTGTCGTACTGCTCCGGGTAAAGGGATTGGGCACCGTCGCTCAAGGCCTGGTCCGGGGCATGGTGTACCTCCACCATCAGGCCATGGGCCGAACCGGCAACGGCGGCCCGGCTCAAGGGGGTTACCTGGTCGCGTCGCCCGGCGGCATGGCTGGGGTCGACGATAATCGGCAGATGGCTTTCATTGCGGATATGCGGGATGGCCGACAGGTCTAATGTGTTGCGGCTGTGGTGGACAAAAGTCCGCACCCCTCTTTCACACAGGATGACATTTTCATTGCCGCCATCTAAGATGTATTCGGCGGCCATGAGCCATTCGTCCATGGTGGCGGCCATCCCCCGTTTAAGCATGACCGGCTTTTCGGCATGTCCGGCCCGCCGCAGCAGGCTGAAGTTCTGCATGTTGCGGGTGCCGATCTGGATGATATCGGCGTATTTTTCCACAAGGTCAAAGGTTGTAAGATCCATTACTTCAGTCACCACCGGCATGCCGGTTTCCTCGCGGACAGTAGCCAGAATTTTAAGTCCTTCCAGCCCCAGCCCCTGGAAGGAGTAGGGGGATGTGCGGGGTTTAAAGGCACCGCCCCTGAAAATATGGGCTCCGCTGCGCTGTACATGCCGGGCAATGGTCAGGGCCTGCTCCAGACTTTCAATGGCGCAGGGACCGGCGATCATGGTCAGGTGGCCGTTGCCGATCTCAATGTCACCGACCCGGACGATGGTGTCTTCGGGTTGGACTTCACGGCTCACCAGCTTATACGGCCGGGTCACCGGAATCACATCCCGTACCCCGGGAAAGCCGGCAAAAAGAGCTGCATCCACCGGACCCTTGTTGTGCAACACCCCGATGGAAACCCGCTCGCCCCCGGGAATGGGCCGGGCATTGTACCCTTTTTCGGTGATGGCGGCCACCACGGCATCGATCTGATCCGATGTTGCATTTTTATCCATGACAATCAGCATGATATTTCCTCCTATTTTTATTTTTTTATGTGTTTACAAACAATAAACTCGTCAAAAATAAAAAAGGGGCTGCGATAGTTCACAGCCCCCGTAAAACTAAAAAAGGACTGTGGCGACAGATGCGCCACAGTCCTTTATCATCTTTTAATTCATCAACTTAAGATGCTATAAACCGGTGGTCACACCTCCTCGGGTCAGATGCCACCACCAATAGCCTGTAAAATTTGTGGAATAAGAAATGTCAGTTGAAGAATTCATATGGGGTACCAATTTTGTAAGTTTGTTTGTCCTATTCATATGCAAGGCCCGGGTGATTTGTCAAGTGATTAAATTTTGGGACCGCATACTCTACTGCTTGCCCCAAAGGCATTTAGGTTGCCACTGGTGCTTTGAATTAAACGCTGCAGTTCGATTGAAAAATGTAAATGTAGTAGTCAATCAAATTTTGCTTTTATTTAAATCAGACTGTACCGAGGGGGCTACGTTAAATGTCATCAAATTTGAATAGAACATTGTGGACTGGCGGGAAAAAGATTTTTTCCAATTTTTTTAAAATTATCTTAAATTATTGTAGGTGGACATAATTTACTGTGATCTTAAATATTTGAATTCTTTTTTGTTTGAAAAAACTTCCCCAAAAAGGCTTTATTACAAAAATATTGTAAGTCATACAAAAAATATATTGACACATAAAACAAAATTATTTTAAGCATAAAACAAATTTGCAAAACCAGAGCTTTAAAATATACCTTTTTAATACTAAGAACCCCTGATGGCAAGATAGCCGAACTTTGAATTAAAAATTTATGATTGGTAATTTTTTAATGGAGAAAAAAACTATTTTCAATATGCTCAGCCAAATGGCCGATGCCATGGTAAAAACATTCGGGCGCAGCTGTGAGGTTGCTGTTCATGATTTTTCCAATTTAAACAAATCGCTTGTTTACCTTGCCGGCAACGTTACCGGAAGAAAACAGGGCGCACCCATTACTGATCTTGTGGTCAAGGCGCTGCACAAGGATAAAACAAAAATAAAAGATCGCTATAATTACAAAACCACCACAAAGGATGGCCGGACGATCAAGTCATCTACGATTTTTATCCGCAGCAGTGCCGGCGAGGTTATTGGCGCGTTTTGCACCAACATCGATATCACCGATTTTCTAAACGCCAGCCAGGCTATCCAGCAGTTGGTGGAAACTCATGCGTTCAATGTTCAGGAAAACCATGAAACTTTTGCGGCGACAGTTGGCGAAACCATCGAAGCCCTGTTTGAACAGGCTGTTTCCGCTGTCGGTAAGCAGCCGGCCACTATGTCCACAGAGGAAAAAACAAGACTTGTCAAAGCCCTTGAAAACAAGGGCGCTTTCCAGATCAAGGGGGCTGTCGACCAGGTGGCTATTCTTGCCGGGGTATCTAAATATACCGTTTACAATTATCTTCAAAAAGTTCGTGCAGCCCTGACCATCAATAAATTTTGATCCCGGCTATCGAAAAACAACTGTCTACAGATCCAATGGAGGATAGAAACATGTCAAAGCAGAAACTTTACAAAGCAATTGCAACACCCGGTGCACCGTCAGCCATCGGCCCCTATTCCCAGGCGGTTGCCAGTGGCGATCTGCTTTTTATATCAGGGCAGCTCCCGCTCAATCCTGAAACCGGTGAGTTCGTGGCGGGCGAGATTGAGGAGATGACCCACCAAGTGATCAAAAACACCCAGGCTATTGCCCAGGCTGCCGGAACCGATCTGAACCGGACAGTCAAGACCACTATTTTTTTAACCGATTTGGCTAATTTTGCAGCGGTCAATCAGGTCTATGCGCAATATTATGTCGAAACCCTGCCGGCCCGGGCGGTTGTCCAAGTGGCGGCTTTGCCCAAGGGCGGTGAGATTGAGATGGAATCCATCGTACAACTGTAAACAAAGAAAAAATAAAGGAGAAAACTGATGAATTTAGCACGTATTCCACGTAGACGATACACAGAAGGATATACACCGATCGAAAAAGCACCCGCTTTTTCAAAAGCGCTGGGGGGACCCGACATCTACATTAAAAGGGATGATCTTTTAGGCTTGACGTCGGGGGGCAATAAGACCCGGAAACTGGAGTTCCTGGTGGCCGATGCTCTGGAGAAGGGGGCCGACACCCTGATCACCTGCGGTGCGGTTCAGTCCAATCATTGTCGTTTGACCCTGGCCGCAGCGGTCAAGGAAGGCCTCAAGTGCCGCCTGGTGCTGGAAGAGCGGGTGGCCGGCTCCTACAATCCCGAAGCCAGCGGAAACAACTTTTTGTACCGTCTGCTGGGTGTGGAGAAGATTACGGTCGTACCCGGCGGTTCGGATATGATGGCCGAGATGCACAAGGTGGCCGATGCACTTTCCGGTGAAGGCCGCAAAGGCTACGTGATCCCCGGCGGCGGTTCAACGCCCATCGGTGCGACCGGCTATGTCTCCTGCGCCGAAGAAATTCTGACCCAGCTGTTTGAGATGGGACTTTCGATCGACCGCGTGGTCTGTGCCAGCGGTAGCACTGGCACCCACGCAGGCCTGGTGACCGGTTTGTGCGGGAACAACGCCAACATGTCAGTTGTCGGCATCAACGTCAGTCGCACCAAAGAGGTCCAGGAACCCATGGTCTACGACCTGGTGCAGCGAACTGCCGAATTTCTGGGCGTCAAAACCGAAATTCCCAAGGATGCCGTGGAGTGCTTCGGCGATTATGTCGGCCCTGGTTACTCGGTGCCGACGGCGGGAATGGCCGAAGCGGTGCGTCTTCTGGCCCGTACCGAGGGCATTTTGTTGGATCCGGTTTACACCGGCAAAACCATGGCCGGTCTGATTGATCTGGTGCGCAAGGGTTATTTTAAGAAAGAAGAAAAAATCCTGTTTGTGCATACCGGCGGATCACCGGCGTTGTATGCCTATATGAAGGATATTCTGGAAGGGTAGCGAGTTCGTTGTTATCCGCAGGCATCCATAGGGGCAAATTCGCAGACCTGGGTGGCGGAGTACCGTATTGTGAGGCAGCGGGTTGTGCTTAAAGCAGTCCGCTGTTTCCGCTCCCCTCGAATTCAGGGAATGAATTTGCGATATTACTGGAGTATTGCCGTTTGCGTTGGAATGTAGACAAACGACAATTAAAGAAAAAGTCGATTGATGTTTGAAAGGATGGGCCGGGGCAGGATAACCTGGTAAAATAAACCCAAAGGGCAATAAAGACTGTTGTTACAGTTCACATAAGCCCGACAACATTAAAAGGAGATTTTAAAATGAAAAAAGTTCTGTTTTTTAGTACAATTTTGATTTTGGCTCTTGCGTTTACCTCGAATGCTTTTGCAACTGACACTCTCGGAAAAATTTCTGACAGTGGAAAGTTTATTGTTGGAGCAAGAGATGGTGCCATCCCCTTTGGTTTTCATGATTCTGAAAACAAACATGTTGGTTTCAGCCTGGATCTTGCGAAGGAGTTTCATTCAGCACTTGAGAAAAAACTGGGTAAATCCCTTGAGTTTGAAGTCAAGGTTGTGAATCCCAAAACAAGAATTCCCCTGGTTGCCAATGGAAACCTGAATATGGTCTGTGGATCTGCTACCCATACTGTCCCCCGTGAAGACACGGTTGATTTTTCAGTAACTTTTTTTCTTACCGGCAGCCAGCTGCTGGTGAAAAAAAGTGAAGGATACACCTCTGCAAAAGATCTGGCTGGCAAAAGAATTGGTGCCGCCCAGGGCTCAACAAACGAGAAAACAATCCGCAGGCTCAATGCTGAAGGGTATCTGAATCCACCGGCAAAACTGGTTGTTTATCAGGAACATACCCAGGGAATGCTGGCCCTTAGAAATGGTGTCATCAATGCCTACTGCGGCGACGGAAGCCATTTGGCCGGCATGAAAGCCAAGGCCGTAAACAAGGATGATTATATGATCCTGGGTGAAATGCTCTCGTATGACCCGTATGCATTTATTCTGCCGGAAAATGATTCTAATTTCAGAGACTTTATCAACGAGCAGTTGATCAGAATGTTTGTTGACGGCCGGTATATGACATATTATGAAAAATGGTTTGGTGCCAATGGCGTTGTGCCGTTTACCATGACCGACGATTTTAAAACCCTGCTTAAACTTCAGTCCTGGCCTTTGTAAGATCAGGTTACGCTTTATTTATGAATTCGGGAGGTCTTCAAAGACCTCCCGTACATGGAGATATATATGCTAGCCTATGATTTTAAATGGTCGATTTTATGGCAGGATCCCTATGGCGGATGGATCCTGGAAGGAATCGCAACAACCATTAAGCTCGGGGCGCTTTGCTGTTTTTTTTCTCTGCTCATCGGTATCATTATCGGAACACTCAGGATCACCCATTACAAACCGCTCAGAGTTTTTGCAGAAGCCTATACGGAAATTTTTAGAGATATCCCTTTGCTGGTCCAGCTTTTTTTCTGGTATTTTGCCATCCCCACACTGTTGCCTGAAAATATTCGGATTTGGGTGTATCAGGAAATACCAAATTTTGAGTTCTGGGTCGTGGTGGCAGGTCTTTCCCTGTATTCATCCTCCCGGATGGCCGAACAGATAAGGGCCGGCATCAATTCGATTTCTCCGGATCAGTTTAATGCTGCACTGAGTACGGGATTCAGCCATTACCAGGCCTATCGATATGTTATTTTACCCCTTGCCGTGCGCCTGGTCATTCCACCGTTGACAACAGAAATATTAACCGTGTTTAAAAATACAGCCCTTGCCATGACGGTGGGCGTTCTTGAGACAACTTTTATGAGCCAGCAGGTGGAGGCTTATACCTTTCACGGACTTGAAGCCACCACAGCCGCCTGTGTGATTTATATGATTATAACCCTGGTTGTGGTCGGGACAATGGGGTGGATAGAAAAGATGCTGGCGGTTCCAGGTCTCATCACCAGAAAAGGAGCCCGCTGATGACGTTTGAATGGCAAGTTATTACACATAATTTTTCTTTTTTAATGGGCGGCCTTCTTACAACCTTTGAACTGGCACTCATTGCCATTGCAGGGGGACTTACCCTGGGTATCCTGGTGGGTATGGCCCGGTTGAGCAATATCAAGGCCATCTACTACCCGGCTTCCCTGTTTGTTAACCTGATGAGAACCCAGCCGTTGATTCTGGTTATTTTCTGGTTTTATTTTTTGATGCCGCTTATCCTGGGCCGGCCCATTGGTGATTTCATGTCAGCCAGCATTGCCTTTATTATTTTTGAAGCATCTTATTTTGCTGAAATCATAAGAGCCGGGATAAAATCCATCTCAAAGGGTCAGGTGGATGCTGCATACTCCACCGGGTTCACCTATTGGCAGGCCATGAGATATTTTATTATTCCCCAGGCGCTGAGAAACATGCTGCCGTCACTGATTACACAGGGGGTTGTTGTTTTTCAGGACACCTCTCTTGCCTATGTTATAGGACTTCGGGAGTTTTTGAGATCTGCAAATGTTGTGGATGCCCGGGAGATGAGAAGTGTTGAGCTCTACCTGTTTGTGGGGCTGGTCTATTTTATTGTCTGCTTCAGCATGAGCAGGGTTTGCAAAAGAATGGAACTTAAAAAAGGGACTGCATAAATGATAGAGATAGTGAATGTAAGTAAATGGTATGGCGATCTCAAGGTCCTTGATAATGTCAATGAAACCATTAAAAAGGGTCAGGTTGTCGTTATCTGTGGCCCTTCCGGTTCTGGCAAGAGCACGCTTTTAAAGACGCTCAACGGATTGGAACCTTTCCAGAAAGGTGATATCCAGGTAGATGGCATTTCCCTGAGTGATCCCAAAACAGATTTTATGAAACTTCGGCAGAAGATGGGCATGGTGTTCCAGCGGTTTGAGTTGTATCCCCATATGAAAGTGATAGAAAATATCACCATTGCGCCGGTCAAGGTGTTAAAACAGGACAAGTCCCGGGCCAACAAAAAAGCCACGGAATTGCTTGAACGGGTTGGCATTCCGGAACAGGCAGATAAATATCCTGGAAACCTTTCAGGTGGACAGCAGCAGCGGGTGGCCATTGCCCGGGCCCTGGCCATGGAACCGGATATCATGCTGTTTGATGAACCCACATCAGCCCTGGATCCTGAAATGATAAAAGAGGTTCTGGATGTTATGGTGGATCTGGCCAAATCCGGTATGACAATGGCCGTTGTCACCCATGAAATGGGGTTTGCAAAGGAAGTGGCCGATGAAATTATTTTCATGGATGAAGGCCGCATTATTGAACGGGGCACAGATAAATCTTTTTTTGAAAATCCTAAAAGTGACCGCGCAAAGGATTTTTTACGAAAAATTTTAATTTAATCTCTTTTTGTCTCCATCTGCCATGTGGAGGTTATTTTTTTACAGGAATGGATGATAGCCCAAACAAAGTTTATACCCGATGACTGATTTTAAAAAGAAAATCTATCATATGCTCAAAATGAATGACAAAAAAGAGAAGATTGTGGGTATCATCGGCGGCATGGGGCCGGAGGCCACCGTGGATATGATGTCCCGGGTGATTCGGGCCACACCGGCAAAAGATGATGTCGATCATATCCGCATGCTGGTGGACAACAACCCGAAAATACCCTCACGGATTAAAGCCATTATTGAGGGCACCGGCGAAAGCCCGGTGCCCTGCATGATCGAGATGGCTCAAAATCTGGTTGCCTGGGGCGCGGATTTTCTGGCCATTCCCTGCAACACGGCCCATTATTATTATGACGCGGTGCAGGCGGCCGTGGATGTGCCGGTTTTAAACATGATCGACCTAACGGTGGATGCCATCATCACGGAAAATCCGGAGGTTCGGCGACCTGGGCTTCTGGCCTCTACCGCGGTGTTCATGACCGGCCTTTACAAGAAACGTTTCGAGAAAAAAGGATTAAAGCTGATCACCCCCGCTGATTCGGCTCAGGAGAAGGTGATGACGGCGATCCGGCAGATTAAGACAGGGCGTTTCGGCAGCCGTGAGATCAAGGTGGTCAATACAGCCGCCAATGAGTTAACAACGGCCGGGGCAGACGTTTTGATCGTGGCTTGTACGGAACTGTCGATTATTTCTTCGTCCGTTAAAAGTCGTGTCCGGCTGTACGACACATCTCAGGTGCTGGCAGAGGCAGTGGTTCAAGCGGCTATGAAAAGTGTTTAGCCCCACAACGCAACTTGAGGAACTCAATGGAATATATTATGCTTTATATTCTAATCTGAACACAATATATTGATCTAAACCCCATAGATATCGTTGTAGGGTTAAATACACACGGCTTTTTAGTGCATTTTTATGTGATTTGAGACGTCGTGTGTTTTGATGCGGTCGTAGTGACGCATTGTTGTTTTTTTGCATATAAGAAGGACACTTAAAAAGGATTCTATAATGGACGAAAAAAAAGTCATTTTCAAAATTCTCCGACAGATGGCCGATGCCGTGACCAAAACCATCGGCCGAAATTGTGAGGTGGCTGTGCATGATTTTACCGACCTCAATAAATCGCTTGTCTATCTGGCCGGAGATGTTACTGGAAGAACGATAGGAGCACCTATTACCGACCTGGTGATTAAGGCGCTACACAGAGACGGAAAAAAAATCAAGGATCGATACAACTATAAAACCACCACTAAAGACGGCCGGTCTATTAAATCCTCGACGATTTTTATCCGTAACGGCGCCGGTGATGTTCTCGGTGCTTTTTGTATCAACGTCGATACGACGGAGCTTCTCAATGCAAACCAGGTTATCGAAGAGATTGTCAAAACTATGGATTTCGGCAGCGATGACAACCGGGAAACCTTTGCGGCAACAATCGGGGAAACGATTGAAGCATTGTTTGAACAGGCCGTTTCCATTGTTGGTAAACAGCCGGCTACCATGTCGACGGCTGAAAAAATTCGGCTTGTAGAAGTGATGGAAAGCAAGGGTGCCTTCCAAATCAAAGGGGCCGTTGACCAAGTGGCTATACTGGTCGGGGTTTCTAAATATACGATTTATAACTATTTACAGAAAGTTCGGGCGACTCAGGCCATTAATAAATTTTAGATTGTCATTAAAATGTTTGTTTTTACTTCCCGCCTTTGTACCTCATATTTTTTTTATCCTATCCCTTTTTTACAGTGCGCACTTTCCGGAACCGTAATATAATTTACAGGTGGTATTGTTTCCGGTTTAATCGGACATTTTAAATGAAATTTTATCTTGAATGTTCAAATATAATAGTTTATTAAAGTGGACATAGAACCGGACATCTCTTACCTTAAAAATGATGATATGCGCGAAATTAACAGAGTTTTAAACCAGACAATAAACAGGACATGAAATAATTGTGAAAACGCCGACCTTTTCTTTGCATCCGCCAATCCCATCTAAGCGACAGGGCGAACTTAAGGATATGGTACAAGCGGTTATCATCGCTTCTTCAACACTTGACGGGCGAATAGCCAAAGAGACGGCAACGGTTTTGGGGGATCGGTTGAGGTTTCTCAATAGCTACCATTCAAATTTGATAGAAGGACACAAGACATCAATATTGGAGATTGAAGCTGCGTTAAACAAAGATTTTTCTATAGATGAGCAGAAGCGGTATGCACAAGAGCTTTGTGCAGCTCATGTGCAGATTGAAAGGGAATTGATGCAGGCGCTTCTCACAAGCCCGGTGGCTAATATTTGTGAGTTCGAGTTTGTAGGAAAAATTCACAAAAAATTTTATGAGCAACTTCCGGCACATCATCAATACACGCACAGTCAGGATGGGTTTACGTCGTATTCGGTAATGCCTGGGAAAATGAGAGATGAAAATGTCTCTTTGGATGGCGGCAGAACTTTACACGGCCCGGATGCAAAAAACCTCCCTGCCCTATACGAGGCGTTTAGCCGATTGTACAATCCTGTAAATTTTCATGGAGATGAACGATTGCTTGCCGTTGCTGCAAGTCATCACCGGCTGGGGTGGCTTCATCCCTTCCGGGATGGTAACGGCAGGGTCCTTCGCCTTTTTTCAGGTTTGTATATGGCTCACATCGGGATTAACCGGAGCAATTTATGGTCCCTGTCCAGAGGATTTTCAAGGGATAAACAGTGGTATATGATAAACCTGCAATCCGCGAATTCCCCGTCGGAAGATGGAAAAAGCTTTGACCAGGAATTTTTTGCTGATTATTGCCTTTATTTTCTTGAAGTGTGTTTAGATCAAATCAGGTTTATGGACAAGATTCTCGGTCTCAATAGAATTGACGCAAGGATCGAAGGATACATAAAAGACAGAGACAAAGCGAGAGGGGCCAGCAACCCGCTTGATCCCAGGGCCGGCAAGCTGTTAAAAGCATTATTTTTACAAGGGATGATCCCAAGGGGCGAAGCCCGAAAAATTATGGGCATGGAAAACCAGAGTGAAAGACATGCCAGACGCATTGTCAGCCAACTGACGAAAGAAAGGCTTGTGCAATCTGAAACTCACCGTTCGCCTTTGACAATTGGCTTTCCAACGCATGTATTACGCTATTATTTTCCAGATCTTTTTGATCCATCGGTTTTAGGAGAAAGCAATGAGAAATAAAAGGGGGCTTGCCCGTTGACCCGGCCAAACAGGATATGGTATGGGATTTCGTACATAATGATCTGTGAACGCTATGGGAGAGATGATAATGGCACTTAGTTTTATGGAGGGCAATGAAGCCATTGCGCTGGGAGCCATGGCTGCCGGGTGCAACTTTTTTGCCGGTTACCCGATTACGCCGGCCACCACGATTTTCAACACCATGCTGAAACTGCTGCCGCCCGGGGGCGGCGTCTGTCTTCAGGGCGAAGATGAGATCGCTTCCATGGGCTATTGCCTGGGAGCCGCCATGGGCGGGGCCAAGGCGATGACGGCGACATCCGGGCCCGGCATCAGCCTTTACAGCGAGCAGATTTCATTTGCCATCGGCAGCGAGATTCCCGTGGTTATCGTCGATATCCAGCGGCTGGGGCCTTCCACCGGATCCGCCACCCGGGGGGCCGACGGTGATATCCAGTTTCTTCAGTGGGGCAGCAGCGGCGGACAGCCGGTGGTGGTGCTGGCCCCGGTGGACATCCAAGACTGCTATACCCTCACCATGCAGGCCTTTAACCTGGCCGAACGGTTCCGGTGCCCGGTGTTTATCGCATCTAACAAAGAGATCGGCATGACCCGGGAAAGTATCGATATTGATGCCCTTGACCTCCCGCCCGTCATTCACCGGTCCCGTGCGCCGGAAAACGTCCCGTTCCTTCCGTTTGCGGCACCGGCAGATGACAGGGCGCCGGATTTTCTCGCCATGGGCGGCGATATCCTGGTTCGCCAGACATCCTCCAGCCACGGTCCTGACGGATATATCACCACCGATGCCGAAGTCATTGCCGAAACCCAGAGGCGCCTGACAAATAAATTGACATCTAAAATTCATGAGTTCTCCTTTTATGAAGAAGCCGGGGTGGCAGGTGCCGATACGCTGGTGATCGTCTACGGGGTGACGGCACGGGCCGCAAAGGTTGCCGTGGAAGAGGCCAACAGGGCAGGTGGTCGGATATCTCTGCTGATTTTAAAAACATTATGGCCGGTGCCCGAAGCATTGATCCGGCAAAAAGCCGAATCGGCCCGTCAGGTCATGGTGGTGGAGATGAACTTGGGCCAGTATGTCAGAGAGATTCAGCGGGTCCTTTCCGATAAGAAAATAGCGTTTCTGGGGCAGATGAACGGTAATCTGATCACGCCTCGGCAGATAAGGAGGTTTATCACCCATGCTTAGTTTTTTAAATAAAAGCAGACCCCCTGTTTTCTGCCCGGGCTGTGCCCATGAACGGGTGACCCAGGCCCTTGACAAGGCCTTTGTGAATATGGGGCTGGATAGCAGCAAAATTGCCATCGTCAGTGATATCGGCTGCTCCGGTCTTTTTGATACTTTTTTTAACACCCATGCCCTGCACGGACTTCACGGTCGGGCCCTGACCTATGCCACGGGTCTTAAAATGGCCCGGCCGGAGCTGACGGTCATCGTTACCATGGGTGATGGCGGCCTGGGCATCGGCGGGGCCCACGTGCTGGGTACCTGCCGCCGCAATATTGACCTGACGCTGCTGGTGTTAAACAATTTTAATTACGGGATGACCGGAGGTCAGAGTTCTTCCACCACCCCGGCCGATGCCCAGGTGGGCTCCGGCTTTTTAAACCGGCTTGAAAAACCCATGGATGTCGGTCAGGTGGTCCGTTCGGCCGGCGCCGGGTATGTGACCCGTATCTCCTCCTACAACAAGGATCTGCCGGTGGAAATGGCGTCTGCCATCTCCTTTAAAGGGTTTTCGGTGCTGGATATCTGGGGGGTCTGCCCCGGACGCTATACCCGCCGCAATCGGCTGACGCCTGCCATTATTGATGAAGATCTGGCAAAGTTGCCCATCCTCCAGGGGCCGGTGCTTGAAAATGCCCGAAAAGAATACGGCAGCCACTACCGGAAACTGGCGATGGCCCAAAGTCCCGCGTCGCCGCCAAAGCAGATCCGGGCAGAGTTCAAGGCCCCCCAGACCGGTCGTCGGGAAGTGATTATGCTGGGAAGCGCCGGTCAGCGGATCCTCACCGCCGGTGAAATATTGTGTCTGGCAGGTCTGGGTGCCGGTTTGCACGCCAGTCAGAAAAATGACTACCCCATCACCGTGCTCCGGGGTCATAGTGTGAGTGAACTGGTGCTGTCGGATCAGGGGATCGACTTCAGCGGCATCAGCCGGCCGTGTGCCATCCTGGCCCTTGCGCCCGAAGGGGTGGCCCGGCGACGCACCATGTTCCGGGATCTGGACGATAAAACCCTGGTGATCCAGGCCAGTGATGTCGAGCTGCCCGAGACGAGTGCCCGGGTAATGACGATCGATTTCAAGGCACAGAAGATTAAATCTTATGACCGGGCCCTGGCGTCCCTTGCCATTCTGGCCCGGATGAATCAGGTCATTACCTTTGAAATGCTTGAGACGGCTTTGGAAAACCGGTTTGGAAAAAAGGTGCTGGACAGTGCCCTGGCGTTGATCCGACGGGTTGAAATAACGGCATAAAGGGGCTTTTCGCGAATGAATCTTTTTGTCCTGTTTGGAGTTATTGGCCTGTCTTCTCTGGTTCTCACCATGATCGGACTTGGCGGCGGATTGGTGTTCTCACCCCTTTTTGTGGTGCTGGGGTTTCCCAAATCCATGGCGGTGGCCGCCTCTCTTTTTTTGAACGGTATTGCCGCTGCATCAGCCTCCCTGGTTTATGTCCGTAAGAAGATGGTGGATTTTCCCGTGGCCCTGCCCATTATCATCGCCTCTTCCCTGGGTGCGCCCCTGGGTGCTCTGACAACCCACCGGGTCGATACCGGAATTTTTATGGTGGTCCTGATGCTGGTGGTTCTGGCGGCCGCACTGAGAATGATTTTTTCATCCAAGGGCGAGCCCAAGGGCCCCGAGGCCAGTCGCAGCGTTAAAATTTTCGGAGGCGGTGCCATCGGGCTGGTCATCGGTTTTCTGGGGGGCATGTTGGGGATCGGGGGCGGTGTTTTTGTGGTGCCGCTGCTCATTTATTTCATCGGCATTTCCACCCGGACCGCAGCGGCGTCTTCCGCCTTTATCGTTTGTTTTTCCTCCCTGACCGGATTTATCACCCATGCCGCCATCAGCAGTATCGACTGGCACTTTATTCTCTGGGCCGCGCTTTTTTCTTTTGCCGGCGGCCAGATCGGCTCCCGCATCATGGCTGAAAAGCTTCGCGGCAGAACGATCCGGATTGTTTTTGGCGTTGTTTTGCTGTGCTTTTTTTTCAAGCTTATGCAGCGCACCTTTTTTTAAATTCCTTCATTTTTCTGCAGTGCTGTGATATTATTTTTTTCAACAATATTTTTCTCAGATATTCTACATAAATTCATAAACTATTTTTGTATTTGTACCCGGCCGGCGGCTTTTTTTTATCCAAAAATTGATGCAGAAAAAAGACAAGGAGGGAATAGTGGGTTTAACGGAAAGTAATATTGAAAATCTGACAGGTTTTGCCATTGAAACGATTCAGGCATGCGGCAGAGAGGCCCTCACCTATTACGGCAAGGGGGATCAACGGATTCAGTTTGATGAGGACCTGGTTACCGAGGCCGAGCTTCACCTGACTGATTTTTTTAGAAAAACCCTTGGGGCGCATTTCCCCGAACACCAGATTTTTAACGGTAACAACCTGAGCAAATCCTACACCCATGAGGAGAAGCGATATATCTGGATTTTAAACCCCCTGGACGGTGTGGCCAATTTTATGGCCGGTATTCCCATCTGGGGTATGTCCATTGCGCTGCTGGAAAATTTCTGGCCCGTTTTCGGGGTGTTTCATATGCCGGCCACCGGAGATCTGTTCCAGGCCCAGGCCGGGCGCGAGGCCTTCCGCGGCAGTGAAAAGATTCGTATCTCCTCCCAGGAGAGCATCAGCGATGAGAGCGTTTTGCTGACTTTTTCCCGGTTTCATCGACACTATCAACCCTCCTTTCCCGGTAAAATCCGCAACCTGGGGTGTACGGCAGCCCACATCTGCTATGTGGCCATGGGACGCGCTGAAGCCGCCCTGATTGCCAACGAATCCTACCAGGACCTGGCCGCCACCCAGGTGATCATTGAAGCGGCGGGGGGTAAAATAATGAGGCTGGACGGTAAGCCGTTTTCCTTCAGTGAATATATGGATACTGAATCCGGCGCCGATCATCTTCTGGTGTTGGCACCGGATCTTTATTCCCAGGTGAGGAAGTGTTTGAACCGGAATTGAAAAATGCAAAGATGTTACAATTAAAGCATCTGATCCGGTGACAGTATTTTTTTTACAGCAGCCATGGCCGATTCAAATGGATCGGCCATGATTTTTTCAGCCCCCCTTTGAAGCCTATCGTCAAAAAAGACGAAATAGAGGGCCTGTATCAGAAAAAATAGCCAGATGCCCATGGCCCATGCCGGGGTGGAAGCGGGTGTAAACACGCCGATCACTGCACCGCCACCCAGACAGAACAGGGGCTCGGCAACCAGTATCCTTAAAAACGATTTTGGAAAACAGATCCAGCTTCTGATCCAGCTCAACACGCCAAGGCTGATTAAAAGAAAAATCGTCAACGCGTGTACCAGGAAAGCGGCCCCCAGGAGCAACAGCAGCGGAACGGCAAGCCGGCAAAGACGCGTTTTGCGCCAATGGGCCAGCAGCAGGCTGTAGGCGGCAATATAGAACCAGATGATGATAAAGATGTTTTCAGGTCGGCAAATTACAGAATTCAGGGCCATATTCAGCGGAATAAGGGCCAGTGCGCACATCAGCCCGAAAAAAACTGTGGCATACACAGGGTTATGATCGTTTTTCATGATGGATCACCTCCTTTATGAGCCTCCTTGCGGCGCAAAAGCGCCAGCTCGATCTCTTCCTCGCTGAGTTCAGCCTGGATATTCAGGGGGCCATTGACAGGCAGCCCATGCTGCCATTGTTTTTCCCGGGCTGCATGAAAATAGGCGGATGCGCTCAGGGACAACTGGCGATATTCCATGCGCTGTCGTTCAAGGCACTCGCCGAGATGAATGATTTCCATCTCCATTTTCCGGCTGTGCTGTTCCAGCTCATCTCTGTGGGTGGTCAGGGGGGTTAACTTGCGGATCAGCATGCGGGCGATATCGTCTTTGTCTTTTTCGATGGCAACGGTGATTTCTTTTTCGATTTTTTCAATCCTGCGCTTGCAGTTCTCACGATCCTGCTCCATCTGATGCTTGGAATGCGTCATCTGTTTCAGGTAGATCTCTTTTTGGTGTAAGGCTGTTTCCATGTCCCGAAGGTGCTGCTTGAGCAGCAGGCCGCGATCCTCCATCTGGTCCATGACGCCATGCATGTCTGCTTTGCAGAGTCGTACCAATCTTGTGAATAACCCCATTGTGTCCTCCTTTCTATTTGTCAGATTACTGAATGCTGCGCTGCCCCTGATAGCCTTCATACTGCAGGGCCTTGGCGTTTGTTTTTTGTTTACGCTGGACGGCCGCGGGTTCTCCGCTGAATGTGTCTTGAACGGTATCGCGCAGTTTGCCCACATCCCTGTCCAGATTGTCCGCCACTTCAGGTGACCCCACTGCAGCGTTGACGGTGTTTTGGCGAGAGTGGTATTGCTCGATGCGCTCCAGGGCTTTTTCTTTTTGCCCGGTTTTGATATCCAGGGCCACTTCTTCCTTGAGGCGGCTAAAATCACTTTTTATGACTTTTTGAATCCACTTGTCCCGGTCAATGGAGGCAGTCACTTTTTGGGCATCCCGGATACAGGCGATTTGAAAAGAGTTGTTCAGATCGGCTGTATAGTGGCTGTCGTTATGGACATACTCAACCTGGATGTCCTTAATGGTAAAGGTTTCTACCGCGTGCGTGGCCAGTTTAAATGACAGATAGAGTTTACGGACCTGGCCGGACCGCAGATTGCCCGGATAAAACAGGGCACACCCGTTTTCTGTTTTTACGGGATACCCCGAGGCACTGACCAGGGTCACCCCGGCGGGAAGCGGTACCCGGACTTTTACGGACCTGGCTGCAAGTCCCCGGGCATTGTTGAATTCTTCATGAAATACCGCTGCAAAGGCGTCCGGGTTTTCCAGATAATAATAACGGCCGGTTCCCTGATCGGCGATGGCGCTCATCAATTGCTCATTAAAGTCGGCCCCGACACCGGCGGTACTGATGGTAAATTCTTTTTCCACGGCCACAGATGCCATTTGGCCCAGATCTGCCGGGTCTGTAATGCCCTGGTTGGCCAGACCGTCGGAAATCAGGATCACCTTGCCGATGTTGCCCTGCCGGGCTGAAGAGAGGAGTACATTGATGCCGGCCCTGAGACCGGCGCCTAAATTGGTGCCTCCGCCGGCCCGGGTCTGGCGGACCCAGGTTTCCAGCAGTTCCCGGTTTGACGGGGTCACCGGGAGCAGTCCGGAATGCTGCTGTACACCATTGGCGTAGGTGACCAGTGAGAAACGGTCTTCAGGGGAAAGGTCGGCTAAAAGGGCGATGATGGAGCGGCGGGCATTGTTGATTTTAGCGCCATGCATGGAGCCGCTTTTGTCCAGCACAATGACCATATCCACATGCTGGGTTTTGCATTTGGCGGAAGCGGCAGCAACGGACCTTGCCTTCAGGGTCAGGTAAAGATCCACGATGCCCTGGGAATTTTGCAGAATCTTGGTCTGCACCAGCTGGCCGTCAATGGTAAGGACCGGATTGCCCGACAAATCGGCAGAATTGGTGCCGGTTGTCAAGTTGCCGCCCTTGTCGGAGAATGCCGCCATGGCAATGCCGGTAACCAGAATCAGACAGGCGATGATCAAAAATGATGATGCAGTGTTTTTTTTCATGATGGTCTCCTTTTTGTATGATGGGAATATGTGTGACGCAGTGGGGTTTATAATATCCCTACCCGGTGGAAACACAATTCAAAGAAGTGTAAAAGAAGACGCAGATTTTTTTACATAAGTTTTACGATGGGGGATAGCGGAAAGGCTGGAGGGGATTTGATTACTGGTTTTTGAAAGCCTCTTTCAGGATGCACCACGATGCCCTGCCTTATGGATCAGTTATTTTTACCGGCGGTCTTGTAAAAGCCGGTTAGCCAGCTGGGCAAAGCCTTCACCTCCGGGGGCAGCGGTGACATAGGCGGGCAGGTGGGTCATGCGGCCTGTAAACTTCATGACGTTGTTGACCCCGACGCTCAAGGGGAAGAACTGGAACATGGGTTCATCGTTGGGAGAATCGCCGCAATAAACAAAGTGCGCTTTTTCTTCTGCAAGGGATACCTGCCACTGCTGCTGAACAAATGTTTTGGTCATTTTGAGCTTGTCATAGTCGCCGAACCATCCGTTGACATGGATGGAAGATGCCTTGCAGGTGGCACCGGCGTCTTCAAACAGGCGGCATATCTGGGCGATGGCATCATCGCCCAGCCGGGGTACATCTTCGCAGAAATCAACGGCCAGATCCGCTTCCCGGTAGGCCTGGTCACTGGCCAGGGCGGTACCCTTGACGGCAGAGAGAATTTTTTCACCTAAGGAATTCAGCCGCCGCCGTTTTTCCTGCCGAACGGATTCGGGATCGGAAAAATATCTTCCAAGCTTTCCTCTGGCCTTGTCCATCCAGAAATAGAGGGCGCCGTTTTCACCGATGACGGCATCCACGGGCCACATGCGGGCGATGTGATCACACCACCCGGCGGGCCGGCCGGTTACCGGGACGGTCTTGAAGCCGGCCTGATGCAGGTCCCAGAGGGCCTTGAACGCGCAGGCCGGAATTTTTCCATCCAGAGAAAACGTATCGTCAATATCAAAAAAAATGCCTTTGATGTTTCTGATTTTGTCCGGGGTAAGCGTTTCAAGGGACATCAGTTTTTTTTCAGTTGAATTCATTGCAGATCACTTTTTAGGTTCCTTGCTATTTTGTGTGGGTGCGCCGTGATGCTCTGGCGGGCCGCAGGTTGAATCCCTTACAATCAACTGGCTTTCAAAAATATGGCGTTTCTTTTTTTTAGGGTTTTCCACCACTATTTCGGCTGCCGTGCGGCCCATTTCATAATATGGCAGCCGGACCGCTGTCAAGGGGGGTTCAAACAGCGACAGGGTGTCATTGTCGGCGTAGGCCACAACGGAGATCTCTTCAGGAATCCTGTAGCCGGCATCTTTTATCGCTTTCATACACCCCGGGGCCATTTCATAACCGGCCAGGAAAAAGCAGGAGATATCGGAATATGCCTGAAGCAGTTGCTGTGTTTTTTCATAGGCTTCCTGCTGATCATACCGGCAGAATACCAGGTGTTTTTCGTTGACCTCAAGCTGGCTGTTGCCAAAGGCTTTTTGATATCCCCGGATAAACCGGGAACTGACTACGGCATCGGCCGGACCGGCCAGCATGGCAATGTTGCGGTGCCCCAGAAAAGTCATGTAAGAAACGGTTTTGTAGGCATTTTTTTCCGAATCGATACCCACATAGTTGATGTCGGCATCTCCCCCGTAATACTCCACCGCCACAAAATTAAATTTAAGCCGGTTTAAATTTTTGATATAATTTTCGATATACTCATGGGTGGTATCACGGGTATTGAAGATAATCAGGCCGTCCAGGGTGTTTTGACGTGCAATCTGGCTGATGGGCCGGTGTTTATACAGGTTTCGGCCCCCGGAAAACAGCACTAGATCAAAGCCTTTTTCATTGAGGACATCCTGAACTCCGGCCATGAGTTCCACCATGGTATAATTGCGAAAAATGGATGTCATGTAGGGGACGAACAATCCGATGGAATTGGACTTTCCCGATACCAGGCGCTGGGCCAGCAGGTTCGGATTATAGTCAAGCTGCCTGGCGGCTTCCAGTACGCGCTGGCGTGTCCGGGAACTGACTCTGGAACCTTTGGCTTTGTTGATTACCAGCGACACCGTGGTATGGGAAACACCGGCCAGTCGGGCAACTTTTTTTAGGGTCATCGTTGAAATCCCGGTAGTTTGAAATCAAATTTATTTAACGTTAAACTCATCCAAATCTAATAAAAATTATTTTTTTTGTCAAGATATGTGGAATAAAAAAATATTTCCTTGACATTTTGTTATTTTTATAATCAAAAAGATTTAACTCATCAAAAAATTGTCTTCTGTTCCAGGGTTTGTTTGAAAAAATTGGTTTTAACGTGTTTTGTGTGCATATCGGCCTTTGAGGAAGTGTATGTATAGGAAATTTTTTCAGGAATAAGTTTAACGTTAAACTTATTCCACCGATTCTACACCATGGTAGGACAGCTGGCACCCATTCTACCATCTGTTGAAAAATGAGTCATAATCCGGGGGGTACCATGTATGATGATTTGATCGGGGCAATGGAGACGGCCGTCATCGAACTTGACAGATGGCCGTCAAAAACCGTTTTTATTTTTCATCACAACGATTCCGACGGGCTCAGTTCCGGGGCTATATTGAAAAAAGCCTTTGAACGAAAAGGTTTTAAAATCAATCGATATGCCCTGGAAAAACCCTATCCGGCCCTTTTGCGGAAAATTTATGAAAAGCAGGGTGAGATCATTGTTTTTGCCGATTTTGCCGGTCGAATTGCGCCGCTGCTCTCAGATTTGAACCAGGGGCGAAACCTCACCCTGATTCTGGATCACCATGTGGCTGAGCCGGCCACGGATCCAACAGTATACAATCTCGATCCCACACTGTTCGGGCTCAAGGGGGACCGGGATATGACCGGTTCCACCACCTGCTACCTTTTTGCCCGCATTATGGACCCCCGGAATATTGATCTGGCGACAATTGCCGGCATCGGGGCTGTGGGTGACAAGTTTTTTGTGGACGGCCGCCTGGTGAATCAGAACCGGGAAGTTGTGGAAGAAGCGGTGAACCAGGGGATGATGGAAATCAGGGAACAGGCGGTGGGAGAACGCTATTTTATAAAAACCGGTGGTAAAATGATGCCCTGCGATGAACTGGGGGATTATCTGGATGTCCTCGGGGGTGCGGGATATTACCGGGATGGGCCGGACATGGGGATAAACGTCTGCCTTGAAGGCGTTTGTCCGGAATCAGACCGCATGGTGGCATCGTTCAAAGCGGGACAGGAAAAGGTTTTTGCCCAGGAAATAAAGCAGATCGAGCTAAACGGGATGATTCAGACGCCGGGTATTCAGTGGGTGGATGTGAAAGATCGGTTCACCCCCATGGGTGTTAAAATGATCGGCATTTTCTGTGAACTTCTGGTGGAAAAAAAGCTCATCGATCCTGATAAATATGTGGCGGGTTTTCAAACAATTCCCAACTACATTCCGGGCTTTGGACCCGTGGCGTTTAATGAGACGAAAATATCCATGCGGGTGTCGCCCGCCATGGAACAAAAAATTATGGCGGGAAAGATGCCGGGACTCAACACCTTTTTGCCCGAAGCCACCGGCATTCTGGGCGGTTTTTCCGATGCCTGTCATACACTGTGCGGCGCCACCACCATCGCCATGGGCAGGGAAGCACGGTTGATTGAAGAGATGCAGAAAATTCTGGATCGTGAATAGCGTTTAATCCATAATTAAGATAACAGGAGGATTTATATCATGGGCAAAGGAACCGGTTTTGGAAAAACCATTCTCATCGGTGATTCATTTGTTTTAAATGAAGTGCCGGCCATTGTATCCGCAATTCCGTTTGAGACCGAGGCTATCGTTGAGCGGATAGACGGAAAGGGATGGATTCTGGAAGATAACCGGATAGAAGTTCCCGGTTATATTGCCAAGAAAAAGGCCCATCATCTGGCCTCAATTCAGAGAATACTGGATTTTATGGAGATCGATACCACGAAAACGCCCATCAAGATTACCCTGGGCGGATCCTTGCTGGCCGGCAGCGGTGTGGGTGCCAGTGCGGCCAGTTGCGTGTCCCTGGCCCGGGCTCTGGATGATGAATTCAACCTGGGATATACCATCGAGCAGATCAACCATGTGGGCTGGGAAGGTGAACATCCCTATCACGGTGAGCCCAGTGGTGTGGACAATACCGCATCGACCTATGGTGGATTGCTGCAGTATTATATCAAGGATGGTAAAAAGGGATTTGAAAAAATAAAGGCTAAAATTCCCCTGGATCTGGTGCTGGCCAATACCGGCATCACCGCTGATACCACCAAACTTGACGGTATTGTTTCCGGAGTCCAGGAAAAAGATCCGGCCAAATTTGCCGCCACCATGAAAACCATCACCGATCAGTCTCTGGAAATGAAACAATCCATCGAAGACGGCGATCTTGCCAATGTCGGGAGGATCATGACGGAAAACCATAAGATTCTTATCGATATGGGCATTTCCCATGAAAAACTGATTTATCTGTGTGATAAGGCCATAGTTAACGGGGCCTTGGGTGCCAAGCTCACCGGTGGTGGTATGGGAGGCTATATCTCGGCCCTGACCCCGGGAAAGGCGTTGCAGGAAAAAGTGGCATCAGCCATTGAAGCCGAAGGCTACAAGGTGATCCGGGCCACCATCGGCGGGTAGGCCCTGTAAAACGGTTCCCGGATTTTAAGCCTGGTTGCTTCGTCGTTTGAAAATAGCGTATAAAGATGTATCACACCACGGCATAGCGATGTTTAATCATGTTTTATCGACAAAAGGAGGTCCATCATGAAGAAAAGAATTGTTTGGGTATCCGTACTGGTTTCGTTTTTTATTGTAACATGTCTGGGAACTGCATCTTCAGAAACCTTGTCTCTGCTCACGTGGAAAGGGTATGCCCCCAAGGTTTTGATTGATAAATTCAAAAAAGAGACGGGCATTGATGTGAAGGTCACGTTTACCAACAATGAGGAAATGATCGCGAAACTGCGGGCCACGCGTGGAGCCGGATTTGATCTGGCCCAGCCCAGTCAGGACCGGATTTCTTCGGTGCAGGAAAAGTACCAGATTTATCAGGCCATGGATATGTCCAAGATCAAGACCGATCAAATCATCCCATCCATGCTGGCGGCAGTGAAAAAAAACACCATGGTTAACGGCAAACCTCATGCGGTACCGTTTTGCTGGGGTACATCCGGCCTGGTGGTCAACAAGAAGCTGGCCCCGGCAGCCGGAGATTACTCGGATCTGCTCAATGTCATGTATAAAGGTCGCGTCAGTTACCGGTTGAAGAGACCGACACTGGTTGCCCTGGCCTTTGCCGTGGGAGACGATCCCTTTGTCAAATATGGTGATGCCGATGCATACAAGGCATTGATGGAAAAGGTCGGGGATATGATGATAAACGGTAAGCCCCTGGTGAAAAATTACTGGGCCAACGGAGATGCCCTGTTGCAGTCCATGCGGTCGGAAGAGGTTTATGTGGCCATGGCCTGGGACAGCGGCGGCTGGAAACTGCACAAGGAAAATCCGGATATTGATTTCGTGGCTCCCCGAAGCGGTGCTCTGGGATGGATCGATACCTTTGCCTTGCCGGCAAAAGCCAAAAATGTTGACGGGGCCTATCAGTGGATCAACTTTATGTTGCGTCCGGAGAATGCCGCAATATTTACCAATGCGGAGAAGTACGGGACCGCTTCTGACGGTGCCATAAAGCTGCTGGATGCCGATGTCCGTACCAATTTTGAACGGACGTTTCCCCAGGCCGATATAGACAATATTAAATGGTATCCGCCGGTACCGGCAAAACTGGAATCCATCGAGGGCAAGATTTTAGATAAGGTCAAGGCAGCCCAATAACCGGTGGGTCAATTTTTATTTAGCAATAAAAATACCCGGGTCGGTTAAAACCGCCCCCTGCTGAACAGGCCGGATATCGGATAACGGGACGTTTATAGATCGGGCTGTCCGGTATCCGGCCCATACAAGAAGCGGTTTTGTTTTTTAGGCCATCACGATGGATCTTTGATGACTATCCCCCTGTTTTACGAAAAAAACGGGGGGATATATCCATTGTAATAGATTATTATCCACCTTTTACCTTTCCGGTGATTGCCATGCAGGTTGACCTGTCCGTTCAGGATATTACCAAAAAATTTGATGCTTTTACCGCTGTCGAATCCGTTTCTTTCGAGGTTCGGGACGGGCAGTTTTTTTCCATTTTAGGACCGTCAGGCTGTGGAAAGACCACGTTGCTGCGTATGATTGCCGGTCTGGAAAAACCCAGCAGCGGTATTATTGAAATTCGCGGGCAGAACATGCTCGATATTCCACCGAACAAGCGGCCGGTGAATCTTATTTTTCAAAGCCTGGCCCTGTTTCCCATGATGAATGTGCGGGAGAATATCGCCTTCGGGCTGCAGCGTCGCGGTGAAAAAAAACAGACCATTGAAAAGAAAGTCGGTGCCATTCTGGAACGGGTGGATCTGGGCGGATTTGAGGACAAGGATGTGAACCAGTTGTCCGGGGGCCAGAAACAGCGGGTGGCCATTGCCCGGTGTCTGGTGCTGGACCCCACTGTCCTGCTTTTGGACGAACCCTTAGGGGCACTGGACCTCAAGCTCAGAGAGCAGATGAAAGTTGAGTTAAAAAAACTCCAGGCAAAGGTCGGCACCACGTTTATATACATTACCCATGATCAGTCCGAAGCCCTGGTGATGTCCGATTATGTAGCGGTGATGAACAAGGGGCGGTTTGAGCAGATCGATACACCCTCTAATCTGTACAGCAATCCCCATACGCCGTTTGTGGCGCAGTTTGTGGGGGACAACAATGCCTGGGCCGGTCGGGTATTGGGCAGCAGTGACGATGATGTGGAAATTCAAACAGATGAAGGCAATGTTTTTTACATGCAGACCCGCCAGGGGTTTAAACCGGATACACGGGTTGATCTGTTTCTGAGGCCCGAGGCCATGCTCATCGAACCGGATGCCGATATCAAGGACTTGAATCGTTTCGAGGTGGTGGTTAAGGCTATCTTGTTTGATGGCGCCAACAGTCGATTGCTGGCCACCCCCCTCGGATCGGAAAAGGAATTGCTCATTGCATTGCCCCAGAACCGCCAGTATGATTATATCAGGGCCAACGACAAAATTACAGTGGGCTGGCACCGGGGATCCGGCAACTGTTTTCCGGATCGGCAAAGCGGGTAACCGGCCGCCATCGGATATTGTATTGAGTAAGCCATGTGTATTGCAATAAAGGGGTAACATGAGAAACCAGAAACGCTGGACATTTTTTTTCTTTTTGACACCGGTTTTACTCTGGCTGTTTTTAATGATCGTGCTGCCCCACATCGATCTGCTGATTATGTCGTTTCGCATTGAAAACGACGATGGTAACACGGTGTGGAGCCTGTTTAATTATCTCAGCTTTTTTGAAGAACCGATCTACTGGATGACTTTTGCACGGACAGCCGTGTATGCGATTCTGGCTACATTTCTGACGTTTATCATCGCCCTGCCCCTTGCCTTTTATATCTCCAAAGTGGTGGCTCCCAAATACCAGGGTTTTTTAACACTGATGCTCCTGCTGCCTTTTTGGGTCAGCGAGCTGGTACGGGTGTATGGATGGATGATACTTTTGCGGGAAAGCGGGGTGCTCAATCATTTTTTAATCAAAGCGGGTATCCTGCACCAGCCGGTGGAGATGCTTTACAACGATGTCTCCATGATGGTGGGACTGGTTTACACCTCCATGCTGTTTATGGTGGTTCCCCTGATTGCGGTGCTGGACAGCCTGGACGACAGCCTTATCGAGGCGGCCTACGATCTCGGGGGTAATATGTGGTCGATTTTATTTAAAATCATCATTCCCCATGCCAAACCCGGCATTGTTTCCGGGTCCATTGTGGTGTTTATGCTGACCCTGGGCAATTATTTGACGCCCAACCTCATGGGAGGGAAGAATTCCCTCTGGTTTACCGAACAGATTTATAACCAGTTTATTGCCAGTTTTAACTGGAATCAGGGGTCTGCGTTCGGGTTTTTGCTCCTGGTGCTTTCATCCGTTCTGGTCTGGCTCGGTTTGAAGTTGTCCGGGCAGAATTTGAAGGTGGTTGCCAAATGATTCGTTCCCTGCCAAAATCAAAAGTCTATACGGTCGGTTTTAAACTGTATGTCGTCTTATATTTTATCTTCCTGTTCGCCCCTCTTTTGGTAACCTGTATCCTGGCGTTCAACGATTCGCAGTTCCCCTCCCTTCCCTGGAACGGGTTTACCCTGGACTGGTTTACCGCCGACCGGGTTGACCGGGTAGGCATTTTCCATGATCGGATCAATCTGGACAGTATATGGGTCAGTGCCCGGGTCGCATTTTTTGTTACTCTGCTGTCGGTTTTCGTAGGCACCTGTGCGTCTTTTCTGTTTGAACAGGAAGACTTCAGGTTCAAGCAGGCCCTGTATTTTCTCATGATCTCCCCCCTGGTAATTCCCGGCGTTATTCTGGGCATCTCCATTCTTCTTTTCAGCAACACCCTGGGCACCTATTTTGAAATGCGATGGAACCTGGATGTGGGGCTTTTTCGCCCCGGATTCTGGCTGGTGGTTCTGGGGCAGTTTTCATTCATTGCCACTTTGGTAACCCTTGTGGTTTCGGCCCGGTTGAAAAAATTCGATCCCACTCTGGAGGAGGCCGCTTTAAATCTCGGTGCCAACCGTTTCGAGGTTATCTGGTACGTCACTTTAAGATTCCTGCGCCCTGCAATTATAGGGGCCGGTGCGCTGGCGTTTTTAATGAGTTTTGAAAATTTCAATACCACCCTGTTTCTTGTGGGGCCCGAGGCCACTCTTCCCATCAATTTGTATCTACAGGTGCGTGATGGCAGTACACCGGTGATCAATGCCATTTCATTCCTTTTGATTTTATCCACATCCGTGGTAGCGTTGGTGCAGCTTTATTTCAGCAAGAAAGAAAAATGAACCCAAATTTGTTCGGGGATATGGGAAACTTCCTTTTGCTCCCGCAGGATTTTAAATCCGGGCCCTGCCTGTTTTTTCAAACATGTTTACCTGATTATTTTGGCTCTGGTAGGATATTTTGAGATTTTTTGATTATCTTTTGAAATCTATATTCAAACAGGCGAAATGTGAGTTGTAAAGCGGGAAAATTTTACCTAAAAGACCTTTTCTTCTTTGAAATGCATCTCGTTCGCCTCCGGAAAGATCCGTATGATGTACAGGTGCATTTCAGCGCTGCCCAGATTTTCATAATACAGGAACATGTTATCATCGTTGGCATGATTGCAAGAGGACAGGGTGCCGCACATAAACTGGGTAAAGGTATTCCCGTGGTACAGGTCGGTGCTTCTCATCAGTTCCAGTTCGTGGGTATGGCCGCAGAAGACGTTTTCTATCTTATGCTCTCGTATAAAATCAATCATGCGGGCGGAATTCTTCAGCGGACATTCGTCTGTGCCCAAAACGGAATGATGGATGAGCAGCAGCGGCAGGTCATATTCGGTCTGCTTGATTTTTTTTGAAACCGCATGCAGGATCTCTTTTTCAACAAATCCGTCGTCACTGTAAATTTCGTTGGAATCGATGCTGATAATCAAGGCGGATGTTCCGTCAACCGAAATGGGTTTAATAAAATTGATGTCGGTAAAATTGTCACGGACCTTGGTTATTTTTCGGTTCAGAAAGATATTTTTTTTACTGGTTCTCATCATTTCAGTCAGATAAATGACATCGGGATTGTAAATATATTTCCGGAATAGCTCATGGGAGCGCATATTCCTTTTGTCATGATTACCGATGATGGAGATGACGTTTTCGCACTTGATGTTTTTTAAGAAGCGACCCGCTTTGACATATTCGTCTTGCAGGCCATCTGTTGTACTGTCTCCGGTATTGATAACGATATCGGCTTTAAGCGAATTGATTTTCTTCAGCAGAATTTTGTCATTTCCCTCCCAGTGGCGGGGACCGAAATGAAGATCCGAGATATGTAAAATATTCATGAAAAATTCCTTGTCGAAATAAATAAGAACCTGTTTTTTGAAGATCGAAATCAAAGTTTACACAATTTTTATTTGGTACATAATAGCGGCAGGTATATCGATGTGAGCATTTTGAGAGAGCAATACTTTGATTAACGAAAAATATCAAGGATTATTTTTCGTTAATTTTATTTATTTTGTTTTTTATTATTGATATTCTTATTTGTCGAAAAGACATTAAAAATTGGAAAACAATGAAATTCCGGTTATGCCTTCGAGAGGGGGGAAATTTTTTGCAGTTTATAAATTTCAAAAAAATGGCATGTTAAGCAGAATCAGCCCATAACGGCTGCTCAAAGCGATAGAATAAACTCAATGTTCATTTATTCTGATCCTGTGAACCCTTGAGGCTGAGTTCTTCGGCAAAATGGCAGGCCACAAAACGGCCGGTGGAGACCTCCCGGAAGGGGGGCACCTGTTCGGCACATATATTTTTATCCGCGTAACGGCAGCGGGGATTGAAGGTGCATCCCGGGGGCGGGTCGACCGGATTGGGCTGTTCTCCTTCAAGGAGTACCGGCTGCATGGGGATTCCCGGATCATCAGGCGGGATTGCCGACATGAGTGCTTCAGTATACGGATGCTTGGGCGTATAGTAGAGTTTTTCGGTGGCGGCCATTTCAACCAATCGGCCAAGATACATGACGGCAACCCGGTCGCAGGCATAGGCTACGGCGCTCAGGTCGTGGGCAATGAAAAGGTAGGTGAGGTTCAGTTCCTGCTGTAAATCTTTCAGCAGGTTCAGTATCTGCGCCTGAATGGAAACATCCAGCGCTGAAACCGGTTCGTCGCACACGATAAAATTCGGGTGCATTACCAGGGCCCTGGCAATGGCAATTCGTTGGCGCTGCCCCCCGCTGAAGGCATGGGGATAGCGGCAGAGGTGCCTGGTGTTAAGCCCGCACAGGCGGGCGATATCCGTGATCTGTTCATTCATTTTTTTGCCGCTTGCAAGGCGGTTTGTGACAAGAGACTCACCGATGATTTCCTTCACGGTCATCCGTGGATTCAAGGATGCATAGGGGTCCTGAAAAATCATCTGCATATGCCGCCATTGCATGCGTAGCTGACTGCGGTTCAGAGCGGCGATGTCTGTCACGCCGTTTCCATTTTTGAACAGAATCCGGCCGCCGGTGGGTTCGATCAGACGGAGAATCGCGCGGCCGAGGGTCGTTTTGCCTGATCCGCTTTCTCCCACAAGCCCAAGGGTCTCACCCCTGTGGATTTTAAAACTCACCCCATCGACTGCCCGTAAAAAAATTTTTTCTCTGCGGAACCGGGCAGCCCGGCGCTGTGGAAAATACATTTTCAAATTTTTGACATCGATCAACGTACTCATTAAAAAGCCTCTTTTTGTTAATGGGTGTATAGATGGCATGCGACAAGATGATCTGGAGAAATTTCCATGAAATCGGGGAAGTCGCCATCACATACACCGGGCATGAAAGAATCGCAGCGGGGATGAAATGCACAACCGGATGGACGGCTGAACAAACCGGGAACAGTTCCCCTTATGGGCACAAGACGCTTGCGGGCTTCCAGATCGCCCAGTCGTGGAATAGCAGCAAGCAGATTCACCGTATATGGATGTTTGGGAGTTTTAAATATCTCTCTGACGGTGCCCTGTTCGACAATTCTGCCCATGTACATGATGGCAACCTCATCGGCCATCTGCCCCACTACACCCAGGTCGTGGGATATGAAGATAATGGAAGATCCTGACTCTTGCTGCATGTCGCGCATGAGTTTGAGAATCTGGGCCTGTATGGTAACATCCAGGGCCGTTGTCGGTTCGTCGGCAATCAAAAGAGACGGTTTGCAGGAAAGCGCCTTGGCGATCATGGCACGCTGGCGCATTCCACCGGAAAATTCGTAGGGATAGCAGTCTACGGCGCGTCCAGGGTCACCGATGCCCACTCTGCCCAAAAGGTCGATGGTGATTTTGCGTGCTTTTTTTCTGGAAGCGTTGAGATGGAGTTGTATGACATCCATGATCTGGTATCCGATGGTGTGCAGGGGGGAAAAAGAACTCATGGGTTCCTGAAATATCATGGAGACCGTTCCGCCGCGGATATTTTGAATATCCCTGCCTTTGGGTTTCATTTTGGCGATGTCAGCCGTTTCATGGCCGTTTTGTCCGTAAAGCAGGATCTGGCCGTTCACAATCTTTAATTCTTTTGACAGGAGACGTAAAAGAGACTGGGCCATGACGCTTTTACCGCAGCCGCTTTCACCCACCAGACCCAGTACTTTACCGGGTTCGATACACAGGTCCACACCGTCGACGATGGGGATAAAATTTTTATCCACTTTCAGAGCGATTTTCAGATTTTTAACCTGCAGCAGGCATTTTTTTGTCATTACGGTTTAACTCCTATTTTGCAAAAGGATCGGCCGCATCCCGCAGGCCATCTCCCATGAGATTGAAAGCGAGCACGGCTATAATGACAAATAGTCCGGAGATCAGCAGCCAGGGTATTTCAGCCAGGGTGCGAACGTTCTGGGCTGAGTAAAGCAGCACACCCCAGCTCACAATGGGTTCGCGCAACCCCAGACCGAGAAAGCTCAGCGATGTTTCGGCCAGTATGATGTATGGGAAAGAGACCGAAAGGTCCACAATCAGGTAACTCATGAACGAGGGCAGCATGTGTCGGGTGATAATTCTGGCGTCACTGCACCCGGCCAGCCGGGCGGAAAGGATGAAATCCTCCTCTCTTAGCGAAAGTAATTTGCTTCGTACCCGTCGCCCCAGATGGGTCCATCCGATGGACGCAAGGATGGCGGTGACCGCCAGATAGACCTTCAGCGCCGACCAGTCCCGTGGCAGGGCCGCAGCCAGGGCCAGCCACAGGGGCAGGGTCGGAATCGACCGGATAAACTCCATCAGGCGCATGATCATTTCGTCGGCTATGCCTCCCATATAACCGGCAATACCGCCCATGAAAATTCCGATTGTAAATGCCATGAATACACCGATGGCCCCTACAGAGAGGGATATGCGGGTGGCATACATGAGACGGGAAAACACATCCCGGCCCAGTTGGTCGGTACCGAAAAGATTTAAAAAACTCTTGTCAACGCCAAAGAGATGCCAGTCGGATTTGAACAGCCCCCAGAATTTATAGGTTTCACCCCGTGTAAAAAAATGTATTGATATTTTTTTGGAGGTATCCACCACGGCCCTCAACCTGAAGGTGACCGGGTCACGTTTGTTGATCCGTCCGTAAATAAAGGGCCGCAGATGAAAATTTCCCCTGTCGTCGAACAGATGAATCCCCATGGGGGGCCCCTGAAGATAACGGGGATTGCGCGTATGGGATCCATAGGGGGCAATGAATTCGGCAAAAAGGGAAATGATTAGAAATATACCGAGCATGACCGCTCCCGTCATTGCCATGCGGTGTTTGCGAAATCGCCACCATATCAACTGCCAGTGGGTGGCGATATCGAGTCGGCGTATTTTGTTGTCATTGGCGGCAAGACTGTTATGTTTGTTTGACATTTTAGATTCGTCCCTCCAGGCGGATGCGTGGATCCAGAATCATGAGAAGGGTATCAGAAATAAAAGTACCGATGATCACAAGAGTGCAGTAGATCAGAATCATGGCACCGGAAAGATACATATCCTGGTTCAACAGCGCATTGATGAACAACGGCCCGGTGTCAGGCAAAGACAGGACGATACCCACAATGGGCGCTCCGGAAATGATGTTGGTCAACTCCCATCCCAGGGTGGCAATGATGGGATTAAGGGCCATACGGACGGGATACTTCATGAGCATACGAAATTCGGAAATGCCGCCGGCGCGTGCAGCCGTGACATACATTTTATTGAGTTCATCCAGAAGGGTGGCGCGCATGGTACGCATTTGAAAGGCCGTACCGGCGGTGCCAAGGACAAGCACGGGCACCCAGAGGTGGGAGATCAGGTCAAAAAATTTGGCCAAGGACCAGGCGGTGTCTTCGAATTCCGGAGAAAAGATCCCGCCAACGTTCATGCCGAACCACTTCTGGCCCAGGTACATCAGGATCAGGGCAAACAGGAAATTCGGTGTTGCCAGGCCAATGTATCCGATAACGGAGGCGGCATGGTCGCCAACCGAGTACTGTCGTATCGCTGAATAAATCCCCAGGGGAACGGCAATGAGGTAGGTGAACAGCAAGGTGGAAAAAGCCAGCATCAGCGTAAGCGGCAGCCGTTCGGCGATTACATCGGCCACCGCTCGATGGTATTCCCATGAAAACCCCAGATCCCCTTTGACCACGCCGCCGATCCATCTCAGATACTGATGGAAAAAGGGTTGGTCAAGCCCCAGTCTGGTGCGCATGACATCCAATTCCTCTTGGGTAATGATCACGCCACCCTGGGTTTTTTTCCCGGCATAGGCGTCAACAAAATCTCCCGGCGGGAGCTGAATGAGGATAAAAGCGACAACGGATATTAAGAAAAGGGTGACCAGGGTGGCAATGACGCGGCGTGCTAGTACATTGAGCATTTACCGTTTCTCCAGCAAAGGCGATACAGCGGCTGTTCTTGTGGGCGAAAAGTTTGCCGGCCCCGGGTGGGGCGTAAAGGTCTTCCCGGAGCCGGTAATTATTTTACCGGGGACGCGCCCCGGGTTTTATTTAAAATACCACTGGTCTGCCCGGTAGGGATAGGCATAGCCATAGTAATAACTGTTGACGGTCCATTCGGGTATATTGCCCAGTTTGTTTGAAACCACGGTTATCAGTGGTATATTGCCCAGGGTGCCGATAACGGCCAGATTATCCAGGTTGACTTTAATCATCTCTTTGCCGAGCGCCATATACCTCGGAGATCCGGGTACAAGGGTGACCCATTCGTCTGAAATTTTCCAGAGACGCTTCACCCATTCCGGCGGTTCTTCACCGTTCTGGCCACCGCTGGATTTCCAGTCCATCCAGGGAAGTCCCATGATGGGCCATGACGAAGCATAGGGGGGTACAAAAAGTTTTGGTGTTGAGAGAAGGTTGGGTTCATAGGGAAGCATCCATTCACTCGTGATATCCAAGGTGTTGGATTTCTGTTTGTCACGCGTGAGCTGGGTGTTTACCTCTTTGAGAAGAACATTGACACCGACCGCCCGCCAGTAATCAGCGATAAGGGCGGGGAATTCGGGTGACCAGACATACTGCAGCGTGTATTCCCACAGCACGGTCAGCGCCTTGCCGTCGGATCGCAACCGGATGCCGTCTTCCCCCCGTTTTAAACCCATCTCATCTAACAGTTCATTGGCGCGTTGGGGATCATACGCAGTCATGAATTTTTTGTCTGCCTCGGTCACAAACGGCACGTTGGCCGGCAGGGCCTGCTCCGGCGTGCCAAGCCCGAGGAAAAGAGCCATGTTGATTTCATCCCGATTAATGGCAAGCGACATGGCCTGGCGAAAGCGGACATCGGCATATACCTTTCTAAGTGCAGGATCCTTTTCCGTCATATTAAAGATAAAGGTGGGGCCCACCATGCCGGGGGGGAGCTGAAGCGTGTAATTTCCCTTTTTACTATTTTCTTTGAGAGTCGGGAAAATATCCAGGGGCATATTCTGGGATTTTTGATCCACGTTCCCGTTCATGATTTCAAGGGGCCATAACTGTTTTTCGAGAAAGCGTTCATGGTGGATATCAATATAAGGCAACTGATTGCCGGCAGTATCGATTTTGAAATAATAGGGGTTGGCGATAAAGATCCGGCGTTGAGTGGTGAGCTTTTCTTTCATGATGTGGCTTTCAAGGGTGGGCACCTTCATGCCGTTGGGGCCGGAGACAATTGCGTCTTTCCATTTGTTCCAGTAGGTGCCGAATTGCTGCACCCAGTCGTCAAAGCCGTTTTTTTTGGCCTCCTCATTAGCTTTGGGATTGTACTTGATATGGTACTGCTTGAGAAAATGTTTGGGCGCCCAGGGATCAAAATAGGAGCCGGCACCTCCCAGATAGTAAAGTAGTCCTGTATACGGTTTTTCAAATTTAAATTTGACGGTAACGTCATCGATTTTCTCGACACTGGCCCCTACGCCCCCCCACGGTGACGGTGTAGCCTTGTGGATTTCTTTGTTCAGGATGATGTCTTCCATATAAAAGACCACATCATCAACTGTAAACGGTGCACCGTCGGACCAGCGATGCCCCTTGCGCAGGGTAAAGGTGATTTCGGTATAGTCATCATTCCATTCCCATGATTTTGCCACGTTGGGGACGATAGTGCTTGTGTCATCACTGAATCGGACGATGTTGGCATGGCGCCAGGCCATGACCTCGGATGTGCCCGATTCATAGGCGATGCATATTCCCCTGAGTTTGCCCCCGTATTGGCCGATTTCAGTATAGGGCATCACCACAAGGGGTTCTTCCGGCAAGCGTTTTTCAACGGCGGGTAATTCACCTTTTTTTACCTTTTCCGAGAATATCGGGTTTTCTTTAAAGGGCAATTTTTTGCCGAGCTGTTTTTCATATTCGTCTAAATCAAGTTGCTGGGGAAATTCGGTTTTAATGCCCTGGGGCTCTGCTGCGGTGGGCCATTGTGCTGCCGTGGCCCAAGAACTGAGAACCAGGGATAGAAGAAAAACCATGGAAATAACAAAAATAACATTTTGAGCGGGAATGCTTTTGTGTATTTTCATTTTACTCTCCTTATTTATTGAATTAAAAGTAAAGCAACGGCAGAAATTTTATCAGGCATTCCGCCTGTCGCTGATCGTACGGTATAGGAAAAACATTATATCCGGCACCCGGAGGACAAGCTTTCTGGCGCGTCCGGATACCGGATAAAGGCCGGTATGATAAAAAAAGCTGATTTGAATCAATCCGAAATAGCACCCATATTTTTATGGGTGCTGGTTCACTGATGATATATTGCAGCCATCATCTGGTATAACCACATAAAAAACGATTTTTTCGGTAGTATCAGTGGCGGCGTAAAAAAGCGATTGAAGGGACGGTTTTAAGAGGTATGCTTTTCAGGCATAACAAAAAAATGATCGTCGGGACCATCTTAAACGCCAGTGCAAATTTTGAAGCCAATCTGGTATGTGCAAATAGTCGCAAAATATATTTTTCAAAATAAGCTATTTTTCTTTAAATAAATTTGTTTTACGTAAAAAGCAAGGCTTATTTTTTCGTAATTTTTATTTTATCTCTTTTTTTATTATTGACATCTATGCTTGCCGAAAATACATTAAGGCTCAGAAAATAGCGAGACTTAGGAAAGACAGAGGCTATAAATATCTCATAGCAGAAAGGTTGGGCTATTATGGTCAAGTCACAAAAATATCTGCCCGATGATATTGATCGGAAAATTATTGCCGAGCTTCAAAAGAATGGAAGGGCCTCATACAAGCATATCGCCGGGAAGCTGGACCTTTCCGACGGTACCATCCGGTTGAGGGTCGGAAAGATGATTGCTGAGGGCCTGCTTAAAATTACGGCCCAGGTGAATCCGCTCTATTTTGAAAACAGCATCGTTGCGATGATCTGCATGACCCTGGAAAAGCGGGATCATCGCCATATTATGGAAAAGATCGTTCAGATGAGCGGTGTCAAATCGGTGATCAATTCCACCGGCCGCTACGATATCCTGGCGGAAGTTTTTTTTCATTCCCGGGAAGAGCTGCGGTCCTTTTTGATGGAAGACCTCCATCAGATCGGCGGGATATTGTCTTCGGAAACATTTATCTATCTGGATGCCATTCATAAATGGGTGACATTTTTTTAGCCTGTGCAAATGGGCGAAATTAGCATTTGCCTGTAAGTAAATACGAATTCTGGCGCTTTAAAGCAAACAGAAGCGTGACTTTCATGGAGGCTCATATGAAGGCATTGGTCAAAGCAGCACCTGAAATCGGCCTTTGGATGCAGGATGTGCCGGAACCGGTTGTCAACGGGAACGACGTTCGCATTAAAATCAGGCAGACAGCCATCTGCGGGACGGATCTGCATATTTTCAACTGGGACCAATGGTCTCAAAAAACCATTAAAACCCCGATGATTATAGGCCATGAATTTGTCGGCATCGTAGACCGTGTGGGAAAAGAGGTCACCGGCATCAAGGTGGGAGACCGGGTTTCAGCAGAGGGCCACATCACCTGCGGTTTCTGCCGGAACTGCAGGGCCGGCAAACGGCATCTGTGCCGCAATGCCGTCGGCATCGGCGTCAATCGCAGCGGCGCTTTTGCCGAATATCTCTCCATTCCTGCGGGCAACGCCTTTCGCCTGCCTGGTAATATTGAAGACGAAATTGCCGCCATTCTGGATCCCTTTGGAAACGCGGCCCATACGGCCCTGTCGTTTAATCTGGTGGGGGAGGATGTCCTGATTACCGGTGCCGGTCCCATCGGTATCATGGCGGCGGCACTGGCCCGGCATGTGGGCGCACGATTTATCGTAATTACCGATGTGAATGATTATCGCCTGGCACTGGCGTCCAAACTGGGCGATTTTCGCACGGTAAATGTCGGACGGGAACGGATCCGGGACGTGCAGAAGGAACTGGGCATGCGTGAAGGATTTGATGTGGGGCTGGAGATGTCGGGTATTCCAGGGGCCTTTCACGAAATGCTCGAAAATATGAACCACGGGGGTAAAATCGCCATGCTCGGCATTTACACCGAGCCGCTGGTTCTGGACACGGACCAGGTGATTTTCAAGGGGTTGACCCTCAAGGGGATATATGGCCGGGAAATATTCGAGACCTGGTACAAGATGACCACCACGCTCCAGTCCGGATTGAATCTCCGTCCCATCATTACCCATCGGTTTTGTGTAGATGACTTCCAGAAGGGGTTTGATGCGATGAACAGCGGCCAGTCCGGTAAGGTCGTTTTGAACTGGACGAAAAGTGAGAAATGACCGATTAAAAAGGCGGAGCACAGCGATTTCCATAAGTTTCCAAGCCCTCACTCTTCAATTTTTACTATCCGCCCCTGTAATGGCAACGGATAGACCTCTTTTTGCATAACTTTTACTTTGAAATTCAGCGCTCCTGTTATAGAGTAAGGCCACCTGCATGAGATAATTGCATTGTATATCTGCCAGAAGGCTCAACCCCGGGAGACAACAGATGAAAAATCCCAAGGCCACTGTTCTTATTGTCGAAGATGATCCGGCCATTCTAAACGGTCTGCTGGATGTCATGGTTTTTAACGGGTATGCGGCTGTTGGCGTGGAAGATGGAGGGGATGGGTTGACAAAGGGACTCAACGGGTCCTATGACCTGATTCTTCTGGATGTCATGCTGCCCACCATGGACGGCTTTGCCATCTGTCGCAAAATTCGCCGTAAAAAACCGAATCAGGGTATTATCATGCTCACGGCCAAGGGTGCGGAAACAGACATCGTCACCGGATTCAGGGCCGGGGCCGATGATTATGTGAGCAAGCCGTTTTCCCTGCAGGAATTGATGGTCAGAATAGAGGCCCTTTTGCGCCGCATGGGTAAAAATCCGGGAGACGCCAAGATCTCCTGTTGCGGCATGGTTTTTAACGGTAAAACACTTCAGGCATCGTGCAATGAAAAGCGCATGGCCTTGACCCGGAAAGAGATGGATATCATCGCCTACCTGCATCAACACCGGGACCGGATCATACCCAAACACGAACTGCTCACAAAGGTCTGGCATTACAGCGATGCGGGAATTGAAACCCGTACCGTGGATATTCATATCCTGAAACTTCGCAAGAAAATCGCATCTTTGATCGGCGACCTGCCTTTTATTACGACGATCCGGGGCGAGGGATACCGCTTGGAGCCCGACCGATGAAAAAGCTGCGGTTGCTGATCCTTATTTTCTGCCTGGCCCTTTCTGTTCCGCTGGCCTATATGATCCTGCGGACGTATACCGGAATGGCCCGGGAGGAGATTGCAAAGTTGAATTACTTTGCCGGTCAGTTGTTTGATGAAATCGAAAACGAACTGTCGGCTATTGTGGTTTTGGAAGAAGCCCGTTCGGTGGATGAGTATAATTTTGCCATGACCCGGCCCGGTTCAGATTCAGGTGTGAATACGGCCAGTCCCTCCCCCCTGGCTCGGACCGTCCTGCCGGCGTATATTCTCGGCTATATTCAAAACAACCCGGATGGTTCGTTTCATACGCCCCTGGTGGAAGAGGGGGGAAAAGTTCCCAAAGACCGGGCCGACAGGGTCGCAAAACTGGCTGCGGCCAACCAGATGTTCAACCGTCAGCGGTTTACCGGTGCCGGCATCAACATGGCGTCGCCGACAGTGCCGGTTCCAGAGAAAAAAGAGCCCCCATCCAAAGGATTTGCGGAGCAATACCTGAACCTGCCCAGTGCCATGAGATCTGCCAGATCTTTGGGGCAAAAGGAAAAACGAATCGAGGAAATTACCGTGGGCCAGGCCCGGCAGATTGCCGGGACAGACAGACAGATATTAAGTAAAAAAAGCAAGGCCGTATCCCCTGGAACCGCCGGGCTGGAAAGCCTGCAGACGGAGTCTCAAGCACTGAAAGAAGATGATCTTTACAGGGCTGACAGGACAAATGGCGTCGGGGACAAAAAAATAACGCTTTTTTCCCGGCCATCGTCAGATGGCATGATTGATGCGGACAGGCAAGCGGCTGAAATGCAAGCGCTGTCCTTTGAAAGTCAGCCGGGAGCCGGACCCGATGGACTGCCTCGCTACCCGGTGGAAGTCGCTCCCTTGCAGTCGGTTTTTTTAAACGATGATCAGATTTTTATTTTCCGGCGCATTGTGATCGCTCAACAAATTTTTCGCCAGGGATTTGTCCTCCAAATGCGCGCTTTTCTCCGTCATCTTGCGACAACGCATTTCATGGATCAGCCCATGGCCGGCTACGCGGGCTTGCGTCTTGCCGTAATGGATCGGGAACGGGCGGCCCAGGCATTTTCCTGCGGGGCTTCAGCGACCCACCCCACGTTCCAGCTGGAAAGACAATTTCCCGCCCCCTTTGGATTTCTGCAGGCGGTGTTGACCTGCCAGGAGGTTCCCCGGGCCGCCGGTCGCAGCACTTTGAACACCATGATGGTTCTTTTTGCTGCGGTGCTGCTCATCGGGCTGGCGGCCATCTACCGCAGCGCCAGGGCCGAGGTGGAACTTTCCCAGCGGCGCTCCCGGTTTGTCTCTTCGGTCACCCATGAACTCAAGACGCCGCTCACCAACATCCGCATGTATATCGAAATGCTGGAGCAGGGCATTGCCCGCAGTCCTGAAAAAGAGCAGGCCTATTTCCGGATTCTCGGTTCTGAAAGTGCCCGCCTGTCCCGGTTGATAAACAATGTCATGGAGATTTCCAGGCTGGAGAAAAAGCAGCGGCCCCTGACCCTTTCTTCGGGCCGGTTTGAGGATGTGATTGACAAGGTAACGGCGGTCATGCAGGAGACTGTTCGCCAGGAAGGATTTGTACTCAAGACCGAACTGTCGGTGACATCACCCTTTGCCTATGACGCCGAAGTCATGATCCAGGTGCTGATCAACCTCATTGAAAACAGCCTGAAATTCGGGAAAAAGGCAGATCAACGGGAAATTTTGATAATCGCTTATGAAGAACCCAAAAATGTCGTGATCCGCGTCAGTGACACGGGCCCGGGGATTCCCCGGCATGCCTTGAAAAAGGTGTTTGACGATTTTTACCGCGTGGAGGGGGCCCTCACCCGCAGTACCGGCGGTACCGGTATCGGACTGGCCCTGGTGAAAAAATTTGTTACGGCCATGGGCGGAACGGTTTTCGCCGCCAATAATGCCGGGCCGGGTTGTACCATCTTCATCCGTCTGCCGCGCGGTCCAGTCTCAATTTAGCCCGTAGGCTTGCCGTGTAAAAGGGGTAATCATCTTTTGCCCGGCTTTGAGTTGATCAAACTTCTGGCCTGCCCGAGACGTGCCAGGGCCAAGCGATAACCGTCTTCGAGACCGGTCCTCATCCCCTGCCGGGCGGGAATCAAGAACATAAGTCACGTCTTTTGTTCGTTAGTTCCCCTTTTCGTCAAGGGAGGGGGCGAGACCCAAGAGCCATGCGAGTTGCATGAAGATATTGCACGGTTGATACAGGAAAATGAGATAACCGTATTTATTCCGATTTTTTTTATGGAAATAGGCCCTGTCGGAGGTTTTCATGGTGGAAAAACAGAGCATTTTTCTAACCCTGGAACAGGCCCGGGATGCGATATGCCGTGATTTCAGGCAATATGATCCCCAGATCCTGCTTTTTTGTGGAATGGCCCGGCTTTTGTTTAACGGCGATGTCGTTGTCCGCAAGGATACGCTGAAAAACGGTGTCTGGGTCAGCCGGGCCAATGATGAGAATATGCGCTGGATGGACGGGGCACAGCTGGCCGACTATCTGTGTGAATCGATTGCGTTGATGGATTTAAAGCCGGACTTGGTGGCGGCCATGTGTGCCCGGGTGTTTCAGACCCGTGTTTTTGTAACAGTTGGCCCGGAGACCGGGGGGGAGGGCGTGCGCATCGAAACCGGCATGGAAGACTATTCCTGCCGCCAGTGCGGCCGGTGCTGCACCTCCCTTGATTACCATGATGCGGTGACAGCGCAGGATGTAGAAAAATGGCAGGTCCTGGGGCGCACCGACATTCTTGAACGGGTGGGCGTTTATCCGCGGCCGGGGGGTAAAACCACCTATCGGATCTGGATGGTCCCCGGCAAAAATCAACTGGAAAAGGTCTGCCCTTTTTTAACAAAACGCTCCTCTGAAAATCGCTGGGTCTGCAGCATTCATGACATAAAACCGGCCATCTGCCGCGAATATCCGGTAAGCCGGAAGCATGCTATTATGACCGGATGCCCGGGGTTTGATAAAAGTGAAAAATGACGGTCTCGTAAAAAGTCCAACGCCTGCGTTGCGCTGTATTTTGTAATCATTCAACGTACGATAAGTACACCTCATGATTACAAAATTTGCACGCCCTGAATTTGAGCTTTTTGCGAGACCGTTTAAAGCCGATTTTTTACGAGTTCATCAAAAATGATTATTGAAAAGTGAGAATTGAAGGAATTCTATTTACCCGACAGGCATCGTGACACCTGCTCGTGGACGTTGGTGGACAGGCCCTTGACGGCTATGATGCGTTCGAGCTGGCTTTTCATGAGCTGTTGCCGTTGGGCATCGTATTTTTGCCACTGGGCAAAAGGGGTGACCAGGCGGGCCGCCATCTGGGCGTTGGCCTGGTGCAGACGGATGATATAGTCGGCCACAAAGGCATACCCACGGCCGTCTGTGTTGTGGAAATGGCGGGCATTGGCGGCAAAGGTGGCCACCACGGCCCGGATGTCGTTGGGACTTTTGGGGTCAAAAGCGTCGTGGGATAGCAGATCTTTGACCACATCCAGGGTGCCGGCCAGGGGGGATGCGGCCTGGATGCCGAACCACATGTCCACCACCAGTTGATTTTCCCTGTAGGCAGCGTAAAAATCGGCAATGGCGGCCCGGCGGGCCGTATCCTGCCGGCTGTGGGCCAGAACCCTGAACGCAGTCAGTTTTTCCGTCATGTTGTCCGCCCCATCATACTGAGACCGGGCCAGGGTGATATACTCGTTTTTTTCCAGGGCACACAAGTATTCCAGGCAGACATTGCGCAGGCTGCGCCGGGCTTTGCTTTGGATGCTCAGGTCATAGGGCTTGTCGGAACTGTTGGCGGTATAGGCGGTCAGCAATTCAGTTTCCAGCCTTTGGGCTAAGAAACATCGGGCTTTTTTGGCGGCTTCATGGATGGCATCCGGGTCAATCATGTCCACCTGCTGGGAAAGGTATGCTTCCGTCGGCAGGGTCATCATCCGGGCCACCATGGCCCTGTCCGTTTCATTGCCTGTGAGCAGTCCGCGATAGGCTTCGATCAAATCGTTTTCCAGGTTCATGCGGCTGCCGGCGATTATTTCCAGCAGCATGGGTTCGGCCAGTTTCTGGCAGGCATCCCAGCGGTTGAACCCGTCGTTGTCGTGTTGCATGAGAAAAAGCAGGTCTTCATTTGTATAGGGATAGTCCCAGGTGACCGGGGCACTGAAATGGCGGAATAAAGAGGGAACCGGCTCACAGGGAACCTGCTCAAAGACAAAGGTCTCCTCGGCCCGGGTGATCTCCACCACATTGTGACGGCCCAGGGAAAGGGGGATGTCCCGGCCGGTGTCGTCTAAAAGCCCCATGCGCACGGGAATCAGAAAGGGTTGTTTTTTTTTGGTTTCCGGGGTGGGCCGGCAGGTCTGGTGCACCGTGAGTGCAAAGGTCCGTGCCTTGGGGTCATAATGGCCCTCCATGGTCACATGGGGGGTCCCGGCCTGATGGTACCAGCGGCGAAACTGGGAAAGATCTTTTTTGCCGGTATCTTCCATGGCCCGGGCAAAGGCTTCGATGGTCACGGCCTGGCCGTCATGCCGGGTAAAATAGAGGTCCGTGCCGTTGAAAAAATTTTTATCACCGAGAAGGGTACGGTACATGCCGATAATTTCAGCCCCTTTTTCATAAATGGTCAGGGTATAAAAATTATCAAAGGTTTGCACTGTGGCCGGTAACACCGCGTGGGCCGTGGGTCCGGCATCTTCTTTGAACTGGTGGGTCCGCAGGTAATCGGCATCTTCGATGCGTTTGACCACAGGGCTCGAGTGATCGGCACTGAACGATCCATCCCGGTACACGGTGAACCCTTCTTTCAGGCTCAACTGGTGCCAGTCCCGGCAGGTGACCCGGTTGCCGGACCAGTTGTGAAAGTATTCGTGGGCAATGACATCCCGGACCCGGTCGTGGGCCGTATCTGTGGCCGTTTCCGGGTTGGCCAGGATCAGCGCGGTATTGAAGATGTTCAGACTCTTGTTTTCCATGGCCCCCATGTTGAAATGACTCACTGCGACGATATTGAAAAGGTCCAGGTCATACTCGCGGCCGTAGACCTGTTCATCCCAGGCAAAGGCCTGTTTCAGC
Source organism: Desulfobacterales bacterium (assembly GCA_963667755.2). Lineage (GTDB taxonomy): Bacteria > Desulfobacterota > Desulfobacteria > Desulfobacterales > 4572-123 > 4572-123. Next base: position 633,384 of record CAXXLK010000004.1, on the reverse strand, counting down.
GAGGCCATGGCATGGTCCACCTTGTCTATATCTGATTTTTCTACAAAAATTCGAAGGGCCACTGTTTTTTTGCCCATGGTGGTGAAACTGTCTTTAACGCAGGCCAGATTTCCCGCCACCAGGGCAAACAGGTAGGACGGCTTGGGATATGGATCTTCCCATCGGGCCCAGTGGCGGTTGTTTTCCAGCGTTCCGGCGCCCATTTTATTGCCGTTGGATAAAAGTACCGGGAAGGCAGCCAGGTTTGCTTCCATATACACAAAAAAGCGGCTCATCACATCCGGACGGTCCAGGTAATAGGTGATGCGGCGAAATCCCTGGGCCTCGCACTGGGTACAGAACATCCCTTTTGACGTGTACAGACCGGACAGGGACGTGTTGGCGTCCGGTGTAATCTCCACCCGGGTTTCCAGGGTAAAGCGCCCCTGATCATTCAGGTTAATATGAAAGATGGTGAGGGTGTGGTCCGAGACCCGGTAATCCTTATCCGTGAGCTTGACATCGTTTAAACAAATGGATTTTAATGTCAACTCCTCCCCGTCGAGGATAAGGGGCGCTGCGGCATCCGCGTTTACACCCATGTTCGGGCGCATCACCAGGGTGCAATGTACCGCTGTTTTTGAAGGCGACAGGCTGAAATAAAGGGTGGTCGTGTCAATCAGGTAGTCGGATGGGCGATAGTCACTCAGTCGTATTGTTTTTGGGGTATTATTCATAAAAACAATTATACGCAATCGCATGAAAAAGAGAAAGCATAATATTTTTTTGGTCTCTCGTTGTTTTGTATGGGTGCCTCGGGACTGCAGTCGGTCAAATTTACCCATATGTAACAGCGAGGAGCCATTTTTTTGATAGAACATGCAATCGATGTGTAGGCATTCAGGACGGGTAAAAGTGCAAAACCGATCCAGACCGGGTTACCCAGGCATTCGGTGCAGTGTTTTGACAGCATCTTTTTGCTTGTAAAATTTTAAACAATGTTTTAAATAGCGTTTCACTTATCGGAAAACAGGTGGCGTAGAGACAGGAAAAAAAATGATCGATACCAAAACCAGGATATTAGAGGCCGCTGAAAAGCTCATCGTCCAGTATGGCCCGGAAAAGGCGACACTGCGTCGAATCACCGCTGAAGCCGGGGTCAACCTGGCGGCCATCAACTATCATTTTGCATCGAAAGCGAATCTCGAGAACGCCATTCTGGCGCGGTTTCTGGATCCTATTGAGGCCCGGCGCATTCAGTTGCTGGAAGCAGCGGAAAAACAGGCCGGTGACAGGGGGCCGACCCTGGAACGGATAATTCGTTGTTACCTGACTCCCTTATTGACATTTTTAGCCCGGTATCCGGATCACGACAGAATTTTTGTGGGATTGTACAAGATGTTTGATGACGATACACGATTTAAGGGTCAGATCCAGAAAATGCTGCAGCATACTTTTCAGCGCTATACCCAGACGCTTTTTCAGATACTGCCGGATATGCCCCGGGAAACAGTGATCGTGCGTCTGACCTTCATGTGGTCTACGGCCCATGCGCTGATGGACAGCTGGCTGACCGGGTCATTTCTTACCGACTCGGGGCTTTCGGTGACGGATGCAGAATACCTGGAGCACCTTGTGGCATTTATTGCCGCTGGTTTTCGGACACCCCTCTAAACATCGGGGCCTTGATCCACAGGACCGGTTTATTATATCCTGTATTTCAGTGATTGGATTTGTCAAAATATTTGAGTGTTTGCCCGTCAGGGCATGGCCGTTATTAGAAAATTTATGAGGTGATACATGAAAAAAATGCTTTTATGGTTTCTGGTGTTTCTTTTTCCAACGGGTTCAATGGCGGCCGATACGCCCGAGGGGCCGCCGCCGGCACGGGTGGTGATGGCCCCTGTTCAGGAAAAGATGGTATCGGAAAATACGCCCATTGTGGGAACCCTTTATTTTGATCGGGTTTCAAGTCTGTCCACCGATGTCTCCGGTCTGGTGCGCGGTATTTCTTTTCGCCTGGGCGACCGGGTTAAAAAGGGGGATATCCTGGTCCGGCTCAATACCGATTTTATCGAAAAGGATATCCAGCTGGCTCAGATCCGCATTGAACAGATGGATGTGCAGGTCGAAAAGATTGAAAAGGATCTTAAACGGTATGAAGCGCTCTATCGGGAGGCGGCTGCCAGTGAAAAGGTCTATGATGATTTGCGCTTTACCCAACGGGAACTTCAGGAACAGCGGAATACCCTGGTCAAACAGCTCGAGATCGCGCGGTTGAAAAAGGTCAAAAGCGTTATCTTGTCGCCTTTTGATGCCATTGTGCTGGAAAAATATGCCGAGATCGGCGACTGGGTCTCCCCCGGGTCGGTTTTTTGTCGGCTGGGTGCCCTGGATGATCTCTGTGTTAAAGTTTCCGTGGCGGAAGAACTGGTGAACTACGCCCATAAAGGCGACAAAATTCAGATCACCCTCAATGCCTTCGGCAAAACGATGGAGGGTATTGTAGCAGGGTTCCTGCCGGTGGCTGATATCAAAACCAAAAATATCTATCTGAAGATCAACCTGCCGCGAATTTCCAGGGCCGCGGAAAATATGTCAGCCACAGTGCGGGTAGCCACCAGCGTGCCGAAAAAATTCAAACTGGTTCCCCGGGATGCCGTGGTCAACCTTCGGGGGCAGGATTTTGTGTACACCACAAAAGAGGGAAAGGCCGCGCCGCTGCCCGTCCGCGTCGTCGCATTTGTGGGCGATATGGCGGCCGTGGAAAGTCCCGCAGTGAATGAACATATGCATGTGGTGGTGGACGGCGCCGAACGGCTCAGACCGGACCAGGCGGTTGTGATCATTAAAGGCAATTAAGGAAACGGAACAATAAGTCATGGATTTTATAAAATATGCAATTTCAAAACCGGTGACCATCACCGTCGGGGTTATCCTGATTGTGCTTTTTGGTGTGATCGGCATCATGCGCCTGCCGGTGCAGCTGGCGCCGGACACCGAATTGCCCCAGATCGATATTTATACCATATGGTCCGGGGCTACCCCAAACGAGATCGAAAGCGAGATTGTTGAAAAACAGGAGGACAAACTCAAAAGTCTTCAGAATCTGGAAAAGCTGGAAAGCTCTTCCTATAATGACATGGCCCGGGTCACGGTGACCTTTGGATTGGATACGGACATCAATACGGCCATGCTACGGGTTTCCAACAAGCTCGATGAGGTATGGAGCTACCCGGACAATGTGCAAAAGCCGATCCTGTCCACCTCCGGTGCCAATTCAAAACCGATTATTTTTTTAAATGTCAAAATGAAGAGCGGCGATCCGGCCGAAGTGGTTAAATATCAGACCTATTTTGAAAACGATATTCGTCAGTATATTGAACGGGTGGACGGGGTTGCCTCGTTGATGATTTTCGGTGGCACCGAACAGCAACTGGAAGTGGTGCTGGATCCGGCCCGGATGGCCCGGCACCACATCACCATCAACGAGGTCATAGCCAAGGTGACCGCCGCCAACAAGGATACCGCCGCCGGTCTGCTGGGCATCGACCGGAAGAGCTATCGTATCCGCACCGCCGCCAAATTCCAATCCGATCGGGACCCCCTGGATGTGGTCATTTTTGAAGATGGGCACCGGCAGATCCGTCTGCGGGATATCGCTTCATCGCGCATCGGTCATGAGCCCCAGTTTGTCTCCATCATGGAGGGCGGCGGTGACAGTATTGTAATCATTGTTCGGCGCCAGCGCGGTGCCAATGTCCTGGATGTCATCAATCGGGTGCGGGAAACCGTGGACTGGCTCAATGCCGAGGTCCTGCCCGCCAAAAATCTCGAGATCAAATGGAATTACGATGAAGCCCCTTACATTCTCAAGGCCATCAGTATCGTCAAACAGAATGTGCTCATCGGCGGCTTTCTGGCGGTCTGTGTGCTGTTGTTGTTTCTGCGAAGCATTCGTTCCACCCTGGTGACGGCCATGGCCATACCGATTTCGGCCATCGGTACGTTTATTTTTCTGTGGCTCTTTCATCGCAATCTCAATGTGGTCAGTCTGGCGGGCATTTCCTTTGCCGTGGGCATGCTGGTGGATAATTCCATTGTGGTGCTGGAGAATATCGACCGTCACCGGATGATGGGAAAAAAAATCACAGCGGCGGCCTACGAGGGTGCCCGAGAGGTTTACGGTGCGGTTATTGCCTCCACACTGACTACCGTAGCGGTTTTTCTGCCCGTGGTTTTTATCCGGGAAGAGGCCGGTCAGCTCTTCAAGGATATTGCCATTGCCATCACCGCTTCCATTTTGTTGAGTCTGCTGGTGTCGGTGACCATGATCCCCACGGCCATGAACCTGCTCTATCGGGGCGCTGGGCGTAAAATAAAGGACAACCCCGGTATCCTCGACCGGGCAGGCGGTTTTTTAGTCGGTATGATCATGGCGATATCGGGATTTTTTCAAAAAAATATTCTGACCCGGCTGGTCTGCGTCGTATCCTTTACCGTTTTTTCCTTGGTCATGGTCTGGATGCTGATGCCCAAGGCTGAGTACCTGCCCCAGGGAAACCAGAACATCATTATGAATATTCTGGTGCCGCCGCCCGGGGATTCCGCTGCGAAACGCCATGAAGTGGGCACTTATATCTATGAGCAGCTTGCGCCTTATATGAAGGCGGACGGCAAGGACGGGTTTCCCCAGATTGAAGATACCTTTTATATTGCTGCCGACATGGTCAATATGTTCGGCGTTACCTGTACCGATGAACACGAAACCGAAGTCCGGAAACTGATGCCCCTGATGAACCGTATCATCGGCTCCATTCCGGGTATGTTCGGTGTGAGCATTCAACCGGGTATTTTCGAGTCGGAAATGGGAAAGGGCCGCACGGTGGACGTGAATATCTCCGGTGAGAAATTGCCGGTCATCGTGGGCTCGGCGGGCATGCTGTTCGGTGCCCTGAAACAGGCGCTTCCCGATGCCCAGATCCGTCCGGTGCCCTCGCTGGAATTCTCCTATCCGGAGTGCAACATCATTCCGGACAAACGGCCCCTGGCTGCCAGCGGGCTCACGGAAACCGATCTCGGTGCCTATGTGGATGTTTTGATGAACGGCCGAAAGATTGATGAATACCGTCCTGACGGTGGTTACCAGGTTGACCTGGTGGTACGCAGCCATGAAAATGAAATCCGGACCCCTGAAGATATTCTCAACTGCTCCATTGCCAATAACACCGGCCAGCTCATCCGTATCGGCGATGTGGCCCACATCGAATACACCCGGGGCATGACCCAGATCGATCACCTGGAAAAAAAACGCAACATCCGTCTGGAAGTGACCCCTCCCGAGTCCCTCGCCCTGCAATCGGCCATGGAAAACATCGAGGGATTGGTATCACAGATGGATGCTGATGGAAAATTAAAGGGGGTAAAGATCAATATCGGCGGAAATGCCGATAAGCTGGTGGATACTTACCAGGCCCTGCAGTGGAATTTTCTGCTGGCCCTGATTATCACCTACCTGCTCATGTCGGCCCTGTTCGAGAATTTTTTCTACCCGCTGATCATCATGTTCTCGGTGCCCCTGGCCGCTGCGGGTGGTTTTATGGGACTGCGCCTGGTCAATCTGTTTGTGGCACCCCAGCCCCTGGATGTGCTGACCATGCTCGGATTTATCATCCTGGTGGGTACGGTGGTGAACAATGCCATTCTCATTGTCCACCAGTCCCTGAATAATGTCCGGTATGAGGGCATGCCGGGCCTTGCCGCCATCACCGAATCGGTGCGGACCCGTATCCGCCCGATTTTCATGAGTGCCTGCACCAGTATTTTTGCATTGTTGCCCATGGTGATCACCACGGGGTCCGGCAGTGAGATGTACCGGGGGATCGGATCGGTATTGCTGGGTGGTCTGGCCCTGTCCACTGTGTTTACCCTGTTTGTGATTCCGGCCCTGCTGGCCTTTTTTATCGGTTTTGAAAAACAGGTTGAAAAGGCTGCGACCTGACAGGAAAGGATGCGTACTGAGTTGTGAGTACTGAGTGGGGCATCGCTATTCCTTTCTTTCTCACAATTCAAAACACATGACGTTTACATAAAAATCATAAAGGAATGAATACAATGAAACGATTGTATTGGATTGTTTTGACGGGGCTCTTGTTTGCCGCCAATGCATGGGCGCTGGACCTGGCGGATCTCCAGCAGGCGGCCGTTGAAAATCGCGACATCGTCAAGCGCTATGAGGCGGCCCTTGATCAGGGTACCGAGCGGATCCGGGAAGCCAGAGGCAATTATTTGCCTTCCGTGGATTTCAGTTATACTTTAAATCGTCTGGATGATGATAACGATACGACCTATGAGGCCAGGCGCAATGACTGGGCCCGCATTGGGGCCAGTTGGAATATTTTTGCAGGTTTTGCCGACCGATACAACATCAAAAGCGCAAAAGTTCTTAAAGAGAGTCAGCAGTTTAAGCTGGCCGGTATCAAGCAGGATGTCCGCTATGATGTTTCACTGGGACTGCTTGCGGTTTACCGGAACAAGGCCTATCAGAAGGTCACCGAAGATGCACTTAACCTTTATCGGGATCGGTATCGGGAGGTCAGCCTTAAACGTCGGGTCGGGGTGTTGAAAAAAAGTGATCAGCTCAAAATCAAGGTGGAGATGGATAACGCTTTGCAGGACGCCCGGCGGGCCAAGGCCCAGCTTGACACCAGTTACAATAATTTAAGCCGGCAAACGGGCCTGGGTTTGAAACAGGAAACCCTTGAGTTTTCCTGTTTTCGTGAATTGCCGGAAAAAAGGACATATGCCGAATGCGAGACATTGCTGCTGAACCACCGCAGTGACCTCAATGCCATGGAAATGCTTCGTCAGTCAGCCGCTTTTCAGGCAAAGGCGTCCAAAGCCGCCTACCTTCCCAGGGTGGACATGGACCTTTCCTATGGCCACAGGGATAGTGATGATTACCTCTTTGCATCTTCGGACGAAACTTATGATGAAATTCGCTGCCAGGCTATTTTTTCCATGAATCTGTTTGATGGGATGAAAAAAAAAGCCAGGGTGAGCCAGGCCATGTTGGAAGAACAAAAGGTTGCCGCCGATATTCGTGAATTGAAAGCGGATTTGAAAACCCGGCTGAAAAATACGCTGCTGGACCTGGATGTGGCCTTTGATAACTTGGATGTGGCCCGGGGCAGTGAAATCGAGGCCCGGGAAAATATGCGGATCACGGATTTGGCTTTTAAGCAGGGATTAACCCTGTCATCGGATTTACTGGATGCCATTTATTATCTCTCCCGGGCCCGGTTTAATGTCATCGACGCCCATCGTCAGGTGTTCAGCAGTTATTTTCTGCTGCTCAGGCTTGTTGAAGGCTTTGGCAACGATAGTGTAAAATCTGTTCCTCTGGAAAAAGAATAGTTGGAAAAAAGGTCCTTTCTGTGATTTACAAGCGGCTGAATCCGGTTGCTCTGAGTTGTCAAGAAAAGTCGGTTGACACATTATTTTTTTATGGTTATGCTATAAATTCTTCAACCCACGAAATTGATATCCGTCATCTCTTGCAGCCGGGGTTAATTGATAACAAAAGTAGATCCACAGGCGAAAATGGATAATAAAATACTGATTGTCGATGATGATACTGCTGTGCGGGATTCCATGCGCGAGTTTATTGAAATTTCCGGCTATCATACGTTTTCGGCCGCCAGTGCTGAAGATGCCCTTGAAATTTTAAGAACAAATTCGATTCAGGTGGTCATTACCGACATTATGCTCGGTGGTATGGACGGCCTGGAACTGACCGATAAGATTATCAAAGACTATGCCGCCGATGTTATTGTGATGACCGGATACAGCGGTGATTATTCCTATGAAGAGGCCATTAACAAGGGGGCCAGTGATCTGGTATTCAAACCGGTTCGCTTTGAAGAATTGCTTCTCCGACTGAAACGAGTCCTCAAGGAACGTCATCTTACCCTGGAACGGGATCATATGCTGGATAAGATGCAAAAGCTGGCCATAACCGATGGGCTTACCAAATTATACAATTCCAGGCATTTTTACAACCAGCTCAAAATAGAGGTGGACCGGTCAAATCGATACCAACATCCCCTGGCGCTGCTGTTGCTGGATATCGATCATTTTAAAGACTATAATGACGCTTACGGGCACCTGGAAGGTGATAAAGTTCTGATTAAGATAGGGGAAAAAATAGAGGGCGCCCTGCGAATGATGGATTCCGCCTACCGGTACGGAGGGGAAGAATTTACGGTTATTCTTCCGGAAACCAGCAGTCAGGAAGCCGTCACCGTGGCGGATAGAATCAGACGCGCGGTGGCCGATGAAAAGATATTGCCCAGGCCCGGGGTCGAGACCTCAGTCACCATCAGCATAGGCGTTACCGAATATGCGTTTAAAGAAGATTTGGTTGATTTTATCAAGCGTGCCGATAAGGCCATGTATACATCCAAAGATGGGGGCCGTAATCAGGTTTCCAGTTTGTGATGGCTTCGCGTACCGGCAAAAGCCGGTACCACCCGGCATCCCGCCCTATTAAGAAGTATTCTTTCATTGCCTCACCGTCACTTTTAAAAGCAGGTCTCCGTGTTGCCCGTCAGGCATTTGTTTTCCCATTCCCTTGAGTCGCAGTATGGTTCCCGTGTGTATTCCGGGTTTTACCATCACATTAAACAGTCGCTTTTTAAACCCCCAGGGAATATTCACCAGTTTGCGGGTTCCTTTAAGGGCCTCTGTTTCACTGATGTTCAGCGTGCCATGAAGATGAGGGCTGGCTGCTCCCCCGGACGGCCGAATCATCTGGAGCCGATGGGTCCTGTCTTTTGCCGTTACTTTTCGGACCTTTTGCGTGGCACCGCTGTCTGGTATCTTTTGCATCAGATGCAGAAAAACAATGCCGAAAACAAAACCGCCGATATGGGCCCACCAAGCAATTCCGCCGCCGTGCAGGTGGCTGCCGGCAGCATTGATAAACTGCATGACAAACCAGATCCCCAGAAAAAAGAATGCCGGAATTTCAACAAACCAGGGAATGATAATGATGGGAATCAGTGTCAGGATTTTGGCTTTGGGATAAAGAATGAAGTAGGCGCCCATGACCCCGGCAATGGCACCGCTGGCTCCAATGGTCGGCGTCATTGAATGCAGGTTCAGCAGCAGGTGGGACAGGCCGGATGCCAGGCCGCAGAGCAGATAGAAGAAAAGATAGCGCAACGGCCCAAGATGATCTTCCACATTGTCGCCGAAGATGTGAAGTGACCACATATTGCCCAAAAGATGCCAGAAACCGCCATGGAGAAACATAAACGAGAAAAGGGCGAAAAACTGCTGGCCGACGGTGAAGTAGGCTGCAACCTGGGGAAGGGTATAGCGGGCCGGGACCAGCCCGTAAAGATAGATAAACCGGTCAATATCGCCGCCATGGGTCTTCTGTACCAGGTAAACAGCGACGTTGACGGCAATAATAACCGTGTTGACCACCGGATAATTTTTTGACGACAGGGTATCACGGATAGGCAGCATATCTTACCCTTCAACCTTCTATCTTCAGCCTTTTTGACTTATCCGCATGCTCAGATCCACGCTTTTCGCCGAGTGGGTCAATGCCCCTACGGAAATTATGTCGACACCGGTATCGGCCAGGGCTGCCAGATTTTTCAGCGTCACGTTGCCGGAAACCTCGACAATGGCTCTTTTGTTGATGGCGGTAACGGCATCGCGGGTCTGCTGGGTATCCATATTGTCCAGCATGATCACGTCGGCCCCATTTGCAATGGCTTCTTCAGCGCCTTTGATGTCCACCACTTCCACTTCGATTTTGACGAGATGGGAAATTTTCTCGCGGACCGTCTGGATGGCCTTTGTAATACCCCCACAGGCGGCAATATGGTTGTCTTTAATTAAAACACCGTCATATAACCCCATGCGGTGGTTATACGCACCGCCCATACGTACCGCATATTTTTCCAGAACACGCCAGCCCGGGGTTGTTTTTCGCGTGTCCACCAGTCGCACCTGTTTGTGCGCGATCTGTTCGACATAACTTCGAACGGTAGTGGCAATACCGGAAAGATGCTGAAGAAAATTTAGCGCGGTCCGCTCCCCCATGAGCAAAGGTCGCATCCGCCCCTCCAGAGCCAGGACCGTGGCTCCTGTTTTAACGGTGTCACCGTCACTGTAATCGGATGTAAACCCCATATCTGAATCCAGACGCCTGAAAACAGCCTGGGCAATATCAAGCCCGGCAATCACGAGGGGTTCTTTGGCAACGATGATGCCAACACCTGCAATATTTTCATCCACAAGGTGCTCGGTGGTGATGTCGCCGGAGCCGATATCTTCCTGTAATGCCGTGTCTATGAGATGTTTTGTAGAATACATGGGCTGCACTTTATTTTTTGTATTTTATTTTAAAGATATTTACCTTTCCCCTTCAAACGCCTTGATCCGGTTCAGGTGTATTTTGAGTTTATCCCGTTTTTCCAAAAGGATGTCGTGGTTTTCGCTGACTTTGGCAACCACCGGCGCCGGGGCTTTTTTTAAAAAATCATCATTGTTTAATTTCTTTGAAATTTTACCCAGTTCGATATCGATTTTTTGCATCTCTTTTTCCAGCCGGCCGGCCTCTTTTGCAAAGTCGATAATGCCTTCCAGGCTGACAAAGAGTGTTGCCTTGGCAACGATCGCAGTTGCCGCGGATTTGGGCCTTGGGCCCGGTTCTCCGGCGGCAAATGATTTCAGCCGGGCCAGGTTGACGATCAGGTCGGTATTATCGGTAGCAATGCGACAGATATCTTGATCCTCGGACTGCAAGGTGACATCCAGTGCCAAAGAGGGGGCAATGCCCATCTCTCCCCTGATATTCCGGATGCCGGTGATCATTTCAAAAATAAGCGTCATCCTGGATTCCGCTGTATCGTCTTCTCCGGGCAGTTCGTTTGCAGGCGCATCCAGGGGAAATGTGGCCTCCATGATGGATCCCTGGGTGCGGGGCAGTTTATGCCAGATTTCTTCTGTCACAAAAGGCACAAACGGATGCAGTAAAATCAATGTGTTTTTTAAAACATACCAGAGTATGCCGCGGGTGGCATTCAGACGCTCGTCACCCGCCTTGCCGTAGAGGGCCGGTTTTACAGCCTCTAAGTACCAGTCACAGAATTCGTGCCATACAAAATGATAAATGGCCCCGGCAGCCTCGTTGAACCGGTATCCGTCTAAGGTTTCAGCGATGGTCCGGGTTACCTGGGTCAGCCGGGACAGTATCCAGCGGTCCACAAGGGACAGATGGTCCGGTTTGACGATATCATCTGCTTCACTGACGTGAATCAATGCAAAACGGGTGGCGTTCCAGAGCTTGTTGATAAAATGGCGGTAGCCGTCCACCCGTTTTTCCGACATCCGTATATCACGCCCCTGGGCTGCAAAAGCGGCCAGAGTGAAACGGAAGGCATCTGTGCCATAGGTATCGATGACGCTCAGGGGATCAATCACATTGCCCGTGGATTTGCTCATTTTTTTGCCGTCTTCGTCCCGCACCAGGGCATGAATATAGACATCCTTAAAGGGGACCTCCGCCATGAAATGAATTCCCATCATCATCATGCGGGCCACCCAGAAAAAAAGAATATCAAAGCCGGTGATCAGAACGGAGGTGGGGTAGAACAGTTTCAGCTCCGGTGTGTCATCCGGCCACCCCATGGTGGAAAAAGGCCACAGGGCCGAGCTGAACCACGTGTCCAGCACATCTGTTTCCTGAACCAGATCCATGCTTTTGCAGGCACTGCATTTTTCAGGGGTTTCCATGGCCACGGTAATGTGGCCGCACTGGCGGCACGTCCAGGCTGGAATCTGATGCCCCCACCATATCTGGCGGGAAATACACCAGTCACGGATATTGTCCATCCAGTCGTAATAGGTTTTGGTCCAGATTTCGGGAATAATCCGGGTATCTCCATTTTTAACTGCTGCAATGGCTTTTTCCGCCAGGGGTTTGGCGCTCACAAACCATTGTCTGGACAAGTTGGGCTCCACCACGGTCTTGCATCGGTAACAATGGCCCACACCGTGGAGATAGGGTTCCATTTTTTCAAGAAACCCGCCATCCTCAAGCGCTTTGATCACGGCTTTGCGGCATTCGAAACGGTCGAGACCGGCAAACCTGCCGGCTGCGTCGGTCATGGTGCCGTCGTCCCCGATCACTTTTACGTTTTCCAGACCATGCCGGGTACCGATTTCAAAATCATTGGGATCATGGGCCGGTGTTACCTTGAGGGCCCCGGTGCCAAAGGACATGTCCACATAGGAATCTGAAATTACAGGGATTTCTTTGTCTACCAGCGGCAGCCAGATGCGGCGGTCACCAATATGCTGATACCGTTCATCGTCGGGATGCACCGCTACTGCCGTATCCCCCAGCATGGTCTCGGGCCGGGTGGTGGCAATGACCACGTAACCTTTACCATCGGCAAAAGGATACCGGAGATGATACAGGTGCCCTTTGATCTCCTCGTGTTCAACTTCAAGATCCGCCAAGGCCGTATGGCAGCGTGGACACCAGTTGGTAATATAATTGCCGCGGTAAATGAGACCGTCATCATAAAGTTTTACAAAGACCTTGCGCACCGCCCGTGAAAGGCCCTCGTCCATGGTAAACCGCTCTCTTTCCCAGTCACAGGATGCTCCCAGGCGCTTGAGCTGGTTGATGATGGCACCGCCGTATTGCTTGCGCCATTTCCAAACTTCTTCAATAAATTTTTCCCTGCCGAGCTGATGACGATCCAGCCCGTCTGCGGCAAGCTTACGTTCAACGACATTCTGGGTGGCGATGCCGGCATGATCGGTACCCGGCATCCATAATACATTGTCTCCCCGCAGTTTTCGATACCGGCAAAGGATGTCCTGCATGGTGATATTCAAGGCATGGCCCATGTGCAGTACGCCGGTGACATTGGGCGGTGGAATCACAATGGAATAGGGTTTGGCGGCAGTGTTTTTTTCATCCGCCGCAAATAGCTGATTTTTTTCCCAGAAATCATACCAGCGGCTTTCCACCTCGCGGGGCTCATAACTTTTGTCAATCAAATCGGAACTCATATGGTCTTACTCCTTGATACATTTTATTGCAGGGCCATGTCGTCAATTGAATCAATACTGCAGTGAATCGTTTTTACGGCACCATAAAATTTAAATCGGGGATTAATGGCTAATCCCCGATTTTATCGTGGTACCGTCTGCGGTCCAACTCGTATTATTGGCTAATATTTAAGTGTCGGGAGGACTTTCAAGTAGTAGATCTTTTAATCGTTCGATCTCCCGGGCCACCGCTTTTTCAATAAATGCCGCCAGCATTTGCTCAATTTTTTCGGAAAACATCTCATCCACGATGCGTTTCAAAATTTCTTCCAGTTGCCCGGCGGGTATTCCGGAAAGATCAAGGGGCGTTTTTTCTTTTGTCTGTGTTTTGAAAATATCTTCCCGGCCGGTGTTCGTATCCAAGAAATTGGCCGGCAAAAAGGTGTCTTCCGGGTCCAGGGGAATGCCAATGTTTTCGATGCTTGTTTCATTTTCCAAATCAGCCTCAACTGGCCTGTCTATTTCTTCGGAAACGGCCGTTAAATCCATTCCCATCGAGTCAACAAAGTCATTGTCAAGAAGGCTGTTCTGCTGGACAATTCGGGCGTCCGTCGTCGTATTTTGATCTTTAAAACCATCGGTTATTTCGGCCAGATCGATGATGTCTTCGCCAATATCGATGTTTGTTTCAGTATCGTCCAGAAGGTCGATGATGTCATCATCTGCTTCTGTTTTTTCGATGGCAACATCGGTCAGGTCGATGAGGTCATCTTCCAAGTCTATATCCAACTCATCTTCCATTTCAAACTCCGGCCCGGTCTCTTCAAGAAGATCAATGATGTCGTCATCGGTCTCTGAAGCTTCTGCAGCAACTTCCGTCAGATCGACAATATCTTCTTTATCCGACGGTTTTTCTAAAATTGTGTCCAGTATACCGGCCCTGGTACCGTCTTGTTTTTTGATGTCTTCCGATGATTGATCAAGCTGGTTTTTTTCTGTCATTGTGTCTCACATCTCCCTGCCCGGCCAAAGGGTTATGCCCGATCCTGGCTTGCTTTATCAACGCCACTGGTTAGGTTTTTTCGATTATTTCGGAAACCAAACAACCCCTTATAATTTTTTGAAAATTAGCACACGCCATATCGCGTGTCAACATTTTTGCCGTTTTGAACCCGGTCCTTTCCGGCCCGCGTAAAACATTGGTTCAGGTGAGAAAACGCAGGGAAAGGAGTATGAGGCTAGATACGGGAATTACCGGGCCACGCCCCGAATGAAGCGGTAAACTATACATCTTTCGCTCAGAACCCAATTAACAGTTGATTATTAAATGTTTGTTCTGTACTTTTGATGGCGTCATCAAGAGTCTCCAGCTACTGCGTTATAGCGGTTGTTAGAGAATCGATATACGATTTTTTATAAAAAAGAGGTTCCTCGCTATTTTGTGTGGGTGCCCCGGGATGCGTTCAGTGTCATGCTCAAAAAACTCGTCACTAAGCGATCGTACCGCCGGACAGGGTTTTGGCACAAACCCTCATATTGATATTTTATGTAAAAATTAAGCTATGGGGGATAGTTTATGGCTGTCCGGCCTAACGCTCGCTAAGCCTTTCAAACAGTTTCGAGCATGACAATGAACGCATCCCAGGGCTGTAGCCGGTCAAATTTACCCATACGAAACAGTGAGGTGCCAAAAAGAAGGTATTTATGCGTCGATTTTATATTGAAACGGCCGACCTTATCGGCTCCCAGGCGGTCATCAGCGGATCTGACGCACGTCATATAAAAACCGTTTTACGATTAAAGACCGGCGATGCCGTAGAGCTCCTCGACGGTACCGGAGTGGAATACACGGCCCAGATCACCGGTTTTTTGTCCGGAACGGTTACCCTCCGGGTCCTTGAAAAACGTATTTGTACAACCGAACCCCATGTTAAGATCACGATTGCCCCGGGGATGTTGAAAGATAAGAAAATGGATGAACTGGTTCGCCGGCTCACGGAACTTGGCATTTCCCGTTGGGCCCCCTTTTTTGCGGCCCGATCCGTTCCCAGACCCGATCCCCGACGCCTGGCGACCCGTACGGCCCGGTGGCAAAAAATTGCCGTGGAAGCCCTTAAACAATGCCGGCGTAGTCACATGCCCGAGATCATGGCGCCGGTGACATTCGAGGAGGTACTGTCCATGGCCCGGGGAAGTGATCTCAAAATAATATTCTGGGAAACTCAGGCCCCCGATCCCGATACTGTCTTATCAGGTCCGGCCCTTGGTGACAATTCCTGCCGGCAAGTATTTGTTTTGCTGGGCCCCGAGGGCGGGTTTACCCATGAGGAAATCGAGTTGGCCCGTTCCTGCGGTTTTGTTACGGCATCACTGGGGCCTCGGATTTTACGTGCCGAAACCGCTGCTCTGGCCGCGGCTGTTATGATGCAATTTATTTTTGGAGATATGGGAAAATTCGCTTGACAAAGCGTGAGGCTTGGATTAAAAAATCATTTTCCGTTAGCGGGAAAGCTTTTCATTTTGTGCCGAGGTAGCTCAGTCGGTAGAGCAGGGGACTGAAAATCCCCGTGTCGGCAGTTCGATTCTGTCCCTCGGCATATTTTTTTTGTAAATGATTTAAGGGGTTAGCGGCTGTATCCGCTGACCCCTTTGTCGTTATTTGGGGCGGGTGTGCCCAAAACTGTGCCCAAGACGAAAACTTCCCTTTAGCCAAGAGACCGGATTTTAGCTGTCTTTTCATGAGCCTCCTCCTGCGCATTGATATATGCTTCCTGCCGTTTGGCTGCCTGCATCAAGTCCCCGGGACTGACAATGTTGTACCGGTCGAACACCGATCGGGTGCGATGCCCTGAAATCTGCATGGCTACTCGCTCGGGTATTCCCGCCCGAACCATATTGCGGACCGCTGTCCGTCTCAAATCGTGAAAGATCAAGTCCTGATTCAGCCCAGCAGCCTTCAGTGTTTTTTTCCAGACCTTGTCGAACTGTTTCAACCGATTTTTTCCCCATCGGTTGGGAAACGCCCAAGGTAAAGGTTTTTTTAGGCGATGTCGGGCTATCCACTGGTCCCGTATTACCTGTTTCAGTCTATCATCGGCGTAAACCATCCGAGCGTCTTCGTTTTTGGTTTCTCCGGGTTCCAGTCGAATTGTCCAGTTGATGCGGTCAATGTGTGCCCAAGTCAAAATCGAAATTTCATCCTTGCGCCATCCTGTGATGTATCCGAATTGAACGAAGCCCTTCAGGTAGTCTGGCAGCTTTTCGTGTAGTACCATAAACTCATCGTGTTCGAGAAATCCCTTGCGGCGGTTTTTTTCCTTAAGCATCGGGATGTAGGGCACTTGGGCGACAATCGGCGGCGTTTGCTGCGCCCCGAGGCGAAACATGCGCTTAAGTGCGGCCAATTCCCGATTAACCGTCGCATTGCTGGCACCAACTTCCAGCCTGTCGGCAATGTAGGACTTGATAACGGCCGTGGTGATCTGTACGGCACTCATGCCGTTAAATGCCTTGTCTAAATGCAACCTCCGTTTCTGAACGTGTCTTACGTTCTGTTGATTAATCCGGTAGTCATTTTCCAGATCCGTAGCAAGTTGGTCGTAGATTATACGCTCAAAATAAATGCCAGGCATTTTACCCTCAGCGATTTCGACCTCCCGCCGGCTCAGTAATCGTTTTGCAACCATTTTCTTGGTGCTTCCCGAGCTTTCCCGGATTCGCTTACCACTACGTTCTGAATACTTGATCCACCACATGTTGCCACGTTTATACATACTTCCCATAGTTCACCTCCATCTTGCCTTGACGGGCACCAGATGGGGTATCTTTTTACTTTATCTGATACCTCCATATATGTCCAGTTTGAAAGGAAAGGCTTCCGATTGTTTTTCGAGGAAGCCTTTCCTTTTGGTGCGGTATGATTATCCACACGGTAATTCGTAGATGGTCATTTTATCTGTTTAATCATTCTTTGAGATGCCCCTCCGACGCAACTGGGAGGACCAATGACTGAGCCCTACACTTAGTCTTCGGGGTTGGGACCAATCGTCGAATCAACTTTATATACTTTGATCATATTATTTTGATCGATTTCAAGAATCCAGCTTTTGCCACACTCAACGCACTCTGATCGGAAGACCTCAAGCTCGGAATATTCATCCTTCATACGACGTGGGAGAGTCATCACCACATCAAAGCCGCAGTACGGACAAATGTAGTAATTATTGCTTTTGGTAAAGTTGATATCGTCCTCTTTTTGGTTCTCCTGATGATCTTTCACTTCTTTTTCAATGTTATCCACATAGTCTTTTATAGTCGTCATTGTTTTTTCTCCATTTCTCGCTTTTGGCGATTAGTAAGTGTGTTTGTTTTTGTGTATGAACTCCTCGATATCATTGCTGTCGATAAACATTTTTCGACCGACCTGAACATACTGGAGTTGGCCACCCCAGATTTGCGATCGCCAGAACCATTCGGTTGCCCCAATCTCAACAACCAGCTCCTTGATGGAGTACAGTCGTTTCTTGGGCACATTATGGGCACAACCAGCCGCAGCCATCTGATTTATCTCCGTATATTTCGGGCCTTTGGATTGACAATCCAGTGTGGCCGGTTTAAAGGATGGCCCTTAATTTCAGGGCCACCCTCGTTGGATTATCCCTGATGTTCAATGATCGGTTTTTGTTCTTCAGGGGCGTTGGCTTCTTCCTGAAACATTTGTTCCAACTCGTCCGGGTCTTTGCCTACAAGCGCTGCTGCCTCAGGGTAGGCTTTCAGTCCCAGACCATTCAGATTGTCAGGCATCTGGGAAAGTCTTTGTTTGGCTTCTTCACGCTCTGTCACCAGCGCCCGAAGTTTGGCAATCGAGGCCATCTGCTTAAATTCACCCTCTTTCGGGATTTCGGCTTTGATTTGGCCGATACTCTCGTCCAGGCGCTTGATTGCTTCCGGCAGGCAGCGTTGACTTTTAAGGGATGCATGGAATTTAATTTTGTTTCGTAAATCCATACTGATAAGAGTCTTGCCACCACCATTATTAGCGCAGGTCTGACAGAAACCCTTCAGGGCTGATTCAGGTACTCTCCAGAATTTGCCCATTTTGAATCCCTTCATCTTGTTCTGACGGAGTTGCCGAAGGATGTAGGCCTTCCTAACATTCAGCATTTTTGCAACGTTGCCAGGACTGTAAATTTCTTCTCTTGCCGTTTCATGATTTTCTGCTTTTTGGTTCTGCATTTTGTTTCCCTCACTTATTCCTGTTTTTGTTAAGTTTCTCCGCGTGCCATTTTTGTTTTCCACCTCCTCCTGGGCTTTATTCGCGGTGTTGTATGAGGTTACTTCAACATGCGTGCCATGTTTTGATAAAAATATGATAATGTGTTAAAAATCAATAAATACAATTATATAGGAAATATTATCCGCAGACATAGGAACACCGGAACTATTACATTCGAATTAAATGTAATGTTACATTTAATATTACATTCGGTAAATGTAATAGAGGATGTATAGTGGACTTCAAAAAGGAGACAGTGTGTTAAGGTGTGTTTTCAATAAAAAGGAGGCACAGAATGGGTAGAAAAAATCATAGCAATAATTTGAAGGCGAGAATTGCTCTTGATGCAATGCAATAAGGGGCCAAAAAACAATGTCTGAATTGGCTTCAGAATATGGGGTGCATGCTAATCAAATAAGTAGATGGAAGAAGCAGTTGCTTGAGGCTGCCCCTGATATTTTTACCCGGGGAAAAGACAAAGAGGTTGAGAAGAAGGAGGTTGAGCGAGATCATTAATTTAAGAAAAAATTGTCCTTGACTTGGGGTCCACTTCAATGGGTTCGTTGCTGACAGGGGAGATTCTCACATCTTCTCCAGACTGTCACGGGGCTACAACCCACTATTTTTGCGGCTTGGGTTTTATTGCCTCCGGTTTGCTCCATGGCGTTGATAATTTCTTCGTCTGTATATTGCTGGTTTCCAAGAAACTGTCGTGGTTTTTTATCTTTGGCTTCAAGAGCTGTTAATTTCCTGGTTGCCTTCAAAATTTTCTTGTCAAGGTCTTCAGGGGTGATATCGGATCTGTCTTCATTCCCTAATCGCCAAGGAATTATGCGCTCAACCACGTGCTCAAGTTCCCGTACATTACCAGGCCAGTCATATTGTTCCAGAATTTTAAGGCATTTTGTAGATACCTTTAAAGGTTTCAATTTAGGATTGTCAGCGATTGATGGGTCGAGCGTGCTAAAAAAATGATTTAATAGCAAAGGCAAATCTTCTATGCGCTTTCTCAATGGCGGGATATTAATTGGTATGCTACTCAACCGGTCATATAGGTCGGGCCGGAATTTACCATTTTCAATCATAGATTCTAAATCGGCATTGGTGGCCGCAACAACATGGGCTTTAATAGCCTGATTTGTTGAAGTCCCTAACGGCTGGAATTCCCTATCTTGCAATGGTGTTAATAAGGTGTCTTGCAGTTCAGGTTTGAGATTGCCAATTTCATCCAAAAAAACGACTCCATCAGATGCGGCAGCGAAAGCCCCATTGACGGATTTATCAGCTCCAGTGTATGCCCCCTTATCGCGCCCAAACAATTTACTCTCGAAAAGGCCCTCGATTTTAGTCCCGCAGTCGACTTTAATAAAAGGGGAGTTTCTATTTAAGATTTCATGAATGGCTTTCGCAAAAAGTTCCTTGCCTGTGCCTCTTTCCCCCCTTATTAAAAAAGTGGTTTCGGGGCTATAATACTGAGATGACTTTATCAGTAGCTGTTTAATTCTGTTGACTTGACTGTTTTCAGAAATTATTGCTTGTACCTTCGGATATGGTGCTTCTAATACTCGAATTCGTTGTGTAGTTTTTTTCGAAACTTGCTTCTTAATTTTTTCGCGCTCACTTACCGATTTAATGAATTCGTATAGTTGATATAAATATTTGTCTTTTAACTGCCATATTAAATCGAACGAGCAATCAATCCTTTCTTTCAAATCAGAATATTCATCAATAAAGTTTTCTGACATTTCAACAAAGATATATTGAAAAGGCTCCTCGCTGAATTTATCCCATATTTCAGCGCTGATTTTCCCACAATTGGATAATTTGATTTTTAATTCAGTTGAGATTGGTATATATGAAGAGCCAGGTGTGAGTCTTTCCGCCTTCTCATTTGAATACTTGATGCTTGAGAATTCATCATAGTGTGGAAAATCTATAAGATATAGGAAATCAAGTTCCATTTTACAATTTGGTTTGATAGAAAGTGAGAAAGAATTGAATTCATTAGTAATTATATTGTAGCGGCCGTCACAATAATTCACATAGTACTTATCGGCTGCTAAATAGAATGGGTCAAACAGAATGTAACGTGGAAAAATTTTTTTTCCGGTTGAGTTTTCCCTTTCTCGAATCAGATTAATTAAGTTTCTCTCCTCATTGTTTGTTATTGAAGCAGTTTTTAAATGCTCTAATTCTGGGAAAAAAGGTTTTTGAAAATATCTGCCTAAATAATATTCTGGATTTTCATTATCCCAACCATCTGGTATATCCATATCACCACCGGGAAACTCAGAAAGATCATCATCGTCGGGCACACCAAAGGGAGGCTCAGTAAAATTCGGACTTTCAAAACTTTCGAAACCTTTCTTTTCGAGCCAGTCAACTCTTTCACGAAATATTTTCTCGGAGTGAATATCAGCAAATGGGCAAATTAAATTAAGGGATGGGCCATATGCGTAGCTCGGAAACAAAAATGAGCATAGATGATTGGAATATATTTTTTTAATGATTGGGACATCCGGGTCTCCATCTATTTCTATCAGATGGCCAAATGAAATTTCCATCATATGTTCAAATGATGGAATGCACTTAACAGTTTCGATCACTCCTTCAAGCAAGTTATGGTAAAGATGCCTGTTTCCCATAAACGTATATGCAAGTTTAGCGATTCTGGAAGTATTGAATTTTGGACTAAAGACCTTAAACCCTTCCTGGGTATCAATTTTGCCAGAAATCAGGAATTCAAGGAAAGGTCTATCAGTCTCATAGATGATGGTTTTAATGCATTTCGGGCAAGTTATTCCAAAATAACCGGCATCCTTTCGTACCAGGACAATGAGGCCGTATAGTTTAATGGCATTTGAAAGGGTTTCCCAATTTAAGATTTTTTTACATTCAGTACAGTGAACGCCTTTTTCCCTGCGATGTGTATCAAGTGTAATCAATTTAAAACACCTTATATTCTGTGATTGTAGTCAAGTTCTGTGAGTTTTATCCACTATACCTTCTGTTTAAAGTAGGGGCAACCCCATTTGCTGAAACCCTCCAAAATTGGATTAAGCTATATGGACGGGGTACACATCGGTACACATTTTAGTGGTTTTTAGGTTTTTTTTCTATATGAACAGTTTTTAGAAAAAAACCTAATTTTAATAAAAACGCGTACCAATGTGTCCACATGTGTACCCTGTCTGCTTAAATCACCGGCCACATAGCGCCAAACCTCTTAGGCCCCTTTGTTTTCCGGGTCCTATTTTGCTGGCCGCTTTGAATCCAATTTCCTTTAGGCGTAGGTTAATCAGCTTCTTGGAAACTGGTTGCTCTCCGTTTTGCTCGCACCAGTCCTTGAAGGCCTGATAAAGGTCGTGACTTGTTATCGTTAGTTTTTCTTCCACCTGACAGCGCTCCTCGACAAACTGGGCAATCATGTCCATTTCGCTGCGATAACCTTCTGTTGCCTTCTTAACTGCCGGTGGTATTCCAAGTCCTTCCGTATACCATTGACGGCAACCCTCAACTGCCCATGCCAGGATGCCCTCTGTTTCTGTGAGCAGTTTTTCTGTCATTTTAGGGTCTCTTTCTGCCTCTGAAATGGTAACCTCGAAGGGAATAAGACGGATACGGCGCCAAATCGCATGGTCGGTACCTTTGATTACGGGTTTATGGTTGGTGCCGAGAAACAGCTTATGGGTGGGTTTAAAGTCGAAAAATTCCTGGTGAAGAAACCGCGCAGATATGGTGTCTCCGCCGGTCATTTGCTTGATCAGGTTTTCGGCCAGTCGCTGTTCTGCCTCAGCCTCCGAAGCGGTCACAAACCGGGCTCCCTTCAATCTGGCCACATCATTGGATATGGCGCCCTTACTCTTAACCAGAAGGGTTTCGGTGGGGGTCTGCATCGCGTATTCGGCCATAACCTCACTGATAGCCTGCAGGAATGTGGTCTTTCCATTTGCGCCGAAACCGTGAAGAATAAACAGGCATTGCTCATCGGTTATGCCGGTGAGGGAATATCCGATGGCCCTCTGCATAAATGTAATCAACTCTTGGTCGCCATCCAAAACACGTTCGAGAAAAGCATTCCATACTGGATGGGGAGCATCCGGGTTGTAGGCAACTGGAGCTATTTTAGTAATATAATCTTTCCGTCGATGGGCTTGAAGCCTTCCGGTGCGGAGGTCGAGGGTTCCGTTAAGGCAGTTAAACAGCCACGGGTCTTGGTCCAGCTGGTCGGGGCTGATAGGGACTTCACTTTCTGCCAGGCTAACAATGGCAGTAAGGCTGCGGTTGGATTCAGACTTCATGGCGTGATTAGCAATGTCCCTACGTTCGGTGGAATCAGAAGCCTGTTTGGTTTCGGCGTAAATTGAGCGAACCACATCCTTGCCCAGTTGCTTAATTCTGGCGGATTTGTCGAGTATCCATCTCTGGCCGTCCCAGATAAGCCAGCTTTTCCAGGCGTGACAGTATCTAACATCCCGGCCATGGCGGTGAATTAGACGCTCAGCATTACCAAGGTCCGTTAGATTGAACTTCGGTGGTTCAGGTTTGGCCTTGGTGGAGGGTTGAATGCCTCCACTTAAAAGCTCTGTGGCCGATGTGAGTGCTCTATCAATCGTGGCCTGTCCATATGTTCTGTCGCCGACTGATCTGTCCCATTTGTTACGGTATAGACCGGATTGGCGAAATCTCCGGTCAATTTCGGGTTCATCCCCTTGGGTCCAGTAAGCGAGCATCCGGCACAAAGCCAGGTCGGCCTCACTTTGCGATTGATAACCTGAATGGTCTCCATTCCAAAGTTGCTGGAACTTGGCGCCATTGGCGGCATTCATGGCTTTTTGAATAAGACTATCATCATTGAATTGGTGCCTGGGCTGGGGGCTGGGGAGGATTGTTAGATCAGTGGGCTCAGGAAAATGTTGCTTCTGGAAATCCAAGAGCCCTTTCTGACGTTCGAACACCTTAACAGAACCGCCACCCATAATATTTCCTGTGAATGTGAAGAACCGGTTTCGGTCATACATCTCGATATTGCCATGTCTACGGCCATGCCCAAGCAAGTGACCTTTTACAATGATGTGAAGGCCAGCACCTGACGGACTGAATTCAGTGTAACTGTCGAAGTGTTTGACAATGTCTATAGCCTCCGATGTAAGGGACTGGGTTTCCTTATCAATACAATTATCCAAGTCTATTCCGACGAACTGATCAGCATCGGAAAACACAAAACCGATACCATTGAAACCGTTGTCCCTACAGCATTCCACAGCTTGGTGAAACGAGCCCCACGTAGATGGAGTGGTTACCTTTGCGTATTTCCCGGTAGCGGGATTAATGGGCCTTTTGGTAGTTTTTCCTCCGTCTCTTTTTTCACCCGACCATGCGACCCATTGATTGAGTTGGGTAAGTTCATTAGGTATATTTTCGATTGTAAATCTCTGTATTTCTGATTTCATTAAGCATAAGTCCTCCTATATATATTTTGTACAAGGCCCGTATCTCTGCCCGGGCCTTAATAATTCAACTAATATGTTTCATTTTTTGATCTTTATTAATAATTTTGCTGATGCCTTTTTCGCAGCAACCTCCAGAGTAAATCCCTTATCGAGATACTGTTTCACCTTGCGTATCAATGTGATTTCGCTATCCGTGTACCTGCGATATCCATATTCGCCGGAAATTATTTTTTGAGGGATTGGAATGTACTTGCCTTCCCAGTTTCTGAGCTGTTTGTGGCTTATACCTGTCATTTGGCTTGCGTCTCCAATGCCATAGGTCCGTATTCTCTCTTGGGTCATACTTCTCACCTCCTTGGTATGAATTTTCGGGGAAAAAGAGGCCCCCTACTATAAAGCTGGTTAGTTTATTCCCCCCACCGAGAAGCATGTGAAACCGTTGCTGGTGAATGCGAAAAAACCCTGAGCCAAGTGTTGATGTAGGTAAATGGATGGCAAAAGACACAGGGGATGCTGACGGGGGCGACGGGGGGCAGCACAGGCAAGATGAGCTATTTGGATGTATTTCAGTTAATTTGGCTTCATTTCAGTGCATTTCACTCGTTGAAACATTTGTTTTTATCGGGGATAATGCAATCTGCTATTCGGAATAAGTGCGCTATTATCCTCCCCGGTATTTTATTCCTGGGAAAAGTGTTCCCCTATCTATAGGTGGTTAGTTTAATGTCGGAGGGGGGAGATCGGGGGAGGGAAGGAAAACAAGGCTTTTTTTATTGCTGATCGGAGATGATTTGGATATGCAACGCCTTGTTTCACGCTTATAGGGGCGCACCGCCTGCCCCTTATTCAAAAAAAGATATTTTCTTATATACAGTCAACCCAGCCACTACCGGGCTTGTTCAACCACCGGATAAGATCGTGGTTCGTTGGGCCAAAATCAGTATACAAATTAGTTCCCAAACTATCTATTAAGCAATTTTTCAGGAATGAGAGCATTTTCACCAACAAACTCTTCAACGAGGTGGATGTGGTTGAGTCCCTCCCATGTTGATGGGGGAACATGCTCAAAAACAATCATTTGGAACTCGCTTGTTAATTTTCTTTGTATCCTTTCAATAAAATCATTTAAAAGTTCAAAAGCCCTGCGAATCTTGCTTTCATCACCTCGATCAAGTTTTTCTTTCTTTTTTTCGCCTTCTCCCCAATACGGCCGACTTGGTTGATCTATAATTAGATAAGAGGGCACAAATGGGGTCATTTTCCTTTTAATAGACTCATGAAGGCCGAGAAAGAGAAATAAATGCATAAACATATGATTTGAACTGCTTCCCACATTCTCGATAAAATCCGTCATTGGCCTACGTAATAACAGAGCTTTCTGCGTGTAATCAAAAACCGGATAATATTTCTGATAGTTTTCCAATACATCGCCCGCAAAGTTAATATAAATTTGAATTATTTCCTCTAGTAGCTTAACAAACATAGCCTTGTTTTCAGTGGTATCCATAACATGAAGGCTATCTAAGCTCGATTGAAGTGCTTCTAATTGAGCCTGTATTTCATCGGGTGCTTGTTTATCTGATGCTTTGTAGATTTCAAGCTTTGCTTTAGTCTCTCCGAGAAATAGAAATTTTTCTTTATCATTTTCAAAGCTTTTATTTTCTTTTGGTATTTCATTAAGCTTGTTTTGGATCTCTTGGACAGACTTCTCTATCTCCCGTATGAGGTCAAATATATTCACATCAATAGGAGTACGGTTTTTAATATCAGATTTGATCGATGTAAAATCAGCTTCCAATGTCGAAATCACTTCATAGTAAATCGATGTTTTTATCAGCTCTGAATATTTTTGGTTGAGGTATTCAATTGGTTTGAGGCTATCCTGCACATCCTTGAGCGCAACTTTATAGGAAACGTATTCGTTCTTTAATTGTTTAAGGTTTCGAATAACTCGTTTTTGCCTATAATACTCGCCTTTCAACTTATTGTATCTGTCAGATGCCCTGTCTGTCGCTTGGTCTATAAGAGTATCAATGGGTTTTCTGAGATTTGAAATTGCCTCTGGTATATTGGTATCTGGTTCAAGGAGGCCAAATTCTTTGGCACGTTTAACAACACCCACAAGTTCCTTTTGAAAGTCATCTTTTTTTGAATCAATTCTGTCCTGTTTTCTTTCAAATTTTCTTATCTCGGACTCAATGCTCAACTTTTTTTCTCGTGCCAGAATATTTTCAACACTGTCAATCCCAACCGCTAAATCGAAAATCCTAGGCAAAGCTTCCTGATAGCGCGATTCGTCCTGCTTGTCGAAATACACTCTGCTGTTTGCAATAATATCTTGAGAGATCGTTGTAAACAAAAGGAAATATCTAAGCGATATTTTAGAGCCAGCTTTCAGCATTTTGCCGCCAAATGGTATCGCAATTTTCCGGTCAATGCTAAATTCAGTCTCAAGCAAGGCTTTTACTGTGCGTTCTTCATTATTGGCCTTTGGGAATTCAGGAATTTCACCGGATGATGAGAAAAAATAGTTATGGGTAGCCTTTCCCTTGGATAACGCAGTTCTGCAAATCGTATAATTCTTTTCATTAATTTGTATATTTATGCCATACCAGGCCACATTCTCGTTAATGATGCTCTCGGGTAATTTCGAACGACTTGCGAATAGACAGTAATCGATTATTTGCATGATTGCGGTTTTTCCAGTATTGCTGCCTCCGGTAATTACATTTACTTTATTGGGTTGAAAAATGAGTTCACGTTTTTCACCACTGTGAAGCCATAGAATAATTTTTTTAAAATGAAAATTCATATCTGGACCCTCAGATTTGTATAAAGATTGTCAGCATCGTCCTTCAGAAGGTTGGAAATGTTTGCAGCAGCATCAAATATCTTTTTAGATCTGGCACCCATGGATTTTTCATAGTTTATTTGCTCGGAAACTGAAAAATGCCCGTCAGACCAATCGATAGCCGCAATTTCAGTTAACAATTGCAGCGAGTTTATTGAAGCTACCATGCCATCATAAAATCGGTCATTAAAATTGGAAAAATATTTTGGCTGTTTCGTGATAATTTGTTCGACACTCATTACTTTGGTCGTCGAACGGGCCAAATAGCTTGTTAATTCTGAATGTGCGATGATGGGCATTATCAAAAGAATTTTGGAAATTGGTAAATAGTCAGTATGCTGCAAAGTGGCGACAATCCCCAACGAACAAATGCCAAGGTTATTGTATAGTTTGCCAGTCATTTATACTTTGTCTCCCAATCCGACAACCATCCAATTTCAGGAATATCTGATAGATAATAGTATTCACCATTACTGAATTCCGTTCCCATGTATTGAGAGCCAAGCGTAAGCTTCTCCATCCGAATTTCGTCAAGCACCTTAAGTGCCAAGGCTATTCCTTCTTTTTTGTTCTTTCCCCGATGAATTGCATGAAATCTGTTTTGCCATCTCATCTTGGCTTCACCATTGAACTTAATAACCTCTTCTGAAGTAAGATCACCGCCTGATTGCCATCGAAGAAGGTTTGTCTTAACTGTAAGCATGTAACGGGTATAATCGGACATATATTCGACATCGTCTTTGGACAAGTCGCCTATATCAGTAAGCTGCCGGATAAATATTTGATCCTTTAGATTGGCGGGCAAAGATTCGTGGTATTCTGATATCTTGAGATCAGGGTTTCGCGCAAGATCAAAAAAACGTCGGAATTTCTTGGAGAAATCCGAAAAAGATATAATAACTTTCTCACCATTCTTGATCAATATAAAATTATCTTGTCTAATTTGGGAATCTAAATCTCTAAATAATTGCTCAACGCTATCTTCTGGAATATGATGTTCTGCTATTGATTCCTTGCAAAGGGTTATGACATCCTCAACATCATGCTCCAAATGTATCTTTGCAAGAAAGGCAGTTAAAACATGATCACTTAAGTTTAGAACATCCTGAATGTAATCCTTTATGGTAGAATCTCTTGTTTGGGATTTTAAAAGTTCAACTTGTTTTCTTGAATCCTCTATATTCTCCAAAACATCGAAGAATCGGCAATTGCTGGTTTGTGATTTGTTTGTAACGAGCATGAACTCAGTCTTATCGACAAAATTCAACTGGCTTTTTTCGGAATTTCTTCCTGAGCCTTTGTCGCTGATCACCTTGCTCCAATTCGAAAGAGTTTTCCAAAGATCTGAATCAAAAGTGGTGAGATTAATTGTGGTGCCGTCGCGTTTTCGTTGAGTTGTATGTTTTAGCTGAATAAGAATTTGCTGATCATTTTCCAATTCAGTATGAACATCATCCTTCACCTCAAGGCCAACGGACTGCCGCTTACCAAGTTTTAAAACTCGATGCAGAAAATAATAATACTGATAATCAAATCCTAACGATGTGTCGTCTGCGGCTGTCTTATCTGCATGTGTTCTTTGACCTGCCAATTGGTTCCTCCAATTAATTGCCTCTTTAATCTGTTCAAATCGGAATACAGCCACCAAGCCCAACAAGTGAGTGTGCAGATCTGGATAACATCACCTTTGTAATGTTATCTGACGAAATGTGCCACTTAATGTCTCAATGCAGATACATTAAGGATAGCACACGAAAAACAGTTCGCTAAAATCGTGGCATAGCTCTTGCCAATATCACCGCCGGCCGCTCATTTATTGTCCGGTAGACATCTTCTCAGAAACAACAAAACCCCATCACTCAGTATTCTTGAGAATGGGGTCTTTTTGTATTCATTGTGTCTGATTATCCCTACCCGTTAAAGGTTATGAGCGCTTCAGATCATTATCTTTAAGTAAACATACAAGAGAGAAATACAAGGTAAGGGCTTAAAAGTCAAGTTCTTAATATGAAAGAATAAACTTATGCATACACATTAGGAATACAAAACCGGGAAGCTATAATGCACACAAGCAGTCGGAAAAGGCAAAAGTATGATTTTTTCATTGGTTTTTCCTCCCTCCAAGTGATTGTGCGATCTGGATAACATCATCTTTGTAATGTTATCCGACCAAATGTGCGACTTCATGTCTCTGATCAGATATGTTAATAATATCACACGAAAAACAAACTGCTAAAATCGTAATATTGCCACTATCCAAATGTGCGCCCTTCATCCAAACAGTGTCAACTTATCAAAATATCATTGAACACACGAAAAACGGGCATTCAATTTTATAGCAGTCGAAAGTGCTCCAATGGGAAAAAGGCCCCGCCTCTAATGATTCAGAAAGCAGGGCCTCCAATTTAATCAAAATCAGACTTCAGGTAATCCTTCCCAAGTATCTCCCGCCTAATCCGCTCTCGCCTTTGCTTTTCCTCGGCGATTTCCTCTGACATGGCCCCCAGAAAGGCTATTGTCTCCCAACCAGGTCCAGAATAATCATCTGTGTCAGTCTCCACTGCCTCATCTATGGCCTCGTCTTGATCAGAGGTAATATCGTCAAACGGTTCATCATCCATGAATCCGTCATCATCAAAGTCATCATCAAAGTCACACATCGTATCCTCCTTTTTTGTTATAGATCAATTGAAATGCTGTTTACAAGTAATTTTAAGATCGTCCTCATTGCCAATGGTGCTGTCGCCGGCCGGATGGCAGTTAAATGATACAAAATTTCCGCAATCCAGCAGGAACCTGCGACCGCTCATAATGCGGTTCAGAATATCCCCCAGACGCTCTGCATCTTCTCTGTACGGGGTCTTTTCGTCTTCAGACATGCCACTGTATCCTCCATGGAAAATACCCCGCAAATATCTCGAATAACAGGGCGTTCGTGGTGATTGTAAATGGTGTCTGTAGCGCATTCAGGCCCCCACGGTGTGCTATGCCATGAGGGCCTGTTTGCAATTGGCAGGGTTATCCCAGTGCTTCAGAAAAGACGTTCATCCAGCCGACGGCTTGATCCTTTTCCCTGGGCTTAAACGGAAGCGTCTGCTGCCCCCTGATCCGCTGAACCTTTGAGTTTTCCCAGTGAAGGAACAGCTCCTTTTTAAGGCGCTTGGCATACAGAACTTCGTATTTGGTGCCACCGGTCAGGCCGGCTTCCTGGCTGATGAATGCGTGAACGATTTCACAGGCCTCAATTAACTGGCGGTTGCGCCTGTAATAGCGATTTACCATTTCGGCTTTGTTATGAATATCTTCCAGATCGGGCGTGAAGGTTTTGACATCAAAGCCTATATTCCTTGCCGCGCTGTCAGCCCATGTGCATACCCCTCTGCATGAACTGGTAACGATGATTGAATTGGACGGGAGCGAATGAACCAGATTGATGACAGACTGACGGTTCTTGTATTTCCGTGCGCCGATAATACCGATATAAATCATGAGTGCCTCCTTAAAATAGAAAAACCCCCACGGCACGATGGCCATGAGGGCTTTGGAAAAGTTGTGGATTGTCTGGGAACTGTTTAGCGGATTACGATTTAACCATACCCAGCAGGTGTCCGCCGGCCCTTTCAAGCCGGTAAGCACCCGTAGAAGTCAGGCTTCTATCCTGTGCCGCTCTGGTGAAGGCCTGAATTATATGGAACATGGTCGCGCCTTCCTCCAGATAGAAAGCCTGTTTGATGATCCCGGTCTCTTCTATAGAAATCTGGAACTGCCGTGCAAAGGTATCAATGGCCTGCATGGGGTTGTCCACTGGTGTTTGAGTGGATAGAACAAACCGGTCTTTACCGTGCCGTGATTGACTTACGACCCCTTGCAGGATTATCGGGAATTCGTCGATAACCTTTCGCGAGATGTGCTTGTACCGGGCACCCACGGCTGTTTTGGCGATAAGACCGTTTGTGCAGACCAGCCGATAATAAAAGGCCTCGATGGACAGGGCCAGGATGCCGACCTCCGAATTGGCGATGGAAATACCGGGTACGATTTTGTCTTTTTCAGACAACTGGAACTGCTGGCCATACTCGGGCACCTTAAGCACCATGATTTCAGGGTCCAGAGAAAGCTGAACCTCGCCGGAGGGATCAAATCCATATTCCAGCATTTTGGTCAGCACTTCCATATGATCAATGGCGGTGTAACGTTCTGTAAACACGCCGCGTAAAGCCTGCCCGTCAAACCGGCAAAACAGAGACTGCCGATTACGGGCTTCCTGCTCGATCCAGTAGTTCAGGTTTCTGCTCTGCAACTCCTGGGGGCACCTTTTCAAGTAGCTGAAGGGAACGTGCAGTCTGTTGGCCAGCAGCCGTTGAGCGCTGGGAAGCACGCTGAACGATTGACCCGAGATGTCCATTTGTTCCAGACTGTCAAAGTGCAGGTCCTGAACCGCGACAAGGTCATCGTACTGATGGGCGGATTGTTCGTGAACCCTTGTGATTGCCGTTTCTAACGTGTGAGTAGTTTTCATTTGTAATGTCCTTTCATGGGTAGATTGTAAAAATAAAAAAACCCTCAAGGAGTTATTTCCAAGAGGGCCTGCTGACGAACTGTCCTGACGGTTAAATTGTTATTTTTAAACTTGTGGACAAACTGTCCCGATAGTCAGATTGTTATTTTTCGATCACCTCCTTTGGCTTCATAGCCTCGTTGATAAATGATGATTGCCGGGCCGGCCGTTCCAGATGAGTACGGGACCAGCAAAGATACAACAGACGCATGGCGCGGCTCATGGCCACAAAAGCAATCCTTCTTTCTTCTTCCGGATCTCCATTGGCACTGGGCATCACGCCTTCCACCATGCCAATTACAAACACGACGGGAAACTCCAGCCCCTTGGCTTTGTGAATGGTGGAAAGGGTCACGCCGTTTTCATCACTGCCGCTGCTGTTTCGAACTGAATCCACGTTGTATAAAAATTCTGCCGTATTTTTATATCCACCTGCGGCCATCTGGAGCTGATCCAGGCTTTCCAGCGGGCCATCAAAGGGCTCTGCCAATCCGTCTGCCAGATACCGGTCCAGATCAAGCTCATTGCGAATGTGATCCAGGATGCCGACGGGCTCCAGCCAGTCCTTGTTCTGGATCAGGTAATCGATTAGATCGGTAAATTCCTCAATGCCCCGTTGCAGGTATTTTGCGCCAATCGGCATGGATTTCAGGGCCGGGTAAAGATGCAGGTCATTTGATTCGGCATAGGCTTCCAGACTTTTGATAAAACTGTGACCGATGAACCGATTGGGCATGTTGATAATCGTTTTCAAGGCATCATCCCCGTCAAAGGTATCCGGACCTTCCACCAGTTGAAGGTAATTCAGCAGGATATTGACCTCGTAGCTTTGATAAAAGTTGGCCTCGCTTTCGATCCGATAGGGAACATCGTGTCTGGATAAAGCCTCCTCGATGGCCCTGGACTGGCTGTTGGCTCGGAACAAAATTGCGATGTCCCGGTATTCAAACCCACGACTTTCGACCAGGTCCTTTATTTCCGTGATGATTTTTTCCGCTTCGTCTTTCTCGGAGAGAGCCACCAATTCAATGGCGTTTTCCCCATCCGGGTTGATGGTGTTGAGCTGTTTATCAATTTTCAGGGTGTTGTGGTCGATGAGACGCTGGCAGGCAGACAGGATTTGCGGGGATGACCGGTAATTGGTATCCAGAATAAAACGGACACTGTCCGGATGATGCTCTGCGAATTGGAGAATGTTTTCCACCTGTGCCCCTGCGAAATTGAAAATGCTCTGCCAGTCGTCGCCACATACCCAGAAGCTGGAATGATCGCTTTTTTGAGCCAGCAGATTTAGAATTTCCACCTGTGCCGGATTGGTATCTTGGTATTCATCCACCAGGATATGAGGAAACGCATTTTGATATCCGGCTCTCATGTCTGCATGAGATTTCAACAGACTATGGGTCTTTAATAAAAGGTCATGGAAATCAAGCAGCAGTCGCTTGTGTTTTTCCGCCTCATACGCCAGATAAATTTTGGCCACCTTCCGTAGCTCTTCATTATCCTTGCAACGGTCATTAAATTGCTCTGCGCTTATCAGCCGGCACTTGGCAAAGCCAATTTCCCGGAGCATGAAGCCTGCTGAAAAATCGTTCATCCGAAGCTTTTTTATCACTTTGCGGATGAGAAAAACCTGGCGTTTTCCGTAAAGCATTTCAAACCTGCATCCTGATTCTTTCAACAGCCTGTGACAGAAGGCATGAATGGTGGACAGGAGCACACCGGCACTCTGATCGCAGAGAACCGGCTGAAGTTTATCCCGCATGGCCCAGGCTGCGTTTTTGGTAAAGGTCAGCCCCAGAATTTTGTCCGGGGCGATACCGCTTTTAACCAGATTACCGATACGTGCCGCCATGGTAAGTGTTTTTCCGCTGCCTGGAATGGCGATAACCGAGGCAGTACCGAACATGAAATCGGCTGCCTGTTTCTGTTTTTCGTTTAACTCTTGCATGACATGAGAACTCCTTTTTTGAATTGTTGTGGATAAGCCCCGACAGCACCATGCCAGGGCTTTGATCGCCTACCAGGCCTTGCAGGCCTCGGTGAATTGACAGTCACTGCACAACCAGCTTTTGTTGGGCATGAAAATCCGGGCATCGATACCAGCCAGAACAGTGCCGGTAAGCTTGGCGAACCGTCTCCGTTGTACGGCGGTGCGGATGGTGTAATGCTGCTCGAACTTGGGCGTTTTTAATTTCCGCATCACGTCAAACCGGCAATAGACATCAGCAGTGGGAAAAACGTATTTATTCGCTGCCAGCAGGTAGGCGTATGAGGTCAACTGAAGGTCATCATCCACGGTGGCCTGGGCATATGGATTTTTGGCGGTTTTGTTGTCCACTGCTATGACGTAGCCCTGTTCATCCTTCAGCAATAGGTCGATAATGCCGGTGACAATCATGTCTATGGGCTCTCCTTCTTCGGAAAATAGCCTTGCGGTCAAAGGCAACTCGACACCGGCGATCTCAAATCCGGTTATATCGATGTTCGCGTAAAAGGCCTTGAGCAACCCTTTGCCCATGTCGATGACACTTTGTCTGTCAGGGGTCTGCTTTTTGTAAATGATGGGAATGTCCCGTTGGTCCAGATCAGCGTTAAGGCTGTCAGCGAAAAGCTCTTGAATCACCTCCAGGGCCACCAGAATGCCTTTCATCAGACTGCGATAATAGTACTCAATGGCCAAATGAATGGCCCTTCCCACAGGCAGGGCGATACCCACTCTTTCCTGGGGCTGCTGTTCAACGTACTGGAATTTGTATTTCAACGGACAGGCCAGGTAAGTGAAAATCTGACTATAACTGACGTGCAATTCGGTCTGGAACTTCTGTAATGCCTGCATCTTTGTCATGATATTTTTCCTTTCTTTGGTATACAAAGGGAAGGCCCGTCACGGCACCTTCCCTGATTGAATAAATCAACTTATCGGTTCTGAAGCAGATCGATGAGGTTGGAAGCATCGGCCCGGGTGATGTGATCCACCACCGACCCATACGCTTTTACACAGTGAGCGTTGAGTTCGCGCTTGGTCATACCTGCGCCTTCCATGAGATCCATGATGTACTTGTACTGTTTACCGGTGATCCTGTTGCCGTTTGTCTGGCCGTTGGATGGGTCGGAAGAACCATTTTCACTGTGGTTTTCCGTATGGCTCTGCCTGCCGTTATTCCCGGCGGGGGGATTTTCCCGTTGCTGCTCCTGATGATGCGGGGTTTGTTGATTTGCAGCTGGGGAATTACGTTCCCGATCTCCTTTTCCCATGTCCTCCAGGTCCTGGGTGAACAGTTCTGAAAGCCCGGCAATTCGGAGGGTGGCGTCTATGTGCGCACTCTTTTCAGCCATTTTCAGGCTTTTGTTAATATCACCACTGTCCTGGGCAATACGCCTGGCTCCGGTCCCTTCTGCTGCGATAAACCCATTTCCGGTATGAAGCTCGCATTTTAGTATGATCACCATGATGTCTATCCCGCGAAGCACGGCGGCTTCATACTCGTTGAGATTAGGGAACCTGGGGATCAGGCCCAGCATGCCACATATTTTCTCGGCGCCTGGCTTCCACAGGGATGGTTTGCTCCAATGCCTCGGATCAAGGCACTCTTGTGCACGGCCCTCCCTGGCCAGACGGCATTTGTCTTTTCCAACGACGTGGATTTTACCAAAGTCGACCCCTGCTTTAAGATTGGGCTGAATCCATTTCAACAGGGCCATGCGATTGTCTTCACGACGCTCCAGAGCCTGCGAAAACCGTTCAACCGGATAATCCATAGGGGATACCGGCGTTGCAATGGGAAGGGTTGCTGTGTTGTCCTGCCTGGCTTCTGGTGGCAGTATGACGGCTGTGTTGTTCAGTTTCTGGTTGGTCTGGGTGTGATTTTCCATGATATAATCCTTTCGATTTAGTGGGTTAAAAAACACGAAAACCCGGCCGAAAATTCGACCAGGCCGTCTTGATGGGTAGTGCATGTGGCGTTTACTTATTAGCGATCATCACCTCCTTAGATTTGTTGGCAGAAAACGGACAGTCAGCGCAGCGGGTCTTGTCGCGGCATGCCTGGCAGACCATCTGACGGTCCATGATTTGAGGCAGATAGCTGAAAATTTCCTGAATGGTGCGGGTCATAGGTTGGTTCAATGCCCATGCGATACGGCGAAGTGTACAGGATGCTTCTATGCTCAACTCCGGCGTGTATGCCATGTTTTATCACCTCCCTTTTACATAAAAAAACCACTTGCCGGCTGGGCAAATGGCTCCATTTTGAAAACGCTCGTTATGTGATTAGTTGATCTTGTCGTACATTCTTTTGATGAGGCCCTGGTCCGCGAAGCTGTAATAGCGGTCATCGAACATGGAGATGATCAAATGCTCATGAACGGTGATGCCTATGATTTTGGAAGCCTGAACGATCAGCTCGGTCATGGCCAGGTCCTCCGGTGATGGGGAAATGTGCCCCGAGGGATGGTTGTGTGCCAGAATCAGGGCTGCTGCATTGGCGATGATTGCCGGCTTTATAACCTCACGAGGCCAGACCTGGGCCGATGAGATAGTCCCGGTGGAAACGATATTTATACCGATAATCTCATTTTTGGCGTTCAGCATAAGTACGACAAATTGCTCCCGATCAGACTGCCCCTGGGTTTCGATGAGTTTACGGATAATGGGCTGGACCTGCTGGGAACTATTAATAGGACAAGGCTCGAACGGGAGGGGACGATCACGGACTAATGTGACGCGGTAGGATGAGATAAACTTGCTGGGATAACCGGGAGTGGTGCTGGTAAATAGGGAAAGCTGTTTCATGATTGGCTCCTTTCTACGCAAAAGGGCGCATCCATCGAAATGACGGAAACGCCCTGCGTATGGTTGAAATGAATGGTTGTGAGATTACGTGACTGGTTTGGTGGTGGCTACAGTAGCAAGGGCCCTAGGGGGGCTATAAAGCACGTGGGACCTATTACCCCCATGGTCACTATATGGGAGGTGGAGGCTATGAATTATTGGGATTTGAAAATTTCAACTATACCCGATAGGGCAGTCTGTTGGCAGGCAGGTCAAAATATGGCGAGGGTGCTTTGAGGGAATACGACCACGATGCTGGGATTTGGAAGTGGGTTGGGAGAGGATAAAACAAAAACAGTTAATAGAATTGTATCGTCATGTCGTCATAGCGTCATGGTCACCTGGCGGTTCTTGAGGGGTACATGGATGATAAAATAATAGTAATGGTAATAGTGTAGGAACACCATCAAATCAGCAAACCATCCCATTAGAAAAAAACGTATCCAGAACAATTTTGCTTATGACATTTGCAGGATAAATCAGGATTGTCGTACTGGACTGGATGCTACGCTATGCCTGTTTGCATTGTACACTATGAGATGACTGATGGAGTGTAAGGGTACGATATTACAGTATATTTATTATATTTTATTCCTTAATGTACGAGGGGGATCGGCTGTAAGGTGATGGGTCGCTGAAGTTGAACGCCCATTTAGTGAATACGGCCACAAATAATATTTTGACATATATCCTAAGTAGTTGTATGAATTGTGTTCTTGCTAAAGTTGATATTGCTCCACACTTTTAACAAAGGACGGGCAGACACAATGAATACTAAAAACCCTGTTTCTCAATGAATTATGAGAGGTGGGGTTTTGTTGTTTATTGGCAGGATGATCAATGGACAATAAATCAGGTGCCGGCGGTGATATTGGCAAGTAATCCCAAAATTTTAGATGTCTGATTTTCGTGTGATACTCATGTATAATCAAACGCATATTCCGATTGCAGATAGCTGCTGTATACACTTACTGAACCTAACCCTCAACCCAGTAAAGCTACATCCTAAAATCCAACCAGTTCGCCAAGCTCCAGCAAACATGGCCCACAAATCGCCACTGCCTCCATCGTAGCTGGCTGATTTTTAAATTCCGGCTAAGGGCAATTATAGGGCAAAAAAATTAGACTCAAGAAGCGCAGGGGGTAGGGATGAACCATAACAAGAAACTTTTTAAAGTTTTTAAAGCGATTAAAAATAGTCAATTGGATGTTGTTGAGAAGATGTTGGCACCCCGTAAATTCTTGATGTTCAAGAAAACGCCTAAGTTTTGTGTGAATTCAGCAGATGAAAAGGGGGTTACCGCACTCATGTTGGCAGCAGTTAAAGGCCACAAAGGGATTGCAGAGTTACTCATTGTTAAAGGCGCAGATGTGAATTCAGCAGACGAAAGTGGGCTTACCTCACTCCTTTTGGCAGTAGGTAGGGGCCACAAAGAAATTGCAGAGTTACTCATTGCCAAAGGCGCAGATGTGAATATGGGTATCGGAAATGGGGAGACTCCGCTTATGCTTGCATCAGAGAAAGGGTACAAAGAAATTGCAGAGTTACTCATTGCCAAAGGTGCAGGTGTGAATATGGCTGACGAGAAAGGGGATACTGCGCTTATAGTGGCTATAGATCAAGGTCACAAAGAGATTGCAGAGTTACTCATTGCAAAAGGGGGCGATATGAATATAGCTAACAAAAAAGGCAATACTGCACTCACGTTGGCTATATCTTTCAACCGAAAAAAAATTTCAAAGTTTCTGATTGCCAAAGGTGCAGGTGTGAATATGGCTGACGAGAAAGGGGATACTGCGCTTATAGTGGCTATAAATCAAGGCCACAAAGAAATTGCAGAATTACTGATTGCCAAAGGCGCAGATGTGAATATGGCTGACAAAAAAGGGGATACTGCGCTTATAGTGGCTATAAATCAAGGCCATAAAGAAATTGCAGAGTTATTGATTGCCAAAGGCGCAGATGTGAATATGGCTGACGAGAAAGGGGATACTGCGCTTATAGTGGCTACAAATCAAGGCCATAAAGAAATTGCAGAGTTATTGATTGCCAAAGGCGCAGATGTGAATGTGGCAAACGAAAATGGGAACACTGTGTTTACATTGGCTACAAATCAAGGCCACAAAGAAATTGCAGAATTACTGATTGCCAAAGGCGCAGATGTGAATGTGGCAAACAAATATGGGCAGACTGCTTTTATTTCAGCAGCTTATCAAGGCTTCAGAAAGATAGTAGAGTTACTGATTGCCAAAGGCGTAGATGTGAATGCGGCAAACAAATATGGGGAGACTGCGCTTACATTGGCTTCAAATCAAGGCCATAAAGAGATTGCAGAGTTACTGATTGCCAAAGGTGCAGATGTGAATTCAGCGGATGAATGGGGGAGTACTGCACTCATGTGGGCTGTATCTGGAAACCAAAGGATTGTTGTAAAGGAATTGATTGCCAAGGGTGCCGATTTGAATGTGGTTAACAAAAAAGGCAATACTGCGCTTATGCTTGCAATAGAGGGCGGGGACACAAAGATCGAAGTCGCAGATTTACTGATTGCTAACGGTGCCGATTTGAATGTGGTTAACAAAAAAGGCAATACTGCGCTTATGCTTGCAATAGAGGGCGGGGACACAAAGATCGAAGTCGCAGATTTACTGATTGCTAACGGGGCCGATTTGAATGTGACTAACAAAAAAGGCAATACTGCACTTATAGTTGCGGTAGAAAGGTACTGCAAAAAGATTCCAGAGTTACTCATTGCTAAGGGTGCCGATTTGAATGTGGTTAACAAAAAAGGCAATACTGCACTTATAGTTGCGGTAGAAAGGAAATGCAAAAAGATTATAGAGTTACTCATTGCTAAGGGTGCCGATTTGAATGTGGTTAACAAAAAAGGTAGAACGGCGCTTATGCTTGCATCAGAGAGAGGCCAAAAAAAGATCGCAGAGTTATTGATCACCAAAAGAGCAAATGTGTATATAACTAACGAAAAAGGAAAAAATGCGCGTATGCTTGCATTAGATAATGGTCACATTAAAATTGCGCAGTTCATCAATGCCAATGGCGGAGGTGTGAATTTTTTTAACAAAAAAGGAAAAACTGTACTTATGGTTGCGGAATCTCAAGGCCACAAAAAAAACGCAGCGTTGTTAATTACCAAAGGCGCAAATGTGGATGTGAGCAACGATAAAGGCAATAATACACTTACTTGGGAATCAATGACAACCAATTCAGAAATCGATCCTTTTATAATCAAATGTTTTTCAATAAATTATAAAGAATTGGAAGATGACCGTTGGTTTTCTCATTTTAAAGAGTTGCCGAAAATAGATCAACTGCTAAGTAATGGTGAGTTAGAAAGATCGCTAAAATTTTGCCTAAAAGGGCTTAAGAGTTATCCAGATTCGTTCCTTTTTTACCAAAGAGCTTCGGATATATACAAAGAATTAGGCCAGGGGGCTAAATCAGCAAAGATTCTTATAGAAGGATTGGAGAAAAGCCTTAGTAAGTGTAGCTTGTGTGGCAAGTTGGCTGATATTGCATTCGAAAAAAAATTATATCGACCGGCGATATCGTGGTGGATTAGAGCCTGTTTTTTACAATGTGAGGCAGACCTTTTCGTGGATTTTAAGCCCTTTCTAAATCTTGCATATGTTTGTCAACCTTTTGGTTTCAATAAAGCCGAAAAATTTTTTCTTAATCTTGCGGACAGGGCGAGTAGTCAAGGTCCCATAAGATATAATTCAGAAGGAGCAGAACTTCGCCACGAAGTTGCTCGTGAGTTGATGAAGGCAGATGATAATATAACACAATTCGCTATTCAGTTATTGTATGATCTTTTTAAAAATAAAAAAGTTAATATGAGTTTTTGGAAGAGGCTATTTGGTAACCGGAGGCCTGATATTCAGCAGGTTACAAAAACGATCCCAACCACATCAGCGGAGTCGGTGCTGGAGACTCCGTCTGGCGGAGCGGCAGGGAAGGGATCATCCGATGTGGAGGCCCTCATTATACTGTTGGATAGTCCTGTATGGGACGTCCGCTACGAGGCAATCGCTTCATTGGGGAAGCTAAAGATGCGCGAGGCCATCATTCCAATTGTAGAATGCGTGGGCAAGGAGAAAAATTTTCGAGTGCGTGGAGCGGGTTTGCGAGTTTTGAAGGAAGTGTTTCATTGTCTCGATGACAGGATGCTTGCGCAAGTGCAGGATAGCTGGGACGCCAATGGCATTGACCCTAACGACCTTAATTCTGGATTTGAGGATACACATACACCTGATGAAGTGGAACACCGGGCTTTTGACGAATCACACGGAGGAACCATCGAGCAGTTCTACGCCGCTATGTCCAGAGAAATTATTGAGAGGCATGGACCGCTAATCAAGGTGGACTATGTCAGTCATTTCCCCAAGTTCGAAATTTGGTTTTTCTACGAGGACGGCACAACGATATGCTCTGGCCAACGTAGGGGGCGTTTAGATATCAACTTCCTCAGCCTTGGTTATGTCGGGGAGGGGCCTCGCTACGCCCAGTCGTTTCTTGAAGCTGCGGGAGCCACACTCACCTCAGAAGACATCAAGTCAATCGAACCTGGGACGAGTATTCAACTGAGCGGTGGGCAAGTTCGTATTGTCCGCAAAGAGGATCAGCTTTCAGAAACCGAGTCCGACCCCGTAAAGTTTGTGCGGGAAGTGGAGAAAATTGGTGCAATATATCGATTATACAATTCTCCAGACGAACAAAGCGCAAAAGCTTTCATGGCCAAGCAGAACATTACAGCACAATCGTTCTTTGTCGTTGTCAAGATAGCCGACTGCTATCTTGGAAAGGATCGGCAGATGGAGTTCGATGCATCAGGGCTTGTTAAAAATTTAAATTTATCGTGGTGACTCGAATTGGTTTGGGATGCCGAGAATTTGAATTTTAGTGATGTTGCGCGTCTTGCATGTACGTTTACCGGGGATTTTGTGAACAAATTTTCTACCGTTTAGCATTACTGGTCATACAAGATCAAACGAAAGGAGAAGATAATGGCAAGTATTGTAC
This sequence comes from Desulfobacterales bacterium, assembly GCA_963667755.2. Lineage (GTDB taxonomy): Bacteria > Desulfobacterota > Desulfobacteria > Desulfobacterales > 4572-123 > 4572-123. The sequence goes on along the minus strand of CAXXLK010000004.1, from coordinate 592,310 downwards.
CGATCTACAACGAGTCTGATAAATTTATCGGGGTCTGGGCGCAGAATCGCGATTTTACGCCTTCATTAGGCTCACTCGGCCAACTAATGGGTCTGGCAGAATCGACCCTTATTGCCCTGACAAAACTGCCTTATAAACGCACAGATAACTATGGAATTGTACGAGTCTTCGATAACATTAGCTTCCAGGACGGTATGTTCCTGATGATTGACGAAGAGAATCTACCTACAGAAGATGTAAGACATAGTTGGCTCTTTCGTAACGATTTCGCACCATGGAACTCCAATTGCCAAACGGAGACAGAAGCCACATTATAGTGCCTCGTCCCAAAAAGATGGTGGCAGTTTTGGAAATGATCTATCGTACATTTCGAATCTAATATGGTTGAACTCTAAATCCACAATGCTAAGGGTAAATATTCAAAAAACAAGTATTCAATGAATGAAACCGCCCAAGTTAAACATAAACAAAAGACAGGAGGTGAATGTATGTGCGCTATCAGAAAATTAAAACAATTTTGCACAATTTCAGCTTTTTTATTCTCAGTTGTAGCGCTTTGGATGATTCAAGGTTGTGCAACGTTCGATTGGAATGATGCGAAAAAACAAAACAATAGCCAAGCGTACGAAGAGTTTTTGGTAAATTATCCGGATAGCGCACATGCCTCTGATGCCAGAACAGCGCTTGACAACATTCGTTGGAATGATGCCAAGCAACAAAATACTATTCAAGCGTATGAAGAATTTTTGAAAAATTATCCAAATAGCGCACATGTTGCTCATGCCAAAACAACGCTTGACAATATTTGTTGGCGGGCGGCAAGCTTGAAGGATTCCGAGGCTGGCTATGATGCTTATATCAAAAAATTTCCTCAAGGTTTGCATATCATCTCTGCGAGAAAGGGGATGGAAGATCTTGATTGGGCACATGTACAGAGTCAGCGGTCAATCAAATCTTACGAAACTTTTCTTAACGAGTATCCCCAAAGTAGCTATGCTTCAGAGGTGAAGTCCCAAATTTATAAGATAAAAGTAAATAGCGCTTGGGAAAGAGCAAGATTGGTTAACACGGTGAAGGCTTATCAGAGATTTATAATAAATTACCCAGAATCACCTCATGCTGTAGAGGCCAGTCAATTTATTGAAAAAAGTTTTAATAAAACCGAATTTGATCAAAAGAGAAAAAAAAATAAATTAAGAAAAGACCCGCCTTGTAAAGATAAATGGACTGTTTTTATTATAGCAAGAGAGATGGCTGGTTTTATGCATTTTATTATAAGAGGAAATGACAATAGATATTACAAAATAACGGAATCGGGCTTCCATGATTATGAACTCGGAAAACTTATTGCTCCTGAACTAAAAAATATGGAACCCTTTGAATGTGCAATAGCCTTTGCTTCGATGGAAAATTTAGTGGATGAAGAATATCCTTTAAAAGAAATAGATAATCAAATTTATCACCAGTTATTAGAACTAACGGAAAAAAATGGTTACCATCATCTGATGGGTAGTTATTTAGGTGGACCTGACGTTATAAATAGGTGTAAATTTGGGGAAGTTGTTCGACCTATATTTATTTCTATGATAAAAAGTAATAAGGAATTACTAAATGAAGTTAAGGACAAGAATTCGACCCAACGAATTACAGCCGCAAAGGCTTTAGGCATAATGAATGCTATAGATATGATTGATGATTTAAAATTGGTACAAAAAGAAGACGACCTGCAACTTCGAAATGCAGTGCAAGGGGCTTTAAATAAAATAGAAGCTTGTCAATATGAGTTAGCAGTTGAGAAAGATACAATTTCTGCCTATGAGTCGTTTTTAAAAACATTTCGAAAAGGAAAATTTAATAAAGAAGTACATAGCAAAATGGAAACATTGTACTACAAAGACGCGATAGAAAAAGAGACCGAAAAGGCGTATAAAGCCTATTTAAAACGATACCCCAACGGGGTTCATGCTAAAACAATAAATGAACGGCTCTCTGATGAAAATAAAAAACAAAAGATTGCAAGAGAAAGAAGGGAATTCGATCGAATACCAAAAACGAGATTAGCAATGCTATCCTATCTTAAAACAAACCCACCTCAATATTGGGCTATGGAAGCCAAGCAAGTAATTGAAGATATTCTGATCGATAAAATCATAGCCAAAGGGCCTGGCGACCAGCTGGTAATAAGTGATATACGGACAATTAAAGGAGAGCCCTCAAGCCGAATTGCGATGCAACAGATAGATAGTGAAACTATTGCTATGAGCAATTTTTATCCAAAAGATAGTTTATCCTTTTCTTTAGGTGAGGGAGGAGTTTTTACCGGAAGAGCTACTGCAAAGATCCCACGAGGGGATCAGTCGGTCTATAGATTTATCAGCAAAATTGAGTATTATGGGTACTTGTTTGATAGTAATGAGGACGAACCGTTAACTTTCATTTTATTAGAAAAATACGGACTCGTTTATTTACACGGTAAAGGCAAGGTAACATTAAAAAACGGCAAAATAGTCAATATTGAATAATTTATTTTTTTTTGTATTTATTCTAATTTAGAGCTCCAACGAACGCAATGAACTATCCCTCCGCTGATTAAATAGGTTAACTCTGCATACAGGATCGCATTGAAAAGGGAGAGAAATGATGACTAAGATTTCAGCATTTTTGTTCGCTTTGATTTTCATTTTGGCAGGAACCACAAATGCGCAGATGGATGTGCAGGATCTCTATAGTGAGATAGAAGCAGGTCATGTCAAATTAGGTGAAGTCAACGGTAATGGTAACTCTTCAGGGGCGGCGGTGGAAGGGTACCTGTTCAATGAAACAAGCATAGAAAAAAACATAAGCATAAACCTCAAACAACCGATCTTTTTCAGTAATGGGCGCGCGGGCCAGAATATGATAGCAATGCGAGTATTCTATCATAATGGAGGCTTTTTCAAATCTGGCCAGAAGTCGTTTATTAGCTTACAACCCAAGGAAAAGAAGAAAATTGTTTTCATAGCGTACTGTGTAGATTTTGATAAGGATAATCCATCAGATAGCGACACGTTTACAATTTCATCAGTTCCGGTAAATATCAAATACGTCGTTGAACGCATCGGCGAACACGCACGTAAGAATCCAAGTGTTAACATTACGGTTGCCGCTCAGGCAGCTATTTGGCTTACGCAGGGAAAATCAATGGCAGAGATCCGCAAGAAGTTCGCCGTCTCGCCCTCAGATGAGCAGTTGGCGAGAACATTCATCAAGAAGTAACCGTTGATTGGTTACGTAGGGCAGTTGCTATAGCAAGGGCTATCAGTAAAAAAAGAGAGGCAGTTTACGGCCTATCGACGGGTTGTACTGTAGACCTTGCAGGCTAAACGGTTTCCAATTTTCAATATGCTTATCAGGTGCACTATATTTTATATAACGCGTCATTTTTTTTAGAATCAAAATATAATGGAGGTAATTGTATGAATTGTTTGAAAAAAAGTACCTTAATACTACTTACCTTAACGTTAACATGTTGCGCTAGTGTAAATAATGATTGGAATAAGGCAAAAGAAGAATCAACTATAAAATCGTATGAAAGTTTCTTAATTGTGCATCCTGACTCAAAGTACAACAATGAGGCAAAAGTTAAAATTGAAAACCTTCATTGGGAGAATGCTTCAAAGACCAACACAATTGAATCATATGAAAACTATGTTAAATTTTATCCTAATGGGTCATATTTAAACGAAGCAAATCGTAAAACGCATGATTTAATATGGAAGAATATTGTAGATGATAACACAATCGAATCATATATAGAGTACACGGAAACTTATCCTAACGGCTTATATTTTTCAGAAGCTAAAAAAATAATTGAAAACATCCATTGGCAGTATGCAAAAAATAGTGACACCTTAGAAGAATACAATAAATATATTGGAACTTATCCTAAAGGGACATTTGTTTCTGATGCATATAAAAATATAGAAATGCTTCATTGGGCGCATGCGAAAAATGGTAACACAATTGAATCATATGTAAAATATTTGGAAAGTTATCCAGAAGGAAACTATAACGCCGAAGCAAAAATGCACATTGAATTAATTAAAATCGATTCAGCATGGGAAAAAGCTAAAAAAATTAGTAACTATTCAGCGAAAATAATGAAAAAGGAGTAAAAAAAGACTTGACAGGGTTTTTGCGAAAATTCCTGAATTTCAACCCGGGTCGACGATTCCTCGTATTTCGACAAACAGACGGTCTTATGGCATCATGTGTAGTTTTTTAAGGCGAGCACATGGCTCGTCAGGTCTAAAATATTTAAACGCAGCAGAGTAGACTACAGGGAGAAAAATATCGGTTTAAAAACCTGTGTTATAGTAGCTTCAATTGACAACACAGGAACCGAATGAAAATAGAAAACATCGACATACAGGCAACGATCGAAAAGGCACAATTTCTTATACGTGAAGACAAGCAATTGTCCGCGGCTACAAAATCGATGTTTGAAATTTTGATTCTGGTTATTACCCTGCTTGCCAATCGTTTGAATTTAAACAGCACCAATAGCAGCAAGCCGCCGTCAAGTGACCCGAACAGGATAAAGCCGACTCGAAAAAAGACAGGCAAAAAGCCCGGCGGCCAAAATGGTCATGTCGGCACGACACTCCAAAAAGTCGAAATCCCTGACAGGGTTAAGGAAATTAAGGTTGATCGGCGCAAGTTGCCTGCCGGACGATACCGGCAGGATGGCTTTGAAGCGCGGCAGGTGTTCGATATAGATATTTCAAGGGTCGTGACGGAATACCGGGCTCAGATCCTTAAGGATGACGAGGGGAACCGATTTGTTGCTCAGTTCCCAAAAGGTGTTACAAAAGCGGTTCAATACGGAACGGGGCTCAAGGCACACTCGGTCTATATGTCGCAATTCCAGTTGATCCCGTACAACAGAATACAGGATCATTTCTCCGACCAGCTTCATATACCGGTCAGCGAAGGCTCGATTTTCAATTTTAACAAAGAGGCCTTTGGGCTTCTGGACGACTTTGAGAATCGGGTTAAACAACAACTGACGGCCTCAGATATGGCACATGCGGATGAAACCGGCGTCAACATAGGGGGTATCAGGCATTGGCTGCATTGCGTATCCAATGAGACCTGGACTCTTTATTATCCCCACGAAAAAAGGGGTATGGAAGCCTTCAATGATATGGGTGTGCTGCCCGGGTTCAAAGGGGTGCTGTGCCATGACCATTGGAAGCCCTACTATAAGCTCAATTGTACCCACGCTTTGTGCAACGCACATCATTTAAGGGAACTGACAAGGGCCTGGGAGCAGGATGAGCAAAAATGGGCGAAAAAACTCGGAGATCTGCTTGAAACGATCAACTGCAAGGTCAACGAGGCCGGCGGCGTGCTGGATGCCCCAGAGTCACAGAAATACCGGCTTAAATATAGAGCAATCCTGAAACAAGGCGAAATCGAATGTCCGGAACCAATCAAGCCAAAAGAAAAGGGCAAAAGAGGTCGCATTAAGAGGTCAAAATCCAGAAACTTGTTGGAACGGCTAAGGGATTTTGAGCAGGACGTTCTTATATTCATCGATAATGAACGTGTCCCGTTTACGAACAACCGGGGTGAAAATGATATCCGAATGACAAAAGTTCAACAGAAGATATCAGGCTGTTTTCGATCAATGGATGGCGCCAAAATCTTTTGCCGCGTTAGAAGTTACTTGTCGACTTGTCGAAAACACGGAGTAAAATCAAGTCACGCATTGGAATTGTTGTTTGACGGAAAACTGCCTGAGTTTCTTACCTGATGGGCAGTATAAATTTTATAAACGCTGAATAGTTACAAAAATTAATACAAAAAAGGAATATTTGGCATTTAAATCGAAATATTGCTCCAAATCATATTCAACATTGGAGGATTCAAAAGATAGATATTTGTTATCAAGGTATAAGAATTGGGTCGATAGAGAATTAGAAGAGATTGAATGGAATAGGGTAAGAAACATAAATCAAAAAAATGAGTATATTAAATTTTTAAAATTATACCCAGGTAATATAAATTATTCGGAGGCAAGATTACGAGCAAGTATTCAAAGTATTCAGATAAAAAAAACCAACGAAGAACAAGTGATGCGTTGCTTTCCCCCAACGCTACGAAATATTTTACCAGATACAAGAATATCTACCACTAAGAATCATATTTTTATAATCGCCAAATTGACATTTCTTCCAATTGAAAACTTTGATATGAATGTGGGAACAATAATGTTTATTAACAAAAGACATCAAAAGTTTAATGCTATCAATGAAATATCAGATGGAATTTGGGAGATGACTGAATCTATTCGTGAGGAAATATTGAAATCCAAGAATATTATAATGAATAAATATTATATTCAATCTACACCTTATCATTTTTATGCAACAGAAAAAAGAACGCTATCTTTCCTCTTTATAGTTCCAAAAGACTCGGTTAAAGGTTCTAAAGTATCAATTGATTATGTCAATTTTTATATTAAAAACTATATGTGATAATAGTGATTTATAAATTACATAAAGCTATCATGAGATTTTTATCCTTTCACACAAGAATCAATATTTTGCTCATTTTATTTGTAATGAGCTTCTACGCCGACAATACTGCATTATCATTCCAGAGTCCTCCCAATACCATTACTTTTGATAATCAAGCTGGAGAATACGCTTTAGTAAAATTAGTTGGGCCTACACTGAAATCAATTAAGGTACCAGATGGTGAAAAAAGGACTGTCAGTGCAGCCGCTGGTGAGTATTATATTCTCACAAGGTACGGTATCCGAACTGAAAAATTTAAATATTCTAAAGGCGAAACCTTCGAAATTATCGAGACTGAAACAAAACATTCTAAAACAACGATAACCCTATATCCTGTTGTTGACGGAAATTATTCAACGACACCAATTTCAAGTGATGAATTTAGCAATATAGATATAAAAAATATTAATTGGGAAAAGGTGTTAAACGGGAGTGAAAGTGCCCATGTTGAGGATGCAATATTTGCTGCAAAAAACGGTAACAATATAGCTCAATTACTTCTTGGAATAATCTATGTTAATGGTTCAGCTGAATATGGGATTGATATAAATTTTACTGAAGCAGAATTTTGGTGGTGCCAATCTGCACGTAAAGGAAACTTGCGAGCCTTTTTAAATTTGATGACATTGTACAACAAGCACATTGACAAATTAGAAAGAGACAATGCACTGCTTAAAAAAATTCAAAAAGAAGCCAAAAGTAATGATGCAATAGGACAATATAGGCTTGGCGTTAGATACGAAAAAGGCTTAAGCTTAGAAATAAACATTAATAATGCGATCAAATGGTATCAATTATCTGCTAATCAAGATTTTGTCCCAGCACAATACATACTTGCAAATATATTTTATCATGGAAGAATCGGTGTTGAAAAAAATTATGAAGAATCAGTAAAATGGTACAAAAAGGCAGCTGATAATGGAAATGCAGCATCACAAGATGAGCTTGCACTTCTTTATTTAGATGGAAAAGGTGTAAAACAAGATCCAAGCGAGGCTGTAAGATTGTTTCTAAGGGCTGCTGTACAAAATTATGCTACATCACAATACAATATAGGGGTAATGTATTTAAATGGCGTTGGAGTGCAAAAAAACTTTGAAGAGGCTGCAAAATGGTTCCGAAAGTCTGCTGAGCAAGGTTTTGCTAACGGGCAATATAATTTGGCTGTATGTTATTCGGTTGGGGCCGGTGTCCCACTAAATAAGGAGGAGGCAAAAAAATGGTTTGAAAAGGCAAAGGAAAATGGTTTTGATAAAAAGTAGAATGTATAATATGGTTACACTGCGACGTCGCGGAAAAAAGCTGGTTGATAGTATCGATAAACTCGGCCCATGGCGATGTGTGAACATTCCCAATGCGAAACGAAAATATCCCAACCCTCTTGTATATGAATCAATCATCGAGTTAAAAAACTATGACGATCGTTTGCGTCAAGTGATTGTCCGCGGCAATGGCCGGGAAAAGCCTTCCTTCCTGATTTCAAACGACTTTGATACTCCCGTTGGGTTGCTTGTTGGCAATTATGCCAGACGCTGGCGGGTTGAAAACGTCATTTCCGAAGCCGTCAAATTTTTCAACCTCAATATGCTTTCTTCTCCTATTCTTATAAAAGTCCACTTTGACATTGTAATGACAATGATAGCGGACACGATTTACAGTATGCTGTCACAAAAACTGCGAGGATTTGAAGATTGCGATGCACCAAAGATTTACCGTAATTTTATTAGAGGAAAAGGAAAAATAACTGTTAAAGACAACGATATAACCGTCACCTATCCCAAAAGAGCACACAACCCGATTCTAAGATCGGTTCCGTGGCACAGAATGCCAACCTTCTTAAGCTGGCTGGATGGCGCTCATCTGAATCTGGTCTTTCGGTGATGTCGAGTGAAAATTCTTATATTGCTATGACGGTTAAAAGTAACGCGAAAATCGGTGTTTAAGCAAAAATTTAGAACGTGGTTAAGTATTATTTTTTTTATGTAATGCAACCTAATCCAAGGAGGTATCAAGCATGACAAACCTTAGAAGAAAGCTGTCAATAAAATTGACTCTTAAAATAATTATAGTTACAATATTAACATGTTACGGTCATAGTTTCGCTGCATCAAATGATACTCCATTTAGGTTTTATAATAATGGCAAGTTGGGATTTGCTACACCTAATGGCAAAATTATTGCCCCACCAATATATTCATCGGCATGGGCGTTTAATGAAGAAGGAATGGCCGGTGTAAAAATTAATGAAAAATGGGGTTTTATAAATGATAGGGGAAAGGTTGTAATTGAACCTATATTTGATTCTGTTCGTCGGTTTTCAGAGGGATTAGCCTCTGTCTGTAAAAATAATAAATGTGGATATATAGACAAATTTGGCAATGTTGTTATCAATTTTAAATACCAAGAGGCTTGGGATTTTTCAGAAGGAAATGCATCAGTAAAAATTAATAATAAATGTGGTTTTATAGACCCAAAAGGTCGATTTTCGATTCAACCCAAATATGAATATGCTGGAAATTTTTCCGAAGGTTTGGCTGGAGTTAGTATAAATGAAAAATATGGTTTTATTGATACTAAAGGCAATTTGGTTATCGATTTGAAATATAATCGCATTGATGAAGGATTTTCCGAAGGACTTGCTTCAATTAAAGATAATATAGGTCACGCATATATTGATAAACGAGGCGAAATAATATTTAGGATTAATCATAAAGCTCTTTTTGCCTACAAATTTGTCGATGACAGGGCCATGATAAGACTTAATCTTTTTGAGTGGATCTGCATTGATAAAAAAGGAAATAGATTGAATGAAGCCATCTTTTTAGCTGCAAATAATTTTTCCGAAGGGTTAGCTTCTGTAATGGTTAATGGGTCATTAGTAATGGCTGAAGAGGACTTAGACAAAGGAATGACAATGCAAATGAACGGGAAATGGGGCTTTATAGATAATTCAGGCAAGTTTGTGATTGAACCGAAATATGATGAAGCAACCAGTTTTATCGATGGTCATGCCTGTGTAATAATTAATGGCAATTCAAAACTTATAAATAAATCAGGAAAAATTGTCTGGGAATACCTCCAATGATAAATGCCTAATTTATGAAAACATTATTTATATTCTTATTTTATCGATCAACGCTCAATATCAATACCAAAGCGCTGGGATTGAGTGCCGTGGTAAAAATACTATTACCTATCGCTTCATAAGTTTGTCTGAAGAAATTATTTGGGCAAAAACCTATGAATCAGGATTTAGCTCCAATGATTTAGGCGGCATGGCCCGTATCGTTTATTCTCGTGAAGGTGCTGTTAGGGAAAACATGAAAGCATTTGTGAGGGGCTTGCGGGAAAGTTGGCCACAAAGCAGATGTGAAAATAATGGGGAAAAGGATGTTTGAATGATGATTTCAAAACTGCAGATAGGAACTGCAGTGGATCAATTTTACCCGCACGAAATGGAAAGGAGCCAAGTTTTTGTTAATCCGTCTAAAGAGACTTGGCCGTGCAAATTTCTGTTGTGCGGGACGCTGCATAAAACTCTATACGTTCTGCTAAAGAAAGGAAATAACAATGCATCCATTCGCTCTAATCCCAATTTTCCTCATAATTGCCTCGGGTGTCTGGTTCTATATTTGTGGCGGCAAGGCGGGTTTCCGACGTGCCACTAAAATAATGTTAGCAATTGTGGGAGCATTACTCATGCTCTTTGGGCAATACGGCGCTGAAGTATTATGGAAGACGTTTTTCTACAATAATTTCATGTATCTTTTGAGGACATACCCTGATGCTTACCAAATCCTTGCGCAGTTTTTGATTGCATTCGCAATCGTTTTAGCATCAGGCATATTAATTCGAAAAACCTTTACCAATAAAACTGATTCCAACAAATAAAGGAGAAATATTATGGCACTTATAAATTGTCGAGAATGCGACCATGAAATCAGCGCTGAAGCAAAGGTTTGCCCCAGCTGTGGTTGCCCAGCGTAACCAAAGAAGCAACTTCGGCCTGTCTTTCTACCTCTCCTGCTGCTGGGTGCGGGAATCACTATCTTTGGAAGCGTCCTGGTAATGGATAGATTGCTTTGGCTTCTGCCTGACCCGAGTACGAAATAGATGATTAATAACTATGGTTCTCGTTCAGAAAAGAGCCTTTTAGACATTCAATCATTCAAGGCTATTCGTTTGCCAGAAAGCTCGGGTTGGCTCCTTGTATATACAATGATGATTCCACCACAATCGAACTACCTTAAAACAATTGAAAATGAACAGGAACAAAAACTGTCGTGGGGTAAAGAGCAGGGTATTGTCACCCGTGTCATAGAGCATGGTCGAAGCAAAGTAGGTAGTGCTGACGTAATAAAAGTTGATATTGAAATGCGACAGGGCGCGAGAAGCGTTGGAATTTTTTACTGGTCTCCAACAGATCAGGATCATCTTGGGATTATTTCTGTTATAGTAAACCCTGGGCACTATAACAGTATAAAGTCGGGGCTGGATGGTGTCATTGCATCACTACAAATTGAAGAGGCTACCTAGTGAGATCGAATAACTGATCCTGCTACGCTTTGTGTATAGCGTCGCAAGAGGGTCATACGGAAGCATTATACAGAGCAACCTGGCCACAGCGATATTATAACTTATTAATGAACATATAAAACTACACAGCACTATCGAAAATTAGTGGAGAGTGACACATATCTAACCAACTTCGTATATTTTATTCCAACGATGATACCAAAATAATTTTAAGTAGGTGAGCTTGGCGTATGTTTAGATAGTTCCAATGGGTGTATTTAAAATACTTTTGTGCTTTGGAAAAGTAAGCTAAAAGAAAGGATTAAAATGATGAATATTCAGATTGGGCCCTGGATCACGCGCCCCGTTGCTGACAATGAACGGTTGAAGCAACCAATCAAGCGGGTATCTAATCAGCATATCATTCCAATGGCTTCAAGGATTTTAGAACATGAAGATTTTTGAGTTCAATTTTGTTCAGTTCTTTTGGGGGAATCAAGGAAACCCGCTTTGGATTGGTCTGCTTTCAGATGGGTTGGTTTTTGAAGAAGATAGGGAATAGGGTAGAACGAATCCCGGTAAAGGATCTTCAAACCTATTATGGCTCAACACCGACTCCACTATTTTGTCGCAAAAACAATGCGTAGATATTCAAAAAAAGGAGTAATAATAATGTTAAGACGTATTATTTGGTTAGCTTCAATATTATTTTTTTTATCTTCAAGTAGTTGCGGTGCATTTTCAAATCCTCGCGAAAAATTTATTGATGACCTTGAAAACAAATATGAAAAATTAATATCACTATTAGAAGGATCGAAAGAAGATATATATAACACGGGAGATAGAATTATTGCTTATTCAAAAGACGGGGAATTAGTTGGACGTAAAGTATCAGGTGCGATAATGCCACCAGATTCTTGGGCAAGCCATGTTGTATCTGAAGCAAAAGAAATTAGAAATCATTTTGAGATGGTTACATTGAAGCTTTTAAAACATGATGTTATAAATTTCGAAGAATGGGGGGGGCGTTTAAAAGAAAAATATAATGAAAATTACGTACTGGTTGTAAAATTAATTGAAAATATTAACCGAGAATTTATCAGAGATCCGAATAAATATGGAACTCTTAATTTGCTTGGACCGAATTTGGTGCGGAGTGAATATACAGTCTACTTTAATGATGGATCGAATCTTTATAAAATACAAGATATCATAAAAATTGATATCGATAAATGGTTAGCCATTATAAAAGAAAAATCAATAGAAATTCAAAAACATCTATAGATAAAAGCGGAACGGTTCAGGAATTAAAAAAATGAAAAACACACTCGCGCTACCCTTTCTTTGCTCTCTCGTATTTTGCTTCACTACATTTGCTAATCAGCAAACAGCTATAATCACCGTCGATGGTGTTGATCATCAAATAAATATAAATGATGATCAAAAAATCAAAATTGGTACAGAAGAACACATCGTTAATGTAAAGCTTAGTAAATATAGATTATTCAAAATAGATGGTATCTCTTTTTCATATAACGCCAATATGGCATATACAGAAGATACATCAAATCCTGATGTATCAATGTGGAACATGAATGGAGATACTAATACAATAATGGTACAGAAGTATCAAACAGTTATTACGAATGAACTGTTAGTAGACGTAATGAAGCAACAATTTGAAAGTATGAAAGCGACTGTAAAAATCAAAAAAGCTATATTGAAATACAAAGGATCTCAACTTAAAGGATTTAGATTAAGTCTAAAACTTGGTGACATATATCTTTCTCAAGAAATATATTCGAAAGTACTCAACGGAAAAACAATTGGTCTGATGATCCAAGACACACTCAATGATGACAAATCCAACAGTAGCGAATACAAAAAATCGCTAAAATTAATACAAGAAACTTTAAGTATTAAATAAAGATTTATAACCAATAATTCGACTTAACGGCGTTCCGCCGCAAGTCAATTCAACCGTTACAAATAGGCAAATCATATCACAAAGTTTTTAAGACCGGTGCATAACTGCTATGTATCAGCGCTGAGAAACGAAGTCGCACATTTGGTCGGATAACATTGCAAAGGTGAGGTTATTCAGATCCCTATAATTCTTAGTCTATAGCGCAATAAGAGGTTTTCATTATGAGCATTTGGCTTGTCAGAGCTGGCCGATCGGGAGAGTATGAAGCTAAGTTTCTTAACGAGAGCTGCATTTATGTTACTTGGGATGGCTTCAGTCAAAATATAGCTGCACTGGAAACACCGATAGCTCTGCGAGAAGCGCTCGCGGCTGAATATCCTGATGCAAAGGCTAATACAGTAAGGAACTGGGCCAGTCAAATTTGGCCATTTGGCCATAAAATGCAGGTTGGAGATTGGGTTGTACTCCCAAGCAAGAAAAAAGCTTCAATCCATTTCGGAAAAATCACAGGACAATACCAATTCATTCCACAAGGCCCAGACCCCTATTATCATGGACGCTCAGTAGAGTGGTTCGCTCAAGATATTCCCCGCTCAAACTTTGACCAAGACATTCTTTATTCCTTTGGCGCAGCTATGACTATCTGCCGCATCACTCGGAATGATGCAGAAGCTCGAATTAAAAAAATGTCGGAAAACGAATGGAAAACCACTTCTCCAGTATCACAACCAGGACTTGGGGAGCCAGATTCCGGTGAAGATTTAGGCGATTTAGATATTGAACGTTTCGCTAAAGATCAAATAGCCAAGTTTCTAACGGCCAAATACTCCGGGCACGGAATGGCCCGCTTAGTTGAGGCAATTCTCAATGCCAAGGGCTTCTTTACCTATCGGAGCCCAGAGGGTCCAGATAAGGGGGTTGATCTTTTAGCTGCACCTGGAGGGTTGGGATTTGAAAGCCCCAAAATTTGTGTGCAGGTTAAAACCGGTGATACGCCAGTTGATCGACCAACATTAGATCAACTCATAGGCGCAATGCAAAATTTCGGAGCTGAATCAGGCTTGTTAGTCTCTTGGTCAGGCTTCAAGGGTAGCGTTGATAAAGAGCTTCCGGCTCAGTTTTTCCGAGTCCGCTTGTGGGATCAAGATGCACTGATTCAAGAACTTCTTGGGTGCTATGAAAAATTGGATGACGAGATAAAAACAGAATTGCCATTCAAACGTGTTTGGGCGATTGCAACTTCGGAGTGATAAAAAGATAAGGTCAAAAGCTGTTGAATTGTGGCTTTGGGAAAAAAGAATGAAAGATAATGGACTGATCGATAAGAAAGCTTACCAGTTGGCCCGGGCCTATTTCCCAGCCCAGAACATTAAGGGAGTAACGGGAAGCCTTATTGATAAGTATCTCAATCCCCTTTCCCTAAGCCCCAAGCCAACGTCCAAAGAGGGTATCTATTTAAGAATTCTTGAATCTGCACAAAACGCCAATATGAAAACGGGCGTTATCGGAGGAGCAATAGGTGGCGTTGAGAAATTGTCCATCGTGTTGGATGGGTTCAACCCGAGGGGCGTTCTGGATAAGTTCGGAGGTGATTGGGAAACCATCCTTGACGAAATAGTAAAAAGGCTTAAACCAAGAGGTGTGGTTCGTCGAACTCCACGCAGTATTTGGCCTCATTATTGTCAGACGATACTTTCTGCTGCGAGTTTTGTCGAGCAATTTGCTTCAGCATCAGACTTTTTTAGTTGGGTCGATTTTTTTGATAAAGACGATAGGGCACGTGCAAGCCTACCCATGCTTCTAAGCCAAGAAATTGATGGCTTTGGTTTTGCGTTATCTTGTGATTTTCTCAAAGAGATGGGATACGTTAATTTCCCGAAGCCCGATGTGCACCTTCGTGATATTTTTACATCTCTCAGCCTCTGCAAGGAAAAACCAGACGATTATCAATTGTTCAAAGCGGTGATTCGTGTCGCTGGCCATGCCGGAGTCAGTGCGTACAATGCGGACAAAGTATTCTGGCTGATTGGCAGCGGATATTTTTACAGTGATCTCTATATAGGTAAACAAGGAAGGGTAGGGAGTCGAAAAAAGGAATTCATTGAATATGCCAGGCCTTTTCTCGAAAATTTATAACCCCAAGTTTTTTTAAGCACCTTACTGGGGAGCGCTCAAAATTTCCCAAAGGTAAGAAACCTCAATAAGGAGAGCGTGCTGATCTATGCCTTTAAATTAGCTGCAACATGCTGATGATCCCTCCGCCATAATTATCAATGACCTTTGAAAACGGCTTCAAACGCTGGTGAAGTTGAAAGTGGCTGTAGCTCTTATGAAATTGGACTTATGGCAAGGTATGCCACGGTTTTAGCGGACTGTTTTTCATGCGATTCCCTTAATGTATCTGTACAGATATGAAGTTGCAAATTTGGTCGGATAACATTATAAGGGTGATGTCATCCAGATCTGCACAATCACTTGTTGACATTTTATAAAAAAATAATGGAGGGCTGAAATGACAAATTACGAAGAGATGTATAATCAATTTCGCCTTGACGAAGAAACCAAGAAGCAACTCAATAAATTTGCTAGTCGAAAATATCCATTTGAAGAATGCACTTACCCCTTTTTTATCAAAACAGTTATCAGTGATTCAAACAATGAAAAGCACAACGATACGGTGGTGAACCATGCCGAACTGGGCTGATATTCTTAAAGAAATAAAACAACTTGGAAGTCCTTTTGATATTTTGCGCCGAAAATATGTCAAAAGACTAGCATCTTATACAAAAAGAAACGTAATTTGTTATTACAGCGGTTTTTTGCAAAAACCTGAACTCGGAGCTAATGTTGCTGTAAATGATAATGACAAGAATGGTTTAATGTCCGCAATACATGGTTTAAATCCCAAAAAGGGTTTAGATTTAATATTGCATACTCCTGGTGGTGATACCGCAGCAACAGAATCAATAGTTGATTATTTGTGGCAAAAATTTTCAACCGATATTCGTTGCTTTGTTCCACAAATGGCTATGTCTGCTGGAACAATGATTGCGTGTTCTACTAAAGAAATTTGGCTTGGCAAACACTCCTCCCTTGGCCCAGTTGACCCGCAATTCAATGGTATAGCTGCACACGGTGTTCTGGAGGAATTTAAACGAGCTCATGATGAAATAACTAATGATCCGAGGACAATTCCTGTTTGGCAACCAGTAATTGCCAAATATCCGCCAGCTTTTCTAGGCGAATGCGAAAAAGCAATTAAATGGTCAAATGAGCTTGTTTCTACTTGGCTTGAAAGAAACATGTTAAACGATGATCCAGACAAAGAGAAAAAAATACAATCTATTTTGAAAGAACTTGGTGATCACTCCGTCAGCTATGCACACAACAGGCATTTATCTGCAAAAAAATGCAAAGATATCGGCCTAGTCGTTTATGACCTTGAGTCTGATCAACTACTTCAAGAAAAGGTTCTGTCAATACACCATATCTATTCCCACACCCTAAGTAGTACACCAGCATTTAAAATTATTGAAAATCATAATGGCAAAGCATACATCCAACAAGCTCAACATTTGCTATTACCAACGCCAAGCCCAGGCATAAAACAAGAACAACTGAATGATATTGTCTTGAAAAAATTACCGGATGGTCAACCTGAATGCGAAGAGACGCCTAACGATGGGGCCAACCTGACTGCGTAAACTTCTGCGGCGCTTACGCGGTATGGTGCTTTGGGGCGCAGCAGGTTACCCCAGACGTTACAAATAGCCATGTCGTACCACAATGTTCGCGAAATCGGTGATAACCGCTATATATTTGCATATTGGTGAAAGTCGAGAAACCCCTCAGTATCTTCCACCAGGTAGATCCTATTTTCATAGAGTTTGGTGCAAAACATCGTCATAGTCGTCATCTTCAAAAGGGTGTTTGGTTTGGACTGGACTTTTTCGATTTCCGCGGGCGCTGAAAAATGTTGTTTATGAAAATCCAGGCGCTCAATGCTATCAGTCAAGCACTTCACAAGTACGGTCATCCATAATATCCCCAGTGAATGTGAAAAATCGATCACAATCATTAGTCTCGCTATTGCTATCCCTTCGCCCACCATCAGGAATGCTCCCTTTAACAATAATATGGACACCGGTACCCGAGGGGCTGAATTCCGTATAGCTTCCGAAACGTTCAACAATGGCTGTAGCATCCGGGTTGAGGTCCTGGGTTTCTTTATCAATGCAATCGTCCAAGTCTATCCCGGCAAATGGGTCACTATCGACAAAAATGAACTCGATACCCTTGAGACTGTTGGCTTTCCAGTGTTCCACAGCCTGCTGAAATGGCCCCCATGTTGATGGCTCCTTCACCTTGGCGTAACTGCCGGTATTCGGATCGATGGGTATCTTGGTCATCTTGGCAGTATTGTCCTTTTTTTCTTCTGTCCATCCGGGACACTGGCTTATTTTAGTTGGTTCTGGTGTGATGGTACACTGGCTATGTTTGGTAGGTTCTGGTTTGATTGTATGCTGGTTTATATTATTATTTATATTATTATTATACATTTACATAAAATCCCCCTTTCTGTTATTTGGTTTTTGGGAAAGCCCGCCCCCAAAGAGACGGGCTTCATTTTTATCTGGTCTCGGTTTCAAATTGCTGTTTTAGGCCGTTGGCGACGAGCCATAGATTATAAGTCATCAGGCCCCACTCGCAGCGCTCGAAACGCTCATTGTAAAGTGCACAATTTTTTTCTTCACACTCTCGATCCAAAAATGGGCACAGTTTTATTTTTTCTTTTTTACGCATTTTTCAGCACCTCCTTATTTGCAAATTTTGCAGCCGCTTCCAGGGTGTAGCCCTGGTCCCGATATGCTTTAATTTTTTGGATCAATTCGATATCCCCCTCCGTGTATCTGCGGTAGGCACGTTCACCACACACCACCCGATCCGGATCAGGAAAATATCGCCCCTCCCAGCTCCGTAGCTGTTTTTGGCTTACTCCAGTCACTATGGCAGCGTCGCCAATTCCAACCGTTTTTTGAAATTTTATGCTCATATCTTTTACCTCCAAGAAATTTTATTGAGGGAATTGTATTTCCCTTCTATATATTTAGAGGTTACTTTAATCCCAGTCGAGGTCGGCCCTTTGCAGAGTTTGCGGATTGAAATTGTTTGAATCATGTTTTTGATGCTAATTTCGGTGCTTAACAGGCTAATATTGGTTCTATTTAGGCGAATTTGTGGTATTTTACAGGTATTTTTTGTTTAAGTGTGGTCGTGATCCACTGTAATCTGGACAATATGTCCGCATTGTCAGATTGTTTGATGGGGGTGTGCTATTTTTATCGGTTTGATGGGATTTGGTGATGGATTTTTGGAAAAAAGAGTGGATTTTTTGACACGAGGGGTAGTTTGTAATGAGGCCTGCCAGGGTGCCATAGAGACACACTTAACCGATTTTGATGATCAGGCTGTGAAAGGCCGATTTTTTTTCAACGAAAAAGGGCACGGGGATTAAAACTCCCGTGCCCTTCAGTGTGCCCAAATTGTGCCCGTCAAGGTCAAATTTTTCCAAATGGTTCCAAACGAAACCAAAAGTTAAGTTAAAAAAGTGTTTGTAATCAACTTGTTGTAATTATAAAATTTTCCAGATATCTAAAAAGTTGACTGAAAATCCCCGTGTCGGCAGTTCGATTCTGTCCCTCGGCATATTTAAAAACTAAAGGGTTTAGCCTTCATTGGCTAAGCCCTTTTTTTATAGATGCTTTTCTTTTCCCACGCTCTCTTCATGCATTTATTCAACCTGGATTATGATCAGAATATTGCGACACAAGCTTTATCGGTCGGCTCTGTGGGCAGGTGAGGACCTGGAGGGAGTTGTCGCCGGTGAGCAAGTTAACACTTTAGGGGGCGAAAAAGGGATCGGCGTACCCGATACAAACTCAGTATCGCTGGTTTAACCGGGCCGCGATAAATTCGGACAGCTTAACCCCGTAAACCACAAAAAAAAGCCCGGTCAGCACCAGGCACGATGCGGTCAGTTCAAAGATGGAAAGGCTTTCGTTTAAGACCACCACCGATGACAGGATGCCGAAAATCGGTACCAGCAGGGCAAAGGGGGCCACCACATTCGGGGAATAGCGCTGAAACAGTTTGCCCCACAGGGAATAGGCCAGAACCGTTGAAATCAGCCCGGTATAAAAAATCGCCCCCCACCCGGTCAGGGAGATATGGGCCAGGGCCTGGATTTGCCCCTTTTCGAATATCAGCGACACCAGGACCAGGGGGATCGGCGGAACAAGACTCATCCAGATCATCAGCCGGAACATATCGATGCTGCCGCACTGCTTCATCAGGATATTGGCAATGGCCCAGGCAAATCCCGAACCGATAACAAACAGCATGCCGGCAAAACTGGCCGTTTCATATTTGTCGAAGATTAGCAGGCCGATGCCGGCAAAGGCAATTGAAATTCCGATTTTTTGCCAGAGAGACGGTCGGTCCCGTAAAATAAGTCCGGACAGGATCAGCGTAAAAACAACCTGAACCTGCAGCACAATCGAGGATAGCCCCGCCGGCATGCCCAGGTGCATGCCGATAAACAGCAGGGTAAACATGATGGTGCCCAGAATCAGGCCCATGGAAAGAATCCACCGCCACTGTATACTGCCCCGGCCCCAGATGAGCACCGCCGGAAAGGCGGCACAGGTAAACCGCAGGGCGGAAAACAAAATCGGCGGGAACGAATCCAGACCGACTTTGATAACAACAAAATTAAAGCCCCAGCAAAGCCCCACCACAAGGGCCAGCAAAACATCGGTAAATTTCATCTGTACGGCCCCGGCAACCGGTTAAAATTAAATAATCAGAGGAAGCAGTCTCCCCGCCATGTTGTTTTGTAATAAAAAATGGCTTATGGCATGAAATGACAGTATATGCCAGTCAAATGAAAAAATAGCCGAGATATTGGATGAAAAGAGATCCCCAGATGGTCCATATTCGTGTATATGGCCCCAAGTCGGTGTCTGGCCGATGGTCTATTAAAAAAGTTTAAACCAGGGAGATACTATGAAGAATGGCAACCGGCAGGAGGGGATGAACCGTGAACCATGGTCGTGATGATCAGGCGGCAGCGCTTTCCCCACACCCGGCCGAAGCAATGGACTGGTGGGCGTATTTTCCGGTGATGCCACTGTAAAAATTCCGGATGACCACCATGTCTACTTCGATGTCCCCGGTGGGTCGGATCAGGGGACCGATTCCTCCCACCTTGCGACGATAGTCTAAAAAGCCTAAAACGATGGGCACTTGTGCGCCGTTGGCAATATGGTAAAATCCGCTTTTCCAGTACATCACCCGTTTTCGGGTGCCGGCCGGTGGAACCGTCAGAATCAGTGTTTCGTTTTTCCCAAACTGCTCGATGGACTGGGCCACGACACTGTTGGCCCGGGACCGGTCAATGGGGATGCCCCCCAGGTACTTGAAAAACCCCCTGAAGGGCCGACGGAAGATGGCCTCTTTGCCCATCCAGTAAATTTTTGCCCTGAGCCCAAACGCGACAAACAGGGTAAACGGAAGGTCCCAGTTGGAGGTGTGGGGAGCTGCAATCAGGACAAACCGGGGAGTATCCGGCATCCGCCCCTGGATTTGCCATCCGGCAATTTTCAAAATAAGGAGTGAGGCCCAGCGCATTACGGTACGCAGGACAGGGGTATCAAAAATTGTGTAATTCAAAAGTTCACCTCGTATTTTTCTTTAATTTGTCGGCGGTCTTGTAAGTAATCGCCTGTATACAACGCTATTCTATCAGCCATTACGGTAAAGAAGTAAAGCGGTCATTCGCGTTTTACAATAGTTTTACATCCTGACGCTCTATGTATTTGCCTGAAGCAAAGGGGGTAAGAGATATCCGTTCAATCCATATAGGCGATCTTCAATAAGTTATTATTCCTTCCAAACCTGGTCTCAGCGAAGTCATCATTATGTGGTGTGAGACAAAGGCGGGCTTTTGAGGCATAGGGAGGAAAAATTGCCCAGCACTTGAAATCGGTAGAAAATGGATTTGAAATGGGGGTATGAGGCGATTATTACTGGATGGGATGGGTCTGAAAAAAATTGTTTACAGCCAGCAGCTGCATCCACGGCAAGACTGCTGGCTGTATATATTACATGTCCAACCAGGGCCACAGTGAGGATGTTACTGTGTTAAACGTATCGGTTGCTTGGTCATACAGTTGGATATTATATGTGCCGTTATCGTTGGCTGCAAGCCGAACCTTGCTCTGGTTGTCCCCAATGGCGATGAGAGTACCATCTGTCGGATAATTTGCTGAATTCTCAAAAATAAACGGTGTGTCGGTAGCGACACTTGCCCAGCCGTATTCGGGATGATAAAATCTGCCCTGACTGATGGCAATGCGCAGCAGGCTGTCTGTAGATATTAGGATTTCATAATCATTGAACCAGTATACGGGTGCCGTTGCTGCGGTATCATCTTGAAGCAGTATATCCATGGATATTGTCAGTGGGAAGAAATTCTGCTCGATCTCGGTTCCCATATCACCTTTTAACGTAAGATTCCGGCTTTTACCGTTAATGGTGGCTGATACGCTGATTTCCTCTGTTGAGAGCAAAATGTCGAAAAGTTCGCCGATTTCATTGACTGTAAGAAGAAGATCGCCATCTAAAGCCATATGGTCCTGATTCCAGGTGAAGGTAAACAGGTCAAACATGCATGACACTTCAACACCGTTTTCTCCCAGTGTAATATCGTTTTCAACGATGGCCGTACCGTCTGCCTGGATATTTATAAGCGCCTTTCCGTCCACGCTGAAACTGTTTTCGTTAAAGGAGCCACTTAACGAATTAAACGAAAATGCGATAGATGGTCCCTCAATGCTGTGGGAAAGGGTGCCGTTTTCAAAATTGAGATTGTCCAGTTGGATATCGGCGGAAAAATCGCCTGTGAAAGTTAAGTCAATATCTGATGGCGAATTATGGTAGGTGATATCACCATTAAAATATATGCCGACGGTCTGAAATACCCCGAGATCTGCAATTTCAATGGTTGCCGGATCAAAGCCTGCAACGGCGTCGGCTAATTCGTTCAAGCTGTTCACGCCAAAAAAAGCATATATGTCATCAATGTCCAGTTCCACTTCAAGGGTGCCATCAATTGAAAGCGATTGGGCGCACTCCCCGTCAGTGTATTCGGGTGTCAGACAGTGTTTACAGTCGTCAAATACAAAAGGAAGGGTGAGTTTGCCGCCCAGAACTTCCATGACATTGATATCCGCGCTCAAACTAACACTTCCGGCCATATTGGGGAAACCGTCGAGTATGGAAAGGCCCTCTGCCGGCACGTATCCCATAGCGGAGGAAACAGCGGAAAGGACAGTGAGGGGCGTTTGATCCGGTTCGATTGTGGAATCGAGCACCGAATGCATAGCTGTTTTAGCAGCGGATGGAATACTGAAAAAATCGTCCAGGAAACCGATCCCCATGGAATAGGTTGCCAGCTCTTTGGCATTGCTGTCATCTATTTCGGCTTGAGATTGGACACCTGAATACTGGACCAAATTATCGGTATTATAATTGTCAGCGCCGCTGCCGCCGCAACCTGATAGAACCGTGGTGAGCAGGAGTAAAAACAAGATTGTCAAAAACTTTTTATAAAATAACTCGGATTGCATATGGTTGTCTCCTTTATTAAAACGTAGTGTCGATAACGTTTACAATGATCGTTTTATACCAAGAATGAATCATGCCCGGGACATCAAAACAGGCAATAGTGTTGGCGATGATCGGTTTTGAAAATGATTTATCTAATAGGGGCAGCAATATTTGAGCCAAAAAATATCAAAGACATCTGATTGTAAACCCTTTACGTTTTAAGTATACGATATCATGTTTTGTTCGGAAATAAACACACCGGCAAAAACGGTGCTATTTATAACAAATATACCAGAATCTGTTTTCAGTCACAGAAAAACGTTGTTATGGGATTTATTCGATATTCATAATATGATCAGCAATCAAAGTGTATACAAAAAAACAAAAACCGTTTTATTAAGGATACATTTTTGGTTCCTCGCTATTTTGTGTGGGTGCCCCGGAATGCTTTCATTCTGATGCTCAAAAAACTCGGCACTAAGCGATCGTAACGCCGGACAGGGTTTTAACACAAACCTAACTTGAGCGATTTTAAATAAAAAAAAGTCCTCTATCCGAAGATAATGTGCTATAATACTTGTTAAAACCGGCGAAAGCGTTAACAAGAATAGCCATACCAATCAGATGGAGGACTTGATGAAGAAACATAGCAAATCTTACCGAAAAAAGGAACTGAAAATTAGCAAAATTGAAATGACCGGCGAACGTTTGACCGGTAGAGCGGGTTTGACGCTGTTTGTCGCATACTTGCATCAAATCCAGATATTTTCTCTGATTGACAGATTTTTCGGTTCTATACGGAAAAGCAAAAAAGGCATCGCTGCCTTCGAGCTTTTCAAACAGATACTTTGCTTCATGGCAGACGGTACCAGTCGGCATTTGACATACTTTGATCAGCTTGCTCAAGACCCCGGCTATGCCGGAAGCATTGAAACAGATGTGAAAGAGATGGCTTCGTCCCACAGGATTAAACGATTCTTCAACGCCTTTGCCTGGACACGAATCTTTTTGTTCCGCCACTTGTTGCAGAGACTTTTTATCTGGCGGTTGAAGATCAGGCAACCGGAACTGATCGAACTGGGTATTGATACCATGGTGATGGATAACGATGATGCTAAATGCCGCCACGGAGTTAAACCGACCTACAAAAAGAAAAAGGGTTTTCAACCGCTGCAAATGAACTGGGGGCGATTGATTGTTGATGCGGTCTTTCGCGGTGGAAACAAACACTCCAATCATGGTAACACAGTACAACAGATGATTCGTCACATGGTCACCAAAATCCGCAAACAATATCGACAGGATGTTCCCATCATTATCCGTATGGACAGCGGGTTTTTCGATCAAAAAATTTTCACTTTCTGTGAAGAATTGAAAATTGGCTATGTCTGCGGTGGGAAGCTGTATAAAGATATCAAGTCCTTTGCCGTAGCTTCTACAGACGAAACATGGACCCGTTATTGTTCCGGCAAAAAAGACTATTGGGAGTATATTGAGTTTGGAAGTAAATGCAAAACCTGGGACCGGTTCAGAAGAGCTATCTATTGCAGACTGATCAATGATGGCGATCAGATCTATCTGCCTGGATGCCGGCCCGATACGGTTATCATCACCAATATTGGCCAAGGTCAGCAAATCGATACATTGCTCAAAAAAATTGGAGCTGAAGACTATTTGAAAGCAGACGGCATTGTTGCCTGCTACCATGAACGTGGCAGTGACGAGCTGGCAAACCGGGCCTTGAAAGACTTCGGCCATGAGCAGTTGCCATTCAAGAAGTTCAACCCTAATGCAGCTTGGTATTATTCGATGTTGCTGGGTCATTTTTTGATGGAAACCTTTAAAGAAGATGTTGGTACCCCGATCTTACCGGTTGGTGCTTATGCAACAACGGTTCGCAGAAAATTGATAGACATTGCCGGCAAGATCGTCTCTCATAGTGAAAAAATCATACTCAAGGTTTCTGCCGTTTGTTTTAAAAGTCTTCGCCTGCCGGAGCTTTTTAAACGCTGCCAATATGCGCCGGCTATAACTTAACGCTGGCGGTAACATAAAATTAATCACATAAATCGTATGGTGAGGTGCGTAAAATATCTGAGGCATTTGCCCCAATCGTATTAAAAATCGTTTGCGTTGCTGATTAGAGAGAAATATCTCGCTCGACAACAAGGTCTTTTCGCTTTTTGCCTCTCACCGACAGGGCTTTTTGTTGTTCAAACACAAAATCGCTCAGTTTAGGACAAACCATCATATTGATATTTTATGTAAAAATTAAGCTATAGGTTCTATTTTATGGCTGCCCGGCCTAACGCTCGCTAAGCCCCTCAAACAGTTTCGAGCATCAGAATGAAAGCATTCCGGGGCTGTAGCCGGTCAAATTTACCCATACGAAACAGCGAGGAGCCACATTTTTAGATGAATATCTTTTAGCTGGGCGGGGCCTTTTCCATGAAACGAAAGCGTACCGTTTAAGAGAGCATAAAATAAATCATACAGGCGTTTTAAAAAATCGAAACCCGGAGAATCGATCGATGAAAAAGGAAAATTTCAAGGAGAAAAGCGTTTGATTGTCCACCCGGGTTTATGTGTCGAAAACCCCGGGTTGATTTGTGTGTGGCGCTTGTCAATGCGGTTCAAGCCTGGTAATTTTTCAAGATGGCCTCGGCCTCGGCCTTGATTTCATTGCGCAGTGATGCCGGCGCGAGCACCCGGGCCTTGTCCCCCCAGCGCAGTACCCAGAATTTTATCTCGTCTGTACCGGCAACCCGGGCCGTGAACAAGATGGACCCATCTTCCTGGACGTCGATTTTCTGGCTGGCATGCCAGGTTTTTTCCCGGATATAACCGGCAATGTCCGCTGAAAAGTGTATTTTAACGGTAACCGGCGCCCCCACAAAAATTCCGAAGCTGGATTGCATAAAATCTTCTATGTTAAAATCTTCAGGGATTTCAAATGTGTGGTGGGTCTGTTCAAGGGTTTTGATCCGGTCCAGAGCAAATATTCGAACCTCCCGGCGCAGACAGCAAAAGCCGATAAGGTAAAATGTGCCGTCGAAAAACCAGATTTTATAGGGGGCTACCCGGCGGTGACTGTTTTGTTTGCGGCTCATTGTAAAATAGGTGATGTCAATGTACTGCCTGCTGCTGATGGCCTCGTTGACCCGGCTTATTTTTTCCCGGAACCGGCCATATCGTTTGTAGGGCGAAGCTCCCACATGCAGGTTTTGTTCAAGTTGTTCCAGGTAGTTTATATATTCTGCCGGCAAGGTCGTTTTTATTTTTGCAAACAGAGACTTCAGGGCGTCATAGAACACTGTATCCTTGAGTATCTTGAGCATGTCCCGGCTGAAATACAGGGCCATGAGTTCCGTCAGGGTTAACGGTATAGGGATTGAGCCTTTAGCGGACTCCAGTAAAAACCATACATTTTTTCCGTTTTCCCATTGGGTATACACGGGAAAACCGGCTATTTCCAGAGCTTCGAGATCCCGGTAAACCGTCCGTGGATGACAATCCAGGTCCATGGCAAGGGCCGCCACCGACTTTCCCTTCCGGGCCGACGTCAGGGTCTGGACAATTCTCCATTGCCTTCCGAGTTGATCGCCTCTGGCCATTATTCCCCCTGTTTTGCATGTTTGATTTTTGATATGAAAGTTATGAGCGGTGCGTTTTGAGTAGTGAAAAATAAATTGGCAGGTGAAAAATAGCAATGAATTTTTAGGCTTCTCGCTGTTTGGTGTGGGTAAAATTGACATTATACAGCCCCGGTATGCTTTTGTCCGGAAGCTTGAAATGGTCCGGGGAGATTTAGTGGTCGATAGGCCGGACAGCGACTGAATACACAACAGATCAGGAATTTGATTGAAATAATTCCCTGTCCGCAGTAAGAAACATCAAAATCAACAAAAAATCGGACTTTATTTGAAATGAATGCTGAAAATGGCCGGACAACGGTAACGATCCTGGGGTCAGGCACCTGTGTGCCTTCGCTGCAGCGCAGTTCCAGCGCCGTGATGGTTGAAACCGGTAATCAAAAATTACTTTTTGATGCCGGCCCCGGCACCATGCGCCGATTACTCGAAGCCGGGCAAACGATTTTTGATATTTCTCATATTTTTTTGAGCCACTTTCATCCCGATCATTCCGGAGAACTGGTACCCTTTTTGTTTGCCACCCAATACCCGGATAAAAATCAGCGTAAAAAAACGCTTACCATCATCGCCGGCAAAGGCTTTGCTTCTTTTTACGGGCGTCTCCAGAATGTTTACGGGGACTGGATCAAACCGGCGCCGGAAATCGTGGATATCATCGAGTTCAGTAACAAATCCCATGATGCGCGGCGCTTTGGGGGTTTTGCCGTGGAATCGTGCCCGGTTGAACACCGAGAGGAAAGTATCGCATTTCGGGTCACTGATCACCGGGGCAAATCAATGGTTTATTCCGGTGATACCGATGTTAGTGATAACCTGGTGGCCCTGGCAAAAAATGCGGATCTTTTCATCTGCGAATCGGCGTTCCCAGATGAGCTGAAAATAAAGGGGCATCTGACCCCTTGTCTGGCCGGTGAAATGGCAACCCGGGCTGCTGTTCGTGAACTGATTTTGACCCATTTTTATCCGGTTTGTGATACGGTGGATATAAAAAAACAGTGCCGCAGGGCCTATGCCGGGCCGTTGCGTCTGGCCCGGGATCTTTTGACGATAGAACTTTGACGGTCTCGTAAAAAGCCCAACTCCTGCGTTGCGCTGCAGCCTGTAATCATTCAACGTACGATGGTTACGCCTCATGACACCAAAATTTGCACGCCTTGAATTTGAACCATTTACGAAACCGTCTAAATCCGACTGTTTACGAGTTCATCAATTTTAGCCGTTCAATTTAGCTGGCTTCGGTCAGGCTGGATTAAGGAATTATTTGAACCATGCGTTACTATCCTGTAAATCTTGATATCAAAAATCGGCACTGCCTGGTTGTGGGTGGTGGTCGGGTCGGTCTCCGCAAAGTTGAAACACTGCTGTCATGCGGGGCTTTTGTCACAGTGGTCAGTCCACAAGTTGAAGATAAATTACAGCACATGTCAAAAAACATGGGTATTACCATAAAACAGCGACCGTATCGGTCGACTGATCTGGACCGTATGTTTCTTGTCATCGGTGCCACCGATAACGAAGACTTGAATCAACGAATCAGCGAAGATGCTGAAAAGGTAAATATGCTGTGCAATATTGCCGATCGTCCCGGGGCATGCAATTTTATCCTTCCTGCCATTGTCCAGCGTGGAGATCTGGTGGTGACCGTATCCACCTCGGGAAAAAGTCCGGCCTTTGCCAAAAAGCTTAAAAAGGATCTTGAAAATGAGTTTGGGGAGGAATATACAGTGTTTTTGTGTTTGATGGGCGCGGTCCGGAAAAAACTTTTAAGCACAAAACATGCCCCTGAAGCCCATAAGCCGCTTTTTGAACGGCTGATTGGCGGCAACCTTGTCGAGTATATTCGCAATGAAGATATCCAGGCCGTAGATACGCTTCTTTTGCGGGTTCTCGGGCCGGGGTATACATTTAAGGAACTGACTGCATTGGATTTAGACAGTCCCGGGGTATAATGTATGAAATTATTTGTTATCATAACCGGTTTGACCTATCTGTTAAGCTCGGCTGCGTACGTGGCATATCTTTTTCTGCAGAAGGACCGGCTGCACAAAACCGGATATGGTCTGTTTTTAGCAGGGTTTTTTGTTCATTCCATCGCCCTTGCCCTTGCTTTGATAAAATCAGGACAGTTGCCGGCCGGCAACCTGCCCGGCAACCTGTTGATTGCCGGCTGGGCGCTATCCGCTGCGTTTATCTATTTTCAGTTTAAATTCAAATTGAGAGTCATGGGGATTTTTGCAGCCCCCCTGGTCGGGGTGATCATGGTCCTGATATCTGTTTTGAATTGGGCACCGGTGCCGGCCAGGGCGACGTTTAATAATTTCTGGTTTGTATTGCATATTGTTACCATTTTCAGCGGTGAAGCCATGTTTGCCCTGGCCTGTGCCGTCGGTATTTTATACCTGACCCAGGAACATGCCATTAAAACAAAAAAGCGTGGATTTTTTTTCAATCGGCTGCCCTCTCTGGAAGCCCTCGATACAACGGGGTATGCCTGCATTGCCGCCGGCTTCACCCTGCTGACCATCGGTTTAATCACCGGCATTGTCTATGCCAAGGTGATCTGGGGCAGATTTTTGGGATGGGATCCCAAAGAAATCTGGTCGGGTATCTCCTGGCTGGTATATGCCGCATTGCTCCACGAACGCCTGACCGTTGGATGGAGGGGACGAAAGGCTGCTATCTGGTCCATTATCGGGTTTGCTGTTTTGCTTTTTACCTTCCTGGGGGTTAATTTTTTACTTGAAGGTCATCACGGAGAATTTACCCGCTGGTAAATAATCTGTAAGTCTTATAAAAACTATGATGCTTACCATTTTAATTGTCGGATTAAACCATAAAACCGCTTCGGTGGAATTGCGCGAATGCTTGGCCTTTTCCAAAGAGGAAAAAGCAATCGCTCTTGAGACGCTGCCAAAGCATCCGGCCATCAATGAAGTTGTTCTCGTATCCACCTGTAACCGGGTTGAAATTCTCATGACCAGCGATGACCCCGAAGCGGCTGAGACGGCAGCCAAATCTTTTCTGCACCGCTCTAAAAATTTACCCCTTTCCAAATTCGAAGGTGCCCTTTATTGCCATGTGGGTGATGAAGCGGTTCGGCATTTTTTCAAGGTTGCATCAAGTTTGGATTCGATGATGGTGGGGGAACCACAGATCCTGGGCCAGATAAAAGACGCCTACCGTACGGCAACGAAGAAAAAATCCACAGGGGCGATCCTCAATCGGCTTTTACATCGCACTTTTTCCGTCGCCAAACGGGTTCGCACGGAAACCGGTATAGGGGATCATGCGGTTTCCATCAGCTATGCCGCTATTGAACTGGGCCGGAAGATATTCGGCAGCCTGGAGGATAAAGCGGTGCTGCTGGTGGGTGCCGGTGAAATGGCTGAACTGGCCGTGGAGCACCTGATGCGCAACCGGGTCGGCACTATTTTTGTGTCAAACCGGACCTTTGAACGGGCCGTTGATCTGGCCGGTCGGTTTAAGGGCAAGGCCCTGAGATTTGACGAAATTCCCTATTATCTGGAAAAGATGGATATCGTTATCAGCTCAACCGGTGCCCCCGGTTTCGTCATTACTCATCAGCAGATCAAGAAAATAATGCGGCCCCGGCGCAATCGCCCTGTTTTTTTTATCGATATTGCCGTTCCCCGGGACATCGATCCGGCAATCAACCGCCTGAACAATGCCTATGTATATGATATTGATGACCTGAAAGACATCGTGGATGAAAATATTGAAGACCGGAGTATAGAGGCCTTAAAAGGGGAACGGATTGTCGATGAAGCGGTCATCGGGTTCGGGAACTGGTATGAAAGCCTGGCGGTGGTGCCGACCATCGTGGCCCTCAAAAATAAACTGGAGGCCATTGCCTGCAGTGAAATTAATAAAACAGCCGCTTTACATCATTTTTCCAATGCCGATTGCCTGGCCCTGGAGAAAATGGCCCGGGCCATGGCAAATAAGCTCCTGCATGACCCGATTCATTTTTTAAAAAACCCCGGCAGTCATACTGATACTGCGACTTATCTGGATATGACCCGAAGGCTTTTCAATCTGGACGACTAAAAGTTGACGATCTCGCAAAAAGTCCAACTCCTGCGTTGCGCTGCATGTCACAATCACTCAACGGTCGATGGTTACGCCTCATGATTGCAAAATTTGCACGCCTTGAATTTGAATTTTTTACAAGACCATCAAAATTGAGCACCATTAATTGTTCGGCGTTTCCCCCAACTCTTCCTCCGGTTCTACCCAGACGATATGATTTTTATTCACAAACAGTGTTTTTTTATCGCCTCCCTGGGATGCCACATCAACCATTACGACAAACTGTTCACTGCTGTTGGTAAAAAGGTCCGAGACCCTTTTTTTGGTGGAAATATTCACCTTTCCCTGCAACGTTGATCCATCTGTTGTCCGTATGGTTATAACTATATACTGGGGACCATATTTTTTTTTACCCTCAGCCATCGTCGTTATCCTCTTCGTTAAGCATTTCTAAAAGATTAAAAAAACGGATAGATACAATTCAGTATATCCCATATCACAGCAAACTGCATTATCTCAACTTAAAATTGCCTGTTGGAATCAGATTGGAACAGCGGCATTCATTTTTCCAAAATAGCGATGAGCCATTTATTGCTTTCTCGCTGTTTCAGGTGGCGTGCTCAGGATGCGTAAGATCGTTCCGGTGTTAAATTTTTTCTTTACATTCATAGTCGGTTGTATTAATTTTGTTATTCTTTTAAATTGTGGAATAGATGTAAATTCTATAACAACAGGATCTGATTATGAAAAAAGAAGATACTGAATATTTTAAGGATCTATTGAGCAGCCGGCTTCAGGAACTTTTGGATCACGGAGATGATACTGTTTCAGGCATGACCACGCAGAAAGAAAATTTTCCGGACCCCACCGACCGGGCGTCACTTGAAGCCAATCGCAATTTTATGCTGCGGATCAGGGACCGTGAACATAAGCTTATTCAGAAAATAAAAAAGGCCCTGGATCGGATTGATAAAGGGACCTTCGGTATATGTGAAGTCTGCGGGGAAGATATTTCCATCCCGCGGTTAAAAGCCCGTCCGGTGACAACGCAATGTATAGACTGCAAAATTAAGGAAGAAGCGCAGGAAAAAGCCCTTGGACTCTAATGCTACCCCGGGGATTGATCTTCATATTCATTCAACCGCTTCCGATGGTACCTGTACGCCTGCTGAAATCCTTGCCCTTGCCAAAAAGCTGCATTTAGGCGCAATTGCAATTACCGACCATGATACCATTGAGGGTTCTCTTGCGGCAACCGATATCGGTATTCCCCATGGGCTTGATTTCCTCACCGGAGTTGAAATAAGCGCCAATCCGCCACCGACATGTCCTTGTTCCGGAAGTTTGCATATTCTGGGATATGGTATTGATTTAAAGCATGTGCCATTCAATGCGGCACTTTCAAAATTGCAGGATGCCAGAAAAAATAGAAACCCTCGAATTATCAGTATGTTAAATAAACAGGGGATCGCCCTGACGAAAGAGGACATTCTGCTTAAACCGGGGCAGAATCAACTTGGGCGGCCCCATATTGCCGAAGCCATGGTCAAAAAGGGCATTGTTTCATCCATAAACGAGGCGTTTGATAAATACCTGGGCACTGGCCGTCCGGCATATGTCGATAAATACCGGATGGCATCCCATGAGGCCATCAGCATCATTCTGTCTGCGGGAGGCATACCGGTTCTGGCACATCCGGTTCTTATCAAATTTAAGGATGATACCTCTTTGGAAGGCCTCCTCGGTACGTTAAAGGGAATGGGGCTTAAAGGCCTGGAAGTTTTTTATTCTGAGCATTCAGCCGCTTTAACGGCCGCTTATAAGAGCTGTGCAAAACGCCACGGGCTTTTAATAACCGGCGGCACCGATTTTCACGGCAGTTTAAAACCGGACATTCAACTGGGCTGCGGCCGGGGAGATCTGCACATACCGTATGAGATTTACACTCAGTTGATCCATTCCCGCTGAAAAAATACCTCTTTTTTTGTAAACCCCATAGCTTTTGAAAAAGTGATTAAGAATCATTTATGGCATCCACCGAATTTTCCAATCTTGAAAAAAGTATTTCCTATCAATTCAATAATCCTGACCTGCTGGCCGAGGCGTTGCGGCACAGCTCTTTTGTAAACGAGCAGACCGGCATCGATTTAAGAGACAATGAACGATTTGAATTTTTGGGAGATGCGGTTTTAAATCTTGTCATCGGAAAATTATTGATGGAAAAATATCCCGACCTGTGCGAGGGGGACCTTTCACGGATGCGGGCCAATCTGGTCAATGAACCTACTCTTGCTTCCATCGCCAGAACCGCGGCCCTTGGGGATTTTATTAAACTCGGCAGGGGTGAAATTCAGACCCATGGTTGCGATAAAAATTCCATTCTGGCGGATGCCTTTGAAGCCCTCATTGCGGCAATTTACCTCGATGGGGGATTTGACGCCGCCTTTGCGTTTATCGCCAGCCGTTTTGCCGCCCGACTTTCTTCCATTATTCAGCCATCGGCAAACCATGATTATAAAAGCCGCCTGCAAGAAATTGCCCAGCTCACCCACAAGGTGACACCGCAGTATGAAATTTTTAAAGAAAGTGGGCCGGACCATGATAAACTTTTCACTGTCCGGCTTACCCTCCATGAACTGATCGTAGAAGGCCGGGGTAAAAGCAAAAAATCAGCCGAACAGGATGCGGCCCGGCAGGCCCTCGATTGCCTGGAATCAGAGAAATAACATGGTGCGCCCCCCATCCGTGCCGGCTTCCCACAAAAGTCAACATCGCCCCCTGATTATTCCGATTTTCATACCCCATGCCGGATGCCCGCACCAATGCGCTTTTTGCAACCAGATGTCCATTACAGGGCAGAAGCCCCGGCTGCCTTCTGCCGGGGATATTGAAAAACAGATCGAAATGTTTCTCAGCTACAAGAAAGACCACCGTAACCGGGTGCAGGTGGCCTTTTATGGTGGAAACTTTCTTGGCTTGAAAGATGAGGCGATTTCACGGCTACTGACCGAAACCACCCGGTTTGTGAGAGACGGGCGGGTTGACAACATTCGATTTTCCACGCGTCCGGATACCATCGATAAATTCCGGCTCGATATCATTCGCGAGTTTCCGGTAAAAACCGTGGAACTGGGCATCCAGTCCATGGACGATGCGGTTCTGACCCTTGCGGAACGCGGTCATACGGTGAAGGACACGTGTCATGCAGCTGCTCTTTTGCACGAGGGCAACTATGACATCGGTGCCCAGATGATGGTGGGGTTGCCCGGGGACACGCATGGCCGTGCCATGGATACGGGTCGTCGTATTGCCGACCTTAAACCGGCGTTTGTCAGAATTTACCCCACGGTGGTTCTCGCCGGCAGTCACCTGGCCCGATGGTATGAAACAGGCCGGTATGCCCCCTTGTCCCTGGACGCCTGCGTTACCCTGGTCAAAGAGCTGTATCTTATGTTTCGTCGGGCCAATATTCCGGTCATCAGAATGGGGCTTCAGGCTTCAGAGGAGCTTGACCGGTCGGCAACCGTTCTGGCCGGGCCCTACCATCCGGCCTTTGGCCATTTGGTTTATTCTGACATTTTTCTCGATAAGGCAGTTTCCTTATTGGAGAAATACCCTCCGGGTGACAGTACTGTGGTTACCTTGACCGTTCATCCGCACAGCATTTCCCGCATGCGTGGATTGAAGAATAAAAATATCCAAGTATTGAAGAAAAAATATAATATTGATAGAATTGATGTCCTGCCTGACGTTGCCGTGGGAAACGATCAGGTCACCCTGACATGGCGTTAAAATCCGTTGTGCAGGCGCTTTTGGACCCATACCATATAATCCTTGCAATCCTGATTCGTGTGATTTACTCTTTTTATATGATGCGGTGAAAAATTTATCGCCTGTCAGCCCTTTTGTTTTCATGGCCTTGATTCTATGGCGGGATTGGGGATGGGGTCGGCACAGGTTGTGGCCTGCCTGGATTTATACCTGTTAAACAATAATAGATGGGGTGTAAAAATGCTGCTTCAAAAAATTAAAATCAAGAAAATAATGTATACCACCGACCTGTCCCAAAACGCCCTGTATGCTTTTTCCTATGCGGTCAGCCTTGCGAATCAGTATCATGCCGGGATCACTGTACTCCATGTTCTGGAGGAGGAACCGAATATGGATGATTTTATTGTCGGCTATATTTCCACCCAAAAGTGGGAAGCCATTAAACGGCAGCATGAAGATGATGCCAAAGCCGCCCTTATCGGCAAGGCCGGCGGTGCGGCATTGGTGGGGGATGTGCTGGATCAGTTCTGTAAAGAGGGACTGGCGGAGATGAAATTTGATATCGATGAAATTCTCATTAAAAGAGGCAAACCGGTTGAGCAGATTCTGGCCCAGGCAGCAGAAAAAGAGATAGACCTGATTGTCATGGGCACCCACGGATCGAGTACCCTTGCCGATGCCATAATGGGAAGCACAGCCCGCCGTGTATTGCGGCGCTCGACGGTACCGGTTTTTGTGATTCGCCTGCCCGAAGTGTAATGGTACGTATTTGATGTGCCCGGGGCTGAGCGGATAAACTTGAATCGTATTTGGCAGGCCACTAAATCAGTATTTGATGGCTGAGGGACCAGGATTCGAACCTGGATTGACGGAGTCAGAGTCCGTAGTCCTACCATTGGACGATCCCCCATGAATTTGTTACTGCTCACATACACAAAAGCGTAAACAGAGTCAAGTGAATTTTAATATTAGCGCTTTCAGTTTGTTTTTTATCCCTGAGCCTTTGCTTCGATAAATTCGATGGCCTTTTCGAGACGGGTTATCACCCTTTTTTTACCTATAATTTCGACTACTTCAAATATTCCGGGACTGGCTGTCTGGCCGGTGAGGGCCACCCGTACGGGTTGGGCGATTTTGCCCAGTTTCAGCCCGGTTTTGGCCATAACGGCTTTGAAGGCATCTTCCAGCAGCGGCTCTGTAAAGGTCTCCATGTCCGCAAACTGAGCCATCAGTTCCTTCAGTGGTGCAATGGCTATGGGCTTCAGGACTTTTCCGGCGGCTTTTTCGTCATAGACGATTTCATCCTGATAATAAAACAGGGCCTTTTCAGCCATTTCCACCAGGGTTTTACTCCTGGCCGCGAGGGTTTTGATGACGCTTTCCAGATAAGGGCCTTTTTCAGCCGCAATTCCGATTTTTTTTAAAAATGGAATCAGAAGTCCGCTCAGTTTTTCCGGCGGTGTTGCCTTGATATGGTCGGCGTTGAGAGCTAAAAGTTTTTCCATGTCGAACACACCGGCGGAATGCCCGATATGCTCAAGAGAAAATTTCTCGATCAATTCATCAAGGGTAAAAAATTCCTGGTCGCCATGGGACCATCCCAGACGCACCAGGTAGTTCAAAAAGGCTTCGGGTAGAAACCCCATGTCCCGATAGGCGGTCACCGATGTGGCACCGTGGCGCTTACTCAATCTTGCGCGATCATTACCCAGAACCATGGGGACGTGCCCGAATACAGGGACCTGTGCACCTAACGCCTGGTACAGCAGAATCTGCTTGGGGGTGTTGCTGACATGATCATCCCCCCTTATAATCGTATTCACCTGCATGGTAATGTCATCAACCACCACGGCCAGGTTGTACATGGGCGTACCGTCGCTACGCTGGATAATGAAATCGTCAAGGTCCGTGTTCTGGAAAAGGATATTGCCTTTGACCACATCCTTTATGATGGTGGTCCCGGTTTGCGGTGCTTTGAAGCGCACCACGGCGCCATCTGCCGGGGCAAGCCCCTTGTGGCGACAGGTGCCGTCATATCGGGGCTTGCCGGCAGCGGCCATTCCCCGCTTACGCATGGCCTCTATTTCTTCAGGAGAACAGGTACAGTAATAGGCATGGCCTGAATCGATGAGTCGTTGAATATATTCTTTGTAAACGTCAAATCGTTTTGACTGGAAATAAGGGCCCTCATCCCAGTCGATACCCAGCCATTCAAGGGCCTCGAAAATGGCATCCACAGAGGCCTGGGTTGACCGTTCCACGTCGGTATCTTCGATCCTGAGAACAAAGCGTCCGCTGGTGTGACGGGCGTAGAGCCAGTTGAAAAGGGCTGTACGGGCCCCGCCGACATGAAGATAACCGGTGGGGCTGGGGGGAAATCGTGTGACAATGTGTTTCATTTTAGGTTACCTGACCCGGAAAAACCGGTGCTGTTGAAAAGGCGCACGTCGCAAACAACAAATTCAATATCTGCCGTATAGAAAGAGCGAAGCAGGCTTCACAGTATGGATAAGCCGTCTCAAGGGCGAAAACCCCATAAGTTTTCGCTATTCAACAGCCACGGTATCAGAGGGTTGGTTGAGACTTTTTGCAAGTTTTGATTTCAGGGCCCGGGTTCCTTTGGTTGTGGCTGCTGAAATCAGGAAAACATCCAGATCCCCTGCTGCCGCCGTAAATGCCTTGGCTGCAACTTGGGCTTCGGGTAAATCCATCTTGTTCAGCACAACGATCTGAAGGCGTTGGGAAAGTTCCTGACTGTAAAGTCCGAGTTCACGGTTTATGGTGAGATAGGCCTTCAGGGGGTCATTGACATCAATGGTCGATGCATCGATAAGATGAACCAGAATGCGGGTTCGTTCGATGTGACGCAGAAACTGAATGCCCAGGCCGGCGCCCTGGTGGGCACCTTCGATCAGGCCGGGAATGTCAGCAACCACAAAGGGTTCCCCCCATCCGGTTTTAACGACACCCAGATTGGGGCTCAACGTTGTGAAAGGATAATTGTCGATTTTAGGGCGCGCCGACGATATTACGCTGATAAGGGTGGATTTGCCGGCATTTGGGAAACCGATGATGCCGATATCGGCCAGCAGTTTAAGCTCCAGTTTAAGCTTCAGCAGCTGTCCCGGTTCTCCGGGTTGCGCAAACCTGGGGGATCGGTTGGTGGACGATTTAAAACGCTGATTGCCCTGTCCGCCACGGCCCCCGGCCGCAACGATAAATGTCTCGTTGGTCTCGACTAAATCTTTTATAATTTCGCCGGTTTCAGCGTCGCTGATCACCGTGCCGGCAGGAATTTCAATGACAAGATCACTGCCGTTTCCGCCTGTCTTGGAACTGCCCTTGCCGCCTTTGCCGTCATCGGCCTTGAATTGTTTCTGAAAGCGAAAGTCATAAAGGGTACGCTTGCGTGATGTCGTCGTAAAGACGACATCACCGCCTTTGCCCCCGTCTCCGCCGTTAGGACCGCCTCGCTCGATAAATTTTTCCCGTCTGAAACTTACACAACCGGCACCGCCATGCCCGGACTCGACGGTAATAATCGCCTCATCTATAAATTTCACTGAGCATAAACACTTGCTTTTTTGCGCGATTTTCCGACGCGTTCATAGGCAACGACACCGTCGATCTTTGCAAAAAGAGTATAATCTTTGCCCAGGCCGACATTCTCGCCCGGATGAATCTTAGTGCCCACCTGGCGTACCAGAATGCTGCCGGCACTGACTGTTTCTCCGCCGTAACGCTTTACACCGCGTCTCTGGCCGTTGCTGTCGCGGCCGTTTCTTGAACTGCCGCCCGCTTTTTTATGTGACATTCTAAAACTCCCGTATTGGTTTTGATATGTATTGCCTACACCGCTATACTGTCAATTTTAACCTTTGTAAAAGCTTGGCGATGTCCCTGTTTGCGCCGAAATCTTTTCCGTCGCTTGTATTTGAATACGAGGATTTTCTTCGCTTTGCCCTGCTCTATGATATGAGCGCTGACCACTGCATTCTCGATGACCGGTTTGCCGACAGTTAAATTTTCATCATCTGAATACATGAGTACCCGATCAAAGGAAACCTGAGATCCCTCTTCACCGGGAAGCTTTTCAACACTCAATGTCTCACCTTCTTGAACCTTATATTGCTTACCGCCTGTAGAAACGACAGCGTACATAACCTTAACCTCCTTTATTTCAACTCAAAATTCTCAAAACTTTAAAAGTGATAAATATCAATCTTTCAAAATGTTTTGTCAAGTATAATATTGAAAATATCGATATCCTTTATTTGCCGGGTTATACCTTCTATAAAAGGCATCTGTTTTTTTATTGTCCATAGCTTCCGAATTTTCGAATCACCGTTTCCATCTCTTTGTCAGGGAGAATGGCCGGATCGCCGATACATCTGGTCTGATAGTAGATTCGGGCCACAAATTCCACCTGCTCGGCAATCGAAAAGGCCTTGATCATGGTGGGGCCTACGGCCACCAGCCCGTGATTGGCAAGCAGCACGGCATTATATTCGCCAATGGTCTCCGTGATGTTTGCCGCCAGCGCCGGTGTACCAAATGTCGCATAGGGGGCAACCGGGACCTTGTTCCCGGCAAATCCTACCAGGTAGTGTACTGCGGGGATCTCGCGGTTCAGGCAGGCGATGGTGGTGGCATACGTTGAATGGGTATGAACCACGGCATGGATATCCGGACGTCGTTTGTAGAGCGCCAGGTGAAAGTCCAGTTCACTGGAGGGTTTCAGGCGGCCTTCCACGACGTTGCCTGCAAGATCCAGAATCACGATATCCTCGGGTTGTGTATTGCCGTATTCTGTCCCGGAGGGACTGATGGCGACAAGGTTTTCAGGACGGTTAAATAAACTCAGGTTGCCACCTGTTCCCGTGGTCAGCCCTGCAGAAATAAGCTTCCTGCCAAAGGCCGCTATGTCATTTCTTTCGGATTTTAACAGCATGAAGGTACCTCCTAATTCCGGACACCGTTTCAGCGTTGTTGGACATGGCCCGACAGTATGCATCCGTTTGGCAGTGATTGGCTTTCAGAGCAGTTAACATAATACACTATCTTAATATATCAAGATCACGGTGCATTGTAAACAGGACAAACGCAGTTGCCTTTTGGAAAAGTTGAATAACGGTCGATACCTATTTAGAATAGTATTTTGCTGGATTGACGATATTTGTTGGAATTATAATACGCTATGTGCTATAAAAATTCGTCACAGCAGCAGAGACCCCCGCGGAAGGGTAGATGGGGCAAGTTTCTGTGTTTACAACCTTGAAGTGACGGTAACGGTTCCATCATGCTTTCTATCAATTCCAAAGGCAGAAATAATGACCGGAATGCATAAAATTGAATCTGTAATGGATGTGAACGCCGGTGATCACCCCCTTGTAGCTGTCAGCAAAAAGCAGTTAATTAATGGCCTTAATTATATAAACTTTCAAAATGATACGATTTTGCTCAAGTTTAAGCACAAACGGTTTGAACAGCGGATTTGCGTTCCCGCCAAAATCAGGCCCTGCCGCAGTGATCAACTGGACTGCATCTGGATTGATTCCCATCAACCGTTTACGCAATATGACGCTTATGACTTCGAATATCTGCTAGCACCCAACGGTCATAAAATGTTTATGGCCCGGCCCACCGTGACGGCCTTCAATGCCAGGGGGATCAGTCTGACGTTGCCGGAAGCGTGTGTTGAAGTCGGGGCACGCCAGATAAGGCGGCATGCCTGCAGCGGCACAAAGGCGTATCTGACCCAAAACAGTGCCCTGTATTACGGTGTTCTGGTGGACTTCAGCGCGGCGGCAATGCGCGTGGACGTAGATACCGTTTCTCCCCAGACATTTGAATGGATCAACCCTGAAGCCTCTGTGACGCTTATCCTTTTTGACGGCCGGGAAACCATTTATTCCGGTGAATGTCAAATTATCCGGCAATTCGGCAACAAGCAAAAAAAATCGTTTGTTTTAAGACCTGTGGCATCAAAGATCCAGCGTTTTCAGCCCAAGGAATTCCGAAGCACCCGACAACACCTTGTCCCTTTACCGGACATCGTATTTAAGCATCCGTTTACCGGGAAAACAGTTAATTTGATCAGCTTCGACCTCTCCGGGTCCGGTTGCTCCATAGAAGAAAATGAAAAGGATGCGCTTCTTTTGCCCGGTATGCTGATCCATGATCTGGAGCTGAATCTTGCCGGATGCCTTGTTATCAAAACAGTGGCCCAGGTTGTTTACCGCAGCGTTATAGCTATTGACGGAAACCCGTCTCGAATTCTATGCGGAATTGTTTTTCTCGATATGGGCACAAAAGATTACGATAAACTGACAATTCTTTTGCAAAAAGCCGGGGACAAGAAATCATATATCTGCAACCGGGTTGATCAGGATGAACTGTGGAATTTCTTTTTTGAAACCGGATTTATTTATCCTGAAAAATATGAGGCCATTCGAAAAAACAGAGAGGAGATAAAAAAAACCTACGAAAGACTTTATCTCCAGTCGCCTTCTATTGCCCGTCATTTTACCTACCAGGACAATAATCGCATTCTGGGGCATATGAGCATGCTCCGGTATTATAAAAATACCTGGCTGATCCATCACCATGCCGCCAGGAAATCCGGTTCCCATCACGCCGGTATTGCCGTCCTCAACCAAATAGGCCGATTTGGAAATGATGCCCATCGACTTTATACACTGCATATGGATTATCTGATCTGTTATTACAGACCGGACAATAAATTTCCAAACAGTGTTTTCGGGGGTGCGGCCCGGAATATAAAAGATCCCAAGGGATGTTCGTTGGATACTTTTGCTTATTTTCATCAGCCCGGTAACAGTCAGCCGGCCCCAATGCCTCCCGACTGGGAATTGACACCGAGCCAGCCTGCAGAATTGATGGAGTTGGAAATTTTTTATAAACAGGCATCCGGTGGGCTCATGCTGGATGCCCTTGACCTTTCCCCTGATGGCCGCAAAGACTACGATGAACTTGAAAATGAATTTCAGCGGCATGGTTTTCAGCGGCAAAGCCGACTGTATTCCCTTAAAAAGGGCAATCGGTTGATGGCTGTTATTATGGCCAACATCTCCGATATCGGTCTCAATTTGTCCGACCTGACAAGTTGCATCAAGGTTATAATTATAGATTCTATTGATCTCCCCGGCAATGTTCTTAAGTCGGTGCTTTCGAATGTCTCTGAAAAGGCCGGGCGCAGTGAAATGCCGGTTCTCCTCTATCCGGCGGCCTATGCTGCGGATAACGACATACCCTATCAAAAATTGTATACATTATGGGTCTTGAGCATGCAATACACCGATCATTATTTCAGATATCTCAAACGGTTACTTAAATTTATTCAGCATTGATTATCGGGAAGCAATTTTTTAATATAACTATGAAAAAAATCAGTCATACTGATCCTTTGTATAACAGCCGTGGCATGGCTGTTTACATAAAACTTCTTGAGAAAAGATACCCCCATGTCAACATTTCCGAAGTGTTGGGTTATGCCCAAATGGCATCATATGAAGTAGCTGATCAGGCGCATTGGTTCACCCAGGATCAAATCGACCGTTTTTATGAAAAATGTGTTCAGTTAAGCGGTAATGAAAATATTGCCCGGGAAGCCGGTCGATATGCAGCGACGCCTGAATTGGTCGGTGTGATGGGACAGTTTGTTTTTGGCCAGATCAGCCCAGTAAGAGCCTATGAACTCATCGGTAAAGCCGCATACAGTTATGCCAGATCAGCTCGTTATAAAACAAAAAAAATAGGCCCGAATAAGGTTGAAATTACGGCGACACCGGAAGATGGCGTGGCGGAAAAGCCGTATCAATGTGAAAACAGAATGGGTCTGTTTGAGGCGATTGTCCTTGGGTTTACCAATAAATTGCCCGAAATTGAACATCCCGAATGTATTTTTAAGGGCGGAAAATGCTGTCGTTATATTATCAGTTGGGAAAAAACAGCTTTTTATTTATGGAAAAGAATTAGAAATTTATTGTTGCCGATTTCCATTGTTGGTTTCCTGACGGCATGGATTTTTAACCCCCATATAACTTTCTTTATCCTGCTCCCGGCCGTTGTAATCCTCTTGCTGGGGCTTAGCTTTATAGTTGATTTTATTGAAAAAAAAGAATTAAGAGCCAGTCTGAATGTTCTTCGCAATTCGACCGATAAACTGCTTGAACAGGTTGATATCAACTATAATAATACGCTGATCACCAATGAAATCGGTCAGGCAATCAGTCGGCATATAACCATTGGTGATGTATTAGATAAGGTTATTCAGATATCTAATAAGCGGTTGGATTATGACCGCTATTTAATCCTGTTGGCCAATAAGGATAAAACGAGACTGGAATTTCGAACAGGATCTGGATATTCACAAGAGTATATTAATGTGCTGGCCAATACCGCCTTTCATCTTGATCATCCGGATTCGAAAGGGGCTTTTGTCGTTTCATTTCGGCAGCAGAAATCGTTTTTAATAAATGATATCAACGAAATTGAGGCGAATCTGTCACCCCGCAGCCTGCTGTTTGCCAAAAAACTGGGGACCTTGTCTTTTATTTGCTGCCCGATCGTCTGCGATGGAGAATCGGTCGGTGTTCTTGCAGTAGACAATATAAAATCCAAAAAAATTCTTGTTCAAAGTGACATGAGCCTTTTGATGGGAATCGCTTCTGTGATCGGCATCAGTATTCGCAATGCTGAACTCATGGAGGACAGAGAAAGGCAGTACAGGTCCATCCTGCAGGTTCTGGCTACCAGCATTGACGCCCGTGATCCATTGACTTCGGGGCACTCTGAAAAGGTAACCGAATATTCATTGGGAATCTGTGATGAAATGGGGCTTGACAGAGATTATTGTGAAATGATTCGCGTTGCCGCCCTGCTTCATGATTACGGTAAAATCGGGGTGCCGGATTCTATATTAAAAAAGCCGGGACGATTGACAAAAGAAGAGTACGAGATCGTTAAAACCCATGCTCAGAAAACAAGAGAGATTCTGGAGGAGGTTAACTTCGAGGGGGTTTTAAGTCAGGTCCCTAAAATTGCCGGGGCTCACCATGAAAAATTAGATGGCAGCGGATATCCGGATGGACTGAGCGGGGACGAAATACCGATGGGGGCAAAAATTATCGCTGTAGCTGATTTTTTTGAGGCCATTACCGCTCAACGTCATTACCGCGGACCAATGCCCGTCGAAGAAGCCCTTGGACTTTTAAACAAGGAAGCTGAAAAACATTTCGATCCCGAAATAGTGGCGGCTTTTATCCATTTTTTTGAAAAAAATTATTTGAAAAAATTTTATAACCGGAATGAATTTAGTTGATTTGACCCGGATTTATATATCAGCCGGTTTTATCCCTCGGCATAAAATCAGCGGGGTATAGGAAAACCTGCGAGGATCGGAAAAGCAGGTTTGAAACTCATGACAAAATTCTTCATATCCCCCCTTATATTCATTCAATTTAAATTCCGTATTTTTCCCCACCATTTCAACCTTTTTCATCCAGTTATAGCGGTCAATATCTCGTAACTCACCAAATATCAAGTTATATTGCGCAATTTTGACGTTCACCTCCTTAAATTTGAGATCATAAAGGTATGAATACAATTTTCTGCCGATAAAAGGATCAAAATTAAGACGGGTTTCCAGAACGTGCATCAGTGATTGAATCGTTCGGTTAAGACGTTCAGGATAACCGAAATGGCATAGGCTGTTATTGTCCTGATCAATCATGCAGATAATACCGCCCGGTTTCAGCATCCTTGAAAGGGCTCTGACGATATCGAAACTGCTGGAACGATAATACTGAAGAACAAAACGGATCCAGATAAAATCAAATTGTCCCAAATCATCCAGCGGTTCAAGAATATCCCGGCATTTATATTCAATACCGGGTGTGCTGTAGTGCTTTACGGCGTAGTCAACCCTTTCCCTGGAACCATCAACACCAATGACACTACCCTCTAATCCGGCCAGTTCTTTGAGTAAATAAGTGATGGTTCCTGATCCGCTGCCGATATCTGCAATGCGCATACCCGGTTTTATTCCAGCCCACAGGGCTTGATCTTTTATCTGCTGTCTATCGATTTTTAAATCGAGCCGATGGGCCTCATCCTCATTTTCCATTAAATAATTATTCATTTAAAATTCCCAGCACATGTTGTTTGT
Organism: Desulfobacterales bacterium; assembly: GCA_963667755.2. GTDB lineage: Bacteria > Desulfobacterota > Desulfobacteria > Desulfobacterales > 4572-123 > 4572-123. Next base: position 547,973 of record CAXXLK010000004.1, on the reverse strand, counting down.
ATATAAACAGGCAAAAGGTTGACATTTTTATTTTTGAACGCATTTTTTAAGCGTTACATATATTATACGGGTCAATTTTAAAAGTCATTATAAATAATTTAATTATTTTTTTTACTGAGGAGGGAACATGGCTGGTCAAAAAGAGACACATGCGTTTAAAACCGAAGTTCAACAACTGATGAAAATTATTATCAACTCACTTTATTCCAATCGGGAGATATTCTTAAGGGAGTTGATTTCCAATGCATCCGATGCCATTGACAGGTTGCAGTTTAAATCCCAGACCGATCCCGAAATTCTGGGCGCAGACACCGATTTTAAGATCAAACTTGTCGCCGATAAAGATAAGAAAACCCTGGAAATTTCCGATAACGGTATCGGCATGACCCGTGATGAGGTCATGGAAAACATCGGTACCATTGCCAAAAGCGGAACCGCCGCCTTTTTGGAAGCCATTGAAAAGTCTAAAACTGAAAATGCCCTTACCCCCGAATTCATCGGACAGTTCGGTGTCGGTTTTTACAGTTCGTTTATCGTTGCCGAACAGGTTACCCTGATTACTCGGGCCGCCGGGTCGGAAAGCGGTGTGAAGTGGACGTCCGCTGGTGATGGGGCCTACACCATCGAAGAGACCGGCAAGGAATCCCGGGGCACCACCATCATTTTAAAGTTGAAACCGGTGGCCAAGGATGAGCAGGATTTTACCGAGGAATGGGTTTTGCGCCAGATTGTCAAACAGCATTCGGACTTTGTCAGTTATCCCATTGTAATGGATGTCGAAAGGGACGAACCGGTGATTGGTGATGACGGTAAACCCGTGGAGGGCAAGACCACCCATGTTGTCAGGGAAGAGACCCTGAATTCCATGAAAGCCATCTGGACCCAAAGCCAGAACGAAGTGTCCGATGAAGAATATACTGAATTTTACAAACACCTGGCCCATGACTGGACCGAGCCGTTGACCCGGCTTCATTTCAAACTTGAGGGCTCCACCGAGTATACCGCGTTGCTCTATATCCCATCCAAGGCACCTTTTGACCTGTTTAACAACGACCGTCGCCACGGGGTCCAGTTGTATTGCCGTCGTGTTTTTATCATGGATGACTGTAAGGAACTGATCCCTGAATATTTCCGATTTGTTAAAGGTGTTGTGGATGCCACGGATCTGAACCTGAATGTCAGCCGGGAAATCCTCCAGCAGGATCGGCTCGTGATGAACATCCGAAAGAATCTTGTAAAAAAGGTGTTTGAGTTGCTGAGCGGCATGGAAAAAGAACAATATGAAACATTTTATACCCAGTTCGGTGCGGTACTCAAAGAGGGCATTCACAGTGACCCGGCCAAACAGGATAAAATCGCCGAATTGATTCGATACAAAACCACCCGGTCAGACGACAAGCTCGTTGGGCTGAAAGAGTATGTCGCCAATATGAAACCCGAGCAGAAGCATATTTACTATATCACCGGTGATAATCTGTCCGCTATTCTCAACAGTCCGCACCTTGAAAAATTAAAGGAAAAAGAGTATGAAGTCCTGCTGATGACCGATCCTGTAGACGAATGGGTCGTCCAGTCGCTGACTGAATACGACGGCAAAAAACTGTGCAGTGCGGAAAAAGGCGATCTGGATATTGATAAAATCGATGATAAGAAAAAGGATTCATTCAGCGATCTGTTTAATTTTATTCAATCCCATCTGGAAGATAAAATAAAAGAAGTCAGACCGTCCCTGCGCCTGAAAGATTCTGTGGCCTGCCTGGCCGGTGATAACCATGACATGAGTGCCTATATGGAAAAAATTCTCAAGTCCTCAGGGCAAGCCATGCCGCCGGTAAAACGGATTCTGGAGCTGAACATGGATCATCCGGTAATGATGGGGATCAAGGCCCTGTTTGAAAAGGACAAGGAAAATGCGGCATTGAAAGAGTACAGTAATTTGCTGCTGGATATGGCGGTGATCAGCGAAGGCGGTAAGCTGGACAATCCGGCTCGTTTTTCCAAAAAGGTCGGTGAAATGATGGCCGGGGCATTGGAAACTATCGAATAGTTTTATTTTTTTTTAAAATATTACACCCTATCTCTTGACACAGGGGCAACCGGCATTAAATTTGTGTCACCGACGCGCAATGCGTCTTTTATATAGATTTTAATTTCTTTTTTATAGGCGGTCGCCAATGCGACCGCCTTTTTTATTTATTTACCCGGCAGGCCCGTCATGGCTACATATCCAGTTTGAAAAAGTCCTCGGCCTCTGTCACATCCCCCGGTTTTTTGGTATATTCCGTGGGCACAGTCCCTTCCTTAAAACATTCAAAAATTGTTTTCTTGGATTCCGGGATGGGCAGAAGACCGGTTTCAGCGTCAATTTTCGAAAAAACAACACCCTCGGGCACCTGGAAGACCCTTACCGGTTTATCGGCCACTATTGTTTTCATAAAACCGAGCCATATGGGGCTTGCGGCCCTTGATCCGGTTTCCGATTTTCCCAACGGTTTTTCCGTGTCAAAACCCACCCAGGTACCGGTGATATAGCGCGGGGTATACCCGACAAACCAGGCATCAACAAGATTGTTGGTGGTTCCGGTTTTACCGGCTGCCGGCCGCTTCAAGGCCTTGATCCTGTGCCCCGTGCCTTGTTTAACAACCCCTTCAAGCAGGTTTGTCATAATATAGGCCGTACTTTTATCGATGACTTTTTTCTTTTCCGGTTGCGCTTCTTCTAGTACATTACCATCACGATCCGTAATTTTGGTAATAAACACGGAATCCACCAGGTATCCCTGATTGGCAAATACGGAATAAGCCCTGGTGAGTTCCAACAGTGACAGGCCCGATGAACCCAGGGCCATGGAAAGATCCCGGGTGATGTCGGATGTAATCCCCAGCCGATGGGCATAGTCGATGACGTAATCGATACCGATGTCCTTGAGGATTTTAATGGTCACCACATTGCGCGATTTGGCCAGGGCCATTCGCAAAAGGGTGGGGCCATAAAATTTTTTCTTATAATTTTTGGGTTTCCATGTAAAATCGTGTTCTTTGTCTTCATAAACAATGGGGGCGTCAATGAGCATGGTTGCCGGCGTATATCCCTTGTCCAGGGCGGCTGCATAAATGATGGGTTTAAACGCGGAACCGGGCAGGCGTCGGGATTGGATGGCCCGGTTAAACTGGCTTTGTCCGAAGTCCAGGCCCCCCACCATGGCCTTGACCTTGCCGGTTTCAGCCTCGATACATAGCAGCGCCGCCTGGGCCGTTGGTTCCTGCTCCAGTGCCAGGGGCCACTGTTCCCCTTTGGTACCCCTGGGTTTGAGTCGTACCAGGATGACATCCCCCGGTTTCAATGCATCACCGGGCCGCCGGACCCTGGTTTCGTAGTAGGCAATTTCAGGGTCAGGGGGTCGGGCCCATTTCATGTCGGCCAGGGCGATGACCCCCTTTTCGGCACCCATGCTGACACTCACGGTTTTTTCCGGGTCATTCACCGCCGTAACAATGCCTTTCAGGACCATCCCGGGTTCTAAGGGGTTTTGTGTCTGTTCGGTGGCCAGCGTTTCCGCAAATACCTCAATTTCTTCAGGGCTAATGTGCTGCAACGGTCCGCGAAATCCCTGGCGTTTGTCAAGATCTTTAAGCCCTTTCTCAATCTCTTTGCGAGCGATTTTCTGCATTTCGATATTGACCGCCGTATATACCTTAAGGCCTTCCCCGTAAAGTACATCCGGCCCGTATTTTTTTTCGATATAGCGTCGGACATATTCGGTATACACCGGCACTTCTTCAATATACCAATTTTTTCGGGGTTTGATATCAAGCTCGGTGTTCATGGCCTCGGTGGCCTCAATGTTGGTAATATAATTTTCGGCCACCATACGATTCAGTACATAAATCTGGCGATCTCTGGCCCTTTTCGGGTGCCGGAAAGGGGAATAGCGGCTGGGGGCCTGGGGCAGGCCGGCCAGAACGGCACATTCGGCAAGATTTAACTCGGTTACGGATTTCTCAAAATAATTTTCAGATGCCGCTTCCACCCCATAGGCCCCGTGTCCCAGATAGATTTGATTCAGGTATAAAAACAGGATCTCCTGTTTGGAAAAAATTTTGTCGATGCGATAGGCTAAAATGGCCTCCTTGATTTTGCGCTCGTAACTTCTTTCCGGGGTCAGCAGGAAGGATTTTGTCACCTGTTGGGTAATGGTGCTCCCGCCCTGGACAATGGCGCCGGCCTCCAGGTTCTTGAAAAAAGCCCTTACGATGCTCAGCAGGTCAATGCCTTTGTGTTTATAAAACCGGGAGTCTTCCGCTGCTACAAAGGCCTGAAGCAGTTTTTCAGGAATTTTTTCCAGGGGTATCACGATTCTTCTTTCTTTGTAAAATTCCGCGATTTTACGGTTGTCATCCGAATATACGGTTGTAATGATGGGTGGGTGATAATCGGCCAGCGATGAGATCTTGGGTAAATCGCGGCTCAAATAAAAATATACACCTGCCACTGCGCATCCGCCGACAACCCCGGCAATGATGACAGACCAGATGGACCATTTAATGAATCTGAAGAAAAAACTTTTTTGTTTTTTGAGCGCCCGTTTTTTTAATATTTGAGACGCACTCTTATCTTTCGACATAATAAAAATCCGGTTAACAGGTTTAATGGAAACATAAGCTACCACAAATCAGTATTTGCGTCACTGAATAATTTACCAGTGCCATTTTTGACCCGACGAATGGTAAAAAACAAATTGACTTTACGGTTTTGACTGGTTAATAATTTAGGGTTCAATTGATTGTTTCTTTTTATGTGTCGGTTTACAGTTGTCTCGAAAGCCCTTGGCGGCATGTGCTATGGTCGTTACAGGTTTCATTTAACCATTTAATTTTATATCGTAAGGTGTTGTTCGATGATGGAACTTGATTTTGAAAAAACGGGGGGGCTGATACCAGCCATAGCCCAGGAGCATACTACCGGCGAGGTGCTGATGCTGGCCTATATGAATAAATCGGCATGGGAGGCAACCCTTGCCAGCGGCCAGGCAACCTACTGGAGCCGGAGCCGGAATGAACTCTGGGTCAAGGGAAAAACATCCGGGAATCTCCAGATGGTAAAAGAGATCTACATTGACTGTGATAATGATACGGTGCTTTTAAAGGTGGAACAGATCGGCGGGGCCGCCTGCCACCTGGGGTACAAAAGTTGTTTTTTTAAAAAATAAAGGACGGATCGCTGCAGATTTGCGCCAATCGAGTGTTTGATCCGGCGGAGGTATACCAGAAATGAGAGATAGGTTAAAACTCGGAATTCCCAAAGGAAGTCTTCAAAACGCCACCATTGCGTTGTTCAAACGTTCCGGCTGGACCATCAATGTGAACGGGAGAAGTTATTTCCCTGAAATAGACGATATTACCATCGAATGCGCCATCTGCCGGGCCCAGGAGATGGCCGGTTATGTTGAAAACGGCACCATGGATGCCGGCCTTACCGGCAAAGACTGGATTGCCGAAAACAATTCAAATGTCCATGTGGTGGCGGATCTGGTTTACTCCAAGGTCAGTTCCCGGCAGGCCCGCTGGGTCATCGCAGTGCCGTATGATTCCCCCATCACTACAATTGAGGATCTTGACGGCAAAAAAATTTCCACGGAATTGCTGGAGTTCACAAAACGGTACTTTGCCCGGCGCAATATCAATGTTGATGTTCAATTTTCATGGGGGGCCACCGAGGCCAAAGTCGTTTCCGGTCTGGTGGACGCCATCGTGGAGGTCACCGAAACCGAAAGTACCATCAAAGCCCACGGTTTGAAGATCATCCATGAACTCATGAAGACCAATACCCAACTGATTGCCAACCATGATGCCTGGAAAATTCCGGCAAAAAGAGAAAAAATAGAGCAGATCGCCATGCTGCTCAAGGGCGCCCTGCTGGGGGAAAAACTGGTGGGTATTAAAATGAACGTCCCCAAAGGTGATCTTGAAAAAGTTGTTGCCCTGCTGCCCAGCCTGAATGCCCCTACGGTGGCTTCCCTTTACCAGTCAGAATGGTTTTCGGTTGAAACTGTTGTGGGGATCGATGTGGTTCGCGACCTGATTCCCGAGCTGCTGAAAAACGGTGCCGAAGGCATTATTGAATACCCGTTGAATAAGGTGGTATAAGAATGATCTCAAAGCGCACCCGGGAAATGACCTCTTTTATCGTCATGGATGTTCTCGAAAAGGCCTGTGAAATGGAAAAGCAGGGGGCGCATATCATCCATCTTGAAGTGGGTGAACCTGATTTCGATACCCCCGAATGTGTCAAGACCGCGGCATGCCAGGCGATTAATGACGGGTACACCCATTACACCCATAGCCTGGGATTGCTTGAACTGCGGGAAGCCATTTGCGAATATTACCACGACACGTATCATGTTTCGGTGGATCCGGGGCAGATTGTTGTCACCTCCGGGAGCTCCCCGGCAATATTCATGACCTTTGCCGCATTGATCGATAAAGGCGACCAGGTCATTGTTTCGGATCCGCATTATGCCTGCTATCCCAATTTTATCCGGTTTGTTCAGGGGGTGCCGGTTTTTGTCCCGGTGTATGAAGAAGACGGGTTCCAGTTTCGCCCGGAAGCCATACAGGAAAATATAACCGACAGAACCAAAGCGATTTTCATTAATTCTCCTTCAAATCCCACGGGAAATCTTTTGTCTGCCGCTCGGATGCAGGCAATTGCAGGCTTTTCACCCTGGCTTGTTTCGGATGAAATCTATCACGGCCTCGTGTATGAGGGGAAAGAACATTCGATGCTGGAATATACGGACAGGGCGTTTGTATTAAACGGTTTTTCCAAGTTGTTTGCCATGACCGGGCTGCGGCTGGGGTATCTCATTGCGCCGAAAAAATTTGTCCGGCCGATTCAGAAACTTCAGCAGAATTTTTTTATTTCCGCCAACACAATGGTCCAAAAAGCCGCTATAAGCGCCCTGCAAAATGCCGGGGATGATGTTCTGCGTATGAAGGAAACCTATAACCAGCGAAGAAAATTCATGATCCGCCGGCTCCGGGAGATCGGCCTGGGCATCACCGTGGAACCCACCGGCGCATTTTATGTGTTTGCCAATGTTAAACAGTTTACCGGCGATTCTTATAAACTGGCTTTTGATATTCTGCAAAAGGCCAAGGTGGGCGTTGCACCGGGGATTGATTTCGGCACCCAAGGTGAAGGTTATCTTCGGTTTTCGTATGCCAACTCCCTGGAAAACATTGCCGAGGGAATGAATCGGTTGGAACACTATTTTAACAAATTAAGGATGATAAACTCGTAAAAAGCCGGACTTCTTACGAGACCGTCAAGGATATCGGGATACAGAAGACAAGATGATTATCAAGTCCGCTGAATTTATTAAAAGCGCTGTCAAACCGGCCGACTACCCGCCGGTGGACTTGCCCGAAATCGCCTTTGCCGGACGTTCCAATGTGGGTAAATCATCCCTGATCAATACCCTTGTCAACCGCAAGCGCCTGGTCAAAACCAGTTCGACGCCGGGGCGCACCCAGTTGATTAATTTTTTTGACATCAACGAAACCTTCAGCCTTGTCGATCTCCCGGGTTACGGGTATGCCAAGGTCCCGGCCCGTATCCAAAAAGAATGGGGCCCCATGATCGAGACATATCTTTCCATGCGCAAAACCCTTAAAGGGGTCGTCCTGATCATGGATATCCGGCGCACGCCCCGCCAGGAAGAGATGGATTTTATCGGCTGGCTTGATTCTTTCATGATTCCGGCGATACTGGTTGTGACCAAGGCCGACAAACTGTCGAAAACCCGGCAGGCCAAACAGCTTGCCCTCATCGGCCATACCCTGGGTATTGAGCGGTCCGATTTGATTCTTTTTTCATCTAAAACCCGCCTTGGCAAGGAAAGTGTGTGGTCCGTCATTGAGGATTTGCTATGAAAAATAATAATGGCGCGCAAGCATTTCGATCCGGTTTCATCGCTTTGGTGGGGGCCCCCAATGCCGGGAAATCCACCCTTTTAAACCGGGTGCTGGGGGAAAAGATTTCCATTACCTCCAAAAAACCCCAGACCACTCGAAACCGGATCATCGGGGTTGTACACCGGCCCGGGGCCCAGCTTGTTTTTATTGATACCCCCGGTGTGCACAAGGCCAGCACTCCCTTGAACGTGCGCATCGTGGACGTGGCCCTGACGGCGATCGGTGACGTGGATCTGGTGTTGATCATTGTGGATGCCGCCCAGGCGGATACTGAGTCCGAAGCATTTATGATCGAAAAGCTGAAAGAGCAGAAACGGCCGGTGCTCCTGGCGCTGAACAAAATCGATCTGGTGGAAAAGCCGCGTCTGCTGAAATTGATCGAAAGCTGGACCCACGCCTATGATTTTAAAGCCATCGTGCCGATTTCCGCCCGCCATGGCGGGCAGGTCGAGGATCTGATTGTCGCTATGGAGGGGCTGCTGCCCGAGGGGCCGGCCTTTTTTCCGGAAGAGACCCTCACCGATGTCCCCGAAAAGTTTATCGCCGCTGAAATGATCCGCGAAAAGGTCTTTCGCCTGACCGGCCAGGAAATTCCCTATTCCACGGCAGTGACCATCGATTCGTTTAAAGAGACAAAAAAGGGTGCCCTGGTCAAGATTTATGCCACGATTCATATTGAACGGGATTCCCAGAAGGGTATCATTATCGGCAAACAGGGTGCCAAACTCAAACAGATCGGCGAAGCCGCCAGAAAAGAGATCGAACGTATGCTGGCGGCCCGTGTGTTCTTGAAACTCTTTGTTCGTGTACAGAAAAACTGGAGCAAAGATACCCGGGCACTGCGAAAGTTCGGATATTGAAACCCTTTGCCTACGATCTGGATGAAAACGATCTGAAACGGGAACGGCGCAAGGCCCGGGAACTCCGGCAGAGCCAGTGGTGGAAGCGGCGCCTGGACAAAGGGGTCTGTTATTATTGCGGCGACCCGACGCCGCCGGCAGAACTGACCATGGACCATATCGTTCCCGTAGCCAGGGGGGGAAAAAGCACCAAAGGCAACGTGGTCCCGGCCTGTAAGGAATGCAACAACAATAAAAAACAGTTGCTGCCCATGGAGTGGGAACAATATTTAAACGGGAAGACAAAACGGCTTGTTTAGATACCCTGCGCCGGTTGGGTCGTCTATGCCGCTTATCCTGAAAATGCCGTTGTTTTTGTTTGACACACCACCGTCCTTTTCTTATATTCAATGCTTTAAAATCAGCAGGTGTCCGATAATAAAAATAGTATCAAAAAATCAGGAGGATAACGATGCGTAAATTTTTTCTATTTTCAGTTCTGGTCTCGTTGGTCATCTGCGGCATTGCTTTTGCCGGTGACAAACCCGTAAAGGTGGGCTTTGTCTATGTTTCACCCGTTGGCGATGCCGGTTATTCCTATGCCCATGATCAGGGCAGACTGGCCATTGATGGGTTGGACGGTGTCACCACGTCATTTGTGGAATCTGTGCCCGAGGGTCCTGATTCCGAGCGGGTTATGCTGAATATGGCCAGAAAGGATTATGATATTATTTTCGCCACCAGTTTCGGATATATGGATCCCATGCTCAAAGTGGCCAAAAAATTTCCCAATGTCGTGTTCATGCATTGCTCCGGTTTTAAAACAGCCCAAAATATGGGTACCTATTTCGGGCGTATATACCAGGCTCGGTATCTTTCGGGAATGGTTGCCGGTGCAATGACCAAAAGCAATACCCTGGGGTATGTGGCGGCATTCCCCATTCCCGAGGTGATCCGTGGCATCAATGCCTTTACCCTGGGTGCACAGCTTGTCAACCCGGATGTCAAGGTGCGGGTCGTCTGGACCAAGACCTGGTATGACCCTGCCACTGAAAAGGAAGCCGCCAAGAGTCTGCTGGATGTGGGCGCCGATGTGATTGCCCAGCATCAGGATTCCCCCGGCCCCCAGGAAGCGGCCCAGGAAAAAGGCGTTTATTCCGTGGGGTACAATTCCGACATGTCCGCGTTTGCGCCGCAATCTCACCTGTGCGCTCCCATCTGGAAGTGGGGTGTTTTCTACAAGGAGATGGTAGACAAGGTCCGCCAGGGCACTTGGGAAAGCAAGTCCTACTGGTATGGTCTGGAGCATGGCATTGTCGACCTGAGTCCCATGAGCGACAGAGTCCCCCAGAACATTCAAAAACAGGTGTTGGCCATGAAGAAAGATATTGCCGATGGTAAGGTCGTCGTTTTTACCGGTCCTGTCAAGGATCAGGCGGGTACGGTTCGCATCAACGATGGTGTTGTTGCCGCTGATACGGAACTGCTCGGGATGACCTGGTTTGTCCAGGGCGTTATCGGGACCACCGAGTAATCGCGGCTCACTGTCCGCCCTAACCAGTAATAAAAACAGGTAACCTGATGCCCAGGTTGAAAATTATGAAAAGACAGGAGCCGCTGGTATGGAGCTCCTGTCTCATTTTAGTCGGGGGTGTTGTTCTGTCCCTGATGGCCAGTGCAGCCCTGCTGGCCCTGCAGGGCAAACCGCCGGTGACGGCCATTGTCCTGCTTTTTAAAGGGGCCTTTGGGTCATGGTGGGCCATTGAAAGCTGTTTGATCAAGGCGGTACCCATTTTTCTGTGCTCACTTGGCGTGGCTATCGCGTTTCGACTCCAGATCTGGAATATCGGGGCCGAGGGCCAGTACGCCATGGGCGCCATGGGGGCGACATGGGTGGCCCTGACGTTTCCTGATCTTCCCGGATATCTCATGATGCCGGGGATGTTGGGGGTTGCTTTTATCACCGGTGGCCTATGGGGCCTGATTCCGGCTGTCTTAAAATTGCGCATGCGGGCCAATGAAATCATCGTTACGTTGATGTTCAATTACCTGGCGATTCTGTTTCTCGATTATCTTGTCTACGGTCCCTGGAAAGATCCGGTCAGTTTCGGGTTTCCCATGACCCCGGAATTTTCCGTTGCGGCTGTCGTGGGTAAGATCGGCAATACCGAACTGAACTGGGGGCTGGGACTGTGTCTTTTTGCAGGCCTTGCCATATGGATTTTTTTTCGATTCACCCGATACGGGTATGAACTAAAGGCCAGTGGTGAAAACATCAGGGCCGCACGGTATGCCGGGTTGCCCTATGATCGCCTTGTCATGGTGGTCATGATCCTCAGCGGCGGTCTGGCCGGATGGGCCGGTTTCATAGAAGCCTCCGCCACCATTAATCGACTGCAGCCGAGCATTGTGGTTGGATACGGGTACACGGCCATCGTGGTGGCCTGGCTGGCGCGGTTGAATCCGCTTAATATCGCCGTTGCATCGATTCTCCTGGCCGGATTGAGGGTGGGATTGGAAAATCTGCAATTGGATCTCCAGGTACCGGCCGCTTTTGGCGGTATCATGGAAGGGTTGATTCTCCTGACGGTGCTGGCCGGCAGTTTTTTTATCGATTATACGATTCGGTACACGATCCGGACAAGGGAAAAAACATGAGCTTCGAATTCATACTGACGCTGCTGGCCGCGGCGGTCCAGTCCGGAACGCCCATCCTGTATGCCACCCTGGGAGAGATCTTTACCGAAAAATCCGGTATTCTCAACCTGGGGGTGGAGGGTATTATGATATTCGGGGCACTGGCCGCCTTTTTGACATCCCTGCTTACTGGCAGCCCGATTCTCGGATTTGTGGTGGGCGGTTTTGCAGGGGCATTGCTGGCAGGCCTGCACGGGCTGGTTTGTCTGGGATTTCAAGGTAATCAGGTGGTTTCCGGTCTGGCCCTGACAATTCTTGGAACCGGCCTTGCAAATTATCTGGGAACCCCCTTTATAGGCCAAATCGCACCGGGATTTACAAATTTGCAGATTCCCGTTCTTTCCCGGTTGCCGGTGCTGGGGGCAATCTTTTTTAACCACGATATTCTGGTTTATATCTCCTATTTTATCCCGTTGCTGATGTGGCTTTTTTTTCGGTATACCCGGTGGGGGCTTGGCATGCGGGCTGTGGGAGAATACCCTTCGGCAGCCACCGCCGGTGGCCTTTCCGTGATGGGATATCGCTGGGCCGGCATCCTGGCCGGTGGATATCTGGTGGGCCTTGGGGGGGCATATCTCTCTCTGGCCTATACCCACTTATGGGCCAACGGCCTTTCTGCCGGGCGGGGGTGGATTGCTGTGGCCCTGGTTATTTTTGCCTTCTGGCATCCGGGCCGCGCCATCTTCGGGGCCTATCTTTTTGGGGGTGTTATGGCGTTTCAACTCCGTCTGCAGGCCATGGGCGCTCACCTGCCATCTTCTCTGTTGCTCATGCTGCCCTATGGGCTCACCGTCATTGTTCTGGTATTTTCCTCATGGAAAAGAGATGCCTCCCAGGCGCCGGCGGCTCTGGGAATAAACATGGAACCATCCGAGTAAAAAAGGAAAAGCTTATGTCTGAACAGTCAAATTACAAAAGAATGTACCCCATTTCATGGGAACAACTGCACCGTGATTCCAAAGCGCTGGCCTGGCGACTGCTGGATATCAATTATTTTAAAGGCATTATCGCCATCACCCGCGGCGGTCTTGTACCGGCAGCCATTATTGCCCGGGAACTGGATATCCGCCTCATCGACACCGTCTGCGTCTCCAGCTATGACTGGCAGGATCATAAAGGGGAGGTCGAAATTTTAAAATCCCTGCCCGGTGATGAGGAGGGCTGGCTTTTGATCGATGATCTGGTGGATACCGGCAAAACAGCCAAGGTTGTGCGTGAAATGCTGCCCAAGGCCCATTTTGCATCAATTTATGCCAAACCGTCCGGCCGGCCCCTGGTGGATACCTATATTACTGAAGTCAGCCAGGACACCTGGATTTTGTTCCCCTGGGACAGTGAATCGCGATTTGTGCAACCGATTGTCGGGCAAAAACAGGGAATATAGCGGCCATGTCAGCATCGTGCATCCGCCTTGAAAACATCAGCAAAGCCTTTGGCCCGGTACAGGCCAACCGGGATATCAGCCTCACCGTTAAATCCGGTAAAATCAAGGCATTGCTAGGCGAAAACGGGGCCGGGAAAAGCACGCTCATGGGCATTCTTGCCGGCCAGATCAAACCCGATACCGGCCGTATCCTGGTCGATGACCGCCCCTGTCTTTTCGCATCCACTCGAGCGGCCATTGATGCCGGTATCGGCATGGTCTACCAGCATTTTAAACTGGTGGAGGCCATGACCGTGGCCGAGAATGTTTTTTTAGGGCAGACCGGGAGTTTCTGGATAAATCCCGGGGCCATGGCCGCATCGGTCCGGAAACTGGCCGATGCCTACGGTCTGGACGTCGATCCTACCGCCAGAATATCTGATCTGTCCATGGGGGAAAGGCAGCGGGTTGAAATCATGAAACTGCTGCGTCGCCAGAGCCGTTTCCTTATTTTTGATGAGCCCACCGCCGTTTTGACACCGCCTGAAATCACCCAGTTTTTCGACGCATTGAAACAGATGGCGGCCCAGGGGAAAGCCATTGTCTTTATCAGTCATAAACTGGATGAGGTCATGGAAATTGCCGATGAAATCGCTATTTTGCGGCAAGGTCGAATCATCGACACCATGAATACCGCCGAAGTATCCTCAAAGGCCGAATTGGCCCGGCGCATGATTGGTCGTGAGGTTATGCTGCAGGTTGAAAAAATGCCCATGGAGCCCAAGCAGGTGATTCTGAAAGTAAACGACCTTGGCAATGGACATTTGCAGAATATTAATTTTGAAGTTCGGCAGGGGGAGATTCTGGGGATTGTAGGGGTGGCCGGAAACGGACAGAAACCTTTGGTGGAAACCATTTGTGGCCTTATGCCACCGCAAATCGGTCAGGTTAAAGTGTTAGGCAAATCCTGGCATGATTTTTTTTCCCATCGCAGGTGGGATGCGGCCTTGTCCTATATTCCTGAAGATCGCCAGGGCCTGGCCACCTGCCTGAATCTCGATCTTGTGGACAATTTTTTGTTGACCACCTGGGAAGGCTTTTCCAACGGCCCATGGTTGCACCGGGGCCGCGCGGAAAAAAAAGCGGTGGCTGCTGTAAACGATTTTGATGTCCAGCCCCCCAATGTACACATACTGGCCCGTCAGCTTTCCGGCGGTAATCTGCAGAAACTGGTGCTGGCCCGTGAATTTTTTCGCAGACCCCGGCTCATTGTTGCTGAACAGCCCACCCAGGGACTTGATATCGCCGCTACCGAAGAGATCTGGAATTTGCTGATTAAAGCCCGGGAACAAGCCGGCATTCTCCTGGTGACCGGTGATCTCGTCGAGGCCATGGCCCTGTCCGACCGGATTGCCGTCATGTTCAACGGGCGGATTGTCGCGTCTTTTCATATCTCTGAAACCGAAAAAACAGATCGCATTGGGCTGATGATGGCAGGGCTTACCCAGGATACCGAAACTGGAAATTTAAAAGGCACCGGATCCCTCTTTTATTGAACACCCCTAAAACCGATGCGATTTGTATGGTGACGAAATTAAACGGCATTCTATATAGCGGGCACATCTCGCCTGGCAATGGCGGTCGCATGAGCCCATGGAAAAACCCGTGACCCTGTGAACGTTTACCTCTGTTTTTATCTGGGTTAAGCATACCGTTTTAATTAATAATTTTTTCTATTGACATCCGTGCAAACTTTATTAGTATTGCTTTTTTCTAAATGAAATTTTTAAAGGAGATATGGTCTTGAATGGTTTTGAAGCAATATCTTATTATAACGGGTGGGCCCAGGCCGTTGCCGGTGCATTGATCGTGATGTCGGGGCTGTCGATCTTGGCTTTGGTTATTTCTCAACTACACAAGGTAGTTGATTTTGTTGAAAATTTTGGAAAGAAACCAATGCCCGAACATGAAGATGAGGCATCCGTGTGTGCTCTTCCGGATCTTTTAAATGTGGATACATGTCAACTATGCGATCTTTCGAGACCCTATGTTGAAAAATTGGGAGATTCTTTTCAGCTCAGTGACCTGTATGATGTTTTTATGCAGAACAACCTGCCGCATCCCCACCTGACCATCAGATCTCTCAGAGAAAGTGGCAAAATTGTCCCCCTGGGAGAGGGTGTCTTCTGCTGGCACCGGTGAAAAGAGTGCTGCCACAAGTACAACTTGTCAATATATAATTTTACATATCGAATATCTGGGTTGATGCTCCGCTGATTGTCAAACCTTTTTGTTAACCATGTAAATTAGAATAAATAGGGATAAAAAATGGATCTGCTGCTTCAGTTTCTAACCAATACGGGATACTATCTTGCCGATTACCGCAATTTGATTATGATTGTCATCGGTTGTGTTTTTTTGTACCTGGCCATCGCCAAAGAGTATGAACCCCTGTTGCTGCTGCCCATCGGTTTTGGCGTGATTGTGGGGAATATCCCGTTTTTCAAAGGATTCGGTCTCGGGATCTATGAAAACAACAGTGTGTTGCACTATCTTTACTTTGGTGTGACCACCGGGTTGTACCCCTCCATTGTATTTTTAGGCCTTGGCGCCATGACCGATTTTTCCTCTTTGTTGGGGCGGCCAAAATTGATGCTGCTGGGAGCGGCGGCCCAGATGGGCATCTACTTTACGTTGCTCAGCGGCCTGGCCCTGGGATTTTTGCCCAAGGAAGCCGCCTCCGTGGCCATCATCGGCGGGGCCGACGGGCCGACCTCCATCTTTTTAACCGCCAAGTTGGCCCCCCATCTCATCGGGCCCGTGGCCATTGCCGCCTATTCGTATATGGCCCTTATTCCCATTATTCAGCCCCCGATCATGAGGCTGTTGACCACCCGGAAGGAAAGACTCATCCGGATGCCGGATCCCAAAAGGGAAGTGACCCGCAAGGAACTGTTGTGCTTTCCGGTTATCGGCATTATTCTCTGCTGCTTTTTGGCACCGGCCTCCATACCGCTGTTGGGGACCTTTTTCTTTGGCAACATTATGAAAGTTTCCGGCGTGGTGGACCGTCTGGCCAAAACCGCGGCCTCCTCCATCATTGATATCGCCACCATTTTTCTGGGGCTCACCGTGGGCGCCAGCACCCAGGGCGATGTTTTTTTAACCCCCAAATCCGTACTGATCTTCGCCCTAGGAGCGGTGGCCTTCAGCATTGCCACGGCTTCGGGCATTCTTTTTGCCAAACTCATGAACCTGTTCACCAAGGAAAAAATCAATCCGTTGCTTGGGGCCGCCGGTGTATCCGCCGTTCCCGGTTCGGCCCGGGAGGTCCACCTGGTGGGTCAGCATGAAGATCCCAGTAACTTTCTGCTCATGCATGCCATGGCCTGCAACTCTTCAGGTGTTATAGGGTCCGCCATCTGCGCGGGCATTCTGTGGAGTTTCAACGTGGGGTGAAAAATACGGCGATTTTTTCCATCAGGGGGCACAGATCCCGGCCCCCTGTGATCCGGATTTACCCCCTGCATAAACCGACCCTGTTCGATACACCATCCTTTCTGATCTGCAAGACGTCCCCGTTTGTTTTCGTTCAGCGCCGTTTGTTGTTTTTGATGCGCTTCATTCTGCTTTTGATTTATAGAGATTGTTGGTTAAATTGTTCATGTATGGTATACGGGTAGATGATTTTTTCACCTTAACGTAACCATTTTTGTAACGGCTATGCACTTTATATCGATTCGACAGCACGATCATACATTCCAAGGGCTGTATGAAAAAATATTTCGTTCCATTTTTAATTTAGATATATAGTACAAGAGATTACCGCCAATGACCAACGACAATCTACTCTATGACCCAAGCGGAAGATTTGACCATCTTGATCGCAGTGCCCTTTTGAAAATTCTGGAAAATTCCTACGATGAGATATTTGTTACAGATGCCAGGGGGGTGGTAATTTATGTCAATCCTGTGGGCGAAAGCTATTACGGATTGAAAACCGCGGATGTCATCGGGCGGAAAGCCGGGGACCTGGTGGATGAGGGGTATTACGCACCACCGATTATACACCGGGTCCTGGAAAAAAAGGAGCGGGTGAACCTGGTTCAGAAAACCAACATCGGTAAGACCCTGCTGATTACCGCCACCCCTGTTTTTAATAAAGACGGCACTCTGGAGATGGTGGTTCAGAATTCCAGGGATGTGACCGGACTTGAGAAAATAAAGCAGGAACTGGAAAACGCTCAGCGCCTGGTGCAGGGGTACCGGGAAGAGATCCAGAAGCAACATTTAGATGAGACGGGCGCTCACGGCCTTGTGGCCCACAGCCCCGGCTTTAAAAAAATTGTCCAAATGGCCGGTCGGATTGCCAGTATCAACTCGAATGTGATTCTGCTGGGTGACTCGGGAACCGGCAAAGGCCATCTGGCGCAATATATCCACCAGGCAAGCCAACGCAGAAACGGACCGTTTATTACCATTAACTGTGCCGCCATCCCCGCCGAATTGATTGAAGCGGAACTTTTCGGATATGGGGGCGGTGCCTTCACCGGTGCACGACGGGAAGGCCGGGCCGGTCGGCTGGAACTTGCCAATGGTGGTACGCTGTTTTTAGACGAACTGGCGGAATTCCCCCTGCATCTTCAGGCCAAGCTGCTTGAGGCGGTTCAGGAGCGGCAGTTTATACCGGTGGGCGGGAGCAAGCTGAAGACCGTGGACATACGAATCATTTCCGCCACCAATCGGGATCTTCACACGATGGTCCAAAACGGCACCTTCCGCAGGGATCTGTACCATCGGCTGAAGGTCATTGAAATTGAAATGCCCCCGCTAAGAGAAAGGGGAGAAGATGTTCTGCCCCTGCTGTATTATTATGTTAATCTGTTTGACAGACAATTTGGACGGCATCACCAGCTGGATCGAAAAACGGTTGATCTTCTATTGTCATATGACTGGCCCGGAAATATCCGGGAGCTGAAACATACCGTAGAATATCTCACGGCCATGGTTGAAAACGGAAAGATTCTGCCTGAACACCTTCCGCCAAATATCTATGCGGTAGCAGACCCGTTGGATATTCCGTTGCCGGACCCTGCCGCTGTAGGGTTTGACGGCGCCCTTGATGAATTTGCCCGGCGGCTGATCCTCAATGCCCAAAAAAAATATAAAAGTTCCTACAGGGTCGCCCGGGCTTTAAATATCAGCCAGAGCAAGGCCAGTCGTTTAATCCGGCGACATATGCCGCAGGGGTAATCGGTTGGGTTGGACCAGTTGTTTGAGACCTGAGTTTGTTATGACTTAACTAAGTCTTTTTTGATTGAGACCGCCTGTTGTCAAATTTCATTTTGATTCCGAATAGAAAAAATATTTTTTTTGGCAACTCAAGTCAATTATGATTTGTTTTGCAAAATGCATGGCCGGTCAAAACGGATGGGCGGATGGGGGCTGTTTTTTCTGGTTTGCGGATATCTACTTAAAATTAAGGGGAAAATTCCTTTTAACAGGGCGGGCCGGATTGAAATATATATTTGGCACTTAAGTTGCATTTGTTCCGTTTGTGTATTTTTAGCCTTGATTCCCAACAGGTATTTTTTAACTTTTAAACGCATAAAGGAGCAAACATGAATCAGATACTTGCATTTTGGGTTCACCCACGATCCATTTCAACCGGTTTTGAACGAATTTTTATTGAACGAAATGATTACAATGTACTGCATGAGCCCTTCAGCCCCTTGTACTATGTTTATGAAAAAAGGGTGGACTGTCCCGGCCAGCACATTGATCCAACCGTGCCCATGAGCTATCCGGACATCAAAAACTGGATTTTAACGGAAGCTGAAAAATCCCCTGTTTTTTTTAAGGATATGTGCTACCATCCGCATGATCACATTATTAAAGATCCTGAATTTATTAAAAAAATGACCAATACATTTTTGATCCGGGAACCGGAAAAAACCATTTTATCCAGTTACGTCATGAACCCGGATGTCACCAGTGAAGAAATCGGTTATGAAACGGAATACAGTCTGTTTATGAAGGTTAAGGAGGTCACCGGCACAATTCCCATTATCATCGATGCCGACGAACTGGAAGAAAATCCCTTTGGTGTCACTCGGGCATACTGTGATGCGGTGGGTATCCCCTTTGTTGCCGAAGCCATGAGCTGGGATGCCGGCAAGCATATCAAGGCATGGGATTCCTGGAAGGAATGGCATGTGGATGCGACGGAAAGCTGTGGGATCCAGAAAAATATGGAAACATTTGATTTTAAGCTGGACGACAAGCCCAACCTGCGGAAATATTATGACTACCATATGCCGTTTTATGAAAAATTATTCAAATACCGGATAACGGCTGCCAAATAGCGCCGGGCGTATTCAGGCGGTCAGGAAAATCCGGCAGGTTCGTACCCTGGTATCCAGAGGGGGCCGAACCACCGGGTTTTTCTATTTTATCCGGCAGGGCATGATCGGTGTAAAAATTTGATTTTTTTATATGATTTATGACATGGGACAGTGAGGCAATATGAAGGTAAACTCCGATCTTAACGACGCACAATTGACGATTCAAATTCAGGCGATTATTGAAAAGCAGTATGATCTTGGCGAGTTGACCCGCATCAAGGAAATTTTCGGCGGATACTGCAACAGAAGCTATGCCGTGTGGATGGGTACGGCGGAAAAATCAAAAAAGTTTTTCATGCGCGAATACAACCCCAATATCACCGAAAGCGAGATCCGGTTCGAGCATGCCCTGCTCAACCATCTGCGGCAAAACGGCCTTGACATTGTATCAGGGGTTATCCCCTGTCGTGACGGATCGACATTTGTCAAAACGTCGCTTCAGGGACAGAAGGCAAGTTATTGGGGCCTGTTTGATTTTCTGGAAGGGGAGGACCCGTACACCTGGCTCAAAACAGATCTGACCGATGCCGAGTTTGCCAGTGCTGCTGAAGTTCTGGCACAGCTGCATCATGCCGGTCGTGATTTTATCAAACCTGAGGGTGCTGACCGGGCCCAGCCCAGGATCATGGATTTTATCCCCACGCTTAAAACTGTTTTTACCGGTTATGCCGAGCAGGCCGTTGAGAGACGCAGTGATCGTTTGTTCAAAGCGAACATGCCCATGATTCTTTCCGTTATTGACCGCTGTATGGCCTCTGGTAAAGAATATGGCGGTATGCTGCGGGTGCCTGTCCATTGCGACTACCATCCCGGCAACCTTAAATACAAAAATGAAAAAGGGGTGGGGCTGTTTGATTTTGACTGGTCAAAGATTGATTACCGGGTGTTTGATGTGGCCCTGGGGCTGGTCTATTTTACCAGTGAATGGAACGGGGATGCGGCCGGTAGCCTGAGGATGGATAAATTTTCGCTTTTCTTAAAAAGCTACAATGATCACTGCGCCCGGCTGGATGGGATTGAACCGCTGACGCAACAGGAGCAGGACAGCCTGATACCCATGCTGGCAACAGCAAATCTGTATGTCCTCAACTGGGATCTGATGGCTTTTTATGAAACGGAAAATCCGGATGATGATGAATATTACACCTATATCGAGCACAATATCCTTTTAATGCACTGGATCGAAGCCCATTTTGCCGATATTCGCCAGGCTATTCAAACGGTTTGTTCATAGGCCCGCTGGTGGATCAATGTCACTCCCGGTAAGGGCCTGGCCGGCCATGTTCCAGTTTGTTTCATTTATAATTTTTCTTTCAAGGTTGATTCCGCATTGAGCGATGAGCGGGAAGAAAGATTCCCTATACCGTTTAGATCTTGAGAGAATCGGGTAGTCTCTGAAAGGATGGGGCCGTGGACGGCCCCATCCTTTATTTATCAGCGCATGGCTTTTTTATTGACTTTGCCCACCGAGGTGAGGGGGATTGCGTCCACAAATTCAAATAGTTTGGGCACCTTGTAAGGTGACAGCTTTTCTCTGGCAAAAGCCAGCAGCGCTTCTTTGATTTCATCATCGGATTTATCCGCATACCGCTCGCTTTTCTGTACCACCAGTTTTACGATTTCACTGTCGGGACGGTCCGGGTTGGGAACCCCCACAAGGGCGCACATGCCGATGGCCGGATGTTTGTAGAGCTTGTTTTCCACCTCTGAGGAAAAAACCTTGTAGCCGCCGACAATGATCATGTCTTTGGCCCGATCCACGACAAAGACAAATCCGTCCTCATCCATCCGCCCCACGTCACCGGTATGCATCCAGATTTCTTTGTCGTGCTCCCGCAGGGCATTGAGTGTTTCATCGGGTTTGTTCAGGTACGCTTTCATGACCTGGGGGCCGCTGCAGATCAGTTCACCCGCCTGGCCCAGGGGAAGCTCGGTTATGCCATCGGCCAGATCAACCACCCGGAGTTTTGTATTGGGCAGGGGAATTCCCACCGATCCGATTTTTTTCTTGCTCAACGCAGGATTGACGGTAATCAGCGGACTGGTTTCGGTCATGCCCCAGACTTCGACCATTTTGCCGGCACCGACCACACTCTCCAGATCCTTTATGCCATCAATCGGAAAGGGGGCGGCCCCGGACATGCAGTATCTTACCTGTGAAAAATCCTGTTTTCTGAAATCCGGTTCCGCCAGCAGCATCAGGAAAAGGGAAGGCACATTGATTAAAAAAGTTGGCCGGTGCTGCTCGTATTCCTGGATAATATGTTCTGTCTTGCGTGGGTCGGGAATCAGAATCTGTGTGCCGGCCCAGGCCATGGCACAGGATGCTACAAACAACCCGGCTTGATGAAATATGGGGAATCCGGCAAGGAAAATTTCCCTGCCTCTTTCCATATGCATCCAGCGTTCAAACTGATAGATATTGGCCACCATGTTGCCGTGGGTTAAAACCGCACCCTTGGGGGGGGCCGGTGGTGCCACCGGTATACTGGAGATAGCAGGGGTCATTGGCATGGCAGGTTATTTCAGGCACGTTGTCCGGATACTGCTGTAGAAAATTCATAAAAGAGGTAATGGTTTTGCCCTGGATCGGTTTGCCGGCCGGATATTCGGTCACCCCGGGGAGAGGGTCGAAAACCCCGGTGACCAGGATCGTTTCCAGTTCGGGCACCTGGTCGGCGATGGGAAGCAGCTTGGCATCGAAAAGCAAATCCAGGGTAACCAGTATCCTGGCCTTGCAGTTGTTTAACTGGTATGCCATTTCATCGGGCATGAGCAGGGGTGCCAGGCCGGATATGGCACACCCGGCACGCAGTGCACCCACGATGGCGATCAGATATTGGGGCGTGTTGGGCAGATTTATGGCGACAACATCTCCCTTTCCCATCCCATTATCCATCAGGCCCCTTGCAAAGCGGCCGGATCTCTCCAGCAATTCTCCAAAGGTCATTGTGGTGCCCAGATAGTGACAACCGGCCCGGGCCGCATGCTCGGTAAAGGAATTGACAAAATAGTCTTTCAAAGAGATGTCCGGGATTTCAATTTCAGAGTCCACTCCGGGGTCATACGATTTCAGCCAGGGTTTGCTGTCATAAATCATGGTGTCTCCTTTGATGCTGGTTTATAAAGCGTGTTTTTTGTCGTCTAAAACAGAGACTCCGGACATTTCCCGGGATACCTGCGGGAAATGTTTGGCTCCCTGTTTCCAGAATGCGGCCATGTGATTTTTTAAATTTATTATTTTTATCTGAATAGTGATTATAAAATAGTTATCTTATATCAAATAAAAACATTTTTCAAGATTTGCAACGATAGGGTTTATATTTGGTTCCTCGCTATTTTGTGTGGGGCAGTAGCCGGTCAAATTTACCCATACGAAATAGCGAGGAGCCTTATATTTAATGCGCAGGATTTGCCTGTTGTCTTTATTGGGCCGCTTCTGGACGATTTTCTCCTGATGCGTCAAAAACTCGGGACAAAGCGCGCGCAACGCCGGAAAGGTTCAACAAAACTAAGGTTTTGTGAAAGTGTTCCTGTTTTGCAAGTTGACATCCCATGCGGCCTTGGATATTAAAATCGGGTACGTATTTACCGGAAGCTAATTTTTATTAAACCCAGGTCAGCGAATACAGGAAAAAAGAACCATGGATTATTTTAACTACAGAAACGGTAAGCTGTTTGCCGAAGATGTCCCTGTTGAAAAGATCGCATCAGAGGTCGGGACACCGGTTTATATTTACAGCCGGGCTACTTTTTTAACCCATTTGCAAAAAATTCAGAAGGCTTATGCCGAATTGGATACAACCATTTGTTATTCCATAAAAGCCTGCGGAAATATTCATATTTTAAAATTTCTGGCCGAGGCGGGCAGCGGTTTTGATATTGTCAGCGGCGGTGAGCTTTTCAGGGCACGGCAAGCCGGTGCGGACACAGGGAAAATCGTTTATGCCGGGGTGGGCAAAACCGATGTTGAGATCATCGAGGCCATGGATGCCGGTGTCGGGTATTTCAATATTGAATCTGAAGCGGAGCTGGAAAATCTCATCGGGTTGGCTCACAAGCAGCATAAAAAGGTAAAGGCCGCCCTGCGTATAAATCCCGATGTTGATCCCGGGACCCATACCTACACCACCACCGGTAAAAAAGAGAGCAAATTCGGAGTGGATATTGATCGGGCCAAAAAAGTTTTTATCAAATACGGTAAAAATGACAGGGTTGATCTTTGCGCTGTTCATATCCACATCGGTTCCGCCGGGAAAACCGTTGAGCCGTATGTGGCGGCCACCGAAAAAATATTGATTCTCATCGATCAGCTCCGGCGGGATGGGTTTACCATTGAAGCATTGGATATCGGCGGTGGATACGGTGCGGATTACGAAACCAATACCGCTCCATCGGCGGCACGGTATGCCCACGGCATTGTTCCGTTGCTCAAGGGAAAACAATTGAAGTTGATTTTAGAACCCGGGGCCAGTATCGCCGCCAATGCATCCATTCTTTTGACCCGGGTGTTGTACCTTAAAAGAGGCGGCAGCAAGAAGTTTGTTATTGTTGATGCCGGCATGAACGACCTGATCCGTCCTGTTCTGTATCAGGCTTTTCATTTTATCTGGCCCGCTTCGGTGGATAAGTCGTTTGTTCCATTGAAAAAAGAAAAACAGGCGTTTGGGGACGGGCTTGAACGGGTGGATATTGTGGGACCGATTTGTGAGGGAGCCGATTTCTTTGCCAAAGACAGAAATTTCCCACCGGTTAAACGCGGTGACCTGGTCACCATTTTTACGGCCGGTGCTTACGGTGCCAGCATGAGCAGTAATTACAACTCAAGATGTCTGCTCCCGGAAGTCCTGGTGGATGGCGACCAATACACCCTGATCCGCAGGCGGCAGGTCTACGAAGACCTGGTTGCGTTGGAAAGGTAGGAAGATTTCTTTGTTGAGTAAAAAACAATTAAGCGCTTGATTGTTTGTGCAAACCGTCAATGGTGATTTAATCGAATGTATTGATGGCTTCCAGCACCTCCCAGCGTTTATAGGCCGACTCAAGTTCCTTTTCCAGTTCTCCTGACCTTGCCCTGATCCGATCGATGCCCTCGCCCTTTTGTTTGTACAATTCCGGATCAGCCATTTGGTCAAACAGATTTTTCTGTTCCGCTTCCAGTTTTTCGATCCGTAGCGGCAGGGCATCGAGTTCACGTTTTTCCATGTAACCGATTTTTTTAGGCTGTTTAAGCCCGGCGGCGGCCTCATTTTTTCTTGGCTTGTTTTTTTTCGGTTTTATCTTTGCATCGGTATCCAGGCTGCGTTGGGCGAGCCAGTCGTCATAGCCGCCCACATATTCATTGATCCGGCCGTTGCCTTCAAACACGAGGGTGCTGGTGACCACATTATTTAAAAACATACGGTCGTGGCTCACCAGCAGCACGGTGCCTTTATAATCAAGCAGCAGTTCTTCGAGCATTTCAAGGGTTTCTGTATCCAGATCATTGGTGGGTTCATCCAGGACCAGTACATTGGACGGTTTGAGAAAGAGTCGGGCCAGTAACAGACGATTTTTTTCTCCTCCTGACAGGATATGGACCGGGGTTCGGGAGCGCTCCGGGGAAAAAAGAAAATCTTTTAAGTAACTGATAATATGCCGTTGGGTGCCGTTGATGGTCAGCATGTCATTGCCGTCACCGATGTTTTCCTGAACGGTTTTATTCTCGTCGAGTTTGCTCCGCAACTGGTCGAAATAGGCGACTTCCAGCTTTACGCCGTGCCGGACCTTACCGCTTGAAGGGGTCAGTTCACCGGTGAGAATCCGTAGCAGGGTTGTTTTCCCCGCGCCGTTGGGGCCGATAATGCCGACCTTGTCCCCTCGCATGACAACGGTGGCAAAATCACGGATTACCGCCTGGTCTTTATAGGAGAATTCAATTTTTTCGGCTTCCATCACCAGGCGCCCGGTGCGCTGGGCCTCCTGGGCGCGCATGCGAACGGTGCCTACCTTCTGTCGCCGCTTTTGAACCTCGGCCCGCATTTTCTCCAGGACCCGGACGCGCCCTTCGTTGCGCGTTCGGCGGGCCTTGATGCCCTGGCGGATCCAGACTTCCTCCTTTGACCGTTTTTTGTCAAAGCGGGTGTTTTGTTTGTCTTCCGCTTCCAGGGCTTCCTGCCGGCGTTTTATATAGGTTGGATAATTGCAGGACCATGAAGACAGGTGCCCGCGATCAAGTTCAATGATACGGGTGGCCAGTTTGCTCAAAAACATCCGGTCATGGGTGATAAATAAAAGGGTCTTGTCCCAGCTGAGCAGGAAAGCCTCCAGCCAGGCAATGGCGTCCAGGTCCAGATGATTGGTGGGTTCGTCCAGCAGTAACACATCCGGGCCGGTAACCAGTGCCCGGGCCAGCAGCACCCGTCGTTTTAATCCGGCCGAGAGGCTTTCGAATTTTTCGGCTCCGGATAACGCCATTCGCGATAAAATATCTTCAACGTCCTGCTGCAGTTGCCAGCCATTGGTGGCATCCAGCACCTGCTGCAGTTGGGTCTGGCGTTTTAGCAGGTCTTGGTTTGTGTGGTCCGACAGCAACTGGCTGATGTCCTGATATTCAGCCAGTGCCCGGCTTTTTTCACCCAGGCCATGGGCCACCACCGAAAAAACCGTTCCGGAAACGGTAAGGGGCACATCCTGGGGAATGCCGGCGGTTTTCAGGCCCTGCTGGTGCCAGATATTACCCCGGTCGGGGAGCAGATCGCCCTGGATAAGCTTTACAAGCGTGGACTTACCGCTTCCGTTACGTCCCACCAGGCCGATTTTCTCACCCGGATTGATCTGAAGGGTAATGTCGTCCAGCAGCGCCGGGTTGCCAAATCCTATGTACACATTTTTTACTGAAATCAATGCCATTGACGGTTTCCGAGAAAATTTATTCAAGGTTGATGGCGTCGGACCGGATAACAATCTATCTCTATACCGGTACTGTTGAAAAGACGTACGCCGCAAATAACAAATCCCAAGCATCAAGTTTTAAATAAATTTCAGATTACAATGCCCAAATATCAAACAAGATCAAAAGTCCAGTTCGAACAATCCGGTCTTTCGGTCTTTGATTTAAAGCGCCTTTGGCCCGGAGAGGAAGTATATATTACAAGTCCAGGCCGGTATTTTGAAATTTGCAATTTTAGCCATTGGTATTTGTTTGGAGTTTGTTTTTTGATTATTGTGATTTTCTGCTTGGTCGGGGCGGTCTCCGCCCCGGGCCGGAAGATCTCCTTGAACCGGTCTTTGAAGCGCCATCCCTCAGTGGATACCGCTTTCCCTGCGGCTTTTTGCGGGGCAGCTTGCGCTTGGGGAGTGGGGCCGGGGGTGGGGTCAGCCATTCTTCATCCGGTTGGACACAGTGCAGTTCATTGCCGATAAACGCCTCAATGGGCGGGATATAAAAAGAATCTTCTTCACAGGCAAAACTGATGGATGTCCCGGTTTCTCCGGCCCGTCCCGTACGCCCGATGCGGTGCACATAATCCTCGGGGTCCCGGGGCAGGGTATAGTTGATGACATGCCGCATACTGCCGATATGAATACCGCGGCCGGCCACATCCGTGGCTACCAGTGCCCTTATCTTGCCGGCTTTGAATTTTTCCAGGGTGCTGACCCGTTTTTTCTGGTCGATTTCACCGGAGAGCAGTGCGCAGTTAATTCTATGCCGGGTCAGCAGATCCCCAAGCCGTCGGGTTTCATCACGCCGGTTACAAAATATCAGGACCCGTTCCAGGTTCTGTTTGACAATGATATTATACAGCAACGTAAATTTTTCATGGGTTGTCACGGTATAGACGATCTGTTCGACACTATCGACGGCAACCTGTTCGGGTTCGATCTCCACCATCACCGGTTTTTGGGTCCATTGCTCGGTGAGCCGGATCACCTCAGGGGTCAATGTTGCACTGAACAGCATGGTCTGGCGTTGGGCTTTGGGGGGTGTTTTGTAGACAATCCGACGTACATCTGGAATAAACCCCATGTCCAGCATTCTGTCCGCTTCATCAATGATCAGCACTTCAACTTTGCGAAGATGAAGATCATGATGCTGGTTAAAATCGATGAGCCGCCCCGGTGTGGCCACCACGATATCAACACGTTGGCCGGTTAACTGGCGCCGTTGCTTTTCATAGTCCATGCCGCCGAACACCGAAACAATGTTCAGCGAACAATATTTAGCCAGGTCCCGGGCTTCATCGGCTATCTGCATCACCAGTTCCCGGGTGGGCCCTAAAATCAACACCCGGGGTGTCCCTTTTTCAGCTCGGGTGTGAAGGGGCTGCCGGGCTATTTTTGTAATGACGGTGATCAGAAACGCGGCGGTTTTCCCGGTCCCGGTCTGGGCCCGACCCGTGGCATCCTTTCCGGCCAGGGTGCTGGGTAGAACTTCGGCCTGAATGGGTGTACAATACTGAAAGCCAAGATCAAAAATGGCATGCATCAGTGGATCGGGCAGGTTCAGATCATGAAACCGGGTTTGCCCTTCCACCACCGGAACAGCAAAGCTTGAAATATCCCACGGTTTTTCTATTTTTTGAGGTGGCCTGGCCGGCGTGTCTGAACGGGCACCGGTTTTTTCCCTGCGGTAAGGCTTTGGGTCGGTTCCGGCATCGGGCTCTTTTTCCATAGGCACCGGTTTTTTTTCTTTTATCCCGGTGTCTATCGCTTGACCTTGGGCAGCAGTCGTTGGCTTCTGCCCCGGTTGTTTTGAAATACCCAGTTTGCTGATAATATTTTTAAAGATGATTTTTATCAAAATAAAAATTGTGTCCTGTTTTAAGGTGTTTGTATTAAAGTATGGATTTCGGGGTATGCGGATGCATCCGGCGGGTATAAGACTATTTTTAAATCTCCGCTGCTTTTCCCTGAGGCAGAAGATACAGGGGCGTATAGCCGTTGTCGATTCCCAGAATTCGACTCACTTTTGCATCGGAGAACCCACCAATGACCACTGATTCAAGTTGAAGGGCCACTGCCTGGAGGCAGACATTCTGAGCTGCGTGACCCACTTCCATCAGCACATATCGAAAGCCCCGCCGGCCGAATTTTACCGTTGTTTTTTCAAAATTGGCCGCCAGTACGATGACAACCGGGGCCTGGCGAATGGTTGTTTGTATCAGGGCAGCGCGGCAGAGGGCCTCCCGTTTGTCCACGTTGCCAATCTCAATTAGATCGTGGGTGTTCGGTCGGTATTTATAGACACCGGGTCCCAGTCCGCTGACATCTCCCACAGCCGCGTAAACATTGATGGGATACAATGCGCCGGCGGAGGGCGCCGTTCTTAAATTTTCAGGATTGGTTACACCCTGGGCCGCCCACAGTAATTGGCCGAGGTCGTCAAGGGAGATGGATGTGTTTTGAAGACCGCTCGCCGAACGACGCGCCGAGAGTGCTGATTCCAAAGAAAAATTCCCCTGCAGTCGCGGCTTTGGGAGTTTATTTGTTTTCAATTGAACCTGTTTATTCATTTTTCCCCACAGTGATGAAACAATGCCATATGATACTCCCGCTCAGTGCCTGAATTGTCCGTTTTGCAGATAAAAAACGATTTGATTCATCACTTCACGGTTGTTCATAATAAACGTATGGCCGCAGTTGACCGTTATAAAATCATTCATCTCTTGCAAGCGGGTGCTTGCCACAGATACCTTGCCGTCATTTTCCCCGGAAATAATGGTCGAAAACCAGGGATCGCTTGATTTTTTACCGGCAATGACGCCGATGTCACCCTGAACGGGCCTTAACCGGTTGGGCATGCTTTGCACCTGTGTTCCCAACGCCTGCCCGGCCGGGCCCAAGAGCCACTTGAAAACAGCCAATTTTTTAAACTTGTCAACCACCTCGCTACCATGGTTGGGTGGGCAGAGCATGACGATTCTGCTTTGATCAGGAAGTTTGTTTTCCTGCAGGTACAATCGCACCAGAATACCGCCCAGGGAGTGGGTAACAAAATGAATTTTGGTGGCATGTTGTCTGTGACAATATGCCACCGCTTCGGTAATTTCAACTTCAGTCAGCGCTTGCATCGTTTTCGACGTTGACGGATATCCTTTATTCCAGACCTTGAAGCCGGTGGCTTCGAGTCGTTTCTCGATTTTTCTCATCGATCGCCTGGTGCGCCCCAGCCCATGCAGCACAATAACCCATTCGGAAGATTTTTTCGGCGGTATCGTTTCCCGGACACAAACCGGATGCCCGGACAAACACCCATCTTTAATTATCGCTGATATAAATAACATGGCGATGATGCACGAATTCTGTCGCACATTACCAATGTGAACCATCAAAGCTATAGCAAAGGAAGATAGTTGAATTTATCGGGTGCGATACAGATCCCTATAGATGATCATTAAAGAAGGCTTTACACAGATCAAATCTGCTATATATATACAGTATCCAATAAATTATCTCAACAGGCAAGGGTTTTATTATTTTTTTCGGCACCGCTTAGGAGAGGGCCGTGGACCCGGGTTGTGCCGGGTGTCGTAAAGCGATGCATTATCAGAGATAGCATTTTTGCAGGAGAAAACAATGGATCAGGGTAACGACGGCATCAACAAGAGACTTTTTTCGGAAAAACTGACCGACATTTTGAATATGGGGGCATTGAACCTTGCCATGGGCATCGGTTACCGTATCGGCCTTTTTGAGGTAATGGACGGTTTTGAGAGCCCCCAACCCGTGGGGGTCATCGCCTCAAGGGCCGGTCTTGATCAGCGGTATGTGGCTGAATGGCTGGGCGTTATGGTGACCGGCGGCATCATTGAACTGGTCAAATCAGAGGCTCGGGAAAATCTGTTTTTGCTGCCCGGGGCCCATGCCGATTTTTTAACCCGGCGATCCGGTAATGCCAACCTCGGCGTTTATACCCAGGAAATTCCGCTTTTAACCCAGTGTGCCATGGACCGTGTCGTGAACGGATTTACCACCGGTGATGGCGTTGCCTTTGACCGGTATCATCATTTTCAGGCATTTATGGCCGAACTTTCCGATGCCAAGCATCGACAGGTCCTGGTGGACCGGTTTCTGCCGTCAGTGGCGGGCGGCGAAATTGTAAAACGGTTAACCTCGGGCATCCGGGTGTGCGATCTGGGGTGTTCCCAAGGGGTGGCCCTGCTGTTGATGGCCCGGGCCTTTCCCCAAAGCCGGTTTATCGGTATGGATATCGATGCCCCGTCCATTGAACAGGCAAACAGGGAGGCTAAGCGGATGGCGGTATCCAATGTCCGGTTTGTGGTCACTGACGCTGCCGAGCTGACCGACAGCATGGAATTTTATGAAAGGTTTGATTATGTGACTGCCTTTGACGCTATTCATGATCAGACCCGACCCCTGGCGGCCCTGAAAGGCGTATACCATATTCTGGCGCAGGGCGGGGTTTTCTCTATGATCGATATTGCCGCTGATACCGATGTGCAGGCCAATATGGGGCATCCCATGGGGCCGTTTTTATATACGGTGAGTCTGATGCACTGCATGCCCGTGGGATTGACCAATGGCGGGACCGGACTGGGAATGATGTGGGGCCGCCAGCAGGCGGTAAAACTGCTCCGCAAGGCCGGTTTTTCCGATATTTCAGTGGAAGCGATCCCTGAAGATGCGTTCAATGATCATTTCCTCTGCCGGAAATAGATGGCGGGCAACAGCCTTTCTTGATGAAGGATGTCCAGCCATCGGGGGACCCTTTAGATGGTGCCGGTCATGAGCACCGTATCCAGGCCGCCGTGATGGATACGGCGGCAATGCAATGGTAACGGCAGACGGGCGGCCAGATCATGGCCGGGAACCAGCAGTGCCAGTTTCCATCCTTTATAATCCAGTTTGAGTTTGGCACAGATGGCGTCAAACAGTTCCCTGCTCGATGGTCCGGATTCGATCCGGCGGCCATAGGGTGGATTAAGGGTGATCAGCCCGGGACCCGGTGCGGCAGGCCATTGTCCGGGTGTAAAAAAGTCCCGGCAGGTAACCTGGATGGTTTTTTCCAGACGATGGTGCCGGATGCACTCTGAAAGTCGCCGGCAGGCATCCGGGTCCTGGTCTGCGCAAAAAACAAGGGGGGTATCCGGTTGCTGAAATTGCAGTTGGGCCTGGTTTTTAATATAGGCCCAGCGCCTGGGACGAAAGGCCGGCCAGGCCAAAAAGGAGAAGTCGTGCAACCATCCCGGCGGGATGTTGTTGATCCTCATGGCGCCTTCCAGGGCAAAGGTGCCTGATCCGCACATGGGGTCTGCCATGCACTGATCGGTCCGGTAACCCGCCAGCGATAAGGCTGCGGCAGCGGTTGTTTCCCGGACAGGTGCCCGGCCCCCATGGGTTTTGAAGCCGCGTTTATACAGATTGTCTCCGCTGCTGTCCAAAGATACGTATACGCGATCGTCAATGATCCGGATCAAAATTTGCTGTCCGGCCGGTATCAAAGAGGGCTCGGTGGCAGGGATACCGTTTTGCTGCAGGCGCTTTTGCAGGCCGGTCTTGAGGTGTTCGGCAACCGCAGCCTGGTGGTAGAGTCTTGAATGGTGAGCCGCTACACGGATGACGGGTGTTGTATCCGTGTATAAGAAGAGTTCCCAGGGAATGTCTCCCACTTTTTTTTCAAGCTGCCTGAAATTCGTGGCTGTAAAGTCGCAGACGCGCAAAAGCACACGTCCTGCCGTACGCAAATAAAGGTTGGCCAGCCAGCAGTCCTGCAATTGGCCTTTAAAAGCAACCCCTCCTTTTTCAACAACTGCTGTCTTAACGGATAAAGGCAGTGCCATGAGTTCACGAAGGCACAATTCTTCCATTCCCGGTGGCGTAACGGCAAAGTAGTCCCGGATGCGTCCGGATATATGGCGCTTGATTCTTTTTTGAAGGTTTTTTTCAAGGTCCACGGTGGTGCTTCTCCATGGGATGGGGCATCAGACCCGGCTTCCGCTCCAGCGCAGCTTTTCTTTGAGGATGTCGAAATATTGCTGGCCCGGCGGGGTGATAATCCGGGTGGGGTGAGTCCCTTTTCGGATGATGATGTCATCTTTTTCATCAATGTCCAGGCCGGCCTGACCGTCAAAGGTCAGCATGACGTCGGATGCCCCTTTGGAAAGACTGAGTTTGATATGGACATGTTCGGGAACCACCAGGGGCCGGTTGGTGAGGGTAAAGGGGCAGATGGGCGTCATGACAATACCCGGCACCGCGGGATGAATCACCGGCCCGCCGGCGGCTAAAGAATAGGCTGTGGACCCGGTGGGTGTTGCCACAATGAGACCGTCGGCCCGGTAGGTGGTCAGGTAATGACCGTCGATATAGGTTTTGATCTGGGCCAGCCGGGCCAGGGCGCCCTTGTTGATGACGATATCGTTTAATACGGTTTCGGAAAAGCGCACGCGGCCGTTGCGCAGTACCGTAACCAGAAGGCGCATTCGCAACTCGGTTGAATAGGTCCCCTTGAGTATGTTTTCAGCCACATTGAACAGATCGTCAGTGACGATGCCGGCCAGAAATCCGACTTCGCCGAATTTGACGCCCAGAAGGGGAATCTCCTGGTCTCCAATCCAGCGAACCGCGCTTAAAAAAGTACCGTCCCCGCCTAGAACAAATACACAGAAAAGGTCCGGGGGGGCCATTGTATGTCGTTGATCCGTATGTTTGCGGTTGGGCAGTATGCTTTCTTTTCTGATCACCGCAACGCCCCGTGCTTTCAGCCATGTTTCGAATTCATCGGCACGTCTGCCGGCTATGGCGTCGGCCTTAACGATTATGCCTATTTTTATCAACCAGTCTGCTCCTGTCGTTTGTGTCGTTTCGGGTTATGTGGTTCCGAGGGGCTCCTTTGCTGCGCTTTAACAAAACAGCCGCCGTGTATTCTTATAGAATTTGTTTTTAGTATATTGTCTGAAGATGTCCCAAGTGGCACCCCCCAAATCATTATACTGCCTGTTTTCATATAGGCATATAGCTGAAACGGCAAGATATTTTTCAGAAATGAAATATGATTTGTATCTTGACTGGAATGGTCGATACCGTTATATTATAAATTTTTATAACAGCAATATCTTTATTAACAATTATTGGGAGGGAAGGATTATGAAAAAAAATGCTGGAAAGTTTATTGTTACCGCTGTTGCGGCTCTGTTCATGATCGTTATGTTGTCCGGAATCGGTTTTGCCGCGGACCCCATCAAGCTGGGCGTTGCCGGTGCCCATTCCGGTGATCTTGCGTCTTATGGCATTCCAACAGTCAACGCGGCTAAGATCGTTGTTGAAAAAATCAATGCCAAAGGCGGTATTTTAGGGCGCCAGGTCGTGGTCCTTGCCGAAGACGACGTGTGTAAACCCGAAGTGGCGACCAATACGGCCACCAAACTGATATCCGAGGGTGCCGATATCATTCTGGGGCATATCTGCTCTGGTGCTACCAAGTCTGCCATGGGTATCTATAAAGATTCCAATATTATTGCCATATCCCCTTCCGCCACCAACCCCGAGCTGACTCAGAGCGGTGATTATCCCAATTTTTACCGCACCATCGCCTCTGATGATGCCCAGGCCAAACTGGATGTGGATTTTGCCTTGGATACGTTGAAAATGAAAAAAATCGCGGTGATTCACGATAAGGGTGATTATGGTAAGGGGTTTGCCGAATTTGCAAAAGGCTTCATAGAGGAAGATGGCCGGGCCGAAGTGGTTCTGTTCGAAGGTGTCACCCCCGGTGCAGTGGATTACTCTGCGGTGGTTCAGAAAATCAAACGGTTCAAGGCAGAGTGTGTGATATTCGGCGGTTATCATCCGGAAGCGTCCAAGATCGTCAGCCAGATGCGTAAAAAAAGAATGAAAACCATTTTTATCTCCGATGACGGCGTAAAGGACGATACCTTTATCAAGGTTGCCGGCGAATATGCGGAAGGCGTTTACGCTTCCGGTCCTAAAGACACCTCTACAAACCCCATGAATATTCAGGCGATAAAAGAACATAAGGAAAAGTACGGCTCCGATCCGGGCGCCTTCTATATCAATGCATACTCTGCAACCGTTGCCATTCTCAACGCCATTGAAAAAGCCGGTTCCACCGACTATGATGCGCTAACCAAGGCACTGAAAACCGAGTGGGTTGAAACCCCCATCGGAAAAATTAAATTTGATGCGCGCGGAGATGCCATCGGCGCCGGTTTTTCAGTCTACCAGGTAAAAGACGGCGTATATGTCGAATTGAAATAATAGAGCGCTAAAAAATATACAATATCAGGGGTTAAGACCTGTTTCTATCTTGCTCCTGATATTTTATGTTGAGGAGTAAAACACTCTAAATGGATTGGGACTATTTTCTGGAACTGTTCTTTGGTGGCCTTACCCGGGGAAGCATTTATGCGCTCATCGCCCTTGGCTACACCATGGTTTATGGCATTATCGAGCTGATCAATTTTGCCCATGGTGAAATCTACATGATCGGCGCCTTTACCGCCCTTATTGTCACCGGCGTGCTGACCCTGCTGGGGTGGAATCATATCGCCATCCTGGTTCTGGCAGCCCTGGCCGCGGTGGTGTATTCTTCCGCCTACGGGTATACCATCGAAAAAATTGCCTACAAGCCGCTACGCACCGCACCGCGGCTTTCAGCCCTCATCAGTGCCATCGGTGTGTCTCTCTTCCTGCAAAACTATGTGCTCCTGGCCCAGACATCCGATTTTCTGCCGTTTCCGGCCCTGATTCCCGATTTCGAATTTATGGAACCCATTGCCCATATCATCAGTACACCGGAAATTGTTATCCTGATCACCACGACCATTGTCATGGTCCTGCTGACCGTTCTTATTAAATTCACCCAGATCGGCAAAGCCATGCGGGCTACGGCCCAGGACAAAACCATGGCGGCCCTGGTGGGTATCAATGTCAACCGGGTGATTTCAGTGACTTTTGTGGTGGGCTCCGCCACGGCTGCTTTAGGCGGCGTCCTGATTGCCTCCCATATCGGGCAGATTAATTTTTATATCGGCTTTATTGCCGGCATCAAGGCTTTTGTAGCGGCTGTGCTGGGCGGTATCGGCAGCATTCCCGGAGCGGTTCTGGGCAGCTTTGTGCTGGGCTGGACCGAAAGTTTTGCCACCGGTTATATCTCAAGTGACTACGAAGATGTATTTGCTTTTCTGTTTCTGGTGTTTATCCTGATATTCCGTCCGGCGGGTATTCTGGGACGCTCGACGACGGATAAGGTATAGGGGTTGTTGAATTGATACCGTTTGATGAAATAAAAAAATCATTTCTGGTTTCCATCTGGTTTATGTTTTTAACCTTTCCCCTCATGGTGGTCCGGGTCAACACCATTCATCATGTGGTGGAATGGCGCTGGCACAACCTTTTGATTGTGGGCGTGGGCAGCTTTTTCCTCTCTTTTGTCTGGCGCTATATGATTCGCCGCAAGGAGATGGGCAGCAAAGCACCAACCGGTGAAGAGATCAAAAAGATTCCCCTGGGCCAGCGTGTTTTTCAGGAGCAGAAGGTCTATGTCCCGGTGCTCATCGGCATCGGTGTGTTTACCCTTGTATTTCCTTTTGTTTTTTCCGTGTATCAGGTCAATATCATGGTCACGGCCCTGACTTATGTGATGCTGGGACTGGGGTTGAACATCGTTGTGGGACTGGCCGGCCTGCTGGACCTGGGCTATGTGGCGTTTTACGCTGTGGGGGCCTATAGCTACGCACTGCTGCACTTTCATTTCGGTGTGGGGTTTTGGATGGCACTGCCCATCGGAGCGGGGCTTGGGGCGCTTTTCGGCATTCTTCTCGGATATCCGGTACTCCGTCTGCGGGGGGATTACCTGGCCATTGTCACCCTTGGCTTCGGGGAAATCATCCGCCTGGTTCTGGAAAACTGGAACGATTTTTCCTTTGGTCCCAGCGGTATTGCCAACATTCCGCGCCCCGGTTTTTTCGGTATTAAATTTTCTTTGAATGAAGCCACCATATACCTTTATTTTATCATGATTGCCCTGACGCTGTTTACGATTTTTGTGGTTAACCGGTTGCAGAATTCCCGGATCGGAAGGGCCTGGATTGCCCTGCGGGAGGATGAAATCGCCTGTCAGGCAATGGGCATCGATAAAACTAAAACCAAGCTCACCGCCTTTGCGCTGGGGGCCACCTGGGCCGGCATGGCCGGCGTGGTGTTTGCCGCCAAGACAACTTTTATCAATCCGGCCAGTTTTACCATCTGGGAGTCGATCATGATCCTGTGCGTGGTTGTTCTGGGAGGGATGGGATCGGTTGTCGGGGTCATTCTGGGGGCACTGGTTCTGATTCTCCTGCCGGAATATTTAAGGGCTTTTTCAGAGTACCGGATGCTGGTCTTTGGCGCGGCCCTGGTGTTGATGATGGTTTTTCGGCCCGGCGGTATCATCAGCAATGTGCGCCGGACGTACAAATTCGAGAAGCAGGGCGGAAATGGATAAAACAAGGCTTATGGAACCGATACTGGACGTAAAAAAACTGACCATGGATTTCGGGGGGTTAAGGGCCCTGGATAAGGTCAACATCGATATCCGGCAAGATGAAATTGTGGCCCTGATCGGACCGAACGGCGCCGGCAAGACAACCTTTTTCAACTGTATCACCGGTTTATACAATCCCACCGGGGGAGAGATGCTGATTGCTCCCAAGGGAAAGAGACAAAAAAAAATTAACGGATTAAAACCCAATAAAGTGACAGAGCAGGGACTGGCACGAACCTTTCAAAACATTCGGTTGTTTCCCACCATGACAGTGCTTGAAAACGTGATGATCGGTAGGCACTGTCGGGCCCATTCCGGCATTGCCGGAGCGATTTTCAGGAATAAGTCCACGGTTAAAGAAGAAAAAGCCATTGTTGACGACAGCTATCTGATTCTGGAAAAACTGGCGCTCACCGAATATGTCAATGAACTGGCCATGAATATGCCTTATGGTGCCCAGCGCCGGCTCGAAATCGCCCGGGCCATGGCCACCGAGCCGTTTTTGCTGCTTTTAGATGAGCCCGCTGCCGGCATGAATCCCCTGGAAACAAGGGAACTAGTGGATCTCATCGTTAAAATCCGCGATGAGGAAAAGATATCCATTCTGCTGATAGAACATGATATGAAGCTGGTCATGAGTCTCTCCGACAGAATTTTTGTTATGGATTACGGTAAAAAAATTGCACAGGGGACACCCACGGAGATTAAAAACAACCCCGCCGTGATCAAGGCCTATCTCGGAGAAGATGTTGATGCTTAGCCTTAGAAATATAAAGACCTATTATGGTAACATCCAAGCCTTGAAAGGTGTCAGTATCGACATCGCCGAAGGCGAAATTATCACGCTTATCGGGGCCAACGGTGCCGGTAAAACCACAACGCTCATGTCCATATCGGGCATTGTCCCGCCCAGATCCGGAAAAATCAGTTTCAATGACCAGCCCATTGAGGACATGGACCCGGACAAAATAGTTTCTTTGGGCATTTGTCAGGTACCTGAAGGGCGTCGGATATTCCCCTATCTGAGTGTTAAGGAAAATCTGGATATGGGTGCCTTTCTGCGTAAGGATAAGGGAAATCTCAAAAATGATATCGATTATATATATGACCTTTTCCCGATTCTGGCCCAGCGGCGTCACCAGGCCGGTGGTACCTTAAGCGGCGGTGAACAGCAGATGCTGGCCATATCCAGGGCCTTGATGGCCAAACCCGTATTACTGCTGCTCGACGAACCCTCCCTGGGGCTTGCACCGCTGGTGGTCAAACAGATTTTTGAAATTATCAAGAAAGTGAACGTTGAAAACAAGACCACTATTTTTCTGGTGGAACAAAACGCAAATATGGCCTTGAAAGTCGCCCACCGGGGCTATGTTATGGAAACCGGTCGTGTTACCCTTTCGGATTCAGCCGAAAATCTGCTTTCCAATCCACAGGTGAGAGAGGCTTATCTGGGCATATAGTCGCTTATATCCGATGTTTTGATGTTTTGTCTCTTATTGCCAGATCTCAGCAAACATAACCGTTCACGGTTGTCGGCTCACAGTTCACAGTTTTTCTTGTTTTTAACCTGAAACCGCCCCCTGCAAAGTCCGTTTGCACCGCAGATGCCGTTTTTTTTATTTATTCAAAATAGTGACCAAATGTTTCTTCCCACCACACGAAGTGAAATGAAGGGCCTGGGCTGGAAAACGGCCGATGTCATCCTGGTGACCGGAGACAGCTACATTGACAGCCCCTTCATGGGCATTGCCGTTGTGGGCAAGGTCCTGGCCGCCGCCGGGTTCAAGGTAGCGGTCATTGCCCAGCCGGACATTGATTCGGACCGGGATATCACCCGGCTGGGGGAGCCGCGTCTTTTCTGGGGAGTATCCGGCGGCAGCATTGATTCCATGGTGGCCAATTATACCGCATTGAAAAAACGGCGCAAAAAAGATGATTATACCCCGGGGGGCCTCAACAACAGGCGACCGGACCGGGCCGTTATTGTATACGCCAATCTGATTCGCCGGTATTTTAAAGCAACCTGCCCCATTGTACTGGGGGGGATAGAAGCCAGCCTCCGGCGAATTGCCCATTATGATTTCTGGTCGGACAGGGTCCGACGATCGATTCTGTTTGACGCCCGGGCTGATTATCTGGTTTACGGCATGGGGGAAAAAACGGTGGTGGCCCTTGGCCGATACCTGGTAGAGGGTAAAAACCCCAGGGAAATAAAGGGCCTTTGTTATATTGCCGGTGAAAAACCGGACCGTTTTATTGAACTGCCGACCTTTAAAGATGTCCATGTTGATAAAAACAGCCTCATCAACATGTTTACAACCTTTTACAGCAACAATGACCCTGTGACAGCCCAGGGTCTGGTACAGCAGCAGGATACCCGGTACCTTGTCCAGAATCCGCCATCGGCCCTGCTGACCCAGGTGGAACTTGACCAGGTTCATGATCTGGATTTTGAGCGTGACCTGCATCCTTTTTATAAAAAGTCAGGACCGGTGAAGGCCCTGGATACCATCAAGTTTTCCCTGACCACCCACCGGGGATGTTACGGGGAATGTAATTTCTGTGCCATTGCCGTTCATCAGGGCCGCACCATCCAGTGGCGCAGTCGGCGATCCATCGTAAAAGAAGCCATGCTGTTGAGTCAGTATTCCGACTTTAAAGGCTATATCATGGATGCGGGTGGCCCCACCGCGAACATGTACGGGGTCGAATGTGAGAAAAAGTTGAAAAAGGGCCCCTGCCCGGACCGGCGCTGTCTGTTTCCTGAAATTTGTCCGGTACTCAAAATAGATCATGGTGAACAGCTGGACCTGCTGCGGGAACTCCGCAATATCAAGGGGGTTAAAAAGGTTTTTGTGGCTTCGGGCCTGCGGTATGATCTGCTGCTGGCAGACAAAAAGCACGGTGTCCGGTATTTAAATGAAATTGTGAGCCATCACACCTCGGGCCAGTTGAAAGTGGCCCCTGAGCACTCGGAAGACGCCGTACTGCAAAAAATGGGTAAGTGCGGCCGAGCCCCCCTGGTGGCATTCAAGGATCTTTTTTTTAAATTCACCCGAGCTGCCGGTAAAAAACAGTTTTTAAGTTATTACATGATCGCGGCCCATCCCGGGTGCAGCCAGAAGGATATGCAAAATCTGGCGTCTTTTACCACCCGTGAACTCCGTATCCGTCCGGAACAGGTTCAGATTTTTACGCCGACCCCTAGCACCTATTCGACATTGATGTATTGTACACAAACAGATCCGTTTACCCGGGAAAAACTGTTTGTGGAAAAAGCGCCCCAGAAAAAAGAGGCCCAGAAACGGATCGTTGTGGGCAGACCCCATGCGCCCTGACAGGGTTTGTTTTTTCCAGGTTGACAAACTTAGGGTTTGTTTATATTTTTCAGGTTCAAAGCGATTGCCGCGGTCTGACAATGTTTGTAATGAACCATGATTCGGGAAATTTATAAAATGGAAAAAGAGTTTGATTTCTGGCAGGAACATTCAATGCAGTACCTTGAAATGGCCTTTCGCACCGATCGGCGCATGCGCATATCAAATCCGGACGGATACGGCAAACGCACCGGCAGCTGCGGTGACAGTGTTGAAATATTTCTGACCGTTGAAAATAATGAAATAAAGGATGTTTCATATGACATTAACGGCTGTATGAATACCAATGCCTGTGCCAATACCATTGCTGACCTGGCCATGGGAAAAACGGTGACCCAAGCCTGGGAGATTACACCTGAAACGGTGGCCCAATATCTGGGAACCCTTCCCCCGACGGAAATCCACTGTGCCGAAGTGGCCGCCGGTGCTTTTTATCTGGCCCTTACCAATTATCGGGAACAGTCGGCAACTCACGATCCGGCCCCTGCCACCGGAAACCACCCGACATCATCGGAGCGCAATCTGCCTGATACGCTGTAAAAAAAGACCGTCACCGATTATGGTGACGACATCTGTTTTGTACGGGAGTCCATGCTATGCCAAGCTCATATTTTCTGCAAAAAGCGGAAACATTAGAGATTCAGACTTACAAAAAACCGAAAGACATCCAGGCGCTAAGAAAAACACATATTCCGTTTTCCGGGCTTTTGAAAAAGCATCCCTATGATTCCAGAAAAGTTATTTTGATTACGGATCCGGATAGTACCAGCACATCCTATTATGAATTCAAAACCGGTGATATCTCCTGTGCCGAGGAGATGCCGACCCTGGTCAATATGGATGGTGAAACCATGTCCATTGCCCGTATCTGGGTGAAGAAAAAAAGTATCGGGGTTCGGTTTATACCCTTTATTGTGGAAGATACACGGATATAAAAAAGACGGTTTCGTAAAAAGTCCAACGCCTGCGTTGCGCTGCATTTCGCAATCATTCAACGTACGATAAGTACGCCTCATGATTGCAAAATTTGCGCGCCTTGAATTTGAACTTTTTACGAAAACGTCTAAATCTGGCTTTTTACGAGACCATCAAAAAAGGTAGTAATGGAAAAACGATTTGAATACCTGGAAACAAAACTGATCTACCAGGAAAAAATAATTGAAGATCTCAACGGGGTTGTTACGACTCAGCAACGCCAGATCGATGGCATTTTGAAAAGACTCATGGCCCTTGAAGCCCATGTAACGGCCATTCTGCCTTCCATCACCCTCACCACGGAAGAGGAAAGTCCGCCCCCGCATTACTGATCGGTTGAGCGATTTGTTTTTACCGAAACGGCCAGGCTCAGGTATTTTTTATTTTCTTCAAACATCAATTTTTTAGCGACCATCATTTTTAAAAAAGGCATCAGCCTGTCTTCGGTCAACCCATTGAATTGATGAAGAATTCGTTTAAACCCGCGATGGTGTTCGCAAAACAGGCAAATCTTTCTGGACAGGCCTTCCAGGCGATGGGTCAAGGGTGCTGCCGCCATTCGGTGCTGACGGATGATCATGAATGATCTCCCATCCTGATAACTCAAGATGGGTGTATCGCCAATGGTCTGGTGTATCCGTGTATATGCTTTTTGCCAGTCAGAAACCGCTTGCTTAACCGGTTGCCACATCTTTTTCTGGTATCTCTGATTGCCCCGATATCCCTGGAGCATAAAGGCTATGCGGCGGTGAATCTCTTTTGGAAAAATCGTTGCATAATTCGGATGGTTGAAAACCGCCTTGACACCGTATGCATCAGGGGTTTCAGATACCGGGCTTCCCTGGCCGAGCCAGAAATGAACCGGTTTCAGGGGCCGAAAAAAAGTGGCAAACGCCAGGTTACGCAATGTCTCTTCGATATCTCCAGCATCACTGCCGGGGAAACGAAACAATAGATTGGCGTTATTGACGATGCCCAGGGCCTCACAGTGTTTCATAATTTCCAGGTTCTGGATGGCGGTAGTCCCTTTGTTTAATTTTTTAAGCAATCGGGTACCAAGGGCTTCAATACCGATCTGGACCTGGCTGACACCGGCGGATCTCATTTTTTCCAGTACCCGTTTTGGCGTGGTGGCCCTGATTTCGCAAAACAGGTTCAGATTTTTTTTCAACCGGGTCAGTTCATCAAACGTTGCCATTGCGGTTTTTATCGGCATGAGGTTGTCCATAAATGCCACGGAGAGATTTCGATATTTTGAAGTGAGATGATCGATTTCAATGGCCACCTGCTTTGGGCCTTTGTACCGATACCCCTTCCAATTGCGGTTAAGGTTGCAGAATGCACATCCCGAATGCACCGTTCCGGCTTTCTGTGTCTGCCACCGGCATCCCCGGGACGCTTCGGCCGGAAGTATGGGGAAAAATGTTTTTTCCGGTGAAAAGGTATTCAGCAGCCGGAAATAATCATCATAATCAGGCATCGGCAGATCATTTATATCGCGCATTTGATTGAAAACAACCCCGGTTTTATCCTTTACGCTCCGGGGTGTAACAAGGCCGGGTATGCGGGAAATTTTTTCAAGATCGGCCGGATGGTTTAAGTGATGAACCAGTCGGCCCAGGGGTAGTTCACCTTCCCCGTTGATGACAAAATTAATTTCCGGGAATACTCTGAAAATATCTTTTATGGCGTCTCCCGCAAACATGGACCCCCCTACGACCACGGCAAGGGAAGGGTTCTTTCTTTTTATGGCGTGTATGAGGTATAAGGTGGATGTGAGCTGACAGAAACAGATTGAAAAGCCGGCAAGGCCGAAACTGTCCCAGTGAATGCTGTTGATAAATTCATCGGTGGCTTCTGCGATCCGGCGGGTCAGGTCTTTAAAATCAAGCTTGACCAACAATGGCTTGCCCGCTGCTTTTTTGTAAAACAATTTTTCAATGGCATCTGATTGCCCGGGATAGAGTAAGGCGGCGTAAAGGGTTTCCGCCAGCCAGGTCCTTTCGGAAATTTCATGATATAGCCGATAGCCGATGATTTCAGCGATTTTCAAATAAAAATGATGAGCCACCACCTCCAGATTGGGAAATTCACGATTCAGGTATGATGTCAAAGTGCCGAGCTGCATGGAGGGGCGGTTGAAAAGGGGCCATGGTGTGGAGATGAGAATTATGGGTGTCATTGTTTTAACAGGCCTGTTTTGTTTATCACCGATTACCCTCAGGGCATCCAGGAGAACAGAAGCATCAGCACCGTGACGCCGGCAAAGATGCTCTGATATTTTTCAGAAGGGGGGTGTTTGATCCATAACGCCCAGCATACGCCTATGCCCATACCGCACAGAAATCCGAACAGATGGGCCATGATATCCGAGTGGGCCGACGATCCCAGTAAGCCCAGCAGGGCCATACCACCGCCCAGGGGCAGCAGGGCCTTGAGCTTTTGGCCGGGCAGACCCAGTTTTTTGATGACCTGATGACCGCTCAAGATGCCCAGTGCCCCGAACACCGCCGTCGAGGCCCCGATGGAAAGGTGTCCGGTCTTAAAAAAAAAGGCGTTCATCAGGTTCCCGGCAACGCCGGACACCAGGATGGTGAACCAGCCGGCTCCCCAACCGGTGATGGAGCAGACAGCCGTTCCGAAAAGGGCGATGCCCGCCATATTGCCCATCAGATGCATTGTGTCGGCAT
The DNA here is from genome assembly GCA_963667755.2 of Desulfobacterales bacterium. Taxonomy (GTDB): domain Bacteria; phylum Desulfobacterota; class Desulfobacteria; order Desulfobacterales; family 4572-123; genus 4572-123. The sequence goes on along the minus strand of CAXXLK010000004.1, from coordinate 504,166 downwards.
GAATCATCAGGGCCGTCACACAGCGGTAGATTTCGCCGTCCAGGATATGTCGGGCCGATGCCCCGTAGAACCGGGCAACGGGGTCGTGAATCTGCCGGCCTGTGATGGCAACGTGGACAGCCAGCAGCAGGGCCGCTACAAAGAGGCCGGTGTAGGTTCTGGTAAAACCGGGAACTGTATTTCGGGGGGGACGGACAGGGTCTTTATTTTCCTGTTGATAGGCTTTAATTGCTGTCAGGGCTTTTTCAACATCATGGTCTATGACCGATATCTCCCAGGTGCGGGCCTGTTTTTGAATCCGGTAGGCAATACCCAGGGCCGATAGCACCAGTGCGTATGTTTCGGCCTGTTTTCCGGTAAGACCGGGAAATAACGGGATCATTTTTTGCCACCCCAAACCTGGCAAGGCCAGGACCAAATTGAATATTCAGATACTGCAGACCTCGTGAAAACAATTTCTTATAGCTTAAATTCTTGGATACCTTTTATATGAAAGGGCAATGATTTTTACCATGAAGTTCATGAAGAAAACATTAAACCACGGGCCACACAGAATACACGGAAAGCGCTTTTTAAAAGGCATGGTGCCGCCCAACCATTCTGTTGAAATCCGAGAAGTTATTGATATTTGAATATATGTCGGTGAAAGGTGTTTAACAAAAGAAAGCGGTCTGTACTATGGGGCCGCAGATTAAAAATCCTCGATGATTTTACCTTTTTCGACAAAATCATGGACAGCGGCGCAGGTACTTCGACACCCCTTGATGACATTTTTCAATCGGTCGAAAACAGGATCATCCTCCCCTAAGTGTGTTTTTGCCTTTTGTAGTATTTTTTCACCCTGCTGAAGGTGTCTTTCCATGTCAGCCAGGATTTCCTTTCGGACCTGGTGTTTTTCCCGTTCCCGGGTAATAATGGGCAGCAGCCGCTGGATGGAATACTCCACCAGTGCATCCCGGGGGGCATCAAAATCTTCGGATATCCGGCATAAAGAAGCCAGGGCGTTGCGGCTGAGAACATAGGTTTTCTGAATCCTGTTGGTTCGCTCTGTTTTTTCATGCCCAATTTTACGGGCAATGAGATTCATGGATTGAACATCCTCGATCAAATGATCAAACAATGATTTTTGTTTGATGCCCAGGTGAACGGCCACAATACTGATGGCGTCGATGGCTCTTTCCGAAAGCTTAAATGTGGCCCTCACCGATTGCTTGCCCTTCAAATCAAGGGAAGAGGGCAGGGGGATTGAGAATTCATCCGTTTCGATATCATATTCTTTTTTTTTCATGGCGCAACCTGCCTTTTTTATATCATTACTTTACAGCATATATCATATTTTGTAATGTAATTAAATAAGGTATTATATTTTATCGATTCCAGATGGCATCACTGGATCTGTGCCTGCTTTTAAAGTGCCGGGTTAATAACGGCAATGAGGTCATGGGGGCTCGATACCAGTACATCCGGTCCTTCATGGGCCAGTTTTTCCCGGTTGTGATAGCCCCAGGTCACGGCAATGCTTTTGACACCGGCCATACGGGACTGGCGGATATCACTCACGGCATCACCGATCATGCAGGTGAGTTCCGGTGTTTTTTTGAATGTGCGCATGGCTTTTTTAATCTTGTCCGCCTTTGAGCCGGGGCCCTCAACCCCCAGAATCAGATCGATGTTATCGGCAAGCCCATGAACGGCCATCACCTTTTGTACCACCGGCCGGATGTTCGTGGTCACGATGGCCAGGTAATGATTTTTCGCCAGTGTCCGGATCACCTGGTCTATTTCCGGGAAAATATCCGGTATTTTTTCGCTTTTCTGAAGCAGTGCAAACACATGGGCGCCGAATTGGGGCAAATTGGTTTCAGCAATGCCGATTTGTCGTCCGAGATCTTCAAAGGCAATGTTTTCCAGTGCCTCGATATCTGCCGCAGTCGGGAATCTTGAATGGCCGATTTCCCGGCAGGCCTTGGATACAATAGCCACAACAATATCAATGGAGTCCACGAGGACACCGTCATAATCAAATATTACCAGTTGGTTTTTATCCATTTTTCTTTAAGATCTCCTCTTCGAATCGATCCACTTCCATCAGTGTCAGATTATTGTCGTGCAACAGGGCCGCACAGACCCCCAGGCCCGGTATCAGGGCATGTGAAAAAGTGCCGTCATAAATGCCGTTGCATGAACAACTGGGGCTTCTTCGCTGGGTCACCATGCCCGTGGCATGGGTGACGCGGGCAATTTCCAGCACGGCCCGGGCACCCCTTACAAAGCAATCGGTGAAATTTTCGCCACCTTGGGTTTTGACAAGGGCCCGGCCGGTGAAAACGTCAAATCCATCACCGCCAATTAATTCAGCCGGTTTTCGCGGGGTGGGCAGTCCCCCGAGCTGCTCCGGGCACACCGGCACAAAATGGCAGTCTGCATTGGCAAGGACCCATGGATCAAGCCTTTTTTTAGATAATTTGCCATTATAGGGGCAGGTAATATCAAGCAGGCAGGTGCAAATCAGAAGTGTTTTAAAATTCATGGCTAAAGCCTTTAGGATAGGTTCAGTTGAAAAAAGGGGGTATGATGTAAGCCCTTGTATCGCTGGAGCGTTCTCTATGCCTGTCCTCTAATTGTTCAAATGGGTTATTATTCTATCTTTCCCTTTTTTAGATCGGCAATCCAGCCCGGGAATTGATTTGGAGTTAACAAATCAAATGTGTAATACTGCTTCGCATCCGGTTGATATCTGTTTTCAAGATCTGCCGGGTTCACCGTGTTTAATTTATTGTTCACCCATTCAAAATGAGCCTTGGCATAGGCTGCTTTTGCCGGAGTTGCTTCGTCCTGATCTTCATCAAATTTGATCTCGACTACTTTGATCAGGGATTCTATGCCGTCATCCTGAAGTTTTTTCAATCTTTCAAGATGTTCCTGTTTTCCTTTACGTTCAAGCCGCGAGATGTAATTATTCAGATCAATCTTTATGAAAAAATCAGGATTAAAATTCCGCCCGACCCTGTCCTTGCCGCCTTTCCAGTATTCATAATTAATGGAGCAGAAAATCTTGTCAGGCGATTTTATCCAGGAATCAATGTCATCAGAATTGTCGATCAGTTGAAAAACAAACGCTTTTTTCGGCATATGGGATACCAGAACGATATTTTGCAGTTTTTTCAGTCTTTCCCTTGAACGTGCGCACGTGAGGCGGGTTCATCCACGGCTTCAATCCTCTGAAGCAGCATGGCGCAACCGGCAATATCCACAGCCCGCCTGTTGCCGTACTCATCATACTTCCCTTCCCATATCAATTCCGCCATCATCTGCGAAAACGGATGTGGGTTGTCCAGTCCCCAGCATATATTGTTTGTCATAAAATTTCTCCATTATCGAGAAGTCTCAAATTTATCAAAAAGTGTGCAAGCTGATCCTGATTGGCCCTGAAATTTGGAATATGACAGTTGTGCTTCCTTATTAAAACAAACATGCAATCAATTCTATAATGCCCGTCATATTCTATTTTTAGATCCTCAAAAAATTTTATCTATTATTTTATATCAAGATCATACCCTAATATAGAACGTTTATTTTCACTTTCCACCTTTCCGCTGAAGCATTTTAATTCTTTTAAATTTTTTTTGATTGTTTTGCTATTTTCGTTATCGCTAATACGAATCCAAGGGTATGAACGTGCTTCGCTAATGGATACCTTAATTTTTATCGGAACATCGCTTTTTTTGAAACTGTATAATACAGCCTCGTTTCCCTTGCCTTTGGTTTCCAGCCTGGGCCTATCCCAAACGGAAAGTTCGTCAGATAGAATAAGCAACATGGCAAGAGGGATGCTGTTGTGATCGCTGCAATCAATAAAGTGCTCGTTGTCTTTATTTTTCGGAGCAAAATGAACCCAGTTGTCAATTTCGGTCATGTCATGGATCATGCAAGTCTCGGCGGCCAATTGAAACGCTACGTAAAGTTGTTGGCTAATCGCCTCTGAACGCCAAAGGTTTTCTGCAAGGTCAACAACAAAAAAAGCAGATGCTACTGAATGGTTAAGGGGAAGGCAATCTCTGTAAAAGCCGGCAATAACTTCATGCTCATTTTTTGATTTGTTTTCCCTTAACCACCAGTGATGTTTTTTTACAAAAGCCGAAGGCAAACTTCGCAGCATCATGCGTGTACTCCAGGTATTAGTGTCAACCTGATTTGCATCCGGAAGAAGCCACTGATATATTTTAAAAAGCTTATTTTTATATTTTGAGTGGAAATAATATCCATAACCAAAATCGTGAAATAATCCAGCCAGAAACAGAGCAATTTTTACGACTTTTTTCTTTGTCTCAGTACTCCATGCTACCACCTTAATTTCTTGCATGTCACACCACGCCAAAAAGTGATCCGACTGAAACTGACTGTCAACCACCTTTGTCAAAAGGTGATTCACGGACAGAAATTGTTCACATACAAAAGCCACTTTGAACATATGAACCAAATGATCCCTATATCCCGGGTTATCAGGCTCTGTGTAAAGCAACCATTCAATATAGGCCAACTGATCAACATAAACAGCAAGCGCAGGGAAAAGCTTTCCGAATAGCGTAGCATATGCCTTGGCGCAGTATTGAACTTCCAAAAAATATCTTCGGGGCATGACGAGGCTCAGGTTATCCATTATTTTGGAATGCGCAAGGCTTCCGCCCGGATTGGACATCCACGACAGGTAGCCAGCGTGCCCAATCAACTCTACGATCATATCCGTATAGCTAACCAAGCCGGCTTTATCATATTTGTTATCTCCATCCATCCAATCCCAGAACTGGGTATCATTTAGAATTATATTTTTCATGATCTATTAGTTACAGGTAGTTGCTCTTCACGGAGCTTAACAGGTAAGCGCACGGTTTTGCTCACCTGCCTGCACCATCTCTCCCATTCGGCAGATTCAAGTTTTTGCTTTGCTTTGAGATTTTTTATAATTCCAAGAATCCCGGCCATATCAAAGTCATTTATATATTCGGCAGATCCCGCCCCAACTTCTTTTGCTCTATCATCAAAATATTTGATGAGTTCAGGATGGACACTTCGACCATCCGGTAGATTTTTTATCTTTTTAAAAACCTCGGGAATCTCGATTGTAGCATCGAAATGTTGCGAGGGTGCCTTATTGAATAGCATGTCTATATGTCCATAAAAGCCCTGAGAGAATTTTAATACCCCTTTTTCATCAAGAAAATACGAAATAGAGGGGAACAATGCTCTGTAATCAACGGGTTCAATGGTAGTCACAAAGATTGCATATGCTGATATGCGGGTATTATCTGCTTCTGTTGCCGTTGCTCGATATAACCGATCTAACCGTGTCGGGCCGTGGGGATGACGTTCTTCATTGAAATGGCTGACAGCCTGATCAACAACCATAAACAGGGATGATTTTGACAGACCCAAAAGTCCGGGGGAATGATCTATGATGATCACTTCAAAGCCTGCCATGGTTGCGGTTACCAGTATGTCTTCCAACCTGTGCCGAAAAAATCTTAAATGGTCTTCCTGAGAAATCAGTGGAATAATTTTTTGCATATCCTTAACAAGCGCACTCCCTGGCATACAAAAGATCTTGCCGTCGCCAGCGGGAACATTCCAACAGAATTTTTTTTTGGTTTCTTTGATTTTTTCATTGGTTTTAACAGAGGTAATGGGAGTATGGTCCTCAAACTCAGAGGGCTTTGCTAATATGAAATCGTTGAAGTATTTTTTTTTGTTGTCCACGATCATATCGGGAATATCCAGAAAACTGGTCCCGGTGAAGTCCGCATCAATGATGAGGGTCATCTTGTCGTTGTGGAACGCTGCAAGGCCTGCAATGGCTATGGCAATTGATGTTTTGCCAACGCCTCCTTTCTGGGAGTGTAATGTATATATTCTTGGGAAATTTTGGCTATTATTTTGATCATGTGCCATCATTTACTCCTGAGATATCTGTTGTTTTGTCGGGCATAGGAATGTCTTCAAGATCAGATAAGATTTTTCGTGCAATTTCCCTGTGCGAACCAGGCAGCTTTGAGAATGCGTAGGAGAGCCATGGCTTGACCTGTCCCAAAGCGTTGCGAACCTTTTTATCGGAGGTGCTCATAACAAGGATCGGTCTTAGCAGAGCATAATTCACACCCAACAGCACCATGGAAATTATACCTGACACCACATGTTGCATCGTTGAAGGTTCAGTGATCCTGGCGTAGTCAATATCTCGAAACAGTTTTGAGATTATCCCTGCATCTTTGAAATCCCTCCAAGACTGTAACTGGTTCAGGATTGTGATAAGCCTCAAGAGACAGTGCCAATTGAAAGGATGTTCTAACCCGCTCATATCTCTTGCCAACATCGGGTTATCATCAAATACCTTTGCGCTTTCTGGCATTTTGCCGTGTGTACATAAATAAACGTGCAGTGCCGCCAGAACAACAGCAGCGATTGAACCCTCATTGTCCTTAATCCGTTTGGGGAGAAGCGGTAATTCCTCGTCCAGAAATTCTGGTTTGGCGATTTCTCCTGCAAGGTTTAAAACGGTCATTTTATCCTTGCCCAGGTATTCAATCTTGTCGCCGTAATACTCCTTCAAAAAAGCAGGTGCTGATACGCAAAATGGAGTGTCCCACAATAATCGTAAATCTCCGTTTTTTTCTGAGTTCAATTGCCCCAGCCCAAAGGGTAGCTGCATGCGAAGTTTTTCAATAATTGCGTTCCGAATCTCGGTAGAAAGGGCCTTGGTAGGATTTATCATTCCTGCAAAGCAGTTGCACATATCAGGATCATCAGGTTGATCTGGCATGAGCTGGCCCAACGTCGCGCAGGTCGGCAATGCGTCCACGAAAATGGTACAAAAACGGGCGGGTGACAACGGTCTTCCCGTTTTTGAAAATAAATGCGTGATCATAGTTGGTTCCGCAACATTTCTAATAGCATCTGTGACATTATTTTCCATTACAGCTATTTGATCTTCTGTTTTAAGGTGATCCATCGATTCAGTCAGAGCCGAAGTTACTTCTCTGGCCATCCACCAGGCGGTGAGTACTCTTTTATTATCGTCAATGCTGTCTGAAACGTTTAAGTCAATATAACTCAAATAATGACGAGTAAGCAAAACTCGTATGCCCCAGGCAGCCTGAATCCATTTTAGCTTCAAATCTTTTTTTGTGTCTCCGGTTCTATCCTCAGGTCTGATAAGGACATTAAGTACATCATTTATAAAATCATAAAACTCTTTGCCGGAAAACAAATTTTTTTGTTCATCGCGTGCCAGACGACGTTCGTTTAAAACCATTTGTAAAGCAATAACATGCGCCACCGGATCTTGCTTGTCCTTGACCCATTCTTTCACTTTAGGCAACACACCTGAACTATCCGGCCTTGTATCCTTTCCGTTATCTTTTCCGATCCCGAGAACCCTGTTAACAATGCTCCAGGAATCGTAGGGAGGGCAAAAAGGGACAAACCCAACGTGAATCATATACCAATCAAGGGCCTCTGATATGGAATTAGTTTTTTTCTTACCCTGCTTATTTTTTTTGGACTCAAACACCTCGTAAAGTTTTTCGCGTAAAATTTTTTCAGACCAGCTTTTGGAAATGATCCCCGGAATCTCGCTCCAGACAGAATCAAGGTTCGTGCGCAAAAGGTTTGACCATGCTGCATCAATCCAGTCCTCCCTGGGAGGTGTTAAGGGCATGGCTTTGACAAACAGTGACCGGGCATATAAAAAATCTTTCAGAATAGCATCAGCAACTTCTGTTGCTGCCGGGCGCCATGTAACAGCCTTGTTTGATTTGATATTTTCCACTTTTTTTTCAACCAAAGTCTTTGTAAATTTTGATATTTTACCGTGATCCAAAATGTCATTTAATGCGGCTATGCGAAGTTTTACGGAAGCGGCCTGGATAAGCTCATGAGGCACAAGAATAAGTCCTGGCTCTTTGGGGGTAGGCAGCACCTTGATAAAAGGTCTATCAGCTTTATATTCCGGCAGGCGTTGCTGGGCAACGATAGAATCTGCCAGATCATCGAACCGGCGCCCTCCGACTTCCGCGTTACCTTCTGGGGGCTGGATGGTATCTTGCCCCTCATTAAGCAGTCCGAATTTCTGAAAAACCGCATGAAGCATCGCCGGTACGGGATAGTTTTCTCTTTTTCCATAAAACGCCATTAGAATTGGAAAGACCATAAGCCGGCCAATTTCCCGAATGTCAATTCCAGGTAATTCGGATAGCCGCTCTAAGTACTCCTTTAATTCCTCCTCCTGCCTCTTTTCATCATAGCCAAATTTTCTAAATGTCTGACTGAACAAACCATGCAGTTTTTCGGGAGTGTCTGCTTCAGAGGCAAGGATAAACAACTTCCCAAAAATAAATTTGTCCTCAAGCCCTGAATAATTTTCTCGGATCTCTTCTTTCAAACCTTTGGGGGGGCCTGGGATGGCCTGCTCATATACTTTGCGTGTGATTTGCTCAAGGTTTTCAGGGGTGAAATCGTCGTCCTGCCATACCTCTACAAGAAAGGCCAGCCAACGTTCCACCCAGGCCATCTGAAATTTTATGCCAAGCGGCATGGGGGGCACGATTGGCTCAGGTCCCAAAAATAGCCCTGGGTCCTCCATGCATTGCCGTCCGTAACTTGCAATTTCGTTTAACGACTTACCAAGAGGTTTTTTCTTATATTGCCTTGCAAGAAACACCAGAACACGAACATCCGGAAGCAAGAAGCGGTAGCGCCACCGGCAGAGCTGGAGAAAGCCATTGGCATATTTATCTATAGTAATTTTTCCATTTTCAAAAAGGTCCGTCAGGAGGGTGTCAGTTCCGAATTGTCGGTTCACCCATTCTTTTTCACGTATCATCTGGCTCATGCGATCATCGGTAAGTAAAAATAGCCCGGTTTTTGCCGCATATTTGATTGCAGAGACACTGCCCTCATAATAAGGGGTGTCAAGAAGGACACTGTCTTTTGGGTCTATATCAGGATGGACAGATTCGAACACATTGGAATCTCCCACTGATTTTGACAAGTCCCGGTGCCATTTTCCCACTTCCTCACCAAAATCAATCTCCAAAACGGCCTGACGGATATAATGAGCTGTATAGTTTTCTATTACGATCTGTTTGCCCAGTCCAAGTACATGCTGATTCAAATCATATTGTTCCATCAACTCGAGAGTGGTTTCGCTAACCAAAAGCCGGAGGGCGTCTTCGATAAATTTATAGCTATCGGTCTTTACTATCTCTGGTTCTCCACGGCAGACGGTTTTAAGTTCCCGCAGTCTATTCTCCCCAATCTTGCCTCTTGCATAAAGCCAATCCACCACCTGTAAAAGTCGAATAACTGTGATATCCTCAAAATTAGCCAATTCCTTTTCTTTTACGAAAGCGTCAATTACCAACATTTTTTCAAGACGGGCCAGGCGTAGATTACGCCTTGTGGGTGTATCTTTTTCCTTATCCTCCGTTTCAAAAGGAATAGGGGCGGTCATTTCGTTGATTCGGTTCGCTGTGAGCTTTTCGTTGAGTGCCCTGTAAGCCTTTTCCTTAGAAAGCTGATGATGGCCGAAGCGGCGTTGGTCATTTGTCCAGATTATTTCCAAAACATGAGGATAATATATTTTTTTATACCTCTTCTGAATTGTATCGATAAGTCCCAGACGATGCACAGTGATCAGGGCGTGGTAGTCAATAGCGATTTCGGTTGCTTCAAACGGTGCAGTTATAAGGGATAACTGGTTGCGCTCTTTGAATTGTTCAATACGCATACTGTTAGTGGCATAAGTGGTGAAATCGATCCACTCTCCAGAGTCATCGGGAAGCAATAAAGTCTGAGTCCTTACGGCCCAGTCAAGATACAGAGGCATATTTTTGTGAGCACAGACCATGAGCCTGGGGAATTTTCCCAACCGGTATAGGTCGTTTATTTTTTGTGCGCTTTTACGTCTTTGCTTGAACATTTCCAGGACCTGGTTCAGATTCAGCCTGACAAAGGCTTCTTCGGGAACCTTGCCTTCCTGGCGTAGCGCTTCAATCCTCATGAATGCTTCGTGGGCCTTCTTCTCCTGGTCTACGCGGTAGCCAAGATCCATGTATTTCATCAACAACTCTGGATTATTTTGGATCTTGTCATGGCAGTAATTTAGAAGACGGAATGCCTCTGGAAACTCATCTCTCGACTCATGAATGGTACAGGCAAGAGATAGGCATGCCGGATCAGTCTCATTATTGCATTGAATGAATCGTTTTAACGTTTGAAGGGCTTTGCTCGGGTTGCCGCGTAAAAACATTACTTCAGCCAGACCATAAGCGTATTCGGGTTTTGGACCATACTTTTGGATCAAGCATTGCCAGGCTTGTTCCGAAATTTGAAAATGCCCAAGATTGCGAGCTGCCCAAGCCTTGGCATGGGTTACCAGTTCATCATCTTCACCCACTTTTTCTATCTGCGCGGCCATTGCCAAGGCTTTGGCATTGTCTTGGAGTTGCATGTACACTCTTAACAGCTCCCTCATGGCAATGGGGTTGGAAACAAGGCTGACTGATTCTTCAAGAAATCCCTTAGCTTTTTCCCACGCTTTTTTCTCAATGGCGAATTTTCCTCGAAAGAATTTGATTTCAGAAGAAATATCAGGCGGGAGATCCTCTTTTTCAAGATCGACAAATAACTCGTCAGCCTTTGCTGTATTTCTTAACCCATACTGATATTTGGCCTCCAATAACCGTCGCAATTCATTGTCTGTTTCCAAAAGGTCATAAACAATTGCAAGTGATTCATCTTGCAGGTCAAGCTTAAACCCCAAATCCAAAGCCGTTCTTGCCACTTTTTCTTTTGCTTCTCTGGAAGCGACCAACTCAACGGCCATCTTTAAAGCTGCCCATGAGGCATTATTGTTTTTCAGATGCATTCCTTCTAAAAAGGCTATTTTTTCAAAGGCCCACCAGCTATCAGGGTAGTCATGGGCCAAGTAACTGGAGACTTCTGCAATAGTTGCCTGATCAAAATGAGTCGCACGTATTAGGATGTAACGGGCGACCTCTCGCATAATAGGCCTTACTGATAGTAGGTCCTTGGCTGCCTTGTCAGCACGTTTTACATCTCCTATAAGATGAGAAGCGCTCATTTCAATTCCAACTGCCAAAGATGCGAGAAAATTTTCGGAAAGATTTTTCCTCGAGGCCTGTTCAAACAACCTGTCGATATAAAATAGTGCCTTTCCGCACAAACTCTCTCCCTCCTGAGTCAGTTGGCCCGGATAAACGGTGACGGACTCGGGCTTGCCAGTCAGGCTGATCGCCCGATTAAAAAAGGCATGTGCCATATGAAAATTGAGTTTTTCATAAAAGAATTTCCCCCCAAACGCCGTGTCTTTAAACGCCCCCTTTTTTTGAAAAGTGAGATACTCATCCAGGGTTTTAGCATAGATCTCATCGGCTTCTTGAATACGTCCAGTTTCTATAAAAACAGAAATAGCCTGGCAAACCCATACGGGATCCTGTTTTGAATTTTTTGATATATACTCATAAGCTTTCTCAAACCGTCTGGTATCGATTAAAAGAGCCAGCCATAAAGATACAGTCTTCGGGTCTTTTGAATGGACGATGGACTCGATTGCCTCATTAGTCTTTCCCTCAAAAAAAAGGAGTTTTGCCCGCACCCTGAAAAGCCGTTCTTCCCATTTGGTTTTATGGTTGCTTTTTTCATATGCTGCATTGGCACGTTCGTAGTATTGGCGTGCGAGGGCTATATGCTTTTGCTTGCTGGAACTGAGAAAGGAGTCCGCAAGGGTAAGATAGCCTTCCATTTGGTCTTCCGGCGATAGCTTGCCGGGAGGGTTCTCCAAGTAGGCAATTAGTTTTTTAGCGCGATCTGCCATTACCAAAAAAGATGGCCTTCGCCCTTTTCCCAAAACGTATTCTGATAACTGCAAAGTCTTATCATTTAATAGACCACGCATATTCTTTTCAAGCACAGCCAGATGGTCGGCTTGCAGAATATGCCTGGCATCAAAACCTGAAAGGTCATCTTGGGGTTTTTTTTCTATAGCTTTCGTTTGAACTTCTTGCAAAAAGTCGGGAATTTCATCATAGCTGTCAACGACTACAACAAAAAAATTCCTGTCTTGAAAATCTTCGCAGCGCGCTTTAAAGTCATCTGTATCTATTTTAAAGTCCGTGTCTGGAATGCTGTCGTTTTTTTGTGGCCTCTTTAAGACAATAAAGGGCTGTCTTCTGAAATCCCCAAAAAGTTCTAAAACATGGTCATCTGCATCGTTGAGGCGGGGATCGTCAAAACTTGTCCCCAAAAAGAGCGCTGTGTCTTGGGCCATGACAGCATTGAGCCATTCAACAAAACCCTTGTGACTGGTTTTATAATGTCTGTAATCTATTTTGGAAATGACCATAGAAGAAACTGCATCCATATCACCATGCAACTTAATAATAGTTTTTTTCCCAGGATCAATAGAGGACAAGTCTTTATCACTCGAAATGACAATTGGCGAGAAACCATTTTTCCTAAAGCTATCTTCCAACAGATGGTCGTAATTAGTGGTAATGAAGAGATTAACACTCAAGCGCACAATGCTATTGTGTAACAGACTTTCAGTGCCCGGTCGTGTCTGTAATCGATCTGCAATACGCTCACAAAGTTTCAATTTTCCTATATCTCGCTCCAGCCTGGTCGCAAGTCTCAGCAGATCAGTCTCTTTGGTTTCGATATTATATTGCTTCAGCAAATCATAGATAAGCGCCTTCCAGGAAGGCAGACCAGCCGAAACGGAACATCCGGCCCCAACGAAAATAACTAATCTGTTTTTGACAATTTCTTCACTTAGGATTGAAATGGCTCTTTGTTTTGCTGAATCCTTTTCCATTTGATCGCTTCTCCAGATACCTTTCGTGCAAAGCGTGTAGAAATTTGTTGAGATGTTTTTAACGAAACAACAAGCAAATCCTTTTGCTCAACAACTTGCCATCCCATATGAACATAATCGTTTTAATTCTTTAACTACCTGCAATCCAAGGTATATCATTCCACGTTTGACTACCAACAAACGCAGCCCCCTCTTCTTGTTAATTCTCCCAATAGGCGAGCAAGAAAAACACTCCCTCGGATTTTGGATTTTTGATTGAAGATCCGGCCCTAAATTCTTTCTTCCGGTATTGTATATTTCCGATCAAAATAACCAGTTTTATTCATCCCATGAAAAATATTATGCTCAGGTGCCGGCATATTATTCCACGTTTTCCCCAAAAGTAATCTTCTGTTTGCCGTTCTTGTACGGTTTTTTCCGTTTGCTCCCCCTTAGAACTAATTCTTTGAGTTTCCCTGTCGTATTGGATACTTGCTGGTGCTCCTGCCCCAACAAGGGGTCCGATACGTTTTCTACCCTGAGCCAATATTTGTCTTAGATCTCCCATATATCTGTCAGGATTGTGCACAGTTGTTTCCATACAAATAGCTCCAAAGTGTCAGATGTGCCAATTCATATTTCCTGCCTATTTCCCCTTGCCAATGTATTTATCAAGCCATGTTTTCCCTTTTTCTGTCAGCCGGTATTTCTGTAAACGGCTTTTCAGTTTATCCGGGATTGTCATTTCCACAAGTTCTAAATCCAGAGCCGGCCTCAAATAGCGATCCCTGAAGTTTGCTTGTCCTTTCAGGTTGAGAGCAATCTGAGCTTCTGAGCGGCTCATAGGCGTATGAAGTATTTTTAAGAATTTCTTAACTTCACCTGCGACTTCACCTGCGATTTGTTCGCTGACTGGTGGGGTGACTTCACCCGTGACTTGTTCGGCAATTTGGTCTTTTGCCAAAGGAAAACGTATTTCAAATGTCTTACGCGAGCGGTCATTGTCGTACTCCGGCTCAGAATGTCCCAATGCCTGCCATTGGTTCAACACCATCCGCAGCCCGGTGCCTGCCTGCTCACAGAGGCCCAGTCGTCGAAATGCCGCCACAATTTGGGGATTGCGCACTTCTTTTTCACCTGGCTCCAGCAGAAGATCGGCATTTCCGAAAACATCTCCTGGATTCCAGAACTGAATTAAATTCCGGTAAAACTTGATTACCGCCTTGAAACCGTGACTGGCATAATCCTGGTGAATCAATAGATTAATAGCCGCTTCACGGAATACTCTGTACTCTGGTGGCGCGTCATTTCGCAGCAAGGTGTGAGGCTCGATACGGAAAGGTTTTTCTGCCTTCTGCATGTAGCGTGTAATCAGTCCACGCCACGTGATGATGAGATTATCCTCAAAAACCACACGGTCCAACCAGCGAATTTCCGGTAATGGTGCACCAAGATCTGATGGAATCCATTGAACATCAAGGGTAGGTCGGGGAAGCATTTGGTGAATTGCCGCCGGGGATCCGAAAAGAAGAATGGAAGCCCGGGTAGGTTGTAATATTTCATCTTTTCTTATTAAGTAACCCCACTGGTGGAGAAATTCCTGATTACTGAGAGATTCATCATGACCGGGATTTCTTTCGTTGTGCAATGCCCGGTACCATTTGAGTGACTCTCGATGAAAAGCTTCATCCAGTGAATAGCTGAAAACCTGTCCATCCCAGCGCTCCTCAGCCGCATCTCGCAGGAAACGCTCGATTTCGGGCATAGTACAGCGCTGATCACAACCTCCTCTGCGAATAAATGAACGGCGGATATCGCCATTCAGGTAAATGGGCTTGTCTTGCCGGGATGTCTCGGGTATCCGAAAGACCAGAATTGTCTTATCCTCTACATCGATTAATTCCGTTCCCACCTTAATATCGTGATTCACTTTATTGCCGGCACGTAGCGCGCTCAGAAAATCATTTTGAACCTTGTCAACCTCAAGAACACCCGCAACTTCATAATGACCGTCGTAATCCCTGATACCAAACACCAGCCAGCCGCCGCCGGTATTTGAAAAAGAGGACACGGTCTCATAGGCGGACTCAGGCACACCGCGCTGAGCCTTCTTGAATTCAGCATTATTCCATTCGTGCCCATTAAGGAGTTTGATCAATTCGTCTTTTGTCATAATCAAGATACTCCTGGGAAAAATTGTGTCTGGTCACAATATCGGAGTTTTTGGTATGGTATTCCACGCCTTCATATAATTATCCGGCTTAGTGCGAAAAAATTCATTCACCTTGTCGATGATAATTTCATCTCTTAATTTTTTGTAATTCTTCTTTTTTTCGCGCCCGCATTTCTTCAAGTGCCACTAACGGTCCATCGCTATATGTTTCAGCTGGAAAATGCTCCTTAAAATAGTGATAATAATCCCATAATAGTTTTGGGGACCTGTCATTTTCATAAAATCCCAATAACATGCACAGCAGAGACACAATATATGGGTCTCTCTGATAATGTTCGATTAGTTCAATTATTTCATCAGAGTAATCATCTCCCGTAGCGTGAAGGATCTCTATCGCTATCTCCGCAAAGGCACTGCGGTGCTGTTTTTGAAAACTTTTCATAATCAGGGGGATAGCGTCTTTTTTGCGCTCAAACAATTTCATTTTTAATTTTTCACGATTTAATTGATCCGGACCTTTCTTCAATATATTTATCAGTTCATCTATGTCATCGGTTTTTTCAATAAGAATGGCTTCATCCTTTCCCCGGCTGAGCAGTTGATTCGATATTTTCGACACCGCGACCGCCAATTCCGGCGTCAACAAATTGCTGTATAAAAACCGGGGCACCGATATCTCATGTACGGTGTTTTTCTGAAAAAATGATTCGGTAATTGATGGGCCGCCATAATCAATCATATCATGTGGGGGGAGAATGGAATGGGAAATTTTTGAATTGTCGTGGTTGTTGACCCTATTTTTCCCATAGCAGCATTTTTTATATTTTTTCCCACTCCCGCAAGGGCATGGGGCATTTCTACCTATTTTTTTCCCTTTCATCTGATTTGATCCTCTGTTTATTGTATCAATATCAATTAGGTGAAAGCAGGCAGATAGTCAAGATGATAGTAAATTATGCGCGAGGAGTGAGATATGAGTTTTGAGTAGTGAGGACAAACCGGATCGAATAGATTACGATTAAAAAAATGAGCCCATGGCAGCGGTCAAAGGCTGTAGAGCAGCTTGATTTCCTCGGCCCAGAGAGCCGTGTCCGGCGTTTCCAGAATCAGCGGGATGTCATCGAATCTGGGGTCATTCATGATAAAAGCAAAGGCCTCGATACCGATGGACCCCTTTCCCAGAGGGGCATGTCGGTCCACCCGGGTGCCCAGGTTCTTTTTGGAATCATTCAGGTGCATGGCCTTCAGGTAGCCCAGCCCCACGATATCATCAAAGGCCTGCATGGCCGTTTCGAAACCCTCTGGGGTTCTGATGTCGTAGCCGGCGCCAAAGGTATGACAGGTATCCAGGCAGACACCGACCCTGTCCGGATTTTTTACATTGGCAATGATGGCCGCCAGGTGTTCGAAGACAAAGCCCATATTGCTCCCCTGGCCCGCGGTGTTCTCGATAACGGCGCACACGCCACTGGTTTTGGCAAGGGCCATGTTGATGGATTCGGCAATCCTGGCCAGGCATTTTTTCTCATCGATTTTGCCCAGGTGGCTGCCCGGATGAAAGTTGAGGTATTTAAGGCCCAGTTGTTCACACCGCTGCATTTCATCAATAAAGGCAGCCCTGGATTTGGCCAGGCCCTCGGCCTGGGGGTGCCCCAGATTAATCAGGTAGCTGTCATGGGGCAGGATATGATCCGCCGTATATCCCGCTGCCGTGCAGTTTTTTTTGAACTGCCCGATGGTTTCAGCAGACAGGGGGGGTGAGTCCCAGCGGCGCTGGTTTTTTGTAAACAGCGCAAAGGCTTTTGCGTTGATCCGGGCCGCGTTCAACGGTGCATTTTCCACACCCCCGCCGGCACTGACATGGGCGCCCACATATTTCATGCGTACTCCTTTTCTATCATATATGATGAACAGGAAAACCAGATGTGTGGGTTATTGGGCCAAAAGTCAATAAAAATTTCAAATACAGCCTTATGCTCAAAACGCACAATATGTTTTTCTCTATTCGCATCGACGGATGGGTAAACCATTCCTGATCCATCAGGTGATTCAGCGGTTTTTGTTTGATTATCCGCCTTGATAGATACTTTTTTTTGACATTTTAAGAAAATTACTTGTATATTACCCTGGTATCCTCTTAAAAGGATGGGTATAGTAGCATACTATATAATCTATTATAGCAAGGAGAAACATCGTGTTATTTAGAATTTTATCAATCGTCATTTCTCTAATGCTCTTTTTACCTTCCGTTTATGCAGAAGAGACCCATATCGATCTTGATGTGGCAGCGGGTTGTCATTCAAGCTGGAAAGTGAGTGACATCAAAGCTGATGGAATTTCTTTTGACTTTACCTTTGTTCGAACGAGGGAAGATGAAAAGTGGCTACCCGTATATACTGTTTTTTTAGTTGATGAAAAAAACGATCGAAAAATGGTGTTTCAAGGTTTTCAAAATCATGGCGGTAGAGTAGATGCAACGGTAACTAAAATTAATGAATATGAAAACGAAGATAAAAAGCGGGAAAAATTATTTGTTTTTGAGCTTAAACAAAAATATGCGGTCAACATTAAATGGGCGTCTGATAATGCAATTTTAACGGTTGATGGAAAGCGTCAGGAATATGTGTTCAAATTTAAGCCCAGTATCATAAGAATTTCCTGTTCTACAGCTGAGATACTCGTAGAAAATATTTCATTATTAGGTGATAAATAGTCGATAAAATAATTTTCGATATTTCCTTCCCAAGCTTAATCTACCATCGGTCTGCAAAACACCAGCAATGATACTCACCATTAAATTTTTTTTTGCCCCCCTGCTAGCTGCAACGATTCTCACCATGGGCAGCGGCCTTTTGAGTAGTTTGCTCAGCATCAATATGAGTCTTTCCGGCTATTCCGAACAAATCATTGGACTGGTCATGGCCTGCAATTATCTGGGCGTCGTGCTGGGTATTTTTTTCTGCGAGCCCATTGTGCGGCAGGTCGGATATATCCGTTCATTCGCTGTATTTGCCGCCGTGTCGACGGCCATCGCGCTCATGTACGGCATATATATGTCGCCATGGTTTTGGGCACTTTTGCGTATTTGCGGCGGTATGTGCGTCACCGGTCTTTTTATGGTGCTTGAAAGCTGGCTCAATGAAAAGGTCGAACCCATGGTCCGCGGGAGACTGTTGTCCGTTTATATGATTCTGGTCTATTTCGGAAACGGAAGCGGGCAGCTTCTTCTCAATGTCGCCGATGTACAGGGTAAGAGTATTTTCATGATCGCCGGTATCCTGTTTGCCGTCTGTCTTATTCCCATTTCAATAACCGGTGCCGTCAACCCGCAGCCTTTGGAAGTGCCTCGATATAATCTGATCAAACTTTTTCAACTGGCCCCCTTCAGTATGGTGGGTAGTTTAACTGCCGGCCTGATCAGTGGTTCATTTTACGCGATGGGGCCCATGGTTGCTTTGAGAATAGGCCTGCCCATCGCTCAGGTGTCATGGTTCATGAGCCTTACCGTATGGTCCGGGCTATTGTTTCAATGGCCTGTGGGATTGTTGTCCGACCGCTTCGACCGTCTTACCGTTCTGTCGATGTTGGGGTTTGCCGTACTGCTCATCAGTGTCTCTATTTCGCTACTGGGTGCCCTGAGTTTGAGCCTGCTGCTGCTGCTGACCACCTGTTTTGGAGTGGTTTTCACCATTTACCCGGTGGCCATGGCACGTGCCCAGGACAATATTGACAAAAAAAATATCGTTCCCGTCAGCGGGGCCTTGATTCTGTTTTTCGGCGTCGGTGCCTGCATCGGCCCCGTGGTGTCATCTTTGATCATTGCACAGATCGGTCCATGGGGCCTGTATCTCTTCACGGCCATTTGCGGCGGGATTCTGGGCGGGACCGCATGGATTTACCGAAATAAACTCCCCATTAAAGTGGAAGACCAGGTCCCGTTTGTTCCGATACCAAAGACCTCTTCTGTGATCAGCGCCCTTGATCCCCGGGGGGACCCGGATGATTATAACCCCATAAAAAATGCCGGTGAATAGTGCCCGCTTCTTCTTTTATTCCTTTCTGTTCAGCCGCCGGCATATTTTTCGGGTGGTCTTGTAAATATTTATAAATTCGCGGTAGAGTTCGTCATAGATTTTTCGGTTTTCAGGATTTGGGGTATAGGTGGCATCAATTTTGACACAATCTGAGATGTCGTCAATGGTCAGGTACCCCAGGGCCATGGATGCCAGGAAAGCGGCCCCCCTGAAATTGGCCTGAATCGGGTTTTTTACCTGCAGAATCGTCCGGTTAAACACATCGGCGTGAATCTGGCACCATATATTGGAATTGGCCCCCCCGCCGATCATGCGGATGCGATCCATGGGGCGGTTGATATATTTTTCCACATAGGTCAACAGCCATCTCGAATTGAAGGCCACGCCCTCGAATACGGCCCGGATGAGATGCTCTCGGGTGCTCTGCAGGGACTGGTTGAAAAACCCGGAGCGAATCGAGTGATCCTCCACAGGCGTACGCTCACCGTACAGCCAGGGGGTAAAAATGACTTTGCCGCTCCCGGCGGGAACGGCTTCAACGATTTGATCAAAAATTTTATACACATCGGGCAGCTTTGTTTCTGCCAGCAGGGCATCCTTGTGATAGAGAATATTATCCCTTAAAAACGTCAGGCAGGCCCCGGCGGTTTCCTGTTCGTTGGCAATGAAATAACGGTCCGGAATGGCTGACGGCAGTGATGCCATGTTGTGAAAAATATCGGTTTTTTTATACGGGACGTGGCAGGTGAGCCAGGATGATGTGCCGATGTAGAGATGGCCTTCAAAATCCTTGACCGCTCCTGAGCCAATGGCCGCGGCCGGCAGATCCGGGGTGCCGCCAATGACGTTGACATCATGCCGCAACCCGAGCCGGTCGGCGATTTCCGGCCGGATCGGCCCCAGGATATCCACGGCACGAATGAGATCGGGCAGTTTCTTTCGATCGAGCCCGGTGATGGCCATGAGATCGTCATTGTATTTCACCGCAGCGATATCGCGGTTGTCGGTGACCCAGTGCAGGGCAATGGAATCAAAGGTAGCGGCAAATTTCCCGGTAAAACGCAGGTTGATATAATCCTTGGGCTCGAGGAATTTGTGGGTTCGGGCATAAATGCCGGGAAATTCATTTTTAATATAAAGGATGTGGGCGATAGGATCCTTGCCCGAATGCCCCGGTGCACCGCCGGTCAATCGGAGCCATTTAATCATTTTACGGATTTCATAACCCTCTATTTTAATGAGCCCGCCCGTAATGTCTTTAATATACCGGCTTCCCCTGGAATCCATCCATATAATGGCATTCATCAGATGGTGGCCGCCCTCATCCACAGCCACTGTCCCGGACCATTGGGTGGAGCAGGAAATCGCCACGATATCTTCGCTGGGTACCTGTTTTTTTTCCAGCACTTTGCCTGCGGTGTTCATGATGGCGTTCCACCACTGTTCCGGGTCCTGCTCCGCACCGCCATTGGGAAAAAGAAGCAGCGGGGTTTCCTCGAAGGCATAATCGATGACCTCTCCCCGGGTGGAAACCAGGGCCGACTTGGGACCGGATGTGCCCAGATCCACCGCCAGAATATATTTTTCTGTTTTACCTGGCATATCAATTCCTTTTTAATTGGTTTTCAAGCCCTCACTATTCAGCCTGGTTTCGACCTGTCCGGTTTAGGTAGGAGGTTTTTGATCAGCTAAGCCCCTCAGACAGTTTCGAGCTTCCGGATACATCCTCCCGGGGCTTTGTTGTGTCAATTTTACCCCTACGAAACAGGGAGGAGCCAAAAAAGGCGTTTATGATATCGTTTAAATGACAAGCATTATAGTCAATGAGAGAGGTTAAGTCAATCACTCCAGATTCATTTCAGGCCTGCGTCTGCATATTCCACTTGCGGAATTTTGCGGTCATTTCATTATCTGTTGCTATCTGGCCTTGCGCCAGTAGGGGAAACGGAAAATGGGGTGAATTTTGGGTGATAAATCGTTAGGTGTCTTTAAACACAGTAGCTGAAATTGTTCTGCAAACCTTGATCGATAAATTTATTTACAATGATATCGATATCGTTCGAGGCTGCTTTGACGAAAAAAATGCGAGTTGCACGGATGGGCAACCCGCATGGGGTTTGTTCTAAAACAGTTGGCTTTTTTTTCAATAGCACAACGTACCGGCAGATCAGCTGCAGGCAACCTCGCCCTGCTCGCTCCATCCGCGAAGGGTGTAATACTCTTTGATCATTATCTGCAGCTGGTCTTCGGTGATCACTTGGTCTGTATTGGTCAGTTTGCGGTAAAACCCTTTGGACAGGCTGTCATCGTCGGTGGTGAGACCTTCGCGCAGGTTAAAGCAGCGCACCTTATTTGCGACGGCCCCGGCGATTTTTTGAATGTCGGCCTTTTCCGGCGACAACCCCGTGGCGGCGTGGATCACCAGGCCCAGGCCCTCCCAGGTATACAGGTCCCGGTAAAACCGGCAGAGAATCAGGGTGTCGAACAGGGTCAGCCGGTCTTCAAAATCCATAAACAGCTCGGCTTTGCCCTCGATCTGCTCCTTGGGGATCATGCCGGCCAGTTCGGGTTTGTAAAAGGTGGCCCGCAGGTGGCAGGCCCCCCGGTCGGAGGTGGCATAGCCCAGGCCCATGCCCTTTAAGACCCGCGGGTCATATCCCGGGGGTTCCATGCCCTTGGCGTGGATGGCGATATCTTCAAGGCCCCAGCGTTTTGCCGCATGTTTGATGCCGTGGGACAGCACTTCTCCGAAGCCTTCTTTTTTGACGATCATCTCCAGAAGCCGGGCAATGGCATCCACATCCCCGTAGTCGATGGCATAGTCGATTTTTCCGCGTCGGGCCGCCTCAATGGCAAACGCGCACAGGTTCCCGGAGGTGATGGTGTCCATGCCCAGGTGATCACAGATGTTGTTCAGGTAAATGATCTCCTCGATCTGGTTGATCATGCACAGGCCCCCGAACGCATAAATGGTTTCGTACTCGGGGCCTTCGATCTTGAGCCCGGCGTGCCGGCCGTTTTGCACCTCGGTCATGCGGCCGCAGGCCATAAAGCACTTGAGGCAGGCATGGGGTTTGACCTTGCATTGGCCGTGAAGGGCATCTGCGCTGATTTTTTCCCACTCCGGATACTGGCTTTGGGACCAGTAGCGGGTGGGAAAGGCTTCGGCCGTATTCATCAGCTTGACCATCATGGGCGTGCCCATGGACTTGTAGGCCTTGACTCCGGGATTGTCCTTGCTGTCCGCGGACAGTTTCCGGGCCATGTCGCGCACGGCACCTTCATCATGCAACGGTCGCTTGCGATCTCCCTGAAAAATGATGGCCTTTACTTTTTTGGACCCCATGACAGTGCCCACGCCGGTGCGGCCGGCACAGCGCCAGCCATCGTTTTTGATGGTGGCAAAGCGCACCCCGTTTTCCCCGGCCGGCCCGATGACTACCACACCGGGCCGCTTGAAGCCGGCATCGGTTCGGCGAAACTGCTGGGTCACGGTTGATTCGGTCTCAAAGGTGTCCATGCCCCAGATCTTGCCGGCGGCATGAAAATCCACGCCGTCCGGGTGAACGGCCAACACCACAGGCGCGCTGCTGTGTCCTTTCAGAACAACGGCATCGAATCCCGCAGAATCAATGGCCTCGGGCACCTTGCCGCCGGAGTAGGACTCGGAATAAAAACCGGTCAGGGGTGATTTGGTAAAAACGCCGTAGCGGCTTGACCCCCACACACTGCTGCCGGCGACAGGGCCGGTGGCAAAAATCAGGTGGTTTGCCGGTGCCATGGGATCCACCCCCGGCGGATTGAGATGGTAGAGCAGATAGGATGCCAGCCCTTTCCCCCCCAGGTAGGTTTCATATATCTCGTCGGCGATGGGCTCGATGGTAAACGTCTGGTTGGAAAGATCGATTTTTAATATTCTTCCGTAAAAACCCGGCATATGTTTCTCCTTTATATACGGCGTACGGCTTAAAAAATAAAAGATAGAGCGAAGCGATACCACAACTTCTCAATATTCAATCTGGTTCTGGTTTCGCCAGACTAACGTTTCTCCGATTTCAGCTCATCCTCATATTCTTTGATAAGGCCTTTAATGGCCTCCCCCGCACCATCGGGCAGGGCCATGGGCTTGTGCGTGGTCATGATCCGCCGGGCCTCCTCATAGGCCCGCTGGCTGAGGTCCTTGCCATCGGTGGCCTCCAGCCAGGCTTCCCGGGTCCGCCGGTCGAACAATCTGGCCCGGGACATTTCCCGCATGTGCCGAAAGGTATGCTCATGACTGAGAAACTCGCCGCCGGGGCCGATTTCATGGATCAGATCCAGGGCCATGGATTCATCGCTTATCTCAATACCGCCGACAACCCGCATGATTCTTTCCGCCTGTTCGGCACCGGTGATCATGGCGGCGTAGTCAAATGTGAGAATCGATTCGATGGCACCGAGGCCGTAAATAATATTGGCACCGGCCAGGGCCGCCGGCATTGCGGTAAGGCTGAAATCATAGGCCTGCTGGGCGTCCGGAAGTTTGCTGTCGGATCCGCAGCCGCCCACCCAGCTGGGCACCTGATAGTATTGGGCCATTTTTACGGTTGCCACATCAAGCAGTGCATTTTCAGGAACCCCCACTGGCGATAACCCCAGTTGCATATCCATAATGGTGCTGCAGCCGCAGTAGGTGCACGGCGTTCCCTTACGGGTGAGCTGGGCCAGAATAAAGGCCCCCAGGACTTCAGCATTGTGCTGCACCACCACGCCGGCCAGGGTGGCGGGGGAGGATGCACCGGAAAGGGACATGGGGATCACCGCAATGCCGATGCCGCTGGCAGCGCATTCCATAATGGTTTCGCAGCAGTCGCGGACCATTGTCAGCGGGCTGGTGGGGCAGACAAAGGCCGTAACAATGGGCCGGTTTTGAAAATTTTTCACCCCGCCGCCGGCAAGGGTTGCCATCTCAATGATTTTTTTGGCATTTGCCCGTCCCCCGAATCCGAGAAAGCAGTGCTTGCTCGTGTTGCTGACCATGGCCTCGTAATTGTGCAGTGGTTGCGTATCCGGATACTGATCCCCGGAGCAGGCCGCCCGTTCGATGACGGCAATGACATCCAGATAATCCTGGATGCACGTGATGGCCGCCAGGTCTGCCTTTACGGTGGGCCGGACCTCTTTTGTGTCGATGTCGATGATTTTAACATGCTCGCCGAATCCTGCTGCAAAACTGACCCGGGGGCCGTCGGTGATATAGTCATCTTCGGGACGTCTGCCGTAAAAGCAGCCGTTTCTCGGGGTCCAGCGGATGCAGTCCGCTGCAATATAACCGGGTATTTTAACGATGCCGTAATTGCCATGACGCTCAATCCGTGCCCCGGCCCCATGGAAGATCTCAAGGGCCTCTTCGGATTCGATTTTAATGCCCGTCATTTCCAGAACCTGGAGGGTGGCAAAATGAATCGCATCCAGTTCATCTTTCGTAAATGCATTGATACCGAAACCGGATCGGGTGGCAAAATGGGCCTTTATGTTTCGTTTAGCCATATCAGTTTCCTTTTCGTTGACATCAAAAATACAAAATTAAGCATTAATTGACTAAGAGGCGGGCCTCTTTGGGTCGCTTTTGTTCAGAGAATCAGTGAGTTGGTGCTTTTTAAGTTTTCTGACCACGGCGGACTGGCTGATGCCCAGATGGGCGGCAAGGGAGCGGGTGGTTTTGCATACCGACAGCCCCTGCACCATTAAATTTTTTTCATAATCAAGGACCCGTCGGTTCATATCGCCCTTTATCCGGACGGGGCCCGGCCGGGTACCGTCCCTTTCCTGGCGGGCATCCAGTTCGATGAATCCGTCGATGAGGGTTTTTTCGGACATGACCACCGCTTTTTTGATGATATTTTTCAACTCCCTGGCATTACCCG
Organism: Desulfobacterales bacterium; assembly: GCA_963667755.2. Lineage (GTDB taxonomy): Bacteria > Desulfobacterota > Desulfobacteria > Desulfobacterales > 4572-123 > 4572-123. Next base: position 479,185 of record CAXXLK010000004.1, on the reverse strand, counting down.
GAAATTTATATGCGAGAAGCCTTTCCATGGCTTTGGATGAGATTCTCCGTTTTACCCCATAGGCCTTTTGGTATTTTGCCAGAAAAAAATGGGTCATTTCAAAGACATCTTCGGGCCTTTCACGGAGCGGGGGCATGCGGATGGTAAACGTGTTGAGGCGGAAAAAGAGATCCTGCCGAAAGTTTTTTTTCTGAATCTCCCTGGCCAGGTTGATATTGGTGGCTGCGATGACCGTGCACCGGATTTTAATCGGCTTGAGCCCCCCAATTCGCCTGATTTCACGCTCATCCAGGCATTTGAGGAGCTTGGTCTGGAGGGGCAGGGCCAGTTCACCGATTTCATCCAGGAAGAGGGTGCCGCCCTCGGCCATTTCAAACAGACCGACCTTACCCTGTTCGCTGGCTCCGGTGAAAGCCCCCTTTTCATAGCCGAAGAGCTCGGCTTCCAGAAGGCTTTCCGGGAGGGCCGCACAATTGATCTGGACAAAAAGGCCGTTTTTTCGTTTTCCCCGGGCATGGATAAATTTGGTGAGGAGGCCCTTGCCGGTCCCCGATTCCCCGATGACCAGAATGGTGGAAACATCAAGGGTTGCCAGTTTCATGGCCGTTTTCAACACCTGCTGCATTTCCTTGCTCTCGGCAATAATATCCTGTTCCCTGAGTTCGAGGAGGTTTAACGCCGCCAGTTCTTTTTTGTAGGTATTTGAAACGTTCCGGGCCTGTTGAAGTTCTTCCCGCAGTTCGTTCAACCGGGTCAAGTCCCGTTCGTTGCTGATCACCATGGAGATGGTGCCGTCATCGGCGATCACCGGTGTCCCGGTTACCAGAAGGTATTTTTTGGTTTTTGCGACATATTGCATCATGCTGACCTGGCGGCGGGTGGCGATCACCTCCAGGGTCACGGACCGGTCCATGAATCCCTGGTCCACAAGGCCGGCAACATTCTTACCGACGACATCCTTTGCTTTTACATTCAGCAGATGCTCGGAGGCCTTGTTGATGCTGAGTACCGTTCCCTTTCCGTCGCACACCCATATGCTTTCCGACGAGGTGTTCAGTATGGCCTCCAGTTTTTTATTGGTTTCGATGAGGTCCCGGGTCCGTTTTTTGACCTCCTTTTCCAGAACATCGCGGGACCGTTTGAGCCGTTGTTCCATCTCCTTGCGTCGGCTAATATCCAGATGTGTTCCCACAAGACGGAGCGGTTTTCCGTTTTCTTTCCGATCGGTCACAATTGCCTTGGACTGTATCCACCGATAGGTGTTGTCCCTGGCCCGTATGCGATAGGTGCTTTTGTAGATTTTTTGTTTGTTGGTGATAAAATCGGTCAGGTCCTGAAGGGCTTTGGGTTTGTCATCCGGGTGCAGCATGGTCTCCCAGATGACGCTTGATCCGGGGAATTCCCCGTTTTCATAGCCCAGCATTTCGTAATACCGGGGACTCAGATACCCCTGGTCGGTATCCAGGTCCCGGTCCCACAGGCCTTCTTCGGAGGCGGTGAGGGCATAGTCCAGATATTCTTTGCGCCTCCTGAGCTTTTCCACCTCGACCTTGCTTTTGTCGATATCCGACAGAAAGGTCACAACGGCGATGATGCGGCCCTGTTTGTCATATATAGGGGCAGTGGCATTGATTACCCATAGTTCCTTACCCCCGGGCCGACGGATTCGCATCTCTTGATTTTTCGCGGTTACACCCTGAAGGACCGCCTTGAAAGACGGTAGTTTTTCAAGAGAATAGAGCCTTTTGTCCGTATAGCGGCAGGCCCACCGGGTTTTGGGATCCGCATAGAGATCCCCGGAACAGCGGCCGGCCATCTGGTGCTTGGCCACCCCTGTGATTCGCCCGGCTTCTGCATTGGAAAAGACAATTCTGCCATCGGGCATCTCTATTGCAATGATGCCTAAGGGCGCCTGCTCAAATGCTTCAAGAAAGGAAACCAGGGTCGCAACCGAAACAGTATTTTCTGGTTTTTGTGTGGATGGAAACGGTTTGTTCAGGTCCATGGGTAAATCCCATATCTGATAAAATTTAAATACGGCAGTTTAAAAAATGTGAAGATTTGGGGCAATAGTTTTTTAATTGCAATGGGAAAGAGCCATCTCTGATGAACCGACCAAACTGCAAAAAATGACGGTTGCTGTCATCCGCGGTTTAAACATTAAAAGCGCTGTAGACACAGTAGTTGAAATTATCCTGCAAACTTTGATCGATAAACGCATTGACGATGATATCGATATCACCCGGGGCCGCTTTGACGATAAGGATATCTCTTTTCTTGGCGTCGTCCCAGCAGAGTTCAGTTTCGGCAGCCCCTTTTTCAAGGTTTGATAAAATATCATCAATAACAGAAAAATCTTCTTTTTCACCAGTAGCGGCGTGCCGTTCGAAAACCATGTAGCTGGATGCAGGATCAAAGCGTTGCTTTATTTCCGCATAGGTACGGCGACGGTGTTTAAAATTTGAGTCCATATTGTCTGCGCAAGGTTAATTTTTTAAATTTTCGACTAAAACATGATATTACTAAAGCATCAATTGTCTTTGTAATCGTTCGCGGTTTTTCAACCGCGAACGATTATCGCTTCCTATTATAGTGCCAGCAGTTCCTTGACCTTGACCACGCCGTCCTGGGCATCCTCGGCATAGGCGTCGGCGCCGATGCGGGCGGCCCAGCGGCCCGTGACCGGGGCGCCGCCCACCATGGTCTTGAACCGGTCCCGCAGGCCGGCTGATGTCAAGGCCTGCTCCAGGATTTTCTGCTGCCCCATGGTGGTGGTCAAAAGGGCGCTGGTGCCGATGATATCCACATTTTCCTTGATGGCCTTTTCGATGATGGTGTCGATGTCAATGTCCCGGCCCAGGTCATGGACGGTAAACCCGTTGGCCCGCATCAGGGACACCACTATGCATTTGCCGATATCGTGCACATCCCCTTTTACCGTGGCCAGCAGCACCGTTCCCTTTTTTTCCTGAACTGTGTTTTTGGGCAAGGCCGCATTGATCACATCGGTGACGGCCTTCATGGCATCGGCGGCCACCATCAGTTCCGGCAGAAACAGCCGGCCCCGGCCGAACAGGTCCCCCACCTCGTTGATGCCGGGAATAAAGGCCTCATTCATCAATTCCAGGGGATCATGGCCGTCGGCAATGACCCGGTTGGCAATTTCGATTACTTTTTCCTTGTTCTGGTCCACAAGCAGTTGCCTGGCCTGGGCAATAGTCTCTTTATCGATCATGAACGGTGTCTCCTTTTTTGTTTTTTTAAAATGATACTTTCTGTTTGAACCGGTTGACGCAATTGATCTCGATGTCCAGGGCTTCGGCAATCCGGAACTTGGCCTCAATGCCTTTGGCACAGCCGGGCAACGGGGTCATGGAACCGAGTTGAAGATCCTGACGCACCTCGTTCATGATGACCGGATCGGTGAGCTCGGATACCCCCACCTTCAATTTATCGGCCACATAGCGTTTAGCGTCTTCGATTTTCATGCCCAGGGTCATCTGCACACGGGCCACCAGATCTCCGGCTGCCCGCATTCCGCCCATTCCCGAGGCATGCGCATGGGTAATCGCCATGGCAAAGGGATCACCCACGCCCACCTACAACCCGTCCAGACGCACCAGTTCCACCATGGCTTTGGAGGATCTGGAGACAATGTCCACAGGCGGGTGGTCGTTTACCGTTACGGCTCCTACCCCCATGCCCATATTGGGATGGATGGGAATGGTGGCTGTTTCGCCGCAGGCTTTCATGAAAGTGATGGCCCGGGCCAGGTTCCAGGGGCTTGACTCGCTGGTGTTGGTGTTGACCACCGGACCGAACATGGTGACCCCGGCCTGTTCAGCCAGCTTGACCTGATCGTGGGCATAGAGCCCGGCCAGGCGAACGCCTTTATATTCCAGCTGGCCGTGCATGCCCAGGATAAACTCCCCGGCCATGCCCAGTTCAATGCACATCTCCGGGTATTTTGCCCTGAGCTGTTCCGCGGCCATGAGGGATGCCAGGAAGTCGGCATCGCCGGCAGCACCCACTGAATCAAGGTTGATACCGTCGGCCCCGGATTCGTACATGGCACCGGCCACAAACACGATATCCTTCACCGCATCTACCACGGTGTTTTCCAAAGACTGTCTCGCCTCATCGATTTTGCCGCTGGGCAGCAGTTCGGCCGGGTTCGGAAACGGGCCGTCGGGCTGGCTGTAAAGTCCCAGGTTGGGCATGGCGCCGTAAAAAAGCGGTATGTGGGTGCTGAGCAGGGCCTGCTCCATGATGGGCTGTTCCATGGTGACGATGGACTTCAAGGGCTTGAAGCTGTAATCCACATGGCACAGCTCCATGGTGTCGGCGCCCATGAGTTTTTCATAGATCTGCAGGGCCTGAATCCGGTCCACATTAACCCCCACCCGCCGGATTTTGAGGGTGCCGGCATCATAGGTCATAATCACCTCTTTGCCCGGTTCGACACTCACAAACCGCTGGGGCATCTTGAAAATATCCAGCATGTGGTTGAGGTCATCGTCGGTCAACGGCGGGATTTCGCCCCGGTCGGCAGCATCTTCGGTGCCGGCCCGCAGGTCTTCCATGAGCTCGCTGTCGCTCAGCTCAAGGGGGGTTCCGTCCCCGTATCGGGTAAAAATTTTTCCCATTATGTCCTCCTTTTTGGGGTGAATTGCTTTGGGGCAGCCCAAATAATTTCCAATGCAGACAACATCGGATTCGGGCACGCTGAACTATAATTTACAGGGTAACGGTTCCTTACAGTTGACTGTATAGCCCAAGTTCCGCCTCGGCATCTTCAACAATTTTTCTGAGTTTTTCAGGCACGCCCTCGGGAAGGGGGGTGGGCTTGTGGTTCTTCAGGATATTGATCGCTTCGGCCAGGGCCCGCTGATGCAGGTCTGTCTTTCCCGCGGCTTCCCATCTCTGACGAACCACCCGATCGATCAATTTGGGCTGGGACTGGGTTCGCATATACTTGTAGGTGTTTTCATGACTGAGAAAATCACTGAAGGGACCGACCTCCTTGGTAACGTCCACCGACAGGGTTTCGTCAGTAACGGCGATGCCGCCCACCGCAAATTTGATCATTCGGGCAAATTCATTGTCCATCACCAGTTGGCCGAAATCAAAGGTCATGCCGCTTTCGATCATCCCAAGGCCGTAAATCAGGTTGGCACCTGCCAACGCTGCCATCAGGCCTGTAAGGGTTTTTTCATGACCGATCTGGGCATCACATGTTTTGCTGTCACCCTATCCGCCTGCGACAAACGATGGCAGGCCGTAGTAGCGCGCCAGACGGGCCACCGCCGCATTGATCATGGCACATTCGGGAGATCCCACTGAAGCTGAACCGAATCTTAGGTCCAAGGCGGTGGTGGAGCTGCCATAGATGATTTTGGCCCCTTTGCGGGTGATCTGGTTCAGGGTAATCGCGGCCAGCAATTCCGCATTGTGTTCGACAAGGGTGCCGGCCAGGTTGACCGGTGAAGACCCGCCGGCCATGGCCATGGAGATCACATTCACCGGTACGTTCAGACGGGCGGTCTCCATGAGAATTTCACAGGTGTCCTGAACCAGTTTCAGCGGGCTCACCGGGCAGGTATGAAAAGTGACCAGGGGCCTTTTCACCAGATTGTCCATGCCGCCAACAATTTCCGCTGCCATTTCAACAATTTTTCGGGTGCAGAATCCACTGAAGGGACCCACCATACAGTGCTTGGTGGTGTTGGTAAAAAACGCCTCGGCATTATGCAGCGGGGCCACATCCTGGGGCACCTCATGGGCACCCACGGCCCGGTTGTAGACATCCACATCGTCTAAAAAGTCAACGACTTTGGCCGTGTCCGCCACATCCTGTTTGGTGGGTTCCCGAAGCTCGCCGGTGAACGGGTCGACCACCTGAACGCCTTCACCAAAATTGGTAAAACCCACCCTGTTGTTTTCCACGACAAAATCGTTTTTCGGGTCCCGCCCGGCCAGAATGATCCGGGCCGGTGCCGATCGGAGGCAGTCTTCCACCAGATGTGAGGGAAGCCGGGCGATTTTTTTTTCTCGGTCGATTCTGGCACCCGCCGCTTCAAAGGCGGCCAGAGCCTGGGGGTCTTCCACAAAAACGCCGGTCTCATCCAGAATTTCCAGGGTGGCCAGGTGAATCTCATACAGCTCATCCTCGGAAAAGGTGTTGAGACTGAATCCGCCGCTTTGGGGTTTTCCAGCATGTAAGTTTCGCCTCAAAATAAATTCCTCCTTTATAAATAAAAGATTGTCTCACGCCGTGTGACGGGATCGGGCCTTTGGGGCCGGCAGCTGTAGAGGCCTGATCCATATTAGTATCAGCAAGGTGTGTGCCAGTTGGCAGTTTATTATTTTTTGTTTTAAAAATTAGCAGGTTATGTTAATTAAGCGATGTTCTTCAGCCTGGTCGGGTGTGAATTTGAATTGAAAACGACTCAACGTTAGGTAAAATTTCTATAAAATCAGATAGTTGAGAATAGAGTCTAATTCGGTTCAGGCCTATTTAGTGGAAATAGCAATAAATATCGGATATATAGATGTTGCTTGAATCGCAATGGGTTCAATTGCCTGATGGCGCTTTCCCAAACTACTTGAGGATGTTGATCTGACCGGTGAGAATCGCATCTGTCAACAGTTTGCCGGTGAGTTTTAATTTCCCCAGGGGGCCTTTCTTGTGGGTCATGATGATGTCATGGAGTGTTTCGCGGGTTTCCGGTGGCCTGGTTTCCTGTGTTTTCTTGAAAAGGGAGATGGCTTTTTCAGGGCAGGTACTCACACAGACGCCGCACCCCAGACATCGATCAGGGTTTACAATGGCCGGCTGTTTTCCGGCAGAAACGCTCACCGCTTCCACCGGGCAGCGCCCGGCACAGATCCCACATCCGGTGCAGGCCGCAGGGTCCACCTGGGCCCGAAAATTGGAAGCCCAGTAATCCAGGGGTTTGGGGAGGCTCTTGTGAATGTTCAGCATGCCGCAGCAGCACCCGCAGCAGGAGCAGATAAATTCGATTTTTTCCGAGTTGGAGGGCTGGAGAACCAGCCCCTGTTTTTGATTTTCTTCGATGATGGCCATGGCTTCGGCCCGGGGGATTTCCCGGCCAAAACCGCTGTGCAGCACCGATTGGGCCATGGTGCCCATGGCCAGACAGGTTTCTTTGCGGTCGGTTATCTTGCACGGGTCTCCTGTCAGGGCTTTTTTTTTGCGGCAGATGCAGTCTAAAATGACAAAGGGGGGTGCAGCCTCGTCCAGAAGTGCGGTAACCTCGTCATAGGTCCGCACCTGATGCTCGACGCGAAGGCTCCGGGCCACCGGGATGGTCCGCATCTGGGGAAGCCCGGTACTTAAAAATTCGATGCCGAACTTTAGATCATTGGTATACTCACTGAAATCTTTGATGAATTCGGGGGTGAGTCGTTCAAGCTGCATTTCGTACATTCCCACCACCAGTGGTGAGTTGCAGTACTGCCGACGGCCATTTTTCAGTCTGGATTCAATGCCCCCCTTTTTAAGGATGCGATCAAGGTGTTTTTCCAGTTCTTCGGGGGCGTCGACCATATGGGCCGCCCGGTTAAGCACCGTTTCGAGGGGTTCAAATCTGTAAGTCAGGCAGGTGGCAATCTGTGCCTCCAGGGGGCTAAAAATGTGTTTGAGTATCCTGATTTCAACGCCGGACCGCGTGGCGGGAAATCCCACCGCCTGACGGTCCAGGTGCTGTTGCAGCCGTACATAAATCAGGTCGTTTTTTGTATGCAGTTTCTTGTTTTTAAACAATCGCATGCTTCCTCACCCGGCAAAGCCAGAAACAGACTGAATAGTGAATATTGAAAAGTGAAAATTTGTGGTATCGCTTCAGGCTTCACCTGCGGCTACGCCCGATAAATCGCTTATCCTATTTTATTTAAATAACCAGGATTTTTTGTTACTATCAGGCAAGGGGATAGCCGGCATTGATCCAGGCCTTGAGCCCGCCGGCGATGCTGTGGACGTGGTCAAACCCCTGCCCGGATAAAAAGCTCGCCGCAATGTTGCCCCGGTAGCCCACAGCGCAGGTCACGACGATCTCCTCATTTTTGGGGATATCCGGCGGTGATTTGAACAGTTTATTGATGGGCAGGTGCATCGAGCCGGGGATGCTGCCGGTTGACCGCTCAGCCGCCGTCCTCACATCGATGACATGGCGGGTCCTGCCCGTATCGAGTTTTTCTTTGAGTCGGGCCGGGGAGATCTGCCAGAGCTGGGCAATGGGATAGCCCGATTCCTGCCATGCGGCAATGCCGCCGTAAAGGTAACCGTAAATTTCATCATAACCGATGCGGTGGAGCTGGAGGCACATCTGGTCATAGGCTTTTTCGCTGGGTACCACCAGAACCAGACGGGCTGATGGCTCGATGACCATGCCGGTCCAGTTGGCGGTCTGGTTGGCCAGTCCGATGTTGATGGCACCGGGAATATGGACCCCGCCAAAGGAAGCCGTATCCCGGGCATCGAGTATCGTAGCCCCGCTATCCACGAGTTCCTTGAACTGGGCAGGGGAAAAATCTCGCCTGATGGGGCAGCGCTCCAGCAGGGGGGCCCCTTTTTTGTTGGTTTCGATGATGTGGGTGAAGCTCTTGGGCCGATCCGGAAAGGTCTGGGTCATTTCACTGATAAAATCAGTTTCGGAGAGATTGAGCACCGGGTTATGGCGCCACTCAAACCCTATGGTGGAGCTCGGTTTGGCACTCATCCCTTTGCCGCACAGGGACCCCTGGCCATGGGCCGGAAATACCTCCAGGCTTTCGGGCATGGTGCCCAGGGTGTCGTGGAGGGAGTGGTACAGGTTTTGAGCCTGTTCCATGATCAGCTCTTTTCCCGCAAGGTCGGGGCGCCCGATGTCGCCCACAAAGAGACAGTCGCCGGTGAGGGCCACCCAGGGATCGTCACCCCGACTCTTGTCGGTCACGAGGATGGACAGGGAGTGGGGGGTGTGGCCGGGTGTCTCGGCGATTTCAAGTCGGGCGTTGCCCAGTTCGATGGTATCCCCCTTGGACACCGGGGTGAAATCAAAGGTGACCGGGCTGTGTTTGTGCATGCAGATCTGGGCTCCGGTGCGGGACTTGAGTTCCATGTTTCCGGAAACATGATCGGCGTGGACGTGGGTCTCAAAGATGTGGGTAATCTTCATCCCGTTGGCCCGGGCCTTGTCAATGTAATCCTGGACATCTCGCTTGGGATCTACGACACAGGCCACCCGGGCAGCCGGGCAACCGATGAGATAGGACATGCACCCCATCCCATCAACAATAAATTGTTGGAAATACATACAGGCCTCCTTATTGTTTTCCAGGAGGCATAACGTAGCAGTGATCTTCCTGTCAAGGGGAAAGCGCCCATGGCGTAACCACCCATAATTTTAACGATACTATCTAGGCTCCTGTTAAATTACCCAGACGGAAAATTTTTTGTCGCTTTGAATGATTTTGGCGCACACCCGTCCCATGAAAAATTCGTGCACCTGTGAAAGCCCCTTTCTTCCAATGACAATGGTGCCATAGCCGCCGTCCTGTGCTTCCTGGATAATGGTACCGGCCCGGCTGTAAACCCCGGTTGTGATTTTTTCAGATATTTTATTTTCATCAAAACCGGCTTTTTTCAGTTTTTCTTTTGCATCATTGAATATTTCCATCATTTCAGTGTAGGCCATTTCCACAATTTCCGGTGACATCAGAAATTCAGGATTTTCCGGTACCATGTCGCCAAATCCCCTGATCGCATGGATCAGGCCTACCCTATAGTCGTATCCGCCTATGTTCTGCGCGACAAAGTCAACAGCCCGATTTGAGGAGGGCGACCCGTCAATGGCAATGAGCAGTTTTTTTTTGGTGGGGTGCGGGCCGGCAATTATTAAAGGGCAAAATGTTAATTTTGAAAAAAGTTTATTGGCGATACTGCCCACGGCAATGCCTTTCAGCGCCCCTGACCCTCTGCGCCTCAAAACCACTGCCGTATATCCCCCCTCGCCGGCTTCCTTTAAAATATCCCGGGCAATGCCGTTTTGGCGGTTTTGAATTTTAATGGTCACTGAGTCGTCCGGGAAACCGGCGTCTACCAGTGTTTGTCGGACGTTTTGAGTAAAATTTCCAATATTCTTTTTTTGCTGACTTTCCCAGGTTATCATCTGCCTGAGGGTGTGCGCATCGTGCGGGGTCCTTTCCAGATCCCGAAAACCTTTGGAGACACCGTTGAGAACATGGAACACTACAAGTTTAAAGTTTTTAAGGGGTAGCATTTGTCCCATATACTGCAACGTTTGGATGGAACGCTCCGAGCCGTCGACCAATACGAGTAGTTTTTTTTGTTCGTTCATTTTGTCCTTCAAGATTCCTAAAGGGTTAATGTCCGGTAAGGTGATTAACCTTGTCACGCCGGTTTATCGTCTATTCGGGCTTCTGATTGGGAATATGTTTTCTTGAAATTTATTCAGATGGTTGCCGACAGAATTGGCAGAGGATAGGATAAACGTAAGAATATAGACAACCCGGCAGGTGTATTTCGATACCGCTGACCGGATTTGCAGTAAGCCCCAAAAAAATGGTTTCGACGGGCAATTGGCCATTGGCAAGGGCATTGGGTGCAATGTCAGACTTGCGTTTTACCAGGCAAGTGCACCGGGATCGATTTTAGGCACACACAATACTGTCGGCATTTAAGACAATTGACCCCCCATCATAGTTTTTTGTCATGGCCAAACCAACCGATGGCAACGATTCAATGGTGTCCGGAAGTATAACTTTGTTTTTTTGGGGTGGCCCTGAAGCCACCCGCTTGTGGTGCCAGACGTTTATTTGATGCCATCGGCAATTTCCCGGATGTCATCCAGGTAACTGGTACTTAGATTCTCAAACATGGAAATGCACTTTTTTAAAAGGTCGTCTTTCTCGCTTTGACTGGGTTCACGTTTATTGACGATGCAGAAACTGGTCTTGTTGGCGTAATACGATGAAAGAAGATTCGATGCGATGTTCATCATGAAAAGTTGTTTTTCTTCCATTGGAGCCTCCTTTGGTTAATTGATTCGAGCAAATGCCCAACGAATAAAAACTTAAAAAGCAACAAATATACCAAATTCAAACCGGTTTTCAAATTCGTGTTAACATTCCGGCAATATGACAAAAATATGGATTACACCATACCCGGACGCCAATGCGGCCGAGGAAAATTGTCAGCTATTTTTACAGGGTGTCAAAAGGGGGAAGCTGGTTCCTCGCTGTTTCAAGTGGGGCTTTATCGCGTCAATTTTACCCACACGAAACAGGGCGGCGCCAAAGAATTTTCTTGTCAAGTAAAAGAAGAGCTATCTCATTTAATCTGGGGAGCGTTGTTAAGGCCCTGTTATTCTGCCGGGATCAGAGTCGCGGCGTTAAAGCCAGAACCCAATTGAATATTGAAGTTGAGGGCTGAAAACGTGTGGCCTCGCTTCGCTCGATCTTTTATTAAAATGCGATAGCATGACGTCACTATTTTTGTCAAACAAATCCATTCATATTCCGGTTGGCAAGTGGGCGCGCACCTGATATACACAGCGATTCTTGCGGGGAACACCCGTTTCAATTTTATCGCTAACCGTAACAGGGCAGTATGGTAGGGGCATGCAGAAAGTATCGCAGCACATACCCGGCCGCAGCCAGGCGGTGGTCGGTCAGCAGTCCATGACATCCGGTGTTTATCTGTGGGTGTTGCTGATCATGACCATCTGGGCCAGCAACACCGTGGTGGTTAAAATCGCTGTGCGGGATCTGCCGCCGCTCTGGGCCGCTTTTCTGCGTTTCGGTCTGGCCTTGCCCTTTATGGCTTTTTTTATCCACCGGCGGGGCCGTGGATTACGTCTGGTCGGCCGGCAGTGGCTCCAGGTGGGCGTGCTGGCGTTACTTTTCGTTATTCAGATTTTCTTTTTGAATTGGGGCTCCCGGTTTACCACCGGCGGGCGGGTGTCGCTGATCATTTACAGCTACCCGCTGTTGATCCCCCTGGTGGCACCGTTGTTTTTAGAAGATGAGCCCCTCAAAGCCAAAATGTTACTTGGGTGCACCATTGCCTTTTGCGGGCTGCTCACAGCACTTCGACTCGATCTGGGGGCCCGGCTCGAAAACACACTCAAGGGCGATTTGATCGAACTGTCCAGTTGTTTCGTCCTGGCCGTCACTACCGTTTATAACAAACGTCTGACCCAATCCATCGATAAATGGAAGATTCTCTTCTGGGAGATGCTTTTGGCCGTGGTATTATTTTTTGCCGGAGCACTGATTTTCGAGGAGATCCATTTGTCCGCGGTGGCGCCCGACGCCTGGACGGCGATTCTTTATCAGGCCCTGGGGATCAGCGTGTTCTGCTTTTTGTCCTGGCAATTTCTCATCGCCCGCCACAATTCGGCCCAGGTATCGGTTTTCTTTTTTGCAGCGCCGCTGCTCGGCATCCTGCTGAGCGTCCCCTTGCTGGGGGAGCAACTGGAACCGGGCCTGCTGGCCGGCGCTCTGCTGGTGGGCGCGGGGGTCTATGTCGTCAATAAGCCGTGAGGCTTTTTTTAGCCACGGATTTACGCAGATTGACACGGATAACAGCAGGCGTTTTAAGTTGTCACTGCTTTTAAAAGAAAATTTTTATCCGAGTGTATCCGTGAAGATCCGTGTCCAATTTTTTTTGCTGTGGATGGCAGAAGGCATCACGAATAATGGGCCTGGAGGGTTTCCACCAGTGCCGTCAGGGTCTGGTTGACCGGGACCGGGATGCCGACGTTGCTTGCCTCTGAAACCACGGCACCATTGATGGCACTGATTTCGGTGAGTCGCTGGTGATCCACATCTTGGCCCATGGAAGACCGGTTGCCGCCGGTGGCGGCAGCGATGTTAAACACATGTTCGACAATATCTTCCCGGAGGGAAATGTTCAGGGCCACAGCCACGGCGGCGGCTTCTTCCACAGCATTGCGGCACAGGTTCCGGGTAACGTCAAGGTCAAGAATCTGACCATTTTGAATATGGGTCAGGGCCGTGATGGCATTGATGCCCACGTTGACCAGCAGCTTTTCCCAGATGATTTTTCGGATATCCGATCTGGCCTCAATTTTGATGCCGGCCATGGTAAACAGGTCAACGATTGCTTTAATCCGGGTATCGTCCGTGCTGTTCCACATGCCGATGGTCGTGGTCCCCCGGCCGGCATGGCGGATATGACCCGGCCCCAGCAACGTGGCACCATGGGCCGTGGTGCCGGCGATGATTCGCTCCGGGTCCATCACGCCGGCGATGGTATCGGCGTTGCCCATGCCGTTCTGGAGGGTCAGCACCAGGGTCGTTTCATGGGCCAGGGTTGCGGCGGTCTCAGCGGCAGCGAGGGTCTGGGTGGATTTGACGAAAATTAGAATCAGGTCGGCGGTGCCGATGTCGGCGGGGTCAGTGGTGGCCCGCATCGGCAGCGTCCGGGTATCTCCCTGCCATTCAACCCGAAGTCCCTTTGTATTGATGGCCTGCACATGTTCTGTCCACACATCCACCAGCCAGACATCCGTCCTGGCATTGGCCAGCAGGGCACCGAACAGGCTCCCCATGGCCCCTGCGCCGATAATCGCAATTTTCATTGATGATCTCCCATATGAACCCGTTTCAAAATATCCAATTTTGTTTAAGGTCAAGAAAGGCGAAAATTTTAACCGGAGGAATACATGGCGTATTTCGAGGATTAAAATTTGAGCCTGACGCAGAGATTGGGCAAAAGGGGGTGTTTTGAAATCGGTTCATAGTTACTTGGCCACCATATGGGCCATCCACATGGTCAGCGGTGAATAAAAACAGATGATAAACAGGTCTATGATTAAAACAGCTAAAAACGGCAGGATACGCCGGCTGATGGCCATCAGGCTGTCACCGGATATGGAACAGGAGACGATGAGGCAGATGCCCATGGGGGGGGTCAGCATGCCGATGGCAAGATTGGTTACCACGATGACCCCCAATTGAACGATATCGATGCCCAGACTGGGTAGCATGGCTGTAATCATGGGGACCAGTAAAATCAGGGAGGCGGTGGTTTCCACGAAGGTGCCGGCAACCAGCAGGACCATGTTGATGAGCAGCAGCAGGACAATGGGGTTATCCGACAACCCCAGAAGACCCCCGGCCAGGATGGCGGGAATATCCTCGATGGCGGCAATCCAGCTGAAGATGGACGCCGTTGAAATGATAAACATGACAATGGCCGAAGTAATGGCGCCGCTGATGAACAACGGGGCAATATCTTTAATGGTAATCTTGCGATAGACCACCATGCCCACAAAAAGGGCGTAGACCACGGCCACGGCCGCAGACTCGGTGGCTGTAAAAATACCGAACAGGATACCGCCTAAAATAATGATCGGTGCGCCCAGGGCCAGCAGGGACCGTTTAAACGTGCGCCAGACCTCTCTTAAGGAAAACCGGGCTGTGGCGGCATATCCGTTTTTGAGGGAAATAACGGTGGCGACCGCGATGAGGGAGAGGCCGATGAGGATTCCCGGTAAAATTCCGGCGGCAAACAGCTGACCAATGGAGGCCCCGGTTAAAAATCCAAAAATAATCATGGGGATGGAGGGCGGAATAATGACACCGATGGATCCCCCCGACGCCTGCACGGCAGCAGCAAAATCAGATTCATATCCGGATTTTTTCATGGCCGGGATCAATATCGCCCCCACCGCCGCTGCATCGGCTGCCGCTGATCCGGATATGCCGGCAAAAAACATGGCTGAAACAATGGTGACCGCGGCCAGACCCCCGGGCAGCCACCCCACCAGGGCATTGGCAAAATCGATAATCCGGCGGCTGATGCCCCCGGCTTCCATGATGGTGCCGGTGAACATGAAAAGGGGGACGGCCATGAGGTGAAAGGAGTCCGTACCCCCGAACATCCGCTGAACCACCATCATCAGGGAAAAGTCCCCCTGAATGAAAATGCCCAGCACCGAGGCGGCGCCAATGGCAATGGCGATGGGGGTATTGATGGCAAACAGAAACAACAATGAAAAGATGAGAATTTCAGTAGTCACGGCCACCTCGTTGCAACACAGCTACCAGAAACGTCAGTGCGTGGAACATGAGAAGCATACCGCTTACCGGAATAATGCCCACAATGAGCCATTTGGGCAGATTCATAGCCGGGGAGATCTGCATCCGGACAAAATAGGCAAATTGAGTGCCGAACACGATCATCACGACAAACAGACCCATGGACACACAGTGGATCATGGCATCGGCGGTTTTACGAAGCCGCGGCGACACCCGGGCGTATAGAAAATCCACCCCGGGATTGGCCTTGCGGTAATAGGCGGCAGAGGCCCCTAAAAATGTCAGCCACACCAGCAGATACCGGGCCAGTTCTTCGGACCAGAACAGGGACTGATTGAGTATGTACCGGCAAAAAACCTGTACGGCCACCAGCAGTGCCATGGTCAGCCCCATCCCGAAGAGCAGGTGTTCGATCCAGTGGTTGATGGCACCACTGATTTTTTCTAAACGCGACAAGACAGGCATCCTTTCTGATTGTGTATGTAAAAACCCGGACACGTTGGTACCCGGACAGATCACAAATTACAAATTATAAGCACCAAACGACAAACAAATCCCAATATCCAAATTTCAAACAAGATCAAAAACCATTTGATTAACGGCATATCGTCTTAAATTTTTACGCAGTTTGATTTTCCGCTGTGTTGGAATTTTAATAATTGTGATTTAGTTGTCACTTGTTTTTTGATTATTGTGATTTTTTCATGGAAAACAAGAATTTCAGTATTCAGGTGCTAAACGCCAATGGCTAATCGTTCACCGTAGTTGAAAAAAAGGCCGCTTACTTGGTCGCCGCCAGCATTTCCAGCAGCATTTTTTGCACTTCAGGGGCACTGTACAGGTCCATGTCCTTGAGACCCGCAACCTTTGCGCGAAACGCGGCTACGTCGGGGTGTTCTTCTATCTGCATGCCTTTTTCTTTGAGCAGGACCAGCCGTGCGGCGTCTTTGGAGCGATTGTCCTGGCGTTGAAACACCGCTGCGTCTTTCATGGCTGTCTGGACCAGGGCCTGGGTTTTAGCGTCCAGCGTCTGCCACCATTTCAAAGACGCCACATCAATGTGATATGAATAGACATGTCGTGACAGGGTCATGTATTTCTGAATTTCATAAAATTTATAGACTTCCATGACCCACAGCGGATTTTCCTGTCCATCGATGACCCCCTGCTCCAGTTCCGTATAGATGGGCCAGGGCATGGGGGTGGGATTGGCACCGAGGGCCCGCCAGATGGCCTTATGGATGGCCGATGCCATGACCCGGATTTTCAGGCCTTTGATATCTTCCGGGCTTTTCACCGGCTGTTTGTTGTTGGTGAGGTTTCGAAAACCGTTTTCCGAATAGGAGAGGCCTTTAAATTGGGATTTTTCAAGGCTTTTCAGGATTTTAGACCCCAGCGGGCCGTCGAGAATCTCGTCTGCCTGCTGATTATCCTTGAACAGAAAGGGATAGTTGATGACCCGTGTAACCGGCTCGAAGGTATCAAAGGGGCCTCCGGTGATAATTCCCATCTGCACCGAGTTCATCTGAATCTGCTGCAAAATTTCAGTTTCATTGCCCAGGGAGGCGCTGTGGTAGATTTTAACGGTGATCTCACCGTTGGATCTTTTTTCGACCAGTTCCTTGAATTTTTCGGCGGCAATGTTCTGGGCCGATCCGGGTTTGGTCACCACCCCCAGTTTAATCTTTATGGCGGCAACGGCCGCGGTGCTGGTGCCCAGGATAAAGGTCATGGCAATGGCAAGTGCGAGATATTTTTTCATTGGGTTCCTCTCTTTCAGTTAAGGTGTTTGATTATAGCGGGAAAACAGCACCCTTATCGGCGCTGGACACAAAGCGGGCATATCGGGCCGCATAGCCGGTGGTAATTTTGGGTTCAAAGTCAGGCAGTGCGTTGATTCTTTCTTGTATTTCATGGTCTGCCAGCCGGACATTGAGGGTGCGGGCCGGGATATCGATTTCGATGATGTCGCCGGAACGGATGGCGGCGATGGGGCCTTTGGACGCGGCCTCAGGGGACACATGACCGATGGCGGCCCCCCGGGTGGCCCCTGAGAACCGCCCGTCGGTGATCATGGCCACCGTCTTGTCCTGGCCCATGCCGGCAATGGCGGATGTGGCCGACAGCATTTCCCGCATGCCGGGTCCGCCCTTGGGGCCTTCATACCGAATGACAATGACTTCGCCTTTTTCGATTTTGCCGCCTAATATGGCCTCGCATGCGGTCTCTTCAGAATTGAAAATTCTGGCGGGCCCGCTATGTACCATCATTTCAGGGGCCACCGCCGCCTGTTTGACAATGGCACCGTCCGGGGCGAGGTTGCCGGTCAAAACCGCCAGGCCGCCGGTGGAATGGACCGGATGGTCCACCGGCCGGATCACGTTTTTATTTCTGATACCGGCATTGATATCGGTGAGCATCTGGCCCATGGGTTTGCCGGATACCGTCATCTGCTCATCGTTGATAAGCCCGGCCGTTGCCAGTTCGGCCAAAATGGCCGGTACACCGCCTGCATTGAACAGATCGATAATATGGTGGGGTCCGGCCGGGGCCATGGTGGTCAGATGGGGGATTTTTAGTGTAAATTCACTGAAATCCTTTAAGGTCAGGTCCACCTGTCCGTAATAGGCAATGGCCGGCAGGTGGAGGGCCGTGTTGGTGGACCCCCCCAGGGCCATATCCACGCAAATGGCATTGCAAAAGGCTTCGCGCGTCATAATATCTCTGGGTTTGATCTGCCTTTTGACCAGTTCAACGGCCGCAAGGCCGGTCTGTTTGGCCAGGGTGACCCTGCCGGAAAACACTGCCGGGATCGAACCGTTAAAAGGCAACCCGATGCCCAGGGCTTCGGAGAGATTGCTCATGGTGTTGGCGGTAAACATGCCCGAACAGGAACCGGCCCCGGGACAGGCATTGCATTCAAACTCGGTGAGTTCCTCAAGACCGATTTTACCGCTTTTATATCGGCCCACCGCCTCAAAAACCTTATCGAGACCGGTGTCCACACCAAACACGTTGCCCGGGAGCATGGGGCCCCCTGATAAAAAGATGGCGGGAATATTGAGCCGCATGGCGGCGATGAGCATGCCGGGAATGATTTTATCACAGGAGGCCATCATCACCAGGCCGTCAAAGGGGTGGGCCATGGCCATGATTTCGATGGAATCGGCGATGAGTTCCCGGCTGGGCAGGGAATATTTCATGCCCTCGTGATTCATGGCAATGCCGTCACAGACGCCGATGGTATTGAACACCACCGGCGTGCCGCCGGCAGCGTAAATCCCTGCCTTGACCGCATCCACCAGCCCGTTTAAATGAATATGGCCGGGGATGATTTCATTGAAAGAATTGGCAATCCCGATAATCGGTCGCTCCATCTCCCAGTTGCTGAACCCATCGGCCCGCAGCAATGACCGGTGGGGCGCCCGTTCGGGCCCGGCCAGCATTAGATCACTTCGTTTTTTCATATCCAGCTCCTTAATTTGATGCGTTCATAAAAAATATTTTGGGTGGCTTGAACCGGGCAAGCCGGAAACTGATTGACGATTACAAACAAAAATTGAAAATTTTTGGTATGACACTTGATGAATTCGAAAAAAGTCGAATTCAGACGGTCTCGTAAAAAGTTTAAATTCAAGGCGTGCAAAGCCTGTAATCATGAGGCGTAACCATCGACCGCTGAATGATTGCGGGCTGCAGCGCAACGCAGGTGTTGAACTTTTTACGAGACCGTCACACTTCCTGATTAATAACGATAACCAGACATTCGCTGACATTCCGGCCTGTATTTTGTCCCCGGTGGGGCACCGAAGAGTCAAAATGAATGGCATCACCGGTTTCAAGACGGATTCTTTCCTTATCGTACACAAGTTCCATCTGACCTTCCAAAACAAACAAAAATTCTTCTCCGGGATGATTGAACAATCGGGTCGGTTCTTTATCAATGACCGGGTATTGCACGATAAACGGTTCAATCTGGTGGTTGACCTTCAGGCTGGAAAGCGCATAGTAGGTGAAGCCGGCCTTTGTTCCCCTGCGGATGACCTGTCGGCGCCGGGTCCTGGCCGTTTTTGCATATCGCTTCCGCGGGTCTTCCGTTTCATCAAAAAAGATGCTGATGGGGACCTCCAGTCCATTGGCAATCCTGGAAAGGGTCGCAATGGGGGGAGATACCTGGTTGTTTTCGATTCTGGACAAAAGCCCTTTGGAGAGTCCGATTTTTTCTCCGAACCGGGCCAGGGTCAGCCCCTGGCTGTTGCGGATGCGACGGATTTTATCGGCAATTTTTTTTTCCAGCATAGTTGTTTACCCTGACGAAATTTGTTGCACTATAGCAAACTCAAATTGTGTGTCAATAGATATCCGACCAGCAGGAAGACAGACATCTCCCCTCTTCCCGGATAGAGGGTTTCACCCAGCTCAATTGAGGCGGTGAGGATCAAGCCTTTTATCCCGAAAGCGGGTGATCAGCCAACAACATGCACCAGACTGGAGGCCGGCACCAGACGGACCTTTTGTTGCAGTTCCGGGAGCATTTCACGCAGTATGTTATAGGTTTCCGGATGGGGGTGGGCAATGCCGATGGCCTGGCCGTTTTTTTGGGCGGTACGGATTAGTTTTTGAAGTTGTCCGCGAATAAAAACCGGGGTCCGGAGATGATCGATAAAAATATCACGTTCGGCAAAGGGCAGGCGCAAAAGCCTGGCAGAGGGTCGGCACAGGCTCTGGCTGCACGTCCGGCTGTCGATAAAAAAAAGGCCTTCTTTTTTCAAGATGGAAAACACCTGGTTCATCTGGGGGGAGACGGCGGTCAGTTTGGATCCCATATGATTGTTGACCCCTTTAACCCCCGGGACTGCCGCGATATCAAGGGACAGCTGGTGGATCAACTGGTCCGGTGTCATACTGGTCAGCAGGGCACCGGGACCCGGATTTACTCTGGGATATTCATCCGGCTCCATGGGCAGGTGGAGCATGGTTTCCCATCCCTTGGACCGGGTGGCATTTAAGATGGTTTCCTGAAACGGGCTGTAGGGTAATATGGAAAAGGTCAGCACGGCATCCATGGACAGAAATTTTTTGGCCATTCCGCGGTCATAGCCCATATCATCGATGATGATGGCCACTCTGGGCAATTTGCCCGGCCGGGGCCGAACGGCAGGGACGATTGCCGGTTTGTCAAGCACTTTTGGGTGAGGATATGCCTCGTATCTGGGTTTCTGGACAACCGGCTTCGGCGGCACAGGTATGGCAATACGGGCCTTGGCGATGGGGATAGGCGGGCCTGCCGGTGGCTGGCGTTTGATAAAATGATGCACCATCACCCCGGCGACAATCACCAGCACGATGAGCACCAGCAACCCCCCCAGTCCTTTTTTAAGCTGGGTCTGGTAGTTGTTTTTTATTTTTTTTTTACGGTTTTTTTTAGAAACCGGCTTTTTGCGTTGGGACACAGGCGATCTACTTTTCGACATTCTGGAAGATATTATAGCTGATAAGAATTTCAAGGGCCCGTTTGACCTGGTTGTCCGCCATGAGGTCCTCTATATTTAAAGGCCCGTAGCGGTATCCGGACTGCTGTCGCTTCGGCTTCTCAGTCTTGCCGCCGTCTGTTTTTTCGTTATTTTCATCGGTTTCGATTTCAGGGTCGTTGGCACCGGGTTCAGCATTGAGATGATTTTTCAGGTCTTTTTCTTTAATCAGGCGGCGTGTTTCCGGAGCACTGGCGGTTTCATCTATCCGTATGGGGTTGACTTCGACATCAGGTTCGATGCCCTTGGCCTGGATGGAACGACCGCTGGGGGTATAATAGCGGGCAATGGTAAGCTTGAGTCCGTATCCGTCCCGCAATGTTTCCACGGTCTGGACCGTTCCCTTGCCAAAGGATGTGGTGCCGAGGATAACGGCCCGTTTGTTATCCTGCAGCGCACCGGCTACAATTTCCGATGCACTGGCACTGCCGCCGTTAATCAGCACCACCATGGGGTAATTGCGATTACCGTTACCCGCGTGGGCTTTGAACATCTTGGTGTTTTTTTCAAGCCGGCCCTTAATCGAAAGGATGATGCCTTTTTCAAGAAAAAGGTCGGAGACATTGATTGCCTGGGGCAGAAGGCCACCGGGATTGCCGCGCAGATCAAGGATGAGCCCTTCCAGGGGCGCCGGACCGTTTTCCAATTCGGCCAGGGCATCTTTAAGATCAGATGTGGTGCTCTCGCTGAAACTGGACACCCGGACATAACCATAGCCGGTTTTCAGTACCATGGCCCGGACACTTTCGATGGGAATGATATCCCGGACCAGTTTAAAATCAATGGGTTCGGGTGTTCCCTTGCGCATAACGGTGATCACCACGGCCTCACCCTTGGGGCCCCGCATTTTTTTTACGGCTTCCCAGAGCATCATATCCTTGGTGGGCTCACCGTTTACCTTGATGATGATATCAAGTGCCTGTATTCCGGCCTTGTGGGCCGGCGTTCCCTCTATGGGAGACACCACCGTCAGAAAATTATCCCGCATCTCTATCACAATGCCGATACCGCCGAATTCGCCCTGGGTGTCGACCTGCAGTTCTTCGAAAGCCTCTGGGGGCAGCAGGGCCGAATGCGGATCAAGCCCCTGCACCATGCCCTGGATCGCCTTGTGAAGGAGGTCTTTGGTTTCCACCGGATCCACATAGTTTTTTTCAACCAGTTCAACCACATCGGTGAATAATTTGAGCCCCTCGTAGGTTTCGTCATTGCCGGCGGACAGATTCTGAAAAAAGCCGGTGCCAATGGTCCAGAAAACAACGGCGGCCACCAGTAGGGGCCACAGTTTTATGTGGCGTTTCTTTTCAACAGTCATAATAATTTAATACTCCCTTTATCCTTTTTGGATCCATGCTGTCGGATCCATGGGTTTTCCATGATGGCGAACTTCAAAATGGAGCCTGACGCCTGCCATGGACCCGGTATCGCCCACCGTAGCGATGACCTCATCTTTTTCCACGGTATCATCTTTGGCTTTAAAAATCTCTTCGGCATGGGCATAGAGTGTGTAATAGTTCTCCCCATGGTCGATGATCAGCATGTTTCCATAGCCTTTTAACCAGCCTGCATACAGGATGCGGCCCTCGAAAACCGACCGGATCGGTTCGCCCCTGTCCGCCCGGACATTAATGCCGCTTTCGAAATTAACCACATTGAATTTTTTGTTTCGATGGGGACCAAACAAAGATACTATTTTACCTTTTACAGGCATTTTAAGCAAGCCTTTATAATCAATAAAACTGTTTGATAATTTTTTCGCAGCATCCTTTTTTGTTTCTATGGTTTCCTTACTTAAGGCCCGAATCTTCAGATCCAGTTCCAGGGCCGACTGCTTTAAGGATTCGATGGCGGCCAGTTCCAAATTTTTATGCCGGCCGATTTCCTCTAAAATTTGGGTTCGTTTTTTTTTAGAATCCGTCAGCAGGGTAATCTGGCGGGCAAGGTCCTGCTTGAGAATATCCATCTTATGGTTCTGGTCATCCAGATCCACCAGGGTTTTTTGAAGATCCGTCCGATTTTGCGCCAGTTCCTGGAGAACCCGGTGGTCATGGGCAATGATTCTTTTCAGGGCGGATCGCCGTTTAAAAAATTCGTACATATTTTCAGCGGACGCCAGTACATGGATCTGTCCCAGGCGGCCGAGTTTATACAGGGCCACTATCCGGTGGGATGCATAGGTTTCGCCGGTTTTGATTTTTTCCAAAAGCGCTGCAAGACGCGCCTCTGTGGCTTCTTTCGTGTTTTGAAGTGTTTTTCGTCGGGTCTTGAGAAGGGCAACCTGTCTTGTGGCAATGTTGAGCTCACGATCAATTTTGTCCAGATTGTTGAGCACAGCCTTTTCCCGGGCAGCGATGGTCTCAACGGCCTGCTGCCGTTTTTCGAGCTGATGGTTTACATCCCGGGCTTGTTGCTTGAAGTCTTGAACAGGGGGCGCTTTTTTTTCAACGGTGGTCTCTTTTTCCGGTATCAGGGTTACATAACGGGTCTCATTAACAATATATCCGGTCCGGCCCTCATGGAGGATATGGAGCCAGCCGTTACACAATTTCAGGACCTGGACCCGGGTCCCCTTATTGAGCTGCCCGATGGGGCGTCCCTTTTTTGTAGGCGCAGGGCGCATGTTCAGGTTGTTCACCCGTATCATCGCCGTGTCGGCTCGCACCTCCCAGACCAGCAGCGGTAATAATACCAAAAAAAGGCCTGCTACGCCAGCGGCTATGTTTTTAGAAATTGTTTGAGAGAAAGATAACATCCCAGCCATCCGACAAACATGCTGCACAATATGATGGATAAAAAAATGGTAGGGGGCAGAAACCGGATGGTCAGCAAATTGGAAGAAAAATCCTGTTGGATATTTGAGGCGACCAGGAAATACGCCAGGAAAAGTGCCGCTACTCCCATGATACCCCCACAGGCTCCCTGAATCAGTCCTTCGATATAAAAAGGAGCTTTTATAAAACCATCCGTAGCACCCACCAGACGCATAATTTCAATTTCCGTTTGCCGTGAGTAAAGCATCAGGCGGATCGTGTTGGCCACAATAAACACCGCGGCCATGAAAAAAATACCCCCGACGGCATAACCGGTCAGGCGCAGCAGGTTGAAAATATCGATGAACCGGCCGAGCCATTGTTGACCGTATTCCACTTCTGCCACGCCGTTTACAGCTTCAATCCGACGGGCCAGTTCCTCCACCTGATGCAGATTCCGGGCCGCTGTCGCCATTCGGATTTCAAAGGCAGCGGGAAGCGGGTTTTTGTCAAGCCCCTTTAATATGGAGGCCTGCCGTTTCATCTGGGCCTGCAACTGGTTCAATGCTTCCACACTGGAGATGAAACGGGCATTTGCAACCCCGGGGATGGATAGCAGGTCTTCTTTTATTTCAAGGCGGACATCCCCTTGCGTATCCGGTGCCAGGTAGGCCATCACCTGGACGCCCTTTTCCCAGTCCCGCATCATATCACCGGCATTGACGGTAAAAAGGGTAAAGGCGCTGACAATCAATACCGACAAACCAATGGTCACCATAGTGACCGCGTTCAAAAATCTGTTGGTCCGGATATCGTGGATGGCTTTTTGGAAAAAAAGTTTCATGGCAAAAATTAAGATGGCTACCGTGTCTTATGCTTGTTGAAAGGTTACCGACTGCAATTGGCCCTGGTTGAGGTGAACGACCTTGCCCCCTGTTTCCCGAATCAGTTGCTGGTCGTGGGTGGCCACCATGATCGTGGCCCCCCGGGTGTGAAACTGTTTTAACAGTCGAATAATAATGGACGCGGATTCATCATCCAGGCTGCCGGTGGGCTCATCGGCAAGTATGATTTTCGGGTCTCCGGCCACGGCCCGGGCAACGGCTATCCGCTGCTGTTCCCCGCCGGAAAGGCTGGGCGGAAAAGCGTTGCTGCGGTCCGCCATCCCCACTGTCCGGAGCAGGCTGTTGACTTTTTTCTCGATGAACCGGCGTTTCCGGCCCCGGGCTTCCAACACGAGGGCAATATTTTCAAACACCGTTTTTGTGGGGATCAGTTTATAATCCTGGAATATAATGCCGAATTCTCGCCGAAGGAAGGGAATGCGTTTACGGGAAATTCTGGACAGATTCAATCCGTCAATGAGGATCTGCCCTTCTGATACCGGTTCACCCCGGTAGAGCAGTTTCAGTAAGGTTGTTTTGCCGGCACCGCTGGGGCCGGTGAGGAAAAGAAATTCGTTTTTTAAAACATCCAGGGTGATATCGGTCAGTGCTTTTTTGGCACCGTATTGTTTATGAACATGGAAAATTCGAACGATGGCTGTTTTTTCTTTTTTTTCTATCATTGATGAACTCGTAAAAAGTCGGATTTAGACGGTTTCGTAAAAAGTTCAAATTCAAGGCGTGCAAATTTTGTAATCATGAGGCGTAACCATCGTACGTTGAATGATTGCGAAATGCAGCGCAACGCAGGAGTTGGACTTTTTACGGGACCGTCATCATTCCATGCCTGCGTTTTTCCTGCAGCCGTTTATTCCCATGGCGTTGGCACCGCTTAGGGAGTTTTTATTGACCGGTGCGGGTTTTGTTGATATCCTGCTTTTCGAGTTCAGGGAGTGCTGCTCCCAGTTTTCCCTGCTCGGAAACCTCCACTGAATCCCATTAAACCACGCTTTTTCCATTTCAGTGGGGGTTTTCTATCGTATATCGGTCTTAAAATCAATATATTCTTATCATCGGCAGATTATGGAGTGATGCCTGACCGGCTTTGTTTAAACGGCCGGAACAAATCTGTCGGACAACCGTTATGTAAAGAGACATTATGAAACAGGAACTGATAGAACTGCTTTGTCAAAAATCGTTTAAATACAGCAAAACCCCTGAATTCAAACTGGTTTCGGGTAAGGTGAGCCGATTTTATGTCAACTGTAAACCCACCACTCTAAGCCCGCGGGGTATTTATCTGGTGGGGCACCTTGTGTTTGATGCCATTTGTGAACTGGCCCCGGATGGTGTGGGCGGTCTCACCTTCGGGGCCGATCCCATTGCCGTCGCAACGGCGTTTGCCTCTGAATTGAACAAGGCCCCGATAAAGGCCTTTTCCATTCGCAAGACCCAAAAAGACCATGGTATTATAAAATGGATTGAGGGGGATCTGGTCCCGGGACAAAAGGTTGTCATCATTGATGACGTGGCCACCACCGGCGGCTCTACGTTAAAGGCGGTGGAACGGGCCCGGGCTGAAGGAATGGATGTGGTAAAGGCCGTTATACTGGTGGATCGTCAGGAAGGGGGGGTTGAAAATATTCGTCAACAGGTGCCGGATGTGACCGCCATTGTCAACCGGGATGAGCTGATGGCACACTGGGCCGCAACGGGCAGACCTTGAATTGAATCAACAGATATAGGTGGCGCAGGCATTGTTTGATTCCCAGGCATTTACCCGGTCAACCCGTATGCCCGGAGACTGGATCCGCGCTTCAAGCTGCTGGGCAATATAGCGGGCAATGTTTTCAGATGAGGGTTGGCAGCCGTTTGAAAAAAACGGCAGCTCATTTAAAAATTTGTGATCAATGGTGCCCATGATGTCGGCAAGGTGTTTTTTCAGGATACCGAAATCCATGAGCACACCGGCCTCGTCTAAACGCGCCCCTTTTATAAAGGCCTCTACCTTCCAGTTATGACCATGCAGGTTTTCACACTTTTCGCCAACCATCTGGAGTTTATGCGCCGCTGCAAAATCCGTAATCACTTTCAACTCATACATTTACCGTATATCTCCTATAGAATCGCAAACTTTGTTCAAGTTATTTCGCTTCCGATCCTTACGCGCCCGTTGCACTGCTTTTGAATATACTTTTTAACTTTGTGGAAAATTTCTCCGTTTCAAGCTTGGCAAATTCTTTCAGCAAACTTTCCTGCTTTTTGGAAAGATGGGTGGGGGTCTTGATCAACACCTGTATGATCTGATCCCCCCGCCGGCCGTTTCTGAGGGAGGGGATGCCTTCACCGTGAAAATAAAAGAGCTTGCCCGGCTGGGTGCCTTTGGGAATGTCCAGCTTTTTTTCGGCTTTTAACGTGGGCACCGTTACTTGGTCTCCCAGGGCCGCCTGAATAAAACTGATGGGGATCTGGCAGATGATGTTGGTATCGTCCCGTTTAAAAAAATCATGGGCTTCTGTATGGATAAACACATACAGGTCGCCGGCGGGTCCGCCGTTTTTTCCGGATTCGCCTTCGCCGGTGAGACGCAGGCGGGAGCCTGTATCAACGCCGGCCGGAATCTTGACCGAAACCTTTTTGCTGATCCGCACCTGGCCGGCACCGCGGCAGTTCGTACAGGGATCTTTGATGGCCTGCCCGGCGCCCCGGCAGGAGGGACAGGTGGTTCGGACCGAGAAAAAACCCTGGCTGCGGGTAACCTGGCCGGCACCGCCGCAGGTCTGGCAGATCTCCGGCTGGGTGCCGGGTTTGCAGCCACTGCCGCCGCACTGGGAACAGGATTCCATTTTGTCCACGGTTATTTCGGTTTCAGCGCCAAAGGCCGCTTGCATGAAACTCAATTGGAGATCATATCGAAGATCCGCACCTTTCTGGCCCCTGGAACGCGATCGTCCCCCGCCGCCCCCGAAACCAAAAAAATCTTCAAAAATATCACCGAAGCTGGAAAAGATATCTTCGAATCCGCCAAATCCGGAAAAACCACTGCCTTCCAGGCCCTGATGTCCGTATTGGTCATAGATATTGCGTTTTTGAGGGTCCCTCAGAACATCATAGGCTTCGGCGGCCTCTTTGAATTTTTCCTCGGCTTCCGGGTTACCCGGATTTTTATCCGGGTGATATTTCATGGCAAGTTTGCGGTATTTTTTTTTGATGCTGCCGTCATCTGCATCCCGGTCTGCGCCGAGAATTTCATAATAATCACGTTTGGTTGTCATTCAATCGCCTTGGGGAATCAACAATGCCGCTATTTTTTGGGTCAATTTTTCGTTTTGTTGCAGCGGCATTATATTTCATATGAGTGAATATTGTAATAGACTAACCGTTATGCTATTTTTAAAGGCATCAATTTTATATGAAATTGATGCCGATGATAATCAAATAAAATAATTCACATATCAGGGTTGTCAATGAATAATATGGAACTGCCGTTTGTCCGGGAGATGTTTGATGCCATCGCGCCCCGCTACGATTTTTTAAACCGGTTACTGAGTCTGAGACAGGATATTGTGTGGCGCAGAAACATGGTAAAGGTGATGCAACTGCCGGTCCATGGCCACGTCCTCGATGCCGCTTGCGGAACCGGGGATGTGGCCGTTGAAATTCACCGGCAAAAGGGTCCCAGTGCCCATGTGATCGGCATTGATTTTTCTCCGGAGATGTTGCGGCGGGGGAAACGTAAAATAGGTTCAGCGGTAAACGGCGACTGCGTGCAGCTGCTGGCGGCAGATGCCTTTGATCTGCCGTTTAAAGCCGAGACCTTTGATGCGGTGACCATTGCCTTCGGCATCCGAAATATTGCCGATAAGCGATCTGTGCTGAAAGCCTTTCACGACCGTCTCAAGCCCGGCGGCATGCTGCTGGTGCTGGAGTTGTCGACACCGAAAAGGGGAATGATGCTGGATCTTTATATGTTTTATTTTAAAAAACTGCTGCCGCTGATTGGCGGGTTTTTTTCAAAGAATGTAAAGGCCTACCAATATCTTCCCGCCTCCGTGTTACATTTTCCAAGGGCGGTTGAGTTTGCCGCCATCATGAGATCGGCCGGATTTAGTGATATCCAGTGGAAAAAAATGACCATGGGAATCGTTACCTTATACCGGGGGCTGAAGGAAGGTGGAAGGATGAAGGTAGACGGCTGAAGCTGGAAAGGACGCGACATTTAATGGCGTAAAAAACCGCATTGCATGGAGAAATTATGAATTTCAGGGCGTTGGCTGATAATTTATATATCGATGAAGACGACTATCTGGGGCTGTTGGTGCTTTTTCTGGAAAAGGGAACGGCCGATTTGGAAAAATGCCGGGCTGCCATTGCGGCAGGGGATGCAGCGTCGGCCGCAACGACCATTCATTCGTTTAAAGGCGCTTCCGGGCAATTGGGCCTGACCCAACTGCATGAGGGGGCCATTGCCGCGGAAAAGGATGTTAAACGCAGTCAGCTGGAACCTGGCGCAGAAAAAATAGCGGTGATGCTAAAAGAGATGGAAATCCTTGGTGCCCTTGTGCGGGCGGAACGGTCTCTGCCGTCTGATCGATGACCGGGCATCCGGGAAGTCGTGAAAAAACAACAGTACCGGTTGGTCCATCCCGCCGGGTTGCATTGCAACGGGGTTAGCCTAAAAACGGTCTGCGAAGAAGGGTGTTTTTTTGCCAGCGGTTATCGTTGCGTGCCGGATATTCGATGTTATAATGAAGGCCCCGGCTTTCTTTTCTGTGTATGGCGCAACGGATGATGAGTTCGGCTACCACGGCAATGTTGCGCAGTTCGATAAGATCTTCGGCCACCTTGAAATTCCAGTAATATTCCTGAATTTCTTTCTGGATATTTTCAATCCGGCGCCGGGCCCTGGCCAGGCGCTTGTCTGACCTGACGATGCCCACATAATTCCACATGAAACGCCGGATTTCGTCCCAGTTATGGGACACCATGATGCCCTCGTCGCTGTCCGTGGTCCCGGTTTCATCCCAGGCCGGCAGATCCTGTGTGAACTCGATATGGTGACTTTGTGTTTCCTTGACGGCCTGCTTTGCTGCCATATCCGCATATACCAGGGCCTCACAAAGGGAATTGCTGGCCAGACGGTTGGCGCCGTGGAGCCCGGTGCAGGCGGTTTCACCAATGGCATATAGCCTTTTGATATCGGTGCGGCCGAGCAGGTCGGTGACCACGCCGCCGCACATGTAATGGGCTGCCGGTACAACCGGTACCGGCTCGCAGGTCATGTCGATGCCAAAACTCAGGCATTTGCTGTAAAGATTGGGGAATCGTTTTTTGATAAAGTCGGCATCTTTATGGGAAATATCCAGAAAAACCGAATCATCCCCGCTCTGCTTGAGCTCCGTATCAATGGCCCGGGCCACCACGTCCCGGCAGGCCAGGTCTTTTTGAGGATCATATTTGTGCATGAATGGGTTGCCGGCTGAATCCTTGAGTACGGCGCCTTCACCCCTGACTGCTTCTGAAATAAGGAAATTTTTGGCATCCGGATGATACAGGCAGGTGGGGTGAAACTGGACAAATTCCATATTGGCCACGGTGGCACCGGCCCGATACGCCATGGCAATACCATCGCCTGTGGCAATGTCGGGATTACTGGTGTACAGGTAGACCTTGCCGGTCCCCCCGGTTGCCAGCAGAGTGGTTTTCGCATTAAAGGTTTTGACTTTACGGGTGGTCTGGTCCATCACATACGCGCCGCAGCACTGGTCCTCGTGAACGGTTGTCACAAGCCCCCGCTGCATGCGGGTGGACAGGGTAATCAGGTCGATGGCGATATGATTTTCAAACAGATCAATGCGGTCATGGTTTTTGACGTGGGCCACAAGGGCCTTTTCAACCTCCCGGCCGGTCATGTCCTGGGCATGGACGATGCGTTTTTGCGAGTGCCCGCCTTCCCGGCCCAGGTCCAGGGTGGTACCTTCGGATGACGGCCCCATGGCATCAGTGGCGTCTTTGATGTTGAAATTAACCCCAAGATCAATGAGTTCCCGGATTCTGTCGGGGCCGTTTTTCACCACCATTTCCACCACGTCCTGGTGGCACAATCCATCCCCGGAGGCAAGGGTGTCCTGGATATGCAGGTCAAAGGAGTCCCGGCCGCCGAATACGGAGGCGATCCCTCCCTGAGCGTACATGGTGTTACTGTCCTGCACGCCCTTTTTGGTTACAATGGCAACGCGGCCGAAGCGGGCCACCTTCAGGGCAAAGGTCAACCCGGCGATACCGCTGCCGATGATAAGAAAGTCGGTTTTAAATTCCATGACAAGTTACCTTTTTGTATCTTACAGCAAAGAGGGGCGCCGCCGCTGTCGTTTCGTGCTGAAACCGATAATGAATCCCAGCAACAAGACCCCCGCACCGCTCAGAAACCAGCGAACATTCTGGTTCCAGTGCAGTTTTTCAACCTCGCCATCCAGTTCCAATGCTTTTTGTGTCTGCTGTTTGAGGGCGGTCATGGAATTTTTATAATCCGACTGGAGTTGGATAAAATCGGCGGATTCGGCTTTGAGGGTTTCAAAGGCTTTGCTCAATTCCGCCAGACGGTCTTTATTCTGTTTGAGCTCTGCGCTGAATTTTTCTTTTTCTGATGTGAGCACTGTTTTTGTTTGTCGCAGCTCATCGATTTCCGTTAAGAGTTGATCATGTTTCTGCTTGAGGGCTTCCAGGGCGATGCGGCTGGGCTGATCGGGTGTGAGAAACCGGGTAATGACCCAGCCCTCCTTGCCGTTGGCAAGCTGAACATGAGACCACTCGTTTTCAGTCTCCAGGACATCAAGTGCTTCGTCGGATTTCAGCATGGCAATAATTTTGCGATTATTTCCCGGGCCGGTTCGGAGCGTTATCTCCAACCGGTCTGAAACAAACATGGTTTCGGCAGGTGCCATTCCCGATGTTAGAATGATGAAAGATAGTATCAAAACAAACTGTTTCATAGCGAAACACTCCATGGTTGGCGTTTGGTTTTGGGGACACCTCTTTTCTTCCGGAAGTGTCAATTCCGTCGAAATGGATATGGCATATATTGTGTTGAAAAAATTTATTCTGTCAATAATATTCTTTTAAAACAATATTGATTATGGTAATCACAAAACTGTGTAAGTGTTTCCGGCGGGGCCTTTACTTTATATAAAAAACGGTTATTGTATGGCATTGGTTTTTTTACGTGAGTCGTGAGATTTGTGTTTTGAGTCATGCGAAATAAATGGTGGTTTCTATTTTTCATCGACTTATCACCGGTCAGCTTTAGGCTTTGTCGAAATTTTTGATGCTGTGCCCGATGGGGTATGGGGGTTATTATGATAGCGTTTGACCTGCGATGTGCCAACGGACATACGTTCGAGGGCTGGTTTGAAGACAGTACCGCTTTTGAGCAGCAGAACCGTGAAGGCTTGATTTCATGCCCGGTGTGTAATGATACGGCTGTGTCGAAACTGCTGTCGACATTTGCCATCAAGGGCACCCAGGGGGGGCAGAAATTTTCAGGTAAAGCAGACCTTGAAAAGATCAGTCGGAAAATTACCGATTATGTCGAAAAAAATTTTGACAATGTGGGACCCGATTTTGCAAAAGAGGCACTGAAGATGCACTATGGTGTTTCCGAACCTAAAAATATCCGCGGTGTCAGTACCCAGCAGGAAGAAAAAACAATGACAGAAGAGGGCATTAATTTTTTTAAGGTCCCGCTGCCTTCATCTTCAGACAAGGACGCCTGACCCGCCGGCGGTGTCACCCCCGTTTGATCCCAGACTTGAATCCTTGTTTAAGATCCAGACTCGATAAATTCCCTTCACAAAAAAAATACTTGAAATTATTTGAATAGTCTTGTATGTCTGAAAGGCAACGAGCCATTGTCAGGTTTCCCATCAAGCCCAATTCTACCTCAAGTGCAATGTTTGACCGCTTCTCGACCTGCATTTACATTGAGAAATTTTGCCTTTTTGTATTGATTCTGAAGGTATCATCGTCACAAACCAACCGGCACGTTACAAGACAATATCCGTTGGCGATCTCGTCGTCAGGATATCCAAACACGTTGCTGAACAGGAAAGGGGGTGCGCATGTCCGTTATTACAATTTCACGTCAATTTGGCGCCGGTGGTATAACCCTGGGAAATATGCTGGCCAAAAAACTAGATTATATATTTTTAGACAATGAAATCATTCAACAGGTGGCTCAAAAAGCCAGGGTGTCAACCAACTGGGTCGAATCCATTGAAAAGCAGGCCGGCGGTAAATTGCTGAGATTTATTACCAGTATTGTTTCAAAAAAACTCATCGACCAGGTTCTTGACAACGAACGGGGCTATATTGATGAAGAGATCTATGTTGACCTGCTGCATCAAATTATCACCAAGATTGCAGATGAAGGCAATGCGATTATCCTTGGCCGCGGTGGCCAGTATATCCTGAAAGATCGGGATGATGTTTTTCATATCCTGCTGATTGCGCACAAGGATGACCGGATTAAATTTATGGAGAAAAACTACAAACTGACCCCGGCTCAGGCCCTTGGGGCGGTGGATCGAGAAGATAAAAGAAGGGTCAATCTGTATCGCAAGTTCGGAACGTTGACCTATGATCAGCCGGGGCACTATCATATTGTCCTGAATACAAGCCGGCTGGGACTCGATGAGGCGGCCCGGGTGATCTGTGGTCTGGTGGGGCCGTGTGAATGAATCGAAAACAGCATTAACCGTTACGGTTCACGAATACCATCCAATATCCTGACCGGAGGTGATTGAGTGATGAGCGGGCTGGCGGGAGGCTCAGAATATCGAAAACAAGCCGGTGCCGGGGGTGAAAAACCCCGGTGCCGTTTTTGGGGTTCTACCCCAAAACGGATCTCCTTTGGGTTGACCTTTTGTATCTGTTTTGCCACATGGCTGATTCTTTCAGGGCGATTTGACCGCTTTCATATTTCGCTGGGGGTTATCTCCTGCGCACTGGTTGCTTTTTTTTCAGGGGACCTGTTGCTGCCGGCACCGTTTACCCGGGGATTTCCAAAACAGTGGCTTGCTTTTTTAGGCTATCTTCCCTGGTTGTTTTATCAGATTTTCAGGGCCAACCTTCACATGCTGTATCTGGTGTTTCATCCCCGTTTAACAGATCATATCGACCCCCGAATCATCAGATTCAGCTGTCGCCTCAAAGGCGATATGGCATTTTTGATTTTCGCCAATTCCATCACCCTGACACCCGGTACCATTACCGTATATACTTCTATCTATGGCGAATACACCGTTCATGCCATTGATAAACAGTCGGCGGATGCACTGCCCGGTGACATGGAAAACAGGGTGGCCCGCATTTTCGGTGAATAAATGGAAAAAATCTTTTTTTATGCCGGATTGTATCTGGCGGCTTTGATGGCGCTCTCTCTCTACCGGGCAGTGGCCGGGCCCACGGTGTTGGACAGGCTTCTGGGGGTGAATGCCATTGGCACCAAAACCACGGCTCTGCTCATTCTGCTGGGGTTTTTGTACGGCTGGGTGGATATGTTCATCGATATTGCCCTGGCCTATGCCGTGTTGAATTTTATCGCCGTTCTGGCGGCGTCCCGATATTTTCAGAAAAGAAAAGGGCTGCATGATGAAAGGTGAACGTTGAATATCCTGATTGTCATCCTTTTATTGCTCGGGCTCCTGTTTTTTACCGGCGGCACCGTGGGACTCA
This sequence comes from Desulfobacterales bacterium, assembly GCA_963667755.2. GTDB lineage: Bacteria > Desulfobacterota > Desulfobacteria > Desulfobacterales > 4572-123 > 4572-123. Next base: position 445,198 of record CAXXLK010000004.1, on the reverse strand, counting down.
TCCGGTTTCCGGATTTCTATTCACGCCTGCACCCGGCGGGCAAGCTCGATACCATGGGACTCTTGATGACCCTTGGGGCCCTGGCCTTGTATCATCTTACCGAATTTTCCATGGCAACAGTGCTCACGAGCATGAAAATCATGCTCATCGTGGTGCTGGTTTTTATCACCAGTCCCACGGCCACCCATGCCATTGTGGATGCCGGGTTCCGGGCCGGTCTGGTGCCCTGGACAAAACAAAAAAGCAAGGACAGACCATGATCTGGTACATTGAACTGGTGATAACGATATTGGTGGTGGTCTGCGGCATCGCCGCCCTAACCGTGAAAGATCTTCTGGGTGCGGCCATTTTGTTCGGGGCCTACAGCTTCATGATGTGTCTGCTGTGGGCCATCATGGGTGCGGTGGATGTAGCTTTTACCGAGGCGTCCGTGGGGGCGGGTGTCAGCACGGTTTTATTTGTAGCGGCGGTTTTTCGAACAACCAGGAGAACAAAGGATTGAAACTGGTCGGCCTTATTATTGTGTCCGTGTGCGGCGGACTGCTGGTATACACGACGATGGCGTTTCCCCTCTGGGGGGATCCGTCATCGCCGGCGGCCATGCATGTATCGGCGTATTACATTGAAAACGCCATGGCCGATACAGGCGTTCCCAATATTGTCACCGCCGTACTGGCCGATTATCGCGGATATGACACCCTGTTTGAGACGGCGGTCATTTTTTCGGCGGCCATTGCCTGTTTTTTTCTGCTCCGGGGGGGGACCCCCAGACCCCCTGCATCAAGGCTCTACCGTCATATCCCCACCGGCATTACATTGAGGATCGCACCGGGAGGAAAACTGCCTGAAAAATCAGACATATTTGAAAGAATCGATTCCGCCTGGGTTCCCCACGATCTCATCGTCAAGACGGCCTGCCGTCTGATTATCCCGTTTATCCAGCTTTTCGGGCTGTATGTCATCGCCCACGGCCACCACAGCCCCGGGGGGGGATTTCAGGGCGGGGTGATTCTGGGGGCTGCCATGATTCTTTTTGCCGTTTCCAATGATTTGCGGTCCGCCCTTGCGCATATGGGCGAAAAAGCGACCGCTTTTTTATGCTCGGCCGGTGTGTTCGTCTATGCCGGCACCGGCACCCTTTGCCTCTTGCTGGGCGCCAATTTTTTAGACTATGGCGCCCTTGCATCACTGCTGGGTGTCGATGCGGTCATGGCCCGGTCCCACGGCATCCTTATTGTTGAAATCGGTGTGGGAATGGCCGTAATGGCAGTGATGGTATCCCTTTATTATATCCTTTCTTCCGGCGGTAAACTCGATGAGGGACTGTAATCGTGCATGATCTGGTGTTAAGTGTTATGGCAAAATATAATTACTGGGTCTACATCGTGCTTTTGATGGTGGGCCTTTATGCCATGATGGTTAAAAAAAATCTGGTCAAAAAAATCATCGGCATGAATATTCTCCAGACCGCCATTATTCTATTTTATATCTCTGTCGGTGCCAAAAAAGGCGGCACGCTGCCTATTATCGTGCACGGGGCCCATGCCGGGCATCATCCGGTGAGGGTTGCCGATTATATCAATCCGCTGCCCCATGTGCTCATGCTCACCGCCATTGTCGTCGCGGTTGCCACCCTAGGCGTGGCCCTGGCCCTGGCCATAAAGATCTATCGCCGGTACAACACACTGGATGAAGATGAAATTCATACCCGGATAAGAAAATGAGCCCCCATTTTCCCGTACTGATCATTATTGCACCGCTTCTGGCGGCCTTTTTTATTTTCGCCCTCAGTTGGGTCAGCCCCCGACTGTGCTTTCCCCTGGCAGTTTTGGCCCTGGCGGTCTCCCTCATGGCCGCCGTGGGGCTGCTCTGCCGGGTACTGGCCCATGGCCCTTTTGCCTATCGGCTGGGCGGATGGCCCCCGCCCATGGGCATTTCCTATTATGTGGATTATTTAAACGCCCTGGTGCTGGTGGTTGTCTGCACGGTGGCCCTGGTTAACCTGGTGGCAAGCCGCCGGCTCGTCTGGCAGGCGTTTCCCGACAGGATCGGTCCGTTTTTCACCCTCTATGTGCTGTTTGTCACCGGCCTGGCCGGCATGGTGGTCACAGGGGATGCCTTTAACCTGTATGTTCTGCTGGAGATCGCCTCCTTGACCGGCTATGCCCTCATCGGCATGGGCAGCGGTGATGCGGCCCTGTATTCTTTGAATTATATTTTCATGGGCACTGTGGGTGCCAGTTTTTACCTGATGGGCATCGGTTATCTGTATCTGGCGACCGGATCTTTGAATATCGCCGATATCGCCGCCATTCTTCCCGGCATATATGATTCACCGGTTGTGCTGACGGCGTTTGTTTTCTGCATGACCGGGCTTTTTTTGAAAATGGCGTTTTTCCCGTTGCACGGGTGGCTGCCCAATGCCTATGCCCATGCCCCTTCGGCGGCCATCAGCCTGATTGCCCCCCTGACCACCAAGGTGATGATCTATGTCATGATCCGCATGGTATTATACCTGTTTACCCCCTCTTTTGCCTTTGAGACCCTGCATGTCGGCAATATCCTGGTATGGCTGGCTGCCGTTGCCGTTGTCGCAGGATCGCTGCTGGCCCTGGGCCAGAAAAGTTTGAAAAGAATGCTGGCCTACATCATTGTCGCCGAAGTCGGTTATATGGCAGGGGGTCTCTGGCTGGGCAATACCGGGGGCATCACCGGCGCCATCCTTCATCTGGTGAACGATGCGGCCATGACCCTTTGCGTATTTTTAGGCGCGGGGACGCTGGCGTCTACCCTAAAACCATCGGTTGCCGGTGACCTGCAGTTGACCGACCTGGCCGGCAGTTTTACCAAAATGCCCTACACCATGGCCGCGTTTATCACAGGGGCGCTTTCCATCATCGGTGTTCCCCCCCTGTGCGGTTTTTTCAGCAAATGGTATCTTCTTTCCGGCGCCGTAGCAGCCGGTCATTATGGCTTTATGGCGGCGCTGCTGTTCAGCAGTCTGGTGAACGGGGTGCTGTTTGTCCGGATTATTGAAATCGGTTATTACGGCAAATCCAGCCATGGGGCCGCCGCCGAACATCCCGTGGCCGTTATGGATGAAGCCCCCCTCGGTATGCTGGTCCCGCTTTTACTGGTGGCCGCCGGACTGGCGGTGATGGGGCTCTATACCGATGACATTGTCACGCATGTTATCCGGTTTGCCATACCACTGGGGGTGGCCTGATTTGGAAACCATTACCTCCATAAAACCATTTCTGGCGGTTCTGGTCCCGGCCCTGGCCGTTTTGGGGATCATTGCCAGCCGCCGGCCCAACGTCCGGGAAGCCTGGACCCTTGGGGCCGCCGGTGTAAAGTTTTTTATCGTGGCCGCCATGCTGCCGGCGGTGCTGCGGGGGGCGGAAATTGAATATACCCTGGTGCAGGTGCTGCCCGGGGTGGCCATCGGTTTCCGGGTGGATGCCTTCGGCATGCTGTTCGCCCTGGTGGCATCCCTGTTATGGGCCATTACATCCATCTATTCCATAGGGTATATGCGCAGCCTGAAAGAACACAGCCAGACCCGGTATTTCGCTTTTTTTGCCCTGTCTCTGTCCGCCACCATCGGGGTGGCCTTTTCAGCCAACCTGTTGACCCTGTACCTGTTTTACGAGATGCTGTCACTGGCCACCTATCCCCTGGTCACCCACCATCAGGACGAAGAAGCCCGACGGTCAGGCCGCAAGTATCTGTTGTATATCGTCGGGTCTTCCATCGGTCTGGTGCTGCCGGCCATGGTGATCACCTATCATTTGACCGGCACCCTGTCCTTTGGCCATGGGGGCATCATGGCTCAGGCGGCATCGCCGACGCTGCTGACGGTTATTTTTTTTATGTTTTTGTTCGGTTTTGCCAAGGCCGCCGTCATGCCCATGCATTCATGGCTGCCCGCGGCCATGGTGGCACCCACCCCGGTCAGTGCCCTGCTGCATGCGGTGGCCGTGGTCAAGGTCGGGGTATTTTCCCTGGTCCGGGTGATGACCGGGGTGTTCGGCATCAATTGTGTTGGAAAATTGCACCTGGGGCCGGTGGTCTGTTTTATCGCCTCGGTTACCGTTATTACCGCATCGCTCATCGCGCTGTCCCAGGACGGGCTCAAGCGCCGCCTGGCTTTTTCCACCATCGGCCAGCTCTCTTACATCATACTGGGGGTGGCCCTGCTGGCCCCTTCGGGGATCACCGGCGGCATGCTGCATATTGCCATGCATGCCTTTGGCAAGATCACGTTGTTTTTTTGTGCCGGGGCGATTTTTGTGGCCACGGGCCGGAAAAACATCAGCGAGATGGCGGGCATCGGTAAACGGATGCCCATTACCATGGGGGCCTTTTTCATCGGCAGCCTCAGTGTCGTCGGCCTGCCCCCCTGCGGCGGGTTCATCAGTAAGTGGTATCTGGTTTTAGGCACCCTGGAGGCGGATCAAATCCTGCTGCTGATTGTTCTTTTAACCAGTTCACTGTTAAATGCCGCTTATTTCTTTCCCATTGTGTACAAGGCTTTTTTCTGCAGCCCGGCACAATCCTTGTTTGAAAACAACGTCGAGGAAGCCCCCACGTGGTGCCTGGTGCCGTTATCGGTTACGGCCCTGGCGTCCATTGCGTTGTTTTTTTTCCCGCAGCCCTTTCTTGCCCTGGCCCGGATAGCGGTCAGTCGCATTACCGGAGGACCTTGAAATGGCCGTTGAAAATTCTGAAAAAAGCGTCCTTTCTCACGGGCCGAAACCCGGATACGGCCTTGCGTTTGCCATTGCCCTGGCAGTGGCGGTCACCTACCTGGCATATATTTTCATCACCGCGGTATTAAAATAAAAGGCAAATCCAAAATGAAAAAAGAACTCACCATTTTCGATAAACCGGGAAACGTCAAAAAACTTCTTTTTGTTTTCTATGCCGCCCTGGCGGTTTTACTGATTGCCGATTTTTTCATTCCCAAACATGCTGCTTTTCCCTGGGAAGCGCAGGTTAATTTTTTTGCCGTTTACGGTTTTGTCTCCTACGTCGGCCTGATTTATATTTCAAAAGTCCTGCGGCTTTTTATAAAACGAAAAGAAGATTACTACAAAGACCAATAAGCAAGGTCAAAAAAGTGCTTTTTCATGGTTTTTTGAGGTCAATATGATTCAATCACTGCTTCCATCAGCGGGTGCGCTCCCCTTTATTTTTATCATCGGTGCGGTATTGATTCCCTTTTTAAAAGGTCGCCTCAAATCGGCGTTCATGCTGGCCATTCCAGTGCTGACACTTGTCGTCCTGATCCAAGCGCCGGAAGGAAAGCACGGGGTCTTTTCAATTCTTGATTACGACCTGATCCTGGGGCGGGTGGACCGGTTAAGCCGGATCTTCGGTTATATTTTCACCCTCATATCCTTTATCGCCATCCTCTTTGCCTTGAAGGTCAAGGATGATGTTCAACATGTCGCCGGGCTGATTTACGCCGGTGCGACGCTCGGGGTGACGTTTGCGGGTGATTTTTTTTCACTGTACATCTTCTGGGAAATCATGGCGGTGGCCTCCACGTTTCTGATACTGGCCCGTAAAACGGACAACTCCCAGCGGGCGGCCTTTCGATACATACTGGTCCACCTTTTCGGCGGTCTTTTGCTTCTCACCGGTATTGTCCTCTATTATCAGCAGCAGGGGTCCCTTGAATTCGACTATATCGGTCTGAACGGTATGGCGTCATACCTGATTTTTACCGGAATTGCCCTCAATGCGGCCATTCCGCCCCTCCATCCCTGGTTAAAGGATGCGTATCCCGAGGCAACGGTGACAGGGGCTGTTTTCCTGAGCGCCTTTACCACCAAAAGTGCCGTCTATGTCATGGCACGGACGTTTCCGGGCACTGAACTCCTCATCTATCTGGGGGCCATGATGACGGCCCTGCCGATATTTTATGCCGTCCTGGAAAACGATATCCGGCGGGTACTGTCCTACAGCCTGATGAACCAGGTGGGCTTCATGATGTGCGGTATCGGCATCGGCACCCCGCTGGCGATCAACGGGACGGTGTCCCACGCCTTTTGCCACATCCTCTACAAAGCCCTGCTGTTCATGGCGGCAGGATCGGTCCTGCAGATGACCGGTAAAATCAGGTGCACCGATTTAGGCGGGCTGTATAAGACCATGCCGCTGACCTGCCTTTTTTGTTTGGTGGGGTCCGCATCCATATCGGCCTTTCCGTTTTTCAGCGGCTTTATCAGCAAGTCGATGATCTTGAGTGCCGCGGCCCACGATAAACTGACCCTCATATGGCTGGTTCTCCAGTTCGCTTCCGCCGGCGTTGTCGATCATGCCGGCATCAAAGTGCCGTATTTCATGTTTTTCAGCCACGATTCCGGCATCCGGACCCGGGAGCCGCCTCTCAACATGATCCTTGCCATGGGCATCACCGCCGGCTGTTGTGTGTTTATCGGCATTTTCCCGGGACCCTTATATAGCCTTTTACCGTTTCCGGTGGAGTATGTGCCCTATACCGCGGCCCATGTGGTGGGCCAATTGCAGTTACTGATGTTCGGCGCCTTTGCCTTTTGTCTGCTCGTCCTGTCGGGCAATTATCCATCGGAAATCAGGGCCATCAACCTGGATATGGATTGGTTTTACCGCAAAGGGGCCGGCGCCATCTACCATATTGCCGACCGGGGCTTAAACGGCATCAACCGCATTTGCGATACGGTTTTTGCCCGGAATTTGCCCGGTATGCTCGGTAGTTTTGCCCGGAACGCATCGACAATCATGATACTGGGGCTTCTGGCGCCGGTGAGATTTTTAACGCGGAGAAACAAATTTTTCTATGGGCGCAAAAAAAAGCATTTGGAGGCCATATTTGAAAGCGGTACCGTGCCTTTGGGGATCAGTGTGGCCCTGGCCGTTATTTTCTGGATCGGGGTCATGATTTTCTCAATACCATAGACGAGGCAAATCGATGGTTTCTTTAAAAGAACTAAAACAGATCGTAATCATGGGGCATCTGACCGATGCCATGCTTGAAGGGTTGCAACCCCATATCCATGTCCTCAATTTTGCCGAGGGAGAGGTGATATTCAAAGAGGGGGATACGGCGGACCAATTTTACCTGCTCAAAAAGGGGAAGGTCCTGCTGGAAAAAAAAATGTCGGAAAAGATAACCTTGTATTTCGGTGCCGTTAAGGAGGGGTATTCATTCGGCTGGTCCGCCATGCTCGATGGCGGGTCATATACCTCCTATGCTATTTGTGCCGAGCCGTGCGAGGTCTTTTCTTTAAGGCGGAGCATCATCCTTGACCGGATGGATAAAGATCACGACATGGGCTATATTTTCACCCAGCGACTCCTGCGCGTGATCAAAGCGCGTCTGGATCACCGGACAGAGCAATTTTTGCGGTCCATTATGAATCAGCCCGATCTTCAGAATCTTTTTTGAATCTCACCTGGACAATCGCTTTTTTGGGACACGGATGAACGCGGATTTTCACGGATTACAGCAATTATTTTTCAGCACCCATAACCCCGTATCTTAAAAACCGCCATAACGCAGTAGATGGAGAACCTTTACGACGTCATCGCCATGCGGACACATTCCATGCCATCAAGGGCCATATGAATAAGCAGGCCCAGGGCGACCAGCCGAAGTCTGGGTATGGCGATAAGGGCCAGGTAAATCAAGATCGCCGGCCAGGAGTGGAGCGGGTGAAACCCGATACCGCAGCGGGCCGGATCAAAAATCGGGGTGGCCAGAAGATGATCCAGGTCCACCACCATGGTCAGGACCATGACCAGCCATGCCTGCTTCCATCGGTCTTCAAAAAATGCCCTGGCCACGGCAAATGGTACGACAAAATGAAGAGATGTATGAATGATGATTTCTACCATAGGTTTTCTATTTTTCACCATGAAGTTCAGGAAGGACAGGAAGGGGTAAGTCGGATAATTCAGTAAATTTTGTTTCGTGCTCATGATCTGGTGAAGCATTTGAATTTTTGTTTACGCTTACCATCTGCCGGCCTCTCAAGCATTCCGCGATATTATTCAACCCAATTTTCCAGATGCAGGCCAACAATTCTTTCAAATTCTTTGGTATTGTTGGTCACCAATGTCATGGCCCGTGATCGGGCCAGACCTGCTATGAGAAGATCATAAGGACCAATCGGCATTCCATTTTTTTCAAGTTTCGCACGAATAGCTGCAGCTTCTATAGCAGCAGCTTGATCTATATCAATAAGGCTCAACGGTAGCAGAAATTTTGCCAGAGCAACCTCGGCACGTTGCCGGGATTGGCTTTTTTCAATGCCATAGTGAAGTTCGAGCAATGTGATTGCAGAAATTGCGACATCCTGTGGAGAATGTTGTCTAAATCGCTCAAGAACCGCTGATGGCCGTTTTTTGATGAGGTATATGCAAATATTGGTATCAAGCAGATAGCGCATCAGAAAGACTCTCTTTTCTGCATGGCAGGCTGATTGCGACCGTCCGCCATAAAGTCTTCCGGAAATTCATTTAAAGATTCGAACAACGAGTCCCATGTCATTTCTATGGGCTCCAGGATAACCTGGTTGCCCCTTTTAAATATTTTTACCTCGGTACCTGGAATTCTGAATGCCTTGGGCAGTCTTACGGCTTGAGAACTGCCATTTTGAAATAATTTTGCCGTTTCCATTTTGTTTTCCCCTCCGTATCGTATATATTATTAATATATACGTCAACAACCCAAAAGTCAATTGCCGGGTGCGGATTTATAATTGTGTTTACCATGAAGCTTCATGGTGAAGATTTACTTTTTTCTGCAACACGGTAAGCCCGATGTTCCCCCAAACGGCTCTTTCTTCACGTTCCACTGTAAGCGGCAGCCGGGAAAGCAATGGCCCCAGGCCGCCGCGGCCCATAAAATCACGGTAATGCCGAAAATGATCCGGGCCGGCCATGATCTCGAAAAACAGAATTAATACCCGGGACAGCCAGCCGAATATGCTGCAAGGGCGCTTCGCCCGGTAATCCACGATCAATATGCGTCCGGACTCTTTTGTCACGCGCACCATTTCGCCGACCACCAGTGGCCGAAGGGCAGGGGGCATTTCGTGCAGGGTCAGCCAGCCGGATACCAGATCAAAGCAATTGTCGCCGTAGGGCAGTTGGCTGCCGTCACCCATGCAGATACCGGCCCGGGGCCCCAGTTTCTGTCGGGCCGCGACGGCCATGGCCGGCGAAGTGTCGATGCCCGACACCCGGCACCCGGCGTCCCGGTACATTCGCAGGATTGTGCCGGTGCCGCACCCCACATCCAGCACCCGCATGCCTTTTCGGGGCCGATATAGCCCATACCCGATGCGCCGAAGGCCCGCCAGCAGGGGATTGACATAACGGTCATAATGTTTAGCGGTATGCTGGTAGGAATCCATCAGCGCAAAAAATCCGCCGGGCTTTTGACACCCAGGAGCCCTTGTTTTAAAATATAGAATGTCCCTAAAGTTTCACACTTTGGGTTGCGGGCATCGCCGGCGTTAGGACAATCGGTCCAGCGGACTGCGCACCCCCCGACCGCCCCGATTGAGCACATGGGTGTAAATCATGGTGGTAGACACGTCCGCATGGCCCAGAAGCTCTTGTACGGTGCGGATATCGTATCCGTCCTCCAGCAGATGGGTGGCAAAACTATGCCGCAGGGCGTGGCAGTTGACCTTTTTGGGAATGCCGGCCTGTTCGGCCGCCTTTTTTACAACCTTTTGCAACCCGTTTTCATGGATGTGGTGGCGACGCACTTGTCCGCTTCGAGGGTCCACCGAAAGCCGGCCGCTGGGAAACACATATTGCCAGCGCCATTCCGCGGCTGCGTTGGGGTATTTTCGGGCCAAGGCACCGGGTAGAAACACATTTCCATGCCCCTGTTCCAGGTCCTCCCGGTGCAATTGACGTACTTGATCCAAATGAGCCTCAAGGGGCTCTGCGAGCCTTGCGGGCAGCGGCACGACGCGGTCCTTTTTCCCTTTGCCGTCCCGAATCACGATCTGCCGATACCCGAAATCAATATCCTGGACCCTCAAGCGGACGGCCTCCATCAACCGCATGCCGGCCCCGTAAAGCATTGATGCCATCAGCCAGTGCCGCCCCTGGAGTTTTTCCAGAAGATGTTGCACCTCGCCGGAGGTCAACACAACCGGCAGCCTTCTCGGCCGCTTGGCACGCACGAAATCGCCCAATTCCCCAAGGGGCTTTTTCAGGGCCTTGTCATAGAAAAAAACCAACGCGTTAAGGGCCTGATTCTGAGTGCTGGCCGCTACATTGCGTTGCACGGCCAAGTGCTGCAAATACGTTTTGACCTCTTCAGCACCCATTTCCCGGGGGTCTTGGTTGCCGTGATAGCCGATGAAACGTGCGGCCCAGGCCTCATAGGTCTGTTCCGTCCGTATAGAATATCCTCGCTGGCGGACTTCAATAAGCAGTTGTTTCAATGGATCGCCGTGTAGCCGTCGCACCTCAGCCAGGGAACCCTTCCCACGCGCCAGCCGTGTCATCGTTTCCTGCGCCGGCGCCTCCCGGGCAATGGTGGCATGCTCTTCGGAAAGGGTGGAAGAGCGCATCCAGTGTTGCCAGTCCACTTCACCCAGCCAGGTGGCCCCGATCATCTCGAACAATTTCTGTATAGCATCGACTTCCTGCTGAAATTGCCAGTCCGCCAATTTTGTGTTTCTGCCCTGCTTTTTCAAATAGCCGACAACATCATCGGGGCCATGCTCGGCCAGGCGCTTGCCTGGAATAGATTTTATGTATTGCTCGGCACGGATCACGTACCATCTCGACACGTTCGGCTTTAACCGGTTACTCGCCAGGTACTGGATATAGCGGTCCCAAAAATGTTTGATCGCTGTGGTCGGATCAGTATTTTCAGAGCTGGCCACTGAAACCACCTTTAATGGGGCAACTTGGGTATTATGGTAGGAATTTTATTTCATTTCAATTTCATTGTATTTCCTATGTTTATATGGTACAGGCAATTTTGTCAAACAAATCACCAATATTTTAAGATGTTATGAAAAACATGACCCACGCCTGTATCCAAGTGCCTGGACCCGGATGCACGCTATTGGCGATGATCTTTGTGCGCATCGTAGAATCATTTCAATCATGCTATACAGAATACGCCTATTACCATATCAGCCCATTCTGTATATTTCACTGTCACATTGGGCAGACAATTTCGATATGAAACAAAACATTTACGATAATCCAGATTTCTTTAAAGGCTACATGGATCTCAGATCCAGTGAAAGTGGTTTTAATGCCGCTATTGAGGAACCTGCGGTATATAGCCTTTTGCCATCTCTCAAAGGCCTTCGAATCCTGGACCTTGGTTGTGGTTTTGGTAAGTTTGTTTCCTTTTGCCTACAAAACGAAGCAGAATTTGTTTTAGGCACTGACATATCTCAGAAAATGATTTCAGAAGCGAAGAAGCGTATTAAAGATACAAAAGCCAGCTTTGAAGTCATTCCCGCTGAGGATTTTGAGGTAGAAGAAGATTCTTTCGATTTAGTGGTTTCTTCAATGTGCTTTCATTATGTTAAAGATATCAGGCCGGTATTTAATAAAGTTGCATTATCTCTCAGGGAAAACGGATATTTCATTTTTTCTGTAGAACACCCAATCTGCACTTCAATGCTGAAGGGGTGGTGTAACTCAGATGGTACTCCCAAAAAACATTGGCCTGTTGATGATTATAAAAAAGAAACAAAACGTGTTTCTAGTTGGTTCATTGATGGTGTTATTAAATATCACCGAACAATCGAGACGTATATTAACGAACTTGTAGATTCTGGTTTTTCAATAAAAAGGCTCCTTGAACCAGGGCCTACAGGAGATGTGCTCACTGAAAGGCCTGAATTGTCAGAACATATGAGGCGGCCACCAATTCTTGTAATCTCTGGAACAAAGACCGCCCAACAAATAAAGGATTAGTAACCGAGTCGAGGCACGAGGCTCGGTACTAATCCTTGGTTCAAGAAGCCGATTTTTTTAATGGCATGTTATTTGCTATAGGGGGAAAGCTTAGGACATCAGATTATATAGTTATTTCGGTACGATATATGTTGGTTGTAAGAAAGTGGTATTTTGTATTGAAGAAATTCATAATGTTTTTATGCAATATGAATGTTTTTATGTCAATAATAATTGAAAGCTAATGGGGTCTCTCTGCCGCGTAGCGGCTTACTTGAACAAGTCGCTGGAGAATCGACGGGCAAACGCTGGCGCGTTTCCCGCGTCTCAGCTCCAGCGATATGCCTTACACTTAATGCCCAAAAGCAATCATAAGGTTGCTGTATAATGAGCTTTGATTTTAATAAAAAAGGACAAACATACGGGTTTGAAGCGCATGCCGGTGATAAGTCTGATTTTGGTGTCTTAAGAGAAAAGGCATTTTGCCATTTTTCTGAGTTGCAAAGTATGATTTCATCAAAACATCAACATGGAGACGAAAAAATACAAAAATTAATGGTTGGGGCACAAGGGTGCTATGAACGCTTTGAAGCATTTTTAGTACAATCACAGCGATTAGCAAATCACAGTATTTCTGTCTTAAAACAAAAAGCACCTGAACCTGGTAGCATGGTTGCATTTCGGGATACTCTTGCGGTTTATGATTTCGAAGCATTACTTTTCAATTCAAGAGCGCTCCTTGATCGTATCTCTTTTTTCATTGCGAAGCAGATTTATAATCAAGATTGCGACAAACCAAATAAGCTAAAAAATGTTTTAGAAAATTTTATCCAAAAGGATAGCAAAGCACGTCAAGCTATTGAAATAATCGATGAGGCAATGCCGGTTTTCATTGGTTTGGTTATCGATTCCGAAAATGGCCAAAAATCATTGCGATCACACCTAATACATAAATCAACGAGTGGTGAAAACACTACATGTGCATTTACAATACACTCAGCTCCGAATGACCAAGTGATAAGGTTTGATCATGAAATTAACGGATTTCCACTAATCGGTAGCGCATGGCTAATTTCAAAATACATTATCTATTTTTCGATCAATTTGCTCGGAATATATTTAGAGATAGATTTTGTACTACCTATCGATGAATGTACCCCAAGATGGGATAATAATCTAAAATGTTTCAGCCGATTCATCGACGAAACAAATATTGGGCCACCTTTTTCAATGATAAAAATGAACCCTTCTGGTGTAAATATATTTAAGAGGCATCTAAGACCTGAAGTTCTTAAATGAATAAAAAGGGCATATCAAGCGTGTCCAGTGGACGGCGAAGGGCGTGCCGCCACTGACACGCAACGTTAGCTTTTCAAAAATGGAATAAATATGTTGAGCAAGAAAAAGAAAATATTTATTTCTCATAGTTATGAGGATGACGCCAAAGCAAAATTGCTTAAAGAGCAATTAGCCAATTCTACCGATATAGAAGTGACATATGTTAGTGAGACTCCGTTGCGCTCCGACGAAATTGTAAGATCTGTAAATGTTCAAATTAACGGATCATCAATGATGGTGGTTATGCTTGGAGAAAAATGGGGTCGGTGGCAGGAATATGAGGTAACCACCGCACTGAAAAATAGTATTCCCGTTATTGGGCTTCTCTCAAATGAAAAAAATGAAATCGAATCAAATATTTTTAGTTCAGAAGGGATTCCAATTGTAAACTGGAACTGGAACGAAATATCAAAAGTTCTTTCTGGATCAGCTCCTACCATTGATTACAAAGCCCCAAATGACGAGGAATTTGAAAGCACCATCTTTAAGTTAGACTTTTCTAAAATAACTGAGGAATTAACCGCATATATTTTGAAAAACCCCGGCGCAATACATGAGATAACCCCAAGAAAATTTGAAGAATTAGTTGCGTATATAATGGAAAAACATGGGTATGAAGTAACTTTAACACAGCAATCAAAAGATGGTGGCATAGATATATTCGCACTAAAAAACGAAGGGTTCGGGAATATTTTGACTATAATAGATTGCAAAAAATATTCCCCAACGAATCCAGTTGGAGTCGCAGCTGTAAGGGGCATGTATGGTACATTGCAGATTGAAAGTGCATCACATGGAATAATTGCAACTACATCCAGGTTCACACACAATGCAATCGGTTTGGCCCAGAAATATAAATACCAGATCTCTCTTAAAGACCATGCAGATATTTTGAGATGGATACAAAAAACTAAAAGCTAAAGCATTGACCAGATGGCATGAAGCACAGCGGCGCTGACGCGGCATATTCATAGGCGCCACTTGTGATGCAAGTCATTCGGCAACTAATGATGACATGAATTTAAAGAAGCGAAGGAGCAACAATATAAGAAGAACATAACCAACTGACACAGCTTCTCTCAAAGTATATCTCAGTGTGGCTGTGGTCGATACATTTTGGAGGGCTCACGGCGCTCACTATAAGCTTTGTGTCGTATAGTGGATACAAGATTTGGGGGCCTTACGCTCTTGCCGGGTGGCTAATGGGGTCGGGCCAAGTTAAGCCCTCAGAAATATAGAAAATAAGTTTAAAACACCCCTTAAATCAGGGCTATTTTGAGGCCAAAAACAGCGATATAGAAAAAACATAGGGGGCAGAGCTACACATTGACAAAATATGGTATTTTCAAAATTTCTTTCAACAATACCTTTCACCAGATAAACTGGTGAAGGTAGTGTTAGCCCAGAGCAAGCATAACGAAAGCGATTCAGTCCATGAAAACTAGTCTTAGTGTAAATATGATTGATCAGCTTAAAGGATACCTTGATATTGAGCTTAATAACTCCGCTGCAATAAAGCGTTGGTCAATGCAGGTATCTACTTTCTTAAATACGGCGATAAGTGCTGATGAAGCAGAGAAATTTCTTAAGTTGGAAGATACAAACGAGTATGATGAATATGCCTTGCGTGTAGGATATATTCAAGGCCTAATTGCCAAAGCAGAAGCAGATTATCATTCTACAAGTGAAAAAGGAAAGATAATAAATCAATCCTCATATTCTCTCAGTATTGGAGAGGCACGAAAAGTATTTGTAGTGCATGGCCATGATAATGAGGCGAAAGAAAGTACCGCACGGTTTTTAGAAAAATTGGCTCTCAATGCAATAATTCTGCATGAACAGCCCAATTCTGGCAGAACACTGATTGAAAAATTTGAAATATATTCTGGAGACGTCGTATTTGCTGTCGTCCTTCTTACTCCAGATGATATTGGTGGCCTCAATGAAACTCCTCATGATTTGAAACCAAGGGCTCGTCAAAACGTAATTCTTGAACTCGGGTACTTCATAGGACGTCTTGGCCGCACAAATGTAATTGCATTGCATAAAGGAAATATCGAGCTTCCATCCGATTATCAGGGTGTAGTTTACATTGAGATGGATGATATGAGTGCATGGAAAACAAAACTTGCGCAGGAGTTGGTTCAAGCGAAGGTTCCAATTGATCTTAGCGGCTTAATTGGGGGCTAACAAATAAAGGATTAGTAACCGTGCCGAGGAACGAGGCTCGGTACTAATCCATGGTTCAAGAAGCCGCGGATTTGATAGGGGGAAAGATCACCGATTTTCTGGATGTTTTACGGCAAGCGGTGGTTAAAATTTCGACAGAGGGTTCTTTTCCGGGTGTAAAAGCCAAAAATAAGGCCGTTGTAGCCATTAATCACCAGGTTGAAAATTAAAATACCGGCAATTGGGCGCACGGGTTCAGCAACATACCCTTTGATAATTGACAGGGATGTTTATAATGTTGATCAATACCGGATAATCGGTTTTGTTATCCGGGCCTGGCCCGTGCATCAGGTTTTGCAAAAAAAATGAATTTCAGCTCATGACCACAATGGCCGCATTTAATGCCGGGCAATTCCGGCTCCGGGATTTGAGAAAAAAGTTCAATAATGTCATGGATGAATGAGATGAGCTCACGGATTTTCTCAATGGACAAGGCACAGTTGGGATTAAGAAATCCATAATGTCTGATTTTCATAAATCCTTTTGGGAGAACATGCTGCAAAAACCTTCTGATAAACTCCATGGCATCCAGTGCCATGACTTTCCATTTTTTCTTTTTGCGGTCTTTGTATAAAAATTTAATGACACCATTTTCAATGCTTTTGATACGATTATTGGAGATGGCAACCCGGAACACATATCTTGAAAGATACCGCAGGGAATTGTGTCCCTGTCCCACGGCCTGGCTGTCAATCACCCATTGCTGTTTCCAGACTGCAGGATCTATTTTATGGAGCAGCCCGATTTTTTGTATTGCACCCTTGAATTTGGCTTTAAAAATGATCTCCAGGGGTTTTGTGTGAACAAATAGATCCTGCCTGGAAGAAAGCCATTGGTCGTTATTATCAGATAAAGCGCCTCCGGGAATGATCAGATGCAAATGAGGATGATACTGGAGCATGCCGCCCCATGTGTGAAGGGCTGCCAGATATCCAATTCGATCAGAGCCTATAAACCGTGTGTCCTGTGCTAATTTTTTCAGCGCTTCATTGATGCATGAAAAAAGGGCGCCATAAGATTGTTTCTGATGAGATCTTACAACTTCCCGGAGACCTTGAGGGAGTGTAATTGTCAACAGGAAATAATGGGTGGGCAGCAATTTTTTCATCTGCTGATGAAGCCATTGATCCGCCTTATTCTGCTGACAGTTGGGACAATGGCGGTTGCCACAGCAGCAGTGAATAAAATGCAGATTACGACAGTCATTACACTCATACACCATTGTTCCAAAGGAGCCCTTTTTACAGGCAATGATATCCTGGATGGTTTTTTTATGAGATTTCGGCATTCGATCACCATAAAGTGCCATATATTGCGAACCATACATTTGGAAGATTTTTTGAACAGCACTCATGACAGCACCCCCTGCATGACCTTGGAGACTTTGTCATTGGAATCAACCCGGGCCTGTGTGGTTACATGCAGATAAATCATGGTGCTTTTAAGCGTTTTATGGCCTAATATTTTTTGAACATGTCGTATGGGAATATTGGCTTCCAGTAAATGAGTCGCATACGCATGGCGGAATACATGAGGGTGAACATGTTTTTTAAACTTCAGGCGTTTCAAGGTAGATCGTAAAACGCCTTGAACGCCACTGTCACTCACATGATTTTTGGCATATTGAGCGTCCTTGCCGCCATTGCGGCCTAAAGCAGGAAATATCCATTTTGGGTTACGATGAGTTTTATAATACTTGCGCAACGTTAACAAAGTTATCTGAGGTAAGGGTACGGTTCTGTCCAGAGCTCCTTTTCCGCGGTGAATATGCACAAGCCCCCTGTCGGAAAGGATATCTTTGACTTGGAGCGTTGTTGCTTCCCTCAAACGCAGTCCCATGGAATATAATGTCAAATAAAAAGTATGACTTTGCACAGTGGGAAGGGCATAGATTATCTTTCTGACTTCCTTCAGGCTCAGAATAGTTGGTAAGGTCTGTTCACGCTTCCATTTGATGTCATTAAAAATATTCCAGGATCGGATCAGCGTTCTGGTAAAAAAATGTTGAATACCGGAGTAACTGATACGCAGTGTTGCGGCGCTCCAGCCGAACTCATTTTGGCAGCACAGCCAGTATTGACGGAGCTGTTCTTCGGTGATATCGTCAAGTGGTTTATTGTAAAAACGCTGTAGTCTTAAAACCGCGCTGGTATAGGATTGAATACTTCGCTTAGCATAACCGGCTAACTGGAGATCTTCTTTAAAACGTTTGATTAAACTGTTCATGGTATCTTCCTTTCTTCGTTAAACCTTGTCGGGTGAAGATACCGTCCTGCAAGCCGGTAAGAAGATACCATGAACAATTTAATTGAGCAATGATGCCACGCTTAATCTGCCGCGGAGCGGCTTACTTGAACCAGCCGCTTGAGTGGACGCTCCTAAAGTCGCGCCCCTCAGCTTTATGTTCGCTGTACTATGAGTTAGATGAGGAATCAAAGCGTTGGAATATTAGCGGCTCCATCGCTGGGTTGTTGAAACTTTGCAAAATCCTTGAAGATTACGTATTAGATCCGAGAAATGAAAAAATTTCTGAACATGATCATCTTGGCCCTTACATGTACTTAACTATTACCACTTGGAAAAAGCGCGAGCTAGATGGAAGTGGAATTGTAGGCACATTGCCCGACATCAAGTATATGTCTGATTTGGTTAGAGGAAAGCTATCCGATCGTATTCCTGGAGACAAAATTGAAATAGGGACTGAATATGATGAAAAAACTGAATATAGGATAACTTTTCAGATTATGGATGATGAATTTGATCCTTCAGCTTTAGATCCGATGGAATGGGCAAATAATATAAAAGAATAATGCAGAGAACCAACGCGTGGACTTAACCGGGAAAGCCGGCGCGTTTTTTCAATTTTACATACGGTATTGGCAAACTCAATTTATCAAAGTGCTCGTGGGCTTTCCCGGTCAGTCACGCGCACCGTTGGGCCTAAAAAAGGAGGAATAATTATGCCATCGAAGTTTGGTGCGATTTGTTTTTTAGTTATATTGTCTGTTTTGTTTTCAATAATGGGCTGCGCTGGATTATATGGAATAAGGCAAACTCGATATTCAAGCAGCATTGTTAAATACCTTTATCCTGAAAAAGAAATCGCAGAAGTTCCTGCTATCCCGCATCTGTCCTTGCCTCTTCACGTTGGAATCGCTTTTGTACCCGACGCTATCACTGGTCCAGGTGGGAACAGACTGAGCGGTAAAGAAAAAATGGACTTGTTGGAACGGATTTCATCTGAATTCAAAACATTGCCTTTTGTTAAAAATATCGATTTGATACCGACTGATTATCTTACACGTGGCGGTGGGTTCACGAATCTCGATCAGATAAAGACAATGTACGGTATTGATGTAATAGCACTTGTCTCCTATGATCAAGTTCAACACACTGATGAGGGGATGTTATCCTTATCCTATTGGACCATTGTTGGTGCATATATAGTTAAGGGTGAAAAAAACGATACAAGCACGATGCTCGATGCCGTCATATACGACATTCCAAGTAGAAAGATGCTGTTTCGGGCTCCGGGGACAAGCCATGTAAAAGGTTCTTCAACGCCGGTTAATTTGACGGAACAATTGAGAATTGACTCGTTGGATGGCTTTCATTTGGCAGCAAATACCCTTGTCGCAAACTTACAAGATGAACTGAATCGCTTTAAGGAAAAAATAAAAGAGATGCCGGAAGAATATACTATAGAGCATAAAGCTGGTTATACAGGTGGCGGGAGTTTTGGGGCTTCATATGCCTTAGCACTGCTTTTTCTTGGGGGTTTGGCCCTATGGTCGGAAAGGAAAAAATAGGCATTTATGGAAATGCGCTAACATTGTTGATTGTTGGCATTTCAATAATCGTTTATAGTATTCCACAACTTTCAGATTTTCTTGTTTATGACAGGCAAAAAATCTTAAATGGCGAATTTTGGAGACTTGTAACCGCACCGTTTGTTCATTTTTCAATTAGTCATATTTTCTGGGATTCTTTAGTTTTTGGAATTGCCGGATTAGCAATCAATGCATCTGGCTTCCGTAATTTCTGGTTGGTGTGCAGCTCCTCAATTATTATAATAAGCCTGTTTTATCTTATGGCCCTGCCTGAACTTGGACGCTATGGCGGTCTTTCCGGTTTAGCAACCGCAGCTGTTGCTTACTTTTGTCTCTGCAGTGCAGTAACAACCAGAAAAAACAGAATGATATGGCTGCTGCTTCTTTTATTTATGATTGTAAA
The DNA here is from genome assembly GCA_963667755.2 of Desulfobacterales bacterium. Lineage (GTDB taxonomy): Bacteria > Desulfobacterota > Desulfobacteria > Desulfobacterales > 4572-123 > 4572-123. The sequence goes on along the minus strand of CAXXLK010000004.1, from coordinate 425,461 downwards.
AATTGCAATTGAAACTACGATGGGCAACCCTATTTTTGCACAAATTGCTAAAGCACCTTATCGTGTGCTCCCATCAGCACATATTTTAGGATTTTTGTGCGCATTAGGTACTATTATCTGGACTTGGCCCAATATATTTTTGCACAGGACGCCAAACAGCGGGCGCCTGTGAAAATGCAGTTATACCCCAGAAACGATTTCTGGAGAGGACAAATATGATGACAGTTCAATTATGGATAATGTATTTAACATTCGTTTTTGCAGCGACAGCAACACCTGGCCCCGCCGTACTTTTTATTACCACAAATTCGTTGTTGTATGGGTGGAAGAAGACCGTATTTGCTGCATTAGGAAATATTGTTGGCTTGTTCTGTTTAGGCGTTATCGCCATTACAGGCTTAGGCGCCATACTGAAAATGTCAGTTCTCGTATATAGTATTATAAAATATTTGGGTGCCTCATATTTAATTTATTTAGGGCTCAAAATGATTTTTCAAAAACATACAGCTCTTGAAATTTGTGATGAATTATCCGAAAAGAAAAGTATTTCATCTCAAAAGTTATTTTTCCAGGCTTTTTTAGTGGCTTTCAGTAATCCCAAAGCGATTGTTTTTCTTACGGCTTTGTTTCCCCAATTCATAAACCATCGAAGCTCGTTGTATCCACAGTTCTCAGCTCTTATAGCGGTACTAATGGTTTTTTCATTCTCATTTTTATTGTTGTATTCGATGGTAGCCGATCGTGCTAAAGGATGGATATCAAAACCTGGGCGAATCAAAATAGTCAATAGAATAAGCGGATCTTTATTTGTTGGGTTTGGGGCGCTGCTCGCAACATCATCAAATAAATAATGGTATACCTTTAAGGATTGACACGACCTGAAAGGTCGTTTTCAATCCATTGTTCAAGAAGCCCGTGTTTCGGAATTGATATAAGGGTATTGGTTGGAAAGGATGGGAGATAAAGAAGCGGTGAAGTTGAAAAAAATGACGGCTTCGGATGCATCCTGACGGTCAGGCTGGTCGAATCAAGCTGACCAAAGGGCTTTTATTGTTCTTTGAAAACCATTCAGCAGCAATAAGGGCTCAATCGAACCTGGTAAGGGCGCATCCGTGCGATGACCGCAAAAGGAGTGTTCTTTCGGCCGGAAAGCTTGAAATACATTCAGACGTTGGTTTTCTTCTATCTGAACCTTTTCGGTGGCAGCATAAACGGCAGAACCGAATATCTGTATTTTAGAACACCGCCACAGTGCGGGCAGATTAGACATAATGGTTGACACTAGGCCCCGGCAGTGCGAGGAGCTATTGCCGTAAACCCGCCCAGAATCATTATGGGTTCCGACGAGCAAATGAAGGCCCATTCTCACCCATAATGATTCTGAGCTAGTTGCTTCAGGGGGCCGTTTATAAAAAAGACCTGCCATCCTTGCAAACGTGGGTTATGTTAGATGTCATTATAAACAACCTAACACAGAGCCAAAACCAAGGAGGCAGGTCATGACAAATTATAGCACATTTATTGGTATGGACGTACATAAAAATTCCATCGATATCGCCACTGCTCAATCAGGCCGCAAAGGGCAAGTGCTGCATTACGGCAAAATAGACGGCACCCTTTCGGCGCTGGACAAGATGGTTCGAAAGCTGGTGAGCAAGGGCAGTCGGTTGCATTTTGTGTATGAGGCCGGTCCCTGCGGATACCAGATATACCGCCACCTCACCGGTCAGGGCTTTGCCTGCACGGTGGTAGCGCCATCTCGGATTCCCAAAACAAGCGGTAACCGGATCAAAAACGATCGTCGGGATGCATTGATGCTTGCCCGCTTGCATCGTGCCGGGGAGCTCACCGCTGTTTACGTTCCCCGCCCTGAAGATGAGGCCATCAGAGATCTGACCCGGGCTAGGGAGGATGCCAAAAGCGACGAGAAGAAAAGTAAACAGCGACTGTTGGCCTTTTTACTTCGCAGCGGGCTTCGATATACGGGATCAGGATCCTGGAGCCAAGCTCATATGCGCTGGCTGTCCGACATCAAGATGCCCCATCGGTCCCAGCAAATTGTCCTGCAGGAGTATATCGGCACCCTGAACCAATGCAAAGACCGGGTGCAACGGTTAACCGAACAAATCCAACTGCTATTGCCCGAATGGCAGTTGTTTCCGGTCGTTCAAGCACTTCAGAGTATGCGCGGTGTTTCCATGATTGTGGCGGCCACCACAATTGCGGAAATCGGCGACCTGAAAAGGTTCCACAATCCCTCGGAACTGATGAGCTATCTCGGCTTGGTGCCGTCGGAACATTCCAGCGGCCCGAAGACTCGGCGTGGTTCGATCACCAAGACCGGCAATGGCCACGTACGCCGTGTGCTGGTCGAGGCGGCCTGGGCCTACAGGTTAAGGGCTCGGGTCAGTCGGGTATTGCTCAAACGGCAAGAAGGTCTATCGCAATCGGTTTGCGACATCGCATGGAAAGCCCAACTTCGTCTTTGCTCACGTTATCGGCACCTGTGGGTCAAAGGTAAATCCAAACAGGTCGTCGTAACCGCCATCGCCAGAGAGTTGTGCGGGTTCATGTGGGCAATCGCTAACGAAATTGAAGTGCCGGTAAACGCGTAAAAATAACAAATAATCAAAGAACAATAATGATCAACGGAGGTCAATAAGCAAGTAAAAACATAACATTTCAAGGCAGCCACAGGGGCGCAACCACGGTCAGGAGAATCCTCGAAGGCACTATTGGATAAGCCTTAGGGCCGAACTCCCGAAATTAGACCGAGGCAGCTCCGCGACGAAGCTAAGTCATGCGGTACCCAACCCGCGAATATCAGAGTGATCAACCGTCGTCATACCGGTTCCGCCTCTTTGGGTGCCTTGAAATTTAACCACGACAAGGACCGCTGAAAAACAGTTGGCAGGGGATGCTTTTTTCTCTTGACAAGTGTCAACCATATCAGTGCCGATGCAACTTGTTTTTCGGGGTTGGAAAACGAAATCTCAAATCCCCAGGCCAGTTCGATTAAAGCGCGGATCCGGTCAGGAGATGCTGACGACCCCGGGTATGAAGCACTCCGAAGAATCCGGGCAGGTCGCCGCCTATGAATTTATCATCTGCCGTAAAGACCTTCAATGTTTGCGAAGAAGCGGCGAACATGGCGGAATAGGCTTTTTTCTGGTTGCTTCGAAAGGATGCGCGCAACTGTTCAGGGACGGTAAAGGTGATCATAAAGTGGTGTCCCGGCAGTTGCCTGTCAAGCTGGCGTTCGAGCCACTGTCGGGTTTTATGGTTCTGGCAGATCGTGCAATGACGGTTGCCGCAGGAGCGAAAACCGACATGGACCTGGCCGCGGTATTGGCAATCGTAGACCACCAGGCCGCATGCGGCGGTTCGACATGAGATGATCGCCTTTAGCACCTTGATGTGATTTTTGGGCATCCGGTTTTCGTAACGTTCGAGATATTGCTGGATGCGCCGAATGTTGACGCCGGCTTCGAGCAGATGGGTGGCGTAGCTATGGCAAGGCGTGTGAATCGAGATGCGTTTTTTGAGCTTCAGTTGGGCCAAAGTTCTGCGCAAGGCCCCTTGTACCGAAGATTTATTCATTGGCGTTGTAGCCGCCGGGCCCTCCTTGCCGCTTCGGCCGATGCCTGGGAAAATCCAGAATGGGACTTCCAATAGTTGTGCAGGATGAGAGGGTTGCTTCCGGCAACGGAACATACCTGTCTTTGGCACCTTTGCCACGATGAACATGAATGCGCATCCGACCACTGTCGATATCGCTGACCTGTAGGTTCAGCGCCTCATTGAGCCGGAGTCCGCAGGCATAAACGGTGGTGGGATAAGCGCTGTTTTGCGAGGTTCGGACGGCGCCGAGAATCTTTCGGACTTCATCAGTACTGAGAACCGACGGCAAGGGTTTGTTCACGTTTTGCATTGATCGGGACCGCAAGCAGCTCAGCCGCCTTTTTCAAGTACTGCGGCGCGGCCCGTCAGTTCAACCGTTATGCGTAAAGACTAAAGAGCAGACAAGTATGGCAAAAAAATATTTTGAGGATATTACTGATGGTGAGCATCTCTACTGTCAAAAGATAGCTTTTAATCAAAAGGGTATCATTGAATTCGCAAAAAAATTTGATCCACAATCATTTCATACTGATGAGATCGCAGCAAAGAAATCAATTTTCGGAGGTCTTGTCGCCTCATCGCTTCACACCATTTCCGCCTGCACTCGTAGTGTTGTAGAAGCTCAGGGTGACGTGGCAATTTTAAGTGGGGTTGGAATGTATGAGGTAAAAATGTTTAATCCAGTAAGACCCAAAGATGTCCTTTCTATCGAAGCTTGGTGGACCGATCTAAGACGATCAAAAAGCAAACCGAATTTGGGATTCGCAGGAATTAAATGCCAGGTCACAAATCAGAAAAAGGAACCTGTTATTGAGTATGGTTATCGATATATTATTGCTTGCAGAAATTCGTTTTAATCAGAGAATCTCGCATAACCATGCAGTTCTCGCGGAAGGGGACAGCAAGGGCTGAGACACCACGAAAAGAGGTGTGTTAACAAAATTCTTAATATTTTCGATGGGTAGTCGAAAGCCTTGCTGTCCCTGACCGCCCCGTTATGTTTTTTCTATTAAAAAAGCTACCCTTCCCCAAATGGGCGATGCTCTATTTTCAATCCTTCTATATGGTCATGAACAATATTTACCGTATAGTTTGCTCAAATAAAAGGAAAAGACCTTAATAGGGAGGAAAAAATGAACTCAATTTTATTCGAACAGGTAAATATCAAGAATATTCGACTAAAAAACAGGTTTGTTCGTTCTGCAACCATGGAAGGAATGGCAACATCTGATGGGCTCCCAACTGAAACGCTAAAGAATCTATACTGTACGCTAGCTGAAGGAGAGGTAGGACTTATTATTACCAGCGGAGCGATAATTGAACCGTACAAACATTTTCCTGAGAGTCTTTCTTCTCCTTTATCCATTGATGAAAATACCAAGATTGAAGCATGGCGGGATCTTATTGGTGAAGTTCATAAACGAGGTGCAAAAATTGCAATGCAGCTTACGTACCTTGGTCGGCAGGATATTCCTGAATGGCGTGGTTCAACACCCATTGCCCCCTCTGCGGTGCCAATACAAAACACTGGCGTGACGCCGCGGGAGATGACTGTCCAGGAGATTAAATATGTCGTTGAGAAATTTGCTCAAGCTTGTCATCGTGTAAAAGAATCCGGCTTTGATGCTGTGCAGCTTCACGGTGCACATGGAAACTTGATTAACAATTTTATGTCTCCTTTTACGAATATCAGGACTGATGATTACGGAGGCAATACTGAAAACCGAGCTCGGTTTGTGATAAAAATCGTAGACCGAGCACGGGAGTTGATTGGGCCGGATTTTCCTTTGATGATTAAAATGAACTTCAATGATTTTATCGACGGAGGGCTTGATAAGAATGAAGCCGTTGAAATTGCGGAAATAATCTCACGAGCCGGAATCGATTGCATCGAAGTATCCGGCGGCACTCTGTCCGAAAGCAAAGATCATATAGCGGTTAAAGGAATTAGAAAAAAAGAGCAGGAGTCCTATTTTCGCATATATGCAAAAGCCTTAAAGGAACATGTTTCGATACCGGTTATTTTAGTGGGCGGACATCGAACCCCTGATGTAATGGCTATAGTCTTGGAAGATGGTGCTGCAGATTTAATATCCATGTCGAGGCCTTTGGTAAGAGAACCCGGCTTGATAAAAAGGTGGAAAAATGGGGATCTGGAAAAAGCAAAATGTATTTCTTGTAACCAGTGCTTTGAAAATTGGATTTTCCGTCCTCTGAGATGCTATATTGAGGAGCCTCTGGAGGAAAATCAATAATGATTTCCTGTAAGGGTTAGCCACCCACCCGTATCGAGCCTTGGACCCATGGTGGAACTGCGACAAGGTTGAGCAGCGAACGGCGCGCAAGAAACGCCAAGGCGCCTGCAGACGCATCAAGGAATGGATAAAGGAGAATCGACATCTAAAGGGGCGCGGCTTCATAGAAGCGCTGAATAGGCGGTTGCGAGGGCATTACAATTATTACAACATCCCCGGCAACCTGTCCTCCCTATGGCGTTTTTACCGCTGGGCTGTTGAGTGTTCGTTCAAATGGCTGAATCGGCGAGGCGGTAAGCGAAAAAGCTTCACCTGGCAGGCCTTCAACAAAGCCATAGACCGGTGTGGGATAGCCAGGCCCAAGATGCAGATTGTCAACCGACAACATCGAGTGTTTGCATAGAAATTGTCTTACGCGAAAGCGGGTACAACCGAAAAACCGGATGCGGGAAAACCGCACGTCCGGGTCTGTGCGGGGGGCACTGGGTAACCAGCGTTCCTACCGCGAGATAAAAATAGTTCTATAGCAAAGCGAGGAGGAAAATAGTAAAATATGGAAACAACTATATTTGAAACCTATTATGAAAATTATCGCCGCCAGATCGCTGAAGTTGATTTTCTCTCTATAAAAGAAACACTTGATATAACATTGAGTGGGAATGATGCTATTATTCCCTTTTTCGGTGAAACGTATATTATTTCCAAGACAGGGATTGCAGACGAATCCGGCAATCGGCCCGATTATGGGATTTGTGTCATACTTTCTAAATACTTGTTGCTATGCCCCGATGCTCCTGTTGCGAACGAAGAGTGGGCAACCCTAAAGGATTTTCATAAAAGTTCCCAGTTTACAAATTTAAACGTTTTTACAAGTGATGCGGAACGACCCATCATTAAAAACTTTTCAGGACGGATTGATGTATTACTAAAAGCATCACAGAAGTTAGGCGGCAAACCAGCAGACTTGAGTTCGTCCTATGATTTGTCAATGGAATTTACTGCGTTACCGAAGATAAAACTACTAATGCTTTTTAATGACAGTGATGATGAATTTCCTGCTTCATGCTCTGTTTTGTTTCAAAGGCAAGCTGAGGAATATCTTGATCCTGAATCGCTTATTATGGTCGGGATAGCTTTTACAAATCGATTAAAAAGACTGACTATTTAAAATAATCCGATGAAAAACGAAAACTACAAAAATTTATAACCCTTTGCTTGTAAAGACGCGCAAAACGACCGCGCGCCTCACAGCAACCTGTTATGTGGCTTGAGATCATCGTTAAAATGAGATATAAACGTGATGAGTTGAATGAATTTGGAAAAAGGTAAAGATATGATTCGCAATGATTTATTTTTATCGAGTCAATACTGTTGGTCTCGTAAAAAGTCGAAAACGGCAAAATCGCTATATATAAATTGGTTCCTCGCTGTTTCGTGTGGGTGCCCCGGGATGCTTTCATTGTGATGCTTAAAAAACTCGGCGCAAAGCGGTCGTAACGCCGGGCAGGGTCTCGTTATAAATTATCATGTTGATATTTATGTAAAATTAAAACCATCGGGGAATATTTGATGACTGTCCGGCCTAACGATCGCTAAGCCCCTTAAACAGTTTCGAGCAGCAAAATGAAATCATCCCGGGACTGTACCGGTCAAATTTACCCATATGTAACAGCGAGGAGCCTATAACTTCAAATGGTTACAGCTTAAAAAATGCCAAATCGGACTTTTTACGAGATTGTCAATACTGGCAAGCATGTTTCACCTTTTGGGGTGTTAAAAAAGTATCAATAATCGTTCAAGCCTTCTGTTTTTTAGATTTTTACGATATTTGGTCTTTTGATAGGAGAATGATTCGATATCCGAGTTAACCGAGGACAGTGAAGTTGATAACTTTGCTCAAAATACAGGAGATTGCGATTACCGCTGGATTTTCAGCGAGAAATCGTCTTGGGAAATGGGTTGTGAGGCGTTAGGATGCCTATAAACTTGCTAATTGCCTTACCAGAAGCATCAAAGATCCGGAAAAGAGAAAGCGCGGCAACTGCCGCATAATTTCGATTTAGGCATGTGTACGAATTATGGGAAAATTATCTGAATTAGATTGCCGTGAAGTTTCTGGGGCATTTTTATTGGCAATAGTCGGCTCGTTTGAAGGAACTAGATCATTGCCAATTGAAAAGGCCTCTTTTGATTTAAAATCGATTAACCCCAGCGGATGGTACTCATATTCGAAATTAATTGAATTATTTCGAATTATTGAAAGCATTGTACCTGAATCAGGTAGCATATTATTCTGGGCAGGAGTTAAGTTCGTTGAGATTTGGTATTGGTCAGGTCCTGGAAAAGAGTTGATTCACTCCAGCATGGATTGGCTATATATAAATCGGTATGGCGATGGCTACAAATCTGTAGTAAGAGGGGGATCTCCTGATGAAATTGGTTGGGTTAAAATGTTGTCGATTGATGAAACTGAAGGAATCGTGATTTATGAGGATGTTTCCCTCCAATCCGGCAAGTATTTGGAAGGTATTTTTTACGGCGGTTGTCTTCTTTTCGATGATATGGCCTATGTTTCTGTCACTACTTCTGATACACCCTACAAAAATAATTCGGATCTAATACATAGTATAATTACAATAAAATTTGTTCAAAAAATTGACAATAGCTTAAGTTATATCATAGAAAAAGATAAAGACATTGATATATCTACTATCTCGCAAGAACAAATAAACGATCTGTTTTGGTGCTACAAGGGACTGAATAATCTTGAGAAGCATAAAGACAGTTATCGTAAAGAGCTTGTATGCCTATTTCAAGATAGCTTGGATAAAGTGAATTTATTGAGTGGGTTGCTTCCTATCTGCTCGCACTGTAAAAAAATTCGTGATGATAAAGGATATTGGAATCAACTTGAGACTTATATCGATGAACATTCTGAGGTTGAGTTCAGCCATGGAATTTGCCAAGAATGTGCCAAAAAATATTATCCGGGTTTGGGTCTTTATGATGATGAGTAAAATTTGACATATTATCCGATATAAAAATTTACATGGGGCAAGCTTGTAAAAGATACCGGCTGTATTCATGGTATTTTCTGAACAGAAAAAAATTTGATTATCAGTAAATCTTTGAGGAAAAGCCGACCCCACAATATGTATGATTGATGATCACAGTCGGGTACAGTTATTTGATATCAATGTTGATTTTTATAACATGAAAAAAGGTTAGGACTTGTTTCATCAATATAAACTTTTTTGGAATGGGTAACAATGCGGTGGCTTTACACCGGAAACCGCCAAATAATAAAAAAATCCAGCGGACGCGAAAATTCACGCCGCTGATTTTGACGTTAGGCTGCTCAAAGAGAAACGAAATTATGCGACAAGTATTATTGTTTTTTGGGTTTCTTATTATTTCTGGGTGTGCAGGCCCTGCTTTGCATGGAATAGGTATTTACGAAGGTAGTTATCCTTCAGGAGTTAGACACTCATTCGGTTTCCACCCCGATGGTCATGTAGAAGTAAAAATTCATGATACAGATCAACCCCTTGTTATTGTTTTATCATCATATGAGCCAGTGGTATGGAAGTTGGTGCCTGATATAGGGGTAGAAATTAAGGAAATAATTATAAGTGGCTATCACCCCTCTAAGGTGGTTGGTCTGAATTCTATCATCAAAGTAAGCCGGCAACCTTTTGAGCACCCGTATAAGTCCATGAGCTCAAATTCAAAGTTTGCGATCAAGGTATTCGAGTATACCGGAATTAACGAATTTAAGAGTTATCAGGGGGCTTATAATGGTGCGATTTTTTCAATACATTAAGCCTAACAAGTTGCTATTGCAGGACCGCCACTCCGCGCGCCGGTTTGTGTGTGGCTGCGCCACTTTAGCACAAACAGTCGCGCTCCGTTCCGTCCGCAAACCAAGACGTTGGGCAGGATAGGTATTTCACATGGAATCAACATCTTATTGGCTATTGTTCTTTTCTGCAGCATTTGCAATCAATATATCTCCAGGTCCAGATATGATTTACATCTTATCGAAAACTATTGCACAAGGTAAGAAAATTGGAATTGCATCATCATTAGGAGTTTGTAGTGGCGCCTTAGTGCATGTGTTTGCAGCTGCGCTTGGCTTATCAGCTATACTTGCCACTTCTGCTATAGCTTTCAGTATTGTGAAATTTATAGGTGCCGCTTATCTAATTTATTTGGGTATACAGGCTCTGAGGTCCAAAAGTATGTCCTTCGAGATGCCAAGCCAAAAGGGGATTGATACAAGTGCATGGGAAGCATTTCGGCAAGGAGCGTTAGTTGATATTCTCAATCCCAAAGTGGCCATTTTTTTTATGGCCTTTTTACCACAATTTATTCGCCCTGAGCTGGGACACAATTCAATCCAAATCATTATCCTTGGCGTTCTCGTTGATTTGGTAGCGATTCCGGTTGAGTTTTTCCTCATTTTTACAGCGGCACAAACAACAGGTTTTTTTCGTAAGAATCGTAATTTGTCTATCTGGCTTGATCGCATAATGGGTTCTGCGCTCATTGGATTAGGTATTCGCCTTGCTTTTGCCAAGAATAATAATGCCTGACAAAGCTAATTCTCGCCCCCAGCGAAGCCCGAATCGTTGGAAGATTCCATAAGGAGGTGAAATTCGATAGTGTTACCCAGTAGGTGATCGTCGTAAGCGAAAGTCCTGCCTGGCGAAAGGTTAGCCACCGCGCCAGTAGCGAAATCCACAGGTAAACCCGGCAACGGGCGTCTGAAGCTGGATGGAGCAAGGGTGCAGGTCACCACCGGGGTCTGAGACCAGGGCATGTGTTCAAAGGGGTAACTCGGGAATTGGGGAGCGCCGAATGATCTCCTTGCATAATTATCGGACAGGGATATCCGCCCGGCGGCGAATCGGGAAAATCCCGGCACCATGGTAGAGAGCCTGCGCGCCGTGGTGAGATACGAAACAGACAGGCACTGCAAGGTATCCGGGCCGGACAGCGAACGGCGATGGACGTTCGGCAGTCTTAGCTGATCATAGTACCGAAGGTTTCAGCAATGGGGAAGCCGGGAAGGTGGGGAACTGTACGCCCACGGGACCCACTGTAGAAAAGGAGAGGCGGGGGATAACGTTTTTCGGTCAGGAACTCATGGAAGATACACCGAGATCACAATTCATATCAACACAACGCCGGGTAACCGGTGCCTTTACCCGGAAGTGGACAACAAGCGCCAGGAATCGCTGTACCGATACCGTGATTATGCATTCAAGAAAGACCTCGGTATGAGGAATTCAAGCAATAAGGGAGAGAAGATTAACCTTATTGTATCCAAGCGGAAGGAGTATGACGGGATGAGTCAGCCCGAGTGTGGCTCGGTTGTTCCGGCGTATCTGACAACGCTCAAGAGAAATGGCGGATACGCCAAATGGTTCAGAGAGGGTGAAATAGACTTCAAACTCGCGGCATAAACCAAGGTAAAATCAACCATACTGGTCGAAAAATTTTCAATATCTTCCATCGTCTGCATGGTGAAGATGAATACCCGGGCACCGACATCGGCGGGAATAGCTACCTGGTCAATCCAGTCTCGTTCGAGGGTTTTCTGAGCATCATTCGCCGGATCAAGGGATACTGGTGTCGTTGAACGTGGGGCCTCCGGAGGGAAAGGTATGAGCGAACCCATTCACATTTTATACGTTGACGATTACCCGCTTGATCGCGAGTTGGTGCGTGACGCTTTGGTGAAAAAGCACGGCGGCTTTAGAGTTATTGAAGCAACCTCGCGCGCGGATTTTGAGGAACGACTCGCCGAAGGCGACTATGATCTCGTGCTGAGCGACTTCGACATCCACGGCTTTCAGGGTTTACAGGTGATAGACGCCGTCCACGCTAAAAACCCGCGTGTGCCGGTGATCATTGTTACCGGCACCGGCTCGGAAGAAGTCGCTGCCGAGGCGATAAAACGTGGTGCGGCAGACTATGTCATCAAGACCACAAAGCACATGCAGCGGCTGCCGGTGACGATTCACGCCGCGCTCGAAAAGAACCGACTGGCCGGGCAACATGAACGGACCACAGCGGAGCTGCGCGAGAACGAAGAATTGTTGCGTGCAATAGCATCTATATCCCCGGCCTCTATCGCTATCTTAACGAGTGATGACCAGGGGGAGCGCTTCCTATATGTAAACGCGGGGTGGGAGACGTTGACCGGTTATCCTCGAGATGATGCCACACTACTGAGACCGAACGATATGGTACATCCGGAGATGCGCGCAAAATTAGCGAAACTATCATCGGCGCATATACGCGGTGAAAATACCCCTTCAAGGTACGAAATTAAAATAATCACCAAAAGCGGAGAGGTCAGGTGGCTGGATTTTGCCGTCGCGGTTATCAGGTATCAAGGATCGCCTGCATTACTGACAATAGGTTTCGATATCACCGAACGCAAGCGGTCGGAAGAAGCGCTGCGTGAGAGCGAGAGTAAATACAGGACACTGGTTGAGAACATCCCACAGAAAATATTCATCAAAGACAGAGGATCGGTATTTGTTTCGTGCAACGAGAACATGGCACGAGACCTGGGGATCAGACCCGATCAAATCGTAGGGAAAACCGACTCCGATTTTTTTCCCAGCGAATTGGCGGACAAATATCGGACAGACGACAAACGCATCATGGAAACGGGGCAGACGGAAGAATTAGAGGAAAAATACATCCAAGCCGGAAAGGAAGTCTGGGTGCAGACGATTAAAACCCCCATCCGACAGGAGGATGGGACAATTTTCGGCATATTGGGCGTCTTTTACGACATCACCGAGCGCAAGCGGACCGAGGGGGAGAAGGAGAAGCTGCAGGTGCAATTGAACCAGGCCCAGAAAATGGAGTCCATCGGCCGCCTGGCCGGTGGGGTGGCCCATGATTACAACAATATCCTCAGCGTCATTATCGGTTACTCCGAACTGGCCATGGACAAAGTGCGGGTGGAAGATCCGCTGCGGGAAGACTTGAAGGAAATCCATGCCGCAGCCAACCGATCCAAGGATATTACGCGGCAGTTGCTGGCCTTCGCCAGAAAGGAAACCATCGTGCCGGAAGTCCTGGATCTGAATGCAACCGTGGAAAATATACTCAAGATTCTGCGAAAACTCATCGGAGAAGACATCAACCTGGCCTGGTATCCGGGAAAGGTGTCCGGGCAAGTGCTGATGGATCCATCCCAACTCGATCAGGTTTTGGTCAACCTGTGCGTCAATGCCCGCGACGCCATCGCCGATGTAGGGAGAATCACTGTTGAAATAGACACAGCAACCATCGACGCAGATTATTGTTCCAGGCATCCGGGATTTATAACCGGCGAATTCGTCCTCCTGGTTGTCAGCGATGACGGCTGCGGAATGGACCGCGAGACGGTGGATCATATCTTCGAACCTTTCTTCACCACCAAGGACGTGGGAAAGGGAACCGGCCTTGGATTGTCTACGGTTTACGGCATCGTCAAGCAAAACAATGGATTCATCAATGTTTACAGTGAACCGGACCGGGGCACGACGTTCAGGATCTACCTGCCCAGACATTTGGGCGATATCTCCGGAAAACAAAGGTCAATTGATGAACAAGAGGTCAATGGCAGCGGCGAAACGGTACTGGTGGTCGAAGATGAAATGTCGATCGCGAAATTGGTCGATCGAATACTTTCGCGTTTCAACTACAAGGTGTTGCTGGCTAAAAGCCCTTCAAAAGCGCTCAAAATTGCCCAAGCGTATTCAGGAGAAATTTCTTTGCTCCTCACCGATGTTATCATGCCCGAAATGAACGGTCGGGAATTGGCCAACCAATTGCAAATACTTTGCCCAGGGATTAAGTGTTTATTTATGTCCGGTTACACCGCTAACGTTATCGCCCATCACGGTGTGCTTGACGAAGGCGTGCAGTTTATCCAGAAGCCTTTTTCAACCAAAGGCCTGGCCGCGAAAGTCAGGAAGGCCTTGGGAAAAAAATAAAATGATTTGATCCATGAATAGGGACAGGAACGCCCATTACTAAGCGCCCCTCCCACACCACCCGGCATCGTCCTGGCGGCTTCCTCCCGAAGTACCGTCACCGGCACCCCGTTGCCATACCGCTACATCGTTGGACGCATCCTGCGGATGCTCTTGCCTTCGGCAAGCCGGTCGCTTCGCTCAAGCGCCTCCATCAGGCTGGGTCTAAGACTTGCTAAATATATGATATCCTGCTATATTCAGCTCACTTTTAAGAACATGTGCCGTTTTCGGCACACACAACAGCATTAAGGGCGACGGTAAAAAGCCGCCGCGCCTTATGCCCGCCGTTCGTCAGGGCGAGGAGGGAAAAAATGACGTTTCAATTAAGCAGCGATTCTAATATCAAGATGGTCACTATTGTAGGAAACGGGCCCACTGACGCAACTGGTTTTCGGGCGGCCCTTTTGAAAGTTGTGGCCGACCCCTCGTTCCGAGTGGGTTATAGTATCCTTGTGGATGCTCGCTCGCTTGATTACACGCCTACTATAGCGGAGTGCAAACAGTTTTCAGAGTTTCACATCTCGACAGACGAATTAATAATGAGCAAGGTCGCAGTAGTTGTAACTAAGATGGTTGACTATGGGATGGCGAACATGTTTTCTACTCTGTGCGAAATAGGGGGCGCTTCGGTCCGGAGTTTTCAATCGGTCCCTGAAGCTGAGAATTGGCTGGCTCAAGGTTGATTTTTGTCATGCAGTCGTTTCGATGAGAGCATTGAAGATGCCGAGCCAGCGCTTTAACTTGGAGCGCAAAAAGCCGCGCCCGGTTAAGCGCAACATTATACGCGAAAATAGAATAATTTGACATGAAAGATATTTGCGTAATCCAAGACGATTCCTCAGAGAATCTTGCATTGATCGGTGAAATCATAGGTGCCGCTGGCGTGAATATTGAAGGCCTTTCTTTAACTACATGTAACGGACAGAGTGTCATCCATTTTGTGGTGGAAGATGCTATAACCGCCAGACATGTTCTTGAAAACGCTGGGATCAAAATCAGGGATGTGTCTGAAGTATTTGTTTTGCACAAAGATAAAAAACATGTCACTGGGAAACCAGGTTCGTTTGGGGGAATCTGCAGGTTATTCGCAGACAATGAAATCAGAATTAACTTTGGATATCCAGCTGAAAATAACAGGTTTGTTTTTGGAGTTGATAACGTTAAAAGAGCACAAGAATTGCTGGGATAGATGCTTGGGAGATCCTGACGGATAAAATTTAATTGGTTCCTCATTCAAGGCGATATATATAAGGTAGCAAATATGAAGTTTAACCTCGAAGGCAAATTATTTCTTTCTGTTACAAACTCAGAGAATGGAGATGTGGGCGTAGAAACGTTATTCCATTACCATCAAGACAGAGAAATTATCTCAGCCGACTATTATGGAGGCAAAATTATAAAAGGCCACCTCTTAGGGGTAATGCTGGATAACGGCCAACTGGACTTCTATTATCATCATGTAAACAATCTTCATCAAGTTATGATTGGAAAATGTCTATCCACTCCTGAAGTTTTAGAAGACGGAAGACTTAGATATATGGAACAATGGCAATGGCTTTCAGGTGACAAATCGAAAGGAGAGTCCATTGTTGAAGAAATAGACAGCGTATAACAACCGGGTGACCGTTGATCGGGCAAAATGACGGGCTCGGCAAGTTACCCGGAGCGTTATGTAAATGATATTGTAAATTTTATGAAAGATATATGTGATGAGCCTAATTAAAAGAACTTTTTTAATTTCAAATGTTTGCTTATTATCTCTGTCCATATTTTTATGTTTAAGCTGTGCAACTTCGGAGTTGGTTCGATTTGAAAAGAAAATCACAACAATGTCAGATGCTGAGCTTTTAAACTGTTATTATGGCGTTAATGATAGAATCAAAGATGTCGACAATAGAATTAAAAGGGAAGACCGTTTAGATAATGTTGAAAATCGAGATGTTATTTCAAATAATGCATATTTTGTTGGAGGAGAGATATATGGCTTAATGCAGAAGCAAAAATTAGTATTAAAAGAATTGGATAAACGTAACATAGAGCCATAGATTGTAATATTATTTCTTATCTTGGTTTGGAAGAATTAGAAGGGCGGCAAAGCGTTGTCATGAAAAATATCAAGGAATAGAGAACATAACTTGTGGCTTTACAGCGGATTCGGGCCATGGGGCGGCCCTCGCCGGTAAGGCTCGGCGCATCTTGCAGGGTGAAAGTCCCTGTCGGGAAGGGGGCAGAAATGATCCCTGTAAGGGTTAGCCACCCACCCGTATCGAGCCTCGGACCCATGGCGGAGTTGATGAAATTTTAACAGCGAACAAGGTGGGTTAAGCGTAGGCAGAGAATCTTGTAGGCCGCAGGGGTGATCGCGCACCCTGAAGTGCTGGTACAGTTTCGAAATGCAACTTGCGGATGCCGAGGGTTTTAACGTGCGCCGAAGGCAACACAGAAGCATCCGTTTTGGCAAGAATGTGGGGGGCCGCCGGAGGAGCCATCAGGCCGTGGCATGCAGGAAGAGATACTGTAGAACTCGGGAAGCCCCAAAGACTCCGGAGCAATGTTCAAAGTGAGTAATATTGTGGAAACAATACACACGGAAGTTACTGAGCTGCGTCCCTGGTTGGGAGATGGACTGGGCAACCAGAACACCTCTAAACGGCAATGGGGTGTCTTATCAGGCATAGTACTCAGAGGTGGGGAAAGCCCACCACACGGGGAAGGACCTGACGGAAGTACGTAGCCCGCAAAGGAAACTCGTGCCGGACATGTAGGGCTGGATAAACACGAGCAAACCTCACTGCGGGGAATAGCAACTGGATCTTGTAACGGGTAACTGTGAAGATCCGCGCGGAAGCGAGTAGAACCGAGGAACCGGATGCGGGAAAACCGCACGTCCGGGTCTGTGTGTGTGGCGCGGCCCCACAATTCAGAGCTATCCCAATAAACATATAACCAACCGTTTATTAATTGTGTTGTGGAGATAACACCAATGCAAAAAAGAAAAATAGGCAATACTGAACGGGCATTACCAACGATAGGCCTTGGCTGCATGGGCCTATCGGAGTTTTACGGACCGCCCATGGAGCAGACTGCTGCGATCAAGCTACTACACGAAGCGATAGAACTGGGCGTCGAACACTTCGATACGGCAGAAATGTATGGAATTGGCGGCGCAAATGAGGCACTGCTTGGAAAAGCGTTCGCAGACCGCCGCGACCGCGTATTTATCGCAACCAAATTCGGGCCAACGCGGGATTTCGAAACCGGTGAGTTTATTGGTCTCGATGGTTCGCGTGAAAACTGCCGGCGCGCCGTCGAAGGTTCACTACAGCGCTTATGCACCGACGTTATTGATCTGTATTACCTGCATCGTGTCGATCCGGCAACACCAATTGAGGAAACTGTGACCGCAATGGCCGAGCTGGTGGTTGAAGGCAAGGTTCGCGCCATCGGCTTATCCGAAGCATCGGGCGAAACTATCCGTCGCGCAGCCAAGATACATCCGATTTCGTCGGTGCAATCGGAGTATTCGATCTTCAGCCGAGATATCGAGACCGATGTCATTCCTGCCTGCATCGATGTCGGTGCATCTTTGGTGGCCTACTCACCGCTCGGCAGGGGTATGCTGACGGGGCGATTCAAGACAGAGACTCTGGGTGAAGGCGACTGGCGGTTAACGACTCCTCGTTACCAAGGTGAAGCCTACACCGCCAACGTAGCGCTCGTTGACGAGATAGAAACGGTAGCCTCTGCCAAGTCATGCACGCCGGCACAAGTTGCGCTCGCATGGGTCATCGGTCGCGGTGAATACATCATGGCCCTTACGGGAACGACAAAACTGGAAAACCTCAAATCGAATCTCGGTGCCTACGATGTGAAATTGTTGGATAATGAGCAGGCGGCCCTAGATGCGTTGGCGGATTGCGTTAGAGGCGATCGTTACGACGAGTGGGGCATGGCAGGCATAAATGGCTAAATCGCTCTATGAAAGTTGTAGACCACTGCGCCCTATGAACCTGACCCTATCAATGGCTGGCAATCACATGCACTCGGACAGCAAAAAGTGTCGCTCGTTCCTCGCTATGCTTTTTGCTGCCGGTGATGTGAGACGTTAAGTTTCAGAAGGAAAATAAATCCAATGGATGTATTGTTAATAATTGATATGCAGGAAGCATCATTTCGAAATTCATATAAATATGATCAGCCTGGTGTGATAGATCGAATAAATTTCCTTTCACAATATATTCGGGAAAACTTAGGAAAAGTTATATTTATTCAACACGATGGAACGCAAGAAGAAGGACTTGAACCTCATACAAAAGGATGGGAAATATTAAACAGTCTGCACAAAGATGCTAACGACCTAATTGTAAGAAAAACTGCAAATGATTCTTTTTGTAGGACAAATCTCAAAGTGACAATTGAAAAATTGTCTGTTTCGAGGCTATTTATTTCCGGTTGGGCTACTGATTTTTGTGTAGATACAACAATACGTTCTGCAGTGAGTCAGGGATATAATGTAGTTACCATTTCAGATTGTCATACCTGTAGTGACAGACCACATTTGAAAGCTCATCAAGTCATAACACATCATAATTGGGTATGGAGCAATCTTATATCGATTGGAAATACAATTGAAGTATTGCCACTGAGAGATTTTGTTAAAAAAAACAAAAACTTAACAGGCACATACACTCGACCATTCCCGCCGCCTGTTCCTCACTCTGGGGCTGGCGGGTGATGTAAGTGTTAGTGTATCAATTTTGCTCGGAACAAAAGGTGATGGCAAAAATTTGATATCAAACAAATGCCTGAACTAAATTTTTGGAGGGTGGCATGAAATGTAAATGGGTGATCGCATTTATTGCAATATTATTCATTGTGTTGGTCGGAATTTATTATGGACTTGATCCAGAGAACAACAGTTTGGATGAAGGCGACCGTAAAAGAATAGGGGGCACATATATAAATCTTTCAGACGGTTTTACACATTACAAATTATCGGGTCCAGATAGCGGAAAATTAGTTGTTCTCGTACACGGCGGAACCGTTCCAATGTGGACATGGGACAAGCAAATAAAATTTTTGAATAATGCTGGCTTTAGAACCCTCAGTTATGACCAATATGGCCGAGGTTATTCGTCCCGACCTGCCGTGATCTACGACCAGGAACTTTATACAAGGCAGCTACTTGAACTGGTTGACAAACTTAAAATTACTCAACAATTCGATTTAATAGGCTATTCCCTTGGCGGCGGTACCGCTGTTAATTTCACCGCTCAATACCCCGCTAAGATTCAGAAACTTATCATTGTCTCGCCATTAGTCAATAATTTCAAAGTGCCAACTATTTTTAAAATACCAGTTATCGGAGAATTTGCAGCTCGTCTCATCGGCATAAAAATCATCGTGGATCGTTCCAAAGGCCTTTTTGAAGGTAATCCTGATTCTGAGACATATAATAGACTATTTGTGGAACAGACAGCATATAAAGGTTTCCAACGGTCTCTTTTATCTATGCTCAGAAATAATGCTATTGGGGACTACACGAAGGCCTATCAAATATTAAGTAAACAAAAACGTGAAATACTATTGATTTGGGGAACTGCTGATTCTGAGATCACAAAAGATATGATCAAAGACATTCAATCATTTCTTCCCAAACTCAAGTTTACACCCGTTGAGGGCGTTGGTCATGGCATAATATTTAAAAAACCTAAAATTATCAATACGTTGATAGTTGATTTTTTGTTGCAAGATATAACCGAACTATAAACACAATGACTGGTGACTGGGGGTAAACCTTGAATTAAGGCTTAATACTTCGATATGAAAAAGTTACCGGATAATCCATGGCAAGAAAAATGGCGCATCTCAGGTACGATCCGGTGAAGGGACAAAAAATAGTAAAATTGCATGAGGTTATAGACCCGGGAATTTGCGACATGGATGGAGGGATCGTTGTAGTTCGTCGTAAAATCGATCAGTTGACGGTAGCGAATTTTTTTGACAGAACGGATTCTTCGTGTTTTTAAAAAGAATGTTAATTCGGTGAGCCTTATGGCCAAAGTCTGGGTGGAGCGTGCCGAGAAATCGGCCAACTGACAATATTCAAGAAACTGACTGCAATAGTGATGGAACATGATCGACCTCCGGTTTGTGACCATGCGCCATCATGAAACACCCATTAATAAAAGGCAAATGGCGCTAACAGCGGGGTTTGTTGGTTATGTAATTCACAAAAAGGGGAATACCATGCTTAAAAAATGTTTATCTTTGTTGCTAATCTGCTTAATTACTGGCTGCGCCACAATTCATAAGGATTGGGAGAATGCTCAGCGAATTAACACAGCTGATGGATACAATAAATTTTTAAGTGAACATCTTCAAAGTGAATATAGCCAGACTGCAAAAGACAATATTGAAAAGCTCGAATGGGGTGAAGCCCGGCAATTAAATACAGCAGACGCCTATCAAGCGTTCTTATCGTCTCATCCTAAAAGTGAATTTGCTCAAACTGCAAAAGACAATATTGAAAAGCTCGAATGGGGTGAAGCCCGGCAATTAAATACAGTAGACGCCTATCAAGCGTTCTTATCGTCTCATCCTAAAAGTGAATTTGCTCAAACTGCTGAAGGCAATATTGAAAAGCTCGAATGGGGTGAAGCCCGGCAATTAAATACAGTAGACGCCTATCGAGCGTTCTTATCGTCTCATCCTAAAAGTGAATTTGCTCAAACTGCAAAAGACAATATTGAAAAGCTCGAATGGGGTGAAGCCCGGCAATTAAATACAGCAGACGCCTATCAAGCGTTCTTATCGTCTCATCTTCAAAGCGAATTTGCTCAAACTGCTGAAGGCAATATTGAAAAGCTCGAATGGGATGAAGCCCGGCAATTAAATACAGTAGACGCCTATCAAGCGTTCTTATCGTCTCATCCTAAAAGTGAATTTGCTCAAACTGCTGAAGACAACATGATCAACATAATTAATGAATTAGAGAAGCAGTTTAAAAACTGTAAGACAACAGAGTGTTCAGATCGCGTTTTTTCGCTTTGGGAAAATGCGGTTTGGGAAAGCATCAAAGAATTAGGGGGACGGGAGGGATATGCAAAATATTTACTGCTATTTCCCAACGGAAAACATGTTTTGCCAGCAAATGAAGCAATTGATGACATCGACTGGCACTCCTGTAAAGACGAACGGAATACGGATTCATGTGAAAGATACCTTTTATTACACCAAAAAGGAAAATATATAAAAGAAGCGAAACAAATAATTGTTGATAATGAATTTATGACTGCAAAACAAAAAAATACTGTTGGTGCTTATGATGAGTTTTTAAAATCACATAGATACCATGAAGGCGCATTAACCATGCGCCGTCAGCTTTTATACTCAATAGCAGTAGCGTCTGGAAAGCTGGAAGATTGGGGATCGTTCTATGATAAATCACAAGTTTCTTCTTACAAACGTAAAAAATGGGATAAGTCATCTCAGTCAGCTTACGAGCAAATGATGACGAATGCAGAAACGGAAATTGAACGTCTTTTATATGAAAAAGCCATAGCTAATCCATCACTTAATAATTATAGAGCGTATTTGAAGAGGTTTCCAAAAGGATCTCATAGACAACAAATAATTGTTTTAATGGAGCCTCTTTTCTTCAAAGAAGCGAGTTCGACCAATACTGTTGAATCATACAACAATTATTTACACCAATACCCATCAGGTTTTTCAGGCGATAAAGCTCGCGCATTACTGGATCCAGTTCTATGGGCCCAGACAAGAAAAGAGAACCATCGTGATTCCTATGAAAAATATATCAAGAAATTTCCTAACGGGTTACATGCCAAGGATGCAGAGAAAAAAATATCATGGATGAAATTGAATCCTGCTATACCAAAAATATCTTTTCCCAAACAAATTATTGGGACCGGCTCTAATCCGAGATTTAGTTGGGTTACTACTTTTACAGAAAAGTCAGACATTGCGGGATATAGTGTATCTGGGAGTGGATGGATACTTGATAAGAAAGGAAACAAGTATGGACCAGGCGGGCATTTGGTGCACAGATCGAGAAAAACTATTAAGCCGGGAGGGCAGGCACAGGACGACGACTGGGTCCGTGGTAGTACATTTTGTGGAGGAAAAATTGACTACGATTGGACTGGTCAAGATACTAACGGCCATCCGGTCAAATTAAAAGTTGTTATAGATCTAATATGTAAATAACATTATAGAAAATAGACCCAGGCTTTATCCAAACAGGATTAATTCTGGAATCTATCCAACTCCGCAATGTCCGGAGGTAAAATCGAAATGAGCTCTGGAATTGTTTCATTTCCAAGTGTGATGGACATCTATGATATCAATGAGATGTTTTCGAGATACTACGTAGACCCCGATATAGCACAACAGACAGTCCCTTCACAGTGGACGGTTAAAATCCATGACAATGGCAAAGCATTGTTACTTGTCATGGTACAAGAATGCAAGAAAATGGTTTTAGACTACCTAATCAATGTGGGGTCTGTGAGGATGTCGCACATCTGGCTCGAACTCGAGGGACCATTTGAGATCGTTGAACCGTTGCCAGAGACTACCAGGTCGCTGCCAACATGGTACTGGTACATTTTGCCTCATGCGATTGATGGTTTTTTGATTCGTACATTATTTGGCTTTGCAGGCGTCGACGCTCGAAAAGTCAGGAAGATATCGCTTGGGGGTGATGCCGGTATTACACGATCGGGGGAAGTGGTTGAAGGGCATTCTCATGAAGCTAAATACAGTTGGACAGAGACAAGCCAGCTCTATACTGAACCAGATATCGTGACCGGTAGTCATAGGTTCTACAGGCAGTATGGGGTGCGTCAATCAACTGCACATGCCAAGTGTTTTACGCATTTCTTAGGAGATGGGCAAGTTAGGTTAAATGCTTCAAATAATACAATGATCGGGAAACTAGGTTTCGGTACCTCGTTTACTGGATTCTCAAATCCCGTATGGGTCAAGCACTGTCGCATAAAATATCGAGTTAACTATTTTTAGATTATGGCTGATAATAACGGATTGGGACAGAGTTTTCCGACCATTGAAATTAAGATCATGAAAACCATGGAGCGAATTATCACAAATATTTAATTGTAGGATAAAACTCATTTAAGAGATAGGGAGGATCTGGTTATGCAAACAATACCGCATAGGCACCTGTTTTCTGTAATGGTGGCCATATTTGTTTTGCTGGGTTTTATCATATCCGCTCAGGGCCAGTGGGGTCCGCCCGCTGTACGGCAACCCCAACAGCAGCAGTATCCTTCCTCGCAGTCACCCCCGCCTCCTCAAGGATTGGCACCGCCGTCGGGTGGCCAAGGTCTGAGCGACGCTCTCGGTCGTTTTCGAATCAATCTTCCCATGGGAGTTGTTCCCATGGGCGCCACCTACAATTTCAGCCTTCCGGCAGCCATGTGTCAAATCAGCATTATGACGATAACCCAGGATCAAATGTTCCAGATGCAACAACAAAATTTTTCCGCCATGTTGAGGCAGATGGGTGCCAAGATAAACACTGAGCAGCCCATGGATGTAAATGGGCGGTCGGCGCGATTCATTGCCGCCACCATACGTGATCAGAATTCCGGCATGTCCATGCACTCCATGAACGTCTTTATCAGCGCCAGAGGCATCTGGGTTCAGGTCATGGGGCCTGAGCAAAACGTTCCGCAAATAAATCAGATTTTTAACTCGGTATTGGCTGGTTTGCAATTTTGACCGTGGTTTTAAAAACACCGGGAAATGAACACCCGGTCCGGGAAAGCCAGCGGCGATGATGTGCTTTCTACACGACGGTGTGTATACGAAATCGTTCCGGCGGAAGAAAAAGACACCCTGGGCAATGCTGTGCCCCCGTCGCTGGTTCAGGGGCAAGCGGTTCGGTTACTGATTGAGCTGCCACAGGGGAATCTCTATGTATCGATCGAATCCTTCGGATTGGTTCAGCTTCCGAACGACATCCTTAGACCACGCGAGGTTCACGCTGTTCCGTTCCCCGGTCAAACTGTCCTCCAAGATACGCGACCCCCGGATGACTTCGGTCCATTTATCGTGAATCCTCTGTTGGGCGCTCTCCCGACTCCCGGTAGCCTGCCTGTAAATCTCGCCGGCCTCCCTAAGGCTTTGCATGGCGTTCTCGACACGTTCCCGGATCACGTGCTGAGCCGTTCGCGATGAACCCCAGATCTCGAGCGTACATTCCGCACCCTTTTGAAGGGTTGTTTGAGCAATTATTATTTTACGGATTTTCAAAATGAGTATTTTACTTCCTACGGAACGGTGAATACTTCGGGTGTGACCCCCATAGCTTGCAAATACTCGCGTTGAAAATCTTTTAACGGCCTTGCCAATTGACGGTTTTTACCCATGGTTATCACCATTATTCCGGCAAACTTGGTTGTCATCATAAAAGACGTCGGTTTCTTTGTCGGTCGCCGTTCCCAACCGGTTAATGTACAGTCGTTTGCTTCCACGTACTGGCGCATGGAACGCTCCATCAAACGCCAGATCAACAGGGAGATTAGAAGAACAAGACCAAGCACTTCGATTCTTTCAGCCTTTTTGAGAAAAATGCTGTTTATAATTGCCGGATCTTTCAGAAAGCTGAAGTTCTTCTCAATGCCGATTTGGCTCTTGTATAGTTTTAAAAGATCGAGTGCCGGCCACTCATCCTGTTGCCCGATCAGATTGGTAATCAGAACAAAACAACCGGCCTGAAGCCTTAATGGATCTACCTTTTCCGGTGCTTCAACAATTTTGGCCGTTAACCGATATTCATAACGCAACACAGTTCGCGGTTTGTTTTGGACGGGCCTTCCGCGACCATACTTGGGTATTTTTTCGATGTCGGCCGTTATCCGGTGATAGCCCCCGGTTGCCGTGTGGATGAGTTTCTCAGATGCCACCTGAGCATCGGCACGACAAAAAAAGGCGGTATCTGTCACTTGCCTGCAGACCTTTTCAAGCTGGCTACGATCCTGCTTTAACAGGCGATCAATTCTTTTGTGGCGGCGTTTGTCGTGGGCACTGGAATGCACGACGATGGCCCGGTATGTTTTACCGTATAGGTCAACGATACTGTCGTAAGCTTTATAGCGTGCTGTCGGTCGTTTGGGGCGGCTATATTCTTCGGCCAAAGGGCCTATGTCAATCCAGTTATCGGCACTTACCGCTTGACGGATCACCCGTCCACATTCGTTATAGGTGGCCGGCAGGCGTGATAAAAACATGGTTTTATCGGCTTTTCCCAGATTATCTTCGGTAACAAAAGCAGCATCAGCCACATAAACATAGGCTCCCGAGGCAAGGCCGTGTCGTGCCATATGTTTTGAGATATTAGTGAGCACCTCGTTGTTAATCGTCTTATCTGAGGCGTTGCCGTCCCGGGTGACGCCCAGGATAGGAATATTGCTGTCAACACACAGCATGGCTATTAAAAATTGTTTAAGGTCCGGCCGTTTGGCTTTGCTGTGACCGTAAGTGATTTGAAACGGTGGATCGGCCAGATCGTAGTCTCCATATACGCTGACTGATGTTGTATCAAAATGAACACGACGGGCATCAACGTCGAACACGGAAATGGCATTTTGGGCAAGTTGGGAAAAGATTTTCAACGTTCCGGTTTCAAAAATCTTGTCCATTGCCCGACCCAGGTTTGTATCGCAAAAGCAATCCGGCTCGATGGCTGATCCCAGCAGCAGTTCGGTATCTTTTTCTTCAAAAAATTCCGTTAACCTGTAAAGGGGCGTTCTCCCGGAAAGGGTATCGAGAACCATGGCCAAAATGGCCATGCCCGGTGACAGATCCATCTGGCTGTCAACTAAATGGTTTATGGTTTCTACCAGGTTAATGCGCTTGGCATATTGCTTGACAATGGGCAAATGCCTGGCATCGGTGAATGTCATCTTCTCGGTGTTCAGCTTTTCCATTATACCCCCAGATGCCTTGGAATTGACGTTTGAGGGTAGTATATCAGTAAGTGTTTGAAATGTCTAGATATTTTTTATTTATAGTTATATCAATATGTTGCGAGTATTATCTACTTGATTTAACTGTCTTTTAAATTGGCCCATATTCCTTGCTTTGGGGTGCGGAATGTACGCTCGAGGAGTACGGGGAGATTCTGGGGGAACCTTTCAGACGGGGACGCGACATATGTTGTATAGAATATCCAGGTCCCAGCCACGCTGACGTTGCCCAACATGACATACTGAATACACCGGTATCGCCTTCCGGACGACTCATACTCGTAATCAATGCAGGCAGCCTGGGAATATCCGGGAACCGGCGGCATCGGAGCGGCTTCTACCAGGCGGAGAATTCTCCGCGGTGCTATGCCCCGTTGTTGGTTTACGGTATTTAAATACAACGTATGTGCCTGCAAAGCGTTGACTGGATCGGTGGGGTCAAATACAGGCCCCGGCAAAGGCATGCCCCCGATGCTGGGCAGTTGGGCGGCTGCGGCTCTTGTGTGTGTAGACGGGCGTCCATATGCCGCGCTCTATCATCCCGTGAGGCCCCTGAGCCGAGGCCATGCCTTTCTGTGCGAAGGTAATTACCCACCCATCCGGAAGCCTCATTGAACCGCTTCCGTCCGGAAATGGGGTATCCCTCCAATTTAAGGCAGGGGGGACTGGAGCACCCCCCGCGCTGCCGGAAAGTTGTATTAATCGCGGTAAGGTTCGGCGGATCGTCTGACAACTGTCAAAAACGAATCCCGTATTTCCAGTTCCGCCGCCAACAATGGCATAGGCGATTCCTGCTATCGGCGACCCGTGAAGTTCAGCCCTGAAGAACACCTCAACCCGCCGGTCTTCGGCATCTCGAAAGCCTCCAATTGCCACCGGCCCCGGCTGGAAAAACCCGGCCACTTCTTTTAACGCCTTCGCCAACAGACCTGTTGCAGAACCTGTCCCTGGTCTAGTGGCAACCAGATGCCCGCCCGTTACCGCCGGATCCGTCAAAAGTTGGTAGCCATAGGGAATTTGTTGTTGCGCCAAACTTGTGGCTACCCCCACAGATAGAGACAAGAAATAAAACACAAGGGCTCCATATTTCCAGTTCATAAAACCTCCTACAGAACTTGAACATAATAAGTAAAGCCATTATCTCATATTATACGCGTCCCATTCCGGTTACGTTGTCATTCAATACAACCGCTATTGAATGAACTAAACCCTATAGTTGCATAAAAAACATGAGGTATTGATCTAAATTCGCCAAGAGAAAGAGTTCAACGGGAAAGATGCAATTTTTAAGGAATTCACTCATAGTGATATGCAGAAAAAGTACAAAAGGGCACAAGTTTTTACCCTCCGGGAAAGCCGGATGACTCCAGATTCCACGTTATCAGGGGATTGCGGTAGATGATGATGACCGCTTCACCCTTTTTGCCTCGGCTCTGAAGCCCTCCGGCTTTTGCAACGATAGGGCAAATTATCATATTTTTGAAAAATTTTCACTGCAAAATTTCAAGTCCCGGGAGAATTGAGTCTAAATGTGCCCTGTATCCGATATATGCCTATAATCGAAAGTATCCTGAGTGGTTGAAGGCAGATGTCGTATTGTCGTAGTTTGGCAAAGATAATCCCCAACGATTCTATCGAAAAAAGGTGCAAAGTTTTAATACATTGAATTTAGAGTGTATTTATCTGATTGAGCAAAAAAGCGATCTCAAGAAAAGATGTTGAAATAGACTTTTTTTGTTGCTATGGTATTACCACCAGCCAAAATAACGAGGCATAAAAGACGATGATTAATGGTTTATATCCAATTAAAACAGATAGTTTAAGGGAGCTCTGCATAAAGCGGTTTGAGGGGCTGATTCTATCAGGTGAATTTGCGGTTGATGAAAAACTGCCGCCGGAGCGAGAACTGGCCAAGCGCCTGGGTGTGAGTCGGCCGGTGGTTCACGAAGCGCTGGTGGACATCGCCGCCAAGGGGCTGGTGACCATAACGCCACGGAAAGGTACCGTGGTCAATGATTTTCGCCGCCATGGGTCTGTCTCTCTGCTGATTTCTTTGTTGGAATATCACGACGGAAAACTTGATGCCGGTCTGCTCGACGGACTTCTTAATATGCGGCTGCTGGTTGAGATTGAAAATGCGCGCTTGGCAGCGAGGCATTGCAAAAAAGCTCAGCTCGAGGAGCTTAATAATTTGCTTCAGCGGGAATTAGCGGCGGATTATACGGATATAGACGTCGTCACCCAGCTGG
Source organism: Desulfobacterales bacterium (assembly GCA_963667755.2). Classification (GTDB taxonomy): domain Bacteria; phylum Desulfobacterota; class Desulfobacteria; order Desulfobacterales; family 4572-123; genus 4572-123. Next base: position 397,277 of record CAXXLK010000004.1, on the reverse strand, counting down.
ATTTTGAATTTCACCTGATCCTTGCGATTGCCACGGATAATCTGCTTTATCCGCTTTTGTTAAACTCTTTTAAGCCGGTGTATACGAATTTATCCGGTCAGTTTTTTCAAGATCCCACCGTGGTCTCGGTTGTGTTTGATTTTCATCAAAAAATTATCGCTGCCATTGCTGATCGGGTTGAACAGCGCGCTGCGGATTTAATGCATCAACTGCTGTCTCATGGCGAGGATCGATTGCGAAAGATGATTTCCCGATAGTGCAAGACAAAAACGGCTGTTCTTTCAGCGTTTAAAAAAAATGTAAGGAGGTCACCGATGAGTGTTGCCGCAAAAGCGATACAACACCAGATCAAGGAAACCAAAGGACTGTCGAAACGCATTGTCCGGCTCCGGGATTATTACTTTAAAGGGGCGGATCGGGCATGGAATAATCAGGCCACATCCTGGACCACCGGCACTGGGTGGGACGTCCAATTTAACGAGATGACGTTTTATATCGTGCCGGAAACCTATATGCTGATGCAGTCCCTTCTTAGCTCCTACCGGCAGTCTGCAAGGCCCGTTGCGCTGCCGGATGATTTCTGGGATAAATCGCTGGTGGAGCGCCGGGCATGGTTTATCCGGGAGGTCATGGTCAATTATCTGCCAAAAGAGTTGCTGCCCGGGGATCTGCTTGCCGGGAGCCGGTTTAACATTGTGGCCTCCATGTGCATGACGGAAAAAGAGCAAAAGGATTTTAACCGGCTGACGCGGAGCAAAAACGGTGCCCGCGAGTCCGTATTCTGGTTCCACGGCCACGGGTATGGAAACGCCGGAGCCACCAGCGGGCATCTGATTCCGGGTCATGAAAGGGCGTTGATCCTGGGCTGGAAGGGTATCCATGCGGAACTGGAATCCAGGTACAGCAGCTTATCTAAAGAAAAGCAAGACGGGTCTGCCGGCGCTCAGCTTCGCGCTATGATGACGGCAGCGACCATGCCCCGGGATCTGGCGGCAAAATACGTTGAAATATGCCAACAGCTTGCCGCAACAGAAACCGATGCCAACCGCAGGTTGGAAGTAACTCAGATGGCCCGGAACCTGAGCCGGGTGCCATGGGAGCCGCCCAAGACATTCTGGGAAGCGGTTCAGGCCCTGTGGATAAACCACATGCTGATCATGAGTGACGAAAATTATCCCGGTCCGGGTGTTTCCTTTGGCCGGATCGATCAGTATCTGCTGCCGTACTGGGAATATTCGATAAAAAACGGCATGGATCGGGAGTTTGGCAAAGAAATTTTAAAATGTTTTTGGGTCCATTCAAACACCGCCTATGATGCCATGATTCGTAATGGAAACCAGGGCATCACTGCCGGATTCGGCCAGCTCATTACCCTTTCCGGACTGGGTAAAAGCGGGACGGACATGACCAATGACCTGACCTATGCCATGCTTGAAGTCATCGATGATATGACGCCCATTTTAGAACCCAAGCCCAATGTCCGGATGCATCGGAATACGCCGGAAGCGTTGATGGACAAGATGGTTGATATGATTTCATCCAGCCAGGGGGCGCCGTTTCTGATTAATTTTGATGAGCGGTCCATGGCCGGGATGCTGCGGGAGGCAAAAGAAGCAAACATTACCCATCTGATCAACAAAGACAATGTACATGATTACGCGCCCGTGGGATGCCTTGAAAATACCATGGTGGGCAATGATCGGTCCGGGACGGTTGATAATAATGAAAATCTGTTAAAAGCAGTGGAGCTTGCTTTAACCGGCGGCAGGGATTTGATTCCATTTGTGTCTCCCATGACGGCTAAGACCGAAAAAATACGTCAGGACGGCCCTGAAACCGGGGATGCGACCGGTTTTACAACCTGGAACCAGTTCTGGGGTGCCTATACGATGCAGACGGCCTATATTATACAAAAATGCGTGGATTTGTATGAGAAATCCGAATATGTACGGGCAAAATACCTGCAAACGCCGTATTTGTCCTGCCTGGTCAAAGGATGTGCTGAAAAAGGACTGGATGTGACCCAGGGCGGGGCCGAGATCAGTTTGGTTACCATGGAAGCCGTCACTTATGCGACCACTGTGGATGCGTTGCTGGCAATTAAATACCTGGTGTTTGATGAAAAAAAATGCACTATGGCCCAATTGATTACTGCGTTAAAAGACAACTGGGAAGGTCATGAGGTGCTCCAGGCGGTGGCAAAAAACCGGGCGCCTAAATATGGCCGGGATGATGATAGGGCCGACGAGATGGCCAAACAGGTTATGGACGTCTGGACCGCTGAAACCTGGAAGCACAAAACCCAAGCGACCGGCCGTCAGTTCAGACCGGGGATGCTCAGCTGGAATTACTGGGCGGGTGACGGGTATGTAATGGCAGCCAGTGCCGACGGCCGGGCAAAAGGACAGTTTTTGTCCAATGCCATCTGTCCGTCCAACGGAGCGGATATTAACGGCCCCACGGCAAACGCCAATTCCGTGGGAAAAGCATTGGGCGGTATGGCGGCAGACGGAGAGGGTGACTGGGAAGATTATTTAAACAATTTGCCCAATGGCGCCAGTCACACGATTACATTTAATCCGTCGATTATTAAGGATCCCGAGCATAGGGATAAGTTCAAGGCGTTTTTAAAGGGATACGCGCAAAATGGCGGTACCTGCCTCCAGGTGAATATGCTGGATTCGGATATGTTAAAGGATGCCCAGAAACATCCCCGGGATTACCGGCACCTGCTGGTTCGGATTACCGGGTATAACGCCTATTTTACGTCCGTGGGCAAGGAATTGCAAAATGAGGTGATTGCAAGGCTGAGTCATCAAAAATTCTAAATCCGACTGTTTATGAGTTTGTCAAAGGCGGCTTCGCAAAAAGAGTACAGTCTGTGTTGCACAACATTTTTCAGGCTCCTCGCTGTTACATATGGGTAAATTTGACCGACTGCAGTCCCGGGGCACCCACACGAAACAGCGAGGAACCATTTTTCATGGTCACATGAATTAAGGTAAAAACAATCAATGCAACCACAAAACGATAAAAATCAGGCCACTATTCTTGAAATTGTCCGGATGTCCACTGAAGACGGGCCGGGTATCCGGACAACGGTATTTTTTAAAGGATGTACCCTTGCCTGCGCCTGGTGTCATAATCCCGAAAGCATTTCCATAAAACCCCAGGTCTGCTGGGTGGCCAGCCGCTGTATCGGGTGCAAAACGTGCCTGGATGTGTGCAAGGAGAATGCCCTGACGCTAACGGAAACAGGGATGCGGATTGATAGAAACCGATGCACTGGTTGCGGCGAGTGCGCGGCGCACTGCCCGGGCACTGCCATGGAACTGATGGGAAAAATCTGGCAGCTGGCGGATCTGGTGGAAGAAGTCGTTAAGGACCGGGCGTATTTTGAAACATCCGGCGGCGGCATCACCCTATCCGGCGGAGAGCCGACCATGCAGGCCGGATTTACCGGCGCGTTTTTAAAATCGCTCAGGGAAAAGGGACTGCATACGGCGCTGGATACCTGCGGCCAGTGCAGTCGATCGGCTCTGGAGCAGGCGCTTTCTTATGCAGCCATGGTGTTGTTTGATATGAAGTTGATAGATCCGGCAGCGCATAAACAGTTTGCCGGGCATGATAATAAACGGATTTTAGATAACCTTTTGTATGCGGCGGATTACATCCGCGCCCATGTATACCCGAACACGTTGTGGATTCGAACACCCATAATTCCAAATGCCACAGCGACCTCAGAAAATATTAACGGAATCGGACAGTTTATTGCAAAAAACCTGTCTGATGTGGTTGACCGTTGGGAATTGTGTGCGTTTAATAATCTGTGCCGGGACAAATACCTGCGATTGGATCAAAAATGGATTTTTCATGATGCCGAATTGCTCACAAAAGAGGCCATGGCCGCGTTGACGAAAACAGCGAAGTCATCGGGTGTGGACCCGGAAATCGTATTTTCGACGGGTTCCACCCGTCTGCAAACCGAAGAAATGAAACAGGAGGTCGGCGGTGGCGTATAATCTTAAAGAATTTGACAGTCAAACAATCGAAGCATTTGCACCCGCTGAAAAAGTCGGACTGGTGGCGTCTGTAAATCCGGAAGGTCTTCCCCATATTACCCTGATCACATCCATTGGCGCAGCCGGTCCGAAACAGGTTATTTTAGGGGAGTTCTGTAAGGGGAACAGTAAAACACATATTCAGAAAAACCCGAAGATCGGGTTTCTGGTAATGCGTATGGACCGGAAGCTGTGGCGGGGGCATGCGAAGTGGACCCACCTGTGCCAGGAAGGGCCGGAGTATGAGGCATACAATGATCAGCCCATGTTCCGGTATAACGCGTATTTTGGTATCAACACCGTACATTATCTCGACCTCATTGATGTTAGGGGACCGGATGGACTGCCGCTGCCCAAAATTATTCTTTCCACCCTGATGACAAAATTAGCCAAAGGCGGTGCGGCCACCGGAAAGAAGGAACGGATTCTCAATGTATTCAGCGAAGATCTGTTTAACCGGATGGATGCGTTAAAGTTTATCGCATATATCCGTGACGACGGGTATCCCGAACTGGTTCCCCTTTTGCAATGCCAGGCCGCGGACAGCCGGCGACTGGCCTTTTCAACCATGGCATACGGGGATGAGCTCGATCAAATCGCGCCGGGAAAGGGTGTGGCTGTTTTCGGGATGACCATGAAAATGGAGGATGTAATGGTCCGGGGAACGTTCAACGGCTCGCGTCGCTCCCGGGGAATTCAAACCGGAACAGTTGATATTGAATGGGTCTATAATTCCATGCCGCCAAGCCACGGGCAGATTTATCCGCCGGTGAAGCTGGCGCCCGTAACCGATTGGAGTGATTTTTAACAGGCGCAGGTCCACTTGGCGCCACCGGGCTGGCGGGCTTGAAATACATCTACGACAGCGAAAACAACTTAGCCTTAACCGATGGAAACTCATTTGAAATAGACATAAATGAGTTTGGGACATTTCGATAAAAATCGAGATCGTATATCCTTGTGATCCCGGAGCACCCACACAAAATAGTGAGGAACCAAACTTTTTGCATAAATTCGTTTTTTATCGTTTTATTTCCCGTATAATTATTAGTTCAATGGCATTGAATATTGTTATTATACCTTCCGGGTGATCGGGTGATATGATTCAAAAAGCCCAGGTCAGGGTCATGGACCCGATGACCTGACTCTCATCCTGATTGTCGAACTCCCTGGTTCTGAAAAGCGTTCGGTAGGTGAGTTTGACGGTTTCAAAGCTCAAGGCGAATCCCAATGAGAAGTCTGCCACCAGCGGTTTTTTGCTGACACTGTGGCTGTCCTTCCAGGTGTTTCCGTCCAGAAAAATATTTCTGGCAACCCCTTCCAGGTTGGTCCCTGCAAACAGATGCATGCCAAACCGGCCCCAGGGGGATTGTTTTCCGGAAGGCAGCGGGGCGCTCACGCCAGCGCCGGACCGGATAACGTCCGAACCGAAATCCTCCGGTATTCGATAGCCGAACCGAACCTCTCCCCCCGTACTTGCCCCGATCCGGACATTGCCCAGCGTTACGCCGGTATTGGTGATCAGATCGGCGCCCAAAAGATTTCCCATCTCCCATTTACAAAGGCGCCATTTTCGCTGCCAGGAAAGGCGGAGTGCCGGCTCGTTACTGAGTTGATGGTCCCAGCCCTGGGCCTGGTCAATGGATCTTAACCGGTGCACCCCATTTTGGGCCTGTTCGCCCAGGGCAGAGGGACCGATTACCCCCAAAACAATTTCCATGGTATCCAGGCGGGATGCGGTTTTGCTGTGCAGGGCCAGGCCGCCGTATAGAAAACCGGCATAGGGACGGTCGTCTTTGAGCAACTGGTCCGTATGGATATCCGAGGGCGTGTAAATTTGCTGGCCGAAAATCAGGCCCACATTGTGCACGCTGTCCGGTTCGTTGGCAAAAGGGACTCGATGAATGACGGGAAGGGTCCAGCCGGGGAGACGGACATCGTCTTTGTATCGGGCCAGGTCATTGGAAAGCCATGTGAGTTGTACCGCATTGGTATAGTATTTGTCCGTATTCCCAAAGAGATCGTTTTCAAAAAAAAACTGAAGGGTTTGATATTCTCCGGGTGTTTTTGCCGTCACCGGACCCGGACAGGAGACCAGTGCAAGCAGGGCAAGGCCGAGAACCCAGGAAAGCGGTATGGTAACTGAAAAACAGGTGTGGATTTTTTTAAGCGATATCATGGAAAAGCGTCACTTTTAAATTGATGGTTAAGGCCATAAATACACGTTACCGAAAATACCATACTTTTGAATGATGGAAAATGATTTTTCCGGTTTTGATGGACTGAACTCTTTGAAATCGCATGACGGTGGATCTGTGATCTGCCGAAAATATGGGCATACCCATTCAGTTGTTCCCCAAATGAAATTGAAAAATGTCTAATTTTTTATGTTGCAGCCCAAGACCCGAAAGTGGTATCGTTTAATTTCCCTTTGAACCAGATCCTCTTTTTCTGAACGACACCGCATCCTCTGAAGGGGGACTAATCCATGACCCGGCCAGACCGGAATCAACATAAAATTGAAGGTTGCGCAAAATAGAACTTCAGCAGACAGCCAGGCGGTGCGGCTATTCTAATCTGGGAACCTTTCTGCCTTTCTTCGCTGTGGTCCTGACGGTGAGCGGGTGTGGTCAATTTGTTTTTATGATGACTGTATTTTGGAAAATCAATATAAAGTGAGGATGAATTAACGGCCGCAGGATATCAGATCCTTTAAAAGGAGGAAACATGTCATCAGAGCATACGGACCTTGAACTTTTTATCAAAGATCAGGTGGAAAGATGGAAACAGATCCGAACGGTTGAGAAAAAAGCTGAAAAGCAGATATCTGTTGTAACGATATCCTCGGAACCCGGCAGCGGGGGCCAGCTCGTGGCCCGGGAAGTCGCCAAGAAGCTTTCCTTTGATCTGTTTGAACGCGACATTGTCAAAAAAATTGCCGAAAGTGTCCATATCAGCGACACGGTTATCCATACCATGGAAAAAAAACGGCTTTCGGGTATTGAGGATTTCCTGTCGTCTCTGGTGAATGACCGTTATCTCTGGCCCGGGCTTTACCTGGAGCATCTCATGAAGGTTATCGGGGTCATCGGAAAGCATGGCCGGGCCGTAATTGTCGGGCGGGGCGCCAACTTCATTATTCCGCCGAAGGAGGCCCTGAGTGTAAGGCTGGTGGCGCCCCTGGATGTGCGGGTCCGGAATATCGCCAAGGCATTTGAGATATCGCCCCAGGCAGCTAAAAAACGGGTGATGAACCGGGAATCCAACCGCAGGGCCTTTTGCAGACAATCGTTTAATGCCAATCTCTCCGACCCTTGTAACTATGATCTGGTCATCAATACCCAGTGGATCAGCATCGATACGGCGGTTCAAACCATCTGCGCTGCCCTTGAAAGCAGTAATGGTTAAGGGGTTAAGCCCCGTTTTTGCAACTGCAGGCGGACGTCTACACGACGTTGCCTCAGTTCGTCTGCATCACAGTTGCCGATGCCCTGGCTGATACCAAAACCAAAACCGATCCCCTGCCCGCCAAAGCCGGTTCCGATACCCACCGCTGACCGGTCGGTCTGGCGGGCGCATTTGGCGATTTCTTCATCCAGTTGATAATAATATGTCAGCAGCGCTTCATCGGACATGCCGGTGGGGTCCTGGTCGAGGATATCGTTTCTGTTTCCGGCGCATCCGATGAGCAGAAGCAGGACCGAGCAAAGGGTTAAAATACGTGCGGTGTGCCGCATGGGTGCCCTCCTTTTTTAATAAACGTGTTTTTCAGGCTTTCATACAGCGCGATCCCCACCGTGGTAGACAGGTTCAGGCACCGTATTTTTGAAGAGATGGGGATACAAAACGCCGCATCGTCATAGTCGCTCAGAATCCGGGGGGAAAGTCCCTGTGTTTCCGAGCCGAAAATCAGAAAAAGCCTCTGAATGGGCGGCAACTCCCAGAAAAGTTTCGATCCGTTTTTTGTAAATATGGCCATTTCTTTTTTTGCCGGCTGCATTTGCGCTTTAAAGTCTGCAAAGCTGTCCCAGACAGACAGCTTTACCTCCGGCCAGTAATCCAGTCCGGCCCGTTTGACCTGGCGGCTGTCCAGTGAAAACCCCAAGGGCCGGATCAGGTGCAACCGGGCGCCGGCGCCCAAACAGGTTCGCCCGATATTACCGGTGTTCCAATGCACCTCCGGTGCCACCAGGACCACATGGCGTTCAAAATTATCTGCAATTAAATTCCCTGCTTGATTTCGGGTCGTCATGATGCCTATAAAAGATAAAATGGTTTACGATTTTATCGTATTGTATATCATTATTTTTAATAGTCAATCTTGACGGTCTCGTAAAGGTTCCAACGCCTGCGTTGCGCTGCATTTCGCAATTATTCAACGGTCGATGGTTGCCCCTCATGATTGCAAAATTTGCGCGCCTTGAATTTGAAACCTTTACGAGACCATTAATCTTCGACTCCCGGTGAAAATATTGTTTAGATTATCTGTAAGCGTCCAACGGCAGCAGCATCCCCTTATAGCGGAGATAAACCAATGATCATTGATTTTCATACCCATATTTTTCCTGAAGATATCCGAAATACGCGCGAGCGCTATTTTGAGGGTGAATCTGCCTTCAGGTGCCTGTATGATTCCCCCCGGTCAACGCTTGTGAGCGCGGAACAGACCATTGCAGCCATGGATGAACAGGGCGTTGACAAGGCGGTTGTGTTCGGATTTCCCTGGCGAAAGGCAGATACCTTTAAACTGCAGAACGATTATGTGATGGCGGTGGTGGAAAAATATCCGGATCGGCTCATTGGAATGGCCTGCTTTGATCCGGCCAGCCCCGAGGCCGTTGCAGAAACGGTTCGCTGTCTGGACGACGGTCTGGCCGGTGTGGGGGAACTGGCATTTTATGAATCCGGAATTGATGAAACAACCCTGGATCAGCTATCGCCAATCATGGAGATCTGCTGCAGGCGCCAGGTGCCGGTCCTGGTGCACACCAATGAACCGGTGGGCCATCTCTACCCGGGGAAAACCCCCAATACCCTGGCACAGATATACAACCTGGCCAGGCGGTTTCCGGACAATACCATTGTACTGGCCCATTGGGGGGGCGGGATCTTTTTTTACAATTTGTTGAAAAAAGAGGTCAGCGATACCCTGAAAAACATCTATTTTGATACGGCGGCATCCCCGTTTCTCTATCGACGGGAAATCTGGGATTTTGCAAAACAGGTCGCCGGGATCGATAAGATTCTTCTGGGGACGGATTTCCCCCTTATCAAGCCGGCAAGATACTTCAAGGAGCTGGAACAAAGCGGGCTTGAAAGGGCGGATATCGATTGTATCTGTGGTGGGAATGCGGCCCGAGTGCTCAATCTAAACAAGTCTGAATGAACCGGCATCAGAATACCCGTTTATCGCACGATGCATTTGTCCACGTAATTTGCACCAATGGCCCGGAATGCCAATAATTCGTTTTCATCGAGTCGGCAGTCGTTATTTTCAAAGAATTCAGGGTGCAGGACCTGGGTTTCCCGGCACGCCTGCAAGGCCCAGAGCCGTGCGCCCTTTATCAGCCGGGCGATGTTTTCGATAATGCCGGCGTCCACCAACGGCTTGATGCAGGTGGTCTTGAATTCATAGGGCAGTCCGGAGTCCATGATCAGACCGATACTGGAGACAATATCATCCGGATGGTTTTTTTTCTGGATCAATGGTGCATAGTGGCACGGATCCGTTTTGACATCCATGGCCACATAGTCGATCAGGTGGTTCTCAAGCAGTTCTTCCAGCACCTGGGGCCGGCTGCCGTTGGTGTCCAGCTTCACCGGATACCCCATCTGTTTAATTCTTTTACACAGATCCGCCAGATCCGGTTGCAACGTGGGTTCTCCCCCGGAAATCACCACACCGTCCAGAAAATTCCTGCGCGTTTCCAGAAACTGCCATATGTTGGTTTCGTTAAGGGTTGCCGGGCATTGGGCACACCCCTGGGCCAGGTCGGGGTTATGGCAGTACGGACAGTCATAGTTGCACCCTGAAAGAAAAATCACACAACTGATTTTTTCCGGATAATCGATCATCGAATTTTTTTGCACGCCACCCAGTACCATTTGATCTGCTCCATACCAGAATTAAGAATTATGCGACTTTGAATGTTTTTCTCTGGTCAAATTCGGCCCGTTTACCGTTGTTCCATTGTTTGACCGGTCGAAGGTATCCAACCACCCGCGAGTAAACCTCTGTCTCGCGGTCACATTTGGGGCACTTTTCCTGTTTGCCGTTAATGTAGCCGTGGTCCGGGCAGACGCTGAAGGTGGGCGTCAGTGTAAAGTAGGGCAGGCGGAAACCGGTGGCAATTTTACGAACCAGCCCCTTGATGGCGGTGATGTCGCTGACCAGTTCTCCCAGAAAAACATGTTGAACGGTACCGCCGGTGTATTTGCATTGCAGGTCATCCTGCAAGGTCAGCGTTTCATAGATGTCGTCGCTGTAGTTCACCGGCAGCTGGCTTGAATTGGTGTAATAAGGCGCGGCCCCGGCTGCTCTGTACTCGGATTCATTGGAACAGTGAATTTCCGGAAACCGTTTTTTGTCAATCAGGGCCAGACGGTAGGCCGTGCCTTCGGCCGGAGTGGCTTCAAGGTTATACATATCACCGGTTTTCTCCTGGGCTTCGGTGAGCATCTCCCGGATAAAATCCATGATGCGAAGTGAAAACGCCTGGCCTGCCGGACGCGTGATATCTTCGTGGAGAAAATTGGTGCAGGCTTCATTCATACCCAGGATGCCTATGGTGGAAAAATGATTCTTCCAGTAAACGCCGTTGCGGGCCTTGATATCCCGCAGGTAAAATTTTGTGTACGGGTACAGGTTCTGGTCGGTAAAATTTTCAAGGACCTTGCGTTTGATGACCAGGCTTTCGATACCGATGCGCACATTTTCCTTTAACCGGTGTAAAAAATCGGTCTCGTCTTTGGCCATAAAACCGATGCGGGGCAGGTTGATGGTGACGACCCCAATGGATCCGGTGAGCGGGTTGGCGCCGAATAGACCGCCGCCCCGTTTCATGAGTTCGCGGTTGTCCAGGCGCAACCGGCAGCACATGGAGCGCGCGTCTTCCGGTGACATGTCCGAATTGACAAAATTGGAAAAATAGGGAATGCCGTACTTGCCGGTCATCTGCCACACTTTATCCAGGTTGGGATTGATCCAGTCAAAATCGGCCGTAATATTGTAGGTGGGGATGGGAAATGTAAAGACCCGGCCCCGGGCATCGCCTTCCATCATCACTTCGGCAAAGGCTTTGTTGAGCGTATCCATCTCAAGTTGGTATTCGGCGTACGTGGTATCCTGTTCGATACCGCTGATAATCACCGGCTGGTCTTTGAGAGTAGAGGGCACATACAGGTCCATGGTAATATTGGTGAAAGGGGTCTGGAATCCCACCCGGGTGGGGATGTTGATATTAAAGACAAACTCCTGCAGGGCCTGTTTGACATCGCCGTAATTCAGGTTGTCATGCCGGATAAAAGGTGCCAGCAGGGTGTCGAAATTGGAAAGTGCCTGGGCCCCGGCAGCCTCTCCCTGGAGGGTATAGAAAAAATTGACGACCTGGCCCAGGGCCGATCGCAGATGCTTGGGCGGCGCACTCTCGATCTTGCCTTCAACGCCTTTAAATCCTTGTCTCAATAAATCCTGAAGATCCCAGCCCACGCAGTAGACTGACAGCAGGCTCAGATCATGGATGTGCAGATCACCTGATTTGTGGGCCCGCCTGATTTCGGGCGGATAGATTTTGTTCAGCCAGTATTCCGCGGTAACATCAGAGGATATGTAGTTATTGAGCCCCTGCAGCGAATAGCACATATTGCTGTTTTCTTTTATTTTCCAGTCGAGCTTGCTGATGTAGTGCTCCACCAGGTCTACGCTGACCTTGGTGGTGATTTTACGGATCTGGGAATGCTGTTCACGATACAGGATATAGCTTTTGGCGGTTTTATAATAGGGCGAATCCAGCAGGACCCGCTCCACAATATCCTGAATATCCTCGACCTCGGGAATCGGCCCTAAACGAAGTTCACGGAGCAATGTCAACACCCGGAGCGTGAGCTTGCGGGCCTCCCGTTCATTGAATTCTCCGGTGGCCTCGCCGGCCTTGGCAATGGCGGTGGTGATTTTAGATGAATCAAATTCTGTGACATCATTATTTCGTTTTTTTATTTTTTCAACCAATTGCATGACTCCTGTAGCGTTGTAACGAATTTTGAAGTTACCTGATTAGTGCGGAACGGGTTTTATTTTTATGGAAACCGTAAAAGAAGATGCGGTTTGTTTGTAGAACGAAATTTTGATTAACGCAATATGTTGTTGTTTGTCAAGATAAAAAATCCATATATTGCGTTATGAGCTGTCGAAGACTGTTATCTCAAACAATTCCGGGAGCCTATCAAAAGTCAAGAAAATTTTCATAAAAAAAGTGGCCCCTCGCCGTTTCAAGTGGCACGCTCCGGGGCGTTTACCCGTTTTAAAGCGTTGCTGTGGGGGTTTGAATCAAAAAAAGGGTGAACGGATAGTACCATCAGTGCCCATGGCGGGGTTGTTTCGCGTCCGGTGGTGTGACCCAGATATAATCTGCAAAGGAGAGATCGGCACGGCCCCCTGTCGGGAGCAGGCCGACGGTTCGAAACGGCACCCGGGTTCGTTTGTACGCCCGGTCCGGTATGCCGAATTTATTTCGGATGTGGCCATTGCCGGCAATGACCACCATAGGGTGTTGGCCAAGGTTCAGGGCGATGGATTCGGCCATTGTGTCTTCCCATACGCACTGGGCCATATAAAAATTTTCAAACGCCCCCTGACCCGGCAGGTGATGGAATTTAAATATTTTTTGAAGATAGGCGCGATGGGCCGGTCTTGAGGTGTCAATGTCATCGGGTAGATATCGGCGATCATCATCAAGCAGGCTGTCGATACCGCCAATGGCAATTTTGGGTGGAATATGGGGGGGAATGTTGAGTCCGATGATTCTTATCCCATGCCTTCTGGCAAAATCGAGTATATCGCGGTACAGGTCATAGTTAAACCGCCAGTTTACATACCAGTGCGTTTTTTGCAGAAACGCTTTTTCGTCCAGGGCTCCGGCGGACCATTGATCCAGAACAACTTGATAGGTTTTATCAAACATTTCCATGCCCACGATGAGATCCGGGTGTTTTTTATAAATCCCTTTAATAATTCGAAGTTGAATTTTATGGTGCTCCAGGTTATGGTGGTTTTCACCGACATAGACAATTCGAACCCGTGCCAGATCCGCCGCCATGGCTTCCGGCAAAACCGGTGCCCCTGATTTGCCGGAGATGATACTGCCCGTCGGGTAGGATCTGGAATTGTCATTGATTATTAATTTTCCGGGGGTCCCTGCACAGCCGGCGATGAGGCCGGCTGAAACAGCAGCCGTTATCATCATTATCAGCGATAGGGCCGGGCGGTGGCATCTGGTTTGCGGCATTGCTTGATTTTTTCCACCATGTCTGGTTAGTAAAGGTTTCCAACAGGGAGAATATAGCATAAATTAACTTTTGTATAAAGCCCCACGCGTCACCGGTCATGACCGGAAAGGATTGTCTGGGGCTGGGGAAAAACCAAATGCGTCTGGATCAAAATCCCGTTCACAGAAAAGTCATCGTTCCCTGGTATGATTCGGATACCGCCTGCTATCTTGTTCTGGGGCTGATGCTCATGGTTCTGGTTTTCGGGGTGATCGGTCTCTGGGTTGCGTTTGAAACTGACCAATACAGATCCTGTGTCGGGGTTCCCGTTTGCCTGGTTGCCATGAGTGCCGGCGTTATGCTTTCCCTCATCGGGCGTCTCATTCGCCGTTATTTGTCGCAGTAAGGATTCGCGCAAAAATGGGGTTGCAAATTTTTAATGTTATTGGGCAACGTAAAGGGGGCGGTCCAGGTTTGACAAAACAGGCGTGCGGTATTAAAAAAGGCGACCTTCAGGCATAACGCCTGTTGAGACCGCCTTTTTTAAAAAAATGGTTAAATAGCGTCTTTAAGTTTTTTACCTGGAGAGAATTTAACGACATTGTGAGCCTTGATTTTGATCTCTTCTCCGGTTTGCGGGTTGCGGCCTTTACGGGCTTTACGACGAACTTTTGAAAACGTGCCAAAACCGACCAGGGTGACTTTGGCTTCTTTTTTCTTCAGCGCCTTGGTAACATTGCCCATAAAAGAATCAAGCGCTGCCGAAGCGGCCACTTTGGTAATGCCGGCATCATTTGCCATCAATTCAACTAATTCTGCTTTTGTCATTCTGTCTGTTCTCCTTTCTTTGGATTAATTGATTTTTCCATTTCCCATGTTGCTAAGGAATTACAGCACGTTATTTGAAATGTCAACAGGTTAATCCCGTATTCATCAATGTTTTATGGGAAATATTTTTTTTAAAGACCTTAAAATAGGGATTCTACGGCAATTGTCCCCGGATAAAACCAGGGCGGCCGGTAGCGAAAATAGCCGGCATAAAAATTGTAACTATCTTGATTAATAGATAAAATAAAGTATCAGAGACGTGTCTAAGACATTTAACCGGTTGCGGTGCAGCGTATGGCAGCCCGGAGCACCCGGCAAGTTGTATTTTTTTATAAAAAGCGCCTTAATTTTCTCTTTTACGCCAGCAGGACCCTGCGTGCACGCAAAACCGGCAGATGGACCCCACCTTTTTAGAGGGATAGGCCGGCCCCATGCCGATAAGGGATGAGGCGGATTTAAACGGGATCAACACACAGCTTTCATTTATGACAAGATCAATTTTTTCGATATCGACCAGCGAAGCAATGACACGCTGGCCGGTGAGGTCCCAGCCCATGAGAGAACCGGGACCCAAACGGTCACTGACACCCCAGTTCCGATTTCGGGCTTTTTTTTCGGCCTCTCGGCGGACCGCTTTATCGACTTCAGACAGCGCCACCACGCCAACGCTGTCCAGCAGATAGGCTTCAAGGAGGTGATTGCCCTGATTCAGTTCGGTGACATGACGATCAAGTTCTGATCCGACGGTCACGACATAGATCATGGCGGATTCGGCCATCTCCAGCAGGTCGATATGGGGGCCGATTTTAATCCGGGTGCGATTATCGACTCCCCGGGTCTCCAGCAGAATCTCATCTCCCTCTATGCCGTTGACGGTGAAGTCCTCATACACGGCCCGGGGCTGCCATAGTTTTTCAGCCGTTTCAATTGCCTTTACGGTTTCATCAATCAGTTTCGGGTTTGATTTGCGGCCGCTGTTCAGGGTTAGGAGAACGTCTTCGGCATTAATTTTTATCTGGATATCGGACAGTATGGGCATTTTGCGATCCATTAAAATTAAAAAACCCCGGCTGGCTGTAAGACAGTCCGGGGTTGTGTTAAGCCATAGGGAAAATTAGAGATCGAATTTTCCGGCACGAAAGCCCTTGAGGTAATTCATGCAGTATTCATCTCTGCCCACCAATGCTTCGGCGGCAATAATATTGGCCATCATATTTTTGTCTAAAGGATTGATGATGGCGCCGTCAAGTCCTTTGGCAATGGCCTGGACCATGAACATCTGGTTCAAAAATTTTCGATTGGGCAGTCCGTAGGAGATGTTGGAAAGCCCGCAGGTGGTATGGATACCCTTGAAGGTGGTCATGATTTTTTCAATGGAATTTAAAAATTCAGTCCCGAAATTCTTGTTTACAGAAAGGGGCTGTACCAGCGGATCAACATAAATGTTTTCCAGTTTGACATTGTTCTGGAGCAAACCGTTGATCAGTTTGTCGGCAATGGCCATGCGGTCATCCACGGTTTCCGGCATGCCGTCATCGCTCATGCACAGCGCCACCACTTTGAGGTCCGTACCCGCCAGGATGGGCATCAAAACATCATAGCGATCTTTTTCCAGGGAGATCGAATTGATCATGGGGGTGCCCTTGTGAACGGCCAGGGCCGCTTCGATGGCTTTGGGATCAGGGCTGTCAATGGCGCATACGGCATCGACCTCTTCCTGCACGGTTTTTACCAGCCATGTGAGATATTCAGGTTCTTTTCCCACGAAGATGCCGGCATTTACGTCAATATAATTGGCGCCTGCTTCAAATTCATCTCTGGCAATTTTTTTAATTGCCGCTGCATCCTGATTCTCAATGTGTGCACCAACAGCCTTTCGGCTGGCGTTGATGAGTTCACCAATAATAATCATTGTCCTCTCCTTTTTTTTGCTGCATTTAATTTTTAAACCCGAAACATACGCATTACGATTTTTTAGGTCATGCCAAACTTTGCCCTCATTTATATAGGACTTTCATAAAATTCAAGATAAAAACGTATTTTTCATGTTTTTTTATCATTTTCGTTAGAATGAATCCTGAAAATTAAGAACAAAAACAGGATCCGTCCGGGATAAACCGTTTACCGGTTGTTCTCTTTTGCATCATCCAGCAGAAGGGAGCCGTGATGTCGTTTGAACTGGGTGGATGAATATTTGGCCAGTTTCCAGTCGGGTATCTTGCAGGTTGGGCAGATGGTGTGAAACCATTTGTTGCGGAGCCAGCGGGCGGCTCTGCTGTTGCGGGAATTATTGACCATGAAGGTTTTGTTGCAATGGGTGGTGATTCTGGCCTCATCGCCCATTCTATCAATGGTTCGAATGCCGTGCAATCTGCCGCTGCGGGACGGCCACAGTTTGATTTTGTCAATGAGTCGAAACAGTTCCACACGTTTGCGATAGTATCTTTTAACGGGTTTTTTTGTGGTAATGCTCATAAAATTCCTGTAGCCGGTTTAAGTTATAAGGTCACTGCGCTCACGGCCATGCACGCGACTCCGGTCTGGAGAGGATCGTGGAGCAGTCTGTTGCCGATTTTCATTTGGGCCGCGTTGCTGAGCCCAAGGGGCATGCCCGGGGCCGCTATAAAGGTGTCGGGTGTGATCATTTCTTCCGTTATGAAGCCACCTGAATTAGTGGCGTCAAATAATATCCGGTGGGTCTCAAGGGCGGATTCAAAAGATTTTTCGATGGTCACCGGCACGCTGTGTTCATGGGCCATGGTTTTGCACAAAGCCATACTGCGCTGCCGGTCCCGGTCATAAACCGAGACAACGGCTCCGAAACCCAGCAGTGTGACGGCGGCAGCCAGCCCCACGGGCCCGCAGCCGATGACCAGGCATTTTTTCCCTGAAAGGCCCCCGGCCATGAGGTCCAGGCCGGCGGCAAAGCCCCGGGCCGTGGCCACTGCATTGTCGATGACCCGGTATTCTTTGACGTTCAGCGCGACGAAGCGATGGTCATCGGCCAGCATGACGATGGCTGCTTTTTTTTCAACGGCTTCGGCCATGCCGGCGGCATCCGTATGTGCTGTGATAAATGTATTAAATCCTAGATGGGCGCAAATCCCGGCAACCGCATCGCTGAATCCGGAGATCACCCCCTGGCCGCAGGTCATGGGGATGATGCCGATATGGGTGGCTGCGATACGGCCGGCTACCGTTTTGGGATCGATTTTGCCGGCATGGCAGGCGATTCCCCGTAATGTCCTGCCGGTCTGCGCCTTCAGATATGCATCATAGGCTTGAAGACCGGCGCCGATATGAAAGACATCGGATTTTTTCAGCCGGGTCACTGGTTTGTCCCCCCGCTTGCTTTCGGGCCTTCATCCAGAACACGGCGGATGCCGGTTTCTTTGCAAATCCGGTCCTTTACCGCACGGCTTTTGGCCAACGCTTTTTTCCGGTCAGGTGCTGCCATGATCAGGGTGGCCACCCAGTGGGCAGCTCCGGGAACATAGTTGGTGATCGCCTCGTCGGCGCCAAAAAAGTCAGTGTGCAGGTGGAGCGGTCCCGCCGTGGCCATGATATGCTCCCCCAGAATTTCAATTAAACCCGGGGACACCCGGATATGTTCATATACCACCCCTTTTTGTTGTATCGGGCAAAAGGGGGCAACGGTTCCCGAAAGCGTCACCTCGCCTAGCACTTGCAGTAAATTCACGCCGGTGGACCAGAAAACAGCCGTGGGGGTCTGGCTGGGAAGCCGTGCGTCTATCTCCAGCACCTTCAGGGTATGGTCATGCAGGATGACTTCCACATCCATGATCCCCTCAAGGGCCACGGCTTCGGCTAAAGATACGCCCATGCGGTTAAATTCGGAAACAAGGGGCGCATCAAGGTCGGTGGGCCCTACGACCCGGTTGCAGTCATACCCGGGGTCCATGCCCAGGTCGGTTACCTGGAATGGGGTATAAAGGCCGGGTCGGCCAATGACTTCCAGAGAGTAGGTCGGTCCCTGTAAAAATTCCTGCACCACCCACTCCCCGGTTACAGACTGAATGTGACGAGAAAGGGTGTCCGGGGTGTTAAAGATCTGGACACCGCTGCTGCCGCTGCCTGTGCTGGGTTTGGCCAGTACCGGGAACGCGCAGTCGGGCCAGTAACGCGGGGCCGGGATATTGGATGTTGCGAACAGCCGGTCTGATGTTAACTTGGAAGAGGAGATGGCATAGGCGTTGGGATCAAAGGCCAGGGGAACCCCCGCCGATCGGGCACAATCGACAATAGCGGTAAGGGCCGCATCATTTTCCAGTGCCGGAATGATCAGGCCGGCATCTTTCACTATCGGGTTTACGGCAGTTGCATTTCGGACATCCGCAGTGACGAATCGATGGCCCAGGCCCGATGCCGGGGCATCCGGCCTCTTGTCGATGAGGGTAATCTCCCAGCCAGCTTTGGCAGCCAGGTAGGCGGCCTCAACACCTTGAAGTTTCCCGCCGATGATTACGCACAGCATGATCTGTCTTTCCGGGTATATTGATGGACAATGCTTTCCCGGCGCTGTCTGATCCAGTCCGTGTATTCTTTTTGCAATGCCGGCCGCAGGCCATTTTCTGCGAGTATGGGCAGTACGCCGCCCATGGCCCGGCGGGCATCTTCTATGTCAAGAGAATTCTGGGCCACACCGGCCAGACCCTGTCCCGGAGGGACCAGGGAGGTCACCACGTTGGCACCGGCATCCAGACGCTGTTTTAATCCGGCCAGGCCGTCCACATCCAGTGAGGCGGGGATGCACCGGTCCGGGAACAGCAACCGCATCACCGCCATGATGATGAACTCCCGCATGGGGTTTGGCGGCAGGGTGCTTTCCAGTGGTGTGCCGTGCTGGGGAACAAAATTCATCACCCGGGCCTGGTCCACATTCAGGTCACGGATCACTTCATAGGAATGGGCCACATCTGCATCACTTTCGCCGATACCGCACAAGAGTCCCTCTTCGGTTAATAACCCAAAATTATGGGCGATATGCTTTTTATTCAGCCGTTCCTCATAGCTCTGGCCGGTCCTGAGTTTTTTAAACAGGGCTCGATTATGGGTTTCCTGATAACAGGCATACCAGTCGGCTCCGGCCAGGGCCAGCGATTCCATTACATGATCCGGAACGACACCCGGGGATATCATGACCGGCAGGCCGGTTTTGGTTTTAACGGCCCCCACCAGTTCGGCCAATTCATCAAAACCCTGTTTGCCGCGATGGAAAAAATGGGGATCTTCGCCCATGGTCAGATCAATGAGGTGCACGCCTGATTCTGCCAGCTGACAGGCCGCGTCAAGGATATCAGGTGTGCTTTTGCGGTATCGCAGGGAGTCTGAATTGGCATTTCGATAAAAACAGAAGCGGCAGTTGTTGCGGCAGTAGGTGCTGATGTAGACAAAGCCGTATAGAAAAATTTTATCGTTAAAAAAGGTATTTCGCAGATTTCTGGCGGTTTCAAAAAGCGCGTTGATATCCCCGGGCGCTGTAAGGCCCAGCAGGGCTGTGATTTCGGTTTCCGCTAAAAACCGGAGGTCTTTAGCCTTGCTTAAAATTGTGTCTAATGTGGTGTTATTTGAAGTCATTTTTTTCAAACTGTTTCACTGCGTCTTTAAATTTACGGGGAATCGGTATCGGCTTTTCGGTTTTGTTATCGATGACCACCGATACGATATGGCCGGCGTTTAAAAACCGGTCGGTTATTTTATCAAAAATATAAAAGTTACTGGTAAAACTGGTATTTCCAAAAGCGCTGACCCTGGCATGGACATGGAGGGTATCACCATAAACGGCACTGCCCTTGAATCGGGTCAGGGCTTCGGCATAGTAAATATTCATGCCGTTTTCGACAAACCAGCTGAAAGCGCAGCCCACGGCTTTGAAATATTCAAACAGGGCCATATCAAAATAGGTCAGATAGGTGCCGAAATAAACATGGGCATTGGCATCGGTATCGGCAAAACGGGGCTCAACGGGAATAAAAAACAAAGGCCGTTTTTCCCTATTTTCCAGGTTCATGGGTTGTCCTTGAGTTGTGCGGATAATTTTCAGTTTATTTTTTGTCTTGCCGATACGCTTTTATTGACCGTTCGTTCAGACACTATATGTTCAATCGGATACCGTCCAGATAGGCCAGAGAGCGGCCCATGCTGGCCAGATTCTTTGCGTTTTCAGTCACCATTAAAAGCCGTTCGAGCCCAAAACCGATGCCCACCCAGGGTTCGGCTATTTTCCATGCCCGGTCCAGGGGGTGCGGCCCCATGGCGCCGGAGCCGAGTTCAATACGATCTTTCCCGCCCACCACATCAAGGGTTTCACCGTACACTTCCGATTTCTCGGTTTCAAGATCATATGCTTTCAACCCGGCGGCGTCGGTCACTATTTTGGCCAGTTCCCGGAGTCTCCGGGGGCAATCTTCCACAGGCAGGCCGAATTCAGTCAGGTTGAGCATGGTAAATTCACTGGCATGTCTGGCCCCTTTGGTTTCTTTGCGAAAACAGGGTCCTATTTCGAAGATTGAAACCGGTTTCTCCCAAAGGCGCAGCAGGTCTTTCAGGATATAATAAAGGTGGGGGGCCAGCATGGGGCGCAGGCACTGATTTTTCCCAAGCCAGTAAACCTGGGCTGCCAGCGGGTGGTCGTCGCCGATGGTCATTTTCGCCAGCAGGCCCTTGGCCATCATAATCGGCGTGGTGACCTGAACAAAGCCATTGTCTAAAAGTGCCTGGGTCAAACGGGTTTCAAGCTTGAGGAGTCCGGGTTGGCGATGGATGTCCCGGTATTGCTGCAACCTTTCCCGCTGGCGCCTGACCAGAATTTTTTCCATTACCTGGTATTGTTTGTCGCGCTCACCGGAATCGTCAAAACAAAGCGTCAGCTGGGCATCATCGGCATCAAGATCCAATAATCGGCCGTGTTGTACCTCAGACCATGTCACCGCCACCACGGTTCTCCTTATCGATAAAAATAAATTTTTTTCTGCTGTTGAAAAAAGTGGCGGGGAGCCCGGGAGTTGCACCCGGCTATGTGGATTTAGAGTCCACACGATCTCATATCGATCCACCCCCCGCAAGCATCATATATGGGGTAATAACGGCAATCAGCTACACCGCATCTATCATCCGGTTTTTTAGAAAGCAACCCGGAAAATTTTTCCATAGCAAATTTTGTCGCTGCCATACACGCTTTCAACCTTCTTGTCAAAACATTTGTTACCTAAGATGTGCGATTAGCTCTTAGCAATTAGCGGTTAGCGTTTATATTTTGATCGTTTATCGGCAATGCGATTTTCAACCATCGGGTGAAATGATGACATTTGACAATGTGTTGAAGTTATAGTGCAAAGTGGCTTGTCTCATGGGCCCGGTGGCGTGTGTCACGGGTCAGGATATCTGCTCATGACAGTTTACAGTCACCGCAACTGTCAGGTTACAGAATTTGCCGCATTTAAATCTTGGTTTTTGCAATATTGTCGCTTTTCCAGCCGGTTATGGAATATAGAATAACCTTTAAGACTCTGGCTCAATAATTGCTTCCTCCCTGACCGGCACGATTTTTTTAACATCACCAGCCTGTCAACTGTTTGATTTGTTTATTATGAGATGATTTGCACCTTAAGACCGGATCACGTTTTGGCAACTATTTTCTTGTAATTCTTTGTTGACAAAAAGTAAATTTCAAGGGAATATAGGGCACATTCCCAATGTATAGGTGTGTATACAACATTTGTCTTTTAGCCCAAAAAATTTAAATTCCGGCTGCTTTTAATGGTTCACAGTCTTAATCTGTTTTTTTATTCGTATTTGTCCGACATGTGGTGAAGTTGAATCATAAGGCCGCAATATATGGGTTTTCCTATAAACAGTTATTTGTTTTCAAAATTTTTTGGTCGTGTTTTTCCCGGCATTCTGCTAAGTTCACCATAGCCGGGCGGTAAGGCCGTTTTCAGAATAGTTTGAGAAGGTGTATTCCCCACGTTTTTTTATCGGGCACCGGTGATAAGCCGGGCAAGGCAAACGGAGAGCTGACATGCTCAAAGCAAAAAATATTACCAAAAAATTTGGTGAAATTGTTGCCGTCAACGACTTGAGCTTTGAAGTCAAGAAAGGGCAGATATATGGCATTGCAGGACCCAACGGCGCCGGCAAGTCCACCGTGTTTAATCTGATCACCGGCAATTACAGTTATGAAGGCACCATCGAATTTGATGGACAATCCATCACCGGTCTTGCCCCCCACCGCATCGCCAAAGCCGGTATCGCCCGCACCTTTCAGATCCCTGAAATATTTCCAAGCCTTGATGTGCAAACAAGCATCCGTGTTGGCAGTCGGTTCGGTGCCAGGGGCGGCCTGAATCTGGGGCATGCAGATGACATTATCGAGTTTGTGGGACTTAAAGAGGAACGGTTCCAAAATACAGGTCTTTTAAATCTGCTGGGGAAAAAAAAGCTGATGATCGGTGCTGCCCTGGCCACAAACCCTGAAATTCTCATGCTGGACGAGCCCATGGCAGGGTCTAACACACATGAGATTATAAATCTGATGGAGCTGATCCAGAGAATTAATCAAGACCTTGGGGTCACGATTATTATTATCGAACATTTTATGAAAGTGCTTACAGAATTGACGGAACAACTTCTGATCATTGAGGCAGGTGCTAAAATTTGTTGTGACGAGCCTGAAATCGTAACCAGTAATGCCAGGGTTATTGAATGTTATCTGGGTGATTCCTATGCTGAATGTAAATAAGTTAAATGCCTATTATAGAGAGTCTCATATCTTAAAAGATGTTTCCATAAGTGTGGGGCCGGGCCAGGTCGTGGTCATGCTGGGACCCAATGGCCATGGGAAAAGTACGTTATTAAAATCAATCTGCGGTCTGGTGGAAAAGGTGAGCGGCGAAATTTTATATGACGGACAGGATATCATCGGTTTGGCGACAGATAAAACCGTTAATCTGGGCGTTACGTACATTGCTGAAAACCGTGAATTGTTTCCTTATATGACGGTCCGGGAAAATCTTAAACTCGGTGCATACTCCAAAAATGCCCGGGCCAATGAAAACAAAAATATGGATTGGGTGGCGTCTCTTTTCCCCAAACTGATGCAACGTCAAAAACAACTGGCCTCCACCATGAGCGGTGGTGAAGCAAAAATGCTGGCCATTGCACGGGGGCTCATGTCTGATGCTGAGCTGTTGTGTATTGATGAGCCGGCACTGGGGTTGCAGCCCAGTTACCGGTTGGAGATCTTTAAGATTATACAGGAGATCAGCAGGCAGGGGAAAACGGTATTTCTTGTGGAACAGAATATTCCCCAGATAATTGAAATGGCTGATAAAATTTATATTATGGAAGAAGGTGCCATCTCTTTTGAGGGCAGCAAGGATGATGCATTAAACAATGAGCAGTTAAAAGAAATATTCCTTGGATTGTAATTGGGGTATCGTGCTCAAAAATTGTTGTAGCGCATGGTTTTTACGGAGTCAGAAATGTTTCTTGAGATAATTGATGTTATCATAAGCGGTCTTATTAATGGTTCTGTCTATGCCTTGATGGCGGTGGGCCTGACACTGGTGTACGGGGTGACCAAGGCTTTTAACTTCGCCTATGGCTCTTTTTACAATATGGGGGGCTATTTTGCATGGATGCTCCTTATTCCTCTGGGAATTGTCGGCGGCTATCTGTCTGTTTTTTTTGTTGCCGTTCCCGTTTTTTTCATGGTGGGTTACCTGTTGGAAAAGGTATTGGTATCTCCCTTGCGAAAATATGATGACTGGGAGATGAAGGTCATGATGCTGACCCTGGGCCTGTCCCTTTTTATGGATTTTGGATATCAGGCTATCTTTGGACCCCGCATCAAATCCTTGCCGGGTATGATCAACGGCACCTTTGAATTTGGAGAAGTGATTCTTTTCCAGCAGGATATCGCTATCTTTATATTGTCCATCGTCAGTATGCTGTGTTTTGGCTGGATTCTTAAATACACCCGCATTGGAATGGCGGTCCAGGCGGTGGCGCAAAATCCCGCCGGCGCTCAAATTGTGGGTATTCCCAAGGATTTTATTTTTGCCGCCACGTTTGCCATTTCAACAATCATGGTGGGGCTCGGGGGCATTTTGCTCGGTCAGAAAAATTTCATTGATCCCATGGGCAGCACCGATATCATGATAAAAGCATGGGTTATCACGGCTTTCGGCGGCATGGGCTCCATCAGCGGCAGTTTGTATGCCGCTTTTATTCTGGGAATGCTCGAGGCTTTCGTTGGATGGCATTTCGGTATGATACATGTACAGATTGCGACCTTAACATTGCTGTTGGTCACTCTGGCCGTACGCCCCCGGGGCTTGATGGGAAGAGAGTAAATTATGAGTTTAAAACGCATGATCTTGATTTTAAGCGGTTTTTATTGTGTGATGGGCATTATGCCGCTTTTTGTCGGGCACACCGATTATATCATGAACATATTGATCATGATTTTGATATGGGCGGTTGTTGCCTCCTGCTGGGATGTGATTATGGGGTTTGCCGGCATTTTTTCTTTCGGACAGGTCGCCTTTTATGTCATGGGCGCCTATGCTTCCGCCATACTTTCCGTTTCACTGGGCATCCCCCCGGTTTTTTCCATCATACTGGCCGGTCTCATTACAGGGCTGCTCGGGTTGATTGTGGGCCTGCCCTGTCTCAGGCTTGCCGGACCCTATGTTGCGCTGGTGACATTTGCTGTCCATATGACCATGATCCCCTTCTTAAGGGGCCCCCTCGGTAAAGCCATTGGTAGCGGAGGTGCCCAGGGAATTCTCACCATACCTCCCATCAGACTGTTCGGGATCGCATTCAGTTCAGATCATCTGGTGCCGTTTTTTTATTTAACGTTTTTTCTGACCATTGCCTGCACGCTGATTCTTGCGGTGATTATAAAGTCTTATTGGGGTACGGCGTTTCTGGCCCTGAAAGATTCCGAGAGTTTTGCCACAAGCCTGGGAATCAGTGCGTTCAAGTACAAATTGATGGTGTTTGCCCTTACTTCATTTATCACAGGCCTGTTTGGTGCCCTTTATGCACATTATGTGGGGATGTTGTCGACAAAAATGTTGAGCATGGATGTTTTTACCATTCTGATGATCATGATGGTGATCGGGGGGATCGGCAAATACCCCGGTGTTGTAGTGGGCGCGGTTATCACGGTAACCATTAACCAACTCCTGGCGCCTTTGGGTATGTATCGCCCCTTGATAATGGGTGCCATCGTGGTCATTCTGGTTTTGTTTGTCCGGGAGGGGGTCATCGGTCTGATTCAAAGATTTTCCCCTGTAAAGCAAAAGTTGGTGGCAGGAGATAAACCGTCCATGGCCGCACCAGGCGGTGAATAAGGGCAACGGTTTTGAAAAATAGCAATACGGGAAGAGGATGTTTACTATCAACGTGGTATTTTTATGAAATGGGAGGCGTAAAATGAAAAAAATCAAGTGGTTGGCAATCATTTCGGCAGTTTTTATGTTTATGGGACCATGGGCATTTGCAGCCGAAACCATCAAAATCGGTGTGCCTCTGGCCATGACCGGTGCATATGCCGGTTCAGGAGACAACTACTGGAAGGGCATCGAAATGGCGACAAACGAGATAAACCAGTCCGGAGGGTTGCTCGGAAAACAGATTGAGATCGTTCGTTTTGACTCCCAGGAGTTTGCCCCTGAGGTCGTCATGCAGGGCGCGGATTATCTGTGCGGCAAAATGAAGGTTACCTCCGTCCATGCCGGCTGGGCCGGCTGGGGCCAGGATATACGCGCTTACGGTAAATATGATGCCCCTTTTTTCTGTGATGACGGCGCCACGCCCCCGGTGGATGTTTACAAGAGCGACCCTGCAAAATATTACAACACCTATTTTATCACCGATACCGGTGGTGATCAGGGAAACAGCATGTTCAATATGCTCACGGCCCTGCCCTATGAGTATCCCAATAAAAAAATTGTGATCATCACCACTGATGACACATGGGGCATGGAAGTGGGAGATACCATTGCAAAACGATTTGAAAAAATAGGCTGGAAAGTGGCGGACCGTGAAACCGTTCCTTACGGTACCAATGAGTGGGGACCGATTTTAACTAAAATCCGAAGAATCAACCCGGCGCTTATCCATGTCGAGATCCCCAGTTCCCAGGAAGTCATCACTTTTTTCCGTCAGTTCATTAAACAGCCCACCAACTCGATCCTCAGCTACGGATGGAGTATCTCACCCCTTGAAGTGCTGGACGCCATGGGTAAAGATGCTGATGGTATTGTCGGTGAAATGCCTGCCGGCATGCCGGCACCGATAGCTCCCAACGCCAAGGCCCAGGCCTGGGTGGATAAATACATGAGTATTTACAAACATACCATTCCGGCGGGTTCCTGGATTGCCTATACCGGTGTGATGGCCTGGGCCGATGCGGTTGCCGCCGTAGGCGATGAATATAATTTTAAAGCGGTTAACAAACATCTCAAGGAGGCGGGGTACGAAGGCCTGCTGGGCAAGATCACCTTTGGTGAAAACAATACCTGGCATGCACAGGCGGCAGCGCCCATCGTTCACTATCAGGTGCAAAACGGGCAGCTTGTGGCCCTTTATACGGACCCGCCCATCAAACCGTATAAAGATTACAAGTTTCAGGTACCGCGCTGGATTAAAAAGTAAATTGATGTAGGAAAAGGGAAACCATATGGCGCGATAGCGCTTGCAAGTGTTGACCGAAAGGGGTTGTTTATCCTGGCTTGCCGATTTAAAAAGATCGGCCGACGGATAAACAACCCCTTTTTTGTGCACCTCATTCGAAGGACACGTCCCCGCGAGGTTTGGCCAAATGATATGATGGCTGGCCCTTTTCGCATGCGCTGCGGATGCTGTTTTTCGCGGCCGGTTTATCCGGGGAGGTTATGAATTTTTTTTGACGATATACTCTATAATGCGGTTGCCATCCATGGCCTTGACCGTTACTTTGAAATCGCCAACGGAAAATTCTTCTTTTTCAGTGGGGATGCGACCGATCTGGTCCAGTATATAACCGGAAAAAGTGTCATAGCCCATGGATTCGGGGATATTCATGGGGATTGTTTCATTGACTTCATCGATTTCGGATTTTCCCAGTACGGCCCATTCATTTTCTCTGATCCGGGTAATATGGGGTTCGACCTTATCGCTTTCATCGCTGATTTCGCCCACGATTTCTTCCAGTACATCCTCCATGGTGATCAGGCCGGCCACACCGCCGTGTTCATCAACGACAATGGCGATATGGTGCTTGCGTTTTTTAAACTGATGCAGCAGTTGATCCAGTTTTTTGTTTTCCGGAATAAAATAAGGCCGGTTCATGAGTTTTTTGATATTCGGTTCATCCTCCGCTGTGCATTGGTGGATGAAGATATCCTTGATATTGATGATCCCCACGATATTGTCGATGGTATCCAGATAAACCGGAATACGTGTGAAACCGGATTTGCCGATTTTCCCGAAATCCGGTGTTTCATCGATATCCAGGGCAAACATATCCCCGCGCGGCGTCATGATTTCCGAGGCATTGGTATCATCAAATTCAAAAATATTATGAATAAATTCTTTTTCTTCTTCTTTAATTTCACCCTCTTCTTCCACGACTTCAACATATGTCATCAGCTCTTCTTCTGTCAAAGAAGGTGTTTTTTTAATTTTACCGGTTAACCGGGGGATAAAATTTAAAAATAAAATAATTGGATAAAACACAATTGACATCCAGTAGATGGGGACGATGACGATACGGGCCACCATCAGGTTGTTGCGGGTGGCAATTGATTTTGGAAAAACTTCCCCGAAAACCAGAATGAGAAGGGTCATGATGCCGGTAGTTACCCCAACGGCATTGCTGGAAACCATCTGGATGGTCAGTGAGGTCGCCAGGGCCGAAGCACCGACATTGACGATATTGTTTCCGATCAGGATGGTGGAAAGAAGTCTGTGCGGATCACGCTTCATCTGCCAGATCAGTTTATAGGTTCTGCCATTTTCTTTGGCAAGATGGATCGCCCTTGTCCGACTGATGGAAAACAGAGCGGTTTCCGCTGAAGAAAAGAAACCAGAGAAAAGGAGTAATACCAGCAGCACTGTTAATTCATTGCCCATAACGCTTTAGTTTGCACCCTCCGTAATGGCTTTTTTCATGGAACCGTGGCCCATGTATGACACCTCTGTCGTCCAGAATATCATATCAGGTCTATAAAATGCCATGCACAGGTGTATTGCCCAGGAAGGCGTTGGGCCGGAAGGCATAAACAAGTTAGGCGAAAAATATGGATTGTGGCTCATAAGGTTTGTAAATAACGTGGTTAGAAAAACCAACTATTTGAAATATTGTACTTTTTAATCTTTCACGAAAAAATTTTTACGGCTGTCCGCAAACATGTTTGGGGGCATATCCGCATGTTTTTTTGTTGCAATCCGGACGCTTTTTAAGCATTTGAAATTACAACAAAGAATTATAAAAGTTATATATAGAAGATACCATGGATCGTCAAGTAAAAAACAATTCTGGGAAAAAAGATGAAAACCGTATGGGCGGCAGGTCGGGGGTGACAGCGGGCCATCGGGCGTTCATTTGTGGGCAGTTTAAAAAATGGTCCTGGATACCAAGGACTATGGGTGCAATGTTTTGGTAAGGGCATTGAAAAGTGATTTAGCATTTTGAAGCCCGACAAATCGGGAGACTTTTTTTTCTATTTTTGAAAATGATCAGGGTCGGGATGCTGGCAATACCCAGTTGCATGGCGGTTTGTTGATTTTTATCCACATCAATTTCAAGGATGGTGGCTCTGGCCTTTAAATTCTTTGGATAATTTTGTAATGATGGGATGCTGTGCCCTGCACGGGGAGCACCCAGGGGCGTTGAAATCCACCAGGACAGTCCCATGGGTGATGACAGATTCAAACTGTTTGGTATCCGGTATTTTTCCAGGTGCCATTGTCGATACCTCTAATAAAACTCGTTTTCTCCCTTTTCATCTGCGGAATCCATACAGGGAGATAAAAGCACGAAGGCGGTGTTTTTTTAAATTCATTCTCCAGAGTGGACGCCTGATAAGGAGGCTTTAATCCGCAAATTTTGTGCCACTTGGTGAATTCTTTATAATTCCTCAAAAGCCGGCTTGAAACCGGATAGATTCTGCCCGGTCAGGCGTAGGGAATTTGAACTATTTAAAATATAATATTTTTTAACGAAACATGAATTTATATTAGTGTAAAATGGTTAACAAACGAAATATTGTAACGTTCCGAACGTTATGGTAACGCATCCGATAATAGTTTGCCAATGGGCGTATAAGGTGTCAAAATAATGGGTTAGATGGTGACAACATGTGTTTGCCACCTTTTTTTATATTCGGACAATAGCGCCATGAGACGATATCCTGCATGATAAAGTATATCAAAAAAAGGGATATAACGCTGAAAATGCCTTTGTGAAAAAACAAATCGACCCGACGAGCCTATCTCGAGGGGCCGATCTGCCGCAAGTGAGAGAGGAAGTTTAAGCATTAGATGGAGTAATGCTAATTTGAAGCTCTCGAAAATGAGTGTATGCAACAAGCATGCCATACCGGTAATGTGCTTTGGATTGATTTAAATCCGATACCACCCCGGTATTTTTTATCAGTGGAAAATATCAAAGTTGCCCGGGAGCAAGGTGTTTTGAAACCGAAAATCGTATTTGATTTTATGGATTGCTGAAACCGCATCAAGGCATTTAAAACTAAGGAAATTCCTTTTACGGTGGAATGGATTGTGTGCGGTGATCCGCATATTTGCGGTGATGGTGGGCGGGGAAATTCATATAATTTGTGGGCTATATCTTGTCCCTTATTGCCATGATTTTTTCCGGCACCTTATTTAAAGGGCTTGGACAGGTGGCAGACGGCTGTATATCATGGCCGGTGTAATCGGCGCTGCCAATTTTATTTGACATTCGGCCCAACTCAAAATATGATTCATTCAACGATGTTTTTATCGCCATCGGTTGCAGGACCCCCGATGACAGATTCTTTAAAACATATCCCCTGCCGCTGTCCGGCCCTGACCGGTGTTGTTGTGCGGGAATGGTTGCCATAGGCAACTATTTCTTATCTGTACAAAACCACCTTTGAATTTACACTGTTTTTTGAACATTCTATTCTTCTGTTATCCAGCGGATTTTTAAGTACCTGCCGTCACTGTCTACGACGCATGCCCGGGTTTAATTTTTGGGGAGCACTGTTTTCGCACGCCTGAAACCGTATTATAGACATTTTTTCAGCGATACAGAGTCGTTACATGTATTCAGAGGCTCATCCTCTGAGATTATGGCGTATCTCGGTCAGAGGTGATCACTGCGTGAAGTTAATTCTCTTTGCAGATCATCTCCTGCAATGGTGTGCACTCATGAAGGTGCATATCGGTTTTTGCCGGTCCGGCCATCTTGATAAATCATTAGACCCAGGCATGAAAGGAGAGAGATCATGGGGAAAAAAATCATTAATTATGAAACACTGCTTAAAGTGACAAAGGCAATCTCACATTCCAAGGATCCGGAAGAGATTGCCCTGATGACTGTGGAAAGTATCAAGAGCACCCTGAAGGTGAAGGGTTGTGCACTGTTTTTGTTTAATCGTAAAACCAATGAACTGGAGCTGGCCACATCGTATGGTTTGAGTGATGAATACATCAACAAAGGGCCTGTGAGTGCATTAAGTTCCATTGCTCAATCCCTTGAAGAAGGGCCGGTGGCGATCTATGATGTTATGGATGATCCCAGGATTCAATATCCGGAGGAGGCCCGGAAAGAGGGCATCGTCTCTTTATTGTCGGTGCCGATTGTGGTGGGCGGCAATCTGATCGGCGCCATGCGGGTTTATACTGCAGAGCCCTGGGCCTTTACCCTGGAAGATGTTAATTTTGTCCAGGCCCTGGCGCAATTAGCCGGTGGGGCCATCAGCATGGCCCGGTATATCAGAGGGTTAAAAAGCAGCATCGATGTGTTGAAAACCCTAAGGGATGTTAAGGCTCAAAGAAATACAAGGAGAACACCCTATGAAGGGGTTCCCTCAAGTGTCTCTTCCGACAAAATCGGGCGGCAGGCTTGATATGGCGGTTTTTGCCGGGCATGACACATAGTGTGCGTATACCGTTGAAGATCAGCCGTTAGCTATTAGCCGTCAGCCATTAGCAAAAAGGCATCTTCATCGTTTCGAGCTGAAAGCCAATAGCGAACAGCTTAAATCTTCGGTTATACCGAGAGGATGGATTCTATTTCGTCCACGGCCTTGGGAATAGTATTGCTGAGGACCCGGCACCCGTTCCGGGTGACCAGTACATCGTCTTCAATCCGGATACCGCCGAAGTTTTTATATTTTTCGACTTCCGCATAGTTGATAAATTCAGCACATCTGTTTTCGGTTTTCCATTGTTCGATGAGCATGGGGATAAAATAGATCCCCGGTTCGGCGGTTACCACAAAACCGGGTTTGAGGTGCCGTCCCATCCTCAGGGACGACAGACCGAACTGGTCGCTTCGCCGGGTTTGGTCATCATAGCCAACAACCTCTTCTCCCAGACTTTCCATGTCGTGGACATCCAGTCCCAGCATATGCCCCAGGCCATGGGGAAAGAACAGGGCATGCGCCCCATGAAGGACGGCATCAAGTGCATCCCCGCGCATCAGACCCAGAGCCTTTAAACCCTCGACCATTGCTTCGGCTGCCGCTATATGGGCCTCCTTGTACCGAACCCCGGGTCGGGTATTTTCGATGCCGGCGGTCTGGGCTTTGAGTACGACCTCATAGATGGCCTTCTGCCGGGGTGAAAACCGTCCGCCCACTGAAAATGTTCGGGTGATATCCGACGCATAATATTCTGAGGACTGGGTCCCGGAATCGATCAGGAGCAGATCATTTTCACCCATGCGGTGTTGCTGGTGGCGCTGGTGAAGGGTTTCGCCGTGAATGGTCAGGATGGTGGGAAAGGCGGTTTGCCGGCCATGTGCATTCACAATGCCGGCCAGTTGCCCTGCCAGTTGGTGCTCATACATACCGGGCCGGATTGTTTTCACTACATGGGCATACAGCTGCCGGGAGAGATCAATGGCCGCCTCTATCTGACGAACTTCCGCATCGGTTTTCATCGATCGCAGACCGATCACGGCCCGGATCAGATCAACGGAAGCGCTTTGGGCCACTTCGCAATGGGAAATGCCGGTGAGGGTTTCAAGTTTCAATAACGTCTCTGCCCGATAGGGCGGGGTAAAATGAATCGGGCGGTTTTGGGTATTCTGGTGTGCAAGGGATGCGATCAGGCCTTCCAGGCTGCCGGTATGGTCGATGCCGCTTAGGACCGCCAGATCGCTGATGGATGATTGCTGTCCCGTCCATATGATATCATCCATGGTCGGATTCGCACCAAACAAAGTGGTCCGGTCATGGTCGATATCAATAACCGCCGTCAGCCCGGGGGTATCCGGCCCGATAAAATACAAAAAATTACTGTCCTGCCGGAACGGGTAGCAGTTTTTGGCAGCATTCATGGGGCTTTCATCGTTTCCCGGCAGCAGGATGAGCCCGGATTTCACCTGCTGTTTCAGACTGTTCCGTCTTTGTTTGTAAGTGGATGCATCAAACATGGCGGTATCCTTTTTTATGGCATCCCGTATAAGGGGGTTGGCCGCGCATATCCGGTGATATTGTCAGAAATTAAACACTTTGGCTTCCGCAGCCATATCTATCAGATGGGGTCCACCGTCTAAAATCATATTTGAGAAAAAATTTGTCTCGTCAACCTGACGAGCCCTGGCACACGGCACTCAAACGCCGATGGTTACTTGATTCTCCACCAGGTACGGTAGATAATCATTTGGGCAGTCACCGGTGGGGGTCTTGATATTGAAATCTCTCCGGGTATCCGCCCAGTTAACGGCATCATCAATAAAAAAGAGATCCGTTTTGTGCCCCTTTGAATGCGCAATTTTGGCAAATTGAAAGCATCTTGTTGCCGCCTCATTGTCCTTTTTACTCAGGACAAATAAAAAATTAGCCATAGTGCTCCTCCCTTTTTATCAGATTCATTAAATTCAGATTCACACGGTGTGATTCATAAATAACGGGTTGCTTCTCGATAGTCAATGGCAAAAATTCAAGGTTTTCCGTGCGGGAAGCGATGCGACATGGTGTCGGAAGGAGGGCAACGGTTTTGTCCTGATGTCTGTGAGGGCACCGGTATTTTGGGCATTAAAAAAGGGCTTAAGAATTTATCTTAAGCCCTTTTATTAAAATGGCGGGAGCGACGAGACTCGAACTCGCGACCTCCGGCGTGACAGGCCGGCGTTCTAACCAACTGAACTACGCCCCCGAATGTTACCGTTTGTATCAGATTGAATGGTAGGCGGAACAGGGCTTGAACCTGTGACCCTCGGCTTGTAAGGCCGATGCTCTCCCAACTGAGCTACCCGCCCTCAATCTGGTATCGCTTTCTTTGAAGATGGTCAAAGAAAGCCTTTGCTATCAATTCCAAAAGACAATGTCAAGCTCAAAATCAGCTTAATTGATGTTTTTAATCAATGCAGTGCAGTTTGTTGATCCACATCCTTCTCGGGCACGATATCAAAGGGCATATCGCTTTGCCGGAAAAGAGATTCACCCTTGCTCACAATCAGCGAATGGGTCAGTACCTCGTCCATATGTTTGATGGTGACGATGTCCAAGTCTTTGGCAATGGACCCGGGAATATCTTTGATATCTTTTTCGTTTTCCTCCGGGATCAGGATTTTCCGAATACCGCCGGAATGGGCAGCCAGAATTTTTTCCTTTAGTCCGCCGATGGGCAGGACTCGTCCCCGCAAGGTTATTTCACCGGTCATGGCAAGATCCCGGTAAACCGGTCTCCGTGTCAGGGCCGATACCAGGGAGGCGCACATGGATATCCCCGCAGATGGTCCATCCTTGGGAATGGCACCTTCGGGAATATGAATATGAATATCCTTTTTTGTATAAAAATCGTTGTCGATCATCAGTCGTTCGGAGCGGGAGCGAACGTAACTTAAAGCCGCCTGGGCCGATTCCTTCATCACGTCGCCCAGTTTACCGGTGACCTGCAGTTTGCCGGTGCCGGGCATGACCAGGGTTTCTATGCACAACAGTTCTCCACCCACCGATGTCCAGGCCAGGCCGGTCACGATACCGATCTGGTCTTTTTCTTCGATTCGGCTCTTTTTGAAACGAGGCGGTCCAAGGTAGCGCTGAATCGATCTGGCCGTAACGGTGAACACTTCCTGGTCCTTGTTTTTAAGCACGCTGCGGGCAATTTTCCGGCATACCGAAGAGATTTCCCGTTCCAGGTTCCGGACACCGGCCTCCCGGGTATAGCGCTGGGCAATGGAGAGGATCGCATTTTTGGAAAATCGAACATCCTTTGATTCAAGGCCATTCATCTTGATCTGTTTGGGAACCAGAAACTGCCTGGCAATGTTGTATTTTTCATGTTCCGTATATCCGGGCAGCCGAATAATCTCCATTCGGTCCTGGAGGGGCAGCGGGATATCAGGCAACGTATTGGCAGTGGTAATAAACATGATATCCGACAGGTCATAGTCGATATCCAGATAGTGATCGTTGAAGCTGAAGTTCTGTTCCGGATCGAGGACTTCAAGCAGGGCTGCGGAAGGATCGCCCCGGAAATCCATACTCATCTTGTCCACCTCGTCCAGACAGAATACGGGGTTGTTGACCTCTGCTTTTTTCAGGGACTGGATAATTTTTCCGGGCATGGCACCGATATAGGTACGGCGATGCCCCCGAATTTCCGCCTCATCCCGAACACCGCCGAGGCTGAGTCGGACAAATTTGCGGCCAGTGGCCCGGGCCACCGAACGGGCCAGGGATGTTTTGCCAACGCCCGGGGGGCCTACCAGGCAGAGAATCGGGCCCCGTACCTTTTTTATGAGCGTCTGGACCGCCAGATACTCGAGAATCCGTTCTTTGGGTTTTTCCAAGCCGTAATGATCCTCGTTGAGGATGGTCTCGGCATCATCGATATTTTGGCGTATTCGACTGCGGTCAAACCACGGCAGGCCGATGATCCAGTCAATATAATTGCGCACCACTGTGGCCTCGGCCGACATGGGGGTCATGAGCTTGAGTTTTTTAAACTCGTGTCGGGTTTTTTTTGTCGCCTCCCGGGACATACGCTTGCGTTTGATCCTTTTTTCAAGCTCCCGGAGCTCGTCGCCTGGGTCTTCCCCGGCGCCCATCTCTTTTTTAATGGCCCGTATCTGCTCATTCAGATAATACTGCTTCTGGGTTTTTTCCATCTGAGATTTGACGCGGCCTTTGATCTGCTGATCGGTTTTAAAGATGTCGGTTTCCATCTTGATCAGATGCAGCAGATGGGTCATGCGGTCTTTCAAATTTTCTGTTTCAAGCAGACGCTGTTTTTCTTTGATTTTGAAGTTAAAGTGTGCCGTTACACTGTCTGCCAGCTTTGAGGGTTCTGGGATCGCTGCCAGGCTGTTGATCAGATCATTGGAAATATTCTTATTCAGTTTGGCATATTCTTTAAATCCCTCGATGATCGCCCGGCTGAGGGCCACGGCTTCGGCAGTTGTCAGTTCCTGCTCGACAATCGGCTCGACGTCCACATGAAAAAACGTTTCATTTTTAACAAATCGTTTGATCCGGGCCCGGGCTTTGCCTTCCACCAGGGCCTTGACCGTTCCGTCGGGCAGCCGCAGAAGCTGAAGAACGGTGCCGATGGTGCCGACCATGCAGATATCTTTTTCATGGGGCTCGTCGACTTTTGCCGTTTCCTGGGTGGCCAGAAAGATCTGCTTGTCCTTGTTCATGGCATAGGCCAGGGCATTGACGGATTTATTGCGGCCCACAAAGAGCGGTGCCACCATATGGGGGAAGACGACGATATCTCTCAACGGCAGCAGCGGCAGTAATGTGGCGGACAGGTCAGACGTATCGGGTTTGAATATTTTCGGAAAATCAACCATTTTATGACTCTACACCCTTTTAGTTTCCAGAGGCCTGTTTTTTTGTTTGTTCGTACAAAAGGATGGGCTCCTCGTTGTTTAGCACCACATCTTCACCCACCACACATTCCTTGACGTTTTCAAGGGAGGGAATGGTGTACATGATATCAAGCAATGCAGTTTCCATAACCGCGCGCAACCCCCGGGCACCGGATTTACGTTTGGTGGCGCTTTTGGCGATGGCGGCCAAGGCACTGTCGGTGAACCTGAGGTTGACCCCTTCAATTTCAAACAGTTTTTCATACTGTTTGACCAAGGCATTTTTCGGCTCGGTAAGGATTCGGATCAGGGAGGCTTCATTCAGCTCTCCCAAGGTGGCGATCACCGGCAACCGTCCCAGAAATTCGGGGATAAGGCCGAATTTGATGAGATCTTCCGGCCGCAGGAGTTCCAAAAGTTCACCGATATTCTTCTTGGACTGCTTGAAGATGTTGGCGCCGAATCCCATGACCTTTTCTCCGATTCGCCGTTGGATCACCTGCTCCAGGCCGTTGAAGGTGCCACCACAGATAAACAGGATGTTGGAGGTGTCCACCTTGACAAAATCCTGCTGGGGGTGTTTCCGCCCGCCCTTGGGCGGTACACTGGCAGTGGTCCCCTCAATGATTTTCAACAGGGCCTGCTGAACGCCTTCACCGGAAACATCCCGGGTGATGGAGGGGTTGTCTGACTTGCCGGCGATTTTGTCGATCTCATCGATATAAACAATGCCCCGCTTGGCCTTTTCAACATCGTAGTCGGCGTTTTGAAGCAACGCCAGGATAATGTTTTCTACATCTTCCCCAACGTATCCGGCTTCGGTGAGGCTGGTGGCATCGGCGATGGTAAAGGGAACGTTTAAAAATCGGGCCAGGGTCTGGGCGAGAAGGGTTTTGCCGCTGCCTGTGGGGCCGATGAGCAGGATGTTGCTCTTCTGGATTTCGACATCGCCGGTATTGATCAATGTGTCCAGGCGTTTGTAATGGTTGTAAACGGCAACGGACAGTATCTTTTTGGCGCCATCCTGCTCAATCACATACCCGTCCAGCATCTCCTTGATTTCCTTGGGCGTCAGGGTCTGACCGATATCACCGGTGCTTTTTTCAATTTCTTCTTCTATGATTTCACTGCACAGCTGGATGCACTCATCACAGATGTAGACCGCCGGCCCCGCGATCAGCTTTTTAACCTCTTTCTGGTTTTTCCCACAGAATGAGCAGAAAAGGTTGTCTTCTTCATGCCCTTTTTTTGTCATTTCTTTATCTCCGTTTCAGTCAGATCGCTCAGCTCTGTCCGGCTTACAATGACGTTGTCAATGATACCGTATTCGCTGGCTTCTTCACCTGACATGAAATAATCACGATCCGTGTCTTCCTGTATCTGCTTCAGGGGTTTGCCGGTGTGGTGTACAAGGATCTGGTTCAGCGCATCTTTCATACGCAGCATTTCTTTGGCCTGTATGGCGATGTCCGATGCCTGCCCCTGATATCCGCCCATGGGCTGATGGATCATGATTCGGGCGTTGGGCAGGGCATACCGTTTGTCCTTTGCGCCTGCAGCCAGCAGAAGTGCCCCCATGCTGGCCGCCTGCCCCAGACAAACCGTGGCGATATCCGGTTTGATATATTGCATGGTGTCATATACGGCCAGTCCTGCGGTGACGACACCGCCGGGCGAATTGATATAAAAATTGATGTCTTTTTCCGGATCTTCCGATTCGAGAAACAGGAGCTGGGCAATCAGAAGATTGGCAACTTCATCATTTATGGCGGTACCGAGAAATATGATTCTGTCTTTGAGCAATCGCGAATAGATATCATAGGCACGTTCGCCCCGGCTGGTTTGCTCTACGACCATGGGAACCAATGGCATTAGATGGGTTCTCCTCTATGTAAAGTTAATTCTGTTTTTGCGATATACATTTTTACGCCGTTTCTTCCGGCGCTGTTTTTTCGGAATCGTTTTCCCCGGGCGTTACCGGGGTCACCTTTTCCGGTTCGATTTCCTTAACAGTGCCTTCATCCATTATAAGCCTGATGGCCTGTTTTTCAAGTAAAGAATGCTTGAAATTTTCCAGCTTGTCGCCGTTTTGTTTGTAAAATTCTTTAATTTCCTCAACCGGATGTTTGAAATTATCCGCCATTTCCTGGTAACCGGTTTCCAGATCGCTGTCGGATACCGCCAGTTTTTCCTGTTCGATGATTTTATCCAGGACCAGGTAGCGGCGAACCTGTTTTTCGGCAGTATCACGGTACTGAAGGGCCAGAGACTGCCTTGACATGCCCATTTCTTCGAAGGATTTGTTGTAGTAGCTGAAAGACCGTTCCGCCTCTGCGATGATATTGTCCAGTTCCGCTTGGACCAGGATATCCGGGACCTCAAATTCCTGCTGGCCGATCAGGGTTTTAAAAATCTGTTCGTTCATCTCCTGTTCGGATCGCTTGTCATATCCCTGCTGGAGATTGCC
Organism: Desulfobacterales bacterium; assembly: GCA_963667755.2. Classification (GTDB taxonomy): domain Bacteria; phylum Desulfobacterota; class Desulfobacteria; order Desulfobacterales; family 4572-123; genus 4572-123. Next base: position 358,384 of record CAXXLK010000004.1, on the reverse strand, counting down.
ACGAATGGCGGTTTTAAGATCCTCCAGGGTTTCATACTTGCCCATTTTTTTGGCAAGGGCGTCATCGATTTCCGGCAGCATCTGCTCCCGGATTTCATTCAACTTCACCTTGAAGGTGATGGTCAGCCCGGCCAGTTTAGCGTTAAAATAATTTTCCGGCAGGGTAACCTCAGCGTCACGGGTTTCGTCGGCAACCATGCCGACAAGTTGGTCATCAAGGTCTTTGGCGATCTGGCCGTCACCGATTTTCATGGTGAAATTTTCCGTAAACCCGGTTTCGGCAAAGGGTTTTCCGTCCTTGAACCCTTCATAGTCGATTAAAACGAAATCACCCTCTTTAACCGGACGCTTTTCTTCAACCGTTTGCTGGGTTGCCATATTTTTTTGCAGCATTTTAAGCTGGTTTTCCAGTTCTTCGTCACTGGCCTGGTATTTTGTTTTTTCCAGTTTAAGGCCTTTGAAAGCGATTTCTTTAAGCTCCGGGCGGATCTCCACGCCGGCATCATAGATGTAGGGTTGCCCTTTTTGTAGCTCGGGTGGGTCAATATCGGGGGCGCCCAGAATGTTAAGTCCGGTCTCCTGAAGGGCTGCCACAAAAGATGCCTGAATAAGTTTGGATGAGACGTCGGCGTTTACATCTTTGTTATACGTTCTTTCCAGAACCGAGCGGGGGGTTTTCCCCGGCCGGAAGCCTTTTATTTTGGCGGTTTTTTTAAGGGTTTTATAGGCATCATCCAGTTCGCGGGTGACCTCGTCTGCGGGCACTTCGATATGCAGTGTTTTTTTTACGCTGGTGACATCTTCGACAGTTACGTGCATGATTTTCCTTTCATTGTATCCAACAAAGCTAAATTATGAAATTTATCAAAAGATTATAATTGGTGCGAGAGGGGAGACTCGAACTCCCATTCCGTTGCCGGAGCTGGATCCTAAGTCCAGTGCGTCTACCAGTTCCGCCACTCTCGCAGTTGGTTTTTTAAATATAGTGCATCCTTGCTCCCAAGCACCATTAAAGAAAGCAGGCGAACAGAATTTACTCGGTTGGCGCCTGCCTTTTCAAAACATCAAGCCCAGATCAACACTGTAATTTGTGCCTGATAGTATCTTTTTTTATCTTAAATGTTCAAAAATAGTATCAAACCTTGAAGGTGTCAAGAAAAATTGCGGGATGCACTTATCCCTTGCGTGGTAAAAAAAAGCGTGATAAGCAATGCATCCATTCCATTTGATTTCAGTTTTATTTTTCAATCTTATTATCGGGGCGTGGCGCAGTCTGGTAGCGCACCTGCTTTGGGAGCAGGGAGTCGAAGGTTCAAATCCTTTCGCCCCGACCATTTTATCCTCAATAAAATCGAAAAATTACAGACTAAGCCCACCTGTTAAAAAACAACCCTGAAAAGTAGCGCGTCGGGTCCGTGCGTCGGTTTCTTGTTTTTCCTTTTATTCTGCCTGTAACAGGTCATCCAGTGATAACCCGATATGTGCTTAAAAGGGGGCTGGCAAACAGTACGCCTGTATCCCAAATGACCTTATAAGACAGCCGGGGAGCATCTCTCCAATAGGTCGGAAGGCATTCAAATCCCAAGTAAAGTCATTTTTTGCATGCCGAAGAATAGGCGGGCGATAAATCGGGTGGAAAACGAGAAAAGTTCCTGAAATCGGGGGTTCGTTTTCCCGGAGGCGTTAATAAAAAAAGCCAGGATCTTTACGACCCCGGCTTTTTTATTGTATTAAGCAAGATGGCCTCGTGAAAAGTCAGGACTTTTCACGAGGCCATTTATAAATTTCAAATGTATTATCTGATAATCTTTTTTTTGCCGACCAATGCGAGTCCCAACAGTCCGGTGCCTAATAGAAGCATGGTGGCGGGTTCGGGGACGGGTGCTACAGGAACTATGTCGGCCGAAAAGTGAGAAACACCAGGTTGGCTTTTTTTATTTGGAGTTAAAAGATGTGCTGTCGTCCAGTTTCCCGATTGTTGTGCTGGGTTTACATAATACAATGCAAATTCATTGGCAGCTTTAATTGAGTAAAAAGCAACACCCGAAAGTGGATCTATAGTTGCCCATGTCCCAGTCCAAACGTCACCATCAGAATTAGCGGAATCATAGGATATAGTCAATCCGACATTGGAAGTTTCGAAAGCATCTATTTTCGTCCAGTCCGTTGGGGTGTAAGTTTCGCCTAAATAATCAGAAAATATTTTAGACCAAGTTGCCGTTTCTAATTTATCGTTACTCCCACCGGATAGTGTGCCGAAGTAATAGCCAGTATAATCAGGCCCTGTGTAATCACCAGACCCAAAAGAGACTTCAGTGTCAGTGCCTATTCTGCTTCGATCAAATACTGTAAATGTATCTTTATCTGTATAGTTGTTACCAATAATAGAAATCGCTTGAGCATTTGAAGCTATACAAATTAACAGAAAGGCCAATAACAACTGTATCTTGGATTTCGCTTGTTAATTTCTCGGTTTCAAAAATTTAAAAATCAACGAAATTAAGCGAAAATGGCTAAAATCACGAGCATATATTCCATATTTTAAAATAATTCGCTGTAACCGACTGTAATCATTGAAAATAAAACTAGACTTTTTCTTGAATGCATTATAGAGTCTCTGTAAACAATAGGAGACTCTGCATATGGCTAAAAATATAGTAAAATCTGTCAACACCAAAGGCGTGAGCTTCGGCCCGATACTGCGTTATTATTTTAATCGGTGCGCTATCGCTGAAATTATCGACGAGAACGTGCCCCTTGATCCAAGAAGAAAAGTGCTCACCCATGGCCAGGCCAGCATCGCCATGATCACCGGTATTTTGTTCCAGGCGCTGCAACTCTACCGGCTATGCAAGTTTGCCAGTGACCGTAAAGTGCTTGGCGTCATTCTTCCGGGTATTGCGCCGAAAGAATATTTTGATGACCGATTGGCAGATACATTGGATGCCATCTACAGCTATGGCATCGGCAACCTGGAAACACTGGTCACCCGGAACATGATTCGGGAATTTAACATCCAAAGTGACCTGTGTCACAACGATACAACTTCGGCATCGGTTTACGGCGACTGTAACAAAAACAAAACCACTGGGAGCATCACCATCAGTTTCGGCTACAGCAAGAAGCATCGTCAGGATCTCAAACAACTGGTCTGGTCGTTGTCGGTCAGTTCAGACAGCGCATTTCCCTTGTTCCAAGAGGCCTACAGTGGCAATACGGCGGATGTGGACACCTATGTAACGCAATGGCAGCACCTTATCGACCTTTTGGGCCGCCAGGATTTTTTATATGTAGCTGATTCAAAGCTCGCCACCAAGGACAACATGGCCCATATTCATGATAATGAGGGGTTTTTCATCGCCCCTGCACCGATGTATGAATCATACAAAACCGTTTTCCATGAGGCCCTTGACCGGCATGGTCATGAAATCCTGATTCCCTACAAGGATCAGATAAATAGAGGGTTTGAGAAGCCCTTTCATTTTGTCCATGAAGAAAAGGAATACACCTTCAGAATGATTATCCTCTATGACCAGGGTCTGTTTGCCCGAAAACGTCGGACCCTTAAAAACCGTGTCGCGAAAACGAAAACGGAATTGGCGGAACTCAGCGGCAAGCTCAATAAATACAAGCTTAAAACCGAAACGGCCATTGAGCAGGCAGTCGCATCGATTTTGAAAAAAAATCAGACCGCCGATTTTTTTGAAGTCACTATCAAAAACGATCCGGTCGTAACCTATAAAAACAAAAAGCGGGGCCGAACGGCAAAGGATCAGAAACCAGAAAAAACGGCTGTGACGACAGGCCATTTCAGCATTGACGTCACCTTTGACGAGGCGATTTTCAAAAAGGCGATTGAACGCTGCGGCTATTATCCACTGATCACCAATAAAGCTGAAAAAGACTTATCGATCGAGGCCGCCATGATGGCCCATAAGAACCAGTACAAAAGCGAGCATACAAACCGGAGGGCCAAGAGCGCTTACAATCTTGAACCGATTTATCTGCAAACGCCCGAACGGATCCAAGCGATGCTGTTTCTTTTCAAAACAGCGCTGCAGGTCATCGTGCTCATTGAACGGGCCGCCAGAAAGAATATCGACAACCGGGATAAAGGTTTGGACAACTTCATGCCGAACAGAAAGGATGTTCGCAATCCCAAAACGGAATATCTCCTGGCTGAGTTTCAGGACATCGTCAAGGGTGAAATGGCACTGCCGGACGGTAAGGCCTATGGCTTTGTATCCGAGTTGACCGATTTGCAGAAGGATATCCTGTCGCTTTTAGAAGTCCCAGACCATGCCTACTCATACGAATATCTTTTTAATACGCGCTGATGAGAAGACATTGGCTATAACTTTTTGAATCAATCCTGGCGTTAACGCAACGTCAAAAAAATAAAAACGCAGTTTTTCAAAGAGCGAAATCAAAGCTGTATTAATTTCTTCATTAAATTACCTCCCGTGCATCATTAAAAACAAAAAAGGTCGAATCACACCTTATTAAAAGGCAAAGCAACCTTCTCTATCGAAATTTGCATCTTTCTATCCCCCGGTTTCCCGAAGGCTAACTTTTCATCATGCAAAAAACGTGCGCAATAAGCTGAATTTAAAAATATACAATAATATCAATTTGTTATAATATATCCGCGCGGGCGCCAAAAAATAAATACCATATTTTTTTCATAAAACTTAGGACATTTTTTTCATAATGTGTAATAAAATACATAGTCCGAAACGATTTTTCGGGGGTTTATGCCGTCATGCGCTATTGTCCGACAACTTGCCCGTTGATACCTGCTTAAAAACCGTATCGAATCATCTTTTCATCGTGTTTAATTTTTGTTAATAGGTATTATTGGTGTATATTTAAAACCGACCCAAATACCGGGAATAAAAAACCATGCGTTATCCCGATTATCTTGAAAAAATTTACCCTTTTCCGCCTTTTTTCAAAGTCCGAATGGATTTTCCCAGACCGCGGATTGAAAATATTTCAAAAAATCTTCTGGACAGCCTTGACGCGGCACTTGCCGACAGCCCCATCAGGGCCGGTGATACGGTTGCCGTAGGGGTGGGCAGCCGGGGGATTGCCAATCTTGCCCTTATCGTCAAAGCCTGTTGCACCCGTTTGACCCAGATCGGGGCAACGCCGGTGATTATTCCGGCTATGGGCAGTCACGGCGGAGCGACCGCCGAAGGCCAGCGTAAAATTCTCGAAGAACTGGGGGTAACGGAAAGCACCTGCACTGCCCCCATACGGTCGTCCATGGAAACGGCCCGGATCGGTGGTGTTTTTGACCAGGTCCCCGTCTATTTTTCAAGTGATGCCCTTGCCATGGACCACTGTCTCTGCATCAACCGGATCAAGCCCCATACCAAATTCAAGGCCCCAGTGGAAAGCGGTATTTGTAAAATGCTGTGTGTGGGGATGGGTAAACATGCCGGGGCCCTGGCCTATCACAAGTGGGGCTTGAAATACGGATTTTATCCGTTGCTGGCGGCCATGAGCGGTGAAATTATCGAAAAGAGTAATTTTCGTTTTGGTATCGGTGTGGTGGAAAACGCTTTTGACGAAACCATGGCCATAGAAGTGATGCCGGCCCACGAGGTTCTGACAAGGGAGCGCCGGCTGCTTGAAACAGCCAAAAAAAATATGCCCAGCCTTCCGTTTAAACAGCTTGATGTACTGGTGGTTCAATATATCGGCAAGGAGATCAGTGGTGCCGGTATGGACCCGAATATAACCGGTCGGGCCTTTGACCTGAAAGAGGATGATTTTTCTAGAATTTTAAAAACAACGCGTATGGCGGTATTGAATCTGTCTGAAAAAGGTGGGGGAAACGGCATCGGTCTGGGCAATGCGGACATCATTACCGAAAAGGTTTTTGAGCGGCTCGATTATGAAAGCACCCTTATGAATGCCCTGACCGGTATGTCCCTTCGCAAGGCATTTATCCCGGTCAGACTGCCCGACGACCGCAGGGCCATCAAGGCCTGTTTTACCACCCTGGGCCCCATGGATGCCGACACGATCCGGGCCGTGATCCTGAAAGATACCCTGCATACGGTGGAATTTCTGGCCAGTAAAGCACTTTTCAAAGAACTCGGCACCATTGAACATGCGCAAATTCTGGAACAGGTGAATCTTGTTTTTGACAAAAGAGGGAATTTTGTTTTTTGACGGTAGAAGACCTTCAGCTTAATTTAATTATGTCTCATTTTTTTTCAGGCGATCACTAAACGCCGCCAGGGCCTCTGGCAGCAGTTGCCGGATGAACACCTCCTGGTCCAGGGGAATGAGTTTGCTGAATTTGGTATAGCCCGGATGGGCAACCGACAGTTCCGGTGGTTTGTCGTAGCCTTTTCCGGTTAAGGCATCAAAGTGCAGAATCAGTTCGATCAGGGTGGATTTCTCACAGGCCAGATTGACCACCCATTCAAGGCGCCGCATCATTTCAAAACGGATCAGGTCGGATAGAAACAGATGAAGTTCAGTCACTTTCATCTGTTTTTTTTTATCAAGCGTGTAAAACTTGACACCCGGGCCCAGGTCCAGCACCCCCATGATCAATTCATAATAGGCCTGGGTGCATTTTTCTCCGGGCAGGGCCAGAAAATAAAGAATCGGTGCGTCAATGTCTGCAAGGGTGGTATCCCGGTTGAATGTGGCGCCAAAGCGGTTTTGCCAGGGCGTAAAGCCACGTCGGGCCGCCGCATTATGACGATATTCATCCAGATTCAGTAATTTGCCCATAGCTTTTTACGGGTTCATCAAAAAATGACTCAACGGAAAATTATCCGCGCCTCTTCGTTCTCCATTACCGGGAATTACATCAAACCTTGCCTGCAACTGTCAACATGATGGCATTTTGAACATGCATTCTGTTTTCAGCCTCATCAAAAACAATGGAATTTTTGGATTCCACCACCGCATCGGTTGTTTCGCGGCCTCGTTCTGCCGGGAGGCAGTGCATGAAATAGGAGGGCTTGCCCGTGGCAGCCATGAGCGCCGCATTGACCTGAAAGCCTTTGAACTGTTCTTCCCGCTGCAGGGCTTCATGTTTTTGCCCCATGCTGGCCCATACATCGGTGTACACCACATCGGCGTTCTTGACGGCTTTTACCGGGTCATGAACGATTTCAATGGTGGACACGCCCGCTGTCCGGGCTGATGTAACGGTTTCAGTATCCGGTGTATAGCCTTCGGGGCAGGCGCATACGAAGTGAAGCGGCAGACGCTGTGCCAGATTCAGCCAGGAGTGAACCACGTTGTTGCCGTCTCCCACATAAACCACTTTTAAATTGTCTATGTTTCCCCGGTGTTCGAGAATCGTAAAGATATCGGCCATCACCTGGCAGGGATGATTGAAATCGGTCAATCCGTTGATGACCGGAACCGATGCGTATTTTGCCAGTTCCAGAATATGGCTGTGGTCAAAGAGCCGGGCCATGATCATGTCATTGTACCGGCTGATGACCCGGGCCAGGTCTTTGACCGGTTCCCGTTTGCCAATGGAAATGTCGTTGGGACCCAGATAGAGGGCATGGCCGCCGAGTCGAAAAAATCCGGTCTCAAAGGAGATCCGTGTCCGGGCTGACGGTTTGGCAAAAATCATGGCCATGCTGTGATCTTTGAATGGTTTGTAGTTTTCCCGGTTTGCAAATCGGGACTTTAGCTCACCGGCAAGATCCAGAATTTCCAGTATTTCGGTTGAAGTGTAATCGAAAATGTGCAGAAAATCGCGTTTCATAGGGTTCCCTTTTTTCCTTGATGGCGTTGTCGCCGATAATCAATTGTGTCCAATGAAATGGACCCTGCCTGTTATCGGTTAGGCCACATGTCGAAAAAAAAATCAATACCCAAAACAATATTCCCGGATAAAAATTGCTGATTGTAGGTCTAACCTGTTTATTTTCCGTTCAAACCGTTATTTTTTTGTATTCGGAATACGGGTGGTTGGGGGAAAATTCAATCATGCAAAATACGGTTTAAAATATTACTTGACAATCTTGATTGTTTTGCGGTTGAATTTATTCAGTGTCTATCTGTAACGACACTGCAAAATGCATTTTTTATTTTCATATGAGGCCCTTGGCTATAATCCGTGCTACCCGCTACACCGCAAAACCGTTATATCGGTTTTAAGTCTGCTGGCATCCTGATACTCTTTTCAAGTCCTTTAATGGACGATATGGGGGAAACAGTATGAAACAAAACAATTTTAAAAAGACGGCCTGCAAAGTGCTCGCATCGGCAAACATTCAGATCAACGGTCCACACCCCTGGGACATTCAAATCCATAATGAGAATTTTTATAAAAACGTCATCACCAAAGGGTCTCTGGGGCTGGGGGAATCTTACATGGCCGGTTGGTGGGACTGTGAACGGCTGGATGAATTTTTTTACAGGATTCTTTCCAAGAAACTGGACAGGACCGTTATCCCCCTTATCGATTCTCTTAAAATTCTCAAAGCCCGCCTGATCAATATGGGAAAACGATCGCAGGCGTTTGAAATAGGCAAGCGGCACTATGATATTGGAAACAGGCTGTATCGCCGGATGCTTGACAAATCCATGATCTACAGTTGCGGATACTGGAAAAACGCGGTGGATCTGGACCAGGCCCAGGAGCACAAGCTCGACCTGATCTGTCGCAAGCTTAATTTAAAGCCCGGTATGAAGCTTCTGGATATCGGCTGCGGATGGGGGGGGACCGCCTGTTATGCCGCTAAAAAATATGGTGTGACGGTTCACGGCATAACGGTCTCCGAACAACAGGCGATATTGGCCAGGGAGATGTGCCAGGGGCTTCCGGTGGAGATCCACCTGCAGGACTACCGAAGCCTGGAGGGAACCTATGACCGTATTGTATCGGTGGGCATGATCGAGCATGTGGGTGTTAAAAATTATGCTGTTTTTTTCAAGGTGGCCCGGGACCACCTGACAGAAGACGGCCTGTTTTTGCTGCATACCATCGGGTCGAATACGTCCGAAATCAATGTCGATGCCTGGATTGAACGCTATATTTTCCCGAACTCAATGCTACCTTCCGGAAAACAGCTGTTTGAAGCCAGTGAAGCCCATTTTGTTATGGAAGACTGGCATAATTTCGGTGCCGATTATGACAAGACATTGATGTCCTGGTATTCTAATTTCAAAAACAACTGGCAGGCGTTAAAAAAATATTATGACGAGGGGTTCTATCGGATGTGGAAATACTACCTGCTCGCTTGTGCCGGCTGTTTCCGGGCCAGACAGATTCAACTCTGGCAGATTGTTTTTTCGCCCAACGGAATTCCCGGTGGATACGTGAAATCCTGACAGACACCGTTCAAGCGCTTCAACATATCATCATATCGCCGATCAAGCGCAGCTATGCGTTTATTAAACATCTGCTCTGAGATGGCTCCGGAGCGGTATTTTTTTGTGAGAAATTCAATTTCATTTTCATACCACTGATCCGGGTCAAAGTTGTATGTCATCCGGATTCCTCCGCAGACCGGTATGCCTGTCTGAACCCTATCAATTTGTCCCATGGGGTGTCGTGTTCTGAATCAGGGATTCATGGCATAGGCCTCGTTTTGGGGGTATACGTATGTTTCCCATATTTTATTGAAAAGATTGGGGTTGACGGTGGGTTTTTGAATCATTTCCAGGGCCAGGTCCATTTGTTTGGCGGTGCTGCTGGTTTTCGAGTAGAGCTGCAGGGCGAATTTGGAAAAATCACGGATCATGAAATCAAATATCCGGTCGATCAGATCCGTATCTATTTTTTCGATGTGGGCTTTTTCAATGATCAGCTGGCCGTAGGCGACCAGTGTAAACAGTTCGCCTAGGATCAGGAGAAAATCGATATCTTGAATCTGGGTCTTGTCCGGCGCTGCCTGAAGGAGAAATTGTTTCAGAACGTCGATCTGACCCCTGAAAATCGTTATGTTGGGCAGGTCCATGCTGCTGTAGGCGATATTGAAGTCATGAAACCGGATATTGCCCAGCCCCCTGGTGGGCCCCTGATTGAAAAGAAAATCATCGTTACCGGGCCGGCTGACTTTGGGAATTTCGGGAAAGGTGTCCGGGTTGAAAAAGTAGTTGGCCATGAATTTGACGACCAGGGCCATATTCACATGGACCGTGCCTTCGAGTTTGGGCAGTGCCCGGATATCCCGGGCCGCCATTTCAAAGTACATGTCTTTTTCAAAGCCCTTGGCCGCCACCACATCCCAGAGCAGGTTGATCACCTCTTCGCCCTGGGTGGTGACTTTCATCTTGGTCATGGGATTATAAAGCAGATAGCGCCGGTCATCACAAGAGGCGCTGCGCATGTAATCGGCGTTGCGCTGGGCAAAGAGCTTCATGGCCACCAGGCGGGTGTAGGCATCGACAAACATCTGCCGGATATGGGGAAAATCGGTGACAAAATGTTTGAAAAGATTGCGGTTGGCAGCATGGGTAATGGACTCATAGAAGGCATGGGTGCAGATGCCGATGGAGGCCCACCCCAGGTTATATTTCCCCACATTGACGGTATTTAAGGCCGCGTCCCAGGCATCGGTGCCCCTAGACAGCATGTCGGCATCGGTGACAGGATATGAATTCAGGGCATATTCGGCCACAAAATTCTGGGAATTGACCACGTTTTTCACACATTCATAATTGTCATGCCGGGAATCCACGGCAAAAAATACATATTCATCGGTTTCCGAGTCCTTGCCAAAGGTGGATACCAGGGCTGCCTTGTTGGCATTGCCGATATAGTACTTGCCGCCGTCCGCCACATATTTGCCATTGCCCAGGGGGGTTAAGGCCATTTCACTGGCGTAAAGATCGGCCCCGTGGGCTTTTTCCGAAAGTCCAAAGGCAAAGATACCCCCTTCCTCCAGCAGTCTGGCTGTTTTTTGTTTTATTTTTTCATTGGGGCTCATCCATATGGGGCCGAGTCCCAGGATGGTGACCTGCCAGGTATACCAGTAGGGCAGTCCGTAAAAGCCAAGGATTTCGTTGAAATCACAGTTTCGAAAGGTGTCCCAGCGGGTATCGCCGTTACCGATGGCAGCAGGTGTCAGGAGGGTTGCAAAAATTTTTTCTTTTTTTATAAAATCAATGAAATCCGCATACCAGACCCGTTCATGGTCATCGTTTTTGATCCCGGCCTTTCCTTTTTTTTCAAAAAAATCAATGGTCTTGAGCATAATTTGACGGGACGATTCATCAAGATGGTCAAAGGTTTGGGTTTTGGGATTCAATAGGGTCATGATTCACTCCTTAAAATTTGGTTTAGATATTAAGATATGAATTCAGTTGATACCTATAGGGAAATATGCGATTCATTGTCAACGATTTTGTTTTTGACAGTAACACCGGAGACCGCCGCGCATGATCGTTTGCTCTGCCTGACAAATCAAGACGCCGGCATGGGGAGTTTTTGCAATGATTATAGGGTTCAACGGAAAGACACCCAAAATCGGGAAAAATGTTTTCATCGCACCCACTGCGACGATTATTGGGGATGTGGAGATTCAAGACAATTCCAGTATCTGGTATGGGGCTGTCCTGAGGGGAGATACCGAAGCCATAAAAGTGGGCCGTAACACCAATATCCAGGACAATTGTACGGTGCATGCCGATCCGGGCTGGCCGGCCATCATCGGCGACCGTGTGACCGTGGGGCATAATGCGGTGGTACATGGCTGCACGGTGGAAGACGACAGCCTCATCGGCATCAATGCCGTGGTGCTCAATGGTGTACGGATCGGTTCCGGTGCCATCATCGGTGCCGGCGCCGTGGTGAAAGAGCGGCAGGTCATCGGTCCGTACCAACTGGCCATGGGCGTGCCGGCGGCCGTCAAAAAAGACCTGGGCGCCGACATTGTCGAAAGTCATAAAAACAGAGCCCTCCATTATGCCACCCTTGCCGGGCAGTACCGGCAGATGAGTGAAGCACAGGACCGATCCAATGACAACGATTCGTGAAAAGGCGATAAAAGGGCTGCAAAAAGGGGACATCCTGAATGTCCGGCGTACCTTCACAGAAGCGGATACAAAGGTATTCGGCGATATTTCAAAAGATTATAATCCGGTTCATTATGACAATCGCTATGCCGCCGTTAAAAATATGAAAGGCCGGATCTGCCATGGCCTCCTGGTGGGCAGCATGGTCACTGAAATCGGCGGTCAGGTCGGCTGGCTGGCTTCAGGTATGAATTTTCAATTCAAGAGGCCGGTTTATTTCGGCGACACCATTGACTGTTGCATGACCATTACCGAGATCGATGACCGGGGGCGGGCCCGGGCAACTGCGGTTTTTTGCAATCAGCAGGGGGACAGGGTCATGGAAGCGCAGCTTGAGGGGATTGTTCCGGGAAAGCCTGAACAAAAAGTGCTTGATCAGATGGTGCGTGAAGGCGACCCGACCAATAAAATCGCGGGATGACCCATGTATTAAAATTGTTTGGCGGGGCTTCCTGTCACTTGATTTTTGTATGATCACAGTTTATTGTAACCATTTTCAGGGAGACAGAAGGTTTTTAAATACTTTTATTGCAGGCAGTGGAAAAGAGACTTATGACCCGTATATCTTCATCCCAGGTTGATTGTTATCCCTCCGAAAGTGAAATTAAAAAAGCAACCGAAGTTGTTCGTGTCTTGTACGGTGCAATCAGAAATTATGCCCTTTACCCTGAAAATCACGCAGTTGCCCAAAAATTTATTAGTGACTTCAAGGCTTGTCTGGATGAATTTATTCAATCCAATAAATTCCTGAAACTTGATATTAAAAAGGACGGTCTGCTCTACAGAGGGACGGTGGTCCACCAATCCCAGTCCACGGAAGAAGACCTGGCTTTCCTGCTGTTTCGCGACGGATTGGAATGGATCGAATTTCAAGAGGGATTGACGCCATCGGAAATCAGACTTTTTTTCCGGATTATCGACCGGTTTCGATATCAGAAGGAAGAATCGGAAAGCGATCTGGTGACCGCTTTCTGGGAAGCCGAATTTGCAAGTATCCAATATAGTGCGAGCTATGCCGTTTCCGAGGACCTGATGGCGGTGGACATCTCCTCTTTCAAGGCATCGGAAACGCCGGCAGTGGACCTTGAGCAGATGTTGCAGGCGCCGGAAGATACTCTGGCGCCTGCCATGGCATCACTGGATCATAACCTGTGGAAGCTGACACCCGAGGAGATGGAATTGACCCGGGAAATGGTGGCAGGGGAGGGCCGGCGCAACCCCACTGAAGAAATGTTGCGGGTTTTGTCGGTGCTATTGAGCAGCCAGGAGGCCCGGGAAGACATGCCATCCCTTTTGCAGTTCATGCGCAAAGGGCTTCAGGAAATCATCGAGCAGGGTCGGTTGGGTTTTTCCGCTGAATTTTTGAAACAGCTCCGTATGATTCAGCAGGGCTTGAGGAAAGATCACGCCCCTGGATTGCCGTTGATCGATGAATTTTTTTTGGAAATTTCCAGTGCCCAGTTTCTGGATGTCCTTTGCCGGGTTCTTCCAAAAATAAACCCGGAAGATAAGACGGCTGTGGATGCCTTCAAACGGACCATTTTTTTTCTGGCCCCGAAGGCGGTTCTGGCATTAGGCCCCATACTCCTGCAGATATCTGATCAGCCGATCCGGCAAATGGTCATGGAGGGCATGCTCCTTCTGGCCCGGCGGGATGTCGCCCCCCTGGTTCGACTGCTCAAACGTCCCGAAAAAGCGCTGGTTTTAATGGCGGTTCATCTGTTGTCGCGTATTGAGGGGCCTGAGGCGTCAAATGCCCTGCTTGAAATGGTTGAACACCCCTCCGGGCAGATTCGTAAGGCCGCCGTTAGCGTGCTGGTGAGCCGGGACAGGCAGCTGCTTGCCAAACTGTTTGATTTGATCGAGGACCCCGACGATGCTATCCGGGATGTGCTGCTCGACGGGTTGGCTGGCTGCCGCGGCGATATCGCGGAAACACTCTTGCGCGATTATCTTCAGCAGCGGAATTATAAACGCCGGGACAGATCTCATTTAATGGCATGTTACAAGGCCCTGGGACAATGTGCCACCGCCTGTTCGCTGCCGTTTTTAAAAGAAAGTCTTTTTTTTCGCGCCTGGTTTGCCGGTTTGGGCCAAACCGTACATCGTCAGGGCGCTGCTGTTGCATTGGAAAAAATGGAGATCCTTGAGGCCCGGGAAATTCTCGATAAGGCTGCCCAAAGCCTGTCTGTAGGTATTCGGAGGGCCAGTCGGAAAGCTGGAAGGGAACATGAATAATACGGTTGCAGAATTAGGTGCTGAGGTCGAGAACCGGCAGACAATCGGTTGGGAAGATTTTCTGGCGGCCTTTAACAGCCTCGTTCGGACAGCCAGAATTCACGATGATACGAACCGGCTTCTAATTGAAAGCGCAGCGCATTTTGTTCGTGCCGCCCTGACTGTGATGGGGGAGAATGCGCACTTCAATTTGAAGGTACGCCGAGGCCGTTTTTATTTCATGGAACAAAAGCTGCTGTATCGACAGGAAACCGTTAAGCTGATTCGGAAGATGGTGGAATTTTTTGAGAATCGCAACCTTCCGGCCCTTCGTTTTTACGCCCATATTCAGGACGCACCCCATGTGCAGATTTTGATCTTTGCCCGGCTGCTGAACCAGGCTAAACAACAGGCGGAACCCGCCATGTGGCTTGAACACGCCCTGTCCGATAATAACCTGTCGTGGGTGGATATTCCGTTTGAAGCCATTTTAGACACGGAAGAATTCACCGCAGAGCACAGGGAGAGGGCCAAAGAGGTCTATGTGTATACGCTCAGCACCCTCAAGGACATGACGGCCCAAATATCCGCGCGGAAGCGCACCGGGGTTAAAAGCATGGTGCGCATGGTCCAGAACATGGTGGATTATGTGTCGGACGAAGATCCGGTTCTGATGGGCCTGAGCACGATTCGGGATTACGATGATTATACGTATACCCATTCGGTGAACGTGTCGATTCTGGCCATGTGCCTGGGCCAGCAGATCGGTCTGCCCAAAAAATCCCTGGTTCGCCTGGGCGTTTGCGGCATGTTGCATGATCTGGGCAAGATCGATATCCCGTCGGAAATTATCAACAAACCGGCCAAACTCGACCAGGATGAATTTTCCCTGGTTCAGCGCCACCCCATCGATAGCGCCCGTAATATATTGAAATTGCAGGTCTCGCTGGAACTCAAAGCCCGTATCCTGCTGCCGCCGTTTGAACATCACCTTAAATACGATTTGACGGGATATCCCAGGTCCAGGTGGATCACCTCTCAAAGCCTTTTTGGCAGGATACTGGCCATTGCCGATGTCTTCGATGCCATCAGTTCTCCCCGGGTTTACCGCCCGACCTCTTTGAGCCCGGATAGGGCGCTGGCATTGATGATGCAGGGGTCCGGCAAAGATTTTGATCCGATTCTTTTGAAATGGTTTGTCAATATGCTGGGGGTGTATCCGGTGGGAACCGTTTTGAAACTGGACAGCGATGAATTGGCCCTGGTGATGGAAACACCGGCGGAATTTGACAAAACGCGGCCCAAGGTGATGCTTTTAAATGTTGATACAAAGGGTGTTTTTCAAAAGGGAGCGGTTGTCAACCTGACCCAGAGAGATCCCCGGACCCGAACGTATCTGCGAAATGTCGTTCAGAGTTATCATCCTGGCAAATTCGGTATTCAACCGGCTGATTTTTTTCTTTAGTCCGATTTTGATGAATTGGTAAAAAGGTTTGATTTCCAACAGACACGGCCAAGGGTATTTTTATGATTCCTCGCTATTTTGTGTGGGTGCCCCGGGATGCTTTCATTCTGATGCTCAAAAAACTCGGCACTAAGCGATCGTAACGCCGGACAGGTCTTTGGCGCAAACCACCATATTGATATTTTATGTAAAAATTAAGCCATGGGTGCTATTTTATGACTGCCCGGCCTAACGCTCGCTAAGCCCCTTAAACAGTTTCGAGTATCAGAATGAAAGCATCCCGGGGCTGTAGCCGATCAATTTTACCCATACGAAACAGCGAAGAGCCAATTTTTATTCTTTGACCTGGAGGCAGATGATGAAACGATTTTATTTGATTCCGGCAGCGGTGTTGCTGGTTATGATTTTCACCGCAACAGCAGCGATTTCCGAGGAAATGCATTATCGCCGGTTTTCTGATGCTGAAATCCAGGCGATGGCAATGGTGCGGGCGGTGATTCAAACGCGACTGGGGGAGATTCACCTTCGGTTTTTTCCAGAGGCGGCCCCAAATCACGTTGACAATTTTATATCCCTTGCCCGGGCTGAATTTTTTGATGGCACGATTTTTCACCGGGTTGTTCCCGGGTTTGTTATCCAGGGCGGTGATCCCGGCTCCAAAAGCCTTGATCGGTCCATGCATGGTAGCGGGGGGCCCGGCTATCGTGTAAAGGCGGAATTTGGCACCATTTTGCATAAACGAGGCATCCTGTCAATGGCCCGATCATCCCATCCGGACAGTGCCGGGTCGCAGTTTTTTATCTGTTTGGCAGATGCCCCTTTTCTGGACGGCAAATACACGGTTTTCGGAGAGGTCACCAAAGGCATGAATGTGGTGGACAAAATCGCAACCCTGCCCAAGGACAGCCGTGACAATCCCCTTGAGCGGGTTGAGATGCAGGTAAAGATTAATTCAGGCCGTTAGGCGTTTAAAATGTATCGTAATGGGTAAACTCGCTGATTTCTCTGCGTTTGGGGGGCGATGATGTTTTGGCCGGATATCCCAGGGGAATCAGCGCCACCAGTTCATATCCGTCCGGAACGTTCAGGGCGGTTTTGGCCTTGTCGTGATCGAAAAGGCCCGCGATGACCGTGGCAAGCCCGAGGGCATGGGCGGCAAGACAAATATTCTGAGTTGCGATGCCCAGATCAAACATAAACCAGTCGCCGAATTTGGTGGTCACGATATTTTTGTAATACCCCGATGTATTTAATCTGCCGCAAATCGCAAGCACGACGGGGGCCGCCGTAATTGCCTTGGTGGCGGGGTTTCCCTTGGGTGGGAATGTCGCCTGGAGTTTTTCCTTTACGGTTTTGTCTTTTACGACAATCACCTCCCAGCACTGGGTATTAGACCAGGACGGTGCCCATTTGATCGCTTCCAGAATCTGGTTGAGGAGATTTTCCGGCACCTGTTTGTCCTCATATTTCCGCATGCTTCTTCTTTCTCTGATGATCTCCATGAAATCAGCCATGGTTTTTCCTCCTGTGGGTTATTTCCGGTTAGGGGGGGACAGATGTAGACGGTCAGTGACTATCAGACGATATTAAACTGGCCGGATTCAATATAGGGGATATCTTCCACATCAATGGCATGGACGATATGTTTATTGAGTCTCTGTTTCATTTCTCCAATAATACCGCGCTGTTTGTTCAGGCTCCGGGCAAAGGTGAGCGTGTCGTTCATCAAATCGTCAAGGTGGCAGGCTTTGGTGATGATATGATGCGTTTCGCATTGGGCAGCGGTCAGGCGACTGCCGGTGTATTGCATCTCTTCTACTTTATACAGGGGGATGGCTTTTTTCAACAGCGCATTCATGCCGGGCAGGAAGGGAATCCCCAGATCGACTTCGGGGAAGCAGAAAAACCCCCTGTCCGAACGCATGAACCGAAAGTCAAAGGCGCAGCTTAAAATTGCTCCGCCGGCAAAGGCATGACCGGTTATGGCGGCAATGGTGATCATCGGGCAGGTAATCAATCTGCGGAATAACTGGTTGAGCTGGTAAAAAAAATTCCGGGCCGTCTGAACGTCATTTTTTTGCAGCACGGGCACCAGCCATTCCAGGTCGATGCCGTTGGAATAGATTTTTTCGTGGGAAGCGTTGATAACCAGTGTCAAGGCACCGGTCTGGTGTTCAATTTCATCAAGGGTCTCCAGAAAGGCTTTGAGAAAATCAGGGTTGAACCGGTTTTCACCGCTGTTCATGGTTATGATCGCGACTTTTTCATCAACGGTATATTCGAACATCGTCATCTAACAATCTCCTTGTTCCGGGGTAAATGCGGACAGGCATTCAAGATGCCTGGTGGGGTGACAAAAACGGATACCGGTTATCCGTTGGGCATCTCTCAGCCAATGCAGAACCCCTATGTTTTTTTGTGCCCTTTATTGACAGACAATAAACGGTTAACCAACAATCACGACCGGTTACGAAAACGGACGATATCATGTCCGACCGGGGGCGTCAATAGCCTGTCCACAGGCGATTTAATAGCAGCGCTGTGATTTTTGATGTTGATTCAAGAGCGGTTGCCCCCATGACGTGAGATCGTTTTTCAAAACGATTTGATGGAGGGACAAGATTAATCTATCGGCAGGTAAGATGTCCGGGCAGCATGGACATAATGCTGCCCGGACATAAAGCGAGATGGTCAAATAAAACTTAAGAACAGGATCCTGATGAACCGCAGCCCGAGCATCCGGCGCCGGCGCCAAAATCCATTCCACTGGTAATTTTAAACCCGTAATTGTTAAAATCGACATCTATCGGTGCCGCTTTTTCCATGAATTTTGTATCGACAATATATTTAAAACCGTCAATTTCATAGGAATTGTCAGTGTCTTTAGGCTCATCCAGAGCCATGGCAAGCGAAGGCCCGCCTCACCCACCTTCATTTAAAAATATTCGTACGGGCGAAACATCGCGACCCTTAAAATATTCTGCAAGTTGAGCAGTTGCAGCAGCGCTGATTTGAAGCATGATTTCCTCCTTGTCAATAAGTCGGTCCGTCTTTCCGACAAACCGGATAAAATAAACTTTGGTTATAATAATAACACTTTTTAATTTTGTCAATTATACTGCCATAAAGTGGCAGGTGATACAGCGATAAATAAAAGACCCGCTGGATATAAACGTCTTAAGACAATAGAGCACAAAAAAAGGTCATGGTTACAAAAGAAAACAAAAAATCGAAAGGATGTCATTTTTGATGGCGTCGTAAAAAGTCAAATTTAGACGGTCTCGTAAAAGGTTCAAATGAGCGCTACGCTTCACTGCGTGTCAAGGCGTGCAAATTTTGCAATCATGAGGCGTGCTGATCGACCGTTGAATGATTGTGAAATGCAGCGCAACGCAGGAGTTGGATTTTTTACGAGGCCGTCATTTTTTGTTCATGGAAATATTGAACCTGGTAGGTCATTACCTCCAGGCGGTCAGTCTGCCAGGCATCCGCCGCCAAACCGGCTTTGCGGCATAATTGGCCCAGAAAATCTTCCGGTTGGGGCAACTGGTCCCATACCTGGGGCAAAAAAGTGGCCCGGGCCGCGCCCTTGCGGATGATGACGCCATCTATTCCACAGCGCAGTTTGGCGGCCAGGTCCTTTCCATCCGTGTACGTCAGGACCCTGGGCCGGGTCAGGATGCTGATTTCGATGTCGATTTTATCCAGTTCACGACTGGTCACCGGTGGGAACCGGGGGTCATGAAACGCCGCATTCAGAGCGTTTGCCCTTACCCCTTCCCGGAGGGCATCGTCGGGTTCCAGACTGCCGATGCATCCCCGCAATTGACCTTCCATGGTCAAGGTGACAAACGTGCCGCACATGGTTTCAAAGTCAGGGTCCGCCAGAACCCTGTCAAGGGCGCTGTCCCTGGATTTATCCGTGGAACGCCCCAGCTTTTTGTTCAGGGTTCGGCGGGCCAGTCGTACAAGGGCCTGGCCTTTTTGCGGGCTGAATTGCGTAATGGATGTGGTGCTGTCTGTCATGGTGGTTTCTCCGTAAAAGGCGATGGCGGTATCACCGAGCGCCATATCTTCGGCCGCCGGCCGTAGCGCCCCGGTTGGCATGCTGCAAAAAAACGGTTCATAGCAGTATCAAGTCATTGGGGGGGCTTTTGCAAGGGGCCCGGTTCCTACCCATGGCATATACCGCCCATTTGCTTTGTGTCAATAAAAACCGGGTGTGGATTTTGTTTATCCAGATGATCCCATGTTTAGGGGGATTTTTTTCTTGCTGTAATTTTGTATACCCACTAAGATTGATGAAGATTGTTTGCCGACCGCCGTCATTTATCACTATACAGTTTTTGCCGGATTCAGGGTATTTCGTGTAGATTGTTTTCATGTCAAAGAAAAAAAACATTACAACAGCGGCCATCCGGGTTTTAAAAACCCGGCAGGTGCCCTTTTTGCTGCATTCCTATAAATACGAGGATAATGGCGGAACCGCAACGGCGGCCCGGGCCCTTGGTATCCGCGAGCGGCAGGTGATAAAAACCCTTGTGATGGAAGGTGACCCGGGGCAGTATTTTCTGGTTTTGATGCATGGGGACAAAAAGGTTTCCGTCAAATCCCTGGCACGGTTTCTGAAAATCAGGACGGTTACCCCCTGCATACCTGAAATTGCTCAAAAAATAACCGGGTACAAGGTGGGCGGGATTTCACCCTTTGGCACCCGACAAAAGCTCCCGATTTATCTTGAATCGTCAATCACGGCATTTGATACCCTGTATATCAATGCCGGGAAAAGGGGGCTTCTGGCGCAACTGACACCGGATGCGCTTGTGGAATGTCTTCATCCGCTCATGGTGGCAGTGGGTATTTAATTCAAATAACAGGGAGGATCGCATGTCTGAGGGACTGGATATTATTATCGTCGATAATGAGCCTGCTGTTTGCCGTATGCTTTCCGAGAGTATGGCTCAGTTTTTCGTCTGGGGGGATGTCATACCGTTTACGGATGCAGATGCTGCGTCTATTTATTGTTTGAGCCGGGAAACGAGCATTGCTATTTTTATTGTGGATGTGTTTCTGGATGGCAAGAGCGGATTTTTATTTTTAGATTCAATGTGTGGGAAATACCGGTCGGTCTATGAAGATGCGATTGTGATCACCGGAAACGCCAGCGATGATATCGTGGATATGTGCCTTGCAGCGGATATCAATTATCTGCTGGAAAAACCGGTCCGTCACTATGCCCTCCAAATGGCCGTCCGGGCCATTGCCTGGAAATATTTGAAATTCGCCAGGCGTTTGAAGGAGGACCCGGAATATTGCCGGTCGTGCAACCGGTTTATTAATCCATGACCGGTGGGGCGTATTGGATACCCATTTATCTCGATTTTACCAAAATACGCCGGTCACCGATTTTGTTATTCAATATTTTGCAGTACCTGTTCCCAGATTTTTTTTATCTGCTTTGCCAGGGGCGAATCGCCGTCATATTCAACCACTGTTTTTCCTTCGACCATTGCCTTGGTAAAGGTCGGGTCAAAAGGAATACGGCCCACTATCTTCAATCCATTTTGCCTTGCAAAGGCTTCAATTTCTGCTGTCATGTCCGGATTTAAATCAAATTTATTGACGCAGACCATGGCCGGGACCTTGAAAAAAGCCGCCAGTTGAACCACCCGCTCCATGTCATGTTTTCCCGATACCGTGGGTTCGGTGACGATGAGCACGGCACTGGCCCCGCCAATCGCTGCGATGACAGGGCACCCGACCCCGGGAGGGCCGTCGGTGATCAAAAGATCCCGTCCCTGCCCGGTTGCAATCTCGCGTGCTTCCTTGCGCACCAGTGATACCATTTTACCGGAATTTTCTTCGGCGATGCCAAGGTGAGCATGGACCATGGGGCCAAAACGGGTTTCTGATTTAAACCATTGGCCGCAAGTGTTTATGGGAAAGTCAATGGCCTTTTCAGGGCAGAAATGGACACAAACCCCACAACCCTCACAGGCTATGGTATCCACATCGTATGTTTCGCTGATGGCGGCAAAGCGGCACAGGTCACGACACAAACCGCATTCGGTGCATTTATCTGTATTGATGGTCGCACTGTGCCCGCTTTGAAAATCATGCTGCTCCTGGACGTCAGGGGACATAATCAGGTGTAAATCCGCAGCGTCCACATCGGCATCACACAATACTTTATTCTTGGCAAGGGAGGCAAACGCCGCCATTAAGCTGGTTTTCCCGGTTCCCCCTTTGCCACTGATAACAATCAGTTCCTTCATTAAAAATCTCCAGATCAGGCATTGACGATGTGGGCAATGCGATTGTAAAGTTTTATAAAATTGTCTTTATACTCGGGCATGGTATCCACCAGAAGTTGTCCCCGGGAATAGGCCTCGGCGATTTTCCGGTCAAAGGGGATTTCCATGAGGATGGGAAGATCTACTGACGCCGCATATTCACGAACCTTGTCATCCCCCATGTCCGACCGATTGACGACCAACCCGGCCGGAATACCCAGGATATTGATGGCTCCCACGGCCAGTTTCAGATCATGCAGACCAAAGGGGGTGGGTTCGGTTACCAGCAGCACGAAATCGGTTTCGGCCATGGCCGCGATCACCGGGCAGGAGGTCCCCGGCGGGGCATCGATGACGGTAATCCTGTCCGGATCGGTACAGGCGCGAACGTGTTTAATCAAGGGGGGGGACATGGCCTCACCCACCCTGAGTTTGCCGTCGACAAATTTAAGCTTGCCACGATGGCCCATCCGAAGAACACCCAGTTCACGACCGACTTCCGTGATGGCATCCTCCGGGCAGACCTCCATACAGCCGCCGCAACTGTGACACAATTCGTGAAATGTCAGTACGGTTTTCGCAATCACCACAATGGCTTTGAACTGACATATGTCGGCACATTCTCCGCACAGGTTACACCTGTCTTTGTTTATTTCAGGTACCGGGGTGGTGATGATTTCGGTTTTATCCAGCACTGGATTCAAAAAAAGATGGGCATTGGGCTCTTCCACGTCGCAATCGAGTATCTGGGCTTTATTTTCAAGGGAAACAGCCAGATTGGTGGCGACGGTGGTCTTTCCGGTCCCCCCTTTTCCACTGGCAATACTGATGATCATGTTTTTGCTCCATTAAACCGGTATTTGATAAATTGGCAAAACCGCTACTTTTTTTCAAGTTGCTCAATGCGCTGGGAAATTTGACGCATTTGATCTTTCAACGCTTCAAGTTCCTGGGTTTTGGTCAGATTGCCGCCCGGGATCGAAACGGAAACTGTTTCCGAGACACCGCTCATGCACCTGCCGCCGCCCATGCCGCGACCGCCACCGCCGCCCATGCATCTGCCGCCCTTACCACCGCCACCACCCATACCCATACCTGATCCGGTGTCCGGTGTCTGAACGGCACCCGATGCTGCACCGGCATCATTCATACCGTAATGGTCGGCAACATTGGCGCTGCCGGTGGATGAAAGCTGTTTGTTTTTAAATTTTTCGATAGCCGCTCTGACGGTGCCGGACTGGCCCGCAAAAAGTTCAACCCCGCCGGCAGTCAGGGTCTGAACGGCGTTTGGGCCGCAATTCCCGGTAATAACGGCCCGGGCACCTTTGTCTGTGACGAGTTGTGCCGCCTGAATACCCGCACCGCCACCCAGTGCCATGGCACTGTTGTCAATACAGTCAAAGGTCATGGTGTCGGTTTCTATCAGAAGAAAAAAGGCACATCGCCCGAAGCGGGTATCGATCTGCGCGTCTAAATCCGTGCCGGTGGAACTGATGGCTACTTTCATTTATTTGCTCCTTTATTGTTTAGGGGTCCCTTGTATTGATATTCAAAAATGGGTCTCTAATCCCTTTTGTACCGGTCATTATTATTTTGTTTTGAGTTCATTCCTGTTTGTTTCCAAAACATAAGATTAAAATTTGCAAATGTCAATATGGGATATGTCTCCAAGCTGATTTTTTTGTTTTATTGCTGTGTGGTTGGAAAAATGTCGAAAAAAGGGGAATGGGGGTGGGCACTGACTGTAACGTATAGCGTCAGATAAAGCAAAAAAAGGGCCGCCGGGTATGAACACCGCGACGGCCGTTTAATTGTCAGCGTAATGCCTTGCCGATCTTCAGCCATGGGCTGAAGATGAACACTCTGTAGAGGGCGTGTCTTTTTATACCAGCCCCTGATCCAGCATGGCGTTGACGACTTTTAGAAAACCGGCGATATTGGCTCCGGCCACGTAGTTGCCGGCCATTCCATATTCGGCCGAAGCATCCACACAGGTCTTGTGGATGCTTTTCATGATATTCTTCAGCCGGGTATCCACCTCCTCGCTGGACCAGCTCAACCGCATGCTGTTCTGGGACATTTCCAGACCGGATACGGCCACGCCGCCGGCATTGGATGCCTTGCCCGGTGCATAAAGAATTTTTTTGTCGATAAACAGGTTCACCGCCTCGGGCACCGACGGCATGTTGGCGCCCTCACTGACCAGCTTGATGCCGTTGTTGATGAGGTTGTAACCGTCTTTTTCGTTGATCTCGTTCTGGGTGGCACTGGGAAAGGCACAGTCGGCCCGGTGGTTCCAGAGCGGATTGTAGTCCAAAGAGGTGTCGACTTCTGTGTAGACGGCCTGGGAATACTTGTCGACATACTCTTTGATGCGACCGCGTTTGATGTTTTTAAGCCGCTTGATAAAATCCAGTTTATCCTTGTCAATACCTTCTTCATCAAAGATATAGCCCGAGCTGTCGGAAGCCGTGACCACCTTGCCCCCCAGCTGGGTAATTTTTTCAATGGTAAACTGAGCCACGTTGCCTGAACCGGACACCAGGCAGGTCTTGCCTTCCAAAGCGTCCTTGACAGTGGCCAGCATTTCAGCGGCAAAATAAACATTGCCGTAACCGGTGGCTTCCGGCCTGATCAGACTGCCGCCCCATCCCAGGCCCTTGCCCGTGAGGATGCCGCCGAACTGGTTTGCCAACCGTTTATAGATGCCGAAAAGATAGCCGATTTCACGGGCGCCCACGCCAATGTCACCCGCCGGTACATCGGTGTCCGGACCAATGTGGCGAAAGAGTTCGATCATAAAACTTTGGCAGAATTTCATCACCTCGTTGTCTGATTTGCCCTTGGGGTCAAAATCGGAACCGCCTTTTCCGCCCCCCATGGGCAAGGTGGTCAGGGCATTTTTAAAAACCTGTTCAAACGCCAGAAATTTCAGGATACTGAGGTTAACGGAGGGATGAAATCGCAATCCGCCCTTGTAGGGCCCGATGGCACTGTTCATCTGGATCCTGAAGCCTCTGTTGACCCGCACCTGCCCCTGATCATCCTGCCAGGGCACCCGAAATAAAATCACCCGCTCCGGTTCCGTGATTCTTTGAAGCACCGCCAGTTTGCGGTATTCGGGGTTGCGGTCCAGCACCGGTTTAACCGTTTCAACAACTTCCTCAACAGCCTGGAAAAATTCCTTCTCACCAGGATCTCGCTCCTTGATGGATTGCAGAATGTCGGTCATTACAAAATCTCCTTTTAGCGTTTCGGGTGGCACCTGTTAATTGTTTAGGATCTTATAAAACAATTTTTGGATGGCGATGGCAATTTTTTTACACCGTCATCAATAGTTGCCGGCCCAGTGACAATAGGCGGCAAACGGTTACACCATGAATTTTATGCCATGGCCTTTAGACCTGCCTCCATGATGGAAAGGCCCTTTTCCAACTGCTCATCGGTGATGACAAGGGGTGTGAGCACGCGGATGACATTGCCGTAAATACCGCACACCAGGATGATCAGGCCTTTTTCATAGCAATAGGCCGCCAGTTTTTTAGCCTCGTCGGCGGCCGGTGTCCCGTCGGCGTTGGACAGGGCGATACCCAGCATGGCCCCCAAACCCCGGACCTCGTCCACCAGGGCAAATTCCTTCTGCCAGCCTTCAAACCGGGCCAGCAGGGTGTCGCCGAGTTTTACGCTTTTTTCCAGCAGGTTTTCTTCTTCAAAGATTTCCATGACCGCCAGACCTGCCGCGCAGGAGACGGGATTGGCCCCGTAGGTGCCGCCCAGGCCGCCGGGATGGACGCAGTCCATGATTTCGGCCCGGCCCACCACGGCACTCAGCGGCATGCCCGCGGCAAGGCTCTTGGCTACGGTCATCAGGTCGGGCTCGACACCCCAGTGCTCGATGGCAAACATCTTGCCGGTACGGCCCATGCCGCTCTGGATCTCATCGGCCACAAACAGAATGCCGTGCTCTTTGCACAGCTTGGCCACCGCCTGAAAATAACCCTTGGGCGGGCATATGAATCCGCCTTCACCTTGGATGGGTTCGGCAATGATGGCGGCCACGCTTTCAGGGTCGATACCTGTGATGAAAAAGTCCTTTAAAGCGTCTATATCGCCGTAAGGCGCCCGGTAGACTTCCGGCGCAAAGGGACCAAATCCCCATTTGTAGGGTTTAACCTTGGCGGTCATGGTCATGGTCATCAGGGTCCGGCCATGATAGGCATTGTCAAACACCACGATACCCTGGCGTTTGGTGTAGTAACGGGCTATTTTCACCGCATTTTCAACGGCCTCGGCACCGCTGTTGACAAACAGCGTCTTTTTGGGGAAATCACCCGGAGTTATGGCCACCAGTTTTTCAGCCAGTTTAACCGCCGTTTCATAAGGGTTGACCATAAAGCAGGTGTGGGTGAATTTTTCCGCCTGGGCCTTGATGGCCGCCACCACTTTGGGATGGCTGTGGCCAACATTCATCACGGCAATGCCACCGGCAAAATCGATATACGCCTTGCCTTCCACATCCGTCAAAATGGCACCTTTGGCCGATTCTACGTAACAGGCCGTCCCGCTGGTATGGGCGGCGGAAATAACTTTTTGGCGAATTTCTTTTAAAGTGTCTGTTTTTAAGGGTTGACTCATAAAAAACCTCCTGATGGGTATGTGGGTGTAAATAAATTTAAGCTATTGATAATGAAAGCAAAATATAGGCCAGTTATATCAAAGTTGTAATAATACATTGATTTTATGTGATTTTATATATTTCGTGAACACGCAGGGCCAGTAAACCCAAAAGACATGATTCGATATTGAATCACAGGATATGCGGAACTGTTTGATTATTTTGAAGATAAAATTCCGATTCAATTATGAATCGGAATTTTATTACAAATAAACAATATATTAACAAATAGTTATAAACGTTTTTTGTTCAAAAATGAATCACCCTGTCTGGAGGCCATGTTTTTTCAGTTTACGGACAATCGTCGGTTGACTGATGCCCAGTTTTACAGCCAGCTGTCTTGTTGAAGGGCAGTTTTTCATGGCATTTTTGATAATTTTTTTTTCAAGAGACAAGAGTGCTTCCCCAAGGGGCTCCATGGAACCGTTTCTTTGGTTCAATTCTTTCCATGATGTTTCCATGGAACCGATATTTTTTACCAATGAGGCCTCCAGGTGGCCGTTTTCACTCATGACCACCGCATTTTTAATGATATTTTTAAGCTCCCTGACATTGCCGGGAAATGAATAGGCGTGAAGCAGTCCCAGTGCCTTTGGGGAAAGGTGGGCGTTTATTTGATATTTCCGGTTGTATTTTTTCAGGTAAGCGGTGGCCAGTTCGAAAATATCCTCGGGCCTGTCCCTGAGGGCCGGAATTTTCAGGGTAAAGGTATTTAACCGGAAATACAGGTCTTTTCTGAATTCTTTATCTTGAACCATTTGCTCAAGGTTGCGATTGGTGGCCGCGATAATGGTGCAGTTTATTTTTTGCGGCTTGATGCCGCCGAGGCGTAAAACTTCCCTGTCATCCAGATATTTCAACAGCTTTGCCTGAAGGGGATTCGGGAGATCTCCGATTTCGTCCAGGAAAAGGGTTCCGCCCTTGGCAAGTTCGATAAGGCCCACCTTGCCTTTTTCCCGGGCGCCGGTAAAAGCACCTTTTTCATAGCCAAAAAGTTCAGCTTCAAGGAGACTGTCGGGCAATGCCGCACAATTTATCTGAATAAAGGGTTCTTTGCCCAGCCGGCTGTTTTTGTGAATAAACATGGCAAACAACCCCTTGCCGACACCGGATTCACCTAACAGCAAAATGTTTGAAGCGCCGATATTCGATAGTTTCAATGCGACTTTGAGAACCCGCCGCATTTCATCATTTTCAGCAATGATTTCCTGATTTTTAAGTTCCAGCAGACTTAGCTCCGAAAGCTCGTCTCTGATTTTTTTGGCCTCCATCCGTGATTCTTTGAGCTTTTCCTGAACGGCATTGAGCTGGGTCATGTCACGTTCGTTAACGATCACAAGGGAGATGTCACCGGTGTCATCAAAAACAGGGGTTCCGGTCACCAATAACTGTTTTTTTGTCTTTGTGATATTCTGGACCACATTGATCCGCTTTTTTTTTTCAAAGACTTCCAATGTTGCGGATTGATCAAGGAGGCCTTCTGCCAGAATATCTCGGACATTTCTTCCAATGACATCTTTTGCCGTGATGCCGTTGAGTTTTTCAGATGCCATGTTGATGCTGATGACGTTGCCGTTGCTGTCGCAGACCCAGATGCCATCTGAAGAGGATTTGAAAATAGCCTCCAGGTGCCTGTTCAGTTGTTTGTATGAATCAAAATCCTGCATGGCCGGTTCAAGTGACGTATTTTTCTGAAACGTACACACGGCGCCTTGCACCTCGTCATCTTCCCGGATTTGGGTGATACTGGCGGTAAGGCTGATATCTTTTCCGCTGACAGAGCGGGCTATTTGCGGCTTGCCGGATTTCAGGCATTTGAGCACCGGCGGTCCCATGAGGGGGAGGATGTCTGTAATGGGTGCCCCTTCGACCGTTTTTGGATCAAGGGCAAGTATTTTTTCGGCCTGCCGGTTGATAAAAAAGATACGACTGTCGGCGTCCGTGGCAATGACACCATTGGCACTGGCATTGATAATTTTTTTGTATGACAATTGTTTTTGTAGCGTCAAAACAGCGGTATCCTGTTAGGCCCATTGCAAAACAACCAGATGTCAAAAAAAGGGCCGCCGGGTATGAACACCGCGACGGCCGTTTAATTGTCAGCGTAATGCCTTGCCGATCTTCAGCCATGGGCTGAAGATGAACACTCTGTAGAGGGCGTGTCTTTTTATACCAGCCCCTGATCCAGCATGGCGTTGACGACTTTTAGAAAACCGGCGATATTGGCTCCGGCCACGTAGTTGCCGGCCATTCCATATTCGGCCGAAGCATCCACACAGGTCTTGTGGATGCTTTTCATGATATTCTTCAGCCGGGTATCCACCTCCTCGCTGGACCAGCTCAACCGCATGCTGTTCTGGGACATTTCCAGACCGGATACGGCCACGCCGCCGGCATTGGATGCCTTGCCCGGTGCATAAAGAATTTTTTTGTCGATAAACAGGTTCACCGCCTCGGGCACCGACGGCATGTTGGCGCCCTCACTGACCAGCTTGATGCCGTTGTTGATGAGGTTGTAACCGTCTTTTTCGTTGATCTCGTTCTGGGTGGCACTGGGAAAGGCACAGTCGGCCCGGTGGTTCCAGAGCGGATTGTAGTCCAAAGAGGTGTCGACTTCTGTGTAGACGGCCTGGGAATACTTGTCGACATACTCTTTGATGCGACCGCGTTTGATGTTTTTAAGCCGCTTGATAAAATCCAGTTTATCCTTGTCAATACCTTCTTCATCAAAGATATAGCCCGAGCTGTCGGAAGCCGTGACCACCTTGCCCCCCAGCTGGGTAATTTTTTCAATGGTAAACTGAGCCACGTTGCCTGAACCGGACACCAGGCAGGTCTTGCCTTCCAAAGCGTCCTTGACAGTGGCCAGCATTTCAGCGGCAAAATAAACATTGCCGTAACCGGTGGCTTCCGGCCTGATCAGACTGCCGCCCCATCCCAGGCCCTTGCCCGTGAGGATGCCGCCGAACTGGTTTGCCAACCGTTTATAGATGCCGAAAAGATAGCCGATTTCACGGGCGCCCACGCCAATGTCACCCGCCGGTACATCGGTGTCCGGACCAATGTGGCGAAAGAGTTCGATCATAAAACTTTGGCAGAATTTCATCACCTCGTTGTCTGATTTGCCCTTGGGGTCAAAATCGGAACCGCCTTTTCCGCCCCCCATGGGCAAGGTGGTCAGGGCATTTTTAAAAACCTGTTCAAACGCCAGAAATTTCAGGATACTGAGGTTAACGGAGGGATGAAATCGCAATCCGCCCTTGTAGGGCCCGATGGCACTGTTCATCTGGATCCTGAAGCCTCTGTTGACCCGCACCTGCCCCTGATCATCCTGCCAGGGCACCCGAAATAAAATCACCCGCTCCGGTTCCGTGATTCTTTGAAGCACCGCCAGTTTGCGGTATTCGGGGTTGCGGTCCAGCACCGGTTTAACCGTTTCAACAACTTCCTCAACAGCCTGGAAAAATTCCTTCTCACCAGGATCTCGCTCCTTGATGGATTGCAGAATGTCGGTCATTACAAAATCTCCTTTTAGCGTTTCGGGTTATTCATTACGGTATGGCGACATGGAAAACATGCTCCGTTATTTTTTTATTTTAAAAGTTTATTAAGATTACAATCATGCATAAAACACGTTTTTTATCATTCATCAAGTCTCAATTATAATGCAGTCCGATTTTCGCCCGTCTATTTTTAAAAGCAAGGGTTTATCCAGATGCACGTGCCTTAAAAATTTTGTTTCCCGGCTCGGCGGCAGGGCCTTTATCCATTGCCAGTCAAAAAAATCATCCGAGTCTTCGGTGACGGTGATATAAGGGATTCCCAGTGACGTAATGTTCTGAAAAAAATGGGACCCTTGGGAGGGCTCGGCCCTGATGGCCGCATTTCTCAGTTCGATAATGGCACTGACACCGGATATATTCTGCCACTGGACCGGGATGCCCAGCCATCGGTCTGAAGAGCCCCAGCGCCCGGGGCCCACCAACAGGTAGGGTCGTTTCTCTTTTACCAGAGATGCGTTGATCTTCCCGATTTCTCCGGCAATTAGAATGGTGGCTTCGGATTTGAAATCCTCGGGTTTTACAAAAACAATATCTTTGATGGTGTTGTTTATCCCATTGCCCAGGGCCTGGCCTGACCGGCAAATCGCTTTTTGAATATCGTTTCCGGTGATCTCCACTTCAAGGCGGGCCTCATTGGGGGCCATGGGGCGCATCTGGAGAAAATAAAACTCATCTTTTTGCAAGTTGTTTTGATTCAGGTTAACTGAAAATTCAATTTCCACGGGGCAGCCGATACCCTTTTGGCCGAGGGTGAGCAGTGTCGTCAACAGCTGGGGCAACGGCAGCAGGTCGTATTTAAGGATTGCTGCAAAGGTCATGATTTTGGGGCCGGGTATATGGCCTGAATCACGTACCCGGTGCTCATCGGGAATATAGGTGCTGGCCAGGGTCTTGACGGGCGCTTCCGTTTCCACTTCATCAATGCTCATTTTTTCAAGATTCGAGTGTCGATGGAAATTTAAATTTTCAGGATAATCCCTTATTTTCAGAGCGTAAAAAGAGCGCTGTGAATTGGCCAGCATGTCTTCCACTGTTGAAAACTGTGGCAGAACTTCAGGATATTTAGGAGAAAAACGAAGGGTCTGTTCGCCCTCTACAACCGTTTTGCCCAGTCCCAGGGCAATATGCACGATGCCTTCTTCTGCCGTCATGTGTGAAATCGGATAATAATTATGGGACTGGGCCACCCCCGAGATGGCCGGATAAAAATAATTGCCGTATTCGTTGCCGGCCAGTTGCTGAATGATCACCGCCATGGATTCTTTCTGGGGCTGATTTGAGGTATTCTGGGCAAAGGCCTTGGGACCTTCATAATAGGTTGATGCGTAGACCAGTTTAACAGCGGTGACAAGGCGCTGGAGCCGGACGGACAATTGAACGTGGTTATTGGGGATCATATAGGTTTCATACAGGCCTGCGTAGGGCTGAAACTGGGCATCTTCCAGCAGGCTGGAGGAGCGCACGGACAGCGGATATTTTACCTGGCTCAGATAAATCTCCAGTATTTTGATCAGCCATTCCGGCATTTTGGCATTTAAAAAGGTCTCCCGGACCTGGGCATCGGCGTGATGGCCAATGGCCAGATACGCCAACTGGTTCTGGGCCACAAAGGATTCGAATCCGTCGGTACAGATCACCATGGATTTCGGAATTTTAATATCAACTTGGGCGTATTTTTCATGAATCTGCGGATTCTGGTGCAAAAGCACCGACATGAAGGCCAGACCCCGGGCTTTACCCCCCAGAGATCCCTGGCCGACTTTAACAAAGTCCATGGTTGCAGCGTCGAAGGTGACGGGGTTAAACTGAGTCACCACGCCCTTGTGGCGCCAGAGACGCAGGGCATGGACATTTGAGATGATATAGTTCCGCATATCCTCGGTAAAGGTGAATTCATCGGCACGTTTCTGGCGAAATACGGAAGCTAAGCTGATTTCACTGCGGCCCATGAGCCAGTTTGAAAAATTATTGCGCCGGGCATGATACCACAGGGATTCTTCGGGCAGGTGGGCCAGTTTTTCTTCCAGTTCTCTGAGATTTGATGCACGGTCAATCTCTGCTCCGTCGGGCAGCCGGAATATGAAATCACCAAAACCCAGATGGTTCATGAAAAAATCGTGCAGCTCCTCAAGCAGGTTCGGAGAGTTTTTGTCCAGAAAAATAGCCGGGATCTGTTTGGCGGCAGCTATGTTGTCCGGGTTTGAACTGAGAAGCAGCATGGGCAGGTCCGGTATGTCCCGTTTTATTTGAGAAAGCAGCACCGCCCCGGTATCATCAACCATTTTACCGTTACGGGGGAGACGGGTATCGGAAATAATGCCGAACAGGTAATCGCGATATTTTTCATAGTAGGCCATGGCTTCTTCATAATTTTCAGCCAGCAGAATTTTGGGCCTGACCCGCATTTTCAACAGGCGGTGATCTTCGTTCAACCCGCTGCCGAGAACCGCCTGGGTCTGTTTGACAATCTCCTTGTAGATCAGTGGTAAAAAGGAAGAATAATACACCGGGGAATCTTCCACCAGGATCAGAACCCGAACCATTGCTTTTTTTGTGTCGTTTTCGATGTTGAGCCGGTCTTCGACATTTTTAACCAGGGCCAGCAGCAGATCCGAATTGCCGGACCAGACAAACACCTTGTCGATGCCGGAAATATTCTGATTGTCGATTATCGGCTGAAGGGTGCGGGTACTGTGGGCAAGAAGGATCACCGGCAGGTTCGGATTGGTTTTCTTGACCTCGATGCCAAGGGAAAAGGCATCCATGTCATCCAGGTTGGGCATGGTGACCACAAGATCAAAGGTTTTGTTTTTGAGGAGTACCAGGGCTTCATGGGCCGACGATGTCCGGGTCACCCGGGGGGGCATGCTCAGATTCAGTCCACTGTATTCATTGATAATACGGGAAGCCAGGCTGCCGTCTTCCTCCAGGATGAACGCATCGTAGGAACTGGCAACCAGCAGGATTTCCCTTATTTTAATGGACATGATTTCATGGAAAATCTTGAACTGGGAATAAAATTCGGTGGGCAGATAGCTTTCGGATAACACCATAAGAACTCCATGCAATGGGGGTTATTGGGTTAACTCAAACGGGATACATGATACAACAGGTCGGCAGGGAAATCAACATGGGGGATAAAGGGTACATGGGAGCACGTTACCGGTTGTCGTTTTGCAGTTCACAGGGTGTCAATAAACGATGCATCGATAACTGAAACCCGTGGACGGTTACCCAAAAAGGGGCGGCGGACCCCTCCCGGGGACCGCCGCAGACAGGATTTAAATAAACGAAGCATTTGAAGCTTGAGCTATTGGCTTCCAGTTCGAAATGATGAAGGCCTTCTTTGGCTAACCGCTAACGGCCAAACATGATTTATGCATCGATAATGGCCAGGGCTTCTTCCCGATAGGCATCCATGACATAGGGGATACCGGTAATGTTGCTGCATTCCTCGGTGAGGGCGAAAATGTCCCGGCGGCTGATGTATTTGACTTCCCAGTTACGGGCGCCGGCCATGAGCTGCTGCAATCCGACCTTGAGTTTATCTACGGCGCTGAAAATACCCACGGCACCCAGAGGCAACCGATCGGCTTCGGAGCCGTATTTTGCCTTCAAAACTTCATAATTCATGAAGATTTCTTCTTTGGTGGCGCCGAATTGGGAAACGGTGGACGGCAGGCCCCCGTCTTCTCCGCGCAGCCAGCGTTCGGTGTTCTTGCCCACCATGCCCGGAATCATCAATGCCCGGCCCATGCAGACCGCCTTGCAGTAGGGGGATCCCAGGGCCAGGGCCTTGAAAACATGGTCTTCGGATGAAAACCCGCCGGCAAAGGCAATGTCCGGCACGGGTCTGCCTTTGGCGGCCAGGCGGCCACACAGCTCATAGGCCATGGAATGCAGGTAAATGGACGGTATCCCCCATTCCGCCATCATGCGCCAGGGGCTCATGCCGGTGCCGCCGGGGGCCCCGTCAATGGTGAGCAGGTCGATTCCGGCATCCGAAGACCAGCGGATGGCCATGGCCAGCTCCCGCATGGGGTAGGCCCCGGTTTTCAAGGTAATGCGTTTTGCCCCGAGGGCGCGCACCCGTTCAACCTCTTTCATAAACCCGTCCTGGTCGATGAAGCCCAGTCTGGAGTGACGTTCGAACTGTTTTAACGGGCCGGCTTTAAAGGCCGCCTGGAAAGCCGGTTCTTCGGGATCGGGGGTCACGATATAGCCCCTTTTTTTCAGTTCAATAGCCCGGTTCAAGTCGTTGACTTTGATTTCCCCGCCAATGCATTTGGCGCCCTGGCCCCACTTGAGTTCGATGGTTTCCACACCCAGTTTTTCAATGACGTATTCAGCCACGCCGTTACGGGTATCCTCTACATTCATCTGGACCAGGATATCGCCGTAGCCTTCATGAAAACGGCGGTACTCCCGGACACGCCGGTTCATCTCCGGTGAACTGGCAACCTTGCCGTGCCGGTCAAATTCCAGTTCCGGATCAATACCGCAGACATTTTCTCCGCAAACCAGGGTAATGCCGCTGATGGCGGCACCGATGGCAAAATGCTCCCAGTTTTTGCGGGCGATATCCGTGGAGCCAAGCGCGCCGGTAAAGACAGGCACTTTCATTTTTACCTTGTTATCAGACGCACCAAAGGCGGTTTCGGTATTGACGGCGGGGAAGGTGGCCTTGTCAGCGTCTTCTCCCACGCCTTTGGCGCCCATGGCATACCCCATTATATTAAGGTGGGAATAGTCCACGGGATAATCCTTGTCCGCACCCGCGGTAATAGAGCCAAAAGGCTGCGGATAAAGGAGCTCGCGTCCTCTGAAAGTGGCCCGGAACATATCGCAGTTGCCCTTGCATCCGTCGATGCAGCGGCTGCAGATACCGGATTGGGGGGCCACGTTGCGGGATCGGTTTTTGGTTCCGAGGGCTTCATTGGCATTGGGGCGGTGCAGGTTCATGTGTGTTTCCTCCTTTTGGATGTTTTAGAGTTGAAAAATCAACACTCTGGGTCATGATCATAAAAAAAGGCGCCCGTCCCGAAATATTGAATACCCCGGAACAAAGACGCCTTTGTCTTTACGATAATAACCCTTGCACCCCATTGTACGAAGGATTTTATGGGCAGAAAAATTGACCTATATATAAATAATTATGGCAGATGTGTCAAGGTTTATTGATTTTTTAAAAATGTGTTTTAAAAATAATAATGCGGGTTAGGGCTGTTCAAGTTCATCGGAAAGCAAAATGGCTTCAGCCACCTTGCGCATGGGTTGCCGGGTATCCATGCTTCTTTTCTGAATCCACTGAAAAGCCTGTTCTGCGGTTTTATTGCGCCGGTGCATCAATATTTCTTTGGCCCGTTCCACCTGTTTGCGGGTTTCAAGTTCTTCCTGAATGACCCGGGTTTTGACCATCAGTTCCGTGTTCATGATGGCGGCGGCCGCCTGGTTGGCAACCGCTTTAATCAGGTTGACTTCAGTTACAATAAAATCGTGGGGTACGGCGGTAAAACAGTTCAACACGCCCACCACTTTTTCGGCATGGACCTGAAGCGGTACGCTGACCATGGATACCAGTCCGAGTTTTCTGGCCATCTCTTTTTCCTTAAAAAGCGGTTCCGTTAAAACATCCGGGACGGTCAGCGGTTGTTTGGTGGAGGCCACAAAGCCCACCACCCCTTCGTTCAGATCAAGGGAACGGTCGTGCATATACTCCGGATCAATGGTCTGGGAGGCTTTCAGGACTATTTTGACCGGCGTAGTCGTTTCGTCTATCAGCCATAATGAACAGATCTCAACACCGGTGACCTTGGCCGTCACCATCACGATTAATTTTAAAATATCATCAAGGTAACGGTCAGACGTAATGACCCGGCTGATATCCATGAGGGCCTTGATATAATTGTCATATGTTTTGGCGTTGATGCCTTCCATGTTTGTCCTGTCGCCGGCAGGTCCTTGCCGGTTCACGTTGTGGGGCTTATGTCTAATTGTGTAGATAATATTGTTTAATTTTGAAAATGTCAAAATAATCATTGACTATATTTATCGTTCACGGCATACAAGAGGGTCCTGCTATAATGATGGTCGATAATATATTGAACATCATTATATTGGTTGAATGTTTTAAGTAAAATCCGGGGGGGGGCAAGGTAACCGGGTTTCTGAGGGTGTGGCTGGGATTGCAATTATAGTTAGTTGGTGCTCAATATTGTTTGATTGCAATTCATATAATTGAACAGACTGTAGGCGTAGTTGATATTTCTCTTGACTATGTGAAAGGTTTAAAATATAATGCATTTTAATTTATTAAATGCAATTCAGGAGGCTGGTAAATAATGGGCATTCAGGAAAGAAAAGAGAGAGAAAAAGAACGCAGGCGTCAGCAGATTATTGTTGCCGCCAAACGGGTTTTTTCCGATAAGGGATTTAATAAGGCAACAATGGAGGATATCGCCAGGGAAGCAGAGCTGAGCCCGGGCACATTGTATCTTTATTTTAAAAATAAGGAAGAACTGTACGCCTCCCTTTCCCTTCGAATCCTGCAGTATCTGCTGATAAGGGTTGAACATGTCAACAGTGAAAAGGATCTGGGGCCGGATAAGAAAATCGACACCCTGATGGAAGCCATGTATGATGTGTATGACTTTGATCCCCTGATTATTATCAATATGTTTCACCTGCAGTCCAGTGAGACCCTCAAAAATTTGTCTCCCAAATTGCTGGAAGAGATCAAGGGTCTGTCACGCAAGGCCCTGGGCGCCATTGCCGCGATATTTGAAGATGGCGCCAAAACAGGAAAATTTATCGACAAGCATCCCATTGCCCTGGCCGATACGTTCTGGGCACTGTTTTCCGGTGTTGTGCTCTGGGAGGCCAGTAAAAAGATCATCAATGAAGATAAGGACTACCTCAAGCAGACGCTTAAAATCGCCTTTGAGATATACCGCCGGGGAATAACAAAATAATCCGGTGTGCTGACACCGACGGGGTCATGATACATTTCATGAGGGATATAGGCAGCCGGCTTTGGCTGCTATACCCTCTGATTTTTAACGGGTCCCCCCAGGTATCAATTTTAATTTTTTTAAAAACACCCGCTCTTCAAACCCGCCACGGACCATTTTTTTAAATTTCCCCTTGCAGCAGCGTCATAACGACTGTCGACGGTCATCGGTTCCATCGGACCCTTTAAAAAATCAAGTGCTGGTGATTCGGGCCATGCTTCAGGGGGCCGCTATTCTTTGGCCTCCGGGAAAAGCGCCACCGACATCTCCTGAAGTTTATATTTCTGCACCTTGCCGCTGGCGGTCATGGGATAGCCTTCCACAAAGGTGACATATTTGGGGATTTTATAACGGCTGATCTGGCCACGGCAAAAATCGCGTATGTCGGCATCCGAGTATTGGAAATTGGCCTTTAATTTGACAAACGCACCCACTTCCTCCCCGTATTTTTTGCTGGGAACCCCAACGACCTGCACATCTGCAATGCCTTCAAGGCGGAATAGGTATTCCTCGATCTCCCGGGGATAGATGTTTTCGCCGCCCCTGATGATCATATCCTTGTGGCGGCCGGTTATTTTCAGATAACCGTTTTCATCCAGAACCCCCAGGTCTCCGGAATGCAGCCATCCATCGGTATCGATGGCTTTGGCGGTGGCTTCGGGCATTTTATAATAGCCTTTCATGATATTATACCCCCGGCAGCAGATCTCTCCCTGCATTCCGGGTGCCAGTACCTCGCCGGTTTTAGGTTCGATGATGCGAATCTCGATTTCAGGCATGGCCCGGCCCACCGATTCCACCCGCAACCGCACATCGTCGTCCACCAGGGTCTGGGTCATCACCGGGGACGCTTCGGTAAGGCCGTAACAGATGGTAATATCGTGCATGTTCATCTTTTCCATCACCTGCTCCATGACCTGAATGGGGCAGGGGGAACCGGCCATGATGCCGGTTCTTAAGGTGGAAAAATCAAATTTGTCAAAAAGTTTGTGTTCCAGTACGGCGATGAACATGGTGGGAACCCCGTAAAGGGCCGTGCACCGTTCCGCTTCCACCGAAGCCATGACCTGGACCGGATCGAAGCTTTCCAGAATGACCATGGTGACGCCATGATTGACGGCCGCCAGCACCCCCAGAACGCACCCGAAACAGTGAAACAGGGGGACCGGCAGGCAGAGCCGGTCTTTGGCGGTGAACAGTTGATTTTTGCCGATCCAATAACCGTTGTTGCCGATATTGTAATGGGTCAGCTCCACGCCCTTGGGGAATCCGGTGGTGCCCGAGGTGTACTGCATGTTGACCACGTCGTGCACATCCAGACTCTCCTGGCGCCGGTGGTAATCGGATGCATCGGTCATCACGGCAAGGGCCATGACTTCAGGGATGGAATACATGCCCCGATGCTTTTCCTGTCCTAAAAAAAAGACCCGTTTAAGGCATGGGAACGCCTCGCTTTTCAAAAACCCCCGGGCCTGGGTCTTGAGCTCCGGTACCAATTCGTAAAGGGTTTCCAGATAATCGATGTCTTGGTACCCGTCGATGATAAAAATATTTTCGGCTTCGGACTGTTTGAGCAGATACGCCAGTTCGGCAATCCGGTAATTGGTATTGACGGTGAGCAAGACGGCACCGATTTTGGCTGTGGCAAACTGCAAGGCAACCCAATAGGGAATGTTGGTGGCCCACACGGCAACTTTGTCGCCCTTGTTGATGCCCATGGCCATGAGCCCTTTGGCCAGGCGGTCCACCACCCCACCGAATTCCCGGTAGGTCAGACGAAAATTGCGATCCACATACAAAATGGCTTCATTGTCCGGATGTTCGGCAATGGTCCGGTCCAGGATCTGCCCCAGTGTGAGTGATTGTAACGATTGATTATGCATACGGCATCCTTTGTGCAGAAGTTAGGCATTTTTCATGATAAATAAAAATTCGTAAGTGAGGGATGACGGCATTATTCAGGAATATACAAAACCGCATGAATGGTTGCGGTCCGGTCGCCTTTACAACTGACGTAATGGGGCACGATGGAGTTGTAGTAAATGCTGTCGCCTGCAATCAGGTGGTGGGCTTCCTGGCCGTAGATGACCTCTATTTCGCCCTTGACCACAATGATAAATTCTTCCCCTTCATGGGACGATAGCTTTTTATCTTTGGCTGATTCCGGCAACAGATCCACGCAGAACGGTTCCATATGGCGGTCTGTTTTTCCCCGGCCAAGGGAGTAGAACTTCAAGGCCACCGGTTTGTCCCTGGCCCTGACCATGTTTAATTCCTGGGTGCGTTCACTGCCCCTGATGACAAGCGGGTCCTCGCTGACCTGGTCGTCTAAAAAAGTGCCCAATCGTACACCCAGGGCCCGGGCAATTTTCAGCAGGGGGCCCAGGGAGGCATATACCCCGTCGTTTTGAACGGCCGTTAAAAAATGGGTATCCAAACCTGTGGCTTCGGCAAGTTCTTCAATGGTCATCTGCCTTTTTTCCATAAAATCCCGGATGCGCTGACCGATTTTTTCTGTTTTCATGTTCGCTCCTTGTCGTGAATCTGAAAAAATAGTACCCTATCCTGGCCCCTTATTCGAATCCAGGTGCCCGAAGGTCATTTTATGTATAGTAATTTTATGATGAGTGAAAGAAAAAAACAAAATTTTGACAATTCAATGCGGTCGGGTTTGCATTTTTATCTACAGATTTAAGGGATCACCACGAATATAAGATGGGGTGTTATGGAAAACCGGCCAAAAGTCTATCCGGTTTTCCCCCTTGACACCCATAGCGCGCTCTCCTATACCTGACATATCTCATCACGTTCATATAAAACAGAAAGGGCTGTAGACGGGTCATGAAAAAAAGCAGTTCGAAAATAGGCCGAAACGATCCATGCCCCTGCGGCAGCGGTCTCAAGTATAAAAAATGTTGTATGGGTAAAGAAGAGGTGGGTGCCGAGTATATTGCGAACCTGTATGCACGGCAGCACGATATTCGTGTTAAGACCCCAAAAGATATTGAGGCCATAAAAAAGGCCGGTCGCTTGACCATTGATACCCTTGATCTGGTGGAATCCAGAATTCGGCCGGGGATCACTACCGAAGAGATCAATACCCTGG
Source organism: Desulfobacterales bacterium (assembly GCA_963667755.2). GTDB lineage: Bacteria > Desulfobacterota > Desulfobacteria > Desulfobacterales > 4572-123 > 4572-123. The sequence goes on along the minus strand of CAXXLK010000004.1, from coordinate 318,043 downwards.
TTCATGAGTTTACCCTGAAAAATGGTGCGGTGCCGGCACCGCTGCATTATCGCGGTTTTCCCAAGAGTGTCTGTACCTCAGTGAATGAGGTTATCTGTCACGGCATCCCCGGAAATCGCGTTCTTAAGGACGGTGACATCGTTAATGTCGATGTGACACCGATCCTGGACGGTTACTACGCCGATGCCAATAAAACGTTTTTTGTGGGCCGTCCGGGACCCGATGCCCAAAAGATTGTGGCGGTGGCCCGAGAGTGTCTCAAGCGGGGAATGGAAATGGTGCGGCCCGAAGCTACCATCGGTGATATCGGTTGGGCCATCCAGCAATATGCGGAAGGTCAGGGGTGTTCGGTGGTCAGAGAATTCGTGGGTCACGGGGTCGGGTTTGGATTTCATGAAGCACCCCAGATTCCGCATTATGGTCGCCGGGGAAAGGGCTTGGTCCTGATCCCGGGCATGGTGTTTACCATTGAACCGATGATTAATATCGGCAGGCCGGAACTGTACATTTTAGAGGATGACTGGACCGCCGTTACCGAAGATGGGTCCCTGTCCGCCCAGTTTGAACAGACCCTTGTGGTGACTGAAAATGGCGTCGAAAGTCTTACGCCGTTTGAATTATAGGACCCCTCACTGTTTCAAGCCCAGGGTATAGTATTTCGGGTCAGTTTTTCAGCCAGCGGCTGATGGCTTCAGCGACGCCACAGGTGTTATTGGATGCCACATTTTGAAAACGGCCCTTGAGATCATTCGGGGCATTGTCCACCACGAAACTGCTGCCCGACCATTCCAGCATATCCAGATCATTAAAGTCATTGCCGATGGCCATGGTATTTTCCACTGAAATGCCAAGTTCAGATGCCAGCCATGCGGCGGCCTGGCTCTTGGAAACTTCCGGGTGAAAGAGTTCAAGCCAGGTGGATCGGCCGTCCACAGGTGATGTGGAGTGGATGATGCTGAACTCCGGCAGGGCCTTGCGAGTGACTGCAATTGCTTTGGCGGCCTCATCTGCCGGCAACACGGCCAGAAGCTGGGCCGCCGGGCCGAAGCCATGGGGCGTCGTAATGGCCAGAGGGGTTGAAAATTGCCGGTACCCGGCCAGGCGGGATTCAAAATCCGGGTTATGCCGGACGGTACGTCGGTATGCCAGTTGATGATTGTCCGGGACCGGATGGTGTACCATGAAATCAAAATTGGATTGCATGAAAAATTTTATAGCCTGCTCCACGGCCCGGGGCGCCAGGTTTGTTTCCCGAATGATCCGGCCTTCAGGGTGGGTGGCCACGCCGGCACCGGTGGTGAAAATGATGTAGTCAACGGGTAGGTGGGCACCGGGTGAATTCATGAATGAATAGAGGGAACGCCCCGTGGCCACGGCCCGGATCACATTATGATCCGGCAGGGCCTTTAAGGCGTCAATGTCTTTTTCCGACAAGGTGCGGTCAGAACGCAGCAGGGTGCCGTCGAAATCCGTAATAAAGAGTTTCGGGCGGGACAAATCGGTCTTTTGCGCCAGACAGACGCTCGATCGCTTATGGTTGATAGTTGTCATTTGAAATTTATCTGTAATTTGGTGTTTGCGTTTTGGCAAATCGGGTTAACCCGGTTCAAGGGCATTATGCCATCATCTCGTAACTGCTGGCGGTCACCGGTGCCCTCAGGTTTGTGAGCACTCTTTCCAGGAGAACCCCCTCCCTGCTGGGACAATTATAGCCGAAGGTGGAACGGATGGCCATGGATACGAACTGAACGGCCCGGTCCAGGGCGATGGGCAGGCTGTCGCCCTGCAGCAGGCCACCGACAATCACACTGGCAAAGGCATCCCCCGTGCCCGGGTAATGGGCCGGGATATAGGCGCAGTCCACCTTCCAGAAGCGCCCGTCTTCCCGGTCAAAGGCCACCACCCCCGATAAATTCTTACGCCCCGGTACGGGTACGCTGGTGATGATCACCTTGCCCGGTCCTTTATCGCAAAGCCGTTGAATCCATTTTTTGACCTGACCTTCATCAAGGTTGTCAGGGTAGGGCTCATCTAAAAGAAACGCCGCTTCGGTGAAGTTGGGGGTGATAATATCGGCCTTGCTCACCAGCAGCCGCATCTGCCGGATCATCTCGGGCCCCATTGTTTTGTACGGTTTGCCATTATCTCCCATTACCGGGTCCACAACCACAATCTGTTCGTCCCGGGCAAAGGCGGTGATAAAGCCCATGACGATATCCACCTGTCGGGGAGAGCCTAAAAATCCGCTGTAAATCGCATCAAATGCAATATCAAGGGTCTTCCAGTGATCGATTATCCTGACCATCTCTTCAGTCATGTCCACAAAATGATAATCCTTGAAACCACCGGTATGGCTGGAAAGAACGGCCGTGGGCAGGGGGCAGGCCTGGACCCCCATGGTGGATAGAATCGGAATGATGACGGTGAGTGATGCCCGGCCAAACCCGGAAAGGTCATGGATGGCGGCCACCCGGGGGACTGGATTGTGCATTGGTTGACTCCCTGGTTGCTCAATATGAAGCATGAAATTGAATTGATTTATGATTTGCAATGAGTAATAGGGAAAACCGGCAGGGTTGTCAACGTTTATGCACAGGCGTGATGAAAGATGCGGCTAAAGGCAATGGGGGATAACCGGCGCTCTGTCGGGAGCTTAAAAAAACCAGACCGGTTGAAGACAACCCCCGGATGAACCGGGGGCGTCTTATCTGAAACAGTTCGGCAATTGCTTGCTTAAAGTTTGGTTTGAAGGTCTGCCCGCAGGTTTTTTTTCAAAATTTTTCCCACGGGGTTTCGCGGAATGGCTTCTATAATTTCAATTCTTTCGGGATATTTGTATTTGGCCACCCCCACCGATGCCAGGTGGTCGCAAAGATCTTCAAGGGTGACGGTGTCACCGGGCACCGGGGTCACATAGGCGCACATGCGTTCACCGAGTTTTTCATCGGGCATACCCACCACGGCCACTTCCTGTATTTTGGGACAGCCCAGCAGATAGTTTTCAATTTCCTGGGAACTGATATTATAGCCCCCCCGGATAATGATGTCCTTGCCGCGTTCAAAAAAGGAGATGTGCCCGCCTTCCCGGATCTGGAAAAGATCGCCGGTGCGAAAGTATCCGTCTTCGGTAAACGCCTTTTTCGTCTGTTCCGGGTTCTTGAAATAGCCGGCGATGACACCGGGGCCTTTGTAGACGAGTTCCCCCACCGCCCCGGGGTTGGTCAATTCAGTGCCGACGGCATCGACCACTTTGGCATCGATAATCCGGCTGGCCCTGGATTTCCAGGTGTTGCCGGGTCTGCCGTACTGGGGAAAATGATCCACTCGGACCTTCATGTCCGGAACGTCCTCAAGGCCGGATATGATGCCGGTGCCCTCGTTTTGGCCCCATATATTGCCGATATCGATATCCCATTTTTGCTTGAATACTTCCATTGTATACAGGGACGGGGGGGCGGAACCGATGGTAATGGATCGAAAACAGCTCAGGTCGAATTTATCCACATCGGGATGCTTGGCAATCATATTGGTCACAGCCGGGACCAGCAGGGTATAATTGGGGTGTTCGGTCATGATCTGCTGCATAAATACCTGGGGGTTGAAGGGGTGGTGCAGTACCATGGTACCCCCGAGCACCAGCCAGGGGATATAGACGGTTCCCACCGATGCCATGTTGACAAGGGGGCCGGCGGTGATCATGACATCACCTGCCTGCATGCCGGCGGCTTCCTGCAAAACGGCCATGCCGATCCAGTTGTTGTGGCTCAACGGACATCCCTTGGAATTGGCTTCGGTGCCCGATGTCCAGCAGATGGTAAAAATATCATTGGCATCTACCTTTACATCGTCAAAGGCCCCCGTGACCGGTTCCCGGCTCATTTCCCTGAGCTGCTCGAGGGTCAGTAGATTTTCGATTCCCGGATGCTGCCGCTGGAGCTTTTGAGCCATTTCCAAGTGCTTGAAACCGTTAAAACTGTCCACGGTGATCAGTAGTTTTGCCCCGGTCAACCCGGCAATATAACCGAGTTCCGCCTCACGCCACAACACCGGGGCCGGTGATGTGATGCCGCCGGTTTTTGCCACTGCCAGGTAGATCATGGCCAGTTCCCAGCAGTTGGGTAGCTGCACCATGACCACATCGTCCTTGCCGATGCCAAGGGCTGTCAGGCCTTGTGCCGTGGCAGCGACGGCGGCGGCAAATGCCTTGTAGGTCAATCGTTCCGGTTCAAGGCCCATCAGGTCTTTTTTGTTGATGGGATCCACCACACACACCTGATCCGGCATTTTTTCGACGTGCTCGTCGAGATAATCCATAAGGGTTTTTTCGCCCCATACCCCCAGTCGTGTATACTTTTCCATCGATTCCTGTGATGCTAAAATCATGAGTCCTCCCCCGGTTAGTGGCTAAATTCTGAAATTTGTGTTCGTTGTGTGCAAATAGATATTATTATTTGAATACTTATTCAGCAAGTTTGTAAAATTTACTTTTTTAAATGTTGAAGTCAAGCTCTTTTTTTCCCCTGTTTTATAGCGGGGCTTGTTGCCCTGGGAGAGGTTGAAAATCGACTTGACATAAGGTTTTGTTTATTTTATGAATTGATTTATAAAATAAATTCATTTAGTTTATAAATCAATTTAGTGACAGGGTGAAATTTTTTTTATCAAACACTGACATTATTGCCGAAAGCAGGGTCGGGAAGGGTTAAGGACCGTTTCATACCATTGACCCGACACGGGCTGAAACGGTCGATGCCAGACAGAGGAGATGGGCTGCTTAAATGGGAATTTTCGATCGAAAAGTAAGAGAACGGCATATGCGGCGTCGGATGATCATGGATCTGGCCCGGAAGTTGTTCCGCTCAAAGGGATATACCGCAACCACCATGGAAGATATTGCGCGGGCCGCGGAATTGAGCCCGGCCACCATCTATCTGTATTTTAGAAACAAGGCGGAACTTTTCGGCGCCATCAGTGCCCAGGAAGTCGGGGATCTGCTCGAGCAGCTGAAACAGATTGAAGAAAACCCGGCATCCGACCCGGACCGGAAATTGTCCGCCTTGAAAGACGTGCTCATCGGTATCTATGCGGCGGATCCCCGGCTGCTCATCAATGTATTCAATTTTCAGACCAGTGACCTTTTTAACGATTTGTCCCCGGAGCTGGCCACGTATATCCGCGGGTTTTCCGGAAAAGCCCTGGGCCGCATTGCCAGGATTTTTGAAGCTGGCGTTAAGGCCGGTGCCTATCGGGCCATAAACCCCATTGCGGCGGCCGATATCATATGGGGTCTTTTTACCGGACTGGTGATCTGGGAGGAAAGCAAGACGGCCCTGGATCAGCGGAAAAAATATATGGGCCGGACCCTGGATCTGGCCTTTGACATGATTCGCGACGGGATTAAAACGTAAGAAAACAATGGATAGGGCCATCAAACCCACGACTTTTCAGTAATTCACCTGTAAGAGGAGGAACCATGAAAATCAAAAACACGGTGTCAGTGGTGACCGGCGGCGCCTCGGGCCTTGGTGAGGCCTGTGTCAGGGCCTTTACGGCGGCCGGCGGTAAAAGTGTTATTCTGGATCTGGATGAAGCCCGGGGCCGGGCAATTGCCGGGGAAATCGGTGCGGCCTGCCGGTTCTGTAAAACCGACGTCACCGATGAAGCCAGCGTTCAGGCCGCCCTGGATGCGGCAGTGGCAGTGTATGGTGGCGTTCATGTCGCTATTAATTGCGCGGGGATCGCGCCACCGGTCAAGGTGATCGGCAAAAACGGTCCCATGCCCCTTGCCGGATTTCGCAAGGTGGTGGAGATCAACCTGGTGGGGACCTTGAACGTGGTGCGCCTTGCCGCTGAAAAAATGCTGGCCAATTCGCCCAATGCCGACGGTGAAAAGGGGGTGGTGATCAACACCGCCTCCATTGCCGCCTTTGAAGGGCAGATCGGACAGGCCGCCTATTCGGCCAGCAAGGCCGGTGTGGTGGGCATGACCCTGCCCATTGCCAGGGAATTTGCCGGCTATGGGATCCGGGTGATGACCATTGCCCCGGGGCTGTTTGAAACGCCCATGCTGGCCGGACTGCCCGAAAAAGCCCGGGCGTCGCTGATTCAGATGGTGCCGTTCCCCAAACGACTGGGAAAACCCGCCGAGTATGCGGCTCTGGCCCGGCATATTGTGGAAAACCCGGTACTCAACGGCGAAACCATTCGGCTGGACAGTGCGATCCGGATGGCCGGCAAGTAACCGATAACCAATGAAAGGAAAAAATGATGCGGAGAGTTGCAATCGTTGGCATTGGACATACCGATTTCATGTTCGATTCTCCCAGGACACAGGTGGAATTGCTGGCCGAAGCCTCCATGGAGGCCATTGATGCGTCCCACCTGACCCCTAAGGATATTCAGGCCATCTACTGCGGCAATGTTTTGGGTGATTTTTCCGAAGGACAGGGTATGGTCCAGTCTTTTCTGGCGGATGATATCGGCTGCACGCATGTCCCCGCCACCCGGTTTGAAGGGGCCTGCGCGTCGAGCACCATGGCCATCCGGGATGCCTATATGTGGGTGGCCTCAGGATACTATGACATTGTTCTGGCCGGCGGAGTGGAAAAAGCCACGGCCATGGGGACCCCCCTGGCCACCCGGACCTTTGCCATGTTTCATGATTCCCGTTACGAATATCCTGCGGGTTTTACCTTCCCTGCCTTTTTTGCCATGCTGGCACACCTGTATGCGAACCATTACGGCATTGCCCTGGAAAAATTAAAGGAACAGATGGCCCAGGTGTCGGTGCAGTCCCACCACTACGGCACGAAAAACCCCCATGCCCAGTTTAAAAAAGAGATCACCGTTGAAAAGGTGTTAAACGGGTTTATGGTGGCCACTCCGCTGACGCTTTTGGACTGCTGTCCGTTTTCCGACGGGGCCGCTGCCGTGGTGATTGCTTCAGAGGCGGTGGCCCGGAAATTGACCGACAAACCGGTTTTTTTTGCCGGTATCGGGCAGGCCTCTTCGGGCCGGCTCAGCGCCCAGAAAGACTTCTTGCCCCGGCTTCGGGCACGGGAAATATCGGTGAAGCAGGCCTATGACATGGCCGGGCTTACGTCCGATGATGTAGATGTGTGCGAACTGCACGATTGTTTCAGCATCGCCAGTATCATTGCGGCCGAAAGCTTGGGCCTTGCCGAGTTCGGCAAAGCCGGTGACCTCTGGGAAAAAGGCGAAACCCGCATCGGCAGGAAAATTCCCATCAATATTTCAGGGGGGCTCAAGTCCAAGGGCCATCCCATCGGGGCCACCGGTGCGTCCCAGGTCTATGAAATTACCAAACAGCTCAGGGGAGAATTAGTTGATCAGGGCCGTCAAGTGGACGGGGCCCGGGTCGGCCTGGTGGATACCCTCGGCGGGGACGGTATTATTGTCAACCTGCTGTTAACTGCGGATTGAACCAGGGAGAGGAATATGGACTACACACTCGATTTCAAGACATACAACAGTGCGTTGGAAAACAATCAGCTGCTGGGGTTGCGCTGCCGTTCCTGCAAAACGGTCACCTGTCCGCCCAAGATGACCTGCCAGGAATGCGCCGGCAAGGACCTGGAGGTGGTGAAACTGTCCGGGCACGGCCGGATCCGGACTTTTACCACCGTTAACGTGGCCGCCCTGGGCCGGGAAGCGGAAGTGCCCTATACCATTGTTCTGGTGGAACTGGATGAGGGCCCCTGGATTGCCGGCAACCTCATCGACATCGATCCGGCGGTTGCCGACATGACGCTCATGGGCCGACGGGTCAAACTCGGCCACAAGGTGTTTCCCGGAGATGCTTACTCCAACGGGGCATCGGCCCGTCCCCTGTTCTGCTTTGATGCCGGTTGAGACGGATATATAGTTGTAAAGGATCAGAATTTTATGAACACGCTGCCCTATACAAAAGCCCACGACCAATTCCGTGACCGCCTCAAGGCCTTTTGTGCATCCGAGGTGGTGCCGTATATCGACCAGTGGGAAAAGGACCATTGCGTGCCCAAAGCGGTGTGGCAGAAAATGGGTCGGGCCGGTTTTCTGAGCACCGCCATTGCGCCGGAATACGGCGGGATGGGGGGGGATTTCCTCTATTCGGTCATCGCCCTTGAAGCGTTGGCCCGGACCAACCATTACGGCCTGGATGCTTTCCTGCACAGCGATATTGTGGTGCCCTATATTAATACCTACGGTTCGGCTGCGCAAAAACGGCAATACCTGCCCGGATGCGTGTCCGGGGATATTGTGACGGCCGTGGCCATGACCGAGCCCGATTGCGGCAGCGACCTGGCAGCGATGACCACGACAGCTGTTGAAGCGGGTGATGCGGTGGTCTTAAACGGTACCAAGACCTTTATTTCCAACGGATTGGTCTGTGACCTGGTGGTGCTGGCGGCCCGGGATCCAAAGGTTCAAAACCCCTACCAGGCCATATCCCTGTACCTGGTTGAGGCCGGCACAAAGGGATTTGCCAAGGGCACCCCCCTGAACAAACTCGGGGTGCAGAGCCAGGATACCAATGAGCTTTTTTTCAGCAACTGCCGTATTCCCATATCCCAGCGTCTGGGCGAAAAAGGCCGGGGGTTTGTCTGTCTCATGGAAAAGCTCCAGCAGGAACGACTCCTGGTGGCCCTTCTGGCCCAGGTCCGTGGGGAGTTTGCCCTCGACTGGACCATCGACCAATTACGGAAAACCGGGGGCTCTTCCCAGTCCGCGCGATTTGCCATGGTGGAAATGGCCACCGACCTGGCCCTGATGAAAACGTTTCTGGAACAATTGATCCTCGATCATATGCAGGGCAAAAACCGGGTCACCCAAACCTCCATGGCCAAATACCGGAGCACGGAAACGGCCAATCGGGTGGCCGGCCGATGCCTGGATCTGGTCGGACCGGCGGGGATGCTGGAGAGTTGCCCCATTGTCAGGACCTTCCGGGATATGCGCGTGACGCCGATTTTTGCCGGTACCAATGAAATTATGAAGGAGATAATCGCCAAGCAGATGGGGCTGCCGGGCGATGGCCGTGGGAAATGATAGCAGCTGGTGTATCGAATATGAACCGGGTTAAGTGGATGGCCAGAAAGGTGACAGGATAAAATAAATTCCCAGCAGGGCTATGGTTGCCCCGGCAATTTTTCGAAACCAGGTGCCGGCGCCGTTCCAGGCACTGTTTTCCAGCAGTTTTTTTACGGCGGCGGCACTGCTGCCGGCAAGGACAATGGGCAGGCAGTGGCCGATGCCGAAAAGCACAATGAACAAAAGGCCGGTGGCGATTTTTTCCTGGATCGTGATAATGGCCAGGATGGGGGCAATAAACCCGAAGGTGCAGGAGCCGGACAAAACGCCGTAGGCAAGCCCTAAAACAAAGGCACCGGACATCCCGCTGACTTTCATGCTGTATAAACGCCCGCCGGACAGGGAACAACTTTCAATCCCCAGCATGCCAAGGGCCACCCAGATCAATATCAGGCCCACCAGGATCTGCCAGTAATTGCCCACATCCCCCAGCATCCGGCCAAGAAGGGCGCAGAGGATCCCGATCACGGCAATGGTGATAAACAGCCCCAGGGTAAAGGCCATGGCATAAAAACCGGCCTGCCGGGAATCGGGCATCCGGTCCTGCCCGCCCACATAGGCCACAATCAAAGGGATGGATGCCAGGTGACAGGGGCTGAACAGCACACTGATCATACCCCAGGCAAAACAGCCGAAGCCGGCTATAAATAACGTCCCGGTCATCCACTGGTTCACCGTCAGAAAAAAAGAATCAAGCATTGTTATGACCCCTGGCCTTCAGGGGCGGGTTTTGCAACCCCCATCCGGGTGAGCTGCTCGACAATGGATTTTTCATCAAAAAACCCCACATGCCGGAACACCTCTTTGCCCTGGGCGTCAAAAAAGATCTGGGTCGGGATGGCACGGACCTTAAACCGGGGGGCTTGCTCCCGGTTTTCCCACACATCAATGAACACAATGGCGGCTTTCCCCTCATAGGCGGTTTCAAGCTTTACCATAATGGGGGCCATCATTTTGCAGGGAATGCATTTTTTGGCACCCAGGTCCACCATGGTCACCATGTCCTTGACCGGCACGCCGGAAAAGTCTTCGGCAAATACCACTGATGCCGTTAACGACACCATAAAAACGACACAGCAGGCAAGCAGCCTGGTTTTAAAAAACTTCATGCTTAATTTGTCCTTTTTTATTCTTCAATCCGCAGATTACGCAGATTATAATGAATGTGCGATGGCTGCCGGGGCATCTGCCGGGTTAAATCCCCTGTAGCGTGCTGTTCTTTATTGCCCCAACCACCGTTTAATCTCATCTTTTTTCGGCACCTTGCCGGTGCATTTCACCTGGCCGTCAACGATCACAGACGGGGTGCCAAAAACACCATAGGATGCAATCTGCATCATGTCGGTGACCTTTTCCACGGTGGCCTCCACGCCGGTTTCCCGGACAACTTCTTCGATTAATTTCTGGGTCTTGTTACACTTGGCACAGCCCGGTCCCAGTACTTTGATGTCCATGTTTTGCTCCTTTACAAGTATTGATGAATTCAAAAAAGTCGAATATAGACGGTTTCGTAAACGTTATTTGAGATGGCTAAGTAGAAATCTTCATATACAAGGCATAGGGATTTTCCAGAGACGAAGGCATACATTTGGTATGTCGAGTCTTTGGAAAACCCCTATAACGCAGTAGATGGAGAACCTTTACGACGCCATCAAGGTTAAATAATCATGTTGAACAAATACCCCACAAAAAGAATCCCGCCTGCCACAACCCCGATAAAAACGGCAATCAGGCGCGGTTTGAGTACTTTCCTTAAAATCACCATTTCAGGCAATGACAGGGCAATCACGCTCATCATGAATGCCAGGACCGTCCCTAAAGCGGCCCCTTTGCCCAGCAGTGCTTCCACCACCGGAATGATGCCGGCGGCATTGGAATACATGGGCACACCGATGACAACCGACAGGGGAACGGACCACCAGGAGCCTTTGCCCATGATGGACGCCATGACGCCTTCAGGGACAAACCCGTGGATGCCGGCCCCCACGGCAATACCCAATATGACATACACCCATACCCGGCCGATGATCTCTTTTACCGCATCCCAGCCGTAAATGATCCGGTCATGAAAGGTGAGTTTCTCCTCATCCATGGACATGGCCCCGGTATTTGTCTGGGCCACCCAGTCTTCGATATGGCCCTCAAGCTTGAGCCGGCCGATGATCCATCCGGCAAAAATGGCGATAAACAGTCCGGTGCCCATATAGATGGCGGCCACTTTCCAGCCCAAAAGGCCGTAAAGCAGGCCCAGGGCAATTTCATTGACCATGGGGGCGGCAATTAAAAAGGAAAAGGTGACGCCCAGGGGCACGCCGGCTGTTACAAACCCGATGAACAGCGGGACCGCCGAGCAGGAACAAAAAGGGGTCACAATGCCTAAAAGGGCTGCCAGTACATTGCCGGCAAACTCACTTTTGCCCGATAGAAAGGCCCGGGTTTTTTCCGGTGTAAAAAAACTTCTGATGATCCCCACGCCAAAGACCACCAGAAACAGCAGCATCATGACCTTGGGGGTGTCGTAGAGGAAAAATTCGATGGAAGCCCCCAGGTGGGAGCCCTTTTGTAAGGGTAACAGCGAGTAGGTGGCCCATGATGCCGCGGTGGGCAGAAAATGGTAAATAACCCACCAGATGTATACGGCCACGGCGCCGGTGAAAAGGGTGGCTAAAAGGCCGAAATTGGCCTTTGGCCCCCCGTTAAAAATGCCTGTTGTTGATTTGGATGTCACCATGCCTCCTGATTCTAATCGTATATGGTCATGTAGCGATATGCTAAGGTTAAAATTTTTTTGCCTGTTATTTTCCGACAATATCTTCCCGGTTAATTCCCGGCAGGATCCGGTTCAGGTTCCTGACGTCTGCTTCATCATCCAGCCAGTGCTTCAGGTTGCCGATCATATTGGCTGAATACGGGGAATCAGAGCCGTCCGCCAGGGAATAATTGACCCACAGGCCATCCTTGAAACTTCTTACCAGGCCGGCGTCTTCGAGTAATTTTAAATGTTTACTGGCCGTTGACTGGGCAATGCCAAGGGTCTCTTTGATTTCGCACACGCAAAGGGGTCGGGACTGGAGGATTTTCATCATCTTTACCCGGTTGGGATCGGAAAGGGCCTTCATTACTTTTATGAATTGTTTCATCGTCGTTTTTCTCAATTTTTTATTGCGATCGTTTCCGTCAGGATATCGTAAGTCCAACGGTCGGGTCAGCCTTTTTGAGTTGCCTTATCCCTGTCGCCTGGCATTATGATTATCAAATCGCTAAAACGGAATATAGTGTTTTGCTCGAAGTCTGTCAACAACCAAAATGTAAAATATCGAACTATTTCTCCATAAAACGAATGGGTTCATCCTAGTGCAAACGGAAAATATGGTGCTTTGCAACCTCATCCAAAGGTCAGCAGAGCGCATGTGGGGATGCTTGCGGGAAATTTGGCCACAGCCCATGGCCAAAATACGGGTAGACGAATCAAGGGTATGCCTGCTTCAGTTTGTTCCAAAGATTCCTTGGGACCATAATATTCTGCTGATGGAAACCGGCAAAGAGCCGGGTCGCCGAAAAAGGTCGTGACCTGGTGGCTGACCCAAAATTGGCCATAGAGCAATAGAAACGCGCAAATTCACGCCCCCATTTTCGCATATAGGATCAATGCCGCAAAAGAATCTCCCCTCCTGGCATTTTTTGACCCGGATACAGGGATTGCCGAGCGGAATGCCAAACCTGAGCATGTCACTCCTGAGGAATTCCGTAAGATCTGGCATGCCTTGAAGCCTTCTGATTGACTTGTCCTTTACCAGCATCGTCACCGGAATAAAAGATGGGAACAAATCAAGCGATCTGAGTTTGAGAGAGCTATTGATACCAGTAGAATAGAGACTTTTCAAGCAAAGAACGGCGTAACTGACGTTGCGTTGTTCTGTGCAAAAAAGAGGTGTCCGGCACAGGTATCATCTATTGTTTCATCAGGAGCGACAAGCCACCAATGTGCTCTCTCACCCCAAAAACACAGTAATAATGACCGTGTACATTTTTTAATGATGGAGATTCCTTGAGCGTTGCTTGTTTTATTTCAGTGTATTTTCAATATGATTCAGTGTCATTATTTCGTATCCAATTTTAATATTCTTTCTTTGTGATTCAAACCATCTCCGAGGCGCACTTTAATCTTTGGGTATGCCGCTGGACTATCCATTGAAAACACAATAAACTTCCACGTTATATACATTGAAATCGATCATAGTAGTCTCTGGATGAAAAAAATCAAAAATTCATTTTGAGCTTAATATTTATGTTGAAATTGCGCGTTTCTTTTTTGTTTATGTTAAAAAAAACATGCCACGTCAAGCCAGAATAGATGCGCCGGGTGCCCTGCATCACATCATCTGCAAAGGGCATCGAACGACGTACTATCTTCAGAGACAATACGGATCGAAACCGGTTTGCAGAAAGGCAGGGGGGATTCTGTTTTATAAAAGCGCATCTTCAACAGCTTTGAACGGAAATGGGTAAAAATTCCTTGCCACTTTCGATGCGTTTAAAACGCATCATAACGTTTTTTTAAATCGCCTTTTACCATCTCGAAGGTTGAATCGTTTCCGAAACCTTTGCATCCGGTCGTTAATGCATGTTTTTTGGATTTCGGGTAGTTTCTACAAATTTCGGGTTTCGTATCATGAATCCGACATTTGTATTTATTCTGCAGAGGAAGTTTGCGAATCCAGGGACACCTGTGAACGTTCTCACCGGTGCTGGGATTAATCCATATATCCCCAAAAGCATCTTCTCCATCGAGGTTAAAAATATCAACCCAATCCAAAATGTCCCAGCGATTTTCGTAACGCCAGCGATTGATCTCGGCCATATCGACAGTAGTCGAAAAAGCGTCGCTAAGATTCAGACAGCAGTTTCCACACTGGACGCAGTGAAATTTTTCCATTTCCGTTTCGACCCATATACCGCTTTTCCCATCCGCACCTTTACCGGGAGATGCCTTAACCCACATTGTCCATTCGTAGACCTTGGCGATCTCGTCAGTTTTTGCTAATACCTTTGGGATGAGGTCAATAGCGGCCTCTTTGAAATCAAAAGCCCTGATAAATTTCTTCGATTTTCCTTTTTTTGCCTTGAACCAAATGCTTTTTTCATCTCTGTCCGGTCTCTCAAAACGCTTAGACCCCGGTCTGGCGTTTCCCTTGGTTAAAAAACCATATAGTTTTGCAAATAAGGCAAGCTGGTACCATTTCTCCGGGTGAATCAAATCAAGAAAAACCTCGTTGAGTGCATTTTCAGATGATAGAAATTTCAAGTTTTTGTTTTTCCTATCTGGTTTTGTAATTCAGTTCCGGAACAACCGAGTTCCCGGACACCGATCCACTACATGGCACGCCGGGCGTTTACCACCGGCCTTCTTCGAGCCCCTGACCGGCGTTCACCAATGGGAACAGTGTATCTTTCAGCCACCTTCCGGGCAAGTGTTTTGTTCGGAGTCTGTCAACAAACAAAATACAAAATATTGAACTGTTTCTCCATAAAACGAATTGGCTCATTCTGGTGCAAACGGCAGTATGGCCTTATGCAACGTCATCAAAAGCTTGGCAGATGGCATACGGGCTGTCTCACCATCGGCTGATGTGTGCGGCACATCCGGCCTTGCATTTGGTGGCCGGATTTACTATAATTAAAACATTCATTTCGAGTGACGCTGGCCGCCTTCATTGATTGGATCAACGACTGCGATGGAAAATTGGAGACCGGGGCATCGTCGGCCGAGAGCATATTTCATATTGTCATTGCCCGGATAGTGTCACGCCGGATAAGGTTTTTCACCCCAGTTTATCGTCAGGCTCAAAAAATAATTCCAGGAATTGTCTCCGGTTATTTTTCAACTGTCCGGGTATGGAACAAAAAATCCTCATTTCCCGAGGGACAACAGGTAACGGTATTATCGTGATTATTGTCATTGGAGAAATTCTTATCGATCAATTTCCGGGCTATATCCGCGAAGGCGGGGCGCCTTTTAATTTTGCATTTCATCTGAAGCATCTGGGGCTGCCGGTTCGCCTTATCACCAGGGTCGGTGAGGATGCCAATGGTCAACGACTTCGGCAAATGCTCCATCGAAGTGGATTTGACCTGTCCGACATTCAGATCGATTCCCGTCACAAGACCGGTCTTGTGAATGTTGCCCTGGACGATGGGGGCATACCGGCCTTCCGGATTCTTTCGGATGTTGCCTATGATTATCTGCAACTTGATACTGTCCATGGACAATCTGCCCGGAAGGAACCCGCCCTGATTTATTACGGGTCCCTGATTCAAAGAACCACTGTCGGGTTCAGACAGGTCGGGCAGTTTTTACGCCGCCAGTGTGCCGGCACAAAATGTTTTTGCGACATCAATCTGCGTACGCCGCATTATTCACGCGCAACGTTGATTCAGTCATTGACGCAGGCTGATATCCTGAAATTAAACGATCAGGAGCTTGATGAGATCCGGCACGTTCTTGATTATCCGGCGTCCCCGGATACATTTGTTGAATACCTGATCACCTTTTTCAATATTGAAATGGTCGCCATTACACGAGGTGCCGAAGGAAGTACGCTGATTACGGGGAAAGACACCATCAATACCCCGCCGATATCGGTTGCCGATGTGGTTGATACTGTCGGTGCCGGTGACGGGTATGCTGCCATGCTGGTCTTTGGGATGCTTTTGGGGTTGCCACTGGAGACGATTGCCGCTACTGCCGCTGATTTCGCCGCCCGAATCTGTCAACTCCCCGGCGCCGTTCCGGCCGATATAGGCTTTTATGATACCTGGAAAACGCGTTTTGGAGAATATTTATGAGCAATGACAGCAAACCCTATATACAAATGTTCAGTATCCATGGATTGATACGCAATGAAAACATGGAACTGGGGTACGATGCGGACACCGGCGGACAGGTGAAATATGTGCTGGAACTGTGTAGACAACTCAGTGAGCGGCCTGATATCGGCCGGGTGGACCTCTTTACCCGGCTTATTTCGGATAATCGCGTGTCCCAAGACTATGGGATCCCCCTTGAAAAAATTAGCGATAAATTTCGTATCATTCGTATTCAGTGTGGTGGTCGGAAATACGTGCGTAAAGAGCTTTTGTGGCCGCATCTGGACGAATATATCGATAAAACGATCAAATTTATCAAGCAAAATGGTCCTATCCCCGACATTGTACACGGTCATTATGCCGATGCCGGGTACATCGCCATGCACCTGGCCCGTATTTTCGCCCTGCCGTTTGTATTCACCGGCCATTCTTTGGGAAAATCCAAACTGCAGAAGCTGATTGCCGGCGGAATGCGGGAAGAAGATATCAACAAGAAAATCAAGATCAATCACCGCATAGCGGTGGAAGAGGAAATACTGGCCAGTGCGGATCTGGTGGTCGCCAGCACCCACCAGGAGATCAAGGAGCAATACGGATTATACGGGAATAAGGCTGTCCCCGAGTTTACGGTCGTTCCGCCCGGGATTGATATCGATAAATTTTACCCGTTTTATCATAATATGCTTTCAGAAAATGGCATTATGGAAGACGCCATGTACGCACAGGCGTCGATGCTGAAGGGGCTGAACCGCTTCTTTCTGAGACCTGACAAGCCGTTGATTCTTGCCCTCTGCCGACCGGACAAGCGCAAGAATATATCCGGTTTGATCCAGGCGTTTGGGGAGGACCTCGAACTGCAGACCATGGCGAATCTGGCGGTTTTTGCCGGGATTCGAAAAGATATTGATACCATGGCGGAAAATGAGCGTGAAGTGTTGACGCGGATGCTTCTGATGATGGATAAATATGATCTCTACGGAAAGATGGCGATTCCTAAAAAACACGAGTTCGAGTTTGAGGTGCCTGCGCTCTATCGCATTGCCGCCGACACACGCGGGGTATTTGTCAACCCGGCCCTGGTCGAACCCTTTGGCCTGACGTTGCTGGAGGCGGCTGCCACGGGTCTGCCGATTGTCGCCACCGACGACGGCGGCCCCACGGACATCGTCCATAACTGTGAAAACGGCATCCTGGTGGATCCGAAAGATCCGTTTGCCATAGCCGCTGCTATCAAAAAAATAATCAGTGATCCGGAGATCTGGGAGAAATATTCCAGGAACGGGGTGCTGAATGTTCACAAACACTATACCTGGCGGCAGCATGCCGCCACCTATGTCAAAAAGGTCCGTCATCTGACGTCGAAAAGCACCACCACCGAGATGGATACGGTGACGCCCAGTGACGCCATTGGCCGGCGCCTGTTGTCCCTGCAGTCATTTCTGATAACCGATATCGATCATACCCTGATCGGTGAGGACAATACCCGACTGCCTGAACTGATTTCGCTGATCAAGGCGAACAGAACCTGCCTTGGTTTCGGTGTGGCCACCGGCCGGACCCTTGATTCGGCACGTGACTTTTTGAAAGAGCACGGTGTCCCCGCACCCGATGTCATCATCAGTTCCGTGGGGGCTGAAATCTATTATGGCCCCCACCATCATTTCGGACAGGGGTGGGCCACCCATATCCGTCATAAATGGAACCGGGAAAAAATTGTCACCCTTCTCAAAAATGTGCCTTACCTGGAGTACCAGGCCACCGATACCCAACGGCCATACAAGATCAGTTATTTCATGGAACCCGGCAAAGATCGGCTTTCCCAGCTTCACCACCTGCTGTTAACCCAAAAATGTCGCTACCACATGGTCTATTCTCATGGTAAATATCTGGATATCCTGCCGTACCGGGTTTCCAAGGGTAAGGCCATTCGATATTTAAGCTATAAATGGACCATCCCGTTGCGACAGATGCTGGTCTGCGGAGATTCCGGAAACGACGAAGAAATGCTCCGGGGTGAACCCCTCGGTGTGGTTGTCGGCAATTACAGCAGAGAACTTGATGTGCTGAAAGGCATTCGCAATGTTTTTTTTGCCAGGGAACCTGGTGTCGGGGGCATTCTTGAAGGGGTTAAACACTATCAATTCATCGAAAACGTCAAAGAAGGATGTCATGACCGTTCAAAATAAAGTTCAGCTTATTACCTATCCGGACTCTCTGGGGATCAATCTTCTGGAACTGCACTATGTCCTGAGGCGATACCTTCGCAAAGCGGTAGGGGGGATCCATCTGCTGCCCTTTTATCCGTCATCGGCGGACCGCGGGTTTGCCCCCCTGACTTACCTTGAGGTGGACCCTGCCTTCGGCACATGGGCGGACATTGAAAAAATCGGATCTGAATTCGATTTGATCATCGATTTTATGGTCAACCACATCAGCCGCCAATCTGACTATTTCCAGGATTATTATAAAAATGGCATGGACTCCGAGTATGCCGACATGTTTTTGAGTTTCAATAAATTGAGCCCCACCGGCGATATTAGTAAAGAAGACCTGTCCAAGGTGTATACCCGTAAGCCGCGCCACCCCTATACCATGATCGAACGGTCGGATGGATCCCGGGAGAAATTATGGTGTACCTTCGACTATGAACAGATCGACCTGGATTTGAATGCGGCAAAAACCAAAGAGGTGCTGCGCAACTTCCTGATTCATCTGGCACGGACCCGTGCCAAAATGATCCGCATGGATGCATTCGCGTATTCCACAGTTCGTCTCGGCACCAATTGCTTTTTTCTCGAACCGGATGTGTGGGAACTACTGGAATGGCTGAATGAATACCTGACCCCTTTCGGGACGGTGATGTTGCCTGAAGTGCATGAGCATTACCGATACCACCAGAAAATTGCCGCCAAAGGCTACTGGACGTATGATTTTGCCCTTCCCATGTTGGTATTACATACCCTGTACCACCACACGAGCGACAGGTTGAAACATTGGTTTTCGATTTGCCCTCGAAAGCAGATAACAACCCTCGACACCCATGATGGTATCGGTGCGGTGGATGTGGTCGACCTGTTGACGGAAGCGGAAATTGACCGCACCTTAGCAGGACTGGACGAAAAGGGGTCCAACGTCCATAGGCTCTACTCCGGACCGGAATACCAGAACCTGGATACCTATCAGGTGAATTGCACCTATTACTCGGCATTGGAATGCAATGATGATTCTTACATGGCCGCGCGTACCATTCAGTTTTTTGCGCCGGGAATTCCCCAGGTTTATTATGTGGGACTGCTGGCCGGTAAAAATGATATCAACCTGGTTGAGTTTACAAAAAACGGCCGGGATATCAATCGTCATAGCTACACACTGGATGAGATCGCCGTTGAAATTGAAAAGCCGGTGGTCCAGCGGCTTCTTCGACTGATGGAATTTCGTAACAGTTATCCTACGTTTGGGGGTACGTTTGTTGTTGAAGATGCACCGGACGATCAATTGGTGCTCAGTTGGCTTGACAACCCGTATCGTACGACTGCCAGAATCGATCTTAACACCTACCACACCAAGATTGAATATTATGATGCAGATCATGTAAAGAAGCGATTCTTTGAGGTATGATCCCTTCCCATATTATTCAAGGTTTCCCACCGATGCCTTAAAAAACCCGTAAGATCAGAAAGAGCGAAGCGATACAGTTTAACATTTTCGGCTTGAGAGCCCGACTATGAACGTTGAGGCAAAAGATCTCGGGAGGGACAATAACGGGCCTTTTTTTTGAACCCCTAATGCTGGATAAGATAGCGGCTCAACACTCACGACCCTAAATGGCTCATTTGCAAACGACCGTTGACAAGGGATTTTTAATTCTATATATTTCGCGGCCGCAGTGGGTTTGAATGAATGCCTCGCACCAGTTCCAGAGGGTAAGGTCTTCCTCGCACAGGATGGATTTGGAGCGATTTTGAAACAGGTGTCCACACCGGCGGTCGCGCTGGTTGACGGTCACGGCATTGCCGGTCAGCAGTTGCGGCATAAACCGAACATACCATGGAAAGATCAAAAAAAAGAAACGCTTAAAATAACCCCTTACCCTTCATCTAACTTGGATTTCGCTTGTTAATTTCTCGGTTTCAAAAATTTAAAAATCAACGAAATTAAGCGAAAATGGCTAAAATCACGAGCATATATTCCATATTTTAAAATAATTCGCTGTAACCGACTGTAATCATTGAAAATAAAACTAGACTTTTTCTTGAATGCATTATAGAGTCTCTGTAAACAATAGGAGACTCTGCATATGGCTAAAAATATAGTAAAATCTGTCAACACCAAAGGCGTGAGCTTCGGCCCGATACTGCGTTATTATTTTAATCGGTGCGCTATCGCTGAAATTATCGACGAGAACGTGCCCCTTGATCCAAGAAGAAAAGTGCTCACCCATGGCCAGGCCAGCATCGCCATGATCACCGGTATTTTGTTCCAGGCGCTGCAACTCTACCGGCTATGCAAGTTTGCCAGTGACCGTAAAGTGCTTGGCGTCATTCTTCCGGGTATTGCGCCGAAAGAATATTTTGATGACCGATTGGCAGATACATTGGATGCCATCTACAGCTATGGCATCGGCAACCTGGAAACACTGGTCACCCGGAACATGATTCGGGAATTTAACATCCAAAGTGACCTGTGTCACAACGATACAACTTCGGCATCGGTTTACGGCGACTGTAACAAAAACAAAACCACTGGGAGCATCACCATCAGTTTCGGCTACAGCAAGAAGCATCGTCAGGATCTCAAACAACTGGTCTGGTCGTTGTCGGTCAGTTCAGACAGCGCATTTCCCTTGTTCCAAGAGGCCTACAGTGGCAATACGGCGGATGTGGACACCTATGTAACGCAATGGCAGCACCTTATCGACCTTTTGGGCCGCCAGGATTTTTTATATGTAGCTGATTCAAAGCTCGCCACCAAGGACAACATGGCCCATATTCATGATAATGAGGGGTTTTTCATCGCCCCTGCACCGATGTATGAATCATACAAAACCGTTTTCCATGAGGCCCTTGACCGGCATGGTCATGAAATCCTGATTCCCTACAAGGATCAGATAAATAGAGGGTTTGAGAAGCCCTTTCATTTTGTCCATGAAGAAAAGGAATACACCTTCAGAATGATTATCCTCTATGACCAGGGTCTGTTTGCCCGAAAACGTCGGACCCTTAAAAACCGTGTCGCGAAAACGAAAACGGAATTGGCGGAACTCAGCGGCAAGCTCAATAAATACAAGCTTAAAACCGAAACGGCCATTGAGCAGGCAGTCGCATCGATTTTGAAAAAAAATCAGACCGCCGATTTTTTTGAAGTCACTATCAAAAACGATCCGGTCGTAACCTATAAAAACAAAAAGCGGGGCCGAACGGCAAAGGATCAGAAACCAGAAAAAACGGCTGTGACGACAGGCCATTTCAGCATTGACGTCACCTTTGACGAGGCGATTTTCAAAAAGGCGATTGAACGCTGCGGCTATTATCCACTGATCACCAATAAAGCTGAAAAAGACTTATCGATCGAGGCCGCCATGATGGCCCATAAGAACCAGTACAAAAGCGAGCATACAAACCGGAGGGCCAAGAGCGCTTACAATCTTGAACCGATTTATCTGCAAACGCCCGAACGGATCCAAGCGATGCTGTTTCTTTTCAAAACAGCGCTGCAGGTCATCGTGCTCATTGAACGGGCCGCCAGAAAGAATATCGACAACCGGGATAAAGGTTTGGACAACTTCATGCCGAACAGAAAGGATGTTCGCAATCCCAAAACGGAATATCTCCTGGCTGAGTTTCAGGACATCGTCAAGGGTGAAATGGCACTGCCGGACGGTAAGGCCTATGGCTTTGTATCCGAGTTGACCGATTTGCAGAAGGATATCCTGTCGCTTTTAGAAGTCCCAGACCATGCCTACTCATACGAATATCTTTTTAATACGCGCTGATGAGAAGACATTGGCTATAACTTTTTGAATCAATCCTGGCGTTAACGCAACGTCAAAAAAATAAAAACGCAGTTTTTCAAAGAGCGAAATCAAAGATCTAAGGTATATGTGTGCAAAATCAGTAACCGTGAGTAAAAAAACGACACTTTAAGTTGCAGTTAGCCGTTATCAAATATGCAAATCCCGTTATTTCAGGATATTATATCCTGGCACGCACTTTGCTAACCACTCCACTCTGTCGACATCTTCACACCATTACGTAAAAATGAGAAAACAACGGAGAAATCCATGCTTAAAATACGCACTATAGCAGTATCGTTTTTCTATGTATTGCTTTTATCGATCACCAGCTATTGGATCATATCCAGCGGATATCGATCTATTTGGACGACTATTGAGCAAACCCCAATGGGAAAGATTCTTTTTGCTCTCACCCAACTCTTTTTTTTCGTTCACCTGGCAGTTTTTATCTGGCGCATCGTGCTTTGTTTCAAATATAAGGCCACTGCTCCCTGCGATAACGAGGGGTTGCCGATCTGTTCCGTCATTGTTCCGGCTTACAATGAAGGTCGGCAGGCATTCGACACTATTCAAAGTATCGTTGCAAGTGATTATCCATCTGAAAAAATGTTCATTATCGGCATTGACGACGGTAGCGAGGATGACACCTGGCAGTGGCTTAGAAAGGCCGCCAGAGAATTTCCCGGTCGCGTAAAGCTTTTCAGGCAACCGGTTAATCGAGGCAAACGACATGCCTTGTACAGAGGCTTCAAGCACGGGAAAGGGGATGTTTTCGTGACCATCGACAGCGACTCCAACGTGGCCCCCCAGACCCTTCGCCATCTTGTGAGCCCGTTTGTTCTTGACCCTTGTGTGGGGGCAGTGGCCGGCAATGTCCGCATCCTGAACCGCCGGGAGGGGGCTATTCCGAAAATGCTTGAAGTCGCCTTTGCCTACAGCTTCGATTTTCTCCGGGCCGGACAGAGTGTCATCAACTCTGTGATGTGCACCCCGGGCGCCCTGTCCGCCTACCGCCGTGGGGTTGTTCTGAAAGTTGTAGGCGAATGGGTGGATCAGAAATTCTGCGGCCGGGCTGCAAATATCGGCGAAGACAGGGCCATGACCAACCTGATTCTCAGAAGCGGCTATCATGTCCGTTACCAGCGGGAAGCCGTCGTGCATACCACCTCCCCGACCACCGTTTCAAAGCTCTGGAAAATGTTTTTGCGATGGGCCAGAAGCAATGTCAGGGAGACCCTTGTGATCAGCCGATTCGTGTTTGGCCGGTTTCGCCAGGATGGCGCGACCGGTCTGAGAGTCAACGTTCTCATGGGGTGCATGAACATGACCCTTGGGCAGATGATGCGCGTTATGGGAGTAGTGCTGCTGTTCTGCATGCCGTTGGTAATCGGTCCGAAAATAGTGCTCGGTGCCGCGATTGCGGCCTGCGCCCCGGGTATTTTTTACGCTGTCCGGTATAAGAGCGAGCAGGCCATCTGGGCGGTCCCCTATAGTTTTTTATGGATGACATGTCTGACGTGGATCAGCCTTTATGCACTCATAACACCCCATAAAAATGGGTGGATGACCCGAAAGCTTAAAAAGCCCGGGATTTCCTGGGACTCCTCCCCGGGCCCGGTGTTGTCCCCCAAACCCATTGCATAGTTTCGAAGGGTGACCTGATAGGATATTGTCTGATGGGGTGAACCCGTTTCAAAAACAAATTCCAGACACGGTGGTCAAATACTGGGAGGCGCTTGATGGTGAGGAACGCATTGATGCATGCGTTCTGGACATGCGGGAAAGCCCATACATTCTTGAGGGCATCGCAATAGATGCAAGTGACAGGAAAAAACGCATAGGTGAACGGCCTCTTGTTAAGGCGCTGGCCCATCTAAAGACATCTGGTGCCAATAAATTATACCTGTGCGCAAGGGCTTTCGGTTTTTTCAAAACCCAGGGCTTTTTAACAAAATGAGGCATACCAGGCCGTACTCTCACCGGTTGGCTCTTCAGGGTGGGCTGAAATATACCATCCCTTCATCACTTCTTTGATGAACCCATTTTTGATAAGATGTTCCCGGTGAGTTCGTGTCATGTTTTTTGTATGAATTGCAATAATGCCTTTGACCTGAAGTTTTTTCAGAGTGGCAAGAGATTCTGAGAGCTTATCTTGTGGCGGTGGCATTTTTGACCGATATACATGTGTTGTTTTTAGGTTGTTAAGCCGACCCGTTTTTAGGTTTTTCGGCATTTCCATACAGATTTTAACGTTTTAGGATATGCTGCAAGCCGGGTTAAAGAAAATAAAGTTTAAAAAACCCACCTTCGATGCGCTACCTGGAACCCATCAAAATTCGTGAAACCAGAAAGTTGCCTCCAGTGTTTCGTAGTCAATTAGACTATTTTTTCGCCTGGGATTTTGAATTTCGTTGTAGCCGCCATGATCCCACTGCTCCGGATGACTTACAACACCTGCACGAACCATATTCAAGCCAATATAAAGGTAACGGTCTTCCCGGAAGGCACCCTTTCTTTTTTTACGCTGATTATACTGCTGCCCTGTTTGACCTGCCAGAAGCTGGATCGATTTAGGCATCGTTTCCTTGTTTCATACAACCATTGCATCCAACGATGCCGGTCTTTACCGAATTTCAGCAGAAACGCTCTTTTATGACAGCGGGCAAAGCGATTTGAATTTCGTTTTTCCATCGTTGCATACAGGGCAATCCACCGCCCATCATTCTATCCACATTTTAGAGCCGAATCCATGCAGCGATGCACCGGTTGTTATTAAAAGCTGAGCTGGGTAATAGGTCACCATAATTAATAAGCTGGAGTGGGGCACAGGAGCCATAAAACGGTTGACGGCGATGAGGGAATCGGAGGCAATAAACAGGCAGGCACCCGCCACCACCAACAAATGGTTGACGCCGCTTAAAGCAGCCAATACCCCCATGGCCACAATAACCACCAGATAAGCCACAACCGGCAAAAGCATATCACCTAGATTCGGTATCATGACAAATCCTATTAAACAGCCATAAGCCATTATGGTCGCGGCAACCATGCCGCGCGGGCCTTTAAACTGGATGCCTTTCGT
Organism: Desulfobacterales bacterium; assembly: GCA_963667755.2. GTDB lineage: Bacteria > Desulfobacterota > Desulfobacteria > Desulfobacterales > 4572-123 > 4572-123. Next base: position 292,988 of record CAXXLK010000004.1, on the reverse strand, counting down.
GAAAGCGGCAATATAAAACAGATGAGCAACTAAAAAGGCCCCAAGTCCTAAGGCAAAAATCGAATCACCTTCAAGCTCTAACACGATATCGCCGACCCCGGAAAAAACCAGACCCAACCCTATCAGTTTGCCGCGTAATCCGGCAATGTTCAAAAAGGCCAATACTGCCAGGCTATAGATCGGCACCGCCTTCACGAGACAGACAAAGGGATATGGTCGCATATGTAACGTAGCAATGAAGATAACGGCGAAACTGAAAAATATAAGATAGAAGATTTTGCTTGTACTGGTCATTTTTTAGTTTTACTCCAAGCAAAGGCAGACTTTGATCCCTTTTTTTCGGGGACGCGCGTTTCGGGGACGGCGCGTTTCGGGGACGTTCGTGCAGAACGTTCACAACTCTAAATTGATGCCGTTTATCTCTGGCTTCTTCCCTGATGATATCATTCGCGTCACGCAAGAATTCGTAACACCTATATATCTGGCAATATCAGCCCCGGAATAACCGAGTTCCCGGACACCGATCCACGACATGGCACGCCGGGCGTTTGCCACCGCCCTTCTTCGACCCCCTGACCGGAGTTCACCAATGGAAATATTGTATCTTTCCGCCACCTTCCGGGCAAGTGCTTTAATATCGATTCTTTGTCCCGACAGTCTTAAATTCTTTTTAACAAGATCATCAAGGCCTGATACGACTTGCTTGACAAAATCTCCGTCACCGAGTATCCGCTGATCTGCGGCCTCTCTTTCGCCGCGTCTCCGGCTGGCGAGAACCGCTGACCATCCGCCCATGCTCCGGATTAATCCGCCGCCGACCAGTTCAGGCCGGCGTCCCTGACCAATACCGTTTTCAACGTATCTGGAATAAGTCTTTCTTGAATTGCCATTGCCCCCGAAAAAAGACAACACGTGCCCGGTGTTCTGCCATTTTCTCTCAACTTTACCGACAAGGGCCGAATGGCCGGACCAGGGATTTCGGCTCAGTTCCTTCAGGCCCTTAACCAGGCCTGCCCGCAACAGATTCAGATGAATATATCGAACCAACTCTTTCAGATATACATCCTCCTGACAGACAATAGATTTATATCGGTTTTGAAACAAATGGCCGTATCTGCGATGGCGCCTGTTAAAATTTACGACATAACCGGTAAGAAGTTTGCGCATACTGGTGGCTAACGGTAAATTCTTTGTTTTACAAAGGATATGAAAATGGTTCGGCATCAAAACCCAGGCATAGATTTCCATTGCGCCATCCTGGGCCAGGGTCGACAAACGGTCTATAAAATCATTGCGATCGATATCGCAACGAAATATTTCTCTTCGCTCAATACCCCGGCCCATGACATGGTGTAACACGCCCGGGGCATCTAATCTTGCTAATCTCGGCATACCCTGTAATTTGTATACTTACGATTAACCGTCAAGCACTTTCTGCACGAACGTCCCCTCTAGAATGTCAAAAAATTAACGAAAAGAGAGGGATGCCTGCCACTACAATATTAGCATCAATATTCTTTTCATCCCACCACTCCGTTCTAAAACTGAGGTATATTTTCCTTGCTATTGGGTTACAATCGGATTTATTGGCTCTTGGGATCATACATCGGCTCGAGATGAATCTTGATCGGGAGCATTGATCTCATGCTTCCCAGTGCACACCAGCGTCTTAATAATTTAGTATTGTGTTCCCCAAATTTCAGAATTCCCCCTGAATTACCGAATTTCCTCTTCCCCAATGTATCCGGGAATCGAGAACGGCATTACTGGCTTTCTTTCCTCTTTTTCAGGTCCAGAGCAGTACTTTCTTCAAATCATAAACCTGAGATTTGAGTGCTGTATAAATTAGCTGTCTTTAATAAACTTGCTTGTAAAAATTTGTTCTGAAATACAACCGCCACACCTGAAAATATTCAAAAAACCAATTGCCATACATGACCTGGAAGATAATGCCGTTTTGCTCTTGCCATCTGTTCCCGTTTTTTCTTAAATGTATAATTTTGGCATCTAAAATGTGCATTTAAGCCTTTTCAGGTGCGGTATTGAAGATCTGCTCTCAAACGATCAACTATAGCAGTATTACCCTGGCCCAATTTTTTCTTTATTGACGTTATATATCAAAATAACAGAAGGTTACACCTGGAAGCATGGCATTAAAAAAATTTATTTTCGCGTAGATAAAAAAATAACCTCCTGATAGCATAGAGTCGAATTTTCCACAATTCTAAACCCTTAGCTAAAAGGAGGTTAATCAGATGACTGAAGATGTTAGCAGGTATAAACAATTTTGTCAATTTCGATCGACGATTCGCAGCGCCACAGATACTTTGATTGTCGGGATTGATATCGCCAAGGACCGGCACCATGCCTTTTTCGGAACCCCCTTGGGAAAAACACTGTGGCGTAGACTGATCTTTGGCAATAATAAAGCAGGACACGACAAACTTATCACCTAGGTAAACAGGCTGTCCCTAAAGTCTATCGACCATTTTTTATTTGACATTCCCATATGGATATATGACAATATTTGCAAGGGTTTGGACACTTCTTATCCGCGCTTCATTTTTTTCATTCGTCATCGTTTCTTACGACACGGAGGGCACAATGAAAAATTCATCCAAGACCAGATCGGCCTTAATCGAAGAACTGGCATCTCTAAGGCGAAGAATCGGGGAACTGGAACAATCGGAAGCCGAGAGGAGGCAGACTGAAGAAGCCCTGCGTGAGTCGGAATCGAGATACCGCTTGCTGGTGGATCAATCTCTCCTTGGCATATTGATCTTGCAGGATGAACGCATTATGTACGCAAATGACATGATCACGGAGAAATGCGGATATAGTGCAGACGAGCTAATGGCTTTGTTGCCGATACAGGTGATGGCGTTGATCCATCCGGATGATCGCGAAGTCGTATGGAACCGCATGCTCAGCCGTTTCAGAGGCAACAAGGAACCAGAGAGAAATGAATGTCGTTTTGTTGTTAAAGATGGTTCGATATACTGGGCTGATGTGCATACGAATGTAATTGAATATCTGGGTAAAAGCGCCATCCAGATGTGCATAGTCGATATTTCCGAGCGCAAGCGGGCTTATGAGGAACTGCAGTTCAGAAATGTTCTTCTATCCACGCAACAGGAAGCCTCGATCGACGGAATCCTGGTGGTGGATGAAAAAAACCGTATCCTCACCTATAACAGCCGATTTGTTGAAATGTGGGGCCTCCCGGAAAAGCTTGTCGAAGACAGATTGGATGAACCGGTTCTGCAGTTCGTGACGGCCAAAACGGCGGATCCCCCATCGTTTGCCCGGAAAGTCCAATACCTTTATAGCCACAGACAGGAAACCAGCCAGGATGAAATTCTCTTGGCGGACGGTCGGGTTTTTGATCGCTACTCGGCACCGATGGTAGGACCGGACGATCGATACTACGGCCGCGTCTGGTATTTCCACGACATTACCGGGCACAAGCGGGCGGCGGCGGAAAAGGAGAAACTGGAGGCTCAGTTATTTCAGGCCCAGAAGATGGAGTCGGTCGGTCGGCTGGCCGGCGGGGTGGCCCATGATTACAACAACATCCTCAGTGTGATCCTCGGTTATACGGAACTGGCTCTGGGAAAGGCCAGCCCGGATGATCCGCTGCATGACGACCTGCAGGAGATCCTTATTGCTGCCAGGCGGTCTATAGATATTACCCGCCAACTTTTGGCCTTTGCGCGAAAGCAGACAATTGCGCCCAAAGTCCTCGACCTGAATGAAGCCTTAGAGGCAATGCTTAAGATGCTGCGTCAGCTCATCGGCGAAGACATTGATCTCGCCTGGCTTCCCGGATCAAATCCGTGTCTGGTCAAAATGGACCCGTCCCAACTGGACCAGATTCTGGCCAACCTGTGCGTCAACGCCCAAGACGCCATTGCCGGTGTGGGCAAAATCACCATTGAGACGGGCAAGGTGATCTTCGATGCGGCCTATTGCGCCGATCACGCCGGATTTGTTCCCGGAAAATTTTCCCTGCTGGCTGTAAGCGACAACGGCCAGGGCATGGACAAGGAGATTTTGGGCAACCTGTTTGAGCCGTTTTTCACCACCAAAGACATGGGCAAGGGTACCGGACTGGGTCTTGCCACGGTCTACGGCATCGTCAAACAGAACGACGGCTTCATCAATGTGTACAGCGAACCGGGAAAAGGAACGACCTTCAGGATTTACCTGCCGTACCATTCAGGTGAAGCTGAGGCGGTAAGGACGGAAATCGCAGCGGAGATATCCAGGGGGGCCGGTGAAACCGTTCTGATCGTGGAGGATGAAGCATCCATCCTGAAATTAGCCCATCAAGTCCTTGACGGTCTTGGTTACAGGGCGATCACCGCCAGGACCCTGGACGAAGTCATGGCATTGGCCAAGGAACATACGGACAATATTGACCTGCTCATCACCGATGTGGTGATGCCCGGGATAAACGGCAGGAATTTGTCCGACCGGTTGCAGGCCCTTTACCCCGGTCTCAAAACCCTGTTCATGTCCGGTTATACGGCAAATGTTATCGCCCACCACGGAGTACTGGATGAGGGTGTCAATTTCGTTCAAAAACCGTTCTCGCGAAAAGACCTGGCTGCCAAAGTCAGGGCGGCGCTGGATACTGCCAAAATTTGATTGTTGCATGATAACGGTCCTCCCCGAAGGGCGATGGGTCGACAAACGGCCTATAAAATCATTGCGATCGATATCGCAACGAAATATTTCTCTTCGCTCAATACCCCGGCCCATGACATGGTGTAACACGCCCGGGGCATCTAATCCTGCTAATCTCGGCATACCCTGTAATTTGTATACTTACAATTAATCGTCAAGCACTTTCTGCACGAACGTCCCCTCTCTCGATGGCTCAGACTTGATCCAGAACGTGTCGTTCTGTTTTACATTAAAGGCCAGTTTGTAGGGTGCGGATTCACAGGCGTTGGCAATAACACTGTCATCATCGGGGCTGGCTACCGGCCTGCGGCCTTTGCGTAAACGCCGGGTAAAGAAATCATCCCATGAAGTGAAACCATAGTGCGGCTTGCCAGGATCACAAATGAAGTCCTCAACAAAAGTTGGCATGGCTTTTTGGGCCTCGGCGTCGAACCATCCTGACTTGGGATCATCGTTAAGTACGTGGCATGAATCTTCAGAGGAAAGAAACACTGCCCACTGATCAAGAATTTTTTTGATTTGTCTGTTAACTTTTGGATTAAGGAAAGCTGCGTGTCCTGCGGGGGTTCCCATCAGCCAGTTCAGGTGCCGAGCGATGGGAAAGCCCACAAACGTAGAATCGTCATACTGTGGGGCCTGGTACAGGACATTATTGAATACGCGCAGCATCTGATGGTAGTTTTGAATTTGCGGATTTCCGACAGGGTTAACTTTGAATTCAGGCATATCCGGCAATTGCTTGAACATCTGGTTGAAAAGCATGAACAACTCCGGATCATTTTCAATCAAATCCTTGAATTCCTGGACCACCGGCATAAGAGGTTTGTCTGCAGCTTCAGCTTCTTTCGGTTGGGCTGCAAAAATTACGGCCTGGGCTGTAAAAAATACAAGTATTAAGAAACAGAAAATTTCTTCATTCTCACCTTCTCCATAAATAGATTTAACACAGCATTTTCAATGCTTTACGGTAAGCATCCATAACAGTATTTAATGATTTTTTCGCTTCAGTAAAATGATCATCCCGAACGAACCACACCACAATTATTTTTTTCTACAGGTCAAACTCCATGCTTGTTTGGTCCACAACAACGGAATGTTTGGCCTTTTCCTGGACATTGAGCGCCTTGGCATCGTAAGCATTTGAAATAATCGTGGGGGTGATGAAGATAAGCAGCTCACGCACCTTTTTTTCATCTTCTGATGTGCCGAAAAGATAGCCCAGAACGGGAATATCCTTGAGTCCGGGAATGCCGTTCTGGGTCAGGGCATCTTGGCGGGTAATCAGGCCGCCGATGACCAGGGTCTCCTGGTCATGCACCGCAACGGTTGTGCTTGTTTCCCGTTCCGAGGATTGGTATGTGCCATCTTCGGAGGAGTAGTTGGTCAAGTCGGATAATTTTTGTTGGATATTCATGGTGACCTCCCCGGTATTTGAAATAACAGGGGTCACGTCAAGCTCTAAGCCCAGATCTAGCTGCTCATAGGTGATGATCTCCCTGCCACTGTCATCATACCGGGTACCCTTTCTTATGGGCACCTGGTTGCCGATACGCAGTTTGGCCTCCTGGTTTTCCATGGCCAGGATATGGGGAGAGGAGAGGACCCGGCTGTTTTCATTGGTGGAAAGGGCCTTGGCAAGCACCTCGAATTGATTTTCCTTTAAAATGGAAAGTTTCAATCCGTTTCCCAAAATTTTCTGCACGGTGTTGGTCATTGTGTCCGAAGTATTGAACAGCGAGCTGACCTGGTTGGCAACATTGGTTACCACACCATTGCTTGACCCCTGCAAAAGCCATTCAAGCCCCATTTTCTGGGTGTCCGTAAGGTTAACCTCAACAAACATGGCTGAAATGGAAACCTGTTTTTTGGGTATGTCCAGTTGGCTGATGAGCGCCTCTAACTGCTTGTGTTGTGCAGGCGTTGCTGTGGTAATGATCGAATTAGTCTCCTTGACGGGGGTCACCCCGCCCCAGACAATTTCCTTGGATATGCTCGACTCCGCGACCCGGGTCAATGTTTCGGCGAATGCTTCGGCTTTCATGTACTGAATTTTATAGGCGCGTGCCACGGGCACGGAATCCGGCTTGTCAATCTGGGTGATAATCCGTTCAATTTTATCAAAATTGGCGGCAGTTGCAGTTACCACCACGTAATTGAGTTCCTTGGCGGCGAGCACCGAACCTTCTTCGGAGACCAGGCGGGAGATGTCCGGAGCGATATCCTCGGCTTTTGCATATTTAAGATGAATCACGCCGGAAATCATCCGGTCAGCACCAGCATTTTTTCCAGCCGGATCCAATGGGCTTTTTGCCGCATTTTGTTTGGTGATGACCTTGAAATAGGACGCATATTCAATCACAGCTAATTGCCTCATGTCCAGAATGGAAAACAACAATTCCTTTGCTTCGCTTTTGCTTATGGGCTGCGGGGAGATAACCGTGACCTCCCCTTGTACATCGCCACTTGGAATAAAGGCTTTCTGCAGGAGATCCGAATAAAATTCGAGCACGGTCAGGATGTCTTCATTACGGAAATTGATCTGGACCTGAGCCGATTTTCCCCCTGCATATGCCCGGGGGATGAAAGCGCATACGAGGAAAAATGATAAAAGGCCTGTAACAACTGTTTTAACAAGTCGTTTATTTGTCATAATAAACTCTATCCCGGGATAAATGATTGTTTAGTCACTAAATTTCTGTTTTTTCTGCCAGGAAATCGTAAAATCCTTGTCAGACAGGCGTAGTACCAGGTGCGCCTGTCCGATGGAGACCACTTTGGCGCCTCTAAGACTATCTCCGATTTTCACTTTGATGATTCCAGACTCCCGCAAGTCGTGCAATACGGCGTACCGTCTGCCTTTTTCCAACAAAATGGCCAGAAGGTTCAGATCATCGGTATCCAGTTCCGGTTCCGGTTCCGGTTCCGGCTCCGGCTCGATTTCAGGCGGTTCTTCAATGGGCTCTTCTTCCATGACCACAAATGAGCGCTTATTAATCGACGGCTCTTGAAATGAAAAGGGGTCAGCATAGCCGGCCTCAAGCTGAAAAAATTGTTTGTACACCACGGGATCAGCATGGGGCGGTGTTTGGGAGAAACCAACCACCGGGGGCAGGCTTTTGTGTTTGTTTCCGGTTCCCAGCAAGGCGACAATGCCAAGCAGACATGCCGCACCCACATACCTGCACAGGCGAAAGGCCAGTTGTGCCTGTCCTTTGGTTAGGCGCATTTTATTGATCCTCCTGGCCGGATTCGCTGCTTTCGGAACAACCGATCAACGGTCTGATGGTATGCCAGTCAAAGAAATCTTCTGCCGAAAGGGAAACTTTTTTCCGGTAGATGGTTTCCAGAAACTGCTCCTGCTGTTGTATTAAGGGGGCAAGGCCAAAGGCGTCCTCACTGCAGCCGACAAGGGCCTTTTGTTCTACAGGAGTGGGATAATGCAGAATGTCAAGTCCCTGTTGTACCGAGTCTGCCGTCATGTGCAGATGTTCTGCCAGGATCTGTCTGGTTTCCTCTGGATGGGCGGCAATCCATTGAGTGGCCTTTGCAAGGGCCTGAATCAAAAATGTCACGGCTTGGGGTTTATCCTGAAGCACATTATCACGCAGGACAAGGGTTTCAATACTGTCCGTGGACAGTTTGTCCGAATTGTACAGTATTTTTCCCGATCCTTCCTGCTTGAAAAGCGAAAGCGTGGGTTCCCATAATACCCCGGCCTTGATGAGTCCGGTGGAAAGGCTTTGCATCACCAGGGGGCTGCTCAGGTTATGCACCTGCTCGGGTGAAAAGGGAATATTGTTTGCCGTAAAAACCTTGTAAACAACATATTGGGCCTCTCTGCCGGCACCGTAGATGTCAATTCCTCCAAGGTCCTGCAAAGTACGGGCAGATGAGTCTTGGGACACAACAATGGCTGCGGCCCCATTGCTCCAGACCAAAGGATAGATGCCTTTGACCTGGAATCCTTCTTCCATGGCCGCAACATGCTCACTGAGCGACAGACACAGACCGTCAATATCTCCACTGCGCATAAGGCGACTCAACCCATCTGTGTCCATGCCCTGGACCAGCTTAATATTGATATCCTGGCCGGTGAGCCACCCGTGCTCTTTTGCAACGTAAAAGGGGGAAAATCCAATCCAGCTCTCAAGCCCGATATGCAGTACATTCAAATAACTGTCGGCAATCTCTTCCTCCACTGTTTCCACGCTGACCTTGCTTATCTGCAGCCGCACAGATATCTCTTCGTCCTGCGCCTGCTTTTGTATCTGTAAATCCGAGATCACCAGTACCATGGGAGAGGTTTCAAGATAATAGATAAACTTGCTTATCTGGGCAAAGCTTCCCTTGGCCTGGACAATAAAGGGCAATTCCTGATAGGTTTCCCGCTCAATTATGTCAAGGGGAGCGGCCTGTTCAATGACGACGCCGGCTTCTTGGCCATAGAGCTTCAGGTCGTAAAATAATTTTTCTATGGTACTGGCCCCGCTGTTTTCAATATCCAGTTTTTCCACCAGATATTCGCTTTCATCGCGGACCTCCTCCAGCTTGGCCCTGCGGCGAACCACGGACAGCTCGGCGTTCTGGTGTGTTGCCAGGGTGTTTTCCAGGTCCAGCTTTTGTTTATGCAAATTGTCAAAGGCCTGATACACCGGTTCAACAATACCCAGGTAGAGCCCCATAGCCACAGTAAAAACAGCGCAAATGATCAAAGATCTTCTGTCTCTGGCCGCCAGGGAATTCCAGAATGATTGCAGTTTTTTCATCATGTTTCACTCTCCTGGAAAAATACCGACCAGGTCTCGGCGCGGGCCTGGATAGTGAACTTGTATTCATCGCTGTCGGCCTCATGATCGAATGTGGTGAGTTTGCATTGTGTAATTTTTGGCGACTCTTCAAGTTTTTCCACAATGGCCATTGCGTATGCTGGTCCTTTGCTGCGCCCGTTGATCATAATGCTGCCGTCGCGGCTGATGGAAACACTTTCAAGGCGGGATTGTTTTGCGGTTGCCTCGGCAATTATTTTTATTAATTCAAGGCTATATGGTTTGTCCTGGACAAATTTTCGAATAATGCTGTTTTTTTCCTGCAGGTTGCGGATCATCTTCGTTGCTTTGGCTGCCTTCTGGGATGCTCTGGTAATCCGGGCCGCCTCCTTTCCCAGGCTGGCAACATCATACGCAAGCTGTGAGTACACAGTAAAGATAAACGCGCCCAACAGGATTAAAGCAGCAGCGCAAGCGGCCGCCAGCCTGAAATATCCCCTTGGTTCCAGGGGTTGCCGCTTTTCTCGATTCAGACACTGGGCAAAAAGACGCCCATCGCTTTTGGGGGGTCTGTCCTGAGGCAATAAGTGCGGCAAAAGCTCTGCCCAGCCATGCAGTATCTGATGGTTTATTGTCCGGTCGCTGCCGGGCACTGCAGTCAGGTGGCTCAAAGGGCTTTCACTCCGCGCCTCTGTGGCTGGCCTGTTTTGCCAGAACAAAATCTTTTCAGGCGGTGGTGCGGCATGCAGGCTGATTTCCTGCAGCATTGCGGCATACAGTACATCCCTGCCGGGTGCGCCTGAATCTGTCGTGCCGGACAGAACCATCGGCAAAGACCCGGGAGAGGCGTGGCAAACCAGGCGAAACCCATGGCAGGCATCCCTGTTTTCATAAATAAGCAGGCAGCTTTCCCTTAAGCCGATCAACAGTTCCGGCACCAAAAAACCACAGACAATGAAACCCGCATCTTCCACCCGGGCCACACAACCTTCCAGAAAATTTTTTTCACACCAGAAAAGAACGCCCATGGTAAATGCGTCCTGCTGTGTACAGCGGACCGCAACGTAACCATCTTCATAGGGTTGCAGCAGGCTGCTTTGGGCAAGGCAGGCCAGGGCCTGTTCCATCTCCTTTGCTGATACCTTATCCAGTTGCAAATTGCGCACACCGCAAGTACCCGGCGGTATGGCAAGCCAGCATCGCTCCTTTTGCCTGACTGTGTTGGCTTGTTCGACCGTTACAAATACACCCTCTTTTTGCCCGCGATAAACACCGTCCATGGCGCCGTCCGCGTTGATCGTTACCACTGTTGAAGCCTTTGTTCCGGCAAAAAACATTTCCGTCAGATTCATTGGAACACCCCGTCATGAGTTACCTGCCAGAGGGAAAAAAATGTGTTTTCATCGGTCAGATCACAGCGGGCCAATATGGTCAGGGCCGAGGCCTTATTTAAGATAGCAGCAGTGCCGGCCATACGAAAATGGGTCGATTTTACCGTCAGCAAGGGAATACTTTTTTGCAATCGTTCTTTATTTACATTCATCTGTGTTAAAAAATCATCAACGGATTGGGCGTTCTCTTTACGGCGCCTGAACAACTCAACGGCACGCACCTCGCCCTCACTGAAGCCAAGGCTGGTTAGTACCATGGGACGTGCGGTGTTCACATTTACTTTACCTGATGAATAACAGGTTATATTGTTTCCCAGCCGGGATGCCTTGTCCGGGCCCCCGAATAAAATATCCCTGGTTATACCGTGGATATGCAGCAGTTCCATAATATTGGTAATCGGACCGGAAATGGTTACCTGATCCTGTTTCAAGGCATTTCCCCTGTTTGATTGCCGTGCCCGGTAAATCAGAATCTCTTCGGCGAGAACACTGGTGATGCCGTCAAACTGCATGAGCATTTCGGCGGTGGCCACATTGATGTTGAGACAGGACTCCTCGTCAGTCACACCATATGCCCTGGGCGTTTTTGCTGTATCTGCTACCGTATTGTGGGAAAAAGGCCGGATGGTATACGTACCGCTTCCCGTTTGTATATTGTGATACAAACTTTTATCGGACCACCATGGCGAGGCCGGGCCATTGGCCTGTTCTTCACCATGTGCCGCTATAATGCCGGCTGTCCGCTGCAGCCCTGCCCGGGCCGTATAGTAGGCCCCAAGGGCATGCTTGCGCCAGCTGCTTGTTTTGATTTCCACTCTGGTGTTAAATACAAAACTGCTGGCCAGTACCGACAGCACAGCCATGATACCCAGGGTGACAATGAGCACAAACCCCTGGTCTCCAAGTTTATGTTCACCCCAGGGGCTACACTTCCGCCCGGGTTTTTTGATGCCTTGTTCGTTGGACTTATGGCTGCAGTGTCTGTTCAACAAGCATTGCATAGTGATATTGAACCGGATCGGGTTTGCATGCAAAACTGACGGTAATTGTAATCAGTGCCGTTGCGGTTTCTGTGTCCTGGTTCATCTTTACCTGTTTGTCAATCCCAAGCCGCCTGATCTGGCTGCCTATTATTTCCTGTCTTGCTGCGGCGGTGGTTTTGCCCGGCGCCGTTTGGAAGTGTTCTTCCCGGATCAGTTCCTTTTGGGGGCTTACCCGATAGCAAACTTTTATGACAGGCGCATCAGCGTGGACGCCTTGGGCATATATGGGAAAGGTGCAATGGTCAGCGCTGCACTCCAGGGCGGCAATATTTGTATTCACCGGAATATGCTGTAAATCCGCCTTGATGGCGGAAAAAAAATACCGAGCTGTGCGCAGGGGCGTCATGACTGCCTCGGCCCTGGTTTTGGCTTTTATGGCCGTGTGAAAGGTGCCATATACGGCCGTGGCAACAATGGCACCGATGCTCAAAGCCAGCATCAATTCCAGCAGTGTAAAGCCATGCTTACCAGTTGGTGATTTCGGCATTATCGCCGGAGCCCCCCGACTTGCCGTCCTTGCCATAACTGAGCAGGTCAAAATCCGGCCCGTTTTTCGCCGGATAGGTATACACATAGGGGTTTTCCCAAGGATCCAGCGGCACCTCTTTCTTGCGCAGATAGGGTCCGTTCCACTTTCTGGGAATGGGTGGTGTGGTGGGTTTGCTGATTAACGCAGATAAACCCTGCTGGGTGGTCGGATAGTCGCCTGTATCCAACTCATAGCTGTCCAAGGCTACGCAAAAATTTTCTATCTGCGCCTTGGCCGCCCCCACTTTGGCCTGATCGGTCTTGCCGAAAAACCGGGGGCCAACCACAGAGGCCAAAATACCGATAATGACGATGACCACAAGAAGTTCAATCAGTGTAAAACCCGCATGCCCTTTTTGTTTAAATCGTTTGTTCATAATCACCCTTTTTTTAAGTCCAAGGAGAGTTCCATTATTTTGCCTTCGCGATAAAGTTCCACCAATATGTAGGGCATGTCTTTTACCTTGCCCATCGCCGCGTAGGAATCCACCACGCCCGTAACCCGTTGCCCATTAATTTTATAAATCAGGTCATCCGGTTGTATACCCAACGCCTGGGCATAGGTTCCCGGTTTTACCTTTGTAACTAACAGTACGCGGCCCTTGATTTCTCCGGGTATGGAGAGACTGTTTTTTTCCACCGACTTGACCGTGACCCCCAGTTCGAGCCTGGAGACCGATCGGGTGTTGGTTTGTATAACAGTTTGCCGGCCAATGCAGCCGGCAAACAATAACACCAGACAGCAAGTAAGGGCCAGACATGAATTTCTGATTCTATGCATTATCTCCTCATCTGTTTTATTGGTTTTCCATGTGCGACCTGGGCAGTTTCAAGCGCGACAGTGCGCACCTTTCCGGCATGTTTAAAGCTGACGGTGACACTGAACGTGTTTACACAGGGCCAATCCCCGGCTACCCCCTTAGCCGCCCAGAGGGCCCCGGGAGGTTGGTCGGTCTTGCCGGTCTGGTTGAACGGCACACTGCTGTCGGCAAAAAGTATTCTGGCCATGACCGACTCGGCCGTAAAATGGGCCTGTTCATATTTACCTGCCAGAGACACGCCGTTTAAAGAAGACGAATAAAGCGTTATGATTGATGCAAGACCAATGGTGAGTATCCCGCAGGCCACCAGTACCTCAAGGAGCGTAAAACCGCTTGCCGCATCATTGCGCTGCAAGGTTTCCCGTGGCACCGTCAAGGGAAAAAAGCATATGGTGTTTGTTGTCTGTTTCAATTGCAATTAGCGCGTATACACTGGTCCCGTCAGGATAAAAGGGCAGACTTACACAGCCATAGCCGACCTTTTGCGTCCCTCTCTGGACCGAGTCGATGCACAGCCCTTCAGTAAGCCGTTTTTTTATCCGGATGCCGTCGTTTCCGGCAAAGAAAATTGCGTCCTGCTCCATATCAATAACAATATTCTGGGGCTGTCCGGTTTCAACGGCGTGGTACCTGGCCATAGCCATCACGGTTGAAAAATCGGAAAAGCATGTGTTTTGCCTGGCGTTTTTACTCTGCTCCACCAGGCGTGGCAGTGCAAGCCCTGTGACAATCGTCATAATGGTGATCACCACAATCAACTCAATCAGGGTAAAACCTCGGGACCGCACAGCTTATTTCTCAATCCGTCTGCGTTTGAATATAAAACCGTACTGATTGGTATAGTTGACCAGCTCCCAGCCCTGTTTTCCCAACTGGCCAAAATCAATGCCGTCAATGCTTTGACGGCCTTTTTCACTGGTATTGATGATGTTGGGAACCATCACCTTGTATTCCCAGGTCGGATGAACCAGAGACTGGATCAAGACCTCCACATGTGCAAGCCGCTTATCCAGCGTTTGCACCGCACCGGCAATGGTCTTTAATTGCGGATCGGTTCCGGCATTGCCGGATTCGTCGGCAAAGCTTATGGCACCAAGTGAAAATAGAATGGCAAAGATGATCACAGAGATGATCAACCCCGAAAAAGCAGTACTGCAACGCATGGAATTTCCTTTTTTTAAACACTATTGTATAAAAAAATCAACTGGATGGAAAATCAGCCGGCCATCAAATTCATCTGAAAAATGGGAAAGAGCATGGCCATAACGATAAACCCGACCATACCGCCCATGACCAGAATCATCACCGGTTCAATCAACGAGATTAAGGACTTGACCAGTTGATCAATGGCACGTTCATAAGTTTGCGCAACCTTTACCAGCATCTGGTCCAGGGTGCCGGACTCTTCACCGATGGTTGCCATTTCACTGGCATATTTGGTAAAAAAACCGGCCTGGGTCATGGCCGTCCCCATGGCACTTCCTTCCCGTACGGCCTTGCATACCTGTTCCAGGGCGGTTTCAACAGCCTGGTTGCCCGTCACCCCCCGGGCCGACTGTAAAGCGGAAAGGAGCGGGACCCCCGAAGAGAGCAAGGTGCCCACGGTGCGGGGGAATCTGGCCATGCTTACAGTTAAAAACAGCTTGCCCAGGACCGGCGCTTTCAGCTTGAGCAGATCAACCTTTAACCGGCCTTGGGTATTTGCCGTATAGTGCCGTAACCCGAACCAGGCCGCACCACCCAAAAGCAGAACAATCCACCAGCCGTTTTTGACAAGATCGGCGCAGTGCAGCAGCACCAGGGTGGGCCAGGGCAGGGCCTGTCCCATATCCTGAAACAGGGTGGCAAAACGCGGCACCACAAACCCTACCAGCACAGCCACACAGCCGATCATGGCGAAAAACATGAAGGCGGGGTAAATCATGGCGCTGCGGACCTTGGCGGTCAGTTCCTCCCTTGATTCGCGCATTTCGGCCAGTCGATCAAGGGTGGTATCCAGGATACCGCCGGACTCCCCAGCACGTACCATGGATAGATACAATCCGTTGAACAGATTGGGATATTGTGCAATGCATTCGGAGAAACCAACCCCGGCCCGCAATTTTGCCCCCATGGCCTCAACCGTAGACTTCATGGCCTGGTTGGCGCTTTGTTCACTTAGGAAATCAAGGGCTTTGGCCAGGGGCAGGCCCGATCCAAGCAGCGTGGCCAGTTGCCTGGTAAAATCGGTGATGTCCTTTGACTTGGCCTTTTTGCCGCCAAACAGAGATGGGCGTACAGCATTACCGGTATTATTTGACAGGAGGGTGTAGCGTTTTTTATCCGCCAGAGCCAGGGTGATGGGTATGATCCCCTGTCGCCGAAGCAACACCGCAGCCATCTTTTCATCTGCGGCATCAATGACCCCGGATACATTTTTGCCAAGCTGACTGGTTGTATATACAAACCGCATTGTATCCCCCTATTCCGATGCCACCCGGTTCACTTCGGATATCGTGGTTTGCCCTGCCTCAACCTTGCGTATTCCGTCGCTGCGAACGGTGAACATGCCCTCCTTGAGGGCCTGCTCTTTAATTTTGGCGGCGTCAGATTTATTTTGAATCAACTCGCGGATACTGTCTGACACCACCAGCAGTTCAATGAGCGCAATACGTCCCTTGTAGCCGGTGCCCCGGCACAGCTCGCACCCCACCGGCTGCCATACGCCGTGGGCATCCTGCCTGCTGCAGGTGCATAATTTTCGAACCAGGCGCTGGGCCAGAATGCCCGCGACGCTGGAGGCGATAAGATAGGGTTCAACCCCCATCTCAATCAGCCGGGTAATGGCGGACGGGGCGTCATTGGTATGCAGGGTCGAGAACACCAGATGCCCGGTCAAGGCGGATTGTACCGCAATTTCCGCAGTTTCCCCGTCCCGGATTTCACCCACCATGATCACATCCGGGTCCTGACGCAGAATCGAGCGCAGGGCTGCGGCAAAAGTCATGTTTATTTTTGCATTGACCTGGATCTGATCAATACCCTCAAGCTGGTACTCCACCGGATCTTCAATGGAGATCAGTTTCAGTTCGGGGGATTTTACATGGTTTAAAGATGCATAGAGTGTGGTTGTTTTTCCCGAACCGGTCGGACCGGTTACCAGAATAACCTGGCTTGACCGGGAAAGCAGTCGCAGCCATTTCTGCAATGTTTTCGGGTCAAAGCCGATAACCTCGATGGCCACCTGGATGGAGGATTTGTCAAGAATACGCATGACCGCGCCTTCTCCGAAAACCGTGGGCGTGGTAGCCACACGAATATCATATTCGCGGTTGTCTGCCTTGAGTTTGATACGACCGTCCTGGGGGACGCGGCGCTCGGCAATATCAAGATCAGACATGATTTTGATCCGCGAAATAATGGCGGCCTGGAACTTGCGTGGAATGGTGGTCGCCACCTGCAAAATACCGTCTATCCGGTACCGGACCTCCAATCCGCTTTCATAGGGGGACACATGGATGTCCGAAGCCTTGCCGGCAATGGCCTCCATAAAAAAGGTGTTGACCAGTTTGACCACCGGCGCGGCCTGGGCCATGTCTTTGAGGTCTTCTATATTTTCAAGATCCTCAAGACCGTCATCTTCCAGTCCGGAGAGCATGTCCAGGCTGCCTTTGCTTGAATAGCTGGTCTCAATGAGCTGCTGCAACAGATCAGCCTGGGCCAGCAACAGCTTCACCGGGCGGCCCAGGCTCCTGAGCAACTCAAGGGCAACCGTGCCCAGAAAGGGCGTGGCAACGGCCAAAGCGATCTGCGTTGTCCCGCCCCTGTCCAGGGGCAGCACCTGATGGCTTACGGCATAATGTTCTGGAATCTTTGAAAGGGTTTGTGCGTCCACGGTGACGTCTCTGTTCAGATCAACCCCGTCCATGCCGAATCGGGCCGCAAGTTTTTGCACAATGGGCCATCCATCTGTTATCTCACCGGACTTGTCCTGCCAGAAGGCAAGGGCATCGGCCACACCAATAAACGGGAACCGCGTTTCAGCCGTATCCGGATTGTGCAATATCTCCACCGTTTTCTCCCGGCCTCTTACACGCAGGCCCTATTTACCATGTTGTTGGCTAATACACCCGTTTTCATGGCCTTGATCACATCCATCACGGCACGGACAATATCTTCCATATCCTGATCCGTATTGCAGAATGTGGGCGATTGGACGACATCTCCGGCCTGAATTCCATCCGGTGCTTTGAACAAAAACACCGAACTGCGCGACTTGTCATCAGTGGGGGGTGAGATCCACTTGTATGCATGCTTACGGGTAAACTGATGGCTTACGTCCCAGACCACCACATTGTCCTTTTGCGGGTTAAAGAAGCCCGAAGTAACCAGCCCGTTATTAATAAAATTGTTGCCATGGGTGGAATTGACCACCAGCGCCAGGCGGAAATCGGCCTCGTATTTCTGTTTTTCCAGCTTTCCGTGCAGACACTATTTATACTTGCCGCTTAGCCAGTCCCTTACATCATCTCTGAACTTTTTCGGCTCGGTTGAAGATACGGAATGGCCCGATTTTCCATAATAGAACCAGTCCACCGATCTGGTTTCCGGAAGATCCCCCAATTCCTGAATCCCGCCTTTTTTGTAGTGAAACGTCATCTTACTGGGCCCGCTCGTATTAACCGGGGTGGTATAAACCAGATTTGAGATCAAATGCTTAAACCGTCCCTTATCGAACTGGGAGGCTAGGGCAGGAGAGTACACAATAATATCGTTAGCCGCATAGGTCATGAAGGTATCAATGCGGGTCAGATTTTCTATGAACATTTTGCCGTATCGATCTGATATTCCGGGGCCGATATCAAACCTGTCGACAAAATATGACAAGGCAATACCCGGAATCGTCTCTCCGCCTCCGTTCAACATAAATGACACATAGATGTAGGGATTGGTTCCCACAAGATAGGCATCAAAAGGATTTAATTCACCCAATTCCAGCTCTAAAGAGCCTATGGGGTTATCCATGTGAATGCCGTTGATATCCAAAGAAGGCACCATTTCAAGATACGGCCTGATATCATCTGGGAAATCTACCGATATGCGCTTGAAGAGATCACTGCTTATCATGGCGAAACCTTTATGCAATGCAAATCTAAGTGCGTTTGTTCTATTTTGGCGGTTAAACCCCTTTATCTTTTTGATGGTCCCGGGTTTAAGGCAGGCAATTTGTTCAAGCGCTTTAACATTTTTAAGGGCCTGCATGGCAAAATACTCATTGTCGGTTGACCAGCTTGCCGGTTTTTTACAATGATACGGATCCCTGTCAATTAACGTCAAATATGATAAAGCAGATGGTTTTTCCTTCTCCTGCCAAGGCCATTTCTTTTTATTTATTTCGTCAATGTTCCTTACATACTCTTTCCATGTATACCCGATTTCGTTGACACCGATAAGTTTGTCCATGGGGGAATTGGGCGCCAGAAAAGCATAAAACTCATCTTCAGCCTGATACTTATCTACAATTTGGGGTTGAATTAAAATCTGCCGTTTAAATTGTTTTGTAATGTCTTCAATGCCAACAGGCCCTGAGCCTTTCCTTCCTGGAAATTTTTCGAAATGCTTTTCTATCACCTTTGCAAAACCAGCATCATGATATACCTGGCTGCCGTTACTGAATTGTTTATAACGTAAAAGCAGATTGAGCATCGTGGTGACCCTGACGCCACTGTAGCTTTCACCGACCAGGATGACTTCGTTGTATTTAATATCCTCATGCTGGGCCAGGAATTTGAATAAACATCTCAACACCTGATCGGCATCAATAAGCACATTATAGTTATCACCAAAAACAAACGGCGATGGTCTGAACGCCTCATTATCTTTAATCCACTTGTTTCTATGTCTTTTGTTCTCTTCATTCTGGTCATAGATCATATAGGAAAAACCTGTATTGGGCGCATCAATATACAAAAGATTTCCCATGGAGGTCCAACGGTTGTCATTTTCTGCAAATAGTTTATTTATGTCAGATGAATGATTTGATTTAACCATGGCCCTGTCAAGCGTATACGGAGCGGTATTCATGGCAAAAAGATTCATTGACGTACCACAACCGGGCCCCCCGTTTAAAAATACAAATAAAGGCTTATGTTCGTAATTCTCTTCGGCTTTAAAATACGTATACCATAATTGGTTGATTCCTGATCTATATTTCGTTTTAGGTGTCATGGTCTGTTCGAGCACATATTCAATAGGTTCAAGTTTAATAAAATTCATTTCGCCTTCAATATCCTTAACCGCACCATAAGAGTTAGGAACTGATAAGCAGGTACAGGCGACCATGAACATTACGGCAGCAGATGTGATCCGTGCCCATTGCTTGCAAAAATTCATCTTTTTTCTCCTTTCCAAAAAAAATCGTTAAAAACTGTCGGGTCTTATCTGTTTGTTCACATTTTTAAATCCTGGGACTTTTCTTTGAAGCGGGAAGCTTATTTGCCCGCCAGTGCCAGAAAAGGGGATATAACCAGCAGGGCGCCTACGGCTGCAACATTCCAGGATTGAAGCCCTCTGTACTTGGACAGTACGTCCACTTTATACACAAGAATGACTGGAATAAAACAACCGATGATTGCAAAAATAGGACTGCATATACTGGTAAAATACAGAATGGGGAAATCAACAATGGTGGCGGTCCACCCCAGCAATATGATCAGGGCCACGGCGCCAAGTGAGATCCGGGCCATATTGATGCTTTCTTTGGGTGTGTTTTTGGCAAACAGGTTCATGTACAGCCCCACACAGGCTTCATGCAGGCCCAGCAGCACACCGAAAAAAGAGGTCATCACAGCGCAGATATCAATGGTCATCCCTAAAATCGGAACAATGGTCCCCGGAATGACCTTGACCATGATGGCCAGAAAAGAGGTATTCTCCACAAATGCCCTGTGGGCATCCTGGTAACTGATGGACATGGTGCAGGAAAAAGCGAAAACAAAAACAACGCCGGCCAGAATCAAAAAGGCGCGGTTCATGATCAGTATGGCCTTTTTTCGGGCCACCTCAATATCCTTGTATTCCGAACGCGCATAGATGACCGTGGGGCTTAAGGACTGCAGAAAAAGAATTGATGTGACGGCAAAGGGCAATGTGACCACTGTCTGTGACAGCATTTTGGGAATGGAAGAGATCGCTTTAATATTATCAAAATCCCAGTCAGGGACGATCATCACCGCCAGAATCAAGAGGGAGGAGAGGATGACCACAACCAGTACCTTGGACAGGTTCAAGAGCAGGGCTTTACTGACAAAGGCAATGAGAACCAGAACAATAATAAGTGTCAGGGCATAAAGATGGTTGGTTGATAACAGGCTCTCGGTCAGTCCTGCGCCCTGAATGTATGAGGCGCTGTCATTGGTTATGGTTTCGCTGTACACGCAAAGCCAGATCAACAGCATCATAAAATAGATGATGCCGAGCCCGGCTCCCCATTTATTGCCCAGGTATTCACTTATTGTTGTGGGATAATCCGAGGCCTGTTCGGATTCAATCAATGTGTTGATAAACAGACGCTGAAACAGGTATAGCGCAGGATAGGCGATGATGATGGCAAGCAGAAAGGTCCACAGCCCAACGAGCCCTGCCTGAACCGGCAAAAATACAATGCCGGCCCCGATGCCCATACCGATGTTTACTGCCACCCAGCCCCAGTCACTGTGATTCAATTTCATAGATGATGTCATCGTTGTTTTTATTTTGGAATGTATTTTATAGCCAGATTCAAGTGGTCATGATTTTTAAAATAATATCATCGGTCTGTTTCATTCCCTTGCTGGCCAGTTCTCCAATATTTCGGATGGTGGCCTCAACGTCGTCGCCCACAATGCCTTCCCCACCGTGCAGATCTTTGTGATACCCGGCCAGGGTGGCGGAATCAAACGCGGCATAGATCCCGGTGGCGATCTTCATGGCGCATGACGGCTTGGCACCGTCACATATAATACCGGAAATATTGCCCAAGGTGTTTATGATGGCGTGGGAAATAGTGGCAAGATCCATGCCCGCCAAAAAAGAGATGGCCCCGCTGACCGATGCGGCGGCACACATTGCCCCGCAATAGGCTGACAAGCGGCCCACCTGGGTCTTTATATGCACCGTGCACAGATGGGACAAAAAGAGCGCTCGAATCAGATCTTGTTGGGAGCACCCCTTGGCACGGGCAAACCGGATGACAGGCAACGAGGCTGTCATACCCTGATTGCCGCTTCCGCTGGTGGTCATCACAGGCAATGGACAGCCGCTCATGCGGGCGTCGCTTCCGGCAGCCGCATAGCTGGCACAACGGTTGCGCAGGTCATCGCCATAAACGCCCAGTTCGATATTTTTTACAATACTGCTTCCGATATTCACCCCGTAGGTATTTTGCAGCCCTTCATCCGCAATGGCGCAATTCAGGTCAATAACCTGTTCAAACAGGGGACGAATAAGTTCAATATCTATACTTTTGGCAAGATCAAAGATCCGTTCCACAGATAAAACAGAGCGGTCCTCCTGGGACGTATTGAAACTTTCAGTGCTGAAGCCCCGGTCCAGAAGCACCTTATCGTTTTTGATCACTTTGGTCAGGTTGGTGTGCAGATATTGAACTTCCACAAGGGCGCTTTTGTCTCTGCAATACGTCTCAACCCGAACGTAAAGCTTGACCGGCGTTTTTTCGTGAATGACCTCAAAAGCAGCCTTGTTCAGATACGCTCTAACCTCAACCATATCCTGTTCGGTCACCTTACTTATAACCATCAGGTCTTTTTTAAAGTCACCGGCGATAATGCCCATGGCTGCTGCGGTTTCAATTCCGATCATTCCCCCGCTGTTGGGGACCACTACGCTTTTTACGTTTTTGATGATATTGCCGGAAATAAAGATCTTTACGCGTTCAGGGATTTCCCCCAGCACCTCCCTGGCCTTGGCCGCTACCAGAGCAATGGCAATAGGTTCCGTACACCCCTGGGCCGGAATAATTTCTTCGTGTAGAATTTTTAAAACCTTATCGATAATCACCGGATCAGATCTCATATACCTCCGCCGCGTTTAATTGGTAATATGGATATACTCAGGGCCATGGCCCTGAGGCATAGCTCCGCCCTGTCGGTTACATGCCTATTGGTTGCGTTCATGTTTGGTGAACCGGAAGTATTTCACAAACTGCAATGTTACCGTTCAATTTAAATGAATTAAACAGTAAAGTATGTTTTTACTATGTTTGCATGATTAACTTCAAATAAGTTAATCAAATATATCAACTATCCCATTGCAAGATCATGGGTTGAAAAGATAGTTACGAAGAAGTGCATAAATCTATAGACATTTACTTCTCTGGAACACTTATGGATAAAGGCTTTATAAAAATTCATGTCTAAATAAAAACGCACTTATTAGTAATAGTATACTGTTTATTAATATATCAATGTCATTAACTTAAGACATTTTACCCTCATCCCGACCTTCTCCCGTGCAGGGAGAAGGGGATCAAAGGAACCTTAAGTTAATGACATTGATTAATATATTATAAAATAAATAAAGAGGATTAGAATCTTGTGAATACACCTTCCCATAATCTCTCCTTTTCTATTAAACAATAAGTTTCAAACAAAGTAGCGAGTTTGAAACGAAATAATGGGGTTTGAACAAAAACTACAAAAAATACGAATATTTTCTATTCATTTTAGAAGAAAATAGCAAGAAGAATTGTTATAAAAAAGTTTCAATAAGTTGTTGAATTATTATGTTGCGGGCCGAAGCCTAGTGATAATAGGCCTGATTGTCAACGGTCGTTCAGAAATGAGCCATATGTCGATGGTCGTGATAAATGGAGACTCCCAACAATTCGGGCTTCGCCGGGCGCGGGAATTTACTGGTGGTGCCTTTTCGTAGCGACAATCATGGGCTGGAAGAACCTCCCATGAGTTATAAACAAAAGTTGTGTTTAGAAAGGTAGGTGGTGTATCCATCGGTTGACTGTTTCGCGGCAATTAACCGACCAAAAAATTGGAAAGGATACACACACCATGAGTAAAGATAACGTAATTGATTTAAAAAAGCCAGAAACCTTTGTTGACGATCCCATTACAGACATTTTACGCCAGGGAGCCAGAAAGTTAATAGCGCAGGCCCTGGAGATGGAGATCGAGATTTTTCTTAACAACTATAAAGAGTTAACGGATGAATCAGGGCATCAAAGAATCGTGAGAAACGGGCACCTGCCGGAACGCAATATTCAGACCGGCATCGGCCCGGTGCCGGTTAATGCGCCACGGGTACGTGACCGGCATTGCAATTCATCAGATCGGATACAATTCAGTTCATCTATTTTACCGGCCTATCTGCGTAAGACCAAAAGCATGGAAGAATTGATTCCATGGCTGTATCTAAAAGGCATATCCACTGGTGATTTTAGCGATGCTCTTTCCGCTCTGGTTGGCAAAGATGCTCCCGGCTTATCAGCTTCAACCATCGGTCGTTTAAAAACTGTCTGGGAGCAGGATTTGCAAGGTTGGCAAAAACGTGATCTGACGAACAAGAGCTATGCTTATTTCTGGGTCGACGGTATTTACTGTAATGTGCGCATGGATGACAGACAGTTCCTGCTGGTGGTTATCGGGGCAACCGAAGATGGCAGGAAAGAACTGATCGCTATTGATGGTGGCTTACGTGAAAGCGAACTATCCTGGGCACAGCTGTTGATCGATCTTAAATCAAGAGGGCTTAAAAACGGACCCAGATTGTGTATTGGTGACGGCGCTCTGGGCTTTTGGAAAGCCATTGCCAAAGCATACCCTGATAGCATGTGGCAGCGGTGTTGGGTGCATAAAACGGCCAATATCCTCAATAAATTACCAAAGAGCATTCAAAGCAAAGCCAAACAAAAGATTCATGAAATCTGGCATACCGACGGCAAGCGTGAAGCCGAACGTCTGTTGAATGATTTCATCCAGGCCTATGAAGCAAAATATCCCAAAGCTGCAAAGTGCCTTGAAAAAGACCGTGACGCCCTGTTAACCTTTTATGACTTTTCGGCAGAACACTGGCGTCATATTCGTACCTCTAATCCGATAGAATCAACTTTTGCGACAGTGCGGTTAAGGACAGCCAAAGTCAGGGGCTGTTTTTCTGTAAATACGGTAATGACCATGGCATTTAAATTATGTCAGTGCGCAGAAAAAAATGGATACGCTTACATCATCCCGAACGCTTGGCGCAGGTAATAAAAGGAGTAAAGTTTGTGGATGGAATAGAAGAAAAACGGATCGCCGCCTAATTTTTCCATACACAACTCTTGACTATAACTCGCGATGCACCGGTTGTTATTAAAAGCTGAGCTGGGTAATAGGTCACCATAATTAATAAGCTGGAGTGGGGCACAGGAGCCATAAAACGGTTGACAGCGATGAGGGAGTCGGAGGCAATAAACAGGCAGGCACCCGCAACCACCAACCAATGGTTGACGCCGCTTAAAGCAGCCAATACCCCCATGGCCACAATAACCACCAGATAGGCCACAACCGGCAAAAGCATATTACCTAGGTTCGGTATCATGACAAATCCTATTAAACAGCCATAAACCATTATGGTCGCGGCAACCATGCCGCGCGGGCCTTTAAACTGGATGCCTTTCGTGAAAGCGGCAATATAAAACAGATGAGCAACTAAAAAGGCCCCAAGTCCCAAGGCAAAAATCGAAGCACCTTCAAGCTCTAACACGATATCGCCGACCCCGGAAAAAACCAGACCCAACCCTATCAGTTTGCCGCGTAATCCGGCAATGTTCAAAAAGGCCAATACTGCCAGGCTATAGATCGGCACCGCCTTCACGAGACAGACAAAGGGATATGGTCGCATATGTAACGTAGCAATGAAGATAACGGCGAAACTGAAAAATATAAGATAGAAGATTTTGCTTGTACTGGTCATTTTTTAGTTTTACTCCAAGCAAAGGCAGACTTTGATCCCTTTTTTTCGGGGACGCGTTTCGGGGACGCGCGTTTCGGGGACGCGCGTTTCGGGGACGTTCGTGCAGAACGTTCACAACTCTAAATTGATGCCTTTTGTCTCCGGCTTCTTCCCTGATGATATCATTCGCGTCACGCAAGAATTCGTAACACTTATATGGCTCCTCGCTGTTTCATGTGGGTAAGTCAAAGTTTAACTTACCGCGATGAGATAAATCATAGTAATTAAATTCCGTTTTGTTCGGTAGCCACGAGCCCTGGCTTTGGCCGCCTGGATCAGGCTGTTTATTCCTTCCAGGATGCCGTTGTTGATTTTAGATGTGAACCAGCGCAGAACCCCATTCCAATGGCGCTTTATTGTATAAGCCGCTTCTTTGATGGTCAATTGGTCAAGTAGTGCAGTCTGTGATGGTTTAAGATTTTTTTGGTTTTTCAGCCAGACGTAACGGCTTCCCGTAAGCTCCGGGCGGTCCTTGATTTCTTCTCGGCGAACCTTGTCGACAGCATCATTGATAACGTTCATTACGTGGAACCTGTCAAATGTCAAATGAGCTTCGGGAAACGGTTTTTCAATGCCGCTAATGAATGCCGGGGACATGTCGCAACACATCTCCTCAATGGCTTTAGGATCGCCTTTGTGCTCGATCAGGTCTTGTTTAAAACGCTTAACTGCAGAGGCGTCTTTGCCGTCTGTTGCAAATAAGACCCTTGGACCATCGAGATCCACAAACAGGCTCACATAGTTGTGGCCGCGCCAGCGTGAGGTTTCATCCATGCCGACCTTCTTGACCTGGCTGTGATCCGCTTTTCCCCGGGCATCGTCCACATAGTGGTGCAATACACGCCATAAGCGGGTATCATGCTCATTGACAAACTGGGCTATGGTTTTTACCGGCATGGATTTGGCCAATGTCATGATCATAGCTTCAAACAACAACGTAAAGCCGCTATCGATCCTGGCCCGGGGAACATTAACCAAGTGCGTTCCACATTTGTCACACCTGGTCCTTGGCACTCTGGCGGTCAGGTATGCTTCGTGTTGGAAAAAATTCAGGTGCCGCCACGTTTTCTCTACTTTGTCGAATGCCTTTAAACCAGACTGTTCACATTTAGGACAGCTAAAGGTGCTTCCTCTGGGAAAATCAAGACGGATGTCCAGGCGTTTTTCATCGGCATCAAATTCGGATGCGGACACCTGCCAGGGAGGTGTCAAACCAAGGGCCATTTGGAATAGATCAATATCTTTCATAATAGAAATTAAATTGTCACTTTCTTTACTATCTAATCAAGGATTTACCCACACGAAACAGCAAGGCGCCAAATCGGTTATATTTTCATAAAGCGGACCTCGATGACTACTGGCAACATAAACAATGGTACTTAAATCTTCTGCGTTAATTGCATTGCTACGTTCGATATTATCATATGCATCTAAAGCACTGTTTAGAATTGGCACTAATTCTGGATACCTTGGTTTAAGGTTCTCTGTTATCCATCTACTATATTGATTGTGAATTGTATTCATTATGATGTGAAACGCCTGGTTGGCGATTTTTCAGGGTAAAGTATTCTATTTATATGCTAAAATGTTTATTCTTCGAAACATCTCAAAGCATGTCCCATCTTTTTGTTTTGTTGATTCTACCATTAGATCTGCTACAGTTTTATGAAACTGTTCTGCCAAATCAGGGTTAAGATATTGCTTGAAAGGAACGATAGCAGGATGATCAACCCATCCAAGCATTGCATTTTCATCAGGAAAATATCTGTCTGCATTTTCGCCCCATACTTCGGCGTTAATAAAAGATGAGTTGTTAACTAATTTCGTATATTCCTCAACTCCTGGCATATACCAGGGCCATTCGAAACCATAAAAAGCATCCTTAAAATCATTTTGCCCCATAACCTCCATGGCAATATTATTTAGAGTCGAGCAGTTGCCTTCACCAGCAAAATTTACTCTCAGTTTCCCTGATGGTCTGAGCGCTTTGTATAACAATACTAGAAGTATTTCGTGATCTTTGACCCAATGCAGAACAGCATTTGAGAATATAACATCAAATTCTTTATTAAATTTAATATTTATAACATCGAGTTGCTGGAATGATAGATTACTACTTGTGTATGATTGTGCAGTTTCTATCATCCCTTTCGATGCGTCAATTCCAATAACAGAGCCATACGGTACAGCTTCAGACAATTTTGCGGTTAGGGTTCCATCTCCACACCCAACGTCTAAAATACGCTCATTACCACTGAGGTTAAGTTCTTCGATCAGTCTTGTGCCCCATTCTTTCTGATGAGTGGAGGTCTGCTCATAATGTTTACCGTCAAATTCAACGGTCATTGTAAATTTTCCTCTTTATTTTAATCGCCAACACCCGGATAACCGGGAACTGAGCCGGTTATGATTGAAAGCTGAATTGTTCGATAAGCGCTGAACTTGCACCCATTGAAGGGCCTATGCTCTCCGGTTGATCCTTTTGCTATCCCACATATTATGGCCTGTTGCTTCTGATAGATTCAAACAGTAATCTTTCCTTCCAAATATGTTACTGCCCTTCCAGATATTAAAATTCTTTCTCCCAAATCTTGACACTGAAGTGCCCCACCTCTCGATGATAGTTGCAGTGCAATCATAGATTTTTTCCCAAGCTTTTGACTCCAATAAGGGATGAGTGAGCAATGTGCAGAACCTGTTACAGGGTCTTCAAAAATGCTTGCTTGTGGAGTGAAAAAACGAGAAACAAAATCAACATCATTCCCTTTGGCTGTTACGACAATCCCACCTGGATCTAAATTGATCTGATCTAGAATTCCTTGATTGGGTTTCATGTTCTTTATTATTTCCTCAGTTTCAAATACAAGCACGTAGTCTCTCGATTTCAAAATTTCGATTGGCTCCACCTGAATTGCGTCTAAAACTATTTGAGGAACATCACTTGGCTCAGGTCTGCGGGATGGAAAGTCCAAAGACAATAATTCATCTTCAACTGTTACACTCAAAATTCCACTTTTCGAGTGAAAATTCAAAGAAGACAATTTGGGATTCAAATGTCTTGCAATGACATGTGCTGCCGCTAATGTTGCATGTCCACATAAATCCATCTCAATTTCTGGCGTAAACCAACGAATTTCAAAACCATCATTTGCTGAGATGAAAAATGCAGTTTCTGCAACAGAATTTTCCATTGCAATTTGTTGCATTACATCATCGGGTAACCATTTTTTAAGGGGACACACAGCTGCTGGGTTTCCACCGAAAATTCTATCTGTGAAAGCATCAACCTGGAATATTTGCAATTGCATACGCTATCTCAAGAATTTTTATAGGGCTAACGCTGCGCTCTGCGGCGAATTTGGAGCGCAGCGGAAAATTTGTCCGACAGCAGCGCCTTGTTAGGCGAATATCTACTACGCACAACAAACACTATTTCAAACAACATTTTTTGTACTTGACTCCGCTTCCACATGGGCACTTTTCATTGCGTCCTATTTTCCTTCCCTTAACCACAGTACCAATATTTATCTTTCTTTGTGGCTTAGGGGCATCAGCTAGCACTCTGTCAAGCTCATCCGATTGTTCCCATTCATAGAGTAACTTCAGGCCAAACTTGAGCTTCTTAGATGCTGGATCTATGCATATCCCAAACCATTCCTCCGCTTTTTGGCTGTACTTCCTTCTTTCTGCATGACGCTTCAACTTGGGTCCAGCAATTTCTATAGGGTCAGAATTGCAATGGACTGTTAATCCAGTCGACCCCATCCCTATTGCAATCGTTAAATCGTGGCACTCGTGGTCATTCAGCGCTAGTTTTGCAATGTGATCTATTCCGGCATTTAGCTGGTTTACCGTGTCTTCACTTAGACGTAACAGCATAAACCCAAGATCGATTGTTCCTGGGTCTTCCTGCTTTTCAATTTGTGCGATCAGTTTTCCAACAGTTGTACCGCTAAATTTGGTTAGAATTCCGTCTGGTGTTCTTGCCCCGGGGAGATCACAACGCCTCACCAACATAGCTAAATCTAGATCAGCGCAAATGTCATCACCTAGATGCATCATCGTATATTCATTATCAACCCATAGATTTTGCTTTAGATGATAAGAGAGTATGGTCAGCTCATGGGTAGATAATATCTTGTCGTTATAGTCGGTTCTTCTATTTACGTAACTCAAGAAATGCAATGGTGTCTCTAGCACTTCCGTTGCTACGTCTAAAAAGAACACATCCATTACTAAAGGAGCTTTAATTACTTCTGATTCACTGAAGTTTAGAAATTGCCTTGCTTGAAAAGATAGGGCTGGATAATGGTCTGAAACCACACAAAAAGGATATATTTCACAAAGATTTCGTTCGACATCTAGCTCATTGCCACCATCATCAATCAGCTTATAATTTAGATCTGTTAGTAAATTTGCACAGGAATAAGCTTGGTCGTATGCATCTTGAACTGCTTTTTTGAAGTCGTTCCTCAAGCTAAGATCATTCCCTTTCCTAGCTGCAATTGTTAGTTTCTTCGATTTAGCCTGAAGAATTATCGCTCGATTCGCATAGAGTATTAAAACATCGATCTCACCAGCTATGTTTCTTTTCGAATCGACTATCTCTACATTTAGAAAGACATTCCTATCACCAAAAACACGTTTTAATCTCTGTGCAGAGAATGACTCAGTGAAATCACCTCTGTTTTTCATTGCAGTGCTTCGATACTCTTTATCCTCGTAGAACCAGAAGAACGGTGTTTCGTATAAGGCCTCAACCAAATTGTAATTTTGAAATAGGAGATACTCAGAATCCGAAATCTTTATTATGGGATAAGCATTCTTAGGATTGAAATCATCAAGAGAAGAGAATTCACTCATTCCAATGGGTGAAACAAACGATTCTATAACGTGAGTTACTACACCTAAATCAATGTCAGATTCTGTAGAAACTTCTTCAGCTGTAAACTTGTACGCATCCAGCGCTGTCCAACTACTTGGATTGTTGACATCTATATTAGGAATAAACTCATTTATTTTTCTATTCTGCAATTCTTGTATTGCTGCAATAGTTGATACAGCTTCCTCAGAAGAAAACCCCTTATTGCAAGTCAACCAATCACTATCTCCCCTGTACTTTAGCGATGATAAATCACTGTACTGAAAGTGATATGCAGATTCACCCCCATAAAAAATAGCTTCTCTTAGGAAAGCGCCATTTTTGAACGGGTTGAAGCTTGGATCGGATGCCTGCTTAGGATCGAATATTTCCCTCATATCAGGCATCATTGAATGATGTATCTCTTCTAAAAGTTCCTCGGTTTTATCTATATACCTTTGAACAGTTTCCGGTGTTTGCATATCTGCATTTAAGTCACCTTTACAAGCCAACCCAATAAGAGTTGAAATTTCCGTTCTGACTAGCCGATCCATTCCGAATTGCTCAAGAACGTCTTCCGGAGTCATTACATCGCCATAACGTATGATATTGTCCCTAAAACAAAAATAAGCAATGGCATGTAGATAACCAGGAGAGGCACAGATTTCTGACAAGTCTGCAAAAATTTCCGACTCTGTTCTTATGCTTTGATCCATAGCTATTGATTCCATGAGCCTCTCAGCCACCTTGCGCGCCTAACATAGATTAGACGGCCAAATAGCCGTATATAATTACGGCTATTTGCCGTCACAAAGTAAAAAAATAGAAATAATACAGTATATTAATATTCGCTTTTGTTTAATATTGAAAGGTGAAATACGGCTAAAGTGCCGCCTATTTCTAATACGCGGCTGTTTTGCCGTATATTACTTTTTTCGTAAATTAGACAACATATTGATATTATAATGAATACAATGCAGTCGAAGTGTATATTGAAACTGGAAATACGTACAAAAAGCATAAAAAATGTTGCCTTAAAAAACACAAGGCATCGCAAGCCTAAATAGCCACTGCCAACAAATCAAAAAACCCCACCTCTCAGTATTCGTCGAGAAATGGGGTTTCTGTTTTCATCGTATCTGCTTATCCCTATCCGCTAAAGGTTAAGAATGCTTCAGATCTTTATCTTTAAATGAACATAAAAAGAAGGATACTAAGCAATAACTGGAAAGTCAAGTTATGAAAGTGGCTGTATTGATTTATCAACATTTTCGGGAATTTTGACAGAATAGTAACTTGCGGGACGTTCATGTAGAACGTTCATAAATCCAAAACAATGCCTTCAATATCCGGTTTACCCCTGCTTGGAAAATGGTGTCGCATTCGACAAGACCACCTCTACATCAGTAGCCTGATTGAAGGACTTGATTGGTGAGGGCAGGCCTCGTTAATGGATATGATCCGCCTGTGAACAAAGCGGTTGAACGAAATACAAAATTTATGGAGGATGTTTTTCTCTTTACCGCAAGTTGTTTGTTTTCAACAAAACAGGTGCTGATCGCATAATGCTAAACGTTTATAAATAAAGAGATATTGAAGCATTTGTAAGTAGAATATCGATACCATATCCCAATAAAAATGCAAGTTTTATTTTGGCAGACATGAAAGAAATTGCACAAAAAATGCAAAATAGCTTCAAGCCACAAGCTGAAAGCATTTTTTCTTTGCGACTTGGCGCCTGCGTGAGAAATTTGATGGGTGTTAGGCTAATAGTTACTGGGTGAAGGCCGGAAATCGGAAATAGGGCTATGATCTATGCGATAGGGAACCATTTAGATATTAATGCACAATACTTGAAATAAGTGCTTGATAAGGTATACCTTCTTCAATTGCCTTTATCTGGATTTGATGGTAATCCTTTTGAGAAAGACGAAGATTTATTCGTTTATCCTTTTTCAAAGTATTTCGAGCAGCTTCTATTGCTTTTTTTCTTTCCTGATCAAAATTTTTAACAGGTTGCCACTCATCACGTTCGATTGATTCCATCAGGTCTTTCTTTTTTCAAACAAAAATTCTTTCATTTTAAGTTTGCTTTCCCGGTTGCATGGTTATGTTATTTACATACGGTATCCTGATTCCCAAAACGGAGGCGAGGGGATGATCCTTTTCGACGGCATCTACAAATGGAGCGGCAAACGGGAAGCCGAAGGCCGGCCCATCAGCTGGTGGCCCAGCGCCTACCGGCTTAAAATTATCGACACCTCCCGGCGACAGGCCAATGTGATTGCCATGCGCCCGCTTCTCATCCTGATTACCGATACCGGTAAGGGCGGCTCGGCGGTCAACTACGCCCAGGAACTGGCCAAGAGCGTCTGCCGGGACTTTGATCTGGACATTGACAAAGTGCGCCTGATCGAATACGCGGATACCGATCCTGAAAAGTCTCGGGTAGCCACCCTCACCCTGCTGACCGCCCTGGGCCGCGAAAACCTCTACACGGTCGACTGGCGCGATATCCATCCCGACGAACTCGAACTGCTCAAGAAATACCTGCCGTCCCCCCAGACGGACATCGGTGTGAAAGGGTGACGGTGGATCAGGAAATAGAATGTCCCCATTTTGTTGTATCAAATACTGGCTCCTCGCTGCTAAATATGGGTAAATTTGACCGGTATAGTCCCGGGATGCTTTCATTTTGCTGCTCGAAACTGTTTGAGGGGCTTAGCGATCGTTAGGCCGGACAGCCATCAATTAGTCCCCGATGGTTTTAATTTTACATAAATATCAATATGATAATTTATGACGAGGCCCTGCCCGGCGTTACGACCGCTTTGCGCCGAGTTTTTTGAGCATCAAAATGAAAGCATCCCGGGGCACCCATACAAAACAGCGAGGAACCCAAATACTGTTAAAATTTTCCGGATCTTCTCATATTACCATTATAAATGCTCGCTCGGATAAAGTCGGCCCTGTCTATGCCTTTGCCTCATCTGGCTGATACCTCAGTTACGGTCTGTGTACTTGGGAATATCCATCTTCAAACAAACACCCATTTTATAAAAAATGAAGGAAGGTGACGACCATTGAAGGATTTATGAGAGGGTGTCTGAATGAATGTATCCCATGAGAAGGTCATTTTAAAACTACCGATATGGCGCCGCCAGAGATTTTTTTGTCCCTGGCGGCTATCTGCCCGGCTGGAAAGAGGTGAAAGCGCCGGAATATCAGGTATATTCCGAGCTTTTGCAATGAATATAGACGGGATGCATCTGCGCTTAAGATGTAAGGTCGCTTTTGCGCGTGCATCAAACCATGAAAGGAGTAAAAAATGGTGATCATCGGCGATATATCATTTCCTCAAGAGAGTGCGCATGATGTGGGCCGCTGTTTTCTCGAACAACCACCGGTGCCCGATTTTATGACCCTGAAGGGGCCATACATTAAGGGCAAAAAAGAATATGGCCTCCAAGTGTTTGAAATTTATGAGCTTGACAAATCAAAGGTCGCGGAAGGAATCGAGTTTGTTACCGACCGATGTGTCAAATATTTTGGTATCCCGGGGTACGTCTATGAAATTAATGTATTCTTTGAAGCTGCCGAGGCATTAAAAATGATCGGATTGTAATTATGTTATTAAAAAAAGGCAGGGCAGCGGTTGCTACCCTGCCTTTTTTTAGTTTCCGGTTAGCCACCTATCATTATGAGCGCTTTGCTTTTTTGCTGTCTCAAGTGGATCACCCCGGGATACTATATTCGCATGCTCAAAAAACTCGACGCCAAGCAGCCGAAATCGACCTTAAATTATAACCCAATACCAAAATTGATTTGACAAGGACCATCACTGACCCCTATTTCATGAACGGGTACACAAGGCAGCCGCTGCCCTCTTTATAAGGAAATGCTGAACCGGCATCGGCGGTTTAATTAAAAATATGAGGATTGGTATGAAAAAATTATTTTTTGCGTTGCTCATTTTATCTGTTTCACTGCCGGCCCTTGGTGAAACCAACGTGGCCCTTGTCTTTGCCACCGGCGGGCTGGGGGATAAAGCGTTCAATGATACCGCCCTTGACGGTATCCAAAGGGCTGAAAAAGAGTATAACATCAATTTTGACTATGCCGAACCGGTGGCCATCACCGAATATGAAACCTATCTGGCCCGGTTTGCCAATGCTATGCGATATGACCTGATCATCTGCATCGGTTTTGATCAGGCCGATGCGCTGACCAAAATTTCCAGACGATTTCCTAGGCAAAAGTTTTCCATCATCGATATGGTGGTGAAAAGCCCTAACGTGGCCTCTTATGTCTACAAGGAAAAAGAACGGGGGTTCATGGTGGGATATGCGGCTGCCCTGATGACCACCAGATCCAAAGATCCTTGCATCAATGCGCAGAAGGTGGTGGGTGTCATCGGCGGCATGAAGATCCCCCTCATTGATGCCAATATTGCCGGTTTCATAGCCGGTGCCCGATATGCCGATAAAGATGTAACGGCCCTGCACGCCTATGTGGGTAACTGGGCCGACCCCGGTAAAGGCAAGGAGCTAACCATTTCCATGCATGAACAGGGCGCCGATGTGATCTGGGGGGCTGCGGGGAGATCCGGACTGGGCATCATCAACGCGGCGAAAGAAAAGAATTTTTATGCCATCGGTGCCGATTCCGACCAGGGCTATCTGGCGCCGGAAAACGTGTTGACCAATGGGTTGAAACGGGTGGACAATACCGTGATGATCGCCGTAAAGGCCGTTGTGGACGGCAGCTTTGAAGGCAACATCTACTCACTGGGTCTGAAAGAGGATGCCCTGGGGTACTCTAAAAATCTGCTCCCCGAAGATATCATCCAAAAACTTGAAGCCGTTAAAAAGAAGATTATTGCCGGTGAGATAAGTATCCCGGTGACGCCGGAAGGTGTAAAATAGTATACGCTTACAGTTTGGCCGGTTGCGGCCCAAGGCTCGCTAAGCCCCTCAAACAGTTTCGAGTATCAGAATGAACGCATCCCGGGGCTGTAGCCGGTCAAATTTACCCATACGAAACAGCGAGAGGCCAAACGGGTGTTATCACCCCGTGAACGATTATCCTTTTTTGTGGAGTCCTTTTTGAATATTATCGAATTCAGGGGAATTACCAAAAAATTTGGTGATTTTTATGCCAACGACAGGATTGATCTGACCCTAGAAAAGGGTGAAATCCACTGTCTGCTGGGTGAAAACGGGGCCGGTAAAACCACCTTGATGAACACGTTGTTCGGGCTCCACAGACCGGATGCAGGTGAAATTGTGCTTAACCAAAAAACCTGTTGCATCACCCATCCGGGCATGGCTATCAAGCTGGGTCTGGGAATGATTCACCAGCAGTTTATGCTGGCCGGCCGGTTAACGGTGATGGAAAATATTATCGCCGGAAAAGAACCGCTGAAAAACGGTGTTGTGGATAAAAAAAAAGCGCGCGACCAGATTAAGCAGCTTTCCGATGAATATCAACTGGCCCTGAACCCCGATAAAAAAATTGAAGATGTTTCCGTGGGTGAGCAGCAACGGGTCGAGATCTTGAAAGTGCTTTATCGCGGGGCCAATATTCTTATCTTTGACGAGCCCACCGCCGTGCTGACCCCCCAGGAGGTTGACCGCCTGTTTGTTATTTTAAGACGGCTGAAAGGGGTGGGCAAAACCATCGTTTTTATCACCCACAAGCTGGAAGAAACCATGGCCATCTCCGATCGGGTCACCGTGCTGCGCAAAGGGCGGGTCATGGGTACCGTTCATACCGGTGATACCACCGCTGAGAAACTGGCCCGCATGATGGTGGGCCGCGATGTTCTGCTGAGAGTTGCCAAAGCGGAACTGGCAACCGGGACCAGGGTATTGGATGTCAGGCATCTGAGCTTGCCCGGCGGTCATCACCGCCCGCTTCTGGACGATATCAACCTGTCGGTGGCCCAAGGGGAAGTGGTGGGCATTGCCGGGGTGACCGGAAACGGACAACTGGCCCTGGAAGAGTGTATCACTGGACTGCGCCGGGTAAAAACAGGTGAAATTTATCTGAATGGCGAAAACATCACCGGTCTGCCCACCGGTCTGCGCCGGAAAAAGGGGATGGCGCACATTCCCTCCCATCGGTTGAAACGCGCCCTGGTGCCGTCATATGATCTGGCAGAAAATATGATTCTGGGGGCTCATGGCACCTTTACCCGCTGGGGATTTCTGCAAAAAGATAAAATCAAGGCGTATTGTCAAACTGTTGTCGAGCAATACGATGTGCGCTGCCGATCCATTAACGATTCAGCCGGGACCCTTTCCGGCGGGAACCAGCAGAAACTGGTGATCGGCCGTGAATTTTCATTGAATCCGATTTTTATCCTGGCGGCCCAGCCCACCCGGGGGGTGGATGTGGGGGCCATTGAATTTATTCATCGGCATATTTTAAAGATGCGGCAACGAAACAGGGCGATTTTGTTGATTTCCGTGGAGCTGGAGGAGTTGATGTCCCTTGCCGATCGGATTCTGGTGATGTATGAGGGTCGAATTGTTGCCGAAGGCGACCATTTTACCAAAGCGGAGTTGGGATTGCTAATGGCCGGCAAGGGCCTGGTATAATTGAAAAGTGAACAATGACAAAATGCTGTCGATTTTAATATAAAAGAGCAGGTTATAGATGAAGGCGGTAGGTAAAAACAGGACAATATTTTTCCCAGAGCGTGCCGGTCACAAAGCGTTCCGGCGTCATCTGGGGTATTCCTTCATGGCCATCCTGCTGGCGTTTGCCATGGGCGCGGTGCTGATCCATCTGTCCGGTTTGAGTGCCACCAAAGCCTATGTCGCCCTTTTTCAGGGGGCCTTTGGCAACCTGTACGGCTTTTCCCAGACCCTTTTGAACACCATCCCCCTCATTTTCACCGGTCTGGCGGTGGCCATCGGCTTCAAGTCCGGTTTGTTCAATATCGGCGGAGAAGGGCAGATGGTCATGGGGGCCTTTGTTACGGCCATCACCGCCATCTCGTTTCCCGGACTGCCGCCGGTCATTCTTATCCCTTTGTCCCTGCTGGCAGGGGGCCTGGCGGGCAGTGCCTGGAGTTTTCTGCCCGGTTATCTGAAGATCAGAACCGGTGCCCACGAGGTGGTCACCACAATTATGATGAACTATGTCGCTATTTATGGCGCCGGTTATCTGCTCCTCGAATACTTTAAGGAAGACGGTCCCATTGCCCAGACCGTATTTATTCCCGAAGGGGCCCGATTTACCGAGCTGATTCAATATTCCCGACTTACCACGGCGCTGTTTATCGCTCTGGCGGTGGTGGTCATGGCGGAACTGTTTTTTAAGAAAACCGCTTTGGGGTATCAGATGCAGGTGGTGGGCGAGAATCCTGCAGCAGCCGGATATGCCGGCATCCCCGCCCATGGCATGATACTGTTTTCCATGACGATGAGCGGGTTTGTGGCGGGCCTTGCCGGGGCCACCATCGTCATGGGGGTGCTGCATCGGTTTATACCCCATTTTTCTCCGGGGTACGGATTTACCGGGATTGCCGTGGCGGTCCTGGGCCGCAACACCCCTGTGGGCGTGCTGTTTGCCGCGTTGCTCTTCGGGGCGTTGCAGGCCGGCGGGGTGACCATGCAGCTGTTTGCCAAAATACCCATGGATCTGATCGGGGTGATTCAGGGGCTGGTGATTTTGTTTGTGGCCGCACCGGTATTGATTAAAAAGATGCTGAGGCAATAGAATGAATGATATAGCCGATGTTATTTTTAACATAAATACTTTTTCCGCTGCGGTGAGGATCTCGGTTCCCCTGGTGTTTGCAGCCATTGGCGGGGTGTTTTCCGAACGTGCCGGCATCATCAATCTGGGGCTGGAAGGCATGCTGCTGGCCGGTGCGTTTGCCGGGGCACTGGGATCCTACCTGACGGGGAATCCCTATCTGGGGGTGTTGCTGGCCATGGCCGCAGGGGCAGCGGCCGCAGGGGTCCTGGCTGTTTTTATCATCAAGTTTGAGGCCCCCCATGTGGTTTGCGGAGTGGGGTTGAATATTTTGATTCTGGGGCTCACCACCTGGCTGATGCAGATTTTGTGGGCATCCCGGGGCACTTCCGAGAATGTGATGGGTTTAAAGGAGATCACGATTCCGGTTTTATCGTCAATCCCGATACTCGGACCGCTTTTCGGGTCCCATAATATTCTGGTGTATCTGATGCTTGGCGGGGTTGGCGTTTCCTGGCTGGTGCTGTTCAAAACCCGGCTCGGGTTGCGTCTGCGCATGGTGGGGGAACATCCCCGGGCGGCCAATGCCCTGGGCATCAACGTTCGCCGGATTCAATATGCCAGCCTGATCTACAGCGGCGTTTTATGCGGGCTGGGGGGGGCGTATCTTTCCCTGGGACAGCTCAACTGGTTCAGTATGAATATGTCGGCCGGGCGGGGGTATATGGCCCTGGCGGCCACTGTTTTCGGCGGATGGAATCCCCTGGGCGCCTTTGGCGCCGGCTACCTGTTTGCGTTTACCGATGCCGTGCAGATGCGCATGCAGGCCCTTAACCTGGCCATTCCCAGCCAGATCATTCAGATGATACCCTACCTGCTGACCATTTTGGTGCTGGCCGGTGCCATGATCAAATCCCGGCCCCCTGCCGCGCTGGGGAAACACTATCATTCATCATCAGGGACATGACCGTCCGACAGTCAACTTCGGCCAAACCCTATTTGGCGGCTTGCCGGTTTTTGGCCTTTTCCCAGTCCTGGATCTCTACACCTTCCGCCACATCTTCCCAACCGGTGATCATGGCTTTGGCGTGGGCAGAGAGGGTGTGGCCGGTGGTGGTCATGTAGACATGCACCACAATAAAATTCAAAATGGCAAAGGCCCCGGCCACATGCACCAGGGCCACCAGTTCCAGGGAAAGCCAGGACAGGCCCCAGGCCTCCCAATGGTTGTAGCCCCAGTATAAAAATCCGGTGATCATCTGTACCGGCAGCAAAAAGGCGGCCAGGGAGAGGTAGACCAGGCGTTGGAGTGGATTGTGTTTGGCCTCTTTGCGTTTGGGCACCGGGTGGGGCTCGCCCCGAAATATGCCGAAGGCGTAATAGCGGATTACGGCAAACATTTTGCGCGTGGTGGGGATGTATTGCTTCCACTCGCCGGTGGTCAGAATCCAGAAGACAAAAAAGGCAAAGGCGATAAGCCAGGTCAAACCGGTAAAATTATGAATCTGTACGGCCCGGTGAAAGCCCATGAGACGAAACAGCCCGTGCACCTCAAAGCCGGTTACCAGCAGCACGGCGATGAGGGCCATCTGCAACCAGTGCCAGAAGCGCTCATACCGTGTGTAAAGATAGGTCGTTACCATTTTTTCAGATTTCATGGGTTGAACTCCTCTTATTTTCTGCCGTTACCGTTGGTGAAAAACCGGCACAGTCCGTGGACCAGAACCCCCACCAGTGCCCCCAGGACAGCAATCCAGCCGATGGCATCCACGGGGTGGTTGATGTCGCGGCCGGGCATATAGACCCCGGCCAGACTGGCCAGGCGGCCGCCTTCCCGAACATGACATTCGGCGCAGTTGACCACGTTTTCCCTGGGCGCCACCATGTGGGTGGTGGGAAACACGTAACTGGTTTCCACAAAGCCGTATTCGCCGCTGTAGGGCATATCAAATGCCGCCATGCCCTTTTTCAGGGTCGTCTGCCAGTCCATGGTGGTAAAAAAACCGTCTTTTCCCGAAACAATGGGGGCCAGCAGGTTTTTGTGCACCCGGTCATAGGGTTGTTTGCCCCGGTGGACCTTGAAGGGATAGATCCGGGCGTTTTTGTCTTCCGGGCTGCCCACGGGCGCGCTGACGGCGACGGTGCCGGCCGGATCGACCATGTCCCTGACGGTGAGCGCCTTGATGGACCCGTTGTACCAGAAGTATTCCGGTTTGACATTTTTGGCCCACTTCATCCGGCCCTTGATGGACATGTAGTCGTGCTGGCCGAATTCATCTTCAGTGGTGTACGGCTTGCCGTCTTTCCTCTTGCCGGCCTGTGACCAGTCCCACGACATTTTAGTGGGATTGACCCTGGCAAAGGTGGGGATATGGCAGGTCTGGCAGGCCACCTTGTCGGTATGGTCGTTGGGCTTGGTCGCCGACTTGTGGGGCGTGTCGCTGTGACAGGATTCACAGGTTATTTTCGTGGCCAGGTCGTCTTCGATGAGGCTTTTGCGGTTTTCGGCCGCCGGGGTGGTATAGACCCTGCCGGCGATATTGTGCAGCACCGTGGTATGACACCGGGTGCAGTTGAAATTCTGTCCGTCAATGCCCATGTGCACGTCCAGGGCCCTGTTGGGCTTGGTCATGGAGGAATCCAGGTCGCCGTGTTTGACGCCGTCACCGCCGCCACCGTAAAAGTGGCAACTGCCGCAGTTTTTGCGGGTGGGGCGGGCGATACTCTGGGCGGCCTGTTGAATGTCGCCCTGGATATCCGCCGCCATCTCTTTCGATTCATCGTCTTTTTCACTGGAAAAAGCATTGAAATCCTCGAAGGCTTCACCCCAGTTGATCTCTTCCTGGCCGTGACAGACCAGGCAGTTGACCTCTTCCTCCTTGCCCTTCCATCCCGGATGGCAGGAGAGGCAGCCCTTATCGGTCATGTTGTTGGTGGAGATGCAGAAGTTGTTCAAAGAATCCCCACCCTTTCCCAGATTTTTTGGGCTGCCTTTGACCCGCCACTGCCAGTGGATGGTCTGGTGAAACTGCTCGGCGGCTTCCGAATGGCAGGAGATACAGGCGGCGGTCACTTCCCGGCCCGACGTAAAGTCTTTTTGCAACTGTTTGAATTTGGTATGGTCGGCCGTGATCCACAATTTGCCGCCCCGGGTTGCCTGCTGCGCCATCACCAGGCCCGGGGCCGGATCAGCATCCCCACTACTGGCAGCAGTCGTGAGGCCGGATACCAGCAGCAGCAGACAGATCTGAAGGATGCCTGATACAAAACAACGATATCTCCGATTGGATGGTTTCATTGAAATCTCCCTGTCTTTTTTCGGGAATTCGCCTGAAATTCTATAAGACCGTTATGATATGTGCTTTCGGGTTTACAGGGGCCCGGTAATTGTAAAGGAGCTGTCTTTGTTAAAGGTCAGTTCTCCCTCAAGGTAAAAGACCGTCTTGAGTTTGGGCCGCAGGTCCCGGACCATATAGTAGGCTTCTCCGCTTCTGGCGCCGGTACCGCACACAAATACGATGGGCTTGTCCACGGGCAGGGACGCAATCTGGTCCTCGAGCTTGTCCACGGGCATGTTTACGGCGGTTTTGAAACTGCCGGTGCTGTATTCATCCGGATCCCTGACATCCATCAGATAGATGCTGTCGGGATTTTCACTGAGAATTTTCTTAAAGGCGGCGGCATCGATGCTGCCCTCTTCCTTGCCGGCCTTGATGTCCACAGCCTTGGGAACAGGGCCCGACGTCAGGTTTCCGGCGACAGCCTTCCATGCCGGATATCCCGCAGCAAATACTTTAACATGGGTGTAGCCCATGTCAATGGCTTTTAAGGCGGATTTGTGACTCAGCTTGCAATTGAAGCCGCCGCAGTAAAAAACCAGGAGCTGATTTTTATCCGCCGGAAGCTGATCCTTGAAGCGGTCGAACTGGGTGTCGGGGATACTGATGGCGGTGGGGATGTGGCCCTTGTCATATTTGGGTCGCCGGGGCCGGGAGTCCACCAGAACCATGTCCGCTTTGTTGTCGATCTGCTTTTTGACCCAATCCGTGGAGACCGATGCGTAGTTGCCCGGAACCTTCATCCAGGCGGGAAAACCTGCGGCAAAAACCTTGACGTTGGTGTATCCGAGCTGCTCGGCCCTGGCCGCAGATTTGTGGCTCAGTTTGCACTTGACGCCGCCGCAATAAAAGATCAGCAGGGTGTCCTTGTCTTCGGGCAGTTCGGCGGTCATCTTGTCGAACCGGGAATCGGGGATGCTCACGGCGGTGGGGATGTGGCCCTTGTCGTATTTGGGCCGGGCCGGCCGTGCATCGATGAGCATGACCCCTTCGGGTCGGGGCACGGTGATGTACTGCCGGACAAAATCGACATCGACGATATCATGAAATTGCCAACTGGCTTCTGCCTGGACCTCGGGCTGGGATTTCGGAGTGACGGCACATCCAACGCCCATGGTTGCGAGCAGGGCCAGACTGATCAGGATAGCGGTTATTTTGATTGGCTGCATCATAATTGTTCCATATTTTTTTAATGGCTTAGTCCGGTTTCAGGCTTTTACAGGGGCCTGAAACCGGGAACCGGGTGAATATCGTTTCCGGCAGACACTACTTGCATTTGGCCGGTGTGGGTGAATCTGCGGCATGGGCATGCAGATAGGCATATATATCCAGTAGCTCTTCCTCGGTTAACGCGCGCCACTGTTCCGGGCAGCCGAA
This sequence comes from Desulfobacterales bacterium, assembly GCA_963667755.2. Taxonomy (GTDB): domain Bacteria; phylum Desulfobacterota; class Desulfobacteria; order Desulfobacterales; family 4572-123; genus 4572-123. Next base: position 250,482 of record CAXXLK010000004.1, on the reverse strand, counting down.
CTCCTGAAACTTCTTTTTTTCAAAAATCCGGGTCCACTGTGCCTGGGTATGGGCGTCAGGATTCAGGATCGGTTTTTTCGATGTCACTTCACCTTTATCATAACAGGCCTTGTAGACTTTCCGGTAGGTGTATTTGCCTTTTCGTTTGTTACCATTTTCGGCCGCAAAGGCCATGCCCACAGTGGTCATAACAAAGAAAAGTGCCAGCAGGATTGATATAATTTTTTTCATTTTTCCTCCTAAAGTTTTGGTGATTTGATTCAACGGGTATTAAGTCCATGTATTTAACGGCTGACACTATTTTGCCGGTTTGATCCGGGTCATTCAGCCGTCGGGTTTTTAAAAAATCAGATAGCGGTCCGATTGGGCCACCATCTCTGCGTTTCGGGCCTGGGTGGCAAAATCTTTGAAACCGACCCCGGGAACCTCGTCTTCCCGGCCATGAAAACCATGGGCCCGAAAGCTCACGTCGCAGACGGTCAGTTTCGCCTTGCCCACCAGTTGGCCGAACTCGGGTGTCATCGTGAGTTTGACGCCATTACCGGTAAAGAAAATAGTGACATCCTTGCCCTTTTCGTGGGCGGCCCGAGTGAGATTGACCACATATGCCATGTGCTTGTCGGAACTTACGAGTATGCCGAGTGTATCTGCCATTGTTACTCCTTTTTTAGGACCTGAGAGGGTCCTGTATTCGTCTTATGGTGAATCCACGATGACCTGTTGCATCTTGTCAAAGATGAGCTCCCTGATTTTTTTGTCGGCGGCATGGTTGAGGATCACCTGGTAAATACCGTCACGGATGATTTCGGCCTCGTTGCGGCCTTTGTTGCAATCAAGGCTTTTGAGCATGGTCAGCATTTCATGGACATCTTTGCTGATGCGCGTGGACACGGTTATTGAAAGCGGGCCCATGTCTTCGAAGGGGGTACTTTCGCCTGGCGCCATGCAGTCTTTTTCATCCGGCGCATATTTGACCAGCAACCGGTAGCATTCCATGGCCTTGTCGGCAAACCGCTGCTTGAGAAACTGCTCTCCAAGGGCGGTCACAATTTTTCTGGCCCAGAAAGCCTCATCACTTTCAGAACTGCTTTTTTCAAGCACCTTTCTGGCGGATTCCAGGGCCCGGTCATAGCATGCACAGCGTTCAAGCATCATTGCGGCGGCAAGATCTTTATCCATTTGGCGACTCCTTTTCTTACGGTTTCATCCAGGTTACGAACCGCAAGGCGGCCCTACCACCAGCAGATCACCTTGTCGTGGGAAAAAATATCGTCCACCAGTCCGGACCAGTCTACCTGTCCCTCATAGAGGGGGATAACCGATGCGGTATGGGTGGCCGAGGTTTCTTCACAGAGCTTTTCCACCGTATCGTCGGGTTCTGATCTTAAAATATGCAGTATCTTTTTCATTTTTGCACCTTTTCTAGAACGGTATAACGACGTCGGCTTCGCTGATCATGCGGGCCGTATCCGTCAGGGTAACGTGTTTGAAACCATATTTTTCAACGTTGGCGGAATGGTTTGAAAATCGCTCGCCTTCCATTTCGTCGATAAACTCCATATTATCGTGGTATGCTTCGTCCATGTCGGCGATTTCATGATGGAGGACGAACATCTGCACCTCGGCTGCCTCAAGCAGCAGCCCCAGGCTGGTTCTCAACCCTTCGTACTGCTGTTCCTTGTCTTTTATCAATACGGCGATTTTTTTCATTTTTGCACCTGCCTTGCTATCCTTTTTTGATGAAATACCGGGTATGGCCCTCGGGGGCATCCACCATGCCGATAAACTGATTCCCGCCCTTGTTTCCAAAATCGGGGATATCGTTTTTCGAGCCCGGATCCGAACCGAGAATTTCCAGAACCTGGCCCGTCGACATTCCTTTGAGGGCCTTTTTTGTTTTGAGCAGCGGCATGGGGCAGCTGAGACCCCGTGTATCCATTATGTTGTCTGGTTGAATGCTTGTCAGGTCCATTGTATTGATTCCTTTTTTGTTGGATGGTTACGATGTTAAAAAATAACGAATTTTTCCGTTTTTTCATTCCAGATGGCCACGAGCGCCCAGAGCAGCAGAAACGTCAGGAACAGCGGCAACCCGATATACCAGGAAAAAACCGCGGGTAAAAAAATGCCTGTGCCGAGTTTGTCCTCTATCCCGGTGGTGGTGAGCAACCGGGCCACCATGGGGTTTGTCAGGGCAAAGCCCACCAGGGTGAGCACCAGTTTGGTGTGGCCTTCACCAATGCGCCAGAGGGTGCTGCTGGCGCATCCGCCGGCAATGAGCATGCCGACGCCGAAGATCACCCCGCCCAGCAGGCTCCCGATCCAGAAGGGATGATAGACACCCATGGTGTCGGGTTGAAGGTAATTCCACTTGATAACGGCAGACCCCATACCATAGATCATCAGGCTCATGGCCACCACCCGGACCATTTCGGCATCGCCGGTCATGAAGGGGCAGCGAAAGGCACGGACAAAACAAAACCGTGAACGGTGCATCACCAGTCCGATGAGCAACCCGAAAAAAAGCAATCCACCGATCTGTGTCTTGTCAACGGCTGCATACAGGTAGAAGGCGGCTACGGTGGCCAGCAGGATGCCGCTTCCGATCCACGGCTGCACCCTGGCCCAGTTGACGATGGGCACTCTGGCCGGGGACGGGCTCTGGGTGATGATCTGCGGGGGCATATGTTCCATTTCCCAGAGCAGATAGCGAAGACCGATGTAAGCGCCGGCCCCCAGGCCGAACATCATGGCGTACCCCCCCATGGAAAACATGCCGATGGCCGTATAAAATCCGCCCACGTTGCAGCCCCCTGCCAGGGCTGCGCCACTGCCCATGAGGATGCCGCCGGCCAGTCCTTTGACATATTCCATGACCGGTGCCCGGCGGACTTTGAACTGCCGGCTCATGAGGGCCGATGCCAAGGCCCCGGTAAAAAGTCCGAAATTGGACACGGACATGGTGTTGAGCCAGGGTTCCAGGGGACGCTTGTCGGTAATACCCGCCAGATAGTAGGCCCAGTCGCCCCAGTTGCGGTAGCCGCCGGCAATCCCCCAGGGACCTTGCCAGAGAAATATGAACAGGGCCAGTATACCGATAAAAATACCGGCCAGCCAGGCGGGCCAGTCCTGTTCAAAGATGGCGATGTAGTTGCCCCGGGCTTCTTCTTTTAGGGTATCCAGAAAATTGTGTGACACGGTAAAGGTCCTTTTTTATCCGGCTTCAGCGGGTATCCTGACATCAATAATGCCCTGATCCGGTCCTGTAAAATTGCAGGGCCTGGCCTGTTTTCGGTCTGAATCGTCGCCGTTAGTAGCGAAAGGTAACGGCGACATAACCGTCCCATACCGTGTCCACCACTGCATTGAGGGTGTCGAAGGCAGTGGCCTCCGATATTTTTACAGGCTCTCCCAAGGGGTTGCCGCTGCCGGTATAGTCGTAGTCGTAGTAGCGACCGCCGATGGTCACAAAGAAATTATTGCCGTAGATGGGCTGGATATAATAGCCCTCGTAAACCTGCCCGCGAACAGCCAGCTTGCTGCCCACCAGCGAGTCTTCGGCCCCGGTGAAATTGAACCAGTACTTGGAACCCCAGTTGTATTCAAATCCGAGCCTTGCCTCAAGGGGCATGGGGAATACGGCCCCGGCGTAGATGCTGTAGCCGTCGCGTTTCTCAAGGTTGCCATTTGAGCTCAACAGACCGGTCCCCATGAGTTCATAGTAGGGGTTTTTTGAAACCTGTGAAGGATCGGTATGGCTCCAGGAGGTGGACAGAAACAGGTCGATATCGGCAACGTGTTCGGAAAGATTGCTTCGCACCAGCAACGATGCCGCATCCCAGTCACCAATGTTGGTGGAAGGCTCCATGCGGGTGATGAAGGCGCCGTTGTTCTGGTCAAAGAAATATTCATCGGTGCCGTCGCCGTCGGCATCGTTTTTGGAAACGATAAAGGGCATGACGGTGAGACCGGTGAAACCGTCGGTGACATCCCAGGCATGGGCATAATTGAGTATGAGACTGGTGGTGTCGTTGTCGAAAAGAGTGGCGATAAACCCGAACATATGCACGTCATCGACATGGGCGCTGGGCCCGGTGAGGGAGGAACTGTTGCCCCAGTCCCCTTCAAAGCCCACGCCGTAGCAGAGCTTGAAGGCGGCGCCGGGAATCCCTGTGGGATCTTCGAGGCCGAAACTTAAAGAGGCCCCGTCAAACTGCCAGTTGATGATACTGCCCAGGGGGCTGCCGCCTTCCAGGCCATAGTTGGCGTATTCCAGCGGCGGGCCTTCGGTGGACGGCCGCCGGCCCAGGGAAAAGTTGACGGGTACTTCACCCATGTCTTTTTTATAATTGAAATAGGCCCTTTCCAGGCGGATCATGTCGCCATGGGGCAGGCTCGACGTATTGCCGTCAAAGGTGACGTCTCCAAGGTTGCCCTGGTTGAACTTGACGCCGGTGCTGTCGCCAAAGGCCTTGTAGGCGGCCAGACGACCCCCGAAGCTGACGTTTTCGTTGAGTTTGGCCGTCATGTTCAGATGAAATTTATTGGTGAAGATAAGATTATTGTCGGCATCGACCTTGTCCGGGGGCGGCACCATACCGGCGGCGGTCATGTCAGCCATGCCTTGCTGAATCTGCTGTGCGGTGGCGCCGTTGAATCCCATGGGCGGGGCGGTAAAAAAACCGTTGACCACAGGTCCCGGTGCCATGCGGATATTGCCGTAATGGAGGGTGTCGGCCCGGGAGCGGAGTTCGATGCCCAGGGCCACCTTATCGGTGGCGGAGTGCAGTTCGGTTTTGTTCATCCGCTGTTCCATTTCCGACATCTCGGATTTTTTTTGCGCATTTTCCGATTCAATTTTTTTAATTTTTTCCCGGATGGCCTGCATCTCTTGGGACATCTGCTCAAGCTGCTGCTTCAGATCCCCGGCGCTGTCCTGGGCAAATCCGGACCCGGGCAGTGCGATGGTCAATAAAAACAGGAGGCCGGCGGTTGTCAGCGCCCACCTGAATTTTGAAAGATTAAATTTAAGCATTTTTTCATTCCCCCTAAAAGGTTATAACATTATGATTAGGCCTGCCGGCCGGGTTAATGTGTCTTTGTCTGTCCGGTAAAGCCCACCGGGCCGGGTGCCGGATGTTATATCTACATCAGCAAAGATGGTGCCAATGGGCTGCTGTCACTCAAGAAATGCTGTAATCGCTTGGAATGACATCGAAAAAAAATAGACGCAATGGCTTGCATTGCAACGTCGGGTTGATTATGTTAATCTTTGTTAAGTTTACAGGTTAACGTTTTTTTGATACGGGGTTTACAGGAGGGCTGTGATGGCCATGGATATTGCCAAATATTGGAAAATTATCGTTGATACGCTTCAGGACGGGCTCATGGTGGTGGATCCCCGGGGGAAAATTCTGGCGGCCAATCCTGCCGCTGAAAAGCTGACCGGCTACACGGCCGAAGAACTGGTGGGAAAATCATGTCGGATTTTGAATTGTACGGGCTGCCAGATAAGGGGCCACGGATCGGGCCCGAACTGGTGTAGTTTGTATTCAAGGGGAGGTGTCCGGGATAAAAAGTGTTTAATCACCAATAAGGATCGACGGGCCGTCCACATCGTCAAGAGTGCATCGGTGCTTTATGACGAGGCGGGCGAGATCATCGGTGCCGTGGAAACCCTTACCGATATCACTGAAAATGTTCGACAGCGCCAGGAGATTGTATCCCTGCGCAAAACCTTTCATCTCGACGACGGGTACCACGGCATCATGGGAAGGTCCCGGGTAATGGTCAACCTGTATGAACTCATCGACAACGTGGCCCGATCGGATACGCCGGTGATGATTCTGGGCCAGAGCGGCAGCGGTAAGGAGATGGTGGCAAGGGCGGTCCACAAAGCCGGACCGCGGCGGGACAAGCCGTATATCAAGGTCAATTGTGCCGCCTTGAATGAAAATCTTCTGGAAAGCGAGCTTTTCGGGCATGTCAAGGGCGCCTACACCGGGGCCGATCGCACCCGTATCGGACGCTTTGAAGCGGCCCACGGGGGGACCATTTTCCTTGATGAGGTGGGGGACATCCCGCTGTCGATACAGGTCAAGCTCTTGCGGGTGCTGGAGGAAAAGAAGATCGAGCGGGTGGGGGATCACAAGCCCATACCCGTCGATGTGCGGATCGTCACCGCCACCAACAAGGATCTCGATCAACTGATTGCAAACGGGCAGTTCCGGGAAGACCTTTTTTTCCGGATCAATGTGTTTCCCCTTCACTGCCCCTCACTGCTTGACCGCAGGGAGGATATCCCTTTGATCGCCCAGACGTTTATCCGCCAAAACGCCATCCAGAGCGGCAAGAAGATCCTGGGCCTGACCCCTGCCGCCATGGACCGTATGACCCGGTATGCCTGGCCCGGTAATGTCCGGGAGCTGCGCAATGCCATCGAGTACGCGTTTGTCCTGTGCCAGAGCGGGGGCATTGACGTTCAGCACCTGCCGCCGAAAATTGTCAGTGATGCGGACAATATCTGTCCGCCGGTGCCCCTTGACCCGGCGTTTGACCGCCGGCGGGGCGAACTGATCGGGGCCTTGCGTGAAGCTATGGGCAACCGGTCCAGGGCCGCAGAAATTCTGGGCGTCAGCCGGGTTACCGTCTGGAAGCGGATGAAGAAATTCAATGTGGCGTCCTCGGATTTCGACGCCCCGACGCCTGGGGCCAAAATGTAAATTAAACCACAGCATTCCATCAGGGGTGCAATTGTCGGATCAATGCCTCACATTGCGATTGGTCCAGAATCGTCGGCACCGGGTACAACGGATTCGCCTCTTTCAAGGCTCGCTTTGCAATGAGCGGAATATCCTTTTCCTGGATCTCCCGGATGGTTTCGGGAATATTCATGTTTCGGTTCATCGATTTTACTTTCTCGATAAATCGCCGGGAAAGCGTTTCACTGGTTTCATCAGCCTGTCCGATGCCACCGGCAACGGCCAGACGGGCCAGTTTTTTTTCGGCATCCTTACGGGAAAGTTCCAGAACATAGGGTAAAATGACGGCGTTGGCCAGCCCATGCGGGACACCGTAAAGTCCCCCGAGGTTGTGCGCAACAGCATGCACATATCCCACCGAGGCCCGTGTAAAGGCCACTCCCGCGTAAAAAGAGGCCAGGGCCATGTTTTCGCGTCGGATCAGGTCGGAACCATCCTGACAGACGGCCTCCAGATCATCGAAAATGATTTTAACGGCTTTTTCCGCTTTTTCATTGCGGAATCGTGTTCCGTGGAGCCCGATATAGGCTTCCACGGCGTGGGTCAGGGCATCCATTCCGGTGGCGGCCGTGATATCCGGCGGCAGGCCGCGCATCAACTCTGAATCGAGGACGGCCACCTGGGGCACCAGCTTGAAATCCATAACGGCAAATTTCTCGTGGGTCTCCGGGTTGCTGACCACCGCGGCAATGGTGGTTTCAGAACCGGTCCCGGCCGTAGTCGGTACCGCAAAAATCGGTGGGGGTTTTCTCCAGACTTTGAAAAGGCCTCTCATTTTTACCACGGTGCGGTTGGGATTGCTGGCCCGTGCGCCGATCATTTTGGCACAATCCATGGGGGACCCGCCGCCAAACGCGATGATGCCCTGGCAGTTGTTGGCCAGATAGCATTTCAGGCCCGCTTCAATGTTCCCGATGGTCGGGTTGGGCTGCACATCGTCAAAAATTGTTACGGCAACACCCTTTTCTGCAAGAGAATCGAGCATTCCCTGGGCAAGCCCCAGGCCTGTCAGCACCTTATCGGTCACCACCAGTATATTGGTAAGTTTTTTTTTCTTCACAGTTTCGGCCAGCTTTTTTATACTGCCCGCACCGATTAACAATTCAGGGATCGGAATCGGTAAAACAAATCCGGCAACTTTCATGACACCCTGAAAAGCGCGATAGGCCCCTTTTTTTACAGTCCAGATCATTTATTACTCCTTTGGATTCATGTGTTTTGTCGTTCAGCCATCATGCCATCTGTTTTTGCCTCCGGTGCCCCTCACCACCCCTGGAATGCAGAGCGGATATTTTCCCTGGCATCAGCCGGGTCATTGTCTCATATCTCCAGCACCAGCCCCAGGGGGCAGTGGTCCGAACCGAAAATGTCGTTTTCGATAAAGGCGTCTTTGATCCATCCTTTCTCCAAAATATCCCGGGTCACCAGGAAATAATCGATGCGCCAACCCGCATTGTTTTTCCGGGCATTGAACCGGTAGCTCCACCAGGAATACTTAACGGTTTCCGGGTACAGGTGCCGGAAGGTGTCCACATACCCGTTTGCCATGATTTGATCCAGCCAGTCCCGTTCCATTCGAAGAAACCCCGAACGATTGGCATTGGGACCGGGATTTTTCAGGTCGATCTCATTGTGGGCGATGTTGAAGTCCCCGGTGATGATCAGGCTTTTGCCCGCATTTTTTAATGTGTCGGCATACGCAAAAAAGGCCCCATAGAAAGCCTGTTTGTACTGCAGTCGCGCCTCACTCATCTGGCCGTTGGGAAAGTAGACATTGAAGAATATAAAATTATCAAAGGTCATCTCAATGATGCGGCCCTCGTTGTCAAATTCGGGAAGGCCGATCCCATACCGGATACCTGCGGGGGGCATCCGGGAATAGGCGGCCACACCGCTGTATCCCTTTTTGACGACGGCATGGGCAAAAAAGGATGTATAGCCATCCAGGTCGGTCATCTCGGCGGTCAGTTGATGGGCCTGGAGTTTGGTTTCCTGCAGGGCCAGAACATCGGCGTCAAGTGTTGCAACGGATCGGTGAAAATCCTTATTCAGCACGGCCCGAAGGCCGTTGACGTTCCATGAGACCAGTCTGATTGTTTTAGCAGCCATTTTAGTTCCTTGCCATGGGTTTATCGTGAAGTGGTGACGTTGATCCTGGCACACATCCGGACCACCGAACACCGACTGCAAAACGGCGATACGGGCCGGCAGATGACCTGGCCAAAGGCTACCAGCAGTTCATTGTATTTGATCCAATGTTTGCCCGGCAGCTTTTTTCGCAGGGCAAATTCGGTCTTGTCCGGGGTTTTGGTTCGGACGTATCCGATGCGGTTGCTGATTCTGTGGACATGGGTATCCACGCAGATGGCAGGCTTGTGGAATCCTTCCGCCAGTACCAGGTTGGCGGTTTTGCGGCCAACGCCGGGAAGCGTTAACAGGGTATCGATATCATCAGGGACCGTCCCTTCATAAGTTTCCATAATGATCCGGCTGATTTCCACCAGGCGGGCCGCTTTGGTGGGATAAAATCCCACCGGGTAAATGAGCTTTTTGATTTTAGTTTCACCCAGGGCCATGATCTGTTCAGGGTTTCGGGCCCGGGCAAAAAGCCGTTGGGATGCCGCTGCCGTGACTTCATCTTTGGTTCTCAGCGACAGCAGGGTGGACACCAGGATCATGAAAGGGGTGGCCCCCCGGTGGGCGATAAAGGTGATGACCGGGGGATGCCACTGCCGGTAATTGGATTCAATGGTCGTGACAAACGCATCGATGTTGAATTTTTCAGGGGGTGTGGGCATATCGTCACCAAATTTACAAAATAGTGTTTTTGAAGTGCGGGAAAACTATGCCCCAGAGACGCCTGAATGTCAAGGCGACGATAAGTCGGGAAAAATACGATTCAACGGTTGCGTCGCAACTGAGGGCATCTCTTTCCAGTCGGCGGAAACTTGAGCTTAACCAACCCCAAGCCTGCGCCGTGCCATATTTGACGGTCTCGCAAAAGGTCCAACTCCTGCGTTGCGCTGCAGCCCGCAATCATTCAACGGTCGATGGTTACGCCTCATAATTGCAAAATTTGCGCGCCTTGAATTTAAACCTTTTACGAAACCGTCTTAATACGACTTTTTACGGGTTCATCATATTTTATGCTTGACAGGTTTTTCAATAATATGTTTGTGTGCAAATAATTCGTATGCAAACTATTAAATTGTTGTGGGCAACCCATTGGTGCCATTATGAAACCTCAAGATTGTATTTTTTTTCAGTTGGCCAAGGCTCATCAGGCCGGCACACGGTTCTGGTCCCGCAAGCTGAGCGGCTTTAATGTTACCGCCGTTCAGGGGGTGGTGCTGGGTTTTCTTTCCAAACATGACCGGATTACGGCCCGGGAACTCGGTCAGCGGACCCTGCTGGACAGTGCCACCTTGACCGGCATTCTGGATCGCATCGAAAAAGCTGAACTGATCCAGCGGCGGCCCCATCCCGAAGACCGCCGGGCCCTGCAAGTCTGCCTGACGCCCGGGGGACGCAAGCTGGCAGACACATTGCTGGAAGTCGGTATCACGGCCAATCAGGACTTCTTAGGCCGGCTTACCGCTGAAGAACAGATGATTTTGCGGATTCTTTTAAAGAAACTGCGCGGAAAAAACCTCGGCTGATTCGGGGGGGGAGCGATTTTTTTTGATTATATGTTTTGTATACAAGTAAATCGCATACCAGTATAAATTCGTATTACCTTGCTTTTAAAAGTTGTTAAACCGTGAATTTTGACAGGTGCCCCAAAGGAAGTTGCATGTGCATCGGGAATCGAATTTTTACAACCCGGTTCATATTGTAAAACCGATAACCATTTATGAAGGAGGTCTGCCCCATGTCCCAATTGCTCGACATTCTCGGTACCCGCTACCCGATTATCCAGGGACCCTAGGCCACCTGAACGACCCGAAGATGGTTGCCGCCGTTTGTGAGGCCGGCGCCTGAAGTTGATAACTGCCATTAGCCCGGGAGAGAAAAATATCCATGTCGCCGTTTGTTTTTAAACTATTGCTCAACGTTTATCCGCCCTATTGGGGGACCGGTATCCGCATCTCGAAAATAGCCGCAGATTACCGGGAACTGATCGTTCAGATGAAGCTGCACTGGTACAACCGCAATTACGTCAGGACCCATTTTGGCGGGTCTCTTTATGCCATGACCGATCCTTTTTTGATGCTGATGCTGATGCAGGTGCTGGGGCGGGAGTACATTGTCTGGGACCAGACCGCACGTATCGATTTTATCAAACCCGGTCGGGGAACGGTGCGGGTAAAATTCTTGATTACCGACGATGATGTCACTACCATCGAGGCCCGTACGGCGCACGGTGAAAAATATCTGCCCGAATTTACGGTGGCAATCCGTGATGACGCCGGTGAAACCGTTTGCCGGGTCACCAAGACCCTGTATGTCCGCAGGAAACAGCGGGACAATGACACGCCAACTTAACCTTGACAGATTTGCGCCTGTAATATAATTCCTTTGGTTAACTTATGTTTAAGGGTAGTGACGATTTGACCGGTTTTTATGGATTTTTCGATGTCGGGCACCGGCATACGACTGAAAAATGAGTCGGATTGATTGCGGGGGAACGGACAGTTCCCCTTATTTTTTTAAAAAGTAAAAAGTCTAAATACAGACAGAATTGAGAATATGCGTATTAGTAGATTGTTTGAAAATAGACACCGCCACCTGATACGGCTTATTAAGGAAAACATCGGCCGGCTTGGTTTTGCCATGTTATGTTCGTTAATGGTGGCCGCCTCAACGGGAATTTCAGCCTTTTTAATGAAAAATGTAATAGACGATATTTTCATTGAAAAGAAGGTGCTGATGCTCAAATTCCTCCCCCTGGCAATTGTCGTTATCTATATTGCCCGTTGCATCGGCATGTACGGGCAGGCCTATATGATGAGTTATGTGGGGGAGTCAATTATCAGGCGTTTGAGAAATATGCTCTATGAACGCATAATAGATCTTCCACTTGCTTTTTTTCAGGAGAAAAAAACGGGTGTGTTGATGTCCCGGATTACAAATGATGTCAATGTCATAAAGGGCATGGTATCCACGGCGGTGACCGGTGCTTTCAGGGATGTATTCTCCATTATCGGACTGACCGGTGTTATTTTTTACCGGGACTGGAAGATGGCCCTGATTGCACTCGTTATATTTCCGGTGGCCCTGTATCCGCTGATATTTCTTGGCAGACGGGTTCGCAAAGTCAGTACCGGGTCCCAGGAAGCCATGGGCGAGCTGAATACGTTTCTTCATGAGACCTTTACCGGCAATAAAATTGTAAAGGCGTTCGGGATGGAAGCGTATGAAAAAAAACGATTTTTTGAAATTAATTCTGGATTTTTTCATTTTGAAATGCGATCGGTCATTGCAAAATCGCTTTCTTCTCCGATCATGGAGTTGTTGGGCGGCCTCGGCATTGCCCTTATTATCTGGTACGGCGGGTTCAAGGTACTGAACGGATCTTCAACCCCGGGGACTTTTTTTTCATTTATTGCGGCCGTGCTGCTTCTTTACGATCCGGCAAAAAGGCTCAGCGGCGTTAATAATGCGGTTCAACAGGGTATGTCCGCGGTTGATCGCGTTTTCGATATCCTTGAAACACAGTCGGAGATCAGGGAAGAGGTCAACCCGGTTGTTATTGCCAGCAGACCGCATCGTGTCCGATTTGAAAATGTTGTTTTTTCCTATGGGGAAAAGAGTGTCCTGAAGAATATTAATCTGGACGTCAAAAACGGTGAGGTTTTGGCGCTGGTCGGTATGAGCGGCGGCGGCAAGACTTCTCTGGTAAACCTTATTCCAAGGTTCTATGACGTCACCAGGGGCAGTATATCCATAGATGACATCGATATTCGAAAAGCATCCATTGCCTCATTGAGAAAGCAAATTGCCATCGTTACCCAGGAACCGATTCTGTTTAATGATACGGTTCGAAACAATATCGCCTATGGGTGTCCGGATGTATCGGATGAAAAAATAAAAGCGGCTGCAAAGGCGGCATATGCCTATAATTTTATAACCGCTTTTCCCAAAGGCTTCGATACGCCCATCGGTGAATTGGGGGGCCGGCTATCCGGAGGCGAAAAACAGCGAATCTGTATTGCCAGGGCGCTTTTAAAGGATGCGCCAATTCTGATACTGGACGAGGCGACATCTGCACTGGATACCCAGGCGGAAAGCGTTGTTCAGAAAGCCCTTGAAAATCTAATGAAGGGCCGAACCACTTTTGTCATTGCGCACCGCCTTTCAACCATTGCCTACGCCCACAGAATTGTTGTGCTTAAAAATGGGGAAATTGTGGAGCAGGGCAAACATGCGGCGCTTCTGGCCGGCAAGGGTGAATACCACAAACTGTATCAGATGCAGTTTGCAAACGGAAAAGCGACAGATCGTTAATCCTTGGGCTGTTAGAGGCATATGCGTATCAATACCATCATCAACCGGTATATTGTAAAAGAGATGTTTTTCCCTTTTATGATAAACCTGTTCTTTTTTACCTTTGTTTTTTTAATGGCCCGGATTCTTGAAATTACCAATCTTATTGTCAATTACAAGATCAGTGTCGTCTCTCTCCTTCTTTTGCTGGCGTATTCCATCCCTGATTTTCTGGTTTTTGTCATTCCAATGGCGATTATGATGTCGGTTCTTCTGACCTTTTTAAAGCTCTCCAACGACAATGAAATTCTTGCACTCAGGGCCAGCGGTGTCAGCCTTTACCGCATGATGGTGCCGGTTCTTTTTTTCTGTCTGGCCGGATGTCTGCTAACGGCGTTCATGTCCATATGGGGGATGCCCTGGGGGCGGTTCGCTTTTAAGGAGATGACGGTGCAGGTGGCCAAGTCAAATCTCAATGTGGGTATTCAGGAAGGAAAATTTAACGATCGTTTCAAGGGGATCATGCTGTATGTCGGCAATATTGATAAGACCGACGGCATGTTACGGGATATTTTCATCGAAGACACCAGGGCAAAAAGTACCCTGGCCACATCAATAGTGGCACCTGTTGGAAAACTTTTAACCGATCCCCATGCGCTTATTTTTCAGTTGAGACTGTTTAACGGTACGATCAATCAGGTTGAATTGAAAAATCGGTCGGCCCATACCATTTCCTTTGACACCTACGATATCAAACTTGACCTGGAAGGCGCGGCGTCTCGAATCAAAAAGGCATCAAAGGGCAAAAAGGAGATGAGCCTTGGTGAACTGCGGCGGTATATCCATCAATCAAACCCCGAAGATGGCCAGTATTATGGAATGCTGCTGGAATTACACCGAAAATTTTCCATTCCGGTTGCCTGCCTGGCCCTGGGTATTCTGGCGGTTCCCCTGGGCATTCAAACCCAGAAACGGCAAGCCTCTTCGGGGCTGGTAATGGGATTGGTTTTATTTTTATTGTATTACATGCTGCTTTCAGCCGGATTGATATTCGGGGAGAGCGGTATTTATCCGCCCATGATCGGCATGTGGGCGCCCAATGTTATTTTGGGGGGGATCGGCATCTATCTGCTGGTTCGGGTGGCAGGGGATCGTCCGATCAAAATAATCGTTTTCCGGCAGCATCAAACCTGACCGTCGCTGGTGATGAATACCCGATGTATATTATTCACAAATACCTTATAAAAGAGATTCTCAAATATTTTGCCGTTGTTCTCGCGGTGGTCATTGCCATCTACCTGGCAGTTGATTTTTTTGAGAAAATTGATAATTTTATGGAACAGCAGGTTCCTATGGGCCATGTTGTTCAATTTTTTATTCTGAAAACACCCTTTATCATTGCCCAGATTACGCCGCTGGGAATCCTCATGGCCGTGATCGTTGCGCTGGGCCTGATGAATCGGAACAACGAACTGATCGCCTTGAAAAGCAGCGGCATCGGATTTGCCTTTTTGCTAAAGCCGATTCTGGTCATGGGCGTCGTCTTTTCCATCGGCCTGTTTTTTTTATCTGACCTGCTGGTACCGGTTACCACGGGCAGGGCCGATCATATCTGGCTTCTGGAAGTTAAAAAAAAAGCCCCTGTCGTTAACAAAAAAAAGGATATATGGATCAAAGGCAAGGGGGAAATTATTCATGTAAAGTATTACAATCCGGCCCTGCAAAAGGTTTTTGGCATTACCGTGAATTATTTTGACCCGGATTTTAAACTGGTAAAGAGAATCGATGCTGAAAAAGGGACTATAGAAGATGGCCGATGGGTTCTTTCCGGCGCTATGGTGCAAGCGGCGGGTCCTGCAGGGGATACCGTCTCATTTCATGAAAAAATGGCCGTTTCGCTGGAGGTGGGCATGGCCAGCCTTCAGCGTATGGTCAGAAAATCTGAAGAGATGCGTTTTTTTGAACTCTTGCACTATATAAGGGATATTGAAGCAGACGGATACGATGCGGTGGCATACAGGGTCGACCTGTATGCCAAAATTGCCTTTCCATTTGTCTGTATTTTAATGTGTCTTGCAGGGGCCGGTATCGCGACCCAGAAGACCGGTGGAAAGGGGATTGCAACCGGTATCGCCTGGGGTATAACCAGCGCCTTTCTGTACTGGATTTTCTATAGTTTCTGTGTTTCACTGGGTTATGGCGGGATTTTGCCCCCCCTGGTTTCCGTATGCCTGGCAAACATTGTTTTTTTATGCATCGGCATAATTGCCGTGCAAAGGAGCATGTAGGCCAATGGACAAAAAGGATACAAGGGTCATCCTGATTTACAATGTGCTTCTGGCCGGTGCGATACTCGTCTCGTTTCCCCTGCTTGTGGTCCTGATTCTTTTTTCCCGGAAAAGAAGAAAAACCGTTTTGCGGCGGCTGGGGCTGTCACACTTGCCGGAACAGTTTGCCGGAATCCATTCAGGTGCCGGTGCAAAGCCGGTCTGGGTGCATGCCCTGTCCGTGGGGGAGGCGGTCTCGGCCCAGGGGCTTTTAAAGGCGCTGAGGTGCCGCATCCGGCCGCGTCCCCTTGTTTTGTCCGTTTCCACCAAGACCGGATTTGAGTTGGCTGAAAAGCGGCTGAAAGGTCACGTGGATGCATTGTTTTATTTCCCCTTTGACCTGATGTTTGCCGTAAAAAGAATCAGCAGCAGAATCAACCCCGCACTTCTGGTGCTGGTGGAATCGGATGTCTGGCCCAATTGTCTTTTTGAAATGGTTCGCCGCAAAGTGCCTGTGATGCTGGTTAATGCCAGACTTTCTAAGCGTTCATTTTCCGGATATCGACGCGCTTTCTTTTTTTCGGAAACGATGTTTTCGTTTTTTACAAAAATATGTGCCCAGACCGATGGAGATGCCGCACGGTTAAAGATATTTGCGGCAAAGCCGGGCCGGGTGGTGACAAGTGGAAACCTGAAGTTTGACCACCCCTATGAAACCATCTCCCCAAAAGAGATGGCGTCTTTGAGAAGGGCGTTGAATATCTTGCCGGAGCAGAGGGTTTTTGTGGCCGGCAGTACCCATCCCGGGGAAGAACTGATACTGAAAAATGCGTTTACCGCCCTTCGGAAAAAACACCACGACCTGTGCCTGGTGATCGCCCCCCGGGATCCTGCCCGGGCCGGTGCCATAGTGAAAATTTTTTCCGATGGCGGTTTCTTAACAGTGCCCTACAGCGCCACCATCAGCGGCGGAGAAATCAAAAAAGCGCCGGCGTGGTGGTCATCGATGTCATCGGCCTGTTGGCCCGGCTGTATTCTCTGGCAAACATGGCGTTTGTGGGCGGGAGCCTGGTGGATTTCAGAGGGCATAACCCGCTGGAACCGGCCGCTTTTTCAAAGCCGGTTCTCTTTGGTCCCTTTATGAGTGATTTCAAAGATATTGCGGCCATGCTGATTGAATCCGGTGGGGCCATTCAGGTCCATACCGCCGGGGACATCATACTGGCCGGGGAAAGGATGCTTGCAGACGGGGATGTGTCGGAAATAATGGGGCAGCATAATTTTAAGGTGTTTTGCGCCAACAAGGGGGCCGTGGAAAAAACCATGGATGACATCATGATGGTTTTAGCCCAGTCCGAAACAATATGCGGGGATAATGGATGAGGCCGCATCTGATAAAAAAAATAGAATCGATCATGATGGGGCAGGAAGCAAGTGCTTTTTTTTTGCCGGGATATTTTTTATACCTGGCATCCATTTTTTACGGGGGGGCCATCAAGCTGCGGGCGGTATTGTTTAAAAAACAGGTTTTTCGATCCCACAAGCTGCCGTGCCCGGTTATCTCCATCGGCAACCTGACCCTGGGCGGCACCGGCAAGACCCCCATGACCATCTACGTGGCCGGTCTGGTGAAGCGTCTGGGGTATCGGCCGGCCGTGGTCAGTCGGGGATATAAGGGCGGCCGTGAAAAACGGGGGGGAATCGTCAGTGATGGCGACAATTTTCTTTTAAAGGCCGAAGCGTCGGGTGATGAAGCCTTTATGATGGCCCGGAAATTAAAGAACATCCCGGTTCTGGTGGGCCAGAACCGGTTCAGATCCGGCATGCGCGCCATCCGCCGATGCAAGGCCGATGTGATTATATTAGATGACGGGTTTCAGCACCTGAAATTACAGCGGGACATCGATCTGGTGCTGCTGGATGATACCCGGCCCCTGGGAAACGGTTATTTGTTTCCCCGCGGTATCCTCAGGGAACCGGTGTCGGCATTGAAAAGGGCCCATGGGTGTGTTTTGACCCGCTGCGGAAAAGAAAATGCCCACAGGCCGGAACTGGGGCCGGGGCCTTTTTTCAGGACCTGTCACAAGCCCTGCCTGGAGTACATGGTCCCGGCCGGCGGGGTATCCGCAACAGCGGATGCCCAAGACCGTTCCGGTCTTGAAGGGATCCGTGGACGCAGGGTCGTGGCATTTTCCGGTATTGCCCGAAACGATGAATTTCGCCGGATGATCGCGTCCCTGGGCGGTGACCCGGTGGCGTTTACCGGCTTTCCGGATCACCACTGGTATGGCCCCGAGGATTTTCGGCGATTGCTGGCTGACATTAAAAAAACCGGCGCCGGGCTGCTGATCACAACGGACAAGGATTATGCCAGAATAGAAGGGAAATTTGCATGGCCGGTGGACCTTGTGGTGCTGGGGATAAAAATATCTTTTAAAGATCAAAGAGAGGCATTTGATTCTTTTATCGAAAAAAAACTGGCGGATATACATCCGGCCAGATAGCCGGACGGATCGCAGTCAGGCCGGGTTGCCAGGAAAAGAAATCAAATCACCAGGTGTTAAAGGGCCTTTCTGAATCAAGAAATGATGATATAAAAATATTATGGGTAACATTATCAGGCTATTTTTTAAAATGATCGGTCATGTGCCGCCAAAACATGCCCGAAGGATTTCCAGATGGCTGGGTCGAGTTCTCTTTTATGTGGATCAAAAGCATCGGAAAATTGTACTGGATAACCTGGCCCGGGCACTTGGGAAGGAGAATACCTGTTTTGAGAGAAAAAAAATAGCCTTCCGGGTATTTCAGAATCTCTTTTTGATTCTTTTTGAAATCGGATGGGTTATGGATTTGCCGCTGGATGCATTGAAGAAATATTTTAGACTTGAGGGATTGACCCATCTTCAAGCCGCCTATGAAAAAGGGCGGGGGGTGATCGTGCTGACAGCGCATTTCGGCAACTGGGAATTGCTGACGATAGCCGGAAAAATGTTTGAATATCCCATGGGCATGGTTTATCGTCCCCTGGACATGAAGTCGCTGGACCGGTTTTTTGTTCAATTGCGGACCCGTTTCGGGGGGCGGCTAATACCCGCCAAAAGGGCTTTGCGAAAATTGTTGAAGGGCCTGAATAACGGTGAAATCATCGGTATGCTGATGGATCAGAACGTGGATTGGTATGAGGGCTTTTTTGTTGATTTTTTCGGGCACCGGGCCTGTACCAACAGTGGTATGGCGCTTTTGGCCTATAAAACGAAAGCGCCTGTGGTGCCGGTATTTCTTATTCGGGAAGAAAACGGGTTTACGGCAAAAATATTTCCCGAGATTCCCCCTGTTCATACAGGAGACAAGCGAAAAGATCTTGAATTGAATACCGAGCGGTACAATGCGGCTATTGAGAAGATCGTCAGAGACTATCCGGATCAGTGGTTCTGGGTCCATCAGCGATGGAAAACAAAGCCCTTTTGTTTACTTGAAACCCGTAAGCGTAAGCGGCAGGGCAAATGTTGGAATTTTTTTAGAAGTGAACTGTGATGGCATCGTAAACAGTTGCCATCAACGGTTACCGGTAAATAATCCAAACGATGAAACCGATTGATATAAAAAACACAAAACGACTGCTGATTCGATCCACCAACTGGATCGGAGATGCCGTGATGACAACGCCCGCGGTAAGAGCCATTAAGGAGAATTTCCCCTTTGCACGCATCAGCCTTTTGGCCAAACCCTGGGTCGCCCCGGTTTTTGAACACAGCCCCCATGTCGACCAGATCATTATTTATGATGCAAAGGACAGGCATAAGGGGACGCTGGGAAAATTGCGCCTTTCAAAAGAACTTCGGCGATATGGGTTTGATGCGGCCATTCTACTTCAAAACGCCTTTGAGGCGGCCTTGATTGCTTTTCTGGCAGGCATTCCCACACGGATCGGATACAGCCGGGATGCCAGAGGGGCGCTTTTGACCCATCCCATCCCCTGCACAAAGGCCATCCGGGAAGTTCATCAAACACAATATTATCTTAATATTTTATCAAAGGCGGGCCTTTCGGCCGACCCCGGACCCCTTGAGATTAGACTGGGCCGGGAAGAGAGACACGGTGCTTTAAAAATTCTGGCAGAACATGGCGTCGGGGCGGATGAACACCTTATCGGGATCAATCCGTCTGCCACATTCGGGCCTGCCAAGCAGTGGTTCCCTGAAAGATATGCCGGACTGGCAGATAAAATTTGTGACAGATACAAGACCCGGGTAGCCGTTTTCGGGGGGCCCGGCGACAGAGCCCTGGGGGAAAAAATTATAGGAAAGATGCAGCACCCGGCCATTAATTTTTGCGGCAAAACCACCCTGGGAGAAGCCATGGCGCTGATCGAAAGGTGTCATCTGTTTGTGACCAACGATTCCGGGCTGATGCACGTGGGGGCGGCCTTAAATGTTCCTTTAATCGCCATATTCGGCTCCACGGACTTTGTTGCCACCGGTCCCCTTGGCTCGAAAAGCAGGATTGTCAGAACGTCCATGGCGTGCAGCCCCTGTCTTAAACCCCATTGTCCCCTGGGACATCTTGAGTGCATGCAAAAGATCGGCGTCGACATGGTTTTCACGGCAGCCGGAGAATTTTTAAAGGTCGATACCCCACGATGAACATCCTGATCATCAAGCTGAGTGCCATTGGCGATGTCATTCATACTCTGCCGGTGCTGAACGCCCTGAGAACTTTTTATCCGGAGGCGAACATCACCTGGCTCGTGGAGGAAGCGGCCGCCGATCTTGTCACAGGGCACGAGGCCCTTGACCGGGTAATGGTGTCCAGAAGAAAGCAGTGGATAAAGCAGTTGAAAACCCCCTTGCGGAGCACGGCGGTTTCAGAAATTTTTCAATTTATCCGTGATCTCAGAGATACCCGGTATGATCTCATACTGGACTTGCAGGCCCTTTTAAAAAGCGGCATGCTGGTCGCTCTGGCAAAAGGGGGGCGCAAGGTGGGGTTTGGCCCGGGGATGGCGCATCAGGAACACTCCTATCTTTTTTTGAATGAACGGATTCCGGCTGTGAGCATGGAGATTCATGCCCTTGACCGCGGATTGATGCTTCTTGAAAAGATCGGTATCGGGCATGACGCGGTTGAATACCGGTTGCCAGTGTCAGATCACCATCGAGAAAGGGCAGATATCCTTTTGAAAGCCTGCACTGGAAAACACACTGGGCCGCTGGTCGCGATCAACCCGGTGGCCCAGTGGGAGACCAAACTGTGGGACATCACCAAATTCAGTCGGCTGGCGGATAGCCTGATTGAAAAATTAAAGGCAACCGTCATTTTTACCGGTGGTCCGGCCGACAGGGAATGCATTGATTCAATCATTGCGGGAATGGGCTCCACAGCAGAGAATCTGGCTGGCAAAACCACTCTTAAAGTTCTGGCGGCCCTGTATGAAAAATCGGATTTGTTGATATCCACGGATACCGGTCCCATGCATCTTGGCGCCGCCGTGGGGATTCCGGTGGTGGCCCTGTTCGGCCCCACCGCCCCCTGGAGAACCGGCCCTTTTGGTCCTGGGCACAAGGTGATCCGGCCTGAAATCGCGTGCAGCCCCTGTTTTAAACGTCACTGTGAAACCATGGATTGTATGAAAAAGATTTCCGTGGAACAGGTGTTGAACGGGATAGAAGAACTCGGAATGCTGTGAATATTTATAAAACTGTCAAAATAGCTGTCGTAATCCCCAAATATGGCCTGGTCGGCGGCGGGGAAAGGTTCGTCCGGGAATTAACAGAACGGATTGCTGCAGATCACCGCTATGATGTTCATGTATTCGCGAACAAATGGTCATCTCAATGTGATCACATTACGTTTCATAAAATACCGATCATCACTTTTCCCCGATTTTTAACTACCATCACTTTTGCCTGGTTTGCCAATCATAAAATAGCAAAAATGAACTTTGATATTATCCACACCCATGACAGGATTTTTAATGCCGATCTATTTACCATGCACGGCGTGCCCCATCGCTTCTGGGTTAAAAAAGTTCGAAGAAAAAATATGAGCCTCTTTGATTATGGCACCAGCTGGGTTGAAAAAAGCTTGATTCGTAAGGGGAATTGCCGGGTATTTCTGCCGGTATCCAATTTGGCAAAAGATAAATTTATTCAGGAATTCGGCGTTGATCCGGGAAAAGTGCAGGTGGTTCACCCGGGTGTCGATATCGGCCGATTTGATACGCTCGATAGAAAAAGCTGTCGTGATGAGATAAGAGCACATTTCAAAATAGACGAGGCAGATACGGTGCTTCTTTTTGTGGGCATGAATTTTGAACTCAAGGGGTTGGGTAACCTCATCGCTGCAGTGGGCGTGATTAAATCAAAGCAGTTGCCAGATCGATTAAAATTGTTGGTGGTGGGTAAGGGAGATCGTAAAAAATACCACAGGCTGGCTGAAAAGGCCGGTATCAAAAACGATGTGATTTTTGCAGGTGTCTGGGCGGAACATATTGAACACATCTACATGGCGTCAGATATTTTTGCGATGCCTTCGGGATTCGATACGTTTGGTATGGTGGTGCTGGAAGCCATGTCCGCTTCACTGCCGGTGATTATCAGTGATACTGTGGGGGCAATGGATCTGGTCAAAGAGGGGATCAATGGATTTGTCGTTGAAAAAAATGATATTGGGTCCATGAGTTCTAAAATCGAATTCATGTTGGATAAAGAAAAAAGAAAAAATTTGGCAAAAGAGGCACACAAGACTGCTGCGAAAAACACATGGGACCTTATGGCAGAACGGATCATAAGGATTTATGAAAAATTTACAGGTGTTTGATTGATGCTGGTAAAAGGGAAGACCATACCCGGAGAGGAAATACGAAATATCCTGGTGATACAGCTTGGTGATATAGGCGATGTGGTGCTTACGTTACCTGCTGTCCGTGCGCTGAAGGAACATTTTCCCCAGGCGAATATTGTTGTTGCCGTCAGGGAAAAAGCAAAGGAATTGATCGAAGACTACCGGTGGGCAATGGACGTAATTTCCATCAACGCAGAAAAAAGGACCTGGTGTCAAGAAATAGGGTATCAAAAACAGTTTTTCTTATGCCTGCGTCGATTTCATTTTGATTTGGCCATTGATATGAGAACCGGGGACAGGGGGGCTGTTTTGGCATTTTTTTCCGGGGCACGTCACAAAGCAGGCTTTTTTGCCAATGATGGAAAACTCTGGCGCAACCGGGTGTTCACCCATCTGGTGACCTCCGAATCCCGCCAGGGAAGACATATGACCCAATATTACATAGGCCCGCTGGAAGCCTGTGATATAAAAACGGCGCATATTCAACCCGAGCTTGAGGTTTCCGAGGGTAGATATCAAAAAGCGATAGCGCTGCTGAAAAGCGAGGGGGTTCCATTAAATCGACCCATTATAGCGGTTCAACCTTTTTCTTTATGGAAATACAAGGAATGGGGCGTGGAAAAGTATGTCCAACTGATCAATTGGCTAGGATCGGAATATGATTTGTCTGTTATTATTACCGGCTCCCGTGACGAAAGAGACCGCGCCGGTGAAATAATAGAAAAATGCCGACACAATATATATAATTTAGCGGGGAAGACTTCCATCGGAACCTTGGCTGCTGTTTTTAAGGTTTGCAAATTATTTATCGGTGTTGACAGCGCAGGTGTTCATATTGCCGCCGCAGTGGGGCTGCCCACGGTGTGCATCTTTGGGCCGTCATCATATGTTGACTGGGCCCCAAGGGGCAAGCAACACCGGGTAGTCTATAAGAACTTACATTGTGTACCATGCAAAAATAAAGGATGTCAGGACAGCGGGGTCAGCCGTTGTCTGGAGCAGCTGACGTTTGAAGAAGTAAAAACCGATGTAAAAATTCAGATAGATCTAATATTATAAACGCTGTGTTTTGATATAGATAGCGAAATTCTGGAAAATCACGGGATGAAATATCCATGGTATTGGTAAGGATAGTCAAAAATTGGGACTGGCCCGATCTTATGCGCCAGACACCTGGCCAGAAGGGCATATGGGACGGGGTACAGTTTACAGTTGATCCCGTAGAAAATTGTGACTTTCTTGTTGTGCTTAACAATTGCATGGGCAATGCCACACGGGTACGGTGTCCAAAAGAAAATATATGGGCTGTTATGCAGGAACCGTACATGAAGGGTCATAGCGACTGGATGATTGAAAAGCATGAATTTTTTTCAAAAGTATTCACCCATTATATACCTGTCGCTGACCGGAGATATGTATCGTCCCCGCCAGCTATTCCATGGCATGTCAATAAATCCTTTGATGAATTGATTTCGACCGGAATCCCCGTGAAATCAAAAAAATTGTCCGCCATTGTCGGCGGTGCGATGGATTTGCCGGGCCATATTAAAAGAAAAACATTCCTAAACCATATCCGGAACGATAAGCGCCTGAAATTGGATTTGTACGGCAGGGAGATTAATTTTATTGAAGACAAATGGGATGGTCTTGCGCCATATCAATACGCCCTTGCCATGGAAAATACCAGTGGACCGAACTATTGGACTGAAAAAATTGCCGATTGTTTCCTATCCTGGACGGTGCCTATTTATTATGGGTGTACCAATTTGGAGGATTATTTTCCTGAAGAATCATTTATAAGGATCGACATAGCGCAACCCGAAGAAAGCCTTTTAAAAATAAGGCGAATTGTTAATGACAATAACTGGGAAAGATATATCCCGGCCTTGGAAAAAGCGAGAAATCTGGTATTGAACCGCTATCAGCTTTTTCCCTATATGTCAGAGGTCATCCATTCTCAGACAAACGAAAGGACCGAGGCCGTATCGGTTACAATCCCGGCTTATAGGCGAAGCTATAAAACCCAATTTAATCATATTGTTTATAAAATGAAAAAAAAAATGAGACTGCTATAGGCCATGGTCAGTATAATTATCTCTTTTTATGAGCGAATAGAACATCTCAGGCATTGCCTTGATTCACTGAAATTTTCAAAAGATTTTTTTGATGAAGTGGTAATTACCGACGATGGATCAGGAGAAGAAACGGTCTTTCTTCTGAAAGAAATGATTCCGCATTATAATTTTACCATTCATCATGTATGGCAGCCGAAAAATGGATTCCGGGTGGCGGCAGCTCGTAATAACGGTATCAGGTATGCGAAAGGAGAGTATCTGATTTTTTTTGATAGCGATTTTTTAATCTTACCCGGCACCATAGAACATCATTTGCAGATGGCAAAATCAGGTAAATTTGTAGCGGGACACTGCAAATACTTGAATGAGGAACAGACGAAAAGCGTGTTCAATTCGAATATGTCGCCGGAGTTTCTTGAAAATCTATACGTGGGCCTGCCCCAAAAAGAGATCATTAAAAGCCATCGCAGATTCATAAAACGGACAATTCTTTTCAGGCTTCACATGAAAAGTCCAAGAAAACAGAGTTTAGGGGGACATTTTTCGATATTTCGTAAAGATATTGAGCGTGTCAATGGCTATGATGAGAACTTTCAGGGATGGGGCGGCGAAGATGAAGATCTCGGGATCAGGCTGGTACGGGCCGGTATTTATGGGCGATCGGCAATCCGGTATGCAAAAATTCTGCATATGTGGCATCCCAGGGAAATGGGGACCAAGCATTGGAAAGATGGGCCGAATATAAAATATTTCACACGGAAAAATGTTGATTTTTTTTGCAAAAATGGTTTGATTAAAAAATAATCGAATGTCTAAATTTTTCGGGACCCATGATTTTCAAAATTGCAGGGATATATTTATTGCGTATTTTTCGAATCCGTTTTAGTCAGTTCGGTCCGGGCGGATAAGAAGGCTTTCCAGGATGCGGGTGGGAGAAAATTCAAACGTTTTGTTTCTTTCAGGTCGGGCATAAATTTTTGAAAAACAATAAAGGGCTTGAAGTTAAAATCAGTAATGAAAATTCTTAATACACGCTTTACATACGACTATGCGCCTCATGTGGCAATTAAAACTGAAGAAACAATTGCCGGGCTTCTTGAAAGAGATAAACGCCTGATTAGCGACGAATTTACATTGGTAAAAGCCTATTTAGGCGGCCTGTTGTATACTAATTCCGGATGGGCCGGTGGAGAAGATATTGCTCAAAGAATAAAAAGAGCACAAGATGCAATTGATGAAATCACCGGCAAAAAAAATAAAAATTATATATTTTTATGTCAAGATGTATATGAGAATGTAAAAAAAATAAATTTTTACAGGAATCTTGTATTCACCCCACATTACTCATCCCATGGGTTTTCGGTAATACCGCACTATACCTTACGTTATGATGACGCATTAATACGAAAGCAGAAGTCTTATTTGTTTTCATTTATGGGCGCCACTCACACCCACCCTATACGCAAAAGATTAACCGATCTTTATCCTGATAACTGTTTTTCTTCAGGAGATTGTTGGGGAGGCGATATGGATTTTTCTCAGATCAAAATAGATCGCTATGTTTCACTGCTAGGCAACAGTTGTTTCTCACTGTGCCCGAGAGGTGCCGGTATTTCTACTATCCGTTTGTTTGAATCTATGTCAATGGGGGCCATTCCGGTTATTATATCAGACAGATACAAACCGCCGCTGTCTGATCAGGTGGATTGGCGGTCATTCTCAGTTGCAATCAAAGAAAATAAGTTAAACAAGATTGAAAATGTATTGAAATCTTTCACCGCAGATACAATACGTGAGATGTCACAAAAGACTTTAGACGTATACCGTAAATATTTTTCAAATACGAACTTGCATCAAACGATAATTATCGAGCTTAATAAACGCAGTCCCGGAACATGTATCACGCAATTAATGAGAACGTATCGATTTAATAAACCATTATAACCAAAGATGAAACGGAGAACATACCCGCCTGTCTTGAGAGTGTTTGATTCGCCGATCAGATCGCTGAATTTTCAGCCCGGAAAGGTCTACGCTTTGGTGTCGCAGGACCGGGCTACTTCAAATCCCGGGGCACTGGCGGCGTTAAGTTTTGCAAAGCGTTCCCTTACCTGGCAAACTGCATTATCCACGACGGCCCATTGGCCCCACAAGATGTGAATCAATTGTATAATCGCAGTCGATCCGCCCTTAACATTCATCACGCTCAAAATCGTGAAGGCATCAATATACGCACTTTCGAAATCCCGGCAAGCGGCAAGGTTGAATTGGTAGACCGGCATTCCAGAATCGATAATTTCTTCCGTGCGGGAGAAGAGATTGTATGTTATCGGAACGTTCAGGAATTGTGTGGATGGATTGCCGATCTCCGCCATAACGACGAACTGCGTCACGAAATCGCATCCCGGGGGCTCGTCCGTGTTCGGAAGGACCATACAATGGCGCATCGCTGCCGTGAGATTCTGGACATGATACAGTGAGTGCCTGAGTAATATAGTATAAAAAGGAATCCAAAATGGATGTACAACTTTTCAGACCATTGATTTGCGAGGAGGCTATCCAGGCTGTGGGGGATGTACTGCGTTCTGGCTGGATTGGCCTTGGCCCGAAGACTCGTGAGTTTGAATAGGGTTTTTCGGGTTTTGTTGACTCCCTTTTCTGCATTGGTCTGAATTCATGCACGGCCGCTCTCCACCTTGCCCTTCGAGTGATGGACCTGCCCCCCGGCAAGGAAGTGATCACAACACCTTTGACATTTGTGTCCACTAATCATGCCATACTCTATGAACATCTTCGGCCCGTATTTGCTGACATCAACGTCGTTACCGGGAATCTGGACCCTACATCCATCAGAGAGAAGATAACGGAAAATACGGGCGCCATTATAGTCGTTCATTTTGCAGGATATCCCGCCGACATGGATGAAATTAACGCAATTGCACAGGAATATGAAATTCCGGTCATAGAGGATTGCGCCCATGCCTGTGATGCCTCCTATCGAGGGCAACGTGTCGGTTCGTCTGATAATATACATGCGTTTTCGTTTCAGGCCGTAAAAAACCTTCCCATGGGAGATGGTGGTGCGATCACCCTACGGTCGAAACAAAAAATGGAACGTCTTCGGCGGCTGAGGTGGCTCGGTATCGATAAATTGACATTTGACCGAACCTATATTGGAAATTCGTCAAGCTATGAATGGGAATATCAGGTTCGGGAGATCGGATTCAAATACCACATGAACGATATTGATGCGGTGATCGGACTGCATCAGCTTCTTCTGGTAGAATCTCAGAACGCAAGACGCAGAAAACTGGCGGCTTTTTACAACCAGCGGTTCTCGAATGTTCCGGGGATCACTCTGCCGCAGTACGAAAATGATCGCATGAGCAGTCAGCATATTTACTTCATTCTGGTTATCCATAAAACGAAAGTTACATTGCGTTATGCATTGAAAATACTGACAATTTGTCAAAAAAGCCGATTTGAAGTAAAATTACAGCATATTCAGCATGTTAGGCCATTATCACTTTAGCTTTATGGATAACCAGATACTTCATTTTTGCCGAGGGTCGCAATGAACTTGTGGATAAATTCAAGCGAGCGGATATCGGCGTGGGGATGCATTATCGTCGAAACGATTATTATCCGATGTACAAACCCGGCATGCTGGAGAAAACACAGTATTTCTGTGAACATGCCCTGTCCCTGCCCATGCACATACTTCTGTCGGAGGCTGATGTGGAAACAATCTGCAATGTGATTGAGAAAGGATGGTAATGGGTAAAAAAAGGATTCTGCTATTGGGGACACGATTGCTGGCTGAGGAAATTTGTGATTTTATTGAGGATCTTCCAGATGTTAAAATTACGGGTTTTGTCGAAAATATGGATAAACGTCTGGATGGTCAAACACCGCTGGGTTATCCGATTTACTGGGTGGACAGAATCACCGGACTGATACCTGGCAGCCTGGGTGTGTCTACCCTTGCCACGACACGGAAGATAAGCTATGTAGAACAAGTCGCTGCTATGGGGTTGAGGCTTGCCACGTTTGTTCACCCGACAGCGCGGATTTCAAAACGCGCCGTTCTGTGAAAAGGCGGTCTGGTCAGCCCTTATACCCTTGTATCCGCAAACAGTGTCCTTGGTGATCATGTGTTTTTAAACCGGGGCGTACTGATCGGGCATCACACCCGCATTGGTTCGTATGCCACCGTTCAGCCGGGTGCAAACATCGCGGGGGCCTGTAATATCGGCAACCATGTTTTTATCGGCATGGGGGCCGTTGTAATGGATCGGGTTTGAATCGGAGAAGGGGCAATCATCGGGGTGCGGGCAGTTGTCACCAAGGATGTTCCGCCGCACGCGATGGCTCTGGGGGGCCCGGCACGAGTTGTAAAATCAGACGTGGAACTAAAGTGAGTCCTTGAGTTTTTTTGAATCGATAAATTTATGTCAAATACAACTGATCTCTGTAATTACAAAATTCCGCTGGTGGTATACCAGACATGGAAAAACAAGAATATTAATAGTGATATAATCAATAAGATTATAAATCGGAACAAAATATTAAATCCCGAATTTCAGTTTATTCTTTGTGATGACTGCGAATGCGGTAAGTTTATTTTAGAAAATTTTAGCTCTGATATATATAAAGCCTATATGCATCTCAACCCTCATTTCGGGGCTGCGAAAGCTGATTTTTGGAGATACTGTGTTCTATATAAAAAAGGAGGCATTTATCTTGACATAAAAATAGAATTGAAGGTTCCATTGGTTCGAATTATCAGGCCTGAAGATGAATGTTTATTAGATAGGCCGCGTTTGGATAATGAAATTTATCGGATGCAAAGTAATAAACCAGCTTATGAGCAATGGATGCTCTTTTTTTCAAAAAATCATTCCTATCTGGAAACCATGATAGATGTAATGACCCGGAATATTCTTGATGATTATGTGCCCGATGTCGGTTTTTTAAAATCAGTTTCCTCTTATTCTAAACTTGTAGTGCTACATCTTACGGGCCCCGATGCCTTTACTGCCGCGGTTAATCGAAGCATCGCCGTGAATGGCGCCAGACACAGAATAATTGACTACGAAAAAATCTCATCCTATAATTTTAAAGGACAGGCCCAACTTTATGAACAGAGCAACACGATGCATTACAGCAAAGTTGGTGAAAGCATATATGATGGGAATAGTTTTGCAGGATCGAATAACGATATATAACTCCATGCCATAAATGGATATTCATCATAAAAAAGATAATTGATTGTACTCGTCATTGGATGTGGTCTTGTGTTTGGGGCATTGAACCACCATTTATACTGATGGACAAAAGTATAAGCGGATGGAAGTTACGATACACTTGATGCTCATCTTTCATAACAGTGGTATGAAGTTGATGCATATCCTTTGAATCTGTAAATAATTTTATTGAAAGCATGATGCGGTATTTTCTTTTCTTGCAATATTTTGTTATTGCATTTACCTGAGTCAAAAAGATCGGGGTGATATTGACTCATATAATAACCATATGTCTCGAATTCCGAAAAGGAACTCAGTTCGTTTTTGTCAATGGTATCAAGGATGATTTTGTACCATTTTTTTTTGTCCGGACATCTTTTTTCAATCTGATTAATGATTTCGTCAACGATTTCAGTGCTAAAAATCATGTAATTGGCAATGAACGATGGTTGTTTTTTCGGTAAATAACCGAGCAATTTTTCATATGTTTTGAAATAAGGCGTATGGTATTGGCTGCCTCTATAAAAAAGGTATTTATTGTTACGCATCAGTGTCATGGGGCGAATAAATGCTGTGTCCGCGTCCATCACAGCATAATTATTTGTTTGGGAAAACTT
This sequence comes from Desulfobacterales bacterium, assembly GCA_963667755.2. Classification (GTDB taxonomy): domain Bacteria; phylum Desulfobacterota; class Desulfobacteria; order Desulfobacterales; family 4572-123; genus 4572-123. The sequence goes on along the minus strand of CAXXLK010000004.1, from coordinate 220,247 downwards.
TCTTGCTTCCCATTTTAAGAATTGTTGAAAATACCATCCTGCACGATTTTCGTTTCCATGACTTATTTTTGGTATTTGGGCCAGTGTAAGACACTTAAATACATTTGATTCGTGCAAAAATTCCACATCATTATATCGTATTAATATATCCTGCGGGATTTTTGGGGATATAATAACAATTCTATTCACTTCTGGGCATAGATATCGCTGTATTGATTGTACGCATAGGGATACCGCAGGTAAATCTTTTTTGTGCAGTGTGATAAAAACATCTATTTTGTTTTTTTTGCTCTGCTCCATATCTTTTTAAGTTTTATTTTGTCTGGTGTGGTTTGAATCTTGGGGATGTCGTTTTATAAATTCAAAATGGATTTCCTGATGGACACTGGTATTTGAAAAGCCGTATAAATTTTGATAATCCATCTGGAATCCCTTCTGCCACTGTTCTGCCAGATAATCCTGATGCACAGTGCCGCATAAATTTTTATTTTCCATCTGAACTTTGTTGCAGGGGATATTTACTATTCGTGACTTTTTGTAAGCGATTCCCTTTCGGAACAAAAAAAAACGTCGAAATTTTTGTAATTGGTCTTCAAGAGTATTCGGTGCCGAAAAATTGATGAGTTGAATCATTGTAGTCATTTCTTGTGTTGAAAAAAAGTGCCCATCCAGAGAGATAGGGTAAAACCAATCATAAACCCCTTGATCCCATTGCCATGTTATTTTGTCTTTATCTTTCACAAGGCCTGGTATTAATTTGGGCAAGGGTTGTTCTTTTTGACATGTATAACATTTCGTTAGGTTCGATCCCATCCTCAACGTGGGTACAAATTTATCCGTATCAAATTTTGCAAAATCTCTTATGTCAAAGTCTTCGATAAAAACGATATCATCCACAAGAAAAAAAATTTTAGCCGATTGTATGGCTGCTAAGAGATGAACAAGATTCTCCCGGAACGAATTGCCGGAAGTTTGTTTTATAAATAAAATATCATTATTAGAACAGAGTCTACAGACTTCGTCATATGCCTTTTGGTGTGATGGTGTTGATGCGTGATATAAAATATACAGCGGTACGGGCAAAGCAACTTTTTCCAGGTAAGAAGATATAAGCGCGTGGAGTTGTAGGGCTCTATCTTTTGAAAAGACGACACATTCGGCTGGATGCATACTGGGCTGGGTGACATGTTTTATTCGTGATTTGTAGAGCTTTAAGAAGGCGTCTTTTTCCCATTTTTCTTCATATTTTTGGAGTGAAAGGCCGAATTTTTGCAACACATAATTGATGCTTGGAAATATATAATTTTGCATGTGTAGTCGTTTTAGAATAGATTGAATGTTTGTTTAATTTTTTTTCTCAATTCATGCCTGAAGCGACCAAGGAAACGGGGTCCTGCAAGATAGAAGTCTCTTTCACGACGGCACGCGGTTGCCAAGTATTCGTTTTCTGGATAGGAAAGCGGGCTGGGTATGTCCCCGACACCAGTTAGAGCAGATTCAAAAAAAGCTGCTGATGCCTTATAATTTTGACGGCGATTCAATTTTGAATAGTATGTGAGGGGGGTCTCTCGAAAAACGATATAAGGTTCAGGTAATACCCATGTCTCCCCAAGAGCGCTGACACGTAACCACAATTCATAGTCTTCTCCCATGGGAGGGGATAGGGCTTCATTGTACAATCCAGCCTGGTCAAGAGCTGTTCTTTTCAGGATTGCAGAAGAATGAATTACATAATCCTGTTCAAGCATTTTCGTATATCTGATTTCTCCCAGAGCAGTTTTTTTGAAATACAAAGGACATTCATTCCAGTTACCCGTCCCAGACCAGCGAAAAGCGTTACATCCCAACAGTAGGCAGTCAGGATGACTGTCCAAAAATTTTACCTGTTTTTCCAGCTTTTCCGGTAACCACAGATCATCGTCGTCAAGACTTGCAACATACTCGGCATGTCCTTTACGAATACCACGATTCCGCGGACCGGCAGGAAAGCCCGCATGTTCTCCGGGCAGATATTGAAAGCGATCGTCTTCCAGAAAAGGCCTTACAGCGTCAAGGGCCTCTTGAGTCTCTCCGTCTTCGGCAATCCAGCACTTCCAGTCAGAATAGGTTTGTCTGGCAACGCTCTCAAGCGCTTCCCTCAGGAGTTCTGACCTGTTATAGGTTGTAATAATAATATCTACGCTCATTTTTTATTTCAAATAGAAAAAAGATTGTTTGCAAAAGATTGACCGAGAAATCATGATTTTAATCAGGTTACAACTGTGATATAATTTTTTGAATATAATACAATTCAGGTGGGATTATCAAGTAATGAATAAAATGTCGCTTTCAGTAGCCATTATTACAAAGAATGAGGCGGAGAACATACCCGCATGCCTTGAGAGTGTCCGGTTCGCGGACCAAATTGTCGTAGTGGATTCAGGCAGTGCTGATGATACTGTTGAAATCGCATCGGGTTTCGGCTGTGATGTGTTTGTCGAAAAATGGCGCGGGTTCGGCCTGCAAAAGCAGTTTGCCATAGATAAATGTAAACACCGGTGGGTGCTTGTTCTGGATGCCGATGAACGAATTCCTGCTGAAACGGCTACCGCAATCAAAGATATCGTGTTGAACCCATCGAATGAAACAACCGGTTACAGTTTCCCCCGGAAAAACTGGTTTCAGGGCCGATGGATCAGGCACCTCTGGGGTGGAGATCGGGTGGTCAGGCTTTTCCGAAAGGGTTCCGGCCAGATGACGCCGGATGCTGTCCACGAGTCGGTAACAGTCAACGGGGCGGTTAAGGCGCTGGATGTGCCCATCGAACATTTTACCGAGAGCAATTTGAGTAAGATTTTGAGCAAAATCGACCATTATTCAACGCTGGGCGCACAGGAGGCATTTAATAATGACAGAAAAGCAACGATCTGGTCAGCTTTGTTTCGGGCTGTGCTGACGTTTTTTCAGAATTATTTTTTAAAACTGGGTATCCTTGACGGTGCCCAGGGATTGATCCTCTCCATTCTGGATTCGGTTAATAAATTTTTTAAATATGCCAAGTTGAGTGAACTGCACAAACAGGCCAAATCGTCGGACCAAAACTTTTAGGGTGCTTTGCCATATGGACGTCACTATCGTCATTGTCAACTGGAACACAAAGGATCTTCTGCGTGACTGCTTGAATTCCATCTACAAAACAGTCACAGATATCGAGTTTGAGATCATTGTGGTGGACAATGCTTCTTCGGATGACAGCGTTGCCATGCTGGGAAAGGAGTTCCCCGGTATCAGGCTAATTAAAAATAGTGAAAATCGGGGTTTTGCGGTGGCCAACAATCAGGCGTTTGCGATCATGAAAGGACGGTACGCCCTTTTGCTCAATACCGATGCGGTCCTGACCGTAAATGCTGTCCATCACCTGTTTATCTTTATGGACAGCCATGATACAGCGGCTATGGCCGGGGGACAGCTTTTGAACCGGGATGGCAGCCGGCAGAATTCCATCGCGAATTTTCCGACGGTTTTTACCCTCCTCATGAATACGGCCCTTCTTGAATACCTGTTTCCTCTAAAATATCCGAGCAAGAGATATGAGCATCAAAATCCCTTTGAAGTTGAATCGGTTATCGGTGCCTGCATGCTTGTGCGCAGAAAAGCCATGGATGAAGTGGGGATATTGGACGAGCGGTATTTTTTCTTTTTTGAAGAAACAGACTGGGCTTATCAGATGAGTAAGGCCGGTTGGAAAATTTACCATGTTCCATCGGCAAGGATTTACCATCTGCAGGGTCAGAGTATTGGGCGCAATAGTCGCTCCCGGATCGAGTTTTATCGCTCCCGGTACAAGTTTTTTAACAAATGGAAAGGCCGCTGCTATAATGTGGTGGTTTCCTGTGTTATTTTTGTCCGATTATTCATAAACTGGTTTTTGACATCTACCGGAAATATCCTGACAGCGGGAATGAGCAGAAAACTCAGGGACAAAGGGGTTGTGTATTTTCAACTTATTCTTTGGCATCTGAAAGGTCGCCAATAGACTACAACGGCTTTTTTTATGTATATAGGCGATTTCCTCTAATGTGGAGTAAACAATGATGAATGAAAAGATCAAAAAAAGCAATCCACTAAAACCGGACGCCGAATCTCTGTTTCCGGATGCCGGGTTATCTGAAAATGGGAATGAGGATAAAGCAACAATAGATCCCGACCATTACCTGCCAGCGGATAGAGAAGCCGGGAGACTTGCGGTCAATAAAAATTATTTTCTGCTGTTTCTCATGCTGATTGTGTTTATCGGGTGTTATCATATCATTAAACCCTATCTGAATACGATTATTTTAGCGGCCCTTCTGGCGATCATCTTCAGCCCCATTCATTTTAAAATTGAACAAAAGTTGGCCGGTCGAAAAAATATCGCGGCCCTTTTTTCCTGCATTCTCATTACCCTGGTGGTGGTTCTGCCGTTGGTATTCATGCTCATCACCTTGATCGGGCAGGGGATAAACTCTTTTAATGCCATCTATGACTGGGTTGAAGCCGGTAGATACCGGCAGATCATGGGGCATCCGTTGATTACCGGGTTGCTGGTCCAGGTCGATCGCTGGCTGCCCGATGTGCAAAAATTGTTTCCCAATATGCATCTGGAAAATATTCAGATAGACAAGATGGCGCTGAACCTGACGGGCTCGGTGGGGAAAATCCTGATTGACCAGGGGGGGAACCTGGCAGGGAATCTATCTGCTTTCGTGGGTAAATTTTTCATGATGCTGTTCACCTTCTTTTTTTTCATCCGGGATGAGAAAAAAATTATGGGGGCTGCTTTTCATCTGATTCCCCTGAGTGCCAGTCAGGAGGAAAAAATACTGACGAAAATCAAGACGGTGGCAAAATCGGCACTGCTCGGCACCCTGGTAACAGCCCTGGCACAGGGCGCTGCCGGTGGGATCGCCTTTTGGATCGCCGGCCTGCCCGGATTTTTCTGGGGCATGATGATGGCGTTTGCATCCCTGATTCCCATGATCGGCACGGCTTTGATCTGGATTCCGGCGGCTGTCTTTCTGTTTGTTTCGGGCCATGCGGGATATGGGAGTTTCATGGTATTGTGGTGTGTCGTGGTTGTGGGCATGATCGATAATTTGGTGAGACCCCTTTTCATGCAGGGAGGGGCCGACATGAGTACACTGCTGATTTTTTTTGCGATTCTGGGTGGTTTGAATTATTTCGGTCTCATCGGCCTGTTGTACGGCCCTCTTATCTTCGGGCTGGCCATGGTGCTTTTATATATCTACAAACTTGAGTTTGAACCGTTTCTGGAACGACAGGACCGGACATAATTGGAATGTGTCGTTTTTTTAATTGGGTGGCAGGTGCGTCAGTAAATCCTAAATATGGCAGGTATCATATTCAGTTTATGTAACGTTTCAATTATCCCCATAATGCCAATGATCCATATGAACCAGATGGCATCGAAGATATGTTTTTTGAATACAATCGGTTTTACGATATATTCTGCGGGCTCTGTTAGATAGGATATTTTTGGGAAAAACCTCGGTACTTTATCAAAATATGTGTTAAATTTATGTTTATGCAGTTTTTTCAACCCGGCTTCTTCGCTTTGAATAACAAACGGATAGTATGCGCCAAATGCAAATAGTATGATCAATGGAATCAGGAATGTCTTGGAAGCAAATCCGACACCGAGGGCCCCTATAAAGCTGAAAAAATACAGCGGATTCCTGCACATGGAATACGGGCCTTCGGTAATCAGCGTATCGGTTTTATAGCCTGCAATATAAAGGGAACACCATAACCGCCCCAAGGCAGCGATACCTGCCAGAATAATACCCATTAAAAACAAAACACTACCGACAAAAGGCGCCGTGGTTTCCCAGCGACTCTCTGAAAGAAAGATTAAAAGTATTAATGCAACAACAAATATTTGAGAAAGATGGATTCGTAATTTTTCAATCATTAACAATGTTTCCTTGAAAATTATTTTTTCGGTTTTTTAAAGGAATCGATATTCCAGGTCAATCAGTTGTTTTTTGATATCAAGCCCTTCGCCGTATCCCACCAGCTGCCCCTGACTGCCGATGACCCGGTGGCAGGGGATGACGATGGGGATGGGGTTTTTTCCGTTGGCGCCGCCCACGGCTCGGCAGGCCTTGGGATTACCGATGGCAACGGCAATGTCCCGGTAGCTGACCAGGTGGCCATAGGGGATTTGCCTGAGTGCTTGCCAGACTCTCTGTTGAAAATCGGTTCCCACCGGGGCCAGAGCCAGATCAAAGCATTGCAGTTCTCCTGCAAAGTAGGATTCGAGCTGCCGGCTGGCCGCTTCCAGTGCCGTGGGGTCTTTTTGCCAGTGGTCTTCTATTTTCAGCGGATGTTTACCGTGTTGAAAGGCAATCTGCCGGATGCCTTCATGGTCACCGGTTACGGCCACCGGCCCAAGCGGTGTATCAATTAAATCGTAAACCATGTTTACTCCTACAGGTGCAGCGTCCGGGTGTGGAAATGTGTTGGATTCAAACAAAAAAGGGCATCCCATTTTATTGCCAGCACAATGGGACGCCCTTTTAAATTTTTTTAAAACAGACTAAACAACAGTGACATTTGCCGCGGAAGGCCCTTTGGGGCCCTGCTCTATGTCAAATGTTACCCGGTCGCCTTCGTTGAGAGATTTAAACCCGCTCGCATTGATACCTGAGTGATGAACAAAGACATCCGGTCCATCTTCCTGCTCAATAAACCCAAACCCTTTTTTGTCGTTAAACCATTTTACAATTCCGTTAGCCATTCTGCCATTCTCCTTTTTAAAAAATCCTGTGGCTCCGGACTTCAGGTTGCCGCCACTCTGGCAAGCAGATAGTCACCCAAGAAAGAAGCCTATACGCCTTTTAAGACATATATATCACAGGCTAAAATAATTTTTAACATAAATCAAGAACTTTATGAAAAAATTATAGTGATTATACGGATTCTTGAGTCGTGAAAAATTAGGCATATATTCAAATGTTGAAATGCAATTGTTTTTTATATACATTCGGAAGCTTAAGAGCACTCCGGATCAAAGACCGGCGATGATAAAAACAATCAGGATATACAGGTTTTGAAGCAATGCCGTAATATGACAAAGGGTCTAAAAAAGAACGGATTCCGGTTTATGCCGGTGATAATTTTACTTGCATTATTTTGTCAACTGTTTCAAATTCTGAAATAATCACCAACGGAAAGTACATATATAAACTGAACTCTTGTTTCAGGCATTATCCGAACGGCTGGTAGGTATTGATCCGGAAATGCTTCATATTTGCGATCAACTGGAATAAAATGAAAAAAATAGAAGAAATTACCCTGCTGTATGAAATCAGTGAGGTGCTGAACAAACATCTTGATCTTAAAAAGTCCCTTTACAGTGTCCTGGATATTCTTTCGACGTCCATGAATATGGTGCGCGGCACCATTGCCATCCTGGATCTGTTCAGCAACGAGATCAGCATTGCCGTTGCGCATGGCATCTCCCGCAGTGCAATGGAAAAGGGAAAGTACCGGCTGGGTGAGGGGATAACCGGGCAGGTCATTGAAACCGGACAGGCCGTGGCGATACCGAAAATAAGCGAGGAGCCGCTTTTTTTGAATCGCATGGCATCCCGTAAGGCCCTGGCCCGGGAAGATATCTCATTTATTTGTGTGCCCATTAAAAAAGGTAATCGGGTCATCGGCGCCCTGAGTGTCGATCGTCTCTATGATGCGTCATACTCCCTCAGTGCCGGTAGCACCCTGCTGGCGGTGGTGGCCACCATGATTGCCAGACATGTGATCAATCTGGAAACCATCCGTATTGAAAAAGAACGGCTACGGGGTGAAAACAGGCGGCTGCGCTCAGAGCTGAAGAACCGATACCGTATTAATAATATTATCGGTAACAGCAATAAAATGCGGGAAGTTTTTCAAATGATTTCACAGGTTTCTCGTAGCAACGCCACGGTTTTGATTCGCGGGGAAAGCGGCACCGGCAAGGAACTGGCAGCCAACTCGATCCATTACAACAGCCTTCGGGTCAAAAAGCCTTTTGTGAAAATAAACTGTGCGGCCCTTCCTGCCAACCTGATTGAAAGCGAGCTGTTTGGACATGAGAAAGGGGCCTTCACCGGTGCCATCCGGCAAAAGGCCGGGAAATTCGAACAGGCCGATAAGGGAACCATTTTTCTCGATGAAATCGGCTCCATCGGCCTGGATGTTCAGGTCAACCTGTTGCGGGTGCTTCAGGAAAAGGAGTTTGAACGGGTGGGCGGACTGGCCACTATCAAGACCGATGTCCGCATTATTGCCGCCACCAATAAAAATCTCGAAGAAGCAGTGGAGGCGGAAACCTTCAGGGGCGATCTTTACTATCGGTTGAATGTTTTTCCGATTTACATGCCGCCACTCAGGGAACACAAAACCGACATCCTGCTGCTGGCGGATTATTTTCTGGAAAAATATGCCCGGGAAAATCGCAAGGAAACCCGTCGTTTTTCCACACCGGCCATTGATATGCTTATGGATTACCACTGGCCCGGAAATGTGCGGGAACTGGAAAATTGTATCGAAAGGGCTGTGTTGTTGTGTGATGAGGGGGTCATTCACAGCTACCATTTGCCGCCCACGCTGCAGACCGGCACCGAGTCGGGTACATTGCCCGGGCTCTCCCTGGAGGCGGCCGTGCTTAAACTGGAAAGGGAGATGATTATCGATGCCCTGAAAAATACACGTGGCAATATCACTGAAGCGGCTCAAATTCTGAAGACAACCGTTCGTAAATTTTCCTACAAGGCGAAAAACTGTGATGTTGATTACCGGCAATACCGATAGGGCAGCGAGGGTATTCCTGACTACTGGTTCTATTAGGCGCTAAATTCTGAGATTCGTGTTTTTTATGTCAACAATAAGAAATCAAAATACAAATTCTAAAACAGAACAAATCAAAATGCACACCAATTCGAGACTGAATGGGGTTAATCAAATGGCTTTGAGCTTTGTTTGACCCAACTTTAAGGTCAGGTGGTCATTGTTGTTTGGAATTTGTTTGCCGGCCGGTGCTTGTGTTTTGTTATTTGCGGCGTACGCCTTTTCAACAGCATCAGTTTATCCGGGTTAGTTAAAAGGCCGAAGGCTGAAGACATCCTGCAATGGTGTGTCTTAACCTTCGGCCGTCTACCTCTTTCCTATATATCGTAGTAAAGAAAAAATTCATGGGGATGGGGCCGCAGCCGAACCGGATTGATCTCTTTCTCGGTCTTGTAGTCAATCCACATGTCAATGGCGTCCTTTGTGAAGACATCTCCCTTCAATAAAAATTCATGATCCTGCTTCAAGCCTTCCAGGGCTTCGTCCAGGGAACCGGGTGCCGACCCGACTTCTGCCAACTCTTCGGGGGGCAGGTCATAGATGTTTTTGTCCAGGGGCTCTCCCGGATCGATTCGGTTTTCAATTCCGTCGAGTACCGCCATGAGTATGGCTGAAAAGGTCAGGTAGCCGTTACAGGACGGATCCGGTGTACGGAATTCGATGCGTTTGGCTTTGGGTGAGGCGGAGTACATGGGAATCCGCACTGCGGCACTGCGGTTGCGGCTGGAATATGCCAGGTTTACCGGCGCCTCAAACCCGGGTACCAATCGTTTATAGGAGTTGGTGGTGGGGTTGGAAAACGCGCAAAGGGCCTTGCAGTGCTTTAAGATGCCGCCGATGGCATACAGGGCGGTTTTGGAAATGCCCGCATACTCTTCCCCGGCAAACAGGGGGATCCCGTCCTTCCAGATACTGATATGGGTGTGCATGCCGGATCCGTTATCCTCAAATATCGGTTTGGGCATGAATGTGACGGTGTGGTTGCTGCGATGGGCCACATTTTTAAGCACGTATTTGAACCACATGAGCTGATCACCCATCTGGAGAAGCGGTTTAAACCGCATATCAATTTCACTCTGGCCTCCGGTGGCCACTTCATGATGCTGACATTCCACATCGATCCCCAGGCTTTCCAGCACCAGCAGCATTTCCGTTCTCAGATCATGGAATTTATCCATGGGCGGCACCGGGAAATAACCTTCTTTCTGGCGGGGTTTGTATCCCAGATTGGGTCCTTCATCACGTCCGGAGTTCCAGATCCCCTCAATGGAATCCAGTTCATAAAAGGCATGGTTGCTGGATGATCCAAACCGTACATCGTCAAAGATAAAAAACTCAGGTTCGGGGCCGATATAGGCCGTATCGCCAATGCCGGTGCTCTTTAAGTAGGCTTCGGCCTTTTTGGCAATGTATCGGGGGTCCCGGGAATAGGGCTGGCGGGTGATGGGATCGGCGATATCTCCAATGAGAACCATGGTCGGTTCCTTAAAAAAAGGATCCATTTTGGCACTGGTCGGGTCCGGTATAACCAGCATGTCGCTGGCATCAATGGGCTGCCAGCCGCGAATACTGGAACCGTCAAATCCAAACCCGTCTTCAAATGCAGATTCATCAAGTTCGCTTATGGGAACGGTAAAATGCTGCCACACGCCGGGGAAATCCAGAAAGCGAAGATCCACTACCTTGGCGCCCTTCTCCTTGGCCATTGTTAAAACTTTTTCAGGTGTCATATAACTTCTCCTTGTGTTATGAAAATGGTTACAACAGTTTGTTTCTCAGTATGGTTGCCTAATGAAGCAATCGCCGTGCCAGGAATTTATATATGCATTTAATGCCATGTTATCGATCGTTTACATTTTTTAACAAGTGGCGGACACTAAAATACAGGCTACAATATTGTATGTTTATGGGCATGAAGATTACAAAAACGTCATTTCATTATCCGGCAGCTCAAAAGGATGAAATCACATGGGGACAGGTGGCCATTGATTACGGACGTGATTTTTTTCCAGCATAAAAAATAATCTTTCTTGACATACCCTGAAATTTTTTATAATCCAAACGATTTGATAAAATGCTTTTAGTACGGTAAAAAAAATTAAGTTTGCCCAGGCCAGTCAAGGAGGTTAAATGGCTTTAACCATAGATGGATTTGCAGGCAGCGGGACGTTTGCCCACGGTGTTCATCCACCGGGAAACAAAATGTTTTCCACCGAGATGGCGATTGAGGTCATCCCCCAGCCGGCAAAGGTGCTTTTGCCGTTATCGCAGCATGTGGGCGCCCCATGCCAATCAATCGTCAAATCAAAACAGTCGGTGGTTTTTGGAGAGATGGTCGCCAAGGGTGGCGGATTTGTTTCCGCTGCACTGCATGCCCCCATTGCCGGTAAAATTCTGAAAAATGTTGTAATAACAACGCCTCAGGGGCGGCGTGTTGAATCGATTGTCATCGAGGCGGAAGGGCAGCAGCTTGAAGGAGACGCACTCTTAGAGGAGATACTGGGCGGTGAGTGGCCGACCCAGGGGCTGGAAAAATTTGACGCCCAGCAGATCTCGAGTGCCATCCATGAGGCCGGTATTGTCGGACTTGGCGGGGCGGCTTTTCCCACCCATGTCAAGCTCATGAGCAATGAAAAGACCAGCATCGATACTTTTTTGGTTAACGGCTGTGAATGCGAACCGTTTTTGACCTGTGATTATCGTATGATGGTAGAGGCAGCGGCGCCGATAATTACCGGTGCGCTTCTGGGGGCCCGTGCTGTCGGGGCAAAAGATATCGCCATTGCCATCGAAGACAATAAACCCCGGGCCATTGATGTCCTGAAAAAGGCTGCCGCCGGTACCGGCATCAAAATTGCCGTTTTAAAGACCAAATACCCCCAGGGCAGTGAAAAACAGCTGATTATGGCGGTGACCAAAAGGGCCGTGCCCTTAGGCGGTCTGCCCATGAATGTGGGGGTGGCCGTGAGCAACGTTGGTACCATCGCGGCTGTGGCCCGGGCCGTATTAAATGGCAAACCGCTGACCCATCGGGTTGTCAGCATCACCGGTGGCGGTATTGCCAATCCAAAGAATCTTCTGGTGGCCATCGGAACACCGATTCGGGAACTGATTGATTATTGCGGCGGTTTTAGAAAAAACGCGGCCCGTGTCATTTCCGGCGGTCCCATGATGGGGTTTGCCTTTACCAATTTTGATGCCCCGGTAACCAAGGGCACCAGCGGGATAACGGTGATGACCGCAGCGGATGTGGCTAAATCCGAAGAAACCGCCTGTGTGCGATGCGGTCGATGCGTGGATGCCTGTCCCATGAACCTGGTGCCCACAAAGATCGCTCTTGCAGCGCGCAACAAGGATATCAGCCTGGCTCAGCAGTATAATATCATGGCCTGTTTTGAATGCGGTTCATGTGCCTATACCTGCCCTGCCAGTATCCCGCTGGTTCAGTTGATCCGTACAGGCAAGGGCCTGATTATGGCAAGTAAAAAGAAATAGTATTAATAACATGGGCTGGCTTTAGAGCGCAGGTTGGATGGTCAACCTGCCTGTCAAGACCCGGCCAAACATCCGGACATTCTATTCAGTTATGGCAGACAACAAACAACAAATCGAATCAGACGTTGAGGCCGAGGCACCGGTTTTTCATGTGTCCTCTTCGCCGCATTTGTCCAGCACATCCCATGATACCCACCGGATGATGCGCGATGTCCTGATAGCGCTCATACCGGTTGTCATCATGGCATTGTATGTATTCCGCATGTATGCGGTGCGGCAGCTTTTTTTCTGCGTGGGCAGTTGCCTGGTGGCCGAAGCACTTTTTGTGAGGATGCGCGGGAAACCGTTCAGCCTGAATGATTATTCCGCAGCCATCACCGGTGTTATTCTGGCCCTGTCCCTGCCCGGAACGGCTCCCTGGTATGTGGGGGTCATTGCCTCTTTTGTGGCCATTGGCATCGGTAAGGTCCTTTTCGGCGGGCTTGGAATGAATATTTTCAACCCGGCCATGGTGGGGCGTGCCTTTGTCATGATCTCCTTTGCCACCGCGCTGGCAGCGTCGGGATATGAAAATGCGCAAAGCGCAGTGGATGCCATCACCCAGGCAACCCCCATGGATGCATTCAAGCAGACAGGCGTTGTTACCCCGCTGTTTTCTCTATTTACCGGTATGACCAATGGGTCCCTCGGAGAAACCAGCGGACTGGCCTGTCTTTTAGGTGGTATTTATTTATGTGTCCGCCGGACGGCATCCTGGGAGATTCCGGCCGGCGTCATTGCATCCGTGATTGTATTGGGGGGCATCGCCAATCTGATCAACCTGGATTCCCAGTGGACGGTCCTGCATCACCTGCTGGGAGGGGCGCTTCTCTTCGGGCGTTTTTTATTGCCACGGATCCGGTCACCAGCCCTCTGACACCAAAGGGTAAGTTTATTTTTGGAATCGGTGTCGGCACGCTGGTGATGTTGTTGCGCGTATTCAGCGGATACCCCGAAGGCGTCATGTTTGCTGTTTTGTTGATGAACGCCGTAACGCCGCTCATCAATCGCTGGACCATTCCGCGCCCGCTGGGCAGCCAATAACCGAGAGCCTTGAAAAGGCCATGGCGTTGCAGCAAATTCCAGGCCACGGCCCAAAAAAAACAGATGGATAGATTATGAACGCTACACACATGGAACAATCCTTTGGCCAGCGCCTTAAAAACAACAATATTGTTCAGGCCTGGCTGGTTTTAACCCTGGCCCTGCTTTTCGGTGCGGCCCTGGCCGGCATCCAGTTGTCCCTGGCCCCGACCATTGAGGCCAATAAAATCAATGAAACCCGCCTGAAGGTCCCTGAACTTATTTTTGGCAAAGCCAGGGCTGCTGAGATGGTTGAGCAGAATAAAACGCTTGAAATAACACCGCAAACCATAGAACTCGAGAAACATGGGGCAACGGTTTTTTACAGCGTTTTCGAAACCCGTCTTGACGGGAAGCTCGCTGGCTGGGTGGTAAAAACCGCCGGGCAGGGGTATGCCGATCGGATCGAATTGCTCATCGGGCTGGATTCGGCGGCGGAAACCATCACCGGGCTGTTTGTTCTGGACCAGAAAGAAACACCCGGCCTTGGCAATAAAATTGTGACGGAAAAATGGCGCGGTCAGTTTATTGGAAAGAAAACCAGCATTCCCCTGACGGTGACCAAGAGCGGGGCCAAAGCGCCCGGCGAGATTGACGGCGTCACCGGTGCCACCATTTCATCCAGATCCGTCAGCAATATCATCAATACGGCAGTGATCGATCTCAAGGGCCTGCTGGCCGCCAAGGCAGGACAATAACACAAAGGATTATCAAACAATGGCTGATCAACCAACTTCCACTGAGCGATTCATTCAGGGTATTTTACCGGAAAACCCTGTTTACAGACAACTGCTTGGGCTGTGCCCCACGCTGGCCGTGACAAATGGTATGAAATCCGCCATTACCATGGCCGCTGCCGTAGGCTTTGTTCTGCTGTGTGCCAATGTCATTACCAGCCTTATCCGAAATCTGCTCAAGCCCCATTTGCGCATCGTTATTTTTACGCTGACCATTGCCACCTTCGTTACCATCGCCGATCGGTTTCTGGCGGCCTATATGTACCAGATGAGTAAAACCCTGGGACCCTATATTCCGCTGATCATCGTTAATTGTATTATCATCTGCCGTTGCGAGGTCTGTGCTTCCAAACAATCCGTTGTCACCGCGGCTTCCGATGCCCTGGGCCAATCCATCGGTTTTGCCCTGGCCCTTTCCAGCATTGCTGCCATTCGGGAAATATTGGGTACCGGTATGTTTTTCGGTTTGCGGGTGATGCCCGTTGCCTGGCCGGACTGGGTGATCATGGTGCTGCCCCCGGGGGCGTTTCTTACATTTGGCGTTCTTCTCGGAACGGTAAATTGGCTTGACAGCCGGCGGGCTGCTAAATCAAGTAGAAATTAAGGATATGAAGGTATGAATTATTTAATCGATATTTTTCTCATTGCTGTCAGTGCCGCTCTGATCAACAATTTTGTCTTGCACTATTTTGTGGGCATCTGCCCTTTTGTCGGGGTTTCCCGGCGGGTGGACATGGCCTTTGGCATGGGTTGTGCAGTGACATTTGTGATTTCCATTGCAGCCATTTTGAGCTGGAGCATTACAACCCTGATCCTTATGCCGGGGGCACCCCTGTCCAGTTGGGTCGCCGGGTTTTTCATGTCGGCGGAAGCTGCCGGTAAAATCGATTTGACGATTTTAAGCTATATTGTCTATATCTTTGCCATTGCCTCTTCTGTTCAATTTGTAGAAATGTATGTGCGTAAGTTTTTTCCGCTGCTTTATAAATCTTTTGGTGTATTTCTGCCGCTGATTACCACCAATTGCGCAATTTTGTTTGCCTGCCTGACCATTATGAGCAATGTCGTGGGGGTTGACAATCCCGCGGATGCCTGGGACCTGGGTCGGTCACTGGTTCTGGCGGTCTTCGGGGGTGTTGGCTTTACCATCGCCATTGTGATAATGGCCGGGATTCGTGAGGAACTGGATTTGTGTGATGTTCCCAAACCCTTTCAGGGGGCCGCTATTACCCTTATTGTGGGTGGCATTCTGGCCATGGCATTCATGGGGTTTACCGGGGTGGATTCGGGATTGAAAAAGGCATTGACGGAAAAACCCGCAGCACAGGTTGCAGACAGCCTGGATCCAGGCCAGCGGTTTCTTGTGGCCAAGGTCTTCGACAAGGTGCACCTGCAGTAATCAAGCGGTCTGAGGCTCTGACCGGGGTTAACTATTTGTTGGTTTGGCGTTTACGATAACCAGAAAATCAAGCAGTTGAAGCAATACAGGAGTTGTTATGACGTGGGTCACCATAGGGCTGTCTGCCGGAAGCATGGTTGGAATGGCCGTTATTTTTTCTTTCATTCTGGGATGGGCCAACAAGGCTTTTCATGTTGAAGTTGACCAAACGGTTGAAGCGATTATCGATGTCTTGCCCGGCGCCAATTGCGGCGGGTGCGGCTGCGTCGGGTGCGGGGAATATGCCGAAGCCGTTGTCGCCGGACAGGCCCCGGTAAACAAATGTACCGTTGGCGGAGACGGTGTTGCGGCAGAGATCGCCGCGATTATGGGTGTAGAGGTCAGCGATACCGCACCTATTCGGCCTCTTGTCCATTGCAATGCCTATTATGAGGACAGGCTGCAGCGCAGTGAATACCGCGGTGAGGCTACTTGTGCCGCCGCCGGCCTGATTCAGGGCGTGCAGGGGTGTACCTATGGCTGCCTTGGGTTTGGTGATTGTGTCAGCGTTTGTAATTATGATGCGATTCATATTGTTGACGGCCTTGCAGTGGTTGACTATGAAAACTGCGTGGGCTGCGGGGCCTGTGCCAAAACCTGCCCCCGGGGTATTATTGCCATGACGCCCTTTAAATATGACAGGGTACTGGCCGTTACCTGCTCAAACAAAGATTCGGCAAAAGATGTCAAGGCCGTTTGTAATGTGGGCTGTATCGGGTGTAAACTGTGCGTTAAGTCCTGTGATCTGTTTGAGGTTCAGGGAAACCTGTCCGGCATCGACTATGAAAAATATTCAAGCGATCATGCCGAAGATTTAAAAAAGGCTGTTGCTAAATGCAAACCCGGATGTATCAACCTGGTGGGAAAACCCGTGGCCGGATTTTTGGACAAGGCCGGCGCCGAGCCAGAGGATACCATAGACGATGGCACCTGGTGGGTAAAAGGCTGAAAAAATGGAAGGGTACCGGCTAATCAGCCCGATGGCCGGGGGGAGGCTTCCACTTCCCCGTCTATCTTTTTGCTTCAAAGTTTCGTGTTTTTTTTAAGGCCCGACGTGTTTTTTTGCCGGCTTTTTTGCCCGCCTTTTTTTTGCGCCGTCGGGCCAGTTTGTCGTGGATCTTTTGCTGGTACCGTGAAATTGCCGAGTATGAAAAATAATATCCGAAAAAAGCCAGGGGCAATCCGACGATAATCCCACCCACAGTGAGAATCAGAAGAATTTCAGGTGTTTTCTGAAGCATCGCAAGGATCATTGAATAGTCAAGGTCGGTATGCAGCGTGGGGCTTTTTTCAATGCCCATACAAAACTTGCCTACAAAATAGGTAAAGCCGTATATAAAAGGGGCGGTGAACGGATTGGTGACCCATACACCCAGTGCCGCAGAGATTTTATTCCATTTAAAAAGAGCGGCAAAAAAAATCGCCATGACGGTATGCAACCCTATAAATGGTGTCATGCTCACAAATAGCCCCAGGGCCGTACCCAAAGCGATTTCTCTAGGGGTTCCCCGAATTTTCAGAAAGCGGTTAAACGTTTTTTGAAGTGTCTGCGTAAATTTGTTGTTTGACTGTTTTTTTGCGGCCATGTCCCTGCTCGAAATCAAAAAGAAACGTGTTTTTTTACAGATAGTCCCTATATAAAAAGTCAGCGTTTGTTAATTTAGTTGTGCAGCCTCGGTTACCCCCTACTTAGGGCGCAGGGTAGTCCCCTCCGGATTAAACTTCAGTTCTTTTGTTTCACTGTTTTCCGCCTTCTCCAGCCAGGCCCGTTGAAACGCATCGCGACAGACATCATAGCAAAATCCGCGTGTTTTTAGGAAGTTAAACAGTTTTGATTTAAATTGCCTTCTTTCCAGATTTTGCCATTGCCTGAGAGGCCCTTTTATGGCTTTCCATGCGGCCTTGTCATCATCAAAGTCCATCAACAGGGTTTCGATGATGCCATGGGCGACACCTTTTTGCCTTAGTTCAAACCCGAGGGCAAAGGCACTCCTTGGACGCCATCGCATGCGGTTTTCGATCCATAAGCGGGCATATACGGTGTCATCAAGATAATGTTGCGCTACCAGTCGACCGATCGCTTTTTCCACGGCATCGGCCCCGTACCCCTTGCCGACCAGGAAGGTCCGGGTCTCGTTGATGCTTCTGGGCCGGCGGGTAAGATACCGGAGGGCACAGTTATAAGACCTGGAAAACGCATCCTCTCTAAGCAATTCATCAATCCGGGCCGTTTCAATGGTGCCGTCTTTTTTAAGATCAACGGCCGCGGAAAGGCTCAGCGAAAATGCGTATTGACCGTCCAGGAATACACTCACGCGCTGTCGGTTATTTTTCTGAATTTTCAGGTCGGTAATCTTTTTTGTCATATGCATGGGACAGAGGATCAGCCGGCCCGGGGCCCTGATCAATTTGTTCTTTTTTTTCGACAAGTTTGGTGAGCGTATGATTCAGCGTTGCCAGGGACGCGTTTATTTCCGCCATCTGCCGAAGAATATTGTCATTGTTTTCAATCGGAAATTTTCGATCCGGGCCGGTGGTTCCGATCTGTCCGGAAATTTCATCCAGTTTGATACCCAGGGTTACAATAAAATAAAGCAGGAGAATAAACTCAAAATTTTTGTCATGCCAGCCAAGGAACCATGCCCCGATAATGGTGATAATGACAAAAATGACGGTGGTTAACGTATATGGATTTTTCATAGTAGGGTCAGTCATAACCGTGCCCGGATCGTATTGTTAATCCCTATCCCGTCACAGGTTCCGGGGTTACCGTTTCCGGGGTGTGCTTTTGTTCCTTTGAAGATCAGCCGTAACGGATGCCGTCCACCGGATTCATCTTCGACGCATAGCTTGCCGGATACAGTGTAGCCAGCAGACAGATTACAATGGTGACGGCGCCGATAGTAAACAGGTCAGCAAATTCAAGCTGCACGGGAAGCGTTGAAAAATAGTATATATCGTTGGGAAGTTCAATGAATTTATATCGCTTGAGCAGGGTGCACAGGCATAACCCTAGCCCCGTACCCAGGAAGGTCCCCGCCAATCCGATGAGCATTCCCTTGTAAACGAAAATTTTTTTAATGCTTTGATTGGTTGCACCCATGGCTTTTAATATGGATATATCCTGGGTTTTTTCCATAACCATCATGATCAGCGCTGCGGTGATGTTAAAAGCGGCCACCAGAACGATGAGTGCAAGGATAATAAACAGGACCACCTTTTGCAGTTTAAGGGAGATAAAAAGATTTTGATTCATTGCCTTCCAGTCCCGGGCCCAGTATGGAAATCCAAGGCGGGCGACAATTTTTTTCGCAATTTCCCCGGCCTTGAAAATATCAGTTACGCTGGCTTCGATCCCTGTAACCGCATTTCCCATCCCCAGGAGTTCCTGGGCATCTGTGATATGAAGGTAAACCAGGGATTTATCATATTCAAACATGCCGGAGACAAAAATACCGGCAACTTCAAAAGGCCGCATGCCGGGCATGTGTGTCATGGCGGAATTTGTTGTGCCGGCTGAAATCAGATAGACGCGTTCTCCTGTTGATACCTTGAGATTTCTGGCCAGTTCCTTGCCGAGGATGACCCGGGGCAACTTTTCTGTTGATGATTGTGTCTCAGTGTTGATTAAATGGCTTTTAAGGTTTTTGCCTTTTGTGTCTTTAATGACCAGTTGTGACCGCTGCGGGTCGATTCCGCGCACAATGACGCCGGCGGCACCATGAGCGGATCTTGCCATCATCTGGGAGTAGACAAAGGGCGAAGCCGAACGGATATCCTTGAAATCGTGTAATTTGTGTAATGCCGGGAGATAGTCGGCAAAGGGACCGTTATAGCTCATGATGATGATATGGGAATCAATTCCGGCAATGCGGGTTTTCAGGTCGGATTCGGCTCCCGACATAACCGCAATAACGACAATCAACGTCATCACGCCGATCGTGATGCCCATGGTGGACAGGACAGTAATCATCGAGATAAAGGATTGTTTTGATTTTAAATATCGTTGACTGATAAACCATTCAAAGGACATATATTGATTCCAGATGTTGTAAACCGTTTTTATATAATCGCGGGGCCGAAGTACCGCCGTTTCATCTCATCATTGAATCCGGCCCTGTCCATTTTCATGGCCCCGGGTAATGCGTTTAGTATCTCTTTTGCCGTAATGCCGTCTTCCCCGTTTCGGGCAGCCGCCAGGTCACCGGCCAGGCCGTGGATGAATACCCCCTTAACCACTGCTTCCGCCATTGGCAGGGGCATACCGAACATGGCGCCGATGGTGCCGGTGAGAACATCTCCGGCGCCGGCGGTGGCCATGCCGGAATTTCCACTCTGGTTGATGAAAATTCTTTCATCCGGCAGACCCGTGAGGGAATGGGCGCCTTTCAGGACGACAATTGAATGCAGATCACAGGCGGTCTGTCGGACGGTATCGATTTTGTGCCGTTCAATTTCACGAATGGTTTTTTTTGTCAGCCGGGACATTTCCCCCAGGTGGGGGGTCAGGATTGTGGCCCCTGTCCTTTGCCGCAGGATTCCGATATCTTTGCTCACCGCCGATAGTCCGTCGCCGTCAATGAGCAACGGCCGGTCTATTTCCGCTGCAAGCTCCCGTACGATCTGCTGGGTTTCCGGTTCCAGGGAAAGCCCGGGACCCAAAATCACGATATCCATTTTTTGAGAAAGTTCCAGGAGGGCCTGTTTGTTTGCAAAAGACAGGTTGCCGGCACGGGTTTCCTTTTGGGGGACAAATACGATTTCACTGCCCTGGCCGGCAATAAACGGTATGATGGATGCGGGGCCGGCCAGCCGGGAATAACCGCCGCCGGCTTTTAGAAATGACATGGCACTCAGGTAGGGGGCCCCGTAATAACCCGCGGCCCCGGCAATGAAAAGGGCCTGGCCAAAGCTGCCCTTGTAGCTGTCCGGGTCTCGGGCAGGCAGTTTGCGCATGGGGCAGGTTTCAATGTTCAGATCCCCGGCTGTGGTCATCACCGGTGGAAAGGAGATATGCGTTACCAATAGCTCTCCGCAAAGGGCATGGCCCGGAAAAAGCATGTTCCCGATTTTTGGAAGCCCGAAGGTGACGGTATAATGCGCCTGCACGGCAACGCCCATGATCTGGCCGGTATCACCATTGACCCCGGAAGGGATGTCCAGGCTCAGGACTGTTTTGCCGCAGTTGTTGATCATCTTGATGACATCGCCGTAGCGTCCTGATACTTCTCTGTCAATGCCCGTGCCTAAAAGCGCGTCGATGACACCATCGCAGTGCTGCAACGCGGGTTTTATATCGTGGACCGATTCAAGGTGCCGGATCAATATTCCCATACGGGTGGCAATTTCCAGGTTGAGGGCGGCTGCACCGGAAAAACGGGCCGCATCACCGATAAGATAAACCGTTACCCGTCCGGCGTTGGCGTGAATTTTTCGGGCCACCACCAGACCGTCTCCGCCGTTGTTACCGGTGCCGCAGAAAATAAGAAAGCGTTTATTCCGAATGCCCGTTTTCTCGGACAAGACGGAAAATGCGGCCATACCGGCGTTTTCCATAAGCAGTTCCTGGGTCATGCCGTATTTCTCAATGGCTGTTTTATCCAGGGCCCGCATCTGTGCCGTCGTGCATATTTTCATTTTATTCCTTTGATACCATTTTATTCAACTGGACTCGTAGCGGCGCTGGATGGCCCGTATCATATCCAGGCTTGAAAAAAAGATGTCCACCAGTTCCGGATCAAATTGTGTGCCGGCGTTTTCCCTGATGGTGGCGAGGACGGCATCCTCACCCCAGGCGTCCTTATAGGCTCTTTTGGAAGATAAGGCATCAAAAACATCGGCCAGTGCCACGATCCTGCCGAATATGTGAATTTCCTCTCCTTTTTTGCCCTTTGTTTTTCCACCGGTCAGTGCAAAATCGGGTATGGGTTTCCCCGTGATGATATTCACATGGCCGGGATAACCGGTGCCGTCCCATCGTTCATGGTGATTCAGGGCCACCTGGGCCGCCGCATCGTCAAAATCCGACTGGCGATCCACAAACAGCTGGGCCCCTAAAATGGTATGCTGCTTCATGGATTCATATTCATCATGGCTGAATTTACCGGGTTTTTTTAATATCAGGTCGGAAATGGCCACTTTCCCGACATCGTGAAGCATGGCGGCCATGCGGAGAATGTCCCGGTTTTTGTCGATCTCTTTGGGGGAAATGTCATGCCGGTGTGCCCAGCGTTCATAGATTTCAACGGCAAATCCCCCTACGCGGTTAACGTGGGGCCCGGTTTCCTCGGGGTCCCGCATTTCCGCCATGCGGATCATCCGAAGCAGGATGGCCCGGGTCATTTGGGCGCGCTCTAAGGCCACCGACGCAATACTGGCAAAGTGGGTCATCATTATTTCATCATTATCGCTAAAGACTGTCATCTCTTCCGTTTCTTTCCGGGCATTAATCACTTGCAGGATTCCGAGTGTTCTATTGTTGGCCTTCAGGGCGATGGTGAGAATGGATCGGGTGATATAATCGGAGGTCTCATCAAAGCTTTTACTGAAGCCATAGGGCTGACTGGCGTCAATTTCATAGGCGTTGGGGATATTGAGGGGCCGGCCGGTTGCCGCAACATAACCGGCAATGCTTTTTTCGTCAATGGGCATGCGAAACGTCGAATAAATCAGTTTCTCGTCCTTGCCCAGCCGCTTTTGCAGCGTGTCGTTCTGGGTATAGGTAAAGTCCAGAAAATTACCATCCCGGATATAGATGGAACCGGCATCGGCATTGACAAAGACACGGGCTTCAGTGAGGATCTGTTCCATCAGAATATCTAAATCGTGAACCTGATTCAATTCAATGCCCAGCATCATCAATCGATTCAGTTTTTCTTTTTCACTTAACATCAGCGTTCCCCCGTAGAGACGTCTCAAACGGTCTTTGCCAATACTGTTTTAAATTGAAAACGGCCTTTATTTCTGCAGAATCTGTTTTACCAGATTGCCGTCTGCCAGTTTGCCGAAATGCTTCATTATCGGTCCCATGGCCTGTATGGGATTTTTATATCCGGCCAGGTCGATATTCTCTTTGATCCAGGCCTCTATTTCCGGTCTGGATGCCATTTTGGGCAGATACCGTTCAAGCATTTCCAGATAATCCGACATCTTTTCTTTTTTATAGTCCAGCACGGTTTTTTCGGATTTAACCAGTTTGCGGATGATATCCAGAATGTCACCGTCGATGATTTCTTCAGGCTTTTTAAGCCGGGTGGTTTTTTTGCCGTTTTCCAATGTCAGGGGAACGGTGAGGTTCGGGTATTCACTCATGATCATACGGATGGCATCTTTGGCAGAGACGTCCTTGCCCAGCAGGGCGGTTTTAAGATCCTGCTTGAGTTTGTCATGGAGTGAAATGGGGCTGTTCTTATCCCAGCCATATGATGTTACGCTGCTATCAGCCATATTGATATCCTTGTGTGAGGCCCTTTCAGACCTTTATTTCTAAACGATGGATGGAGTGATCTCCCCGCCGGGGGCACTGCAACCATCCCCTAATACCTCAAACACATCAAAACTTCAAACAGTTAAGGGAGGATTAATGAAACTTTTCAAAAAAGTATCCCCAAATCATCCGGCTTTTCAACGATAGGGTAAACATCACTCGATGCTCGAAATCTGTTCCAGTTGTCTTAATATCAGGTCTTCCAGATCTTTACGGGCCTGTGTGCTGCGGTTGTTTTTATTTTTGAGGATACTGTTAAAAAACTGCCGGCAGACGGCTTCCGTTCGACTGTCCCATGTGCTGCTGAACCCTTGTTTGACGGTCCCGTCGGCAGATATCTCACCATTGAATTGCGGCCGGTCCCGCCGGCCGTGGGCCCAGTTGATCACATGGGCATAATAGATCAGTGCCCGGTCCAGCAGAACATAGAAAAACTGGATATTGCCGTTGGGCCCAACCTGGATCCGGCTGCCCCCCAGCGATAGACCGACAACCGTCACAGCGGTCATGCGTCGGCCTCCGAAAAGGGCGGCGCCGGCCCCAACGGTGCTGCCGATAGCGGTGAAGATGCCAAAGGTCAGCCCGGCAGCGGCCGTATCGATAACAGCCCCTACTGCTCCCCCGGCAATGCCGGCTGCAGTGGCAAGCTGACGGGGCGTCAGCCCCAGGACCTGCCAGGTACGGGTATCAAAAAGATCGGCCCGGACAATGGACTGGGCCGGCAGGTCGAGGTTGAATATATTGTGTTTGAAACGGTTTTTGATTTTGGTATATGTTTTTTTTTCAATTTTCCCGATCTCTTCCCGGTATTGCTTCTGTAGCCGGGCTTTTACCGGTGCCACCGTAACGCCCGTTTTTACCTTTTGGGTAACGGTGTGCTCAATACAGCAGGTCAGCATGTCACCGATCAGTTGTGCCGTTTGGAGATTGCGCTGGCGCCAGTCTTTTTGAAACGCCTTGATGACAACGGCCAGGGCGGGTTGCCAGTCCTGGTGGATATTTTTGAGACTTTCCAGCAGGGCGATTCGCTGGGCATAGGTTGCGGAAAGGGCGTTAAATACCCGTATGGCGTTAAAATGCTTCGAAAATTCGTTTTTCCAGTCTTCCAGGTAACTCTCTTCGGTATCCTTGCAGTTGATGATGGCCATGCGCGGCCGGCCGGTGAGCCGCAGAATTTCCATTTCAGCCCGGTCATTGCTGCGAACCGGGCGTGATCCGTCTGCCACGTAAATAATGCCTGCACCTTCTCCAATGGGCCCAAACAGTTCCAGTTCGTCCCTGAATGACCTCTTGTCCGCATGGGCCTGACAAAAGGATTGCACGATAAGGCTGTGGGCGCCTTTGTAACCCTGCATCCAGGCCAGTGTCTGTTTGGGGTTCTGGAAACCGGGGGTGTCGACAAAGCGGATAATTTCACACTCGTCGATGATAACCGGGAATGCCCGGCATTTTATGGTTTCTCCCGGGGTTGCACTGATGCGAACGCTATCGTCCTCGGACAGGGTGGACACCACCGTGGATTTGCCTTCATTCGGGTGCCCCACAATGGCAAAGACGGGGACGGCGTTGCTATTCATGGCTGCCTCCCAGGGGCTGCACCTGCAGGCAGGGGTCTCCCATGGCATCGATTTTGTGTTGCCATATCCGCATGTTTTCCCTTTTAACAGGCGTAAAAAGGGTGGCGGGATCGGGTTTGCCCACCAGGCCGATGAAAATAGAGGGCTCAGGCCCTATTTTTTTTCGGATCTCCCGGATAAACCAGATGGTTTCCCGGATGGGGGGCTGCCACGCCTCCTGAAGAATAAAAACGGCCGGCAGTATGGGGTCCGTATCCTTTAGTGGGCGGAGGCGGTTTGCCAGCATATCCAGGTCCCGGGGATGGAAAGCCGTTGGAATGACGGCCAGGACATTAAACCCCGTGCAGGCCTTGATATTGTCTGGGAGCAGCGCCAGGGTGCCCTGGTCGATGATTTCTTCAGGAACCAGGGCCATTACATTTTGGGGCGTATCGTCTGTTTTGGAAAAGGGCGGTTTCGGGGTGTCTGTTCCCCGGGATCGCTGTTTAAAACTATTCTCTTGATGTTCAGGTTCATTGGCGCAGGTTTTTAAAACAGGGGTTTCCATGCGGTGGATCAATTGATCACAGGCCGCGTGCGTAAATTGCAGCCGACCCAGGGCCCGGCGTTGGGCAAACCAGCCACCGAAAAGCAGCATCAGGCGCGGCAAAAGGGCATAAAAGACAATGGCCATGCATAAAAACGGCCACCAGGACACCAGGGCCGGGGTGGTGAGCTGGTAGATGCCCTCCTTGAGCACCATCCGGCTGCCCTGGATCTGTGCCAGGGACGGATGGGCCATGCCCACCGGCAAAAAAAAAGACCAGGGCCAGCTGATGGTTTTAACCATCAGATAAACAACCTTGGCGCTGACCTGGATGGTGGATTGCCAGCCAAAGGCCAGGTCGGTGGTGAGGACCCGCAGCAGGGTGCCTGCTAGGACGCCTCCGTTGCAGCCGACGGCAAAAATCTGGACGATGATGAAAAAAGGCCATAAAAAGAGCGAGCCGTAAATGCGGCTTTTCCCTGTAACATGCCCTGCCGCCGCCTGAATGCTGTTGCGCCGGTGGGCAGGAATACGGTTTTTAACGCGGTTTATGAATTTTTCGATCAGTTTCGCCAGGAGTCGGCGAAGCAGGGTATATACCACTGAGGTGGGGTGGATATTTGCCCTGAACCCGCGCAGGACAAAAAGGCTGCATGAAACTGCGATCAACAGGACCTGCAGCAGGACAAATATGCCAAAAAGAATGGAGATATTCACCGGACGGGTCCCTGAATAGCCCAGCAGGGAAAGGGCCAGGGTAAAACCCGTGAAGATACCGGCCGCACCTGTGCCGTAGCGCATGATTTTAAAGACTTCGGCAAATAGGGTACCCGGCAGTGCCATCGTTTCTTCGGCATCCTCGGTATTGCTCAACCGCCGGTGATCCAGCCAGAGCTTTAGAAGGGTCCGTCTATACTCGGCCGGGGAGGGGGTCTTGTTTAAAACCGGCTGAATGGTTTGCCGATAAATCGCACGGTCACGCCGGTGGCGTGATTCCGGATCATATTGATCATCCGGTTCTTCATCGGCATGGAGAAAGTATTCCAGGTCAATCAGGTCGCTAATTCGCCATGGGATTTTCATGAGCAGCAGTATTGTTTGTCCGGTTACCGGCTGTATCCGGGGATGTCATAAGTGGTACACGAGCCACTTGAACAGTTTCGGGTCTTGGCCGCAGCCCCCTGGCCCCCCGGGGCGATGCCCATGACATGGCTGGTACTGCTGAGAATCCGTTCCAGGTTCACAGACCCGCAGTCAGGGCATTTCATTTCCACCTCTTCCTCTTTATTCATGACCAGTATTTCGATGTATTTATCACAATCCTGGCATTTGAATTCATATAGCGGCATTTTGTTCTCCATGTTGGTTTTATGTATACCCATACAAATATGATTTTCCGTGAGGTCTTGTCAAGCATCGGCTGACTATTAAACATACGATGAGCGATTCGCTCTTGGCAATTAGCCGTTAGCACTTAAATTCTGGGCGTCCGCCGGCAATGCGAATTTCACCCATTGGGTGGAATTATGATATTTGACAATATCCTGAAATTATATGGCTAAAAACTTGCTGCTGATCGCTCAGCTTATCTAAAAGGGTTACGGTTTTATTATAGTTCGCTTTGGTATGGATGGTCGATACGACGTTCGAAACGAAGGGCCATACTTTGACGGTTTCACTTGATCCGCCTGAAAGGATATCTATTTTTGAGATACCACTTGACCCTCATTTTGCGTTTTTGTGAAAAAAGAATTGGCTACTGGATAAAAAAATAAGCTATTATTAGGCTACTTATGAAAGGATGTGAGCAACCATGCTGTCGTTAGACCCTAAGAAACTGGCAGAAACGTCAATCCCGGTGGGCACAGGCTGGCTTCTCGGCTCATGTATGGAAGCCCGCGGAAAACAGGACCTCTGCCTCAGGCAAAAGCCTGAAGTTCTCGAAGCTCTGCGCGAACAGGCCATAGTTCAGAGTGTGGAATCATCGAACCGGATTGAAGGGGTGACAATACCGGCCGACCGGCTTTGTCCGGTGGTGATTGGAAAGGTCAAGCCCCGGGATCGTTCGGAAGAGGAACTCGCCGGCTACAGACAGGCCTTAGACTGGATTTTCTCGCGCAAACGACAGGTGTCCATCATACCGAAGGTCATCCAGCGGCTTCACGGTCTTGCCCAGGGTGGTTTTTCCGGTGATGCGGGCGAATGGAAGAAGCGGGACAACGAGATTGTCGAAATTCTGCCGAACGGTGAGAGGCAAATCAGGTTCGTTTCCACTTCCGTCAGGGAGACTCCGGAGACTGTGGATGCGCTTTGCCGAAATTACCGCGAAGCCCGCGACGGTGAACGCGTCCCACCGCTTCTAATTGTGGCCACCTTTGTGTTCGATCTGTTGTGCATCCATCCGTTTCGTGATGGGAACGGGCGTGTTTCCTGGCTGTCTACAACTCTTTTGCTCCAGGCGCATGATTTTCAGGTGGCACGGTACGTCAGTCTGGAGCGTCTTATCGAGGAGAGCAGAGAAGATTATGACAGTGTCCTGGCAGAATCTTCTCAAGGATGGCATGAAGGAAAGAACGAGATCGTTCCTTGGTGGAATTACTTCCTGAGCATGTTGCGCCGCGCTTACAAGGAATTCGAGCAGCAGATTGAATCGACTGAGGCCCGTCCCGCTAAGAGCGACTTGGTCAGGCAGGCCGTGCTCGCCCAGATTGAGCAGTTTACGCTGGGAGATCTTGCGGCCCAACTGCCGTCGGCCAGCACGTAACTTATCAAAAAGGTTCTCGCGGAACAAAAAAAACAAGGCAAGGTCCGCCTTGCCGGCAGGGGACGGGGCGCTCGATGGGAAGTTGTTCCCTAATGTATAAAAACCAAAAAGAATGAAATTCCGGCACGCTTCCGAAACAACCTGCTCGAAGCAGTTGGAAAACGTCGTTTTCTCGGCGGGATTATATCCCATTTCGACGGAGTCAAATCGTTTCAGGGAGCCCGTATATGCCGTATGGGGAAATCACGAGGATACGGATGTGGTCGAGCGTCTTTTCAGCGGCGGCATCACAGTTGATAACCTTCATATCCACCCCATTCATAAAACATCCCGGATATAAATTCTTTTCCGCCCATAAACGATGCAGGTAATCAGTCTGTGCTTATTCCCGTCAATATCGAAAACGATTCATTTTCCCACTTGATCCGCTAGGGAAAGGTTTTTCGTAGATTTGCGAATGATTCAAATTGAGGATGGCATCCAATGTAACGTTCAGAAGATGCAACGATAAATAAATTTTGACATATACCCTAAATTTTTATATAAGATATTTTCTTGCAAAAATTGATATTGCTCCACACCTTTAACAAAGGATGGACAGTCACAATGAAAACAGAAAACCCCATTTCTCGATGAATTTTGAGAGGTGGGGTTTTGTTGTTTGTTGGCAGGATGATCAGTGGACAATAAATCAAGGGCAGGTGGCGCTATTGGCAAGAAATGCCACGATTTTAGTAGTTTGTTTTTCGTGCGCTATTAATGTATCATCACAAGATATGAAGTTTCACATTTGATCGGATAACATTACAAGGGTGATGTTATTCAGGTCTGCACAATTACTTGTTGGGCGACGTGGCGGACTTCAATACCGACGAGTCCTGCACTCGCCAGGTGCAAACGATATTTTTACGAGAGCGAAAAACGCGGCAGCGACGAAGGTGAATGGGAACATACACTCATCGCCCTCAAACCCCGCAACCCCGACTTCCTGCCCATAGTGTTGGGACTGGAGGAAACAGGAGACGGGCGGATCATCGCCAAACTTGATGCTGTATTGTCGCAGACTTGTCCGTCAACAGAAGAGGAGGATTCGGCATGACGGTCTCCGCAGAGCCCCAGGCACTTGAGAGTCTCGCTGATCTGATCCGAAGAGTCTTTGTTGGCAATCGAACGGCACACGCTGAACAGATGCCAGATGGCCGATACAGAACTGTTTATAGAGCGATTCAGAACGAGCGCATTCTCAGCATGCTGAAGCAGAAGCGCTCTCTGCTCACGTACCAGATGGCCTACCGACGGCTCAGGTGGATCTGCTTCGATGTGGACATACGGAAGGACGTTCTATCCCTTGACAACTTCCCTGAAGTTGAGGGGCGAGCGCAGGCCGAACTGGTTGCGGTCGTTCAGAGGATTGCCTGCGTCATTGCTGACGTTGGGGTGCCCTATCTGCTTGAGGCCTCCGGTAACCGAGGAGTCCATATCTGGCTTGTTTGGCGTGAGTGGGTCCCAAGAGCTGAGGGATTCGCGCTGCAACAGCTAGTGCTGGACCGGTCCGGCGTGGGGGCTGATCTTGAATTCTGCGCCGTGGACAGATTTCCACCATCCCCAACATCCAACGCCAGACTAGGCAAGGGGGTGAAGCTGCCTTTATCGCTTCACACTAAGTCCTGTAGGTATGCGGCGCTTGTGCCAGATATCCCGTCGTTGCGGCGTTTGCTGACTGACCTTCCTCGGAATCTTGACCCGGAGCTCGCAGGTGAGCATCTTGCAGTACTTGAGAAGTTTCCGATACCAGGTTGGGAGAAAATACGACAGAGCTTCGGGTTGGAAGAACAGGCTGTGGCCCCCGCCGAACCGGACTACCTCAGACTGCAAGCCTTGGTAGCCGACGATGCCGACCTGTCTCTTGATGGGGTGCTTGACTCTCTGTGCGGATGCTCAATCCTGCGAGATATAGTCACACGCTACAGAGAGGGCGAAAAACTCTCAGAGCGAGAGCGAACAGTGATAGTCGGCCTCCTTACCCGTCTCAGGACCAGTTCACAGATTTCACTGGGCAGGGACCTGCTGTACGAATTCTTCAGCCGACAACCAGGATTCAGGCCATCACTCACGAGTGAGAAATTGCGCAACCTGAACCTCTACCCACCCACGTGTTCTTACCTGAAGAGCCGTTTTGGTACCCAGGGGTGTCCATGTGAAGCAGATCAGGGCTTCGCAGTAGTGAAGTCTCCGGTCGAGTTCATTGAGGGCACGGACCCCATCTCCGATTACATGTTTGCCATATCCCCGTCAGACATCGACGTGATGGTACGAGCCCAGATGCGCTACTCTGTCCGAAATGACGAGGTGAGTCTGTTCTTTATCCGTCGACGACTTGCGGCACTGGATCCCAGTGAGAGTGTGGACCAGTGCAGGCACTATCTCACAGTACAACGTCCCCTAGCGGAGTACTATGTCTTTGATCGTCCGGAGCGGGGGGACAAGACGCGACGTTTGGTCACTCTCAGCGCCGAAGACAAGATACTGTCGACTTGGTTCACGAGAATCCTCGATGGGCTGTTCGGGGCGGAAGTGTCGAGTCAGTCTTTTGGGTACAGATTCGAGCCCAGCTTCGCAAAAGCTAACATATACAAGCCCTGGCTAGGACAGTGGAGAAGGTATACGAAGGAACTTGCCTCGATCATCGAGGATGACGCGTACGCCGACTACTGGGTTGTCGCTCTCGACATTAGATCCTTCTATGACGCCATTCTGATCGAGAGACTTAGGGTTAAGCTTGGCCGTGGCCCATCGCGGGGGTGTGAGGAGGTTCTTGGGGCCCTGGACTCGGACAGCCGCCGCAAGTATGAGAATATCGCAGCGACTCTGATTTCTTGGTGTCGAGAAATTGGAGATGGCGAACGCGGCGTACCACAGGGGCCGGCTTTCGCACGGTACCTGTCAGAACTGTATCTTATGCAGTTCGACCAGGACGTGGAGGCCGCCATCGCCGATGCCGACGCCCACTATTTCCGATACGTGGACGACATCTTCCTCATTGTCCGCGGTGAAAACGAAGGGCAAGGCTGGAATACGAGACTGCGGCAGATGCTCGGGGAACTTGCTTTGGAGGTTAATGAGGATAAGGCCTTTCTTGGAACGATAGGCCAGTACCGAGCGGCCTTCAGGGAGTACCAGGACGAAAGCAAGTACTTCATTGATACTGTTTCGTGGAACACCCGCGTTGCCTCGTCGGCAACTGAGAGTGAAGCCATCTCAGAACTGACTGACCTAACTCTCCTTCCCGATGGCGAGGGAGTCCAGACGGATAATGCAGCCTTCTTTTTGACGCATCTCCGCGACTTGGCCCCTATTCAAGCGACAGCCGCTGAAATTGCGCCCCACATATGGGAACTGCAGTACGGTCGTGGATCGCTGTTCAGGCACATGTACGCCTTCGCACTGCCGCAGTGGAGAGCATCCCACTTCGCTGCAGATCGCATCGACTTGTCGCCTCTTACTGGTCTGAAGCTGGAAGTGTTCCTTAATACGCTTCTTGAGAGTATCGTCGCCGAAGGCCTCTCAGATGAAGACGTCGAACCCCTTCGCCAGACCCTTGAGCACTTCGTGCGAACAGTTGAGAGTGCCGTGGGACGGGTCCTTCTCTTGCACGTGATGCTTGCCGACACGCGGCTGCTCAACGCGGAGTTCGCAAGGTCACTCTCGCCGGATGCAATCATTCACGCGGTGCGGTACGGGACCGAAGCCCAGCTGCCGGATGATCTAGCGGATCGTCTGCTGGATGAGGTTGCGAATTTTGAGATCGCTGAAGTGATCAGAGTACTGAACATCCTGCTATTTAGGAACCGGCTGAGTGAAGAGCGCTACACGCGTGCTTCCTCGCTCTTCTTTGCGGCAGCCCTTGAATCTCTGCGGAACACTCCGGGCGGCGAGTCGTTGCCATGTCTAATGGCCGCCGGCGACGAAGGATTGCAGTTGCTTAGAAAGTACCACCAGCTCTGCTGCTTCTGTTCTGTCATAGGGCGTGAGAAGGACTTCGCCGAGCTTCAGGGAGTATGGCGAGCTCTGGTAATAGCCACAAACGCGTGCGGGTACTGGCGTCCGCTAAGACCCTTCTGGATTACCAAGGCTGAAGAAGTGGCTCTGGATCAACGAAGCGCTACAACACTGCTCACCGCCGTTGTCGGCGGCGATGGTCTCTTGCCGGGGTTCGCTGACCGCTGGGGAGTATTCCAAAGCTACCACGGCCAGCTCGTTCTGTTTCTGTTTGCGCACGATGGCCTGGCAGAAGGTGGTGAACGGGATGATGCGACGCTACTCCAAACAGCACGCGACGCCGGGATGCTGTATCTTGAGTGGGTCCTGGCCCATCGAGAAACGACGTCGCTGTACCCCACCAAACCTCTGTGCCTCAGGAACATCGTCGATAACGACACCATGGTATTGCGGCAGGGACAGCAGCTGCTGGTACGCCAGCCCGCATCACGAGTGCTCAACTCCAGGCCACACCAACTGGAGGTCATCTCAGAGACGATTGAGTTACCGACAAACCTCTATCGCGACACTGTATTCCGTTACCAACCAGCCGGGTTCGTGGATCTGTCTGCTGCGTTAGCAGACGAAACCGACCTGCTCGGAATGCTTAGCAGGGCCGCACGAGTTCACTTGAACCTCTGTCGTTTTCGTGCCGAACGGGTCCCGGGTGACTGCACCGGTGTGCCTAACGTCTTCGTTGATGGCTATCGCATGGCGGCAGAGGATGGGGCGCCGCTTGTGCCGGATTCGGTCTTTGCTCACAAGCTGCTTCTGTGCGACACAGGTGGCACTATCCGATCATACGAGAATACTGTGGAATCTAGCTGGGAGATTCTCCTGTCGCGGGTCGAGGGTAGCGGCCACGCGCTGCTGTCCTATGACCACGTCATTCAGGCAAACGCCGAGGAGCTTCGCAGCCAGATACTACCCATTGATGCCGATGATGCGACATCGCAGGTGCAATTTGTTGAGATGCTTGTTCGTAACATTCCGGCACCTTCGGAACTGACGCCACACGTACTCGACCGCCGGCGATTCCTCACAATGATTCAGTTTGCTCGCTGGCTCATCGATCAAGGTGCTCGATATGGTGAGCGGATCCCCTCTGTCATAGGTCTTGGGCTTCGCAACTACCTTTCTGTCACAAAGCCTGGCGGTTTCGCCCGACAGCTCGTTCTTGAGCCCGTCGCGACACCTTCTGATGCTACTCTTGGGGCGCTTTGGGCTGCACTCCACGCCAGCATCGAGGGTGTCGAACACGACCCGGACCTGGAATGGGGTGAGGACTCTCCTGTCCAGTTGCTGCAGGCTGCCTTCTCTGCCGTAAGTGCCGCTGTCAACGTGATGAGAAGCGGCGACGCGGTCGACGTTGAATCTCTCATGCGTGCAATGGGCGAAGCGGAGGCTGGAGAGTTAGACGATCTAGACGGTCTGGATCTCCTAAAGGAAGCAGCCGTCACTACGGGGGATGATAACGAGGTCGAACTAAATGGACTCGCTCTATTGCCCGCTATTGGTAGGTGCAGTGACGGACGGAATGTCTACATCTGCCGCTTCGGGGGATTCGCCGCCAAAGCAGACAGACTTCGTCACAGCCATGCGTCGGAACTGAAACGGACTAAGGCATACGCCTACTCGACTGATGCGGGCATGCTGGTGGTGATCCCCGACGACGTCATCAGGGCCATCTTCGAAGGCATCAGACGTCGATCTGAAGCATTGGCGACGCGATCTCTTCCGCAGTCGGACCAAAGCGTTGTTGAGGGCCTTGCTGATCGCCTTACAGCACTGAACCACCTCAGGGGCCATCCTCGCTTCAATGACGCGGTAGGAGTATTGACCGCCAATCATCATACCAGTGGATCACTACGCACACGAGCTGACTTCGAGAGATTTCTTATCAGGTGGTTGTCACTGTTCGGCGACGATGAAGCAGAAGCGCTACTGCAGGTGATAGCTGCACATGAGTGCATCACGGCGGACGATGTTGACGGGTTCATTCAGGGTGTAACGAATGCACAGGATGCGAGACACTTCATCTTTACGACGAAGCGCACTGACGATATGGGTGGTGTGCAGCGACTGTTCACGCTGTCGCACGCCGGTCAGGATATATTCAGAGCACTGGCCCTGGATACAGCGGTACAGCGAATCTGTGAAGCAGGTAGAGATGCTCTCCCTGACACTCTCACGATCCTTACCGAGAACATCCTCAGCGGAACGCAGCTGCGTCGTGCTCTGCTGGGACACTACCTGGCGGACAGACCCGCTGGCGGAGCTTTCGCGGAAGACGCTCGGTTGCATGCACTTTTGATCGATCCCGCCGATTTTCGCGCCGTTCTGAATGGATTCGACCGCATTGAGGTCTTAGCTGCGGCCTACACGCAAAGGGGGTGGGAAAGGGTCAGAAACGCTATATGTGAGCGACTTGACATTCCGGCTGACGCCGTGACCATTCGTGGACGGGTGCTGGGCGATGTTGAGTGCTTCTTTGAGTCGTCACCGGCGATTCCCGCAGATACGAAGAGAGCCTTTGAGCATATTGCTGGCGATATGGACCGATTGCGACTGGTGTTCGATCTTCCCGCCGAGGCAGTCCCAGCCTATGAAATGAGCGTGCATGAGATCGCGGATGCAAACCTGCTCGTCCGCCCCAATTCGGTACCAAAGAAGGTATGCGGAATCTTCACAATGGCGCCGCGCAACCAGAATCTGTGCCCGCTATTTCGCAGGATTCCGGAGCATGACGGGTAGACTGGAAAATACAAGGGACAGGAAGTATGCGCAACAGGACGGCACCAGCAGCGATAGGCGGCAGAAGCCCACGAGTACCCGCGACCACTGCAGCTGCAGCAGCCCGGAGAACGGCACAGGAGACAAGGGACAGGCTATTTATCATTCAAGGCGGACACGACCTCCTGCGGCACGCCACACGCCTGGCTGGCAGGCGCATTCGGCCCCGGCGATTTCGAGGCGCTCGACACGGCCGATACGGACCGGAACGGGCACTGCGCGTGGGAGGTGCACCAGGCCGGTACGGCCCGGCGGACGGCGCGTCGGTCCTGGAGGTCGACACGGTCTTGCGCACCAGGGGAGCGGTATCGGATCTCAACCTTCAACATTTGTTAGATGAGTAGGATCGCCACGACAGCCGAGGTGAGCTTGACAAGGCGATCGCCAACAAGTTGCTGCACGCGGAAAAATTACTCGCTGCGCTCCCAATTTTCCGGTGAGCAAAGCGTTCGTAAGCAATTGGGGGAAACATCTATGCTTTATAATTTTGAGATGGATGAGTTGCGTTCGACATTGCAGCAACTGGATCAAGCTATTTACAACCATGAACAGTGGTCCAAGGACCTCACCCGAACAATAATCTGTCGATTACCCTACGATAATCGAGACGTAGCAGATGATGCCTATCGTCATTGTCGATTTGGCCAGTGGTATTACCTTTCGCCGTCTCAGGCACTTCGGGATCACCCGGCATTTTTAACGATCGAGACTGAGCACCGCCGCCTGCATCAGCTTGCAGCACGGTTGGTTCTTGCTTCGACAAACGAGGCGTTAGGTTCCCAGAAGGACTATGATAATTTTACAAATGCTGTCGACCGTTTGCATCTGGAAATTTATTCACTCAAACAGGAACTCGAAGAATTACTCCATAATCGCGATCCGTTGACGGGTGCCGAAAACCGAACCGGCATGCTTATCCGGCTGCGGGAACAACGCGAGTTGGTCAAGCGTAGCGTTCATGAATGCGGCATCGCGATGATGGACTTGGATCATTTCAAGACGATCAACGATACCTATGGTCATTCTGTCGGAGACAAAATGCTCGTTGTCTGGGTGAGCTATATTAGGCAGCATCTGCGGCGGTACGACCGAGTTTACCGATATGGTGGTGAGGAATTTCTATTGTCTTTTCCGGGTACCAATCTTCAGACACTCAAGAATATAATTGAACGTTTGCGCAATGGATCGACTACACTTGACATCGGCGGAGACGAACCAAAGCCGACCATGGTCACTGCATCATTTGGCATTACCATGATTGATCCTGTCGTTAGCGTTGAAGAGTCGATCAATCGCGCGGACCTCGCATTGTACGAAGCCAAAAACGCAGGCCGCAACTGTAGTTGCATCTGGGATTCTACTATGAAACCTATTTGGGATAGCGGAGACGTTCTTTAGGACGCAAATACAGGAAGGATTGAACCGCGAACAAATAAAGGATTAGTAACCGTGCCGAGGTACGAGGCTCGGTACTAATCCATGGTTCAAGAAGCCGCGGATTTGATAGGGGGAAAGATTACCGATTCAGGCAATCGTTTCCCGGCCACTAAGCACGGCGTTAAGTGCGAAAGGAAATGCTTTTAATGCGTATCCTCACGTATAAAAGAATCCATCCTGGTGATCCGAACACACGTGGCCGCTTTGGTGTAAATACCTGCATGGGTCGAGTTCGCGATTATAGATATGAAGCAGTTATCGGAATCGGCGGTATCGGCGCCGAACCTAAAAGTTTTGGAATTGCCGAAAAGATAAATTGGGTAGGAATCGGCCCTGTCCGACACGCTGCTCCATCTAAACGTGCTTGCGAAGTAACATTTAAGCATTTCGTATTGCTGGAAGACCAGGGACCGAAGTTAGAAACATTAGCCCCAAACCTTGCCAAGCGATTTTACAAAGGCGGAGCACGTTTTCTTCTAAACGGCTATAGCGATATTGAATTGGTGGAAGTACTTGGCATCATCGAATGGGCGAAGTTGCAACAATCTTTAATTATAGGAAATAAGAACAAAATCAAAAGATCCACCCTTTGCCCAAGTACATGTAGCCCTGTAAGAAAACGGAGAAAATGTTGACTTAGTAATACTTAACCATCTCTTTCAGCGGAGCGCAAACAACTGCGCCCGCTGAAGAGCCCGTTAAAGGCTAAAAGTTGAAATTAATAATCAGTATAATAATTTTTATTCCCATATTTGCTTTTGCCGATAACTTTCCTACATGTGAAATCACAAAGGAAGCTGATATCCTTTTCAGCAACAGCGAGACTAAAGACCGACTAATAATCAAAATTAAGGGCAATCCTTGCTATGAGGGCGAATTGACAATTAATATCAGGAATATTCAAGGCAAAATACTTTATAACTATTCTGCGCGTTTTGAACCGCATACAGCAATACCATGGAACGATCCAAAGCTTGATTATTATGCTGAGCAGCTTGCAGATCAGCTATCAAACAAGAAAAATTTTGAAACGAGTAATTTTTTGCCTTTATGGCAACCTAAATCAGAATATTTTGAAGAAAATTATCAGGAGCTGAAAGTATTAAAAGCATATTATGAGAAATTGCGTAAAATGGATTGGGTCACCTTTTCGCATTATACTCATTATGAAAAATGGCGAATAATTGTTTTTGATCGGGAGCAACAGAAGGTCGTCTTAGTATCAGCCGGTGGCCTTTAACCAATCACTTCACAGGCAACAAGGGCCTTCGGCCCCGCTGCCTGTGAGTTCCGCGTTATAAACAAAGAATAAAATGTTATCTAAGGACCAACACAGAAGCCACGAATTACCTTGGGGGATTGAAATTACCCAATTCCTTTATTTGATTTTTTCTATATTCCTTACGATAGCCTTTTTAGCAGGGCTGATAATATCGAAAGAGATTAATCTAAGTATTTGGGAGGTTGGCCTCGCGGTTATCATTTTTTGGGTACTTTTTTATGGTACATACAAAATAAGGAGTTGGGTGGTTGCGCCGATTTTAATTTTTTCTACCTTGTCTGCTTTTTGGGGATTTATAGAAATAGTAAATTTCAAGCCTACCAATTATGTTGATCTTGCGAAAAAGACTCTTTTAATATTGTGGACAATATTCTTTCTTTTCCAGCTTTATATTTTTTCAAGAACAGAAACCAAGACATTTTTTCAAGAAAAAGGGAAAATCATTTTTTCATAACCAATCAATGGTGCCGACCCAAAAAACAGGGCGGCATATTTCTAACGTTAACTTGTTAAAAGGGGGAAATATGGTAGAAACTCACTATATTTTATTTATAATAACATCGCTGATACTTATTATTACACCTGGTCAAGACATGATATTGGTTATGTCTCGATCTATAGGGCAAGGTCCTAAATCAGGTGTAATTACAGCTGCAGGCGTCAGTACAGGACTTTTAGGACATACAATACTTGCGACATTAGGTTTAGGGGCGATCCTACGGGCGTCTGAAACGCTATTTGTAATTGTAAAAATCATTGGTGCCGCATACCTATTATATCTTGGAATCAAACAAATAAAATCCAAACAGGAAGATATCAAATTGGCCAATATGGAGTATAGGTCATTAAAATCTCTGTATTTACAAGGCGCGATTTCAAATATTTCAAACCCGAAAATCGCTATTTTCTATTTCGCGTTTCTGCCACAGTTTGTCCCGGAAAATACGGCTCATCCAACACTTGTCTTTCTTCTGCTGGGATTTATATTCGCAATAATAACTTTTATTATAAAAGCTCCAATTGGTTACGGAGCTGGCAAGCTTTCTAAATGGCTTCGAGCTAAACCACTTGTTCAAGTTTGGATAAACCGGATTTGTGGCATGATTCTCATCGCTTTAGGAATTAAATTGGTTTTTGAAAAAAGAGTCTGAGAAATTTAACAAATACATACACCCGACATCCCCGCCAAAAAGCGGCGGGTCTGGCGGGTGATCTACGTGTTATGCCGGAAGGATCAATATTACAAAAAGGCGTATAAAATGAATGGTATAGTTCCTGTAAAATACTCAAAACAGGTTGAGAATTGGTTGTTTGAAGAATCCAAGGCAGTAAAAATTATTGAAAAGATGGCGCCAAGGCGATTAATGCAACTAATCAATTTTATAGGTTTGGAAGATGCCGGTGAAATAGTTGCGTTTACAACATCAAAACAACTTGAAAATATCTTTGATATAGATTTATGGAAAAATGAGAAACCCGGCGAAGAAGAAAAGTTTGATTTTGATAGATTTGCAATATGGCTAAAAATTATGGTTGATGTTTCTGAATCTTTTGCAGCTGAAAAACTCATGGAATTGGATGAAGACCTTGTGACTTTAGCATTATGCAAACTTATTTGGATAATAGATCTGGAAACAATTATGCTGTCCTTAACAAATTCTGAACGGTCATTTGATGATGATTTAACCGACAAAATACTTGAAAACAGTTTATCACTCGAATGGGATCAATATCATATAATATCAAAAGATGATAATAGTTGGGATGCCATTATTTCTGTAATGACGGAACTTGATAAAAAAGATCATTATTTTCTTAACGGCTTGCTCCAAAGAATATGCTATATATCGACAGAATATATTGAAGGTAATGGGGGGCTTTATAATGTCTTGAGTTCTGAAGATATGCTTGAATCTAACCTTGCAGCAAACAGGGAAACGCGCAGAAGTCATAAAGGTTTTGTTTCCCCCTCAGCAGCGATAACATTTTTAAGTATGGCGCAATCTACTCCTTTGAAGAAAATCGAAAAATCTAAAACTCCGGATTATATTACACGTTTATATTTTGATGATATAAAAACTGACTTAAATCAATTTCCAAAAAGTCATGAAGAATTAAATGCAAACCGACTCCCAGATAGTGTTAAACAGAATCAACTTGTTGAATCCATAAATGATAATGATATACTTATTTTTAAAGTAATCAGAATGACCAAGAAACAAAATCAAAATAATTACACACAATGTATTATAGAATTAAACTATCTTGCTAACATTTTAATATCTGGTTATCCTTATGAAAATAGAACGCTTAACCCAATTGAAGCAACTGAAAGAGTGTTGTCAACAATTAATTCAGGACTAAATCATCTTCTTAAAATCAACAATAAAAAGAATTCGGTTATATCGCTTAATGAAGTTGCAAAATTAGTAATGCAAGAAAGCCTTGTTAAATTGTTCAAAATCGGCTGGAATCTTTTAAACAATAAAACTGAACCAATTTAAATATTGCACTCTAACCAGGCCCTGAACCCGGGCGCAAAATGGTTCCGGTCGCTATCGCTCCCTCCACCCTTTTACGCCGGTTAGCTTGGCGTTATCGCGCCGAGGGAAGCTCGGCGCATCTTGCAGGGTGCAAGTCCCTGCCGGGAGGAAAGACAGCAATGGCTTTCTGTAAGGGTTAGCCACCCACCCGTATCGAGCCTTGGGTCCATGGCGGAGATGCTTTTTGTTATTGTGAGTGCTGGACGCCAACATTATTTGGCTGGAAACGAGCCGCGACCCGGAAACCGGTGTCATTCGCGGATGGTCTCACCCCACAGAATGATCAATAAAAGAGAACATCGAACAAGATGGGCTAAGCGTAGGCAGAGAATCCTGTAGGCCGTAGGGGAGACCGCGCTCCCTGAAGTGCTGGTACAGCTTCGAAATAGCAATTGCGGATGCCGAGGGTTTTAACGTGCGCCGAAGGCAATACAGAAGCATCCGTTTTGGCGAGGATGTGGAGGTCCGCCGGAGTCATCAGGCCGTGGCATGCAGGAAGAGATGCGCTGTAGAACTCGGGAAGCC
Source organism: Desulfobacterales bacterium (assembly GCA_963667755.2). Taxonomy (GTDB): domain Bacteria; phylum Desulfobacterota; class Desulfobacteria; order Desulfobacterales; family 4572-123; genus 4572-123. The sequence goes on along the minus strand of CAXXLK010000004.1, from coordinate 179,613 downwards.
CCATTGCGCTCCTGGCCATCATGATCCTGAACCAGGTGGGTCGTCGCGAGGCGGCTAGATGCCATTGGGGTGTCTTATCAGGCATAGTACTCAGAGGTTGGGAAAGCCAGCCACAGGCATGTGTCATGGACACATGCACGGGAAAGGACCTGACGGAAGGACGTAGCCCACAAAGGAAACTCGTGCCGGACATGTAGGGCTGGATAACACGAGCCAACCTCACTGCGGGGAATAGCAACTGGATCTTGTAACGGGCAACTGTGAAGATCCGCGCGGAAGCGAGTCCAACCGAAGAACCGGATGCGAGAAAACCGCACGTCCGGGTCTGTGTGGGTGGCGCCGGGTGACCGGCGTTCCTACCACGAGATGCATCATAAAGGAGTTCATCAGTAAAAATGGAAACTATTAACTGGGACGATTTCCAAAAAATAGACATTCGCGTGGGTACGATTATAGAGGCCCAAGAGTTCCCTGAAGCTCGTCGCCCTGCGTATAAGTTAATGATAGATTTTGGCCTTGATATTGGCATCAAAAAATCTAGTGCGCAGATAACTGACCTTTACAAAATTGAAGCGCTTTTGGGTAGGCAAATTATAGCGGTAGTAAATTTTCCGCCGAAGCAAATCGGACCAATTATTTCAGAATGCTTAGTTACTGGTTTTCACAGGGCTGATGGCTCAGTGGTTTTATCAACTGTAGATAAAGAAATCCCAAATGGAACTAGACTGGCATAGTCGAGTAAAGGTATGTCTAATGCATAACAATGCCAGCCAGGGGGACTTCCACACTGCGTGCTCCAGTACCTGCTGGCGGCGTTATACAAAAGCAAAGGATAAATGATGTCAGTATATTTTTTAGCCGAGATAGAAGAGATTAATGACAAGGCAATGTACCTTGAATATGTCAAACAAGCTTCGCCTATAATTATTAAATTTGGCGGAAAATATATAATCAAATCAGAAAAATTAGAGTCTATAACAGAAGGTTGGGATTTAATACGCGTCATTTTGATCGAGTTTGAAAACAAGGAAAAGCTACAAAATTGCTTTCAGTCAGGTGAATATAAAAAAATCAAACATTTAAGAGAAAATTCTGCAAAATCAAAAGCTGTAATCATTGAACAATAATCATGAATATTCGTTTAGGAAAAATATCAGACACGGAAAAAATATCTCAAACGCACAAAGCGTCAATCCAAACGCTGTGCAAAAACCACTATAGTTCTGAAAATATAAAAAAATGGACTTTTATTCTTAATCCTCAAATTTATGAAAATGCGATAAAAGAAAAAATTCTAATTGTCGCAGAAGAAAATAACGTAATTTGCGGCTTTGGAATACTGGATCTTGAAACAGCGGAAATTTGCGCTGTATATATCCACCCGGATCATACTGGTAAAGGTATCGCAAAAAATATTTTACTCAAGCTGGAATCTTTAGCACTAGAAAATGGCACAGATCACTTAAATACATGTTCAACAATTAATGCGCTCGAATTCTACAAATATCATGGCTATATCAAAACAAAAAAAACTTTTCATCAGCTCCCCAATAATACTAAGCTTGAATGTGTCAGCATGTATAAGAAATTAAAACCTGCGTAACGAATTCGCTTCAGTGGATGTCAGGGCCCGCGCCCTGCCACCACGGAGCTCAAACGGTGTGCGCAGAAAACAACAAACTGATACTAGTCATTTTATATGTTTCTATCATGGATATTGAACTCAGAAGTCCACGTCCTGGAGATATCGGTTGGCTTATATCTATGCACGGTAGATTGTATTGGGAGCAATTCAAATTTGACTCAACATTCCAATAGTGTCCGGTTTAGATTGTCAAAAAACGTTATAGACCATTGGAATAAAAGAGAATGTAGCCCATTTTGAATGGGCAACCTTTTCAAATTGCCCCAATTGCCCTATAAATCCCTTCAAACCACATAAAACCGAAGGGAGGCAGCAATGCATCAAGGGCGAATTGTATTTTCTCAATTGTTAGATTTTCTACCAAAAAAAAGTTTCCGAACATGCGTTAAACGGTATAAAGGTAATTATCGAATTCGCTCTTTTACATGCTATGAACAGTTTCTTTGTATGGCCTTCGCGCAGTTGACCTATCGTGAAAGTCTCCGTGATACGGTGCTGTGCTTACGTGCAATGCAAAACAAACTCCACCACGTTGGCATTCAGAACAAAATTGCCAGAAGCACAATTGCTGATGCCAACGAAAAACGTGACTGGCGTATTTACTGTGACTTTGCACAGGTACTGATCGGTCAAGCCCGTAAGCTTTATGCCGGTGATGACTTTGGCCTCCAGCTTGATGAAACGGTTTACGCCTTGGATGCATCCACGATTGACCTGTGCCGCGCTGTTTTTCCATGGGCTCGGTTTCGATCAACCAAAAGCGGTATAAAAGTCCATACACTACTTGACCTGAGGGGTAATATCCCTTCGTTTGTATCCATAACCGAGGCCAAAGTCCATGATGTCAATATCCTTGATGAGCTGTTCCCTGAGCCTGGATCGATTTATGTTATGGACCGCGCTTACCTCGATTTTGAGAGACTATACAGGCTTCACTGCGGTTTAGCCTTTTTCATTTTGAGAAGTAAAAGGAATACGAAACTGCGTCGGCTTTACTCCTCTCCAGTGGATAAGCTCACCGGTATTATTTGTGACCAGACAGTACGGCCGGGCGTAGCAAAATCGGCGAAGGCTTATCCTGAAAAACTCAGGCGAATAAAGTACTACGACAAAGAAACCGGAAAACGCCTAACGTTTTTAACCAACAATTTTTCATTAGAAGCTCGGACCGTAGCAAATTTATACAAGTACCGATGGCAAGTGGAACTGTTCTTTAAATGGATCAAGCAGCATCTTCGAATAAAGAAATTTTTTGGTATTTCTGAAACCGCTGTCAAAACTCAGATTTGGATTGCAATCTCCGTTTATGTATTGGTTGCCATCATGAAGAAGCGCTTGAACCTCGAACAGAGCCTCTATACAATTTTACAGATTTTAAGCATTACTCTTTTTGAGAAAACCCTTATTTCATGGGCTCTCACAGAGAGTTATTACAAAAAAGAAATTACTACCGGTCATATACAACTGAATTTATTCGATTCTTAACCGGACACCAGTGTCAACATTCGAAATAGATATTGCTAAAAAAGTAATTTATTTTTTAACCAACCATCATGAATTTAACAAATTATGAATAGCCACTAATAAAGACATTCCTATTGGTTCAATTGCTGTATCATTGAGACCAGAGGAAGTTGCATTTATCAACTTTCTCTTAGTTAAGCCAGATTTTAGAGGCCTTGGAGTGGCAAAAAAACTGTTAAATAATGTTAAAAAACACTCTGAGGATCATAATATACAGATATTACGTTTAGAAACCTATAGTTGCTTGAAAGATGCTCGTAACCTATATAAAAAATTTGGTTTTGAGGTTTATAATGTAAATCGTCACATCAATATGTATAGCCAATCATTTGATCAAGAATTTTGGCAAAAAATAATATAATAAATTCGCACAACAAAGCGTTAGAGACAGCCCCGCCGCCTCCCACAATAAACCGACCTGTTGACAAACTGGGACTGCATCCGGCATCAAATGTCCGGTTGTAAATATTTTAATAAGAATTGTGAATAAAATAGATCGGTTGAAGATAAAAGGGAGACACGCGCCAGCATTGGAGACTTTGTCCCGATGAATTTGATCGGGTGTTATGCCTGATTATTTATTTAACGGTCGACAAGTGTTTCAAGGGATTTTTTCAGATGCATCATTCCGTCGCGTATTTCCATCCGTGAAGGCGCCTTTGCGGCAAGCCAGGCCAAAATCGGTTTTTTGTTTTGGCGTTGTTGTGTCGCAACGAGCTTGCGGATGATTATTTTCCGGCGTCCGGAATAGATGATGATGGACGGGATGGATGGAAAAAATCGGGCCGGCTTGATTTTGCGGATATCCTCTTTTTTCAGGAAAAACCGATCCACCGGGCTTCCCACGAATACCCCTTTGGCAGTGACATCCACGTAGTACCCCTCCCGGCTTCTTTTGGCCATAAAGTAAACAAGTCCGGCCCATGCGGGCATCAGGAGCAGAATCAAAAGTCCTCCTGCCTTGAGCCCCATGGCGATACAGAAGACGGCTATTTCAATGACAAGTTTCAGCAGCGTTGGGGCCTGAAAGGTGGTTTGGCCGATGATATTCAAAAATTCCGGCAAAAGGATTGCCCCCCCGCCGGCCAGCACCAGCACCTGGACCGCCATGACCAGGATAAACCCCACGCGGGCATATCTGCGGCGTGAAAAGTAAAAGCTGGTGCCTGTGGGGGCCTCTTTCCATCGGGGGCCCTTAAAGGCCGAGAGGATATAATAGCGGATACCTTCAAAAATTGAATACATGACGGGGACCACGATCAGGGTTAAAACAGTGGCAAAACAGATACCGAAAATGATCACCACCCCTAGGCCTTCCCAGAGTTTATCGGTAATCGTCAGGGTCAGAATGCCGCCGACGGTTGACAGTGTCGTGGAGATGATCGGCCGGAGACGCTGCTGGCCCCCGGCGACAACAGCATCAAACATATTGCGTCCGTCTTCCCGTTTGCGGTTGATGCAGTCCACAAGCACAATGGAGTCATTGACCACGATGCCGCTGAGCCCCACCAGTCCGATAAAACTCATGATGGAAAAATCGTTGCCCGTAATATAGAGACCCGCCATGGCGCCCACCACCGACAGCGGCAGTGCCGAAAGGATGGCAAAGGGCTGGGCCAGGGAGTTAAATTGAGACACCAGCAGGGTGAAAATCAGGATGGCGGCAACGATATAGGCCAGCCCCAGGCTCTCAAAGGATTCCGTGGTCTCTTCATATTCACCTGAATAGTCGAAACTATAGCCGGCTGGAAGCGCCAGACGGTTTAGTTTTTTCCTCAGTTCCGCAGTGATTTCCACAGCCGATCTGCCCTGGTTGTTGGCGGAGATTCTGACAATACGCCGCCGGTCGGAATGCCTTATGCTGTTCAGTCCTTTGCCCATGCTGAATTCTGCAATAGTGGAAAGGGGGACGAGCTGTCCGGAATTCGAGCGAATCCTGATGTCATCTAACATGTTCGGGCTGATCCGCGATTTCGGGGAAAAGCGAACCTTCAGGTCGTATTTTTTTGAAACATCCAGTTCGTCCCGAAATTCCCGTATATCAAGGCCTGCCGTTGCCCCTCTCAGGATCAGGGCGATGGATTCAAGGGGAATTCCCATGGATGCGGCCCTTGGCCGGTCGATTTTTACGCGAAGTTCGGGCGGTGCATCTGAAAAATCATCCTTGATATCGGCGACCCCGTGGATATTTTCCATGATCTGCCGCACCCGGGCTGTTATGCCCCGCAGTGTTTTTATTTCAGGCCCGATGATTTTTATCAGAACAGGCGCTACCGTGGGCGGTCCCCATTCAATGGCCCGGAATCGGATATCCGCCCCTGGTATTTTTTCTAAAAAGGGCCGGATACGGTTTTGGATCTGCTTATGGGATGCGCGGGCATACTCCTTGCCGTCTTCCAACTCTATCGTTATTTCCGCAAAATTGCTCCGGGTCCCCGTGCCAAAGGAAAATTCATAGGCGCTCTGTCCCTGCTGGCCCACGGTAGATACCACCCGGACAAGCTCAGGCACGTTATCCTTGACAATTTTTTCAATTTCTTCCGCCACCGAATTGGTGATACCGACTTCGGTTCCGCGCGGTGTTTCCACCGTGATATAGATATAATCGAAATCCACATCCGGAAACATGTCGACTTTTACCAGTTTGAATGCCAGGAGGCAGGCTGCCAGCACGAGGCTTAAGCAGATCATGCCAACTACCTGGAAACGGTGATTCAATGCCCATGAAACCCCTCGCACATAAATTTTTTTCAACCATTTGAGGTCATCTTCGGGTTTGACGATGCGCCCCTTTTTTGTTGTCTGCTTCATGAAAAAGCTCAAAATCAGGGGGTTTGCAATAAGGGCAATAACCAGGGATGCGGACAGGGCAATGCCTACGGTTTTGGGGATAAAGCCAAGGTACTCGCCTGTGACGCCGGTCATGAGCAGTATGGGCAGAAAGGCTGCCATGGTCGTCAAGGTGGCCGATATGACCGGCATGGCGATTTCAGCTGTTCCCTCTATGACGGCCGTGACCCTGTCTTTGCCGAGCTGGTAGTGGTGATATACGTTTTCAACCACGATAATGGCATTGTCCACCAGCATGCCGATACACAGGACCAGTGAAAACCGGACCATGTCGTTGTTTGACAGGCCGAAAACCTTGAGAAAAACGAAGGTCAAAAGAAGTGACAGCGGAATTGACAGGGATGTGATAACGGAGTTTCTCAACCCCATGGCAAAATAGAGCACGAGAATAACGATGATAAGGCCTACCACCGCAGAATTGTTCATCTGGTCGAAACTCTGTTTGATAAACTTTGATTTTTCCGCTGTGATAACGGTATGGACCCCGGCAGGAAAGGATTTTTCCAGGGTTTTGAGTCTGGTGCGGACTTTTTCGGTTGTTTTGAGTATGTTTGCGCCGTTGCGTTTTTTTATGGCAATGGCCGCGGATGCAACGCCGTTGACACGCGAGTAGCTGATATCTTCGGAATGACCGTCTATTACAGTGCCCACGTCCCCAAGGAAGACCACGCGGTCTTCCTGCCGGAGTAGCGGCACCATTGCGTAATCTTTTACGTTTTTTATTTCGGTCAGGGTCCGCAGTAAAAGCCGCCGGCCTTCCACATTGACCTGTCCGCCGGGAATGTTGATGTCCGAGCGTTTCACGGCACTGTATACATCAAGCAGTGTCAGGTGGTACTGGTTCAGTCTTTCCGGTTCCAGATAGATCTGTATCTCACGGACAAGCCCGCCGGCGACATCGGCTTCGAGGACTTCGGGCATCATTTCGATCTCTTTTGCAACGTCCTCTGCGAGTTTCCGGAGCTTAACCGGATCGATGTCTCCGGTAACCGATGCAATCATGATCGGGATATCGGAAAAACTCACCTCATTGACTTCCGGGTCCTCGGCGTCTTCGGGAAGATCTTTCCGGGCATCGGTGACTTTTTCCCGGACTTTCTGGAGCGATCTTTCAAGATCGGCTTCCGCTTCAAAATCGATGATGATAACCGACACCCCCTCTGCAGAATCAGAGCGCATTTCATCGACATCTTTCAGATCGCTCAGGGCCTCCTCGATGGGTGTGGTCACCAGGCTTTCAATCTCGGCAGGTGATGCCCCGGGATACAGTGTTATGACAAGGGCTATCGGGGCTGATATTTCCGGTTCGCCCTCCTTTGGAAGGGATTTGTAGGCGAATGTTCCTGCCACGACGGGCAGGACAATGACCAGCAGGCTGAAAATTAGCCATCGTTTTATGATAAAAGAAAAAAATTTCAAGGTATGTTTGCTACCTTAATCAGCCATTTTCATTTACGGGCATATCATCCTTATGCCGGGAGCTACAAATCTTCATGGTGCGATGGTAACTTTGTCTCCCGACCTGAGATACTGGCTCCCTGTGACCACCAGGGTGTCCCCGGAAACCAGCCCTTTGATAATTCTGACTCTGGCGCCTTGAGTTCGGCCCAGTTCAATTTCCCGGTTGGCGGCGGTATCTTTGTTTTCGATTATAAAAACCTCTTTTCGGTCTTCCCTGAACAGAACACAACTCTGGGGGATCATGATCGCATCACGGAGGATATCGGTTCTTATGGATACGCGTGCGGTCAATCCAGCTTTTAGAATGATTCCCGGATTTTCAACAAGGATTTCCACTTCGAATGTATTGGTGAGCGGATCGGCCTTGATGCCTATTTTGTCCACCTTGCCCGGAAACAAAGACGCCGGATAGGCCTCGATCCTGACCGTTACCGGATCATCCTTGTCCAGGTGAACATAATCACGTTCATTGAGATGGACCTTGATCCTCATGGTTTTCATGTCCGCCATGGCCATCACCGGCTCGCCAACAGCGATGTTCTGGCCAATTTCCACGAACCGCCTGGTTACATAACCGCCAAAGGGGGCATTGATATTTGTTTTGTCCAGTTGTCGCTGTGCCATATTGACAGCGGTTTCAAGCTGGACGGCCCGAGCACCGGATGTTTTGTATCCGGCCTCGAATTTATCAAACGCCTCGGGTGTAATTACATTTTCAGGCAGCAGTTGCCGGGCGCGTTTAAAGGCGTTTGCAGCAGCGGCCAGATTTGCCCGGGCAGATAGAAGGTTTGCCCGGGCTTCGTCAAGAACCAGGCGATGGTCCGTCGGATCAAGCTGCACCAGACTGTTGCCTTTCAGAATTTTAGAACCGACATCAGCTTTGTAGGCCGCCACAATTCCAGCGACCTGTGAAGAAATAACGACTTCCCGATTTGGGATCAATCTTCCCACGGCACTCACAGTAACCGGCAGGTCGCATTCGATGATTTTTTCTATCCGGACCATGTGCGGCTTTTCCCGGATGGTTTCGCTTTTTTCAGGCGGACTGCACCCGGGCAGTGTGATCAAACAGGTCGCTATTATTGTGATGATCAGGTGCTTTGTCATCGGCGAACGATACCTCGATTATAGTCGTCTTTAATTGTTGCATCCCGGGGTATGCCATCTCCCTTTCAGGGGCGAATCCATCGCCGGCGTCATTGGCCGGGATTCTTTGCATGCTCCGGAAATCGGGCGGTATGAACAGCACAGCCGGCAATTAATGATATAATGACAATACGGATCCCACTGCTGCTCAATTGATGGGATATAGCCGTCTGCCCGGTTCCTGTTGTGTGCGCCATGGATAAAAAGAGAGGAAACAATCTCTACGGATATGAGTATGACAATAAAGCAATTGGGTGTCAATCATCAATTCATGCCCTATTATCCGTATACGGGTCAAACCCGGGGGCAGAAGCTGTGAAGTCTGCCATGGGGCGCCGCTGGCAGCCGCTTTCTATCCATACGAACAGTATCAGTAAAACAAAAAATTGCCGATGGGAATGGTCGTTTCCCGTATCGGTGCATATACACCAAAGCTGGTGGTGCATATGCACCAAATTGCCAGTATGCGTCAATGCCCGCAACTGGATTGTATCGATAATATATTGAAATAACGGAAGATTTAAAGTGGGCATTGTTTTTGCTTTGAAACATAGACGGAAGAAAAATGCTGCCTTCTGCCGGCGGCAGTGAAAAACCGGGCATAAAAACGATTAAACAGGCGAATTAAAAAAAGGGGGTGATATCAGATTCAATGGTAGTGATTTTATAAATTATTGGAAACGATACAGAGGCATTTTTAATCAATAAGACTTAGGAGAGATCAGAATGAAGAAATATTGGTGGGTTGCATTTATCGCAATCATTGGCATGTTTACAATTTTCGGCTGCAGTTCGAGTTCAAATGATGACAATAACCTTGCGGATTACAGAACGGGGGACATGGTGACCCTGGGCGCGGTTTCACCCACCGGTGCTGTGACCCCGCAGGCGGCCACCGCCGACACCCACGAAGTGGAAACCGACGGCAACTGGATCGTGTGGAAGGGCCGCTCCATCAACGTGAGCTATTATGACGGCACCACTGTCGCCGCCCTGGCCCCCGGGCCCGGCGGATCCGTTGTGCCCTGGGCGTTTAATGACTGTGATGATTCACCCATCGCCTTTGACGGCACCACCATTGTCTCCGTGGCCAACGACGTAGCCCGGGCCGATCAGCCCAGATTCTACTACTATGTGCCCGAAGACGGTACCGGCGGGGCTATTGATCTGCCCTTTGACGCCGAGAAAGATTTGCAAGAGTACTACAGCGTATATGTCAACGGTAACCTGGCCGTAGTGGCCCACGAGGAAGATGAAAGCGGATCGATTTACCGTGCCGATCTTTCCGAAGCAACACCGACATTTACTGAGTTTGAAATTGCCAACGAACCGATCGATGCCATCGGGGTGTACCTGGCCGTCATCAATGACGGGGACATTATCGTTTACGACATGTCTGCACAACCTGGCGTAACGTCTGAGATCATTAACGGCGATGACGACGAACTTACCGATCCTCAATATTTCCGTTCCGCCAACGGCATCTTTACCTGGGTTGAGGACGGCATTGCCTATTATTACGAGCCCGGTGTGAGCGATGAAGCGGTTGCAATTTACAACCCTGTTGGGCCCGCCCCCGCGGTTATGGATTTAGATACACCAAATCCACCCCAAAGCTACCCCGTGGCCGGCCCGGACTATTTTTTATGGGAAGCCGGGGAGGGGACCATCTGGTATCTTGCCAAATCAGATGTGGGCACCGATACTGAACCTGACCTTGTTGCCTATGCCGGAGCTCTCGACAATGTGGAAACCGGTGACGGGTTCTTTGCCTATATCGACGAAGACCAAGACGGCAATGACCAGATTTTTGTCTACGATCTTGACACCCGGGCCGCCATAATAGGGGACCAGGTCACTGAAAACGGTGAGGAAGCCGATGAAGACGGCGACCTCATGGTTGACGGGACCAAAATTTATGATCTTTTTGAATATAAAGACGCCAACAACCCTTCCCGGGTCCTGGTCATGTACGATGTGACCACCGAAAAGCTCGAGAACCTGACCGGGGATCGTGATTTTCAGCAGGTTGCCGTCTATGCAGCCGCCGGCGGTAAGGCCGTTTTCCTGCACCGCGACCATTCCTTCCGCCTTTTTGCCAAGCAGGCGGATCAAGAGGCCAAACCGGTGACCCTCACACCGGCCGACCTGAGGGTGGAAAATTTTTCAGTGGCTAACGGCGTGGTGGCCTTCATGGCCCTGGACCGGGGCCGCTACCTGGATGACGACCCTGCGTTGTGGGGCACATATGGGGAGGACGGTTACGATGATCTTGAATTTTTGAGCGAGGTCTATTATATTAATCTGGGCGGTGTTCGCGACATCAAAAAAGTCACCGATAATGAAATCCAGGAGAAAAACCCCCAGACTGACGGGGACTTCATTACCTGGTACAATGACAGTGACGCGGATGATTACGATGAAGAGGGTGATGCGGAGGATGCCTATCTGGCATACGCCTATAACATTTCCACCGGAGAGACAACGAACATAGGTACAAGTGGATACAAAGTCTCCGTTGACGGCGGCATCGCTGTATGGCGCGATTCCTCCGATGATATTTATTATTATAATCTTAATACCGGAGAAAATGGTCTGATCTACAGTGCAGAAGATTTGCCGTTTTGCCCGACCATCGCCAACGGGGTTATCAGCTGGACGGAAGGACCTTCCTCTGCATCTGGTCCGGTGCCCACGCACGCAATGTATTACAACCTGAATGCTGAAACACCGGCAGTGGTCACCATTACCGGCAGCCACCCCAACTACAAAGGTTATTGGTATGAAGATACGTCTGCCGCACCGACCCGCAACGACGGTACCTACCTCACATGGGTTGAATTTCGTGACAATTGGGATTATGACGAAGACGTGATTGATGCGTCTGTTGTCGTTGTCTATGACATCGCCAACGAGACGATGACCGATGTGCCGGCAGATTTCAATTACACCGGCCTATACTTAGATCAAAGGAACCGCAGAGGAGATGTATGTTTTCCTCAAATTTCCGACGGTGTTGTCGTTTTCAGTGCCTTTGAGTACGGCGTCGAAAACAGCGACGGTGACAAAGAAGTTTTTTACTATGACCTCAATGCGGACACTCCGGCCCTGGTGCAGCTGACCAATGATCCCGATGGCGAAGGCCTGTGGGACAGCCGTCCCCGGATTGCCAATGGCCTCATCGTCTGGCGCACCGGCGGCAGCAGCTATTGGAACTGGCGTGGCAAGAGCGTTGCGGCGGCTTACGTCGACTGATCTGTCATAACCGCATAACTGCCGGTTGATTTTATGTTCAACTGCCGGCATGACCTTCAGGGGCTCCTTCATGGAGCCCCTTTTTTATGGTTCATCAGCAGCACCTTAGCCGGTAGAACCTGTCTTTTTCTTACCGGTGCATATACACCAAAGTCGGTGGTGCATATGCACCGGATGGCCAGTATGCATCGCTACCCGTAACTGGATTTAACGGCTGATAGAGTGAAATAACGACATATTTAAAGTGGGCATTGTTTTTGCTTTTAAAAGATATCAACGGAATATAAATGCTGTTTTTTGCCGGCAGCATAGATGTCCGGAATAACGGAGAAAAATAAAACAAAATATTTCACAACACCCCAATTTTTTTTGGGGTGTCGTGAAAACATGCAGGAGGGTTATGGAAAAACACCCGCCATTTGACGGGCGCCGACGGTTCGCGCGTCGTTATTTGAATATAGTGGTTTCTTTTTCCTGTCAGGATACTACTCGGGGCACTTCGGCCTGGCATCTTGGAACAATCCGGAACGCCAGTATAAACGGTATCGGGATCAGGACCAACCGGGCAGTGTCGCTTTGCCGGGGCCGGCAGTTGGAGATCCTTTGTCTGCCGGATGCAGATCGACCCCCGAACGGGCAGGAACCTGTCCGCATTCAAGGCCGGATCGTCTGGCAGGATGCCGAAAAGCAACGTTTTGGCTTGCAGTGCCTCTAAAATTTTCAGCCTTCAGCCTTCCGTATGCCATATTTTTTTATCCGATAACGCAGGGTGTTTCGAGTAATGCCCAGTTGTTGTGCGGCGTGGGACTGGTTCCAGCGGCACTGTTTCAGGGCCTTTCTAATCAGGTCTTGTTCTTTTCCGGCAAGGTCAATACCATTGTTTGTGATTGAGCGGTCTTCCGCAACTGTATTCCCGTGTCCCATGATGTCGGACAGCAGGGCAGCGCTAAAGATCTCACCCCGGCACTGCAGGCAGCCCCTCTCCAGAATATTGCGCAACTCGCGGATATTGCCGGGCCATTCATACGCCTGCATGCGGGCCAGGGCAGCCTGGTCCAGCTTCAGTGGTTTTTCCCCATATTGGTTAGCGAACTGAATGAGAAAATGGCTGGCCAGTTCCTCGATATCCTCATCACGTTGTCGCAGGGGCTGCAGGTGCAGGTGTAAGGTGTTCAAGCGATAGAAAAGATCCCGTCGAAACGTCCCCCGGGCAACCATGGACTCTATGTCACGGTTGGTTGCGGAAACGATTTTGGCCCGGACCTTCAGTGGTCGTGATCCGCCTATCGGTGTCACTTTTTTTTGTTCCACAGCGTGGAGCAGTTTGGGCTGCAGGTCCCGGGGAAGATCACCGATTTCATCAAGAAACAGGGTGCCGCCGTTGGCACTGACAAAGGCCCCCTTGCGGTCTTCGATGGCGCCGGTAAAGGCACCGCGCCGGTGCCCGAAGAGTTCACTTTCTAAAAGGTCTTTGGGGATCGCCGGGCAGTTGACCCGGATAAAGGGCGACTCTTGGCCGCCATAGGCACCGTGGATGGCCTTGGCTGCCAGTTCTTTTCCGGTTCCTGACTCTCCTGTGATCAGTACGGAACTGTCTGTTTTTGACACCATGGTAATCTCGCGGCGCAATTTCTGCATAGCCGCAGAAGCGCCTATCATCTGTCTGGTATCAGCGGCCAGTGCGCCAGCGGCAGTTAAGGCTCTGGCCACCAGTTCAAGTACCCGGTTGTTGTCCACCGGTTTGGTCAGATAATCAAAGGCGCCCTCTTTCATGGCCGCTACCGCTGTTTTTACCGTCCCAAAAGCGGTGAGGAAGATAAAAGGGATGTCCGGGAAAAGGGCGTTGCGAAAACGCAGTACTTCCAGGCCATCCATTTTGGGCATCTTGAGATCACTTAAAACCAGGTCAGGTTGCCATTGCTTCCAGAGGGTAATTCCCTGCTTGCCGTCGGCTGCCGTTTGCACCTGGTATCCGGGTTCCCGTAATACCAGTTCCAGCAAACGGCGCATTCGAGCTTCATCTTCAAGTATCAGTATTTTTGCACGCATCCGGTTTTCCTGTTTTGTTGTTTTTCTATTCCGATGGTCGCCAGCGGTTGGAAAGGCAAACGAATCAACACTTCCGTTCCGCCGGTTGGTCTATTTTGTATGGTGATGGCACCCTGGTGGGCGCTGACAATCTGTTCGCAGACACTCAGCCCCAGGCCGATGCCATCTTTCTTGGTGGTGAAAAATTTCTTAAACAAGTGGTCCGTATATTTTTCGGCAATTCCGGGACCATCATCCTTGAGCCGAAACAGGGCAAACGTATGATCCTTTTTCACCGACAGGGTAATGTTGCCGCCATCAGCCAGGGCTTCTTCACTGTTACGGAGCAAGTTGAAGAGCAGCTGGCGTATTTGCTGAAAATCGGCACACAGGAGCGGGAGCCGTCTGGCAACTGTACCGTGTATCCGGATTTTCGGATTATGGTCGTCCGAACCTTGCCATTGGCCCAAGAGCGTTGAGATGTCCCGCTGCAGATCAATGGGTTTGAAGCTGGGATTTTTGAACTTTGCCAGGCCGAGAATATTGGTGATCACCATATTCAGCCCGTCCACTTCGTCAATGATATAGTAGAGCATTTCCTGGTTGATTTCGGCGGTTCGTTTTTCCTCTGCAAGATACTGGGCCGAACTGCGGATAATACCGAGCGGATTCTTGATTTCATGGGCAAGGGTAGCGCTCATTTCGCCCAGAGCGGCCATCTTTTCGTTCTGGACCAATCTGGAAAACAGGGCTTCAAGTTGTTTCTTGCTATTGACCAGCGATGTATAATGCAGGCTGTTTTTTAGGGCAATGGCAGTCTGATTGCCGAGTGTTGCCAGCATGCGGATATCATTTTCCCGAAAAAGACGTCCATCCTTACGGGGGCCAAGCAGAAGAACACCGGTCAGCAGTGCGCTTCCCGATAAAGGCAGGGCAAGGACATACCCTGCCGCCTGCAGTTGTGACAATTCCATGTTCAGTTGGGGATCGGACTGTTCTTCGTGGCAGAAAAGGGCCTGCTCCCCATTTCTGAAACGTTTTATGAGGTGGCTGTCAGGCCAGGGCCTGGAGCCGATACGAAGATGTTCCGGATACAGAAGGCTATGTTTGCCCTTAAGCAACAGCAGGGCACTGCCAGTGATCTGCACCTGCTGGGGCAGTTCATCGGTTATAAGCGTTGTCAGTTCGGAAAGCAGCATCGTAGACGCCAGTTTTTTACTGAAAGCAAAAAGCAGCTCATTGTCATTAGGGCGGTAGCGAAAAAAATAACGGTCGACCAGACCCTGTGTCCAGTTGATAAGAGGGGTAATGCCAAGCGCTATTGCCAGAAGAAAAAGCAGAAAAAGTTCTTCGGAAAAAACTTGTCGGCCAAAAAGCCATCGTTTTAACAGCGCAAGCAGGACACTATAGGACAGGGATAGAAAGAGAATGACGATAAAATAGGCAGCGGTGCGGCTGATGAGTCTGTCTACGCTACGGAGCTTGTAGCGTAGCAGGGCAACGAGGTAAGCTGCCGGTAGAATGATAGCCGCCAGCACAACGATGCGGAAGGAGATCAGCGGCCGATCGAAGAGCAGGTTGGGCAGAAGGTAGAGTGCAACGTATGGGGTAAAGGTCAGCCAGTATGCGGCCAGAGAAAGTTTGACCTGGTTTTTGGACGAGGGAGAGCGGAGATGACGCAGGTCAACGATATGTTTTATAAAAGAGCCGATGATGATGGCCGGCACGCTAAAATTTCGGAATCGCTGTAACTCACTGAAGAAGTCATCCGTGAAACCGGCAATGAACAATGCGCAGCCAAGTGCAATAAGCGGTGGAACAAGATAGAGCATCGGTGCCAGCAATGGTTTTGTCCTGAAGAGATCCCTTTCCCGGGGAAATCGGCAGATGAAGTGGCCCAGAGCGCCGAAGGCAAACCAGTTGCTCAGGGCGATGCCCAGAAAACTCAGTGAAATAATTTTTGGTTGAAGCAGACCAAGATGAGAAGGCAAAGTCGTGGCAATGGTGGTTGCAAACCAGCAGAGCATGAAAAAAAAAACGGCCACCGGTTGTCGGGGATCGGCCCAGAATAAAGCAATGGTGCCAAGAAATAGAAAAAGGGAAATAAGGAGCAGATGCGGCCAGGCAACGATAAGGTAGGCGGGCCAGGTAATCGGCGTAAAGACCGGCGTGAAATTTAATTTCTGATTATTGTGGAGTACAGTAACGGCGTCCGTGGAACTTTGCCCGGATGGTGAGCTGAGGAGAAGGCCAAGAACTTTTGCGTAGGACAAGCCATTGAGGGCCACGATCAAGTCGCCCGGTTGCACGGGGTTTTGATTGTTTAAGACCTTGGAAATATGTAATCCATGCTGGGTTTTGTCCACTCGAAAACCGGGTGATCCATATTTGATGGTCTCGTAAAAAGTCCGCCGAAAATATTTTTAATACAATATGCGGGCTTTTTAAATCTATAAAGCACTATATGTTGCGGTTAAAATTTAAGTTTTCGACTTTTTACGAGACCGTCATATTTGAGTGCGGCAAAAGAGAAGATGCATGTTGCCAGCACTGGGACAACGATCAACAGGATAAGGTATTTTCTAAAGGTAGCAGGCTGGCGCGTTTTATCCTTGGTCAAGGCGTTTCCTTTTAACTCGGATGATGGGGTAAGCCAACCGCAGTGCATGCAAAAAAAATATACAATCATGCAGCGGCAATACCGGAGAAGAGCACACGCTATCTTCGGTGTTCATGTTTGTCGATATGATGAGTATCGATCGTACATTCCGCACCCCAAAGCAAGGAATATGGGCCAATTTAAAAGACAGTTAAATCAAGTAGATAATACTCGCAACATATTGATATAACTATAAATAAAAAATATCTAGACATTTCAAACACTTACTGATATACTACCCTCAAACGTCAATTCCAAGGCATCTGGGGGTATAATGGAAAAGCTGAACACCGAGAAGATGACATTCACCGATGCCAGGCATTTGCCCATTGTCAAGCAATATGCCAAGCGCATTAACCTGGTAGAAACCATAAACCATTTAGTTGACAGCCAGATGGATCTGTCACCGGGCATGGCCATTTTGGCCATGGTTCTCGATACCCTTTCCGGGAGAACGCCCCTTTACAGGTTAACGGAATTTTTTGAAGAAAAAGATACCGAACTGCTGCTGGGATCAGCCATCGAGCCGGATTGCTTTTGCGATACAAACCTGGGTCGGGCAATGGACAAGATTTTTGAAACCGGAACGTTGAAAATCTTTTCCCAACTTGCCCAAAATGCCATTTCCGTGTTCGACGTTGATGCCCGTCGTGTTCATTTTGATACAACATCAGTCAGCGTATATGGAGACTACGATCTGGCCGATCCACCGTTTCAAATCACTTACGGTCACAGCAAAGCCAAACGGCCGGACCTTAAACAATTTTTAATAGCCATGCTGTGTGTTGACAGCAATATTCCTATCCTGGGCGTCACCCGGGACGGCAACGCCTCAGATAAGACGATTAACAACGAGGTGCTCACTAATATCTCAAAACATATGGCACGACACGGCCTTGCCTCGGGAGCCTATGTTTATGTGGCTGATGCTGCTTTTGTTACCGAAGATAATCTGGGAAAAGCCGATAAAACCATGTTTTTATCACGCCTGCCGGCCACCTATAACGAATGTGGACGGGTGATCCGTCAAGCGGTAAGTGCCGATAACTGGATTGACATAGGCCCTTTGGCCGAAGAATATAGCCGCCCCAAACGACCGACAGCACGCTATAAAGCTTACGACAGTATCGTTGACCTATACGGTAAAACATACCGGGCCATCGTCGTGCATTCCAGTGCCCACGACAAACGCCGCCACAAAAGAATTGATCGCCTGTTAAAGCAGGATCGTAGCCAGCTTGAAAAGGTCTGCAGGCAAGTGACAGATACCGCCTTTTTTTGTCGTGCCGATGCTCAGGTGGCATCTGAGAAACTCATCCACACGGCAACCGGGGGCTATCACCGGATAACGGCCGACATCGAAAAAATACCCAAGTATGGTCGCGGAAGGCCCGTCCAAAACAAACCGCGAACTGTGTTGCGTTATGAATATCGGTTAACGGCCAAAATTGTTGAAGCACCGGAAAAGGTAGATCCATTAAGGCTTCAGGCCGGTTGTTTTGTTCTGATTACCAATCTGATCGGGCAACAGGATGAGTGGCCGGCACTCGATCTTTTAAAACTATACAAGAGCCAAATCGGCATTGAGAAGAACTTCAGCTTTCTGAAAGATCCGGCAATTATAAACAGCATTTTTCTCAAAAAGGCTGAAAGAATCGAAGTGCTTGGTCTTGTTCTTCTAATCTCCCTGTTGATCTGGCGTTTGATGGAGCGTTCCATGCGCCAGTACGTGGAAGCAAACGACTGTACATTAACCGGTTGGGAACGGCGACCGACAAAGAAACCGACGTCTTTTATGATGACAACCAAGTTTGCCGGAATAATGGTGATAACCATGGGTAAAAACCGTCAATTGGCAAGGCCGTTAAAAGATTTTCAACGCGAGTATTTGCAAGCTATGGGGGTCACACCCGAAGTATTCACCGTACCGTAGGAAGTAAAATACTCATTTTGAAAATCCGTAAAATAATAATTGCTCAAACAACCCTTCAAAAGGGTGCGGAATGTACGATCGATGGTTTGATAAAGCGTACATTCCGCACCCCAAAGCAAGGAATATGGGCCAATTTAAAAGACAGTTAAATCAAGTAGATAATACTCGCAACATATTGATATAACTATAAATAAAAAATATCTAGACATTTCAAACACTTACTGATATACTACCCTCAAACGTCAATTCCAAGGCATCTGGGGGTATAATGGAAAAGCTGAACACCGAGAAGATGACATTCACCGATGCCAGGCATTTGCCCATTGTCAAGCAATATGCCAAGCGCATTAACCTGGTAGAAACCATAAACCATTTAGTTGACAGCCAGATGGATCTGTCACCGGGCATGGCCATTTTGGCCATGGTTCTCGATACCCTTTCCGGGAGAACGCCCCTTTACAGGTTAACGGAATTTTTTGAAGAAAAAGATACCGAACTGCTGCTGGGATCAGCCATCGAGCCGGATTGCTTTTGCGATACAAACCTGGGTCGGGCAATGGACAAGATTTTTGAAACCGGAACGTTGAAAATCTTTTCCCAACTTGCCCAAAATGCCATTTCCGTGTTCGACGTTGATGCCCGTCGTGTTCATTTTGATACAACATCAGTCAGCGTATATGGAGACTACGATCTGGCCGATCCACCGTTTCAAATCACTTACGGTCACAGCAAAGCCAAACGGCCGGACCTTAAACAATTTTTAATAGCCATGCTGTGTGTTGACAGCAATATTCCTATCCTGGGCGTCACCCGGGACGGCAACGCCTCAGATAAGACGATTAACAACGAGGTGCTCACTAATATCTCAAAACATATGGCACGACACGGCCTTGCCTCGGGAGCCTATGTTTATGTGGCTGATGCTGCTTTTGTTACCGAAGATAATCTGGGAAAAGCCGATAAAACCATGTTTTTATCACGCCTGCCGGCCACCTATAACGAATGTGGACGGGTGATCCGTCAAGCGGTAAGTGCCGATAACTGGATTGACATAGGCCCTTTGGCCGAAGAATATAGCCGCCCCAAACGACCGACAGCACGCTATAAAGCTTACGACAGTATCGTTGACCTATACGGTAAAACATACCGGGCCATCGTCGTGCATTCCAGTGCCCACGACAAACGCCGCCACAAAAGAATTGATCGCCTGTTAAAGCAGGATCGTAGCCAGCTTGAAAAGGTCTGCAGGCAAGTGACAGATACCGCCTTTTTTTGTCGTGCCGATGCTCAGGTGGCATCTGAGAAACTCATCCACACGGCAACCGGGGGCTATCACCGGATAACGGCCGACATCGAAAAAATACCCAAGTATGGTCGCGGAAGGCCCGTCCAAAACAAACCGCGAACTGTGTTGCGTTATGAATATCGGTTAACGGCCAAAATTGTTGAAGCACCGGAAAAGGTAGATCCATTAAGGCTTCAGGCCGGTTGTTTTGTTCTGATTACCAATCTGATCGGGCAACAGGATGAGTGGCCGGCACTCGATCTTTTAAAACTATACAAGAGCCAAATCGGCATTGAGAAGAACTTCAGCTTTCTGAAAGATCCGGCAATTATAAACAGCATTTTTCTCAAAAAGGCTGAAAGAATCGAAGTGCTTGGTCTTGTTCTTCTAATCTCCCTGTTGATCTGGCGTTTGATGGAGCGTTCCATGCGCCAGTACGTGGAAGCAAACGACTGTACATTAACCGGTTGGGAACGGCGACCGACAAAGAAACCGACGTCTTTTATGATGACAACCAAGTTTGCCGGAATAATGGTGATAACCATGGGTAAAAACCGTCAATTGGCAAGGCCGTTAAAAGATTTTCAACGCGAGTATTTGCAAGCTATGGGGGTCACACCCGAAGTATTCACCGTTCCGTAGGAAGTAAAATACTCATTTTGAAAATCCGTAAAATAATAATTGCTCAAACAACCCTTCAAAAGGGTGCGGAATGTACGATAAAGGGGGAATAACCAATGCATAAAAAATCAAGGAGAAATATTGTTGTTCGAATGACTGGCGGTCGAAATTTTATTTTTTGAATTTTTTTCAGTATGTTTTTAAGATTTATTCAATATAGACGTTCTGGTTCGGATAAATCCTGCTTTTGGTTGAAAGATGGTTGATTCTCAGGAAGCGTTCCAAGGGCATTTTATGACGCTGGGCAATGATAAACGGACTGTCACCTGTTTTTACCCGATACGTCTTAAAGTTTTTCGTATTTGTTTTTGCTGCCGGCAGGTCGGTTATTTTTAACACCTGCCCGATGTGTAGCCGGGTGTTTTTCAGGCTGTTCAGGCCCATAATATTCTGGGTGGTGGTGCCATAGCGTCGGGCGATATTCCAGAGAGAGTCGCCCTTTTTGACGACATGTGTTGCTTTGTCGGCATATATAGGGCTACCGGTTTTCTCCGGGCCTTGGCTGACACCCCCGCGCAGGGGGATTTTTATTTTTTTGCCGGCGACGATGTAATTCGATCGACGCATATTATTGGCCCGCATGATTTTGGCGACACTGGTCCGGTATTGTCTGGCGATGGTGGAAAGGGTCTGGCCCGGCCTGACCCGGTGATAGGCAAAGGCCGGTTGCGGATTTTCAGCGACATGGACCTCATCGATGGCGGCCAGAAGGGTCGGACCCTTGCCCGGGGGAACGCGCAAGGCATATTGGCTGGGGGGTAATATGCCGTAGCGCAGTTCCGGGTTAAGCGTCCTGAGATTTTTTTCAGGCACGGCAATTTTTTTAGCAATATCTTTAAGCCGGATCTGCTTTGAAACCGTGATGGTGTCGTAGTCGAGGGGTGACTCCACCTGAACTGATTCGAGACCGTATTTTTCAAGATTATTGATAATATGCAGTGTCGCCATAAACCGGGGAACATATCTTGCCGTCTCAAGGGGCAATCGCAGGTATAGATCCCAGAAATTATCCAGATAGTTGATATTCTGATTTCGGATTACGCGAAGAACTCTACCTTCACCACAATTGTATGCCGCAAGGACGGTGGCCCAGTCACCGAAAATCTGATGCAGTTCCTTCAAATAACTGATGGCGGCGTCGGTGGCTTTAATCGGGTCGAGTCGCTCGTCAATATACATGTCCCGTGCAAGACCGAATTTATAACCGGTTGATGGAATAAACTGCCACAGGCCAAGGGCCCGGGCCTTGGAAAGCGCAAAGGGTTTAAAACCACTTTCAATCAGAGGTATCCAGGATAGTTGCTCCGGGAGGCCGGCTTTCCGCAGCGCCGCCAGAATTCGATGGCGGTACAGGCCTGACCGTTTGTAAGACTGTATGAAAAATTTTCTTTCACCGCCTGTGGTAAAACGGTCCAGTTCTTTCTGGATATGTCGGTTCATGACCAGGGGAATGGCATTGTGATTTCCATTTACCACGATGTTCCGGGAGGCGTAGATTTCAAGTATTCGTTTTGAAATCAAAAATCGCAGGTCTTCCTTTTGCTGGATCAGTTTCGGGGTATCGAGCAGGTTCACATTCAAGATGGCGTCATAGGCTTGATCAAGGGCTTCAAAGGCATTTTCCAACTCGCCTTTTTCCCAAAAACCCTGGGCTTCCTGACAATAATCAAGGGCATCATCCAGTTCTATTTGCGCCTTTTCCTGCGGGGATTTTTTCTGGACCCTGTTTTTGCCGGAAATGGACAGGCCTTCTGCCGTAGACGGCGCAGGCGGTGTCAGAGAGGTTGTCCGTTCAGATAAGGGTGATTTATCGGTAAATTCCTTAGACAGGCATGGGGCGTTTCCTGATTTTACCCCGGCAGTTTCTTCTGCGCTGTGTTGATCTGTTGCCACAGCGGCCGGATCAGACTGGAGGGATTGCGCCTGAACAGGGGCCGTTAAAGCGGGCGATGTTAAAAGCGCGTTTTTGGGCGTTGGGTGAGTGCACCCGAATAAAAATATCAATGCGGTAAAGGGCAGAACGTATATAGCAATTTTTTTCAATATAAATTTTCCTGTATAGGCTGAATTTTAAATTAAAGTTTTAACCCGATGTTAGTTGTATAATTACTGCACTTTTGTTTAAATCAGTGTCTATATATTTATAAAGGAATAAATACTCTTTTTTTGATTAAACGTGCTAATAAAATATTATTTAACAACAATAATAATAAACAGTTGTATTGCAATATGAAATTTTTTCAATTACAGCAGGATTAAAATTCGCCTTTTAACCAAAGTTACCGCAAGTTTTATGCCGAAAAAGATTTAAACTGCCGTCGGCATACGCTTTTCTGTCGGTAGATAAGGGCCTTGGCGTCTATCCGGTAACCCGGTAGGGGTGTTTTGCCTTTATCGTTAAAATAGTTTCAGATTTAGACCGATTACACGGATAGAGGTGTTTTTGTCAAGGAATTATCCTTTTTTCGTATTCATGACAGGGGGCCGGGATTCAGGGCGTTTCAGTTTTGCCAGAGGGAAAAAAGAGCCTTGAACAATGTAACCGATAAGGGGTACCGCTGATTTTTAACCAGCGCCCATCCGGAAACGGTCTTTTCGTCCAATATCTGCGGACTGTTTAAAATTTTATCCCCTGAATATCAACTATACACAGTGGTAAATGCTCGCAGGCCTTGGTCTTGAACGAAAATCCTCGTTTTTGGACGGGCACTAACGAACGGGTAAGGCGGAGAGGGAAGAAATGGATTGTTAAAAATAAAGAATACAGCTCAAATAAATAGAAAAAGGATAAAAATAACACGATATTTCGACTATTTACGATTATTTCATAAATTTAAGCAATAATTGTTGATAATAAAGGTTGCAATTTGTCGATAATTTAGTTAAATGGATCGTTCTTGTGAATTGATAAAAAAAGTACTTGACTTTTTATTGAGTGGTAAGTAATTTAAATGTTTTGTTTGATTGTGCCAGCGTAGCTCAGCTGGTAGAGCTACTGATTTGTAATCAGTGGGTCGGGGGTTCGAGTCCCTCCGCTGGCTCCAGTTAGAGTTTTGTGCGGGTAGAACAAAAATTGATTAAAACAATTCAGGCAGGTATGGCGCCTGATTTTGTATTGTAATTTAGAATCTGTTTTGCAGGACATGGCTGTATGGATTCCTGGTCGGAATAGGTTGGTTGTCAGCGGTGTCTATAACTATAATGGTGGGGTTCCCGAGTGGTCAAAGGGAACAGACTGTAAATCTGTCGGCGACGCCTTCGGAGGTTCAAATCCTCCCCCCACCACCATCCTTGGTAACAAGTTATATGTAGGAGATTTCCGTATAAACGTATATCGGGATCGTTATTTGGACTACATAACTTCCTGCATCGTTGGGCAATGCTTTTCAGGGAGATGTTGGCAATCCCGGCCGGCTAAAAGCGGTTATTTAAATTGAAGAGTGTGTTTTTGGTTGTGCGGGAGTAGCTCAGTTGGTAGAGCTTCAGCCTTCCAAGCTGGATGTCGCGAGTTCGAATCTCGTCTCCCGCTCCATAAACCGGATCAATGTCCTAATTTTTGATATAGTTTCAGGTAAATTTCAAAAAAATAATGCCCACGTAGCTCAGTCGGTAGAGCGCTTCCTTGGTAAGGAAGAGGTTCACCGGTTCGATTCCGGTCGTGGGCTCCATTATTTTATTGCACTACGGGATTTCCTGCGATAGGCCGGTGATATTGTATTTTGTAGGAATAAAGCTATGCCGGGCTGCTCGTTATTATTACAAAAATAAAAAGCAAGGGGGTATAAGAGATGGCAAAGGCAAAGTATGAGCGTACGAAGCCGCATGTGAATGTGGGGACCATAGGCCATATTGATCATGGCAAGACCACGTTAACGGCAGCGATAACCAAACATAGTGGTTTAAAGGGCCTGGCGGATTTCATACCATTTGATCAGATAGACAAGGCGCCTGAGGAAAAAGAGCGCGGCATCACCATCGCTACAGCGCATGTGGAATATGAGACGAAAACGCGGCATTATGCCCACGTTGATTGTCCGGGCCATGCTGATTATATCAAGAACATGATCACCGGAGCGGCCCAGATGGACGGTGCGATCCTGGTGGTGGGCGCCGATGACGGCCCCATGCCCCAGACCCGGGAGCATATTCTGCTTGCCCGTCAGGTGGGTGTTCCGCGCATTATGGTATTTTTAAACAAATGCGACATGGTGGACGATGAGGAATTGATCGAACTGGTGGAGCTGGAGCTTCGCGAGCTTCTGGACAAATATGATTTTCCCGGTGACGATACACCGATTATCCGGGGCAGTGCATTAAAGGCCCTTGAGAGCGATGATCCGGACAGCGAAGAGGCCAAATGTATATGGGAGTTGCTGGATGCCATCGATGCGTATATCCCCGAGCCGGAACGTGACGTGGACAAACCTTTTTTGATGCCCATTGAAGATGTGTTCAGCATCTCGGGCCGGGGCACCGTTGTGACCGGTCGTGTTGATCGCGGGATCATTCACGTGGGTGAGGAAGTGGAGATTGTCGGCATCCGGCCCACCGCCAAGACGGTTTGTACGGGTGTTGAGATGTTCCGGAAGCTGCTGGACGAAGGTCGGGCAGGGGACAATGTGGGTCTTTTAATGCGGGGCATCAAGCGTGACGAAGTGGAGCGCGGTCAGGTGGTGGCGGTACCGGGTTCCATTACCCCCCACACCAAGTTCAAGGCCGAAGTCTATATTTTGAGCAAAGAAGAAGGCGGTCGCCACACGCCGTTTTTTAATGGATACCGGCCCCAGTTTTATTTCCGGACCACTGATGTTACCGGTATACTGAACCTGCCCGAAGGTGTGGAGATGATCATGCCCGGCGACAACGTAACGATCACGGCTGAATTGATTACGCCCATAGCCATGGAAAAAGAACTCAGGTTCGCCATCCGAGAAGGCGGTCGTACCGTCGGTGCCGGCGTGGTAAGTGAGATAATCGAGTAATATTGAAGGAGTCTGCTGGTGAGAATCATTATTACGCTTGCATGCACTGAGTGTAAGCAAAAAAATTATACGACAACCAAAAATAAGCGAACAACTCCTGATAAGTTGAATTTTAATAAGTATTGCAGGTTTTGTAGAAAGCATACTGCGCACAAAGAGACCAAATAAGCAGCGCTTTATTCGCTTTGTTTAAATAGGATTTTGCAGGCCAGTAGCTCTAATTGGTAGAGCACCGGACTCCAAATCCGGGTGTTGGGGGTTCGAATCCCTCCTGGCCTGCCATTTATTTCAAGGTTGAAGCTCAAACGCTGAAGTCTGTAGGGTAAAACTATCTTAATTGGGATTTTAAATTTGAGTTTCAGTGTTTTCAGTGTTTTATAGGAGTGCAATGGGACGGTTACAACGGAAAAAGACGCCAGGTAAGACTATAAAAAAAAACGATGTGGCTGCCTCCGAGTCTGACAAAAAACCTATAACAGGCCAAGAATCTGGATTGCCTGCTTCGGATACCGGCGGAACCCAAAAGAGGCTGTCAGCATATAAAATGAGCAGTGCCGTCAAAAGTGTGCCGGTTAAAAAGAAAAATACGGTCATCGACAAGGCAGTGCAATTTTTACGTGAGGTTAAGGTCGAATTAAAAAAGGTGACCTGGCCTTCTCGTAAACAAACGATAGGATCCACCGTTGTTGTCATAATACTTGTTATGATTATATCCTTGTTTCTCGGAGTCGTTGATGTCGGGTTGTCGGGGTTAATCCGGATTGTTTTGCGATAAATGGGGAGAACGAGAATTGGCACTTAAATGGTACATTGTCCAAGTCTATTCGGGGTTTGAAAGTAAGGTGAAGGCGGCCCTTGAAGACCGTATCGCCATTTCCATGCATCCTGAAAAATTCGGTGACGTCGTTGTCCCTACCGAAGAAATTGTCGAACTTGTAAACGGCAAAAGGAAAACATCGTCCCGTAAGTTTTACCCGGGTTATATTCTTGTTCAACTGGAACTGGATGATGAGACCTGGCATGTGGTAAACGATACGGCCAAGGTCAGCGGTTTTTTGGGTGGACGGGAAAAGCCGGCACCCATAAGCGATGATGAGGCGGAAACCATTTTAAATCGAATGGAAGCCGGTAAACTCAAGCCGCAACCCAAATATTTTTTTGAATACGGTGATGAAATTCGTGTTATTGCCGGCCCGTTTAAAAATTTTAATGGTACCGTTGAAGATGTCAATCCTGAGAAGGGCAAAATCAAGGTTCTGGTGAGCATATTCGGTCGTTCGACACCGGTTGAACTGGAATTTGTGCAGGTAACAAAACTCTGATAAATCAGGTACATGTTCCGTATTAAAGGGTCTGTTTTGTATATTTAACGATGGGCAAAGAAAGTAAAAATGGGATAGAAAATTCCATGCCTGTCAAATTTATATATCGGGAGAAAAGAAACAAATGGCAAAAAAGGTTATTGCTCAAATTAAACTTCAGGTTGAGGCGGGAAAAGCCAATCCGTCCCCACCCATAGGCCCGGCTCTGGGGCAGCACGGCGTGAATATTATGGATTTCTGCAAGGCATTCAACGCCCGTACTGCCAATGACGAAGGTATGATAACACCAGTGGTTATAACTGTTTACCAGGACAGATCCTATACTTTCATTACCAAAACACCGCCGGCTGCCGTATTGCTCAAAAAGGCCGCTAAAATTGCCAGAGGTGCCGGCGATCCCAAACGGGACAAGGTCGGTAAGGTCACCAGGCAGCAGGTGGAAGAAATCGCAAATCTGAAAATGGTAGACTTAAATGCATATGACTTGGATGCGGCCTGCAAGATAATTGAAGGCACAGCCCGAAGCATGGGAATAGAAGTCGCTCAATCCTAAAGGAGTAAGTGAGATAAAATGCCGAAGCGGGGTAAGAAATACATAGAATCAAGAAAAAAGGTAGACGTCCATAAAAAGCATGATTTTTCCGATGCTATTGGAGCGGCCGTTGATATGGCATCCAGCAAGTTTGATGAGACGGTGGATGTTGCTGTACGGCTTGGTGTTGACCCTCGGCATGCCGATCAAATGGTTCGCGGCACGGTTGTTTTGCCCAACGGACTGGGCAAGGAAGTGAAGGTCCTTGTCTTTGCAAAAGGGGAAAAGGAGAAAGAAGCCCTTGATGCCGGAGCCGATTTTGCCGGGAGTGACGAACTGGTGGAAAAAATCAAAGACGGATGGTTTGGTTTTGATAAAGCAGTGGCAACACCGGATATCATGGGCACCGTGGGAAAGATCGGTCGGATGCTCGGCCCCAGAGGGCTGATGCCCAATGCCAAAACCGGAACCGTGACATTTGACGTTGCCAGGGCCGTTAGTGAATTAAAGGCCGGTAAAATTGATTTCAGGGTTGAAAAGGCCGGTATTGTTCATGCGCCTATCGGCAAAGCCTCTTTTGGCGTGGAAAAGCTATTACAGAATATTAAGGCATTTTTGGAAACGGTGCAGCGCCTCAAGCCGGCTTCGAGCAAGGGGGTCTATTTTAAGTCGATTTCAATTTCAACGACCATGGGGCCCGGCGTCAAGATCGATCCGATATTTGTTAAAGATCTGGTAAAATAGCTTAATAATAAAAGATCACAACGGCCAATTTGATGGCCGTTTTTTTGAAATACCAGTCAAAGACCGTAGGTTCACTAAGGAAGTGTTTAATCGGTTTATCCGGCCTGCCGAGACGGACTAATCATCAAGTGCTGGTGATTAAAATTAAGATCACCGTTTCTAATAGCGATTCTACCTTATAATTGCGACCTCCGGTTTTTACCAAAAGAGAGGAGGTGTTGATTCCATAATGAAGATTGAACAAAAGAAACAAATAAAAGCAGATCTGCACGAAAGATTTTTGAAGTCAAAAATTGTAATTCTGACGGACTACAAGGGCCTTGATGTAGCGGCTTTCAGTAGCCTGCGCAGAAAACTGAAAGCTGAAAATATTGAGTTCAAGGTCGTTAAGAACTCTTTGCTTATCAGGGCATCGGAAGAGACCGATGTTGCGGTGCTGAAAGATCAGTTCAAAGGTCCAAGTGGTATTGCGTTGAGTTATGACGACCCTGTTGCACCGGCCAGGATTTTGATGGATTTTGCCCGGGATAACAAAAAGTTTGAAGTTAAAATCGGTGCGATGAACGGCAAATTGATAGATTTAACTCAAATTAAATCATTATCTGATTTGCCTTCACGGGAAATCCTGCTTGGCCAGGTGCTTTCAACAATGAATGGTGTGTCGACGGCACTGGTGAGAGCCCTCAGCAATGTTCCGGGCAGAATGTTAAACGTGCTTCAGGCCATCAAGGATCAGAAAGAAGCGGCCTGAAAAAAGTTTCACACGCCGTAAAAAATATAATTAATTAAAAATGATTAAATCGTTTTTAGAAAGATAAGATAAGGTGGAGGAAAAAATGGCAGATATTACCAAAGATGATGTGGTTGAGTTCATAGCAAATATGACGGTTCTTGAGCTTTCCGAGCTCGTAAAGGAAATGGAAGAAAAATTCGGTGTTTCAGCGGCTGCTCCTGTTGCCATGATGGCTGCCGGGCCTGCAGATGGTGGCGCGGCAGCGGCCGAGGAACAAACTGAATTTGATGTTATCCTGACGGCGATAGGGGATAAAAAAATTCAGGTTATCAAGGAAGTGCGTGCCATTACCGGCCTGGGTCTCAAGGATGCCAAGGCTCTGGTTGATGAAGCGCCCAAGCCGGTCAAGGAAGGCCTTCCCAAAGAGGAAGCAGAAAAAATTAAAGAACAGCTTGAAGGTGCGGGTGCCCAGGCTGAAATTAAATAGCCATATAGTTCCAGAAAAGCAGCAGGTGATGGATTTTATAAAACTGTTTGTCACATTATTTAAACGGCCGATTGTATCTGTTGGGGGCGTTTGTTTTGGGCAAATAAGATTATAGCGTTTATCACCTGTTGTTCGTGTTTATTCAAAATGGCAATTGCCCCTTTAAGGGGGTGTCAGGCTCGGAACTTTGCTACCTGTGTATTTTAGCGTTAGCCCCGTAATTTTCCATTACTTCCTGTGTTATAGAATTTTGCCTGCCTTGAAAATGGAGAACCAAACAAATTTTGAATGAACGCGTGACCTGCCACCTATACTTTTTTATCACATTGTCTAACGCTTTATTTTACAATAAAAATAATCCGAAAACTTACATATTTTGGAGAAGTCATGTCGGAAAGACTCATGTCGAATAAACGCATAAGAAAAAATTTCGGTAAAATACGGAAAATTGTTGGAATTCCGGATCTTATCGGAATGCAGCGTGAATCTTTTAGCCGGTTTCTGCAAATTGATGTGCCGGTTGAAAAACGACGGGATATTGGATTGCAGGCGGTGTTCAACTCGGTGTTTCCCATAAAGGATTTCACCGGGAGTGCATCTCTTGAATTCGTCTCCTACCGTTTCAGTGAAATAAAAGACAGTGAAGAGGAATGTGTCCATCGCGGAATGACATATGACCTGCCCGTAAGGATCACGGTGAGGCTGGTTGTATATGATATAGACAAAGAAACCGGTTCCTCAAATATCAGAGACATAAAGGAACAGGAAATTTATTTCGGAACGATTCCGCTGATGACCGCCAAAGGGACGTTTATCATTAACGGCACGGAAAGAGTCGTTGTGAGTCAGCTTCATCGGTCTTCGGGCGTATTTTTCGATCATGATAAAGGTAAAACGCACTCCAGCGGTAAAATAATATACACGTCAAGAATCATACCGGTTCGTGGATCATGGATCGATATGGAAATTGATCCGAAAGATATTGTGTATATCCGGATTGACAGGCGTCGTAAGTTCCCGATTACCATCCTTTTCAAGGCATTCGGATACACCACCGAAGACTTGTTGGCCTATTTTTACAAGTCGGAAAAAATAGTCGTCAAGGGCAAACGCTATTATAAACAATTCGACGAAAGCCTGCTCAAGGGCAAGCGTGCCAGCCGCGATGTCAAGGACCCGGAAACCGGTGATGTCATCGTTAAACAGGGGCGCGTCTTTACCATACGGGCGATTCGGCAAATCAAGGCAGCCGACATACACCTGATTCCCATAACGGAAGATGATATCATCGGCAAATATTGTGCCGGGGAAATCAAGGATCTGGTAAGCGGCCAAAGCCTTGCTTTTGCAAATGATCTGGTGGATGAAGACCTTCTGGCACGTTTTGCTGATGCCGGCATTACCGAATTTAAACTGCTTTTCATAGACGGTGTCATTTCCAGTGACTGTATTCGGAAGACATTGTTACTGGACAAGGTTGAAAGCAAAGAAGAGGCCCTGATTGAAATATATCGTCGGCTCAGGCCCGGAAACCCCGCAACCCCGGAAGTTGCTCAGGAATTTGTGGACCATCTCTTTTTTAAGTCCTCTTATTACGATCTTTCCGGTGTCGGGCGATTGAAAATCAATCTGCGGCTGGGGATCGATACGCCTGTATCTGTTCGTACCCTTCGTAGAGAAGATATCCTGCTGACCACCAAAACACTTGTGGAACTGCGTGATACCCAGGGCATGGTTGACGATATTGATCACCTTGGAAATCGTCGCGTCCGGGCGGTGGGGGAACTGCTTGAAAATCAGTACAGGATTGGGCTGGTACGGATGGAGCGGGCCATCAAAGAGCGCATGAGCCTGCAGGAGGTCGATGCTTTGATGCCCCACGACCTGGTTAATCCCAAACCGGTTTCCGCCGTTGTCAAGGAATTTTTTGGCACCAGTCAGTTATCACAGTTCATGGATCAGACGAACCCCCTTTCCGAGACCACCCATAAAAGAAGGCTCAGCGCACTGGGCCCTGGCGGTCTGACACGGGAAAGGGCCGGATTTGAAGTTCGGGATGTACATCCCTCTCATTATGGTAGAATTTGTCCGATTGAGACGCCTGAAGGTCCTAATATCGGCCTGATCGTGTCCCTTGGGACCTATGCACGGGTGAATGATTTCGGTTTTATCGAAACACCCTACAGTGTCGTCAAAGAGGCTGCGGTTACCAGTGATGTAAAATTTTTAAGCGCCTTTGAAGAAAAGAACCATCCCATCGCCCAGGCCAATGCGCCGGTGAACGATCGCTGGGAATATGTGAACCCCATGGTTACCTCCCGGGTGGCAGGTGAATTTATGATGGTAAAGCGCGAAGATATCGAAATGATGGATGTGTCGCCGAATCAGCTTGTCAGCGTGTCGGCGTCATTGATTCCGTTTCTTGAAAATGATGATGCCAACCGGGCGTTGATGGGCTCCAACATGCAACGCCAGGCCGTGCCGCTTATCGTCAGTGAAGCACCGCTGGTCGGTACCGGCATTGAAGGGGTCGTCGCCAAAGACTCGGGGGTAACGGTTGTTGCCGTGGAAAGCGGGGTTGTGGTGGATGTGGATTCATCCCGTATCGTTATCAAGCATGACAACCCCGATGAAAATAGTTCCCCGGTGACGATATACAGTCTGTCCAAATTTATCCGCTCAAACCAGAATACCTGTTTTAATCAACGGCCCATTGTTGAAAAGCATCAGCACGTTGATGCCGGTGAGATTATCGCCGATGGCCCTGCGACTGAAAAGGGCGAACTGGCTCTGGGAAAAAATGTCACGGTGGCGTTCATGCCCTGGGGCGGCTATAATTTCGAAGACTCGATTCTGGTCAGTGAGCGGCTGGTCAGGGATGGCACTTATACCTCGGTACATATCGAAGAGTTTGAAATTGTATCCAGAGATACGAAGCTTGGTAAGGAGGAAGTGACCAGGGACATTCCTAATGTAGGAGAAGATGCTCTGAAAGATCTTGATGACAGTGGTATCGTCAGACTGGGTGCCGAGGTCGGCCAGGGAGATGTGCTGGTGGGGAAAATAACCCCCAAGGGCGAAACACAGCTCAGCCCCGAAGAAAAACTTCTGCGGGCGATCTTCGGTGAAAAGGCCGGTGATGTTAAAGACACCTCGCTACGGGTACCACCCGGAGTTGAGGGGATTGTGGTGGATGTCAAGGTCTTTTCCAGAAAAGGTGTCCACAAGGATGACCGTGCCCGGCATATTGAAGACGAAGAGATTCAGGCGCTGGAAGAGGACAGGGCTGATGAACTGGCCATCATTGAAGAGGTCGCCCGTGAACGGATTGCCGCACTGATCGTCAATCAAACGAGTGCGGTTTCTCTGAAAAAGGGCAAAAAAGTGTTGGTTGCCAAAGACGACATCCTTGATGCCGAGAAATTGGCAGACATTCCAATGGCGCAACTGGAAAGTATTGTTCTGAAGGATCCCGCCGTAACCGAGCAGGTTCATGAGTTGCTCGAGCGGTATCGGGATCAGCGTGAAGTGTGTCGCCGCAATTTTGAAAACAAGGTCAGCCGTTATGAGAAAGGCGATGATCTGCCGCCGGGTGTCATTAAAATGGTCAAGGTGTATGTGGCCATGAAGCGAAAACTGTCGGTGGGAGATAAAATGGCAGGCCGGCATGGCAACAAAGGTGTCGTATCCAGGATACTGCCCCAGGAAGATCTGCCCTATTTTGAGGACGGCACCTCCGTTGATATGGTATTAAATCCTCTGGGCGTGCCGTCGCGAATGAATGTGGGGCAGGTCCTTGAAATTCATCTCGGGCGTGCTGCAAAAGGCCTGGGCGATCAGCTGAACCGTTTGCTGGAAGAAAAAAAATACCAGGATTTGAGACAAAAACTCAAACGGATTTTTACTGATAACCCCCATATGAAGGCAATTGATGAAATGGATGATAACGGCCTGGATCAATTTGCCCGGCATTATCAAAATGGGGTTCATATGGCGACACCGGTTTTTGACGGCGCCAAGGAAAAAGAAATTAAAGACCTGTTGATAGAAGGCGGGCTCGATATTTCCGCCCAGGCGACATTGTATGACGGGCGCAGCGGTGATGAGTTTGAGGGAAAAATTACCGTCGGTACCATGTACATGCTAAAACTCCATCATCTTGTTGATGACAAGATCCATGCCCGTTCCATTGGTCCTTATTCACTTGTGACGCAGCAGCCCCTGGGGGGTAAAGCTCAGTTTGGCGGGCAGCGTTTAGGTGAAATGGAAGTTTGGGCCATGGAAGCTTACGGTGCGGCCCATGCCCTGCAGGAATTTCTAACGGTTAAATCAGATGATATGGCCGGGAGAACCCGAATGTATGAAAAAATCGTTAAAGGTCAAAATACCCTGGAGCCCGGAATACCCGAATCTTTCAGAGTGCTGACCAAGGAATTGCAGAGTCTGGGACTGGACGTAACCCTTATAGAAGGCAAAACGAACTTGAAATAAGCGGTTTGTTTCAATCTGTCTGCCACGCCTTTTTGCAGAGATCGCCTAATTTGCGTAATTAAGGAGAATATTTTGGAAACTCTATACGACTTTTTCGCTAAACCAAAAGATCCACGGCTTTACAGCGGAGTTAGGGTTGCCTTGGCTTCATCGGAACAGATTCACCAGTGGTCCTATGGTGAGATAAAGAAGCCGGAAACGATCAATTACCGTACATTCAAACCGGAAAGAGATGGTTTGTTCTGTGCTAAAATATTTGGCCCCATTAAGGATTACGAGTGTAATTGCGGAAAATACAAGCGCATGAAGCACCGCGGGGTCATTTGTGAAAAATGTGGTGTCGAGGTTATTCAGTCCAAGGTTCGTAGAGAACGGATGGGCCATATCAAACTGGCCGCACCGGTATCGCATATCTGGTTTTTGAAGAGTCTGCCGAGCAAGATCGGTAATTTGCTTGATATGACCCTCAAAAATATGGAAAAAGTGCTTTATTTTGACAGTTACATCGTCATCGATCCCAAAGATACCGGATTGAGTCGGTGCCAGATGTTATCCGACAATAAGTATAATGAAGCGCGTGAAATGTACGGGGCTAAGTTTGAAGCCGGGATCGGGGCCGAAGCGGTCAAGCTGCTTCTGGAAGGTCTTGACCTGAATGCGATTTATAAAGAACTCAAGGTGGACATTAAGTCCACCGGATCCGATGCCAAGCGTAAAAAGCTTTCCAAAAGATTAAAAATTGTAGATGCGTTTTTGCGTTCCGGGATAGATCCGGCCTGTATGATCATGGACGTTATCCCGGTGTTGCCGCCGGATTTGCGCCCGCTTGTGCCTCTCGAAGGGGGGCGGTTTGCAACATCCGATCTCAATGATCTGTACCGTCGGGTGATTAACCGTAATAATCGTTTGAAACGCCTCATTGATCTTAAAGCGCCGGATATCATCGTTCGCAATGAAAAACGGATGCTGCAGGAATCCGTGGATGTTCTTTTTGACAATGGACGACACGGCCGTGTCATTACCGGAACCAACAAGCGCCCGCTGAAATCTTTGAGTGATACCTTGAAAGGGAAGCAGGGGCGTTTTCGCCAGAATCTTCTGGGCAAGCGGGTGGATTACTCCGGACGTACGGTCATCACCGTCGGGCCGGAACTGAGATTGCATCAGTGCGGATTACCCAAAAAAATGGCGCTGGAACTTTTCAAGCCCTTTATCTATGCCCGGTTGGACCAAAAAGGGCTGGTCTCAACGGTCAAAAGTGCCAAGAAAATGGTGGAAAGGGAACTTCCCGAAGTCTGGGATACCCTGGATGAAGTGGTCAGGGAATATCCGATTATGCTCAATCGTGCCCCCACATTGCATCGACTGGGTATCCAGGCTTTTGAGCCGACGCTTATCGAAGGAAAGGCCATCCAGTTGCATCCGCTGGTCTGTACGGCTTTCAACGCCGACTTTGACGGGGATCAGATGGCGGTTCATGTGCCACTTTCAGTGGAATCCCAGATTGAGGCCCGGGTGCTGATGCTGTCCAGTAATAATATCCTGACACCGGCCAACGGCAGTCCCATCATCGTCCCGAGTCAAGATATTGTTCTGGGGCTTTATTATATGACCCGCGGGATGAAAGGGTGTTCCGGGGAGGGGAAACTTTTTTCCAGTCTCGATGAGGTGCGGTGTGCATATGATTCAAAGGCCGTTGATCTTCATGCCGAAATAAAAGTTCGGATGGACACAGAGCGTATTGAAACCACCGTCGGGCGGGTTTTATTGTGGGAAATCATTCCCAGAAACAATATAATGGTCATGCGTCACATCATGGTTGCCACGGAAGAAGAGGCCACCAAAGCGCTTGAAGAATTGAATCAGGGCGTTGATTTTAAAACAATTGTAAAAAGCCGTTCACAGAGCCCGGATCGTGAAAAAGGGGGACTTATCGGTCTCTTGCGGGAAGATGAATTTCGGCGGGTGTTCAATGTGCACAAGGAAGATGCCGTTGAGGTATTCAACCTGGTCCCTGGAAATTACAGTAAGGTGATATCCTCCGGCGGGCAGCATCATATTTTTGAAATCATAGAAAAACGGTCGGAAATTCCTTTTGGAATGGTAAATCGGATTATGGATAAGAAAGCGTTGCGGGAGTTGATCGATTATGCCTATCGAAACCTGGGCCCCAAGACCACCGTTATCCTCAGTGACCGGCTCAAGGACATCGGTTATCGCTATTCCACCGAAGGCGGATTGAGTATTTCCATTGATGCCATGATTATACCGCCGACAAAATGGGATATTCTGAAAAAATCAGAGCAAAAGGTCTCCGAGATCGGCCATCAATACACTGAAGGGCTGATTACCCAGGGTGAAAAGTATAACAAGGTTGTTGATATCTGGGCCAAGGCCACCGACGATATCGCCAATGAAATGATGGCGGCGATGAAAATGAACCCGATTCTGGATAAAGACGGCAATTTCAAGAAAGACGAAAATGGCGACCTTGTGGGACAGGAAAGTCTCAATCCCATTTACATGATGGCCGATTCAGGCGCGCGGGGCAGTAAAGATCAGATGCGCCAACTCGCCGGTATGCGTGGTTTGATGGCAAAGCCGTCAGGTGAAATTATCGAAACACCCATTACCGCAAATTTCAGGGAAGGGTTGACGGTTTTACAGTATTTTATTTCAACGCATGGTGCCCGTAAGGGACTGGCCGATACCGCTCTGAAAACGGCTAATTCAGGTTATTTGACACGACGGCTGGCGGATGTGGCACAAGATTCCTCTGTTCTTGAAGATGACTGCGGTGCCATGATGGGGGTTGAGGTTGAAGCCCTGGTGGAGGGCGGCGAGGTTATTCAGCGTCTCGGGGACCGTATTCTCGGGCGTGTCAGCCTTGAAGATATTGTTGATCCGTTCACGGATGAAATCCTTGTCGATGCCAATGACGAGATTGATGAAAAAGCCGTCGCCAAGATTGAAAAAGCTGGTCTGCCGAGTATCAAGATCAGGTCGGTTCTCACCTGTAGAACCAAAAAGGGTGTGTGCGCCAAATGTTACGGGCGGGATCTGGCCTACGGCCGAACCGTTGAAATCGGTCAGGCGGTGGGCATTCTAGCCGCCCAGTCCATCGGTGAACCGGGAACTCAGTTGACCATGCGGACCTTTCATATTGGCGGTACTGCCAGCCGAAGGGTTGAGCAGGCCGATATCCGGGCACGGATTGACGGAACCATTAAATTCACAGACCTCCATGTTGTTAAGAATGCGGACAATGAACTGATTGTAATGAATCGGCGTGGTGGCGAATTTGCCACCATGAGCGAAAGTGGTCGTGAGCAGGAGCGGTTTCCTGTTATTTACGGCGCACATGTTCTGGTGGAGGACGGCCAGGCCGTAAAATCCGGAGACCTGCTGGCGACCTGGGATCCTTTTACGACACCTATTATTACTGAAGTTGAGGGCAAGGTTAAATTCGGTGATATTGCTCTGGGCCGAACGCTGCATGAAAAAGTAGACTCGGTGACCGGTAAATCCAGCCGCACCATCATGGAATCCAAAAACGTGGAAGACCGCCCCAGACTATCCATTAAGGATGCCAAGGGCAAAACGGCTGTATTGCCGAGTTCCTCCGGCGTGGCCCGCTATGTATTACCGGTGAACGCTATTTTGCTGGTGGAAGAAGGGGAG
The DNA here is from genome assembly GCA_963667755.2 of Desulfobacterales bacterium. GTDB lineage: Bacteria > Desulfobacterota > Desulfobacteria > Desulfobacterales > 4572-123 > 4572-123. The sequence continues at coordinate 142,174 of CAXXLK010000004.1, read as the reverse complement.
GATGTTAAGGCCGGCGATATTATCGCCAAGTTGCCCAGGGCCACCACCAAGACCAAGGATATTACCGGTGGTCTGCCGAGGGTTGCTGAGCTTTTTGAGGTCCGCAAACCAAAAGAGATCGCTGTGCTCAGCGAGATTGACGGTTATGTGGCCCTTGCAAAGGCAACGAAAAAAGGAAAGCAGAAAGTCACTGTAACACCGGTGGATGTCGGTGAGGCCAAAGAGTATCTTATCCCTGCAGGTAAATACATCAATGTGTATGAGGGGGATTATGTGCGGGCGGGAGAACCCCTTATCGGTGGTTCAGCCATTCCTCAGGACATTCTCAATATCAAGGGAGAGCTCTCCCTGGCCCGCTATCTGGTGGATGAGGTCCAGGAAGTGTATCGCCTCCAGGGCGTGCGCATCAACGATAAGCATATCGAGGTGATCGTACGACAAATGATGAGCCGTGTTAAGATTCTGGATGCCGGAGATACCGATTTTATTGCCGATGAACAGGTCGGTCGGACCAAATTTGAAGAAATCAACAATGCCATCGTTGAAAAAGGCGGCCGGGCTGCTGTTGCCGAACCGTTAATTCTGGGCATTACCAAAGCATCATTGAGCACGGACAGTTTTATATCCGCTGCTTCGTTTCAGGAAACCACAAAGGTTCTAGCCGATGCGAGTATTGCCGGAACCACCGATTATCTTAGCGGACTCAAGGAAAACGTTATTATGGGCAGACTGGTGCCGGCCGGTACGGGAATGCCTGAATATGGCAAGATAACGATTCAGTCGGTTTAAGGTGTGGGTCCCGGGGGTGCAGTGGGTGGCCTGGTTTTTAAAAAATAATTTATTTAAAAACAAAATGCTTGACATTAAGGTGGTGGCCGTATACATATCGGCTTTTTATTGAACCGTTAAAAGTTTTGAGAACAACAGATGTGAGGAGCGTATGCCAACCATTAACCAGCTAGTCAGGATGGGCAGGAAGCGGGCGAAAAAGAAAAGCAATACGCCTGCCCTTAAAGGTGCTCCCCAGAGAAGGGGAGTGTGTACCCGTGTATATACATCAACACCCAAAAAGCCGAATTCCGCTCTTCGAAAAGTTGCCAGGGTCAGGCTGACTTCGGGAATAGAAGTGACGGCCTATATCCCCGGGATTGGTCATAACCTTCAGGAACATTCAATTGTTCTTGTCCGCGGTGGCCGCGTCAAGGATTTACCGGGTGTTCGATATCATGTCATCAGGGGGACACTGGATACCCTTGGTGTTGAAGATCGAAAACAGGGTCGGTCCAAATATGGTGCCAAGAGGCCGAAATAACAATATTACGGTGGTTTGATTTTTAATTAATAGCATAACAGATGGTTGATGGTGTGACTTATGCCAAGAAGAAGAGAAGTACCGGAACGGATCATTCTTCCCGATTCCAGATACAACAATAAACTGGTAGCGAAATTTATAAAATCAATAATGCGGGACGGTAAAAAAAGTACTGCAGAATCACTGCTTTACAATGCATTTGATATTATAGAAAAAAAAACCAACGAGTCGCCGGTCAAGGCCTTTGAAAAAGCCCTTGAGAACATCCGGCCGGCTGTGGAAGTGAAATCACGCCGGGTAGGTGGCTCAACATATCAGGTGCCCCAGGAAGTGAGGCCCTCACGAAGAACGGCCCTGGGTATTCGGTGGATCATCACGTTTGCAAGGAAAAGAGCTGAGAAAGGGATGGCTCAAAAACTGGCGGGTGAACTGCTTGATGCTGCCAATAATAGAGGCGCTGCCATCAAAAAGAGGGAAGATACACACAAAATGGCTGAGGCCAATAAAGCGTTTGCGCACTATCGTTGGTAATCGTCATGTGTTTTAACTGAAAATTTAATTTCACAAAATATAAAAAGTATTTGGCACCTGCTGTAACAGGCTGTACAGGGGTCTGTCTTGAAAAGGGGGTATAAGAGATGGCAAAGGCAAAGTATGAGCGTACGAAGCCGCATGTGAATGTGGGGACCATAGGCCATATTGATCATGGCAAGACCACGTTAACGGCAGCGATAACCAAACATAGTGGTTTAAAGGGCCTGGCGGATTTCATACCATTTGATCAGATAGACAAGGCGCCTGAGGAAAAAGAGCGCGGCATCACCATCGCTACAGCGCATGTGGAATATGAGACGAAAACGCGGCATTATGCCCACGTTGATTGTCCGGGCCATGCTGATTATATCAAGAACATGATCACCGGAGCGGCCCAGATGGACGGTGCGATCCTGGTGGTGGGCGCCGATGACGGCCCCATGCCCCAGACCCGGGAGCATATTCTGCTTGCCCGTCAGGTGGGTGTTCCGCGCATTATGGTATTTTTAAACAAATGCGACATGGTGGACGATGAGGAATTGATCGAACTGGTGGAGCTGGAGCTTCGCGAGCTTCTGGACAAATATGATTTTCCCGGTGACGATACACCGATTATCCGGGGCAGTGCATTAAAGGCCCTTGAGAGCGATGATCCGGACAGCGAAGAGGCCAAATGTATATGGGAGTTGCTGGATGCCATCGATGCGTATATCCCCGAGCCGGAACGTGACGTGGACAAACCTTTTTTGATGCCCATTGAAGATGTGTTCAGCATCTCGGGCCGGGGCACCGTTGTGACCGGTCGTGTTGATCGCGGGATCATTCACGTGGGTGAGGAAGTGGAGATTGTCGGCATCCGGCCCACCGCCAAGACGGTTTGTACGGGTGTTGAGATGTTCCGGAAGCTGCTGGACGAAGGTCGGGCAGGGGACAATGTGGGTCTTTTAATGCGGGGCATCAAGCGTGACGAAGTGGAGCGCGGTCAGGTGGTGGCGGTACCGGGTTCCATTACCCCCCACACCAAGTTCAAGGCCGAAGTCTATATTTTGAGCAAAGAAGAAGGCGGTCGCCACACGCCGTTTTTTAATGGATACCGGCCCCAGTTTTATTTCCGGACCACTGATGTTACCGGTATACTGAACCTGCCCGAAGGTGTGGAGATGATCATGCCCGGCGACAACGTAACGATCACGGCTGAATTGATTACGCCCATAGCCATGGAAAAAGAACTCAGGTTCGCCATCCGAGAAGGCGGTCGTACCGTCGGTGCCGGCGTGGTAAGTGAGATAATCGAGTAAAAGGTGAGAATGATATCATGCTGATGAATTCAAAAATCAGGATCAGGCTTAAAGCTTACGATTACAAGCTTCTTGACCAGAGTGCGGTCGATATTTCTGATACTGCCAAAAAAACAGGTGCCAAGGTCGTCGGGCCGATTCCGATGCCTACCCGGATTAATAAATACTGTGTGTTGCGTTCACCCCATATCGATAAAAAATCGAGGGAACAATTTGAGATAAGGACGCATAAAAGGATGCTGGATATTATTGAGCCGACTCAGCAGACGGTTGACGCACTGATGAAGCTGGACCTTTCTCCGGGAGTCGATGTCGAAATTAAATTGTAATAGTGGGAACTGTGTAGCTATGAATAGAGGAATGATAGGAAAAAAATTGGGAATGATGAATCTGTATTCCCAGGAAGGCGACATAATCCCGGTAACCGTTATTCAGCTGGGGCCATGTGTCGTAACCCAGATCAAAACCATGGGTACGGACGGATACAACGCAATTCAGCTTGGGTTCGGAGAAAGAAAGAAATCCTCAATAAACAAGCCGTTGCAGGGCCACTACGAAAAGAGCGGTGGAACACCTTATGAATTACTTAGAGAGTTCAGGGTGGATGATCCGGAAAAATACGAGACGGGCAAAAGCATCACTGCGGACATGTTTGCCACCGGAGAGCTGGTGGATGTTTCCGGCAGGACCAAGGGAAGAGGGTTTGCCGGGGTGATTAAACGTCACGGTTTTTCAGGGGGAGGAGCGACCCACGGTAGCAAGTGTAAACGGATTCCGGGGTCAGTTGGTTGCAGCGCCTGGCCGGCAAAAGTGACAAAGGGTAAAAAAATGCCCGGTCATTACGGCGACGATCGTAAAACCACGAAGAATCTTAAAATAATTGATATTCGGTTGGATCAAAATCTGGTTCTTTTGAAGGGGGCTGTTCCGGGAAGTAAAAACGGAATGGTGACAATTCAAAAGAAAAAGGTGTTGACCAAAAAAAAATAGATAATCAATTTGTCGATCAATCTCGGTTGGATCGTAAAAATAAACATGAAATAGACGGGTAGATTATGGCTGTCCTAGATGTTTTAAATATAAAAGGTGAAAAAGTGTCGGAAGTTGAACTCCTCGATGCTATTTTCAATATTCCGGTAAAGGCCAGTGTGTTACATGAAGTCGTTACCATGCAGCTTGCTAAAAAGCGATCAGGAACCGCTTCAGTTAAACACAGAAGTGATATAACCGGTAGCGGTAGAAAACTGTTTCGGCAGAAAGGTACCGGTCGGGCCAGAAGCGGCGATATCAAATCTCCGTTGCTTCGGGGAGGTGGTAGTGTTTTCGGGCCTGATCCAAGAAGTTATGCGTATAAGGTCCCCAAGAAAGTTAGAAGGCTGGCATTAAAGATGGCTTTAAGCAGCAAGCTGGATCTTGACGAAATTCTTGTTTTGAAGGATTTTGAACTCGACGGGATCAAAACAAAAGCCGTTACCGAAATATTAAATACGCTGAATGTTGAAAATGCCTTAATCATAACGGAAAAAGAGAATGAAAAACTTGAAATTTCTTCAAGAAATATTCCCAAGATAAAAGTGCTTCGATCAGATGGACTCAATGTATATGATATACTGAAATATGAAAAATTGATTCTGGTCGAACCTTCCGTTAAAGAAATTGAAGGGAGGCTATCCGCATGATACCGTATGAAATTATAAAAAGACCTTTAATTACTGAAAAGACCAATATTCAAAAAGAAGAATATAACAAGGTCACCTTTGAAGTGGATCGCGGTGCAAACCGGGTCGAAATCAGACGGGCCGTAGAAAAAATATTCAAAGTCAGGGTCGCAAATGTCCGCACCATGCAGGTCAATGGTAAGATAAAGAGACGGGGAAAAATTCAGGGCAAACGAAGAAATTGGAAAAAAGCCATTGTGACCTTAATGGCCGGTGAGCGAATCGAATTTTTTGAAGGTGTTTAAAGCTAGGAGTTAAAAATGGCTGTAAAGAGAGTTAAACCGACATCTCCGGGACGACGATTCCAGATGTTTTCAAATTTTGAGGAAATTACGACTTCGAGTCCTGAAAAAAGTCTCCTTAAACCAATCAGGAAAACCGGCGGTCGCAACGCCAATGGGCGAATAACCTGCCGACATCGGGGTGGCGGCCATAAGCGGTTCTACCGTATTATCGATTTTAAAAGAAATAAAATCGGTATCCCGGCCAAGGTTGCCTCCATAGAGTATGATCCCAATCGGAGTGCCCGTATCGCATTATTAAACTACGTCGATGGTGAAAAGCGATACATTCTGGCCCCTGCCAACCTCTCGGTGGGAGATACAGTATTGGCCGGTCCAGACGCCGACATCAAACCGGGTAATGCACTGCCGCTAAGTTCAATTCCACTGGGAACACACATTCATAATATTGAACTGCGTCTGGGTAAAGGCGGGCAGGTTGTGCGAAGCGCCGGAACCTTTGCTCAGTTGATGGCCAAAGAAGATAAATATGCCCTCGTGAAGCTTCCTTCAGGGGAAGTCCGCATGGTCCTTATAAAATGCATGGCAACCATAGGCCAGATTGGGAACAGCGAACACGACAGCATTGATCTTGGAAAAGCAGGCAGAAAAAGATACCTTGGAAGACGGCCGAAAGTTCGTGGTGTTGCCATGAACCCCGTCGACCATCCCATGGGTGGTGGGGAAGGACGTTCCTCGGGGGGACGACATCCATGCAGCCCCAAGGGAATTCCAGCCAAGGGATACCGGACCCGTAAAAATAAAAAAACGGATCGATATATCGTTAAGAGACGGTCCAAAAAATAACTATCCGCCGGGCTGATACAGATCAAAAATAGAGCCGATAATTAGAAAATATCGCAGGAGAGAATATGCCACGATCGTTAAAAAAAGGTCCATATATTGAACCTAAGTTATTGCGCAGAGTGCTCACGGTTCAGGACAATCGAAGTAATAATGTTATAAAAAGCTGGTCCAGGCGGTCAACCATTATTCCTGAAATGGTTGGATTAACGCTGGCGATACATAACGGTAGAAAATTTGTACCGGTGTTTGTTTCCGAAAATATGGTAGGGCATAAACTCGGTGAGTTTTCACCAACGAGAACCTTTTACGGTCACGCTGGTGACAAGAAATCGAAATTGAAGAAGTAGGATTGGAGATATAAGGATGTCTGACACGCAGGTGAAAGCAGTTGCGAGATATGTTCGCATCTCGCCGCAGAAAGTCCGGAAAATTATCGGTGCCGTAAAAGGGAAACCCGTTGAAGCTGGTTTGAATGCACTGAAATTTATGCCGCAAAAGGCGGCTGGAATAGTTGAGAAAGTTGTGAGATCGGCGGTGGCGAATTCCGATCAGCATCCTGATATAGATATAGATTCTCTACTGATCACTAATGTAATCGTGGATCAGGGGCCGACTGCCAAACGTTTTCGAGCCAGAGCACGCGGGCGTGGGGCGCGTATTTTGAAAAGGACCAGCCATATTACGGTAATTTTAACTGAAGATTCGGCAGCGTAAACAGGAGGTAAGAGCTTGGGCCAGAAAGTTAATCCTATAGGATTGCGATTGGGAATTGTAAAAACATGGGAATCTCGGTGGTATGCGGGGAAAAATTATGCCGACTATATCCTCGAAGATTTTAACATAAGAAAATTCCTGAAGAAAAAAATATATCACGCCGGTATTTCCAAGATCGAAATTGAACGTTCCGCAAAGCGCATCAGGTTACGAATATTTACGGCCCGGCCGGGAATTGTTATCGGAAAAAAGGGGTCTGAGATTGAAAAACTCAAGAAAGAGATTGAAAATCTTGTATCCCGGGAAGTTATGATTGATATACAGGAAGTTCGAAAACCGGAACTGGACGCTCAATTGGTTGCCGAAAATGTAGCCCTTCAGATCGAAAGAAGAGTCGCTTTCAGACGGGCCATGAAACGAGGTGTTTCTTCAGCCATGCGGTTTGGTGCAAAAGGTGTCAAGATAATTTGTTCCGGCAGACTGGGTGGCGCTGAAATGGCGAGGCGGGAATGGTATCGCGAGGGTAGAGTACCCCTGCATACGTTGCGGGCAGATATTGATTACGGATTTATCGAGGCTAAAACAACGTATGGCATTATCGGTGTGAAGGTTTTTGTTTTTAACGGCGAAATACTAAAAAAAGATGCCGTCGCTTCCAGCGTCAAGTAGCAAGGAGATAATAAATGCTTAGCCCTAAAAAAGTAAAGTTTCGCAAGCGGCAGAAAGGCAGAATGAGAGGGGCTGCTCACCGCGGAAACATTTTGAGCTTCGGAGAATTTGGTCTGCAGGCGACCGAATGCGGTAAACTGAGTTCCAAGCAGATAGAGGCCGCCCGTATTGCAATGACCCGGCATGCAAAGCGGGGGGGGAAAATGTGGATTAGAATTTTTCCCGATAAATCTTTTACCAAAAAACCCGCGGAAGTCAGGATGGGCAAGGGAAAAGGCGCTCCTGAGGGTTGGATTGCAATTATTCGACCGGGCAGAATTCTCTATGAAATGGGAGGCGTCACCAGGGAGGTTGCCAAAGAGGCACTCCGGCTTGCTTCACATAAACTTTCAGTCAAAGTTCGATTTGTGGAGAGGGGTGAAATATAATGAAAGTATCGGAAATCAGAGAGTTAAGCCCGGAAGAGAGAATGGCCAAGCTCGATGATCTTAGAGAAGAACTGTTTAACCTGCGGTTTCAGCATGAAATCGGTCAGCTCGAAAATCCTAAGAAAATCATGCAGACCAAAGCTGATATAGCCCGGGTTAAAACTGTAACTAGGGTGCTGGAATTAACCGGACCCACGGACAAAGAGTAGCTGAAGCCATGGAAAAAAAGATAAATAAAAAGAGACAGCTGGTTGGCAGTGTGGTGAGTGACAAAATGGACAAGACGGTAACCGTCCAGGTAGAACGGCTTGTCAAGCATCATCTCTATAAAAAATATATTCGGAGATCGACACGGTTTGCAGCGCACGATGAAACCAATAGTTGTAAACCTGGAGATAAAGTTTTGATTACAGAGTCAAGACCACTCAGCAGAACCAAAAGATGGCGGGTCAGCAAAATAGTTGAAAAAGCGGTCTGATGGTAAAGGAATAAAAAAATGATTCAGGCAGAGTCCAGACTAACAGTCGCAGATAATTCCGGTGCCAAAGAGGTTTACTGCATCAAGGTACTTGGCGGCTCGAGAAGAAGATATGCCTCCATAGGCGATATCATCGTTGTATCCGTCAAGGAAGCGATTCCCAATGCTAAAGTTAAAAAGGGAGACGTCCTGAAAGCTGTCGTCGTCAGAACTAAAAAGGAAATACGGCGGCGGGACGGATCTTATATCAGATTCGATGAAAACTCAGCGGTGTTAATCAGTGAGAACAAAGAACCGGTCGGCACCCGCATATTTGGGCCCGTTGCAAGAGAACTGAGGGGGAAGCGGTTTATGAAAATAATCTCTCTCGCCCCGGAAGTTTTGTAAAAAACCAGTGGTCCTTAAAGGATTTGATTCATGATCAGGAATACATGCAAAATAAAAAAAAATGATAAAGTCAAAATTGTTGCTGGCAAAGATAATGGTAAAATCGGCAAGGTTTTGAAGGTTCTTAGAAACAAAAATGGAATCCTTGTAGAGAATATCAACATTGTCAAGCGGCATACCAAACCCAACGCCTCGACCAGGCAGGGTGGTATTATTGAAAGTGAGGCCCCGATTCACTGGTCTAACGTGATGTTGATGTGTAATAAATGCATTAAACCTGCGCGCATTAAAATGCAGCGTCTGGACGATGGTAAAAAAGTCCGGGTTTGCAGAAAATGCAATGAAATTATAGATGCCTAATAACAAGCTGTGTGCGCCGGAGGAGTGGAATGTCTCAGTTAAAAGAGAATTATGAAAAAAATATTATCCCTGAGCTTTTTGAAAAATTCAAGTATACGAATATCATGCAGGTTCCTAAAGTTGAGAAGGTTGTATTGAATATTGGACTTGGGGAAGCGATTCATAATATAAAATTATTGGACTCTGCAGCGGAAGAGCTTAAAACAATTGCAGGGCAGAATCCTGTGATCACGAGGGCCAAAAAATCCATCGCAGCTTTTAAGCTGCGGGCCGGAATGCCTATCGGTTGTATGGTTACGTTGCGGCAGAACCGGATGTATGATTTTTTGTATAAGCTTGTAAATACGGCACTGCCGAGAGTCAGGGATTTCAGGGGTATTTCCGGAAAGGCCTTTGATCACAACGGAAATTATTCCTTGGGGATAAAAGAACATATTATTTTCCCGGAAATCGAATATGACAAGATTGATAAGATTAAGGGGCTTAATATCACCATCGTGACGACTGCAAAGACGGACGAAGAGGGAAAAGAACTCTTAAGACTAATGGGAATGCCGTTTAAAAATTAAGTTTACAGGCAAAGACGACGATTAACTACAAGGAGGATGCTTTGGCCAAAAAGTCTCTAAGAGCAAAAGCATTAAATAAAGCAAAATTTACTGTTCGGGAGTACAACCGGTGTCCAATGTGCGGCAGACCTAGAGCGTTTATAAGAAAGTTCGGCATTTGCCGCATCTGCTTTCGGGATCTTGCCTCCCATGGAAAATTACCCGGTGTGGTCAAGTCCAGCTGGTAGTCATACAGGTTTGATAAAGGCCGTATCCACCTAAAAGATACTCAATAAAAAGAGTGTATCGTAACGGAGAGAAAAATGGTAATGAGCGACCCTATTGCCGACATGCTGACGCGGATCAGAAACGGCGGGAAAGCCAAATTAGACAGTGTTGAAATGCCCGGATCAACCATTAAGCTTGAACTGGCAAAAGTACTTAAAACCCAAGGATATATCAAAAATTTTAAGTTTGTCAAAGATAGCAAGCAGGGAATTTTGCGGGTGTATCTGAAATATGATGCAACGAATAGTCATGCCATCTGCAAACTGGAACGCATCAGTAAACCCAGCAGAAGGGTTTACGTGAGACACAGTGAAGTAAAGCCAGTGTTCAGCGGCATGGGAATTGCGATTTTATCAACGTCCAGTGGAATATTGACAGACAAGGAAGCGCGCCAGCAGAAGGTTGGCGGAGAAATTCTTTGTAATATCTGGTAGTCAAGGGGTGTAAGCCATGTCTCGAGTAGGCAAAAAAATAATTCCGATTCCGGAAAAGATAAAAATATCATATAAAGACAGGTTGATTACGGTTCAGGGAGAAAAAGGAACACTTTCCAGAACAATTCATCCTTCCGTGGAATTGGAGATAGACGAAAAAAATATCAAAGTGGTTATGAATGATGACCAGAGAGACGCCAGTGCCGTTCAGGGCTTGACCAGGGCATTGGTCGACAATATGATAACCGGTATTGATAAAGGGTTTGAACGTATCCTCCAAATAAACGGAATTGGTTATCGGGCTGACTTGCAGGGTAAAACCATTGTATTTAACATCGGATATTCGAATCCTGTCAATTTTTCTGTTCCTGAAGGCATATCCGTGGATATTGATAAGAATAACGTTATCAAACTTTCCGGGATTGACAAAGAAAGGCTCGGGGCTACAGCCGCCTCCATTCGTAGGCTCAGGCCACCTGAGCCTTACAAGGGCAAAGGAATCAAATACGCTGAAGAACATATTCAGCGAAAAGCCGGAAAGACAGGAACTAAATAATATTTGTATAGATGTTGTGGCTGAGCGACTTGTTTGGTAATTTTTTTTACACTAAACACGCGGTCATTTAACACAATTTTGAGGGGAACGATAATGGGCTCTCTGGATTTTAGAAAACAAGCGCGTTTAAAAAGAAAAAAAAGAATAAGAAAAGCCCTTTCCGGGACAGTTGAACGACCTCGATTAACTGTTTTTCGAAGCGCAAATCATATCTATGCGCAGATTATTAATGATGTCAGTGGACAAACCCTGGCAAGTGCCTCCAGTGTTGAAAAAATTGTAAAGGCCCAAGATCGTTTTAAAAGCAAGGTTGCCGCCGCCACTCATATCGGAAAGCTTGTTGGAGAGCGGGCCAAGGAAAAGGGAATCAACAAGGTTGTTTTTGACCGCAATGGATATCAGTATCACGGACGGGTCAAAGCGGTATCAGACGGCGCGCGTGAAGCCGGGCTGGAGTTTTAGTCAAATATTGGAGATTAAGGAGGCAGGCCCTTGTTCAAAAAAGATATGGATGATAATCAATTTATTGATAAAGTAGTACACATAAACCGTGTGGCCAAGGTCGTCAAAGGTGGACGAAGATTCAGTTTCAGTGCCGTTGTCGTTGTTGGTGACGGTGAGGGAAGCGTCGGTTGGGGCCTGGGCAAAGCCGGTGAGGTGCCTGAAGCCATTCGGAAAGGTGTTGAAAAGGCAAAAAAAAACATGTGCAAGGTGCCGTTGACGGAAGATGGAACGATTCCTTTTCAAGTGATTGGCAAATATGGTGCCGGCCGGGTTTTGCTGAAACCGGCGTCAAAAGGAACCGGTGTTATCGCAGGCGGAGCGGTTCGGGCAGTTCTTGAGGCTGTAGGGGTAAAGGATATTCTGACAAAATGCATGCGGTCGAATAATCCTCATAACGTCGTAAAAGCGACGATAACGGGACTTAAACAGCTTCAAAGCAGAGAGCAGGTCGCCAAGCGGCGTGGCCTTTTGGTAGAAGATTTATAATTGATAAGGAAATTATAAATGTCTGGAATATTAGAAATAACTTTAGTTAAGAGTATGATCGGTAGGCCTGAAAAACACCGCAAAGTCTTGCGGGGTCTGGGTTTGATGAAGCTAAACCGAACTGTAAGGCTGAAAAATACACCATCGGTCCGTGGAATGGTAGACCTTGTTTCACACCTGGTAAAAGCCGAGGAGATAATTGATGAAGCTAAATGAACTATCACCGGCAAAAGGTTCCCGCAAGCCGCGCAAAAGACTTGGACGTGGCGTTGGTTCCGGAAGCGGAAAGACTGCAGGCAGGGGAACCAAAGGGCATAACAGCCGATCCGGCGGGGGTGTCAGGCCCGGGTTTGAAGGCGGGCAGATGCCAATTCACCGGCGCCTTCCCAAAAGAGGGTTTACCAATATTTTTAAAAAAGAGATAGCGGTTTTAAATATCAGTGACCTGATCCGGTTTGAAACGGGAAGTGTCGTTGACGAGAGTACCGTTATCAGAAGTGGACTTGTTAAAGGCAGACGGGATGGTATCAAACTGCTCGGCAATGGCGATATCGAATATCCGCTCACCATTCGTTTAAATGCTGTCAGTTCCAGTGCCAGAGCCAAAATAGAGGCGGCTGGCGGCAGTATAGAGGTCATATAGTATGATAGGCAGCGGCTTTCAGAATATATTCAAAGTACCGGAGTTGAAAAAACGAGTGCTGTACACGTTTGCCCTTCTTGCCGTATATCGTGTGGGGGTACATGTGCCAACACCCGGCATCGATACGATTGCCCTGGCCTCTTTTTTTGCAAAGGCCAAAGGTACATTGCTGGGACTGTTCGATATGTTCTCAGGCGGCGCCCTGGAACGCCTTTCGGTGTTTGCGCTCGGCATTATGCCTTACATCAGCGCTTCCATTATCATACAGCTGTTGACGGTTGTTATTCCGCACTTGGAACGACTGTCAAAAGAAGGTGATCAGGGACGAAAAAAAATTACCCAGTACACCCGGTATGGAACCGTTGTTTTAAGTATTATTCAAGGCTTTGGCATCAGTATCGGTCTTGAGAGCATGACGTCTCCCGGCGGCGCGCCAGTGGTCGTTGATCCGGGCTGGGGGTTCAGGTTGATGACCGTTCTAACGCTTACTGCTGGAACGGCCTTTATTATGTGGCTGGGTGAACAGATCACGGAGCGGGGCATCGGCAACGGCATTTCTTTGATTATTTTTGCCGGTATTGTAGCCAGGATGCCCAATGCCATCGGCAATACATTCCGGCTGCTTTCCACCGGTGAAATGGGAATTTTTTTAATCCTTGTTCTGCTTGTCTTCATGGTCGGCGTCATCGCTTTTATTATTTATGTTGAACAGGGGCAGCGACGGATACCGGTTCAGTATGCCAAAAGGGTGGTCGGCAGGAAGATGTACGGTGGCCAAAGCACCCATTTGCCACTGAAAATCAATACATCCGGTGTTATTCCGCCCATTTTCGCATCCTCTATCATCATGTTCCCGGCAACTCTTGCCAGTTTTGTAAAAATACCCTGGATGCAGCAGGCCGCCGCTTCCATGAGACCGGGCAGTCTGATTTATGAGCTGCTGTATATCGGGTTTATTTTCTTTTTCTGCTATTTTTATACTGCGGTAACATTTAATCCAGAGGATGTCGCCGATAATATGAAAAAAAACGGGGGATACATTCCCGGAATCAGGCCTGGAAAACGCACGGCCGACTATATCGATAAGGTGTTGACCCGAATTACGCTGGGCGGTGCGGTTTATGTGTCGGCGGTATGTGTGTTGCCTTCCATACTCATCACTAAGCTGGATATACCCTTTTACTTCGGGGGTACCGCACTGTTGATCGTGGTCGGGGTTGCCATTGACACAATTTCACAAATTGAATCACATATGCTTACCCGTCACTATGAGGGGTTCCTGAAAAAAGGGGTAAAAGGCAGAAGCCGGGCATAATATCATTTTAAAAAATTAAAATAGTTAATTTTGGGTCAAAGGGGACGTCATAAATGCCGAAGGAGGAAGCCATAAAGGTGCAGGGAACCGTAATTGAGACGTTGCCGAATGCAATGTTCAAGGTTGAGCTGGAAAATAAACATCAGATTCTGGCCCACATATCCGGGAAAATGAGAATGCATTTTATAAAAATATTGCCTGGAGACACGGTTGCTGTTGAGCTTTCACCTTATGATTTGACCAGAGGTCGAATTACATACAGATCAAAGTAAAAAGTGTACCCAAAGCTATTTAGAAAAAGGACATATCAGGAAAACTATTTAGATTACCAGGTACGCGTTTGATTAACAAGGAGCGGTACATATGAAAGTCAGGGCATCTGTAAAAAAAATATGCAGCAAATGCAAAATTATCCGCAGAAAGGGTGTCGTCAGGGTTATCTGCGAAAACAAAAGACATAAACAGCGTCAGGGATAGGGAGGATAAGCTTTGGCAAGAATTGCGGGCGTAGATTTACCAAGACGTAAGCGGGTTGAGATCGGATTGACGTATATATATGGCATCGGTCGAACGGCCTCAAAGCGTATACTGACTCAACTCCAGATTGATCTGGACAAACAAACGGATGATTTGTCTGAGAATGAAATAAACGATATCCGAAAAGTGATAGATAGTGAATACAGGGTCGAAGGTGAACTTCGAACAGAAGTGTCCATGAATATTAAACGACTCATGGATCTTGGTGCTTATCGCGGTTTGAGGCATCGGAAGTCACTTCCTGTTCGCGGGCAACGGACAAGTACCAATGCCAGGACAAGAAAGGGGCCTAGGAGATCTGCTGTAAAGAAAAAGGGCGGCGTGACAAAGAAATAGACCTTAAAAGCGGCGCTTAGCGCTATCTGCTTTAGAAGTTTTATATCAGTATTTAAAACTTTCAAATAAAATAAACAGTTTAAATGGAATCACCAAATGCCGAAAAAAACGCGTACTAAGAAGAAGGAAAAGAAAAATATTCCAAACGGGGTAGTACATATCCAGTCTACTTTCAATAACACGATTGTTACGATCACAGACCCTGCAGGAAATGTTGTGGCATGGTCCAGCTCGGGCGTCCAGGGCTTCAAGGGATCACGAAAAAGTACGCCTTTTGCGTCACAACTTGCAGCCGAGGATGCGGCCAAAAAAGCCATGGAACACGGTATGCGTAATGTTGAAGTCTACGTTAAAGGTCCGGGTGCCGGACGCGAATCGGCGCTGAGGTCTCTGCAGGGGGTGGGATTTAATGTGTCACTGATTAAGGATGTAACCCCCATACCCCATAATGGTTGCCGCCCGCCCAAGAGGCGTCGCGTATAATTTCCATTTTTAAATTGAATTGTCAGACATGCGGATGAACAACACCTGCACCAGTAAGATTTTCGGTCTTAAAAGAATTGGCTGAAGGTTTAAGGAGGAACAATTGGCAAGATACAGAGGTTCAGTCTGTCGGCTATGCCGACGCGAAAATATGAAGTTGTTTCTTAAAGGAGACCGATGCTACTCCGATAAATGTGCTTTTGAACGCCGTAGTTATGCCCCGGGACAGCACGGGCAGAGTCGGCGCAGGAAGGCTTCGGATTACGGTATCCAGCTCAGAGAGAAGCAAAAGGTCAAAAGAATGTACGGACTTTCAGAAAAACAATTCAGACTTACTTTCTCAAAAGCAGATCGGCAGCAGGGCATTACAGGCACCAATTTGCTGATATCGCTGGAAAGAAGACTTGATAACACTGTATATCGCATCGGATTTGTCAATTCCCGAAGCCAGGGAAGACAGTTGGTAAAGCATGACCATTTTCTGGTAAACGGACACAAAGTCAATATCCCGTCTTATCAAATTAAAATCGGTGATGTTATTGAAGTGCGAGAGAAAAGTCGCAGCATACAGGCCATCGCAGATTCAATGGATGCGGTTGTGCGCCGTGGTGTCCCGCAGTGGATCGAATTCGAGAAAGAAAATTTGAAAGGCACTGTTAAAAGTTTTCCGGTACGGGAAGATCTTACCATGCCGATTCAGGAACAGCTGATCGTTGAGCTTTATTCAAAATAACAAGCGGTAATGAGAGTCGGCAACATGTCCCCGTTCCCAAAAGGGTATCTTGACTCAAATCATTTGGAGATGAAATAATGCCATCAAACGAACTCATATATGTAAACTGGCGCGAAATGATCAGGCCGGAGAAAGTTCAGTTGACGAGTAGTTCCACTTACGGCAAATTTGTCTGTGAACCGCTTGAAAGAGGATTTGGTATCACCATTGGTAATTCATTGAGACGAATCATTTTATCTTCTCTTTATGGTGCCGCCATTACGTCGGTGAAATTTGACTCGGTTATGCACGAATTCAGCACCGTCCCCGGTGTGTTTGAAGATGTTTCCGAAATTATCCTTAATCTCAAACAAGTCAGAATGAAGAATGCGGACACATCCGATAGAACACTCTATATAGACGCTACAGGTGAAGGTCAAGTCACTGCAGGGGATATTATCAGCGGTGATGGTAAGGTTGAAATACTCAATAAAGACCAGCATATCGCCACGCTTACCGGCAAAGGTGAGCTCAAAATGGAAATGACGGTGAAAGTTGGCAAAGGGTATTCATTATCGGAAGCAAACAAGGATGAGGATGCGCCGGTGGGAACGATTCCCATCGATGCTGTTTTTTCTCCTATTAAAAAAGTTAACTATCTTGTCGGCAATGCCCGGGTCGGGCAGCGAACGGATTACGATAAATTGACCCTTGAAGTATGGACGGATGGAAGTGTGCTGCCCGAAGATGCCGTGGCTTATGCTGCAAAAATTCTTAAGGAGCAGATGGCCATATTTATCAATTTTGACGAAAAAATGGAACCTGAGCCCGTTTTTAAAGATGACGAAGCGCAAACGCCTAAGTTCAACGAAAACCTGTTTCGAAGTGTTGAAGAACTTGAACTGTCTGTGCGTAGCGCAAACTGTCTTAAGAACGCTGATATTTTAAAGCTCTATCAATTGGTGCAGAAATCAGAAGCTGAAATGCTTAAAACAAAGAATTTTGGCAGAAAATCCTTGAACGAAATAAAGGACGTTTTAAGTGAAATGGGCCTTTCTCTCGGTATGAAACTTGAAGGATTTGTACCCCCTGATGAGGAAATTGCTGAGGAAGGAGAATAACTGATCCATGAGACATCATAAAGCCGGTATCAAATTAAACAGAACCACCAGTCATCGAAACGCCATGTTCAGAAACATGGTGACGTCTTTATTTAAGTACGACAAAATCCAGACCACCGATGTAAAAGCAAAGGAATTAAGGCGCTGGGCGGATCACTTGATCACGCTGGCCAAAAAGGGAGATCTTCATGCCATGCGCCAGGCCCTTGCCATTGTCCGGGAAAAGGATGTGGTTTATAAATTGTTTGATGAGGCCAAGGAACGATACGGCAAGATTTTGGGTGGTTACACCCGAATTATTAAAATTGGAAGACGTCCCGGTGATGCAGCCCCCGTATCGATGATCGAGCTCGTTGCTTCGGAAGAAGGAAAAAAGAAAAAGGCTAAAAAGAGTGTAAGAAAACAGATTCCTGCCAGTAAAAAGGTGGAGGCCGAAAAGACCGAAAAAAAGCCGATTGACGCTGCTGCTGAAGCGGCACCTGCCTCTGAAGAAGCAGAAGCCAAAGCAATAGAAAGTGATACCGGCAGTAAAGAACCATTATCAGGTGAAGCCGGTACCGTTGAAGAAACAACGGATGATCCCAAGGCCGATAATTAGCGATTCTTCAAAAAATGATCGATATAAAAAGCCCCGTTTTTTTAAGACGGGGCTTTTTTTTGTCATTTTAACCGAAAAAATTGGTCTTTTCGATGACTCTGCCTATCATTCAATTGAAATATATTATAGTATGAAATTTTTATCCTGACCGGTCACCCCTATGCAAAAACAAGTAAAATTTGCCTGCCCTCTGGATTGTTTCGATGCTTGTTCATTGATAGCGAGTGTTGAAAACGGGCGCGTGGTCCGGATCAAAGGAGGCAGAGATCACCCTCTGACCCGGGGGATGATCTGTTCAAAGGGGCGCCAACTGCTGGAAAGACTGTATCATCCTCACCGTCTGCTGTCCCCGTTTAAAAAAAAGGGTCGGGGCTGGTCTAAAATCAGCTGGGACCAGGCCATCTGTGAGATTGCAGACCAGTTGACGACCATCAAACAGGACTATGGCACCAGAGCGGTGCTGCATTATGCGGACGCTGGTTATGGCGGTATCATTAAATCTGTGGATGAATTGTTTTTTAACTGTTATGGTGGCGTCACCGTTCCCAGGGGGAGCCTCTGCTGGGGCGCCGGAATGGCAGCCCAGAAGTATGATTTTGGCGCTGCTTTGGGTCATAGCCCCGATGAACTGGGTGATGCCAATGTTATTATTATCTGGGGCCGAAATCCTGCGGATACCAATCCCCATCTGATTCGCTATCTGTATCAGGCCCGTAAAAAAGGTGCCATTGTTATCCTTATAGATCCCATCCGGACGGCGACGGCAAATCTGGCCGACATTCATCTGTGTGTCAGGCCAGCAACGGACGGTGCCCTTGCCCTGGGGATGGCCAACCTTATCATCGAGCGTGGCTGGATGGACCAGGACTATATCCACGACCATGTCCTGGGCTTTAAGCGCTTTAGGGCCTATGTACGAACATTTTCCATGGAACGGGTG
This sequence comes from Desulfobacterales bacterium, assembly GCA_963667755.2. Taxonomy (GTDB): domain Bacteria; phylum Desulfobacterota; class Desulfobacteria; order Desulfobacterales; family 4572-123; genus 4572-123. The sequence goes on along the minus strand of CAXXLK010000004.1, from coordinate 123,687 downwards.
TCCGGGATTACCGGAATCGATCCGTCAGACATAGAGCGGGCGGCCGGATTATATGCCCGCCGAAAACCCGGTTGCATCGTTCTCGGCATTGGACTGCAGCGATATGGTAACGGCGGGGGCACCATCCGCTGTATCGACGCGCTGGGTGCCATCACCGGAAATATCGGCATTCCCGGCGGGGGCGTGAATTATGCGAACAGGCGCATCGCCCCCTATCTGGCAGCGGCAATTGCTGGGGGGTGCGGTCCGGCTGTCAATCGCCGGTCCTTCAGCCTGCCGCAAATGGGAGAATTCCTGAATAACGCCGTTGATCCGCCGATTCGATGTCTTTTTATTGCCAAAGCCAATCCTCTGGTTCAGATGCCGCATCTGCATAAAACCATAGATGCATTTGATCGTGTACCGTTCAAGGTGGTCACGGATATGTTCATGACCGATACGGCCCGGCATGCCGATCTGGCGCTACCCTGCACCAGTGTTCTGGAAGAGGAGGATATTATTTGCAGTTCCATGTATTCCCCTTATGTAAATTATTCCGCCAGAGCGGTGGAACCGCCGGCCGGCGTCATGGGTGAGTATGATTTTTTCAGGGCACTTGCCCGCAAAATGAACCTGGATAACTATCCTTTTATGCCGCCCCTGGATTTTTTGAAACAGGCGGTGGGGCCTTTGCTTGAAGCCTGCCATAGTGATTTTGGATCTCTGATGAAAGGGGCTATAAAACTTCCGGGCACGGATACCCCCTGGCAGGACAACTCCTTTTCAACCCCATCGGGGAAATATGAATTGTATTCTGAAATCGCTCTGGAAGCCGGATTACCGCCGATGCCCAATTTTAAAGCGCCGCTGAAAGGTCCACCCGGCTTTGATTTGCGGCTGCTGACCCCTCATTTGAAGACCTCACTGCATTCCCAGGGGTTTGCGTTTGTCGATGATCCGCCCCTAGCGCACGTAAATCCGCTGGTGCTGGCTGAAAAACAACTGGCCGGTAAGGCCGATGCGCAGGTGGTTTCCCCCAACGGCCGTCTGCAGGTCCGGGTGAAACCCGATGCCGCCGTTTCAGAGGGTATTGTGATGATTTACGAAGGGTGGTGGCATAAAAGCGGTGCCGTGAATTTTTTGACAGATGATGTACTTTCCGATATGGGGGAACAGGCAGCGTATTATGATACTTTTTGCAATCTTGAACCCCTGGATTAAAATTTTTGGTTCCTCGCTATTTTGTGTGGGTGCCCCGGAGATTTTTATTTTGACGTTCAAAAAATTCGGCACTAAGCGATCGTAACGCCGGACAGGGGTTTGGCACAAACCATCATATTGATATTTTATGTAAAAATTAAGCTATGGGTTCTATTTTAGGGCTGTCCGGCCGAACGCTCGCTAAGCCCCTCAAACAGTTTCGAGCATCAGAATGAAAACATCCCGGGGCTGTAGCCGATCAAATTTACCCATACGAAACAGCGAGGAGCCAAATTTTTCTAAGTTTATGGCTGTGAATCATAGGCCGCCGGGTGCACTGGTGCGTCCCGGTGATAATTGTCCATGGTTTACCCAAAGGAGGTCACAGATGTTTATTGACAAGCCGGGAACGGTGACGGACAGGATTTTGTTTTTAGGCCGCAGGGAGTCCTGCGTGTATCTTCTCAAGGGAAAAGACGAGTATGCCCTGATAGGGGGGGGGATGGCCTATATCGTTCCGGAAATTCTCGATCAGCTTCGGGACCATAAGATTGATGAAGACAAGATCAGCCGGATCATTATTCTGCACAGCCATTTCGACCATTGCGGTATTGTGGCATTTTTTAAAAAACGATGGCCCCGGGCCATTGTCACGGCATCGGCCCGGGCCCGGGAACTGCTGGAGACGCCAAAAGTGATTGACACCATCGCCCGGTTGAACCGGCAGATGACATGTCACTACGGGAGAGAAAAGCAGTCCGAAGACCTGGGATTTGATATCAGCCGCATTACGGTAGAGCAGACCGTCGGCGATGGGGATGTCCTGCATTGCGGCGATCTTGATATGCAGATACTGGACGTTCCGGGCCATTCCTCCTGTTCCATTGCCGTATATGTGCCAACGGAAAAAGCCCTGTTTGCTTCAGATGCCGGTGGCATTCCGTTCGGGGACCGGATTTTTACGGCGGCCAATTCCAATTTTGATTTATATCAGCAGAGTCTGGAAAAGATGATGCAGTATCCGGTGGACGTTCAGCTGGCCGAGCATTACGGGGCCGTCACCGGTGAAGAGGCGCATCTGTTTTTAAAAAAGGCGGCGGTAGCGGCCAGGGAAACCCGGTATATACTGGAAGCCTCCTATGCGAGAACAGGGGATGTTTTAGAGAGTACAGATGAGGTGACCGATATTCTAATGGCCGACACCCCGCACGATTTTTTGCCCCGGGCGGTCATCGCTATGGTGGTGGGGCAGATGATGCGGTTTATTGCACGGGCGGCGGGTAAGGGGAACGGGTGAATCGTAGGGTGGGTTGCGCCCACCAATAGGCAGAATGCCTTTAATTAAACGCTATGGGTTGAAGAGGCTTTTATTCGAGGTGCAAAATTTCAAAGGTATTTTGATCCAGATCAAAAAAAAGCAGCCGGTTTCTCAAGATTCCTTTTTGTTTCAGCAGGACTTTAGTGACCTGGGAAACCTCAAGGGATGCCGCCATGGCTGCTGTGTAGGGTGGTGTTCCCAGGAAGGCTTCAGCGCCTTTGGCGAAAATGGGTGTCTTCGGATCACCGTAAATTGATCTAAAGCCTGTATCTTCGGGAAAAATAGTGCAGATCTGTCCGATATGGCCGGCAACCGCGGCGGAGACCACGGGGATGCCGGCATTACGGGCAGCGTCTTCCAGGATAAAACGGCTTTTGATGTTGTCCAGGCAGTCAACCGCACCATCGGCAGTGTTGACCAGTTGTTGGGCACTGCCCTGGTCCAGAAATGCAGGGCAGGATATAATCTCAACAGAGGCGTTGATTTCCTTGACCCGGATCGCCGCGGCTGTCGCCTTTGGTGTGGATAGAAGCTTTTGTGTGCTGAGTATCTGCCGATTTAGATTACTGTCGTCAAAAGCATCGCCATCTACAAGGATCAGGGTACCAATACCCAGGCGCGCCAGAAGTTCTGTTACCGTGCCGCCCAGTCCGCCCAGCCCGACAATGCACACCGTTGCCTTCAGAAGGGATATCTGATCTGTTATGGAGAGGGTTTGCATGTTGCGAATGTAGCGCTCGGGAATGATATTGTTTTCAAGAGCGGTTATTTCCACAAAACGGCTGGCAATGTCAAAGGCCTGGGCGATAAACGCAACCGCCGTCACGGCAAGGCTGTCATAACCGGTGCCGTCGGGACCTGTCTTGCCGACGGCTTTTTGTTTGACGGTCCTGATTAATTTCTGATTCGGCATTAGCCCCCCCCCACCGGAGGAAAGAGGCCCACCCGGTCACCGTCCTGCAGAGGGGTTGAAAGGGTGCCCCTGACGCCGTTGATAAATATCAGTCTCACGTGATTTCGGGGAATTTCAAGCCGATCCAACAGTTCCCCGACGGTTGCGCCTGCGGTGATCGGGCAGGGATCCGGTATTCCAGGGCAGTATTTTGTCAGGGTGGCAAAAAGGTTTAACTTGATATGAGCCTGCATGATATCCTTGATGAATTGTAAAAATTGGTTTAGGTTTTGTTGCCATGACCCATGGCGGTGCAATCAAAGCGGATCGGTTTTGACGTTGTATGGATTGATTTCAAATCAAAGCGCGTGCCTGGTGCTGATAAAAAATACTGAAAAAAAGATGCCGACAGTTACCAAAAGATGTCAATAAATTTTACTTGTGTCAAGTGGAACCGTTCTTAAAATCAGGGCTCTATGAATATCATCATCACCATTGTACCCATTTTTGCCGTCATCGCCCTTGGATGGCTGGCCCGCCGCCACGGATTCATGCCCCCTGCATTTTTAGGACATGCCAACCGGCTGGTATATTATTTTGCAATTCCGGCAATGATTTTCAGCGCGGTTTCAAAAGGGTCTTTGCATACCCAGTTCAATGTCACCGTGCTGACCATTACCCTTATCAGCATGGTGGCGGCATTTGCCATTGCCTGGGGAGCGGCACTGCTGTTTTGTGTGCGGGCACCGCTTGCCGGGTCATTTATCCAGGGGGCGGTGCATGGAAATCTCGGGTATATCGGCCTGGCTGTTGCCTTTTATTTTCTCGGCCATGAAGGCCTTGCAAGGGCCGGCATGGTGGCCGGGTTTATGATGATCCTGCAGAATTTGTTTGCGGTTGTTGCCCTGCAGGCCTATTCCGACAAGTCCCTGGGTCGGAAAGGACTGGTTCGACTGGGGGCTAAAATACTGGGCAATCCGGTTATTCTGGCGGCCTTGGCCGGCATACTGTTTTCCGTGACGGGAGCCCCCATGCCCGAGGTGATCCATCGGGTTTTGAAAATATTGAGTGGGATGGCGCTGCCCATGGCCCTTTTGATTATCGGGGCCTCGTTGTCTTTTGAACTGGTGCGGCTGAAAATAGCGCCCGTGATTGGCGCCGGGTTGATCAAACTTATTCTGATGCCGCTTTCAGGATTGGTTTTGTTCCGGATGTTCGGGGCTTCTGTGTCGGATTATCTGCCGGCCCTTATCCTGCTGGCTTCCCCTACGGCAACCCTGGCCTATGTCATGGGCCGCGAGATGCAGGGGGATTGTGATTTTGCTGTTGCCGCCATTTCCATGAATACACTGTTTTCGGGATTGACTTTTTTGTTCTGGCTTTATATTGCCGGCTGAATCCGGTGGAAACCCTATGTGTGGAGGACGTGATGAACCGTGCTTTCCAAAAAGTGCTGGTTACCGGCGGTGCCGGTTTTATTGGCTCCCACCTTGTGGATGCGCTTGTGGCCAGGGGATGCCAGGTGATTGTACTGGACAACCTGTCCACCGGAAAATTGATCAATTTACAACACCTGAAGGGTCAGGTCACCTTTATGCAGGGGGAGATTCAAGACCCGGAGGCCATCAATACGGCCATGGCCGGGTGTGATGTCGTCTTTCACCAGGCTGCCGTCGTATCGGTTCCCCAGACTGTGGAACAGCCGCTTGAATCCGCTATGGTCAATGAACTGGGGACGCTTCGGGTTTTGGAGACGGCTCGGCAGGCCGGGGTCCGGCGGGTGGTGCTGGCCAGTTCGTGTGCCGTTTACGGGGATGACCCCCGTATGCCCAAGTATGAGGGGATGCGGCCCGGGTGCAAGAGCCCTTATGCGTTGCAGAAGTTGACCGGGGAAAATTATGCCCATCTGTACCATGACCTCTACGGGCTGGAAACCGTGTGTCTTCGGTATTTCAATGTATATGGTCCGCGCCAGGATCCCGGATCCCCTTATTCCGGTGTCATATCCATTTTCATGTCCAGAGCGTGTGCCAGCCAGGCGCCGGTTATTTACGGGGATGGCCGGCAAAGCCGCGATTTTGTATTTGTCGAGGATGTGGTCACGGCCAATCTGCTGGCCGGGACTGCTGAAGGGGGGGCTGGCCAGGTTTTTAATGTGGGCACGGGTGATTTCATACGCATCAAGCAACTCTGGGAAATGATCGGCCGGATGGCCGGTCTGAGCCTTCAACCCCGATATGAAGCGGCCAGGGCCGGAGATATATTGGAATCGATGGCCAACATCGACCGGGCCCGATCGATTCTCGGATTTGATCCGGTTTATGATTTTGATCATGGCATTGACCTTACCTTTAAATGGTATCAGCGGCAGTTCAAGGGATGACGGTTGTTTTTTACGCGGTCATTCGAGTATTCCCCTGAAATTTCGGTATGATGTCCAAAATAATCAATTTGAATCCGGTGAATCCGGATCAGGAATAAACATATGAAATTTAAATTTTCCCATGTATTGATCACCGGGGCGGCCGGATTTATCGGGTACCACCTTTGTCTGCGTCTGCTAAAGGACGGATACCTGGTGAGCGGTATCGATAATATGAACGCCTATTACGATGTAAAATTAAAAGAAATGCGGCTTCAGCAGTTGACTGCTCATGATAACTTTACTTTTTATCAGCAGGATCTATCCGATCGGAGTGCCATAGCAGATATTTTCAAACAGATCCGCTTTGATGTGGTGGTCAATCTGGCGGCCCAGGCAGGGGTCCGGTATTCACTGGAGAATCCCCATGCGTATGTGGATTCGAATATTGTCGGATTTGTCAACATCCTTGAGGGCTGTCGTCATCATAAGGTCGGCCATCTGGTATATGCCTCCTCCAGTTCTGTTTACGGCGCCAATACGAAAATGCCGTTTTCCGTGCATCACAATGTGGATCACCCTGTATCGCTTTATGCAGCAAGCAAAAAGGCCAATGAGCTCATGGCCCACACCTACAGCCACCTGTACGGCCTTCCCTGTACCGGCCTGAGGTTTTTTACGGTGTATGGCCCCTGGGGGCGACCGGACATGGCGCTGTTTCTTTTTACAAAGGCGATTTCTGAAAATCGCCCCATCAAGGTGTTCAACCATGGAAAAATGCAGCGTGATTTTACCTATATCGATGATATCGTGGAAGGTGTGGCCCGGATAATGGGCCAGACCCCGGATCCGAATCCGGCCTGGGGCGGCACTGCCCCTGATCCGGGAACGTCCTATGCCCCCTTTAAAATTTATAATATCGGTAACAACAATCCCGTGCAGCTGATTGATTTTATCAACGTCATTGAAAAAACGCTGGGGAAAACTGCCGAAAAAGAGTTTCTGGACATGCAGCCGGGTGACGTGCCTGCCACCTATGCCGATATCGATGATCTGATGCAGGCGGTGGGATTCCAGCCGAAAACCCCTATAGAAAAGGGCATTGCCCGTTTTGTTGAGTGGTATCGAAGCTATTATGGTGGGCGCTGAATTTTTGGTATATGGGGAAAACAACATCTTTGAAAGTGGCAAAATTCGATTACGGTTGTTGCAAAACGGTCCCAGATAATGGATCATAAGAATTTAATCCGAAAAGAAAACCGGGTAATATGAAAAAGCCTATCTTACTACTGCTTTTGTCCATTGTGATGGCCATCCTCGGTTTATCGCCCGTCGGAGCAGGGACGGCAATCAGGGTTGGCATATATCAAGATTCGCCATTAAGCGCTATTAACCGGCAGGGCAAGGCTGAAGGATTTTTTGTCGATATTCTGGCGCATATTGCCAACCAGGAAAAGTGGGATATCGAATATGTTCACGAGTCATTTAACGAGTGTCTTGCAAGTCTTCAAAAAGGAGAAATCGACTTGTTGGGTGTGATTGCCTACTCTGAATCGCGTGGCAAAGTTTTTGATTATACCTATGAAAATGTTTATACCGACTGGGGTCGGGTTTATATCAACAGAAAATCCGACATTGATTCGCTTCTTGATCTTAGAAATTGCAAAGTTGCCGTGCTGCAAAATGATATCTATTTTCATCATCTGCGAAAATTGTTGAGTCAATTCGACATAAAGTGCCGGTTTATAGAGGCTTTTGAAAACGAAGATGTGTTAAAACTGGTTGAAAACGGCCGGTGTGCGGCAGGCCTGGTGAACCAGTTGTATGGCCAGCGCCATGCAGACCAATATGACATCAGGCCCAGCCCGATTATTCTAAGCCCCCAGAAATTATTCTGGGCCGTACCCAAAGAGAAAAATAAGGAACTGCTGTATCAACTTGACCGGCACCTTAAAGCACTGAAAGCCGATGAGCATTCACTCTATTATCAGTCGTTCAACAGGTGGTTTAATTTAGGCGCACCCTCTGTTTTCAGGGTATGGTTCAAATGGACGGCCTTAGTTGGGCTGGCATTTTTAGCGCTGTCTTTATTCGTCATGCTGATTTTCCGACGGCAGGTGAAATTGAAGACCCGGGCTCTTTTTGATAAAAATAAAGAATTGACGGTAGAGATTGAACAGCGCCGTCAGGTCGAGCAGGCATTGCGTGGGTCTGAAGAAAAATACCGCCTGTTAATTGAAAATGCCAAAGATGCGATTTTTATAACCCAAAATGAGGTCATAAAATTTGTCAACCCGATAGCGTTGAATTTTTTGGGTTATTCCCAGAAAAAATTAAGCGAAACCCCATTTATCGAATTTATCCATCCTGAAGACCGCGAAAGGGTCTTTGATCGATATGACAGAAGAATCAACGGAGAGGAGATTTCCTCTTCCGTTGGTTTCAGGGTCATCAGCCGGTCCGGTGAAGAGCTGTTTGTGGATTTAAATGCGGTGCTGATTACCTGGAAAGGAAAACCGGCCGTTTTAAATTTTTTACGGGATGTGACCTCCCAGAAAAAAATGGAAGCCCAGCTTCAACAGGCCCGAAAAATGGAAACCATCGGCACCCTGGCCAGCGGCGTGGCCCATGATCTTAACAATATCTTGTCCGGTGTTGTCAGTTACCCCGAACTGTTGCTGATGGATATGCCATCTGACAATCCTTTCCATAAGCCGCTGTCAACCATTAAAAAATCAGGTGAAAAAGCTGCGGCTATTGTCCAGGATCTGTTGACCCTGGCACGCCGCGGGGTTTTTGTTTCCGAGGTGGTGGATTTAAATCAGATCGTGTCGGAAAGTCTGCAGGCCCCTGAAATCGATAAGATCATTCAATACCATCCGGAGACGCGGATTACCGTCGATCTGGATGACAATTTGTTGAACATAAAAGGCTCCCCGGTGCATTTGTCCAAAACACTTTTCAACCTGATCTCCAATGCCGTCGAGGCCATGCCCCATGGAGGGGACATTACCATCAGCACCGCCAATCAGTATATTGATGAACCGGTGCAGGGACATGATGAAATCAAACAGGGAGATTATGTCGTCTTAAAGGTTGCCGATACCGGTATCGGCATTGCGGCCGAGGATCTGGAGAAGATTTTTGAACCCTTTTTTACCAAGAAAAAAATGGGTCGCAGCGGTACGGGGCTGGGCATGGCTGTAGTATGGGGTACGGTTAATGACCATAAGGGATATATCGATGTTGACAGCCAGACAGGGCATGGAACAACGTTCTCCCTTTTTTTCCCGATCACCCGAAAAGTGTCTGCAATTGGACGTGCGCCGTTGGCATTTAAGGATTTAAAAGGCGGTGGAGAAACAATTCTGGTGGTCGATGATGTTGATGAACAAAGGGAAATTGCCTCTGCCATACTGACCCAGTTGGGATATCGGGTGACAGCCGTTACCGGCGGAAAAGCTGCCGTCAATTACCTGGAAAGCCATCACGCGGATCTGGTGGTTCTGGATATGATTATGCCGCCGGGGATCGACGGCTTTGAAACCTATCAACAGATTATTGCATTCAAGCCCGGCCAGAAAACCATCATCGCCAGCGGTTATACAGAAACCGATCAGGTTAAAAAAATGCAGCAACTGGGGGCCGGTGCATATGTCAAGAAACCGTATACCCTTGGAAAAATAGGGCAGGCGGTTAAGTCAGAATTGGGCAAAAGCAGATAGCCGTATAATTTGCCGCATGGGTGATCGGGGACCTTTATTTGCCGGCCTGTGTTTTTTTGTTTAATTCAGTCCGGACGGTCCTTATTTTTTCTTTTTTTCCTGCATGGCCCGCTGCAGTTGCTCCCCCAGGGATCCGAGGGCGTTATTCGATGGGTTGGAGACAAACTCTTTCCAGTTGTCTTCATCTGTTTCATCTCCCGGGGTCAGCGATATCCTGCGATCGGCACTGTTTATCTGGGCGATGGTGACCGTGGTGATGTCTCCGGCCTTGAGTTTTTCAAGTCGGTTGGCATTGGCTGAGCGTTTGATGGCAGAGGCCGGCAAAAGACCGGTAATGCCGGGCTCTATAGTGATAAAACACCCGAAATCTTCTTTTTTGTCCACTGTGCCGGTAATTGACTGTCCCACCTGATATTTTTTTTCGACTTCCAGCCAGGGATCCCCTTCCACATCACGCATGCTCAGGGAGATTCGGCGCCGCTGGGGATCCAGATCCTTGATCAGCACGGAAACGGTTTCCCCGGCAGTGACCACCGATTCGGGTCTCAGGATTCTTTTTTTATAGGTGATCTCACTGATATGGACAAGGCCTTCGATACCCGGGGCGATCTCGACAAAGATACCGAAATCCACGCACCGGGTCACTTTGCCGGATAATTTTTCACCCACCTTGAATTTTTCCGCTACCTGGTCCCAGGGATCGCCGTCAAATTGTTTGATGGAAAGGGCGATCTTACGCTGGCCCTGTTTTGTTCCTTCTTCAATGCCGATCACTTTGACCTGCACAGTATCGCCAATGGCAAGGGCCTGCTCGGGGGTTTCCATTCGGGACCAGCTTATTTCCGAGATATGAACCATCCCTTCTACACCTTCGCTAAGGGCGACAAAGGCGCCATAGGGCATCAGCCGGGTCACGGTGCCTTCATATATGTCGCCTTCAGACAGGGATTTGTAGAATTCTGCCCTGGTTTTTTCCAGTTCCATGGTCAACAGTTTGCGGCGTGAGACCACAATATTACGGCCGTTTTCTTCGAAACGGGTGATCAGAAAAGGAAAGGTTGCTCCGGTGTAATCCTCAGGTTTTTCGACATATGTCACATCCATCTGGCTGATGGGGCAAAAGGCTCTTCGCTGCATGATTTCCACCTGGAAACCGCCTTTGCACGGCTCGGTGACCTTGCCTTCCACCGGCAGGGATTCATTAAACGCGTCTTCAAGCATATTAAGGCCGCCGATACCGGACAGGGCTCTGGAAAGCCTTATTTCATTGTCTTTGACAGCCACGGCATACAGCTCCAGCATGTCGCCTATTTCACAGGTCAATTGGCCGTTTTCATCCAGTAGCTCCGCTTTGTCCACGGCCCCATCGATTTTGGATCCCGTATCCATAAAAACCGTGTCCTGGCCGATGGCAATAACCGGTCCCCTGATTTTGTCTCCGACTTGAATATCCTGGTTCATCCCCTGGCTGTAAGCTTCGAACAGATCGGCAAAGCTTTCTTCTTTTTCAGTGTTGTCGGTACCCTCGATATCTGAAACATTTTCTGGCATGTTGTTCTCTCCTGGCTGGTTAATGCTGACCCATGAATGACAATTTTTCCCAAATTAGCAATGGGCTTTCAGGTTTGCAAGCGTAATGTGAAAATTAAGGGAATTTTAATTCAGGGCCTCACGGCATGGGCGATACAACATCCGAGCAGAATCCCTGTCGCGGTTATCGTAGTGTTGTTGCCCGGTTTGTCGGCATCAACACCCTTGACAACTGATGCCATGTCAAAGATGATGGTTACATCATTTTGTAATAAAACCCTGAAACGACGGCCCAGCCCAGTGTAATGAAGGTAACGGCCATGCAGATGGCGGCAATCAGTTTGTGGTAAAAATGCTCTTTTGTTTTTTCATTATACCCCAGGCCAAACCCGAGCAAAACACCGCCGATAATGCCGCCGCCATGCCCCCAGTTGTTTATGCCCGGTACAATAAACCCGAAAACAAACAGGCCAATGGCCCATCCGCCGATTTGTCGGTATATGGCCTGACCGTACAACCCGCCCCGGCTTTTGCCGTAATACAGAGCCGCTCCAATCAGGGCGCAGACAGCGGCCGAGGCCCCGATGGTCATAGGAACACCGGCCAGATAAGAGGCGGCAAAGCCGGCGACGCCGCCGAGGGTGTAAATGGCAAACATGCGGTAGGTGCCGTATTCACGATTGATTAGCGGTGCGAGTTGTTTAAGCGCCATCATATTAAAAAAAATGTGTAAAATACCGCCGTGCAGGTAATTGGCCGCAATGAGGCTCCACCAGCGGTGCATGCGGTCGATGGGAATGGTGCCTGTAGCGCCCAGGAGCAAAAGGGAGCGATTATCGGGGGCCAGCATGGAAAGGGGGTTAAAGGAAAAGTGCTTGAATCCCGGATTGAACAGCAATGTGATGATGTACATGGCAATATTGGTATAGACGATGAGCCTGATCAGCCGGTCACCGTCGGCAAATCCTCTGAACAGAACATTGTTTTGTAAATGTGATCCGGGACGGAGGGCACCGCAGTAGGGGCAGCGGGGTTCATCTGAGCTGATCAGTCGTTTGCAATTGGGACAGAGGATGGCGTTTCGCTGTTTTTTTTCCATGATTTCCGATGCCTTATGCGTCCTGGCTGCGAAACAGCGTATAGAGAAGTTCGATTTTATCCGGCCCTGTTTTGGGCTTTTTATCGATAATGACTTTCCAGTTGCTGTTTTCCTCAAGTACCCAGAGTACGGCCGTGATTCTTGCGATGACGCTGGCGTAGTCGCCGCCTGTGTTTATGATCTCGGATTCGGTAAAGGATACGTCATCGTTTATATGGGTTCCCTTACCCATGCCCACCAGTGTCGAGCCTTCACCGATTTCGTTTAAAGCCCGGTTGAGGGCTGCTGACAGCCGGGGTGCAAAAGAGGACAGGTCACGGTGCAGCATTTTGGAAAGTTCATAGGGTGTCATATTTTTTATTCTCCATTCCTGATTGATGGCTGTATCGCGTCAACATTATCCACACGAAACAGCGAGGCGTCAGCATTTTGATTGCCTGCCCAATAGGGACTGGCCGTTGTTAAATAACAGATAAGATTGCTTTAGCCCTATAGAATTGGGAAGGCGGGCATTTTGACGTCTACAGTGCCCATACCTACGACCGGTTACTCTTTAGTGTATTTGGCCCTGCGGGGTCAACGAAAAAATCTTCTTTCCCTTTCCGGTGGGACGGGATCAAACACCTCAAATGGCGCCGCCAGGAAAGGCCCGTGGCGATCAGACTTTTTAGAAAGCCCACAATAGGGTTTTAAAAAACCTGGCCGTTTACCGGTTCAGGGCTATCGGTTATATCACCGGTCCGGCAAAAATGGGGTCAAGTCGCTGTGATATTCAGTAATTACCTTGAAGCCGTTTTCTTTAAGGGCATGGGCTGCCCTTTCTCCGTCAACGGCGGGTACGCGAAAAACGAGCCGATGGATTTCGGGAAACTGTTTTTCCGGCCAACTGAAGACACTGCGAATATTGATTTGTTGCTCTTTTAGTGTCTGGGTCAGTTCAGCCAAGTAGCCGATGCGGTCTTCGGCCAGGACGGACATTCGTGTGCTTTCCCGATCAATGCCGATGGCGTGCAGCAGTACGCCCATGACATCGTTGGTGGTAATGATACCCACCAGTTTTTGATCATCCATTACCGGCAGAGAGCCGATTCTTTGCGTTTGCATGATCTGGGCGGCCCGTTCGATGGTGGTGGCAGGGCTGACGGTAATGATTTTTTTGACCATGATCATCTTGATGGTCAGTTTTTCCAGCAGATAACTCAATTCATGATTGCTGAGTGTCGTTGCCGGGGATGCCCAGCTTTGTTTGAGGTCACGATCGGAAACCATGCCGATGAGTTTCCCCGTTTTATCCACGACCAGAAGATGCGCGATCTGTTTTTCGCTGATGATATCCCTGGCTTCCACAAGGGAAGCTTCCGGAGATATGGTAACGAGGTTTGTTTGCATAACGCCGCCGACATACATATACATTACTCCTTTTGTTTGAGTTTACAGATGGCAGGGAATTCACTATGCAGGGTTAAGGATTTTATCAAGTTTTTCAAGACTCTTGTTTTCCCCCACGGCAATAATAGTATCACCGGCTTTGATGATGGTTTCGGCCGATGGGTTAAATTGCATGCTGTTGTCACCCCTTATCATGGCAAGGATGATGAGGTTGAGGTTTTTTCGGATTTCCGAATCCTTCAGGGCCACCCCCACCAGATTTGAAGATTTTTCCACCTTTGTCTGTTCCAGGTAGATGTCGGTGTTTTCATCGGTGAAGGCCATTTCCAGAAAACGGATGACCCCGGGCCGCAGTATGGCATGGGCCATTCGTCTGGCACCCACTTCAAACGGTGAAACCACAACATTGGCACCGGCCGTGTAGAGGACTTTTTTAGTCGAATTCTGGCTGGCTCTGGCAATGACGCAAAGGTCCGGGGCGATGCCTTTGGCAAGCAGGACCAGAAAAACATTGTCGGCATCGGAGCCCAGGGCCGTCATCAGGGCACCGGCATTTTTAATGCCGGCTTTCAGCAGGCTCGTTTCTTCCGTGGCACTGCCCGTAATAAAAAGGACCCCATCTTCCTCCAGGGCCGGTATGCGATCCGGATTTTGTTCAATGACAATAAAATCATGTTTTTTTTGAATTAAATATCGGCACAGGGACCTACCCATTCTGCCATATCCACAGATGATGTAGTGATTGTTCAGCCTGTTTATCTGTCTGTCCAATTTTCGCCTCCCCATGATACGCCGGATTTGTCCTTCCACCAGAAACTGAACGATATTACCGAACACATACAGTACAAAGCTGACCCCGAAAAAGATGAGTATAATGGTAAAAATCCGGCCGGTCTGACTGACATCATGAACCTCACCGTAACCCACTGCCGCCAGCGTGATCACCGTCATGTACAATGCGTCTACCACACCCCAGCCCTCAATGAACATATATCCGAGGGTGCCCAGGGCCACGAGGAAGAAGGTGGACACAATGGCAATAATAAGGTGGGTGGTACGATTCAATGATATCTTCCTGCTGTGGGTTCTATTGTTTTTAATAGTGTCCATCCAGAAACGGTTTTTTCGCCTAATCTCTGCGTACTGCGAACGCTTTTATCCTCGGAATATCAACTATATGCCTGTGATAAAATGTTCGCATGCCTTGATCTTGAATGAAAATCCTCGTTTCTGGAGGACCACTAACTATCGGTGTCAGGAGGTGTCTCTCCAATCGTTTTAAAATATGAATTCATTATATAATTGACGACTTAGAATGCAGTATAAGGTTATCGGATTTCGGTGTCAAATAAAAAGCCCATATTCTGGCATGCCCGGGGCAGGCCCTTTCGTGTTTTGTGTCTGATGATATTGATTCAGGTGCAAAACCCCTAATTGTTTCATTTGTTGCACGGGTCTGTTTCATTTGTTGCACACTTTTTTTGGGGTACGTATTGAATTAATTTTTTTAGCACTACACTGCAGTGCTAACTACACAGATAACAGCATTTTTAATTTTTATGACTAACATTGAGATCTGGTATCATTTTTGCTTATCATCTTGGTTTATAAAGATCGAGAAAGCTCGATAATGGCAAACCACACCGAAAGGGTGGGACGCAAAGCCACTGGCCTAACGCCTTTTAATCCAAAAGGCAATGGCAGCAGGGTTGCCGGGCAAGTGAAGCACCCTTCAAAGATGCTGCGCTTGGCATGGCGCTAATAATTTTTGGAGGGTATCCTTATGTACAAAACGATTTGCAATATATGCACGCTATTTTCCTGTCTTGTATTTTTCCTTGTATTTTCTTGTTTTTTAACCGCTGCATCCGCAGCCGATATCACCCTTGCCTGGGATCCCAATACGGAATCCGATCTAACCGGTTATAGGGTTTATTACAAAACCGGTTCATCGGGCACCCCTTATGACGGTGCCGGTGCCGTTCAGGGCAGTTCGGGAATCACCATTCCATTGGAAGCGCTCAGTGATTCGGATAATCCCCGGTTCACCTTGACCGGGCTGTCTGAAGAGACGGTCTACTATCTTGCCGTTACTGCGTACAACACGCAGGGCAGTGAAAGCGGATATTCCAATGAGGTGAGTCACCTGACGGCGTCGGCGGCTCCGGTGGTTACTGAATATACCATCACGGCCACCAGCGGTGCCAACGGCAGTATCTCGCCGTCGGGTGCGACAACGGTTGTCGATGGTGCCAGCCAGACCTACACCATTACCCCCGCTGCCGGTTATCATGTGGCCGGTGTGACGGTGGACGGCGCCTCGGTTGGCGTGGAAACCGCCTACACGTTCAATAATGTAAGTGCGAGTCATACGATTTCGGCCAGTTTTGAAATCGACACCCATACCATCACGGCCGCCAGCGGTGCCAACGGCAGTATCTCGCCGTCGGGCACGACAACGGTTGCCGATGGCGCCAGCCAGACCTACACCATTACCCCCGCTGCCGGTTACCATGTGGCCGGTGTGACGGTAGACGGCGGTTCTATCGGCGCCGTGACCGCCTACACCTTTAATAATGTAACGGTCAGCCATACGATTTCGGCCAGTTTTGAAATCGACACCCATACCATCACGGCCACCAGCGGTGCCAACGGCAGTATCTCGCCGTCGGGCACGACAACGGTTGCCGATGGCGCCAGCCAGACCTACACCATTACCCCTGCTGCCGGTTATCATGTGGCCGGTGTGACGGTAGACGGCGGTTCTATCGGCGCCGTGACCGCCTACACCTTTAATAATGTAACGGCCAGCCATACGATTTCGGCCAGTTTTGAAATCGACACCCATACCATCACGGCCACCAGCGGTGCCAACGGCAGTATCTCGCCGTCGGGTGCGACAACGGTTGCCGATGGTGCCAGCCAGACCTACACCATTACCCCCGCTGCCGGTTATCATGTGGCCGGTATTTCGGTGGACGGTGCTTCTGCCGGCGTCGTGACCGCCTACACGTTCAATAATGTAAGTGCGAGTCATACGATTTCGGCCAGTTTTGAAATCAGCACCCATACCATCACGGCCACCAGCGGTGCCAACGGCAGTATCTCGCCGTCGGGTGCGACAACGGTTGCCGATGGCGCCAGCCAGACCTACACCATTACCCCTGCTGCCGGTTATCATGTGGCCGGTGTTTCGGTGGACGGCGCCTTGGTTGGCGTGGAAACCGCCTATTCAATCAACCCATTGGATGGTTCTTCCAGCGAAGGGGCTTCAACGTATACCTTCAGCAATGTTACAATCGATCATACCCTTACAGCTGTTTTTGAAATAGATATCGTCAACTATACCATCACGGCCGCCAGCGGTGCCAACGGCAGTATCTCGCCGTCGGGCACGACAACGGTTGCCGATGGCGCCAGCCAGACCTACACCATTACCCCCGCTGCCGGTTACCATGTGGCCGGTGTTTCGGTGGACGGCGGTTCTATCGGCGCCGTGACCGCCTACACCTTTAACAATGTGACCGTTAACCACATGATTTCGGCCAGTTTTGAAATCGACACGCACACCATCACGGCCACCAGCGGTGCCAACGGCAGTATCTCGCCGTCGGGCACGACAACGGTTGCCGATGGCGCCAGCCAGACCTACACCATTACCCCCGCTGCCGGTTATCATGTGGCCGGTGTTTCGGTGGACGGTGCTTCTGCCGGATCCGTGACCGCCTACACGTTTAATAATGTAAGTGCGAGTCATACGATTTCGGCCAGTTTTGAAATCCTTACCCATACCATCACGGCCACCGCCGGACCCAATGGCAGCATATCACCGGCGGGCGAGCTGACTGTTCAAGACAATGGGGATCAGGCCTTCTCGATCACACCAGAGGCTGACTGTACGATAGCAGATGTACTGGTGGACGGGGTCTCTGTTGGCGCGGTTACCCGTTATACCTTCAGCAGCGTTACCGGAAATCATGTTATTACGGCAAGTTTTCAAATGGCGAACCAGCTGCCCGAAGCCGACGCCGGACCGGATCAAACCGTTGATGAAGGGGTGATGGTGAACCTGAGTGGTACCAATTCCTTTGACCTTGACGACGGCATTGCATTCTTTAAGTGGGAACAGACCGGCGGAACATCGGTGGCATTGTCAACGCCCGATGATAACGAGTGTACCTTTCTGACGCCCGATGTCGGGCAGGACGGTGAAACCCTCGCCTTTCGTCTGACCGTCACCGATTACAGCGGAGCGGTATCGACAGACGACTGTCTTATGAACGTCACCTGGATCAATGAACCGCCAACGGCCGATGCCGGACCTGATGTGAATGTTAATGAGGGTGAGACGGTTACCCTGGATGCCGGGAAATCTGTGGATGAAGATGACGGTATCGGCAGCTATCAATGGGTTCAGATCGAGGGGACCCCGGTGAGCCTGTCCGATTCCACCTCCGCATTACCCGAATTTACGGCTCCTGATGTCGGGCCGGCCGGCGTTGCGCTGAAATTCCAGCTCACCGTTGCGGACAATGGCGGCCTTCAGGCTCAGGACACCTGCATTGTCAACGTCTGCTGGCAGAACCAGCCGCCGGTGTCGGATGCCGGGGTGGACCAGACGGTTGACGGCGGGGCAGTTGTTACCCTGAACGGTACCGGTTCGACTGACCCGGATGACGGTATCTCTTCTTACCGATGGAACCAGATATCCGGAACGCCGGTGACCCTGTCGGATCCTACCGCCGTTTCGTCTGTCTTTACGGTCCCGGCTGCGGGAACGGATGGTGAAATCCTGAGTTTCACCCTGACGGTGACGGACACCGGCGGCTTGCAGCATGCCGATGCCTGCATGGTGACGGTCAGTTATCAGGAGATGGATACGATATCTCCGACTGTCCTGATCACGTCTCCAAGGGTACGGTGGTATTATTATTTTACCTGGAACAGGTACATTGATGTGGCCGGCACGGCTTCGGACAATGTCGGAGTCAGCCGTGTGACCTGGTCGAATTCGGCAGGCGGCAGCGGGACGGCGTCGGGGACCACCCAGTGGAAGGTAACAGCCATGGCCTTGCGGCGTGGGTACAATGTTGTGACCCTTACGGCAGAGGATACCGCCGGCAATCAAAGCAGCCGGACTATCACTATTTACCGGATTCGATAGCAAACCCCGGATAACCTTCTGGTCGGCATGAAGCTTCAAAAGCTTCATGTCGACCATTTTTTTTGCCTAAAGCCATCCCCTGCTGCATCCTGATAAAGTTGGAAAAAATCTGTCCGCTGCAAAAAAAACAAGGCAAGGATGAAAGAGAGATTGCCAATTCCCGTGGAAAAATTTGGGCCGCCAAGGAAAATTACAGTGCTATAAATTAGTATTTTACAGTTATGTCGTTCGTGCCCGTTAAAAAGGCTTAATTGTTTGAATGGTTGACATTCTTTCAGTGCTTTCGTTATTTTTTCGTCCGTTGTTTTCGCAGCGGCCGCCGAAGGCACCTATAATTTTGTCACCAGTCAATTCAACGACGCGGCCGCCGATTTTTCAGAGGGTTTTATCGCGTTTTGTCTTTCTGACCACTATGACGGTTTTGACGGCTGTCACGGCTCCGATTACGACTACGAGGAACTGGACGGCCTGGTGGATTTCGGCATCGCCGACGAAGCCGACGCCCCGTATGCCATCGAAAACACCGAATGTTAGCTTGATCCATATCCGCAGCTCACCCGATTCAAATCCTGGCATCGCATTGCCTGCGGGGACATGGACGTGGGCACCCTCAGCGTATTTTTATACGACGGCCAGAACTGGGTCCTGGCCTGCGGCCCGGCCGGCGATGTGGCGCCCGGGGGCCGGGCTTTATCGTTCCCGGATCGCGGGTGGATCATAACAATGGAGATCTGTCCGCCATTGAGATCAAGGTCTGTTATTTTTCGGCGGTTCAGGCCGCAACGGTGGACAACGGGGCGTCTTCTGAAAACAACAGCCCGGGCGGCTGTTTTATTACAATCCTGAAGCAAAACAACCCGGTTGCCTTTTAATTTCCGGATTGATGCAACCGATAATAAAACCCTTTTTGGCGGATCAGTTCCCCATGGGTGCCGCTCTCGATGATGCTGCCGTGGTTGAGAACGAGGATGCGGTCTGCTCCCCGAACCGTTGACAGGCGATGGGCCACCACCAGAGCGGTTCTGTGGGCCATGAGCCGGCCTAAGGCCGACTGTATTTGAATCTCGGTTCGGGTGTCGATATAAGAGGTGGCCTCGTCAAACAGGATCAACCCCGGGTCCCGGGCAAAGGCCCTGGCAATGGAGATGAGCTGGCGTTCACCGCTTGAAAGGGAGTCGCCGCTTTCCGAGAGACGGGTATCGATGCCGTCGGGCAGGCGACCGATGAGGTCTTCACACCGGGCCGCCCGGATAATTTGCTTCATTTTCGCATCGGACACGGCCGATGCTCCGGCAAAGATATTGTCCCGGATGGTTTCGGAAAACAGAAAGGGGTCCTGCATCACCAGGGCCATGTCGGACCGGAACACAGCCGCATCCATCTTTTTCAGATCACAGCCGTTGACGAGCACGCGCCCGGATGTGGGGTCATAGAATCGCAATACCAGGTTGATCAGGGATGTTTTCCCGGCACCGGTGGGGCCTACCACCGCCACGGTTTCACCTGCCCGGATGGAAAAGGAAACATCTTTGAGGATCGTTTCATTTGCAACATACCCGAAAGAAACACCTTCGAATCTGATCTCTTTAAACGGCGCTACATCGGCCAGATCAGTATGGGCTGTTGCCGGGATCCCGGGCAGTTTGTTGGTGCTGTCCAGAATCAAAAAAATGCGTTCGGCGGAGGCCATGGCGTTTTGCAGGATATTGTATTTTTCAGCCAGGTCCCGGATGGGTCTGAAAAACATCCGGAGATAGGAGATAAATGCCACCAGGGTTCCCAGGCTCAGGGCATGGTTCAGGACACGCCCCCCGCCGTAAAATATGACCAGTGCCAGTGCGATGACCCCTAAAAATTCGATAAGCGGCATGAACACGGCCAGTACGTGGATCTGCCGCATGCCGGCCAGGTAGTTTTCATGGTTCAGCGTTGAAAATCGCCGCTGGTTGTTGCGCTCCTGCCGGAACATCTGTACCACGCGAATGCCGCCGATGGTTTCTGAAAAATGGGTGTTGAGCTGGGCCACCTTGACCCGCAGGTCCCGGAAAATACCCCGGGCCTGTTTTGAAAAATAAAAAGCGGCAAAGATGACCACCGGCAATACGGTAAAGGCGGCCAGGGCCAGTTTCCAGTCGAGTGCGAGCATGACCACGGCGATCCCGCCCAGCAGAAACAGGTCTTTGAAAATCATGGAGATGACCGACGTGAAGAGTTCATGCATGTTCTGTATATCGTTGGTTACGCGGGTCACCAGCCGGGCCACGGGCTGGCGGGTAAAAAAATCAAGGGCCAGATTCTGGATGTGGGTATACAGGGCCATCCGCAGATCGTGCATGATCATGTGTCCGGTGTATTCCATGATCATTTTCTGAACAAAATTGAGACCAAAGTCGGCGATCACCAGGACTAGGAAAAACAGGGCAATTGTTGTCAGCCCGTCAACATCATCCCGGCGCAGGATAAAAAGATCCGCTTTCTCAAGCTGTTTCAGGCTGTCAAGGGAAATAACGGCCGTGTTTTTATCAATGGTAAACAGATGGTTGTATTTTTCCACCAGGGCTTTTTCCCCCGGTATGGCCAGGTCCACCGTGAATTGCCGGCGGTCCGGTTTTTCGGACGTGCCTTTTTGTGTGGCCGCTATCTGGTGTTGCGGTACGATATACCGGTCAATGGCCACCTTGATCATATAGGGCAGGGCCAGATCCAGGAGGGTAATGAGCAATATCAGGGCGATGGACCCGACCAGCAGACGGGTGTAGGGCCGCGTGTAGGGGTACAGCCGTCCCAGCAAGCGAGCATCCTGGCGTTTGCCCAGTTTTATTTCCTCGGAATAGCCGAAATCACCGCGCATGTAAATCCTCTTCGGTTTTCTGCAGGTCAAAGGTTTTTGCGTAGTAGTGCCCGGCCTGGAGAAGCTGCCTGTGGGTTCCCTGTTCTGTGATCCGGCCCTGGTCAAGGGTGATGATGTGGTCGGCAAACTGCACGGCGGAAAGACGATGGGAGGCAATGAGGACAGAGCGTTTTCGGGCAATCTTTCTGATGGTGGCGATGATACGGCTGCCGGTTTCCAGATCCACCTGGCTTACCGGGTCATCGAGAATCAGGATGGCCGAGGGGGCGAGCAGGCACCGGGCCAGGGCCACACGCTGTTTCTGGCCGCCGGACAGGATAATGCCTTTTTCGCCCACAATGGTGTCAAAACCGTCGGGAAACGTGGTCACGGTGTCCAGAAGCGCCGCATCTGCCGCCGCCTGTTCCAGTTGGCGAAAGGTGGCGTCGGGGAGGCCGAACCGGATGTTTTCGCCAATGGTGCCGCTGAACAAAAAAGGTTCCTGGGGCATCATGACGATATGGGACCTGAGATCCTTCACCGGCAGGGTGCGAAGATCCCGGCCGTCTATGAAAATATTGCCTTTGGTGGGGTCGTAAAGCCTTGGCACCAGGTTCAACAATGTGGTCTTGCCGCTTCCCGGGGGTCCCACGATGCCTAATATCCGGCCCGGTTCAATGGTCAGGTCGATACGGTCAAGGCTTTTGGCGGAAACCGTCTTTGCAGGGGCGGGGTAGGCAAAGGACACCGTCTTAAACACGATTTGCCCCCGGACCGGGCCCAGGGGCACAGCGGCCTTGTCGTCTGCGATGTCGGGGGTCGTTTTTAAAATTTGATGGATGCGGTCTAAAGAGGCCCGGCCCCGTTGAATCAGGTTGATGACCCAGCCCAGGGCCATCATGGGCCAGGTCAACAGCCCCAGATAACTGATAAAGGCCACAAAATCCCCGGCCGTGATGGTCTGGAGAATGGTCTGGCGGCCCCCGAAATACAGCAGGAGCACCAGGCTCAGATTCGAAAACAGCAGCATCATGGGAAAAAAAGAGCCGATGATTTTCACCAGGCCCATATTTTTATTGATATAGACCCGGGAAACAGACCGGACCCTGGCCGCCGCGTCTTTTTCAAGGTTATGGGCCTTGATGATGCGGATCCCGGCAAACCGCTCCCGGGTCACCTCGGTGAGGTCGGAAAAGGCGGCCTGGACCGCCTGGTAGTGCCGGTGCATTTTTTTGCTGAAAAACCGGGTGCCCAGAACAATAAGGGGCATGGGGAGAATGACAAGAACGGTCAAGGGAACGTTGATATACAGCATGAACCCGATGGCGGCGGCCCCCAGCACTACGGCATCGTTCAAAGCCACCATGCCCATGCCCGTGGCCATGCGGATCTGATGAATATCATTGGTTGAATGGGCCATGAGGTCGCCGGTCTTCACATGGTCGAAGTAGGATGCGGAAAGGCTCTGGACATGGTCAAAGAGTCGGTTGCGCAATCCTTCTTCGATGCGCCGGGAGGTCCCCAGCAGGCAGCGCCGCCACACATAGCGGAACAGGCCGATCAAAAGAGCGATACCGGCGATGCCGGCACCATAAATCAGCAGCCCTTTCATATCGACCCTGAAGGCGGTGAGATCATCCACGGCCCGTTTCATTATCCGGGGGATATACAGCTGCAGAAAATCCACTACCATGAGGCTGGCCAGACCCATGGCAATTTTATACCGGTTTTCCCGGAAAAAGGGCTTTATCAGGCCCATGGCAGTTGTATTTTGACGGTCTGTCACGCTGTTGCTGCTCAGGTTGAGGGTTGTTCAAGGTGAAGGTTGTCCCTTCTACCGTCTAATCTTCCAACAAATAGCCCCGGGCCAGGCGGGTAAATTCTTTTATCTGGGCATCGGCCCATGCCGGGTCCCGGCCCAGTTCTTCGGCCATCAAACGGGCCACTACAGGCGCCATCTTGACGCTGGCCCTGGCGTCCAGCAAAAGGGCCCTGACCCTGCGCGCCAGAAAATCTTCCACGGTGCGCGCCATCTCTCTTCTGACGCCCCAGACCACCTGGGCATGGGTGAATTCATAGTCCGGGTGAAGTTTTTGGCCCAGGGCCGGATGATCACCGATGATCTCCCTGATATTATCCTGGTCACTGCCGTAAAAATAATTCGGTGCATCAAAGTCGATGTTTTTCACATACCCGTGGATGGGCATATCAGCGGTGACACATTTTTTTTCCGGGAGCCCGGCTACAAGATAGGCTTTGTTCACCGTATCTTCCGCCATTTTTCGGTAGGTGGTCCATTTACCCCCGGTGATGGTCACAAGGCCTGACAGGGAAACAATGAGTTTGTGACTGCGGGAGATCTCTTTTGTGGCCTGCTGGTTGTCCCCGGTGGCTGCCAGGGGGCGCAGACCGGCAAAAACACTGAGAACATCTTTTTTCTTCGGGTCTTTTTTTAAATATTTTGATGCGGTGGTCAGGATGAATTCAACCTCTTCTTCCAGGGCCCGGGGTTCCAGGGTCGTTTCATCCAGGGGGGTGTCCGTGGTACCAACAACGACCTTGTCGTGCCAGGGCACCGCAAACAGAACCCGGCCATCGGACGTTTTGGGAATCATGATGGCGGCGTCGCCCTGCAGAAAAGACCGGTCAAGGACAAAGTGAATGCCCTGGCTGGGCCGGATAATTTTTTTTGCCCCGGGATCATCCATGCGCAGAATGTCGTCCACGAACACACCGGTGGCATTGATGACGGCACGGGAATGCAGCGTGTAATTGATGTCTGTTTCACTGTCCCGTGCCGTGACCCCGCATATCAGGTTTTTATCATCTTTGAGCAGACCCGTTACCCGGATATGGTTTAATACAACGGCATTGTTTTCCACGGCCGTCTGGGCTAGGTTAATGGCCAGGCGGGAATCGTCGAACTGACCGTCATAGTAAATTACCCCGCCGTTCAGGTGCGCTTCATCCAGGTTCGGTATGGCCGCAAGGGTTTCTTCCCGGGATATTTTCTCCGACGGTCCCAGACCCAGCTTGCCGGCCATCATGTCATAAACCTTCATCCCGATATTATAAAAGGGACCTTCCCACCAGTCATAACTGGGTATGATAAACGCCTGGTTCTTTACCAGATGGGGGGCATTTTTGCGCAGCAGGCCCCGTTCATGCAAAGCCTCCAGAACCAGGGAAATGTCCCCCTGGGCCAGATATCGAACACCGCCGTGCACCAGTTTGGTACTTCTGCTGGAGGTTCCCTTGGCAAAATCGGATTGTTCCAGCAGCACCGTGGCATATCCCCTGGATGCCGCATCCACGGCAACGCCAAGTCCCGTTGCACCACCGCCGATAACGATAATATCCCATATTTTATTTTTTGTTTCACGTATCTGATTCAGCAGATGGTCTCTTCGCATGGATGCACGTCTCCTGTTTTTTTTTAATGCCTGACCTGGATAAACCGGTGCTGTTGAAAAGGTGTATGCAGTAAATAACAAATTACAAGTACCGGCTGACAAACAAATTCCAAATAACAATATCCACCTGATCTTAAAACTGGGTCAAACAAAACCCAAAGCCATTTGATCCATTCAGTCTTGAAGTGAAGTGCATTTTGATTTGTTCTGTTTTGGAATTTTGATTATTGTGATTTTTATTGTTGACATAAAAAACGCAAATTTCAAAATAAAGTACCGCATGCCGAACAGGACCTGTTGGCCAATGACGTTAATACCGGTCATCACAGGTCGGCATTTACAAATTCCCTGTTCAGCAGTCTGCCGTTTTTTAAACGCCCCTCCTGTTTATGCCAGTGCCTTGGCGGCGGCTTCGACACCCTTGCTGAAATCCGTGGGGACCGTGGTGGCCCGAGCGGCAAGGTCCCGATCCAACATCATGAGGCCCTGGGGATGGTTGCCGATGAGCTTCAACTGGGCGATAATGTCGTTATCGTTTTCTTCCTCTTCCACCTGTTCGGTGACATACCACTGGAGAAAAATCCGGGTGGCATGGTCTTTTTCGGCGATGGCAATCTCCATGAGGTCATTGATGCTGGCGGTAATGAACTGCTCGTGGGCCAGGGTCTTTTTAAACATGTCCATGGCCGAATCAAACGCTGCCGGGGGTTCTGCGATGGCTTTCAACACCGGAAGGCCGCCCTGGCGGGAAATATATTCGTAGAGTTTCATGGCGTGAAACATCTCTTCATGATACTGGACCATAAACCAGTTGGCAAATCCCTTGAGTCCCATTTCGTTGCTGTGGGTGGACATTGCCATGTAAAGATAAGCCGAATACATCTCTTTGTTTACCTGGCCGTTCAAGGCCGCGGTCATTTTTTCACTGAGCATGGTATCCCTCCTTTTCGTTGTTTCGGTAGTGTTATTAAAAATTGTGACGAACTGGTAAAAGTCAAGGGAAACAGGGATGCATCAAATATAGTCGGCCACCTCCAGAAGTGAACTCACCCGGGTGTAGTCAAGGTCCGGGTTGTCCACGCCGATGCCGAAGGCCCTGACGCCCACGGTATTGGCCAGGATGATATCCACATCCCAGTCCCCTGCATAAAAGGAGTGGTCCATATCGATATCCGGATATTTTTCGCATGCGGCCCGGATCATTCCGGGTTTGGGTTTTGAACACGTGCAGCCCGCATCTCTGGCATGGGGGCAATAGAATGAATCCAGGATATCGATATCCGCGGCCTTTAGATGGTCGCGAAATTTTTTCGCATAGGCATCATGCTGCGTTTGTGTAATATAGCCTTCACCGATGAGATACTGATTGGTGATAATAATGATATCATACCCCTTGCGGCGAAACAGGCGCATGGCCTCGCGGGTGCCATCGATAAAGACCGGTGTTGTAATGTGCTTCCATTGATCGTCGGGGTAGTCTGCGGTTATGGTGCCGTCTCTGTCCAGAAAGGCAATTTTCATGGTTTTCCTCGTCACTGTCATGGGGATTCAATGGTTCTGGCAAAAGAAAGATAGACGGCCATAGCTAATATCATATACGAGATGCCAAGGCAACTTTTCATGGCGCATTGTAAAACCGGTATTTCTCGTTCCCACGTTCTTGCGTGGGAATGCATACGGGGAGTCCAAATGGGCGCGTGGGAATGAGAGAAACGTGCTCGTGAACGTGTGAACGTACACGTAACCGAGATTGAATCCGGCAAGCGGTGCTGGGGAATAAAATTTGTGTAAAATTCTTTAAGGGTCCGCTTCGCTTAATTTGGGTTTGACGGATACCCCTGAAAATAGTAGTTTTTTCAAAAACAGGAGGGTTAAACCCCTATAGGAGATTATTGCCATTGACCGCTGATGTGAACTTACTGGAAAAATACAGAAAACAGGGGGAAATGCTCGCCAACCGGGTAAAAAAACGGTATCGGCAGTTCCGCAAGCGATACGCCCGTCAGAACATTGATATTTTCAGGCTCTATGACTGGGACATCCCTGAAATACGCGCGGTGGTGGACTGGTATGCCGGTCACCTGGTGATAGCGGAATACACCCGGACCCAGTCGACGCCGGAATGGCTGCCCATGATGGGCGAAGCCCTGGCCGCAATCCTAGATGTGCCCATGGAGGCTGTGCATCTCAAAAAAAGGCTGGCCGGGATCAAGGGCGGGAAAAGATATGAACGGATCGATCATACCAACCGGAAAATCATCATGTCCGAAAGGGACCTGAAGTTTTATATCAACCTCAACGATTATATCGATACCGGTCTTTTCTCCGATCACCGGAATACACGGCAGATGGTGAGGGAGCTTGCCCGGGGAACGGATTTTTTAAACCTGTACTGCTACACCGGGTCATTTTCCTGCTATGCCGCAAAGGGGGGGGCGCGAACGACGGTTTCCGTGGACCGGTCTGAAAGCGCCATCAAATGGGCCAGGGAAAACATGGCAATCAACAATATCCCCGAAGCTGAAAACCGTCTGGTCCAGGACCATACCTTCGATTTTCTGGAAAAAGCAAAACGCCGGGGCCTTAAATTTGATCTGGCGGTGGTTGATCCGCCGTCCTATTCCACCAGTCGGCAGCAGAATCGTTCTTTTGACATTGCAAAGGATCATCCCCGTCTGCTCAACAAGGTTTTATCGCTGATGAAAGCGGGGTCCACTATTTTTTTCTCCACCAATCACCAGGATTTTGAGCTCCACGGGGATTTATTGAAAACAGGCACCGCAACGGAAATAACGTCCACCACCATTCCCGAAGATTATATCACGCCGAGAAAAAAAATTCACCGCTGCTGGAAAATCAGGGTGTAACCCATCAGCGCCGGTTCCGGCTGTTTGAATTCATTGTTGATAAATAAATCAAACTTCTTTATATTGGCGAGAAGAATATTTATTGAAGCTTTCTTTCATGCCCACTGTCGGTAACAGGTGCTTCAGACTCAACCTGTTATTTTTGTTCACAATCAAAATTGATGAACTCGGAAAAAGTCGGATTTAGACGATCTCGTAAAAAGTTCAAATTCAAGGCGTGCCAATTTTGGTGTCATGAGGCGTAACCATCGACCGTTGAATGATTACTAAATGCAGTGCAACGCAGGCGTTGGACTTTTTACGAGACCGTCAAAATTAATCTGTTTTTTTGCTCTGGAGGTGCATATGACGTCAGGTGTTACCGGCCAATACTGTATCGTTGATTTGAGCAGCCAGACCATTGAGGTGGTGGCGCCCGGCGATGATTTTTATCGCAAATACCTGTCCGGCTACGGACTGGGGGCAGCGGTGATTATGGAACGACAGAAACCGGGTATCGATCCCCTGGCCCCGGAAAGTCATCTGGGGTTTTGCACCGGCCTTCTCACCGACACCGGCGCCTATTTTTCCGGGCGGTTCATGGTGGTGGGGAAATCGCCCCTCACCCGCGGCTGGGGAGATGCCAATGCCGGCGGTTATTTTTCCCAGGCCCTGAAACGGTCCGGATACGATGCCGTTTTTTTCACAGGTCAGTCCAAAGATCCGGTATGGGTCAGCATTACCCCGGAGGGCGTTGATTTTTTCGATGCCGGTGACCTGTG
Organism: Desulfobacterales bacterium; assembly: GCA_963667755.2. Lineage (GTDB taxonomy): Bacteria > Desulfobacterota > Desulfobacteria > Desulfobacterales > 4572-123 > 4572-123. The sequence continues at coordinate 95,158 of CAXXLK010000004.1, read as the reverse complement.
GGGCATGGATATACCGGAAACGGAAAAAACCATTAAATCCCGGCTGGATGCCAAAAAAGTTCAGGTGGCGTCCATCGGCATCAGCGGCGAAAAATGCTCGCTCATTTCCGGTATCGCCACCGATGGTGCCCGGATTGCCGCACGCTCCGGGCTGGGAGCGGTCATGGGCAGCAAGCGGCTCAAGGCCATCGCCGTCCAGGGCCGGCAGAAAGTGGCCACGGCCGACCCGAAAAGGATCAAGGCCGCCAATAAAGCCTTCATGGCGGATTTTAAAAAATCAAAACTGGCCGACCGGATCACCATCAAGGTCATGAACCCGTTGAGCAAGCTCATCGCCTGGACCGGTATTGCCGTACCGGCCCAGCCCTCCCTGATAAAGGAGGTGTTCAAGGGCTACGGCACATCCGGGTTGACGGCCTATTCGGGGATGACCGGCGACATGCCCATCAAAAACTGGGACGGGGCGGGCATCACCGATTATTCTTATGAAAGTGCCGTTAGAAATTCGGACGAAGCGGTCATCGCCTATCAGAAACAAAAATATGCCTGCCAGTCCTGCCCCATGGGCTGCGGCGGCATCATTGATATCAAAAAGGGCCGGTTTGCCGGCACCAGCGGCCACAAACCCGAGTATGAAACCCTCGGGGCCTTTGGCGGATTGCTGCTGCACGATGATCTGGACGCCATCATTGAATTGAACGAAATGTGCAACCGGGCCGGTATCGATACGATTTCCGCAGGCACCTGTGTGGCCTTTGCCATTGAATGTTTTGAAAAGGGCCTTATCGATGAAAAAGACACCGGAGGCCTGCATCTGGGGTGGGGAAAAAGTGCAGAGATCATCGAGCTGACAGCGCTGATCATCCAGCGTAAAGGCTTTGGTGATGTTCTGGCGGACGGTGTCCGGAAGGCGGCTGAAAGAATCGGCAACGGCGCGGAACAATTTGCCGCGCATGCCGGGGGCCAGGAATTGCCCATGCACGATGCCAAGCTGGACCCGGGGTTTGCCATTGCCTATCAGTGCGAACCCACGCCGGGCCGGCACACCATCTCCTGTTATCTGTACGCCGGGCTTTTCGGGGTGAAGAAAAAGTTTCCCGGGGCGCAAAGGATAATCAAACAGGCAAAGGGCAAGCTGGCCCGGCAGGTCGCCACCTACACGGTCGGATCATATTACATGCAGCTGGTCAACTGTTGCGGTCTGTGTCTGTTCGGGGTCATGGCTACCCCGCTGCCGGTGGTGGAATACGTGAACGCCGTCACCGGATGGGACCTGACAGCCGATGCCTATCTCAAAATCGGTGAACGGATTTTAAATCTGCGCAAGGCCTTTAACCTGCGCGAAGGCATTACCGGTGCAGACCATCGCATCAGCCATCGCGCCATCGGCAACCCGTCCCTTGACCGGGGACCGCTCAAGGGCGTTACCATCGATATGGAGAAGCTCGAAGCAGAATTCTATGCCCTGGTGGGCTGGGATTTGGAAACAGGGGGGCCCACACCAGAGAAGTTGAACGAACTGGAAATCGGCAATCTGGTATGACGCTGGCAAAAGAACTTAGTTTTCTTTTCCTTGGGGTACATTGTCGATGACCATGATATCCTGCGTTCCTATAAATGCCTCACCAGGGTCAGTGGCAGTGAACCCAATCAACGTCAGTGTATTATAGTCGCCTATGGTCAGATCCAGGCCTTTTATTTCATCGGACAGAAACTTGGCAACAAAGTTACCCTGGGCATCTGATTTCGAGTAGTTGATTTTAACGTCGTTGAGATATACGCTCGCTCCCACCACGTCACTATAGGCGATGTCGGTGTGAACGGTGACGACTGTGCTCTCACTCTGGATGTTGAGGACATTGGGCGCGACATCAATTCCAATGTCAAAAGCAAGCGTGGTCGCTGGATAGAGAAACAAACATAGCGTAACAGCAAGAACACAACCAGCGAACAACCGCATACGGGATAATTTCATGATAATGCCTCCAGGTTGAATGATAATTGTTTAAAAAATAATTTGGCCAAAATGTATAGCCTGTTGTGGTATACACGTATCAAGGTGGAAAAGGTTACACCGGATAACTGGATTTTGAAAAAGGCCAATCCGTTATACCCGGTGCCGACGATTCCGGATCGGCCCCGATGTGAGGCATTGATCCGGAAATTGCGCCTCTGATCGATATTTTGTTACAAGAACCTCAGATAAGGACCAAAGAAAACGGCGGTTAAAGAAAAAGTCTGTCTTTTTTCAACCGCCGCATGTAAAGGGTTTAGCTTCGTTAATCACTATTCAATGGGCGACCCCCTCATAAAAACCCGAAATATCCGAGCTGTTAAAAAGATCCGCTGTCGACATTTTATTGATTATGCGGCGGACTACAACGAGAGCTCCATATCATATTGCAAAACCCGGGTCTGGACCCTCAGGCAATTTTACCATTTTCTGACACTTCACCGGATCGTATCTGAAACTATCGCCACCGGCATACGCTGTAATTTTTTATACTTACGATTAATCGTCAGGCGTTTTCTTCACGAATGTCCCCCCTCACATGGTCTATGGAAAAAGGCCGCCCTGGGTTCCCGGACGAGTGTGAAACAAATGGTTGGTGCAGAAAAATCGTTGACAATTGCGACTTTATACGTACAATATGCTGTACAGGAGGTGCTGAAATGAAAGCAATTACCTATACAGCAGCAAGGCAAAACCTTGCGGAAACAATGAAAAAAGTTTGCAATGACCATGCTCCGATGATTGTAACACGAAAGTCCTCGGAATCTGTGGTAATCATGTCCCTTGAGGACTTTGAAGCCCTTGAAGAGACGGCTTACTTATTGCGTTCACCGAAAAACACAAGACGGCTGATTGAATCTATTGCCCAACTTGAAAACGGCAACGGCATTGAAAAGGAACTGATAGAGTGAAGCTCATTTTTTCGGATCATGCCTGGGACGATTACCTCTATTGGCAAAAAGCTGATAAAAAGATTCTACGCCGTATCAACACCCTCATTAAGGAAACAAAACGTAACCCTTTTGAGGGTGTTGGAAAACCCGAACCATTGAAACATGCCCTATCTGGATACTGGTCCCGGCGTATAAATGACGAACATAGATTCGTTTATAAAGTTTCCGCAGATGCAATTCTTATTGCCCAACTGAGATACCACTACTGACACTTCTTTTTGCCCCACCACACTTCTTTGGGGCGGCGTGCTCCTCGCCGTCCCTAACAGCAGAAGGTTAGCCACATTATTCAAATAAAAATAGCTGATTTGGCACTTTCACGTTGCTATCTTTTTGTTTTTGCTCGTCATTTTTCAAATTGAGAGATAGAGGTTGTGAAATTGGGTCACCCATTAAAGGGCTGGTCAAGTAAAAAAACACCTCTCCATGCAAAAATAATAGAATTTTTTTTCGCTTGATCTTTAAATGCTCCAATCAGCACGATGTTGCTTTGTCTTCCATCTGCACCCGCTATTTCTTTTTTATTGGTTACGGCCAGACAATAGCTGATCCGCACCGGTCACCCATCTGGATCAAGGCAGTGGTGTATTGTAAGACTGCTACAGGATACACCGGCCCCTGGTCTGTATCGACCCCAGAAATCTGTCGGTTCCGTACCGTGTTCAAATGATTGGGTCACAAATCTTATGGTTTTTAACCAACCCCGTATAGACTCACGGCACAGGCAAATCAAAGCATTAAAGCAAAAACATACCGATAATATTTGATGGGTGATACGGTTCCCAATCAAGTCTGATGGTTATACCAACCCCATAAATGGTTCCCCGCAGCACCCAAACTGTCAGGTAAAAAGCATCTGGCTATCAAAGGGGACCTGGTCGCGCATCATGTAGTAAGAGGCTCTGGCCAGTTTGTTGCTCAAAGCTTTGATGGCTACTACTCCATTGCTTTTCGCCTTTTTTCGCTGATAGAACTTCTCCGCCTGGACGTTGTACCGGATGCAATAATTAGCCGCTTCCACATACGCCCAGGAGAGGTATTTGTTGCCGTTCTTTTTGTTACCCACACCCTTTTTCTTTCCGTTGGAAATCCGTTCGGACTTGACGCATCGGCAATAAGAACAGTAGTTGCCCACTTTCTTAAACCGGCCCATATCGCCTGCTTCCATCATGATGACCATTGCCAGGATTTTGCCCACACCGTTGATGGTGGATAGCCACTTGAATGGTTCCGTCAAGCTGATCTTGTTCGTCGCCTGTTTTTCGATCATTTTAATCTGCTTGGACAAAAGGTCAATAATGCTGAGATATCTTTGAGCCATGAAAATCAGATCTTCATGGTGGAACAATGTCTCCAGGTTTTCTTCGGTCAGTTTCTTGATGTTGTTTACAGATATCCGGGTTCCTGTATTTCTGGTGATCATGCTTTGAAAACTGAGAATATCAGCGGTTCGCTGTCTGACAAACAGCATCCTGCGCCGTAACAGGTCTCTCATGGGTCTGGTTTCTTTGGGGTAAATATACCCTTGCGGCAAAATGCCAAGTTTAAGTAAATGGGCCAACCACAATGCATCCCACTTGTCATCGCTATACTTGATTCCATCATATTGTTTAATGGCCGCAGGATTGGCCAGATGAACCGTGTACCCCTGATCCTGCAACCCGTCTACCAACCAATACCAGTTATAGGTGGATTCAACCACGACACCCTGAAGATCTTTTTTGTAAGGTGCCAGGTAATCGATAATCAGTGGAAGAGAATTTTTTAATCGTTTTCCCACAACCTTCTCCAATTGTTCATCAATGATTCCAATGTAAGAATTGCTTGAATGCAGATCGATCCCGGCGTATAGTTCCATTGAGCACCTCCTGTAAAAGTGTATAATTGATGAAAACCGCAATTTCCGTTATTTATACATTTTGGAGGTGCTTTTTTCAAACTTTTCAGGCTGTAGTGATATTTTCCGTAGGAAAAGATCACGCTTGAAAAGTAAAATGAGAAGCACTACGGTCGTCGCTGCTCAACAAGCTCTTTATATGGATATCAAGTCTACTTTTGACCCTTGTTAATAATGTACTGCTTTTTACAATCATATTTTTAGTTTTTCAGTTATATTTATAAGCCTTGAATCTCTTGGTGATAAGACAAAATCAAAGTTTAACTATTTTCTTTTACTACCTATGCCATCAAGGATCAAACATAGATTTGACCCCATTTTTCACGCTTGCTCCGGTCATTACCGTGGAACTGCCCAGGTGGTCCTTGTGAAAATACTTGATGTCCGTGCCGGTAATTTTTGCGATGCGCAGGTTGCCGGCAAAGATGTATTTGACGGCAGCAGCGTTGATGGTTTCGTATAGGTCGTTTAAGTATACTGTCGTGTTGCTGCTGGCGGTCTTTTTAGCCCGGTGTCGATGGTCGTGATAAAGTGAGCCAAAAATGGTCGTTTAAAATTGAGCCACCTTTTTGAGAAAGAATGATTAGTTTTGGATTTTTTCTCTGAAAACTAACCGGGAGGTTCAACTTGTGAAAAAAAGGAGACCATTTTGGATATTCTGACCCTGCACCGTCAAGGTCTCAAGCAACGGGCAATTGCCAGGAGGCTCGGTATCAGTCGCAACACCGTAAAAAAATATATCGAGAACCTGGATCCGGTTTTTACTACGGAAAAGCCCCGGCAGCGAAAAAGCCTGCTCGATCCGTTTCATGACAATATAGCGACTTGGCTCAATGAAGACGATTACAGGGCTACCTGGATTTATGATCGGCTGGTCAACATGGGCTTTGCCGGCAGCTACGAGATCGTTAAACGAAAGGTTTATCGACTCAAGGGCCAGCGTCAGAAAGTGGCCTACATGCGATTTGAAACGGAACCCGGCTACCAGGCGCAAGTCGATTTTGGTGAATTCCAAGTTGAACGACCCAGCGGGCGTATTGAAAAACGATATCTGTTTTCGATGATCCTGGGCTATTCGCGAAAGATCTATGCAGAACTGATCGAGCACTGTGATCTGCCGACGTTTCTGGATTGCCACATTCGGGCATTCGACTTTTTTGGCGGTGCCCCGAATCAGATTTTGTATGACCGCATGAAAAACGTTTACATTGGCCGTCTGGCAGGACGTCACAAGTTCAACGACGCCCTGGTCGGTTTTGCCCTGCACTACGGGTTCACACCGCAGGTAGCACCGGCTTACGCCGCCTGGGTAAAGGGAAAGGTCGAACGGCCGTACCCATTCATTCGGGAAGGTTTCTGGCGGGGATACAGCTACTTTTGTCTCGATACCGCCAACCGGGACCTGATGGCCTGGTTACACAAAAAAGAGCAGCGGGTGCACGGCACCACCCATGAGGTTGTGGTCATCCGTTTCGAACGGGAACGGCCGCACCTGAATGCGTTACCGCCCACGCCCATTGACACCGCTTACCGGATTTATCGAAAGGTCTATAAAGATTGTACGATTCGTTTTGAAGGCAACAGTTTTGTTGTCCCGCATCCGCTGGTGGGAAAACAGATTGTCCTGAGAGTCAAAGAGCAGATTATGCGCATCTTCGATGATGACCGTCTGGTGGTCACTTACCAGATTCCATCAACCAAAGGCAATCTTGTTCAAGACCATCGGTTTTATGCCGCCTTGAGAAAAGACCAGGAAATGAACCGACGAAAATACGGCCATCATAAGCCTGGCAAGGGCCGGGCCAAGCTTACCATCAGTCCGAGCAAACCGAAGTATGATATACCGGTGGATGTCCGCCCCATTGACGTTTACGATCAGTTTGTTCAGGAGGTGCGGCCATGACGGAGACGCTTGTTACCGAACGCATTGAGGCCAACCTTACCCGCTTGCGATTGCCCCGGATACGTGAAATCCTGGATCAGATCATTCGATCCGCAGAACAGAAAGGCCAGAGCTATTTGACCTTTTTAGACAATTTGCTTGAAGAAGAAGTGGCTCAAAAAGAGCAACGCCGCATCGAAACAGCATTAAAAATATCCGGGTTGCCGTTTATCAAGGGCATCGAGGAATTTGATTTTACCTTCCAGCCGAAACTGGATCGACAGAAGGTAATGTCCCTTTTTGACCTGGTTTTTATCCGTCAGAAAGGTAACGTGATCTTTCTCGGTCCTCCCGGTGTCGGCAAGACCCACCTGGCGGTAGCGTTGGCGTTAAAAGCCTGTCAGGCGGGGTTAAGCATTTATTTCACTACCATGTCGGATTTAATCATTAAGTTGAAAAAAGATCATGATGCCGGGCGGCCGGGTAAGGGCCGAAGCTACTACAAGTCATCTCTGGTGATTGTCGATGAGGTGGGGTATACGCCCGTCAGCCGCGAAGAGTGTAATCTGTTTTTCCAGTTCATCGCCAAACGATACGAAAAGGCCAGCACCATTATTACCTCGAACAAGGCTTTTTCTGACTGGGCAGAGTTACTCCAGGACCCAATCATTGTGACCGCTATACTGGACAGGCTGCTTCACCACAGTGCAATAATCAATATCAAAGGAAACAGCTACCGGTTAAAGGGCAAAAGGATGAATGAACAGATGAATGAGGTTCAGTAAATATAAGGTCGTGGCTCAAATCTCACGACCCAAAATGGCTCAATTCTAAACGACCGTTGACACCCGGCGGCCGTCACCGTTGTATGTAAAATTGGTGGTTACAGCGCCGCGGGTAATGGTGGCAGGTAGGTAGTCGGCCGTGTCGGAGATGCTACGCGAAACCACCGCTGCCGGATCGGTCAGATCGTAACCGACGGTCATGTTGCCGTTTAAATCATAGGAAAAGCTGCGACTGGTGCCGTTGATGTCGATATCGGCACTGCGTGCAGGTGGTTGGCATCGTTGTAGCCGTATGCCATCGCCATGGGCGAGGGGTATATTATTTGCCTGTCCCCATTTTTCATTTATGATTAATCGTCAAGCACTTTCTGCACGAACGTCCCCCCTCACTATCGTCAGCACTTTCTGCACGAACGTCCCCCCTCACGTCCCCCCTCACTACGTCCCCCCTCACTACCGTGTCTCCCGGTCCCGCTTAAGTGACAGGTTAGCCAAAACTATGGCTTAGGCGATTTTCTAAACTTTACAAAATAATAGATAATAGAACCTGCGATACCTGTAATGAATATCCCGATACCCCATGTTATTTTATCCGATGTGCTCTTGGAGTATGAAATACTATGGAAGAGCATTTTTATCCAAAAGAAGAAACCTGCAATCGCCAGCGACCCAACTATTAGAATAAAAAAAATTTCAGATAATCCCAAGCCCTTCATATATTCTTTATTACCTTGCTTTCAGAACCTCACGCATTTTTCAGTTTAAAATATTACAAATGGCTGTAAGCGCTCTATTAACCCCATCTTGTCAGGCTCACCCAACTATGAGATTATGAGATATCAGGCGGGCCTGCAAGTTGAGATTGATCCAAGTACTGGGGCAGCAGTGCTTTATAATCATCCTCGGTCATGGCATCGGGAAGCTTTTCTATGAGATGCCGGAGATACCAGTACGGTTCAAGGCCATTTGCCTTGGCTGTCTCAATCAGGCTATAGAGAGCAGCACTGGCAGATGCACCTTCGGGAGTTCCGGCGAACAGCCAGTTTTTTCGTCCAATCACAAACGGCCGGATGGTATTTTCAGCCATATTGTTGTCAGGGGACACATGACCCGTATCAGCATAGACGACAAGTCGGTGCCACTGGTTTAAGGCGTAGTGAATCGCTTTGCCCAGCAGGCTTTTTGGAGGTGCTTCATCCACCTTTACATTCAACCAGCGTTTAAATTCATCCAGTACAGGTTTGGCTTTTTCCTGTCGTTCTTTGAGAAGCTGTTCATTGGACAGACCGTTTTTCTTGGCATCTTTTTCAATTTTATAAAGCTGCCGGATATATTTCAGCGCCTGATCGGCATTGCCGGATTTTTTCTTACCATCTTTTGGCTTGCCGGCCGCCTTCACCACATCGAAAAATTTACGACGTACGTGTGCCCAGCACGCCATATGCAAAATTTCTTGGATGCCATCAATAAATCCATAACCGGCATACCCGTCCGTCTGAACCACGCCTGTATAGTCCTTCAGGAATGTAGCCGCAACATCACCGGCACGGCTTGGATGGTATTCGAAAATTATGCCGGGATGTTTTTGGGTCCCACCCCTGAATATCCACATATAGGATTTAGATTGACGGGTCCTGCCTGGTTCATTGAGAACCTGGACCGGAGTCTCATCGATATTGATTAACGATCCGGAAAGGATCTCTTGTTTAAGCATCGTAAGGAGAATATCACAACTTTCTGCAATTTTTTGGGCCCAACTGCACATGGTTGCCCTGGAAATTTTAACTCCGATTCTCAAGAATTGTTTTTCTTGGCGATAAAAAGGCAATGCGTCGACAAATTTAGCCACGAGAACAAAGGCAATCAGACCGGGTGTCCCAATACATTTTGGAATAACCTGTTCGGGCAATTGAGCGATAGCGACCGTGGGGCCATCACTCTCAACACCTTCACAATTTTTGCAGGCGTATTTTAGACGAATGTTGCGAATCACCTGGATCTTTGCAGGGATGATATCAAGTTGCTCTGAGGTTTCCTTCCCGATGACCTCTTTCATACAACCGCATTCGCATTGCTTATCCGCCTCATCTATATCATGAATGACTTCAACCCGGGGAAGGTTCTCCGGAATAGCTTTCCGTCCGCGTTTTTTATGTTTATGGCTCGGGATTTCAAATTCATCATCTGCCTGGCCTATGGGAAAATGATCTTCGATGGGCTCAAAAAGAGAAAGTTGTTCACGATCAGAGGATATTTTCTCACTTTTACGGCCAAACAGCTTGTCCTGGAGACAGCGGAGCTGTTCTTTCAGAATTTTAATTTCAGATAAATACTCGTGTTCTTTTCTTAAAAAAGAGTCGATTATCTGCTTTAGTTCGTCAACATTTTCAGTCTCTATGATAGCCTCGGAAATCATGATCGAAACATAGCATAAATAACTGATTTTTAAAACTCTTTTTTTAAAAAAGTGTCGAATATTTCAAGGTTTTATGGGCATTTTGCTGGTAGATATCAAGGCCGTCCATCAGCCAGATGATCTCCCTTTTTCCAATGGTCATTGTCTCCTCTTTAGATGTCGGCCATTTGAAAGAATGCTTCTCCAGCCTTTTGTGCCACAGACAAAATCCGTTTCTATCCCAATACAGGATTTTAAGAATGTTTCGATTTCGGTTACAAAAAGCAAAAAGGTGACCGGAGAAGGGATCAAGCGCCATCTGTTCACTGACTAACAGGGATAACCCGTTAATGGCCTTGCGCATGTCGGTACTGCCCAGCGCCAGATAGACCTTGGTATTGACTGCCGGTAGAAACATCAGACCTCCTCCAGGGTCAATATGACCTGTTCCAGATTGGCGGGAGAAAAACCGTCCGGGATTTCTACCGTAAACCGGGAGCCTACGGTGAGACGCAGAGGAGTACTGCTACCTTGAAAAAAACAATTGGATTTGATAGGTCTTTCAGGAATCCGAACAAACTCAACGGGCAAGTTTTCTCTATAAAATTTACGCTTCCAGTATGTAAAGCGATGGGCCTGCAAATTGTTCTGTCTGCAATATTCTGCCTGACTCAGTTCAGTGAGCGTCCATGCGTCCAAATGGGATTGCCAGAACTGTCGCCGTTTATGATTCGAATTCTCTTTCTGGAACTGACCTGCCATGATTGAAGCCTCCTTAGTTGTGAAAGTTGGCTTATTATGGCATGATGCGGACTGCTTGAGAAGATGCGGTTTATAGAGCGCTTACAGATGGCTAACGTCCCGCTTCAGCAACTGGCGGAGTATTCATAACGAAGTTTATAAACAAGGCTATTTTCAGAAAAGCACCAAAACCCAAGAGAACCTCCGTGATAAGCCAGTCTGACTGAAAGCGGTTGGTTGTGCCATTTTATTCAATTTTGATTTATCTTAAATATATTCCATTTCGGGAAAATTAAAAAGAACCCGCCGTAAGTGAAATATATCCCGGTAATTATAAAAACAATTTTCACGATGTACTGAGTTGCAGAAGTTAAAAAAACACCAACTATAAAAGTACCGATTCCGCTGAAAAGCAAACAAAGTGCCATTAACCAAACCGCAACTTTTATATCCCTGTATGCAGCCAAGGCTAATATTATATAAAAAACTAAAATCCCGATTCCAAACAGTGTCATATTAAAAGTTTCATGATAGATGTCAGAAAATATCAACTTCGCAAAACTATTGATGAGAATATAAGAAATGAGAATCGTCAGCTTATTCGTTAAAAAGTTATGGATAGCATGGAGCATCTTTTTTATTTTACAATTTCCTTGTCGTTTAAAGAGGCACAACGGTGAAGCTCACGGGCCGCCGACCGCAGGGAGGGAACAAGGGTTCCACCACATTTTAGTTATGAGCAACACTGTTTCAAAGTTACCACAGCTTTAAAAAAAGGCAACCCCTTGCGGTCCGGTGCAGCGCTGGGTTATGTGTAAGAGCCTTGATTAAACTACTTTAAATCGACTAATTTAATTTGATCAAGAAAGGCATTGGCTTTATCTGACAACTCCTTATCTTCAGCTCCGATATGATACCGATAAGAAAATCCAAGGTCAACACCCACTGAATAGTTTTTAGGGTGTTGGAATGTATAACCAATAATTTCCATTAGCATAGTTTTATTTCCAAATTTTGTTGTTGCAACTTTATCTTCAACAATTTTATGGTATTTAATTATACGATTTGTTCCACCTAGAATAAATTCGTGATTGTCTTGAATTACTTTAAACCTTTCCTTTGGTTGTTGGGCTTCTTTCCTTTTCGAAATATATTCTAAAAATTGCTGCTCAGTTCTAATTTTAGGTAATTTAAAAATTGTTATTGGTGCAATATAGGTTGAATTTTCTGTTGGGCCTTTTTTAGCAAGAACTAATTGAGTCTTGCCTTTCTGCATCACACTCCAACCTTTTTCTTGGGGAGGAAGAACTGAAACACCATAAACATCCTCTATTCGTTTCGATAGATCTTTTATTTCGCTTGCTGTGGCTCCAAAAGAAATCAAAAAGAGCAATAAGAATACCACAAAAAGTTTTTTCATTTGGACTCCTTGTATAGAATTGAATTAGGTTTACGCATAACGCCAAGCTGTGCGGCGGCATGCCCCTCGCCGTCCGCACCAGTGTAAGGTTATGCGTGCAGCCAGGAGCGTTCTTGGCGTAAATTGCATTATTTCATGGATGAACTCGCTACATGCTCGCCGCTGCTTGAACATGACTCAGTTATGGTCCGACATAGTACGAGATCAGACTTGGCGCGTCTGGTTCGCTGGCCATCCGTCTTTGCGAAAATCCCGCAAGCTCAGCTTCGGGCTCAATAAGATCCGAATCAATTAGCAGGAACTGCGTGCTTATGCCGTTTCTATCAGCTGCGAATCGGTAAATTTCTCGGTACAGTGAATTCACGAGCTCGGGGTTCTCGTCATCGCTTATGTTCTTGGTTGGACTGTCAATGATCAGGATGTTTGGAACAGGCATTCCCCGTTCTCGGGCCACCTCGTGAACGGCCAATGCGTAGCAGACGTTGAATAGTGTCTTCTTGCCTCCGCTCCCCGTGTCCCAAAAGCCCCACTCTTGTTCAGAATGGACGATCATGGGCTTCCAATTACGTGGCTCCAACACTACATCGTCTTTATCTGAGACTCCGGGGAAGCCTACTTCAAGCATGACCGTTTTGAATTTTTCTGCAATTGCACGCGCGTTTTCGTCGCCGATGCGAAGTCGTCTCCGCTCGTCCTCTATTGCCGAACGCAGCTGATCAATGCGTCCTTGTGATGCTCCTGCCTGTCCCTCCAATTCACTGATGGCTCGCGGCATCTCCTGAATCTGCACAAGAGACCGAAGGCGTTCTTCAAGCGTCGCGATCTTTCGCTCAACCTCCCGAACACTTTCAATAAAAGCCGAGTCGTAGCGTCGCAGTTCGTCCTGGAGTTGGCTGTCAAGCTGCCGCTTTGCGTTATTGGCTATCTGGAGGTCTCGCTCGGATCGCTCCAGCGCTCTTCGCCTCCGGTTTATTGAGTCAGCAATTTGGTCAATGCGATCATTGAGCTCTCGCCGAAAAGCCTCAGTGTCGATGCCTGGACGAGCCTCTGTAGCTGTCGGGGGGGTGCCGCAAAGACGACACTGTTCTTCAACTGTTGGGCGTCCCGATATGTCAGAGCCACACTGGGGGCACCGTGAGTAATCCACACCGTCGAGTATTCGACCTGCTTGCTCAGCTCGACCAGCCTTCACTTTAGCGGTAATTAGCTCAGCTCGAAGTGCTTCTTGTTCGGCGAGCGAGCTTTGAGATGTAGTGATTGCTTCTTGTAAATCGGAGACAATCTCGCTCAGTTCGCGTAGTCTACCCCTCAACTCGTCGGTTGGATGAATATTCGTCTCGCGGTCTGTTTCAAGAGCCTGCTTTCGTTCCTTAACTGCTCGTAATTCCCTCTCTGTTGATTCGATCTGGGATGTAAGCTGCAACTCAGAGCCGAGGTCGAAGCGTTCCATAAAGCGGCGGATCTCTATAACGGCTTTGCGTGCACCGTTCTGTTCTGTGACTGTACGGTAAAGATCCGCTTGCAGCTGACTAAAACGTTCTGAATGCAAACCCGTGAAGAATCGCATTGCGTCCTGGCTTTTTCGGCCTCTGAATGGATCCTCCAGACGGAAGAACGACGAGTCCAAGTGGGTCTGGTCCAGGTAGCAGTACCTCCAGATGTCGCGAAAACTAAGCCTGATCATTTGGGAATCCGGATCTCGACTTCGCTTAAGGACCTTGATGGGCTCTACGCCGCACAGATGGAACAATAAATCGCTGAGGTTATAGACCTCCGCCTCCAGCAGAGTCGCATCTCCTGCGGTTAGTGGTGCATTGACTGACCCAAAATCGTCTTCACCACGTGTCCATGTGACGCGAACTGCCTGCGTGTCCTCAGCTCCACGTTCAAATGTACACTCATACTCGCCGAGTTTTGCCCCAAGGACGACTGATACGAACTCCTGTTGAATTGCCGGTGTTCGTTCCAGTTCACCTCCGAAGCAGTAGTCAATGAGGCGCGCGACTGTTGATTTGCCTGTACCAACCGGACCATACAGGAAGGTGACAGTCTCCGAGAGGATGACCTGCTCGGTCGTCTTCCGGGTTCTTACCACGAGATGAGTGAGCTGTATATTCATATTGGGATACTTTCATTCGACCTAAGCGACACGACTTCAGGGAACGTCTCATAAATGAATCGCATTAGCGTAGTTGCTTGCACGTCAAAATGACGCTTTAACAGGGAGGATCGCCTGGCGTAGTCCTCAAAATCAGGACTCACGCTCAACTCAGACGCCAGTGTACGCCCATGTTCAGTGAGCCCAATCACTACCTTGCGACCTTCAACACTTACAGTAGCGAGCCCTTTCCCGATGAGAATGTTGAGGAACTCGCGATATCGGTGGTCCCAAGGTCCGAATCGATACCGCACCATCTGAGACTCGACACTCAACCGCTCATGATCCTCAAGTTGTACGTCGCGTGTCGAGCGACCTTTGGCATTCAAGGCACGTTCTAACATGACAGGGTAACGAAGGAGAAAGTCGAGCTTGGCAAGCTTCGTAAGCCCCTCCACCGCATCTCCCTGCTCTGAATCTGAAAAGGCCGAGATTAGCACAAGGAGACGGGCAGCGTGTAAATCCGGTTGGCCATCAAGCTCAGCAATCGTTTCGACCAAATCTATCATTGTAACTCCCATGGCCGGGCGTGACTCCAGACGACTTTACACTGTGCGGTTAGCGAAAATGCAAAACCTTCAAGGTGGTCGTCGGTGCAGTCATAGAGTTGATATAAAGCTCTCCGCCTCTCTCTGAATCGGCGACGCAGGTCCTCTCTCATTGATGGTCCAAAACCGTCAGCCTCGGTTTGGGTGGCGTCAAACGCTCTCCCCGCGTCACTTAGCACTATGGACCGGAGATGATTGTATCGCTCAAGCCCCTTGTCGTGTCCGTACTTCTTAGTCCATCTGATTCCTAAATAGTCGGCTTTGTCGCGCAGATCCTCAGCGGAGTTCCTTGACACTGCAGAGAAACCGCCTGCATCCAGCTTCTCGTGTAGCAGCTCGGTGCTCCCCGCTCCTGGCTCAATACTGAGGGCGGGATCGCCAGCCAACGTGGCTGCAGAATCGCGTCCGTATTCAAGGGCGCCTTGAACACGGGAGAGTGTCATACGCTTACCATCTATCCTTGCCGCTATATCAGCATCGTCGTCTGCAGTCGCTATGACATAGGCTGGCAGGAGTTGCTCATGATTAAGGGCAGAGGCACGGCCACATTCTTCAATCAACGCTTGTCCCGCTCTTTTAACCGAATCATAAGAGCAATCGTTTGCGGGAGGCCAGCATTGTGCAATGGTGTCAATTAACCGCACAATGGCGTCGCGAAGTTTTGGCAGGTTAGCTTTAGCCACAGTCTTTGACAAGGCAGCAAATGCAACCGCTTCTGACACTTTGGCATCTCGAACTACTCGACTGACCCATGGGGCGACGTTCGGTGGGAGTTCTACAACTGTTGGTGCATCTTTGATCGACTGCAGGACATAGGATAGATCTTGTCCGTTTCTGGCAGAGTAAAGCGGATGATTCGTCAAAAAGCAGAAGCGACGAAACCTACCTGGGTAATCAGATTCCAGCTTGGCGAACCGGATGCATGCCTTTAGAACTGCTTCGTCCTTCGCCTTCCACGGAGGTTGGTCGTCGCCCCGAGTCTTGACCTGGTGCCCGGTGAATAATCCATCCTGGTGCTTGAGTAGAACATCCTCGTGGTGCTCGCAGAACACCTCTTCAACATCCTCCGTGTCGTCAAGGAGCATGCAACACACAACCGCTGCCCAAGTCCACTGAAAGCGATAGCGATTGGTGGTTTCGTCGCCTGGATCGCCATGTGCGACAGTGTTCTCGGGGTTAGGTATTGGAGCATCCGCCATCTGTGGTCACCTCGTGACTGGTCTGCAACCGGGTTGAATCATAACACGGCTCGAACGTAGGGAAACCGTTTGAGTGGTCTATACATCCGCATAACGGTTGCTTCACGTGCGGCGGCTTTTTGCCGTCGCCGTGAAAACAAAGGTTAGCGAAAATTATGTCAAGTGATAGTGACTTTAAACTCTACTGTCTGACTTTTTCAGTCGTTAATATTAAAAGGGACAATCATCATTTGTATCCTCTGTTTCAGTCTGATTTTTTTTACCTTCTACAATAAATCTGGCTCTATCATAAAGCTCATCATAAGTTAAGATTTCAATATTCCTACTGTCATTTCGAAATAGTTCAAATGTTTTCTTTTTTATTTCATATTCAAGCTCATTACTTGATTCTTCCAGTTGTTTCCAATGCCCTATAATAAGTATTACTTTAGAATCATAGGCTTTTTGACTAATAGGATTGCCAAAAGAATCATATTGTTGTTTGTCTAACTTTATAAGTCCCGATGCCTTCTGTTCAAGTATTTGCGAAACAGAATGAACAACGTCATTAGAGAGCCTCCAACTATTAGATCTGTTTTTTACTGGCCCAAATAACGGTGTTGATGGTTTTTTTACCTCAACAAAAGTTGTGAATTTCTTATCACCAAGTAAATAATCGGATATTACGGTGTTGGAGCCATTTAGCTCAGCATCTGAAACATGTGATTCTCGTTGCAATATGGTTTGAAATCGATAGTCAAGACCATAGCCGAATATCCATTCATTTTTTTCAAAGAAAGACTGCCAAACCTTCTCCTCGCTCTTATCACCAATACCATTTTCAGATGCATACGCTTTCCAATAATCACTTTTATCAATTAGCATTTTGAAAATACTCAATTCCCTTTTCCTGAAGGAAGTGTTTACTATATCTTTAGAGGTTATTGCACCTTCATCAATTAATTTTTGTATTATTTCTGCGCGTCTGGGGTCCTTTTTTAATGCTGAAAAATAACTGTCATCGCTACAAATAGGATTTGCATTTAATTTTTTTAGGTTCTCAGCAGTAATTTTAAAGCTGTTTGGATTTGAATAATCAATAGACTTTATCCCTACAACGATACTTATATAAATTTTCTGATCTCTCTCAGGCGCTTTCGCCTATGTGACAGATAGGCCCGATGATTCCGGGCCTGTATCCAAACAATCTGCTCAAGCAATGTCTCAAGGCTGTGTTTTTTCATTGGTAGCAGCAATCTGAGCAAAACTCTAAGCTGCGGCAGCGTAATAGATGGCGCTTTTTTTTCCCATCCTGATTTTCAGGTGCCAGAGAAAAAAATGTGCCAGCATGCACGTTAGCATATGGTGGTGCCATCCCTTGAATTTACGTACTTCATAGTGATCCATTCCCAATTCGCCTTTGGTTTCCTCGAAGCACTGTTCAATTGCCCAGCGCATGCCGCTTAACCAAACGAGTGTTTTGAGTCTTGTGCTGCTCGCCGCATTGCTGATGAAATAGCTGTATTCCGGTTCATCTCCAATTGTGCGCCGAATGAGCAGCCATACGGTCTTTTGAGGCAGACCCTCGGCTGCCAAGATTACCTGTCGCCGGGTGAATTCATAAACGATAGGCCCCTTGGCGCCTTCGGATACCTGTCGCCGGTACCAGAAATAATCGTTAATGTTTTTGGCTAATTCGTCGATGGTTATCGGTTTGCTTTTATTGTCGGCCAAAAAAGTTTTGGTTCGAATTTTGCCACTCCACCGATATTGCTTGCGAATGATCATAGGCATCTTGAGCCAACAATGGATATTTTTTCGAACAGAAACAAGGTATGTCGTTCCGGGTAAATCATCCACCGCTTCAATAAACTCCGGGCTCATGCCGTATACTGAGTCAGCAAGGACATATTTAAAGGGCAGTGTCTTTTCTGAACTGATCTCTTTTAGCATTTCTGTAGCCAGTTGGGGTTTGGTCATAAATACTGTATCTTCAGGCAAGTTACATTTTTGCCGACGCTCACGGTACTCTTCCGAGAACCACTGCTCAGGTATGAAAAGGCGCTTGTCTACCAGGGCATATCCACGTTCTGATGCGTAGGCTGCAAAAACACCAACCTGGCAATTGTCGACCTTGCCCGCAGTTCCACAGTACTGCCGGGCAACACCCACGGAGTCCTGGCCTTTTTTGAGAAAGCCGCTTTCATCAAAGATCAAAGCTCCATCTTCACTACCAAGGTCTTCATTAACATAACTACGATACTTGAAAGTAATCTTACCATCATCCCATGGAGCAACACTGACAAACCGTTGCATAGCCCTTACGTTTCCACCTTCTATTGCAAGGGCGATGGGTTCGATAGATTTGCGCTCCAGTTGGCTAAATTGTCCAGCCATGTACTTAAAAAAATGTTCCCGAGACTCACTTCGGTGAAAGCAGTCGGCGAACTGCTCATGGAAACCTCTGAGTTCATTTGAAAAGTTTTTAATATCATTCTTGTTGAGATCAAACTTTGGAACCGGGTAACGGTGTTCATCACTTCTAATTTTCGGTAGCATGGTTTACCTCCTACTTTAAGGGATTTTGTCGTAGTATAGCAAACCAGACTAATTAAAACAAGATTAAATTGGTTTAAGTTTCGTTGTAGGGTTATTTTACCAAGAAAATGATATAGATTTTCAGCAACTTCTGGGTATAAGCAAATTTGATTCTCACCATTATTGGCGATTGCCCCTGTTTTAACATTAATTCTTGAAATATATATAACCGGAACTGTTCCATCAGCCTCAAGAACGGTTGCTTGTATTTTTTGCCTCCCTTTGCCAGTTTTATATAAAGTGGCATTTGCTTTCTCTGAAACAACAAATAACTGCTGCTTGTCTTCAGTGATCAATTCTACATAACGCCCATTCCACTTCATCCGCCTACCAACATAAATGGTGTTGAGGAATTTATTATCATCATACTCAGGGTTATATTTGTTTTCACTCATAACAAGTACCCTTCGTTTTGCTAACGTAAACAAAACGTATAGAATTTTATCCGTCGTCCCGCCGATTTTAATACGAAGGATTACAAATACTCTCAGGCGGTGTTTTGAAATTTGTGCTGCAATGAGACTCGGACTGCGGGATGATGGATAAAATCATGTTGGACTAAGCAGTCGTTTGGTTTTCCTTGTGTTTACCATTATATATGGGGTTTGTAAAGAAAGGTCGGGGCTGGGGCATCTTTTTGTGTATGTTTTTTGGCTTTCTGCGCATGTTGGAGCAATTTTATCATGCTGTTTCCGCTGAGATCACCAGAAATGATCCTGATTTTTTCCTCAATTCTGTCGGAAAAACGCACCTGTCCGTAAGCTTTTTCACCCGGATGATCAAGCCTTTTAAATTGATTGTCATGAACGGCGCCGGCTACGGCCCGTCTCTTATCCTTCCCGCACAAATAATTTGAAATGCACTGGGGCCTGCGCCTTCAGGGATTTCATGCACCTTTTTCATCGTTCCGGTTTTGCAGCAAGGGCAGCGGCTGATATCAATACCGGTCCGTTCCAGCATGATCTCGCCAACTGACTTTTTGGCCACCTCCGGCATTTTCGATTTTTGCCCCAATAAGCTCCGACAGACGGCTATGTCCTTTTTTTTGTTCCGGTTTGCCAGAATCCCATAGTGCCGGATTCGAACAAAACGTTTGGGGACCACGTGGAGCAGAAACCGTCGGATGAACTCAACGGCGTCAAGCGTTATTTTTTCGGTCGTATTTTGTCCCCTGTTCTTCACGGTAAATGTCACTTGCCCATCTGAAAAACCACAAATACGATGATTCGATATGGCAATGCGATGGGTATAACGACCCAGATAATCCAGCACCCACTCGGGACGATTTATGGGTTCTTTGGTGTAAACAACCCATCTTTTGGACCATAGCTGATTGACGAGTTTCCTGAAGCTCTTCCGGCTCTTCAATGAACCGATGCTTCCAGGAAACTTCAGTTGCCCCTTCTCGAAAGCCTCTTCCAGATACGATATGAACTTCCCTCGAAACACCTTTGAAAGAGCCTTGACCGGGAACAAAAAATCATCGGTGCAGTCAAGCCATTCCCATCCGTCCTCTGAAATCGCCCCACCCGGAACCAGGCAGTGCAGATGAAAATGATCCATCAACGTCTGAGTCCATGTATGCAAAATAGCGATGATGCCCAGCTTGCCTCCAAGACCGTTATCAGGATTTTGTCCAAATTGAAGGAGAGTCCCTGTTGCTGCTTTGAATAGAAAGCCAAGCAGCAGCGCCTTGTTGCACAGGATCAACGGGTTCAACGTATGGGGAAGCGTAAACACATTATGAAAATACTTGACCGGCAACAGCTCGGCTTCCCGGGCCATCAGCCACCTTTCTTTGGTAACTGTCTGGCATTTTGGACAATGCCGGTTACGGCACGAGTTGTACAAGATACGCTCCGAACCGCAGTGGTCGCATCTTTCAACGCGCCCACCCAGATAGGCATTGCGACAATTAAGAATGTCGTACACCACCTTATAGTGCTCAGGAGGCATTTTGTATCTCTGTAAATAATCTCCGATATGCCGCCGTAAAATGTCTGCAACTTCCCAGTTTTTAAATGATGCCGTCTGGTCACTTGACGCTGTCATCGCCATTGTCCCATGGAGATGTATAATCTTCGGCATCATCGATAAAATCCAGGGGACTTTTTATCTTTGCAAGGCCGCCTCTGGAAACATGAAGGTAGACCATGGTGGTGGATAGAGACCGGTGTCCCATGAGAATCTGAATTCTTCGGACATCGTACCCGGCTTCCAGAAGGTGTGTGGCAAAACAATGCCTCAGTGTGTGAATCCCTCGGCCTTTTGTAATGCCGGCATTTTTCCTGGCTTTACGATATATCTTCTGCATAGTTGCAATGCTCATGGGGAGATTTCGATCCTTCGCAAAAAACAAGTAATTCTTCGGACGGTATGCCTTATAATAAGTTCTCAATTCTTTGAGCAACTTTGTGGAAAGAAGTGTATAGCGATCTTTCATACCTTTTGCCTGTTTAACTCGAACAACCATTTGCTCGCTATCGATATGATTGATCTGCAATTTGGAGACTTCGCTTACTCTGAGGCCTGCCGAATACGCCGTCATCAAAACTGCCCGATGTTTGATATTCTCCGTTGCGTCAATGAGCTTTATAACCTCACGCCCACTGAGCACTTCAGGCAAAATTCTCGGTTTTTTGCGGGAGGGAAATTTAAAATTTAACGCCTTGTTCTCAAGTACATTGCTGTAGAAAAACCGCAAGCCGGAAACGACAACGTTCCTTGTGCTGGAAGTCTTACCGTCGTCTTTCAGATGAAGAAGATAGTCATTCACCTCTTCCTGGTTTAATAGTTCCGGTGACTTTTGGTGAAATTTGGCAAGCCCTTCAACGGCCGAAAGATAAGACTTCTGGGTTTTAGGGGCGTAGTCTTTGAGCCTCATGGCCCTGATCATTTTGTTGCGAAGTTCAGACATGATTTACCTCCATCAATAAAATTAAAGGGTTATAATGATGAAGATAAATATAATAGAACAGACGTGAAAATGAAAACAGGCGGGTATATACTATATTTTCGGGTCGTTACTGCCGCGTAGCGGCTTAGTTCAACATAGATTAGACGGCCAAATAGCCGTATATAATTACGGCTATTTGCCGCCAAAAAGTTAAAAAATATTAACAATACAGCGTATTATAATTCACACATGTTTCATATTGAAAGGTGAAATACGGCTAAAGTGCCGCCTATTTCTAATACGCGGCTGTTTTGCCGTATATTATTTTTTTGATAATTTAAATAATTAACTGATATTACGATAAATACAACACTTTTTAGGTGTATATTGAGATTTAAAATACGTACAAAAGCCAGGAAAATGTTACAATGAAAAAATATAGCATTGAAAAACACGAGGGGCGCGAAATTTTAAATCACCGCTGCCGCTAAACAACAAAACCCCATCTCTCTGTATTTATCAGGATATGGGGTTTTCGATTCATCTTGTCTCTGTCCTTCTGTTAAAGGTGTAAAACAAGCTTTATTGGGGTATCGATGAAGTATATACGGGGTTATTGGACATATGTCAAAAATTAATTTTTGATGGTTGCCCTGGAAAGACGGAACCAGAGAAGGGGATATGGCTTGCAGCGATTTTCTGCCGCAAGCCATATTTAATTACTGGGGAGGAGCTACCGTTATTGGGCCTATCGGAGCGCCTCGTCAATCACTTTTCCCTGCCAGAATGGATGTGGAGGGATCTCCAGCAGCCGTGCGATGGTTGGCGCGGTGTCCAGAATGCTGGTGGGGGCTGTGATGGCGTGACCATTTTTAATGCACGGACCGGCGGTTATCCAGGGAACGTTCATGACCTCCGGGACGATTCGGTTATGATCGAAATCGATGCCGCCGTGATCGCTCTGGATGATAATATGATACGTATCGTGCAGATGGGCCTGGTCAAAGGCGGCTGCCAGATTTCCGATGGCGGTGTCGGCGGTTTCGATGGCCTTCAGGTATTCCGGCGACATGTAACCGTGCCGGTGGCCGGTTTTGTCCGTATGCTCCAGGTAGATAAAAGAAAAATCCGGTTGTTCCGCAACAATATGCCGGATGGCATGCCGCATGATGATCAGGTCGTTGTCGTCACGGCCGGCGGTGGCGGAGCATACCAGAAAATCGAAAGTGCCGGGGGCGGCCAGGGTGGTGAAGTGGTCCCAGCTGAAAAAGCCGGAAACGGTCTTGCCGCCATATTTGGCCAGGTCGAGGAGGCTGAATGCACCGGCCGACGGGTCGGGCCGGCCGGCATTGGTCAGAACCCCGTGGGTTACCGGTGCTATTGAAGTAAAAATGCTCACGTGCGCCGGATGTGTAATGGGCGGAAAAACGCTTTGCATGGTAAAGGTATGGGCGCCTCGTCCGATCAGGTGGTCGAGGTGGGGGGTGCGGGCCGCCTGGATCCCGTCGGGGCGGCATCCGTCGATGACGATAAAAATGACTTTGTGCATGATTTGTAATGATTCCTCCGTTGCGGCCGGCCGATCATCAGGATTGGCCGGATTCCTGTTATGGGTCCTCACGTTTTCCTTGAAACGGATCGGACGGTTATTGTCTTTTTTAAAAAGCAAAAATCATATCGTTTTGAAATGGGATTGAAAAGCAATATTTTACGTCGGTTGGCGGGCAACTTCAGGCCACGGTGGTGCTCTCACATGAAAAATCAATGCACGTATTGCTTTAAGGAGAATGGACGGCTGAATTAGAACTTGAAAAAAGCCGCCGGTAAAGGTTTCCGCCAAACCCGACATCCGGGATTTGACGGAAACGGAAAGATCGGGTCTTACTCGACCGAGGTGCCGGACAGGAAATAAGTCTCGGAAGAACGCGGTTTATAATTTTTCACCCGTGCGCTTGTGGCTTCAAAAGAAACTTTTTTCATTTGATATTGAAAATTAAACCGCAAACCGGTACGGTACCCTGCTATCCTCCAAATATGGGGCGGCGGCGGATCGCAAGGGCGGATTAACAAAATATCCTGAAAGAGGCCAAAATTACATCCGGAATGATTTTTAGATGAAAAACAAAGCGTTGAATGTTGTTATACTGCCTGGGGGGGCGCTGCAGCTTGAATGGGCCGACACCCGGGAGGCGGTAACCAGAAGCCGCCATCTGTTACAAACGGAGATATACGAACGGTTTACCGATGATGGTGATTCCTGGCTGTTTTTTCTGGGATTTTGCGATCAGCAGGTGACGCTTTCCCCTTCCCTTAATTACTGGCGAGGGGTTACCGGAAAATTTGTCGAAAAACTCTGCCGGACCCCGGACCTGGAGACGATTCGCCACAAGGTCGATATTGTCCTTGGTAAAGATGAGCGACAGCTGTACATGGAGCAGGCGCCGCTGATGACCGGGTCGGAATACCTGTGCCCGGACTTGCTTGAAGATGTCTGGTCGGGTTTAAACCGGGCATTTGGCCGTGCGATACAATCCTACACCGGGACCGTGAGTGCGTTTATCCGGGCGCACAGCCCCAACGCGCAGCTTGTGGGCCGGGTATTTTTTCACCTTGTGGAAAATAAGAGTGATGCGTATCCTTTTGCCTTTATGGCCACCTATTCCACCCGGCTCAACGACCAGGGAAAGTCCAGGCATCTTCCCCTTAAACACGCCCTGGAAACGTATGGGAAAGACAGCGATAAACTGCTGGTACTGCTCACGACGGTCACTGCGGCGGCAAGAAAGAGTTCTTTTATGGCCGGCCTTGTTGAAAGCGGCGAGTTGTTTCAGCCCACGGCCTGGACCGCCCATGAGGCCTTTTCATTTTTAAAGGAAATTCCCTTGTACGAAGAATCGGGTATCCTGTGCCGAATTCCCAACTGGTGGAAGGGCCGGGCGTCGGGCCCCCGGTTGAATTTCAGCGTGGGGGATAAAAAGCCCTCTTTTGTGGGAATGGATGCCCTCTTGAGTTTCAACCCCGCTCTTTATATCGGGGATATGAAGATTTCGGAAAAGCAGGCCCGGCAGCTCTTAAATGAATCCGAAGGGCTCGCGTTTATCAAAAACAAATGGGTGGCGGTGGATCCGGAAAAACTGAAACAGACCCTTGCTGCCTATGAAAAAGCCAAAAAACGGATACATAAAGGCGGGTTGAGCCTGAAAGACGCCCTGCACCTGCAGCTGACGCCTGAAAAATTTTCAGACGTCGGGGCCGGCGAGATCGACAGCAGCGTTACCAA
Source organism: Desulfobacterales bacterium (assembly GCA_963667755.2). Lineage (GTDB taxonomy): Bacteria > Desulfobacterota > Desulfobacteria > Desulfobacterales > 4572-123 > 4572-123. The sequence goes on along the minus strand of CAXXLK010000004.1, from coordinate 70,413 downwards.
TGGAAAATGGCTGGAATCGGTCATGGGCAAGCTTGTCAACCCCGATTTGATCACCCGTACAAAAGCCGGCAGCGGGTTTACAGGAGCGCTTCGAAAATATCAGCAAAGCGGATTGAACTGGCTTTATTTTCTGCATTCGCTGGGATTCGGGGCCTGCCTGGCCGATGACATGGGCCTGGGTAAAACCATCCAGGTGCTGGCTTTTTTAACCCGGATAAAGTCCGATACCCAAAAACTTACAAAACGCCCCGGGGCAAGCCTTCTGGTGGTGCCGGCATCCCTTCTGTCCAACTGGGCCGCTGAGATCAACGCCTTTGCCCCGGAACTTGACTTTCATATCGCCCATCCGGGAACCCGGGCCATACAAGACACGGCGGTCAAAGGGGAAAAATTACCCGATGCATTTGACCCGGATACCGTTGACCTGGTGATCACCACCTATGGACTGGCTCAAAAATACGACTGGCTTAAAACGTATTTATGGCATTACCTTATTTTAGACGAGGCCCAGGCCATTAAAAACCCGGTAGCAAAGCAGACCCGGGCCATCAAAAAACTGGCTGCCGGCAACCGGATTGTCATGACGGGAACCCCCATTGAAAACCGATTGACCGATCTGTGGTCCCTGTTTGATTTCCTGAACCCGGGGTTGCTCGGCAACGTGAAAGAGTTTAGGGCATTTTCAAAAAATCTGAATGCGGATCAAGCCGGGTATACCCGGTTGCGCCGGCTCATCAGCCCTTATATTTTAAGGCGGCTGAAGACAGACCGCTTTGTTATATCGGACCTTCCCGATAAAGTTGAGATGAAAACATACGCCCCTTTGAGCAAAAAACAGGTCCTGTTGTATGAAAAACTGGTTGCCGGGATAAAAGCCCTCATCGAGGATACCGCCGGCATTCAGCGAAAAGGGATTATTCTATCCTCGATCATGAAATTCAAACAGCTTTGCAATCATCCGGATCAATACCTGGGCACCGGCGGGTTTGCAGAAAAAGAGAGCGGCAAGTTTATAAGACTTCGTGAAATTTGTGAAACCATCTATGAAAAAAGAGAAAAGGTCCTTGTCTTTACCCAGTTTAAAGAGATGACCGGCCCGCTTTCAAATATTCTGGAGACGATTTTCCAGCGAAAGGGTCTGGTCCTGCATGGCAGTGTGGCCGTGGGCAAAAGAAAAAAGCTTGTTGAACAATTTCAGACCAAAGATTATCATGCGCCGTTCATGGTGCTGTCCTTAAAGGCCGGGGGCGTCGGTTTGAATCTGACCGAGGCAAACCACGTGATTCATTTTGACCGGTGGTGGAATCCGGCTGTTGAAAACCAGGCAACGGACCGGGCTTTTCGCATCGGGCAGAAAAAAAATGTCATCGTGCACAAATTTTTGACCCGGGGCACGGTGGAAGAAAAAATTGATCGGATGCTCACGGAAAAATCCAGACTGTCCGAAGATGTGATTGCCGATACCAACCAGGCCTGGATAACGGAAATGAAAAACGATGAGTTGATGGATCTGTTTCATTTGACATTGTAAAGTAGCCAATGGGGTAAGGTATGGGAGACTGGGGCTTTCCGAAGTATGTAACCGTTGCGGAAAAAAAGGCAAAAGCGGCTAAAAAATTAAAACAGCTGAAAAAGAAAAATTCCGATATCCGGCCGGTGGTCATCGACGGCCGGGCCATTGCCAAGACCTGGTGGGGCAAGTCATGGAACCGCAACCTGGAGCGGTATGCCGATTACAGCAACCGTATCGGCCGGGGGCGAAGTTATGTTCGCCACGGGGCCGTGCTGGATCTCCAGATCCATTCGGGTCGGGTCGAGGCGCTGGTGCAGGGCTCAGGATCCAAACCCTATTCGGTGCACATCGCCATAAAACCGGTGAACCCAAAAGGCTGGCAGGCGATCAAGGCCGCCTGTACGGACCGACTGGACTCACTCAAGGGACTGCTGGCCGGAAAATTCCCCAAGGCCCTGGCCGATGTCTTCATGGCCGAAGGCTCCGGACTTTTTCCCTCACCGGACGAAATCGAATTTTCCTGCAGCTGTCCGGACTGGGCCTACATGTGCAAACACGTGGCCGCGGTTCTCTATGGCATCAGTGTACGGCTGGATGAAGACCCGAGGCTGTTTTTCACGTTGAGAAAAGCCAGGATCCAAGACCTGGTGACGGTTGCGGTAAAAGACACCACCCGCAAATTGCTTGAAAAGACTCGGAAAAAAACAAAAAGGGCCATTGCCGATACTGATCTTTCGGCGCTGTTCGGCATTGATATGGAGGGATCGGCAGATTCGGGCCGGAAAAAATTAAAAACGGTTAAAAGGGGTACAAAACCGAGAAAACGCCAGCCTCCAAAAAGTATTAAAACGCCAGCGGTAAAAATTATTTCCCCAAAGCCCGGTAAACCCAGAACAACGAAAAAAACAGGGCCGGCAATAAACGTCGAATCGCCCTTTGACACGGTGGTGGGCATCGTCCGGAGAAGCAGGCGGGGCGTCACCGTCGCTCAGATAAGAATTAAAACAGGCCTTGAGAAGGAACAGATCCGGAAATTTATCATCAAGGCCAGGCAACAGGGAAAGATCATGAGCCGGACCAGGGGCGTTTATGTGAAATTCAGCGAACAGTCACTTTAGAGAAAACATTGATAACAACGACGCCCGCAATGATCAGTCCCATTCCAACGACAGCAGGGGTATCGGGTATTTCTTTGTAGACAATCATTCCGGTAATCGTTACCAGGACAATTCCCAGGCCCGACCACAGGGCATACATGATCCCGACGGGAAGTGTCCGCAGTATAAGCGTCATGCAATAAAACGAAACACCATACCCTGCCACGACGACCATGCTGGGTATGATTTTTGTAAATTCTGCAGACGCCTTTAAGGCATTTGTGGCAATTACTTCTGTAATGATCGCCAGGGCAAGATAGAGGTAGGCTGTTTTCATTTTTTTAAATGACCTTAATTGAATTTTTGTCTGAAAGATGTCAGCAGGGCCGGCAGATTGGTCAAAAAAACGGCCAGCAGTACCAGTGCCCCCCCGACGAGCTGTAATCCGGTGAGGATTTCTCCCAGCAGGAACCAGGCACTGAGTGCCGTCACCACGGGAATACCGTTGATAAAGACCGACGCCTGGGAGGCCGGTATCTTGGAAAGGGCGTAATTGTTGCAGAGAAAGGCGCCAATGGTGGAAAAAAAAGCCAGGTATACCAGGGCAATGAAGGCGCGGCCACTGACGGCGCCCCACTGGATGGCCGGCAATTCCCATAAAAAAAGCGGTGCAAAAAAAACAGCCCCATAAATAATCTGCATCATGGTAATTTCCAGGGGTGAATGGCCCCGCCCCATGTCACGGGCAATGACCATGTAAACAGAGCAGGACAGCACGGCGCCCACAATGAGCAGATCACCGGCCAGGGGGCCGCCGAAGGTCATATTGAAATTCGGATCACCCGCCACCAGTACCCCGATACCCACCAGGGAAAGCAATATGCCGACAATACCGACAGGGCCGGTGCGTTCGCCAAGGAAAAGGGCCGACAGCACCATGATCACGATCGGTATGGTGGCGATGATCAAGGATGCCTTGGCAGCGGATGTATATTGCAGCCCCAGGGTTTCAAAAACAAAATAAAGCCCGGGCTCAAACAGGGCCATGAGAAATAATTTGCCGTGGTTTTTTCTGGAAAACCTGGGAAACCCCCGCCGGGCGATCAATATCATAAAACAGCATGATGCCGCGCCGAAACGGAAAAAAATCAGCGTAAAGGTGGGAAATCCTTCAAGGGCCACCTTTGTCGCCACAAAAGAAATTCCCCATATGATGACCGCTGCCACCATGGCGCTGTAGGCTGTAAACAGGTTGCTGCTTTTCATGATAATCGTCTCGCCGGTGTAGGGACCTCGGAAAAAATAACCGATCCTGTCTTGATTGCCCTGCTTTACTATATGCTATTTAAAAAAATAGAAAGTTTTTTATACCGGATTCACCTTGAAGGTTGTCGTCGGCAAAAAACATCGGCACTGGTGTTGCCAGTAAAGGGCCTATTTTATTTTTGATGGGTCGTTTTCTATCCATGATATTTATGAGGTACTCGTAAATATCATGGGCATTAACCGGTTTTTGGTGTAATGCGGAGGGGCGGGCGTTTTTCGTCAGGCGGCGCCCGGCTCTTGGTCCAGGGGAAGTCGCACGACAAAGCATCCCCCGGGCTCGGCAGCAGTTTCAAGGGTAATGCTGCCGCCGTGCTTTGAAATGATTTCGTGGCAGATGTACAGCCCCAGGCCCGTGCCTTTGCCCACCGGTTTGGTGGTAAAAAACGGCTTGAAAATATCCTGGCGCAGTTTCTGGGCAATCCCCGGTCCATTGTCCCGACACTCGAAGACGACCTGGCCGTTGGCTGAATCAAGGGCCGTGGTCAGGATAATTTTGCCTTTTTGCGGCGGCACCGCCTGGATGGCGTTTTTAATGATATTCAGGGCCACCTGGCCCAGGTTGGAAAAATTACCCTGAACGTCCGGCAGCGTTTGGCAATAATTTTCCGTTATCTCCAGATCCTGATGTTTGTACTGGTTGTGCAGCACCCGCAGGGCATCTTTGACCACCGCAGTCAGGTTGACGGCCTCGGCATAGGTCTGGGTCTGCCGGGAAAGCCCCAGCAGGCTGGCCACGATATCCCTGGCCCGGCGCAGTTCCCGGTCGGCAAACTGAAGATCGTCCAGTATATCTTCATCCGGGGGTGTGGCCGGATCCCACTGCTCAAGGTCCTCGATGGTGGCCTGGATCAGGCTGGTCACACTGGTCAAGGGATTGTTCAGCTCATGGGCCGCACCGGCCACCAGTTGGCCGATGGCAGCCAGGCTTTCCGACTGGATCAATTGTGCCTGGGTGCGCTCCTTTTCCTTGAGGGCCTGCTTGAGATCCCGGGTTCTTTCCGTTACCCGGCGTTCAAGATTTTTATTCAACGCTTCTATCTGCCGGTAGGAGCGGGCATTTTCCATGGCCAGGGCACTTTGCCCGGCCAGGGTTTCAAGCAGGTCCAGGTCCTCCCGGGAATACATCTCCCCGCTCTTTTTTTCACCCAGGACAATAAATCCATTCAGGCGATTTTCGAAAAACAGGGGCAGGGCCACTTCGGCATCAAGGGCCGCCATATCCGCCAGCACAGCAGCCATACCCGGGACCGCCGCATCCCTGTTCAGGCGGATTCGGACCGCCGGGCGTTTTTGTGTTTGCATATAAGCCACCAACGCGGCGTCCTGGCTGAAGTCGTTTGTCCCTATGGATGTATCCGATGGTAGCGGAACTGAAAAACGGCTGAACCGGTCCTTTTGGGTCCCGGGTAAAAACAAGACACAATTGTCGATTTTCATGGCACCGGCAATGGTGTCGAGCAACAGCCGGGCAATATGGTTATGGTCCAGTACGGTGACGATGGTGTGGCTGACCTGCTTGATGGTTTTGCGGTAATCATATTTGTCCCTGGCAAAAACATGATCAATCAGGGCCTGTACCCGTGTTTTCAACGGGCCGAAAACCACGACGATAAAGATGAAAAAAAAGATGGGGAACCAGACGGAATCGGCAATATTATGACGCTTTAAGATCATCTCAGCGGCAATGATGATGAGGGTATACAGCAGTGTCAGGGACACGGTGAGGATGGAGTAGAGCAGGCTTTTTCTGAGCAGAATGCCCATATCCAGAAGATCGTGCCGGAAAAGGCCAAAGGCAAAGACAATCAGGGGCAGAAAGCTTAAGTTGCCCGGCGGGTAAACCGCGTATCCTTCCAGCGGCAAAACGTTTATGCCGGTCAACAGCCCCATGCCGCCGAAACCGGCAAATACATATTTTAACTGGTTTCTCATAGCGTTGTTTTCGGCCCGGCCCATGGCAAGCCAGATCTGCACCAGGCTGTAAATCGTTGCGAATCCGGCCCCTGCGCTGATGGCTGGATAAAGCATGCCGCCTTTGCCGAAATAGCCGAAATAATGATGGTGCATGGATTCGATCACCAGGGGGGTCGGGGTAAACCACATGAGCACAAAGGCATAACTGTAAACCGTGCGAATCAGCCAACACCGGTTTTCAATTCCCAGGTAGGCATGAAAAAAATGGATGTACACCGGAATGGTATAAACGATGAAAAAATGATCGATGCGGCTGATCAAGAGGGCGGTTGCTGCGGATTTGACGTTGAAAATCAGAACGATATCGATATAGAGAAAGCACCCCAGCACGCACAGCAGGCCAAAAAGAATGTTGACCCGGGTGCGACCGCCCCTGAGGAGGGACAGCACGCCCAATCCCAGAAAACAGGCAAGGGTTAACAGCGGGGGGATGCTGTAAGGATTCACGGCGGCCCCCGATGCCCTTCCACCATTTCCCGGGCATGGGCAAGGGTTTTGGGGGTAATTTTCATGCCCCCCAGCATTCTTGCGATCTCATCCACCCGCGCCGCGTCGTCTAAAGGATCGATGCGGGTCCGGGTCCGGCCCGAGACCACATCCTTGGAAATTCTGAAGTGGTGATCACCGAACCGGGCGATCTGGGGCAGATGGGTAATGCAGATAATCTGATGATGGCCGGCCAGCGTGGCCAGCTTATGTCCAACGACTTCGGCCACGGCGCCGCCGATACCGGCGTCCACCTCGTCGAACACAACGGTCTGGACCGAATCGTTTTGGGCCAGCAATGCCTTTAAGGCCAGCACCACCCGGGAGAGTTCTCCCCCCGATGCAATAGCGGAAAGGGGTTTTAACGCTTCACCCACATTCGGGGTGATCATGAACGCGGCCTTATCCAGGCCGTTTTCGGTGATACAATGGCCGTCCACCGTCAGAAAGGGGTCGGTATGGGATTCGGCCATAACGGGGCTGACCTCGATTTTGAATATTGTTTTGGCCATGCAGAGGGACGACAGCTCCATTTCCACCTTGCCGGCCAGGGCCAGGGCCGCCGTGTTTCGTTTGTGGGACAGGGAACGGGCCAGCGATGCCAGGGTCTCATGCTGCCGGGCCAGTGCGTCCCGGAGTGCGGCAATGCGATGGGCGATATTTTCAATGCCGTCAAGTTCCCGGTCAATGGCGTCAAGCCGCGCCATCACCGTTTCCAGACTGCCGCCGTATTTGCGTTTTAATCGCGTCAGTGCATCAAGACGCGTTTCCACCGCCTCTAATTGTCCGTCATCGATCTGGATATTTTTCAGATAGGTTCTCAGGTCCGCGGCCATATCCTCAATGCGAAATTTTAAATCAACGGCCTCTTTTCGCTGCATGGCCAGGGCCGCATCAATGGCTTCAGCTTTTTCCAGACGTTTCTCCACCTCCCCGAGCTGCTCGGCCACGGCCCCTTCACGGTCGTACAGAATTTCAAGGCTGCCATGGATATCCTGGTACAGGGCTTTGCCGTTTTTCAGGATAAGGCGTTCTTTTTCCAGGGCGTCATCTTCCCCCGGTGTGATCCCGGCCCCACTGATTTCCTTTTTTTGATATTCCAGAAGGTCCCGCCGTTCATCCTGGCGATCCCGGGTATTTTCCAGATCCTTGAGGTTTCCGATGAGCGGCAGTAGGGTCTGAAATGCCTGCTGTACCTTTTTTTTCAGAGGTACCAGCCCCCCGAATTGATCCAGGATGTCAAGGTGCAGGTCTTCTTTTAAAAGGCCCTGATGGGCGTGCTGTCCGGAGATGCTGGCCAGGCTTTGGGTGACGGCGCCAAGAATATGCATGGTGGCCAGTCGGCCGTTGATAAATATTTTATGTCGGTCGTTGCAGGATATAATACGGCGGATCAACAGGCCTTCGGACGGGTCATACCCGTTTTCGGTCATCACTTTTGCCGCCATGCTGGTCGCTGAGATGTCAAACTGCGCCCCTAACTCGGCAAAATCAGCACCGGTGCGGACGAGCCGGGCCGTGGCCCGGCTGCCCAGGAGCAGATTGACGGCATTGATAATAATCGATTTTCCGGCTCCGGTCTCCCCGCTCAGGATAGTGAGGCCCTCTTGAAAGGCGATATGCAGGTCATCGATGATCGCAAAATTTCTTATGGAAAGATCCTGCAGCATGGCACCATCCAAGGGGTCTTTGTTTTAAACGTCAATAAATGGTTGAAAAACGGTCGGGTGTAGCTTGGGTTTAATCATCAGCAAGCGGCAAACCGTCACCTGTCTTTTAAACGCCGGCGGCCGCCGTAAAGCCTATGTCAAAGGCTTTCAGGTTGGTCTCCACAAACGCTTTTTTGGTACGGGTGGAAATGGCTTGACGGATATTTTCATCTGACAGCGGCAGGATGCCGGTCTGAATCAGCGCGCCCAGAAGCACCATATTGACGGCCATGACATTACCGGCCGTTCTTGCTGCGGCCACGGCATCAAAGGCGATGAGCCGGGCGGTTTTGGCCCTGATAAAATCCTGCAGCGTGCCCAGATGGGGATAGACCCCCTTGCCGATGGTCACGGTAAACGGCGACAGGGGGGACAGGTTTGTAATGACCACCGATTCGGGGTTGCATTTGTTTAAGGCCCGCAAGGTCTCCGAGGGCTCAAATCCCACCAGAACATCGGCCTCGCCATCGGAAATAATGGTACTGTCGGCGTCACCGAACACCAGGGCCGATTCCACCACACCGCCCCGCTGGGCCATACCGTGGATTTCACTCATCCGCACCGGTACATCCGCCAGAAGGGCGGCCTCCCCTAAAACCTTGGAGGCCAGCAGATTGCCCTGCCCCCCCACCGCTACAATGATCAATCTTTTTGTCGTCATAATATGTTTATCCGTTCCTGGTTATTAATAGTTCATCCCTTTACCGGCAAAATCGCATGTTCCGGGCAGACCTGGGCGCATACGGCACAGCCCGTACACAGGTCCGCATCGATCATGACTTTTTTCCCCTTGAGGTAAAACGCCGGGCATCCCAGATCATTGAGGCAATCGCGGTGGTTTTTGCATTTATCGTTCACATAAAAGGCCTTGCCCGTCAGTTGCTTGAGGCTCTTGGCATAGAGCACGCATTTTTCTTTGGCAATGATCACCGAAACGCCCTTGAAATCCACGGCCGCCTTGATCTGCCGTATGCTTTTTTTGATATTATAGGGCCTGATCACCGAAACATGGGGGACGCCCAGTGCCCTGACCAGTGCTTCGATATCCACATGGCCGTATCCGTCAAGGTTCAATTCCTGCATGTCCACACCCGGGTTGGGCTGGTGCCCGGTCATGGCGGTGGTCCGGTTATCTAAAATTACCAGGGTAAAATTGTGGTTGTTGAAAACCGCGCTGGTCAACCCGGCGATGCCCGAATGAAAAAAGGTTGAATCGCCGATAAAGGCAACCACTTTCTGGTCGGTGACCTTTGAAAATCCGCAGGCACTTCCCACGGAAGCGCCCATGCAGACGACATAGTCAGCCATGGACAGCGGGGGCAGGAACCCCAGGGTATAACAGCCGATATCGGAAGGATACACAGTGTCCATGCCCGCGGTGGCTTTCTTGACGGCATAATAGGTGGCCCGGTGGGAACATCCGGCACACAGGTTGGGGGGCCGCATGGGCACTTCAGGACTGCCGGAAAGATCAAGGGGCGCAGCCGGGGTATGGGGGACATTGAAAAAATCGGCCATGCATCGGCGCACCAGGGCCGGATTAAACTCATAGAGCCTTGAAAACAGGGAGTTGTCCTTGCCCTTGATGGTCAGGGTCAGTTTTTCTGTCTGGGCCACGGCCTTGACCGCCTCTTCCATGTACGGCTCGCCCTCTTCAATGACAAGTACCTTTTCGCATTTTTTTAAAAATTCCTTGATCAAAGCGCCGGGCATGGGATGGGAAAAACCGATGCGCAGTATCCGGATCTTTGATTCTATTTTCAGGTCCTTGACGGCATCACCGGCATAGGCGTAACTCACACCGTTACAGATCACGCCCCAGGGGCCGTCGCCTTCAATAAAATTATAGGGGGATGCATCGGCCAGCTTTTCAGCCCGGGTCATATTCTCCAAAAGCCGTACATGCAGTTTGCGGGAGACCGCCGGTACACAGACATAGTTAAACGGATCCTTTTCAAAGTGGCCCCGGGTGACACGCTTTTTGAGGGGCCCCAGTGCCATGACAGCGGTGGAATGGTTGATCCGCGTGGTGGTTCTGAAAATCACCGGTTCCCCCAGTTTTTCGGACAGGTCAAAGGCCTCGGCCATCATGGCCCCGGCCTCGGCCACCGAAGAGGGTTCGATGACCGGGAGTCCCGACAGTTTGCCGTAATAGCGGTTGTCCTGCTCATTCTGGCTGGAGAACATGAACGGGTCATCCGCCGTGAGGATCACCAGGCCGGCCCGGGTGCCCAGGTATGCCAGGGTCATGAGGACGTCTGCGGCCACGTTGACCCCCACATGCTTCATCATGCACATACTGCGAACCCCGGAATTGGCGGCTGCGGCCGCAACTTCAAGGGCCACCTTTTCATTGGTGCTGTATTCAAAATAGAGATCGCTTTCTCTGGATATCTGAAAAAGGTTCAGCGAAATTTCGGAAGAAGGGGTCCCCGGATAAGTGCTGGCAAATGCAACGCCCGCCTCCACGGCCCCCCGGGCAATGGCTTCGTTGCCGAGCAGCAGCATTTTTTGACCGGGATTGTCGGTCAGTAGTTTGTGCATGATATTTCCCTTGAATTCGTTGTTAAAAGATTCTGGTGCAGGTTCATTTTTGGGTCATTATTTTAAACCTGTTATTACAGTAAGCCGGCTTTCCCTGTAAAGTTTTTTCTGGCTTCTCGCTGTTTCCGGATGGGTGCTAAATTATTTCCTTTATTCTCCGAATGTATGCCGGTGTCGTGCCGCAGCAGCCGCCCACGATCTCCACCCCGAGATTTTTTATTTTTTTGATGTTTTCGGCAAAAACATCTTTGTCCTCCGGGTAAAAAATCCCCTTGTCCTTTCCCGTTTCCGGCATACCGGCATTGGGCTGAATGATGACGGGAAGGTCAACACTGCTTCTGATCTCAGCGGCAAGGGCCACCATGGTATCACTGCCCAGGGAACAATTGGCCCCGACGGCAGCCGCGCCGGCCTCGGCCAGGGCCCGCATGCTCTCTTTGGGGGTGTTGCCGAAGATCGTAAAAAATCCCTTTTTCATTTTCTGGAAGGTGAGGGTGCAGAATATCGGCTTTGAAGACACCTGTTGAATTGCTTTTATGGCTGCCAGGGCCACATTGATGTCGAAAGCGGTTTCGATGATAAACACATCGACGCCTTCCGCCTCGATAAAACCGGCCTGACGGCAAAAGCTGTCTATTGCGCTTTCAACGGAAATCTCACCCTGGGGAAAAAGCATTCCGCCGAGGGACCCCATATCACCGGCCACATACTGCCCCTTGCCCGAGGCTTTTCTTGCCAGTGTCACCCCTGCCCGGTTCAGGGCTTCCGCACTTTCCGCGATACCCCTTTTTGCAAGGTTTATGGGGGAGGCGCCAAATGTATTGGCACAGGCCACATCAGCGCCGGCAGCATAATAGGAGTTATGGATGTCCAGGATGCGATCCGGATGTTTTACATTCCATAATTCGGATGCTTCACCGTCAATAAGCCCTTTGCTGATAAGCATTGACCCCATTGCGCCATCAAAAACCAGTCCGTTTTTTTTAATTTTTTCAAGAATGTCCATGGGTTTCCGTCTTTTTTTAGTGTTTCGTTTTGTTCTTATGTTCCGGGATTGACTGCCCCGCCGTTGATTTTACGTCCACTCTTTTTCATATTAGGAAGAATTTCGTCCGATTTCAATCTTTAAATGGCATTGGCCGGATCTTTCGACCTGTCGGAAGGTGTATTGAAAATATTAATAGAATTAACGGGCATCATTGCAATTATCAATTTGACATATTTCTATTTTCTATGAGATGCAATGTTCTCAAAATTAAATCTTCCAAGAGGGTATTCATGATCGACGATTTTGGCTTTACTTGAGGGCTTTTTATTGAGTTTAACCGGGTTTGTTAGACAACGCCATATGCCAGAATCGTATCTTTCCGTCACCTTTTCATCCGCGCATGGATGGTTTTCGTTGTTTTTTACAGACATCATTAAATTTCCCGGATTAATCCGTTTTAAAAGAAGGAAACTATTAATTGCTGCATTTTTCCGGATCGCGTTTGATACGGGAAAATGCGACAGACATTGAAAGGGGCAAGCAATGAGTGAAGATTACCGAACGATGTGGACCGATTTGGGCCTTGATCTTGACGCCCATGACGCCCTGCTGGGTGTATTGGAACAAGCCTATCAGGACATTTATCTCTCACAGAAAGACCGCCCGGAGCAGATGGCCTATTTTGATTTTGTCATGAGTGAGGTTCACGGTTTGCGGATCAAGGAGCTTCTGGATGAAAAGAAAGCCGGTCGCAAGATCGTTGGTTCCTATTGTGTTTTTGTGCCTGAAGAGATTGTTCTGGCCGCCAATGCCAGCCTGGTGGGGCTATGCTCAGGGGCGGATTTTGCCATGGCGGAAGTGGAGAAATATCTGCCGCGAAACACCTGTGCGCTTATCAAATCCTCTTTCGGGTTCAAGCTTGGAAAGGTCTGCCCTTATCTGGAAAGCGCGGACATGGTTGTTGGTGAAAATACCTGTGACGGCAAGAAAAAGGCCTATGAATCCTTAAACGATATGGTTGAAAACCTCTATGTAATGGATCTGCCCCAGGTAAAATCCACTCAGGGCAGAGCCCTTTTAAAAGCGGAATACGACCGTTTCAAGGTGGCAATGGAAGACCTTACCGGCGTTACCATCACCGCCGAATCGTTGAAACAGGCGATTCGAACAGTGAATGCCAAACGCGCTGCCGTCCATCGCCTTTCAGCTTTGAGAAAAGCGGACCCGTCCCCCATATCCGGTCTGGATGCCCTTTTGGTCAATCAGGTTTTCTTTTATGATAATCCGGCACGGTTTACGGCATCTGTCAATAAAATATGTGATGAACTGGAAAAGCGGATTGAGGGGAAAAAAGGCGTTTTCCCGGAAAAGACACCCCGTATTCTCATCGCCGGCTGCCCCCAGGCAGTGCCCAACTGGAAGCTGCCGTTTATTGTGGAAATCTCCGGTGCGGTTATCGTCGGAGAAGAATCCTGCGTGGGGGAACGGGGTACCCGTAACCTCACGGACGACTCCGGTGAAACGGTGGAAGAGATGATGGCGGCCGTTGTGGATCGCTATTATCAGGTGGATTGCGCCATTTTTACACCCAATCCGGAACGTCTTGAGCATATTCAGGAAATGGTTACCGCCGTCAAGGCCGACGGGGTGCTTCTTTATGGGCTGCAGTTCTGCCAGCCCTATCTCATGGAATCCATTCCGGTTGAAAAATCCCTTGAAGAAAAAAACATCCCCTGCCTGCGCATTGAAACCGATTACAGCATGGAGGATGTGGGCCAGTTGAAAACCCGGATTGAGGCGTTTATCGAGCAGTTGCAGTAAACAAGGAGAATCAGATGAGCATGCGGTTTGCGGGAATCGATATCGGCTCGCGTACCATTGAGCTGGTTGTTGTGGACGAATCGGGGCAAATCAGTTGCAACTTTCAGGCAGATACCGGCTTTGATCCCATGGCCGAGGCTCAAAAACTGATAAACGGTGTTCGCTATGATCGCATTATGGCCACCGGGTACGGTCGTAACATGTTTGAGATATCCTTTGATGCGCAGACGGTGACGGAAATCAAGGCCCATGCCATGGGGGCACGGGCTTTTTTCCCGGATGCCGTGACCGTGCTGGATATCGGCGGACAGGACAGCAAGGCCATTGCGCTGTCAGAAAACGGGAAGGTGAAAAAGTTCGAAATGAATGACCGCTGTGCCGCCGGTACCGGAAAATTTCTGGAGATCATGGCGCGGACACTGGGGTTTGAGATCGACACCTTCGGCCGGGAAGCACTGCTGGCTGAAAAAGAGGTCACTATTTCGAGCATGTGCACGGTATTTGCCGAATCCGAGGTGACCTCCCTGATTGCCAAAGGCCAGAACAGGCAGGAAATCGCCCGGGGTCTGCACACCAGCGTCATTCGCCGGGCCGCGGGCATGATCAATCGCATTGCATCGAAGAAAGACCTTGTTTTCACCGGCGGTGTGGCCAGAAATCAGTGCATGTGCAAATTTTTAGCGGAAACATTGGACTGCAGCGTCCGGGTGCCGGATGATCCACAACTTGTCGGTGCACTGGGGGCGGCACTCCTGGCGATGGGAAACCGTTGAAATAATCGAGTGAAATGAAGCACCCGATCATATTTTAAAAAGGAGGGAAAACCATGACAAAGACATTTTTTCACGCAGTGGCATTTTTTATAGCCCTTTGTTTTGTCGCTTCACCTTGTTTAGGCGGCGCGCTGGACGCCTTTGACGGACAAAAGGGCGTTGTGAAGATCGCCGGCGGCACGGCCCATATTCCGGTAATGAAGGAAGCGGCCAAACGGATCATGACCAATTGCAAGGATATCGTCATCACCATAGCCGGCGGCGGGTCCGGGGTGGGTATCAAACAGGTGGGGGAGGGGCTTGTGGACATCGGCAACTCGGGCCGCAAACCCAAGAGCGAAGAGATCCAGAAATATGACCTTAAAATGTATAAATGGGCCATTGATGGTGTGGGTGTGGTGGTCAATCCGGCAAATCCCGTTACATCTCTTTCCAAAGATCAGTTGAAGGATATTTTTTCGGGAAAGATCGATAACTGGATGACCCTGGGAGGCGCCGATAAGGCCATCACGCTGTGTACCCGGGATGAGTCCAGCGGAACCCGGGAAGTGTTCTGGAAAAAAGCGCTGGACAAAGGCGATATCAGCACAAAGGCCCTTTTTGTCCCGTCCAATGGGGCCATGAAAACCGCCGTGGCCAATAATCCCTTTGCCATTGGTTATGTTTCCGTAGGCCACATTGACGACAGTGTGGCACCGGTGGCCCTTGATGGCGTGACACCCACTCTGGAAACTGTAAAGAGCGGACAATACCCGGTGGCACGGGGGCTTTACAGCAACACCAAAGGGGAACCTGCGGGGTTGACACGGCTTTTTATCGACTATCTTTTCACCGCCGAAGGACAGCAGATGGCCGCAGACAAGGGATTTATCCCGGTGAAATGAGATTCTCCCGGGAAATCATTGCCAAAGGCGTATTTCTGTTTTGTGCCGGGGCCAGTGCGGCCATGACCGCGTCGGTATTTTTGTTCATGATCGCTCTGGGCCTCCCGTTTTTCCGGGAGGGGTCTTTTGGTTCGGTGTGGACCGGCCCGTGGTCCCCGCATGAGGGGCTTTATGGCATCGGCGCCATGATTTCCGGCACCCTCTGGATCGCCCTGCTGGCCACGGCCCTGTCCCTGCCCCTGTCCCTGGGCACCGCTTTTGTGATGGCCAGCCTGGGGGGGCCGCGGGTGCGTAAAAACTTGGGGATACTGGTTCGTTTCATGACCGGTATCCCCACGGTGATTTACGGGTTCGCGGGGATCTTCCTGCTGGTTCCCCTGGTCCGGGAAGGGCTGGGCGGTGCAGGGATGTGCGTGCTCGCGGCCGGGATCATGCTGGCGGTCCTCATCAGCCCCACCATGGTCCTGTTTTTTTCAGACAGTCTCACGGCCGTGAACCCGGCCTATGTTCTGGCGGCCCGGGCCCTGGGTGCCAATCGTGTCCAGCGGCTTTTGTACGTGATGCTGCCAAAGGCCCTGGGCGGCATGACAACGGGCCTTGTCCTATCCCTGGGCCGTGCCTTGGGGGATACGCTCATCGCATTGATGCTGGCCGGAAACGCCGTGGGGGTCCCCGAAAATATCCTGTCTCCGGCCAGGACCCTCACGGCCCATATCGCACTGGTCAAGGCTGCCGATTATGACAGCCTGGAATTTCGGTCCATCTTTGCCTGCGGCATTGCCCTTTATCTGTTTACAACCGCTGCGGTTATCTGCGTACGGCTGTTGGGCCGAAAAAGAAAAGAGACGCCATGATCCAAACCATTGCCGAAAAAACAGTCCTGGTGCTTTCATGGCTCATGACAATCGTCCTTGGCTCAACTGTATTGGTTTTCGTGGGCTATCTGGTGGTTAAAGGATTTCCAGCCCTTGGCACGAACCTTGTCTTCGGCCAGGTGGCCCCCTTGCAGGCACTTTTGGGCCATGCCCGGGTGTTTGACGGTATTTTTGCGGCCGTGGCAGGAACTTTGTACCTGGTGACATTGTCCACCGTGCTGGCCATACCGGTGGGGGTGTGTTCGGGCATCCATCTGGCAGAGTATGCCGGTCCCGGGACCCGGAAACTGTTTGGCTTTTTTTTCGACATTCTGGCGGGCATCCCCTCCATTGTCATCGGTCTGTTCGGTTTCAGCGCGGCCATTTTTCTGCATAAACAGTTTTCCGGCCGTTGGGGTCCCTGTCTGATCATCAGCGCCATGTCCCTTGCCTTTCTCGTGCTCCCCTACATTATTCGGAGCACCCAGGTTTCCTTGGAAAATCTTCCGGCGCACATCCGCAAAACAGCCCCTGCGCTAGGTGCCACTAAAATTCAGAACATTTCATATGTGTTACTGCCGCGTGCCCTGCCGGGCATTTTTTCAGGTATTATTCTTTCCATCGGAAGATGCGCCGAAGACACGGCGGTCATCATGCTGACCGGTGTTGTGGCCACCGCCGGCATACCCTCTTCCCTGCTGTCGCAGTACGAGGCGCTGCCCTTTTATATTTACTACATCTCCGGCCAGTATGCGGATCAGGCGGAACTGTCCAGAGGATATGGGGCCTGCCTGATTCTGATGGGCACCTGTGCCGTTTTGTTTATGCTGGCCCATTATGTTAAAAAAAATATCACCTGGCGGGCACTTTACAGGGGATAAACAGATATGCGGGGCAGGGTATAAAATTTTATGAAAATAAGAGATAAAATAATCGTCAGGAGGGTCAATTTTTTTTATGGCCGCAATCAGGTCTTGGAAAATATAAATGCGAATTTTACCGAGCATGCCATCACGGCTATCATGGGGCCTTCCGGACAGGGCAAATCAACATTTTTAAGGTTGTTCAATGGCCTTTGGGACGATGTTCCCGGTGCCCGCCCGGAAGGAAAAATTCAAATCCGGCTCGACCGCAGATGGGTGTCTCCGCTGGAAAAGGATTTGCCAATGCCGCTGTTGCGGCGCAAGGTCGGTATGATTTTCCAGGAGCCCAACCCATTACCCATGAGCATTGCCAGGAATATGGCTTTCCCGTTGAAGCTGGCCGGGATACGCGATAAAGCCATTATCGAGGAGAAGACCCAAAAAGCCCTTGAACAGGCTTTTTTATGGCCGGAGGTCAGGGACCGTATGGAAAAAAGCGCTCTGGATCTGTCCGGTGGCCAGAAACAGCGGCTTTGCGTGGCCCGGGCACTGGTTCTGGAACCTGAGGTGCTTTTATGCGACGAGCCCACCAGTTCTCTGGATACAAAGGCAGCCGGAGTTATTGAATCGCTGCTCGTCCGGTTGAAGACTCACTGCACCCTTCTGGTGGTTTCTCACAATCCTAAACAGGTTCGAAGAATTGCAGACCATGTCATGGAGATCCAGGATCGGAATTTGAAAAGTATTTCAAAAATGACAATGGCGGGATAGAAACCCAATGTACATAAGGTTTTTAGAAAATATTGACACCGGCAAAGCAGGCCGCTTTCGCCGGACAGATTCGGCGAACCAATCGGTTAAAGAAATATGGCGGGGTATGTTTTATATCAGTCTTCAGACATCATGTTGATGACATCTGCGGCTTCAAAGTATACTCTGATTTTATATTGATACCCCGGCGTATCGAACGAAGGGGTGTGTCGGTTGGTAACAAACGCAATCCCTTCGGCCATCTTTGATTTGTCAAATTCATAAATTTCGATGGCCTGAATGCCATTTTCTTTAACGTCTCGAATGTATGGCCCCTTCAGTGTCATGTAGTCTGGGACCGGGGATAGTGCGAGAAAACTTTTTCCCACCTTATTCGTGGCATCGGGTGGAAATGATATATCACCGATGATAACCATGTTCTTTCCTTTCGTGTTTTCAAATTGATGCTGCACGCCACCACACGCATGGTCGTCTGCAAACAAATCAACAATGGCCCTTTTGGCAATCAAAGATCCGTTTTCGCGATATCTTTAAAAGCGCAAGGGTATTAAGTGATGGGTTGTCAATAGTTAGAAAAAGAGAGGTGAAAAGTAACCCTACAACGATACTTATATAAATTTTCTGATCTCTCTCAGGCGCTTTCGCCTATGTGACAGATAGGCCCGATGATTCCGGGCCTGTATCCAAACAATCTGCTCAAGCAATGTCTCAAGGCTGTGTTTTTTCATTGGTAGCAGCAATCTGAGCAAAACTCTAAGCTGCGGCAGCGTAATAGATGGCGCTTTTTTTTCCCATCCTGATTTTCAGGTGCCAGAGAAAAAAATGTGCCAGCATGCACGTTAGCATATGGTGGTGCCATCCCTTGAATTTACGTACTTCATAGTGATCCATTCCCAATTCGCCTTTGGTTTCCTCGAAGCACTGTTCAATTGCCCAGCGCATGCCGCTTAACCAAACGAGTGTTTTGAGTCTTGTGCTGCTCGCCGCATTGCTGATGAAATAGCTGTATTCCGGTTCATCTCCAATTGTGCGCCGAATGAGCAGCCATACGGTCTTTTGAGGCAGACCCTCGGCTGCCAAGATTACCTGTCGCCGGGTGAATTCATAAACGATAGGCCCCTTGGCGCCTTCGGATACCTGTCGCCGGTACCAGAAATAATCGTTAATGTTTTTGGCTAATTCGTCGATGGTTATCGGTTTGCTTTTATTGTCGGCCAAAAAAGTTTTGGTTCGAATTTTGCCACTCCACCGATATTGCTTGCGAATGATCATAGGCATCTTGAGCCAACAATGGATATTTTTTCGAACAGAAACAAGGTATGTCGTTCCGGGTAAATCATCCACCGCTTCAATAAACTCCGGGCTCATGCCGTATACTGAGTCAGCAAGGACATATTTAAAGGGCAGTGTCTTTTCTGAACTGATCTCTTTTAGCATTTCTGTAGCCAGTTGGGGTTTGGTCATAAATACTGTATCTTCAGGCAAGTTACATTTTTGCCGACGCTCACGGTACTCTTCCGAGAACCACTGCTCAGGTATGAAAAGGCGCTTGTCTACCAGGGCATATCCACGTTCTGATGCGTAGGCTGCAAAAACACCAACCTGGCAATTGTCGACCTTGCCCGCAGTTCCACAGTACTGCCGGGCAACACCCACGGAGTCCTGGCCTTTTTTGAGAAAGCCGCTTTCATCAAAGATCAAAGCTCCATCTTCACTACCAAGGTCTTCATTAACATAACTACGATACTTGAAAGTAATCTTACCATCATCCCATGGAGCAACACTGACAAACCGTTGCATAGCCCTTACGTTTCCACCTTCTATTGCAAGGGCGATGGGTTCGATAGATTTGCGCTCCAGTTGGCTAAATTGTCCAGCCATGTACTTAAAAAAATGTTCCCGAGACTCACTTCGGTGAAAGCAGTCGGCGAACTGCTCATGGAAACCTCTGAGTTCATTTGAAAAGTTTTTAATATCATTCTTGTTGAGATCAAACTTTGGAACCGGGTAACGGTGTTCATCACTTCTAATTTTCGGTAGCATGGTTTACCTCCTACTTTAAGGGATTTTGTCGTAGTATAGCAAACCAGACTAATTAAAACAAGATTAAATTGGTTTAAGTTTCGTTGTAGGGGTAAAATCGGTTCATTCAACAGCAGAGGGAAACGTGTGCAATTGATTGTGTGAAACTTTGAGTAGCGCTATTTTTTATTAAAAAATAATATAACCAATCCCTGTATGTCAAGGATAATTATACATTTGGGCAGGATACCGGCATCAATCCATATTGCCGAAGGTGGCTTTTTTTGAAGTTCGGTAGCCATAGGTCTTTGGCGCATCCAGCGTGAGCATAAAACCGAAAACAACGATAATTTGTATAAACAAGGAGAGGGCGGCAGCCAGCGTGAAAGCGTGCGGTCATTGGACAGTTTGGCGCCGAGATAGTGCCGGCAATAGTAAAGGCGAGTGCTGGTGGGGAATATAGAACCGATGATAATTTCGATTCATAGCCCACGAGGATCGGAAACTGAAAAATATTTCGGGTATGACAATGCCGGGGTTAGAAAGGGTCAAAATAAAGGCTGTTTCCTTTGTAAAACAAATGTAAGTGCGGTAAGCGGGAGAACAATTGATTTGACTTTGTGCCGGAAGTTGCTGAAGCTGTAACGGTAGTTTGTCGCTTGGACAAGCGGGTTGGTGGGAATTTAAACAGGGGAAATGAGGAGGCTTTATGATCGAGACGACCCCCTTTCAACGATACATTTCCGGAGAAGAGATTGCCAGCAGCATCACCCATGGCATTGGCATCATCCTGGCCGTTGCAGGATTGGGGGTGCTTATCGCCTTTGCCAGTGCCCATGGAAATGCCCGGCACATTGTCAGCGTCAGTATTTTCGGGGTCACGATGATCCTGTTGTATACCGCATCCACCGTCTATCACAGCGCCCGGTCCCCCCGGGCCCGGGCTGTTTTGCAGGTCTTTGACCATTGTGCCATATTTTTGCTGATTGCAGGCACCTATACCCCTTTCACACTGGTGAGCCTGCACGGTATCTGGGGATGGTCCCTGTTCGGCGTGATTTGGGGGCTGGCGCTTTTCGGCATCATTTTCGAATTGACCCCCTTTCGCCGATATCGCGTGGTTTCCCTTGGATTATACCTGGGCATGGGGTGGACTCTCCTTGCGGCGGTTAAACCCCTGTTGGCCGGTGTTGCTCCCGGTGGCCTCATCCTGCTGCTCGCCGGGGGCCTGGCCTATACCCTTGGCGTTGGATTTTACCTTTCGCGGAAAATCCGGTATCACCATGCCATCTGGCATCTTTTTGTCCTGGCCGGCAGCAGTCTTCATTTTTTTGCCATCCTTTTTTATGTCATTCCTGTTGCCGGCTTTATGGCCAAGTAATGTTGATGCTATGCCGGAAAAAGAATTAGAAAAATATTTCGGGTTCAATACCTTTAAAAAGGGGCAGCGGTCGGTTATCGCCAAGATACTGGCGGGTCACTCCGCTGTGGCCATCTTCCCCACGGGGGGCGGAAAATCCATGTGTTACCAGTTGCCGGCCATGTTGTTGCCGGAGATGACACTGGTGGTCTCCCCGCTGCTGTCTCTGATGAAAGACCAGTTGGATTTTCTGGTGGCCCACCATATTCCCGCCGCCCGCCTGGATTCAACACTGAACCGGGACGAGACCCATAATATTTTTGAACAGGCGAAAAACAGGCAATTGAAAATCCTGATGATTTCCGTTGAACGGTTCAGAAATGAACGGTTCCGGTATCACCTGCAAAGCATGCGGGTTTCTTTGCTGGTGGTTGACGAGGCCCATTGTATTTCCGAGTGGGGGCACAATTTCCGGCCGGAATACTTAAATCTCCCGGTGTATCATAAAGAATTCGGTATTCCCCAGATTTTGCTGCTGACGGCAACCGCCCCGCCCCCGGTGATTGACGACATGTGCAGTAAATTTGACATTCCCCGTTCAAATGTGGTGGTGACCGGTTTTTACAGAGAAAATCTTTTTTTGAAAGTCACGCCGGCGGCCCAGGCGGATAAAAATACGATTCTGCTGAAAAGGGGCCTGAAAGCCCCGGATGCGCCCACCATCATCTATGTGACCCTTCAGAAAACGGCTCAAACGGTTGCCGCCTTTTTATGCAGGCATCACATCAATGCCCATGCGTATCATGCCGGGATGCCGAGTGCGCAGCGGGAAGATGTCCAGAACCGCTTCATGGCGGGCTCTCTGGCATGCATTGTGGCAACCATTGCCTTTGGCATGGGGGTCGACAAACGGGATATCCGACGGGTCATTCATTATGATCTGCCCAAATCCATTGAAAACTACAGCCAGGAAATCGGCCGGTCGGGAAGAGACGGCCAGGTGGCCCTGTGTGAGGTGCTGGCCAACCGGGATGGCATCAATGTGCTGGAAAATTTCATTTACGGCGACACTCCGGACAGGCAGGCCCTTTATCAACTGCTGCTGAAGATTAAAGAAAACGACGGGTTTGTCTGGGAAATCAAACTCACGGCGCTGTCAAATGAGATAAACATCCGGGCACTGCCCTTGAAGACTTACCTGGTCTACCTTTCCATGGAAGGTATCCTTCGCCCGAAAATGACCTATTTTGATGAATATTCGTTTAAATGCCATACCGGTCCGGAAAAGATCATCGGGCAGTTTACAGGAGAACGGCGCCAGTTTGTGAAAACGCTATTTGATCACTGCCGGCGAAAGAAAATATGGACCTCGGTGGATATGGAAGGGATACGCAGCGCCGGTTCCGCTGACCGGCAACGGGTGATCAGTGCCCTGGAATATTTTAATGAAAAAGGCTGGATCGAACTCCAGGCCCGCCAGGCGGTGGAGGTGTTTGATATCATGAGCCAGGCCTTTGATATTCAAAAGGTGACGGAAAAGATGGATGCCCTGTTCAGGCAGAAGGAAACGCACGGGATTAAGCGAATTCATGATATGATCGCCTTTTTCGAAGGCCGGTCCTGTTTCAGCCGAAACCTTGCCGAGTATTTTGGTGAGCATCTGGAAAAAGAGCGGTGTGGGCATTGTTCGTTCTGTAAAAACGAATGTATCGTGCTGGAGACCACCCGTCGGTTAAAACCCCTCGCGGACCTGGACTGTCATGAACTGACCGGCCCGTTTTGTCAGGCCGCCGGCGACTTTGCCACCCAAACCAATATAACCAAATTTTTATGCGGCATTTACACCCCTTGTTTTTCGAAATTTAAGGTAAAGGCCATGCCCGGTTTCGGGGCCCTTGAACTATACCCGTTTCAGGAAGTCAAAAAATGGGTTCAGGCTGAGCAGGAAGGATCGTTGTAACCGCCATTTCAAGCTGTTGGTGGACTTAGATCAATAGCGCATGTTTTTTATGCAACGATAGGGTATATCAAGAGGCTAAAACAGGTGACAGGCGACCAGGTGGTCGTCGCCTACTGTTTTGGGCTCGGGTTTATGCTGTTTGCACATTTCCATGACGTGGGGGCAGCGTGGGTGAAAACGGCAACCGGGGGGTGGTGTGACCAGGTCAGGGACCGAACCGGGGATACCGGAAAGCTCGGTACTGGATTCGGAAGGGATGGCTTTCATCAGCCCCTGGGTGTAGGGATGTCTGGGGGTAAATATGATATCTTCGACCCGGCCCACCTCTGCGATATCACCGGCGTACATGACGCCCACCCGGTCACAGGTTTCCGAGACAACGGACATGTCGTGGGTGATGAGCAGGACGCTGGACTGATGTTTTCGGATCAGCTCCTGGAGCAGGACCAGCACTTGGGCCTGGATGGAAACGTCCAGGGCCGTGGTGGGTTCATCGGCAATCAAAAGAGCGGGTTCGGTGGCCAGCATCATGGCGATCATGACCCGCTGGGCCATGCCCCCGGAAAGCTGATGGGGATAATTGGTGATGATCTTCCGGGGATCGGCGATATTGACTTCGGTGAGCATTTCAATCACCCGTTGTCGGGCCGCTTTTTTATTCATGCGGCCGACCAGGGCTTCGGCGATCTGATCTCCGATGCGGATGACCGGATTCAGGGCCGCAATGGGGTGCTGCATGATCATGGTGATTTCCCGGCCGCGTATTTCTTCGCGTATTTCATCCTGGGGCATTTGAACCAGGTCCCGGCCGTTATAGAAGATCCGGCCGCTGTCGATTTGACCGGGATTCTGCACGAGGTTCAATATGGCTGATCCGGTGACGCTTTTACCGCAACCGGTCTCGCCCACCAGACCGAAAAATTCACCTGGGCTGATTTTCAGATTTATTCCGTTGATGGCCCGGACAACCCCGCGGTAGGTATAAAAATTGACAACCAGGTCCTTTATGTCCAGTAGCGGCTCGGCCATTATTCCCCCCGTCTCAGATGCGGGTCCGCAATGTCCCGGATGCCGTCGCCCAGAAGATTGAAGCCGAACACGCTGATTAAAATGGCCAGTCCGGGAAAGGTGGGAACCCACCATTGGCTGACCATGAAGGAACGGCCGGTGCTGACCATCAATCCCCAGTCAGGGGACGGGGCCTGGGCGCCCAGACCGAGAAAACTCAGGCCTGCGGCGATGCGGATGACGTTGCCCATATCCAGGGTGGCCCGGATAATGGTGGTGGAGGAGCACATGGGCAGGATCTGTGTGACCAGTATCCGGATTTTTGAGGTCCCGATGGCCTTTTCCGCCTCGATAAAGGTGCGTTCCTTGATGCTCAGTGTCTCTCCCCGAACCAGTCGGGCGTAGGTGGGCCACATGGTGACGGCGATGGCAATCATGGCATTGACCAGGCTTGGCCCCAGGGCTGCGCCGATGGCCATGGCCAGAATCAGCCGGGGAAAGGCCATGAAGATGTCGGCGGTGCGCATGATGATTTCATCCAGCCATCCACCGAAATAACCGGCAACTACCCCCAGAATGACCCCCACCGGCAGGTCGATCATCAATACGATGATCATGATTTTAAGGGCCAGGCCCGTGCCGTAGATCATTCTGGACAGAATATCCCGACCCAGCTCATCGGTACCCAGAAAGTGCGCGGTGCAGGGGGCTGACAGGCGGTTGTCCAGGTCCATGGCAAGGGGATCGAAGGGGGCGATATAGGGTGCGAAAATGGCCACCAGGACCAGGCTGAGCACGATGCAGATCCCGGCGATGGTCAGCGGACTTTTCCCGGCGGCATGCATCACTTCTTTGATTTCTGAAATTTCCGAATGGTGGCGGTCTTTCCATGCGGTCAGATACTTGATCGTTGATCCCATGGGGCTCCCTTAATATTTAATCCGGGGATCTAAAAACCCGTACAGCAGATCCACGGCCAGATTTGTAACGGCATAACAAAGGGCGATGAGGGTGACAGATCCCACCACCGCGTTGAGGTCCAGGGACAGAAAGGAATTGACCGAATAGCGGCCCAGGCCCGGATAACCAAAGACCGTTTCGGTGAGCACCGATCCTTCCAGCATATAGCCAAATGAGATTCCCACCATGGTAATCACCGAGATGGCCGCATTTCGGAATGCATGCCGTAACACAACGATTCTTTCCTTGAGGCCCTTGACCCGCGCTGTGCGGACATACTCTTCATTCAGAACCTCCAGCATGGACGACCGGGTGACGCGGCAGATATAAGCGGTTTGAATCCAGCCCAGGACCATGGCCGGGCCCAGCAGGTGGTAGAGGGCATCCCGGAAGGTTTCCCATTCGCCGGCCAGCAGGCTGTCGATGGTATACATTCCGGTGACAGTGGGGGGCGGGGAGAAGTAGGGTGCCAGGCGGCCGCCGGCCGGCAGCAGTTGTACTTGGTAATACAAAAACATGATAATGAGCAATCCCAACCAGAAGGCGGGCATGGAAATCCCCACCAGGGAGAAGATCCGGCTCAGGGTATCGGGCAGTTTGTTTCGCTTGACCGCTGAGATGATCCCCAGTCCGATACCCAGGATGATGGCAAAAAACATGGCCAGGACCACCAGTTCAAGGGTGGCGGGGAAATAGGTTTTCAGGTCCACGGAGACCGGGTTCTGGGTCCTTAAGGAGGGGCCGAAGTCCCATGTCGCAATGCCTTTGAGATACCGGGCATACTGCTGATGGAGGGGCAGATGAAGCCCCAGCATCCGTTCGGTTTTTTCCACCAGTTCCTGGGGGGCATTCTCTCCAAGTATGGCGCCCACGGGATCGGAAGGGATCACGTGGGACAGAAAAAAGGTCACGGTCACCACTCCGAGGATCACCACAACGAACAGAGTGAGCCGTTTGATGATATACCGGCTGAAATTCAACGCGCCTCCATGCTTATCTGAGAAGGCCCGGTGCCGGGGCGCCCGGGCCTTGGGTTTCAGGATGTACGATTCCCGGGGTGGCTATTTTTGGATTTTTACCAGTTCCAGGGGGGACTGGGTCAGGGAGTTCAGGTAAAAGTCCTTGACCTTTTTGTTGAGGCCCACCTGGCCCGCATACTGGTAGAGGATCTCAAAAGGTCCTTCTTCCAGCCATTTTTTCTGGATATCAAAATAAAGCTGTTTTCGCTGATCAAGGTCCTTGATAAAGGTGGCTTTTTCCACCATGTCCGTGATCTCGGGGTTGGCATAGGCATTTCTCCAGGCCAGTTGTTTGACCTTGGCGTCAGCGCCGGTGACGCGGCAGTGGGCAAAGGGTTTGGCCATGGCGTCAGGGTCTCCGTAGTCGGCCCCCCAGCGGGCAATCATCATCTGGAGTCCCTGTTTGCGGTATTTGCCGAGAAGGGAGCTGTAGGCAATGGTTTCCAGGTTGACATCAATACCCACGGCGTCAAGGTTCGCCTTGACCACGGTGCCGGCGGTGGCCAGGAAATCGGGAACCGTCAGGGTGATTTTGAAGCCGTCGGGATAGCCGGCCTCTTTCAGCAGTTTCTTGGCCATGGCCGGGTTATAGGGAAACGGGTCCACATTGTAATGGGCGAACATGCCATTGGGCACAAAGCTGTGCAGCGGCATCACCCCACCGCCGGTGGCTTTTATGATGCCTTCGCAGTCGATGGCGCTTTTGATGGCCTGGCGAATTTTGACATTGTCCAGGGGAGAGACGGTGCCGTTCATGCCCAGGTAAATTTGCTTGAACATGGGGGTGGTGATGGTGTACAGATTTTTGGTTTTTTGAACTTCGGGGACTTGATCGTACTCCAGGTTCCAGGCCATGTCGATGTCGCCGCCCTTGAGCTGGACGAGCTGGCTGGAGGACTCGGGAATATCGATGAGTACAATTTTCTGGATTTCCGGCGTGTGTCCCCAGTAGTGGGGGTTTCGTTCGAGAACGATTTTTTCGTTGCGTTTCCAGCTCTTCAGGACATAGGGCCCGCTGCCGCAGGACTGGCCGTTCAGGTAGGCCATGCCCATATCGCCATCCTTGGCGTTGGCCTCGGTGGTCTTGGGATCGACGATGCCGGAAATATAGGACAGGCAGGACAGGACCAGTTGCGGTGAGTAGGGTTTGTCCATGACGATGGTCACCTGGTTGCCGCTGGCCGTGATGGAGTCCTGTGTAACGCCGAACTGGGTCAGTATCCAGGATGGGCTCTGGGCCAGTTTGACCACCCGTTTCAGCGAGTAGACTACAGCTGCTGCGTCCAGGGGGTTGCCGTTTGAGAATTTAACGCCCTTGCGCAGGGTAAGGGTCAACGTCTTGCCCGAGATGTCCCAGTCGGTGGCCAGGGAGGGTACCAGTTCGCTGGACGATCCGGGTTTGAATTTCACCAGGGTGTCATAAATATTAAGGAGCATCCAGCTGCCTTCCACCTCATAGCATACCGCCGGGTCCAGCGATACAATGGCGCCGGTGTTCATGCCGACGACAAGGGGTCTTTGGGCGGCCAGTGCCTGCCCGCTGAAAAGGGCGGCAATAAAAAATAAACCGGCCATAAAAAGCGATACTTTTATTCTTCTTTTCATCATATCCTCCTCCTTTTATCTATGGTTTAGGAACATCAATTCACTTGATGGTCTCGCAGGTACAGTGGTTTAAAAAATCCGGGTCAATGTCCGCCCCGTGGCCCGGGGTGTCGGGCAGTGTGATCTCGCCGGCATTGTAAAGTGCCCCTCCGATGACCGGATCCACGGCCATGTTCAGGTGACCGTCCAGATCGGCAAAACGGATATTGGGGCGTGCCGAAACCATGTGGGCGGCAGCGGTCAGGCAAAGGCGCGTTTCCGTCATACAGCCGGCCATGCAGAAAATGCCGGCCGCTTCGCCGATGGCATTGATCTTGAGCCCGGTGTGGATGCCGCCGGATTTGGCCAGTTTAATGTTGAAATAATCGCAGCACCCCATAGCGGCCAGTTTGAAGGCATCGTGATGGTCGAAAAGGGTCTCGTCCGCCATGATGGGGATGCTGGTGCGCTCTCTTACCCGGCGGATGTTGGCCCAGTCCCAATGGGCCAGGGGTTGCTCACAGTACTCGATATTCAGGGGGTCCATGGCGGAAAGGGTCTGGATGGCCGTGGTCAGGTCCCACCCCTGGTTGGCGTCCAGGCGAAGGGCTATGTCCGGTCCCACGGCGGCCCGGATTTTATGGACCCTGGACAGGTCTTCGGCCCTGCCGGTGCCCAGTTTGATTTTTATGGCGGTAAATCCCTGTTCCTTGTACGTGCGGGCGGTTTCGGCCATATGATCGGGATCGCCCAGGCTCACGGTGTTGTCCGTGCGGACCGTTCGTTTGGGGCCGCCCAGGACCGCGTACAGGGGAAGGCCTGCGGCTTTGCCCAGCAGATCGTAGAGGGCAATGTCAAAGGCGCTTTTCGTCGCGCTGTTTTTCCCCATGAGACCATTGAGGTCGGTCATTCGGGTTTCGATGTCCAGGGGGTTTTGGTGCAGCAGCCGTTTGGCCATATCCCGGCCGCAGGCCAGGGCCGTAGCCTGGGATTCCCCGGTAACCGGGGGGTTGGGTCTGGATTCCCCGGTACCGTAAATACCCTGGTCCGTGTGAATTCGAACAAAGATGTTGTAGGCGGTGGTGATTTCCGCCAGAGATGTACGAAAGGGTTCGAGTAGTTCAATATCTGCCTTGTACAGGTCTATACGATTGATTTTGAGATTGTTTTCCATGGGCGTGTCATACCCCCCCCCTATTTTTATTTGTAAGGTGGCGGAACATGAATTTCCGTAATGCTCATCCCGCATACCGTTTAACCCTTGCTGTTTCCGCCGGACGTTACCCTTGGATAGGTGCGCCTGATTTCATGGCGGTCCGTGTAGATGGCATGCCACAAAATGATCGTGCCCCACGGCTCTCAGCGGCGGGGTCGTTTTTTCACAGATCGGGCCTATTTTTTTGTAGCACCGGGTATGAAAGGGGCATCCCCGGGGCGGGTTGACGGGGCTGGGGATCTCCCCGGTCAGAATGATTTTTTTACCCCGGTTCCGGGGATCCAGTTTGGGGGTCACCGAGATCAGGGCCGTTGTATACGGATGCAGCGGGGTGTGGAAAATATTCTGGGTCAGGCCGAGCTCCATAATTTTCCCCAGGTATAAAATGGCGATTTTCTCGGTAAACAGCCGGACCACGGAAAGGTCGTGGGTAATGAAGATATAGGTCAGGTCCAATACATCCCGCAGGTGTTTCAACAGTTTTAAAACTTCAGCCTGTACCGAAACGTCCAGAGAGGAGGTGGGTTCGTCCAGGACCACCAGTTCCGGTTCTAAAATCAAGGTCCGGGCAATGGCCACACGCTGGCGCTGGCCACCGGAAAGTTCGTGGGGATACCGGTACAGATGCTGCGTTCCCATACCCACAAGGGATAGAAAATCGCCTACTTTGTCGATCAGTTCGGCCTGGTTCTGGACCAGGTTGTGGGTGCGGAGTCCCTGGCCGATGATGTCCTTGATTTTTTTACGCGGGTGCAGGGAGGCAAAGGGGTCCTGAAAAACAATCTGCAGTTTGCGGCGCAGGTTTTTTTCGTGGTCCAGGTTTACATGCGTGATGTCCCGTCCGGCGTAGGAGATGCTGCCGCCGCTGGATTCCAGAAGTTTTAAGACCACCCGCCCCAGTGTCGTTTTCCCCGAACCCGATTCCCCGGCCAGGCCGAAAATGTCTCTCTGTTTGATATTCAGGGAAACCCCGTCGACGGCCTTAACCGTTTTATTCCCGCCGATGGGGAAATATTTTCGGACATCATTGAGCTCAAGTAAGCCAGTCACTTTGTCATCCTTACCACCATGTGGTGTCCGGTGATGCCATTCGGGGGCTGCGGATCAGGGGCCGTTTAAGAAAGGAAACGGGGACAAGGCCGAACCTGATGCCGGTGGTGCAGGGCTATGTCACGCGTGTTTATTTTGAGGGCATTGCCATGTTCGGTTTGCAAAAAGCCTCAAAAAAAAGGCCTGCACCGAATGGGTGCAGGCCTTGAAATTAAATTTATGCCTGACGTGTTTTCTTTAGCAGAGAAAAAATATCGTTTTTTTGCATCCGTGGGTAAAACCTCATAATATATTATATCTAAATAATAATCAGATGTTTTTAAAGCCCTATACAACATTCATTCCATAAGAATCTGATCCCACAGAAGCGATTTGTTGTCAAGGGGAATATATCCCCTTATCCGCATGTCTTTAATATCAATCATGCCTTACTATCCGTGTAACGGGTTGATTCCTGTTCTCATCGGTCCTGTTCTTTGTACAGGGACTGATAATTATCGCGAATTACGTTTTTTTTAATTTTGCCGGTGGATGTCAGGGGTAACTGGTCTACAATCACCACTTTTTTGGGCACTTCGAATCCCCCCAGTTCGGCCTTGGCGGCATTGATCACATCGGCCTCGTTCAGTGCCATGCCCGGTGTTGCCACCACAAAAGCGGTCACTGCTTCGACCCAGCGCTCGTTGGGCAGCCCCACGACGGCAGCGGCTGCAATGGCGGGATTGGCCAGCAGGGTTCGCTCCACCTTCACCGAGGGCACATTTTCACCACCGGTTTTGATCATGTCTTTTTTGCGGTCCACAAAAACCAGCAGGTTGTCCTCATCATAATACCCCAGATCCCCTGAATGGTGCCAGCCGAACCGGCGACTGGCCGCTGTGGCGGCCTCATTTTTCAAATATCCCTGCATGGTTCCCGGGCCCCGCCAGACAATTTCGCCCACCTGGCCCTGGGGCATCAGGTTGCCCTCATCATCCATGACGGCCGTGTCCAGCGTCACAGCGGATTCACCCCAGTAGTTGCCTTTTTTGGTGAGCTGAAATTCACCGCGAAAACTGTTGGTGGAGGGAAAGCATTCGGTCTGGCCGGTACCCAGGAAAAATTCCGCACCAAACGCCCGTATGCCGTCTTCCAGGGTGCGCTGGTCCATGGGCGCCATGGCGTAAACGCATCGCTGCATGCTGGAGACATCCACCGCCTGGAGCCGGGGATGATCGAGCATGGCCCGGTACATGGCCGGCAGGGCAAACATCACCTGAAGCTTTTCCCGTGCAATGGTGTCCAGCATGACGGCCGGATCAAATCCGCGCAGGATCACGGTTTTCCCCCCCACATGGAAAAAAGTGGTGGAAAAGGTCTGCTGGGCGCAATGGAACAACGGCATCAGGGTCGTGCCCACCGATCCTAAAGCCACCTTGATTTCGATGCTGTTGGTCAGCGACATGATGAAAACCGTCAGGTGGGATATCAGCACCCCTTTGGGATCTGCGGTGGTACCGGAGGTGTACAAAATTTCAAAGGTGTCGCGGTCTTCGATGACCACATCTTCCACCTCATCTTCACTCTGGCCCGCGATCATGGCATTGAATTCTTCGTAATCGTCGGGCAGGCCTGCACCGGTGTAGAGGATGGCAACCTTCAGTTTTATGGCTGTCAGGGTATCCTTGAGGGCTGCGATCAGCGGAAAGAGAATATCGTCGACAACCAGGCCCGTGACTTCGGCATGCCCCAGGATATAACCCACATCTTTTAGGTTGAGGCCCGGATTGATGGGCACCGCGACATAACCGCCCTTGGCGCAGCCGTACAGGGCGATGAGGTATTCAGTGGAATTGAGCCCCAGCAGGCCGATGCGGTCGCCCTTTTCGAAACCCCGGGCCCGCAATGCCCTGGCAAACTGGTTCAGCCGGTTGTTGAGTTCCCGAAAGGTCAACCGGAGGGTTTGATCACCGCGTTGTTCGGAGACGGCCTCAAAATGGGGCGTGGCAGTGGCCCGCCGTCGAAAAATATCCCCTACGGCCACTCTCTGCACGAGATTCTGTTCCAATGCACTGGATAGCATGCGGTGCCTCCTTTTAGGTTTTGGTATCAGACGGTTAAATGGAAATATACGGCAGCCCGGCCTTGCCCGAAGCTGCCCGGCACCTCTGTTGACCTCCGGTTGCCCTGCCAGTGAGTAAATGCCGCCTTGTGTCAACTGATCTGCTGCTTGTCCGTCGGTCGTCTGACAAGTATGGATGGTTGCTTTGGGAAACAGCATAAAGCTTGAATGTGATTGTTGTCAATAAATAATTTTCATTTACTGACTATTTATTCAGGATGCTTGTTTGGTATCGTGAAATCCGAAAACGATTATTCGTTTGTTTTTGTCCAAATGGTCGGCGGACAGGATCATGAAGGATCCGGACAGCCTGGTGAAAAAGACGCCGTAACTGCAGATGAGTACTATCCCATAACGAACGACCTTGATTTAGATTTAAGAATTGTTTAATATGGCTTTGTAACGTGAAAAACGGTGTTTATGATGAACGCCCTTTTGAATACATAAAGAAAACCGACGTGCGGTTTCTCGATACGATGCTTAATAAGGTTCACAATATGACCAGACCTAATTGCAGTGGTTCCCAATGAACAGCGATCAGGTATTTTGAAAAATGAAACAAAAAATCAAAAATTCTAAAATTGAAAAAGGCGCGTTTAAGACGTTTACTGACGTTTTTGACAACTTCCTGGGTTCGGTTCGCCAACCGTTGATGGTACTTGATGCTGACTTGAAGGTTGTCAAAGCAAATGATGCTTTTTATCAGACCTTCAACGTCAAACCGGACGAGACAGAGGGCGTTTTAATATACGATCTTGGCAACGGGCAATGGAACATTCCAGGACTTAGGGAATTGCTTGAACATATCCTGCCTGAAAATACCGTATTCAATGATTTTGAAGTGGAACATGAGTTTGAGACCATCGGCCGAAAAATTCTATTTTTGAACGCCAGACGGATTTACAAAAAGTCGAATCAAACCCAACTGATCCTGTTGGCCATTGAGGATGTGACCGAGCGTGAATATTATAAACGCCATCTTGAGGAAATTGTCGAGAAGCGAACGGCCGAGCTCAGAATAGCAAAGGAAGACGCGGAAAGAAGCAAACAGTTGGCGGAAACCTCCCTTTATGAAATCAAGAACTTAAAAGACCTTCTTGAGGTGGAGAGAGCCTATCTTCAGGATGAAATCAAACTGACGTACAATTATGAGAACATCATTGGGCAAAGTGACGAGATCAATTACGTGTTCTACAAGGTCGAGCAAATTGCCGCCTCCGATACAACCGTCCTGGTTCTCGGTGAAACCGGAACCGGCAAAGAACTGGTGGCAAGGGCGATTCATGGCCAGGGCCTGCGTAAAGATCGTGCCCTGGTGAAGATGAATTGTGCCGCACTGCCGTCAAATCTTATTGAAAGCGAGCTCTTCGGTCATGAGAAAGGGGCCTTCACAGGTGCTCATGCCAGAAGGCTGGGGCGGTTTGAGATTGCCAACGGTGCGACCCTGTTTTTGGATGAGATCGGCGAACTCCCGATGGAATTGCAGCCCAAGTTGCTCCAGGTGATTCAGAACGGTGAGTTTGAGCGCCTGGGCAGCTCCCGCACCATCAAAGTCGATGTTCGAATTATTGCCGCCACCAATCGTGATCTGGAAGAGGAAGTCCGCAAAGGCCTTTTCCGCGACGATCTCTGGTACCGGCTGAATATTTTTCCCATCACAGTGCCGCCACTTCGGAATCGTCCGAATGACATTCCCCTGCTGGTCGATTATTACGTTGAAAAAATTTCAAAAAGGCTGGGCAAATCCATCGAGATGATCCCGGTGAGCGTTATGGATTTGCTGCAGCAATATCATTGGCCGGGCAATGTCCGCGAATTGGAAAATGTGCTTGAACGGGCAGTGATCAATTCTTCGGGACCCAAACTGCGCCTGGTGGATGAACTGAAAAGGCCCAATAAGGCTTTAACCAAGGTGAATCGATCCCTTCAGGATGTTGAACGGGCGTATATCACCCAGGTCCTCGATCAGACCCATTGGAAAGTGAGCGGCAAAAACAGTGCGGCCGAGATCCTTGGTCTTGATCGCAGCACATTGCGTGCCCGCATGCAAAAGCTGGATATCTGCAAACCCTAATCAATCTTTGACCACACATCCGATCATCCACCGAAAGAAGCCATTAAATAGGTCATATATGGCCACTGGTCATATATGAACCCATATCCTGCTATTTTCTTACGCCACCACTGGCCTTGTCTTTGCATTCATCCCTAATATATTCAATAAGATAAAATCGATAAGAACCTCAGTTTCAGCATGGCACGAAACTTGATGATATTCTTAGGGTATATCCGGCAGTACCGGACGATCATTCTGGTGGAGGGCATCTTTGATTATTTCGTTTTTTATAACCTGCTTCAGGACCAGGACAAAGCGGTGGTGGTTTCCACATTGGGCTCCTACGTTACCCCCGAGGCTGCGACCATTCTCAACGGCCTTGATATTGAGCATTTCATTGTCGCGTTCGACTGGGATGAACTCGGCAGAAACGGCATCGAACGGATTGCGGCTAAAACAGGCGGGTGGGTCTATTACCTTGGCGGCCTGGCAGATGGTCAGGCCCCTTACGATATGTTGAAACCGGTGGCCAACGCCATCAGGGGATTTTCCCTGAAACCCCTGATGGCCGATGCATGAAGCGCCGGCAAACGATAAGAAGAAAATAGGCCTTGAAGGAAAGCGCCCGCAACCCGGACAAGATGCTCAGAGCGTTTATCCGCGGACAGGCGTGCGTCGAAAGGTTTCATAATCAATCATTTCAACACAAACGAACAAAAAGGAGTAACCGCTATGAAAAAAAGAAATATCGTTATTCACGGTTTAGTGCTTCTGATGCTGATTGCCACCTTTGTGGCCTGTGCATCGACACCAAAACGGGAAAGTACAGGGGAATACGTTGACGATTCGATCATCACGACCAAGGTCAAATCTCTAATTGCAAAAGATGATTTTCTCAAATCATTCCAGGTCAGTGTCGAAACATACAAGGGCACCGTTCAATTGAGCGGCTTCGTTGTTTCTCAAAAGGCCGTCGATAAAGCGGGTGAAATCGCACGCAGCGTTAAAGGGGTCATATCCGTAAAGAATGATCTGGTCGTGAAATAAACGAGCGATATTCTCTCCCGGATGTCGTGCGTCCATTTATCTAAACTGTTGATAATAAATTTCTAAAGGAGGAAATTATGGGATTCGTAATCGGTGTTTTGGTTGTCGTCATTCTCGTTATCGTTATAATGAGAATAATTTAGTACACAGGAGCGTATGGCGAAGATAGATTTTTTATTCATCGCCGTCCATGCGAGGGATTTCTGAAGGGTGATGGCGGTTGCTGATAAGCCGTAGCAGCTGTTGTCAACCCTTCAGAATCAAAATCCCCGTCGATTTGCAGGCGGTTGTGAAGTCTCATCCCCTTGCAGTTAAATTTTCAAAAATTATGCAGCTTAAAGCTCTGAATCTGACAAAGCTCTATGATCAAAAGAGAGGTCTTCAATCGACCAGCTTTGAAGTGGACAAAGGCGAACTGATCGCTATTGTCGGGCACAACGGCGCCGGCAAATCCACGCTTTTAAAAATGCTGGCGAACTGGATTCGTCCGGATAGCGGTCAAGCCACGATTGACGGAATCGATCTGAGGGATAGGACGGCTATTGTTAAGAAGGTGGGGTTTGTTCCGGAAGAGCCCAACCTTTTTGACTTTTTTTCCGTTGAATACAATTTCAAACTTTTCGCTTTTCTCTTTCAAACACCTTTCCTGCGTGTTGATAAGGTTTTGAGAGATTTTAATCTGATGCCCTTTCGAAAAAACAAAATACAGGTGCTGTCAAAAGGCTTAAAGCAAAGGGTGAATATTGGGCGTGCCCTGATGGCGGATCCGCCGGTTCTTCTTTTGGACGAACCGACATCGGGCCTGGATTTCGAGATGACAAAAGAGATTTATCGGCTGTTATACAATATGCATGAGGCCGCGAAAACAATCCTTTTCACTTCCCATCGGCCTGAAGAGATAAAAAGCCTCGCGACGCGCATTATGGTCCTGCACGAAGGCAGTCTGGTTTTCGACGGATCTCCGCAGGCCTATTTTCAGTCCGAAGTTCATGGAAAATTATACACATGATGATTCGAAATATTCTTGCACTCGCATTCAATGATTTAGCCGTTGTATTAAAAAACAAAACAATTTATCTCATTCTCTTTATCCCTTTTTTTGTTTTTATCTCGTTAAAATTGATAGACCGGACCGATGTGGACGTAAGCAAAATCAAAATCGGTCTCATTCAGAAATACCCCTATGACCCCCAAATCACGCGAAGCATCAAAGCAGCCGATAAAATCATTGAAGTAACATGGCTTCCGAATGAAGCGGACGGCAAGCGCCTTTTGAAAGAAAAAAAAATTGACGGGGTTTTGGTAAAAAACGAAAAAGAACCTGGCAGCAATGCACTCATGGTTTTGAAAAAAGAATCTCTCCATACGCTTGCCATCGTGGAAATTTTTTCAGCGATGCAAAAAGCGGCGGAAGGAAACCATGTCAGTTGGATTACCGATATTAAAATGCTGCACAAAGGCGGAATCCAAAGAGAGACTTTGCCGACTTGGATTTTGATGCTTGTCCTGCTTGTCGGTTTCATTGTTCTTCCTGCTCAAGTCGCCGAAGAAAAAGAAAAAAAACTGCTTTTGGCTCTCCTCCAGACGCCCATACGTGAAGTCGAATGGCTGGTTGCCAAATTAATCATGGGAATGGTCCTGATGATCATTGCGATCTTATTTCTCCATCTTTTAGGTAAGTTCGGTCTGGCTAATCTCCTGGACTATATTGTATTAATCATCTTCGGCAGTTTTTGCTTCAGTGCCTATGGGATATTTTTGGGTTTTCTGTGCCGGAATCAGGCCAGTGCCAGAACACTTGGCGTTGTCTTTTATTTACCGCACCTTCTTCCTTCCGCACTGTCCGATTTTTCACAAAAATTGACCGCTGTTGCACCTGTCCTGCCGTCCTACCAATTTTACAATCCCCTTAAATGCCTTCTTTTGGAAGACGGCAGGATAGCGAGCCTGCCTTTTGAACTGATTTATTTATTTCTCACGGGATCGTTTTTGTTTTATCTTTCCTATTTATTGATGAAAAAACGCTGGCTGATGTGATCTTAGGAAAATAGGCCATATCTGACCACTGGTCATATCTGACCCAATATTTTCGTCTTGCCGCTCATCTACGCCAGCACCCCCATTCTGCGTATTATCCATATATTCGAGTATATAAGATCAATACGGCCGTTGGATCCAGCGTGGCACAAAACTTGATAAGGTTCTTAAGGTAGAATGAAAAATGATTTTTTCTAAGTACACTGATTTGAGTTAAACAATTTATCACATCCGGTTGCCCAAGAGAAAGGTCTGTAAATTAAAAGGTACAGACTGTCAAACCGGCGTTCGAAAAGCACGCCCAACGATTGTTTTCCAACTTTCATCATGCGCAGCCTGGGTTGGTTTGCGCAAAGGGAGAATCCCATGGTTTTCGTTAGAATTACCCTGAACGTGCTTCCTGAAAAGCAGCTGGAGTTTACGCAAACGCTTCTCTCCATGATTGAGCCTACGGGAAAGGAAGCGGGTTGCCTGAGCTATGCCGTTTTTGGGGATATCGAAGACAAGAACCGTTTCAATCTGCTGGAGGAATGGGCAACCCGTGAAGACATGGATCAACATATAAGGTCTCACAGATTCGGCGTTTTGCTTGGAACAAAAACCCTTTTATGCGAACCGCCGGAAATTCAAATTCACACGGTTTCCCAATCGGAAGGAATGGCGGCCGTTCATGTAATTAGAAGCCAAATCGGCTGATCGAGATATTGGGTATCAAAGCGCTCTCCGAGAAAAAATGACGATGTTGATTGTGAGGAGCATCTCTGGCTTGCATATTTTATGCAATGACAGGCAAAAATTTATTGGAAAAGAAATTTCACAACTTAATTCAAGGAGGTATTATCAATGAAACCGGAAACTGCAGGGAAAATTAAGTATGGCGTTTGGGGCCTTATCGTTGGGGGAATCATCGTAATGATCACCGGTTTTGCATGGGGGGGATGGACAACCGCCCGCACGACCAAAACGATGACTGACGAAGCGGTTTTGGCGAGTCAGTCGGCGATCTGTGTTGCCCAATTTATGAAGGACGCGGGTCATCAAGAGAAACTCAAAGAGCTTGGGGAAATAAATACCTGGTCGAGAGCTGAATTTATTGAAAAAGGCGGTTGGGATAAAATGCCCGGGCAGGAAAAGGCTGACTATGGTGTGAGCCGGGCGTGCGCCAATGGACTTGGACTTCTTATCGAGAAATGAGTTGGCTGTAACGGTTGACGCTCTCGCAAACATTATTTGAGATGGCTAAGTGAAAATCGTATATACAAGGCATAGCGGTTTTCCAGGGATAAAGACAACCACAAGGTATGTCGAGTCTCTGGAAAACCGCTATAACGCTGTAGGATACCCCAATGCAAAAAATCATAAAAAAAGGGCGGGACAGCTGAACAGCTAACCCGCCTTAATTATTGTAAAATTTTGGTCGGGGCGAGAAGATTTGAACTTCCGACCCCTTGAACCCCATTCAAGTGCGCTACCAGACTGCGCTACGCCCCGACAAAAAAACCTTTCATATCGGTTCGGCGGGTGAATGTCAAGACTGGAATCAGGATTTTTTAATTTTTTTTACCCCCACATTTTCGGACGCAAAAGCCGGCGCTGCTGTTTTTGGGTAAAGTGTATGAAGCAGGCTTGAAAGCGGCCTTGCCCTGAGGTATAAGGAGTGTCCGAATGGAATAACAATTGTTTTACATGTAAAAAACAGATATTTTTAAAATACCTGACATCCTTTATGCGGGCAAGGTGATGCAAATATGGAAGCATGTACGATATTTCCCGGTAAACTGCGATCGGGCGATGGCGTGGGTATCGTGGCCCCGGCCAGCCCCTTTGACAGGCAACGGTTTGATCAGGGGATCCGCTGGCTGACATCGGCAGGGTATCGGCCCGTCATTCCCAAGGGGCTGTTTGAACGAAAAGGGTACCTTGCCGGCGACGATGCGCATCGGGCCGATCTGGTCAACCGGTTTTTTGCAGACGGGTCCGTTGCCGCCATTGTGTGCGCCCGCGGGGGATACGGATCCATGCGCATGTTGCCGTTCCTGGACGTTGACCTGATCCGGAAACATCCGAAAATCATTGTCGGTTTCAGTGATATTACGGCCCTGCTGAATGCCATCGCCGCTCAAACGGGCATGGTGACCTTTCATGGTCCCAATGTAACGACGCTGGGGGATCGGGATTCGGTAACCCGGGATTCTTTTGTCCGAATATTGACCGGGGAAGGCCCCGTACAGCTGGTCGCGGGCAAAGGCATGACGATATTCGGGGGCAGGGCCACGGGCGTTTTAACCGGCGGCAACCTGACCACCTTATGCCACCTTGCGGGAACGCCCTTTGAACCCGACTACAGGGGCTGCCTTCTCCTGCTGGAGGACCGCGGGGAGGCCCCCTATCGCCTGGACCGGATGCTCGCCCAGATGAAGCTGGCCGGATGTTTTGACCATCTTGCCGGCATCGTTTTGGGGTCTTTTGAGCAGTGCGGTACCCCTGGGGCTGCTCTGGAAGTTTTCAGCCGGATGTTTCAAGATGTCGCCATTCCGGTGCTGGGAGGACTGGATGTGGGTCACGGCATGACCAATCTGACCATTCCCATTGGCCTTGCAGCAACCCTGGATGCGGACCGGAAAACCTTGACGTTTGACCGGGCCCCCACCGGAAATTGAAAGATTTTTTAAAAATAAGCGTTTACGCAAAAATAACGTTGCGGGTTTTGCGCTTTGGGGCGCCCCCCCTTTTTTTTATTTTGTCCTGAGAAACTGGGTTTTTTGGGTTAGGCTTCTTTTCTCGATTGACAGGGAATTTTAATGATGCAGCAGGCAGATGACCTGATGAAGCGTGCCGTGGCGGAAAGGGTTTTTCCCGGCGGTGTGCTGCTGGTTTCAAAAGCCGATACGGTGCTGTTTTTCCGGGCCTATGGCCGGGCCAGTATCTTCAGGGACAGGACCATGACGAAAGAGACCGTGTTTGACCTGGCATCGCTGACCAAGCCCCTGGCCACGACATTGGCGG
Organism: Desulfobacterales bacterium; assembly: GCA_963667755.2. Lineage (GTDB taxonomy): Bacteria > Desulfobacterota > Desulfobacteria > Desulfobacterales > 4572-123 > 4572-123. The sequence continues at coordinate 30,384 of CAXXLK010000004.1, read as the reverse complement.
TGATAAAGCTGACTCAAACCGGGCACCTGGGTCTCCATCAGACCATCGGGAGGTATCTTCCCTGCCTTAAGGGAACAGACAAGGCTACCATTCAAATTCAGCACCTTTTGTATCACACCGCCGGCCTGCCGGCATACCGGCCTTACTTTAGGATACTGGCCGGCCTTCCCTTTGGCGATCGCGAGGCCCGGTTGCAGGCGTTTTTGACCCAGGAACCCCTTGAAAGCCGTGTGGGCGATCAGGTGCGATACAGTGACCTGGGGTTTATGTTTCTGAACTGGATTGTCCAAACGGTGTCTCGGATGCGTCTTGACCGGTTTGTGGCTGAAAAAATATACAAGCCCCTGGGGCTCACCGATCTTTTTTTTATTGACGGCATCAAGGATTCGCCCCAGAAAAGATATGCCGCCACGGAACGCTGCCCCTGGCGGCACCAGGTGATGGACGGCGCTGTACATGACGATAACGCCTATGTGATGGGCGGCATCGCAGGCCATGCCGGGCTGTTCGGTACCGCCGGGGACCTGCACCGGTTGATTCATGAACTGCTTTGTGTTTATCACGGCCGGTGTTCAACTGTGTTTCAGCCAAAGATGATACAGATATTTTTCAATACACGCCATCACCAGGGGCGTGCACTGGGCTTTGATACGCCGTCTGCCACCGATTCCAGTGCAGGGCGGTTTTTTTCACCGAACAGCGTCGGGCATCTGGGCTTTACAGGGACCTCTTTCTGGATGGATCTGGAACGCCGCGTGGTTGTGGTCCTGTTGACCAACCGCATCCATCCCTCACGGGATAATGACCTGATCAAGGCCTTCAGGCCCCGCCTTCATGATGCGATTATGTCTCATTTGCTGTCTTGACGTCAGGAAAAACAGAAAAATTTTCGGATTAATCGGGCGGGCCCAAAAATCAATGGGTAGTTTTCTCTTGTAAAGGAAAATTATTTTTGGTAAAAATCTTTTTATTTTACGGACGTTGATCACCATCAGCACTTTGTCTGCCAAATGGCGCGGTAAAATGAGTTGCGATACGGCATAGGGTGAAATTTTGGGCAACCGGTTTAAAGAGAGGTAAGGGATTTGTTTCTGGATTCGATTCTCGGTATTTTTTCGAGTGACCTGGCCATAGATCTGGGCACTGCAAATACACTGGTATATGTCAAGGGAAAGGGGATTGTTTTAAGCGAACCCTCGGTGGTGGCCGTGCGAACCGATGCCAATTTGAAAAATAGAATCCTGGCGGTGGGGTCAGAGGCCAAGAACATGCTGGGGCGTACGCCGGGCAATATCGTTGCCATCCGTCCCATGCGCGATGGGGTCATTGCCGATTTCGAAGTCACCGAGGCCATGCTGCGCCATTTTATCCATAAGGTTCATAATCGACGCACCTTTGTCCGGCCCAGAATTATTATCGCCGTTCCTTCGGGCATTACTCAGGTGGAAAAGCGTGCCGTGAAAGAGTCGGCTGAATCTGCAGGGGCACGGGAGGTGTATCTCATCGAAGAGCCTATGGCCGCGGCCATCGGTGCCGGGTTGCCCATCACGGAGCCCACCTGTAACATGGTGGTGGATATCGGCGGGGGCACCACCGAAGTGGCCGTTATTTCACTGTCCGGTATTGTTTACAGCCGGTCCCTCCGGGTGGCCGGGGATAAGATGGATGAGGCCATCATGCAGTATATCAAGCGGAAATACAATCTGCTCATTGGCGAGCGGACCTCCGAAATCATAAAAACAACCATTGGTAACGCCTACCCGAATCCCCAGGAACTCGAGAGCATCGAGGTCAAAGGAAGAGACCTTGTTTCGGGTATTCCCAAGATCCTTGCCATTGATTCGGAAGAGATACGCCTGGCAATCTCCGAACAGATCGATTCCATCGTGGAAACGGTTAAAATCGCCCTGGAACAAACCCCGCCGGAACTGGCGGCGGATATTGTGGATAACGGGATTGTCCTAACCGGAGGGGGTGCATTGTTAAAGAACCTTGACAAGCTTCTCAGGGAAGAAAGTGGCCTGCCCATAACGGTTTGCGAGGATCCTTTGTCCACCGTTGCACTGGGCTGCGGCAAGGCCCTTGACAGCATTGAAATGCTCAAACAAGTCATGATTGCCTAACGTTTTATGTTTTCAAACAAGAAGATGATGATTGGCGGCGTAATTTTATTGGTGGTCGCCAATATCGTAATCCTTTCCATCACCAGCCGGCGGCACCATTATTCATCCGGTCCGGGCCCTGTCCTGATCGGCATTGTGGGGCCGTTTCAGGCCGCCGCAACCCTGTCCATCCAAATTACAGGCAATATCTGGCGTCATTATTTTTCACTGGTTTCGGTTGCCCGGGAGAACGATATTTTAAAAAAGGCCCTTTCCCGGGCCGTTCAGGAAAATAAAAAGCAGCATGAAACAGCGTTATCCAACCAGCGCCTCCGTAATTTGCTCAATTTCACGAAGACCATCTCCGGTAAACAGCTTGCCGCTGAAGTTGTCGGCCTTGACCCCTCTTTCTGGTTTAAAAGCATAACCATTAACAAGGGCAAACTGGACGGAATACAAAAGGGTATGCCTGTGGTGATCCCCGACGGTATTGTGGGCCAGATTGCCGAGGTGTCCGGTCATTATGCCAAGGTCCTGCTGGCCATTGACCGTAACAGCGCGGTGGATGCCCTTGTTCAGCGGTCCAGGGCAAGGGGGATCATAAAGGGAAATTCCAGCGAGCAATATCGGTTCAACTATGTTTTGCGTAAAAATGATGTCCAGGTGGGTGATACCATTATTTCATCGGGTATGGACGGGGTTTTTCCAAAAGGTATTCGCATCGGGCAGGTGAGCGATATTGTAAGGCGCAATTCAGGTATTTTTCAGGAAGTGACGGTTACCCCTTATGTCGATTTTGAAAAGCTTGAAGAGGTACTGATCATACTCAATCCACCCCAGGACAGCGTCGCGGAAACACAATGATAATCTTATTGTATATTGTCATTACGTTTTGCATCATTATCCTGCAGACGGCCGTTGTCCCCCTGTTTTTTACAACCCGGGGGATTTATGACCTGCTGATTCCGTTTGTGGTGTATGCCGGTTTTTTTCCACCGGTTGCCGAGGGGCTGCCCATGGTTATTTTACTGGGTCTTGTTATGGATTGCCTTTCCGTCAGTCCTTTCGGGTTATATCTTACGACTTATGTGTGGTTGTACGTAGGGGCACGGTGGCTTGTCAGGTTTCTGCATGCCCATAGCAATGTGGTCTTGTTTTTTAGTGTCGCGGTGGGGGTCCTGGTTGAAAATACCCTATGGCTGCTGGCCATAACCCTTTTGGGCAGAATGGAATTTATCCTTTCAATGGCGGTGGTAACCGGTACTTCCCGGCAGGTTTTATGGGCACTTTTCACCGGACCGATTTTTTTGTTTGGATATATGCAGATTTCCCGCCGGATGAAGCGATAGGGGCACATATTTTAGGCGATGAATTCTGAAGTTTTTGTTTTTATGTCAAAAAATACAATAATCAAAAGACAATTTCCAAACAAATCACAATGACTGAAATTCCAAAACAGCGAGAAACGAAAACGACTCACAATTCAAGACCATATGAGGTCAATCAAATGGCTTTTGGCCTTGTTTGAATATTGTTATTTGGAAATTATTTCTCATTTGGTGGTTGTCATTTGTGGTTTGCGGTGTACGCCTTTTCAACTGCACCGGCTTGTCCGGGCTGGGTACCGGGAAAGGGATCGGTTTTTTACTTTGGATCAATACTTAAATACGGCTGACAGTGACTGGTTCAAGCAACGGTTGACAGGTGTATTGTTTTGTGTTGTTGCTGCCTTTGTTTTGCTGGCCGCCCGTCTTTTTTATCTCCAGATTCTTGAGGGAGAGGAATTCCGGAGGCTTTCGGAAAACAATTGTATCCGGCTCCAGAGCATCGCTGCGCCGCGGGGGTTGATTTTTGATCGCAACAGCAATCTGATGGTGGACAACCGTCCGGCCTTTGATCTGAGTATTGTCCCCAGAGATGCCACGCCTGTGGAAGCGACCTTAAAAAAAATAGCCCGGTATGGCAATGTTGAAGAGACGGAAATGATGTCTATTTTTCCGGTCAAAAAAAATACCCGATCCTATAAACCGGTTTTGCTGCAGCAGGATATTGCGCGAGATACCCTGGCTGCCATGGAGGTGCATCTATTCGATCTGCCCGGTGTTGTTATCAATGTCACTCCCTGCCGTGAATACATCTATAAAAAAAGTGCCGCCCACCTGTTGGGTTATCTGGGCCAGATCAGTGTCAATGAACTTAGATCCGATGAATATTCAGGGTGTCAGACAGGGGATTTTGTCGGCAAATTCGGTGTGGAAAAAAGTTGTGAAACACTTTTGCGCGGAAAGCGGGGCGGGCGTCAGGTTGAAGTGAATGCCAAAGGCCAGGTGGTCAAAGTTTTGAAGACCGTGGCGGCCAGGCCGGGGCACAATATTTTTCTGACCATTGACAAGGGGTTGCAGCAGCTGGCTGAAACATCCCTTGACGGGCTGACCGGTGCGGTGGCGGCAATGGATCCCCGGACAGGTGAGATTCTGGCCATGGCCAGTAGTCCGGCGTTTGATTCAAACGCGTTTGTGACCGGGTTGTCTCATGAAAAATGGCATTCTTTGACCCAAAATCCGTTACGCCCCATGGAAAACAAAGTACTTCAGGCCGGATATCCACCGGCATCTACCTATAAAATTATTACAGCGATGGCAGGGCTGGAAGAGGGGGTTATCGATGAAAGTTCGTCGTTTTTCTGTCCCGGATATTTCAAGCTTGGAGACGGGGTGTTTCGGTGCTGGAATAAGTACGGGCATGGAAAGGTCAATGTGGTCAAGGCGCTGGCTGAATCGTGTGATGTCTTTTTTTATCAGGTGGGGCTGGAACTGGGCATAGAGCGTCTGGCCTGGTATGCCAGGGCCTGTGGTCTGGGAAAACCCACCGGGATCGCACTATCCAACGAGACAAAAGGACTGGTACCCACTACCATGTGGAAGAAAAAACGGTTCGGGCGCCCCTGGTATAAGGGCGAAACATTGTCTGTTGCCATCGGCCAGGGGTATAATGTTGTCACCCCGCTGCAGATGCTGGCATTGACATCGGCGGTGGCAAACGGGGGGAAACTGTATCGTCCTTTACTAATAAAAAAAATTGTATCGGCCGATGGTGATGTCATTGAAAAACCTGAAAGCCAGGTAACCGGGAACCTGCCGGTCAGCAAAAAAAATCTGGAACTGATTCGAAAGGGGCTCTGGGAGGTGGTTAACGGCCGCCGGGGAACCGCTAAAATAGCAAAACTCAAAACCATAGAATTCAGCGGTAAGACAGGGACCGCCCAGGTGGTGGGACGGAAAAAAAAGAAAGCGGCGGCTACCGGCAGCGAAGATGCCGAACCGCTCATAAAACCCCACGCCTGGTTTGTGGCGTATGCCCCGTCCGTTGATCCGGTCATCGCCGTCGTGGTCATGATCGAACACGGCGAACACGGATCAAGCACCGCTGCACCCATTGCAGGCCAACTGATTGACGCCTATCTGAATGGCGATGAAAATGGCGGCGGATTGATGGCCGGGGCCCATGACTTTTCCGCCGGCCGGAATCGTCAGGGCAGGGCCTTGCCTGGAGGAGGTTGATACCCATGTTTGATCGACGTCTTGCGGAAAATTTTGACTGGGGCCTTTTGGGGATTGCCCTGGCCTTGGGCATGTTTGGTCTGATTATCCTGTACAGCGCGGTTACGGCGGGTATTTCGGATCCTCAAAAAACATTATGTGTAAAGCAGTTGATCTGGTATTGTGCCGGACTGGTGGCGATACTGATTATTATCATGTTTAATTACAAAATACTGGATCAATGGGCCTATGCCATTTACACCGGCAGTATCCTGCTCCTGCTCTGTGTGATGTTTTTCGGTAAATATGTCGCCGGCTCCAGGCGCTGGCTGGCCTTGGGACCTGTATCCGTGCAGCCGTCTGAGATGATGAAGATTGGTCTGATTATCGTACTGGCGCACTATTATTCCAAAAATGTGAATACAAAGGGGCTGTCCTTGCGGGAATTGATTGTCCCGGGACTGCTGGTATTGCTTCCATTCGGGATCATCGTCAAGCAGCCGGACCTGGGCACAGCCATTCTTTTGACCCTGATCGCAGGTGTTATGACGATTTTTGTCAAAATAGAACGGCGATCCTTTATCTGCATCGTCTGTTTTTTTACCGCCACTATTCCCATGGTCTGGTTTTTTTTGAAGGGATACCAGCAGCAACGCATATTGACTTTTTTGAACCCGGACCGTGATCCTTTAGGGGCCGGTTATCACATTATTCAGTCCAAGATAGCCATTGGTTCGGGTATGCTGTGGGGCAAGGGGTTTTTGAGTGGCACCCAGAATGCGCTCTCCTTCCTGCCTGAGCAGCACACGGATTTTATTTTTTCGGTTTTAGCGGAAGAATGGGGGTTTGTCGGTGCCATGGTGCTTTTGCTTGTATTTCTGCTGCTGATTTTCTGGGGACTGAATGTGGCCGTACGCTGTCGCGATCCCTTCGGCATCATACTGTCCGTTGGCATGACGGCGATGATTTTTTGGCAGGTGTTTGTCAATATTTGTATGGTCATGGGGTTGATGCCGGTGGTGGGGGTTCCCCTGCCGTTTATCAGTTACGGGGGGTCATCCGTGATGACCATAATGATTTGTGTGGGAATTTTAATGAATGTCAGCATGCGCCGATTTATGTTTGAATAGGCCGCATTGCCGGTATGGTGCGGCTGTAGTTTTAGATATATTGTCATATGAAACAAATGGTTCCGGTAAAATCAGGGGCGGTTCGGATGTGTCCTAATCCGGATAAAATTTCAAAAAAACCTTTGACAATTTCCGCTTTGTAATGTTATACACGCCCGGACAAGCCTGAATAAAAGTCTCTCTTTAAACTTTTCTTTGAACGGCCCGGACAGCTGATAGTTTCCCCATTTTTAAACTGGCTGTCAGTCTATTTTTTGTCAGGCCTTAAACATTATTCGTAAGCATGCGTGACGTGCCTCAGGATTACGGTTTGTCTTACCAGGCGCGGGCGGGTTTGAAAAATAGGTCATTTCATCAGAACGATCACTAGGAAATAACGGTTGCAAAAATTCAAACGGAGGGTGTCCTATGATAAATATTGATGTATCGGTTGTAATACAGGTCATCAATTTTATATTTCTGATCTGGGTGCTAAACCTTATCTTATATAAGCCGATTCGAAAAATTCTACTTCAAAGAAAAGAAAAAGTGACCGGTCTTGAGAATGGCATCGATACCTTTATGGCGGATGCCGAGGCAAAAAACGCCGCCTTTACGGCAGGCATCAAATCGGCACGGACCAAGGGACTGAATGAGAAAGGGGCCTTGCTGGAGGTTGCCGCTGAAGAAGAGCGACGAATCATCGATAAAATAAACGAAAAGGCACAGGCAGACCTGATCGCGATTCGGCAGAAAATTTCCCAAGACACTGATGCTGTCAGGATAAAATTGCAGCAGGAGGTGGATGGATTTGCAGATGCCATCGGTCAAAAAATTTTGGGGAGGGTTGTTTAATGAAAATTTGTGCTGATCGCCGGAAGCGTTGGTCCGTTGTTTTGGTATTGACGGTCATGTTTCTGGTTGGTTTTACGGGCATTGCCTTGAGTTCGACGGAAGGCGACAGCGGCGGGGAACATGCGCAGGTGTCAAAAGGGTGGGTGGCTACAGATACCTACCGGGTGATGAATTTCACTGTTTTGGCCGTTGCGCTTTTTTTTCTGTTGCGCAAACCGCTGGCTAAAGGACTTGGTGCCAGAACAGCAGGTATTCGGGATCAGTTGAGTGATCTGGAGGCCAGGAAAAAAGAGGCTGAGGTTCGGCTCGCGGCCTATACCGAAAAATTGGCTGAACTGGATCAGGAGGCTGAACGATTGGTTGCCGAATATGTCCGCCAGGGTAATGAGGCCAAAGAAAGAATATTGCTGGAAGCTGAGCAGGCGGCGGAAAAACTCGAAGCCCAGGCCCTGCGAAATATTGAGCATGAGTTTAAAACGGCCAAAATAAAATTGCAGGCGGACATTCTGGAAAAAGCCCTTGTAAAGGCAGAGGAAATTATACAGGAAAGGATTACGGCTGAGGATCAGGACCGACTGGTGGATGAATACTTAGAGAAGGTGGTGGCGTAATGAAAAATATGGCAATCGCACGGCGTTATGCCAAGGCACTACTGCTGATCGGTAAAGAGGACGGCCGGACCGAAACCTACAAGGCCGAACTTGCCGGCGTTTCAGCGTTGATTGAGGCGGAAAATGAACTTGGGCAGACGCTTACCAATCCTTTGTATAATGCGGCAAATCGTAAAAAAGTGCTTGAATCGGTCATTGCGAAGCTGGATCTCTCATTGGCCATGCGATCATTTCTGCTCCTGCTGTTTGATAAGGGCCGGTTTGGTTTTTTAAGCAGTGTCAATGATTTTTATCAGAAACTGGCCGATGAAATAAAGGGTATTGCCCGGGCCAGCCTGGTTTCGGCTTCTGAGTTGTCATCCGAGACCATCGAAAAGATTCGTGCCGCCCTGTCCGACCGGACAGGAAAAGATATTATTTTGGAGGTTGAACAGGATCCCGGTCTTATAGGCGGGATAGTCACCAGATTAGGCGACCTTGTTCTGGACGGTAGTATTAGAACCCAGTTGCTTAATATGAGAGAATCTTTAAAAAGGGGTGAGCGTGCATAATGGAATTAAGAGCTGAAGAAATAAGTCAGATTATTAAAGAGCAGATTACCGATTATGACAAGAAAGTAGAATTGAGTGAAACAGGTATCGTCTTGTCGGTGGGTGATGGTATCGCCAGGGTATATGGACTTGAAAAAGTCATGGCGATGGAACTGGTCGAATTCTCCGGCGGTCTTCTCGGGCTGGTGTTGAACCTCGAAGAGGATAACGTGGGTGTCGCCATTATGGGGGAAGACATCCATATCAAAGAAGGTGACATGGTCAAGCGCACCGGGCGGATTGCCCAGGTGCCGGTGGGCGAGGAAGTGCTTGGGCGGGTCGTTTCCGCCGTGGGCGAACCCATTGACGGCAAAGGCCCTATTGACGCAAAGACATCCAGGCGGGTTGAAATGGTGGCGCCCGGGGTTATCGCCCGTAAAGGGGTGCATGAGCCCTGCTACACCGGTCTCAAAGCCATTGACGCCATGACCCCGGTGGGCAGGGGACAGCGGGAATTGATCATCGGCGATCGTCAGATCGGGAAAACCGCAGTGGCCGTTGATGCGATCCTCGCTCAAAAAGATACCGATGTAAAGTGTATCTATGTGGCCTGCGGGCAGAAAAAATCCACGGTGGCCCAGGTGCATGCGGTGCTGGAAAAATATGGCGCCATGGAATATACCACCATTGTCTCTGCCTGTGCCAGTGATCCGGCAACGCTTCAGTATGTTGCCCCTTTCGCAGGTTGTGCCATGGGGGAATATTTCCGTGACAAAGGTGAACATGCCCTGATCATCTACGATGATCTGTCAAAACAGGCGGTGGCCTATCGCCAGGTATCCCTGTTGCTTCGCCGTCCGCCGGGCCGCGAAGCCTTTCCCGGCGATATTTTTTATAACCACTCGCGCCTGCTGGAAAGATCCGCTAAGCTAAACGATGAACTCGGGGCCGGATCCCTGACGGCACTGCCCATTATCGAGACCCAGGCGGGTGATGTTTCCGCCTTTATCCCCACCAATGTGATTTCCATCACCGATGGTCAGATCTATCTTGAGCCGGGTCTGTTTTTCGCCGGTGTCCGGCCGGCCATCAATGTCGGCCTGTCCGTATCCAGGGTCGGCGGTGCAGCACAGGTCAAGGCCATGAAACAGGTGGCCGGCACCCTGCGACTGGATCTGGCCCAGTTCCGTGAATTGGAGGCCTTTGCCGCCTTTGGCAGCGACCTGGATGCAGCGACCCAGAGACAGTTGACCCGGGGGGAGCGAATGGTTGAAATTTTGAAGCAACCCCAGTATCAGCCGTTATCCATGCAAAAGCAGGTAGCTATTCTTTTTGCCGGGGGCCGTGGTTTTCTGGATGCCTTTCCCGTGGGTGTTCTAGGCAAATATGAAGCCGGTTTGTATTCATTTATCGAAGAGCGGTATCCCCAGATTTTTACGGAACTGATCGAAAAAGAGGTTATTTCCGATGATCTGGAGAAGCTTATGACCGAGGCTCTGACTGCGTATGGCGAGGAATTCAAGGATACCATAAAATAGGTTTTACGACTGGTTGCGAGTTGAAATTGTCACCAGATGACACAAAAAATACATGAACTCGTGAATAAAAACCTGTAATTGTGAAATAAGGGCTGATTTATATGGCAAGCTTAAAAGATGTCCAGAACAAAATAGGTGCCGTCAAAAAGACAAAGCAGATCACCAAGGCCATGAACATGGTGGCGACATCACGGCTCCGGGGGGCACAGACTCATATGGACGGGTTTCGTCCCTATGCCGGCAAATTTGCCGAAGTGTTGGGAAGCCTGGCGCAAAAGGCCGGCGAAGAGGCCAGCCCACTGCTGGTGCCACCGGAGCTGGTCAGGAATATCCATGTGGTTTTGTGTACGTCGGACAGAGGGTTGTGTGGTGGTTTCAATGTTAATTTAATTGAAGCGGTCAAAACATTTCTGGCTGAAAAATCAGATGGGGCGATCCATTTTACATTTTCCTGTTTTGGGAAAAAAGGCCGTGACTGGGTCCGTAAGAAAAAATGGGTGGCTGAGGATGAATATATCGGGGTCGTGGGCACCAAATTCGGTTTCAATGTGGCCGCAACTGCAGGCCGAAAACTCGTGGATGGTTTTATAGATGGCACCTATGACGAAGTGTATATCGTTTATGCCGAATTCGTCAACATGGCCAGACAGAACCCGACATTGAAACAACTGTTGCCCATACCGCCGATGGTTTCTTCTGATGCGTCAGCCGATACCGAAGAAAGTACCTTCATGGCTGAACATATCTGTGAGCCGTCTCCGGCGGCACTGCTGGGAGAGCTCCTTCCCAAGAGTGTTTATGTTCAGGTGCACAGTGCGCTGCTGGAGACATCTACCAGTGAACATGCGGCACGGATGACGGCCATGGAAAATGCCACAAATGCATGCAATGATATGATTGAAAACCTGACACTGGCATACAACAAGGCCCGGCAGGCAGCGATTACGGCAGAATTGATGGATATTGTCGGTGGTGCTGAGGCCTTGAAGGGGTAAATTTGAAAAGAGTTAATCGTTATTCAGTGAATGAGATTCGAATGACGAAAAACCCATAATAAATAATTAATTTGGAGGTCTTTTAATGGGAGAGAACACTGGGACGATTACGCAGGTTATAGGACCTGTTGTCGATGTAGAATTCGAGCAGGGAAAATTGCCTACGATCTATACGGCACTCACGATTACAAATCCGGCCATTGATGATCAGGCGGATAATCTGGTTGTTGAAGTGGCGCAGCATCTGGGCGATAATGTTGTTCGTACCATTGCCATGGATGTTACCGACGGCCTGACCCGGGGACAGATTGTAACAGACACCGGCAAGCCGATTATGATGCCTGTGGGCGCGGCCGGTTTGGGCCGGGTGCTCAACGTCGTGGGGAAACCCGTCGATGGACTTGGGCCTGTCAGTCAGGAAAAGATGCTGCCCATCCATCGTGAAGCACCGCATTTCACAGAGCTAGATACGACGGTGCGTGTTCTTGAAACCGGTATCAAGGTTATCGACCTGCTTGTACCCTTTCCCCGGGGCGGGAAAATGGGGCTTTTCGGCGGGGCCGGTGTGGGTAAAACCGTTATCATGATGGAAATGGTCAACAATATCGCCATGCAGCACGGCGGCATTTCCGTATTTGCCGGTGTGGGTGAGCGCACCCGGGAGGGTAACGATCTGTACCATGAAATGAAAGACTCCGGTGTTTTGCCCAAGGCTGCCCTGGTATATGGTCAGATGACCGAACCGCCGGGGGCTCGTGCCCGGGTCGCCCTCTCTGCCCTGACAGCAGCGGAATACTACCGGGATGAAGAAGGCCAGGACGTGCTTATCTTTATTGATAACATCTTTCGTTTTACCCAGGCGGGTTCCGAGGTCTCGGCCCTGCTTGGCCGCATGCCTTCCGCTGTGGGGTACCAGCCGACGCTGGCTGTTGATCTGGGTGAGCTTCAGGAACGTATTACATCAACGGACAAGGGCTCGATCACAGCGGTTCAATGTGTCTATGTCCCTGCCGATGACCTCACCGACCCGGCACCGGCCACCACATTTGCCCACCTTGACGGTACCGTGGTGCTTTCCCGTAAACTGGTTGAACTCGGCATTTATCCGTCGGTGGACCCCCTGGATTCCACATCTCGAATTCTCGATGCCAACTATATCGGAGAGGATCATTACCATACGTCCCGTCAAGTTCAGCAGATTCTCCAAAAATATACAGAATTGCAGGACATTATCGCTATTCTGGGCATTGACGAATTGTCTGACGAAGACAAGATCACCGTGGCCCGGGCCAGGAAAATTCAGCGCTTTTTGTCCCAGCCGTTTCATGTGGCCGAAGTTTTTACCAATACACCGGGTGCATATGTAAAAATTGAAGATACGGTGCAGGGATTCAAGGAAATCGTTGAAGGAAAGCACGATGATCTGCCCGAGCAGGCATTCTATATGGTCGGCAATATTGATGATGCCATCGAAAAGGCCAAAACCCTGTCCGAAGGTTAATCAAAGTGGAAGGTGAAATATGGCTGAGAATATTAAACTGGAAGTGGTAACCCCCGAACATGAGGTTGTTAATGAAGCGGTCCAGATCGTCATGGCCCCCGGGAACCTTGGGGAGTTCGGCGTGCTTATCGGTCATACGCCCTTTATGACCTCCCTCAAAACCGGCGAGGTTTGTTATGACGATGCCGGCGGTAATAGAAAGTGTGTCTGTATCAGCGGCGGATTTGCGGAAGCCCTGCCGGATAAAGTCACCATATTGACAGAAGCGGCTGAAAAATGTGAAGATATCGATGTGTCAAGGGCAACGGCTGCAAAGGAGCGTGCCGAGAAACGAATTTCGGACAAGGGCAATGACAATATCGATTTTATCAGGGCACGTCTTGCCCTTGAGCGGGCGATAAACCGGATCAGAATCGCCGGCGGTAAGTGATATACCGCTTGACCGGCTGATACAAACTGTTATTTGCCCATATTGAGGGAAACAAGAGATCAAAAAGGATAAATCCGATTATCGGGTTTATCCTTTTTTTTTACATAGAATGTGTTAAGATGGTATCAAATACACTTACCCTGAAGTTGGGCCTTAAATTCGCTTGACTTTTTTTTAGCTGAAATACTATATTCTATTGTACAAGAGGTGATAAATTGAATAATGAACTGATATTGCAACAATTTGATGAAATTGAACTAAAAATTGAAACATTGATCGAAGAGCGTGAGTCCCTTAAAACGGCTAACTCGGAGCTGTCATATAAAGTTGGGGACCTTGAAACCAAACTTGAGGCAAAACTAACCGAGGAAGCCAGGGCTACCGAGACAACGCGTTTGATCAAGTCCAAAATTGACAGCCTCATCAGCCGACTTGGTGATGTTGGCGAAGAAATTGAATGACGCAAAGAATTAAATGGTTGGGGAAAGGTGATTAGATTATAATTGGAACAACTTCTATCAATAGATGTTTTTGGACAAACATACAGGTTTAAAGCCGGGGACGAGAGTGACAATGCACAGGCTGTTGCAGATTTTCTGGCCAGGGAAATCCATGATGTTGAAAGCCAGCTGGCCGATGAACCGGTAAATATCGAAAAACAGGCAATTCTCGTTTTGGCGGCCCTTAATATATCAAGTAAATATCTGAAACTGGAAAAAAATCATGGGGAACTGTCCAAAGAGATCGGTAGTCGTTCTTTGAACCTGATTAGTACCATTGATAGAAAATGTAATTATAAATAAAGCCCGATCAGACCGCTTTTAAGGCAAAAATAGTAACCGTACATAATCTAAGAATGCAATCTGTTTACATCGAGTTATGAGTTGCGCCTTTATCAACAAATGAGGCCATAGCGTTACAGTGGCAATGCCCCTGCCGTGTTCGTGATTGGAAGATGTTCTTTGATCCAACACTTAATAAAAGGGAGCCTTCACTGGTTTCGGTGTGCAAGTTCTGCTCGTACAGAAAAGCCTGAAGAAGCTAAAGGGCAACCACCGTTCTGATTAGGTTCAAAGACCTGACAACACGGCATCATGCAGGGGCTTTTATCGAAAACGGCCGCGGTGACCATGTGGAATTTAAAACACTGTATAAAGCTGATTGTATTCTTCCGATTCTTATTTTTGCAATTTTAAAATAAAACAAAAAGCGTACCCCGCCTTCAACAGCCATTCATTAGTTTCTTTGTTTCATGCCTTAATGTTGCATCATGACTTTAATGCAGCTCATGTCCAAAGCATAGCTTCATCTCAAGATTAAAAAATGTTGACAAAATGCACCTGAAAAATGATCCGTGGTGGTTCGGCGTTTAGTTGTACCTAAGGCAATAACCGAGTGCAGGTGCTAAATATATATTGGGAGATTGTATCATGAACTATGAATATTATATGCTATTAGGGCCCATCGGCTTTGGCCTTGGGGTCGTTGTCGCTTTTTTGATCAGGGGCAAAAGCATGGCCCGAAAGGTCGCGATTGCAAACAATGAAGCATTGAGCATCATGGAAGATGCCAAGAGAAAATCGGAAAACTTGATCCGGGAAGCAAAATTGGAAGCCAAGGACCGGTTGTTTAATCTTAAAAATGAATTTGAGGCCGAGAGCAAGGAAACCCGGGACGAATTAAAGAAAAAAGAGCGACGGTTAACCCAGAAGGAAGAGGGCCTTGATCAAAAAATCGAAAATGTTGATCGCCGGGAAAAAGAAAGTAAGCATCTTGAACAAAAATTGCTCAAAAGGGAAAATGAAATTGAGCAAGAGGAAAAAAAGTATAAACATCTCATCGATGAACAGAAACAGCAGTTGGAAAAAATATCGAGCCTGACTGCTGACCAGGCAAAGGAGCTGCTGATCAGGGCCATGGAGAACGAGGCGCGGTACGAAGGGGCTCGTCTGATTAAAAAAATTGAAAATGAGGCCCGGGAAGATGCTGAAAAAAGTGCCAAAAAAATTATAGCCACCGCTATCCAGCGATATGCCGGTGATTATGTTGCCGAACGCACCGTTTCAGTGGTACAACTTCCCAGTGATGAAATGAAAGGTCGTATTATTGGACGGGAAGGCCGCAATATTCGCGCACTGGAAGCAGCTACCGGAATTGATTTAATTATCGACGATACGCCGGAGGCTGTTATCCTCTCGGGGTATAATCCCGTTCGGCGAGAGGTTGCTCGCCTTTCTCTCCAGATGCTTATCTCTGATGGGCGGATACACCCTGCCCGTATAGAAGATGTTGTGAAAAAGGTTGAAAGAGATGTTGATAAGACAATTATGGAAGCGGGCGAGCAGGCCGCATTTGATCTGGGCGTCCATGGCGTAAACAAAACATTGATTGGATATCTGGGCCGGTTGAAGTTTCGAACGAGCTATGCGCAGAATGTATTGCAGCATTCTATTGAGGTCGGTTTTTTATGTGGCATCATGGCGGCTGAATTGGGGCTAAACCAGAAACGGGCCAAACGGATGGGACTGCTGCATGATATCGGAAAGGCGATTGACCACGAGGTCGAAGGTCCCCATGCCCTTATCGGCTCAAAACTGGCCAAGAAATTCGGGGAATCACCACGAATTGTTCATGCCATTGCGTGCCACCATGAAGATGTGCCGCCGGCAAGCGTCTATGATTTACTGGTTCAGTCTGCTGACAGCCTTTCCGGTGCCAGGCCGGGTGCCCGCAAGGAAATTCTTGAAAATTATGTTAAAAGACTCGAAGATCTTGAAGAAATAGCCAATTCATTTAATGGTGTTGCCAACTCCTATGCTATTCAGGCGGGCAGGGAGGTGCGGATTCTAGTGGAAAGCAATATCGTTTCAGATGAAAGTGCAACCCTGATGAGCAGGGATGTGGCTAAGAAAATAGAGGAGGCGTTGACCTTCCCAGGCCAGATCAAAATAACCGTTATTCGCGAAACCCGGGCTGTTGAATATGCCAATAAATGATGCCATTTATATTCGGGATTGCGTTCTTTGCCGGTATACCATACTGACATCTTAATGTGGCTTAACGATGCAATAATACCCCTTGATGTTTTTTTGCTCATTTGTTTCGGTCTCTATACAAAATAAAGGTTTAACGGAATGGGAAATATACTTGATATTCTTACCAAACGGGGGTTTGTAGATAATACAACTCACAGCGAAGAGTTGCATGATTATTTGAATGAAGGTTCTAAAACCTGCTATATCGGTTTTGATCCGACGGCATCCAGCTTACATATTGGAAGCCTTGTGCCGATAATGTCTTTGGCGCATATGCAGCGGAATGGACATCGCCCCATTGCCCTGGTAGGCGGCGGCACAGGCCTTGTCGGTGATCCGAGTGGCAAAACCGAAATGCGAAAAATTCTCACACCGGATCTGGTTGAGGAAAATGCCCTGGCCTTGAAAAAGCAGTTGTCCCTGTTTATTGATTTTAACGATGACAAGGCCCTGTTGATAAACAATGCTGACTGGTTGACAAAACTTGAATATATTCCTTTTTTAAGGGATATCGGTCGTCATTTTTCAGTTAACCGAATGACAAAAGCGGAAAGTTACAAGATGCGGCTTGAATCGGAAGAGGGGCTGAGTTTTATCGAATTCAATTATATGCTCCTTCAGTCCTATGACTTTCTGCATCTTTTTAATACCTACGACTGCCGGTTGCAGATGGGGGGCAGTGATCAATGGGGTAACATTGTCAGTGGCATCGAGTTGATCCGGAAGGTTTGTCGAAAAAGTGCCTTTGGTATAACTTTTCCCTTGATCACCACATCGGGCGGTGCCAAAATGGGGAAAACCGCTAAGGGGGCTGTGTGGCTGGATGAAAACAGGACATCGGCGTATGATTATTTTCAATACTGGATTAATTGTGATGATACGGATGTTGAACGATTTCTCGCGCTTTACACCTTTTTACCCATGGCAGAAATCAAAACGGTGTCGTCTCTTGCCGATACGGATTTAAACTGCTCCAAAGCGATTCTGGCCTTTGAAACAACTCAGATTGTCCATGGCCGTGACAATGCCGTTAAGGCATATGAGGCAGCTTCGAGTATGTTCGGCGATCGGGTTATACCCTCTGATATACTGCCCTCCAGCACAATTCCCCGGAAAGCCTTCGGCGCCAGTGATGTGGCCGTGCCATACTCTTTTGTGGATCTGGATGAGATCAAAGCCGGTATTCCGGCATTCAAGATTTTTCAGGTGGCCGGTCTTGCGTCTTCCGGCGGCGCTGCACGTAGGTTGATACAGCAGGGTGGAGCCTATATCAATAACCAGCGCATTACGATGGTCGATTTCATGCTAACTGAGGCCGATACCAAGGATGGGGTTATATTGCTTCGTTCAGGCAAAAAACGGTTTCATAAAATTATGATTAAAAAACAGTATTAATGTTTGACTTTTGTAAGGCCATAGGATAGATAGTCGCTCGTTTGTCTGGCACCGACGCTTTAAACGTTCAGCCCGGATAACCGGTTTTAGAAAAAAGCGAATAAAGTTTAAAAAAAGTCTTGACGGGGGAAACGGATAAAGGGTATAAGTTCGTTTTTACCAACAAGCGAGAAACTTTGATCTTTGAAAACTAAATAGCAACAGAAACAAGAGTTGGGTCCCTAGTTAAACCAGTTGCGTAAAG
>CAXXLK010000003.1:0-82132 GCA_963667755.2 Desulfobacterales bacterium | reverse complement strand
GGTCGGACCGAACCATATTGCACTGAATTAATAGAATAAACATTCCAATTCAAGCTGTCTGTACCCTTAGTTGGCTCATTTTGCCGCCGAAATCGCAGTTGTAAAAAGCTTGGCGTTTTTTAAGCTGATAAATATCGCCTGCTTTCACGATTTTTCTGCCGATGGCCTTAAAAAAAGGAGTGCAAAGGCGGTCCCGGGTGTTTTTTTATTTATCCCTTTATCAACGCCTCCAGAAAATTGATGAGCCGGCTTTTGTCGGCGAATTCCTGGATCACCGCTTTTTGGGTGACACACAAGTCATCCTTGAAATTCCTGATGACATCGCTGTTTTCTGTTGCAAATCCGACGAAACGGCCGGAATGGTGCGAAGCGACTAGATGTGGCGGAAGATAGGTCATCAGCAATTTGTCTCCGGAGCCGCTGTCCTCAGGGGGCTCCTTCAGAACCACCATAAAAGTGGGGCAATCACAGGTGATATGGGCGTTAAAATTATCGTAATTTTTCAAATACCAAATCAGGTTTTCAATATGCCGGCACCGCCACCCGAGTTCCGTCTTATCCGTGCAATTGCAAATATATTCTTCGAGACAGGTCTTGCATATATACTGGTTTACCTTGAAACGGGTGAGGTTGCGGGTCAGGTGACGTTTCCTTTCCCGGCCGATGGATTCGATCAGTTCGGGATAAATGGGGTGGGTTTCGACAAAATTGCGTTCGGTATAGCTGGGATGGCCTTCCCCCCTGATGGACTGGGTAGGCCGGGAACTCGATATCACCAGATTGCCGGGTATGCGCTCCGCAGAAAGCATCATCAGGTCGAGGGTGAAACGATCCCGGACAGGAAGCATGGCCTTGGAAAATTTGCTTTGGTCAGACGTCTCGATAAAAACGGGAATATCATCGGGAGAAAGGGCGGCCCCCTCAAAATCGTTCAAAAGGTGGTCAATCTCATGCAGGCCTAAATTCAGCGCAACAGATAGCGAAATCAACTTTGCTCTGGAGACATTGACGATGTTTCCGTGTTCAAGGTCCCGGATATAGGTATTAGAAATACCGGAAATAGAAGCTATCTGGTTCCTAGGCATCTGACTATCGTTGAGCAATTTCCGAATGTGGGCCGCCCGCTTTTCCTGACGCCTATTTTTGAGGTTTTTTAAATCCATATATCTTTTGTTTCCTTATTTTTGATTCTGCCTGGGGCCGGCGAATTAAACACCCTTTCCTTTTTCGAGCCATGCCCATAATTATGATAATAGTTAATCAAAAAAATATATAGATGTAAATATTTTTATTATAATTTGAAATCTGAAGTTTCCCATTTTTTTTAGTTCTAAAGGGCCAACCCGGCGCGCCGGGGTCGAAATCCCGAAAACGGAACACCCGAGGGGAGGGAGGCCGCAACGAGGCTTATAACTAAATTGTTGAAAAATCAGGTAATTAGGAATGAAAATTCGGAATTTTGCAACCTATTGAAATTACTACAAATATTTGGCCTCCGATTTTAATCAAAAATCGTTAAAACATAACTATTTCAGATATTTAGTGTTGATTGCGAGGCTGTGTTATGGTAAGTTTATTTTACGAGAACAAAAATAACATAACACAGAAAGGCCTCGCATGTTTATACTACACGACATTCTCAAAAAACTCAAAAAAGAATTTGCTAATTCACGAAAAGGCGAAGAACGCGGAACCTGGTTTATCTACACGCTCGTTGCGATCATTATCCCTTTTACTTCGTCTAAGACTTCAAACTTGCTTCGGTGCCTTAAAAGTCTTTTCGGGTTTACAGGTATTCGAAAGAAGCGATACTACACCTTCATGGCATCGCCCAAGATCCCTTGGCAAAGTCTTTGGAAATGTCTATGGAAGATGATTCCCGAGCCCTTGACAAATGACCGGTTGATCTTGGCGCTGGACGATTACATTAACCCAAAGACGGGTAGAAAAATTTTTGGATGCGACAAGATCTTCGACCATGCCGCCAAGCAAAATCAGTCAAGATATCCATGGGCACAAAACATTGTCGCCATTGGGCTGTTAAAAGTGGTCAAAGGACGCTGGGCCTGCCTGCCCTTGAGCTATCGTTTCTATCATTTGAAGAAAACTATTGAAAAAAGAAAGCAGGCTCTCGGCAAGCCTGAAATCGAATTTGAAACCAAACTGGAACAAGCTGCTGACATGATAATCGGTATTGCCGATGCGTTCAAACCGACACGCATCATCACAATAACCGATTCATGGTTCGGCAATAACGGACTTTGGAAACCGCTTCATCACAATTTGGGCCAACGGTTTCATATGATATCCCGACTACGATCTAACAATAACGTTTTCGATCTGCCTGGTTCCCGTACCAAAATCGGTCCCGGGCGTCCAAAAAAATATGGTAAAAAACTTGGAAACGCATCATCCTTGGCCGTGAGCTGCAAGCATCTGGCAAAGGAATACAACGTCAATCTTTATGGCCGTATCAGGACCGTTTCAGCTTACAACCGTGTCGTGATGCTCAAAACGCTCAAGTGTGCAATCCAAGTTGTGTGGGTTTATCGTAAAACCCAGTGGGTTGCACTGTTTTCTACCGACCTGACTCTTTCCGTTGAAGAAATTGTCGAATACTACGGAGCCAGGTGGAAGATTGAAGCGGCCTTCAAGGAACTCAAAAGAGATATTGGCAGCGCGGAAACACAGACCCGGCACCCTAAAGCCGTCATGAACCACCTGCATTTTTGCATGATGGCAACTTCAGTAGCTTGGATTTACGCAAGCCTACTTGAGAAAACGCCGAATCGACGACATATCGTTAAAGGTCGCAACCATTTTGCCTTTTCCGATGTCCGAAGATTGGTCGCCAAGGAGGCACTGGATGATAATTTTGGTATACTTTTCCCTGTGCCGCGCAAATCCGTGGTTAATTCTCTTGTGGCCGTGCTACTGCGCATGGCGGCGTGATACTTTTACAGGAAACTTCAGTTTGAAATTATATTGCCATAATAATCCAAAACTTAATTTAAAATTATTCGGCAACATTTTGATTTTCAATGCTATTTTGAAAATATTTTATATATATTTCATGTGTTTTATATAAATATTAAACACGCTTAATATTACACTTGACAATCTCTTTTTTTTTGACGTATAAAAAAACACGTTACATGCTTCGATGGTAGTAGAATATTTTTTAAACGGTGCGCAAGGTGATCTGGGCGCAACCGTTCCGGCCCGGCCGCAGTATAATGCGGCCTTAAACAATAAAAAAGGGGGAAAAATGAAACGGTTCTTATCCTGTGTCTGTGTATTTAGCATTGCCTTTGGACTTGCTTTTTTAGTTAACGGGCCGACAATGGCCGCAGAACCCGGGGAAATCATTATCGCCACACGTTCTGAGCCTTCCATTGACCCTCATTTTCTTTATACGGAACCCAATATCGGATATGCCAAGCATATTTACGGCCGCCTGGTGGGAAGGGACAATAAATCACACAGAGAGCCGGACCTTGCCGTGTCTTGGAAAGCCATAGATAATACGACCTGGGAGTTTACCTTGCGAAAAGGGGTCAAATTTCATGACGGGTCGGAGTTTACCGCTGAAGATGTCATCTTTTCTATTAACCGAATACCCAAGGTTCCCAATAATCCGGGAACCTATGCCGGAAACCTGCGTTCCATAACGGATGTGAAGGCCCTGGGACCCTATAAGCTCCTGATCAAAACCGACAAGCCCAACCCGGTTCTTCCAACCCAACTCCACAATGTCTCGATTGTCTCTAAACGGCTGGTCACCGGAGCCAATACGGCCGATTTTAGCTCGGGTAAAGTCGCTGTGGGAACCGGGCCGTACCGGTTTGTGGAATACGTCCCGGGCGACCATCTGGTTCTTGAGAGGTTTGAAGGATACTGGGGCAAAGCCCCGGAGTTTAAACGGGTTGTTTTTAAAATCGTCAGTAACGATGCGGCCAGAGTGGCGGCTTTGCTTGCCGGGGATGCTGACCTGATTGATTTTGTGCCGCCAACTGAAGTGGCCCATCTGGCTAAAAACGGTAAGGTCAAGCTGTTCAAACGGCCGGCGGATCGGATTATATATTTCCATATGGACAGTGTGCGGGACAACACACCACAGATCCATGCCCTTGATGGCAGCCGTTTGGAAAAAAACCCGTTAAAAGATCCCCGTGTCCGAAAAGCCCTTTCACTGGCCATCAATCGCAGGGCTATCTGCGATCGTGTCATGGAAGGATTGGCAGAACCGGAAAGCCAACTGGTACCTTCCGGCTGGTTCGGGCACAGTCCAAATCTGAAAGTTGACCCCTATGATCCGACCAAAGCAAAGGGCCTGGGGGCCTATAACCTGGGCTATAGCAACCCGGAATTTGATTCCGTGGCCGAAAAAGCAGTCATCCTGGTGAACAATGCCGAGCGGGAGCAAATGCTTCACAAGGCAATGGAAATTGCCATGAATGAGACGGCAGCCATTCCAATGCATACCCAGTTTACCGTCAGTGCCGGGCGACTGGGGATCGACTATACGGTCCGTCCTGATGAGATGACCCTGGCATACAATGCTAGACCGGCGCATTAAACAACTTCAAACAACTCCGGACAGGCCCTTTGACGACCCGGTCCCGCCCGGAGTTGACTTGAAAGTTCATTCTTCAGGACTGCCATGACGACATTTATTATACGACGACTAATGCAGACCATCATCACACTGGCAGTGATGTCGCTCATCGTCTTTGTCGGTATTTTTGCCATCGGTGATCCGGTCAAACTACTCATCAGCCCAGAGGCGACGCAGTTGGAACGGGAGAATGTCTCCCATGCCATGGGCCTGGACAAGCCGTTGCATGTCCAGTATTTTTCTTTTCTCAAGGGCGCCCTTAGAGGGGATTTGGGAAATTCTTACATCCATAACATCCCCGCCCTGAAGCTCATCATGAAAAGATTGCCGGCAACCATGGAACTATCGCTCTGCGCCATTTTCCTTGCGGTTGTCCTGGGCATTCCCTTGGGGCTTCTGGCCGGGGTCTCGCCAGAATCAAAAACATCCAATACCATTATGGTCGGCTCCATTTTTGGTTTCAGCCTGCCGACTTTCTGGGTTGGGTTGATGATGGTCCTGATTTTTTCGGTTACCCTTGGATGGCTACCGGCCTCCGGGCGGGGCACAACCGTTGAAATCATGGGCATTTCTCTGAGTTTCATAACCCTGGACGGTTTGAAACATCTCACATTACCGGCAGTCAACCTGGCCCTGTTTCCCATGGCCCTGGTTATCCGTCTGACCAAAGCCGGTGTCAGCGAGGTGCTGCAGCAGGATTACATTACCCTTGCCAGGGCCAAGGGGCTGACCCAGACAAGGGTCATGGGGGTTCATGTTTTGAAAAACACCCTGATCCCCATCATCACAGTGATCGGTATGCAGTTTGGGGTCCTGCTGGCTTTTGCCGTGGTGACCGAAAGCGTATTTGCCTGGCCGGGAATGGGCAAACTTATCATTGATTCCATCAACATGCTTGACCGGCCAGTGGTTATCTCCTACCTGCTGATCACCGTGGTCATGTTCATGGGGATCAATTTTGTAGTGGATATTCTCTACTCCTGGCTTGACCCCCGGGTGCGCCTGGGAGAAAGGCAGATATGAATTCCGAATTAATGTCAAACAAATCATTTTCCGCCATGAGCCCGTTACGACAGATGGTTTCAAATTTTACGGACAGCCGTATCGCGATTGTTTCCCTTGCTGTTCTGACCATTGTTGTAATCGTCGCCCTGTTGGCACCCTGGTTATCCATCCAGAACCCATACGACCTGGCCCAGATCGATATCATGGACAGTCGTTTGGTCCCCGGAAGCAACAGTCCGGATGGCAGCACCTACTGGCTGGGCACCGACGACCAGGGGCGGGACATGGTCAGCGCAATCTTGTACGGGCTGCGGATCAGCCTCTGGGTGGGGATTCTCTCCGGAGCCGCGGCCTTTGTTCTGGGAACCCTTATCGGACTGCTTGGCACCTATGCCGGTGGGCGGTTGGATTCGCTAATCATGCGTGCCGTGGATATTCAACTTGGGTTTCCACCGATATTGATCGCGCTTATCCTGCTGGCAATGCTCGGGCGCGGGGTGGATAAAGTCCTGCTGGCCCTGATCCTGAGCCAGTGGGCCTTTTATGCCCGGACCGTACGGGCTACCGCCCTGATGGAAAGGGAAAAGGAATATATGGAGGCGGCCCGGAACCTGGAGCTGCCTCCTTGGCGAATTCTGTTACGCCACCTGCTACCGAACTGCCTGCCGCCCCTCATCGTTGTGTCCACAGTCAATGTGGCCAATGCAATCCAGTTGGAAGCCACCTTGAGCTTTCTCGGAGTGGGACTGCCCATTACCGAGCCTTCACTGGGACTCCTGATCGCCAACGGGTTCCAGTATATTCTCAGCGGCCAATACTGGATTAGCGTTTTTCCCGGTATCGCCCTTCTCGTCGCGGTGGCCAGCATCAACCTGGTGGCCGACCGGTTACGTGATGTCCTAAATCCAAGGGGGCAGCGATGAACCGTCAAGAACCCGTACTTTGCGTTGAGGGGTTGTCAACCCATTTTTTCCCAAAAACCGGCGTTGTAAAGGCTGTGGATGGTGTCAGTTTTTCCGTCTCAGCCGGGGAGATTTTTGGTATCGTGGGAGAGTCCGGCTCGGGCAAGACCATCACCGGGCTGTCAGTGCTGGGGCTGGTGCCGCTACCTGGAAAGATTGTGTCTGGCTCAATTCGATTAAATGGGACTGACCTCGCAAAAATGGACCCATTCGGCCTGCGCCAATTGCGGGGAATGGAAATGGCGATGATTTTCCAGGATGCAATGACGGCGCTGAATCCGGTCCTGCGGGTCGATACCCAGGTCATTGAAGCGATCAGGGCCCATCGGCCCATGCCTATACATCAAGCCCGAAAAGAGGCAGCATCTGCCCTGGCCCAGATGGGTATTCCGGCGCCTGAAGAGCGCCTCAGGGCTTATCCCCATCAATTTTCCGGTGGTATGCGCCAACGGCTTGCCATTGCCTTGGCAATGATAAACTCACCTGGACTGATCATCGCAGATGAGCCGACGACGGCTTTGGATGTCACCATCCAGGCCCAGATTCTTTCTGAAGTACAGGAACTCAGCCGCAGCAAAGGGACAGCCATCGTCTGGATCACCCACGACCTGACAGTGGTTGCCGGCCTGGCCGATAGAATCGGGGTCATGTACGCGGGGCGTCTGGTGGAGACGGGAACCACTGATGATGTGCTGGACACCCCTTTGCATCCTTATACCCTCGGACTTATCGGATCAATTCCCAGCCGCACCCGCAGAGGGAGTCCCCTGGCGCAGATTCCCGGTTCTACGCCTTCTTTGGACAACTTACCGGTGGGCTGCGCCTTTATAGAGCGCTGCCGTCGGGCCCGGACAGCTTGCCGGGAAATACCCGCCATGGTTGAAAGAGCTCCCGGCCACTGGGTGCGTTGCCATTTCCCCGAAGGAGGTTTGGCATGACCGTGCAGGGCCAGAACTCAACTGTCCTGGAGCTTGAGGATCTTGTCAAAATATTCCGCAAGGAGTTGGACTTTGCAGCAAGGTTGGTACACCGCCTGGGCATAGGGTTTCCGGAATCCGAGGTTCATGCCGTGGACACCGTTTCGCTGCAGATAAAAAAGGGGGAGGTCGTTGGCCTGGTAGGCGAATCGGGATGCGGCAAATCAACCCTGGGAAGGATCGTGGCCGGGATCATTAGACCCACCCATGGGAAAGTCCGGTTCAAAGGCCGTTTGCTTGAGCAGATGAAAAACAAAAGGCCCAAAAAAAACGGGCTGGATCTCCAGATGATCTTCCAGGATCCCTTTGCCTCCCTTAATCCGCGGATGCGCGTGGGGCAGATCATCGGAGAGGCCCCCCGCTATCATGGCATCGTCACCCGGGAAGAGATCCCTGACTATGTGGACGCTCTCATGGCCCGATGCGGCCTGGAACCTTCTTACAAAAATCGCTTTCCACATCAATTTTCCGGCGGGCAAAGGCAGCGCATAGCCATCTGCCGGGCATTGGCCGTAAAACCCGATTTCCTGGTCTGCGACGAAGTCGTCTCGGCACTGACGCATCCATCCAGGCCCAAATCATAAATCTTTTCAACGAGCTGCGCCTGGAACTGGCCTTGACTTCTCTTTTTATCAGCCACGATCTGGGCGTCGTGGAGCATATCAGCGACCGGGTGGTCATCATGTACCTTGGACGCATCATGGAAATTGCGGATACAGAAACGCTGTTTGATCAACCCGGTCATCCATATACCCGGGCCTTGATGTCCCAAGTGCCTCGCATCGAAAGGCGGCACACTGACTTTCAACCGGTTACCGGTGAGATCCCCTCACCGCTTTCGCCGCCTTCCGGGTGCCATTTTCACCCCCGGTGTAGCCAGCACCTGCCTATATGCACCCGGGAAAGGCCCGAACTCAGGCAAATTGGAAAAGACCATTGGGTGGCCTGTCATCGATATCCTTGAGAATCCGTAAAACGCCGGTGAATACCCGTTGTCGACAGTAACGATGATGACCGGATTAGGAGCATAATGAAAGAAACAACCATAGCCCTTACAGGTGGAACCCTTATCGATGGGACCGGTGCCGCGCCGCTGGAACAAAGCTGCCTGCTGATTCAGGGCGACCTTGTCTGTGCAGCCGGAACATCAGAGGAATTAAGCATTCCAGAGGATGCCCGGCGCCTTGATTGTCGGGGCAAAACCATAATGCCAGGATTGATCGATGCCCATGTGCACCTGCTGGGCGTAACATCCCTGGACACGTTAACCTGGATGGTGGATGATCCCTGCCTGCGAACCGCCAGGGCAACCATGGATGCCTGGCGCCTTCTGGACAGCGGGTTCACCACTATCCGGGATCCGGGCACCTACATCAGCCTGTTCATTCGCAACGCCATCAACGAAGGGGCGGTTCCGGGCCCACGGATTCTATCTGCGGGAAAGGTCATCTCTCAAACCGGCGGGCACGGCGATCCCACGCATCATCTGCCGGACGGCTGGGTGGCAGATCGAGATTTCTGTCGGATTGCCGACGGGGAAACGGACTGTCGCCGGGCGGTCCGCGAGCAGGCCCGGGCCGGGGCGGACTTGATTAAGATTATGACCACCGGTGGTGTGATGTCCGACGCCGATTCCCCGGAATATACCCAGTATTCAATAGCGGAGATCAGCACCATGACAGATGAAGCCCACGCCATGGGCCTTAAAGTCGCCAGCCATGCCCAAGGAAACCAAGGGATAATCAACGCGCTTCAAGGCGGAGTTGATACAATAGAACACGGCACAGGCCTCGATTCCCAGGCTATTGAGTTAATGCTCAAGACCAACGCCTTTCTGATTCCGACGCTGTCGGTTTTTCATGCCCTGGTCCATCGCGGTGAGAGGATCGGAATCAAGCCCCGGCATCTTAAAAAAGCCAGGAGCCTGCTAAAGGTCCACAAAGGCGCTTTCATCCAAGCCTGGAAGGCTGGGGTCAGGATCGGCCTGGGAACGGATTTCCTCCTGACGCCCCAGGTCACCAACCATGTCATGGGAAGCCATGCCGAAGAACTGGCCCTTTATGTGTCTGCGGGTCTTTCTCCCATGGACGCCATTATCTGCGCCACGCGAAACAACGCCCAAGCTCTGGGAATAGATGACCGCATCGGGACCCTGATTCCCGGAAAACAGGCTGACCTGCTCGTGGTGGACGGAGATCCCCTGATGGATATCACCCTGCTGCAGTCTCCTGAAAATATTGCACAAATATTCAAAGGCGGAAAACCGGTTCCTCGGATACAGAGGTCATCCGCAACCGGTTTGTCTTTCTAACCGGACAAAGCCCGAATTGTCCCTCCCGAAAGTATAAAACCTTACCGGAGTTGAAAGCGCTCTTGTCCAGTTCACTGTGTCAACTGCTTGAATGGGGATCGTGGGTCGGACCGAACCATGACACTGAATTAATAGGATAAACATTCCAATTCAAGCTGTTTGTACCCTTAGCGGGCTCATTTTGCTGCCGATGGATGACCGGTAACGCCGACCCTGGCCATATTCAGGTCAATATAGAGCATGTAGCGGATCAAATAGGTGTCATCCTGAACAGCTGTTGCATGGTACCGGTCCTCCCAGAAAGCGCCTTTTCGCTTCTTCCGTATATTGTACGCCTTAGGCTGTGCGCCCGGCGACCAGTTGTATGGCCTTGGATAAAAAATGGCGATGGCCCGTATCCTGAACAAGTCGATAAATATGATTCGATGTAGGTAAAATTGAGTATCGTCAGCGCATACCGCTTTTGGGCCTCATACAGCCAACGCAGCCAGCATTTGCGATCCCGGGCGAATTTAAGCAGAAATTCCTTTTTGCGGCACCGATGGGTAATGTGCCATATCAAACCCGGTATGTAATATCGATTTCCCGTGGCATAGTCATCCTGTGCGATACAGCTTCTCTTAGAAGGCTGTTTTTAGCCCCAAAAACATCGTTTTAAGCCTCGTAAAGCCCCCGCTTTCGGCCGTATTTATTATAGTAACAGTATGTTGTTACGGTCCGACCCGCGAGGGACCACGAGAGATATAAACCAATAATCCAATGGACGTTAAGATCCCTGATGAATTACCCATTATCCTGAAAAGTAGCTTCCCATCAGGGGACAGTTACCACGTCACCATTTGCATCAAACTGCTTAAGAAAAATACCGTACCCATCACCATCCTGGCCGTAGGTTTCCCACGTTATAACGTAGCCGCCGCCATTGATTGCAGCGATCGAAGCACCGCTTTGATTGCCCGTCGTTGTTGTATTAACAAGGGTTTCCGTACCAAGCGGATTGCCGTCAGCATCGTAGCGTTGAAAATACACCCCGTCACCGCTGCCGTCCTGACCGCCCCCGGCTCGCCAGGAGACAACATATCCACCGACACTCAGCCCGGCCGCGCGAGCCTCATACTGTTGGCCGTCTGTGTAGGTATTGGTCAGGGTTTCCAGACCGACGGCATTCCCATCAGCATCGTATCGCTGATGATAGATGCCGTAATCGTCACCGTCCTGTCCATAGGAAGTCCAGGCAATGATGTATCCCCCGCCGCTCAGGGCTGCCGCGGAAGCGCCCCACTGGACATCTTCAGTGGTTGTGTTTACCAGCGTCTCGCCACCGACAGTATTGCCGCTGCTGTCATAGCGCTGAAAATATATTCCGAGATTGTCTCCGTCCTGTTCCTCGGAACTCCAGACGATCAGATAGCCCCCGTCGTTCAACGGCGTAATGGCATTGGGCGTCTGATAGTTCTCCGTGGTGGTATTGACCCGTGTTTCTCCGCCGACGGTATTGCCATCGGCATCGTATCGCTGGGCGTATACACCGGTATAACTGCCGTCCCAGGAAGAGGACCAAATGACCATATAACCGCCGTCATTCAATCCCGCCACCTCCGGTAGCGATTGGTAATTGGTTGTGGTCGTATTCACACGGGTTTCACTGCCGACCTTTGCTCCCGATGCATCAAAGCGCTGGAGATAGATATTGTCCGCGGCCGTGTCTCCTCCGTCTCTCCACGTTATGACAAAGCCCCCATCGGTCAGGCCGCTAACGTCCGATTGCCACTGTCTTCCCTCCCATGTCGTGTTGGCCAAGGTTTCATCCCCCAGTTCGCTGCCGTCTGCATTGTAGCGTTGGAAATAGATGCCGTCGTCATCTCCATCCTGGCCATCGGATCGCCATGTCACCACATATCCACCGCCGCTCAGCGCCGCAACGGAAGGTGCTCTTTGATCGGACGTGGTGTAGGTATTGACTTGAATATCCGCAGGATCGGGTCCGGGTCCGTCGCCGGTGCCGGTGCCGGTGATGGTGATGGTGGCTGTTTGTGAAACCCCCTGCATGCCGTCGAACACCGTGTAACTGTATTCGATGACGTTGCTTTCCCCATCATTGAGGTCCGAATAGTCGGCCGGGTTGATGTTGAGCGCATTAGTTCCCACGGTAACACCCGAGGCATCGCCGCTTTCAAGGGTCAGGGCAATAACGCTCAAGCTGTCGCCGTCAGGGTCGGCGGCATTTTCCAGCAAATTGACATTGAATTGCGGATCATCTTCGGTGGCCGATGCGGTCACAGCGGCGGTAACCACCGGAAGATCGTTGGTGCCGGTGATGATAATATCCACAACGGCTGGTTCGCTGACCGCGTTCGATTCACCCGAATCATCCGTAACGGTGACGAGAAGAGAAACAGTGGCGGTTTCACCATGACCGAGATAATTATAATAACTGCCCGGATCAAAAACAATGCGGTCGCCGACAATAGTGATGCTTCCGCCATCGCCGGTGCGCAGGCACTCGTATAGGCTGAGAACGTCGTCCGTATCCTGATCAAAGGCATAGGGTAGAATATCTATTGTGGTCGTCGCATTCTCATGGCCGGTAACGACGATCTCCTCGCTCTGTTCAGTGCGGAAACGTCTTGCGTAGATATCTTCGAACCTGCTGTCTATGAATGACGACTGCCATGCCACGACATAGCTATCGTCATTTAGAACAGCTACGGATGGCCGTCGTTGCTCATTTTCCGTCCTGATGTTTACGATAAACGCGTTGCTGATCGGCACCCCTGCTGCGTTGAACCGCCTGGCATATACTTCCGATTTTGCAGATGGTCTTAAAAAAACGGACCATGTCACTATATATCCGCCATCGCTGAAACCCGATACGTGACCAAGCGTTCCGAGGCTTGCCGAGGTGTTGATCTGCGTTTCCGATCCAACAGCCTCGCCCGCGGAATTATATAGCTGGGCATAAATTTCAGGTTCATCATAGTCATTAACGTCCCTATCATACTCCCAGACCACTATAAATCCGCCGGTATTCAGGGCCGCGGCAAAGGGTTGTTTCTGGACGCCGGCGGTTGTTGTATTCACATGGGCCTGTTCACCAACGGGCACACCATTGGCGTCAAACCGTTGAGAAAATATTCCATAGCTTTCATCGTCTTGGGAAAATTCGGGAAACCGGGATTGCCGGGATGTCCAAGCCACGACATAACCCCCGTCATGCAATGCGGCAACAGAAGGCTCAAACTGTTGGTCATAGGTGTTCGTATTGACAATAGTCTCACCAACGACCCTTTCACCTTCAGGGTCGAACACCTGCATGGCAATGCCCCAGGAACCTTGGCCCAAATCACTTTCACCACCATCATCGGTTGTATAGGCCACCACAAAGTCGCCCCCGCTTAGCCCGGCCACGTCATAGGAGCCTCTTGAATCACCTGAACTAACGCCAACCAGTGTTTCACTTCCCACGGGTACGCCGCCGAAATTATATTGTTGAAAATAGACGTTGCCCGCTCCGCCCCGGATGTTATTATATGGATTCTTCCACACCACAACATATCCACCGTCCCTAAGCTTGGCGATCTCAGGCATCTCCTGCGTTCCTTCCGTGGTCGTGTTCACCCGTGCCTCTGCGCCTTGCTTTGTGCCGGCGGCATCAAACCTCTGGGCATATATCCCCATCTGATCACCGTCCTGCGGGTAGGATTGCCAGACGACCACATAACCGCCATTATTGAGAGCGACCATCTTGGGACGCCCTTGTTGCAGGTACGTCGTTGTATTGATAAGTTTTTCAGCGGTAATCATCGGCTGGCTGTTCACCAGATTATGGGTGGTGGCAACGGGAACCGCCACGCCGCCCGGGTCTGTAATCTGCCCGGCTATGGCATCCGAATCCCCAATGCCGTTATCGGTCAGCGTCAGTGTCACCTGATTGCCGTTAATAACAGCATCGCCGAACGCTTCGAAACCTGCATTCGTGACCTTATAATATTTGGCGTCGGCATCAAAAACCGTCGGAAACGTTATGACAACGGTCACGGTATCGCCGCCAGCGGGATTTAAGTTTTCTATGGTAAAGGAGATCAGTCCGTCCGGGAAGTAGTAATCCACCGGCCGGTTCGCCTGAGCCACATCGGAGGGATAAACGACGGCAATTGAGTCTGGGTCGATGGTCGCGCTGGCGTGGGAAGACACATCAATGGTGTACTTGCCGTGGACATCAATAAACTCGACGATGGCATTGTCCTCTTCCGGCTCATTATTACTGCCAATATGACTGCTGCATCCCGCACAAATCTAAAAAAGTGCGCACGCGATAACGAGTGCAAATCTGCTCGAAGTGTTGAGAGTGGTCATTTTGTTTCCCCCATCTTATTTGTGTTAAAATGGTCAGGTTTCTTCTTTTCGGGTCACCCGCTTCGATCTCTTCTTTTCAAGGATAAACTACTGATTTGAGTAGCCTTGTACCATTGGGGTTGGTACTATTGTCTCTACTATTGGGTTTTGCCCAACCTATATATTTAAATTTAAAATAAAATCGTTCCATAAATGGGTATTATCCTCGCTTAGAGTTGCATGATAGCAATCTTCCCAATAAGCGCCCTTACGTCCTTTCCGCTGGTTGTATTCCTGGCCTGTTCTACCAGAAATGAGCTGGATCGATTTAGGAATAACATCATTGAAAGATTTACCCCTGGCAAGTAGATGGATATTATTTGAGGTAATCATATAACCTAAAATAGCTAATCCGAACCTTTTCTTTGCCTCGAAAAGCCAATACATCCTGCGACGGCGGTCCTTTACAAATTTTAAAAGAAACTCTTTTTTATGGCAACGATGGGTTACCTGCCCCGTAAAACCTTTTTTGGTTTTTGTTTAACGGGGGTGTGCCATATATCAAACCCGGTATGTAATACCGATTTCCCCGTGGCATAAGTATCCTGAGCTACATTATTTTTCTTAGAATCATGTTTTTGATATTAAAATCATTACGCTAAGACTCAAATAGCCCTCAAATTTTATTGTTTTTCACATTTTATCAATATATTACCTCGGTCCGGCCCCAGATGCTTTTCCCAGATGCGACAGTTGTAACCAGTTCATTTTTTTGTTGAATATAATATCTCTATATCTCATCATTTTCAGCAAAAGAATAATACCCCTTTGCATTAAAGATGATATGATCCAAAAGGTTCAAACCAAGTATATCGGCAGCCGCTTTGAGTCTTTTTGTAATCTGGATATCTTCTTTGCTGGGGTTCAAGTCCTTACCCGGGTGGTTATGGGCCACAATTACGGCAGAAGCCCTTTCCGCGATGACATCGGCAAACACTTCCCTGGGATGACCATGGCTTTTATTGATAAGACCAATGGTCACCACCCGGACCGTCATAACCTCGTTTGCACCGTTTATGGAAACACAGATAAAATGTTCCTGTTTTCTGTCTCCATAGTGCTGAATGAAATGGGGTCACCCATTTTCACTTTAAGATTTCAATGATCCATTTTCCTGATCTTTGAAAGGTTCATTGTCCGCCCCGTAATGACCCGAAAGGTGAATTCAATGAAAAAGGCCGCCCCTACCATCGCGAACAAAAACCAAAGCTTCCCGGGAGAATCGTTTGCAGTTTGCCAGATCAGACTCCCTAATGCACTAAGGCAAAGCCCACCCCCTATTAATGAGAGCAAGCGATTGCTTCGGGTTTCCTCCGCCATTGCCGCGTTAGCGCCATTGACCGCTGCAAAAATTAAGAGGAAACCGGCACTGCCCATGGTCGACATACTGGAAAGTTCGACCAGATTCGCAATTAGCAGGGTAGCCCCTGATGTAATAAAAAGCCCCCAAATCGGCTTTCCCCAGGCTTTTTCCTCCAACCGGCCTGGCAGTTCTCCGTCTTTTGCAATAACATAGCTCAGTCGGGCGGCACCGTATATCGTGGCATTGATAGCAGAAGCCGTCGAAAGCATTGCTGCAATGGCAATCAAGATAAATCCTGTTTGCCCCAGGGACGGCCGTGCTGCCTCAGCCAGTGCGTAGTCTTTGGCCTCTACAATCTTGTCAACGGGCAACGTTCCCACTGTAACTATGGCAACTAGAACATAGAGAACTATGACGAAAGCAACGCTTGAATAGAAAGCGCGGGGTAATATCTTAGGCGCATCCCGAACATCCTGCGCAGTATTGGCAATCAACTCGAATCCCTCATAGGCAAGAAAAATAATCATCCCGCCTGCAATCAGACTCAAAGGGGATGACCATGAAGCAGGCGCAAGCCTGGTGCTATCAATGCCCCAGACACCAACCCCAATAAAAAGAAACAGAATCACCAATTTGAGGAGCACAACCCAGTCTTCGGCCTCACCAATCAGTCTGGCGTTCAAAAGGTTGAGACCCGTAATGCTGACAATACTGCCCGTGATCAGAATGTGTTTCCAAAAAACCTGTGAGGCCTGGGGAAAGAATGATGCGCCATAGCTTCCGAAAGCATAGGCATACAGCGATAGCATGACGATGTAACTTATCCACAGCAGGATGTTCGCACTCCCTGTCAGCAAACCCGGGCCAAACGCCCGATCCAGGAAAGCGACTGTTCCTCCTTGGCTTGGATACGTGACGGAGAGTCTTGCATACGAATAGGAGGTAACGAGGGCAACGATACCCGCAATCAGAAATGCTACTGGCGCGCCCCCATTGGTTAACTCCACTGAAAGGCCAAGAACAGCAAAAATCCCGCCCCCGACCATTCCGCCGATCCCTATTGCTGTTACCTCCCAGTAGCCGAGGTTTTCTTTTCTGGATTTGCTCATACCCGGTTTACCAATTTTTATCTTTTCAAATTGTTTTAAGCTCATAATGATTGAACTGTGCCGCCCAGCTTTTTGGGTCGGCACCAGTGAGTGGTTATATTTCTTCCGACAAATCGATCCATTTCCCTTTGGTAACAGGTTCCAGATCGGCAGGCTTTAGCTGAAAAACGGCAAAAGGTGTGCCTGCCGCTGCCCATATCGTTTCATATTTTTTCAAATCTCTATCCAACAAAGTTTCCAAAGGTTCATTATGACCTACTGGCGGAACACCACCGATTGCATAACCGACTCTATCCTTCACAAAACTACCATCCGCCTTTCCAAGTTTTAAACCCACCGACTTCTGGATTTTTTTCACATCAACTCGATTTGAGCCAGATGCAATGACAAGAATAGGTCGATCCGTTTTCTTCTCCTTGAAAACAAGCGATTTGGCAATCTGTGCTACCGTACACCCTATGCTATCAGCAGCCTCCTGAGCGGTCCTCGTTGAACCAGGTAGTTCCTTGACATCAAATGAAAATCCCATTGCAGAAAGGAAATCCTGTACACGCTTTGCACTATTGCTTAATTCTGATTCCATAAATTTGTTCCTTTGAAATATCTCGCGGTAGGAACTCCGGTTACCCGGCGCCCCCCCGCACAGACCCGGACGTGCGGTTTTCCCGCATCCGGTTCCTCGGTTGAACTCGCTTTCGCGCCACGCATCAGCATCAAGAAAACACGCGATGTCGTTTCGTCGATACAGGGAGCTTGGGTCTTGCGATACCCAGGCGCTCTATGGCCGCACTAAATACCTTCCAGGTGAAGCTTCTTCGCTTGCCACCGCGCCGGTTCAGCCATTTACACGCACATTGAACTTCCCAGTTGAAAAAACGCCATAATGACCGTGAATTGCCGACCACGCTGTAATAATTGTAATGCCCGCGTAACCGTCTGTTGAGGGCCGTTATGAACCCCCTCCCTTTTAAATGGCGATTTGCTTTTATCCAATCTTTAATACGGCGACAGACACCATGCAACTTCTTGCGGGCGGTGTGCTGCATTACTCTTACCTTCCCTTGTTGGTCGTTGGTCCAGTAAGTCTCGAAACCTAAAAAGATAATCCGTCCGCGAATGCCCGGATGAAATCGGCTGAACCGCGTCAACCGGGTTTTCTCCGACGCTACCGATAGGCTAAACCTCTCAAGCCGTTTTGGCAGAGTCTTGAAAAACTTTCTTGCGTCCTCGCGGTATCGAAAGGCACAGCCAAAATCGTCTGCGTATCGGATCATCACTGCATCACCTTTACAGTGGGCCTTGACGACCTTCTCGAACCACAGGTCAAGCGCGAAATGCAGGTACACATTGGCCAGCACAGGCGATACCACTCCACCTTGCGGGGTCACACGGGGATGTGGGGGACATCCATTGAATTATTGGTTTATCTGATCGCAAAACCGTAATCCCAGATCTTCGGCAATTTTTTGCCCCCTTGAAATCGCCTGGCTGACTGTGGGTTGCGCTAAATTGACTTTTTCAGCCAATGCGACTGTCGCCACCCCGAGTTCCCGTGCGCCCCAATAGCATAATAAACTGCGGGCTCTGACCCTTTGGGGGTATTTGCCGGCGGACACTATGTCACCGGGTTCGAGATTCATCAGCAGCGCGACACGCCCAACCAACCAGTTCCCTTAAATACGCATCTTCCTGGCATAAAATGGATTTGTACCGATTTTGAAACAACTGGCCATGACGGCGGTGGCGCCGGTTAAAGCTTACGGCATACCCGGTCAAAAGCCGTCGCATCACCGTGGCCATCGGCGTCGTCCCTGTCCTCAATAACAAATGGAAGTGATTGGGAATCAAGGCCCAGGCAAAACAGGGGGCATCGCTTTCGGTTAAAACGATGCCAAAGCGTTCAATAAAATTTTCCCGATCCAGATCATCGTAGAAAATCCGTCGCCGCTCAATTCCTCGAACAATGATATGATGCAGTGCACCGGGCGTGTCTATTCTGACTTTTCGTGGCATTTATTTCCATCATCATATGTATCGTTCATTGTAAACCAATAATCCAATGGACGTCCCCAAACGTCATTTTCGAGTTTCATCTTTAGCCTCATCGAGCACTTTTCGAACCGTTTTTACGAAATCAGATTGTAAAATAGGTTTATAAACAAATGCTTTTATACCAATTTGTGAGGCTGTCTCATTAGAAATTTTTTTACTGTATCCGGTGCATAGAATTATTGGAATATCTTGTCGTATCCTCATCGATTTTATTGCCAGGGCGTCTCCAGTCAAATTCGGCATTGTCATATCAGTTACAATCAGGTCAAAATCATTGGGCTTTGCCTGGAATAGTTCCAAAGCCTCCAAGCTGTTTGTTTTGCTTGTTACAATGTATCCCAGGCGTTTAAGGTTTTGAGCAAGCATCTTGGCGATCGGTGCTTCATCATCAACAATTAAAACTCGTTCTATTCCTTTCGGCAACGGCTTTGATTCATGCTTTTGCTGGAACTCATATTTACCTGTAGCTGGGATATAGATTTCAAATGTTGCCCCTTTTCCAAACTCGGATTTAACCGTAATTTTCCCTCCGTAACTCTCGACAATACCGTACACCACGGCAAGCCCCATACCAGTCCCTTCTCCAGTTTCCTTTGTTGTGAAGTAGGGTTCAAAAATTGATTCAAGAATATCAGACGGAATTCCGGTACCAGTATCAGAGATCGATATTCTGATGTAATCTCCATAGGTTAAGTCTAACTGCTTATTGGAAAAATTTCCATCAACAACAATGTCTTTGAGGTTGATTTGAAGAATCCCGCCCTTTTCTTCCATAGCATGGGCTGCATTTGTGCATAAATTCATAACTATTTGATGGAGTTGGGTATGGTTACCCATGATTAAGGACTTACTATGGATATCTGTTTTAATTTCAATTGAGGTTGGAATAGTGGCCCTAATTAACTGTAAAACCTCCTTGAGGATACTATCAACCTGAAGGGGTTTTATTTCTTCTTCCGATTGACGCGCAAACGCTAAAACTTGAGCCACCAATTCTTTTGCGCGTTGGCTCGCAGTATAAACTTCTTTAAGGTCATCCTCAATAGACGAGTTTTTTTCAACATCGTCCAGGGCCAGTTGAGTGTAGCCAATAATTGCAGTAAGGATGTTGTTAAAATCATGGGCAATGCCACCGGCCAGCATACCAATCGACTCCATCTTTTGCGCCTGAATCAGCATTTTCTGCAGCTTTTTTTTTTCACGTTCTGCTTCAAGGCGCTGGGTAATATCATAAACCATGGAATAAAGAAGAGACCTTCCCCCAATATCGATAGGACCGCTGTAAATTTCAACATCACGGATAGATCCGTCAGCCACTTGATGCTTTAATATGAAATGGTTTTGCTCTTCTTTAACAGCATCTGCAATCTTTTTTTCAAGCGCTTCAACTGCCAGCGTATTGATTTCATGCATAGATTTTTCTATCAGTTCCTGGTGTGTCCATCCGTAAAAGGCGGTTGCCGCCAGATTTGCATCAATGATATCTCCATTTTCAGGATCAACGAGCAACATCGCTACGTGGTTATTTTCAAATAAGCTTCTATATCGTTTTTCACTTTCAAGCAACGCTTCATGTTCATGCGACAGGCGAATGCTGTAATAAGCATTTTCCACAATAGATGGGAGTTTATAAAGGTAGCCTTGATCCTTGGTTACATAGTCAAAGACACCAAGTTTCAATGCCTTCACTGCAATTTCTTCATCCCCTTTTCCAGTGACCAGAATCACCGGGATATCCGGGTTGGAGGATTCTTTGATCATTTTTACTATTTCCAGGGCATTCTCCTGCGGGAGCCGATAATCAAGCAATAATGCAGAATATGGTGCTAATACATCGGACTGCTTTATCTGTTGATAGAAGTCATGTACTGAAAATATGGCATCCATCTGAATATGTGGTGCATGCTGCTCCAAGTGACGACGTGTGAGATCAACATCTACCTGGTTATGTTCAAGGTAGAGAATTTTGAGTAGCTGAACACCTATATCTCTTGTCTCACAATAGGAGGCAAGCGCTTCCTCAAGAATTTTCGGCAGTTTATCTAAATATCCTTGCTTTTTAATCACATAATCATCGGCTCCGGCCTTTAGCGCTGAAACTGCTGCTGCTTCATCTCCCTGGCCGGTAAGAAGCACTACTGCCACAGGAAGGGAATGCCCCCTGATATGAGACAAAATGGCTATACCATCACCGTCCTGAAGGTGCATATCCGTCAAAACCAGATCATAGTCGGAAAAACCATCTCCTTTAATAATTTTAAGAGCCTCAACCTGTGATCTGGCAATGGTCGTCTCAATGACATATGCGCTTTTTTGAAATTTTCTAATAGTTAAATCAACGTCTGTTGGGTTATCCTCAACATATAATATTTTCATGAATCACCTCGGAAGGACTGTCATGCCAATCCAGTACAAATTTATTTCAGCAGCCACAGAAGCAAACTTACTAAAATTAACCGGTTTCACGATATAGGAATTAGCACCGTACTGATATGCGGTTTTGATATCTTTATCTTCGGATGAGCTGGTCAGTACGACAATGGGTATAACTTTCAACTTAGGATGTTTTTTAAAACTGCGTGTCACTTCTAAGCCATTGACTTTGGGTAATTTCAAATCCATCAGAACGATTAATGGCAAAGGATCTCCGGCCTCCCACCTTGGGATATAAGCCAGCGCTTCTTCTCCGTCTCTAGCTATTTCGATATTTGTAAGACCTTCCTTTTTAAAAGCCCTCAACGTCAGATCAATATCCATGGGATTGTCTTCCACCAGAAGAATGGGTCTATCAGGATTATTATTTGGATTCATTGAACAGTATCTCCTACAAGGTAACCGGTTTATTTTTTGGAATATCCAGGTAAAAGGTTGAACCTTTTCCCGGTGAACTGTTGGCACGCACCTTGCCGCCTATCCGCTCAACGGCTTTGCGAACAATGGCAAGTCCGACGCCGGTGCCTGGGTATTCTTCAACGCGGTGCAGACGCTGGAAAATATCAAAAATCCGGTCAAGATATTTGGGATCAAATCCAATCCCGTCATCTTTAACCCATAAAGTCCAATATTCATCGTCATGACTGCCTCCGATGGTTACTGTCCCTGATGTATTTTTTTTTGAATATTTAATTGCGTTGTCTAGATAGTTCGTAAGCACCTGCCGCAGCGTCTCTGTGTCAGATTCTATGGTTTCGTAAGGGACTTCTATCTTAAGATCAATCCGGTGTTCTTTGATGTCATGGGTTCTTTGACCAACCAAATTTTCAATAAACGATTTGAGATCGATAGGGGAATAATGAAGCGTCTTGCGCTCCGTTCTCGAGTATGCAAGAAGATCTTCAATGAGCCTATTCATCTGGGTTGTTCCCTGACGTACATTATTTAGGAAGAATACCCCTTCTTCATCCAGTTTATCTGAATACTCCTCAACAAGTAATCGGCTGTAACCGTCAATACCTCTAAGGGGAGCCTTTAAATCATGGCTGACTGAATAGGTAAATGTTTCCAATTCTTTGTTTTTTGCCTTTATTTCTGCGGCACGCTGGTCAACAAGATCTTCAAGATGCTCTCTGTACTTTGTCAGCTCTTTTTCAGAGGCCTTGCGCTGCCTGATATCCCTGACAACTGCCATTAATCGATCTTTTTCGTTGATCGAGACTTTCTTCAAGCTGACCTCAACCCAAAACGAATCGCTTTCTTTGTTAAGCGCCATCCATTCATATATCTGGGGTCCTTCTTCAATAGTTTTCTTTATCCATTCTAAAGCCTCAACTGCGGTATAAGGAGGCTCGCCTTTACTCAGGAATTCTACTGTATTCCCTATCAGTTCAGACGGTTTATATCCATATAATTCAGTTACTTTTGAGCTTACATCAATTATCACTCCTGTTTCAATATCGTGGATAAACAAGACGTCATTCGAGCCATCAAAAATTTCCCGATAGGTTCTCTCCGATGCTTTAAGTTGATTTTCGGTCTTTATTCGCTCCGTGATATCTAATCCGAGGGATATCGCCCCTGTTATTTCATTATTTTCATCTCGGAGAATAGATCTGTACCATTCGCACCAAATAAGGTCTCCATCTTTAGTAATATTCTGATAAATGCCATTTTTATCGATTTCACCTTTTAACAGATTCTCCACAGCCAGCTTTACCGCCTCTTTCTCTATTTCAGGTATAATCAGATCAAAAAAATTCTTCCCCTTTACCTCTGCCATCTTGTATCCGAACAGCTTTTCAGCCTGATCATTCCATTCTAAGACGCGGCAATCTTTGTCCCAGACAATAAAGGCCATTGGTGCAGTGCTGTAAACTTTTCGATAGCGTTCCTCACTCCTCTTAAGTCGTATCTGTGTTTCTTTTCGCTCAGTAATGTCTCGGTCCACACCTCTGAATCCTATGAATGTACCATCCGTATGAATTATTGGGACGCCCTTGGTTTCTAGAATAACCGTGTGCCCGTCTTTATGACAATTCGGATGCTCAATAGTCACGGTAGCTGTTCTGTTTTGAACGGCTTTATTAAATTGTGTCTCAATACGTTTGACTTCACCTTTGTCCATGAGGTCAAACGGCGTTTTGCCTATAATTTCTTCGGGGTCATACCCCAAAATTTCTTTAATTTTAGGACTTACATAAGTGTAAACACCATCCCTGTTAACTTCCCAATGCAAATCATTTGATGACTCAACAAGTGCACGATATTTTCTTTCGCTCTCTTCAAGATTATTCAACACCAATAAGGTACTTAATGCATCGGCAATCCTTCTGCCGATTTCATGAAATAGGGATTGATCCTCTTCAGACCACACTCTTGGATAGGAGCATTGATGCATACCAAGTAACCATGGCTCGCCAATCTTAGGATAAATGGCTGTGTTAATTAGTGATCTGATTTGAAATTGTTCTGAAGCTTCAGGAGTCAATGCTTGGTTGCTATTTTCATCATAAGTAACGGGTTTGTCAAATTCGAGTGCTGTTTTAAAAACCGAAACTGCCTCTGGAAGCATTGGTATGTTTTTGCCCCCACTCAATGCACTCGGATAACCTTTTCGTGTTCTTTCCATAGGCACGCTCCAGGATGGCGCATCGGGATTACATGGATACAATAACCAAGCTCTATCACTCTTAAAAATGGAAAGCATCGTATCTAGAACATTTTCCAATGTTTGATTAAGTTCGTTTGTTCGCCTTAAAGAACGATCTATTTCATTTAAACTCTCAAGAAAAAGTATATAATTATCGTTGCTCATATGCCTCTCTTTTAAATTTAAAGTATCATTTTTTCTATTTCTATACCAATACCATTAACTTAAGGTGATAAAACATTAAAAATTGCATTCAGCATGATATACTCAATTCTAATTAGGGCCTGCTGAACTATTCAAATTTCGTTAAGCCGCAGGCTCACAAGAGAATGAAACAGCCATCCATCTGCACCTGACTGTCTAATGAAAACCCATCGTTTTCTCGTTTTTGGGTGTGCGTAGCCCCCAAAAGCAAACAAAAAAAATTATGAGCATGACCTTCAACCACTTCTCCAGGTTCATGACAAGGAAAATAACAGCAATGGCAGTCTCGGAGGTCTCAGCCAGTTTGCTCATTATCATAGATAGGCTGAATCGGCGTTTCGCCTGGCCGAATTTACCCTCTATCGGTATGCGGCCAATCTCATTCTGACGAGTCTGCTTTCGGATCATTGCTCTTTTGGGTGCATCTTTGGGCGGCCTTCCAAGCGAAGGGCCCGGCAACCCAATCCCGTGCTTTTTGCAAAACTTGATATTTGTGCGGTTCCGATAGATTTTATCTGCATGAACACTGGCTGGATAACATCCGAACCGGTTTTTGTATGAACGAATTTGATCTGCTAAATCCAGCGACTCATTGTAATTGTCCCACCCCAGGCGATCCGAGTGCAACCCTGACTGATTTTGCCGGGGGTCCATCTCCCGAGCCTTTAAGACTTTTTGAGTAACTGGCTTCGAACTTGGCCCAAGGTATCAACTCAGCCAGCTCCGCCCATCTGTTGTTCGGGCCCAACTTCCCACCAAATGGCAGAAAAAATTCTAATTGTTTTTCATCGTGTGGGTACATAATATTTGAGAAAAAATGCCAGATTTTTTGAGGTTTGATATGGTTTTCTTTGCATTCTCATGGCATTTCTATATCAGAATACACATAAAATTTCAACCATTTATCTAATATTCAGCAAGCCCTAATTATAACCGCTAAGCATTATAAAGAAAGGAGAATACCATGCCGAAAATCGACAGCAAAAATGATCGAGTTGGCAGGCAACCTGCTTTCCAATATATGTGCCGAACTGGTCGATTTCCTAAGAAAAATCATCATTTCCAATGAACTTATCAAGCAACACCGCTAAAGTCCAACTGATTTTATCCGTCAGCGAAAACTTCCTTCCATCAGTTCCATCCCGCGACGCATGGCCTTGGCGGCACCCCAACCACCGGCACTGCGGATTAACCCGCCGCCGACCAGGTCCGGACGGCGACCGTCAGAAATCCCCTTTTCGACATATTCACGGTACCCCTTTCGGGCGGCTGTTTTTTTGGTGCCGTAGCGTTCAATGAACCACCCCGCCGCAAGCAGCGGGGTATCAACAAAGGATAAAATCGATTTATCGTCGCAAGCGACGGGGTATTAGACCCCAAGCTGCGCAATAAAATTTTCCCGATCCAGATCATCGTAGAAAATCCTTCGCCTCTCAATTCCTCGAACAATGATATGATGCAGTGCACCGGGCGTATCTATTCTGGCTTTTCGTGGCATTCATTTCCATTATCATATGTATCGTTCATTGTAATCCAATAATCCAATGGACGTCCCCAACTGGCTCGCAAGTACCTGGGCATGGTGGGACTTCGCCGCAGCGCGCCGGAAGAGGCGGTGACCAACCTGTCCATCACCCTCTCCCTGGCGCTGGATGACGGGGTCATTCTCAGCAAACTGGGGGGCACCGCCTACT
The DNA here is from genome assembly GCA_963667755.2 of Desulfobacterales bacterium. Taxonomy (GTDB): domain Bacteria; phylum Desulfobacterota; class Desulfobacteria; order Desulfobacterales; family 4572-123; genus 4572-123. The sequence goes on along the minus strand of CAXXLK010000003.1, from coordinate 56,416 downwards.
ACCTGCGGGGAAATACGGCCAAGGCCATTGTCTATCTGACCAGAGCCCTGGCGCGCAACCCCGGCGACGAACAGAGCCGGTATTACCTGGAGCTGACCCGCCGCAGGTAAAAAGTCGGGGAGACAACTGCCGGGCTCTGAAAAAATAGCCGTTCGTCCGCCGATCGCACCCCCGCATTTTATCCCAATGTCGTAAACTTAAGCTATCGACAATCTCATTTGAGGATATGTTTCCGCTGCAGGTCGGCAAACCGTTCGGGCACAACGGGTTTGCTGAAGTAGAACCCTTGCATTTCATCACAGGAGTGTTCCTGCAAAAAGTCCATTTGCTCCTGCGTTTCCACACCTTCGGCCACGACGGTAAGCCTGAGAGTCTTGCCCATGGCAATGATCGCCTCGGTAATAGCTTTGTCCTCAGCATTATCGGGTATATTACGGATAAAGGACCGGTCCACCTTGAGTGTGTCGACGGGGAAGTGCTTGAGCTGGGAGAGAGAAGAGTACCCTGTACCGAAATCGTCGATGGCGAGCCGTACACCCAAGTCCTTGATCTTCGAGAGTACCTTGACCATGCGCTTGGGGTTATGCATCACCATACTTTCGGTGATTTCAAGTTCCAGTAGATTCGGCTCCATCCCGGATTCATCCAGCGCTGTTCTGATATCTTCGAGTAGGCCTCCATCCGTGAGTTGACGCAGTGACAAATTTACGGCCATACAGACAGGGGGAAGCCCCTGGTTTTGCCAAGCGACATTCTGGGCGCAGGCGGTTTTCATGACCCATCTGCCGATGGGTATGATCAGCCCTGTCTCTTCGGCTACCGGAATGAGTTGCAGGGGGGACACCGAACCAAGGGATGGGTTCTGCCAGCGCAGCAGGGCCTCCACACCGGTGATCGCACCGGTCCTAAAATCCAGTTTGGCCTGATAATGCAGGAAGAGTTCGTTTCGCTGCAATGCCTCCCGCAGGTTTGTCTCGACCGAAAAACGTTCGATGGATTGAGCTTTAATATCCTTAGAATAAAACTGGTAGTTGTTCTTGCCTTCCGCCTTGGCAAAATACATGGCGATATCGGCATTTTTCATCAAGGATTGTTCGTCCATACCAGCTTTTGGGTAGATACTGATGCCGATACTTGCCGTTACACGGCATTCCTGATCCATGATGGCCATCGGTTTTATGACCGTAGAAAGGACATTCCGGGCCACTGTGGCGACCTGTTCCAGATCCTTGATCTCCTCGATCAGTATAACGAACTCATCCCCTCCCAGACGAGCGATAACGTCGACCGCCCGCAGCGATTGCCTCAATCGAGTTGCCACTTCCTGCAACAGTTTGTCACCCGCTTCGTGCCCCAGTGTGTCGTTGATAATCTTGAAGCGATCCAGATCGATAAAGAAAACGGCGAGCTGCCGTTTATAGCGCTGCGCTGCCTGGATTGCGTGGTTCAACAACTGGCTGAACATCAAACGGTTGGGGAGGTCAGTCAGGGAGTCGTGTGTGGCCAGATATTGAATCTTTTCTTCGGCGCTCTTTCGCTCTGTGATGTCGTGAACTGTAGTCTGAAGGTAGTTTTTACCCGCAGCTCTGACGACATTCAGGCTAACCTCTGCATCAAACAAAGTCCCATCATAACGACAGTGCTTCCATTCACCGAACTGCGGCTGACCTCTCATCGCCGCCTCGATCTTCTCTTGCGCGATTTCCAGGGAGTTTCTTCCATCAGGCTGAACTTCCGGGGAGAACCGGTACGGTGTCTGCCCGATGATCTGTCCCCTGGTACCCCCGAACATTTCCAGCGCCTTTTGATTGCAGTCAATAAAGACATTCTGATCCATCAGAAAAATAGCGTCACTGGCAGACTCGAAAAGGGTCCGGAACTTGATTTCGCTCTCCCGCAGCGCCTCCTCCGCCTGGATACGTTTGGTGATGTCACGGTCGATTCCTAGGTAACCGATAAATATCCCCCCACCATCAAAAACCGGTTCGGCACTCGTTTCTAGTACTACCTGCCTTCCATCCTTATGCAGATTAATATTCACCAGTCCCGAGAACGGTTCATGCGCAGCGACATAACCGCTGAATATATCAGCAATCTTGCTAACCTCTTCCGGAGGCATTAAATCGAAGGGTGTCTTCCCGATAATCTCTTTAGGTTTGTACCCGAGGATATTCCATACTTTCGGATTGGAATAGGTATACCTGCCTTCTTGATCCACTGTCCACACCCAGTCGCTGGACTTTTCGACTAAGTTTCGATACTTCACTTCGCTTGAACATAATGCCTCCTCCGCCCTTTTATGCTCAAAAATCTCACGCTGGAGCTGCTCATTTGTGTTCCGTAGATCTGTTGTGCGTTGTTTAACCCGATCTTCCATGTTTTTCCTATCCACCCCCATCTCACCTATGAGCCGGGCCAGGCGAGAAAAGAAATTCATCATCGTTCTTACCTGGTTCTCGGAAAAGATGGGAACCCTGCTCAACGCGGCCAGGTATTCAGTTTTGTCAAAGCCAAATTCTTCCGCCTGCTGGATAAAGTAATTTTTGTCTGGCGGCTCAAAGAAAAACTGGCCGGTAAAAAAGTTGGCGACGTGTTCGCCGGCGATCATAATAGGTACTGCGACGTCAACCAGACCATTCTTGCACTTATAGACGTTATAGCCCTCTCCTTTTTTCAATTGACCAGCCAGGGTGGTATCGCTTTCTCGACAGCGACTCTTCGTCGTGATGTGGACTCGGTGAAAACGCGTACAAATATCTTGCCATCCGGTGGCGATCAGGATGTTTCCTTCTATGTCAAGGATGGCCGTCACTGCCCCGGTGATTGCGGTAAAACTCTCGCATAACACGTGTAATTCGCAGATATTTACCAGTTCAGCAAACATGAGGCTCTCGCTGTGGGCTTTTTTATCCATAACCTGCTCCTTTAGCGTAAATTTCTTTTTCTGGTTATCCATAAAGCTAAAGTGACAAAAATTCAATTGGTCAGAAGACAATATGGAGAATTACCGCCTATGATTTCTTTGTAAGTTGTTTTCAATAGTGTCCGGTTAAGATCCGAATAATTTCAACTGGATATGACCGGTAGTAATTTTGTTTTTGTAAGCGCTCTCCTTAGTTGTGAAAGTTGGCTTACTATGGCATGATGCGGACTGCCTGAGAAGATGCGGTTCATAGAGCGCTTACGCGCTCTCTGTGAGCACCCATGAAATAAGAGTTTTCTCAAAAAGAGTAATGCTTAAAATCTGTAAAATTGTGTAGAGGCTCTGTTCGAGGTTTAAGCGCTTTTTCATGATGGCAACCAATACATAAACGGAGATTGCAATCCAAATCTGAGTTTTGACAGCGGTTTCAGAAATACCAAAGAATTTCTTTATTCGCAGATGTTGCTTGATCCATTTAAAGAACAGTTCCATTTGCCATCGGCACTTGTATAAATTCGCTACGGTTCGAGCTTCTAATAAAAAATTGTTGGTTAAAAACGTTAGGCGTTTTCCGGTTTCTTTGTCGTAGTACTTTATTCGCCTGAGTTTTTCAGGATAAGCCTTCGCCGATTTTGCTACGACCGGTCGTACTGTCTGGTCACAAATAATACCGGTGAGCTTATCCACTGGAGAGGAGTAAAGCCGACGCAGTTTCGTATTCCTTTTACTTCTCAAAATGAAAAAAGCTAAACCGCAGTGAAGCCTGTATAGTCTCTCAAAATCGAGATAAGCGCGGTCCATAACATAAATTGATCCAGGCTCTGGGAACAGCTCATCAAGGATATTGACATCATGGACATTGGCCTCGGTTATGGATACAAACGAAGGGATATTACCCCTTCGGTCAAGGGACGGGATGTGGGGGACGTCCATTGAATTATTGGTTTATCTGATCGCAAAACCGTAATCCCAGATCTTCGGCAATTTTTTGCCCCCTTGAAATCGCCTGGCTGACTGTGGGTTGCGCTAAATTGACTTTTTCAGCCAATGCGACCGTCGTCATACCGAGTTCCCGTGCGCCCCAATAGCATAATAAACTGCGGGCTCTGACCCTTTGGGGGTATTTGCCGGCGGACAATATCTCACCGGGTTCGAGATTCATCAGCAGCGCGACACGCCCAACCAGCCAGTCAAAACCGTACCCATTCGATTTGAGTTCATATTGGCTTTTCAGATTTTCCCGGGCGGCCTGTAGTGCGGATGCCACAAAACTTCCGTCACCCAATATGCGCCCATCTCCTTTCATCCGTTCCATCCCGCGACGCATGGCCTTGACGGCACCCCAACCACCGGCACTGCGGATTAACCCGCCGCCGGCCAGGTCCGGACGGCGACCGTCGGAAATCCCCTTTTCGACATATTCGCGGTACCCCTTTCGGGCGGCTGTTTTTTTGTTGCCGTAGCGTTCAATGAACCACCCCGCCTCAAGCAGCGGGGTATCAACAAAGGATAAAATCGATTTATCATCGCAAGCGACGGGGTATTAGACCCCAAGCTGCGCAATAAAATTTTCCCGATCCAAATCATCGCAGAAAATCCTTCGCCGCTGAATTCCTCGAAAAATGATATAATACAGTGCACCGGGCGTGTTTATTCAGGCTTTTCGTGGCATTCATTTCCATTATCATATGTATCGTTCATTGTAAACCAATAATCCAATGGACGTCCCCAAAGCTCTTATCTTTACCTGCATTCGTTTGACGGCGGTTCTGATTTACGCCAAGGTCTGAGCCGCTGGATACGCTACTACAACCAAGAGCGAGGACATTCTTCTCTTGACGACCGAACACCGGATGAGGCATATTACGGACTTCCTCACCCATTCGCCGAGGCTGCCTGATGCCTCTTTTTCAATACGCAGGCTTCGAGCTTATTTCTATTTCAGGCTGTCCAAACATTGGGGTCCATCGCCCACAACCTGCCTTTTTAAAATCAGGTTGTCGTTTTTATTTTGTGCTGTCCAATACTCCTGAAGGGAAGTTGATATTGGACGGACTTTGGTTTCAGGGGAGGGACATCGAACGGTTTGTTGATCCATTCCCACAAATCCCTGTAAGTAAAAAGGTTCCAACGCAAAAAAGCCACCAGATTCGATAGGGACCAGCCGAATTTGGATTTAAACTGGATGTGTTTGATGAGCAGCATCGCGATTAATGCTGTCCAAATTTGGATATAAAGCGCGTTCTCGCTGGTACCGACAAAGGTTTTTACCTTCAAATTCTGTTTGAGGGCTTTGAAGAACAGCTCTATTTGCCAGCGGTCTTTGTAAATTGCGGATATCGTAGAGGCTCCAAAGTCCATATGGTTAGTAAGCAGGACGATCTTGCGCTCTTTGACAGTGTCCCACACGATGACCTTCCGCAGGATGTGGGGGCATTTCTTTTGGGCTTCATACCCATTAAAACGGATCAGTTGATCTGCAAGAATGTTTCGCTTTTGGGGCACAGGCCGTTCTTTAACGACAGTGTAATCAGCGTTCACCTTCAGGCGGGTGACAAAAAAGATATTGCTTTCCGTCCAATAGGAAAATAGCCGGTAATCATTATAGCCTCGATCCATGGCAACGATCGAATGTGCTGCAAGGGGTACTTTACGGGCAACCGTAACATCTTGCTTTTTTCCATTTGAGATGTAGGCGTAGGTCGGCAAATAGCCGTCATGATCCAATAGCAGATGAAGTTTTACAGCCCCCTTGGTTTGGCGGAATTTAGCCCAGGGGAAAAGGGAGAGGCAAAAAGAAATTGTCGAACTGTCGAGGGAAAGTAGCTTGTTTTTAAAACGAAACCGGTGTTTCCCGGTGCCGTTCATTTTGCGCACTGTCAGGGTTTTATAAAAAAGGTCCCGATACATCTCCCAGGGGCGGTTTGCATTCGCATAGGACAGGGTTGATTTGTCGGTGCCTTCTTCATCCCGAGATGACGCAGTTTGCCCATGCAGCAGGCTAATCCGCCGCAGATTTCACGAAGGCTTTTGGCTTGGGCTAATTGGCAAAATAACATGGCAACGAAATGATCCCAGCTGTTAAATCCTTTAGAAAACTGTTCCGCTTTATGTTGATAGACCAAATTATGAAAAATTCCTCGATCGAACAACGCTATCAGTTGACTAAACAAACTTGCATGGCTTACCATAAGACGACCTCCTTGTTTGATGGCTATGTGTTCGTTTGGGCAAACTAACCATGCCTCACAAGGAGGTTTTTTTTCAATAGATTTTTGATTTACTACTTTTCAAAACCGTTTTTGGACAAGAGTGAATTTTATTACTTATTCTACAGCCTCAACGCGCCGGTCACCGGCGACGGTTTTTTGCGGTCCGGTGAACTGGCAGATTATAACCTTTTGTGCTCATCTTTTGTTTAATATATAAAAAAAGTCGTTTCCAATCTTGAAAGCACAGCGCAAAAAACGCTCCAACGGTCCCCGCTGATGCAATACCGACAGGACATCCTTGCTGACCACAAAAAGGGCAAACTGCAAACATTACATAAAGACCAGTAAACCCAAACCATGATGCAAGCAATCTAAATAAATGCCCAAAAGGAGACAATTTTATGTTTTCTTTCTTGTGATCAATTTCTTTATTTTGAATGTTAATTGTTTCTTTTTCGTTTTTCATTATTCAGTTCACAATTTCGTTTTGTTATCGGTGGTAGGAACGCCCGTTACCGGGCGCCCCCCACACAGACCCGGACATGCGGTTTTCCCGCATCCGGTTCCTCGGTCGCACTCGCTTCCACGCGGATCTTCACAGTTACCCGTTACAAGATCCAGTTGCTATTCCCCGCAGTGAGGCTTGCTCGTGTTTATCCAGCCCTACATGTCCGGCACGAGTTTCCTTTGCGGGCTATATGCTTCCGTCAGGTCCTTCCCCTTGTGGCCGGCTTTCCCAACCTCTGAGTACTATGCCTGATAAGACACCCCGAAGGCATATAGCCGCCTTACGACGACCCACCTGATTCCTGGGATGTGGGGGACGTCCATTGGATTATTGGTTTATCTGATCACAAAACCGTAATCCCAGATCTTCGGCAATTTTTTGCCCCCTTGAAATCGCCTGGCTGACTGTGGGTTGCGCTAAATTGACTTTTTCAGCCAATGCGACTGTCGTCATCCCGAGTTCCCGTGCTCCCCAATAGCATAATAAACTGCGGGCTCTGACCCTTTGGGGGTATTTGCCGGCGGACACTATGTCACCGGGTTCGAGATTCATCAGCAGCGCGACACGCCCAACCAGCCAGTCAAAACCGTACCCTTTCGATTTGAGTTCATATTGGCTTTCCAGATTTTCCCGGGCGGCGTGTAGTGCGGATGCTACAAAACTTCCGTCACCCAATATGCGCTCATCTCCTTTCATCCGTTCCATCCCGCGACGCATGGCCTTGACGGCACCCCAACCACCGGCACTGCGGATTAACCCGCCGCCGACCAGGTCCGGACGGCGACCGTCGGAAATCCCCTTTTCGACATATTCGCGGTACCCCTTTCAGGCGGCTGTTTTTTTGGTGCCGTAGCGTTTTAAAACATAATCTGCGTCCTGCCAATCAAAGTTTTTTTTACCCATCAAGACACGGTGACCGCTGAACGGATATTTATCCAACCCCTTCAGATCTTTGACCAGGCCAGCCCGTAAGGGGTTTAAATGAATATAGCGCACCAGCTGCCTTAAATACGCATCTTCCTGGCATAAAATGGATTTGTAACGATTTTGAAACACCTGGCCATGACGGCGGTGGCGCCGGTTAAAGTTTACGGCATACCCGGTCAAAAGCCGTCGCATCACCGTGGCCATCGGCGTCGTCCCTGTCTTCAATAACAAATGAAAATGATTGGGAATCAAGGCCCAGGCAAAACAGGGGGTATCGCTTTCGGTTAAAACGATGCCAAAGCGTTCAATAAAATTTTCCCGATCCAAATCATCGTAGAAAATACTTCGCCGCTCAATTCCTCGAACAATGATATAATGCAGTGCACCGGGCGTGTCTATTCTGGCTTTTCGTGGCATCCATTTCCATTATCATATGTATCGTTCATTATAAACCAATAATTCAATGGACGCCCCCAAACGTCCCTGGTCTAAGACCCCGGTGGTGACCTGCACACTTGCCATGACGCATGCAAGTCTGCTGCCTTCCGCTAAATCCAAAGCGTCGGCTTTCCCCTCATCTTTCCGAGAGTTATCCTTGCGGACCACAACTATACATTTTTCGGGGCTCAATACAGAGCCTGCACCCTTGATCCATCCGGCTCCAGACTCCCGTTGCCGGGTTTACCTGTGGATCTCGCTACTGGCGCGGTGGCTAACCTTTCGCCAGGCAGGACTTTCGCTTATAACGATCACCTACTGGGTAACACTGTCGAATTTCACCTCCTTATGGAGACTCCCAATGATTCGGGCTTCGCTGGGCGCGAAAATTTAATTGTTCGGCGAATTTAACAAATTTTTGGTAATTCCTTTACTCCGATCCAATTCACCGCGTCTGAAAAATTTCTAAAGACCATAACTTCAAAATCGACCTCTTTAATTTCCCCCAAAATATTCATCATTCTGCTAATTCCAAACTCCAAATCGCCTGATGCAACAAGTGCTGTTTTTCCACCAGCTCTTTTATCTTTATATTGGGCCACAAAATCTGCGATTTGGTGAATGTGTTTTGATGTCAAATATTTTGCTGAAGCTTCGACAAGATCCCAAATAATGAATTTTGTAGGGCTATGTGTATATAAATCTTCCAAAATGGAAATTATTTCATTTTGGATGAGTGGGCCAACAGCTTTAATTATTGTAATATCCTCAAAAACATATTTTTTAATAGAACCCATTTATTTTCTCCTGCCGAACGCTCCGCATAACCGGCTGAGAAAAGCTGCATAGCGAAGCGGCGCAGCTTTTCCCAGTCCGAGTTGATGCGGTTGTTCAAGTAAGCCGCTACGCGGCAGAGAGACCCCATTAGCTTTCAATTATTATTGACATAAAAACATTCATATTGCATAAAAACATTATGAATTTCTTCAATACAAAATACCACTTTCTTACAACCAACATATATCGTACCGAAATAACTATATAATCTGATGTCCTAAGCTTTCCCCCTATAGCAAATAACATGCCATTAAAAAAATCGGCTTCTTGAACCAAGGATTAGTACCGAGCCTCGTGCCTCGACTCGGTTACTAATCCTTTATTTGTTGTGCAATCAGTTCAATTCCGCCTGCAATTCTCCAAGCCGTTTATCAATTTTATGGTCATATCTCGCATATACCCAGTCTGGCGCGCACAGATCCAACGCCACCCGTGTGACCTCAGAACCGCCGTATGACCCGATAGCTGCGCCAGTTCCGCCGCCAACGACGCATCCGAATGTCGCCCCAACGCCAGTACCAACCGGACCGAAGGCCGACCCAAGGTATGCTCCTATCTGGCCTCCATAGATGGCCCCTGCGAGTCCAAGCCCAGCACCGCCGATATTGCCGCCTGTAGCGATCCAGAATTGTGGCTGAGAAAAGGCATCCTCAAAACTTCCGTATTGGAGGATAAGAAAACCCTCTTGCACGATCAAAACACAAGCTGCGGCAGACCCACCCACGCCCCACGGCAACGCCTTGAAAAGAGAGTTTCCAAGGGCACCTCCGCCGATTCCGGCACCGACCGACAGTGCATCCTTGCCGAGATTGTATACGAATTCGTTTCCGGTGATATTGCCGGTATAGTATGCGTCGAAATTCATATACGCAGATGGAACAACCATCACACCGGTAATCACCCAACCGACGCGGGCAGAAATCAATCGGGCTTGGGCGAGTTTGGCGGCAAGCTGCGCCTCGGATTCCAGTTGGCTGTAGGATGCACCGATCTTTCCCAACCTCTGCATCTGACGCTCGTAAAAGGCTACATTTTTCGAGTCGCCTACGGCTCGTGCCTGCTCAGCTTGCTGCTTAAGGTACTGAAGCGTCGTTTCATAATGGTCGTCGGGAATGAGAAACTGCTCCGCACGGTGGTCTGTGCGCATATCTCTGACATATGTCGAGGGATCGCCGTTGCGATGTGTTTTTACTTGCGCCCCGACGAATCGCCCGTTCTTAAACTTATACAGGTCGTTTTGTGGGGCATTCTGTTTTGACACTTGTCTCCACCCGTCTGTCACTTCCAATCGCTTCTCTGCGAAGAGACCTATCGCTTGTGAGCGAGACATACGCCGAAGGCGCAACATACTCTTGGTGCCAACACCCCCCGAGCGGAGGCGAAAGTACATCGTTTCATCAAGACCAGCGCGCGCGGTGTCACGGGCGAACTTCGACCGTATGACATCTTGAAATGATTGATTGACAATATCCGCGTTCAGTCCAGCAGATGCTGGGGTTGCTGAATAGCGTAGTGATATTCCAAGAGATGATATCCGTGGGGCAACAGCCACTTGTGCATGCCCTGCTGGTACAGCTACTGTCAATAGAATCACTATTATGAAAAGGCTACGATTCATGGTGTTTCAATCCCTCCAGTTCTGACTTCAGGACCTCCTTTTCCTGCCATTCAGCTCTGTTCAAATACTTGCCATTTTCCTTGATCCGAATTTCACCCGAAGGGGCATCAACAACTTCCTCCGGTAGGAGGTATTCTTTATCTGACTGGTTCCAAAGGATCTTGACAACCGGGTCGGGGGGTTCCTCCCCTCCACTCCCACAAGAGCAGAGGAGGACAGCGCAGAGAGCTATGACAATGAAGAACAGCAGTCTTCTACTTTGTTTCGTCAAGTGATCGCTTTTTTCCATTTTCTAACTCCTTGATGAGATCCTGAAAAGTTTCCATCGGCATACGCTCTCGGACGAATTGCAGGACTTCCCGATACAGTTCTCCTGTTGACATGTCGAGAAGAGATGAATCAATGGGAGAGAGAAAGTGTACACACGAGTGAAAGAACTTTGTGTTGTCCGATCTGGACACGGGTGAGTTTACGTCCTGTATGTCAACCCATGCCTTTTTGATTTGTTCACACGCCCAGAGATTGTATTTAGTCTGTGCTTTCTGCATGAGTTCCTGCCGTACCCTTTCATGATCATATCCCATCGCCTGTGCGGTCTCAGCGGCAGAAGGTGTCCCATCATTCGGGTATAAAGCAAGGTACGCACCTGCACCCGCCCATTGGGTAAGTCCATCGCGCAGGCTGGTTTTTTGTCGTGCATTCGTGTATGCCGCTTGCAAGAGGTCGGGTATCGCCTTCACGAGGGATTGTTGGAGTTCGGTAGTGGCGGTCCGAAGTTTAGTGAATTCCGGTGAATCTAAGCTCATAACGGCGGCTTCCAAGGTTAGCTGGGCTTCTCGCCACAACTGCGCCGCCTGAACTACGTTCAACTCGTTGACAGTGCCTAAGCCGCTGATCTGATTGCTCACTAAATTTGCCTGGTGAAGCAATGTTACGTCAAGTGAGTCTGGCTTAGCGAATGACTGCCCTTTGGCAGTTTCTATGGCCAAAGTTGTCTTTTGCAACAATCGTGTCACCTCAATTACATTTGACTCTGCGGCTTGAGTAAGTTTCCCGATTTGATTTGCAATCGATGATAAATCCTCCGCCAAGGAGTCATTTAGCGATGAATGTGGGGCTGGATTATTATCAACGGCCGGTTGGCTATCAATAGGCATTGAGCGCAAGAAAACCCAGGCCGTCAAAAATAGGTTCACCGCAACGAGGAACAGTAAGAGACGGTTCTTGTTGCCGAAATTCGCTGTCATTGTTTTCCTCTCTTGCACAACACCAGCTTCACGCGCGGCAGCCTTTTGCCGTCGCTGTGAAAGCAGAGGTTCAAGTAAGCCGCTACGCGGCAGAGAGACCCCATTAGCTTTCAATTATTATTGACATAAAAACATTCATATTGCATAAAAACATTATGAATTTCTTCAATACAAAATACCACTTTCTTACAACCAACATATATCGTACCGAAATAACTATATAATCTGATGTCCTAAGCTTTCCCCCTATAGCAAATAACATGCCATTAAAAAAATCGGCTTCTTGAACCAAGGATTAGTACCGAGCCTCGTGCCTCGACTCGGTTACTAATCCTTTATTTGTTAGACCATATTTTCTGGATATTTATTTGGAATGTTCGTACGTTGCATAATCGCTTTAGTGACACTCCTTATTAATTTGGGGTCTGGCAAAGGATATTTTGGATTCTCAATTGGCACCTCATAACACCAAAAACTTTGCCCCTCTGGTATTTTCTCCGGTTCCTGATAAGTTGGATCATTGCAAAAGAAAATAGCATTGGCCGGAAATTCTCCAGGGCCATAACGCTCACAAATTTTCTCAACAGTGTCCGCCATTTCTTTAAACCAAGGATTTCCGTGTGGGTTCTCCTCGGAATAAGGCAAGTTGACATCGATAAAAATAAAGAATGGATTTTCTGGTTCTTTTGCCAACGCTCTATTAAGTAACCTTTCAACAGCCACCCTTGGTGTTTGTTCCTCGCTAACCCCTCCGTACGAATCACCAAATCCCAATACACCATTACGATGGCGACTTTTTGCTTCTACTGCAACTCGAACATTGGAGGGGTGTGTTGCAATAAACTCTGCGTGTTTTCTTGTCCGATCACTTTCATCCTCAAAATTAATTTCAAACCCGGCAACTATCATTGATGCGGCAGCGGTTAACTCAAACCTAGCACCCTGGAATTGAGTTTTGTTTTTCACCCTCCTTATTACTTCCTCCTGAAGCTCCGCATTATGTTTTATTATATAAAGATCATAGGCCAACCTTAACCACGACAGCATTGATCCATTTGCAGCCGTTTTGTAGGCACCGGCTTCATCAGGTTTTTGTTTCATTTGAAAGTGGCACATACTATCGTACCACTGAAGAGTTTGGTGTCTCTCTCTAAGAGGCTTTGCAATCTCAGCATTTCCCCATTCCTGACCCAACTTTGCGCGGATATAATTTCCTAGAAAGTCAGGAAAAAATTTTGTTTTATCCTTTTTAGAGTAATGAAGCTCATTGCCAACTGCAACAAAACGCCAATCGTTAAACTCTGTTGTTATTATTTGCTTTCCTTTTCCATGACGAGCTTCGAAAGTCTTTTCTTGCATCATTTTTTGTGCAATTTGCTTTTTAACTTCATTAGGTATTTCATTCCGAATAAGGGACGGCATTTGGTTAGCTTTTTTTCCGCAACATCGCTTAAACTTTTTAGTACTGCCACAGGGACATGGTGAATTACGCCCAATTTTAGTACCTTGTTCATTATAAAATGCCATTATTCACCTACGAGTAATTCCATTTCTGGTCTAACAATGAGTTGAAGGGCGTGAAAGGGAACAAGGCCTTCACTAAGGAAAATTAAACACCAAACTACCTTAAAATACTGGCCGTATTACCTTTCACGTCCTCTTCAAACGCCAGGTTAGCATATATATTGAGACATCATTCATTTTAAAGTCTCAGGATTTGTAGAAAGTTGATAAATAAGATCTAAGTACTGGTAAGTAATTTCCGGAAGATCCGTGTATCCTTTTTCTAATTCATCAAGCTCCAATTTATTAAGTATACATTGAAATTCCAAACGCTTATCCTTGCATTTTTTTAGGTGTTTGTGAAGCATTCCAAAATTTCTTTGCATAACGTTTAAGGTAAGATCGCGAAGATTATCTGATTTTGGAAGCAAGTTAAATCGTTTCATAGAAAAAAGCTTTTCTGATAATTGATTGTAATCACAAAAATGACTATCCAAAGATATCAGATGATATGTTAGGTAGCTGTTCCAGTCAACGAGAGTCTGATAGTACTCTCTGTATTTAATTTTAAGCTGATTCTGACGGTATTCATTGATCTCGTTGTGCAGATGAAGTTCCCAATATACTAATTGCATTAAAAATAATCTGGAATTTACAATTTTTGAATAGTCATAAACAAATTTTGTGCGGTTTTCTAATTTCTGCTTTAGGATAGTAAGTTTTCGATTTTCAGCCTCTCTTTTTCCCGCAAAATGCCCTGAAATATAGGTACCCGCAACGACAATAAGAAAAAACTGCAACAAAAGTCTCGAGACTGAATCTTTCGGAAAAAGAGCTTCAATCCTTTTCCATAAGCTCCTAATAGTTTGAAAAATCTGTAATTTCATTTATATATTCGAATTTGAAAATCACTAACGCCAGCTTCACACGCGGCGGTTTTTTGCCGTCCCTGTGAAAGCAAATGTTCAAGTAAGCCGCTACGCGGCAGAGAGACCCCATTAGCTTTCAATTATTATTGACATAAAAACATTCATATTGCATAAAAACATTATGAATTTCTTCAATACAAAATACCACTTTCTTACAACCAACATATATCGTACCGAAATAACTATATAATCTGATGTCCTAAGCTTTCCCCCTATAGCAAATAACATGCCATTAAAAAAATCGGCTTCTTGAACCAAGGATTAGTACCGAGCCTCGTGCCTCGACTCGGTTACTAATCCTTTATTTGTTAGCTATTTCAACTACCACCCTTTAAATTTAGAGAATGTATAGCTTCCGTTCTTAATTTTGCACCAATGATAAATTCAATAAGCTTATTTTCTATGTCCTCACGACGATCATTCTTTACAACGTGGATTTTTTGGGTTTTAGCAATTGCGATCAGTGTTTCTTTATTTGGAATAGAGGATAAAATTTCTCTTGCTTCATCTCGGTCTTTGCAACTACCTAACCGTTTAAGTATGTCCTCAAAATCATTTATTAATTTAGGTTCTTTCTCTATCAAGGTATTATTACGGAGTTCATAGACCAACCTCCCTTTACCAGATAAAATATCATCGATTTGCTTTTCATTCAGTTCTTCAAATAAACCAGCAATCACTCGTAACAATTTTGAATATTTATTTTTTTCTGCCATATCTATATCCTTCTAAGAACTTCGGTAGTCAGTTCCTCAAGTTCAGTTTGGACGTCTTTATAGGTTTGCCCTGATACCCTTCTAAGTACCACTGGGACACCATATTCTGGTGCATCAGCATAAATGGTTTTGTTTTCTCTTATAAGAGTGTCTAAAATGGTTACTCCCAACCTTCTTACTTGCTCAATATAAGGTTGCTGTGCAGATATAGGTTGACCACTCCTAATTTGGATCATCGTGAACAATATGCCAAGCGTTTCGGGTTCGATTTCATCCCATTCCGTATTATCTCCGCTATCTTCGACGTACTTATTATATGTTTTAACAAGCTCGCCAACATGTTTTTCCAATTGTTCGATGCCCAATGTTGACAGGTAGTCCGGCTTGGTCGGAACGAGAAGGTAATCGCTTGCAGTTACGGCAGTTTTTGTAACGATATTGAAATTTGGGGGACAATCGATTAAAATAAAATCATACTTCCCATCCAATGATTCCAAACCATATCGCAAACGAGAATGTACTCTAAGATAGTTATTCCTTAAATCGCGTTCAGTTCCTCCAATAAGACGGGTCGCAAGTTCAAGGTCGACATTTATAAGCGCGAGGTGGGAACAGATTAAATCGAGATTACTCCTTCCACTATTGGCACGTTTTGGTTTTGCTATTAGGCTATCAAGGTTGAGCTCCGTGTCCTTATCGATGAAGGCATCATACCAATTTTTAATAGTCTTAGATTTTTCAAAATGCTTACGCCATTCATCTACCGAAAAGAACGAGAAGGTAAGACTCGCTTGCGGGTCCAGGTCAATAGCGAGGACACGCTTGCCACGATACGCAAGTTCGGCTGCTAAATTTGCAGTGACTGTGGTCTTACCAACGCCTCCCTTATAATTGATTATTGAAATTGTTGTCATAGTACCTCCCTAAAAGTAATTGCTAATGTTCAGGATATGCTGCAAGCCGGGTCGACAAAGGGACTGTGCCAATTGAAATCGGCCTGCATTAAATCCTCGATTTATCAATTGGGGACCGAGTTCAGGCTTGTCAGTATCATCCTGTTGGTTGGACGATGCGTCGAACGGGACTCCATTATATGGATTTTTCTGAAAGGCCCGAATCTCTCGGAAATCCTTTTATTTAATGTCGCGCCTGCCACTTCCTGACCATGTCGATCAATCCGTGAAGAAAAATTACGTAAATACCGGTGAACTTCCGAAAAGGCAGGAGTTTTCTCCTTAATTTGGGCCCAACGATGTCCTATGAAACCCCCACCGGTTAAAAATATGAACATTGACAGCGTCATGCGGCCAGCCTCCAGGGTTCGGTATGGCCGCCTCGATAGACGAAAACGGTACGCAGTATCTCACCGCAATGCGGACATCGGGTTTCGGCCAAATCCGGAAACATATGACGCAGCAATTCGATAGCCGTCGGTTGTTCAATTCCCGGAACATAAGCCTTTTGGCCCAAACGCTCACGCGCCAGATTCAGTTTCGCCAGGTTGGTCGGATGAAAAAGACCGTAGGATCTCACCAGATGCGTGCCTTTCTCGGGCACATGCTCCAATAGACGTCGGATAAATGTCTGCGCATCCAGCTTAAAGGTTGGTTGCTCATGTTTTTGCGGATGCGCATAGGCAATGGTCACGGTATCGCCATCGTAATCCACTATCCGCTTCTCGGAGATCGGACCCCGGCGGATGTACCGGCCGACATACTTGAAAACGCCGTTGGCATGTTCATAGGCCGGCTCGATGTCGGCATGCCAACGAATGCGGCCCAGCTTGTTGATCAGGTTCAGGCATTGCCGAAGGCTCTTGCCTGGTGGAGGGATTAACACTTGACCCAACGGCTTCTCG
Source organism: Desulfobacterales bacterium (assembly GCA_963667755.2). Lineage (GTDB taxonomy): Bacteria > Desulfobacterota > Desulfobacteria > Desulfobacterales > 4572-123 > 4572-123. The sequence goes on along the minus strand of CAXXLK010000003.1, from coordinate 39,700 downwards.
CGCCCTGTTTTGGTCAAGGGGGTGAAGCCTTCCTTGAGAGAAGCGAGAAACTTGCCCCTGAACTTGGATGTCAGTACCGGTACCGGCAACAGAAATTCGGTGTTTGCGCCTACCCAGCGGCCATCGGGATTCAACCCGCCGGCGGTCACGATCAAATGCAGGTGGCAATGCCGGTTTAACTCGTCATCCCAGCTCTGGAATACGGCAATGATGCCGGGAAGCCCGCCCAACCACCGCCAGTCACCGAGCAGTTCCCGCAACGCCCCCCATGCACTGCGCATCATGTGACCGGTGAATAGCTTGCGGTTGGCAGCCCATATGCCATGAAGATCGTGGCTGATGGTAATCACCGTGTGAAAATAAGGGCAATCGAGGGCCTGGGACCGTCTACGCTCCAACCACAATTGCGTTTCTGTCGATCCGCATTGCGGACAAGACCTGTTCTTGCACGAATTGGGAAGTATCACCCGATAATCGCCGTTCGGGCATTCGTCGACATGAAACCCTTTTTCGGGCGTTCGACAGGTCATGATGTCCCAGAACGCACGCCATTGCCGGACATCGAGAAGTCGGCTTCTTCGATAATCCTCGAAATGATCGTTGAATATCCGCTGTACGATCCCGGGACTCATTTTATATCCATGTTTGTTTTGACGTCTGCCTTGCATTCACTGATGATTTCCAATGCACGTTCCTCGCCAAATTGGGCGACAATCTCATCCCATAATTCTGAGTTTCTCAGTTCTCTCTGGAAATTCCTTGTAAGGGCCTCGGAAGCCTTGTCCTCAAAAACTTCTTCGGATTTTCTTCTCCGCTTCTTAATTCGTTTGCCTTTGCCCATTCAATCTACTTCCTGCTGCTCAGCAGCATTCGTCCAACGCTGCTAATCAGCCGCGCGGCTTTTTGCGTCGGCTTCCGGGTAAAGGCACCGGTTACCCGGCGCCCTCCCCACAGATCCGGACGTGAAGTTTTACCTCATCCGGTTCCTCGGTGCTATCCCTTTTTAAGGATAGGAACCACGCAGGCGACACCCCGCGTGGCGCATAACTTTGCCGCCCAGGCATTAGATATTGTGGACTATTCGTGGCTTCGGCAATGGATACTTGCAGCGCAGGTCCTCGAATAAGACAACGCCTTTGCTGCTCCGGCGGCTTAACCACCGCCGCCAAGCCTTCTCGGCATATTCAAAGACCACTTCCAGCGCTTTGTAGTTACTCCGGACTCCAAAATACTGATAGAAGCCCCGCAGCTTGGAGGACAGTATCGCGTGCTGCTCCGTCATCGGGTCATGCCGATTGGTCTTACACCAGAGCCATAACTGCTTCATGAAGCGGCTACGGCGCTTCCGTGCCGTCTTCTTCTTGATCACCCAATAGCCCTTGAGCGTTTTGCCCCAGTGGAACGTAAAACCCAGAAAATCGAATGTTCCGCGTTTGCGGCCCTGCTCGTCCGACCGAGGTCGACCGAACCCGATCAATTGGGTTTTGTCCGGGTGCAGTGACAGCCTGAAGCGATTGAAACGCTTCGGTAAAACCGCCATTAAACGATGTGCATCTCTCCCCAACTCGCAACCGATAATGAAATCATCGGCCCACCGGATTATGAAACTACGGCCTTTCAGTCGGGGTTGTACCTGTTTGACGAACCAGTCGTCCAACACGTGATGCAAGAAGATGTTACTGAGCACGGGTGATATCACCCCACCTTGCGGCGTTCCCTTATCGGGATAGCTCATTGCACCTCCCTCAACCACTCCGGCATTTAGCCATTTGCCTATCAGGCGCAGGATAGCGCCATCGTTGACCCGTTTCTGGATGATACCTTTCAGAAGACTGCGATCGATGTTATCGAACAATCCTGTAATATCTGCGCTCACGATCCAGCCGATGTTCAGCGCACGGCACTGCTCGCGAAGCTCTTTAATAGCCTGGTGTTGGCTGTGACCCCGCCGAAACCCGTGGGAAAAATCGTAAAATAGAATATCGTATACTGTCTCCAGCAACGTTGCCACCGCTCGCTGGACAATCTTATCCTCCAGCGAGGGTATTCCAATCGGACGCTCTTTCCCATCTTCCTTCTTGATCCAGGTTCGTTTCACCGGTAACGCACGATATCGACCCGTTTGCAATCGCTGGTGGAGGTCATGGAGATTGTCCATGAGCCTCTCCTTGTATTGCACTGCCGTGATTTCATCCACGCCAGCCGAGCGAACCTTACGTAATTGCCGGAACGACTTTTTCAACAGAAAGACATCTATCCGGTGGGCTATACAGTTGAACACCAAGCCGGGATCGGCTTCAGCAAGTATCCTGAGATTGAGCAGCGATGATTCGCGCACCAGCAGCGGACTTGCACAGGCCTGCTTCTCAGCGGTTGCGTGAGCGACCTTTTGTGCAATTTCCTGGCGTTGTGTTGATATGGGTTGTGATCTCGGTGTATCTTCCATAGTTCCTGCCAGAAAAACGTTATACCCTGCCTCTCCTTCCCTACAGTGGGTCCCGTGGGCGTGCAGTTCCCCACCTTACCGGCTTCCCAATTGCTGAAACCCTCGGTACTATGATCAGCTAAGACTGCCGAACGTCCGTCTCCGAGTCGTTCGCTGTTCGCTGTCCGGCCCGGATACCTTGCATTGCCCGTCTTGTTTCGTGTCTCATCGCCGGGCGCAAGCTCTCCTTGGCGATGCCGGGACTTTTCCGATTCTCCGCCGGACGGCTGCCCCTTACCGATTTTTGTGCAAGGAGATCATTCGGCTCTCCCCAGTTCCCGAGCTACCCCTTTGAACACATGCCCTGGTCTAAGACCCCGGTGGTGACCTGCACACTTGCCATGACGCATGCAGGTCTGCTGCCTTCCGCTAAATCCAAAGCGTCGGCTTTCCCCTCATCTTTCCGAGAGTTATCCTTGCGGACCACAACTATACATTTTTCGGGGCTCAATACAGAGCCTGCACCCTTGCTCCATCCAGCTCCAGACTCCCGTTGCCGGGTTTACCTGTGGATTTCGCTACTGACTCGGTGGCTAACCTTTCGTCAGATAGGACTTTCGCTTACGACGATCACCTACTGGGTAACAATATCGAATTTCACCTCCTTATGGAGTCTTCCAACGATTCGGGCTTCGCTGGGCGCGAGAATTAGCATTGTTAGCAGTTTTCTGTGCCTTGATTACAAGTAATGCTGGTCGCCTGTAATGGTCAATTAAATCTTCCCGTAAGATAATATCATCTTTTGAAGGAGAAGGTTCTAAAAGGTTTGATAGTGTAAAACCAGCGCGTATTATGGAGCCAACATAAGTCTCAATTGTTCTGTGGTACTTAACGACATTATCTGTAAACCAATTTTGGTATCTTTTTGATTCATCGAAGTAATTATCAATTGGCCAATGAATTTTTGACTCGTTTGTATGCCAACCTTTTAACAATGAGGTGCATATGGGATGTTCTACCGAAAATATAAATACACCATTGGGTTTCAGAGACTTATATATTTTATCAAAAATATTTTGAATGTCTTTTACATAATGAAAACAAACAGAAGATACTACAACATCGTATTTTTGCTCGTGATATTCAAAATCTTCAATCGAAGAATTTATAAATTTAACCTTTTCAGTTTCAAGTCGTTTGGCTTCAGAAAGCATCTTTTGTGATATGTCTATGCCAAGATACGATTTTGCACCATTTTTTATGACTTTCGTTGAGAAGAAGCCAAAGCCACAACCAATGTCTAATACTTCAAGATTATTTAGATTTGGTAAGAGACTATCAATTGCAGGTTCTTCAAGAAATTCGTTATATCCTTTGTTATTACGTCTTAACTCAGAATAGCCTTCAAAAAATTTTTCATTATCATAAATATTTTGCTTCAACTTCAACCTCTATAGTTCTATGTACTGCTAACGTTAAACTCACTGGTTTTTATGGAGCGCAGCGGAGTAAAAATCCAGTGCAGTGATTTGTTCTGCCTTTCTTCTCTGATCCTCACAATTCTAAGGCCACTCAGACTAAAGCTTTTAGACTCCTTCTTGTCCTTCTGGGGTGGTTGTTACTTCTCCTGCCATTCGGTTAGCGATTGCAGCTATCTCTGCTTCGGTAAGCCGATCAAGAGTCCAACCCTTTGCAAACTTTGCCGTCTCCGATTTAGGTAATTGTTCCTCTTCGAGATCTCGAATTCTAACTCGTGCCGGCATCGCAGCGCCTTCGCCAACGAAGATAGCCTCCTGCTGAGCGAGATTCGGTAGTACTTTTGTCATGCCTGACAATCCATCTGGCAAAAAACGAGAAACGTGCTGCTGATCAGCAGCGTTTGTAAGCCGCAGGACAAGCCATGTGCCACATTGTGAAATCACTGTACTCTCTATATCGGCAGGGCGCTGACTCACGAGCATGAGGCCAATACCATATTTCCGCCCTTCACGAGCTATCCTTCGGATCGCGCTTTGAGCCGCAGCATACTCGGCCTCGCCTCTGTCAGGGACATATCGGTGAGCCTCTTCACACACAAAGACGACTGGATCGCGCCGTCTTTCCTCCGTTGTTTGGTAAACTTTATACTGAAACAACAGACGAGCCAGCATGGCAGATAGTGGACCGGCTACTTCATTTGGAAGACCAGAAATATCCAAAATACGAATGTCTTGATCTACACCTCCCTCACCTTGGATCTGTCCAACCAACTGGGCGATAATATGCTCAAGAGAATGGCTCTGTTCGTTCCACTCCCTCATCATAAACTGAATCCGAGGATCACGACGGAGTATCGATAGTTTGTCTAAAATCGATTTGAAGTCTTTCGCAAAATCACCAGGCGGAACTTTTTCTGTATTCTGCGTTCCTTTCTTCAATCGAGCCGCTTGAAGGAATTCAATGTGATTTTTGAGTTCTTCCAAACTAAAACAGCGAGGTTTGTCTCGATCAAATTCGATCAGTTGCTCTATGCTGACACCAGCTTTCGGACGTGGGGTATCGGGATCACCACCATCTGCTGGAATGGGCACGTCGTAGGTGGTTGGAGCAGGATCAACCAAATCGAATGCCACCATCCGTGCATGGGTCAATGCTTTGTAGATAACATTGTTCTGCGAAGTTGCCTCGTGCTCGGTTTTGCCAATTACGAGCCGCCTGAACTCGTCCGCTGACATGAGCCAATAGGGCAGGCTTATCGGAGTTCCAGTCGTCTCTTCGTTTCCAAGTGGGTCGTAAGCACGATAAACGATCGCACGTTCCTTGAACGCGTGGCCGTATTCCCCATGCGGATCAATTATTAGAATTCTCGGGTGGCAGACTGCGTCCGGTTCAGGGGTGTGCTCCAGCATGCTGTGAAGCAAAGCGGCAACCGCACCAGACTTTCCAGAACCCGTTGAACCGAGCACCGCGCAATGCATGCCCAGCATTTTATCCACGTTTGCCCGACAGATAGCATTGTCTGCTCCAACGTAATGAGCAAATGGAACGAGCGGACTATATTCTCCGTCATTCTGCTGACCCTCAGCCGCCGAATATATCTGAGTAGTCTCCTCACGAGTAAGCAGATGTACGCTTTGACGGGGTAGTGGGTAGGTCGTCACACCTCGAACGAAACGGAGCTTTTGGTCTGCTGCATTCCATATACCTTCCGCAAACAACTCGACTTCCATTAGTCGTTGATCGGCATCTGGTGGAATAGGCTTGGTAATCTCAAGGAGCTCCTCAGATCTCATTCTTAGTAGCGTCACGAAACCGAAGACCAAGCGCCGTCCAAAATGGACTTTTACGATGCTACCGATCTGACCGATGGGATAAACTCTCCCCTCAAAGGTTCGTGTGAGCTCCGTAACATCTCCTGATAACTCTACCCGAATGGTAGTTCCGGACACCTCTACGATGTTCCCAATCTTCAGGTCCGGAATAAGTTCAAATGTATTCATAGCGCACACGCCTCCGCTCCACAGTTTAGCATTTTGGTAACGCCAGAAAACGTCCACCAATCTCGTTTTGATCCAGAAACCGGAGGTGCTTGAGGTCCGTCTGCACCAACATACAAGCCGTCCTCTGAGATGACATAGACACGTTTACCCCACGGACCGGTCCTCCACCTTTCAAGAGTCGGATTGAGTTTCTGAGCAAAGGCGAGAACCGTTGTTTTGTTCTCCGGACGTTGAAGCGTCAGTTCAATCTCCTGATTTATGTGCTCGTCCCCAAAGCTGTATCCGCATGTTGCGAGAACATTTTCCTCCCGTGCCCCAAGTGAACGCCGGAATAAATCAAATTGGGCCGCAAATGGATCCCTCTGCGTCGCGAGATATTTTGTGGATTGTGGGTAAATTAGAACCCGAGAAACTTTCTTTGGATAGAGATCTTTTTCGCGGACGCGCCAGACTCGATCATCTTCTCCTAAGTGCCAGTCGATCGACCCATGAAGTTTGATTACATGGGCACGATCTCTGAGATTTGGCTCTTCGTCGCCGTAACGATGGCTACGGTATGCGACCGCGCCGCCAGAGAATCCATCCCAGTACGAGAAGCCTCCAAGTGCAAGGGCATCTTCGAGGAGAGTATCATAGTTGGTGGTAAATAGTCGGACTGCTCTCCGTCGTTCTGCGATTCCAGCTTGGCTTCTATTGAAGAGGGCAGAAACGAATGCTGAATGATCATCGATAATGACAATACGGTGCTCATGCGTTCCTATTTTCTCAGGAGTTCCATCAGGTTGGGCAGGTTTGTATCCCCAGCGAATGGTCTCAGCAATCCATGTCAGAATTCTTTGGTGAAGACTATCAAGGTCATCCAATGAAAGAGAAATAGCGTCGAATGCGATATTCTTGTCCTTTGAGCGGTCGGCAATCGCGCGGCGATCTCCGAGCTGACTCAAGATGTGCTCGATATGTGAATCGTCAGAAAGCTGGCTCTTTACGAACTCGAGAACCTTGATGTCACTCGATTCCCCATCGTCTTTTGCCCTCGTGAATACCCGCTCGGTCAGAGGCCACATCAAAGGAATTCCTGCACCGAGGCTGATTCCTGCACCGAACAGCCACGATTGATTACTTACTGCTAAGAGATTGTCGAGCTGGGATAGAGTGTCCCTTGTTGCTGGGTCCATGTGTTTTGAATCTCCTTTGTATTGCAGCAGAACGCCGAGTTGAGTGGCGCCGCCAACAGCCTTCGCGGTCAACGGCTCCCGTTCACGGCGTCCACTCGAACGAAATGTTAGCGCAGCGTTGAGTGTTATAGCTTACCCACATTATAGTTTGATACGATGGAATCAATATCCCCGCCACCGTTTGATTTTGCAAAACTATATGCCGCTTGCCAAAATTGTCGTTTACCTTTTGGTATGTTTTTATGACGATGTTCAACAAGCAAACAATGATTTTCATTTTCACCATCACTATATCGAACTCGCAAGAAGGTTTCGGTTGAACTGAAAACGTCTCTTTTGACCTCATTAGAAGCTAATATTTTGAGATTAGCCTTACCTCTTTCGCTAAATAATAAGGGATATATTTTTGATGTAAGAAAAAGTAAATCATTAATTCTGTACTTGATATCCACGCCTCTAAATCTAAGAATTCCTTGGATATCACTATTATCTCCAAGGATCATTGCATCACGCCACTCATCCCGGCGAGCATCATGAAAGTCTTTGCCATCACACTCTACTCCAATGTTTAAACCTGAAATATTGCTTATCATGAAATCTAACCGAAAAGAACCGCAAAGAGTAGGTATACTCACTTGTGGCTTCAATTGACTATCTTCCGACAAGTACTTGCAAACGTTATATGCGAATAATTCTTCTATTGGACTTTCACACAAATCTATATCAAACGGCATTTTTCACCAATTGTTGGTTCTTTTTTTGTTGTTAGCAATCTCATCTAGCCCATTTGCAAACCGGGCAGCGATAATTCAAGATTGCCAAAACTATAGTGAAATTCTTTGTTCGCATCAGATTCTCTTATAATTTCTTGGAGCGCACCGATTCGGCTTTGTGTTAGATAAAACAAATCAAGTTTTTTCTTGAATGTTTTGCCATACAAATGCAAAGTGAAATGACTTCCTTTGTCTTTCCACAAATCTGCTCTTCCTTTGATGTCATTGACAAAAAAGCAAAATAAATATTCATTACTTTCATTTGCATATCTAATTTTCAAAATACAAGTAAAGGTTCCAGTTACATATTCTTTTTTAATATCGATATGACACGTAGCACTTTCGTTTTTCAAAGTTCGGCCTTTACATTGAATTCTCGCAAATTTAGCCCCATCTTCAATTTGCATTATTGCTAACAGATCAGCGCCATTGATATCAACATCGGGATGAGCCGTTATAATATTATTTTGCAGCAATGTCGCAGAAACAGAGTAGATCGTTGACCTGTCGAGCATTTGACTTTTTTGTATCTTATTATCCATCTCGTGAGTCGTAAGTTCTCTAAAATTTTAACTATCTGTTTTTATAGATAATGTCGTTTTTAGAAATAATTTTTTTCTTTTTTTTACCATAATCTTGGCACAAAGTTGGCACAGGCGTGCCAAAAAACTTATTTTTTAAAAGCCATAAATAGATTAGTTATTGAAATTAAAGAATATTTTCACATAAAAAACTTACGACTCACGAGTTATCCATGTTCAATTCCAAAAACAATGCAATGCGTTACAAGGCGCTAACAAGTGATTGAGTAGTTTCTACATAGAAACATAAAATTTTATAAGTTGACAAACAGAATCCGTTAAAATAGAGTAAATCCTAACTGCATAACATACGATATAAACGTTATATAGCAAACTATTTAATCATCATGAAACAGATTCCTGCTACAATAATTGTATCTTATGATGCATTACTCGTGAGAAAACAAATCCCGCGAACAGCCCTTCAAAATTATCGAAAATGGCTGCGGTATTATCTGGATTTCTGCGATAAATATAAATTTAGCCCGTCCGAAACGACATCCCCCCAACACTTCTTAAAAAAACTAAAAGAGAAAAAGCAATCTGAAATACAACAAAATCAGGCACGTCATGCGATTTTGCTATTTCAGGAGCTGAAAACGGAAAATGTGCCAAGCCTCGCAAAAAAAGCTGCGGCAACACCCATACCCATACAAAAGAGTCGAAAAGATTCAAAAAGTGAAGACAATCCCAAACTAACCAATGCCGACTGGACATCCGTTTACAATGAGCTGACATCCGAAATCAAACTCCGGCACTACTCGCCGAGTACCCTTAAGACTTATACCGGATGGGTGAGGCATTTCCAGGCGTTTGTCAAAAGCAAGGATTCCAGGTTGCTGGATAATTCCGATGTCAAGGGTTTCCTGACGCACCTGGCCGTCAAGCGAAAGGTGGCCGCGTCAACCCAGAACCAGGCGTTCAATGCGCTATTGTTCCTGTTCAGGCATGTGCTGAAAAGCGAATTCGGTGATTTTAAAGACGTACCCAGGGCCAAACGAAAGCCATATGTTCCCGTTGTGCTTTCCAGAAAAGAAGTTGACACCATTATATCCAACCTGTCCTACCCATTTGATTTGATCGCAAAACTACTTTATGGCTGCGGATTGCGACTGTTTGAATGCATGAGTCTCCGGATTAACGATCTTAACTTCGACACCGGTATTTTGACTGTTCATGACGGAAAAGGGGTAAAAGACCGAACCGTTCCCATACCGGAAACCATCGCCCCGGATCTGAAAATCCAGATTACGTCTGTCATCGACTTGCACCGGGCGGATCTCAGATCAGGATATGCCGGTGTCTTTCTTCCCGGTAGCCTGGAAAAGAAATATAAAAATGCTGCCAAAGAACTGGTCTGGCAGTGGCTTTTTCCGGCAAAGACGCTGACATTCGTTGCGGACAAAAAGGAATACCGGCGCTCTAACCTTCATAGAACCCATGTCCAGAAAGCAATCAAACGAGCCGTCGGCAAATCCGGAATCCCAAAACGCGCATCCGCCCACACGTTTCGGCACAGTTTTGCAAGCCATCTGCTCCAGGCCAACTACGACATTCGCACCATACAGGAACTGCTGGGCCACAGCGATGTCCGGACGACCATGATTTACACCCACACCATCAAGAGCCAGACCATCAAGGAAGCCAGAAGCCCTTTGGACTTCTGACTGTTCCAATGGACATATTACATTCAACCAGTCCCCACCCCTTTGGTTTTTGGTCCCACCCAGGCGACAAGATAAAATTTATTTGAAAACAATTTTCTCAGTTGAACTGTTTACACGGCCCGGAAATGGTTTACCGGTGTTGATCTGTTGAAAATGATCTTTAAAATTGGGAAGATACTGGTGCATGCACCTGATTTGAATAAATCAAATAAACTGATAGCAGGTTCAGATAAAATTGCAAGTATTTTTATGCAGATATAAAAAGAATTGTACTGTAAACTGTGCCGGGCAAACAGATTTGGAGGGAAAAGGCTCTCAAACGCCCCTTTTCCGAAAATCGCAAAAGGCATCAGACGGAAAAAAATAGAATAGATGGGGTACTGATTTTGGCTTGTCGCTTGTTGTAGTGTATGGGTTGAAGTCGAGAGGACAGAATCGAGACATAGGGATGGATGGATGATTAGGGCGGGTTTTCGCAGGTGGGCTTACCCGCTCTTTCGGCTGCCGACGGTCAAGTTCGTTTTTTTCAAAACGCGATGCCCCGTTCCATGAGAGATATCATCCATGTAGTCAATCGCAACAATCTTATCTGCCAGTGATTTCAAATTCCAGGGTGCAAACCCCTTGGGTTGCCTGCCGGGGTTTACTGTATTTGAATGAGCACCCGATTCCCCGCTCGCCTTTTTGGCATAGACCGGGAGTTCCTTTTCGGCGTTCAAAGCAGCATCAAGACCACCGACAACAAACCATTTTTTTACGCAGTCGACCTTTACCATGCTGGTATTTAACACCCGGGCAATTTCCTCATTGGTAGACCCCTTGCGCTGGTGAATCCCTTCATCGCATGCCAGCAAAATCAATGCATTAAGGAGTTTCTGGGATTGATGCAGCCCTTTGGATGTAAGTTCCATTAAAAAGCTGCGTTCTTCCTGGGATAAAGTGATACTGAACTTTTGCATACACAATCCTCTGGTAAAGGGGTTGATTGTGAAGAAAATAAACATCATCATTCTTTCTTTATGGGTTTAAGCAAAAATCATGCACAACTTTTATGCGTTTGTAAAAATTTTAAAATTTAATTTTTCCCACACAATATAGACTGCTGTGAATGCTTAAGCACCACGACATATAGCTGTAAAAAATTCCTGCAGATTTTTTACACGGCCATTAAATTTAATAAACGCGTTAAAAATTTTGGGATTGGCTAAGCAAAATGCTTCCCACACAAGGTATAGCGGTTTTCAAAGAACAAAGCTATACATAGGGTATGCCGGGTTTCTGAAAAAGCACGATAACTCGGTAGATGGAAATTTCATAAGACACTGTTAAGTTTCGCAGCAAATCGCGAATAGGCATAAATCATTATTATTTTAGATGGTTATATTATATTTAGGCCTGGAGAATATAAAACAGGGCATCACAGAACATGTGTAATCAATTACATAAAAACTTATTACACAATTTGCACAATTTAAAGCAAACGCATGATTCTTTTGATCAAGCATCAGGGTGCGTTCAGGACACCAGAGGATAAAACTTTTCTTGTCCGGAGATGCGGTATGCTATATGTAGGCCCTTACTTCAGGTTGTTTAGGCTGAAGACTGAAGGTTAACGGCAACGCTGCTTTCAGCCGTCTACCTTCTCCCTTCAGCCTTCTACCTGTTTATTATATCATCATGAGTGTAACTGTATGCTCTCAACCGTGCTTGAAAATTTACGCCTGCTGTATGTCATAGCCGGACTGTGCCTCACCGTTGGCATCGGCATCATGCTCTGGCGGGTGCGGGGCATACTGCACTGGAAACGGTCCCTGCGCCGGGAACTTGCCGATTTGGTTCAGGCAAAAGCGGCGGCCCAAGGCCCCCGAAAAGCGGCATTGGGCCGGGTCATCGACACCTGTGAGGCCATATGGCGCAGCAATTCGCCGGACCTGGGTCAGATCAGCAAGCTGCCCGACTATGTGCGCACCGTGGCCGGTGCTTTTTTTCCCGATGCCCCCCGGCCCGAACTCTGCCTGAGCATCGGGAACCTTCTGTCTGCGGCCCAGGGCCTCACCGAACATATCGGTCGCCTTTTGCAGCGGCCGGCATTTTACCGCCTGGGCCACCTGAGAATCCGCCAGCTGCACCGGATGTTCACCTGGTATCAGGATCTCAATGCCAACCCCGTGTTTGCCTGGGTCATGGCCCGGCGCCGGATGCTGAACCGCGCCCTCCATGTGTTGCGGATTGTACTGCCCGACCCCCTGGCCTGGCTGGCCTACCTGTCCCGCCGGTTGACCCTGATAATGGTGGGCCGGTGCCTGCTGCTGGATCTGTATCTGTTTACCGGGCAATCGGTGATCGATGCGTTCGATACCCAAAACGATATGGCGATATCGGACAACCATCAGGACGAGCAGGCCGGTGAATCTGTGCTGGATGCCTATGAAGCCCTGATCAAAGAAGAAGACACCCTTGCAGATCCGGCACTGGAAGCCATCCGCACCCAGTTGGTGGGGCTGCCCGCCAGGCTCTGGAACGTGCCGGACCGGAATGAATGGATGTGCGCCGTTAAAAAAGCGGCCGGATTGATTGCCGGTGCTAATTTCCCGGATTCAAAAACGCCCCTGGAAGAGGCCACCTTCTATGTCCTCCTGGACCGAACCCGTGCCTGGCTGGAAGCCATGGCCGAATGTCGCCGGATATCCCTGGTCAAGCCGTTGTACAAAATTTCGCTTAAACGGCTGTTTCAAATCAAAACCGCTGCCGAGGGGGATTTTTTGCGACAGACCGGCCACCTGGCCAAAGGGGCCTGGACGGCCTGGCGCTGGGGCCGCTGGCCCGTCAAAATGTTACGATGGATAAAACGTCGGTCTCCGGCGGGCATGGCCGGCGACCTGGCCTTTGGCCTGGCATGCCGGGCCGTGACCAATTACCTTTTCCGGTTCGGATTTGACCGGGCCTGCAAGGAACTGGAGATGGTTTATCGGATTTCCCGGGAAAAAGATAAAAACGGAAGGGCGGAAGGCGGAGATCGCAGGGCAGATACAAAACAAAGGGTTGTGATTTAAAAATGAATCCATTATAAAAAATGCGTTTTCAGACATACAAAAGGCTTTTACACCATGAAAAACGAAAATAATTCTGCCACCGAAACCATACACAAGGCACCTGTGCCGCCCCTGTTCAAAAAATGGCAGGTGGCCATACGCCCCTTTTCCCTGCCGGCCAGCACCATGTCCGTGATTTTCGGCACCGCTCTGGCCGTGACCATTGGAAAGGCAGCCTTTAACCCCGGCCTTTTCCTTGCAGCCTTTATCGGCATGGCACTGCTTCACGCCGGCAGCAACCTGCTCAACGATGTTTTTGACTACAAAAAAGGCGTCGATCGCCAGGTCAACCCGGTGAGCGGCGCCGTGGTCCGGGGCTGGATCACACCGGCAACGGCCCTGCGCACGGGCCTGCTGCTCATGGCCGTCGGCACCCTCCTCGGATTGGCCATCGTCAGTCGCGTGGGCATGCCGATCTTCTGGATCGGGGCACTGGGCGTGACCATCGGTATTTTATATACCTGGGGGCCGTTGCCGCTGAAATTCAATGGCATGGGGGATCTGGCCGTGTTTTTGAATTTTGGTATTCTGGGCTCTCTGGGGGCCTGGACCGTTCAGACCGGCAGCCTGTCATGGACCCCGGTCATCTGGTCCGTCCCCATGTCGCTCCTGGTTGTGGCCATCCTGCATGCCAATAACTGGCGGGATATCGGCAGCGATTCTGCCGGCGATATCCGCACCATGGCCAGCATGCTGGGAGACGCCTCGTCTGAAACGTATTATATTTTTCTGCTGCTCGCGCCGTTTGCGGTCATCATCGTACTGATCCTGCTTTCCTGGGCCGACGGCCTGCGCCCCAGGATGCCCCTCTCATTTTTGATAACACTGCTTTTATTACCCGGCGTTTTCAAACTCATCCAAAAAGGCAGGCATCGGTCCACCCCCGAAAACCCGCACGATTTCGTTGCACTGGACGGCGACACCGGCAAACTCAACCTGCTGTTTGGTATTTTATGTACCCTGGCCCTTGGCCTCAACGCACTGATATGCCCATGATATTAACCGGCGCCATAACCCTGCTGGCCACGGCACTGTTCATTCCCCTTTTCATCACCCGGGGCATCGGTCCCTTTGATTTCTGGTGGTGGATGTCCGGTAACATTGCCGTGCTTCTTTTGCTTGCGGCCCTGGTGGACCGAGAAGGACTGCATGCTATTTCAGACGATATGGGCAAAGACCTGATGTCCAAAATCGTCTTCGGGCTCGCAGCGGCCCTGGGACTGTATATCGTCTTCTGGGGGGGCAATATCGTTTCCCGGTTTGTTTTCCCCTTTGCCGGCGGCGGCATCGAGGATGTATACGCCTTCAAAACCGGCGTCTCAAAGATGCGTATTTTCCTTTTAATGACGCTGCTCATCGGACCCGGTGAAGAGCTCTTCTGGCGGGGGTTTCTACAGCGTCGGCTCCAGTCCCACCAGGGTCCCTTAAAAGGCTATCTCCTGGCAACCGCCGTTTACACCCTGATCCATGTCGGGAGCGGCAATCTCATGCTGGTGCTGGCCGCCGGTATCTGCGGCCTTTTCTGGGGCTATCTTTATTTCCGCACCGGTTCCATTGTCATCAATGTGGTCAGCCATACCGCCTGGGACATCGCCATTTTCCTGCTCCTGCCGGTGGGCGGCCTGTAACGGGCAACGGGCCCCCCTTGATTTTGACGGACAGTATGATATAGATACCGCTCAGAATGATACAGATAGCACCTGAACAAAAACCAACTACAATTACAGGGAGCATCACTCAATTTGAGTCAACCGGTCAGAAAATTTTTACTCCTTATCGCAATTCTGATAGCCGCAGCGGTTATGGTGTTCAGGTCAGCGCTGTTCAACGAAACCACACCCTCGTCGGCATCAATAGCCGAAAACGCCTTGTCGTTACAAAAAACATCCCCGGTTCAAAGCACGGAAACCAAACGGCCACCAACGGTTGAAACGGTGGCAACCGGCACGGAAAACCTGCCGGACGAGGCCCGGGAACCTGAATTCACTATCATTGAAGGGCAGATTCATAAAAAACCGCTGTACACGGAACTGGTGTCCTGCGGCCTGCCGCCGGCCCAGGTGATGGCCCTGTCCGGTGCCTTTAAAAATCTTTTTGATTTCAAAAATGCGCAGCCCGACGATGAATACCGGCTGTTTCTCACCAAAGAGAACCGGCTTTGCCGATTTGTATACCAGGCTGGAAAAACAAACGCGTTTGAGGCTGAAATAAATAACGACTCCGCCAGTGGTTTTGATGTGTCCCGACATGAGATCCCCCTTGAAAAACAAACCCTGGCAAAGGCCTTCACCATTGAATCATCCCTGTACAATGCGATCCTGGGCGGTGGTGAAAAACAGTCACTGGTGAACAAATTCGTGGATATCTTTGCCTGGGACATCGATTTTTACCTGTACCCCAGAAAAGGCGACAAGATCACTGTATTGTACGAAAAATATGTCAAAGACGGCGAACTGGTGCGGTACGGCAATATTCTGGCTGCCGTGTACGAAGGCAAAAATGAACGTTTTGAAGCATTCTGGTTTGAAGAAAACGGGATCGGAAGCTATTATGACGAAGCCGGCCAGCCGCTAAAAAAAATGTTTTTAAGAATACCGGTCAAATTCGGCACCATGACCTCGGGCTATTCCATCCGCCGATTTCATCCGGTATCAAAAAAATATAAAGCACACACCGGCATCGATTACGGCTCCCCCATGGGAACGCCGATTTTTGCCACCGCCTCGGGCAGGGTTGTCTTTTCCGGGTGGAAAACCGGATACGGCAACGTGATCATCCTTAAACACCCCAACGGATATCTGACCTATTACGGCCATTGCAGCCGATTGATCGCCCGCAAAGGTCAACTGGTGGAGCAGGGCCAGGTCATTGCCAAGGTGGGCCAGACCGGTGTGGCTACCGGCCCCCATGTTCATTACGAGGTCAGGGTCAACGGGAAACCCATCAACCCGAACCGGGTGAAAAAAACAAGTGGCACGCCTGTAAAACCGGAACTTTTACCCGCGTACCACCAGATGGTCAAGGAGCGACTGCTGGTGATGGAAGAACAGCTTCAAGACAACGAAAAAACAACGATTGCCCTTCCTTAAATTTCCTTTTTTACAAACGAGCGGAACTCATTTCCAAACTATACGAACCCGTACCCGAAAGATGGCCCAAATGATATGAAAACAGAAAAAATATCCAAAAAGACCATCGGGTACCGGGAAATCATATCTGTGAGTTTTCCCCTGGTCATGAGTATGGCGGCCACCACCGTCATGGAATTCACGGACCGGGTGTTTCTGGCCAATTTCTCCATTGACGCCATTGCCGCAGCCATGCCGGCGGGCATCGCCGCCTTTTTATTCCTGACTTTTTTCACGGGCATCGCCGGATATCTCAATGTATTTATTGCCCAGTATACCGGGGCCGGGGATCACGGGCGTGTGGGCGGATGCATATGGCAGGGACTCTATTTTTCGTTGTTTGCCGGGGGTGCGCTCACGCTGATCTCAGCGGCGGCAAAGCCGCTGTTTATGCTCGGGGGCCATTCTCCCGAAATTCAGCACCTCGAAATCATCTATTTCAAAACCCTCTGCCTGGGGGGCGTTACCAGCGTTGCCGGGGCCGCGCTGGCCTGTTTCTACTCGGGCAGGGGCCAGACCCGTCCGGTGATGGTCATCAGCATTATCGGCATGCTGTTTAATATTCCGCTGGATTACGCCCTTATTAACGGGGTGTGGATATTTCCCCAATGGGGCATCCTCGGGGCCGGCATTGCCACGGTGAGCGCCTGGCTGTTGATGCTGGTCCTGTATGCCATCCTGATTTTTACCCGGGAAAACAATCGACACTTCAACGTTTTTTCCCGGCACGGGTTTGATGGGGACCTGTTCAGACGACTGCTCAAATTCGGTATTCCCGGGTCCATGCAGTTTTGCATGGATATCTTTGCATTCACCTTTTTTGTTTTTATGGTAGGGCGCATCGGGAGGATAGAACTGGCCATCACCAATATCGTCATGTCCATCAACTCCCTGGCATTCATGCCCACCATGGGGTTTTCCCTGGGGGTGAGCACACTGGCGGGGCAGGCCATGGGCCGGGGCAATGTGACAGATGCCGTTATTGCGGGGCACAAAACCCTGCGTATTCTCCTGGTCTATATATTTTTGCTGGATTTTCTATTTGTGTTGGCCCCCGGGCCGGTCCTGGACCTTTTCATTGCCGCCGACAAAGGGAGTGCGGCATACGCGGCCATGTCGGAAAAAGGGGTGATCCTGCTTCGGATTGTAGCCCTTTACGTTTTTTTCGATGCCTTTTACATGATCTACACCGGGCTGCTCAAGGGGGCGGGGGATACCCATTTTATCATGTGGAGTATGGGGATCAGCTCTTTTGTTATAATGATTTTACCGATCTATATCGGTTTGACATACTTTGGCAGAGGGCTTTATTATAGCTGGGGCTGCTCCACGGCCTTTATTTTATCCCTCTGCCTCCTTTCCATCTGGCGATACCGGCAGGGGAAATGGAAGACCATGCGCGTTATTGAAACCCGCCCCTGACGCTGATTCGCTTGAACGTAACCGTTCACGGTTGCCGGTGTACGGTTGCCGGTTCACAGTGTCTCAATAACGATTGAACTATTTTGGATATCGATTTCGACTCACTTTTTTGTAACCGGAAACCGATAACGGTCACGCCTCAGGTTATATTAAAATCGTTGAATTCACCGGCCGCACTTTTCCATTTGACGTCTATTTTGTCCACCCGCCCAAGGGGCGGTCCTTTGCGACACCATTCAAGAACCTGTTCAACCTGTTGCCGGGTTCCTTCAAAGACTGCCTCAACCGACCCATCGGGCAGGTTTCTGACCCATCCTGCAACACCATAGCTGCGGGCGGCCTTCCGGGTTTCCACCCTGAAAAATACACCCTGAACACGACCCCGGATAATGACATGGGCATGTATATTCTCGTCCATAAGCACCTCCTTGTACCGGATAAACCGAAAGCACCTTATCCCCGACCGGACACATACCCCTTGTCCAGCACCCCGTCCACAACCGGCAGACCGGCCATGGCCGGTGGCTTGAATTCAAATACCGATGCCATAAAGGCTATAACGATACGATATGTCGCCCCCCACAGAATTTCCGTCTCGGTGCCATCGGGTTGGCAGAAGCAGGGATACTCATCGATGGCAGAAGAGGCCCCCGGCCCTTGCCTGCCTTTAAATCGCAAGCGATAACGGGCATAGTTTTCCCCAGCCAGCAGGCTGCGCAAGGGGATGCGAACCACCGAGGCCACTTCCCAGTTGGGATAAAACCGGCGTTGCCGATTTACCCAGCCGACGACAGGATAAATCGACCGGTTGAACATGACCAGTTGCTGGCGCGGCAGCGGTCCTAAAAACCTGACGCCCAGGGGATTCAGCCGCATCTCCTCAAAACTTTCCCGCAGACCCGCCGCTAAAAAAAGGGCCAGTCCCCTGCCCTTGTCCTGCCGGGTGCCACGATATCGATTCCAGTAGGGCCAGACGGTCAGGGGCGAACAGGGCAATGTCAGCAGTCGGGCCAGGCAGGTATCCAGGCGCGGCTCAATGCCGCCTCCGGGGCAGCATAGGTCACCTGCCTGCCGCACCTTGTCCGACCGTTTGTTTAAAATAAGGCAGGGTTCTTTTTTCCCGGAACACCCGGCCCCCTTATTGCCCAGAAGAAGCATCACGGCAGAATCCGTTACGGCCGTCACCTGCCCGTCATGAAACATCCGGGGACCGTTTGCCCCCTGATAAAGCTTTCGGGACACATGGCGGATGAAAGAAGAACTGTCGGTAAATGGGTCAGGCATTTGGGATATAGGTTTTGGGTTTCAGGTATTGGGTATCCAAGTTTTGAAATTCGTCTTTTTTATGTCAAAAAATAAAAAATCACAATAATTAAAATTCCAAAAGACAGAGAAATTAGAACGCACACGAATTCAGGATTGAATGGGGTTAATCAAGTGGCTTTGGGTTTTGTTTGACCCAATTTTAAGATCAGGTGGACATTGTTATTTGGAATTTGTTTGTTATTTGGTGCTTGTAATTTGTTATTTGCGGCGTACGCCTTTTCAACAGCACCGGGTTATCCGGGTTAGACAATCGTCAATTTTCATTATTCTTTTGTTCTTTCAACAGCACCCCGTATTCTTTTTCGGTTATCACCTGTACACCGGCTTTTGCGGCTTTTTCGAGTTTGCGGGCGCCCACTTTTTCCCCGCATACCAGATAATCGGTGTTTGAACTGACGGCGGTTTGGACCCGGGCGCCAAGGTTTCGGGCCGCCGCCTGCATCTCTTCCCGGGTGCCCCGGCGCATCTTGCCCGTAAACACAATGCCTTTGCCGGTAATGGGTGAATTCTGAGTTTGGGACGCGGCGATAAGCGGCGTCCGTTCGAGGTTAAACCCCAGCGCCAGAAGATAGGCGAAAATTGTCTTTTTCTGGGCGATGCCAACCGCTATCGAAGGACTGTTGACGGCACCGAACCCGTTGATCTGTTCAATATCTTCCGCCGTTACATTGACGATATCCTCCAGGGTGAAGTGCGCCAGCAGCTTGCGGCTGTCCCCCCGACCCAGCTCGGGGATGCCCATTGCCGCCAGAAAACGCCAGTCCTCCACCTGCCGTGTACGGCTTATATCAATGGCCTGGACCAGATTTTTCGACTGTACCGGGCCAAACCCCAACGCCAGAAAATCGGGCAGGGCCATACCATAGATCTTCTCCAGCGAATCATAACCGCCGTCAACCAGTTTTTCAATGGTCTTGATGCCGAACCAATCGGCAGTACCCAGGGTTTTGAACCAGTGCAGAAGATTCTGTTCAATCTGGGCCCGGCAACCCGGGTTCAGGCACTTTAAAAAATCATTGCGCCACTCAAGGGGGCTGTTGCACGCCGGACAGAGCCTGGGTATGACGACATGATCTGCCGGGGTAAGCACCTTTTCAAGTTTGGGGATCACCTCTCCGCTTCTGATAATCTCTATGCGGCTGCCGATGCCAATGGCTTTTTCTTTTATCATTCCGGCATGATGCGCCGTAACCCGCCGAATCGTGGCACCTGAAAGAGAGGCCGGTCGGACCACCATCACCGGGGTAACATTCCCGGTACGGCCCACCTGCCAGATAATATCTTCAACAACGGTGAAAGCCGTATCTCCCCGGGTCTTGATGGCGATCTGCCAGCGGTTGTGGTGATGGGTGGCGCCCATGAACGCCCTGAGTTCAAGGGAAACAACCTCGGCCACGACCCCATCCACGGGGTAATCCGTTTTTGAAATAAGATCGGCGGAAATGTCCGTCACATTTTCCAGCAGCGCCTCACCGGTACCCACCCAGTCGGGCAGTCTCACATAGGGGACAAAATGAACCACCCCGTCGTTCAAGGCTTTTTGGGCGGCAACATTCACCGTATCCGAAGAAACAATACCCACCACCATATTGCGGGGATGTTCAAACTCACCGGCCAGATGCTTTTCAAAATAGGATTCAACGATGACGATTTCACCCACGCCAAGACCCCGGCCGCCAATGGGAATCACGCCCTTTGTAAAGGCACTGCTGATTTCAAAACCGGTTTCCCCGTTGCCCCGGGAGGCGAAAATCCGACCGTCGTCCCTTCCGGCCAGGCCGTCGAGTTTGGGCGTTACCCTGAAGCGCGGGTCCGCCATTTTAAGTTCAGCCGCTGCCTTGCCCACCCGGGTGACAAACCGGGCCAGGTCAGCGTTCGTGTAGGCCTTTTCCGTAGACAGCATGGGCATTGGATGACGGACCTGTGTGCGCCCCCCCAGGGTCTCGGGTTCCACCGTATGCAAAAACGGATGCCCGGGATCAAGGTCTCGCAGCTCTTCCACCAACAGGTCATACGCATGATCACCGATAAGGGGACTGCCGCTTCTGTAGGCGGCATTATATTCTTTCAGTCGTTGAACCCGTTTTTCAATCGATTCCATCTGGTTTCGCTCTTTTACCTTTATCCTTCAATCAACGGACACAAACCGGCAAGCACCTCACACAGGTTTCGGCGGGTCTGCTTAAACCGCTTATCCCCGAACCCGGAGTGCCATTTGAAACTGGCCAGCGCATCCGACACCACCAGAATCCCTGCCGCCTCAACCCCGCGAAACCGGGCCACGGAAAACAGGGCCGAAAGCTCCATCTCAACCCCCAGTGCACCGATTTTTTGAAATTTTATCAGTTTTTCACCGGTTTCACGAAAAATGGCATCGGTGGTCCAGGCCAGGCCCTGGTGGAAATCCAGACCGCCCCTGTCCAGGGCCTTACCGATCTCCCGGGTAAGCCCATGCGCGGCATGGACAACCCCATTTGTTTCCTGGTGGTAATGCAGGGAGGTGCCCTCATCCACAACAGCTCCGGATGCCAGGATAAGATCCCCGATGTTGACATGGGGAACAATAGCGCCGCACCAGCCAACGTATATCAATCGGCGCACCCCCCAGGCAATCAGGTTTTCAAACAACATGACCGCATAGGGGGCACCGATGACAGGGCCGATCAGGGCGCCGCCCATATCGGTATCCAAGGGACAGAAAAGCCGGCTCATTAAAATATCACGGGAAGATCCCACCGCCGGTATCATTATTTGTGCCAGGCTTTTTAGATCCGCCCCATTGCTTACCATAAAAGCAAGTGGACCCGGTTGAGGCGACTTTTTCCCTTTTATGGGATTGACAATGGCACCGGCCCCAGGGGGCCCGCCAAAGGGCGGCTGTGGGCTGTTATCCGCCACTTATTGGGGTCCGGCCAGACCGGTCAGTTCATCTTTGATTTCATCAATCATGTCGTACAGCCACAGCACATCTTCCACCGTCAGACGGCCGGCCTTGGCAGGTGCTCTTTCGGTGCCGTCTTTTTTCAATAAAATTCTGGGTCCGATCTGTAATTTAGGCTGGGCCTCCCCATACTGGTTGATGGAAATCAGCAGCCCGGTTTCATCACACTTCCATTTTTTTAAAACTTTATCTTTTTCAGGGTCAAACGCCATAATAGAATCCTTTCAAATAAACATCCGACCCCATCGGGCCGTTAAATAGTTAATTCGTTGACTAAATTCTGAAATTCGTAATTTTTTACAAAGCGCCAAGGCATAGCCACCCATCTCAAATACCGTTTGCGGGAGCATCAACCGTGAACCGTAAACCGACAACTGTGAACGGTTACGATGTCGTAATCCTGGAAAAATCGGCAAACCGGCCAAACAATGCGGCGATTTCACCGAGCAGGGCCAGCCGGTTTATCCGCAGGGCATCTTCTTTGGCCATCACCAGGACTTTTTCAAAAAACGCGTCCACAGGATCCCGCAAAGAGGCGATCTCCAGCAGGGCCTGGTCGAAATCAGCTGTTTCAAGACAGGTCGCGACACTGTTTTTCACCGTTAAAAAGGCCTCATATAAGGCTGTTTCAGCGGCATCTTCAAACAGATCGGTATCCACCGCGGCGACCTTGCTCAAATCCGTCTTTTTCATGATATTGACCACCCGTTTAAAGGCCGTGGCCAGGGGCTGAAAACCCGGTTCGGCCTTCAGCTTTTCCAGGGCCTTTACCCGGTTCCAGACAGTGGGCACATGGTCCACCGACACCGCTGTAATGGCGGCCACCACATCCTTGGAGAACCCCTCCTCAACCAGCAGATGGCCCATGCGGCTGCCTAAAAACCCATGAATCTGTGCGGCGGTTTCCCGGGCCGGTGCCATGGCCTTTTTCGTAAACCGGGCCAGTGTAAAATCGATAAGGGCACTCAAAGAGAACCCAAAGCCCTGATCCAGCATGATCTGAATAATCCCGATGCCCTGGCGCCGCAGGGCATAGGGATCGGCAGCCCCGGTGGGAACGAGCCCCACGCTGAAACAGCCGCAGATGGAATCTATCTTGTCGGCGATACTCAGCAGGGCACCGATTCTTGATGTCGGCAACGGCCCCCCTGAATAGGTGGGACGGTAATGTTCCTCGATGGCACTGGCAACCGCTGGCGCTTCGCCGGCGGCAGCGGCATAGACCCGCCCCATCACGCCCTGAAGTTTTGTAAACTCAATCACCACCTGGCTCACCAGATCTGACTTGCATAAGAGGGCGGCCCGTTGAATCTGAGCCATAAACGCCGGATCCGCAGCCACCGCGTCGGCCAGAAATTCGGCAATCGCTACCACCCGCAGGCTCTTTTCATACATGGAACCGAGTTTGGCCTGAAACAAAACCGATTTCAATTTTTCAAGCCGGGCCTCGGGGGATATGTCAAGGTCACTTTGATAAAAAAATTCGGCGTCACTCAACCGTGCTCGCAAAACCCGTTCATGGCCCCGGGCCACCAGATCCATATCCTTTGTACGGGTGTTATTGACGGCAACAAAATTCGGCATCAACTGCTGCTGCCCGTCCACAACGGCGAAATATTTCTGGTGCTCCCGCATGGCGGTTATCAGGATTTCACGGGGAATTTCCAGAAAACGGGCATCAAAGCTGCCCGCCGCCGCCACGGGATATTCAACCAGGTTGGTAACGATGTCAATGAGCTCCTCGTCTACCAGGACCTCACCGCCGGCCCTGCGGGCCGCTTTGGCAACCGTCTGTTTCACCAGGTTCCGCCGCTCATGGACGTCCGCGATCACATCGGCGGCCCGCAGCCGTTCCACATAATCCGCTGCGACATCAATCCGGATGCGCCCCGGCTGCATAAAGCTGTGGCCGTAAGTAAACCGATTGCTTTTGATGTTGCCCACGGAAAAAGAGATCACCTTGTCTGCAAAAAGGGCCAGCACCGACGTAATGGGACGGGCAAAAAAGATATTCAAATCCCCCCAATGCATGGTTTTGGGAAAAGAAATGGCCGTGATCACTTCCGGCAGGATCCCTTTGAGCACCGTCCGGGTGGCAAGACCGCGTTCCACCCTGCGGGCACTCAGATACGCGCCCCTGGCGGTATTCACGACCTTTAAACGACTCACCGGAACCCCCACCTTCTCGGCAAATTTTTCAGCCGCGACCGTCGGGTTGCCATCACCATCGAATCCAACCCGGGCCGGCGGACCGGTCATTTCGGCGGTGAGGGCCGTTTGTTTTTCGGCAACATCCGACACTTCCACCACCAGGCGTCGCGGTGTACCATACGTCCTGAAATGACCGTGATCAATCCGGGCCGCCGACATCTTTGCCGACAGCAGGTCCGACAATGATGTCAAGGCCGGTGCGATATAACCGGCCGGAATTTCCTCGGCCCCTATTTCAATTAATAGCGTGTTCATAATAACCTCTATTTATGATTTGGTGTTCAGCAACGGAAAGCCCAGCGCCTGACGCTGTTTCAGATAGGCTTCCGCGCAAAACCTGACAATGTTTCGAATACGGGCAATATAACCGGTCCGTTCGGTTACACTGATAGCCCCCCGGGCATCCAGCAGATTGAACATATGCGAACATTTCAGGCAATATTCGTAGGCCGGCAGGACCAGATCCCGGGCAATGATTTTTTTGGCTTCGGCCTCATATTGATTGAAAAAGCCGAGAAGGGCGTCCACATCCGCTACCTCAAAGTTATAGGTGGACTGTTCCACCTCCTGCTGGTGGTGAACATCCCCGTAGGTAATCCGGTCATTCCACTGCAGGTCATAAACATTATCAACCCCCTGCAGGTACATGCAGATCCGTTCCAGCCCGTAGGTAATCTCCACGGATACCGGGCGCAGGTCAATACTGCCGGTCTGCTGAAAATAGGTAAACTGGGTAATCTCCATGCCGTCGAGCCATACTTCCCAACCTAAGCCTGAGGCGCCCAGGGTCGGAGACTCCCAGTCATCTTCCACAAACCGGATATCATGCTCCAGCGGATCCACGCCCAAAACCTTCAGGCTCTGGAGATACAGTTTCTGAACATTCGCCGGAGAGGGTTTGAGGAGCACCTGAAACTGATAGTAATGCTGCAGACGATTGGGGTTTTCGCCGTACCGTCCGTCGGTGGGGCGTCTGGAAGGCTGCACATAGGCAACATGCCAGGGCTCGGGACCAAGGGCCTTGAGCAACGTGGCCGGATGAAACGTACCGGCCCCCACTTCAATATCATAGGGCTGGACCAGGACGCAGCCCTTGCGGGCCCAAAACTGCTGTAACGATAAGATCACTTCCTGAAAATTCATTTTCTGTCCTTTTGCTCGATCGTTGTATCACTCTATCAATTGAATAGTGAAGGTTGAAAAGTGAAAACTTGTGGTATCGCTTCGCTCTATCTGTTTTATTTGGAATTACGCAATTAGCTTTTAGCGAACGGCTTATTTTCCAAGCAATCTGCTTAATCTACGGATTAAAATAGACAGAATTCCTTCACTTCTCACTGTTCACTTATGCCGGTTCCCCGACAGACACCCCAACACCGTCAATAACGGCATCCAAAAGCCCGGCGGTTTCCCGGCCGGACAGTATTGTTTCCCATTTTTCCTTTAATTTTTTAATCTCATCGGCAGGCCCCAGTGCCCAGATACAACCGCCGCCGCCGGCCCCGGTAAAGCGTGCACCACATCTACCGTCAACAGCGGTCTCAACCAGTTTTTCCCCCACTGCATCCAGTACATCCGGTGTGAGACGGCGCCGCAGTTCGACTTCCCGGTTCATGGCCATGCAGGCGGATGCCAGGTCCCGGCCTGCCAGGGCCACGGCAAAGGTTCGGGCACAATTGCAAATATCAACCCATACATCCCGGTGCTGCCCGGCCAGAAACTGCCTGACCCATCGGCCGTTAATATCACACGATTCATGGGGCACACCGCAATACGCCAGAAGCAACTTGTTTTCCAGATCCGTGTAATCGGCTTTTTCCACAAGGGCTTTTCGGGCAAAACAGGCTGTTTGGGCTTTCACCTGCCAGTGCCATACATGCACACCGCCATACGCCGCCGCCAGTTGATCCTGCATCCCGCAGGGCACCGCCGCCACACTCTGTTCCAGACCATGGGCCAGCAGGGCTATCCGTGTGCGGAGAAGGCCTGTTTCTTCTTCCGGTGCGGTGAGTTTTAAAAATGCCGCGATCAGTGCCACACCGGCGGCGGAAGACCCCCCCAGGGCACTGCGCACAGGCGATGTGGAATCAATCATGATATGGACACCGTCAGCCCTGAAAAAATCGGCTATGACAAACATCAGGCCCAGACCATGGGCAAACGGTGCCTGTCCGAAGGGAAACTCGGCACTTTCAAACCCCCTGGAAGATACTTTGACCCACCCTTTCCGGTACGGCAGAAGCCGGACACGGGTCCTTAAATCAATGGCCAGATTAACGGTACAGGGGTTAAGATACTGCAACGGGTAAAAAAAAGTGGCAAGGTCCAGTGTTCCGGCCATATCGATTCGGCAGGGCGCTGAAGCTTCCATTGGTTGTTGTTCGAGAATATGTTGTAGTATTTTTGACATAATTTATCCACTAAATACAATCCGGGCGTATCTGACGCAGCACCTTGAGGCTCTTGGGCTCCCGGCCCAGATGATAAGGAACAAACGCCTCCAGCAGCTTCAGCCCTTCTTCAATGGCCTGCCCGTTGAATCTGATCCTGGCGGCCTTTTCCAGATCACCGTTCAAAAACCATAAAAGCTGCTTGACGGTCCCCCTGGAGAGCCATATGCGTCCGGCACAACCGTCTGCACAGCGTTTACATACAAGGCCGCCTTTCACAAGGTCAAAGGCGATCTTGTCATCAGTGCCCCTGTCCGTGGCCATCCGACAAACACAGCAGCGGGACAGATGCGGTGCAAAGCCGGCCAGTTTCATAAAGCGGAGTTGAAACAAAATGCTCAGCTCCGAATCACAGACAAACCCCCTGTCCAGTTCCCCCAGAACATACTCGAGCAATCGGAACAGGTCCGGATTTTCCTGGCCGTCCTCCATCCAGTTGTTGACCAATTCGGACCAGTAGCTGGCATAGGCTGTTTTTCGTATATCATACCGTATTTTACAAAAGGGGTGAATTAAAGAGACTTCCTGCAGAATCGGCAATCCTTTACCCCGCCCCGATGTATACACAACCTGCAAAACGGAAAACAGCTCCAGCACGCCCCCAAACCGCTTGACGCTTTTTTTGGCATATTTGGCCACCGCCGAAACCTTACCCCGGTCAATTGTAAAAAACGTCACCAGCACATCATAATCACCCAAATCCATCCGGCGCAGCATGATGGCAGGCGTGGGAACACTTGACATGTTTTATATACCAAGGAAGGCTACGGCGATATTAAAATACAGAAAAACACTGGCAATATCGATGGCCGTTGTAATAAAGGGACCTGTTGAAACAGCCGGGTCCATATTCAGCCGGGCAAACACCATGGGCATCAAAGCACCCGAAAGGGCCGCCAGAGACATGGAGCAAACCACGGCAAGCGCTACCGATATGGCCAGCGCCCCCCGGCCATAATGAAACTGAGCAACAAGCGCGATAAACAATCCGTAAATCATGCCCATGAAGAACCCGATGGCCAGTTCCTTGAAAACAACAGGCCACAAATCGCTGATGTTAAGACGACCGGTGGCAAGGCCTCGGACCACAATGGTAGACGACTGAATACCGACATTACCGCTCATCCCCGTAATAACCGGTATAAACGCTGCGATATACGCCATCTTGCTTAAACTCACTTGAAAATGACTGATAATAAAAGAGGCAATGATACCACCGATGCAACAGGCAAAGAGCCAGGGCAGACGGATTCTCATGCTTTTAAAAACAGACTTTGTTTCAACAAACTCCTCTCCGGCGCCCGCCATTTTCAGGATATCTTCGGTGGCCTCTTTTCTGATGATATCAATTACATCATCAACGGTAACAATACCGACCAGCTTGTTTGCCTCATCCACAACCGGTACAGCCAGAATGTCATACCGGGCAACAATTTTGGCCACCTCTTCCTGATCCATATCGGTCTTTACTGCAAAGATATCTGTTGTCATGAACTCTCTGAGCGGGGTATCCGGTGGAATAACAACCAGCTGCCGCAGCGAACTGACGCCCACAAGCTTCCCGTATTCATCCACAACGTACAGATAGAAGGGCATTTCAACATCAAGGTGCTCTTTTTGAAATGATTCGATGGCCTCCCTGGCAGTGGTGTCTTCCCGCAGGGCGACAAAATCAAGTACCATGATGCCGCCGGCAGTATCGTCTCCAAAACGAAGCAGCCCCTCGACCGCCTCGGAATCCTCCTTTTTCATTTTGTCGAGAATAACATCAGCGGTATTCTCCGGCAGACGGGAAATCAGATCGGTCACATCATCGTTGGGCATAAATTCAAGGATGTTGACGACCTCATCCAGATCAAGGTTTTCAACCAGACCCATGAAAATATTCTCGTCAAGCTCACTGAAAAGGATTCCCTTCTGCTCTATATCATCAAACATATCAAGCAGTTTGAGCTGATCCGGAGTCGACAAATAATAAAAAACATATGCCAGATCAGCTGCATGGGTTTTATTTACAATCTTGCGCAGATGGGAATCCGCTTTGCGCCGTAAAAGCCGCTTGATGCTTTCCATGAGTATTCGATTGCGATCACTTTCCATGGCATCTGTCCAGTCGTCGTTAGAAACGAAGATAAATTGAATAAAAAAACAGCAAAGGATTCCGGGGCATGCTAAAAGGCGCGTTCAAGATCGCGTAAAACAATATGCGGACATCAGGGCAACTGAACAGTGGCCATCTGTCCGCTCTTGCCCGAAAGGATCACCGGTTTACCATCAAGAAGCAATTTTACACCCGCCGCACTACCGATGAGCAGATTAAAACCGGATACGGCCTGAAGCACCAGCCTGTCCTGGGGCAACAGATGGTAGACATCGGGCGGTTTGCCATCGGCAATCACTTTCAACCACGTTTTCTCGGATACCGTCACATCCAGTGTTAACGGTATTGCGACTTTACCGATGCCGCTTTTTTCCAAAACCGCACCACCGGCTGATGCCGTTATATTTTCGGCATTGTGCACAGGGGATGTGTCAATGGAACTGTTTTGCGGCGGTGGGGATCTGTCCGGCAGGAAAATGACGCCCCCCGCAAATACCGTGATGACAACTGCCAGAATAACAAGGGCACTCATCGTCCGCAAACCGCCCGGGATTACAAGTTGAAACCGTCGGGCGTTTGCTTTTTGTGCCCTTTGGTAAGCCTGGTAATCGGTCAGATATCGCCTGAGTGCCTCTTGGGCATCTATTCCGACAAACCTGGCATATTCACGGATAAACCCATGAACATATACCTGTGCCGGTAGACGGCCATACGCTTCTTTTTCAAGCAGCACAAGCATATCGACCGTGATGTGGGTTTTTCGGGAAATAGCCTCCAGGCAAATGGCTTTCTCCAGCCGCTTCGTCTTTAAATAACTGCCAAAAGACAGCCCATCGTATTCAAAGCTCATTGCCTCTCACCCACACATCCTCCGCACCACATTCCAAAAACCTGACAAACAGATAGGGATTCTAAAAATAATAATAGAAAACAGCCAGACCCGGCGCGTTTTAATCCATGATCACTATCTGATGATTTTTATATGCGACCGATTGCGAAGGTTTTCCAGCCATGCCTTAAATTTTTTATCAACGATTTCATTAAACAGCTTTTGTTCGATCTCGGGAGCTGCCGCTTCCATGGATTTAGCCCCCTCCCTGGCAATTTCCTGTACTAAAAATATCTGATACCCCAGGTCGGTGTCCAGGATATCCGTCACGTCACCGGCGGCTAATCCATCAATGGCGTTCTGGAGTTTGGGCGCAAGAACATCTATGTTGAAAAATCCCAGATCCCCTCCCTTTGAAGCCTGCGGGGCCTGGGAAAAGGCCATTGACAGCTCCTCAAAACTTTCTCCATCGGCAATCCGCTTACGAATTGCCTCCATTTGAACATAAACGACACGCTTTTCAGCTTCATCGGCACCGACTGGCACCTGCATGAGTATATTTTTCAAATACACCTTCTTGGTCCCGCCGTATAGCGCTTTGTGGCTATCATAAAACGCCTTGATGTCATCCTGGGTGATAACAATTTTTGACTGGACTTCAAAATTAATCAGCCGCTTTCTTAAAATCTGTTCCCTGATATTCTGGCGCAGCTCTTCAACGGTTTTGCCGTCTTGTTCCAATGCCTTATTCAAATCTTCGGCCGTATAAAAATTGGCTTCCTTGATCCGTTCAATGGCATTATCGATCTCTTTTTCGCTGATCGTAATATGTGAATTTTTTATCTGTTGATCGATCAGCTTACCGTCGATCAGTTGCTTGAGAACACCTTCCCGGGCCTTGAAAATCATCTCCTTCTCTTTATCGGGTGCATACCCATAGGCTTTGATTTTCTCCAGATAAGGGCCAAAGGAACGGTCAAGTTCAGACAGGAGTATAATGTCATCATTCACCACTGCTGAAATACGGTCAATAACTTTTGCAGAAACAGATACCACCGGCAGCAGCAATAGATACAAAAGCAGGGAACCTGTCAAAAGGATGTTTTTTTCTTTAATAAGTGTTATGACCATATGAAATATTTCAGCCCATTAAAAAATGATGGTTTAAAACAAAAAAAGATACCGGCAAGTTTGTATCCAAACGACTGCCATAAAAGTTCAGGCGTTAACATGCTGGGCAATTTCTTGCAAGATATTTTTGGTCTGAAGCAAAAGCCCGCCGTGGCTGTCGGGGTTCAATATTGCTTTAAACACATTTTTCGGTGTCAGCGCAAAACTTTTCTTCCGGCCCATAACCATCGCCACAATGCCAAGGGGGGTTTTCTGATGAATCTCTGAAAAATGGAGCAGCAGTTGCTGATGGTTCAAATCGAGCCTTTTCACACCCGCTTTCACGGACAAGGCCTTAAGCATAATTTTTAAAAGAAGATTGGTGGCTTCCTTTGGCATCGCGCCGTAACGGTCAATCAACTCGGCCTTAAAATCAGAAATTTCCTTTAAGGCCGTCATCTTCGACAGTCGCCGGTAGGCAACCAATCGCTGGTCAATGTCGCCGATATACGATTCCGCCAGAAAAGCGGACATGGGCAGGTTAATCTCCGGCTCCAGATCATCACAAACAGGCTCCCCCTTGAGCTCGGCCATGGTATTTTCCATGAGCTTTAAAAACATATCATAGCCCACAGCGGCTATCTGGCCGGACTGGGATTCTCCCAGAATCGTCCCGCCCCCCCTTATTTTCAGATCATTCATGGCAATTTGAAACCCGGAGCCCAGATCACTGTGCTCCATCAGCACTTTCAGCCGCTTCCGGGCGTTCTTGCCCAGGGTGCTTTCATCGGGAATAAAAAGATAGGCATAGGCCTGCTCATCCGAGCGCCCGACCCGTCCCCGGAGCTGATAGATCTGAGAAAGTCCGAAACGATCGGCCCGGTTGATTAAAATCGTGTTGGCCGAAGGAATATCAAGGCCCGATTCAATAATCGATGTCGTGACCAGCAGATCGGTTTCCCGGTTCATGAATCGCAGCATCACCTTTTCAAGCGCATCCTCATGCATGCGGCCGTGGGCCACATCCAAACGGACCCCGGGCACCAGTTTCCGCAAATGACCGGCCATTCGCTCAATGCTGTGAATATTATTATGCACAAAAAAAACCTGACCGCCCCTTTTTAACTCATTACGGATGGCATCGCCGGCAATCAGGTCATCAAATTCTGAAATATAGGTAATAATGGCGTGACGATGTTCCGGTGGCGTCGAAATAATGCTGATATCCCTGACACCCATCAAAGACATGTGCAGGGTCCGGGGTATGGGGGTGGCCGTGAGGGCCAGAACATCCACCGTGTCCCTGATTTTTTTTAATTTCTCCTTATGTTTCACCCCAAACCGCTGTTCCTCATCCAGCACGATCAAACCGAGATCCTTAAATCGGACATCCTGCGATAACATCCGATGGGTCCCGATCACGATATCCAGTTGACCACTTTCCAGTTCACCAATGGTTCTGCGGACTTCCTTTGGAGATTTAAACCGGCTCAGGCAGGCAATATTGATGGGAACTTGTCTGAAACGATGGGTAAACGTGGAAAAATGCTGCTCTGCCAGAACGGTGGTGGGCACCAGGACGGCCACCTGTTTTCCCTCATGAACCGCCAGAAAGGCAGCCCGCAGGGCCACTTCCGTTTTCCCATACCCCACATCGCCGCACACCAGTCGGTCCATGGGCGTGGGTTGGGACATATCATAGAGTACGTCTTCAATGGCCTTGAGCTGATCGGCGGTCTCTTCATAACCGAAACCGATCTCAAAATCACGAAAGGCATCTTCGTTAACCTTGTAGACATGACCTTTTTTCACCTTCCTCGCGGCATAGAGGTTAAGCAGGTCGCCGGCTATTTTTTCCACCGATTGTTTAACCTTTGCCCGGGTCTTGAGCCAGGATGTCCCCCCCATTTTATCCAGCAGGGGGATGATGCCGTCTACCCCCATATATTTCTGAATCATGCCCATCCGGTCCACGGGCAGATACAACTTGTCATCATCCAGATAGCAAATTTTCAAAAAATCATTGGTAATGCGGTTCAGTTTCAGCTTAACCAGGCCCTGGTAGCAGCCGATGCCATGATCGGCATGGACCACAAGATCCTCTTTTTTCAGATCTTCCAATCCCAGAAATTGTGCCTGAACCTTGGATTTGGACGGCCTTTTAAGGGGTCGGGCATTGCCGAAGATCTCCTTTTCGGTAACCAGGGCCAGGGCTTCATCCACCCAGATAAACCCTTTTGAAACCCGTCCGATACAGATAAAAACCATTCCCAGGCCGCGTCTTGTATCGGGGAAATAATCCAGGATCTGAGCGCGAATGTTGTAGGGTTTCAAAAGCGCTTTCAGTCCTTTTGCCTGGGCGGGTGTTTCGCAGGTCAAAATAACATCCCGCCGAATTTCTTTTTGTTCGTTGATCCAGTGGACCAGGGGGGCAAACAGCTTCCCCTGGCTTGTGCCTGCCTTTGGTTGAATATCAAGCCCGGGGCTGCTTTCAATATTTACCGTGTATTGAGGGAGATGGTGGCCCAGGGCTTTCGCAGAGCCTGTCACCGGCAGCATGCGGGCCATTGCCAATTTGCCCCGGGAAAGGGAGTCGTTCAATTCCGCCGGATCCAGATAAAGGTCCCGGGGCGTCACGCAAAAATTGCCGGCCCGGGTGGATGCCTGATAGTTCTCTTCCGTCTGGTCCAGTATATCCCGGGCTGTCTTTTCAAGCTGGGCCGGCTCCATTATCATGTGAACGGTGTCATGGGGCAAATAATCAAAAAAAGTGCCCGGTTTCGGGTAAATCATGCTCATCATGCTTTCTATACCCGGGAAAAGGCCCTCATGCTTTATCCGGTCCACCAGCTCTCTTACCCGGGTGACCGGCATGGAAAGACGGGTTGCCCGTTTTCTGATACGGCTGATGATATGCTCAATCCCGGCTTTGGGTAGAATTGTTTCCCTGGCCGGCAGGACCACCGCTTCACTGATTTCCTTTACGGTCCGCTGGTTGACCGCCGAAAACAAACGGATGGAGTCCACCATGTCCCCGAACAGATCAATTCGCACAGGATCGGCATAAAGCGGTGAAAACAGATCGAGTATCTCCCCCCTGACGGAATAGTCGCCGGGTTCCTCAACAATTGCCGACCGGACATAACCGCCGGCATTCAATTTGTCGATCAAATTGTCCCGGTCAAGCTCTTCTCCCGATATAACAAGCTCCGCGTAATTGTTAAGGGTCTGTTTGGGGATAACGCGCTGAAGCAGCGCATCACCGGTTGTAACGATGAACGTTGGCTTTTGAACGACAAGCATCCGGTAAAGCGCCCGGATTCGGTTGGCGGCGGTTTCATTGTGATACGCCAAAAATTTGAATGGTAAAATATTATACGGCGGATAATAAATAACGGCATCCCGGTCATTTTCCATGAAAAACCGTAAATTTTCCATGAAAATTTCAGCTTCTCTGGCAGACGGCAGGATGGCACAGACCGGTAATTTAATGCGCTTGAATAATCGGGCCGCCCAATAAGCACCACTGCTTGAGCTTAATCCCGTGCAGTCGATACCGTGTTCGGAAGCCGTGAATTCATCAATTACTGCCTCTAGTGATATTTTTTCTTGATTTTGATGTAGTTGCACTATATGAATATGGTCCGTTGTGCCGGCGTAGCTCAGTTGGTAGAGCAGCTGATTCGTAATCAGCAGGCCAGCGGTTCAAATCCGCTCGCCGGCTTTCAAGATTATAAGGGGATATCGGCCAATTTCAGCCGTATCCCCTTTTTTAACGACACACCCATCCTGATTTCATTTTTGAAGACATCTTTAACCCTTTGGCCAGCCGTTACCGTCGGGGCTGAAAATAATCGTCTTTTGCAATACCGCAACATGAAAAAAATGATGACGATCTGACAAATTCGGGATAAAACAGGCGGGTATTTTTTAATACGACATGTAACCGCTGTTACATACAGCGTATGGGCCAATGGCACCCTTTGGTTTTTTAATTAACAATCAAAGTCATCGTCTGCGTCAACATCAAGATCTTCATCGTCATTGTCGCCTTCATCGTCATTGTCGTCCTCATCTTTATCGTCATTGTCGTCTTTGGTATCCTCATCGGATTCATCAGACAGCCTTATTTTTTTTAATACGATTTTTTCCGGAAATATTTTCCGGATCATCTGAAGATACTGGTGCGCCAGCCGCTCGCCCCCTAACCTAAGATAGATAAAAATATTTTTTTTAACCTGTTCATCATTGGCGACTTCAGGTGGGACGTATCGCATCAAACGATCAAACGCTTCCATCAACTCGGGTGCACTATTTTGCTCATCCGTCATCTTCTACTCTCCAAATAGTATATAGGTAACCTATAAATTTAAACCATATTATTAATTTGTAAAGCTTTTGTATGTAATCCTGAAATTTTTTCAGGTTTCCGTATCCAACTGTGAAAACCATATAAACTGGTAAGGTGCAAGATTTAAATCATTTGCCTCAAAAAAACTGCCGGACATCAAATCTTTGACCGGCCCGGATATCTGATGACCGGACAATGAGAGGGCTACCGGCCTTGCAGAAACATTGGTTACAGAAAAAAGGGTCTGCTCCGGGCATTTTCTGCGTATGGCAAAAACCCTTGGATGAATTGTCAGTATTTCAAAGGCAGCGTTCGGGTGAAAGGCCGGTTGCTGTTTTCTGATCCGGATCATCCGGCAATAGGCATGAAAAATTTTAGACCGGAAGCTCTCCGGGTTTTCAAGCTGTTTTGCGATCTTAGCCATCTGCAGCTTTTCCCGATTGATGGTTCGGGCCCTCTTTGTGATGCGAACCCCCTTTTCCCAATTCCGTGATCCAAGCAAACTGTGAATATAGGTTGCCGGTACCCCCGGCAACACATATTGGATGGCCTGTGACGCCACAAACCGCTCCACATGGTATCTGTCTAATCCGGATGTCATGCCCCGGAGTGCATCGACGTAAGTAATATTCAATTCATAAGGACTTTGTGAGCCATCAGGATTTTGTTTATATGAAACATGCCCCCCCTTTTTTTTTACAATCCGGATCATATGCTCTATTTGTTCTGTAGAGAGAATGCCCTCCAGGGGCCGTACCCCGATGCCGTCATGGGATGCCGTAAAATTAAAAAACGTGTTATGCCTGGAAGGCACATACAGCTCTCTGGCCCATTGGGACAACACCGTCGTATCTTCGGCGATAAAACTGTATAAAAGCAACGGTGGCAGGGTAAAATTATAAACCATCTGCGCTTCATTATGCCCATTACCGAAATAACTGATATTCTCCTGGTGGGGCACATTGGTTTCAGTAACAATCATCACATCCGGGGCCACAATATCCAGAATACTGCGGAACAGTTTCACCATATCATGGGTCTGATCCAGATGAA
Source organism: Desulfobacterales bacterium (assembly GCA_963667755.2). Classification (GTDB taxonomy): domain Bacteria; phylum Desulfobacterota; class Desulfobacteria; order Desulfobacterales; family 4572-123; genus 4572-123. The sequence goes on along the minus strand of CAXXLK010000003.1, from coordinate 3,586 downwards.
CGCATGTCGTGCCGATTTGTTTCCACAGGTAGGCAACGGCATCGAGGCGGAGGAGGTCCGCCCCCTGTTCAACATAAAACAATAACACATCAACCATTTTTTCAAGAACATCAATACTTTTATAATTGAGATCGATCTGATCGGCTGAAAAGGTCGTCCACACATGGGCAATGGTCCCATCCGTTTTGTTGACTTTGGTGAGCAGGGGGAGGGATCTAGGGCGGGTCACCAGGGTTAAATCGGCTTCAGGATCAATTTCCATGGCCAGTGCCGCATACCCTTTTTTGCCAGACCGATACTTTTCAAACCAACTGCTTTTTGCAGATACATGATTCAACACATAATCAAACATGAGTTTAAAGCGTCTGCCGGCCTGCCGGATGTCGTCCCAGCTGCCCAGATTCGGATCAACGGAAAAATAATCCATCACTGAAAATCCGTCATCCGATGAATAGGGGAAAAACGGCAGAACATGGATAGTTGAAAAAACGCCATCCAGGTACCCGGCGGCAAATTCAGAGAGCACGGCAAGTGGCGGCATGTCCTCCTTTTGCAGGGTATCCCCATAGGTGATCAACACCACATCGGTCTGATCAAAACGGCCACTTCCGCCGGATTCCCGAAACGGTGTCCGTTTGATGCGGGCCATTAATTTTGTAAAAGCCACCATTCCCCGTTGCGTCCCGTAGATCCTTTCCAGGATACCCCTGATTGAATTTGTAGCCGCCATCATCTGGGCTCCTTTCCCCTCCTTCCATGAAAATAGGCTCCTTGCTGTTACATATGGGTAAATTTGACCGACTGCAGTCCCGGGATGATTTCATTTTGCTGCTCGAAACTGTTTGAGGGGCTTAGCGATCGTAGACCGGACAGTCATCAAATAGTCCCCGATGGTTTTAATTTTACTCAAATATCAATATGATAATTTATGACGAGACCCTGCCCGGCGTTACGACCGCTTTGCGCCGAGTTTTTTGAGCATCAAAATCAAAGCATCCCGGGGCACCCACACAAAATAGCGAGGAACCCAATAAATCACAGGGGAATATTATACCGCTTTATCTTGCTCAATAACGACGGATGGCTGATCTCCAGCATTCGGGATGCCCGGGTACGATTACCCCCGGTGGCCTTCAAGGCCTTTATGATCATCCCTTTTTCCATAATTTTTTTGGCTGTTTTCAATGAATACCCCTTAATCTGATGCTCGATGCCGTTAACACTAGGGCCTTTCATCCATTTGGATTGAAAGGCCTCGAACGTGAGCGTGTCACCCTCTGCCAAAACCACCGCTCTTTCAATCATATTTTCCAATTCCCGGACATTTCCGGGCCAGTGGTACGTTAACAGCAAAGAGAGGGCATCCTGCGCCACGCCTTTAATCCGTCGATCATATTTCACATTAAACAGATCGGTAAAATGTTGCGCCAACGCGGGAATATCCTCAATGCAATCGCGCAGCGGTGGGATCCGAATCCGCAGGACATTGATCCTGTAAAACAGATCTTCGCGAAAACGGCCTTTCTTGACCTCATTTTCAAGATTTCTAGCCGTGGCAGCAATAACCCGCACATCAATTTTTTGTTCTTTTGATTCCCCCACCGGTCTTACTTTTTTTTCCTGCAGCACCCGAAGCAGTTTGACCTGCATCAACAGCGGCAATTCACCGATCTCATCCAAAAAAAGGGTGCCTTGATCAGCCGCTTCAAAAAGGCCTTTTTTATCATGATCAGCACCGGTAAAAGCCCCTTTTTTGTAACCGAACAGTTCGCTTTCCATCAAATTGGGGGGAATACCGCCGCAATTTACCGCCACCATTGGCTTTCGGGCCCGGTCCCCGTGCTGATGAATGCCCCGGGCAACCAGTTCTTTGCCGGTCCCGCTTTCACCCGTAATCAGAACGGTTGTATTATAACCGGCCGCTTTATCGGCGATTTTGAAAACCGCCTGCATGGGTTTGCTTTGGCCGACCATGTCGCCGAAGGAGGTGTTCTCCTTAATTTTTTGAATCCGTTTCTTAAGACGTCGATTTTCTTGCTTGAGCGCTTCGCGTTCTTCAGCCTTTTTAAAGGCAAGGTACACTTCATCGGGTTTGAACGGTTTTGAAATATAATCATAAGCGCCCAGTTTCATAGCCGCGATGGCCATATCGATACTGCCATAGGCCGACATCATGATAACGGTGGTCGCCGAAAGTTTTTCCGGATCAACGGATTTTAAAAATGTCATGCCGTCCATTTTCGGCATTCTCATGTCACACAGTACAAAATCGTAGGCATTTTTCTCAAAAAATTTCAACCCCTCGTATCCATCCGGCGCCGTATCGATCCGGTAATCAAATTTATGCAGCAGGGCACACAGCATGTGACGCATGTTCTCTTCATCATCGATAATCAACAGTCTTTTCGAAACAGTTTCCATGGTCATGATGATTTTTCCATAGCTTAAAGGGGCAAATAAATGCTGATTTTGGTTTCCCTGCCGGGTTCACTGGTAGCCTTGATAGTCCCTCCCAGGGATTCAACGATCATATAACTGACATACAGTCCGAGCCCGGTTCCTTTGCCGGTATCCTTTGTGGTATAAAAGGGATCAAAGATATCATTGATTTTATCAACGGGAATACCGGGGCCATTGTCGCTAAATGAGATTTCCAACATTTCGGCCCCACCGGTTTTCCCTTGTGTCTCCACCGTTTCAACCCGACTGGATATTTTAAGCTTTCCAACAAAATTTGGGCCCTTTAAGGCGATGGCATCCGCTGCGTTAATGGCAAGATTTAAGAAAACCTGTCTTAAGCGATGGGCATCCGATTGAATACTGTTTTTTTCAGCCGTAAGTGATGTTTCGATGTGTATATTGAGCATCAACGGCTGCACTTTCAGAACCTGGCAAATATCATCAATGATGTCGTGGACCGAGACCGTTTTAATTTGTGATTTAGATGTTCTTGAAATGTCCAGCAATTGCCTGATTATCGTATTTATTCTGTTGACTTCGGTTTCCGCCCTGAAAAGATAATCCGCCCTTTCGGACCGACTGAGGCCCTCATCTTTCAAAAGTTCAAAATACCCCAGCACAATCCCCACGGGATTTCCAATTTCATGGGCGATCCCTGAAGACAACCGGCCGACTGAAGCCAGTTTCTCGGCTGTGATGAGATCCGCTTGCGCCGTCTCCAACTCACGTTTGGCTTTTTCCAGAGAACGAACCGTCAAAAAAAGGGTTTCCCGGCTCTCTGCGATTTTTTTCAGCATGCCGTTGAGAGCCGTCGACAGTTGATGCAGTTTATCGTCTCCGTTTCTTACCGAAAAATAGATTTCATCCTCTTCCCGGTAATCCTGAGCAACCCTTACAAGCCGCTCGATGGGCTTTATTTGCAGACGATAAATTCGATAAAAGCCGATGAGTGTCAATAGCAGGGTGTTTAAAATGACGTAAATCCACAATGCCTTTTGGGAAGACCATATCTGATGGTATATTTCCTCTACCGGAACAAAAACGGCAGCAGCTCCTGTGACGGCGCCCCCATGAACAAGAAGAGGCGTTGAAAGGATCAGGTGTTTCTTTTTCCCCCATAAAATGT
>CAXXLK010000002.1:0-2577672 GCA_963667755.2 Desulfobacterales bacterium | reverse complement strand
GTATCCCCGCCAGAAACCTTCCCGAATGAATGGGTACGGCCGTTCGACCTTTCCCTTTACCCAGGCGGCGTAAGCCGGTGCTACCTGCGGTGTGAACCCGTAGTGCAGGGCAAAACCGACCAGGGCGTCGTTGAACTTGTGACGTCCTGCCAGACAGCCAATGTAAACGTTTTTCATGCGGTCATACAAAATCTGATTCGGGGCACCGCCAAAAAAGTCGAATGCCCGAATGTGGCAATCCAGAAACGTCGGCAGATCACAGTGCTCGATCAGTTCTGCATAGATCTTTCGCGAATAGCCCAGGATCATCGAAAACAGATATCGTTTTTCAATACGCCCGCTGGGTCGTTCAACTTGGAATTCACCAAAATCGACTTGCGCCTGGTAGCCGGGTTCCGTTTCAAATCGCATGTAGGCCACTTTCTGACGCTGGCCCTTGAGTCGATAAACCTTTCGTTTAACGATCTCGTAGCTGCCGGCAAAGCCCATGTTGACCAGCCGATCATAAATCCAGGTAGCCCTGTAATCGTCTTCATTGAGCCAAGTCGCTATATTGTCATGAAACGGATCGAGCAGGCTTTTTCGCTGCCGGGGCTTTTCCGTAGTAAAAACCGGATCCAGGTTCTCGATATATTTTTTTACGGTGTTGCGACTGATACCGAGCCTCCTGGCAATTGCCCGTTGCTTGAGACCTTGACGGTGCAGGGTCAGAATATCCAAAATGGTCTCCTTTTTTTCACAAGTTGAACCTCCCGGTTAGTTTTCAGAGAAAAAATCCAAAACTAATCATTCTTTCTCAAAAAGGTGGCTCAATTTTAAACGACCATTTTTGGCTCACTTTATCACGACCATCGACAGCATGGGTGCTTTTTTTTGAAAAAAACAGCCTGTATGGCAATGAGAGGCTTGTTTTTTAATATGCGTAAATTGGACCGAATTGGGGTGGACCGAATTGGCCGAACGAATTCGAATTCGGGTCGGGCCACGATAACTAATTTAAATTATAGAAGATAAACCAATCTCATAGGTATTATCCATAGCTATATCGCTATTTTCGGTTCTAAAATCACTGATATAGGGCATAGTCTCCTCTCGAAGCTGAAGTCCGTCATCCAGAGACTGTATTTTTCTTCCCAACGCTTTTGCTCCAAGCCCCATTTTTATTTCATGAACAAATGGCTCTTCGCCGACGGCAATACTTTGAGTCCAGCAGGCTTGTCTTTGAATTTTATCTGCCGACAAAGCATCTTCCACTAAATGTTTATGCAACTTTTGAAATGAAGCATAGGAGTCACAACCCGCAAGTGTCGCAAGCCTTTCATAATTAATGAGAATACACTTGCGGCGTGGTGACTGCAGTTCATTGTATCCGCCAAAGGCCCACTCTTCAGGATGGGAGACAACTCCGGCACGAACCATGTTCAGGTCTATATAGACGATACACCGCAGCAGGTGTTTTCCTGTTTCAATGGCTGTGGCATGATACCGGTCTTCCCAATAGGCTCCCTTTCGTTTTTTGCGCTGATTATATTCCTGGGCAACCCGGCCGGCTGTCAGCTGAATCGATTTTGGAATCGTTGATCTTTTTTTATCATCAACAACAAGAAGATGAATATGATTTGAAGTCACAACATAGTTCAAGATGGTTAATCCGTAACGACGCCTGGTTTCAAAAAGCCATTGCTCCCACCTGTTGTCGATCTCTTGAAAATTTCAGCAGAAATTCCCGTTTATGGCATCGATGGGTGATATGCCAGACCTTCCCCGGAATATAATGTCGTTTCGCTCTGGCCAAAGTTTTTCTGCTATATCAATGTTTTTGTGCCTGAAAAAGCGATTATAGCCTGAATACAAAGAGTGCAATGATGTATATTGGATTTTATTTCAATTGGTTGGTACGCTCAGGACCTGCTCCGGGCTCCGTGGGTGGATAATAAAAGCCCCCCTGGAACCGATGTTTCAGGGGGGCTTTTCAATGACGCTTTAAGGAAAATTATTTAAAATCTCCACACAAAACCCAGATCCCCGCCAAAGCTGTTATAGTCTTCGCCAAAGCTGCCGGAAAGTTTGGCATTGATGCTGATCTTCTCGGTGATAAAAAGATCCACCGCTGCATTGCCAACCAGGCAATCCCCGGGCAGATCTGCCCCGGTGACGGTGAATCCCACGGAACTGTATCCCATGAAACGGGCATCGATATCGGTGCTGTCATCGTCCATGTGCTGCCAGCCGATCATACAGCTGGGACGCAGGCGCATATTCTTTATCTGATAATCGCCGCTCATGCGCGCACCCAAAAGGCTGTAAGGCGTGTTCTGATCACTGCTTTCAATGTGCAGTGCCCAGACGCTGTCCGTATCTTCGTTGAAATCTCCCATGTCGGCATAGAGCCATCCCACCCGGATGAAAGGATTGAAAAGGATACTATTCCATACCCTGTCCATACCAGCTTCAACGCTGACCCCCATGCTCATGCCGCTGTAATCTGCCTCCACTTTTTCATTAAACAGGCTTTGATAGCGTTGGACATCATTATCATTATAACTGCCGCTTACGCTTGCTTGGACATACATATTGGCACGCCGGGCCTCTGCATAGAGGCCAAGGGAGGTGCTTTGCTGATCACCGCTGCCGTTTCCAATATCATAATCCATATCGCTGTAGGTGTGTCCCAGAGCCACACCAGCGGTGAGCCATGGGGTAAACTGATGGTCGCCGCCCAGGTACAGGGCATAATCGGTATGGTCATAACCGCTGCCAAAGTCCGAGCCGCTGTTATCGGAATTGGTGACCTGTATATTGCCCCACAGGTTCCAGCCATGAACGTTTTGGCCATTCAAGGCTTGTGTGTCAGGGACCAAAGCAGAACGCATCAAGGACAGGTGCTGGTGCATTTGGGAAGAGAAATCCATGGTATTAAACAGGGCCATGTCCACAAAGGCACTGTACATCTCCGGGTTGATATCCTGCATGCCCTGGCGGATCTTGGCATCGGAGTACTCGGCAATATCACAAAGCGCCTGCTCCATTTTGCTGTCGGTCTCCCACTCATTATCCATAATGGTGTCCAGGGCCGCACCCACGGCCCGGGTGTTGGGGGTCTGGGCCAGTTCGGCAAAGGATATCAATACCGCATTCAGGGCGACATTATTACTTCCGGTGACTGCCGTTAAGCGCAGCAGGCTGGATTCCATGGCCGTGGGCAGGGTCGAATACGCCGCATCATATTCGCCGGTCACACCGCCGTCTGCAATAAGAATTTCATAGGAATCCCCCAGGCTGATGATAACGTCATTGGATACTAACCGCACGATACCGCCCTCGATGGTGGCGGCGCCGGTGACATGGATTAAATCGTTACTGGCAGTGCCGATCTCCACATCGTAATAACTTCCTGCAGCCTGGGTGTAGCTGGAAACAGTCAGGGTGCCCGGGGAGTGGCCCGGGCTGATGGTGCCGTAGTTCACCAAACTGCCGTTTACAACACCGGTGCCGGAAAGAACACCGGAACTTTCCAGGATGAGCTGGCTTGTGGTCAAGGTGCCGTCCAAAAGCAGGCTGCCGCTTACATCTGCCGTGTCAGACAGGGTTAAAGAGGCTGTATCCTGGATCTCCGTGGCACCGTTTTCTTCGGACACCAGACCGGCAGCGGTTGTGGCTGCGGTAATGGTTAAAGAGCTGCCGCTTGAAACCGCGATCTCTTTACCGGTAAGATCCCAGTCTCCGGACAGCACCAGATCCCCGCTTGCTTTTATTTCATAATCCTCAATCGAATCGAATATGCTGCCGGAAAGATCTACATCGGACTGCTTCCAGGTACCGCCGCCAATATAAAGGGTATCCGTGCCGGCGCCACCATAAACCGTTCCTCCCAGGAAAGTCAGATCGGAAAGCTCCAGGGTGATACTGTCGTTGCCGTCTCCCAGATTGATATCCCCACCCACGGTGCCTTTGCTGCCGATGGTGACGCTGTCGTTGCCGGATGCCGTGTCAATATCACCGCTTACAGAGCCGTTATTCACCACGGTGTCATCACCGCCCTCAACTGTGAAAGTCACATTTGTTTCATTGGCTTTTACGGAGAGAATACTGCCGGAGACGCTGCCGTTGTTAATGATGGTATTGCCGCTTGAGTTGCAGGTTATATATGCAACTGTCCCGCTTTCTGTGGCATCGTCGAAGTAGATTCCGATGATATTTCCGGTAACGCTGCCATTATTGGTGATGGTATTGCCGGCAGCACTGATGGTCAGGCTGCTGCCCAGTGTGGAATCCAATTTTGCCGCTTGGATGGCATGGCCAATGACATTGCCCTGGGCCTCACCACTATTGGTGATGGTGTTGCTGCCCAGGCTGATACTGTCGTCGGTGACGGCATCGTAAACCCAACTGTCATTACCAAGTACCGCCAGACTGCCGCCAAGGGCCATGGCGAAGTCTGAAATGGTGCCTGTCCCGGAAAATGAAGTGCCGGAGTAGTCACCTTGGGTATCATAATCTGTACTATCAAGGGCGGCATCAAGGATATCTGCCGATTTGAGAATTCCGTTGTTGATAACTGTGTTGCCGCTGTCAGTTGCTGTGCCATCGCCATATGCCTGAATGTAGGACCCCAGAGCCAGCCCGGCTGTCCCGTTATTGGTCACCTGATTGCCGCCCGTGCTCAATGTTCCTGAAACGCCCCGGACCTGACTGCCGATAATATTCCCACCCACTTCAGCCCCGGCCGCATTGGTAACGATATTGCCGCCACTGCTGACATTGCCCGTGCCCTTGCTTCCATCAACGCTGCCAATCAAAGACGCCTCTATGGTTCCGTAATTGGTCACAGTATTAACGCCGTCAGTTATATCGCCGCGTCCATAATTAACGCTTCCATAAACGTTGTTCCTTCCTAAAGTATTTGTTGTCACCGAACCTTTATTTATCACCGTATTGCCGCTGCTGGTAATGGTTCCATTGCCGTATGAATAGGTAAGGTTCCCGAACATATTCTGTTGAACCGACCCATTATTTGTGACCGTATTGCTGCCGATGGTCACATCGCCGCCTATGGTGTAGTTAATGCTTCCCATGAGGTCGTCTCTTACCATGCCGTCATTTACGACGGTATTCTCACCGCTGGTCACATCGGCGGCCTTAGCTGCGTCATTCTTGCTTCCATATATGGTGTATACCGTACCGGTATTGGTGACAATATTATTCCCGCTGATCAATGCACCGGTGCCAAGCGTATAATTATAACTGCCTATGAGGCACAATCCCACCTCACCATTATTGGTGACAATGTTGCCGGCACTGGTCATTGTGCCGCTGCCATAGGTGTGATTATAGCTGCCGTATGCATAACTATCTGCATATACATCGGAATTGATTGCCAGGTTATTTGCTGCGGTGCTGATGCTTGTGGTTGCATCGGCGTTGGCATCGTAATAGTAGCTGCCATAGATGTAATCATATCCATCATCATTGGCCGCCACCGTGGCCGTGTTACCCCCGGCCCCGGTACCGGTACCGCCAACCCCCACATAATACTCATCCTCCGGGGATGCATAATAATTAGGGCGGTCACTACACCAACCCTGCACCGATAGAAGTGCCAACAAGGCTGCCGCCCAGATCATCCGGATACAAAAAAATTGTGATCGCATGTGAAAGCGATTGCCCTGAAAGGATTTTTTAGCTGGCACAACATTGTCACCAGCCCCTCTGCTTTTCTGGTACTTCATAGCACTGATCCTCGCTGATTATGATTCGTAAGTCTAAGATATATAATTAAGTCTAAAAAAATATAAATATTTACATATACAACATCATGCATTTAAATCAATACATTTTCAAATCAGGACACAATAAAACCCCAAGCCTATGAATATTATAAGACCGTCCTCCCTTTCGGACCGGGGATTTAAATTATATTGTAACCAGGGATTACCAGTACCTGGTTCGGCAGCGTGATGGAACTTATTAACAATATTTCCATGTTGTCCATCATTTTATTCGGTGCATCCCTGATCCGGGAACGGGAACACGGAACCCTGGAACATCTGCTGGTCATGCCGCTGTCTGCAACGGAAATCATGCTGTCAAAGGTGTTTGCCATGATGCTGGTGGGGTGCTGCTGGCCGCCGCACTTTCCCTGAAATTCATGGTTTCCGGGATCTTGGGGGTTCCCATTGCCGGTTTCATTGCTCTCTTCCTTTTCGGGGCCATGCTTCTTTTATTTGCCACGACTTCCATGGGAACCCTGTCCCGTACCATGCCGCAGCTGGGACTGCTCATGATTCTGGTGATTTTGCCTTTGGAACTGCTATCCGGCGGGGTGCCCCTCTACGAGAGCATGCCCGAAATCATACAGAAAATCATGTATGCCATGCCCACTTTCCATTATGTGGCCATGGCCCAGGCTGTGCTTTATCGGGGGGCCGGTTTTGAAGTGGTATGGCTGGATTTAGTGGCCATTGCCGGTATCGGCGCGGTGTTTTTTCTGATGTCTCTGGTATTGTTCCGAAAAAGCCTGGCATCCGCGCAATAACAACATTAATGTCCCCGGATCTGGCAAAGGTGTCCGTTTATTTTGTTGATTTTTCAACAAAAGGATGGATCCGCCGTCCCGGGACGAGTGTTAAAGTGTTAAGGACAATTCGTCCGGCCCAGATCATGGACTAGTGTCTCAAGATCTTCGTAATTAACCTGGTTGTCTCCGTTAAAGTCATAATCACATGGAGATGAGGAAGAATAGTCGGTTCTGCTGAATTCTGATGCCATACCGGCGAGTTCAACACCGTCCACATTATCATCCATATCTCCTGAGATCTCTGCTTCACAGGCGTCCCCGAATTCAAGGGCTCCCATGTCCACCTGCCAGATGCCGTCCATGCTTCTTGGCTTGCCTTCCTGGTCCTTTTCCAGTGTATCCGCTAACGCCAGCAGGCCGTCATCGCCTGCGTCAATGCAGGAGGGTGGATCATCAGAATGATCTGCCAGGCTGTTTGCGCCAGTTGAAATATTTGCATATTCCCCAAATGCATTCCACAGCCAGTTGCAGTCGTTATCGGGGGAAGCTCCGGACTCAGCATAAATTTCATAGGCGTCTTCGGGACTGGTTTTCATAATGTTGGTTCCAATGACCGGCTTGGATCCGTTTGCACAGTAAACGCTGCCGCCAAGGGCAGCCAGGTTGCTGTCCAGGGTATTGTTGATCACATAGGGGGACGCATTTTCACCGATGTATATGCCGCCACCGTTCCCATAGGCTTCATTTGCGTTAATGGTGTTGTTTGTAATGATAGGATCGGATTCGAATCCACAGTAAATCCCGCCGCCGTTTTGAACCAGTCCATTAGTGATGATAAACCCGTTCAAGACAGCCCGGCCATTTTTTGCGTTCTCAAATGTAACTGCGCGGCTTAATTGCTGGGCATCAATAACAGCCTATCCAGACACCGCTGTTTTTGTAACAATAACACCTTTTTCGCCAAAGTTAACATTCTCTTCATAGAGTCCGGGGCTGACCAGGACGGTATCCCCGTCATCGGCTGCTGTAATGGCCGCCTGGATGGTTGTATAATCATCAGGGACAGTCAAGGTGTCGGCAGCAATTCTTTCTATATTGATCGATACGGTTCCTGACCCGCCGCCGGAATCAGCGGCAGAAAATATGGGCGATACAACGTCACAGGTCCAACAAGTGTCTCAATCTCACGTTTGACTTTTTCAGGCTTAGCCTTAGTTTGCCGATGACAATTCGGGCATTGACAATATTGTTGTTCAAGCAGATGCCCATACTTTTTCTCAATGAGGGCCAAAGCTGCTTGCCCCATTATTTCTGAACGGTTTGTAAAAAGATTTTTTGATATGTCTGTTATGGACTCCATTAAATCGTCCTTTTCAATTTGATCAAGACAATTACCGGCAAATGATAAAAAATTTGATTTCCAATTTCCTGAATCTGTAGGTATGGTTTGAACTGCTGCTAACATGGGATTGCCTCTCTTTATTAAATATAGGGCTATTACCCATGGTACGGTATTTTATATGTCAACAGTTGTTTATCTGTTCGCTTTCCATCCACGGATTATCTTTTGATCTTGGCTTCAATCAGTCTATTCATTTCCATTTTTTTGAAGCGAACGACTGGGCTCATTGGCGGCGTTAGCCGTCCACTGCAGCCTTTTGTGTACGCCCGGCACGGGCGTGAACTAATGGGGTGCAAGTCCCCTATGTGTGAACCCGATCAGAGCCCCTATGGCTCTGACCGAAACATTAGCCGACGGCAAGGGCGTTTCCGTGAGGAGGGGTCTGAAGGGCTGGAGCGAAGCGTAAGGCGAGCCGCAGGCGAGAGCGACCAGAGGGAGCGGCAACATCGAGTGCAAAGCTGTGATCCGACGAACAGGAACGTCATATAAGGCCGAGTCTCCGGGTAAGTTAGCACAACATAACGAAGCCCAGGGTTCGGGAGATACGGTAAATGGCGCGGTTGTGCAGCGAAAGTTCATGTCCTTATCCGGGGAGATCTGCCTGGCTTGCGGTCCTATGGACAGCGCCTCTATCATGGCAACATGTTCGGTGATCGGTCAGTGTCGAACAAAGTGAGACGACTGTCTGAAGGACAGCCCGAAGGGTGGGCGAGGCCCATCAACTCAGCAGCGGCCATAGTAGGTGCGGACATCGTCAGAGGCGGTCCGATGACTGGAAACGAGCCGTGACCCGCAGATGCGGAGGACATCACGGAGGTCTCATCCCACTGAGGGGTCAAGCACGAAGAACAGTGGCATGTCCCATGGGCTTTGAAATGCAATGAACCCGAACGAGCAACTAACAGGCGCATCATGGGAAACCGTGTTTTTGATGATCTGATGCAGTTGCCGTCAGCTTTTCAAAGAACTGTGCCTTACGGGACATTCTATACCCCCTTATGTCAACATATCTTTATTTATTGTATAATCAATATGTTGTAGTTTTTTAAAAATTTAGGACATACCTCTCCGGCTGTAAATGAAAGAAGTTTTTCGGCAGTTTCTCTTCACGGCGAACACCAATGCTGATCGTTACGTTTATCCGGCATCCCATGCACTTGCATGACCACCCATCATTCCTTATCCAGCATAAGGGGTTCAAAAGAGAGGCCCGTTATTGTCCCTCCCGAGGTCTTTTGCCTCAACGTTGATGATCGGGCTCTCAAGCCGAAAATATTAAAATGTATCGCTTCAGGCTTCACCTGCTGCTACGCCCAATAAATCGCTCTTTCTGATTTTATGGGTTTTTTAAGGCATGGGTGGGGAACCTTGAATAATAAATGTGAAGTGGGAAGCCGCGGCAGCGGCTTCCCCAGGTGCATTATTCAATGCTCCCCACATCCGGCTATCCCTTGGCAGGTTGCTCCCCAGCAGAGCCTGCCTCTGTTTCACCGGACAAGAAGGACTGGACAAGGCGCGAATTGTCCCTCCCGAAATTATACAAATCTTAACGGGGTTGAAAGCGCTCTTGTCCAGATCACTGTGTCAACTGCTTAAATATGATGGATCAAATACTTCGTTTTTTTTCATTAATGTCCAGGCAATGACCAGCATTTTAGCTGCCAGCTTTACTCTCATTTTGGTCCTGATGCCCCGTTCAGCCTCCCGGCCTTTCAGCATCCGATGATAAATTTTTCGAAAATGTTCGTTATGGTAAGTGGCGACCAGGGCGGCTTGATAAAGGGCATATCTCAAATCAGCGTTTCCCCGTTTTGAGATGACCGGCACAGCGCTGTTACTTGTCTTACCACTGCGGCTGGCATTTAAATCGAAACCGGATAGGCGGATAATCTGCTTGCGGTTATTGAAACGAAATGGATTGCCGATCACAGATAGAACCAGAGCGGCAATATAGGGGCCAAATCCCGGTATGCTTTGCAGCGGTTTATTTCCCTGCATACGGCTGCTTATTTTTTCAATTTGTGCCATGGTCTCGCTCATCATGGTCCTGACCTGTCCCAGCTTCTCCACAAGCATTTTCGCCTCGAACAGATCCGAGGGGGTAACCGGCATTCCCACAGAAATTCCCGCGGCATCATAAATAGCCTTCAGACGGCGGGCTTGACGTATCCCTCTATCGGTTTTGGTGACATGGCGGACAAATGTATCAAAATCAGTGGCGGTTACTTTTTGGGGATCCAGATACCATTTAATGATCGCGAGATTTTCTTCCAGTGAACTGCCCCAGTGGCGATCCATCTCTGGGAAGAACTTGGCCAACAGGCTGTTGCGTATACGCATTCGAATACTGTGTTCTTCTCTCTTAAGTCTTTTGCGCAAGGAAAGAAGGTTCCGCAGAGCCATGATTTCAGGTCCTGGATTATCGTAAAACTGGCATTTGCCCCGTCCTACGAGATCTGCTACGTTGGCGCTGTCCTTGGTGTCATTTTTATCCCATCGGCCATTTAACAAATCCCGGTTGTCGCTGACCGCTTTGCCCGATACGAACACCACCATAAATTCTTTTTGGATCAACCAACTGGCAAGGGATTTATGATAATTGCCGGTGGGCTCAAGACCAAATACGACCTTGGAGAGGCTATGTTGCACGCACAACCTGTTTACCTGGGTGATAAGTTTGTCGTATCCTGCTTTATTATTGTCAAAGATCAGTCTACGCCACAGTGTTTTTCCCAAGGGGGTTCCGAAAAAGGCATGGTGTCGGTCCTTGGCGATATCAATCCCGACAATCAAAGTATCTGTGGCGCTGCGAATCGTCGATCGAAATTGACAAAATTGTTTATACCTGCTAACGTCTTCAGTCATCTGATTAACCTCCTTTTAGCTAAGGGTTTAGAATTGTGGAAAATTCGACTCTATGCTATCAGGAGGTTATTTTTTTATCTACGCGAAAATAATTTTTTTTAATGCCATGTTGCCAGGTGTAACCTTCTGTTATTTTGATATATAACGTTCATGCAGAACGTTCACAACTCCAAAACAATGTCACTGATATCCGCTTTAACTCTCATTTGGGAAATGGTATCGCATCCGACAAGACAATCTCTACATCAGAAGTCTGCTTGAAGGCCTGGATTAGTGAATGCAGGCCTCGTTAATGGATATGATTAACCTGTAAAACAGAACGGTTGAACGAAATATGAAATTTGAGAAGGATGCTTTTTTCTTTATCGCAAATTGTTCGTTTTCGTCGGAGCAGGTATTGATCGTATAATACTAACCGTTTAAAAATAAAGAGATACTGAAGTTTTTATGAGCAGGATGTCGATAGCATATTTTCATAAAAATGCAAGTTTTATTTTTGTGGACATCAAAGAAATTGCACAAAAAATGTAAGGGAAGGGTGAAAAGGGAAAATGGGCACTGAAAATGGGTTTATGGGAATCAGGTATTGGGGCTTGGTGGAACGCAGGAAATAGAGAAGGGGTTTCGGAATGATGAATGTGGAATGAATAGCAAAATATTGGAGGGGAAACATCGGTCTTTACGTCGTCCGGGGATTGGCGCATTCATTTTGGTTTGACCCGGATGGCCTTATCTGGTTTCCGTTATCTGTTCGTCAAAGACTTCCTTTGCTGTAGAAAGACCATTTAAAGCAGCCGGAAAACCTGCATAGACGGCCATTTGTATCATAATTTCTACTATTTCCTGTCGGGTGCATCCCACATTCAATGCACAACGTACGTGAATTTTTAATTGGGGACCTGCGGTTCCCATAGCTGTCAAAGCAGCTACTGTAGCGATTTCTCTGGATTTTAAGTCCAAGCCGTCTCTGCTGTATACGTCACCAAATGGAAATTCGATCAGTAAATCGGCAAAATCCGGTGCGATATCTTTTAATGTATTAATTACGTTTTCGCCTGCTATGTCATCAATTTCTTTCAGTTTACCCCATCCTTTTTTGTATCTTTCCGATTTCATTATATTTCCTTTAACAATTTTGAAAAAATTACATTGTGCATCATTGTTTTGATATTATTTGTACAATTCATGGCTTGTTTCCATGTTTCATGATACATTATACCGGCATTCAAAGGTAGTGGTTTTTTGAAAAACAGCCTGTATGGCAATGAGAGGATTGTTTTTAAATATGCGAAAATTGGCTTTTGGATATTCCACCCGGTGCAATGTCCGGTGCGAACACTGCGTGGCCGCCGATGATATCCCGGACAACAAAAAGATGGATCACAGCAGGGCAACGGCGATCATCGGTGAAATGGCCCGGGCAAAGGTTGCCGGCGTCAGTTTTTCCGCGGGTGAACCGTTTTTGTATTTCGATGAAATTGCAGCGCTTGTGAAACTGTGCAGCCAGGTGGGCATATATACGAGAATTGTGACCAATAGTTTCTGGGCAAAGACAATAGAGGCTTCAGACCGATTCGTTTCAGCGCTTAAAAAAAACGGACTCTGCCAGTTGAGACTGAGTTACTCAAGATGGCACCAGAAAAACATAGACAGAAACAATGTATTGAATGCGGCCCTCAGTTGCCGGAAGATGGGGCTGAATTATTATATCTCGTTTGTGACCGATTTTTCAAAAGCCGATGATTCGTATGAAGCGTTTCTGCGGCAGCATGACCTTACATTTTTCCCCGAACCGGTTATCTATGCCGGTCGTGCGGCATCTTTCAAGCGCCGGCAGATTGCCACCGATTATCAGGCAAACTGCTGTGACATGAACCCCTATCTGACGCCGGATCTTGATATGTACGCCTGTTGCGATGCCGGGAGTCATTTTTCCAGGACAAACTTTTTTTACCTTGGGAACCTGAATGATCAAACCATGGAACAGCTTTTTACGAAAAGCGAAACAGACCGGCTCCACAATCTCATTAGAATTATGGGTGTAACCCATATCGCCTCTTTTACCGGTATGAAGGCCCGCGAGATTATCACCTATAGTAAATGCGAGCTGTGCCGGAAACTGTTTAACGCCCCTGAAACGTTATCGAAGCTGCGGGCGGATGTATCGAAACTCGCCGCATGGCATCGATAGTGCTTCTGGTCGATGACAAACAGGGCAGGTGGTTTAATGGTAAATTGCGGGAAATACTATATTGACTGAGATATGTAAAAAATGTGGTGAATGTTGTAAACATTATCCGTATATAGAGTTGTCTGGAGATGAGATAGCTTTACTGGAGCAGGCAACAGGTTTACATGCCGATGTGTTTACAAACGCTAAAGGTAAAGTCGTTGAAGAATATTTTTTGCAATTTCAGGAAAATGGAAATTGTTTTTTCTTAACTGAAAATAAAGGTTGTTTTTTCTGCAGTGTATATGAGGTCAGACCCGGGATTTGTAGAAATTACCCCTCAAAACCCATGCAGAAAAAGGCCTGTGATGAAAATAGCAAAGTGGATAGTGTGTTAATAAGTGCCCTGGGCGGTGACCATCGGAGGCACAACGATCAAAACAGGAGCACCTTTTTGGATTTAATCGTCAGCCATCTGAAAATTCCCATTGAAAAAGACGGGATTGATGAATATGAACATGCCGCTTCACAAAAACTGGAAACAGGCCAAGGGGCCATCTCTATCGAGAAAATTCTCAGTAAGTCCCTTGATGCGACCAATCAACAACAGTTCTACTACATGGTCTCATTGGTCGTCAGGATTGACGGCCCCTTTGAAAACAGGCAACATTTTCCCGTATACACACAGCCCGTAACGGTGACCCGGAAAATACCCCATTATAATGATCGGCCGATCATTGTGGGTTTTGGTCCTGCCGGCATGTTTGCTGCGCTTGAACTCATTGATTGCAGTATTAAACCGCTGATATTTGAAAGAGGTGAAAAGATAGAAAGACGCTCTGTTGATGTGCAAAGATTTATAAAACAAAGGATGCTGAATCCTGAATCAAATATCCAGTTTGGTGAAGGCGGTGCCGGTTCATACTCGGACGGAAAGCTGTTTTCCAGGCGAAATAACAACTCGAGTTATGTCAATCGGGTGTTGAAGATGTTTATTAAATTCGGCGCCCCCGAAGAAATAGGCTACATCAGCAAGCCCCATTTGGGGACCGATGTCTTGTGCGCTATCGTCCGTAATATAAGGGCCTATATCCTGGAAAGGGGCGGCGAGATATATTACGGCTCAAAAATGACGGATATCTTGGTATCAGCGGGTAAAGCCTTGGGTATTATCATCAATGGTGAGCATGAATATTTTTCTTCAAGTATCTATATTGCCCTGGGGCATTCTGCGCGCGATACATTTGAAATGATGCATAAAAAAGGGATTGCTCTTGAGCAGCGGCCGATTTCCGTCGGTGTGCGAATCGAGCATCCTGCTGAAACGATTAACCTCATCCGACATGGTGATAAATATAAAAATTTTAAAGGCTTGGGGGCTGCCACCTATTCTTTGAATTATACCAACCGAAAAATCAGGCGGGGAGTTTATACCTTCTGCATGTGTCCTGGCGGTGAGGTGATTAATTCTTCGTCGGATCAGGGCATGATGGTTTTAAATGGAATGAGCGGCTCTCGCAGGTCTTCTGCATTTTCAAATGCAGCGCTGGTGGTAATCTGCCATGCCGATGATTATCAATCGGCCAGTCCACTGGCGGGTATAGAATTTCAAAAGAATATTGAGCGAAAAGCCTTTACCGCGGGAGGTGGCCGCTGGAAAGTACCTGCACAGAATTTGATGAATTTTTTAGGTGAGAAAAGTGGTGCCGGTTTAAATGAAAATTCGTATAAGATGGGGGCCGTTCCGGCTGATATGAAAGATATTTTCCCCGGATTTGTGGTTGATGAGCTGTTGGCCGCATTCAGCAAATGGAAAGAAGACGTCCCCTTATTTGTATCACATCATGCGATATTGTTAGGTGCGGAAACAAGAACGTCGTCGCCTGTACGGATTAAACGCAATGAAAAATTTGAATCCGTAAATATACAAAATTTATATCCGATAGGTGAAGGATCAGGCTACACAGGCGGTATCACCAGTTCTGCCGTTGATGCGATAAAGGCCGTTGAGGCACATGTGTCCTGACCCGGATAAACCGGTGCTGTTGAAAAGGCGTACGCCGCAAATCACAATGTCAAAATTTCAAACAAGATCAAAAGCCAATCGATTTTAAATCCGCGCCCAGAACCTTTAGCAGGTTGATCTGAGTTTCATTTTTCCAGGCCTCGTGCCGGGCAATGGAAAAAATAGAGACCAGACCGGCGGCAATGGCCAGTCAGGCCATAAGCGGATGGACAGGGTGAGCCTGGCCGTGATGCCCAGCAAGGTGCCGGCCATCCGGGTCACATCAATGACCGAGACATTGGGAAAGTCGTTTACAATTTTGTTTTTCAACCGCTGACGGTTTTCCTGTGCCACATGGGAGATGGTAGCCAGAAAGGTTTTGGGGGCATCGTTCAAGGCCCCTTCCTGGAAAAGCAGGAAAAAATTAGGCTGAAAACTGTTCCATCGGACCTTGCGCAGATTCGCCACCCGCCCCTCCATGGGGGTGCCCTGGATTTCGAATCCCATGCGATCCCCCCCAGGGTCAGGTTGTATCGTTCGGCAAAGGATTTTTGGCTCCTCGCTGTTACGTGTGGGTAAAATTGATCGGCTACAGCCCCGGAATGCTTTTATTCTGATACTCGAAACTGTTTAAGGGGCTTACCGAGCGTTAGGCCGGACAGTCATAAAAAACCCCCCATAGCTTAATTTTTACATAAACTATCAATATGATGATTTGCGCCAAAGACCTGTCCGGCGTTACGATCGCTTAGTGCCGAGTTTTTTGAGCATCAGAATGAAAGCATCCCGGGGCACCCACACAAAATAGCGAGGAGTCAAAAATAATGAAAACGCTTCATGAGTGGCATATCCGCTGTCCGGTGTTTTTTTGAATGCTTGTATCCGGCAACGCCGGAGCCAGATTGAATAGTGAAAATTGATGGCGCCGTAAAGGTTCGGATTTAGACGGTCTTGTAAAAAGTTCAAACTCAAGAGGTGTAAATTTTGCAATCATGAGGCGTAACCATCGACCGTTGAATGATTGTGAAATGCAACGCAACGCAGGCAATGGGCTTTTTACGAGATCGTCAAGATATTAATACTGGCCTTGAATCAGGTTGTGTAAACCCCCTTGTTTGTGATATTTTTAAACACGACTTTTTTGAACACCCAAAGTCGGCTGTCAATTTTATAAAAAAAATAAATACGGTGAATCCAGTAGCCATTTTAAATAACGTTTACGAGAGCACCATGATAAAATCAAAAATAAAAATAAGAACGAAATATGTGCCCGCCGGTATCAAGATTCTGTACGAGGACCGAGACATCATTGTGATTGATAAGAGCTCGGGGCTTTTAACGGTCAAGGCAAATTACGAAGCGGAAAATACGGCGCATCATTTGCTGACAAATTATGTTAGAAAAGGAAATCCAAAGGCAAGGACCGAGCTGTTTGTTGTACATCGGCTGGATCGTGATACATCCGGTGTTTTGATTTTTGCCAAAAGTCTGGAAATTCGTGAGAAATTTGCACGGCAGTGGAAAACTGTCGAAAAAAAATATATCGCCCTGGTCCATGGCAATCTGGCTGAAAAAAGCGGTATAATAGAATCCTATCTTTCCGACGGGGAAGATTATAAGGTGCGATCAGTCAAGAATCCACAGGACGGGCATCTGGCCATAACAAAATACAGGGTCATAAAAGACTCTAAAAATTACAGCCTGTTAGAGATTTATCTGTTGACGGGTAAAAAAAATCAAATTCGTGTCCACTTGTCCGAAAAGGGGCACCCTGTCGTCGGTGATATGAGATATGGAAAGAACATAAAAGGCCGTTTGGGGTTACATGCCGTCTCCATTAAATTCAAGCACCCGTTTAATAATGAAGAGATGCTGTTTGAAACGAAAATACCGCAATATTTTTTGAATTATTTTAGCCTTACAGAGAAACTGTAACGCAGCGATTGGGTGAGAAGATCTTTTCCGGATGGGCACTGGCTGATGAACTCGTAAAGGTTCGGATTTAGACGGTCTCGTAAAAAGTTTAAATTCCGGCGTGCAAATTTTGTAATCACGAGGCGTAACCATCGTACGTTGAATGATTGCGGGCTGCAGCACAACGCAGGAGTTGGACTTTTTACGAGACCGTCATAGTTAACAGGGGTACATTGATATGCCTGACATGCTGGTCAAATTGTACGATCTTCCGAAAGGGGAATCCCTCATCCAGAACCTAAAGGATCAAGGGATCGCCATTCGCAGTGCCATGTCTTATGAAAAACACATGGTTGTTGGGTGGGTCCGGCGCTTATTTGGTGAGGGCTGGGCCAGTGAGTGCGATGTTGCTTTCAGCAACCATCCCATTTCCTGTTTTATCGCCACGGAAAAAGGCGAAATCCTGGGCTTTGCCTGCTATCACAGCGCGTGTAAGAATTTTTTTGGCCCCACAGGTGTTGCCGAGGGGAAACGGGGCCTGGGCATCGGCAGGGCCTTGTGCCTGTCCTGCCTTCATGCAATGGCTGCGGACGGATATGCCTATGCCATCATCGGCGGGGTCGGGCCCGTGGAATTCTACGCCAGGATTGCAGGGGCAACACTAATAGAAGGGTCTTCGCCCGGCATTTATCGTGATCTGTTGACCGGAAATCCCATCCGTTTATAAAACTCAGGCAGCCTTTTTGGGGACGCTATTTTAAAAAAGGCAATTGAAAAACCCATACGCGATGGATTGAAGCGGCTTGCTGACCGGTACGATACCAAAAAGAAAATGCCTCATTGCTGTTTCAAGTATCCCGGGGCCTTATCAAGTCAATTCGACCCACACGAAACAACGGGGCGCCATGCTCTCATTAATTTTTATTGGCCTTTTATCAGGCCTTTTTTTTAGTTCAACATTTATTGTAACTATTCAGCGTTTATAAAATTTATACTGCCCATCAGGTAAGAAACTCAGGCAGTTTTCCGTCAAACAACAATTCCAATGCGTGACTTGATTTTACTCCGTGTTTTCGACAAGTCGACAAGTAACTTCTAACGCGGCAAAAGATTTTGGCGCCATCCATTGATCGAAAACAGCCTGATATCTTCTGTTGAACTTTTGTCATTCGGATATCATTTTCACCCCGGTTGTTCGTAAACGGGACACGTTCATTATCGATGAATATAAGAACGTCCTGCTCAAAATCCCTTAGCCGTTCCAACAAGTTTCTGGATTTTGACCTCTTAATGCGACCTCTTTTGCCCTTTTCTTTTGGCTTGATTGGTTCCGGACATTCGATTTCGCCTTGTTTCAGGATTGCTCTATATTTAAGCCGGTATTTCTGTGACTCTGGGGCATCCAGCACGCCGCCGGCCTCGTTGACCTTGCAGTTGATCGTTTCAAGCAGATCTCCGAGTTTTTTCGCCCATTTTTGCTCATCCTGCTCCCAGGCCCTTGTCAGTTCCCTTAAATGATGTGCGTTGCACAAAGCGTGGGTACAATTGAGCTTATAGTAGGGCTTCCAATGGTCATGGCACAACACCCCCTTTGAACCCGGGCAGCACACCCATATCATTGAAGGCTTCCATACCCCTTTTTTCGTGGGGATAATAAAGAGTCCAGGTCTCATTGGATACGCAATGCAGCCAATGCCTGATACCCCCTATGTTGACGCCGGTTTCATCCGCATGTGCCATATCTGAGGCCGTCAGTTGTTGTTTAACCCGCTTCTCAAAGTCGTCCAGAAGCCCAAAGGCCTCTTTGTTAAAATTGAAAATCGAGCCTTCGCTGACCGGTATATGAAGCTGGTCGGAGAAATGATCCTGTATTCTGTTGTACGGGATCAACTGGAATTGCGACATATAGACCGAGTGTGCCTTGAGCCCCGTTCCGTATTGAACCGCTTTTGTAACACCTTTTGGGAACTGAGCAACAAATCGGTTCCCCTCGTCATCCTTAAGGATCTGAGCCCGGTATTCCGTCACGACCCTTGAAATATCTATATCGAACACCTGCCGCGCTTCAAAGCCATCCTGCCGGTATCGTCCGGCAGGCAACTTGCGCCGATCAACCTTAATTTCCTTAACCCTGTCAGGGATTTCGACTTTTTGGAGTGTCGTGCCGACATGACCATTTTGGCCGCCGGGCTTTTTGCCTGTCTTTTTTCGAGTCGGCTTTATCCTGTTCGGGTCACTTGACGGCGGCTTGCTGCTATTGGTGCTGTTTAAATTCAAACGATTGGCAAGCAGGGTAATAACCAGAATCAAAATTTCAAACATCGATTTTGTAGCCGCGGACAATTGCTTGTCTTCACGTATAAGAAATTGTGCCTTTTCGATCGTTGCCTGTATGTCGATGTTTTCTATTTTCATTCGGTTCCTGTGTTGTCAATTGAAGCTACTATAACACAGGTTTTTAAACCGATATTTTTCTCCCTGTAGTCTACTCTGCTGCGTTTAAATATTTTAGACCTGACGAGCCATGTGCTCGCCTTAAAAAACTACACATGATGCCATAAGACCGTCTGTTTGTCGAAATACGAGGAATCGTCGACCCGGGTTGAAATTCAGGAATTTTCGCAAAAACCCTGTCAAGTCTTTTTTTACTCCTTTTTCATTATTTTCGCTGAATAGTTACATTGGAATAAGCATGATCCGACGCCTTAAACAGATGCTCATCAAGGAATTTTTACAAATGCTGCGGGATCCGCGGATGCGGATGATCATTTTTGGAATGCCCGTGGTCCAGATGGTGATCATGGCCTTTGCGTTGACCACGGATGTGACGGATATCCGAACGGCCGTTTTGGATATGGATAAAACCCCTTCATCAAGGGAACTGATCAGTGACATCACGGCGGGCGGTTATTTTCAGATCGTTCAGATGGCCGCATCCCAGAAAGAGATTGCCGGTCTGCTGGATCATGGGACGGTAAGAGCGGTGATACAGATACCGTCAGGATTTGAACAGGCCATGGCAAAAGGTTCAACGGCAACAGTGCAGGTCCTTTCAGATGGTACGGACAGCAATACCACCGCCATTGTCCAGGGGTATGCTGGCCGTATCATTGCAGACTATTCAAACCGAAAACTCAAGGGGCGGATTCAGCGGCAGGGGATGAACGGCATGTCGGTGCTGGTGGGTATCCGAGCCCGGGCCTGGTTTAATGCAAATCAGGAAAGTCGTTACTATTTTATTCCCTCCCTTATTGCCGTCATGCTGTTTCTTTTCAGCCTTCTGTTGACGAGCATCGGCATTGTCAAGGAAAAAGAGATCGGCACCATCGAACAGGTCATGGTCACGCCCATCCGGAAAATAGAGTTTATCCTGGGCAAAACCATCCCCTATATGATCACCGGTTATGTCTCCATGACCATCATGCTCTTTGTGGCATTTGTTGTTTTCGGCATCCATGTCAAGGGAAGTCTCCTGCTGCTCTACGGGCTTTCCGGACTCTATCTGTTCGGGAACATGGGCATTGCGCTGATGATCAGTGCCGGTGCCTCAACCCAGCAGCAGGCCATGCTGACCTGTTTCTTGATTTTAATGCCCTGCGTGATGCTGTCCGGGTTCATGTTTCCCATAAAAAATATGCCGGACCTGGTACCGTATGCCACCTGGCTGAACCCCATGCGCTGGTATCTTGATATTCTCCGGGGCATCGTCATGAAAGATGTGGGCATACGTGTTCTGTGGCCGGCCATTGCCGCTCAGTCTGCCCTGGCCGCTTCATTCATCGTCCTGGCCTGGGCCCGGTTCAGCAAAACCTTATCATAACAAATGCCGGGTGCCGGCCGACCGGTTCATTCAGGGCGTCCGATCCAGTTTGTTGAGCACAAGGACCAGCACAATAGTACCGGCAAGCATCCAGATGGGACCGAAAATCCACAGGCCCAAAGGAATGGCCAGATAATACCCGCGCATACCGAGGGTATAATGGAAACTGGCATGGTTGATGCCGTCGGTCATGAAGTCGTGATTGGCAACGCCATTGGTTTTACCCGGAATGCCAAGGTCAAAGCTGGCATGGTTGAAGTAGCGGATGGCGAGGGTAAAGTTGAAAAATGAAAAAAAGAAAACGACAAACAGCGACAGCATTTTGATCAGCCACATGGCTTCACTGGGAGATCCGGCCAGATTCAGGGCATGGGATATCTGGGAAGAAACAGAGGGTTTGATCGCCGTGTTCAGGATGCCCAGGCTGATCAGAGCCGCCGTTGATGCCAGGAAGCTGGAAGCCATTATCCAGTTGCGGAAGGTCTGGACGGCCAGGATCTCCCGGTGGTTCTGCATGATGTTCATTGCCCATACCGATCGCAGATGGTTGGTAACACCGATGGATGTCTCAAGGGGCCTTCGGCGGACCCAAAATGCCAGTCGAATGTGGTAGACCCCAAGGATGCCAAAGCTCAGAACAATTAAAATAAGCTCCAACAAGGTGATCATTGGACAGTCTGCTCCGTACATGCGTGATATGTTTATTATCTGATTCTTATCCAGAATCAAGGGCCGTTTTTCGGGTTACATGCCGCCGGTTGAAATTTTGCTTTTTTTGACCCTGGACAAAATTAAACAGGCTGAAACGGGTTCGGTAAAATGCCGTTTGCGTTTCATGTTTCCAGTAAAATGGACTGCCCCCCGACAAAATCCATACTTTTTAATTTTCCCTGAACAAATTTTTCATCTCCGAAAAGGCCGGTCATTAAAAAACCGTCATCCCTGGCCTCGATGGTGGCGACATCCTTCATGACTTCTATTAACTGACCCTTTGAATCGATACTGACGGTACTGAGACACATAATTTTATCCTCCGAGTTTATCCGTAAAAGGTCTTAGAACGTTAATCATTTTCTGTTTTGGCTACTCGCTGTTACATATGGGTAAATTTGACCGACTGCAGTTCCGGGGTACCCAATAAAAAACAGCGAAAAACTTCTGTTTTTTATTGGAAACGCCCATGTTTCCAGACTTTGGGATTATCGTTTTAAAAACAAAAAATCAAGAACCTCTTTGGCAGCACGCGTTGCTACGCCCGCTTCGAAGGGCATACCGTCAAGGCCAGCCTCGAACACAGCCAGATCTTCGGGAACAATCCCGATAATATCGATATTATTTTTTCCCAGCTCAACCTTTAATTTTTCGGCCACCGAGTTGGATTTGACCTTGTTTAAAACGGCCCAGACCGGTTTTTTCATCTCTATGGCGATTTCTTTGATTTTGCAGGCAATAGCCATAGACTCGTAGGATGGCTCGACAATGATGAGTAGTGCATCTATACTGGCATCAACACCTCTGCCGAAATGTTCAATACCAGCCTCCATATCGATGAGCGCGATTTCATTTTTCCGGAGCTGAAGTTTTTTTAAAAATTCACGGTTCAGCACCCCCATGGGGCATGCGCACCCCTCAAGGGATTGAAGAATTTTGCCGATGCTCACCAGTCGCAGTCCGTTTTGCCCGAGAATATAACCGGCCGGAATATCTTGTATGCGGATAGACGACTTATTGAAAATGTTTGCCTGGCCCATTTTTTCTTTGAGTTTGTTTTTTCCTCCGACCAATTCCATCAGTGGGATCGGTGGTTTTTTAAAACCGAGTGTGCGATAAAGACCGGAATTAGATTCATCGGAATCGACCACCAGTACCTTGATCCCTATGGTTTCAGCCTCTCTGGCGATCAGCCCGGTGAGAGTGCTTTTACCGCTGCCGCCTTTGCCGCAGACCGATATTTTCATTAAAGATCTCCTTTTGTTAAATTGTAGGCAGCTCATACGCTATTTTAAATCAATGCAGCGCATTTAATTGTTTTGGGAAGTGCAAAATAAAGTGCGTTTTGTTCCAAATCACAGATTTTTACCATCACTACCGGTAGCCGCATAATAGACATTGCCGTTTCGCCGCTCGGATTGAATTTTTTCGGTCCGGAGCAGCTTGCCTAAATATTTGGATACCTCGTTGAGGTGCATGCTGAAAACGTCTCCGATCTGGTCTGCCGTGCACGGGCGTCGCTTGAGCATGGCCAGCACCGTTTCCTGGTTTGCTTTAATATCCTTTAAGCGGGCCGTGCTGAATTCTGCAATTACCTCGGCCGGCGGATCAAACAGTTGGACAAACGCTTCCATCTGCTCTTTGGAAACCGGGGCGGCAAATTCTTCAGCCGGCGGTCGAACCGCCGTATTCAGTTGAATGCGGTCGGGCTTAATTTTTTTGGCGATGGCTGCAATTTTGCGGACATCTTTTTCCATGCCGTTGATGCCTTTGAGCAGGAAAACCTCCATGTACAGCTTGGCATGGAACTGGGCCCGAAAATCCATCTGCCCTTGCACCTGCTGTTCAAAAGTCAGTTGTAAATGGGGGCGATTGACCCATTCATAAGAGTCCTGATCCCAGGCACTCAGGGAAACTTTGACCACATCGGACCGGGCCGCCGCATCTCTGACTTCGGGAAGGTGCAGCAAGGTCCCGTTGGTCAGTAAAACGGTGGGAATGCTGCTGTGGCTATGCACAAAATCGAAAATTTCACCAAATTTGGAATGCAGTGTCGGTTCACCCGAACCCGAAAGGGTGATGTAGTCGGCCTGGCCATCTGTTTTCAGCCAGATGTCCAGTTCGGAAAGCACATCATCGATGGGAACATATTCTTTTCGGATAATTGTTTTTTCAGGTGTTCTGCCCAGCTGGCAGAAGACACAGTCAAAGCTGCATGTTTTAAAAGGGGTCAGGTCCACCCCAAGACTGCGGCCAAATCGGCGCGAAGGCACCGGGCCAAAAAGGTATCGAAATTTATTTTTCATGGCTTGCCTCATTTCAATTGGTTTTTGGCTAAAACTTTGTAAATTCGAAGTGAATTTCTTGATTCTTTCAAGTGTTTGTTTAAGATATTGCGCTTTCTTTTAAAGGTCAACCTTTTTTACTCGAAATTTTGCCCGGTGCCATCAATTGAATTTATTTCTGGAATATTGACGAGATGTTTTATCCACGGTAAGGTTTACCAGCGTTTTTGATTCATTCCGGGTATGATTTCAAAGCAGCCCGGAAAATGATGAGGGTAACGCCATTCTGGCCTTCAAATCGTGTACAGAAAGAATTGGTTGACCAGTACATTATTCGGCCACGCGGATTCTCCATAAATGAACAATTTTCGAACACAAGGGCCAGTTCGGTGGGTAAATTTTTCGAAAAACGGAAAGCCGTTTTAAAGTGGAATGACTGATTATCCCTATTTCAGGTTACAATTCATTGTCTTTGCACTGGTATCCGCCGCGTTTACGAATATCTATGTCATTCAACCGGTGCTGCCGGTTATACAAAGCGAGTTTTCGGCTGATATGGTGGTGGTTTCTTTCACTGTGTCTGCCGTTATCTTCGGCATCGTCATATCCAATCTTCCTTTTGGTGTTTTGGCCGATAAATTGCCGATACACCCGCTAATTTTTGCAGGTGGGATTCTGGTGGCTGTCAGTGGCCTGATTTGTGCGGTGACTGGGGATCTCTGGGTTTTGATCGGTGCCCGTTTTCTCCAGGGTATCTTCATTCCAACCCTGACAACCTGCCTTGCCGCCTATCTTGCCAAAACACTTCCGGTCGCCCGGTTAAATGTTGTAATGGGCGCTTATGTATCTGCAACAGTGCTCGGGGGATTGTGCGGTCGCTTGCTCGGCGGCTGGATTCATCCGCCATTGCACTGGCGATATGCTTTTGTATCGGCGTCAGTACTCACCCTCTTGGCCACCTTGACTGCGGTGCGCCGGCTGCCAAAAATTTCAGGCAAAACCGGGCAACTGGATGATCCGGTTGGTTTTTTAATATTAATGAAGCGCTGGGACTTATTGCGCGTATACCTTTGCGCTATGGGCAGTTTCGCAATTTTCTCATCAATTTTCAACTATTTGCCATATCGGTTGTCCGGGCAGCCCTTTGTTTTTTCCACCGAAACAATAACCCTGTTTTATTTTGTTTATGTTGTTGGTATCTTTATAGGGCCAACAGCAGGGCGTGTCAGCAACCGTTTTGGCAGCGGGAGCACATTACTTGCCGGAAGTGTGGTTTTGGGAGGGGCTTTGGCCCTTCTCCTGTTACCTTTAATCACCGCCGTCATACTGGGGCTTCTGGGCATTTGCGCCGGTTTTTTTACGATCCATTCCGCTGCAGTGGGTTCTCTCAACCGTAAACTTTTGAGCGGGCAGGGACGTGCAAATGCCCTCTATGTGCTGTTTTATTATGTGGGTGGCTGGCTTGGCATCACAGGCTCAGGACTGGTATACAAACAGGGTGGCTGGAGTGCGTTAATAACCGTCTCCATGTTGCTCCTGATCATTCCTACAGGTGCCGGATTTTGTGAGCGCAGAAGCCGCAATCGTTGAATACCTTTATTCACAGGCCACTTATAAATTTTTGTCTGTGATGCCGGTGAATCAGATGTTAAACCCGGGGGATTGAAAAAAGGAGGCCCGGCATATGCTGCGGATTTTCAGAAGCGAACTACAGGAACATGATCGCTTTATCGTAACCCTTGAACTGGTACCGGGTCGTGAAACCCGGGGACGATCAGTGGATACCATTATGGGCATTGCCCGGGATGCATTTGCCGACGGCCGGGTCACAGCCGTCTCCATCACCGACAATCCCGGTGGTAATCCCTCCTTGAGCCCGGATGTGATCGGCTATGACATATTCAAGACCGGCATGGATGTCATCGTTCATTTCACCTGCCGTGACGCTAATCGGGTGGGCATGGAGAGCCGTGCCCTGCAGCTGGCCCGAATGGGTATGAAAAATATTCTGGCCCTCACCGGTGATTACACCGGCAAGGGGTTCGGGGGCCAGGGGGCCCCGGTGTTTGATCTGGATTCGGTACACCTGCAGGTTCTCTTGTCCATACTCACAGAGCGCATTCAGGCCTCGGGTGACCCGGACGGCTTTTTTACCGGCTTTGCAGTTTCGCCTTTTAAGGTTACCGAAGGGGAATGCTACGCTCAATACGCCAAGTTTTGCCGTAAAACTGCTGCAGGGGCCAATTTCGCCATCACCCAGTTGGGGTATGATGCCCGTAAATTTGAAGAACTGATACTGATTCAGGAGCGTATGCACCGGCCCGTTCCCACTTTAGGGTCGGTTTACCTGCTTTCCCCCAAAGTCGCTGCGATCATGAACCAGGGCAGAGTACCCGGTGCGGTGGTCACCGATGCCCTGCTCGACAAGGTCCGCCGGGAGTGGCACCATAAAGAATCCGGGCAAAAGGCCGCCGTGGAGAGGGCTGCCCGACTGGCCGCTGTTTTAAAGGGGCTGGGATACAAGGGCGTTCACATCGGCGGTATTCACAATAGCTTTGACGCTGTCGGGCAGATTCTGGACCGACTGGCCCTTATCGAGAAGGACTGGCCCGAATTTCTGTCTGATTTTGATTTTCCACAGCCCGGTGGTTTCTATGCCTTCCCCCGTCGGAGAATGGCAGAAAAGCGGGCGCCTCGCTTTGGAGAATGCAAAGGGCATACGGGACTGATGGAAAGGGTGCACTTTCATCTGCTCCGAAAAGTCCACAGTATTTTTTTTAATGCCAGTTCCCCCATGGCTCCCTTGAACCGCAGCCTTTGCCGTTTGCTGGCAAACTGGGGCAAAGGTCCCCTTTTGATGCACCTGACGGAAGATCCGGTTAAAAAGCTTCTGCTGCACTGCGAATGTTGCGGGGATTGCGCCATAGAGCATGTGGGGTTTCTCTGCCCCCAGTCCGGTTGTCCCAAACACACCCGCAACGGCGCTTGTGGCGGCAGTCGCGGTGGTTATTGCGAGGTTCATCCGGAACGGCTTTGCGTATGGTATCGCGCCTACCGGCGATTGGCATCCGCCGGCACCCCGGAAGCCATGCGGGAAGGATGCATTCCGCCCCGCATGTGGGAGTTGGACCGCACCTCGGCCTGGCTTAATTTTCATCTGGGAAAAGACCATCAGCGGGCTTCCAATGAGCTGGCCCGGTTTTGCCGGGAACGGTCATGCCGGTTATGATAAAATTAGGGTGTCATTTTATTTGCTTACCGTAAAAACAATGCCTTCGTTATTCTGCCGCCGTTCCCGCACCCGCCCTTTGCGAAAGGAAATGACCCGGTCCATTTTAGGCGCTTGATCCGCCGAGCAGATAAAGCTGAAGTTTTCGCCGTCATTAAGGTGTGAGAGACGTAAACTTACGTCCTGGAAACCCTTTCAGCAGTCATCCCGATAATCTATTAATTCAGGTTTTTGAATTTTATCTGCGCGCATTTCGATTTGTTTCAATGGCAAAGGTCCTTTTTTTAGGTTCCTCGCTGTTTCAAGTGGGGCGCCTCGGGATACTGTCATCCGGATGCTCAAAAAACTTGGCGCTAAGCGGTCGTAATGCCGGATAGGGGATTACCGCAACCTGCTTGGCAGTTATTCTTTGTAAATAGAGATACAGGGTAATTATTCGGTTGCTGTCCGGCCTAACGATCGCTAAGCCCCTCAGACAGTTTCAAGCATTCGGATGAAAGCCTCCCGGGGCTTTATCGAGTCAATTTTGCCCACACGAAACAGCGAGGAGTCTTTTTTTAAAACCCGGCGGTGTACAGCAATCCTCCTGTGATAAGGCCGAACACAAGATTGAAAATTTTTATTAAAACAGAATCCTTGATGCTGTATGACAAAAGGGGCAGCATGCCATGTCCGTCCTGTACAAAAGACGCTGTGAACAGTACGGAAAAAGGGACCATACCCTGAGCGTATAGCATCACAAATATGAGATGCGGACCGGATTCCGGGACGATTCCGATAAGCGCACCGCTTACCAGCACCCACCCCATATGATGCCTGATTATGGCATCCAGATTCCAGAAAGACAACCCCCAGTGAACAAAAAACAGGGCCCCGAATGTCCATAAAAAAATGCGTAACAGATGTTTTTTGATGATGTGATCCCAGATATGGAACTTCAGATAGTGTTCGGTGGCCACTGATGTAATATACAGGGCGCACAGAGACAGGATGGTGAAGGTAATGCGTTTCCAGTTCCATGAAGAGGGGCCGATAATGCATAGGAAGACGGATATTAGAAAAGCAAGAATCAGGCTTATTATCCAAAATCGTGTAAAGGTCAAAGACTGGAAGTTGTTGATCAGGTTGCAGGGGCGAAAGGTATCGTCAATTTTTTTCTGCTCATTCTCATCGGATTGGCAGTGTTCACAGTTGCTTTGAAGACAGGCCTCGCAGGGGGTAATGCCCATCAGCAGGATGAGTTGATCACTGATCCGGGCAAACAGGACACCGCAGCCGAAGAGCAATCCGAAAAGCGCCATGGCCACCATTGGAAACTGTGCCAGCATGACAAAGGCTTCATCTCCGGATGTGGCAATCATGCCGCCCACAATGGCACCGAAACCGATCAACCCGTGTAGATAAAAACTCACGTTCATGAAAGCGCCCAGGCAACCCGGTGTGGAACCAAAAAAGGAAGAGAGGACATATTGACGCCACCTCCCTCCCTTCATAACCGCCGACATCCGCCGGTGGCTGACCGTATCCCCAAAATCCACCAGCAGCATCATGACAAATACAAAAACGGATATGATTACCGAATGTTTAAAAATAGATAGTGTTTCCATTGGTTGTTTTTAGGGCTTGTGCCCCCCCCCTTTTTTTTGCTGATGCGTAAGGGTTTTTGCTTCAGCGCGTCATGCTGGTGTCTCTGAAGAAACACAATTGAATCTCTTCTGGCGGGATATCGACTCATTTGGCGGATCTGCGTGCCGCCAGATCCTTTGCCTTTTTTTCCTGATCCAGACGGAACAGACAAATATCCCGATGGTGTATTACACCCATAAAATGGTTTTTACCCTGTTCCAGCACCGGCAGGTAGGGCAGTGGTTCAAGTTTGAACAACGCCAGTGTTTTTTCAATACTATAATCCGGAGATACCTTTCGTATATCCCGGGCAATATCCTGGGCGATGATCAATGCGCCCAGGTTCTTGTCAAGAAAAAGATCCCGTATGTCGGAAAGGGAGATGACGCCGACCCAGTCGCTCCCTTCATTGACCACAGGCAGCAGGCTATATCGGCTCCACTCCAGAATTTTGACGATTTTATCCAGGGGCGCATTTGAAGGGATGGTGTCGATATGGTATCGCATTAAATGCCGGATTTTGACGGT
Organism: Desulfobacterales bacterium; assembly: GCA_963667755.2. Classification (GTDB taxonomy): domain Bacteria; phylum Desulfobacterota; class Desulfobacteria; order Desulfobacterales; family 4572-123; genus 4572-123. The sequence goes on along the minus strand of CAXXLK010000002.1, from coordinate 2,548,600 downwards.
TTCTTTATACTCCGTCTTCATATAGTTCCGGGTCATGCCAAAAGATTGTCTAATTCGATCAATCAACAGATGAAGCTCCGCCTTAAAATTGCCCGCTGTCATCGAGGGGAGGAGTTTTATAATTCTGACCTCCCCCTCTTTTACCAGAGAATATTTTGTCAGCACGGGGCCGATCAGTTCGAATATGACCGTTGTACTGAGAATAATGGCCTGTAAGGGGTCACCCAGTGCCGGGATCTCATTTGTAGCCCAGGATGAAAGGCCAATGGCCAACCCGGCCTGTGAAAGAAGGCCGATGCCCAGATAGAAACCCCCGGGCCTGGCAGCCCCGGCCCATTTTACGCCGGCGTAGGCGCCAATTAATTTTCCTGTGATTCTCGCTATGATATATATGCCTCCGATGCCCAGCATTTTGGTGAAAGATTCCAGGTGAAGGCTGGCACCGGCCAAAACAAAAAATATAGCGTAAAACGGATAATCGATTTGCTTGATTCTTTCCAATACCAGTTGTGTTCTGTCACAAACGTTTATCAATACCGCGCCGGTCACCAAGCCTGTTAATATCGGGGAGACGGAAAAATAATCGGAAAGTCCGGATCCCAACATGATGCATGCCAGTGAAATCAGCAGCAGTTCGTTGGACTCAGGTTCCCGGCGCAGATAAAAATGCCAGAACAAGGCTATGGCCACGCCTAAAATCAGGGGCAGAAACAATGCGCGTGATATCCCGATGACAAGTGCCGGCAATAAAAAGCCCTGTTCGGGCGGGTGAATTAGAGAAACCAAGGTGAGTATAATTGCAAAGAAAATGATGCACATCAGGTTGTTTATACCCACCATGGCCAGAATGTGGTCTGTTAAGGGGCCTTCTGAATCGTATTCCCGAATGACCAGAAATGTCGCTGCCGGAGCCGTGGCAACGGCAAGGATTGAAAGCAAAAGCGCCATGGCGGGATGGTCTTGGAAAACAATGGCGAAAATCAAAAACACAATAAGAAGGGTCGCCGTAATTTCTCCGATGGAAAATCGGAAAAGAGTGCCTTTTAATCGTTTAAAATGGGAAAATTCAAATTCACACCCAATATAAAAGGCAATAAGGCCGAGAGCGAAATCACTGAAAAAGGCAAAATCGGCCAAACCCTGACGGCTGATACCCCCTGTTACCGAGGGTCCCATTAGAATTCCCGTCAATAAAAATCCGGTAACCTTTGGAATTCTGAAAAATCCGGCTACTCTTCCGAAGAAAAGTGAAAGAATGAGGATAAACGCAAATGTAATGATATTGTTCATAAGGTTTCAGCATCCGCCAGCGCATTCTCACTGGATTCGGGAATCATCAATCTCGATGAAAATGTCCGGGAATATTCACAACAAAAGACATCACGGGGTACCGCAGTGTATCCGCCAAAGGAAAACCGCCGAGAACATGATCATCGGAGACATGATCATAAAAATCAGCATATACCCGCAGGTGGCGATTAAAAGACCTGCGATTAAGGGGAAAACGGCACTGGGAAGGCTCAAAGTGCCACTGAGGCCGGCATATATGGCCCGGTTGTTATCAGTGCTGATTTCCAGCAAAATGCCGTCTATGAAAATTTTATAGGCCGTGACAGAAAATCCGGCAATAAAAAAAATCCATTGATAGACCGCAATACCATATCTGGAAAAAAACAGGGCCGCCAGCGGCAGCAAACCTGCGATAATGATAAAGCCAAGAGCAATCCCCTTGAACTTAAAATATTTGGCAATCTGATTCCAGACAATGGTCGAAAGGATCATCCCCGTAAATTGCAGCAATAAAAAATTACCCACCTGATGCCAGTCCAGACCGAACAGCGATTTGGAAAATGCGACATAAAAGGGAATAATGGTAAACCCCAGACTAGCTGAATTGATCAATAAGATATAGTTTTTTAGATTGGCGTCGGATTTCAGCATATGCGGCAGGGCCTTTATCATGCGAATCATGCTGTAAAAATCCGGGGTGTCGGCGGGTTTTTCTTTGATCAACAGGAACCCGAAGGTCGCAGCAAACAGCAAGCCGGATGCGGTGAAAAAAATCACCGTATAGTTTCCAGGATAGGGAAGGGCGACTACCAGGCGGCGAACAGCTATGGCCGACACCAGCATGCCTGCAGCCGAGATAAATTGTTTAAAGACTAAAAAGCTTTTGCGCCGGGGGCCAACGAAGGTTTTACCCATAACATCGGTATAGGAGATGCCGGCAAAGGCACCGCTTACGGCAAAAAGGCCAAGCCATAAAAAAACCATGAATAAAAGATGGCCGGGAGCACTGGAAGCGGCCATTGACAATGTGTACCCCATGCCGGCCAGGGCGAGAACCCGCAGATAGATGCCGGCCAGTAAAAATGGTTTTTTACGGGCTCGGCCGGCCAGAAATCCTGCAAATAAAAGCTGAGTGATCATGGGCAAGCCGACGGAGATCCCGGTGAGAATGCCGACATGCACACTGGAGCCCCCGATATTCAGTACAAACGAGGAAAGTATGGTATTGACGTCAATAAAGGTGGACGCCAGTGCCAGGAAAAGGGCATGCCAGATAAAAGCATAAAAATTACGCCTGTAATGTTTTGTGGTAGCCATGTACGAGCCCCAGTTTCATCTCTCTTTCCCGGCATGAAATAAATTTTTTTGAATCGGCGTCATAATACTTGAACCCTTGGTCAGCCCCCTTCAGGTAGGTATCGAGGGCAAGATCGACGGTTTCCAGGTTTGTAATAACACAGTCAATCTGTTTGGCCGTAATGGCGGCCACGGATTTTTTTCCCATGCTGCCACCCATAAACAGGCTGCAATCTTCAAGCAGATCGAGGATGGAGCCGGCCTGGCCGTGAGAATGACCTGTATCGTCGGTTTCCGTATAAGGGTTGCGGCGTAATTCCCAGTTCGCGATCTCGCCGTTCAATATTTCAATAATCTGGAAATATCGACTTGAACCAAAATGGTCCTTGCGGACTAACTTCCCGTCATCGGTTGCCACGGCTATTTTCATTTTATCCGCCTTTTTTTGTTTCCCGCTGTTTCGTGTGGGGCAAGCTGACTCTATAAGCATTCCGAGGTGCCCCACTTGAATCGGTGATGAGGCTTTTTGCCGCGCTATTTCTGCAATTTTTCCGCCTGCTCTGTGAGCAGACCTTTGAATCGGTCCAGGGTAATCGTATACGGAATGATCGGTATCCCCATCCAGTCCGAATATTCCAGGAATTCTTCGGGTTTTTCCGCCATATAAACATCCAGATAACCAATGCCGTCCAGAACGATGGCACCGCCGGTATGCCTGGGGAAATTTTCGTTGGCCAGGCCCTTGTCCCAGCCCTTGAAGACCTTATGGCGAAATTGAATCCAGCCCGGGGTCATCCACCATACTTTTTCATCACTGGCGATTTCCTGTGCAATAGCATCCCGTTCCGGTTCGCTGGCCAGCATGTCCATGCAATGGGTGGCATTGATCCGGGCAACATTCGGTCCCTGCTCTTCGATAATGGTTGTCATGGTTCTAAAGGGGGCATCCGCGTTCACGTAACAGAATTTGCCGCCGTACACCACCAGTACCTTCTCCGCTTTTTTCTTGGCCAGGTCGATGCGGGCAATGAGTTGACGTTCAAGGTCATGGATATCTTCATGCAGCCCCGGTGTTGTAAAATAAAGATGGTTCGTGTCCAAAAAACCGATTTGCTTCAAATGATTCAGTTCAAGGCTGACGGTGCCGCAGGCAACAACGGCGATGTTTGAAAAGGATATGGCAGTCATGATAGTGCCTCCGGGTTTAATATTTTTGGGCCAGCGCATAGCCGGCATGTACCGCTGTGAAGATATCTTTGACGGTGTGGGCATCGCCGATACAGATAGATGGCCGCATTCATACCCGCCGGCCTGCCACCGGCAATGAGAACCTTCAGCGGCTTTGGTGAGGGCATCAGCTCCGGCAGCCAATCTGCGGATTTAAATTGCACCCCAAAGGTTGACGGTCTCGTAAAAAGTCCAATTCCTGCGTTGTGCTGCATTTTGTAATCGGTCAACGTACGATGGTTACGCCTCATGACACCAAAATTTGCACGCCTAGAATTTGAACTTTTTACGAAACCGTCTAAACCCGACTTTTTACGAGTTTATCAAAGGTTCACCGTTTAATTATTGCAATATTTTTTCAATGGCCTCAGAAAGTGTTTTTTCGCCCTGAAGCCCCACAAAACGCCTCACCTCTTTTCCATTTTTAAAAATGATCAATGTGGGAATACTGGCAATACCCAGTTGCATGGCGATTTTATGGTGCTCATCTACATCTATGACTACCGATGCGGTTCTGTTTTTAAATTTTTTGGAAAGTTTCTCGATAATGGGCTGCTGCGCACGGCAGGGGGCGCACCATTGGGCGCTGAAATCCACCAGTGTCACCCCTTTGTTGATAACGGACTCAAAATAATTGGTATCCAATGTTTTTTTTAGCGGCATTACGGCCCCCCCTGCAAATAGGCACTTGGCTCTTAATTTTTTTTTAACGTAAAGCGGGTTCCGGTGGGTCCGAATCAGAACCAGATGTTAACAGCCGTATCGGCCCGAATCGGTAGGATAACCGTTTATTCGCCCGGTCCCAAATACTTGATTTGCCGGTGGTGAAATCACAATAGGTAAGGATTGGGACCTGGAGGGTGCAATATTTTGGGCCAACAGGGTAAATAAACGGTTTGTTTGGGAATCCGGATAAATTGTTTCATCCGCCAAAATTGCCGGCGCCAAGGGCCTGCATGGCATCTTCGGCCTTCACCCGGAGAGTCGACAACGTGGCATCGAACTTATCGCGGTCCGTCCTGATATCGTCGATTCCCGTCTCGGGTGTGCAGTTCTCCCGAATCTCATCGATTCTTTGGTCCATTTCAGCCACAAGCATGTGCAGATCTTCGATATTGGGTAAAATTTTTTGTTTTTCACCGCCGGGTATCTGTTCCATTTTACGGGTGATGTCATAAAGGATTGCCTTCCATGCGGTGAGTTCCATTTCCATTGTTTTACAACAATTTCTTGCTTTCATGATTATCTCCTTCTCTTGTAGGGTGAATGAATGCGAATTTGCCGTTTGTAAGCGGCAGATATCGCGGTTAGAATTACATGAATCAACAATCATGCCACTTTTGGGGACAGCGTGTCATAAGCGGTTATAAAAATTACAACTAATTGTATTTATTTTCTAAAATTTTAACTAACACATGATTTTAAATACAGCGGCGCCAAATGAGCCCGCATATGGTACGTTACTTTGCCATCAGGTAACGCCTAAAACGTTAAGGTAACCATCTGCCGGGTCGGAAAAAGTTGACAAAGCCCAAAGCGTTCTTTACAACAGGGCTGGATGGAACAGGAAGATGAATTTCCGGTCCCTCCAACCCTGAATCCATTTTGTCCATGGCAGTTTGTTTTTCAAATAGCGGTTTCCGGATCGTCTGGAGGTTATACCTATCATGCAGGATCAAATTCACGCACTATGGAACAATCGGTTCATTTGCCAGATCATTGATTCCATGGCTGATGGCGTCTTTACCCTCGACAAAAACGGTCAAATTTCCTCCTGGAATCCGTCCATGGAGCGGATTTCAGGATATTCTGCTGAAGAAGCACTGGGCGAAACCTGCCGGATATTAAAGTTTAACCGCTGTTTTGGCAGAGAATGTCCGGTGGGTATCAAAAACTGCGGCATCTTCAAGCACGGTTCATCTGAAGCAAAGGAGTGTTTTCTCGAGCACAAAGACGGTCACGATGTGCCGGTTATCAAAAATGCCGGGGTCGTTCGTGATGAAGATGGGGAGATTCTCGGTATCGTCGAGACCGTTACGGATATGTCCGAGCTTAACGCAGCGAGGGCAAAAACTGAAGAAGCGGCTTTGAGGCTTGGGGAGATGCATCGGCTGAACAATATCATCGGCAAAAGTCAGGAGATGATCCAGGTTTTCCGGGCTATTAAAGCGGCCGCTGCCAGTGATGCCACTATCCTGATTCAGGGCGAGAGCGGCACCGGAAAGGAATTGGTGGCCGGTGCCATACACTACAACGGAGATCGGGCGGACAAACCGCTGGTGACGGTAAACTGCAGTGCACTGTCCGAATCATTGCTGGAAAGTGAGCTGTTCGGGCATGCCAAAGGGGCCTTTACCGGTGCCATTCGGGATCGGGTGGGCAGATTTGAGGAAGCCAGGGGGGGGACGATTTTTCTCGATGAAATCGGTGAATTGAGTTCCTATATTCAGGTCAAACTGTTGCGGGTCCTTCAGGAGCGGGAGATCGAGCGGGTGGGGGAATCTATCCGGCGCAAAATAGACATACGCATCATCACCGCGACGAATCGGGATCTCTACGGCCTTGTCAAAGAGGGGCGATTCAGGGAAGATCTGTATTACCGCCTCAAGGTGTTTCCTGTTTTTATGCCGCCGCTGCATCAGCGCAAAGAGGATCTTCCCCTGCTGTTGGGTTATTTTATAAAAAATTTGAAACAAAAGACCGGCAAGCTGATTACGGGTGTTTCGCCCCAGGCATTGCGGACCCTTATGGATTACAATTGGCCCGGTAATGTTCGCGAACTGGAAAATGCCATTGAACATGCCTTTGTGCTGCGCGACAGGGGACAAATCGAATCGGTGGACCTGCCCGTGGAAATACGGCAGGCCGGTTATCATTTGTCTTATGAAGATGCCCGGCCAACCGGTTCCAGCGCTTCGAGGCCATCGCAGAAATTGACCAAAGCGCACCTGATCCAACTTTTGGATCAATGTGATTGGAACAAGGCCGAAGTGGGCCGCCGTATCGGCGTCAGTCGGACGGCTGTCTGGAAGTATATGAAAAAATGGGACATACCGCTGAAAAAAATCTTGTAGAAAACAAGGGCCACGGCAAGAGCCGCGAGAAAATACCCCGGGGGTTCGAACCTGCCCTTTGACTGGGCAGGGGGTAAAAATAGCAAATCGACCCAACGGGCCTGTCCCGGAGGGCCGATCTGCCGCAAGTGAGAGAGGAAGTTAAGCATTAATTTGGAGGTAATGCATAGCGTTGAAGCTCTCACCAATAATTGAAAGCAATTATCAGGCCATAAAATGATTCCAGGGTGTCTGAAAAAGAATTTTTATTGTTTGCTGATATGGTAGCGCTTCATTTGTTTCCATACGCTGGTGCGTGAGATGCCCAGGATACGTGCCGTCTCGGATTGGTTTCCGCCTGAACGCTGCAATGCGTCCATCAGTCGGCGTTTTTTGATCTCGTCAAGGCCCATGACTGATTCTTCGGCAGGGTGCCCGGGGTTGTCAGGATACTGAAAAATTTTGGCCGGAAAATGGCGGGGCGTAATCATTGTTTCCTGACAGGAAACAAACGCATACTCCAGGGCGCTTTTTAGCTCTCTGGCATTTCCGGGCCAGGAATACTGCATCAGGAGATCCAGGGCTGCATTGCTGATGCCTTGAATCGGCTTGCCGCTTTTCAATTGAATTCTTCTGAAAAAAGAATCGGCCATCAGCGGAATATCGCCGATTCTTTCTCTTAATGGTGGAATCGAGATCGGGATCACATTGATTCTATAGTAAAAATCTTCTCTGAATGCCCCCTTTTCAACCATTTGCCACAAGTCTTTGTTTGTCGCCGAGATGATCCGCGCACGGATGGGGATCGGTTGGTGATCGCCCACCCGTTCAATGACTTTTTCTTCAAGGACCCGCAGGAGTTTCACCTGGGTGGAAAGGGGCATATCCCCGATTTCGTCTAAAAAAATATTTCCATCCCGGGCCGCCTCAAATCGGCCCTGCCGGCCTTTAAGTGCACCGGTGAAAGCTCCTTTGACATGCCCGAACAGCTCACTTTCCAGCAGCGATTCGTTCAGTGCGGCACAGTTGACCTTGATGTAGGGATTCGGACGGCAGGCACTGCACTCATGAATCGCTTTGGCTACCAGCTCTTTCCCGGTTCCACTTTCACCCAGAATGATCACCGGCGCATCCGATGCGGCGGCATTGGTGATCATATCAAACAGCCGCTGCATGGATACTGAAGCGCCGATGATGCCGTGAAACCGGTCTTCAGCCTTAAGTTCCCGCCGAAAGGTCTCGATCTGGACCTCTTTTTCGATAAGATGGGTGATGTCGGTGATGGTTTCAACGGCCCCGGTTAAATTCCCGTTGGTATCCTTGAAAACCGAGGCGTTTTTCACAACCTGGACATAGGTGCCGTCTTTGCGCATGAACATGCATCTTTGTTTTTTCAGCCGGCCGCTTTCAAACAGGGCGCAATAATGATAATCGTCGAGTTGACGCACTTTCCGGCAGGTGTTGCAGTTTAATCTGGAGCAGGACCTGCCCACCAGTTCTTTACGGGAATACCCGGTAATGGTCTCAAAGGCGTGGTTGACGGATATGATGGTGCCGGTTGTATCAACGATCATGACCCCGTCCTGAATCGTATCCACTACGGTTTTCCAATAGGTATTCACTTCCTGTTCAAACATTATCAAATATCCATGTGTTTAGTTTATTAACAATCGTATTGTTAACTTGTTTAACACATGAACATTCCTATGGCAACCCTGAATTTAAAAAATAGCACCTCCTTTACGGTTGTATCGTCTTTTAATTTTTTTAGAGCAGGACAAATGATGGGAATCATTAAGTCAAGTCATTGCCGCGTTTTTCGACCAGTTGCAGATGTTTTTACAAAAGGGGCCGTCAGGCCCTTTACGCTGAAATTTTTAATCATGGCATCTTTTTTGCTAAGGGTAACAAAAAGATAAACTGAACATTCGGGGGGAATAGATGCATACGCTTGATCTTAGGGGGATGATTCTTCCTTTTGTATTACTCAAGGTAAGCAATGCCTTTAAAGAGATCGGCATCGGGGAGACCCTGGAAATTATACTAGGAGATTCGGATTCAGTGCGTGATCTTTTAAAAATTTTGCCGCCCCTGTCGTATGAACTGACAGCCATGAAAAAAATTAAAGATGAGGATATGGATTTTTGTATCCAATTGTTGAAAAAGCAACCTGAAAAAAAGGAGAATACCATGTCGAATCTGAATTTAAGCACAATCGAAGTTTCAAACACCGTCGATGCCAGGGGCAGTGCCTGCCCGGGTCCTTTACTCGAAGCTAAAAAAGGTATCGGCAAAGTCAAGGTCGGCGAAATTATAGAGATTTATTCAAACGATTCCGGTACGCGAACCGATATTCCGGCCTGGTCTAATAAGGTGGGGCACGACTATCTGGGTCTTGTGGAAGTCGATGGATATGACAAGCACTTTGTTAAAAGAAAAAAATAGGCAGAAAACATCATGACTTCACTGTCGCATCGCCAGAGAGAAGGCAAAATCCTGATTTTGGCAACGGAAACCTGCGCTTATCCCGGAGCCGATTCTGTCGGACAGGCGCATTCCAGTTATCCTGCAAACACCTATATCTTCAGGGTGCGGGCCCCCGTTATCTTTCCGGCGCAATTCTACCTTGATTGTTTTAAAAAAGGCATCAGCGGCATTATTATCATGTCCTGTGGGGAAGAATGCCCGTACGACGGTGCCTACAAGGCCATGGCCAAAAAATTGGACCGGTTGTACGTCATGATGAAAAAGCAGGATCTCGATATCCGGCGCGTTCGCCTGACAGCGATTTGTACGGTATGCAACCGTGCTTTTCTCAACGAGATAAACCAGATGAATGCGGTGGTTCAGGAACTGGGTCCACCACAGATGCTGCAAAACTGACGACTCACCCTGCACGGCCTGGGGTTTTTCGCTTTTACGCGATGGATGGTTCCCCCAGGCCGTGGAATTTGGAATTCGTGAGAAATGGAGAAATGGCATGCTGAAAAAAAATTTTGATGTTCTGATTGTAGGCGGCGGCATTGCCGGTCTGCAGACGGCTCTGGACCTTGGGAACCAGGACTTTAAAGTAGCCATTGTGGAAAAAGATGCGACCATCGGGGGCAAGATGATCCGTCTCTCCAAGGTTTTTCCCACCCTTGACTGCGCTAGCTGTATTACAACGCCCAAGATGGCCGCTGCAGCCCACCATGACAATATTACCCTGTTTACCTATTGCGATCTTAACGCCCTATATCGCGATGGACAGGTGTTAACCGCCGACATTACACAGCGCCCCCGGTATGTGGATCCTGACAAGTGTATCGGATGTCGCCAGTGCGAATACAACTGCCCGGTTTACGTGTCGGACCCGGAGCAGGGCAATTTCTCCGCCACCAAGGCCATTTCCATACCTTTTTCAAACGCCATCCCGCAAACGGCGGTATTGGATGCTGAAAACTGCATGCTCTGTGGAAAATGCGAGAAGGTATGCCCGACCCAGGCCATTGATTATTTCCAGGCGCCCGAAGATTTTGTTATCACGGCTAAAGCCGCCGTTTTGACCACCGGCTTCGAATTGACGCCTGTGTCGGATAAAGTCCAATACGGCATGGGGAAAATACCCAACGTCATTGAAGCCATGCAAATGGAACGGCTCCTGGCGCCCCACGGTCCCTACAATCGTGTTCTGCGGCCATCAGATGGCATGGAGCCGGATTCCATTGCCTATGTCCAGTGTGCCGGATCGCGGGATAAGAGCATGGGGGTTCCCTACTGTTCAAGGGTCTGCTGCATGTATGCCATCAAACAGGCCATGCTGTTGTCCGGATCTTTACCCCTTGCGGATATCACCGTTTATTACATGGACATTCGTGCCTTCGGTAAAGGTTATGAACAGTTTTACCAGAACGCCAAGGCCATGGGGATTGAGTTCATTAAAGGCAAAGTAGCCCGACTCAATGACGGCGGCAATGGAAGCGTGGCCCTGCATTACGAGGCTCAGGATGGTGATGGCGTTGTTACCGCCAACCATGACCTGGTGGTGCTTTCCATGGGTATGGTTCCCAGCTGTCAGCCTGAAGGCGTCTGCGAAGTTTCGGCGGACTCGGATTATTTCGTTAAAAGCATTCAGCCCAAGCTGTCACCGACATTGACGGACATGGAAGGGGTTTTTGTCGCGGGAACAGCGGCTGGCCCCAAAGATATCGTGGACACCATAACGGAGTCCGGTGCTGCCGCGGTTGAAGCGGCGAAATACCTGGCTGAGCTGGCGCTTTCGAGAAAAGCAGTGGCCTAACCTCAAGCAAAACAGCGTGATCACTTAGGCCAGATATTTCATCTCAGGCCTTTCCAACACGCAAGGTCAAATATTCCGGGCCTGCTCCAACCAGATCCGGTTTTTTTAGACTGAGAATACAATCTCTGCAGGAGATAAGCAAATGGCAGATGAGAAGAAAGACAAAGAAGAAACATCTAAACCAAGGGTTGGCGTTTATATTTGCTACTGCGGCGGCAACATTTCCGACCATGTTGATGTGGAAAAGGTCCGTGACCGCATGGAAAAATTGCCCGAGGTGGCGGTGGCCCGAACCAACATGTTCATGTGCTCGGATCCCGGTCAGGCGCTGATTATGGAGGATCTTAAAAACGGTGTTGTTGATCGTGTTGTAGTGGCCTCCTGTGCGCCGAGTCTTCATGAATCAACCTTCCGCGGCGCCATTAAAAGAGCAGATGCCAATCCTTATATATACGAGCATGCCAATATTCGTGAACAGGTCAGCTGGGTCCACCAGGGTGACATTGCCACGGATAAAGCCACCCGACTGGTATCCATGGCTGCGGCCAAGGCCAACCAGCTTTTCCCCCTGGAAGCGATTCGCGTGAATGCCAGGAAACATGCGACGGTAATCGGCGGCGGGATTGCCGGGCTCAGGGCCGCCAAGGACCTGGCCGGCCGGGGTATTGCGGTTGCCTTGCTTGAAAAATCGCATTTCATAGGGGGGCAACTCGCCCATCTGGATCGGATTGCGCCCACCGGAGACAAGGCGACAGATCTGGTTATCGATCTGGCCCGCCAGGTACTGGCCGAGGATCTGATCACGGTGCATACCTGCTCGGCAGTGGAAACATTTGACGGTTATGTGGGCAATTTCAAGCTTGGCATTAAAAAGCAGGCGGTGGAACCGGATCAAGAAAAAAACAGGCCATCAGGCATCACAGACCATGAGGCCGGAGAATTTATTCCTTTTGCAGGTGTTTACAATGGTGCCGCACCGGCTGTTCCTGAAAAATTTATCATTGAAACAGGGGCCATTATACTGGCTACAGGATTTAAGTCCTATATGCCGTATAAGGGAGAGTATGGTTTCGGCGAATATGAGCAGGTGACGACACTCCCGGAATTGATTCGGAGCGTCGCCGAGAATAAATCAGCAGGAAACTTTCTTGAATTCAAAGGCCAAAAAATTCGCAATATGGCGATGATTCATTGCGTGGGCAGTCGGCAGATTCCCGGAATCCATCAGGAACATGAGGGGGGCTATCTCAATGAGTATTGCTCAAGAACCTGCTGCTCGGCCGCACTCAATGAATCCAATATGATTCGGACATCTTATCCCGCAACACATATCTTTGAATTTTATCGTGATATCCGCACTTACGGTCGTGGCCAGGAAGCGTTATATGAGGAGGCTGCTCAAAATCAGGTAATCTTTTTCAGATTCGAAGATGATGCGTCACCCGAGGTGACCCGAAATGTCGATCATTCTGGAGAGTTTCCGCTGATTGTCAAAGTAAAAGACACATTAACTTTTGGAGAAGAGGTGGCGGCGCCCGTAGATTTGGTTGTACTGGTCACGGGGAACGAGCCGAATGATGTCTCCGATCTGGTCGAAATGATGAAGCTGCCTGTGGGAACGGATCGGTTTTTATTGGAAGTTCATCCAAAACTGCGGCCGGTTGAGTTGCCGATTACCGGAATTTTGCTGGCAGGGACGTGTCAGGCGCCCATGGATGTCGGGGAAGCCTGCAATGCTGCCGGTGCCGCTGCCGTCAAGGTAGCAGCCCTTCTCGGTCGGGGATATGTGGAACTGGACCCTTTTGTGGCTCAGGTCGATGCCGATAAATGCAGGGGCACCGGCGCCTGCCTGGACGCCTGTATTTGCGATGGCGCGTTGAACCTTATGGAAATGGTGGTGGGCGGTCAAAAGGTCAAACGGGCACAGGTGACACCGGCCCTTTGCCTTGGATGCGGGGCCTGTGTCGGTGTGTGTCCGGAAAACGCCATCGAGGTGGCCGGCTGGACCCTCAAGCAGTACGAGGCCATGGTTGACCGGATCGTAGCGGAAGATGAGGCGGCCTGATGAAAGAAAAGACTTCCGGTTATGATATGGTGCCAGAGCAGTTTTACCCATTGTTTGTAAAGCCAGCCGCTAACCGCTCAATTTGGGTCGGCTATAACTTTTACCATCTGAACCTTGAATCGCGAACCAATCAGTTCATCGCAATCAATTGATGAGGGAAAATCATGCATCCGGAAGACAATCGTCAGAATGGAAAAAAAACAGCCATGAAAATGCTTCGCGAGGCCCGGAAGACATCGATCCGAAATGCTTCCGCCCGGGTCAAGGCACAGAAGCAAGCCTTACAAGCAATTAAGGGGCACCTTGAAAAAGGTCCCGGTATCGTGCCGGAAGTGGCCGATGCAACTGGAATACCGTCAGACCAGGTTTTGTGGTACATGGCGTCCCTGAAAAAATATGGAGAGGTTGTAGAAGTGAAAAAAGACGGCGGTTTTTTTCGGTATGCATTGTCCGAACGCTCAATCCAGGCCTCGTCCTGATAACAACGGCGGGTGAAGGCGGTCCGGCCAAGGAGACTATAGATGGTTTTATTAGATCCGAATTTTGCTGAAGAACTTAACCCTTTTGGGGAAGATACCGCCCTGGCATGCTTTAACTGCGGTACCTGCACCGCTATCTGCCCCCTGATTTACGAACACTTTCCGCGAAAGATGATCCGTTACATCCAGATCGGCGCCCGGGACCGGATTCTGGAAAATGCAGATGAACTGTGGCGTTGCCTGCACTGTGGTCTCTGTACCCAGACCTGCCCCAGGGAAGCCAATCCGGGTGAAATTATGTTGAGCTTGAAACGCTATGTTGTCGATAGCTGGGGGAGACGTTGAAATGTATAAGCCAAAAAGCATCATCGACATCGTTGCCGGAAATGTGAGAAAGACCCGGAGTCCATTCGGCATTCCGAAATTTATGGCCAATACCTGGTGGAAAACGGCACCCGTCAAACGCCAAGGCGACGCATTGCTGTTTACCGGCATGATGTATCAGCTGGTCCCGTACATTGAAAAATCCACCACCTATCTGGAGCGATTTGAAGACACCCGATGGGCCGGTTGTCTGACGTATGCCCGTTTTTTTCCGAAATATCTTGCCGGTATGGGGCTGGCTGTCATGACCCCGGGGAAAGGCAAACGCGCCGCCGGTATGGTCTTGAAAAATATTGTCAAAATTCTGAACAAATCCCGTGTCAGTTTCAAGTACCGGTCGGAACTGGACCATTACAGCGGGATTCTGCTTTATGATCTGGGGGATCAGGGGGGCTTTGTTGAACACGCCAAATTCGTGGCCGGGAAGCTGCAGCGTGCCGGTATTAAAAAGATTATTACTGTGGACCCCCACACCACGTATGCCTTGAAGGTGCTTTATCCCAAATATACCGGCATCCATTTTGAGGTAAAAACCTATTTTGAACTGGCCACTTTAAGCGGGGGAAATGGTAAACAATCGGTCACCCTCCATGATCCCTGTTTTTACGGCCGTTACCTGGCACTGTCTGACGTTCCGCGGCGGTTGCTGGCCAGTTTGAACATTGACTGTATCAATCCCCTTAATTCCGGCCCCTTTACAAGCTGCTGCGGCGGGCCGGCCGAATCCATTTCGCCCAAACTCTCAAATGAAGTCGGCCACCGGCGACGGGAAGAACTGGAATCCACCAAAGAAACCATCATATCCATGTGTCCCATCTGCATCGGCAATCTGCAAAAAGCCGGTGCCCGAGTTGAGGACCTGTCCACTGTACTGGCACGCTATGCTGAATAGAACTGATGATATTTATTTAATGCAAAGGAGTTTATTGAAATGGAAGAAAAGGTTGAAAAAATACTTTACATGTGTACCTGCTGCGAAAATGATCCCGAAAAAGCCCATATCCCTTTTATCCTGGGCAATGCCGCTTTGGCAACGGACATGAATGCGATGATTACCCTGCAGGGAGACGCTGTTAAGATCGCCACCAAAGGATATGCTGAGACCATGCCACGCGGCGGTGGATTTGCACCCATGAAAGAACTGCTGGACAGTTTCATGGCCCTTGGCGGAGAATTAGGCATCTGCGGTCCCTGCATCAAACACCGGGATATCCCCGAATCGGATCTGATTGAAGGGGCCAAAATCACCACCGCCGGGCAGGTAAATTTAGCGGCCCTGGAGGCGGATGCCGTATTTGTTTTTTAATTCCGGCATCAATCGCGGTATGGCGGTTGGCTGGATGAATTATTAACCCTGAATACAACTTAAAACAAGATCAAAAAAGGAGAGATATTATGCAAGACAAGGTTCTTATTTCATTGTCCTGTGGCACCAACAACCCCAATCGGTCCACCCGGGCCATTCACCTGGCCACCGTGGCGCATAAGGAAGGCAAACAGGTCACCATGTTTCTTTTGGATGAAGCGGTTTACCTGGTAAAGGAAGGTCTTATCGAACACCTTCGGGCGGCCACCGGCGATATCGCCGATGACTTGATGACCTATCTTCAGGCCCATGAAGTGCCGATTCTGGTGTGTACTCCATGTGCCAAGGCAAGAAAAATTGAAGAATCCGATTTGATTGAAGGCGCGCGAATGGCACCGGCATCTGAACTGATTCACCTGGCCTGCGAGAGTACGGTCATCAGTCTGTAACGATGAACGATGCGGATCTGAAATTACAAATGAGGTGTGGGGTTTCTTCACATTGCAAGGATATTTCTGGGTTTTTTGAAAGGAGTAGTGATGTCACGCAAAGTTTTAATTGTGGGCGCGGTGGCATTGGGCCCCAAGGCCGCATGCCGGCTTCAAAGGCTTGATCCATCTGCTGAAATAACCATTATCGATAAAGACAGTCTGATTTCCTATGGCGGATGTGGTATCCCTTATTATATTGGCGGGGATGTATCCGACATTGAAGGGTTGTATTCCACCGCATCCCACCATGTAAGAGATGCCGAGTTTTTTGAAAAATGCAAGAAGATCAAATTGCTATGTCATACCGAGCTTGTTTCTATTGATCGGAAGGCTAAAAAAGCGATTGTGCGCCATCTGGATACCGATCAGACAGCCGAAATGGCATATGATCAGCTTGTTTTAGCCACCGGATCTACGCCTATTCAGCCGCCGATTCCCGGCGCCGGCCTGGCGGGTGTTACCACCGTCGCCAATCTCCATAACGCCATTTTTGTTAAAGAGTTGGTCTCCAAAGGCAAGGTCAACAAGGCGGTTGTCATTGGTGCCGGGGCCATAGGGGTGGAACTGGCTGAGGCCCTCACCGACCTGTGGGGTGTTGAAACCACGCTGATCGAGATGATGGATCAGTTGCTGCCCCCGGCATTTGGCAAGGACATGAGCCGATTGATTGAAAATCATATGGCGGACAAGGGGGTCAAAATTCTTCTTTCAGAAGGGGTCACCCGTATACTGGGAGATGAAAAGACCGGTGTCACCGGTGTCGAGACCAATAAATCTCAAATCCCCTGTGATCTGGTGATCATGTCGGTGGGAGTGCGGCCCAATTCGCAGATTGCCAGGGATGCCGGACTTGCTATCGGCATGTATGGCGGGATATTGGTGGACAAACGATTGCGGACCACCGATCCCAATATTTATGCCGGAGGTGATTGCATTGAAATGACCCATCTGGTGAGCGGGCAGCGGATTCCCATGCCCCTGGGGTCGCTGGCCAACCGCCAAGGGAGAATCATCGGCACCAACCTCAATGGCGGGTGGGCGGAATTCAAGGGTACCGTGGGCACGTTCTGTCTCAAGATTTTCGACATGGGCATTGCCCGGGCCGGTTTGACCGTCAAGCAGGCAAAGGATGCCGGTTTTGATCCGGTATATGCAGTGGTTGCTCAGTCCGAACATGCCCATTTTTATCCGGACCAGGAACCGATGTATATTAAGCTCATCGCCGATCGCAATACCAACAAATTATTGGGCATCGAAGCGGTCGGAGCAAAAGGGGACGCAGTCAAGGCGCGAGTGGATGCCGTGGCGGCACTTTTTCAATACAACGCGGATGTTTCCGGGGTTTCCAATCTTGAGGTATCGTATGCCCCGCCCTATGCATCGGCCATGGACGTTGTCAATGCCGCCGGCAATACCCTTGAAAATATTATTAATGGCCAAAATATACCCATTGACGTGGGGGATTTTGTTGCCGCGTTTGAACAGAAAAAAGCAAGGGTGCTGGATGTTCGCGGGAAGATTGAATCCCGGCCTTTTATTGAAAAATATGGCGACCAGTGGATAAATATTCCCCAGGAGGAACTGGCGGACCGTATTGATGAACTGCCTTTGGATCAGACCCTGTGTCTGCTGTGTGATACAGGTCCGCGTTCCTTTGAAACGCAGCTTTTCCTGAGCAGCAAGGGCATTCATAACGCCCAAAACATCCAGGGCGGCTTCGGTATGCTCAGGAGCAGTTTTCCCGAGTTCGTACCGGCCGGATGAAACGCTGTACCTGCAAATTATTTCCAACGTTTCAGGTACGCCATCCTGCCGAACAAAATTTCAGAAGTGTTTTCCACAATAGATCGGCCCGAAGGTAGTGTTCCCTTCGGGCCGATCTGGTATAAAAGGCGTTACTGTCGAGCCATTTTATAAAAATTTTGAAAAATAAGACCGGCAAGCTGATTACAGGTATTTCGCCCCAGGCGTTGCGGACCCCGATGGATTATAGCTGGCCCGGTAATGTTCGCGAACTGGAAAACGCTATTGAACATGCTTTTGTGCTGCCCGGCAGGAAAACCATCGAACCGGCGGACCTGCCTGCGGAAATACGGCAGGCTGACTGTCATCTGTTTGATACAAATGGTCCTTCAGGAGGTTACAGTTCTTCAGCACAATCTCAAAAACTGATCAAAGTGCATTGGGTCCAACTTCTGGTGCAGTGTGACTGGAACAGAGTGGAAGTTGGCCGCCGTATGGGCGTCAGCCGGACGGCTGTCTGGAAATATATGAAAAAATGGGGCATGCCACTGAAAAAAGCCCCATAACAAAATAATGGCTCAGGGCGCCAGCAGACAGGAAATGCGCTGGCGGGCCACAGGCAGGTTCACCGTCAGTGATAAAAAATAACAAATCGACCCAACGGGCCTATCCCGAAGGGCCGATCTGCTGCAAGTGAGAGAGGAAGGTAAGCATTAAGTTGGAGGTAATGCCAAGTTGGAACTCTCGGTTTTTTTGTTTAAGCAAACGGCATGCCAAATATTGACGGGAATGTTTAAAGTTGGCACTGTCGTACAACATTATTTTTTGATCAGTGGTGCGTTTCAAAAAAACCATCGGGCCGGCAAGTTTAACCCAAACAAGGCGAAAACAATGAAAGAAAAAGGGTAACTATTCAGCGTTTATAAAATTTATACTGCCCATCCGGTAAGAAACTCAGGCAGTTTTCCGTCAAACAACAATTCCAATGCGTGACTTGATTTTACTCCGTGTTTTCGACAAGTCGACAAGTAACTTCTAACGCGGCAAAAGATTTTGGCGCCATCCATTGATCGAAAACAGCCTGATATCTTCTGTTGAACTTTTGTCATTCGGATATCATTTTCACCCCGGTTGTTCGTAAACGGGACACGTTCATTATCGATGAATATAAGAACGTCCTGCTCAAAATCCCTTAGCCGTTCCAACAAGTTTCTGGATTTTGACCTCTTAATGCGACCTCTTTTGCCCTTTTCTTTTGGCTTGATTGGTTCCGGACATTCGATTTCGCCTTGTTTCAGGATTGCTCTATATTTAAGCCGGTATTTCTGTGACTCTGGGGCATCCAGCACGCCGCCGGCCTCGTTGACCTTGCAGTTGATCGTTTCAAGCAGATCTCCGAGTTTTTTCGCCCATTTTTGCTCATCCTGCTCCCAGGCCCTTGTCAGTTCCCTTAAATGATGTGCGTTGCACAAAGCGTGGGTACAATTGAGCTTATAGTAGGGCTTCCAATGGTCATGGCACAGCACCCCTTTGAACCCGGGCAGCACACCCATATCATTGAAGGCTTCCATACCCCTTTTTTCGTGGGGATAATAAAGAGTCCAGGTCTCATTGGATACGCAATGCAGCCAATGCCTGATACCCCCTATGTTGACGCCGGTTTCATCCGCATGTGCCATATCTGAGGCCGTCAGTTGTTGTTTAACCCGCTTCTCAAAGTCGTCCAGAAGCCCAAAGGCCTCTTTGTTAAAATTGAAAATCGAGCCTTCGCTGACCGGTATATGAAGCTGGTCGGAGAAATGATCCTGTATTCTGTTGTACGGGATCAACTGGAATTGCGACATATAGACCGAGTGTGCCTTGAGCCCCGTTCCGTATTGAACCGCTTTTGTAACACCTTTTGGGAACTGAGCAACAAATCGGTTCCCCTCGTCATCCTTAAGGATCTGAGCCCGGTATTCCGTCACGACCCTTGAAATATCTATATCGAACACCTGCCGCGCTTCAAAGCCATCCTGCCGGTATCGTCCGGCAGGCAACTTGCGCCGATCAACCTTAATTTCCTTAACCCTGTCAGGGATTTCGACTTTTTGGAGTGTCGTGCCGACATGACCATTTTGGCCGCCGGGCTTTTTGCCTGTCTTTTTTCGAGTCGGCTTTATCCTGTTCGGGTCACTTGACGGCGGCTTGCTGCTATTGGTGCTGTTTAAATTCAAACGATTGGCAAGCAGGGTAATAACCAGAATCAAAATTTCAAACATCGATTTTGTAGCCGCGGACAATTGCTTGTCTTCACGTATAAGAAATTGTGCCTTTTCGATCGTTGCCTGTATGTCGATGTTTTCTATTTTCATTCGGTTCCTGTGTTGTCAATTGAAGCTACTATAACACAGGTTTTTAAACCGATATTTTTCTCCCTGTAGTCTACTCTGCTGCGTTTAAATATTTTAGACCTGACGAGCCATGTGCTCGCCTTAAAAAACTACACATGATGCCATAAGACCGTCTGTTTGTCGAAATACGAGGAATCGTCGACCCGGGTTGAAATTCAGGAATTTTCGCAAAAACCCTGTCAAGTCTTTTTTTACTCCTTTTTCATTATTTTCGCTGAATAGTTACGAAAAAGGTTTCATTTTTTCTATCCTGCAGCACCAACAACCCCAACCGGTCCACTATGGCCATCCATCTGGCCTGTGAAAGGACGGTCATCTCTCGTTGATGCCGAGGATAAACCATGAAGATTGCCGTACCTGCAAGGCCCCGGATTTATATGCCCGGTGGCATTGAAATTAGGCACCGCCCCCCTGGTTGCTGCTTGTCGAAACCGGCACCATGGCTTTTTTGGCCGTTTTTATCGTGGGGGGCATTGCCTTGGGTCGGGGGAAAAACAGTCTCAAAAAATTCGGGCAGAGTCAGGGCCTGCGCATCTGGATTTTCCCTGTTTGCATTGTCCTGATCTATGCCGCTGTTTTTCCGAGTGCACCGGGTAAACTCGTTGGGGCCCTGCGGGCAAGCCTGCATATCTCAGGTCGGATGGCAGTGCCTCTGGCAATCGCCGTTGGGACTATATGACGGCTCAACCTGCTGATCAATCCCGCCATGATATCCCGTTTTATAATCAAAAAAGCGGGGATCAAGGGGCTTGTTCTCTCCACTGGCGTCGGTATTCTCTCCATGGGTCCCATTTATGCATGGTACCCCTTTGTTAAAACCCTGCGCGAAAAAGGGGGTTCCAATTTTCATGCGGCCAATTTTTTGTCAAACCGGGCGGTGAAACCGGCCATGGTGCCGGTAATGGTGGCCTATTTTGGATGGCGATTTACGTTTGTATTCACCATTGTCGGTATTTTCAGTGCGTGGCTGACGGCCCTGGCCGTTTAAAAAAAATATGGAATAGACTTTTTTCAGTCGGCTGCGCGGACCCGGGGTAGCACTTTGCAGATATGGCCCAGCCGTTTCAGTTCAATCCAAGTTCCACGAGTTTAGCGTGCAGCGGGATGCCGTCCACGTCCCACTGGCGCAGTTTATAATAAGCGCTGAGCATCTCATCCAGATGACAGACCATCCCCTTTGCAGGCCCGTCGGGCAGGGGTTCTGTCAGGATGCGGATGGGCAGTTTGTCGTCTTTTCCGGAAAAACCGGCTTTGAGCAGAAACAATCGTTCGGCGTTACAGATGCGTTCACCCACCCGGACCAGTTCCTTCAGTGTATAATCAGCCCCGGTGGCGGTGTTGACGAGTTCCAGTATGCCGTCCGGTCGAATATTCTTTTCAGGGATGCAGAGATTTCGGACTGAGAAAAAGACGCACAGTCCGGCGGCATCGATAACGGCAAATACATCCTGGAAGTCTTTGACGATTTGCGGTTTATCCTCCCAGGTTTTGGGATCGATGAGCATGGGGACCCCCAGCAGTTCGATGTAGGCGGGGTCGCCACGCATATGGGATGCACCGATGGACGAAGTGGCGTAGGCCAGCCCCATGCCCTGTTCACCCCTGGGGTCGTATCCGGCAAATTCAAGCCCTTTGGATACCATGGCCAGTTCCGGGTGCCCGTATTTCCCGGCAAGCCTCAGACTGCCCTGGGCCAGCGTTTCACCAAACCCTTCCCGGCTGGCGGTCTTTCGTGTGAATTCGACAAGGGCGTGGGCATCGCCGAATTTCAGGGGGCTTCCCGTATCTGCTTCCGGCAGGTATCCGCGCTCGGACAATTCCATGGCACAGGCCAGGGTGGCACCCATGCTGATGGTATCCATTCCCAGTTCGTTGCACAGGTAGTTGGCTTTGGTCAGGGCCGCCAGGTTGTCGATGCCGCACATGCTGCCCATGGAATAGATGGTTTCATATTCAGGGCCCTCTCCCCGGCCTTCAAATTCAGGGTCATCCACCTTTGTCACCCGGCCGCATCCGATGGGACAACTGAAGCATGCCTTTGGTGTGACCAGAAAATCCCGGGTGAGCACTTCTCCTCCGATGCGCTCCCAGTTTTCAAAGGTGCCCTGCTGGCAGTTGCGGGTGGGCAGACACCCGGCCATCTGGGTGCCGGTAATGGTGGCTGCCGTGCCGTAAAGATTCAGGCCTGCTTGGCCCCCTGACAAGGAATCTTTAAAGCGTTTGCGATATTTTTTGTTTGCCGCTTTAAACCCTTTCGTGTCCCATAGCGCGACTTTTCCATCCCCCTTGACAACAATGGCCTTGAGATTTTTTGAGCCCATTACGGCACCGACACCCGCGCGCCCGGCGGCACGGTCTTTATCATTCATGATGGCGGCAAAGCGCACCATGTTTTCACCGGCCGGGCCGATGCTGGCCACTTTTGCCCTGGTGTCGGTCTCCGAGCGCAGGGCCGCATCTGTTTCGTGGGTGTTCTTGCCCCAGATGTGGGCGGCATCGCGCAGTTCAACGTGATCGTTGTTGATCCAGAGATAAACCGGCGTTGCGGCCCGTCCCTGGAGGATTAGAAGGTCGATGCCGGATTTTTTCAGTTCCGCGGGAAAATATCCGCCTGTGTTTGAACAGGTCATGGCACCGGTCAGGGGGGATTTGGTCGTCACCATGGCCCGGGCCGCGGTGGGCGCCGTTGTTCCGGTCAATGGGCCCAGGCTGAATATCAAACGGTTTTCAGGTTGCAGGGGATCACATGTGGGCTCTAATTCTTTCAGCAGATAGTAGATGCCCAGGCCCCTGCCGCCCAGATAATCCCTGGCAATGCCGGGCGCCAGCGCTTCCCGGATGATTTTTCCGCTACTTAAATCTATCCTGAGAATCTTGCCGTTCCAGCCGTGCATAGCTTACCTCCCGATTTTGATGATGGAAAAATTATTGGCCTGTTGTTCCAGGTCTCAGGTGCTCTCAAATACAGCAACCAGCGTTTGTTCAAGGGCATCGACAATAAAATCGATCTGATCGTCGGAGATGATAAAGGGCGGCCCGTAAAGGATGGCATCCCCGTCTTTTCCAACAAAACCGGTGGCGCTGTAGGCCAACACCTTGCGCTCAAAGAGGGCCTGCCAGATCCGTTCGGTTATTTTCGCCTTGCGGGGAAAGGGCTCCAGGGAGGCCTTGTCCCGGACGAATTCAATCCCCCATAAAAAGCCGATGCCCCGGATATCGGCAACATGGGGATGATCGGATAGGGCATTGCTTAATTTTTGCCCGATGGTCTTGCCATAGCGGTGGACCCGGTCCACCAGGTTTTCTTTTTCCATAATGCGGAGCACGGCATTTGCGGCGGCGGCAGCCACATTATGATGCGAAAAGGTGCCTCCATGCACAAAGCGTCCGCTGCCGCTGCAGATGGCGTCAAAATGGCGGCCTGAAACCCCCACGGCCGAAATGGCGATGGCACCGCCCCCCAGCCCCTTGCCCATGGTGACCAGATCGGGGATCATATCGTAGTGCTGGGACGCAAACCAGCGTCCAGTGCGGCCCAGTCCGCACAGCACTTCATCAAGGATCAGCAGCACCTGGTAGTGATCACAGATATCACGGATTTTTTTTAAATAGCCCGGTGGCGGGGGCACGGCGGCCAGGGTGGCGCCGCTGACAGTTTCCGCAATAAAGGCCGATACGGTTTCCGGTCCGAGATTTTCAATGGCTTCCTCCAGGGCCAGCGCACATCTGAGTTGGCAGTCCGGGTACTGCAGCCCGAATGAGCAGCGCAGACAATACGGTGCCGGGATATGGCAGGCATCTTTCAGCATGGGGGCATAGGGCGCACGAAACGCGGTGCGCCCGGCGGCAGCCAGGGCGCCGAGGGTCAGCCCGTGGTAGGCGTGCCATCTTGAAATGAGTTGAAAGCGCTGGGGCCGCCCGTTTTCCAGATGAATCTGACGCGCCATTTTAATGGCCGTTTCCACGGCTTCGGCGCCGCTGGACAAAAAATAGAACCGATCGATACCAGGCGGCGAATGAGCGGCAAGAGAAGTCGCCAGGTCCTCGACAGGCGATGTGGTGAACATGGTGGGGTGGGTGTAATCGCACTTGAGAATCTGATCATACACCGCCGTTGCAATCTCTTTGCGGCCATGGCCGACGTTCATGACGAGTGGGCCGCCGCTGGCATCTATATAACGATTGCCGTGGGCATCCATGATCCAGATACCCTCGGTTTTTGTGGCCAGGGGAAGGGATTTGTTGAGTTTGCGGGAAAAGACATTACCACCAGGTTTCATTTTACCTCCGTTATGGAAGATAATCGTTAATCAACGTGATGCAAAGTTTTGGGTTCACCGCGGAATGGAAATTACCCGCCGTTATTTCGGCCGGGTATGCGTGCAAAATGTTTCAGCAACACATTCAGCGCCCGCAGAATATGCCGGTGCATGGCCAGGCCGGACTTATGGGCATCTTTTTCTTTTACTGCTGCAATGATGGTATTATGATCGCTGAGGTAATCAGTGAAAGAAGGCACCATCAATGAGGTATAACGATATCGCAGGATCCGCTGACGAATTTCCTGGATTTGTTCAACGAGTCTGGCGTTGCCGCTTTTTTCCCAGAACAGGCGATGAAAGAGCAGGTTGTGCCGGCCCCAGGCTTGAAGGCATTCCTCATCATCGCCGGCCGCAATTTTTTCCAGGTCCCGATTGATCGCTTCCAGGACGGCCACGTCACTGGGGATTAAATGGGGGACAGACCATTCTACTGCCTTGCTTTCGAGCAGGGCCACCAAGGCATAGTAGTCTCTGAGGTCCTGGATGGACAATTTGTTGACTAGGGCGCCCTTGTTGGGGACCAGTTCGACAAACCCTTCCCGGCTCAGTTGCGCGAGCACTTCCCGGACCGGGCCACGACTGGCCCCGTATTCCTTGCACAGTTCCACTTCAACCAAGCGTTCGCCCGGGTGCAGGCTTTCGCTGATGATCGCTTTTCG
This sequence comes from Desulfobacterales bacterium, assembly GCA_963667755.2. Lineage (GTDB taxonomy): Bacteria > Desulfobacterota > Desulfobacteria > Desulfobacterales > 4572-123 > 4572-123. The sequence goes on along the minus strand of CAXXLK010000002.1, from coordinate 2,523,613 downwards.
AATACCGTGATAAATATTTTTTTTAACACTCATGATCGTTCCACGGTGGCAAAATGCCCTGCCACTGGTCAAGCGTTTCAAATCCTATCGTGGCTTGAAGTGCTACCGTTAACACTATAAAATTGTAATACAATTTTGTTAAACAAATACAGTGGTGGTTTTGGGTTGTCAAGAAAATTTTTAATGTTCTGTGGTGTCTGAGAAGATGGGTATAGGGCCGTTACAAACAGCGGGGAGGCGACGAAAAAACATATTAAATACGACATGTTATCGGTATATATGATGGTGATTTTATTCTATAACTCAATATATTGGGACAGGTTCGGGGAAAAATGACTTGACAAAATTTTAGAAGACCGCATAAATTATCAGACAAAATTGTTTGACAATTCATCTATGATTTTTCCATTCAACTGCGGGTCAGTTTCGTTTGGACTGACCTTAGCCGGTAAAGGAGTCGTGCCATGCGTCGCCCTCATATCAAAACGTTACTGCCCGGGCCCAGGGCCAAAGCGCTGATAAACAGAGACCATCAATTTTTATCTCCCTCGCTGCCCAGGGAATACCCGCTGGTGGTCAGCCGGGGACAGGGCGTATGGGTCCATGACCCGGACGACAATTGTTTTCTCGATTTCACGTCCGGCATCGCCGTCTGCAATACCGGGCACTGTCACCCCCAGGTGGTCGCCGCCGCCAAGGAACAGTTGGACCGATTGATTCACACCTGCGGGGCTGATTTTTATCACGAGCCCATGATCGATCTGGCCGAAAAGCTCGCCGGTATCACCCCCGGTAATGATCGCAAACGGGTGTACCTGGGCAACTCCGGGGCCGAGGCAGTTGAATCCGGCTTCAAACTGGCCCGCTGGCACAGCCGGCGGCAGGGCGCCATTGCCTTTTTGGGGGCATTTCACGGTCGCACCATGGGTGCCCTGACCCTGACAGCGTCCAAATCAGTCCAGAAACGGCGTTTCAGTCCGCTGATACCCGGGGTGACGCATGTGCCTTATGCCCATTGCTACCGCTGCGCCTATAATCTGACCTATCCGGCCTGTGATCTGGCCTGTGTTCGTTATATCGAAGAGGAATTGTTTAAATCGATCCTTTCCCCTGAAGAGATCGCCGTGATCATCGTAGAGCCGATTCAGGGTGAAGGCGGCTATATTGTGCCGCCGTCGGATTATCATCGACGATTAAAGGCCCTGGCCGAAAAGTACGGTATTCTCTATATGGTGGATGAAATCCAGACCGGTATGGGCCGTACCGGAAAATTATTTGCTATTGAGCATTTTGACGTGGCACCGGACCTGCTCACCAGCGCCAAAGGGCTGGCTTCTGGCATGCCCCTGAGTGCCCTGGTCGCCCGGGAAGAAATAATGGACTGGAACCGTGGGGCTCATGGATCCACCTATGGCGGTAATCCCGTTGCCTGTGCTGCGGCACTGGCCTCCATTGCCCTGGTGAAATCTGGCTTGACCGAAAGCGCGGCCACCCGGGGCAGCCAGCTCAGGAAAGGCCTGGAGAGTCTGCAGCAGGAATTCGAATGCATCGGAGATGTTCGGGGTCTGGGGTTGATGCAGGCCGTTGAACTGGTCGAAGATCGCCATCGAAAGACACCGGATAAATCCCTGCGCGACAAACTGCTGCTGCGCTGTTTTGAAAACGGCCTGCTGCTTTTGAGTTGCGGTGAAAGCACCATTCGTTTTTGCCCGCCTTTGATCACCACTGAGGGTGAGATCGATCTGGGGCTGGAGATTTTCAACACAGTGCTGAAAGAGATCCATGGGTAAAGTCCATCGCAAACAAATGGCCGCACCAGGTCCGCCTCCTGCAGCCCTGTGCGTTACCCTGCCTGCTTTTATAAGACCTGTCAGCCGGCCAAGGGAAGGCCTTTGGGAAACCGTGGCGCGGCTTTTAAAACTGCACAGAATGCCATCACACTACGAGCGAAAATATGATTGAGAATCAACCGGCCATTGTTGTTGAAAATTTGACCAAGCGGTTCGGTGCACATGAGGTGTTGAAAGGGGTCTCGCTTTCCACAAACAAAGGCGATGTGATGGCGATTATCGGCTCCAGTGGTTCAGGTAAAAGCACTCTGTTGCGCTGTATCAACTTGTTGGAAATGCCCGACAGCGGTAATGTTTTTGTCGACGGTGAATTGATCCAAATGAAACAAAAAGGCAAACACCGCAAACCCGCCGACAATGGTCAGGTTAACCGGATTCGCCAGCAGCTCGGTATGGTGTTCCAGAATTTCAACCTCTGGGAACATATGACCGTGATGGAAAATATTATTGAGGCGCCGGTACATGTTATGGGACAGAAGAAAGCCGAAAGCCGGGAACAGGCCAAAGCACTTCTGGACAAGGTCGGCCTGCTGGACAAGCGCCATTATTACCCCAATCAGCTTTCCGGGGGCCAACAGCAACGGGTGGCCATTGCCCGCGCTCTTGCCATTGAACCTAAGGCGCTGTTATTCGATGAACCCACATCAGCCCTGGACCCGGAACTGGTGGGCGAGGTGCTAAGGGTCATCCGCAGTCTGGCCGAAGAAGGTCGGACCATGCTGATTGTGACCCACGAGATCGGTTTTGCCTGTGAGGTCTCTTCTCACACCATTTTTCTGGATGAAGGCATTATCGAAGAAGCCGGCCGTTCCAAAGATGTTATCGAAAACCCGAAATCGCCGCGTTGTCGGCAGTTTTTATCCCAGAGCTATTAGTTGGAACAGGTGGAAGGGTAAAAGCGAATGATGAATCAAAAATGTAGCGGCAGCATCGTAGGATGGGCTGTGCCCACCGATAGGCAGAATTCCTTTATTTCATACTATTAAACCATTGACCAAAGGAGGCGTTAAAATGAAGAAAATTATCGTAGCGGTAGCGGTTGTTATTTCCATGGGGCTCAGCGGTATGGTTGAAGCCAAAGACACGTTTAAGATTGCCACAGAAGGTGCTTACAAGCCGTTTAACTACGTGATGCCCAACGGTGAACTCAGAGGGTTTGATGTGGACATTGCCAAGGCTCTGTGCAAGCAGATGGGTGCCGACTGCAAACTTGTGACCCAGGACTGGGACGGTATGATTCCCGGATTGATTGCCAAAAAGTTCGATTTTATTGTGGCCAGCATGTCCATCACGGAGGAGCGCAAAAAGGCCGTTAACTTTACTAACCCCTATTATATTGAAGCCGGTCTGTTTATCGCAAAAAAAGGAGCCAATCTGGTATTTACCAAAGAAGGCCTGAAGGGTAAAAAAATCGGTGTACAGCGCGCCACCACCTGGGCTAACTATCTCAAAGGGGTCTATGGCGACGCGGTTGATATCAAATACTACGATACCGTTGAAAACCACAACTTGGACCTCCTGTCGGGCCGACTGGATGCTGCCCTGGCTAACGGCATCTACATGAGCGACTGGGTCAATACCCCTGAAGCCAAGGGCCTCGAAATTGTCGGTAAGCCGGTAACCGATGCCAAATACATCGGCGAAGGCGTCGGCATAACGGTACGAAAGTCGGATACTGAATTGCTTAAAAGGCTCAATGCAGCCCTGGCGGCCATCATTGCCGATGGCACCCACAAAAAACTTGCCGACAAGTATTTCAAAACGGATATCTATCCCTACAGCAAATAATTTGTTTTTGTTGTCAAATCATCGCACGTGCTGGGTTCGTAACGCACCCGGCACGTGGTCGATGTAGAACCCGCCTGATAACCCTGTCACTATCCTGGCGCTGCCGTTGAGGTTGCAGCAGAGGTGACGAAAAGCCTGAAAGGAAACAGCGGTGATTAATCTATACGGGTTTGGCGGTACGCTGGCAGCTGGCACCTGGATAACGATCAAAGTAACACTGGCGGCGCTCACGTTGGGATTGTGTATCGGCCTGACCGGGGCCAGTGCAAAATTATCACGTTTTTTCGTATTCCGAATTGTTGCGGATGCCTATACGACCATCATTCGCGGTGTGCCGGAGTTGATTTTGATCCTGGCTGTTTTTTTTGGCAGCGGCGTTTTGATCAACGCCATCGCCGGCAAGTTGGGCTACCAGGACTATATTAATGTGAACAGCTTTGCCGCAGGGGTAATCGCCCTGGGGTTTTCTTTCGGTGCGTACGCCACCGACGTATTCCGGGGCGCCATCTTGGCCGTTCCCAAAGGCCAGATCGAGGCTGCAAAGTCCTTTGGTATGAACGGATTTCTCGTGTTCCGCCGCATCATGCTCCCTCAGGTATGGCGATTTGCCCTGCCGGCTCTGGGGAACCTGTTTCTGATTTTACAAAAAGATTCGGCCCTGGTGTCGGTCATCGGTCTGAATGAGATTATGCGTAATGCATCCATCGCCACAGGCTACACCAGAAAGCCATTTACCTTTTACCTGACGGCTGCGATGATCTACCTGGCCTTGAGCTTCATTACCGCTACAGGTATTCAGTATATGGAAAGTCATGTTTCACGCGGTGTCAGGAGGGATTGATTCATGGATTTCAATTTAATGATCGAGAGTATTCCCAAGCTTTTAAAAGGCACGCTGTTGACGATGGAACTGGTGACCCTGGCCATGGTACTGGGGCTTATGATCGCGATTCCACTTGCACTGCTGCGGACCTCCAAATTGCCGTGGCTGAAGATCCCGGCATACGGGTATATCTATTTTCTTCGAGGTACGCCGCAACTGGCGCAAATTTTTTTAGTCTATTACGGATTTTCACAATTTGCCGCTGTGCGCGACAGCTTCCTGTGGCCCATTTTGCGTGAACCTTATTGGTGTGCGATTATTGCCCTTACACTAAACACCTCGGCGTACACCGGAGAAATCCTGCGAGGCGCCATCGAGGCGGTTGCCTGGGGTCAAATTGAGGCCGGACGATCCATGGGGATGAGCCGATTTCTTCTGTTTCGACGGATCATCGCTCCTCAAGCCATCGTTCTCGGGCTTCCCGGATACTGCAATGAGATTATTCTCCTGTTAAAGAGTACCTCGCTGGCCAGCACCATCACTCTGCTGGAACTTACCGGCATTACGCGTAATATCATCGCCGTTACCTTTAAGCCAGTTGAACTTTTCATTTTGGCCGGCATTATTTATATGATACTTACCTTTGTTTTGACCCGGCTGTTCAATCGGGTGGAATATAAAATTACAGCCCACCGGAGGCCGGTAACAGAGGCGGCGGCAGGGTGAGGCATATAGGCTAATGATCTATTGGCAGTGCCTTTTTTTAAATGAGCGTAGCAGGAACGCTCTGTTTTAAAGCAGCTGTAGGGCTGCAGATCAAACAACACAATAGAGGAGACAGAGAGGATATGGCAAAGATTTTTTCCCGGACCGGCGACGGCTGGGTAACCGAGTTGACGGAAGCGGAATTGATGCAGGACATTGTTGATGGGACCCGGGAAGCCGCAGAAAACGGTCATGTTGACCCGCTTTCCGATGATGAGATCGGGCATCTGTATGATTTGTGCAAATCGGTACATAAGATTACCGGGGTGGAAAAAGGCTGTGAGGTCATTACCACCTACGATGGCCCCACCATCGAGATCCGGCATGCGGGCGTCATTGCCAATCGCCAGGTTGCACTGCAGATGTTTGAACGCTGCTTCGGTGCCGATACCATTGAATTTTCCCATGTGGATTACAGCTACAAGCCCGCCAAATCGGTTGTTCATGAGGATTTGCCCCTGTTTGAACAGGCTCAGCTGCTGATGGTGATCCCCCTGTTTTACGGTGCCATGCCGAATCTGGGCCTGTATACCTATCCTGACGGTCCCATGCCCAACCCAGGCGAACTGCTTCCGTTGGGCAAAATCAAGGAGGCCCGTGAAGCCTATGAACAGGCCATTGAACTGGCGGTCAAGGATATGGTTTTTGTGGCGTCGGCATTTTACGAAGCCGGTGCCGACGGTATTAACCTTGATACGGTGGGCGCTTCCGGTGATCCGGACTTTAAGGCCGCCCTGCTGGTGACGGAAAAGCTCAAGGCGAAATATCCGGACATCTGCATTGAAATGGGCATGGCCGGTGAATTCGTACTGGGCACCCATGGTGCCATCACTCACGATGGCCAGCGTCTGGCCGGCCTGTATCCCCACGAGCAGTTGAAAATCGCCCAGAAAAGCGGTGTGCGTATTTTTGGTCCGGTGGTTAATACCCTCACCAACAAGACCATTCCATGGAATTTATCCCGGGCCGTTACATTGACCAAAGCCTGTGTCGCGTGTGCGGATATTCCGGTGCACGGCAATATGGGGATGGGGGTCGGGGGGCTGCCGGTGTGTGAGACGCTGCCGGTGGATATGCTCACTGTGGCGGCAAAGGCCATGGTGGAAATTACCCAGCTCGATGGGTTGTAGGTGGGCACGGGTGATCCGGCCGGTGTGGCCATTCCTTTAGCAATGACCGCGGGCATGGGCGGAATACGGACTGCCGGAGATCTGGTGGCCCGTATGCAGATGTCCCGGGGGATGAAAATCGCAGAGGCGAAACAATATGTGGCAGGCAAACTGGGTGTTTCAGTGTCGGAGCTCACCGATGAGGTTTTGATGCGCGAGGTGCGCGAAGATTGCAAACTCGGTTTTATTACCTCCCGTGGGGGGCAACCCAAAGGTATGGAGGCCAAGCATCATATTGCCAGACTGCTCGACATCCCTGTCAAATCCATTGATGTATTCAAGGCCCAATGCGAATAAAAAGATGTCGTGCGGCAACCTTCATACCCGGCCGTGAAATTTGATGAAATCCATTGCCATGGCCCCGGCCTCACAGATCGTCCGGTGGTCCGGCCATAATTGTAACCCTTAACCGGAGAAAATTTGTGTCATGGAAAAACTCATTATCACGGTGGCCCCCACCGGGTCTGTACCCACCAAAGAGATGACGCCGCATGTGCCCGTAACGCCGGATGAGATCATCCGGACGGCAATGGCCTGCGAAGCTGCCGGTGCCTCGGTAATACACATCCACGCCCGAAACCCGGCAGACCAATCGCCTTCCACCGAGGTTGCCATTTTTGATGAAATTTACACCGGCGTAAAAGAAAATACCCATCTCATCGTTCAGATTTCAACCGGGGGCCGGGCCGGAATGGCCTATGCATCACGAAATGAGCGGCTGATGCTCAAGCCGGAAATGGCCAGCCTGACCACCGGATCAGTTAATTTCCCGGATTCGGTATATGAAAACAGCCCGGCGCTCATCGAGGCCCTGGCCGGGGATATGCAGCGGCTCAACATTAAACCGGAAATGGAGATTTTCGATACCAGCATGATCAGCAATGCCCTTTCACTGGTCTCTAAAGGCCTTGTTGCACCGCCCCTGCATTTTGATTTTGTGCTGGGCCTTAAAGGCGCCCTTCCGGCAACCATTGCCAACCTCGTTTACCTTGAAAATTCGATCCCGCCGGATGCCACCTGGACAGTGTCCGGCATCGGTCCCGCCCAATTGCCCATGAACACCCATGCCATCCTCATGGGGGGCCATGTCCGGGTCGGTCTCGAAGATAATATCTATTTTTCCAAAGGGGTGCTTGCCACCAATGAACGCCTGGTACAGCGGGTCGTCGATCTGGCAAAAATTTTCGGGCGTGAGGTGGCAAACCCGGATGAAGCCCGGAGAATCATGCATCTTCCCTTGGATAGATAGTGCCTGACCGGAATTCATCTGCCCAACATCGTTTCCTCTGGATTTCATAAAAGAGAAATGCGTCATATTTTTTGATAAATTTAAAATCTGTTTTATATTTATCGGCCAAAGGGGTTTATAAAATTCAATGTGTACTTTATAGTGTTGATATGCCAGACCCGTAAGGCGCGAAACCCTGAGATACATTCGGGATATCCGGCGCTTTGGCAATGCATCCAGGCGGGTGCATTGACGTCTATTTTTTAGGAGAAATTTTTGTGAAGAATAAAAAAATGCAGTTTGTATGGATTTTAAGCGCTTTACTCCTGGCCGGGTTTATCACGACTTCTTTTGTCGGGTACTATGTCGCTCATAAATCTCTTGTCAACCAGATTGCGGAGACCACTCTGCCTTTGACCAGTGATAATATTTATTCGGAGATTCAGCGGGATTTGCTGCGCCCTGTTTTTATTTCTTCATTGATGGCACAGGATACCTTTGTCCGTGACTGGGTGATAAATGGGGAGCGGGATGAAAATGAGATGATTCGCTACCTAAAGGAAATTGAGAGCCGATACGGTACGGTTACCAGTTTTTTTGTCTCTGAAAAAACCCGAAAGTACTATCATCCCACCGGTGTGCTGAAAACGGTCAGTGAAACAGCGCCAGCGGACAGATGGTATTTTAGAGTGCGTAAACTTCACAGCGACTACGAGATCAACGTCGATATGGATACTGCCGACAGGCAATCTTTGACTTTTTTTATCAACTATCGGGTTTATGATTATGAAGGCCGCTATATCGGCGCAACCGGCGTGGGGCTAGCGGTTAAAGCGGTCAGTGATATGGTGGATACCTATGAGAATAGCTATGGCCGGCAGGTCTATTTTACAGACCGGGAAGGGCGGATCACCCTGTGCAGCAAAAATCGCAAAGGGCCGGAAAATATTCGTCAAATATCGGGGCTGTCTGCACTTGCAACCCAGATTCTTACAACGCCGAACAATTCCTTAACCTATGAAGACAATGGCGAAACCGTTTATCTGAACAGCCGCCTGGTGACGGAGTTTGGATGGTATCTGCTGGTAGCGCAGGTGGGAAATCCGATGGAAGGCCATATTCTCAACACCCTGATGGGAAACCTTGCGGTCAGCCTTGTCGTCACGGTCATTGTCCTGTTTCTTGTCAACCTGACCATCGGCGGATATCAGCGCAGACTAGAGGAGATGGCCACTACGGACAAGCTGACCGGTGCAGCCAATCGTCAACTATTTGATACACTTTTTGACCAGGCCTTTAAGTATGCCAATCGTCAGAGAGGTAGCTTGTCGGCGATTATGTTTGATATCGATCGTTTCAAACAGATAAACGATACCTACGGCCACCTTGACGGTGATCAGGTTCTCAAGGATCTGGTGCAAACCGCAAAAGCCCAGATTCGGGATTCCGATACACTTTTTCGCTGGGGTGGCGAAGAGTTTTTGGTGCTATTGCCGGATTGCGGTATAAAGCAGGCAAAAAATGTGGCTGAGAAGATACGCCAGGCCATCGAGAGCCGGAAAGGCGTGGCCCACGGTGGACGGGTTATTTCCATTACGGCCAGTTTCGGGGTCACACAATTTCTCGATGGAGACATCCGGATCGATCTGGTAAGACGGGCGGACAGGGCCCTCTACATGGCCAAGGGAAATGGCCGCAATCGCGTTGAGGTGGCAGCGTAGCGGATACCTTGAATATATGAACAGGGCCCGGCCGTACCCACTTGGACAAGCGGTGGACCAGGACCAGATAAAGAGGATCGCTGCGTGGTTTAAGGAACTGCCTACCAGCGGCGGCAGTCGGCCCGCATGGCCTCTATCGGAATGGCAATGGGAAAGGTCTTTCGGATACGGGCATCCAGCTTTGGATCGATATGGGTCGGGTAATGGGTGGACAGAATTTCTCTGGTCCGTTTGCGGGCATGCGTGCGCATGTCCGGGCATCCCCTGTCGCTCCACTGGCTCTGCATGCTGCGGTCTGCCAGTTTAGGGTAATCGTATTCCGAGCGCATGTGTTTCAGGGTCAGGGGGTGGCCCAGGAAGTTGCCCACCCCCTGGCTGATGACGTCGGCCACCATGTCAAAACCCAGGGTTTCCGGATTGACCACAATACCCTGCTGGATGCGGTGAATGGCCGAGAGCATGTCCTGGTCCAGTACAAAGGCTTCAAAGGAGGCGCCCATGAGACTGCCCTGCATGCCGGCGGCTTCGCCGATGAAAGTGCCTCCGGCCAGAGCTGAGAGGGCCACGGAAATCCCCTTTTCATAACCCGATTGCACATCGATGATTTTGGAGTCTGTCATGCCTGCGGGTACGGCCCCTTCGATGCCGTACCATTGGATCATCTGGGCCGCAGCGGCGGACAGGAGGGGTTCCTCGGCACCGCCGCCGGCAAAGGCCCCGGTGCGGAGATCCGCCACAAACGGCCACATGCCGAGAATCATGGGATGACCGGGGACCATGAGCTGGACGGCTGCCAGGACCCCCAGGGATTCGGCGACTGTCATGGCTAGGGCACCGGCCAGCGTGGCAGGGGCTGCTGCACCGGCCATGGGGGCGATGATGGGGGTGACCGGGTAACCGCGCTCGGCCACCGCCAGACAGGTGGTCATGTAGTTTTTCTCGTAGTTCAGGGGTGAGGTGGTGGGGCAGTAGATGAAGGTGACCGGCGAATCGATTCCCTTTTTATCGGTACCGATGACCATCTCAAGCAACCGGATCATGGGTTCAAGCTGATCCTGACCGGCCATGTCAACGATGACGTGCTTATTGGTTGCGGCCATGATGGCGTAGAGGGTGTTCACACCCACATGGGGCGATGTGGATAGGTCCGTGGGGGTAACCGGTACATCTCCGGTGGACATGTGCGGTAGTACATCGAACAACCGGTTCAGATCGTACAGGTCGATGAGGGTGGCATCCCGGTAGGCGCCGGTTTCGAAATCGATCACCGAGGGGGCCACGCCGATATGTCCGAAATGGGCGAAGCCGTCGTCAAGCCTGACCTCGCGCCCCGGGTTCCTGCCGGGAAGTACTTTCCGGGGGACACACCGGGCAATGAGATCCTCCACCAGGGCCGAAGGAAAGCCTAACCGGCCCTTGTCCGAGAGGGTGCAGCCCCGGGCCAGGGCCATGGATTTGAGTTTCTCCGGGGGTTTTCCCATACCGATTTTTTCCAGGATCTCCAGGGCCGTATGATGGACCTGTTCTATTTCAGATTCAGTCAGGGGCCAGGCCAGACGTGTCAGTGCTTTTTTCATGGTGCATCCTTATTTGCCGATATTTTTATTGAGCGAGAAGTTCTTTCACCTTGTTAACGCCATCCTGAGCATCTTCGGCATATGCATCGGCCCCGATACGGCTGGCCCATCGGTGGGTGACCGGGGCGCCGCCGACGATGGTCTTGATGCGGCCTTTAAGGCCGGCGGCTGCCAGGCCTTGTTCTATCTCTTTTTGTCTGGACATGGTGGTGGTGAGCAGGGCACTGGTGCCGATAATATCCGCGTTGACCTTTCTGGCCTCGTCTATGATCGCTTCGGTGTCCACATCGCGTCCCATGTCATGAACGGTAAACCCGTTTGCCCGCAGCAGGGAAACAACAATACATTTTCCGATATCGTGTACATCGCCCTTGACGGTGGCGATTACAATGGTGCCTTTGTTTTGTAAACGCTCAGTGCCACCCTCAAGGGCTGCATTGATCACGTCGGTCACCGATTTCATAACATCGGCGGCTACCATCAGTTCGGGCAGAAACAGTCGTCCCCGTCCAAACTGTTCTCCCACTTCGTTGATTCCGGGGATAAAAGAACGGTTCATCAGGTCCATGGGGTTCTGCCCGTCTGAAATGTATTTTTTTACGATCTCAAGGGCCCCCTCTTTATCCTGCGCCACTAATGCTTTTTTAGCCTTTTCGATGATTGCGTTATCTGCCATTAGTTGTTTTCCTTAATTTTTACAAAGCCATCAATTTTTGTAAGTTAACGGTTTTTACCTGTCATTCATTCTGCGTCTGTCCCCGGGCTCCCGATGCTGAACAACCGCAGCGGAAACCTTTGGTCCGGAGACGGGCGCCCCATTACCCCATTCTTTTTTTCATCTTGGTCACACAGTTGATTTCAATGTCGAGGACATCCGCCATACGCGCCTTTGCCTCGATGCCCTTGGCATCCCCGGCCTGGGGAGACATGACACCGATTTGAAGGTCTTGTCGCACCTCGTTCATCACCACCGGGTCGGTTAAATCGTCAAGAGAAACATTTAATTTTTCGGCCACATACGCTTTTGCCGCATCGATTTTCAACCCCCGGGTCATTTGCATCCGGGCCACCAGATCTCCGGCAGCCCGCATACCGCCCATGCCCGAAGCGTGTGCATGCGTAATAGCCATGGCAAAAGGATCGCCTACGCCCACCTACAACCCGTCCAGTTGACAGATCTCCACCATGGCCTTGGAGGCTCGGGAGACCATATCCACCGGCGGATGATCGTTGACCGGGACGGCACCAACCCCCATGCCCATGTTGGGATGGATGGGTATTTGGGCCACTTTGCCCACGGCTTTTGTGAATGTGACGGCCCGGGCCACGTTCCAGGCGACGGTCTCGCTGGTATTGGTGTTAACTACAGGGCCGAAAATGGTAACACCGGCTTTCTGGGCCAATTCCAATTGTTGCGGGCCGTAAAGGCCTGCCAGTCGAACCCCCTTGTATTTAAGCCCGCCATGCATTCCGAGAATGAATTCTCCGGCCATACCCATTTCGATGCAGATCTCCGGATATTTCGCCTTGAGCTGTTCTGTAGCCAGAAGAGCGGCCAGAAAATCCGCATCTCCGGCGGCCCCCACCGAATCGATATTGATACCGTCTGCACCGGCTTCGTAAAGGCTGCCGGCAACAAAAACGATATCTTTGACGGCTTCGGCCACGGATCGTTCATGGGATTCCAGTGCCTCTTTAATTTTACCGGCAGGCATGAGTTCGGCCGGATTGGGAAACGGGCCGTCGGGCTGACTGTAGAGCCCCAGATTCGGCATGGCGCCATAAAACAGCGGCAGATGGGTCACCATGAGGGCCTGTTCCATAAACGGTTCTTCGAATGTCACCAGCGGTTTTACGGGCTTGTAACTGTAATCGATATGGTTGAGTTCCATGGTATCGGCGCCCATGATTTTTTCATAAATCTGAAGACTTTGAATCCGGTCCACATTGATGCCATGGCGCGCCATTTTAACAAACGGCCCGTCATAGGTCAGGACGATCTCTTTGCCGGGGTCCACACTCATGAATCTGGCGGGTGAACTGAAGATATCAAAAAGGTGCTTCAGTTCATCCACTTCAAGCACGGGCACACCGGCTCTTTCCGCAGCATCCTGGGTTCCTGCCTCAATATCCGCCATGAGATCGGCTTCGCTGATCTGGGTGCGGGTCCCGTCCCCGTATCGGGTGTTGATTTTGTTCACGATAATCTCCTTAGCTCCCAGTAAATTTTTGCATTTTATGGTAAGACAATAATCGGTATCTTTTTTTGTTTTGATTAATTGAATATTGACGTCTCATTTCCTATTTTATGCTTCCCCGCTCGACGACCGGCACCGGCTCCGGGTGTTTTCTACGGAAATTGATGCCCACCCAGTCCACCACTGTGAGCCGGTTGCCATCGACATCGCACATGGGAATGGGGGTATTGACCTTTTGTGTCGCAAGGGAGACCACCACCATGCAGACCAGTGATGTGAGCAGTGCCCACATGGACGCGATATAGAGGGCATCCCACATGGCCCATTCAAAATAAACAACGCCCTCTTCAAGGATGCCGGTTTCCATTGCTTTGGTATAGGGCAGGTATATCAGGTAGAAAATACCCCAGGAAATAACGCCGCCGAAAAATGCCGCCAGTGCCACGTAGGTATTTGCCTTTTTCCAGAAAAAAGCGCAGGCAAAGGGAACGAAAATGCCCACCAGCAGTATGGTCCAGGCGACCACCATCAGGTTGTAAATCACCTGGAAATACAGGGCCAGGACCAGTGAAAACGCAGTAACAATGGGAACGCAGAGCCGGGTGTACTTTAACGACGCCTCATCCGTTGTGTCGGGTTTAAAGTATTTCACCCCATTATAGCCGATCAGGGAAGCGGCGGCCAGAATGGCGCTGTCGGCGGAACTCATCAGCGCGGCCACCAGGGCACTTACAAAAATGACCGCCCAGACAACCGGCAGTTGCTCCACGGCCATGAGCAGCAGAATTTTACTCATGGCATCGTCAATGCTCAGATTCGGGTTGATTTTGAAATAGATCATACCGATGATCACCGGCATCATCCCCACCATGATGTATAAAAGCGCCGAAAGGTAGCAGGAGATCGATGCTGTCTTTTCATCCTTGGCGGCCAGGAGTCGCTGCATGTAGTCCTGGGCCGGAATACACCCGATACCGATGGTAAGCCATGCTGCGGCCCAGTAGAGCCATCCCATATGCCCGGTATAACCGAAAAATCCGGCAATGCCGTCCGGGTTTGCTGCAGACTCGGGAGTGGGGACAAAAGACCACTGATTGATGGCACACCAGTTGCCGGCCGGGTCGTTGTTGAAGATTGCAGACCAGCCGCCTGCCAGGGGAACGGCCACATAGAGCATCGCCACCATGCCCACCATCAAAATAATCATCTGGAACACATCGGTGAGAGTGACCGCCCACATGCCCCCCAGGTAGGTATAGATGACAAGGATGACCGTTGAGATCAGAATGCCCATGGTCAGGGGAATGCCTGAAAAATAGTGTAAAATGGCCCCGAACCCCACCAGTTGTGCTCCGACAAACCCGATTTCGGCCACGGCCAGACTGATCATGGTGGCAATCCCCACACCCTTGCCGTACCGCGCTTCCATCATATCGACAACGGTGAGAAATTTACTCCGGCGCATCAATCGGCCGAAAATCATACCGGTGATGATCAGACAGGGAACCGCGCTCCAGGGATCGAAAATCACCCCCTGGTTGCCAAACAGATAGGCGTTACCGGCGCCCCCCATGCAGGTGCCGGCACCAAACCAGGTCGCAAACAGGGTGCCGGTGCAGAAGAAAACGCCCAGTCGACGGCCGGCCACAATATAGTCGCTGTTGTTTTTGACACGCTTGGACGCATACCACCCGATACCCAGCATGGCTGCCATGTATATCGCCAAGCCGAAAAGAACCCAATTTCCATACTCGTATCCGTTTTCCATTTTAAAGCCCCCTTCTTATTTAAAGTTTTATGGACGGTCGCGTTTAAGCCGTAAATCTCAAACCATACGCTTCAGGCAATAACCTCGATGTCACAAGTTAGAATAGAATTAAACGCTATGATGGGCAAAGCAGGGAGCACCCGTTATTTCCTCTGCTGTTTGCTGCTTTGAGCCCGTACCCGGAATCTCACCAGAGAGTTCTGGCAGTGTGCTTTCCTTATTTTGAAATACCCAGTTCCTTTTCGGCCTCCTCCACGATCCCTCGCAAGGTATCGGTTACAGTATCGGGCAGGGGATCGGGTTTGTGATTTTCCAGGATGTACCGGACCTGTTCCATTGCCCGTTGATGGATATCAGTGCTGCCTTCGGCCACCCATGTCTCCCGTATTTTTCGATCAATGAGTTTTGACTGGGAGTTGATTTTCATGTTTTTATAGGTGTGTTCGTGACTGAGAAAATCTTTTCCCACCCCGACCTCCTTGATGATGTCAACTGCCAGGGTCGCGTCACTCACCGGGACGCCGCCGAGGGAATGCTTGATCATGCGGGCAAACTCGTTGTCCATAACCAGTTGACCATAATCAATGGTCATGCCCATCTCGATCATCCCGAGGCCATAGATCAGGTTGGCACCTGCCAACGCCGGTAAAAGGCCTGTTAGGGTTTTTTCATGACCGATCTGGGCATCACATATTTTAGAGTCGCCCTATCCACCTGCAACCCAGGTGGGCAGCCCGTAGTAATTGCCCAGACGGGCCACGGCAGCATTGATGATACCGCATTCCGGGCATCCCACCGTGGCGGAAGCCATCCGCAGATCCATGGCTGTAGTGGAGCTGCCGTAAATAACGTTGGCGCCTTTCCGGGTGAGTTGACTCAGTACAATACCCCCCAGTACTTCGGCGTTATGGGTCACCAGGGTGCCGGCCATGGTCACCGGTGATGATCCGCCGGCCATGGCCATGGACAGGATGTTGACCGCTACGCCGGATCTCGCCGATTCTATGATGATTTCACAACTTTCCTGAATGAGCTGCAAGGGGCTGACCGGGCAGGTGATAAAGGAGATGATGGGCCGCTCGGCCAGGGCTTCCTTTCCCCCGGCCACGGCTTGGGCCATCTCAACCAGTTTTCGGGTGATATAGCCATTACCCGACCCCATAAATCCATGTTTGGTGGTATTGGGCAGCCATGCTTCGGCATTGTGGAGCTGAACGGTCTCCGGGGGGGTATCGCCGGCGCCTACCGCACGCTCATACACGTCCACGTCACTGAGATAGTTCACGATTCTGGCGGAATCGGCCACGTCCGCTTTAGTGGTTTCCCGGTATTCTCCGGTGTAGGGGCCGATTGGATAGCCTCTTCAACGATGTAAGCGGGAATTTTGACGATTTTATTTGTTCGGTCTATTTTTGCGCCGCCGCCATGAAAAATTTCCAGGGCCTCTTCATCCGCCACAAACAATCCTGTTTTTTCCAGAACCTCGAGTGTGGCCAGATGGATCTCGTTGAGTTCATTATCGGTAAAGATGTTCAAGCTCAATCCGCCGCTCAGTTGTCTTCCGGCATAAAAGTTTCGTTTCAACGGTTTTGCCTCCAGATCAATTGGTGTATCGAGAAGACCCGCTCCTTTGAGAAGGATCGGATTTTTGGCTCCGCGCTGTTTCATATGGGTAAATTTGACCGGTACTATCCCGGGGCACCCACACAAAATAGCGGGAAACCGGATTTTTTATTTGCCGGCCATGACCCCGTCCACGGAAGCCTTGAAGCCGCTGAGCATATCTTCGAGGTCGGTCTGGGTATGGGCCGCCGTAAAAAAGGCCAGGTGTGCCCAGGGCAGCAGGATGCCATTTTTTCGGAAATGGAGTTGGAGATCTTCAAGGTCTTCTTTGTCCTGCCCCAGAAGATCCCGCGGCACTTTCGGCAGCAGGGCTTTGGCGTGGATCTGGAACATGGAACCCAGGCCGGTCATACAGAACGGATAGTCCTTGGATTTGACATATTCATTAAAACCGTTGCGCAGAAATTCACCCTTTGTCATCATGTCGCTATAAATCTCCGGATTTTCCTGGAGATGCTTTATCATGGCGGTACCTGTTGCCAGGGTAAGGGGATTGCCACTGAAGGTACCAGCCGCGGTAAACCCGTCATGGGTCTGTTTTGCCACCTCCACCAGTTCCTTGGAACAGGCAACGGCGCCTACGGGCAATCCGCCGCCGATAATTTTACCGTAAGTGGCCAGATCCGGGAGAATACCGGTGATCTCCTGCCAGCCCCCGAGAGCCAGGCGGAAACCGGTGATCACTTCGTCAAAATGAAGCAGTATACCGTGTTTTTGGGTAACACCCCTCAGTTTTTCAAGAAAGGCGTTGTCAACCGGAAGCATGCCGCCGCCGAGAACCGGCTCGATGGCCACACAGGCTAAATCATCGGCGTTTTCCGCAATGATATCGAAAGCATGGTCGTTGAACGGCAGCATCACGATAGAATCCCGGACCCCGTCGGGCAAGCCGGCGCATCCGGGTGTCTTGTTGGGGCGATCGGCCGGCCCCATGTTGTCCGGATCCAGGGCCACATTCCACTGGGCATAATCGTGCCATCCGTGGTAACAGCCTTCGAATTTTGCGATTTTAGATTTTCCGGTGGCGGCTCGTGTCAGCCGCCATGCCAGCAGCGTCGCTTCCGTACCCGAATTGCAGACCATGGCAACTTCTGCACAGGGCACACTTGCAATGAGCCGCTGGGTAAAATCAACTTCCCCGGTATGGGGGGTCCCAAAGCTCATTCCCAGTGGCGCCTGGCCGGCTATGACCTCGAGTACCGGTTCAGGCCCATGACCCAGCACATGCACGCCGAAGGAGCAGGCGCAATCGATGTATCGATTGCCGTCGATGTCCCACATATAGGCGCCTTTGCCGCGTTCCATGTATATGGGATAGGGTTTCATATACCGGGCGCCGCTGAGAAGACCACCGGGAACAAGGTCCTTTGATTCTTCCCAGTATTTACCGGACTTGGGTGTCCTGTCTGCCAGTTCCTGCAACAATGCATCGTTATTTCTTGCCATTTTTTTTCTCCTTTTCGTATTAATCGTGCCTTGTTTAAGCAAGCGGTTATGTCAAATTTTACATCATGGGATTTCTTCACAACCATCTGTTCTTTTTAATCATTATTTGTGAACCTGTATCTGAAACATCGCCGGGGCCCGGAACAGTTCATTCGAAAACGCAATAATGCTTCTTGGATCGCGCGAGGGCGTTTGTAGCAAAAAACAGGATAAAAACGTATTGCTTCTCGGAACACCGGGCTTTGTTCACTATTGGCATTGAATAGCGTGTTGATTTACTAAATCGTATTGATTTATTAAAAAGATAATTTGCGAATGTCAATATATATTTTCGAATATAGTAATTTAAAAAATTAATTCATGATTTTTTTAAAAAAATGATCTTTTGAAAATCGTATCTCAATAAGTATAGGTATATTTCGAATTTGTAACCATTTAATAGCTCTCAAGGCAATTTTTTTTGCTATTATTATAGAGATATATGAAATATTTGTGCAATATCTCACCATAGCATAAAGGCAGATGCAGCCCGGCTTTTAGGTTTATCTGGCATTGCTCAAAAGGATGCTTTCAATTATGAATTAAGTTCGAAAAACGAAACTAATACTCGAAAATAGAATAAAATGTAGGCCAGGCTTCAAGCGAGAGGATTGAATTTTAAGATACAGCCGTTTACCCGCTTTGCCCTGGTTAAAACAGGCATCGGTTTTGCCGGTTGAACGCGATGGGGAAATATTGAATTTGAGATAAAGAAGCGGCAGGGAAGAGAGGATTATTCGCCTTTGGGCACACCAATGCCCCAGTTGTTTTTGATATATCGTACGATAAGAGAGGATTCGACCCGGATGATGCCGTCAATGGCATAAATCGTATCCAGCAATTGACTGATGTCGTTTTGCGATTTGACGTAATACTCGGCATCGAATGTCGGAGAACTGGCCAACTGAGCCACATACCACAGCTCATCAAGCTTTTTTAATTCATTGCCCACATGGTTTAATTTATTGATTTCAACATCGATTCGCATGACACCGACACTGCCCGTCTTAAGTTTGAAAGGGTTCAGTACGGCAACAATCTGAAGGCTTCCCTCTTTGGTCAGTCTCTGGAGCCGGTTCCGGACGGTGGCTTCGGAAACCCCCAATTCCTTGGCGAGTTCCGTATTGGGCACCCGTCCGTTTTTCTGCAACAGACGTATCAGTTTATAGTCTAAATCCCAATTTTGATTTGCCATTCTTTTTGACCTTTTTTTAATTTGTATGTTCTCCACACATATTTGATAAATTTTCGAATGTCAATTCATTGGTTCGAATTACACTGTGTATCGGCGGCATCTTTTGCGTTTTTTGCTATTTTAATTGCGATACGGCTGCTCCCCGGAGTTCATCCGGTTAAAGCGGCCACAAGTTTGCTGTCCTGGCGACCGGATTGCTATCCGGAAAAGATCGGTTCAGTATTGCTTGATTTCCACTTTGTTCAGGGTTCTCCAGAAGGCTTGCGGCAAGGTCTCTTGAATAATTGCCGGCGTCACCATAACCACCTGTTGATTGTTCGCCATTATGGTTTTGACCTTGTCGGCGCCCAGCATGATCCGGGTGTCGGGGGGGAGGCGTGCCCCGTCAAGTGTGGTCACAGCGTCAATGAAGGGGGCTGAACAAAGGGCTTTGACCGTGGTCAAGGTCCCGGCCGCTCCAAACCGTCCCCATCCCCGGAAGCGGCCATCATTGCCGGAAAGCCTGAGCCCTATTCCTGCCAAGGCACCCACGACGCCATCTCCGGTGCCGCCGTGTTCACTGAGATGGACGCCTGCCGTTTTGGCCAGGTCATAGGCAGCTTTTTTGGGCAGCACGGCCCTTTTTGCCAGAAGGCCAAAGTCGATTAATTCGTTTTGGTGAATACCATTATCCAGATTGGCCACACAGAGCCCCGGATCAGATCCTTTGGCCGACCTTGTTTCCAGAAACCGGGCTCCCAGATGAATCAGTTCGTCTATTTCCCCGTTAAAATTCATGGAAAAACACATGGAACTGTTATGGGAGGTATAGGGGATGTCCTGATGGACGAATAGCTGGTGCCGGGAAATGGCTGAGCAATTCCCCCAGTCGCGTTCCTGAAGGATATCAATCAGTATCTGGGACAGTTTTCCCGTTCCCATGGTTTCAATCGTATCCGTATCATCAATGCAAACCAGAATTTTCACACGCCCTCCTGTCAACGATTCAATACCCACCAGCCCCGGTTACTAAATTTGATGTCACAAATGGCGTCTTATAGTCCTCTCGGGACCGGGTGTCAATGGGTTCTTTAACCGGAAAACAATCGAGCAACGGTCAACGAAAATCCATTGCATCCGGCCTTGGATAGAACTACATTTTTCCGTACATTGAAACAAATTTTTGAAGTTTTTCCGCCTGGACCGTCATATAATCAATCCAGATGGCCAGTACCTGCCTGCCGTCCGCGGTGATGGTGTACATGCGTTTGGCGGCCCCGGCTTCCTGTGTATTCCACTCGGAGACGACAAGCCCGTCTTCTTCCAGGCGGCGCAGGTGCCTGTAAATCATCCCCGGCGGCGCCTGTCCGTCGATAAACCCGTACTGTTGAATGGTATTGATCAGGTCATAACCATAACAGGGTCTGGATAAAAGCCCCATAAGAATCGACGGCTGAATATACCGTTCCTGTCGCCCTGAAAGCCTGTTTTTTTTTGCATCTCTGGTCATTAAATTCCTCCTTGACATATATCCTTTAAGGATATATATTTATGTAAAATATACTACCTCATAGTAGTATATCTCCCCCAGAACTGCAATAAAGGAGGTTTATTGTGTCAAAAATTTTTATAAGAGAAAGACGAAAAATCGAAAAGGGTGAAAAAAAACCCAGATTCCGGGTCGTGGGTGTCGGCGGCAATGATTTAAAAATCTATGTAAAACATATGCGCAAAAATGAACTCAAGCAAATTGCCACCGAAACCGGGGCGGACATTGTTTACCTTGACCCCCATGGGACAGGCAGCAAGGATGGCACGGGAAAATAGAGCGCTGCACCCGTCGGCTTCCATTGCACCGGCGGGTGTAGCAGGTGACGTTATTTGGTGATAATGGTTCCCACATGCTCCCCGTCAAGGGCCGCCATGATATAGTCCGGGTGGTTGAGGGCGTCGATGATCTGGAGCTGTTTCAGGCATTTTGACCGTTGCAGCATTTTCAAAATAGGACGCTCAATAATCAGATCGTCAAGATCAAAATCAATAAGGTCCTGCGCCGAGATTTTGTCATAAAAACGTAAACTTTCAATTTTGTTCGCTTTTTTGGGATCTTCGGAAAACAGCCCTTTTTCATCCTTCAGGTAGATCAGGGAACGGGCGCCGATATTTTCAGCCAGCAAAAAGGCGCCGCAGTCGGTCCTGTGGGGGGGGATGGAACCGAATTCGGCAGGATGTTCGAAAAACCCATAAGGGGGAATACCATAGGTGATGGGCAGGTACCCGAGTTTGCAGAACATGGTCAGTTGTTCGAGGTTATCGCCATGGCCGATTTTCACCCCCCCATGTTTTGCCAGAAGGGCCGCCAGCATCTCGGCGTTCTGCCAGGAGACTTTGTCTCCGAGCTTGGACAGTATGCCCGTGGGCATGCCCAGATCAACGCCGATGTTGTAGACGTGCCGCGCCCGGGTGCCGCCGCCGGTCATTACAAGGATTTTGTGGGCGTCCTTGACTTTGATTAATTCATCTACAATGGGGAGTACGGCTTTTGCCCCCCGGTCCATGATGCTCTGTCCCCCGATCTTCAGGATATTGATATCCGGATGCATTCGGAAATATTCGCTTTTCTCCGTACTTTTGAGAAACGTTTTACTGACAAGGGATTCCCCCATCATAGGGGTATCGATATGAAGTCTTCCCTTTGGGCCATCTTCTTTGATCAATTTATCCATTTTTATCCCCTTGATTGTATTGTTGAAAAAAAGAAATAAACAGGGTTGTGACGATGTGAAGAGAAACTATGAAATATCATAATAACCTGCTATAATCAATTTAAAATCGGTTTTCATCGTTTATTCAGGAGAATGGGATATGTTTTCGGCATATAAATTCAACCGAATGGAGATTGCCGGGTCTTTCGGCGATCTGGGGACCCTTCTTCCCATTGCCCTGGGGATGATTGTCTTCAATGGCCTGAGCGCTTCGGGGTTGTTTTTTTCCGTGGGCCTTTTTTATATTCTATCGGGCATGTATTACAAAACAACCGTTCCGGTGCAACCCATGAAGGTGATTGGGGCCTATGCCCTGGCCGCAGGACTCACGGCCACTCAAATTGCCGCATCAGGACTTTTAATCGGCATATTGCTTTTGATTGTGGGCGGGACAGGATCCATCACGCTTATTGGAAAATATGTTCCAAAGCCGGTGATACGTGGGGTGCAGATGTCAACGGGGGTCCTTCTCATGACCCATGGGTTAAAATTTATTGCCGGGTCCTCAAAGCTTCAGCTCCTGCAAAAGGCCGCGGAACCCTATCTGAGGGTCCAGGCCATCGGGCCTGTTTCCATTGGTCTGATACTGGGCGGTGCCGGGATGATGTTAACCTTTATCTTTTTGAATAATAAAAAAATCCCCGCCGGTATCATTGTGGTTTTTGCGGGCATCATGACAGGTGTTTTTTTAGGAAACCACAATGGCTTTGATACGTTTAAGTTTGGATTGCATCTCCCAACGGTTCTGCCCTTTGGCATGCCGTCCAGGATAGATTTTTCGTTTGCGCTGCTGGTTCTGGTGCTGCCCCAGATTCCCATGACCCTTGGAAACGCCGTGATTGCCAATGCCGATCTTTCCAAAGAATATTTCAAGGAAAAAGCGGAAAAGACAACTTACAAAAGCCTGTGCTTCAGCATGGGGTTTGCCAATATTGTCAGCTTTGCCTTTGGCGGAATGCCCTTATGCCATGGGGCAGGGGGCCTTGCCGCACACTACCGGTTCGGTGCCCGCACAGCCGGTTCTAATATCATTATCGGCTTGATTTTTGTTTTTTTATCTCTTTTTCTGGGAATACACGCCCTGCCGCTGCTGCATTTAATTCCCATATCCGTTTTGGGGGTCTTGCTTTTTTTTGCCGGCAGCCAGCTTGCCCTGACCAGTTTAGACATGAACACCCGCAATGACCTTTTTGTTATTTTGACCATGCTGGCCATTACCCTGGCATCAAATCTTGCTTTGGGATTTGCCGTGGGCATGGCCCTGTCGTATGCCCTGAGATGGAAACGGTTTTCTGTGTGAAAATTAGCCGTTAGCGGTTAGCACTTAGCCATTAGCCAAAGGATATCTTTATTATTTCGAATTGAAATTCAATGGCTAACAGCTTCATTTCTTTAAAGCTACGATAAAATTTTATCATTTAAGCCTTTAGATAATTTCCGCTTAGGTACTGATATGGTTGACACTTGTCAAGAGAAAAAAGCATCCCCTGCCAACTGTTTTTCAGCGGTCCTTGTCGTGGTTAAATTTCAAGGCACCCAAAGAGGCGGAACCGGTATGACGACGGTTGATCACTCTGATATTCGCGGGTTGGGTACCGCATGACTTAGCTTCGTCGCGGAGCTGCCTCGGTCTAATTTCGGGAGTTCGGCCCTAAGGCTTATCCAATAGTGCCTTCGAGGATTCTCCTGACCGTGGTTGCGCCCCTGTGGCTGCCTTGAAATGTTATGTTTTTACTTGCTTATTGACCTCCGTTGATCATTATTGTTCTTTGATTATTTGTTATTTTTACGCGTTTACCGGCACTTCAATTTCGTTAGCGATTGCCCACATGAACCCGCACAACTCTCTGGCGATGGCGGTTACGACGACCTGTTTGGATTTACCTTTGGCCCACAGGTGCCGATAACGTGAGCAAAGACGAAGTTGGGCTTTCCATGCGATGTCGCAAACCGATTGCGATAGACCTTCTTGCCGTTTGAGCAATACCCGACTGACCCGAGCCCTTAACCTGTAGGCCCAGGCCGCCTCGACCAGCACACGGCGTACGTGGCCATTGCCGGTCTTGGTGATCGAACCACGCCGAGTCTTCGGGCCGCTGGAATGTTCCGACGGCACCAAGCCGAGATAGCTCATCAGTTCCGAGGGATTGTGGAACCTTTTCAGGTCGCCGATTTCCGCAATTGTGGTGGCCGCCACAATCATGGAAACACCGCGCATACTCTGAAGTGCTTGAACGACCGGAAACAACTGCCATTCGGGCAATAGCAGTTGGATTTGTTCGGTTAACCGTTGCACCCGGTCTTTGCATTGGTTCAGGGTGCCGATATACTCCTGCAGGACAATTTGCTGGGACCGATGGGGCATCTTGATGTCGGACAGCCAGCGCATATGAGCTTGGCTCCAGGATCCTGATCCCGTATATCGAAGCCCGCTGCGAAGTAAAAAGGCCAACAGTCGCTGTTTACTTTTCTTCTCGTCGCTTTTGGCATCCTCCCTGGCCCGGGTCAGATCTCTGATGGCCTCATCTTCAGGGCGGGGAACGTAAACAGCGGTGAGCTCCCCGGCACGATGCAAGCGGGCAAGCATCAATGCATCCCGACGATCGTTTTTGATCCGGTTACCGCTTGTTTTGGGAATCCGAGATGGCGCTACCACCGTGCAGGCAAAGCCCTGACCGGTGAGGTGGCGGTATATCTGGTATCCGCAGGGACCGGCCTCATACACAAAATGCAACCGACTGCCCTTGCTCACCAGCTTTCGAACCATCTTGTCCAGCGCCGAAAGGGTGCCGTCTATTTTGCCGTAATGCAGCACTTGCCCTTTGCGGCCTGATTGAGCAGTGGCGATATCGATGGAATTTTTATGTACGTCCATACCAATAAATGTGCTATAATTTGTCATGACCTGCCTCCTTGGTTTTGGCTCTGTGTTAGGTTGTTTATAATGACATCTAACATAACCCACGTTTGCAAGGATGGCAGGTCTTTTTTATAAACGGCCCCCTGAAGCAACTAGCTCAGAATCATTATGGGTGAGAATGGGCCTTCATTTGCTCGTCGGAACCCATAATGATTCTGGGCGGGTTTACGGCAATAGCTCCTCGCACTGCCGGGGCCTAGTGTCAACCATTATGTCTAAGCTTTTCCCGAGACTTTGCTCGAGAAAAGAGGTCCCTTCGGGACAACTGATATTAACCATGAAGTCCAAGTTTGACTTTATTCTCGACTACTTGGAGACTATTCAAAACTATTTTTTACCATGAAGGACAGGAAGAACATGAAGAAATCATTATTTTGTCCTTCCTGTCCTTCATGGTAGATCAAATTAGAGATTGACCATCGACAAAACTTTGTCGATGTTGCGTTGTTAAGCGTCTATCCGCCTTAGCTTTCAAGATATGCTTTCAGCCTGCCAAGCCCTTCTTTGATTTTCGGTATCTCAATGCCCGAGTAGGCCAGACGGACATAAAACTGCGTTTCTCCATCCAGGGGACGACCGAAATGGGCCCGGGTGCACATGGAGACACCGGTTTCGTGCAGGATTGATTTTCGGATCGATTCATAATCCATAAGGCCCTTTTTTAAAACGGCTTTGGTCACATTGGGATACAGGTAGAAAGTGGCGTTGGGGGAAAAGCACCGGACCCCCTTGATGCTGTTGAGAATCTCAACGGCCGTATCCCGTCGGTCTTCAAGGATGTCGAGAATCGCCCGGGTCTCGCTCTGATCACCGGTCAGGGCCTCAATGGCGGCATACTGGATGAAGTGGTTGGCGCATGACTCATCGTTTACATTCAGCCGGGTGATGACATCGATGACGTTTTTAGGGCCGATGGCCGCACCCAGCCGCCAGCCGGTCATGGCAAACTGCTTGGAAAAAGTATAGAGAATCACGCTGCGCCCGGCCATGCCGGGCAGGGCGGTAAAGGACTGGCTTTTTCCCTCATACCGGATATCAAAATAGGCTTCATCGCAAAGAACATACAGGTCATGCTCGAGGACCAGATCAGCCAGGGCTTGCATTTCTGCCCGGCTGCATTCGGCACCGGTGGGATTATGGAGATCGTTGAGCACCAGAAACCGGGTTCTGGGCGTAATCATGCCCCTGATCTTTTCGATGTCGATTTCAAAGTTGTCTTTCCCTTCCACATAGCTGTAGGGCAGGGCCTTTCCCCCATGGAATTCGACCTGGGATTCGTAGATGGGAAAGCCCGGATTCGGGTAAAGCACCTCATCGCCCGGGTTCATCAGGGTCATGAAAAATTTGCTGATGGTGGGTTTGCCCCCCGGTTGAATGGCAACATTTTCCATGGTGTAATCCACACCATGGGTTTGGCTGACGGTTGCGGCCAGCACTTCGCGAAGTTTGGGAACACCGGCATTGGGACAGTAACCTGTTTTCCCGTCCCGCATGGCTCTGGCCGCGGCTTCAATAATATTTGCCGGGGTGGTGATATTCAGATCGCCCAGATGAAACGGATAAACCTTGTTGCCTTTTGCGGAAAAAGCAGCGGCCTCCGCTGACACCGCAAAGGCGGTTTCCGTTCCCAGATGCGAAATCCGTTGTGCAATTTTCATAGTAACGCCGTTACCTTTCAATGCTAACTTGTCAATATTGATGAACGCTTAAAAAGTCGAATTCAGACGGTGTCGTAAAAAGTTCAAATCCAAGGCGTGCAAATTTTGGTGTCATGAGGCGTACCTATCGACCGTTGAATGATAACGAAATGCAGCGCAATGCGGGATCTGGATTTTTTATGAGACCGTCAAAATATTCAGCTGTTCCGCATTGAGGATGCTCGGGGCTGCCTGGGGCGGATGGCCTTCCAGAAACGCGCTGATATCCGGCTGGTTCCATGCCGGATAGCCGTTTAGGATGCCTGCCACGTTGGCGGCAGCCAGGGTGGCCATGCCCGAACGGGTCCACAACGTGGCCGATGCAATGTGGGGCACGGCCACAATGTTGTCCAGATCGATGAGGCCCGGGGCCAGCGCAGGCTCGTTTTCAAATACATCCAGGCCGACCCGGAAGTCGGGATGTTTCCGGCAGTGGGCCACCAGATCATCTTCTTTGATGACAGGCCCCCTTGCCGTGTTGATCAAAAGGGCGTTTTCTTTCATGCGGTCCAGCCGGCCGGCATTGATCAGGTGCCGGGTGGTGCCATCGAGGACGGTGTGGATGCTGACACAATCCGCTGTTTCAAGCAGTTCCTCAACCGTATCCATGCGGTGGCAGACGAGCGGCGATTCACCCCGGGCCACGAGAAAATCGCTGTATGCCGCCACATGGGCTTCCAGGGCCTTGTTCGGATACAGGTCAAAATAAACCAGGTTCATTTTGTGACCTTCCACCATCATACGGCCATAGGCTGCACCCACCCGGCCGGCACCGATGAGACCCACGGTTTTGCCATGGAGTCGCTCGCCCACAAACAATTTCGGCAGCCATCCTTTGAAGTGGCCCCGGCGCAGAAACCGCTGGGCTTCTCCTAAACGCCGTGCCGCTGCGAACGTTAAGGCCACGGCCATTTCCGCCGTGGTTTCGGTGAGCACGCCGGGGGTATTGCCCACAGGGATGCCGTGTCGGGTGGCAGCCGCCACGTCTACGTTGTTGAATCCCACGGCATAATTGCTATAAACCCTTGCACCGGAAGCTTTGAGGGCGGAAAAGAGTTCGTCCCCCCAATTTTCCGTGAGCTGGCCGATGGCCCCGTCACAGCGATGGCCAATGGCAGCCCTGATGTCTGTAATGTTCAACACATCCTCGGATGTACAGATTTCCACACGGCATCCGGCCTCTTCCAGAACTTCCAGCCATCGTGTCCCGGGCAGCTCTTTGGTGACCACCACCCGCTTGCTGCCGTCAGGATTATGTATTCGCCATTTTTTAGTCGAGGGCATCGCCTATTCCTTTTTTTTATAATATCTTTTGCAATAGCCCAAACCGGGTTTTCATTCAAGTTTTTTCAAGCTTCAAGTTTCAAACTTTAAACTTGATGAACGCGTAAAAAGTCGGGTTCAGACGGTCTCGTAAAAGGTATTTGAGATGGCTAAATAGAAATCGTATATACGAGACACAGGGATTTTCTCAGGGATGAAGGCATACATGTGGTCTGTCGAATCTCTGGAAAATCCCCATAACGCAGTAGATGGAGACTTTCTACGACGCCATCATACTTGCATATTTGGAAATTGTGTATAACATTGTCACAAATCATTTGACAGTTTATCTGATCTGTGATTATAAACACTCGTTTTGACTGTTGTGGATTTTGCGTGGAGATGCTGTCCAGATCATTTTGGGCGGCATTTTTTTATGGTTTCAAACAGTCGGCATGCATGGCATGCAGGTTTTTTCTATAAATAAGACATCCCCGGCAAAAGGATTGTACCGGGCCGGCAGTTCGGCAGGCAGGTACATTACAGAATTTTTGTCGGGGAAGAACAAAAAAATAGTTGTACACACGGGAACTCCGACGGCGGAAACCCGTGTCATCGAGCACGATGATTTAAAAAACGGGTAGCCGGCTGTATCCATGATTCCAGGGCGGAAAAGCAGTTGTTGTCCGGTGAGATCGTGCATTATCTGTGCGACTGGTTGATCAACAGCAGCAACTGAACATGTGCTGCGACCTTGACGGCCCTCGGACGTAAACAACGTGCCGGTATGGTGCATGCGACCCTCGTGTGTATCCCATGCCGGCAATGACTGGAGATTATGGAATTTCAAGAATTAGGATTGAATGAACAACTGTTGCAGGCGGTGACGGAACTGGGGTTTGTCGCCCCCATGCCCATACAGGAAAAGGCCATCCCCGTGCTGCTGAAAGACATGCAGGATGTGGTGGGACTGGCCCAGACCGGTACCGGAAAAACCGGGGCCTTTGGTTTGCCGCTGCTGCAGCGTATCGATGAATCGATACACCAGCCCCAGGCGGTTGTCCTGTGCCCCACCCGTGAGCTTTGCATACAGATTACCAACGACATAAAGCAGTTTTCACGCCACATGGCCGGTGTTCATACGGTGGCCGTGTATGGCGGTGCCAGCATCGTTACCCAGATGCAGCAGATAAAACGCGGTGCCCACATTATTGTGGCGACGCCGGGACGGCTCATTGATCTGCTCCATCGAAAAGTGGTGAAGATGGCCCAGGTGTCTGTGGCGGTGCTGGATGAAGCCGACGAGATGCTGAACATGGGATTCAAGGAAGAGATCGACAAGATCCTGGATACCCTGCCCACAGAGCGGCGGATATGGTTGTTTTCCGCCACCATGCCGTCGGGTGTCGCCTTCATCGCCAAAAAATATCTTAGAAATCCGGTGAACATCACCGTGATGGGGAAACATCGAAGCCCCAAGAACATTGCACACACCTGCTACACCCTGCGGGAAAAAGACCGGTATGAGGCCCTGAAACGGGTGCTTGATTTTGCGCCGGATATTTTTGGTCTGGTATTCTGCCGGACCCGAAAACTCACCCAGGAAGTGGCTGCCAGCCTGATGAAAGACGGCTATGACGCGGATGCCCTTCACGGCGATTTGTCCCAGTCCCAACGGGATTATGTCATGGACAAGTTCCGGAGTGCAACGGTGCGTATTCTGGTGGCCACCGATGTTGCAGCCCGGGGGCTGGATGTGGATGATATTACCCACGTGATTCATTACAACCTGCCCGACGAGACGGAATTGTATACCCACCGCAGCGGGCGGACGGCCCGGGCCGGAAAATGCGGCGAATCCATTGCGCTGATCAATATGAAAGAAAAGTATCGGGTCCAGCTCATTGAAAAGCGATGCAAAATCCAGTTTGATTTTGGAAAACTGCCGGTGGGCAAGGATATTTGTAAAAAGCAGCTTCTCAGCCAGATCGGAAAAATTGTGGGTGCCACGGTCAACGACGATGATTTCGCCGATTACCTGCCCGCTGTAAACGAGGCGTTGAGCGGAATAGACAAAGAGGAGTTGATCAAACGGTTTGTGTCCGCCGAATTTACCCGTTTTATAGAGTATTACCGCCATGCCGGCGATATCAACGTGAACACCGGAAAAGCGGCGGGTGCCTGGACCGGAGATAAATCCGGGGTAAAAACGGGTGCCAAAGCCGGGACCTGGGCCGATGCCAAAGGCGGGACGGCAAAACAAAAACCCAGCATCAAAAACCGCATGAAGGGCAAGAAAACCCAGCGGTTTTTTATCAACGTCGGCCGGCTGGATAAAATTAATCCGGGCGCCATCATACGGCTGGTCTGTGACCAGTCGGGTATCCGATCCAGCATGATCGGTCAGATCGATTTAAAACGGGAATTTTCCTTTTTTGAGGTGGAGGCCCAGGCCGCCGGTAAGGTGCGTCAGTTTGTCAAAAATGCCCGGATGGACGGCAGGGCCGTCACGGTCCGGGAGGTTGTCGAAAAAGACGGCGACAGTCAGAATGCCGACAGCCCGTCGCCTAAATTCCATAAACGGAAAAAGCAGCGTCACCAGGCTGTTGCTGCGTGATAACAGTTCGCGTTTAACAACTTGAAGATTCAATTTGGCTCTTGAAAACACCTGTAAATTAATGAGACCATCTTTAAAACCCCATTACTCAATGAATTCTGAGTGATGGGGTTTTGTCGTTAAAAAGCATGACTTTCGGCCCGTCATAATAACCCAAACCGGCGAGTCACGAGCCGTTCTGCAAGACCCTGAAAGTTATGAAAATATGCGAAATGCCATCAGCCTTTTAAAGCTCATTTTTGAAGGAGAGACCGACATCAGGAGGGGGCGAATTAAGTCACAGGAAGATGTATTTGATGAAATCGAAAATGCATTGAAAATAAATCCTAAATGAGCCAAAAAATATCCGGTCTCATGGGCAATCGCAGCACACGATGATTTAAGACAAATCCGTTACATTATTTAATGGGTATTTCATTAAAAAGTAATTCAAGAAAAAAGATTTCTGCAATATTGACATTGGTGAAAACATTTTTATTGTATTTACAGCTTCACGATAAGCCATAAACAATTGGGCAAAAAATTCAGCTAAAAGGAGGGATAAACAATGATTTACAGGAGAATGTTCGGACTACCAACATGGAATGTAAGAAGCTCCTTTAATGAGTTGGAGCGTATACGACAGCAGATGGACAATTTTCTCAGCGGTGTACCTGAGAGAGGTACGCCGAGTCTTCATGCCGGGGTGTTTCCATCCATCAATTTGACCGAGGGCAAGGACCATTATTATATTCGGGCAGAGCTTCCCGGTATCTCTGCAGATGAATTGGACATCCAGGCAACCGGAAATAACCTGTCAGTATCAGGGGAACGTAAGATCGAGACTGAAAAGGATAATGTGCGTTATCATCGCAAGGAAAGGGAAGCCGGGAAATTCTCTCGGGCCATAAGCCTTCCCGGTGATATCGATCCCGACGGAGTCATTGCCTCCCTGACCAATGGTATATTAAAGGTCAGTGCGCCCAAGGCAGAAAAGGCCAAGCCCAAACGAATAACGATCAATTGATACTACAATTCTTTTGAAAGGAGGGATTGTCATGACGGAAGCCGAATCCAGAGAATTGAAAGTAAAAGAAAAACAAGAAGTGTCCACCAATGCGGAGCAAACCCGCCCGGGTGCAGTTTTTACACCCGATGTGGACATCTTTGAGTCCGATAAAGAGATTACCCTGCTGGCGGACATGCCAGGCGTGATCATTGATAACCTGAATATTGATCTGCGTGATGATATACTGACATTGACGGGAGAGACTGAGACCAATGGCGAAGCATCCGAGGAACCCCTCGTAGTGGAGTACAGCGTAGGTAAATACTATCGTCAGTTTACGATTTCGGAGGTCGTTGATCAGGCCAAAATTACAGCAGAATTAAAGGATGGTGTCCTGCGATTGGTTCTACCCAAAGTCGAAAAAGCCACACCACGCAAGATAGCCGTCACGGCAGGATAATCCGTTCAATGCCGGGCACCAACATGAGAATTGGTGCCCGGCTGTTCCAGGGGGTAAAAAATTGGGTTCACCCAGACACAACCCGATCCATAGATGCGCAAAAATTCAGAGAAGTCTATGAAGCCCTGGCTGACGAAGATACACGCAGGCAATATGATGCTACGCTCAAATCGCAACCCGCACCGGTTCGCATATCATCGGTTACCGATCAAATAATACAACGCACTTCAACGATTGAAGCAATGAGACATCTCGAGTCATTTATGGATGAATTTTTCGAGGGGTTCATGGGGTCATTTCATTGTCACCGGGGTTAAAACAGCATCGACAGTGGCAAGAATGGTTACCGTCTAATTCGATGGCGGTATCTCGAGTGAATAACCGATGATTTTCCAACCTGCCTTTGGTGAAAAATTGATTTGAGGGGTGAACACATGGATGCGTTCCCTGGGATCAACGGCCAACAGGGGCAACCGCTTTTCTGCTTTTTGCTGAAGATAATCTTCAAAAGAAAACTTTTCGGTCAACAAAGTGGTCTTCATTTGTGCCCCCTGGGCGATCAGGCCGGTCAGCTCCGCATAATCAATATCGGCTTGGAAAAGGTTCTTTACCCCTTTTTTGAATATGGATTTACGCTCATCCATACGGCCTTCGGGCCCCCGGTTTCTGATACTGTAAAGATTGTTCGATCCGAATTCCATTCTATAGTGCAAGGCGGCCAGCGCATTGAGTTCTATGTTGGGGGTCAATGCCAAAAGACGGCCGATGCCGATGAGGCTGATGTGGCGTTCGGCGTGTTCCGAGACAGGATTGCCGTAGTAAGTGGGCAGTCCTTCCATTCTTGACGCCTTGACGTGATCCCAATTTTGCTCGGTCAGTAAAACCCTGAACCCGTTGGCGACCAGCGAAGCGGCCACAGCGCGTGCAACGGCATTGGCGCCGATAATGAGAAAGCCCCTGGGTTCCGGTTCAACCACCTTCAGCCATTTGGCGATGGGTCTGGCCGTGGCACTCTGCAGCAATACGGTCCCGATGATGACCATAAAGGTCAGCGGCACCATCTTGGATGCCTGAGGAAAGCCAATGGCTTCCAGTTTGATGGCAAACAGGGCACATATGGCCGCGGCAACGATGCCGCGCGGGGCGATCCAGGCCAACAGGTGACGTTCGGCCATGGGCAGTTTGGACCCCAGGGCGGAAATCTGAACATTTAACGGACGGGCCAGAAATTGAATGGCGGCCAAGACTCCCAGCCCGCCCCAGCCCAGTCCGATGAAGGCGGCAAGATCCATACGGGCCGCCAGCAGGATGAACAGCACCGAAATAAGAAGGACGCTGAGGCTTTCTTTAAAGTCGAGTATCTCGTCGAGTTCGATCCCTTTCATGTTGGCCAGCCAGATACCCATCACCGTCACGGTCAGCAGGCCCGATTCAGCTTCCAGTGCATTGGAAACGGCAAAGATCCCGCATGCCAGCGACAACGCCGTAAAATTGTGAAGGTATTGCGGAACCCAGTGCCGTCGCAGAATAAACCCGAAAAATTCACCGCATACCGCCCCCAGGATCACACCAATGGCCAGAATTTTTCCAAACACAAGCAGACTGGTACCGAGACCGCCCTGAACCCCTCCGGAAACAATGAATTCAAAAACCAATACCGCCATGATGGCGCCGATGGGATCGATGAGAATCCCTTCCCATCGAAGAATATTGGCCACATTTTCCTTGGGTCGAACGGTACGGATCATGGGAATGATGACCGTGGGACCGGTAACGACCATCAGCGCACCGAAAAGAAACGACACTTCCCATGAAAAACCGACCAGCAGCCGGGCGGAAACCGCCGTGATCATCCAGGTGATGAACATCCCGTATGTGATCATATTGCGGATAATTCGCCTGAGACCGGGAATCTCGTGAAATTTCAATGTAAGGCTGCCTTCAAAAAGAATCACAGCAACCGAAAGCGAGACAAAGGGGAAAAGAAGATCGCCAAACAACTGGTCAGGGTGCAGCCAACCCATCACGGGACCGGCCAGAATGCCGCTGAGTAACAAAAAAATGATGGCCGGCAGTTTTACGCGCCAGGCGATCCACTGACAACATATACCTGTGAAAAGAATAAGCGATAGCATGAGGACCGCGTGTTCGTTCATTAAAGCTCCTTAGATGCCCTGAAAAGTCTTTTTAAAATCGATGTCTGCATTTTAATCACTGCACGGGGCTTTTTCCCGGCAAATTTTGACGAAAAGCGCTGGCGCATCAACTCGCCCGGCTTTTGGATCGATAATGGAAAACAAAGCAGACCGTTATCTGTAAAGTATAATCTGGATGTTTTTACAATACGTTTTTTTAAATTGCGATAATAAGGGGGCAGTACGAAGAGAACACCGCTTGTTTCTATCAAGGAGAGTCATTTTTAACGTCTGATATTGGATGAAATGATGAGGTTTGACAGTATTTCGTATTTATTCGGCTAATTGCTGAAAGCTTACTGTTAATCGCTCAATTAAGGTTACACTGGCCCTGCTTTATTAAAATGCCTGCAAATAAATGAGACCATATTCAAAACTTGACTTTCAAGCCAGTGTTTGATATTTTTTGTATCTATACTTAAATGTGAAGATCTGAAGCGCTCTTAACCTTTAAAAGGTCGGGATAATCAGACATGGTGAATATAAAAAAGCCCCATTACTCAATGAATTCTGAGTGATGGGGCTTTTGTTGTTTTTGATAGATGTTTGCCAGGTGATAAATCAATTTCGATTGTGGTACTGGATTTGGGATTATGGCAAGAGCACACGATTTTAGCGGGCTGTTTTTCGTGTGATACTCTCGATGTATCTGTATTGAGACATTAAGTGGCACATTTGGTCGGATAACATTACAAAGGTGATGTTATCCAGATCTGCACAATCACTTGTTGTCGAGGACGCTGCGCGCCCTCGACAATGCGCTGCGGATTTCATCCACTGGTTGTGAGCCGCTTCGCGCCTCACAACCAGCGGATTCAGTCAGTCAAGCCCGGTGACAAGCAAGCTTGCCCCCGGTCTTGCTGCTGATCCGCAGCGCATTAGAGGACTCCTGTAATGTCCAAATCACACGACCACTTCAAGCACAGCATCCGAGATGCGACAGACCTGTTGGAGCATTTTGATCGAGTCAACACCCAACCTCCGCCGGAGAATGCAGAGGTTCTTAAACGTGCCAGCTTGGTAATGGCACTGGCCGCGCTGGAAACCTACATCGAGGATCGAATCACCGAAGCTGCCACCGTGACCGCTCAAGGCGCAAAGGAGTCCCGGCTCGGCCGTTTCTATATAGATAGCCTTGCTAATGATCTCCGGTACTTTCACTCTCCAAGCACGGATAGGGTGAGGAATCTATTCAAAAAGTACCTTTATCTCGATGTCACGCAGGGTTGGACGTGGAAC
The DNA here is from genome assembly GCA_963667755.2 of Desulfobacterales bacterium. Lineage (GTDB taxonomy): Bacteria > Desulfobacterota > Desulfobacteria > Desulfobacterales > 4572-123 > 4572-123. The sequence goes on along the minus strand of CAXXLK010000002.1, from coordinate 2,488,300 downwards.
AACTACGAGCCTGCTCGGGCGAAGCGCGAACTGAACAAGCTGGTATCCAAGCGCGGCGACATTGCTCATAGGTCCCCGCCGCCAAAGGGACCAATTCCCTCACCACACATTGTTACGCGGGATTCAATGCGGAAACACATTCAGTTCGTTTGCGATCTGGTCCAAGCAACCGACAAGTATCTTGAGGAGAATCTCTAACAAAGCAAAATAACCCGACGAGCGGGTTATTTGCGGAGCGTGCATTACAAAAAATTCCGAGCAAGTTCGAAATTATGGGCCATCAAACGGATATAGACAGATGCAAACAGCGCACTTCTCATCTTGGACGTTGTTCACACCAAACAATCAAAAACAAGGAGGTGTAAATCATGGTTTACTTATATCCGTTCAAAACCACCGATGAAAAGACAAAGCTAACTGTATGGGCAAAAGGAGAAATAGTTCCTGATAAAGACGGGAAGCACTGGGACCCTGCAGAATGGCGATATGACATTTGTGGTAAGCCCATGAAGTATTCCGAGCATGGAAACACAGATTTGGATGTAGGATAGGAAATAGACCACATAAAACCAACGGGTAAAGGCGGCCCAAACACCTTTGATAACCTGCAGCCTCTCCAGTGGGAAAATAACAGGGCAAAAAGTGATAATTACCCTTGGTCATGCCCTTGAGTTGCATTAACCGAATACGGGTCACCGACTCCGACTCCCTTTGAAAGTTATTGTTCTAAATAAATGCTTCCAAAAAAGGAATAGGGATGTTCGACATGGATAGGAAGAAAAAAAATCACGATCTTCTTTCAAAAATTGCAGATCAAGTATTTGAGTATATCAAGAAAAAGGGAGAATTATACAGCGGAGGCTCGGTACCCTCGGTGCGGATTAAGAAAGCATTAGGACTAAATTTTTTTTGTGTTCCTAAAAACAACAAGCAATATGGGGAGAAAGGCTGGCTTATAGCAATCTTGGCCCGTATGCTTTAAGATGAAGGACGAATCGGACATCGAAAATCTGGTAATAGAGATTTTTTTCGCATCAGTTAAATAGTGGGAAACAGGGTCAGGTAATAATGGATAGTACAGGGATAATCTAATATGACGCTATTGCCTTTGTTAAAAACAATCCTCACCATTCCTGAAATTAGATTACAAGACACCAAGATTGGTGAAAATAAATTAGTAAGGTTTGCACTGCTGGCTCATCCCGTGGAAGTTGCAATCTATAATTCAGATTACAATGGCTGGTATGAAATTCGGACAGACAAACCCGCGCCCTATGATGTTCTTTTCCTTCATCATTCCAAAAAACGTATCAAGATGCCGAAACGGGCGTTTTGTATTAAAATGGTCAAAACGTGTGAAATAGATAATATTGATGAAAACACGCGGCTTACATGGCTTCAACATCCTACCCTTAATGACACAATGGGTCCGGATGAAATCGTTAAAAGCTGGCGTGGGCTTTTTCAGTTTCGAGAAGATCAGCCAGATCTTGGGCTACCGGGACTTCGAACCCCTCAATTGGGGGCACTCCATGCGATATCAGCCTATTTTAGTGTACAAAACAATTTGGAGCCGGCTACTGTTGTACTGCCCACTGGGACAGGAAAAACTGAAACCATGCTGTCCGTACTGGTTTATAGGCAACTGTCAAAAGTTCTGGTTCTTGTCCCTTCCAACTCATTACGCGACCAGATATCAGAGAAATTTATAAGTTTAGGTTACCTGTCACAATTGGGTCTTATCCCCAATTTGACTGCTTTGCCGGCAGTCGTTTCGATCAAAAAAAGTATCAAATCAACCGCAGAAGCCGAGATGTTGCTGAAACACGGGAATGTGTTTGTGGCAACTGCAAGCGTTTTAAACTGTAGTCATCAAGATTCAATTGACCGGCTTTGCGCAGGCCTGTCAGATTTATTTGTGGATGAGGCCCATCATATCAGCGCAAATACATGGGCAAACATAAGGGACAAATTTATCGGGAAAAGAGTGGTGCAGTTCACTGCAACTCCTTTTAGGAATAACGGGAATGCTCTGGGCGGTCGTATCATTTACAATTATACCATGGGAGAAGCCCAGAAGGCAGGCTATTTCAGGCACATTAACCTTATTCCTGTCGAAGAATATTATATTGGTGAGGGAGACTTTTCAATTGCTCGGGCAGCTATAAAACGCCTAAAAACAGACCTAAAAGACGGATTTGATCATTTGTTAATGGCCCGGGTGGAAAGAAAGCCCCGTGCTGCTGAATTATTACCGCTATATCAAAAACTGGCGCCCGAACTGAACCCAATCCTGGTTCATTCGGGTATGAATAAAGGTGCAATTAAAAATGCTTTGTCCGCTTTATTCAACCGTGAATCAAGAATCGTCATTTGTGTGAACATGCTGGGAGAAGGATTTGATCTGCCAAGTCTTAAAATAGCTGCTATACACGATATCCATAAAAGCCTGGCGATTACTCTCCAATTTATTGGCCGTTTTACAAGGCAGAAAGATAGTTTAGGAGATGCCTCTGTTATAGTAAATATAGCGGAACCAGAGGTTGAAAGTGGATTACAACATCTTTATGCACAAGGGGCTGATTGGGATAATGTATTAAAACGCCTTTCAGAAGGGCGGATCCAAAGGGAAGTCAGGCTACAGGAAGTTGTTGAGCAGCTCAAGGAAAAAGGAAACCTCCACAAACAGCTGTCATTGTGGAATTTACGGCCATCTTATTCTGCCATGCTTTTTAAAACATCATGTGATACTTGGCAGCCGGAACTATTTAAAGAGATAATTCCCGATAGGACAGAACGCTGGTATGCAATAAGTGATGATGAAAATTTGCTGATTGTTTTGGCAATCCATCAGGCGCCTGTAAAATGGGGCAAATATAAAAATTTGAATGACAGTGTTTACAAATTAGTAATTGCTCACTGGGATGAAGATCGGTCTGCCCTGTTCATGTTTTCAAATGATTATAAATGGTTTCGGGTTGAAAAATTGTCCCAATTGGTTTGTGACGGAGCCTGCGAACTTTTATCGGGACCAAAAGTTTTTAATGTTTTTAACGGATTGCAATATCCGCTTGTCAGAAACTTGGGCGCATCTCAAATTGGGGCTATCAGTTTTACACAATATTTCGGGTCAAATGTCACGGAAGGTTTGAATCGAATTGAATCCTCGAAATCAAATTTAAGCAACCTTGCCGGTCTTGGATATGATAATGGAGATAAAGTCATATGGGGCTGTTCACAAAAAAAAGGGAAAATATGGTCGATGAGCAGCGGCTCTATTTCAGATTGGACAGACTGGGTTAAAATAGCCTGGGATAAGGTTATGAGCAGTGAACCGGACGAACAAAACATCACTCAGAATTTCTTACGTCCCAAAAGGATTGAACAGTCTCATCCCGAATATGCTGTGGCTGTTCAATGGGGAGAGCACATCCAGGCAGACCCTGAAGACAGAGTCATGGTCATTTTCGGGAAAACCGAAGTCCCATTGTATTTAGTTGATTTAAAAATTATCAGTCAAGGCCCTGACCAGCCATACTGTATAGGGATTATTGGTGACGATTCAATTTCAGTGTATGAATTCATCATTGATGGAAATCTAAATGGCGGATTTGATTACCGGCTTCAAAAAGGAGAACCAGTATCAATAAAACGACTGAATAGGAACCCAAAACCCATTGAAGAGTATTTGCAAATTGATCCATGGATAATTCAATATGTGGATGGCTCATATTCCTATAATTGTTTTTTTATCAAACTGCCGGATACAATCGGTGAATTTACAGCCGATCATATCGATTGCTGGGATTGGGGCGGTATTGATATAAAAAAAGAATCAATGGGCAAGACCCGGGAAGAAAATACGGTCCAGTGGAGAACGTTTGAGAAGATTAGCAACCTGTATGATGTCATTATCAATGATGATGGAACAGGTGAGGCCGCTGATTTGGTAGGGCTCAAAATTGTTAAGGATGAGATATTTTTGGGATTAGTGCATTGTAAGTATTCTAAAGAAGAAAATCCAGGGGCAAGAATTGGAGATCTTTATGAGGTCTGTGGACAGGCTCAAAAGTCGATCAGATGGAAACATGCCGGAATTAAACGATTATATAGCCATATTAAAAATCGAGAAGAACTGTGGAAGGCAAAAAACTCATCACGATTCTTAAAAGGCTCAATGTCTGATCTTGCAAACATAAAACGCCGTTCGCGAACCGCTCCTGTAAAATTGAGCATCTTTATTGTTCAGCCTGGATTAAGAAAAAATGATATTTCCGCTGATATGCTGAGGTTGATTGGCAGCACAGAAGTTTATTTAAAAAATACAGCACAAGCCGAACTGCTTGTCGTGGGCTCTTGAACAATTTAAAATTTCATACAACCAGAAAATGAACCGGGTGATACCGGTTATTTTCAAAGTTGGTCGCCTTCAGACCAGCAGTTCAGAGCGTCTTCATTCAAATGGAGCAAAGGTTTCCGAACAACTGGCTTCTCCATATTAACAGCCAAGGGATTGCATACGGAACATAAATTCGCAGGGGGGACAAGTAGCCATGTACCTTTCAAAAATATCGATAGAAAATTTCCGTTGCTTTGGTGAAGGAACGAACGGGTTTAAAGTATCCCTCAGGCCCGGCTTGACGACCCTTGTGGGAGAAAACGACACAGGGAAAAGCGCAATAATAGACGCCCTGCGGTTTGTTCTCGGCACAACGGATCAGGAATGGTACAGGCTTGAAGAAGCGGACTTTCATGCCGCAGCGAACCCAAAGGAAATACGAATTGTCTGCAAGTTTGAATCGCTTGTGCCTAAGGATCAAAGGTCCTTCATTGAATTTTTGACCTATGATGCAGAAGGTGAGGGGGCGCCGGTATTATATCTGACTTGGACAGCAAAGGACACAGGTGAAACGACAAAGGGGCGACCTTACCGAAGGGTCGAAATGCACTCTGGCAAAAATGGAGACGGCCCAACAATTGATCCCAAAGTTCGGGAACTGCTCTCCGCGACATATTTGCGGCCTTTGCGGGATGCAGAAAAAGCTTTGTCAGCAGGTCGAGGTTCACGACTATCCCAAGTCCTTCACCACTCGGAACAGGTGCGGAATGTTGGGGTAAAATATGACCCAGAGGCTGAAAAACTTGACATTCACTCCCTGAATGTTCTCGGAATCGGTGACCTCGCAAACGATCTATTGCAAAAGCAACAGGGCATCATGAATGCCCGTGAAAAAATAGACACCCACCTGGACAAATTGTCTCTCACCGGAAGTGGCATAAGAAGTAGTATCAAGGTCAGCGGGGCAACAACCTCTGAGGAAATTCGTTTGCGATTATTGTTGGAGAAACTCGACCTCTCGATAAGTGGTGATGGCAAACTCGGACTCGGGTCAAACAATCTCCTGTTTATGGCCTGTGAACTCCTTCTGTTGGGGCAGGAGGATGAAGGCAACAAGTTGCTTCTGATTGAGGAACCTGAAGCCCACCTTCATCCCCAACGTCAGTTGAGGGTCATGAAGACTCTGCAGGAACAAGCTGCGGAAAAAGGAATTCAGATCATAGTTACTACGCATAGCCCGAACTTGGCTTCGGCGGTGGACCTCGAAAACATCGTTCTTATCCACGAAAACCGTGCGTTTTCAATGGCCAAGCAAGAAACAAAATTGGTAGAATCAGACTATTGCTTTCTCCAGCGTTTTTTGGATGTCACAAAGGCAAATCTGTTTTTTGCGCGGGGCGTGATGATTGTCGAAGGAGATGCGGAAAATATACTTATACCTACTTTGGCGAAATTATTGGGTTTGGATTTTACCGAAAATGGCGTTTCAATCGTGAATGTTGGCGGCGTCGGCTTGCGCAGATATGCGCGTATCTTTCAGAGAATGAGTGCAGAAAAGGATGGGCAGTTACGGATTCCGGTCGCTTGCCTGACGGATTTGGACATTATGCCGGATTGTGCGCCTATCATAATAGGAAAAATAAAAGAAGGAGAAGATTGGCCATCAAGAAGTCCTCGTAAATGGAGGGCAAAACGCGATTTTGGTACAGATAATCCTATAGATTCCTATCGAGAAAACAAGCGCTCAAAAGCCAATGACCAGTTTGTGCGCACCTTTATTTCTAATGAATGGACATTGGAATACAATTTGGCCCTTGGACCCCAGAAAGAGGATGGAACATTTTCCGGCGGTTTGACCTATTCTGTCTTCGTGGGTGCTCATCTTGCCGTTAATGATGAAAAAATTCACACTAACAAAAAAGAGCGGGGTGAATGCGAAAATGAAGCGATAAAGCTTTTTGGGGATTTGAGTAAAAATGCAGAGCCCCAAAATGGGTGCTCTGTCGAGGAGGTCGTGGCAACGGAAGTCTACGCAATGTTTGTACGAGACAAAGTTTCCAAGGCGATTGCCGCTCAATACCTGTCGGAACTACTCCTTAGGAATTATGAAGAGAGGGCTTTTACATCTGAGCAACTAAAAGGATTGCTTCCAGCCTACCTTGTCGAAGCGATTGAGTATGTGACAGGTAATGGCCTTCAAGATGATGTAGCTAAAACAAGGTGAAAAACGATGGATAGTGGCGTCCTGTTTGAGCCTCCTGTGATTATTGATGATGATATTCAGTGGGTCACCGATATTTTGGGGCTTCCCGAAAATGCTTTTTGTGGGGTTGATGGTAAGGATCCGAGAAAAGAAATCCTTAAGGACATGACATCAATTGATATTTCCGCGTGTCCTGGAAGTGGGAAAACCACGCTCCTCGTGGCGAAGCTGGCCATTTTAGCCAATAAATGGAAATGCCGCACAAAAGGCCTATGCGTCTTATCGCACACCAATGCCGCCAGGGATGAAATTGGGAAACGAATAGGACACATTACCGCAGGACGCAGTTTGCTATCATATCCGCATTTTATCGGGACTATACATGGCTTCGTGGATCAATTTCTTGCCCTTCCATGGTTACGATCTAAAGGTTATCCGATAAAAATGGTTGATACCGACTTATGCCTTTCAAGACGCTGGTATTCATTGCCTTATCGAACTCGAGTTGGCCTTGAAAAACAACGGAAACCCCTCTCGATATTATCCATCAAAACGCCAGCTTTTGGTTTGGGACAGGTTAAGTGGGGGAAAGGCGTTTTAAACACAGAATCTGAAACCTATACCAAGATGCAAGATGCTTGCAGACTAACAACCGAGAAAGGTTTCTTTTGTTATGATGAAATGTTTATGTGGGCCGAAGAGCTTATTTGCAAATACCCGGAAATAATTGGCATAATTCGTACTCGTTTTCCGATGCTTTTTATAGACGAGACTCAGGACAACAGTGAGATCCAGTCCCAAATACTATATGCCATATTCCAGGCGGGGGATAATCCAGTTGTCAGGCAAAGATTCGGTGACGAAAACCAAGCTATATATGATTTTGTTGGAGCGGAAGAAGCATCTACAGACAAATTTCCTCTTGATGATAGAAAGCGAGAGATTCCAAACAGTCATCGCTTCTGCCAAATCATTGCAAACTTGGCTAGTCCACTTGGATTAAATGCAGATACTTGCAGCCTAATTGGTGAGGGACCACAATGTCGGGATATTCCTCCTATTCAAGATGTAATTCCACATACGATTTTTCTTTTCGATGATGAAACGATTACACGAGTTTTGGATGCTTACGGCGATCTGATACTTAGTGTGTTACCCCAAGATTTATTGCGGAAGGGTGTGTTCACGGCTGTCGGGCAAGTGCATCGAAGTGATGATGACACTAAAAGACCACGCCACGTGTCACACTATTGGTCAGATTATGATCCTGAATTGTGTTCAAAAGAACCAAAGCCAGTTTCTTTCATGAAATATGTTTATGTGGGCATAGGGATGGGCCAAAAAACTATGGAGGCCAATCCATTAGTTGAAAAAATATCAGAGGGTATTCTCCGTTTGGCTGGGATGGCAACTCCTTTTTCTATTTCCAATAAACGGGGATATTGCCACAGGCGTGTATTGAGATGCTTGGAGGGTCACCCCGGGACCATTGAGAAGTATGGGCGCATTGTTCATGAATGGGCCGTGAAGGGTAATTTACCTGCAAAAGATGTCTGGCAAGATGTTTTTAGTAAGCAAATTCGAGAAATTGCAGAAGTGATCGCAAGTGAACAGTTGACTCAAGAAAAAGCCGGACATTTTTTGCGATGGCAGGGGATAGCGTCTAAACCTCATCCTGAACTAGAAGCTGTGAAGTTCAAAGATAATATCTATCGTCATGCAAAAGATGGAAAGACGGTTCGTATTCGTGTTGGTTCCATTCATTCGGTCAAGGGAGAGACGCATACTGCAACGCTTGTAATGGAAACTTTTTGGCATGCTCACAATTTACAATCCATTATGCCTTGGATTTGTTGTGATAAAGAGGGTTGTTCTGAAGCTAAAAAGAGAGATATTCAACGTCTAAAAATACATTATGTAGCTATGACTCGTCCTACACATTTATTATGTTTGGCAATGAAGAAGTCTGTTTTTGAAAATGAAAACGGAGAGCCAAAAAAAGAAATTCTCAATAGATTACGTGATCGGGGGTGGAGAATCTTTCTTATTCAGTGATTAGTAAAGGGTATCGATGACTGACATACATTCTTGACATTTATGCCTTCTAAGGAACTCGATGGCCATTTTAGCCAGTAACATTTTAAAATTAATGGTTATTGGACATAATCAGACGTATCCGCCATATAACGTACATTCCGCACCCTTTTGAAGGGTTGTTTGAGCAATTATTATTTTACGGATTTTCAAAATGAGTATTTTACTTCCTACGGAACGGTGAATACTTCGGGTGTGACCCCCATAGCTTGCAAATACTCGCGTTGAAAATCTTTTAACGGCCTTGCCAATTGACGGTTTTTACCCATGGTTATCACCATTATTCCGGCAAACTTGGTTGTCATCATAAAAGACGTCGGTTTCTTTGTCGGTCGCCGTTCCCAACCGGTTAATGTACAGTCGTTTGCTTCCACGTACTGGCGCATGGAACGCTCCATCAAACGCCAGATCAACAGGGAGATTAGAAGAACAAGACCAAGCACTTCGATTCTTTCAGCCTTTTTGAGAAAAATGCTGTTTATAATTGCCGGATCTTTCAGAAAGCTGAAGTTCTTCTCAATGCCGATTTGGCTCTTGTATAGTTTTAAAAGATCGAGTGCCGGCCACTCATCCTGTTGCCCGATCAGATTGGTAATCAGAACAAAACAACCGGCCTGAAGCCTTAATGGATCTACCTTTTCCGGTGCTTCAACAATTTTGGCCGTTAACCGATATTCATAACGCAACACAGTTCGCGGTTTGTTTTGGACGGGCCTTCCGCGACCATACTTGGGTATTTTTTCGATGTCGGCCGTTATCCGGTGATAGCCCCCGGTTGCCGTGTGGATGAGTTTCTCAGATGCCACCTGAGCATCGGCACGACAAAAAAAGGCGGTATCTGTCACTTGCCTGCAGACCTTTTCAAGCTGGCTACGATCCTGCTTTAACAGGCGATCAATTTTTTTGTGGCGGCGTTTGTCGTGGGCACTGGAATGCACGACGATGGCCCGGTATGTTTTACCGTATAGGTCAACGATACTGTCGTAAGCTTTATAGCGTGCTGTCGGTCGTTTGGGGCGGCTATATTCTTCGGCCAAAGGGCCTATGTCAATCCAGTTATCGGCACTTACCGCTTGACGGATCACCCGTCCACATTCGTTATAGGTGGCCGGCAGGCGTGATAAAAACATGGTTTTATCGGCTTTTTCCAGATTATCTTCGGTAACAAAAGCAGCATCAGCCACATAAACATAGGCTCCCGAGGCAAGGCCGTGTCGTGCCATATGTTTTGAGATATTAGTGAGCACCTCGTTGTTAATCGTCTTATCTGAGGCGTTGCCGTCCCGGGTGACGCCCAGGATAGGAATATTGCTGTCAACACACAGCATGGCTATTAAAAATTGTTTAAGGTCCGGCCGTTTGGCTTTGCTGTGACCGTAAGTGATTTGAAACGGTGGATCGGCCAGATCGTAGTCTCCATATACGCTGACTGATGTTGTATCAAAATGAACACGACGGGCATCAACGTCGAACACGGAAATGGCATTTTGGGCAAGTTGGGAAAAGATTTTCAACGTTCCGGTTTCAAAAATCTTGTCCATTGCCCGACCCAGGTTTGTATCGCAAAAGCAATCCGGCTCGATGGCTGATCCCAGCAGCAGTTCGGTATCTTTTTCTTCAAAAAATTCCGTTAACCTGTAAAGGGGCGTTCTCCCGGAAAGGGTATCGAGAACCATGGCCAAAATGGCCATGCCCGGTGACAGATCCATCTGGCTGTCAACTAAATGGTTTATGGTTTCTACCAGGTTAATGCGCTTGGCATATTGCTTGACAATGGGCAAATGCCTGGCATCGGTGAATGTCATCTTCTCGGTGTTCAGCTTTTCCATTATACCCCCAGATGCCTTGGAATTGACGTTTGAGGGTAGTATATCAGTAAGTGTTTGAAATGTCTAGATATTTTTTATTTATAGTTATATCAATATGTTGCGAGTATTATCTACTTGATTTAACTGTCTTTTAAATTGGCCCATATTCCTTGCTTTGGGGTGCGGAATGTACGATATAAGCGAGTTCCTTTCGGATATATGGACATGTGTGGCCTGAAAAAGCTTTTTAGCAAAATGCCCCAACCAAGCCTTGCTCGCGCCGAGCTAAATCCGAATCGTCGGAATAAGAGAGATCTTTGAAATTCGATAATGTTACCCAGTGGGTGATCGGGCGGCCGTAAAACCGTCTTCCTTCTTGCAGGGCTTGCCCTGGCGTTGAGGTTAAGAAAGTCCCACCTGACCAAAGCCGATCCAGCGGGTCAGTAGTGAAATCCGCAGGTAAACCCGGAGACGGGAGTCTGGAGCCGGATGGATCAAGGGTGCAGGCTCTGTATTGAGCCCCGAAAAATGTATAGTCGTGGTCATTGGATAAACCTGGAGACAGGGGAAAGCCGACGTGGTGCAAAACATGGAAGGCAGCAGTCCTGTATGCGCTATGGCAAGTATGCAGGACACCACCGGGGTCTGAGACCAGGGCATGCTCTCATGGGGGTGACTCGGGAACTCGGGAGGTCCGAATGTTTCCTATGAATACGACATAGGTACCGGGTGCGGATAGCCAAAAGCGAACAATCCCGGGATGGACATTCGGAAGTCTTAGCGGATCATAGTACCGATGTCTCGGGGTATAAACACGAGACGGTAAGGTGGGGAAGTGGCACCCAAAGCGACCCACTGTAGGGAAGGTGAAGCAGGGTATAACGTTTTACAGGAAGGAAAGATGAGAGGCACACCGAGGCCACAAATCATGTCACCGGAATCCCTGTAAACTGCGATATGGGGAGCAGAGTTATACGCCTGACGGGGTGTCGCCTGTCAGGTTGACGATCCGGTAAAAAGGATCTGAACCGAGGAACCGTATGAGGGAAATCTTCACGTACGGATCTGTGGGGAGGGCGCCGGGTAACCGGTGCCTTTACCCGGAACCCGATAAACGGGTGAAGGCGGCGTCACATTTCAGCATAATCAACACCGAATTTGGTACGGAGATTGTTGCGTATGCGAAGTAAATTAACTTTTCTGGTATTTTTGATATTTTTATTACCCTCAACACTATTCGCTATGGAAGAAGTAAAAACTGGTTATGACCTTTTCCACAATCTACAACTTATGGATAACCCACAAATTCCTGAAGATATCACTAAAGGGTTGCTCGCAACTGGTTATTTAAAAGGTTGTGTTGATGGTTTAATTTTGATGCAAGATGCACATTACAACACAATGTTTCCTCCCGATATGATGAGCGAAAAAGAACGAATTGAAATGTCAAAAAAACTTAATTTTCACCGTATAAATATGCCTGTTGAGGGGATTGCGACGGGACAACTCATTCTTATTTACAACAAGTTCGCCAATGAACATCCCAAAAAACTAAGCGGAAGTGTACGCTTGTGCATTTGGGAATCAATTGTTGCTGCATATGGGTGGAAATAATTTTCTGAAATTTTGTTAAAATATAAGCTTCGAGGTTGTAAAATTTTGAAATGGAACCCGTCATTGCAGCGGATCGCAAAAGCCGGGCTGCTGATTAATTCGTACGATGAGAGGACAATATGCTCGCGATTGAGGATGTGATCCAATGGCTGCGCGATGGAGAAGACTGGGGTGCCGCTGAAATCCTGGCCGAGTGTGACTTCAAACATGAAGAAGTCGTCGACTGGGAAAGAAGAATGGAAATCGAAATGGAGGGGTATGAATACCGGGAGACCTACATCCTCAAGATCGAGGCGCCCCGGCGTATCCTCAAGGGCATCTCTGGCGACTTGAAGTCTGTGCAGGGCACGATAGAGGGGGCGATAAACGAGTGCACGCAGACTCACGATGTTGATATTCAGGGAATTCGATGGGTTCCGAAGTTAGGCAACAATACGGCCTCCCCATCAGATCCAGAGACCGAGGCAGTACTTGCCACCGTGGACTCAAACCACGTGAAGACTGCTTGGGCCAAAGCCATCAACCGACGTCAGGTTGATCCCGATGGCGCTATAACGGCAGCTAAGACTCTTGTTGAATCTGTCTGCAAACACATCCTGGCGAACTCAGATGTCCGGTACCCTCCGAATCCGGACATTACTAAGTTGTATTACTTGGTGTCCGAGGAGCTCAGGCTTTCCCCAAATCAGCACATCCACAAGCAGGTCAAAGCTGTGCTGGGAAACTGCCAAGCAGTTGTCGGAGGAATCGCGTTTATCAGAAACAACCTTGGCGATGCCCACTCTCGTGAACCTGGAACTCCATCCGCCACACCCGCTGATGCGGAACTCGCCGTCAATCTGGCAGGGGCGCTTGCCACGTTCCTCGTGCGAACGTGGGAGACCCAGAAAAACACCGAACCAGAGGATGGACGGATACCATCTGAAAGCGCTCTTCCAGATGGACCGTCATTCTGATCGTTATCTGCAACTTACTGACGTAACAAGGAATAAATTTATTTATCAAGATATGGATAAAAAAAGCACAGAACTCTCGTCACGTTACTACCCAGCCGAAATAACGGTTTGGATTTTGGCGGCAATCCTTGTTTTATATAAGTTACTAGGGTTGAAACCGGCCCAACCTCTTCCTTTTATAAACATACAACTCCAAAATCAAATTTATTTCCCGCACGTTGTCAGCGCCACATTATTTGTGGTTTTGATGTACCTCTTTTTAGAGCTTAAACAATCTAATGAAACAGCCAAAAAAAATTTACTGACATACGGCAGGGTAACTATAACAACATTATGGGCAGTTCTTGCACTTTGGCTTATCCTGCCTGAATTGGTTAGAAATACTGCATATGAAAATATTTCACCTGCTTGGTATCTTGGTTTTTTGGGCATAGGATTTCTACTTGGTTTCTTTGCTCAAATTTTATCATTTTCAACCCTAATGATTCGTAATCCTAATGAGGCGAAGATATTAAATCTTCCTCGTATACCTAACGCGACAAGAGCTCAGTATATCGCTGGTGGGCCTGTCTTTTTACTATTGCTGGTAGGCTACTTCACGATGCATTTTTTTGCGCCGCGATCTATTGTGCATATTGCATCATTGCTTACCTCACTATCATTTTTTTATATGGTACTGGTAGAATTTGTTTTTCTTTTCATGTGTCGGGATGGTTAAGGAATTAAAATTCCTTATAAGGAACGAATTGCTCATTTCAAAGAAATACATTCTTTTCATGATCGATCATATGAATTGATAGATTATGGCAGCAAAGCAGCAGTTGATATTGGTGTAAGTTCTACTAATTCGCCGAAAGAAATTCAAGATAAAGTCCGTGAAACATTTGCGGCAGAAAAAAATAAACAGACCATGAACTTTCATGTTCAACAACTTGAAGAAATTCAAATACAATTCTATCCAAAGGATGGAAATCCTGATAATATTTCATTTGATAATGGTGGCTTTAAAATTAATAAAAAACAGGGGGATAAAGACACGATACGTGTGCTTTTTAAACCAGACACTCCAGACAAACATGACGTTGAATTGGTTATTCCAATTAGTAAGGTTGAGAGATATGCAGAAAAGCATATAGCTGCTGAACCTAAAAATACAGAACCAGATCATATTAAAATATTTTCAAAAGCTATAAATCTTGGATTTCGCTTGTTAATTTCTCGGTTTCAAAAATTTAAAAATCAACGAAATTAAGCGAAAATGGCTAAAATCACGAGCATATATTCCATATTTTAAAATAATTCGCTGTAACCGACTGTAATCATTGAAAATAAAACTAGACTTTTTCTTGAATGCATTATAGAGTCTCTGTAAACAATAGGAGACTCTGCATATGGCTAAAAATATAGTAAAATCTGTCAACACCAAAGGCGTGAGCTTCGGCCCGATACTGCGTTATTATTTTAATCGGTGCGCTATCGCTGAAATTATCGACGAGAACGTGCCCCTTGATCCAAGAAGAAAAGTGCTCACCCATGGCCAGGCCAGCATCGCCATGATCACCGGTATTTTGTTCCAGGCGCTGCAACTCTACCGGCTATGCAAGTTTGCCAGTGACCGTAAAGTGCTTGGCGTCATTCTTCCGGGTATTGCGCCGAAAGAATATTTTGATGACCGATTGGCAGATACATTGGATGCCATCTACAGCTATGGCATCGGCAACCTGGAAACACTGGTCACCCGGAACATGATTCGGGAATTTAACATCCAAAGTGACCTGTGTCACAACGATACAACTTCGGCATCGGTTTACGGCGACTGTAACAAAAACAAAACCACTGGGAGCATCACCATCAGTTTCGGCTACAGCAAGAAGCATCGTCAGGATCTCAAACAACTGGTCTGGTCGTTGTCGGTCAGTTCAGACAGCGCATTTCCCTTGTTCCAAGAGGCCTACAGTGGCAATACGGCGGATGTGGACACCTATGTAACGCAATGGCAGCACCTTATCGACCTTTTGGGCCGCCAGGATTTTTTATATGTAGCTGATTCAAAGCTCGCCACCAAGGACAACATGGCCCATATTCATGATAATGAGGGGTTTTTCATCGCCCCTGCACCGATGTATGAATCATACAAAACCGTTTTCCATGAGGCCCTTGACCGGCATGGTCATGAAATCCTGATTCCCTACAAGGATCAGATAAATAGAGGGTTTGAGAAGCCCTTTCATTTTGTCCATGAAGAAAAGGAATACACCTTCAGAATGATTATCCTCTATGACCAGGGTCTGTTTGCCCGAAAACGTCGGACCCTTAAAAACCGTGTCGCGAAAACGAAAACGGAATTGGCGGAACTCAGCGGCAAGCTCAATAAATACAAGCTTAAAACCGAAACGGCCATTGAGCAGGCAGTCGCATCGATTTTGAAAAAAAATCAGACCGCCGATTTTTTTGAAGTCACTATCAAAAACGATCCGGTCGTAACCTATAAAAACAAAAAGCGGGGCCGAACGGCAAAGGATCAGAAACCGGAAAAAACGGCTGTGACGACAGGCCATTTCAGCATTGACGTCACCTTTGACGAGGCGATTTTCAAAAAGGCGATTGAACGCTGCGGCTATTATCCACTGATCACCAATAAAGCTGAAAAAGACTTATCGATCGAGGCCGCCATGATGGCCCATAAGAACCAGTACAAAAGCGAGCATACAAACCGGAGGGCCAAGAGCGCTTACAATCTTGAACCGATTTATCTGCAAACGCCCGAACGGATCCAAGCGATGCTGTTTCTTTTCAAAACAGCGCTGCAGGTCATCGTGCTCATTGAACGGGCCGCCAGAAAGAATATCGACAACCGGGATAAAGGTTTGGACAACTTCATGCCGAACAGAAAGGATGTTCGCAATCCCAAAACGGAATATCTCCTGGCTGAGTTTCAGGACATCGTCAAGGGTGAAATGGCACTGCCGGACGGTAAGGCCTATGGCTTTGTATCCGAGTTGACCGATTTGCAGAAGGATATCCTGTCGCTTTTAGAAGTCCCAGACCATGCCTACTCATACGAATATCTTTTTAATACGCGCTGATGAGAAGACATTGGCTATAACTTTTTGAATCAATCCTGGCGTTAACGCAACGTCAAAAAAATAAAAACGCAGTTTTTCAAAGAGCGAAATCAAAGATAAATCAAACTGTTCTTGAAACACTTCAAGAACAAGCAGGTCCTCCACTTCCAGGGGTCGCTATGTCTGGAGATATTGATGCTGTCCAAGAACTAATAAGACAAGGGTATGATGTCAATGCTCGAGGTGAAGGAGGTTGGACTGCACTGCTCTCTTCATCAGCACAAGGGTATCCAAAAATAATGAAAATACTATTAGATGCTGGTGCAAACCCTGACATAAGTAATGTCCTAGGAATTACCCCTCTTATTTATGGAGCAAGGTACGGAAATATTGAAGTTGTTAAAATGTTAATTGACTATGGGGCAGATATAAATATACGAGATACGCATGGTGATACCGCATTAATGAAGGCAACAGAGTTCGGCAATATTGAAATCGTTGACATTTTAGCTCAAGCAGGAGCAGACATAACAATAAAGAATTTAAAAATGGAAAATGCATTGGATATAGCATACAAATTAGGACAAGGCAAAATTGCTAAAAAACTTCGCAAAACTGATAACAAGCGGGAAAACTAGCTGGCGTCGAGCGCTGCGGTTTAATGGACTATCTTGTGACTTCCGCACCTTTTGGGGACATAGGTAAAAAAAACTTTCTGAAAATCGTTCGATTGGGATCGGGCCACGATTACTATCTGGAATAAATGATAAAAAAGGATAAAACTGTCGCGAAAACGGCCTTAATCTGCCGATTTTACCCAAAAACTGGTGGATTAAAGAAATATGGTTCGTGCCAAAAGACATTATATGCCCGGGCGTGTCTGGTATTCCCCAGTTAAACAAAAACCAAAAAGGGTTTCACGGGGCAGGTAACCCACCGATGCCATAAGAGAGAATTTCTCTTAAAGTTCCCAAGAGATCGGCGCAGATGGATTGAGTGGCTTTACCGGGGCAAACAAAATACCGCGGTTTCAGCGTGATAGATTATATGGTCAAACCAAATGGGTAACCAGTTCACTGGAGACTGATAAAAGCAGTAGGCAAAACAAGTGGACAGAGAGTATTGCGGTGGGGCGCGAATCATTAGTTGAGAAGATAAAAGAGGCTTTTTGGTTCAGGGCAAAAGGGAGAAAGATCATTTGTTCTGACGATGCCTTTGAACTTCGGGAAGAACCGGCGCCATATGGCAAAGCGAATAGTTGGAATGAGGTGCTATGAGGTTACTCGCCGTTGACTTTTTCCCGGATCACCTTGATCATATAATCCAGAAATTCGGGGTCCTCGCACATGCATTTACCAGGACTGTCGCTGACTTTGGCCGTGGGTTTGCCGTTGAGACCCACAAGTTTCATGACTACCTGGGGTGCGGTAAACCCGCAGTCGTTGGTGAAGTACGTGCCGATGCAGAAAGAGGTCTTGATCTGGGCATGAAACCGCCTGAACAGATCAACGGCGATGGGGAAGGTCAACCCGTCACTGAAGACAGCGGTTTTGGTCATGGGGTTGATTCGGAACTGCTTGTAGTGCCGGATCAGGTTCTCGCACCACCAGACCGGGTCACCGGAATCGTGACGGCATCCGTCAAACAGCAGCGCAAAGTATCGGTCAAAGTCCTTGAGAAATGCCCTGAAACCCAGCACATCTGACAGGGCTATGCCCAGCTCCCCCCGGTACTCGTTCGCCCATGACTGCAGTGCTGCGGCCTGGGAATCAACCAGCCGGGGCCCCAGTTGCTGATGGGCCTGAAGATACTCGTGGGCCATGGTTCCGATTGGAGAAAGCCCCAGTTCCATGGCCAGCATGACATTGCTCGTGCCGACCAGCCTGCCACGGGTGTGGGTTTTCAGGTATTGGAGCACTTCCCGGTGCCACTCGAGGCTTGCCCGCCGCCGGGTGCCGAAATCCGCGAAATTGATCTTCTGGTAAGGGGGCAGGGCACTGTCCAGCCAGGATACTTTCTCTTTGAGCTTCTCTCGGCCTTTTGTGATGGCATTCGTGGCGCACGCACCATTGAGTTCCGTATAAAGCTCACTGACGATGGCCAGGACAGGGACTTCGAACAGAATGGTGTTCAACCATGGCCCTTCGACGATGATTTCTACCTCGTCGCTATCGGTGCGGCGAACGTGGATGAAATCTTTATTTAATTGAAACAGCCGCAGGTATTCGATAAAGTCCGACTTGAAGTAGGAGATGCCCGAGATGTACTGAAGCTCGGGACCGGAAAACCTGAGTTTGCAAAGATTTTTGATATGTTTCTTCAACTGAACAACAAAGTCGTCCACAGACGTTTTTAAGCGCATTTCTTTCCAATTGCGCCATTTAAAAGCGTATCGTACGTGTGCCCCCGCATACTGATGAAGAACGACCTGCATCATGGTGAGCTTGTAATAATCTGTGTCCGTAAGACTGTTAATCATTTTAGGGCCGATTCCTTATGTAAAGATACCAGACCGCTGTGAACGGTATCTGGTCAGGCTCGGGCCTTGTGTCCCGCCCCTGTTGTCATTAAAATAAAAATTGAGGCCACTTTCTTTGGCAATCGTTTCAAAGTACATTTTTTTTGGGGGAAAAGCCATAAAAATTCAGAAGGCATCATGTCTTCAGCGTTTTCAAGTCGGGGGATACGCTGCCGTTTTAATCCCGAAAACAACGCAAATCAATCCGATTCCGATTGGGGGCGGGGCACGCTTATTATTGGAAATAAAAGATAAAAGATAAAAGATGATAAAACCGTCGCTAAAACGGCCTTAATCTGGAGATTTTACCAAAAAGGGGTCGATTAAAAAAATATGGTTCGTGCAAAAAGACATTTAAAATTGTGCGCTATTCCGCCACACTGGGGCTGCAGGCAGTGGCGATTTTAAAGATCGTTTATTCTGATGGCATACTACAAACACAATAAGTAATTGATAGCGGAACCGTAAAATCATGGAAATGAAAATGCCACTTGAGGAGGCGAAAGAACGCGCACTGGAACTCATATCAGAGGCCCGTTATTATCTCTTCCGATGTTTTTGTTTCGTCAGTTTAAGTGCTCTGGAAGAGATAATTCAGTGACGGATACAAAGACTCACCCGCCGGCCATCTGCCGTACGACTTCGGTGGCGGCTACAGCTGTTTTTCTGATCATGTCCGGGGCGATTTTGTCGTAGGAATCCGTGGATTGGTGATAGTCGTCATAGGGCCAGCCCAGAAACATGGCCACCGGTATACCCTCTTCGTAAAAGGGGTAGTGATCGCTGACGGGTAGAACGGCGCTGCTGTATTCAACACGGGGCGCATCTGTCAGGCCGGCAAAAACAGACGCCAGGCGACGTTTGCAGCTTTCCGGCGCCACGGTGACCGCCAGGTGGTCGCCAAAACCCACCATGTCCAAGTTGACGACGTTTTTGATCCGATCCAGAAGCCCTTTTTCTTTGAGCGTGGAGACATGAAATTTTGAACCGAACATGAGGTATTCTTCGGCCCCGAATGCGATGAAACGGACGGTTTTAGCCAGCCTGGGACCCTTTGCCAGGGTTTTGGCGATCCTCAGCATGGCGTCCACGCCACTGGCATTGTCGCAGGCCCCGGGAGAGTCGATTGTGCTGTCATAGTGGGCACAGACCACGATTTCTTCATCCGGCAGGCAGGTTCCGGTCAACTCGCCCATGACATTGTGACTCATGAGTCCGTCGGTGATAACCCCTGCCGTGTCCATGCGCACCCGGATTTCACGGCCAGCAGCCAGTTGCTTCTGAAAATAGTCGTGGGTAGGAAGATCCACGACTACATATGGCATGCGTCCGAAAAGCCGCCCCAGCTCATACAGCACAAAGGTGATGGCCGGGCCCCCGGCATTGGCCACCAGATAGCCCAGATCAGATCCGTCTGCGCCTTTGATGGCGTATTTGGGCCACTCGAAAAAATCACGACATAGATACATTGTACCCGCATGGGCCACGCGCCCCTCGATACCGCCCTCGGGGGCATTGCCACTGAATAAAAAGTTGCCGGCCGGGATATCCCGGATCTCGGGAGCGAGCAGTTGAGCGGTGGCGGGCCGGGTGGGTTCCCACCCCAGAAAGGAAAACGGCCGGGTTTCAACCGTCAGGCCGATGTCGGTCATGGTTTGGGCGATATACTGGCTGGCCCGGTGTTCGTTTTCGCTGCCGGCAGGCCGCGGGCCGATGGTTTGTGAAAGGTGTCGTGTGATGTTTTCCATGGTAGGGTATCCTTGTATATACGATTTCAACTTGACCATGTGAAATAACGATTATGAGATCATCAATATTAAATGGCGCGAGTATGCCAAAAATAACGATATGTGTCAATAACCATGTTGAACCAAAATATAAAATGGTTTAGTATTCAGCAGATATGGGCAATCCGGCTTTTGGCCTATATTTGCGAGACGTTGCGTTCTATTCTCAAAGTGTGAGTATCGTATATTTTACAAGATACAGCATGCCATTTTATGGATATATTACATTAAGGAGCCCCATGATGTCGTGGAAAAATATGTATCGCTCATTTTATTACCAGGATGCACCCGAACCTGAAGATATCAATTTGCCGGCAGGTGAAACAGCGCTTCTGGTCATCGACGTTCAGAATAAATACATGACCCCGTCCGAGGACCCTGCAGAAAGGGAAAAATGGACGCCTTTTTTTCAACGGATGGAAAAAACGGTCATTCCCAATACGGCCTCACTGATAAGTAAATGCCGTGAGATGGCCGTTGAGGTGATTTTTGCACGAATTGCCTGTTTGAAAGAGAATGGCCGTGACCGTTCGCTCAGTCAGAAAAAACCGGGCTGGAATTATCTGCTCATGCCAAAGGACACCGGTGAATCACAACTGGTACCCGAACTGACGCCCCAAAAAGGGGACATCGAAATCTGCAAAACCACTGACAGCGCGCTGACCGGCACCAATCTACGGCTGCTTTTATCGAATATGGGGATTCGACATGTGATCGTCGCCGGCATTTTTACCGATCAGTGTGTTTCTTCCACAGTCCGCAGTCTTGCCGATGAAAGTTTTAATGTGGTGGTGGTGGAGGATTGCTGTGCAGCAGGCTCACAGTCGCTGCATGTCCAGGAGCTGGAAATTATCAATATGATTTATTGCCAGGTAGCGTCCCTGTCGGAAACGGTAACCTTTCTGCAACAGTAAGCATGTCGTCGTAAAAAGTCTCTGTCTATCTAAGGTGACAGGCAATCTTGTGATCACCGCCCCGGGGGGAAAGTTCGGGTTCCTTTTGCCGGCAGATCGCTTCGGCCAGGGGGCACCGGATGTGGAAGCGGCAGCCTGCGGGGATGTCCATGGGGCTAGGTACCTCGCCTGTCAATAGAATCCGTTTTGATTTTCGGTCCGGATCCGCGGTCGGTGCTGCCGATAGCAGGGCTTCGGTGTATGGATGCAGGGGGTTGGCGTAAAATTCCTGTCGCGGTGCGATTTCCATTATTTTGCCCAGATACATGACGGCGATACGGTCGCTGATATGCTTGACCACGGCCAGGTCATGGGCGATGAACAGGTAGGTGAGGCCCAAATCACGTTTGAGGCCGGCGAGCAGATTGATGATCTGGGCCTGAATGGAAACATCCAGGGCCGATACAGGCTCATCGCACACAATGAGCTTGGGCTTGATGAGCAGGGCGCGTGCAATGCCGATACGCTGGCGCTGCCCCCCGCTGAACTCGTGCGGGTATTTGTGGGCGTCTGTGGGTTGCAGGCCAACGGTATTCATAAGATCCCTTATGAGGTCGGTGGCCGGTCGGCCGCTGGGCGCCAGTTTGTGATAGGCAATCACTTCACGCATCATCCGAAAAACGGTCATGCGCGGATTAAGGGAACTGTAAGGGTTTTGGAAGATAATCTGAACGGTTTTTCGGATTATCTGGCGGTCACGCTTGGGCAGCCCGGCGATGTCCATGTATGCCGTGGGGGCACCGTTGGTTGAGGTGTTGAACAATACTTCCCCTGCAGTGGGTCGTATCAGATTGATCATGGTCTTGCCAGCCGTGGTTTTACCACAGCCGGATTCACCCACCAGGCCGAGGGTTTCGCCCTGCCTGATCGTAAAAGAGATGTCGTCAACGGCCCGCACCCAGTTTACTGTGCGTTGCAAAATACCGGCCTTGATCGGATAATATTTCTTGAGATGCTTGACGATAACCAGCGGATCGGTCATTTTTATACCTCCCTTGCGGCAGGTTTGGAAAGGGCTGGTTCGATGGCACCATATTCGTTCCGGTTTTGCCAGCAAGCTGACTGATGGCCGGGTCCTACCGGATCTAAAATCGGCGTCCGTTCACGGCAGATGGGTTTGACGTACCGACAGCGCGTGTGATAGGCGCAGCCACTTACTGCGTCAAAGGGGCCGGGCACCATACCCTGGATGGTGAACAGTTCCGTTTCATCGGTATCCAGTCGGGGCAGGCATTTAAGGAGGCCCCGGGTGTAGGGGTGTCGGGGACCATTGAACAGATCGCGCACCGTGCCCGATTCCACAACTTTTCCGGCGTACATGACAACGATGTCGTGAGCCAGTTCGGCGATGACACCCAGGTCATGGGTAATGAAGACGATGGATGTGTCCAGATCTTGCTGGATATCCCGCATCAATTCCAGAATCTGGGCCTGGATGGTGACGTCCAGCGCTGTGGTGGGTTCATCGGCCAGAAGCAGGTCCGGTTTGCACAGCAAGGCCATGGCGATCATGGCGCGTTGCTGGATGCCGCCGGAAAGGGCATGAACGTATTGATCAAACCGTTTCTCCGGGTCGGTTATTCCGACCCGAAACAGCATGTCAACCACAGCCTTTCTTGCCTTTTGGGGGGACATCCCCTGATGGACCCGAAGCACTTCACTTAACTGGTCACCGATGGTGAGCACGGGGTTAAGGGCTGTCATGGCGTCTTGGAAAATAATGGAAATCGTGCAGCCCCGGATGGCGCGCATCTCATTTTCCGGCAGGGTTACAAGGTTTTTACCCTTGAACCAGATTTCGCCGGACACCACTTTACCCGGAGGATCCAGAAGCCCGAGAATGGACAGGGCGGTGATGGATTTGCCGCAGCCTGACTCACCCACGATCCCCAGGGTTCTGCCCTTGCGGACGGAAAAGTTTACACCGTCCACAGCCTTCACCACGCCGTCGTCCGTGAAGAAATGGGTGTGTAGATCAATGACCTTCAGCAGGATGTCGTTTTTCATGGGTTTATTGCCTTTTTAACCCAGCCGCGGGTCGAAGATGTCTCGAAGGGCATCGCCGCTGAGGTTCCAGGCCAGGACGAAAAGAACCATCCCGATGCCTGGAAAAAAGATGGTGTACCAGAATTCAAGTCCCTGCCAGTTGCGTGAATAGCTGATGATCTGGCCCCAGTCGGCATAATCCTGGGGCGCTCCCAATCCCAGAAAACTCAATCCTGAAGCCACTACCACCAGGGTGCCGATGCGCATGGTGGCCTGAATGAGCACCGGGAACGTGGTGTTGGGAAGGATATGCACGATAATGATGCGTAAATCGTTGAGGCCTATGGACCTGGCGGCCTGTACGTATTCCTCTTCCCTGGCCTGGAGCACGTTGCCCCGAAGCAGTCGGGCCGTGTCCATCCAATCAAAGGCGATCATGGCAATGACCACCTTGTCCAATCCCTTGCCGAGCATGGTGGTGAGCACAATGACCGCAATGAGGAAGGGAATGGACATGAATACATCGGTAACGCGCATCAGGATTTCATCCGTCACACCCCGGTAATAGCCCGCGGCGGCCCCCACGGCCATACCGATGAGCGTGGTGCAGAACACAACAATGAATCCGATTTTGAAAGCCGTTCGCGTGCCCCACACAACGGCGTAAAAGATATCGTACTGGCCTTCGGTGGTGCCGAAGATGGCCTCGGCTGAAGGTGGCTGGGGTTCCGTCAGAAAACCTAACCGGGGAATGATATAAGGGTTTTGGGGGTCGACAGGCGGGGCCAGAACCGGGGCCAGAATCGCCACCAGAATGAAAGCCGCCAGCAGTATCAGACCCACCATGGCAGTGGGGTTTTTGAAAAATTTCTTGACCTTGCGCCGGGTATCTTTGTCGAGTATTTTTAAAAATTGCATGACGATAGGGTCCTCAACCGAGTTGTATGCGCGGATCATAGATTGCGTACAACACGTCCACAATCAGGTTGCCCACCACGATCACCAGGGAGAAAAAGAGCGTGCCGCCTAAAATACCGGCGTAGTCCAGTTGCTGGGCCGCGAAAGCTACAAATTTTCCCATACCCGGCCGGTTGAAAATCGTCTCTATGATCACCGTGCCGGTGAGCAGATAAATGACCAGTCTCCCGGCCACGGTAAGGACGGTGATCATGGCGTTCCTGGAAGCGTGTTTGTTGATGACCATTTTTTCGGGCAATCCCTTTGCCCTGGCCGTTCGGATGTAATCCTTGTGCAGTACGTCCAGCATGCCCGAACGGGTAATGCGAATGAGAAAGGCAGACCAGAGATAGGTCATGGTGGTCACCGGCCCCATGAGGTGCCGCAGCGCGTCCCAGAAGATATCCAGACGGCCGTTGAGCAGCGCGTCTATGGTGAGCACGCCGGTGTAACGGGCATAATCAGCTGATGCTACGACCTGGCTGGCCCAGTTGCTCAGGACGCCTGGTGGGAACCAGCCCAGCCAACTGTAAAAAATGAGGATGACCAGAAGTCCGAAAACAAAATCGGGAAAGGACCACCCAATGATGACAACCATCCGGGTGGAATGGTCGAAAAATGAGTTGTGGCGAACTGCTGTCAGCTTCCCCAGCCAGAAGCCCCCAAGAATAATTGGAAAAAACGCATAAAGGGCCAGTTCAAACGTTAATGGAAATTTGGTTCGGATAGCCTTACCCACCGGCATACTGGCCGATTCGGACCAGCCGAGATCACCCTTTGCCACCTGTCCCAGCCAGCGGGCGTATTTCACCGGCAGGGGCTGGTCCAGGCCGTATTTGGTGATCAGACGTTCGATATTCTGTCCTTTGAGCTCTGCCGGACTGCTCACATAGGCGCTCAACAGTTGGTAGGGATTAAGCAGTTGCATCATGGCAAAGACGATCAAGGTGACCCCAATAAGGGTCACGGGGATCATTATGAGACGGCGAAGGATATAAGTAAGCACAGGCGTTTTTCCGTCTTGAATTCAAAGTTGATGAATTCGTAAACGTTATTTAACAAGAGACCGGAGGCGGTATTGCACCTCCGGTCTCGTGGCATTATGCGATAGTCGTGATGAAAGGGGCGTCGTGCCCTGTTTAGTCCTCAGATTTATTCAGCAGGTAAAAGTGTCTGCCGGCGCTCTCGGTAATGGCGTTGTTGAACCAGCCCTTGACCCATTCGCGTTCCACGTGAACCCGCGTAGGTTGATAGAGGAATACGATAACCGCATTGTCTTCGGCCCGTTTGCAGATTTCTTTGTAGAGGTCCTCGCGTTTTTGCGGATCAAGTTCTGAAACACCCTGGTCCAGCAGGGGGGCAAGATTTTTGTTGGCCCATTCGTGATAAGTCGCACCGAGGGCGGAACCGTAAAAGCCCGTGGGATGAAGGATGGGGTAGGCCATGTTGTGCGGATCCGGATAGTCGGCGTTCCATTCCAATATCCACATGGGGTAAACGCCGCTCAGGTAATCGGACAACAGGGTGGACCAGGCAAAACTCTGGGATTCCACCTTGAATTTGGGATTGAGTTTACGGGCATTGTAGGCGATTAAGTCCAGAACCGATTTGTCCACCATTCGACCGGTGGCATATGCCGCTACAAGTTTAAAGCCCTTGTCCCACAGCTTACCGTCAAAGGCAAGTTTGAATTCAGCAGCCGCTTTTTCCATACTGTGGTTGTCGCCGGGAGCCTTGGCCGTGAACCCCAGCAGGGGTTTGACCACCGGGCCGTAGGCCGGGATCGCGTTACCGCCCTGCACGTCGTTGATGATCACCGCATCGTTGTAGAGGTGGGAAAAAGCCTTACGCACGTGAATATCGGCAAAAAAATCAGGTGGTACGCCTTCTCCATCCAGTTTGCCGGAACCCACGTAGCGGTTACCCCCCTCGGTCTTGATGGTCTGGTTGAAAAAAAGCATGTACACTGAAAGTTGATCAAGTTGCTTGTGCACCCGGATGCCGGGCTGGCCCTCCACCTGACTTAAATATTGGGGATCAATGATGGCCATATCCACGTCACCGGCCAGCAGGGCCGCCTTGCGGGTGCTCCACTCGGGCATAGTGAGGATTTTAACGTTCTTAACCGGTGGTTTTTCTCCCCAATAACCTTCAAATCGTTCCAGAACAACTTCAACGCCGTTGTCCCACTTGACCAGTTTGTATGGCCCGGTGCCGTTCATTTTGCTGTAGAGGGGATCCTTTTCGGCTTTGGGATCGTGATATCGCCACCAGGTGTCGGCTTTCCCATCCCAGGCGCCTTCGGCAATAGACCACTGCTTATCCAGAATAGAGAACCAGCCTGCACCCTGGGGTAGTTCGCTTAGAAAGGGCGCATAAGGGGTTTTAAGGGAGATGACCACTGCGTCGCCTTTTACCTGCACAGCCGGTGCCACATATTTATTAAAGACGTTAACCAGAATATCTTTGTAGGCAGGGTCTGTCAGCTTGCCGTCTTTATCGAACATCTTCGCGTAGGGCACACCACCTTCGGCTTCCACTATGGATTCAATGGTGGAATATCCGGTGAGGGGCTCCAGAATCATCCATGATGGCCCGCCGGCCCGATCAAAAATCATGGCCCGTTCAAAGGTGTATTCGATGTCTTCCGGTGTGAGGCTGTTGCCGTTGTGAAAAGTGACGTTCTTGCGTATGGGGAAGGTGTATACCAGGCCGTCGGCGCTAATCAGTCCGTTTTTTTGCGAAGGAATCTGAGTGGCAAGATGCGGTTTGTACTCCGTTACGCTTTCGCCCACCCAGGCCAGTAAATTTTCATAAACGTTTTTGCAAACCTCATTGGAGGTGATGTCATACTGAAAGTATGGATCTAAAGATTCCTGATTGAGGGCCAGTGCTTCAATCAGGGTGTCTGGGTTTTTCACTTTGGCTACGGCCGTGACGGACCATATCAGAAACAGCAGGCTCACTAACAGTAAAACTTTGGTCTTCATGACGACTCCTTTGTTTGTGGGTTTGCACAGAAATAACGGATTGTATTTGAAGCATTTGAATATGGTAAAAAGCGTGTCGTGTCAATACTCAACTTTATAAAATATAGGTGCTTAGGCCCTGTGGGTCTTTGGGGACGTCCATTGAATTATTGGTTTATAATGAACGCTACATATGATAATGGGAATGGATGCCACGAAAAGCCAGAATAGACACGCCCGGTGCACTGCATCATATCATTGTTCGAGGAATTGAACGGCGACGGATTTTTTACGATGAACTGGATCGGGAAAATTTTATTGAACGCTTTGGCATCGTTTTAACCGAAAGCGATACCCCCTGTTTTGCCTGGGCCTTGATTCCCAATCATTTTCATTTGTTATTGAAGACAGGGACGACGCCGATGGCCACGGTGATGCGACGGCTTTTGACCGGGTATGCCGTAAGCTTTAACCGGCGCCACCGCCGTCATGGCCAGTTGTTGCAAAATCGGTACAAATCCATTTTGTGCCAGGAAGATGCGTATTTAAGGCAGCTGGTACGCTATATTCATTTAAACCCCTTACGGGCTGGCCTGGTCAAAGATCTGAAGGGGTTGGACACATATCCGTTCAGCGGTCACAGTGTCTTGATGGGTAAAAAAAAGTTTGATTGGCAGGACGCAGACTATGTTTTAAAACGCTACGGCACCAAAAAAACAGCCGCCCGAAAGGGGTACCGTGAATATGTCGAAAAGGGGATTTCCGACGGTCGCCGTCCGGACCTGGTCGGCGGCGGGTTAATCCGCAGTGCCGGTGGTTGGAGTGCCGTCAAAGCCATGCGTCGCGGGATGGAACGGATGAAAGGAGATGAGCGCATATTGGGCGACGGAAGTTTTGTGGCATCCGCACTACAGGCCGCCCGGGAAAACCTGGAAAGCCAATATGAACTCAAATCGAAAGGGTACGGTTTTGACTGGCTGGTTGGGCGTGTCGCGCTGTTGATGAATCTCGAACCCGATGAGATATTGTCCGCCGGCAAATACCCCCAAAGGGTCAAAGCCCGCAGTTTATTATGCTATTGGGGTGCGCGGGAACTCGGTATGACGACGGTCGCATTGGCTGAAAAAGTCAATTTAGCGCAACCCACAGTCAGCCAGGCGATTTCAAGGGGGCAAAAAATTGCCGAAGATCCGGGATTACGGTTTTGCGATCAAATAAACCAATAATTCAATGGACGTCCCCAAAATCTCTGTATCCGCATTGTGCTGGGTCATGACTGTTCCTTTCTTTGGATTTGGTCGTTTAAAAAAAGGAACCTTAAGTCTTGACCCAGCATTTTTCAACCTCCAGGATTCGATTATCCTGGGTTCCGGATAAAAAATGAATTTACAGAAACACTTTTACACTATTCTTTTTTCGAGACATCCACCTGGCATTGATCTTAAAAGACAAGATCCCAATACAAGCGACTGTGCAAGGGCTCAATGAATTACACAAAAAAGTGTGTAGCTTAATAGAAGTACCATCCTCAGCCTATCAAAATCTAAAAGATGGCTGGTGGTTGTTTGAACTTAATTGACCGATTATTAATGATATTTAGCCAACAAATTTTAAAATATAATTTCAAAGAGCGAAATGTAAGGCTTAAGCCCAAAATTCGCACCAAATAATAATAAATATCTCATCTTTCAAGAAGGTTAGCTTGGTCAGACCCCCTATGCCGAACTTTCGCTTTATGGATAACCAGATTTTATTATTTAAGGATTGCCCTTGTTTAAATATCCGTCCGTTTTTCGAATCAATCTATATCAGGATTTTTCAGTGCGTCAAAAACGGCCTGCAACTGGTCGTCGGTTATGCCTGTCGCATTGTCGACCTGGTCCTTCATGTCTGTTTCCTGATAAAGGTACCACTCATCGAGTACCTGGAGTTCGTAGGCAGTAAGACATGGCGCCAGATCGTTCAGATGATTGAATTCATTCAAGGTATAGCCTATCGTTATATCCGGGTCATTGGCTGGGTTTCCGTCATCATTATCATCCTGGGATTCAAACCATTCAACCTTCCCGGCGTCATCTGCATCAGCAATCTCCCGTTCCTCATCAAGAAATTCGGCCCTGTCTGCCGGAGGCATAACAATGTCGTAGCTGGCAGCAATCTCGCCCATGCATCGCTGAAAGTACAGAATCTCCAGGTCCTGCTTCAGACCGAACATATTTTGCAGCAGGGCAGGCATGTTGTCATAGGGAAACGCGGTGTAGTTTGTTCTGTCCGGAAGCCAGGAATAGGCTGATGGTATCGGGGTGTTGTTTCTTGTATAAGTAAATTCCGCAAAGTTGGTGTTCAACCAGTTCAGGGCTGTTACAGTGGTGATCGGCCAGTAGTATTCGTGCCCGGTAGTTGTCCTGTACTTGAAAGTCCCGTCCGGTACATCGTCCGGTATGCCAAGGGCAGAACGCATGGCTTCTATTTCATCTTCTGTGGCTGCCATGTCACCGGTAAATTCAGAAAAAGAAACGGCTATGTCCTGTTGAATGTCCTGCATCCTATCCTCAATATCATCGGGATCGAAATTGAAGCTCTCTTCATCCTCAAAAATTTCTTCCATACTCTGGAAGGCTGCTACAAGACTTTCCGTAAAGGCCTCAACTGCATCGGATACCCTGTCCATTTGGCTGGTTGAACCAGCAAGAGTATCCATGGCGCTCAGATATCTGTTCTTGAGCGCATCAGCCTGCAGCTTCAGATCGTTAACGATCATAATCATATCAATGGCCGTTGTCACTTCGTCTGATATATTGTCATGATCGTTAAAGTATTCCATCCGGTCGGACGAGGCCTTCATGGCAGCAATAACGACTGAGCTATCAAAACCAGCGGTATTGGCCGACTCAACAAGGATGCTGCTTAACAAGGAAGCCGCCTCTGCTCGGAAATTTTTAGACTCCAGAGTCGATGCAGATTCCACAGCCTGCTTCAATTTTGCCGTATATTCTCCGAAATGGCCAATGATGGCGGTATAGAAGGCATCTGTTGAAACTGTACCGACCTTCGAGATCAAAAAGTCATGAAAACCATCATCACCCATGATGGCATCCCCGATCAGAGACGAAATGACATTTATAGTAGCGTCACCAAAGGCTCCGGAACGGATTACCAGGGAGCCGAACAGCACCAGCATCGGGTTGTCTGTGCCTTCGGATGCCATTACGTTCAAAAGCGCTTCTGTCTGGGATTCTGTCATGGGCGAAATACCAAGATTGATGGCAGCCCCGTCTTCCGGTGCAGGAATAATAGCACGCCTGATAGTTGTTGCATCGTCCCGGATGCTAACCAGTAGAAAATTATATTCAGTATTGGTTGGGATTGTGCTTCCTGTGAGGCTGAAGGCCAGAATTCCTGATGAGTCGGAAGTGGCCTGGGCACTGATATTAATGCTCGTAATGCTGCCCGATGAGGAAATCCCATCGACAGCAACGGTATAGGAATGGTTCGGGGTAAGGGCTGCAAACACGCCGGATACAGGTATCAGCAAAAAAAATAAAAAAGCAAAAATTCTTACAATCATCTTTATCTGTTTCATGGTTTCACCTCGTTCTAAATAAAAGTCTTAAATCAGCTGGCACTGCCGGTGATTGTTGCATCTGATGAACCGTGGGTTGAACCCGAATCATCCCCGCAGCCTGCTACCAGAGCAAGGCAAAGGAAAACTGTCAAAATTAGAAGTGCAAGTTTATTAAGCGTCTGGGTCATTGTGGCCTCCTTTTCAATTGGATGAAAGTTGATTTTATTTGATAGAATTTACAATACTTTACTTTTGATGTTACCCGTTTCCGGAAATACTATTCCAGGAGACTCATATATAATATTGGCTTCCAAAGATGCCGGTGTTATCTCTTATACAGATATCTATAATTTTGATGCACGGGCATCGGAGAATTTTTTTTCTCTTATAATATCGGTCACTCTTACTCATAACTTTAATAATTTTTTGCACTGCTTGTGCTTTTTTATGCTGAATCATTCAACTTTCGAGATTCGTCAGCCCATAATGGCATGGTTGGCAGCCCAATGATAACCGCTGATCCCCATGAATATCCCGAGTTTTCAAAAGTAAGCAGGAACGGGTCGCCCGACAACATGAAAGAAATGGGATTAAAATGCCGTGTTTTTGGGGACATTCTATACCCCCTTATGTCAACACATTCTTATTTATTGTATAATCAACAGGTTGTAGTTTTTTAAAAATTTAGGGCATACCTCACCAGCTGTAAATGAAAGAAGTATTTCGGCAGTTTCTCTTCACGGCGAACACCACTGCTGATCGTTACGTTTATCCGGCATCCCATGCACTTGCATGACCACCCATCATTCCTTATCCAGCATAAGAGGTTCAAAAGAGAGGCCCGTATTGTCCCTCCCGAGGTCTTTTGCCCCAACGTTCGTGGTTGGGTTCTCAAACCGAAAATGTTAAATTGTATCGCTTCGCTTTTTTTGATTTTATGGGTTTTTAAGGCATGAGTGGGAAACCTTGAACAATATATGCGGAGCGGGAAGCTGCAACAGCGGCTTCCCCAAGTGCATTATTCAATGCTCCCCAGCAGGGCCTGCCTCTGTTTCACCGGACAAGAAAGATCGGACAAGGCGCGAATTGTCCCTCCCCAAATTATATAAATTTTAATGGTGTTGAAAGCGCTCTTGCCCAGATCACTGTGTTAACTGCTTAAATATGCTGGATCAAATACTTCGTTTTTCTTCATTAATGTCCAGGCGATGATCAGCATTTTAGCTGTCAGCTTTACTCTCATTTTAGTCCTGATGCCTCGTTCAGCCTCCCGGCCCTTCAGCATCCGATGATAAATTTTCCGAAAATGTTCGTTATGGTAAGTGGCGATCAGGGCGGCTTGATAAAGGGCATATCTCAAATCTCCGTTTCCCCGTTTTGAGATAACCGGGACAGCGCTGTTACTTGTCTTGCCGCTGCGGCTGTTTGGGGACGGGACATTTGGGGACCTTCTGTTATTTTGATATATAACGTCCATTGGATTATTGGTTTATAATGAACGCTACATATGATAATGGGAATGGATGCCGCGAAAAGCCAGAATAGACACGCCCGGTGCACTGCATCATATCATTGTTCGAGGAATTGAGCGGCGAAGTATTTTCTACGATGATTTGGATCGGGAAAATTTTATTGAACGCTTTGGCATCGTTTTAACCGAAAGCGATACCCCCTGTTTTGCCTGGGCCTTGATTCCCAATCATTTTCATTTGCTATTGAAGACAGGGACGACGCCGATGGCCACGGTGATGCGACGGCTTTTGACCGGGTATGCGGTAAGCTTTAACCGGCGCCACCGCCGTCATGGCCAGTTGTTGCAAAATCGTTACAAATCCATTTTGTGTCAGGAAGATGCGTATTTAAGGCAGCTGGTGCGCTATATTCATTTAAACCCCTTACGGGCTGGCCTGGTCAAAGATCTGAAGGGGTTGGACACATATCCGTTCAGCGGTCACCGTGTCTTGATGGGTAAAAAAAAGTTTGATTGGCAGGACGCAGACTATGTTTTAAAACGCTACGGCACCAAAAAAACAGCCGCCCGAAAGGGGTACCGTGAATATGTCGAAAAGGGGATTTCCGACGGTCGCCGTCCGGACCTGGTCGGCGGCGGGTTAATCCGCAGTGCCGGTGGTTGGGGTGCAGTCAAGGCCATGCGTCGCGGGGTGGAACGGATGAAAGGAGATGAGCGCATATTGGGTGACGGAAGTTTTGTGGCATCCGCACTACACGCCGCCCGGGAAAACCTGGAAAGCCAATATGAACTCAAATCGAAAGGGTACGGTTTTGACTGGCTGGTTGGGCGTGTCGCGCTGCTGATGAATCTCGAACCCGGTGAGATATTGTCCGCCGGCAAATACCCCCAAAGGGTCAAAGCCCGCAGTTTATTATGCTATTGGGGAGCACGGGAACTCGGGATGACGACAGTCGCATTGGCTGAAAAAGTCAATTTAGCGCAACCCACGGTCAGCCAGGCGATTTCAAGGGGGCAAAAAATTGCCGAAGATCTGGGATTGCGGTTTTGCGATCAGATAAACCAATAATCCAATGGACGTCCCCAAAATCCCCCAGTGTTATTACCATTGTCTATGCCGTTACCGCCGGCGTTTCCATCGGGCACATGTTCATGGGCGGTGTATTCCCGGGTATTCTGCTGTCCACCCTTTTTATCGTCTATATCGGCGTGCGCTGCTGGCTGAGCCCTGAACTGGGCCCGGCCCCCGCTGTAGAAATGCTGCAGACGTACACAATCGGTGTCAAAATACGGTCGCTTAAAAAAATTATTCTGCCAATATTGCTGATCATATGTGTTTTAGGGTCGATTTATGCGGGTATCGCCACGCCGACGGAGGCCGCCGGCCTGGGCTCGGTGGGTGCTATTATCTGTGCCTTTGCTTACCGCAGGCTGACCTGGAAAAATTTCAGTGATTCCATATATGAAACCGCTAAAATCACCGCCATGATTCTCTGGATAACCATAGGCGCCCGTTGCTTTGTTTCCGTTTTTTCCGCGGTGGGCGGGGACGAACTGATTCGTGAATTCGTTATCGGACTTCATATCAACCGATGGTTTATCATGATTTTATTCAGTTGATTCTGGTCGTACCGGGTCTTTTCCTTGATGAAATCGGTATTATTTTTCTTTGTGTGCCGATTTTTCTGCCCATTATTACGGCGCTTGGTTTTGATCCGGTCTGGTTTGGCATTCTTTTTTTGATCAATGCTCATCAGCAGAGGGCTTAGCGACGGCGAAGCTGTAACCGTTCACGCATGTCTTGTTTTAAATGCCCCCCACCAGGTTCTATCGACCCTCCCGTCTTGCTGATACCGCATCTTCCACGCAGCCTTGACGTTCACGGTTTCCCGGTGACCGTTTTACAACCCCCTGAGCCGGATCATCCATTTGTAGATCAGGTCAAAGGTCTTCCCATAGGGCGGTGAGAGAAAAGTAGCGGCCGGTACCGGCGACTGCCTGAAAACGGGCCGCAGCTTGGAAAATTCCAGAAAGCCCTCGTACCCATGATATTGCCCCATACCGCTGTTGCCGATGCCGCCGAAGGGAAGATCATGCTGGGCCACGTGCATGGCGCAGTCGTTGATGCCCACACCGCCGGACATGGTATTGTAAATCAACCTTTGAGAAAGGGCTTTGTCCCGGGTGAAGAGATACAGGGCCAGGGGCCGCGCCCGCGCATTGACGTAAGTGATGACTTCTTCAAGGCGCCGGTAGGATTTAACCGGCAGGATCGGCCCGAAGATCTCTGCCTGCATGAGTTGCATGTCGTCAGTGACATCCAGCACCATTGTGGGGGGAATTTTTCTCGATCCATGGTCCGGCCGGCTGCCCGGCACCAGGTTGATGAGGGTGGCACCTTTGGCCCGGGCATCTTCGAGACAGGAAAGAAGGCGCTGGTAAGCGGCAGGGGAGATAATGGCGGTGTAGTCCACCGAGTCAATACTCGGATAACGGGCCTGCACCAGGCTCTTTGCGGCCAGGGTGAAGGCCTCGATGCGGTCTTCGGGCAGAAAAAGATAGTCCGGCGCTACGCAGGTCTGACCGGCGTTCATGTACTTGACGTAAAGAATGCGCTCGGCGGCTTTTTGAATGTCAAAATCACCGGCGACAATGGCGGGGGACTTGCCCCCCAGCTCCAGGGTGACCGGGGTGAGATTTTCCGCTGCGGTTTTCATCACCACCTGTCCGGTCCGCGAAGACCCGGTAAAAATCAGATGATCAAAGGCAAGCGCGGTAAAATCGGCGGCGGACACACCCGGCAGAATCGCCACCAGCTCCTGGGGAACGACTCTAGAAACCAGCTCATCAAGCAGCCTGCACAGATTCTGGGAATGGGTCGCCATCTTGACCATGCACCGGTTGCCGGCGGCAATGGCACTGGTCAGCGGGCTCAATGCCAGTTGAAGGGGATAGTTCCACGGCGAAATAATGCCCACCACCCCCTTGGGCTGGGGGATGACCCGATTTTGAGCCCCTAAGAACCATAGGGACACGGGCCGGCGCCTCGGGCGCATCCATTGGGCCAGCTTTTTCCGGGCATGACGCAGTCCGGTCACCGTGGGAAAGATTTCCAGCAGCCTGGATTCATGAAAACTGCGATTACCGAAATCAACGCTGATGGCCTCGACAATGGCCTGTTCATGTCTCACGAGGATCTCTTCTATGGCGGTCAGGGTGTCCCGCCTGACAGCCGCTGAAAGAAAAGGTTCGGACAGCCATGCGGCCCGCTGCCGGTTGAAGATCTCCCGGGCCGGGCTTTCAATAACCGGGGCAATAACACCTGTTGCGTTGCTCATAATTTCATCTCCATAGCTATTTATATCAAGATACGCGATAATCAAACTCCTCTTTTTCCACCGGTTTGTCAATAGCCGGACCCGTTCTGCGTCGGTAATATCCGGAAGCCATCCCTGAACCAGCAGAGCGCGTTTCAAGTTAGTGACCCGCCAGAGCCGGGAATTTCGGTTCAAAATCCAGGCGCTCCTGCCCACCGGGAATTTCCACAGCGGCCGTTTCGAATCCGCACAGGAGATCAGGAGTGAACACATGACCGAACTCATCGAACAGCGGGACGGCGTTGTCGCCGAAGGATGCCACCCGGGTTGATTGTTCGATTGGGATCGGGCCACGCTTATTATTCGAAATAAAAGATAAAAGATGATAAAAACGTCGCTAAAACGGCCTTAATCTGGAGATTTTACCAAAAACTGGTCGATTAAAAAAATAGGCTCCTCGCTGTTTCGTGTGGGTAAAACCTTGATTATCCATTAAAGAAAGTGATAATTTAATTCCTATTATGAGAGATATTGATCTATTCCAAATGGCCCTTGGTTTGACACCTCCCTGGCAGGTGTCCGAATCCGAATTTGATGCCGATGAAAAACGCCTGGACATCCGTCTTGATTTTCCCAGAGGAAGCACCTTTAGCTGCCCTAAACGTGAACAGTCTGGTTTAAAGGCATTCGACACAGTGGAGAAAACGTGGCGGCACCTGAATTTTTTCCAACACGAAGCATACCTGACCGCCAGAGTGCCAAGGACCAGGTGTGACAAATGTGGAACGCACTTGGTTAATGTTCCCCGGGCCAGGTCCGATAGCGGCTTATACAATAAAGCGCCATTGGAATGGGGTTCTGCGCTGGTTCACATCTAAAATCAACAACGGCATCCTGGAAGGGATAAACAGCCTGATCCAGGCGGCCAAAGCCAGGGCTCGTGGCTACCGAACAAAACAAAATTTAATTACTATGATTTATCTCATCGCTGGTAAGTTAAACTTTGACTTACCCACATGAAACAGCAAGGAGCCTAGAATTCCTTAAATCGATTTGCTTCTACTGGCTTCATAAAGTATGCTCCTCATCTATAATTGCCCGGAATTGGACAGATAAGAGGAGTATACACTGTTTTGAAATTTTTTTCCGCCCCGTAGCGGCTTCGTTCAACAATTACAAAGATGATGATATACAGGTCTTTACAATAAATGGTTAGCGCTGCCGGTAAGCGTCCATATCCAAATGTAATAGCAGTGATTTTATTTAATAAAAATGGCATATACGAACGATAAAAGACGGTTCAACATTTTCTACGGTTGGTATATCGTTGCCGCCGGTACGTTACTGATGGCCACCTGTTTCGGCATCAGTTACTCTTCCAGTGTTTACTTTCCGGCTTTACAGTCCGATTTTTCATGGAATAGGGCTGATACATCCGGCGTTTTTTCGCTTTACCTGCTGTTGGTGGGCTTTTTTTCCATTCTCTGCGGACGGGCAATTGACCGCTATCGGCCTAAACCGGTTGTTCTGATCATGGGCGTGGTTGCCGGCAGTAGCCTTATTTTAACAGCCCGGGTTCATGCGCTGTGGCAGTTCTATTTATCATACAGCGTTTTGTTGGCTGCCGGTACCGGTGGGATGTACATCATCGTCATGTCCACCGCCTCGCGCTGGTTTTATAAAAAAAGAGCCACAGTCATGGGTATTTTGGGAACCGGAGCGTCTTTGGGCGGGGTGGTTATGGCACCCGTCAGCGCGTGGCTGATAGAGACGTATCAGTGGCGTGCCGCCTATATGGTCACCGGAATTCTGGCCTGGATTTTGATTATTTCAGGCGCCCTGGTTCTTAAAAAAGCCCCGGTCGACATTGGTGCCGAACTTGATGGCGACCTCTGCTTACCGACCGGATCCGGTGGCGAGGCAAAAAAAATAACAGCCTTTTCTATCCTTGTGGCAATGAAAAGCCCCAGTTTCTCATATTTAAATTTTGTTTGGTTTTGGTTTTCTTTTTGCCTGTATATGGTTATTACTCATATCGTCCCACGTGCGCAGGATATTGGCCTTGATCCGATGCGGGCTGCCGGCGTGATGAGTATCCTGACAGCGGTTAGCGCTGTATCACGTGTGGCCGGGGGAATGGCGGCCGACCTGGTGGACAAACGCAAACTGCTGGCAGTCTTCATCACAGCAATGGCATTGAGTATGGTCTGGCTGGCATCTGCCGACCAATCCTGGAAAATTTATCTATTCGCCATTTTTTTCGGCATGGTTTTTGGTGGTGCGGATCCGTCGTTAATTGCTGTGGTGGCTGATGTTTTCGGAATTGCCAAAATAGGCACGATGATGGGCATTCTTATGATCAGTTGGGGATTGGGCTCTGCCGCCGGTCCCTATTTTGCCGGCTGCGTGTTCGATTACACAGGATCTTATGGATGGGCGTTCATCATCGCCGGCGGCGGATTGCTGCTGTCAACTGTTGCAATTTTGAGGCTTAAAATTACAGATGGAAGCGACTCGGGGCCACGTCTCGATTAGCGTATTATTTTTTTGCTCGTTAAAGTGAGGTTAAAATTGTGTGCTCCTTCGCCACACTGAGTCTGTCGGCAGCGGCCGTATGCATCGGTCGGCCGGCTGGATAAAATTAACCCGGGCGCCATCATACGGCCGGTCTGTGTGACCAGTCC
This sequence comes from Desulfobacterales bacterium, assembly GCA_963667755.2. Taxonomy (GTDB): domain Bacteria; phylum Desulfobacterota; class Desulfobacteria; order Desulfobacterales; family 4572-123; genus 4572-123. The sequence continues at coordinate 2,450,014 of CAXXLK010000002.1, read as the reverse complement.
GGTATCCGGTCCAACATGATCGCTCAGATCCTTCCCAAAAAGCGCAGGCGCCCGTCCAGGGTCGTCAACGGGTGGGGCGGACAGCCCGGGATAAAAAGATCCACAGGGACAATGGATGCGGCATCGTTGTATTGCTCGGCGTGTCCGGCATAGGGCCCCCCGGAAATCGCGCAGGCGCCCACGGCAATGACGACTTCGGGATCGGGCACGGCGGCGTAGGTCTTTTCCAGGGCCAGGCGCATGTTGCCGGTCACCGGGCCGGTGATCGGCAGACCGTCGGCATGCCGGGGCGAAGCAACGAACCCGATACCGAAGCGGCCCATGTCCCAGGCCGGCGTACCGAGCACATTGCTGTCGGCCTCGCAGGCCCGGCAAAAAAGACAGCGGCCGGTATCCAGCGTCGGAGAAGTTTTTCCCGAAGGCCGTGTTATGGCATGGGTGGGACAGGCGGCCATACAGTCATTGCAATCGTCTTTGCAGACAACGTCAAACACCGGCCTTCCGGCGAAGTGGGACGGTAGCGCAGGCGCCGGGCCATCCGGATATGAAAAGGTGCGGTATTTTTGTTGAAATCTTGTCTTGAGTGTTTTCAGCATGGGCACTTCTTTCACTTGCGATGATTATAGATCATGGCCACAGTAAGACAGGTGGCTCCTCGCTGTTACATATGGGTAAATTTGATCGATACAGTCCCGGGATGATTTTATTTTGCTGCTCGAAACTGTTTGAGGGGCTTAGCGATCGTTAGGCCGGACAGTCATCAAATAGTCCCCGATGGTTTTAATTTTACATAAATATCAATATGATAATTTATGACGAGACCCTGTCCGGCGTTACGACCGCTTTGCGCCGAGTTTTTTGAGCATCAAAATGAAAGCATCCTGGGGCACCCACACGAAACAGCGAGGAACCAGACAGGTTGAAGCTTTTGTTGCACAACGGGAAATCGGAAATTTCCTGGTGGCGTAACGCAAGGGCGACACCAAACCAGTTGTGAAACGAGGGGTCTGCTACCTTGTAAAAGTCAAAACGGCCCGCCTGGTCCGTAGCTGCCACATGGCAGATCTCACCCCGCCATCCTTCCACGAGACTCACCGCCAGGGCATTGGCTTTCAATGCCGGCATGCACCGGCCCCACAGCCACCTCGTGACTTTCGTCTCCGGCCATGGCGAAAAAGTCGGTCTGGCCGGCAATGGGGATTTTTGTTTCCTGGCCCGGGGCGTTGACCTGCCCGTTCAAACCGGACGGGTTTGAGCCAGGGATGTCCTTCGGGGGTGAGCCTTCAGTGTTCGGCAATTTCCCTTTCGAAGAGGTGGGCCGCAGGACAATCCGGGGTCAACGCCGGCCAGTGCTCGGGAAGACCACCGGCCAGAAGTCCTATTTTCGCCTCTGCCGGAAAGGTCAAAACAGCGATGACCTGCAACCCGGTTTCTCCGTCGCATTGACGGACCGGCATGCCGGAAATACCGTTCCAAACTGCCGGTGTTGACTCTGGTCACAATAATTGCCAAATTTTCTCTATGCTCGAAGTTACCAGGTGTTCGCAATTATTTTTCAATCGCTGCATTTGCATTCGTTCAACACAACACCCCTTTTATTGCTTTCCCCAACTCATCAATAAAAAAGGGTTTTTTAATATATTTGGCGGCGCCTGCTTTGAGAGCCCTTTTGACCTCTTCGGTTTCGGTGAAGCCGCTTAAAATGATCGCTTTTTGATCAGGATGTATTTTTTTTATTCGATCATAAGTTTCTCGACCGTTTATCCCGGGATCCATGATCATATCGAGAAGTACCAGATCAACGCCGCCATGTTTCCTGATATATTCAATTGCCGCTTCTCCGGAAGGTACGGAATCAGTTGTATAACCTAATTTATCCAAAATTTGACAGGTGATTTTCCGTTGACTTTTGATATCGTCAACAACAAGGACACGTTCGCCTTGCCCATAAAGGTTATTAATTTGCAGTGAGCACACTTCGTCTGCAGGCATCTCACGGGTGGTATGGCAATAGATTTCAAAGGATGTGCCCTGGTCATTGCTGATTATGTCGATATAGGCGCCGTGGTCCTGGATCACATTCCATACCAATGTCAGGCCAAGGCCTGTGCCGCTTCGGCCCATGACCTTTTTTGTATAAAACGGTTCGAAAATCCGATCGAGCGTTTCCTGGTTCATTCCAGGGCCATTGTCCATTACGGTCAAGACAGTATATTCTCCCTCGGGAATGGAACTATAGCCTTTCACGGAGTGGTCCAAATAACGGTTTGCTGTCGAGACAACAACCCGTCCGCAGCCTTCGATCGCCTCTGCGGCGTTGGATACCAGATTCATGAGGGCCTTGCCAAAATGCATGGGAGATCCTTTGATATTGAGCAGTTGGGTTTCCAGGTCCGTTTCTACCCTGACATTCGGATGAAACATCAATAGCTTCTTGTGCTCCGGGGATTTCACGTAGGCTTCTACAATCCGGTTGAGATTTATCACTTTTTTTTCAATGGCCGCGCCCCTGGCGACAGTAAGCAATTCACTGACAATGGCCGCCGCCCGCTGCCCCGATTCCTGAATTGTCAGGATCGGTCGTCTAAGTTTGCTGTCTTCAGGCAGGTCCATGAGAATCAATTCCGGGTAGCTAGCGATTCCCGAAAGCACATTGTTCAGATCATGAGCAACGCCTCCGGCAAGCAATCCAAGAGATTCCATTTTTTTCAGCCGAACGATCTTTTCCTCATTTTTCTTGCGTGCTTTCTCCTGGCGAATACGTTCCGAGATGTCCCTCAAGACCGCCAGAAAAGCGGTACCGGCCTTATACTGAATCGCGTTAGCGGTGATTTCAATTATAGATTCCCGGCCATCGTCTTTTTCGATACGCACGGTGGTAGACTTTTCAGGGTTTCCGGAACTCATTAACGAATCGTAAAACCGTAAAAACGTTTTTTTATCGTTCTTGGCGATATTGGCTGAGAAGTATTCAATCGTACAACCAATAAGCGATTGGCCAGTCATAGACTGACAGGCAGGATTTTCAAAGACCGCTATTCCGTTCTGAACCACGAGGATACCGTCATTAAGAGACTTTGTAATCGTGCGATATTTATCTTCCGTCAACATTTCATAAAACCTGCCTGAAACAATCCAAAGCACAATAACTGAGAAGATAAGAAATCCATATTCCATAAGGTACTGAAATGTCGTCATACCGAGAGCGGCCATGCCGTCATGGAAGCCAAGCAGCGTCCAGAGCCCGATTCCTGAAAGAAAGGATAATTTATAGCGACTGCAAGAGTCCTTGAGTTGAAACCATATCACAACAACAGCACACAGGCTTGCCGAGAAACCGTACAGTATAAAGTAGAGCCCCAGTGGGCCTAACGCAGGTTCAATATAGGGCTGCGCCAATCCCAAGAAGTGGCGGGTGACAAATCGATCGGCTACCAAGAGGTCGGTCCACCAGATCAAAAACAGCAGGATAAGATGGAATAAAGCGGCAAACTGGTGATAGCGTTTGGCGTCAATTTTAAAGTAGGCAAATGTAAATCCGTACAAGAGATGGATCAAGAAAACAATCGCCGTCCATTCCAGTCGCCCTGCCCATTGATTTACCGGTCCTGGCGGGGAATTGTATTCGAAGAATATCCCAATGGCGTATAGCATCGCCGAAAATGAAATTCCCAGGCTCCAGCCATAAAGAATAAATCTATGTCTTTTGAAGAGGAAGATAAATTGAAAAATCACCATTACCAGCGCCAGTACGGCAACGGATAATGAACCGGCCGATTGAAATACAATGTTGTCCACGTCTATCACCTCTGCGAGTTACCACCCAGAATGAGATGCAGTTTCAGAACAATACCGTGTAGGTCGTCATTTGTCATTTAACTCAACTGTCGGGGTTCGCCTGTAGAATTTTAAAAAGAGTTCAACAATCTGAAATAATTCAATAAAAAGTTAAAGGGCCCAGTCTTTTGGTTTATAGTGAATTTACGAACAAATACAATAATATCAAAAGGAAAGCACACAAATAATTCATAACAGCATCGCCTCTCAAACACAAGTCGAGATATGTATTTTTGATAAAATTGACGGCTTTTTCAACCGATTCCATTGCTTCCACCTTGCATCGGTGCGGTTCCGAAAACGTCGCGGACATAGTGTTCGATTCTTGATAAAAACCATTTTTACACTGCCTTTCGGGGGAAGAACTTCCTTTTGATAAAGATGCTGCCTACGAGATGCTTAAGGGGTGATCTTCCATCCGGCGCCGCCTGTTGTTGCTTTTAGGTATCCGGCTATATGGGTTCTTCAACCGACACACCGAGTCTATCGGCAGTAGTGATTGTTTGTCCTGATGGCATAATACAAACACAATTGAGCATTGATAGTGGAGCCGTAGAAATATGGAAATGAAAATGTCACTTGAGGAGGGGTTTTCCACGAAAATTGTCACGGAATTCAATGCGCAATTCGGGGATATAACCCGCAAAGAGGAATTGACAGCAGTGCCCGGGTAATGGGTCACACGTCCGCCTCAAACCACTTATTGGGCCTGATAGCGTCGATTTTGTGCAGGCACGGTATTATTAAAAATTCTATTTAGACATAATGGTTGACACTAGGCCCCGGCAGTGCGAGGAGCTATTGCCGTAAACCCGCCCAGAATCATTATGGGTTCCGACGAGCAAATGAAGGCCCATTCTCACCCATAATGATTCTGAGCTAGTTGCTTCAGGGGGCCGTTTATAAAAAAGACCTGCCATCCTTGCAAACGTGGGTTATGTTAGATGTCATTATAAACAACCTAACACAGAGCCAAAACCAAGGAGGCAGGTCATGACAAATTATAGCACATTTATTGGTATGGACGTACATAAAAATTCCATCGATATCGCCACTGCTCAATCAGGCCGCAAAGGGCAAGTGCTGCATTACGGCAAAATAGACGGCACCCTTTCGGCGCTGGACAAGATGGTTCGAAAGCTGGTGAGCAAGGGCAGTCGGTTGCATTTTGTGTATGAGGCCGGTCCCTGCGGATACCAGATATACCGCCACCTCACCGGTCAGGGCTTTGCCTGCACGGTGGTAGCGCCATCTCGGATTCCCAAAACAAGCGGTAACCGGATCAAAAACGATCGTCGGGATGCATTGATGCTTGCCCGCTTGCATCGTGCCGGGGAGCTCACCGCTGTTTACGTTCCCCGCCCTGAAGATGAGGCCATCAGAGATCTGACCCGGGCCAGGGAGGATGCCAAAAGCGACGAGAAGAAAAGTAAACAGCGACTGTTGGCCTTTTTACTTCGCAGCGGGCTTCGATATACGGGATCAGGATCCTGGAGCCAAGCTCATATGCGCTGGCTGTCCGACATCAAGATGCCCCATCGGTCCCAGCAAATTGTCCTGCAGGAGTATATCGGCACCCTGAACCAATGCAAAGACCGGGTGCAACGGTTAACCGAACAAATCCAACTGCTATTGCCCGAATGGCAGTTGTTTCCGGTCGTTCAAGCACTTCAGAGTATGCGCGGTGTTTCCATGATTGTGGCGGCCACCACAATTGCGGAAATCGGCGACCTGAAAAGGTTCCACAATCCCTCGGAACTGATGAGCTATCTCGGCTTGGTGCCGTCGGAACATTCCAGCGGCCCGAAGACTCGGCGTGGTTCGATCACCAAGACCGGCAATGGCCACGTACGCCGTGTGCTGGTCGAGGCGGCCTGGGCCTACAGGTTAAGGGCTCGGGTCAGTCGGGTATTGCTCAAACGGCAAGAAGGTCTATCGCAATCGGTTTGCGACATCGCATGGAAAGCCCAACTTCGTCTTTGCTCACGTTATCGGCACCTGTGGGCCAAAGGTAAATCCAAACAGGTCGTCGTAACCGCCATCGCCAGAGAGTTGTGCGGGTTCATGTGGGCAATCGCTAACGAAATTGAAGTGCCGGTAAACGCGTAAAAATAACAAATAATCAAAGAACAATAATGATCAACGGAGGTCAATAAGCAAGTAAAAACATAACATTTCAAGGCAGCCACAGGGGCGCAACCACGGTCAGGAGAATCCTCGAAGGCACTATTGGATAAGCCTTAGGGCCGAACTCCCGAAATTAGACCGAGGCAGCTCCGCGACGAAGCTAAGTCATGCGGTACCCAACCCGCGAATATCAGAGTGATCAACCGTCGTCATACCGGTTCCGCCTCTTTGGGTGCCTTGAAATTTAACCACGACAAGGACCGCTGAAAAACAGTTGGCAGGGGATGCTTTTTTCTCTTGACAAGTGTCAACCATATCAGTGCCCATCCGGAAACGGCCTTTTCGACCAATCTCTGCGTTATGCTCAAAATTTTATCTTCAGAATTCCATCATCCACTGGACTGAAATATTGATGCCGGGTTCTTTCAGTTCGATTCCCCTGGATGTCGACAAATGGTTGCGGTAATCGCTGTTGAAAAGGTTGTCCACTCGAAATACGATATCATGACAGGCAGATCCTTTGTCGAGTCGATATCCTGCCACGGCATTAACCCTGGCCCACCCGCCGGTGGGTTCGATCCCGGCCGGCACACAGGTTTGGGCGGCGGCCCATTCGACTTCAAGGCTTGACCAGAAACCTGTAATAGGGCCATAGCGGACGCCGGTCAGTCCGTTTAAAGGCGGGATATAGGCCAGATCGTCATCGGCGGCGATATCCCACCCCCGGGCATAGGCCACGTTGCCGTATAGCGACCAGTCGGTTGTAAATTTCCAGCGAAGTTCTGCTTCGGCGCCGTAAATTTCGGCGTCGTCGATATTTTCCATTTTACGAATGCCGCCCCCCGGGCTGGGGTCGATGATCAGGTCCTTGATCCGGTTATAAAATGCAGCGGCAGTCACGCGGATATCGCTGCGGTTGTAATGCAACCCGGATTCGAAAAACAGGGACCGTTCCGGGTCCAGGTCGGGATTGCCGTACAACTCGTTTCCCGAAGCAAAATAAATGTACTTGTATCGGTCCAACAGATCGGGAAAGCGATGGCTGGAAGCCCCTATAAAGGTAAAGGACCAGTCCTCGAAAAACCGCCATGTCATCCCCGCATGGACATTCCAGTTGACATCCCGGTGACTTTCACCCGGGCGAACCAGCGTGCCGGAGGGGACGACGGTTTTGTATAAAGCATCGCTTTCATCCGATACATGATCCAGGCGCAACCCGATATTCAAAACAACGGGGGCGGCGAGCCGCCAATCGTCCTCGGCGAAAATTCCGGCCGACAACTGCGATGAATCGGCCAGGGGCGTATCGATGATGATATTATTGTTTTTAAAGCGTCTGGTGCGGGAACCCTCATATTCCCAATTCCAGATATCGACACCCAAAAGCAGGGTATGAGCGTTTATTTCAAAATGGTTCCGGCACGTTAACCCCTCGGTTTCGTGAAGCGCCTCCGGTTTGATTTCCTGCATCAAGCCGTCGCTGAAATGATCGATGCGCACATTGCGACCGATCCGCTGGTAAAAAAGATTCAGTTGCGTTTCTTTTAAAACGGACGCCTCGAAATCGGTATCATGGGTAAAGTTAAAGAGGGTTCGACTGATGTCCGGATAACTGACCTCGCTATGGACCGGGAGCGGCGCAATGCCCGTGCCGGGTATTCCGACCTCATTTGCCCGATAGTGTTGAATCTGAAATTCACTGTGGTTGCGCAAATTCCATTTGTGGGCCAGCTGCAATTTTGCGCCCATATCGTCGAACTGGCTGTTGACGACCGTTTGACCGCTTCCGTCCTGATAACTGCCATAGTCGCGCCGGCTTGCAGAGGCGTACACCCAGTTTGCATCGGAAGCATAAAAACCGTTCCCGTAGATACAGGGACCGGAGGGATTGCTTGCGTAGCCTGCCGATAACGATCCGTGCCATTCGGGATTGCTGACAAATTCCCCTTTTTGGGTAATAATGTTGATCACCCCGCCAAGGACCCCCGACCCGTAAAGCGCGCTGACCGGTCCCTTGAGCACTTCGATACGTTCTATATCCATGGGATCGATCAGTCCCAGTTGGGCATTGATATCCGTACCGGTATTGACCCGGCACCCGTCGATCAACACCACAATCCGGTTGCGCCCTATCCCCCGGATATTGATGTCGGAACCCCACAGAGAATCCGACGATTGATAAGCCCCTGGAATTTGGGGCACCATTTCAGAAATGCCGACCGGTCTTTTTGAAAAAATATCCTGAAAATAGATCGAAGCGACCCCGCCCGGCGTCGCGGAAGCAGGGCTTTCGCGCCCCCGGGCAATGACAACCATCGGTTCCAGGACCGACATGTGTGCCGGAGGAGGAATCTGGCCGTAAGCAACGATCGCTTGTAGAAAACCGGTTAAAACAAGCAGCGTTGAGATGAGGTTTTTTACCATGATATTCCGGTTTTGCTGAATTCTAAAAAAGGTTTGTTTTGGGCTGATATTCAATTGAAGGCTTAATCTGACAGTTACAAAATGCATGTTTCGGGCCAGGAGTGTCCGGCATAACAAAAGACGATATCGATACGCTACACAGCATCCAAACGGCCCGGTGTTTTCTTCCCGTAACCCGTTCACGGTTTAGCGTTGTCGGTGCACGATGGCAAACCCAATAATTGAAATCAACGTCCACCATGCGTCAATAGATGGGCCTCGCCCAAACGTTTCGGTTGGTTAAACAGTTTTCGGTTAATTGTAATATACGGGAGAGAAAGTCACCTGTTTGTTGACATCTTTGTCTCCTGAAGGTTTACACTTTAAAATATCTATCCCGGATTTACTGCCGATAAGAACATGTTCTTTGTTATAATTTTATACAATATTGACGTGTTACATAAATATAGGATTACCAAATTCAGAACGGCAATTGGCATATACCTTGCAGATATCAGGTATTCGAAATGATAGGTGCACCGGTTTACACTGAAATTAAATTTGATAATTGATTTTTTCTCCTATTCTTCTTCCCCGGTTTTTGCACTTGTCCTGTGAAATGCGCAGCCGATTCCCACGCGGGTAACCTTCGGATTCTTAGGCGTACCGGGTGGGTTTTACATGCAATATTTTGATTTTTCCGATCGTGTTTAAAAAGTCATGTTTTGGATTGTAAACACTACAAAATGTTTATTACTTGAAAAATGAATCTATGACCGGATACCGGATATGAAACTGCAACGGTTTTGTACCGATTTATCCCGGGGAGGTGGTTGCATGCTGAACAGAAGGGAAACAAACAAAACAACAGATGATGAGTTTGCCCCCGAACAATGGGGCCAGATAGACCGTGTCATTGAAAAGTATCAAGGCAAACCGGGCGTATTGATTCCGGTGCTTGAAGAGATCCAGGAGATCGTCGGTTTCCTGCCCGAGTCCCTTCAGCGACATGTGGCCTTCGGCCTTGATGTGCCCCTGAGTCAGGTATACGGCGTGGTGACCTTTTATTCATATTTTACCATGAAACCCCGCGGAAAATATGAAATAAAGGTCTGCCTGGGAACAGCCTGCCATGTTCGTGGGGGACAGAGAGTGCTTGAGAGGGTCGAACAGAAACTGCATATCGAACCCGGCGATTGCACTGAGGATCGCCAGTACAGTCTGGATGTGGTGCGATGTATCGGCGCTTGCGGCGTTGCGCCAATAATGGTCGTGAACAAGGATGTGCACAAGCAGGTCAAACCGGCCAAAGTCGATCTCGTTTTAGGCAAGTATCAGAAATGAACTTTCTGAAGATGAGGAGAAAATAATGGCAATACAAAAAAAAGTGATGCGGATAGAGGATCTGGTACATATTCAACAAGAGGTGTCCGATGAACGGAAAAAATTCGACTACCATGCAATGATTTGCAGCGGGACCTCCTGCCAAGCCTCCGACAGCCTGATGCTACGAGATCGCCTGGTGGAAGCGCTCTCAAGAAAAAAGATCCGGGACAAGGTCCATATCGTGGAAACCGGCTGCATGGGATTCTGTGCCGCAGGCCCTTTGATGCGCATCGAACCCGATGATTATTTTTATCAGAAATTGACCCCTGAGGATATCCCCTGTATCGTCGAGGAACATTTTTTGAAGCATTGTCCGGTGGAACGGTTGATGTATAAAGATCCGGTGAGCGGCAACATCATCCGTCATTTCAATGAAATTCCGTTTATTGCGCCCCAGCAGCCACTGGTGCTGCACAATCGGGGCATCATCAATCCGGAAAAAATAGACGATTATATCTGGCGAAGCGGATATCAGGCGGCATTCAAGGCGCTTTCCGGCATGGCCTCCGGGGAGATCATAAAAGAAGTGAAGGCGTCAGGTCTCCGGGGGCGCGGCGGTGGCGGGTTCCCCACGGGGATCAAATGGGAATTGTGCGCGGCGTCCAAGGGGGATGTGAAATATGTCATTTGCAACGCCGATGAGGGCGACCCCGGTGCATTCATGGATCGGAGCGTCCTTGAGGCCGACCCCCATGCAGTCCTTGAGGGGATGCTCATTGCGGCAAAAGCCATCGGGGCCCATCATGGCTACATTTATTGCCGGGCCGAATACCCGATAGCCATCCACCGGCTACAGACAGCCATCCGTCAGGCTAAGGAATACGGCCTTCTGGGCCGGGATATTTTTGGTTCGGGATTCGACTTTGATATCAATATCTATCGGGGAGCGGGCGCGTTCGTCTGCGGTGAAGAGACCGCTCTGATGACTTCCATTGAGGGCCGGCGCGGTATGCCGCGGCCTCGTCCGCCGTTTCCAGCCGTTTCCGGATTGTGGGGCAAACCGTCCGTCTTAAACAACGTCGAGACTTTTGCCAATATCCCGCATATCATCTTAGGCGGCGGCGAGAAATACGCCCGGCTTGGCACCGTTTCATCCAAGGGCAGCAAGATATTTTCGCTTACCGGAAATGTGAACAACCAGGGTCTGGTTGAAGTGCCCATGGGAACCACCCTGGGTAAAGTTATTTTTGAAATCGGCGGCGGAATTCCCGACGGCAAGAAATTCAAGGCGGCTCAGCTTGGCGGACCTTCCGGCGGATGCCTGCCCGTGGAACACCTGAACACGCCCATCGATTATGAAGAAATCATGAAAGCAGGGGCCATTATGGGTTCCGGCGGTATGATTGTGATGGATGAGGACACCTGTATGGTCGACATGGCGCGTTTTTTCATGGAGTTCTGCCAGGATGAATCCTGCGGTAAGTGCACCGCCTGCCGAATCGGGACCAAAAGGATGCTGGAAATTTTGGAACGGATCTGTAAGGGGCACGGCAAGACGGGAGATATCGAATTGCTTGAGGAACTGGCTTATGCCATCAAGGATACCGCCCTGTGCGGTCTGGGGCAGACCGCTCCCAATCCCGTGCTCAGCACCATTCGTTATTTCCGTGATGAATACGAGGCCCACATTGAACAGAAGCGCTGCCCGGCAGCCATATGCGCCGAGTTGTTCGATGCCCCCTGTCAGCATGTCTGTCCGGTGGAGATGGATATTCCCGCATACATGGCCCTGGTTCGGGCCAAACGATACGATGATGCCTATAAGGTTCTAAAGCGAACCAATCCGTTTCCCAGCATCTGCGGCCGGGTCTGCGGACATCCCTGCCAGGGCAAGTGCCGCCGCGGTCAGTTGGATGCACCCCTGGCCATTAAGAACATCAAACGGTTTATCAGTGACCATGCCAATCCACCGGCCATAGAAGAAATCCCGGTAACGCGCAAAGAGAAGATTGCCGTTGTCGGCGCCGGACCGGGCGGGCTGACCATGGCCCTTGAGATGAAAAAACGCGGATATGCCGTGACCGTTTTTGAAGAGATGCCCGAAGCCGGTGGCATGCTGCGTTGGGGTATCCCGGAATACCGGTTGCCACGCGATATACTGGCGCGGGAAATTAAGGAAATCCTGGCTACCGGGGTGACATTGAAAACAAACACCCGCATCGGTCGGGACCTTGATTTTGATGCCCTGGATAAAATGTTTGATTTCATCTTCGTTGCCGCCGGGGCACAGAAAAGCACGCCCCTGGGCCTTGCCGGAGAGGACACCCGGGGTATTTACGGTGCCGTTGAATGGCTCAAGGAATTCAACATGGGTCATAAGGTCGACATCGGCCGGCGGGTGGCGGTTATCGGCGGCGGCAATTCAGCCATTGATGCGGCCCGGACGGCCGTCCGGCTGGGGGCTGAATCGGTGACCGTTTATTACCGGCGCGAACGCAAAGACATGCCGGCTCAGGCGGTTGAAATCCATGCCGCCGAGCAGGAAGGGGTCCGGATTGAATTGCTGGTCGCCCCTGAAAAAATTGTTGTTAAAGATGAACGGGTGGTGGGTCTGGGGCTTGTTCATATGGCACTCACACTGTTTGATAAAAGCGGTCGGCGAAGACCCGAGGCCATCAAGGGGTCGTCCTTTAACGTTGATGTTGATATGGTTATATCCGCTATCGGGCAAAAGGCGGACCTGGATTTCTTAACCCCTGAAAGCAAAATTGCGACCAAAGGCGGCACCCTGGTGGTGGATACCACTTTGAAAACCGCCAACCCCAAAATCTGGGCCGGCGGGGATGTGGTCACCGGGCCGGCCATGGTGATTGATGCCATCAAAGCCGGGCAGGATGCGGCTAAGGCCATTGACAATTTGCTTCGGGCACGTGCCGGTGAACCGCCGTGGATTCCTGTCGTGGAACCTGTGGAGATCCCCTTTGAGGTGGATGAAGACCCCGTGGAACAGCCCCAGACCCCTGTCCCTGAACTCGATATCGAAAAGCGCATTTCCAATTTTATGGAAGTCGAGCTGGGGTATACCGAAGAGATGGCCCTTGCAGAGGCCTGCCGATGTATGCGGTGCGATGCCAAAACGCCAGGTGCCAAGACAATTTAGGTGCGTGGACGCGGTTTTTTGACTTAATCAAGCGCCGGTGGCCCCGGGCCGCCGGTAGAAACGGAACATCTTAATCATAAAGGAGAAATAGAATGGTTTCTCTGACAATTGACGATCAAACAGTTGAAGTGGCGCCGGGAACGACTATTCTGGAAGCCGCCCGCAAAGCCGGTATCTATATCCCTTCCCTGTGTGCGATGCCCGAGATTCATCACCACCCCGGGGCCTGCCGGGTATGCGTTGTTGAAGTCGAGCGCAGTCGAACCCTGGTTGCCTCCTGTGTATACCCGGTGGCACAAGGTATGAAAGTTAAAACAAACTCTGAAAGAGTCCGCAGGGGCCGCCGGGCCGTTGTCGAATTTTTGTTGTCCGACCATCCGCAGGATTGCACGATCTGCGCCAAAAACGGTGCCTGTGAGTTGCAGAAAATCGCGGAGATTGTCGGCGTAAGAAAAATCCGGGTCCCCCGGACCGATTTTACAACCCACAGGATTGACGATTCCTCTCCTGCGTTAATGCGTGATACATCAAAATGTATTAACTGTCTGCGATGTGTCACTGTTTGCGCCGAAGTTCAGGGCGTTTCCCTGTTGACCCCCGAGGGCCGGGGATTTAATTCAAAAGTGGTGCCGGCCATGAACAAAAATCTGGCTGACTCCGCATGCACCTATTGCGGGCAGTGTGCCGTTGTCTGCCCCACCGGTGCGATCATGGAGAGAGACGACACTGAAAAAGTGCTGGCCGCCCTGGAAAATCCGGACCTGCATGTGGTGGTACAGGAAGCCCCTGCCATCCGGGCGTCACTGGGAGAGGACCTTGGCCTGCCCCCGGGTACCCTGGTGACCGGAAAGATGATCGCGGCACTGCGCCGGCTTGGTTTCGACAAGGTATTCGACACGAACTTTGCGGCCGATTTAACTATCATGGAAGAGGGGCATGAGCTGTTGCACAGGGTCAAAAACGGCGGCCGTTTGCCGATGATCACCTCGTGCAGTCCCGGTTGGATCAAGTTTATCGAGCATTTTTATCCCGATCTGCTGCCGCACATCAGCACATGCAAATCCCCGCAACAGATGTTCGGTGCACTGGCCAAGACCTATTATGCCGAGCAGGCCGGCATTGACCCCCAAAAGATCTATGTCGTTTCCATCATGCCCTGTACGGCCAAGAAATTCGAGGCAATGCGGCCTGAGATGAACAGTTCGGGATATACCGACGTGGATGCGGTCTTGACGACCCGTGAATTGGCCCGTATGATCCGTAGTGCCGGAATTGATTTTACCGGCCTTGCGCCGGCAGAGTATGATTCGCCCATGGGACAGTACACCGGTGCCGGAACCATTTTCGGCGCCACCGGCGGCGTGATGGAGGCCGCTTTACGAACGGTATATGCCGTTGTTACCGGGCAAACACTTGAAAACCTGGACATCACGCCGGTTCGCGGGCTTGAAGAGATCAAGGAAGCGGCCATTGACGTCGGCGATCTGGGCACGGTCCGGGTGGCCGTGTCCCATGGGCTGAACAACGCCCGACGCCTGCTGGACCGAATCATTGCCGGAACAGCGGATTATCATTTTATTGAAATCATGGCGTGTCCGGGCGGCTGCGTCGGCGGCGGTGGCCAGCCGTTACCGGTCAGTGATGAAAAACGTGCCCTGCGGGCCGAGGCCCTGTATAAGGACGACAAGGCGGTACAGAAATTCAGGCAGTCCCATGAAAATCCGGCCATCAAGGCACTTTACGACAATTTTCTCGGCGCCCCGCTGGGTGATAAGTCCCATAAACTGCTTCATACCCACTATGTTGAACGTGGGCTATAACCATGCCGGTGTTGGCAAAAAGGTGCCGCTTATACAGGTCGCCTCACACTTTTTTGAGACATAAGAAACACAAAATCCGAACTCAGCGGTTAAGATAAGGGGGTTTGTATGACAACCAAGGGTGACGTTCTCCTGGTGGATGATGACCGTGATATCCGCGATTCCTTGAAAATAGTGCTGGAAAACAGCGGCTATGCCATCCGAACGGCCATGAACGGTCGTGAGGCCCTGGCGGCGATAAAAAACAGGTTGCCTGACATCATGATTCTGGATATTATGATGTCCAGTGATACCGAAGGATTCGATCTTGCCTTCGAGCTTCAACAGATGCCGGAATTTAAAAATCTACCGATTGTTATTATGACCAGCTTTTTAGACAAGGTGAAGGAAGACGGCCCGGATCAGTTTCAGCATATTCTGGGGGAGTCCTGGCCGGCAAAATGGTTGTTTGAAAAGCCTGTCGATCCTAAAAAACTGATCGAAAAGATTGAAGAGATCCTGGGCACTCGCTAAACGGGGCCTGGCCCGGGGGCTCGAACCACCGGAGTGTTCATATGCCTGGGATGCACTCGGAATATAGCGATCGTAAACCGCTTGCGGGGATCGAAAAATATAAGCGGGTTATCTTCGGCGAATTGATTGACCGCACGCAATGGTTTATCCGACTCCGCTGGTTCGTTCCCCCGGTAATTGCGCTCACGGTGGTTGTCGGCCGCCTGTCCGGCTTCACAAATTCCCCGCTTCCCTTTTTTTTAATCGCGCTGTTCATTCTGACGTATAACTTGATTTTTTACCTGATCGGGCAGAAATCCCGGCAGCCCCTCACCAGCCGGCGGGGCTATATCCTGAAATTCAACCGCTTTCAGTTCACCCTGGATTACATCGCCATTTTCATGCTGATCCACTTTACGGGTGGCACTGCAAGTCCCCTTATTTTTTTATTCATCTTTCATATCATCTCTGCATCGATTCTACTCTCCCCCGGGTCCGGTTACGGTTTTGCGACACTGGGGGTTGCAGGCATGATTGCGCTTTACCTTGCGGAGTCTTCCGGCCAGCTGCGTTTTCATCCCCTTTGTTTCGGAGAAAACGCCCTTGCCACGGTCCAATCGCCTGTTCAGGCGGCACTGATTTTGACCTTTTTTGCCGTATCCATATATCTTACGGTTTTTTTTATCACCTCCATCGTCTTCACCATTCGCCAAAGAATATCCCGGCTTGTTCAACTGACTGAAGCGGTTCGCTGTTTAAATGAAAGGCTCAATTCCCTTTACAGCATGACCGAAGCCATCGGTTCGGTCAAAAACCTCAAGACGCTTTTCAATATGGTCACCTCGGAATTGTGTCAGGTGATGGGTGTTTTAGGCATATCCGTAAAACTGCTCAGCGAAGATGGGCGGCTGCTTCAATATGTGGCGGCCAACGGCTTGGTCGCGAATGTTTTCAAGAGCAAGGTGATCGAAGTGGCCAAAAGCCCTTTGAACCGGGACATCATCAACGGCAAACCGTTTGTGACCGGGCGTATCAAACCCGGGGAAATGATGTTTCAGTTCGGTGAGGATCTGGCGGCCGCCGATATCCAGTCGGTTCTTTTCGTCCCCCTGATGGTAAAAAACAAGGTTATCGGCATTGTTGGCGCTTACTGCAGGCATGCAGAACGGTTTTCCGCCGAAGAGGTGGATTTTTTTCGCCGGGCCGCCGGCTTGGTGGCCGTCGCCATTGAAAACGCCCGCAGCTATGAAGCCATCGAAAAACTCATGAACGAACGAAACCGGTTTATGATGCACGTTTCCCACAATCTGCGGTCACCTCTGGCAGCCATGATCAGTATGCTCGATGTGGTACGCGGCGGTTATCAGGGTGAATTAAACGCCCGTCAAAGCGAGTATCTGAGGCGGATAGATCGCCGTGCCCGTACCATGATCCGCATGATCAACGAATTGCTCACCCTTTCAAAAGGCAGGGACGGACGGCAGACCGGTGCTTTTCACCCGGTGGACGTGATTCTTATCGCCAACCGCATCCGGCGGACATTTCAGGATGAGGCCCGGCAGAAAGGACTGCGTTTTGAGATTACCGCCCCGGAAATCCTGCCGCCTATTCAGGGCAGTGCCGATATGATCGAGCAGGCCCTTGAAAATCTGGTTTCCAATGCCATCAAATATACCGGGAGCGGTGGGACCGTAAAGGTTGAATTTTTAGAGGGCCCCGGACAAACGGTCCAGATCCAGATCAGCGACACCGGCATCGGCATCCCAGAAGAGGCGCGCAAAAATCTTTTTACTGAATTCTTCCGGGCGGAAAATGCCCGGGCCATGGACGAAATCGGTACGGGTCTGGGCCTGGTGATTGTCAAACAAACGGTCGACCAGCACAACGGCCGTATTATCGTAGAAAGTACACCGGACCAGGGAACTTTGTTTGTAATTTCTTTTCCTGCTGTGATCAACGGAGGCCATACATGAATCCGCAAACCGGGGTGACACAGGTGTTTTCTCTGCCGCTTGTCAGCACCATCAAGGAACGTTGCCGGGTATGCTACACCTGTGTTCGTGAATGCCCTGCCAAGGCGATTCGCATTGAAGACGGCCAGGCCGAAGTGATTACTGAAAAATGCATCGGCTGCGGCAATTGTGTCCGGGTTTGCAGTCAGAAGGCCAAAAAGGTCCAGAGTGCCCGGGAGACGGTGGTCCGGCTGCTGTCGTCCGGCCGGAAGGTATCCGCCTGTATCGCGCCCAGCTTCCCGGCCGAATTCGTCGATATCGATTATCGCACACTCGTGGGTATGGTCCGGGCGTTGGGCTTTGACCTGGTGCACGAGGTGGCCTTTGGCGCCGATCTAGTGGCGGATCGATACCGCCGGATGCTTGACGCGGAACCGTCGACCCGCCATATCGCCGTCAACTGCCCGGCCGTCGTTGAATTTATCTGCCGGTATTACCCGAACCTGGTCAAGTACCTGTCACCCATCGTTTCTCCCATGCTGGCGACAAGCCGTGCCGTGAAAGCCTTGTGCGGAGCGGATTTGAAGATGGTTTTCATCGGCCCCTGCATCGCCAAGAAAGCGGAAAAAGACCCCTATCGGGATGATCATGAGATCGACGCCGTCCTGACGTTTATCGAACTGCGCGAATTGTTTGCGGAAAAGGGCATCCATGAGGCCAACGTCGAGCCAAGTGAATTTGATCCGCCCCACAGCCGTAACGGTTCTCTTTTTCCGGTTTCACGGGGGATGCTCCAGGTGGCCCATATCAGTGACGATCTGTTGCCCGGAAAAAGCCTGGCTGCCGACGGCAGAAATAATTTCATGGAGGCCATCCGCGAGTTTGAATCCGGTGCCCTGAATGTCAAGTTGCTGGAAGTCCTCTGCTGCAACGGCTGCATCATGGGACCCGGTATGAGCAGTGATCTGCCCCTTTTCAGCCGGCGGGCCCAGGTCATTCAGTACGCCCATCAGCGCCTGCCCATGGTTTCCCCGGACAAATGGAAAGCACATATGGCCGGGCTCAATGATCTTGACCTGTCCCGGGGTTTTCTGCCCAATGCGCAATGCCTGCCCATGCCCACGGAGGCCGAAATCCAAAAAATTTTTAACCGGATGGGGAAATTTTCCGCCGAGGATGAACTCAACTGCGGGGCCTGCGGTTACGATACCTGCCGTGAACATGCCGTTGCCATCCATCGCGGCTCGGCGGAAACGGAGATGTGCCTGCCCTACAATATCGATCAACTTCATCGGGCGCTAAATGAGCTGGCCGTTTCCAATGAAGCCCTGGCCAAGGTTCAAGAGGCCCTGGTACAATCCGAAAAACTGGCGAGCATGGGCCAGTTGGCGGCCGGTATTGCCCATGAAATCAATAATCCCCTGGGAATCGTGCTGATGTATGCCCATCTGGTGCTCGCTGAATCCAACAAAACCTTGCAGCAGTACGATGATCTTAAAATGATCGTGGATCAAACCGAGCGGTGTAAAAAAATAGTGACCGGCCTGCTGAATTTTTCCCGTCAGAATAAAGTGTTTTGCAAACCGACCCATATGGGCCATCTGGTAGATCAGGTCGTCAAGCTTATGCGCCCGCCAAACGCTATCTGTCTGACGGTAAACAACCGTTTGAAAGATCCTATGGCGACCATTGACGCCGATCAGGTAACCCAGGTGCTGAACAATCTGTTAACCAATGCGGTTGAAGCTATCCTTGGCACCGGAACCGTGGTGTTGTCCGTCCACGATGATTCGCCCGGCCAGGTGACCCTTTCCGTTGCCGATACGGGCAGTGGTATTCCCCTTGAGTTTGTTCCAAAAATATTCGATCCTTTTTTCACGACTAAAAAACTGGGTAAAGGGACAGGGCTCGGCCTGGCAGTGGCATACGGTATTGTCAAAATGCACCGGGGTGACATCACCGTGACATCCAATGCCGACCCAGCCGGCGGTGTAACCGGGACAACGTTCACCGTCACCCTTCCACGTCAGGAAGATCCGGAGTGATTCGACCATGGAAATCCTAACCCTTTTAGTGGCAGATGATGAGCCCGGTATGCGCTCCGCCATCCGGCGGGTCGTGGAAAATTACCATATCCCTGCGGTCAATGGAAACCCGCCCCTCAGGTTTGTCGTCGATGAGACCGACAGTGGTGAAGCCGTATTGCAGAAAATCGAAAATGGTCCCGTGGATATCCTCCTGCTGGATTACAAACTGCCCAAGATGTCGGGACTCGATGTCCTCAAACACCTTTCCGAAAAACAGGCGGAAGTGATAACGGTCATGATTACCGCCTATGCTTCCATTGAAACCGCCGTCAATGCAACGCGCCGGGGCGCCTATGATTTTTTGTCCAAGCCATTTACGCCGGATGAATTAAAAAGCATTGTCTACCGCGCCTCGCGGGTGAGGTTGCTGCAGCGCCAGGCCCACCGATTGCTCCAGGAAAAACGGCGGTTTCGATTTGAATTGTTGTCCATCGTTTCCCACGAACTGAAAAGGCCCCTGGCGGCTGTCGAAACCTATCTGAACATTCTGAAAAGCCATTCCGCCGGCGAAGACCCCGAGGTGTACCGGGATATGATAGAGCGTTGCCGGGTTCGAACCCAGGGCATGCGCAAATTGATCATGGACCTGCTCGATTCGGCCCAGATTGAATCCGGTCATAGAAAACGCCGGTTAGAATTGTTGAATCTGACCCCGATCCTGAAAAATGCCATCAACGCGGTGGCGTCCGAAGCCCGGCAGAACGCCATAACCCTTGACCTGAAGGCCCCTGATTGTCTTGAATTTCAGGCGGATCGTAATGAAATTGAAATTGTTTTCAACAATCTCATCACCAACGCCATCAAATATAACCGTAACGGGGGGTCGGTTTTTGTCGAATTGACTGCCCGGGCCCAGGAGATTACCTTCCGGGTCGCCGATACGGGTATCGGGATTTGTGCGTCGGATACGGCCAATATTTTTAATGAGTTTTCGCGTATCAAAAATGAGAAAACCCAGGATATTCAGGGAAGCGGCCTCGGGCTCTCCATTGTCAAAAAAATTGTTCAACTCTACAAGGGCACGATTGCGGTGGACAGCCGACCGGATGAGGGAACGACCTTTACGGTAACACTCAGGTGCCGGGTGGATTGAATCAACCCATCACTATCGTTTTCTTGCAGGTATTTGAGACCTTTGAATTTTCATGCAGATTATCGATTATATCATACTGCTGGCTTATCTTTGTACAATCCTCTTGATCGGAATGCACCTTTCCCGCAGACCGGCCGCCGGCGATGATTTTTTTCTGGCGGGTCGCTCCATGCACTGGTTTCCCGTGGGCCTGTCCGTCATGACGACGGCATTCAACGCCATTAATTACACCGCTTTTTCCGGGGAAGTATTCGGACGGCCTATATATCCTGCTGTGCCTGCCTGTTTTCGTCGTGGTTTCGCAGCCGGTCACCCGGGTGATCATGCCCTTTTACCATCGCGTCGGGGTCTGCAGTGCCTATGAGTATCTCGAAAAACGCTTTGACGCCCGTGTCCGTATCCTTGCCGGCGGACTGTTTATCGTCTGGCGAATGTTCTGGATGGCAACGGCGCTTTATATTCCTGCCGTCGTTCTGGCGAAAATTACCGGTTTGAATCCAATTTTGCTGACGCTGATATCAGGGGTTGTTGTCACGGCCTACACAGCCGGCGGCGGTATCCGAGCCGTCATGTGGACGGATGTATTCCAGTTTTTCGTCCTTTTTGGCGGTCTTGTTTTCGGTCTGATCGTCGTCATTCGGCAAACCCCGGGCGGTTTTGGCGCCATCATACACATCGCCGCCGAAGCATCTTTACTGAAACCGTTTTATCCCATGGACCCGGCTGTTCTCTCCCTTGATCCGTACATGCGCATTTCACTGTGGAGTTGCTGGATTGGAACCCTGACCGCCTTTATGGCCCGATATGGCGTTGACCAGGCGGTCGTGCAACGTTATTTC
The DNA here is from genome assembly GCA_963667755.2 of Desulfobacterales bacterium. Classification (GTDB taxonomy): domain Bacteria; phylum Desulfobacterota; class Desulfobacteria; order Desulfobacterales; family 4572-123; genus 4572-123. Next base: position 2,428,878 of record CAXXLK010000002.1, on the reverse strand, counting down.
ACCGCCAGATCCCTGCAACATGCCCGGATCGGTTTTCGGTTGAATTACATCGTGGCCGTTGTTTCCCTGCTTTTACTGGCATTTTTGGGCATTGCCATCCATGTGCATGCATTAGAAAATGGAACCCTGAGCAATTTGGGTAACCGGCCGGTGGCCTATTTTGCCGACTTTGCCGACTTTGCCGACTTTGTCGGCTCGCTGCCGGCGGGAATGACCGGCCTTATCGTCGCCGGGTTGTTTGCCGCTTCGATGTCGAGTGTGGATTCGGGCATCAATTCATGCTGCACTGTTTTTGTCACCGACTTTTTCAATGCTTTTGGGGTCTCAAAATCAATTCCCGACATTGTTCGGAATAAAATATTCTCCGTTTTTTTCGGCTTGACGGCCACCGTGACCGCCCTCAGCGTCGGCCGGCTTGGCAGTATTTTCGAAATCGCCAACAAAGTCATCAACGGCTGCGGCAGCCCCCTGCTGGCTGTTTTTATTCTGGGGATGTTCAGCCGCAGAGCCAACAGCAACGGAATGATCTGGGGCGGGCTCAGCGGTGCCTTGATCAGCATCTATATCAGTTTCAACGTAAGGGGCCTTTCGCTGCACTATTACGCGGTCGTTAATCTTCTGGTCACGCTTGGGGCCTGTTATCTCTTCAGCCTTTTTGAAAATCGGGTGCATGCCGAACCAACCGTTCGACAACTCCGCTGGACCTGGAAAGCGGTGATACAGGGCACCAAAAAACAAGATAAAATGACATAACATATTGTTTCTCATTATAAACTGACAGAATTCAGATTAATTCATTGTCTTTGAACTGAATTCTGCCTGCCGGCGGGCACACCCCATCCGGTGATTGAGATGGCTGTCTTTTTTATTTTTGTGCAATGTCGCTTAAAGGCCGGATCAGGGGAATGAATTTGCGATTGGCCGTGGGAAAAGGGTAGGTGCCAATGGTGTTGAGCCTGATCCATTTATGGGCAGTCGGTCCATTGCGGCGAACCCGGCCGTTGATCCAGCGGCAGGCAAAGACATCCATCCGGATTTTAAAATGGGTATAGGCGTGTTTGATGTGGGCCAGGTGTTCAATGATTTCAACGTCCAGGTTGACTTCCTCCCGGATTTCCCGAAGGCATGCCGCCCGGGGTGTTTCATCCGCCTTTAACCTGCCGCCGGGAAATTCCCACAGTCCCCCCAAGAGACCGTCCGGGGGCCTGAGGGTGATGAGCACCCGGTCCTTTTTGTATATGACCCCCACGGCAACCGCATATTCAGGAACCGGTTTTCGCTGGATGTGGAGGGGGAAGTGTTCCACGGTATCGGTGCCAAAGGCGGTGCAGAGGGTGCTTACCGGGCACTGATGGCAGCCTGGCCGGCGCGGGGTGCAGACCAGGGCGCCTATTTCCATCATGGCCTGGTTGAAGGTGCCCGGCCCGGCCCGATAGAGCAACCGATCTGCTATTTTTTGGAAAATCTCGTGGGCCGAAGCCTGGTTTACCGGCGTATCCAGTCCCTCGATCCTTGCTAGTACGCGCTTTACATTGCCGTCCACCACCGCATGGGGCTGGTCAAAGGCAATGCTTAAAACTGCCGCCGCAATGTATCCGCCGACCCCGGGAAGGGATCGGAACAGGTGGTAATCCGATGGTATGTGGCCCCTGTGGTCGATGATCACGTGACGGGCCGCCCGATGCAGGTTGCGGGCCCGGGCGTAATAGCCAAGCCCCTCCCAGATCTTGAGTACCGGCTGTTGATGCGCTCTTGCCAGGGCAGCTATGTCCGGAAATCGGTTTAAAAACCGGTGATAATAACCGATGACCGTGGCCACCTGGGTCTGCTGAAGCATGACCTCGGAGATCCAGATGCGGTAGGGATCGCGTGTCTCCCGCCATGGCAGGTTACGCTGGTGGTCCCGGTACCAGTCAAGAAGGCGTTGTTGAAACAAAGGGATGGATGTGGGGAGCATGTTTACCCTGACCCGGCCAGGCCGGAATTTGGTTAAAAAGGCCAGAAGTTGTTGTCGTTCCAGATGGTTTCGGTGATTTGACGGTCGATGTCAGCCAGTTCCTCCAGATGACGGGTTTCCCACTCGGCCAGCCATTTGTAGAGCTTTTTCTCTTCAGGATCGTTTGTTTCTCCGGCCCGCTTTGAATAAAGGTCGATGGCCCGCTGCTCCATTCCCATGGCCGCGGAAACGGCGGCGGCTTCAAAGCCGGCGGCGGCAACCGTGTTTTTGAAGGCCTCGGTCATCACCTTGTTGACACCGGCATCTGCCATGGAACCCAGGACCTGGGACACAAACGTTCCATTTTTTTTGTAGGCCGAATACTGTTCCGACAGCATTTTGATGTGGCCGGCTTCCTCGTCAACCATTTGTTTAAAAAAATCACTCACCGGCTCGCTCCGGGCTTCATCGGCGGCTTTCTGATAAAAGACCTTGCCTCTGATTTCCAGTAAAAGTGCGCTTTTCAGGATTTCAAGAACGTTGGTTGAAGACATGTTTCCCTCCTTTGATTGCAGTTAATTAAACCACGGGCTCTGGCCCGCGATCCTAAAATGTTTTATGCTTTCCAAATGCTTGACATTCAGCCCCGGTGTCTAATGGTATTGGGATACGATTTTGTGTAAAAAGGGAGATGAAACCGTGAAAACCAATACCGCCGGTCCAGCAACCGTATCGCCTTTCAGCATCCGGAACGTTCGGTTGTTTATTTTGTTCCGGATCTGCTTTAATGCGCGGTTTTATTATCCCGTGTTTGCAATTCTGTTTCTCGATTTCGGACTGACCGTATCCCAGTTTGTCGTGCTCAACGCAGTCTGGGCTGCCACCATTGTGGTGGCCGAAGTACCCTCGGGCGCCCTGGCCGATGTCATCGGCCGCCGACGCCTGGTGGTGAGCGCCGGTGTGATCATGGTGGTTGAAATTCTGTTGCTTTGCTTCGCCCCCCGGGGAAATCCGGATCTCCTGTTTGCCGTGTTTCTGGTGAACCGGATACTCAGCGGCATTGCCGAAGCCGCAGCCAGCGGTGCAGATGAGGCCCTGGCCTATGATGCCCTGAAACTGGAGGGCGATGAAAAAGACTGGGGCCGGGTCCTGGAAGTGCAGATGCGGACCCGGGCCATGGCCTATATCCTGGCCGTGATCATTGGCGCGGCCGTTTATGATCCAGTATTGATGCAATCGGTGGCTGATTTCATCGGCATTAATGTGGTGGTTACCCGGGATGTCACCCTTCGCCTGCCCCTTTTTCTGACGTTGATTATGGCCATTGCAACCCTGATCGCCACCCTGGGAATGCGTGAAACAGCGAGACCCCGGGACCTGCCGGAATGCACACAAGCTTCCTGTACCACCTCCATCGTTGAGGCCCTGCGCCTGACCTTCCAGGCCGGGCGCTGGATTCTGAGAACCCCCTTTGCCCTGGTGGTCATTGCCACGGGTTTGCTGTTTGACGGTATGATCCGCATGGTCGGCACCCTAAACAGCCAGTATTACCGGTTGATTGACCTGCCTGAAGCCTCCTTCGGCCTCATCGGTGCGGCAGTGTCCGTGCTGGGCATTTTTATCCCCCGGCTGGCCCTGAAAATGACCCGGGAGCACACGCCGCTGTTTAATTTTGCGGTAATGGCAGCCCTGGCCATGGTCGGCATGACGGGCATGACCTTTTTTCTGCCGGTTATCGGACTGGTTCCGGCCGTGATAATGTCCAGCGCCATGTATCTGACCACCTTTTTCACCAGCCAATACCTGAATCAGATGGCGGATTCCAGTCAAAGGGCCACTGTCCTGAGCTTCAAGGGGCTGTCGTTTAACCTGTCCTACGGGCTCATCGGCATCTTTTATTCCATGCTGCTGGCCGGACTCAGACGCCATCCGGAAGGTATTTCTGCGGAAATCGGCAGTCAGTTGTTTGAAAACCTTGTTTTTATCCGGTCCTTTGCCTGGGCGCCCAGGACTTTTTTTCTGGGTCTGATCGTACTGGTGGCGTTTTCCTGGTGGCAGCTTCGAAAATCAAATACCGCCACAGTTCTCGGAAAACCGTGATCCGTTTTAAATTTCAAATTTTTCCATAAGGGCGACAATACGGCCATGGGCATTGAGCCCGTCTATCCATTCTGTTGGAATCGCAGCAATGCCGCAGGCAGCCCCCAGCACCATGCCGGCCAGCATGCCCCTGGCCGCTGAATCACCGCCGGCCATCACGTTTTCCACCAATGCCTGTCTGAAGTCCTTCTCGTATCTGGCAATGAGATGGACGGTTGCCGGAAGGGCGGCGTCAATGCTGCACATCTGGCCAAATTCGGCAATTGTCTCCCGGGTATCTTTGGATTTGCTGTCCAGCCCGGCCGTTACCAGGGTGTTGATCGATCCGTTTTGAAAATTCTCGGCAAGCACTTCGGTCATGGCTGCCGAAGGGCTGCGGCCATTTAATACTTTGTTCACCGCCAGGGCCAGAAATGCTGAAGCGTCCACCACCGTTGCATGGTTATGGGTCAATGCCGTCTGTTTACGGGCCGCAGCGACCAGTGTTTCACGATCATGAGGGCAGGCATAGACCACCGGAGCCATTCTGGCGGCCCCGCCAAGATCATCCGAAGAAGATCCGCACACCTCAATGTTTTTGCCCTCGCTCATATTTTTAAGGGTGTCTTTGGTGGCATGGTCGAAATAGCCCTGGTAGGATTCAAAAAAAGATTGCCAGGTTCGGGCAAAATGAGCAGAATCAAAGCCATTGCAGGCGGCCGTTGATTCCAGGAGTACCAGCATCTGATCCCCATAGTGGGTAAAGTCCCCCTTTTTTTTATTGGCGTGGTAGGAGGCCACAGGATCGTAAAATCGGTCCACTGTGCCGAATTTTTTATCAATCACCCGGGTATTGTATACCCAGTGGGGGCCCAGGGCCAGTGCATCGCCCACAAAGGCACCCAGCAGCATGGCGTTTAATTGGTCATTCATGGCAGTCTCCCTGTTTGGTTTTAAGTTTGTAAAGCTAACCGCTAATCGCTAATGGGGCTAATCGTTTCATTTGGTGAAAAGTCCCTTTTTTCGCTTGTAATTTTAAGCTTGCACCTTCCCACAGTGTTCCAAAGAACGGCTCAACGTGCGCATGTGGGCTTTTTCCGCCTGGGCGATCTCGATAAAAGTGCTTTTCACAAGGGGATCTTCTGCCCGTTCGGCCATGGTCTTATAAAGATCAAAGGCGGCAAATTCGATGGACAGGCCGATTTCGATGATGTTAAGACACACATCTCCGGGCATGTCTGAAAAACGGGCCGCCAGGTCATCAACGGTTTCGCCGCCCTCCAGTATGTCTCCCTTGAGACCGGCATAAAGGGTTTCAAACGGTGCTGCTGTTTTGTCGACCTCGGCCAGGTGGCGGTATATCATACGGGCATGGGTTTCTTCGGCCTTGGACAGCCGTGTCAGAGTGGGCCGCAGGATCTCGGGTGCCATTGATTTCAAAAAACCAGCATAGAACAGGTAGGCCCCTTTTTCAAGGTCCATGGTCGTCAGCAGAAGCTGAGAAAGGTCTGCCGCTGTATCAAACACTTCAACCCGGGGAAAATCGGCAAGGGTCTTTCCTTCCCAGCCGATGATGCCCCCGGCTAAATGGCCAACGGTTTTTCGGGTAACTTCCCCATCTATGGCCAATGTGGCGGCATAGATGGAACGGCTGCCGCTGCGGCAGTAAAAGATCAGATGCTGGTCATCGGGCAGCTCATAGAGCCGGGCTTCCAGTTCCGTCAGGGGCATAAGACGGGACCCGGGAATGTGAGCGGACGCGTACTCATCCGGTTGACGGACATCGACAAGCTGATAGCGATGCTCGGTGTGATTGTCCATAAACTGTTTGAGCATGTCAGGGGTCAGATTTTGGAAATCCACGGGTGATGCCATGAACCCTCCTTTGTTGACGCTGGTTTGATTGCGCCAGGCGGCATGTCATTTTATGCGAAACGGTGCGGGCCTGTCTATAGAATGCGGAGTACTTGAAATGCAGGATTCGGGCCAACTCACTGGGAGTTGGCCCGTTGAAAGGTTGCAGGGTTAAACTTGTGCTATGAGCAGCAGGAACCGTGTGAGCCGCAACTGCCGGCGCCTTCTGAACAGCAACCGCCGCATCCCGATTCTGCCTGGGTGGCAGTATCACTGACACCCACCACCTCAATGTCAAATGTCAGGGACTTGCCGGCCAGCATGTGGTTTAAATCAACGACAACTTTTTCTTCGTCTACCAGGATGACCCGTGCCGGCACCTGCTGACCGCTTTTCGATTGCAGTCCAACGGTATCACCCACCTTGGGCTGTGCTTCGGCGGGAAGTTCTTTGCGATCGAAACTGTGCTGAAGGCTTTCGTCCCGATGGCCATACGCCTCTTCCGGAGAAAGGGTAAATGTTTTTTTTTCGGCAAGACTCATCCCGAGCAGTTCATTTTCAAAGCCCTTGATCAGTTGACCGGTACCCAGTTGCACTTCAAGGGGGGCACGCCCCTGGCTTGAGTCAAACACTTCGCCACTGTCCAGACTGCCCTTGTAGTGCACCTGAACAAATTGGCCTTTTTTAATCGTTTCCATTATATACTCCTTAGTAAGAGGTTGATATTATATGTGATAAATTATTTGAAAAGCATTCAAATCGGCTTTGCAAAAAATTGTATGTAAATCAAAACTTAAGATTGCCTTTAGATAAAGTCAAGTCGGACATCCCCGGCAGCATCTGTGTCAATGCAATAAATGTGTCCCATGAGACAAGTTTGTATTGGATTGGACCGGGAACAACATATGCAATCACAGTGAAAAATAAAAATTTTTGGTATCGCTTCATTTAGCGTTTCGCTTTACAGACCAGCACATGGCGTTAATGAGAAATAACACCCGGCATGCGAGCAAACATCCTGTAATGATGGATCTAACCGCTAAAACGATCAATTTTGTTAGCGCCCGTCCAGGAACACGGATCTTCGTTAAGATCAAGATTACCGGATTGGCACAGAAATTGGATATCTTCATACGGCAGATACGGATATTTTGGATGTGGACCGGTCTGGCGAACCGGTTTTCAACTCGGAATAAAAAAATGATCGAAAGGGAGAACCAAATGAAAAAGTATGAATGCCCTTGCGGGTATGTCTATGATCCGGCCGAAGGTGATTTTGAAAACAATATTGAACCGGGAACAGCATTTGAAGACCTGCCCGAAGGCTGGGTCTGCCCTAAATGCGGGGCGGAACAGGAATTTTTTGAAGAACTGGCGTAACGACCCATGGAAAATTTGAAAATTATGATCGGCCCTATGAAAAAGGTGAAGCTGTTAATTGAAGCGGGCCGCACCCGGGATCGCATGGGTCTGACCCGCACTCCCCTCTCGTTCGAATTTATCTTCGGGGTGGGGGTGCAGGGTTTGTCCCCTTTTGAGGCTGCCCTTGAGGGAAAGACTTGTGGTGAATCTGTTTTTTTTAAGATCCACAGCCGAGACACAGGTGAACTGTTCGAACATCTCTCACCGCCCCTTGATGAATTCATCCACAAGGTCCCGGTCTTTTATCTCAAGGCCTTCATTGACAAGATTGCCGCTGCCGAAGATCGCGAGATCGTTTCGGCCATGGCCGGGGCATCGGCCTGCGGTCAGGGCGATTGTGGATGCAGATGCGGTAGCCATTGATAATTGAAGGTTTTTCGCTACTTCGTGTGGGTAAACTTAACTTGATACAGCCCCGGGGTGACCCACATGAAACAGCGAGGATCCCAATTGAAAGGAGAATACGCCATGTCGGACGACATTATCACCGCAGAAATTGAAACAGAATTCAGAATCTGTCCTGTGTGCGGCTACAAGGACGGTTTCCACTCCATGTTTAGAAAAGAGGGGGACACAACCCGATGGCTGTTTATCTGCCCCTCCTGTCATAAGGTTTTTGACATCGGTTTTACAGCATAATCCGCCGCATAAATTTTCATATTGTCTTTTTATTGTTTTTATAGTATTAAAATAAGACTAACCAGATAATATGAGCCTCTATTGATGCGGTCGCTATAATACCGCATTAACACTCATTTCCCCCAGCATCGAAATCTATCCAATTACCTGTCTTTGTTTATTTTGGCTATACTGATTGCTTGAAAAACACCAAACAGGGCCGCACAATGAGAAAATATATCATTACGGCAGCACTGGTTATTCTGGGAATTGTTATCGCATTTCCCTTGTTCAGCATCGGCTATTATACGATGGTCCGCACCTCAACGCCCGGATTTTGCGCCTCCTGCCATGAAATTCGATTTGCCTATAACACCTGGAAAACATCGACCCACGTCAACAATGCCCAGGGGTTTGTGGCCGACTGCATGGATTGTCACCTGCCGGCACCCCATGACACGGTCAATTTTTTCTATACCAAAACAGCCCACGGCATAAAGGATGTCTATGCCCATTTCACTAAAGACATGAGCCTGTATGACCATGCCCATCAGCGGGAAAAGGCCTATGCCGCTTTTAAAAACGAGCAATGCCGGAAATGTCATCGCAATATTCTTTACATCCCCGACAAGCGCGGTGCCATGCTGGCCCACCGGTCCGTGTTGTATCCGAGACCGGGCTATGAAAAAAAATGTGTGGACTGCCACCGCCATCTGGTTCACATCCAGCGGCCGATCTATCAGTACAAGCAGTATAAAGCGACTTATCGCGGGCTGGGGATTTAGGGGATTTAAGGGCACGCGAAGACAAAACGGTTTTTTATATACCCGGTCATTTTAACCCAAGGAGGGTTCCCATGGGATTCAGAGCGTGTTTATTCGTTTCAATCGTCATTTTTTTTGGCTCCTCGCTGTTTCGTATGGGTAAATTTGATCGGCTACAGCCCCGGGATGCTTTCATTCTGATGCTCGAAACTGTTTGAGGGACTTAGCGAGCGTTCGGCCGGACAGCCCTAAAATAGAACCCATAGCTTAATTTTTACATAAAATATCAATATGATGGTTTGTGCCAAACCCCTGTCCGGCGTTACGATCGCTTAGTGCCGAGTTTTTTGAACGTCAAAATGAAAGCATCCCGGGGCACCCACACAAAATAGCGAGGAACCTTTTTTTGTTTCGGGGGTTTTTTGTTTAGATATTGCCGCCCAGAATGTGCCCAAAGCCAAAGAATTTCGCATTGAACGCGCCATGCCCAAAGAGGCCGTCGCCTGTATTGAATGTCACAAACGCGAACATCCCGGCCTTTTCGCCGACTGGGTTAAAAGCCGCCATGCCAGTGCCAACATTACCTGCTACGACTGCCACAGGGCCGAGGCATTCGATCCGGATGTGAGTCAGGCCCATTACCAGCAGTACCAGCGTTCGGATCAGACCTATGGCACTGCAGAATACAAGGTGCCCATTACCGGTGTGGTCACCCCCAAGGACTGTTCCCGATGCCACCCGGATGAAGCCAGGCAATACGCCATGAGCAAGCATGCCAACATCATGGAAATTATCTGGAAGATCGATCCCTGGCTCCAAAAGGGTATGAACAATGATCTTGAACGTACCGCCGGGTGCTACTACTGTCACGGCACCGTGCTCAAAATGAAGGACGGCCAGCTCGATCCGGCTACCTGGCCCAATGTCGGGGTCGGCCGGGTCAATCTGGATGGCAGTATGGGCAGTTGCACCAGCTGTCATACCCGGCACATGTTTTCGGTGATGGAGGCGCGCAAGCCCGAAGCCTGCGGTCAGTGCCATCTGGGACCGGACCACCCCCAGATGGAAATTTTCATGGAATCCAAGCATGGCGATATCTATACGGCCCATGGAGATGACTATAACTGGATTGCGGCACCGGGAACCTGGACCCCCGGGGTGGACTTTCGGGGTCCCACCTGCGCTGCCTGCCATATGTCCGGCGCCGGTACCACCTTGACGACCCATGATCTGACCGAACGGCTGTCCTGGGAGCTTCAGGCCCCGTTGACCGTCCGCCCGTCCGGGTTCAAACCGTTGCCGGCCAAAACCAACTGGCAGGTGGAGCGCGACAAGATGAAGGTCGTCTGCACCCAGTGCCACGGGCAAACCTGGGTGGATGACCATTATATCAAGCTGGATAAGGTGGTGGCCGAATACAACGATGTCTATTTCAAACCGGCCAAGAAAATGCTGGATGATCTGTATGTCCGAGGGCTTCTCGACAAGACCCGGTTTTTCGATGAACGGCTGGAGGTCGAATATTATGAACTCTGGCACCATGAAGGGCGCCGGGCCCGTATGGGAACGGCCATGATGGCCCCGGACTATGTCTGGTGGCACGGTTTTTACGAATGCAAAAAGCGCTACAGTAATTTTATGGAAGCATCAAGACACCTGATTGATAACAACCAGAAGGCTTACAAGGCTAAGGATTTTCCCAACGCCACCGGCACCACCATGCGACCGAAGGAAGTGTTTACCAAAGATAATTAACAGCCTCGTAAAAAGTCCAACTCCTGCGTAGCGCTGCAGCCCGCAATCCTTCAACGAACGATGGTTACGTTTCATGATTGCAAAATCTGCACCTCTTGAACTTGAACGTTTTACGAGACCGTCTAAATCCGACGTTTACGAGTTCATCAACATGTCAGTCGCGAAGATGCTGATGTAATTTGCGGCTGAAAGAGGCAAACGCCTGTGTCTCCATTTTTCTCGGCCGGGGAAGCCCCACATGGATATCCTCGCGGATGCGCCCGGGGCTGCTGCCCATCACGAGTATTCTGTCTGAGAGGGTGCTGGCTTCGTTAACATCATGGGTTACAAAAATAATCGTGTGGGACAGTTTTTCCCAAAGTGACAGAAGAAGGTTCTGCATCTCTTCGCGGGTCTGGGCATCTAAAGCGGCAAAGGGTTCATCCATCAGCAGAATCTGGGGTTTAAGAATCAGTACGCGTGCTATGGCCACCCGTTGCTTCATCCCACCGGAAATCTCACGGGGAAGATAGTTTCTGAAATCCGTCAACCCGACAAGGGATAGAAAACGATCCACTTCTTCCCCTGTGTTTTTCCTGTCTTTCTTTCGACCTTTCAGGCCGAAAGCGATATTCTCCTGTACCGTCAACCAGGGAAACAGTGTATCTTCCTGAAAGATGACACAGCGGTCAGTTCCGGGCGTTGACACCGGTTTCTCGTTCAAACGGATCTCACCCGAACTGGGTGCCAAGAAACCGGCCAATATTTTTAAGAGCGTCGATTTGCCGCACCCGCTTCGGCCTAAGATACAGATCAGCTCCCCTTTTTTGACACTGAAGTCGATACCCGCCAATACGGCCAGAAAGGTCTCGTTGATCCGAAAGACCTTTCCGAGATTGTTGATCTCAAGGATTGTTTTACCCATCCCCGGATCGGGTTTTGAGGGGGGTGTCAGCTCAGGTTTCAAGACATTCTCCTGGCACTTTTAAAACAGAATTTTAATGATGTCGTGAGCAGTTGATCCCCCAGGCGACCCAGAATTGCGATAATGATGATGCCGACAACAATAATATCGATACGCCCCAGCATGCGGGCATCCATGATAACCGCCCCCAGACCATTGGGAACCCCCGTGAGTTCACCCAGGACAAGGTAGGCCCATGAAATACCCAGGCCAAGCCGCAGGCCCGTCATTATATGTGGCATGGCGCCCGGCAGCAGGATGGCAAAGGTACCCCGCAGCCTGTTTACGCCCATCATGGCGCCTGCCTGGAGGAGAAGCGGGTTGATTTGCCTGGCGCCTGCCGCCGCATTCAGATAGATGGGGAAAAATGCGGCCAATGCGACTAAAAACAGGGTGGTTTTTATACCGATGCCGAACCAGATCATGGCCAATGGCAGCCAGCTGATACCGGGAACGGATCTCAATCCATTGATCGTGCTGCTCAAGAGCTTCTGAACCGAGGCGAGCCGCCCGGATATAATCCCCAATGGAATGCCGAAGATGACCGCCACCGCAAACCCGCTGCAGACCCTGATAAGTGATGCGCCGGCATCATTGAAAAAACGCCCGGCATAGGGGGCTTCTCCGGGGGTACCGAAGATATAGGTGTAACCGGCCTTGCAGATTTCGACAGGGTGGGGCAGCAGGTAGGTGGGGATCAGTCCGGTCTCACTGATAACGATCCACGCAGTGATGAATCCCGCCGGTATAATCCAGGGCAATAGTTGAAATGTGAAATTGTGAAGTGTCGTATTTCCCGTTTTTATCATTTTCTCCTCTATTGGACGACATCCAATGAGCCGTTTTTTATCACCTGTTTGACAAAAGAAAGATCAAACAATTTTTCATAATCCGGTTGCTTTTCAATAATACCCAACGCCTGCAGCCGCGCTCCAAGGGATCGGGCTTTTTTTATAAAAGACGCATCCATATCCCAGGCCAGTTCCATGTTGGGGGCAGCCTTATGCAGAACCGCCAGCGGCGTTCCAAACGCAGATGCTTTTTTAAGCCATTGGTCTTCATGGGATTTAAGATACTGGGTTGCACGGGCGTGAGCCAATACCAACTGATAAACAAGAGCCGGATTTTCTTCGATGGTTTTTCGCTTTACGATCATCCCTGCATTGATGGTCCCGATGGATTCCCCATAGTAAGGATAGGACAGGATTTTCCCGTAACCGCTGTGCAGGGCAAGGCTCGGGAACGGCTCACCGGAAAGAAAGGCGTCTATGCTGCCCCTGGCCAGCGCCATTCCCATGTCAAAAAAGTCAACCCGGGTCAGGTGCACATCCGTGGCCGGTGACAGCCCGTTTCGGGTCAGTGTCTCCCGCAGGAGTATTTCGTGCATGGTGCCGGGGACATATCCGATTTTTTTGCCTTTCAAATCCGTAATGGTTTTGATGGGACCATTTTTCTTGACCACCAGGGCCGAACTTTTATTGCAAAGGGCCGCTACAAGGACAACCGGCTCTCCCCTTGAAGCGGAATGGATGGCATGGGCCAGGGTGGTGCCGCACATATCCAGACTTCCGGCAAGGAGGGCCACCTTCTGGTCCGCCGGGTTGGTGAAAGAGAATATGGCTGCCTTTTGGCCCGGTGGTAAAAATTTTTCATAGAAAAAGGGCTGGATGGTCTGGGCTGTTTTCCAGGTGCCGATCCTGATATCTGCTGCCACACCAACCCCTTGATCAACAAAGAATGAACAGACCAGAAAAAGCATTGCCGGCAGTAACCGTTTCATTGGGTTTCTCTCCTTCCGGTTTTCCCATGTTCAAAGCAGTTGGATGCTAAAGCAGGGTTCCAGCCCATCTCAACATGAATTCGGTTGCAATCTTCCAGGCCTTTTCCTCTTCCCTTACCGGTATCCGCTTTGCCGTCCCGGGGACTGGCGCCCACTTCGGGGAAAAAAAGATTTGCGCCGGCAAGAAGGGAGGCACTATGGGGTTCGTGGGTGCAGTGGGCCTTTGGCACGTCACCCATTACAAGTCGACTCACCGCCACCATCCTGGCCATTTCAAGTTCGCTGATCATGCCATGGGGTGCCATGGGAGACCCGGGAAAGTTGATGCGTCTCATAACGCCACTGTAGGTGGCCCGGTGTTCTCTTGCCAGGAACATGAGGTCGATAATCTCTGCCATATCATGTTCCGGGCCCACCGGTTCAATGCAATTCATCCATTGAAGGCCCACGTCTTTTAAAACAGTGATCGTATGGATACGCTTCTGCCGCTTGAACGGCGTGTCTTTCCCTTCACCTAATCTTACGGCATGGTAAGCACCCACAAATCCGGCATCCAGAAGCCGTTCTCCTTCCCCATGGTCGATGTCACGGGTATTGGCCACCAGGGGAATTGATACCGCGTTTTTCAGCATCCGCCCGGTTCTTAAGAGTTTTTCAAAGGAATAGGTCCCGGTGGTCATTAGGTTCAGCGCATCCGCCCCGTCGGATTCAGCCGATTTAGCCCATTTCAGGATCTCTTCATCGGTGAATTCAATTTTTTCTTTGAATATGCCGGCCTTGACCGTGAGGGAACAAAAGCTGCAGTTAAAGGGGCAGGCTTCCACATTGATGCCGATATGAAAATGGTTTTCACCTTTGTTGCGGAACTGCTTCCTTGAAATCCGGTTGGCTGTTTCCATGAGGGCGTAGGCCTCTTTTGAGTGGAGCTCAAGTTGCATCAGGGCCAGGGCCTCGTCCCGGTTGATGCCCCCATTGTCATTTCCTTTGTCCAGGATATGTTCTGTTTGGTGTGAAATTTTCCAGCTCATAATGGTGATGTTCCTTTTTTTGTTTCTCGCGGTCTCAAGTGGATCGCGCCAGGATACAGTATTGCGTCAACTTTATCCACAAGAGACAGCAAGGCGCCTAAAACTGATAAACTTGTAAAAAGTCGAATTTAGACGGTCTCGTAAAAAGTTCAAATCCAAGGCGTGCAAATTTTGCAATCATGAGGCGTAGCCATCGTACGTTGAATGATTGCGAAATGCAGCGCAACACAGGAGTTGGACTTTTTACGAGACCGTCAAAACTGAATACGAAATGCACCCCTATCAATTGCCGTTCAGTGACCAGTCGTAGTCCAGGTATTTTATTTTAAGTGATGGCCTGCGGCTAGTGATGGCATCTTTAAACGCGGGCGCTGCATAGCGTTCCATAAAGCCGATGTTGTCGTCGTTGAAATCTTCATTGAACCATTTAAAAATGCTGCTGACATAAAGGGTATTGTCTTCTATCCGATTTAGTCGGGGATCATTGATAAACCGCCGGGTCACCGTGTTTAATTGAACATCGAGCTGGGCGCCTGTAAACGGCTCCCCATGCAGCTGAGGGCATCCTCTGGAGGCGCAATTGACGGCAAAATGAACCCTGGAATCTTTAAATTCCGGGCGAAGGATGCCGTGTTCGATGTGGTCCAGCGTGATGGTTTCTCCCCCGATCTTGACAAATTTTTGTTTCCACGGGCTTTTAAACAGGCTGCCAAATTCTTTTATCGAGGTTACCTCCGGATACCGGGAAAGGATGAGTTTGATGGTCCAGGCATTGTACGCATTAACGTAAAAGGCAAACCGCTGGTTCCGGGTAAGTGATGCCGGATCAATTTTTGCCAGGGTCTCCAGATAGGCATCGAGACGGCCCTCATCGTGTTTAAATCCCGCATAATCAACATGGCCATCTGCGTTGTATTCGGATAACAGATCAGCGAAAATTTGATGATCCACCGCCGGCCATGCCGACAGCGGCAATAGAAATATCAGTCCCATAAATATGAGACAGTATGAAAACTTGTTGAAAGTGGGGAGTTTGTTATTCGCAGTCATGGTTTTTTCTTTTTTCCTATCTGTTTCAAGTGGTTCGCCCCGGGTTGCTTTTATCCGGATGCGCATGAAATTCGGCGCCAAGCGTTCGAAATGCCCGGCAGGGGATTGTCCTGTAGCGCTTATTTCCGCATCCAGGTATGGTATCGGCTGATCCAACCGAGCAGTTTTTCGGGTGCGTGGGCCTTTTTCCATGCCCCCGCCGCATATTTGTTTGCTTCGGCCATTGTGGGATAGATGTGAATCGTGCCCAGAATTTTATTTAACCCGAGATTGTTTTTCATAGCAAGTACATACTCGGCGATAAGGTCCCCGGCATGGGCCCCGACAATGGTAACCCCGAGGATTTTATCTGTTCCCGGTCTGGTTAACACCCGCACAAGACCATGATCCTCACTGTCGGCAATGGCCCGATCCAGGTCGTCGATCCCATAGTCGGTAACTTCGTAAGGAATGTTTTTTTCTTTGGCTTCCTGAAGGTTGAGCCCCACCCGGGCAACCTCAGGATCGGTAAACGTCGACCATGGGATGACGCGGTAATCCACGGAAAACCGTTTGATTTTGCCGAACAGTGCATTGACGGCAGCATACCAGGATTGATGGGCCGCCGTGTGGGTAAACTGGTAAGGGCCGGCCACATCACCGCTGCCATAAATATTCGGATAGTTGGTTTGCAATAACCCGTTGGTCTCCAGCGTCCCGTTTGTCCGCAGGGTTACGCCCAGCTGTTCCAGGCCGAATCCCCGGGCATTGGCCGTCCGCCCGACCGCCACCAGGATTTCATCAAACTCAATTTCAAGTTCGCCACCCTCATTTTCGCAGACCAGAATTTTGCGATCCTGGTCCACCCGGATTTTTTTGGCTTTGTGACCGGTGAGCACGTGAACCCCTTCCGCCTCGAATTTTTTGTGAACCATTTCAGAAATGTCTTCATCTTCCCGGAGCATGATGCGCGGCATCATTTCCACCTGGGTGACATCCGAACCCAGGCGGGCAAAGGTCTGGGTCAGTTCGCACCCGATAGGACCACCGCCCAGAACCACCAGTCGTGACGGCAGGCGGCGAAGCGCCCAGACATTGTCCGAGGTCAGGTACCTGATTTGATCCAGTCCCGGAATGGGCGGGACAAAGGGCCGGGCACCGGTGGCCACAACGATATTTTTCGTGGTCAGGATCCGGCCGTTTACGTCAACGGTAAAAGGAGACGTAACCCTGGCCTCGCCTTGAATCACCTCCACGCCCAGATCGGTGTATCGCGCTGCGCTGTCGTGGGGTTCAACCTTTTTGATTACCGCCTGGACCCGCTCCATGACATCGGCGAAATCATAATCCAGTGTTCCGGAAGAAAACCCGAATTCTTTGGCCCGTTTTGCATAATTCAACATTTTCGCCGAACGGATCAGGGCCTTGCTGGGTACACAACCGGTATTCAGGCAGTCCCCCCCCATTTTGTGCTTTTCGATGAGCGCCACCCTGGCTTTAACGGCCGCACCGATGTATGACGCCACCAGACCTGCGGAACCGGCGCCGATGACCACCATGTTGTAATCAAACTGTTCGGGTTTTGGCCATTTTGCATATATGCGCCGACCCTTGACGACCGAGATAAATGCCTTTGCCATTAGCGGAAATACGCCCAGCAGCACAAAAGAGAAGATCAGGGCCGGCGATAAAATGTCCTGGAGTGACGCGATCCTGGCCAGTTGGGTACCGGCATTGACATACACCAGGGTGCCCGGCAGCATGCCCAGTTGGCTGACGATGTAGAAAACAAGCGTGCGAATGGATGTCAGCCCCATGACCAGGTTAATGACAAAAAAGGGAAATAGGGGCACCAGGCGAAGGGTAAACAGATAAAACGCACCATCTTTTTGAACCCCCTGGTTGATGGATACCAATTTTTCACCGAATTTACGTTGAATGCTGTCCCGGAGAAGAAAACGGGAAGCTAAAAACGCCAGTGTCGCGCCAATGGAAGATGCGAAGCTGACAATCAGGGTGCCGGCACCTAATCCGAAAAGGGCGCCGCCGGCAAGGGTCATCACCGTAGCGCCCGGTAATGAAATCGCGGCCATACCCACATAGATCATAAAATACAGGAAAAGGGTCAGGCCCACATGGTTTTCATAATAGCGCTCAAAGGTCAGTTGATGGGCTTTCAGGTTGTCCAGGGTAAATAGTTGTTCCAGATCAAACATAAAAAAGGAAACGGCCAGGATCATCAGGACCACAATGAGAAGCAATTTGGATGTGTATTTTTTCATTGGGTAACCTCTTGTTTGCGTGAGCCCCTGTATCGTTTAATCGTAACCGACAGGTCGGCTCAGCGTATATTGATTTTCGATTGTTGTCGATGAAATTGACCCTGGTGCCTGTTTTTTTCATCAGGGGCAAGGGTCTTCGGCCATCATTATTTAAACGTGATAACGGCGCTTTCAGGGCGCCCACTGCTCGATGCCCGGCTGAAAGAAAAGAAAAAGAGGTTCCTCGCTGTTTCAAGTGGGGCGCCCCGGGATACTTTCATCCGGGGGGCTTTATCAAGTCAATTTTATCCACATGAAACAGCGAGGAGTCGAAAAAGATGCTGATCCGTCCAATGATTGCCATTGTATATGTTTTTTTGACGTCACGATAGCCTCTTTTTGGTTAATGCGTCGAATGATTTTGAAAATCCTTTATATCCTTTTTTTGGCATAAACCATGCTTATATTGTTTAATAAGAATTTTTGCATTATATTTGGCTCGGGTAAGCGCTACACTTCATTGCGTGTCTGTATTTCATGCCTTATTGAACACGCTAATTGGAATGGCTATCCGGGGCTATTTATCGATTTAGTGCAAAAATATCAGGGTATAACAAAGAGGTGTGCGCCGATGTCTGAAAAAAATATAATTTTTTCTGTCACGGGTATGACCTGTGCCAATTGCGCTGCGAATATTGAACGCAGTCTGAATAAAATGAACGGCATCAAAGAGGCTACGGTCAACTTTGCCTCGGAAAAAGTAAATATTCGCTTTGACCCGGGGCAGGCCACAGTAACTGAATTGGTGGCGACCATTCAACGCGCCGGTTATGGCGTTGTCACCCATCATTTGGAGTTGCCGATTACCGGCATGACCTGTGCCAATTGTGCGGCCAACATCGAACGGACGCTGAATAAAAAAGTGGATGGTGTCGCACAAGCTACGGTAAATTTTGCGTCCGAACGCGCCGCCATCGATTATGTGCCTGAAATAGTGAGCATTGACCATATTATTGCTGCGATTGAAAAGATCGGCTATGGCGCAATCGCCCCGGAAGACAGCCAGCAAGGAGAAGATGCCGAGCAGTTTGCCCGGCAGAGCGAAATCCGCCACCAGACCCGTAAATTTATGGTGGGCGTTGTCTTTGCACTGCCGCTGTTCACCTTGAGTATGCTGCGCGACTTCAGCCTCATCGGGGTTTGGAGCCACGCGCAGTGGATGAACTGGTTGTTTGCCTTTCTGGCTACACCGGTCCAGTTTTACACCGGATGGGACTACTATGTCGGCGGCTTCAAGAGCCTTCGCAACAAAAGCGCCAATATGGACGTCCTCATCGCTCTTGGTTCTTCCGTCGCCTATTTTTATTCTCTGGTTGTATTGCTCTTCCCCTTTGCAGGTCAGCATGTCTATTTTGAAACTGCGGCAGTCATTATTACCCTGATCAAGCTGGGTAAATTGCTGGAGGCCCGCACCAAGGGCAAGACCGGCAACGCCATTCGCAAACTGATCGGGTTGCAACCCAAGACCGCCTTTATTCTTGAAAAAGGGCAGGAAAAGGAAATACCCCTTTCACAGGTGAAACAGGAAATGGTGGTGGTGGTACGGCCCGGGGAGCGTATCCCGGTGGACGGAACGGTGATTGAAGGGCAGTCATTTGTGGATGAATCCATGCTTACCGGCGAACCGCTGCCCGTGGATAAGAAGGTCGATGATACCATCGTCGGCGGTACCATCAACGGTGAAGGGTTGCTTAAATTCCGGGCGACCCGGGTGGGTCAGGAGACCGCACTGGCCCAGATTATCCGCCTTGTTCAGGAAGCACAGGGCAGCAAGGCACCGATTCAGGCGCTGGCCGACCGGGTGGCGACGGTCTTTGTGCCGGCGGTCATTCTTATCGCGATAGTCACGTTCAGTATCTGGTGGGGGAGTACGGGTGAGTTTGTGCCATCCATGATTCGACTGGTGGCCGTGCTGGTCATTGCCTGTCCTTGTGCCCTGGGCCTGGCGACACCGACAGCGATTATGGCCGGAACGGGAAAGGGCGCGGAGATGGGTATTTTGTTTAAGCGGGCGGACGCCCTTGAAAATGCCACCAAACTGGATACCATCGTTCTGGATAAAACCGGCACCATCACCGAAGGTAAACCGGCGCTGACCGATCTTGTTGTTTTAGATGACGACAAGATGTCCGAAGAAAGCGTTCTCAAACTTGCCGCATCCGTTGAGCAGGGATCCGAACACCCTTTGGGTAAGGCCATTGCCCGGGAAGCAAAATTGAGAAAAATTGAGTTGGCGACTCCCGAAGACTTTCAATCCCACGGTGGCTTCGGTGTTCAAGCCGTGGTTTCAGGTCAACAGGTTCGTGTGGGCAAACCCAAATGGTTTAATGAGCCCCTTTCGGCTTCCGCACAAGGCCATATTCAGCGGCTGCAGGCGGAAGGTAAAACGGTCATGATGGTTGAATACGGCGATCGCATGGTCGGATTGATAGCCGTAGCCGATCGGGTGAAACCCGATTCACAAGAAGCGATTGCGTACTTGCATGACCAGGGGCTAAGGGTTGTCATGCTCACCGGTGACAACCCCCGAACTGCAAAGACCATAGCCGACCAGGTCGGTATCGATGAAGTTTACGCCGAGGTGCGGCCGGATGAAAAATCTTCCAGGGTCAAAGAAATCATGGACAACGGCCATACGGTGGCCATGGTGGGCGACGGCATCAACGATGCGCCGGCATTGGCCCGGGCGGACGTCGGTATGGCCATTGGGACAGGAACGGACATCGCCATCGAGGCCGCCGACGTGATTCTTTCCAGCGGTACTTTGCGCGGCATTCCGCGCACGATTGCCGTCAGCCGTCAGACCATGCGCACCGTGCGGCAAAATCTTTTTTTCGCGTTTGTCTATAACGTAATCCTGATACCGGTGGCCGCCGGCGCCCTGGCACCGTTTGAATTTTTTCCCATGATGCTGCGACAGCTTCACCCCATCCTGGCGGCCCTGGCCATGGCCATGAGTAGTATCTCCGTTGTTACCAACAGCTTGAGGCTTTACCGGGCAAAAATTCAATAATCTGATCCAGGCAGGTTAATGGTGCCGGGCGAAATTCTGGGGTGCGAAAAAAATACGCGGTTTAACCCAAGTGCCAAGGCAATGTGCGAAATAATAAAAGGAGGATAAAAAAATGTCCAAAGCCATTCGAATGTATGAAACCGGGGGACCGGATGTTTTTAAATGGGAAGACTATGATCCGGGACAGCCCGGGTCCGGAGAAGCCCGGGTGCGGCATAGTGCCGTGGGCCTGAATTTTATTGATGTCTATCACCGGACCGGATTGTACCCTTTGCCGTCCATGCCGCACATACCCGGACTGGAAGGCGCCGGTGTGGTGGAAGCGGTGGCACCGGACGTCAGTGAGGTCGCCGTGGGCGATCGGGTTGCCTATGCAGGCGTTCCCCCCGGGGCCTATTGTGAAGTGCGGTGCATGCCGGCCCATCGCCTGGTTAAACTGCCTGACGGTATTTCCGAACAGCAGGGGGCGGCCATGATGCTGCAGGGAATGACGGCGCGCTACCTGCTGCACGGATGCTATCCGGTAAAGGCCGGTGACACGATTCTCATCCATGCCGCTGCCGGCGGGGTGGGGGCCATCGTCTGTCAATGGGCCCGGCACAAGGGGGCAACGGTTTTCGGTACGGTGGGTACACCCGAAAAGGCGGTTCTGGCAAAAGCCAATGGGTGTGACCATCCCATCTTGTACGATACCGAAGATTTTGTGACCAAAATTAAGGATGTCACGGATGGTCGGGGTGTGGATGTGGTTTATGATTCCGTGGGGCGGGCCACGTTTATGAAATCCCTGGATTGCCTGCGTCCCAGGGGTATGATGGTTACCTTTGGGCAGTCTTCCGGGCCGGTGGAACCCCTGGATCCGGGAATATTGAGCGCCAAAGGATCCCTGTTTCTCACCCGCCCGTCACTTATGGCCTATACGGCCCGGCCATCGGATCTGCTGGCCCATGCACGGGATTTATTTGATGTGGTGGTAAAAGGAGCGGTGAAGATAGACGTGCGACAGACCTTTCCGCTGTCTGAGGCGGCAAGGGCCCATGGTGAACTGGAAGGCCGCAGGACCACCGGTAAAACACTTTTGCTGCCATAATGCTGTAGATAGGAGAAAATTATGGAATTGAGCGAAATTTATCAAAAAGGCGAGGCCTTTTTTAAAGAAAAAGAATACGGACGGCTGCTCGATTACGTCGAAACCGGATTTATCCGGGCGCATGACCGGCGGATACTGGATCGCTATACCTTCCGGCAGCAGTGCATTGATGCCGGCGAAGCATCCACCGCCTGTCGCATTCAAGGCGTTGAGCTGGCCACCCCGGTTATCATGTCGGCCATGACCATGCCGATTCCGGCCATTGCTGAAGATGCCATGCTTGCGCTGGCCAGGGGCCTGAAAGCAGCCGGAAGCCTCATGTGGACGGGCACGCCCATCCCTCAGAATTTGAAAGCACTGGCGGCCACCGGTGTCCCCCTGGCGGCCAATGTCAAGCCCCTTAAAGATCGCAGGAAGATGTATCGGCAGTTGGATGAGATTCAGGCTGCCGGGGTGGCCTGGGTGGGCATCGAGATCGATTCGGGGCAGGGGACCAAGGTCGGAGATCGGGAAATGGGTGTTGAATGCGTTCCTTTTTCATTGGCGGAAATTCGTCAAATTCGTCAAAAGGTATCCGTCCCAATGGTCTGCAAGGGCGTATTGAGCCGCCAGGATGCAGAAAAATGTGTCGACGCCGGGGCCGATATCCTCTTTGTCTCCAGCCATGGGGGCCATACCCTGGACTATCTGCCCCATTCGTTGCAGGTGATGGATGAAATCGTCAAGGCGGTGGACGGCAAGGCCGAGATTATCGTGGACGGCAGTTTTCGTCGCGGCAGCGATGTGCTCAAAGGGCTGGCCTTTGGCGCCCGTCTGGTGGGCCTGGGTCGGCCGATTCTGCTGGGCCTTGCCGCCGGCGGAGAAAAAGGGGTTTGCGAAATGATCAACGCCATTACCGCAGAGCTTACCCGGCTCATGACCATGGTGGGCATCCGGGAACCCGGGCAGGCCAACCGGGGTAACCTCATCGAAGGCGCCGGGTGCTGAGTGGTCTGTGGACCTGAAATTAAAGGATAGCCTCAATGAAAAAAATCGATTTTGGTGCGGACCCGCTTGTGGTTTTCAAGCACAGTAAATCGCCGGCAGGTCTGTATGCCCGGCAAAAATGGCTGGATGAGTCCGGCAAAAACCAATGGCGGGAAGATTTTTTGGAGACCGTGGCTTACCTGTATCACGGGCAGTGCAGTGATGGTTCCTGGGATCATTCGCCCATGGAAACCATCAGGCGATTATTCGGCCTGCACCTGACCGTCAGAGCGGGGGATTTGCCGATTGAAGCCGCTTTATGCTGGCTTGAGGGTCAGGCCCGGGCGGTTTCGCGGGATCAGGATGTCTCCTCAGGCCCTGAATTGCAAGGGGTGCCGTTTAGAAAGGGGCGGCTGGATGTCCTTTACAAAAGTGCGGCGGTTTTTTTGTCAACCATTTTCGGGTTTAAAGAAAGGCCACAGACCCGGCAGTTTTGCCGTGATCTCACCCAAACCCTCAACCGTCCTGAAACCGTTGCCGCTGATGCCGCATCGGTCAGTAATATCCTGCGTGCCCTGGTGGTTCAGCCCGACCCGCTGCAGCAGGCGGGTGTCAAAACAATTATCGGCTGGATCGATGGGGCCCAGCAACCGGACGGCACCTGGGGTGATCTGCTGCCGTTTTATCAGACCGTGAACGCGCTGGCCCATATGACCTGCCCGGAAACCGACCGGATGCTGGCCAAGGCCTTCAGGCGGCTTTGCAAAACCCAACACCCCGGTGGTGATTGGGGTGAAAGGGATTGTGAATGGAATACGTTCTTGGTTTTTCATGCGTTGCGCAACTGGAAGATGCTGTAACTGCGTTTTCGGCCAAGCACTAACTAAAAAACTTGTTTTTCGATTTCCGCCATGGTGACCACCGGTAGTTTTACTTTTCCCTGGCCATTGACCTGATCCATTAACCTTTGCGGTGCACTCCGGTACTGCAATTTGACGTTTACAATGAGGGTTTTCAGTGTCTGATCCGGTAGTAAAATTGTTTCATAAGCCGATTTAAGGGGCGGGATTCGATTGTCCTTTAGAATTTCCCGGGCCTTGGCGATATTGACGACGGCCTTGCCCTGGCCGTCTCCAAAGACCGTGTTGTACACTGTCGTTTCTTTAGGAAGATGGCCGTTTTTGTCCGGTTTTCCGGATGCAAAAACAACTTTTTGATCTTCGTCCGTTACCGTTACCTCAAGCCACATCTGGCGGACATCGGTGAGACCGGTGGGCAGATAGTGCCCGGCACCGGTATTGGATATTTTAACCACCAGACGGCCTGTTTCTTTTTTTTGACTGGCATCGAGAATAAGGGTTGCCGCGTTTTTCAGTCGCGACTGAGCCATGGCAACTTTGGCCTGATCATTGACGCTATCGGGGATAAAGGTGTTGGCACCGACAAAATAATGGGTAAACACATGGTCACGCAAGGGACCGTCTTCTGCCGAAACACCCGGGTTGGGCGGTCGCTGTGTGGATCCGGTTGCAGCCATACCCGGCCGCTGGTACATGTGGCAGCCTTGGCAGGTGATCCGGGTGTCGGGATTTTCGGTGTTGTAAGGTCCTTTCAGCCACTCGTCATACGTGGTTTCCAGGTCGGTGCCAAATGCCACATGTTTGACATTGTGGCAGGTGCCGCATATGGCGGAATCGGTATGAAAAGCGGAGAATTCCGTGGCATGAAAATCGGATTCCGCGTCCTTGCGGGGGCCTCGCTTGATGCCCGGATCATCCTCCCCATTACCCGGACGCAACTTCAGATCATTGTTGAACAATTTTTCAGCCCCGGTTGCTGAATGGCAGTAATCGCACTGGATGCCTTCCATGGCCAGTTCGGGAATTTTTGCCGTATCATTAGATGTTTTTTCAGGATAGCCGGTGACAACCCCCACGGGTACATGGCACTTGACACAGGTTTCGGATTCCTTTATCTCGCCTCTGTCGGTGAGACCCTTGAGCATGTATTGGGAAACGCTCAGGTAGACCGGGTCTTTTTGGGAGAGGTGGTGCATTGAATTTTGCCACTGTTCAAATATGCCACTGTGGCAACCGCCGCAGGTATCGGGTTCAATGAACCTGGAGAGGTGAAAAAATTCTGTTTTGGGCGTTATCGGCGGTTCTGATTTTGAACAGCTTTGGGAAACGGTTAGAAGGATCAGAAGAATAAGTGCGCCCAGTAAAATAAAATTTCGAAATGGTCTCACGTTCCCTCCTTTTGCTGATACAAAATCCGAAAGCCGGATGGCCGACAATCATACTTCCCGGATCGGGTCTGGGATTATATCCGGCCTTTTAAGGGTAAGGATCAAGTTACACCGGAAGACCGGTATGCGTAAAGAAAAAAGCTTGATCCTACCTGAACCCATGCCGCAGGGCGAGTTTTTCGAACATCTGGGCAAGGCCGGCCCCAAGGGTGTAAATGGCATCAATGCCGATATTGTCATTGGCCGTTTCATCGAAAAAAAGATTAAAACTTGAGGCCAGTCCCTCTTCCGGGCGCCAGTAGCAAAGCATTACCGGTATTTTGGGGAAAGGATGCAGGACAACGGAAATATCGGACTTGAACTGCCGGGCCACCTGTTTTCCATTGAAGAGATGAACGATGTCGTCAAAAAGATCGGTATAGGTGTCGGCCACCTGTTTTATGGGGGCTTCGCATCTTTTTTGAAAAAGCGGGTAGCGTTCCCTGCCGTCTTTCAGCTCCCTGAGGGAAAGCCACCGGCCGGAAACAGGTCGTCCTTTTCCGCGGAGCACATAGGTTAAAAACGGCACCGCGATCCAGGGGTTGACATGAATATCCGTGGAAAATCGGCCGTTTTTATCGATACTGAAATCTTTGCCCATTACCTTGAGGGTGAGGCGTCCCCGGGAAAATTGTCCCCCGGCCCTTTCTGCAGCGGCTTCAAGATCTGTTTCGGCAAGCTGGCTTTTCAGTGTTTCAAGATACTTGTCCCGGTTTTCGTCAATGGTATCCGGGTGCCCCGGTCCGGCTGAAAACCGCTGGAGGGTTTCCCTGTCCAGGTGAGGGCATTCTTCAATCTTTTTTTTCCCGAGAAAAACAGCGCCGGCAAAGGCAAGGCATGTTTTTTCACCGCATTCCCGGCAATTGGATTTTTCCAGGAGTTGATAAATTTCCATGGCATGCTTTGGATGGGGCATGCAGGGCCTCCTTTCAGGCAGTTCTATCTGATAAAAATAATCAGCGGTCATGGATAGGTCATGGATGGAAAAGGATAACATTCAGCCCTTATTATTTCAAGCCATTATCGATGAAACCAGCAAGGTATGGGTTTATTCTGCTTTTGACATGTGGGCTGTCGTTTGTTATTTGGTTTTCCATACTCGTTCATCAATAAAGCTGAAAACGTTTTTGGCCGCCGGTAAGGTCAGCAAGGGAGCATGTCATGAAGGTCGTTGTTTTTGGAGATTTTTCAGAGGACGCCCGGCATCGTATACTGGCCATATTTCCCGATGCCTGGGACATCATCGTGGGCAGGGGAGGGGATTGGCCGTCCGCGATAAAGGATGCGGATGTTATCATTCCCGAAAATATGGCTGTTGATGCCCGGTTGCTGGCCGGTCTTGAAAAACTGAAACTGGTTCAGACCGGTGCGGGATATGACAATGTTGATATAAACGCCTGCACCCGACAAAGGGTCTGGGTGGCAAATGGTAGCGGCGTCAATGCCCGGGCGGTTGCCGAGCATGTGCTGGGCCTTATGCTGTGCCGGGCTAAAAATTTTCTTTTTCTGGATCGGAAAATGCGGGCCGGGCACGATGACGTTGCTTATTCGGGGGGTGAGCTTTGCGAAAAAAACATTGGCATTGTGGGCCTGGGCAATATCGGAAGGGCCGTGGCACATCTTGTCCATGCGCTGCAAATGAACATTCTGGCCTTTCATCATCGGCCGGTTGAAGTTCCTGATTTTATACAGGTGACGGACCTGGATACCCTGCTCCGGCAATCTGATTTTGTCAGCCTGCACGTTGCATTGAATACCGACACCCGCCACCTCATCGGCGCCAGAGAACTGGCGCTGATGAAAAAAGACGCGTTTTTGATCAACACGGCCCGGGGATCGGTGGTTGAT
The DNA here is from genome assembly GCA_963667755.2 of Desulfobacterales bacterium. Classification (GTDB taxonomy): domain Bacteria; phylum Desulfobacterota; class Desulfobacteria; order Desulfobacterales; family 4572-123; genus 4572-123. The sequence continues at coordinate 2,402,145 of CAXXLK010000002.1, read as the reverse complement.
GAATCAGCCCTGGTCGATGCCCTGGCAGCTTCAGCCATCGGCGGCGCCGGGCTCGATGTGTTTGAAACGGAACCGCTGCCGGCAACCAGTCCGCTTCGCAGGCTGGACAATGTGATTCTGACCCCGCATATGGCCGGGGCTCCGGATGGATTTAAATTTCACCATCGCCGATTTGTATTTTTCAGGGAAAATATACAGCGGATAGCAAAGGGCCAGGCCCCCATTAATGCGTTGAACCGCGTCGTTTGAACCGGTCCCCAAAATGAAAGAAGTGTGTAAATAATGAAAAATATATCAGCGGCCATAACCGGCATAGAGTGCTCAATTCCTGAGTATATTCTGACGAATCAAGAGCTTGAAACAATGGTCGATACAAGTGACGAGTGGATAGTTGCCCGAACCGGGATAAGTGAAAGACGGATTTTGAAAGGCAACGGTCTCGGCACCTCGGATATGGCCGGTGATGCCGTCAGAAAATTACTTGCCAAAACCGGCACGTCAGCTGACGAGATTGATCTGTTGATTTGTGCTACGGTAACACCGGACATGCTGTTTCCGGCAACTGCCAACATTATCAGTGATAAAGTCGGGATTAAAAATGCCTTTAGTTTTGATATAAATGCGGCCTGTTCAGGATTTCTTTACGCTCTGGCCACAGCCGAGAAATTTGTAAAATGCGGAAAGGCAAAAAAAGTGGTGGTGGTTGGCGCCGATAAAATGTCGTCGATTGTCGATTACACCGACCGTAAAACCTGTATCATCTTTGGTGATGCGGCAGGCGCCGTTCTTGTTGAAGCCAATGCCGAAGCTCTGGGAATACAGGACATTATTTTGCGATCAGATGGCGCCGGCCATGTTTATTTACACCAGAAAGCCGGTGGATCCCTAAAACCGGCTTCGCATAAAACTGTTGAGACCCGTGAGCATTACATCTATCAGCAAGGGCAGGCTGTCTTTAAATTTGCCGTTAAATATATGGCCGATGTGTCGGTTGAGATTATGAAAAAAAACGGCCTGACTTCAGATGATATCGCATGGCTTGTTCCGCACCAGGCAAATCTTCGGATTATCGAGGCCACAGCAAAGCGAATGGGCCTTGAAAAAGAAAAGGTAATGATCAATATCCACCGTTACGGTAACACAACCAATGGAACGATTCCACTTTGTTTATGGGAGTGGGAAAAACAATTAAAGAAAGGCGACAACATTGTGTTCGCCGTCTTTGGAGGCGGTTTTACCTGGGGGAGTCTTTATTTGAAATGGGCTTATGATTCTAAGTAATGTCCATTTCTGAATAAAGACTCAGTCGGGGCCAGCCGTTTTGCATGCCTTGTTCTTTGTTGGGTTCCTATGCCTTTTTTGTTGCTCTATCAAAATTTTTTAAATCAAAGTCTAATCCCATAGATTTTGTAATGTATGGGGAGACCCGGTCATTGTCCAGAAATCACCGCGAACATATCGGGCACCGGTGTCAAGGTGTGACAGCGCTTCCATATCCCCATTGGACAGTTCCATGGTAATGGATTTGAAATTTTCAGCCAATCGGCCGGGGGTGACTGATTTGGGTATGACGGCGGTTTCCCGTTTCATGGCCCATGTGATTAATACCTGGGCAGGGCTGCAATTATTTTTTTCGGCAATTTTTAATATGACCGGGTTGGTAAGAAGGCTCTGCTCATTTTTACCCTTCATGGCGGCAGGGCGGTCACCGGAACCCAGGGGCGCATAAGCCGTCAGAAGGATATTGCTTTTTTTGCAGTATGTGAGCATATCGTTTTGTTGAAGGAAGGGATGCAGTTCGATCTGATTCATCTCCGGCTTGATAGTAGCGGTTTCCATCAGGTCGCCCAGTTTTTTTATGCTGAAATTTGACACACCGATGTGCTTTACGGACCCTTTTTCGACACAGGATGTCATTGCCGCCCAGGTTTCGGACAGGGACAGTTCACCGGGGCTGAAAAAATCAGATCCCTTTCTGGGATAGGTCACCTCCGGTTTCAGGGGGACCGGCCAGTGAATCAGATAGAGGTCAAGATAATCAAGACAAAGATCTCTCAGGCTTTGCCGCAGTGCCTCGGGGCCCCGGTTCTTCTGGTGGGCGTTATTCCATAGTTTTGATGTGATCCAAAGATCCTCTCTATTGATTTCGCCACTCTTGATTGCGTCTGTCAGCGCCTGCCCGATCTCTTTTTCGTTCCCATAGATGGCGGCGCAGTCAATATGCCGGTATCCTATTTTTATGGCTTCCCTGACAGCAACGTATATTTCTCCCGGTTTGGATTTCCATGTGCCAAGGCCTAATATCGGCATCTCATCGTTGTTTTTAAATTTTAAATTTTTCATCGGATTTCCTTTCTATTTGATATTCTGAATTTATACTATCCCTGCCACTGAAAAAAAACAACACGTAATTAATGCCTTGACCGGGAACCGGGACACCCACTTCAAATCTTGTCTGCCTGAAACGTGGCGGAGATATTCAATTCTTGCTTTTGCTTTGCGGGGTATACTATTATCAAACTTTGCAGACTAATGCGGATCAAAGAAGCGGGAACGGTTCACAGTGGTCATGTTGGTTGACAGGGTAGTACTAAAAAGGAGATGCGCGTCATGAAACGGGCCATGGAGATTTGCATTTTATCGGTGATGCTGGCGGCCGTCGTCAATGGTTGTTCCGGTGTGAAATGGGATGGAACGGGCCTGGGCAATGAACCCCTGGCAAGATGTCCTGATCGGCCGAACTGTGTTTCCTCTCAATCTCAGGATGTCACACATGCCATTGCGCCCCTGCGCCTGAAAGGAAACCTGACTGCAGGGTGGGACGCCATCCGGGGTGTCGTCGGCAGTCTGCCCCGATGCACCCTTGTCGAAGCCACCGACCATTATCTGCATGCTGAGTGCAGGAGCTGGCTGTTCGGGTTTGTAGATGACCTGGAATTTCAACTGGATCCGGTGACCGGCGTTATTGCCATCCGGTCGGCAGCACGGGTGGGGTATTCCGATTTTGGGGTCAACCGCCGGAGAGTTGAGGCCCTGCGCAAAAAATTAAAGGAAAAAGGGGTTATTCACTGAAAGGAAAGCCTGTCATGAATGGCGCCGTCAGGGACAGAAAGAGCGGTTTCCCTGACAGGTATGACGGTCTCGTAAAGGTTCCAACTCCTTCGTTGCGCTGCAGCCTGCAATCATTCAACGGTCGAAGCTTACCCTTCATGACACCAAAATTTGCACCCCTTGAATTTGAACGTTTTACGAGACCGTCTAAATCCGATTTTTTACGAGTTAATCAGATATTATTTTTAAAATTTTCTTTAAAGGTAGAACGAATAAATAATTTATGAATCAAGCTTAATTTAATCTTGACTATTTTGTCTCTTCTTTTTATTCTCCCCGTCATTTCCTGTCTGATAATTCACCCACATATTACGGAGGATCGAGATGACTTTTCAACGCGCTTGGCACAAGCATTACCCCGCCGGTATCCCCCCTGAACTTGACTTTGCACAGTTGACCATGCCTGAATTTTTGACCCGTAGCGCCAATCGGTTTCCCGACAAGGCTGCGCTGGACTATCTGGGCCGAAAAATTACCTACCCGCAACTGGATGCACTGGTGAATCAATTTGCCCGTGCCCTCATTGATCTCGGCGTTAAAAAGGGAGATACCGTGGCCATGCTGCTGCCCAACATTCCGCAGCCGGTCATCGCCAACTATGCGACCTGGCGTATCGGGGCCATAACCGCCATGAATAACCCGCTCTATACCGAGCGGGAATTGACCCACCAACTCAATCTGTCTGATGCTAAAATTCTGGTGACTCTGGACATGCTTCACCCCCGGGCCCTGAATCTGATGAAAACCACGCCGGTGGAAAAAGTTATTGTCTGTCACATCAACGACTACCTGGCGTTTCCCAAAAAGCAGCTGTTCCCTCTGCTCAAAAAGCAGATGTACCGTCGGATCAACCCGCGATCGGACACTTTTGAATTCACGGCCCCTATGGCCAAACATGACGGTCAGGCTTTTGAAAACAGGGCAAACCTGGATGCGGTGGGCGCCCACCTGTACACCGGCGGCACCACAGGGGTCAGTAAAGGTGCTATGATTACCCATAAAAATATGAGTTACAACACCCAGCAGTTGAGATGCTGGTTTCATGACCTGGAAGACGGCCGGGAGAGTGAGCTGGCGGTCTTCCCGTTTTTTCACTCCGCCGGATTTACCGGTGTGCAGAATATGTGTGTTGTCTCCGGATGGACCGATGTGCTCGTGCCGCGCCCGGAGCCGGGCGTAATCATTGATATCCTCCGGAAATCGCGACCCACCGTGGTTCCGGGGGTGCCCACCATATATGTGGGGTTGCTGGCCAATGAGGCCTTCAAAAAACTGGATCTGAGTTTTATCAGGTGTTTCATCGCCGGGGCCGCCCCTTTACCCATGGATGTCATCAACCAGCTCAAGAACCTCACCGGCGCCGGCATTGTCAATGTCTATGGTTTGACGGAAATCACCCCCATGGGTACGGCCACTCCGTGGAAGGGATTGGACAAACCGGGGACCGTGGGCGTGCCCCTGCCCAATACAGATCTTAAAATTGCCGATCTGGAAACCGGTGAAAAGGAGATGGCCATTGGTGAGCCCGGGGAGATCTGTTTCAAAGGCCCCCAGGTCATGGCCGGGTACCACAAGCGGCCTGATGAGACCGAAAGCGTCATGCGGGACGGTTGGCTTTATACCGGTGACATCGGCATCCTGGATGAAGACGGGTTTTTAAGTATTGTGGACCGTAAAAAAGATATGATCGTGGCCAGTGGCTACAATATCTATCCCAATGAAATAGATGATATCCTTTTCAGTCATCCGAAGATACTGGAGGCCTGTACCGTGGGGGTGCCCGATGAATATCGTGGTGAAACAGTCAAAGCCTATATCGTGACCCGGTCCGGTGAAACCCTCACGGAGGCGGAAGTCATTGCTTTTTGCAGGGAAAGGCTGGCTGCGTATAAGGTTCCACGGCAGATTGAATTTATCGGTGAATTGCCCAAAAGCACTGTGGGCAAGATTTTAAGAAAAGACCTGCGTGAATAGTCCTGGCTGAAAGTAAATAAGGGGGTAAACCCTATCGTTGGAGCGCCGGTAAAAACCGGTGGAGAGCAGTGAATGTAAGTTTCACACGATGAAGATTTAGCGAATCACATCGGCCCCGAGTCATGCGTGCATCCCCGTAAGGTGGTTCGCGAAGCGTTGACAGGGGAACGTGCAGGCTGGGTATTGAGCCGCGAAAGGGGGTTTGCTTCGGAGTGCCGACGTCGTCAACGTGTACGGAAGGCAACACGGAATACATCGCTAACGCAAGATGTGTTTCGGCTCCGCGTGGTCGTAGACCCCATGCATGCACGGAAGCTTTTCGCACGGGAACCGGGAGGTCCCATGTCTGGCCTGGTGGTGACAAGGTCCGCGCAGTGAATCCCAAGGGAGTGCGACTGCGGCGTACGGGCGTGGGAAGTCGGACAGACCCATAGTACCGAGGAGATCGCCGAACAAAGGCAGGTGTGACTCCTGTCAGCGGAGGTGGTGGAGGAAAGGGGTCTGGCCAAGGGGAATCCGATCTGGCCAAACAAGCTCCGGGCGCTGAACCGGGAAAGAGGTGAGAATGACGAAATTCGAATGGCCCCAAAGCGTTAGAATGCTGAGACGGCCGGCCAGAGATCGTCAGTTTCACCTGTTCGGCTTGCCAAAAGCGCTGGAACGGGTACGACAGGTAGCAGAACGTGATAGAAGGATGCGGTTTACCTCTCTTTGGCATCATGTATACACCATCGAAGCACTCGGCAATGCGTACCACAGTCTTAAGCGGGACGCTGCCCCGGGAGTGGATGGTGAGACATGGCGGCATTATGGGCAGGAACTTGAGGGCAACCTTGATGACCTGTCCGGCCGTCTGAAGCGTGGGGCGTACCGAGCAAAACCGGTGAAAAGAGTGTACATACCGAAAAGCGATGGCCGTCAACGGCCATTGGGTGTAACGACACTGGAGGACAAGATCGTTCAGCGGGCGACCACAACAGTATTGAATACGATATATGAAACCGACTTTATGGGTTTTTCGTATGGTTTCCGACCTGGACGTAGTCCACACGATGCTCTGAATGCGCTCAACGCGGCGGTCATGACGAAGAAGGTAAGCTGGGTGCTTGATGCGGACATTCGTGGCTATTTTGATGCCATCGATCATGAATGGCTGGTAAAATTCATCGAGCATCGAGTCGTAGACAAAAGGGTCTTGCGGCATATCAAGAAATGGCTGAATGCGGGAGTTCTGGAAGAAGGCGCAAGGGTTGTTAGCGAAGAAGGCGTACCGCAGGGGGGCAGTATCAGTCCGTTGCTTGCCAACGTTTATCTTCACTACGTCTTCGACATCTGGGCGCACCACTGGAGGCAAATGCGTGCAACCGGCGACATGATCATAGTGCGGTTTTGCGATGACTTTGTGGTGGGCTTCCAGTACCGGCAGGATGCCGAGCAATTCAAGGAAATGCTTGTTGAGCGTTTTAGAAAGTTTAATCTTGAATTGCATGTCGATAAAACCCGATTGATCGAATTTGGACGATTTGCGGCGCAAAACCGCAGGCGCAGAGGGTTGGGCAAACCCAAGACGTTTGACTTCCTTGGATTTACGCACATATGCGGTCGAACCCGGAAAGGGAAGTTCGTTGTATTGCGGCACACCAAGAAAAAGGGGATCCAAAAGAAGCTGGCAGAACTTGGCAAGGAGTTGCGAATCCGACTCCACATGCCTGTTCCGTTTGTCGGCAAGTGGCTTGGGTCTGTATTGCACGGCCACTATCGTTACTTTGGTGTTCCTGGGAATGGTCGCAAGTTGGAGAGCTTTAGGTATCATCTAAGTCAACTATGGTACAAAGCACTTCGTCGCCGCAGTCAGCGATCAAAGCTGACTTGGGAACGTATGAACCGCCTGATCGAACGATGGTTGCCAAAAGTCCGAATTATGCATCCGTATCCCAATTTGCAACTGTACGTCACAACCCGAGGTAGGAGCCCAGTGCGTTAGTAGCGCTCGCTGGGATCTGTGCGGGGGGTGCAGGGTGACCTGCGTTCCTACCGCGACCAAAAGCCGGATGGCTTCAGAGCCGAGGCATCAAGGGTGAAGCTGTCGTCATCTACCGCAATCCCTTGATAACGAGGGACCTGGAGTCATCCGGCTTTCCCGGAGGGTAAAAGATTGATCCCTTTTGTATTTTTTCCAGATATCACCATCGTTGAATTCCTTTAAAATTGCATCATTCTCGTTGAACCCTTTCTCTTGGCGGATTTAAATCAATAGCGCATTTTTTTATGCAACTATAGGATAAACTGAAGTTTCCCATTTTTTTTAGTTCTAAAGGGCCAACCCGGCGCGCCGGGGTCGAAATCCCGAAAACGGAACACCCGAGGGGAGGGAGGCCGCAACGAGGCTTATAACTAAATTGTTGAAAAATCAGGTAATTAGGAATGAAAATTCGGAATTTTGCAACCTATTGAAATTACTACAAATATTTGGCCTCCGATTTTAATCAAAAATCGTTAAAACATAACTATTTCAGATATTTAGTGTTGATTGCGAGGCTGTGTTATGGTAAGTTTATTTTACGAGAACAAAAATAACATAACACAGAAAGGCCTCGCATGTTTATACTACACCACATTCTCAAAAAACTCAAAAAAGAATTTGCTAATTCACGAAAAGGCGAAGAACGCGGAACCTGGTTTATCTATACACTCGTTGCGATCATCATCCCTTTCACTTCGTCTAAGACTTCAAACTTGCTTCGATGCCTTAAAAGTCTTTTCGGGTTTACAGGTATTCGAAAAAAGCGATACTACACGTTCATGGCATCGCCCAAGATCCCCTGGCAAAGGCTTTGGCAATGTCTATGGAAGATGATTCCTGATCCTTTGACAAATGACCGATTGCTCTTGGCTCTGGACGATTACATTAACCCAAAGACAGGTAGAAAGATCTTTGGATGCGACAAGATCTTTGACCATGCCGCCAAACAAAATCAATCCAGATACCCATGGGCACAAAACATTGTCGCCATTGGGTTGCTGAAAGTGGTCAAAGGACGCTGGGCCTGTCTGCCCTTGAGCCATCGCTTCTACCATCTGAAAAAAAGTATTGAAAAACGAAATCAGTCTTCCAGCAAGTCTGAAATCAGATTTAAGACCAAGCTTGAGCAGGCAGTCGACATGATAACGGAGATTGCCGGTACGTTCAAACAAACACCTGTCATTGCAATAACCGATTCATGGTTCGGCAATAACAGCCTTTGGAAACCGCTTCATGAAAATTGGGGTCAGTATTTTCACATGATATCCCGACTGCGATCGAACAATAACGTTTTCGATCTGCCAGGTTCCAGGACCCAAAGTGGTCCCGGGCGCCCCAAGAAATATGGCAAGAAACTTGGGAACGCATCATCCCTGGCTGTGATCTACAAGAATTTGGCAAAGGAATACAACGTCAATCTTTATGGCCGCATCAGGACCGTTTCAGCTTATAACCGTGTCGTGATGCTCAGAACGCTCAAGTGTCCGGTCCAAGTCGTTTGGATCTATCGCAAGACCCGGTGGGTTGCACTGTTTTCTACCGACCTGGACCTTTCCGTTGAAGAAATTGTCGAATACTACGGAGCCAGGTGGAAGATTGAAGCGGCTTTCAAGGAACTCAAAAGAGATATCGGCAGCGCTGCAACACAGACCAGACACCCTAAAGCCGTCATGAACCACCTGCATTTTTGCATGATGGCAACTTCGGTAGCTTGGATTTACGCAAGTCTACTTGAGAAAACGCCGAGTCGACGTCACGTCGTTAAAGGTCGCAACCATTTTGCCTTTTCCGATGTCCGAAGATTGGTCGCCAAGGAGGCACTGGATGATAATTTTGGTATACTTTTCCCTGTGCCACGCAAATCCGCGGTTAATTCTCTTGTGGCGGTACTACTGCGCATGGCGGCGTGATACTTTTATAGGAAACTTCAGTAGGATAAACTTTGCTTGACAGCATGCTTGTCCCCTCCTTTTTAATTCAATTTTACCGGGTCATATTTTTTTTGACCCGAAAATCATATCATTGTTTTCGTAAACCTGCAGTACAGCGTTGTCATTGAAATAGTTTCGTTCTTTAAACTGACTTGCCCGCCACCAGGCCGAATTCAACAGGTTGTTTCTGGCCTCAAGGTGAGCGGATGTGGGCACAGCCACCATGGGGGTTTTCCAGGAAATGGCGTCATTGGAAACGGTAAAGACAGAGTAGCGCATGGGGTGTGAATTGAGGGCCGGTGCAATAAAATAATTGACCCCGTTTAATTCCTTGTAATTCAGGCCGATATGTCGATGTCCGGAAATGGCCACCGGAGCGGCTGTAGCGTGCTTGGCAAGGATTGCGCGGACATTTGCCGCATTTTCTGCGCAAAACCATTGTTTGGGACCGCCTTTGAGTTCATCATCTGTCCATATCACGAAGTTGTGGTGCATAAATACCAGATTTAAATCATTGGCGTGATCGGTCAGCTGTTTGTCCAGCCATGCCAGTTGCTCCTCGGGCACAATGCCCGCCCATGTTTTGGGCTCTAATGGCAACTCTGCGTCCAGTGCAATGATGCGCAGTCCCGGCTTGATCTGCAATGCGTAGTAGCGTTTCAAAGCGTTGCCATAGCCGTGGCCCTGGAAGAATTTGACGAAGTCTTCGATGCTCATGTAAGTGAAGCCTTCGCGACGTATATTGGGAAGGATAGGGTCGTAATCATGGTTGCCGGCCAGGACATAATAGGGTGCTTTCAATTGATCTAACGCCTTTTTGATGGCCTGCGCGTTTTCCAGTTCGCCATCCTGGAGCAAATCACCGGTTACCATGACAAAGGAGAGATTCTTTTCCATATTGAGGCCCTCCACTGCCTTTTGAACGCAATCCAGGCTGATGGCACTCATCTTCATGGCGTTTTTACCTTTGATGTCCACATGGGAATCGGTAATGACGGCAAACTGAACGGGATTAAAAGGCGTTCTTGACGATGCCGCAAATACTTTGGTCCCGAAGTTCATTGCGGCTGTGGCGGTTATCAGCGACATGCCGCCCAGTTTAATAAACTCGCGTCTTGAAAATTTGTTGGTTTCCATTGTGCCTCCTTTCTGAAGTTCCGGGAAAAGTTAGGTCTTTTCCTCTCAAATAATGATGCTTTTGTAAAAAGTTGGAATCTCGAGTTTCTCTTGCATTGTTGCTTTTGAGAGAATCTTCAGCGTTATGAAAGTACATTGTTGTTTCAGATTATTGGCTTTCCTTAAAAAGTGGGAATATGACCGGGGCAACCTTACTATCTCGCAAAATATCTATTTTGATAGCGTTTTTTTCCACTGCCCGGGTGATAGCGTTTATTAAATCCCCGGATTGTGTAATGGGTGTCCCGTATCAACCCATTCGCCCTTCAACAGCGTCCACCAGTCAATTGCCAGGCCTTTTAGTACATAGTCATACGGTAGCCATCCATACCCCTTGTCGCCCCACTGGGTGCCCCAGGAATTCCGGATGAGTAATGCCCCCGTGGTGTCCGTTCCACAGATGGTATTGTGGATCGCCAGCTGATCATCATATCCAACTGCGACTACAGCGTGGCCTCCTGCAATCTTTTCTCCGGGACAGGGGCTTGGAATTTTGCCGTCATCCCCGGATTGATTAATGGAGTTGAACACGGTAAACCCAAACATGGCCGGTAAACCATATGCAATAAGGGCTTTTATTCTTTTTAAAAGAACATTTTTTGGTGTCAGAAGGGGATCGAGGCGGAAGTATTTGATGGCCTGGTAATTTTGAGCAAAAGCATAGCAAAACGCCGACGGTTCTTTTTCGAAATCATCAACGATATAGGGCCAGTATTCTTCAGGAGGGACGCCAAACAGCACCATCGCCCCCATTGTTGTTCGAAGGAATGCCCCTGTATCGCCGGTCCAGTGGAGAAGATTTCTTGTCGCCTTATAGAGAAACAGCCTGGAGGCATCGATATGTTTGCCAAACGCCTTTCGCTCGTAATATTCGATGATGCCGACGCCGGCATTTGCCGTACACGATCCAAGTGTATATTGATTTTCAATTGGCGGGCACCATGTCCTGAGATCTTTTGCATTCGGAATGCTCATTTTTAAAGGTTCTGTTACACCGATTTTTTTGACCATGGATTTTATTTCTTTATGGTCCATTGTGTAATCCCGATGATCCGGATAATCCGGGAGCCATCCCATGCCTGTTTTTGTAATAAAATCGTTCATCGCCATATTTTCCTTTGGCAATTTGTTTATGCACCTGGGGCAGAGGAGATATATTTTTCCGACTGACCGTGTTGGTCTGTGGTTTTTGCTGCAAGGGTCTCCGACCGATACAAAAATGCTTTATCCGGCATATCACCAGGTGCATGCGTTTTGTGATGTCATTTCCGGATTTCGGGCAAAAGTTTAAGTGCTGAGGCCAATGAGAAAAAAAGATGGAGCGGCGTATTTACGATATGCGTTGACAATAAATGCAGGAGAGTGTCTGGTCCGATGGAATCAGAAATCAAATTTATAATTAATACGATCTTCATAAAACAGAATTAAGTAAAAGTAAAGTTTTAATAATACGTTAAGAATACTTGAATAATGACGGAAGGCTATTGATTTTAATAAAAAGATAGAGCGAAGCAATACCACAACTTTTCAATTGGGTCTCGGTTTTGCCAGGTTAGGCGCTTAGCCCTGCAAAGTGGTGAGATCATTAACCAGATATCCCTTGTCCATCTGCATGATAAAATCCCCATCTTTGCGGAGAAGGTTTTGAAAAATTTTTAATGAAAAAAATCCAGTTGATGACTATTTGAGCCGGCCTGAATATTGAGATTGCCGGCATTGGGGTCTTTCAGCCGTCTACCGGTCAAGACACTATTTGTCTGTCCTCATTTTCTGTATTTATAATACACCACTGCCTCGATCCAGATGGGTGACCGGTGCGGGTCAGCTATATTGTCTGACCGTAACCAATAAAAAAGAAATAGCGGGTGCAGATGGAAGACAAAGCAACATTGTGCTGATTGGAGCATTTAAAGATCAAGTGAAAAAAATTCTATTGTTTTTGCATGGAGAGGTGCTTTTTTACTTGACCAGTCCTTTAATGGGTGACCCTAGGCACTTGGCAGAAATACCCAGCTCTGTGCCTGGTTCCTGTTTTGCTTGGATGGATTCCTCTCAGCCAGCCTCCTTTTCTCAATTCCCTGTTCCGGCGACTCAATATTGAAAATTCCTATACATTGCTAAAGCCCCATCGAGATTATCGTTTTGACAATCCCCTTGCCAGTCTCTATTTTCATCTGCCATGAATATAAAAACAAGTTATAAACTAAAAACAGAGCATATTCTTGAAAAAGGATCAGGAGATCTCAACGAAGACAGCCTCATCATCGTAGATAACCTTTTCGGAGTTTTTGACGGAGCTACAAGCCTTAATACTAATCTGTTTGACAACGGTCAAACCGGTGGAATGATTGCAGCCCAAACCGCCAGTCATGAATTTTCAAAAAATTATTTTCCGCTTTACCAATTGGGTATCCGGGCAAATCAAGCCATCCGGACAAAAATGATCAATCAAAACCTTGATATGGCACAGCGTCATAATTTATGGAGCACCAGTGCTGCTGTAATAAGAATTGACGACGCCGGACTTGAATGGTTTCAGACCGGAGATGCCCAAATCCTTGTGTTTTATGATGATGGATCATTCAAAGTATTGGTAGATCGAAAAGATCATGACTATGAAACCCTGGCAATGCTCAAGGCAAAAAAATTCAAATTTAATGCTGCCATTAAAGATCAGATTAAAAAAATCCGGTTCCAAATGAACCGGTCTTACGGTGTTCTCAACGGAGAACCAGAGGCGCTTGATTTCACACAAAAAGGAGTTGAGCCCCTTGAAAATGTCACCAGCATCTTGTTGTTTACGGACGGACTCCAGATGCCCTCCACAACACCAATGCAAAAAAAATCCTTTAAACGCCTTGCTCAAAAATTCCAAAAAAAGGGTTTGATGGGGCTCAAAAACAGTATCCGGAAAATTGAATCCCGGGACCCTGATATCAGGCGATACCCAAGATTCAAATGTCATGATGACATTGCCGCCATTGCAGTTCATTTTTAAACCACACTAAGGTTCCGGGATTACATCAATTTACCGCATAGTTCCTTTATACAAATCCTTATAGAGGGAAGCAATTTTCGAGAAGGTCTTTTCCCATGTAAAACCGGATGAATTAGAGTGAACATACGCCATCTCCGGCTGAGGATGATTCTCAACCAAGGATATAAATTCCTTTATCCTAAAAAGATATTACAGAATTGATTTAGATTCAACAAAGGACATAAATACATTTAAAAAGTTCCCCCGGGCCAGGACTCAATCAGAATTTGGTTTGTTGGATCAAACGGGTCTACCGGGGAAATGACAACTTTTTTCTGCCCTCCTTCAGGAAGCAGTTTCAACGTGACCATGTTCTTTGATTCCTGTTTTTGTTCTAAAATTTTTGCGCCGGCAGAGTGCCAGCACAAATCAGGTCGCCCCTGTATTTTTATAAAGAAAACACCACAGGCTGATGGAAGCTTGGGCAGACCGCTCAAATCGATGATAATCCGCTTGTTCTCATTTTTTATTTTAGCCAGATAATAGACTGCCGCCTGCCGATAACAGGCGGCTACATCTTCAATCAAAATAAGATCCGGGCCGGATGTATTCAGGAGCAGCATATCTGCCCACAGATCAACGATTTCTAAATTTCGTTCCGGTTGAAAATGCAAAAGGTTCCCCCAATGAAGCGGCAGGATTGGCTGGGGACCATTCCAGGCGGGAGAGCTTGCTACCTTGCTCCATTCCACTGGAGCATCCCCCCTCTCCAGAAGTATCACATCGGATTCCCATGTCATTTTCGGGTGTTTTGGCGCCTTAAATTGACGGGCTCTGGAAAATTTGGTTGTCACATAATCGATACCAAATCTCTTAAGCAAGGCCTGAATCGAGCCGCCACCAAAGCTATGATTCAACGCGGGGGGAATAAATAATCGAGGAGAAGTGAGGATATGATTCTGATCAAGCAGTCTTTCAAAGGCTTCAAGATGACGGATAATAATATTCCCCGGTCTCATATTCCCATCATTGTCATGGAATTCTGATCGCTCCATCTGCCCTCCATACCAGAATTCATGCCCGATACCATGTAAGACAATCTCAAGCTGGTGACCATGATTATTTAAATACTGGGAGGCAAGATCAAGGTGTGGCCCTCTGTTTTTCTGATTGTTCCATGCCTTTCCCATCCAGGTGGCACCCGGGATATTTTTTAAAAAGTCTGTTCGGTCCCATTCACACATCACCATACCCAGGGCAATTCGCATAGAAAGTCTTTCTGCCAGATGGGTGAGTGCCCGATAATCCTCAAGGCAGTGAGGCCTTCGCAAATTGTTACGGTACGGCTCCTGATAAGATGACCCGTCAACTCCCTGCCACCAGCCAACATCCTCAATGACCAGAAAAACCGGCATTGGCAGAGTGATCAGAATATCGGCAAATTGAATTCTATTCATTATCTAACTCAAAGGCTGATCCACCGCCTTATGGATGGACCGAGTTTTTGTGATGCCTCAATCGTCATGTTTTTCCATTGGTCATCAACAAGGGTTTCACATTCGGGGGCCCATCGGTGAAAAGCCTGTGAAAAAACATGCCATGTCAATGGCTGCTGTTTTGCCCCCCATTGGCATTTAAAACGACAGGTGGAGGCATGGGGGGACGAACGGCCAAAATCAAACCGCCGGCATTTCTTTTCAATGCCATAGGATAGCATCTGCCAATAGAGCAACATATTGGGGCACTCCGGCCTGTAGCGCCTGAGCGATGAAGCCCAGGGGTTGAACAGGGTCTTGTTATGGGAAAAAACCATTGCCGTTGCAGCAGGGTTATCCCCTATCATTACAGCCAGAATTTGAAACTGCTCCGGCAGGTGATGCGCCATTTGCTCAAAAAGCATCCTGCTATGGACAGGTGATCCAAGATCCCGCATATTTTCTGAAAAAACACTATAAAATATAGACAGAAGCTCTGCTCCACCAATAATAACCCTGCAACCGCTTTTTTGGGCCTTGCGCACCTGATTTCTTGCCTTTGCCCCAATCTTCCGCCAGAGTGTTTCCCCAGATTCCGGCAGATTGCGGTTCAATCCGACCTTAAACCTATTCGGGGTATGTGTTACAGGAAAGTTTATGTCTGGGATGGCCAGTCCCCCTGACTGACGAAGTTCCAAGTGAACCGCGCCAAGATCCTCTGATAGTTTCAGCGCGGCCAAAAGCAATTTTTCCTGAATACGGGTATCGTCTGCAATAATTCCTGCTGCATCACTATAGGGAAGAGAAATGAGCCGAGTATCCGATCCGGGTGCGGGAAAAAAAATGAGTGGCAGAAGACCTACGATTTCATCATGCTTTTTTCGGTCCCTTGCAACCAAGCGAAAAATCTGTAAATCATAGACAGTCGCCAGAGTATCCCCCCAGTCATGAAGATGGGAAAATATACTCTGATCATTCTGAGATACGTATGCATCCCATTCATTTTTTCCAGAAAAAAGTTTAATGTCAATCATTAAATTTCCAGCGCCACAAATGTCCGACTTGTGTTTAATTTTATCATATTATTGAACATCTTAAAGAATAAATACTATAGTCGCAGTGCAGCCGCCGTGAACGCCGCCTTTCACCCGTCGGGCGAAAAATACCGAAAGCGGTTGATAAGGTGATAAAATTTCTTAAAATAAATCAATCCCAAAAACGGCACAGTAAGCTTGGCGATGGACCCCGAAGGCTGGACAGCCTGAAGGGGTAAATAAGCTCTAAGCCGATTTATACTGGGAGGCATCAGGCCGCCTCCGCGAATGGATGAGGAAGACCGTAATAAATCTCATCCGGGGTCAGGTTGTCAAGTGTTTGGTGAAAACGTTCCTTATTATAAAAATTAAACCAATTGCGGAGCCCATGCCAGAGCTCGGATCCTGTGTCAAAAGAGTGAAGATAAATGTAGTGGTATTTAATCGTCCACCACAACCGTTCTATGAAAATATTGTCCTGCATCCGGCCTCGGCCGTCCATACTGATAGCGATGTTGTGGCGGTTAAGCAAACCTGCAAAGGCCTCACTTGTGAACTGAGCGCCCTGGTCGGTATTGAAAATTTCTGATCTGCCGTAACGTTTGATCGCTTCAGCTACGGCCTCGACACAAAAGTCAGCCTCCATGGTGTTTGACAGCCGCCAGGAGAGCACCTTGCGGCTGTACCAGTCCATGACGGCGACCAAATACATAAAGCCCCGGTTCATCGGGATGTACGTGATATCGGTAGTCCACACCATGTTAGACCAATTGATATCTATGCCCCTTAAAAGGTATGGGTAGATCTTATGCTTCGGATGCGGCTGATTGGTTCTGGGCTTGGGATAGATGGCTTCCAGTCCCATGAGTCGCATCAGGCGTTGTACGCGCTTACGGTTAATTTTGAAGCCCAGTCTGCGCAGATGGCTCCTCATGGAGCGTGACCCCCAGGCGGGTGTCTTGAGGTACTGTTTGTCGATGAGCCGCATCATGTCCAAATCATCGGCCTTGACAGGCTTGGTCCGATAATAGAACGAGGCGCGGTTAATGCTCAGGAGCCGGCACTGGGAAGAAATACCCAGATCCGCAGTGCTGGAATCGACCATCTGCTTTCGCTGCCATCTAAAGCGGTCCTGGGCATGAGGGCAGTTGAATAAAGACGGGTACTAATAGTTTGCAGGGGAGGGGGCTTGAGAAATAAAAAAGAAGCTGAAGAGGTTAAACTGAAATGAATGATTCAACACTCCAGGCATGATAAACCGCCTGCTCGCCTGTGATTACCATTCGGGGAATTCTGGCCATAATGAACTCCTTTATTGTTTTTCGTCAAAAAACCATACGATTATCGATATCACATGGATATTACTGTCCCCATTCCCCATTCCCCATTCCCCATTCCCCATTCCATTTTTCTTTGTTGTGTGTGATTAACTATTTGAATCAGTATATTTATCCCATTTGAAATCTGGATTTTTTTTATCTCCTGACCGATAGATGTTCATTAAAGCAATCAATGAATTATCACCACAGTCATCATTGATATCCACCCCAATCTTCCTAAACAAGAACGTAATTTCGGGATAGGAGGGAAAGCGAATAGAAATATTACTAGGAGGTGTAACTGACTCTGGTGTAAAGCCATCAGGCAGTTGTACCCATTCGGCTTTGGACGTATTTAACGCAATCCATTTATTAGAAACCTTTACGATTACGAATTGATGACCATTGATCGTCATCTCTTTATCTTGCTTAATCAGGGCCTGATTATAAGTATCTGACTTACTGCTAATCGCATAACGGATATTTTGGGGATTTGTTACCAAATCAAGTGCTTTTACAACTGCCAAAAACGATCTGGCATAATGTGAACAACCAAAAGCCGCTTTTGTTTTAATAATGTCATCTGCAGCGGGGGCAAAAAAGACATCCGCTGGATTCGACTGCATAAATTTAGTGCGCCAGTTTTTTAGAAGCTGTTTTTGCTCAGATGTAAGATTAAGTGTGTAAAGTATCCCAAGTTTTAATATCTCTAATTTATCGTAAATTATAAATTTACTCGGTTCGATGGCGTTAGTTTGAACACCAATTTCAGGATCTGTTATTATTTCTGATACTTTCAACAACCGAGACAATTCATCTTTCTTATCATATGAGTCAAGAATAGGTTTTACTACATTGAACGCATATTCCTTAACTGCCGGCGTAACTTCAATGAGATATCCTGCGTCTTTGGAATACGCTGGCAAAATGAATAAACAAAAAGGAGAAGTCAGAATTAATATTGCCACTATGCTTGTTAATTGTTTCATAATACTCGATTTTCCTATCAAAAAAGTTTATAGATTTTTATAGCACACAGCACCGGGATCAGCTGGTTTAGCCGCCGTTTCGGCGGGTAAAATCGTCTGTATCCATTTGTTAAATGTTTTTTACCTCAGTTTCAAGATAAGTCTCAACATGTCTTTTAGCTGGATACCATTTTCAAAAATGGGTTCATCATAATTTTTGATGAAATGGTCTTTATAAATTGAGTCTACTCGAAAACCGTAGCGTTGATAGAATGATAACTGATATCCAAAAGTGCCAGTTCCTAATTCTACCGATTCAAATTTCTTTTTTTTGAGACAATCCAAAACAAATTGGAGTAATTGTGATCCAATACCTGATTTCTGGTTTTCCGGTAAGACGGCTATATTGAACAATTCAATTTTGAATTTGTCTATGGGTTTTAAAATACAGACGCCAACAATTTCTTTTTGGATTACAGCCACGTAACATAATGAATCTTTTAAATATTGATTTACGCGTTCAATTGATGGGTCCGCTTCTATCAATAGTTTTTTGGGGACCAAGTCTGAAGATATCTCTTTAATTTTTATCATATTTTCCATTTAACGCTTGTTTAATCTGCTTTTTTCATAGCGCAGAGCGCGTAGCGGCGAAAAGAGTCAGGTTGAAATTTTTGTGTACGCCCGGCATGGGCGTGAACTAATGGGGTTAAAGTCCCCTGTAAGTGTTCCTGTGTTATGAGATTTAGCGTAACATAAATTACTAGCCGAAGGCAAGGGCGTCACCGCGAGGTGGGGTCTGAAGGCGGAGCGAAGCAGAAGGCTCACTGAAGGTGAGAGCGACCGCAGGGAGCGTCCAACCCTGATGGCAAACAGTACGAGATTGTTTCCAGTGAAATAACCGGCAGGGGCTACCGGTACCCAAATGCCCCGGCACAGATGATGGAAAGTTCCGCCACACTGTGAGAAACAAAACAAAGATGAACAGACAGGGGATGATTGTTGTGCAGCGCCATTTGAAGTAATTTTCTCTGGTGAGAGAGCAGAAGTCAGCAGAAGCCATAGTAGCCAAATGCCGGGGGTAATGTCCCGGACATGGTGAAGGGCCGAACATCAAGAAGAGAAGGCGGTATCCATGAGCTTTGTGCGTACAGTGAACCCGAACGGGGGAGTAGTGTACAGGCGCGTTATGGAAAAGCCGCTCTCAAACGATCAACTACTGGAATGTGTTCTTGCGACAGATAATATACGCTGTGCCTGGAAACAGGTGCGTTCCAACAAGGGTGCCCCCGGTATCGACGGTGTAACCGTTGAGGACTTTCCGGACACCCATCGTGAGTGCTGGCCTGAGATACGTTCAACCATCCTTGAAGGGAGTTACATTCCTTCCCCTGTTCTCCGGGTGGAAATACCAAAACCGGACGGCAGTAGCCGCCCACTGGGCATTCCAACCGTGTTGGACAGGGTTGTCCAGCAAGCCATAGCCCGAATTATGGGACGAATATTTGATCCCTGCTTTTCGGAATCGAGTTGTGGCTTCAGACCGGGAAGATCGGCCCACGATGGTATTCGGAAGGTGAAGCAGTTCATAGGACAAGGCTACGCCGTAGCCGTTGATATGGATTTGTCGAAGTTTTTCGATACAGTCAATCATGACGTTCTGATGGACCGGGTTTCCCGTCGGATACAAGATAAGCGTGTACTTCAGCTTATCGGTAAATACCTTCGGACTGGTGTTATGGTTAAAGGCCGCCTTAAGGCGACTCCTATGGGGGTACCCCAGGGCGGACCGCTTTCACCGTTGCTTGCCAACATCCTCCTTGACGATCTGGATAAGGAACTGGAAAGGCGTGGTCACCACTTTGTCCGGTATGCGGATGACTTCATCATAATGGTGAAAAGCCTCTCCGCCGGCACACGAGTGATGGCCGGTATCCGCCGGTTTCTTGAACGAGAGCTTCGGCTCAAGGTCAACGAGAAGAAAAGCAAGGTGGCTCCGGTGGGGGCGTGCGGTTTCCTTGGCTTTGTTTTTGTGCGAGGCAAAATCAGGTGGAGTGAAAAATCCTTTCAGGAATTCAAGCGGCGTATACGTCTCTTTACAGGAAGGAGCTGGTTTGTTTCCATGGAATACCGGTACAGGAAGTTAGCGGAATATGTGCGGGGGTGGATGAACTATTACGGGATATCGGAATACTATCGACCCATCCCGGGATTAGACGAATGGCTCCGCCGCCGAATGCGGATGTGTTACTGGAAACAGTGGCGCTATGCCCGCACAAAAGTCCGCAATCTTCTCAAACTGGGAACTTTTAAAAGACAGGCCATCATGACAGCGATTAGCCGTAAAGGGCCGTGGCATCTTGCCAGGACCATTGCTACGCAAACGGGCATGACCAATAAATGGCTGGCTGAACAGGGGTTGATATCTGTTAAAGAACAGTGGGTGAAAATTCATTACCCGGCTACGGCCCGGTAATCTTGATGAACCGCCCTATGCGGACCCGCTTGTGGGGTGGTGTGGGGGCTGGGGGAGAAAAACCCCCGGCTACCCGATTCGGCAATTTTTGCCGTTTTTTTTGTTGTTGGCAAGGAATTAAATAAATCTGACACCTTTTCTGTTGAAAATTTAGCTTGACAAATATTCATGTTGTTCATATGATCTTCATTAGAAGTTCAAACTTTGAGTAGAAACTTAACATAAGGAGATGCTATGAATTCCACAAAAAAAATATTTGTTGTTCGTGCAAGGCCACACGGCATCGACAGAGAGAATCAATTTTTATCAGGTACAATTAGTATTGGCTGGCCAACCCAAGAATCACTTGGAGACAAAGATAGAGATGACTTAGAAAAAATTTTAAAAAATATATACCCCGACATTACACCTATGACCATAACCCAAATTTACAACTTTGTAAAAATACCTGCTGGGTCAATAATACTAACTCCAAGCTACAAAAACAGAGATATTCATATGTTTGAGACTGTTTCGGAATATTTATATAACCCCGAGTGGTTTGACGAACAAATTGGCAACCCACACACCATAAAAGCTAAACACCTGAAAACATTAACAAGAGATCACTTTTCTGAAATAGTAAATAGAGCTCTATTGGCAGCGAAAAAAACAGTAACTAACTTTTCAAAATATTCAAATGAAATTCATATGGCGATTGAAGATGAAAGCCATTACATACATGACACTAAGAGGCCCAAGTCTGCTCAAAATTCCGATGCTGAAATCGAAGCCAGACAAACCCTACAGGAGCTATTAAAAAGCTCGGATGAAGAAATACGCCTCAAAGCAGCGTTAGCACTTTTAAATAAAGAATAAATTTCACTGGGAGGAAAACATGATTCAAGCAATTTCAAATCTCATTCGTCAAATAGGGCCACAAATTCAACACAACACCAATGTTACTGATAATTTGTTCAACTTCATTGAAAATAATCAAATTTTTCTGGTGCAATATCAAAATCTTTGCAATGCCTATGGTAGGCAGTCCGTAAATCGTTGGACAGGGGAATTGGTTAAACAAATCTTCAATTTGTCCAATATCGGAACATCACCTGCCAGTAGTAAGCTAATTAAAACCTATACTCTCCATTGATCTGCCCAATGAGCACTTGGCGGAGATAATGCCAGGTGCTCCATTAATTTCATTTTTCAGCGATTATTATTGCACCGCCGAACGACGCGGTTTTGCAGCCGCGGCGATCTATCAGCGGTCTGCAACAGCCGCAGGTTATGGTCCATTGTTTAAGGATATTCGAATTCGATTGTGCTATTTATTAAATCGAAAATCCATACCTTTTGAAACTGGCAACCAATGATAGATCCTTTCACATACTCTTTGACCGATGAAATCCATATATCCTTCGGAGGCATCGGATTTAATTCAATGTATGCCAATAAATGTATAGAATGGTCAGACTCGTAGCTCTTTTGGAATTTAGAATCTATTGCAGAAGTTGCTGTGTCACCGAAAGATCCTCCAGGCGGCAAATCGAAAATGAATCTATCAAATTGGCACCTTTTGACATTTATTAAACTTAGTTTATTTCCATATTTAGGAGTATTCTTGAAAGTGTCTCCCTCAAATTGATCATCAAGTGTTAACAGATGGTCAATTATAATTGGAAATAATTTCTTTCGCTGTCGAAGAGTACAATCATTTTTAAACTTTGGAAAAATCATTGCATTTGAGAACTTTGCTTCAAATATTATCTTTTTGTCATGTGGTAGCTTGGTGTGGAATTCGATCAATTCCTTTTTAGTTTCAGCTTGTTTTTTATAACTATTCGCGACGCCAGGGCCAATAACTTCAACCAACTCAAATGCAAGTTGTTTTCCGCCTTTCATTTTGCACTGAATGTCTGGTTTGGGTGGGTCCATTTTTACTATGCTATCACGTTCTATCGACAAATCACAAATCTGAGCAAACGCTTGGAACACTGAAATTTCTCTCTTTTTATGTCGATCAACCATTTGGCTACCTACCATAACACGAAAAATCTGCGGCGCAGTCCGTAGCATTTTTGTTGTTGTAATCAGTTTAATTCTTAAAAGCTTACCCCAATTTATGGTTTTTTACCCGATTTTATTATAGCACTAACACTTATTTGGTATGAACTAATGCTAACAATATTTTACAGATTGTTCTAATCTCGGGTAAATCTGAATCAGCACCATTAGCAATTGCTTTTCTAATAATCCAGCGTGGTGTTTCATTAAGAAGAGGGTCTATTGCATTCATAGTATCTCTTAGCGGGAATTTAGAATTATCATTATACTGACTTCTATTTTCATATCGTTGAATAAAAGAAGCCTGAAGCCCATGCAAAAATACTTTTTCAGATTCGCCATCGAGATCATTTTGGAGATAAAATACCGCCAAGGAAAAAAGTAAACAAACCAAGGGTTGTCCTTGATAATCATATTTATTTACCTCAGCCCCTTTCGTTTGAATGAATTTTTTAATCTCTGTTAATAAGGAGACTTTTTTGTCTTCTTTATCAATTCGGATAAAATAGTGGGCAAGATGATTAGCCAAATTCCAATCAAGGTAATATGAATGACTGGCTATTTCATTTAATAACATCGGTATCAAGGAATCATCCGGAGGAATTTCGTTCTCCAATAATTCTCTAAACAAGTGAATAACATTTTCATTTTGGTTATGCTGGATTTCATAATGTATGCTCGAAATGTATTTTTTGCGTTCAGGCCCTTCAATCAATATTTTTCTTATGACTTTGAAAACGTTTTCTATCTGTTTTGTTTTTTGATTTGGTTGCGGAGAATCTGAAAGTCTGAGGCTAATTAGACTGAAGATTAACTCATGGGAATGAAGGCTATTTCTTGCAAAAAAAATCATTATCGAAAACAGTATGCCTATTTTACTTTTATGGCTCAACTCGTTGATTTCTTCTTCTGAGTATTCACCTGATAATAATACGACCTCAATATAATTCAAAAAATCAGGATGAATTTCCTCAGCATCTCTGGTTACTTCAATCAAATGATCAATTTTGGGTTTTTTCACTGCAATAGGTTTATTTTGTCGAAATACAGTCAAATAGCTACTTCTGTCTCTTGGTGTGAATTCATCTGGTGCATATCCTAAGCGAGCAATCAGAGAACATACTATTTCTTGTCCTATTGCGGCGTAATTTACTATAAATTTTTTGAGCTCTATATTTTGAAGACATCCAAACTCATGTGCTAAAAATCCAAGCCATAAGATTTTATCATTATATGCTTTTTGGGAATCAATACGGGGATCATTAATTATTTCCAATGCGGCTTTACCAATAAGACGGCCATCTTTTATATCTCTCCTGCCTTTACTGAAGAGCCATAAGCAAACATTTTCGATACGATGATGATCAAAATGACGACCGAATACTCCTTTCCATAGCAAATCCTTCCAAGCACTTGGATCACCAGCAAGAATCCTGAGATATATTGCTATAATTGGTTCCTCGTGTTTTTCTTTTGTTACTTTTTGTGCCACATGCGAGACTTGTTCAGTGAACTCTGGGTTTTCAATAAATCGTTCCGCCTCTACATCTAATCTTCTTGTATTCCAGAAATCCATACCATTTATTACATAGGGTAAACATTTTGCACGATGCTCAGAGCTTAGTTTATCTTGATGAAATTCAAACAGCCTCTCCGCTGCTTTTTCTGAATACGATGAGTCCTCGGTAATAATTTTCAATAATAAATTATAAGATTCTTCTTCTCCCAAAATTGGCTTTAAATTATCATCTGTCCTTGAGTTACCAAAATCGAAGGAGCCTTCCTTTAACAAGCCGATTATCAATCTTTCGAATTGATCTTTCGATAAAAAGAATCCATTGTGATAAAGCAATGAAAGGGCAAAGGTTTTTGGGACATCAAGAAACGAATCAAGTCTCGAAGCAATATGATCCAATACCTCCTTGCCAAGAGATAGCCGCAGGCAGAATCGATTCCATTCATGTTTTTCGAAAGCCTTTGACGTGGCGGCAATAACTATTTCTGCTGCCAAACATTCACTCTCAGGAAAGCACGCAATAAGAATGCATGCAGCATTAAATCTTGTTTGGGCATCAAAACTTTTTAAAAGATTGTCTAATGTTTTTTTATAGTTTGGTTTTGTTGAAAACAACTTTTGAAATTCACGCCGGATATCCGGATATCGAGGCAGGATAAATTCGCCTAAATAACGAATTGTAAAATTGAACCAATGAGAATAATCTGCATCATAACGATTCAATTCTTTAAGAAGTATCCTCCAATATGCTGAGTGCGCACCTTCTGAAACCCCTCCTGTTTTTGGAAACTGGTTAACAAACCATAGTAACCCTTTTGGGCCCTCTGTTTGAATATTTGAATAAAGAGCTTCTTCCGCACCAGTAACTTTTCCTCCATCATGAAGCCCTGCAATCAAACCAGTCGCCAATAAGTAAAATTTTTTATCTTTTGAAGCATGCAACAATAACGCTGCATGTATAGAGAGTTTATCTCCTTGTAGCGCATACCACCTTAGGGATGCATGCAAATTCTTTTTACCAATCCTCTTTTCAAGTTCGCTATAAAGTAATTTGCCGTCTTCAGTTACAGATGATGTAATGATTGCATGAACAATTGAAAGCGGGGGTTTTCCAGGACTAAATTCCAACCATAGTTTTGCTGCAAACGCTGAATTTGTACTATCATTTTTCGAACATTTTGTTTCTAAAGCATTCAATATATGGGGTTGGTTTGCATTATTATATTCTTGTCGCAAACTGGCAAGGGCCTTTCCCCGGATAAGTGGTGATGAAAAGCACTCGACTAGAAGAAGAGCTCTTGTTGAAGGTTCGAATAACTCTGGTAAAACCGTCGCTATTGTTGGCAAAAGAGCATGCGCTCCCCATGATCTTGATTTTAGGTGGGGCATGGGAATTTTGCCCATGGCTTTTTTTTGTGAGATAGAGATCTTAAACTCACATAACAAAAGCCAATGCTGTAATATCAAGGCATGACGAGTATCCAAGTTACATATTGGATACTTTGGGTCGAGGTATTCATTGAAAAACCAGTTGAAACCTTCTTCGCCAGCAAGGTAAAAACAATGGGCATAGGCTGCCGGTGACAAAGATTTAAACTCCTCAAAATATGTCAACGGCCTGAAATCAAAATTTTTTAGTTCACAAACAAAATGCCTTGCAAGATCAGTATCTCTTGCCTCAGACACAACTGTTGCAGCACATGGAAGTGTCTTTTTTTTTAAAAGATGATCAATATATTTTTTAAATGTAATTTTTAATTTTGGAATCTGCCCTTTACGCCTTGCTATTGCAGCAGCAAAAGAAAATTCTCGCCAGATTGTTGTATCACTGTCACTATATAAATAGATCTTGTCTTTTTCCAAATTTTTTAGAATATATATTCCCAGTGCACATTGAAACAGAGGCATAGAAGGAAATGAAAATTCATCTCCTTCTTGTTGAAGAATATTTTTTATAAAGAAAGTGATACCTTGAGAAATAATCGCGTTTTTATTTTGATTATCATCAACGCCAGCCTCAATAAGAGTGAATAATCTTTCTTTAGTGATAGTTTTTTTTGATGATGAATGAATATCCCAGACAATATTTCCCAAAAGCCTTTCCCTTGAAAAACTGTCAGGGAATGCTTGTTGAAATTGTGTAAAAAATTCTTCTTTTTCGTCCTTTATGCTCCAATCAGAAAGTCGTTCTATTATTAACTCATAGAGTAGATCCCCGATACTTTTTTTCACTCCAGTTTGATCAAGGCTTGGCCTTAGAAGACGTACAGTAAGCGGTGTGGTCGATATGCTTAGCAATTCAGGAGATTGCTTTAATAAAAGCATTCTTGCACTGGCGTCATCTTTTGCCTGTTTTGCCGTCATTTCTAAGGCTATTGCTTCATTGATAAATAGATCGAACTGTTCATCATTAGATAATGGCAACATTTCAAGACATTGCCAGCGGTTGTAGTTAAGCCCCTGTAATTCAATTGGGCGCCCTGTAGCTATGATTCTTAATCCGGACCATTTGGATGCAAACTCCTCACTGCGAGCAAGAAGCTTTTTTGCAAAGGGAAAATCAAGCTCATCAAATCCATCAAAAACCAAAGTAATTTCAAGCTTTAATTTCAGCGCCGTGATTAAATCAAAATTATCGTTTACTGGGTTTATTTGTTCGTTGACGTAGCGAGAGATTAATTGAGAGAATTCGATAATTGTCTCTTGCGTTTTATTTTGAAAAAATTTAGCGGGAATCAAAATTGGAACAAGTCCCTCGACCTGATCTGCAAGACCAATCACATATTGTCCCACAAGGGTACTTTTTCCGCTCCCTAACTCCCCGAAAAGGAATGTCGGACGCTCATCAGATACCATTTCAGAAAGTGAAGCAAGATTGCGTTTTGTTTTCAAATGGATTCGGTTGCTATCTTTTTGAGAATCAATGCGCTCCTCTTTATTATGGACAGCAACTTTTCTTTCTATAAAATCGGGAAGGACGCCAGACTGAGATAGTATTGATGATTTATATTCAATGTAATGTTTTGCTGCCTCCTTGGCTTTTTGAGAGAGATACTTGTAGTCATAAGCTGATTTTTCAATTCCCTTACCTTCAATCAGAATTGATTTTTGTCTTAATTCATATGGATCATTGTCATCTACTCTTTGCCAGTTGCCATCCCCGGGATTAAATTGAAATGAACAACGAGATATTCTTCGATTTTGAATATCCAACTGAAGCAATGAAAAATTATTCCTGTAATCCTTACCTGCGTAAACCGCACCATTTTTAAACAAATAGGTTCGGTTATATTCTCGATGAGGAGGTTCTATCGACCCATGACTATGGCCACACAAGATTGCATGGCAGTGTTCAGATAAATAAAAATAAGCTGATTTTCGAGATCCATATGTATTATATTCAGCGTCATGCAAATCAGTTGGCGGATGATGCAGGATAGAGACTGTAATTATTTCGTCATCGTATTTAGCAGGATTGATCAATTGACCCTCTGCTTTCATTACATCAATTTGAGGATGTCCAATCCATAGATTTCCCTTATCTTTTTTACCTCTGCTAAACCATGCTGAATTAAGCACAATAAATCGTATTCCTTCAACTTCTCTTTGGCCCATAAGTTGACAAGAATAAGTTCCAGTTGTGAGCTTCGGAACTTTTATATCATCATAGAATGTACCGAAGGCTTCAAACGGACGTACAAAATTATCAAGATTTTCAATTTTTAACCAATCATCAGCATCTTGAGGAGAATATGGGGGATTCATTCCCTTTGTTCTATCCCGATCTATATCATGATTGCCTGGGCACAAGATTAATTCGTTGGGTGTTAGTTTTAATTGGGATAACAGACTGCCAATCCAAGTTTTTGCGTCACCATAGTCTTCTTTTTTGCCCTTCCAACCTATATCGCCAGATATTACAACAACTCCCGGCGACCACTCTGCTTCGATGTCGGATAATTTTTTAAGCAAATCATATAGAGTGTTCTTTCGTTGCGCAATAGCAGTTGGGGCTATTTCAGAAGATGGCTCAATTCCGAAATGCAAATCAGAAAGGTGGAGAATATTTATTTTATCAGCCATTTTTTTATCCAATGGAAGGGTCTTTTGTTTTTTATTCCAGGTATAATCGCAAGTTTATAGTAAAAAATAACATTCATTCCAAATGAAAAAGAACTTTGCAAAATCTGCGGCTCGTCCGTAGCATTTTGGTTGTTGAGTTTCAATTTCTTCAGATCGAATATTATCACTATTTAAATTTCTTTTTTGCATCAATAAGGTAAGCAATATCATTGTCGCGTAATAGTTTGCTAAATGTATGGTTACGTTTTGTGATTTCAAGACATATTTTCCCTAATTCAAACGATACACCTGAAAGAGCAATTCCACTTGCTACAACAGGCTGCCCTAACAGAATCGCACCTGCTGTTGCTGAAAAGGCAGCTTTGATATTCTTTGAATTTATCAAAAGGGACATAATGGAATGCCTGGTTTCAAAATCCCAATCCTTACATGTTTGCTCAAATTGGTCGAGCCGCTTCATCAAGTCGTCTTGTATATATTCTTGGCTCTTTCCTTGATAGTTTTGATGAAGGAATAACCTTAGGTTCCTTAGCTTTTCACGTGAATCAGAATCCTTCCGGAATTCAAGTAATTTGTCCCAGGACAACCTTGATGTATCAACAATAGGTATCCCTACGAGAGATAGGGAAATATCATTTCCGTCGGATGTGTCGTGATTAGGTATTTGATTCGGCAGTATTACAGGACAATTAGGTCCAATTACTTCATCATAAATTTCAGAAATAACCCGTAAGTTTCCTTTACCACCTATCGCAGGTGTACCAGAGAGATACGTTGCAGCGATAAATGCTATAAACTCTTCTTTCTTGATTGGTGTTCCGGAATTGAGCGACTGCCTCAAAGGCATAAGAATATTATTATGAATGAGATCCGCACTCTCATTCATCCCCTTTTTAACAAAAAACTCTTCACTCTGTGTGAACATTTCAATAAGCTTTTTTAGCTCATCCTTTTTACGCAAAAGGCACAGGGCAACATACATTTCGGTATAAACAAATTCAAAAATATCTAAAGAGAATTTATCCCAACCAGATGCTTCAAAATCAAGATTGAATAAACTTAATAGTACTTTTCTGTCAAAAGTTTCTAATTTTGGGGCTTTACCGATTGTAGCTGCTTCTTCGGCAAAGCGATCAAACGGCGGTGGTCCCCAAAAACTGGACAATGTGATAAGCTCTAAGTCAGCACAAAAAATGAAAGGAGTTGACATGAGCAACAACCGTAAACGTTACACCCCGGCATTCAAAGCGAAAGTGGCATTGGCCGCTTTGAAAAACGAAGAAACCACCGCCGAACTGGCCCAGCGTTTTAGCTTGCATCCGACAATGATCGCTTCATGGAAACGAGCGTTGGTGGATGGTGCCACTGACATTTTCGATAAGGGACACAAATCCCGCAAGCAGACCGAAGGCCAGCTCAATGAACTTTATCGCCACATCGGGCAACTAAAGGTTGAACGCGATTTTTTGGAACGCAAGCTCGGCAGCTGAATAGCAAGCAACGAAAGAAAATGATTGATCCATTACAGAAGCCGAGCATTTCACGTCAATGTCATTTGTTGGGTCTGAGCCGGTCCTCGATCTACTACAAACCGCGCCCGATCAAACCCGAAGATCTGGAACTGATGCGTCTGATTGATGAGCAATACATGAAAACGCCGTCTTACGGCAGCCGGTCGATGGCACGGCATTTTCGTCGACAGGGCCGTAAAGTCAACCGTAAACGCATTCAAAGGCTGATGCGGCTAATGGGCATAGAAGCGATTTACCCTAAACCTCACACAAGTCGGCCGCATCCGGAACACAAAATTTACCCGTATCTGCTTCGAGATTTGACCATCAATCGTCCCGATCAAGTTTGGGCAACTGATATTACTTACGTTCCCATGGCTCATGGTTTTATGTACCTTGTTGCCATCATGGACTGGCATAGTCGGAAAATCCTGGCTTGGCGGATTTCCAATACACTGGAACCTGACTTTTGTGTTAACGCATTACAAGAGGCTTTGAGACGCTATGGTGCGCCGGAAATTTTTAATACCGATCAAGGTGCACAATTTACCAGCAAGGCTTTTACCCAGACACTCCTGGACCACGGGGTTAAAATCAGCATGGACGGCCGTGGAAGATGCCAGGACAATATTTTCATAGAGCGGCTATGGTGGACTATGAAACACCATTATCTTTACCTGCATTCGTTTGACGGCGGTTCTGATTTACGCCAAGGTCTGAGCCGCTGGATACGCTACTACAACCAAGAGCGAGGACATTCTTCTCTTGACGACCGAACACCGGATGAGGCATATTACGGACTTCCTCACCCATTCGCCGAGGCTGCCTGATGCCTCTTTTTCAATACGCAGGCTTCGAGCTTATTTCTATTTCAGGCTGTCCAAACATTGGGGTCCATCGCCAACATCCAATTTGAAATATAGCTGATGGGTAGAACCCTATCGAAGAATAGTGCCGACAATTTTGGATTTCCAATACAAATAGCATTTTTTTGTGCTTGGTAATCCATGATTTTATTTCCTTTTTTGGTTTTTAAATTTGATGCCTTCGTAAAAAGTCGACCTTGGGTTTAAATGGCATTATGGGCATATATCCAATTCTCCGATTTCCCTTTGAGATATTTAGAGAATGAACCCAAAAGCTTGTCAATTTGTTCTTTGAAAAGTAAAAAGCAACGTTTAACACTGAAGTGTTGGGCTGGACTTGGTCCTTGACCTTGTATCCGGGCCTTTTGGGCCGCAATCGCCCTTACGATGTTAACCGTCATGGCTTTCATGACCGCAGCGAATCGGACAGCCTTGAAGCCTCGCACTCGCAAGTGCTTCACCCCGGTTAGTCGGTCATATTGACTCATGGTGGCCTCGACCCCTGCACGCCATCGGTATTTTTGCCGAAACTCTTCGGTCTGTTCATGCTGGCGGCGTTTGGTAATACGCATGGTCTTTTCCGTGTATCGCACATAGAAGAACTTGGCACCTTTTTTGGCAGGGCAATTTTCTGATAAAGAACAACTTCCGCACAGTTCACATTCAAAGCCTTGACTGAAGCGGCTCTTCTTCTTTTTGCGCAGGGTCGGCTGGTGTCCTGCCGGACATCTATCCAAGTGACCGTTTGATAAAAACTGAAAGTCGCTCAAGTTGCAGTTGTCGTTTTTCTCAGTGCCCATGGTGGGGCTGATCACTTCTACTTCCAGTTGTTTTGCCTGCTGACAATTGTCGTCACTGCCATAAAGCGAATCAGCTTGTATCTGCTCGGGAACCAAATCCTTTTTCAGGGTCGCCTCGATCGCCGGCAGCAGAGCCTGGGCATCGCTTTGGCTGGCTTTTTCGACTTGGACATGGGTGATGAGATTAAGCTGACTGGATTGTTTCTCCTCATCTTCGTGCTCTGTGTAAGTCTCCATGATCTGCACCTGATATCCCTGGCCCTTGTGGCCGCTGTAAGTGGCGTCGGGGTCAGAAGGATTTTGCAAGGACTCGGAACTGATCTGTTTGGGAGCCTTGAGTTCGATGGTGCCATCGGGTTGAACATCACATTGCTCTTTGACAATCCTGCAAAGCATCTTGTAGGTGCTCATGTTGACCACCTGCCGGCAATCTTGGAACTGGGTTACTATTCGGTAAAGGTCTGAGGCCACCTCGGACAGGGTCTTTTTTGATTTGGAGGGCTTGATTCCTGCAAAACATTGTTTGGCCTTTTCCCCATGGTAGCGGTCAATCAATTCGATGTCGATTTTTTCCCACAAAGAGAGTTGTTGCCGTTTTATATTGATTAGGAAACGATCGATGGCTTTTACAAAGATACCAATTCTTCCAAGTCGGGCCATGTTAGACCGGATGTGAACCGAATCGATGCGCTGGCGCCGAGTGTCGCTATCGAACAATTCGGCAAGCTTTAGGGTTGCGGCATCAAAAAGTTCCCCATCGATGCCAAGTTCCGTGGCCAATGTGCGCATGTTCCACAGGGTCTTTGGACTTATATATTTGGCCTCATCGTTTTCTTCGACGATGTCCAGTGCATAGTGCCATTGAATGTTGTATGACAGTTGGCTGGTTGTTTCTATGTCCGTAAGGTCATGGTATTGCTGTAGAGCCAAGGTGCCCAAAACAGTGTACATCTCCTTGGTCGGTCGTCCAAAGTCTCGATGAAAGGCCGGAGCAACTTTTTTGACAGGAAGCAAAGCAAGAATGTGGCGCCGAAAAAAACCGGGCCAATCCTGATCAAGCATTTTCCGCCGTTTTGGGCTTAAGAACCGCCAAGGATCGAATAAATGTTGCTGTTTTCGGCTTTTTATTTTTATCATATCTTCCTCACGGCAATATGCTGAAATTATAAAACATATTGCCATAATGAGAAGAAAATGTCAATATCTAAAAAACAATTTTTGTAAATATTTCTGTATGTTAAACAAAATGCCTTTTTACGAAGGCATCAAATTTGTCACAGTTTTAATTTAAGTATCTATTAGACCACCATTCGAATAGGTTTCACAAACATTATTGCATTTAAAAAGAGGTGTGTCGGTGAAGCGCTGGGTTAATTGGCTATCAGTAGTGTAACCTTTTTTCAAATTCAGGGTAATGTTCAGAAAATAAATATATTAAATCTGTGTTTATACCCTCAAAGAGACCTTTTAAGTTTTGTAAATCTTCTGGGAGAAAGTCTTCTTGTGCAACTTTATGTTTACCTTTTCGAATAGAAGCTTTCTCTCTCAAAATTGTTCCTGGTTTACCCTCATTTAAATCCCACATTGAGTGCACTAATCTGTTTCTTTCCTGTTCCGCCCAACGGACTCGTTTAATCAAGTCTTGGATGTCTTCATGTGGATCTTCTGTTTTTGAGTGGAACCCGGCCAGAGCTGATAAAATTGAGACTTTTGCACGAAAAGACATTTCAGAAGTAACAATTTCACCTACTTCTTCATCCATGCCAGAGAAAGCTGA
This sequence comes from Desulfobacterales bacterium, assembly GCA_963667755.2. GTDB lineage: Bacteria > Desulfobacterota > Desulfobacteria > Desulfobacterales > 4572-123 > 4572-123. Next base: position 2,369,079 of record CAXXLK010000002.1, on the reverse strand, counting down.
AATGCAAATACAAAGAGTATTTTCGATATGTTGAAACCAAATAATACTTTTTGCAAAATACGACATCCCAACTTCCCACGCTTGTAATGAGGCGACGACATCATTCATATTTTCATCAGCCATTGAACACCTATCTCTTTATTTTCCTGGAAGACAACGATGTGATCAGCAGAAAACAGGGCAATGCAATATTTCAAGCTGCCACGGCCGCCCCGCCCTGGTTTTCTGCTGTATTAACTGGTTACATTTTTTAACTTGTACCAGTGGCTTTGCATATTAATTCAAAAAGCTTTTTTTCTTTCCAAAATTTCATAATATCCTTTTTGAAAGCATCAAAATTGCCATTAAATTTGAAAGTCTCTGTTTTTTTAGCTGCGGTCATATCTTCATATGATACTTTGATCAAAATTTCATAATCATTAAAATCTTTTAGCTTTTCAGCAAAGGAAATGCTGTCTGAAATAAGAAGAGGAATATTAATTTCGCAACGTATAGTTTCCCGTTTGTCTTTTTCAACAGTATACGGGAAATGTATTGGAACTAATGAATTAAAAGGTTTATTAAAATTGACGTTTGAGGGTATATTACTGAACAAATCTCCATCTATTTCCAAACTTATTATTTCTGGGCGATTTACAAATATAGATTGTTCCGTAAGATTTCTTAAATCAAAATCTATAGTGAATCTTGACTTGTTATCGATACGACCATCACCTAAGTATGCATGTGGAGAAAAGGATGGATTGCTACTGATAATTTTGAAATCATTTGCAGAAGGCTTTTTATCTTTTTTCCAGACTTTATATCCTGCATAGATAATACACAACAAAATCAATATGCTAATGATATGAGTTTTTGCTGACAAGTCTATCGGTGAAATCGATGCTATTAAAGCAATTATAAGAGATACGATACTAAATGCATTTGCAGCAGATTTTGCTAATTTCTTTATATACTCATCGAATTGGTGCGATTCCATAATTTTCCCTACTGAATGTTAACAAGTAATTGTGTGGTTCTGTATATCTTGCAGTAATTTTTATAGTTTGACACCAAAAAAGAAGTCAAGTATAAAAATCCTAACTGGATAACATACGAATTTGAACATTATCAGGTTTAGATATCATGATCAAAGTACCTGAAGCGCTTCAAAAAAAATATAATCTGTTGTTGATAAACAGTGATATTGCACCGGATCAATATGGCCATTGCAAAAAGTGGCTTCGGTATTATCTGGATTTTTGTAAAAATTATACGCATTCATATACGGATTCAAAAAGTCTCTTGCTTTTTCTGGAAAAACTGAAGGGGAAAAAGCAGACGCTCTCCCAGCAGTCTCAAGCAAAAGAGGCCGTGGAGTTATATTATTCCGGGATAAAAAAAACGGAAAACCCGCCGGAAAATGCGGTTTCCCTCCATGAAATTCATGAAGAGATAGAACTATTTGATTCAAAGGCAATTGACGATCCATGGCATATTGCACTCGATGCGATAAAAAATGAAATAGAACTGAGACATTATTCTAAAAAAACGTTGAAGGCATATTCCCTATGGGCTGAAAAATTTCGATATTTTACAAAAAATCGATTGCCGGCGTCTTTAACACCTGAGGATGTTAAAGCTTTTTTAACCTTTTTAGCGGTAAAGAAAAAGGTTTCCGCATCTTCCCAGAATCAAGCCTTTAATGCCTTGTTATTCTTTTTCCGGCACGTATTGAAAAAAGAATTCGGGAAAATAGACGGTGTCGTCAGGGCCAAAAGAAAGCCCTATATACCGGTCGTGCTTTCCAGGGAAGAGATTGATCACATCCTTCAAAATTTGCAGTATCCTTTTGACCTTGTCGTAAAGCTTTTGTACGGGTGCGGTCTCAGGTTGTCGGAATGCCTGAATTTAAGGATTCACAATTGTAACTATTCAGCGTTTATAAAATTTATACTGCCCATCAGGTAAGAAACTCAGGCAGTTTTCCGTCAAACAACAATTCCAATGCGTGACTTGATTTTACTCCGTGTTTTCGACAAGTCGACAAGTAACTTCTAACGCGGCAAAAGATTTTGGCGCCATCCATTGATCGAAAACAGCCTGATATCTTCTGTTGAACTTTTGTCATTCGGATATCATTTTCACCCCGGTTGTTCGTAAACGGGACACGTTCATTATCGATGAATATAAGAACGTCCTGCTCAAAATCCCTTAGCCGTTCCAACAAGTTTCTGGATTTTGACCTCTTAATGCGACCTCTTTTGCCCTTTTCTTTTGGCTTGATTGGTTCCGGACATTCGATTTCGCCTTGTTTCAGGATTGCTCTATATTTAAGCCGGTATTTCTGTGACTCTGGGGCATCCAGCACGCCGCCGGCCTCGTTGACCTTGCAGTTGATCGTTTCAAGCAGATTTCCGAGTTTTTTCGCCCATTTTTGCTCATCCTGCTCCCAGGCCCTTGTCAGTTCCCTTAAATGATGTGCGTTGCACAAAGCGTGGGTACAATTGAGCTTATAGTAGGGCTTCCAATGGTCATGGCACAGCACCCCTTTGAACCCGGGCAGCACACCCATATCATTGAAGGCTTCCATACCCCTTTTTTCGTGGGGATAATAAAGAGTCCAGGTCTCATTGGATACGCAATGCAGCCAATGCCTGATACCCCCTATGTTGACGCCGGTTTCATCCGCATGTGCCATATCTGAGGCCGTCAGTTGTTGTTTAACCCGCTTCTCAAAGTCGTCCAGAAGCCCAAAGGCCTCTTTGTTAAAATTGAAAATCGAGCCTTCGCTGACCGGTATATGAAGCTGGTCGGAGAAATGATCCTGTATTCTGTTGTACGGGATCAACTGGAATTGCGACATATAGACCGAGTGTGCCTTGAGCCCCGTTCCGTATTGAACCGCTTTTGTAACACCTTTTGGGAACTGAGCAACAAATCGGTTCCCCTCGTCATCCTTAAGGATCTGAGCCCGGTATTCCGTCACGACCCTTGAAATATCTATATCGAACACCTGCCGCGCTTCAAAGCCATCCTGCAGGTATCGTCCGGCAGGCAACTTGCGCCGATCAACCTTAATTTCCTTAACCCTGTCAGGGATTTCGACTTTTTGGAGTGTCGTGCCGACATGACCATTTTGGCCGCCGGGCTTTTTGCCTGTCTTTTTTCGAGTCGGCTTTATCCTGTTCGGGTCACTTGACGGCGGCTTGCTGCTATTGGTGCTGTTTAAATTCAAACGATTGGCAAGCAGGGTAATAACCAGAATCAAAATTTCAAACATCGATTTTGTAGCCGCGGACAATTGCTTGTCTTCACGTATAAGAAATTGTGCCTTTTCGATCGTTGCCTGCATGTCGATGTTTTCTATTTTCATTCGGTTCCTGTGTTGTCAATTGAAGCTACTATAACACAGGTTTTTAAACCGATATTTTTCTCCCTGTAGTCTACTCTGCTGCGTTTAAATATTTTAGACCTGACGAGCCATGTGCTCGCCTTAAAAAACTACACATGATGCCATAAGACCGTCTGTTTGTCGAAATACGAGGAATCGTCGACCCGGGTTGAAATTCAGGAATTTTCGCAAAAACCCTGTCAAGTCTTTTTTTACTCCTTTTTCATTATTTTCGCTGAATAGCTACTCACAATTTTAATTTTGACCATCATGTGCTGACGATACATGATGGAAAAGGAAAAAAGGATAGAACCGTTCCCCTTCCCGAATCTATCCGCGATGATTTAAAAGACCAGATTAACCGGGTGATCGTTTTGCATGATACAGACCTGAAGGCTGGCTATTCAGGTGTGTTTATACCCGACAGGCTTACAAAAAAGTATAAAAATGCGCCCATGGAATTGACCTGGCAGTGGTTCTTTCCTGCCAGGGAGCTGACCTTTGTTTCTGAGACCAATGAATACCGGCGGTATCATCTCCACGAAACCCATGTCCAAAAAGCGATTAAATGGGCGGTCCGAAAATCAAAGATTTTAAAAAGAGCCTCTGCGCATACGTTCCGCCACAGTTTCGCCAGTCATCTGTTACAGGCAAATTATGATATCCGCACGATTCAGGAACTTTTAGGGCACAGTGATGTTCGAACCACAATGATTTATACCCACACCGTTAAATCCAGAACCATTAAAGAGACGAAAAGCCCGCTGGATCTTTGATTGAGGCCTGGATTTGAAAAGGCAGACCTCGGTAATGGATCTGATCTGGCGGTAAACAGAGCGGTTGAACGAAATATAAAATGTGTGAAAGATGCGTTTCTCTTTACCGCAAGGTGTTCGTTTTCAACAGATCAGGTACCGATCGTTTTATACTAAACGTTTAAAAATAAAGAGATATTGAAGTTTTTTATAAGTAGAATATCGATACCATATACCAAAAAAAATGCAAGCTTTATTTTGGTGTTCATGAAAGAAATCGCACGAAAGGCGCAAGTCCAGACCTCGTGAGAATACATTTTTTAAATTTAAATTTTTGGACACTTTGATTCAATCGGTATAGATAATCACCCGTGCATTATCATGCAGACGCGAGGAAACGAGGATTAAGTATTTTCCGTGTATTCCGGTGCGCCAGGATAAGTCTGGCACATCTTGCTGACTGAAAGGAGTCAGCCATAGTAATTGTTTGTTCGCTATGTAGTGGCGACCCCTTGCGTGAGGGTAACCAATCGTGAGAAGCGGGTCGGTCTTTGGTTTGTATGAAGGCAAAGGGGACGGTACCCCCTGACCACGAACGTGTGAGCCCTAACGCAAGTGAACCCGTTTCGGCCTCGTTACACCAGTGAGTGTGGCCAACCTTCCGGATTGGGTGAAGCCTGTTACCTGTGGGGAAGAAACAAACACAAGCACCTGCAGGGCATTCCGGGGTGATAGGGGAGAGCGCGCGCGGAAAGATGTGTTGAGGAACCTGGGAGACCCGGTATGGTGGTGGCAAGTCACCAACAGTGGGAGGGAATAAATAACCTTCATCTGGCTGTGCCGGGAGTCGGAGAGGCCCATAGTAGTGAGGAAGCGGGGTAATGCCTGTGGAGCGAAGGGGCCTTACCTTGGACATGCAGAGTGAGAGAGGAGGAGTGCCGCTTGGACAAACGTCCCGCTACGGAACAACTGGAATTGTGGGGACCAGAAGATGTATGGCATCCAGCTTATGTCAAACGGATACCACTGCCAGTGAAGCTCTCATCCTTGAGACAGAAGCTATATCGTAAGGCGAAGTTGGAGCCGAAGTTTCGATTTTATGTATTGTATGACCGAATATTTCGGCAGGACGTACTCAACAGTGCGTATCAAATTGCACGAGCGAAGCAAGGCGCCGCCGGTGTGGACGGAGTTACCTTTAAGGAAATAGAGGGTAGCGAAAAAGGCGTGACTGGATTTTTGAACGATATCCACGAAAGCCTGAAGACCAAAACGTACAAACCGGAAGCGGTACGTCGTGTGTATATACCGAAGCCGGATGGTCGGAAACGCCCGCTGGGGATTCCCACGATTCGTGATCGGGTGATACAAACGGCGGTGCTGTTAATTGTAGAACCGATTTTCGAAGCGGATTTTATGGAATGCTCGTATGGGTTTCGTCCAAAACGGACAGCCCATGATGCCCTGTCCGAGGTGCGTAAGCACCTGAAGAACGGGCTAACGGGTGTCTATGATGCCGATTTGAAAGGGTACTTTGATTCAATTCCACATGGCAAACTGATTAAATGCTTACGCATGCGGATAGTGGATCGATCAGTGCTGAAGCTGATAAAAATGTGGCTGAACGCACCGATTGTAGAAAAGGGCGATAACGGGAAGAAGAAAATTACCCGCAACCAGAAGGGGACACCCCAAGGCGGTGTTATATCACCGCTTTTGGCAAATGTGTATCTTCATTGGTTTGAGAAAGTCTTTCATTCCTCTACAGGCCCTGGTCGATGGGCAAAGGCACAGATAGTCCGCTATGCGGATGATTTTGCTATATTTGCCAGATACCAGGGGGATCGAATCAAGATGTATACTGAGTCAAAGATTGAGTCCTGGCTTGGTCTTGAGATTAACCGGGAAAAGACAAAGGTAATCAACCTGCGTCAATCCGGTGAAAGTATGGACTTCCTGGGATTAACATTCAGATATGAAAAAGATCGATTTGGCAAACCAAAGACGTATTTGAATATCACACCCTCTCGTAAGGCAATACGGGCAGAACGGGAAAAGCTTAGGAGATTAATCAGCAAGAAGCAGAGCCATGTGGCCTTGCCAAAGCTGATTGTTTCAGTTAACAGCCAAGTTCGGGGATGGGCAAATTATTTTGCGTTTGGTTATCCACGCAAAGCCTTTCGCACAATGAACTGGTACCTTCGCAGTCGTTTGGTCGCGCATCTGCGACGCCGTAGTCAGCGTCCATTTCGAGTACCCAAAGGACGGAGCTATTACCGACATTTGCAAAAGTTGGGACTAATATACTTGTAGTCGTTTGGTAGCTCATGGCCAGCGTGTGCCTCTCGGAGAAGTCCAAGGGAAAGCCGGATGCGGGAAATCTGCATGTCCGGTTTGACGAGGGGGAGGGGTATTCCCTCCCTACTCTACTGTGGTCAGTGGTTAAAAAAATCTCTGAGGAAAGCATTAAACCACGGACCACACGGAATACACAGAAAGTTTTTTGTATAAACCATTGTGCTGTCCCACTATTCTGGTGAAAATACCGAAACATTTGATATCTAAACATATATCGATATAAAATTTTGAACAGTGGGCAGAGATTGGCCGAAAAGACCGTTTCCGGATGGGCACTTTTTACATTTTGACGGTGAGATAATAGGCCAGCAGAATAACGCTCACGGTCTGGAGAATCTGCTTTCCCGTGTGGGTCAGGCGCCAGGGGGGCAGGAACAGGGCGGTAAAAAATCCGCTGCACACAAAAAAAGTAGTGAAAAAGCGAACGTTTTCAGGGGCCCAGGCCGGTATCAGGGCCACCAGGTAGAGGTAGCCCACCAGGGCCACACCCAGGGCCTTGAGCCGCCGGGGGCCGCGCACCAGGGCATAGCCCACTGCCGGCAGCACCAGGAAAAAGCCAAGGGGGCCGAACCAGGCCAGGCGGGGGGTGGTGGCCCAGGCGATCTTAAAGGCGTTGGCCGATCCCAGGTGCCCGAAAACCGGCACCACAACGGCGGCGTGCAGTTTTGCCAGCCCGGCGGCCGGACTCCAGCCCGTTACAAAGGTGCATAGATCATTCAGGGGCCGTGTGATATGGCAGCTTTCTATAAAATAGCGCACCAGATTGGCAGTGCCGCCCTGAAGACCGTCCGGGTTGGGTGTGAACCCGGATACGGCCTGGTTTTTCATCCAGTAACCGAAATTGCGCAGGTTGTAGATAAATACCCCTGCCTGGGAAAAAACAAGGGCAAATGGCGCCAGCAGCAGGATCGCTTTCCACCTGGCGGTGACAATGGCCCGCAAGGCCAGAGTGCCGTGGCGCCGGAACAAAAGGACCATGGCCAGCAGTATCAGAACAGGTGGAACGACCAGACCCAGGGGGTCGTCGGCAATGGTAAACAGGATGCCCATCACCAGAAGGGCCAGGTCGGTAAAGCAGGGGTGTTCCACCAACCGGTACATGGCCAGGATGCTGAACAGGGCTGCTGCCGCCGGGAGGATCTCTTCGCCGGAGCCATTTGCAAGGAGTACGAGCCGGGGCATGCTCACCGTCACCAGGGTGACGGTAAAGGCGGTAAAAGGCCAGGCATATCGCCGGGCCAGGGCATAGGTGGCCAGTCCGATGGCTACATGGGCGGACAACCCAAAGATGCCCGAACCGGCAGCGATAGGGTATCGGGTAAACAATCGGGGCAAAAGGATGTGATTCAAGGGGGCCATGGCGCCCATGGCACTGCCGGGCCCAATGCCGGGTCCGGCAATTACATGTGGTGCCGGATAAACGACGGCTTTGATCAGCAACCCGGCCCAGGCCAGGGCCAGGGCCGCGGCGCCGAAACCATGGGCCCGGATAAAATTTGACACCACAGGGCCCAGGGCAGCAATCCGGCCTCGCAGCCGAAAGCACAAGAAAAGGGCTATGGGCACCAGAACGGCCTCCACCAGAAATTCTATTTGGGGTGTGCCGGTGACAAACGCCAGTTGAAAAACAAAGGAGAGCCCCATTAAAGCACTGAGGATGGCATAGGCCCCGGCTTCGGCCAGGGTATTGCCCCGGTGCCGGAAAAAGGCAAACCCGCCCAGGTACAATGCGGCCAGTTCGGCGGTCATTGCCGTCGCTGCCAGGACGCCGGCCCCATTAAGTGCCACGGCGTGTGCTCCTGTAATGGCCCAGGGGGGTGCTTTTCATTTACGCTCCTTTTCCGGCGGCTTCTTTTTTAGCTTTTTCGGCCAGCATGCTTTCCAATATCTCGACCATGAAATCCCGCATGTCCGTGGCCAGCTTCAGGCACTCGGGGCAATAGATTTTTTTGCGCATCCGCCCGTGAACCTCGTTCTGGTGATGATACCAGGCGCCGTACGGTGTTTTCCTGCAAAATTTATGGCCGGTGTATTCGGCGATGGGGCAGCCAAAGCAGACCAGCATGTAATATATCCTGCAAGGGGGGCAGTCCAGCACACCGCCGTCGGCTCCTTTACCGGCAATAATCCGGTTCCATTTTCTCACCGATGCCGCCATGATGCTTATTTTGTTCATTTTAAAGGCATCTCCAGTATTTTTCATGGACATGGAAGCTGCGGGCCAGCGCAAAATCGATTTTCCGGTGATCGGCCCTGGCCGCTATATCCGCTACAGGGGCGACGGTTATTTCCGCCAGCTCATTCATAACGGCCCGGACGCTGTTTGCCAGGGAGTTTAACTCATATCCGCCTTCCAGGCACAGCACCAGTCGTCCGTTGCAGCAATCCCTGGCAATGTTCATGAGGGACCGGGTCAGGCCGGCAAATCCGGCCGATGATACCTTCATCCCCCCCATGGTATCGTTCCGGTGAAGGTCAAAGCCCACCGACGCCAGGATCAGCTCCGGGGCAAACTCCAGGGCCATGGGGCGCAGCAGGGTTTCGTAGAGGGCCACCATCTCACCGTCGCCATAGCCTGCGGGCAAAGGCAGATTGACGGTAAAGCCTTCCCCGGGCCCCCGGCCGGTTTCCGTATACAGTCCGGTGCCGGGAAAATAGGGGAACTGGTGGGTGGAGAAAAAAAGAACCGTCGGGTTGGTTTCAAAACAGTGCTGGGTGCCGTTGCCGTGATGGACATCCCAGTCGGCAATGAGCACCCGTTTGAGGCCCAGGTTTTTTCGGGCCGCCATGGCCCCGATGGCCACATTGTTGAACAGGCAATACCCCATGGCCCGGTTTCTTTCCGCATGATGGCCCGGGGGCCGCACCAGGGCAAAGGCATTGTTCAGATCACCGGCCACCACCATGGCGGCTGCCTGGATCACGCCACCGGCAGCTGCCATGGCGGCCTCAAAGGATCCTTTTGACGTATGGGTGTCGCCGGACAGGGCACAATGGTCCCGGGTGGCAGTGGCGGCCACTTTGGCAAAATATTCCGGGGAATGAACCAGCAGAATCTCCTCTCTTTTTGCCCTGCGCGGCGGTATGGGGTCATATGTGCCGATCATATCCGGCGCGTCGAGCATGGCGTGCAGGGTTTCCAGCCGTTGGGGCCGTTCCGGATGGCCCGGACCGGTAAGGTGATTCAGGAACCGAAGATCCCTGACGACGCCTGTTTTTTGCATCGGGCAGGTCTCCTTTTCAAAATGACGGTACCACCAGGACCGGGCAGGGGGAATGGCGCAACACCGCCTCGGTGGTGGATCCCACCATGAGTTTTTCCAGCTTGTGGTGGCGGCGCACGCCCACGACCAGGATATCGGCTTTCTGGCCGGCGGCATACCGGGGCAACTGCTCCGCGGGCAGGCCCGGTGCCAGCGCGGTTTTGACCCCCCCCGGCCCGGCCGCGGCCGCTGACACCAGGTGGTTCAGACGGCGATGCAGCCGCTCTTGCAGGGTCTGCTGGACCTCTCCGTAGGGGGCCCGGGTCGAATCCACGACGGTTTCGTCTATGGGGGATTCCACGGCATGAAAGAGGTGGAGGGATGCTGAAAATTCCCGGGCCAGTCCCGCGGCATATTCGGTGGCCGGCCGTGTTTCCCTGGAAAAATCACATCCGGCCACGATGGTCCTGATGGGCATGACATCATGGAACGATTCATCCAAAGCGTCCTTGTCCGGCCGGCGAATCACCAGAAAGGGCCGGGTTAGATTCCGGGCCATCCGTTCCACCACCGTCCCGATGAACATCCGCTGCCACCCGGAATGCCCGTGGCTGGCCCCGATCACAAGGTCTGCGGCCACCTGTTCAGCGGCCCTGGAAACCATTCTTACCGGATCACCGGGCAGGACCAGGGATTTCCAGGGGACTGTCCGGGGCTGCATCAGGGCTGCGATGGTTTCAACAGCGCGTGCGATCTGTGTTTCCATCTCTCCCCCGCGCTCGAATTCCGCTGTGCCGTACAGGGGGTCATGGGGGCAGTGCACCGCATGGAACACAAAAAGCCGGGCATCAAACCGGCGTGCCAGTTCAATGCCGTGGCGTATGACCGGGCCGGTGAATTTTGAAAAATCGATGGCACACAGGATGCTGCGTAATTTCATGGGATTGGCCTTGAATTTGAACTTTTAATGAGGCCGTCAGTGTTGAGGTATAGGGAGAAGGCAGCAACGCATTGCGCAGAATGAAAAGCATCGGGATAAGGCCGGAGTCGGTATCAGTCGTGTCGGCTTTAATGATATAAAAAATGAACCGGGTATGTCAACGACCAAACCAGCCCTATCCGGTTTATGGCGATATTCGCTTAGTTTAATTAAGTTTGTATTGACCGTTTCGGCCGGTCATCCAAAGGGCCGTTGCCTTGAAATGCAGTGCCGTTGATCATTTTTCCAGGTTATCGCCGGCATTGAGCCGGGCTGGATGATAGGTCTTGAAAAAGATGGATGATTCTTTGATGAGGAAAAAATAAGTAGACAGGGAAAACAGGACGATATTGATAAGGGTTACCGCTATGAGCAACGGTTGAATTCCGGGGCTCAAGAGATACGAAATAGTTATGAAAAGGTAAATAACGACAATCAGAATATTACAGAGGATGCACAGCACCCTGGCCCAGTTGAGGACCCGGGCCGTCAAAATACAGATGACCAGGCAACTGATGACCTGCCGGGACTGTATCTCCCCCGGATGCAAATATTGGTATAAACTGAAAAAATGCCAGACCCAGCCGAGCACCAGGAAGGTAAATGCCTTTTTGACACTTGTCGGGAATGCTTTGAAATCAAAAAAATCGGTGAGCATGGGCATCTCCTTTAAAAATTTTTGAAAAGTGAGCAGACAGGCGCTGCCCCCGGATCAGGGTCCCACCTTCAGTTTCTGCCCCGGATAGATGCTGTTGCCGGGCGGAAGTTTGTTCCATTGTTTTAACTGCTTTACGGTAACGCCGTAGCGACGGGCGATATCGTACAGGGTGTCGCCGGATTTGACCGTATGCGAAGGAGCCGGGCTCGGTGTTTGTACGGTTTTTTTAAAAGTTTTATTTTGTACGATTTTTTTAGTATCGACCTGTTTTTTGAGGGTGCTGAGTTGGCTGGTGATCTGTCCCATTCGTGAGTGTATTGATGTTTCAAGCCTGTCCAGCCGGGTCGCCAGGTCTGCTGCCTGGTCTGCTGTCGCACTGTTTTTTGAAAGGGCCTGGCCCATATCGGCCAGTTGATTTTCAAGCAGTTGAATTCTGTTTTCAAGCCCGGTGATTTTGTTTTTGTTCAGATCATCGTCGGAACGGGTTACAAATACCAGTAAAATGATGACGGCAATAATCACTAAAAGACCAATGCCAATAGTCTTCAACGGCAGGTCCGGTCTTTGAAATATTTTTTTGCCCAGATCGCCCGGTGAGGTCGTTTGCCAGGGAGAGTATTCTTCATCTTGAAATTCCGCCTCATCTTCACCCTCGCTTACTTTTATATCGCCGGCATTAAAGGGGACATTGTTTTTTTTCCATTCCATAACCGCACCTCCGGAAGTAGAATAATTTTAATTCAAAGTAATGATATGATGGCTTATCACCATAAAATTATCAAGTTTTATTTATCATAACCACAACCCTCTCGAACATCAAGGCGTATTGACGCATGTCGGTATACTTTTCTCCGTATTTTAAGCGGGGAACCAGAAAAAGGAAAGGGGGGGATCTTGGATTTGAAAATAGCACGGGTTTGCAATAAACACCTTGACAATTATGGAGTTGAGCCTTTATAAATCTAAGATTTATTTAAAAATGAACAGCTTGGTTCACGCACACGGATTGCAGTTCATGTCATGATAGCGAAAAAGAATAAATGGATATTGACTGATGGGTGAATCCAAAATTGATTTTGATGGTATTGTGATTCTGGTGGGAAATTACGGCAGCGGTAAGACCGAGGTGGCCGTGAACCTGGCTGCACACCAGCGGCAGGGTGGAAGGGCCGTTCAGATAGCGGACCTTGATCTGGTAAACCCCTATTTCAGAGCCCGCGAGGCACGGATTGTGCTGGAAGCAATGGGCATTGAGGTGGTGTTGCCACCGGATCGATACATGCAGGCGGATCTGCCTATTTTAAGCCCAAAGGTCTCGGGTATGATTCGAAATCCTAAGGGGTTGGCCCTGCTGGATGCCGGGGGTGACGATGTCGGTGTCACTGTGCTGGCATCTCTGGCCGCGCACTTGGCCGGCAGGCCGGTCCGTATGCTCCAGGTGATCAACCCCTTCCGGCCCTTTACCGATACCGCGGCCGGTTGTCTTAAGATCGGGCAAGAGATTGAGGCATCTTCAAAACTGACCATCACCGGTATCGTGGGAAACGCCAACCTTATCGATGAAACCGATCCGGATACGATTTACAGCGGGTATGATATGGTCCGGCGGGTGTCTTTAAAAACCGGATTGCCGCTCGAATTTATCACCGCGGCCTCGCATCTGCTGCCCGGGCTTGATATGACGCAATTTGAGTGTCCGGTGCTATCCATTGAAAGACAGTTGGTGCCACCGTGGAAAAAGGCGGCCGGGCTGCAGCACAATTAAGTTACCAAGAGGAGAAAAATATGGCGTATAGACATGAAATTGAAATAGATCGATGCAAGGGATGCGGCCTGTGTGTGTCCGTATGTCCCAAAAATGTTCTGGAAATTTCCAAAGAGGGCAATGCCAAGGGATATTTTCCGGCTTATCAGGCGCGTCCGGAAGACTGTATTTTTTGTGCAATCTGCTGCACCATGTGTCCGGATGTGGCCATAACGATTACGGAATTTGCTGAAGAGACTGCCGCAATGCAGGCATAGACGGAGGAATATTATGGCCAAGGTATTAATGAAAGGGAACGAAGCGATCGGTGAAGCAGCCATCAGGGCGGGGTGTTTGAATTATTTTGCCTATCCCATTACCCCGCAGTCCGAAGTGGCGGAATATCTGTCTCGCCGCATGCCGGAAGTCGGCGGGGTCTTTTTGCAAGGTGAGAGTGAAGTCGCTGTCGGGTATATGATATTTGGCGCCGGTGGCGCCGGTGCAAGGGTGATGACCACCTCTTCAAGCCCGGGCATCAGCCTCATGAGTGAAGCCATCAGCTATATTGCCGGTGCGGAAGTGCCGGCCGTGTTCGTCAACATCATGCGTGGCGGGCCCGGTCTCGGCGGCATTCTGCCTTCCCAGGCGGATTATTTTCAGGCCACCAAGGGCGGCGGGCACGGGGATTACCGGTTGCTGGTAATGGCACCGGCAAGTGTTCAGGAGGCCGTGGAGATGGTGATGAAGGCATTTCCCCTGGCGGAAAAATATCGCAATCCCGTTATGATTATGGGGGATGGACTCATTGGCCAGATGATGGAGCCGGTGGCGTTTCCCGACCATCTGAAAACCGAGCCTTCCAACAAGGATGCCTGGGCCACCAGCGGTATGGCAACCCGTAACAGCAGCAGACGCAATCTGGTTAAATCCCTGTTTCTGGACCCGGAAGATCTCAATAATCATAACCTGAAACTCAAGGCCAAGTATGAACAGATGGCCCGGGAGGAGCTCCAGTACGAAACCTATAACATGGATGCGGACTATAAGGCCCTGATTGTCAGCTACGGCACCATGAGCCGGGTTTGCCGGACCGCGGTTGATAATTTTAAGGAGCAAGGCCTGGAAGTCGGCATGCTCAGGCCCCAGACCCTGTTCCCGTTTCCCCTTGATGCGATTCGCCAGGCTGCCGGCCGAGAGAGCTGTCAGGCGGTTTTCAGTATAGAAATGAGTATGGGGCAGCTTGTAGAGGATGTTGAACGCAGTGTTCAGGGCCAGCGCCCGGTTCACTGGTATGGCAAGTGCGGCGGCGATGTGCCGACCCCGGAAGAGGTCATGGACGCCATCAAAGACGTAATCGTTTAAGGATATAAAATTGACGGTTGCACAAACGGGATAATTTTAATGATCGCTTTTTAAGCCACCGGCAATTGGGAAAAGGGAGCATATATCAATGGGAAAGACATTCAGTAAACCGGAAGCACTTTCCGATAACCACACGCACTACTGCCCTGGGTGTACCCACGGGATTATTCACAGGCTGGTGGCTGAAGTTATCGATGAACTGGGTATCCGTAAAAGAACGGTGGGTATTGCGCCTGTGGGATGTGCTGTGCTGGCCTACAACTATTTTACCTTTGATTTTCAGGAAGCGGCCCATGGCCGGGCACCGGCGATGGCCACCGGTATCAAGCGGGTCAGGCCCGATTTGATGGTTTTTACGTATCAGGGGGATGGCGACCTGGCCAGCATCGGCATGAGTGAAATCATTCATGCGGCCAACCGGGGCGAAAAATTTACAACGATATTTGTCAACAACGCGGTGTACGGCATGACCGGCGGCCAGATGGCCCCCACCACCATGCCGGGCCAGCGGACCACCACGTCGCCGTTTGGCCGTGATGTCGAGACCATGGGCATGCCGGTTAAAATGGCCAACCTGCTGGCGGCCCTGAAAACACCGGCGTATATAACACGGCAGACCGTGATCAAACCCAAGTACATCAAAAAAACAAAACAGGCCATCAAAAAGGCGTTTACCTATCAGATGGAGGGCCGCTGTTTTTCCCTGGTGGAAGTGGTGAGCACCTGTCCCACCAACTGGGGGCTTACCCCCCTGGAAGCGTTGAAGTGGGCTGAAGAAACAATGCTCCCCTATTATGAACTGGGTGAATTTAAAACACCGGATCAGGAATAGTATTGAATATGAAGGAGAAACGAATGCAAAGTGAAGTAATGTTTGCCGGCTTTGGCGGGCAGGGGATTTTGCTCAGTGCCAAGATTCTGGCCCATGCAGCCATGGAGGAAGGGCGGGAAGTGGTATGGATTCCTTCCTACGGACCTGAAATGAGAGGGGGGACGGCTTACTGTACAGTGGTTGTCAGCGACCGGCCCATCGGATCTCCGATCATTAGAAACCCCATGCATCTGGTGGCCATGAATCGTCCCTCTCTGGAGAAATTCGCTCCGGTGGTCAAACCCTGTGGTGTCATATTGATTAATAGTTCGTTGATTCCCATCGGTGCCAATCGAGATGATATTGATGAATTGAGTGTGCCGGTCAACGAAATTGCCATTGAACTGGGCAGTATCCGATCGGCGAACATTGTGGCGCTTTCCGCATTCGTGGCCCGAAGTAAAATTGTAGATATTGACTGTTTGCGGGAGTGTATTAAAACGGAGTTTGCAAAAAAAGCCAAGCTGATTCCATTGAACATGAAAGCCGTTGATGCCGGGATCAATGCCGCAGAGACCCTGTAGACGGCAACGGTTGTTTGGGAAAGGCTGTACGCCTGTTGATTTAAAAAGATGTGAAAGATTATGAAAATATCCATACCTGAACATATTTTGTCCATCGCACCTTACATCCCGGGTAAGCCCATTGAGGAACTGGAACGGGAGTATGGTATCCAAAATTCCATTAAGCTGGCATCCAATGAAAATCCCATGGGGCCTTCGCCCATGGCCGTCACGGCGGCAAAAAAAATGCTGCATAATCTGCACCGCTATCCTGACGGTGCCGCCCATGACCTGACGGCAAAGCTGGCCGGTCACCTGGGGGTAAAGCCGGAAAATATTGTTATCGGTAATGGATCCGACGAGGTGATCGCCCTTCTGACCCAGGCTTTGTTGCAGCCCGGTGACGAGGTGATCATCCCTTCTCCATCGTTTCTGATGTATGATATTACTGTGCGGAGCGTCGGTGCAACGCCGGTCTATGTTCCCCTGACAAAACTTCATATCGACCTGGATGCCGTGAAAGAGGGTATCACCCCTGCAACGCGCATGATTTTTATTTGCAACCCCAACAATCCCACCGGTACCGTCGTCTGTAAGCGTGATATCGAGCGGTTTCTATCGGATTTGCCGGAAAATATTGTGGTGGTGCTGGATGAAGCCTACCTGGAGTTCGTTCAGGACCCGGATGCGGCAAAAGGTCTTGATTATATTGATGAGGCCCGCCCCCTGGTGAGTCTGCGTACTTTTTCCAAGGCATATGGTCTGGCTGGAATGCGGGTGGGCTATGGGATTATGCCGGCTGAGCTGTCAAACCTGCTGCATCGCATAAGGTTGCCGTTTAACGTCAGCCTTCCGGCCCAGGCCGCTGCCGCTGCGGCATTGGATGATGACGGGTTTCTGGAAAAGAGCGTTCGCCTGGTGCATGAGGGCTTGGTTTATCTGTATCATGCGTTGGATGAAATGGGGGTTGATTATTTTGCTACCCAGACCAATTTTTTCTTAATTGATGTGGCCTGTGATGCCCAGGCTGTTTTTGAAAAATTATTGCAATATGGCATTATTGTCCGTTCCATGCAATCCTACGGATTTAAAGAATATTTACGGGTTAATGTGGGACTCCCTGAAGAAAATCAGCAGTTTATCAAGGCCCTGGAAAAGGTGCTGGGCCAAAAGTGATGCCTTGAGTCTAATGATGGATGACAGTCGGGATCAAAAAACGGAAAAAAAGCGGCCCGCAGGATTGGTGATCACCATTGACGGCCCGGCCGGAGCAGGCAAAACAACGGTGAGTCGGGCCGTGGCCCATCGATTGGGATACCGCTATGTGGATACCGGTGCTTTGTATCGGTGTGTGGCCCTTGCGGCAGATTCAAAGGGTGTCGCCGCAGATGATGATGATGGATTGGAGCGATTGTGCGCTGATTTACATCTGACCTTTACCAGTGGTGAAAACGGGGTGCTGCGGTTTTTTTTAAACCACAGGGAGGTTACGGCTCAGATACGGACGCCTGAAATTTCCATGCTGGCTTCGGATGTGTCGGCCAGACCGGTTGTCAGACGGTTTCTTCTTGAATTGCAGCGAAAAATTGGGAAGGCGCAATATGTTGTTTTCGAAGGACGGGATATGGGCACCGTGGTTTTTCCTGATGCCGATGTTAAAATATTTTTAACGGCATCCCATAAAGCCCGGGCCCTGAGGCGCTTCAACGAAATGCCACCTGGAAGCAACCGGACCCTTGAGCAGATCGCTGATGAAATCAGACGCAGGGACGAAAACGACCAAAATAGAGAACTGGCACCTTTAAAGCCTGCTGTTGATGCTGTTCAGATCGATTCCACGGCAACCTCCATTGATGACGTGGTTGATAAAATTATAGAGCAGGTTAAAAAAATATAAAATAAAACATTGTCATTCCGAATTTGATCTGCTACGAAAGGCGGTTATGCTGTGTTTATATCGAAAAAGCAGCAAAAAAAATTGGCTAAGGGGGATTTTTGTTAAATGGAAGAAATAATTAAAGATGACGTAACCGAGCAAGCAGCTCAAAATGAGATTCCGGAAACAGTTGCTATGTCCGACGAAGAGGTGAAAACCCAACCCGATACGGACGAAACTGAAATGGCATCCGCAACAGAAGTATCCCACGGTGAAGAGACCATGGAAAGCCTCATGAATATGTATGAGGAGAGTTTCAAACGCTTTGCTGAGGGAGAAGTGGTTCTCGGCCGCATTATTTCGGTTGATAAAGATTATGTATTGGTCGATATCGGCTACAAGTCGGAAGGCCAGATCCGAATCAATGAATTCAGGGATGAAGAAGGCAATATAAGCGCCAAGGTGAATGATACCGTAGAGGTCATGGTGGAATGGTGGGATGAGGAAGATGAAGTTGTCGTCCTTTCCAAGGAAAAAGCCGCCAAGGTCAAAGTCTGGGAAGATATCAAAAAAGCCTATGATGATGATGGCACCGTTGATGGTGTTATCACCACCCGCGTTAAGGGTGGTTTCTCCGTTGATATCGGCGTCCAGGCCTTTTTGCCCGGTTCACAGGCAGACCTGCGGCCTATCCGTAACCTTGATGAAATGGTGGGACAGACCTTTACCTTCAAGATCCTGAAATATAATCGCAAGCGCAGCAATATCGTTCTTTCGAGAAGGGTGATTCTGGAACAGGAATTAGAGGCCCAGCGGGCCGAAACCCTTGCCTGTGTGGAAGAAGGCAAGGTCGTTGACGGCATTGTCAAAAATATTACCGAATATGGGGTCTTTGTTGATCTCGGTGGTGTTGACGGTCTTCTGCACATCACGGACATTTCATGGGGCCGGGTTAAACATCCCTCGGAACTGTTCGCCGTGGGCGATGACATCCGTGTGAAAATTTTAACCCTTGATCTGGAAAAAGAGCGCGTTTCACTGGGGATGAAACAACTGACCCAGGATCCGTGGATCAGCGCTGCAGAAAAATATCCGGTGGAATCTAAAATTACCGGACGGGTTGTGAGCCTTACCGAGTACGGCGCGTTCATTGAACTCGAAGAGGGTATTGAAGGGCTTATCCATGTATCGGAAATGTCATGGACCCGGAAAGTACGGCATCCTTCCAAAATTGTCAGTGTCGGTGAAGAAGTTGAGGCCATTGTCTTGGATATCAACCCTGGTAACCGCCGTATTTCACTGGGCATGAAACAGGTCTCCCCGAACCCTTGGGATGTGATCAGCACCAAATATCCCGTGGGCACCACCATTGAGGGTAAAATCAAGAATATAACCGATTTCGGGTTGTTTGTCGGTATTGATGAAGGCATCGACGGGCTGGTTCATATTTCAGATATCTCATGGGTCAAGAGAATCAAACATCCTTCGGAGATGTATAAAAAGGGTGATCTGGTTCAGGCCATCGTTCTTGAAATTGATAAAGGCAATGAGCGGTTTTCACTGGGAATCAAGCAGATGCAACCCGATCCCTGGGAAACTGTTCGGGAACGCTATGCCGTGGGCAAGGAGATCACCGGTACGGTGACCAACGTTACCGATTTCGGTGTTTTTATCGAATTGGAAGAGGGCGTGGAAGGTCTTGTACATGTTTCTGAAATCAGTAAAGAAAAAATTAAAACACCGGTGGGTCAGTTCAACATCGGTGATCTTTTGACGGCCAAAGTCATGAATGTCAACAGCGATGAACGGCGTATTGCACTATCGGTCAAGCGACTCAAAGTTGAGGATGAAAAAGAGCTGCTCAATGATTATGTGAGCAATATTAAACCGGCAACATCCAGCTTTGGTGAAATTTTGCGTGAAAATCTCAAAGAAAAATTCAGCGAAGATGAAGAGTAAGTCTTTTAAGATAAGCGCGCAACAGATACAATTGGATATTTCCGATTCAGATTAAAATAAAACAGCAAGTGCCACGCCAAGTGGCACTTGCTGTTTTTACCCTCTTTTGTAACCGGTGAACGTATGTTCTCACGCAGACATCCCTATCTTTATTTTTTGATCGTCTTTAGCAGCATTGCGGCTGTGGGGGGGATCGCCATGGTCGGTATGGTGGTTTTCGGCATCCGCGGGTGCAGTTACCCCGGAATCGGACCGCTGGGGGGTGAAAAAGTCGGTGTCGTTGAAATCATTGGTGTGATCGCCGATGCAACCACCGTCATCGGGCAGATCAAGGGGTTTTGTGAAGATGATGCCGTTAAGGCCATTGTTTTACGGATAAACTCTCCCGGTGGTGGCGTGGGGCCCTCACAGGAGATCTACCGGGAGGTGGAGAAAACCGTTAAGGTGAAAAAAGTTGTGGTGTCCATGGGTGCGGTTGCCGCCTCCGGGGGATACTATGTGGCTGCCGGGGCAGACGGCATTATGGCCAATCCGGGTACCATCACCGGCAGCATCGGTGTTATCATGGGATTTACGAATTTCCAGGAATTGCTGGCCAAGATCGGGTTGACCCCGGTTGTGGTGAAAAGCGGTGAATTCAAAGATACCGGATCTCCCTCGCGGCAAATGACCGATGCTGAAAGAAAATTACTCCAGGAAGTTGTTGATACCATTCATAGACAGTTTGTGACGGCCATTGTCAAAGGCCGCCATCTGGAAATCGAAACGGTTCACAGTATTGCCGATGGACGCATCTTCTCAGGTGAAAAAGCCCTTGAGATGGGTCTGGTTGATCGACTCGGTAATTTTGAAGATGCCATTGAGTGGGCTGGCCGCATGGGCGGCATAAAGGGTAAAATAGCGGCTGTCTATGCAGGGGAAAAAAGGCGGTCCCTGATCAAGTACATTACCGGTTCATCATCCATCAGGTCCTTTGTCGAGAGTGTCATCCACCCCCGGATGTATGCCGGTTACCTTTACCGGCCGGCCGGGGAGTAGTCGCCCCGCCCCAATATCGGTAACGTCAGTTCTGATTACTCAAAACTACTGACATCCCCTATACCTATCCGAATAATGACGGGAATATCATCTATCAGAGAGATCACACTAGATGGCTTGCCGATCACCGACCCGCCATCAATGACGGCATCCAGACGGCAGCCGAAATCTTCATGGATCAGGGAGGCATCGTGATAAGGGATTTCATCTGGCCCTGTGGCACTGGTGGTGATAATGGGATTGCCCAGTTGTCTGACCAGTTCAAGGCATATCTCATTGTCGGGAACCCGGATGCCGGCGGTTTTGCGTTTGGTGAGCATGATTTTGGGAACCAGCCGGGATCCCTCCATGATAAATGTATACGGACCGGGCAATAACCGTCGCATGGTTTTGTAGGCATAATTCGAAATTTTAGCGTAATCGCTGATGTTTTTAAGCCCGGAGCAGATGAAACTGAAAGGCTTGGAAGGATTGCGCTCCTTGATTTGATAAACTTTTTGAATGGCTTTTTTGTTCATGATGTCGCAACCGATGCCGTAAAATGTATCCGTGGGGTAAGCAATGGTTCCCCCTTTCTTCAGAATGTCAACAGCTATGTCAAGGAGTCTTTGCTGGGGGTTTTGCGGGTTTATTTTCAGCAGCATTTCGGTCACTTTCAATGTTGAGATAAGTCCAGTACGGGCAAAAGCAGCTTATTTTTAAACAAGCCCTGATTTCTTGTCAAGGTGCAAATGATTTTATAGATATTTATGGCCATTTCATTTAAATGATATTGCCGATGATTTCATTTAAAGGATTGAAAAAAACCAATCCATTTGTTATCCAATTCCAAATTCTGTTTTCTGAAAAAACTACCGGGTATAATGACTGCCCGATTACATTTAACAATTCGTTATTCATGGAGGAATCCTGTTATGATTAAAATGCCGCCTGAAGAGGCCTACTCGTTTGATGATCTGCTGCTGGCTCCCGGCTATTCCGATGTTCTGCCCAACGATACCAATGTATGCACGCAGCTGACAAAAAATATTGCTTTGAATATTCCCATTGTCAGTGCCGCCATGGACACCGTAACAGAGGCGCGAACCGCTATCAGTATGGCCCGGGGGGGGGGGCTCGGGTTTATTCATCGCAATATGAGTATTAAAAGCCAGGCACTGGAAGTAGACCAGGTTAAAAAATCCGAGAGCGGTATGATTGTGGATCCGGTCACCATCGGTCCGGATCGAGAGGTCAGTGAAGTTCTGAAACTGATGAAGCAATATCGTATATCCGGCGTTCCTGTGGTCGACGGCAATCAACTGGTGGGTATTATCACCAACCGTGATCTCCGGTTTGAAACCCGGATGGACCGAAAAGTGTCCGAGGTCATGACAAGTGAACACCTGGTTACGGTCAGTGAAGGGATTTCCCTTGAAGAATCCAAAAAATTGTTACACCAATATCGCATTGAAAAGCTTCTGGTGGTGGATAAAAATAAGCAACTCAAAGGAATGATTACCATCAAGGATATCGAAAAAATCAAAAAATATCCCCAGGCCTGCAAGGACAGCCTGGGCCGACTCCGGGTCGGGGCTGCTATAGGGGTGGGGGAGGATATGATGGAAAGGGCTGAAAATCTGCTCAAGGCCGGAGCGGATGTCCTCCTCATCGACACCTCCCATGGCCACTCGAAAAATGTAATGGATGCCGTTAAAAAATTAAAACAGACGTTTAAGAACATGGAACTGATCGCGGGCAATGTGGCTACGGCACGGGGTGCGGAAGATTTGATCGAAGCAGGGGTTGATGCTTTTAAAATCGGCATCGGCCCCGGGTCTATCTGTACCACCCGCATTGTTGCCGGAATAGGGGTCCCACAGATGACGGCCATCATGAATTGCCGGTCCGTATCGGCAAAAACCGGGATTCCCATGATTGCCGACGGCGGCATCAAATATTCCGGCGATATCACCAAAGCCATCGGTGCCGGTGCCCATTCGGTAATGATCGGAGGGCTTTTTGCCGGTACCCATGAAAGCCCGGGGGAGTCGATTCTGTTCCAGGGACGCACCTATAAAGTATACCGGGGTATGGGATCTCTGGAAGCCATGAAAAAAGGCAGTCGGGATCGTTATTATCAGGGTGAGAAACCGGAAGACGACAAGCTGGTCCCCGAGGGCATCGTCGGGCGGGTTCCCCATATCGGTTCTCTTTCCGCCAACCTTTTGCAACTCATCGGCGGATTGAAAGCCGGCATGGGCTATGTGGGCAGTCGAAATCTTGACGAACTCAGGGAAAAGGCCCGATTTATAAAAATCAGCGCTGCCGGTCTCCGGGAAAGCCATGTCCATGATGTGATTATTACCAAGGAAGCACCCAATTACAGGCTCGAATAGAGGCACTTCCGGTATTTATAAAACGTCCTGGATGATCATTTTTTATGCTGAATATGGCGTTGTTGCTCATCTTTAAACCACCTTTTATTCGTCAGTCTAATAAAACATGCCAGATATACCGTCAGATACACCATTTGTTCACCTTCACGTTCACACCCAGTACAGCCTTTTAGATGGTGCCATTCGGCTGGATCCGCTTTTGAAACGGGTGGCCGAATTTGGTATGGATGCCGTGGCCATCACGGATCATGGCACCATGTTCGGGGTCCTGGAATTCCATGAAAAGGCCAAAAAGGCAGGCATCAGACCGGTACTTGGTTGTGAATGCTATGTGGCACCACGGACCATCTCCGACCGAAGTGCTCTGGACAACAAAGGCTTGTCACATCTGCTGCTGCTGGCTAAAAACCAGGAGGGCTATCGTAACCTGTGCAAGTTGGCCACCATTGCCCAGACCCAGGGGTTCTACTATAAGCCAAGGGTGGACAAGCAATTGCTTAAGGCCCATAGCAATGGGTTGATTGCCTGCACGGCCTGTTTGCGTGGTGAAGTTCCCATGCATATTCAAAACGGCCGTATGGAACAGGCCGACGAAGCGGCCCGCTGGTTTGTAAAGACCTATGGTGAAGATAACTTTTTTCTGGAAATACAGAACAACGGCATCGAGATCCAGGAAACAGTGAACCAGGGGTTGCTGGATATGAGCCAGCGGCTGGGTATCCCCCTGGTGGCCAGCAACGACTGTCACTACCTGGAAAAAGAAGATGTCAGGGCCCATGATGTGCTGCTCTGTATTCAGACCGGCAAAACAGTTCATGATGCCGACCGGTTCAAGTTTCGCACCGACCAGCTCTATTTTAAATCGCCAAAGGAGATGTACGATTCCTTCGGTGATTATCCCGGGGCCCTTGAAAATACGGTCAAAATTGCCCGGCAATGCAGCTATGAATTTGATTTTTCGTATCATTTTCCACAGTTTATCGGCGGAAAAGGCAACAGCGAAACAGATGTGAACGCCCTGTTTGACCGGAAAGTCAGGCTGGGCTATGCCGAGCGCATGAAACAGGTCAAATTCCGGAACCCTGATATGGATTCAACGGTCTATGACAAGCGGCTGGAATATGAGATCGGCATTATCATCAAGATGGGGTTTCCCGGTTATTTTCTGATTGTGGCCGATTTTATTCAGTATGCCAAGCAAAACCAGGTGCCTGTGGGGCCCGGTCGGGGTTCGGCCGCCGGCAGTATTGTGGCCTATTCCATGGGCATCACGGAGCTGGACCCCATTGAGCACGGTTTAATTTTTGAAAGATTTCTGAATCCGGCCCGTATCAGTATGCCGGATATTGATGTGGATTTTTGTATCAACGGCCGGGAAAAAGTTTTTAAATATGTGGTGGAGCGCTATGGGGGTGGCGATTATGTGGCTCAGATCATCACGTTTGGGAAACTCAAGCCCCGTGCCGTGATTCGCGATGTGGGTCGGGCCCTGGGGATTCCGTTAAGGGATGTGGATGGCATCGCCAAAATGGTGCCCGATGTCCTCAATATCAGCCTTGCCGATGCCATTAAAACAGAACCCAGATTTTCGGAGATGGCCGGTCAGCGGCCTGATGTCAATGAACTGCTGAAAATCTGCCGGGTCCTGGAAGGCCTGCCGCGGCATGCTTCGACCCATGCGGCCGGGGTTGTCATCGGTGACAAACCCCTGGTGGAATATCTGCCCCTGTATAAAGGGAAAAAAGGCGAGGTGGTGACCCAGTTCGACATGAAGCATGTGGAGATGAGCGGGCTGGTGAAATTCGATTTTCTGGGGCTTCGCAATCTCACGGTCATCGAAGATGCCCTGCAGTTGATTCGCAAACAGGGTAAAAAGCCGCCGGATCTTGAGGCTCTTGATTTTGATGACAAGGCCACTTATCGTCTTCTCGACGATGGGGATACCACCGGCGTGTTTCAATTGGAAAGTTCGGGAATGAAGGAGTTGCTGGTGCGCCTCAAACCCGAACGGTTTGAGGATATTACCGCCCTGGTGGCCCTGTATCGGCCCGGTCCCCTGGACAGCGGCATGGTGGATGATTACGTGGAACGCAAACACGGTCGTGAAGCGGTGGAATTCCTGGTGCCCGAGCTTGAACCGATCCTGAAGGAAACCTATGGGGTCATCCTGTACCAGGAACAGGTGATGAAAATTGCAGGGGTCCTGGCCAACTATTCCATGGCCGATGCCGACGGATTGCGCAAGGCCATGGGTAAAAAGATTGCGGCCATGATGGCCAAGCACCGTGCGCTTTTTATGAAAGGGGCTGCCGAAAACCATCTCCCGGAAGACAAAGCCGGTGCCATCTTCGATCTCATGGAAAAATTCGGGGGCTATGGTTTCAACAAATCCCATAGTGCGGCCTATGCCCTCATCGCCTTTCAGACGGCTTATCTCAAGGCCCATTTCCCGGTTGAATTCATGGCGGCCCTTTTAAGCAGTGAAATGCATTCTTCCGATAACGTGGTCAAATACATTGCCGAATGCCGGAGCCATGACATCCATGTTTTGCCGCCGGACATCAATGAGGGGGGGAAATCTTTCAGCGTTTCGGGCAAGCAGATCCGGTTTGGGCTGGTGGCTGTCAAGAATGTGGGGGCCGGGGCTATCGACGCCATTTCCGATGAGCGAAGGACCAATGGTAAATTTACATCCTTGTTTGAATTCTGCGAACGGGTGGATCTGCGAAAGGTCAATAAGCGGGTTGTGGAGAGTCTGATTAAATGCGGCGCCTTTGATTCCACTGGTGACCATCGGGCCCGAATGATGGCTTCAGTAGAAGATGCCCTGGAGTATGGTCAATGTATTCAGAAAGAAAAAAATAATCCTCAGATGGGGTTGTTTGATATGGGGGGGGGGACCCGGCTCAACAGGCCGGTGATGCCGGAAATAGACGAGTGGGATGAAAAAGAGCTTTTAGTACAGGAAAAGGAGATCCTGGGGTTTTATGTCAGCGGGCACCCCCTGGAGCGTTATATTGATTTGCTTGAAAAATTTTCCAATGTGAATGCCATTTCCATTGGGGAAGGCGAAGATAAGCAGACGGTGCGTATCGGCGGTGTTGTGAGCAGCACTAGGCGGTTGATAACGAAAAAAGGTGCGCCCATGGCATTTGTTCAGGTGGAGGATCTGCACGGCATCATCGAGGTGGTGGTTTTTCCGGAGGTTTTTGCCGAGTGTGAACCCCTGCTCATTGATGATAACCCGGTCTTTGTTCAGGGCGAACTTCAAAAAGATGAAAAATCGGTCAAGATTCTGGCGGAAACCCTCATCCGACTTGACCAGGCTGAGGAAACCTGGACGGCTAGCGTGCATTTTATGCTGGATGTAAACCGCACTCGCCGGGAAGAATTGCTGGACCTTAAAAAAATTATGGAAAGCCATATGGGTCCTTGCCGGGCCTACATTCATCTGCAACAGCCGGGTGTGAGCGAAACTATTTTGGGCGTGACGGAGAAACTGACTGTCAAGGCAGGAAAACCATTAACCCGGGCCGTCCACCAGATGCTCGGATATAAAGCTGTTGAAACCAAATGCAGTCCGGCCATTGCCAAAGAAACCGCCCCGAGGTATCGCAATTATAATGGCAAAGGGCGAAAAGGAAAATAAACGATGAAGGTACCCCTGCTTGATCTTAAAGGTCAGTACGAAAAAATAAAAGAAGAAGTTTTGGAGGTAACCAGGCAGATATACGAGAGTCAGTATTTTATTCTCGGGCCCCATGTGCAGGCATTGGAAGAACAGATTGCCCGGTATTGTCAAACCGCCCATGCAGTGGGGGTTTCATCCGGGTCGGATGCTCTGTTGCTGTCCCTGATGGCCGCGGATATCAAACCCGGGGACCGGGTGATGACCACCACTTATTCCTTTTTTGCAACGGCCGGATGCATTGTGCGCCTGGGCGCCATACCCGTTTTTGTCGATATCGAAGCAGATTCATTCAATATCGACGCCGGTCACATGGCCGTATTGATGGAGAATATGACCCGGGATGACAGATCTACTGTAAAAGCGGTGATTCCGGTTCATCTATACGGGCAGTGTGCCGATATGGACCCGATTCTTGAAGTTGCCGCAGAACATCATCTAACTGTGATTGAGGATGCGGCCCAGGCCATCGGATCGGAATACAGGGACCGTCGGGCCGGATCCATGGGGCGCTGCGGTTGTTTCAGTTTTTTCCCCTCCAAAAACCTGGGCGCTTTTGGCGATGGCGGCATGATCACCACGGATTCCGATGAATTCTACGAAAAACTTAAAATATTACGGAATCACGGCAGCCATCCCAAATATTATCATAAACTGGTGGGGGGAAATTTTCGACTGGACGCCCTTCAAGCGGCCATTGTATCGATTAAACTCAAATATCTTGATACCTGGACTGAAGGCCGCCAGAAAAATGCGGCCTTCTATGGCCGGTTGTTTCTCCGGGAGGGGCTGACGGATCTGATTCGGCTTCCCCTTGAAATTCAAAATCGCCATATCTACAATCAATTTGTGATCATGCTGCCCGGGCAAAGGGATGCGTTGCGGGGTTTTCTGTCAAAAGCCGGTATTGGTACCGAAGTCTATTATCCTGTACCCATGCATCTTCAGGAATGTTTTGCTTTTTTAAATGGCAAAGAGGGAGATTTTCCCGTGGCGGAAAAAGCCGCTTCGGGTTGTCTGGCCCTGCCCATCTACCCGGAATTGACGGAAGCGCAGTTATCGTACGTGGTCGGGAAGATCAAGGAATTTTATATATAGGGGATAGTTGTTATCCGGTTTCGACATGGTTTTCAAAGGCTTCCATGACCTCGGCATACAGGAGGCTTTCCTGGCCGTTGTACCGGGGGGAAAAATGAAAGGGGGTAACCTGTTTTACGCCGGCCTGCCGGGCCAGCGTACCGGCCTGGGTTGCTGTGAGATGATGTTTTTTCCGGGCCGTGTCACGATGTTTTTCAAGAAAGCCCGCCTCAATGAAAAGATGGTCTGAATTCTTGGCAAGGTCGATGATCTTTTCAGCATTGGCTTTGCTGTAGAGCACGTCTGCAATATAGCTGATTTTCTGGCCCGGTGTAATCAGCGCGATTTGCCGGGTCAGGTCTCCCAGTAGAAAATTTTTCGATCGGTTCTTTTTTCCGCAAATCACCTCAAATTCCCGGTCAGGATCATTTCCATCATAAAGGGCCTGTTTAAACTGTTTGAGCCAGGGGCCGATTTCAAGTCCTAAGGGTTCCAGGTGTTCCTTGATGATGTTGATGTGGAATCGTTCGCGGATTGAAAAACCCAGACAGGGAAGGCTGTGGTCCAAAATTACAGCAGAAACGGTTATTGCCGGTTGCTCAAGCAGCCGACCGGTGAAGGTGACTTTTTCGGGGGGCCGGGTTGGCAGAAATTTATTGTGACAGAAATAACGGTTCACCAGAAGGTGGTCCGCGTGGACTTCGGTTGCCTGGATACTGAAATGATATTTAAAATTATCCACAAGGTTCCAGGTATAACCGGCGAGCTTGCCCTCGATGTTTTTCAAAAAGCCTTCAGGGCCGTATAAATGAATTTTTTTTTTCCGTCCCAGAAACAGGCGCAGCATACGGTCAAAGCCGATGAAATGGTCCATGTGGGTGTGGGTGATGAAGCTGTGGCTTATTTTAAGAATGTCCCGTGGGGAAAGGGGGCTGATATCGCCCAGATCAAACATCATCGCCCGGTTTTCAAAAAAAAAGGGAAGAAAAAGTCCTGGATCGTCAAAAGGGCCGTTGACCAGCCGTGGATGCAAAAAAGAGCGCATTATGCCGGTAAAAATTTGGTGACCTGGAAGTTGATACAATTGTAAATATCTTCGTCACTGCCGAATATATCGACAACATCCCTGTGATTGATAAGCTGTTCGACAACAAAGGCGGTCAGATACAGGCTCACGGTGTGCGGATTGGCCACCAGATGGCGAAAGGGAGCGATCTGGTAATCCACATCAAATTCGTCTGCATGGGACAATTTGTTTAGACAGTTGTGGATTTGTTCTTCAAGACCGTTTTTATTGTCCGTTTCCACGAATTTGGACTCCACAAGTTTCATGGCGATGGCATTGGAAAGAGGGTCAATAAAATCCTGTATTGCAGTAATCGCCTTTCGGCGGACATATTCTTTGGATGATTCTATTTTGGAAAGAATTTTTGATTCCCGAGAACTCGGGCGAAATGATTTTGCCATGGAAAAATACCTCAGTTGATTAAATTATACTAAAATTTATTTTTGGAGCATAATAATGATACCGGCACAGGATTGCAAGGAAAATTTAGGCGTTTAATGGCATCGTCTTTTATTTTTTCGGTTAGATTCGAAGCCGTTTGATTTTACCTTATTTCTTCGATGACGAGTTGTAAAGATCGGGTATTCTGCCATCGGTTCCAGCGTAAGCGGAACATGATTTCGGTACATGCCGATGCTTTGACCTCTTGGGCAGTCATGTTGAAGATAATAGCGGAAAGCGCCCGGCTTTGTTTGTCAGTCGTTTGCATCAGGCGCAAGCGGCAATGATGTCGTCCCATGGTGGATAACGAAAGTATTTTGATGTTGGTGGCCATAAACAGGGGCTCCGGATTTCCCTCGCCAAAGGGCATCAGGGTCTCGAGTTCATCCACCAGATCCCCGGTAATCGCATTGAATGCTATCCGGGCATCGATTGTCATTGTTGGCACGAAGTCATGGGCACCGGTTTGTCTCTCCACCGCCTGGATCAAGGCAGTGCAAAATTTATCGATATTGGCAGGGTCAACCTGCAGGCCCGCCGCCATGGAGTGGCCCCCGTAATTTTCAAGGTGTTCTCTGCAACACTGCAGCCCCTGATAAAGGTTGAATCCGGGGATGCTGCGGCCCGACCCTTTACCCGTGCCGGATCGGGTGGATATCAATACCACCGGTCGGAAATATTTTCTGGTGAGCCGGGAGGCGACAATCCCGAGGATGCCTTCGTGCCAGCGGGGATCGGAAAAAACAAGGGCTTTTTTATCCAGCAGGGCAGGGACCTCGTCGATGTGGTTGCAAATCTGCTGAAACATATCTTTTTCAATGGTTTGGCGCCGGACGTTCAGGCTGTTAATCAATTCAGCCGTTTTGAGGGCCGTGGGGTGATCGGCAGTCGTTAGCAGGTTAAACGACGTGAGTGCATGCTCAATTCTTCCTGCGGCATTAAGCCGGGGTGCCAGGCGGAAGGCCACATCCTCACTGGTGATGACATCACTATGGGATCTGCTGATCGTCAGTAATGCCTGAAGCCCGGGTCTGGGATTGTTTTTCAGGATGGCAAGTCCGGTTTTTGTAAATATTCGGTTTTCAGAGACCAGGGGGACCATGTCGGCGATGGTCCCCAGAGCGACAAGATCACAGTAGTTTTTTAGATTGATTTGGGGCCTGCCCGGTTTGAAATTCATTTCACGCAGGTATTTACGCAGGCAGATCAGGAGATAAAAGGCTACGCCAACGCCGGCCAGGTGTTCGAATCCGGCCTTACAGTCGACGCGTTTGGGATTGACAACGGCGATGGCTTTGGGGATGGGGTCACAGATTTCATGATGATCGGTAATGACAACGTCGATGCCTGCCTTGTTGGCGGCCAGGACGGCGTCATGGCTCGCCGATCCGCAATCCACTGTGATGATAAGCTTAACCCCTGCCGGGCGGGTGACTTTGTCGATATGCGTCGGTTGCAGGCTATACCCTTCTTTGATGCGATGGGGGATATAACAGGCGGCATCGGCCCCGCAGGCCTGAAGAAATTCATAAACGATGGCGCTGGCCGTGATACCGTCAACATCATAATCACCGAAAATTAAAATTTTTTCGGTGTTGATGATGGCAGAATAGATGCGCCTGACAGCCGTGTCCATATCACGGATGGCAAACGGGGAGCGAATGTTTTTAAGATTTGCATTTATGAACATTCGGGCCGCTTCACTCGACCCTATGCCGCGATTGACAAGAACCAATGCTGTCTCGGGAAGGCAGTTTAAATCAGATGCCAGGTTTTTAGCCAGCTCAGGATCAGGCTTCAGGATGTCCCAGTTTTTTTCCATTAAAAGGGGCTATACCTAATTAGCATGGCTAAGGCAACCGAAAATACCCATCGTAGAGGAACGGGTTGTTTGATTCAAGGCCCCAATCAGGCGGCTAAAAGTGCCGCCATTTCAGCACCAACCCCCTTGGTTTCGGATTTTTATTGAAAAAAAATGTCCCATGGTGGTATTTTATGATTATATTAAATGAACGTTAACGATTCAGGGCCTTTGTGGTCTGACAAGGATATGTGGCGGTAAAGCAGAATATGGAGACGGTAAAAAAATATTTTCGTGTGGATCGCCATGATATCGGCTTTATAAAATTTATTATCGAAGCCTATGAAGGCCTTGCCGTGATGACCACTGTTGATCGGAGCAGGGGGGTCGTTGAGCTGAATATCGCGCCGGGTTGCGAAGCTGAAATCGATCTGATTTTGAAGGATTTGAAAAAAGAGTTACTTATTGAAGCCATTGATTTTTACCCGATGGGGCATGGCGTTATGGAAAGAGAGCCGATGCAGACCGAATATCTTTATATCAACACCATCGGATGTCAGATGAATGTATATGACTCCGAAAAAATTGCCAATGTTTTGCAGCCGCTGGGGTATGAACTGACCCAAAATGTGGATGCAGCAGATTTAGTTATTGTTAACACCTGTGCGATCCGGGCCAAGGCCGAACAAAAGGCATTCAGTTTTTTAGGGCGCATGGCCAAATTGAAAAAAAAACGTCCGAATGTAATCATTGGCGTGGGCGGGTGTGTGGCCCAGCAGGAGGGGCGAAAAATCTTAGAGCGGATGCCTTTTGTGGATCTTGTTTTCGGGACCCATGTGATTCATCGCCTGCCGGAGATGGTGGCACGGATCAAACAAAAAAGATGTCATCTGGTGGATGTGAAAATGTATCCGGGCATTGATGAAACCAATGGGACCTCTGATGCCCCTGGCAAAGCGGATGTCTGCCGTTTTGTCACCATCATGCAAGGGTGTGATAATTATTGTACCTATTGTGTTGTGCCCTATGTCCGTGGCCGGGAAACCAGTCGAAGACCTGAATCTATCGTCTCGGAAATACAAACGCTCATCGATCAGGGGGTAAGAGAAGTCACTTTGCTCGGGCAGAACGTAAACAGTTACGGCCAAAAAGAGGGATTGTGTTCTTTTGCCGGCTTGCTGGGAAAGGTGAATGCCATTAAAGGCCTGGAACGACTGAGATTCACAACGTCTCACCCCAAGGATTTGTCCGAGGATTTGATGTTTGCCTTTCGGGATCTGGATAAATTGTGTCGTCATATTCATCTCCCGGTCCAGTCCGGGGCCAACGCTGTATTAAAGCGCATGAATCGCAAATACACCCGGGAAGTCTATCTGGAAAAAATTGAAAGACTGCGGCAGATTTGCCCGGACATCGCCATCACATCGGATTTTATCGCCGGTTTCCCCGGTGAAACCGAAACTGAATTTTTAGAAACCCTGGATTTGATTAAAACGGTTGAATATGACAGCCTGTTTGCCTTTGTTTATTCCGATCGCCCGAATGCACCGGCTGCTCATTTTGGTAATAAAATTTCGGATGCGGAAAAAAAGGCGCGGTTGCAGGCGCTACTGGACTTGCAGGAGCAATTGACGATCAAAAAAAACAGATCCCTGGTGGGTTCCATCCAGACGGTTTTGGTGGAAGGGTTAAGCCGCAAACAACCGGATCATATGGCACCTGAAACCGAATCAATGATTCAGTGGAGTGGCCGCACAGAGGGTAATAAAATCGTTAATTTCAACTGGACCGATGATCGGGAAAAAAATGTTCAGGAGATTGACACCGGGCATCTGGTTCATGTCGCCATTAAAAGGGCATTGTCCCATTCACTGTATGGAGAATGGGTAAGACCCCGGGCGGCAACGCCGGATTTGAAAGGAGATAAAAGTTATGCTGCATAAAGTTAGCATTGCCGGCCTGACCATTGACCCGACATCCAATACACCCATTGTTGTTTTAAAATCCGATGAAGGGGGGCAGACCGTTCCCATATGGATCGGATTGCTGGAGGCCACTTCCATCGCTGCGGTACTCCAGGACATAAAATTTGACCGCCCCATGACCCATGACCTTTTTAAAAATTTTATTGTGCTGCAGGATATGTCGGTATCAGGGATTGAAGTTGTTGATATCCGAAACAACACATTTTATGCCAGAATAAATTTTATATGCCGTGACCGGCACTTCAGTATGGATGCCAGACCTTCCGATGCCATTGCCCTGGCATTGCGTTTTAAGGCCCCCATATTTGTGGAAGACAAGGTTCTGAATCAGTCCGGGCCGGCCAGGGGCCAGACGGAAATTCTCGATAACAGCGAAGAAGGAAAAAAATGGGCCGAATATCTGGAAACGCTTTCCCCGGATAAATTCGGAAAAGGATGATCTTCAGCGACAGTCAAACCCCATCGGGAAAGTTCGTAACTAACTGCCATTTTTAAAGA
The DNA here is from genome assembly GCA_963667755.2 of Desulfobacterales bacterium. Taxonomy (GTDB): domain Bacteria; phylum Desulfobacterota; class Desulfobacteria; order Desulfobacterales; family 4572-123; genus 4572-123. The sequence goes on along the minus strand of CAXXLK010000002.1, from coordinate 2,335,466 downwards.
ATTGGCCTTTAATAATAATTTTATACAATTATCTTGATACTACCGGATTGAAGCCTGCCTCTGATAACACTTTGCCAGATACCCCATCAGTTCTAAGACCATCAAGCGGCCTTCGTCGATGTAGGCTTTTTTCGGTTCGTATTTGGCGCTGTTGAGGCAAATTTTGATCGCATTGACATGCACGGCCACGACATCGTTTGGCACGGCCTGCAAGCATGTCATTTTTTCAGCCATGGTTTGCAGGTTTCCGGAAATATCGTATTCCACCCGGTATATCTGGCGTTCCACTGCGTGCTTGACCAAATCAAGATACTCGTCTACCAGCTTTGCGAATAGCTCTGCCTTGGCTTCTTTGAGGGGTAACCTCGGCGGTGCCTTTGTTTCTCCCACAGGTGCCGAAGGCAAAAATTGCGCCATCGACTTAAGTTCCCGCTTTAGTCGTATGACCTGCTCGGCATTGGCGCGCGCTTTGGCTTCCAGCTTTTCGGTTTGCTTCAATTGGGTCACATCCAGAAAAACACATTGTATCCAATCATTGTCGCCCAACCGGAGTGGATTGGCTGTAACCCGTATATCCAGTAGTGCGCCTGCCTTGGTGCAGTGATGGGTTTCAAACTCCGAATAGCCGTCCGATAAAACTTTTTTGATATGCGCCTTGGCTTTTTCAAAGGTCATCTCGTTGTCGATATCGGTCAGTTTGATCTGAGCAAATTCTTCGCGAGAATAACCCAATTGACGGCATGCCGCATCGTTGAATTCCACGATTTTTGCGTTATCATCGATAATAGCCACGGCAACCGGCAATACTTCGAACAATGTGCGATACCGTAATTCTGCTTCAAAACGTTCTTTTGTCTCCAGGTTCAAAGCAGCGGTACGTTTCTCAACTTTTTCTTCCAGCGTAGCATTTAAGGCTTTCAACTCCCTTGTTTGTTGTCGCGTCAGGCTTAGCAGGTAGTACAGGTCCACAAACACCTTGATTTTGGCCTGCAGAATTTCCGGGATGATGGGCGAGAGAATCCAGTCTACCGCACCGAGTGCATAACCCCTGATGCGATCCTCATCCATTATTGCCTCTGCCGTAATAAAAATGATGGGTGTGTGCGCGGAACGTGGACGGCTGCGGATGATTTTCGCCGTCTCGTAGCCGTCCATCACCGGCATGAGGACATCCAGCAGGATCAGGGCAAAATCCTGCCTCAACAACTCCCGCAGTGCCCCACGCCCCGAGTTGACAGTTACCACCTCCAGCGCCATGGCCGAGACAACGGCTGTCAGAGAAGTCAGTTTGGCCGGATTATCGTCAACGATCATCACGCGGGCCTGCCTGTCAGCCTGCACATCGATTTGTCGTAGGGTGCCATCGTCGTTCAACACCGGCATCTTAATTTTAGGCAGATTCATGAGTATATCTGTAATTAACCCGTTATTGCCGACTCAACTGCATAAGAAACGGGCCTATTTCTTCCAGCTTGAATTCAATTGCGTTCAAGGTTGCTTTGACCGCCGCATCCGGCATTCCCTTGGCAAAGGCGGACTCCGGCGATTCAATGAGTGCCATGCCACCGTACCGCTCGATTTCTGCCAGGCCATGGGCACCATCTTTGCCAGTACCGGTGAGGACCACGCCAATGGTACGGGAGCCGAAGTTTTCCACTGCCGTTTCAAACAGCACATCGATTGATGGCTGTGCATGATTCACCGGGATATAGGTAGATAAGGCGAAATGGTCGTTTTCTACCATCAGGTGATAACCACTAGGTGCCAGGTAAATTTTGCCCGGCAGTATGGGGTCCTTGTCTTCCACTTCCCGGACCGGCAGCGTGCAATCGCCCTGCAACAGGAATCGAAGTGTATCGTCGGCATCCGGACTACGGTGCTGCACAATCACTACCGGTAGATTCAGGCTGCTGTCCAACCCGGACAAAACACCATGCAGGGACTTGAGCCCTCCAAGGGATGCCCCGATAACAACAATTCCGTATTTCATCGTACCCGCCTGTAAAGTTTCTCGGTCCGGTCTATTACCTCGTAGTAATCCTCATAGGGTGTAAATTGAAGGGTCTCGCCATGTCCAAGCCCGAGAACCCCCCCTATGGCCAAGCTGTTATAGATCAACCGGTGCACCCGATCCTGCAGCGTACGGTTGAAGTAAATCATCACGTTGCGACACAGTATCAGATGAAATTCGTTGAAAGTGCTGTCGGAGACAAGATTATGCTGTGCCCAGACGATATTACTACGCAGGAATTGTTGCAAAATCACACGATCATGCTTGGCCGTATAATAATCGGAAAAGGATGCCTTGCCACCGGCTTTTTGATAGTTGGTCGTGTATTCTTTCATCTGGTTGATGGGATAGATTCCCTGCTTCCCGACTTCCAGTACCCGTTGGTTAATATCCGTGGCGTAGCATTTGGCTTTACTGAGCAGACGCTCCTCATGCAACACAATGGCCACTGAATAGGCCTCCTCACCGGTTGCACAGCCGGCATGCCAAACCCGTATGAGGGGAAACGATTTCAATGTCGGCAATACCTGGTCGCGTAACAATTTGTAAAAGGCCTGGTCGCGGAATATGGCCGTGACCGTCACCGAAACTTCGTTGAGAAAACGCGCCATGGCCTCCTCGTCGTACAAAATGCGTTCCTGGTACGCGGAGATGCTGTGCACTCCCTCCTTATGCATGGCCTGCTGAATGCGTCGTTTCATTGAAGCCATGGCGTAGTCCCGAAAATCATAGCCATAGCGATGGTACATGGCTTCGAGCAACAACGGCAGCTCGATATTTTTGATGGCATCAATGTTTTCAGCTTCGCATTGTACATCGGGTTTGGTGCTTGTATTCATTTCTTCCCCATAGCCAAGGTCAGAGCCCCGTCAACGGGAACATTACAGCCCAATCGTCTCGTAAAAACGGCACGTGATAAAAACTCAGCATTGCTTTCGATCATATGACTTTCCTCGAATATGGGAACCTCTATGTCCTTTGGGTCAGGATCTTTTATTTCGTCAGCAAATTCCGTTTTAAGCCCCGGCTTTAACGGTACAACCACACTCGCAACAGCGACAGCAATTGTTCCACATCCACCGGCTTTGAAATGTAGTCCGAAGCCCCGGCCTCGATACATTTTTCACGATCGCCCTTCATGGCTTTGGCGGTTAGCGCTATTATCGGCAGTGAATTGAATTTCTTCATTTTCCGGATTTTCTGCATGGTTTCGTAACCGTCCATATCCGGCATCATAATGTCCATCAGAATGATGTGAATCCCGGGGTTCGTTTGGAGCAGTTCAATAGCGTCATTGCCGTTTTCGGCAGAAAATACCCTAATTTTATGGCGTTCCAGCGCCGCGGTAATAGCGAAAATATTGCGTACGTCATCGTCCACCACCAGTACTTTTTTGCCTGCAAGTCTGTCACTTGCCGTATGGAATTCTTCCAGCATCTTGCGTCGGTCAGCCGACAGTTTAGAAACCACGCGATGCAGAAACAACGTGGTTTCATCAAGCAAATGTTCGGGTGACTGTACATTTTTTAAGATGCCTTTAAGCGCCAGCGGCTTCAGGCGTGCCTGTTGATTTTCCGACAGTTCATTTACCCCATACATGATTACAGGCATTTTACGTGTCTGTGCATTGGTCTGGATCTGTTCAATCAATTCGATCCCTTCAATGTCCGGCAGGTTGAAATCGAGTACCATGCAGTCGTAGCGGTTTTCACGCAATGCCGCCAGGGCCTCCTCACCCGTCGCTACTTCTTTGATACGCACGTCACCATTGCCGATGAGGGTAACGATATTTTTGCGCTGATCTTCATTGCCATCGGCGACGAGTAGCCCCTTGGCCTTCAGTTCGGCAAACTGGGCCACCTCTGCCAGTGCCTTTTTGATCCCCTGCAGGGTGACGGGTTTTACCAGGTATTTGAAGGCGCCAAAACGCAGGCCACGCGACCGGTTATCGTCAGCAGAGATAATTTCGACCGGAATATGGCGAAGGTTCGGGTTACGTTTAAGTCTTTCCAGCACCACCCATCCATCCAGGTCCGGCAGGTTGAGGTCCAGCGTGATGGCGGTTGGCAGATATTTTTCAGCCAGATCGATACCTTCTTTGCCAAGGCCGGTGACAATTCCCTTGAACCCTTTCGTTCGTGCGGCCTGAAGAAGGATGCCGGCGAATTTTTCGTCATCTTCGATGATAAGCAGGGTGCGATCGTTAGCCTCAATGGTTTTCCGGTCATCGCCGATTTCCATGGGTTGGGGATTCATGTCCGGGGCATGTGTTGGAGGATATTTGGAAAACACTTGGTGATCTGCCATCGCAGCTGAGCCGTCAGTGAGATATTGCGTTTTGACGATATCGCTCCTGGCGTTGCCGCCGTTTGGCATACCTAAGTTTATTTTTTCCGGCTTTGGTGTTTGCAGAGGCAGGAACATTGCAAAGGTGCTGCCTTTACCCGGTTTACTGGCAATTAAACGGAGCTCGCCGCCCAGCAGCCGTGCAATTTCACGTGAGATGGACAGCCCGAGGCCGGTACCTCCGAACTTGCGCGATGTGCCGGCATCGGCCTGCTGGAATGCCTCAAAAATGGCTTTTTGTTTGTCTCTTGCCACGCCGATACCCGTGTCTGTAATGTAAAAACCGATGACCTGTTCAGCGCGATCAAGTACCGGATGGTCGATACTCCAGCCGGAATCCGTTGGTGCAATGCGCACCATCACGCGACCTTTCTCGGTAAACTTGAAGGCATTAAAGAGCAGGTTTTTCACTACTTGATGTAAGCGTTTTTTGTCGGTTTCCAGGCGGTTGGGCAGGTCGGGATCCAGTTCGATATCAAAGCTAATTTGGCGTTGATCTGCGATATGGCGGAAGGTGCGCTCGATCTGTTTGCCAATATTGCCGAACGATACATTCTCAAGTTCCAGAGTCACCGTGCCCGATTCGATTTTGGATAAGTCGAGTATTTCGTTGATCAATGCCAGCAGGTCTTTGCCGGAAGCCTGGATGGTTTTGGCGTATTCGACCTGTTTGTCATCGAGATTGTGCTGCGGGTTTTCAGCGAGTTGCTGCGACAGGATGAGCAGGCTGTTCAGCGGTGTTCGTAATTCGTGTGACATGTTGGAAAGGAACTCAGATTTGTATTTGGAGGTGATCGTGAGTTGTTCTGCCTTTTCCTCCAGGGATTTCTTGGCGATTTCAACCTCGCGGTTTTTCTGCTCAACTTCGAGCTTCTGGTCTTCCATCATTCGGGCTTTTTCTTCCAATTCTTCGTTTGTCTGGCGCAATTCCTCCTGTTGGCTTCCCAATTCATTGGTCAGGGATTGTGATTGTTTGAGAAGTTCCTCGGTACGCATATTGGTTTCGATGGTATTCAGTACGATACCGATGGATTCTGACAGCTGATCGAGAAGGCTCTGATGAATGCTGGAAAACAGTGTGAATGAGGCGATTTCGATCACTGCTTTGACCTTGTTTTCGAAGAGGATCGGCAATACCACAATGTTTTGTGGCTTTGACTGACCCAGTGCCGAGGTGATTTCAATATAATCTGATGGCACGTTGGTAAGGAGTATGCGCTGTTTCTCTAAAGCGCACTGACCCACCAGTCCCTCGCCAAGGCTCCATTTATTGGAAATGTTTTTGCGCTCCTTAAATGCGTAGGCTGACAGCATTGTAAGGTGCGGGTTCTCCTTCACGGTCTCGTCGATTATATAAAATACACCGTGTTGGCCATTAATGAGTGGGGTCAGTTCGCTCATTATCATTTTAGCCACAGTGGCCAGATCGTTTTTACCCTGCAGCATCCGGGTAAAGTTGGCCAGGTTGGTCTTCAGCCAATCCTGATCCGAATTTTGCCTCGTTGTTTCGCGCAGGTTGCGGATCATTTCGTTAACGTTGTCTTTGAGGTCGGCCAGCTCACCCTTGGCATTTACCTCTATACTGCGGGTGAGATCCCCTTTAGTTACCGCAGTGGCGACATCGGCGATGGCACGCACCTGGTTGGTCAGATTGGCAGCCAGTCCGTTGACGTTGTCGATCAGATCCCTCCACGCTCCTGCCGCACCGGGCACGTTGGCCTGGGCGCCTAGCTTACCATCGGTGCCGACCTCGCGGGCGACGCCGATTACCTGTTCTGCGAACAATGCCAGGGTATCGGTCATATTGTTGATGGTGTCAGCCAACTCGGCAATTTCGCCTTTGGCATCCAGGGTGAGGGCCTGTTTCAGGCTGCCATTGGCCACCGCTGTCACCACTTTGGCTATACCACGCACATGGTTGGTAAGGTTGGATGCCATGAAATTAACGTTATCGGTCAAATCCTTCCAAGTGCCGGAGACCCCCGATACCTTGGCCTGGCCGCCCAGCTTACCATCGGTGCCGACCTCGCGGGCCACTCGGGTTACTTCGGCGGCAAAGCTATTCAATTGCGTAACCATGGTATTGACGGTGTTCTTCAGGTCGAGGATCTCCCCCTTGGCGTCAACCGTAATCATTTTACCGAGATCGCCATTGGCCACAGCGGTCGTGACCTGTGCAATATTGCGCACCTGGTTGGTGAGATTTGCCGCCATGCCGTTGACATTGTCGGTTAATTCTTTCCAGGTGCCGGAGACCCCCGATACCTGAGCCTGGCCGCCCAGCTTACCATCGGTGCCGACCTCGCGGGCCACTCGGGTCACTTCTGACGCGAAACTGGAAAGTTGTTCAACCATGGTGTTGATGGTACTCTTTAATTCCCAAATCTCACCTTTGGCATCAACCGTAATCATTTTGCCGAGATCACCATTTGCCACTGCAGTAGTCACCTGGGCAATGTTACGTACCTGAGAGGTGAGATTTGCCGCCATGCTGTTGACATTGTCGGTTAATTCTTTCCAGGTGCCGGAGACCCCCGATACCTGAGCCTGGCCGCCCAGCTTACCATCGGTACCGACCTCGCGGGCCACTCGAGTTACTTCGGCGGCAAAGCTGGAAAGCTGATCCACCATTGTGTTGATAGTGCTCTTCAACTCCAGGATCTCTCCTTTGGCATTAGCGGTAATCTTCTTGGTGAGGTCGCCATTTGCCACTGCCGTCGTGACTTGCGCGATGTTGCGGACCTGCTGCGTCAGATTGCTTGCCATACCATTGACCGAGTCTGTTAAATCTTTCCAGGTGCCGGAGGCACCTGGAACCTGACCCTGCCCCCCAAGATTGCCGTCGGTGCCGACTTCAAGCGCCACCCGCGTTACTTCGTCAGCAAACACGGAAAGCTGGTCCACCATGGTGTTGACGGTGTTTTTCAATTCCAGAATTTCACCCTTGGCATCGACCGTAATTTTGCGTTTTAGATCACCTTTTGCCACAGCGGTGGTCACCTCGGCGATGTTGCGGACCTGCTGCGTCAGATTGCTTGCCATACCATTGACCGATTCTGTCAAATCCTTCCAGGTGCCGGAGACCCCCTCCACGGCGGCCTGGCCGCCGAGCATTCCTTCTGTGCCGACCTCTCGTGCCACCCGTGTGACCTCTGCGGCGAAAGTGGAGAGTTGGTCCACCATGGTGTTGACGGTGTTTTTCAATTCCAGAATTTCACCCTTGGCATCGACCGTAATTTTGCGTTCCAGATCACCTTTTGCCACAGCGGTGGTCACCTCGGCGATGTTGCGGACCTGCTGCGTCAGGTTGCTCGCCATACCATTGACCGATTCTGTCAAATCCTTCCAGGTGCCGGAGACCCCCTCCACGGCGGCCTGGCCGCCGAGCATTCCTTCTGTGCCGACCTCTCGTGCCACCCGTGTTACTTCTGAGGCAAAACTCGAGAGTTGATCCACCATAATGTTAATAGTGTCCTTTAGTTCCGCGATTTCGCCTTTGGCCTCGGCCGTGATTTTTTTCTTGAGATCACCGTTGGCCACCGCCATCGTGACTCCGGCAATATTTCGCATTTGGGTGGTAAGATTGGTTGCCATGCCGTTTACCGAGTTAGTCAAGTCTTCCCAAATGCCGGAGACCCCCTTTACTTCGGCCTGTCCACCCAATTTACCCTCGGTGCCTACCTCAAGTGTCACGCGCGTGACTTCTGCAGCAAGGGTCGAGAGCTGATCGACCATGGTGTTGATGGTAACCTTGAGTTCCGCGATCTCACCCTGGGCCTCAACGGTGATTTTTTGCTGGAGATCGCCGTTAGCCACAGCTGTAGTAACCTCAGCGATATTTCTCACTTGGGCAGTCAGGTTGGTCGCCATGCCGTTGACATTGTCTGTCAATTCTTTCCAGATGCCGGAGACATTGGCCACTTTTGCCTGCCCCCCCAGCTTGCCTTCTGTACCCACTTCACGCGCCACTCGCGTGACTTCGGATGAAAAATTAGCAAGCTGCATCACCATGGTGTTGGTGATTTTTGCAGACTTGAGGATCTGGCCGTACAATTTGCGGCCATCGATCTCCATCGGCATGCTCTGTGACAAGTCGCCTTGGGCGACAGCGTTGACAACGAGTGTCATCTCATTCATCGGATTGATCAGGGCATCGGCAAGGGAATTAAAGGCATCGATATCGGTTGCCCAGCCCCCTTTCATCCCGGGCAGTCGGACGCGCTCATCCAGTTGTCCTTCTTCAATAACCTTCCGCGTCACCCGTGTAAATTCGTCCGTAACCGTGGCCCGCATGTCGATAATTTCGTTTAGCGTATCCGCCGCCTTGCCCGCCAGACCAACCAGATCTCCGGGCATACGTACACTGAAATCACCTTTCTTGTAGGCATCGAGAACCATTAAGAGTTGTTTTAAGTCGATATTACGAAGCGAAACCCGCTTTGGTTCTGCCATATTCCCCCCTCTTGAGATCTAAGTTTTCGGTGAATCCGATGATAAGTCGTATAAAATGCGACAATGAATTATCCTGCATCCGGTTATTTATTTTGAGTGGCCGTCACTCAGTCTTGATTGACGGCGGATCCCCTGCCTGCTATATGTGACACAATTAATGACCTCACCAATCCGCCATTGGAGCATTGTCTGAGGGTATTGCCAAGGATACGCGATTCCGTCCGGATTTTTTGGTGCTATATAGCGCCTCATCGGCCATGGCAACAAGCCCGGATGCATCCTTCCCATGGTATGGATAGCAGGAGATGCCGATACTTACGGTGATGGAAACCGATCCGGCTTCGTCGTCGATATCGAAAGCTTTTTTTTCAATTGCGTTGCGTATGCGTTCAGCAATCTCTATGGCACATTCACTTTCGGTTTCCGGCATAATCACCATGATCTCTTCACCGCCGTAGCGGCATACCCGGTCTAAATTACGTACCTGTTCCATGAGTAAATTGCCCAGTCCTTTCAGAACTGTATCGCCGACCCGGTGACCGTAATTGTCGTTGACCTGTTTAAAATGGTCGATATCCAGCATTAATAGTGATAGCGGGTGGCTATAGCGGTGTGCCCGGAGCAGTTCTTCCTTAAGCCGGGTGTAAAAAAAACGATGGTTGTAAAGCCCCGTAAGGCCGTCCTGGATGGCGAGCCGCTGCAATTCACGTTGCAGGCGTTTCTGTTCGGTGACGTCGTGCAGTGAAATGAGCAATACCGATTCACTGTTCCATACGGTCTCAACTGCACGCATTTCCACAATACCTACCTGGCCGCTTGGCCGTGGTATGGTGATTTCAACGTCATCATTATCGTCATCGGTCATCGGGTATCCGAATGGATATCCGATGAGTTGTCCGCTTGAACGCCGGAAAAGTTTGCATGCCGCCGGATTTGCGTAACGAACCATTCCTTCATGGTTAACCACCAAAATGCCGTCTCTGAGCATTTCAGGCAATATATGAAGATTATCTCCTGTTTTGGAGGACGCCTCGTGTTTCCCGGTAAGTTGCCCATTGTATTCGCAGGGTACAATCCCGTGCTGCGAAGACCGGCCGGTTGTCCCTGTGGCCGCTAAATCATTCGGCGGATTTTTGTGTGGGTCGTTATTCTCTGTGTCAATATTAATTTTTTCAATATTGACACGAAGAATAAATGGCGTATGCATAGCGAACTGTTCTAACGTCTTCAATGTATCGTCATGCTTATTGATCTGCCAATTAAAAAAACGGAACGCCTTAGATGGTGTGCTTCGGAATGTGTCCCGGTCCGGTGCACAGGCTATGGAAAGACGCGTAATTTTATCCTGACATAACGCATCTCCGGCGCCCGGTTGATCATGCGTGCTGATGATGGCCCGCAGGGAATGAATAGTGGAGACCTTACCCACGCATCAGCTCCTTTTTGAACATGTCCTTATAAATGTCGTATGATTCCATAATAGCCCCCTGTACCTATCAGCTCATATCCGGCCTGTCGAACAGCCCGTTCATTCGTTCGACTTCATATGCCGGTACGTGTTTGGGATGACCCGACAAAATTCCGGTCACATTTTTAAAGCCGGTACCGATATGCATGCCATGCTCATCAATGGTGAACTCTCGAATATCTTTTTCATGTTTGGAACCGCGCATTTTCAACACGGTGAGACCCCGTTTCATTTCGCCGAACATCTCCACATAGCGTAGCAGTATAATGGAATCGGTAATGGTGGATATGTGCTGTTCGGTAATTGACTCACCCCCCATCAAACTTGATGTTGTAGATGTAAACAGCCCCGTGACCTGCCTTTCCTTGAGAAAGGAGGTGATACCGATTACGAATTCTCTGTAGCCTTTAAGGGTTGATACCCGTTCGAGTGCTGATAGACTGTCCACAGCGATACGCGTTGGTTTGAATTCATCAATATGTTTTTTCAGCATGATAAGATGGTCTTCCAGACCGGCCGTTTCCGGATAAGCCGCGATGACCTTGAGCCGGTTTCCGGCCTCCATTTTCTCGAAGTCCTGTCCCCAACCGGAGGCATTGCGGAATAACTGGTCCCGACTCTCCTCGAAAGCGAACAGCAGACTGCGCTCGTCATGGGCCTCTACGCCGGCGACAAATTCCGTAGTCAGCAGTGTCTTACCACAGCCGGTTGCACCCGAAAGAAGCAGGATAGAATCACGGAACAGGCCACCGCCGCACATGCTATCGAGTATTTTGTTGCCCGATGTTGTCCGTGCCTGGGATGATTTTTGTTCGAGCTGGATTTCCGACAACGGGATGACGATGATACCTTGACCGGGCATCACCGTAAAGGGAAATTCGCCCTTGCGGTGATTGGTGCCGCGGAATTTTAGGATCTCAATGGTGCGACGGCGTTTTTCGCCTTCAAGCGCGTTTCGCAGGATAATAACGTTGTCAGCCACAAACTCCTCTACCCCGAAACGTGCGATATCGCCATATTCCTGTGTTCGTTCCGAGGTGATTAAGGCGGTTAAACCTATTTCCTTCAACGCCGAGGCGATGTTGAACAACTCACGCCGCACCAACGACTGATCGGAGAACTGAGAAAAGATTGCGCCAACGGAATCCAGCGAGAGGCGTTTTGCGTCAACTCTTTGGACAGCAGTCTTGATGCGCAGCAACAAAGCGTTCAGATTATAGCTGCCGGCCTCAATGGTCGTCTCTCCGGCCCTGGGTGAGGCATCGACAAAGGCCCATTTGCCTTCTTTCTCCGCTTTTTCAATATCCCAGCCAAAAGAGAGCATGTTGTAACGAATATCCTTGGGAAATTCTTCAAAGGTGATGAATACGGCAGAATCACCTTTTTTGATACCTTCCATCAGATACTGCACGGCGAATACCGTCTTGGCACTGCCGGAGGTCCCGGAGACAAGGGTGGTACGTCCGGCCGGCAGTCCCCCCATGGCAATATGGTCCATTCCGGGAATACCGGTTTCGATTTTCTTTAAGGTTTCCGCAATATTATTCATGGTTGCCTCCCTTGTCGCTTGATTTATTTATCGCTACCAGATCAAGGCCCAGCAGCACTTTTTCGGTATTCGACAGATCACCGATGACCCGGCGCAACGGTTCGGGCAACACCTTGATCAATGTCGGCGTGGCGAGAATGCGCTCATCCTCGGCAAGTTGCGGGTTTTCAAGAATATTGATAATCTCAATGTGATATTTCTCATTAAGCTCATTCTTGCAAATCGTGTTAATGTTTTTGATCGCCCGTTCTGCCTGGGGCGTATGACCGGTGATGAACAGTTTGAGTAAAAAATTATTGTCTTGCATCGCTATCTTCTCCTTTAATGTAGCAGTAAATTAAAGTATAGTAGCTATCCGTCAAAAAAATATGGCATGTTCGATTTCGTTAAATCGGGCATGCAATTCCCCATCGGCTGTTGTACAACCACTGTTTTAGTTTTGTTTCAGGTAACGGCTGACTCATATAGTATCCTTGGGCAATATCGCAGTTCAATATTTTCAGCATTTCCATCGTCGCTTTATCTTCAACCCCTTCGGCTACTGTTTTTAACCCCATATTGTGGGCAAGTTGGATGGTAGAACGTATGATTATGGCATCATTCTCGTTTTTAGTTAAGCCGAAAACGAAGGATTGATCAATCTTGAGTTCATTAACAGGCAGTTTTTTCAGGTAGGCCAGCGACGAATGACCGGTACCAAAATCATCAATCGATAATTTAATGCCAATTTCATGCAGTTGATTCAGCACCTTGAGGGCTTTTTCCGGTCGGGACATCAATGCAGATTCGGTGATTTCAAGACAAAGGGCATGTGTACCGAGTTGGTGGGTATCCAGCAGTGTGGTAACCGTTCCCGGTAGGTCCGGATCAAGCAGGTTGCGCGTGGAAAGATTAACGGCAATACTGAGATTGATGCCATCATCCATCCATTGCCGTAACAGCTTGGTTGCTTCCTCAAGTGCCCAGTTGGTGAACGGTTGGATCAGTCCGGATTGCTCAATCATGGGTATGAACTCAACGGGAGGGATCATACCTTCGTCCGGATGGAGCCAACGCGCCAATGCCTCAGCACCCATGATGCGGGACGTTTTGAGATCCACCTTTGGCTGGTAGAAGAGCGACAATTCACCGTTTTCGATTGCCCGGCGCAGTTCCCCATGCAACCGGAGCCGTCTCAGACTGAACGGGTTGAGTTTATGTTTATAAACCAAGATGCCCATGCCATCATTTTTTGCCAGGCGCATGGCTATATTGCCGCGTTGCAATAACGTGTGGGAATCTTCGCCATGATCAGGATAGATCGCAATGCCAACGGTAACCTCAATCTCCAGCGAGAAGTCGGCGATGTTAACGGGTGTTTCAAATATTTTTTGGATTCTTCTGGCAACAGTCTTCGCAGGCTCAAGCGTTGCTTGATCCAGGAGGATGATAAATTCATCATCACTCAGACGTGCCAAGCTGTCGGATTTGCGGCATACCTCGCGTAAACGGTTGGCTATCTCCTTTAATATCTGGTCACCGTTTTGGTAGCCCATGAAATCGTTGATTTCGTTGAAATGCAGGACGGATATGGAAAATACTGCCAGTGGCGCGGTCTTCCGGTGCGCAATCTTTAAGGCCTGATCGAGCCGATCATGCAACAAGGTGCGATTGGGCAAGCCCGTCAGCGTATCGTACAGGGCTCTTCGTTCCAGTTCGGCAATGTAACGCTTACGTTCACTGATATCCTGAACGATTGCTATAAATACAGGCGGATATTCTTTCGAGGATAGCTGCAGACTCACTTCAACCGGGTAAAAAGTATCGTCCTTGCGGCGCTGTTCGGTCTCGAAATAAATTTCCTGTTCCTGCCCCGTGTGCAGTGGCTTAAACAAGAGTTCCAACTGTTCCCGGTTAAAATGGGGATGGATATCCATGATGGTCATCTGTCGTAATTCATCCAGACTGTAGCCCAGGTGTTGCCGGGCACCTGTACTTACATCAAGGAACCGTAGTGTGTCCGCACTGAATATATAAATTTCATTCCACGAGTGTTCCAGGATGCGACCCATGCGTGCCGTGAATTTCTCGGCCTTTTCTCTTTCGGTGATATCGTGCAGGAAAGCGACTAATTTAGGCCCGTCTGCAGAACCAATGTTCACCAGGCGCAGTTCTGCGGAGCGGAGATCCTTAACTTTGTCGTCATTGCCGAAAAGCACTTTAATCCGGGTTCGTTCACCCATTGTCGCAGGCAAACCAAAGGGCATGCCTTGCAGTTGCATGGCTGTCTGACCCAACAAGGCTTCGGCAGACGGGTTGGCAAACTCAATGTTACCTTCAGCATTGAGCATGAGGATCGCATCCGGGTTGTGCTCAATAAGGTTGCGCATCTGATTCTCACGGTCGGCCGCCTTTGATCGACGGCGAAATCCTGTAATGCCAAAGGCCAGGTTATTGGCCATTTCCATGAGCAGATGCTGTGCTTCTTCATCAAATGCATTCGACCTGGCCGAATAGATATTAAGCGCCCCGAAACAGCCGTTGTTGTCAACCAGGGGCAGCGCTATGGACGATCGAAAACCGTATTTATCCGTCTGTTCACGCCACGGCGTGTAATCGGGGTGAGCAGCAATATCATTCACCACCATTGGTGCCGTCGTTCGAATTGCCGTTCCCGGTGCCCCGCGGCCAAGTTCATCATCATTCCAGGTAATCGTGACCTCGTCCAGATAGCCGGCATTTTTAACGGATGAGGCTACCGGTCGGATATGTTTTTGACTGTCATGTTCTGCATAGCCGAACCAGGCAAAAGCATAATCGCCCGATTCGGTCAGGATCTGGCAGGCGATTTTGATCAGACTATCCTCATCCGTGCTATGAAGCAGCGCCTGATTGATCTGACGCAGCGTATGCAAGGTTTGGTTGAGTCTCTGCAGGGTCTGTCCGACCCGCTTACATTCGGTAATATCTTCTAGGACATGAATGGAGTAGAAAAGACAACCCTCATCGTCGGAAACTGTATAGCTATGGTCGCGGAATATTTGTCCCGTCGTCAGTGAGAGTTCCTCGACGACTTCACCGTATTCTCCTATATCTCTGTGGAAATTTTCTAAAGGGCCATCAACTCGTGGAAATACTTGCCAGTATGGTTTGTCGATGACTTCACGGACGTCCATGCCCGCGTACTTGGCATAATTTCTGTTGGCGCGGACCACCCGGAATTCACGGTCAAAAATGAACACCGGCCTGGTCATTGTATCTATAGCCGAAAACCATTGGTCACGCCCGAGTTGTATGTGATCATGTGGCGTCTGTAGATCCAGAAGTAGAGCCAATAGGGTATGACGCATTTCCTCTGATAATTTTTCGTTATTCAGAGTTTTCTCGATATGCGTAAAGAGGACTTTGTTCAATTTTTTCAAATTCTTAACCTTAGATTCAGAAAATTATTTCTCAACTCTTAGGAGTAGCTGGTAGAATTTAAAAAGGTTTAATATTTTTAATAATACAATAATGACGCTCTCGTAAAAAGTCGGAACAATGTGCTTTTTGTAATTTATTACAGAATAATATAAACAGGTTATAGAAACGAAAAACGGAAATTCCGACTTTTACGAGGTAATCAATAATACAGTAAGCTCTCAAATACAAGCTGAAATTTGTATTATAGAGAAGAATTTGACCGCCCCATGACCTTTTTAAAAATTTTATTGTGCTGCAGGATATGTCGGTATCTGGGATTGAAGTTGTTGATATCCGAAACAATACATTTTATGCCAGAATAAATTTTATATGCCGTGACCGGCACCTCAGTATGGATGCCAGACCTTCCGATGCCATTGCCCTGGCATTGCGTTTTAAGGCCCCCATATTTGTGGAAGACAAGGTTCTGAATCAGTCCGGGCCGGCCAGGGGCCAGACGGAAATTCTCGATAACAGCGAAGAAGGAAAAAAATGGGCCGAATATCTGGAAACGCTTTCCCCGGATAAATTCGGAAAAGGATGATCTTCAGCCCATTTAATACAAAAACAACCCGTTTTCGTAAATGACTTTTGTTTTACCGGTTTTCAGGTGGGCTGTAACCGTTTTTTCCCGGGTATTCACCAGGTCCCAATGCAGGGCGGAATCGTTAAATCCAAGGGCTTTTTTACGTTGTTTTGTCAGGTCTGCCCGGTTGCCGGCATAGGTGTCGGGATAGGATGCACCCAGGGCGATATGACAGTTCCCATATTTCCCACCGTGGTTTTCATCAAACAGGGTGCTGGCCATAAAGGTATCTATTTTGGAAAAGCGCTTGTCGGTAAGGGAGAATTCTCCAAGGCGGCCGGCGCCCTTGTCTATGGCAAGCTGGTTTTTCAAAAAATCATGGCCAACATCGGCCTTAAAATCCACAACCCTGCCTTTTTTGAACTCCAACCATACATTTTTGACATAATTGCCGCTGCGAAATGAAGGCTGGTTAGCAAAATAGGTGCCCCGTGTACCGTGCCAGTCCGGTGAAACAAAAATTTCAAAACTGGGAATATTGTGTCCTGACAGACCGATCCATTGTCGCTCCGGGCCGGGTGTAATTTCCAGATCAACGTCCCTGGATTGAATGCGATAATAGTTTACATCCAAACCGCCGAGCCATTTTTTGATGTGCTTAGCGGTGTCAAAAATATTCTGCCATTGCGCCAGAGGGTCTTTGTGGTTCAAAAAACAGGCTTTGGCAATCTGCCGGGTATAGTCTGTCAGGGATATCCCGGCATGATGTGCCAGCGCCTTTGTGGGCAGCATGCACAGGGTCCAGTTGAAGTCTCCTGTCGCTTCCCGCTGGCTGAGTATGTCGCGCAGGTATTTACGGGCCAGTGCCGCCTTGCTGATTTTAGCAGGGTCGATATCGCCAAGGTGGGTTATGGATTCGGGGGCGCTAAGAAAAATACTGCCGGTCAGGGAATTGTAGAGTTCCGGATCTCCGGGAATGTGAAAGGTCAATTGGTCGTTATTTGAGTGCTTGAAGAAATCATATTCCATGGTTGCTGTCAAAGTTGTGCGCGGCACCGGATAAATCCCTTTGCCCAGGAGTCGGGCATGGAGGATTTCGGCCAGTCGGATGGCCGGCAGATCATAACGAATCAGAACCACGTCGCTTTTTTTTAATTTTTGGTGCCTGGCTTTTTCCAGTGCCCAGATCAGAACGTCTGCATATTTTTCAAGTTGCTTTTCAGACAGCATCGGTTTTCCTTTAGAGGCAGCAGTCGTTTTTTAATAATGGTGGTCTTTGAGAAAAAGGCGATGGTAGTCCGGTTCCGTCAGATGTTTTTTTAGCAGGCCTGTAATAAGGGAAAATATCTCTTCAAGTTCCGAATCGTTCAAGAGGGGAATCAGGTGCCGCATCAAGGTGTCGTCGGAAAACTTTTGCAGGTAGAATAAGATGGCTTCTTCATCGGTTTTACGGTCAAGCCCAAAGCCGACAAATCCCTGGTGGGTTTCGACAAAAGTATGGGTATGAACCGGTTTATCTGTTTTTTTTAAACTCATTTTTTGAATATCCAATGTCGAAGTAAGGTGAGCTTACAATGATTCCGAAATTTCATCAAGAAAGCGGCTTGGCTGGTTGTACTGCCCTTTTCTGAAGTCCGCGGAACTTAAAAACAGATACTGTTCGGCCCGGGTCACGGCCACATACATGAGACGGCGTTCCTCCTCCAGCCCTGTGGGCGTTTCCATGGACCGCCAGTGCGGAAAAAGATTCTCCTCGCAGGCAACAATAAAAACAACACTGTATTCCAATCCTTTGGATGCGTGGATCGTTGACAGGTTGACGCCGGTTCCACTGTTTTCGTCGTCGTCCGCTTTGTCTTCGCGGATAAGGGCGGCCTCTTCAAGGTAATCGGGAATCGTATTCTTTAATCCCGCTGAATGGATCAGCTGTTCAATATTTTCTTCCCGGGCCGTGTAATCCATTGCCGATGCTTTTAAATATTGTTTGAGGTAATCCATATAACCGGTGCGGGTCAAAACCTCACGGATGGCCGTATCCGGGGTCATGTCCCGGATATCGTCCAGCAGGTTTATCACCAGACTGACACCGTCATATATTTTGGCGGGCAGTACCTTTTCCCTCAATGATTTACGGGCCGCGTCCTGGAGGCTCATGTCGCTGCTTCTGAAATGGTTGATTTTGGACAGCGCCCCGGGACCGATGCCACGTTTGGGAGTGTTGATGATACGGTCAAAGGCCACATCATCTTTGGGAAACGTCGCCGCAGTCAGATAGCAGGTGACGTCCAGAATTTCCTTACGTTCAAAAAATCCCTTGCCCCCCAGCATACGGTAGGGGATACCTGCCGAACGGAAAGCCTTTTCAAAGGCGAGGGATGAAAATTTGGTGCGGTAAAGAACCGCTATTTTATCGCAGGGCATTCCCATCTGCCTGAAATTCTGAATTTTGCGCTGAACCCAGGTCGCCTCTTCATATTCATCGTAAAAATCGTGAAGTTCGGCAATGCCGCCTTTTTTGGCGGAGAAACACTGCTTGTCCATTTTGTTGTCATTATAACCGATCAGGTCGTTTCCGATTTTGACAATTTTGTCTGCCGAACGAAAATTTTCTTCCAGGCGGAAAATTTTGGCGCCTTGGTATTTTTCCGAAAAACTCAAAAAATGATCGATATTGCTCATTCTGAACGAGTAGATCGATTGCCAGTCATCGCCTACGGCAAAAAAATTGCCGTTGCTCAAAAGCAATCGGGTTAACTCTTCATTCAGGTTGTTGGCATCCTGGTATTCATCACAAAGGACATACTGAAACCAGGATCGGTATTTATCCCTGATTTTCAAATTATCCCGCAGGAGGTCCCGGGTCAAGGTCAGAATATTGTCAAAATCAACTGCGTTTTTATTTTTAAGTTCTTTTTCATACAAATTATAGACATCCGCCAGTCTGACAATGGAAACCTTCGGGTGTGAATCAAAATAGGCCATGGGATCCCCAAAGTTTTTGGCATTGGATATGCCGCTCAAGACAGCGGATGTATATTTTTTATCATAGTCCAGTTTGATCAGAATTTCCTTGATTGTTTTTTGCTGCTGATAGGTGGCGTAAATCTGCAGCGGGGAATGATAGCCAAGCTCGGTGCAGTGACGTTGCAGAATTTTATAGCTTGCACTATGGTATGTCCGTACCCAGGGGAAATCGTTTGTGGATAGCCCCGTCATTTGAATCAAACGGGTTTTCATCTCATCGGCGGCTTTGTTGGTGAAGGTGATGGCCAGAATGCGCTTTGGATCATAGCCGATGGAGATCAGATGCTGTATCTTGGCAGTGAGGGTCCTGGTCTTGCCGGACCCGGCGCCGGCAACCACCAGCGCCGGTGACCCCAAGTGTGCAACCGCCGCTTTTTGTTGTTTGGAAAGTTTCATAAACGCTGCCGGCGGCTATTTTTTCAATAATCTGTGAATTGTCTGGGCATGCCATTTGCCACGACCTGAAAATGTGGGCAGATTTTCTTCTTCCAGACGCAGGGCAATCTGATTGTAGGTAGCCTCTTTTTGATACATTTTTTTGATGATTTGAAGTGCCCGGGTCCGATCCTCATCAGTGGCTTTGGCCCTTATCGGTGAAACCGGTGGCGCATCCAGGGGCGGCAATGGTTTTTCGGCAGCCTGATCCGGAGTTGAGGCTTGTTTTTTAGGTAACGTCTCAGGTTCAGGTGCCGGTTTGGATTCATGCGTTATTTCAGCTACCGGTTCAGATGCAGGTGAGGTCTCAGTTACCGGTTCAGATGCAGGTGAGGTCTCAGCTACCGGTTCAGATGCAGGTGAAGTTTCAAAAACCGGTGCCGAGGATGATTTAATGGACGTGGCATCCACGGGCGCCCCGCCTTGAAAACATAGTGCAATTCTTTCCAAGGCAGCCGCTTTACGCTCTTCAGCATCTGCCAGACGCTTTTGACTATGGGAAATTTCATCCAGCCGGTCTTTAAGCTCCGGTGCCGCCTTTTTTAGTAAGTCATTCAGCAACTCCAAAGGATCGTTTTTACGATTGATAAATTTTTTCCGTTGGTTGGGATTCTGGCGGTCCTGGCTGATATACTGCGGATTTTCAAACTGTCGGTTGCCCCGGTCGAACCGACGTTCAGGGGCGCGAAATTTGGACGGATACTCTTTCATGCAAAACTCCTTTAAAAATTAAAAACCACGTTATGAAAATTTTGGATTTTAAGAAACTGCAATTATAAATGATAAGCTGTCATGAAAATAAGAAAAGCTTTTGAATCTTGCGGTTTTTTATATGGAAAGCTTTGGAATTCACTACCAGCTACGAAGGTTAAAAGATAATTAGCATATTTCATCCATCTGTCAAGGACTATCCTAATATATCGGCTGCCGCTTTAAGGGCCATATGGTATCCCTGAACGCCAAATCCGCAAATTCGGCCGGTGGCAATGTCCGCAATTAGAGATTTTTGTCGAAAGGATTCTCTTTTATAGATATTGGAGAGATGGACCTCAATTACGATCATGCCCGTTGCCAAAAGGGCATCGCGGATGGCAATACTCGTGTGGGTGTAAGCAGCGGGGTTGATTATAACGGCGTGACAGTTCCCGGCGGCCTGCTGGAGTTTATCTACGATGCGGCCTTCATGATTGGATTGGAACGTTTCTATTCCCAGGCCCAGGTGTTTACCGAGGTCTTTAAGGCCGAGATCAACCGCTTCCAAGGTCGTGGTGCCGTAAATATCAGGTTCCCTTTTTCCCAGCATATTTAAATTGGGACCGTGGATAATCAGAATTTTTCGGGCTGCCTTTTTTTTCTCCATGGATTTTCTCCTGCTGTCGGCCTTTTTTGATTATTCGCCAAGCAGTCGGCGGAATTCAGTAATGGCTTTTTTATAATCCGGACATCCGAAAACAGCAGACCCGGCGACGAATACATCGGCCCCGGCGTCAGCGATTGCCGCTATTGTTGTATTGTTGACACCACCGTCGACCAGAATGTGAGTGTCAAGTCCCTTATCATTGAAAACACGGCGCAGCGCCCTTATCTTGTCCAGGGTATTGGGAATAAAGGACTGCCCGCCAAATCCCGGGTTAACACTCATGAGCACCACCAGGTCGACATCATCCAGGACCCAGTTGATGGCAGACAATGATGTGGCCGGATTAAGTGCAACGCCCGCAAGGCTGCCGCATTCCTTGATAAAATGGATGGTGCGGTTTAAGTGAGCACAGGCTTCCGCATGTACCGAAATCAGGTCGGCGCCGGCATCGGCGAATTCGCGGATAAAAGCGTCGGCATTTTCGATCATCAGGTGAACATCCACGGGAAGGGGAGTCGCTTTTTTGACCGCTTTGACAATTAAAGGTCCCATGGTAATGTTCGGCACAAAATGTCCGTCCATGACATCCACATGTATCCAGTCGGCGCCGGCGGCTTCTGCTGCCTGAACTTCTTCTCCAAGTTTGGAAAAATCAGCAGATAATATAGACGGTGCAATGATGTTCATAAAAATCTCCCATTGGGGTGACGGTTGTAGTTGTAATAATTTGTGGTGCCTATAACCGTAATTTTAAGAAATTGCAAGCCTCAAAATTTTAATAAGCCGTCAGCTATTGGCTATTAGCCGTCAGCTAAAGGATTCCTTCCACCTTCTACCCTTAAAAACGATAGCGCAAAGAGAGAACCAGACCCTTTTCCCCGGGAATGGCCGAAAGGGTTACCTTGGTATTCTGGCGAATATTTTCGATAAAGGTTCGGGTTTTTGATCGGTTGTATTTATGGGCGCTGTTTACGGCACTGTAGATATTCCCGGAATAAAAACCGAGCTCTGCAATTCCGAGGATCGTCCCCAGGGCATTCAGGTTCCTGTCAAAGGATTCGCAGGTTGCCCAGATCAGGCCCCCGTTAATTAAAAACGCAACCAGGGCATCATGGTAGCGTCCACAATAGAGTTGACCGCTGCCCGGTAAAACGGAAAGCCATCCGGCAAGTGTCGGATTTTTGAGAGGGATGAAAGGGTGTTGAGAAATCGCAGTGGTCAGTTGGGTCAGGTTGTAGCGGTGTGCATTTTCCGCGCTGATTTTGCTGAAATTACGCTCAGCCTCCCGCCAGTCTGCCCGATCAAGGTAAATCCATCCCAAATGGTAGTATGTCTTGTCCAGGATGTCGATATCTTTCGTATCGGCGGCAAGATTGCGTAAACCGATAATCGCCGGGCCGGGTTCATGGAGTTTCAAATGGCATTGGCTGATCATATAGATGGATTTAAGGGTAACAGGAGATGCCGTTTTACGTGCCGCACATGTTTTAAATGAACGAATCGCATCCCGGTATTGTTTTTGGGCAAAAAAAGATTGTCCGATGGTGTAATGGGAAAGGCTCACCCGTGTGTCTTCTGGGAAAAAATAGATAAAGCGGTTGAATTCGGTGATGGCGGATTCATATTCACCGGTGGAAAAAAGATGCATGGCATA
This sequence comes from Desulfobacterales bacterium, assembly GCA_963667755.2. Classification (GTDB taxonomy): domain Bacteria; phylum Desulfobacterota; class Desulfobacteria; order Desulfobacterales; family 4572-123; genus 4572-123. The sequence continues at coordinate 2,313,200 of CAXXLK010000002.1, read as the reverse complement.
GGTAAACTGGCGGTCACTGTCAATGGTCAGTGTCTGGCCGGCGTGGGCCAAGGGAACCGACAGCAGGATTTGAAGAAACAGAAATATTCTTAAATAACGACCCAATGGGGGAAAAAACCGTGGTTGATTGATTTTATTTGCTGGATGCATGGATTATTATTGGGTTACCCGGAACACTTCCTCTATGGTTGTGACGCCCTGCAAAACTTTTTGGATGCCATCCTGGCGCAGTGTCGTCATGCCCCGTTTTGATGCTTCCTGTTTTATCCGGTTGGCATCAAAGTTTTTTAATATGAGATGCTTCAAACTATCTGTCATATCCATGATCTCAAAAATGCCGATGCGGCCTGTATAGCCGGTGTTGAAACACCGGGTGCATCCGGTGGCTTTGTAGAGTGTATATTCCTTAATCTCATCGGTGGTTATGCCGATGCTGTTTAACGCGCTTTCATTAGGGGTGTAAGATTCCCGGCAGTGGGGGCACAGTACCCGGACAAGTCGTTGTGCCACAATTCCAATCACCGAAGATGAAATCAAAAAGGGCTCCACCCCGATATCCACCAGTCGCGTGATGGCGCTGGCCGAGTCATTGGTATGCAGGGTGGAAAAAACCAGGTGGCCGGTCAAGGCGGACTGGACGGCAATATCGGCGGTTTCACGGTCCCGGATTTCACCCACCAGAACGACATCCGGGTCCTGGCGGACAATGGACCGCAGCCCCCGGGCAAAGGTGAGATCTATTTTGGTGTTGACCTGTATCTGGCTGATACCCTGTATCTGATATTCCACCGGGTCTTCAATGGTGATGATGTTGATGCCCGGTTTGTTGATGGATGACAGTACGGCATACAAGGTGGTGGTTTTGCCGCTGCCGGTGGGGCCGGTAACCAGTATAATGCCATTGGGCGACTGGACCAGCTTTTCCAGCAGATTCAGTTTTTTCGGTAAAAGGCCCAGGTCGGTCATATACATCAGAGAACCGGATTTGCTTAAGAGTCTAAGCACCACCCGTTCGCCAAAAGCGGTGGGTATAGTGGATACCCGGACATCGATCTGCTGATTGCCGATTTTAACATCCAGACGTCCGTCCTGGGGCAGGCGTTTCTCAGCGATATTCATCTTGGCCATAACCTTGATCCTGGAGATCAGGGACGCCTGTATCCATTTGGGCGGCGTCAGCAGGTCATACAGAATTCCGTCCACACGATACCTTACCTTGAAACTGTTTTTGTAGGGCTCAAAGTGAATATCACTGGCCCGGGCTTTCACGGATTGGGAAATAATATGGTTGACCAGTTTGATTACCGGGGCATCACTTGTATCATCCAGCAGGTCGGCTGTGCCGTCCATGTCGCTGATAATGGTGGTTCCGTCTTCTTCCATATCCTGGACAAGTTGCTGGGCGCTGTCTCGGCTGAGGTCATAGGCAATGTTGATGGCAGACAGGATGGATTGCTTCGTGGACAGAACACTTTTGCAGTTTCTGATGCCCAGAATTCTGGCAAGATCGTCAATGGGCTGAAACAGAGCCGGGTTGTTCACGGCAATAACAAAGTCTCCGGGGTATAATTTTTCCCGGTTATCAGGGGCGGATACGTGGTTTCGAGCATCTCCGGGTAAAGGGGGCTGCGCACCCTCCAGGGGTACCATAATCGATTTTTTTAAAAACTGGATGGGTACATGTTGGGTAAAACTATTGCCCAGGTTTTCAAGGGGCAGTTCAGGCCAGAACGGCATCTCGTGCTGGATGCTCAGGGCTTCGAGAAGCTGGTTTTCCGTTATTATTTTTTTCCGCATCAGTATATCGCCGATGGTGCCGCCCTTTTCCGTCTTTAGCGCAAGGGCGGTATCGATATCATCAGATGAGATGCCAAATTTGCTTTTTAGAATTTCTAGTAGTGTTTTGGGCATATGGGATTTATAGGTTAATGGGTTAATGGGTTTCAGGCTCAAAAGTTCAGGGCTGGCACGGGGACCTGCCCTTACATTATACAATTTTCAATAAACAATCCTTTAATCCTCAGTTGTTTTCAACGTTGTTGATGGCTTGGTTGTATTATTGTACATTTTGATCTGCCCGGGTGCCAACTTGTTCATGTGGTCTATTTTATCCTCGTACACTTTTTGGGCCTCGGCTTCGGTTTCAATCACCTTGGGGGTCAAAAAGATATACAAATTGGTTTTGGAGCCCCCTTTGGATTTTGATTTGAACATCCATTCAAGCACGGGGATGTCCCCTAAACAGGGGACCTTGTACTCGATATTGGAGATGGTGTCATCGATCAAGCCCCCCAGCACCACCGTATTTTTGTCCTTTACCAGCACCGTGGTTTCCATGGTCCGTTTTAAAGTCGTGGGCCGGTTGTCCGTGGTGCTTTCAAGGGTCTCCACAGTGAGCTTCAGCACCAGGCGGATCATCCGGTCCTTGCTGATCTGGGGGGTGATTTCCAGGGTTTTTCCGACATCTTTGTACTCGTAGGAGTTGTACGTATCATTATCGCTGGTGCTGGTTTTGGTCTGATAGGGCACATTCTTGCCCACGGTAATGGAGGCCTTTTCATTATCGGTGGTAAGGATCTGGGGGGTGGAAAGGATCTGAACATCCTTGTCTTTTTTGTAGGCCTGAATCACCGCTGAAATACTGGGAAAGATCAGGTTGCCGACTTTGATGGCCTCCCCCATGACGCCCATACTGAACCCACCGGGAAGGGGAACGGATACTGTTGAAACAGTGGTCCCCACAACTGCACTACCTAAGCTGATGTTATCATATCCGGCATCGCCGCCGGAGGCCCCACCGGAAAAGCCGCCGCCCACAATACCCGAGGTACCGTCGATGTCGGTTTTCCCACCTACGGCCCATTCGGTTCCGAGTCGGAAATCCTTGTCAACATTGACCTCCATGATCAATGCTTCGATATAGACCATGGCCCGGGGGATATCCAGTTTTTTGATGATATCTTCCAGGACCAGGTAATCCTCTTTTTCAGCCATGATAATCAGGCTGTTGGTGGCTTTGTCCGCCTTTATCTTAACTTTTTCGGAGACAACGCTGGTATTTTTGCCTTTTTCCGTGGCATCTTTTTTGCCCGGCAACTCCTGTAATACCGAGGCCAGGTCCTCAGCAGCGGCATTTTCCAGATAATAGACATTGATGGCTCCCTGGCCCCGGGGCGTTTCCCGGTCCAGCAGTTTAATCAGGCCGGATACCCGCTTTGTGTCTACTTCGCTGGCCAGCAGGATAATGGTATTGGTCCTCTCATCGGCTACAAATTTGATGGTTTTGACCGTTGTTCCCTTTTTGGCTTTGCCAGTGGTCTCAAATACGGAATCCAGAATTTTGACCAGTTTGGTTGAATCCGCGTATTCGATGGGAATAACCGCAACCTGATGTCCGATACCGGGAATATCAATGGTTTCCAGGATGCGCTGCAGTCGTTTGATATTGGAATAAACATCGGTGACGATTAAGGTGTTGGTGGGCGGGTAGGACAGAATCACGCTGCTTTTGGAAATCAGGGGCGTAAAGAGCTGTTTGATTTCATCGGGGCCGGCGAATTTCAAATGGATCAACTGGGTTACGATTTTGTCTCCGATGCCCCCGGATTCTTTTTCAAGCAGGGTTTTGATATTTTTGCTACGGGCATCCGGGGAGGGTACGATTTTTGTGATTTCTCCTGCCTTCACCGTTGTATAGCCGTGCACCTCCAGTACGGATTCAAATACCTTGAAGGCTTCACCCAGTGAAATTTTAGCCGGTGAAATGATGGTGACCTTGCCTTTGACCCGGTCGTCCACGACGAAATTTTGACCGGTCAGTTCGCTGATAAATTTAATGAATACATTGATATCAACGTTGTTGAAATCAATGGATACAAACCGTTGGTCCGCGACATCTGCAGAGGCTGCGGGTTTATCGGTGGCGTTGTCGGCAAAGACGGGCAGTGCCTGTATGATCAAAAAGAGAAGTATCACAATACATTTGTTTAATTTGAATATTCTGGAATATGATTTCATTTTTTTACCGATTGTTAAAAGTTTACGTTGCAAGCATCTGAATTTAAAAAATGAAGATTGAATAATGACGGCAGTTTTCAATTTTCAATATTATAAAGGATATCTCTTAACTGGCCCCGACGTCTGATCTGCAGGGCCGCACTGTCAGCTGATTTGAGTTTTGAGTAAAAATTTATCGCATCATCCATGGATTGGATTTTCTCTCCCTCGACGCCTTTGATAATATCCCCGTTTCGAAGTCCCATTTTTCTAAAAAGGGAGTTGGGTTTGATTCCCGAAAGGATCAGCCCGTCGGGCTCCCCATTTTGAATATAAGGCTGTATCTTTATCTGGTTCATGAGTTCATTCATATTGGCCATGGCGTCTTCGATCTGGGATCGTTTCAATTTGACCTTATATGCTCTTGCCGGAGATGATGTTGAGGCCCTCGGGGAAGGTCCTGATGTTGACCTCCTTGAGGATCTTCCACTCTCGCGTTTTTCCATTTCCAGAATTTCGTCTTTGCCGTTGACACTCAGCACAACCTTTTCACGCAGGATCAGTTTAACGGTGGCGCCCTGTATGGCATCGCCATCGCTGTAAAGGTTTTGCGTTCGTTTTTTTGTATCTTCGATGACGGCACGATCTTTTCCCTGCACGCCGGTGACGGTACCCCAGAGTTTAAGGTTCAGGTCGGTTTGTTTCAGACTGTCCAGATCGACCTGCTGCTCAATTTCGGGAACCTTTCCGGGTTCTGTATGAAAAAGATTGCGCTCTGCGATGATGGTATAATTTGAAAGCGGCTTTTGGCGTTTATTGTCCGGCTCGACGATGTTACGGGTGTAGGCCTCGGCACGCTGGAGTTGTGCCATCCGGGTTTCAGCGGCCTTATAAAAGGCGGTAACCCCCAGATATATGGCGGCCGTCAGTAACAGTATATTGATAATTGAAAAATAAGTTTTTATCATATGCGTGATCAAAGTGACAATTTAGGTTCTTCCAGGGTTCCCCTGATCTTGAATTTAAGGCCTTCTTTAGACGCTTTTATCTGCGGCAGCAACATATCGGCAACCCCCTCGCCAAGGCCAGCGATAAAGTCCGCGTGGGGCTGGATGGAACCTGTGAGCCGCAGGGCGCTTTTTTTAAAAGGTGTTTTTAAAAGGATGTTGCCGGCAAGGGTACCATCTATCTGAATACCATTGAAGGTGCATTTTTTTACCTGTATTCTGCGACCGGAGATCGTCAGTTCTCCTTCGATATATTGAAATGTCAAGCTGTCCAGCCCGAATACCGGGGCTGGAAAAGAAACAACCGCATTGGCCAGGTTTAGATCGGCTCGTGCGTTGATAATCGGTCCGCGGCTTTTGTCCAGCGTTATGTCACCGGATAGCAGCCCGGTGGTCCGGTATTGGGTAAAATTCTGCAACCCTGGAATTTTCCGGATTTGGATTTCGTTAAAATTAATATTGATGCGTGGGAGAGCGGTTTGTTTCTTTTTTGAATGGACGGCGGTGCCATCAAAGCCGCCGCCCGCTGTCCGGCCCGTAAACGTGTAGATTGTTTCGGGTTTGAAAAAAGAGAGCAACACCGGTTTTATTTTTATTTCACTGATGTCAAACAGGGCATTATCAAACCGTTTCAGGGTCACGTTCTGCAGTTTTAATCCCGGCGGCAGTACCGGGGCCGCTTTCCCGGTAATGATGGAAAGATCCGGATTGGCCCGGGAAACGCTATGCGCCAAGGTTTTTTTTATCATATCCGATGGGAAAAGATAATACAACAAGATACAAGTGATTAAAACAATGTATATGGCGTAAAAAAATATTTTTTTGTTTTTGCCCATAACCGCACTATGTTTCCAGTGTTTCTACCTGTAATACAACATTTATACCATTTTTCTGATTTTCTTTTTTTAGAATCGACAATCGTTTTACCCGTATCATATTCGGCGATGTTTCCACCATATGCAGGTAGGTGGTCAACTGGTTGAGGCTTACAGCCTGCAGTTTCATCTCCACCAGAGAAAGTTTGAAAGGCTTGTTTTTCTGATTTGAGGTGGATGGTTTCATATAGGTGATATTGTTTTTGATCCCGGCCCTGCCGGCCAGTGTGTCAAGGAACGAAAAAAGTGTAAACCCCCTGGGTCGTTTGGAAAATCGTGATTTCTCAAGATCCGCCTGATGGCGCCATGATTCATATTCCGCTTTGAGCTGAACCATGTCCGTCAGAATCCGGGTCTTGGCCTGAAGTGCCCTTTGAACCTGTTCTCTTTTGTCCAGAAAGGGGAAAATGATAAATTGAAGCCCGATAAAAAGGCAGATGAAAATCCCGAATATCATCAGGGCATAACGATCCCGTTTTTTCAGTTTTATGGCCATCGCTTTATGGGCTCCTATAGGTCTATTTTTAATTTAAACCGTACCCGGTTTCCGGGTTTGTCGATATTGGCCGAACTGATGGTGACCGATTTGAACAGGGACACCTGACTCAGTTGGCTTTTAATATCGTCCACAGAGTTGAATGTATCTGTGATACCGGAAATCAAAATATTATCGGGACTGATCACTAACCGGTCCAGGTCCACATCTATCTTGGATGAGATCCGACTGCTGATCTGCTCTAAGATGTCAATTCTGGGAATATATCTGCCGGTATCCCCTTCAAACACCTGTGTCTTTTTTATTTCCTCAATTTTTACGCGCATTTGCTGCAAGGGATCGACGATCCGTGTGACTTCGGGAAACGTTGATTGAAAGATTTCCTGAATCCGGGTGTTCAGTCTAAACAGCTGTTTGCTTGAGCTGTTGCTGTCGATCATAATATTCATAAAGCCGATCATAACGACCAGGACGGCGAGGCCGCCGGTTTTGATGAAACGGCTTTTGTGTTCGGCCCAGTGTTTTTTGACGGCAAAGGGGCCCCTGCGGATATTCAGACAGTGGGTCCGTTCGGAAAAAAGAAGCGTCAGGGCCAGGGCTGGGTCCATCCCGGCAGGGTTCCAGTCGGCAGTTTTGGTTTCAGGCAGGGGAGTATTGGTCAGGGAGGCCAGATCGCAAATAGACACGGGGTATTGGGTGAAATTTTCAATGTCTTCCTGAAAATCCGGTGTCACCCGGCCAGGGCCGGTCAGGTAGATCTGTTCGGGCTTGAAGCCGACGTCGAACTGTTCTTCAAGAGCGATTACCATGCGTTGAATTTCAAGGCTCAGGGACCGGGCGGTTTGGGATGTATCAGGATTCAGACCAATCGTGCGAATCAGATGGATCTGTTTGGCCATGATGGCGATGATGGTACTTTCTTGCGGATCAATCTCCACCAGAAGGGTGTTGGGGACAATATCCGGCATTTTTGACAGGTATTGGGCCGTAGGATAGCTGCCGCCCACGGTGATGATGTCCGGATCGATGCCATGGGTGGTCAGAATATCCAGATATGAAGAGAGTCGGCCATTTTCGAGACCGGCCACAAAGATACTGGAAAGATTTGAATTGTCTGTGGTTTCAATTGTATGAAAATCCAGAACCAGATCCTCCACCGGCACCGGCATCAGGGGTTCCAGTTCGTATGCAAGGATTTGACGAATTTTTTTTTGCCCTTTAAAGGGGACTTGAAAGTTGCGGAAAAAAAAATCGGCCGCTGGAAAAGATGCAGCACAGTTTGAACAGGAAAGGTCCATCTTTCGAGCAATATTTTTCAGCCCCGTAGCCATGGCATTTTCAAAACCACCTTCGGCGGCAATGGGAACACTAGCGTATGCTTCAATTGAATTGCCGCTCAGTGTATTTTTGATTGCCACCGCGGATATTGAATTATGCCGAATATCAAGGCCGAGGATTTTTTTACTCAAGGGTATTTCCTCATGTTCTTTTTATATTGAAAACGATCTATTGCTATACGTTCCATGTATGGTAACCAGCGTTTCAGTCCAGTCATAAAAATTTATAGTATACTCTATTGGGTTTGCCAAGATAAAATTTTGCAATAATATTTGCCGGATTTTTTTTGTTTTTCACGCCGCACCACGGCATTTATATCTTTTTTTATGTCATGCAGGGTCGCCGATGCCTGGATTCGGAAGAGGTCGCTCTTTGTGGTGATCAGCTTTTTCTTGATACCGCTGTCTTTGCATCCCGGGCAATTCATGTACCAGTCTCCATCCAGAGGGTTTACGAATTTTTCATCTTCCTTTTCCTGCCGATACTCATAGATGGCCATGGCGAATTCTTCGTCGCCTTCAGGTAAAAGTGCGGCAATGACTGGCAACTCGGCTGTGTTAATATTGATTTTACCGTCATAGGTAAATGCATTGTTTCCGGCATCTGTTGCACCATAGACCGTTATATATCGGGCCAGTCCCTGAATCCCACCGAAACCGTTCAAAAATTCAGGGGTAATGCCCTTCACTTTTATAAGCTCGTCCAGATGGCTGAAGGGACCGTTTTTACAGGGATACGGCTGTTCCAGGCCCTCGTAGTAGTCGGATTCAGCGCCGGTGAGACCGGTGATGGCATCGTTGTCATTGGAATCCAGCCAGTCCTTGACCGAGTTTATGATTCCCACGATCTCGCTTTCTTCCATCGTTTCCGTATCCTGATCGACCATGTTTTGCAGCAGTCCGGCCCACAAGAGGCGCTGAGGTTCATTAAACTCTTTTCCCTCAGGGAATTGCACCAAGGCATTGATTTGAACCTTGGCCAGTTCATCCTGGATACTGATGCTGACCTTGCCCTCCTCAAAATCAAGAATGGATAAAAAATCGGCTATTTTTTCAGGATCGGCCCAGTCCTCCTGCACGGTATCGATGTCAGATTCATTTTTATCCTTGACCAGAATGGCCATCGCCATCTGAATGCCGGACGAGGCCATCTGTGTCAATGTGACCTGATCCCGCAGCACCATAGTGGCTGTAACCGACGATCGTGCCCTGCGGTTCAGTTCCAGGGCAGCGGTGATCAGCAGGGTGATCACCGTCAGGACCACCAGCAGTGCAATGCCGCTGTTATTTTTTAAAATGCGAGTATGCATCGTTGTTGGGTCGTTTTAAGTTTTATGAACTTTGCCGGGTCACTCAATTTTTTCCCGGCTGGAAAAAAGAACCACCGTTGTTTTAAACGTTTGAAATCTACCCTCATTTCCTATCTCAAACGATATGCTAATGGCCCTGGGGGTGGCGTAACCGAACTCCGCGGCATCTGAATCCCAATCCTCAAAGGCCTCTTCAGTATCATGGTAGATAAATGTAAGCGATTTGATGTTTTCACAAATAACCGGATCCCACCGGTTTTCTTCAAATTCAGATGAAAATGGAAAAAGTCGGTCCCCGCGCTTGAGAACATATTTTCCATCCATTGCCTGGACATAATAAACGATTTCCGCAAGACCACCGATTTGATCATCATTCAGCGGCAGGTGGGCCAGGGATGCCAGTCTCAGGCGGCCGAAAGAGGCATCACCGACGTCTTCTGTTTTTCCGTAAATTCGATACGGGTCTGGCGGTGCGTTAAATTCGGGTTTTGCATATATCGGTTTTGCGGACACCCATGCGGCCTGGAGATCCGCCGTCATCCGATTCAGACAGGCCTGGGCCATATCAGATTGTTCCATGCTTTCGTTAATGGTTGCAACGTCTGAGAAAACGGCATTATAGGACCCGAAAATGGTGGTCACGATGATGGAAAAAATGAAAATAGCGGTTATAATTTCAATCAGGGTGAATCCCGATGTCTTGAATGACGAATTTTGAATGACGAATTTTGAATGACAAATGCCTGTATTTTCATTATTCATCCGTCATCCCTCATATAACAATAGCTTCTCAGGGTATATGTAAATTCATCGGTGTTAAAAAAAATGGTCACATCAATTTTTTTCAGGTGTTCAGATTCGGTTTCCAGTTTTTCGGATGCGATATCTTCCATGGATAACGCCCATGTATATCCGGGGAAATCAGTTCCAAAATCACCGGTATCGCTTTGGGTATTTTCCTGGTCGGCAGCCATGATTCCGGCTGTTTTGCTTTGGGCCAGGAAAGGGGCCCTGACGTAAAAATTTTCAGCCACGGCCATGCGGATGGTCTGAGACTGCATTCGATAGACGGCCACCAGCACAATGGCCATGATGGAAAGGGCCACCATGACCTCCAGCAGGGTAAAACCGGCATCGGGAATCGTTGCTTTGTTTTTTTTATTTTTCAAATTCAATATATTCATCAACGATTTTAGGCGCTGGTAAAAAAGGTTCGATCTGAAATGTCATTTTATGATACCCGTCTTCTTCCACGTGAATGAATGCCATTTGCGAGAAATTTTCTTTGTAGAAGAAAATGTCAGCCCGGCCGGTGGTCACTTTCCCCATGCCCGGATATTCAACATCAATGAGCTTCAAGTCATCGGGAAGCTGAAAGCTTTTTTGGATCGCCTTTTCGGTTTCCTCGGCGGTCATACCGTCGCTGCTGCTCCACAAGGTGCCCTTGTCCAGATCAATATGCATGGCATACCGTTTCTGGTGATTAAGGGCTTTTGCCTTAAGATCCCGGGTGGTGGCGAAGATCCATCGGGTCATGATTCTTTTTGAATCGCTGAGATCCGTATTTTGAAATCGGGGGATGGCCAAAAAAAGGACGGTGCTGATAAGAGCAAGCACAACAATCAGTTCAATCAAAGTGAACCCTTTGTTTGAAAATAGCCGATATCGCTGTATAAAGCTGCCTTCACGGGCCCCTTTCATCAAAAAGTGTTTTCCTGTAAGTCCGGATGCCGCATTGTTATGCGTAAAGACAAGGTTATTCAATTTCCCAGCTGTTGATGTCACTGTTTTTTTCCTCGCCTCCGGGAACCCCGTCGGCACCATAGGACGATATGTCAAAGTCTCCGTGAACACCCGGTGAAAGGTAGATAAATTCATTTTGCCAGGGATCCTTGGGAACCTTGCCTTTTTCAAAATATCCGCCGGTTTTCCAGTTTTTGGGAATTTTACCGGAATCGGGTTTTTCAACCAGAGCCAATAGCCCCTGTTCGGTGTCCGGGTAAAACCCATTGTCCAGATTAAACAATTTCAAGGCGGTCTCAAAGCTTTCAATCTGCATCTTGGCCTTCAGTCGCTTGGCTTCTTCGGGACGTCCCATAATTCTGGGAACGATCAGGCCGGCGAGAATGCCAAGGATAACAATGACAACCATCAGTTCGATGAGGGTAAATCCGCGTTGGTCGGTGTTTTGCAGTAAAAATCGTTTTTTCATTTTTCATCCCCTAAAATATATTTCATATCTCACCCTACAGATGCTATCTTGAAATTTCTGTATTCGTTTCAATCTTCAATTTCAAATTTGGGCACTTGGCCATTACATCACCAGTTGATTCATTTCAAAAATCGGGAGGCATATGGACAGGACAATAAAACCCACCACGACGCCCATTACCAATATCATGATCGGTTCCAGCAATGCGGTCAGGCCCAGTACCGCTGATTCGACTTCGTTTTCATAGACATCGGCCACCTTATCCAGCATGATTTCCAGCTCACCGCTCTGCTCTCCAAGCTGAATCATTTGAATTGAAAGATTGGGGAAAATGGCTGATGTCTCCAGTGAAGCACCCAACCCCTGGCCCTTGCCCACTTGAATTGACGCCTCTTCAATGGCATTGGAAATGATTGTATTGCCCACAATATTTTTAACAATTTCAAGGGCCGATAACATGGAAACACCATTGTCCAGGAGCGATCCCAGGGTACGGGAAAACCGGGCCGCAGAAATTTTTTTTATCAGCTGGCCAACCAGTGGTATCTTTAACACTGTTCTATCAACGACCCGGCGGCCTTTATTTGTTTTTTTAATGTTGCGCAAAGCAATGGGAATGGCAATCAGAACCATCAGAAAGGCCCACCAGAAGGATTTGAACATTTCGCTGAGGCTGATAAGCAAAAGGGTCGGTGCCGGCAGGGTCTGGTTCATGTCGGTAAATATGCCGGTGATGCTCGGGACGATGAACGTCAAAAGCAGAAACAGAACCACCGAGCCGATAAAGGCCATCAAAACAGGATAGGCCAGGGCATTGCGGATACGGCTGTTCAAGGCCTGTTGTTTTTCGGTAATATTCGCCAGTTGATTCAAGACAATTTCAAGGGTGCCGGAGGTCTCTCCGGCCTTAACCATGTTGATATATAGGGCTGAAAAGGTCTCCGGATACAAAGAAAGTGCATGGGCAAAACTCTGGCCCTCAACAATCATATCCTTGATTTTGGCCAGTCGTCTGTTAAGGGCCGGGAGTTTTGTCTGGGACAGAAGCGTGTCAAGGGCCGATACAAGCTGAAAACCGGCTCCCACAAGGGTCGCCAGCTGCCGGGTCAGCATGGAGAGTTCGGATTGTTTGATTCGTCTGCCAAGGTGCAGGGATGATAAAAACCGCCGCTCTTTTTTTTTGGCCGTGTCTTGAACCTGGGTAATTTTGACCGGGAAAATTCGTGATGCCCTGAGTTTCTGGCGAGCGGTAAGGGCGCTTTCAGAATCCAGGATACCTGAAATTTGTCTTCCCTTGGCGTTTAAAGCTTTATATTCGAATACCGGCATGATTACAGCTCATTGATACTTGTGAAAAAAATGGTAACAGACGTATAAGCGACCCTATCTGCTTAACAGCGGTTAATGCCCTGAAACGGTGCATGTCAATCCGTGTCTTTCAAAAAGACAGTTTGCTATCAATGCGTTTAAAAAGCAATATAACCTGCCCGAAAGCATTTGTAAACACGATTGATCATAGCTCGACCCATGCCCCCAATACCTAACCTGGATAAACCTGTGCTGTTTAAAAGCGTACGCCGCAAAAAGAAAATTACAAGCACCGGCTGACAAACAAGATCGATAGTCATTTGATTAACCCCATATCGTCTTGAATTGGTGTGCATTTTGATTTTTCCTTGTTAAGGCCATCCGGATCAGCGTTTTTTCGTAAAACAGACCGCAAAAAAGCCGTCCATGCCATGTCGATGGGAAGAGGACCGGAACCAGCCCTCTGGCGTGATCAGAGATGCGGCCCGGACATCAGGATTAATGGGGGTTTTATTTATTTTAAAACAGGCGTTTGTTTGCAAAAACCGCTCAACCACCGCTTCGTTTTCTTCGGGTTCCGTAGAGCACACCGCATAGACCATGCGGCCGTCTTGCTTGACCCGGTGGGCAAGGTTGTTGAGCAGGGATATTTGTCGGGTCTGAAAGCGGCTCAAGTCTTTTTTGGACGCGGCCCATTTTGTATCCGGATTGCGGCGCATCACCCCCAGACCGGAGCAGGGTGCATCCAATAAAATCCGGTCAAACAGACCCAGGTGGTCGGGTATCGGCTTCTGAATCAGGTCATGGTGTATGCATGTCACAATATTGACCCCCAGGCGTTTCATTTCGGATTCAAGTTGCTGCAATTTATCAAGCGAGTTGTCCGTTGCAATGATGCGGCCCTTGTTTTTCATTATCTGTGCCATATGGCCGGTTTTGCCCCCCAGACCGGCACAGGCGTCCAGAACAATATCATCGGGCTGGGGATTCAATAGCATGGAAACGATTTGGGCGGCCTCATCCTGAATCTGAAATTCGCCGTTTTTAAAGGCCTGGAGGTCTGCAATCGGCTTATTATGGGTTAAAAAATGAAAGCCGTTCGGGGAAAAAGCCGTGGGAACAGGGTCCCGCACCTCATCTTTAATCGATAGCAACAGGTTCTCACGTGTGGTTTTGAGGGTGTTGGTCCTTGCGGTGATGGGCGGGATCGTGTTGATGGCCTGGCACAACTGCCGGGTTTCAGCGATGCCAAAACGGGCCAGCCAGCGTTTGATCAGCCATGGGGGAAATGATGCTTCCACTGAAAGGCCCGTCACGGGGTCTTTTAACGGATCGGGAAGCAAGACGGTCTGATGCCCCCTGGCGGCATTTCGCAGGACTGCATTCACAAAGCCGCTTACCCATGGCTTTTTTTTTGATTTGGCTATTTCCACGGCGGTATTGACGGCCGCGGAAAGGGGAATGCGGTCTAAATAAATGATCTGAAAAAGACCCAGTCGTAAAATATTGAGGATAGGCGGGTCTATTTTTTTAAAAGGGGTTTTAGAAAAGTGATCGATAATCCAGTCGATACGTCCCCGCCAGCGGAGAACGCCGTATACCAGTGCATTGAGCAATGCCCGATCACGCCTGGAAAGCGGCATGTCTTTGGCCATGGCAGCGTCCATGGCCCTGTCGAGGGTGGTCTGGGTGGCATCCAGTGTGTCGAGAATTGAACACGCGATTTTACGTGGATCAGGAGACATGGCCTCACTTTCTCAGGAAAAAACAGATCCCGGCGCTATGCTATGGCCGCGGAGATAATCCTTGATGTCAAGCCGCTTGCCTGAGGCGCCCTGGATTTCACAGATGCTAAGGGATCCCTGGCCCGTTGCAATCCGGAGCTCATCGGAAAATCCCTGGATCACGGTTCCCGGTGCCTGGGTGGTTTCCTGGGGGATAGCCTGGGCCCTGAAAATTTTGAGCCGTTTATTGTCTCTTACGGTAAAGGCGCCGGGCCAGGGGGTCATGCCGCGAATAAAGGCCTCTATCAGCTGCGCCGGTTTTTTCCAGTCTATCCGGCCGTCGCTTTTTTTTAAGAGTGGGGCATAAGTGGCCAGGGCATGATCCTGGGGTCTGGCTACGATGGCCTGTGCTGCAATCCCTTCGATGGTCTTGATGAGCAATTCAGCGCCCATGTCTGCCAAACGGTCATGCACTGTTGCCGATGTGTCATCGGATGTGATGCGGGTGCTGGCCGTCATCAGTATGTCACCGGTATCAAGCCCTTTGTCCATCAGCATGGTGGTGATGCCGGTTTCCTGTTCATTGTTGATCAGTGCCCATTGGATCGGCGCCGGTCCTCTATAACGGGGAAGCAGGGAACCATGAATGTTGATGGTCCCTAAAGGGGGAATATCCAAAAGTACCTGGGGCAGGATCTGGCCCAGGGCGACGACAACGAACAGGTCCGGTTCAAGGGCACGCACCTGATGGATAAACGACAGGTCCTGTATGGCCTGGGGCTGAGCCACCGGCAACCCAAGGGCCAGGGCCGATGCTTTCACCGGTGGTGATGTCAGTTTACACCCCCGTCCTTTGGGCCGATCCGGCTGGGTGACCACCAATGCCACATCATACCCGTTTAGTGGTAATATGGTAAGGGCCGGAACGGAAAAATCCGGTGTTCCCATAAAAATAATTTTCAACCGTTTTGATTTCATTTTGATTTCAGTTGTTTTTTTACCCTGCGGGTATACAGCTGCCGTTTGAGGGAGCTGATGTGGTCGATAAAAAGGATGCCGTTCAAGTGATCGATTTCGTGTTGCAGGATCACCGACAGAAATTCCCGGGTTTCAATGTGTACCGGTTTGCCGTCCCTGTCCACGCCTTCAACGACAACCGCATCGAACCGGCGGACATCGGCCCTGAAATCCGGAACGCTCAGGCATCCTTCGTTTTCAGAAAGTCGGGTGTCCTCTTTGGAAACGACAACCGGGTTGATCAGGACTCCGGGTTCACGTTTTTCAGCGCCGGCGGTGGGATCATAAACGATAATGCTTTTGTTGATGCCGGCCTGGATAGCGGCAAGACCCACACCCGGTGCCTGGTACATGGTTTCGATCATGTCGTCAATGATGTGCTGAATTGACGCGTCAATATTTTCAACAGGTTTTGTTGGTTGTTTAAGAAAATTGTCTGGAAATGTCACAATGTCCAATATCGCCATAATAATATGCCTCGCTGCTGTTTAACCTTTTTTACCATAACTGACTTTTAAAATATTGACACCGGTGGCCACGGCGGAACCCAGCCCGATGAGGATAACCGGAAACATCTGTACCGCATGGTTGGCCAGGGTGTAGCCGGCCGCGTGGCTGGTGGATATACCGAACAAGGCCAGTGCAAAAACACCCCCGACTTCCCACAGCCCCCAGAATCCGGGCACGGAAGGAAGTGCGATGAAAAAACAAATTATAATCATGACGCCTGAAATTTCAAGAAACGACAATGCGATTCCCGGACATCCCAGGGACATGGTATAGTAGGAAAAAGCACTAAGACCCCATATCAGGAATGAAAGACCCAGGCACATGACCATTTCCCAAGGATGTTTCAGCAACTCGAAACCGTCGGACAGATGGTCCACAAGACCGGAAAGTGGTGTACATAGTTTCAGCTTGATTTTTTTTCTGGCGGTCGGGCCTGTCCAGAAACACATTGCCGGTATGATGCCAATTGCTTTTTTGACCCATTGTCTGGATTTCTCAATGGCCAGTGTAAGAATCCCGGCAATCAGAACCATGCTGAGTTTGCCCATGCCGGCACCAACGGAGATAAGGGTCCCCCGATTTAGGTGAAATTTTCCAAAGGTCATATCGAGGTCTGGATTGATTTCAATGGTGGCCAGCACGAGCGCAAAAAAAACAATTAAAAATAAAAAATCGAATGTTCGTTCGGCGGCCACTGTTGCCAGTCCGGTGGAAAAGGGCACCTGTTCATTTTTCTGCAAAATAACCGGTCGGGCCACTTCTCCCACACGGCCGGGCAGTATGCAGTTGATCATAAAGCCGATCATCAGGGGATTAAATGCCTGCCAGAAACCTATTTTTCGAGTGGCGCCAACGATGATTTGCCAGCGCATCGTTCTGAAGATAAAACATAAAACAACGATCAGGACAGAGACCGTTACCCAGAAACTGTCAATAGTGCCCATATAGGATCGCAGTTCATTAAACGGTACGTTTTTAAAGGCAAAATAAAGCGCTGCAATGGATAAGACGATTCCCAGAGAAAGAGAGATATAAATTTTTTCTTTCATATAAAGACCAGAATGGCTTTGCAAAGACAGGTAAAAAACGATTTATGTGCCCACCGGTATATGAATGGGTGACGTCCGTGCTGGTTATCTGAGTATATCACGGGCCTTGATAATATCTTTTTTGATTTGTTCCGAAAGTTCGGCAATATTGGCAAATTTTATTTCATCCCGAATGCGTTGGATAAAATTGACACGAATTTTTTTACCGTACAGGTCCTGGTCAAAATCAAGAATATGCGCTTCAATAGTGAGTATGTGGTCATCAAAAGTGGGGCTGTATCCGATATTGGCAACGCCCTTGAGCCTTTCGCCATTGAACTGGACGGTCACCGCATAGATGCCGGTCTTGGGGCATAATTCATCATGAAGATTGATGTTGGCGGTGGGAAACCCAAGTAGTTTCCCGCCCCTGTTACGGCCCCTGACAACCGTACCGCGGATTTGGTAAAAGCGGCCCAGAAGTTTGCTTGCCTCGGCCAATTTACCGGCCATTACGAATTTGCGAATGCCGGTGCTGCTGATCCTGCCCGGAAGCGCGTCCGACATTTTGATCCAGTTAGGGATGATGACCTCAAAATCAAGTTCTGAGGCCAGGGTTCTCAGCATGGTTATGTTGCCTTCCCTTTTTTTGCCGAAGGTATAGTCTTGTCCCACAACAATGGCCCGGGTGCCGATCCGGTTTACAATGATATCCTCAATAAATGATCCGGCGGTAATATCGGCGAATTCGGGTGTAAACGGCACGCAGATCAAAACATCGATACCAGTGCTTCTAATCAGTTCTATTTTTTGCTCATACAGGGTGATCAGGGGCGGGTGACCGTTTTGCTTTAAAACTCGGATGGGGTGGGGCTCGAACGTCATGGCCACCGAGGTGCCCCCGATACTCTCGGCTTTTTCGATGACTTCATGAAAAAGTGACTGGT
Source organism: Desulfobacterales bacterium (assembly GCA_963667755.2). GTDB lineage: Bacteria > Desulfobacterota > Desulfobacteria > Desulfobacterales > 4572-123 > 4572-123. Next base: position 2,295,433 of record CAXXLK010000002.1, on the reverse strand, counting down.
GCCCCAAGTGTACACCGTCAAAATTTCCGATGGTAATGACGGCCTTTTTGAAGGGTTCGGAGATGTCTTCAATTCGTTCGATAAGCTTCATATCAATGGTGTCCATGAAATTATTGCCAGCCAAATACCCCTGACACTTATTTTATGTGAAAAAGATGTTGTCATTCTTTTTATGAGAAACAGTTGCGTTGTTACACGAATCAATTTAGATTAAGTTAAAACAAAAATTTAAAAATGCAATAAATTGGCTTGACATCAAAATTAAAATCACATAAGTAGATCAACTTCTGAGGGAAAGCAATAGTTAATTGAACTCAGATAAAACATGCCGAAGTGGCGGAATTGGTAGACGCGCTAGGTTCAGGGTCTAGTCTTCGTATGGAGGTGGGAGTTCGAGTCTCCCCTTCGGCACCATTAAAAACAAAAAGCCGCAATCTTAACAGATTGCGGCTTTTTTGATTTATGGGAAAGAATAACGCTTCCGTACCGGAAGCGGATATTTTTTATCCTGTTTTGTAAAGCCAAGGGCTGTTTGAAACAGGGATTTTTGCGTTGAATGTCACTGAAACTGATTGACAAACTATGGGGTGCCGTTTATTAATTGAATAGTTGTAATTTATTTTAGGAGGAATTGCCGTGCCCATCTTAACGCCTTGGGACCTAAAATGAAAAAATGGGCATCCGATTTTCTCTTCAATCGTGGTCAATTTTGTAAATTTACGGCATATCGAAAAGCCGATAAAAAAAGATTATATAAAGGAGTTATTATGCCGGAAGAATTGTTCCCCAATTTGTTTCGAATCGAGATTCCGTTGCCTGAAAGTCCTCTTAAATATCTGAACACATATGTTATAAAGGGTCATGACAGAAACCTTGTGGTGGATACCGGTTTGAATCGGGATGAGTGCTTAACGGCCATGCACGCCGGCCTGGCGGCCCTCGATGTTGATCTGGATTGTACCGATTTTTTTATTACGCACCTGCATGCCGATCATTTCGGCCTGGTGGGGCGACTGGTTCGAGACACCGGTAAAATTTATTTTAACCGGCCGGATACGGAGCTTATCGAATCCTGGGAAGGCTTTGAGCCCATGATCGCGTATGCCGGGGCCAACGGTTTTCCTGAAAACGAACTTCGGGCGGCGTTGCACAATCATCCCGGTCATAAATTCGGTTCAGACTGGACCCCGGAGCTGAATATTATCAATGAGGGTGACAATTTCAGTATCGGTGGCTTTCATTTTAACTGTATCCAGACCCCGGGGCACACCATGGGGCATATGTGTCTGTATGAACCCGGGCGTAAAATTCTCATTGCCGGGGACCACCTCCTCATTGACATTACGCCCAATATTCAGTGCTGGGCAGATGATGAAAATCCGTTAAAGGCCTATCTGGAGAGCCTTGACAAGGTTTATAAACTGAACGTGGAACATGTCCTGCCCGGACATCGCCGGTTGTTCAGCGATCATCACAGACGGATCAAAGAATTAAAACAGCACCATGCCAAACGATTGGAAGAGGCGCTGGGAATATTACAGGCAGGGCCGCTGAATGCCTTTGCGGTCGCCTCCCGGATGACCTGGGATATCCGTTGTGATTCCTGGGAAGATTTTCCGGTGGCCCAGCGCTGGTTTGCCACCGGTGAGGCCATTTCGCATTTACGATTTCTCGAAGAAGAGGGCAAACTCTTCAGAAAAAAGACAGATGGTGTGACGGTCTATGAACGGGTATAGCCAATCCAAAGCCTAAATTACAGACCTCGTGAAAATATATTTTTCAAATTTATATTTTTTGGACACCTTTATCCAATCGGTATAGGTAATCACCCGTGCATTATCATGCAGACGCGAGGGAACGAGGACTAAACATATTCCGTGTATTAGTTGTGGTCGGTGGTTGAATCTCTGAGGAAAACATTAAACTTCCGACCACACGGAAAGTCCTTTTTTATGATTTTGCGTCTGTTCCTTACTTCGCATTACCCCCTTATTTTGAAAATTCCTGCTGATGTGCATATCCATTAAATCCTTTCTGAAAATTTATTAAACTTGACAAATTATAAAAATTGGGAAATAATTCCCAAAAAATATACGAAAATGATTTATTTTTATATTTTAAAAAATGTCCTGAGTGTCGCACCTTTAAGATTGATGAACGCGTAAAAAGTGGATGAAATTAAATCAGTGTCTAAACATTAACAAGAGGCGCCTCACACGATGAAGGCAACCATCGTCAAAACACTTACCGTATCGATTATCAGAATATTGCGGCCCCTTGTTCGACTCCTGCTGAGAAACGGTATGTCTTTTGTCACTTTCAGCAACATTGTTAAATGGGTTTATGTGGACGTCGCCACCAGGGAATTTGGTCTTGATGGGCGCAAACAGTCCATTTCACGCGTCTCTGTTATCACCGGTCTTTCCAGGAAAGAAGTAAAGAAAGTCAGAGAAATGCCACCGCCCGTTGACGCTGTTTTTGCAGAACAATACAATCGGGCTGCCCGGGTTATCGCTGCATGGCGTAGGGAAAAGGAATTTACCGACGCATCGGGAGATCCATCGATATTGTCGTTGCAGGGAGAAGGCCATACCTTTGCCGGACTGGTTAGAAAATTCAGTGGCGATATGCCGTTCCGGGCGGTTCTGGATGAACTGGTCAATGCCGGAGCGGTTCAAAAATTGGGAAATAATACCGTAAAGCTTCTTGTCAGATCTTATATCCCTGGAAACAATGATGGGGTAAATCTCCATATTCTTGGCACTGATGTGGGTAGTCTGATTACGACAATCGATCATAATCTTCAATCGGATGCGTCAAAACGATTTTTCCAAAGAAAAGTCAGTTATGACAACTTGCCTCAAAAAGCGTTAGCCGGATTTCATACCGTTGCTTCGGGATTGTCCCAGAAACTTCTTGAAGATCTCGATTCAAGGCTCGCAAGATGTGACCGGGATACAAATCCGGAAATAGAGGGAACCGGTCGGTACCGCTCCGGTGTGGGCATTTACTATTTTGAAGAATCTGTTGATGTTGATAAAAAGGATTAATATGTCATGAAACCCTTTTCGACAATTCGACATATGGTGATAGTGCTGGTTGTTCTGGGCCTTATTGCCTGCAGTGGCAGTGGTGTTGATAACATGCTGGCAGATGGCGGCATCGGCGGCACCGGCGTGATCAGCACCGGTGAAGTCACGGCCATCGGCAGTGTCTGGGTCAACGGTTTGGAATTTGATACACAATCAGCCGAGGTGTATGTCAATGATTTGCCTGTCGGCAGTGGAGATCAGGCTGTCCGTGACCATCTGGACCCCGGCCGGATCGTGCGGGTCAACGGGTGGTTGAAGGAAGACGGCACCGGGCAGGCCGACCAGGTGGTTTATGCCTCAACAGTCATTGGCCCCATCGATGCTGTTACCGTCATTGATGAGTACGATACGGTGCTTGAAATTTTAGGTCGGAGTGTGATTATTGACGACCGCACCCGGATGTCAGGTGTTGTCGGCAATGATTTGGCTGTGGGAAATGTTGTCGAAGTTTCAGGGTTTTTTGATGATGCCGGCAGGATTCAGGCAACGTTTCTTATTAAAACCGCCGATATCGCTCCGGCTGATGCACACTTTCGGATCAGCGGTCCGGTCAGCAACCTGGACAAGGATGAAAGGATCTTTTTTATCGGCACCCTGGCCGTCGATTATGGAACAGCGGATGTCAGCGGGGTAGATCCGGATGGCCTTGTAAACAGCGGGTTTGTTTCGGTGAGCGGCCAACTCGACGGGCCGGGTTTCAGAGCCGAGGCCGTGTGGTCTGCCGGGCGGCTGGGCGACGATGCCGGCGATGGAGAGAAGGTTGAAATTGAGGGCATTGCGGGGCCGGACTTTACTCAGAACCGGTTTGTCATCGAGGGGTATCTGATAGAAACCGGCCCGGATACTTTGTTTGTCGGCGGCGCACAGGAAGATATTCTGTCCGGGTCCAGAATTGAAGTTGAAGGAATGTTTTTCAATGGGATCCTGGAAGCTGAAAAAATCAAATTCAGTCGGGATTTCAGGGCCGAATCCGACTTTGCCGGGCTATCGGACAGCACCCTGACGTTGACGGGACTGGAAGACTTGACCATCAAGGTCAACGAGTTGACCCGGGTCACCGGCTTGGCGGACGGCCTTGATACTCTGGAAGCAGGCGATCACCTCAAGGTCAAGGGGTGGATCGTGGCCGGTCAGACCGTGGTGGCCGGTCAGATCATTGTCCTGCCTGCCGTCCAGAACAAGATCAGCCTGAAAGGAACGGTTTCGGATTTAAGTGAACCGATGCTTTCCATCAATGGTGTGGTCATTGATACCACCATGATCCCGTCTGACGGTTTTTATGCGGATGAGGATCTGCCCATATCGTCTGAAACATTTTTCACCAGGGTGCAGATGGGCTCCTGGGTGGAGGCAAAGGGTACTCTTTTGCCCGATGGCTTGGCTGTCTGGGAAAGTATCGCACTGGTGCAGGCGTTTTAATGCGGTAACCGGCAGCAGTATGAAATGAATAAAAAAATGTGATTTGAAAAAAGAAGCGATTTTTATATCAATCGAAAAAAAGGGGGGAGTCAAAATGAAGAATTTAAGAGCGGCAACATGGATAATGATAATCGCAGCGGTGTTTTTTTTGAGCGCCTGCAGTAGTGGCGGTGGTGGCACTGACAGCACCAGTTCGATTACCGGCGATACCGGAACGCTAAGTTTGAAACTGGTCGATAAAACCACCCAGGGGTATGCGGCGGTTTATGTTACGATTAAAGACGTCCAGGTGTGTATGGAAATTGTGGAGGCTGATGACACGGAATGTGAATGGAAGACCATTGAAACACTCAACAAAACGTATAATTTGTTGGATCTGGTCAATGGTGTCATGGAAACTTTGGGGCAAGAAAATCTTGAATCCGGGACCTACAACCAGATACGGCTGATTCTAGGAGATACGCCCGATGATGAATTAAATTTTTTCGGTGAAACGCATCCCGCTCCTCAGTATCTTGTCGATAAAGAAACCGATCCTACTACGCCCTGGGCAGATAGGTGGCATGAAATGAAAGTGCCGAGTGGGTACCAGTCAGGGATCAAGCTGGTCCATCAGTTTGATATTGTAAATGATCTTACAACCGAGCTCATTCTCGATTTTGATGTGACCCGATCGGTCGTTAAAGCCGGGAATAGCGGCAAATATATCCTTAAACCAACCATTAAGGTCACCGGTACCCATAATCGGGCGGTGGTATCCGGGGTTGTTACAACCGACGATGATACATTGGGTGGAAGTGATCTCTCGCCAGTTGCATTATCCGGAGCGCAAATTAATGCCTGGAGCAAAAATGAAGAAGGTATCCTGAGTATTGTGACAGGGACACGGACTGACGATAGCGGCGGATATGTGCTTTATCTCGATTTGGATCGGGCAGCGGATTTAACATTAATGGCAACGGACTATATTCTTGTGGCAACTAAAGAAGGTTATGGCCCTGAATGCTCTAACGTGACTGTTCTTGCAGATCAAACTCACCCGGGTAATGATTTCCTTGTTTCCCCGGTTGATACCGTGGTTGTCTCCGGTACGATTACAGGAACCCTTGATACAGATCCGTTGCCTGACCTGGCGCCTACTGTGAATCTCAGCTTCAAGCAGGTCGGCGAGTGTTTTCTTGATCCGGTTGAAACGGCTTCTATAAAGGTAGGTGATGATCCCGATAACCCAAGCTATGATTCGAATACTTCTGGATCTTTCCAATATACCTACAGCATCGACCTTCCGGCAGGCACCTACGATATCGTGGCCTCAATTGAGCCCGAAGGGTTGGGGTTGGATGATGAGGAATTTTCGAGTTTCGATACATCCGTCACCACGACATTGGACATCGATTTTCAAACACCATAGTCATAACAATAAATGAACGGTATTCTGCAATTTAATGCCGTTCAGGGCCTTTGCCCTGAACGGCATTGTTCATTCTGAATTTTTAAATAGTGATTCCACTCATTTCAAACGGTTGGCCTATTCTTCCACCCGGCACACCGATAGTACCGGGCAGGCGGTGCGCCGCAGCACGCGGTCGGTGGTGGATCCCAGGAAAAGCGTTTCGACCATGTTAAGTCCTCTGACCCCCAGCACAATCAAATCAATTTCGTGCGAAACAGCATACCGGCTGATCTCTTCATAGGGCTCACCGGTCAGACAGGCCGTTTTAACGTCACACCAGTTATGGGTTTCTTCCGGAACAAGATCCAATAGCTTCCGGTTCGAACTGTTGTGCAGATTCTGCCGCAGTTCTTCGGCCAGCGCATCGGAGGATACCATCTCCTTGTAGTCAATGGGTTCGATGACATGCACAAGATGCAGTCCGGCCTGGAATTCCTGAGCCACACTCAGTCCGTACTCAACGGCTTTATCCGCATCCGGGGAAAAGTCACATCCCACCAGGATATTTTTAAAATTCAGCACTTCGATCAAATGGCTGTCCGTATCTGCATCCGGCGGCACCACGATGAGCAAAGGGCAGGATATGGTCCGGATCAACCGCTCGGTGACGGACCCTAGAAAAAGACGTTTCAGACCGGATCGGGCATGGGTCGCCACCACGGCCATGTCAATTTCTTTTTCTTCGGCCTGCCTGGCAATGGTATCGGCAATGGGGCCGGTGGTGACAATCAATTCCCATTCAATGGATTGTTTTTCCATGAGGGTTTCCAGTTTTTCAGCGGCATATTTCAGCAAATTATCCTGCTGCTGGGGCTGAAACACATAGGCCGTGCCATGAACGGAGAAAGAGGGGAGATCAAAAACATGGCAAAGATAGAGTTTGGCGCTAAACTCCCTGGCCATGGCGATGGCATACGACACCGCGTGGCTGGAAAAATCCGATAGATCCGTGGCGCATAAAATATTTTGCAATTTTATTTTCATGGCATGAGTCCTCCTTAGTGACTAAATTTTAAAATATTGTCAAACGTCATCATTTCACCCAATGGATGAAAATCGTATTGCCGGCAAACGACAAAATATAAAAGCTAACTGCTAATCGCTCATCTCACTTAATTGCTACAGCACCATTGTCGCCCCGGCAGATGCAAAGCAAAATCGGTCACCAAAATACGATGCCAGAGTAGCCGCCGCCTGCATGCCGGTACAGTGGGACACGCCCACCTGCTCAACTGAAAATTCTTCGATTTTATCGATGACCCCGGGTAGCTGTTCCGGCGGCAAAAACATTAAATGGGTGCCGCCGAGGATCGCCCGAAGGCGGGTTATGCCCATTTTACCCCGGACATGATCGAGAATATTAAGCACCCCGGCATGAGAACATCCAAGCATAAGGAGCGGTCCCTTGTCGGTTTCCATGAGAAGGCTTGCATCATCGGCAATGGGATCTGGTATGAGCCTGCCGTCTTGCTCGAGTACGAGGGTGGGATCATCCGGCGTCTGGCCGGGGTTACGGTCGAGGCCGCTGATAAACCAGACGCCGGGGGAGATCTCCTTTGTTTGATTTACAAATTTAAAATTGGCGCCCAGGGCTTCCAATTCCCATTGTGAGGCTGGACAGCCGATATAACGGGGCTTTCCAGTCTGCCCCGAACTTGTTTTTAAGGACATATGTTTCGAAAAAATATGCTCATGGGCCACAATATCCACCGGGCCGATGGTCTGCAGTGCCCATTTGAGACCTCCGGTGTGATCATAATGCCCATGGCTGATAAAAATTGTGTCGATGCCTTTCAGTTGAGCGCCTGCGGTTTTTACGTTGTTGGGCAGGACAATGCCCTGGCCGGTATCAAATAAAAATTTATTCGGGCCCTGTTCAATAAGCGCGCTGAAACCATGTTCCGCCAGAAAGCCGCTGCGGCTGATGCAATTGTCACATAAAATGGTAATTTTCATAGGGACGTCAATCTCCTGAATTTATTTTATTAAACCGACTGAAAAAGCCAGTAGAAACTGGCCGGCATAATACAGGGGCAGTCCGATGAGACGGTTTGTAAAAAAGTCATCTTTGATAAATCGCTGGCGGGCGACAAATATATCTGAAACATAAAACAGCAGTGCTCCGGAAAAAACCATGGCGCGACCGGAAAAATCAATGGCAGGATATCCGAGAACCGAAACAGCAGTGCCGACCATGAGGCTGATGACCGTAATATACGCGATGACCGGCAACTTCATGTCACCCAGGTTCGGTTTCAGCCAGCCATAAATAGGCAGCCCCACCATACCGGTAATAATGAGACCTGCCAGGGTCCATATCGTTATCCCGGTGACATAAAAAAAACAGGCCACATAAAAGAGGTGACCGGTTAAAAATGACACCAGACCTAAAAAAAACATCCGCTCGTGTTGCAGGGCCAGAAAAATATCTCCGGCCAGACAAAATATCAGCCCGCCTAGCAGAATTTGAAAATAACGGATGTCCGGATGTGGCTGTACCAGGGTCGCAATAATAAACAGGCAGGAAAGGGTGGTTTTTGTTACCAGAACAGTTTTTAAATTTTGGCGCTTCTCATGATAGAGCAGTGCTGAAAGCAGGGCTATTGCAGAAAAAACAATCAGCTTGTTGAGCATGAAATTCCCCCTTTACAGGAAAGCATTGCTGCATATTTACAGGGAGTTGGATGCAGGGTATCGGTTCGTATCCGGCCGGAAAATGATGACACCGTATGGTTATGGATTAATCTTATTCCCCGCATGATGTCAAGGAGAATAGATGTTTTCGTTGACATGGGCGGCCGGTTTTAACTATATGAGACTCGTTTGTAAAAATTACGGCCAACCGGTAGCCAAGCAAAATAAAAAGGTAACCGTTCACCACAGAGATCGCAGAGACCACAGAGCTTGAAAACAATGGAACCAATTAATAATATAATGATCCCTGTGATGAATGATGACAAAAAGGAAACCATAAATGAGTCAATTAATTAAAGGTGATCCGTGGGTTTGGGTTATTATACAGAATAACGGCGCAATGGAACAATTTGTGGGCCTGCATGACAAACAGGACAAGGCGGATTATATCCCCTGTTTTCTTACAAAGGAACAGGCCCTCGGTTGTTTTATTAATATGCCCCGGGAACCGGGGATGAAATATGAGGCACAAGCGGTTTTGTATACTGAACTGCTGCGGGATTCAGCAGCCGGTGGATTTATGATTCATGTGTTAAACGGTGCCGGAGAGATACAGGAAAAAATTGATCCCGAACATGTTTGCGGCAAGTGATCGTTGACGCTTTTCTCCACCCATCCGCCCCTTGAAGAACGAATTGCCGGGCTGCGGGGGCATGGTCGTTCCGGGAAAAGATCGGCGCCGATTGTGGATCAACGAAAATTTGAAGGAAAGGCTTTTGGGGACCGGTTATCAAAATAAAGGGCGCCTCTCTGCCGGGTCCCGGGGCTGCCAGAATGCTTACGGGTATCTTTTTGATAAAATTTTAAATTACACGTTGTCGACACACATGACACAGACACAGGAGCAGATAGATGAAAGATAAGCTAGGACTTTATTATTACCCGTTTCCGCAAAACAAACATGTCCGGATGTATGTGGCGCAACAGCAGGGGGAAATCGTTTTTCGAATGTGGAATGAGGATGACAAAAAGATGTGGGAAGAACATGAGTGGGTCCCATACACCGCAATAAAACTGGCCTCTGATATGTATGCCGGAGATGAAAAGGCGTTTGATCCGACCAAGGCCTATGACCTGGAGGCGGCCAAGGCCTTGATCAGGGAAGATGCATGACCGGCGGTGTAAAATTTTTACCGAAGAAAGAGGTTTGAAACTATTTCTTGGGTAGAACAATTTTGCGTTTTTCCGGATCTGCGTGAGGGCGGAAAACAATGGCCATGTGCCCGATGATACCGGCTTCCCGGCATCCGGTTTTGGCCTCAATTTCGGCGACGAACTTTTTTTTAGACGCTTTTTCCTTAAATTCGATGAATTTAATTTTAATCAGTTCATGATCGGACAGGGCCTGGTTGAGTGAATCAAGAAGCGTTGGCGTAATTCCTTTCTGGCCGATAAAAACAATGGGCTTAAGGTCATGGGCCAGTTCTCTTAAAAATTTTTTCTGATAACTTTTTAAATTTTCCACGATTAATCCTTTTGATCTATAAATTACAGGCGGCCTTATCCATCCGCTGCCCGTGTGTTTGGAGCACATACGCTGCCTGGGACCCAAAGTCAAGAGCCGATTGCACCGGGCAAAGCCAGTACCAAATTGAATATTGAAGGTTGAGAAGTGAAAACGTGAGGTTTTGCTTCGCTCTGCCTTTTCATATATAAAACCAACCAACTATATCGTATTTTGTGAAACTTGTAGATTAAAATCGGTAGAATTCCATCACTTTTCAATTTCCAGATCACCTCATGCTCTACTTTTTGACATAACAACACGAATTCCAGGATTTAGATTAAACTCGTCAACCTCCTGAACGTGAACATTGCTAACGTTAAAACAGGTATTAAAATGCTGAAAAATACATTTCTTCATATCCCCGGCATCGGTTCTGAGACTGAAAAAAAGTTCTGGGATAAGGGCATCCGCAGTTGGGACAGTTTTAATCATACGGTTCAGGGTAAATTGCCAACTAAAAAAGAGGCCATGGTCGGAGACTATCTCATTGCATCAAAGCAACAGTTGCAGGCGGGTAATCCCCGCTTTTTTGCTGAATTGATGCCCGCGGGTCAGCAGTGGCGATTTTTCCCGGAATTTCGAAAATCAGCGGTTTTTCTGGATATCGAAACAAGCGGTCTGGATGTCTGTTTCGGGGAAATTTCCACCATTGCCATGTATGACGGCCGTAAGATTTTTACGTATGTCAATGGTGAAAATCTGGATCAATTTAAAACTGATATCAAAGGCTATAACCTGATTATCAGCTATAACGGCAAGTGCTTTGATGTACCGTTTATCCAGGATTATATGGGAATTACCCTTGACCATGCCCATATCGATCTGCGCTATGTCCTGGCCGGCCTTGGCTTCAAGGGGGGGCTGAAGCGCTGTGAAAAGGCCATGGGCGTCGACAGGGGTGATCTGAGCGGAGTGGACGGATATTTTGCCGTGCAGCTCTGGAACGACTATCAACGGACAAAGGATCCCAAAACCCTGGAAACGCTGCTGGCCTACAATGTGGCAGATGTTGTGAACCTTGAGATTCTCATGGTGGCGGCTTACAACCAAAATCTGGCGGGGACGCCGTTTTTTGAAACCCGGAAACTACCGTATCCGGATTTGCCAGAAATTCCTTTTGTACCGGATATGCCAACGGTTGAACGCATCCGGCAGAAAATAGAAAGTTATTTTTAAATTGAGTGATTAGCTTTCAGCAGTTAGCCATTAGCCAAACAATTTTAAACTATTGTCAAACGTCATCATTTCACCCAAGGGGTGAAAATCGCATTGCCGGTAAACGCCCAAAATATAAGAGCTGACCGCTAATGGCTAAGAGCTAATCACTCAGCTTAGGGTATTATTTTATCTGACGGCTGCCTTTATGCGTTCAATGGCTTTTTCCACATTGTCACGACTGTTAAAAGCGCTGATGCGAACAAAGCCCTGGCCGCATTTGCCGAAACCGATCCCGGGGGTACAGACCACACCGGCCTTTTCAAGCATCAGGTCGAAAAATTCCCACGCATCAGTGCGGGTATCCAGCCAGATATAGGGTGAATTTTCACCCCCCACCAGGTCAAAGCCCATGGCACCGATTTCCCGGCGTACCAATGCGGCATTTTCCAGGTAATAATCGATGAGTTCTCTGGTCTGCTGTTTCCCCTCAGGGCTGTAGACTGCCGCGGCTGCCTTTTGAACCGGATAGGAAACGCCGTTGAATTTGGTGTTGTTGCGGCGGTTCCAGAGGGCATGCACCGAGTGGGCCTGGCCCTTGCTGTCCCAGGCCATGCACGTTTTGGGAACAATGGTATAAGCGCATCGGGTGCCGGTGAAACCGGCGGTTTTGGAAAAACTGCGAAATTCAACAGCAACCTCCCGTGCCCCCTCGATTTCGAAAATCGTATGGGGCAATTGCTCATTCCGGATAAACGATTCATAGGCGGCATCGTAAAGAATCAGGGATTTGTGTTCCCGGGCGTAATCCACCCAGGTTTTTAAGGCCTGTTTTGTAATGGTGGCGCCGGTGGGATTGTTGGGAAAACACAGGTAAATCAGATCCGCCGGTTCCCGGGGCAAAGATGGGACAAAATCGTTTTCAAGCCCGCTTTCCATGTACAGTATATTGTCATAACGGCCCTTGTTCATGCTGCCGGTCCGCCCGGCCATAACATTGGTATCGATGTAGACGGGATAGACCGGGTCCGGAACAGCTATTTTGGTATCCTGGGCAAACAGTTCCTGAAAATTTCCCGTATCACATTTGGAACCGTCGCTGATAAAAATTTCATCGGCGGCAATATCCGCACCTCTTTTTTGAAAGTCATTGGCGGCGATCTCTTCTCTTAAAAAAGCGTATCCTTTTTCCGGACCATATCCACGGAATGTCCGGTCACAGGACAGCTCATCAATGCCCTGGTGAAAGGCCTTTATACATGCCATGGGCAGCGCCCGTGTAACATCCCCGATACCCAGTTTGATGACGTCTATATCCGGATTGGCCGTTTGAAATTCATTGACCCGTCGGGCGATTTTCGTAAATAAATAAGTTGCCTGAAGTTTCAGGTAGTTTTCGTTTATTTTGATCATGATCAACCTCTTGTTTTTTTAATATCAGGTTAAACTGTTGAGCGCATTATCGGGGGATGAATGCATCGTTCTGGGTCAAATTTTTAAAATATGGGTTCAAGCGGCAGGTCGACAAAATTGTGGTCTTTTAGACAGGTCATATACGTGGGGCGTTCCGCCAGCCTTTGTATCGCATTTCATGTCGGTACTAGATGATACCATCACTTGCTGAAAAATTGCCTCTTTAGGGCAGGTATAAACCTTTTAATGGCATGCATTTATCAGTTGAGTAATAATTTTGTCCGGTTATTAATCGTAGCGTGCTCGACAATATGTTGATGAACCGAGCTGGATACCAGAACTGCAGCGCCCCGGTATGATTACAATTTGATTATACGCCGGTATTGATCTTGTCTCGCAATTTCCCGGAACATTTAAAAGTAACCACCTTACGGGGTGCCAGCATCATATCATCTCCGGTAGCCGGATTGCGGCCGCGGCGTTTTTGTTTTTCACGAACACAGAATTTGCCGAACCCGCTTACCAGCACATCGTCTCCGGCTTCAAGGGTGTTTTTGATGATCTCCAGAAGTGTTTCCACCGTATCTGTTGACTGGGTTTTTGTAAATCCGATCTGGTTTTGAATACCGTCGATAATTTGAGCCTTTGTGAGAGTCATAAATACGATACTCCTCATAAAAATATTGGGTTATAAACAGGTTTAAAATATTCAATAACATTGGAATTTACTTTTATATTTGGTAATTGTCAAGAAATTATAGACGTTACATGAAATATTCGTAACTTTTTGTCTTGTTTTTTGCGATGACCCGGGTGGTTTGCAAAACATTCGTTGCTTGAACGCGGGTTATAGCGTTGAATACGTCAAGTGCTCAGAAGACGGACGGTCTGCCCCCGATGATTTGACCGATGACTCAAGATGGGGTATAGCATCAGTATTTTAATTCTGAAATTTGTGCTTTCTATGTCCAAAAAAAAATACAATCATCAAAAGACAAATTCCAAACAAATTCCAAATGCCAAAACAGGGAGAAATCAAAAGGCACAACTATTCAAGACGATATGGGGTTAATCAAATGATTTTTGATCTTGTTTGACCCAATTTTGAGATCAGGTGGACATTGTTATTTGAGATTTGTTTGTCAGCCGGTGCTTGTCATTTGCGATTTTTGGTTTATTCGGTTTAGGTATCTTTTTATGCGTCAGTGCTGTTATTTGGATCAAATAAATTTTCGATAGTTTGATTTTTAAGATAACCCGGCGGTAAGATAATTATGAAAAAAAAACTTCTTGTGATTGAAGATGAAAATTCGGTGGCCAAACAGCTCCGGTGGGGCCTGGGCAAGGAATACGACATCACCATCGCCGCCGACGCTGTTCAGGCAAGGCCGTTGCTTGCTTCCGGTTTTTTCCCGGTAGTCACCCTGGATCTCGGCCTGCCGCCCTATCCGGACACCCCCCGGCAGGGGTTTGAACTCCTCGAAGAAATATCTACCCTTGCGCCGTATACCCGGGTAATCGTCATCACCGGCAATGCCGAGGCGGAAAATGCGGTCAGGGCCGTTGCCCTCGGGGCCGCCGATTTCTGCCCCAAACCCATTGATTTGAAGCTGTTAAGTATCATTTTGTCCCGTACTTTTAATATCCAGGAACTGGAAGAGGCCAACCGCCGGCTCCAGCGGCAAACCAGTCAAAGTGGTTCGCTGTGTGGCATGATCGGTGTCTCTTCAGTGATGGTTGACGTATTCAAGCGCATTAAACAAGTCAGTGGGACCAACTACCCGGTGCTGATCACCGGCGATACGGGTACCGGCAAGGAGATGGCGGCCCGTGCCGTGCACACGTTGAGTGACCGGGCCGCAAAACCGCTGGTCATTATCAATTGCAGCGCAATTCCGGAAAATTTGTTGGAAAACGAGTTTTTCGGCCATGAGAGGGGGGCTTTCACCGGGGCGGACGGGCGGGTGATCGGAAAATTTGAGCAGGCCGATCAGGGCACGATTTTTTTAGACGAGATCGGTGAACTGCCCCTGGCCCTGCAGGCAAAAATCCTGCGGTGTCTTCAGGAAGGCACCATTGAACGGCTTGGCGGAACCCGGACGATTACCCTGGATGTGCGGATCATTGCGGCCACGAATGTGAATATCGAGGATGCGGTCAGGCAGGGGGCTTTTCGTCAGGATCTTTTTTATCGTCTGAATGTCATCCCGTTGCGGATTCCCGGTTTAAGCCGGCGACCGGAAGACATCCTGGTGCTGGCCCATCATTTTCTGTTGACGGAATCCCGAAACCTGCAAATCGGGCGGAAAGCTTTTTCGCCGGCGGCCATTGCCGCTCTGACGGCCCATGCCTGGCCGGGTAATGTCCGTGAACTCCAGAATCGAATCCGCCGGGCTCTTGGCACCACTACCGGCAAAATGATTCTTCCATCAGATATGGGCCTTGAAGATGCACCCGTGGATTCGGTTGAGGAAAAATTGCCCACGTTGAAAGAGGCACGGGATACAGCAGAAAAAATTGCCGTCCGACGGGCCCTGGCACTGACCGGCAGCAACATCAGCCGGGCCGCCAAACTCCTTGAGATCAGCCGCCCCACTTTGCACGACCTTTTAAATAGACACGGCATAAAAATATGAGCATCCTGGAAACGACGGACGGAAAAATTTCCGCCATTCAAATTTGCAAATTCCGCATCGGACAGCTATTGAAAAAATCCTGGCTGCCATATGTTCTACCCTTTACCCTGTTTTTATTGTTGACCACACCGGTTTATTTTTTTCCTGTCTTGAAACCCTTTTTTTATATCGCCAAGACGGTCATTGTCGGGACACTGCTCTGGCTCTGGCGGCAACAGTATGCGGCAGACTTTATATCCGGTCTTTCCATTGGCGAGGGGCTGACGGCCGTCTTCTGCGGCCTCCTGGTGCTGGTCGTCTGGATTGTGCCGGAGGTATATCTGCTTCAGTTCGGCCAAAATTCAGGTTTTGATTCCCATGGTTTTGGCTGGTCGCAAGGGGCTGTAATGGGTTTGATTGCCGTGCGACTGATTGGCGCGGCCGTGATTGTGCCGGTGATGGAAGAGCTGTTCTGGCGCTCATTTTTGATGCGTTATCTGATCAATCCGGATTTTCGGTCCGTGTCCATGGGGGCCTTTGCCTGGTTTTCTTTCCTGGGGGTGGCTGTTTTGTTCGGCCTCGAACACCACCGGGTGGTTGTGGGATTTATTGCCGGGATTCTTTACGGTCTCTTATTGATCCGTCAGAAAAAGCTGAAAGGGGTCATCCTGGCCCATGGGGTCACCAACCTTGGCCTGGGGATTTATGTATTGCTCACCGGGAACTGGATGTTCTGGTAAAAGCGTTAACCACTGAATACACGTTATTAGACCACGGAATACACGTTATTAGACCACGGAATACACGTTATTAGACCACGGAATACACGTTATTAAACCACGGAATACACAGAATACACGGAAAAAAATTAGGATGTTACTGCAAATATAAGGAAAGGATTCCTGGAATCTGAAGCCAGCAGTCTTCCTGACCCTGTGAATGGATACGGATTGTCCTTTAAAATTTCCGTGTAGTCCGAGTATTCCGTGGTTAACTTGTAGTTTTTGTTAGACCATGAAATCAGGAATTGTATGAATACGCTCGTGAATCATAGGCGCCTGGCTGTTGCCGTCTTTTTTTTCGCCTTCTTGATATATTGCCCACCTGCTCTGGGACTGCAACCGGATGAAGTCCTGGTCCTGGCCAACACGAACGCTTCATCAAGTCTGGCGCTCGCCGAATACTATATGGAAAAGAGGAAAATTCCCCGGGACCACCTCTTGAAACTCTGGGTAATGGATAAAGAGGAGTGCACCCGGAGGGATTATGAAAGAAAGATAGCAAGCCCTGTGCGGAAGTATCTCAGCCGTAAGGCACTGGAAGGGAAAATCCGCTGTCTCCTGATCATGTACGGCCTTCCCCTTAAGATTGCCGCACCTGAAATGAACGGGGATGAAAGGCGGGAATATAAACGGATCAAGGAAAGGGAAAATACCCTGAAGGCCCGCCTTTCCGCTCTCAGTGAAGGGAAGGAGAAGGAGCAAGGGGAAATAGAAAAAGAACTGGCGGAGGTACAAAAACAGTGCGAACGGACGGCAAAGAGCGATCAGCGGGCATCCCTTGATTCGGAGATCTCCCTTGTCCTTGAGCGGAACCATTCCCTCGAGGGGTGGATTCCCAATCCTTTTTTTGCCGGGTATCACCCGCCACAGCTCATAGAAAAGCGGGATACCACGCTTTTTGTTTCCCGCCTTGACGGACCGTCTCCCCAAATCGTCCGGCGGGTCATTGATGACAGCCTCGGGGCGGAGCGATCCGGATTAAAGGGAAAGGCCTATTTTGACGCCCGGTGGCCCCGGACCCATGAAAAGGCCGGCTTTAAGGGGAAATCCGGATACCAATACTACGACACGTCCATTTACCGTGCCGCAGACGTGGTGAAAACAGGCCATACCATGGCAGTGATCGTTAATGACAAACCGGAACTCTTTCAAATGGGAGAATGTCCCCATGCCGCTCTTTACTGCGGGTGGTACCATCTGGGGCAATATGTGGATGCCTTTACCTGGGCCAAAGGGTCGGTGGGGTATCATATTGCCAGCGCTGAATGCCAAACCCTGAAACGTTCCGGTAGCGGCGTCTGGTGCAAGAGAATGCTCGAAGAGGGGATCGCCGCCACCCTTGGACCGGTAAATGAACCCTATGTCCAGGCCTTTCCCGTGCCTGAACTCTTTTTTCGATTCCTGCTTGACGGTTACTGGACCCTTGCGGAATGTTATGCCCTGTCCAAACCCTTCCTCTCCTGGCAGATGGTCCTCATCGGCGACCCGCTCTATCGCCCTTTCAAGGGGCCGGATAGCATCAAAAAATAGTTTGCATGGAGACGGGGCGGAATACACGTTATTAAACCACGGAATACTCTGAATACACGTTATCAAACCACGGAATACACGGAATACACGGACAAAAGAGGATGGTACTGCAAAAATCAGAAGTTTTTGTGATCATCCCTGCAATTATTAAATATGAGGGAAAGGATTCCTGTAACCTGAAGCCAATAGTTTTTCTGAACCTATGAATGGTTACGAATTATTTTTTAAAATTTCCGTGTTGTCCGAGTATTCCGTGGTTAACTTGCAGTTTTTTATTAGACCACGGAATACACAGAATACACGGAAGATGAAATTAAAGCGGTAAAGGAACTGGCCAATGAACTCCGTGCTCAGGTCTCTATAACAATTTGAAAGCAACAATCCTTAAACTGGTTTTCCCGGTCAACTTCGGGCATTACCCGAAAGTCCAAATTGAAAGAATTGTTTTATGATTGTTTCCGAGTATTCCGTGGTTAATTTAATATTCCGATACCCATTTTGCTTGATTCTCCCACAGCATTTTCCCCGCCTTCCCGACAATCGATGGTTTCCCTTTCATTCCAAGAGGATAAGTTGCCCGGTTGCCCTTTCAGCCGGGAGGATGTCCCGATGCCGCCCTTTACGGCGGATGGTACCGCAGTGTTTTAGATTATCTACCGGAGGCAAGAAAGAAGGGTCGATTAGGCGGATTGCTTGGCGTATGACACATGGAGGAGAAAGTAGTAATTATTTTAACCCTATCTTGCCTTTTCGTCAAAATATTTTGGGAATTCTTGACATATGTCGGAGATAGAGCTAATATTATTGCTACTATATTGGAGATGTGTCAAATGGATCAGCCAATGAAACTGAATGAATTCCTGTTGCAGCACGCCGTCTTCACGCTGGACGAACTGGACCGCTTCCTGTCTGCCAGAGGGTCCGGCAACCCGAACACGCGTAAGTCGCTCCTGACCTACTACCGCAAACAGGGACGGATAATACCTGTTCGTCGCGGGCTATATGCATCAGGGCCATTGGGCTGCGATCCGGCATCAAGCCCGGTTGATCCCTATCTCGTGGCGGCCAAGATGACCGCGGACGCGGTTCTCGCATACCACACAGCCTTGGAATTTCACGGAAAAGCCTACTCGGTCTATACGAGGCTTTGCTACGTATCCACGAGCAAAACCCTACCGCTTACGTTTCAGACTTATGAATTTGTGCGCGCTCCCATACCTCATCCGCTCAGCGTAAAGGGTAAGGAGATGTTTGGCGTCACCAGCCACAAACGGTCTGGGGTGGAACTTAGGGTAACCAATCTTGAAAGAACCCTTGTTGATGTGCTGGACCGGGCGGACCTGACCGGAAGCTGGGAAGAGATATGGCGGTCCCTGGAATCGGTGGCGTTTTTCGATCTCGATCAGGTCATCGAGTACGTTCTTCTATTGGAGAATGCGACCACCGCCGCAAAGGTTGGTTTCTTTCTGGAGCAGCACAAAGAAAGCTTGATGGTTGAAGATACCCACTTGAACCCATTGCGAAAGATGCGTCCCCGGCAGCCTCATTATTTCATACGCGGTAAGCGCAAGGGCTGCCGGTGGGTTAAGGGCTGGAACCTGCTGATTCCGGTAGAAATCCTGAATAAGTCCTGGGGGGAAGTGCTGTGAGCTTTTCATTGTCGGGAATACAAAGGGTTGTCCTGACGGGACCCTCGCCGATGATTAGATGAATACAGGGTCTGTCAGTACAGGCGCCAGGGAACGATTCTGATCAAAGGCGATGACTGTTTTACGACGTATCGTAAATTGGTCAAGACTATTTTGCGGAGCATCGTAAATTGGTCCTGATTAAATTTTTTATTAAACCACTGAATACACGGAAAAAAAAGAGGATGGTACTGCAAAAATATAGGAAAAGGATTCCTGGAACCTGAAGTCAACAGTCAGCCCGACCTGTGAATGGTCACGAATTGTCTTTTAAAATTTCCGTGTGGTCCGAGTATTCCGTGGTCAACTTATAGCGTTTAAAGGCCTTCTGGAACATTATCTTGGCTTGACAGCCATATGGCATTCCATTATTATGCTTTTTAAAACACAATAATAGGGGGTATAGATGGAATCTGTTCGTATCAATGTCAGTTTGCCGAAAGGTGTCCTGAAGGCTTTGGCCAGAGAAGCGCCCGCCAGGCAAAGAAGCCGGTTTATTTCTGAAGCCGTTATGTGTCTGATCAAGGAAAAAAGGGCCGCGCGGCTATCTTGCGAATACCGCGAGGCTGCATCCCAAATCCGCCGAATCAACCAGGAAATGGAAGGGGCTGTCAGCGATGGCCTTGATTAAACGCGGCGATGTCTTTTGGGTCAATTTCGATCCCACGATGGGATCGGAGGCTAAGAAAACACGGCCCGCAGTCGTGGTGTCCAACGATATTAACAATCAGCATTCCCCTATTGTCTCCATCTGCCCCATCACCTCCAACGTCAACCGGATATACACTTTTGAAGTCGAGGTTCCGCCAGGCAACGGCGGCCTGCAGTCCCGCTCCAAAATCATGGCCAACCAGACCAGGGCTGTTGATAAACTGCGCCTGGTCAAGAAACTCGGCCATTTTTCCGCAGAAATCATGGCTGATATCGATGAAGCCCTGCGGCTCCATTATGATCTGTAGACGCGGATTAGATAGCAGCCTTTTATCAAGCCACGGAATACACGGAATACACGGAATACACGACAAAAGAGGATGGTACTGCAAATATAGGGAAAGGATTTCCTGATCGTGAAGCCAATAGTCAGCCTGACCCTGTGGATGGATACGAATTATTTTTTAAAAATTCCGTGTGGTCCGAGTATTCCGTGGTTAACTTCATATGGCGTTGGCCCTTGCCCTGCCTAAGTCTATGCCATTAACGCAATAATATCTCACAATAAACTGTAAAATATTTCGACACCCTTTTTGGCTGATTTCCCCGCCCAATTTTCCATCCTTTCCAGACAACTTTTGTTAACCATAGCCATTACAGGTTGCCAAGCGATTGTGTCGCCCAAAAGGCATGAATCGTGACTGTTTGACCCTGTCGGATTTTTTTACATCGATCAGACCACAGATGGGTATAAGTTTTAAAATAGCTGCAATTTTAATTGGTTGGATAAATGGCACGATAGTTGCTATCATACTAATACGAAAGCAAACGGATTTATTTTTATTAATTTTTTAAAAGGGAGGAAGACATGAAAAAATTTTTAATGCTTTTATGTGCGGTAATGTTAGTTTTCGGGATGGTGGGGGTTGCGAGTGCTATTGTTTTTACCGATACTGAAATTTTAGTTCAAGATTTATGGGGTGACGATACTTATTCTTGGAACCACGATACACCCGCTGATTTTGAAGTGCCTTATGATTTGGTCAATAGTGCTACTATAGAAATTTTTGCGAATTTTGTAGATGGAGAGAATGACGAAGTACTAGTTGAGGGTAGCTTTGTGGGAGTACTCGATAACACTGAATGGAATTGGGTTTCCACAGGCGATGACGTGTGGGATGGGTATCTTGATGCCCAAGGTGCAGAATTTAATATAGCTAGTATTTTTTCGCCGACTTGGACCAGTAATTCATTTGGAGTTACTGTCACAGCTGATGAATACTACAATTTTTTTGGTACACGCTCAGGCTTATTGGTTTTAGAGTGGTCAACTTTTACCCTTGATTATGAAAACGAAGCAGCCCCCGTACCCGAACCCGCCACCATCCTGCTCATGGGCATCGGCCTTCTGGGCATGGTGGGCATCGGCCGTAAACGGTTCAACAAAAAGGGCTGATAAACGCTCATGTATAAGCACTCAGCCACCAGTGGCTGAAATTTGTTTACCAGATCCCCCGGGGTTTTTATCCCGGGGGATTTTTTTGTATCTTTTTTCCGTGTATTCCGAGTATTCCGTGGTTAACTTGCAGTTTTCTATTAAACCACGGAATACACAGAATACACGGAAGATGAGATCAAAGCCGTAAAGGAACTGCAACCGAACACCGTGTTCAGGTCTATAACTATTTGAAAGCAACCAGTTTTAAACTGATTTTCCGGGTCAATTTCGGACACCACCCGAAAGCACCAATTGAAAGTTGAGTTATTTTGTAAACCACGGAATACACAGAATACACGGAAAAAAGAGGAGGCTACTGCAAATATAGGGAAAGGATTCCTGGAACCTAAAGCCAACAGTCACCCTGACCCTGTGAATGGATACGAAGTATCTTTTAAAACTTCCGTGTATTCCGAGTATTCCGTGGTTAATTCTAAAATCAAACGGTAAGATTATCCGACACCCCCGGCAAGTGGCAGCCTAACCACAAACCGCGCCCCGCCCTCGGCCACATTTTCCGCCATAACACTGCCCCCCAGGCTGGCCGCCACTCTTTTCACCTGCCACAGGCCAATGCCGCTGCCTCCGTCCTTACTGGTCTTAAACGGCTCAAACAGAACATCGGGCAACAGCTCTTCAGCGATCCCCGGTCCATTGTCGATAACCGCCACAATGGCCTGACCGGTGTCATCGTCTCTGGCGGTGCTGATCTTCACAACCGCCCCTTCTTCTTGTGCCTCAAAGGCATTGAGCAGCAGATTTTCCAGGATGGAGAAAAGGAGCTCCGGATCGGTGTTTATCTGCATTTCACGCTTGCATTCAACAGTGATCTCCATTGGCGAAAGCTTTTTTTCCAGCCGGTGGCGGCAATCGTGCAGAAACCGACCAAGTTCAAGGTTTTGCCGCACTGGCGTGATCTCATCTTTCAATGTCCCCAACCGCTGCTCCACCCGGCCCATTCTTTTTAAAACGTCGTCCATCAATTCCAGCATGTCCTGCTGAAATTCCGGCTCATGGATATGTTCCGGGGCGTTTTCCTGCAACATGGAAAGCATGGTGGCCGCATTCTTGATGTCGTGGAGGACAAAGGCCGACAAACGGTTCCAGGCCTGCTGCTCCCGGGTATGAGCTATCTTCTCGGCCCTTCGCACGGCCAGCAGGGCCGCGGCGGTTTGACTGCCCAGGGCGGTGAGCAGGTCAAAATCATCATAGCCGTATTGCCCGCCGGTAAACTCCGGACCAAGACCAATCAGCCCGGCAGGTTGATTGCCGATGGATATGGGGGAAATAAGCATTAGATTCAGGTCGGTCATGAATGCGTTTTTGGTTTCCTTTGTTTTCCGCCATGCCGGGTCCGTATTTTTCTCTGCAAGATGAAAATGGGAATGGGTATCGAGAAATTGCACCATGGGATCATTGCCGGCAATGGTATTCTCATTTATTTTATTGCCGCGATTTTCAGGCGCTGACACCAGCTGGTATCCTTTGGCCGAATCACCGATCCAGATAAAAATTTCAGTGGTATAGAGACTCTCGACCAGTACCTGGTGCAGGGCCTTGACCACATCGGCTTCGGTGAGCGCCCCCTGGAGGTGCTGTGAAAGGGCCAGCCACTCATCGCGATATTCGTATTTGTTGATATAAAAATGCGTGCTGATGAAAAAGTGGATCCGGCTGCGCAGCCTTCCGGAAAAGGCAAAAAGCCCGGCACCGACAAATCCCAGGGCCAGAAAAAACCACTTCAGGACAAAGGGCAGTGATAATCCAAAGGCGCGGATGACCAGGGAAACCATCCCGAAACCTAAAAGATAGGCGGCAAGAAGGGACGGCACAACAAAGGAATAGACCACCTTTCGGGAAACAAATATCTTGCGGTTCAGCAGCCGGTGGCGGGCCGTTGCATAGCCCGCCAGAAGCCATGCCGAGAGAAAAAGGGCCGCAAGGAGATGGAGGTGAACGGGAACAATGGTCAGAAATGTGAGCCGGTATGAGGCGGCCCAGATCATGACCCCGCAAACCAGGTAATCGCCGACAATCAGGAGTTTGTATTCCCAGCGCCGCGCGGTATCGAGGGCCCGCCAGAACTGTTCCAGGCGCCAGGCAGCATAGAGCGCTGTCAGCAGGATAAAGACCGCCGAAAAATAGATGGGGCTGTAGGGGTGGAAAGCCAGGGCTGCCTCGGATATTTCCGGGACAAGGTAATACACCATGAAATAACCGGCCATTAGTGTCACCACTGTTCCGACAATAATTTCAAGCCAGTCGTTGAGCCGGGATTTGCCGACGGTTGTGGCCGTTGCACTGCGCAAATTCAGGCCCATGAAAAGCCATATAAGGCTAAAGGCGATTTCGGAAAAAAGAACGACCTTGATGGCGGGTGCCGCCAGGTGATGGGCAAGATAGAGATATTCTCCGGCAAGCAGGGGCAAACCTGCCAGGGATTGGATCAGCGAAAGGGAGAAACGCCGCTCACCACTGTCCAGGCGAAGCACTAATAGCCCGGCAGCAAGCAGCAGCAGGTTCAGTACATAAAAAAGCGGTATCAGCATGAACTATTTTTACCATAGACAGCGGTGAGTTGCAAACAGGTTTATCCGTAAAACCGCAAGGCATAGATCTTGACTTTTATTAGCGGAAAGCCTATAGAAATTTCCTTCTTTAAATTCTGTAGTTTTATACTATCAATAGCGATTCAATGTCATTAACCTTAGAAGCAGCCGTATGAATAACCATGAAGTTTGATTCTGTTTTCGGCTATTTTGGGATAAATAAAAATTATTTTTTTCACCATGAAGTACATGAAGAATACAAAGAAAAATTAACGCATTATCCGATTTTATACTTCAAGTCCGTCAGTAACTTCATGGTGAAAGAACAGATGTTGGTTGTATTAAGTTAGGGCATTGAATAGCGATTATCATTATCGATTAAGCTGAGGATATGGATCAAAAAACAGATAAACCAAAATTTAACGAAACGATACCGGGGTATGGTATCGGTCTGGACGCCGGCGGGACATATACGGACGCGGTGCTCATGCAGTTGTCCGATGGCGCCGTGCTGACGTACAACAAGGCCTTTACAACGGCTTTCAATCCGATACAGGGCATTCAAGAGGCCCTGGCGGGTTTGCCGAAAGATAAATTGGCATCGGTTAATTTTGTCTCTCTGGCCACAACCTTTGCCACCAATGCCATTGTTGAAGGAAAAGGCGGGCGGGCCGGGTTGATTCTGGCTGGATATGACCCGGCGCATCCGCGCATCAAGGGTATGTCTCCGGTGATGCACCTGCATGGCGGTCATGATTATAATGGGACGGAAAAAGAAAAACTGGCTATAGATGACCTGCAACGCCGGTTGCCCGAGTTTGGTAAAGGGCTTGATGCCATTGCCGTTTCCGGTTTTTTTTCGGTTCGTAATCCGGATCATGAACTGCAGGTGGCACAGATGGTGAAAGACAGGACCGGGCTGCCGGTGGTTTGCGGTCATATGCTTTCCTTTAAACTGGGGGCCATAGAACGGGCCATAACGGTCTGGTGGAATGCCCGGTTGATTTCCATGATCAATGGTCTGATTCAATCCACACTGGATGTCATGCAGGCGTTCGGGCTTTTTGTGCCCCTGATGATTGTCAAGGGGGACGGGACCCTTCTGGCGGCGGACCAGGCCCGGGAAAGGCCGGTGGAAACCATTTTATCCGGCCCGGCGGCCAGTATCATCGGGGCACGGCATCTTTCCGGCTGTAAGGATGCCCTGGTGGTGGATATGGGCGGTACGACCACCGATATGGCCATTTTATCCGGGGGCCGGGTTGAAGTGGACCCCGACGGCGCCATGGTGGGCTCCTGGAAGACCCATGTAAAGGCAGCCCGGGTGCGCACGGTCGGTCTTGGCGGAGACAGTATCTTCAGCACTACAGACGGCCGTCTGGATGGACTGACGGTGGGACCCCGGCGGGTGACACCGTTATGCGTTTTTGCGGAGCAGTTTCCGGAAATTGTTGATATACTGGAACAGATTAACCGAGAAAAGAACCCGAGAATACCTTGTTTTTCAGATCCCTGTACATTTTATGCGGTGGCCTGTCCCCTGGGTGAAAACCCGGACCCGGATCTGGTGCTGTTTTCAAAAGGCCCGGTTAATGAATACCGGTTTTTAACGGGAAACAATGGCGGTTTAATGTCATGGGACATGGAAAAACTTGAGACGTCGGGTAAAATTATCCGGGCAGCCCTGACCCCCACGGATTTGCTGGCGGCCACGGGAAAACTGCTGCTGGGAAATCCCGGTGCCTCTGCTATCGGGCTGGCCGTTTTTGCAAAGCGGTTGAAGGTCGACAAGGTCACTATGACGGAGAATCTGGTCAGAACCGTTCATAAAAAGATCTGCCTGACGGCGGCCGGACATCTGGCCGGCAAGGATACCGATGCCATCACCGCTTTGCTGGATCGCTGGTTTGATTCGGTTGAACCGGGCGATGAAAAGGGGCCGCAGTTGCATCACCAGCTTTCTTTGTCCCATCCCGTGATCGGCACCGGCGCGCCTGCAGCGGCCTGGTTGCCCAAGGCTTTTGAGCATTTGCACGGTCCCTGTATTTTGCCCGAAGCGTTCAGTGTAGGCACTGCGGTGGGCGCGGTGGTGGGTATGGTTGATTTTACGCTGAAAGCTGAAGTGTTGCCTATTTCCAGGAGTCGTTTTGTATTATATGCGCCTTCTGCCCGGAGAGAGTTTGACAATCTGGAACAGGCCATTTGCGCAGGGCGAATAGCCCTTGAGGACCTGGCCGTTGAGCGAATGCAGAAAAACAAGGTTGCCGAACCGGTACTTCAGTTTTCCGAAAAAAGAAAGGCCGTGGACACCTGTTTCGGAGAGGTCTATATGGCCACAGAACTTCGATTGCGGGCTTCGGGACGGATACAGGTTTGAACTCTTACAATATCCCTAAATACCAGGCAATGATTGCCCGGCCGAAAAAGAGGTAGACAATAGCCCCGATGGACAGAAAGGGGCCAAAAGGGATGGCCAGTTTCATATTACTGTGACTGATGATCATCTGCGTCAGCCCCACTGCCGTGCCCACCGCAGATGCCGTAAAAATTGTAAAAAGAACACCCTGCCAGCCGATAAATGCACCGATCATTGCCAGCAGTTTGATATCCCCGCCGCCCATGCCTTCCCGCTTTGTGATCAATGTGTAGATCCAGGCGACGGCATAGAGACTGCCGCCGCCGATCAGAATACCCGCCAGTGAATTTTTATAATCTAAACCCGGTATGATAAAGGCAGCGGCAAAACCGATGGGAATGCCGGGCAGGGATATGATGTCCGGTATGATTTTATGGTCGATATCAATAAAGGTAATCACCATGAGCGCGGCAATGAATAGAAAATAGATCAAGGTCTGGACGTGCAGCCCGAATTTCAGGAAAACACAGAGCGCAAAGAGTCCAGTCATCAATTCCACCATAGGATAGCGCCAGGGAATATGAATATGACAATGCCGGCATCGGCCTCTTAAGATAATGTAGCTGAACAGCGGGATATTATCGCGGGCATGGATGCTGCTGCCGCAGGACGGGCACATGGAGCGGGGGCGAACAATGGATTTTCCCATGGGCAGGCGATAGATACATACGTTCAGGAAGCTTCCGATGCAAAGGCCGAAAAAAAAGGTATAAAAGTGAAGTAGATATGGCATGGCAACCTGTTTTTGGTAAATCAAAACGTTCAAAGTTTTTACGAGAGCATCAAGGATGGGTATCTGATTTTAAGGTTCCAATTTCATTGTCATATACCCCATCGCATATTGGGTTATCAAACTTCTTAAGCTACTAAGAAAAAATAAAAAAATCAAGATTGACATTGTCATATTATTTTTATGGTTTATATTTATTTTTAAATTGTTGCTTTGATCGGGTGTGCCTGCTCGAAGGTCGGCGATTTTAGACAAACATTAAGGTGTGTTCATTAAGGAGCGATAATGGCCAAAACCGATAAAGATGATTTAATCAGTATAATTGAAGAAAATGAGGGGCTTCCGGAAATACCGGAAATTCTTCCCATGATGCCGGTGCGGGATGTGGTTATTTTTTCCGACATGCTTTTACCGCTTTTTGTCGGACGGGAAAAGTCAGTGCGTGCTGTCGAAGAGGCCATGGCCAAGGACCGGTTTTTATTTATTGTCACCCAGAAAGACCCCGGGGTGGAAAATCCCAAATCAGAAGAAATTTTCAGCATCGGTATGGTGAGCCGCATCTTGAGAATGCTCAAGTTGCCCGATGGTCGGGTCAAGGCCCTTGTCCAGGGAATTGCCAAAGCACGGATTGTAAAATATACACGAAAAAGGGCAATGTACCGGGTTAAAATAGAGGTTATCAAAGAAGAGGCGCCCAAGGATCTCAGCATTGAAGTTGAAGCACTGATGCGAAACGTGCGTGAGAATTCGGAAAAAATTTTAAGTCTTCGGGGAGAATTGACCGGAGATGTCAAGGCGATTTTGGAAAGTATCGTTGAGCCCGGGCGTCTGGCCGATCTTGTGGGGTCGAATTTAAAATTAAAACTGGATGAGGCCCAGGCCCTGCTCGAACTGGTGGATCCTTTCATGCGGCTGAAGACTGTCAATGATCTGCTTTCCCGTGAGCTGGAATTGTCCTCCATGCAGGCCAAGATACAATCGGATGTAAAAGATGAGATATCAAAGAGCCAGAAGGATTATTTTTTAAGGGAACAGGTCCGGGCGATTCACCGTGAACTCGGTGATACCGATGACAGAACCGATGAGATCGCCGACTACAAGAAAAAGATAAAACGTGCCAAGATGTCCAGGGAGGCAGAAAAAGAGGCATTAAAGCAACTTAAACGCATGGAGCAGATGCACCCGGAATCCGCCGAATCAACGGTGGTACGAACCTATCTGGACTGGCTGGTGGAGATTCCCTGGAGTAAATCCACCAAAGATGTCATTAATATAAAAGCCGCCCAGAAAGTACTTGATCGTGACCATTATGCTTTAAATAAGGTAAAGGAACGGGTGCTTGAATATCTGAGCGTACGCAAACTCAATCCCAAGATGAAGGGACCCATCCTTTGTTTTGTGGGACCCCCCGGGGTGGGGAAAACGTCCCTGGGCCAGGCTATTGCCAAAGCCATGCAACGTAAATTTGTCAGGATTTCATTGGGGGGCATCCGGGATGAGGCCGAAATTCGCGGACATCGGCGAACGTATATCGGTGCATTGCCGGGACGTATCCTGCAGGGGCTCAAGCAGTGCGGTACCAATAACCCTGTTTTTATGATGGATGAGATTGATAAACTGGGATCTGATTTTCGAGGAGATCCTTCTTCTGCCCTGCTGGAAGCCCTTGATCCTGAGCAGAACACGGCGTTCAGTGATCATTATCTGAATCTGGCCTTTGATCTTTCCAAGGTCATGTTTATTCTAACGGCCAATGTTCTGGATACGATTCCGTCGGCGCTTCTGGACCGTATGGAGGTCATTCAGCTTGCCGGTTATACCCAGGAGGAGAAAAATGTTATTGCAAAGACCTACCTTCTCCCGAGGCAGATTAAAAACAATGGATTGAAGGTTAAGAATATTGGTATCTCTCCCGGGGCCATGTCCCAGATCATCGACGAATATACCTGTGAGGCCGGGTTGCGAAATCTTGAAAGAGAGATCGGTACCATTTGTCGCAAAATCGCCCGTAGAATTGCCGAAGGGGAAAAAGGGACATTCGGCATTACTAAAAACAATCTTCCCAAGTATCTCGGTCCCCCGAAATATTATCCGGAGATGGATCAGGAACAGAGCCAGGTGGGGCTGTCCACCGGTCTTGCCTGGACCCAGGTAGGGGGGGAGGCCCTGTATGTTGAGGCCTCATTGATCGGCGGCAAGGGAGAGTTGATTATTACCGGCCAGCTTGGGGATGTCATGCAGGAATCCGCCAGGGCCGCCTTAAGTTATACCCGGGCCAATCTCAAATCAATTGATGTTGACGAGAATATTTTTGAGAACCTGGATGTGCATATCCATGTACCGGCCGGTGCGATACCCAAGGATGGGCCTTCGGCCGGTATTGCCATGGCCACTGCGCTCATTTCGGCATTGACCCACCGGGCCGTTGATAAATATGTGGCCATGACCGGTGAAATTACCTTAAGGGGCAGGGTACTGCCCATTGGTGGTTTAAAAGAAAAGGCACTGGGGGCGTTGCGGGCCGGCATCAGAACCATTATTATGCCTGAAAAGAATAAAAAGGATCTGGTTAAGATCCCTGCCAATGTGAAACGTAAAATTAAATTTATACCGGTCAGGCACATGGATGAAGTGTTGCCCATTGCGCTGGAGGCCCCAAAAACATCCGAAAAGACAAAACCCAAGGCAAAACCGAAAGTCAAACCCAAAGTTAAAGCCAAATCGAAAATAACACCCAAAGCCGGGGCACCAAAGACCCGGGGCAGTAAAAAATAAAATGGTTATACTTGGCATTGATACGTCTACCCGGAGCTGCAGTGCGGCGTTGATTGAAGATCAGCATCTGCGGGCTGAACTGACCGTGGGTGGGGGAGATACCCATTCAACGCATTTAATGACCCTGATTGATCAGGTCATCAAAGCGGCAACGGTGAGCATCGCAGATGTGGACGGTTTTGTCGTCACCCGCGGACCCGGCACCTTCACCGGGCTGCGCATCGGGCTGGGTACGGTAAAGGGCCTGGCCCTGGCCCTGGATAAGCCCATTGTCGGGGTTTCGAGTCTGGCGGCCCTGGCCATGCAGGCCTGTTGCAGTGATGCCCTCGTCTGTTCAATGATTGATGCCCGCAGGGAACAGGTGTATTGCCGCTGTTATCGATGTACAGACAATGAAACAATCCGCCCTTGTACGCCGGAACGGGTTTGCGATTTGCCGGAGGCCATTGGCTGTATTGACGAACCGGCCCTGTTTATCGGCAGTGGCGCCGTGTTGTATGCCGCTCACATCAGGGCGCATCTGGGACCGCTGGCCCGATTTGCCCCCTGTCTTGTGCACACCCTCCGGGCCTCTACGGTGGCTTTGATGGGACTGGAAAAATTAATAAACGGGGACATTGAGGATCTTGCCGGAGTTGTACCCGTTTATCTGAGAAAATCAGATGCACAGGTCAATCTTGATAAACTCGTAAAAAGCCGGCCAAAGATGGTCTGAAGCCAGGATGTAAAAGCGATGCGTTAATGATTTCCATAGCCTAAAAGCCAATAGCGAACAGCTTAAGTCTTCGTTTAGTTAAATCTATAATAAAGCCTTATCATTGACAAGGGTGGTGGGGTTTGTTAGACTTGAAAAATTATAGACAGTATTTACAAAAATTTACCATCAGATCAAGGTCATAAAAAGGCTTGTTGAATGAAAAATTATTCTTGGGGTGATTTACCGCGGCCAACGGCGTTTCCCATTGCAAAACCCGGATACCCAGTAATATTTGCCTGCGCTTTTACAACGTTTGTGTTTGCGCTTCTGGGGATGAAATTTTTTGCATTGTCGGCACTGGCAGTTACTTTTTTTGTCTGTTTTTTTTTCAGAGATCCGGATCGTGTGACGCCGACAGAACCCCATGCACTGGTTTCTCCCGCCGACGGCAAAGTCGTTTATGCCGATACGGTAGAAGAGGATACCTATTATCAGGGAACTTGTAAAAAAATAAGTATCTTTATGTCGGTATTTAATGTACATGTCAATCGGGTTCCCCATGACGGGACGGTAGAGAAAATAAGCTATCACCCGGGAAAATTTTTTTCTGCGAACCTGGATAAAGCGTCCAAGGAAAATGAGCACAATGCGCTTTTTATTAAAACCGGGGAAGGTGTAACGTATTGCGTGGTACAGATCGCCGGACTAATCGCCAGGCGTATTATCTGCAACACAACCACCGGGGATTCAGTTGTCCGCGGACAGCGTTTTGGCATGATTTGCTTTGGCTCTCGTCTTGATGTATATCTGCCGGTGGAAAGCAGGCTTAATGTGACAGTTGGTCAGCGGGTAACGGCCGGTAATTCCATTATAGGATATTTAAAATGAAAAGAAAAAAAATGTTGAAAAATGAGCGGCTTCGGCGTGGTATTTATATTCTGCCGAATATTTTTACCTCATTGAATCTGTTTTGCGGGTTTTATGCCATTATTTCATCAATTAACGGAAGATTTGTACCGGCAGCCATGGCCATTATTATTGCGGGTATATTTGACGGCCTTGACGGCAAGATTGCCAGAGCCACCAATACAACCAGTCGATTCGGGATTGAATATGACTCCCTGGCCGACCTGATTTCATTTGGTCTGGCACCCGGTTTGATGATGTATCTCTGGGCCTTGAAGCCCCTGGGAAGGATTGGCTGGCTGGCTGCGTTTTTGTTTATGGCCTGCGGGGCGCTTCGCCTGGCCCGGTTCAATACCCAGGTGGGAACCGTCAGCAGTGATCATTTTGTGGGCCTCCCGATTCCGGCCGGTGCCGGCATGAATGCCGTGATTGTCCTGTTTTGTCACAAAATTGGTATGGCGGGTGGCGTACACCCTTTTATCCTTATGATTATTTTATATACCTTAAGTTTTTTAATGGTGAGTTCCATAAGCTACAATAGCTTCAAGAAACCTGAATTGTTCAGAAAAATGAATTTTAATGTGTTGGTTGGCGCCATACTGATACTGATATTCATCGCGGCCCAACCGTCCGTGACACTTTTTCTGATCGGCGCCCTCTATGTCATATCCGGCCCCTTTAATGCGGTTCGGCATTTTAAGAGAAAGGATTCTGTCGAGCCGAACGAAGCCCACGAGATGGAAAATCACAGGTAGCATTTGTATTATATATGATGATAACGTTTAACTGTTGGCTTTTTTTTTAGGGCCGGCAGTTTTCATTTTGGGCCATGGTAACGGTTACCGAATGTGTGTACGGTCTGAACGGAGATAAAGATGGAGAATAAAAAATTCAATATTGCAGTGGCCGGTGCCACCGGGGCTGTGGGGGAACAGATGTTGGCCTGTCTGGAAGAGAGAAATTTCCCTGTCAAATCAATCAAACTGCTTGCATCCAGTCGCAGTGCAGGAAAAACAGTGCGTTTTAATGACGTGCCGCTCACCGTGGAAACATTAACGGAAGATTCCTTTAAGGGAATGGATATTGCTCTTTTTTCCGCAGGGGGCGGTACCAGCAAGCAATTTGCGCCCTTTGCGGCCAAAGACGGCTGTGTGGTGGTGGATAACTCCAGTGCCTGGCGCATGGATCCGGAGGTTCCTTTGGTGGTTCCCGAAGTAAACCCCCATGCAGTGGCCGGGTATACCCGAAAAGGCATCATCGCCAATCCAAACTGTTCCACTATTCAGATGGTGGTGGTCTTGGCCCCCCTTCATGAAAAATACAAAATCAAGCGGATTGTGGTTTCCACCTATCAGGCGGTTTCCGGCACGGGTAAAAAAGCCATTGATGAACTTTCCGACCAGACCCGGGCCATGTTGAATTTTATGGAATGCAAAAACAAGGTGTATCCCCACCAGATTGCATTTAACTGTCTGCCGCATATCGATTCATTTTTGGACAACGGGTATACCAAAGAAGAGATGAAGATGGTTAATGAAACCCGAAAAATTCTGGAAGACGATACCCTTCGAATAACAGCCACCACGGTCCGTGTACCTGTTTTTTACAGTCATTCCGAATCCGTCAATATCGAAACATATCAACCCATTGCCGCTGTTGACGTCAAAAGGATGTTTGAAAAACAGCCGGGTGTCTTTCTTGTGGATGATCCTGAAAATAATGTCTACCCGTTGGCCATTGATGCCGCCGGGCAGGATATGACCCTTGTGGGCCGGATTCGTCAGGATGCGTCGGTTGAAAACGGTATTAATTTGTGGATTGTCGCGGATAATATACGCAAGGGCGCGGCAACCAACGCGGTCCAGATTGCTGAACTATTGATAAAAGACTACTTATAAGCTGACGGATTTGTCAGCAGGAGAATACTTTTGGAGCGGGTACCGATAACCAAAACTGGGTATGAGATTCTTTCAAGAGAGCTTAAAAAGCTGAAAAGTGTTGAAAGACCGGAAAATATTAAAGCGATCGAAGAGGCCCGGGCCCATGGCGACCTTTCGGAAAACGCCGAATTCGAAGCGGCCAAGGACCGCCAGGGATTTATTGAGGGACGTATTGGCGATCTGGAATTCAAGCTGGCCAGCGCCGATATCATTGACCCCGGGAATTTGCCTAAAGACAGGGTGGTTTTTGGAACAAGGGTTTTGCTGGAAAACGTAGATACCGGGGAAGCGGTTGAATATCAGCTTGTGGGGCCTGATGAATCGGATATCCATGAAGGGCGTATTTCCGTATCCTCACCCCTTGGCATGGCCATGGTCGGCAAAAAACCGGGTGAAGAGATCATCCTTGCAGCCCCCGGGGGCAAGCGGACTTACGAGCTTGTGGAAATTCTTTAATAATTAGTTAATTTGTATTTTTTTATGGTCAAAAATTATAAAATTAAACAGCAAGAGGTGAAAAGTGGCAAGAATTACAATTGATGATTGTTTAAAAAGGGTGCCCAACCGGTTCAAGCTGGTCCATATGGCCGCTAAACGGGTACGGCAGATCCGCGAAGGATCGGAATATCTTGTAAGTTCACCCAAGAACGAAGATATTGTTGTTTCACTTAGAGAAATCGCCGCCGGTAAAATCATTGAGCATCAGGACTCGGACTTGGAATAACGGTATCGGCATAAAGAGTGTTGCTATTTTATGTTGCAGGGCTATACATACAAGACGCTTAACAGGGCCATGGGTAAAGCGCTGCACAGATACGACATGATTCGTGACGGTGACCGCATTGTGGTGGGGGTGTCCGGGGGTAGTGACAGCCTCACGCTGGCATGGATGTTGAACGAACGACTTGCCCGGATACCGGTTCAATATGAACTGTTTCCGGTTTTTATCGATCCGGGATTTGACAACGGCTTTGGCAAACCCCTGAAACGGTATTGTGAGACACTTGGGCTTTCCCTTCGGGTGGAATATACCGATTGCGGCATTATCGGGCACAGTCCTGAAAATCGGGAGAATCCCTGTTTTCTATGCTCCCGGTTGCGTCGGAAAAGGCTGTTTGAGGTGGCGGCGGAGTTGAATTGTCAAAAAATTGCCCTTGGCCATAACCGTGACGATATTATTGAGACGCTTTTTTTGAACATGTGTTATGCCGGGGAGATCAGCACCATGCAGCCGGCACAGTCTTTTTTTAAAAACAAATACACGGTGATCCGGCCCCTGGCCTTTGCGGATGAAGCGGTTATACGACGCTTTGCCCGGGAACAAAAATTTCCGGATTTTGTCAATCCGTGCCCCAGTGCGGGTCGCTCAAAACGGCGGGAGATAAAAACCCTCTTAAACCAGCTGTACCGCAGCAATCGTAAAATAAAGGGAAACATTTTTCGTTCCATGAGCCACGTCAACGTTGATTATTTGTTAAAATAAAAATCATGAAAGATATCCAGAAACAACGCGATTATCGCAATATGCCCATCGACAATGTGGGTATCAAGAACTTAAGATATCCCATTACCGTGCGTGACCGCCGTCAGGGAAGTCAGGACACCGTAGCTTCGGTAAATATGTATGTTAATCTGCCCCACAAAGATAAGGGCACCCATATGAGCCGTTTTGTAGAGTTGCTGCATCTGCTGGGGCCTGAAATTTCACTGGAAAAATTTTCAGTGATTCTGGAGGAGATGAAAAAGCATTTAAATGCCGCAGCTGCCCATCTCGAAGTCACCTTTCCCTACTTTATGGAAAAAAAAGCACCCATAAGCCAGATCTCCGGTTTTATGGATTACACCTGCCGAATTATCGGGTCGAGCAATTCAACGGTAAAAACCGATATCGTATCGGAAGTCATTGTCCCCATATCTTCGGTGTGCCCCTGTTCTAAAGAAATCAGTGATGCCGGTGCCCATAATCAGCGCGGAGAAGTCAGGCTCAGCACACGATTTAAAAAATTTATCTGGATGGAGGATATGATTGAGCTTGTGGAGGAATGCGCTTCGTGTGGTGTGTTTTCCGTGCTTAAGCGTGTGGATGAAAAGTATGTGACTGAGAAGGGCTATAATAATCCCAAGTTTGTAGAAGATGTCGTACGGGATATCGCGGTTCAGCTAAAAGAAGATGACAATATTACCTGGTTTTCCGTCAGTGCCGAGAATTTTGAATCCATTCATAACCACAGTGCTTATGCCGCCATCACCTGGGGTGAAACGCCGAACCCCTAACCCGGATAAAAAATCGGTGCTGTTGAGAAGGCGAACGCCGCAAATGACAAATTACAAGCACCAAATAACAAAAAAATTCCAAATAACAATGTCCACCTGATCTTAAAATGGGTTAAACAAAACCCAACACTATTTGATTAACCGAATTCAGTTTTGAATTGGTGCATTTTGATTTCTCTGTCTTTTGGAATTTTAATCATTTTGATTTATTTGTAATTTTTATTTTTTGACACATAAAACACGAATTTCAGAATTTAGTCACTGATACACTTCCTGATGACATTGACAATATCCCCGGCAGGCCGGGCCGGCATTGAATTTAACATCACGGCGAACAGTCGCACCGGGCCGATGCCGTCTTCATAATAACCGGCCCGGGTGCTGATGCCGGTAAGGGTCCCGGTCTTATAGATGATATCGCCGTCGCGTTGCATTAAATGCCGGTACGGCATAAACTGTTGTAAAATCTTGATCATGTCCATGGCGGATAGCCTGTTTTTTCTTGATATCCCTGAACCTTCCACCATTGTCACGCTTTTTAATCCCACCTTGTTTATGGCATAATCCATCACCGCACAAGATCCCCCGGCAACGCTTCCGGGGAGGGAACCCGCCTTGATACCAATGGTTATCAGCAGCTGGTTGGCGATAAAATTATTGGAGTATTCCAGGAGCCTGGATATAATCTGAGACAGGGAAAAATGCGATGTGTACCTGAATAACAGCCGGCTATTTTCTGTTTCCCGGTTTTTTATTTTGATATCACCGTTAATCCTGATTCCCTGTTGCCCCAGAAAATAAGCCAGCAGATGACCGGCGTACCGTGTGCCTTCCTGTCCGGTTTGGGAAAGCAGTATCCGCCCATGGGTCAGTTTTGACTTTTTGATCCTCGGCAGGGCCATGGGTAAAAGGGGCGTCTGGGGTTCGGCACTCACATAGGTGGCTCCCCGGCGTTTAAACCGTACAGTATTGAAATTGACACAGAGGGCGCCGTTGGGTGAATCATACGGCTCAACAGATGCCGCCGTGCCGGGTGCTTTCAGCGTCTGTTGAAAATAAGTGTTATCCAGGAAAAGATGGTTGATGCTGTTGTGATGGCGGCTGAACTCAGGGGCGCTTTGTAAAATTTCGGCAATATTGCCGGCCATCTGCGACAGGACTTCGGAAACCAAGAGGGGGTCACCATAGCCTTTGACCGTCAGGTTCGCTCGATCATCGATATAAAATTCGGTAATAAAGCGGAAGTCTTCCCCAAGGTAGTGAAAGGCTGCCAGGGACGTTAACAGTTTAAGGATCGAAGCAGGAATCAACGGTTGATCGGCATTTTTGGAAAAAAGGACTTTACCGTTGGTGTCGGCCACCACCACGGCGTCATGGTTTTTGATCAGGGGCGCAAGGTCCTTAAAATCGGCTGCAGGCACGGCTGCTGAAAGCGAAGGGCACGTCATTCCTCCCAGAATCAACAGAAAGAAAACGGTTGTTTTGAAAAATTTGTAACCGGTCATTTTTCCAGTACCAGCGTTACCGGACCGTCATTGATTAAAGAAACATCCATCATGGCCCCGAAGCATCCGGTCTGCACCCTGATTCCCTGCCCGTGAACCTGCGCCACGAATGCTTCGTATAGGGCCTTGGCGACTGGGGGGTCGGCGGCATGGACAAATGAAGGCCGCCTTCCCTTTCGGCAATCCCCCAGAAGCGTAAATTGAGAGACTACCAGCATTTCGCCGCTGGTATCCGTTAGGGATCGGTTCATTTTACCCTTTTCATCGGAAAATATCCTGAGGCGGGTAATTTTTTCAGCCAGGTAACGGGCCTCTTCCATCGCATCATTTTCAGCAACCCCCAGGAGAACCAGCATTCCGGGTCCGATGCTGCTGATGATGGTGTCATCCACCGTTACACTGCTTTGTTTAACTCTTTGAATAACGGCTTTCATGAATTATCCTAATAAATCCGCATGGTATTCCTGCAAAGATTTTACCTTGCTGGATCCATTTCGACACGTTTCGATGCCTTTGGCAGCGGCCACCGCTGCCGCGGTGGTGGTAATATTCAAAACGTTGTATTTGATGGCGGACTTGCGAATATAGGAGCTGTCGTGCCGGCTTTGTCGGCCGCCGGGCGTGTTAATGACGAGTTGAATTTCACCGTTTTTGATGGCATCGATCAGATTGGGCCGGCCGTAGCCCAGCTTTTTAACCTGTTTGCATTCAATTCCCTGTTCATCCAGAAATTCATAGGTCCCTTTGGTGGCAACGATTTTAAATCCCATGTCTCTGAAAAGCCTGACGGGTTCAAGGGCCGGATATTTATCACGGTCTGCGATGGTAAACAGCACACTGCCTTCCAGGGGCAGGGGGAGTTGAATGGCCTGCTGGGATTTAAAAAAGGCACGCCCAAAACTGTCGGCCAGGCCAAGCACTTCACCGGTTGATCTCATTTCGGGACCCAGCAATGGATCGACTTCGGGAAACATGTTGAACGGGAAGACCGCCTCCTTGACCCCAAAGTGGGGAATTTTTTTATGTTTGAGATGCATCTCCTCGATGGTTTTCCCGAGCATGAGCTGGGTGGCAATGCGGGCCATGGAAATATTACATACTTTGGAAACCAGGGGTACCGTGCGTGATGCTCTTGGATTGGCTTCGATAATATAGACGGTGTTGTTGTATATGGCGTACTGGATATTCATCAGCCCGATCACATTCAGTTCTGTGGCAATGGCTTTGGTGTATGCCGTAATGGTTTCAATGTGTTTATGGGCAATGCTCACCGGCGGGATGACGCAGGCCGAATCACCGGAGTGAATCCCGGCCAGTTCAATATGTTCCATTACAGCGGGTACAAAAACCGCCTTACCGTCCGAGATGGCATCGGCTTCCGCTTCAATGGCGTTGTCTAAGAATTTATCGATGAGAATGGGTCGTTCCGGAGAGACATCCACGGCTGAAGTCATATACTGTTTGAGCATATCCTGGTCATAGATGACCGCCATGGCCCGTCCGCCAAGAACATAGGAGGGTCTGACCATCAGGGGGTAGCCGAGTTTGCCGGCAATGGCCAATGCCTGCTCAATATCGGAGGCCATGCCGGATTGCGGCTTGGGAATGCCCAGCTTGCGCATGATTTTGCGGAAGCGGTCACGGTCTTCGGCAAGGTCTATGGTTTCAGGGGTAGTACCCAGAATACGCACACCGGCCCGGGCCAGTTCACCGGCGATGTTCAGGGGGGTCTGACCCCCGAACTGGACGATGACCCCTTCGGGTTTTTCTTTTTCATAAATACTCAGGACATCTTCGACGGTCAACGGTTCGAAATATAATTTGTCCGATGTGTCATAATCCGTGGAAACGGTTTCCGGGTTACAATTGACCATGATGGATTCATAGCCGGCATCCCGGATGGCAAAGGCCGCGTGAACGCAGCAGTAGTCAAATTCAATTCCCTGGCCGATGCGATTGGGCCCACCGCCCAGCACCATAATTTTTTTACGGCTGCTCACCGGCACACGGTCCGGGGCGTTATAGGTCGAATAATAATAGGCCGCATTTTCAACGCCGCTCACCGGCACCGGTTCCCATGCCTGGGCAAGGCCCAGGGAGAGACGTTTTTCCCGGATTCGGCTTTCCGGCAGATCCAGAATCTGGGCCAGGTATTTATCTGCAAAACCATCTTTTTTGGACCGGATCAGCAGCTCATCGGGAAGATCCCGGCCTCGGTATGAAATAATCTCATTTTCCAGGTCCACCAGCTGTTTCATCTGTTCGAGCCACCATGTTTTGATATGGGTTTTGTTGCTGATATCCCGGACGTCGGCCCCCTTGCGCAGGGCTTCGTATATGATGAATTGACGCTCGCTGCTGGGCCGGTTCAACAGGTTCATGAGCTCATCTACCGGCTTTTTATTGAAATCCTTGGCAAAACCCAGGCCGTAACGGTTGATCTCAAGGCTTCGGATGGCTTTCTGCAGGGCTTCCTTGTAGTTCTTGCCGATGGACATGACTTCACCCACGGACCGCATCTGGGTACCGAGAACATCTTCAACACCCTCGAATTTTTCAAAGGCCCAGCGGGGAAATTTGACCACCACGTAATCACCCGAGGGGGTGTATTTGTCGAGGCTTCCATCACGCCAATAGGGAATCTCGTCCAGTGTCAGGCCCCCTGCCAGCAGAGAAGAGACAAAGGCAATGGGAAAACCGGTGGCCTTGGATGCCAGGGCGGAGGAGCGGGATGTGCGCGGGTTGATTTCAATCACCACCACGCGGCCGGTTGTGGGATCATGGGCGAATTGCACGTTGGTGCCGCCGATCACTTCAATGGCCTCAACGATATCATAGGCGTATTGCTGCAGGCGTTGCTGGAGTTCTTCATCGATGGTGAGCATGGGGGCCGTGCAGAAACTGTCACCGGTATGAACCCCCATGGCATCCACGTTTTCAATAAAGCAAACGGTAATCATCTGGTTTTTGGCATCGCGGACGACCTCCAGCTCCAGCTCTTCCCAGCCCAGGACCGATTCTTCCACCAGTATCTGGTTAACCCTGCTGGCCGCCAGGCCACGGGCTGCGATGGTTTGAAGCTCTTCACGGTTATAGACCAGACCGCCGCCGGTGCCACCCATGGTATAGGCTGGTCGGATCACCACCGGATACCCCAGTTGTTCGGCTGTTTCTTCGGCGTCTTGAACAGTGGTGACGGTCCGGCTCATGGGCATTTCAATGTCTAACCGTTCCATGGTTTGTTTAAAGGCTGTGCGGTCTTCCCCGCGTTTGATGGCGCCGACGGTAACCCCGATTACGTTGACGTGATATTTTTCTAAAACGCCGGCTTCACTTAATTCAGAGGACAGGTTTAGCGCGGATTGGCCCCCCAGGTTCGGAAGCAGGGCGTCCGGTCGTTCTTTAGCGATAATCCGGGTTAAGGCGTTGAGCGTCAGCGGCTCGATATAGGTGATATCGGCTGTACCGGGATCGGTCATGATGGTGGCCGGATTGGAATTGACCAGTACGATTTCATAGCCAAGGCCGCGCAGGGCTTTGCAGGCCTGAGTGCCGGAATAGTCGAATTCACACGCCTGGCCGATAATGATGGGCCCGGAGCCGATAATGAGTATTTTGCTGATGTCGTCGCGTTTTGGCATAAGTTTTCCTTGGTCGGTCTTGTGTCGGTTTTCAGTGATTCCTGATCATATCTCCAGGCCGGTGAGTACAAAATTAAATCTTGAAATACTATCATATTTTTTTAATTTGTTGCAATAGTTTATTCTATGGTATAAATATTTACGTTTATTTTATGAAAGGAAAGGGAGTTTGTTAAAAAAATGAGGGATATGAATAATCATAAAGATATCAGAAATATAGCAATCATTGCGCATGTCGACCACGGCAAGACCACGCTGGTGGACGCCATGTTCAGCCAGTGTGGTACGTTCAGGGTCGGGCAGAATGTTGATGAGCGAATTATGGACAGCATGGAACTGGAAAGGGAACGAGGCATTACCATTGCGGCCAAAAATTGTTCAGTCATCTGGAAGGATGTCAAGATCAATATTATCGACACACCCGGCCATGCCGATTTCGGGGGTGAGGTTGAACGGGCGCTTTCCATGGCCGACGGTGCACTGCTGTTGGTGGATGCTTCCGAGGGGCCCTTGCCCCAGACCCGTTTTGTTTTAAAAAAGGCCCTGGAGGCCGGTTTAAAAATTATTGTGGTGATCAATAAAATAGACCGCAAGGATGCCCGTCCGGAGGCGGTACTAGATGAAGTCTATGACCTGCTCATTGATCTGGATGCCAATGAAGGCCAGCTTGAATTTCCCCTGTTGTATGCCATTGGCAGGGATGGTATGGCAAAACGAACATTGCAGGAAAAAGGAGAGAACCTGCATGTTCTCTTTGATTTGATTGTGGACCAGGTGCCGGCCCCAACCTGCAACCCGGATGCCCCTTTTCAGATGTTGGTGTCTGACCTGGGTTATTCCGATTATCTGGGGCGGCTTGCCATCGGCCGGATTGTCAACGGCCGGGTGAAGGCCAAAGATTTTCTGGTCAGGATCGCTGAAAAGGGACAGCAGTTGCCCCTTAAAATTTCTCAGTTGCAGATTTACGAAGGCCTTCAACTCAAAGCGACTGAAATTGCCGAGGCAGGTGATATTGCGGTACTGGCCGGCATTGATGATGTCAATATCGGGGACACCATCTGCACTCGGGATGCGCCCAACGCCTTACCGCGAATTTCCATTGATGAACCCACGGTGGCCATGCGGTTCATGATTAATGATTCGCCCTTCAGCGGCCGTGAAGGCAAGTATGTTCAGTCGGCCAGGATCTGGGAACGCCTTGAAAAAGAAGCCCTGATCAATGTGGCGATCCAGGTGGAAGCAGCCAAAGATGGCGAAGGATTTGTCGTTAAGGGAAGAGGCGAGTTCCAACTTGCCATTGTCCTGGAAACCATGCGTAGGGAAGGTTTTGAGCTGTGTGTGGGACGGCCTGAAGTCATTTTTAAATATAAGGATGGTCAAACGTTGGAGCCCATGGAACACCTTTTTGTGGAATGTGATGAAAATTTTCTGGGCGTTGTCACTGAAAAACTGGCTGTCCGTAAGGGCCGCATGACCCATCTGGTAAACAACGGTAAGGGGAGGACGCGCATCGAGTTTTCCGTACCGTCCAGAGCGCTTATCGGCTATCGGGATGAATTTTTAACCGATACCCGGGGGACCGGGATCATGAATTCGTATCTTTCCGGATATGAGGTGTATCGAGGGGATTTTCCTGCCAGATTTACCGGCTCACTGGTGTCTGACCGAGGGGGTCGGGCCGTGGCGTATGCACTTTTTAATCTTGAGCCCCGGGGGCGGCTTTTCAGCGTTCCGGGAGACCCTGTGTACGAAGGAATGATTATCGGAGAACACAGCAAGGACAATGATATTAACGTCAATCCATGCAAGGAAAAAAAATTGTCCAATATGCGGGCATCCGGCAAGGATGAAGCCGTTGTCCTATCGCCGGTGAAACTCATGAGCCTCGAGCGGGCCATTAATTTTATCCGTGAGGATGAACTGGTGGAGGTCACACCGAAATCCATTCGTTTGAGAAAAACCGTTCTGTCAGCCCATGATCGGTATGCCCTGCGGCCGTCGAGAAGTTCAAAATAATAATAACATCAGCGCTTCAAACGCCCCTGAGCCGGCGAAACCGGTCGCAATGGTTTTATTTTCAATTAATCATTGACAAATCAACCGGTTCGGTATTTATTTAATGATTCCTAAATTTTTTCCTCAGGTGAACGAAAAGACGACTATCATCTTTTTGCGATATACAAATAAGACGGTCTCGTAAAGGTTTCAAATGAGCGCTACGCTTCACTGCGTGTCAAGGCGCGCAAATTTTGCAATCATGAGGCGTAGCCGTCGACCGTTGAATGATTACGGGCTGCCTCGCAACGCAGGCGTTGGAACCTTTACGAGACCGGCAAATAAAGGCAGGTGAATTGTTATGAATAAGAAACAAAATTTAATTGATGCCGCTATTCGTCTGTTTGCGGACCAGGGCTTTGAAGGCACCTCAACCATCCAGCTTTCTAGGGCCGCAGGCGTTACAGAACCGTTGATTTATTATCATTTCGAAGGTAAAAACGATCTTTTCAGCCATGTTTTAAAATTGATTTTTAATAAGTATTTTAAGTATCTGGATGAAGTTGACCTGTCGTCGAAAACGGAATTTGAGAAAATTCAACGGCTGATTCATTTCCATCTGGAGATGGTTCAAACGTCCCCTCGCGAAATATACCTGATCACGAACGGGTGTCCGGCTAAATTTACGGACCCGGAAAATATCTGTAAAAAAAGCCTGGCAAAGCAGCGGGAATGGTTGACGGAGATTCTCAGTGGTTGTCTTGAAAAAGGCATTGCCACCGGAGAGTTTAAGGCGATTTCTATTGAATTGACTGTTGAGTTGATACTGGCGCTGATCGTCGGGTTAATCAGACAGGGGCATCTGTATCGTGAAAATGTGCCGGCCATGCGGGATGCGGCAATTGAGTTTTGCCGACGGAGTCTTTTGGCTGACAGATCATAAATTATAAGAAATCTGCAAAACGGGAATAGGTCCTGGGGCTTTTGCGACGGTCTGTACCGGAACGTCGATCCGTCCTGTTCCTTCGTTCGGGAATATACATGGAGTAGGAAAACTGCCTGCGATCATTTTCCGTACGCCTT
Organism: Desulfobacterales bacterium; assembly: GCA_963667755.2. Classification (GTDB taxonomy): domain Bacteria; phylum Desulfobacterota; class Desulfobacteria; order Desulfobacterales; family 4572-123; genus 4572-123. The sequence goes on along the minus strand of CAXXLK010000002.1, from coordinate 2,251,425 downwards.
CCACCATTATCCTTTAATTTTAAATTTTCAATATAATCATTCATAGTAGATATCGTTAAGACATGGTGAAAACATAAGGGTATTTGGTTTATAAAAAATAAAAAACATAATTTTATATATTGTAGCAAAGCAAAATTTGTGCCTTTGGGGCGTATTATTTTCAAATCCTCGGATGATTTTTTGTGTAATTAAAATTTAGTTTAATTTTATATAGATACATATGGCTTGGGTTATACCGTCTTGAAAATAAGAACGTATATGTCATATTAAAAATAGGAAAAAAAGGTTACAAATATTGGGATTATGTGTAAAATAGGTTATACCTCACCTCGTTGTTTGTGTTTTTCCTCACTTAGTTTCCTTTTCTAATTTTTGATGGTCTCGTAAAAAATCGGATTTTTACGAGACCGTCAATTTTTGTTATTCTCCGAGCCATCGCCTTGGGAAGATGGCGGAACGATGTCAAGGTCTTTAATTTTTGAAAGCAGTGTTTTGTAACTTATTTTTAAAATTTTGGTGGCCCTGCTTCTGTTCCAGGCGGTTTTATCCAGGATATTGGAAATGACTTCTTTTTCAATACTATCCAAAGCCTTTTTTTTAATTTTTTTAAGAGAGAACGACGCAACTTTTTGTGGGTTGTCAATTTCAAATGAAAACAGATCTTCTGCCAGCGGTGAAGAACGGGTAGTCGATTTTTTCATATCGGGATCATACGGTGTACCACTGTCAAATTTGAGTTCATCAATGACCTCATCGCAGTTGCCCAGCACCAGTATCCGTTTCAATACATTTTGAAGTTCTCTGACATTTCCGGGCCAGTGATATCCTTTTAACTTTTCGATCTGGCGGGGCTTTAATATATGTTTGCTGTCGAATTTAGGCGTGTAAACGTTAATGTAATAATCCAGTAGAAGGGGGATATCTTCAGGTCTTTTTCTAAGCGGGGAGATGTATATCTTAATAATGTTGAGCCTGTAATACAGATCTTCTCTGAATCTTTTGTTTTTTACATCCTGTTCAAGGTCATGATTGGTGGCAGCTATTACCCATGTATTTGTTTTAATATCTTTTACAGCGCCAAGAGGTGAGAACTCGCCGCTTTGCAGTACATGCAGCAGTTTGGCCTGCAGGGGCATGGACATGTCGCCTATTTCATCCAGCAATAATACACCGGCATCGGCCAATTCAAATTTTCCTTTTTTTTTCTGGTCTGCTCCGGTAAATGCCCCTTTTTCATATCCAAAGAGTTCGCTTTCAAGCAATCCTTCCGGTAATGCCGCACAGTTTATTTTTATATAGGGTTTCCCCATTCTGGATGATTTTTGATAGAGACTCTGCGCCACCACTTCTTTGCCCACACCGCTTTCGCCGCAAATAACAGTATTCAGGCCGGTATCGGCAACGTGATTGATCAATTCCCGTATTTTTACAATATTAGGGCTGGTACCAATAATAGAAGGAAGCATTTTTATTCCTGTATATCCCATATCGCATGCGCTTGCAGCCGGGATTTTTTTTAGAACCTTAATGATACTATGATATCAGGATGTTCATAGGTGTTATGGTTTATGCCCATTATGCTTATGATCACCTGCTTTTTTCTTCAATACGGTTTTAACTGTTTTTTCTAATTCGGTTAGATCAAAGGGCTTTTTCACGATAACATCGGCATGGGCTTCAGTGGCCAGGATTTCCGGATGTTCACCCTGACCGGTTATGGCAATAATCGGCATTGCCGGGTATCTTTTTTTGACGATGCTGATAATGGCGGTGCCACTGATATGCGGCATCACCAGATCCGTAATGATAAGATCAAAAGAGATATTATCGGCCTCGATCAGTTTTAATCCATCCAAGCCGTTTATCGCTGTTGAAACGGTATAATGCCGGGTGGTAAAAAAATTATAAAGAATATTGATGATCTCTTCATTATCATCAATAATAAGTATCTTTACAGGTTTTTTCATGGCTCCCTCTGAAAAATTATTTGGCCATTGCATCTGACGTTTTTGATGACATATGTCAAGGTGTCGCAAAAAGATCAGTACCACGAAACCTTTTTTTGAAAATTACAAAAAGTAGTTCACGATAAATACGGTAATAAAATAGCATTGATTCAGGGGCGTAGAATTTATATAATATCATTCAGGGTTTGACAACAAATTTTTAAGATGTTTACCCTATCGTTGCAAAAGCCCGATGGCTTCAGAGCCGAGGCATCAAGGGTGAAACTGTCATAATGTACCGCAATCCCTTGATAACGACGGATATGGCGTCATCCGGCTTTCCCGGAGGGTAAAAAATGGTGCCCTTTTGTACTTTTTATGGATATCACCATCGTTGAATTCCTAAAAAATTTCACTATTCTCGTTGAACGCTTTCTCTTAGCTGATTTAGATCAATAGCTCACGTTTTTCGCCTCTATCCTTCCAAACCCTTCATTGTTGAATCAGGTAATACCCAAATGTATGTAATTGTGTAAAAGAATACACATGTTTTGTGTAATATAATACCGTTAACAACTATTTTATTTAAAATTTTATCTTAAGCAGGGACGCACAATTTTCATTTAGATATAATTTATCTTTGAATTGGTAATTATTTACATAAAAAAGTTGTTTTTTTATGGCATAAAATGAATATATTACCATTTGTGTAAACAAATGGCATCAAATTTGCTTTTTAAAGTCATTAATTCACCAGAAATGCAGCAGCCGTATGAATCACCATGGCGTTTGATTTTATTTCCGGTTGCTTTGGGACAAATTAAAATTATTTTTCACCATGAGGGCCAGGACACGAAACACATCAATGCATTACCTGATCTTACCCTTCAAGTTCTTCAGTAACTTCATGGTGAAAGAACAGATGTTGTTTGTATTAAACCAATTGCCATGCCGGAATACGAAAAAAAAAGAATCGTTGTCATTGAGACTGACGTAAAAAAAAGAAATCGTTTAAGGTCGATCCTTAATCGTTTAGGGTATGTTCCGTTTTTTTTTGATAGCGAAACAATATGTGGGGATAATTTAGACAATTTGAAAGTTGATTTGGTTATTGTTGGTGCGCTTCCCATGATACGGATCATTAGATTTTTAAATGGCTTTGAAAAAAAAGAGCGCCGATTGCCGGTTTTAATCCTTTCAAGTGATCGTCATGTCCAGGATTTTATTAAGGAAAATTTTCATTTTGATATCCGGATAATTTATGAAACACAGCAATTGTCTGCCTTTGACAGCGTGATCAAGAAAATGCTGGACACTAAATTTACAGCAATACCCACTGTTGAAAACGATGGCCTGATTGGAACCAGCAAGGCTGTCGTTAAAATAAAGAAAATGATTCATGCGTTACGCGATTTACCGGATACCGTGTTAATCCATGGAGAGGCGGGAACCGGGAAAGAGAAGATTGCCAGAGCGATTCATCATCATTCGAAACGAAAAGATGAACCGTTTGTAAAGCTGAACAGTACGTTGTTTTTAGAAAATTTTAACTGTTTTGATTCGTTGAACACAACATTCAAGGCCAATACCCGGGATATTTTTAAAAGTGCCCATAAAGGCACCCTTTTTATACAGGAGATTGGTGATATCCCCAACAGACTTCAGGCGGACATGCTCTCTTTTGTTGGCGAACGTGAACAAAATGAGCAATGCAGCCACATAAGAGAGACTTTTGATGTCAGGATCATTGCATCAACAACCAGACGACTGGAAGATATAGTGGCCCTGGGAAAATTTCGCAGAGATCTTTTTTTTCGGTTGAATGTTTTTAATATAAGAATTCCCTCTCTCAGAAATCGAAGAGAAGACATATGGCCGCTGACGGATTTTTTTAGCGCCGAATATTGCAAAGAATTAAACAAATCAATGATTCGTATACAGCCGCAAGTAAGAAAGATTTTTTACTCATATGATTGGCCCGGCAATATAAGAGAACTTGAAAATTTGATCAAAAGATTTGTTTTAAACGGCAATGACGCCGTATTACGGGAATATTTTAAACTGATGGAAACGACTTTACATAAAAAAGATCCTCGGCAGATGATGCAGTCTTTTGCAGACACCTGCAGGCTTATCCAAAACCCGCATTTGAAAAAATATTTAGAAGATAATAAACATAAATCACTAAAACGGATCACGGCTGATTTTGTGGAAGTCATTGAAAAAGAATTTATGCAAAAGGCCCTTGAGATTACAAATTGGAATCGCAGACAGGCTGCAGGCATTCTGGATATCAGCTATAAATCGTTACTTAATAAAATAAAAACTTACAAATTGGCTTTAAATTGATATATAGAATTATTGTTTCCCGCAACCCTTGGAAAGAAACCGTGCCTTCCATTCTCAAAGGCGCATAAACGGATTTTGATCATATGGCTGATAAAAAACAAAACTTAAAAATCGATCAATATGTTGAAATGGTTTTAAAAGGCCGCTGGTATATTATCATACCGTTTTGTATGGCCATGCTTGCGGGGATTTATCTCGCAATTACATTGCCCCGGGTATATGAGGCCGGAACACTCATTCTGGTTGAACCGCAGCGGGTCCCGAGTAATTATGTGCAATCAGTGGTGTCCATTGATCTTGATGCAAGGATAAGCACGATTTCACAGCAAATTATGAGTCGGTCCAACCTTGAGAAAATTATTAATGAGTTTAAGCTGTTTTCAGAACCTGAATATGAAAAGATGTATCTGGAAGATAAACTTGAAAGTCTGCGCAAGCGTATAGATGTCAGTATAACCCGTGCCAGGGGAGGGGCCGATGCGTTTTCAATTTCATTCAAGGGGAATCAACCGGAACGGGTTATGAAAGTGGCCAATGCCCTGTCAACCTATGTGATTAATGAAAATCTTAAAGTCCGGGAAGCTCAGGCCGTCGGTACCAGTAATTTTCTCGACAGTGAACTCAGTACAATGCGGAAGCGGTTGGAGGATGTTGAGGAAACCCTGAAAGAATACCGTAAGCAATATATGGGGGAACTTCCTGAACAGCTTGAGACGAATTTGAATATTTTAGATCGGCTTCAAGTTCAGATTGGTGACAGGGAAGAAAGCCTTAGAGATGCTAAAGATCGCATGGCAGTGATTGAAAATCAGATTCAGGCCGCTCGTGAAATGCACACTACTCATGTCTCTGAGCAGAATGAGTCTGATGATGCATTGAATCTGAGACAACTCAAAGAACAACTGGCAAGCTTGAAAAACAGGTATACCAGTCGCCATCCCGATGTTATCCGCCTTGAAAATAGAATAGCTGACGTTGAATCCAAAAATAAGGAAACAGCTCCCACCGAGGTTCAGGTTCAGTCTAGCTCCGACGTCAACAGTGCTGCCGTGGTTAATCAGAGGCAACTATATGGTATAAAACAGGATATTAATAATCTGACTGATGAAATTGCCCAGTTGAATGATGAAGTCCTGAAATATCAGAAACGGGTGGAAAATACTCCCAAAAGAGAACAGGAGTTGATGTCGTTGAGGCGGGATTACAACGATATTCAGGAATCATATAGTTCCTTGCTATCTCGAAAACTGGAGGCTGAAATTTCCGTGAATATGGAACGGAAGCAAAAGGGCGAACAGTTTCGAATCATTGACGCCGCCAGGCTTCCCCAGAAGCCCGTGAGCCCGGATATGAGAAAATTGTTTCTTTTAACGGTTGCTCTCGGACTGGGAATAGGCGGTGGTGTCGTTTTTTTGCTCGATTTTATAAACACCGCCTTCAAAAATCCGGAGGATGTTGAATCAATACTGGGATTGCCGATACTGGCCACGATTCCAACTGTATTGCAACGTAAGAATAAGATATGGCGGCGGCTTAATGCCGTCATGAGTATATGTGCCGCCATCGTATCACTTGGCCTGATGGCTGGATTTGGCGTGCTGGCATTCAAAGGGGTCGACGTGACCATTGCGTTTGTCCGCCGGTTTGTTAATATATGACGTGTCGTCACCTGTCACAGCAATACTTGAGGTAAATAAAGTGGGGAAAATTTCTGAGGCCTTAGAGAAATCAAATTTTGAAAATGTTGGTGTCAATAAGGATACCGCTATCCCGGTTAGGGATGCAGGTAAGGGGTTTAGTGAAAAAGCGTCTTCCGTCGAAGGAAAACCTGTCTCTATTGAATCTGAGAAAATAGATAAAAATATTATTACACTATTAAGGCCCTATGGCATTGAAGCGGAACAGTTCAAGAAATTAAGGACGAGTATTTTATTCCCGTCTACCGGCAAACCGCCTCGAACGATTCTGGTAACCAGTGCAACACCTGGTGAAGGAAAATCTTTTGTGGCGGCCAATCTATCGGTTAGCATTGCCCAGAATATTGATAAGCACGTTCTGCTCATGGATTGTGATTTGCGCCTTCCGACGATTCATACGTCTTTTGGTCTTGAGAGAGCGCCGGGGCTTAGTGAGTACCTTTCCGGTGAACATACCCTTGACACATTGTTTCTAAAAAGTGCTTTTGATAAATTGACAATTCTGACGGGAGGCGGCCCGGTTTCCAACCCTTCCGAACTACTTTCGTCTGGCCAGATGTCAACGTTACTGAAAAACGTGACGGAGAGATACAGCGATCGATATATCGTCATTGATTCTACGCCACCACGACTGACTGCTGAAACGGCTGCAATCGCCAGACAGGTTGATGCCATTCTTCTGGTGATCAAGCATGGCACGACGAAACGGGAACATGTGGTCGATTTGATCGATATGCTCGGAAAAGACAAGATTATCGGCGTTGTTTTAAATCAATTCAACCGGCAGGTGTCACGGTATTCCTATGGCAGCTATTATGGCAAATAACCGAAAAAATGTCGCACCAGGTAAAGAAATTTTATGCTGAGAATTTTTAAACAATACTATCCTGCCAGGAATTTTTTCTTTGCCTTTGGAGAAGGATTGTTTATCTTTATTGCCGTTTTGCTGGCATCTTTGATTGTTCTTGGTATGGATTCGTTTATTATTCAAAGCAATGAAATTTATGCAAAAGCCTTTTTGATTACAATCGTTTGCCAGGTGTGCCTCTATTACAATGATCTGTATAACCTGAAAGTGAGTGACAGTTTAGCCGAGATGAGTATTAGACTGCTCCAGTCTTTGGGTGTTGCTACTATTATTCTGGCCCTGGTTTATTTTATTTTTCCGGCTTCTTTAATCGCCCAGGGGATCTATTTTGTCAGCATTGGAATCGTCCTGATCCTGTTGGTTTTATGGCGTTTGGGCTATACCATTGTTTTGAAACGGGGATTGTTTAATCAAAAAATTCTTATTCTCGGTTCCAGCAAGCTGGCTGAAGATATTTTTTATGAAATAAAAGACACACACGATTGCGGTTATGAAGTCAGTTTATTGGTGCCGGATTTCAACGATAATAGTGATCTTTTTCAGCAGAAATTTAAAGATACAATGATAAAAAAGAACTACGAGGGGATTTGTGAGGTATCAAAAGACCTGGGAATAAAAAAAATAGTGGTTGCTTTGAAAGAGAAAAGGGAGTCCTTACCCATAAAAGAACTTTTATGGTGCAGGACCAGCGGCATTGAAATTCTTGAAGGTGCTAGCTTTTATGAAATGCTCACCGGTAAATTGCTTGTACAACAAATTACGCCAGGATGGCTCATTTTTTCCGAAGGTTTTCGGAAATCGTTATTTTTGAGGCTATTTAAGCGGATCGGAGATATTTTATTATCTTCCATTATGCTGTTTTTATTGTTGCCGCTCTTGCTTTTTGTTGCCATTTTAATCCGGCTGGATTCAAACGGCCCGGTTTTTTTTTCCCAGGAGCGTGTCGGTCAGAAACGAAAACTTTACAAGGTCCACAAGTTTCGTTCCATGCAGGCAGATGCGGAAAAAGCAAGTGGCCCTGTGTGGGCGCAGAATGAAGATGATCGTGTGACACGAGTGGGCAATTTCATTCGCAAATGGCGTATCGATGAAATGCCTCAATTATGGAATGTGTTAAAAGGGGAAATGAGTTTTGTGGGGCCGCGGCCCGAGCGTGACTTTTTTGTCAGGCAGCTTGAAGATGTCATTCCCTATTATGGAGAACGATTTACCGTTAAACCCGGTGTTACCGGGTGGGCTCAGATCAGTTACCCCTATGGTGCGTCGGTGGAAGATGCCATGGAAAAATTGAACTATGATCTCTTTTACATCAAGAATATGTCCACTTTAATGGATTTGATGATCGTTGTTCGCACTGTCAAGACCGTTCTTTTCGGTGAAGGCGCGCGATAGTGTTTAATGTAACTGTATCTTTACGCTAAATTAAACAAAATACGCAGTATTTACAATATTTTATATCGATTTCAATATTGTAATTGACAGAGCGGAGCTGTATCTGGCGCTTGTACCCGAGGTTCGTATTTTTATGTCAACCCAACTCACAACCAACAAACAACATTGTAATTTCCGGTTTACCCGGGTGGGGGAGAAACTGATATGAAAAAAAAATCAATATTATTCTTATTCTCTATTATTTTGATTTCATTTTTTTGTTTGGCCCAAAGCGCAATTTCAGATGAAAACATAACCGAAGGCACCCAACCGACAGATTCTTTATCCGCGAAGGATGCTTACCTGATCGGTAGTGGAGATGTCCTTGAAATTACCACCTGGAAGGAACCTGATTTTTCAAGGGAAGAAATACTGGTTCGCCTCGATGGTAAAATTTCATTTCCGCTGCTCAATGATATTCAGGCTGCCGGTCGCACGCCGATTCAGATCAAAAATAATATCGAGAAACGGTTAAAGGAGTATGTCAGCAACCCTGCCGTCACTGTTAGCGTACGCAGTGCGGATAGCCAGAAATTTTACATATTGGGGGAAATCGTAAGAACCGGTGAGTATAATATCGTTAAAAGCCTGACCGTCCTGCAGGCGTTTGCCCTTGCCGGCGGATTTACCGAATGGGCCTCCAAAAAAGAGATTATTCTCTTCAGGACTGAAAACGACACGGAAAAGATTTTAAGAATTAATTACAAGGACATCATAAAAGGGAAAGATTTTAAAAACAATCTCCTGATTCGCGCCAATGATACCATCATCGTGCCATAGCAATCAGCCACAGACCCACACGGACACACACAGACGATTAAAAAACATAATTGGCCACAGATTTTCACAGATGCACACGGATACTGACCGAAAAGTCCGTTCAGGCACAATTTTGAATGTTGAGTTTTGAATTTTAAATTGAAAAAATAAACAACTTCAATATGTTCCTAATTCCAGCCCTGAATGAAAAGTCCGTTCAGGCACTAATTATTCTCGATGAATAAAAAACCAAATATTATTAAAGATAAATCCTATAAATTCGCAATTGACATTGTTCATCTTTACAAACAAATGCGGAAACAGAATGAATTTATTCTTTCAAAACAAATCGTTCGATCTGGGACCAGCATTGGAGCAAATATTGAAGAGTCGATTGCTGCGCAGAGCCGGAAAGATTTTATCTCAAAAATGGCAATTTCTTCCAAAGAAGCAAGAGAGACAAATTATTGGCTGCGGTTAATACGGGATACACACTTACTAAAAGATATCAATCTGACGAATTTGATAAATGAATCCGAAGAAATAATAAAAATTATTTCTTCGATCATTAAAACGTCACAAAAAACAGCATAATTCAAAATTAACCGATATTATGTTTTTCAATTCAAAACTCAAAATTAGCAGATGTCCGTGTTAATCCGCGTCAACCCGTGTCCCATAAACCGGTAACCGGAAACCGACAACCGTCATTTGCAGGAGGAACCCATGAAAATAACGCTGTCGTCCCTTATCACAGTGGTTGCTTTTTTTCTGAATTTTTCAACAGCAGTTGCTGCCAATGTGGATTTCACTCCCAGAATTTCAGTATCGGAAGAGTATACCGATAATCTTGACCTGGACGCTTCAGATGAAAAAGAAGATTTTATCACAACCGTTTCTCCTGGATTTACGCTGGATATTGATGCCCGAAGCAGTGGATTGAGCGTATCTTACGACGCCGGCTACAGCTTTTACGATGAATACGATGAATATGACGACTGGCGGCACAGTGCCAGCCTCACCGGATGGACTGAGCTTTCGAGACGGTCGCGACTGGAGGTCACAGACAGGTTTTTATACACGAAAGACCCGGACGACGATGCTGATGAAGAAGAGCGGGATTTTACCCTCCGCACGGGGCGGGACCCCTACTACACCAATACCGCCGCAGTCGCCATTTTGCACCAGTTTGGTGAGGCCGATACCTTGGAACTCAGGTATGAATACAGCATTCTGGAAAATGAGGATAAAACCGAGGAGGACAATTCAAGGCATATCCCGTCGGCAAACCTGACATATTGGTTGGTCCCACGCCAATTGAGCCTTGAAACCGGCGTGGAATATACAAGAGCTGAATTTACACGCGCCGCTGAAGCCGATAGCCTGTCCGATGATTTTGACCAGTGGGTGGGCAATATCAGGCTGACCAAAGTTATCAGGCGGGAGTTGAGTGTTTTTGCAGCGTATACGCATACCTGGCTGGACTACGATGGGGAGGAGATTGACTATCAGATTTATGATCCTTCCGTGGGCTTTACGTATACCTGGGGTGAGGATGCCTTGCTGACCGTTGGGGTCGGGTACTTTTATCAGGACAGAGAAACAGGTGATGATGAATCCGGCGTGACCATAGACGGTGATATCAGTAAAACATGGCGGTTCAGACGCAGTTCCATCAACTTGACCGGTTCCAGCGGATATGATCAATCGTATTTCGGATCTGAAAACCTGGGGTTTGACATATACTATATGGCCGCAGTGTCGGTGACGCATGGGTTTTCACGTCACATCTCAGGTGATGCATTTTCCTCGTACCGCAGGGACGAATATACGGAAACCGAAGATAACCGCAGGGATGACACCCTCGAAGCCGGCTGCGGTATTACCGCTCAACTGAACAGATGGCTTTCCACACGCCTGGGATATACCTATACAAATGTGGATTCAGACGAGAGCGAAGATGAATATACGGAAAACAGCGTTATTTTAATGTTTACCCTGGCACCTTCCAGCCCCATTTGATACAAAATCAGCCACAGACCCACGCGGACACACACAGATAAAGATTTAATAGGACACGGATTTACACAGATTTACACGGATAAAGATTATGTTGTTTTTAAATCGGCGATAGCCGACAAAGAATTGTTTTAATCCGTGTCCCAAATAGCCCTTTGTAGTTCGGCCCTTATTCACGAAGTGAACAATAAAGATCGGTTGACAGTTTCCAGTTTCCAGTTACCAGTTGCCGGTTAAAAAACTGTGAACCGTGAACCGTGAACCGGCAACCGTAAATGAAAATGTCTGTGTCTTTCTGTGTGTGTCTGCCTGCCCAGTGAAACCGTTTTGTTTTCGTTTCATCGGGGTGGCAAAATAAAGCTTTTCTTCGCGGCTTGGCCTGCCCAGTGAAACCATCATTTTCCTTTTGTTTAACCGGGGCGCCTTTGCGTGAGGAAAAATGTGTTTAAAACCGTCAACTGTAAACCGGTAACCGTAAACATGGGGGCTCCCGCAACCCACAACAACCAACCCACAACAAACAATACGCATTATGAACTTCTCAAAAAAAATACTAAAAATCGATCCAACCGAAGAGGCAAACAAAATCGCCGATTTCGTGACCCATCAGGTCTCTAAAAAATACCGAAGGGGTGGCGTGGCCGTGGGCCTCAGTGGCGGCGTTGATTCGGCGGTCATGGCAGCCCTTGCCGTTCGGGCCGTAGGAAAGGACAACGTGTTTGGATTGATCTTGCCCGACAAGGAGTCAAATCCTGTTAGCCGGGAATATGCGCTCCTGCATGCCCGTGCCCTGGATATTGAAAACAGGGAAGTTGATATCACGCCGACCGTGAACAGTGTTGCGTCATATGAAAGTCGGGATGAATACCTGAAAAAACTGGTCCCGGAATACAGCTCGGCATGCAAATACAACATCATTCTGCCCGCCGACCTTCTCGAACGGGAGGCATACAATTTTTATGTGCTGCAGGTACATCTGCCGGATGGTGCGATCCGGAAAAAGCGGTTGAACCTTGAGGCGTTCAGGACGATCACCGCTTTTGCGAGCATCAAGATCCGGTCGCGCATGATTCATCTATACTGGGAGGCCGAACGTCGTAATCTAATTGTGGCCGGAACCACAAACCGGACAGAGCTGATTCTCGGCGATTTTTGTAAATATGGCGACGGCGGAACAGACATTGAAGCCCTGTCTCATTTGTATAAAAATCAGATCTATCAACTGGCCGAATATCTTGCCGTGCCCCGGCAAATTATAGACAGAACGCCCAGTCCCGACACATTCAGCCTTCCTGTCAGTGATCAGGAATTTTATTTCCGGATCCCCTTTGACAGACTTGACCTTCTTCTTTTTGCATGGGAAAACAAGGTACCTGTATCTGAAAGCGCACGTGCCCTTGATCTCTCGGTAGATGCTGTTAATCGTGCTTTTAAGGACTTTGCCGCCAAAAAGCAGGCGACAGACCACCTAAGGGAAATGCCGGGCACACTGTCTTGAAAAAAGCCACAGACAAACCAAAGGCGTTTACGGTTTCCAGTTACCGGTTTACGGTTAAAAGAATAATAGGACACGGATTTACGCAGATTTACACGGATACAGAAAAAAGAGATTTTTAAATCAGCGATAGCTGACAAAGAATTGTCCTATCTGTGAAAATCCGCGTTCATCCGTGTCCCCAATAGCCCTTTGCAGTTCAGCCCTTATTCACGAAGTGAAAAATAAAGATCGGTGTTCTTTTTTAGTTTTTCCCTTTGCGGCTTTGCGCCTTTGCGTGAGAAATTTATGTTTTTAAAACCGTCAACTATAAACCGGCAACCGTAAACATGGGGGCTCCCGCAACAATCAACCCACAACCCACAACAAACAACAAACAATATCACTATGAAATTTTCAAAAGATGTATTAAAAATCGACCCTGAAAACGAAGTCGAAAAAATCTGTGTGCAGATCCGAAAACTTCTCTCCGGTCAGTTAAAACGACGCGGCCTTGTCGTGGGGCTTTCCGGCGGTATCGACAGCAGTGTGACCGCTGCGCTTTCTGTTAAAGCCCTTGGACCGGAGCGGGTACTGGCGCTATTGATGCCGGAACATCATTCAGATAAGGAAACCATTACGCTGAGCACGATGGTGGCGGATCATTTCGGCGTGGACAAAATCCATGAGGATATTTCAGGCATTCTCAAATCGGTTGGATTTTACAAAAGATACAATGATGCGGTTCGTTTGGTTATTCCCGAATATGGAGATGACTGGAAATCCAAAATTGTTACGCCCAATATCATTGAGTCCAAAGGGTTCAGCCTGTTTTCCATTATCGCTCAGGCACCCGATGGCAACATCGTCAAAAAACGACTGTCCTTAAAGGCCTATCTTGAAATCGTGGCGGCCACCAATTTCAAGCAGCGCACTCGTAAGATGCTGGAATACTACCATGCCGATCGCCTGAATTATGCGGTGACCGGTACGCCCAACCGGCTGGAATATGACCAGGGGTTTTTCGTGAAACTGGGTGACGGGGCCGCAGACATCAAACCCATTGCTCATCTTTATAAAACACAAGTATACAGGTTGGCCGAGTATCTGGGGGTGCCTGAAAAGATCAGACAGCGGTCGCCCACAACCGATACCTATTCCCTTGCCCAGGGGCAGGATGAATTTTATTTTTCCCTCCCTTACGACAAAATGGATCTCTGCTTATACGCCAAGAACAACGATGTGTCCACCGATACGGTGGCTGATGCCCTTGGTTTAGCTACAGAACAGGTTCAAAGAGTGTATGACGATATCGATACCAAACGCGCCACCACCCGCTACCTGCATATGCGGCCGCTGCTGATAGAAGACGTGCCTGAAATAGAATAGTGAGTTGTTAGTTGTGGGTTGCTATTTGTGATCACCCTGTCGAACTCATTTCCAACTACCACCTTTGTTCTGCAACCCCCAACAAACAACCAATTATATTTTTTTACAATCAAAAAATTACAAGGATTTAAAGAAATGTCAGATTCGAAAAGTAAAATCAAAGCATTCATCATTAAAAATTTTTTGTTCGGTAACGCCAACGGACTCGAAGACGGAACCTCATTCCTGGAAGAGGGCATTATCGATTCAACCGGCATTCTGGAACTGGTGACGTATCTGGAAGAAGAGTTTGAGATTACCATCGAAGACGAGGAACTGATTCCTGAAAATCTTGATTCCATCAATAATGTGAATAGGTATATTATGACAAAAATGTAAGTTGAATGTGGTTAATTTCGCCCTGAAAAATCTAATCCACTGGGTCAGGTTAGAGTTAGATGGCTATGCCTTGGCGTTTTGTGAAAAAAATCACAAAGTTCAAGCACCAAATTACAAATAAATCACAAATTCCAATGTTCAAATCTCAAATATGAACCAGTCCCCAATATAGGACACAATGGCCGGAAATCAAAATTCTAAACCTTATGATCTTGAAGAAAGAACCTTTCAGTTCGCTAAAGCGGTGAGGCTTTTTATTAAAACATTACCAAAAACAATTGCAAACATTGATGATGGTAAGCAACTGGTAAGATCTTCAGGGTCGGTCGGCGCTAATTATAGAGAAGCAAATGAATCATTAAGCAAAAAAGATTTTTTGATGAGGATGAAAATAAGTCGCAAAGAAGCGAAGGAAAGCGCCTATTGGCTCAGGTTGATTCATGAAACAAATAATTTGCAAAACAGTGAAGATGCCCAAGATTTGATGCAAGAAGCAATTGAATTGAAAAAGATACTTTCATCCATGTTGGAAAAATCAAAATGATAATAGGTTTTTTGCATTTCTTTAAGATTTGAAAATTAGGTTTTGGAATTCTGTTGTTGTGGTTTGCTGTCCGGTTTTAATTGGAAGTTGAGATTTGTAATTTGAGATTTATTTGGAATTTGGAAATTGTGATTTGTGATTTCAATCGAAATGTTGGAAAAATCAAAATGATAATAGGTTTTTTGCATTTCTTTAAGATTTGAAAATTAGGTTTTGGAATTCTGTTGTTGTGGTTTGCTGTCCGGTTTTAATTGGAAGTTGAGATTTGTAATTTGAGATTTATTTGGAATTTGTAATTTGGAAATTGTAATTTATAAGCCTTTAAAATCATATATAAATTAATGACCTCTACCTCCCACAACTCAAAACGTACAAGTTTTTCGTTGGTCCACCACTTCCTGGAAAACAGCGCCATAGCCTATCCCGACAAGGTCGCCGTCATCCACGAAAAAACCCGTGTCACCTATGCCGGGATAAATGATAGGGCCAACCAGCTGGCTTGCTGGCTGCTGTCACGCGGTATCTGTCAGGGTGACCGTATTGTCATCCTGCTGGAAAACAGCGTCGAATACGTTGTTGCTTATTACGGTATCCTCAAAGCCGGTGCAGTAGCTGTCCCGATGAGCACCGGCCTGAGACCCGATGGCCTGAATCCCCTGCTGGCTGAACTCGAACCGGCCGCATTGATTTCGTCAACGCGCTTCGAGCGCCTGCTCCAGGCATCGGACCTGAATGTTTCCAACCTGAAGACCCTGATCATCCACAACCCCAAATTGGACTGGTCCGGCCGGTTCAATGATGTTTTCTCATTTCAACAAATAATTAATCCAATAAAACGCCACAGAAATAAGATTCCGGCTCAAGATCAAGGCGGAGCCGAGTTTCAACCCGCAGGCATACTCGGGTATGTCGAGGATTTGGAAGGAGGTTCCAACGCGGATATTGAGCTGGAAGCTGTTTCTGCCAAACCATCCGATTTGAGTTGCATCATCTACACCTCCGGCTCCACCGGCACCCCCAAAGGCGTCATGCTCACCCACGCCAATATCGTCGCCAATGTGGTTTCCATCTGCGAATATCTTCAACTGACCGATAGGGACATCCAGATGGTTGTTTTGCCGTTTTTCTATGTGATGGGCAAGTCTTTGTTAAATACCCATTTTGCCGTAGGTGGAACAATTGTTGTTAATAATAAATTCGCCTTTCCCGCAACGGTCATCAATCAGATGATCGAGGAAAAGGTCACCCTATTTTCCGGTGTGCCTTCGACTTTTGCTTATTTGCTCCACCGATCACCACTTGCAACAAACAAAAATCAACTAACCAATTTACGCATGGTGTCCCAGGCTGGTGGCCACATGGCCCGATCGGTTAAAGAAGCATTGCGGCAAGCACTGCCTGAACAAACACAGATCTGTATCATGTACGGTGCTACAGAAGCTTCGGCCCGTTTGACCTGGCTCGATCCCGAGCGGTTTGAAGAAAAAATGGAATCCATCGGAAAACCCATCCCCGGAACAAAGGTGCGGATTCTGGATAAAGCGGGCAGGGATGTCAGGGCTGGCCAGGAAGGGGAACTGGTTGCTTCAGGTCCGAACATTATGCAGGGCTACTGGAAAGATCCAAAGGCTACTGCGCAGGTTCTGGATGATAGCGGTTATCATACCGGCGATATCGGGCACAAAGACGAAGACGGCTTTATCTATCTGTCCGGCCGCAGGGATGATCTGGTTAAAGTTGGCGGGCATCGCATTAATCCGAGGGAAATCGAAGATATCTTGCTGGCGACAAACCTGATCATTGAAGCTGCCGTCCTCGGAATTCCGGATCCGCTGCTGGGGAATAAACTGACCGCCCTGATCGTTGCTCAAAACGGTGATTGCACCCCCGGAAATATTCTTGAAAATTGTGCTGAAAAACTGCCCAAATATAAATTGCCTTCGGAGGTTACATTTATCCGATCTCTGCCGAAAAACGCCAACGGCAAAATCGATCGCAAAAAGTGCCTTGAACTTTTAGCCACCCCGGTGAAACAAAACGGTTTCACTGGGCAGGCAAATCAACACAAGTAAAACGGTTGCCGGTTCCCGGTTGACGGTTAAAAAACCAAACCGCTGTCTCTCACAGAGCTCACAGAGAAAACATTATTTATGCCCTTCGGGCAGGAAACCATTAAATTTGTTCTTTTGAGGTTCTCTGCGTACTCTGTGAGCTTTGCGAGAAATAAGCCTTTGCCCTGATCCGCGTCCATCCGCGTTCATCCGTGTCCCATTAATAAAAAGTGATCCTCTTTGCAGATATCTTTTAAAAGAACAATCATCGCTTCAGCCATTATGATTTTGACAGCAGTCTGTGCTGTATATATTGGCCATGGGGAAGATGTCCATCCCAATAAGCCGTTATCCTCATTTCCCACAAGCATCGGCCAATGGACAGGCACTCAGGACAAATTTGATGCCCGGATTTACCAGGCGCTGGGTGTGGATGATTCGTTTCTCGCAAATTACCGCAACCCGGAAGCACCAAGCGTTCAACTCTATATCGGTTTTTATCAGAGCCAACGGGAAGGGGACCTGATTCATTCTCCCAAGAACTGCATGCCCGGGGCAGGGTGGAATATTGTTGAAACGTCAATTGAAACGCTGACTGGCGTCGCCGAAAGCACAAAAAAAACCAATGTTATTAAATTGGTTTTGCAAAACGGCATTCAAAAGCAGGTTGTTTTATACTGGTTTCAGTCAAGAGGCCGCATCATCTCTTCAGAATATATGCAAAAAATATATCTGGTAATCGATTCTATTATGCGTCACCGAACAGACGGTTCTTTCGTGAGATTGATTGCCCCTGTTTCAAACAATGATGAGGACAACGCCTTGAATACCCTGAAAGATTTTGCAGTCCAACTCATGCCGATCTTAAACGACTATATCCCATCCTGATATGAACAACCACGAATGAACAGAAACAGGACACGGACAAAAAAACGTGTTTACGGTTCCCAGTTCCCGGTTTACGGTTAAAAACAAAAAAATAATCGGACACCCCGGTTAAATACGCTACGCTGTCCAGTGGAATTTAACAGGACAGGCGGATTTTCATAGATCTACACGGATAAATAGCAAGTGTTTACGGTTACCAGTTGACGGTAAAAAAACTGTAAACCGTGAACCGGAAACCGTAAACGAAAATGTCTGTGTCCCAAAAATAAAAATGGAACGGCAATCCATCATTCAAAACTCAAAATTAATAATTCAAAAATATCTATTGTCCATGTCCATCAACTGCGAAAATGAAAGTTAAAACCTCAACATATATCCAGATATCCACAGTAACGGTGGCATTCCTCGTCCTTTTCAACCACACCCTGCTTAAATTGGTACAGGACTGGGCCATCGATGATAATTTTTCCCATGGCTTTTTAATCCCTTTTATCACCGGCTTTTTAATCTGGCAAAAACGGGACCAGTTGACATCGGAAAAGTTAAAAGCCAGTAACTGGGGACTGCTGATCATTTTCATGGGAATGCTGCTGCATATAGCAGGCACTGCCGGGGCAGAGATGTTTACCATGCGCATGGCCATTGTCGTGACCCTTACCGGCCTATCTTTTTATTTTTTTGGATCAAAAATAACAATCAGCGTCATCGTGCCGTTGGCGTACCTGATGTTCATGATCCCCATACCCGCCATTATTTGGAATAAAATCGCATTTCCGCTGCAATTATTCGCGGCAAAATTAAGTGCACAGTTTATTCAATTCATCGACATTCCCGTGTTGCGACAGGGCAATATCCTGCAACTGCCCAATACCACATTAGAAGTCGTTGATGCCTGCTCCGGTTTGCGTTCCTTGACCTCATTATTGGCTTTAAGTGCTGCTTTTGCCTATATGGTGCCGCTGAACAACCTTGGCAAATGGTTGCTTTTTGGGTCCGCAATTCCCATTGCCATTATTGTCAATATAGTCCGATTGACGGTCACAGCCGTACTGGCAAGATACATCGGGCCGGAAACCGCCCAGGGGTTTTTGCATGAACTGTCCGGAATGGTGATTTTTATTGCTGCATTGGTTTTTCTCTATCTCTTTTTTCTTGTTCTTAAAAAGCTTGGGATAGATAAAAGCCTTTAGACAGGATTAACATGATTTACAGGATGGTTTTAAAAATACAAAACCAGGCTGTAGTTGTTTGGACTTTAGGCTGCAGGAGGGGATTTGAGGGACCATTCGAAATTAAAAGCGTTTGGACTGGCAGATGAAATAGCGATATCGATCTACCAAGTGACGAGAACGTTTCCGAAGGAAGAAATATACGGCCTAACCTCTCAGATGCGTAGGGCGGCGGTTTCTGTACCATCGAATATTGTCGAGGGCTGTGCCCGCGAAAGCCAGGCCGAGTATCTTCGTTTTCTTGAAATCGCATTTGGTTCTCTCAGGGAGTTGCATTACCAATATGGTTTGGCAAGGAGATTGGGATATTTAAAAGCAGCTGAAGCTCCAAAAATTGAATCCAAAATGATTGAGGCACAAAAAGTACTTGGGGGGCTAATGCGCTCAATGCGCAAACCCAGCAAATACTAGCTCACAGTCTACAGTCCACAGTCCCCAACAGCCTATAGCCTAAAATATAATTTATCGGAGGTCATAATGTTGCATAAAGCTACGATATTTATAATTCTCACAACAATCATGCTCACAATCTCTTGCTCCGGAGGTGAAATGGAACAAAAGAAGGTCACATACAACAGCCTAAAAGACATTCCCGACGCAGCATGGGAAAAACTCTCCCCAAAGAAAATCTTTTTCGGTCATCAGTCGGTGGGGTTCAACATTATCGATGGTATCCAAGATTTGATGAAGGAATACCCTCAAATTAAACTGAATATTGTTGAAACCAGTGACAGCAAGAAGTTTAATTCAGGGATTTTCGCCCACTCAAGGGTGGGTAAAAATACGGAGCCCGATACAAAAATTGCAGACTTCGCAAAATATATCGATCAGGGAATTGGGGAAAATGCCGATGCCGCATTCTTGAAATTCTGTTACGTGGATATGTTGTCCATATCTAACGCACAACAGGTCTTTGATGAATATGCCAAGGCCATGCAGGACCTGAAGGATAGACATCGAGACCTGGCGGTGATTCATTTTACGGTTCCATTAACAACGAATGAGAAAGCATGGAAACTTTGGATAAAAAATATCCTGGGGAGAAAGGATATCCAAAAACCCACAGATAATATGAGAAGAAACCAGTACAATGAACTCCTAATTGAAAAATATAAAGGTAAAGAACCTGTTTTCGATATCGCCAACTTAGAATCAACTTATCCTGATGGCTCTCGAAGTACCTTTGCATACGAAGGTAAAACCTATTATTCGTTGGTTCCAGAATATACCGATGACGGCGGGCACCTCAATGCTCAGGGCAGGAAACGAGTTGCAGCACAACTTTTAATTACTTTAATTAATGAGATTTGACTTTAATGTTTCACCGCACGAACTACCTTACCGTTGACGTGGAAGACTATTTCCAGGTTTCCGCTTTTGAAAATATCGTCGGTAAAGACAAATGGGGCAACTATACCCCCCGGGTGGAAGAAAACACTAAAAGAATTCTGGATATTTTCGATCGCTATAATGTCAAGGCAACCTTTTTCATTCTGGGCTGGATAGCGGAGAAATTTCCTACCCTGGTCAAAGAGATTCAACGCCGGGGACATGAAATAGGTTGCCACAGCTATTGGCACCGGAAAATATATCAACTGACGCCGGATGAATTCAGGGAAGATACCATCCGGGCCAAGACCATTATTGAGGATATCGCCGGCGTACCGGTGAAGGGTTACCGGGCACCCAGCTATTCCATTACCAGGAAGTCTCTCTGGGCTTTGGATATCCTTGAGGAGTTGGGGTTTAGCTATGATTCCAGCATCTTTCCCATTCATCATGATAATTACGGCATTCCTGGTGCCCCTCGTTTTGAATATAAGCTGCCGAACCATAAAATGATGGAATACCCGTTAAGTACGTCTCTGTTTTTTGGCCAAAAGATTCCGGTTGCCGGCGGTGGCTATTTTCGCCTGTTTCCTTACTGGTTTACACGGACGGCTCTGAAGAGAATAAATCACAAAGAAAAGAAACCATTTATCTTTTATCTCCATCCCTGGGAAGTGGACCCGGGACAGCCGCGCATGAACACCGCCAAGCTGTTGTCCCGTTTCCGTCATTACAATAATTTGGAAAAAACTACAGATCGGCTGAAAAACCTGTTGCAAGATTTTGATTTTGCCCCAATTAGCCAAATGAATTTTGAAGGAATTAAATTGTAAAATTTATTTTTATAGCTGGGGCCCGTCCCAATTTTGAGTCTACCTTTCCTGATGGCTTCAGGTAAAAATTCATCTAATTTTAATGATGAGTATGTACAAAAAAAGGAGGGATAAAACAGCCCAGGTAATTGATAACACACTGATTATTAACTGAAGTTTCCTGTAAAAGTATCACGCCGCCATGCGCAGTAGCACGGCCTCGCAATCAACAATAAACTCTTGAAATAGTTATGTTTTTAATGATTTATAGTCAAAATTGGAAATTTAATATTTGTAGTCATTTCAATAGGTTGCAAAATTTCGTCCACAACGTCTAACAACTTGATTTAAAAGCAAATTTAAATAGTAGTCTCGCCGTTGTTCTGCCCCATCTGCATCCGGGCAGTCAACCCGGCGCACCGGTTCGGCCCTGCCGAAATAAAAAAATGGGAAACTTCAGATTATTAATAAATTAAAATTGAGTAACAACAGACGAAACGATTCAATCGATGACTCGTTTCGTCTGGGGTTGTGGATAGGTCTCAAGATCCTTGAATTAAGGGGGATTAACTGTTCGTAAATTACGAAATAAATAAAGTATTTGTAAAAAATCCCGATTTGATGAATTGGGCCTTGTTGCTTGCCATTATTGCTTTTTCGATAGCTATCTCAAAAAAGAAAAAACAAGAGAATTTTTGGGATAAAAATACTACAGATCAGGTCCGTGGGCTCGCTATTCTGATGGTAGTACTTGGTCATTTATGGGTTCATGTCGCAAAACATGGAGCCAAATTGATAATGAGTGGTGATGGTGTTGCCATTTTTTTAGTTTTATCTGGCTATGGTATTACCAAGTCCCTAACCGATCGATGTACGCCACTCAGCATTTTTGTTGCTCGCCGTATAAACCGAGTCATGCTTCCCTATTGGTTATCAACTTTTGGAATCCTTTTGTTAGACTATTTAATTCTAAATCGTATTTATCCAATTTCTCACGTTTTTTTATCTCTCATAGGTGTCAATCTTTTTGGTATTATGCATCATTTTGATTATGTCAGATGGTTTATTACGTTTCAGTTGTTCTGGTATATTGCGGCAGTTACCATTTATCGGGGTATTAATTTTTCACATCCAAGCATTGTGATGTTGGGTGTGGGAAGTTTATTCTTTTTTTTGGACTATTACATCTTGAAGTTTGGATGGTATCAGTTTTTTGCTTTTCCGGTTGGCTGCCTTATCGCCGATAAACAAATGGCTTTAAAACTCCTTCTTTCCCGAGTTGGAAAAAAGAAAACCTGGTGTTTTTTTTTGTTGATGATCTTGGCTTTTTTATATCTGAAATCGTATGTCTGGACTATCTTTGTAGAAGGGTGGCCTTCAGTATGCGTTAGAGGGGGCAAGGATTTGATAAGCGTTATTTTTTCTCTGTCCCTAATCGGGCTGTTGGATATAAGTCAAACTTACAGTCGATTTCTAATTTTCTGCGGAAAATTTTCATATCAAATATTTTTACTTCATGGAGTTTTTCTAGTTAAGTACAATCCTTTTTTTCAATTTTTTTCATTGCCGATAGCCTTTGTGGTTTATCTTGCTTTCATATTTACGATATCCTGGATAATGGAAAAATGTTTGCATCGAATCAAATGGCCAGTAAAAATATGACTTCTATGATTAGCTCAACAGGATGGCTCGATAGACAGAAACTTTTTTAAAGGATTGGAGTATATTTGATAATCCAATGAATTTTATCAGTATAACATATTTCATTTTTTTGTTGGGTGGTTTTTTTTTATATTGGCATCTGCCAGCCAGATATAAAAGTGGTTTTTTGCTGCTGATTAGCTGTTTATTTTATGCATATTGGGACTGGCGGTTCTTGGGATTAATTGCCGTTTCTACAGTTGTTAGTTTTTATTGCGGCAACCGTATCTCTCGTGAAGTCCTTCCAAAGAAAAAAACAATATGGCTTCTATGCAGCATTGTCATTAATATAGGATTGCTAGGATATTTTAAATATTTTGACTTTTTTATAAGCAATGTTGTGGCGATATTGACTTCCTTAGGTTTAAACGTTTCTGCAGTACCAATGCATTTGATTCTTCCCATCGGGATATCATTTTATATTTTTCAGTCCATCACGTACCCTCTTGACATATACGCGAGGCGGATGTCGCCAGGTGAATCTTTTATAGATTTTGCGGCATATGTAACTTTTTTCCCTAAACTGATAGCGGGCCCAATCGTACGTGCAAAAGATTTCCTGGATCAATTGAGACTTAAAAAGAGTTTCAGTTATGAGGATTTGCAAGAAGGCAGTATAAGAATATTGACAGGCTTCTTCAAAAAGGCCGTTATTGCGGATACCTTGGCAGGTCAATTGGTGACGCCGGTCTTCAGCAGCCCCGGTAATTATACCGCAGCAACCATTTGGTTGGCTATGGTAGGCTATGCAATACAGATTTATGCCGATTTTTCAGGGTATTCCAATATAGCGATTGGGTCAGCGAGAATTTTTGGTCTGAGAATAAACGAGAATTTTGCCTTCCCATACCTATCAACTAATTTTTCAGATTTTTGGAGACGTTGGCACGTTACCATGTCCACTTTTTTCCGGGATTATATTTACATTCCTCTGGGGGGAAATCGCTGTAGCAGATCGAGGGTCTTTGTCAATTTATTCGTCACGATGCTTCTATGCGGGCTTTGGCATGGCGCTGCTTGGACTTTTGTTGTTTGGGGAGGCATTCATGGACTACTTCTTATCGCCAACCGTTTTGTGCTGAGATTGCAATTGGAAAGGTGGATTGGAAAAGGGGTATTATCGATAGGGTTGGCATGGATTGTCACACAACTCTGTATTTGTTTGGCATGGATTTTTTTTAGGTCGGAGAACTTTGAAAACGCAACAACTTTTTTATACGGTCTATTTGCTGCAAGAGGATCGGAAATCGTATGTTTGTCTTGGCAGGGGTGGGCTTGCATTGCTTTTTTTATGATTGATCACATATATGGATGGTTGACCGAGCATAAAGAAAAGATGACTCAAGCCATACCACTTTCATATCGGGCCTTTGTTTATACGGCTATGGTGATCATAGCCTATTATGGAGTCCCCGCTCAAAAAAGTCAGTTTATCTACTTCCAATTTTGATCGGTAGGCAATGGATATTCATACTGAAGAACCGGTTCGGAGCCCATTGATGCATATGAAGGAAAGGGCACCTTTGCTTTATAGAATCTTTGTATTCTATTTTGCTGCAGAATTTCTAACGATTTTTATTATCCCTTTCATTTTACCTGAAACAACATATCTTTCACTTTATCTGAGCAACAAGGCAAAGGAAAAAACCCGTCTATTTTTTAAAAATGAGAATTCCCTTATTCCGGATGAACTTGCTGGGTGGAAAAACCGTCCCGGTATGAGCCGAAAGAACTGGGTAATTGATCAACATGGCAGCCGGGCAACCCACGATTTTTCCTTCCAAAAACAAAAGCCCGTTCGTGTCATGTTTTTAGGTAGTTCCATGATTAACGGTGGTACACGAATCACCAATAAGGAAACCATCTCCGCCTACTTGGAAGATGCCCAGATAGAGACACTGAATTTTGGAACCATGATGTATTCCCTGGATCAGGTTCTACTAACTTATCAGGATCGGTTGCACCGTTTCAATCCAGATATCATTGTTGTCGGGATAGACATTGAACCTATTGCAGGACTCAAAAATCATTATATCCCTTTTCGAATGCCAGCAGAGGAAAACGTTCCGTATATAAAACCCAGGTTTGAACTGCATTCAGAAAAATTGAACTTGATCCGAGTTTCTGCTCAGAGAATGCTTGAAAACATCCCCGAGAATGAAGCATTAATCTCATTTTTATCTGAAAATGATGCCTTCTACTATAAATTCAGTTCATTTTGCCATATGGGAATGTTGCCGGGGTCCAGTGGTGTCCGCTATATTTATTTGAAAACGCATAGATTATTACGTTATTTCAAAAGCGATCCACAAGGGGAACTGCTTTTGAAGGCCATTGTGAAGCAAATCCGCCTCGAAGCGAAGAAACATGGTGCGAGTGCATTGTTCCTGATGAACACTGATGAAACAACATTGCTACAATCAGGTATTCACGGGTACTTGAAAGATCTGTACGAACATGAACTTTCGCTTTTGAAATCCAGCGGCGCTCGGCTCATTGATGTCAGAGCGATTTTCAGGGAAAGCCGGATGGGAAGTTCAGCGCTTTTTGATCCAGATCACTCCCACTACTCGGCAAAAGGAAACAAGGTTATTGCAGAAGCTTTGAAAAAGGAAATTCATAAAGAAACCGGGATTCTTTCGGAAACAAATTGAAAAAAATTGTGAAATTGAAGACGGTTCTTGCCATCTCATTGACCATCAATTTGATTGTATTTGAATGGGTTGTGACGAAGCTTGTTGTTAATAACCAGAAAAGTCGTAATATTTCTACATCTCAGCTGGCGTATTGGAAGGACAAAGTTTCGCAGTATGAGATCCTGAATGCAAGGGGACCTCATCGCATCCTTCTGGTGGGCGATTCAATGATTGACCGCTTTTGTGTTAAGGAATTTTTGTCAGACGTGGAGATCTACAATCGCGGGATTGGATAATACCCACTCTTTGTTGGAACGTTTGGATACAACTGTCATAAATGCAAACGTCAGTGTTGTAATTCTTTATATCGGTGGAAATGATGTCACCCAAGATTTGCCAATAGAATCGATCATTCAGAATATCGGGGAAATAATTGATAAGATAACCCGATCGAATATCCGACTTTATGTTTTTTCTCTGCTTCCGAAGGGATTGCAGTTTGGGCAAAGAAATAAATATATTGATCTGGCCCAATTAAACCGTAAAATTTATCAGTTGAATAGAAAAATTGGCAAATTATGCCAGAAAAAATCTGTTATGTTTTGGGATATAAGCTTTAATTTTTCCGGTAAACATGGGGAATTAAGGGGAGACTTTACCAACGATGGAACACATCTTAATGCTAAAGGGTATCTGCAATTTGAAACCGAAATCGTTAGACTTGTCGGAGTTGATTCAAAGGAAAATAAACTGAAACAAAAGCCGTTGAGAATAGTCAGGTGATAATTGAATTTGAATAGCCAGACTGTTTAGATAAAGAAAAAATCTCTGAAAAAGGAAAAGAAAAAAGAAATGAGCGAAATAAAGAGTTTTTTTCTAAATTCAGGTGAAAGAAAAATTTTTTGTAACATATTTGGGACGCAACAGAGAACACAGACCTGCATCCTAATTTTCTTGCCTTTGTTTGAAGAGCGCATGTGGTGTCAACGGATTGCGTTTAATTTTGCCTGTCAATTAGCAAAAAATGGAACTCTTGCAGTGATGTGGGATTATTACGGCTATGGTGAAAGCGATGGGGATTCAGAAAATTTTACGCTTCATGGTTGCCACGTGGATACTCTCCGAATCATGGAGCATTTGAATTCCGAATACGGCATTTCTGTTTTTAACTTGCTTGGAATTCGTACCGGGTGTGGGGTCGTCTGTCATATGATAGAGCAGGGGCTTCCGGATGTCTCAAGCCTGACCTTATGGGCGCCAATCATAGACCTGAAAGGTTTCCTCTTTAACGCACTCCGCTCAACAATTTCAACACAGTCATACGTATTCAAAAGAATCGTCGCAAATAGAAATACCATTATTGAAGAATTAGTTAAGTTCGGAGAATGTTCACGTGGTGGATATGTCCTCAATCATATTGACGGTTATAGAATTGGGAAACAGTTTTATCAGGAAGTCATATCTACAGATCATATCAATCTTCCAAAAAATGATAGTATTTCGATCCTTTATCTGCAAATCGTATCCCCATCGAAAAAAAACTTTTTGGAAAAAATAAAATCGGAACAAGAGAAAAGTATGGAGGGATGTTTAAATGTATCATATGAGATTATTTCGGATAGGGAATTTTGGATAAATAGCCGGGATTATTCTCAAACATCAGAAAGAGTTTATGCGATGACAATGGAATGGATCAGAAAATAGTTCGTTTTTGTGAACAAGGGGATAGGTGAATGGGTATTAAAACGATAGTGTTTCCGAATCGAGACGGTATACTACTGCGTGGTTTGTTTCATCAGCCAGATACTTGTTTGCGAGGTTCGCGTAAAGATCTCGTCGTATTTCCAAATGGCGGATTAATGGGATGTGAAGGTGATTTCAGAGCATATGTAAGAATAGCAAGACATCTTTCTGAAAATGGTTTGTATGTTTTAAGATTTAGCCCGTCTGGATTAGGATTTAGTGATGGGATTGTTGATGAATGCAGAAGGAATATTTTTTTTACAAAAATTGAAACTGGTTTGTTCGTTGATGATATTCAAAAAGCTCTGGATTTTATACGCACAGAAATGGAATTCGATACCATAACAATAGCAGGAATTTGTGGCGGAGCAATTTCTGCATTTATTTCGGCATCCCAAATAAATGAAGTCCAAAATGTCATATCTATTGGGATGCCAACTATTTTAGATAACGATGAAGTAGACTATAACGTCAGGATGCCAAAGGAACAGGCAATATTAATTCTTAAAACATATTATTCTAAACTATTTTCACCATTTTCTTGGTGGCGATTTATTCGCGGAAAAAGTGACTGGGTGACCTTAAAGATGATTTTTAATAAACTCATATTGCGTAAGAAAACCGGTGTAAACTCCGAGGATTCGGAAAAGATTTCCATAACAAACCCTGAATTTTACAAAGCGTCACGAAAAATATTAGGGCAGAAAAATGTTCTTTTTATTTACGGTGATACAGATTGGATATATTGGGAGTTCGTGAAGCATTTTGCAGATAAGTATTATCCCGATAAAAATAAAAGACCGTTCGATTCTTATTTGATATCTAATGGGAACCATATGTTGACTTGGGTGGAAATGCAGGAGGACGCTGCTAAAAAAATTTACTCCTGGTTAAATGAAAAAACACATCAAAATATAAATTTACTCAAAGACTAACCATCGGCAGGGAACTGAGATGTATCTAATATCGGTCAGGAATCAAAGTCATGAAAGGTAAAAAAGTTTTTATTGCAGATATTTTAAACCATACAGGTTTATTGAGATTGATTGCCCGCAGAACTAAACCCTATTTGATTGTTTACAATTATCACCGCATAAGACCAGACAAAATTGGGGAGGCAAGCAACTTCGACGAGGATGTCTTCGGCCCGACGGTTACAACTTTTAGAACCCAAGTTAAATGGCTTAAATCAAACACCCGGATTATCTCAGAAATAGAATTACTTGAATTTGTTGAAACTATGAATTTTCCAAAAGAGATCTGCAGTATGATTACGTTCGATGATGGATATATTGACAACTATACATTGGCTTATCCAATCTTGAAGTCAGAAAATGTGCCAGCCATTTATTTTATACCTTCAAAATCCATTATGAGTAGACAGCTTGGTTGGTGGGATATAGTTTCTTATATTTTAAAAAATTCTAGAAAAGAAGCAATCATTTTTAACGGAGATAAAATTAGGATGAAAGGTAGGTATTCCCAAGTTAAAAATTATTTCTTAAATAAATTCAAATTGGAACCCAACAAGAAGACAAAACGATTGATAGATGACCTATCGAATAGTTGTGAGGTACCACTACCTGATACCGAATTACAGGGACTTGAACTGATGAGTTGGGAGCAGATAAGGGAAGTGGCTCAAAATAATATTGCTATAGGGTCACATACCCATAATCATTATGCTCTTGCTACGCTGAAAGCAGAGAATCAGTTTGCTGAATCTAAGATTTCAAAAGATACCATAGAGCAGAAGATCAAACGAGTGGTTAATACGATCTCCTACCCTGTTGGAGGATATTATCATTTTACGTCAAAAACTCAGGAAGTTGTCAAACAATGTGGATATCGATTAGCTTTTTCTTTCAACACAGGGACGAACGACTGGCGTCGTATCAACAATTACGATATAAAGCGAATTGCACCGCCAGAAAGTAACAATCTATTTGCAGCAACTGCAGTATTGCCTAATGTGTTCGCTTGGTGCGATAAGGCAAAAAAATAAGAATTATAATATCTGGTTATCCATAAAGCTAAAGTGATATTTTTCCGATAGGTGTGACCGTATCTGTCACAGGTTCATGGCATAATGGCCTCATACACAACCAAAGGAGGCCATTTATGCAAAACTTTTTTACCAACGAAGACTTTCCCTGTAGTGAGGTTGAGTTTGAAAACCGTTTTAGCACCGAACAGGCCTGCCGAGACTACCTCATCAATATGAAATGGCCTGATGGTTTTCATTGCCGCAATTGCGGTCATAAAGAATACTGGATCAGTGCAAAATATCTGTACATATGCACACGCTGTGAAACACCCCACTCATTGACAGCTGGTACCGTGATGCACGCAACAAAAAAACCATTGACCTATTGGTTCAAAGCCATGTGGTGGTTCACAACCCGCAAGTCCGGTGTCAATGCTGTCAACCTTAAGGATTTACTGGGTTTCGGTAGTTACCAAACCGCTTGGTTGTGGCTACACAAACTCAGGAGTTGTACCATACGACAAGACCGCGAACGACTCTCAGGCACTGTTGAAGTTGATGAGTTTGTCATTGGTGGTCAGAAACCTGGCAAGCGTGGCCGCGGGGCCAATGGCAAAACCATAGTGGTCGCGGCAGTTGAAAAACAAGTTAAAAAACTTGGCCGTATCCGCTTACAAGTGGTGCCGGACTGTTCCGGTGATGTTTTAGAACAATTCATATCGGCCAATGTTGCCACTGAAAGCACAGTGGTAACTGATGGGTGGAGAGGCTATAATTTTCTTGATAAAAGCAGCCACATGCACGATCAAATTGTGGCCTCTCGAACCCCCAAAAAAGATAGCGTTCTGCCCGGTGTTCATTTGATAGCATCACTGGTAAAAAGATTAATACTTGGTACTTTCCAGGGCCGGTTTGCTCCTGAACATCTTCAAAGCTATTTGGACGAATATGTATTCAGGTTCAACCGTCGCAACTCTCGTAATATTGGTAAAAAATTTATGCGAATTGCTCAACAGGTAAACTCGTCAACTAAAACAACTTACAAAGAAATCATAGGCGGTAATTCTCCATATTGTCTTCTGGCCAATTGAATTTTTGTCACTTTAGCTTTATGGATAACCAGATTATAATATAGAAAAAATATTGTTTAAAGAGGATAATTTGAATGTGTAGAAAAATATCAAAAAAGATAAAAGAAACTATATCACATGACGGAATTTTTAAATTTTTTAAGAAATGTATATATTATCTTTGGGATAAAATATACTGGAAATACTATGTATATGAAACAAGCATAATTAAACCTATTAAAAAAATTAGAACTCCTATTGACCTAACTTTTAGATGGGCCGACGCTAAATCTCTTAAGAGTTTAAACGAAGAGCTTTATGAATATCATGAAAAAGATAAAGAGTATACATTAAAGCAGCTTGAAAAAGGTGCTCAATGTTTTTTTGCATTGCATGACAAACAAATCGTCGGTTACTCTTGGTGTGTTGCTGGAAGTTTGGAAATATCTAAATATCGATTAAAATTACCTGATAGTAAAGTTTATCGTTTTAATACTTTTGTAATGGAAAAATTTCGTGGGAAAAGATTGCTAAACGCAATCGAGTCGTATGGAAGCGATATATTAAGAAAAAACAATAAGAAAATTATCGTAGGATTTATTCATTATAAAAATATCGCATCGATAAAGGGCCGTGAAAGAATGGGATGGCAACGAATTGGGGAATTTATTAGTATAAGATTTTTTGGTGAACGACCTTTATTTGAACTTAATTACATGCCACGAAAAGTTAGAAAAATGCTTGAAAGTGAACCGAAATCTTAATTTTTTTAAACTGTTATTCATATCGTATTGCAGGATAAAATTTGGAAGCTTTCCGTTAAACAACAGGGGAAAATTCACTATCCTGGCCCCTCAAGGGACAAGGTAACTTACCCATTTATATGGGTAACCCAATACCATCCTTTTTAAGGCTGGATCTTTTATGAGGGAAACATTTGCTTAAAAACACACATCTATGGATTCTGTCATATATAAGACAAAGGTGCTCGATATATTTTCAAAATGCATTTGATAAAAACATACCTTCATCGTTATTGTTTTCAATTTGCGATCATTTTGAACCCTATTGGGAAAACTACAGCCATTCAATTGCTTACCAGCGTGTGAAAAGGTGGATGGACTGTTATCAGCCGATTTCAGCCTCTCACAAGGATTGTATTGGAAACCCACCAAAGCATAGTTTCTTTTATCCAATAGAGGAATACCAAAAAAACTTAATAGAAATGGTTGCTGAAATATGCCGAAATGGTTTTGGAGAAACTGAAATTCATTTACATCACCATAATGATAACTCGGAAAATCTAAAAAAAAACCTAATAAATTTTAAAAATATACTTTCAGATGAACACGGGTTACTATCTAAAGAATGCGATCGATCGACGATCAGATACGGTTTTATTCATGGCGATTGGGCCTTGGATAATTCGAGTCCTGATGGCGCCTGTTGCGGTGTAAACAATGAGATCTCCATCCTAAAGGAGACCGGGTGTTACGCTGATTTCACAATGCCGTCAGCACCGAGCGACACCCAAACAAAAACTATTAACAGCATTTATTATGCGATTGATGATCCGGAGAAACCAAAGTCGCACAATACAGGAAAACTATCTGTAGCAGGAAAGAAGAATCAGCCCGGACTACTTTGTATCCAGGGACCGCTTGGCTTCAATTCCAAATCTAGAAAATTCGGCATTATTCCAAGAATTGAGAATGGTAATCTATCTGTTGATATGCCGATAACAATGGATCGCATACGTATATGGGTCAATTCACGAATTAGTGTTTCCAGAAGAAAAAATATAATCTTTGTAAAACTTTATACGCATGGAACCCAAGATAAAATAATGAAATGGTTTTTCGATCAAGGTGCATTGAACGAATTATTTAACCAGTTGGAAGCCTATTGCAATACGAATAAAATCCGTCTTTTCTATGTCTCAGCACGGCAAATGTATAATGTGGTTAAGGGATTGGAAAATGACTTTAATGCGAATCCCGAAAATCTGTTGAATTATAAACTCAAACTATTATCTTAATTTTAATAGAGGCTATCTCAAAAGTTAAGATAAACGTCTGTTTGCTTGGTTGCACAACTTTAGAAGGCTTGTAGTTCGCTGGGAATATCATGCTGAGAACTTCCTCGGCATGTTACAACTTTGGATGTATCATCATCCTGTTACGTTATTTTTGAGATAGTTTCTAATATTCTAAGCAAATGGATTGTGTGAAAGTTCTCTAATAGAAACTATGATTGTTATATATTTAAACTGAAGTTTCCCATTTTTTTATTTCGGCAGGGCCGAACCGGTGCGCCGGGTTGACTGCCCGGATGCAGATGGGGCAGAACAACGGCGAGACTACTCTTTAGATTTGCTTTTAAATCAGGTTGTTAGACGTCGCGGACGAAATTTTGTAACCTATTGAAATAACTACATATATTAAATTTCCAATTTTGACTATGAATCATTAAAAACATAACTATTTCAAGAGTTTATTGTTGATTGCGAGGCCGTGTTATGCTAAGTTTATTTTGCGAAAACAAAAACAACATAACACAGAAAGGCCTCGCATGTTCATACTACACGACATTCTCAAAAAACTCAAAAAAGAATTTGCCCATTCACGAAAAGGCGAAGAACGCGGAGGCGATGGACCCCAATGTTTGGACAGCCTGAAATAGAAATAAGCTCGAAGTCTGCGTATTGAAAAAGAGGCATCAGGCAGCCTCGGCGAATGGGTGAGGAAGTCCGTAATATTAATCCGGCAATTAAATACATTAGGGGCTAAGGTGTAGAACATCCATAGATATTCATTATTGCTGAGTTTACGAGAAGAACGAAAAATTAAATGTGGCCTATTAAATTGCCAGGTTAATATGCCTCATCCGGTGTTCGGTCGTCAAGAGAAGAATGTCCTCGCTCTTGGTTGTAGTAGCGTATCCAGCGGCTCAGACCTTGGCGTAAATCAGAACCGCCGTCAAACGAATGCAGGTAAAGATAATGGTGTTTCATAGTCCACCATAGCCGCTCTATGGAAATATTGTCCTGGCATCTTCCACGGCCGTCCATGCTGATTTTAACCCCGTGGTCCAGGAGTGTCTGGGTAAAAGCCTTGCTGGTAAATTGTGCACCTTGATCGGTATTAAAAATTTCCGGCGCACCATAGCGTCTCAAAGCCTCTTGTAATGCGTTAACACAAAAGTCAGGTTCCAGTGTATTGGAAATCCGCCAGGCCAGGATTTTCCGACTATGCCAGTCCATGATGGCAACAAGGTACATAAAACCATGAGCCATGGGAACGTAAGTAATATCAGTTGCCCAAACTTGATCGGGACGATTGATGGTCAAATCTCGAAGCAGATACGGGTAAATTTTGTGTTCCGGATGCGGCCGACTTGTGTGAGGTTTAGGGTAAATCGCTTCTATGCCCATTAGCCGCATCAGCCTTTGAATGCGTTTACGGTTGACTTTACGGCCCTGTCGACGAAAATGCCGTGCCATCGACCGGCTGCCGTAAGACGGCGTTTTCATGTATTGCTCATCAATCAGACGCATCAGTTCCAGATCTTCGGGTTTGATCGGGCGCGGTTTGTAGTAGATCGAGGACCGGCTCAGACCCAACAAATGACATTGACGTGAAATGCTCGGCTTCTGTAATGGATCAATCATTTTCTTTCGTTGCTTGCTATTCAGCTGCCGAGCTTGCGTTCCAAAAAATCGCGTTCAACCTTTAGTCTGACGTAGAAACCCTGGTCCTCAGGGCCAGGTCAGAGTGCAGAGGCTTTGCCCTCTGTACGACTCAAATGTTACTCAATATTTGAAGTTGTCCCCACAACGAGCAAATAAGGAGTAACGAATGAGCCGATTTCAAAAGCTATCACATACAATATGGCATTGCCAATACCATATTGTATGGGTTCCCAAATACCGATTCAAGATTTTGACTGGAGAGGTAGGCAGGGAAGTAACCAATTGCATCAGAGCCTTTTCGGAGCAGAAAGGCTGCCAGATTGTTGAATTGAACGTACAGATCGATCATGTTCATCTACTGGTGAAAGTACCTCCCAAAGTTTCCATATCGAATTTTGTGGGAACTTTAAAAGGGAGAACAGCCATAAGGGTTTTCAACAAGTTTCGAAATTTGAAAAAGAAACCCTATTGGGGTAATAAATTTTGGGCCCGTGGATACTGTGTAGATACGGTGGGCCTGGATTCTGAAATGATACGAAAGTATGTGAAACATCAGGAACGTAAAGAGAAGCGAACAGAGCAATTAGATTTGTTTAGCTAAATTGAATGGGGACATCCTCCCTTGCCTCCTTTGGGGGCAAGGCAAACTAATCCCCTTTTAGGGGTTAAGCCAAAGCCTGGCCCTCTGGGTCAGGATTTTTACTTGCCCGATGTGGCGATAAAGTTCATTGAGCTGGCCTTCGGTCTGCTTGCGGGATTTGTGTCCCTTATCGAAAATGTCAGTGGCACCATCCACCAACGCTCGTTTCCATGAAGTGATCATTGTCGGATGCAGGCTAAAACGCTGGGCCAGTTCGGCGGTGGTTTCTTCGTTTTTCAAAGCGGCCAATGCCACTTTCGCTTTGAATGCCGGGGTGTAACGTTTACGTTTGTTGCTCATGTCAACTCCTTTCATTTTTTGTGCTGACTTAGAGCTTATCACATTGTCCAGTTTTTGGGGACCACCGCCCGGAGCCAGGTGGAAGATTGAAGCGGCCTTCAAGGAACTCAAAAGAGATATTGGCAGCGCGGAAACACAGACCCGGCACCCTAAAGCCGTCATGAACCACCTGCATTTTTGCATGATGGCAACTTCAGTAGCTTGGATTTACGCAAGCCTACTTGAGAAAACGCCGAATCGACGACATATCGTTAAAGGTCGCAACCATTTTGCCTTTTCCGATGTCCGAAGATTGGTCGCCAAGGAGGCACTGGATGATAATTTTGGTATACTTTTCCCTGTGCCGCGCAAATCCGTGGTTAATTCTCTTGTGGCCGTGCTACTGCGCATGGCGGCGTGATACTTTTACAGGAAACTTTAGATATTTAAAGCTCTACAATACAAAAATTTACGGAGCCTTATCTAATGCAAATTCGGGTATTGAGAACTAAAAAAGAATTGATGGAAGTTAAGGCAGCTTGGGAAGATTTAATCGCCGATAGTATTTATAGCGCTCCCTTTTATTCGTGGTTCTGGTGTGAAAGATGGTGGAAATCTTTCGGTCAAGGGGCCGAACTATATATCATTTGCGTATATGAAGGGGACATCCTTTTAGCAATAGCTCCGATGATGAAAGAGAAGGTATCGTTAAGAGGCATCCCTGTTACGGAAATCCACTTTTTAGATAACGGAATAAGCCCAAGAAATCATTTTCTTCATCGAAAAAGTGATAAAGGTTTGAATGCTGTGAGGCATATTTTTAGGTCTTTTATAGCTAACCGCAATGAATGGGATCTTATTAATCTGAGAAGTATCGATTCTGGTGCGCCATACTTGGCTTGTCTGTTAGCCATGGAACGGCTCAGCTTTATTGACGAAAAAGGACTGAGATCGCCTTTTATTAAAATTCAGAAAAGTTTTGAAAACTATATGCTTGAAATATTCAACTCTAAACAACGAAATGACCAAAAACGGGGGCTTAAGAAAGTGGCTCGTGAAGGGCAATATAGGGTTGAAAAAAAAATGGAGCTAAATGACATCGAAGATGCTCTTAGTACTCTTTTTAAGGTTTCACACAATAGTTGGAAAGGTAGTGTCAAAACTGACATGGCCGCCACATCAGCATCAAAAAAATTTTATGAAGATGTGACGCGGCATTTTTCCATGTATGGTCAAGTGATAATTTGGATCTTGTATCTTGAAAAAAAGGCAATCGCCGCTCACTATTTTATGTCCGATGATAAAAAAGTCTATTTTATGATTAATGATTTCGATAAAGAATATTATAGAATTTCACCTGGTAAGGTACTGCTTTATCATGTCATAGAAGAATTCCATAAGGAAAAGATTTGCGAATTCGATTTTGGAGGCGACAATTTGGATTACAAATGGAAATGGTGTCGGGAGTTCCGTGAGCACAGAAATATTCAAGTATTTAACAAAAGAGGGGTTTCAAATTTTATTTATATGTCAAAGGATAGGTTCTTACCATTATTAAGAGAAGTGAAAAAAAATATAAAAATATAATCTGGTTATCCATAAAGCTAAAGTGACAAAAATTCAATTGGCCAGAAGACAATATGGAGAATTACCGCCTATGATTTCTTTGTAAGTTGTTTTAGTTGACGAGTTTACCTGTTGAGCAATTCGCATAAATTTTTTACCAATATTACGAGAGTTGCGACGGTTGAACCTGAATACATATTCGTCCAAATAGCTTTGAAGATGTTCAGGAGCAAACCGGCCCTGGAAAGTACCAAGTATTAATCTTTTTACCAGTGATGCTATCAAATGAACACCGGGCAGAACGCTATCTTTTTTGGGGGTTCGAGAGGCCACAATTTGATCGTGAATGTGGCTGTTTTTATCAAGAAAATTATAGCCTCTCCACCCATCAGTTACCACTGTGCTTTCAGGGATAACATTGGTTGATATGAATTGCTCTAAAATATCACCGGAACAGTCCGGCACCACTTGTAAGCGGATACGGCCAAGTTTTTTAACTTGTTTTTCAACTGCCGCGACCACTATGGTTTTGCCATTGGCCCCGCGGCCACGCTTGCCAGGTTTCTGACCACCAATGACAAACTCATCAACTTCAACAGTGCCTGAGAGTCGTTCACGGTCTTGTCGGATGGTACAACTCCTGAGTTTGTGTAGCCACAACCAAGCGGTTTGGTAACTACCGAAACCCAGTAAATCCTTAAGGTTGACAGCATTGACACCGGACTTGCGGGTTGTGAACCACCACATGGCTTTGAACCAATAGGTCAATGGTTTTTTTGTTGCGTGCATAACGGTACCAGCTGTCAATGAGTGGGGTGTTTCACAGCGTGTGCATATGTACAGATATTTTGCACTGATCCAGTATTCTTTATGACCGCAATTGTGGCAATGAAAACCATCAGGCCATTTCATATTGATGAGGTAGTCTCGACAGGCCTGTTCGGTGCTAAAACGGTTTTC
The DNA here is from genome assembly GCA_963667755.2 of Desulfobacterales bacterium. Lineage (GTDB taxonomy): Bacteria > Desulfobacterota > Desulfobacteria > Desulfobacterales > 4572-123 > 4572-123. The sequence goes on along the minus strand of CAXXLK010000002.1, from coordinate 2,213,989 downwards.
AAACTCAACCTCACTACAGGGAAAGTCTTCGTTGGTAAAAAAGTTTTGCATAAATGGCCTCCTTTGGTTGTGTATGAGGCCATTATGCCATGAACCTGTGACAGATACGGTCACACCTATCGGAAAAATATCACTTTAGCTTTATGGATAACCAGAAATAAAATATAAAATAGTAAATTTCGCGTTTTTTGATATTAACCCTACAACGATGCTTATATAAATTCGCCTATCTCTCTCAGGCGCTTTCGCCTATGTGACAGATAGGCCCGATGATTCCTGGCCTGTATCCAAACGATCTGTTCAAGCAATGTCTCAAGGCTGTGTTTTTTCATTGGTAGCAGCAATCTGAGCAAAACTCTAAGCTGCGGCAGCGTAATAGACGGTGCTTTTTTTTCCCATCCTGATTTTCAGGTGCCAGAGAAAAAAATGTGCCAGCATGCACGTTAGCATATGGTGGTGCCATCCCCTGAATTTTCGTACTTCATAGTGATCCATTCCCAATTCGCCTTTGGTTTCCTCGAAGCACTGTTCAATTGCCCAGCGCATGCCGCTTAACCAAACGAGTGTTTTGAGTCTTGTGTTGCTCGCCGCATTGCTGATGAAATAGCTGTATTCCGGTTCATCTCCAATTGTGCGCCGAATGAGCAGCCATACGGTCTTTTGAGGCAGACCCTCGGCTGCCAAGATTACCTGTCGCCGGGTGAATTCATAAACGATAGGCCCCTTGGCCCCTTCGGATACCTGTCGCCGGTACCAGAAATAATCGTTAACTTGCGTTTGCCATCTGTAAATACACGGATCGACGCGAGCCCGCGCAGCACGGGCGTCGGCGCCACTGAATGAAATTCGGCGTGTTACTACAAAATCGAGGCTGTTTTAGCTGCGTTTTTCCAGGTGAATGAGCTGCTTGGGAGTCTTGATCTTTAACAAATTAAGAGTATTACGTGTGTCAGGGTAAATTTCGTTGCGTGCCAGGAAGCGAAAATTTAAATTAAAAAATTCTGATACCTGCAGTTTGTCCAGATCGCGCCGGATTTTATGCCAGGGCTTGCCGCAAGAAAGCTCGGCGATGCGTTCGATCAGCAATGCCAGAACGCAGATTTTGACGTGGGCCTCTATGCGCCGCGGTGCCCAATGGTACAATGGGCATCATTTTGATCTGGGTGCGTTTCATCGAACGAAAGCAGCGCTCGATCACCATCAGTCCCTTGTAGCCGAAGGCGGCATCTTCCAGGCTGATGGTGTCGTCATTGGTTTCCAGGACCCATTTGCCGTCAAACCTGGCCGCATTCCGGATCTTGGCCCGATCGAGACGGATCTTGTTGCCCTTGGTAACCGAAAGGTACCGCTTGAACCGGCGTGACGCCAAAAGTTCGATGGCCCACTGGGCGGTGGCTTTTTTATTTTCATGGTTCGCCAGTTCTTCTTTCAGCATCTCGACGACTTCAGCCCGATGCTTCTGCTGGCGTTCGGCTTCCCGCGGATTGAAACACAGGATATACCGTTTGCGCCGCACACCATCGCCGACAACCACCTCCTTGGCCTGCAGGTTGTCACGGAATACCGTGTAGCGGCCGCGTTTTGTGAGCACCTTCTGTTTGATCTCGCTGACACTGGCCATACGGCAGGCCAGCAGGTACTTACCACAGGCACGGGCAAGCTCCTTACGGTTGTCAAACGAGTTCATCCCGGCATCGGCCACAAACATGGCGCGCCCCATCTTCCAGCCTCTCAGATCTTTGCGAACGGTCTCGATGGTCCGAAAGTCAGAGGTATTACCGGGAAACACCCAGGACCGTACCGGAATCCCCTCGCGGGTAACGGCCAGGGCCACCACGACCTGGGGTGTCCAGGTGCCTTCCTTGGAATGACCGAACTTGCGCAGGTTTTCGCCACCGGGTTCATCGTCTTCCCGGTCAATGGAAAACGAGGCGGTGGTCGTATCGTAAAAGATCACGTCGACGGCCAGATTGAACAGATCGGCAGTATGGTTGAAGACGGCCTTTTCAACCGCTTCCGAATGGACATGCAAAAGGTCCATAGCCCGGTACATCTGCTTGAGTTTAAGCTGGCTGCAGTCGGGCAGGTAAACTTTTTCAAGCCATCGATCCCAGACACCCAGCTTCGACTCGGGTTCACACAGCCGATTGGCAACCATGGCAAACAGCGCCCGTTCATAGGATAGGTTACGTTTGTCTTTGCGGATGATGGTCTCGAAGGTTTTCTTCAGACCCACCCGCTTCCAGAGCTCCTCAATGGCCAGAACGCATCCATAACTGGTTGTGCGGACCAATTTGAGGTCCCGAGGCAGCCCCCAGGGTTCGTTCATCGCGCTATCTTGCTTGGCATCGGCTGGGTCGAGAACAGTAAGGCCACAGGCACGGGCAATGGACCTGCAGAGTCGGACTAGTTCCTCCCGGTCGAGCTGATCGGTTCGGCCGAAACTGTGGATTACCTTGGCGACGGGCTTCCGGGTGGTCGGGTGGCGTTCGTTGTGGGCGAGCTGGTAATACTCCACAACCGAGCCGTCTTTGTTCTTCCGTTTTGTTGTGCGCAAATACATGCTTACACAACAGATAGCGTGGATTTGCTATTATGTCAACATATAAATGGCAATTCGTGTGCCTACAGTTTTTGCGGTCGCCAATTTCATAAACTGCTGTTTTTACAAGGGGCGGCCCGCCAAATACCCCGATTTTGGGGGAAGAAAATGCTTACAGGTGGCAAACGCAAGGTTAATGTTTTTGGCTAATTCGTCGATGGTTATCGGTTTGCTTTTATTGTCGGCCAAAAAAGTTTTGGTTCGAATTTTGCCACTCCACCGATATTGCTTGCGAATGATCATAGGCATCTTGAGCCAACAATGGATATTTTTTCGAACAGAAACAAGGTATGTTGTTCCGGGTAAATCATCCACCGCTTCAATAAACTCCGGGCTCATGCCGTATACTGAGTCAGCAAGGACATATTTAAAGGGCAGTGTCTTTTCTGAACTGATCTCTTTTAGCATTTCTGTAGCCAGTTGGGGTTTGGTCATAAATACAGTATCTTCAGGGATGTTACATTTTTGCCGACGCTCACGGTACTCTTCCGAGAACCACTGCTCAGGTATGAAAAGGCGCTTGTCTACCAAGGCATATCCACGTTCTGATGCGTAGGCTGCAAAAACACCAACCTGGCAATTGTCGACCTTGCCCGCAGTTCCACAGTACTGCCGGGCAACACCCACGGAGTCATGGCCTTTTTTGAGAAAGCCACTTTCATCAAAGATCAAAGCTCCATCTTCACTACCAAGGTCTTCATTAGCATAACTACGATACTTGAAAGTAATCTTACCATCATCCCATGGAGCAACGCTGACAAACCGTTGCATAGCCCTTACGTTGCCGCCTTCTATTGCGAGGGCGATGGGTTCGATAGATTTGCGCTCCAGTTGGCTGAATTGCCCAGCCATGTACTTAAAAAAATGTTCCCGAGACTCACTTCGGTGAAAGCAGTCGGCAAACTGATCGTGGAACCCCCTGAGTTCATTTGAAAAGTTTTTAATATCATCCTTTTCGAGATCAAACTTTGGAACTGGGTAACGGTGTTCATCGCCTCTAATTTTCGGTAGCATGGTTTACCTCCTACTTTAAGGGATTTTGTCGTAGTATAGCAAACCAGACTAATTAAAACAAGATTAAATTAATTTAAGTTTCGTTGTAGGGTTAATAAACGCTTTAAAGGATTTTGAAATGGTGCCCCTAATTTTTTATTTGATGTTTTTTTTAATTTTTTTTCATTATATTGGATTGCCGATCTTTACACTGTTTCTCTCGATTATAAAGAAAAATCCGATTGACAAAAAAGAAATTAGTCCTGACCTGAGCCTGATCATTGCAGCCTATAACGAAGAAAAAGTGATTGAACAAAAGATTATGAATTGCATGGAACTTGATTATCCGGATGAAAAGCTTGAAATAATAATCGTTTCGGATGGATCGACAGACAACACCCCCCAACTTGTAGAAAGACATAAAAACTTATCTGTTATCGGATTGTTCGAGCCGCTTCGACGCGGGAAAACTGCAGCCTTGAACCGTGCCGTTAACCAGGCCGCTGGAGAGGTCATCGTTTTTTCTGATGCGAATTCAATGTATGATCCGAAGGCATTGAAAATGCTGGCAAGAAACTTTCATGATAGTTCGGTTGGTGGCGTTTGCGGGCGGAAAAGCATATTGAAAAATGGTCAACGAGAATCCAGCCGTGGAGACAGCCTTTTCTGGGATTTTGAATCCTCTCTTAAAAAACTGCAGAGCTTAGTGGGATCTATTTCAACTGGTGACGGGGAAATATTTGCCATACGGAAACAATTATATACGGTAATCCCGGAAACGGTCATCAACGATGATACAGCCATTACTTTTAATATTATCAAAAAAGGTTTTCGAGTGATTTATGAACCTGAAGCGGTCTCATGTGAGGAAGCCTCGACAATCATCGAAGATGACTTTAATGTCAAGGCTCGCATGGTCTCAGGTGGATATCAGACGCTGAAACTTTTTTCTGGAATGCTATTTCCTCCTCGAAGTTATTTCGCTTTCCAATTTTTTTTTCATAAAGTGATTCGATGGATAATGCCTTTTTTGCTTGTCAGCCTCTTTATCAGTAGTTTCCTGATGGGGCATAGGGTGTTTTTCCTTTTCGGGTGCCTTCAGATTGCTTTTTATCTTTCAGCGCTGACGGGATTTCTCTTGAGGAAAAAAAATAAAAAACTCGGAGTTCTGTATTTTCCATTTTATTATTGTGCCATGAACATTGCTGCCGGTTTGGGTTTTTTTTATTTTTTGAGGGGAGACAGCCTGACTCGAATATGGAAAAAGGCAACTCGTTGATTTTTTGAGCTTTAATATCATTAAGATCCCAGATATAAAAAAGGTACAATGCGCTGGTTATTGATTTCAGGAATATTGATTTTGGGTGGTACATTTTTGTTGACTGTCGCGGTTACGATAGATCTTTTTTTTAATGGTACCCCAGGATATGGATGGAAGCAAATGGTATGTATAATTTTAGGAATATATACAGTCGTTTGCGGAGTACGAGTGATACCGCTACCTTCACAGAAGAGTTGGGATCTAACAATTTTGATCGGATGCTTGGCGGGGACCCTTGCAGTCGGCTTGAAGCCTGAAGCCGATAGCCTCGATTTTTCCTATGAAATGTTTAGTTATTATCAATTTTCGGAGTTATAGTCAAGAGTTGTGTATGGAAAAATTAGGCGGCGATCCGTTTTTCTTCTATTCCATTCACAAACTTTACTCCTTTTATTACCTGCGCCAAGCGTTCGGGATGATGTAAGCGTATCCATTTTTTTCTGCGCACTGACATAATTTAAATGCCATGGTCATTACCGTATTTGCAGAAAAACAGCCCCTGACTTTGGCTGTCCTTAACCGCACTGTCGCAAAAGTTGATTCTATCGGATTAGAGGTACGAATATGACGCCAGTGTTCTGCCGGAAAGTCATAAAAGGTTAACAGGGCGTCACGGTCTTTTTCAAGGCACTTTGCAGCTTTGGGATATTTTGCTTCATAGGCCTGGATGAAATCATTCAACAGACGTTCGGCTTCACGCTTGCCGTCGGTATGCCAGATTTCATGAATCTTTTGTTTGGCTTTGCTTTGAATGCTCTTTGGTAATTTATTGAGGATATTGGCCGTTTTATGCACCCAACACCGCTGCCACATGCTATCAGGGTATGCTTTGGCAATGGCTTTCCAAAAGCCCAGAGCGCCGTCACCAATACACAATCTGGGTCCGTTTTTAAGCCCTCTTGATTTAAGATCGATCAACAGCTGTGCCCAGGACAGTTCGCTTTCACGTAAGCCACCATCAATAGCGATCAGTTCTTTCCTGCCATCTTCGGTTGCCCCGATAACCACCAGCAGGCACTGTCTGTCATCCATGCGCACATTACAGTAAATACCGTCGACCCAGAAATAAGCATAGCTCTTGTCCGTCAGATCACGTTTTTGCCAACCTTGCAAATCCTGCTCCCAGACAGTTTTTAAACGACCGATGGTTGAAGCTGATAAGCCGGGAGCATCTTTGCCAACCAGAGCGGAAAGAGCATCGCTAAAATCACCAGTGGATATGCTTTTTAGATACAGCCATGGAATCAATTCTTCCATGCTTTTGGTCTTACGCAGATAGGCCGGTAAAATAGATGAACTGAATTGTATCCGATCTGATGAATTGCAATGACGGTCACGTACCCGTGGCGCATTAACCGGCACCGGGCCGATGCCGGTTTGAATATTGCGTTCCGGCAGGTACCCGTTTCTCACGATTCTTTGATGCCCTGATTCATCCGTTAACTCTTTATAGTTGTTAAGAAAAATCTCGATCTCCGTCTCCAGGGCCTGCGCTAATAACTTTCTGGCTCCCTGGCGTATAAAATGTCTGTAATGGGATCGTCAACAAAGGCTTCTGGCTTTTTTAAATCAATTACGTTATCTTTACTCATGGTGTGTGTATCCTTTCCAATTTTTTGGTCGGTTAATTGCCGCGAAACAGTCAACCGATGGATACACCACCTATCTTTCTAAACACAACTTTTGTTTATAACTTTGATTTCGCTCTTTGAAAAACTGCGTTTTTATTTTTTTGACGTTGCGTTAACGCCAGGATTGATTCAAAAAGTTATAGCCAATGTCTTCTCATCAGCGCGTATTAAAAAGATATTCGTATGAGTAGGCATGGTCTGGGACTTCTAAAAGCGACAGGATATCCTTCTGCAAATCGGTCAACTCGGATACAAAGCCATAGGCCTTACCGTCCGGCAGTGCCATTTCACCCTTGACGATGTCCTGAAACTCAGCCAGGAGATATTCCGTTTTGGGATTGCGAACATCCTTTCTGTTCGGCATGAAGTTGTCCAAACCTTTATCCCGGTTGTCGATATTCTTTCTGGCGGCCCGTTCAATGAGCACGATGACCTGCAGCGCTGTTTTGAAAAGAAACAGCATCGCTTGGATCCGTTCGGGCGTTTGCAGATAAATCGGTTCAAGATTGTAAGCGCTCTTGGCCCTCCGGTTTGTATGCTCGCTTTTGTACTGGTTCTTATGGGCCATCATGGCGGCCTCGATCGATAAGTCTTTTTCAGCTTTATTGGTGATCAGTGGATAATAGCCGCAGCGTTCAATCGCCTTTTTGAAAATCGCCTCGTCAAAGGTGACGTCAATGCTGAAATGGCCTGTCGTCACAGCCGTTTTTTCCGGTTTCTGATCCTTTGCCGTTCGGCCCCGCTTTTTGTTTTTATAGGTTACGACCGGATCGTTTTTGATAGTGACTTCAAAAAAATCGGCGGTCTGATTTTTTTTCAAAATCGATGCGACTGCCTGCTCAATGGCCGTTTCGGTTTTAAGCTTGTATTTATTGAGCTTGCCGCTGAGTTCCGCCAATTCCGTTTTCGTTTTCGCGACACGGTTTTTAAGGGTCCGACGTTTTCGGGCAAACAGACCCTGGTCATAGAGGATAATCATTCTGAAGGTGTATTCCTTTTCTTCATGGACAAAATGAAAGGGCTTCTCAAACCCTCTATTTATCTGATCCTTGTAGGGAATCAGGATTTCATGACCATGCCGGTCAAGGGCCTCATGGAAAACGGTTTTGTATGATTCATACATCGGTGCAGGGGCGATGAAAAACCCCTCATTATCATGAATATGGGCCATGTTGTCCTTGGTGGCGAGCTTTGAATCAGCTACATATAAAAAATCCTGGCGGCCCAAAAGGTCGATAAGGTGCTGCCATTGCGTTACATAGGTGTCCACATCCGCCGTATTGCCACTGTAGGCCTCTTGGAACAAGGGAAATGCGCTGTCTGAACTGACCGACAACGACCAGACCAGTTGTTTGAGATCCTGACGATGCTTCTTGCTGTAGCCGAAACTGATGGTGATGCTCCCAGTGGTTTTGTTTTTGTTACAGTCGCCGTAAACCGATGCCGAAGTTGTATCGTTGTGACACAGGTCACTTTGGATGTTAAATTCCCGAATCATGTTCCGGGTGACCAGTGTTTCCAGGTTGCCGATGCCATAGCTGTAGATGGCATCCAATGTATCTGCCAATCGGTCATCAAAATATTCTTTCGGCGCAATACCCGGAAGAATGACGCCAAGCACTTTACGGTCACTGGCAAACTTGCATAGCCGGTAGAGTTGCAGCGCCTGGAACAAAATACCGGTGATCATGGCGATGCTGGCCTGGCCATGGGTGAGCACTTTTCTTCTTGAATCAAGGGGCACGTTCTCGTCGATAATTTCAGCGATAGCGCACCGATTAAAATAATAACGCAGTATCGGGCCGAAGCTCACGCCTTTGGTGTTGACAGATTTTACTATATTTTTAGCCATATGCAGAGTCTCCTATTGTTTACAGAGACTCTATAATGCATTCAAGAAAAAGTCTAGTTTTATTTTCAATGATTACAGTCGGTTACAGCGAATTATTTTAAAATATGGAATATATGCTCGTGATTTTAGCCATTTTCGCTTAATTTCGTTGATTTTTAAATTTTTGAAACCGAGAAATTAACAAGCGAAATCCAAGTTATAACTCAATTTTCGATATTTGATTTTATAATCAATTTCTCTGGATTCCTTCCTGTGGGTTACCTCTTGGTAGCTTGGATATTAGATTATCATAGCCGCAGTTTTAAAGAAGCTTTGGTTCTCGTTTGCTGGATTGGATTTGTACTAAGTCTATTTATTGAGCTGACCCAATTTTTTTTTATAACATCAAGGGTGGCGTCGATATATGATTTATTTGCAAATGCTTGTGGAGCATTTTGTGGGTGTATTTTACTACTTCTCACTAAAGGGTGGGAAGACCCAATTCGAGAAAAGATCAAAATCTATTTATATCTGAGGAGAAAAATCTCACCTCTTACAGGACGTCGCAGTAACGATTAAAAATGGTCAAGGAGATGCTTCTGTCTTATAAATTTTGATGCCTTCCCTGGCTAATTGCATAAAAATTTAACAAAAGCTTTATAGGGTATAGGAATATGTCGCCCTGCCCATCATCTATATGCAATTTCGTTACAAGCATTAAACCTCTTGATGTTTAAGGATTTGTCTCATTTTATTGAAGAATACGAAGGACGCACCACTTTTTTACTAAATAACCAATATTTGCATAAACGGCTGCGAAAAGGGTTCATGAAAATTTTATATCATCACCGTACGATGGGACGAGGAGCTGAAGGCGTTCATATCGCAAGTGTAGTTAAGGCATTTGAAAAATTGGGGCATCAGGTGACTATTATCGCTCCACCTGGTGTAGCTCGTATTGAAGAAATGGGGCAGAGTCCTCTGGATAAGACAGAAGAGAAGACAAGCGGTATCAATAAGATATGGAAGCTTATCAGTAAAAAAGCACCACAGATATGCTTTGAAATTTTAGAAATAAGTTATAATATCGTGTCCATCCTGAGAATCAGAAAAGCAATAAAACAGGATAGTTTTAATTTTATTTATGAGCGTAGCGCTTATTTTTTGTTAGCCGGTGCTTTTATTTCACGGTGGTATAGCATCCCTCTTGTGGTAGAGGCCAATGAAGTTGTCGGCATTAAAAGGGCCCGGAGATTGATAATGGGGGCGTTTGCCAGCATAGTGGAAAGAATTACGTTCCAACAAGCAACCTCAATATTTACTGTCTCATCCTATCTCAAAGAAAGGATTTTGAAAGTTGTTGATTCTTCTGACAAGGTATATGTTACACCCAATGCCATCGACCCTGAGGAGTATAAACAACAGACGAAAAGAATAGAAATACGCAAGAAATATGGTATCACGAAAAAAATAGTGCTCGGTTTTGCTGGTTGGTTTGACTGGTGGGATCGGTTGGACATCCTCATTGATGTTTGCAAGAAAATCATTGATGGCGGACATAGTGATATTTCAGTCCTTTTTATCGGTGATGGTCCAATGGCATCTGATTTAAAGGATCAGGTAAAAAGGTTGCAAGTGGAAAGTCGCATTTTTTTTACCGGGGCTGTACCGCGGCAGGAGGTGATTCACTACATCGATGCAATCGATATTGGAGTGTTTTCCCATTCGAATAAATTCGGTTCACCCGTCGTCCTATTTGAAATGATGGGGCTCGGAAAGGCCATAATCGCACCTCGGCTGAAACCGATAACCGATGTTATCGAGCATGAAAAGACCGGTATTATTTTTTCCACCTTAGACCAGATTGCACTCTTGGAGAGCATCCTTACAATGGTTGATAGGCCTGATAAAATTAAGCGAATAGGTGATGCCGCAAGAGAAACTGTTTTTGCCCGTCACAGTTGGCAAGGAAATGTCATTAAAATAATTGAATCTGTGAAGGTTTGCTCTTAATGTCAGTTTTTAATAAAATTTTGAAAAATGCGCTTGCAAACGGAACTGGATTCGCTGTCGAAGCGATAATAGCAATTTGCATGCTGCCCTTTATTCTTAATAGAATTGGGGACGCTGCCTATGGGATGTGGGCACTTACAATATCATTATTTGGGTATATGGGGGTTTTACAACTTGGACTTCGCCCAGCTATCAATAAATACGTCGCACAGTATAATGCTCATAATAAAATTGGTGATATACGAGAAATAGTGCATGCTAGTCTTTATATTTACATCTGGTGCGCACTTATAGTTTCTATAATTACCTTACTACTTGCTTGGAATATTAACACCTTGTTTAATATACCGGCTGAATTCCAATCCTCTGCATTTGTATTAACTATGCTTGTCGGTTTGCAGATAGCAATCGGGATGATAGCAATTGTTTATGGGGGTGTCATATCTGGATTGCAAAGATATGAAATTTCAAATGGAATTGAAATATTTGTAATGTTATCCCGAACAGTTATTATCCTTCTGTTTTTAACAAAATATCCACATATCTATACAATAGCATGTGCACATTTCAGTATGGTTTTTTTGGGATATTTTTTGACATTTTATTCTGCAAAAAAGCTGGTAAATCTTAATGATTTGATGCTTTTACGGAAGCCATCAAAAAAAACACTCATATTAATTTTTAGTTTTAGCATAATTACCTTTTTTATTGGAGTACTTGGAAGTATTATGTCCTACATTGATTCAATTATTATTGCATCAATGATAACTGTTTCGGCTGTTACTTATTATACTATCGGAAGCAGAATGGTTAAATACTGTCAAAATTTAGTGGTTGTACTAATGAGTGTTTTAGCTCCTGCAGTAAGTGATCTTTACGCAAAAGGTGATACTAATATAGGACCATTATATATCTATGCATCAAAAGTTACGAGCATGACGGTCTTTCCAATATTACTATTTTTCATAATCCAAGGTGTTGATTTTTTACAGCTATGGGTTGATGAAAATTATAATATAATTTCATATTATGTAATGTTAATTTTATCAATAGGTGGATTTTTAATTCTTCCCCAAAAGTGCACGAATCCAATACTCTTTGGAACAGCGAAGCATAAATTAATTTTGTGGGTTTCAATTGCAGAAGGTATTGTTTCAGTTTTTCTTTCAATTCTATTGTGTCATTACTATGGTGTCCTTGGCATAGCAGTCGGATTGACACTCCCGAAAATGTTGATTGGGAGTATAATATTCCCAGTATATATCTGTCGATTGTTAAAGATAAATATCATGCAAATATTTTGGCAGAGTTATGTTCGTCCTGCAATTGTTAGCATGCCATTGGCGGTAATTCTATGCTATGCTAAAAATAAGGGATTAATTGATTCATGGTACATCTTAATTATTGAGGTGTTCATGTGCATTTTTGTACAAGCCGTTTCAGTATTGATTCTGGGCATGAATAAGAATGAAAGACTAAAATTTAAAAAAACATTAATTCCAAAGAGGTTCATCAAGGCTTAATCTTAAGAAATTGCGTATTAATAGGAGATATATATGAAGAAGCCTAAGAGTATTTATGCTGTTGGAGATATTTGTTTAGGCGGAAAAGTTAGAAAGGTTTTGAATAATAATGACTCTTTATTTATTTTTTCTGGTGTTGATAAGGTAATTCCTAAAGAAGATCTTTTATTTGCCAATCTGGAATGCTCGTTTTGTGAAGAAGAATTATCCGTAGAATATATGGATATGCTCAAAAAAGAAAGAGGCGATAGCATATTTCATTGTAACATGAAGGGATTAATTTGTTTGAAACAAGCTGGTGTGGACATAGTTTCATTAGCAAATAATCATGTTTTAGATATGGGAGAAGAAGGGTTAATAGAGCTCATTGATAAACTTAATAGTTTAGAAATAACTGCTGTCGGTGCAGGAATAAACTTTGAACAAGCCTCAAAAGCGAGATTTATCAATTCTTCGCCAACCATAGTTTGCCTATCATATTATGGTATCTCGAAAAGTGCAGATGTAAGAAAACCAGGATATAATGCAGCAAAACATAATAAGATTCTAAATGATATTAAAAACAATATAAAAGCAGATCAAATAATAATTGTTTCAATTCATTGGGGAATTCCAAACCGAGAATTACCCATGGAATACCAAGTCAAACAAGCTCATGAAATGATTGATCAGGGTGCCACAGTGATATTGGGGTCAGGACCTCACGTACTTCAACCGGTCGAACGTTACAAAAATGGTGTCATAGCATATAGTTTAGGCGATTTTATTTTTCATCATGTGGGCAAATCAAAACTTAGTATGATTTTAAAAATTGATTTTGATAAATTTGGTGTTTCTAATGTAAAAGCCATTCCTACTTGGAGAAATGAGTTTTTCCAACCAACGATTATTGATGAAGATAAAGAGCCTAAAAAGTATTCAACTGTTACTTCGCTACTTGTTGATAGAGTTGAGAATCCTTTATCTGACGATTTGCTTGGTGAAATGCTTTTCCATGAAAAAGAGTTTAGCTATGGTGAGGTCGCATCTAAAGTTATTAAAAATTTTCGTTCTTATCCTTTGATGTACTATTTAATTGGTCTTAAACAAATAATAAATAAATTAAAAAATAAGAAAAATTAATGGAAAAAGTTCTCAAAGAAATTTTGAAGATCAGACGAGAGTCTGTGTCCAATAGTGGTAGTTTTAAGTTTTTTCTGCCATTATCACCAGAAATGGTCGGGTTCGTTGTTGATAACCACAAAGGTGGTGCCTGTATATCCTTAGCGTTCCATATTTCAAAAATTTTCTGTTTCTGTTCGAACTATGAGAATGCAATTTTGGCAAAACAAAGAAATGAAGAAAATAAAATTGTTAATACAAAAATAGTTGTTGGAAATATTGAGGATCTTCCATTTAAAAAAAATGTTTTTTCAATTATATATTTTGATGAATTTGAAAAAAATTTAATTGACGATAGAAACTTAATAAAACAAAAAATTTTAAAATTAGAAAGCCATCTCGTAGCAAAAGGATTTCTGTATTTAAGTTTTAATAAAATTAAAACTTATAGCTTTAGCCGGATTAAAAAAATTTGCACTCAAAATGCCATTATTAGAGATAGTTCAAAAGCTGGTCTTAATATTTTTAAAGAACTGTGTTTTAATAGTCGTTCTATATCGATAAAAAAAAAATGGAATTTTTTAAATACAGTTCAATTAATTAAAGACGGTAGTTCTGGAAAAAATTGGGGCGTTGTATTCCAAAAGACACAAAACCGAAATAAAATTGAAGATACAAATTCATTTATAAAAAGTATTCAAGGGTATATCGAAAATAATTATTCTTTAAAATTGAAGATACCTTCCTTTTTAACTATTGGATCAAACGATTCTATTATAATTGATTTTGGCAAATATATTGTACGTCTGCCCCAGACTAAGCCAGCAAAAAATAAATGTAGAAACAATTTTGAGATGCTCAAAAATTTATCTGACAATCCTTTAGGGATAAAATTTCCCCAACCTATTACTAAAGGAAACTACAATGGACAAAGCTTTTTTATTGAATCAAAAATAGCAGGTATTTCTTTAGATTCTAATAAAATAAAGTTATCAGATCAAATAAAAGTTTTACAAGATGCGTACGAATTATTAACAGATAAGAGGATTGTTCAGGGAAGCATTAACGAAGAAAAATTCAATTTTCTCGTAACAAACCAAATTAAGCTAATAACACCTCTTTTAAGGTGTGAAAATATGTCTCTATTTAATGACATTCTTGCAATTCTTCACCAAAAGTTTTTTGAACTCAGCGTCCCTCTTGTCATATGCCATGGTGATTTCAAATTTTCTAATTTCATTTGTACTTTTAATAAGAATCCTAGATTGATTTCAGTAATTGATTGGGAGTATTCATTGTCTGCTGGTTTTCCAATGTATGATCTATTTACTTTAATGGCTTGGAATGTTGAACCTTGGTCGACATCTCGAGAACCTATTGTTTATAGGTTTTGGTCTATTGCCAATTCATCATCACCGCCTTTTTTATACTCATATTTAAAAACTTTTGGTCTGAGTGATTCTATACTCAGACCTCTTGCTATCATTTTTATGATTACATATATCAATGAATATTTCTACCAAGAAATAAAAAGTAAAGAATGTTGGTATGATGAAATTATTGAAAATTGTTTAGTACCAATATGCAAAAAATACCTAATTAAAAATTGATCTGTTTTATCTCGAATGAATTAAAAGCTGGCTGAAATTATATGTTATTTCCAATTTTATTTGTAACAATACTTCTGATTAGTCCTCAACTTTGGCTTGAGCCTTTTGTTGGCCTTAGGGTTGATTATGTTGTTTACCCAGGATGGTTAATATATTTAATATATTCTAGTAAAATCGGCAGGTTAAACTTCGGACCTCAAGAAAAGTTTTTTATTTTTTGGATTCTTTGGATGGGTATTTCGTTGATAGCAAATAGAGTATTTCTCGACAAAATGGGGATATTTTTAGTTTATGTAAAATGGCTTGTAATGTACATTTTTATCGCAGAAAGCCTCGATGAAACCAATAAAATATTTTATTTTTTTATCGTTATAACCTCTCTTAGTACTATATTATGTATTGAAGGGATTGATCATTATTTAACTGGTATTGGTTGGGCTGGCCAACCTCTGGGATGGAGCGAAGGTGAAACAGGAAGGACCCAGTGGGTTGGAGATTTTGACGGTCCTGGTGTGTTTTGTGTCATATATACTATTACAGTTCCTTTTTTGCTGATTTTGTTTGATAGTAAGAAAATATTTAATAAATTGACGGGGATAATGCTATTAACATTATTTGGAGCTGCAATTTTTGTTAATGGCTCTCGCGGAGGAATAGTTGCTTGTGTAGCTGTTTTTGGACTTCACTATGGATTTAAATATTTCAAAATAAAAAAATTTTCAATTATTATAGTTTCTGCAGGATTTATTTATTTTTTAAGTCTATTGCCATCAAATTTAACAAATTTGGCAGACAGTCATCACTCCTCATCACATAGAGTTGAAATGTGGGCGGCTGGCTGCGACATGGTAAAAGAAAACCCTGTTTTTGGTATTGGGCGGGGACGGTTTGTACGACATAGTGGAAGCTTGATTGCGCATAGTTCTTTTGTTGAGATAATGGGCGAAACAGGCGTAATAGGCCTTTTTGCATGGATTGGTACAATATATTTTGGATTTAAGAAATTATATTTATTTATTATTCAATCAGACAAAATGAATGTCACAACAAGAATTAGGGATAAAAATCTTGCTTGGTCTTTAGTGGTTTGTATTGTAGGGTACTTGGTCAGTGCAATGTTTGTTACACTTGAATATGAACTATTTTATTTGCTCCTTGGCGTATGTGCAGCATTTGGCAGAAACCTAGAACAACCCATTGATTGTAAATGGATTGATGTCCGAAATATAAGTATTTTAGTTTTTGGATGGCTTTTTTTTATTAATGGTTTCGTTCATTTTGTTGGGCCTGGTGCTTTTTACTAATTTTTTAAAGTGGTTATCCATAAAGCTAAAGTGATAATGGCCTAAATTGCTGAATGCTGTAATTTTACTTCAAATCGGTTTTTTTGACAAATTGTCTGTATTTTCAATGCATAATGCAATGTAACTTTCGCTTTATGGATAACCAGCTTTTGTAATTTTAAAAGAAAATTTTCGTACACATAGAGAATTTTGAAAATATTTTAAAAAATTGAAAAATTATAATCGAAAACCCTTAAGAATAATGCATGTTATTGAATCTCTCAAGACAGGGGGCGCTGAAAGAGTCCTTGTCGATATTATTAACTGTCTCCCAAAAAACTTTACATCATACATATGTTGCATAAAAAAAAGTGGGGTGATGGCTGAAAAATTAAAAGCATTACCGGTTCAAATATTTGAACTGAATAAAAAAGAAGGAAATGATTTTTTCATACCTTTTCAACTCGCGAAACTTTTGATCAGTAATCGCATCGATATTGTTCATGCACATAATTGGAATTGTTTTTGTGAAAGTATTGTGGCGGTAATATTAGCACGGAAACCAAAAATAATTCATACGATACATGGGCACCACAATATTTATCCTGATACCAATGTTTATCGGATTAAAGAAAAATTAAGACATTTGATGGAACACGTATTATCCTTCCGAAGTTTTAAAATTTGTACAGTTTCAAACGACATCTTAGGTTTTATTCAAAAAGAAATTGGAATTTCATCTAAAAAGCTTGAAGTGGTTATCAATGGTGTCGAAACAAAATTAAAAGTTAAAAATAAATCTTCGATTAAGATAGAGATTGGATTACAGGAAAATGATTTTATTGTCTGTTTTGTCGGACGGTTAGAACCTGTTAAAAATATTGATGAACTTTTTTTCGCGTTGCGATTAGTTCGGAAAAGATGTCCCGATATCCGATTGCTCATTTTAGGTGATGGAAAAGAACGGTCGCGACTTGAAAAGCTCTCAAATGAAACAAACTTGGAAGATTGTATATCATTCTTAGGATTTAGAGATGATGTCATTGACATATTAGGTATTTCTGATCTTTTTATTTTACCTTCTCATTATGAAGGAATTTCTATAGCATTACTTGAGGCGATGTCTGCAGGTCTTCCTGCAATTGTATCCGATGTTGGTGGAAACCCTGAAGTTGTTGAGCATAACCAGACAGGCCTTTTGTTTCAACCAGGAAATTTAGATTCTCTAGTTGAATCAATATTACGATTATATAAAAATGAATATTTACTTAAGAAAATGGGAAAAAATGCGATAGATAAAATTGAAAGCTGTTTTAGTCTTAATTCAACCGTATCAAAATATGTTTCTATTTATCGTGAATCAATTCAGAATTAGCGGGTTTAATATAATGATGGAACAGGTTTAGTTATGCAAAAAAGAGTCGGTATTGTAAGTGAATTCCCTCCTCCAGCTGGCGGTATATCCCAACAGGCTCTACTATTATCAGACTTAATTGAAGGAGAAGGATTGGGTGTTCAAAGAATTTCTATTAATGACTATTTAAACAGCCCATTTTGTATACTTAAGGATATCAAATATATAAAATCAATTACGGCTTTTTTTTATTTTTTTATTGCATTGGTTATTAAAATTCCGAATTTGGACATCTTACATATTTTAGCAAGTTCATATTTAAATTTTTTTTTATTTACTGTACCCTCTGTTTTCCTTGCGAAATTATTAAACAAAAAAGTAATTTTACATTACCATGGAGGGGCTGCAGAAGATTTTTTTTCAAAATGGGAAACGCTTGTAAAATGGCCAATAGGTTTGGCTGACCATATAATTGTCCCGTCAGAATTCCTTTATAACGTCTTTATAAAATATGGCTATAAACCAATTATTATTCCTAATATTGTAAACTTGAATGATTTTGAGTTTAAAAAAAGAGAACTATTTAGACCTGTTTTTCTTTCGGTTAGACATTTAAGAGAAGAGTATAATATTTCATGTACTATTAGAGCGTTTAGTAAAATAAAAAAAAAATTCTCTAATGCAACATTAAAAATAGTTGGTGATGGAACTGAAAAACAAAAATTGATCATTATTTCCCAAAAATTAGGTGTTAGGGATTCTGTCGATTTTTTAGGACGAATACCTAATGACAAGATGACCAAAATTTATTGTGAATCTGATTTTCTCCTTAATTCTTCTAAAATTGATAATATGCCAATTTCAATATTGGAGGCTTTTTCCTCCGGCTGTCCTGTTATTTCAACCAGGGCCGGAGGAATTCCATATATTTTACAACATAGGCATAATGGTTTTCTTGTTGATTTGAATAATCATCATCAAATGGCAAGCGAGGCCATTTGGGCTTTAGAACACAACCATGAAACAATAAAAATCGTTGAAAATGCTAAAAACTGCTTAAAGGAATTTTCTTGGGGAAACATTAAGCCTATTATAATGAAACTTTATGGTATCGCAAATGTGTAAGGTCTAACCCCAATATCTAAGATCAAAGAAATCGGATTTTAGAGATAATAAACTTGGGAGAAATTTATTAATGAAGATGTATAACAGGCTTTATCAAAATTGTTTCTTTAGTGTTTTAGATAAACTTCGGGGCCGACAAACTATCAAAAGATTAAAATTTTTACGAAAATCGCAATATTGGAATCAGAATCAGTTAAAAGAATGGCGACTAAAAAATTTGAACATACTTCTTACGACTGCAAAACATAATTCTACTTTTTATTCAAATAAATTTAAAAATATTAATTTACCTTTGAAGCGGTTAGAAGATCTAATGTCATTGCCGATAATGACAAAACAAGATATGCGAGACCATTTCGATGAAATTAGAAATCCCAATATCCCATTGCGTGAAATGGAACTAAGTAAAACTGGAGGATCTACGGGTGAGCCTGCATATTATTATTTACAGAATAATGCCAAAGATTGGAACAGGGGGACTGTCTACCGAAGTGCAGAATGGGCTGGAGTTTGTTTAGGCGATCCAACTGTTCAAATGATGGGGTCTCATTTTGACCTTAAAAAATTCCAAAAGATAAAATGGAAATTGATTTTTTTTCTCCAAAGATACAAAGATCTGTCTGTCGCGAAAGTCGATGAAAAAATTTTTGATCAATATTATCATCAAATTATTAAATTTAAACCATCTAGTATATGGGGATATGCGAGTGGGATTTATTTGTTTGCAAATTTCATAGAAAAAAACTATCCACAAAGTAATTTCAATTTTTTAAAAGCATTAATTACTAGTTCTGAAACCCTTCAATTACCATGGAGACAAAAAATTGAAAAAGTTTTTGGATATAACAAAATATTTGATCATTATGGTAGCCGAGAGGTATATATTGCTTCTGAATGTAGCATGCATAGAGGGTATCACATTCATGAAGAAGTCATTATTTTGGAAGTAGTCGATAAATATAATAATCCGTTACCAAATGGTGAAAGGGGAAGAATCTTGGTTACAGACCTTACAAATCACGGTTTCCCCTTTATTCGATATGAAATTGGAGATGTCGGAGTATTAAGCACCCGGAAAACATGTGATTGTGGGATAAAACTACCTTTGCTTGAATCAATAGAAGGGAGAATTGCAGATATGGTTATCTTGCCTGATCGTATACTTACTCCTCCCAATTTTACTTTATTAATGAGTGATTATGAGGGGGTTGAAACTTATCAAATTATACAAGAAACCATAGATAATTTATCTGTAAGAATAGTTCCTAATAATAGAATTAACCAGAATGTTAAAGATTATATTTCAAATTGTTTGAATGAGCTTACCGGACCAGATGTTAATGTCGTCATTGAATATGTAAAGAACATAGAAGTGCCGCTTTCTGGTAAAAGAAGGTATATTATTTCAAAAGTTTCAGCTAATAATATTTAGGCCTAAAATAAGCGAGTATTGAGTTGCGATGCAGTAAAAGCGCTTAGTCGGAGAGATTTGTAACGGGATTAATTTTTATTGAGTTTGCATTGGGGATAACCTGTTTCATTTTGAGATCATCGCCGATCTCGGGGTCGATTTGATCGATGGCGTTTTTTGACAGTCTTTTTCTAAAGCGCGAAAAGGTGGAATGGTCGGGAGAGGGTTTGCTAATGGGTTCGCTAAAGGGCAGATCAAGGAACTTTTTAAACGAAAGACGGTCATTGATTTGGTTTTTGAGTTCCGGGTCAGATTGGACACGGAACCACTTTTGGAGCATCATGCATTTGAACAGCATTAACGGTGGCTATGCCCCGGCACCCTCGCCACTGGTACCGACGGTATAAATGGCGATGGACCCCAATGTTTGGACAGCCTGAAATAGAAATAAGCTCGAAGCCTGCGTATTGAAAAAGAGGCATCAGGCAGCCTCGGCGAATGGGTGAGGAAGTCCGTAATATGCCTCATCCGGTGTTCGGTCGTCAAGAGAAGAATGTCCTCGCTCTTGGTTGTAGTAGCGTATCCAGCGGCTCAGACCTTGGCGTAAATCAGAACCGCCGTCAAACGAATGCAGGTAAAGATAATGGTGTTTCATAGTCCACCATAGCCGCTCTATGAAAATATTGTCCTGGCATCTTCAACGGCCGTCCATGCTGATTTTAACCCCGTGGTCCAGGAGTGTCTGGGTAAAAGCCTTGCTGGTAAATTGTGCACCTTGATCGGTATTAAAAATTTCCGGCGCACCATAGCGTCTCAAAGCCTCTTGTAATGCGTTAACACAAAAGTCAGGTTCCAGTGTATTGGAAATCCGCCAGGCCAGAATTTTCCGACTATGCCAGTCCATGATGGCAACAAGGTACATAAAACCATGAGCCATGGGAACGTAAGTAATATCAGTTGCCCAAACTTGATCGGGACGATTGATGGTCAAATCTCGAAGCAGATACGGGTAAATTTTGTGTTCCGGATGCGGCCGACTTGTGTGAGGTTTAGGGTAAATCGCTTCTATGCCCATTAGTCGCATCAGCCTTTGAATGCGTTTACGGTTGACTTTACGGCCCTGTCGACGAAAATGCCGTGCCATCGACCGGCTGCCGTAAGACGGCGTTTTCATGTATTGCTCATCAATCAGACGCATCAGTTCCAGATCTTCGGGTTTGATCGGGCGCGGTTTGTAGTAGATCGAGGACCGGCTCAGACCCAACAAATGACATTGACGTGAAATGCTCGGCTTCTGTAATGAATCAATCATTTTCTTTCGTTGCTTGCTATTCAGCTGCCGAGCTTGCGTTCCAAAAAATCGCGTTCAACCTTTAGTTGCCCGATGTGGCGATAAAGTTCATTGAGCTGGCCTTCGGTCTGCTTGCGGGATTTGTGTCCCTTATCGAAAATGTCAGTGGTACCATCCACCAACGCTCGTTTCCATGAAGCGATCATTGTCGGATGCAAGCTAAAACGCTGGGCCAGTTCGGCGGTGGTTTCTTCGTTTTTCAAAGCGGCCAATGCCACTTTCGCTTTGAATGCCGGGGTGTAACGTTTACGTTTGTTGCTCATGTCAACTCCTTTCATTTTTTGTGCTGACTTAGAGCTTATCACATTGTCCAGTTTTTGGGGACCACCGCCATTGAAACGCATGGATGTGGGCGTCCATGAAGGCCTGCAGAGTACAGCGGTCAACGAACATGGCGAACATTGCCCGGGAGAATCCCAGGACCAGGACGAACAGATAAACCGTAAAACTGCCACCACAGAAATCAGCGACCTTAAAGTCGGCCCAATCCATTTGACCCTGGAGGCCGGGAACGGTTTCGAAGCGGATATAGGCCTGACGCTGGCGTTTGTTTTTCAGCTTGCGCACATGAATTTTGACGGTATCGTACCCGCCGGAATATCCCAGCTGTCTGACCCGTTTATAAATCCAGGTGGCTCGGTAATCGTCCTCTTCCAGAAAATCGTCGATGACCTGGTAGTAGGGCGTCAGAATACTTTCTTGGCGCTTACCTTTTTGGTACTGGGGCGTTTGCCCCTCCTGAATGTGTTTTTTAACCGTATTGCGATGAACGCCAATTTTTCTGGCAATGCTAAAAAGTGGTTACAATACAGCGGAATGGATGGTCAGTTTAGAGCGGAATGAGTGGTCACAATGCAGCGGAATACGCAACTGCGGTTGTGTTTGAGTGAACTGGCCAGTGCCAGGTCAGCGAATCCGAGGCGGTGGTTTATTTTCTTGTAGCCCATATATTCCTCCAACATATTGAATTATTGAAGAATATATAGCATAAGAGGCAGAAAACCGCAAGCAAATTAACTGATAACAGACTGATTTTTATAATTAAATCGGAAATAGAAGCACAGCTAAGGCGGCGGGTCAATATATGATCCGATTTTCCGAGGGTTGTGCAAAGGTCTCACGATCTAAAAAGTTGAAAAAATGAAAAAATTTTTCAAGCGGCATTATATATGCATAAATCTCGTTTGTCTTTTAAGAAAAAGAAAAAAGGAGATTGTCTAATGAAAAAAAATGTTTTTATGATTTTGTGTTTTTCCATTTTTTTGGGTGCTGCACATTCTGGCATCGGGTTTTGTGAAACCTATTATTTGTCACCCTCCGGTAGTGATAGTCATGCAATAACGCAAGCGCAAGCAAGCTCTACGCCATGGAAAACATTTTCAAGAGCTTTCGGGGTCATGGCTGCAGCCGACAAATTAATATTGCTTGACGGTATTTACTCCGTGGCCAATGGAACGGGTTGTATTGGTTACAATGGAGATGGTTCAGCCGTTCCTTCGAATGGGACAAGTACATCCGCTATGACAACAATAATAGCTCAAAATATTGGAAAAGCTATTATCAGTGGACTTGGTGGTACAAATGGATATCCAATCTTTCTTGGTACTACATCAGAAAAAAAGTCTCATATTAAAATTGAAGGTGTTAGACTCATAGGCGGGGTTCATCTTTATAATGCTGATTACTGTTATTTAAAAAATATTGGTAGCAATGGTAGTATTTTAATGGGATCAAATGATCACACTTATAATTGCGATTATAATTTAGTTGAGGATTGCTGGATTTGGGCATATGGAATTAGAGTGTTAGGCTCTACCTATGAAGGTAGATACAATGTTTGGCGTAGGGTTGTTTTAAGGGGGGATGGATACTCAAGGGCTCAATACTCACCTGGTATAACCTCATATAATTCTCAATATACTCTGTTCCAGAATGTGATTGTTGTCGATAGAACGCTTTCTCCTGATTACAAATACGGAGATTTTTGCACTGCTCAACATACTGGTACAGCAAACAATTATAAATTGATAGGAAATGAATGGCATGGGTGTATGTCTGTTAATGGAATAGATCAAGGGTTCCACTTTGAAGCCGATTCACAATCTGCACCATCCCATTTAATAAAAAATTGTTTAGTACTTCATGATACCGATGAATCTATTGCTGGTATGAATATTGCCGGTGTTGAACCTGTTGTCGAAAACTGTACAATAATTCAGAGAAACAAATACACCGTAACCCCTTTTACTTTTAGCGGTTCTACTGCCCCGACTTTGCGTAATATGATTATTTCTGGGGATTCAGGGTATGACGGAATATCCGGTTCTGGTGCTTCATTTTACATAGATCTATTTGGCACATTTGATAGAGATGTATATCGTAATTCAAGTTGCTCAACTGGATGTTTGACTTCCAATCCTGAAAACGATGGTTCACCAACAAGTTTGTTATACCCTGTAAGAGTTGAAAGTGGTTCAGCGTTATCCGGAACAGGTTATAATTCGAAAGATTATGGAGCTACAATTTTAAAAAAACATGGAACTACAGGGGCTTTTTATGGAGAACCTGGATATAACACGCTTACATCAGATGATTTATGGCCCTGGCCAAATGAAGATTTAATCAAATCTCAAATGAGTGAAGAATATAACGCAAGCGCAACAGAAAAACGTGGATTTTGCACCGGCACGAGCAAAGACGGTTCGCCACAAACCCTCACAAAATACATTTGGGAATACCTCGGTAACCCAATACCGTCTGAGATATACGGCAGTCAAGAATCTTTGCCAGGGACGGTGACTTGGAAATAATGATATGCTATTCTAATATTCAATTAGCTGTTTATAATTAGTTTAAAGGATGTAAAAACAGGAGTAAGATTATGAAAAACAACCGCAAAATATATATATTTTATGCCATCGTGGTATTTTGTATCGCATGTGTATCTGTTTGTTATGCTGAAACCGTTAATTTGGAATGGGATGCTCCAACAAGTGGCGGATCGGTTGACGGTTATAATTTGTATTATGGCCTGACAGATGATATTTCAACAATGACAAAAATCGAGGGGATCTCAGAGCTGAATTATAGATTGGAAGGGCTGGATTTACATAAAATATATTATTTTTATGTAAGGGCCTATAACAGCAGTGGAGAGGGACCGGTATCCGATGTCAGAATGTCTGATGTCAGTTTAAGAATAGTGGAATAGAGAGTAATTTGCCTTCTTGATTAAAGGGGTTAAAATTTAAAAATAGCGTTTTATCCTTCTTTGTTAAGGTATACGTGAAGCGATGGGGCGCTATTTTTTTAGGACACCCCGGTTAAATAAAAGAATGACAGATTTAACCCCGGTTAAACAAAAGAAAGGGCGGTTTAACAGGGCAGGCCCCGGTTAAATCCGCTTTGTTTGTCCTTCGGAATTAAACAGGGCGGGCCCCAGTTAAATCCGCTCCGCTCGTCCTTCGGAGTTTAACAGGGCAGGCAGGGCAGGCGGACAATAGACAATTAGCCACCCCGGTGAAACGAAAACAAAATGGTTTCACTGGGCAGGCAGACTCACCCCGGTTAAATGCGCTACACTCTTTTCTATTACAATTTAACAGGGCAGGCACAGAAAGACACAGACATGGAAGGCTCACTTCGTGAAAAGATGCAAGGGCGCTTAGACAGGATTAACAGGATCTACAGGATTATATTGGAATAAAACATTCACGGTTTCCGGTTCACAGGTCACGGTTTTTTTAGGCTCCAGATCTTTATTTTGTGTTAAAAACTTGGTCCTCTGGGCCAGGATTCTTTACTCAATCCTGCGAAAAACAACCTGTGGTTGCGGATTGTGTGCAAATAAAGTAACGTAGGTGTGCAGTTAATGTAAAATTTCAGCCAAGTCCTCATTCCGAAAAACTGAAAGCGGTCCGTACCCTAAACCCTATAGTTGCATAAAAAACATGAGCTATTGATCTAAATCTGCCAAGAGAAAAGATTCAACGAGAATGATGCAATTTTTAAGGAATTCACTCATAGTGATATCCAGAAAAAGTACAAAAGAGCACAACTTTTTACCCTCCGGGAAAGCCGGATGACTCCATATCCTTTGTTATCAAGGAATTGCGGTAGATGACTACAGCTTCACCCTTGATGCCTCGGCTCTGAAGCCATCCGGCTTTTGCAACGATAGTGTAAACAAGGAGGTATATTGATGATAAAAAAAGCATTACAGAAAATCAGACCGTTTTTATATGGCGTTTTCGTGTTTTTCGGATTGATGGCAGCCGGTCCTGTTGCCTTTGCAGCCGGCCCGATTATAATTGATCATACCTGCACCGATATCAGCCAGATACCGGATGTCTGGTTAGATCAGGCCAAAGCCTTGACACTTCATTATGCCCATACTTCTCATGGTTCGCAGATCATATCCGGTATACAAAACCTGGAATCTCAGAATCCAAAATACAGTGTTGCCGTAAGAACGAGTTCTACTGCCGGTCTGCCGCCCGAAGAAGATCCGGCGGCAATGCGGATCTATGACGGCAACCCACCGGCGACCTATATCGGGGCTGGTGATTATTGGGATGGAATTTCCGGCATGGATCGAACAAGGACGGTGGCCAATACCGGTGATTATCATTTTTCCATGTGGTCCTGGTGTGGTCAGGTATCAAGCGCCAGTCAAAGTTATATGCAGAGCTATCTTGATACGATGGCGCAATTTGAAACCGAATATCCTGGTATGCGATTTATTTATATGACCGGTCATCTTGATGGCAGCAGGTCGTCCGGCAATCTTCATATACGAAATGAGCAGATCAGAGCCTATTGCATTGCAAATGATAAGGTGCTTTTTGATTTTGCCGATATTGAGCGATATGATCCTGAGGGTACCGATTTTCTCGATCTTGGGGCGACTGACAATTGTGATTATTCCGGCGGGAATTGGGCAATTGAATGGTGTAATGCAAATCCGGAATCGGATTTGTGTGCATCGTGCTCTTGTGCGCATTCCCAGTCGTTAAACTGCAATGTAAAGGCAAGGGCCTTCTGGTGGATGATGGCAAGGTTGGCCGGTTGGAATCCAGGGAGTGTTGCAGGCGATATCAATGATGACGGGACAGTCGACCTCAAGGATACCGTGTTGTCCCTTCAGATTTGCAGCGAAATTCCTCTTGACGGGTCAGTTACAATAAAAAAAGAGGCCGATGTGAATGCCGACGGTGTGATCGGTATCGAAGAGGCTGTTTATAGTGTTCAGAAAACTGCCGGTTTGCGGTGATTGCAACTTCAGAAAAATATTATTGGCCACGGATTGACGCGGATGAACACGGGTCAGGGCAAAGGCTTATCTCTCGCAGAGCTCACAGAGTACGCAGAGAAGGGCATATTTGGTCAGCTGCGCTGATAAAAGCAAGAGCATTTTCACAATCGCAAAAACGCGTTTACAGTTTCCGGTATACGGTTCACACAGAGAACCTCAAAAGAACAAATTTAATGGTTTCCTGCCCGAAGGGCATAAATAATATTTTCTCTGTGATCTCTGCGAACTCTGTGAGAGACAGCGGTTTGGTTTTTTAACCGTCAACCGGTAACTGGAAACATTTGCTTTTTGTCCGTGTGTGTCTGCCACGCCTTGTTAAATTTTCGAAGAAAGGAGCGTAGCGGATTTAACCGGGTGGCCAAATTAAAGACAAGGATGAATGATTAAAGCAAGATGGTTTTGAGAAAACATCCGCCGCCGGAACTGTTTTCACTGTTTTTGACGGTGAACCGTACATTCCGCACCCTTTTGAAGGGTTGTTTGAGCAATTATTATTTTACGGATTTTCAAAATGAGTATTTTACTTCCTACGGTACGGTGAATACTTCGGGTGTGACCCCCATAGCTTGCAAATACTCGCGTTGAAAATCTTTTAACGGCCTTGCCAATTGACGGTTTTTACCCATGGTTATCACCATTATTCCGGCAAACTTGGTTGTCATCATAAAAGACGTCGGTTTCTTTGTCGGTCGCCGTTCCCAACCGGTTAATGTACAGTCGTTTGCTTCCACGTACTGGCGCATGGAACGCTCCATCAAACGCCAGATCAACAGGGAGATTAGAAGAACAAGACCAAGCACTTCGATTCTTTCAGCCTTTTTGAGAAAAATGCTGTTTATAATTGCCGGATCTTTCAGAAAGCTGAAGTTCTTCTCAATGCCGATTTGGCTCTTGTATAGTTTTAAAAGATCGAGTGCCGGCCACTCATCCTGTTGCCCGATCAGATTGGTAATCAGAACAAAACAACCGGCCTGAAGCCTTAATGGATCTACCTTTTCCGGTGCTTCAACAATTTTGGCCGTTAACCGATATTCATAACGCAACACAGTTCGCGGTTTGTTTTGGACGGGCCTTCCGCGACCATACTTGGGTATTTTTTCGATGTCGGCCGTTATCCGGTGATAGCCCCCGGTTGCCGTGTGGATGAGTTTCTCAGATGCCACCTGAGCATCGGCACGACAAAAAAAGGCGGTATCTGTCACTTGCCTGCAGACCTTTTCAAGCTGGCTACGATCCTGCTTTAACAGGCGATCAATTCCTTTGTGGCGGCGTTTGTCGTGGGCACTGGAATGCACGACGATGGCCCGGTATGTTTTACCGTATAGGTCAACGATACTGTCGTAAGCTTTATAGCGTGCTGTCGGTCGTTTGGGGCGGCTATATTCTTCGGCCAAAGGGCCTATGTCAATCCAGTTATCGGCACTTACCGCTTGACGGATCACCCGTCCACATTCGTTATAGGTGGCCGGCAGGCGTGATAAAAACATGGTTTTATCGGCTTTTTCCAGATTATCTTCGGTAACAAAAGCAGCATCAGCCACATAAACATAGGCTCCCGAGGCAAGGCCGTGTCGTGCCATATGTTTTGAGATATTAGTGAGCACCTCGTTGTTAATCGTCTTATCTGAGGCGTTGCCGTCCCGGGTGACGCCCAGGATAGGAATATTGCTGTCAACACACAGCATGGCTATTAAAAATTGTTTAAGGTCCGGCCGTTTGGCTTTGCTGTGACCGTAAGTGATTTGAAACGGTGGATCGGCCAGATCGTAGTCTCCATATACGCTGACTGATGTTGTATCAAAATGAACACGACGGGCATCAACGTCGAACACGGAAATGGCATTTTGGGCAAGTTGGGAAAAGATTTTCAACGTTCCGGTTTCAAAAATCTTGTCCATTGCCCGACCCAGGTTTGTATCGCAAAAGCAATCCGGCTCGATGGCTGATCCCAGCAGCAGTTCGGTATCTTTTTCTTCAAAAAATTCCGTTAACCTGTAAAGGGGCGTTCTCCCGGAAAGGGTATCGAGAACCATGGCCAAAATGGCCATGCCCGGTGACAGATCCATC
Source organism: Desulfobacterales bacterium (assembly GCA_963667755.2). Lineage (GTDB taxonomy): Bacteria > Desulfobacterota > Desulfobacteria > Desulfobacterales > 4572-123 > 4572-123. The sequence goes on along the minus strand of CAXXLK010000002.1, from coordinate 2,185,459 downwards.
TGGCTGTCAACTAAATGGTTTATGGTTTCTACCAGGTTAATGCGCTTGGCATATTGCTTGACAATGGGCAAATGCCTGGCATCGGTGAATGTCATCTTCTCGGTGTTCAGCTTTTCCATTATACCCCCAGATGCCTTGGAATTGACGTTTGAGGGTAGTGTATCAGTAAGTGTTTGAAATGTCTAGATATTTTTTATTTATAGTTATATCAATATGTTGCGAGTATTATCTACTTGATTTAACTGTCTTTTAAATTGGCCCATATTCCTTGCTTTGGGGTGCGGAATGTACGGTGAACGATATTGTTATTGCTTCGCTGTCTTCTCTTTGCGGTGTTCCATTGTCCACAACTTTAAACGTTGCCGTGTAGGAACCGGCATCAGCTGTGTCCGTCAACCAGCTGAACGTCTGAGAATCGCTATCAAAATCGGCGCCTGCCGGCAGTGACTGGACACTGTAAGATAAGATATCGGTTGCATCAGGATCAGTCGCCGATATGGTAAATTTCAGCAATTCCCCGGCCGTTACAGTCTTATCACCAATAATATCCAGCTCGGGGGCATGGTTTTCCTCGTCGTCAACGGTAATGGTGATGGTTTCTTCATCCGTGAGCTGGGGTGAGCCGTTGTCAACGACCGTAAATGTGACCTGATGATCACCGATATCGCCGTTTCCAGGGGTCCAGGTAAACGCCCGAAATGCGCTGTCAAAATCTGCCTCACCGGGTAAGGGATCAGCGCTGTAGGTTAAGGTGTCCCCTGTGTCGGGATCAGCGGCGGCAACGGTAAATTCAAGGAAATCGTTGCAGCGAATCGATTTGTCACCGATCGGGCTAAGTACCGGGGCGTGGTTGGTTTCGGATGGATTCCATCCGGCGATACGGGCCATGATCCACCATGCGGCATATGCACGTCGGTTTGACGTAATGTGCTGGGGGGTGCCATCGCAATGAGCCGGCCATTTTACAACTCCGGTGCTATAACTTCTTGTCTCAAACCAGTGCACGCCTCCCTGGTGGGCATCAAAATAGGCTTTGTGCTGAACATTATCATTGCCGCTTTCCGTTGGTTTATAAAAATCCGTTTCATATTCATACACATCCTGTGACCAGTAATCCAGGCAGAAATAGCCGTTTGCAGTGCAATAATCTACAATTCTTTGATAATTCTGGTATGGCGATTTTATATACGGCCGTTCCGCGGTGTCTCCGTCCCCCCCTCGGGCATATCCGGTCATGAAGACAAACGACACTTTGTCGGCCGCGGTCCTTCCTTTGCTGCCACCGGCCTTGTACATATCGATCAGTTCCTGAAAGTTATCGATATAGATGGTAACATCGTGCCCTTCAATGCTGCACCATGACCACATCACAACATTAACGTCAGGGTGTGAATCAAGATAGGAGACCGTTCCATTAAAATATCCGGTATGCCCGTCTCCATCCACCGAATCACTGCTCAGGTCTGTTCCCGAAGTGCCATTATAGTGCATATCCAGACTGCCGGGCACAGGCGTGCCGTTAAACGTTACGGAAAAAAGCGTGCCATCTCCTGTTTTGTATTCCATTAATCCCCGCATACCATCCACCACCTGGGTCGAGTGGGACGTCCCGCAGTACAGAATATGCAGGTCGTTTTTAGCGGTTTCGATTGCAGCGGCAGGGATTGATCGCAAAACAGATTCTTTTGCCACCGTGTAACCGGCAATATAGTCATCCGCAAAGGATGGCGTCCCGATGAGTATCATACAGGCCGTTGACAGGAGAAAAAGTTTAGTAAAAGGATTTTTCATCGTTGTTTCCTTTTGGGTAAAATGGTAGTTGAAATACTGTTATATATATTGGGATAAAACGAAGTGGTCAAGTAAAAACGGGGATTGTTTAAACCGGCCCGGGGATCTGTTGCAATGTCTAAGCCAATGCAGAAACAGGTAAATAATATATATCGAGATCACCGTTATGTTCCGGTATATTCATTAATTTTATTGCTTTTGCTGTCTTTGTCAATGGCAGATTCAGGATATGCATTTTACCGGGAGGACATTAATGACAACAGTATTGAAAATCAATTTGATTCAGTAAACGCTTTGCCTGTTTCAGGCAGGGATGAACTGGGGATTTATCATAATATCGATCAATGTAAGACTGAAAGCTATTTTTCGAATTTTCTGTGGCCTGTTTTGAAAGAATTTGTTGCGGCAGATACGATTAACATTGCTTTTCCGGTGAAATATGACCTTCATTCCGTTTCATCCATAGATATGGAATTGTCAAACGTCATGTATGCCAATTTGAAATTTAAAGCCCTTGTTGATGCGTACAATGTGTTACATCAAAGTGCAGAGATCGTTGAAAAAAAATATACGCTGCCTTTTTTAGGACCGAACTTGAATAGCCACCCAACGAATTTTACGGCAAAATCAATTCATCAGAAACGAAAAGATTTTTTGACTGCCCAACGGACAATATTGGAAAAAGCAAACCGGCACTCTCCTGACCACTTTACTAAAATAGAACCGTTAAAAGAGATAAAAAATGAATCCCTTGCCGTTTTAATAGGCAGGCTGGAGATGCCTGAAATAAAACAGAAAAGCCTTTTCCATCGTCCCAATTCAGTTTCTACCATTAATAGAGGCGGATTGGATGTATCAAATGAAAATCCGGATACGGGTAGAGAAACTAACGGCAATTCGAAAAAGGAAATACAAAATCATCGCGTTGTTGATGAACTGCAATTGCCGTGGATCGTCAGGGCGGTATCCTCCTTTATTAAGTATTGCTATGAAAACAAGATCGAGGCGTTGATTTATTGCGTTATCCTGATGTCAGTGGTTGGTATTTTTTCGGGACCACGGTCAAGATAGATTGAAAATGTTTGTGGCTGGTTGAATGTTGTTTGTTGCAATCGGCAACCCCCGTCAAAATCGATTTTAATCGATAATAAACTTCATGTTATGCGGGATCAAGCAGGGTGCGTAATCGTTCTCGGTTTACAGTTCCCGGTTCACGGTTTATCAGTGTAAATCTGGGCCCTATTTTTATTTTATGGGACACGGATTGACGCGGATGAACACGGATCAAAGCAAGTTTTTGTCGGCTATCGCCGGTTTGAAACACTTTAATCTTTATCCGTGCAGATCTGTGAAAATCCGCGTCCTATTTTCGGTTTAAGCCAAGTTGAATTATGGAAAGAAACTTATATTACAAAAGATTTGGATTGTATGTGCTGCTGATATTGATTTGTGCCGGTTGCGCTGAATCTATTGACGATAGACTCCTGCGGCTTGAACAAGAGGGCGCAAAATACTACGCATCGCAACACTATCTGGAGGCTCTGGCTACGTGGAAACAGGCGCTGGCGATAAGGCCCGATGATGTGGGTATTCTTCAAAAAATCGGTGACACCCATATGCGTCTTGCTGAAATTTCCAATGCCGAAGAAATTTTTAAAAAAGTTGTTAAAATTAAACCTGATGCCTGGGGCACCTGGCTTGAACTGGGTAAGATTCGGCTCATTTCATGGGATGTGGCGTCGGCCCAGGATATCTGTAATAAATTTTGGCAACAGTTGAGAAAAAGTTCGGCAGGTTATGTTTTCCGGGGCGATATCCGAATGTTAAAAAATGATCTTTATGAAGCGGGGCTGGATTATCGTCAGGCCCTGGAAATTGACCCTGAAAATCAACCCGCTCTGGGACGTCTGGCCATTTGTCTGCTGGGGCAGGAGAAAAGAAAAGAAGCTGAAAAGGTTTATGAGACTTTGGCCGGATTAAAACCTGAAAATGCGGATACGTTGATTCAAATGGCCAATTTCTGGAAATTGGCCAATGATCTGGATCAGGCGGAACAGCAGTATCGTAAGGCCGTAGAATTTGAACCTGGAGATCTTGGTTTGAAGATGGCGTTAACTGAATTTTACGCTGATACTGAGCAAAATGATAAAGCGATGGTAGTGCTGAAAAAAATGCTCGCCGTAAGTTCTGATAATAAGGCCGCCAATCAAATGCTGGTGGAGATTTTACTGGCTCAGGGGAATATGGACGATGCCGGCAAGGTATTAGACAGTCTTTATGCTGATTATCCCAATGATATGACAATAGAGATGCTAAAAGGAAAATACCATCTAATGGCTAGGGAACCGGCGATTGCAATGACCCATTTTAAGAAAGTTGTGGATAATGAGCCGAAGTCTCCTTTGGGCCATTATTGTCTGGGACTGGCTCATCTTGCCGACGGCCAGAATCAACTCGGTTTTCAGAGCCTGGTCAAAGCGCTTAGTTTGGATAATAATTTTTCAGAGGCTGAACTGGCTCTGGCGGATTGTTACTATAAAACCCAAGCGTATGACTTGTGTCTGGAACATGCCGGGCGAATTGCTATACGGGAACCTGAGAATTATCGGCCTCATCTGATCATGGGCAATGCTTATCTGGCCCAGGGAAAATATCAAGCTGCCTGGGCAAAATTCAGGGCAGCCCAACTGATCAATCCGGAATCCCGATCACCGCTCTATTTTATGGCGATGGCCGCGGAATTGTCGGGAAAAACAGATGTTGCGTTGAAACTTTACAGGGATCTGCTTGATCGATATCCGGGTCTGGCGGATGCGGGTATGCGGTATGCCAATCTGCTGATAAAGACGGGAAAGATCGATGAGGCAAGGCAATATTTTAAAAATGCAGTTAAAAGACAGCCTGAGAATCCATACCTGCGGCATATTCTGGGCGAGGTATATCTTGCCGACGGGAATGATGGCGCCGGGGAAAAAGCCTTTGGGCAGGCTGTGGTAATGGACCCTCAAATGACATGTTCCTATGTGAAACTTGCCGGAATTTATGAAAAGAAAGGTGACGCTGATAAACAAATAGAGATACTTAAAACAGCCATTGAAAAGGTTCCCGGTTTTACAGATGCCTATATGGAACTGGCTCGGATTTATAGAAAAAAGGGTCAGATGGATGAGGCCATCGCAATAATAAGAACGGCTGTGGCCATGGATCAAAAGGATCCTGTTCTGGCAAATAACCTGGCATCGTTGTACCTTGACGCCGGCCAGGAGTTTAACAGGGCTTTTCAACTGGCGAGTGCCGCCTATGAAAAAAAGTCAAATGATCCGGCATTTGCCGACACCCTGGGGTGGGCATACTATCATAAGGGGATCTATGGCCAGGCGGTGTGGTATTTGAAGGAAGCGATCAGACTCATGGCAAGCAGTTCATTGGAAAATAACACCATAGGGGAAAAAGAGAAGGCGCTTGTCCAGCATCATCTTGCGATGGCATTGAAAGCAAAAGAGGAAAGAGATGGGGCTGAATAATATTTGAGAGAATTTTATGGGACACCCCGGTTAAATACGCTACGCTGCCCATTGGAATTTAACCCCGGTTAAACACAAATCAGGGCAAAGGCTTATTTCTCGCAGAGCACGCAGGGTTCTCAGAGAAGGACAATATGGGTTCAGCTGCGCTGAAAAAACAAAGGACAAGGGCTTCTTATCTCTCGCAGAGCTCACAGAGCACGCAGAGAAGGGCATGTTTGCAGCTGCGCTGATGCAAGGGCATTTACAACCGCAAAAACCGTTTACAGTTTCCGGTATCCGGCTCACACAGAGAACTTCAAAAGAACAAATTTAATGTTTTCCTGCCCGAAGGGCATAAATAATGTGATCTCTGTGATCTCTGCGAACTCTGTGAGAGGCAGCGGTTTGGGTTAAAAAAAGGCGGCACCGATTTTTATCGATGCCGCCTTTATTACGCAGAGAGCCGTTGCCAGATGGAATTAACCCTTGAGTTTTTTCCGTCCGAGGCCAGCCATACCGATGAGGCCAACGCCCAGCAACAATATGGTTGCGGGTTCGGGAACGGGCGCGAAACCTACAAGCTGGCTTTGCGCATCACCCTCGCCAGTACGTGATAGATTCACAGCCATAATATCCCATCCGGAAAATTGATTAGAAGTCTTGCTGTACATATTCTTAAAAGAATCTGTCAGAAAAGTATTTGAATCTGTCCAGGCATTCACATAGGCACTATTTTCATCTTCCAGATACCAAATTGCCTTTTGTACTAGATTCGCAATCCCAGAATCCTCTGGCGTGTAGTACGTTATGAAGTACGCATATAACCATTTTGATTGGGCTGATACCTCATCACCTACATTGTTTGTATCGGGGTTTGAATTGGTGCCTCCGCCTATGGCATATTCTCCGACAGAATCCACATTATATTCGTAACCGATGTAGAAGGTTTGGTGCTCTTCAAGACAGAATGTGGTAAGAGGATCGCCGACGAGGTCGCCGGCTTCATTCACTTTTGTCATTGTGTATGGCGAATCCAAAGAACGATCAGCAGTCATTATCACAGAATCACCTGAAGCAATAGGGAACGCCGTGGCCATGGCACTGGGAACCATTAAAATTGATAAGGCGATTAAGATAAGTAATATTTTACACAGTGTTTTCATCAGCCCTCCTTACTGAAACCTCTTTAAAAAATGTAAAACGAAATAAAAACGGGTTTTTATAATTAATTTTAATTTTGGATGTTAAGTTCTCTTCCAAAATTTATAAATACATACTGCAATTACCTTGCCATTCTAATAAATTACAATAATATCAGGTTGATAACTATTTTTTTGAAAAATAGTGGTTTTCTGGAAGCGATTTAGAGTGAGATTCGCATGGTTTTTGTGGAATTTAGTTCATATTTCCTTTGCCAATATGTAATTCATTACATAATGATAGGGAAATCTTGTTTGCGTTTTTTGTTCAACAGAGGACATTGAGCGTTTAAAAAATGAGATTTTGTTTCTCGAGCAGGGAGCAGAGGAGGGCAGGGAACACGGACGATAGATAATTTTGAATGATGGAATGCCGTCCTAATTTTATTTTTTAGCCACCCCGGTTAAATGCGCTACGCTGTCCTGCGGAATTTAACCCCGGTTAAACAAAAGAAAGGGCGGTTGAACAGGGCTGGCAGGGCAGGCGGATTAACACGGATGGAAACAGATAGGACGAATATTAATTAACCACGGACACACACGGACACTGCGCTTATGGTTCACTTCGTGAATAAAAACTAAACAATTGGCCACGGATTGACGCGGATGAACACGGATTAAAGCAATTCTTTGTCGGCTATCGCCGATTTACCCCAGTACGATTTTCCCGGCCTGCGTGGCAGGCATTTGAGCACGATTCAATTGGGCGGACAAGGCGGGTGCAGAAAGATACTGTCACCGCATTTTTATCTTGACGATATATCCTTTAAAGCTATAATTAAATCATGTATGAGTTGAAATACAGGCGGCAGGCTAGGAATTATCTGGCACGCCTGCCGCTGAAAATAAAATTGGTCATCATGAATAATTTGCACGAGCTTGCAGCAAATCCTGACAATGACTCTCTTAATATCGATGTCTTAAAGGGAAGAGAGGGATTTCGTCTCAGAGTAGGGCCGTATCGTGTCATCTATAGGCGCCAGGATGACCAGTTAATAATAGAAGTAGTAAAAATCCGCCCACGGGGTGATATTTACAAGAGGTAACGATGGAATACCAAACAATTAAGGAAGATGGGAAAGTAAAATTTGTGGTACTACCCCTCAAGTCATTCCAGAGCATCCTTGATCATATAGAAAATGAATCCGACCTGCGTGATATTCGTGAGGCCAGGTCTGAACCGCTATATGATCAGAAAGAAGCGGAAGACTATATTTTAATGAACCCTGTGAAACGGGAGCGTCTTGAAAGGGGATGGACCCAGAAAGAACTTGCCAATCGAATCGGAGTAAAACAGGCAACCGTTGCCAAATGGGAACGGGAAGGCGCTGTTTATCGTAAGGCAACCAGACAAAAGTTAGCGAAAGTGTTTGAAATTGGGGCGATTAGTTTTTCTTAAATACGAACGCGGTGTGATTTGGCCGATGATCTTCCAGACCTACGGGGCAGGCACGGATAGGGCCGTTATTTATTTTGGGACACGGATGAACGCGGATTTACACGGATTAAAACAATTCTCCGCCGGCTATCGCTGATTCTAAAACAAGACAGTCAGTATCCGCGTGTATCTGTAAAGATCTGTGTCCTATTGGTTTTTTTTGTTTTTAACCGTAAACCGGGAACTGGAAACCGTAAACACTTGCTTTTATCTTCGTGTATCTGTGAAAATCTGCCTGTCCTGCCGGCCCTGTTAAACCGCCCTTTCTTTTGTTTAATCGGGGTTAAATTTTGAAGAAAGGAGCGCAGCGCATTTATCCAGGGTATCCTATTTTTGTTTTTTGGCGCTACACAACCAAGAAATATCTTGGAGGTGAAATCAGTATTCCCGTTGAAATATTTTTTTGAAATTGGAGGGAAATAAGGGGAGATACCCACAGACTCATATAAAACCTTCTTGAACCGTCGTCTATCAACATCTTGCAGCAGAGTTAGTAAATTAGGGGCGTTCTTGTCGTGCTCATGGACGCCGGACGGCTCAAAAGCGGCATTGGTTCCATGATTGCTGATAGTGGTTTCCAGCTCTATGGGCCAATAGCAGATCTGACCAATTTTTTTAAGGTAGCATTATATGAGAAGAGGGCGGCCACCTGAATAGACAGCTGTTCCCAAAGGATTGGGCCGATATTGATAAAAATAAAAACGGTGGTTAAAAAAAGAACATTACCTTACATACAACAGCAGTTTACCAAAGCGCCAGAAAGATAGTTAATTATTTCAAGTCTTCCCGAAAATTTCAAACAGCCCCCTATTTCTTTTTCACTGATTCATAAAAACAAACACAAACAAAAAAACTGTCAAAAAAGGAATCCCTATAGATAGAATCAAAAGTATCTTTGTTTGCTGTCGCAATCTCCAGATCTCTTTATCCTTTTGTAGAATAGAAAGATTTCTTTTTTTATAGAAAAAGAAAAGCTTGCCAGGATCCGCATGTGGTTCGAATGCATTTGAGATTTTATTTTTTGCAATCTCAGGGTATTTTTTTCGAAAGATATGGAACATTCTAGTGCTTTGAATTAAAGTTAAAACCCAAAGAGTTATTATAACAAAAGAAAAAATATCCAAAAATTGTTCCATGCTCAAACCTTTTTCCAACAGGGTTAGTACTACCTACCTTCTCCCCATACCATAGTATAAGTTGCATAGCCGTGTCCTTCCGCAGGAGTTCCTGCGCCAACACCAAAGCTATAAGTATTTGAAGGTAAAGCATTTGTTATTGGTGTGTTTCTTTCGTAACCGCCGGTTAGGCCTTCACCAAAAGATCCACCAGTCGTCCCTGCCCATCCACTAACATCTTCGATACATGGATTATCTGAAGTTGTGAAATCGAAGGTGAATGAGGCGGAAGCACCTCCATGTAAGCCCGTACCACCCGTTGCATAAAATCCAAAATCCCAATCCCCAGTTTTTGGATTATGTCCAAAAATTATTCCAGCACTTTTGGTTGATCCCACCAATCCGCCTAAATTAAAACCTAAACCAAACTGCCATGTTTTTAATCCCCAAGGATCAATCCAATTCACCGGATCATTTAACACATACCCATAAAGGTTAGTATCGCCGCCGGCGAACCCAATCGGGTCCTTGGCAGTCCAGCGGCCGGTGTCCGGATCGTAATCCCGGTACCCGAACCTTACCAGACCGGTGTCCGGATCGCGAAGACCGCCGGCAAAGCCAAAGGGAATTGTCAAGGTGGTGTTGGTGTCTGTTATGATGTTGCCGAATGCATCGTAATCCACCTGTTTGACCGTATTGCCCGAGGCGTCGGTGACCACTTTGATCGTACCGACCTGATCGTAGGCCAGATAATAGGTAATGCCGGCCTGAGTCATTGCCACGGGCATGCGGCCATCCGCATATTCAAATCTCTGGATCAGGTTATCAGAATCGTCATAAATGGCCAACAGTTTTGTCAACCCTTGCCACAGATACTTTGCTACGATGGTGCCGTCAATGCGTTTGACGATTCTGCGGCCCAGGGGGTCGTGTTCATAAGAAAGGATACGGCCATCCGGCAATTGCACTTCCAACAGTTCACCACGGGATGAATAATCATAGGTGGTCATATCGCTACCATCGGTTTTAGAAGATAAAAAACCATCAAGGTCATAGGCATAGATCACAGCACCGGCTGTCAGCAGGTGGTCTTCATCGGAATAGCTGAGGCTGCGACCGGTAATCCCCCTGAGGGTGTTGATCTCCGATGTGCGGGTGCCGTTCGGGTCATAACCGTAGCTTTCCACAAGAACGCTGTCTTTGGTTACGGTTTCCAGTCGGCCCAATGGATCGTAGGTATACGAATAGCTGCCGGTGATGCCTGCGGCTGTTTCAGTTTTATGGGTGATGCGACCGGCGTTGTTCCGGGTCAGGGTCCATTGAACGGCAGAATTGCCGCTGACGGTCATATCCTGGCTGTCAATCTCTCCATACCCATTGAAATTGCGAGACAGGTCTAAAGGGCCGCCGGCAACCGCTTCGGGAAGGCCGTTTTGGGCGTTGCGCGTGATGGTAAAATCCCCGGCCCCGATCAACAGTCCGTCATTATCGTATGAATAGCTTTGGGCCATGCCGGCGTAGGTGAAGTCGGTTAGATTAAAGTCGTTATTGTAGGCATACGAAAGCGATTGATTCAGGGCACCGCTCAAAGATGTTGATGTGAGCAGTTTGCCGTCATAGTCATAGACGACGGATTCCGGGCCTTTGGTGATCGACGCCACCTTTGTTCCGCAAAAATAGGTTAAATCAATAGCCCCCTCCGGGGTCTGAATCTGTTCCAGCCGGCCGTTGACATAGGCATGGTTAATCTGATTCCCGGAAGGCAAGTTAATCTGTTTGAGTCTCCGGTCTTTGTCATACACATAGCTGTAACTGCCGCTTAAGGGCGTCTGGTATGAGCTGTTCAGATTGACCTGATTAAAGCCAAAACCATGATCGGTGCCCGACGGGGTGGTCAGCACGGTCATGTTGCCGTTATCATCATAGGTAAAACCAATGAATGTGGTATCCGGGCGGTTGATTCCGGTGACACGTCCCACGGCATCGTAGGTGTAATCCGTTGTGTGGTTTTCTCCATCGGTAATGGATTCAAGAAAACCCTGGGCATTATAGGTAAGGTCGATGCCCCTGGTATTTATATCGACAGACGTCAGTCGCCCGTTTGTATCATATCCGTATGATGTATTGAAAAGACCGGGTACACTGATACTTTCGGTCACCAGTGTATTTGGATTATAAAGCGTCGTTATTGTTCTTCCTTCAGGGGAGGTGATGGTTTTTTGAGATTGAAGAACATTATTTATAACGGTTGTCGGGTTGCCATTGACGGTCATTGTCTCGGTAATCAGGTCCGGGATGTTATCAGAATTCGTATCCTGATAGGCCTTTTCTCTGAGTGTTATCTTTTCCAGAGCAGCGGGTGCGGTTTCGGTCATTTCTTTGACAAATTTAACTTTGTATTCCGGGTCGATACCATAGCTGAAGGCAAGCTGCATGCCGCAGGTCAGGGACTTTTTGACGCCCAGGCCGTCCCCCGATTTTTCATAAAAAATGTCGTCACCGGCCGGGTCTGTGATGGTTGAGGTGAATTTTCCATCCAGACCGTAATGGTCCAGATAGGCCGTCACATTGCTTTCGGTCGTTATTTTTTCAGTCAAGATATCGCCTTTGGGGTTTTTCGTCCGAATGTAACGCCAGTGCCCGCCGGTTTCATCCCACAGATCAGTCAACCGTCCGTTGGCATCATAGGCATGGTCGAAGCGGTTTCCCGCGGGTTCATATTCCACGGTCATCAAACCGTCCGGGGTATATTCGAACGCATACGTACTGTTGCCGGGATAGACGATTTTTGTCAGGTGGTTGTTATCGTCAATGGTCAATGCGGTCCTCAGACCATCCGGAGACACAATGGCTGTCGGTACGGAACCATTATACTCGATTTCAGTGGTATTGTCGAAACCGTCGCGCATGCAGGTCAGGTGGTTGTCTTCATTGTATTCAAACGCTAACAGCGTACGCCCGGTATCCAGGTCTATGGTTTGCATATGCAGGCCGTCACTTGAAAAAATGTGGCCGGTGCCGTTTTCCTCGGGAAAATAGAGATCGCCGGCGGCCATTCTGGCGATAAAGGTTCGGGGCGGGGCAACCATCCGGCACCGCCTGTTTGCCTTATCGGCGATATACACGATACCGGATGCGGCAACGGCAACATCTGTCGGCAGGTTGAGCAGGGCCTGGGTAGCGGCGCCCCCATCTCCGCTGTATCCAAAATAGCGATAGATATTGTCGGGCGGCCTTCTTTTCCCGGCAACCAGAATATTGGTGCCCTCCGGGCTGATTTTTGTGACAAAATGGTTGTAGGTCCCCCAATTGTAATTATAATCGTATGCATAACAATGCGCGATATAAAGGGTGTCGGTCATGTCCACCGTAATGCCGTAGATGGTGCCCAGGGCATTGGGCGTATGGCAGCCACCCCCGGCGGCGGTGGATACCATGCCGGTCTTGTCGATTTTTAATACGCGCGCCCAGGTGACCCAGCCGCAGGTACCGTCATAATATTCAGCCACATACAGATTGCCTTTGGCATCCACTGCAATGTCAGACGGCCGGTTAAATTTAAACTCACCGGCGCTAAAGCCGTCAATGCGTTGGTCCCCCCCACCGGCAATGGTGGTAATGATGCCGGCAGGATCGATCTGGCGAACAAGATCGTCATCTATAACATAAAGATTGCCGGAGTCGTCGAGGGTGATTGCCTTGGGGGCCAAAAAGGATGCGTCCGTGGCCGGCCCGTCGTCTCCGGACACGGCCGACACGCCGTTTCCGGCAATGGTGGTGATGATGCCCGCAGGATTCACCTTGCGGATACGGAAATTCAGACTGTCAACGATATAAAGAGCCCCGGCGTCGTCTGTTTCGATTTTTGTTATTGTCTTAAACTCGGCTTCCGTGGCCGGCCCGTTGTCACCAGCAAAACCGGCGTTTCCGGTGCCGGCCACCACGGTAAGGCCGCCGTCCGGATAGAGCCTGTAAACCCGGCTGGTGGTGGCGGCGTAAACCGCCCCGGCCGGGTCCACGGCCACTGAAACGATGTTGCCGTCAAAGGCGGCCAGGGTGTCGATGACGCGGGAGACATCGGTATTTAAAATTGTTCCGTCACCCTTGTGCATATAGCCGGGATGCGAAGGGTTGATCCGGTGGTGGGGCGAAAGGGTCCATCCTTTTGCGATGGTTCCGCGATAGGCATGCACCGGTAATAAGCCGCAGTCCATCCACAATGTGATTTGCCCTCTGACTTCATTTGATGTCGGACTTATCCCGGGTTTTGCAAAGGCACGGCGGTTTTCCTGGGTGGCACTTGAATATACGGCCGGATAGACAAAACCGATCCGGATGTGCGCGGCCACGGTGCCGATGACGTCCCGGCCGAAAACATCCGTTCCATCCCATTCAAACTCGACAGCCTGCTCCGGCTGTGCTGGCAGCACCTGCTGCATTACTTTGCCGGCAATGCCGGCTTCCACAATTATCTCAATAAGACTGGCAGGTACAGCACTGCCACTGGCCGGAACACGAATGTGGTTCCGGTAGCCTGTTGTACGGCTGCCGGCATAATGAAGGGAAACAGGGGTGCCCGGAACCGGGATATCCTCCTGAAAAATACGGCCCCGGTCCTCCACAAAGGAATTGTTGTAGGTCCGGCAATCCCGGTCATTGCTCAGTTGCGCATCGGCATTGGGCGCAGCCGCAGGATTCGGGCTACAGGCATCCTCGGGCACGTCAAACGGCCAGTTGCAGTCAAACGGGGTAAAGTGGTCCATGGAGACTTTCCAGAATGTCGTTCCGGGCCGATATCTTTCCGGGTTCTCCAATCCGGCAACGTCATCGGCAAACCCGCCGTCTGCATTCAGGTCGTCCGGCTCATCGTCGCCGTCCGCATCCAGGGCGTCGACCACACCGTCGAGATCCGTATCCAGCAGCTTTACGACGACGCCATTGTCCCACGGTACCCAGGCACCCTGGCCCCTGTCATAATAGCCTACCGGGACGATGTCACCGACATCAAAGCCGATAAAATTATCGATCCAGGCGACAACCGGCTGGTCGAACCGGACGTGCTCGGCGCCGTCCACCGACAGTTCCACGCAATAGGTATAGGCGGAAACCGGCGGCAGGACAGCGGGCATGGATGCCGGTGTGGGAAATTCGGTGGCTCGAACCGTAACGGCACTCAGCTGGTGAACGTCATTCCCGTCTTGATCCACCAGATAGGCTCTGTTGGTGCCGGAAAACACCATGGTACACGAGCGTGACCCGAATTCATCGGACACAACCGTGCTTTCATGGGTGATGATTGTTCCAGGATTGCCGTCAAAGTTAATGGTCGTCGATTCGGTATCCAGGGCAACCAGTTGCAGATTTTTGGCTATGGCAATGTCATTCCAGGGGACGACCACCTGCCGTTGGGATCGGATAAACCCCGGTTTTTGATAGATCAGGGTCAGGGTGCCGCCCCCGTCCACCGGCAGGGCATATCGGCCGTCAGCATCGGTGTGGCAGGTGCCGTATTCGGGATGGCCGTGGATGGACACAGAAACATCTTCCAGATAAAACCCGTCTATATCCTGTACCTGGCCGGTAACGATGGAAAAGCGGTCCGTGTCATAAGCATCGACAGTGGCATCATACGGTACCATGTCTTCGTAGGATTTGCCGAAAGTGCCTTCAGGCAGCGGCTCAGGTGAACCGGTGACAGATACGGTCACCCGGGCATCGGCTGCCCCGGTTTGTCCCGCCACCGACAGGGTGTAGGTGGTCGTGTGCTCCGGATAAACCGTAATTGTGCCGCTGACCGGCACAGTGCCGATGCCGCCGTTAAGATACGCGTTGTCCGCACCGGATGATGTCCAGGAAAGCAGCGCCGCACCGCCGGGTGTAATGGTGAAGGGGTCCGCAGTCAACTGAACAACAGGCGGGTCAGTGGGATCGGATACGGCAATGGTGGCGGTCGCTGTTGCCGTTCCGCCGGGGCCAGTTACCGTCATGGTATAGGTGGTGGTTTCGACTGGGGATACACGGATCGATCCGGTTGCATCAATCGGTCCGATATCGGGTTCCAGAATGCAGGACTGACCGTATTCGGAATGCCAGGAAAGGACGGTGTCATCGCCGATGGTAATGGATGTCGGATCGGCTGTCAGACTTGCTTGCGGTAACGGCCAGGTCACGGAGACGATGGCGGTTTGAGCCGTTATGCCGCCCGGACCCTCCGCTGTAATGGTATACGTTGTTGTCTCCTGGGGAGAGACATCAACAAAACCGATGGCGGGGACATCTCCGATGGTGTTGTCTATAGATACCCTGTCGGCATTTTCCGTTTCCCAGGCAAGCCGGCTTGTTTCATCCGGAAAAATGCCCGACGGATTTGCCGAAAAGGCGATAATCATGGGTGGCAATGGATTCGCCGTCGCATTTATTGCCAGGCCAACGGATGCTCCCGGGGTCCCCCATAAAAACAGATGAAGGCGGTTGACGGTTTGCAGGGTCACTTCCTGTTCAAAAAAAACATTGTCTCCGTTTAAAAAACTTTTCAGAAGAATAATCTTTTCATTAAAAATAAGAAGCCCGTTTCTTATGTCTTTTTCAGGTGTGGCTTTGGACAGGGAGACATGGCCTTTACCGGGTGTGTCAACTTCAAATCGATGGAATGAATAATGAACGTGCCAACTGTTTATCGCCAGACCGTCGGCGGAAAACAGCGTTTCACCGCCTGAACGGTCCGGCAGCAGAAAGATAGATACGGGTATCAGCAATAGAACCATAAAAATACGGACAATTTTTACCATGCAGGCACCTCATTTTAAAAATAAAAATTTTGGCGGCTGGCCCGGGCACCGAGATTTACCCTATAGTTGCATAAAAAATATGAGCTATTGATCTAAACCCTCCAAGAGAAAGGGTTCAACGAAGATGATGCAATTTTTAAGGAATTCAACGATGGTGATATCCGGAGAAAGTTCAAAAAGGCACCATTTCTTACCCACCGGGAAAGCCGGATGACGCCCGATTCTTCGTTATCAAGGGATTGCGGTAGATGACGACAGCTTCACCCTTGATGCATCGGCTCTGAAGCCTTCCGGCTTTTGCAGCGATAGGGTTCACTCAAAGGCGGGTCTTTTGGGCATTTATTCATTTTTATGGCGTTCAGGAAGATTGAGTCGAAATGCAGAATTATATCAATATCAACAGTAGGAATGGTTCGCCGGGTTAATATCTTTTCATACTCCCGCCGTTTGCCTCGGCGCCGGGGTTGTCTACCTGTTAATATCCAATCCACCGGGAAGGCTTGATTGGTAATTAATATCAAAATAATTTAAGTTGTCAAGGGTTGATATTGGTTTCCTCGCCGGTTCACGTATCCGGGGCTTTATCGCGTTAACCCTATATAGGTAATAAAAAAGGGTTACGATTTTATTCGTAACCCTTTATTTTATTAGTGGTAGCGGGGGCTGGATTCGAACCAACGACCTTCGGGTTATGAGCCCGACGAGCTACCAGACTGCTCCACCCCGCATCAATTGAAAAAATACTTATATGCTTTGCCGAAAAATATGTCAACTATTTTTTTGGTTTATTTTATGAGGGCTTCAATTCTTTTTTGTATCTGACAAAAGGCGGTTTTGTCGGGTGTTGTTGTCTGACATTTGAAAAGCAACAGTTTGTTGCGACCGGTGTGACCGGATAGAATTTCAAGGGTTGATTGGGATACTTTCAGGCATTTGGCCAGGTATTTTATGCAGAGTTTATTGGCGGCGTTATCCACCGGTGGCGCGGTCAGGCGGATCTTGAGGGCGTCGCCATGCAGGCCTGCAATCATGTTTTGTGACGATTTGGGCTGCACAAATACTTTAAAGGTGATGCCATCGGGTCGTTGGTTTATTTGAAGCATGATGTTTTTATGGTATCGATAATCCGACTCGATGAGATCTGCTCATCAATAGGAACCATCTCAACCCGTCCGCCGAATTTTTCCACCAGTCCATGCCCGGTAACTTCATCCGAGGTATAATTGCTTCCTTTGGTCAGAACATCGGGCCGAATCAATTCGATAAGGCGATTTAATTCATCAGAGGCAAACAGCACCACATGATCGACACTGTCCAGGGCGCTCAATATCTGAATGCGCTGACGGGCATCGATAACGGGCCGGCCTTCACCCTTGAGGCGGCGGACAGACGGGTCATCGTCGATGGCAACGATGAGGACATCGCCAAATTGGCGGGAGGCGGAAAAAAGGTTAATATGGCCGGCATGAAGAAGGTCGAAGCAGCCGTTGGTCAGAACGATCTTTTGTCCTTTTTCCCGGATTCGAGCGATGAGCGGTTCCAGGTTGTCCAGCCCCAGAATTTCAGATGGTCTGTTTTCACATTCCGATGCCAGCGCTTTTGTCAGTTCTTCTTGAGATATGGTTGCCGTACCCAGCTTGCCCACCACAATGCCTGCGGCGATGTTGGCCATATTGGCACTTTGTCTGAAGGGTAAACCGGCGGCAACGGACAGGCCAAAGGTTGACAGCACCGTATCACCGGCCCCCGAAACATCAAAAACCTGTCGGGCGTTGGATTTAATCTGGTAGGGCGGGGCGTCTTTTTCAAACAACACCATGCCGTCCGGGCCGCAGGTGATCAAAAGGCTGTTGATGTTTACGGTGGCCAGGATTTTCTCGGCCGCCCGAAACAGGCTGGTGGTGTCGGTTATTTCAATACCGGCTGCCAGTGCCGCTTCTTTCTGGTTGGGGGTGATCAGGGATACGCCGGTGTATTTTGTAAAATCAAGTCCCTTGGGGTCGGCGATGACGCACCGGTTATGTTTTTTTGCTTCTTCTACAGTTTTGGCGATCAGTTCCCGGGTAACCACACCTTTGCCGTAGTCGGAAATAAGGACCACATCCACTTTGGGGATCTGGTCCATGATGACGGCTGTCATTTTCGCGAAATTATTGCCGGAAATTTTTTTTCGGGTTTCTCGATCAATCCTGAGAACATGCTGATGGGCCGCAATAATTCGGGTTTTGCGCGTTGTGGGGCGATCGGGTTCGCAAATGATGCCGTTGGTATTAACGCCAAGGGCATTGAATTTTTCCAGCATAAGCCGGCCGTCACTGCCGGTGCCGATGACGCCCACCACCGATACCCGGGCCCCTAAAGCCGCAAGGTTGTTGACCACATTCCCGGAACCGCCCAGGGTAAATTCCTCCCTGCTCACCGCAACAACCTGCACCGGCGCTTCCGGTGATATCCGATCCACATCTCCCCACAGGTATTCATCCATCATCAGGTCGCCCACCACCAGTACCCTGCAGTGGTCAAAAGTTGAAATAGTAGATTTCATGGTTGGCATCCTTTATGAGAGATCAAATGTAATCAGCGTTTTTGTTGTTGTCTGCGTCCCCCTCCGGCTTTTTTCCCAGACCCAACAGTTCTCTCAGGAAATCCGGCGGGCGCACCACGTGTCCGGTAAGGTCGAGACAGGCATGCCGGGTATAGCCTTTGGCAACGGTTGTACGGCTGTCCTGTCTGAAGATGCCGTAGTCGAATTTCAATCCGCCGCGAACACTGTCATCTATCGTTGTTTCGATGAGAAGCATATCATCGTAATGCACTGGGGTCATGAACCGGCAGCGCACGTCTGCAACCGGGAAAAAATAGCCCTTTTCTTCGATGGTTTTATAGGTCATGCCCAGGTCACGGAGCATTTCCGTTCGGCCGATTTCAAACCAGCGGAAATAGTTGGCGTGGTAGGCGATGCCCATATTGTCGGTATCGCCGTAGATTACCCGATAGTTTGTCTGATGGGAACCCATGGTTTTGTTGTATCCCTTTACAGGTTTATGCCTGGCCTTTCAGTGTTTTTTCAATCAGGTTTTTGGCTTCGGCATAGGTGTGGGTGACCGGCAGATCCGGAAAGTCGGTGATGACGTTTTCAGGGGGTGCGAAAAGGATGCCTGTGTCCGCCTCGGCCAGCATGGCCACGTCATTGTAGGAATCGCCCATGGCAATGATCTGGTAGCAGAGTTTTTTCAGCCCGATAACGGCGTTTTTTTTCGCATCCGGCTGGCGCAAGTTGTATCCCGTGATCCTGCCGCCGGGCGCAATGGACAGGGTATGGCAGAACAGTGTGGGCCATCCGAGTTTTTTCATCATGGGGCCGGCAAATTGCTCAAACGTATCGGATACAATGATGATCTGGGTATTTTCCCTGAGCCAGTTTAAAAAATCAACGGCGCCGTCCAGGGGTTCCATGGTGGCGATCACCGACTGGATGTCATGGATGGTGAGATTGTTTTCTTTTAAAATGGTCAGGCGTTTTTTCATCAGGACATCGTAATCGGAGATATCCCTTGTGGTCAGTCGTAGTTCTTCAATGCCGGTTTTTTCGGCAACATTGATCCATATTTCGGGAATAAATACACCCTCAAGATCCGAGCATACAATATACATAAAACCTCATCTTAATATCGTTGTAAAATTAAAAAAAATGGGATCGTTTAGCCCCATACTCAAAATAAAATTAAATATTCAATGACACAGACTGCTGTCCTCAATGCGGATGAGCATGGGCCGATCGCTGATGACATCCAGTTTACTGAGCTTGTCCAGCGCGGTCATGACATTGGCTTCACAGGCCAGATGGGTCAGCATGATGATGGGGACAGTGCCCTCAGCTTTACGTCCCTTTTGAATAACGGATTTAAGGCTTATATCATGGTCCCCTAAAACACCTGAAATTTTTGACAGTACCCCGGGCTGGTCCAGAGCTGAAAATCGGAAGTAATAATGGGTTTCAAGCTCGGTGATGGGCATGACCGGGATGGCTTTGATTTCGCCCGGTTGAAAGGAAAGACCCGGGACCCTTCCAATATTGCCGTAGATGATATTCCGGGCGATGTCCACCACATCGGAAAGGACAGCGCTGGCTGTGGGCATCATTCCGGCACCGTGGCCGAACAGCATGGTGTCGCCTACGGCATCACCGGTTACCGTGACGGCGTTGAGGCTGCCGCTGACATTGGCCATCAGATTATCTGCCGGAATCATGGTGGGGTGAATCCGGGCTTCAAAGGCGTTCTTTCTTTTTTTGCTGATGGCCAGCAATTTGATGCGATAGCCGAACTGCTCGGCAAACATGATGTCCAGGGGGGTGATTTTTGAGATCCCTTCAACAAAAATATCGTCCAGATTAATGGTCGTGCCGTAGGCCAGTGCCCCCAGGATGGCCAGCTTGTGGGCGGTGTCAAAGCCTTCCACATCCAGGGTCGGGTCGGCTTCGGCAAACCCTTTGGCCTGGGCCTCGGCCAGTGACTGTTCAAACGTGCTGTGGTCCTGGGTGATTTTGGATAAAATATAGTTGCAGGTACCGTTTAATATGCCGGTCATGGATAAAATATGATTGCTGACCAGGGACTCCCGAAGGGATTTGATGATGGGCATGCAGCCGCCCACACTGGCCTCGTAACCGAATTCGAGACCCTTTTGTCCGGCATGTTTGAACAGCTCGTTGCCATGGGTTGCCAGGAGGGCTTTGTTAGCGGTGACCACATGCTTGCCCTGATCCATGGCATTCATAATCAACGTTTTTGCAATCCCGGTACCGCCGATCATTTCAACAATAATATCGATTTCCGGGTCATTGATAACGGCCTGGGCATCGGCGGTGAGAACCCCTTGTTCAAAGGATATGCCCCGGTCTGTTTCAAGATCGATGTCGGCGACATGTTTGAGTGTGATTTCCGTTCCGACCCTTGACCGGATGAGATCTTTTTTTCCCATCAGAAGTTTTGCAACACCGGTCCCCACCGTGCCGCAGCCTAAAATTCCCACCTGTATTTTTTTCATATTCCGCCTTTCCTTTGAAATCCGTCTGCCGAAAAATGCGACTGCATAACAAGTTGATTGCTTACAATACAACGCATTGGATGTCAAAAAAATTGTTTTGACTTTTGGCCTGAAGCAGTCTATTTTTTACTATTTTCAGGTTTGACCACATGTAAAAACGGCAACAGGTATCAAACGGGGAACAGAAAAATGACGGAGTCATTGACCTATGCGGATGCGGG
Source organism: Desulfobacterales bacterium (assembly GCA_963667755.2). Taxonomy (GTDB): domain Bacteria; phylum Desulfobacterota; class Desulfobacteria; order Desulfobacterales; family 4572-123; genus 4572-123. The sequence continues at coordinate 2,164,352 of CAXXLK010000002.1, read as the reverse complement.
CGTTGATATTGAAAAGGCCAACGCCCTTGTAGATAACATCAAAGCCATTGCCAAAGGGACCCATCGCAGGGGTGTGATGGGTGAAATCGGCGGTTTCGGCGGCCTTTTTTCCCTTAATACGGATAATTATGACAATCCGGTGCTGGTGAGTTCCACAGATGGCGTGGGGACCAAGCTCAAGATTGCGTTTATGATGGATAAACATGACACCATCGGCATCGATCTGGTGGCGATGTGCGTGAACGATGTTGTGGTGCAGGGTGCCAGGCCTTTGTTTTTTTTGGATTATATTTCCATGGGAAAATTGAGCACCCAGGTTGCCAGCGACATTATCAAAGGCATCGGCGAGGGATGCAAGATGGCCGGCTGCGCCCTTATTGGCGGTGAAACAGCCGAAATGCCGGGGCTTTACCAGGGTGCTGAGTATGACCTGGCCGGGTTTACGGTAGGGCTCGTGGACAATGATAAGATCGTAGACGGTTCAGAGATCAGCGTGGGGCATAAACTGGTGGGCATCGCATCCAGTGGACTGCACAGTAACGGGTATTCCCTGGTGCGTAAAATTTGTTTTGACGTGCTTAAATTGAAGGTGGATTCTTATATAGCGGATTTTGGCCATACCCTTGGGGAAGAACTGTTGACGCCGACCCGGATCTATGTGGATACCATCAACAGTCTTATCCGCGATCTATCGGTGCACGGGCTGGCCCATATCACCGGTGGCGGATTTACCGATAATATCCTGCGTGTCGTACCCGATGCCTGCAACGTGATCCTGCGGACCAACAGTTGGGATGTCCCTCCGATTTTTCCTTTTTTGCAGGATGCCGGTAAGGTGACGGATATGGAGATGATGCGGACCTTCAACAATGGCATCGGCATGGTGGCCATTGTGCCCGAAGATACGGTTCCGGATGTGCTGGGGCGATTGAACGGCATGGGCCAGAAAGGATTTGTCATTGGTGAAGTTGTGGAAAGAAAGAAAACCGATCAACGGATTGAATGGCTGTGATGAAACATAATGAGAAAGATATTCCCGGGGAAAAACCGCTGCGTGACAAAAAGCGGTCTGTTTTCATGAAAATTATGGGTTGGATTGAAAAAGGCGGGAAAAATAGAATGCCGTGTGGTTCCTGAGGGCCGACCTCTTTCGGCCCCGGGCGGGCACCCCGAAAAAAATAACACCGTTTAAAATACGGTAAGATATGGCCGGCAGCAGATGCCGTTGCAGACAGCAACGCTGATTCCGGCCATTTTTTGTTTTTTAACCGTGAACCGATAACGGTGAACGGTTATTTCTAATTGAGTGCAGGTGGAACGATTATGAACATACTGGGTATAGAAACATCCTGTGATGAGACGGCTGCCGCTGTTATTGTGGATGGTACAAAAATTTTATCTTCCGTGGTGGCGTCCCAGATTAGCGTGCATCAGCCTTACGGGGGGGTGGTGCCGGAACTGGCATCGCGCAAGCACATGGAGGCGATTGTTTCAGTGGTGGCCACTGCCCTTAATGATTCGGGGCTTTGCCCGGCACGTCTGGATGCCGTCGCCGTGACCCAGGGGCCCGGCCTGGTCGGCGCCCTGCTGGTGGGATTCTCATTTGCCAAAGCCTATGCCTACGCCCTTGATGTGCCATGGATCGGTGTCAACCATTTGGAGGGGCATATTAATTCGGTTTTTCTGGCACCGGACCCACCACCGTTTCCGTTCACGGCACTGCTGGTTTCCGGGGGGCATACCAGCATTTACCATGTGACCGGGCATACCAATTTCAAGGTGATGGGGCAGACCCGGGATGATGCGGCCGGCGAAGCGTTTGATAAGGTTTCCAAGATGCTGGGGCTGGGTTATCCCGGGGGTGTTGTTGTCGATGAACTGTCAAAAACCGGTGATCCCCAAAGGATAAAATTTCCAAGGCCCTATCTGGATAAAGCCAGCTTTGATTTCAGCTTCAGCGGCCTTAAGACGGCTGTCAACCGCTATATCCAGACCCATTCGGATTATCAGCAGCATATACCGGATATCGTGGCCGGATTTCAGGCGGCTGCAGTGGATGTATTGTCCTATAAGCTGATCCATGCGGCCCTGGCAAGAGGCTGTAACCATATCGCCGTGGCCGGCGGCGTGGCAGCCAACAGCCATTTGCGGAAAAGGGTCACCGAAGATGCCGTCAAACACGGGCTGACCGTCCATATCCCCTCTGTTGAACTGTGCGGCGACAACGCCGCCATGATTGCAGCGGTGGGGTATCACTATTTAAAAAAGGGGGATGTATCGACGCTCGCCGATGATGTTTACTCACGGATAGGCCCGAAAGCGGTATAGGGTAAAGGTTGTTTCGATGAGGCATTATGTCGATTGGTGGGCACAGCCCACCCTACGATGCCACCTTCACCCGTCAGCCTTCACCCGTCAGCCTTTTTTTAGTCCCTATAATCCGTTCCACCGCTTTTTCTCCCTTTTTTGCCATGATACCGGAATGGTTTGCCTGTCGCAGAATTTCATCAAAAGCGGTTTGAATATCAGGACCCTTGTGACAGATGAGCACGATATCGATTTCAGCCTTTAAGATCTGTTCAACTGCGTCATGGATGGGATAGTGCTTTTGTATGGCCCCCATGTCCAGATCATCGGTGAGTACAAGGCCGTCAAAGCCCAGTTCTTGGCGCAGCAGGTCTCGGGCAATGGCCGGGGAGAGGCTGGCAGGCCATTTCGGGTCGAGCCTTGGATAATGGATGTGGGAGAGCATGATGCCGGCCACATTGTCCGCAATGGCCGCCTGAAACGGCGGAAGGTCCATGGCGGCCAGGTCTTCGGGGGTGACATCCAGGGATGGTAGATCAATGTGTGAGTCCATGACGGTGCGGCCGATGCCGGGGAAATGTTTGCCCACCGACAGGATGCCGTTTTCCTGAAGCCCCCTGATCACTTCGGTTCCTAAAAGGGAAACCTGGCCGGGGTCATGGCCAAAGGCCCTGCCGGCCATGATGCTGACGATTTTTTCCGGCGCAACGTCCAGTACCGGGGCCATATTCATATTGATGCCGACCTGCCTGAGTTCGGTGGCCGTAATTTCGGCAAACCGCCGGGCCTCAGCCCGGTTGGTGATGAACGGGTTACCCGGGAAAATGGTAAACGGCTTTTTGAGCCTGGCCACCTGGCCGCCCTCCTGGTCAATGGCAATAAACAGCGGTGGTTGACCGCAGTCCTCGGCATACGTCTGGGCAGATCGGCACAGGTTTTTTAATTGCTGCACGTCTTTAATATTTCTTGAAAATAGAATAATGCCCCCGACTTTGAGGGTGTCGATATAAAATTCAAGATCACTGTTTAACGCAATACCGTCAAAACCGATCATCAGGCGCTGGCCGGCCAGTTGTTCTTGGGTAAATTCTGTCGTATCGTTCAAATTGTAACTCTCCCTGTTTCCATCTTTATTCATCGCTTCATTTGATATTTCCGTACAGCCCGCCAGTGATCCTTTAAATTGGTTGAAAACTGGTGGGTACCATCTTTTTTGGCGACAAAAAAGATGAATTTTGTATCCGCGGGGAAAAGGACGGCCTTGAGGGCCGCTGCTCCCGGGCTGGCAATGGGCCCGGGGGGCAGGCCCTTTACCTGATAGGTGTTGTAGGGGGTCTTTTCGGCAAGGTGTTTACGGGTCAGATTGCCGTCAAAGTCCTTGATGCCGTAGATGACGGTGGGATCACTCTCTAGTCGCATTCCCTTTTTAAGTCGGTTGTGAAAAACCGAGGCGATGAGGGGCCGTTCAAAGGCGGCACCGGTTTCTTTTTCTATAATTGATGCCAGGGTCACTACCTGATGGATGGTCATGCCCATTTTTTGGGCGCGCGCTTGCCATTGCGGTGTAAACACAGCCTGGAATCTGGCAAACAGTGTGGTGATGATTTTTCGAGGGGTGACATCTTTTGGGAAAAAGTAGGTATCGGGAAAAAGGTATCCTTCCAGACCGGCGGCCGGAATACCCAGTTTTTCGGCAAGGGCGGCATCGGTGGACAGTTTGAGGAATTCAGGGGCACTGCACAGCCGGGCATCGGCCACAATGGTGGCCATCTGGCGGAGGGTCAACCCTTCGGGGACGGTGAGCCGGTGGAGCCGAACTTTACCGCTGGCAAGGGTGGCCAGGACCCGGACCGGAGACATGTTTGTTGAAATACCATATTCTCCTGCCTTGAGCCGGTTGTCATAGCCTTTCAGCCGGGCATAGAGTCTGAACTTTAACGGTTGGGTGACGATACCGGCCTGATTCAAATGGCGGGTGATTTCCCTGAACGTTTCGCCTGGGTGAATCAGCAGGGTTTTTTCAACCCCATCGCCTTCCGCGGTGTGCTGGGCATAGGCCATGATGTCGGCATACAGCCATGCCAGACCGCCAAGGGCGGTGGCCAAAAGAATTAAAACAATGATCAGGAAATTTTTTTTCATATAGGCTAAGGTAACCGTTCACAGTTTGCAGTTATCGGTTCATGGTTAGAGTATAGGCAATAAAGGAAAAATGGGCAAGTCTTGATTTAAGTGCCGGCTTATGCTTATCCTTGACGGTCTCGTAAAAAGTATTTGAGATGGCTAAGTAAAAATCTTCAAGGAACCAGCAATGACAATACATCGTAAAAATACCCCATCAAATGAATATGCAGGCTTTGAGCAGGGACCCATACGTCCCCCCAGCGAGGCTGCCAGCCTGCTCGTACGGATCACCCGCAATTGTCCGTGGAACCGCTGCACCTTTTGCCCGGTGTACAAGGATGCCCGGTTTTCTTTGCGCCCGGCAGAACATATCAGAATGGATATTGATCGGGTTTACCGATATGTGGCAGCACTGCGACAGGCCGGAGAACAGGTACGATACATGGACCGTTCCATGATCCATGAAATCACAGATCACGTCGCCCCCGTTGACATGCAGGCGCTGCAGGCGGCGGTTCACTGGTATTACGGTGGAATGGCGTCGATTTTTCTGCAGGATGCCAACAGTCTGATTATAAAACCCCAGGATCTGGTGGATATTCTGAAATATTTAAAAATGCGGTTTCCCTGGGTGAAACGGATTACCTCCTATGCGCGCTCTCATACGGTGGCCCGTATCCGTGATAGGGATCTTCAGGCCATGTTCCATGCCGGTCTCAATCGAATCCATATCGGACTCGAGTCCGGCTCGGACGCGGTTTTACAAAAGGTTGCCAAAGGGGTTACCAAAGCCGGTCAGATCAAGGCGGGGCTTAAAATCAAACAGGCCGGCATGGAACTGTCTGAGTATGTGATGCCGGGCCTTGGGGGTAGGGCGCTTTCAAGGAATCATGCCCTTGAGACCGCCGATGCGTTGAATCAGATCAACCCGGATTTTATCCGTTTGCGGACCCTTGCGATTCCCAACCGGGTACCACTGTTTGACGCCTGTGCCCATGGGCTGTTTGACAAGTGCACCGATCAGATGGCAGCCAGGGAGATCCTGTTGTTTCTCGAAACCCTTGAAGGGATTACCAGCCGTATCAAAAGCGACCATGTTCTGAACCTTTTCCAGGAAATAGAAGGGCGCCTGCCCGATGACAAGGCGTCGATGATGGCCGTTATTCAAACCTTTTTAGCGCTGCCGCCGGAAAAACAGGCCATCTTTCAGATCGGCCGCAGGACAGGTGTTTTTTCAACCCTTGCTGACATGCAGGAGCCGTATCTTGTGGCCAGAACCGAAGAGAATTGCAGAAAATTGGGCGTTACACCTGAAAATGTGGATGACATCATCAATGAGCGGATGAAGCGGTTTGTTTAGTCATTTTTTTTCAGGAAGACCGATAAATTTTTTTTCCGGATATTTCACCGCAAAGGCCTTGACATTAATAATTAAAGGCACTATTGACCTTGCAATGTGGACAGGATCTCATATCCGGATACTGTCGGGCGCAGGGGTTGGATTTTATTGAGAGAACCGGATTATCATTTCTTTCATTCTACTGCCGGTGCCGGGGATTTTTTTGCACTTATCAGTGAGGAAATATAAATGGGAAAGCCAAGGGTAAAGGAACATAAAATAGAACGGGGGTGGTGTAAGGGGTGCGGTATCTGCGTGCACTTTTGTCCGAAATCCGTTCTGGCGCTTGATGATGAAGACAAGGTTTTTGCGGCCCGACCGGAAGATTGTATCGCCTGCCGGCTTTGTGAAATCAGATGCCCGGATCTTGCCATCGAAATTGTCACAGAACCGGAAGAAGCATAATCGGTTTTACTGTTTTTAATGTGTGGCACCACAAATCAACCAATCATTTAAACCAGGGCGTTATTATGAGTAAAAAAAATGTAAAATTTATTCAGGGTAATGAGGTCTGTGCGGAAGCGGCGTTGTATGCCGGGCTGGGTTTTTTCGCAGGCTACCCCATTACGCCTTCGACTGAAATTGCCGAACATCTGGCCAAACGCCTGCCCGAAACAGGGGGGCGGTTTATCCAGATGGAAGATGAAATCTCTTCCATGTGCGCCATTATCGGCGCTTCCCTCACCGGTAGCAAGGTGATGACCGCCAGCAGCGGACCGGGGATTTCTTTGAAACAGGAGGCCCTTGGATATGCCGTTATGACCGAGGTGCCCTGTGTCATCGTCAATGTCCAGCGCGGCGGTCCTTCCACCGGTATTCCGACCCATGGCAGTCAGGGAGATGTGATGCAGGCCCGGTGGGGATGCCACGGAGATCATGCCATCATTGTCATGACCGCTTCCAATCATCAGGATGTTTTTGAGGTTACGGTGGAAGCTTTTAACCTTGCCGAGACCTACCGGACCCCGGTTATCCTTCTGTTTGACGAGGTGGTGGGCCATACCCGTGAAAAAGTGGTGATTCCCGAACCCGGGAAGATTCCCCTGGTGGACAGATTGCGCACCTCGGTCAAAGGCGGGGTGGATTATCATCCATACCTTCCCCGGGAAGACGGCCGGTTGCCCATGTCGGATTTCGGCGGTGTGCATCGGTATAATGTCACCGGTCTGTTCCATGACATGTGGGGGTTTCCCTCCACCAAACCCGAGATTGTCCACGGCCTGTTGCGTCACCTGGTGGATAAGCTTGAAAACCGGGTGAATCAGATTGCCCGGTACAAGGAATTTTATCTGGAAGATGCGGAACGGATTCTGATTTCCTACGGGTCTTCGGCCCGTTCGGCCCTCCATGTGGTGGAAAATAGGCGTGCACGGGGCGAGCGTTTGGGGCTTCTGGAGCTCCAGACCCTGTGGCCGTTTCCAGCCGAAATGATACGGCGGAAGTGTTTGAACGCCAAATCCGTGGTGGTGGTGGAAATGAACATGGGCCAGATTGTCCAGGAGGTTAAAAAGGCGGTTGCTGAGCCTGAGAAGGTGTTTTTGGCCAACCGGTTTGATGGGGTTTTCATAACTCCCACGGATATTATGAATATTCTGCGGGTGATTCAGGGAAAGGGAGTTTGATCAATGGCGATTAGAGATTATATCAGGGAAAGATTTTTTCCCCATATGTGGTGCCCCGGATGCGGGCACGGCATTGTCCTCAATAGTCTGTTGCGGGCCGTTGAGCGCCTGGGAATGAGCAAAAACGAGATTGTCATGGTGTCCGGTATCGGTTGCAGTGCCCGGATTTCCGGATATGTCGACTTTCACAGCATGCATACCCTGCATGGGCGGGCGCTGGCCTTTGCCACCGGTATCAAGATGAGCCGGCCTGAGTTGAATGTGATCGTCCCCATGGGGGACGGTGATGCCCTGGCCATTGGCGGCAATCATTTTATCCATGCGGCCCGGCGCAATATCGACATCACCGCCATTGTGATGAATAACCGTATTTACGGCATGACCGGGGGCCAGTTTTCACCGCTTTCCGGCGTCGGTGCCATGGCTTCGACGACCCCTTACAGCAACATCGATCATGATTTTGATGTTGTGGAAATGGCCACGGCCGCCGGTGCTTCCTTTGTCGCCCGGACAACCGTTTACCATGCACAGCAGGCAACGGATCTGATACGGCAGGCTATTATCCATGAAGGGTTTTCAGTAGTGGAGATTTTATCCCAGTGTCCCACCCAGTTCGGAAGGCGCAACAAAGGGGGCAGTGCCGCTGAAATGATGGAGTCTTATAAACGAAATACAACGCCCATTGGATCCAAGGCTAAAAAGGAAAATCCGAATTTGCTCGAACGGGGAATTTTTGTTCAAAAGGATGTGCCGGAGTATTGCAATGAATATGCTAAAATTATCGATCGGGCGATGAAAGGGCAATAATCATGGAAAGATGCAGGATCGTATTTTCTGGCTCCGGCGGCCAGGGTGTGATAACCGCCGCTGTCATTCTTGCCGAGGCGGCAGCCATTTATGAAGACCTGACCGCAGTGCAGTCCCAGAGCTATGGGGCTGCAGCCCGGGGGGGCAGCACCCGCAGTGATGTCATTATTTCGGACTCGGTCATTCATTACCCCAAGGTCATCCAGCCCAATGTGCTGGTCTGCCTGACCCAGGAATCGTATACCAATTTTTATCCCATCATCCGGCCCGGCGGTCTTCTTTTGACCGACAGCCGGTATGTGAAACCGGAAAAGAAGGTGGACGCCCGGCAGATCGAACTGCCCATGTATCGAACGGTTATGGAAAAGATCGGTAAGCCCATTGTGTTCAATATCTGCATGCTCGGTGCACTGGGGGTGCTGACCGAACTTGTCCGGCCCGAATCGATCATGAAAGTACTGGAAACCCGTATTCCTGAAGTATTTCTGGAGATGAACCGCCAGGCACTGGAAATCGGCAGCAATCTTGCACAGGCACATATAAAATAATAGCTTGCCTGTTGGCTTTGCGGATGATATTTAATATTGTTATTTAATCCGTCTGCTACCCCGAATTTTGAAGTGGTGAACGGATGGGGTGTTTTTGTGTTGGGGCCCGGTTTGTATAGGTGTAACCACATCGGGTCAGGCATTCAGAACAAAAATAACAATGGGTATCAGGGTAATCATATGAGCGAAGCTTCAAAGGATGACTATGCCGGCATTGCCAGACTGTTTGATGCGGTTCAGCTAAAGTCCTATTTTATAAATTATTTGTATTTTATCACCGGAACCGAGGTTCTGATTTTTGTCTTTACTTTTTTCAGTCATCTGCGCCCTGAAAACGGGCCGTTTCCCTGGAAATTTTATTTCTATATCTCCTTTATTGTTCCCATTGCCATGACGTTTTTGCTGGGTGTTTTTATCCTGGCATTTAATAAATATGTGTATGGCAAGAACCCTGCCAGTGAAAAAGATTCCGAATCCAGCCCCGATACTGCTTCGGTTGAAAATACGGTCAAAACCAGGCTGTTTATCAATTCCATGCGGACCATTCCGTTTCTTCCGGTTTTGTTTTTTATTATTCTGGGGTCCGTCATTTTTTATAAACTGGATGTTATTTTTCTTTTTGTCGCCAATGCCGGTGAAAAGGCGGTCAAGTATTCCCTCATGGCTGTCGGTATTCTTCTGATTGCAGCGGCTGTTATCGGCGTGGTCTGGATTATCGTCAACTACAAATTGCGAAAGCAGCATCTTGAAAATCAGCATCAATATAAAAACGAGGTGATGAACAACCTGGGGTTGCTGATTCTGGACAATAAGATTATTGATAAGAACGGCCGGGTCATCTCGGATGGGCACACCAGTCTTCTGGAGATGAACAAGACGGATAAGGAACGCTTTCAATTTCTCCCGCCACCGCAATAACGTCCCTTTCCGGCAACAGACAAAATATCGGGTCATCCGTGTTTATGCACAGGCCCGATATTCATTTTCAGCAGGAACGATAAACAAGGTGTTGTATCCCGATAACAAAAGATCGGCTAAGGCCGCTATCCGACACGCTGAGACCGGTCTGGCCATTCGGGGCTGCTTTGTTTCCGTTTTCAGCGGGCTTATCCTTCTGGTGATCACCTTCCATATTCTTGAAAACCATGCGATACCGGTTCATTTTCGTAGATTTGTCTATGCCGGGGCACTACTGCTGGTGCTGTTTTTAGTGATCGGCATCTACAAGGGGTTTTTGTTTTATAAGAATTATCGTTTCAGGAAAGGCGCCAAAGATACCCTGCACCTCATGTCCCTCATGGAAGATTGTCTGCACAAAGATTGCGGCCATCTGGCGCAGCAGGTCAGCGGACAGAAAAATTTCGGTCTTTCCACGATGCATCCCCTGCTGCATGCCAAACTGGCCGATATTCTGGCCGATGACTGCCCCACCATGGTCGATATCCAGGATAGGTACCGAAAGATAAGGCGTAAACAGAAAAACAGGGCAGGATTCAAAATACTGTTTAACACCCCGGAAGAGTATGCGCAGAAAGCGCTTCCCCTTGAATTTGATTTGATTTCAGAAGCGGTCACCCGTAATTATTATCAGCTTGAATCAGAATTCGACGCCCTGAAGGCATCGCGAATGCGGCTTTTTACGGCCATGGGCGATTATCTTTTGCTTTTTTCGCTTTCGGAAAAGAGCCTTCAGTCCATTTTGGACAAACATCGTTACAACCCACCGGATCCGATGAAAACCATGAGAATCGCCTTTGCCGTCAAACTGATGGCGTATTTTGAAAATGCCGACGACCCCAACCCGTCTTATGTAAAGCTGGAAAACGATCTGGCGGCCCTGGCCGCCGAACGATTGCCGGTGATTTCCGGTCTCATCGAAGCGTATCAGGCCGCCTGGAAAAATTTTGTGGATGCCTATGATGGGATGAAGGCGCTCTCAAGAGGCCTTGATATCCGATAGCCAATATCGGTGGGAACCAGGAAGAGAGAGGCGGCCTGAAAAAATTGGCATTTGACTTTCCAAAATCAAAAAATGTAAGATCTGCATTTAAAAACAATTGTGGACATAGACACCGGCCGGATCAGGTTTGCAGCTGTTTTGTCCGGACAGTGAAAAGGGGCCTTTTTCGGAGATAACGGTATGGGGAAAAAAACTGTATTTGAAAAAAAAACAAAAACCAGACGGTTCTATGATTTTTTTTTGTTAATCGCGTTTTTTTTGTCCGGGGCCACGAGTCTTTCGCTTGAGGTCTCCTGGTCCAAGGAGCTTTCCTATCTCTTAGGTGTTGATATCTACGGTGCCACAACCGTGGTTACGGCATTTATGGCCGGTCTGGGGATCGGTGCCCTTCTCGTGGCCCGGTTTTGCAAGTGGACGAGGGCGTCAATAAAATCTTATGGTATCCTGCAGCTTGTGATCGGCATCTGCGGTCTGGTTTCCATTCCGGTGTTCCGATCAACGCTGCCGCTGTTTTCGTTTCTTTACGATCAGTTAAACTACGACAGTGGTTTTTTTTTGCTGGCCCGTTTTACCTTGGTATTCGGGCTGATGCTTATTCCCGTGATCCTCATGGGCATGACGTTGCCCCTGGTGGTGGGCGTCTCTTACGGAAGGGTCAAAGGTCGTTTTGCCTATCTTGCCGGACTGCTTTACGGTGTCAATACCATCGGCGCGGTTGCAGGAACCCTGGTGGCCGGTTTTGTTTTGATTCCAACGGTGGGTATCTTCAAAACCTGCTTTTTTACGGGTATGGTGGACTTTGGCATCGGCATTGCGGTTCTGTGGTTTGCCCGTCTGGGGGCGGCGCAGCTTCCGGCCAGTAGCGCCAAAACACGGGCAGCGTCGGCTGAATTCGACAGAAAAGGGGAGATCCACGGTGTCCGGAAGCCGTTTTTGAGGCATCGTTTTTCCTGGCCGGCCATCGTTTTCCTGCTTTCGGGTATGCTGGCCCTGGCCCTGGAAATTATCTGGTTTCGTCTCCTTGCCCGCATCATTGGCCCCTCTGTGCATGCTTTTTCCATTATGCTCGTCATATACCTGCTGGGCATCGGTGTCGGGAGTGTGGCCGGGTCAAGTTGGGTACGGCGGCTTCGAGATCATCGAATGCCCATTGCCGTGCTTTTATTTGTAGTCGGGACATGCCCTTTGGTAACGTTGCTGCTGATCAACCGTTTACCGATCTGGTACGGACGGCTCTTTCTCTGGTTGTCACAGGATGTTTTTACCGTGTGGAACCTTATGATCCAGGGGCTTATCGCATCCATCCTCATTTTTCCGGCAACCCTGGCCTTTGGTGCCATGTTTCCACTGATCACCCGGGCATACGGTGTCGAATCCACGGCAACCGGTCGGCAGATGGAAGCCTCTGTGGGCACTTTGTATTTTTACAATACGATGGGGGGCATTATCGGCAGCCTGGCAGCCGGTTTCTGGCTGCTGCCCGTCTGGGGTGTAAAAACCAGTATCATAATCGTGGCCATTGCCAGCCTGGTCCTGTCGGCAGTCCTTTTTCAGGTGAGCTTTCAGGGAAGCCGAATCAAAAAAGCCCTGTGCGGCGGAATTTTTGTCGTGCCGGTGCTGCTCATGGCGTTTTCTCCGAAACTCGATCATACCATTTTAAATGCCGGGCTCTTTTCCGAAATGATCAACAAAAAACAGTTTCGGCAGATCGATTCGAAAAATCCCGATCTGGGCAGGCTGCTTTTTTTCCATGAGGGGATCAACAACAGCGTTGCCGTGGTGGCCAATAAATTCAAGGACGGTAATCTGACGCTTCATCTCACCGGCAACTGGGTGTCCACAACGGAGTTTCATGGCCGTTTTCATCTGAAATTTTTAAGCCACCTGCCCATGCTTTTTGCCCGGCAGCATCGAACGGTGGGGGTGATCGGCTACGGCACAGGTATTACGGCCGGAACAACGCTGCAGTATCCTGACGTTGAGCGCGTCAATATATTTGAGCTCGAACCCGGGGTGATCAAGGCAAGTGCTTATTTTGATTACATCAACCAAAAGCCCCTGGAAGATCCCCGGACCCACCTTTATATGGTTGACGGCCGGAGCCACCTCACCTATGAAAAGTTTCATTACGATGTCATCACTGCAGACCCGATTCATCCGCATGTGGCTGGCGCCGGCAATCTCTATACCCGCGATTTTTATCAGATTGCCGAGGACAGATTGAACCCGGGCGGCATCTTTTGCCAATGGATTCCCCTGGCCGGTATTTCCCCGGAATCCTACAATGCCATTTTAAACACGGTTCATGATGTCTTTCCCCATACGGCATTGTTTTCTTTTTTTGGCGAATCAGTGGTTTTGGGCTCTAAAACACCCATCCGGATTGATTGGGCAGCCTTCGAAAAACGGTTTTATTCCCCTGCTGTTTTTGAGGATTTCAAATCCCTGGATATCAGGACCCCGTACAATCTGGTCTCTTTTTTCATGGGCGGCGAACAGCAAATTGACGCTTATCTGTCAGATACCCGTATCATTTGCAGTGACGACAATGTGTGGCTGGAACACCACATGCCCGATGATCTTTACGATCGTTCTTTGAAAAATCTCTACTTCATGCTCAGGGAAAAGATCCACGACGACGGTTTTGCCGCACTGGTGCAGATCCTGCCGGGCCTTTCTCTGAATCAGTTGGCCCGGGAACTGGCGGGACTGGTCATAGACGGGGATGCCGCCTATCAACTGGCCCAGCGGGCCGGTCAGGCACAGAATTACCGGCTCATGGAAAAATACCTGAAAGAGACGTTTGCGGATTTTAACTCCCTTCATTTTTATGCTGCGGGTCTGGAACTGGCGGATTACCTGTCAACCGACCAGCGGATAGATGAGGCTGTTTCCATTTTGCATGTTCTGCAGAAAAATCACCCCGCCTTTTCCCATGCCTTTGGCCGGGAAGCGGCCATCATGATCCGGATGGGAAAAAAGGAAAACGCCACATCCATCCTCAAACAGGGGTTGATGTTTTCACCCGGCGATCCGGTGCTTGAAGCGATGCTTGAAACGTAAAATGGGGGAGGCCACCAAGGTATTCACGGTTGAAACAATTTACGGTGATGGCGTTTCAGTGATTTTAAAAAGGGGGATGGGCGAAGGGCAGAGATCGTTTATCTCCAATAGGTCTTTTCCGGCGCAGTATCCCTTTGAAATATAGCCCCGGTCCAGCCCTTTTTGCGTAATCACCTGGATGTGGGTGTGGTAGAACCAGTTACCGTTTTCGTGGAAATCACCGATTTCGGCAAAGGCTGCGCCCGCCGGGAACACGTTGCCACTCGCCGGCAGACGGTCTTTGCACAGGTGCCCGTAGAAGCTGTAAAAGGTGTCAAACCAGGGGCCCTCGTGCTTCAAGAGGACGTAGCCGCCATAGTTTCCCTCCCCGCTTTCATAACCGCTTTCTTCCACGGTGGCATCCAGGGGTGCATGCAGCAATGCCCCCAGGCCGACGATCACATCCAGGCCCAGATGGATAAATCGCTGATCGGCCACCATCTGGGGGCAGTCTCCGAGCAGGGTGTCGCGTCGTTCCAGATAGGGGGAAAATCCCCAGGAATAGCCCGATCCCATTTTTTCGTCCAGAACGCGCTGGAACTTTTTTTGGTCCCTTACGTCTATCCCTTGGAGCAGCGGGCTTTCGGGGGATAGATCCGCGATAAAGGGATCACCGGTCAAATCGGGAAACACAGGCCGGTGGTTGATCTTCCGGCTGTAGAGCAAAAATGGATAATACATGAAACCTCCTTAGGCGCTTAACAACGAAACACCGACAACGTTTTGTCGATACTTTTTTGTCGATGGTCAAGCCCTAATTTGATCTATCATGAAGGACAGGAAGGGCATGAAGGACAAAATAATGATTTCTTTATGTTCTTCCTGACCTTCATGGTAAAAAATAGTTTTGAGTACTCTCCAAGTAATTGAGAATAGAGTCAAACTTGGAATTCATGGTTCATATCAGCTGTCCCAAGGGACCTCTTTTCCCGAGCAACGTCTCGGGAAAGGCTTAGTAACTAAAGTTTGAGATTTGGGCATTGTTATTTGGAATTTGTTTGTCATTTGGTGCTTGTATTTTGTTATTTCTGGTTTATCCAGGTTAGGACAATGCAAAATCGGTTATTTTCAACAGACCGGTAACCGGCACGATGGGCTTTCCGTCAACATCTTCTTTGACATCTGCCGGCCAGGTGAAACCCGGAGACATGGACGTGAAATAGGCCAGGTCGTAGGGAAGCAGTTTGACGGCAAGCGCCGTGCCCCGGCCCACAATGGTGGAGGACAGGCCAAAATCAACTTCTCCCAGTGCGGTGCGGATAATGTATCTGGGTATTTCTCGACCACTGCCTTCCCGCCGCACTTTGGTGGCGATGTCGATAATATCGTAAAGGGCGACCGGGTTTTTCCGGTTCCAGTGGTCCTGGATCGTCAGCCCGGCCGCATAGAGATGATGAAATTCAATGCCGGCCTTCCGGCAACCGTAGGCCAGTTTATGGATGGCTTCCGGCGTATCGTTGATTTTGCCCAGCAGCGGGGTGTTGCAGTAAACCGTAATACCCTTGTTGTTCAACATTCGGGTCAACCGGGCATGGGCCGGTCGGAATTCGTCGGCCACCAGAAACCGGGTCTCGATTTCCAGCCGCAGCGGCGCCACAATGGCGAGTTTGTTCAGACTGCCCAGTTTGTCCATGACCACCGGGGTGTAGCTTTCCGGTTCATAGTTAAACTTCAGGCTGCGCAACCGCACCGCATTTACATGGGGGATTTCATCGAGGGCGTGAACTATTTTGCTGATTTGAAACAACGATTCAACGGCATCTTTTGCGGAAACAATCACCACATCGGTAATTCTATCGTCTCGTCGGATGTAATTCAGATCCGCTTCGATACAGTTGTCATCAATTTCCACCCGGGTTTCATGGACGCGTGAAATCGTTGAAGATCCGGTGGAGACAATCGATGGTGCGATCCTTTCACCGCTCCGTACCCCGGGCAGGATCGCATCGGTGTGTTCCGGTTGCGGCCGGTCCATGTTCGGCCTGATGGGCCGCGCACCAAGAAAGAGGGATTCATCGCCGATTTGCGCCATGTACTGGATATCAATGGTGCCTTCGTCGTTGACCCGGATATTTTCCAAGTCATTGGCAATCGGTGCAAACCATTTGAAATACTCAGGCGTGTATGGGGTTCGGATCCACATGAAGTTCTTGTTGTCCGCCACCGGCGCTACGGCCCAGCCGCTGGAGTGCCAGTCCATTTTGCCGATGGGGGTGGCCGTGCAGATCCTCGGGATCACGCGATCCGACAGATGCGCCCGCAGGTAATTGCCCACCGCCAGCCCTTTTGAAATCGGCGACCAGTAGACGTTGTTACCATGGATGGGACTGCAGGGGATATAAATATAGTGAAGTTCGGCCCCGGCCCCGCGCAACAGGCTGAACAACCGTACCAGCTCAGGGCCTTTGTCGTTGCAGTTGTTTAAAAAAGGCGTCTGAACGTATACCGCAATGCCGCTTTTCACCAGTTCGGAGATGATCATCAGGCTTTGTGGCGAAATTTCATCGGGATGGATGAAATGGGTGGCCACCTCCATGCGCTTGCCGCGTTCCTGGAGTTCGCGGTTTTTTCGCTTCAGATAGCGCAGCAGTTCTGCGTCGTCGGACAGGAACAGATGGGGATAGTAGGCAATCGACCGGGTGGCCAGGCGCAGGGCCTGGACATGGGCGATATCCATGAGGCCGTCGATGGCGCAAGCCATGTTCGCCCGGTTCATAAAGGGGTCCCCACCGGTGATAACGATCTCTTTAATGGATGGCGAGGCGGCGACATGGGCAACCGCTTTAGAAACATCCGCCGGGGTGGGGTTGGTTTCGTTGCGCGAATCTTTGTGTTTGCGGAAACAGAACCGGCAGTAAACCGGACAGCTCATGTTGAGCAGGAAAATCACCCGGTTCTGGTACATCTGTTCCAGGAGTCCCTGGTGGAACTGGCCGATCCAGGTATTGGTGTGCCCGGTGTTGTCCAACTCCTGGATGAACGGCAGATACTGATAGGCCACATCGCAAGACACCCTCATTTGACGGATGGTGTGCATGGACAACCGGACCGGGTAGGTGTCGATAACCGTCTGCAGGTCGGCCCGATGGGCTTCCGGGATTTTGATGTTGGCTACCTTTTCCAGTTGATGGGTATTTTTAATGGCTATAAATTTGTTGCCGGGCAGGACGATTTCCAGAATCGCCATGAGCAGGAGTTGCGGTAGCTCAATGCCGTTGATAAGGATCTTTGTCGTGCCGTCCGCATTTCCCAGCACCGTGAGCAGCTGTTTAAAAAAGCCGCCGGGGTCTTGGCTGTACCCGCCGGCATCGAGGAGTCTGGCCATTTTGGCTTGGCCGTCGCCGGATTGTATGATCTCGACAAACGCTTTGCCAACAAGGGCTTTTACCCCAAAATGGTCAAGGAAACCGGTCAGCGCGTCGGTCATGTCCGAAAGAGTGACTTGGTTCCCTTCACCCGAATTATTAAAATTAATCCTTACTAAATCAGTATCTTTCGGCATGCCCCCTCCTTAATTGCTGAATGAAAATTAGCAATTGACATTTATTTTAAAATCTGCCATAGTATTACACTATAATAGTAATATTAATTCTATTATAGTATGATACTAAATCACCCGTAAACGGAATGTCAAAAGAAAAATACTATTTTTCGAAGTCGCTGGAAAAGGGATTAAAAATACTGACCCTTTTCAACAGGGAGTCCCCGGTATTGACCCAGAGCGAAATCGCGAGGACCCTGGGGTTGAACATGACCTCAACCTATCGCTATATCAACACGCTGGTGGAATTGGGGTATCTGGGAAAAGACCCGAAGACCAGGGCGATCCGGCCGTCCATGGAGTGCCTGCTGTTTTGCACCAATTTGATGCAGGCCACCGATCACTTGAAGATGATCAAGAATATCGTGGACCGGATTTACGATGAAAACAATATCAGTATCGATGTTGTCCTTGCAGTGGAAGATACCCTGGTTCGCATTTATCATCGCCAGGCTGCGGAAACCCTCACATACAGCCTGCCGAATTATTCGAAAAACTGCCTGCACAATACGGCATTGGGGAAGGCATATCTATCGAGCCTGCCGGACGATGTGATGGCGGAAAAAATCAATTCCATGGTTCTGGTCGACAGGACAGAAAAGACCATTGTGGATAAAAAGGTGCTGGTTGCAGAGTTGAAAAAAGCCAAAGCGCTGCAATATGCCATGTGCAGAGAAGAGTATCTGCCCGGCCTGGTTGCCATTGGCGCGCCCCTGTTTGACCCCATCAGCGGAAAAGGCATTGGTGCGGTTTCCTTTGACTTTTCTGTGTTGCAGCACAGTGCCGACGTTATTACGGCAAAATACGGGGATATGATTCGGGAAACGGCACGGTCACTGTCAGTCCTCCTGCCCCCGGACAAAAAATTATAACTTGAGATAAGCGATTCGCTTTTAGCAATTAGCTGTCAGCTTTTAACTGATGTGGTATCGGCTTGATTTTTTAGGATAAAGACTAACTGCTAAAGGCTATCAGTTAAAAAAAATCGATTTTACAACAGTATTCAAATGACGGTAATTTCAGGAATTATGAAATTTTCGGTCAAGAACTAAGTCGTTGGTGTCCATGCTATTTTTATTGACAGTCATGATCAGGACAATATATCCATGAAATCTAACGGGTGGAAACCGTGGGCGCTGCTGGCGCCGTCAATGAGTGCCGTTTTTTTACTTCTGGTCATACCGGTTTGCTTTATCGTTGTGTACAGCTTTTGGCTGCGTGCCCCCAGCGGGGCGGACATTCCTGCCTTCCAGTTCGGCAATTACGCCAAATTTTTTGAAGATTTTTTCTATCCGAAAATTCTCATCCGTACGATTCGTATTTCCTTTGAGACCGTTATTCTCTGTCTGTTCATGGGCTATGTCCCCGCCTATTTCTTTTATCGCAGCGAAAGTCGCTATAAACAGGCTTTTCTTCTGCTCATCATGCTGCCGTTCTGGGTCAGCTTCATTATCCGTACCATGAGCTGGATCAACATCATGGGCGATACGGGGCTGATCAACCATTTTCTGTTGAAGATCGGGATGATTCACTCCCCCATATCCATGCTGTACAATGAATTCACCGTACTCATGGGATTGATTATGTATCTGCTGCCGTTTATGGTTTTAAATATCTACGTCAGCCTGGAAGGCATCGACAAGAGTCTTCTCGAAGCCGCACGCTGCATGGGCTGCACCGAATGGCAGGCGTTTCGCGAGGTAACGTTGCCCTTGAGCCTTCCCGGTATCAGCGCCGGCTGCCTGCTGGTTTTTGTGCTCACCTCCGGTACCTATCTGCCGCCGATGATACTGGGCGGCCCGGGCAATGACATGATTGCCAATCTTATTTTCAAGCGGGTGATCGGAACGCTGGACTGGCCCTTCGGATCGGCCATCAGTGTGATTCTGCTCTCCCTGTTGTTTGTTATTGTGTGGACGTATAACCGATATCTGGGAATCAACCAGATCTTTAAAAGCTTGCAGGGAAATTGATCCATGAAACAATTTTCGCTGGGATGGACATTGATCAGAAGTTACACGATTCTCGTTTACATCTTCCTTTTCGCCCCCATCGTCGTGGTTATCGTGCTGGCTTTCAACCCCAAACAGTTCGGTATTTTCCCCATGGAGGGCCTCAGTTTGCGGTGGTTTATCAAGCTGGCGCAAAATGAATCGATCATTGATGCGTTTAAAAATTCGCTGGTCCTGGGCTCGCTCACCGCGGTGCTGTCCACCGGCATCGGCATCCTTGCGGCCCTGGCCTTCATCCGGTTTGAATTTTTTGGCAAAAATACGCTCAACACGTTGCTGCTGTCACCGATCATGATCCCGGAAGTGGTGCTGGGTGTTGCCCTGCTGCTGTTTTTACGGTTTCTTCAACAGCCCAAGAGTTTCGTGTTGCTGCTGATCGGGCACGTGGTATTGACCCTGCCCTATGTGCTGTTGATCGTCCAGGCCCGTCTGGGGGGCATTAAGAAAGAATACGAAGAGGCGGCGAAATCCCTGGGGGCCAATGCATTTCAGACCTTCAGGGAAATCACCTTTCCGCTGTTGCTGCCGGCCATACTGGCCGGTGGCCTTTTTGCCTTTACCATCTCTTTTGATGACATCACGGCAACGCTTTTCTGGGCCACGGCACAAAACCAAACCGTACCGGTTAAAATTTTCAGTATGCTGAGAAATTCCATCAGCCCTGAAATCAATGCGCTGGGCGCTGTCATGATCGTTCTGACCGTTGCCACGCCGCTGCTGGCAGGTTATCTGTCCCGCAAGTTTTCAAAAATAAGAGCATAAACCGACAACCATTAACTGAAAGGAGAACCAATGGCCATCGTAACGAAAGAAAAACTGGATCGAGTATACGACGCGTATAAAAGCGGCAGGATCAGCCGGCGTCATTTTCTCAAATATCTGGGCCTTGCCGGTGCATCCATCGGGCTGATCGGCTCACCCTTTGGAAACGCCGTCAAAGACGCCTGGGGGGCCAAGTCTATCCGGTTCGACGGATGGGGCGGCTCGGTTTCCGAAGCATTCCGGAAATACGCCTTCAAGCCCTTCACCGAAGCCACGGGTATCGAGGTCATTGATGGCGAATTCGGCGACATGAATTCCTACCTGACCCGGGTCAAGGCTTCCTATCCGCCGGGGGGAGAGTTCAGTATCGCCCATCTCAGTGCTGTTTTTGACTATGCCCGCTATACGGAATTGGGCTTTTCCTCGGTTTTGGATGAATCGAAAATCCCCAATCTCAAAAATGTCATGGCCTCTATGATCAAACCGCTGCGGGAGATCACCAAAGGCACGCTCTCGGCTGTTCCCTACGATCTGGGGCAGACCGGCATCGCCTATAACACCCAACACATCAGCAAGGAGAAGGCCAAAAAGCTTGGTGCCTCTCTGCTGTGGGACAAAAGTTTGAAAGGCAAACTGGGCAGTTGGGGCGGCGATTTCAGGACCAATATGTGGTACGCGGCATTGCACACCGGTCAAAGCCCCAACAACATGACCGATCTTGCGGCCATATGGGCGGCACTGCGTGAACAGCGCGGCCTGATGAAGAAATACTGGAGTTCCGGCGCTGAGCTGATGAGCCTGCTGGCCAATGGAGAGATCTATGCCACGGTGGCCTGGTCCGGCCGGGTGGCCGCACTTCAGCAGGAAGGCCATCCCATCGGTTATCTCTCTCCCAAAGGCACTTACTCCTGGATGGAATATCTTTTTGTCCTGAAAGGAACGGATATGGAGATCGCTCAGAAGTTGCTCAATTTCATGCTGGAACCGGCAGCGGCCATTGCCGTGGCTGAGGGGCAGAATTATCCGCCCAGCCTGGATCCCACCAAGGTGACATTGACCGACAAAATTAAGAAGATGCCGGCCTTTGACCCCACCGGTAAACTGGAGGGGTACCTGTTTGCCAATCCGGCCTATTGGAATGCCAATCAGTTGGAGTGGACCGAAAAATGGGATCGGCTCAAGGCGGGGAGTTGATGCTGATTTAAATATTACCATATTTGTCATCTTTTTTATGCAACCTTGGGGTTTACAAGGGTACTGGCTGTGTAGATCAATTGCCGGGGGTGGCTGCGCTGAAACGCGTGTGCCGACCCCGGCAGTCAAAATCTGAGGCTGTTTACTAAATTGGATTCGCCTTAGAAATCAGGGAGACAGGCTAACGTGGCAACCGGTAAGAAGCAGTCCATCGTGCAGTTTAAAGGGATCATGAAGCGGTTCGACAACATTGTCGCCGTGGAAAAAATGGATTTTGACATCGAAGAGGGGAGTCTGGTGACGCTGCTGGGGCCTTCCGGATGCGGAAAGACCACCTTGCTGCGCATGGTGGCCGGGTTGGAGGCGCCCACCGAGGGGGATATCTTCATCAAAGGGGTCCGAATCAACGACACGCCGATCCACAAGCGTAACCTGGGAATGATTTTTCAGAACTATGCCCTGTTTCCCCATAAAACGATTTATGACAATGTGGCCTTTGGGCTGAAATACCGGAACGTGTCAAAGGAAGCGACCCGGGAAAAGGTGACCCGTGCTCTGGAAATGGTTCGTCTGCCCGGCGTGGAGAATCGGATGCCGCACCAGTTGTCCGGTGGCCAGCAACAGCGTATTGCCATGGCACGGGCCATCGTGATCGAACCGGATGTACTGCTCATGGATGAGCCCCTTTCCGCTCTGGATGAAAACCTGAGGGAGGAGATGCGGCGGGAGGTGGACAACCTCCAGCAGATGATCGGCGTCACCACCATCTTTGTCACCCATGACCAGCGGGAAGCCCTGAGCATGTCCGACAAGATCCTCGTCATGAAGGCCGGGCGCAAGCAGCAGGAAGGCGACCCCGAGACGGTCTACAATGAGCCGGTCAACCATTTTGTGGCCGATTTTCTGGGTCACTCCAATTTTATCCATGGCGAAGTCGTGGCACTTGACAACAACCATGTGAACGTCAAAATTGAAACCGGTGACGTTCTTTTTGCGAAAAATAAAGGCGGATTTTCCAAAGGTGATTCAGTGGAGATGATCGTCCGCGCCCAGCGGTTCGATGTATTTCCCAAGGATGAATTCAAGCCGGTAGAGGGGATGAATCATTTTGAGGGGCGAATCAAGGACCGCAGTTACATGGGTGGAGAGGTGAGTTACTTCATTGAACTGGGGGCCGGCCGTGAAATACATATCATCAGTATGATGAGAACACGGCTTTACAACATTGGCGAGGTGGTCAGCGTGGAGGTATCGCCCCACCATTGCCATCTGATTCCAAGGGAATTAAACCGCTGACCGTTTGGTCCGCCACTGTTTCTATTCGAGACCTGAAAGCAGACACTGCCGTTTTCAGGTTTTATTTTTTAAGGAGGGCGTTTATGCTCAAACTGAATCGGATTGAAAATAAATTCCGCCATTGCGATTCGGATCGGATCATCACCCTTGATTCCCATACCCAGGGGGAACCCACCCGGTTGCTGGTGGGCGGCGTGGGCGCCTTGCCCGGCGGCACGATGAAAGAAAAACGGGACCATTTCGAATCCCATTTCGACCCTGTTCGCATGCTGCTGACCCGGGAACCCCGGGGGCATCGGGGCATCATGGCGGCGGTGGTGACCGAACCGGTCAGCGCAAAAGGCGCCTTCGGCCTGTTCTACATGGATGCCCGGCGGTATCCGTACCTGTGCGGGCACGCGACCATCGGAGCGGTGACTACCCTCATCGAAGCCGGGGTGTTGGCGGCTGAAGACGGCGACACGGTGATTACTGTGGATACCCCATCGGGGCCTTTGGATGCCCATGCACGTGTTAAAAACGGCCGTGTGGCATCCGTTGCCATTGACATGGTGCCGTCATTTGTTTTTGATACCGGCCGGGAAATTGAAGTCCCCGGGTTCGGCATGGTTTCCGTCGACCTGGTCTGCGTAGGCGGGTTTTTCGCCATGGTATCGGCCCGGTCCATCGGCATTGATCTGGTCCCGGCCAACAGCCACCGGCTGATCTCATTGGGCATGGCCGTCATCGATGCCGCCAATCAGTCAGCCGACGTTTACCATCCCGGGCGGCCGGAGGTGAACACGGTGGATGTCACCGAATTTTATGATGAAGACCCGAAAACCGCGATCGGCAGAGGCGTGGTGATTTACGGCGAGTCCAATATGGACCGCAGCCCCTGCGGCACCGGCACCACGGCGAAGATGACGCTGTTGCACCACCGTGGAAAGCTTAATCCCGGCCAAGTCTACAAAAATGCCGGTCCTCTGGATACGGTGTTCGAAGGGCGGATCGTAAAAACGGTTACCATCGGTAAATTTGGCGGCATCGTGGGCCAGGTTCGGGGAAACGCCCAGATAACCGGTTACCATCAATTCGTTCTGGATGCCAACGACCCCTTCCCGGAGGGATTCTTATTATGAGTAAACCATCACCCTTTCCAGACATCCTCCTTTTTAACGCCACGATTGCCACTCAGAATCCTGCAAAACCGTTTGCCCAGGCCGTTGCCATCGGACGACAGGGGACCATCCTGGCCGTCGGCAGAAACGATGACCTGCTGCATCTGGCCGGTGCGGGCACCCAAAAAATAGACCTTGATCGCCGCCTGGTCATACCGGGGTTTATCGACACCCACATCCATTTTTATGAATGGGCGCTGAAACGCCAGGGGGTCAGGCTGGACGATCTCACCTGCCTGGAAGATCTGCTGGTACGGGTCCGGCAGGCAGCAGTCGACAGACCGCCGGGCGAGTGGATCATGGGGCAGGGATGGAACGAGGCCGATTGGACCGATCCGCGCATGCCCACCCGTGAAATGCTGGACCGGGCAGCCCCGGCGCACCCGGTGCTGTTGTGGCGTTGCGATCTGCATCTTGCCGCAGCCAATTCCGCCGCCCTGCAACTGGCCGGAATCGATGCCGGCACGCCCGACCCGCCGGAAGGCCGCATCGAACGCAACCCCACCGGAGAACCCTCCGGGATACTCAGGGAACTGGCCATTAATCTCGTTCGCCAGGTCGTTGCACCACCGGGTGCCGATGGGATCCTTGAAGCGTTTGAGGAGGCTGCCAAGGCCCTTCACCGCCGCGGGGTGACCGGCATTCATGATGTGCGGCTGATGGCGGACAGGGATGGGGCCAGTTCGCTGCAGACATTCCAACGTCTGGACCGGAACGCGCACCTGTTTCTTCGATCCTGGGTTACCCTGCCCGGTGACCGCCTGGACGACATTATCGGCCTGGGTCTTCAAACCGGGTTTGGTAACGACCGGCTGCGCTTCGGTCATGTCAAATATTTTTCCGACGGCGGTATGGGCGCCCGCACCGCCTGGATGATCGACCCGTATCTGGACGCACAACACGGCATGCCACTGATGGCCATGGACGCACTGGCGGAGGACATCCGCCGGGCGGACGAGGCCGGCTTGTCGGTAATGGTGCACGCGGTGGGCGATCGGGCCAACCGTGAACTGGTGGCTATCTTTGAAGATCTCGAATCACGCCGGGGCCTGTCCGGCATTCAACGGCCACTTATTCCCCATCGGATCGAACATGTGCAGATGATCCGGCCGGAAGATGCCCGCCGGCTGGGCAACCTGAATGTGGCCCTGTGCGTCACACCGGCCAACATGGTCCTGGACATGAACCTCATCGATGGTGCGGTGGGAGAAAAAGGCGCGTGGACCTATGCCTTCCGCCGATTGATGGACACCGGTGCGCCGGTGATGTTCAGCTCGGACTGTCCGGTATGCGACCCCGCCCCGCTGGCGGGTATTCATGCAGCGGTAACCCGCCAGCGTACCGACGGCACGCCCGAAGCCGGCTGGCATCCACAAAACCGGATAACCGTGGCCGAGGCCATTCAAGCCTACACCGCCACCCCGGCGGTTGTCCACAATGCCCTTGATCTGGGCGTGATCGCACCCGGCAAAAAAGCGGATCTGGCCGTACTCAGTGAGAATATTTTGACATTGCCGCCGTCCATGATGCCCCGGGTTCAAATTGACATGACCTTGTTTGACGGCCGGGTTGTATATAGAGCGTTTTAAATGTTATGTTTTAAGTGTTAAAACGATATTAATCCTCAACTTAATACTTAAAACTTGATGAACACGCAAAAAGTCGAATTCAGATGGTCTCGTAAAAACTTAATCCTCTATCCGATGGGAGATTTCATGCCCAAAACAGCTGATCGCTTAACCTTTTTCACCGAATCGGTCATTCGCGAGATGACCCGTGTCGCCAATCGATACAACGCCATTAATCTGTCCCAGGGATTTCCCGATGCCGATCCGCCGCTCGAGGTACTGGCCGCCGGCCAAAAGGCCATGGCCGAGGGGCCTCATCAATATGCCGTCACCTGGGGATCCGCGTGTTTCCGGGAGGCGCTGGTAAAGAAGCAGCGCCACTGGATGGGGCTCGATCTGGATCCCGAGGCCCATGTCGTGGTGACCTGCGGCAGTACCGAGGCCATGATGACCGCCATGATGACCGCCTGCAACCCCGGGGACAAGGTTATTGTCTTTTCACCCTATTATGAGAACTACGGTGCGGATACCATCCTTTGCGGCGCCAGTCCCATCTACGTTCCCCTGCACCCGCCGGAGTTTAATTTCGACTTGAAGGAACTCAGGACCGCCTTCATGCAAAAGCCCAAAGCCATTGTTGTGTGCAATCCGTCCAATCCCTCCGGAAAAGTTTTTTCGCTGGAGGAGCTTGAAATCATCGCCGATTTTGCCAGGGAGTTTGACACCTTTGTCATCACCGATGAGGTCTATGAGCATATTGTGTACAGCCCCCATCGTCACCACTATATGGCAGCCCTGCCGGGGATGTTTGACCGGACGTTGTCGTGCAGTTCCCTGTCCAAAACTTACAACATGACCGGATGGCGCCTGGGCTATGTGATTGGACCGGAAGCGGTGATTGCCGGTGCCCGCAAGGTGCATGATTTCCTCACCGTGGGGGCCGCCGCGCCCCTGCAGGCCGCAGCGATCACCGCATTGGAACTGCCCTTGAGCTACTATGAGCAGCTGACGGCGGATTACACCCGAAAAAGGGATCTGTTTTTAGACTGTCTGGAGGCGGCCGGACTTTCCTATACCACGCCCCATGGGGCCTATTATGTAATGGTGGACTGCACCGCCTTTGGCGTCACCGATGACAATAAATTCTGCCGATGGATGGCCAGGGAGGTGGGGGTGGCCGCTGTGCCCGGCTCCAGTTTTTTTCACGAACCGGTGAACCATCTGATCCGACTGCATTTTTCTCGGGCAGAAGAGATTCTCATTGAAACCGGCAAACGGTTGAAAAAGTTGAAAACCCTTATATAGTGTTTTGCCGAAAAATCATATGCTTTTGAAGATCAGCTGTTAGCTCAGTTACTATAAATGCATCAATGTTCTCTCGTTCCCACGCAGGAGCATGGGAACGAGAGATAAACGCACTGTGCCGTTAGAGATCCTTGGCTGTGGATGATGCCCCGGATATCACGGTTGAGCATTGCGGTGGCCCATCGCCATTTTATTGATTAAGCTGGCCTGGCAGGCGGCGCCGAATCCATTGTCTATGTTCACGACAGATACCCCCGAAGCGCAGCTGTTGAGCATGCTGAGCAGGGCGGTGACACCGCCGAAACTGGCGCCGTATCCGATACTGGTGGGCACGCCGATCACCGGGCAGGAAACCAGCCCCCCCACCACGCTGGCCAGGGCCCCTTCCATGCCCGCCGCCACCACCGCGACATTGGCATCGAGAATGTCCCGGCAGGAAGCCAGCAGCCGATGGATGCCGGCGACACCGACATCATAGACCCTCGACACATTGTTGCCCAGTGTTTCCGCCACCACACAGGCTTCTTCGGCAACGGGAATATCCGATGTGCCGGCGCACACCACCGAGATTTTCCCCACACGTTCAACCTTGCGGGGATAAAATACAGCGACCCTTGCCGCTTCGTGATAATGACAATTCGGGATCTCTTTTTGAATCGATTCAAAGATTTTCGGGTCTAACCGGGTCCCTATTATGTTGGAATGGTATTGGGACATTTTTTTAACGATATGAACAATCTGGGAAATTGTTTTGCCCTGGCAGAAAATCACCTCCGGAATACCGGTTCTTAGCCCACGATGGGTGTCGATTTTTGCAAAACCAAGATCGTCGAAGGGCAGTTTTTTTAATTGGTTCAATGCCGTTTCCACATTCATTGAACCGCTTTTAACTTGTGCCAGAAGGTTTTTGAGATCGCTTTCATCCATTTTGTTTCCTTTATGTCTGAACCGGTTTTGATTTATCCCGGGGTTATCGGTGTATAAGCTTGCTGACAGGCTGTCGGCAAGCTGTTTTTTGAAAGAGCCTAAAAATTGCCTGTCCGGTATACCCCTGTCAAGATAATTTTGTCTTTGTTCAATATCTGTGATGAACTGACGTTATCGAAGGAAGATAAGTTATATTCTTGACAAGAAATTTTTTTCTGGATATGGTTCATCCATCGTTAATATTGAAAAATATTTCGGTTATAATATTCCTGCCGTAAATAAATTTTGTGGATTAAGGTTTGCTTAAGGTATCATGGCTGTTCTTCAAATCAAGTCCCTTCGCACCTGTTTCAAAACACCTTCGGGTATTGTCAAAGCCGTTGATGGTGTGTCCCTTGATATTAAAGACGGCGAAGTCATGGGAATTGTAGGCGAATCGGGATGCGGCAAAAGTGTTCTCGCCTTATCGGTGCTTCGTCTTTTGCCTGAGCCCCCCGCTTTTTTTGCCGGTGGAGAGATTTTTTTCAAAGGGCGGAATCTCCTTGAGTTCAACCCGGAAGAAATCAGGAAAATCCGGGGCGACAGAATCAGCATGATCTTCCAGGAGCCCATGACGGCCCTCAACCCCGTATATACGGTGGGCAATCAACTGTCTGAAGTTTACCGGGTGCATCGAAACATGACGTGTAAAAAAGCCCTGGAAGAATCGGTGGAAATTCTGGAAAGAGTCGGTATACCCACGCCTCGCACCCGGCTCGGGGAGTACCCCCATGAACTTTCCGGTGGCCTCCGGCAACGGGTTATGATTGCCATGGCCCTGGCCTGCCGTCCCGAATTGCTCATCGCGGACGAACCGACCACAGCCCTTGATGTGACCATACAGGCCCAGATCCTCGACCTTATTCTACGGATGCGGGATGAATTTGAATCTGCCATCATTATGATCACCCATGACCTCGGGGTCATTGCCGAGACCACCGACAGGGTGATGGTGATGTACACGGGAAAAGCCATGGAAACCGCCAGCACCATGGATTTGTTTCAAAAACCGTTGCACCCCTACACACGAGGGCTTCTCCGTGCCATTCCAAGTGCTGTGTCCAGTCACCGGGAAGAACTGTATGAAATCCAGGGCACCGTGCCAAGCCTGTTGAGTCTGCCAAGGGGCTGCCGGTTCAACACCCGGTGCCCCATAGCCGGAGATATCTGCCGGCAGAAAGAACCCGAATTGTGCGAAGTTGAATCGGGACACAGCGTTGCCTGCTGGAAAGTCGATCATGGCCGACCTTATTGAAGTTTACAAACTGAGCAAACATTTTCCGGTGCGATCCGGTCTGTTCAACCGGAAAAAACGGTTCGTTTATGCGATGGACAATCTTTCCTTTACCCTGGGGTACCGGCAGACCCTCGGGCTGGTGGGGGAATCGGGCTGCGGGAAATCCACCGCCAGTCGGACTATTTTAAATCTGCTGACACCCACAGGAGGGGAGGTCTGGTTCGAGGGGGAGAATATTTTTAATCTTACCGCTAAAAAAAGACGCAGGCTCCGACAGGGCGTACAGATCGTCTTTCAGGACCCTTTCGGGTCTTTGAACCCGCGGCTCACCGTCAGACGGATCGTGGAAGAACCGTTATTGACCCACAAGGTGGGAGATGCCGCCTCCCGACGGCGGAAAGTGGCGCAAATACTGGCAAAGGTCGGCTTGCTGCCTGAACATATGAACCGGTTTCCCCACGAATTTTCAGGCGGTCAGCGACAGAGAATCATGCTGGCCAGGGCCCTTATTCTCAAACCGAAACTCATCATTGCGGATGAACCGGTCTCTGCCCTTGATGTTTCGGTGCAGGCCCAGATGCTCAATTTAATGGTTCGGCTGCAGAAAGAACTGGACCTGTCCTATATCTTCATATCTCATGACCTGGGTGTGATACGCCATGTCAGCCACAAGGTCGCGGTGATGTATCTGGGTGAAATCGTGGAGATGGCACCGGTGGATCTGATTTATGAAAAGCCGTTGCACCCATATACCCGGTCTCTTATCGCTTCTGTGCCGATACCGGATCCGCGCATGAAAAACAGGGATCGAATTGTTCTGGAGGGGGATGTGCCGTCCCCCCGTAATCCACCACCAGGGTGCCGTTTTCACACAAGATGCCCGGAATCCATGCCGATATGTTCCCGCGAAAAACCACCTGAAAGAGAAGTCTCTACCGGACATCTCGTGGCATGCCATCTTTACAGCGAAGGAGAGATATGGGTTCCGCCGTTGCCCGGCCGGCAGACTGTTTGAGAAGTGCCGGCGGCGATTGGTTTCAGTTGAAACAACAACAAAAAAGAAAAGGAGAGGATTATGAAAAGATCATTTGTAATCGTGCTAACCACCATTATGCTTCTTGCCTTTTTCGTATCCCCGGGCCTGGCCAGGGATGCGGATGAATTGATTGTGCTTCAGGAGTCGGAGGTGGTGGGCCTGGACCTGATGCGCTCATCTTTGCAGAACACGATGAGTGTCTGCTATAATCTCCATGACACCCTGTTTGCCCCCCAGGCGGATGCTTCCGTAAAGCCGGCCCTGGCTGAAAAGTGGGAAAAAATCGATGACCTGACCTGGAAGATTACCCTTGGGAAAGGCATTAAATTTCATAACGGTGAACCGGTCAACGCCCAGGCCGTAAAATTTTCCTTTGACAGGGTCTTTGATCCGGAAATCAAATGCCCGCATAAAGGAAAATTGTCTGCATTCAAGGCAGTGGTCGTACTCGATGAGCTGTCCTTTAAAATCATGACCAACGACCCTTTTGCGCCGGGTCTTTACATTCTCGGCATCTATCTTCCCATTGTACCGCCAAAATATATCCAGAAGGTAGGGGATAAAAAGTACAACACCAACCCCATTGGCTGCGGGCCCTACAAACTTAAAAAATGGGCACGCGGCGAATCGGTCATCCTGGAGCGGTTTAAAGATTACTATGGTCCCAAACCGTATTTTAAAACCGTTATTTTTAAAACCGTTCCCGAGCCCGCGGCAAGGGTTGCAGCCCTTTTTACCGGAGAGGCCGACGTGATCAGCGGTGTACCGGTGCACAAACGAAAAGAGATCGAAGATTCCGGTAAGGCCTATCTCACCTCCCAGATGGGGGTCATGCCCTACATCGGTCTGAACACCTACGAAGCCCCCTTTGATGATGTCCGCGTGCGCCAGGCCGTCAATTATGCCCTGAACCGGGAACTGATCAACAAGGCCCTTTTCGGAAATAAGGCGATTCTCTGCAACGGCCCCATCAGCCCCAGGACCTTTGGTGCCGATCCCGGTCTGAAACCGTATGCCTTTGACCCGGCAAAAGCCAAAGCACTGCTTGCAGAAGCCGGTTACGCCGACGGTATCGAGATCCGGTTTGCCTATCCCACCTATATGGCCCAGATTCAGGAACAGGTGGAAGCCATTGCGGCAGGCCTTGCCGAAGCGGGCATCAAAACCAAACTGGAGCCTTTTGAAAGAGCGGTCATGTGGCAGCGTTACAAAGGCAAGAAGCATCAGATGTACATCTACTGGTGGGATGATGCACCGGAGCCCGATCGCTATATGTACTCTCTGTTTCACTCCAAGAGCCGCGATTATTACTATAAGAACAGCACCGTGGATGTTCTTCTGGATCTTGGCCGAACGATTCTGGACAGAAATGAGAGGGCCAAGGTATACAACAAGATTGACCAGATACTCTACGAAGATTGTCCCTGGGCATATCTTTATGTGATCCCGGAGGTGTTCGGGGTGTCCAACAGCGTTTTCTATGAAGGCAACCGTGACGGGTTCCTCAACATGCGCTGGGCCAAAGCGAAATAGTAATAAAAAACAAGCCCTGCAGGTCATTTCCTGCAGGGCGATTTTTATCAAACGGGTTAGTGTGGTGAGATGTTTCAATTTATCCTGAAACGAATATGGCAGATGGGTTTCGTTGTCATCGGCATTTCCGTGATCAGCTTTTTCTTCATCCACCTTTCCGGTGACCCGGTCATGCTGATGCTGCCCGGGGATGCCACCGATCAGGAAATTGAAGAGCTCCGTGTACAGCTTGGTTTTGATGACCCCCTCTATGTCCAATACCTGCGGTTTGCCACAAAGGCGATACAAGGTGATTTCGGGGAGTCTCTCTACTACAATGTCTCGGTGATTGAATTGATTGGGGAAAGGCTGCCGGCGAGCCTTGAACTGGCTTTTGCTGCCATGCTGTTCGCCCTGGTACTGGCCGTGCCCATCGGCATTCTTTCAGCGGTAAAAAGGGGCTCTTTTCTGGATATGAGCAGCATGTTCGGCGCGCTTGTGGGCCTTTCCATGCCCCATTTCTGGCTGGGCATCATGCTGATGATGCTGTTTTCCGTGCACCTGGGATGGCTGCCTTCCTCCGGGCGAGGGACCCTGGCCCATCTGGTCATGCCGGCCATTTCCCTCGGCCTCAGTCTCATGGCCATGTTCGCCCGTTTGACCCGATCGGTCATGCTCGAGGTGCTCAGTCTCGATTACATCCGGACAGCCCGGGCAAAAGGGCTTAAAGAGCAGGTGGTCATCGCCAAACATGCCCTTAAAAATGCGCTCATCCCCCTGGTCACCGTTGCCGGGATGCAGTTCGGGTTTCTCATCGGCGGGACGGTGATCATCGAGACTGTTTTTGCCTGGCCGGGGCTGGGGCGGCTGGTGGTCCAGGCGATTTTCAGCAGAGATTATCCCCTGGTCCAGGGCATTGTTTTTATTTTTTCCATTATATTTGTGGGAATGAACCTGCTCGTTGACATTCTCTATGTTTATCTTGACCCCCAGATAAGTTATTCCGAGGAAAAATGAACGCCAAGGTATCCGAATCCACTGGTGCAGACAGCAGGGCAGACGGTTTTATGCCGACGGTGCGTCTTTTCCTGAGCACCCTCAAAGAAGTTGTAAAGCGCCCGAGTTCTCTGGCCGGTGGCGTTCTCCTGATGTTGATCCTGCTGACCAGTGTGCTGTTTCCGTTGTTCATGCACACGGACCCGCTGGCCCAGGATCTTATGGCACGGTTTACACCGCCGGTATGGCAGGACGGCGGGACCTGGCAGTATCTTCTGGGTACGGATAACCTCGGCAGAGATATTTTTTCCCGGATGCTTTACGGCAGCCGGGTGTCACTGGTTGTCGGTTTCAGCGCCGTGCTGGTGGCAGAAGCCCTGGGCATTGTTCTGGGACTGATTTCAGGCTACTATGGCGGGAAAATAGATACTGTCATCATGCGCGTTGCCGACGTTTTCATGGCCTACCCGTTCATGCTGCTGACCATCTCCGTTATTGCCGTCCTGGGGCCCTCCATCTTTAACCTTATTCTGGTGCTCGGCATGTCGGACTGGGTCACCTATGCCAGAACCATCCGTGGCAGTGTTCTCTCCATCAAGCAAAAAGAATTTGTGGAGGCTTCCAGGGCCATCGGCACGGCCCATCCCGTTATCATCTGGCGCCATGTCCTTCCGAACGTCATCTCGCCCCTTATTATTCTGGGCACCTTGCGGGTCGCCAATATTATTATCTGGGAAAGCGGTCTTTCCTATCTGGGCATGGGCGCACCGCCGCCCATGCCCACCTGGGGCAGGATGCTTGCCGAAGGCAGGGTATATATGACCAATGCCTGGTGGCTGGTCACACTGCCCGGCCTGGCGATTATGCTGACCATTCTTTCGATTAATCTGCTCGGGGACGGACTTCGCGATGCACTGGACCCGCGGCTTAAAAATTTATAGAGGGGCTTTATGAAGGTGCTGCTCATGGGGATGGGCCTGCAGGGAAAAGCAGTGGCCCACGATCTGGAAAAGAGTTCCCTTGTGACGGAAATTCTTGTTCTGGACAACGATCTGGAGGCTGTCAACGATTACATTGCCGAAAAGAAGTTTCAGAAAGTCACCGCCCGGGCCCTGGATGCCGAAGTTGAGGGCGGGATTCAAACATCTGTCAGCCGGTCGGGTGCCGATCTCGTTATAACGATGTTGCCGGTGGATTTCGGGTTCCGTGTTGCCCGGGCCGCACTCGCTGCGGGTATTCATTTCGTATCTGCAAGCTATACCGGAGAAGTGGCCGTGCTGGACCGGGAGGCAAAGGAAAAAGGCGTCATCATGCTGCCGGAAATGGGGATGGACCCCGGGATCGATCTTATCCTGGGCCGCATGGCCGTGGGCATGCTGGATCGGGTCTGTGGTCTGTACTCTTACGGGGCCGGTGTGCCCGAGCCTTCTCACAGAGACGACAATCCCCTGAAATACAAGATTTCCTGGACCTTTGAAGGGGTTTTGAAAGCCTATATCCGGGATGCCGTGGTCATCAGGGACGGCGTAAAGGTCGATATTCCGGGGGAATCCATTTTCAAGCCGGAAAATATTCATATGATCGACGTGCCGGGGCTGGGGCCCATGGAGGCCTATCCCAATGGAAACGCTGTAAATTTTATATCCATCTTCGGCCTGGATAAAACCATCCGCCACATGGGCCGTTTCGCCATGCGCTGGCCCGGGCACTGCGGCTTCTGGGCTGCCATGGCCGGACTGGGCCTGCTATCCGATAAAACAGCCGGCAATGTGCCGGTTTCCCCGCGGGATTTTCTGGTCAAGGCCCTGGCCCCCAGGCTGCAGTATGCCGATGATGAAAAAGATGTCGTCATCATACGGGTGGAGGCCTGGGGGGAAAAGGACGGCGTTGGCAAGCGGGTAGTCTGGGAGGTCATTGACCGTCGGGATCTTGAAACCGGGCTTTTTGCCATGAATCGTACCGTGGGCTACACGGCCGCCATCGCCGCCAGGATGATTCTTTCGGGAAAAATCAATACCCCCGGGGTGCTCTCGCCGGTCAAAGATGTTCCCGCAGAAGATTTTTTGAAAGCGCTTGGGCAGGTCGGCATCCAATCCCGGTGCCGGGTAGACGATATCGATCCGGATCGGTACGCGCCGGCGTCAAAGACAGTGATATAAACGGGACCACAGGAACAGGAGTTAAAAAATATAAATGAACGTTATGGTACTTGGAATGGGCCTTCAGGGTAAGGCTGTCATACACGATCTTGAACAAAGCGACTTGATCGGCCAGATATTTGCCGTCGATATCAACCTTGTCGATACCAGCGTATACCTGGATAAAATGGGATATGGCAAAACCAGGGCGATGGCACTCAATGTCTGCCTGGAAAAGAATCTTGCCGGAAAGTACCTGGAACTGGGCGTCGATGTGGTGGTCTGCATGCTGCCCATCGAACTGGCCCTTACCGCTGCCAGGGCTGCCGTGGACGCCGGTATTCCCTTTGTAAGCGCCAATTATACGTACCAGCTCCAGACCCTGGATGCACTCGCCAGAGAAAAGGGGGTCATCATTTTGCCGGAGATGGGACTTGATCCGGGCATTGATCTTGTCCTCGGACGGCTGGCGGTTGACGAATTGGACGAGGTTCACGGCCTTTATTCCTACGGCGGTGGTGTCCCTGCCCCGGAATGCGCTGGCGACAATCCCATCGGCTACAAAATATCCTGGATATTTGACCGGGTTCTGGCGGTTTACACGCGTGAGGCCAGGCTCGTGAAGGCCGGCCGGTTGCACATTGTCCCCGGTGATGAGATTTTTATGCCGGAAAACGTTCACGAGATCGAATTTCCCGGAATCGGCACCCTGGAGGCCTACCCCAACGGCGACGCCGAGCGGTATGTGGCGATATTCGGTCTGGGCAAAGCCCTTGTGGAAATGGGACGGTTTGCCTTGCGCTGGCCCGGGCATTCTAAGTTCTGGCATAAAATGGTGAAGCTCGGCCTCCTTGATGATACCCCTGTCACCGTCGGCGGTGTTGACATATCACCGCGTCGCTTTCTGACCCAATGGCTGACGCCACGCCTTCAGTACACGGATGACCAGCAGGACCTTGCGCTGCTCAGGGTTGAAGCGTGGGGGCTCAAGGACGGCCGGAAGGTGAAAGTGACCTATGACCTGGTGGATTGCCGTGACCTTTCCACAGGGCTTTTCGCCATGAACCGAACCGTGGGCTTCACTGCGAGTATGGGTGC
Organism: Desulfobacterales bacterium; assembly: GCA_963667755.2. Classification (GTDB taxonomy): domain Bacteria; phylum Desulfobacterota; class Desulfobacteria; order Desulfobacterales; family 4572-123; genus 4572-123. The sequence goes on along the minus strand of CAXXLK010000002.1, from coordinate 2,128,662 downwards.
CCTGATGATCCTGTCCGGTAAAATAACGGGCAGCGGGGTGTTGTCGCCGGTGCATCATGTGCCCCCCCACGAATTGCTGGAAGGGCTTAAATCACGGGGGATGCAGGTGGATCGTCGTGTGGCGGAAAGGGTCTGATGATGGAAGGGGTGGATAATGTGGCGCAGGAAACGTTAATCCAGAAAAATGTCGGCGAACGGATCCGCCATCTGCGCAAGGTGAAAAAGCTCAATGCAGTGGCCCTTGCGTTAAAAGCCGGTATCTCCCAGGGCCAGCTTTCCAAGATAGAAAACGGCAAGGCCACCATCTCCATAAAGAATCTGGCCGGGGTCTGCCGTGTGCTGGACCGTCCGGTGAGCTACCTGTTCCAGGGTGATGACAGGTCTCCAATCTGCACGCATACCATAACCACCGTTGCCGGTCTCGAGCAAGAGGGACTGCACTGGCTCGATCGGAAAATAGGCCGGTATACCCATGGCGCCGTTTCCCTGAGTTCCCTCGGTACCGTCCAGTTCGGTCCGGTTCATGAGCAGATTGACCTGCTTTTCAACGGCGAAATCGATCTTTTTGTAGAAGAATGGGTTCATTTCAGCCGGATCGTCCCTGTACTCGAACACTTTAATCTGTCCTATAATTTTGCAAGTGAGGAAAAACGGCTGGCCTTTCTGCGAAGCGACTATTTCATGGAAAACGTGGTAAAGGTTCTGCTTACAAGGGGCGTCCGGTGTATTAATCCCCGATGGAACTGGGTAAGGGGCAGTGAACGGGTTATTATCGCCAACCGCCCCATTACCACACCTGGGGAGATAGAAGGGTTACGGGTGAGGATCTATAAATCAAGGGTTCTGAAAAAGTTCTGGGAAAAGATGGGCGCGATTCCGGTTGTCGTCCCGTATGCCAGGATACGACAGGCCATTGACACCGGGAAAGTGGATGCCGTGCCCTTATCGAAAGAACTGCTCTATCGGCATGGGCTCTGTCGCAATGCCCGGTTTGTCACCTGTCTTGGCGATCTCAGCTGTATAATGGGGGTTTTCATCACGGAGAAAAAGTACAGCTCTTTTTCCCATGAGATTCAAAATTCTTTGAAAAAGGCCTGCAACAGTGCCGGGGATATATTCTCCATGAACGTTAAACAGGCTGAAGCGAAAAATGAAAAACGCAACATGAGCCGCTACGGGGCCGTGTATCTCAAAGTGGACCTGGAACCGTGGCGCCTTGAAACGCTGCGAATAAGAAGGGCGCTGATGGCGGAGAAAACACTCTCCCCTGCAGCATGGGCGGCAATGGAAAATGCCTGTTGAACTTTTTACAAGACCGTCTAAATCCGGCTTTTTACGAGCTCATCAATATTGAATACTGAAAAGTGAAACCCAACTATTTCAAATGAAACCAAAAACGGAAATGACGATTCAGGTGCTGGCCCGGTTTGCATGTGAACTGAAGCCGTGCGATATCCCACCGTTTGCACTGGAAATGGCCAAAAGGGCGCTTTGTGATCTTCTGGCAGCGGCCATTGCCGGGATGGACGTTTTTTCGGCACGCGCCATAACGGCCTCGGTGGGAGATATCTTTTCCAATGGCACGTCTACGCTGTGGTTTTCCGATAAAACCCTTACAGCCCCGGGGGCCGCCTACGTAAACAGCATCCTGGCAAGCGCCCAGGACCTGGATGACGGTCACCGGCAGGCCATGGGGCATCCCGGCGCGTCGATCATTCCGGCCGCTCTCGCCGCGGCAGAAGAGATGCAGGCAAGCGGCATGGCACTGCTGGCTGCCATTGTGATCGGGTATGAGGTTGCCATACGGATTGCCGCAGCCAGAGATCATGATGCCTTGGATACCCTTGCCAGTGGACGTTGGTGTGGTTTTGGCGCTGCCGCAGCTGCGGGGCGTCTTCGGGGCATGTCGCCCGGCAAACTGGCCGAGGCCATGGCCATTGCCGGGGTTCAGGCCCCCGGCCTTTCCGCTGCGGGGTACAGTACGATCATGGGCAACAGTGTCAAAGAGGGGATTGCCTGGGCCACGTTGACGGCGCTGTGTGCATTGGGACCCGCTGAAAGAGGATTTACAGGCCCGCTGGATATTCTGGATCATCCGGACTATTATTGTCCTGATAAGATTGTGTCCGGATTGGGCAAGACATTTGCCATAGAGCAGATCTATTTTAAGCCCTATTCCTGTTGCCGCTGGATACACAGTGCTATTGATGCCCTTTGCGCTATAATGGCAGAACACAACCTTGAGGCGCAGCACATGATCGGGATGGATGTTCATCTTTTTGAAAGAGCCCTCAGGCTGAACAACTACCCTGATCCCGACTCTCTGGAGAGTGCCCAGTACAGCATACCGTTTTGCCTGGCCCTGGCGGCAGTGGGCGGGAAAAGCGCATTTCTGCCCATGCTGTCGGGCCTGCTTCGCAGAAAAGAAATAGTGGGTCTGGCCCGCAGGATCCGGCTGTTTGAAGATGCCGAACTTACGGATATGTTTCCGGAGACGGTTCCCGCCAGGGTGATCGTCCATACAAAGAATAACCGTTATACCCGGCTTGTGCGCCATCCTCAGGGTGATCCGGCCAATCCGATGCAGTGGCCGGAAATTGAGAACAAGCTGCATGTTCTGTCCAGACCCTGTCGGGGTTTTTTTGACGAAAAAAAACTCATTTGTGCCATCAAAAATTTAGACGACGGCACCATTGACCCTCTTATTACCGCCATGGGCTGTCCTGCCCAATGCAAGTGCCCCTGATCGACCCCGGAGTATCCTGCCACAGTATTGCGTCATCTCTCCTGAATTTGCCTTAATTAATTGGTTTCGCATATTTTGATAAATCCGATATTTTAATGAAGGTATGTCTGTAAAAAAAAGCTTGACATTTATATGGTTAGTGGTATGACAACGGACAACTGACAATAGTCAATACTGCGATCATTGAGGGATATCTTATGCATAGTTTTAAATCGTTGAAGAAACCCCCGCTCTCCCAGGAGGTTGAACGACAGTTGCGGGAGTCAATTATCGACGGTGTGTTTAACTCCGGTGAAAAACTGCCATCGGAAAGGGAACTTGTCGATCAGTTTCAAGTTTCCCGCGTAACCGTACGTGAGGCCCTTAAAAATCTGGAGCGCTCCGGTTTGATTGAGAGCCGGCGTGGTGGAAATGCAGGGACTTATGTCTGTGAACTCAACGCGGATGCCATCACCGAAAATTTCTTAAACCTGGTGCGGTTGGGACGGGCAACTTTCAATGATCTCATCGAGGCCCGAATTTTTATAGAACCGAATACGGCCCGTACTGTGGCCCTGAAAAGAACTTCAAAAGATATTGCCGATCTCGAACAACTCCTTGCTACCGCCACTGAACTCACCGACACCTCCTGCCGCCAGGCCCGTCTGCTGAATGTCAGTTTTCATTGCGAAATTTCAAAAATATCACAAAATCCCATTGTTATTTTCATCACCGAATCAATTACCCATGCCTATTCGGAAATTCTCATCGAAAAAACCAGAAAAACTGTTGGGAAAGAAGATGTTCTGGAGCTGGTTCGGCAGCATCGGGAAATATTAAAAGCAATCATCGATAGGAACGGTGCTGCCGCATATGAAAAAACCAGACGGCACTTGGAAAACACCCGCCGGATGTATCAACGCGTTGTAGACAAGGCACCCGCTTAGGCGATGACGGTTTTATCTGTCTTATGGGTATTGAGACGTTGCTGTAACAGGTAAACAGTACCTGGTCAAATAGAGTCAGTCGTTCATGTATTTCTGCACCATAACTATTAAAAGGGAGGGAAAAATGGGGAAAAACAGAATTAAAACAGTACTGATGCTGTCGCTGGTGCTCGCGCTGGGGTGTTTTTTTTCAGCCTGTGCCATGACCGGTTCGGCACAAAAGGCAGATGATGCGGGGATCGCGGCGAATATTGTCTATGATCTGCCGGCCAGTGCCAAAATTACCAAAGTGGCTTATTTTTATGAGGCCTACAAAGGTGCGCCAACGCTTCACGTCGAAATCGGCATCCAGAATGTGACGGATCACCCTCAGCGGTATCGTGTCAATATTCTTCTGCCGGAAGGACCTGCCGTGGGCGGTATGTATCCCAGAAAGAAAAAGGCCATTGAGGCCGGTGAGACCCTTGAAACAAAATTTCCAGTATATCTTGAAAAAGGTAAATTTGCAGCAGATTTCATGCCCACGGGGTTTACTATCATGGTGAAAGAACTCTAAATCGAGATTGTGCACCTGGTCGATTCATAATCCATGGATAGGCAGGCGTTGGACCGAACCATGCTAAAAAAAGGTAAATACAAGACAATTCAAAAAAGGAGGCATCATGTTTGGAAAAAATCGATGGGCGACCATTTGCATTATAGGCGTGTTAACCCTTGGGATAACCATTTTGGCCCCCGGGAATGCATCCGCCCTTAAGTTTCTCTCATTTGGTACCGGCAGCCCGGCAGGCACCTATTATTTTCTCGGCGCCGGCTTTTCTTCAATGATCAACAACACTGTCAAGGGGGTGCGGGTCACCGCCGAATCAACCGCCGCTTCCACAGAAAACGCGAGGCTCCTGATCCGGGGCGAGATGGATCTTGGCCTGGCCTGCATGGGCACCCTGGCCGATCTTAAGAAGCAGGGTATGGATGTGGACAAGGTGCGGTTGATTGCCGTGGGGCATACCAGCGATACCCATTGGCTGGTTCGCAAAGAATCACCGATTCAATCCATCAAAGATTTTAAAGGCAAGACCATTGGTGTCGGCCCGGCAGGCAGCGCCACCTTGAACCTGTGGAGTAAAAAACATCTTGAAATCGGATGGGGGATTACCATGGGTGATATCAGTCCCAAGTACCTCTCTTTCGGCGAAGTGACCCGTGGTCTCCGCGATAAAACCATCGATGCCGGTATTATTGCCGCCGGTGCTCCCCTGGCTTCTGTGATGGAACTGGCCCGGGATATTCCCATCCGGATCATCCAGATGGAGCCCGAAGCCATGGCCAAACTGCGGGCCGAGTACAGCAATGTCGTGCCCAAAACCCTGCCTGCCGGCATGTACAACGGCATTGATGAAGACCTTCATATCTACTGCATGCCCCAGATGTGGATCTGTCGGGCCGATCTGTCCGAGGATATTGTCTATCAGATTCTCAAGGCGGTTTATGACAACCCTGAAGATAAAAATGCCATCCACCCCATGGCCAAAATGTACACCATTGAAAATGCATTTCGGGGCACCCCGGGCGTGCCGGTGGGATTTCACCCCGGTGCCATCAAATACTACAAGGAAAAGGGCATCTGGGGCAAGCGTGCTCAGTATTATGAATAATGGCTGAGAGACGGTGTGCTGAGCTTAAATGGGAAGAATGAATGACTGTTCTTTCCATTTAAGCGATGAATACAATAAATACTACCCGGACGCGGACGGTTGGTGCCCGGATTATGGGAAAAACCATGACACTAATTGAAAACAAAGAAATAAAAAACGATGGCCCGAAGATTCCCCTGCTCATCAGGGGGATTGCCATTGTCATGAGCGTATACCAGCTGTTTACCGGTCTGTTCCAGTTGACTGCCATGAATCAGCGGGTGACCCATGTGACATTTGCACTGGTGCTGATTTATCTTTATTACAGCTTCGGACAGAAGAAAAAAGAGCGCATTGCCTGGGATGGATATCTCCTGGCCGGCGTCGCACTGGTCCTGGGTGTATTTGTTTTGTGCACCTGGTTTACAAAAGTCGGTCAGATCGGTATGGCCCCGCCGGTGTACGAGTTGGTCCTGGGGACTGTTTTTATACTTCTTTGCGTGGAAGCGGCCCGGCGAACCCTTGGCTGGATATTTCCGATTATCGCTCTTTTTTCCATGTTCTACGCCCGTTTCGGAGAGTCCCTGCCCGGGATACTGGCCCATAAAAATTATTCCTTTGAACGGATTGTCGGCAGCATGTTCATTACCACCGACGGTGTCTTCGGCATGCTGGCCGGTATCTCCGCCACCTATATTTTTCTGTTTATTCTGTTCGGGGCCATGCTGCGGGCTGCCGGGGGCGGTGAATTTTTTATCAATCTGTCTTTCAGTATTTTCGGTCATGTGAGGGGCGGCCCTGCCAAGATCGCGGTGGTGGCCAGCTCTCTATTCGGCATGCTTTCGGGCAGCGGTACCGCCAATGTGGCCGGCACCGGCCAGATCACCATCCCGTTGATGAAGCGCAGCGGCTATAAACCCCATTTTGCCGCAGCCGTGGAAACCGTTTCCAGTGCCGGTGGCCTTTTGATGCCCCCCATCATGGGCAGTGCCGTTTTTATTATCATGGAGATACTGGGGGTCAATTACGTCACCATCATGAAAGCCGCCGGTTTGACGGCGGTCCTCTATTATGTCGGTCTTTTTCTGATGATTGATATCGAGGCCCAGAAGGTGGGCATGAAGGGACTCCCCAGGGAGGAACTGCCCAGCCTGAAGCAGACCCTGAAAGAGGGCTGGTATTTTGTTATTCCCATTTTTGTGCTGATTTTTTTCCTGACCTATTCCAAGGTATCGGTGACCCGGGCCGCTTTTTGGGCCACCATCGCCATACCGGCCTGCTCCCTGCTGGGTGGAAAAGAGGGCCGAATGAACTTCCATCAGATCGTCAAAGGACTTCAGGATGGGGCCCTCACAGCATTGCCGGTGGTGGCCATCCTGTCCCTGGGCGGGGTTGTGCTGGGCATGATTACCCTCACCGGTCTGGGCTTGATGATGTCCGGTCTGCTGATCCATATGTCCGGCGGCAATCTGTTTATCCTTCTGCTGCTGACCATGGTGGCGTCTATTATCCTGGGTATGGGCGTACCGCCGGTGGCCGCTTATATCGTGCTGGCCATCCTGGTAGTGCCGGCCCTTATAAAACTTGGGGTTTATCCCCTGGCGGCCCATCTGTTTGTCTTTTATTTTGCCACCATTGCCGGTATTACCCCGCCCATGGCGCCCGATGCCTTTGTGGCTGCGGGCATTGCCGATGCCCCCATGATGCGCACGGCCTTTACCGCGTGCCGCCTGGCTTTGGTGATATTTATCATTCCCTACATGTTTGTGTACAACAATGCCCTGCTGCTCATCGGGAGCGTCAGCGAAATTCTACAGGTGTGTGTTACGGCCTTTTTCGGGGTGATGGCCCTGGCTTTTGCCGCCCAGAATTACCTGGCCGGCCGGCTGCCGATACTGCTGCGGCTACTGTTGTTTGTCGGTGGCGGATGCCTGATATATCCCGGGTGGATGACAGACCTGGCCGGCATGGCGGTGATGCTGGCCATGTTTGCCATCAGAACCCCCGATGCATTGCGCCGGTATACCATCGGGCCGTTTACAAAAAAGCAGGCCAAGCTGGTGCAGGATAATTAAGGATTGGAAACGTTTACGGTTTACCGTTGTCGGTTTACGGTTCAAGGCGATAAGACAGATTGTTGAGATCCGTATTTATTGAACACGGATGAACTGTAAACCGGCAACCGGGATCGCAAGGGGGGCAACATGCAAAAAACGTTTATGGAAGAGATGACCTGGGAAGCGTTCAAAGCGGCCGTGGACGACACCACCGTGGCAGTGATTCCCTTAGGGTCCACAGAGCTTGAAGGAACCCATCTGCCCTTAGGGGTTGATACCATTGTGGCCCGGGGTGTATCCCGGCGTCTGGCCGGTGAAAAAGGGGTGCTTGTTGGTCCGGTGCTGCCCATTGGCTATTCCAAGTGGTTTATGCCGTTTCCCGGGACCTTGTCCCTGGAAAGCGATACCTTGACACGGGTTTTGATGGAATACGGTGAAGGCCTGATTGCCCATGGGGTCCGCCGCATTGTGTTTTTAAATTCCCATCGGGGCAACAACGCATGTGTCGAGACCGTGGCCCGCACCCTGGTACAGACCCGGAAGATAAAGGTCGGAATGCTGAGCATCTGGAAACTGGCCAATGATTTGATCGCCAAACAGCCGGGCCTCATCGATGAAGGGCGGTTTACCCATGCCGGTGAGATCATGACCTCGGTGGTTATGGCCCTGAAACCCGATACCGTGGTGACATCCCGTATGAAAGCCGATTCGCTGACCTCACCTGAAAACAGTCCGTTTACGGTGAAAAATTCTTTGGGAGACACCGAATACAACGGATCGGTGCAAACCATCTATCCGGATATCCGGGAGATCACGAGTAGCGGAATAATGGGGGACCCCAGCACAGCCACACCTGAAAAGGGGACGGCGGTGCTGGCATTGATAACAGATTATATCAGGGCATTTCTGCAGGCGTTCAGAAAATTGCCCCTGCCGGAAATAAGGAAGTAGGGTAATGTCGGAAACAAAAACAGATATCCCGAATATCGAAGAACATCTGGTGGATTATATCCAATCGGTTCGCTTTGAAGATCTGCCCATGGATGTGATCGAATACTGCAAATTGCTTGTCATGGATTCTGTCGGGGTGGTTTTTCCCGGCAGCAACGCCCCGGGATGCGATGCGGTGACCGGTCTTGTAAAGGCCTGGGGAACCCAAACCGGGGCCAGTGTCCTGATTCACGGTCACAAGGCACCGCCGCCCTTGGCGGCCATGGCCAACAGCACCATGATGCATGCCCTGGATTTTGACGATACCCTGGATGTATCGGCCCTGCATACTTTTGTCAATGTCCTGCCGGCGGCCCTGGCCACGGCTGAAGATGTCGGCAATATCAGTGGGCGGCAGCTCATCACGGCCCTGGTGGTCGGTGTGGATATCATCTGCCGGCTGAGTCTGGCCGTACAGCGGCCCCTGTCCTGGATTCGAACGGCCACCTGCGGCGGATTTGGCGCTGCTGTCGCCGCTGCCAGGATTCTCGGATTGGATAAAGAGCAGACGGCCAATGCCCTGGGCGTGGTTTACAGTCAGAGTGCCGGCAATGCCCAGGGCCTTCTGGAAGGACGCCTGGTCAAGCGGATGCAGCCGGGGTTTGCCGCTTCGGCGGGGGTGACATCTGCATATCTGGCCCGGGCCGGTATCACCGGCAGCCGTGCGTTTCTCCAGGGCAGGTACGGGTTCTACAACCTTTATGAGGGTGGGGAATATGATGCGGCACCGGTGATAAAAGATCTGGGCAGCCATTTTTCCCTCATGGACCTGAGTGTGAAACCCTATCCGAGCTGTCGCATGACCCATTCGGCCATTGATGCGGCCCTGGCCCTTTTACCCCTGTTAAAAGGCCCTGTAGAAGGTATCAAAACCATTGAGGTCCATGCGTCAAAGATGGTGACTGAAATGGTGGGCAAACCCTTTGTGGTGGGCAACAACCCCCAGGTGGACGCCCAGTTCAGCATTCCCTACACGGTGAGCGCGGCCCTGTGTCGAAAGGATGTTTTTTTGACCGATTTTGAAGACAAGGCGATATCCGATACCCGGGTAAAGGCACTGGCCGACAAAGTGACGGTGGTGCATGATCCCGGTCTGGCGGACAAGGACATTCTGCAAGTCAAAATGGAGATCCACATGGCAGATGGTCAGGTCTGCGAAAAGCATATAAAAGCACCTCTGGGCAACCCTCAAAACCCCATGGACGGGGACCGGTGCCGGGAAAAATTTCATAAATGCATTGCTGCCAGCAACCTTGATTTTGGCCTTAACCGGATCCGAGGCGTGATCGATTTTATCGAAAATCTGGAAACGGCGGCCGATGTGGGTCGGCTGGCTGAATTGACCCGGGTGCAACAGAAGTGAAGCTATTGGAGTACTTCTGAAGATTATTTTTTATGTTAACAATGAAAAATCACAATAATCAAAATATAAATTCCAAATAGATCACAATGATTAAAATTCCAAAAGCCAAAACAAAGAAAAAACAAAATGGAAACCAAGCCAAGGCTTAATGGGGTTAATCAAATGGCTTGGGGTTTTATTTGACCCAATTTTAAGATCAGATGGTCATTGTTATTTGGAATTTGTTTGTCAGCCGGTGTTTGTAATTTGTTATTTGAGGAACCAATGGATGTAAAGACGCTGTTTGACGCAGGGGCCATGCAGTATGATCTGCACCGGCGCAACATCATTCCCTGTTTTGACGATTTTTATAAAACCGCTGTGGAACAGATCCCTTTCGGGCCTGAAGAATCTTTTTCTTTCCTGGATCTGGGAACCGGTACCGGTTTGCTCACTGCCCTGATTTTCAATGCCTTTCCCAGGGCCCGGGCCAGTGTCGTGGATGTTTCCGAAAAAATGCTGGCCAAAGCCAGACAGCGGTTTGCCGGAAACCGGGATGTGGCCTTTTTTGCCATGGATTATGCAAACACCCCGCTGCCCGGCATTCATGACCTGGTGGTGTCGGCCATGTCCATTCACCACCTTTTCCATGAAGGGAAGGCGCATCTCATGGAAAAAATTTACCAGGCCCTGAACCCCGGGGGACTGTTTATCCATGCCGAACTGGCCAGAGGCGCCACCGATGCCACTGAAGCGATCTATCAGCAACACTGGACCGATCATCTTGAACAGACCGGCCTGAGCGCTGATCAGCTTGCCGTCATCGCCGAACGTATGGCCTGTGACAACCCGGCGACGCTGGACGATCAGCTTGCATGGCTGAAACAAACCGGTTTTACGGATGTGGATTGTTTTTATAAATATTATAATTTTGTCGTGACAGCGGGGAAAAAACCCATTGCTGAAAGTAAATTAAAGGCTTGAAAATTGAATATGTCTCCATTTCACGGCAGGGCCGTCCTCCATGTGGCGGTCTTTGTGGTTGAAGGTGGTGCTTGGGTTGTTTTGAAAAAAATATATAAAAAGGCCGCCATGTAAGACGGCCTTATCGTCTTGAGCATTGAGTTTTGAGTAATGAGAAATCAAATTAAGGTCTTGCCGCCCTCAACCCTCATTACTCAAAACTCATACCGCTCATGGTGGTATGAAAGAAACCGTTAATCGTGAATAAAAAATGATTAAAAGGCGCAATACACGCCCTATTTTATAAAATTAAAGAAAGCTGTAAAGCGAGAGGTTGGGTTGTATGAATGTTGATCTGAAAAAACTGACAAAGGATTTAGCCGCCATCGTCGGCAAGGAACATGCCTTCACGGATCGGCCCACGGCCTTGGCCTATGCCAAAGATACCATGCCCTGGGATGTGGAAGGGCAGAACATGCCCTATGCCGTGGTTCGACCTGAAAACAGCCGGGAGATATCCGGCATACTGCAGTATGCCAATGAGCGGAAAATACCGGTGCATACCCATGGTTCCGGGACATCTCTGGTGGGACTTGGACGGCCCAAAACCAATTGTATCGTACTGGACACGGGCCGGATGCAGAAATTTGCCGCATTTCCGGAAAGGGGTTATTTTGAGGTGGAACCGGGCATGCATATCGGTAAACTGCGCAAGGCCCTGGCCCCTTACAACGCGCTTTTACCGGTGTTTCCCGGCAGTGAATTGATTGCCACCATCGGTGGGTCCATATCGGTGAACACCAGTGCCCATGCCGTGGATGCCACCATCTGCAAACCGGGCGATTATGTACTGGGCATGGAGGTGGTGCTGGCCTCGGGTGAAATCTTAAACACCGGTACCGAGTCCACCCGAAAGCCCGCCGGCATCGAGGCCACCAAATTCCTGGTGGGCTCCGAGGGGCTGTTGTGCGTGATTACCAAAATCCGCATGCGGCTCATGCCGTTACCCCATACCCGGAATATCGTGGCGTATTACAAGCGGTCCGAAGATATCATCGACACGGTCATGGCCATGTATAAAAAGAGTATCCCAACCCCCATGTTTTTTGAATACCTGGATGAAAAATCATCCAAGGTCGGTTTTGAGGCCGTGGGACTTGATGCCCCGGCAGGGGCCGTTGCCATGATGACCATCAGCTCTTCCACAGAGGCCGGGTGCAAGGCCAAAGCAGAGATATTCCTGGCGTTTTTGCAGGAGGGCAATCCCATCGAGGCCAGAATTGTCGATGACAAGGAAGAGTGGAACAAAATCTGGAGCAGCCGGGCCGAAGCGGGAAATTATGTTTACCGGCTGGGCTCCACCTTCGGCAGTGAAATTACCGTGCGGGTGGACAAGCTCAAAGAGGCGTTTCTCGAAGCCAAAGAAATTATCCTGAACCTGGACAGCTACAAGGGCAATGAGTTTTATTCCTTTGGTCATATCGGGGCACCCACCATCCATGCCTATGCCTTTATTCCCAGCAAGGACATCTCCAACGATATCAAAAAAGCTGTCACCCTGGAGGTCCGGGAAAAAACGGAACGGTTGAACGTCAAGTACGGCGGCTGCGGGGGGGAGTGGGGGATTACGGCCCAGCGGTCCTCATTTTTAAAGGAAAAATACGGCCAGGGCTATTACGATTTTCTGGTTCGTCTCAAGAAAACCTTTGACCCTAACAATATTTTGAACCGGGGTAATCTGGAGGGCTGGATGTGAGCGGAAATAATGCGAAAGAAAAACTGCTCCAAGAGATCGCCAAATGCCGGTCCTGCCGGTTCTGCGTGGATGTCTGCCCCACCTACCAGGCCTCGATCGGTGTGGAGAGCATGACGGCCTTTGGCCGGCTGCAGATTTTAAAATATCTGTTAAACGGTACCCTGGAATTAGATGATGCCATGACGTTCTGTCTTTACAGCTGCCTCCAGTGCAAGCGCTGTGAAACCATTTGCAAGAGCAAGGGCCAGAACCTGGAAATCTGCGAACTCATCCAGCTGGGGCGCTCCCTGGTGTCGCCGAGCCTGGCAAAAGGAGGCAAGCATGCAGCACTCTAAAATTTTAATTTCCCAGGCCCTTTCAATCCTCAAGGACAATATGGACCGCACCGGGGACCCGTTGGGTTTCAAAAAACCCTACTGGACCGACTGGGCCAGGGGAAAGGCCATGGCCCGGACGGGCGCCACGGTTTTGCTTACGGCCCGCATGTACCAGATGCTGCCCTATGTTATCCAGGAGACCGAGCTGGTGGAATCGGCGCGGCCCTTTTTGCCGCTGCTGTCGGTGAAGGCGTTTGCAAAGATGGTGGCCATGGGCAATGCCATGGCCGGAGAGACCATTGTCCGCTTAAAGGCCAGGAGCGCAAAAGCTATACGGATAAAAGGGGATACCGCCCTTGCCGGGATACTCGCCGCCCTGCGCCGGGCGGGTCAGGACCCGGCGTATCTGTATGAGAAAGAACCCTACAGCGGTGTTCTGCTGTATGACCTCGGGCTTGAAGAAGAGATCGCCCCCCATGTGCGCAAGGTTTATCAGCAGTTCAAGAATCAGGGGGTGCGCCAGGTGATCACCGTTGATCCCCACACCACCTACATGCTGCGCGAGGTCTATCCTAAATATATCCTGAACTATGATCTTCAGGTGAAACACTATCTGGAGGTCCTGGTTGAAAACACGGAAATGATTTCCGGCCATAAATCCGGTGATCTCCCCGATAACTTTGTCCTCCATGACTCGTGTGTCATGACCCGGGACCTTGACATTATCGAGCAGGCCCGTCAGGTAACGCAAAGCCTTGGCATCACGCTTTTAGAGCCTGAAAACTGCCGACAGAATACAGCCTGCTGCGGTGGCCCTGTGGAATATGCCTATGGGGAGTTGAGCTGTAAAATTTCTAAAATTCGAATTCAGGAACTGGCCGCCGTATCCAAAAATATCGTGGTGACCTGTCCCATCTGTCTGATCAATTTTTCCAAGTATGAAAAAGAACTGGGCATCCGGGTATGGGATATGGGTGAACTGCTGGACGCTGTGATTAAATAATTATCATGACTGAAAAAGGGGTGTAAAATGGGTTCAGAGGAAAGAAAAACGGAATTGTTACGGGAATTGCATGATGCGGTGGTGGAATTTGAAGAAGACGACAGTGCCCGGCTGTGCAATGAGGCCCTTGAGCTTGGCATCGATGCCTATGATGCGATCATGGACGGTCTTGCGGCAGGCATGGCCACAGTGGGCAAGCTTTATGAAGACAAGGAATACTTTGTACCCGAACTGCTGCTGTGCTCGGACGCCCTGTATGCGGGACTCGAAATTCTGCGGCCCCATATCCGACCCGGTGTGGCCCATAGCGCCGGTAAAATAATCATCGGTGTGGTTGAAGGCGACATTCACGATATCGGCAAGACCCTGGTCAAGACCATGTTTGAGGCCGGGGGCTGGGAGATATTTGATCTGGGCAAGGATGTAAAACTGGATAAATTTGTCGAGGAACTGGAACGTACCGATGCGGATGTGGTGGCCCTGTCCGCGCTGATGACCACCAGTATGCTGGCCATGCCCAAACTCATCGAGATGCTCAAGGCCAAAAAACCGGAAGTGATTATCATGGTGGGCGGGGCTCCCCTGAACACTGAAATCGCTAAGCAGTACGGTGCCGACGGATATGCAAACGATGCCATCAGTGCGGTTCACGAGACGGTAAGACTGCTCGCCGCAGCGTAAAAGGGGGACGACCAGTATGCATTTAAAACAGGACCGCATGACCGCACGCGAAAGAATGGATGCCCTTTTTGCTTATGAAAAACCGGACCGGGTGCCGGTGGGGGCCATGTCCACGGGGTTTAATACGAAAAATGCCGGCTTTTCAGTGGCCGATGCCTATGCCGCGCCGGAAAAAAGTTTTGAATCCATGATGTGGACCACCGAGCAGTATGGGTGGGACCCGATTCCCCAGTATGCAGGCCACACGGTGCTGGGTGCCTGGGACTTCGGCGGCCGGGTGCGATTGCCCCAGGGAGAGTATGAAGGGGCCCTGGTGGTCACGGAAAACCCGATGAAGACGCCGGAAGATATCGACACCCTGGCCGTGCCGGACCCAAAGACCGTCGGCAGAATCCCCGAGGCCATGGCATTTGCAAAACTGCAGGCCAAACAGGGCCTGCCCGTGTATTTCTTTGCCCGCTCGCCCTTTACCATGGCGGCCAATATTGCCGGGATCGACCAGTTTATGCGGTGGAGCATGAAAAATGCCGATGCCTGTGAAAAATTGCTGCGCCTTTCCATCGAGCATATATTCAATGTCATGGCCTACTGGGTGGAGACATTCGGGGCTGAAAATATCTTTGCCTGGATGAGTTCTCCCAGTGAATCCAATCAGCTCATTTCCCCCAGGATTTTAAAAAAGTTTGCCCTGCCGTATCACAGGGAATACCATGAGCGGCTGGACCGGCTCGGCATCAACCGGTTCGGGTTTCACATCTGCGGGGAGCAGAACATGAACCTTCCGTTTCTGGCCGAGGCTTGTCCCTGGCGTCACCCGGCCGTGCTGAGTTTCGGCCATGAGGTGGACCTGGAAGCCGCCGCCGGGTATTTCCCCAAAGACATTATTTTCGGAAATATCGAACCGGCCGTCATCCAGACCGGCACGCCCGGACAGGTCTATGAACTGTGCCGGCAGGCCATTGAAAAAGGCAAAAAGGCCCCGGGCGGGTTTATCCTGGGACCGGGCTGCGGGTTGCCGGTAAACGCCCCGCCGGTGAATGTCTATGCCATGACCAAGGCGGCCAATGATTTCGGGTGGTATTGAGGACTGATGGCGTCGTAAAAAGTCTCCATCTACTGCGTTAATAGCGGTTGTCCAGAGACTCGACATACCATATGGTTGCCGTCACCCCCGGACAACCGCTATGCCTTGTATATGAAGATTTTTACTTAGCCATTTCAAATGCTTTTCACGAGAGTATTGAGGACTGAGGAATTTAAATATGAATAAATTAAACCAATTTATCCAGGAGATGGGACGCGTTCCAGTGGTGCCCCTGGTGGGGAATCCGGGTGCGCCGCTTATCGGAAAAACGTTAAAGGACTGTCTGACCGATGCGCCGACGCAGGTCAAAGCGTTGCTGACCTTATGCGAAGCGATCAAACCGGATGCCCTTTTTGCAATGATGGATCTGACGGTGGAGGCCGAATTTTTGGGTTGTGGGCTTAACTTCCCCGACAACGACCCGCCGGCTGTTCGACATCCCGTCTTAACCGATGTCACCAGGGTGGCGGACGTTTTTGCCGATAAGACCATCGGCGGCCGAATGCCCTTGTTCGCCGAGGTTGTCAGCGGTTTAAAGCAGGCCATCGATATTCCGGTATGCGCCTACGTCATCGGACCTTTGACACTGGCCGGTGAAATAATGGATCTGGTGCGTGTGATGAAAGCGACCCGGAAGGCACCGGCGGCCCTGCATCAGGTGCTTGCAAGGTCAACGGATCTGATCGTTAACTATATCCATTTACTGGAGGATGCCGGTGCTGATTTGATCTGTATTCTAGAACCGAGCGCCATGATGATATCGCCTTCGCTGTTTCCTGAATTTTCCGGGCAATATTGTCGGAAAATTATTTCCGAAGGTATTACCAAAATGAGTGTGCTTCACATTTGCGGTGACACCAATCATTTAATATCCCAAATGCTGGCAACAGGACCCGATGGGTTAAGTCTGGACAAACAGATCAACATGCCGGATGTGTACCCAAAATTAACCAATGATACCGTATTGATCGGCAATATTGATCCTGTCTCAGTTGTGACCTTGGGCGATCCGGCTGCCATCCGAAAGCAAAGTGCGGAAATGGTAAAAGCGATGGCGGGAAATAAGAATTTTATTTTCAGCACAGGGTGTGATGTGCCGCAGGATGCACCACTGGAAAATCTTAAGGCCTTGATGTCTGTCAAAGATCTTTGAACCCATGGCTGCTCGAAACGATAAAATGACGTCTTCCGAGCGGATAGAGGCCCTGCTTGCCGGACGTCCCATGGACCGGATTCCCCACTTTCCTTTTTTATCGGGATTTTGTGCCAAAAATATGGGATATCCCATTTCCACCATCTACCGTGATGCAGATAAAAGCTTTGACGCCCAGTTGAAAACCCTGCAGCAGTACGGTTTTGACTGGGGACCCATATACGGGTATGCTTCCTACGGCACCTGGGAGTTCGGGGGCAACGTGGAGATGCCCGCAGGGGACTACCAGCAGGCCCCTGCCCACAAGCTGTTTCCGGTGAAAACACAAGCGGATATGGAAACGCTGCAGTTGCCGGATGTGAAAACCGCCGGATGTCTCCCCACGGCCATGGCGTTTTCAAAGTTGCAGGAAAAGCACCACATGCCGGTTTCCGTGGTTGTCGGGGGGTGTTTTACCCTTGCCGGCAACATCTGTGCCGTTGAAACCCTGTGCCGGTGGATTCTCAAGAAAAAAGAGGTGGCCCATCGCATCATGCGCCTTGCCACCGATCACATTGTGGACATCGTCCGCTACTGGGTGGATACCTTTGGTCCCGAGCGGGTGATACCGCAGATCTGGGAACCGCTGGCATCCCATTTGATTATTTCCCCCCGGATGTTCAAACAATTTGTCCTGCCCTATCTCATTGAATCCAGTGAAAAAATTCTATCCATGGGGGTCAGGCATATTCTGTATCATATCTGCGGCGAGCAAAACGACAACCTCGACGCCTGGGCCACGGTGCCCACCGGCGATCCGGGGTTGTGCAGTTTCGGTGAAAAGATCGATATCGCCCGGGCCATCGACGTGATGGGCGCTAACAATATCATTATCGGCAACATCGATCCAGGGGTCATTCTTGCCGGAAAACCCGATGAAATTTATGCCCTGTGCAGGGAGACCATTGAAAAAGGCAAGCTGGCCCCCCGGGGATTCATGCTCAGTTCCGGCTGCGAGGTGTCGCCGGAAACCCCGGGCTATCACGTTCATATGATGCAGAAAGCCCTGCAGGATTACGGTAGTTACTAACTATGTCCAAACACAAATTGTTTACCAGGGCCCTGACCTACCGATGGGTTATATTTCCCCTACTGGCCCTTCAGTATCTCCTGGTTTATTTTCATCGGGTCTGTCCGGCCCTGATGGCACCGGAGCTCACCGACGCGTTTTCCATTGGCGGGGCCTCTCTTGGTATCCTGTCCTCCGGTTATTTTTATCCCTATGCCCTCATGCAGCTGCCGGTGGGGGTGCTGGCCGATGCCTGGGGGGCCAGGAAAACCATCACGTTGTTTGCTTTTTTCGGTGCCATTGGTGCAGTCCTTTTCGGATTGTCGCCCAGCTTTGAAATGGCAACGCTGTCACGGATGCTGGTAGGCTTCGGCCTGTCGGCGATTTTTGTGCCGGCCCTGCGGATTTGTGCCGAATGGTTCCGACCCCGGGAATATGCCGGCATCTCCGGCGTGCTTCTGGCCATGGGCGGTGTGGGCTGGTTTGTGGCAGCCACGCCCCTGGCCTGGATGACGGCGGCATTCGGGTGGCGCGGCACCTTCATCGGTATTGGGTGCATCACCGCCCTTCTTTCTGTTCTGACCTGGTTTTTTGTGGCGGATACACCCGGGGAGAAGGGGTTTGCACCGGTTATAGAGCGCCGGCCGGGTGCTGTCGGCGGGAAATCGCCCCATATCCTTGCCGGTCTGGCGAAGGTGCTTAAACATCGTGATTTCTGGCCCATTGCCGGGTGGTTTTTCTTTTTCGGGGGAATGCTTTTCGGGTTCTGCGGGCTGTGGGCCGGTCCTTACCTGATGGATTCCTATTGTTTCTCAAAGGCCGAGGCCGGCAATGTCCTGGCCATGATCGCTCTTGGCACCATGGTGGGGAGCCCTTTCCTCGGAAGACTTTCCGACCGGGCGGATATCGGGCGGAAAAAGGTGCTGCTTTTTGCCGCCACCTTCCTGATGTTCGAATGGATCGCCTTGTTTGTCTTAAGGGAAACCCTTCCGGTACCCTTTCTCTATCCCCTGTTTTTCTGTCTGGGTGTTTGCGGCAACGCCGCAGCGGTGGTTGGCTTTGCCGTGGTCAAAGATCTTTTTCCGATTGAAATGGCCGGCACGGCGGTGGGCGCTGCAAATTTTTTCGCATTTTTAGGCGCTGGCCTTTACCAGCCGATGACCGGATACCTGATGGATTCTGTCGGCAAGATTAACGGCATCTATCCGGCCCAGGCCTATCGGATGGCGTTTACCGTCTTCCTGCTCACCAGCATCGCCCATTTTTTCTGTATGACACGGATTAAAGAGAGATCAAAGTTGACGGCCTCGTAAAAAGTCCAACTCCTGCGCTGCATTCCGCAATCATTCAACGGTCGATGGTTACGCCTCATGATGGCAAAATTTGCACGCCTTGAATTTGAACTTTTTACGAGACCGTCTAAATCCGACTTTTAATTCTCGTTCCCACGCTCCTGCTTTCTCGCTCCCACGCTCCTGCGTGGGAATGCATACAGGGAGTCCAAAAGAGCGCGTGGGAATGAGAGAAAACGGTTGTGTAGATACGTGTTCCCACGCAGGAGCATGGGAACCAGAGAAATAAAATATGTAAGAAACAATGATGAATTCGGGAGGATGAATGTGGAATCGTTTCAGGCTTCGCCTGCGGCTATGCCCGATAAATCACTCAACCGATTTTATGAATTGTGGGCGTATCCTAGGGTGGTGGGCTGTGCCCACCAAAAGACAGAGCGACCCGCCCGTCTCGCCTGAGCGAGAACGATGGCGGGCAGGAGTGAAACCGCAAGTTTTCAATTCTCACTATTCAATCGTCATTATTTAAACTGGTTCCGGTTACCTGGTCAGGAAAATGTAAAAATAAATAATTTTTTGGCATATGCTTTAGATTTTTATGCCACTTTTGGGAATGTTAGTTTTTTTACAAGCGATATTAACTTTATCGACATTTGCCCAACAGTATGGTTATCTCGATATTAAATCTTCTCCGTCGGGAGTCCAAGTATCTATCGATAATAAACTGATAGGTCATACACCGCTATCTTGAATTGAATTGACGAAAGGAAGTCATATCGTTCAGGCAGAAAAAGAGAGATATGGAACCGCTACACAGACAATTAAAGTGGAAGCAAACTCTGTTACCAGCATTAATATTATTTTGCGTCCAACAGAAGAAAAAACTGGCAAAGTTCAAGAAGATTTAACCATTGAGCAAGATAGTGGAGATTTGTTAGCAATTAACAAGCTTGCTGGAACATCTGTTGTAATAGACAACCAGCCTAAGGGTTCTGGTTCTCTCAAAATTACAGGCATATTAGCGGGAATCCATGAGCTTAAAATAGGGATGCACAAGAAAAATATTCGCATTATCTTTTGAAGGTTCAAGTAGATAGCGCTGGTATTGCAGTACTAAATGATCAGGAGTCATTATTAAGACAGGCTAAAGAAGCGGAAAGAAGACAAAAGGAAGAAGCGCGAGAGAAAAAACTGAGGGAAGAAGATCCGATGCTGCGCGTTGGAGATGATAACTATTCTGACACAGGGGGTCCTCGGGTATCCCCGTTCGGTGACCAACAGGGGGGATTAACTTGCAATGGCGATTGGGGGCGGGCACGCTTACTATATGGAATAAATGATAATAAATGATAAAAAAAGATAAAACCGTCGCCAAAACGGTCTTGATTTGGCCATTTTACCAAAAAATTGGTCGCTTAAAGAAATATGGCTTGTGTAAAAAGAGATTGCATACCCGGGCATGTCTGCATTCCCCAGTTAAACAAAAATCAAAAAGGGGTTCCCGGGGCAGGTAAGCCACCAATGCTATCAGAGGGAATTTCCTTTCACTCACTAATAGCCCGTAGATAAGCGATTATTTCAGCCATCCCGATTTTTCCGTCCTTATTGATATCGACTTGATAGGTCGGTGATTCAGATAGCTCCATGCCAGCCGTCAGTTGCAGGGCCAGGATTACATCACTTAGCGGAATAATGGGCTTAAGTCGAAAATCGTTCGTTATCTCATCACCCTCCTGAAGTTGAATATTGACCGCTTGTTCCGTGTAGTTCTCGGCTGTGGCAAACAGCCAGTGATAACCGGGATATCCTCTGGCGCTGTAGTTTCCATCGCCCGCCATGGTAATTTGCATATTATACGGGTTGCCCGGTGCAACTGTGGCCATCAGGATGGGATCACCAGACAACAAATCAGTTACGGTCCCTTTTATATAACCGTATTTCCTGCCGAATATCAGCACATCGTCGATCGGTTTTCCAAACTGGTCCTGATCACCGGCCATCGTCGGGAAAATTTCGGAAGTTCTTTTGACCGGATTTGTCGTGCCTTCAGGTCGTTGGCCATCCAACACCCAGAGGTGGCTTTTGTCTACCCGGTTCACCTGAATCCGAACGTACAACAGCCGGTTCAGGCCCTGTTATCGGATCTGGCCAATGTGTTTCTGCTGCCGCCGTTGTCATATCCCTGCTTTTGCCGGTTGATGCAGCAAAGTTATTTTATCATCACCGATTCCGGGGGCGTTCAGGAAGAAGCCCCGGCCCTGGGCAAACCGGTTCTGGTGACCCGCCAGGTAACCGAACGGCCCGAAGCCGTCAAAGAGGGCATGGTAAAGCTGGTCGGAGATGATACGGAAAAAATTATCCGTAATTCAAATCGCTTAATCACAGATAACAAGTATTATCAGTCGATGACAAAAGGCTTCAGCCCCTACGGTGATGGAAAGGCTTCAGGGCGGATACTGACCGTGCTCAAGGAACAATTGCTTAAATAGAGCTCATTCACAGTCTGATTTACCCATGTGCCTGGGGTCATTATGTTGCCAGTTTAGTTATGTCGCGTGTTTTGGATATATTTTTTTTAGGTTACTCGCTGTTTCGTGTGGATGCCCCGGGATGCTTTCGGCTGAGCCTCCGAGATTATCTATACATGGTGAGCGTTGGACTCGAAAACTTATAGCGGAGTTTGCCCTCAATTGTACCGGCCATGGCAACCCCTTTGGCAAGGGGATCAGGCCGGCTTGCCGCCGGGGTCGGATGCGGTTTTGTCAAGGGCCTCGACATCCAGGGGAAAGCTGTAGCCGGCATTGGCATACCAGCCATGAATGGTGAGAAGATCCTCTTTCAGGCTGTCACCGGGTTTTAGTTCGCCCAGCCAGCGGGTGACCTTGTTGGTGTTGTCCAGGTACCAGCAAATGATGGAAACATCGGCCGCCTTGGCAATGTGCCAAAAGCCGGTCTTGATGGTGCGCACCTGCGAGCGGGTGCCTTCGGGCACGATGGCCAGGTAGAACTCGTCGTGTCGGGCGAAAGTATCGGCCATCTGGTCGACCATGCCGATGGACGCCTTGCGGTCTATGGGGATGCCGCCGATGAAAGTGAGAAACCAGCTCATGGGCCAGAAAAACCACTGTTTTTTGATCATGATATGACCGGTGAGCCGGAAGATACGAAAGGCGATAAAGGCCCGCACCGTGTCCATGTTACAGGTGTGGGGAAAGCCGATGATCACATGCTTGCCGGCAAAGTACGGCGGCAGTGGCTCGAAATGCCAGCCGGTCAACCAGAAAAAAAATCTTCCCACAAGGCTCATCAATGTCTTCAAGAAATCTCCTTTATGACTGCGGTTAAGAATCGAATGTGTCGGGAAACAACGGATCAGGATTTTCTGGGACAGGCGGCCTGGTGATTGCCGAGGCAGACCCGGCACCGGTCATCAGAGCACATTTGACAGTAAGCGCAGTCTTTGCAAGGGTTTTTTTGAACCCTTGATTTTTTAATTTCAGGCACATATAATTTACCGGACAGCCCGGAAACTTTGATAAAAGGCATAGGCGAACTCCAATCTGAGACCTCATGATTTTCAAAAAATTTTCCATTTACTTGAAACATAAGGACGATCATAGGAGAATCAACCCGCGCGGTCATTTGACGGCAGTGCCGGGTGATTTACTGTCCACCTGCCACATTTTATGACTTGGCAAATCTTGAATTGGATCTTGATAATTTAATAGCGAAAGACTAATTTGCGGCACGCGAATAGCGCATAGAATACAATGAAGCCTTCTATCCTGTTCATATTCATCGGTCAGTAAAATTGTTACAAAATTTCGAAAGCGATATACATATGACGCCCTGTCCTCACGCCCATCTTACGTTATTGCCCGAAGCATCGAAACGGTTGCGGTGCCGATACTGTCATCTAACCATCAAGGCCGCTGAATTGACCCGGGGGTATTGTCCTGAATGCCTGGAATCAGAGGGTAAAAAACGATACGATTTCGAAGAAATCGAGGCGGAAAAGTCGGGGAAAGCCCGTTACAGATGTGAGACATGCGGCGCGATCATCCAAACCTAACCCGGCAAAACCGGAACCAGAATAAAAATACAAAATGAGAAATGAATATTGAAAATTTGTGACAAACAACCCTCATCTGGATGCGCCATTCATCAGACACCCGTGTATCGCCTCAACGTCCACATATTGAGAAAAATGCGCTGCCAGCAGGTCATACTCACGATCCCGGGCATCGGGTCCATGGATTTCAGGTACCTGAAGGTCTCCCATGCCGATATCCGATAGCCAGTGCCGGGTAATACCGGGACTATCGAACAGACCGTGCATATAAGTGCCTGCAATGCGGCCATCGGCGGTGGCGCACCCCTCTTTTTCCGCGCAGGCCTGTCCGTTGCGGGTATCCACGGAAAAAAGAGGCTGCCCCCCTTTTAGATGGGTTTGTCCCATGTGAATCTCGTATCCGGTTCCGGCGCTTTCCTGCCACCTGAAGCGGGTTAATGTCGTTGTCTTGGGGGCTTTGAGTTGGGTCTCCACGGGCAGCAAGCCCAGCCCCGGTGTGCTGCCGGGTCGCCCTTCGATGCCTTCAGGATCATGGACCCTTGTGCCCAGCATCTGGTAGCCGCCGCAGATGCCGAGGATGTGGCCCCCGGAACCGGCATATTCACGAATTTTCTGGTCCCATCCGGTGACCTTAAGCCACTCCAGGTCGTTTCGGGTGCTTTTGGACCCGGGCAGGATCACGGCCTGATACCCTGAAAGGTCCGTGATGGTTTCGACAAATTCCAGTGAAACGCCCTCGAGTCCGTCAAGGGGTTCAAAATCGGTGAAATTGGAGATATGCGGCAGGCGCATCACGGCAATGGCCGGTTCATGGCCGACCGGTGGCCGATTGCGATCCGGACGTTCAATGACCACGGAATCTTCGGCCTCGATGCGGATATGATTGTACCAGGGCAGAACCCCGAATACCTTTTTGTCTGTTTTTTGCTCAATCCAGCTCACGCCGTCAGTGAAAAGCGAGATGTCTCCCCGAAACCGGTTGATGATAAAGCCGGCAATCCGGTCCTGATCTTTTTTCGGCAGGCAGGCCAGGGTCCCCACGATCTGGGCGAACACGCCTCCTTTATGAATATCCGCCACAAGGATGACAGGGGCCTGGGCATATTCGGCCATGGGCAGGTTGACAATGTCATGATCCATGAGGTTGACTTCAGCACATGATCCGGCACCTTCCATGACCACCACCTCATAGTCTTTGCGCAACCGGTCCAGCGCGGTAGCCGCCGTGGAGAAAAGATGCGCCTTTTTTTGGTGATATTTCGCTGCCGTGCTGGTTTCCAGAATTTTTCCCAGCAAAACAACCTGGGCGCCCACGTCGCTGGTGGGCTTCAACAGCACCGGGTTCATGTCCACATGGGGGGGGATGCGGGCCGCCTCGGCCTGGACAATCTGGGCCCGGCCCATCTCCAGTCCTTCAGGGGTAACCCCGGAGTTGTTGGACATGTTCTGGGCCTTGTAGGGGGCCGTTCGATATCCCCGGTCTGCAAAACAGCGACAAAGGGCCGTGGCCACGATACTTTTGCCCACGTCCGAACCTGTTCCGAAAACGGCCAGGCACGGTGCTTTTGGTGATGAACTATGTGTCAATTTCAAAATTTTCCCCTTTACCCCACATTGTATTTTTCCCGGTATCCCCGGGGGGTCACCATGAAATCCAGATATCGTGCCGAGGCGCTGTTGCCGATAAATACGGTGGTCTGCATATTTACAGCGGCCAGATGGAGGTCCTTCAATGCAATGATTCGGACATCCTGGTCACGGCGCATGGCACTGACGACGATGCCCACTGGCGTGTCACCATCCCGGTATTTTAGAACAATCTGCTGGGCCTTTTCAAGATGACCTTTGCGTTTTTTGCTTTTGGGATTGTACAGAACCATTACAAAATCACTTTTTGCAGCTGCATCAAGCCGGCTTTCGATGCGTTCCCAGGGGGTGAGCAGGTCACTGAGACTGATGGCGGCGAAATCATGGGTCAGCGGGGCCCCCAGCAAAGAGGCCCCCGAACACAGGGCCGGAATTCCCGGGACCACCTCTACCTGCAGCGGATCTGCAAGCTTGTCCGCATCACTGCAGCCGGGCCTGACAATGGGAATTTTTCTTTCCCGGCACATTTCAAATACCAGCCCGGCCATGGCGTACACCCCGGGATCGCCGCTGGACACCACGGCGCAGGATTTGCCTGCCATGGCAATATCAAGGGCCGCTGCGATCCGTTCAATCTCCCGGGTCATCCCGGTGCTGACGATCTGTTTGTCAGCAATGATGGGGCGGATCAGGTCGATATAGGTGATATAGCCGGCCACCGCATCCACCGATGTCAGTACCCGGACTGCCCGACCGGACATATGATCAATGTCGCCGGGGCCTATGCCGACGATATAAAGCTTTTTCTGGCAATGGACACGGTTACGTTCGGGGTTTTCTGTTTCGGCACCGTAAGGTGGCTGTTTTGTGCGGCAAGAATGGCTGCTGCTTCGCATACGCTTTTAACTCCTAAATGTTTTTCCACCACGGCGGATGGATGTTCAATGGTTGTAACCTCGCCCAGTTCCTTTTTTGAAAAAAAAAGAACCGGGCATTTAAATGAACGGCCGAGGGCCAGCAGCCCCTTTTCGTCCGCTTTGATATCCACCGATGCAAAGCAGGCCACAGACGCCGGGGAAAGGTTGCTTTCTTTGAATGTGTTCAACAGTAGGTGCCGCATCTCCGTCATCGGCGTATGGCGGTTGCACCCGATTCCCACGACAAGGCTTTTCGGTCTCAATACCAGTATTTGATCCGGCAGATCAAGCACCCTGTCATCGATAAATATCCCGGCCAGACCTTTTTGAAATGCCGTTTGTCTGTCGGCCACCATGCTTTTGCGGGGTAGGGCATCGATCATGAGACGGTAAGGATCATGCAGATAAATCCGGTCGCCTTTCAAAAAACTCATGCTCACATGTCGAATAGCCCCGGGATTTTCAATGGCAAGGCCCCTTTGGCCGGCCAGGATATCAATGGACGGCATCCGGTTGACGTCGGTGGCCGTTGTAATGACCGGCTCTGCCCGGATCAGGGCCGCCACCTCTTTGGTCAACCGATTGGCGCCGCCGATGTGGCCGGCCAGAAGGCTGATGATATATCGACCGGCCTCGTCCATGACCACCACCGCCGGGTCAATGGTCTTGTGGAGGATCAGGGGGGCCAGCACCCGGATGACGATGCCCGTTGACATGATGAATAGATGACCGTCATAGCCGGAAAATTTTTTTGTCACCGCATCTGCCAGATGCGAAAAAAACAGGCAACCCGTTTCCCGGTCCCCGCATTTTCGGGAAAGATACAGATCGGCGTCGGGGAGCATGCCGGCGATTTTACGGCCCAGTGCAGCCCCGCCCGGCGTGAGTGCCCAGATGGCAAGGTGGGCGGTTTTAATAAAATCAATCATGGCATTCCCACATCAATTGTTTCGGTCCGGTCGGTATTCGTGTGCAAAATTCATGTCGTAGAGTTTTGACTTATACCGGAGGGTCTCAATGCTGATATCCAGGACCCTTCCGACAATGATCAGGGCCTGATGGGTGATATTTTCCGTTTTAACCGTTTTGGCCAGAGAGGCTATCTTGGCGTAGATAATCTTCTCTTCGGGCTGGCTGGCCCTGAAAACTACTGCACAGGTCCCGTCGGATCCATAGGCATCTTCCAGTATTTCGGCCACCTGGTCAACAAGGCCGATGCTTAAGTAGATGGCCATGGATGCCCTGTGAGCGGCAAGCAATGTCAGTTGTTCCGCTTCGGGCACGGGGGTCCGGCCGGACATCCTGGTCAGGATAAGGGTCTGACAGATTTCAGGGAGCGTATACTCGATGCCCATGGCGGCGGCCGCGGCAAAAGCGGCGGTGACCCCGGGAATCACACGATAGGGGACATCTTTTTGCTTAAGCCCGGCCATCTGTTCGAATATGGCCCCGTAAAGGCTCGGATCGCCGGTATGTAACCGCACCAACCTTTGGCCCTTATTGTACACGGCGGCCATCTTGTCGACAATCTGTTCCAGGTGCATGTCGGCAGAGTTCAGCCGAAGGGCTTTTGGACCGGCCCATTGGAGCAGGGCATCGGGCACTAGGGAACCGGTGTAGATGATCATGTCGGCGGCCATCAATGCTCGCTGGCCCTTTACGGTGATCAGTTCGGGGTCTCCGGGGCCGGCCCCGACAAAAAGTACGGGATTTTTATCGCCAGCCGCATTTTTCGTGGCGGTTTCTTTTTTGTTATTTTGCATATCCATTATTTCCAATCCGTTAAAGTACTTAGGGCCGTAACCAAATATCGGTCAACCCAGGTTATAAAAAAGACAGAGCGAAGCGATACCACAACTTCTCACTTCTCACTTAACCGCTCTCCCGCGGATGATCCAGACCGGGTTTTCAGCGGCAAACCGCTGGTCATAGGGCATGGCCTGGGAGCGGCTGACCTGAATCTGCACGGCGTCGGTTGTAAAACCAAGACGGTGCATGACTTCAAGAGCGGCCGTCAGGTTGCCCGTGAGTACGGTGTTGACCACCATGACACCGTCTTTTGCCAGATGCCCTGCGGCCCGGCGGATAATGTCGGGCAGATCCTTACCCCCGCCGCCGATAAAAATGCGATCCGGCGTTTCCAGTCCATCCAACCCACAGGGCAGTCGGGCAGGGACCACCTGCAGATTGAAAACACCGAATTTTTGTGCGTTGGCCCGTATCTGTTCGACGCGTGCCGGGTCTTTTTCCACGGCAAAAATCTTTCCCGTTTTGATCAGCACACCGGCTTCAATGGAAACCGATCCGCTACCTGCCCCTAAATCCCACAAGACATGATGGCCACAAAGGGACAGTTTGGCTATGGTGACGGCCCTTATCTCGGCCTTGGTAATCAATCCGCGTTGGTGGTCATACCATTCTTCGGGCATACCCAGATGGAGATTTTCAAGCGGCATTGTTTTCTCTACTTTTCCGGTTTTTTTCAAAATAACCACATTGGGCTCATCAAATTTCATCTGCATCGCCTGTTCAAGAGTGTGCCAGCTTATCTTTTCGTTCAGGGTGCCCATCTTTTCCAGAACACAGATATCAAAACCGGTTTTGTTGTGCCGCATTAACATCCCGGCAATTTTCCCCGGGGTATGCACCGGGTCGGTCAAAAGGGCGATTTTATCGGCACAAGATGCCGTATCCAGAAACGCTGTTTCAGGGTTTCTGCCATGAAAACTTAACACACGGGCATCCTGCCAGGATTCCCCTATTTTTGAAAATGCAGCACCTATGGCCGTGATATTCGGATGTACCCGGATATTATCTGGCCCGAGAGACGCCGCCAGCAAAGATCCCATGCCGAAAAAAAGAGGGTCCCCGGAACACAGCACCACAATGCGGTCATCTGTTTTCAGACGCTCTTGAATAAAAGCTGTCACCTGTTTCAGGTTGCCGTTAATAAGTTTTTTTTCCGCAGATGAATTTTTGAAATAATCCAGCAGCCGCCTGCCGCCCACAAGCACATGGGCGTTATGGATCATCTCAAGGTGTCTGAGGGTGAGATCGTCTATGGACATTCCCATGCCGATTATATTTACGGGCACAGCCATTTATCTATCCTCCCTTGCTGTTGAACCGGATACGCTGAATCAAAGGTTACCTCTCCGTTAAAATCAAAGATAATACCCCGTACTTTTACATTAACGCTGGCAAATTGTCCGGCGGCGGCCACCATTTTACGGCCTACATCCATAATGATTTCAGGGTAGGCATCGACAATCAATTCAAAGGCGTGCCGGGCGGTATTGGCCTGTTGGATCTTCAATGAAAAATCAGTGTCACCCGTTGCAGCATATGCCCACCTGGAAAGTTTGCCCAGCAGTAATCTGGACTTTGCGGCATGGGTATGGGGCACCCCCTGGGCCATCTTGACGGCCTTGCCGAAAAAAACCGCCAGCACGACGCTGTTGAACCGTCGAAGCGCCGCTTCTTCCAGGGACAGTTTAAAAAAATCGCCGATCTGGATAAACGCCTCTTCGGGCTGATTGTTTAACAATGCCTGGGCAAACCGTTCGCTTCGACGGCCGGTGGTCAATACCAGTGACGGTACGCCAGCGGCCCGGGCCACATCCATGGCCGATTTGATGGTAGCAATATAGGCCTCGTGGGACATGGGCCGCACTACGCCGGTGGTGCCGAGAATCGACAGCCCGCCTAAAACCCCCAGCCTGGCATTTAAGGTTTTTTGGGCAAGTTCTTCGCCCTTGGGAACAAATATCTCCACACAGATCCGGCCGTTGCAGTTAAACCGTTTCAATACCGCATCAACGGTATTGGTGATCATTTTACGGGGACCCGGATTGATGGCCGGTTCGCCCACTGGTATTTCCAGGCCGGGTTTGGTCACCCGGCCAACGCCCTGGCCGCCCTTTATCCGTATCCGGTTTTCATCTCCGCCGGGTGTCTTCTGGGTAAATGTCACCCGGGCACCGATTTCAGCCCGATGGGTGATGTCCGGGTCATCGCCGGCATCTTTGATGACCGTGCAGACGGCGCTTTCAGATGCTATTTGGCAGGCGTGGACCGGAATACACACTGTTCCGTCGGATAAAAAGGAAACAGACACCTGTGCTGGCACCCGGCGGCTCAAGATGGCGGTCAAAGCGCCTTTGGTGGCCGCGGCCGCGGCTGTTCCGGTGGTAAATCCGCTACGCAGCCTTTTGGGGGACTTTTTCATGGTGTGACACGATTGGCCAGGATTGCCAGTGCATTGATTACGCTGGCCCCTATATTGGAGCCTCCTTTTCTGCCCGTATTGGTGATACAGGGGTAATTGGTTTCCAGCAGTGCCGCCTTGGATTCGGCGGCATTGACAAATCCCACCGGAACCCCCACCACCAAGGCGGGGGCGGCTTTTTCTGCCCGGATCAACTCGATGAGCCGCAGCAGGGCCGTGGGGGCATTACCCACCACATAAATCCCTCCGGCCATATCTTCAACGGCCGCGTCAACGGCAGCCCTGGCCCGTGTCGTTCCCTGCCGGGCGGCCGTTTGTGCGATGGCCGGATCGGTCATTAGACATTTTACCGAGGCCCCGAACGGCTCCAGGCGTCCTTTATTGATCCCCACCCGGGCCATGTTGGTGTCGGTGACGATGGTCCGGCCCTGCCGGATGGCATTAATGCCGGCATCAATGCCGGTTTTTTGAAACCGGACACTGGTCATGTATTCAAAATCAGCCGAGGTGTGGATCATCCTGCGGACAATGGTCCATTCCCAGGGTGTAAACGGATGATTGCCGGCTTCAGTGTTGATGATATGAAAGCTGAGGGCTTCGATTTCCTGTGGTTCCATGTTTATTTTTTCCTTTTTTGATGATATCCGACACATTGCTTGACAAAATGCCCGGCCGCCTCGGGCTGGCTCCCGAAATGCAGGTGGTTGTAACTGCCCAGGGTCTGGTTGACCTGATACCCCTCGAGCGCTTTTTGTGAGCCGGCCCGGGCAGACACCTGATACATAGTTTCGACTGAAGGGTCACAGGCATCACCGTCAATACCCGAATAGTGAAATTCATGCCCTTTGATGCAACACCCCGCATTGCCGATGATGGTATCGCTGCAGATTAAAATTTCCCGGTAGCCCAGGGCCTTGAGCCGGGTGAACATGCGGGTGGTAAAGGGGAAACACCCGGTCATGGGCCATGCGCGATTTTGGGTATCACAAATTTTTTTACAAAGATACATGAACCCGCCGCATTCACCGTAAATCGGCATGCCGTTTTGACTGAACCGATAGATATGGTGGCGCATGGACCTGTTCTCAGACAATTCCCGGGCAAAAAGCTCGGGATAGCCACCCCCCAGGTAGATGCCGTCCAGGTCTTCGGGCGGCTCCCGGTCTTCAAGGGGGGAAAAATAAATCAACTGTGCACCGGATGCTGTCAGCAGGTCCAGATTGTCCGGATAATAAAAACAGAAGGCCTTGTCTCTGGCAATACCGATTCGGGCCGCTTTCCGAGAAAAATGCGGTTGGCTGTTTGCTCCGGCATCGGTGGGTGCCATGGCCTGAAGCTTTCCCAGTAATGCATCTAGGTTCACATTATCTTCGATCAGGGCGGCAAGTCTGCCCGCGTCTTCCGGAGAAAGGATATGTTCGTCCCCCGTTACCAGTCCCAGGTGCCTTTCCGGAATGGAAACGGCGGTATCACGCAGAATGCCGCCGATACAGGGCATGCGAACCTTGTCGGGCATGGCCTCTTTCAGATATTGAAAATGCCCCTTGCTGCCCAGGTTGTTGAAGATCACCCCGGCAAAGGATAGATCCGGGTCAAAGCTTTCAAACCCGTGAACAATGGCGGCAGCGCTCCGGGCCATACTGGCGGCATCCACTACCAGCACCACCGGCAGTCCGAGCCACTTGGCCATCTGGGCCGTGGAGCCGGCTTCGGATCGGCCGTCGTATCCGTCATAAAGCCCCATGACGCCTTCCACCACGGCCACATCCGCCTGCCGGGTATTTACTTCGAAACAGGACCGGTTATAGGCCTTTGAAAGCATCCAGCCGTCTAAATTTCTGCCGGCCCGGCCGGTAACCCGGGTATGATGGCCCGGATCAATAAAATCCGGACCCACCTTAAATGGCGCAACCCGATATCTCCGTGCGGCAAGGGCTGCCATAAATGCCAGGGCCAGTGTTGTTTTTCCGCAGCCGCTATGGGTGCCGGCAATGACAAATGCTTTGATGGTCCGTCTCCTTGTCAGGGTTCAAGCAAGCCGCTACGCGGCAGAGAGACCCCATTAGCTTTCAATTATTATTGACATAAAAACATTCATATTGCATAAAAACATTATGAATTTCTTCAATACAAAATACCACTTTCTTACAACCAACATATATCGTACCGAAATAACTATATAATCTGATGTCCTAAGCTTTCCCCCTATAGCAAATAACATGCCATTAAAAAAATCGGCTTCTTGAACCAAGGATTAGTACCGAGCCTCGTGCCTCGACTCGGTTACTAATCCTTTATTTGTTAGTTGTGTGTTGAACGTTGTTTGTTGGGTAATTATTTGCTATTTAATTCAGTCTTGAACACTCAGGCTTTGATCTTCGTTTCCTGGTACCTTTGGAAAGCGAGGCCTCAGGCGATATAAAAATAGACCATGCCGACAACCGCCAGGCTTAAAATTCGAACCCCCTGACCCATCAGCAGGATCTGCAAACCCATTCTCGTTGAAAAAATACCCACGTACCGGGGCAACTGATGGCGCAGGGCACGAATGGGAAATGCCACGATATTGCCGATGAGAAGGGCTATAAAGCTGGCGTCTGGAGATGCGGCCATCTTTATAAAAATCAAGCAGCATGGCATTGGCTGCTGCGCCGGACAGAAAAGCCGTTGTAAAGGCGGCGGAACACCGATCCCCCAGATGACCGTACCAAAACAGGGGACGGGCGAGAAACGCCAGCTTTCCGGTCCATTCGAAAGCCTCGATGGTCTGGCCGGCCACCAGCCCGATACCGATGAGAAGGATCAACCGCCACAATGGCCACAGAAGTTTTCGGACCATGTGGTCAACGGACAGATCCGGCGAGACGATCAGGCTGCAGCCGAGAAAAATACCGGACAGCAGTATCACGACCAATAAGGTCTTCAGATTATGCTTATTTTTGTGTTTGCCCATTTTTCGCTTTTTGATGGGTCAAAACCAGGGTCCAATAATTCTGATTTCCCTTTTCAAGGATTCTCAAATCCCGGGTGATGATTTCTTCCGGCAGACTGCAATTTGAAACCGCCACGCTGGTGTCAAGGCAGCAGGCCTCGTCCAAGGCATCATTGATATCCGTTATGTTTTTATAGGATTTCAGAAAAACAATATTCTCTGCACAGGCGGAACATTGTCTGAACCGGTGCCCGCCCTGGGCCCCGGATACCAGGAGAAGGGACTCTTCGCCCTCCACCAGGGGCTGGTTCAAACCGGCTGCTGCCGCCTGGTAGGAGGTGATACCCGGTACACTGACCACCGGCAGGTGGGGTGCCAGTCTCAGAACCGTTTTCATCAGGTAGCCATAGGTGGAGTAGGTCATGGCATCGCCCAGGGTGATAAAAGCGATGTCCCGGCCCTGTTCCATTTCATTTATGATGGTGTCCGCATGGTTTTCCCAGGCTTTTTCCTTCTCATTTTTGTCGGATGTCATGGGAAAGCGGAGCAGTTTAACCGGTGTATTTTCCGGTATATGCGGTTTTGCAATGTCGACGGCCAGGCTGTGGTCATTTTTAGTGGAACCGGCCGCATATACCACATCCACCTGCTGTAAAATTTTTGACGCCTTGAGTGTTATCAGGTCCGGATCTCCCGGCCCGACCCCCAATCCATACAGTATGCCCTTGTCAGAAGCCATTATTCCCTCACAGTTTATGAATGTTAAGAAAGATATCCGGATAAAGATTTCTTCCGATTTCCAGGATGCCGTCCAGCAACCGGGGCGTTGGTCGTGATACGATCATTTCGCTGATGATAAATATTTGATTTTCCTTAACCGCCTTGATTAGATGAAAGCCCGGTTCCGCCTTGATGATTTTAACACCGGATTGATTCATACTACCCTTCTGGGCAAGGTATACATCGATCTCAGGGGCATGTGAAAGGATACGTTCTTTGCCGTAATTGGCAATATTGGTTCCCCGGCTGGATCGGGCGTCCGAAGCGATGTTTATGGCCCCGGCGGTTTCAAGGGCAAAAATAGCCATTGAATTTTGGGTAAACGTCTTCATTTTATTGTGGATCGATTCAAAATACACCCTTTTCCGGGTATGGATGCCGTCGGTGATTTTTTTTAATGCGGATACACTGCGTTGGAATTGTCCCACCATCACCCCGGCTTGTTC
Source organism: Desulfobacterales bacterium (assembly GCA_963667755.2). GTDB lineage: Bacteria > Desulfobacterota > Desulfobacteria > Desulfobacterales > 4572-123 > 4572-123. The sequence goes on along the minus strand of CAXXLK010000002.1, from coordinate 2,094,708 downwards.
CTGCCTCCCGGTGAGAATACCCAGTATCTGCCAGTAGACAAACATTTCCTCAATGCAGGCCGGCTGCAGAGAGATAACAATGACCCCGCTTTTTTCAAGCCGTTGCACCAGGGCCGCATAGCCGTGGTCGATCATCGGCCGGATAAGCACCAGATCAGGGCGGGCCGCGAGAAATTTTTCCGGATCATCATGATAGGAAAAATCGGTTTTTTTTCGAGCGGCTTCGGGATAGTTATCATTACGGGAGACCCCGATAATGTTCCGGTCCAGCCCAAGGGCAAACAGGTTTTCCGTATGTGCCCCATAGAGCGATATGATACGGCTAAACGGTTGATGCACCGTTATCTCCCGACCGGCCTGATCGATCACCGTCCGCCCCGTTAGCGCACAGGAAGAGGCGGCTGCCGTCTGCACCAGGACCACCATGCCGATGATGATTATGATGACCATACCTGCTGTTTTATGATTTAATTTCATAGCTCACAATAGCCTTCTAACTTGGATAAACCAGAACCCAATTGAAAAGTGAAAACTTGTGGTATCGCTTTGCTCTATCTGTTTCATTAAAATGCGACAGCATTCCGTCTTTTCTCACTATTCACTTCTCATTTTATGCCGGTCGTTTGTAAGCAATTTGTCGTGAATCTGAAAACGGTTCAAAACCGGCTTTTACATCCACATTAAATACCTGCTTGATGGTTTCTGCAGTCAATATGTCATCTGCCGGGCCATGGGCCGCTATTTTCCCCTGTTTTAAAAATATCAATTCGTCGCAGAACATGGCGGCAAGATTGATATCCTGCAGCACTGCAATGGCGGTGCGGGCTTTTGTCTGAACGGTTCGTTTAACAATACCCAGCAGTGCCAAGGTGTACTGGACATCCATATTTGATGTGGCTTCATCCAGAACCAGTACCGGTGTGTCCTGAACCAGGGCCCGGGCAAACACTACCCGCTGTCTTTCCCCACCGCTCAGTTCTGTAATAAAACGGGCTGAAAATTGATTGGTTTCCGTTTTTGCCATGAGGGTCTGAACAAGGGCCAGGTCTTTTTCCGATGGCCTGGAAAACCGGGGAATATGGGGATATCGGCCCATGAAGACTACTTCTTCAGCCGTAAATGGAAAATTGATATAAAAGTTCTGCGGCACCAGAGCGATCTCCCGAGCCAAGGCTTTTCTTGACATCCGGACAATATCATTTCCCTGGTAATGGATGTTTCCATTTACCGGTTTCCGGTGCCGTACCAGAAGATCCACCAGGGTGGATTTTCCGCTGCCGTTGGGACCGATAATACCGTAAAATTTGCCGGGATGAAAAGAAACCGACACATTGTCAATGACTTTTCGGTCCTCGAAAAAATAAGTGACACCCCGGGCTTCCAGAATATTTACCGGTGCCTTGGTCGAAGTTGGGGGCTGTTGGTTCACCATCAAAACGTCCTTTTGCCGGCCTGCCGTTTTTTGAAAATGTAACAAAAAAAGGGTCCGCCGATCAATGCGGTGAGCACACCAATGGGAATCTCCACCGGCAGCACGGCCCGGGTAATGGTATCGGCGCACAGCAGCAGAATCGCCCCGGCCAGAAATGACAACGGGATTAACCGCCGGTTGTCAGGGCCGGTAACCGATCGCACCATATGGGGCACCAGCAGTCCGACAAATCCGATAATGCCCGAAACCGATACACAGATCGCTGCCACCATGGAAGCGGTGACCAGTAGGACCAGCGTGACCTTGCGTGTGTCAACCCCGAGGGTGGCGGCGGTCCGGTGGCCAAGGGACATGAGGTTCAGGTCCCTGGCGTAAAAGACAAATATCACCAGACCGATGCAGACAAACACCAGGACCATTAAAAGATCGATCCATGTTTTGGAACCGAAGCTTCCCATGAGCCAGAAGATAATCACCGCCACCTGTTCATCGGCAATATATTTGATAAGGCTGATGCCGGCCGAAAGGATCGCCGCCACGATAATCCCCGACAGAATCAGATTGCCGGAGGAAATTCCGCCTCCGGACGAGGCCAGGTAGATCACAAAGGCCAGGGTCGCACTGGCCCCGATAAATGCAAAGATCGGTACCGGAAATATCCCCAGGCTCCCGATGTTCAGTAAAATGGCCACAGATGCCCCGAAAGCGGCCCCGGCGGAAACCCCCAGCGTATAGGGATCGGCAAGGGGGTTTAACAGGATACCCTGGAAAACCACACCGGCCATGGCCAAGCCGCCGCCAACCACCGCCGATGTCAATATGCGGGGCATGCGCACATCAAACACGATCACGGGCAGCAGTTGATCCATTTGGGCAAAAAAAGTATGATATCCGGTCAGTTTGCCCCAGATGATTTTAAAAACCGTGCCCCATGAAATTTTAATATACCCCATTGTGCTGGATACGATGATGGCCCCTGTCAGGGCAAGGCCCAGGACGAGCGTCAGCATTACAAAAGATTTTCGGGTATGTAATTGTATGGAAACCGCCATAATGTTTTTTGTCGAACAAACGACCCCGCGAAAAACCGCAAAGTCGTTTGTTCAGTTGAATTTTTTAACTAAAATATTTTGCAAGAGGATTAAAAATGATGAACTCGTACAAAGTCGGATTTAGACGGTCTTGTAAAAAGTTTAAATTCAAAGCGCGCAAATTCTGCAATCATGAGGGGTACTTAGCGTACGTTGAATGATTGCAGAATGCAGCACAACGCAGGAGTTGGGCTTTTTGCGAGATTGTCAAAAATGGGCCATTACCTGTTTCAGATGGTCCACCCAGACGGCCACCACATCGTCATACTCGGCCATACCTTTTAACACCGGCACACATTCTACGCCGGCTTTGGTGAGAATGGACTTCCAGGAATCTTCTTCATCACCGGCCATGTCGTTTCGGGCATGATCACCGGCAACCGACATAAAGGGCATGAGATAGGCTTTTTTAAGTCCGTTTTTTTTCAGCAGCGTTTTAACATCATTGATTTCCGGTGAACCTTCCACGGTGCCCACAAAAATATTGGGATCTTTTTGTTGAAAATGATACATCATGGCTGCATAAAAGGCATTGCCCGGATGCGGAGTGCCGTGGCCCATCAAGACCACTGCGTCTTTCTTTTTCCTCTCTCCGGGAATATGGTTAATGGTGGCGGCCGCAACCCGTTCCAGATCTTTTGCTGTGCCAAGCAGGGGATAGCCAACCATAATCCGGTCAAACCCATTGGCCATGCCCCGGAAGGCCCCGACGGTGACCACCAGGTCATGGTACTCTTCACCGGCAATGGTATGCAGTGACTGGACTGCAACATGGGTAAATCCTTCATCCATCATTTTCGCCAGGGCCATGGCCACCGAATCCAGGCTTTTGCCTTCTTCTTTGGCCAGTTTGTGGCGGATAATGGCGGAGGTATAGGCCCATCGCACCGGTACGCCGGGAAAGGCCGCCTTGACCTTTGCATCAATATTTTCAAAAGACACCTGGGCTTCAGGGATACTGGAACCGAAAGCCACCAGCAGGATACCTTTTTTCTCGGGTCGCTGATGTCCGTGTCCGGCGGCAACAGCAAGGGTGCTCATCATCATTGCCAGGACAACAACCATACATGTGGTCCATTTTTTCTGTATCATTTTTTTTCTCCTTTAAGTGCCCATCCATGGATGGGGCGTTTTGAATAAATTTAAATCGTATGTCAATGAGAAGCGTGCGTATATCCGTTCAGATGTTTAAATGCCCGATTACAGAATAGCTGTGGTTTATCCGATTCGATTCAGTCAAAACAATAGGCCGATGATTTTTTAATATCTGCCAAGACGTTTCGTTCACCCCCTTCCCGATACATTTTTTAAAACCACCCCAAAAAAAAAAGCCCTCCAAGCATGATAAATTTGCTTGGAGGGCTGCACCCAGTTTACTTAACCCTTGTGGAAGTGGCCGTATCGCTTTTTTCATCGAAAAGAATTCGGCTATATTTGCAGGCAGGTCTTCTGGCTCCCGGATCACTCTAATCTCCGCGCCTTCCCACCAGACTCGAGCCTGGCAGTGGCATAATGCGGATTTCGTCACCGGTCACAGCGGCGGGACCGCTTCCGATTTTAACGGAATTCCCTATTAAGCTTACGCACCCAACAATTTTGGAAATACTTTTAAGGAGAATTTATTTAGAAGTCAAGGCCTATTGTGAAAAAAAGCGGCACCCTTTTCCTGGCAAGTTGTATTTTAGTGACTGAATTTTGAAATTCATGTTTTTTATGCCAAAAAAATAGAACATGAGGTGACCGGTATAATTGAAAAGTGAATAGTGAGAAGTGAAGGAATTCTTTGGCTAACAGCTATATATGATAAATTCGTAGAAAGTCTGTTTTAGACGGTTTCGTAAAAAGTTCAAATTCAAGGCGTGCAAATTTTGTAATCATGAGGCGTACTTATGGTACGTTGAATGATTGCAAAATGCAGCGCAACGCAGGAGTCGGATTTTTTGCGAGACCGTCAGATATACCTTTTCTGCCCCAGAAAGAGCAGGACCTCCTGGGCCGCCTCGTCAGGGGTGCAGTCGGTGGTATCAATGGATAACTCAGGGGATTCAGGAATTTCATAGGGATCATCCACGCCGGTGAAGCCCTTGATCAGACCGGCCCGTGCTTTGGCATACATGCCTTTCCGGTCTCTTTTTTCGCATTCTTCAATGGGGGTGGAAATATGGATCTCGATGAAGCCGCCGTGGGTCTCGATGGTCCTGCGGATTTCCCGGCGGGTATTTTCATAGGGGGCAATGGGGGCACAGATGGCAATGCCTCTGTTTTTGGTGATTTCGCTGGCCACAAAACCGATCCGTCTGACATTGATGTCCCGGTGTTCTTTGGAAAAGGTCAGTTCACTGGAAAGGTTCTGGCGGACAATATCACCGTCGAGCAGGGTGACCGGGCGGTCACCGATTTCGAGAATCCGCGCATACAGCACTTTGGCGATGGTTGACTTGCCGGCCCCGGAAAGACCGGTTAAAAAAATAGTGAAGCCCTGTTTCCCGGGCGGTGGATAAGCTTTTTGAAGTTCTGCGGCAATTTCGGGGAATGTCGCCCAGTTCGGAATGTCTCTTCCGGTTTTTATGCGATCCCGGATATCCGTTCCGGTAAACGAAACGGTTCGGACATTTTCGGACACCTGGTCGATGGGCTTGTGCTGATCTTCAAAGGGCAGGTAAACCATTTCCTTGAACGAGATGATGTCAACCCCTGTTTCAGCACTGAATTCTGTAACGGTTTCACGTGTTTTGCCGTTGGAATAAAAGGGTTTGTCACTGCCTGGGCGGCCCGGATCGGCATGGTTGTGCCCGATGACAAAATGAGTGCAGCCGAAATTTTTACCGATGATGACATCCAGAAGGGCACCCCGGGCCCCGGCCAGTCGCATGAACAGGGGCAACATGGCCATTACACAGGTTCCCGGCGGATAATAGCCTTCCATCTTTTTGAGGCATCTCATGCGGGTATAATAATCAAAATCGCCGGGTTTGGTCAGACCGGTCATGGGCAGCAGAAGCAGGTTGGCTTTGGCCCGACGCATGGCTTCAAGGGTCAGCTCAAACTGGGCCCGATGAATGATGTTTCGCGTCTGGAAGCCCACGATGCGCTTCCATCCAAGTTTTTTATACAGCTGCCGTACTTCGGCCGGTGTCATGCGAAGGGGCTTGAAATCGAAGTGGAGGGGTTGGCTGATAACCTCCAGTTTGCCGCCGACATAGTATTCTCTGATGGTATTGAAAACATAACTGACCCCGGGATGGGACAGATCCGTTGTGCCGTAAACCGTTAGTGCCTCTTTTGCTCTGTCCACGGGCCAGATGTCGGCGATGTGAAGGATCGCCAGCAGAAAACCTTCCGGGTCGCGGAGGGCCACGGACTGACCGGCTTCCAATGCCATGGCCTTTGTTTTCGATATATCCAGACAGATGGGAATGGGCCAGAGCGTGCCGTCCTGAAGCTGCATTCTGTCCAGAACGGCCTCGTAGTCGGAGCGTATCATAAACCCGTCCAGAGGTGAAAAAACCCCGGATGCCAGCAGCTCAAGGTCGCAGAGCTGATGGTCGTTCAGGCTGATATCCGACAGGTTCAGGGCAATTTCTTTAAGCAGGTCTGACCGATCCTTGTCCGCCATAAGATTAATGGGGCCGTCTCCGGTGATTGGGGGTGTATTTTTGTCAACCATGGTATTTTCGATCCTGAAGATGTTTGATAATCGTTTACGGTTCGCCGTTAGTGTTTAGCGCTTAAAAAGCAGGGTAATGACCCTAACCCGGATAAACCGGCGCAGTTGAAAAGGCGTACGCTGTAAATCACAAATTCCAAGCATCAAATAACAAATAAATTCCAAATAACAATGTCCAAATCTCAAATAAAATCAAAAGCCATTTGAGTAACCCCATATAGCCTTGAACCGCAACAGCGAGCGCATCCCCCGTGGCTTGCCGCGGGGGATGCGAGCGAATCTAAAATAGACAGAATTCCTTACGGTCGACGATTCCTCGCAGCTTGCTGCGAGGAATCGTCAATTGTTATGCATTTTGATTTATTTGTAATTTGTTTTTTGATGATTGTAATTTTTTTTGACATAACAACACGAATTTCAGAATATAAAATATTAATGAGAAATATGGCTGTTTATGTTAACGGCATTGACCAAAACCTGCATAGCCTGATTTAGCGAAAAGAACAAGGAAAATGAACAGTTGGAACCGGTTGCCGCCAGGATAACCGTATTTATATTCAATGCGTACGGTTTGCTTGTTGTCTTTTTTGGGTCGCCCAAGGATAAAACCATCCCGGGCTTTGGTTTCTGCATTCGCGTGGCGTTAAAGATTATAAATGCGGTTACCCTGCGGTTGCCGGTCACACCTGCTTGACAATGTGAGATGATAATTGTAATCAAATTACCTAACGGATAATCCATTTTATAAGCAGCCGTTCACAGGTATCAGGAGCTATTGACCCATGCATTATGAGGGAAACATCATCCGGCCGCCCAGTGAGGCCAACAGCATTCTGCTGCAGGCAACCGTGGGCTGCTCCCACAACAAGTGTACCTTCTGCGGGGCTTATAAGGGAGAGCGCTTTAAAATAAAGTCGGACGAGATGATCATGGCGGATCTTGATTTTGCGGCAACCCACTACCGCCGCCAGGAACGACTGTTTATCTGTGACGGGGATGCCATGATTATTCCCCAGAAAAGACTGGTCAATATATTATCGGCCATCCGGCAAAAGCTGCCCTGGGTGACCCGGGTCGGTGTCTATGCCAATACCAAGAGTTTGCATCTGAAAAGTGCGGCAGATCTTGATCAGTTGGCAAAATTGGGCCTCGGTATTGCCTATATAGGTCTTGAATCAGGGGATGATGCCACCCTTGCGGCCATTTGCAAGGGCGCCAGTGCAGATAAAATGATCCGCATGGGCAGAAAGGCCAGGCAGGCGGGGATTCGGCTGAGCCTTACCGTGCTGCTGGGCGTTGCCGGCCGGCAAAGATCCCTGGTTCATGCCCGAAAGACCGGAGAGGTTTTATCTGCCATTGATCCCGAATATGTGGGGGCCCTGAGCCTGATGTTGATCCCGGGAACGCCGCTTTTTACCGACTATGAGGCCGGTACATTTGAACTGATCGGGCCTGATGAAATGCTTATGGAACTGGGCACCATGATAGCCCATACCTGTTTGACGGGCGGTCTTTTTCACGCGAATCACGCATCCAACTATCTGCCCATCAGAGCCCGGTTGCCCGAGGATAAAGAGGCCACCTTGAAATTAATCGATGCGGCCCTGGCCGGAAAAGTAAAACTTAGGTCTGAATGGATGCGGGGATTGTAAAAACTGTATGCTAATAAAAAAATTGTGAAAGGAAAACAATGTTTGCCGACAAAAATGACAAAATGGAATTGAATAAACTGCTTGAAGACTGGACTGACGGCGTGTCGGAGATCAAAAAGGCGTTCATCGGCTTTAAGAACCACCTGGAATCCCTGGACCATACGATCCTGAGTTTTGTGGGCCGGCCGGGGGTGACGTATTCCCTGCGGGCGACGGTGGCCGATCCGGTCATCAAGGACAAACCCATGTTTGTAATGGCGGACATCATCGATGATGACCCGGCAGACCGATGGCTCAGCGTCTGTTTTTTCAATGAAATGATCCAGGACCCGGACGAGTTGGGGGATTTTGTGCCCGGCGGTCTTCTCGGGGCCGATGCCCATTGCTTTGATTATGACCAGGCCGACGATGACCTTGCAAAATATATTACCGCACGCATCGATGAAGCACATGGGGCAATGTCGGGCGTATAGGCCCTTTTGGCCGATTTAACCCGGCGATTTCTGCCTCTGTACGGCATTGGAAGACCGGTATTTGTCGGGCGTTAAGTGCCAGGGCAACAACCTGTGGATGCCGCCCGGCAATATTATGAGATTTTTTCTTGACAAAGCGATGGGATTTTTTTAGTTAAAGGCCCAATTGTTTTAGGAGACATCTTACATCAATAGTTAAAAAATAGGTACTGTCCGGATTTATACCGGCAAGGTACCGATACATAATTGTTCAGGTGCATTCAGCTTAATAGGGAATCCCGTGAAAATCGGGAACGGACCCGCCGCTGTAACCTTTTTTTTCTGCCGGCACAATCAGCAGAAAAACCGTTTTGGCATTACATGCCACTGTTTCGGAGAACCGGAATGGGAAGGTAGCCAGAAAGGGAAGGAAGCCAGAAGACCTGCCTGGGCAAAATTGGCTAATTACACACCATCGGCATCGTCTGCATTTCATTGTGAAACAGCAGGCATAAACTGTGCAGATGGGCGTGTGCCTTCGCGGATGTGGGCGGCCAAAAGACCGTGCGGATGAAACAAGGGACATCCCCGGACCAGAAGTATCTGGATCCGGGGATTTTTTTTGCGGCACCGGTTGAAAGCGGTCTTTCTCTCCTCCCGTCACCTGCGGTGACATGCTCACCCGGCACAACATTGAATCTATCGTCAAAAGGAGCAGCAGGCATGGAGAGAAAGAGCAGGACAGTGAAGAAATTTTTTATTATGACGGCAGTGGTATTGCTGGCAACGGGTGTCGTGTGGGCCCAGGAGCAGACTTTGGCCGTGCATACACTGGATGAAATTCTGGTTACCGCCACCCACGAAACCCGGGTTATCGATACCCCCTCCAGCATATCCATCATTACCGGAGACGAGTTGGTTGAGATGGGGGCCAAGGATATCACCGAAGCCCTGTCCAAAATCCCGGGGGTTGATAATACCAGCGCGAAAAGTTCATCGGTCACCATTCGCGGAAACCGCAGTGCCATGGCCGGCGGACCGGTCATTCTCATCGACGGTATTCCCCAGAAAATAGGGGATTACCAGTACAACGAATTCAGCTTTATCCCGGTTTCCGAGATTGAGCGCATCGAGGTATTGCGATCGGCGGGTATTGCCTATGGTCCGGGTGCGGCCAGGGGCGTCATCAACATCATCACCAAAAGGGCTAACAAGGAAAAACCCTTCCGGGCCAATATTTCGGCCTCGTATGGCTCATGGGACACCCATGATGAGAATGCGGGCTTTTCGGGCCAAAAAAATGCCTGGGATTATGCTGCCAATTTCGGGAACTATTCCACCAATGGCTACGAAGAAGAAGAAACCGACCGGCAATCGGTGTTGTTTAAGGCCGGCTATAATTTTTCCGAAAACACCCGCTTGGGCGCCCGGTACAATTATATTGATTCGGATTCCACCTCCGCCTATGGGTTTCAAAAAGAAGCCTATCAGCTGGACCATTACCGCCGGGACATCCATTTTCCGGTCAGTGCCGACGATCCCACCCTCTGGTGGCACACTGAAAAAGACCAGAAAGAAAATACCCTGGCCCTTGAATTTTCCCACCGGACCGCCGATCTTTTCATTGACGCCAACGCCGCCTGGACCGGCTATTCCGAAGACTATCGGGATCTGCACTACCTGAAGGTCAAGGAAACAAGCGTTTATTACGACGACAAGGATCAGGATGCCTATGTCTTCAATCTTTCGGGCGGGTATAATTTTGATTTTGGAAATATCAGTTATAGCCCCTCGGTGGGCATCACCTACGAAAATATTGCCTTTGAGCAGAATCGGCGGTACCCCTACAACGAAACAAAAAATATTGATAAATACGTTTTTAATGTGGATGAAAAACAATACGGCGTGTTCTGGGACAATGATTTTCTTCTCGGTGATACCTGGGGCCTGAAAATCGGCGGGCGTGTGGACAAGGTCGAGGTGGATTTTGAGGACAGGGTACCCCAGAAGTTAAATGAAGATGAAACCCTGTACAGCTGGCAGATCGCCCCTTCCTATCACCTGAGTGAAACGGCCAATCTTTATTTTTCCGTCGGCCGGAACTACTGGTTTCCCACACCGCGGTATTATGCCTGGGCCGCTGAAAAAGGGGGCGAGATGAACCGGCCCGAGGACCTTGAACCTGAAGAAACCCTGACCTGTGAAATAGGGTACAAACACATGGTTGCCGAGGCGCTTAATATTAATTTGACGCTGTATTATGCCGAATATAAGGACAAATTCGGCAGCGCTTACGATGAAGACAAGACCTATCTGGGACAGAAAAATATCGGTGATGCCCGGGCCACTGGAATTGAGGTGGAGCTTGACGGCCGGCCCTGGCAGCTTCTGGGATATCGACTTTCGGGTACCTGGCAGAATATAGAATGGACTTCGGGCGAGATGCGTATTTTTGAGCATCCGACAAACGAGAAGGTGATGGCGGATCTGGATGGGTATGAACTTTACGATATTCCCGAGTACAGTTCTACAATTGGGCTTGACTTTTACCCGTTCAAGAATCTGAAATGCAGCACTGATGTAAACTATACCGGTTCAAAATATGTGGATTATCTCAACCGCATCGATTATGACGCCACAACTACTGTTGACGCCAACATTTCCTATCGCATTAAAAACTGGCAGATCTGGGTTCTCGGTAAAAATATCTTCAACGAAAAAATCGAGCGGGTCAGCAACAGTACCGGCGAATTGACCGAAGCCGGCGGAGCATATGCTAATGCCTACTATGTCCAGGACGGCGCCTATTTTGAGGCGGGGGTGAGCTACCGTTATTAATCTGGGATATATTGTAAGCCGGGTTTGCCGTTTGGCAGACCCGGCTTACGATGTTGATGGCCGCGATCATGTGCAACGCAGGCCTTATACCTATTATGAAAAAATCTTTATTTCTCTCAATACCGGTTGTTATCCTGGTGTCCCTGGTCGCCTGGATCGGTCTGGGGACGGCATCCGGGTTTGACCTGTCCTGCTTTCGGATCTGCCTGGTCCAGATGGATTCAGAGGGCGCTAAAGCGGTTAATCTGGCCAAGATTGATTATTTCGCCGCCCGGGCAGCTGCTGAAGGGGCGATGATTATCTGTTTCCCTGAATTGTCTATTTCCGGATACGACAGGGTGCACACGGAGAGTCTCGCCGAACCGATCCCCGGTGATGCCACAACCCGGGTTTTACAGATGGCCGCCCAATATCATATTGTCATCCTGGCCGGTTTGATTGAATCGGCGGGAAACCATTTGTATATTTCCCAGATTGCGGCATTTCCCGATCAGCATATTGAAAAATATCGCAAGACCCATCCCGGGCGACTGGAACGGGTTGTTTTTTCACCAGGGGAGGACCTGCCTGTATTTCATCTGAACGATGCCGCCGGCCAGCAGGTGGTTTTCGCCATGGGCATCTGTTATGACATGCATTTTCCTGAAGTGGCTACCGCTTATTCTCTCAAGGGTGCCCATATTCTTTTTTCACCCCATGCCTCGCCCCTGGGCGGCCTGCAGAGAATGGCGGTATGGAACCGGTACCTGGGGGCCAGGGCCTATGACAACACCCTGTATGTGGCGGCCTGTAACCATGTGGTTGATGGCGGCGGAAAGGGCGGTGGTATGGGAGTCTGGGGTTATCGCAGCGCAATGCCTGTCTGCGAATATCACGGCACCCGGGAAAAGATGCTTTTTTGTGATCTTAATCTCACCACCTTGAATCGTCATCGGCAAAAAAACAGTAAAATTTTTTATCTGAAAGACCGGCGCAGCAAACTTTACCGGACCACAGATGGGCTACAGCCATGATAAACCATTATGGATAAATAAAATTCATCGGGTTTGCGATACCCTGAAAAGGGTCTCGCATAATCGCTTCGACCAATTGAAAAATACGGAGTGCTGTCTTACGATCAATCTCAACAACCCGGTACCATAGATCCTCTCTGAATTCTGGCTGAAATACCGCTTCTCGCTGTCGTTTGAAACCGGATGGTTTTTTTGTTCTTTTACTCAAAACAGACCTCGTCCCGAAGGTCATCAATCGTTTGTGAGGGTCCGATTGCCTTTACCCCAATGTTGGAGCGCCGGTAAAAACCGGTGGAGAGCAGTGAATGTAAGTTTCACACGATGAAGATTTAGCGAATCACATCGGCCCCGAGTCATGCGTGCATCCCCGTAAGGTGGTTCGCGAAGCGTTGACAGGGGAACGTGCAGGCTGGGTATTGAGCCGCGAAAGGGGGTTTGCTTCGGAGTGCCGACGTCGTCAACGTGTACGGAAGGCAACACGGAATACATCGCTAACGCAAGATGTGTTTCGGCTCCGCGTGGTCGTAGACCCCATGCATGCACGGAAGCTTTTCGCACGGGAACCGGGAGGTCCCATGTCTGGCCTGGTGGTGACAAGGTCCGCGCAGTGAATCCCAAGGGAGTGCGACTGCGGCGTACGGGCGTGGGAAGTCGGACAGACCCATAGTACCGAGGAGATCGCCGAACAAAGGCAGGTGTGACTCCTGTCAGCGGAGGTGGTGGAGGAAAGGGGTCTGGCCAAGGGGAATCCGATCTGGCCAAACAAGCTCCGGGCGCTGAACCGGGAAAGAGGTGAGAATGACGAAATTCGAATGGCCCCAAAGCGTTAGAATGCTGAGACGGCCGGCCAGAGATCGTCAGTTTCATCTGTTCGGCTTGCCAAAAGCGCTGGAACGGGTACGACAGGTAGCAGAACGTGATAGAAGGATGCGGTTTACCTCTCTTTGGCATCATGTATACACCATCGAAGCACTCGGCAATGCGTACCACAGTCTTAAGCGGGACGCTGCCCCGGGAGTGGATGGTGAGACATGGCGGCATTATGGGCAGGAACTTGAGGGCAACCTTGATGACCTGTCCGGCCGTCTGAAGCGTGGGGCGTACCGAGCAAAACCGGTGAAAAGAGTGTACATACCGAAAAGCGATGGCCGTCAACGGCCATTGGGTGTAACGACACTGGAGGACAAGATCGTTCAGCGGGCGACCACAACAGTATTGAATACGATATATGAAACCGACTTTATGGGTTTTTCGTATGGTTTCCGACCTGGACGTAGTCCACACGATGTTCTGAATGCGCTCAACGCGGCGGTCATGACGAAGAAGGTAAGCTGGGTGCTTGATGCGGACATTCGTGGCTATTTTGATGCCATCGACCATGAATGGCTGGTAAAATTCATCGAGCATCGAGTCGTAGACAAAAGGGTCTTGCGGCATATCAAGAAATGGCTGAATGCGGGAGTTCTGGAAGAAGGCGCAAGGGTTGTTAGCGAAGAAGGCGTACCGCAGGGGGGCAGTATCAGTCCGTTGCTTGCCAACGTTTATCTTCACTACGTCTTCGACATCTGGGCGCACCACTGGAGGCAAACGCGTGCAACCGGCGACATGATCATAGTGCGGTTTTGCGATGACTTTGTGGTGGGCTTCCAGTACCGGCAGGATGCCGAGCAATTCAAGGAAATGCTTGTTGAGCGTTTTAGAAAGTTTAATCTTGAATTGCATGTCGATAAAACCCGATTGATCGAATTTGGACGATTTGCGGCGCAAAACCGCAGGCGCAGAGGGTTGGGCAAACCCAAGACGTTTGACTTCCTTGGATTTACGCACATATGCGGTCGAACCCGGAAAGGGAAGTTCGTTGTATTGCGGCACACCAAGAAAAAGGGGATCCAAAAGAAGCTGGCAGAACTTGGCAAGGAGTTGCGAATCCGACTCCACATGCCTGTTCCGTTTGTCGGCAAGTGGCTTGGGTCTGTATTGCACGGCCACTATCGTTACTTTGGTGTTCCTGGGAATGGTCGCAAGTTGGAGAGCTTTAGGTATCATCTAAGTCAACTATGGTACAAAGCACTTCGTCGCCGCAGTCAGCGATCAAAGCTGACTTGGGAACGTATGAACCGCCTGATCGAACGATGGTTGCCAAAAGTCCGAATTATGCATCCGTATCCCAATTTGCAACTGTACGTCACAACCCGAGGTAGGAGCCCAGTGCGTTAGTAGCGCTCGCTGGGATCTGTGCGGGGGGTGCAGGGTGACCTGCGTTCCTACCGCGACCATAGAAAAGATGGCAAATATTTTAATATTTAAATTATGACAACAAGTTGTTGAACTATTGGTCCTATGTATGGATGTCACCTGATGTGAATTCCATAAAAGTTTGTTTTTGAATCCTCTTTTCTTTCCTTCGGGAAAGCCGGAGAACGCCAGATCCTGCGTTGTCAAGGGCTTGCGGTAGTTCACTACCGCAAGCCCTTTCCGCCTTGACCCTGAAGCCCTCCAGCTTTTGCAACCATGGGGTTGACTTTGCATGGGTATCTGCTGAAGGAGCTATGTCGGGCGTATAATATCGATTATTTTTCGTGAGGTGGTCTCTCCCACATCGGCCAGGGCATCTGTGGGCAGAAAACAGTGGGCATTATTTGAAAACAGGCAGGTCACCGAAGCCGGGAACTCATCGTCGGCCAGATAAACGATGTAGCACAGGGCGATTTTGGGCAGGGGATGGACGATAAAGGCAAAGTCACCGCCCATCGTTTTCGGCGCTTTGTGACCGTCAAGCTGCCGGCTGATCTGGTTCTTTAAAACCTTAATTTGAGAGGCATGGGGAACCAGGATCTGCTGGGTATGGGTGGCAAACGCCCCGGTATACGGCATGCTGCCCGGCAATTCTCTGAACGCCTTGAACGGCTCCAGAACAAGGGGCGTCGGGACGGCATGAAGGGCATACAGTGAAATCAGGATGCCCGTTACACCCGTCTGCTTTTTTTTGTTAAGGAAGATGCCGTCAGGTCCAATCTCACAGATCTCCCCGAAAGCTGTAAACACAAAGCTGTTTTTGCTTTTGTCCGCCGGCAGGTTTTCGGCCGAACCCTTTGGTATCGGATTGAAAAGGCGGTTGATGTTGTTTCTTACGATTTGAGCATAGTTATCAGCCACAGCTACTGATCCTCGCTTTAATATTCACAATCTTCCAACCGGAAGTAAAAAAATACGTATCTGTTCACCCGTTCGGGCCGGTTTTATTTCAACATTCATTCCGCATCCTTTTTTTATGGTTGTTTGAACATTTTTTCTCATTTTACGGATTTGCAGAACGAGTACTCTACATCCTACGGTACTGTAAATACTTCGGGCGTGACCCCCATAGCTAGCAAAACATACAGTTAGCACAACCAGGCAGTAATTTTAAACCACTATATTTCCCACATCTATTCTTCCAGAATTTTTCTTGTCGGTTAGCTTGCTGACTCAAAACTATTGTAAGTTTATTCTGTCATATTCAGAATTCGACTTTTAATCCATTGCCTGCTATATATTTTACATGTTCATTTAAATATGAAAATCTGAAGCGTTCTTAACCTTAAAAATAGGTAAGGATAAAACAGATACCATGAATATCGAAAAAACCCCGTTTCTCAAGAATACTGAGTGATGGGGTTTTGTTGTTTGTTGGCAAAATTTTTTGATGGAAAGCTTTAACTGTAATAAAATTGGGATTATGGCAAGAAAACGGGAAGCCGGAATTCCTATGACGGTGCGGGTTACAGAGCAGCGCAGGAGCATCTGTCACTCGGAAACGTAGCGGTAAACACCAGTTGTGAGAGACACGATTTTTGTGTGATAGCCACAAAGTCACATGTCGACAGCTATCAATGAACAACCTATTGAACGACAGACTGTTTTGGAAGGCGGTACCCTATGTTCAGAGGCAGCAGGCGGTTCATAAATATCTCGACGGCAGCTATTTGTTTATTTAACTTATTTTCTCAGTCCGGCCACCTTTTCGATGATATATATCGCTTCCTCGATGCCGATTGATGCATCACCATTCACATCAGCATCTCCTCCAATGCTTTGGGTCAAGGGAAATCCAGCGAGTATTCTCAGCGATAAGATTGTATCGGCAAGATCCACGTCAAAATCCCCATCCACATCACCAGAATAGATGATCTGAACTGGTGTGGCTAATCCCATGGTATCTCTGTAATAGTCTATCCCGTCAACCGTGGTAAGATTATTAAATTGAAATTGTCCCGGAGCAATATCGAGCCCTGTAATAGAATCTTTGGCTGAAAAGGCAGTCATATAACCGTCGTTTCCGAACCACAACTTGGAAAAGAAAAAGCCATCCGGTGCTTCGGTTGCCTCAAATGTATATGGGTTAGTGGAAGTCCTTGTCATTGGAACACCGAATACATTAATTGTTGAATTCTGCAATACGCTTGTCGGCACCCACCACCAGAGGTAGTGGCCATATTCATTCCACAACTCCGGTGGATCTTGGGGTGGCGGGTCCATGTTTATGCGTCGCAGAATCGGAATACTCCCCAAAAAACAATAATATTCATAGGGTGGCGTATAGCAGGTTTCGCCGCATTCAGAGGTAATTGCCCACATTTCCACTGTATTCCCGTAACGAGATTCAACTGAAGAGTGGATTGTGACGGTGCCTCCCCCAGGATTGGGCCAGTCCCAGCCCAGTGATACCTCACTGACAAATGATTTGAATCCGGTGTGGGGACCGTCGTCCTCAGCAAAGGCCCTTTGCGTCGCAAAATCATAATTGATTTCGCTCAGCACGAAAAACACGGTTACAGATCCATTCATCTGTGAGTAGAGCAGACAGAGCCCTGTCTCGGCATCGAAATACGCAAGCCCGGTGCTGTAACCTGCAATCATATAGGTCAATTTGACCACTTCCCGCTGGGGCGTATGATTAAATAGCGCCTTTGCGGGAAGAAGGCGGTAAGGAAACGTATCGTATGTATAGGGAGCCCGAGTTATTGTGACGATCTCGAAACCCATCCAGTTGTCTCCCATCTGCAGGTTTTGGAGCACCTGCGGGTGTATCCAGCAAGGACCCTTGTCAAGAAAAGAGTATGTCGTGCTATTGACCGGAAAGGGGGTGCCCCAATGGTTCATGCCTGAATGTTTGGTTACCTGCACATCGTTGCCGTTTACGACGCTGAATAAATACGCTTCTTCGGCATCTGAAGACGTTGTGCTGCCAACACCGCCAAAATACCATACACGCACCCCCTTCTGCATCCATCCGACATCAATAGCCCAGACGTCGGACCCATCCAAATTCAGTCCAATGGATAGCAGCAAGCAGAAAACGAATACCTTCTTCATGTCTTATCCCTCCTGCGGCTGTCAGAATTCATGCACTTTGAAAAGTCGTTATGCGCGGCCCGCTATCAGGCCGTGTTGCAGATTAGTTGGCGTAATCAGGTTGATAGAACTGAACACATCTGAAACAGATAAATCGATTTTATTGCGAAGCTTGGGGCTAATACCCCGCTGCTATCGGCAGGCTGGTTCATTGCCATTTTTCAAGCAAGATGGCCAGCTTTAAATATGGGCCATAGCCCAGCAATAAAGGTTGGCAGAATTATCGATTCAATAGTGAGTAAGAATAGAAAATAAGAATTTCTAAAGGACTACAGGAAATTTAATATTAAGTCCGGATGAACGCCATATATTGTTTGGATATTATGGCAAACTAAGAATGTCAATAATATTCGAGTGACGATATAGTGAAGTTATTCCACAAAAATCAGGTCTGTTAAAACGTGTGCTTACTGGTACGCCAAAGTCAAGAATTGCTGTTGATTTTGTTGGGGTGGAAGAGATCAGCGCAAAGGCATATCGGTTCATTCGGGTGCCCGGATAATACTTTGTGGTTACAAAATAAAAAAGGGGCCGCACCTTGCGTGCAACCCCTTTTTTTCGTGCGCCATGTTCGGGCCGGTTTGACTCTTGTTGAACCGTTATTGGTCCCGGATGTTTGATTGAAGGTATTCTTTGTATCGGTGGGCACAGTCCACCCTACGATGCCTCCAGCTTTCTACCTTCAATCTATTACCCTTCAACCTAATTACAAAACCTGTGATGCCTGAACGGGATTGGCTTTGAGGTATTCCAGACGATTCAGCCCGTTGATAAAGGCTTTGGCGCTGGCGGTAATAATATCCGGATCAGACCCGCGTCCCAGTGCTACCAGACCGTTTTCCCGCAGTCGCACCGTTACTTCACCTTGGGAATCAGTGCCGCCGGTGAGGGCGCTGACGGAGAATCGCAGCAGTTCGGACCGGGACCCGGCGAGTTTTGAAATGGTGTTGTAGGTGGCATCAATGGGGCCGTTGCCATAATCTGCACCCTGTACGGATCGACCGTTGACAGAGAGTTTGATACTGGCCATGGGCAGCACGGTGCTGCCGCAGACCACATGCAGATATTCAAGGTGAAAAATATCATTGGTCCGCAGGATCCCTTCGGTGACCAGTGCTTCCAGATCCTCGTCCATGAGCACTTTTTTCTTATCGGCCAGGTCTTTGAATCTGATAAACATCAGTTTTAACTCTTCGTCAGACAGGTCGTACCCCAAATTTTTCAGGTGGGAGCGGAGGGCATGACGACCCGAGTGTTTGCCCAGGACCAGTTTATTCGTGCTCAATCCGATGGTTTCCGGGCTCATGATTTCATAGGTCATGGGGTTTTTCAGGACCCCGTCCTGATGAATACCGGCCTCATGGGCAAAGGCATTGGCACCCACGATGGCCTTGTTGGGCTGTACCAGGATACCGGTGATCATGCTTACCAGGCGGCTGGTAGGATAGATATATTCGGTTTTGATGTTGGTGGTGACCGGCAGAAAGTTGGGGCGGGTATGCAGGGCCATGACCACCTCTTCAAGGGAGGTGTTCCCGGCCCGTTCACCGATACCGTTGATGGTTACTTCCGCCTGCCGGGCCCCGGCAGCAATGGCCGCCAGGGTGTTGGCCGTGGCCAGTCCCAGGTCATTATGGCAGTGTACGCTCAAAACAGCTTTGTGAATGTTGGGGGTGTGGGCCATGATGTATTTGACCAGGTCGGAAAATTCCTCGGGTATGGCATATCCCACTGTATCCGGCAGATTAATGGTGGTGGCCCCGGCAGCAATGGCCGCTTCAAACACCCGGCACAGAAAATCCCGGTCGCTCCGGGAACCGTCTTCAGCGGAAAACTCAACCCGGTCGGTAAAGGTGCTGGCATATTTAACCGCATCCACTGCGGCATCGACCACCTGGTCACGGGTCATATTCAGTTTGTATTTCATATGGATTTCAGAAGTTGCAATAAAGGTATGGATTCTGGGGTTGGCCGCGTGTTGGATGGCCTGCCAGGCCCGGTCGATATCATCGCGACCTGTTCGGGCCAGTGCCGCAACTTCCATTTTCTGTACCTTTCCGGCAATCTGGGACACGGCATCGAAATCTCCATTGGAGGCTGCCGGAAAGCCGGCTTCCAGAATATCCACACCCAGTTTTTCAAGCTGGGTGGCCAGGCGTATTTTTTCACCGGCATTCATGCTGGCGCCGGGGGACTGTTCACCGTCTCTTAATGTTGTATCAAAAATATAGATGCGATCGCTCATAGTTGGTTTCTCCTTGTTTTGTATCTTTATATTTTCTCCACGGGTGTTGTTGCACCCTGCGCCCGTTCCGAGAAAGCGTCATGGCTGTCTGACAGCGACAAAAACCGGTGATGAATTCAATCGCAGATGAGCATGGGCCACAGGATAAGCGGGTGCGTATATCCTGCGGCGTTGATTCCCTCGTTTATTTTCAAAATAGATGTTCCTATATGCATTGGTTGCTTCCTCGCTGTTTTGTATGGGTGCCCGGGACTGTACGGGTCAAATTTACCCATATGTAACAGCGAGGAGCCCATTGGTTCGAATTTATTTGGCCTGTTTATGGTCATTTGACAATTTGAACTGAAAACTGTCGGCCAATGCCTGCCAGCTGGCTTCTATGATATCCTCGGATACACCGATGGTACTCCATATCTGATCTTCATCCCTGGAGTCGATGAGGACCCGTACCTTTGCCGCCGTGCCTTCCCGGCCGTCGATGACGCGGACTTTGAAATCCACCAGCCCCATGCTGTCCAGACCCGGGTAAAATTTTTCCAGGGCTTTGCGCAGCGCATTGTCAAGGGCACTCACCGGGCCATTTCCTTCGGCGGCGGTGATCTCTTTTTTATCCCCCACAGCGATTTTGATGGTGGCATGGGAAGAGCAGGGCTGGTCCTTGTCCTTCTCGATGGTCACCCGGAAGGATTCCAGATCAAAGGACGGATCGAACTGTCTGGTGTGCTTTTCAAGGAGAATTTTGAAGGATCCGTCGGCCACATCAAACTGGAAGCCCTGCTGCTCCATTTTTTTTATTTCCGAAACAATCTGGCGGGTGCTGGATCCGTTCACATTCAGGTCCACCCCGAGTTCCTTCGCTTTATATTCCACATTGCTTTTTCCGGCCAGATCGGAGATCAACACCCGTCTTTTGTTGCCGATGAGTTCAGGTGTCGTGTGCTCATAGGCCCTGGGGTTTTTCATGATGGCGCTGACATGAACGCCGCCCTTGTGGGCAAACGCGCTTTTACCCACAAAGGGCCGGTTTCTAAGTGGTGTCATGTTGGCTGTTTCACTGACGAAACGGGACAGTTTCTTCAGTTTGGCAAGGTTTGTATCGGTCATGCAGTCATACCCCATTTTCAGTTTCAACAGTGGTGCCAGTGTTGTCAGGTCCGCATTGCCGCACCGTTCGCCGTATCCGTTGATGGTGCCATGGACAATGGTCGCCCCCGAGCGTACAGCGGCGATGGTGTTGGCCGTGGCCAGCCCACAGTCATTGTGGGTATGGATGCCGATCTTGATGTGAGGACATGTCCCGGCCAGTTCATCGGCTAACCGGTGTCGAATCACAGGGATGATGGTTTCGATATCAAAGGGCAGGGCCCCTCCATTGGTGTCGCACAGCACAAGGCTGGCCGCTCCTCCCTGGCAGGCCGCCATCAGGGTTTCAATGGCATATTCCGGATTATCCCGGTAACCATCAAAAAAATGCTCGGCGTCATAGATCACTTCCCGGACATTTTCATTAAGAAAAAGAACACTTTCCCGGATCATGGCCAGGTTTTCCGCCAGGGTGGTGCCCATGATCTGCCTGACATGGAGGTCCCAGGTTTTACCGAAGATGGTCACCGCCGGGGTGTTGCTTTGAACCAGTGTCTTAAGATTGGGATCATCCTCCGGACTGATGCCGGGCCTCCGGGTGGATCCAAAGGCGGTGAGTCGGGCATGCTTGAATTCAACGTCCCTGGCCCGCTCGAAAAATTCAACGTCCCGGGGGTTGGAACCGGGAAAGCCACCTTCGATATAATGGATGCCGATATCATCCAGACGCTGGGCAATACGAATTTTCTCCCGGGCGCTGAAATTGATGTTTTCACCTTGGGTGCCGTCTCTTAATGTTGTATCATATAACCGGATGGGTTCCATTATGCTTTCCCTGCAGTTGTGGGTTGAATCGGTCTCTATGGGCCGATGGGTTGACGGGGCAGGGGATTCACCGATCCCTGCCCCTTGGATTTCAATCTCAGATGCTGACGGCCCCTTTTTACTTACGGTTTTCCGGCCTCAAAGCGCGTACCGCGGCGCCGGCACGCCACATTTCCGAATTACGGATCTCGGAAAGTTCCTTGTCGAGTTCTTCACGATAATTCGGTGAGCTGTTTTTCGTCAGGGTGCGTCGGGCTTCTTCCCCGGTAATGACGCTTTCATAGAGGTCTTTAAAAACCGGGGCCACTGCCGCCTTAAATTTCGGGGCCCAGTCCAGGGCGCCCCGCTGGGCCGTGGTGCTGCAGTTGCCGAACATCCAGTCCATTCCGTTTTGAGCCACCAGACGGATGAGGCTCTGGGTCAGCTCTTCAACGGTTTCATTAAAAGCCTCGCTGGGACTGTGGCCGTTTTTGCGCAGAATATCGTACTGGGCTTCCATGACACCGGCCAGGCATCCCATGAGAACGCCGCGTTCACCGGTAAGGTCACTGGAAACCTCTTTTTCAAAGGTGGTGGGGAAGAGATAGCCCGAGCCGATGGCAATGCCCAGAGCCAGAGTTCTTTCCCGGGCCCGGCCGGTAAAATCCTGGAATACGGCAAAACTTGAATTAATGCCGCTGCCGTCTAGAAAGTTCGTTCTGACGGTGGTCCCTGAGCCTTTGGGCGCCGCCAGGATCACATCGATGTTGTCAGGCGGTATGATGCCCGTCTGGTCTTTGTAGACAATGGAAAACCCGTGAGAAAAATATAGGGCATCGCCGCTGTTTAAACAGCGTTTAATTTTGGGCCAGGTTTCCGTCTGGCCGGCATCGGACAATAAAAATTGAACGATGGTGCCGCGGGTGGCCGCTTCCTCGATGGGAAAAAGCGTCTGGCCCGGGACGAATCCGTCGGCCAGTGCCTTGTCCCATGATTTTCCGCCCTCACGCTGTCCCACGATGACATTAATGCCGTTGTCTCTCATGTTCAATGCCTGGCCGGGCCCCTGGATGCCGTAGCCCAGCACGGCAACGGTTTCATTCTTGAGTACGTCGCGGGCTTTTTCCAGGGGAAATTCTTCCGATGTAATAATTTCTTCAATAATACCGCCAAAATCAATTTTCGCCATTTTATCCTCCGTTGGTTAATTTTTTGTTATCGGTTATTTGTTTTTTTTATTGCTCACTATTCACTTGTCAATGCCATTAACTTAATACAAACAACACCGGGATCGCTTCGCACTGCCTTTTGGTGGGCCCAGCCCACCCTGCGATACCACTCAAAACCCACCACTCATTGCTCAAAACGCACATAACCTAAACTTTGTTTGCCAAGAATGATGTAACAGATGGCAAATACGTTGTTATTGGCTTTTCGGCCAGCGCCTAATTGGGTTCCCGGTACAATGCGATGGCACCGGTGCGGGCAATTTTTTTGATACCCATGGGCTTTAAAAGGTTCAATAAGGCCCTGAGCTTGCCCTGGTCTCCGGTTACTTCGATGGTGTAATGTTCCTGGCCCACATCAACGACCTTGCATCTGAAAATATCGACAATACGCAGGATCTCCGCGCGATGTTCAGGGGCGGCCCGGACACAGATTAATGCCATCTCCCGCTGTACCGATTTTGAACCGGTCATGTCGCGGACCTTGATGACGTTAATGAGTTTGTTCAATTGTTTCTTGATCTGCTCCACCAGCGGCATATTGGCCTTGGTGACAATGGTGATGCGGGAAACCAAAGGTTCCATGGTTTCTGCGACGCAAAGACTTTCGATATTAAACCCCCGGCCGCTGAAAAGCCCCACAATCCGGGACAGCACGCCGGGTTGGTTGTCCACCAGCATGGTGAAAATATGTTTTTCTTCGTTTGCCGGATCAAAATGATTGTTGTTCTCTGCCATAATCAAACTCTTTCGACACACCTTTTTGGTGTTTTAATTTTAAAATTCGTATTTTTTATGTACAAAAATTACAATAATCAAAAAATAAATTCTTTCCCTTTATACCAGCAGCATTTCCGTGATGGGCGCTCCGGCGGGGACCATGGGATAGACGCTTTCCTCACGTTCCACCACAAAATCCATGACAACGGTTTTATCGGAAAAAAGGCCTTGTTTTAAAACCGCCGCCACCTCATCGGGTTTTTCCGCTCGCAGGCCCACGGCACCGTATGCTTCGGCCAGTTTGACAAAATCAGGGGCCTGTTCCATGCCGGTACAGGCATAGCGACGGTCATAGAAAAGTTCCTGCCACTGTCGGACCATTCCAAGGTAGCGGTTGTTTAAAATGACCACCTTGACCGGCAGGCAACACTCCACGGCCGTCATCAGTTCCTGGCTGTTCATCTGGATGCTGCCGTCTCCGGCCACGTCTACCACCAGTTTGTCCGGGCAGGCAAGCTGTGCCCCGATGGCTGCCGGAAGACCGAATCCCATGGTACCCAGCCCCCCGGACGTAATAAAATGGCCGGGGCGGTTGAAATGATAATACTGGGCCGCCCACATCTGGTTCTGACCGACTTCAGTGGTAATAATGGCCTCCCCCCGGGTCAGTTCATACAGTCTTTCGATGACATATTGCGGCTTGATGATCTCTTTCTGGGTATAGGCCAGTTTGCCCATGTTTTTCCATTTGTCTATCCGGCTGATCCAGGCGTCTCTGTTGGTGGTGATCTCTTCTATATCTTCTTTTTCCAGCATTTCGTTGATCTGACGAATGGTCATCCGGCAATCCCCCACAACCGGGATGGTGACCGGCACATTTTTTCGGATGGATGTCGGATCGATATCGATATGAACGATTTTGGCCTGGGCGGCGAAGGTGTCGGTTTTCCCGGTTACCCGGTCGTCAAATCGAACGCCTACGGCGATGAGCAGATCACAGTTGCTGATGGCCATGTTGGCCCGATAGGTACCGTGCATGCCGAGCATGCCCAGCCATAGCGGGTCCGTTCCCGGCAGTGACCCCAGCCCCATGAGGGATGTGGTCACCGGGCTCTGCAGTGTATGGGCCAGCCGGGTAACCTCGGATGCGGCATTGGACAAAATGACGCCGCCTCCGGCAAAGATAACCGGTTTTCTGGCCTTTTTTATGAGATCCACCACTTTGGTCAATTGTCGCGTATTCGGTTTGTACGTGGGATTGTACGATTTGATCTTGACCCGTTTGATGGGCGTGTAATCAATGATACAAGTGGTCAGGTCTTTGGGAATATCCACAAGAACAGGCCCTGGCCTGCCGGACCGTGCAATGTAAAAGGCTTCTTTAAGAATTCTCGCTAACGACTCGACACTGTCCACCAGATAATTATGTTTGGTGACCGAACGGGTAATGCCCACGATGTCCACCTCTTGAAAGGCATCGTTGCCGATGAGGTGGCTGGGCACCTGACCGGTGATGACCACCAGGGGGATGGAGTCCATATAGGCGGTGGCCAGGCCGGTCACCGTGTTGGTGGCACCGGGCCCTGATGTGACCAGGCAGACACCGGTCTTGTTGCCGGCCCGGGCATAGCCGTCCGCCGCATGAACGGCCCCCTGCTCGTGCCGGACCAGTATATGCCGGATGTCTGTTTTCGCGAGCTCATCATACAAATCAATGACCGCCCCTCCGGGGAAACCGAAAATGGTGTCAACCCCTTCATCCTTGAGCACTTCCATCAAAATCTGTGCACCAGTAAGTTTCATTGCAGATTCCTTGTCCTTTTTTTATGAGTGTCCGGATTTACCAAAAAAAAATCCGTTACCGGCCTTAGGGGCTGATAACGGATTTTGAATTTCCTGTATGTAGATTAAACTACGGCATTATCAACCCCTGTTCCTCGTGGCAGGCAAGGACACCTACGACGAGGAGGATAATTATACTAATAAGGCTGATAAGGACGGTGATGGTTATCATTTTAATTTCCGTAATTAATTTTGAATTCGAGAAAAATATTAAATTTTATAACCAAAGTCAAGTTTTTTATTGGTTTTTAATCAAATTAAAGGAGACACGGGGTTTCTTTTTACTCTGCTTTATCTTCCCGATGTTTGCATTCCGGGTTGATGCAGGTTAGAAATGTGCCTTGTTTTTTAGTGGTTTTTTCAACCATGAATTTAGCGCCGCATTTCGGACAGGGTTTATCCACAGGCATATCCCAGGTGGCAAAGGTGCATTGGGGAAACCGGTTGCACCCGTAAAACACTTTACCCCTGCGGGATTTTTTTTCAACGATGGTCCCGGTGCAATCCGGTTCGGGGCATTTTATGCCCAGATCATTTCCGTTGCCGTTGGCCAGGGACTGGGTGCTTTTACAGGCGGGGTAACCGCTGCAGGCCAAAAAATTTCCATACCGTCCCCTTTTTATGACCATGGGCTGTCCGCACTGGTCGCATATTTTGTCGGTGACCTCTTCGGGGGGGAGTTCCACCGGTTGTATTTTTCCCTTTTCAGAGCGGGTGAAATCTCTTGAAAATCGGCATTCCGGATAATTGTTACAGGTGATAAAAGGGCCGTTTTTGCCGACTTTTATATGCAGTGGGCCGTCACAGGCCGGGCATTTCAAATTTGTTTCAAACCCCACACCCTTGACGTTCAGCATGTTTTCCGGGGCATTTTCCAGTTTTTCCAAAAAAGGCTTATAAAACTGGGAGAGCACGTCTATGAGTTTCACCCGGTCCTCTTCGATACCATCTAACAGGGCTTCCAGTTTGGCGGTAAAATCAACCGAAAAAATATCGGGAAAGGTCTGGACCAGCAGATCGTTGACAATAAATCCCAGTTCACTGGGCTTGAAATACCCTTTGACAAAATCCACGTACCCTTTGTCCCGGATGATGCTGAGAATCGAGGCATAGGTGCTGGGCCGGCCGATGCCGTTTTCTTCAAGCTCCTTAACCAGGGATGCTTCGGAAAAACGGGGAGGGGGCAACGTGAAATGCTGTTTGGGATGGATGGCACAAAATTTCAGCTCAGTATTCTCTTCAAGTTCGGGAAGGGGTTGTTTTTTTTCTTTTTTTTCAGCCTCGTCATCGGCGGACAGGTAAAGGGCCATGAAACCGGGGAATTTGACAGAGGACCCGCTGGCTGTAAACGTATAGGCCCCGGCAGCGATAGCGACCGAGTTCTGGTTGATCAGGGCCGGCTGCATCTGGGATGCCACAAACCGTTGCCAGATCATGCGGTATAACTGCAACTGGTCTTTGGAAAGATAGGCGGCCAGTTTTTCAGGGGTGTGATAAACCGATGTGGGCCGAATGGCCTCGTGGGCATCCTGGGCCTTGGAACGGTTTTTAAAAAAACGGGGTTTATCAGGGGCGTATTCCGGGCCGAACTGCGTACCGATAAAGTCCATGGCTTCATGGGCCGCTTCAGCGGCGATACGGATGGAGTCCGTTCGCATGTAGGTAATCAGACCGGTGGGATCTCCTGGACCGATATCAATGCCTTCATAGAGTTGCTGGGCCACAGACATGGTCTTTTTCGCGGAAAATTTGAGTTTGCGGATGGCCTCCTGCTGCATTTTACTGGTAATAAATGGGGGCAGGGGATTTCGTTTTGTTGTTTTTCGGGAAACTTTGTCGACAATGTAGCGGGCTCCGGACAGTTCAGCCAAAATTGTATCTGAAGTGCTTTTGTTCGTAATTTTAACTGTTTTGCCCTTTTTTTTGGCCAATTTTGCGGAAAACAGAGGGGGGGTGGCCCCTTCAAGGTCTGCGGTGATGGTCCAGTACTCTTCCGGGTCAAAAGCCCAGATGGCGCGTTCTCTTTCGCAGATGATTCTCACGGTGACGGACTGAACCCGGCCGGCGCTGAGGCCCCCCTTGACCTTACGCCATAAAAGCGGAGAGACCTGATAGCCCACCAGACGGTCTAATATCCTGCGGGCCTGCTGGGCTTCATATTTGTTTTTATTCAGCGCGTCAGGGGTCTGGATGGCTTTTTGAATGCCGTTTTTGGTCAGTTCATGAAAAAGGACACGGTAAAATTTCCGTCCTTTTTTTTTTAAAATTTCCGCCGTGTGCCAGGCAATGGCTTCTCCTTCACGGTCGGGGTCAGAGGCCAGAAAAATTTCAGTGGCATCGCCGGCGGCGGCTTTCAGCGCACGGACCACTTTGTTTTTGCCGGGGATGATACGGTAATTCGGTTTAAATGCATCATCAATATCGATTCCGATTTCCCGAGGCGGGAGGTCTTTAATGTGTCCGACGGTGCTGGAAACATTATACGCCTTGCCAAGATATTTATTGATTGTTCTTACTTTTGTCGGTGATTCCACGACCACGAGCGGTTTAGTCAATTTTAACCCTCATACAGGTGTTTGCAGCAGCCACATCAGGTTACCTGACTGCTCGTCTCCGTAATGGCAAATAAATTGCCCGGTGACTGTTGTATCAATCCTTTGAGCTCCAGGTGAAGTAATATACCAGACAGGCTGCCCGGAGCAATGGATAATTTTCTTACAAGGTTGTCGATATGTGTCGGATAGGGTCCCAGCAATTCCAGAACCCTGGATTCATCCGGCGTCAGTTCCACTGGTGTTTGTGCTCCCGTGTTTTCCGGCCCAGTCGGCGGGGTCAGCAACAGATCAAATTCTTCTACAATATCCTGAGCGTTTTCCACCAGTTTGGCGCCCTGCTTGATAAGGGTGTGGGCGCCCGTGCTTTTAAAGCTGTGAACGCTGCCCGGCACGGCAAAAACATCCCTGTTTTGTTCAGCGGCCATGCGTGCGGTAATAAGAGACCCGCTGCGCCGGGTGGCCTCCACAATAACCGTTCCCTGACAGATGCCGCTGATGATTCTGTTGCGTTGCGGAAAATTGTGACTCTCCGGTTCGGTTTCAAGGGGAAACTCGGAAATGACGGCTCCCTGCTCGGCGATTTTGTAAAACAGGCTTCTGTTGGACGCCGGATAGATTCGGTCCAGGCCGCTGCCCAGCACGGCGATGGTATTCCCATGGCCGGCCAAAGCCCCGTAATGCGCTGCCGTGTCAATACCCAGGGCCATACCACTGACCACCGTAATGCCCAGGGTAGCCAGATCAGCGCCCAGATGCCGGGTGATGGTCAACCCGTATCGGGTCGCATTTCTGGATCCGACGATGGCGATATTCAACAAAGATGTTTTTAAATTGCCGCAGACATAGAGAATGGGGGGCGGATCGGGTATTTCCAGAAGCAACGGCGGATACGCGGTGTCGGCCAGGGTTATGATTTTATACCCTTTTTTGAATGCCCGATCAAGATCTCGCTTAGCTTTTTCCGGAATGCCGTGCCCTGTTATGGCACGGGCAAGCCGGGGGCTCATCCCTTCCACTTGAAGCAGTTTTTCAGCAGGTGCCTGTAAAACGGCTTCGGGTGTTTTGAAATGCTGAAAAAGCCGCTTGAAAAGAAGGTTTCCAATGCCCGGAACGCTTTTGAGGGCAACCCATGGTAAAATATTTTTCATAAGAGATCCACCGGGGTTTAAAGGCTCAGAGGCTCATGGTTGTTTTTTGTTTTGCAAGACACTGATTATGCCGGGGGATGTGCTATGGCTCCTTATTAACGCACTTATTTTTGTTTTGAATGATTCTGCCAGGCAATCAGAATAGGGCTGGCCACATAAACAGAGGAATAGGTTCCCACAAGAATACCAACCATCATTGCAAAGGCAAAATCATGGATGATACCGCCCCCCAGGGTAAACAGGCAGACAATAACGACCATGGTGGTCAGGGATGTCAGAATCGTACGCGACAGTGTTTCGTTGATACTGCTGTTAATGATCCCACTTAAAGGCAGTTTTTGTTTTTTTCTTAAATTTTCACGGATACGATCAAATACGATGATGGTATCGTTCAATGAGTAGCCGATAATGGTGAGCAGGGCCGCAATGATGGGCAATGTAAACTCTTTTCCACAGATGGAAAAAATGCCCACGGTGATGGTGACATCATGGATAAGGGCCACAATGGCCCCCATGGCATATTTGAGTTTAAGAAACCAGAACAGGATCAAAGTGACAATCAGTGCTGCTGCGATGAGGAACGGTGTACTGACGTGAAAAAGAGACAGAAAATAGACCGCGCCCATGAGGGCGCCGGCCATCACACCGCTCAACACCCATTTTAGCTCAAACCGGCCGGAAATATAAATCGTAATGAAAAGCAGGGAAAAGAACATGGCAAACAGGGCCTTTTCCCGCAGGTCCTTGCCGACCTGGGGGCCGACCATTTCAAGGCGTCGGATTTCCAGATCATTTTTGGTGGAAAAGTTGAGGGCCGTGGATACCTCCCCGGAAAATTTCTGGTCCGTCATCGGGGATTTGTCCGTACGGATGAGATATTCGTTGCTGTCTGCAGTGCCGAACATCTGAACCGATGAGTTTTTCAGCCCGATGGTGCTAAGTCCGGACTTGATGTCATCAACGGCAGTGGGCGCTGAAAATTTGACCTGAATCAGTGTGCCGCCGGCAAAGTCGATGCCGTATCGGGGGCCGCCATGAACAATAAGAGTTGCAAAACTGATCAGAATCATAATGCTGGATACAATGAATGCGATTTTTCGTTTACCGATAAAATCGATGTTAATGCCGGGTTTAATAAACTGCATTGTGCCTCCGGATTGCGGTCTGCGGTTTTTTTAAGATGTATACTTCGCAGACCGTCAGCCTGTATTGGTTTAGATGCTCAGGGTTTTTATTTTTCGGTGGATCAACAAATAATCGAATATGGCCCGTGTCAGGATAAGGGCAGTAAACAGACTGGCGATGACGCCCAGGCTGAGTGTTACGGCAAAGCCCTTGACCGCACCGGTGCCGAACTGGAACAGTACCAGGGCGGCTATCAAGGTGGTGACATTGGCATCCAGGATGGTCAACGTCGCCCTATTGTATCCTGCATCCAGTGCCGCACGGGGGGTTTTGCCAAGGGTCATTTCTTCCCTGATACGTTCAAAAATAAGCACATTGGCATCAACGGCCATGCCGATGGTCAAAATGATGCCGGCAATACCCGGGAGTGTCAACGTTGCCTGAAACCCGGCGAGTCCGCCGGCGATGAGGAGAATGTTTAACACCAGGGCGAAGTCGGCAATGAGACCGGCGGTTTTATAATAGATGACCATGAACAGAACCACCAGAATACCGCCGATACACATGGATATCAGGCCTTTGTTGATGGAATCGGAACCTAAAGAGGGACCGACGGTGCGTTCTTCAATGATATTGACCGGTGCCGGCAAAGCACCGGCGCGCAGTACGATGGCCAGATCCCGGGCTTCTTCTGTGGTGAAGTTGCCGGTAATCCGGGCTGATCCGCCGGATATTTTTTCCTGAATCACGGGGGCTGAATAAACTTTATTGTCCAGTACAATGGCCAGGCGTTTTTTTACATTTTCAGCGGTAATCCGTTCAAAAATTCTGGCGCCTTTTCGGTTGAAATCAATGCCGACGTAAGGCTCGTTATACTGGGAATCAATTTGAACTTTGGCATCCGTAAGATAGGCGCCGCTTAAAAGGGACCTTTTTTTGATGAGATAAGGGGTTTTGCTCGTTCGATGCGTGAGCGAATCCACCTTGACCTGGTAAAGGACCTGGCTGCCGGGGGGAATGTTCCCTTTCAGCGCGGCGTCAACATCGTGGGTTTCATCAACGAGTTTGAATTCCAGCTGAGCCGTTCTTCCGATCAGCTCTTTGGCCCTGTTTGTATCCTTGATTCCCGGGAGCTGTATCAGGAGCCGCTTTTCGCCCTGGCGACGGATATCAGGCTCACTGACACCGAACTGGTCAATCCTGTTTCTGATGGTTTCAAGGGCTTGATCTGTGGCCAGCTTCTTTATCTGTTGGGACCGCGTGTCGGGAAGATCCATGGTTATGGTTAGATTTTCCCCATCTTTGGCACGGGATAATATCCGGAGATCTTTAAAATCTTTGTCAAGGATTTTGTCAAATTCGGCCACAGTCTCAGGGCCACGGATAATGACGGATATTTTAGTGCCCTCAATGCGGTCTATGCTGGTATTTCGAATTCGTTCTTTTTTGACTTGATCTTTCAATTCCTGGGCGATGCGTTCAACAGTACCTTCCACCGCTTTATCCGTGTCAACTTCAAGAACCAGGTGCATGCCACCCTGGAGATCAAGGCCCAGGTTTATTTTTTTGTGGGGCCACAAGGATGGCTTGAAGGTGGGGAGGACATAGACAAATGCGGCCAGAATAACCCCAATCACGATCACCAGTCGCCATGAAAGCTTTTTCAATGAACTGTTCCTTTCTCAAAAATAATTACACCCAAAGTCAGTAAAATCGGTTTTTTCACGTCCAGTCGTTTGCTGCCTGACATTTTTCTATAGACCCCATCGCCCCACAACCCGCAGGCCGGCTGCGGATTTGTCTTAATTTGTATCATCGGGGCTTTGATCAGCTCTATTTTTTGTCTGATTTTTTTTTGGCGTCTGTTTTTTCGGCTTTGGCGGCAGCCGGTTGAGCAGTGGTCTGAACCATGGCCGTTACATTGCCGCGGTTGACTTTTACACGAACACGGTCGGCAATCTCAACGGTCAAGGTGGTGTCATCCAAACCGGTAATCCAGCCGTGAATGCCTCCGCCGGTAATAATTTTGTCGCCTTTTTTCAGGTTACTGATCATTGCGCGGTGTTCTTTTGTCTTTTTCTGCTGGGGCCGGATTAACAGAAAATAGAAAATAACGAACATTAAAATAAGGGGAATAAACGCCTGAAAACCACCTTGCGCGCCCTGTCCGGCACCCCCCTGGCCCATTGCATATGCGATATTATTAAACACGATACCCTCCTTCATGATTGATGATGTAATCGTTAAAAAAATATTGTTTGCCTTGATACCTGTTTTTGTTGATTCAATTTTCCAAAAACGGGCACTAAAATGCGCTGATATACTTCAAATATCAACGCAGGTCAAATAATTCTTGCAATTATTTTATGATACGGCTGTAAACGGCGCCGGGGCAGTGGAAAATCCATGAAGCGATTTAGGACCGCAAATTTTATAAAGTGAAGGAAATTGCTTGCCTTTCGGCTCATCTACTGTGTTGCCTCAAAGACCCAATACATCAAGTATTGAACCTTTGGCGCGCCTTGTATATGAGCCGAAATCCTGCGCTATTTCTGTCCACTTTACTTCATCTGCGGTCCTTACTGGTCTGCCGGAATCCAGATGGTCTCGCCGTCAAATTGGATATGGTTGACATCGGTGTAGTCAATCTGGCCTAGCAATGCAAATATCTGGGTCATATTATAAACCACCAGTTTATTCAATGGCTGAATTCGGTCAAGATCAATATCAATCCGGTTTTTTTCAATGTTATAGATATGGATCATTGTCTCAGAGAATTTTAACCCAAGTTCGCCAAAATAAATCAAGGGTCGGCGTCGCTCGAGGGCTCAGTAGATTTTATGGTCACTACTCATTTTGCGGCATGTAATTTCCTCGGCAACGGGACGTTACTGAGTCCCAGGTTCTCGTAAATTCGTTTGTGTTCAGGCTCAGCATTGCTACACAGCCGCAAGTGGTGGCGCTGAACCTGTTTATGCTCTTTGACATTATATTCGATGGTCAGCCGCTGATGCGTCGATAAAACCGCTCTGACTGTGGCCCATAAGCGATGGTCGCCGCCCTGACGCAATCTGTATTCAATGGTATGCAAAATATGATACGCCAGCACGGAGATAAACATGTGGGCATCGGCACGCTCTGCATTCTGGTGAAAGTTGGGTCTCAAACCCAGCGATGATTTCATGGAGCGAAACGCACTTTCCACCCGCGTGAGCATGACGTAAGTTTCCCAAATCTCTTTGTCGGTCAGGTCCAGGCGGTCCGTGCGCAAGACATAGCATCCGTCAAGTTTACTAATTTCATCATACTGCTCACGCTTTTTCCAGACAACGGCCCTGGCATTAACAGATTTGACCGGTTTGTCTTCCGGTACAACCGTTACCTCATAGAGCTTGGATGCCCGCGGATACTTTTCCCGCAGGCGGCCGATCATCTCGACAACCTTGGCATAGCGTTTTGTGTGGCCCTTTTTGCCGAGGCCGTCATGGTAATACTGCAGCCGTTCAACAAACAATTGTTCCTGACGATTGCGGATCCCGTAATCTTTGCTTTTTCTGGCTGAACTCCGGCACAGTAGCAGGGCCTGGCCGTCTTGTTCCTGCCGTTTCACTTCAAGGGTATATTCATCGGTTTGCCGAATCACCTGCATCTGCTGAGTATCTGCAACCGTAAAATCGCCTTTTCCGCGATTGACCACAATATAGTGAAACTGCTTTTTTCGCAGATACTTGATGTTCTTTTTGGTGGCAATGCCGGCATCTAAAACCACGGTTCGGTCTTTGGCCAGATTCGGACGTATGCAGATCAGCTTTTCAATGATCTGCGCCAGGGTTTTACACTCGGCCTGATTTCCCGGATACAGCTGGCTGTATTTAGCAAAACCGTGCTCGTCAACGACCAGCGCCAGGGTCAATAATTTGCAATCCGACCGTTTTTCTTTGCTGCGTCCGCGTTGGGCATTGGGGTTACCGCTTGCGCGGCCTTCAAAATAGGTATTGGTCAGGTCAAACAGGCACATTCGTTCCGGCAGAGAAAAAAGTTCCTTTTCCTCTCGGGCCAGGTGGCTTTCCAGGCTGTCTTTGCACTCAAACAGGCTGTCGCCGGCACGATACAGGGAACTGAGGGACGCCCGCATCGGAGTCCCGGCCAGTTCATAAAGTGCGGATCGATTCTCCACCCATTGCCAGGTGTGGCGCTCGCTGCCCGGGGATACAAGCCGTCCGACGACCAGGGCCTCAAGCAACGGCAGGACATGCTCGGAGATCCCGTTGGCCATGAGGACCTCATTGAGCTTGAGCTCGTTCCAGATGCTGTGGCAAACGTATTCCGGTCCCAGGGACCGCATTTCTCCGGCCTGCATCGAGGCGGTATCGACATTTTGATATACCACACCGGCAGGCTCGGACGAATCCACCTTATTATCCGGTTGTGTCTGGTTCTTTCTGGCTCGGATCTTTTGCAGCGCTTTCCGGGCATGCTTTTCAATCTTCGGGTCAGGGCTAAATAACTGCTTTTGGCCTGTAAGCATGGCCTCGATGCAGTTGGCCAGTTCTTTGTACTGCTCGGCGGGCACATCCAGATTGCCCAAATTGAGGATCAGCTTTTGCCGGGGACCTTTATCGGTGCGGACATTTTCTACCAGGTGGAGGTACTCGTATATCTTCCTGGAGTTACGATTGGATTTGCGGACCTTTTTAATATACATGATGTGGTGCATACTATGAAATCCGCGCCCTGTCAACAATAAAATTGATCTATGGGTCACTACATTGACCTTTTAAAATTTCACGTCTAATATAATCAATAGGTTAAGATTACGAGAAAGACCAAAATAGCTAAAAATCAGCCCCCGAGGTGCTGATTTTGACGAACTTGGGTTAAAAGTTTGCCGATGCCGGAACTCAATCCACGTTTATTCGGTTCGTCGGCCATGGGAGAAACCGCAATGTTTTTATGATTAAAATAATCTTTTAGAAAATTAAAATGAATATTCCAGATATTGTCGCCGGGGCGGACAACATAAATACCGAATATTTCAGATTGATCATGGTCCGGGGCCGCTGCATCCATCCCTGCCAGATCCAGTTTTTTTTCAAGAATGTCACCGTGCTTTAAACGGATTTGATCCATAATTTTCTGCATGGACAAGGTGGTGCCGCCAACTTTGAGTCTTTCATCGGATTGAATGATAAAATCAAGCCCCGTATCGATTCCGTAGCGATCCTTTCGTTGTTGTAAAAGCGCTTTGGTGTCACCTTTATTTCCCAGTTTATTGTAATCGATGACCATGGGTTGTGCGGGTACCGGTATCAGGTCGGTAATGGCCGTTTGGGTCCGGGCAGTGGTTTTTGCCGTTTTTTCAAGGCGTTTGTTATGCCGGTAGAAGATGCCGGCAACCAGCAGGGTAATAACCAGTGAGCCGATGACAACGGAAAGATAAATCCGGTTTGATACTTGTTTTTTACCGTGCATTCACTTGCTCCCCATATTAAAAACAGGTACGCCTTTTTAATGTTCTTCGCATGTAATACTGCTTTCACCCGGCACCATCTTGCTGTCCGGGGTGATGACAATGCAAAGATTCCGCCTGCTTTCCAATTCAAGGAGTTCACTGCGTTTTTTGTTGAGAAGATACTCCGCTACTTCCATGGGGACCCTGCCGTTTACCGTGGAAATGTTGTCTTTAAGGGTTTTCATGCGCAGTTCACGGAGAAAACCAATGGATAGGGCTTCCGTGGAAGGCGTCAATCCTTTGCCGTGGCAGTATCGGCAGGGTTTAAAATTGGCGAATTCGATGGACGGCTTGATGCGTTGCCGGGACATTTCCATCAGACCGAATTTGGAAAGTCTGCCTGTTTTGGTGCGGGCCTTGTCAATTTTCAGATTGGATTTCATGACCCGTTCCAATTCGTTTTTGTGTTTTGACTCACGCATGTCGATAAAATCGATCACAATCAATCCACCCAGGTCCCGGAGTCTGAGTTGACGGGCAATTTCTTCGGCCGCTTCAAGGTTACTCAGCAATGCGGTTTGTTCAATGGATTTTTTTTGCGTCGCTTTACCGGAATTCACATCAATGGCCACCAGGGCTTCTGTCTGATTGATCACAATGGATCCGCCGGAGGGAAGACCGACCCGGCTTTCAAAGATTGATGCAATCTGGGTTTCAAGCTGGTGTTTGGCAAAAATCGGCTTGGGATCCTTGTGCAGTTTAACTGTTTTTTTCTGTTTGGGAGCGATAAGTGCGACAAATTCCTTGATTTCATTGTATACGGTTTGATCGTCAATCAAGATTTCGGTAATGTCCGGGGTCAGGTAATCCCGTATGGACCGTATGGCCAGATTACGTTCCTTGTAAAGAAGGGCCGGCGCCTCCTTGGTGATGCCCTGCTTATTGATATTTTTCCACAATCGCATGAGATCGCGCAGATCTTTGTCCAGAAGGGTTTTGGTGCTGCTTATGCCGGCGGTGCGGACAATGGTGCCGAATTCCTCAGGCAGTTTGAGTTTGGTGACAATTTCCTTTAAACGACTGCGCTCCGCTTCGTCTTCTATCTTTCTGGAAATACCGCGGGTTTTACCACCGGGCATCAGAACCGTATATCTTCCGGGCAGCGAGATATACGTGGTGAGCATGGCGCCTTTTTTCATAATCGGGTCTTTGGTCACCTGGACCATCAGTTCCTGACCGCGTTTGACGATATTCTGAATGGACCGGCCGCCGGTGGGGTTGTCCTGGAAGTAGTCGCTGTGAATTTCATTTTTTTGCAGAAACCCGTGCCGCTCGGCCCCATAATTGACGAATACCGCCTGCAGGCTGGGTTCGATACGGGTGATGATGCCTTTGTAGATATTGCCGTGGGTCACTTCTTTGGCCGCGCTTTCAATATGAAATTCTTCAAGGTGGCTGTCTTGGACTCTGGCAATCCGGCACTCTTCCGAATCCACAGCGTTAATAAGAATTTTATTGCTCATGTATGTATTTTCCTGGTTCTGTATTTCATTATAGGGGTCTGAAAAGCAGCTGTCCTGTAAGACATACCACAAATCTTAACGATTTAACAGGTAAAGTCATCAGATGCTGATACCGGATGGTTTCGGTTTTTATAATTTAATGACAGTGATAGGCAATTGTTAACGGCAAGTCAAATGATTTCTCTTCAATCCTCAACTGTTTCCGATGTTTACTGTGATGCGTCTCAAATTCTAATCGTCACTTGCTATTTCAATCATAGTATGGCATGACGATTCAAAATAAAGCAATGGATCGCGATCTTTGAATAAAAACAGACAAAATCGTTTGTCAAAAAACGATTTTTTGTTGTAGATGACTATGAATACGGGGCAGACAGATAATGGCAAAGCAATATAATCCGCAGGCAATTGAATCAAAATGGCAGAAAATCTGGGAAGCATCAGGCCTTTTCAAGGTAGCTGAAGAACCCCATCGCAAGAAATTCTACCTGATGGAGATGTTCCCCTATCCCTCGGGTAAAATCCACATGGGGCATGTGCGCAATTACACCATCGGGGATGTGGTGGCTCGCTATAAACGGATGAAGGGGTTTAACGTGCTGCATCCCATGGGATGGGACGCCTTTGGAATGCCGGCTGAAAATGCGGCTATTGCCAACGATACCCATCCGGCCCGCTGGACCTATGATAATATCGATGCCATGCGTGCCCAGCTCAAGCGATTGGGATTCTCCTATGACTGGGACCGGGAAATCGCCACGTGCAGGCCCGAATACTATCGATGGGAGCAGTGGCTGTTTTTGAAAATGTATGAAAAGGGCATGGCCTATCGTAAAGAATCCTTTGTCAACTGGTGTGACACCTGTCAGACGGTGCTGGCCAATGAACAGGTCGAGGCCGGCATGTGCTGGCGATGCGGCAAACCGGTGCGCCAGAAGAAACTCTGGCAGTGGTTTTTTCGTATTACCGATGCTGCCGAGGACCTTCTGGCCCATTGCGATCAATTGCCGGGCTGGCCCGACAAGGTGATCACCATGCAGAAAAACTGGATCGGTAAAAGCGTCGGGGCGGAAATAGCGTTTCCCATTGAAAATCCTCCCGCCGGTGCCGGAAACAGCATCACGGTGTTTACGACCCGTCAGGATACGGTGTTCGGGGCAACCTTCATGTGCCTTGCCCCCGAGCATCCCCTGGTGACCCAATTGTCAAAAGGAACGGACCAGGCCCAAGGGGTTGCTGAATTTGTAGAGCGCATTGCCCGACAGGACCGATCCAGCAGGGCCGTGGAAACCTATGAAAAAGAAGGGGTTTTTACAGGCGCCTGGTGTATTAATCCGTTGAGCGGCCGCAAAATGCCCATCTGGGCGGCCAATTTTGCTTTGATGGAATACGGCACCGGTGCCGTCATGTCTGTGCCGGCCCATGATCAGCGTGATTTTGATTTTGCCCTAAAGTATGGACTGGACATCGTGATGGTGGTTAAACCGGAAGATGACGCCATCGATGGCCGGCAAATGACCGAGGCCTACACGGGTGACGGGCGCCTGGTGAATTCCGGGCAGTTCGACGGGATTGAAAATCGCCGGGCCTTGGAAGCGATTGCCGCCTATCTGGCGGAAAACGGCATCGGCCGAAAGACCGTCAGTTTTCGGATCAGGGACTGGGGAATTTCACGGCAGCGCTACTGGGGTGCGCCCATTCCCATGATCCATTGTGAACACTGCGGCATTGTGCCGGTCCCCGAAAAAGACCTGCCCATCCTCCTCCCCGAGGATGCCGATCTGCTCGAGGGGGGGAAATCTCCGCTTTCGGCGCTCGCTTATTTTGCAATGACCCGGTGCCCGCGCTGCGGGGGCAGTGATGCCCGTCGGGAGACCGATACCATGGATACTTTTGTGGAATCGTCCTGGTATTTTGAGCGGTACTGCAGCCCGGCTTGTGATGACGGTATATTCGACAAGGCCGCCGTGGACTACTGGATGCCTGTGGATCAGTATATCGGCGGTGTGGAACATGCGGTGCTGCATCTGTTGTATTCACGGTATTTTACCCGGGTGCTCAAAGATATGGGGCTGGTTCAGTATAAGGAACCGTTTACCCGTTTGTTGACCCAGGGAATGGTCTGCCAGGAAACCGTTACCTGTCCGGAACATGGATTTTTGTTTCCCGAAGAAGTTGTGGGCAGTGGTGAGGACAGAGTCTGCACAAGATGCATGTGTCCGGTTACCGTGGGCAGGGTCGAAAAGATGTCCAAGTCGAAAAAAAATGTAGTGGATCCCAATATTTTGCTGGAAAAGTATGGCGCCGACACCACCCGGCTGTTCTGCCTTTTTGCAGCACCCCCCGAAAGGGATCTGGAGTGGAAAGAGCAGGGGGTCGAAGGCAGTTACCGTTTCCTGAACCGGGTATGGCGATGTACCGATAGGTGGCTCAAAGATATCCGGGAATGCGATCCTTACGAAGGCCGTCTGTCCGATCTTGATGGCAACCTGCGCGATTTATATAAAAAAATTCATGAAACCATTAAAAAAGTCGGTGTTGATATAGAAGACCGGTTTCATTTTAACACGGCCATCAGTGCCGTCATGGAACTGGTCAATGTCATGTACCAGATAGACGATGAACCTGTGAATCACCAGGCCTCAGCGGTAATGCGCCTTGCCGTGGAGACGACGGTTTTGCTTTTATCGCCCATTGTGCCCCATTACGCCGAGGAAATCTGGCAGGCCCTTGGCCATGATTCGAGTATTTTGCTGGAACCCTGGCCGGCGTATAAAGCAGACGCACTGGTGTCCGATGACCTGACCATTGTCGTTCAGGTAAACGGAAAACTCAGGGGCCGATTCAATGCCGCCGCCGGCACGAGTGATGCCGACCTTAAGGCAGCCGCCCTTGCCGATGATCATGTCCAGAAGTTTGTCGGTGACAAACCCGTGAAAAAGATCATCGTCATAAAGGGAAAACTGGTTAATATCGTGGTGTAATGACCATGGGGTTACAATGATGTCGCTGAAGGTAAAACATGACGGTTACCGGCTTATTTTTTTAGGGATCCTGGCAATGCTGGTATCCTCTTGTGGCTACCGCTTTGCCGGTCAGGGGCATCTGCCCGGTTGGGTTTCAGATGTCACCGTTGCTGTTTTTGAGAACCATACATCAGAGACCGGGGTGGAAACGATTGTTACCCGGTGTTTCATAGCTGAGTTTGTTCGCCGGGGGGTGAAGACCGGTGGCGGATCGGATGAGGGGCATGCGGTATTGCGCGGATCGGTTACTGCGTTGCACATTGATACCATATCCCGCAGCGGTCAGAGCACGGCCCTTGAAAGACGGGTACACCTGACCGTTAATGCGACATTCAGCGGCATTAATGGCGTGATGCTCTGGTCTGCAAAAGGCCTCACCGACAGTGAGGCCTATAATGTTGTATCGGATAAACCGGCCACCGAACAAAACCGGACGGCAGCGATTAAAAAAATCGCCGAACGAATTGCCGAGGTGGTTTACAACCGTATCACAGATGGTTTTTAGTGGTTTTTACCTTGTTTAAAATCAGGCGCTTGCCCTGTTTACAAGTTTTTCAAGGCGGGATATTTTGCGTGAACCGGTGTTTTTATGGATGACGCCTTTTTTGACTGCCGTATCAATAATGGATTTGGCGGTATTCAGGTCGGTTACACCTGTCTCATCACGATTTTCCCCGTCCGCCAGACGGACCTGCTTGACAATGTTTTTCACCTTGGTTTTGGTTGTTTTGTTGCGAGTCCGGTTGATCTCATTTTGCCGGGTGCGTTTAAGAGCGGATTTATGATTGGCCAAGTTATTAACTCCTTTTAGCAATAATTATAATCAAAAATAGTCATTTGTAAGAAACAAAATTAATACAAAATCGATAATGGGCTGTCAAGATGTTTTTATTTAAAATAATCATGTCCGGGTACCGACGCGGCACAAGACATGCCCGAAACCAGGGGATACCTGACAGATCAATTGTTTTCAATCTGTCACACCATAGATGAGCGAAACTAAGAAAGTTACAAAAGCGGCCGGCATCGTGGGCCTTGCAACCCTTTTGAGCCGGATACTCGGGTTTGTTCGAGATGCTGTCATTGCAGGGCTGTTTGGTGCCTCAATGAGTTCGGATGCTTTTTTTGTTGCCTTTCGGATTCCCAACCTGTTGAGGCGGCTTTTTGCTGAAGGCTCCTTGAGTATTGCCTTTATCCCGGTATTTACCGAATATCTGGCGCTGCAGGGGCCCAGGGAGGCGTTTGAATTTGCAAGATCGGCCATGCGGCTGCTCACTGTGGTGCTGGCGGTTGTCTGTCTGGCAGGTATGCTGCTGGCCCCTGTGATTGTTTTTCTGATAGCCCCCGGATTTGCAGGATCCCCCGAAAAATTCAATCTTACGGTCGGTTTGACCCGATGGATGTTTCCTTATATTATCTGTATCTGCCTGGTGGCGCTGATGATGGGTGTTTTGAATGCCCTGGGCCATTTTGCGGCGCCTGCCCTGGCCCCTGTTTTTCTGAATATTGCGATTATCGGATCGGCCTTTTTAATTGCGCCGCATATGGCGATACCGGTTCATGGTCTTGCCTTGGGGGTGCTCATTGGCGGGGTTCTGCAACTGACACTGCAGCTTCCCTTTTTAATCCGGAAGCGGTTTTATTTCTGGGAAAAGGCTGGACTTTTTCATTCCGGGCTTAAAAAAGTTGGTCGATTGATGCTGCCGGCTGTTTTTGGGGCGGCTGTTTATCAGATTAATATTCTGGTGGGAACGCTTCTGGCTTCTTTTTTACCTGAAGGCAGTGTCTCCTGTCTGTATTACGCGGATCGCCTGGTGCAGTTTCCCCTGGGGCTTTTTGCCATTGCTACGGCAACGGCGGTCATGCCGAGTTTTTCCCGGCAGGCGGCCATGGGGAATTATCAGGGGCTGCAAGACACGTTCGTTCATTCCATGAATCTGGTGTTTTTTATTACCATGCCCGCCATGGTGGGCATGATCATTTTAAGGGAACCGATTGTGGCCCTGCTTTTTAAAAGGGGGGCTTTCAATCTTGAAAACACGCGATTGACGGCAGTGGCACTTTTGTATTATTGTCTGGGGTTGTGGGCATTTTCCGGTGTGCGCATTGTTATTTCCACATTTTACGCCCTGCAGGATACCCGCACACCGGTAAAAATGGGGATTGTTTCCGTTGTTGCCAATGTGATTCTGGGTATTCTGCTCATGGGGCCCCTGGCCCATGGCGGGCTGGCCCTGGCAACGTCCCTGGCATCCATGCTTAATCTGGGCCTGCTTGTTCATGCGCTGTGGGATAGAATCGGCGCACCCCGGTGGTTTCGGATCGGTCGGTCCGTGGCCCGGTCCACGGTGTGTGCCGGCCTGATGGGGGTTGTTATATGGGGTGGATGGCTGTTTTTCAAGATACCCATCGCACGGCTTGGCGCCACAGAAATTCTGGTGGACACCGGGGGGTGTATTGTTTTTGGTATAGCGCTGTATACCTTTTTTTCATGGTTGTTAAAAAGTCCCGAGCTGAAGCAGATCCGGTTTATTTTTAAAGGGGGGGAAGGGTGATTTGTCATTGAATAAAATACAGAAAAGTTTGATGATATTGATGACCCTTGTCTTGTTTGCGTTCTCCCTGGTGATTATTTTTGACGACAACGGGTTTCTGGATCTACAGAAAATGAAGAAACAGCTCGATGGGATAATAACGCAGAATGCGCAGGTCAGGAATACCAATCGTGGACTTTACCGGGAAATTGACCGGCTGAAAAATGATACGGCATTTATCGAGAATATCGCCCGGCAGGAACTGGGCATGATCGGCAGGGATGAATTGATTCTGAAACCCCAGGGCGGGGCTGTCGATCATGAAAAATAAGGTTTCTCAGAATGAACGCATCCCGGGATGCAGCCGGTCAAATTTACCCATACGAAACAGCGAGGCGCCAAAAATAAAAACGGGAGAATAATGAGCAGCGATTTGAATTTATGTACGAAGACCATGGCGGGTATTTACGTTCAGCAGGGGTATTTTCAAAAAGCGATAGACATCTACCGGCAATTATTACAGCGTGAACCGCACCGACTGGACATCAAAGAGGCCCTGATGGCAGCCGAACGTGAAGCCGCCAAAAAGGGTGCCGTAAAAACGGACGACCTATTGCCGTTGTTTGCCGAATGGTTCGCTCTTGCAGGAAAATACAATGATTTGAAGAAATTGAACCGTTGCCTGAAAAAATATTAGGTATATACCTGTTTTATAAAAACAAAACCTGAGGAACGGCCTCAATTTTTTTAATGAGACCGGCGATCTGTTTTTGCAGGGTCGGATCATAAACAGGCTCAATAGTGGATATGGGGCGGTGGTCGGTGTTGAGCCTATGTTTCCAGTTTCGGATGAATCCGGGGACCAGGGCGTAACCGCACCCGCCGGAGCCGCAGCAACTCGTGTCAAACAATGCGTATCCGGCCAGGTAAAGGATCTCCCGGTCCTTGAACGGCAATCGCATTTCTTTGGTAAAAACATAGTGCCCGCCAATTGCCGTGACTTCGACATTCAGCTCGATATGGATAAAGTCCCGATGGTGATCAATGCCCATTTGCGCGTCTCCCTTTAAAAGTCGGAAACAGGAAATAAAACCCAATGCCGGCCACCTGTAACCTTATTTTATACCGGTTTCAAAGGCAAGCGGTATCAGCGTCGCAACAATCGATGCCGGAAATTAATTTTCAGGGCGTGCCGACCCATGTGGATAAGGTCGGTGGTATTTATAAATATTGATTTTTAAGCGCTTAAAGTGTAATAAAAGGTATCCCTGATGGGTATGGGGGAAAAATAGTTTTTTATCATATTGTAGTAACGTCAAACAGGAGAAAAAATATGAGCAGAATAGGAAAGTTAAAAACAGGTTGGATGGTTTTAGGTGTCATGATCACGTTAATGCTTTTGACGACCGGTTGCAGTTATTTTAAAAAAGGTGAAAAAAATACCGAAAATACGGCACTCGCCCAGCAGGATTCAGGCCCGGTACCGCTGTACTATGATTTTGGCGATGTTTTGATCCCCAGTGAATTGAAAGTGGATAAAAAATCTTCATTTGTATTTCGTACGGCCAATTTTTCGGCGGGTGTGATTTCACTGAAAGGCAGGGTCGATGTTGCCTCTCTGCTCACTTTTTTTACTAGCAATATGCAGAAAGACAACTGGAAAGAGATCGCCTCCTTTAAATCACCGCGCTCGGTCATTATGTATGAAAAGGCCAACCGGTATTGTGTGATCAATATCTCGGAAAAAGACTTTTACACCTATGTGGAAATATGGGTGGCACCGACGTTGGCAGTTGAAGGATGAGGTCGGTTTAGGGGGGGGACTGTGCCCTTCTGATTTTTTATCTGTATACAACTTTTGATGACTGGAAACGGTAGTGCAGAACAGCGTTGGCCATAAAAATATTATCCTTGGGGTGTGCGGTGGCATTGCCGCTTATAAAAGTGTTGACGTCTTAAGACTGCTGCAAAAACAAAACGCCCGGGTGCGCGTGATGATGACCGGTAATGCCGCTCGTTTTGTAGGTCCTTTAACCTTTGAGGCCCTGAGCGGCAGGCCGGTGTGTGCCAGCCTTTTTGAGCCGGACCATGACGCATCCATTAAACATATCGACTGGGCCCGGGAGGCCGATGCCGTGATCGTTGCACCGG
Organism: Desulfobacterales bacterium; assembly: GCA_963667755.2. GTDB lineage: Bacteria > Desulfobacterota > Desulfobacteria > Desulfobacterales > 4572-123 > 4572-123. The sequence goes on along the minus strand of CAXXLK010000002.1, from coordinate 2,049,735 downwards.
CAACGGCCAATATGATCGGTAAAATGGCCAATGGCATCGCAGATGATGCCCTGAGCACCTTTCTGCTGGCGGTCACCTGCCCGGTGCTGGTTTGCCCCTCCATGAACACGCATATGTATGAAAGCCGGGCTGTTTCCCGCAATCTTGACATTTTGGCCGCTGACGGGTGCCATATTGTTACGCCGGCATCAGGGGAACTGGCCTGCGGCACCACCGGGGCCGGTCGTCTGCCGGAACCATGGGTCATTGTGGACCGACTGCAAAAATGCCTTGCCCCTCCGGACATGATCGGTAAACGCGTGCTGGTGACGGCGGGCCCCACCCGTGAAGCCATTGATCCGGTCCGGTTTATCAGCAATCCGTCTTCGGGTAAAATGGGCTACGCCATTGCCCGTGCTGCCGAATACCGGGGGGCGGATGTGGTGTTGGTCAGCGGGCCCACCGCCCTGCCCCCACCGGTCAATGTGACCATGGTGGGGGTGACGAGCGCCGAGGAGATGGCCGATGCCGTTTTTGAGCATATGGAAAATAGTCATATCATTATCAAAACCGCCGCGGTGGCCGATTATCGGACCCGGGACACGGCTGTTCATAAAATCAAAAAACAGGCGCATCAAAATGAATGGGTTCTATCCTTAGAACCCAACCTGGATATATTAAAAGCCCTTGGTCAACGAAAAGAACATCGGATATTGGTTGGTTTTGCGGCGGAAACCCGTGATCTCAAGCAAAATGCCCAAAAAAAACTGATTGCCAAAAATCTGGACCTGATTGTCGGGAACCTCATCGGTCCCCCTGAATCAGGCTTTGGGAGCGATACCAATTCCGTTACGCTTTTTTTTAAAGACGGTATTGTTGAAGCATTGCCGAATATGGATAAAGACGAAGTGGCCCACGTTCTGCTGGATCGGATTGCCGCCCTCAAGTCGCTTTGACACATTTCGGAATCAGGGCTTGACCGCCCTGCCAACCGGGTGCCGCAATATTTAAAACCGCGTGCTTCTTTCTTTGCGCATGCTAACCAGGCAAAGCCGGAACCCATTACGATAACCCGGCATTGGGGATAAAAGCGTCGTGAAATCGATCATCGATGATATCCAGGAGAGTCTCCGGTTTTATAAACAGCGGGGATGTCCGGGCTTTGACTGTTCCGAAGATGCCCTTGCTAAAATGACGGCGTGGGGACAGTCCCCCCCCTCCCCTAGCGAAACCCTTGACCGTATCCTGGCCGATGCCGGAGACTGCCGGGCCTGCGCCATGTCTCAATCCCGCCGAAATCTGGTGTTTGGGGAAGGCGATCCCTGTGCCCGGCTCATGTTTGTGGGAAAGGCTCCCGGCCCTGAAGAAGACGCCCGGGGCAAACCCTTTGTGGGGCCGGCCGGTGAGCTTCTTACAAAGATCATCACGGCCATGCAGCTAACCCGGCGCGAGGTCTATCTCTGCAATATCGTCAAATGCGGGCCGTCTCTCCATAGCCCCTGCCGAACCAGTGAACTAAATGCCTGCTATCCTTTTCTAAGGCGCCAGATCAACGTTATCAACCCGGAATTTATCTGTACGCTCGGTAGTGTTGCCGTCCAGACCCTGCTCCGGACAAAAGCACCCCTGGCCCACCTGCGGGGTCGGTTTCATGATTTTCACGGTATCCGGCTCATGCCCACATATGCGCCGGACGACCTGCTGCAAAATCCGGATAAAAAGCGGGATGTCTGGGAAGATATACAAAAGTTGATGAGGGCCATGGAAAGATAAGGATCGGAAGCGAAATATCGTTCCATTTATTGCGGTTGCGATCCTGAAGGGGGCAGTTTATGAACATTAAATATTGTTTTATACTGCTGATCGGGTTGTTTTTAGCCGTTTTGGCCCCGGAAGCGGCTGGTATGGATCAAATCGTGGTCATTCCCGCATCCGGTGCCATCAGCCCGGGGATGGCTGATTTTATCGAAAGAGGGATTCAGAAAGCCTCGGATGACGGCGCATCCTGTGTGATCATTGAAATGGATACGCCCGGGGGACTGGCCGAATCCATGCGCAACATCGTCATGGCCATTTATGCCAGCCGCGTTCCGGTGGTTGTTTATGTGGCCCCGCCCGGGGCAAGGGCCGCATCTGCCGGGGTCATGATTACCATGGCCGCCGATATTGCCGCCATGGCACCGGGTACCAACATCGGTGCGGCCCATCCCGTGGGTGCCGGCGGCAAGGCGATAGACGGCACCATGGCCCAAAAAATCACCAATGACATGGTGGCCCAGATCAAGAGCATTGCCGAAAAACGGGGCAGGAACAAAGAGTGGGCCGAAAAAGCGGTGCGGGAAAGTGTCAGCATCACGGAAACGGAAGCATTACAGAAAAATGTGATCGATATGATTGCCCGGGACAGGGATGATCTTATCCGCCAGTTGAATGGCCGAAAAGTCGATGGCAAGGGGACCTTGAAACTCGATCAACTTCCCCTGAAAATATTAAAGGAGAGTCTGAGGACCCGGATTTTAAAAATCATCAGCGACCCCAATATCGCCTATATATTGATGATGATCGGGCTGGCCGGGCTCTATTTTGAATTGTCCCATCCCGGAGCCGTTTTTCCCGGCGTGGTGGGCGGCATTGCCATTGTGCTGGCTTTTTTTGCATTTCAGACCCTGCCGGTGAACACTGCCGGGATACTGTTGATCCTGCTGGCCCTTATCTTTTTTATCATGGAGATGAAGATCACCAGCTTCGGGATGCTGAGCGTTGCCGGCGTGGCATCTCTGGTGCTGGGCTCTGTCATGCTTTTTGAAGAAAACGGTTCCGGGCCGGCTTTATCCTGGCAGGTGATCACCACCACCGTAACATTGATTTCCCTGTTTTTCATTGGGGTTGCGGGACTTGTCTTCCGGGCCCAGGTCTCCCGGCCCAGAACCGGTGCAGAAGGCCTTGTCGGTGAGATCGGGGTTGTCCGAGACGATCTGAACCCCCGGGGCCGGATTCTACTCCACGGTGAATTATGGACGGCGGTCAGTGGGCAAACCGTACCAAAGGATGCCAGGGTGCGGGTCACCGGCATTGAGGGGTTGATGGTGACGGTTGAACCGGCAGCAGACGATTGACCCTGCCCCGGATAAACCAGCGCTGTTGAAAAGGCAACCGCCCCGGGTAACAAATTACAAGCACCCGATGACAAATAAATTCCAAACAACAATGCCCAAATTTCAAAACTCCAAGCCGTTTGATTAATCTAATTCAGTCTTGAATTTGTGTGCATTTTGATTTCTCTTTGTTTTGGCATTTTAATTATTGTGATTTTTTGGTTCCTCGCCGTTTCGTGTGGGTGCCCCGGGATGCTTTGATTTTGATGCTCAAAAAACTCGGCGCAAAGCGGTCGTAACGCCGGACAGGGTCTCGTCATAAATTATCATATTGATATTTATGTAAAATTAAAACCATCGGGGAATATTTGATGACTGTCCGGCCTAACGATCGCTAAGCCCCTCAAACAGTTTCGAGCAGCAAAATGAAATCATCCCGGGACTGTAGTCGGTCAAATTTACCCATATGTAACAGTGAGGAGCCGATTTTTTATTGGTGACATAAAAAACACGAATCTCAGAATTTAGCGCCTAAATTGAAAGCCTTTTTTCTTTGGGTTGAACTTTATGAAAGGAGAAAGTCATGATACCGATCATAGCGGTTGTTGTCCTTGTCGTATTTTTTCTGTCGGCGGCATTACGGATTTTAAATGAGTATGAACGGGGTGTCATTTTCAGGCTGGGGCGGGTGATCAAGGCCAAAGGACCGGGGCTGATTATCCTGATTCCCATTGTCGATAAAATGGTTAGAGTCAGTCTGCGCCTGGTGGTCATGGATGTGGACCCCCAGGATGTGATTACCCGGGACAATGTTTCCGTTAAGGTCAATGCCGTGATTTATTTCAGGGTCCTGGACCCCATCAAGGCCATTATCGAGGTTGAAAATTTTAATTATGCCATGTCCCAGCTGGCGCAAACCACATTGCGGAGTGTCTGCGGCCAGGCCGAACTGGATGACCTTTTGTCCAATCGGGAAAAGCTCAATGAGCAACTTCAGGAAATTCTTGATCTGCATACCGATCCCTGGGGCATCAAGGTGGCCACCGTGGAACTCAAGCATATTGATCTGCCCCAGGAGATGCAGCGGGCCATGGCCCGTCAGGCTGAAGCTGAAAGGGACCGCCGGGCCAAGGTGATCAATGCCGAAGGCGAATTCCAGGCTGCCGGCAAACTGGCAGAAGCCTCGGAAATTATAGGTGCAAACCCGGTGGCCCTCCAGCTCAGATATCTCCAGACCATGAACGAAATGTCAGCTGAAAATAATACCACGACGATTTTTCCCATTCCCCTGGATCTGTTTCGACCCTTTTTGAAAATGCTGAAACTCGAAGATGGGTAAAAGGGCATCAATATTTACCGGAATCGGGTTAGTTATTGACAACCGGTGCAATCCATGATTATGAAAATCGTTTTCATGGCAAGTAAAAAATAATAGATCGGCAGCAGGCGGGAAAATTCCCCTGTCAATTTTTTTAGATTAAAAGGAGAGCTAAAACGCATGGCTTTAAAAAAAAAGGAAGTAAAGGCAAAACCGCTGGACAAGATGACCGCCAAGGAACTCAGGGATGTGGCCAAGGATATCCCGGAGGTTACAGGTGTTCACGGGATGAATAAAGAAGAATTGCTGAGCAGTATTAAAAAGGCGAAGGGCATTGAAGAGAAGCCCACCGGTAAGGAGAACGCTTCGGTAAGGGATACCAAGAAAAAAATGAAGGCCATCAAGGCAGAGCACACCAAGGCCCTTGCCGCCGACGATTCAAAAATGGCCGCTATTTACCGCAAACGCCTGCTCCGCTTGAAAAAGAAAAGCCGCCGGGTCGCTTGATTGATGATAAAAAATCCCATGGTCGCATCATGATTAATCCGGCATCCATTGCATTTGACATTGATGGCGTGGTGGCCGATACCATGCAGCTGTTTCTCGATATTGCCAGGCAGGACTATGGCGAGACAGGCCTCCGGTATGAAGATTTTACCTGCTATCATGTAGAGAGGTGCCTGGATCTTGATCCCATGGTTCTGCGGCAGATTTTTGAACGGATTATGGACGGTAATTATACGCCGCCGCTGTATCCCATGGACGGTGCCGCAGCCGTGTTACAGCGACTGGCCATGGATTTTAGCCCGCTTTTGTTTGTCACCGCACGACCTTATGCCGGCCCCATGGCCCAGTGGTTGCCCCGTGTGCTTGATGTTGATCCAGAAAATATCGAGATTATCGCCGTCGGGGAATTTGACAGGAAGGCGCCCATACTGGTGGAGCGGAAGATTGCCTATTTTATCGAAGATCGCCTGGAAACCTGTTTCGAGCTTGAGACTGAGGGCATTACACCGATTTTATTCAGTCAGCCCTGGAACCGGAACGCACATCATTTTATCGAGGTCAATGACTGGCGCGAGATTGAATCGCTGATTGAATTTGAAAAGTTGTAAAAAAGATGACATCTGACACACTGATCAGTGATTTTATCGAATCGCTGGATTCGGAAAAAGCCTATTCAGTAAACACCTGCCGGGCCTATCATGCTGATTTAAAGGCATTTGCTGAGTTTGCAGCCGAAAATCAACCGGTCCGGCACACCCACCGTTCTGCCGGGGCAAAACGTCCGCCGTTTAAGATTGAAACGGTGGATGTGGTGACCATCCGTCTTTACCTGGGCTACCTGTATAAAAAAAATACAAAAACGACCATTGGCCGCAAATTATGCGCCATCCGTTCTTTTTTCAGATATCTGGTCAGGGCAGGGATTGTCGTTGATAATCCGACAGAGCAGATCTCATCTCCCAAACAGGAAAAACATATTCCCGCTTACCTGACCGTTGACGATATGTTTCGACTGCTTGACAGCATTGTGCCCGGCAGCCTGTTGGGGCTGAGAAACCGGGCTCTCTTCGAAACCCTGTATTCGAGCGGCATCAGGGTGTCGGAACTGGCCGGCCTGAATGAAGCGGATGTCGATGATACGGCCGGCGTTATTCGTGTGATGGGCAAGGGCAGCAAACAGCGGATCGTTCCCATAGGGGAAAAGGCCCTGAAATCGATTTCAGCCTATCGTCTCGCACTTGGGCAGGGGTTCCGGATGGAACCATCAGTTGGCGCCAGGCCGCTGTTTCTAAATAAAAATGGGACCCGGTTGAGCACCCGTTCCATTGCCCGGATCATAGACAAACTGGCCCGGCAGTGCGGTCTGGCTGTCCCGATTTCACCCCATGGTGTGCGGCACAGCTTTGCCACCCATATGCTGGACGCCGGGGCGGACCTGCGGGTGGTGCAGGAGCTTCTGGGGCATAAGAGTTTATCCACAACCCAGAGATATACCCATGTGAGTATTGACCGGCTCATGGAAGCCTACGACAAGGCCCATCCCCGGAAATAGAGAGGTTATTATGGAATTCCATGGAACAACGATACTGGCCGTTCGGCACAAGGGCCGGCTTGCCCTTGCCGGTGACGGCCAGGTGACGTTGGGCAATAGTGTGGTGAAGCATTTTGCCCGAAAGGTCAGAAGAATTTATCACGACAAGATCATTGTGGGGTTTGCCGGTGCCACCGCCGATGCCCTGAACCTTTCCGAACGTCTGGAAGCCAAGCTGGAACGGTATAACGGCAATCTGACCCGATCTGCCGTTGAGCTGGCCCGGGACTGGCGAACGGATAAATACCTGCGGCGGCTGGAAGCGCTTATGATTGCAGCCGATGATACGCGGATGTTTTTGATATCGGGAAACGGTGATGTCATGGAACCGGACAAGGGGATTGCCGCCATCGGTTCCGGCGGTGTCGCGGCCCAGGCGGCGGCCATGGCCCTGGTGGACAACACCGACCTGGATGCCCGTCAGGTTGTGGACAGGGCCATGAAAATTGCAGCGTCCATCTGCATCTATACCAATGAAGAAATTTCCGTGGAAGAGATGTGAGGGGTCATCAAAAATTATGAGTGAATTAAAACCATCTGAAATCGTACATGCACTTGATAAATATATTATCGGCCAAAAGAATGCCAAACGGTCGGTGGCCATTGCTTTGCGGAACCGCTGGCGCCGGAAACAGGTTCCCGAGGATCTGCGGGATGAAATTGCCCCTAAAAATATTATTCTGATCGGCCCCACCGGTGTGGGGAAAACGGAAATCGCCCGCCGGTTGTCCCTGCTCACCGATTCGCCTTTCAGCAAGGTTGAAGCCTCTAAATTTACCGAAGTAGGATATGTGGGGCGTGATGTGGAATCCATGGTAAGGGACCTTGTGGAGTTAACGGTGAACAAGGTAAGGATCCGGGAGCAGGACGCAGTGAAGGGCAAGGCCGGTCAAATCGCCGAAGAAAGAATGCTGGACCTGCTGCTTCCCAAACCACGGCCGGTGAGTTCGGAAAACAAAGAAACTGTTGGAGAGAGCACCCTTGAACTGGTTCAGCCGGGTGTGGAGACGACCGCTGCGTCCACACGTGAAAAACTCCGTAAGATGCTGCGGGCCGGAAAACTGGACAAGCGGTATGTGGATCTGGATATGCCCGAAAAATCCATGCCCATGGTGGAGGTTTTCTCCAATGTCGGCATGGAGGAGATGGGGATTAACTTCAAGGATATGCTCGGCGGTCTCATGCCGAAAAACACCAAGCGAAGAAAAATCCGGGTTCCCGAAGCCCTGGCAGCGATGGCCCAGGAAGAGGCCGTAAACCTGGTGGATATGGACAAGGTGATCGAAAAGGCCATACGAAAAGTGGAGCAGGCCGGCATCATCTTTTTAGATGAGATCGATAAAATCGCCGGTCGCAACGGCAGTACCAGCCCGGATGTGTCCCGGGAAGGGGTTCAGCGGGACCTGCTGCCCATCGTGGAAGGCTCCACCGTCAATACAAAATACGGCCCGGTTAAAAGTGATCATATTCTGTTTATCGCTTCCGGGGCGTTTCATACGGTGAAACCGTCGGATTTAATTCCGGAACTGCAGGGCCGGTTTCCCATCCGGGTTGAACTGGATTCTCTGGGGGCCAAAGAATTTGAACGGATACTCACCGAGCCGAAAAATGCGCTGTTGCTTCAGTACATGGCGCTGCTGCGGACCGAGGGGGTTGAAGTGGTTTTTGAAGATGATGCCGTGGCGGAAATCGCTGCCATCGCCCAGGAGGTCAATGAGCATACCGAAAACATCGGGGCGCGGCGGCTGCACACCCTCATGGAGTGCCTGCTGGAGGATATTCTGTTTGAAGCGCCGGATATTGAGAAGAAAAAAATTGTCATCGATGCCGAATTTGTCCGTGCCAAATTAAAAGATATTAAAAATGATGAAGATTTGAGTCGGTATATTCTGTAACGTGGAACGTGCCGTGAATTGAAAACCGGAAGGTGAGAAGAGACCATGAGCACTGTTGCCGATATCCTGATTGAAGCCCTGCCGTATATGCGCAAATTCCATGGGATGACCATCGTGATCAAATACGGGGGTCATGCCATGGTGGATGAGCAGCTCAAAATAGATTTTGCCCGGGACATTGCCCTGATGAAAACCGTTGGCATCAAGCCGGTGGTGGTCCATGGCGGTGGGCCCCAGATCAATGACGTGCTGGAACGAATGGGCATCAGTCCGAGATTTGTAAGGGGCATGCGACTCACCGATGCCGAGACAATGGATGTGGTGGAGATGGTGCTGGGGGGCAAGGTCAACAAGGGGATTGTGGCCCAGATCAACCGGCAGGGGGTGAAGGCCGTGGGCCTGAGCGGTAAGGACGGCGGGCTGATTACCGCTGAAAAACTTACGATGGTCAGCCAGACGGATGCGGACAAACCCCCCGAAATCATCGATCCGGGCCTGGTGGGGCAGGTGACCCGTATTGAAACGGATATCATCAATACCCTCACCGAAAAGGACTTTGTCCCGGTGATTGCGCCGGTGGGGGTCGGCGAAAACGGGGAAACGTACAATATCAATGCCGATCTGGTGGCCTGCCATGTGGCTTCGGCCCTTGGGGCCGGACGACTGATATACCTGACGGATGTGGACGGTGTGTTAGATGACAAGGGCGAGTTGATCTCCTCCATTGCCTGTGGTGAAGTGGATGACCTTCTGGAAAAAAAGATCATCACCGGCGGTATGATCCCCAAAATAGAATTTGCCGTGGCCGCCCTTAAAAAGGGTATTGAAAAGGTCCATATCTTAAACGGTAAAAGGCGGCATTCTCCATTGCTCGAGCTTTTTACCGACCGGGGCATCGGCACGGAAGTAACCCTATAGTATTGCGAGGAGCGTTGTCGGCCGGACAGTAACCATATTAATTTTTTAATTTTGAAATTCGTGTTTTGTATGTACAAAAATTACAATAATCAAAAGACAAATTACAAATAAATCACAATGAGTAAAATTCCAAAACAGAAAGAAATCAAGATGCACAACAACCCAAGACGATATGGGGTTAATTAAATGATTTTTGATTTTGTTTGACCCAATTCTAAGATCAGGTGGACATTGTTATTTGGAATTTGTTTGTCATTTGGTACTTGTAATTTGTGATTTCCGGTTTATCCGGGTTAGGCAGGAAGAACGGACCATGAACGAAGATACGATGAAACAGGCGGACCAGGTTATTGCAAAGACATACCAGCGGATTCCCATCACCCTTGTCCGGGGAGAGGGATGCAAACTCTGGGATATAACGGGCAACTGCTATACGGATTTTCTGGCGGGAATTGCCGTGTGTAACCTGGGTCATGCCCATCCGAAAATTGCAGCGGCAATGGCCCGGCAGGCCGAGACACTGATTCATGTTTCCAATCTGTATTATACGCTGCCCCAGACCCATCTGGCCACCTGGCTGACGGCAAACAGTTTTGCCGACAGGGCTTTTTTCTGTAATTCCGGTGCCGAGGCCAATGAGGCGGCCATCAAGCTGGCCCGAAAGTTTTTTTATGATAAGGGGCAGCCCGGTCGGCATCGGATTATTGCCATGGAAAAATCCTTTCACGGCCGGACCATGGCCACCCTTTCAGCCACCGGTCAGGGCAAGATCCGGAAGGGGTTTGAACCGGTTTTAGGGGGGTTTGATTTTGTGCCGTTTAATGACACCGATGCACTGCGAAAAAAAATAGGGCCTGACACCTGCGCCGTCATGCTGGAACCCATACAGGGGGAAGGGGGCGTGCGGCCGCCGGATAAAGACTATCTCCGGCAGGTCAGAGAGCTGTGCGATGAAACCGGCATTCTGCTTATTTTTGATGAAATACAAACGGGCATCGGCCGGACCGGTAAATTGTTTGCCCATTCGCATTTCGGCGTTACGCCCGATGTCATGACATTGGCCAAGGCCCTTGCCAACGGGTTGCCCATGGGGGCGATGCTGGCGGCAGAGCATGTGGCGGCTGCCTTTGGCCCCGGTACCCATGCATCCACCTTCGGGGGGACCCCTCTGGTCAGTGCTGTGGCCCTTGAAACCCTTCGGGTGCTCACCGAAGAAAAAATAATTGAACATTGTGCCAGTGTCGGCGGGTATTTCAAGGAAAAACTCACCGGCCTTAAAGCACGCCATGGCAGGGTGACCGATGTGCGGGGCAAAGGACTGCTGCTGGGTATGGAACTGGCCATGGCCGGACAACCCATTGTCGCGGCCTGCCAGGAAAAGGGCTTTCTGATCAATTGTATTCAGGACAGGATTTTGCGGTTTGCCCCCCCGTTGATCATTACCACAGAAGAGATCGATGCGCTGATCAACTGTCTGGATGAGATATTGGGAAGTTGTGAGAAATGAGTTCTGAGTTGTGAGAAATGAGTTCCGATAACCTTTCCCACCAGAATCCGGGTGGGATATATGCGTATAAAAATAAACAGTATTGAGTATCATTTAAGGAGAAAAATCGTGTCGGACAAAATAAAAAAAGTTGTTCTTGCTTATTCGGGAGGGCTGGATACATCCGTTATTTTAAAATGGCTGATTGAAACCTATGACTGTGAAGTGGTCACTTTTTCTGCCGATATCGGCCAGGATGACGACATGGGTCATGTGGAGCAAAATGCAGTTAAAACAGGCGCCTCAAAGGTCTATATCGATGATTTGAAAGAAGAATTTGTCAAAGATTATGTCTTTCCCGCCTTTCGTGCCAATGCCATCTATGAGGGGCAGTACCTGCTGGGGACCTCCCTGGCCAGGCCCCTTATCGCCAAACGGCAGATTGAAATCGCCCGGATCGAAGGGGCGGATGCCGTCAGTCACGGCGCCACCGGAAAGGGCAATGACCAGGTTCGGTTCGAGCTGGGGTATCTGGCCCTGGAGCCCCACATCAAAATTATTGCACCGTGGCGGGAGTGGGACCTTACTTCACGAACGGCCCTCATGGCCTTTGCCAAGCAGCACGGCATTGACGTGCCCACGACCCATAAAAAGCCTTACAGCACCGATGGTAATTTTCTGCACAAAAGTTATGAGGGCGGCATCCTGGAAGATCCCTGGGCCCCGCCGCCGGAAGATATTTTCTGTCTTTCGGTGTCGCCTGAGGATGCGCCGGACAAACCCGAAATTATCGATATCCGATTTGAGCAGGGGAACCCGGTGGCCATCAATGACAAGCCCCTTTCCCCGGCGGCCATGCTCCAGGCGTTGAACCGTCTGGGCGGGCAGAACGGCATCGGTCGGATCGATCTTGTGGAAAACCGGTTTGTGGGAATGAAAAACCGGGGTGTTTACGAGACCCCCGGCGGCACGGTATTGCGGGCGGCCCATATGGCCATGGAATCCATTACCCTGGATCGGGAGGTGATGCATATCCGTGATTCATTGATACCCAAATATGCCGAACTGGTTTATAACGGGTTCTGGTTCGCCCCGGAGATGAAGATGCTCCAGACCCTTATCGATCATACCCAGACCAATGTCAGCGGCGTGGTCCGGCTCAAGCTCTACAAGGGCAACAGCACGGTCATCGGCCGAAAATCGGAGGTCTCCTTGTACCGGGAGGATTTTGCCACCTTTGAAGATGATGATGTGTATACCCAGAAAGATGCCGAGGGGTTTATCCGCCTCAATGCCCTGAGGCTTCGGATTCAGAATCTGGTGAAAAACTGACCGTTTAATCAACCGAGGTAATGAAATGACGTCTGAAAAACCATGGGAAGGCCGGTTCGCTGAAAAAACCGATTGCCGGGTGGAAAAATTTACATCTTCTATTGATATTGACCGGCGGCTGTACGTCTATGACATCCAGGGCAGTATCGCCCATTGTCAGATGCTGGGCAGCGCCGGTATTATTACCTCCGAAGAGATGTCCCGCCTGATCGAAGGACTGGGGACCATCCAGCGGGAAATTGAGCGGGGGCAATTTAAATTTGATGACAGCCTGGAAGATATCCACATGCATATCGAGGCCCGGTTGCTCCAGGTGGTGGGAAAAGTTGCCCAGAAACTGCATACGGCCAGAAGCCGCAATGATCAGGTGGCCCTGGATGTGCGGATGTACTTGAAGAGTGCCACCGGCGCCGTCATAGAGGGAATCATCGGGCTGGAAAAGGTCATCGTGGCCCTTGCCCGGGAGCATATCAAGATTGTGATGCCCGGGTATACCCATCTGCAGCGGGCCCAGCCGGTTTTGCTGTCACACCACCTTATGGCCTACTATGAAATGTTTACAAGGGATGTGGAGCGGTTTGAAGAATGCCTGAAACGGATTGATGTCATGCCCCTGGGCACGGCGGCCCTGGCCGGCACCACCTATCCCATCGACAGGGAACTGACGGCCCGGCTGTTGAATTTTGCACGGGTATCGGCCAACAGTATCGATTCGGTGTCGGACCGGGATTTTATCATCGAGTTTCTGGGGGCTGCCGCCATCTGTATGATGCATTTCAGCCGCATGGGCGAAGAGCTGGTGTTGTGGTCCTCTTCCGAGTTTGCCTTTGTGGAACTGCCCGATGCGTTTGCAACGGGCAGCAGCATCATGCCCCAGAAAAAAAATCCCGATGTTCCCGAACTGGTGAGGGGCAAAATCGGGCGGGTGGTCGGAGACCTTGTGGCCATGCTGACCATTATGAAGGGCCTCCCTTTGGCATACGATCGCGACATGCAGGAAGACAAGCGACCCATGATGGACGCGGTGGATACGCTCAAGGCGGTTATTGAAGTGGTCAGCGGCATGCTGCCCCGGTTGAAATTCAATTCGGACACCATGCGTGCCGCTGCGTCAAAGGGGTTTTTAAATGCCACGGACCTGGCCGATTACCTGGTGGTGAAGGGCTTGCCGTTCCGGGAGGCCCACAGCATTGTCGGTCAGTCGGTGAGCTATGCCCTGGACCACGGCAAAGAACTGGAAGAATTGACGTTGGCGGAATTGAAAAAATTCTCGGGGTTCATTGATGCCGATATCTTCGATGTGCTGACCGTGGAAAAAATGATCGACCGTCGCCAATCAATTGGCGGGACCGCCACGGCAAATGTCATGGCGGCCATTGATGCGGCGGAGGCGCTATTTTAAAAAATATTTATGAGGGCATCAGGGCCAAGGCCAATCAACGCCATTTACTTAATACAAACAACCGCTGTCCTTTTACCATGAAGTTACTGAAGGACTTGAAGGATAAGATCGGATAAAATGCATAATGCATTGATTCTTATTTATATTCTCATGGCCTTAATGGTAAAAAAGTTTTAAATCACAGAGTGGGCGGTGCCCACCAATCGGCTGAAATCATCCGGCCAACAGCTAATGGCTGACCGCTAACAGCCAGCAACTAACCGCTATCTTGGGAGGAAACGTGGCACGGTTTTTATTTTTCAGGCAAAAGGGCTTTTTAGTGCTCCTGGTGCTGTCCCTTGGGCTGATGGTCTGGGGGTGTGGTCATAAAGCCCCCCCGGTGCCGTCCCAACTCGCCTCGTCGGCCATTATTCAATTTCATAAAACAGCACTTGGTGATAACGGCATTGAATAAAATGAAAAAAATTCCTTTTTTTAAAATGTGCGGCAGTGGAAATGATTTTATCATTATCGACAACCGGCAGCATGTGGTTGACGAGAACCACCTGACTGAATTTATTGCAGCGGTGTGCCGGCGGAAAATGTCGGTGGGGGCCGATGGGGTGATCCTTATCCAGGCATCCGATACCGTGGATTTTAAGTGGCGATTTTTCAATTCCGACGGCAGCATCGGTGAAATGTGCGGAAACGGGGCCCGGTGTGCGGCCCGATTTGCCCATGAAAATGGGATTGCCGGTGAAAAAATGGCTTTCGAGACCCTTGCCGGGATCATTTCAGCCCGGATCACCCAGGACAGGGTAAAGATCAGGATGACCGATCCGTCCCTGGCCCTGCTGGATCAGCACCTGGAAATCCAGGGCCGGCAGGTGACGTTTTCCATCATCAATACCGGTGTGCCCCATGTGGTGATCCCTGTGGACGATGTGGATACGGCGGATGTCGTGCCCCTGGGCCGGTTGATCCGAAGACACCCTGCGTTTCAACCCGAGGGCACCAATGTGAATTTTATATCCCCGCGCACACCGGGCACATATGCCATTCGGACCTACGAAAGGGGGGTTGAAGATGAAACCCTGGCCTGCGGCACCGGATCGGTGGCCGGGGCCCTGATCATGGCCATGACCGCCGGGGCCGTATCCCCTGTGAACATCATTACCCGCAGCAATTGCGTGCTCACCATCTATTTTAAAACCGAAAACAATGGTTTCCAGGACGTCTTCCTGGAAGGGGATGCCCGTATTATTTACAGGGGGGAGTTGGGCCCGGATGCCGGGCTAACTTGATGGCGGCAAAATGAACAGGGAACATCGGGTTTACATTTCAGTTGGATCGAACATCGGGGACAAGCGTGCCAACTGCCAGGCCGGTATTGATGCATTGATCCGCTCCGGGGACAGTCTGCTGGAAAAGGTGTCGGGCTTTTATCGAACCGAACCGGTGGACTTCGAGGACCAGGACTGGTTTGTCAATGCCGCCGTGAGGATCTCCACCGGCCTTATGCCGTTACCACTTTTAAACAGGTTGCAGTCGATCCAGAAAGCCGTTGGGCAACGGGAGAAAAAGGTCAGGTTCGGCCCGCGCATTCTTGATCTTGATATTATTTTTTTCAACGATCACATTATTCATACACCGGATCTGGTGGTGCCGCATCCGAGAATGCACAAAAGACGCTTTGTCTTGCAACCGATGTGTGATATAGATGCCACAGTTATTCATCCGGTCCTGAAAAAGAATATGCAGGATCTGCTGGATGGCCTTGATGACAACGGACAGGGAGTTTTGGCATATTGATACGGCTGATCATACTGGGGGCACTTGCTTATTTCGGGTTTAAGGCGGTTAAACGGCTGTTTTTATCCGGCACCGTGTCCAGGTGGGAAGACAACAGGGGCGATGCGGTGTCAAAAGTGGATGATATCATGGTCAAGGATCCCTACTGCCAGAGCTATTTCCCCAAACGAAACGGCATCCGTCTGCATTTCAACGGAGAAGACCTTTTTTTCTGCAGCCCGGAATGCCGGGATCATTTTTTAGAAGATAAGGAAAACCCCTAAATCACATCACATGGCTTTGTAAATCCTGTTCAACGTATAAAAGAGAGTGCTACAAAATGCTTTTCAGTAAAAATATCGCCTACCTCTTGAGCCATCCCAATGCACTGACCCTGTATCGAATTGCCGCGACGCCGATCATTGTGGTGCTGATGATGTTTCCCAATGAATTTTGTACGTTCCTGGCCGGCATTCTTTTCGCCGCCGCCGCCATCACCGATTTTCTCGACGGCTTTTATGCCCGCCAGATGGGACTTGTCAGCAACTTCGGTAAAATCATGGACCCCCTGGCCGATAAGCTGCTGGTGTCTTCTGCGTTTATCATGCTGGCGTCTTTAGGGTGGATTCCGGGCTGGATCGTCTGTGTCATCATCGGACGTGAACTTGCCGTGACGGGACTTAGAAATATCATCACCGAAAGCGGGGGCGATGTGTCGGCATCCGGGCTGGGAAAATACAAAACCGGATTTCAGATCGCGGCCATCATACCGCTGCTGTTTCATTATACCCATCTGGGAATCGATTTTGCGGCCATCGGAAACCTCTTTTTGTGGGTGGCCCTGGTCATGACACTGTGGTCCGGCGTCGATTATTTTATCAAATCCCGCCATCTGTTGTTCACCTGACCGCATTTGGGTTTTGGCGGGTTTTTTGTTTTACTTTTTTATTGACAATAAAAGCGTAATTGTATATCTATCCAAATTCCGAGCGGGAATAACTCAGTGGTAGAGTGCGACCTTGCCAAGGTCGAAGTCGCGGGTTCAAATCCCGTTTCCCGCTCCAAAATGGCGGCATAGCCAAGTGGTAAGGCAACGGTCTGCAAAACCGTTATTCACCAGTTCGAATCTGGTTGCCGCCTCCAAAAACAAATCAAGGGGGTATCCTGCAAACGGGTACCCCTTTTTTTTGTTGGATGCTCCAAACTGCTACTATTTTTCTTGAACCATGGGATATCCAGTTGACATACCCCCCCTCTGTTTATAAAATTTAAACCGTCGACAGGTATTGTGATGTTTTCTGCCCAAACCGGAATTTTTAAAAACAATCGAAGTCAGGCCGTTTGTCTTCCCAAACAGGCTGCCTTCCCGGAAATCACGGCCATCGGCAGCAAACGAATTATTGTTCCGGTGGGCCAATCATGGGATGACTGGTAACATTCACGCTACTTAAAGAATTTATGAAAAAAATATGACTTTGGATTGAAAATAAAACCACCAGAATCATATCTGGCAGGAGTTACCGCCTTGGGTTGCAGCTCAAAGATGAAACCGTATGGCTGTCCCAGGTGCAACTGGGTGATGCTTTTCGGGCGGGACAAATCAGTTGTCTCGCGCCACATTCGCAATGTTTTTAAACGGGGCAAATGGAGCGCCGAAACAGTTGTTGCAAAAAATGCAACAACTGCCGCCGATGATCGTAAAACCCATCTCCCTTTTAATTTTGTTTTGGGAAAAACCCTTGACAAAGTATCAATTGATACCATGTTGTTATGAACAGACCATCACACAAAGAACTGTTTGGCAAATTGCGCTTGGTCAGGCAAGTGGTGAGGGCAGGACGGATTGCGCTGCTCGATCAGCTGTCGATAAAGGGGGGACCATGAAAATACTTAATTGCCCCAAGGGTCACGGCCCAATGGCACTAAAGACCGTTACCAAGAAGATGGTTTTTAAGGGGGTTGATATCGCCGTTGAGGCAGAGGCTTTTATTTGCCCTGAATGTGGATTAGAGGCCGGGACCTTGCAATCCGCGGGGGACCTGCAGTCCGCTATAGCCGAGGCTTATCGTGCCAGACAGGGACTGCTGACGGGTGCAGAGATGAAGGCGCTTAGAAAATCACATCATTTGACCCAGCGTCAACTTGCAGAAATGATGAACATCGGCATTGCCAGCATCAAACGGTGGGAAACCGGTACAGTTCAGAGTGCATCCATGGACCATGCCCTTCGAATGCAGTTGCAATCCGGGATTCAAGCGGACAACTATTCAGGAAACCGTGAAATATCCCTCCCCCGTATCAAATTGGCAGCCAGGCTGTTTGAGGGATTTTTGGGAAAAAAGTTGCTGAAGAAGGACGATAAATTTTTATTCCTCGCCAAGTATCTTTGGTATGCTGATTTTTTTTGTTTCAGACAAATTGGGCGCGGCTTGACCGGCGCATCCTACGCCGCAATGACCTATGGCCCCCAGCTCAACAACTACAGGGATTTGGTTGATCCGATTAAAGCATCAAATGAAGCTGAGGCAGAACCCTTGTCAGACAATGAGCTTGGAATTTTGAATAAGGTTGCCCATACCTTTCCGGAAGAGCAAATGGTGTATGATGCCGCCCATCGCGAAAAAGTATGGCAGCGGGCCGTGATCGGGGCCTTGATTCCTTACTCTTGTGCCCATGAATTGACAGAAATTAAATAGAGAAAAGGGCGCTTAAACCGCAGGATGCGAAAAGCGACTATGCGGGCTATGTGTGTATGTCTCCCTGAAATATTGAAGCAATACATGATAAACCAATGGATGTTCCCTAATATCACCCTGATAACCAATAACAAATACCCAATAACGGATTATCGCTTTTCCCTTTCCCTTTCCTGATCCCCAATACCCAATACCCAATAACGGATTATCCCTTTCCCCGTTGTCCTTCCTGATCCCCAATAACAAATACCCAATAACGGGTTACCCCCTTTCCCCCAGCATCCCCCTAAAAAACTTTTTTTCCATAAGGCAACGGACCCAATCCCGTCAGATTATTTTTAAACGTTAATAGGTTGACAATCCGATGGTTTTCCTTCAATATTGAAAATCTATAAATTGAAGGAAAACAGATCGATCATAACGGGTTTTCCTTCAATGCCCGGAGGCTAAAAAATGAAGGAAAATTCAATTGCGCCCATTGAGATGTCGGCCAATCAACGGCGAATATTCATTGATACGCTTCAGATTTATGATGCATATACGGAAGCATACCGGAAAAACAGGTCATATCGGGGCGGTATGCACTGGAAAAAGGCAAAAGACCGGGAATACCTGTTTCGCACCCGGGATCGGTATGGGTACGGTAAAAGCCTGGGCCTGCGAACCCCGGAGACCGAGGTGGTCCTGGAAAAGTTTCGCAGCGGCAAGCAGGCGTCGAAGGAGCGCCTTGCTTCTTTTCGGGAAAGACTCCGGGAACAGGCCCGACTCTGTAAGGCCGTGTCCATTCAGCGGGTGCCCCGAATCGTCACCGGTATTTTGCGAATCCTTGATCAGCACCAATTGCTGGGCCGAAACGTTACGGTGATCGGGACCAATGCAGTATATGCATATGAGGCGGCAGCAGGTGTTTTTTTGGACAGCCCCATTCTGGCCACCCCGGGACATGGACATCTTGTGGGATGTCCGTTCGCGCCTGTCTCTGGTGGCCCTGGACGATGATTCGTCGGTAAAGGGGTTGCTCGACCTGTTGTGCAAGGCAGATCGGTCGTTTGAATTGCACAAACGGCAAGCATTCCGGGCTGTTAACAAGGACGGCTACATGGTGGATTTGGTAAAACCCGAACCCCGATTGATGATTACCCGGGAGCCGCGTCGGATGGGCGGTAATGGCGATATGGATGCAGCGGAAATACGAAACCTGCATTGGCTGGTATCTTCCCCGAGGTTTTCCCAGGTCGTGATCGGAGATGATGGCTACCCGGCCCCTATGATCTGTCCTGACCCCAGAGCCTTTGCACTGCACAAGATCTGGCTGAGTGAACAACCGGATCGTGATCCGCTCAAGAAGAAAAGGGATTGACACCAGGCCATGACCGTCGCCGGCCTGGTACACCGTTATCTGCCGCAATGCCCATTTTTATCTGAGGATCTGAGGATGTTTCCCAAAAAAGTATTCGAGGTCGGCAGCAATAAGATCAAAAATCAGGAGCCGCCGGCAGGGATTTAGAAAAAAGCGACGCACGCCATTTTACACCCTCGTCCATCCATCTGTTGTTTTTTCCTGTTATCCCCTTTCGCCGTTGTCCTTCCTGATCCCCAATACCCAATACCCAATAACGGATTATCGCTTTCCCCTTTGTCCATCCTGATACCCAATACCCAATAACGGATTATCGCTTTCCCCTTTGTCCATCCTGATACCCAATACCCAATAACGGATTATCGCTTTCCCCGTTGTCCATCCTGATAACCAATACCCAATAACGGATTATCGCTTTCCCCGTTGTCCATCCTGATAACCAATAACCAATAACGGGTTACCCCTTTCCCCCTTCCTTGTCGGTAATTACTTGACAAAAGAGCATAATCAGAGTCTATTCAATTTGTGAATGACGGGAACATGCCGTAAGTTTTAATGCCATAGTGGGGCGGTGTCGCGACCATTCGAAAATGAGGGTTTTTGTTCAAGCTCAAGGTATGCGATAAAAGTTTTAAGAGGCAGATAGTTTATATTCCGAGGGTCATTTTTGATAGAAGTTGTCCGATAAACAGGAATTTTTTTCACAAGGATCAAGAATACCGTTTGGGAGTAAAGAGGTCAGGGCCACCGAAAGAGGACCGAGTTCAGCGTTAATTAAGATACTGATTCTAAGGGGGGTAGAAACGCGCAATTTCAGCACCGTCACGATTTTTACCCAGTGGCGACAGGAGGACGGTGGGTTTAATTCACAATTCTGGTTTTGACCCCACAGAGTCCCCTCATAATTTTAAGGCGTCCCGCAGAAGTGGCTGAAAGAAAGTGCTCCTGATAAAAGAAGGCTCAACAAATAGGGGAATATAGTAGGATGATGGACAGGGACCATAGACACGGACACCGCAGCCGGCTTCGAGAAAGGTTTAATAAGGCCGGGCGGGAATCGTTAGCGGACTATGAAATGCTTGAGTTGCTGCTCACATACCCTATACCGCGAAGGGATACCAAAAAACTGGCCAAGGACCTGATAAATCAATTTGGTTCGTTTGCCGCTGTTTTGGACCAACCCCGAAAACGGCTTCTGGAAATTAAAGGAATCGGCCCGGAAACAGCAACATTCCTGCTCGCTATTCGTGCCTCGATGGTTCGATATTTTGAACAGCAATCAGAGCACGCGGATACTATCTCCAAACCGGAGGATATAGCCAACTTCGTAAAACTTCATATCGGCGCAAACCCGCGAGAATGTCTCCTACTGCTCTGCTTGAATGATGCCAACAAACACGTACATCATGCGATTGTCATTGAAGGAACAGTCGATAGAGCGCCATTTTACCCAAGGGAAATCATGAAATCCGCCCTGGACCATAATGCCACAAAAATTATCATGGTTCACAATCATCCAAGCGGAGAGCCTACACCGTCGGAAAACGATCATCGCATCACTGCTCAGCTTGAAAATATTGCCGCGGAATTCTCCATCAAGCTCCTGGACCATCTAATCGTCACCCCCAGGCAAGTTTTTAGCCTCAAAACAGGGAGGCTGTTATGAATTTCAGTTTTCTTGTCGACAAATGGCCGCTGCTTGCGGAAATGGGAGACTTGGCGGAGAAAAACCTCTATCATGATCCGAATACCTCACTTATCAAGCTGCGAATGTTTGGCGAGACCATTACCAAGTATCTTCTTGCCTACGAGAATATCAAGGACCCGGAAGACGGAAAACCGATTTCAAGGCTCAATATTCTCGCGGCGAAAGGCGTCATCCCGGATCGACTGCTACCTCTTTTTCATTCCATAAGAAAGAACGGCAACAAAGCGACACACGAAGCCTTCGGCTCAGTGGAAGCGGCCAAAAATCATCTTCAATTTGCCCATCGTGTTGCCTGCTGGTTTCGTCAAACCTATGGCGATGGACCGTTCACCGCCCAACAATATGTTTTCCCTCCAAAAAAACTCAGTGATGTAGAAGAACTAAAAGCGTCAAACGAAGCATTACAATCCCGTTCAGCCCAACTCGAAGCCAGTCTTTCTGCACTTCATGCCACCCTTGCCGGTATCCAGGCCCAGGAAGTTCCAAAAGAGACCAAGAGTGCCAGGCGAAAGGCATCCAAGACTTTTACCAACAAGATGAAGCTTTCCGAGGCTGAAACCCGACAGCTTATTGACGAGCAATTGAATGCAGCCGGCTGGCAGGCAGACACCCAAAACCTCAGATACGCCAAAGGGACTCGCCCTGAAAAAGGGGTTAATATGGCTATCGCCGAGTGGCCAACCACCTCCGGCCCCGCTGATTATGCACTTTTTATCGGCATGAACCTCGTCGGGGTCGTTGAGGCGAAGAAGAAAGATAAAGATGTGGTCGCCGATCTTATTCAGGCCAAAAGATATGCCGGGGATCTTGAGATAAAGGAGGGGGAAGAGTTTATCGGCGGTCCCTGGAATAAATATAGGGTGCCCTTTTTATTTGCCACCAATGGCCGCCCTTACCTCAAGCAATTGGAACAGAAATCCGGGATCTGGTTTCTTGACGGTCGCGAATCAACTAACCATCCCAGACCGCTGCAAGCCTGGTATACGCCGAAAGGTCTTCTTGATCTCTTTCAGCAGGATGCACGCGCCGCAAAAGTGAAACTCGAGAAAGAGCCTTTTGATTATCTCGACCTTCGCGACTATCAGGTTAAAGCAATCCGGAAGGTAGAAGAGTCCCTTTCCGTTGGTAAGAGGTCCGTATTGTTGGCGATGGCCACAGGCACCGGCAAAACAAGGGTAGCGATCGGGCTGGTTTATCGGTTTATCAAAAGCGGGTCTTTCAAACGCATATTGTTCCTGGTTGATCGAAACTCCCTTGGTGAACAGGCAGAGGATAAGTTTAAAGAAACTCGGCTGGAAGACCTCCAGACCTTCAATCAGATTTTTGACCTGAAAGGGGTAAAGGAAACAACCCTTGAAGAAACCACAAAGCTTCATATCAGCACGGTGCAGGGCATCGTCCATCGTATCCTGTATAATGCCACAGACGAGAATGTACCCACCGTGGACCAGTACGATTGCATCGTGGTTGACGAAGCCCATCGAGGCTATACACTGGACAAAGAGCTTGGCGAAGTAGAGCTGCTGTACCGCGAAGAACAGGACTACATCTCCAAGTATCGAAAGGTGTTGGATTATTTTGACGCCGTAAAAATCGGCCTCACCGCCACCCCTGCCCCCCACACGGCGGACATCTTCGGTAAACCGGTCTACACCTATAGCTACCGGGAAGCGGTCATCGACGGTTGGCTGATCGATCATGAACCGCCCCATCAGTTTGAGACCAAACTGAAGAAAAAGGGGATTACCTGGAAGAAAGGGGAGACCATCCCGGTTTATGACCCGGCAACAAACCAGGTCACAAACCTTGAGAATATCCCGGATAATGTGACCCTGGAAGTTGATCACTTCAATAAATCCGTGATCACCGAGAAATTCAATCGCACAATCATAGAGGAGCTTGTTCTGGAGCTTGACCCGGACGGTGAAGAAAAAACGCTCATCTTTGCCGCCACCGACGACCATGCCGATCTGGTGGTAACCATCCTGAAAGAAGAATTTGAAAAATATCTCGGCAAAATTGATGACGATGCCATCGCGAAAATTACCGGTTCCATTGACAAGCCCCTTGAAATGATCCGCAAATATAAAAACGAGAAATATCCGACCATCGCCGTCACCGTGGATCTGCTCACCACCGGGGTGGATGTTCCGGAGATCTGTAATCTGGTTTTCATCCGGCGGGTCCGTTCTCGAATTCTCTATGAACAAATGCTCGGCCGCGCCACCCGGCAGTGTGACCGGATCAATAAAGCGCATTTCAATATCTTTGATGCGGTGGGGCTGTATGAGGCCCTGGAGCCGATCACCAACATGAAGGCCGTGGCCCCCGGCCCCAAAGTAACCTTTCAGATGCTGCTTGATGAGTTGTTCGACATGGACTCCGAGGCCCATCAGAAAATGCACCTCGAACAGTTGATCGCCAAGCTGCAAAGAAAGGCCCATGGCATGAGCAAGGAGGAGCGGGAGGCCTTTGAGACCCTTTCCGAAGGGCTCAGTGTCAAACAGCTGATCGAATCCTTAAAAGGAAAGAACACGGAAGAGGTAAAGAAGATCCTGCACGGCAAAGAGAATCTTCTTTCCTTTTTGGATGAAAACCGGTACCAACCCCGAAAGCAACTTATCTCCCATCACGAGGATGAGCTGACCTCCCACACCCGAGGCTATGGCAAGGGCGAAAAACCCGAGGATTACCTCAACGAGTTCAAGTCATTTATCCTCGGCAACATGAACAAAATCCCGGCCCTGGCGATCATCTGTCAGCGGCCCCGTGAGTTGACCCGGCAAGACTTGCGTAAGCTGAAACTGGCGCTTGATGAGCACGGTTATTCAGAACCAAAACTGCGCACCGCCTGGCGGGAATGGACCAATGAGGATATTGCCGCTGATATCATTTCCTTTATTCGCAGACAGGCCCTTGGTGATCCGCTGGTCAGCCATGAGGAAAGAATCAGGGGCGCCATGCAGAAGGTTTACAACCTGAAGCCGTGGCCCAAGATGCAGAAAATGTGGCTTGAACGCATTGAAAGACAGCTTGTGGCAGAAACAATCATTGATCGTGAGGATTTTGATCACGGTGCCTTTAAAGCCCATGGCGGCTTTAGCCGTATCAACAAGATATTTCAGGGCAATCTCTCTGATATTCTCGAAGAGATCAACAACGCCCTATACCCCGAGGAGAAGAAATACGCGTGAAAACCCAGGAAATTGTCCAAAAACTCTGGAGCCTCTGTGATGTCCTGCGGGACGACGGCATTACCTATCATCAGTATGTTACCGAGCTGACCTATATCCTCTTTCTCAAAATGGCCAAGGAGACAGGTGCCGAGGAAAAAATACCGAAAGGCTATCGCTGGGACGATCTCCTTCAAAAGAAGGGGGTGGAACTCAGCCGATTCTATCGCGATCTTTTGCGTCATCTTGGTGAAGAGGGGAAAAACAGGGTTAAGGAGATATATACCAAGGCCACCACCAACATCGATGAGCCCAAGAACCTTGAAAAAATTATCAGAAACATCGATTCCTTGGACTGGTACAGCGCCAAGACCGAAGGGCTCGGTGATCTTTATGAAGGATTGCTCCAGAAAAATGCCAATGAGAAAAAATCCGGCGCCGGGCAGTATTTCACGCCGCGGCCTCTGATCAACGCCATTGTGGAGCTGGTCAAACCGCAGCCTGGTGAAAAATGCGGGGACCCGGCCTGCGGCACCTTTGGCTTCATGATTGCCGCTGATAGCCACATTAAGGAACAAACCGGTGACCTTTTCGACCTCAAGACGAGGCAACAGAAATTTCAAAAAGAGAAAGCCTTCACCGGCATCGAACTTGTTCAGGAAGCCCACCGCCTGGCCCTAATGAATGCAATGCTACACGATATCGAAGGGAATATCGATCTGGCCGATGCTCTTTCCAACAAGGGAAAAGCTTTCAATAATTACGATGTCATTCTTACCAACCCACCATTCGGTACCAAGAAAGGCGGCGAACGACCCACCCGCGATGACCTCACCTTTCCCTCTTCCAATAAGCAGCTCAACTTTTTGCAGGTCATCTACCGCTCTCTCAAAAAGGACGGCAAGGCACGGGCTGCCGTTGTGCTGCCGGATAATGTCCTGTTTCAGGATGGTGACGGTCAGAAGGTCCGGGGTGATTTGATGGACAAATGTGATCTCCATACGATCCTGCGGTTGCCCACCGGTATCTTTTATGCCCAGGGCGTCAAGACCAATGTCCTGTTCTTCACCAGGCGCAAGACCGAGAAAGGGAACACCAAGAAGGTGTGGATCTATGACATGCGGACCAATATGCCGTCTTTCGGTGTCCGTACCCCTTTTACTGAAGATCATTTCACGGATTTTGTCAAAGCTTTCGGGAAAGATCCTTACGGCAAGAGCCCCAGGAAGGACCAGGGGGAAGAAGGCCGGTTCCGCTGTTTTACCAGAGAAGAGATCAGGAAAAGGAATGAGAATCTTGATATCTCCTGGCTGCATGATGACAGTAATGGTCGCGCTGAAGATCTCCCAGAGCCGGAAGTGATTGTTGCTGAGATCATGGAGAATTTGAAAGTGGCAATGGGAGAGATGGAATCATTAGCTAATCTGCTAGGATACAAGGGTTGAAATCAATGGATTCATCTAATAGAGACAAGGGAGTTTGGCCTAGTGACAAGCTGCCCTCTAATTGGGTATGGGCACCCATGGACCTTGTATTCAATAATGAAACTAGCTCTGATAGGAAGATTAAACAGAAAATGTATCTTCCTGAAGGGCGAATAGCGGTAGTTGATCAAGGGCAAGAACTTGTTGGAGGGTATACGAACAATGACAATATTGCCTTTACTGGTGAGTTGCCAGTTATTATATTTGGCGATCATACTCGTTGTGTGAAATATATCGATTTTCCTTTCGCCCAAGGTGCTGACGGAGTTAAAGTCCTTAGTCCTACCTCCCTGGTTGATCCGAAGTTTTCTTACAATTCGCTTCTTACGCTTTCTTTGCCTGACAAAGGCTATAGTCGTCATTTTAAGTTTCTAAGAGAAACACAATTTCCCATTCCCCCTTTACCAGAGCAAAAACGCATTGCGAAAAGAATCGAGTCCCTCCAATCTCGAAGCAGCAAAGCAAGAAATGCCCTGGATGCGGTCCCTTCCTTGTTGGAAAAATTCCGGCAATCTGTTTTGTCTTCTGCCTTCAGGGGAGATCTGACCGCTGACTGGCGCGCCCAAAATCAGGATATTGAACCAGCCGAAAAATTACTGGAACGTATCCTCAAAGAACGCCGTAAGCGCTGGGAAGAAGGCGAACTGGCCAAAATGAAGGCCAAGGGAAAAACGCCGAAAGATGATAAATGGAAGGATAAATACAAAGAACCTGAACCGGTTGACTCCACGGACCTTCCCAAACTGCCGGAGGGGTGGTGCTGGGCATGCTTTGACGAAATTGCCTCTGTAGATTCAAAATTAGTAGACCCTAGAACAATACCTGATTTACCACATATAGCACCGAATCACATTGAAACGCTGACAGGAAGATTGCTGGAATATAAGACAGTGCTGGAAGATGGCGTAACAAGCCCAAAGCATTTATTCCATTCTGGTCAAATTCTTTATTCAAAAATACGGCCTTACCTTGCCAAGGCTGTTGTCGTTGATTTTGAGGGCGTTTGCAGTGCAGATATGTATCCAATTTCAACAACTCTTAAAAAAGTTTATCTGCATAACTGGCTTATTTCCCCAGCATTTACCGATTTTGCTATTTTAAAACAAGGCCGGACCGTTTTACCTAAAATAAATCAAAAAGATTTGGGCACCCTCCCTGTTCCAATTGCCCCTCTCGAAGAACAGGATCAGATGGCCAATAAGCTATTGAGTTATACCAGTTTCAGAGTCGAAATAGCTAAAAAAGTAGCAACAGCGCTTGTTGATATCCAAAAATTAGATCAGTCAATTTTGTCAAAAGCCTTTCAGGGTGAACTTGTCCCCCAAGACCCCAATGACGAGCCGGCTTCAGAATTAATAAAACGCATTAAAAAGGAACGGGAATCCATGGTTGCCCAGGGAAAAACTCAAAAAAAAAGGATCGTAAAAAAAACACCAATCAAAACTTCAGAAAAAGCTAATGCTTTGGAAGCGTTGATTCTACGCGAGTTCCCTCAGGATAAATTTACCTTTGATGACCTGAGCAACAAGTTTGCAATGCAATATGATGAACTCAAAAAGGCAATCTTTTTTTTGCTCGAGGAAGGAGCAGAATTGACCCATGGGAAAAAATTGGCGATGTTTTTTGATAACCACACTGAAGGAATGCATTTCAAAGTGAGAAGATCATGAAGCTTTTGAAACTACACATTGAATCAGGAGACCAATCTGGCGGGATTCTGGATGATTTTTCCATAAATTTTCATCGGCCAGAAAAATCCAATAAAAACATTGACCCGATCTGCTTTGTTGGTGTTAATGGTTCTGGCAAGTCTCAAGTTCTTCAGGTGATAGCTGAAATATTCTATTATTTGGATCGCCATTTTTGCAAATTTCACCCTTCAAAAGTTGACACAAATCTTGTCTTTGAAATCGAATACTTGATACAACACAACAGCCAGGCGAAACACGTACGAATTAAACGGATTGCTCCAAAGAAAAACATCAAAATATCCATTTTGCAGAATGATCAGGAAGTTCCTGTTTCGGATACTGATGACATCGAAGAATTGTTACCCCGGAAGATTATTGGGTATACCTCTGGGGGTAATGAAACGCTTAGTGTACCTTTCTTAACCCTACAACGATACTTATATAAATTTTCTGATCTCTCTCAGGCGCTTTCGCCTATGTGACAGATAGGCCCGATGATTCCGGGCCTGTATCCAAACAATCTGCTCAAGCAATGTCTCAAGGCTGTGTTTTTTCATTGGTAGCAGCAATCTGAGCAAAACTCTAAGCTGCGGCAGCGTAATAGATGGCGCTTTTTTTTCCCATCCTGATTTTCAGGTGCCAGAGAAAAAAATGTGCCAGCATGCACGTTAGCATATGGTGGTGCCATCCCTTGAATTTACGTACTTCATAGTGATCCATTCCCAATTCGCCTTTGGTTTCCTCGAAGCACTGTTCAATTGCCCAGCGCATGCCGCTTAACCAAACGAGTGTTTTGAGTCTTGTGCTGCTCGCCGCATTGCTGATGAAATAGCTGTATTCCGGTTCATCTCCAATTGTGCGCCGAATGAGCAGCCATACGGTCTTTTGAGGCAGACCCTCGGCTGCCAAGATTACCTGTCGCCGGGTGAATTCATAAACGATAGGCCCCTTGGCGCCTTCGGATACCTGTCGCCGGTACCAGAAATAATCGTTAATGTTTTTGGCTAATTCGTCGATGGTTATCGGTTTGCTTTTATTGTCGGCCAAAAAAGTTTTGGTTCGAATTTTGCCACTCCACCGATATTGCTTGCGAATGATCATAGGCATCTTGAGCCAACAATGGATATTTTTTCGAACAGAAACAAGGTATGTCGTTCCGGGTAAATCATCCACCGCTTCAATAAACTCCGGGCTCATGCCGTATACTGAGTCAGCAAGGACATATTTAAAGGGCAGTGTCTTTTCTGAACTGATCTCTTTTAGCATTTCTGTAGCCAGTTGGGGTTTGGTCATAAATACTGTATCTTCAGGCAAGTTACATTTTTGCCGACGCTCACGGTACTCTTCCGAGAACCACTGCTCAGGTATGAAAAGGCGCTTGTCTACCAGGGCATATCCACGTTCTGATGCGTAGGCTGCAAAAACACCAACCTGGCAATTGTCGACCTTGCCCGCAGTTCCACAGTACTGCCGGGCAACACCCACGGAGTCCTGGCCTTTTTTGAGAAAGCCGCTTTCATCAAAGATCAAAGCTCCATCTTCACTACCAAGGTCTTCATTAACATAACTACGATACTTGAAAGTAATCTTACCATCATCCCATGGAGCAACACTGACAAACCGTTGCATAGCCCTTACGTTTCCACCTTCTATTGCAAGGGCGATGGGTTCGATAGATTTGCGCTCCAGTTGGCTAAATTGTCCAGCCATGTACTTAAAAAAATGTTCCCGAGACTCACTTCGGTGAAAGCAGTCGGCGAACTGCTCATGGAAACCTCTGAGTTCATTTGAAAAGTTTTTAATATCATTCTTGTTGAGATCAAACTTTGGAACCGGGTAACGGTGTTCATCACTTCTAATTTTCGGTAGCATGGTTTACCTCCTACTTTAAGGGATTTTGTCGTAGTATAGCAAACCAGACTAATTAAAACAAGATTAAATTGGTTTAAGTTTCGTTGTAGGGTTAAATACCTATCAAGAATATGCTGAATACGTTGCCAAATTAGCCCTGAACGAAGAGGTCGGCTATCAAAGTGTACCCGACACCCGCCTTGTCCTTATGGATTACAACTCTAACATTGCAATTCTTGTCGCAAATTTCCTGTTCAGGGATGCAAAAGAATTATCAATATTTTCTAGCATCATCAGGCTGAAAAGCCTTCATTCTTTTCGGATTATCATCCAACTATGCCACAAGGCAGCTCCCCAAAAAGGAGTAAAGTTAACGGATGAACTCAGGTCATTTGTAGAGAAATTTAAAAAATGTTCAACTTGTTACAATTTCGAGGAGTTGAGCGAAACATGGATATTTGACTTTTTCGTAAACGACGAGACTAAAAAGGCATTTCAACATCATTTTTCAACTGCATTTGAGCTTTACTCGGCTTTTTACAAACTCGAGCTTCTTAACAATCTGATTATTGAAAAAAAGCACCTCTCAAAAATACATAGACTTCGAAAAGAACAAGGCATGGTCGTTCAGGCTCCTATAGTACCGGAGGAAGACAAGGTCTTCCGCTTTCAGGGTGTTCGATTGAACCACAAGAATTCAGCCCTGCCAGTTGAATACATCGCACTATCAGACGGTGAACATCAATTTATCCATATATACGGCACGGCCATGATGGTTGAATACGATAATGTTTTGTTTCTCCTTGACGAGCCTGAATCCCATTTCAATCCGAAATGGCGCATTGAATTCATTACGAATCTCAGCAAGACAGCCGCTGGACATCGTCAAGAATTCCTATTGTCTAGTCATTCACCCTATATTCTTTCCGATTGCCCTAAAGAGAATGTGTTCATTTTTGAAAAGAAGAGCAAAAAGGTGACGGCGAGAAATCCCGCCAAAGAAACGTATGGGGCTGCTTTTGATGAGCTGTTGAAAGATGCCTTTGAAATTGAACCCCCGGTATCAAAAAAGTCTTTAGGAGATGTTCGTAAACTTCAAAAATCCGAGGATCTCCAGAAATTGGAAGATCGTGTCCAGGACTTTGGTAACTCGATCGAGAAACTTTTCCTATATCAGCGAATCGAAGAACTGAAAAGTGGGAAGGTTAAAAAGTCGTAATTATGCTGTTTCATTATGAATACATCAGCCACCCAGTAGATAGACTTGAAAAACATGTCTGTTATTTTATCCGGTCAATACGTCGTGAGGCCGCGACTAGAAGTCGGTTTAATGTGTCCTTCTGCCATCCTGATTTCCGCATATATGTAAACCGTGCCCCGACCCTTAAGAAACACCTCTCCTCATTTTTCCATGCGTTTAGAAATCTCTCGAAAGCAGATCAAACAGTTGTCTATAAGACTTTCTTGACAACACAATCCATCAAAAAGTTGCTTGAAAACCGGAATGCTTGTTACGGGATAGGGCAACTACCAGCTGCAATACGGGCTCCAGCGAAAACTCTCTTTAAATATCTCTATGAGAGAACATTAAATTCGGTGGGTAATGTCAGAGATCATTATCGACAATTCTACTCAAAGCTCCAATTGAAGCGATGTCCTTTCTGCGGAATTGAAAGTTTACTGCATTATGAGCATTACAAACAAGATTATGATCATCTCCTGTGTAAAGATAAATATCCTTTTGCAGCCGTAAACATGAAAAACCTTATCCCAATGGGCCGAGATTGCAACACTATCTACAAACGAACTGATGACATATTGTATGACAAAAGTGGAAATCGGCGTACCGCTTTTTTTCCTTTTAAAGATCATGCCAAAATTACTATTTCACTCGGGACCAGCACCCTTCCAAGTCCAACAAATCGTGTTGGCCATTGGGTTATTGAGTTACACCCGAACACTGAAGAGGTGAAAACATGGGAAGATTTATTTTGCATAAAAAGTCGTTATAAAAAGGATGTCCTGCAGGCGCATTACGACACCTGGCTAACACAATTCATAGCTTATGCAAAGGCACATGCAGATGATTATCCAAATTGGGATGAAGCCAATCTGAAAACAGCCTTAACCAGATATGCAAGTATGTTCTCCGCAACCAATTACGATGACTTGATATTTTTGAGATCTGCTGTCTGCCAGGAGTGGATAAATCATGCAGACGATACTTTTTATAATGCATTGACATCATATCTTTCGCCATAGGCGGTTATGATTGTGAGGGAGTTTAATGAAGTATGAGCATAAAATCTTATCAGATGACCTTTCAAGGCGAAGTTCTTGTAAGAGGTTTTTGGCTCTACGTATGGGAGATTGTTAGCGGTAATAATAGATATTTTTATGTTGGTAGAACCGGTGATAGCTCCTCTGCTCATGCTGCTTCACCATTCAATAGGATTGGTCAGCATCTCGATTTTAGAGAGAATGCCAAGGGTAATTCGCTTGCAAAGCGTCTGAACGAAGTGGGTATCAATCCCAGAACATGCAATTTCCGGATGCTTGCCTTAGGCCCATTTTTTCCCGAGCAGGTAACTTTTGATGAACACAAACCCCTTAGGGATCAAATGGCAACTTACGAACATGCATTGGCTGATTATCTCAAAACTGAGGGATACAATGTTTTGGGGTCTCATCATATAGGTACCGCAGTTGATGACGAGATTCTTAGTGATGTCAAGGCACAAGTGATGAGGTTTGTTACTGGTTAGTTGTAATTCACATTTGAAAGAAACTGGCAATTCAACAGCGAGGGTTATGTAATGGCTGCATCAACCATAAAGCTTTTCCTCCCTCAAGGAAACCCGAAAGGACTCCGAACCGCAGAGGTCTCTAATTGGACTGGTAAAGCGATAGCAGCTCCCCGATCAGAATTTAAAGAACTTTTAGAGAGAGTGGAGCTGCAGAATTCGGGAGTATATTTTTTAATCGGTACCGATCCAGAAACCGGTGAGGCGATGGCCTACATCGGTGAGGCGGAGGTAATAAAGGATCGGATCAAATCGCACACTGACAAGGATTTCTGGATTCAGACTGTTGTCTTTGTCAGCAAAGATGAAAACCTGACAAAATCCCATATCCGTTATCTTGAAGGGCGTTTGATTGAAATCACTAAAGATGTCGGTAGGGTAAAACTTTTTAACAGTAAGATGAGCGGTTCCAGGCTCCCTGAATCGGATTTAGCTGATATGGAAGTTTTTCTTTCCCTAATTCAACTTTTGCTTCCAGTTCTGGGCTCCGACATGCTCACCCCTGTGAGGAAGGGCGAGGATGGTAAGAAAAATAAAAACACTTTGTATTGTGAAACCAAAGGTCTGAAGGCATCTGGGATGCGCACCCCTAATGGGTTTGTCGTTTTGAAAGGGTCACAAGCTGTTCTGGTCGAGCGGCCATCCGCTGCCAAAACCCACCCTGGCTATATGGCGCAAAGAGCCAAACTCTTGGAAAATGGATCATTAGAAACTAAAAACGATCATGTTTTTTTTACAAGAGATATAGAATTCTCAAGCCCCAGCGCTGCCGGTGCGATTATTGTCGGTGGTGGTGCTGCTGGTCCTAGTTTATGGCGTAACAAGAATGGAAAGACCTTGAAGGAAATTGACGAGAGTATGTAATTCACTTGTTATTGCCGGTGGGGGGCTTGGTGCAACAACTTAAATTAGCAGAGTTTTTTTCATCGCTGAAACCGAAATACCTCCTCGGGACAACCTATACCCTTTCTTTGACATTCTTCGAGTCCGTCGTTTGGCCGACAATCCCAAAAAATAATCTCGATAACTGTCTTATACTCTGTGACAATCTTGGCTACCAACGGGCACTTTCAGAGGCTGGAACGCTCCGAGATATTGGTGCACGCTACTTTGTTGTGCCTATTAAAGCCAAGGGCGCCTTCCACCCCAAGGTATGGATAGCTGCCAATGAAGAGAAGGTCGCATTACTGGTTGGCAGCGGAAATTTGACCCAATCAGGATTTATTGATAACGTTGAGTTGTTTTGGGCTACGCAACTTGAGCATAACCAGCACATCGGAGCTATCAATGACGATATTCGCCTTTTCCTCAAAGGCCTTATTGCCCTTGTCGACAAAAATATTCCCTCCAGCCAGCTCGCACAAAACCTGATAAACACCCTTTATAGTTTAGTCCCTGAAGGGAATGATGACCGCTCCCCCCCTCGGCTTTTTACCTCTTTTCATGAGTCTCTACCCACTGAGATTCAGCACTACGGCACCGGCGGAAAATTATTTATATCCTCTCCTTATTTTGGGGGTGGTCTGGCCGGTTATAAACTGCTGGCAGATACCATCAAGCCCTCCAAAGTTACGCTTTGTCCAGGGATGATGCGTGACGGACAGGTTGATGTCGATCTTCATAAAAACAAACTTATACTAACCGACGTGGATATTATGAAGGTCAAGTTTTGTAAGGCTCCACGCAGGGGTGAGCACTTCAAACTCTATGGCCATCAAGGGATATCCCCAGGGGACAGCTGGATCTATTGTGGTAGTGCAAATTGCACCTACCCTGCCTTTACGGGTAAGAATATTGAGGCTGGGATACTTCTGTCGGTTACCCCTGAAGAAATCTCTACATTCTTTTCCTGCGAAGAACTCGAAGAACTCCCAACCTATAAGAAAGAAGATAATTCCGATGGAGAGAATACGATTCCCTTCATTTTTGCAGCGTATACGGATGATGGCCTTAAACTCACGGTACCAACCGACAATCCGTTATTGACCCCATTTGCTGACATTTGCGTGGAATATAGGGTGGGAGTCAGACGTTCCACCGCTCAGCTCGAAAAGTTGTTTGTCGATGGTAAAACTGATCTTGTTACAAAGGATGAATTTGATCGAGAATTTCCATCTAGTATCTTTGCCTCACCTTACTTGGTTGTCAGTGGGAGAGACGCGATTGGTGGGCCATTTACCATCACATGCGTCATCGATGATATAAACACCTTAAAAGCGTCAGCCCGTGAGAAAGGAGCAACCAGAGCCGCGAGTGCTGCAAGCCGGGGGGAATCGCCTGATCTTGCTGACATCATAGAATACTTCAAATACATTGAAGACGCACTGGATGACGGGTTTGAGTTGGGGGGAGGAAGACGATCGCCTTCCGGGGACAATCCGGAGCCTGAGTCGGACCGGATCGCGATTTGGCCTCCGGAGCCAGTTTTTCTACCAACAGAAGGCCCCGGGGGGAATGATTTTAGTGGTAAATATTATTACTATTGGCTCGACAGGATGCTCTGTGTTTTTAATACCAAGAAACCGAACGTCCCCCCCGTAACCAGTGAAGGAGTTCCAGATGATGAACCAGAAGAGGCTATTGAACCAGAGGAAAAATCACCTACACCACCTAAAGAATGGGTAGAGGCACTGAAAAGGGTCGAGAGCATAGAAAAAAAATTTAAGGACCTGTCCATAGATACCAAACAGGCAAACTGCGTTTACCCCACAGCTATATTGTCCCATCTTATGCTCTTATCCATCAGGACGTCAAATTCGGAGAAAGTGACCAACTCGGATGAACTCATGGACTCTCCCTCCAATATCTCCAGTAGGATGATAAAGATGCTTTTCGCCGATCGCTCAAACGGCCAGGGGAAGACAGATTACAGCATTGCTGAATTTTGTCATCAAAAGTATCAAGTTCCCATTTACAAGCAGTTTGCAGAGGACATCCTCACTGCCTTTACCGAGATGATATTGGCGAAAGTGGATGGGTTTCCAATTAACTCGTGGTTAATATTTAAGAGCCTCTGTGGAGATAATTTTAATGCTTTTATTTCAGCGCATGAGAGTGTATGGGAGCGCTACACAAGACATTTCCCGTGGCCTGAAAGAGGTGTGTCTCAATCGAGTTTTTCGGGAGCGCTTGAGCAGCTCAAGCAAAAAGAATGGGCCATCCATCCTGGATATATCGCTGCGCAGGAAATAATCGATTCTGTCAGAGAAAAAAGGGAATTAGATGAGTCATTATTGGACAACCAAAGCAAGGAACTAATAAAACAATTTAAAAATAGAATCGACAGAAATTTATCCCCTTATATCAGGGCCTCACGATTTCAAAGATATTGTGTCGCTAAGGATTGTAGTCATCCATATGTAATACAGGCAGAACTATGGGGGCTTGAGCAAATAAAGCCAGTTATTTGTAGGCACTGTGGGTCTGCATTAATACCTGACATTCTTTTCGACATTATTGAGGCTCATCATGGCTGATTTCCCGTCCACTCCCTTCCTAACAGAAGACTTCTCACCGCAGGGAAAAGGTATTGATTATCTTGGGATGAGAAACGTCAACTTGATATTTCTTGAATCTCAGTTGATCCCTGGGATCAATAACGCGACACGTGATATAGGCGCCTATGTCCTGGGGGTATGGATAACCTGGAAATTCATTGAGTTGTGCGGTCAGTCGGGCATGTATACATATACTCGGGATAATTTCCGTAAATTCAGCCAGGCAATCGAGGTGGCGATTTCTCATACAACCCGTGATGGTTCGCCAGTTAATGCAAAACACCCGATACCCCGCAATCGAATCGGGAAAAATCAAAAAATTGATTTATCGTTATCTCTCACCTTCGAAAACATGGGCAGGGGGTTAAGTGCATCAATCTTTTATGCCGCTCAGTAT
The DNA here is from genome assembly GCA_963667755.2 of Desulfobacterales bacterium. Lineage (GTDB taxonomy): Bacteria > Desulfobacterota > Desulfobacteria > Desulfobacterales > 4572-123 > 4572-123. Next base: position 2,013,781 of record CAXXLK010000002.1, on the reverse strand, counting down.
GGACCCTCATTGAGATGGATCGGACTAACTGCCGATGCCCGATCGGAAGATGGCCGCTCGGCTGGTTTTCAAATGGCGTTGGATGATGAAGACACGAAAGCGATCTGCGGTTATGTTGACAATAAACTTCAACAGAGCCCCCATTACGAAAAGTTATTACAAGGGGATAGAGTTCATCTGACATTAGAAGAGATTGATGAACTTGGCATAACAGGCCTTTGTGCAGGTTCTTATCGAAGACCACACGGAATCCTGAAAAAATCTTTGGAATCCAAACTATTTCCCCTTGGGAACAAGCGCAAAACTACCGCCGATCTAATCATCGCAACACTCAGAAAGCTGGGGCCGCTCACTGAAGAAGACCTCAGAAGGGTCTGGTACACGGGATTAACCCCATCGGGTGAACTTTTTGCTTTGGAACATCAAGAGCTGCAACAACAATCCAGACAATGGGGGATTTTTTATTCCCGGCAAATCCTAAGATATGCCTTGGAGTCATTACTATGCTGTCTTGAGAGGGCAGTTGATCGTGGATGCCCTTCAATCGAAGAGGTCGTTGATACATTTTTGTCGGAGTGGAGGGAAGCCATGGGGGGCAATTCTATCAAAACTTTTGCGGAATTGTTGCACCATGTCTGCCGAAGCGCAGGAATAAAGGGCGATGAAAAGTTGGATTTTCTGTGGAGTCAAGTAATCAGCCCCCAACACGAAAATTTTGAATATATAGAGTTCCATGACGGTGTGGAGATGTTCGCTGATGCGATGTCGATGCTGGCTGGTTGGTGGATGCGGCTTAATGGTAATGCGGAATTAGCTGAGCAACTTGAAAAACTTCCGGACGAATCGGGTCGAGTGCCGATGAAGGAACTTCATGCCTGGCTTTCAGATCGCATGGAAGATAATTTTATCAATACCTGTAAAGATTTAATGGCAGACTTCGTATATTCCCAGCACCTCAGGATAGGGATGTCGCGACTGGGTGAGGATGGAACCCGGTTGAGGTTTTCATTGGGAGACCATGGCATCAGCCCAACTGCCAATCTTGGTAATTTCGCTAAAGCCGAACCTCCTTTCATGGCGGACCGTTTGCATTCCTTGGTCAATCTAATGGAGGACTTAGACTATGTGATCCGGAATGGAGACCTAATTTCGGCCTTGTAACCGTGGGGCGGTTTCAAATTCAGGTCGGGCCAAGATAATTCGTTAATACCTTGATCAAAAGAATAAAAATAGGGCCTGTTTTAAAGCTTAGCGCAATGCTTTTAAGGACGAAAACAGGCATCTAAGCCGGATTCGGAACGGGGCGCCGTAAGGAATTGAATGACAGGGTTTACGCCATGAGGAAAATGTGAAAATGGCTTTGGAACGAATTCGGCAAATGCTTGCGTTGTGTCCAGCGGAGGAGCCATTATTTGCCGCCACAGATCTCTTCCCTATAGTTGCATAAAAAACATGCGCTATTGATCTAAATCAGCAAAGAGAAAGAGTTCAACGAGAATGATGCAATTTTTAAGGAATTTAACGATGGTGATATCCGGAAAAAGTACAAAAGGGCACAGTTTTTACCCTCTGGGAAAGCCGGATGACTCCAGATCCTTCGTTATCAAGGGATTGCGGTAGAAGATTACAGCTTCACCCTTGATGCCTCGGCTCTGAAGCCATCCGGCTTTTGCAACGATAGGGTCTACAATGAAGGATGGATGCTACGTCTCTGGACACATGCCGATGGCGTGATCGGTAATTACAAGATCGGGGTAAACGGGGCAGGGGACCTTTCATTGACTTCAGATGCCGAACATCTGGTTGTTCTGGAAGCCAAGATGTTCAGCAAACTGTCCCCAGGTGTGACCCATGCTCGATACTATAACCAGGCGGCGCGAACCGTTGCCTGCATGGCCGAGGTGCTCAGGCGTGCCAATCGAAAGCCGGCATTGCTTGACCGATTAGGCTTTTTTGTCATTGCTCCTGAGCAGCAGATTGATAGTGGTGTTTTTAAGCGACAGATGACCCATGAATCAATTCTTGAAATCGTCCGGAGAAGGGTGGTTGAATACGATGAATCCAAGGAAGATTGGTTCAAAGAGCAGTTCCTGCCGACCATGGACCATATTACGATCGGCGTCATGAGCTGGGAGGAATTGCTGCGTTATGTCAAAGGATTGGATCTGAAATCTGGTGAAAAACTGAATAAATTTTATGAGCTTTGTTTGAATTTCAACAACAAAAGTACTAAAAAATGAGGTGACATTTGAATTATTTAGGGCAACTTATTCCAATTATCATTTTTTTGATTGCGCTCGGAGTTGTTTTAATAGTTATTGAAATATTTATAAAAATGATTCAGCGAAAAAAGCAACGATCACCCTTTACAGGCAATTTTTTGCGTGCGCCAGGGGAGTCTTTGCGTGCGAGCCTTGACAATATTAATGACGATATTTTTGAAAGTATTTCTTTGGTACTGATGATACCCATGTTGCTATATGCGACATTAATTTCCCAATTTTATTTCGGAAAAGTGAATCCGGGCATGTTTGTCATAGCCGGCGTTATAATTATGGGGCTTGGTTGCGAGGTCTATTGCTTTAAAAAACTATTAAAAAATTTGAAAGCCAGAGGAATTGTCAGGCTCGGATACGAAGGAGAAATTGCCGTCGGCCAGGAATTGAACCAGCTTATGCGGGATGGGTATTATGTGTTTCACGACTTTCAGGCAGACGGTTTTAACATCGATCATATTGTGGTAGGCCCTGCCGGCGTGTTTGCAGTTGAAACAAAGGCTCGGTCAAAACCGACCTCTGGTGACAGGGTCTCCGATGCCGAAGTAACCTATGATGGCAGAAAGCTTCAGTTTCCCAAATGGGTCGAGACCAAGCCCTTGGAACAAGCTCGGAATCAGGCATTGTGGCTGAAAAGATGGCTAAATTCATGTGTTGGTGAAGAAGTGCAGGTCCGGCCGGTGGTTACGCTTCCCGGTTGGTTTGTAAAAAGAGTTTCGTCGAAGGGCTTTCCGGTGATAAATCCCAAACAGTTCCATTCAATTGCTAAACCTATAAATGGTAAAATACTAAATGAAAGCCTGATTAGGCGAATCGTCCACCAGCTCGACCAGAAATGCCGCGACGTCCAGCCCCAGGCCAATAAAGGCCTGTCAGGCGCGCCGGCAGTAGAAGCATCTCTTAAAGTCTGAAGTTTGAATCGAAATTCAAAATCATGATTGAAAAATACCTCCAAAAGTTTTCAAATCTTCATACAGATAAGAACCGGCACCGCTGGTCAGCCCTGACTTGTCACCGTGCCCCCCACAAGCCTTTCCTGCTGCTTTCGATAATGGATCTGATCGCCGAGGGAAGGATTACGGACAACTTTATCAACCCCTCCTTTGACTTGCTGGACACCTTCAACGGCTATTGGAATCTGGTCATGCCGTCGGGTGCCCGGTCCAGCATGGCTTATCCTTTTCCTAGGCTGAAAACCGACGGCTTCTGGCAACGAATAGCAAATCCCGGCTATGATCCGAACAAAGATTACAATGTCAGTTCCATGATCCGATTGCGCGAAATCTATGCCGGGGCCAGAGTCGATGACAAGCTGTTTCAATACCTGTGTGATCCGCAGGCCCGGGAACAGCTCAGGATGGCTTTGATCAATACCTATTTTGCCCCGGAGATCAGGCCTGCCTTGGTGGAGCAGGGGAGTGTGAATCTTGAAGCCTACGCATACAGCAGGGAACTGCTGGCCGAAATAAAGCAGGATGTCCTGTTCGGCAAGGACATGGAAAAATCAAGAAAGGTGAGGGACCAGGGATTTCGTAAGGCGATTGTGGCCCTGTACGATCACCGCTGCGCCCTGTGCGGGATCCGGATGCGCACGCCTGATGGCCACACCGTGGTGGAAGCCGCCCACATCAAGCCTTGGAGCCAGTCTAAAAACGATCACCCCACCAACGGCCTGGCCCTCTGCCGATTGTGCCATTGGAGTTTTGACGAAGGACTGATGAGCGTGGGAAAAGAATATGAAGTCCTGATCAGCAAGCGGGTCCAGACCGGCCAGAACCTGCTGGGCCATATCCTGACCCTGTCCGGCCGAAACATCTTCGCCCCGGCAGAAGTCCGTTTCCACCCGGACCCGAAAAATCTGAACTGGCACCGGCATGAAAAATTTCTCCGGTGAGTGCAGCACTCAGGTTGCCGCAGAGCTATTGTAAATGCTTGTAGATCCAATGGTCTGAATAGACGCAAAAACAATACGGCCGTTTCAATAGAAAAAAATTAGTGATACAGATGAATTTACTGATTCAAAATCTGGCTCTCAACATGTTAAACTGGGCAAGTATCTTGTCGATTCTATTCATTATTGAATGAAGCTCACCGCATCCAGATGCAAGGAGCTTTTTGCGATTAAAGCAATAATGGGGCTAATATGAATCCAAAACACGATATTTTAATTACAGTAAAAACTTACCCGAAAGTCAGCAAGGGTTACCGGGAAACAGTCTGCACCGCTGGAATCAGAAAAGACACTCGAGAAATGATAAGAATTTACCCGATACCATTCAGGTATCTCAAAGGAAAGCATCAATTCTCAAAATATCAATGGATTAGTGCGGTAATCCACAAAAGAACGCAAGATGTAAGGCCGGAAAGCTATATTATTGAACCAGATACCATTGAGCTCAAAGAGCATATCGGCACAAAAAATGATTGGAATGAACGGTGCAGCTGGATATTGAAAAGTCCGCATGTATTTAATTCGGTAGAGGTTCTTCAAGAGGCAAGAGAGCATGACAAAACATCCTTAGGAGTTGTTAAACCCGCTGAAATAACAGGATTTAAAATTAAATCTAAAAGCGCTCCGGAATTAGAAGAACTCAATAAGAAAAAGGATCTTATTTTTAGCCAAATGGACTTGTTTGAGGATATTAAAGATCTGGAAATAATTCCATATAAATTTGTTTTACAATTTAAATGTTCCGACGCGAGATGTAATGGCCATGAAATGAGCATACTTGACTGGGAGTTTGCACAACTTTACAGAAACATGAAGTATCAAAAAGACTGGAAAGAAAAAATAGAAAAAAAGATGCAGGATATCTGCGATAAAAAAAGGGACACTTATCTGTTTTTTGGCAATATGGCCCAGAGACATCATATTTTTTGTATCTTGGGCTTTTTTTACCCGCCCCATTGCCGACAACTTCAATTGTTTTAGATAAGAGGCTTGATGTGTTTAATCTGCATGCCGTTTCCATCCATTTTTTTTATTTTTTCAGCTATAATTTTCCGATGGCATTTTTCAGCATCTCTTTCAAAACACAACAATGCAACGTTATGTCCTTTTTGGACGTTGTTTAGCAAGTCCCTTACGTATTCTGTTTTATCCTCAAGGGATTCGCTGTAGTTTGAAAAAAATTCTTTATAGTTATGGTACTTATACAATTTTTCGCGCATCTCTTTGGAGGTGCCCAGTTCCCTATAGTTCTCGTAAACGATATTTTCTGCGGCAAGCAATTCGGACATAGCGGTTTTTGAAAAGCCTTTTTTCCTACTCAATGGCAAGTGCCTGACATCGGCAATAAAAGAAATGTCAAAACGTTTCAGCCAGGCCATAAAAGATTTGGTGTTTAGCCCTTCATAACCAATTGTAAAAACAGTCATATTAACCACACTTTATTATTTAAACAGTATAATTTGATATAAAGAATAACACATCCAAGAGGCCGCAACAATAATCAAATAAAAAATAATCTTATGGAAAATTTTGATCGTTTTGGGGGACGCCCATAAAATTATAACTTTAAAAATTGAGAATCCTGTGATATGAGGGTTGTATGCCACGTAAAGCACGCATTGATGCTCCCGGAGCCTTGCATCACATCATTGTTCGAGGGATAGAGCGCCGGCTGATATTCTCAGATGATCAGGACCGTGATAATTTTGTTGAACGCCTGGGGAATATCGTTGCCGAGACGCAAACCGTTTGTTTCGCATGGGCCCTTATCCCCAATCACACCCATATTTTATTGCGAACCGGCCAAACGCCTCTTGCAACGGTTATGAGACGACTTTTAACCGGCTATGCGGTGTCGTATAATCGCCGTCACCGTCGGCATGGACAGTTGTTTCAAAATCGCTACAAGTCCATTTTATGCCAGGAAGACGCCTATTTGCTTGAACTGGTGCGCTATATTCATTTAAATCCATTGCGTGCTAAAATCGTAAACAGCCTGACAGACGCTGGCCGGTATCCCTATAGTGGTCATAGTGCATTGATGGGAAAAGTTGCGAGAGATTTTCAGGACACAGGCGATGTATTGCGGTTGTTTGGAAAGAAAGTGCCAGCGGCACGCAGGGCCTATCGGGCCTATGTTGAAAAAGGGATTGCTCAAGGCCGCCGACCGGAATTAGTTGGCGGCGGCCTGATTCGAAGTGCCGGCGGTTGGTCAGCGGTCAAAGCGATGCGCCGGGTGCAGGATCATATGAAAAGTGATGAGCGTATTTTAGGTGATGGGGATTTTGCTCAGACGGTACTATATGACGCGAAAGAACGATTAGAAAAACGTTACCGGCTTCAAGCGCAGGGGTATGATTTGGAAAAAGTAACAATGCGCGTGTCCTCTGAGTTTGGCATTGACCCTGAGCAGGTATGGCGTGCCGGCAAGCATCGGGAAACCGTTAAAGCCCGAAGTGTATTATGCTACTGGGCAGTGCGAAAGCTGGGGTTTAGTGCGACGGAGCTATCCAGAAAACTGGGTGTCTCGCAGCCATCTGTCAGCATTTCGGTAAAGCGTGGTGAGAAGATCGCCAAAGCCAGGCAGCTTGAACTTATAAAAGAATAGAAAGTTATAATTTTATGGCGTCCCCAAAATCCTACATCTGGAAAGGAGGAAGCATGCTGCGTCATGCGTATACCGCCACCTGTGAAGACAGCCTGCTTTTGATCATCGACTTTCAACAGGCCATGTGCAAGGTGATGGCTGCCTGGGAGGAGATCGCTCGCAAAGTGAGCCAGCTTGCCCGGACCGCCAATATCCTTGAAATTCCGATTCTATTGACCGAGCAGTATAAAAAAGGGCTCGGCGAAACGCTTCCTGACGTGCTGCGGGAGATCACGGCGCCCCAGGTCTTTCAAAAGGAGCATTTTAGTGCCTGTCTGGAGCCCGATTTTTTTTCGACGGTTGATTCTTTTAAGCGCAAAAAGATCGTGGTGGTCGGGATGGAAACCCATGTTTGCGTCCTGCAGACATGTCTGGATCTCCTAAAAGCAGGTTTTCAGGTACACTTGGTGGCCGATGCCGTGGCATCCCGGGCCAGGGAAAACCGCGACATCGCCATCGACCTGTTACGGCAGGCCGGTGCTGTGGTCAGTTCAACGGAAATTATCATCTTCCAGTGGGCGGTCCGTGCAAACACTGAGGCTTTTCGGAAGATCCTTCCGGTTGTCAAATAGTCAAGGTGTCTGTGAGCAATGTAATTCAGGGTCGGTTAAATTAAAGGTCAAAAATTAGGGCTATTTTCGGGCTTAGCGCACTGTTTTCAAGGGCGAAAACAGGCATCTAAGCCGGATTCGTAAAGGGATCAAGTCTATTTCTTAACGTGTTGGAAAAAGATGCCTGATTATCAAAGACGAATTTGAATATTTTATGCAACGCTATGTAAACTTGAAATTACAAAACAAACGCACGAATGAATTTTAGCATTAATCAAAGGCCTTACCAATATGATTGACAACTGTATGTTTTTTTTTCTATTTTTTAAGTTCAACAATTGAAAAACCTCGCAGCAGGCTGCGAGGAATCTTCGACCGTAAGGAATTCTGTCTATTTTTGATTCGCTCGCTAACCCCGCGGCAAGCCACGGGGAATAGGCTCGCTGTTGCGGTTCAAAAGTGGGAAGATATCGGAAATCCACTTCATCATGGAGAATGATATGACCATAAAGAATGATTTTATTGCAGAGGTTAAGAAAGTTAATTCACATTTTGAACGGTTTTTTAAAAGTTCACTTCGTCCTGTTATTAGAATATTAGAGCATGCTGTACCAGGACCTGGTCATGTTATCCTTTCCACCCAGGATCTTGATAACCTGGCGGCCGTCATTACGGGTTTGAAACCTTCAAAAAAGAAAAAATACCGGGCAGCCCTGGAGTGGTTAGGTTCCCGGGTCGTGGGGTTGGAGACAGCACTTTCCGGAACATCGATCGCCATCGGACAGACAGCCATGACCGGTTATATACCGGGCAAGGAGGTCCGTCGCAAGGACAAGGACGGTAAGTGGCACAAGTTTTACCTGCAGCAGAAGGGAAACTCATGTGGGCCTACCTGTGTAAGGGCGATGATGCTTGCGCATACCCTGAATCCCCTCCCCAGCGAAGGTGATATCCGGAACATGATGAGCCTGGTGGAAGATGGCAAACAAAACAAAGGTATCGATTTTACAGCACATGATTGGGAAACCCACGGCTCAAGGGAAAACAGCATTGTTTCGATCCTTAAATCCTATGGATTGAGATCGGCCCGGACCGTGATCGGCCATGAGAACATACGAAAGGCGTTGGCTGCGTGTTCAAAAAATGAGCCGGCAATTGTGGGATGGTGGTGGGGGCCCAGCTATGGTATTCATGATACACACTGGACAGGCCATTGGACAACCTGTGTCGGTTCGACCGATAATGGCAGTGAATTCATCCTGCTTGATCCCTGGACAGAGATCGAATACATCAGCGCTGCACAATACTGGCAATATCTACCATCCGGAGGGGGATATGGTTGGTTTGATCCGAACGATCCGAGTGCAGCCGTTATTGTTGCACAGGGCCGCTGACAGGCGTTTGTCCAGACAGTTTTTCAAAAGATGATCCCTTTTTTTGGGGTGTCGCTTCACTTTCCTTGGGATAATGTGAATTCCGGGTCGGGCCAAGACAATCCGTTAATATCTCAACAAAAAAATAAAAAACGGGCCTGTTTTAAGACCTAGCGATAGGGCCGCCTGTTGATATTATTCACGTTACACAAGAATTCGTAACACCTAAATGAATTTAATGTTCTTTGGGTTTATGGGCTTTTATATTTTTCTCTTGAATGGTATTGATATTCTTTTTAAAAAACCGGAGAAAAATTTAAAACAGGATTGATGAACTCTTAAAAAGTGTTTGAGATGGCTAAGTAGAAATCGTATATGTACGGCACAAGGATTTTACAGGGACGAAGGCATACATATGGTATGTCGAGTAAATCCCTATAACGCAGTAGATGGAAACTTTCTACGACGCCATCAGGATTCAGGAGAATAAAAAATGCCCAAGGTTTGTGATTTAAAAAAAGGTAATATTGTTGAGATCAATAATGAAGCATACATGGTTAAACATATCGATGTGAAAACGCCCTCGGCAAGAGGCGCTGTGACCCTTTATAAAATCAGATATAACAATATTAAAACCAAACAAAAATATGAAGAGAGCTACAAGGGAAACGAAATGCTCAATGAGGTGGCGCTGCTGAAAAAACCTGTACAATATCTATATCCCGACGGCGCTTTTCATGTATTTATGGACAGTCAGGATTATTCCCAGTACATAATTGAAGGTGATGCAATCGAAGATGAACTGATCTGGATTACAGATGGTATGGAAGATCTTGTCGGCCTTATCATCGATGAAAAAATGGTTTCCATTGAAATCCCAAATGCCCTTGTTTTTGAAATATCTGAAACAGCTCCCGGCATCAAGGGGGCAAGTGCATCTGCCAGGACCAAGCCTGCGATCCTTTCAAATGGCGTTGAGATTCAGGTCCCGGAGTATCTTGAGGCCGGAGAAAAGTGTAAGGTTAATACCGAAACAAAAAGATTCATATCCAAGGCGTGAATTGAACAATCCCAACGGTTATGCGGTGTTGCGTGGTAAACGTTTGAAATCGTCAACCGCCGTATGGACGACAAGGCGGTTGACAGTGCGGCGGTTGCAGTGCTTTCAAAAGTCATTTGCGAATCTATCCGTAAGTGGGGGATATACGCGTATAGGAGGAGACCTGGATGAGAAGCTATCGAAAAGAACTGTGGTTTAATGTCCCCACACGGCGGGCATTTATCAATATCACCCCTGACGTCCAGAAGTGCATTGACGAAAGCGGCATCGAGGATGGATTGGTCTTGTGTAACGCCATGCACATAACCGCCTCCGTTTTCATAAATGACGACGAATCCGGCCTGCATCAGGACTACGACGTCTGGCTGGAAAAGCTTGCCCCCCACGCACCGGTGTCCCAGTACCGGCACAATGTGGGCGAAGATAACGCAGACGCCCATATGAAACGCCAGATCATGGGACGGGAAGTCGTGGTGGCCATCACCGACGGCCGGTTGGATTTTGGGACCTGGGAACGGATTTTTTATGGGGAGTTCGACGGGCGTCGGCAAAAGCGGGTGTTGGTGAAGATCATAGGAGAGTGAGCATCTTTGGGAATGTCCATTGGATTATTGTTGTCTGCATCATGAGATCCAAATGATACTTTTATATTCTCTCGAAACCACATGTCCTAGAAAATGAGGATGGAAAATCCGCGTGAAAACTTTCGCCATATATCGCCATTCGAATTTTCTTGACATCTCATGGCCTCCCATATTATTTTAACCCTAATTTTGTTCTCACTTAAAGCTTGATCCTATATCTCCTTAATCTCTCAAAAACGCTTATCTGCTATTTCTGCTCACCATTGAATCGGATTCTTCGTTTCTAAATGCTTTTTCTTGCCAAAAGAAATACCGGTGCCCTTAAATTTTAACCCGCAAATCAGATATAAATTCAATGGAGAAGCCCCTCAAAATCTGCCTATCTTGCTCCTGACAGGATCTTTTTGGTTCTGTCGGGAGCTGAAAAACCGCCCACCATACATCAATCATATTTATATCCAGACAGGGTATAGTTCCCACCTGTTTTAGTATCTCATTGTTTTAAACCAGGGAGGTGCAAAATGAAATTTCTAAGTTTTACGACATATAATATTGATAACCTGGCCGAAATTGCGAAAGCTACCGATAAACTGGCATCCAATCCCCCGGAGGGCTATAAGCTTTTAGCTGTATACGTATGCCTGTCAAACCCCTTTCCCGGCATAGAACTTCCTCCGGGCACAATAGCATCCGCTTCCATTGTAGAGTGCGATAGCGCTGAGGCGATGGCATCGGCGGGTCTTGAGCTGCAGCTGGCAGGCGGAACTGTCAGCAGAATACCTGTTCTGGAAGTTTCTAAGAGCGAAGCTGAGCAAACCGTGGAGAAGTTAAAGGTGTGATCATTTAATGCAAAGCCCGGATTATCAGCAGGGGAGGGATGCGGTTTAACACTGCGGCCCTCGGTTCAACATTTGTGTGACCGCAAATTTCAAAAGTTATTGAAGCAAGCTCATAATGGGAGGTGGCCCATGTCTCTCGTATTTACGCCGCACAAAATTGGCAATATGGAAATAAAAAACCGTTTCGTCCATTCCGCCACACACGAACGCATGGCATTGGAAACCGGTGAGGTGACGGATCAACTGATAAAAGTGATCGCGTGGATTGGTTTTTAATGATAATCAGCTTTTACGAGACCGTCAGCTGTGGTTGGTTGCTATTTGCGTTATTAATTTCAGTATCTCTTTATTTGAAGGTATGTCGGTCATCGAATGGCCGTAATGCACAAATCGCAGCATACCGGACGTATCAATCAGCATCTGTGCAGGCAGTCTGCCCAACTTAAACAAACTGGTCTCTTGTCCATATAATTTCAAGATCCTATGATCCGGATCCGGCAAGCCGACAAACGGCAACTTTTCTTTTGTCCAGTATTTTTGAAATGATCCGGCATTCTCCGGCCCGGCCACTATTATTTCTGTATTCAATTTTACGAAGCGGGTATACTCTTGACGCAACTGCGCCATATGCCTTTGGCAGAAGGGTCAAAAAAATCCACGATTGAAAACCACCAGCACATTTTTTCGGTCGGTGAAATCTGAAAGCGATACGCTGATTTTGTTAAAATCAAGCAACGTAAACCCAGGTGCCGGTGTATTCAGTTCGACTTTGGCCATGACTGGTTCCTCGCGATAACTGTCTTCAATAGGCGATAAGATAAAAAATAACCAGATACCCTTATTCGACGTTGTAGGTCACTGTGATCATCCAGGCAGCATAATCCGGATAGGATTTCTTGAGTAACTGGACCACTCTTGCTTCGAATGTCTCTTCAATGATTTTCATTTGGCCCGGCCAGAGCTTTATTTTCATGCGCAAATAGCGCCACTGACCGTCCTTTGCTTCCTTGACCCCGGAGATCTCCGGAGTGGCCAGAATAATGGATTTGTGCTGGTGATACATCTCCCTGGCAATGGCCTGGATCGCCTGGGATATCTCTTTTTCGTCAATCTCCGGGGCAGTTGAATGTCGACGTCGGCACGGATACAGCCGCCACGAAACTGGCTGATGCCGTCAATGTTTCGATTGGGAATTAAAATGCGCTGGCCGTGGAAGTTAATCAGGGGCCCGTCAACCCTGATTGTCAACAGCCACTGGCTGAACCGGCGGATGGCCTTGACAATGAAATGGCCGGCCACCGTCAAAACGATAATGAGCAGGATTTTCAAAATTGGGCTAATGCCGGTTAGGATGTTTACCAGTTTCATTTTTATTGCCTATTAAAGCGGATAGATGGTTATATTTTGGTATGTCAGCCGGTAAATCCTCTGTCCCGCTTCATTTATCGGGTTCGTCAGACATGTACAAGTGGATATTCAGTTTTATGATATGGATTTTTTCTGAGTATACAGCAACATAGAGTATGTGCCGGAAACAATCAAGGTGAAACCGTTCCAAAACTTGGAGAACAGGTGGGGGGGGCGACACCGGCTATCTCGGCTTTGATTGCACTGATTTCGCTGTTGATGAATCGAGATTATCTGGGTGAAGCCCGGCGTACAATGGATACTTTAAACTCTCATGGGAAAATAATATCGGCAACCGATTGTGTGACAGCGCAAGAGGGGTTTTCGGACGCCAAGTTTTTTTACAGTATTAACCCTCATTGGCAAGGCAGTCTTCAGCGGTCGGAGCCCCCTATTCAAAGGCCTCCCGGCACTGGTCTGCCCAGGCAAATAATTCAGGGGTTCCGCCGGTATGCCAGAACAACACGGTGTGATTTTTTGTAAAATAGTTTTTTTGAATCAAGTCTAAAAAACCGGCCATGGCCCGTGCCGTGTAGACAGGTCCCAAAAGGATCCCTTCGTGGAGTGAGAGATCCCGGATTGCATTGAATTCCAGATTTCCGGGTTTTGCATATCCGGCCCCCAGGTAGTCACAATTAAGAGAGAAGTCCGATTCCGTCATCCGGATATCAGACCCGATTCTTTCAGCAGTGGCATTGGCAATCCGGGTCAGGACAGGCGGAAAAGGGTCGGATCCGGTTTTCATCTGATCAATGCTTATCCCTAAAATATCGCCTTTGAATCCCGTGATTTTTGCCCCCAGGGTCAATCCCGCCTGGGTGCCCCCTGAACTAGTTGCAAAGACGATGGCATCCGGGGTGATATTCATATCATTCAGCTGGATTTCAAGTTCCAGCATGGCATTGACATAGCCAACAGACCCGACAGGGTTGGATCCCCCCACAGGAATGACATAGGGTTGCTTTCCTTCAGCAGCCAGTTCGTCTGCCACTTGGAACAGCCTTTCATCTCTATCTTTTCTGGCACAGTAATGAATGTTGACCCCAAAAATTTTGTCCAGCAGAAGATTGCCGTTGCATTTTTCCGGCGGTGTTCCGTTCAGCACCAGGTGACAGTCAAGACCGGCTTTCCTTGCGGCAGCAGCCGTCAGACGGCAATGGTTGGACTGTATCCCGCCGGCAGTGACCAGGGTGTCTTTTTTCCCCTCCAGGGCATCTCCAATGAGAAATTCCAGTTTCCGGGTTTTATTGCCCCCCATGCCAAGGGAGGTGAGGTCATCTCGTTTCATTAAGATGGCAGGTCCGTTGTTTTTTTTTGTCAGGACGTCAAGAGAGTGGATTTGCGTTGGAAACTCGGCCAGGCGAAATCTGGGCAGGGTATCTAATTTCATGGGAATCCTTATCTTTATTTTAATGGGTCAGAATCTTACTGATAAATTCTGCAGCCCGGTCGGTTTCAGGATTATCAAAAAAATCATCAGGTGTGCCGGTCTCAACAATCATTCCTTCATCCATAAACAATACCCGATCCGCTACTTTTTTAGCAAACCCCATTTCATGGGTGACCACACACATGGTCATGCCCTCGGACACCAGGTTAACCATGACATCCAGGACCTCGCCGATCATTTCCGGATCAAGGGCAGATGTGGGTTCGTCAAACAGCATGATTTCAGGGGACATGGCAAGACCCCTGGCAATGGCCACCCGCTGCTGCTGACCACCGGACAGCTGGGCAGGGTGGGCTCCAGATTTTTCAGTCAGTCCTACCTGTTCCAGTTTTTCCCGGGCAATTTTTTCAGCCTCGGTTTTGGCAAGCTTTTTCACGTTCACCGGTGCCAGCATAACGTTTTGCAATACAGTCATGTGTGGATACAAATGAAATTGCTGGAACACAAATCCGATTTGGGCTCTCAGTTTGGTCAGGTTGGATAATTTGTCATGCACAGGGGTATTGTTGACAAAAATCTCGCCTTTCTGAATTTTTTCAAGTCGGTTGATGCATCTGATCAAGGTGGATTTACCGGAGCCGCTTGGACCGCATATTACCAGCACCTCTCCCTTTGGTATGTTCAAGTTGATATTATTTAACACATGGAGCTTGCCAAACCATTTGTTTACATTTTTAAATTCTATCATGTTTAACTTGGGTCCTTTTTTTATTGAACTGCCATTTTCCGTTCCAAGTAATTGGATAGAAGGATCAGGGGGTACGAGATTGAAAAATAAAGAACCCCGACCAATGAAAATACCATAAGTCCTTCGGGAATTCTAACCACAGTAACCCATCCCACCCGGGTCAGTTCCATGACACCGATCACGGATACCACAGAAGTGTCTTTAATCAACAGAACATACTGGCCTACAAGGGGTGGTAAAATTACTTTCATGGCCTGGGGCACGATGACCAGGCGAAGCTGCTGGATCAGGCTGAGTCCGGATGAAGTTGCCGCCTCCCACTGGCCTTTGGGAATTGAATTAATTCCACCGGCCACGATTTCGCAGATAAAGCCCGATCCCATGATGGCCATGGCCAGAAGAGCTGCAAGGAAAGCATCCAATTGAAGCCCCCATTCCGGCAGGATAAAAAAAACGATAAAAATTTGGACCACAAAAGGGGTGCCTCTTACAAAGGCGACATAGACCCCGATAATGCGTTTTAAAATAATATTTTTGCCGGATCTGAAAATACCCAAAACAAACCCGATCAGGGTACAGGTCACAAGGCTGATAAAGGCGATTTTACTGGTCATCCACAACCCCTTGAGGAAAAAGGGGTAGATCTCCATGAGCCGGCTGAAATAAAATGCCATCATGTTAATACGCCTCCCTGAAGATCAGTTTTTTCTGGGACCAGTCTGCCAGAGCCTTGAGAACAAAATAAATACCCATATAAAAGAAGGCCACTGTAAAAAAGGCTTCAGAGGGCATGAACCGTTCCGATGTCATGGTCTGACCGCACCGGGTCAATTCCATGACAGATATCAGGGAAAGCAGGGCTGAGTCTTTTACCAGAACGATGGATTGTCCCAGCAGCGGGGGAACTGTAACCCCGAGGGCCTGGGGAAGAATAATAAAGCGCATTCTCTGTATATAGTTCAGGCCCGAGGCAGTACCGGCCTCAAGCTGGCCCTGGTCCACCGAGGTGATTCCTGCCCGGATGATTTCTGCAATATAAGCCCCTGAATTCAGCATTAAAGCGATGATTCCGGTCTGAATCTCGGGAACTCTTAAGCCTAAAGTGGGAAGTCCGAAATAAAGGAAATAGATCTGAACCAGAAGGGGCGTGGATCGAATAATCTCAATAAACGCTATGGCAGGATATTTAAGGATTTTTATACCTGAAATTCTGCAGGCACAGGCAATGACGCCAGTTACAAGAGCAAGGGCAATGGATATAAGGGAAATAAAAAATGTGGATTTCAGCCCGGTTAAAAACAGGGGCAGATACTCAAATATGATTCTGAAATTAAAATCAACCAGCATGGCGTCTTCCAATTTTTTTTGGGGGGGAGGGGGGGTGTGCACCCCCAAAGGAAGGTTGCAAGTGCACACCGGATTTGGTTTTATTTACATTTTATGGAGTCGATCTGTTAATGATCTTTTTTCCACTCTATGCCTTCCAGCCAATAGGTAATATTTTTATCATAGTCGCCATTGGCCCGGATGGTTTCAAGATAAAGGTTGATCCACTGCCAAAGGTTTACAGACTCATGGTTGACGGCAAAGGAAAGAGGGGCTTTACCTCCCAGACGTTTATCCAGAAGCCGGATGGAGTTGGGCGGGAAATCCGGAAGAGCAGTGAGAACTGCCACATCATCATTAACACCGGCATCCACATGGCCTGCAATCAAGGCCTGGATAATCATTCTGCCACCGCCTTTATAGGATTTGATCTTGGCCTTGGGCAGATATTGTTTGGCAATGGTTTCGCCAGTGGAACCCAAAAGGACCCCGACAGTTACTTCAGGTTTATTCACGTCTTCAAGGGTCTGATAGCCAGCGTTAGTTTTAGTAAAAACACAGGTCTGAACATACATCCAGGGATCTACAAAGGAAATTTTAAGGGCTCGTTTAAGCGTCGGGGTCATGTCAGCTGCCAGGATGTCGGCTTTTCCGGACAAAAGGGCAGGAATCAGACCATCCCAGTCAAAATCAAGAACGGTAAGCTTGACACCCATAGCGTCTGCCATTCCTTGTGCAAAGTCGATCATGGAGCCTGTATGGACTCCGTTCTTGTCAACAAAGGCATAGGGCGCGGCACCAGATTGCACGGCAACACGCAGTTCTCCTCGTTTCACAATTTCGGTCAGGGTTCCGGCAAAACTGATACCGGTTAAGCAAAGCGTTAACACAATGACAAGTCCCATTGAAACTAATTTTTTGTGACTCATGATTTCTCCTTTTTTATAGGTTAGTGTTATTTGTTCAACGGAAGAAACAGCAATTTTTAATTTTTTTTATTCGTCTGCCAGCTCCTCCATTTTTCCGGTTATGATAATTCCCCTTTTTTTCAGGCGTTCCATAAAAAGTATCACTGGGATATGGGTGATGGGGGACAATACGCCTTTTTCTTTTATTTCGCCGTTGACTATCATTTTTGCCACGATACAGGCAGTATATGCAACACCCTTGCTCATGGCCATGATCCCTGTTTCAAGATCCCGCTCAATGAGCAGACTGGAAGTAAACCGCATTCTTTTATTGTCTTTTTTACCTTCAAAAATATTGATCATGGCAACAAGATCTTTTTCATCATCCTGATAGGCTAATAAAGGGCCTAAATGTTTTTCCATAAAATCCATTGGTGATACCTTGCCATCAAGGCCTTTAACCGGATCTTCACTCAAAAAACCCAGTTCTTTTAGGGGCCGCCAGAAAGCACTCCACCCAGGCCAACGAAGAGAATACCGGCCCGTGTTAACAATCGTCTCGGTCAGGCCCATGCGATCAGTGAAAAAAACCGCATCTCCGTTGGGAATAGCCTCCAGAGTACCAAGATCTGGAAACTCGATCTCATGAATGAAACATTCATCATGTTGCCGGGCACCAGGGATATCGATGATCTGCCGGTCCTTTATGATCCTTCCATCCCTCATGGTGGAGCTTAAAACCCCCCGCCAGATCCAGGACGGTTTATAGTTCAAGGGATTGGTACAGGCCTTTTTTTCTGGAAAGCCACCGCAATAGGAATTGATCAAAGACAGGCTGTCAAATCGGTTTCTTGCATCAGCATAAATCACAAGATCTATGCCAGGATCCAGTCCGCACTCAGGCATGATGGAGATCCCGGCCTCTTTTGCCCTTTTGTTCAGGCCTTGTGTGTCATACATATAATTGGTATTCACCACAGGTATCTTTGCTTCCAGTGCCACCTCATTGACATGGCTTTTAAACTCTTTTGGTAGAAGATCAATGACCACATCCATTTTTTTGTAGAGCATCAACAATTCCGATTTGTTCTGGGCATCAATTTTTGCAGTGGTAATTTTTCCCATATCTGTAACGTTTTTAATCTTTGACAATTCGTCAAACCGGATATCTGCACAGATTATTTCAGAAACATCTGCATCAGATACCAGATCGTACAAAGCAGTTCTTCCCTGAACGCCACACCCCCCAAGAACAAGAATTTTCATAAATTTCCTCTTTTTATCATTTTTTATGAGTCACAGATCCAAGCCTTTCAACTTTAAGTTATTTGTCTTTTGCTCTCTGAACTATGACATTAACAGCTTTGGCTATATCCCTAGGCAGGGGATCTGGTTTGTGCTCGGTTAATATTTTTTCAAGTCGCCTGGTAGCTCGTTCTGTAAAGTCCTTGCTCCCTGCTTTTTCCCAAGAGGCATAATTATTTCTTAAAAAAAGATCTGGACTCCATATCTTACGAAAATTTGTCATGGTGTGTTCATGGGATAGAAATTTTCCTTCATGCGCCAGCTCATTAATAAGGTCTAAAGCAAGGGTCTCATCGCCGATTTCAATTGGAGCCATATAATATTCCAGATACCTGATAATTTCATTGCAGAGCAGAACCTGGGCAAAAGAACTCGTCATGCCCTGGTCCAGAAATCCGATATCATGGATCAGGTTGGCGCCGTGAAGGGTTTCATAAAAAAGTGACATTGCCGCGCTCGCCGAAGATTCCTGGTCAAAGAGATGAGAATCGCTCATGCCGCCGATACCAAATGTAGGTAAATTATAGAAATGACCCATGGCGATTGAAAGCCCTCTAAAATCTGGGTCAGTATACCCATAGGTGCCACATTTCATATCCAGTGCACCAACCCCCATCCCTGGCGCAATAAAGGATGAACCTTCACGTTTCAATTGTGATAAAATGAGACCTGCAAGCATACCTGCGTTGTTCAGAGCGATGACACCTGCTGTGGTAATAGGCGCGTTCATGCCACCAGTCGTTACTGGAACGTAAGTATAAGGCAATCCCTTGCCGGCCAGGTAAAGAAGTTTTTGCAATGCTTCCTGATTATGGTTTAAAGCTGACGTAACATTTATGTAACAGGCGGCCAATGGTTTTTGACGGAGTGCGTCAGCACCGCCAACTACTGCTTCTGCCATTTCAACACAGTCCACACAGCCTTCAAAATCCGGAGTGACATATATTATCGGTTTGGTAGTATTGTTGAGCATTACTTCCATCTGTTGTTGGCAATAACTTCTATTCTCCACATCTGAGGGCAAAAACATTGACATCACAAAGTCCATACGAGGCAGGTAATCTAACAACTTCATCCCTTCCTCGACATCTTTTAATATTGCAAGTCGCCTTTCTTTTGTGCGGTGATCGATAATATAGAGACAATCTGAACCAGTGCCATAATTACATGTACCGTAGTCTGTTAATTGAAGAGCTGGTTTGCCGTACCGGTTATACATTGTCACCCGTTTAGGGACTGTGTTCAAAGCTTTTTCAACCAATCCGGATAGGATTCGTACACGATTATTGTTTGAGACAAAAGCGCCTGCTTTTTTCAGCAATGTAACTGCTTCTTCATCATGGAGTTCAACTCCGGTCACTTCAAGTATTCTAAGGCTTGCATTATGAATTTTCTTTTTTTGTTCAGCTGACAACCGTTCAAATTTAAAATTATCAGCGCTTCTATCTGTTATTCTTTTGACTGGCATGTTTTATTTTCCTTAATTTAAGATAGTGGCGTCCAATAATTTTTTTTTCAGTTCATTCAAAGCATTTAAGGTTTTTTTTCTATATATTCAGTGCCTGCTTTGCTTTTTATGATGTCATACAGCACTGCTTTTTCCTACATTCCATAACCCATAAATTGTCGATTGTTATGATATTGGTTTTTTATAATATTTGATTAAAAAAAACAGCTGCGTTCGCCCAATCGTTCCCATCTACTTTTACTATCAATAGTTTAATTTATTATGAGTCTTTCAATGTATACATTAAAACTCGCTAAAAAACTTTTGATTCCTATTGTACATTAAAACTCGATCTCACTTTAATCTAAAGGTAAAAGTTTACGAAACTGGTATTTGATATGTGCTTTCATGGCTGATCTTGCCAAGTCCGAATTTTTATCTTCGATAGCATCTAGTATCGTTGCATGCTGGTCCGGAGTTTTTTGTCTCTCCATTTGATGCTTTTCTCCTTGAAAGTAAAAATTATCAAAGAAAAAAATGTATGAATTTGATCGCCAAAAAACATTCCGACAGTACTGTTCAATATATGAATTACCACAGACTTTTGCAATCCCAAAGTGAAATTGTTCATTGATTAATGCGTACGAATCTTTGTCGTGGGTTTTAGCAGCAATAATTTCCTTTTGTAATAAATCACGAAAGTAGCTTATATCCGCTTTTGATGCATTAAGTGCTGCAGAGGCTACAGCCTCCCCTTCAATCAAACAACGCGCATCGCAAACCATTTTTGCATCATTAGCTGAAGGAACGGGAATAACACATCCTTTTTTAGGTTTTTTTTCAAGAAAGCCTTCAATGACAAGTTTTCCCAGCGCATGCCTTACAGGCGTGCGGCTTAATTCAAGGTCTTTGGATAGCTCTGTTTCCAATAGATAATCGCCAGGCCTGAAATGATTTTGTACAATCATGCGGACAATTAATCGGTATGCAGTATCTTCAAGATTCTCCTTCGGCATATTAATTATGTAAATTTCCTGTATTATTTAAATAAATGTATTTCTTAATGTGTCCATTAAAACATTCAAAGGCAGGTTGTCAAGAAAGAAAGTGATGTTTTTTATTCCCTATTACAGGTTCAGGCGGCATAAATTGCTATAAGGGGTGTTGCAATCGACGTCATCAGATTGATGTAAATTGTTTAATTTTCAATCAATTAAAAAATGATAAAACCTCTGTCTAATTGTAACTTTTTAAGCAGCTAACCAAAAAAAGGAAACAACAGAGCAGGGGCCTTAAGCACGAAAAAATATTAAACAAATCATCACAAAGCAATTGAAAAATGAGTTTTTCGAATTGAAAAAACATGACCAGGAAGTCCAAAAAAAAACTGACAAAAAAAATCATGATAGAAGTTGTGGATAATTACGATTATTCACGGGCATTGGATATCCCCATCGAAAAACTCATCGGTATTGACGATCAAAAACCTTCTGAAGGAATTCGCAGTCTTTCCGAAATGGTATCCTATAATGAAAATTTTCATTCCGACAGCCTGAAAAAGCCATACCCTGAAATTGTAGATCCGGAATTGCAGTTTATTGACAACCTTATAGATGACCAGGTCATAAACAGTTTGATTGCGCCTGGCGGTTATTCCGCTCCACATAGAAAAATGAGGACAGAGTAATAATGATGGACAATTAATTGTCCCTGTAATAACGATAGACCTGTGGCTATTTTTGACGAATAATTAAAAAGGGGTTTTTGGGGGACTCTCTGCTATCAGGAGGTTTTTTTTATCTACGCGAAAATAAATTTTTATTATGCTATAACGCCGGGTGTAACCTTTAGTTTTTTTATTAAATAACGTAGGTACAAAAGAAACGAAAGAATGGGATTGAGCGATAGAATCGATAACTATCCTGCGCAACTATCTGGCCGGCAGCAGCGGGTGGCCATCGCCAGAGGTTTATGCATGCGTCCCAAGATCATACTCTTTGACGAACCCACATCGGCCCTGGACCCGGAAATGATAAATGAAGTTCTCGACGTCATGCGCGATCTGGCCAAAGAGGGGATGACCATGATGGTCGTTGCCCACGAAATGGGATTCGTCCGAGAAGTGGCCAACCGGGTTGTCTTTATGGATGACGGACAGATCATCGAAGTGGCCCCGCCAAACGACTTTTTCACAAATCCGCAAACAGACCGAGGTAAATATTTTTTAAGCTCGATTTTAACCCATTGATCGATTCCGGATCTTATTGTTTGGCTGATCAATATAACTTTATCTGGTTATCCATAAAGCTAAAGTGATATTTTTCCGATAGGTGTGACCGTATCTGTCACAGGTTCATGGCATAATGGCCTCATACACAACCAAAGGAGGCCATTTATGCAAAACTTTTTTACCAACGAAGACTTTCCCTGTAGTGAGGTTGAGTTTGAAAACCGTTTTAGCACCGAACAGGCCTGTCGAGACTACCTCATCAATATGAAATGGCCTGATGGTTTTCATTGCCGCAATTGCGGTCATAAAGAATACTGGATCAGTGCAAAATATCTGTACATATGCACACGCTGTGAAACACCCCACTCATTGACAGCTGGTACCGTTATGCACGCAACAAAAAAACCATTGACCTATTGGTTCAAAGCCATGTGGTGGTTCACAACCCGCAAGTCCGGTGTCAATGCTGTCAACCTTAAGGATTTACTGGGTTTCGGTAGTTACCAAACCGCTTGGTTGTGGCTACACAAACTCAGGAGTTGTACCATACGACAAGACCGCGAACGACTCTCAGGCACTGTTGAAGTTGATGAGTTTGTCATTGGTGGTCAGAAACCTGGCAAGCGTGGCCGCGGGGCCAATGGCAAAACCATAGTGGTCGCGGCAGTTGAAAAACAAGTTAAAAAACTTGGCCGTATCCGCTTACAAGTGGTGCCGGACTGTTCCGGTGATATTTTAGAGCAATTCATATCAACCAATGTTATCCCTGAAAGCACAGTGGTAACTGATGGGTGGAGAGGCTATAATTTTCTTGATAAAAGCAGCCACATTCACGATCAAATTGTGGCCTCTCGAACCCCCAAAAAAGATAGCGTTCTGCCCGGTGTTCATTTGATAGCATCACTGGTAAAAAGATTAATACTTGGTACTTTCCAGGGCCGGTTTGCTCCTGAACATCTTCAAAGCTATTTGGACGAATATGTATTCAGGTTCAACCGTCGCAACTCTCGTAATATTGGTAAAAAATTTATGCGAATTGCTCAACAGGTAAACTCGTCAACTAAAACAACTTACAAAGAAATCATAGGCGGTAATTCTCCATATTGTCTTCTGTCCAATTGAATTTTTGTCACTTTAGCTTTATGGATAACCAGATAACTTTAAATTTTATGGCGCAGTTGCTTGGGTTTTCCGTGAAACGGTTTCGTAAAAGCAATTTCTATCACTCACTCAAAGAAATCAGGAGTATAACAAAATGAACATCGCAGTATTAGGCTCGGGAAACGGGGGCTGTGCCGTTGCATTCGACTATGCAGCCTATGGGCATCAGGTCAGTTTATTTGACTTTGAACAATTTCCGGAGAGTATCAAGGCTGTTCAAGACAATGGCGGTATCCGCTGTGAGGGTACGCTTGAAGGATTTCAGCCGGTGGCCTATGCCGGACACGAGATTGAAAAAGCATTGGATGGGGCTGATATCATATATGCCGTTGGTCCGGCGTACAGCACCAGACCCTTTGCCGAAGCCTGTAAGCCATACCTTAAGCAAGGGCAGGTGGTGATCGTGTGTCCAAGTTCCTGCGGGGGCTGTATCGAATTTAAAAACAGCGCGGGGCTGGATCTTCGGGATGGGGGCATTATTGTTGCAGAGACTTCGACGCTGCCGTATGCCGTTCGACTGCTTGAACCCGGTAAAATCAGGATTTTTAACAAACTCAAGGGCGGTTTGTTATTGGCGGCCCTTCCGGCGAAACATACCCATTATGTGCTGGAGCAGGTGCGCGATGTCTATCCGACGATGAGCGCGGCAAAGAATATACTCCAGACCAGCTTACAGAACGGCAACCCGGTCATCCATCCTGCGATTACGCTTTTAAATGTCGCACTCATCGAACGCACCATTGGTGATTTCAATTTTTATCACGAGGGCGTCACGCCTGCGGTGGGCAGGCTCATCGAAGCGGTTGATAGAGAACGGATCGCCATTGGGGATAAATTGGGCGTGGAGGTCATTCCCGATCCCGAATTAGGGGTCATCCAGGGCTATATGACAGAAGCCACGTATGACAGCGGATTTAACACCGCGCCGGGATTCGCGGGGGTCAAAGCCCAGAGCAGTCTGGAGTCTAGGTATTTTACTGAAGACGTGGGATATGGTCTGGTGTTCTTCCATAAGCTCGGAGAACAGGTCGGGGTGGCGACACCGGCTATCTCGGCTTTGATTACACTGATTTCGCTGTTGATGAATCGAGATTATCTGGGTGAAGCCCGGCGCACAATGGAGACGTTAGGGCTTTCAGGATACACTGCAAAAGAATTGGAAAAACTGTTGACGTAAAAACCTAGTCCGGGTTAGCCGAGATTTCGAGAAGCTGATAATTCGGTTTGACAGTGAAGTCGAAGGTGTACGCCTGGAGGGGGACGCCCGATAAATCCTGAAAGCTTGTGGCGCCATCGCGATTGAGTGTAAAAAAATAGGTTACCCCCGGAGATAGGGGGGACGCCAGATCATCTCTCAGCAGCGTGATCGTGGTCTGTTCCGACCAAGACGCCGTATACCCCGGAAAGTTGCTGGAAATGCTGTAGCCTGCCTTCATTGGTCTGCTGAAGGTAATTGAAACCGGTTCAAGATCGGCACTGACATCCGTCTCCCCATGGCTCGGGGTGGTTGATACAACGGTGGGCGGATCGGCTGTGACCCCAATCGTAAAAGAGAAGGTATACGTTGCAAGCAGGTGACCGTCCAGGTCCTGAAAGCGTAAAGGGCCTTCAGGATTTAGGGTAAAATCAACCGTTTTTCCGACAGTCAGCGGGGTTCCGGCGTTTTGCCGGGTTTATGGATAGCGTCCGCATGTCAGGAGACGCCTGCATGTCGGATGGGCCCCAGTTCCCGCTATTGCTGACGCTGAATTGGGCCGCCATGGCTTCACTGAATTCAATGGAAATCGTTCGAAGGTTGCCGCTTACCGCTGATGCACCATCGGTGGGATAGACCGCCACGACAGATGGCGACGTGGTGTCATCCGCATGGAGAGTTTCGACAGGACCCCACAGGAAACAGGCCAAAAGCACCGTATGCATCACCAAGACAGTGAAACCCAATTTTGTCGTTTTTACGCAATAACAGCTCATAACCGTCACCTCGTAAATTTTTCAAAAATCAGTATCGGGAAACTTAAAAAGATAATTGAAGAACGCTTGAACCCGGTTTGGGCAGATAGCTAACTGGCTTCGGCTCCTATGATAAATGTCTGAACAATATTAAAAAGGTCGTTGACACTAAAGGGTTTTGCTAAAAAGGCATCTGCCTTGAGGGCTCTGGCGGTGTCTTCATCGGCGGGGCTGGAAGACATGAGGATGCAGATCTTATTGGGCAGTATCTGTTTTATTTTGCCTAAAAATTCAAAACCATTGATTTCAGGAAGATTGGCATCAAAAAGGACGATGTCTGCGCTGTTATCTTTTTGAAGATGACGCCAGGCTTCGAAACCGGTCTCAAACGTTAAAATTTTTCTATTTACGCTGTAGCCCAGAGAGTCGACTAATAAATCGCGAGTGATTTTATCATCGTCAACAACAATAATTTTTACATGCGGTATGATGACTCACCTCATGCCACTTTAAGGAATTTTTTGTTTTTCAATCCGCTGTCAAATGTAATATTTTCACAAATAGCCGCTAATATCAAATTCAGTTTTTCCCGTTTTGACATATCCGTTTCATGGCCGGATGCAAATTCAAGTGCGGTTTCGGCCAGCGTCCTGACGTTTTCATAAAAAATTTTTTCTGAATCAGATATGCTCACAGTGGTAAAATGTGAAGTGCCCGGTTCATCCAGATCCCCCAGATCAACCGCCTCGTCTTTAATTATCTGTGCATTTGAAGTAACGGCAATGCATCTGTAACGGCCAAGGGGGTAGCCATGGAGATAGGCCTTGGTCATGATGATAAGAAGCTTGAGCCGTGCCAGAAAAATATCATCAATGGACATCTCTCGCGTGTCCGGTGGGTTGGCACCTAGTCTGATCATGGATCAAACCTTGAGGCGTAACCATCGACCGTTGAATGATTACGGGCTGCAGCGCAACGCAGGAGTTGGGTTTTTTACGAGACCGTCAATTGTTAATTCTAATTTTTTCCATTACCGTGGAACGGAACAGCGCTTTCACATGCCGGAGCGGAACATCTTTCTCAATGGGCACCAGGTAATCATCAGCACCTGCCGTCATGATCAGGCCTTTGTTTTCCGGGTTGTCGTAGCCTGTGACAGCCAGTATTTTGATGTGTGCGGTTTCCGGGTCCTCCTTTATCCGCCGGCATACCTCAAACCCGGTCATCTCCGGCATAAACAGGTCCAGAACAATAAGCCCCGGTTTGAATCGGGCAACCTTTATCCCCGCTTCATAACCGCTCGATGCCGTTTCCGTTTCGAATTTTTCATCGAAAAGAATTCTGGCCATAAGCTTCTGAGCCCCGGGGTCATCATCGACAATAAGAATTTTTTTATCTGAGGAATGATTGTCGGCCAGAGGGTACATCCCCTTTTCAATAACAAAGGACCCCAGATCTTTTTGGGAAATTCGATAGTGGCCGCCGGGTGTCCGGGAGGCCTTCAACTCTCCTGAGGTAATACACCGTAAGAGCGTTGATTTGTTGATGGCGCAATGACCAGCGGCCTGACCAACGGTACATATATATATTATGACACGCTTTCCCCTGCAGAAAATGAAACGATTAAAGTGATTGATGCTTTTGGCGCAATTGAAGCAAATCGGGCGGTTAAATATTAAAACGGGTCATACTTCAAGGAAAAAGTGGAAATTGATCGAAAAAAGGGTGGGCGCTGGAAAAGTATATCAAGCGCCTGCGAATCGTTTCAGGGTTTAATATCCTCATTTACTTGACAATCGTTTGTGAATGGGGTGAGATGAGGCATGGGAACGAGGATTAAAAAGAGGTCTGTGAAAGGACAATGGCGGTAATGAATAAATTAAACGATAAAATAGCGGCACTGGTACCGGGTACCATTTGTATATTGGGTGTTCCCCTGGATAAACATTCATCATTCCGGCGGGGTCCGGCGGTGGCGCCAATGCGCATTATGGAACAGTTTCACAGTGATTCTGCAAATCTTTGTGCTGAAAACGGGGTCGACCTGGGGGTGGCCAGAGGATGGTACGAGCTGGGCAATATGCCCCTGCCCGAAGATGGCAAGGCAGCGTTTTCCGCTATTGAAAAGGTGGTTGGAAAACTGCTGGATCAAAGATGCCGGGTGATTACCCTGGGCGGTGATCATTCCATTACCTATCCCCTTGTACGGGCCCATACCAGGATTCACGACCGGCTGGATATCCTGCATTTTGATGCGCATCCGGATCTGTATGATGAACTGGACGGCCAGCGCTATTCCCATGCCACGCCCTTTGCCCGGATCATGGAAGAAGGGGGTGTCAACCGTCTGGTGCAGGTGGGCATCCGGACCCTGACGCCACATTTAAGGGACCAGGTCGTAAAATTCAATGTTGAAGTGATGGAGATGAAAGACTGGCGCCCGGAAACCAGGATCGATCTTGAGGGCGACGTCTACCTGACCCTGGACCTGGATTGCCTGGACCCCGCATTTGCGCCGGGGGTCTCCCACCACGAACCCGGCGGATTGACCACCCGGGAATTGCTGCGCATGATTCATGGGATAAAAGGACGGATTGTGGGGGCCGATATTGTTGAATTGAATCCGGATCGCGACTGGATGGGGATCACCGCCATGGTGGCGGCAAAGCTGACAAAGGAGATCCTGGCAAAGATGCTTCGCGCCGCCGGTGGATAACCTATAGAAACAGGCAGCCCAAAGCAATACCGTAAGTTTTCCATTTTCATGGCTCCTTGCTGTTTCAAATGGGTTGCCCCGGGATGCTTTTATTCGGGTGAATAAAATCGGCCAGAACCTGCCTGTAATATTTGTAATTTTCATAGGGCAGATCTTCCCGTATGCGGCCGTCGGCCAGGGGGATATAGCCGCCGTCAGCTATCAGCCATGGGACCTTTGTCTCTATTTCCCTGCGGATCGCCCATCGGCCCCGGCGCAGGGTATCCAGATCAATGCCGCCGATGAGGCGCAGATCTCTGCCAAATTCCTGACGCAGGCTGCGGTAATCCATGGCATCGATATTGACCTCGCAGGCCCACAGGCAGTTGAACCCGAATTTCAACAGTGTTGGGATGAGGATGCGGGCATTGCCGTAGGTTCGAAAGATAATGGTCCGTACATCATATTGTCGCAAGAGTTCCAGTAGCGGCCCGTAGGATGGCAGCACAAGGTCCGCGTACATCTGCGGGGATATCAGGGGGCCGTTATTGCCCCCGATGGGTTCACTGAAAACTGCGGCATCGATACGGATCGCCCGAAGGGTTTTTTCAGCCATCCGGGCCGCAAATGTTCCCTGCATGGCCAGGGCCTGTTCCACGAATTTCGGCTTTTCCACCAGCAAGCAAGCAATTTCGGCAAACCGGCGCCAGTCATATACCCCAAGGCTCAAGAACAGCCCCCGGTGCACCCGCAGCAGGGTCACCGTGTCATCTGGCATCTGTCGCCGGCATTGTTTGTCCCCGTCCGCGGAAAAACGCCCGGGGTCCGACGCATCAAAATGCTTTTGGAAGCCATCCAGTCCGGATAGGGATGTCGGCCATTTTTCAGGTTTGGGCCTTGCCTCCATGTCCGGAGCGATCTCCCGGCGAGAATCAAAGGGGAACAACTCCCTGATCTGTTTGTGGGGCATTCCCTGGGCATGCCAGGCGGTAATCACCTCTTTGCGAAGCCCTTCTTCAAAATAGGGCACCCGATCACAGGTGTTGTAATTCATGACCGCATGGAATCTTTCCCTGGAATTCATATTTATCTCCATAGCGTCTGAGTTTAAAAAAGAATCTCGGTGGGTTGGTGAAAAAGGCTAAATTATCATATTTTTTTTTAAAAATTCAAGTTATTAAACTACTGCTGCAGCCAAATGCGGATAAAACGGTAAAAAATGATGATTTTGCGATATCGGATAAGGCGGTAAACTGGTTTTTAAGGTGGAATCGGGATTGCCAATCATCGGCCTTTATATTAATTTAAGGGTGTCTTCCTGTTTTAAGAAGATCGCCCGGGGATACGTTTATTTGGAAATAAGGAGCATCCATGCTTGGTACCCATGATTTGTCATTGTTTGTGGTGTCGTGTGTTCTCTTGAATTTGACACCCGGTCAGGACACGGTGTTTGTTCTGGGGAGAACCCTTGCCCATGGCCGAACAGCCGGGATTTTTTCGACCTTTGGCATAATGAGCGGTGTATTGATACACACCTCTCTTGCCGCCGTTGGTATTTCCGCTATCCTGGCCACATCGGCCCTGGCTTTTAATGTCGTCAAATACGCCGGGGCCGTGTATCTGGTATGGATCGGTTTCGGATTTTTGACCAATAAGGGGCCTGCCGACAAACAACAGTCTGTAAAAGTTGAAACTCCTGGGAACTGGACCCTGTTCCGGCAGGGCCTTTTCACAAACATTTTAAACCCCAAGGTCTCTTTGTTTTTTCTTTCATTTCTGCCCCAGTTTGTGGAACCGCACCCAGGGTCTATTTTTGTATCGTTTGCCCTGCTGGGGATGATTTTTTTTACCACCGGCAGCGTCTGGTGCCTCGTCCTGGTCGGTACGTCTGTCTGGCTGTCCGAACGGTTGAAATATCAAAAATCAGTCGGCGGTCTATTGAAAAAACTTGCCGGCACCCTGTTTGTTGGATTGGGCATTAAACTGGCCCTGTCTCATGTCGAATAAATCTCACGTCCTAAATTGGGAAAACAAAAACAATCGTCACTTTTAAATTGAAAAAAATATAAAATGCGATATGGTGTCGCCAACTCGAAAATAAGTTTTTTGATAAACCGTGAATGATTACGGCAAACCATAGGGTTTGTAACCAGGCACTATCTGAATTATATGAAACTGGATTTTAGTACCCATCAGAACGATTATACGGCTGAATCCATCGAAGTCCTGAAAGGGCTGGATCCTGTGAAGCGCCGGCCCGGCATGTATACGGACACCACACGGCCCAATCATCTGGGCCAGGAGGTGGTGGACAACAGTGTGGATGAGGCCATTGCCCGGTGTGCGGATCAGATTGACGTGATCCTGCATGGGGATAACTCCCTGGAAGTCAGTGACAACGGCCGGGGCATGCCCGTGGACATTCATCCGGAAGAGGGCATCTCCGGTGTTGAATTGATCATGACCCGATTGCATGCCGGCGCCAAATTTTCCGATAAAAATTATCAGTTTTCCGGTGGGTTGCACGGGGTGGGCGTTTCAGTGGTCAATGCGCTGTGTACGCGCCTGGACGTGGAAATCAAAAGGGATGGCCGAAAATACCATATCCGTTTTCATAACGGTGACAAGGCTTGTGAACTGGAAGATGTGGGGAGTGTGGGCATACGCAACACCGGTACCACCATCCGTTTCTGGCCCGACCCGAAATACTTTGATTCCCCGCTTTTTGCCCTGCGGCCCTTCAAGCACGTGCTGCGGGCCAAGGCCGTGCTCTGTTCCGGGCTGAAGGTGACGTTTCTTAATGCGCAAACAGGCGAAACAGAAGAATGGTATTACAAAGAAGGCTTAAGCGATTATCTTGAAACCAGCCTGGCCGGTTTTGAACTACTGCCTGAAAAACCGTTTTTAGGTGACGTTGAAGGCAGCGGGGAATCCGTCTCCTGGGCCGTGACCTGGCTGCCCGAAGGCGGTGAGGAAGTGGCCGAAAGTTATGTCAACCTGATCCCCACCGTTCAGGGGGGTACCCATGTCAATGGGTTCCGCACCGGATTGCTGGCCTCCATCCGTGAATTCTGCGAGTTCCGGAAATTGCTGCCCCGGGGGGTGAAGCTGGCCCCGGAAGATATCTGGGAACACTGCAGCTTTGTTCTTTCCATCAAGATGCAGGAACCCCAGTTTTCCGGACAGACCAAGGAGCGGCTCTCTTCCCGGCGCACCGCCGCATTTGTCTCCGGGGTTGTCAAGGATGCCTTCAGCCTCTGGTTGAACCAGCACACCCAGACCGGTGACCGTCTGGCGGAGATGGCCATCAATAATGCCCATGGTCGGCTGAAATCCCGTAAAAAAGTGGTTCGTAAAAAGGTGACCAACGGTCCGGCCCTTCCGGGAAAGCTGGCCGACTGCGTAAGTCAGGACCCGGTGGACTGTGAACTGTTTCTGGTGGAGGGCGATTCCGCCGGTGGATCGGCCAAACAGGCCCGGGACCGTCATTTTCAGGCGATTTTGCCCTTGAGGGGCAAGATTTTAAACACCTGGGAAGTGGATTCGGCCATGGTCCTGGGTTCCAAAGAAGTTCATGATATATCGGTGGCCATGGGCGTGGATCCGGATTCCAACAACCTTGACGGGCTGCGATACCACAAGATCTGCATCCTGGCCGATGCGGATTCCGACGGCCTGCACATCGGAACATTGCTGTGTGCGCTTTTTCTGCGTCACTTTTGGGCCATGGTAAAGGCCGGTTATATTTATGTCGCCATGCCGCCGCTCTATCGTATTGATGCCGCCAAAAAGGTGTATTATGCATTGGATGAAGCGGAAAAACAGATCATTGAGGATCGTATCACCCGTAAAAACAATAAATTGAAAATCAATGTACAACGATTTAAAGGCCTGGGGGAAATGAACCCCATACAATTACGTGAAACCACCATGGCCCGGGATACGCGGCGTCTGGTAAAACTGACCGTTGATTCCGGAACGGATGAGGCCGGGATCGATGATGCCCGGAGGGATACCTTTAATATGCTGGATATGCTGTTGTCCAAAAAAAGAGCCGGCGATCGCCGTGTCTGGCTGGAGGACAAGGGGAACCTGGTCCGGGATGTGGTCATCTTATGAGTGATGTAAAAGACGCTATCTTTGATTCGGTGGAACAGCTGCCCCTGAAGACCTTCACCGAAAATGCCTATCTTGAATACGCCATGTATGTGATTCTGGATCGGGCCCTGCCGCATATCGGCGACGGTTTGAAACCGGTTCAGCGGCGCATTGTCTATGCCATGTCGGAACTGGGCCTCAAGGCCACTGCTAAATTTAAAAAATCGGCACGCACGGTGGGTGACGTTCTCGGTAAATTTCATCCCCACGGCGATTCGGCCTGCTATGAAGCCATGGTCCTTATGGCCCAGCCCTTTTCATACCGGTACCCCCTCGTCGACGGGCAGGGTAACTGGGGCGCCCCGGACGACCCCAAATCCTTTGCCGCCATGCGCTATACCGAGTCCCGACTGACCCGATACGCCGAGGTACTGCTCGGTGAGGTGGGGCAGGGGACGGTGGACTGGGTGCCCAATTTTGACGGTACCCTAAAGGAGCCCGCCCTCCTGCCGGCCCGGTTGCCCAATCTCCTGCTCAACGGCAGTACAGGCATTGCCGTGGGCATGTCAACGGATATCCCCCCCCATAACCTTAAAGAAGTGGCCATGGCCTGTATTCATCTCCTGGAACATCCCAAGGCCGGCATCGAGGAGATATGCGGCCATATTAAAGGGCCTGATTTCCCCACGGGTGCGGAGATTATTACCCCCGCTGATGAGCTGGCCGGAATATATGCCCGGGGCAGGGGTGTTTTCAAGATGCGGGCCGTCTTCCACCGGGAAAACGGAGATATCGTCATCACGGCCTTGCCGCATCAGGTGTCGGGTGCCAAAATTTTAGAACAGATCGCTGCCCAGATGCAGCAGAAAAAATTACCTATGGTGGGGGATTTAAGGGATGAATCCGACCATGAAGAGCCCACCCGTCTGGTGATCGTCCCCAGGTCCAATCGCGTGGATACAGATGCCCTGATGTCCCACCTGTTTGCCACCACCGAACTGGAACGGACCTATCGGGTAAATCTGAATGTCATCGGCATTGACGGTCGTCCCCATGTGAAACCGTTGCATCTTCTGTTGGCTGAATGGCTGGTTTTCAGGCGTGAAACCATTCGTAAAAGACTTCAGTACCGTCTGGACTACGTGATTTCCAGACTTCATATTTTAGAGGGCCTGTTGATCGCCTATCTGAATATCGACGCGGTGATTCACATTATCCGGACCGAGGACCATCCCAAACCGATCCTTATGACGCGTTTTTCCCTTTCCGATGCCCAGGCTGAAGCCATCCTGGAGTTGAAGCTGCGGTATCTGGCCCGGCTGGAGCAGATCAAAATCGAAGGGGAGATAGCCGAGCTGGCCCTGGAAAGAGACCGCCTTGAAAAACTACTGGGCTCTGAACAGCGCCTGAAGACCCTCATGCGGAAAGAACTGGAAGCGGATGCTGAGCAATACGGGGACGATCGACGGTCGGCCATTGTGGAACGAAGGGATGCCCAGGCCCTGAGCCAGTCGGACATTATACCGGTGGAGCCGGTGACCGTGGTGCTGTCCGCCAAGGGCTGGGTCCGTTCGGCCAAGGGGCATGATATTGACCCGGAACAGCTTGTCTATAAGGCCGGTGACGAATTCAAGGACGCCGCCTGGGGTAAAAATAACCAGCCGGTCATATTCCTGGATTCCCTGGGTCGAAGTTATTCCATGCCGGTCCATGATCTCCCCTCGGCCCGGGGGCACGGCGAACCCTTGAGCGGACGGTTGAACCTTGTTTCCGGTGCCGTGTTTGAAGCGGTTTTCATGGGCCAGGACGACCAGTTGCTGCTTATGGCCAGCTCTGCGGGTTACGGATTTGTGGCCCGGGTAGCGGACCTGTACAGTAAGAACCGGAGCGGTAAGGCCATGGTGACACTGCCACTCGGGGCCAGGCCCCTGCCGCCCATGCCCATTGACACCCCTGAATCGGACCGGCTGGCTGCCATCACCGATCAGGGCCGGCTGCTGATTTTTTCGATTGACAGGCTGCCTCAGATGGCCAGGGGAAAGGGCAACAAGATCATTCAGATACCTCCCGCCCATATCAAGACCGGGGAAGATTTTTTAAAAATACTGGTGATTGTGCCCAACGGGTGTGATTTGATTGTCCATGCCGGCAAGCGCTACCTGAATTTGAAACCCGGAAACCAGGTGGATTTCACCGGGGAGCGGGGCCGCCGGGGGAAATTGCTGCCCCGGGGGTTTCAAAAGGTTGACCGTATGGAAATCATCGAGCCCAAGCAGAAGATGCTGCTGTAGGCTTCTATTTTTTCCTTTTCTGCCCCTTTTTATCCTTCTGGGCTTCCTGCCCCTTCTTGATTCTGGCCCATGCATCCCGCAGGGTGACGGTGCGGTTGAAAAACAGTCTCTCCCGGGTTGAATCCCTGGTGTCGACACAGAAATAACCCAGTCGTTCAAACTGGAAGGTGCTGCCCAAAGCGGCATCAGCCAGACTCGGCTCCACATAGGCGGTGGTTGTTTCCAGGGATTCGGGGTTCAGGAACAGTTTAAAATTTTCGCCTTCCTGCACTTCATTGGGGTTTTCCCGGGTAAACAGCGGGTTGTACAACCGTACGGTTGCCTTGAGGGCATGATCGGCAGACACCCAGTGCAAGGTCGCCTTGACCTTGCGGCCGTCGGGTGCGTCACCACCGCGGGTCGCCGGATCATAGGTGCAGTGCAGTTCCATGATCTCGCCGGTTTTTTCATCCTTGACCACATCCACGCATGTAATAAAAAAGGCATACCGCAGCCGGACTTCCCGGCCAGGTGCCAGGCGGTAGAATTTTTTCGGTGGGTCCTCCCTGAAATCATCTTGTTCAATATACAACACCCGGGAAAAGGGCACCTTACGACATCCCGCGTCAGGATCTTCGGGGTTGTTAATGGCATCCAGTTCGTCCGTCGTATCATCCGGATAGTTGGTAATAATCACCTTAAGGGGCCGTAATACCCCCATTACCCGGGGCGCGTGTTTGTTTAATTCTTCCCGTACACAGTAGTCAAGCAGGGCCATATCCACCAGGCTGTCGCGTCTGGCCACCCCGATTCGTTCACAGAAGTTGCGGATGGCGACAGGGGGATATCCCCGGCGCCGAAGCCCTGATAAAGTAGGCATGCGCGGGTCATCCCAGCCGGTAACATGCCCTTCGTTGACCAGTTCCACCAACCTTCGTTTGCTGAGAACCGTATAGCTCAGGTTCAACCGGGCAAACTCGATCTGTTGAGGGTGGCAGGCCACTGCCAGTTGATCCAGGAGCCAGTCATACAACTCGCGATTGTTTTCAAACTCAAGGGTACAGATGGAATGGGTAATGCCTTCGATGGAATCGGAAAGGCAGTGGGCAAAATCATACATGGGGTAGATACACCAGTTGCTGCCGGTGCGGTGATGATCGGCCCGTCGGATTCGATATAAGGTGGGGTCCCGCATGATAAAATTGGGGGAGGCCATATCTATCCTGGCCCGCAAAACACGGGACCCATCTTCAAACGCTCCGGCCCGCATACGTTCAAACAGATCCAGGTTTTCCGCTATGGGTCGATCTCGAAAAGGGCTGTTTTTCCCCGGTTCGGTGAGGGTGCCCCGGTATTTCTTGACATCTTCGGGACTCAGATCGCAGACATAGGCCTTACCGATTTGGATCAGCTGCCTGGCATATTCATACAGCTGTTCAAAATAATCCGACGTATAAAAAAGACGATCATTCCAGTCAAAGCCCAGCCAGCGGACATCTTCCTGGATTGAATGGACATATTCCATCTCCTCCTTGCTGGGATTTGTATCGTCAAACCGCAGGTTGCAGGTGGCCCCCGGATGCTCGGCGGCAATACCGAAATTCAAACAGATCGATTTGGCATGACCGATATGCAGGTATCCGTTGGGCTCCGGCGGGAAGCGGGTCGCTACCCTGCCGTTGTTTTTGTTTACTGCAAGATCTTCGGATATGATCGTCCGGATAAAGTTAACCGGCGTTGAATCAGATGGGTTCATTGGTCTGGAAGTCCTCTTTCATAGATAATGTTTAAAATGACTTTTTTAAAAAGCCCCGAGCTGACAGTTGCACAGTTTGACGTCAAGGGCCTCGCATGCCGCTGAAACATCCATTTTCGACAGATGTAATCCATCGGCAATCTGCCAGCAGGTGAGACAGGCGAGTCGATTGTTTGCCATACCCTGATAGATTGCTTTTTCCAGAGCGGAAGAGACCTTCTCTGCCGGTTTGACAATTTTTTTCTGCGGGCCGTAGCCGTAAAGTCCCAACTGACATTTGGTGATCCGGTATTCTATAAGGTCGATGGCGGTTCCAACCGCCTTGGGGGGCACCTTCAGGTCGGCGGCTATTTTATGCGCCGCCGCACAGCTGATTTTTTCATCTGAAGCCTTGCGCTTTACCGCCTCGGTGACTTTGGAATTTGCTTTTATATCTTTTGAATGTTTTGCGGCATAATGCCCGGCATCTTCATGGGTCACTGGGTTTTCCTTTCAAAGTTGACGGTCTCGTAAAGGTTCCAACTCCTGCGTTATGCTGCAGCCCGCAATCATTCAACGGTCGATGGTTACGCCTCATGATTGCAACATTTGCACGCCTTGAATTTGAACTTTTTACGAGACCGTCTAAATTCGACTTTTTACGAGTTTTTTGAGCATCAAAATGAAATCATCCCGGGGCACCCACACGAAACAGCGAGGAACCCTATTTTGTACATAAAAAAAGAATTTCAGAATTTTGATACTAAAGCAAGCCTTATAACTCTTTTGCCAGGTGTTTGTAAACATCCTGTATGATCAAACCGGAAATTTTTGACATGGCCCGGCTCATGGCCTCGGCAAGGGCCATGGGCGATTTTTCGCGGCATGTTTCCACCGCATGAAATCGTTTCTGCATCAGGATGCGTTTGGTGATATCGGGTTCGGTATTATTGATCAACGTGATATCAAGGGTCAGTATCGCCTGCCGGGTGTCTTTAGTGTCCTTTTCATAAAACTCATCGACACGGCCCTGCAGTGTATGGGTATGGGAAGCGGCGGTGCTTTGCATGAATACGGCATTGCACAGTCCGGCCGTCTGTAAATCGCGCATAAGAAAAGAGGTGACCATATCGCCGGGATTGGACCGCCATTTATGGTAGTGATAGGCATTTCTGACAAATTTACTTTCACCATAGATAATATGGGTAACGTTATACACAGGCGCCACCTGAAACCATTCCATGCGCAGTATGCAGGGACATTTTTTCGGCAGAGCCATCACGGGGGAATCATATTCTAAAATATAATAGTTGATGTCGGGCACCGGGGTTTTCATTGTCAGACATCCGCAGAAAGTGATGCCGGCAAGAAAGATAAGGATCAACAGTTTTACAGGGCGTTTCATGGGGGCTCCTTGGTTGCATCGGGATTATGGTTTTTCCCGGTCGGATGTTTCGATGGTACGCGGCTCCGGTGGTTGCCCGAAAATCAGCTGGGAGGGCTGGTTCGCCAGAACATTAATCAAGTGGTTTAAGTTTTCCGCAGCGCTTTCGATGTTATACAGCGTTACCAGCAGATGATGCTCAAGGGTAGAGACCGTTGCGTCGGTAGTGTCCACTAAACCGGATCCTTTTTGCGCAAGCGCAGTTGTCTCCTGCAGGGTTTGGTTCAGTTTTACAAGGGCGTTATTCAATTGCTTTTTATTGTCCCGGATCATCTCATCGATACTGTCGAAGGTGCCGTTGATCTGTTTGACGGTTTTTCGACTGTCCAGCACCAGTGCATGAATCGAACGGCCTGTTGTTTTTGTATCCTGCACAAAGGTATTCACCGATTCGGCTGTTTTTCCTATTTTTTGCAGGACCTGGCTGATATCTGACGACAACTCGCCGATACGGGCGGTCTGGGCGGTTTGATTCAAAATATCAATGGTTGTTTTAAGCCGATGAGAGAGCCCTGTGACATCCAGGGCCTTAATTTGAGAAAAAACAGCATCAAGTCCCTGAAGCAGCGCCTTGATCTCTGAAGGTGCGGTCTTGATGACGGTATATGGCGGTGCAAAGTCAAGAACCGGAGACAGGTCCGGGTCCTCCGGGTTTTTACGCGCCAGTTCGATAAACATGATGCCGGTAATGCCCACGGATTTGAGCCGGGCCACAATATTGTCAACAGGCTCTATTTGATTTTCGATTTTCAGTCGGGTTTCGATGAGATTCGTGTCAGGAGCCACCTGTATCCGTTCCACTCGGCCAATGGTAACCCCCCGGTACTTCACCGGAGAATCCTTGTCCAGTCCCTGTACGGATTCATCAAAATAGGCGACGTAGTGGTATCCTTTTTCAAAATAGTTGGACATTCCCAGCCATATAATACCCACAATGGCAATGGTAAATCCGACGGCGACAAACAACCCGACGACGAAAGTGGTTTTAACGGATGCCATGGGCGTCATTCTCCTGTATCATCGGGCCGGGTCTGGACCGGCGGTTGAAAAACTGACTGACCAGGGGGTTCTGGCTGTGGATTTTAAGTGACGCGGGATCTCCGTCAGCAATAATCCCCCGGGTGTTTTTGTCGAGCATGATAACCCTCTTTGCAACGGTGAAAATGCTTTCCAGTTCATGGGTGACAATGATGATGGTTGTACCCGTCGTGCGGTTGATATGCAGGATCAGTTCATCGATTTCCGCTGAGGTCACCGGATCAAGGCCGGCGGATGGTTCGTCGAGAAAAAGGATTTTAGGGGTAAGGGCCAGGGCTCTTGCAAGGCCGGCCCTTTTTTTCATCCCGCCGCTGATTTCCGAAGGCAGATGATGTTCATAACCGGCAAGACCGACCATGGCAAGCTTCATACCCACCAGGTCACAAACGGCATCTTTTGGCAAGTGAACATGTTCCGTTATGGGAAGGGCCACATTTTCGCCGATGGTCATGGAACCCATGAGGGCACTGCTCTGAAAAAGCACCCCGATTTTTCGTAAAACAGTGTGAAAGTTTGATTCAGGACAGGTCGTGATATCTTCGCCGTCAATGACAATTTTACCTGAAAACGCTTTTTCAAGGCCGAGCATGTGTCGGATCAACGTACTTTTACCGCATCCGCTGCCACCGAGAATCCCGAGGATTTCGCCTTTCAATACATCAAAGCTGATGTTGTCGAGAATAATATCATTCTTGTATCCGGCACAAAGATTTTTTACTTGAATCAGGGCTTGTTTTTTCATGGCGGCAGATCACCCCCAGTAACTTCGCATAACAGCAAATATTGAATCGAATAAAATAATCAGGAAAATACTGGTGACCACCGCCGATGTAGCGGCATTCCCAACCGCCGCAGCACCGCCACGGGCCTGAAACCCCCGCAGGCATCCCACCCATGCAATCAGCATGGCAAAGACCATGCTTTTTGCCATGCCCCATACCATCTCAAAAACCGTCAGTGTATCGAGGGTCTGGGTCATATAGGATCCGGGGGTAAGGTCCAGCAATAATATCCCAATGGTAAGGCCGCCGGCAATGGCAAAAATATTGGAAAAAACCGTCAGCAGGGGCAGCGTGACCATCAGTGCCAGCATCCTGGGGATGGCCAGAAAAACCGTCGGGTTGAACCCCATGGTGAACAGGGCATCGATCTCTTCGGAGATTCGCATGGTGCCAATTTCGGCGGCAAAGGCCGACCCGGATCGACCGGCAACGACAATGGCCGTCATGATGGGTCCCAGTTCAGATATCATGGCCATGGCCACCAGTGATGCCACATAGACATTGGCGCCGAATTGAGATAGCTGCAGAGAAGACATGAATGCCATGATCAATCCCAGCAGAAAACTGATCAGGGCCACTATGGGCAGTGCATCCACGCCGGTTTTGGCCATATGAACAATGGTATCATTGATCCGGAGGGCCCGGGGATGGGCCATAACATGTCCCAGGGAAAGAACCAGGGACCCGATAAAAGAGATCATGAATTTTAGATTGGATGCCACGGTCAGGGCGCCTTGGCCCAGTCTTATCAGCATTCCGCCAGGTTTATTTTTTGCCTGGGGTGGAGAACATTTTTCATGGGTGTCAAAATGAACCAGGGATAGAATCCGGCGGGACCTCTCATCAATATTGACCATTTCAAAGGGCAGGCCTTTATGGCTCATTTGATGTTTGATCTCAAATAAAACCAGGGCGCCGTATTCATCCAGATGCGACACATCTGTAAGATCCAGGGTCAGGGACAGCAGGGGAAACATATCAAGATCCCGGGATAATTTTTTTAAAACAGGGGCGGCACGGTCAATGTCGAGGCTGCCATGGAGATGGACCACGGTTTCTCCAGTCTGCCTGCCGGAGATACTGAAAAAGTCGGTGTCACAATTTCCGGGCTGTCGCATATCTTTTCCTGGATGCAAAAAAAGATTCCTCGCTATTTTGTGTGGGTGCCCCGGGATGCTTTCATTCTCATGCTCAAAAAACTCGGCACTAAGCGATCGTAACGCCGGACAGGGTTTTGGCATAAACCATCATATTGATATTTTATGTAAAATTTAAACTATGGATACTATTCTATGGCTGTCCGGTCTAACGCTCGCTAAGCCCCTCAAACAGTTTCGAGTATCAGAATGAAAGCATCCCGGGGTTGTAGCCGGTCAAATTTACCCACACGAAACAGCGAGGAGCCCAAAAAAAATACAGCGATTGTGGCTGCATATTAAAAATATAGTTGTAAAAAAATGTGGATCTGTCAATGGAAATATCCGTGTCTCCGATCAAGCGGATTGACGGTTTTTTGCCGATGCAATGACGCCGGCAAGGGCCGTGTGAATCCTGTCAAGAACAACGCATTTTGATATGCATTTGGGAAATTCGGGCCTTTTTTTGCAATTTTTGCAGGGGCTGTTCACAAGGTAGCCGATTTCAAAGTCGAATCTATGTTTATATACCGTCATTTTTTATACTTTTATATATTTAACCTGTGTCGGTTTGTGTTTACGCGTTTACCCTTATTGGCATCCGGAAAAATTACCCGGGCACTGACAATGGACCATACTATCACTTTACCGGGCCATAAATCAAACTTAATTCCATCGTTTGCCAAACAGGTACCGGGATGTGTTGGGATTCTGAAATATACGCTTCAAAATTAAGGGGATACGATTACTTTTGTCTGGCTGGGGGCTACCTGGGCACCGGCAGGCATGTTGGCACTGGCGCCGTTGTGGCCGGTCATGCAGGTCAGATGGACGCAGGGTTGCCCCTGTATTTTGACTTTTGAACTGCCTTTTTTAAACAACACCTTTCCCATGTTCATACCCGACATGACGCCTTTGTTAACACCGGCCTCATCGCCCATGGATCTTGAGATTTCAGATTTTTTGGTAACCACTTCCTTGCCGGCAAATTTTACCTTTGTGGCGGTTTTCTGAGCCTGATTGACCATGCCGGTGTTGGGGTAGGGGATGGGTACCGGACTCGGTGCCGGGGGCGCCGGTGTCAGGCAGGTATCGGGCATGGCAAAACAGTTGCCTCCGCCTTTTGTCGATGCAGGAAATATAGCTGGCATTGCGCTTTCTCCTTACGTTTCAATTCTCACACGTCAATTTTCAATCTAAACGTTATCCCAAATGAATTTTATCTGATTTTACCTTGAAATTTTTATCCGATTTCATCACGGATCGATTACTTTTGACATAAAAGGTATCATCAACGACTATGCGCTTTCTTCCGGCCTGAAGCTGGCTGAGATGCTTAACTTTTCTGTAAACATTATCCGCTTTTTCCAAAATGGTTTTGGCGGCTGTTTCCAGCTTGCGGGCTATAATCTGTGCATGCCCGGCCGTTGCCACTATTTTTTCTCCGGCATAGCGCATCTCCGTAAAAGACAGAGATCCTCTTTTTGCACTGATTTTTATTTCAGGACTGTCAATGTTTACCTTTTGTGCATCCAGGGCAATGGCGGCAGCCGTATCACCGGGGCGTCGGGAAACCCCCAGGTTAACCCCCGAACGTCCTGTGACTTCAATTTTTTCACCATTGAATTTTATTTTGCCGGCGGCATTCAGCGTGATATCCCCCCTGTCCGTCACAAGATCAAGGTCACCTGAGGGGACATGGATTCGGGCCTTTTCGGCCTTGGCATCATACTCGAAAATAAGCTCTTTTCTGCTGGAGAAAACCTTGACAATATCATTGGCGCCGATGCTTTCTTCACCATCGGTCACCACAAACGCATTGGTTTTTGTGACCGTTTCAGGGGCTGGCGGCCAGTCCAGGTTTTTTGCAGGGCTATGGGCCAACCGGTCAACGATATAAATATCGTCCAATTCCTCTCCCATAACCAGAACTTCATCCCCTGAAACAATTGATTTTGCAAGAGATAAAACAGGCCGGCACCATAGGTCTGGTTGGCCCGATCTCTTTAAGAGCCGCACCTGAACCAGACGGGCCGCTTCATCAACTGCCAGCACGCGGGCCGGACCAAAGCAAGGCGTTTTTTGTGTCAGTTCGTAAACCTTGGCGGTATTGGGCATTGGAAATCTCCTTTCTAAATATCGCTACCAGTTGTCGGTTCACAGTTCACTTTTTTTCAATTGATTATGCGACGATTAAAGCATTTTGGATATTATTTTGAATGCTTTGGTTTTTTCAACCGTGATCGGATAACCGTAAACCGTCAACGGCAATTTTTATCGATACTGCTTATTTTTACATTAGCAGGCTGGTCATACGGGCCTGCTTTTTTACTGCTTATCCGCAATTGGCGGGTGCCAGTTTTCCGCTGCAGCCAGGTCCTTGTTTGTCCGTTCCACCAGTTTCAAATTTGTCCCCCGCCATTTTGCCCCTTTATCATCAACGGCATGCAGAACCGACTGCTGCAGATTGGCCCCGGAAAAATCAGCAGCGCGTAAAACAGCGTGGGAAAAATCAGCATAGGGCATCTGGCAGCTCTTAAATACCGCACCGGTGCAGTCGGCATCATTCAGTTCAGCCCGCTCCATGCGCGCACGGGTAAAGTCGGCTTTGCCGGCAACGGCCCTGACAAGGCGGGCGCAGCGCATATCAGCGGCGATACAAAAAGCCCCTGCAAGGTTGGCCTCGGTGAAATCAGCGGTATGGCAGCGTGCAGCCACCAGCCTTGCCCCAGAAAGGTCGGCTTTTTTGAAGTTAACCTGGCGACAGTCACCATTGTCAAGGCGGACGTTTTTAAGGTCCGCCCCTTCCAGGTCGGAGTCAACAAAACAACATCCGGACAGGTCCATATTGCCAAAGCAGGTTTTTTTCATTTCGCAAAGGTGAAACGTCGTGTCGTGAATCCGGGTTTTGGTAAAATCGACACCGGTAAAATCGGTCTTATCGATTCGCGCGCTACTTAAATCAACACCATCCAACATGGCATCTTCCATTTCACAATCACGCAATTCAGCACTTTTGAACAGGGCATTTGTCAGATTGGCACCGGTAAACATGGCCCCCTTTAATTGGGCGCCGGTAAAATCCGCCTGTTCAAGGGTTGCCTGGGAAAAATCCGCATCTTCCAGATTGCATCCGGCAAATACAGCCCCCCTTAGTTTAGCGCCGGCAAAATCAGAACCGGAAAGATCGAGTCCGTTGAAATTGACATTTTCCAGCGTACAGTTCCGGATGGCAATTTTGATAAGGTTTGCACCGGATAGAGACACCCCGGTCAACATGCAATCCACAAATACCGCCCCTTGCAAATCATATCCGGACAGATCGACGCCTGACAGGTCACACGCCGTAAA
Organism: Desulfobacterales bacterium; assembly: GCA_963667755.2. Classification (GTDB taxonomy): domain Bacteria; phylum Desulfobacterota; class Desulfobacteria; order Desulfobacterales; family 4572-123; genus 4572-123. The sequence goes on along the minus strand of CAXXLK010000002.1, from coordinate 1,970,079 downwards.
GATACATCCCTGCAGATCCCTGGGCAACCCGGAAACGGTACGCATATCAACCGTGGAAAACCGGGTGTTACTTAAGGTCGCCCGGGTAAAATCACATCCGGAAAGATCGCTGTCCTTAAAATGAGTCCCCGACAATCCGGCGTTGACAAAGGATGCCCCGGCAAGATTTGATTTATTAAAGAGGGCTTGCGTTAGCAGGGCCTGCTCAAAGCCGGTATTGGTCAGCGAGCATTTTATATATTGCCCGGCTGTGATATCGGCCTCTGTAAACAGGGCGTTGTCAAGCAGCACATTTTCAAAAGTGGTTTTTCGGACCTTTGCACCGGACAGATCTGCGGCCGTCATTTTTGCCGAAACACTGGCAAAGCCGCAAATTTCAAGGCTCTGCAAATCTGTGATAACGGCTGCCGGCAGCGACAGATCCTTAAAAAAGACAGTGACCAGGGCCGGGTCTTTTACCGGAATTTTATCGGCAAAAAAAATGGCATCGGATATATCGGCACCCTTAAGATTAATGTGCGGGGCATCAATGTTTTGCCAGACCGAGTTACTGACATCGGTTTTCGCCAGGCACGCTTTGTTCAGATTGACCTTGTTGAAAAAAGCCATGGGCAATGCCCCGCCGCGAAGATCAATCCCGGCAAGATCGCAATCGTCAAATTTTGCCCGGGGCATACGGGCATTGGCAAGCAGCACCCCTTTCATGTTCCGGGTCGTCATGACAAGATCTTCAAGCACTTCACCTGCCTTGAGCTGTGATAGCAGTTCTTCAAAATTTCCAGGAATCGACATAATTGGGAAGTCCCTATTTTCGGGCCAGTTTGGTCATTTTGATATTGGCAAATTCCAGCAGGGTCTCTTTCAGACGCGCATCAAGAAACTCTACCGCATAAAGATTGGAACCCCGCAGATCGGTACCTGTCAAATCGGCTTTTTCAAAACTCCCTTCAAACAGGTTGGCGCTTACTATTTTCGCCCCTTTCAGATTTGCCCGGTTGAAACGGGTAAATTTCATGTCAGCAGCGGCAAAATTGGCCGTCTCCAGAACAGCTGACGTAAAATCAGCCGACGCCATACGGGCAAAGGCAAAATCGGCGCCTTTTAAATTGGCGTTCTCCCAGATGGACTCGGCAGCCTGCACCTTACGGAAAGAACCATTTGAAAAATCGCAGCCGTCCGAAGCCCTGAGTTCGGTGAGATCGGCCTCATCCATACGAATATCAGGGCCGATAGCCCCCTCTACGGAAGCTTCTTTTAAATCAGATCCGCTAAAATCGGCCCGCTGCAAAAGGGCCTCTGAAAAGTCCGCTTTTGCAAAAACACTGTCGGTTAACACAGATTCGCGTAAATCCGCCTGAGCGAAATCGGCCCCGGCAGCCTTTACATCAGCAAGTCTTGCCTTTTGCATGCCGGTTTTTTCAAATGTGGCCCCCTCAAGCGTTGCCGTGCTCAGGTCAGCCCCCTCAAGAACCGCCTGGGTGAAATCCGCTTCAGGCAGTGATGCTCCCTGTAAATTTGCCGCGGTAAGATCTGCATAAGAAAAATTTGCCCCGGAAAGATTGGCCCCGGAAAGATCACTGCCCTTAAATATTGCATGGGCAAGGATGGCTCCGTGCAGGTCAATCCCTGTTAATGAAAGACCGGACAGGTCAAGGCCGGACAGATCCTCTCCGGCAAAGCGTTCACCCCGCTTAAATCTTTCATGGACAAGCTCCCGGGTTAAAAGCACCTCCTTTTCTTCAGGTTCAAATCCGAGTTCTTTAAGAAGGGCATCCTCTTTTTGTTTATCTTCTTCACTTTGCTCCGGCATCTTCTCAGGGTCGATACCGGCGGCGATCAACCGGGCTCTGGTTTCCTGTTCAGCTCTGGCAATTTCAATATCGTCATCAATTTGTTCAGTATCGTCAGGTGGATCCGGGTTTTCCGGCAGCTCCTCAATATCCCCTTTTTCCATTTCCTGCAACCGCGCGGCCAGGCGCTCCTGATAAAAAGCCACTGGTTGCAACACGTCTTCACAACGCTCGGAGACGATAAAGAGATGTTTTATCTCCTCGAACTCTTCAGACAAGACCTCACACCACCCGCGCCAGACCAGTACCAGGGTTTCGCTGTCCATGTCCACCCACAAGGTGTCCGGCCGCATGTTTACCTCCTTGAACGTAAGGGGGGCGGGCTCAGGGGCGGTCCGCCGGTTGGTAAAACAGCGAATTCTCACACCGGGAAGGGCTGCCTCATAGTGCCCATGTTGGGGATGAAGGTTTGTAAAACTGAGTTTTTCATCGCCGGCAAGATATCCGTTGACCTGCATATCAGCAGGCGCTGCATTAAAGTAATGCCAATCAAAATCAACGGGAAACCAGGGCCAGTTCTCCTTCAGATATTTACCCTTATAGGTGCCCAGGTAAGCGCTGCGTTGTTTCCACATCTGGCCCAGAGGACCGAAACCGGACGGTGCCAACCGTGTACCGGCGGTGCGGAGGATATCTTTCGGATGGGTGATGTTGGGAACCGGTCGAATCTTTTTTCCATTTTCAGCCACCTGTTTTCCAATCCCTTTGCCCACAGGGTTTTCTGCATATCCGGGGCCGCCAAAACTGTTCTGGTACTTCAGGTCAATGGCAGAAAAGGGTTCAGGGGCGCCGGGGGTGGACCCCATCAGGCCGCGCTTCCAGGTACGATCACCGGTGACCATGAGGGTTTTGGTATGGTCACCGACGCTGAATGACACCTGCCGGGCCAGGCATCGTTCTCCGACTGGGGCATGACATTTTCCCGTGAGCAGCAGATCGGCGGCGGGTTTGAAATAGGCGAAATCGGACGCATACCGTGGCCCCCCCAGCATCTCTTCATCCTCTTTGTAAAATTCATCGCCGGTGGGATACAGCTGTTCCTTTGCCGGTACCGCTTTTTCCCCGGGGGACAAATCAAAGGTTCCCTTGACGATAAGGGTCAAAGAATGCCCGGGGAAGGGGAGGCGTCCCGGGATATATGCCATTTCAAATGGTGATTCGTTTATTATTTCCAATGATTAACCACCTGTCACCGTGTTTCCGGAACAGCTGTCTGCATCGATGCCGATACGAAACCGGATTTTTGCCATAAACACCCTAAATCGGGTATAAACCTTATTTTTTTTCTGCCACCGCAGCCTGGAGCAAACCAGCAAGCTTGGCCAGATCCGGGATAATTTTCTCCAGAACGGGGCCGGGAATATAGCGGCCATTGCCATACTTGAAGGAGCAGTAAATACTGTCTTCGTAAATCTGGATATAATTGTACTTTCCTTTCCAGCGTTTGCCGAACTGCACGGCATAAGCCAAAAAAGCGACTGCTTCCCGCAGCTTTTGACCCAATTCAGCAGATACGAGACGTGTTTTGAATACATTATCGAACCCTTTGTCACCACTGTCGAAATTTGTCTGGCCCTGCCGTGTGATGAATTCCTCAATGCCCGGGACAGGGTCCATGTGCAACCGAACAGTGGCATTGCTGTCCGGGTCAATCGTAAAATTATATCCGTTATAAGTGCCGGTATAGGTGCCGAAGGGCCTGGAGGATCGGCTTTTTTCTTGAATAAAGCCAAATTTTTTTGCCGCCTCTGGAAATTCATGAAGCGCTTTTCTACGTCCCAGTCCTGTTATGTCCAGATAAAACAGTTCGCAAACACCTAAAAAAAGCAGAAGTGCAATGATGATAATGGAGATGATCAATGCTGGCGAATTGGACACGGACAACTCTCCTTATATCTATTTTAACCAGGGGTGGTGGCCCAGAGTGTCTTAACCCTTATCGTTTATATTCGGGGTGACCAGCTTTCCCTTAATGTGGTGTGTCCCTTTGGATTTCAGGATAATATCCCCACTTGCTTCAAGGCTGATATCTCCACCTTTGGCGTTGAGGTTTATATTTTTTTTGGAATTGATCTTAATATCACTTCCCGCATCAATATCAATCTCTGAGCCCTTACATTCAATCCATGCGCCGTCTTTGTCCAGTACCAGTTGCCCTTCGTCACCGCTGCCACCGATCAGTTCGATAGCTTTTTCCGAATCGTATTTAATATTTCCCTTGCTTTTTCTTACCCGATCCAAAGCATTTTTGGAAAATTCTTTGGACGCATTAACTTTGAATTCAGCACCCAGCATAGTGGAATGTTTTACACCGGCAAAATAATCCGAATGGGCACCTATCGTCTGTGTCGCCTTGGCCGACATGGCATACTCTTCCACCGCGGCAAATGTTTTGGTCACTTTGCAACCAATATTCTCACTATACCAGTCTCCGTCTGTTTTTTGCTTGAATCCGATCCCCCCGCTGGGGCAGGTGCCCATCTCGAATTTGGTACTTCCCACCGGCGTATTACAGGCGATAAATTGTGTTGCGCCGTCCATGACAATGGAATTGCCGCACTGCTGCTTTATTTCAATCACGGGTCCGACAGCATGCATGAATATCTGATTGCCGCAGGCCTGGGTAATTTCAATATCCGGTCCCGACGCCTTCAAGTGTACTGTATTGCCGCATTCCTGCTTGATCACGATATCCGGAGTGCTTTCATGCATAATAATTTCATTGCCGCAGGCCTGTTTGAGGTGGATATGCTTATCCCCCTCTTTGTCTTCGATGACAATATCGTTGTCCTGCCGACTTCTGATGACGCTTTTTGTTTTCTCATCGGGCAGGGTGTCTGCCGGCATGTTGGTGCCGTGGTATACCCGGCCGGTGATGATGGGCCGGTCCGGGTCGCCTTCGACAAAATTCACGATCACCTCGTGACCCACATGGGGAATAAACATACCCCCCCAGCCGGCACCGGCCCAGGGTTGGCTGACCCGGATCCAGCAGGAGCTGTTTTCATCATTCTTTCCCTCGCGGTCCCATGGAAATTGAACTTTGATCCGGCTATATTTATCCGGATAGATCTCTTCTCCGGAAGGGCCGACGACGATGGCTGTCTGAACACCTGTGATGATGGGTTTTGGGGTAAGACGCAGCGGACGGTAGGGAACATCGTATGGAATACACCTGAAATGATTACCATAGGAGAAGCCCCCGCCACGGCCGCCGCCACTGGTTGCCACCGGTTCATTTGCCCGATGACTGACAGTGGTCAGTACATATGATTTGTCATTCATCTCAGGCCGGTAATGGCCGGCCAGGTCGAATTTATATCCGTTTGAAAAATCAATGCAATGGCTGGCGCCTCTGAATGTGGTCGTCTGTGCTTCCTCTACCTGCAAACGTATGTTGGCCAGCCTTTCCCCTTCAGCCCGTGTTTTGTATTCGGCAGGGTAATCATATTTTTCTCGGTCCCCGGGTCCCAGGGTTACTTGACTTTTGAATTCAACCAGTAGATCAGTGGATGGTATTTTAAAATTATAATCATTAACCGTGTATTTACCGATCCTGACCTCCTGCATTTTATCAAGGTCGGTGATTACCGCTTCGGAAACATTTTCGCCTGTTCCCAGGGGATGGAATTGAACCAGTTCCTGATTCGGGCAGGAGGGGTGCTTTTCCGGGGTATCCCCCATGACCATAATATGCTCACCGTTTCCATGTTCAAAAAAATAGAAGATACCCTCTTGTTCCAGTAGCCTGGAAACAAAATTAAAATCGGTTTCAGCATACTGGACACAATACTCTTTTGGGTCATAGGTACCGTCCAGGTCCATCCTGCAATCGTTGAGACCCATTTCAGAAAAAATCTGTTCGATGATATCCGGTACGGACATATTTTGAAATATTCTCGAATTCGTCGTTTTGGTCAGCAGCCAGAACCACGGAACCATGGTTGCAGAATAACGCGCCAGAGAATGGCCGCCATCAGATTCCCCGGCGCCGGTATCCTGGGCGAATCGCGATACGATACCATTAAAATAACGGGTATTGCTTTCTTCTCCACCCAACGATACCGTAATATCTTTTCCGATGATTTGATCAAAGGCAATGCTGTTGCTTTCCGACACAAGGGTCAGTTCAAAGGAAAAAGGAATCGAAAGGCCCTCGGTGCCTGAGAACATGGTAAGTAACAGATCATTATCTGCCAATGGTGTCGTAATGCGCATTGACCTATTTTCTTGTGTGGGAGGCATAATCGTTCACCTTTCCTTGAAGGGGTAATGTTTTGAATTTGTTACCAGCAGATCCGATTATTGTCAATAGACTTGACCGGTCGGGGCAGCGGGGAAATTATTTGTTCGGCGTTTTTAATGGTGCTTCCAACGCCCTTTCAGTTGTGCCAATGGATCGCCTACGGATTGAAAACGAGCCAGCCTGGCAGAATCCTGATTTTTATAAGAAAGCAGCGGCATCACCCCAAGGGCCAGCATTTTTTCCAGTGCCCTTTCCGTCAGTACGGCTTCTGCGCAGGGTTTCGCTACAGACGTCCCCTGTTCCTTATAAATGTGGAGCGGCAGGTCCTGAACGGTCTGGATTGACCCTGGTCGAAGATTCCAGCCGTCACGGCTGAATGCCTGTGCCAGCAGCAAAGCACAGATAAAAGCCGGGTTCCCCCATAGATATTCACCATGAACGGAGTTGTCCGACATCTCCTCAAAATCGAAACAGTCCACAGGATCCGTATCTTTTCCATAAGGAAGCCGCAAAAGGAAGCGGGGCAGGGCAAGCCCCAAATAGGATGCATCCGGAATAGCCCTGAGAATTTTCCACACCCGGCTGTCTTCCGGGTCGACAGGCCGTTTCCAGTCAGCCGGGTCGGGTGTATCCGCCAGGGACTCACAGCCCAGGATATGATCGTGAACCCCGCTGATAAACGGGGCGCCTGCCAGTTTCGCAATGATGGCCATGCGGCCCAGGGTCTCAACGTCCCCCCGTGTCTGATCAAAGGTATAATTCCCGGCGAGCACGGCCCACGGTTCACCCCCCGGCGTTCCCACCGCCTGTTCCACAAACAGCCGGTATGCCCAGGTTTTCTGTAAATCATCGGACCCGATCAGATCTGCGGCCAGTGCATCCTTTGACATATCCAGCAGGTACACTTTGAGCAGCGCATCTGTTTCTACCCGGGATACCAGGAAACGAAGGGCCCGCCAGGCCGATTCAAGGGCCTGAAAATCGGGGTGATGCAGGATTGTTTTCATGAGTCCGGAAATAGCGGCATCAACAGCAGCAATCAGTTCAACCTGCTCGGGATCACGACCGGGGACCAGATGGGGCCCAACAATGCGCTGCATGAATGAATCCCACTCTGAAGGCGCTGAAACAGTTTCCAAGTCCAATGGTCTGCCTTCTGTTTCCCCGACAATCTGATCAAGGAGACTGCCTGATGTTCTTCCGGGTGCAGCAGGGGAGGGGGGCGATTGTTCTGATTCAGGTTTTGACTGTTGCGGCATTTCATCTGTTCCCGACCAGCCCCGGATTTTTTTTCTGGCGGACTCAAATGAGCCTGGTTCATTCAACCGTTTACGGGTATCCCTCAATGTCTGAAACACTTCAAGACGTGAATATAACTGCTCCGGATGAAAATCATCCAGTTCGGTAAACCCGATGGTAATCAACGGACCGAGAACGCCTGAAACAGACAAATGCACTTCAACGCCAAGTTTTTTCATGACATCATCAATATTATCCCTGTCCACCGCGATGGGTCGCAGACTATCCGGTGATGATGAAGAATCTGCAGTGCCACCGTTTGCATGACCGCTGAAATCACCCATAATGCAGATTCGAAAGGGTGTTTCTTGTTCCGGCTTGCGGCGTGTTTCATCCATTGATGCCACCGTTTTGAAATCAAGTTCAGCAAATGAAATGGGCTTTTCCATGGTTTCACCCCTTTTGATAGATTCGGTTAAATGCGGTTAAGTGATTATTGACGGTCTCGTAAAAAGTCCAACTCCTGCGTTGTGCTGCAGCCCGTAATCATTCAACGTACGATAAGTACGCCTCATAATAACAAAATTTGCACGCCTTGAATTTGAACCTTTTACGAGACCGTCTAAGTCCGACTTTTTACGAGACCGTTATTATTGATTCAATACCAATTCCGTTTTTATAATGCTGTTGTCTACATCCAGGGTGTCTTTGTTCCAGTTATTTTGTGCACGGCTGATAAAAAATACGCCCTTTGGCACAGGCGTATCTGCAAACAGATCTTTCAATTTTATCAGAGATTCGCAGACGTACTCATTGCATACAGAAGATCGCATGTCCCGGGGCAGAGAGCAGCCGGTTTCCGTGTGATTCACACACGAATTTTCAAAGGATTCATCCGGTAGATATGCCATGTATGCTGCCAGCACCTGCGCCGGTTTTTGATCAGGATGTTTGGCCATATATCGGAGGATGGTTTCCTTTTTGATAAAAGCATGTTCTTCACCGATGCTGCAACAGCCGCCCCTGCAGATAGAACAGGCTTTTGCCTCGAAGGGCAATTCATTTTCTATCGTTTCCCCCAGGGTATCTTCTTCGGTATGATCACTTTTTTGTGCCAGTTCCGGTATGGTTTTATTTATAAGATGTAAAAGCGTTTCACGAAAAAGATTTTTTCTGTGCTCTGGCAGTCTGGTTATCTGTTTTGAATTGGTCGGCACCACTGTGTAAGGATATTGATCCGGGTCATAGCCGTAATCGTGGTTCATGGCCCTCATCCAGCAGGAAACATTTTCTTTGTTTTCCATCTTTCTTTTTTCAGCCAGCCGTTTTTCTCTCAATTTTACAAATTCAATGGTTCCTTTAATTTGCGCGGATTGAAGCGAAAAATACTGTTTGTAAGAAGACTTACTTAAAAAATTTTTGCGGCTGAGCACCAGTTTGCACTCAGCTTTAAGACATACGGGCGCTGAATCCGGTGAAAAAAGATGAGCGGGCTGTCCGCAGACCATACATTTGCGGTTATGTTTTGACTGCATATTGCTATTAAAAGTCATATGACCGGCTCCGGAGTCAAAAGTGTCACGATATCATCTTCATCCAAGTTGTCCTTGCGCCAGTTTTCTTTTGCATATTCAATTAAATACACCCCTTTCGGAACAGGCGTTTTGTTCAATAGCCTGTCCAGTTCAATCAAGGTATCGCACAAAAATTCGTTACAAGTGTCCGCACGCATATTTCTGGGCAGACTGCATCCGATGTCCGTGTGGTAAACACATGAATCAATAAAGGTTTTTTTACCAAGATGATCCATATATGCAGCCAGCACTTGTTTCGGTTTTTGATCAGGATGTCTGTGCATGTAGCGGAGAATGGTTTCCTTTTTAATATAGGCATTTTCCCCGCCGGTTGTGCAACAAACACCTTTGCAGACAGCGCAGGCTCTTGACTCCATCGGATACATATCTTCCATGGCTTTATATTGAAATACGTTTTCTGTAGCATTGACGGTGTTATCTTTAAATTCTGAAAACATCTCCTTGATCAGCGTTGAAAGAAATTCGCGAAAATAATTTTTTCTGTGTTCCGGAAGTTTTCCGAGCTCCCGGGTATTTTTAGGAATCATGGCGTACGGGTAGATTGTCGGATCATAACCATGGACATCCTTTATTTTTGTCATCAAACGGGCGACATACGCTTTGTCTTGTTTTTTTCTTTGTTTCGCCAGCATTTTTTTCTTTAATGTCGACTGCCTGATATTCCATTTAACCTGTCTGGACTGAAGAGCAAAATATTGTTCAGATGCATAGTTGTGCATATGCTGCTTTCTAACGAGCACGTGTTTACATTCGGCTCTTAGGCATACGGGAGCGTAATCCGGTGAGAAGAAATGAGCAGGTTCTCCGCAGACCATACATTTGCGGCTATCTCCGGGCCGGGCGATTTTATTTGGTCGGGATCTGGTTCGAATATTAGCCATGCCGAGGATTCCTGCCGGTTACCACATAACGGCCGTGGGTAAATCTGTATCAGTCATTGCCTGGTCCGCCGGTTCGATGGAATGAATAAAAAATTTCACCTTTTCTTTTATGCCAATTTCATGTTATTCTTTGGATATGATAACCAACACCCTTTTATAATAGGAGATTAAAGATGACTTATTATGAGGCAAATGGTTGGATTCCACATGTACAGGGTTCGGCCGCATCAGGCCGGCAGGATCTGCGCAATTGGCTGGGACGGCAGATTGATGGCGGGGAGTTCAATCGCCATCAGGTCCATCATCACAACGGTGCCCTTTGCCGGTGGTCTCATCAAAGCCGATATCTTCCACGCATACAAGGCGCCCACCCTCAGATTCATCATGTCGAACAACGGCTGTACCATTTTCCCTCGATCCCTATCCAGAGAACACAACACCATTCAGCCGGCTGGGTGTCTGAGCGGATATGCACGGACACGCCACTTTGCGATCCGGAAGAGATGATCGGCGTCCCCATGGATTACACCCAGGTTGTTCGCGATTATTGCGCCACATCCCCACAAGAAACGAATTACCGGGTATATGATGTTATCAGGATACTGCCGGAGACCCAGCCGCAATTGAGACAGTGGGGCGTTGCAAGAACCAACGAACGTGCCGACAGCGTCATACTGGCGGAATGGCGATTGTACAACGCGCAAGTGCTTCAACGATTGGTCGTGCGGCGGCAATCAACCGGCTATGCCCATGCAGAGACCGTTAGAACAAGGAGCGCCCAGTGTGAACAGTGGATCTATCAATGTGCCTTTTCGCTTGCCACCAGTGTTGGTTCATCGAGTGCTATGAATTTCGCCCCAGGAATCGGTGATATTGCAGCAGGAAGCTACGACAGTATGTCTGAAGCAATCCTGGCGTTATAGAACTGTCCACCATTTCATAGCAGGATCACCCTTTCAAAAGAAGGGGGGCTTCATCGTAGAGCACAAACGATACTTTAGCCTAAATCGAGCGATTAGCAGCAAGCTTTTAGCAATTGGCACAATAATTTAAAAATATAGCCAAATATCATCAGTTTACCGGGTGGGTGAAAACCGCATTCCCGGTAAACGCCTGGAATATAAAGAGCTAACCGTTAATCGCTCATCTTAGGTTTAAATGTGCGTATTTTCCTCAAGGTTCCATCCGGCGGGAACTTCACCGGAACCGCCACCACCCTTGCGGGCCTGTTTGGTGTAAGTCGTTGTGATTTTTCCATAATTGAACGTCACGGATTCCGTTGGAATGCCACCGCCGCCGCCACCGATACTGATGGAACTGATAATGACATTTTCCATTTTATACTCCATGTATTTCTGCCTTTTATCACCGGCCGCCCGGTTGAGTTCCAGTACAACCTTAGCGATGTGTTGACCGCCCCAGCATGCTTTGTTGAGTAATGTCGATGAACTGTCCAGTTCCTTTACAATGCTCAGGTCCTGAAAATCAGCGCGTTGGGTTGATCCGCCGCCTGAAGAGCTCGCAGACCCTGAAGCCATCTGAGATACGCCCCAGTTAAATGAAAGAACCTCAATCCATTCCTTGTGATCCTTATCCGTACTTTCACCCTTAATTCCGTCAATTTGCAAAAAGGTATCAGAAGCCATAGTCAAATCCTCCTTAATAAAAATTTAATTAAAGTTTAAAACGATTGAAATCAATCGTTACCCATAAAGCTACTCAATATCATACTTAAACCCCTCCCCGTCAACTGTCACCGTAACCGCTTTTATCTGCTCCCCTTTGGCCATCCGTGTCAAGATTTCTCTGGACATTTCAGGCAGCAGTGTGTTGGTCAGAATATGATCGATGTTTCTGGCGCCGCTGTCCACTTCTGTGCAGCGGCTTGCAATGACCTCGATGAGGTCATCATTGTATTCAAAGGCAATTTTCTTATTTTCCTGCATGCGTTTGACAATGCGGTCCAGTTTGAGTTTTACGATCAGGCGCATATTCTTATCCGTAATGGGAAGATACGGAACCACCTTTGTTCGACCCAGAAATGCCGGTTTGAAATGCTTTTGAAGTTCCGGGCCCAGCATCTCTGCGAGTGCCGACGGGACCGGCATGGTCTCTTCATCAGCGCACAGGTTCATGATCATATCGGTTCCCAGATTGGATGTCAGAATGATCAGGGTGTTCTTAAAATCGATGAGACGGCCTTCACCGTCTTCCATTTTACCCTTGTCGAATACCTGATAAAAAATTTCGGTGACATCCGTGTGTGCCTTTTCAATCTCATCTAAAAGCACAATGCTGTAAGGTCTCCTGCGAACGGCCTCTGTCAGGACACCCCCTTCGCCGTACCCCACATAACCGGGAGGCGAGCCTTTAAGGCTTGAGACCGTGTGGGCTTCCTGATATTCGGACATGTTGATGGTAATCACGTTTTCTTCTCCGCCGTATAAAAGATCGGAGAGCGCAAGGGCGGTCTCGGTCTTGCCTACGCCGCTTGGTCCCACAAAGAGAAACACCGCCGTGGGTTTAGATGGATCTTCAATGCCGGCCTGGGACGTCTGGACCATCTGGGCAATGGCGCCAAGGGCATGATCCTGTCCGATAATTCTTTCACCCAGCAGATTTTCCAGATTGAGGACCGTCTCGATCTCATCGGCCTCCATTCGTCCGGTGGGGATGCCGGTCCATCCGGAAATCACCTCGGAGATCGTCTGTGCATCCACGGCAACCTGCACAAGGGGCGTTTTTCCCTGTTTTTCAACAAATTCGGATTCCAGGTTTTTCAGGGTTTCCTGTTTTTCAAGAAGGCCTTCGCTATCCGGTTTATTTTCATAAATTTCCTGGATCTCCTGCCGGATACCCACGATCTGTCGGGCAATGCCGATCTCATCTTCCCATTTTTTGTTCAGAAGATCCAGGTTGGCTTGAATCTCCTCTTTTTCCTTTGCGAGGACGGCCAGCCGCTCCGCATGGCCACGACCCATGAGGGTTTCTTTTTCAAGGGTCTTTACCTCTCTTTCGATATGGGCAATCTGCCGTGTGGCTTCTTCAATCGGCGCAGGGCTGGTTGTGAGACCGATGGCCACTCTTGCGCAGGCCGTATCCAGTACGCTGACAGCCTTGTCGGGAAGCTGCCTGCCTGAAATGTAACGGTGAGACAGGGACACGGTGCTGGCAAGGGCTTCGTCGGTGATCATGACCTTGTGGTGTTTTTCAAGAAAAGGACCAATGGCCCGCATCATGATCAGCGCTTTTTCCTCATCCGGCTCCTCCACCTTTACAACCTGGAAACGCCTGGCCATGGCCGCGTCTTTTTCAAAGTATTTCTTGTATTCGGCCCATGTGGTTGCTGCAATGGTACGGAGTTCTCCCCTGGCCAGGGCCGGCTTTAACAGGTTTGCCGCATCGCCGGCGCCTGATCCGCCCGCTCCGATAAGCGTATGGGCTTCATCAATAAACAGGATAATCGGCACCGGAGATCCTTTAACCTCATTGATGACGGATTTCAAGCGGTTTTCAAATTCTCCCTTTACGCTGGCGCCGGCCTGTAACAGGCCCATATCAAGGCTATGAACGGCCACACCGCTTAACGCAGGGGGCACATCGCCTTCGGCGATTCTGAGGGCAAACCCTTCGACAACCGCCGTCTTACCCACGCCTGCTTCGCCGGTCAGGATGGGATTATTCTGCCTGCGTCGGATCAGAATGTCCACCATCTGTCTGATTTCAAAATCCCGCCCCAGCACCGGGTCGATCTCCCCATTTTGGGCCATCTGGGTCAGATTGGTCGTATACTGGTCCAGGGCCTTGGTTCCGGCGGGTTTTGCCTCTCCTTTTGCAGCGACCTGACCGGTCTTGAAGGCCTCACTGTCCTCGGCGGAACCTGCCGTAATATCGGGCAGATTTTCCTGCAGGGTTTCAACAGAGATTTTTTTAAACGCATCAGCGCTTGAGATGAGCATCCTTGCGGTCTGTTCGTCGCTCAACAGGGATAAAATAATATGGCCTGACCGCACACTGGCTGTCTGGTAGTCGATGGAAGCCGTCATCCAGGCATCCTGTATCATTTTCGGTATGCGCGGAGAGAGGGCGGGGGTCCTGGTGTTTCCCGTCTTAAACTCCTCGATACTGCGTGTAAGATCCGCTATCAGATGATCCTGATTGATCTCAAAATGTCTGAGTATTTTCTCCAGATCCGTATTGGAAAGATCAAGGAGCTTGATGAGAAAATGCTCGACATCTACTTCATAATGGGTTTGCGACATACATAACCCGGCCGCCGATTCAAGGGACCCTCTGCATGTACTGTTCAGTTTTCCGATCAGGGACTTGAGATTTGATATTGCCATGCTGCACTCCTTTTTTGGGGCATCGATTACGCCAGCGGCGAATCAATGACGAGTTTAATCTTAAAACCCATTTTCCTGAAATGTTATACGGGAATCTTTATCCGGTATTACGTCCGGGCTTTTAATCCATGTGGTCAACCCCAGCTGCACTTGTGTTTCGCCGCCGATGATGCATAGCGGAATTTCTTCGCGTTTCAGGATGATGCTTATCTCAAATTCGTATTCCATTCCGACCATGTATTTGACAAGAGAGAAAATCGGGTTAAGCATATCACCGCTGGGCAAAAAACGAAGGAAATTATCGTAATCCATGGGGCCCAGGTTTACACGAAATTTCGACTGGCTGTCCCAGACATAACTTCCGCAGATTGTTTCCATACCCAACCGGGCATTTTTCAGGCCGAGTTGCGTTTGGTCTTCAGGGTCCAGCGGAATCATCTGCTCAATAAACTGATCGACCCTGGCCTGAACACCGGAAAGGTATGATACGGCAGACTCGATGGCAACAGCTGACGGGACGCCTCTTGATAAAAGCCCGCCGTAAAACGCCAGAGATTCCTCGGGCAACCCGATCATCTTGCTCAGGCCTGCAGTCCCCAGACCGGACAGGCTCAGCATGTATCTGGAAAGCCTGTCTCTGGCCCCGGGAATATAATTTTCCGGAAACCGGTATTTTTTCCATGCAAGATAAAAAAGAGATATAAACCGGTGATGAAAAAGATCCAGGAAAGCCGTTAAACTGAAATCTTTTTTCCGGTTTCTTTCAATGGCCAGTTCATTATACCATTGGGGCAGAATGCCGTTTGGACCGATAAGCCCCATGAATGTGACGGACATAACAACCGGCGCCTCACCATCTGTTTGTTCAAGCGCTGAAATATCACTTGGCGGAAAAGCAAAACCGGGTTTTACCGAAAATCGTACCGCCTCTTTCTCCGGTACCAGGGTTTTGCCCACCGGTTTTTTGTCCGGGAACAATGATTCCAGGAGATCTACAGCTTTAAAAAATGAAAAACCATAATATTCTTTAAATAAACGATCTTTTAAAGAAGAACCCGGTTGCCGTTTCTGGGGGGCCACTTTTTTATTGCCTCTTCTTTCTGTACAGTTTTCAATACCAGTTGTGAAAAAGAATTGACCGAAACATATTGGGCCAGGAATCTTTCAAGAATACAGGCAAACAGATAAAAACCCGCTCCCACAAATTTATCCTCATCTAATTCCAGGGAAACCTGAATCCCCCGACAGAACCCCTTTCCCATTCTTTTTGTAACATGTTTGGAATCAATGGATACGATCCCGTTGATCTGCTGCCGGGTAGCCGGAGAATTATCAAAATCATAGAGACTGAGAATTTCCCTGAGGGCCTCTTCTCCGCCCTGAACAATTGACATATAATTGAGCGACAAATGGGATACAAGACGCCATTGCAATGCCCCTTCAAGAGATGGCCGGCGTGTCTGGAGCGGCTTTATCAGACTGTTTATGCGGGAAACCGGTGCCGCCGTCTCCATGCTGAAATCACCGGCAGGGTCACCAAAGGAAAGACGAGCGGGAAAATCGCGATTCGTACAGGTGACATGAACGGTCAAGGCTTCTTCCCCTGGATCGGCAGCGTTGAAGTCAAGGTCTGCAAACGAGAGAAATACCTCAGTGCCGTTATCCCCTTTTTTCCCGGAAGCACGCCTTTCCATGTGCCAGAAAACACGGCTGCCATGACTGTCATCTTCATCCAGGTGATGCCTTACAGAATAAAAAGGCTTAAATTCAATTTCCTCCCCGGGTGAGGATAGTGAGGATGACGTCACCTTGTCAATACTGTAAATTTCAGTTGAGTTCTGCCTTCTCACATCCGGGACAACACGATATTCGGTCTTTCGCTGTTCGATTCGGATGGGTTCGGCAATGCGGCTGAACAGATTCACCGCAGGCGTTGCATTTGTACAAAATGTGTTTTTATTTATCACGAGATTTGATTTGGCCGGTTTATCCAGGAAGATTCTGATATCCAGAATGTCGGTAAACCCTTGGCCTCGAAGTCTGTCAAGCCCGCAAAAATCAAAAAAAAGAAATTTTTCCGGAAAGCAGAAATACTCGAAAAGCAGAATATAACCGGGAAACGATCTTTTGGAATAGGGGAGAACACCTTCATCCGGACCAAATCCCACAGGGACGATGCTGTCTGCGGGCATGGCGATGATCTGCTTTTTGCCCTGGCTGTCTACAGCCTCACATTCCAGATGACAGACGTGATTAAACAGGAGCTCATAAAGATGGAAAACATGCTGATGGGGGCCATTGAGAAAAAAACGCAGCTTTTTCCATTCGATACCGGAAACAGTCTGCCCGGCAAAGGCTTTCAACTGTATTGAAAGCACCTGCTGTGCGCCCCGTATCTGTTTTATGGGATCATGCAGCCCGGCGGAAACAACATCTACCGGCCACATTGTAACAGGATAGGATGTTGTAAATCGGCAGGCAGTGCCGGCAGCAGATTTGGAATAAAGAGACGTATGTTTTTCAATGTTGTATCCACTCGATTGAATGGTCGGCTTTATGGGTTCGAATCTCACAACCGACATGGAGGGTATGGGGCGGATATAATGAGGATAAATTATACTGAGAAGCGATTCTGTTATCTCAGGAAAATCGTCATCTATTTTTTTATGAATGCGCCCACTGATAAAGGCAAATGCCTCGATCAGCCGCTCGGTGTGGGGGTCATCACATTTTTCAGGTTCAAGCTGGAGCCTGCCCGCGATCTTGGGATATTTTTTTGCAAATTCCGCACCCATCTCGCGGATAAACGTCAGCTCACGTTCGTAGTATGTTAAAAAATTATCTTCCATAGGTATTTTTGTAAGCCAGGATAGCTGATAAAACAATCCGTGACCGTTGCCCGTGAATAAATATGTCTCATCTGTCTATAACGTATTCACCTTTATTCGTGTCAAAAAAGGTATCAAACGATACGGGTTCGGTTTCAGGTTCCACTACCAGCATGCCGCTGATCCTGAATCTGAGATTACGCTCCTTTTTAGGGTCCTCTCCAAGATGTACGGATACATTCTTCAGCCGGGGTTCAAACGTCGCAATGGCTCTTTCAATATCCTGCCGTAATGTTCGCCGAACAGTCGCACTTTTTGGATTTTCAGCGGTAAAATCGCCAAGGCCGTACATGAATACGGATTTATTGAGTGCCTTGTATGAGGCGGGGATAATCCATATCTGCCGCCGGGTATTCAGGAGATTTTCAATATCTCTGATCATCATGGCCTTGATTTGCCTGATATCATACAACAAGCGTTGGACAGGCTCGTGGGAAACCCCCGGTTCCATATCCACAAGCCTGTCTATGATCGTCGCTCTGCTGTTTTGTTTTTCCGGCATATGCAATAAAAGTATGAACGATTAATGATGATAAACCCTATTTTCTTTCACATTGTCTGCCATACTATCCTTGTGCCGGAGGCGGCAGTTCCGCCACCAATCTCAATGAAACAGACAGCTCATCTAATTGAAAATGGGGCTTCAGAAACGACACCGCCCTGTAGGCGCCAGGCTTTCCGGGGATCTCGGTGACATCGATCCTTGCTTCGCGCAGCGGATACCTCGATTTCATTTCCTGTGAGGCATTATCATCCAGAAGAACATAATTGCTGATCCATTTGTTCAGGAAATCTTCGGCATTCTGTCGTGTCATGAAACTGCCGACTTTGTCCCGCATAATGGATTTCAGGTAATGTGCGAACCTCGACGTGGCAAGCAAATATTGAAGCTGTGAAGAAAGTTTAGCGTTGGCATTGGCCGAGTCAGAGTCATACACCTTTGGCTTATTAGCGGTCTGTGTACTGAAAAAGGCCGCATAGTCGGTTCCTTTGCAGTGCACCAGGGGTACAAAACCAAGATCTGCGAACTCCTTTTCCCGCCGGTCGGTAATGGCGATTTCCGTGGGGCACTTGAGTGCCACATCGCCTTCGTCGGTTTTGAATGTGTGCGTCGGCAGACCTTCCACGAGGCCACCGCCTTCCACACCCCGAATAGCGGCGCACCAGCTGAATTTGGCAAAGGCATCGGTCAACCGCGTGCCAAGGGCATAGGCCGCATTTCCCCAGAGATATTTACTGCTGTCCCTTCCGTCAACCTCTTCCTCATAATTGAAGGCCTCTACAGGAACATTCTCCTGTCCGTAAGGGAGCCGCATGAGGATATGGGGAAGGGCCAGGGAGACATACCTGGAATCTTCAGTGTCCCGGAAAGATCGCCATTTGGCATAGTCAGCGCCTGAGAAAATTTTGGCAAGATCCCTGGGGCCGCCCAGCTCTTCAAAGCTGTCCCAGTTAAACAACTGGGGAGACGCCGCAGAGATGAACGGCGCATGGGCCGCTGCAGCCACCTCGGACATTTTTCCCAACAGGGCCATGTCCTGGGGATGGGCACTGAACTCATAATCTCCGATCAAGGCGCCGTAGGAAGCGCCGCCGAACATTCCGTATTCTTCCTCATAAATCTTTTTGAAAAGAGCGGACTGATCAAATTCGCTTGCCTTTTCCATGTCTTTGAGAATATCTTTCTTGGATGCATTCATCACCCGGATCTTCATTCTCTCCCCGGTTTCACTTTTCATCACCAGGTAATTCAAGCCCCTCCACGAAGCTTCAAGTTTTTGAAAATCCGGTTGGTGCATCACTTCGTTCAGTTGAGCAGAGATCAGTTTGTCTATCTGGGCTATCCTGGAATTGATCATGGCCTCCGTGTCTTTGGAGACCGTCATGGTGCCTTCCATGATCTGCCCGACAAATTCACTGATAAGGTCCTTGGCACCGGCTCTCTGGCTTTCGTCGCGAACCAGTTTACCCTCATCCAGAATTTGATCCAGAAGGTTCTTTTCTTCTACAACCGCTTTTGCCGGGGCCTGCTGTTCATCCTGCTGATTTTCAGCCATTTCCATCACCTCCTCTTATTCGTTTTTTTCCCCATCCGTTTTTTTAACACCCGATTCGGCACCGAGTTTTTCCAGGGTATCAGAACTTGAAATGACCTCTTGGAGCAATTCATCCAGCCTGTCGTTTCCATCCAGTTTATTGAGCAGGTCTGACAGTTTTTTCCGAGCTTCTACCAGCTTGCGTACGGGGGCGATCTGTTCGGCGACACGCTCGGGATGAAAATCCTCCATGGATTTAAATCGAAGCTCCACGGCGATTTTTGAGTCATCATCGGTCAGTTTGTTGTCGGCCTTGAAAGCAAGCCGTGGCTTCATGCCGGCGAGAACGGTATCGAAATTATCTCGGTCGATTTCTACGAATTTTCTGTCTTTTAGTTTCGGCAGGGGTTCGTCCGGTTTTCCAGACAAGTCTCCCAGGACACCCACGACAAAAGGGATCTCCTTCATTTCGATTGAGTCACCCACTTCCACGTCATAGGTTATCTGAACCCTGGGGGCTCTTACCCTGTCGAGGGTATGCTGCAAACTCTCCTTAGCCATAGATCTTCCTCCTTTTTGTTGGTAACCCTATTGTTGATTTAATTGTTTTTTTTGACGAATCATACCGGAAAGGCTGCCGTCAATTTATTTATATTCCATTGCTTTTGTAATATCTTTTGTGACGATTCTTGGATAAAGTTCATAATAGGCCTTATTAATGTCATCGTCCGGGGCGCCTTCCACGGTCAGTATCTGATAGTAGACAGCCAGCACTTCCGCGATCCACATGGGGGATTCCCACTGTTCAAGGCCCAGTTGTTCGATCAACCCATACAGTTCTTCGATAATCGGCCTGGCGAGCTCAGGATTTCCAGCCTTGATGCAGAGCTTGACGAGCAGAAGTCGGTATCGGCTTTTCTGTCTTATGGACGGCGCACTGCTTGACGCGTGAAGGAGTGTTGCCAGTGCTTTTTTCATACCCGAAATTTTCAGGATATTCAGGGCTTCATCCCAAAAGGCCTGCTCCATGGAATCGGAATCATTTGGCATATTAGAAGATAACTGTGCGGGCACGGCGGGCGCTGAAGTATGGCCGCCGGTGGGCACCGCTGCAGCCACCGACTCGGCCAAAGGTGCCGCCGATGCCGCTGCGCCTGTTGCCGGTTGCGCTTGCAGCGATTCCGGAGAAGCCGGTGCTGGAAACTCAGACACCGGTTCGACCTCGGCTTCCGGTTGAGGGTCGGGTTCAATTTCCCGTTTCTTTTTTAATGTCCGTGAAATAAATAGCGCACAGTCTTCAATGGACTGCTTCAGCTCGGACAGCCGTGGTCCTTCGTTCCCGAAATGTGTATCCACTGTTTCGTCAAGGGCCTTGAATTGTTCCACACATGCGGTAAGGGCGTCATCCAATTTCACATAGAATGCCTTTGACGACGAGGCGACAGCACTGTCAAAATCTTCTGCGGTCAGTTTGCCATCGGCTATCATTTCATCACGAGCCGCTTTTTTACTTTCATTTACATCACCAAATTCGTTCACAAGATCCTTGGCACTCCCCACCTGACGAGATTCCTGCCATAACAACCACGAATAGCCTGGTGAAACACGGGGGTCCGTAACAGGAACCGCCTTAATGGGGAGCCAGAGATTGTTGTTCAAAAACTCCAAAGGCCCAACCCTGTAATCCAGATCATCTTCATCTATTTCCGGATAGACATTGTCCCAGAAATCATTCAAAAAACAGGTGAGAATTTTGAGGCCTGCTGCAAGACCTTCAAAACCCTGAATTTTTACCAGCGCCTCGGTCAACCACGCGCCGATCTGGAGGTCTTTGGTTCTCTTGGCAAGTGCTTCCGAACAAAGGACCAGGCTTTTGTCCCAGTCAGCAACCTTGATTTCATATTCCCAGGCCCCGCGATCAAGTTCATCATCAGCCCGCCTGGCCTCCTTTATCTCATCATAAACCGGCTCATAACGAAGGTCTTCGCCGGCAGGGTTGTCTCCGGGAATCGGAGACAGGATTGCATCGATATCCATTGTATGTTTCATTTTTTACTCCACTGCCACCGGATTGAAAATTATCTGTTGTATTTCAAGAATGCCGATATCGTCATCGTCGACCTGGAAAACATGCTGGCCCACCCCCTGAAAAATTTTTTCCCCAAGGTCTATCCAGTCGGTCATCTGCCCCCGCCTCAATCGGTCATCAGGTCTGAGAAACGTTTCCGTGTAAATCACCGGTAGAAAACAGTTAAGTGTCAACCCTTCCCATGTGGTAATCTGTGCCGATGCCCATAAAAGGTCCAGAAAATTTTTGGGTAGGGTAAGGATCAGTTCACGAACAAATTCAAAGGGCAAAAGGAGATAGCGTTCATGAACAAATGCCTCCAGAAAGCAAGATAACCGTGTGTCTGTTCCCTGAAATCCACTGAATGGTTTATTGTTCAGCGTTCCCGAAACAGATGGCCGCCGGTTGTTGATTTCCAAAAAACCGGTTTTAGCTGCCTGAAACCGGCCTTTGTGCAGGTTTTGACAGGCATTTTCATAAATTTCCAGATACTCCGGCGGTTCCGGTAAAAAAGAGGGCGATCGTTTCTGATGGGCAATTTCGATCCGTTCTGTCTCAGCCTGAATCAGATCCAGATAAACCTGAACACCTGCCTGACGACCAGGGTCCTGAGCGGCAATGATCTCAAGATGGCGGCGGGCCTTATCCCATTCGCCCATACATGCCATCACCTGAAACAAAAGAAAACGGGTGCCCTGGTCAGCAGGTGACGCTTTTACCGCTGCCACCAGTTTCGCGCGCGCTTGCCTCAGTTCGCCGGATTTAATCAGTTCCTTTAATTCCATGATCAAGCCCTTTTATGTTGCACATCATTTGTAGATGAACGGTTATCATCCGATCCTACGGACCAGAGTCGAATAAAGTCCCTGACACCCAGGGGACGGAAAAAAAAAGCCAGGTAGGCTTTTTGCGGTATTCCGCCCATTAAAAAAGCGCTGGGCAGATCAACCGCCTGCTTTTTTAATTGTAAACCATATCTGCCGGCCATATCCGACGAATTTTCAGTTATCGCATTCTTTATTTCTATAAAAAACGGGTCTGGTCTTGAAACCGGCTCTCCGGTCAACAGCAGTCGTTTTATCGCCTCATCAGGGCGTGGGGCGCTTAAGTCTGCATTGGGGCGCTGTGATTCTGCCAGATGCCTGTTAAGTGATTTCCAGTCTGCCTCTGGGGGCGCAAGACGGTAAATCTCCTCTTTCAGTGATTGGATATCCGCATATCTGCCGACCCCAACAGATTCCATCTGTTTCCAGGTTTTTTCCAGAGCAAAGGGCAGCAGTTCAGGATATGACTGCCATTTCAGCAGGGGGCCGGTTCCCATTATAAGCAGCGGATAGGGGCGTCCCAGGCCATCGCTGCTGTCCCGGATAATACCGCAAACCAGGGTGTCGGGCAGGGCCCCTTTGGACCAAAACCGCCATGAATACAGGGTCCGGCCGAAATCAGGCCGCGTTTTAAGTTGATGGTAGCCCTTTTCCATCCATTCGGTAAAAGCGTTCAACAGGCTATGGCGCCCATCCGTCTTGAAATAATCCCGGCCTGCAGGATGTTTGCCGGTTGCACACCATTCCCACTTTTTTTTGGTGTTCAAAGATCCCAGCATACTGCAATCTCCTGAGGTACCCCGGGCACCTTGGGTCCTCTTTTTCGTTTTTCAGCGGCGGCCGCCTTTTTACGTTCAGCAGCGTCTATGGCCTCTACGGCGTTTAAAAGGGGCTTGTGCCCGCTCAATCCGTAATTCACACGGATCGATTTGATGTTAAGTCCCTTCAGCGCCTTGGTTTGCTTGGGAAAATCCTTTGGGAAAAATACTTTTTTACCATTGGCGAAATCTTTTAAAAACTTCACGAAGGCTTTTTCGCCGGTGTATTTTCGGGTCAACACAAGGTCTCCCACTTCGATCTGGAACGTCACATCTCCGCAACTGGCAGGGGACCAGTTGAATGTTTTATGGACCGGGTAATTAAGGTTGGTGAGTTTCTCACTCCCTTCCGCGCATTGAAGTATCAGCCGGGTTGCGTGGGGTTGTATCACTGCATCGGCATTGGCATCGGTAGGCGTGCCTTTTATGGAAACAAAATAATTTGATTTAAGTGGCGTTACAGGCACCATCGGTTCCACCTTGGCCACCCGGACGGGGGTCATGGCGGTAACGCCTTTTGTAAAAAAAGTCAAAAAATCATCGGTAAAGGAAATTGTTTTGCCTTCGATTTTTCGAGGGAAATAACCTTGTTTCAGGCTTCGGTCAATAAAAGGGGCCGCTGCGCCCTTGATAAACTTTAAGGCAAATCCATCCGGTCCCAGCAGAATTTCGTTAATCACTTTTTTTTCCGTCACGCCCTGAATCTCTACCAGGACCGCCTGTTCCCAGATGGTGGATAGCTGACAAGCCGTCTCCCGGCATACGAAATCCCAGTAAAAATCCAGCGGACCGGTTACCAGGTCCCAGAAGATCCGGTCTTCGGGTTGCACGCTTTGCAATGCGGCTTTCATATCGGCAATGGCACTGCGCGCCACGAAAAAAGGAGATTTTCCCACCGATGGATCTTCGCTGAACACAGTTCCGGCCATTTGAAACGCTATCCGTCGGGAAGTGGCCGCCGGTGCAATGGCAAAAAGGGCCTGGCGGTATCGGTTCAAGGCATCGGCCACCGTGAGTTGAGATGCTGCAGTTAACTGCCGACCGCCTTTAACGCCCATCTTTTTTTCAATTCTGGCCACCTTGGCCTTCACCTGACTGGCGGTCCGTTCAATAACCCCCTTTTTTGCGGCATCTTTCAAATCGGTTTTTCCGGCCTGATCCATGGCAATGCCGAGCTCATACACCAGGTCGATCCAGGACGGTACCTGCCCGGCATCTGTCAACGGCAAGAGATTCTGGCGCATGGTTTCAAGAAAAGTAAAATAGGGGCTGTTGTCAAAGGCCATGCCGGCGGCAACGGGTTGCCATTCTTTCAGACCTTGAAGGCGTTTTTTACCCAGGGTAAAATTTTCCGTAAAAATACGCCATGTTTCAAAATAGGCATCGAGATACCAATCCCTGAAGGCAAGCTTGCGCTGGGCAATGATTAATGGGTCGGGCAGAGCGGATTCAATCTGGTCGAGGAAAGAATCGATTTTTTGTTTTCCTTTTAATGAATAGGCTGCCGGTATTGATGGTGCTTCCATTTGGGCAAGGCTGCCGCCCCAAAAATCGCCCATGGCCAGTTCGGTCAGATCCGTGTCCCTGTCAGCCCACTGGACCAGCCAGTTGAGGGTAGATCGTTTTTGGATCAGAATATGTTTCAGCCATGTCTGTAAATTGTTCATTTCTTGATTTAAAGCAATGGGATCCTGACGCCAGAACAGTGAATGCAGATACAATCCGGCAAATTTTTCTTTAAGTTCGGGAATAAGCGCAACCCCCTGTCTGATGGTGATGGCGTCGTAACCCGGTTGCTCCATCGCCGCCAGCTGTTCAAATCCTTCTTCCTGCAGTCTGGCCTTAATCAAATTAATGCGCTTGACCAGATAATCCACATTCTGAACAATCACCGGTTCGGCAGTGGTATCCGAGAAACCGGTCATTGTCTCGGTCATCTGTTTTTCAAGGGGCAGCATAAACCCGTCTTTAAAAAGCCGGCAGTATTTTTCTTTCATTGCATTTTCAACATGCAGGCTCTGGTTGAGTCCCATGCGGGGGATCCACCAGTGTCTGTTTTGTTTTTCAACTTTTAAAACAGCCTGTCGAAACCGGTCCATGGTAATGACATCGTTGAACAGTTCTCCGGATAAAATCGCCGGTTTTGAAAATTCCCGGGATACCGCTCGTATGGTTTGAAGGTTTTTGACAAAGGTGAAACTGAGCAACCCGCAAAGCGCCAGTACCACAGCAACCCAGGATGTAAGGCCGAGATTGCGGGTGAGACGTCCCCATTCAAGGGTTCGTTGGGTAGGGGCAAACAGGGCGCGATCACGAGGAAATATTTTTGTAAACAGATCGTGCAGAAACAAACCCTTATTGGTACCGGGCAGGACCTCCCGCGAGCCGATGAGCCCCAGTTCATTTAAAAAATGAGAATAGGGGGTGCCTTCCTGACGGCCGCTGCTGAAAAACAGGCCCCGCAAAAGAGGCGACTCCTGATAGGAATTTTTCTGGAAAGCGCCTTTGGAAAAAGCGTTCAGACCCGATTTCAAACGCTCAAATTCTTCAGGAAAAAGCAACAGGCCCGGATCGACACCCTGCCGGGTAGTCTGATCTTTCGGCTTTTGCAGCATCAGCAGCCTCAGGTTCCGCAGTTTTTCTCCCATGATCTGGACAACCCGTTCGGGGAAAGTATCTGTATCCGTGGTCATCTGGAGATTGATCATTCCCATGGCCTGGTCATGGCTTTTTTCACTCAACTGATCGCAGAATTGAGTCATTCCCTGCACCAGATCACACTTGGTTACCAGGAGATAAACCGGGAACCGGGCACCTAAGACCCGCATGAGCTCATCGATGCGCTGTCTTATTTTTCTGCCGTCCGCTTCCAGAATATCGGACCCTGCGGAAAGCAGTTTGTCCGCTCCAACCGTGACGATCAGTCCGTTGATGGGTTCTTTTTTTCTGAATTTAATGAGCTGGCTTAAAAATTTTTGCCATTCATCCTTGTCTTGTCCGTCATCCACCGGGATGGCATATCTTCCGGCCGTATCGATGAGAATGGCCTGTTCAAAAAACCACCAGTCACAGTTGCGGGTGCCGGATATTCCGGAGGTACGGGTGACTTCCGCAAAAGGTGAAGAGAGATGGGCACTCTCAATGGCCGTGGTCTTTCCTGAACCGCTCTCTCCGATCACCAGATACCAGGGGAGAACGTACAACGGGTTTCCCTGTTTTTTCAGATGGGACTTGCGCAATGCCCCCATGGCATCTTTCCAGCGCTGCTGCAATTCGATCGCGCTGTCTTTTTTCTCAGTGCCAAGGGTTTGAATATAGCTTTCGTCCTGATCAATTACCTGGCTCACAAAATTTTGTTCACGCCGGCGCAGCATTATTTTTTTGACGAATATCAGTCCGATCCATAGGCCGCAAAGCCCCACAAGAATAAAGAGACCGACCCACCACGGCCAGTCGAGCCACAGAATCAAACCAAAAATCAAGGAGATCGCCAGCAAAAAAAGTGCAATGATCAAAAAGAATTTAAGCGCTTTTAACAGGAACTGTTTCATTTACGTCCACCATATTAAAAGTTGGCACTGACATTGTTCAGAATAAACCAGTAAATAACGTACAACCCCCCAAAAAGGAAAATGGGGAAACCAATGCAACCCATTGTGAAAAGGGAAAAACGGTTTTTTGTTCCGGGTCCCCGGATGTCTGCCGAATCAGCGGGGTAGGCCTCCGGGAAAAGTTCCGACTGGTTCAAGGAGGGGACCCCGACGGAACTACCGGTCAAAATTTTGAGATTCGATGTCATGAGTTGCTCCAGCAGATACTCGTCTCCCGGGTTGCAGAATCGGCCTGTAAATCCCATGGCCAGACAGAGATAATAGACCTCCCGGACATCTCTCTGGTGCAATCCGATGTTGTTCAGACGGTCAAAAAAAAGTTCGCCGGCGGCAGTGGTTTGAAAATAAACCCGCTGCAACAGTTCGCCCTGCCACTTGTTTCTTTCCTGCCAGGTTGAATTCATGATGGCTTCATCCACCCAGGCGAAAATGGCAAACCGCGCAAGGTCAAAATCTTCACGCGAGGCCGGTTCCTGTGCAGCGCATTTTTCGATTTCGGCAATATGCTGTTGAATATCGGATTTTATCTGTTCGAAAGAAGGCTGCTGATTGTCCAGATGTTTGATAAAATAAGCAACATAGGCAACCAGGTTTATGAAATAGTCGCTTAAGCGCATACCCTTTATCCCCCTGTAACCATAAGTTCGACTTTTAAATCATCGGGCGCCGCATCCCAGTACAATGCGATATTGTTGCCCTTTTGCACCTGAGCCCATTGCTCGCCGTGATGATTAATTTTAAAATAAAGTGATCCGGGGCGGCGTGGCAATTCCTGGGGGGGGCTGGACAGGTGTTCCAGGGTGAGGCCGGGAAGGGATCGGGCGATGAGGATCGGCAATGCTTCCCGGGAGCTCAACTTGGAGATGGTCTCCAGAGAAGCAATAAAGGGTTCCGGCGCCTGTTCAGTCTCAAAGACCAGATAAAATCGATTTCGCCCTTCAAAAATTGTCGGAGACATTTCCGAGGCAAAATAGGCGCCGTCATAGGCAAGTGCCAGTACATATTCGGGACCGGCGGTGATTTCGTCCAGAAGCTTCGTGATCAGGGAACGGGCACGGGCAAAACAGTCCCAGGAGGCTTCATGGTGATATGCCGGTAAAAGTCCCGAATCTTCCGTATCGGTATCCGACAGATTGACCTGGGTTGAAAAAGAGCTGAGTTCGCCTGTCAGTTGGCGCAGTACCGAATAAATGTCCATTGGGTGCGTGCCCCCCGATTCGGTCAGATGATTCAGCATCGGAACATAACGGTTTAAAGATCTTAATGCCAGAAGAAAAACCATGTCCCGGGCCCCGAATTCCGCCGTGTGAATGCCCCTTTCTTTTTTATAGCCCTCCAGTTGATGAATCCTGGCTGCCAACTGGTCACGAATATCGACGACCAGTTTAAAAAGCACAGTAGATCCGGCAACATTCAGGACCGGCGGTATAAACTGTTCTGACAAAACAATTTTTTCGCCTTTGCGCTGTAATCTGGCAATGGGCATCAGTGCATAGTCCCCAAGTTGTTCTTTCTCGGTTTCAAAAAACAGTTTCAGCACGTAGAAAAGTCTTTTGACCTGGGCAACCGGACCGTTCTGGTGCATGTCCTGAATTTCATCAGGCGCCGCCGTCGTTACAAAACGGGTGGTAACCGTCGTCAAATCGTCGAGTGATTCAAGAACCGTTACGTTTTCGCCCTCGGTTTTGAATTTTTTAAGCCCCACATAAACCGTAAGCGGCTGGCCCGCCTCTCCCCAGGCGTCTTCAAACAGCCTCGCCTCACAAAGGGCATTGGCGGAAACTCCCACATAGCTCATATCCGGAAACAGAAATTCTCCCTTGATAAGGCTGACGGTCCCGCCGTTCAACGCCTCCTGGGCAATTTCAAGGTCCCCGATGCCCCAGAGGCAGGGATGTAAAAATTTATATATCGGTTTGAACAGATGCTGTAAATAACGGTCTTCCAACTGAAAATGCTGGGGTTGCAGGAACAATCCCTGGTGCCAGAAAAGCGGTCTTTCCATTTTGATCTCATTCCCAATTTAGTTATGCTTCGGTAAAAGCGTGTTTTTTGACATTATCCTGTTTTGCCCATCGGTCAGTTGAGTATCTGTTTGGGTCCCAGGTTCAGTTTGATATTCATCAGGGCCGGTACCTGAAATTTTTTCGTCATGATCATCCCCTCTTTTTTGACCTCCACGGGGATCTCGTAAAAACGAATCATCCGCTCTTTTGCAAGAAGATAATAGCCCGCCACCACTGCCACGTATTGGGTCCCCTCGGCCCGGTCAAGGGTGATATCTGTGTTTTGTCCGGGATTGACAATAAGGCGTTTGACGCTGGTGACACTGCTGTCAAAAAGGCTGCATTCCAAAAGTTTGTATATGCCTTCCTGATTCTCGGCAACACGGTTGAACGCATTTCTGTCCTTCAACTGGTACAAACATAACAGCAAGGTATGGGGGATCTCTTCATTAAGGTTCAAATTGCTGTCGGCGGTAAGGCTGATATTAATGGCTGCTTTTTCAAAATTCCAATTCGGAAGGGGCAGCGGTTTGGAGGCACAGGCGCAGAGGAGCAACCCCACCATCGGTAAACAGATGAACCATGCATATTTTTTCACTTTATTTCTCCTCCTTTGAATCAACAGATTATATTTTTATATGAAAGTCGTGCGGTGTGCGGTTTGATACCGCACCACGCATGACTTTCCGGTATGGCATTATTCCATACCGCGACATTTTTTTTCGAACTCCCTTACCAGTTGTTCTTTAAAACGTCCGGAGTCGAACCATTCCCTGATTTTATGATATTTTTCTTCATAAATTGCAAAAGATTCAGCTTTACGTAACGGCCCGAACTTCAAGCTACTGCCTTTATTATTGATCTGTTCGGGATCAAGTTCTGCCAGAATTTCACCGACCTTGGTCTCAGCCGCTTGTTTAAATGCTTCTTGCGTAATTAGAAATGCCTGGTTAATACGGCCGATATACCCCTCAAGTGATCTGTTTTGATCCTGGCCCGCCATATGGGAACCAATAAAGTATCGAATGGTTTCTTCGCCGGCGGATTCTCCAAAAAGGGTTTTATCGATGACGCCCACCAGATGATTCAGCGTATCGAAAATAGTGTTCAATGATTGCCCCAGGCGTATCAGCATATCTTCCGAGTTTATCTCATCCTCGCTTATCTCCCGGCCGAGCAGCATGGAAAATATTTTGGCAAGCGCCTGTTGGTCCATATCTGATTCAGCACTACACAGTCTTTTAAAAACGCGTGCCATTTTTAAAACCAGCTGTTTTTGTTCATCGGCCGGCAGATCCTCAGTCTCTTTTGCCAGATATTGTTCAATCAGGATTTCGGCATTTTCCGGATCCGCAATAAATATGCCTTTTATTTCCTGCGTCAGCTTTTCCACCCGGTTTAAAACGGTCATTTCCCATTTCCTGTTTTTGGCCTTGAACTTAAAATAACGGTTTCGGCCAGGTCATCTCCGGCAACGTCGTTTTTTTCGCCCGAGGGCCACTTATCCGGTTTTTCAGATCGGTTTGTTATGTTTTTCGAATCTGCGCCAGAAGACAGGATAACGGTTTCGGCCGGGTCATCTTTTCGGGGCCATGGGGCCCTTTTTTTGTCTGCCGGTGAGAGTATAAGGGTCTCTTCGATTTCGGCTGTACCCGTAAATCCGTCAACGGAAGGGTCTTCAGGGTCGGCAGGGTTCAAGTGTTTTTCCACTGACCCAACCGGCGGTTGAATCATGGTATGGTCTTCGAAAAAATGGGAAGGACCATTATCCGTTGGGAAGACCGATAGTGTTGCCTCTGATCTTTTTGTATGCCCGGCACTGTCTTTGTCCATATCGTTGAAGATTTCCGATGATAATATGATGGTTTCGTAAATCGGTTTTTCTTCCGAGGATCGGGTTGTCTTTATCGCAAACCCGGGCTTTTCTGTCTGCATCGGGGTAGGGGACGCTTTACGGTCAGGTACTGCCGATCCGCGATCACCATGCCCGCTGCCCATGATCAGGGTTTCATCCAGGTCAACACCGGGCGCATCCTGTTCCATTTTTGGAGGGGCATCTTGTTCAGTGGGGGGCTCATTTAAAGGCAGGTTCGGTTTTGGAAAATCATTTTCCATTGGCGCAGACCATTTACGGCCGATCTTTTCCAGAATATTGCCAATAATCCGATGCTCCTGATCTGAAAGGTCTTTCATTTCTGTTTTTTGGGCAGGTGTTTCAACGTCTCCGGCCCGGGGAAAGAGCTGTTCTCTCACCGTTTTCAGCAGCGCCGTGAGTTTTTGCTGGAAATTTTCAATATCGCCACTTTCACCGTGATAGACATGACTGCTCAACAGCAGCCGGCCGGTCTCCAGCGTTTTTTGCCAGATGGTATTCATCTCGTCCGGAATTTGTGCTTCACCTGAATTCCAAAAAATATTTTCGGGGGCAAAAACAGGATTTTTTAAGGCTGTTTCAAAATCAGCGGAACCGGTCCCGGGTTTTTCAGTTTCCGATTTTAAAATCGATTGCAGTGCTTCATAGATGGTCGATGACGACTGCCGACTGTTGGCAAGGAGGGTAAAAAACCAGATGGTGCCCAAAAAATAAAAGCCATAGGATGGCGGGTTTTTGGGAATTTGCAAGGGCTTGCCGCCTACATCCCCCAGGTCGATCCGATAAACTGTAAAATTCCACAGGTGGGGGATCAACCCGGTTCTGCGGGCAGTCTTTACCCAAAAACGATCCAGGGAAAGACCCATGTCCGGGGACCGCAGGTTTTTCAGTGCCGGTAAAATACTTTGGAACAGACCTGCCATAAAATTCAGTTTCAGGTAAAGGACTTCCAGAAAAAAACGACTGCTGTGGCGGAACATGAAGTAAGGGCCCTGATCCTGGAGTATGCCTGAGGCCTGAAGGTATTTCATTCTACTGTTTTGGTGTCTGTCCGCAAGATAACGCTGCAATTGAGTTTGGGATGCGCCTGAAACAAGGGCCAGAAAATCAATGGCGTTAATCGAACCGCCGGGAAAGATCATCATGTAAGATGGGTAGAAGTTGAAAATTTCGATTCTGGTTCTGGCCGACCCGTCGGGTCCATGGCATTTTTCATGTTCGGAACAGTCAAGACAGGGAAAATGTTTCGAGTCGTCAGGGCCTGCCTTTAAATGTCCTATTTTTCTTATCAGGTCCCACCGGTCATGAACAAAAGCGGGGTCGCATTGAGTCAGTTCATAGGTGAAAAAATCAGATTGCCCGGCCACATCATGGCAAAAAGGACAGTATAGATATCGCTTCAGGCTGGTGGTGTAGGGTCTCAGACCCATACCGGTCAAGACGTCATCATCCCGGCACAGGTGCAGGTCATGACCGCATACCGGGCATGGGGGATGAAAAAAAAGTTGCCGGTGGTGGCAAAAAAACAAAGATTGCCAGAGTGTGCAGTGGTGCGGTTGATCCGTCTGCCCTGCCAGAATTAGACAAGCCGGGTCTTGATCATTGTCGGCATACAGTTCAAACGTCCGCTGCCAATAGCCCTCAATATCGTGGTTGGTTACAGGTCGCAGTTCATCTGTTGCATGCGAATACACCTCTTTTTGCATCAGAAGAAAAACATTTTTCACATGGCTGTTGCCGGCACTGATAATTCTGGCACCCAAGAGCCTTGAAAATGGGCCGGAATCGCAACTTTCCCCAAATTTACAGGGTGTCTGTCTATCAGCAGATTCCTCAATGCGACAGCGGTCAATATCCAGACAGAACCCACAGGCAGATGAGAGATAGGGTATCAGGGAAACTGTTTTGCCGTTGTGCATTCACTTATTCCTTTTATTGGGCAGCAAACATATCGATTAAAAAAAAGAGACCTGACTGTTTTACGCGACGAACCCGGAGCTTCTCAAATTGTGAGCCGCTGCAGATCGTAAAGGACAAATGTGTGATAAAATTATTATATTTTTTAGTCAATGTCAAGGTTTGTTAGAAGTAATTATAGATACTTATTTTCCAAGGCACGACGCATCGATGGATATCACCGAAGACCGCAACAACCGGCGCATTACCAATGATTCAATTGAGTTGATTTTTTTTGCAATTCATATTAACTATACATATTCAGCGTTTGGCCGAAAACTCGTATGCCTTCAAAAAATCAGCTATTACCAACGATTTTCGCCTCTGAAGACCAGTTGTTGGCAGTTAGCCATTAGCCAGAGGAGTCCTTCATCATTTCGAACTGAAAGCCAATAGCTAACAGCTTAACGCTTCGTTTACCGATCGATTTCACAGGAGGTTTTATATGTCGAAAAAAATATTCGTGACAATGTTTCTTTGTATGATTTTCTGGTTACCGGCCCTGCCAGTTACCTGGGGCGGACAGGTGGTGACGCCTGAAACCCGTCACTGGGCCAGGCAGGCCGTTTCCATGGAAAAATCCATGCAGGCGGTCACCACCGGGCATACGCTGGCGGTCCTTTACTTCCACAATCGGTCCGGTGACGTGAATCTGGATCCCCTTCAGAAGGGTTTATCTGTTATGCTCATGACGGATCTTGCAAAGATTAAAACGATTCAACTGGTGGAGCGGGTAAAACTGCAGGCCCTTGCAGAAGAAATCGGTCTTGGGCGTTCCGGCATAGTAGCACCGGGAACTGCGCCCCGGGTCGGACGTCTGCTGGGCGCCCGCTACCTGATCGGAGGAGATTTTTTCAAAGAAGAACTTGAAAAATTAAGACTGCGCTCCGATCTTATAGATGTTCCCGAAGAAAAAATATTCGACCAACCTCAGGTTCTGGATACATTGGATCGACTCTTTGCCCTTGAAAAAGAAATGCTGTTTAAAATCATTGAGGCTTTAAAAATAGAGATACCCCCGGCGCGTAAAAAACTGCTGCTGGAGCCCATGTCAACCAGCTATCCGGCCCTGGTCTATTTCTTTCGGGGAATCGATAAAAGTGATCAAGGGGATTACGAGGCTGCCGCCATGTTTTATAAAAAAGCGTTGGCTGAGGACGCAAAATTGCATCCGGCCGACGTTAATATGAAAGAACTGAATCAGCTTGGATTGTGGCGGCCTGTGAAGCGAACCGCCAGCCTTTTAAAGTCGTTGCAAAGCCGCACCTCTTTGACCGACCGTTTGACCGCCGAGTATCCGACTGTCCGCCTGAATAAACCCAAAAGAGTCCTGTCGGTTAAAATAGAAGGATATATTGATACGCCTACCGAAAATCTTACCAATTATCTTGACGATTATTCCAACGGGCAATTATTTTATACTGAACCGCCACCTGACTATGGCGGAGACTATGTATACATGGTCGTGCCGGTAACGGCTGATTATGTCGTCCGGCAACCCGGACCCGACGGCACTCCCGCCACCTATTACGGCATCTCCAGCGGAGTTAACCAGGGCGAGTATCTGGGCGGCGCCTATAGGGAAATGGAATGGTAACTATGAACCATGACGCTGACTTTTGTGAATGAACGCTGATGTTTTCATTCACCCTGATTTTAAGTCTAAATGTTTTTCCCCGGAGAATTTATTTATGAGAAACAATCGAATTATCATTATATTTGTTCTGGTTTTGTTTGGTGCCTTGCCGGCCTGGTCATACGAATTTGCCGCAGAAAGCGGTCTGGTTTTTGACGCATGGCGCAATTCCGATAATACCGATGGCAATCAATACCATATTCCACTAAAATTCGAAGTAACAAACAAAAATTTTTCGACAACCCTGCTCACCGGGTATTGCAAGACGACCATAGCCCCTGATATGGGTGAGCGTCAGAGTCTGGACGGAATTTTGGATTCCAAACTCAATTTTTCCTATCAATTGCCCAGGAATTTCCCCATTGATGTTCTCCTGGGGATGGGGTTCAACCTGCCCACCGGCAAGACCGGTCTATCGACAAAAGATCTCATGCTGACCATGAATTCCGATCTGGTGTCCATCACCGGTTTTGGAGAGGGGTTTAATGCCAACCCCACACTGACCGTAGCCGGTGAGTGGGGGGACCTGGTCTGGGGGTTAGGGGGCGGTTATATCTGGCGAGGGGAATATGATTACAGTGAATCTCTTTCTGATTACGATCCCGGTGATATTTTTTCCCTGACATCGGAACTGCAATATTACATCAATCCTGCCATGATAACCCGGCTTTTTGCCGAATACTGCAACTACGGGCGAGACGAGGTGGATGGAGAGGATATCCTCGAAGAGGGGGATTTTTTTCTCATTGGTACCGGTATCAAGGCCGGCGCCGGTAAATGGACCCTTGACCTGGACATCAAGACCATCTTACGGGCCAGGAGCCGGTTTATATCATCTTCCGGTCTGGCCGAAGAAGACAGGAACAGCCATGGCGATGAATGGGTTTCCGCCTGCCGGGTATCCTACCGGCTTTCCGATCGGATACTGTTGAAGCCTTCGGTCAGCTATCTGTTTATTGATGAAAACGATTACGCGGTCGGCAGCGGTTATCATGTGGGCAGTCGCAACAAATTCAACGCCGGGTTCGGGGTGGAATACAACGTTGGGAAATGTTACCGGGTACTTCTCGATCTTACCGGATTTCATATCCGGGACGACAAAAGCTGGTCCCACCCCGATAATGATTTAACCTATGACGGTTTTTCCATGGGCCTGACGTTGAACAGTCGGTTTTAGACCAATACAAAACCTTATTGTTTTTGATCAAAAAGAGTCGCCGCCGCGAGTGAGGCAGCACGGAGCCAGGCATTTGGATCTGCGGCCTTGACCGTTTCCGTGGCCGTTGAAATGATACCGGCGGTGGCCACATCCACCAGGCGAAGGTCGATGCGCATGCTGCTGCCCACGACCTGGTATCCGCCGAAAACCATCATTCTTGCTCCGGCCAGGCGTCCGATTTTCAGACGGGTGGCCGGATCTGCCAGGGCGGATGTGGCCAGATTCATCTCTTCCAGCACCGCATCAAGTTTTTGGCGCTCCACCACCGCATAGTCACCACTGTTGTCAATATACGCCGCCACCTGACTGCCGAGAAGTTCCCCCAGATCCGGCCAGGCACTGGGCTGAAAACTTAAATCGTCCGGATTCCACACCGCCACTATTTTTTCGTTTTCCGGTGCCCGGGAAGGCGTTGCGCAGGCAGCAAAAAAAGCCGCCATGAGAATAAGGATATAAATTGTTTTACTGAATCGCATTGCCGGTGCCCATACTCATCATATCGTCAATTTTTTCTATTATTTTGTCTTCGCTTTTGATGGGGCGCCGCTGATCACTCAGCATGGCATAGCTGAAATCAGCGTCCACTTTATAGACTTCAAGTCGGGCAATGGGCTTGGCAGCCGCTTTTAAGACTTTGCCCTTGAACTCTATGGGCGCCTGTTCTTCTATGATATCAAAATGGGTCCCCTGAACCACACCCTGGTTGGATCCCAGATTGATTAAGATATGTGCGCCGTTGACCTGGACCACATACCCGTGCAGGGGATAGTTCAGCATGATGGTCATCAAAATTTCGCGATTGAGGCGGTGCAGTTCTTTTTCAAGGGAAATGCCGGGGCTGAATTTGCGATTGACAACCTTGGCAATGGCCGATGTCTCGGTATCGATCAGCCGCAGGCTTAGCATGGGGCCCCCGGGCAGATAATAGAGAGAACCGGTCCCCATAATTTTTGCCGCCAGCACCTTGCCAAGGCGCAGGGTCGTTGATGGATCCGCCAGTTCAGAGGTTCCCAGGCTCAACTCTTCCAGAAGCCTTTCAATGAGCACCCTTTCCACCACCTGAATTCGTCCGGACGCATTCAGGTGCTCTGCCAATTGCGTTGTCAACACCGTTGAAAAGCCATCTCGTTCCGCCAGGCCGCCCTTTTCCTGAAAATCGACAAAACTGAGAACCATGGGGCGGGACGTCCAGTCGTCCTCGTTATCCGCCACTTCAAAACGGTTTTCGCGGTACCGCTGGGCCAGCTCCTTGACAAATTTGTCAACCCGTTCTTTACGGGCCGTATCTTTTTGAAGCAGGAGCATCTCCTGGGCCTTACGGGCCAGGATGGCTGCAAAGGTATCATTCTTGTTAATGGTCTGGACCTGTTGATAGAGTTCCAGGGCTTTGTCCCAGCGGCCCTCTTTTTCATATGTAATGCCTTTATTGGACGTTGCCTCAATAAAATAGGGATCAATTTCCACGGCCTGGTCATAGAGATCCCGGGATTTTTCATATTCCCCCCGTGAGGCGTATATGCGACCGAGTTGATTATAGGCAACGGCCTGCTGATCGGGTTCACCTGTTTTTTTCTTGATGGCTTTATTGTACTCCGCCTCGGCCTCTTTTCTTCGATTCTGGCTGTACAAAAGGTCTCCCTTGACCACGTGTACACGGGCGCTACCGTCGCCCTTTTTTTCGAGTTCAGCCGCCGTCTTCAGGGCTTTTTCCGTTTCACCCTTCTGTGCATATACGGATGTGAGGCCTTCTTTACCCACGACTTGGCCCTTGCCCTTTTCCTTGGACAATCCTGTAAATGTTTTTTCGGCAGCATCCAGGTCCCCCTGTTTTAGCTCGGCATAGCCCTTGACCTGTTTTGCCTCGACATTGCCCGGGTTTTTTTTCACCACCTGTTCACTGATGACTTTGGCCATCTGGGGTTGTTTATGCTGAAGTTTTCTTTCCGCCAGCCTCACCAGCATGATTTCGGTGGATTTCCCGCCCCCTTGAAAATAATCCAGCATCTTCTGCCCGGGGCCGAGGATGCATACGGTGGGCAGCACCTGCCGGGCATGATAAAGATCACTGACGGTTCCCTTGTCCAGCAGCACGGGAAAGGCAGGTCGGGTGGCCGATACGAAACGGGCTACTTTTTCCCGGGATGATACGGCTATGGCCCATACCATGAGGTCTGCATCTTCGTATTTTTTGGCAAGGCTGTCGAGGTTCAGCAAACCTTCCTGGCTGGATCGGGATTCCACATCAAAAAAATAAAGGATCACCATGGGCTGATCTTTGATAACGGCTAGATCATAGCTGCGGCCGTTGATGTCATTCAGTTTGAAACCGGGTGCCGCATCACCGGCGGCAAGTCCGGCATGACTTGTGCTGATACCTGTCAGGGATACGGTTATCACCATGATCGTCAGTATCATCAGGTTTGCGACAATTCGCATGGCAGTGCCTCCTTTTTGTGGATGTTTCAATATATTTTTTTATTCTTCCGCGATTAAACGAACATACAGTGGTGTTTCACCGGGGGTGTCCAGATCAATGCCCGCCTCCCATTCATAATAACCGCGCAAAGTCACCAGTACTTCATGCTTTCCCAGAGGCAGACTGAGGGCCACCGGTGTTTTCCCCTTGAAGGCATCATCAATAAAAACCTGGGCATTGGTGGGCACCGAATCGATTTTTAAAAGGGAATATATGGCCTTTTTTTTGTCCGTGCTTTGCTTTTCCTGTTCTGTCCCGGTCCCGGAAGTTGCGGTTTTTTCTTCAGCAGCAGATGTGCTCTCCTGAATTTTCACCCGGGCTGTTTCACTGTTTACCGGCGTCTCAGCCATGGTATCAGCCGGTGCCGAAGTCTTGGATTCAATGGCGGATGGCGTTTCTGCCATCGGCTGTTGTAACGGCGCTGTCTCAACAGGTGGGGGCGTTTGCATCGGTTGCCTTGATTTTAAAAGGTAAAATCCGCCACCGCAGACGAGTATCAGAACAATCAGTCCAATCCAGAGCAGAGGGCCTTTTTTATCAGGCGGGGTGGTTGGGGAAACACCGGTATTGGTTTTGCTGTCCAGGCAGACGCTAAGTTCATCGGCCATTTGCCTGCCGCTTTGAAAGCGTTTTTCCGGTTCTTTTGCCATGCTTTTCATAATCAGGGTTGCAACGGCCGGCGGCAGATTGCCGTCTGCTGTTTGCGGCACCGGGGGGATGTCCTGGGTGATGGCCCGGAAAATAACGGCTATATTTTCACCGGAAAAGGGGCGTTTCCCCGTGGTCAGTTCATAGAGGATAATTCCCAGTGAATACAAGTCGGATCGTCCATCCACGGTTTCTCCCATGACTTGTTCCGGCGACATATACACGGGGGTGCCCAGAATCTCACCCGCCTGGGTCTGCTGGGTCGCTTCCGGATCTTCGATGCGGGCGATACCGAAATCGGTGATTTTTATCCGTCCCTCATCATTTAGGATAATATTGGAAGGCTTGATGTCGCGATGAATGATCCCCCGGGCATGGGCATAGTTAAGGGCCTTGGCAACCTGCAGCCCGATATTTATCACATCCCGGATGGCCAGCGGTTTTTCCCTGACCACCTCATTGAGCGGGCGGCCCTCCAGAAACTCCATGGCGATATAGATCGTATCCTGGTCCTGGCCCACATCATACACCGTAACGATATTGGCATGGCTGAGACGACCGATGGCCTTGGCCTCTTTTAAAAATCGCAGCACAAAATCCTGACTGGTGACCCTGTCCGGGCGGAGTACCTTCAGGGCTACCGGACGGTCTATGCGGGGATCATGAGCCTGATACACAACCCCCATGGCTCCGTGCCCCAGTTCTTTGATAATTTCGTAACGCCCGTATTTCATTTTTTATTTTCCGTTTAAAAAAGAGAGAATCGTTCCAAGCGGTATTAAAAATCCCACTGAATCAGTGCCCCGGTAACGGCCCTTGATCATGCCCGCCAGGTTACCTCGATGGTCAAAAACCGGACTTCCGCTGCTTCCCGGATAAATCTCCATATTGACCTGCCATAACGGTAAATCACCCACCCGCCTGGGCGGCGCGTTGATGATACCGGCAGAAACAGTTCCCCTTAAATTTTCCGGACACCCCACGGCAAACAGCCGTTCTCCCATACCAAGCAGTTCACGCCCGTTTTCAAATGGTATAAACGGAACCCGGTGAATATTCACCTTGATCAGGGCGAGATCTTTGGTGGTATCAATTTTCAGCGGCCAGCCTTCCTGAATCCGGCCGTCATAGTATGTCACCGTCACCATTTTTTCAGTATCAAGACCGTGGGCCGTGCAGAGGATCAACCCTTCCGGATCAATTAAAAAACCGGAAAACTGGCTGTCGTGGCCCCCATTTTGTCCGTTTATGCAGACCACTGCGTCGATTCGGCCCAGTACGACGGAGGGGATTATCTGACTGGATTGTTTGGCGGTGGTGGCCCCCGGAGATTTAAAATAGCCATCCAGAAAACCCCACAAGTTATTCAGCATGGCCTGATCCGGCTTTCCACTGAGCCGGTAGTCTCCTGCAATCCGGGTGGCCAGCGGCGAGTGCCTTTTCAGACTGACCTGCCATGTCTCGAGCCTGCGTTCGGCAACCAACAGGGTGTTTCCCGGTGTTATCTGGCGGTGGTGAACCTCAAAATCTGAACGGGCAAACCAGTGTTCAAGAACATCAATCAATTCGGACATGGGCAGCGGATAAATTTTTGTATTTGCATCAAGACCGGCAAAACCGTTGGAACTGGTAACCATCAGGCTTATAAAGACAACCACGATCCCTTTTTGTATGATATATCTGATTTTCATAAGCGGGTTTACTGGAAAAGGACCGGCGGTCAGGGTTTTATCCGGGCCAGCACCACGGTGATATTATCTTTACCGCCGGCGGATTTGGCCATTTCAATAAGTTGCTCGCTTTTAGCTGCAATCGCATCCTTTTTGGCCAGAATATTTTCAATATGACGATCATCCACCATGTCGGTGAGCCCGTCGGAACATAGAAGAAACAGATCCTCTGTGGAAACTTTGCCCCGCAGAAGATCAAGTGAGATATCCTCTTTTACGCCCACTGCCCGCAAGATAAGGTTTCGTAAATGATGCGTTCTGGCTTCCGCGGGCGTTATCAGCCCCTGGTCGAGCTGATCCTGTACAAAAGAATGGTCCGTTGTCAATTGTTCCAGTTTTCCGGCACTGAACCGATAGGTCCGGCTGTCGCCCATGTGACCGAGGACAAACCCTTCATCGAAAAAAGCCAGCAGCTCGGCAGTACAGCCCATGCCTTTATGGAGGGGGTTTTCCTTAACATGAGCCAGAATCTTTTGATTTGAAAAATAAAAAGATTTTTGAACGTTTGCCATGGTTTCCTTTTCGGATTGTCCTTTGAAGTCCGCAAAGGTTGATTCCGACGTCTGGGCAAATATCTGACTGGCAATTTCTCCGGCAGCAGCACCGCCCATTCCATCAGCTACCAGACAAAATCCACGGTCGGCGTTGATGATTAAACTATCCTCGTTGTTTTTCCGTTTAAGTCCGACATCGGTATTTCCGGCGTATTCAATTTGGGCCATATTCAATCCTGCTTTAACAAATGTTTGGTCGTAAAGATTTTTTATCTGGGGAAATGCTTCTGGTTCTCATCACGGTGGCATCCGTCAGGGACTTGATAGATGTCAACCAAGGCCGCTGAAAAAAGTAATTATTCAAAAGCAGGGCATTTGTTTCAAAATAAAGCACGAATTATTTTAAATACATTAAACATGGCGTAATATCAATTAAATTTTTTGCAGGGTCTGTGCCTATCAGTCGGTGGCGGATTCTATGGTATTAAACCAAATTATTAAAGGCGTCCGGATGGGTGCTTTGAAATATCCAAAGGGTATTTGTCATTTTTTGGCAGTTATTACCGTCGAATCGAATCTTCAGTTGATTATTCCCTTGACAGAATGATCAAATTCTAAATAATTTAACCTTGTGACAGTAACCGGTGCTGAAAACCAGAAAGGCCAGATAAAATCCAATGATGCATCATAAAATAAGCACCATGCCCGGCCTGCCTTTCGGGCCGACTATGTATGACAGATCGTAATTCAAACACGTATTAAATTATGAGACAAATACCTGCTATTGCCATTTCTCTGATTCATATTCAAGGACCCTTGAAGGGTAAAATCCAGGAGTTCCTCGAACCATCCATATCCATTGGTCGCCACCCTTCCTGTAATGTGGTGTTCCCGGTGGATGTGACCATTATTTCCCGCCGGCATGCAACCATTACCCGGGAGGGGAATCGCTTTAAACTGGTGGATGAAAGCACCAACGGTACTTACGTAAACGGCAAACGTGTCGAGGCAGCCTATTTAAAAGATGGCGATGTGTTAATCTTTGCCGAAGGCGGGCCCAAAGTCAGTTTTTTAACCCAGACGGTGAAAGGCAATGCAGCGACGCCCCCTGTAAAAGCGGCTGCGCCGTCACTGCCCCCCGAGGAACCCGCAGCCGGTCCGGCGGAAGCGGACCTGGCACGGCCGTATCATGCGGAACCGCCTCAAATGGCCCCATCTGCAGCAGGCCCCGACGCCATTGTCGAAACCGTTCGTGTTCCGGTGGTGATTCAATACGGCCCGACGCTAAGGGACTTTAAGCAGGTTCCCATTACCCTAGGGAAAAGTCCTGCCTGCGATTTTACCATGGATCATCCGGGAATGGCCCATGAGCATGCCCAGATATTTTTCAGTCAGGAACAATACTGGATAAAAGACCTCACCGGTAAACAATCGATTCTGGTTAACAACCAGCCCATATCCTCCCCGGTGCCCCTTCATCCCCAAGACCGTTTGACCCTTTTTCCCGGTGGGCCTGAATTTCGTTTTCTGGGGAAAGGGCGCCTGGCGGAAATTGTTGATCCCTCTCCGCTTGAACCGTCCAACGCGGTCACGGCAGGGGAGAATATGGCGGTTGAAAAATCGAATCTTGAAAAATCCGGTAAAAAATCCGGTTCTTTTTTTAAAAATTTTTTAAATCGGTGACCCTTGCCACTTCAGATGTGATTGTCTCTTTTATAATGGCCACGCCCCATCGGGCAAAAAATCAAACATTTTTGACGAAATATGACGTGATCAAAATAAAGCAACAAAGAACGGGTGCAACAGGTGGTGTAAAAGGGCACTTGTAAATTATGCGCATTGGCAGCGGACATGATGTCCACAAACTGGTAAGGGGGCGTAAACTGGTAGTGGGCGGCGTAACGATCCCCTTTGATAAAGGATTGCTGGGACATTCTGATGCCGATGTCCTGGTTCATTCCGTGTGTGATGCGTTGCTGGGTGCTGCAGGGCTGGGGGATATCGGCACCCATTTCCCCGACAATTCTCCCGAATTTAAAGACATGAGAAGTATCAGACTGCTGGTTCGTGTACGTCATATGATTATTGAAAGAGGATATCGCATTCAAAACGTAGACTGTACGCTTTTTGCAGAAGCGCCAAAATTTTGCACATATCGACTGCCCATGGAACAAAATCTTGCACGGGCTATGGCGATAGACCTGGAACGGGTTAATATTAAAGCCACAACCACCGAAGGGTTGGGCATGTTCGGACGGGGAGAGGGGATCGGTGCCATGAGTACGGCCCTGCTTGCGTGAGCCTTCCGTTCGCCGGATCAATACCCATAACCACCATTAAGGAAAATCATGACCATCCGTATTTATAATACATTGAAAAAAAAGAAAGAAGTGTTTGAACCCATTGAATCCGGAAAGGTCCGCATGTATGTCTGCGGCCCTACCGTTTATGATTCCTGCCATATCGGGCATGCCCGTTCAGTGGTGGTGTTTGATGTCATCGTACGCTATCTGGAAGCCAGCGGCTATGATGTAACATATGTCCGAAATTTCACGGATGTGGATGATAAAATTATCAATCGGGCCAATGAAATGGACGTCACCTCCCACGAAATTGCTGAAAAATACATTTCGGAATTCTACACGGACATGGATGCGCTCAATGTGCAACGGGCCACCATCGAACCCAGGGCCACCGAGCACATTGCCGATATTATCCGAATCATTGAACGCCTGATAGCTAAAAATGTGGCCTATGGTATTGAAGACGATGTCTACTTTGCTGTGGAAAAATTCAACGACTATGGCCGACTGTCGGGTCGCCGGATAGAGGAGATGGAGGCCGGCGCACGGGTGGATGTGGATGAAAGGAAACACAATCCTTTTGATTTTGCACTCTGGAAAGGCGCAAAACCGGGCGAGCCTTCCTGGGACAGTCCTTGGGGCCCCGGCCGACCCGGATGGCATATTGAATGCTCGGCCATGAGCAGCGCCCTCCTTGGGGAAACCATCGATATCCACGGCGGTGGCAAGGACCTGATCTTTCCCCATCATGAGAATGAAATCGCCCAGAGCGAAGCGGCCTTTGGCAAACCCTTTGTAAAGTACTGGGTGCATAACGGCTTTATCAATATTGATCATGAAAAAATGTCCAAATCCCTGGGTAATTTCATGATGATCAAGGATATTATCAAGACCTGTCATCCCGAGGCCCTGCGTCTTTTTTTATTGATCAACCATTATCGCAGTCCCATTGACTATACGCCCCAGAATATTCAGGAGGCCGGGAAAAGCCTTGATAAATTCTACGGGGCATTGAAACGAATCAACGAAACGGTGAAAAACACCCCTGAGACTATTGAAAACCAACCATTTGACGGTGAATACTGGGAAAAATTTTGTTCTGCCATGGACGATGATTTCAACAGCGCACTCGGGCTGGGTTCTGTTTTTGATGCGGTTCGCTATATTAATCGTCTGCTGGATGAAACCCCCGGGGCTATTTCCGATGATATCCTGGAAAAAGTACTGTCGGCAAAAGCCCAGATACTCAAAATCGGCACCATTCTCGGCATACTGACTGAAGATCCTGATCATTATTTTAGGTGTAAAAAAACATCGGCCCTGGTAAATCAGGACCTGGACCCCTTGATCATCGAAGATCTCATCAAAAAAAGATCCGAGGCCCGGGCAGCAAAAAATTGGGCCGGGGCTGATGACATCAGAGAAAAACTGGAAGCAATGAATGTAGCTGTAGAGGATCGGGCCGATGGCACATTCTGGAGTATAATCAAATAAGCCGGTATTAATCCGGCGTCCCGAACAACGGATACCCCTCGGACAGTATCGCCTGCCGTCACATATTCACGCCGATTAATTGTAAAAAATAAATTTAATTGACCAATAACCTTATTAATTAAATGAGATGCGTATCAATTTATAATGTCATTATTTAAGATTAATACCGATTTTACACCCAAAGGCGATCAACCCGATGCCATCAATTCTCTCTCCAAAGGGCTATCGGAGAAAAAGAAACATCAGGTGCTATTGGGGGTAACCGGGTCCGGCAAGACATTTACCACGGCACACATCATTGCCAGGGCAAACCGGCCGGCTTTGATAATGGCTCCCAACAAAACCCTTGCAGCCCAGCTCTACAATGAATTTCGAGGCCTGTTCCCTGAAAATGCGGTGGAATATTTTGTCAGCTATTATGACTATTACCAGCCCGAAGCATACATACCCGCGAGTGATACCTATATCCAGAAAGATTCATCCTTAAATGAAATGATCG
This sequence comes from Desulfobacterales bacterium, assembly GCA_963667755.2. Taxonomy (GTDB): domain Bacteria; phylum Desulfobacterota; class Desulfobacteria; order Desulfobacterales; family 4572-123; genus 4572-123. Next base: position 1,925,343 of record CAXXLK010000002.1, on the reverse strand, counting down.
ATAAAATGCGCCACTCGGCCACCCGCTCGGTACTCTCCAGACGGGACGTTATCGTCGTGGCCAGTGTATCCTGCATTTTCGGACTTGGGTCCCCCGAAGATTACCTGGGCATGCGCATCGAATTTGAGAAAGATCAGGAACTCTCCCGTGACCGTCTTTTGACCGATCTTGTCCGAATGCAGTATAATCGAAATGACATGGATTTTCACAGGGGCGTCTTTAGGGTACGGGGGGATTGCGTTGATATTTTTCCCGCCTATGAAGACAATACCGCCATACGTATTGAATTTTTCGGCGATCAGATTGACGTGATTACCGAAATAGATCCGCTTCGGGGAACCGTAAAAAAGCGACTCAACACCCTGACGCTTTTCCCGGCCAGTCACTACGTAACCAAACAGCAGACCCGTCAACGGGCCACAAAAACCATTATTGCCGAACTCAAGGAAAGAATTGCGTTTTTTAGAGACAACCATCAGCTGATTGAGGCACAGCGCATCGAAGAAAGAACAAACCTTGATCTGGAAATGATGCAGGAAATCGGCTACTGCACCGGCGTTGAAAATTACTCCCGCCACCTCACCGGTCGCATGGCCGGTGATCCCCCGCCGACCCTGATGGATTATTTTCCTGATGATTATCTGCTGTTTATCGATGAAAGTCATATTTCAGTGCCCCAGATCCGGGCCATGTACAAGGGGGACCGGTCCCGCAAAAATACACTGGTGCAATACGGCTTCAGACTTCCATCGGCCCTTGACAACCGGCCCCTTACATTCGAAGAATTTGAGTTCAGAATAAATCAGGTTATCTATATATCCGCCACACCGGCTGAATATGAAATCGAGCATGGGAAAAATGCCATTGTTGAGCAAATTGTTCGCCCCACCGGATTAGTGGATCCGGCTATTGATATCCGACCGGCGAAAAATCAGGTGGACGATTTGCTGGAACAGATCCGTGATTGCATCCGCAGAAACGAACGGGTATTGGTAACCACGTTGACCAAAAGAATGGCCGAAGATCTTACCGAGTATTATGAAGATCTCGGGTTGAAGGTGCGCTACCTGCATTCGGATATCAGCACATTTGAACGGATGGATATTATTCAGGACCTCAGAACCGGTCTTTTTGACGTACTCGTGGGCATCAATCTGCTGCGGGAAGGGCTTGATCTGCCGGAAGTGACCCTGGTAGCGATTCTGGATGCCGACAAGGAAGGATTTCTTCGATCTACACGATCGTTGATTCAGACTTGCGGGCGGGCTTCCCGTAATGTCAACGGCCGGGTTATCATGTACGCGGATAAGATAACGGCGTCCATGAAAACGGCAGTTGGAGAAACCGATCGTCGTCGAAAAATTCAATTGAAAAATAACAAAACCCACCACATCACACCTGAAACCATCAAAAAAGAAATCGTTCCTGTTTTTATGACACAATACCAGCAGACCGGTGAAAACGCTGAAATGATCGCAGAATCATTGTCGGATTTTTCTTCCACGGATGATATCAGTGATAGAATAAAGCAGTTTGAAAAACAGATGAACCTTGCCGCCAAGGATCTTGAGTTTGAAAAGGCGGCCCGGTTCAGAGACCGCATCGAGGCATTAAAGAAGCTGATGTTGTTTGAACTATAAACTTTATTTTTATGAAAAATCATGTTGAAAAATTATCTCGGGTGACCTCTGAGCCGGGTGTTTATCTCATGTCCGATGATGCCGGCAGTATCATTTATGTGGGTAAGGCTCGTAATCTTAAGAAACGGCTTTCATCTTATTTTAAGGCGCCTGAGCAGCTTGACGTGAAAACTCGGGTGCTGGTCAGAAAAATTGCAGATTTTGATACCATCCTCACCGCAAGTGAAAAAGAAGCGCTGATTCTCGAATCCACGCTGATCAAAAAATACCGGCCGCGGTATAATGTCATCTTAAAAGATGACAAACGCTATCCGGCTTTGCGGATAGACACAACCCATCCCTATCCCCGGTTAACCGTTGTTCGCAGAATTAAAAATGACGGAAATCTTTATTTCGGGCCGTTTTCATCGGCCGGTGCGGTTCGCAGCACCTTGAAAATCGTCAATAAAACCTTCAAATTGCGCAAATGCAGTGATCGTGAATTCAAAACAAGGGCACGCCCCTGCATTAACTTCCAGATGCAGATCTGTCTAGCCCCCTGCTGCATTGATATTGCAAAAACCGATTATGCTCAGATGGTTCGGGAGGTGATTCTTTTTTTAAAGGGCAGGACCCGTGAACTGGCGGCCAAAGTCAAAAAAGAGATGCTCGCTGCGGCACAGGTCAGGGATTTTGAAAAAGCTGCGGTACTTCGGGATAAACTGTTTGCCATAGAAAAAACCCTTGAAAAACAGGTGGTGGTCACCACGGATCTCAAAGACCGGGATGTGATCGGAATGGCAGCGGGTCCCGAAGCCACGGCGGTCACGCTCCTGACGGTTCGCGGTGGGCACCTCCAGGGCTCAGTGAATTTTAATTTTTCACCCACCATGGCGACGGATGCCGAAATAATGGGCTCATTCATCAAACAGTATTATGATAATCAAACTTTGATGCCATCAGAAATCCTCACGCCTGTTGTATTGGATGATGGGTACCTGCTGGAGGAATGGCTCTGGGAAAACAAGAAAATAAAGCTTAAAATTCTGCACCCCCGCCGGGGTGAAAAAGTTCGTCTGCTTGAAATAGCCCGGCAAAATGCGGACCAGCACCTAAAAAATCACATTACCGACCTTGCCGACCGCAAAGAACTGCTGCTCAGACTGCAGCACCGCCTTTTAATGGACCGGTTCCCCCACCGGATTGAATGTTTTGACAATTCAAACCTTTCCGGAACCCAGGCGGTATCGGCCATGGTGGTGTTTATCAACGGCAGACCCAGCAAACCGGATTATCGTAAATACCGCCTTCATTCTGTTTCCGGATCAGATGATTACGCGGGTATGGCCGAAGTACTTGAAAGACGTTTCAACCACAATCCGGAACCGTACCCGGATCTTCTCGTTATTGACGGCGGGAAGGGACAGATCGGCATTGCCCTGTCGGTTATCCGGAAACTGGGGTTGGAAAACCGGTTTACACTCATCGGCATTGCCAAGAAAAACGACCGGAAAGGTGAGCACACGGATAAAATCTATAAACCCGGCCGTATGAATCCGATTAACTGGGGAAGGGAAGGGGAGGGGTTGTTTTTTCTCCAAACGGTCAGAGACGAGGCCCATCGATTCGTCATTACTTTTCACCGGCAGCGACGGTCTCAGGCTGCCAAAGGCTCCGTGCTGGATTCAATTCCCGGAATCGGGAAGAAACGCAAACAGGCCATGCTGAGGCATTTCGGCAGTCTGAAAAAAATAAGGGCAGCCACTCTCGAAGAACTGAGCACGCTGCCCACAATGAATCAAACGGCCGCCAGAGCCGTCATGACGGCTCTGGCAGACCCAATCTGACCAAAAATTATTTTGGGTTCCTCGCTGTTTAGTGTGGGTGCCCCGGGACTGTATCGATCAAATTTACCCATATGTAACAGCGAGGAGCCTTATTTTGCTTCAAGTTTCTTTAAGGTATCCTTGAGCCCCTGTACTGCATCGGCTGATTTTTTCAGGGCCGCTTTTTCCGCATCGGTGAGAACGATTTCAATTACCTTTTCAATCCCTTTGGCACCGAGCTTCACCGGGACCCCAATGAACAAACCATTAATGCCATATTCGCCTTCAAGGTAGGCGGCACAGGGAAGAATTTTTTTCTTGTCCTTGAGGATCGATTCAGCCATTTCCACGGCTGCCGATGCCGGCGCATAGTAGGCACTGCCGGTTTTCAGCAGACTGACGATTTCAGCACCACCGTTTGCTGTTCTTTCCACCAGTGCGTCGATTCTTTCTTCGGACATCAGTTCTGTTATGGGTATACCCGCCACCGTAGAGTATCGGGGCAGGGGCACCATGGTATCGCCATGTCCGCCAAGGACAAATGCATGGGTGTTTTCAACGGAGACATCAAGTTCCATTGCAATAAAGGCGCGGAATCGGGCGGAGTCAAGGACACCGGCCATGCCGATGACTCTGTTTTTGGGGAATCCACTGGCCTCATAGGCTACGTGACACATGGCATCCAGGGGATTACTGATAATAATCAGAACGGCTTCCGGAGAAAGTTTGGCGATCTCCCGGGTAACGTTTTTCATGATTCCGGCATTGGTGCTGATAAGGTCATCACGACTCATACCGGGTTTTCTCGGAATTCCAGCGGTGATAATGACGATATCGGATCCTTCGGAAGGTTGATAATCATTGGCGCCGATTAGATGTGCATCATGTTTTTCAATAGGCGCTGCTTCGGTTAAATCGAGTGCCTTTCCCTGGGGTACGCCCTCGATAATATCGATGAGAACAACATCACAAAGTTCTTTTTCAGCCAGCCGTTGAGCTACCGTGGCACCGACATTGCCCGCGCCTACAACAGTTACCTTTCTGTTCATATTTACGCTCCTTAAGATTAGTAGGTTGGTAATAATTCGATGTAATAAAAAATTGTTAGCATAATGGCCGACAATGTCAATATATTTATATCCTTCTGGAATATTGACAATTCGTATAAAAGCAGGATATAGAAAAATCATTTAATATACGCAGGAGATGGCGAACCGGTAACAACCTTAAAAAATAATTTTTTGAACAGATAGCAGATAGCAGGTAACGGACATTTAAATGGATATAATGAAGCAGGTCAAGGCATTACTGAATGAAGCAGAAGTATACCGCGCCCAGGGGTTTACGGAAGAAGCCCTGGTAAAATTTTATTCCGCAGCCGATATTGTCAATAAAAACAAGCAGATTAAAAACGGTCCACAGTTGGCCGATATGATAATGGCAAAAATTAAATCTCTGAAAAAATTATTATCCGGTGATGAAGAGCCCCTGTCCGGTGGAAAAAATACCGCCGCACATTTGAAAAATATTCTGAAAATGCTTCATGAGGCTGAGCTATACAAAACCCAGGGGCTGTTGACCAATGCAGCTACAATATACCGTAACGCATTAGATATGTTGAAAAATTCAGCCTCAGATAAAAATACTCCGGTGCTTGTAAAAACAATTGCAAACAAACTCAAAAATGTTAATTTATCTATCAAAAATCTTCAAAACGCCCCCGCGGCACCTGAATTGTCCGATAAAAATCAAAAATTGATCAAAAAAATATTTGCCTTCACAAGCGACGGTACCCAGGATTCCGCCGATCTGTCCAGTGCCATCGCCCTTGCAAAATTCGGGCAGTACGAAAGTGCCATCAGCGAGTTAACCAAATTGCTTATTAAAAATAGCGCTCGTCTGATTGCGGCTAAAAATATTCTGCGTTGCCACATCGCCATGAAGTTGCCGAAAAACGCCGTCAAACAATTTCATGAGTGGCACTCCGGGGATTTGTTTTCACCGAATCAACTTGAAGAACTACATCTGCTGCTGGAAACGCTTTTAAAAAAAGAAGGTATCGAGTCACTGTTAACGGATAGAGCAGCCACCCGAAAAGAGATAAGTAAGCGAAACCAGGAAATAGAAACTATTGATATCAGTTCAATCGGCATCACTGTGAAAGAGGAGGGACAAAAAAAACGTCTTATTGAACTGGATGTCAACTATCAAAGCGGAAACATTATCAGTTTTGTCATTTCAAAAAATGATAGGGCGCTTATAGATAATTTTGTAATCGGATTTCAGTTTGATGATATTCAATTTTATTCGCCCATTGCCATATTCAAAGGCGCGGGGTTGATATACGACAAAGCGGAAATCAACAGTGGTCCTAAAAAGGGATATCTCAGCCTGGATATAAAAATCATCAGCATTTAAAAACCCACCATAAGGGTTTTTGCATTTAGGTGAACAAACAAAAGGCAAAGCGAAAACAGATCATCATAATTAAAGCGCTAAGACTGTCGTGTCATTTAAAATTAATACATCCCCGATCATTTGGGATGTATTAATTGCCTTTTGATCTTTTCTATGAGATTACTGGGATATGGGTTTTGAGTCTCTATTTTTCAAAACGTAAAAATATTTTTTAATTTGCGTTGATACACCATCTTTGTTTTGCTACATAAAACGATATCACACGGTTATGGTTTATTGAAATTTTACATTAAAAGAACTGTGAGGAAATCGTCTGTAAATAATAATCCGCGATACTAACAGCACGCTTTTTTGCATTGGAGTTGGACGGTATGGCTGTTTTTAATTTGAAAAGACGTGAAATCGAATGCAAGATAGTATATTACGGTCCCGGCAGGTGTGGCAAGACAACGAACCTTGAATTTATTTTCAGGTCTTATAAAAAACAAATTGCCGGTGAAATGGTCTCTATTAATACAGATGGAGACCGGACGCTTTTTTTCGATTTTCTCCCCATGGGACTTGGGAAAATAAAAGACTGTGACGTTCGAGTGCAGTTATACACGGTTCCCGGGCAAGTGCAGTACAGTTCCACCAGAAAACTTGTATTGCGCGGGGTGGACGGGATAGTATTCGTGGCGGATTCGCTGGACGTCAGACGTGAAAAAAATATGCTTTCCCTTAAAGATTTGCAGAAAAATTTGAGGGACAATGATATCAATATTTTTAAAATACCACTTGTTCTGCAATATAATAAACGAGATTTGGCGGATCAAGCCATACCAATTATGGCCATTTCCGAAATGGAACGAAATCTTAATCGTCAACTGAAGGTTCCCTCCTTTTCTTCAAGTGCGGTCAATGGATATGGTGTTGGCACTACTTTGAAAGAGATCTTGAAATTAACATTGCAATCTCTTCAGAGACAATTGAAATGGGCAGAATAATAGTTTCTTATGAAAAATAAAATAGTTCTCGCAGGAAATCTCGATTTTCTCAGCCTGGCAGATATTTTCCAATTGCTGGGGGCAAACGGAAGCTCCGGTATTTTGCGCATCATGAGCCGATATTCTCCGGAGGTCGGTATTGTCTATTTCACCAAGGGAAATCCAATAAACGGTTCCATCGGGAATTTGAAGGGCCTTGATGCCGTCTATTCTTTTTTTGGATGGACCCGGGGTGAATTCGAGTTCAGGCGGGAGCCAGTCAATGTTGCCAGGGTAATTACACAAAGCAGAATGGAAGTCATCCTCAATGCATTGAAAATGCTTGATGATGGTCTTATTAAAAATCTTGGATACGATGGGGTTAATCAAAAGCTATCCTGGCACAGTCCTGAAAAAGAAGCGGCCAAGACGATAATCAGGGGCCCCTTGGTCGACTATATGCATGTCGTCGATGAAGAGGAGTTTTATGAAGGGGAAAGAATTGTCGAGGAGGGGAAGCACGGCAACTGGATATGGATTATCCTGGAAGGCCAAGTTGATATTGTTAAAGAGAGCGCCAAGGGACCTTTGACGGTTCTTAAAATAGGCGACGGTGCATTTGTCGGGAGCTTGGATTCCCTCATGACGAGGGGCAGCAGGCGCAGCGCTTCCGCCATAGCCAGGGGCAATGTTCAACTGGGTGTTCTGGATTCACAACGCCTTTCACGAGAATATTCCGCCATGTCATCGCAATTAAAAAATATAATGACAAGTCTGGATAGAAGATTGAAAAGAGTGACCGAGAGACATGTTGAAACTGCCATTATTCCCAATATGCCGGAATACCAGCTTAAGGAAGTAAGACCGCTGATAACGCAGGGGCAAACCGAGAAAAAATTGTTTAAAATTATAAATGGAAAAGCATTTATTGTAAGGCAGACCGAGCATGGTATGATGCTTCTCTCGGAACTTGGAAATGGAGACTATTTGGGCAACATTCCATTTGTGGATATTGGACATGAACCGTATTCAGCTTCGGTGTTCGCTTCTCAGGAACTTGAAACAATCCAGGTTGACGTGGAAAATATCCAGCAGGAATATGAACAACTGTCTTTAACTTTCAGGAATATTCTAACAAATGTGGGCACCTGTATTTCAGCGACTTCAATGATTATGTGCAATACCCATGTGAAGACAGAACGCTGAAGACAATCAATACATCAGACGTTTTACCTGACTGGAAAATTGATATGAACAAAATTGAAAAAAGAAACCATAAGAGAATTGATTCACTGAATCTGTCTTATTTATGTGTCAACGAGAATAGCGAAATCGTAAAGCAGGGTATGGGGAGAACCCTCAATGTCTCTCAATCCGGAATACTGCTGGAAACTGTTTTCCCCATAGAGAAGCATCAACGTTTGTCTATATCAATAGGCCTTGACGACGATCTGGTGGATATTGAAGGAAGGGTGATTCATTGCGGTAAGGGCCAGGAGAAAAGATTTGAAACCGGAATCGAGTTTCTTGATATTAATGAAACGACACTTGTGGTTTTACGGCGGTTTGTGAATTTCTTTCTAAAATCACAAAATAGATACTAAATAGGCAAGAAATAAGGAGCGAAAGCATCTTCAATGGAAACAAAAAAGGTTGTATTTGAAACCGATTTTCAAAATTTGAATCTGGTTAAACGAGGAAAGGTGAGGGATATTTACGACCTTGGTGATACATTGCTGATGGTGGTAAGCGACAGGATTTCCGCCTTTGATGTTGTCATGCCCGATCCATTGCCAGGCAAGGGAATCATTCTGACCCAGATTTCACTTTTCTGGTTTGATATTATGAAATCCATCATTCCAAACCATATTATTACAGCAGATGTTGATGCGTACCCCTCAATCTGCAGGCCTTACGCAGAGTCACTGCGTGGCCGGAGCATGCTGGTAAAAAAAGCCGTCCCTTTGCCGGTTGAATGCATTGCCCGCGGGTATATTTCAGGCTCCGGATGGAAATCGTATCAAAAATCGGGACAGGTTTGCGGTATCACATTGCCCCCGGGCCTTAAGGAATCAGAAAAACTGCCGCACCCCATTTTTACACCTTCAACAAAAGCCGATGAAGGGTTACACGATATAAATATAGACTATAAGGAAGCTGAAAATCTCATCGGCACGGCATTGGCCGACCAGGTCAGAAAATTAACATTGGCAATATACAAAAAAGGTTCCGAGCTGGCTGCCAGCAAAGGTATTATTATTGCCGATACAAAATTTGAGTTCGGCCTTATTGGAAAAGACCTTATCCTGATTGATGAGGTCTTGACGCCTGATTCATCCAGATTCTGGCCCAAAGCATCCTATGCGCCGGGGGGTGCTCAAAAAAGTTTTGATAAGCAATATCTTAGAGATCATCTGAATTCCCTGACCTGGGACAAAACGCCTCCCGGGCCAGCCCTGCCGGAGGAAATTATCACCCAGACAAGAAGCAAATACCTTGAAGCATTGACATTACTTACCGGATCAAAACATGGCCTTTAAAGCCTGCAGTGTAAATCTGACGTCAATTGATGAAAAAGACCGTACATATCGCATATCCACCTGGGACAATACGGATGATCTTGTTTTATCTATCAAGAAAACGGGTCTCATCGCCCCTCCGGTCTTGCAGGAAACTTCCGGTAAGCTCAAGATAATATGTGGATTTCGACGGATACAAAATTGACAGCAGGCTGCTCAGCGCCCCCCAAACTCATTTCGAGTGTACCCAGCTGGCCATTGCCGACAACTCGATGCAAAGGCCCCTTAATCTAATCGAAATATCCCGGGCATTGAATCTGCTGGCAGGTTGCTTCAATGACGATGAGCAACTGGTTAAGGCGGCAAGGGCACTGAATCTGCCGGACAATATTGGGGCCATTCATAAAATTAAAAAGATCAGCCGGCTTCCCCGAAAGATTCAGGAAAATCAGCTTTCAGAAAACCTTTCTTTACCGGTGGCCCTGACCCCTGGAAAAATGGAGAACAATGATGCCTGGCCATCAACGATTTATTTATAAAACTAAGGGCCAGTTTGAATAAACAGAGGAAAATTCTTACGTTAATTACCGAAATTTCATCTCGTGAAGAGATTTCTGTTCAAGACCTGATCAATGCCCCCGTTGTACAGGACATGGTCGCCGACCCGGAATTAGGCCGCAACCAGAAAACAGCCAAACTCCGGTTTTATCTAAAACAGCGCCGGTATCCTGCTATATGCAAGGCTGAAAAAGAGTTTGAAAAAAATAAAATGCCTGAAACTCGGATCAGGTATCAGTCTTCTCCCGCCACCTCACTTTGAGGGTCAATATTATACCCATGAACTGTCGTTTAAAAATCTTTCTGAAATTATAAGGCACAAGGAAACACTTAATCGAATTGTAGATGATCCAGCCCTGGAAAAATTACTGCGATAAGGTCAACTCCGCCATCCGTTTCTTAATTCAATATCCCTGTTCCATCTATTCCTCCGCCGTGGGCCATGCCTTTTTATCAATTCCTATCTTTTGAACAATTAACAGGATCCTTTCCAAACCGGTCATAGCTCACCCGATCCTTTTTCTTAAAAATCTGCTTTTATCTGAACTATCTCTTTTGTCAATAATATCAATATTGTTAAAGATCTTAATGTCGCTAAATGAAAATAAGATTTAAAAAAATGAATAAAAAATACTTGACAAATTAATAACAAGAACTGTAATGCATTATAGGTAATAAATAGGATTCATATTATAATGGGGATACAGGAGAGAAAGAATCGAGAGAAGGAAAGAAGGCGCCAGCAAATCGTCATTGCGGCCAAGAAAATTTTTTCTTCCAAAGGGTTTCATAAAACAACCATGGAGGATATTGCCAAAAAAGCTGAATTAAGCCCCGGCACCCTTTACCTGTATTTCAAAAATAAGGATGAATTGTTTGCATCACTTTCCATGAGACTTCTTCATTACCTGTCAATTCGTATTAACAATATCGATTTAGAGGTCGAATTGAATTCAAAACAGCGTATGGAAATCCTCAAAGAGGCCTTTATCGATGTTTATAAATCTGATCCCCTGATTTTCCTCAACATGTTTCATCTACAATCCAGCGAAACCCTTAAAAACCTGAGCCCTGAACTGCTTGCCGATATTCGAAGACTATCAGACAGTGCACTGAATGCCATTGGCCATATTTTTGATGAAGGGATAAAAGAAGGTGAATTTGTTGATAAAAATCCTTTTTTAATGGCGCATATTGTCTGGAGTATGTTTTCCGGTATCGTGTTATGGGAAGAAAACAAAAAAATTATCCGAAAAAAAGAGGGGCATCTATCAGAAACCCTGGAAACAGCATTTTATATATTTGACCGTGGTGTAAGAAAAAGGACACCTTCTCCAACCGCTAACTGAATCCTGTACACAATTTGGCAGACAAAACCGAAGACCATGTCCGGCTGCATTAATCTCAAAATGAAAGGGGGGATGGGAAAAAGGCGCATCGTGACAGCACAGGGACTATCTTAGACTGTTTATTTCAAAAACAAAGGGTCGAAGATGTTGGAATGACCATCACAAATTTAACCAAAAGGGGGGATAGGGAATGGTAGAAAAAAACGTGGTAAAAACATCAGAAGCTCAAATCGCTGTACACTGGCAGGAAGAGGAATATTTCTATCCTTCTACCAAGTTTATTGCCCAGGCCAATATGGCAGACGAAGGTGTTTATGAGCGTTTCAGTCTGGATAATTTTCCAAACTGCTTTAAAGAGTATGCTGATCTTCTAGACTGGTATGAATATTGGGATACAATTTTGGATACAAGTGACGCACCCTGTTATAAATGGTTCAAGGGCGGTAAAATTAACGCCAGTTATAATTGTATTGATCGGCATCTTGCAAAAAATAAAAACAAAACAGCCATCCATTTTGTTCCGGAACTGGAAGAGGAAAAGGTTGAGCACATAACCTATCAGGAACTTTATGTCCGGGTCAACGAAATGGCAGCTCTGCTTCAGGATTATTGCGGGTTGAAAGCCGGAGACAGGGTGACGTTGCATCTGCCCATGGTACCCGAACTTCCCATTACCATGCTGGCCTGTGCTCGACTGGGGGTCATCCATTCCCAGGTATTCGGTGGTTTCAGTGGGAAAGCCTGTGCCGACCGGGTTGAGGATTCAGGAAGTAATTTTTTAATTACTATGGATTCCTATTACCGGGGGGGCAAACTCCTGGATCACAAACAAAAAGCAGACATTGCCGCAGAGCAGGCTGAAAGCATGGGCCAGAAACTGGATAAGATTCTGGTCTGGCAGCGCTATCCCGGGAAATATTCTGCGGCCACCCCCATGGTGGAAGGAAGAGATTATTTCATCAATGACCTGCTGAAAAATTACTACGGCAAGCGGATTGATCCTGTCCCCATGCCCGCTGAAGCACCGCTTTTTCTCATGTATACCAGCGGAACCACCGGTAAACCCAAAGGGGCCCAGCACAGCACGGGCGGTTATCTGGCTTATGTCACCGGTACTTCAAAATATGTCCAGGATATACACCCCGAGGATGTATATTGGTGCATGGCGGATATCGGATGGATTACAGGCCACTCATACATTGTCTACGGTCCACTGGCCCTGTGTGCATCCAGTGTTATTTATGAAGGCATCCCCAACTATCCCGATCCGGGACGGCCATGGCGGATCGCCCAAGACCTGGATGTCAACATCTTTCATACGGCACCGACGGCCATCCGGGCGCTGCGCAAAATCGGTCCGGACGAACCCAAGAAATACAATTATCATTTTAAACATATGACCACCGTGGGGGAACCCATTGAGCCCGAAGTATGGCGCTGGTATCAAAAAGAGGTTGGCAAAGGTGAAGCCGCCATTGTCGACACATGGTGGCAGACCGAAAACGGTGGATTTCTGTGCAGCACCCTGCCGGCTCTCAGGCCCATGAAGCCCGGTAGTGCCGGACCCGGCGTACCCGGTGTCCATCCGATTATTTATGATGATGACGGCAACGAGATTGCCCCGGGATCGGGCATCGCCGGTAATATTTGTATTCAAAACCCGTGGCCGGGCATGTTCCAGACCATCTGGGGGGACCGTGATCGCTTTGTCGAAACCTATTTTGCAAGGTACTGCAAGAATCCGGCCAGCAAAGACTGGCGGGACTGGCCCTATCTGACCGGCGATGCTGCGGTCAATGCCCCGGACGGGTATTATCGGATACTGGGACGCATCGATGATGTGATCAATGTCTCCGGTCACCGCCTGGGTACAAAGGAACTCGAATCTGCGGCCCTGGTGGTTCCCGAAGTTGCCGAAGCGGCTGTGGTACCGGTAAAAGATGACATCAAAGGCGTGGTCCCGGATATGTATGTAGCCTTGAAACCGGGCTTTGAGGCATCTGATGAACTTGCACAGAAAATCATCGACACCCTGGTCAAGGAAATCGGCCCCATCGCCAAACCGCGTAAGGTCTGGATCGTACCGGATATGCCCAAAACACGCTCAGGAAAAATTATGCGCCGGATACTGGCCGCCATTTCCAATGAGGGCGATGTGGGCGACACCATGACCCTTGCCAATCCTGAAATCGTGACGGCTATCCAGGAAATGGCCAAAAAATAAATTTTGAAATAACATAACCGACGGATAATGCCAAACCGATCCGGCAGGAGTGGCAAACCACTCCTGCCGGGACAATTTAAAAAAACAATAAACATAGACGGATCACATTGGTTTTAAAAAACAGTCACCAACCAAGAAAGGAGGGCATAAAAAAATTCTGATGCTTAAAAAAATAAAAATCAATACCCGGATACCCGGTCAATTTATTAAAGATGACATAGGAGGAGATAAAAATGTACAACACCACTTGGGTTTACGTTTTTTTGGGACTTTATATAATATACTGTTTCTATTGGGGGCTTAAGGGATATTTCACCGAAAAAACCTCCTCTGGCTATTCAATTGCCGGGCGTTCAATTCCGTTTTTTGCCTTCTTGCTGGCGGCAACCGCCGCATCATTCAGCGGGTGGACCTTTATCGGTCACCCCGGATTGATATGGCGTGACGGCCTGGCATACGCCTTTGCTTCGTTTTATGTGCTCACCATCCCCATTACCGGTACGTTTTTTTCCAAACGGACCTGGCTACTGGGCAAACGATACGGATTTGTTACCCCCGGCGACATGTATGCCTATTACTTTAACAATGAAACAATTCGCTGGCTGGTGGTCGCTACCGCCGTATTGTATTCCGTTTTTTATTCTGCCGTACAGCTGATGGCTTCGGCCGCTCTCTTTCACGTCATTGCCGGGGTGCCCGTTACATTCGGTGCCATATTCATGGCCTTTATCGTGTGGTTTTATGTTTGTACCGGCGGACTGAAAGCCAGTACATGGGTCGGCGTTATTCAGTTCATTCTGTTGGTCGGCGGTATTGTCATCCTCGGCTTTTTTGTGGTTCAGGCACCCCAGTTCGGTGGATGGAGCGGTTTTTCAGCCAGTGTGGCCAAACTGGACGCCAAGCTTCTGGAAGTACCGCGGGTGATTAATTTCGGGCTCGGGGGTGCTGCGGGCGAATCCGCATGGACTGCCGTCATGGTGTTGACCTATATGTTTGCCCTCATGGGCATCCAGTCGTCACCGGCCTTTACCATGTGGACATTTGGCATCAAATCTCCTAAACCCCTTGCCTGGCAGCAGGCTTTCATGTCTACCTTTGTGGTTGGTTTTGCGCTTTTCTTTTTTACCGCTTTTCAAGGTATGGGCGCAAAAGTCTTGCAGGTTGCCGGTGTAGAGGCTTTTCAGAGCGTTAACCAGGCGACAGTTGTACCCTTATTGATGAAGAATTTCCTGCCGCCGGTGATGTTGGGAATCGTCTTTATGGGTGCCATTGCAGCCATCCATTCCACGGCAGCACCGTATATCGGTACCGGTGGTTCCATTCTGCTGAGGGATGTATACTGGCGGTATATCAAAAAACAGGAAGCCAGCCATAGTGAACAAATATGGGTTAACCGACTCCTGGCCACCTTGTTGACCATTCTCGCTTTGGTGGTGGGATTAACATCCAAGGCGGCCCTGGTTATTCTGGGAGCTCTTGCCACGGCATTTGGATTTGTCATGTATGTTCTTCTCGTTGGGGTTATCTGGGGCTTTAAATTTCCTTCAGTGGGAGCGATGCTGGGGGTCCTGGCGGGCATGATATCCGTGTTCCTGACCTATAAAATATGGCCCAATCCGCTTTCCATGCACTGTGCCTTCTGGGGAACCTTTGTGGGGCTGGTGGTTGCCTATCTATGCAGAGGATTCGGAATAAAGGACAGTGAGGAAACCATTGAACGTCAAAATGAGGTACGGGGGTTTCTCGATGATATTGACGCGCCCAGCGAGACCGGCAGGCAATGGCGCGGCATTATGAAAATAGTTGTTCCGGTCTGGTATTTCTTTGCCATTGGCCCGGCATGTATTCTGGGGAACAGTGCCTTTTCTTTCAGCGGGTTTACCCCTCTGTGGTCATGGCAGATCACATGGTGGATACTGGGTATCGTAATGATGTGGGCATTGTGTTTCAAAGCGGAAATGTCCACCACCAATGAAATCCAGATCGAACGTGCGGAAAAGGAAACAATGATTGTGATCAAGGAAGCCTGATCTTGGATCAAATTTTTTAAAAGGAGATATTGTCATGAAACGAGAAGATATATGGATGATCGTCCTAGTCGGCTTTTCAATACTGTTTACGGCATCATTCGGCTGGGGAGTATGGGGCTAATCCTAACTTAAAACAGACAAATCCGGCCGGAAGAATGGTTGCATCGATTCTTTCGGCCGGCCATTCTCTGCTTGATCTCTTTCAAACAGTGCCGTATCATTAAAATAATTTGAAGCCCTTATGCGAAAGGAGACCTGCAATGCGTCTTAAGCCCAAACAAGTGCAATGCAATTGCGGTCATATCTCTAATCTGGAAAATAGAAATGTGCGGTGTGTAAAATGCGGCCAGCTCGTTTTTTACACCTCAAAAGACAAAAAAGCACATAAAAGAAATCACGTTTATGTGGTCGGTATGATCGTTGCCGTAATGACTTTTTTAACTTATATCTTTATTGAACTTATTGCGGTCCCGTTATTGTAGCACGCCGGTTATGTTGTTTTAATTTTTGTATCGGCTTTGCATACAATCCTTTCCACCGGCAACCTGTGCGCTTAATATATCCGGGACAAATTCAGACCTATATTAAATGCCAAACTTTAACCATGCCCTTTGTACGCACATTCAAATTCCTTTCCGTACCATTCACTGACAAAATGGGTATAGTATACAATTATCTCATGGCGAACGTCCCTGGAGCCCTTAAAATAACGCCATAAAATTGGCAATTTGACAATTCTGTCGGTGCGACCTGAACTCCCAAAAAGCCTAATGGCATCCACAGTTGCCAATATTTCAATAAACGTTACAAAAAAATCGATGTGAATATGGACAATCGTATAGATTCATCCCCCCAAAAAATACTGATTATTGATGGTGAAGATGGCGTTGTCATGCCCCTTGAATTTCTATTGAAACATAACGGCTACAGTGTCCAGATTGCCTATAACGGAAAAGATGCCCTGGAATTGGTTTCTACTTTCATGCCGGATCTTATTTTGCTTGACATCCTGCTGCCTATGATCGACGGGTTTGAAATATGCCGGATGATACGTGAAAACAGCCGATATCGTCATATGAAAATCGTATTTTTAACGGCCATTGTTCGTGATGTGGATATTGCAAAAGGCCTTGCCCTTGGTGCTGACGCCTACATCTCCAAACCTTTCTCCAACACAGCGCTGATTAAAACCCTGAAAGAAGTATTTAATGGTATAAAAAATGGAGCTACGGAATAAATTCTGGTGGTTTGTAGGGGTTACCCTTGGGATCGGTTGCCTGATTCTATCCGGGCTGGTTGCTTTTTCCTGGCAACAATTATCAGCAGAAGAACAGCTGCTTTTGTTTGATATTACAAAAAGAAATATTGTCTATATTTTCAGTGCCTTTATACTCATAGCGGCCGGTCTTGGATCTGCTCTGGATGCCATTTCCCATTTATACATACTGCCCATGGGCAAATTGATTGAGGAAACACATTTAATTAACGCCATCAATCCCTCCCATCGGATTAAAATTGAAGGCAGTCGCAATATTTTAAAGCTGGCGCAGATCATCAATGAAGGTGCAGATCAGACTGAACTGTTGCAGAACAACATTCAGGCCACGATAGATCAGGTCAGGTCGGAAGCCGAGTCGGAAAAAAATATCCTGGCGGCCATTATGGCGGAATTGCCCGAGGGTATTTTAATTTGTAATCGGGATGGCCGGATTCTTTTATATAACACACAGGCAAAACAAATTTTAAACACCGAAGATTCTATCAAAGATATTGATGCATCAGAAAAAGACAATATCAAAGCAAACCTGACAGAGGATACCTTTATCGGACTGGGACGGTCTGTTTTCAGTGTCATTGACAAAAATCTGGTCGTCCACGCCATAGATGAAATTACAGATAAGCTTAATCGCAAAGATAAAAATGTCATATCCAGTTCTGTGGCCGTGGGCAAAGCTAAAAATTTGCTGCGTGTGGACGCGGTGCCTATTTTGAATCAGGAACATATTTTTACAGGGTTTATTCTGATACTGAATGATATCACCCGTCAACTTGAAATAGACAGCTGTGTGGGCCTTCTTTTACAAAACCTGACCATCGGTATCCGAAACGCGCTGGCGGGAATTCGAACCGCAATTGAAACCATTATTGATTATCCTGAAATGGATCAAAAAACACGGTATGACTTTAACCATATTATAAAAAAAGGCGCCATATCCATCGGTAATGATCTGGATCACATTTCCCTGGCATATTTGGGTTATCTTAAAAACAGGTGGCCGCTGATTCAAATGCCTGCCAAAGATTTATTCAAAGGGTTAAAGGTTAATGCTGAAAGCAAACTGGGTATCTCACTACATATTGAAGATCTCGATAATACGCATTGGATCCGGGCTGACAGTTATTCATTGATGCTGGTCATGCTTTTTGCGTTGCATCAGTTAAAAAAAGAAACCGGTAACTCGGCCTATCTTTCAAACCTGGAACGTACCGGTGACGTCATAAATTTTGATGTGATCTGGCAGGGTACCCCCATCCGTATCGATACGCTCAGGGCCTGGGATGAAAAAATTCTGATGATTAAAAAAGAGGGCCTGCCATTAACTCTGAAAGAAGTTTTAAGACACCATGATGCGGAATTATGGTCCTATGCCTGTCGAAGGCAGGCCGGTCGGGCATACCTGCGCCTGTTTCTTCCGGCCTATGACCCGTCCGGATATGAACCGGTTAAAAAACCGGCCGTCGTCACTCAAAGCCGTCCCGAGTTTTATGATTTTGATCTGTTCAATCAACGAACCCAGAGCGTTCAATTGGATAATCGGCCATTACGGGGATTAACGTTTACGGTTTTTGATACGGAAACAACCGGACTGAATCCCCGAGGAGGGGATGAAATTCTATCCATCGGTGCGGTAAGGATTGTAAACAATCGTATTTTAGGTGAAGAAATTTTTGATCGGCTCGTCAATCCCCAGCGGCCGGTATCAAAAGAATCTGTAAAAATTCACGGCATTGATCCGGCATTGCTCGTTACAAAACCGACCATCGATATCATTTTGCCTCTTTTTCATCGTTTTTCCGAAGACACCGTTCTGGTGGCCCATAATGCCGCCTTTGACATGTGTATGCTGCAGTTAAAAGAAAAAACCACCGGCATCAAATTCTTAAACCCGGTTCTCGATACCCTGCTTCTTTCTGCAATCGTTCATCCAGCACATGGGAATCACAGTCTTGAAGCTATTTCAGAACGAATCGGCGTTCGGGTTGTTGGAAGACATACCGCATTGGGAGATGCCATGGCCACCGCTGAAATATTGCTTAAGCTGATTCCGTTGCTGGAAAAAAAAGGCATTGTCACCCTGGCCCAGGCCCGACGTTTTTCCCGGAAAACATATTACGCCAGGCTCAAATATTGATGTATTTGTAAAGGGCCTGAAAAATAATTCTTTCTGCCAGAAATTTTTACAAACAGGAGATTGCCCCATCCATGAAAACTCAAGATGTCTCTTTTATATCCGGTTGCCCGCCCTTTAATTTGCTGCCGAATAATGAAATTATGACAATAGGGGGCCAGATAACTGAATTGCCATTGACAAAAAGCCATATATTATCTGTCCAGGGAAAGACGAAAATTGACAAAATCTATATTATTAAAAATGGGGCGCTTGAACTGTATTATGAAAAATTCGGCAAAAAAACCCTCACCGGAAAATTGATCACAGGCAACATTTTTGGCGGCATATCGATCTTGATGAATTCGGGAATATCCGTCAGAAGTGTTGTGGCCAAGGAAGATACCATCCTCTATGTAATTGACGGCAAGATATTCCGGGATATCTGTAACCGGTATAAACATTTTTATGAATATTTTGTAAATACATTCAGCAAACGCATGCTTGATGAGTCCTATGCAACGATTGTCGCAACCAACCAGGCATTTCTTTTTTTATCCCAGACAGTGCCGTTTTCTTTTTTACCCAGAAATGAACTGGAAAAAATAGCATCCAGAATCGAGACCTGTCACTATCCTGAAAACACCATTCTTTTTATCCAGGACAAAACAGAGATGGACGCTTTGTATATCATTCAAAAAGGAGCGGCGGAGCGGTATTATGGATATGGGGACAAAAAAACGCTACGGGGGATCCTGGGTGAAGGGGATGTCTACGGCGGGATTTCCCTTCTTTTGAACAAAGGGATTTCCGTACGCACTCTGAAAACGATTGAAAATACATATTTTTACAAACTATCGAAAAACCATTTCATTGCTATTTGCGAACAATATCCATCATTTATAGAATATTTTACCGACACCTTCGGTAAACGAATGCTGGATCGGTCCTATGCCGCCATCATCACCAAGACATCCTTGCCCAAAACAGCGGATATCGGTTTTCATGATCAACCGGTGAAAAATTTTTTTCAGAAAAAACTCGTCACCTGTGGCGTTGATACCTCCATCCGAAATGCCGCCAACCTGATGTCACAGCATCGTGTCAGTTCAATTTTTATCAAAAACCCCAAACAACACTTTGTGGGTGTCGTAACGGATAATGATTTGAGAAAAAAGGTCGTCGCCAGCGGTTACGATATAGATAAACCCGTTTCAGACATCATGTCGTCACCATTAAAGACAATTTCAAATGAGGCCATGGTATTTGAAGCGTTGATGACCATGATGCAAAAAAACATAAAACACCTTGCCGTTAGCGATACCAATGGACGTGTTTCCGGTATTATTACAAATCAGGACTTTTTGACAGCCCAGGGTCAGTCACCGTTTTATCTGATGCATGAAATTTCAGCAGTCACCGACAAAAAAGAGATATTCAATAAACATAAACAATTGCCGAAAATCATCCAGGGCCTGATCAACAGCGGTGCCAAGGCAAAAAATATTAACCGGCTGATAACCGCCATCAGCGATGCCAGTCTATATAAAATAATTGAATTTGCCATTGATGAATTGGGGCCGCCGCCCGCGAATTTTATTTTTATGACCCTGGGTAGCGAGGGCCGTCGGGAACAGACCCTTAAAACAGATCAGGACAATGCCATTATTTTTGAAGATCAACCGAAGCACTCGGGAGACCGGGCAGGGGCGTATTTCCTGAAAATGGGTGAAAAAGTATGTAACTGGCTGGATCGGGCCGGATATGATTTCTGTAAAGGAAACGTAATGGCGAAAAACCCTCACTGGTGCCAACCGCTGTCCATATGGAAAGGTTATTTTTCGAAATGGATTTTCAACGCTGATCCCGAAGATCTCCTTCAGGCAAGTATCTTTTTTGATTTCAGGGGGGTATATGGAAACCCGCAGATCATAAACGATTTACACAGCTATCTTTTTGATAGCCTCGTGGGGTGGGCCGGTTTTTTTCGTAATTTAACGGAAAATGCCCTTCATTTCAAGCCGCCCATTGGTTTTTTCCGCAATTTTGTTGTGGAGTCCAGGGGCCGCCACCGGAATGTCTTTGATATCAAAAGAGCCATGGTGCCCATTGTCGATTTTGCCAGGATTTACGCATTGAAACACAATATTAAAGAAACCAATACCCAGGAAAGATTGGTGCAGTTGTACCGGAAAAAAGTCATCAGCCGACATGAATATGATGAACTCGAACAATCCTACAGTTTCCTCATGCAATTGCGGTTTGTCAGACAAATTACGGCCATTATAAAAGAGGAGGCTGCCGCGGACAATTATGTCAATCCTAGAAAACTTTCCAGTATCGAACAGACCATGCTCAAGGAGATATTCAAGCGAACGGAAAAATTTCAGGCCAAATTAGGTTTTGATTTTATAGGCATAAATTGATAGATAATGCCCATCCATGTTCCATAAATTTGATATGAAAACAGTGCGCATTACCATCGGTTGTCTTGCGGCCCTGGTTCTTCTGTTTGCCCCGGCAACGGTGTTTACCCAAAACTGGCACACGGTGCGATGGGTCATTGACGGCGATACCGTTGTTTTAAAAAACGGTCGCACGGTGCGCTATGTCGGCATCAATGCCCCTGAAATTGCACATAAAAATAAAACCGGAGAACCGTTCGGAAAATTTTCATCCCGAATCAACAAGCGGCTGGTGCAGGGGCAAAAAGTTCGGCTGGAAACAGAGCATGAAACACAGGATCATTACGGCCGTCAATTGGCCTATGTTTTTCTTGAAGACGGCACGTTTGTGAATGAAATCCTTGTGCAAATGGGTGCGGCATACTGCCTGCCACACTCTTTAAATGTCAAATATAAGGATACATTTCAAAGGGCACAGCACAAGGCAATGGCAACGGGCAGGGGACTCTGGCAAAATTGGCCCAAAAAGCCTGAAAGATTATTGGGAAATAAACGTTCCGGCAGATTCCATTGCCTGACCTGCCCCTTCGGCAAAAAAACCGGAAATCACAACAGGGTCTATTTTCCAAACCGATGGGAAGCCTTTAAGGCAGGTTTTGCACCTTGTAAAAAATGTATAAAACAATTCAGGGATTGAACCTGTGCTGTGGTTTCAATCCCTGAATTTAAAAACAGATCACTCACGTTAGAACAAACAGGGCGTAAGTACCCCGTCTTTCATACTATTCCTGGCTTTTCTTGACCTCTTCCACGATTTTTTCCGCAAGCTGGGCCGGCACTTCATCATAATGTGAAAACGTCATGGAATACATCCCGCGGCCACCGGTCATGGAGTTAAGGTCCGGTGCATATGTCAGAAATTCAGCCATGGGCACATTGGCCTTGATAACCTGATTTTTGCCGACATTATCCATCCCCAGGACCCGTCCGCGACGACCGTTCAAGTCACCCATAATATCGCCCATAAAATCGTCCGGCGTGGTCACCGTCACTTCCATGATCGGTTCCAGAAGAACCGGTTTGGCTTCTTTGCAGGCTTTTTTAAATGCCAGTGATCCGGCCACCTTGAAGGCCATCTCCGAAGAATCCACCGCATGAAAGGAGCCGTAGTCCAGTGTGGCTCTAAAATCGACACATTCAAAGCCGGCCAATACACCCGTGATTCTGGCTTCCTGAATTCCTTTTTCAACCGCCGGAATGTAGGTCTTGGGAATAACACCACCGACAATCGCATCTACAAATTCAAATCCTTTACCCCTTGGCAGGGGTTCCATTTGAATCCAGCAGTCTCCATACTGGCCGTGGCCGCCGGACTGTTTTTTATGTTTACCCTGGACCCGTACCTTTTTTTTGATGGTTTCTTTATACGGCACCTTGGGGGTATTGAGCAGCACCTCCACATTGAATTTGCGTTTCATCTTTTCAATGGTGGTTTCAATGTGCACCTGTCCCATACCGGACAGCAGAATCTCTTTGGTCTCCGCATTACGCTCGAGCTTCAACGCCGGGTCCTCTTCTATCAGCTTGGTAAGAGAAATGTAAATCTTATCCTCGTCGCCCTTTGCTTTTGATTCAATGGCAAATGAAATAAGCGTGGAAAGGGGCTCGGCGCATTTATATTTTATTTTTGCGGTTTCATCACAGATGGTGTCGCCGGTGGTGGTCTCTTTCAGTTTGGCAATGGCCACTATGGACCCTGGCCCGGCACCTTGAGTGGCCGGTTTTTGCTCTTTTCCGGCAATGGTCAATAACTGATTGTAGCGTTCCTTGACATCCTTGCCGGTGTTGTAAAAATTCCCATCGGAACCCAGGGTGCCGGAAACCACTTTAAAAATGGAAAGTCGGCCGGCATAAGGGTCGGCGACGGTTTTAAACACGAATCCGGAAAACGGCGCATCCGGATCTGGCAACCGCTGGATTTCAGCGTCATTATCCGGATCAATGCCTGCTTTGGCACCTCTATCCATGGGTGACGGCATTCCGTTGACAAAAAAATCCATTAATAGATCAACACCGATATCTTGGGTCGCAGATCCGCAAAGTACCGGTACAAATGCCCGCGAGAGTATTCCGGTTCGAAGGGCGGCTCTGATCTCATCATTGGTCAACGCTTCCCCTTCAAGATATTTTTCGATGAGTTCATCATCTGCTTC
The DNA here is from genome assembly GCA_963667755.2 of Desulfobacterales bacterium. Taxonomy (GTDB): domain Bacteria; phylum Desulfobacterota; class Desulfobacteria; order Desulfobacterales; family 4572-123; genus 4572-123. The sequence goes on along the minus strand of CAXXLK010000002.1, from coordinate 1,901,828 downwards.
GGCAATATTTTCAATTAATGCTTCATGCTCGCTTTCGGCCAGATCCTTCATGTCCGCCGGGATCTCGCCGACCGTTGCCTTTCCATCGGCGTAGGTATAGGCTTTCATGTTGATCAGATCGACAACACCTTTAAATCCACTTTCCCTTCCGATGGGAAGCTGCAGAATAATTGGTTTCGGGTCGAAACAAGCGCCGGCATCTTTGAATGTACGGTCAAAATCGGCTCGCTCGCGGTCCAGCTTGTTTATAAAAACAATGCAGGGCAGATTAAATTCACGGACAAACTCCCATGCCTGTTCGGTTTGAACCTTGACGCCGTCCACGGCATCGATAACCACAACGGCGCCATCGGCCGCCTGCAGGCAGAATCTGGTATCGGTGAAAAAATTTTGATCACCGGGCGTATCGATAATGTTCACCAAATGCTTGTTCCATTTGAACTGGTGGAAACCGGTGCTCACACTGGACATCCGTTTTAACTCTTCCGGTTCAAAATCCATGGCGGTATTTCCATCTTCAACCCGGCCTATGCGATTAATAACACCGCTTTTGAAAAGCATTATCTCAGATAGGGAGGTTTTTCCGGCACCCCCGTGGGAAACAAGAGCGATATTTCTTAATTTTTCTACCATTTCACTCATTTAGGCTCCTCTCTGCATTGAATTTAAAAACCGATTTTATATATGGTTGTGATTCAAAAAGCAAGATAATTTTCCATAAGGCAATTGTTCCGAAATCACTGGTAAAGCGTTACTTTGGTGGAAAAAAATATTTTGTTAACCTCTTTATTTGGGTTTTGATATTAATTTATTAATATTTAAGCCAAATAATAAATTCTTGATTGCCTTTAGGCCCCAAAACAGGCGAGGGGATAACTGAATTGCAGATTAATCCTTTTTCAGTAAAAAAAGTTTTTAAATCCCCTATCACTTCTGAATGCAGGGCCGTATCCCTTACAACGCCGCCCTTACCGACCTTTCCTTTGCCGACTTCAAACTGCGGTTTGATAAGGGCCAGAATATCAGCATCCTTTTTCAATAGATGCGTAATCGTCGGGACCACTATTTTCAGGGAGATGAAAGACACGTCTATGGTAACAAGATCGATGGGTCGGGTTATTACCTGTGGCGGCATATGGCGGATATTGGTGCGCTCAATAACAACAACGCGGGGATCCTGCCTGAGCTTCCAGGCCAGCTGGCCATAACCGACATCAACTGCAAAAACAGTTGATGCGCCATTTTGAAGCAGACAGTCGGTGAACCCGCCGGTTGAAGCGCCTACATCAAGGCATATCCGCCCGTTGACGGTGATGCTGTTTTTTATGAGCGCCCCTTCAAGTTTAAGCCCCCCCCGGCTGACATAGGGCATATCCGCGCCCTTGATAACAATACGATCGTCCGATAAAACCAGGGCTCCGGACTTATCGGCCAACTGGTTATTGACCAGCACCTTGCCGCCGATAATCAACGCCTGGGCGCGCTGGCGGCTTTTGGCGAGCCCTTTTTCAACCATAAAAAGATCGAGACGTTGTTTTTTTAAAATCATTTTCGATATACAAACCTGCATCGCCAGGCGATGATTTATTTTGGATTCAGCCCATGGGCCATTAGTTTTTCCGCCGCACTGACAACGGCGGGGGCGTTGATTCCATATTTGGCGCGCAGTAATTTTTGGGGGCCATGCTCGATAAACATATCCGGCAGTGCAATACGCTTTACCCTCACACCTGTTATGCCTTCATCGTTCAGACACTCAAGTACGGCACTGCCGAAGCCCCCCTGACAGACATGCTCTTCAACCGTAATGATACGCGGAATTTTTTTTGCCAGGGCGCATATCAATTCAGCGTCAAGGGGTTTTACAAAACGGCAATCCACCACCTTTGCCGAAATTCCCTGGGTCGCAAGCTGAGTATGGGCAGCCAGTGCCTCATTTACAGGTCCTCCAATGGCCAGAACAAGGATATCTTCACCTTCTGTCAACACCTTTGCCTTGCCGATGGCCAGGGGATGAATGGGCGTATCCAGATGAACGCCGGTGCCTGGTCCACGCGGATAGCGAAGTGCAATGGGGCCGCCATGCAAAAGTGCAGTAACCAGCATCCGGCGCAATTCATTTTCATTGCTGGCAGCCATCACCACCATGTTGGGCATACTTCTTAAATAGGCCATATCAAAAAGCCCGTGGTGGGTGGGGCCGTCTTCACCGACGATTCCGCCCCGGTCAATGGCAAAAATGACGGGCAGGGACTCTACGCAAACATCGTGCAATATCTGATCATAGGCCCGCTGTAAAAACGTGGAATAGACCGCCACCACCGGTTTGAATCCTTCGGTGGCAAGACCTGCCGCAAATGTAACGCCATGCTGTTCGGCAATGCCGACATCGTAAAATCGATCCGGAAATTTTTTGGAAAATTGAATCAGGCCGGTGCCCTCGGGCATGGCAGCAGTGACGGCGATTATCCGGTTGTCATTTTCGGCAAGCTGAACCATCGTATCTCCAAAAATATGGGTATAGCTTGGCTTATTGCCTGATTTGATGCAATTCCCGGTTTCAATTTCAAAGCATCCGACGCCGTGAAAATAAACCGGATTTTTTTCGGCCGGTGGATACCCCTTGCCTTTCTTGGTCGTTACATGCAACAGCACCGGTTCGTTGAGATTTTTGATGTTATTTAAAATTTTGATCAGATGGTTCAGATTGTGGCCGTCTATGGGACCGAAATAATCGAAATTGAATGCTTCAAAAAGCATCCCGGGGGTGACAAATGTCTTAAAGGATTCCTCGGACTTTTTGGCAAACTGATACAGTTCCTCACCAAATTTGGGCAGGGATTTAAGAAAATCACCCAGTTCCCGGCGTCGGTCCTGAAGGTATTTTTTAGATAGCGTACGGCTGAGAAATGAAGACAGGGACCCCACATTCCTGGAAATGGACATGTCGTTTTCATTGAGGATGACAATCAGGTCTTCCTTACGGATATCACCGGCTTGGTTGAGTCCCTCATAGGCCAGACCGGAGGTCATGGAGCCGTCACCGATAACGGCGATGACCTTGGCTTTTTCTCCCTTCAGACGTTTACCGCTGGCAATTCCCAGTCCCGCGGATATGGACGTTGAACTGTGGCCGGTGGAAAAACAGTCATGGGGGCTCTCACTCATGCGCGTGAATCCGCTGATGCCGTTATGCTGGCGAAGTGTGGAAAACTGCTCCCGGCGACCGGTTAGAATCTTGTGGGCATATGCCTGGTGTCCGACATCCCATACAATTTTGTCAGCGGGCGCATTAAAAACATAGTGAATGGCAATCGCCAGTTCAACCGTTCCCAGGCTGGATGCCAGGTGCCCCCCGTTTTTGGAGACCACCTTGACAATCCGGTTGCGGATTTCAGCGGCAAGGCCGGGCAGTTTAGACGGGTCAAGTCGTTTAAGATCCGCCGGCGAATTGATGGATTCCAGTAAACTCAAAGTCTCATTAACTCCATTTTATGGATACCCCTTATTTCTTTCGTTGAACAATATAGTCTGCAATAGCCCGCAGGGGATCGGCCTGCCGGCCAAACGTGTCAAGGGATAACAAGGCACTTTCAATAAGCTTGGACAGGTACGCATTTGATGGGCCAAGGCCCAGCAGGGCAGGGTAGGTGGCTTTGTTGCACAGTTGATCGGTGCCTGCCGCTTTTCCCATGATTTCAGGATCGCCTTCAATATTTAGAATATCATCGGTGATCTGAAAGGCCAGTCCGATATTTCGTGCATATCTGTCCAGGCGGTCAATTTTTTCTAATGACGCATCTGCCAGCAAAGCCCCGGCATTAACCGATGCCCGTATCAAGGCCCCGGTCTTTAAGGCATGCATGTCTTTCAGTTGATCCAGAGAAACTGTTTTGCCCTCAAAGAAAATATCCCGCATCTGCCCTTCTATCATTCCCTGATATCCGGCTGCCCGGGAGATGATGTGTATGATTTTTATCCATTGATGGGTGTGTTTTAGGTGGGTCGTTCCGGCCATGGCCAGAATTTCAAAAGCCAGCGTCAGCAGGGCATCGCCGGCCAGTATTGCCGTGCTTTCATCAAAGGCGATGTGACATGTCTGTTTGCCTCTGCGAAGCCGGTCATTGTCCATGGCCGGCAGGTCGTCATGAATCAGTGAATAGGTATGGAGCATTTCAAGGGCACAGGCACACTCTAAAATTTCCGCATCAACATCAGCACCGGAGATCGCTTCGGCGGCTGCTATGCAAAGTATGGGGCGAATACGCTTACCCCCTGCCATGAGCGAGTATGCCATGGCGCGGCTGAGTCTATCGGATTCTTTTCCAGGCGTTATTTTTTGTTCAAGGGCTTTGTCAACCATCCGCTTTCTTGAATCCAGATATGATTTCAAATCAAACATACACGTTACATCCTGTGTCAGTGATGCCTCTGAGTTTTAAAAAACAGGTTTGTTCTATTTTTTTACGAACCGGAGACCGATTTGCCCCCTATGCCTTTGTGTCAAAAGGCTGTTTTGTAATATGACCATCCTCGGTTTCCATCAAAAGCATGACTTTTTTTTCTGTTTCATCCAGTTTAGTACTGCAGAACTTGGAAAGGGTAACACCCTCTTCAAATTTTGCCAGAGATTTTTCAAGAGAGAGTTCACCTTTTTCAAGATCCTGAACAATTTGTTCAAGTTTATTCAGTGCTTTTTCAAATGTTTGTTCAACCATTTATTTTTTTTCCTTTGACGGCGATCTGTAAAGCGCCCGTGGCCAGAATAATCTCAAGTTCCTGTCCCATGGATACATTATTGGCATCTTTGACGACACACCGGTGGGGAATTGTCCGTGTAATGCTGTACCCCCGAGCCAGAATGTCTGTTGGGTTCAATGCATGGAGCCTTGCCGATATCTCTCCAAGCAGCGCCCTTTTAGTAGTTAACGCTTTCTTTACGAATAAAAAGGTATCTAACCTGATTTGTTCAAGTTTCTTTTTATGCGGTTCAATCATACGCATGGGGTTGTTTGAAGCGAGTTTTTCAGTGCGCCAGGCCAACCGTTCACGATAGCGCTGAAGATACAGGGTCAATGACCGGCCTATCCGCATTGTGTAATCATCTGTTTTCAACCTTAAATCCTGGATATCTCGCACAGGATTTCTGAGGCGATCAAATGAATTTTCAAGCTGACCCCGCAATCGATCTATCCGTGTTTGCATTTTTGTACTCAGTGCAAGGGAGAGTTCCCGGCATCGGAAAAGAAGATCTTTTTTTTGAGGAACAGCCAGTTCTGCAGCAGCTGAAGGGGTGGGTGCTCTGAGATCTGAAACAAAATCACAAATGGTGAAATCGGTCTCATGCCCAACAGCCGAAATAACGGGTATCCGGGATTTAAATACCGCCCGTGCAACAGTTTCCGAATTAAACGCCTGCAGATCTTCAAGAGAACCGCCGCCCCGGGCGATGATAATCAGCTCTGTATCCGCCCATTTATTCAGAGAGAGCAACGCCCTTGCGATTTGCGCTTCAGACCCCTTGCCCTGAACTTTCACAGGCCATATATCAACGGCCATATTGGGAAATCTTCTATCAATAATGTTCAGCATGTCATGGACGACAGAACCGGTGGGTGATGTGATCATACTGATTTTGGAAGGTAAAAAAGGGACGGGGCGCTTATGTTCCGTTTCAAACAGCCCTTCATTAAACAGTTTTGTTTTTAATTGCTCATAGGCAACCTGCAGTGCGCCGGTGCCCCTGGGCTCCATATGTTCAAATATAATCTGGTAGGTGCCATGCGGTTCATACACATTCAGCCGGCCCAGCCCGGTTATCGCCATGCCGTCTTTTAAACCAAATTTTAAATTCCTGGTTTGCCCCTTGAACATCACCGCTTTGATCTGCGCACCGGCATCCTTCAACGTAAAATAAAAATGACCGGAAGACGGTACTCTCAAATTGGATATTTCACCGAAAACCCAGACAAAAGGAAGGCGCTCTTCAAGTATCGTTTTAATTTGAACGGTTAATTCGGAAACCGTGTATAGTTTTTTACTGAATGTATTGTCGCCGATGGTCACTGCATACTCTTTTTTTAATCTTTTAATTTTATGGTGGAATTATTTTTTTGTTATTCCGGCCCGGTAATTGAGAAATGTAAATTTAGCATACCGATGGAAAAGGATCAATCTATTATAGAAAGGGTGACAGGAAAAAAAGAGCGTGATTTAAATAAATATTTATAAGGTCCGATAATGTATATTATGTAAACTTTATTAAAAAGCCGCCATGATATGGCCTTTAAGACGAACTGTTAATGTAAAAATTATCGTTATTGAAAAGATGTTGGCATCTGATCAAAATTTCAAAAATGAAGCGATTTCATTTGTCGGTGTTTTTAGAATTGGTTTTATCATTGAACGGTTTTTGTTTTATGGATTCCAGATGATGCCGCACGGCCGGTACAACAAAAATATTTTCCAGGTTCCTGGTGGCAATGACAGATGCCAGAACCTGGAGTTTGTCGGCAACGGATTTATGTTTATCGACGATCAGAAATTCTTGGTTTTTAATTTTACAAAATCCGCTTTCAACGTGGATACCGGTGGTTTTAAAATTCTGTTCCGACACCGTAATTCCCAATTTTTCTGCAAGATCTTTCATTTCTAGATAAAGCTGTTCGGGATTCATGATATTCGATTTGCCTTTGTTATGTCATATTGATCGTTTTTCCGGACCTTTCACTTGAATATCCTGCAGGCTGTGTTATCGTTATAGATATTCAAAACACAAATAACCTTATATTTTCAGGAGGCACCATATGCAATCAATTCCCATTCAAAAAACAGAGGCCAATGTTCGTGTAAATGAATTTATCCGGAGTGTCTACAACTGGATGGCCATTGGGCTTTCACTTACCGGTTTTTTGGCTTTCTATGTTTCAAACAGCGAGCCGCTGCAACGCCTTATATTCGGTAACAGATTGGTCTTTTTCGGATTGATCATTGGAGAGCTGATACTTGTATTTTATCTCAGTGCCAGAGTTCAAAAAATGCAGGCATCCACGGCTACCGGCGTATTTATGCTGTATGCCGCTTTAAACGGCGCGACATTGGCCTCTATCTTTCTCGTTTATACGCGGTCATCCATCACATCCACCTTTTTTGTCTGTGCTGCGACATTTGTCACCTGCAGCATCTACGGCATGACCACCAAGAAAGATCTGACATCCCTGGGCGGATTCATGACCATGGGGCTTTTCGGTATTATCATTGCCTCGGTGGCAAACATGTTTTTCCGCAGTTCCGGTATGAGCATGATTATCAGTTATATCGGTGTAATTGTTTTCGTAGGACTCACCGCCTATGATACCCAGAAATTAAAAACCATGGCCCTTACACAGCCGGCAGATCTTGATTCCGGTGCTCGAAGAAAAGGGGCAATATTGGGCGCCCTGGCCTTATATCTGGATTTTATCAACCTTTTTCTGATGCTGCTCAGAATATTGGGAAACAGGGAATAAAAAATTTTTTAACAACCATTGCGTCGCTCACAAAAGGTCTCTGCAGAAATAAGACTGCAGAGACCTTTTTTAGTTTAATTTTTTCTTAACCACAGCGGCAATTTGGTGACAATACGTTTCCGTTTTTTCTTTATCGGGCCCTTCGACCATGACGCGGCATATGGACTGGGTTCCCGAATACCGGACCAGTACCCTTCCCTCCTGGCCGAGACTGTTTTCAACCCTGCGAATTTCATCTGTTATTTCCCGGATACCTTGAATGTTCTCCTTTGTTTTTACCGTCACATTGACAAGGACCTGAGGGTATACATGCATGATTCGGGCAAGTTCGGACAAGGGTTTTGATTCGGACCGGATAATCGCCATAAGCTGAAGTGCGGCCAGGATACCGTCACCTGTGGTGTGATGTTCCAGAAAAATCATATGCCCTGAATCTTCCCCCCCCAGTACGGCACCGCCTGCGCGCATTTTTTCAAGCACGTAACGATCACCGACACCCGATTTGATATGGGTAATCCCCATCTGTTTTAATGCAACGCCAAGTCCCAGGTTGCTCATGATGGTGCTGACCACCAGGTTGTTTTTTAATCTGTTTTTCTTTTTTAAAAACATGGCGCAAATGGCAAGCACCTGGTCGCCGGTCAAGATGTGGCCGGTTTCATCGACGGCAATCAGCCGATCTCCGTCCCCGTCAAAGGCAAAACCGGCAGTCGCTTTGGAAGCCACCATTTTTGCTGCCATTTTTTCAGGATGTTGGGAACCACAGCCATCGTTGATATTTCTGCCATCCGGGTGGTGAAACAGCGTAACAACATCGGCGCCAAGATCTGAAAATACACTCGGCGCTATCTTTGATGTCGCACCGTTTGAGCAGTCAAACAAGATAGTTACACCCTTAAGTGAAAGCGATGATTTAAAATTTCGCTTCAGAAAATCACCATATTGGGTTAAGCTGTCCCTGATTCGGTTGACCTTTCCGATCGCCTGAACATCCCGACACAGCATATTGTTTTCTTTGTCTATAATAATTTTTTCAAGTTCAACTTCCTCACGGTCTGAAAGCTTGCAGCCGTTTTGTTTGAAAATCTTGATGCCATTATCATAAAAAGGATTGTGGGATGCTGAAACAACAATGCCTGCGGATGCCGCCATGGATGAGGTCAGGCAGGCGACACCGGGCGTGGGAAGAATATCCGCCAGCAGAACCTCGCCGCCCATGGAACAAATTCCCGAGGCGAGTGCATATTCAAACATATCTCCTGATATTCGCGGGTCCTTGCCGATGACGATTCGTAGTTTTTGTTCTTTTTGTTTAAACAAAACAGCAATGGCCCGGCCTGTTCTGACGGCCATCTCCGAAGTCATCGGGTAGGTATTGGCCACGCCTCGTATGCCATCAGTGCCAAATAATTTTGCCATATCTTAGAACCTGCCTTTATCGGTCACAATCATTTACGATATCATCCACAATGCCTTGCAGCCACAGGGTACCGTCTTTTGCAACCAGCGGATCGATTTTTTTAATCACATGGATATAGTCCATGCCTTCTTGTTGAATAACACTTTTGATTTTAGAGATAAAATGATCCCGGAGCCCCCTGTCTCCGACATAAAACAATGCATTTTCAGCACCTGCTGCAAATGCAGACAACGTGTTGCAAACCGTGTCGTTTCGCCTGTCTTTTCCCGTCCCTGCTTTTTGAATAAAAACGGTCAGTCTGTTTATTCTTTCCCGGATACCCATTTGAAGTTTTTCCGTGAGACCTGCCAGCAGGGCAACCGGAAAATCATCTGAAATAAACAGGGATCGTATATGAACATACCATTGCATCAGTGCCCAGAGGTTGGCGATATAAATAACATTGTTGGTGACGATGCGATTTACCCCGGTATACCGGCCGATTTTAAAAGGGATATTGACATTGGATTTGGCATTTTCAACAATGAGCCGCCCGGAACGCAGTTCATCCCTGCGGCAGATGGATCCGGCGGCTATGATGGTCCCAAAGGCCAGACGGCAGGGGCCGACAAGCCCGCCCTGCCCCCCTAAAAACACCGGTGGGCGGTTTAACATAACGCCACGGGGAATATCGCCCACCAGAGATGCGGTGGCTTTATCCTGGTTGGGTGTAAAGTTAAAATGAATATAGGAACTGCCGACTTCGCTGTGATTTTTTCGACTGGTGCCGCCGGCCATGAGGCAGTCGCAAAAGTTAATAAGACTGCCGAGGGTTACAAAGGGCAGTAAGATGGTTTGTTTCAACCCTACGGTGTGGGCCCCGCTGGCCTGTTCTTCCAGAATTGTTCCTTCTCTGACATGAGCGCCGGATCCCATGACGGCATTTTTTAAAAACACCGCGTCTTTAAAAAAACCGCCCTTTAACTGAACACCGGGTCCGAGCTGACAGTTTTCAATGGTCACCGGTGCTTCTAAACCCAGCCTTACGTTAGGCATAATCAGCGTCGATGCGCCGAACAGTCGGCATCCAGGATAAATGATGGTCTGTTCACCTGAAATTTTATCCGGATTAATGGTTGCATCGATATGAACGTTGTCGGGGTCCGGGAATACCACACCTTTTTTGATCAAAATGTCAACCCTTGCGTGGTCGCTTTTTTTTTCCAATAAAACCTCGCTTATTATTCTTGATACTCTTGTAAAATTACATCATGATCAGACATTGAGCCCATATCAGGAGCCTTGGACAAGGGGTAAAGCCAACCGAAGGCTTACCGTCCAAAGAGGGGGGTCCCTTCAAAAAAGATACCCTGTCGTGGTTTTGAGACCGGAAAAATATATAAAATAGATCAAAAAAACCGGCCATATAATATGATATTCGTTTTATCCTATTGAAATAAAAACAATAAATGCATGTACAACATTACGATTCACTTCGATTTTAAGTATAAAGAAACGGATATATGGTGTCAAGCGATAGTTCTTCGATCGATATAATGTATAATCTACTCTTATTATACCCTAACTATTTGGATCATCATGCAAATATTGCTTGACAAGTATTTTTTTATGCGTTCTATAGGGAAAAGATTAATAGAAAACTGAATTAGGTGCTTAACGACTATGTCCGATGCCTTTGCTAAAAACTATGCTCCCGATAGAAAAATACTTCCCAAGACAAGTATTTCACGGCAAATCCTCGAAGAGTGTATAAAAAGAAAAATTTTGCCGAAACCGATTTTGCGGGACTCGCCATCAGATGAAAAATCAGGTACTCAAAAGAAAAACTGGTATTTCCCGGAAGGGGCCGTAAACCGTATTGAAACGATAAAATTATGGAAAGATAAAGGATATTCAATGGAAGAAATAGCACAGAAATTCAAAAAGGAATCTCCCGTTCTTGAAATTTTTCCGGAAAGACGTTTCGAAAGCACAGTCCCCGAAACGAAAGCGGATCTCGAAGTTCCCTTTCCCCCCTCCAACAGGGAGGCACCCAGCCCGATAAATGAGGCCTCCCTGACGTTGACCATTGATAGTATTGATGCACCGGCCTATCTTATAAACAATAGTTTCGAAATCGAGTGGATTAACGCCAAAGCCGAAGACATTGTCTTTAAAAACAATGTGAGCGCTATTAATAAACTTGATTCAAGAAATATTTTCAAACTGCTCTTCAGCTGGGAGTGCCACCAATATCTTCGCAACTGGGAAGAGGTGATTGCATTTCACATGCGTTTTTTCAAAGGGAATTACCATCGAGAACATATCAACAGCCTTTACAGTGGGATTACCAAAAGCGAAATAAGATTTCTGGCCGACAAATATGACAAAGAAAATTCAGCCCAAAAAGAGACCATCCATAGTGCACCTTTAAATTTTATTCTTCAGGATGGCACGGTAATTTCCTATCGTGTCTATACCATGCTTTTTCGTGAGGGACTGTTTTTCATCTACCTCCCCGCGGAACGTATGGATGACGATATTATGGATTTTCTTTCCCACCGTCAAAAAATCATCAATGACCTGCTGTCACAGAGAATGCCGGCTTTGGTGTCATTATGCGTACTGGTTGCCGACCTGCAGGATTCCGTTAAAATCAGCGCGGAACTGATGCCCGAAGAGTATTTTGAATTGATAAACCAGCTGTGGAAGACGCTGGGGTCTTCTTTTGAAAAATATCAAGGTATCAACGGCAAGCATGCCGGTGACGGCATGTTGTATTATTTTATTCAAAAACCGGGTCGTAACTATATTGCAGATGCTGTCAACTGTTCGCTGGAAATCAGAGAGAAAATGATTCAGTTCAGCAGTGAATGGAAAATACGCAAAAGGTGGCGCAATGAACTGTACCTGAATATGGGTATCAATGAGGGGCAGGAATTTTTTGGCACCATTAAATCTGCGGGCAATATAGAATTTACCGCACTGGGAGACAGCATTAATTATGCGGGAAGATTATCCGATTTTGCACGCTACGGGTCAATCTGGGCAACCAAAAATATTATCAGCAAAATAGCCCCTGAAGAGATGAAAAAGATTAATTTCGGTGTCCAGCGTCAAGAGCATGACCGGAAAATCTTCATTCAAAACTCTTTTTCACGTATTCTGGATATGGTGGATGAAAAAGACCTCGACTATTCCAAATTTAGAGATATTGCAACGTTGCCTATAGCTGAAATTTTTCGCTCATAGTCGAGCCGAGTATTTGTACAAAGCCCCCTACTTCCTGTTTATTTCGGCAATCATCAATTCTATCTTGTTTGCCATTTGAGAAATGTTTTTTTTCGGATCCACGTTTGAATCAGTAACAGCGGGGTCATTATTTTCTTCCCCGGGCAACAAGTCATAGGCCGTTATTTCTTCCATGCCCGTTTGCGGTTCTGCAACAGCTTCACTGCTGAAACTATTTTCAGGTGCGCTTTTTTCGCTGCCCGTATCCGTTTCATCCACCGGTGCTAATGCAAGATGATTTCCCTTCCGGTCAAAAACAATCGACAGCGGTACCATGGCTTTAAAATAAAGCTTATAGGCCACCTGCTGATTAAAAACGATAATATCCCCGCGACGCGTTACGATTGCTTTGAGTATATTGAGATTATATCGCTGTTTAAAAATTTTTCTGATTGATCGCAAGTCAAAGCCCCTGCGTAATTCACTGATAAATCTTTTTTCACTTTTGATGATGCAATCCGAATTAGTGACTTTCACTCTCAGTTCCCCGCAATATCGACATTAATGATGATCCTGTTTCTGCCATTTTGTTTTGATCGGTAAAGTGATTTTTTTCGTACAGCCTGCTTCAGACAAAATGAAAAATTTTTTAATACCACATCACCGGCTTGATGACCGTAGGTATCGTTGACTGTTTTTAAATGATTAATATCACACGTGGCAATTGACATTGTGCGACGGTATCTTTTCGGTCTTGATATTTCAACGGGTAGATATTGCTTGAGATATCGTTTATTGTAACAACTGGTAAGGGGATCTCTAAAGGACATTTGCTTGATTTTTTCATTGGCACGCTGCAGGGATTTCTCCAGTTCCAGAATACGAATACCGGTATTGACACGGGCCATCAATTCAGCGTGGACAAAAGGCTTGCTCAGATAATCATCCGCACCGGCCTCCAGGCCGACAATCAAAATGGAAAATTTAGTTTTCATTTTATTTTTTTCCACAATTTACCCTGGCAAGCCGTTTATCACATATAACATAAATAAATTCAAATTAAAATATACGGGGAACCTGTTTTATGAAAAATTGGTTAATTTTTAAAAACATCCTCTGAACGATATCGATAAATAAGAGTGAAATGCTTTATAACTATCACAATTTTTAAAAAATTATGACGTGGTTTTTTATTGACATTACATTTGATATATCTTAGCGAAGACAACAGTTCATCTGAATAATCACTTTTTCATAGCTCACAATCATTGCCTTAAAAAACAGATAACCGCTTCAGCCTGTAACATTATTTTTAATTTAACAAACCAAAGGATCACCTTCCCATGAGCAACTCTTCCGATACGATCACCATTAATGCTGTTGTTGACATATCCGCGACCGCCCTTCAGGAGATTGTTAAAATGGCCAAACAATTGACCGGACCCGATGAAAAAGGCGTTTACCGGGTGGATACCGCGGATGTGGTCGGTGCCATGATATCCGCGTTTTTAAGAGATAATGCCTTTGAAACATACGTGAAAGATGAAAAAAACTATACTCTGTGATGGTTTATTGAAAAATAACGACAATTTTTAGTTTCGAGGCGATTAACGCCCAAGGAAAAAAGATATGGCATACGAATGTATCGTTTATGAAAAAGCTGACCCAATTGCGATTATCTACCTGAATCGTCCCCATGTTTTGAACGCCATGAATAAGCAGTTATGGCTTGACGTTCAAGACGCGTTGGAAGATGCAAAAAAAAGCCCGAACGTAAAGGTGCTGATCATAACAGGCAAGGGGCGGGCATTTTCCACAGGGGCTGATTTAAAAGAATCTAAAAATAGAAGTCATGAGGACTATCGTGATTACTTGACGGCACTTCAGGAAGCCTCAAGAAAAATAATCCGATTTGAGAAACCCACCATTGCCGCGATTAACGGATATGCCCTGGGGTCAGGCTACGAGCTTGCCCTGGCATGTGATATCCGTATCGCTTCTGAAGATGCCCGAATCGGATCACCTGAGGCAAGGGTGACGTCCTCGGTCACCGGAGGTGCCATGAGGCTGCTGCAGAACCTTATCGGCCCGGGTAAAGCAAGAGAGTTGCTCTTCACTGCCGACTATATTGATGGCAGGGAAGCCGAAAAAATTGGACTGGTGAACAAGGCTGTCGCCCCCGGACAATTAATGGACGAGGCCCTTCACATGGCTGAAAAAATCAGCGCCAACTCCTCCTTTTCCCTAAAAATGATCAAGAAAGGATTGAACATGGCGCAGGGAGAGGTCAGCCTCGAAGCCCTGATGGAGTACGAAGTTGAAGCTTGCCTGGCCTGTGTGGCAACCAAGGAAAGAGGCGATGCTTTAAATAAATTTGAAAACCGAGACCGTTAAAACGGGGGATTTCCATGTTATCTCATGTTCTTGATGCCGATTCTGTGGCTGTTGTCGGGGCCTCAAAAAATGAAACCAAAAGAGGATTTCAAGCCATCCGGACCTTGACCGAAGAAAAATATGAAGGCCGGATTTATCCCATCAATCCGAAAGAAACATCCGTTCTTGGATTTAAATGCTATCAAAAAATTACGGATATTAAAGAGGCGGTGGACCTGGCGCTGATCACAACGCCTGCCGCAACGATTCCCGCTATCCTGGAAGAGTGTGCAACCAAGGGCATACACGGTGCCGTTATTATTGCCGGTGGTTTTGGTGAAACAGGCGCTGAGGGGAAAAAAATCGAGGATGAGGTCGTCCGTATTGCCAGGAAAAATAATATTCGACTCATCGGCCCCAACACGTCCGGGATGATGAATCTGGATAAAAAATTAAATCTAGTGGGTTTAAGGGATACGCCCTCCGGCGACATTGCACTGCTGACGCAAAGCGGCAATATGGCCCTGACTTTGATTACCGAGGCGAAATTAAAAAGCCGCAAGGGATTTTCCTACTATGTCGGCGTGGGCAATGAAGCGGATCTTAAATTTCATGAATACCTGGAATTTTTCCGGAAGGATCCAAAAACAAAGGCAATCCTGATGTACGTGGAAGGCATGCGGGAGGGTCGCCAGTTTTTACAGCAGGCATACAATACCACCATTGAAAAACCCATCGTTTTGCTCAAGAGCGGGCGTTCCTCCATCGGAAAAAAATCGGCAGGGTCCCATACCGGTGCACTGGCAGGCATGTCCAGAGTGGCCCGGTCAGCTTTCCAGCGGGCCGGGATTGTCGTCATTGATAGCCCGGAAAAGCTCTTTCCGGCAGCCGAGACCCTTTCCAGCCTGCCCCCCATAAAAAACAACAGCATTGCGATTCTGGCTGACGGCGGTGGCCATGCAACGATTGCGGCAGATCTTTTAACCGATTTGGGTGTCACGATTCCGGAATTTAGTGATAAAACCAGGGCTCGTCTGAAAAAAATTCTGCCGGCCGCTGCAAGCGTTGTAAATCCTGTGGATGTCGCCGGCGGCACGGATTCAAATCCAGGTGTGTTTGCCGATTGTGCCAAGATTATATTAAATGACCCGGGTGTCGGTGGGCTTTTAATTGTCGGGCTTTTTGGCGGCTACGGCATCCGTTTTGCCGAAAGTTTGACCATGATGGAAGAGGACACCGCCCATCGCCTGGGCAAAATGGTGAAAAAAAGCAACAAACCCATTGTGCTGCACAGCCTGTACAGTTCCATTAATCCGCATCCTCTGGCGCTTTTGCGGTATTATAACATACCGGTATATGACTCCCTTGACATCTCCTGTAAATGCATCGGCGTTTTGGCCGAGCGGGGGAATTACCTCCGCTCCTATCACGCCAAAACCAACTTTGTGTTTAACTGGGGCAAAAAAGCCACCGGCGAAGGTCGGCAGATGATCAAGGGGTGTATTCAAGAAGGCCGTCGCAATCTGTTGGAGACCGAAGCCAAAAGACTGCTTCAACTGCATGGCGTCCCCGTACTCTCCGATCGCCTGGCCAGAACAGCGGATGAGGCTGTAAAATTTGCCGCCAAAATCCACGGGGAGGTGGTTATCAAGATTGTATCCCCGGACATTCTGCATAAAAGCGATGCCGGGGGGGTTCGCACCGGGCTTGGCAATGGAGCCCAGGTCAGGAAGGCATTTAAAGAAATCATGGAAAATGCGATGAACTTCAATAAAGACGCCGACATCAGAGGCGTCCTGGTCTCCCCCATGATCAGCAGCGGCGTTGAGGTGATTATCGGCACTAAAATAGATGACCAGTTCGGACCGGTCATCATGTACGGTCTTGGCGGGATACTGGTTGAAATTATGAAAGATGTCAGTTTCAGAGTGCTGCCCATCTCGGCTCTGAGTGCCAAACAGATGATCGAAGAAACAAAATCGTTTCCCATTTTAAAAGGCGTCCGGGGTCAACCTCCCAGCGATGTCAAAGCGATCAAAACGTTGTTGCTTAAATGTTCGGAATTGATTGAATCTTATCCTGAAATACAGGAAATGGATTTAAATCCGGTTATCGTCCATGAAAAAGGCCTCAGCCTGGTGGATGCCCGCATTATACTGAAAGAAAACACCGCCTAATCACGATATCCAGGATACGGTTGTCATGTTTATATCTCTTGACACTTTAGTGGTTTTTTTTTATCTTTCTGACTACCTGGGATAAATCCCGCCGATAATCTATTTGCGTCAATAGCTATCCGATCGAGGGGTTGTTTGAAAAAAATAAAAACGTTTGTATTGAACAATTTTGAGCTGATCGCCATTGGCGTCATTCTGACGGTTTTCTTTTTTATTAATTATCATATTCACACCCAGGTCACCTTTTTATATTTATATTTCCTGCCCGTTATAATGGCCGGCTACTTTCTGGGTCCGCGCCTCAGCATCGCGGTACCTTTTCTATGTATCGCAGTAGTTACGCTTTACTGTATATGGGCACCTGCTGACCTTCATATGGACCTTTACAGTAAGATGAATCTGTACCTGCATATCATCGTGTGGGGTGGGGTTTTAACCCTGGTCGGTATTTCCATGAGTAAAACCAGTTATATTAAACAGGAACTCCTCCTTGGCCAGAAGAATCTTGACAAAGCCGACAAAATAATCGGCGATTATGAAAAAACATTCGATGATAAACTGAAAAAGCGTACCCAAGCACTTGAAAGGTCAAGTCAATCCATTGAGTCACTGAAAGTCAAGTTGGAAAAAACACTGTATTCGACCATGGATGCCAAAGTTGCAAAACTGTTAATTGAGGGCCGTCTGCGAAATGAAAAACGCAAAATCAGCGTCATGTTTTCCGATCTTGTCGGTTTCACCGGGTATTCCGAAGATCGCAGTCCTGAAGTTGTTGTCCAGGATTTAAACAGCTATTTGAGCTGTATGGAACCTGTCATGCTTGATTATCACGCCCACATCGACAAATACCTGGGCGATGGCATCATGTGCGAATTCGGCGCCCCCCTGGATTATGAAAATTATAGGCTGCTTGCCGTCATGGCGGCAATCAAGATGCAGGAAACCCTCACCCGCCTCAACTATCCCTGGCAAATGCGTATCGGCATTTCATCCGGACCGGTAATTATGGGAATCATCGGCTCCCGCCGTCAAGCCTATACGACTATTGGAGACGTGGTCAACCTGGCATCGCGGATTGAAAAGGCGTGTCCTCCCGGATCAGTTCTTATAGATGACTTTACCCGCCAGGGTGTCGACCGGTTTATCGATGTTCGCCTCAAAAAAGATATAACCCGATCGGAAAATGTTGATGAAAAAATGGAAGCCAGCCTTGATGAAATGCACCGCAAACTCAATCTGGCCACCAGTGCGGATGTACGAGCAGATCTTTTTTATAAAATTGGCCGACTGCACATGTCTTCAAACGAACTCCACGATGCCGCGCATTATTTTGAACAGGCGCTGCTCATGCAGCCGGATAACACAGAATTGAAAGTGGCTTTTGCCGAGGCCACGATTAAAATGGATATAAACGACAAGATTAAGGTCAGGGGTCGAAAAAAACGTATCGCCGTTTATGAGGTGATCGGCATCAAGGATGTTTTGCTGGATCGCGAAAAATTTCCGGCTTCCTTTCTGGGGAAGTATCCCCATGTGGAAGAACTTGTTGAAATGCCGGTGGATATCATCATGCCGGTGGAAACCATGGATGGCTGCATTGGCCATTCCAAGGTTGTCGCTTTGTTATCTTATGCCGTCGCAACAGAGCTGGGGTTATCCGAAAAAGAAAAAAAAGAAATCTTAAACAGCGGTTTCGTGGCGGATATCGGAAAAAAAATTCTACCCCATCACCTGCTCAACCGGATGGGCAGTCTTAATTCCGCCGAAATAAAAATAGTACAGCAGCATTCCACCGAGGGTGCCCGAATACTTGAAGACCTTGGCTATACCTCCGAACTGATGAAGGATATTATCCGGCACAGCCATGAAAACTATAACGGCTCCGGATATCCGGATGGGCTCCAGAAAAAAGAAATACCCATTGGGTCCAGAATTATTGCAGTGGTAGACACATACGATGCATTGACATCATGGCGCCCTTACCGGGAAAAATGGGATCGACATGCGGCCTTGGAGGAATTGCTGAAATGTGCAGACAAAGGACTTTTTGATCCCGACGTTGTAAAGGCCCTTGTAAAGGTAATGGAATAAAAATCCCCCCTGTAAGATTCATGGTCACTACAGCTTCACCCTTTCCGCCTTGACTCTGTATCCCTCCAGCTTTTGCAACGGTGGGGTTTATTCCGGAATTCGATATACGGCGGCGCCCCAGGTAACCCCTGCCCCCAGGCCCAGGAAAAGAAGGGTGCTCCCCTTGCCGATGAGTTTCATTTCAAGGGCTTCATCCATGGCCAGTGGGATGGTGGCCGCGGTTGTATTGCCGTAGCGCTGGATATTATGGAACACCTTCTCCTCGGGCAGGTTCATCTTTTTCTGGTAAAACTGGTTGATGCGCATATTGGCCTGATGCGGAATAAAAAGATCGATATCATCCAGGGACAGATCTGCTTTTTCAAGCACTTCGTGGGTGACTTCGGGGAGTCTTTGAAGCGCCATTTTAAAAATCAATTTACCATCCATTTGAGGATAATGACGCCTTTCTTTAAGCATTTTTTCACTGATGCGCGGTTGCAGGCGAGATGCCGGGGCTTCCGTCCAGAGGCTTTTGGCAAATTCACCCTGGGCGTGCAGGCATGATGCCAGCACGCCCACTTTTTCATCGGATTCAACCCCTTGGATGCATACGGCCGCTGCGCCGTCACCGAAGATGACGGTAACATCACGGCCCTCGGTGGAAATGTCAATACCGGTGCTGTGCACTTCTGCTCCCACCAGCAGAATCTTGTTGTAAAGACCGCTGCGGATAAAGGCATCGGCGGTACTCAGACCATATAAAAAGCCGGTGCACTGCTGGCGGATATCCAGTGCTGGCGTTGCCTGCAAGCCCAGTTTATGCTGCAGCAGACAGCCCGACCCCGGGAAAAAAATATCCGGGCTTAGGGTGGCGAAAATAATCAGATCAATATCCCCGGCAGTCCATCCGGCCCGCTTCATGGCGATAAGGGAGGCTTGAAGGCCCAGGTCGGAGGCGCCTGTGCCACCCTCTTCCTCAATCCAGTGCCTTTGTTCAATACCGGTACGCTTCTCTATCCATTCACTGGATGTATCCATCCACTGGGTAAGGTCATCATTGGTTACGATTCGAGGTGGAAGATAGCGTCCGGTTCCGGTAATTATAGATTTTTTCATAGTATTTTCCTTTTTTGTGGGGTCGTCAGGCACATCGGTCAATAGTGTTGCGTTTATATGAGGTGGTTTAATAATTCAACAAATTTTTAATTTTCAAACAGGTACGGCCGCTTTATATAACAACAGTCTTCCTTTAATTGCATAATGTTGTATAACAGGCGGAATCATGACGGTACTTCCCTTTTTGAGTTCGATGGTATGGTTCTCCGAATCCAGTATAGCGCCTTCTCCCTTTGTACACAAAATAATCTCCAGACTTCTCTTTTCCGGCCCCTGGTAGCGGTTAGACCCGTCAAGGCGGATAACGGACAGTATAAACTCTTTTGCCGGGCAGGGGTAGACGCTTTCTACTGAATTTTTGGCCCATGGCTCAAGAATTTCAATTGTTTTTTCCGAAAAAGAAAGTGTCCTGATCAGTTCCGGGACATCCAGATGTTTAGGTGTCAATCCACCCCTGAATACATTGTCCGAATTGGCCATAATTTCAAGGCCCGTGCCCTCGAGGTAGGCGTGCAACTCACCAGACGGGACAAACATGGCCTGACCCGGATCCAGACAGACCAGATTCAAAAGGATGGGTGCAAAAATACCGGCATCCCCGGGGTATTCGTCAGAAAGTCGAACCATCCATTCAAAAGCCGGGTCCTCCCCGGAAAGCACGGTCGCATTTTGGATCACCTTGCCGATAATGTTTTTTTTTAAATTTTCATCCAGACGCATTAAATATTTAAAAAACCGTTTGAGTCCTTGTGGGTTCGGCATCTTTTCAAGGGCATCAACTTTTTCCAATATTTCAGGACCGCATACCTTCCGCATCCGGGAAACAATACCAGATACCCTGCGAAATCCGTTTAGCCCCCAGAATCGGGTCAAGGCGCAGATACATTCGGGTTTGTGATGGGTGTCCCTGTAATTTCGGTTAAAGGCATCAATGGGAATTTTTTTGGCTTCTTCCCTTGCAAATCCTTTGCGAGCCTGATCCCGGCCAGGGTGGGCCTGAAGCGAAAGCGGGCGGGCCACTGCAAGGACCTTGAAAAGGTATGGCAGTTGATTGCCAAATTTTTCCGCTACATCCTTGCCAAGCATTTCAACGGGGTTTTTTCCGATCAATTCCAGCAGCGATATCCAGTCCTTGCCGAATCTGACCAGGGACGGCGCTTTGGGGTGAGCCCCCATCCAAAGCTCTGCCTGGGGGTTTTTCGACGGCAGGCCTTTGTCCATTAGTTCGGCAATAGCTGTATGCGAGCCCCAGTCATATTCCTGAATGCTGTTTTTTAATAACCCTATTGTTATCATACTGGACTCTCGGGGGTCGGCATCCGATAAAATTATGCTTGCTTTTACGGATGATTGGAATCTACAATTTATGATCAATGGTAAAAACGCTTGCTTTAACTTTGCCAAGCAACAAAACGTCAATAAAATAGAGACATCCGAATAAAAATAAAATATGGATTCTGTATGAAAAATCGTATCATTTCATTGGGAATATTATTTTTTATCGGCATCACATCCGTTCTTTTTTTTATAATAGCGCTGGTGATATGGGGTTTCACGGTCCTGTTCGACCGGCGGCTGGTGGTATTGCATCTATTTACATCTTTCTGGGCATCCCTTTACCTGTGGGTGGTGCCGGCCTGGTCAATTTCCATTAAAGGACGGGATAAAATTAAAAGAAATACAACCTATCTGGTGGTGTCCAACCACCAGTCCCAACTGGATATTCTTACCGCTTTCAACCTTTTTTTCCATTTTAAATGGGTGTCCAAAGCTGAAATTTTCAAACTGCCCATGATCGGTTGGAACATGGCTTTAAATCGGTATATCAAATTGAAGCGAGGGGTCGGTGAAAGTGTCCGAAAAATGATGCTTCAGTGCGAAAAGACGCTGGCGCAGGGCAGTTCGATCTATTTTTTCCCCGAAGGCACCCGTTCCAAGACCGGTCTTTTGAAGCCGTTTAAAACCGGGGCGTTTATCCTGGCGCATAAATCAAAAATACCGATTCTGCCCATCGTTATTAACGGCACCAAAAACGCCCTGCCCAAACACAGCCTGAACTTCCACGGCCGGCATGCAATTACCGTCGAAGTTCTGGATGAAGTCCCCTACAATGATTATGCCCATTTTTCCGTGGCGGAAACGGCTGATTTTATCCGCGATAAAATAATTGAGCATGTTGATGAACACAAGGCCCCGCATGAAGCCCAAAAATGCCCCATAGGGCTTACTCCTTGACACGTTCAACATATTGGCCGGTGCGTGTATCGATTTTGACCAAAGAGCCCTCCTCGACAAAGGGTGGGACTTGAATGACAAGACCGGTTTCAAGGGTAGCCGGTTTGGAATCCTTTGACGCGGTATCTCCTTTAATCCATGGGTCTGTTCTTTCAATCCGCAGTTCAACAAAATTCGGCAGGGTTATACCGATGGGGTTCCTGTCAAATAAAAGGGCACTGCAGACCGTGTTTTCCTTGAGGAGGTCCTTGGCCTCGCCGATTTGATCTTCCGTTAAAAATTCCTGTTCATAGTTAGCGGTATTCATGAAATAATAGTTGCCCCCGTCATAATACAGGTATTCCATCTCGATTTCTTCCAGATCAGCTTCCTTGAATTTTTCCCCGGATCGGTAGGTCCTCTCAAATTGACTGCCGGTGATCATATTTTTGAGTTTGCATTTGTATAGAGACTGTCCCTTGCCGGGTTTGACAAAGTCAAACTGAGCAATCACATACGGATCGCCATCGATCTCAATTTTTAAACCTTTTTTCAGGTCTCCGCTTTCATACATTGTTTAACCCTACAACGATACTTATATAAATTTTCTGATCTCTCTCAGGCGCTTTCGCCTATGTGACAGATAGGCCCGATGATTCCGGGCCTGTATCCAAACAATCTGCTCAAGCAATGTCTCAAGGCTGTGTTTTTTCATTGGTAGCAGCAATCTGAGCAAAACTCTAAGCTGCGGCAGCGTAATAGATGGCGCTTTTTTTTCCCATCCTGATTTTCAGGTGCCAGAGAAAAAAATGTGCCAGCATGCACGTTAGCATATGGTGGTGCCATCCCTTGAATTTACGTACTTCATAGTGATCCATTCCCAATTCGCCTTTGGTTTCCTCGAAGCACTGTTCAATTGCCCAGCGCATGCCGCTTAACCAAACGAGTGTTTTGAGTCTTGTGCTGCTCGCCGCATTGCTGATGAAATAGCTGTATTCCGGTTCATCTCCAATTGTGCGCCGAATGAGCAGCCATACGGTCTTTTGAGGCAGACCCTCGGCTGCCAAGATTACCTGTCGCCGGGTGAATTCATAAACGATAGGCCCCTTGGCGCCTTCGGATACCTGTCGCCGGTACCAGAAATAATCGTTAATGTTTTTGGCTAATTCGTCGATGGTTATCGGTTTGCTTTTATTGTCGGCCAAAAAAGTTTTGGTTCGAATTTTGCCACTCCACCGATATTGCTTGCGAATGATCATAGGCATCTTGAGCCAACAATGGATATTTTTTCGAACAGAAACAAGGTATGTCGTTCCGGGTAAATCATCCACCGCTTCAATAAACTCCGGGCTCATGCCGTATACTGAGTCAGCAAGGACATATTTAAAGGGCAGTGTCTTTTCTGAACTGATCTCTTTTAGCATTTCTGTAGCCAGTTGGGGTTTGGTCATAAATACTGTATCTTCAGGCAAGTTACATTTTTGCCGACGCTCACGGTACTCTTCCGAGAACCACTGCTCAGGTATGAAAAGGCGCTTGTCTACCAGGGCATATCCACGTTCTGATGCGTAGGCTGCAAAAACACCAACCTGGCAATTGTCGACCTTGCCCGCAGTTCCACAGTACTGCCGGGCAACACCCACGGAGTCCTGGCCTTTTTTGAGAAAGCCGCTTTCATCAAAGATCAAAGCTCCATCTTCACTACCAAGGTCTTCATTAACATAACTACGATACTTGAAAGTAATCTTACCATCATCCCATGGAGCAACACTGACAAACCGTTGCATAGCCCTTACGTTTCCACCTTCTATTGCAAGGGCGATGGGTTCGATAGATTTGCGCTCCAGTTGGCTAAATTGTCCAGCCATGTACTTAAAAAAATGTTCCCGAGACTCACTTCGGTGAAAGCAGTCGGCGAACTGCTCATGGAAACCTCTGAGTTCATTTGAAAAGTTTTTAATATCATTCTTGTTGAGATCAAACTTTGGAACCGGGTAACGGTGTTCATCACTTCTAATTTTCGGTAGCATGGTTTACCTCCTACTTTAAGGGATTTTGTCGTAGTATAGCAAACCAGACTAATTAAAACAAGATTAAATTGGTTTAAGTTTCGTTGTAGGGTTAACTCCTTCCAAAATTTTGCATACCGGTCATGCCGGAAAGGGCACGCCGAAACATGAACGTTATGAATGGTGGTCAGTGGTGCAATATGGTTATTTGTCCTTTGATCCATTTTCAAGTGCGGCTTCAGCCCTTTGGACCTCTTGAATAAACCTGCGGACCTTGTCGATGTCTTTTTTAAACCGGATGGTCGCCCCGCCGCCATCCACGGCGTTTGTGCCCGTACAGCTGTCGATTCCCGCAGGTCCGGTTTTTATCAGGGCATCATAGGTATTGTCCGGTGTAATGCCACCGGCAAGGATAACCGGGATTGTACTTTCTTCAACCAGATCGGCGGCCACTGTCCAGTCACACGTCATACCGGTAATGCCGATAAAGCCGATTTCGGGTTGCTGTGCGGCGGTTTCCTCATTTTGATTCAGCAACAGGGTGTCCGTTAGAAAAAAATCGCTGACAGGCTCAAAGGTTCGGGCCAGTTCCAAGGTCGGCACTTTTTTGCTCATCTCTTTTTGACCGATGGGAATCGATCGTAGTATTTTAATTTCCGGAAACCGCTGCCGGATATTTTGTTGCAGTGTTTTAAAAACTTCGCAACCCCCTCCCCTTTTGCCGCAATGAACCAGATCATCACAAAAATGGACGATGTCCGGCCGGTAATAATCAAGCGCTCTGCAGATATCATCCTGGTTTCGAAACAGCATGATCAAGCTGCTGCTGGCGTTGGTGGATGTCACCAGATCAATTGTTTCTTTGATCTGTGATATTTTCCATGAATCTCGCCTGGTAATGACGCTGCCGATTCTATCCACGCCCAGTTCAATCATTTCATGGGCCTCATGAGGCGTCTGTATCTCATAAATTTGTGTCATTATTTTTTTATTCATGGCTTTTTGGTATTGATAATGTCCCCTATAATCTTAATGTAAAAAAAACGTTTCATGATGCCCCGGCGATAGTTAAAAGGTGGGTTCCATTTTGAATTCCCGCGGCTGAAAAGTATATATCAAGCCCCGTCCTTATGGCCTCCATCCATAAATTAAAGTTGACTTTTTCAACGTTCTCTAACATATTCACTTAGTTTTCGCAATTTGTTTAACCGCCCTGATGATCGCAAATCAATAAACGGGCAACATCTTATTTTGAGGTCTTTATGATACTAGTCATTGATTTTGGCTCTCAGTACAATCAATTAATTGCCCGCAGGGTCCGGGAGGCTCATGTCTTTTGTCAGATCGAACCGCCCTCCATCAGCATGGAAGCCATCCGCACCCTTAACCCCGACGGCATCATTTTATCAGGGGGTCCGTCAAGTATTTACGATGAAAATGCGCCTAAAATCGATGGGGCTGTTCTGGATTTAAACATTCCGATCCTGGGTATCTGTTACGGCATGCAGTTTATGGTGGACGCCCTGGGGGGCACCGTGGAACGTGCCGGAAAACGGGAATACGGTTTTGCCGAATTCGGGGTCAAAAAACAGGAAGACATTTTTAAAGACGTGGATAAAAATACAAAATGCTGGATGAGCCATGGCGACTCCATTGTAACACTGCCCAAAGGATTTTCCATTGCAGGATCCACGGCCAATACCGCCATTGCGGCAGTGGTCAATAAAAAAAAGAACCTTTACGGGCTTCAATTTCACCCCGAGGTCGAGCATACGGCCCAGGGAAAAACCATGCTGCGTAATTTCCTGTTCACCGTCTGCGGGTGTCACAAATCCTGGAACATGAAATCCTTTGCAAAAGACGCCATCTCCCAGATCCGGGATATCGTCGGGGACAAAAAAGTGATTCTCGGGTTAAGCGGCGGTGTCGATTCCTCGGTAAGTGCTGTTTTAATCAACAAGGCGATTGGTCAGAACCTTACCTGCATTTTTGTGGACAACGGCCTGTTGCGCAAAGATGAAGCGATAAAGCTTAAAAAAATACTGCGGCAGCACCTGAAAATTAAAATCCG
This sequence comes from Desulfobacterales bacterium, assembly GCA_963667755.2. Lineage (GTDB taxonomy): Bacteria > Desulfobacterota > Desulfobacteria > Desulfobacterales > 4572-123 > 4572-123. Next base: position 1,875,657 of record CAXXLK010000002.1, on the reverse strand, counting down.
GTTTGTCAGTGCCCGCAACCTTTTTTTAAAGGCATTGTCAAAGATTACCGATCCTGAAAAAAAGAGAAAAATCATCGGCAAGGTCTTTATGGATGTGTTTGAAACGGAGGCCAGGAAGATCAAGGGGGTTGGGTTTTTGGCCCAGGGTACCCTTTATCCCGATGTCATCGAATCGGTATCGGCCTTCGGGGGGCCCTCGGCTGTTATCAAGTCCCATCATAATGTCGGGGGACTCCCCAAGAAAATGAAACTCAGGCTGGTCGAGCCCTTGAAATTTTTGTTTAAAGATGAAGTCCGCCTCCTGGGTGCGGAGCTGGGTATGCCCGATGAGCTTATCTGGCGCCAGCCGTTTCCCGGGCCGGGCCTTGCCATTCGGGTCATCGGCGAAATTACCCGCAAACGGCTGGACATTTTAAGAGAAGCGGATGCACTTTTACTTGAAGAAATAAGAGCCAGCGGGTATTATAAAAAGCTGTGGCAGTCATTTGGTGTCTTGTTGCCCATCAAGAGCGTGGGGGTCATGGGGGACCAGCGGACCTATGAAAATATCATGGCCATACGGGCGGTAACGAGCAAAGACGCCATGACGGCGGACTGGGCAAGGCTTCCCCACGCGCTGCTGGGAAAGATATCCAACCGGATCATTAACGAAGTAAAAGGCATAAACCGGGTGGTTTATGATATCAGTTCAAAGCCCCCCGGAACGATTGAATGGGAATAAACCGCTATGGTTGAGGATCACAGATCTGAGTTTAAAATTCGTATCGACGAGGATGAACCGGCCCGGACTTTATTTCGCCCTGAAGTTGAAAATCAGCAGATCGATAAACTTCGCCGGCGGATTACGTTCATGTCCATCTTTACACTCTGCCTGCTTGCCCTTGCACTCACGTATGCCTATATCGACATTAAAAAGCAATTGGGAAGTTTCCACACCAGCGACACCCGGGATGTTGAGTCCAGATTTTCTTCTCTGTCGGTGAAATATGCTGAACTTGAAGCTGGTTTTTCAAATAAAATAACCACCCTGGAAACTGCCGTGGCCGCACTGAAAACAGGCCTTGACCAAACTGCGGTTTCCCTGCACAAGTCTTCTGCCGCCTTAGAAAAAACATTACAGGCGATTCAGACAGCAAAAGCCGATAAAAAAGAGATTGCCGGTTTAAAAAAAGAGATTGCCGCCACAGCCGCCGCATTTGGTCGTGACACGGAAAATTTGTCCGGCAGGCTCAAAAACATGGACGATGAAAACGCTGCAGCACTGGTGGCATTCCAGAAGGCGATGGCATCTGCAGACAAAGAAATGGCGGACTTGCAGAGTTCTGTTTCGGACCTGGCCGGCCTTTCAGCCCGCCAGCCAACTCAAAAAGAGATGGATGCGAAATTTCGTGACCAGTCGCTTTTTTTTCAGAACCAGGTGGATGAACTGACAACCCTGTTGAACAGGAATGACGATAAGATAGAAGCCCTGATCAGCCGGATGGATGCGTTGAAAAAAGATTTTACAAAAATTGCCGGTATCGTACCGGGCCCGGCGCCCGCCTCCCCCAGCCCCGCAGGATTGCCCGATAAAAGCGTGTCCGGTAGCCCGGCCAGGATCAAGGACGGTGTCAAAGAGCAGAATATTCAATAATCCATAATTCTGCATATCTGCCTGCCCATCCCCTATTCCTTCACCTCATATTCAAGGGTGATGGTAACGGTCCTGTTAAGGGCGCGGCCATAGGGCAGGGTGTTGTCATAGAGCGGATTGTTCTGCCCCACGCCGGTGTAGCTGATCTTAACGCCCCTGGTTTCTCCAATGGTGGACATCAGCTGGTCATAAACGGCCTTTGCCCGTTTTTCCGAGAGTTTCAGGTTGTATTCTTCTTTTCCGATGTCATCGGTGTGGCCGGTGATGTTCAATTTTATCTCCGGAAATGCCAGGACCCTTTCGGTGATACGGTCGACGATGGCCTGGTTCCGATCCTTTATTTTCGCGCTGTTAAAATCAAAGAGGATCAGGGCGTATCGTTCCAGCACCTTGTACCCCTTTTTCCGGGCGGACCGCTCTTCTTTTCGGATAAACGTCACCGGGGCATCCGGTGCCCGGGCTGTAAATTGCCGGTCCTTCATATCCGTCACCTGGATTTCAGCCGAAACAGTCGCGAATGGCTCGAAACTCAAGAGATCCGGATTCTCCAGTGCAAAGATGTAATCGGGGGCCAGGGGGCCTGTGCCCTCCATGGACCGAATCGACGTTCCATCCCCCATCAGATTGATTTTCCAGCGCTTCAGATCATAACCGGACTGGATGTCCGGCACAAGCTTGATGCGCCTGGCATTGCTGATGGCCTCGACATGGGTGCTTCTGATCACATCGAGGATTTCGGGGGCGTCTGAAAGGATCTCTACGCGCCGGTTCTCTGCCCTGCCCTGCTTGGTTTTGCCGGAACTGGCCGCAGCGGGCAGGTTCCGAGCGGTCATTGTCATTCTCTTTGAATCCACGCCCCAGATATATTTCAAATAGGCGTGCACGGATTGTGCCCGGAGCCGTGACAGATCGGTCCTGTTTTTTTCAGGGCCATAATTGGCATTGCAGCCGACAATTTCAATGACGGCGTCCGGATTGACCGACAGCCGTTTTCCAATGATATTTAAAATATTGCGGTATTTTTCCACGGGGTCTATCAACGCACTCTCTGAAAAGGCCTTTGCCGCGGCCTGGTCCCCCATCGTTACGTAATTTTCCGGAATCAAATCCTGTTCCGGCTCGAAGTAGATATAGTTCAGCAGGGGGGAACTGTCTATGGTGGTCAATTCCTCGATGGTGAAAGATGCCGGTGTCATGGCCAGGGCACCGGCGGGCAAAGGAAGGATGTCATGGATAATCGGTCTTTTTGATACCACGACAGTACACAGGGCCGGGTCCGTTTCAAACGTATCACCGTTGATGTCCGTGACCTTTATCGATGCCTGAAGCTGATCAGAGGCCGCCAGTTTTTGCCGGTCTAGACTGTCGAGGGTGAATTTATATTCCAAGGCAAGATCGCCTTCACCCTTTGCACCGGTGATCTGTTCGGTGCCTCCTACAATGTTCAACTCCCAGGCCGCCACGCCGTATTCAGCCTTGATCTCTGGTGTGATATCGATTTCATCCACCTGGTCGCCGGCACCGATGAATGTCCCCGCAACGCCCGCCTCTTTAGCGGGGGCATCATAGATGATCTCCACGCGGCGGTTTTCAGCATTGGCGCCCGGTAGCCCCTCGGGGGCCGGCTTTTCCGGGAGATTCCCGGCCTCTGTCCACATCCGGGAGTCTTCCACCTTCCAGATTTCATTAAGATAGGTTTTAACGGCCAGTGCCCGGCGTTGGGACAGCTCCAGGTTGTCCTTCTCACCTGCCCTGCCATCATTGAACCCCATGATGCGGACGTTGAGACCCGGGTCCGCGGCCAGGCCATGGCCCACGATGTTCAGAAGGTTGTGATAGCGGTCCATGGCGGATTTCAGGGTTTCCGGGTTGAAAGAAGCGGTCTGATCCTGATTTTTGAACAGAACATAGGGCTGGGCAATATCGCTTTTCCCTGATTGAAAAAACAGCGTGTTTTTCAGGGGAGAGCCGTCTAACATGGTGAATGCGTCAAGATGCAGCCTGGCAGGCTGGATACCGATGGTGCCTGTGGGCGGATCGAGAAACCGGTACGTGGCCACGTACCGGTAGCGGAGCCGTGTGGAAAAAGATTGAAATATCGGTAAAAGATCGGTGGCCGCGGTGGCCTTCCACACCTTGCCGCCGTGATCTTTTGCAAAGGTTTCCATAAAGGGATTCAGCCCGGCGCCGGGCATGTAGTCCACCACGAAAGCCTCGAAGTTGGAGATCCCCCTGGCCGCGGATGCCGCCACATCGCCCTTGAACACGCTGTTGATGTCCTCGCCATCCGTGAACACCACGAAAAATTTGTTTGCCTTTTCAGGCATTTTCCGCATGGCGGCCATTCCGGCAACCATGGCTTCGTAAATCACGGTTTTTGAGCTCAATCCTTTGTCAAAAGCGTCGTCGAGAAACGCTTTCAGATCGATAACGTTGTTGGACGTCAGGGTTTTCACGTGCAGATCGCGCCCGTCGATCTGCATGGTATGCTCATCATCAAAGACAATCATGTGGATGGTGTCGATGGGGCGCATGATTTTCAAAAAGGCCTGCATGGCAGATAACAGCGGTTTGATGGCGTTGCGTCTTTTCATGGAAGATGAGTTGTCGACGACCATGACGATGTTCAATCCCACCTTTTCATTGGTTTCAAGGGGCTCGAACGTTAAAATTTTTGCCTTTTTCGACCCGAGCTTAACCTGGATGTCATCAGCGGTCAGGCCGCGAATGGGCGCATCGGTGGCATCCAGGACGGTGACCAGCAGCTGATTCTGGTCCATGGCCTGGTAAGAAATTCTGGCATCGGCCGTATTTGACAGAACCTGTAACACGTCATCGGCATGCCCACTGGATGAAGACAGGCCGAAAATCAGCACAAACAGTAACGACATAATCCATCGTTTCATATTTATCTCCTTTACAATGCCGGGTATTTTTTTAAATGGCTAACCGCTAATCCCCCGGCTTAGTTTTATCAGTTGGCATCAATTATATGACGATGTCCGGTTTAATGTCAAGAATGTCAAATGAACCCTCGGTGATCAGGCGCTATTCTATCCGGGTACGTGCTCCGAATATGTGTTGTATGTCGATCGCCTTTAGGGTAATTTGGCTGAATAAACCCTATCGTTGCCCTTTTTGTTCTTTCTCTGGATATCACTATGAGCGAATCCCTTAAAAATTGCATTATTCTCGTTGAACTTTTTCTCTTAAAGGATTTAGATCAATAGCGCATGTTTTTTATGTAACTATAGGGCAAATGACTTTCGGAGACTTCCTTTATGCAAACAAAAACAAAAACCCTTATCGTTCTGATTGTTCTAAGCCTCGTAGACATGATCATTCCAATACCGATTCTCGGAATGATCCTCCTGGCCGTTGTGATTCAGCGGCCAACTCTGGTTTAGAGATGTGGCAAAAAAGATCTATGATTCGTGACGGACAAGGTGGTGGTGTCATAAAAATCCTTCCTATAACCATCAGGGGATTGAAAGAGGGGCTGCATAGACCATGGCAAAGAAAAAAATAATCATAATTGTATCATTTTTAATCCTCCTTGGATTGGCCGGCGTCTATTTTTTATTTCCCGGAACGGTATTTAATCTTCTGGTAAAGGCGGAAAGAAGTGCCGGCGGGCTTGAACAGCACCGCATTGATGTGCAAGGACGGCACTTTGCGTACCTGGAAGGGGGAACAGGCGATGTCGTCGTATTGCTCCACGGCTTTGGTGCGAATAAGGACAACTGGACTCGAATGGCCCGGTATCTCACACCCCATTTCAGGGTGATTGCACCGGATCTGACCGGTTTCGGGGAAAGCAGTCCTGACTCTGGAGATGACTATTCGATCAACGTTCAGGCCAGGCGGGTAAATGATTTTGTCCGCGCCCTGGGGATCACGTCATTTCATCTTGGCGGAAACTCCATGGGCGGCAACATTGCAGGTGCCTATGCATCCCTGTATCCGAAGGACCTCAAAAGCCTCCTGCTGATTTCTCCTGGCGGAGTGGCCGCCTGCGAGCCCAGTGAAATGTACCGCCGCCTGAAGGAAGGAAAACAAAATCCACTGATTGTCAACAGTGTGGAAGATTATGAGCGACTGCTGGATTTTGTTTTTGTAAAAAGGCCGTTCATACCCCTTCCCATTAAAAAAGTCCTGGTTCAGGAAGCGATGGCGCATCAAGTGCTCAATCGCAGGATTTTCAGACAGCTCCGCCGTTCTTTGGATCTCGAGCCTTTAGAGTCCCTGGTGAAAGGATTACCGGTAAAAACCCTCATTGTCTGGGGTGATCAAGACCGGGTGCTTCACATTTCCGGTGCAAAGATTCTCGAATCGGTTATGCCAAATGCGATGATAGCGGTTATAGATAATGCGGGACATGCGCCCATGATTGAGAAACCGAAAAAAACGGGGATGTTGTATTTGAGTTTTCTTGAATCAAGATAGCATTTGCCATCATTCAGCATTCAAAATTCATCATTCATAATCCCCCCCCTTCCCTTCCAGGGTCCGCATTTTTCGGAAACAGGTATTTAAATAAACGGCATTCGGAAGCATTGGCCCTTAATTCATCATTCAGAATTCAGCATTCAGCATTATCTCTTCCCTTCCCTGCCTCAATTTTTGCAACTTTTCCTCTTATATATGCATAAATTTCTTGCAATTTTAACTGAATCTGTTATCAGTTTCTTGAACCCAACTCAGAGCGAATACATACACAACTATCTTACCTTTTCCACCCGATCAGCATAGCGGGAAAATAGTACTCGAATATTTTTACAGCCAAATCAATTGACCGATCATTTGTTTAATATGTACCTTATCTTAAACTATATAACAGACTGAATGATAAAGTTATATTGTATACTGAAATAGAAAATGCAGGTTTTTAGCGATTGGCTTTCGCGTCACAATGATGAAGGAAGCCTTCCCAGACTTCCAAAACAAGAAATGAAATGATTATATTTCACAATACCTAATCAATATAAAAAATTTTAATAGATATTTCGATAAGATAGATCAAGCAAATTTAAAAACCCAGATGGCTGTTTTTTACACCAAAATTGTGGGACACTGAAATGGTCGTATGTTTAAAAAATTTCGACAAAATGAACCAACGGGTTTCATTTTTTAAAAAAGCAGGCCTTGGACTTGATCCGCCGAGCATGGTTGAACTTGAACCGGTGGAAGCATGACGCCAACAAAACCCCAATCCATTCCATTCCACATCATTGGTCCACGCGCCAGAGTTCCTTCCAACGCACAGGGATGGTCAGCATACCTAAACCGCGACCAGTGGGATGACTGGGGAAAGTATTGCACACAGTTCTACCTGACCGTGATTGATCAAGACGGAGAACAGCACAGCATCGGGCAGGTAAAGATTGGGCAACGCGGATTAAAGCCCCATAAAGCGGATGCAGACCTTCCTACTGGGCATCGCAAACCAAACCTTCCATCCGACTTCGAGCAATTGGAGGATGACTTTTTCTCGATTGGGCAAGATGATGATTACTACGCAAATCTTGGTGCGCTTGGTGACACAGCCCGCGAGCAGATTCTCACTTGCCTTCATGATGTGGCCTGGGACAAGGAGCGATGGGAATGGGCCAAAGATGAAGATGTCATGGGGGAGTCGTTGCTTCGTTCCGTGACTCGGAGCACACTTGTCGGACAATTTCGTCGGATGGCGCAAGGCGATGCGCGCACGACAAGTTATGATTTCGCATATTCTCCACCCAAACGTCTGGGTGATGGTGAGCCACCCTTCACGCTAAATTTCAGCGTCGATCCAGAGTCTCCAATTCCAACAAATGTCCACGTCCTCATTGGTCGGAATGGTGTTGGGAAGACTCGATTCCTTTCCCTAATGACAAAGGCCCTTGTCGCAAAGGACGCTTCAGCGAGGCAGTCTGGTAAGTTCGAGCTCAATGAGCATGGTGCCCATGGCGGAACTTTTGCCAACGTTGTGGCTGTCTCGTTTAGTGCATTTGATGAAGCAGAACTGCTTCCTGACCGTAATCCTGCGCCTGATTCCCTTGGGTTTTCTTACATCGGGCTACGTGATTGGGCCAGTAACTCGCCAACGGCCTCAATCAAACCTAAATCTCTCAACATGCTTGCTCGCGAATTCGTGAACAGTTTAAAAGAGTGTCGCATAGGAGCGCGACGAGGGAGGTGGGTAAATGTGATCACTTCACTCCAGTCCGACCCGGTTTTTCGAGCAGCGCAGTTGACCTCGATAATAGATAGAAATATTTCTAATAGGGAAGAACAGACAGAGGTTTTAAAAATTTTCAAGGCTCTAAGCTCGGGACATAAGATCGTCCTACTAACCCTGACTCGTCTCGTTGAGAAGGTTGAAGAAAGAACGCTCGTTCTGATAGATGAACCAGAGGCTCACCTCCATCCTCCACTGTTATCGGCAATGACACGCGCAATCTCTGAATTGATGGTGAAGCGGAATGGAGTGGCGATTGTAGCAACCCATTCACCCGTAGTTCTTCAGGAGGTTCCGAAGTCCTGCGTCTGGATACTTGATCGCATCTTGACGGCTTCGAAGGCTGAGCGGCCCACGATTGAAACATTTGCTGAGAATATCGGCATCCTGAGTCGGGAAGTGTTTCAGTTGGAGCTTTCTCAAGCTGGTTATAATAGGATTTTGGATATGTTAAGGTTGAGATCAGCAAGCTACGAACTTGCTATCCGTGGGTTAGAAGGTCAGCTCGGTGCGGAGGGCAAGGCTGTGCTGAGGGGCATGTATCTGAATGATGAGGAATAACTACAGCTAATGAGATACCTGCCACCACCAACAGACGAAAATGAACAACCCTTCGATGCCGGAGAGGTCTTCGAGACTTGTGTTTCCATGGTGAAGCAACCTGCTCTGCGAGCCCAGTTACGGGCCGTACGCCCAGTTGTGGAGACAGAAGCCGCAGATTACGATGCCAAGGCTGTAGACAAGCAGCTATACCGAAAGCAACCTCACGATCAAATAGGGGCCGTTTCACGCGACAAAATGGTGAAGGTTTATACGCTCCGGATGGTTCCCAAGACATCGACGGGACGCCCTATATACAACAAAATCATGTTGGCGCCAGTTAATGGAAGATGTCCGCTGTGTGGCATCGGAACGGTAAACACGCTCGATCACTACCTGCCCAAGACTCATTTCCCGGTCTATTCGGTGACGCCCAACAATTTGGTTCCTGTTTGCAGCTGGTGTCAGGGAGAAAAATCTGAATATTATCCAACAACAGAGGAGGCGCAGCTTCTCCACCCCTATTTTGACGACGTGGACAACGAAGTCTGGCTCGCAGCCGAAGTGGTAACAGGTGCTCCAGCCGGGTTCCGCTACTTTACCTCTCCACCCGACCATTGGACGCCATCAGCAAAGGAACGAGTGGTGGCACATTTGAAGGCGCTCAATCTCCTGAAGTTGTTCTCCTCGAATGCTGGAAGTAGACTTTCGGAAATCCGTGTGCGGTTGACGAGCCTACATCAGAAAGGTGGACAGGGTGCCGTCCATGAGCATCTATACGAAGAACTTGCCAGCATCGAGGTCAACCATAAGAACTCATGGACAGCGGCGATGTATCGGGCTGCCGTAGCAAGCGATTGGTTTTGTAACGGTGGATTCATGGAAACGTGACACTATAGGACAGCCCCGGGTCGTTGTTGATTCGGTTGATTTGCCGACCAGAGACACCGGAGATTGACATGAAGAACGAGGAAGGCCCAACAAAGCTTTTACAGCGGAACGCAAAAAATCACGCCCGCTGAAAAGCGGCGTTCGATGTAACATTAAAATAGGAAAATAAAATGGATAGATGCTTTGTGATGCAGCCTTTTGACGGAGGACCATTCGATAAGCGATATGATGATGTATTCGATCCGGCAATCAAAGACGCGGATCTTGAACCATATCGTGTGGATCGAGATCATTCAGTTAGTATTCCCATTGATGAAATCGTAACTGGAATCAAACGTTCAGAATTATGTTTGGCTGAGATAACAACGGACAACCCAAATGTCTGGTTTGAGTTAGGTTATGCTATCGGTGTCAAAAAAGAGGTCGTTCTTGTTTGCTCTGAGGAGCGGAAATCAAGGTTCCCCTTTGACGTTCAACATCGAAATATTATTAGATACAAAACTGAAGCCCCACAAGACTTTCAACGTTTACGTGTGAAAATTACAGAAAGGATTCAAGCAATAAGGGGAAAAATGAGAGCAATTGATACTACCTCTCAGATTTCCCCAGTTGCCGAAACCGAAGGGCTTACGCAACATGAAATGGTTGCACTTGTCTCAATCATGCAAAACAGTTTTATGTCAGGTGGTACTGTCTCTGCATGGACAATTCAACAGGATATGAATAGTGCTGGTTTTACAGCCATCGCAATAGGTCTATCTCTAAAAGCTCTTCTAAATAAAGGTATGATTTTATCAGACATTGAGCATGATCAGAATGGTGATCCATATTCAATATATCAAATGAATTCAAAAGGAGAAAATTGGCTTCTTAATAACCAAGACAAGCTAATTCTAAAAAACGAAAAGTCAGATATCCCGTTCCCAGGATTATCACCGGACGAAGAGATACCGTTCTGAAACTGGGCACTGAATCGGGTAGCCGGGGGAGGTACCCCCCAGCCCCACACCACCCGGCATGCGGGTACGCTCCGGGCGGTTCACGAAGATTCCGGGCCGTAGCCGGGAGAATGACCAATAACCATTGCGGGTCGGACCAAGATAACTATCTGAAAATATTTAAGATGAATGATAAAAATGACTGTTTTAAAGTTTTAAACATACCATTTTGATAGCAAAAGTGAGGGTCTAAGCGATCATTGGAAAATGCTATTTGGCTTAAAGGGCCTTTTTTATACCCAAAAGAGTCGTTTAAGGTGAATTTGGTGGCTTATCAGCATAGCGGGAAGATAGTACTCGAATATTTTTACAGCCAAATCAATCGACCGATCATTTGTTTAATAAATACCTGAACGGAAAACATATAACAGACTGAATGATAAAACTATATTGTATATTGAAATAGGAAATACAGGTTTTTAACGATTGGCTTTCGCGTCGCAATGATGAAGGAAGCCTTCCCAGACTTCCAAAACAAAAAATGAAATGATTATATTTTACAATGCAATATCAATATTAAAAAATTTTAATAAATATTTCGGTAAGATAGATCAAGCAAATTTAAAAAATATCTTTTAAAAAGTAGAAATACCTTAAAAACGTCATAACATATAATCTTTGTTCGGGATAATACAATTGTAGGAGGTGTTGTGATAAAAACGGAAGTTCAAAAACGTGAAATAAAACATGTCCTCCATTTTACAAAAATTGAAAATTTGCCAAGCATCATCCAAAATGGGCTCCTTCCAAGGGCAAACTTAGACTCTTGCAATATTGCCTATCATCACAATGATGAAATTCGAGTGGATTATTGTGAAAACGCATCTTGCCTCTCCATAAGTTTTCCGAATTATAAAATGTTTTATTCCTACAGAATGAATGATGCTTCTCAAGAATGGACAGTAATATCATTATCTCCAAGGCTCTTATGGGAAAAGGATTGTGCATTTTGTTATTCGAATGCGGCAAGTTTTGATATCAGTTCGATCCAAATAGCTGATAGAAAAAAACCTGAAGCTTTTTTAAAAATGTTTGATGAATTCGAAGAATATCCAAAGCGATCTGAATTAAGGATTAAAAATTGCTGTCCAACTAACCCACAAGCTGAAGTTTTGGTTTTTGAGGTAATAGAGCTTAACTTTTTTCAGGGTTTCTTTTTTCAAAATCGCAACGCAATGGAATCTTGCCAAAATAATATTGAACCATTAAAAAAAATTCCTTGTAGGTGCGGTGCTAGTGCATTCTCACCACGAGGGGATTACGAATATTGGTAGGTCGCAAGAGCTGAGAATGTTTTCAATGAACTATTTTAAAAATTATGTGTGAGAAATAATGGCGATAAGACCAGTATATGAAGCGCTAACTCACGGAAACTTTTTTGTTAAAGTTCACAACGTGGATTTTCAATGGCATCCTGGGTTTGCTGTTATTCAAAAACAAAAAAGCATTGAGTCTCTTCACTCATCGTTTAAATCCTTAACGGGTTGCAAACATGTGATAGAGATTTCCAGTAAATCTAAAAACGAATTGGGTGTATTACTAAGCGCTTTCAATTTGGGAATGACGACAAAAAAATCACAAAGAAAAGTCAGTGTAGAATCAGCTTTTCAAGGAAGCAAAAAATTTTCTCATGGCGGTCCTTTTCAAGATTTATATAATGAGCCTTCAAAAAAGGCTAAAAAGGATAGCCGGTTGAAAACTTCTGGAAAATTAATTGGTTTTCAATTTTTTGGAGAAGATTGGCCCACCGAACCTAAGACTTTGTTTTATGATTGGATTTATCTAAATGCTTTATACAGAAATAAAGATTTAAGCCAAAAAATTATGGAGTTTTCTGCTTTTACAGATATTGAGTTCAACCCAGAAAAATCAATAAATTGCCAAGGGTATTCAGCTGCTTTATTCGTATCGCTTTCTAATCGTGGTATTCTTGAAAAATCATTGTGTTCGAAAGCTAATTATTTAGAATTAATGGGATTAAAGCAAAATATAACTAAATTACCCAATAATAAACAGCTTGTTTTGCCTGGCTTTGATGGATCTGAAAGCTGAAATCCCGAATCGGGTAGCCGGGGGTTTTTCTCCCCCAGCCCCCACACCACCCCACAAGCGGGTCCGCATAGGGCGGTTCATCAAGATTACCGGGCCGTAGCCGGGTAATGAATTTTCACCCACTGTTCTTTAACAGATATCAACCCCTGTTCAGCCAGCCATTTATTGGTCATGCCCGTTTGCGTAGCAATGGTCCTGGCAAGATGCCACGGCCCTTTACGGCTAATCGCTGTCGTGATGGCCTGTCTTTTAAAAGTTCCCAGTTTGAGAAGATTGCGAGAATGACTTAGGGGACGTTGTTTACAAAGCATACAAACCCGAACATAAATGAAAAACGAGAAAAAAAACAGGCATGGATAAGCGGTGAAAAACTGCCCCCAATTAACTGGGCCTGGTAAATTTGAACTTGACATTGATATCAATAGTAGTATCATTAATTCATGAAAAGCATGGTTGAAAAATTAAAGCGGTTTAGAAACAACCCGAAAGATGTCAATTTTTCAGAATTATGCAAAATCTGTGATTTCTACTTTGGAGATGCGCGACAATCAGGCTCAAGCCATAGAGTATACAAAACCCCTTGGAGAGGAGATCCTCGAATCAATATCCAAAACTCGAAGGGAAAAGCGAAAGCCTACCAAGTCAAGCAAGTCCTGAAAGCCATTGAGCGTTTGGAGGTGGAAAATGGCAATAAAAAATGATCATTATACATACCGAGTAACTTGGTCAGCAGATGACAATGAGTATGTTGGCTTGTGCGCGGAGTTCCCAAGTTTAAGTTGGCTGGCTGAAGAGCCTGAGTCTGCTTTGAAAGGTATCCGAAATTTAGTTGCCGATGTGGTAAACGATATGGCTGAAAATCAGGAAAAAATTCCTGAACCGCTCGCCAGCAAAAACTATAGTGGGAAATTTATGGTCCGCGTTCCCCCTGATGTCCATCGCGCTCTTGCTATCAAAGCAGCAGAAGCTGGTGTCAGTTTGAATCGTCTCGCAAGTTCCAAATTAAGCTACTAACTCAAAAATATAACGAATAAGGATTGTGTGAGCGCAGCGAATCACGATCTTATGATGTGCTTTTATTTTATTCGCGGTGTCGCTTGCGGGTTTATGGGAAAATGGGACAGGATAATTATGTTCCTAATAACTTTCTGGCTCCCTGGCGTAGAATGTCGGTAATAGGATCCTCAACAAAGGGCTCTGGCTTTTTTAAATCAATTACGTTATCTTTATTCATGGTGTGTGTATCCTTTCCAATTTTTTGGTCGGTTAATTGTCGCGAAACAGTCAACCGATGGATACACCACCTATCTTCTTAAACACAACTTTTGTTTATAGCTCTGAAAAAGGCTCCTAAAATAGTAGGTTGGAAATTTATAGCTTTTAGGCAACCACTTGGTTTTGATTTTACCCTTGAATATCAAGGCATCAAATTGACACCTTCAGAATTATTTTTTTCCCGATCAGGGATGAAGAATCACTTGATATTATAATATATGGTAAGGGTTTTAAAGAACATGATTTTAATACATTGGCCCATTATGGCTTGATTATGATGGATAATGTGCTTGGCGATATGTCTTAAAAAAATAACCGGTCCTGCAAATTGAAATCCGGAGAGAATTTATGAAAATAACGCAGAAAAAACTCGATCTCGCTGTTTCTGAAAAGATTATTTCCCATGAACAAGCGGATCAACTTTTCACTTTTTTAAAAGCTCTACCATCAACCGGGCCAAGTTTCGACTTCACCCATGTTCTCTATTACATGGGTGGGTTGATTGCTATTGGCGCAATGACTCTGTTTATGAATTTAGGTTGGGAGAATTTTGGTGGATGGGGGATCTTTTTTATTTCACTCGCATATGCAGGTGCAGGGTTCAAGTTTGCTAATAATTTTCAAAAGAAAGGCCACGCTGTCCCGGCAGGCATTTGTGCGGCTTTTGTTGTGGCTCTCACACCATTGGCAATTTACGGTATACAACAAGCTATGGGGTGGTGGCCAGATGAAAGTATATACCGTGAATTTCATCGATATATAAAATGGCACTGGATATATATGGAATTAGGTACTTTGGCAATCGGTGCTATAATAGCATTTAGGTACCGTTATCCATTCCTTCAAATGCCTATTGCGGTGACACTTTGGTACATGTCAATGGATATTGCTGCCATGGTAGCTGGAGGAAGGCCTGATTTTGTACTGCGCGCCTTGGTTTCTATGTATTTTGGTTTGGCAATGACGTTATTTGCATTTTGGGTGGATATCCGTTCATCTAAATCTGGTGATTATGCTTTTTGGCTTTATTTGTTTGGTGTCATGGCATTTTGGGGAGGGATGACCGCTCAACACTCTGATAGCGAACTTTCTAAATTTATTTATTGTTGTGTCAACCTACTGCTTGTCGGCGTTGGCGTGATAATTGTTCGTCGAGTTTTTGTAATCTTCGGAGCCATTGGGTGCTCAATATATTTGGGCCATCTTGCAAATGAAGTATTTAAAGATAGTTGGCTTTTCCCAATAGCCTTAACAGCGATTGGCCTTGGGATTATCTATTTAGGCCTGCTTTGGCAAAAAAATGAAAAGGAAATAACACAAAAAGTAAGATGCTATCTGCCTGTGCCGCTAAGAGAGCTTTTAGAAGAAAGAACAACATAAAATGGCATGTCAACCGCATCAACTCGGACTGGAAAAAACTGCGCCGCTTTGCTATACAGCTTTTTCCAGCCGGTTATGCGGAGCGTTCTGTGCAGACAGCAAAAAGTAATTTGATTAAATCGAACCGATAAAATGTAGAGAAGAGTGAAGTAATGCACAATGTAATAGAACAATCCGAACAAATCCAGAAGCAGGCATGGAAAGTCATTGACGAAACCGGAGTGATTAAAAATTGGACATCTATAGGAGCAACCATCAATTTGGTCGGTTCATTGAAAACAGGTTTACTGATTAAAAACAGAGACATTGATTTTCACATTTATACGAATCCCTTCAGTCTATCTGACAGTTTTCTGGCTGTATCTAAATTGGCCGAAAACAATCGAATTACAGAAATTAGTTATAAGAATTTAATCGAGGAAGAAGACAAATGTATTGAATGGCATGCGTCTTATGTAGATCTGCGTGGTGTTACGTGGAAAATCGATATGATACATATTCTAAATGAATCACAGTTTGCTGGTTATTTTGAGAATGTGGCTGATCGTATCTCTGCAGTTTTAACACATGAAACTCGCGAGGCAATTTTAAGAATTAAGAGTGCTATTCAGGATGATAAAAAAGTAATGTCTATCCAGGTATATCAAGCTGTAATCGAGGATGGCGTTCGAGACATCGCAGGGTTTTGGTTGTGGAAAAAACAGAATCTGAATGAAGGCATAGTAACTTGGATTCCGTGACGGAATAAAGGTAAAGCACAATGAGTTAGTACTATCCCGCACATAATCGGGTAGCCGGGGGTTTTTCTCCCCCGTTCGGGTTCACTGTATGCACAAAGCTCATGGATACCTCCTTCTCTTCAAATCACTGCACTGGATTTTACTCCACTGCGCTTCGTAAAACCAGTGAGTTCATCGTTGGAAAGCAAAAAAAATATCGAAATGAAAGAGCCCCCAAAAGACATTACTATAATCATCTTGCCAATTATTCTGCTGGTGGGAGTATTGCTTTTGGGGTTTCTACGTATAAAACGTGAAGTCAGCATATGGGTAACGATTGATTTACTTTTTGTTGCAATATATTTAATCTGGCTGTTAATAGAATCAAGGATTTCGAAAAGGGATTATTACACAGAGGAAAACGATAGATTTGATTCAGGTACATGCCAAATTTATGCAGTAGGGCAAGGAACTACTTTTCTCACAGCTTTGTGGTTCGCTCCATTGTGGGCTGAAAAATCAAATTATCTATTAATTCCGTTTATTGTATTTTACTTTGGTTGCGTCTTCCGCTTGTGGGCAATCAAAACACTGGGCAATTACTATTCCCACAAGGTACGTAAGGTTAAAAATCACAAAATTGTGGATTATGGACCCTATAGATACATTCGTCATCCAGCGTACACGGGAATGCTTTTGGTAAATATAGGAATAGTGATTTACTTCCTTAACTGGATTACTTTGTTTTGCTTTTTTGTTGTTCTGGTTCCATCAATGATACGAAGGATCAGAGTTGAAGAGCAAATGTTATTCAATATCGAGGGGTATTTACCATTTGCTCAAAATCGAAAAAGACTATTCCCAGGTATTTGGTAGATCTATCGATAAATCAGCTTCCAAAAAGTGCATTCAGTTGACCGCAATCGCCCTCGATAAGGGCAAGTACAGTAATCTTAGCACAATTATCATTGCATCAACATCGGTGCAGCGGCAACTGATACTGGTGTTAATCCCATGAAAATAATGGAGAAAGTTCATGAACCAAGTATTTTCAGAACCGATTATAAATCTTCCAAAAGCTGATATTCCTTTGGATGGAATAACCGCTTATCTTTCACAATCAGATACTCATCAGATAATATTTATGCAGTTTGAGAAAGATATTGATTTACCAGAGCATTCTCATGCTGCGCAGGTTGGAATAGTCTTGGAGGGCAAAAAGCCGTCGCCGGTGATCGATTAGATGGTATATTTGGGATAACGAAAACGATAACTTTCGTATAGGAGGAAAGCATGAAACGTAAAGCTTCAGCTGTTTGGAAGGGTGGCATAAAAGATGGGAAAGGTACTATCTCGACCGATAGCAGGGTTCTCTCAGACACACAATACTCTTTTAGCACTCGCTTTGAGGAAGGCAATGGCACTAATCCCGAAGAATTGATTGCCGCTGCTCATGCGGGCTGTTTCTCGATGGCCCTTTCCGGCCAATTGGGCAGTGCCGGCCTGACGGCAGACAGGATTAACACAACGGCGGCCGTCACTCTTGAGAAAACAGAAGCGGGATTCACAATCACAGCAGTGCATTTAAACGTATCAGCAAAAGTCCCGGGTTCAGATGAGCAAGCTTTTGAAACGGCAGCTAACAACGCTAAAGCCGGTTGCCCGATATCACGGCTGTTGAATGCGAAAATCACAATGGATGCTAAGCTCGAAGCATAGAATAAGCCCTATCGTTGCATAAAAAATATGAGCTATTGATCTAAATCTACCAAGAGAAAGAGTTCAACGAGAATGATGCAATTTTTAAGGAATTTACTCATGGAGATATCCAAAGGAAATATTCTTTGAAGCGACTGTCGGCGTCCTAACGTTTGGCAAACTGCCCGTGAGTGAGATTACCTTGAATTAAGGTTTAATGGGGCGATGCAAAAAAACTACATGATAATTGAAGAACCTCGCAGCAAGCTGTGAGGAATCTTCGACCGTAAGGAATTCTGCCTATTTTAGATTTGCTTGCATTCCCCGCGGCAAGCCACGGGGAATGCGCTCGCTGTTGCGGTTCAAAATCAATCTTGAGGAATGACGTAATGCGTCATATACTGAAAATATGATCAGGTCATTCAAATGCAAAGAGACGGAAAAAATTTTTTAACGACATAGGTGTAAAAAGATTCAGAAGCATTACCAAGTCAGCAAGAATAAAACTTGAAGTTCTCAATGCTGCCATTATTTTGCAAAGTTTGCGAGTTCCCCCAGGAAATAAAACAGAATCTAAGCGCCTACGACGCACAGTATCGAATTGAAACGATGATTTCGAAAAAGAGTCGCCGTCACTATTTTACGTTCAAGCGTACATGACCTTGGATATATGGACAAAAGAGATATCGGAGAATCCCGGATTCTTCAGGAAATATTCGATGGCTCGCGCAGTTTCCGGGAACGGGTGGCCGATTCCGATCGCATGTCCATATTCGCGCGCACATCGTTTCAACTGATTAAGCCGGGAAAGGATGGTTGATTCATTGCGGGCGGTATCGAGGAATACGTTTCTGCGGTCGGACGTCAGGTGCAGCCTTCTAGCAGTTCCGAAGGCTTTGGAATGGTTTGATGTTCTGCTGTCGACAAAAAAGAGGTCGTTGTTCTTGATAACTGTCAGGGCCTCATGTATCTCTTTCTGACACTCGGTAAACCGTGAACCCATATGGTTATTTACACCGATCGCAAGGGGCACCTCGGAAATATTCTCTTCAATAATCCCGCTTATCCTGGAGGGGGCGTCCCCCTCGTAGAGGGCGCCCGGACCCGGATCAAGGTTGGCGTTGTATGGCTGCATGGGTTGATGAAGCATCACCTCATGCCCTTGATCACTGATCTCGATAGCCAGATCACGTGTATAGGGGACCCGGGGTAGAATGGAAAAAGTGATAGGGATATCCAGGTTGAGGAACTGCCTCGCTCGTGGAATGCTGTACCCGATATCATCGATAATCAGGGCTATTTTGGGGTTGAGAAAGGGGCTTCTCCCCTGCCCCTCAAATGCAAACGCCTTTGAAAGACTGCCCATACCGAGCAAATTTCCTGCAAATAAGTGGGCGCATTTACACAAGAAGTCTCTTCTGTTCATCCGGCGTTCCTTTTTCAGTCAAGATACCGAGCGTTTCCCATTATCCGAGTATGAGATGATTAGTGGCACAGAGCGTGCGGTCCGTCTGCGACGCACCGCATAAAGCCAAAGAACAATTCGTAAATAATTGCAATATATTGTGTTTATTGTCAAGAATAAACACAATATATTGAACGAATACGGTAATAATAAAAGTGGGAGGGGTTTTTTGAAGTCCTGAAGGGGGTTACCTTGAATTAACCCTATAGTTGCATAAAAAACATAAACTATTGATCTAAATCCACCAAGAGAAAGAGTTCAACGAGAATAATGCCATTTTTAAGGAATCTTCGACCGTAAGGAATTCTGTCTATTTTAGATTCGCTCGCTATTGCGATTCAAATTTGACCAGGTGGACATTTCCAGCATTGAATTAGATTTGCGTTATCTGGGTGAAATTCCGCAACTATTGACCGGCCTGCAAGCCATTTACACGAATCGTGAAACCCGCAATGAAGTATTTGCGATTTTGGAAGCATTCATACCCACCCTTCCCTGCCCCCACTTCTGCAACTTCTCCTTTTATATATGCATAAATTTCTTGCAATTTTAACTGAATCTGTTATCAGTTTCTTGAACCGCACTCAGAGCGAATACATACACCGCTATCCTACCTTTTTCACCCGATCAGCATAGCGGGAAAATAGTACTCGAATATTTTTACAGCCAAATCAATCGATCGATCATTTGTGTAATAAGTACCTGAACTAAAGACATATAACAGCCTGAATAACAGTGTCTTATTGTGCCTAAGCTCAGCGATTAACCCTTAACGGTTAGCTCTTATATTTTGGGCGTTTACTGGTAATGCGATTTTCGCCCGTTGGGTGAAATGATGATATTTGACAACATTTTGAAATTATTCGGCTAATTGCTAAAAGCTGACTGCTGATCGCTCAATTTAGATTGTAGCTTTAAACAAACGAAGGTTTAAGCTGTCAGCCGTTGATTTTCAAGTCGAAGTGATGAAGGAAGCCTTCCCAACTTCCAAAACAAGAAATGAAATAATTATATTTCACAACGCATAATTAATATAAAAATTTCTAATAAATATTTCAATAAGATAGATAAAATAAGTTTGAAAAACATCTTTTAAAAAATAAAAGTACCTTAAAAACGTCGTAACATATAATCTTTGTTCGCTGAGGATAATAAAAGATGTGTAAACTTCGCTGGATACTCGTTTTCGTTGCACTCATCCTGCTTGCTGGATGCGGAAGGAAACCCAAGATGTCTAAAGACCACGCTTATACTTTTACTGTCAAGCACCAGATGACAAGACAAGAAGTTACCGATCTTCGCAAACAACACTACCCCAAGCTAGAAAATTTTTCTCACCTCTATGCTCCTCAACTTGACATAAAGTCCGGCTTCCCCGCGAGACCAGAGTACTTTGATGTCATTCGGACAAAATGGCTTCTCGACACATCAAATGAGAAGCCGTCATTCCAGTATTTACAAGATGCAGTTGGGCTTGGGTTTGGCATGCTTCTTGAGCAAACCCTAGATATGAAGTGGTGTATAATTGTTGACAATTTCGGAGAATCAATATCCATGGTACACTTCGGCAACAATACTGACACTTGCGAGAAAATCTCCTTCCCGCAATACTCTTACATTCAGAAACGAGAAAACGTAATGAATGCCGAAGTCTTCTCAGATGCATACAGACAACTTGAACACATAATAACAAAAAACGACAGCGAACAAATCGATCCATGAGACTTTCAATTCGCGCGCGAATTGAAAGTCTCATGATCGTAACGTTATGAAAGCAGCACCAAGATAGTCCCTGTTTTTAAGTTTTCCAATTTGATTAAAAGGAATATCTATAGGTCAAATATCATGTCAAAAATATTTAAATTGAAAAAATTGCCCGTTGGTACTTCAATCACAAAAAACTTATCCAATGTTGATTATCACGATTCATATATGATTATGGTGGAACATGATGAAAGTATTGAAAGAATATCAGAAAAAATACTTTCTCTTCCACGTTGGGTTATTGTTGCTTTGCAAATACGCTACTATCTTCTTGTAAAACCGTTTGGTCTTAATACTGGTAAATTTAACGATGTTGAAAAAGACTCTAAAAGCAACTTTGTTCCTGTTCCAATAATAGATAAAAACGAGAATGAAATAGTCATGGGGGCAGATGATAAGCATTTATACTACAGAATATCTGTCATGAAAAAGAAAGTAGAAGAAATAATTGAAATATATTTAAGTACTATTGTCAAGTTTCATAACATTTTTGGAAAGATATATTTTATTCCAGTGAGAATAGGACATAAATTAGTGGTTAGATCAATATTAAAAAGAATGAGTTAACTCTTGAATATTAAAATATTTCATAACAAGCGGTTTCACAAAGGACCGCTCGTACCTCGCGGCCTGTGAACCGCAACGTTGGCTTCACAAAATAAGGATAGATTTACTTTGACTGAGATGAAGAAAAGAATTGGAATAGTTGGTGGGTTAAGCCCTGAATCAACCGTAAGCTACTATCTGTATATCACACGTAATTACGCCGAAAGATATGGAAATTATGATTATCCCGAAATCATTATATATAGTGTAAATCTAGAAAATTACCACAAATGGCGGAGTATAGACAGATGGGATCTCATTCTTGATGATCTTGTCTCTTGTTTTCAAAAACTAAAGAACGCTGGTGCAGACTTTGGTCTAATTGCAACTAATACTATGCATAAGGTGTTCAAACAAGTCGCAGATATTGTTGATTTACCTTTAATCAATATTATCGACGAAACAGCACTCAAAGCCAGAGAATTAGGACTAAACACACTTGGTCTCCTTGGCACAAGATACACAATGAGTGATGGTTTCTACCAAGAAAGATTATCGAAATTCGATATTAATGCCTTAGTTCCAAGCTCTGATCAGCAAGAAGTGGTTCATAAGATAATCGTTGAGGAGTTAGTAAGGGGCCAATTTTTTGAGAAATCAAAAGATAGATATATTGAAATAATCCATGATTTAATTTCAAGAGGTGCTCAGGGTATTATTTTAGGGTGCACAGAGATTCCATTGCTGGTTAAAAAAGAAGATATAGAAATCCAACTTCTTGATACAGCTATAATTCATTCCGAAGCGGCCCTTAAAGCTTCTGTAAATTAAAATACCTAAGCCAACAACCGGCTTCACAGAGATTCGGGCCAAAAAGCGGCCCTCACCCGTGAGCCGCAACGTTAAACATCAAATGAAAAAGAAAGGACTCTATTTTAAACTATGAAATCGCTTTGTTTCTGCCGCGTAGCGGCTTCGTTCAACCACGGCTTGCACGGCGACGGCAAAAAGCCGCCACGCCGTATGCTCATATATCAAAGAAAAAGAGGAGCCATTCAATATGGAACTGCATGTATTTATAGCATTTGTATTTGCCACTGTGATCATGATAGCCCTTCCTGGCCCCAGTGTGCTTTTGACAGTTGCCCATAGCATATCTTTTGGTTGGAAACGTGGCATCATTACGGTTGCCGGAGCAACGATGGGAATTGCTGTTCAGCTAACAATTGCCGCTATAGGTCTAACCTCTTTGCTAAATGCTGTTTCTCAAGCTTTTGAATGGCTTCGCTGGGCTGGTGCCATATATCTTATTTATCTCGGAATCAAACAATGGCGAAGCGCCAACGATTCTTTGGAGCTTGAAACATCATCAATGGCGAAGAAGAATTTATTTTTCCAAGGTCTTGTTGTTACAATATTTAATCCTAAGAGTCTGCTCTTTATTGCAGCATTTCTACCTCAATTTATCAACACAGCAGTTCCTGTTGGGGTGCAATTTATTATAATTATGCCAACATTTTTAGTGATAACTTTTACCGTAACATCTGTTTGGGCATTAGTCGCTGGGAAGGCAAGTAAGTTTTTTCGCAGCCAGAGAGCACTTCAAGCCGTCTCACGAACATCAGGAGGGTTGATGGTCGTAGCTGGAGTTGGTCTTGCAGCAGCCCGGCGCGGCAATTGAAAGAAAAAAATATAAATATAGTTCATCCGGATGAAGGACCAATATAGTTCATCCGGATGAAGGATACTTTTAATTGAAAAATATGGACATACGTGTCTTTTCTAAAGAGTTGCCCAACTCTAACCGAAAGGAGCTAACGTATGTCCACCAGTTTGCTGTATCATGCATTTGGGATCCAAGGCTATCATTATGTTGGAACGATCTATAAAATGGGACAAGTTATTTTTTCCATAAAGCCGGCGCCCTTCTCATTGCGCTGCCCTATTTGTGACAGCAAAAAGGTAAAACGCAGAGGCACCCGAAAAAGGATGTTTAAGACTGTGCCCATTGGAAATAAATCGGTATTCATTCAGCTACATGTTCAACGTGTTCAGTGCTTATGCTGTGGTGCTATTCGGCAGGTAAAGATTCACTTTTCCGAGTGGCGCAGAACCTACACCAAAACATTTGAACGCTATGCCTTGGCACTGTCTAAGCATATGACGATTCTCGATGTTGCCAACCATTTGCAGGTCGGTTGGGATGTCATTAAAGATATACAAAAACGATATCTCACCAAAAAGTTCAAACGTCCTCGGCTCAAACATGTTAAACAAATTGCCATTGATGAAATCAGTATTGGTAAAGGTCACAGATATTTGACCGTAGTATTAAATCTAAAAACCGGTGCAGTCATATTTGTCGGTGACGGTAAAGGCAGCGATGCATTGACTCCTTTCTGGAAACGTCTCAGATACGCGAAGGCACAAATCAAAGCGGTTGCGATTGATATGTCACCGGCCTTTATTGCCGCAGTACTTGAAAATTTGCCTGATGCCACCGTTGTGTTTGACCATTTTCATGTAATCAAACTCTACAACGACAAACTGTCCAAATTACGCAGAGGAGCTATAAACAAAAGTTGTGTTTAAGAAGGTAGGTGGTGTATCCCTCGGTTGACTGTTTCGCGGCAATTAACCGACCAAAAAATTAGAAAGGATACACACACCATGAGTAAAGATAACGTAATTGATTTAAAAAAGCCAGAAGCCTTTGTTGACGATCCCATTACAGACATTTTACGCCAGGGAGCCAGAAAGTTATTAGCGCAGGCCCTGGAGACGGAGATCGAGATTTTTCTTAACAACTATAAAGAGTTAACGGATGAATCAGGGCATCAAAGAATCGTGAGAAACGGGTACCTGCCGGAACGCAATATTCAAACCGGCATCGGCCCGGTGCCGGTTAATGCGCCACGGGTACGTGACCGGCATTGCAATTCATCAGATCGGATACAATTCAGTTCATCTATTTTACCGGCCTATCTGCGTAAGACCAAAAGCATGGAAGAATTGATTCCATGGCTGTATCTAAAAGGCATATCCACTGGTGATTTTAGCGATGCTCTTTCCGCTCTGGTTGGCAAAGATGCTCCCGGCTTATCAGCTTCAACCATCGGTCGTTTAAAAACTGTCTGGGAGCAGGATTTGCAAGGTTGGCAAAAACGTGATCTGACGGACAAGAGCTATGCTTATTTCTGGGTCGACGGTATTTACTGTAATGTGCGCATGGATGACAGACAGTGCCTGCTGGTGGTTATCGGGGCAACCGAAGATGGCAGGAAAGAACTGATCGCTATTGATGGTGGCTTACGTGAAAGCGAACTATCCTGGGCACAGCTGTTGATCGATCTTAAATCAAGAGGGCTTAAAAACGGACCCAGATTGTGTATTGGTGACGGCGCTCTGGGCTTTTGGAAAGCCATTGCCAAAGCATACCCTGATAGCATGTGGCAGCGATGTTGGGTGCATAAAACGGCCAATATCCTCAATAAATTACCAAAGAGCATTCAAAGCAAAGCCAAACAAAAGATTCATGAAATCTGGCATACCGACGGCAAGCGTGAAGCCGAACGTCTGATGAATGATTTCATCCAGGCCTATGAAGCAAAATATCCCAAAGCTGCAAAGTGCCTTGAAAAAGACCGTGACGCCCTGTTAACCTTTTATGACTTTCCGGCAGAACACTGGCGTCATATTCGTACCTCTAATCCGATAGAATCAACTTTTGCGACAGTGCGGTTAAGGACAGCCAAAGTCAGGGGCTGTTTTTCTGTAAATACGGTAATGACCATGGCATTTAAATTATGTCAGTGCGCAGAAAAAAAATGGATACGCTTGCATCATCCCGAACGCTTGGCGCAGGTAATAAAAGGAGTAAAGTTTGTGAATGGAATAGAAGAAAAACGGATCGCCGCCTAATTTTTCCATACACAACTCTTGACTATAACTCTACGCAGGAGAAATTCAGCGAGAGGCTGAAGGCCCATTGCAACAAAAAGTGCTGAAAGGAACCCGCTGGCTTCTGCTGAAAAACACCAATAATCTTAATGAAGAAAAAAATGAGAAAGAACGTCTTGAACAAGCTCTGAAACTTAACAAACCATTGGCCACGGCTTACTACTTGAAGGAAGATCTAAAACGAATATGGCTTCAGGCCTCTAAACTCGAGGCAAAAGAAGTACTGAACCAATGGGTAAAAAAAGCAAGAAGCACCAGCATTGGAATGCTCAAGAAATTTGCGAATACTTTAGCAGGCCATGCTTTTGGGATTCTCAATCACTATGATTATCCTATTTCAACAGGACCTTTAGAGGGAACAAACAATAAAATTAAAACTCTCCAAAGGCAGGCCTACGGATTTAGGGATATGGAGTTTTTTAAATTGAAAATTTGCGGACTTCATGAAACAAAGTACGCTTTAGTCGGATGAACCAAAAACAACCATTATGATTCAGTTGGCGGTATCGTTCATCATCGGTTGTTATCCTTGAATGGAGCATTTCTCTGGAGTTGCCAAAGAAAATGGCCTCACGGACGACGAGATTGGTGCTGTACAATCTATAGCCATGGGCGTATCGGCAGGAAAAATAAGAGCACAATTTAAGCAGGTTAGAGAAAATATAGGCCATGATGAAAAATGATGGTATGACCTGGCACTGGAGAGGGGCCGGGAAAGTCATGCCATTTTTAAAATCTAAACTTGCGACGGGCATCTGATCTTTTGCGTAGTCTTTCGGTTTTCGTTTCCCGGCCCCTCAGTTTGACGGTGTCCCCAATAAGAAGCGAGAAGGAGAAAGTGAGTCTCAAAACGTTCCAACTTCCTTTTGGTCAATTCGTGCTTAAAGGAGACAGATACAAAACAAAATGTGAGACCGTAGTACTGCATGGTGCCGGCAAATCATCACGTGCCCGTTTTTCACGGCTACGTGAATCCCTGAATGACCACGACATACCGTCTGCCAGCTTTGACTTTATCGGACACGGTGAGACGGGAGGGGATATTTCCGATTCCACCCTGCATGGAAGGACGGACCAGGCGGCGGTTGTCATACGGCACACCTGCATAGAGCCCCTTACCCTGATTGCTGCCAGCATGAGTGGTTATACCGCCATAAAATTAACTGAAGTGTTTGCAGTGAGTAATTTAATATTGTTGGTGCCAGCTGTTTATACGCCCCGAGCATACGATCTATCCTTTGGCTCCGAGTTCTCGACCACAATCCGCGCACCCGGCAGTTGGCAGAACTCAGATGCATTCGGCATCATGTCTGAATTCAAAGGGAACCTTTTGGTCATTGCTGCCGAGGTTGACGATGTAATACCATCAGAAGTGATTGAGCGGATCTATGCATCAGCAACAAATGCCAGGAGCAGACGGCTTCATATCGTTCCGAATTCGAGGCATTTATCACTTTTTCCCAGAGATCAAGATTTTCTTTTGGTACGGAATATGATTATAGAAGTATGTCGAAACGGCCGGGATAACAAAAGCGTGCTCGCGCCCGGCTAAGCCCGAATCATTGGGCGTCTCCACAAGGAGGTGAATTTTGATATTGTTACCCAACAGGTGATCGGTAAGGACGAAAGTTTCGCCTGTTTAATCACCGCATCCGTTATTGGCGATGATAGCGATTATGGATGTCGCAGGACATCTCCCCATGGTGGTGTGGCTTGATATATGAATTGCGAAAAAGGCGTCGTCGGAGACTTTCGAAAATTTTAGGCGAAAGTCAAAACAAGTTCACCTTTTACCAACTCCCCCTGCTTCTCTCGAATTCATTTTGAAATGAAAGGCAGAAAGATGCCAAAAGAAAAGATTGATGCCATAATTATCGGTTCCGGTATTGGCGGCCTGTCGTGTGCTGCTTCACTGGCAGTATGTAATTACAAGGTGCTGGTGTTGGAAAAGAATCTTTTCCCGGGGGGTCAATGAGTGCTTTTACCGAACCAGAGACCGGGAACTGGCGTTGGTCACCCGGGGTGCAATGGGTGTGCGATTATGCCGAGACCAGTGTCGACTATATGTTGCTGAACGCTATTACAGACGGAACCATATCCTTCTCTCCGCTGGACGATGAATGTCAAATTAAATATTTTCCCGACATGAATTATCAATTTGCATTTATTAATGATAAAAGCAAATTGCGGAAAAAATTGAAATCCGAGTTCCCCCATGAAAGTCAAAAGGTTGATGTGTACTTTAGATACCTGGACATTCTTGAAAAAAAGTCAGCCATGTTTTCACTTCCCAAAATGTATTCCCCTGCAATTGCCAAATTTATGTTCTGGTTCTCCAGAACATTTAAGATGCTGCCTCACATGGACAAATCAGTTACAGAAGTCATAGATACCGTCTTAAAAATCAAAGACAAGAAACTGAGAGCCGTTCTATTATCTTTCTCCCACTACTTTGGAATACCCCTTGGCGAAACGCCTTTTCCTTTCTATGCTTATGCTCAGAATATGCAGTTTAACGGAATGTTTTTCCCGGACGGGGGAGGACAAGCATTGGTAGATGCCCTGGTTGCGTCAATTAGCCGAAAGGAGGGAGAAGTGCGACAGGCATCAGGTGTGAAAAGGATTGTTTTCAAAGACAATAAAGCAATCGGCGTGGAGACAGACGATGGGAACGAAATTCATGCGGACACGATTATAAGCGCCATTGGTATTAAAGAAACCCTGTTCGGGCTTGTTCCGAAGCAAGAACGACCCGCTCGTCTTGTCAAAGCCCTGGCGGAACATACATCTGTCCCTTCATTTCTGCTTTTACTGGTCGGTTTTGAAGGTGATATCTCATCTTTTGGAATCCGGAGATCCGCATATAAAACAATCATTGGTGACCCTTCCACAATGTCTCGCAATCCTACGAAAAAAGGATGGGTTTGTGATGATGTTACCATCTCATTTCCTTCCCTTCTAGACAAAGAACATCGGCATCCCAACTATCATACGGCTGAAATTCATCACGAAACCCGATACGCGTACTTTGAAAAATATGAAGGAAAACAAGATAGCGATGAATATAAACAGATGACGGAACGAATCGTTCAGTTTTACCTTAATCATCTCAATGAAAAGTTCCCAGGAATATTAGCGCATATCCGGTATTCCAAATTGCTTACCCCATTGGACGTAAAAAACTTTACTCACCATAACCAAGGATCAATGTTTGGTCTTGATATTCAAAAAGCGCATAATCCGGAATTGTCACCCAGGTCTGGAATAAAAAACCTCTTTTTTACCGGTGAAGACATTTTTGCCCATGGATTAACACCCCTCAACGGCGTCATAACCGCCAGCGTTGTTACTGGAAAAAACTTGATAAGGCGGTTCAAGCAAGTTTGTAAAACAATGAATGAAAAATCATAATGTAAAATGTGTATTTTCGAAACTGAAATTTTAAAAAAAATAGTTTAAACCCAAGGCTAATTCAACCGACGCAAAAATCCGCGCGGCATGTTGGCTTCTCCAGAAGGAGGATAAATTACATGACGTTTATGCGATTTTTATTGTCATTATTATTTATTTTACCACTGATTGGTTCTACAATTTCAATGATAAAGTGCATACTGAATGAAATAAAGAATCAAAAAATGTCTGGGGGTAGAATTAGGCTTCCAAGGCTAATCGGATTTTCATTTTTTTGTTATTCGGGTTCTATTTTTCCTTGTTTCTAACGTGGTTTATTTGGTTTCCTCATATTTTGCTGCCATTCTATTTGAAGTTGATCAGCTTTATTTTAATCGCCCCTTATTTGATCGGAATTATCGGAATAGCCGGTGCAATGAATAAAATCTCAGGCGCCGGAGGATCACCATCAAAGATGTTTAATTATGTGGCAAAGGGTATGTCTGAAAATAAACAGAAAAGATAACCTGTCAGTTCAGTTGACAGCCAGGGCCTTGCGACTTTAATTATTTTTTCATTGAATGTTTTATTGGGGTCATTTTCACTGACACTGCTGCCCTGATTGCCACTGATTTCTGCGTTCAGCGGAATAAACAGCAACCAGGAAAGGGCGTGAAAAAGACACTATGGGCTTTCGCGTCAGCTTTATAAAAAATTCTTTGGTCGGAGGATTTATGTTTAAGGTAACGAGAAAAGGAACGAATCGTTTAGACATTGAGTTGAGCGGAAAATTAAATTCCGAGGAAATGCAAACTGCTTTAGATGAACTTGTTGACAAGTCCAAAGGAATTGAAAAAGGAAAGATGCTATACGATGTTATTGATTTTCATCTGCCATCATTGAATGCGATAGCCATTGAGTTTTCACGATTATCATTGATGTTTGGGTTTATAAAAAAATTTAATCGTGCCGCAGTTTTGAGTGACAAGCATTGGATTAAAAAAATTAGTGAATTTGAAGGCATGCTAATTCCTGGTCTTGAAATTAAAGCTTTCAATCGACACCAGAAAGAAGCGGCGGAAGCATGGTTATCAGAGTAGAATAAAAATATACTTTAGCTAATCGGGTAAGAATGGATTGAAGACTGGAGGATCAATAATGATTGTCATGCAATATCCTTAAGCCTTATTGAGGTCTTTTCCCCCTTTTGAACTGATTCTACAGTATTTATCATTTCATGAAGGCCCGCTGATGTTTCAAGACAACGAAAACTGGCAAGAGGAAGTTGATGTTACTTGCAGGAAATTATTCAAATATATCAACCGCTAAGAAGTGCATTCATCCGCCCTTACCCGCCGCTGTCGCTCTGGGCAAGGCGATTGATGAGAGCGAGGATCATTGACTTCGGCAAATATTCTTATGGACGCCTTACTATAAAAGAGAACACACCTGAATTTTGAACCCATCAAGCACTGACAGACATCAGGTCCCACTCATATCCCTGGTACCATTTCTACTTATTGCTTTCGGCATAGCGTGGGGAATTCTGGCGCTGTTCATCTTTCTCCCGGAGTTGATGAATTCGATGTTCGGCAAACTGACCGGGCAACATCCACTTTTTTTCTTAGCCGTTTACGCACCTGCGATCGCCGGTGTCATTATCGTCATGTACACCGCTGGTAGCAAAGGGTTGATGCGTTACCTTACCCGGTTGTTGCTCTGGCGCACCTCTCTTTACTGGTATGCATTTTTGTTTTTTGGCATTCCGTTGATATATTTCGGCAGCGCCGCTTTGAAGGGAACCATTCTCGCGGAACCATTCCCATTTTCCTCATTTCAGGCATTTTCTGTTGCTATGGTATTAACTGCGATCAAAGGCCCCATCGAGGAATTCGGTTGGAGGGGTCTGGCCCTGCCGTTGCTGCAACGAAAGTTTGCGCCCATCTGGGCGGGGCTGATGCTTGGTGTTATTTGGGGTTTTTGGCACTTGCCTGCATTTCTTTTAAGCGGGACGCCGCAAAGTGCCTGGTCATTCACACCATTTTTTGCCGGCTCTGTTGCGGTCAGTGTGATCGTGACGGTCCTATTTAACAAATCTCACGGCAGTATTTTACTGCCTGCAGCATTCCATTTTCAGCTCAACAATCCATTATGGCCCGACGCTCAACCTTACGATATGTACGTCTTTGTCGCCGTCGCTGTTCTTGTTGTCTGGTTCAACCGAAATGTGATGTTCAACAGAGACAATGCAATGACCGAGATCATCCCAAAGACTTGAACTATTATTGTTTTGCTGGATTTTAATTGTATGATTGACAAATTGTCGAACGAATAAAGGTACCCATAAGGAGGTTTTATGACGAAAAACCAACTCGCCCCAGACCTTCGGACCCGTCTTTATACAAGTATGGTCCTGACACGCAAGTTCGAGGAAAAAATCGTAACCCTTAGCCAAGAACCCCGCCGGATGCCGGG
Organism: Desulfobacterales bacterium; assembly: GCA_963667755.2. Classification (GTDB taxonomy): domain Bacteria; phylum Desulfobacterota; class Desulfobacteria; order Desulfobacterales; family 4572-123; genus 4572-123. The sequence goes on along the minus strand of CAXXLK010000002.1, from coordinate 1,844,651 downwards.
TATGCAGATTCTGGCCAATGGCCAGGAGGCGGTTGCCACGGGCATCGTTTCGGCCCTGGAACCGGTGGACGTCATCATCAGCAACCACCGCAGCCACGGTCACCTGCTGGCCAGGGGCGCGGACCTCAATTCCCTGATGGCAGAGATTATGGCCAAGGGCACGGGCGTCAACGGCGGCAAGGCCGGCACCCTGCATCTATCCGTGCCGGATCTTAATATACTGATGACATCCACGGTGGTCGGTGCCGGGCCCCCGCTGGCCCTTGGTGCGGCTTTTGCCCAACAGTACAAGCGTACCACCGGAATAACCGTGGTTTTTTTCGGCGATGGTGCAGCGGCCGAAGGAAGCGTGCACGAAGCCATGAATCTGGCCGGCGTCTGGAATCTCCCGCTTTTGTTCGTCTGCGAAAACAACTGCTGGGCCGGTGCCCAGCGGCCTGAAGAACACTGCGCCACCTCGCACATTTTCCAGCGTGCCAAAGGATACGACATGCCCGGAACGAGCGTGGATGGCAATGACGTGGAGGCCGTTTACAATCTCGGCGTCGAACTGGCTGCGCATTGCCGTTCGGGCAAGGGGCCTGCTTTTATGGAAGCATTGACCTACCGCATGCGCGGACATGGTGAACAGGACCACCAGCATTATGTGGACCCAGCGGAGCTTGCGATCTGGGCAGCCCGGTGTCCGATCGTTCGCTACCGCCAACAGCTGCTTGATGATAAGGTGCTCAACCAGGCCCGGATCCGGGCCATTGACCAGGATGCCGAGGCGCGTGTGGCAGCCGCCGTGGCGTTTGGCGACGAAAGCCCCTACCCCGGACCCGAAACCGCCCTGACCGACGTATTCGTCCAACCGCCCAGTGCCTGAAAGGAGCCTACCATGCCTCAAAAAACATTCGGACAAGCCCTAAACGAAGCCCTCACGATTGCCATGAAAATCGATGAGACGGTATTTCTCGCCGGCGAAGGCGTGGGGATTTCCATCCACCAGGATCCCAACGCGGCCACCCACGGTCTTTTGGAAAAATTTGGTCCACAGCGGGTAAGGGATACACCGGTCAGCGAGGCGGCCATCGCCGGACTTGCCGTCGGTGCCGCCTGCATGGGCCTGCGGCCGATAGTGGAAATTATGTTTTTCCCATTCATTACCCTGGCAAGCGACATGCTGGTGAATCATGCCGGGAAGCTGCGGTATATGAGCGGCGGAAAATCCAACTTCCCGTTGACGGTGCGGGTCAGGGCCGGCGTCGGCTTTGGTGCCGGCAGTCAGCACTCCCACAACCTTGAATCCTGGATCGCGCACAGTCCGGGCCTGAAAATCGTCTGGCCGGCCACACCGGCAGATGCCAAGGGGTTATTGCTCAGCGCCATATTCGACCCGGACCCGGTCATCGTAGTAGAGGACCTGATGCTCGGCCGGATGCCCGGTGAAGTGCCCCCCGGCGACATTCGTACCCCCCTGGGTAAGGCCCGCATGGCGTCGCCGGGCACCGACTGCACCCTAGTGGCCTATGGCGCGGCCCTGTACACGGTAATGGCAGCGCTTAAGCCCTTGAGCGACATGGGCATCTCCTGCGAGGTGATCGATCTGCGGTCCCTGGTACCCCTGGACAAGGCCTGTATCCTCGACTCGGTTCGCAAGACCGGTCGACTGGTGGTGGTGCACGAAGCCAACCGGTTTTGTGGATTCGGTGCGGAACTGGCCGCCATGGTCGCCGAAGAGGCATTCGACCTCCTGAAAGGCCCGATCAAGCGCGTGGGAGCCCCCCAGATCCCGGTACCGACCGCACCCACCCATGAAAAAATTTTCAAACCCGGCCCCGAAGCGGTGGTCTCGGCGGTTCGGGAGGCAATGGGATCGTAACGCAGCTTACCGCTGTGAGTTTGATGGCAAAATGATCACTTTGAGGGTGAAATAAACTTATTTGGGATGTTTGTCCTATAAAATATGACTATGAGGTCGGCCGGAAAACGTCATGATGGCTGAGAAAGGTGCTCTATGAACACGCATACACGCTTCAAACGCTTGTCGGAAAACGACTGTCAAAAATTACACATAGCGAGTGTGGAGATCCTGGAACGTACAGGTGTCCGGCTTCACCATCAACCGGCTATTGATTTGCTGAAAAAAGCCGGGGCGGCCGTTTCTGATGGGAACCGGGTCCGCATTCCACTGGCACTGGTCGAACAGGCCCTGGTCACCGCGCCACATGAAATCACGTTGTACAACCGTCATGGGGATCCGGTCGTCCCCCTTGGGAAAAATCGGAGTTTTTTCGGCACAGGCTCGGATTGCCTGAACATCCTGGACCATCGCACCGACGAGCGTCGTCAACCCGTGCTGCAAGATGTTATCGACGGGATGGCCCTCTGTGATGCGCTGCCGCACATCGATTTTGTGATGGGCATGTTCCTCCCGGCAGATGTGCCGCATATGGTGGCTGATCGATACGTGATGGCGGCGATGTTGAATTACACCACCAAGCCGATCATGTTCGTCACGACTGATCTGGCCGGCTGTGTGGACGCGGTAAAAATGGCCGAAGTGGTTGTTGGCGGCCAAAAAGCGTTGCAGGACAGGCCATTGGCCGCTTGCTATGTCAACGTCACGAATGGCCTTCAGCACAATGCCGAAGCGCTCGAAAAAATTCTATACCTCTCGGGGAAAGGCTTACCCTCAACCTATATCCCGGTGGCACTTGGCGGGACAACGGCGCCCATCACACTGGCCGGCAACATGGCCATCTGGAATGCCGGCTGCCTGGTCGGGCTGGTCTTGTCGCAGTTGAACCGCCCTGGTGCACCGTTTATCACATCTGGCTGGGGAGCCAGTGCACTCGATATGCGAACCATGGTCAGCCCGTATGTTGAGCCGGAAAAACAGTTCATCGCGCAAGATCTGGCGCACTTTTATGATCTGCCCATGTTCGCGTTTGGCGGATGCAGCGACGCAAAGCTGGTGGATCAACAGGCCAGTCTCGAAGCGGGTTTGACATTACTCATCAATAGCCTGAGCGGCAGCCATCTTGTTCACGACATGGGGTATCTCGAATCTGGATTGACAGGATCCCTGGCCCAGCTCGTCATCTGCGACGAAGTAATAAGCTGGATCAAGGCGGCCCTCATGCCGGTTGAGATCAATGATGAGACGTTGGCCCTTGATGTGATCGATGAGATCGGACCCGACGGTGGCTTTCTCGACAGCGATCATACGCTAACCCATTTTCGAGATCGATGGTATCCCACCCTCATTGACCACCACAACTATGAGGGATGGAGAGCCAAAGGCGGGCAAGATCTTGGTCAGCGCGCTGCTGCAAAGGTTGATCAGCTATTGACGACACACCTCCCGGAACCCCTGCCCACCGGCGTTCAAAAGGGCTTGCGAAAGATTGTTCAACGGGCAGCGGCCAGATAGAAAACCGTGTCATGCCAAGGAGTATGAAATAATGCTCAGTAAAGAGCTGGATGGCGTTCATGAAAAACGTGTCCTCGAATTAGCGACAGGCAGCGGCAGTGCCGTCAATTTTTTGCCAAATGATAACCACTATTGCAAACAGAATGTTCTATCGAGCCCCAACTATTTTTTCCAGAATGAGGACCCTCGCATTTTTTTGAGTGCCATTAATTCTTTGGTTGCCACTCGCAGTCTTTCAGCCAGGATTTCAGAAATTACCCGGTATAGAATATAACCAAATGCAATTTTATCCTTGCCGGTAATTTCATCCACATACTCGCTATCTACAGCAATACAGGCTGTTTCTCCTTCCGCAATGGCCGCGGCTGAACGAGGCGCATTATCTATGAACCTCATTTCTCCGAAAATATCCCCCAACCGTTTGAGCACTGTTACGGTTTCCCCTTTTTTGGAAATTTTAACAGTGCCGCTGATAAGAAAAAAACCCACCGATCAATGTCCCCTTCCTGAATAATCGTTTCTCCGGATCGATACACCCGTAACTTGCTCATATTGAGCAACATTTTAAGCTCTTCTTGTGAAAATGGCTCAAAAACAGGTATTTTCCTTAAATCTTCAATAATTTTCAGGTTTCCAAATAAATAATCAGTCTCTTTCATTTTTAGATGTCCTTGGAAAAAAATTGCCGATTACGGATAAATTTTGAAGAACTCAACCTTTCTTGTCACTCTATACCCACAAGCCAGAAAGTCACACAACCATACAGATATCGCATTTCAGTGGAAAAAGCAAAAATTGAAATCAACTAAAATGGACCCGTTCTTGTGGTATTCAAAAAACACAACCATTCCGGAATCGGAACCGAAAAAAATGCCGAAAATCTGCAATAAGGCCCCTGGCTTTTTTAAAATAATTACGTTATCTTTACGCATGGCGGTGTATCCTTTTTTCCGGCCGGTGTATTGCCTGCAGCACAATCAACCGGCGGATACGTTGCCTTAACCCTTATACGCAATTTTTGTTTATCGCTCAGGCCATAAACGTTGAAGGGGAGAACAATCAATGAAAGACGACAGGAAAACGGTCTCCGATCCGGTTCAGCACGGTTTCTTCAATGATTTTTTCAATCTCGTTCCCGGCGCCCTTTTTGTAATCAAGTTGAACGGACGCATTCTCGACTGTAATGAGGGGGCCTGCGAGATGTTCGGATACGGCAGAGATGAAATGCTTTCGCTTCGATCCAAGGATCTTCTTGCGGGCGGCAAAGAGGATAACTCTCCGGATATTTTTACCGATTCCGCCGATTCGTATGTATGGTTGAGCTGCCTGAAAAAAAACGGCCAAAGTTTTCCGGTTCTTTACAAAAATCGTATCGTGACGGTCAACGGGCAACAATTTGCGTTGTTCAATGTCGTCGAGAAGGCGGGAATGAATTTTGACCCGCCCGAAAATGAGGTGCATAAAAGCTGCCCGGAAGAAATTTCCCATTCCCTTTGTATGAGCTGGGAAAAAAAACATGATGATTATTTCCTTCTTGGATACAATAAGGTTACCGAACTTTATACCTCGGGAAAGATCTCCGATTTTATAGGCAAAAATGCAAAAGATCTTTATAAGGATCAACCGGTTATTCTCAATCATTTCGATCTTTGCGTGAGGCAAAAGAATATTATCCGGTGTGAATTACCGTACTGCATGTTTTCGACCGGTGAATGTAAACATATGATTATTACCTATGTTTTTGTGGAACCCAACCTTGTGATCACCTACTGTAACGACATAACAAAGAGAAAAGAAATCGAAAACTTGCTCCGGGAAAGTGAAAAACGCCGCCTGCTTGCCCTCGAGGTCAGCAGCGAAGGGGTGTGGGAGTGGAATATCCCCAGTGGCACCATTGTCACCTGCCCGTCTTATTTTGGCATGTTGGGGTTCGAACCGAACGACCTGCTCCCGCCGGGCCCTGAAATTGTGACGTCTTATGATGCATTTCTAGATCTTGTGTGCATCGATGACAGAAATAAGGTCAACCAACAGTTGCATCAGTGTATCTCCTGCAAGCAGTGCAAGTGCGAGATGGAACTGCGTCTTAAAACCAAGACCGGCGGATGGAAATGGATATTAAAAAGGGGCCGGGTGGTTGACTGGGACGCGGAAGGGAATCCGATTCGCATGATTGGCACGCATATCGACATCAATGAAAACAGGATGGCCAAAGATGCGCTCCAACAAAGCGAAAAACGACTCAGGGCCCAGTATATGGGGCATCCGCTGCCGACCTATACCTGGCAGATGGTGGGTAACGACCTGCTGCTCGCTGATTACAATGCCGCGGCATACGAATTTACAAACGAACAAATTCAAGAATTTATCGGCAAGAAAGCCTGTATCCTGTACCGGGAAAACCGGGAACTGTTTGAAACCATCACAAAGGCCTTTCATGACAAGACAATCTATAAGGGGGAGACACTCTACCGGATGTTTACCACGGGAGACAAAAAATACGTCACCTTTACATGCGCCTACGTGGCTCCCGATATGGTACTGGTGTACATGGAAGATATCACCCGGCAACGGTTGGCCGAAAAAAAATTGCAGCAGTCTCAAAAAGATCTGCAGAAACTCACCGCACAGCTCATCAAGTCGGATGAAAATGTGCGCCAGTCTATTGCACAGGAGCTGCATGACAGCATCGGCCAATACCTGTCCTCTATCAAATACGTTGCGGAAAAGTGCGTTGAACAGACAACTGACGGCTGTTCCCACGGCGGGGCCGCCTCCCTGGAAAAGCTCGTCCCGATCATCCAGACCGCCATTGACGAAGTATCCCGGATTGCCATGGACCTGCGGCCATCGACACTGGACGACCTGGGCATCATTGCCACCGTCTCCTGGTTCTGCCGGGAGTATCATTCCGTTTATCCATCGATTGAAATGATGCAAAATATCCAGCTTGACGAAGATGACATTCCGCCAGCCATAAAAATCCATATATTCAGGATACTTCAGGAGTCACTGAACAATGTCGCACGTCACAGCCAGGCCACCTGTGTCCATGTCAGTCTTGCCGGAACAGGAAACAGGGTCGGGATATTTATCACGGATAACGGGACCGGATTTGATTCCCGGAAAACGGTCCATGCCGGTCAAAAAGGCCGCAGGGGCTTCGGGCTTTTCAGCATGCAGGAGCGGGTCAAACATTCAGGCGGCGTGTTCTCCATTATGTCGACCCCGCAGGAAGGCACCACCATCCGGGCGTTATGGCCCAGCACATAATCAATTATGAGCATGTCAGACCTTGTTTGATGGCATACGCCGTCAAAGCGGCGACACTGTGCAGGTCAAGTTTCTTCATTAAATTATTACGGTGACTCTCGACCGTGTTGACACTTATACACAGATAGTCCGAAATTTCTGCGTTCTTATACCCCTCCGCAATCAGCTTGAGTACCTCCCGTTCTCTTTTTGTAAGCGTATTCAGGGTCCCCCGGTCCGTTTCTGTGTTCCCCCTCAGGTATCCCTTGATGATTTTATCGGAAATGCCCGGATCAAGGTACGGTTCTCCGGATATGACATGACAGATGGCATTCAGCAGTTCCTTGTGAGAGGATTTTTTAAGGAGGTATCCATCGGCGCCGGCCTTCAGACAGGCACGGACATATTCCTCTATTTTATGGACGGTCAGAATCAATATCCGGGTTTCAGGCGAACAGGCCTTGATATCGCCGATGGCGTCCAGACCGTTGGATTTCGGCATCGTAAGGTCCATGAGAATAAGGTCCGGTTTGAGCTTATCAACCAGTCGGATCGCTTCGAGCCCGTTTCCGGCCTCGCCCGCGATCTCAAAATCCGGGTTGGCCGAAATAAGGGATTTAATCCCGTCCCTGACGATTATGTGGTCTTCCGCGAGAACAATTCGTATCTTCTTTTGCATTGATGTCCTCCCCTGCCGGCAAATGTTCATGATCGCTTAAAATTGAGCCTCTTCAGGTCGTAAATTTACACGGTATTAATTTATCACGGTCATCCACAAAGGGCAATAGGGTCAATCCGGCATAAAAATAGTATTTTTTTTAGTGCAATATGGTGTGTTGCCTCGATTTTAAAAAAAGAATGACGGGTGTAAATCATATCCAGGTGCTGTGTGAGATAGTCCGCCGCACCAAATGCTTTAACATAATGCAATCCAAGCAGAAAGGAGCGTGTATGTGGAAACCAGAACGATGTGATCTTTGTGGTGAGTGTTTGGAGGCCTGCCTGTATCTCGGGTACGATCGTGAGCGGGCCAAAAAGGAGATGAAGGCGCTGATCGAAGGAAAACACAGTGCGGTACTCGACGACTGTATCACCTGTTGTGGCTGTAATTCCTTTTGTAATAAAGGCGCCCAGCCGTTCGATCTTATTATTCACCGAATGGAGGAAGAGGGATCGGGGTTGAAAAGAGGGGCGGCGACGACCCTTCTGGAGACGTTTTGCTTTGACCTGGCAAGGAACTTCATTCGAAAAACCAAAAAAAATGCGCCATGGATGAGTGTCTGCTGCATGGAGTATTTCCAGCCCCATCTGTTTTCGGAGAGTAAACTCTTTGAAGGGCTGAATATCGTGGGCGGCGGGGATTATTTCTGCGTCAACGGTATGGTCCACGGACGGCAGGATTCGATGGTGTTTGACAGGATGCCGACGTACATCAGCAACCTCAACAAGTTGCCGGCCGATGAAATCGTTTTTTACCATGATGAATGTTATGCGCCGTTTTTCAGCTATGCAAAGGATATGAGGCTGCAGCCGAATTTCAAGCCGGTGCATCTGTTGGAGTGGCTCATTCGGGTGGTCAAGGCGAATTACAAGGATGTAAAGAAGCTGGGGTTCAGGTGTGCCGTTCAACTCCCGTGTTCCCTGCGGTGCGGTCCGGATCGGCATATATGGATCGAGGAGTTGTTTGACCTGCTGGGCATCAAGCTGGTGGAGCGTAAGTATGACCGCCGCAACCAGATATGCTGCGGTGCGGTGGCCGGTTTAGGTGGCGGTGCATCCGAAAGTCTGGCTGAAAATCAGCGGTTCTCCCAGGACATCCGGGATAAGAACATTGCCGATGCCAAGCATTACGGTGCCGATCATATGATGTTTGTGTGCCCGTTCTGTTATGCGGCATTGGCCCGGGATGACAAAGCATCCGGAATTATGCCGGTAATGGCGGCTGATCTTGTCCGCATGGCCCTGTACGATGAAAAGCCGACCGAGTATGTGACAGCCTTGGAAAGGGGGTGGATCAATGCGTAAACAATTCAAAAAACTCTGTGAGCCGATTACGATCAATGGCATGGAATTGAGAAACAGAACCGCCCTTGCCCCCATGAGCACGGGATACAACGAGGGGGATGATTACATCACCCAGCGGCTGATCGATTATTATGCCCGGCGCGCCGAAGGGCACACCGGCCTGATCATCTCCGGTGTCGCCCCGGTGGATAAGGGGGGAAAACCCATCGCCTTTATGAATTCCATCTGGGATGATTCGTTTATTCCGGGCTGGAAAAAACTGGCCGATGCAATCCATGCCGCCGGTTCCAAGCTGGCGGTTCAGATCATGTTCGGCGGTCTTGAAGGCTTTCCCATCATGTCGAAAAAGCAGCAGGTGTCCCCTGACGGGGGCATATGGACCCTGATCAAAGAATTGTTCGGGAACCATCCTGACCTGGAAAAAAGTATGTTCTATGTCCGGAAAATTACGGTCGATGAGATTGAAATGATCGTGCAGAAGTTTGCCGATGCAGCGGTCAGGGCCCAGAAAGCCGGTGTCGATGCCGTTGAAATTCAGGGCTCCCAGGGCTTTCTGATCCAGCAGATGATGTCGCCGCATTTCAATCACCGCGATGATGAGTATGGCGGCAGCCTTGAAAACCGGATGAGATTCCCGCTGGCGATCATTGAAAAGGTCCGCAAGGCCGTGGGGAAGGATTATCCTGTCCTGTTCAGAATGGTTGCCACTGAATGCCTGGATGACGGTATCGACATCGAGGAAGCCAAAAAGATGGCCAAATTGATAGAAAAAGCCGGCGTTGACGCCCTGCATGTCACCACGGGACACGGCCTGACGGCTGAAGGGATGAACGCCGTAATGCCGATTGCCGAAATCGGTCCCGCCCCGATTGTGGACCAGATCGCCGAAATCAAGAAGGTGGTTGATGTCCCCGTGATCGGCGTCCAGTCCATCCGCACCCCGGAGCAGGCCGAAAAGCTCATCGCGTCCGGTAAAATGGATATGGTGGCCCTGGGCAGGGGCTTGATTTCAGACCCTGACTGGGCACTGAAAGCCGAGGAGGGCAGATCCGAGGATATCCGGCAATGTATCGGGTGCAACCAGGGCTGCGTCGACAACCTGTTTACGGCCTTTTTTGTGGACTGTCTCCAGAATCCGGAAGTGGGACGGGAGAGAAAATACAAGCTGACGCCGGTGGACAATCCTAAAAATGTCCTTGTCATCGGCGGCGGCATCGCCGGGCTGGAAACCGCCTTTGTTGCCGCCAAGCGGGGCCATAAGGTCACGCTTTGCGAAAAGGATTCAGCATTCGGCGGGCAGTGGAATCTGGCGGCGATCCCGCCGGGCAAGGAGCAATTCAGGGCCGTCGTGAGCTGGCGTGTGCATGAACTCAAGAAAATGGCCAACGTGACGCTTGAACTCAACAAAACGGTCACCCCGGCCTATGTGAAGGAACTGGACCCGGATATCGCTGTCGTGGCAACCGGAAGTGTTCCGATTGTCCCGCCCCTCCAGGGATCTGATAAAGCGAATGTCTTCACCGTTCCCGATACGCTGAACGGCAAAGCCGATATCGGCAAAAATGTCGCCGTCATCGGCGGCGGGGCCTGCGGTGTTGAAACCGCGCACTTTCTGCTGGATCAGGGAAAGAATGTAACGGTCGTCGAGATGCTGCCCCAGATCGCCCGGGATGAAAAATTTGCCCGCAAGGTATTCATTCTTGAAAGCCTCGCGAAAAAGGGGGCGAAGATCGCCGTTTCCTCTCCGGTTAAAAAAATTACCGGGGACAATGAGCTGCTTATCAGCAAAAACGGTACGGATGAAAGCCTTGGCAAATTTGATTCTTTTGTCATGGCCCTCGGTGTCAGGAGCGAAAACAGTATCACGAAGCATCTGGAAGGAATGGTGCCGGCCGTATATGAAGTCGGGGATGCATATCCCAACGCGGCCAACGGGTTCTCCGCCGTTCAGCACGGTGCACTGATCGGACGGATGCTGTAACCAGTCACCGTTGCCGCAGTAAAAGGGGAAGCGGGACGTCGATTCCCGATGTCCCGCTTCCTCAGTGCCCCCGCAGTGTTTGAGCAACAGACACTCCCCTCCCCTTCCCCCGGATCAGGACATCCCGATTCCCTTTTCGCCACTACCCGGCCAGATTTTGGTCTTGAATCACCTGTCGTAAAAAGGCGGTTCGCGACAAATAAATATATTTTGACATACCGGCCGTATCTGGTATCATTTACCTTTATTGTCATGCCCGGATTCTTGGCAAACGGTCAAAGATATTCTAATCTGGTAGGAGGTAGCCTTATGGGCTACCCCCTCCCTACAGAACGGCTCGTACCGGCCAGGTAAGCCGCTCCTCGATTAGCGACTGAATTTTAATTCAAGAGATCGTTGCTTCTGTGTAAAATCATGTAAAAATATCAATCTCTGCCTTCTAAGCCATTGGAGGTTCATTACAAACCGAACCTCTTTACGCATTACCGATTGCCATCGGTTCATCTTGACCCATACCCGACGTGCTTCGTGGAGTTTATAACCGGCCCGTATCATCATTCTCTGAAATTTCCGTGGTTTCTTCCATTTCTTCAGTTGCATGGATCTCATACGGCTGCGTATCCACCCGTCAAGGTCCCTGAATAATATACGAAATTCCTGAATACGGAAATAACCGACCCAGCCCCTTAAATACACGTTCAGTTCCTGGATGACCTGGTGCATGGACAGTGGATTGTTTCTGCGGGTTAACTCCCTGACCTTGGTCTTGAATTTAAGGCGGGCTTTATTGCTCACCCTGATCTTTCCCCGCAGAATTTGGAAACCAAGAAAAAGAACATTCTTGACTAATGCCCCCTGACTCTTTTCCTTATTTACAGGAAGGTTCAGATTGTTCTCCAGGTAGCCGGTAATTCCTTCCATTACCCGCTTTGCAGCTCTTTCCGATTTTAACAAAACCAGAAAATCATCTGCCCAGCGACAGTACCGATGGCCTCTTTTCTCCAGTTCCTGATCCAGCTCGTTCAAAACGATATTTGACAACATCGGCGAGAGCGGAGACCCTTGAGGGCAACCCTTGGTTGTCTTTTCGAGTTTCCCTTCAACCATTATCCCTGCTTTTAACGCTCTTGCAATCAACGTTACCAGCCGCTCATCCGCTATCTTCCTGCGTATGAGCTTTAGAACAAGGTCGTGGGGAATTTCATCGAAAAACTTGGCCAGATCAACCGACGCACACCATTCATATCCCTTCTTAACAATCATTTGGACATGATAAATAGCCTGACGCTGACTGTGGCCTCTACGGAATCCATAATTGGACTTCGTGAAGTCTGTGTCGAATATTTCCTGGAATACCAGGTTGACACTCTGGCTGACCACTCGATCCATCACTATGGGTATACCCAATTTCCGCATCTCTGAGCCCCTTTCTTTTGGTATCAAGGCCCTTCGAGCAGGTTTGAAACGGTAGGTTCCCGCTTTGAGCTTCTCGTGGATAATCCTTATTAACTCATCCTTTCGTTGCCCGAACGTTTCCACCGTCATTTGATCTATTCCCGCTGCCCCAGCATTTTGTTTTACCTGTTGCCATGCCTGTCGCAGTCGTCTCGGTTCATAGACCGATTTCATCACTTTTACATGTTTTACTATTTTGTCTCCGTGACGCTTCTCCATATCAAAGATTACCGGATTACGTGCCGTCCTTTGGACGGGGAACCGGATGCCTGATTAACCGTCCAGACGTCCATCTGGCCGGCGACCTTAGCGGCGCTCGTACATCCCCTTTCGGTTTGCTGGTGCCTTCTCTTCGTAACGCTAAATCAGCTCTTCAATGGTGTCACCATCGCCTCTCGTCCACGACTTCCCACATCCCAATAACGATGTTTGGGATGTCCAGGCTTGATAACGTATCGTATCGGCATAGGAGGGGATCAATCGTACTATCGTCTTTGCGACAGGTTCTCCGGCCTATACATTCTTACCATACACATAACTTCCTGATCGTCAGGGTTTTATCCTCCACGCTGTTACCAGGCTTCATAGGCCCCAAGTCATCAGTACTGCCCGTGAATCTGCCACCTTCTGTGCCCTGCCCCGCTTCGGGTTCGCCTATTCGGTTCGGTTTTATGATACCTTTGGCAACACTTGATATCAGCACAGGAAGGCTTCCCTGGGTAAGACGCACTGCCTCCCCATATGCCGTCCAACTTCACTTCGGTTTGGTTCACCGGATATTAGGCCTCGCTCTATCACGCCTGCTCGGCCTCCTCCCCGCTGCCATATAGTTGGTTCGCTGTTCGCTACGTACACGGGTTCTGCCTCATGCTTCCTTCGGACGCCCCATTTCTGGAAACTGCCCTTGCCTTGTTGGCGTGGCCCTTCCGTCCGGTAACGGCGGGCGGCTTATCACTTCCATCTATCGCTGGAAGTTCCTCGGCAAATGGGCCATGCCAGGCGCACGTGCCCCCCGGCGACATTCGTACCCCCCTGGGTAAGGCCCGCATGGCGTCGCCGGGCAACGACTGCACTCTAGTGGCCTATGGCGCGGCCCTGTACACGGTAATGGCAGCGCTTAAGCCCTTGAGCGACATGGGCATCTCCTGCGAGGTGATCGATCTGCGGTCTCTGGTACCCCTGGACAAGGCCTGTATCCTCGACTCGGTTCGCAAGACCGGTCGACTGGTGGTGGTGCACGAAGCCAACCGGTTTTGTGGATTCGGTGCGGAACTGGCCGCCATGGTCGCCGAAGAGGCATTCGACCTCCTGAAAGGCCCGATCAAGCGCGTGGGAGCCCCCCAGATCCCGGTACCGACCGCACCCACCCATGAAAAAATTTTCAAACCCGGCCCCGAAGCGGTGGTCTCGGCGGTTCGGGAGGCAATGGGATCGTAACGCAGCTTACCGCTGTGAGTTTGATGGCAAAATGATCACTTTGAGGGTGAAATAAACTTATTTGGGATGTTTGTCCTATAAAATATGACTATGAGGTCGGCCGGAAAACGTCATGATGGCTGAGAAAGGTGCTCTATGAACACGCATACACGCTTCAAACGCTTGTCGGGAAACGACTGTCAAAAATTACACATAGCGAGTGTGGAGATCCTGGAACGTACAGGTGTCCGGCTTCACCATCAACCGGCTATTGATTTGCTGAAAAAAGCCGGGGCGGCCGTTTCTGATGGGAACCGGGTCCGCATTCCACTGGCACTGGTCGAACAGGCCCTGGTCACCGCGCCACATGAAATCACGTTGTACAACCGTCATGGGGATCCGGTCGTCCCCCTTGGGAAAAATCGGAGTTTTTTCGGCACAGGCTCGGATTGCCTGAACATCCTGGACCATCGCACCGACGAGCGTCGTCAACCCGTGCTGCAAGATGTTATCGACGGGATGGCCCTCTGTGATGCGCTACCGCACATCGATTTTGTGATGGGCATGTTCCTCCCGGCAGATGTGCCGCATATGGTGGCTGATCGATACGTGATGGCGGCGATGTTGAATTACACCACCAAGCCGATCATGTTCGTCACGACTGATCTGGCCGGCTGTGTGGACGCGGTAAAAATGGCCGAAGTGGTTGTTGGCGGCCAAAAAGCGTTGCAGGACAGGCCATTGGCCGCTTGCTATGTCAACGTCACGAATGGCCTTCAGCACAATGCCGAAGCGCTCGAAAAAATTCTATACCTCTCAGGGAAAGGCTTACCCTCAACCTATATCCCGGTGGCACTTGGCGGGACAACGGCGCCCATCACACTGGCCGGCAACATGGCCATCTGGAATGCCGGCTGCCTGGTTGGGCTGGTCTTGTCGCAGTTGAACCGCCCTGGTACACCGTTTATCACATCTGGTTGGGGAGCCAGTGCACTCGATATGCGAACCATGGTCAGCCCGTATGTTGAGCCGGAAAAACAGTTCATCGCGCAAGATCTGGCGCACTTCTATGATCTGCCCATGTTCGCGTTTGGCGGATGCAGCGACGCAAAGCTGGTGGATCAACAGGCCAGTCTCGAAGCGGGTTTGACATTACTCATCAATAGCCTGAGCGGCAGCCATCTTGTTCACGACATGGGGTATCTCGAATCTGGATTGACAGGATCCCTGGCCCAGCTCGTCATCTGCGACGAAGTAATAAGCTGGATCAAGGCGGCCCTCATGCCGGTTGAGATCAATGATGAGACGTTGGCCCTTGATGTGATCGATGAGATCGGACCCGACGGTGGCTTTCTCGACAGCGATCATACGCTAACCCATTTTCGAGATCGATGGTATCCCACCCTCATTGACCACCACAACTATGAGGGATGGAGAGCCAAAGGCGGGCAAGATCTTGGTCAGCGCGCTGCTGCAAAGGTTGATCAGCTATTGACGACACACCTCCCGGAACCCCTGCCCACCGGCGTTCAAAAGGGCTTGCGAAAGATTGTTCAACGGGCAGCGGCCAGATAGAAAACCGTGTCATGCCAAGGAGTATGAAATAATGCTCAGTAAAGAGCTGGATGGCGTTCATGAAAAACGTGTCCTCGAATTAGCGACAGGCAGCGGCAGTGCCGTCAATTTTTTGCCAAATGATAACCACTATTGCAAACAGAATGTTCTATCGAGCCCCAACTATTTTTTCCAGAATGAGGACCCTCGCATTTTTTTGAGTGCCATTAATTCTTTGGTTGCCACTCGCAGTCTTTCAGCCAGGATTTCAGAAATTACCCGGTATAGAATATAACCAAATGCAATTTTATCCTTGCCGGTAATTTCATCCACATACTCGCTATCTACAGCAATACAGGCTGTTTCTCCTTCCGCAATGGCCGCGGCTGAACGAGGCGCATTATCTATGAACCTCATTTCTCCGAAAATATCCCCCAACCGTTTGAGCACTGTTACGGTTTCCCCTTTTTTGGAAATTTTAACAGTGCCGCTGATAAGAAAAAAAACCCACCGATCAATGTCCCCTTCCTGAATAATCGTTTCTCCGGATCGATACACCCGTAACTTGCTCATATTGAGCAACATTTTAAGCTCTTCTTGTGAAAATGGCTCAAAAACAGGTATTTTCCTTAAATCTTCAATAATTTTCAGGTTTCCAAATAAATATTCAGTCTCTTTCATTTTTAGATGTCCTTGGAAAAAAATTGCCGATTACGGATAAATTTTGAAGAACTCAACCTTTCTTGTCACTCTATACCCACAAGCCAGAAAGTCACACAACGATATAGATATCGCATTTTAGAGGAAAAAGCAAAAAATGGAGCTTACCCAAATGGATTTGTTCTTATGATATCCGAAAAACACAACAATTTTAAAATCAGAACCGAAAAAGATATGCCAGAGATCTGCAATTTGGTGCCGGTAGACGGCAAAAGCATTCTCCCCATTTTGTAAGTCCGTATACCGTTCTTTGTGTTTCTTCAATGTCAACTTTCCTGTCAAAATATGCGATCAACACCGCATAAACTGCATTTTAGTTGTGATCTTTTTTCCATCGGGTGATTGTTTTTAAGATTTGAAAACCCTGTAAAATCCTATGAGGCCACCGACCGTCCCGTTTATTTGCCAGATTCTATTTGCCGTCGGGTTTGGTTCTGGTGTATGAAATAGGGGGTTGCATCGATCAAAATCGATAATTTATCAGCGGCTATTAATGCTGCTTATCAATGCTTTTTGCGAAACGGTCAGGAACATGAGGTCAATTAGGGCAGACAATATGCTTACAATCGGATGGCGGGAGTGGGTGACACTTCCGGATCTGAATATCCCGGCAATCAAGGCCAAGATCGACACCGGCGCCAAGACATCGGCGCTGCACGCCTTTGATGTAATGGCGTTCATGGCCGACGGACGGCAGCGGGTACGTTTCGGTATCCACCCACTTCGGCGCAGAAAGCATTTGGTGCGGTACTGCGAGGCAGATATCCTGGAGCAACGGATGGTGACCGATTCCGGCGGCCACCGGGAGCTTAGATACGTCATTCAATCTCGAGTGTCATTAACGGATATCATCTGGCCTATTGAAATTACCTTGACCTGTCGTGACAATATGAATTTTCGTATGCTCCTCGGTCGTACGGCCTTAAAGAACCGTTTTTTGATTGACCCTGAAAAATCTTATACCACCGGACAGCTGATAGCAAAGGCATACGCCAAAAAATTAAAATCCAGGGAGTTAAAATGAAAATCGGCATTCTTTCCCGCAAACCGGAGCTTTATTCGACCCAGCGTCTGATGGAAGCCGGTCAAGAACGCGGTCACGACATGCATGTCATTCATCCGCTCAGATGCTACATGAATATCACTTCCCATAAACCATCCATCCATTATAAAGGCGAAAAACTGGAAGGGTTTGATGCGATTATTCCCCGAATCGGCGCGTCCATAACCTTTTACGGAACGGCAGTGGTTCGGCAGTTTGAAATGATGAACGTTTATTGCCTCAACGAATCGGTGCCCATCAGCCGCTCCCGGGATAAGTTGCGTAGCCTGCAGCTTCTGGCCAGGAAGGGGATCGGCCTGCCGGTGACCGGTTTTGCCCACTCAACCAAGTTTACGGATGATTTGATTAATATCGCCGGCGGCCCTCCGCTGGTGGTCAAGCTCCTGGAAGGCACCCAGGGAATCGGTGTCGTTCTAGCGGAGACAACCCAGGCCGCTCAGAGCGTGATTGAAGCTTTTAAAGGATTGAACGCAAATATTCTCGTACAGGAATTCATCAAAGAGTCGGCGGGGACCGATATCCGTTGTTTTGTGATCGGCAACAAGGTTGTGGCGGCCATGATGCGAAAGGGGGAAAAAGGAGAGTTTCGTTCTAATCTGCATCGCGGTGGGAAAGGTAAGGTCGTTCGCATTACACCGGAGGAACGGTCAACCGCCATCAGGGCCACCCGGGTTATGGGGCTCAATGTCGCCGGGGTTGATATGCTTCGGGCAAACCACGGTCCGGTGATCATGGAGGTTAACTCCTCTCCTGGCCTGGAAGGTGTTGAAAAGACAAACAATAAAGATATTGCCGGTCTGATTATTCAGCACATCGAAAAAAACGCCGCATCCGGCAACCCCCCCACCAAGGGAAACGGCTGAAAGGGGTTGGACAATGCCCAAGCATATACGAATCAACGGTGTCGAGGTCAAACCGGGGCAGCAGATGACCATCAATATTCCGGTGGCGCGCCTGCACACGCATACGAAAATGAATATGCCGTTGCAGGTGATTCGCGGCCGCAGGAAAGGCCCAGGACTTTTTGTCAGCGCCGCGGTCCATGGGGATGAAATTCTGGGGGTTGAGATCCTTCGTCGCCTCGTCCGTCATAAGCCGTTAAAGCGTATGTGCGGGACTCTCATCGCAGTGCCGGTGGTCAATGTGTTCGGCTTTATCGAACATTCCCGATACCTGCCCGACCGAAGAGACCTGAACCGGTTTTTTCCCGGAAGCGAGAAAGGTTCCCTGGCATCCCGGCTTGCATCGATTTTCATGACAGAGGTGGTGGATAACTGTACCCATGGCATCGATCTACACACCGGGTCCAACCACCGCATCAACCTTCCCCAGGTGCGGGCCCATCTGGATGATGCCCGGACCCGGGATCTTGCCGTCGCCTTTGGCGCACCGGTGGTGATCAATGCCAATATGCGTGACGGGTCCCTGCGACAGGCGGTCATGGAAAAAGGGATTCCCATGCTCCTGTATGAAGCCGGTGAAGCGCTGCGGTTTGACGAGGCAGCCATCCGGACCGGGTTCAAGGGGATCTTGTCGGTAATGCGGCGCATCGGCATGTTGCCGGAGATCCCTGCACCGTTGAAAACGATTGATCCGCTGATTGCCCGGTCGACAGTATGGCTCCGGGCCTCCAAAAGCGGGATTCTGCGGACCCGTATCCTTTTAGGAGATGGCGTCAGGCAGCATGACCGGGTGGGGGTGATCTCCGATCTTTTCGGTGATAATGAAGAGGAACTTTTTTCTCCGGTCTCCGGGGTGATCATCGGCCGGCTGGATATACCGCTGGTCCATGAAGGTGACGCTGTGTTTCACATTGCCTGTTTCGAAGAAGAAAAAATAACCGAACACCCTTTGGACGGATACGAAGAAGCCGCCGCCGGGATACGCTGAATATGGTTTGCGGCAAAATGTCCAGGATCGGTTCATCTGACGCTATCATGATGCGCCCCTATTAAATGGTGTCCTTTCCTATTGTCTTTTAGTGCATGGCGCCGATTACCTGGAGGCGCCAACAGGCCCTCCTTTATGTTTGTTGCATAATGGATATATTCTAAACGCCTCACAGCCCTTCTTGTTAAATCAGAAGGCAAGCGTTTTGATTTTGAAATAAGACTTGAAAAATATCGGATAGGATGGTTCTATAAAAATTCACCGGAAAGGTTTGGCGCACCGCAAAGTAGCGCCTGCAATACGCAGTGGGCCGTGTTGTGGACAGATCGTTAAAAGCCGGGAATTCTTACGAAACCGTCCAGCATGGAGTGGAGGATAGAGCATTGAGTGCGCCAATAGACAAAACCGAAGTGGTTATACTGACTGCCCGATACCGTATAAAGGGCGCTATCGCTCTTTATCTGAATGCCCGCCTGACAGACTACATAACCGAAGCAAAAGCGTTTATCGCGGTGACGGATGCGGACGTGATGAACCTTGACGGCACCGCGATTTTTCATGCATCCTTTTTGAATGTTCAAAAGGATCATATCGAAATCATTGTGCCGGTCGATATGATAACCGCCGGGAGCGTTCCATAATCGGGATACATGCCCGATGAGATCCTGATCAGATTCGCTCTGAAAGCGTTTGTATGACCGATAAAAGGCGGGTATTGATGGCAGTTCTGGAAAAAATTTTCAAGGTGGCGGTTAACCTGAAAGCCTCCGACATTCACGTCGTACCCGGAGAACCGTTCGTGCTCCGGCAGTATGGCAGGCTCCGGAAGATCAAAAGCGACGCGCTTTCATCGGCCCAATGCCGGAAGGCCATCTGCGAAGTCCTCAGCGAGGACCAGAGAAAAAGGCTCGACAAAGACCTGCAACTCGACTTTGTGATTGAAATACCGGATCTTGGTCGCTTCCGCGGAAGCGCCATGATTCACAACAATGGTCTGAGTGCGATTTTTCGTGTTATTCCCTTTGAGATTCCGACGTTAGGGGCACTTGGGGCGCCTGATGGTATCGGCCGAATCCTTGACAACCATCAGGGCTTGATTCTGGTAACCGGCGCAACCGGTCATGGGAAATCAACCACCCTTGCGGCCATGGTCGATTATATCAATACCCGGCGGGCCCATCATATCCTGACCATCGAAGATCCCATCGAATTTATTCATCCCTTAAAGCGCGGGACGGTCAATCAGCGCCAGATCGGCCGGGATACCCTCTCCTATGCCAATGCCCTCAAGGGCGCCCTGCGGGAAGACCCGGACGTTATCGTCATCGGAGAACTCCGGGATCTGGAGACCATAGCCATGGCCATATCGGCGGCCGAAACCGGACACCTCGTCATTGGCACCCTGGCCACTTCCAGTGCGCCCAAAACCATCGACCGGATCATCGATGCCTACCCCCCGGGGGAGCAGAGCCAGATCCGGGCCATGCTGAGCGAAGCCCTGAAAGCGGTTGTCACCCAGCGGCTGATACCGGGCTCGGATAACAAGTCCATGCGGCTGGCCCTTGAAATATTGATCGGCACCCTGCCGCTGGCCAACATGATCCGCGACGGCAAGACCTTTCAGATCCCTTCGATGATGCAAACCGGAAAAGGCGTCGGCATGAGGATGATGGATGAAGCTATCCTGGAACTGTTCAAGGCCGAAGCCATAAGCCTTGAAAGCGCCCTGGCCAACGCAAACAACAAAACGCTTTTCAAAAATTTATCGCAACCCTCGCTGCCGGCCGACGCGGGCCGGCTGCAGGCGAATCGGGGAAAATGACGTCATGGCTCTAATCGATACATATTTTATGGAGACGAAGGCGCAGGGGGCAAGTGATCTGCACATGGTAAGCGGGTTTCCGCCGCTGCTCCGGCTGAAGGGGGAACTGGTGCCCATGGCCTACCCGGTGCTGACACCCGAGTCCAACCGTAAAATTCTTTTCGAGATTCTTTCGCCAAAACAGCAGGCGCATGTTGAAAAAAATCGTGATTTTGACATGGCCTACGAACTGGCGGATACCGGCCGTTTCCGGTGTAATTTTTTTTACCATCAGCGCGGGATCAGTGCTGTTTTCCGAATTATTCCAACAAAGATCCTGACCCTTGAAGAACTGCGCATGCCCACGGCGATAAAAACGATCGCCGCGTTCCGTCAGGGTCTGGTTCTGGTGACAGGCCCCACTGGCAGCGGAAAATCGACAACCCTGGCGGCAATTATCGATTACATCAACAACAGCCGGGACGGTCATATCATTACCATTGAGGATCCCCTTGAATTCGTTCACGCCAATAAAAAATGTCTTTTTTCCCAGCGGGAGATCGGTACCCACGCCAGGAATTTTGCCGATGCCTTGCGGGTTGCGAGTCGTGAGGATCCGGACATTATCCTGGTCGGCGAAATGCGCGACCTGGAAACCATATCACTGGCCCTGACGTGTGCGGAACTCGGCATTCTGGTTTTCGGCACGCTCCATACCAACAGCGCGGCAAAAACCATAGATCGCATAATAAACGCCTTCCCCGCCGAACAGCAGGCCCAGACCCGTGCCATGCTGTCTGAATCCTTAAAGGCGGTGATCGCTCAGCAACTGATCAAAACCAAAGACGGCAAGGGCCGCTGTGCTGCCGTGGAAATCCTTGTCGGATCTTCTGCACTGGCGAGCATGATCAGGGATGGAAAGATATCGCAGATCGGTTCCATTATCCAGACCGGCACATCCGTGGGCATGCAGAGCATGGATCAGCACCTTATGCAGCTTGTCAAGAAAGAGGCGATAACCAGAGAGGCGGCCCGCGAGAAAGCCATCGATAAAAATCTATTTGAATGATCAAAACTGAAGATGAATTATCAATCGTCTGTCATTCTTTTTCAATACGGCTTAATTCAGAAAAGTCTGAAACGGGTTGGTCTTGTATCAATCCGTTCACGCACAATGTCGCTTTGATAAATGGAGACCAATTGATACTGGCAGCAATGTACATAGTCCATATGTTCGGTATGTTGGATTGATTTTTATAAATAAAAAGAATAGGTGTAAATGGCCAGATTACAACCCAATACCGCTGAATCGCTAACTTCCGAAAAGAGCCTTGCCGGTAAATTGCCAAGCGGTATTTGGGTGCTCGGGTTTGTCTCGCTGTTTATGGACATATCATCCGAACTTGTTCACAGTCTCTTGCCTGTATTTATGACCACGATGCTCGGCGCATCCATGGTTACGGTAGGCATTATCGAGGGCCTTGCCGAGGGGATCGCTGCGGCAACCAAGGTGTTTTCCGGCGCGCTCAGTGATTACTTCAGGAAACGCAAGCTTCTCGCTGTGATCGGTTATGGACTGGGCGCCTTGACCAAACCGATATTTCCACTGGCAACAACCATTGGATGGGTGTTCGGCGCACGCTTCGTCGATCGCATTGGCAAAGGTATTCGCGGCGCGCCCCGTGATGCATTGATCGCCGATATTACACCACCACCACTTCGGGGGACGGCCTATGGTCTGCGCCAGGCGCTCGATTCAGTAGGGGCCTTTATCGGGCCACTGATGGCGGTTGTATTTATGATTTTGTTTGCAAACGACATCAAAGCGGTGTTGTGGGTAGCTGTAATCCCGGCGTTCATCGCGGTATTTCTGCTGATGGTTGCCCTCCGTGAACCCGAGCCGACCCACAGTACCACAACTCCCAGAAATCACCTGACGTTGAGGGATGCCAAGTGCCTCCCCCTACGATACTGGCTGATTGTTATACTGGGGGCCGTTTTTACCCTTGGCCGCTTCAGTGAAGCGTTTTTAATTCTTCGTGCTCAGGACGTCGGACTTTCCATGGCTTATGTGCCTGCCATTTTGATAGTGATGAATATTGTCTATTCATTGTTTGCCTGTCCGGCGGGCGTGGCGGCTGATCGACTTTCAGCGCGAACGCTATTGGTATTCGGGCTTGGTTTACTTGTCGTTGCTGATGTCATGTTGGCGATGGCCGCCGCGCCCTTCCTTGTTTTCCTTGGTGTGGCGATCTGGGGGTTGCATATGGCGTTCACCCAAGGCTTGTTGTCGAAACTGGTTGCCGACACGGCACCGTGTGAGTTACGCGGGACGGCCTTTGGGATATTTAATCTGGTAAGTGGAGGAGTGCTGCTCCTGGCAAGCGTTATTGCAGGGTCACTATGGAGCATTTATGGTGCCTCGGCCACATTTATCGCCGGAGCGTCATTTGCAGCTCTCTCGGCAATGGGTTTGCTCTTTTACCGTCCGAAGGTTCGAGTTAAATGACACCGGTCTGGAAAGTGATCAAGCCTGTTTAACCAGGTACTCCGGCCGACGAAAACCGATACGATAGACCCTGGCCGCTGGGTTTAACCCTATCGTTGCTAATATTTACATTGACCTGGCAGATATTTTTGCAACAGATCTTTTTGCCTGTTGCTTCGTTCCGGAAGAATGTAGGCGGTACATCTTTTTTCGATTTCTTTGGCAACATTGACATCTACAGGTATTTCTAAATTAAAATCGTTCGAGTCTATTCCTTTTTTATCAAGAATATGGCTTATTCTGTTTTCTTTTCTGTAGATGGCTGCAGAACCGATGGTCAGAAAACTCTTGGTTTCCAGAGATTCTACCAGTTTGTCTTTAAGCAATGGGTCAAAAGAAAGGTCCAGCCCCTGAAGTGTCCGGTTGCAGTTGATCATTAATTCTTCATCAAGAATCATTTTTTTGAAACTTCCCCCTGCAAATGCAGCCATATGACCGGGATAACACCAGATTTCATCTACATGGGTCATATAATAGGGTGCTATTGCGGTTAAACAGGATTCAAAGCCGCCTTGATAATCATTTCGGGTGCCGTCGGAAAAGCATCCGCAAAGAACACAGTTCATTTCAAAATGCAGGCAGACCTCGTAAAACATAATCTGAACATGGAGATATTCCGGACTGCCGTATGCCGGCTGTAATGACCGCATGTCTGTCATGGTGGAAAAATTACTGAAACCAACACCTGTACCCGGCTTAAGCAGCTGAACATAAACCACCCCTGCCAGACAAAGGGCCATGTCGTGGACAACGATGCCCAGCAGGCTCTCGGGTCCTGTCATAAAGGACAAAGTACAAGGGAAAATCGTGACGGCTTGTTCTTCTTCAACCAGAACGGTCAAGTTTATCAGGCTTTCTTCATCGTAAGACAAGGGCGCATTGGGGCAGATCCCCTGCCCCATAACCGGGGCGCCATCATCGTCTTTGATCGCCTTGATCAGCTGTATTGCCTTTTTGGCACTGGTATACACGTCGCCGTTTTTTGTGTTTGATTTTGTGGCACGTAAGCCTAAATTCGGAAATTTATCCGAATATTTCAACATCATGGCGATTTGACTGATATACGGGTCTTCGCTGTCGTTGCCCTCGGGATCGACCACTCCGGGATTTACAGACTCATAAAGATCACAGGTTTCGGCAAGCTGGTACATTTTGACGGCATCTTCAATATTGCCACGCCGGCTTTTCCCGGTGATATCATCTAAAATCATGGGGGCGTTGGAAAACGGGGATGCGGCAACAAGTCTCTTGTTCTGTGTGGGTGAATATTTGACCTTTGGGAGTAAATCCATAGCCTTTTTCAACAAGGACGGGGAAATAAAAACTTTTTTTCCATCTATTTTTGCACCATTTTTTTTAAACAGTTCTCTGGCGCTTTCCAGTTCAAATTCTACGCCAACCGTTGCCAGTAAGTCCGTGGCCTTTTCATAAATGGATTCGATGGTTTCGTTGTTCAATAAATTGGGCATTTTTTAGACTTCCTTTTATATATTGTAAGAGATACCTGTGATTACGGAAAGGGCACAACCTTGCCGACATCTTCCCTGTTCCTTGCAGACCTGCCTGTTAAGGCAGGCCGTGATATACCCTCTGGCGGCCTTCTGCCGCTTTCAGCAATGGCGTCACGTTCACATCTACATAATCAAAAACCCGGGCCTTGTTCTTACCCGGGGCCGGCCGCAGAACCCTTCCCAGGTATTGTATGACACGCCCATTGAAGCGTATGGGCGTTGCCAGGAACAGCGTGGACAGGTCTCTGCAGTCAAACCCCTCCCCTATCAGTTGGCCGGTGGCAATCAAGACCTTTATCTTTCCCTGGTTGAGTTTTTCCATAACGTCCTTTCGCTGATTCTCGGAAAGATCTCCGGTCATCAATTCGGCATCGACCTTAAATTTGTAGCGCAGGATCGCACGCAAATTGTCGCAATGTTTTTTTCGATCGGAGAGCACCAGGCAGATACCCGGATTGCTTTGCGTCTCTTCAGCCACATCCGAAGCAATCAAATGGTTCCGAGCATCATCGGCGGTAAGTTCCGACAACATTTTACTGTATTCGTTCACAGGGTCGTAATAGGGTTTAAAATCCGTATGTCGTATCATCACTTCGGCCTGCAGTATATGGCCATTTTCAACCAAAGCCGATGGATCCACCTCATGATGTACGTCCCCTAAATGCCAGAAAATCAATTTCGACAATTTATCCCGGCGCCAGGGCGTTGCCGAAAGGCCCATCATATACCGGGCATCAAAGCAGGTGACGGCTTCCGTAAATGTACGACTGGGGCAGCGGTGGCACTCATCCACAACCAGGTAGCCAATAAAAGGGGCCACCTCGTCTGCACACTTATAAAGACTCTGCACCAGCGCCACGGTAATTTTTTCGCCGATTTTATTTTTGCCGCTGCCGATAAACCCGATCTCACTGGCGGGTATGTTTAAAAAAGAGGTGATCCGGTCGATCCATTGAAAGGCCAGGTCCTTGGTGTGGACGACAATTAAGGCCGGCTGACGCCTTTTTGCGATCATGTACAGGGCAATGATTGTCTTGCCGGAACCGGTGGGCGACGTGAGCGTGCCAAAATCCTTTTTCAGCATGACGGACGCGGCCTGCCGTTGAAACGATTTCAGTTGTCCGTTAAATGAAATCTCCACAGGGGGCAGATCCCGCCGCTGATCTTTGATCTCACAGGGCAGGCCGTGGTGCCGACACAAAAGAATCATACGGCGCATATAACCGCGGGGAATTCTCAGACCATTTTGTGAGCTTTTTCGATAAAACCGCAAAAATTCAGGGGTCCCCTTGTTCCATCTTCCCATTCGGTTGTTTTCCAGCCATTTGGGATTGGGAATCTTGAGCGTTGCCATAAGGCTGTCACGGATTTCCAGGGGCAAATCCTGAAGACGAATATCGTTTTTAAGATATATTTTCAAATGTTTAGACCCTAAAGCATAAAGTTATTAACTTTAGTTGTTTTGTATTGCTTGATCGCTACTTCCGATCCTTACCCAGTTTTTCAATGGTTTCATCATAAGACGAGATCAGATTGTCCCAGGCAAACGCATTCATGGATTTTGCCACCTGCTTTTGTTTTTCCTGAAACTGTTCCAGATGAGACAACAAAAAGGAAAGTCTGGATTCAAAGTCGGCCTGATCCGTATAGAGAAACGCTTTATGAAACCGTTTTGGGATAATTTCAGGATAACTTAACCGCTCTGGCAACAGGGGAATACATCCGCTGCAGATGGCTTCGACAACGGAAAAACCGAAATTTTCCTGAATGGCGGTACTGATTACGATATCGCCCTGCCCCAGCCATGCCAGGTATTCTGCTCGTGACGAAACCGGCCCGAATTGAACGATCTGTCCCTTGAATTGCTCACAGGCTTTTACATAAATCGTTGGCACCTTATTAAAATTCTGCCCTAAAAGTGCAATACGAAAGTGATGCCCCTGTCCGGCCACAGTTTCAAGAGCGGCAAAAAAATCTTCCGGATTCTTATCAAACTCCCATCGATGATTCCATATAATTAAAGGCTCCTCATGATACCGGCAAGGGGTATCAGGACTTGTACCGGAGGTATCGACACCTGGATAAAGCACACTGCTTTTACGTTGAATTGCCTTTACAACCCAATGGGGCCGGTATTCAGGCAGCCTGCCGAGAAATTCGGGCAGGGCTGCTAAAAAAGCGTCCCGATGGCTGCGGGAATTGAAAAGGACACAATCAGCGGCCAGGGCGCTGGTAATGTCGGTAAACCCGTATTGCAGGTCCATTTTTTCTCCGGGGGCCAGGGGATAGGTCAACTGGTTTTCATGAAAATAGAGGATTGCGGGCGGAAAACCGGAACCACAGAGGGCCTTGAAGTCCGACAAGCTCATGAGATCGGTGGTGATCAGAACATCATATTGGTCCATGGCGGACAGACAGTCGTAAAAATACAGGGCCGCTCCGCGCATCCGCCATTTCCAGAACCGGGCCGGCAGGGAAACAAGGTCGATGCGATGCCGGGAATGGGACGTCAGGCCTTTTACAAAACGTTGATGGGAACCACCGCAAAACGGTTCCAGAAACAATACTCTCAATTAAGTGCTCCCGATTTTTTGTTTTCTTCTATCACAACGCGATAACAAGCGCAATTATCACCGGCAGTGCCATTTTGCCGGTGCGTCGTGTCTATTATCCATAAATTTCGTGAAAATCCATATACTTTATGATAAAAGAATCCCCATGCGAATTCCCTCACAAAAACATTGCGATCAACTTATTCTGGAAATGAACATGATGGACCACATTGTGGACCATAGTTGCCAGGTATGCCGGGTAGCGCTCTTTCTGACAGATCATTTAATACAAAACAAGGTACATTTAAACCGTGAACTGATCCGTGCCGCGGCCATGCTGCACGATATCACCAAGACCCGCAGTTTTGAAACCGGGGAAGATCATGCCCGGACCGGGGGGCAGCTGCTCACAAAAATGGGGTATCCGGAGGTCGGCAACATTATCAGACAGCATGTGGCCCTGGATAACAGCCTCACTGACGGTGCATTGGGTGAAGACGAAATCGTCAATTATGCCGATAAGCGGGTGCGGCATCACAAAATCGTTTCTCTGAATCAACGAATGACCTATATTTTAGAGCGTTACGGCAAGTCACCGGAACATCGCGTGCGAATTCAAAAACTCTGGCGGGACGCGGCACGTCTGGAAAAAAAAATTTTTAAACGACTGCCGTTTCAACCCGAGGATTGTTGTAAAGATGACCGGACACACGGTTTTGCACTGAAACGGATTCAATTTTGACCTTGACGATGCTTTCCCTGAGTGCGTCGGCACCATTGATCAGCACCGGAATATAGTTGTGGGTCGTTCCCTTTAAAAGCCCTGTTGCCCTATCCCGTTTAGCCTCAATCAGAACCGTTGCCACTTTCCCGATATTATTTTTATAAAACAATCTTTTTTTGGCAATGCCGAGCTCGCGCATTCGGCGGCATCGCTCTTTTACAACATTATGCGCCACCTGATCCGGGTATGTGGCGGCAGGGGTTCCCGATCGGGGAGAAAAAGGAAATACATGCAGATAGGTCACCGGCAGTTTGTTGATTAACTGATAGGTATTTTCAAAAGCGGCATCGGTTTCACCGGGAAATCCAACCAGCAGATCCGCACCGATAGCCCCATTCGGAAGCAGTTGGTGTATCTTTAACACAAGATCTTTAAAAAAAGTGCCGTTATAAGGACGGTGCATTCTTTGCAAAACAGTATCATCCCCGCTTTGCAAAGGGATATGGAAATGATGACAAAAGAGGCTGGATGCGGCCACCAGACGAATAATCTCGCCGGTTATCTCACAAGGCTCGATGGAACTGAGCCGTACACGGTCCATGGGTGTTGTCTCGTGAATCTGCCTCAGCAGTTCAGCCAAAGTGTCCGGTGGGGAAAAATCAAGTCCGTAATACCCCAGGTGAATGCCGGTCAACACGACTTCTTTAAACCCTGCGGTGTGCAGCTTTTTTATATTATCCATCACCTCGGCGGCAGGCATGCTGCGACTGCGCCCCCGGGTATAGGGCACAATACAGTAGGTGCAAAAATTATTACAGCCGTCCTGAATCTTTAAAAAAGCCCTTGTTCGTCCCCTTGTGACAGGACACGGAAAATGGGCAAACTTTTTTTCAACGGCAATATCATGACCAATCATGACCGGATGCAGATTTTCCTGCTTTTCAATTTTTGACACCATGGCAGGGATGTGGTGTTTATCCGAGTGCCCGATGACATAATCAACACCGGCAATTTTTTCCAATTCCATGGGTTCGGTCTGTGCATAACAGCCGGTGACGACGATACACGCCCCCGGATGGGTTCTTACCGCCTTTCGGATGGCCTGTCTGGATTGCATGGAGGCCTTTTGAGTGACGGTGCAGGTGTTGATAATGCAAAGATCGGCACCGGTGTCACCATCGGCGGAATGCCACCCGGCGGTGAGTAAATATTGTGCCAGTCCATCGGACTCATATTGATTGACCTTGCAGCCCAATGTCATGACTGTAAATTTTTTCATATTTTAATCCTTCCCTACCTTATCCAGCCGCCGCCAAGCACTTCATCACCAAGATAAAAAACAGCCCCCTGACCCGGTGTCACCGCCGCCTGAGGGGCATTAAATCGAATGTCGGCACAATTATCAGGCGTGGGGCACAGCAGCGCTGAAACCGCCTTGTGTCGATAGCGCAGACGGACTTGAACGGCAAGGGAATTTTCCGGCCGGTCATTGATCCAGTTAATATTTTCAACACGGCATTCTTCAACCAGCAGGTCGTGTTTCCATCCCACCACAAGACAATTCCGCCGGACATCGAGCCGAATAACATAATAGGGCTCGGCTGCCGGGCAATTAATTCCCCGGCGCTGGCCGATGGTAAAAAGATGCAGTCCCTGGTGTTGTCCGATCACCCTCCCCTCGGTATCTTCAATCACACCCGGTATCGGCTTGAATTCAGGTCGGCTGTCCAGAAATGCGCCATATGAATTGTTTTTAATAAAACAGATATCCTGGCTTTCCTTTCGGTGGGCCGGAACCAGATTTTCTTTTTTTGCCAGTTTCACGACATCTGATTTTGTCATACCCCCCAATGGAAAACAGGCCAGTTTCAACTGTGCCTGGGAAAGCAGGGCCAGAAAATAAGACTGCTCCTTGAGCAAATCGACGCCTTTGTAAAGATGATACCGGCCCATTGAATCCTTGTTTATCATGGCATAATGCCCTGTGGCCAGTTCATCGGCACCACGGGCAAGGGCCGCTTCAAGCAGTGTACCGAATTTTATGCGCGGATTGCAGAGAAGACAGGGATTGGGTGTTTTGCCATCCTGGTAAGTTTTGATAAAATAGTCGACCACATCCGTTTGAAACGGAACACGACAGTCAACGACATCAATGTCAATATCAAGACGATCGGCGATGGGGGCCAGTTTTTTTAAAGCAATTGTTTTATAATTTTCAAAAGATGCCGTGGGGCCTGCCGACGCCGGTTTCTCGTGTGAATCATATACAAAATCCGTTTCATAACCGGTGATAAAATGCAGTCCGATAATTCGGTGGTTCTGGTTTTGCAAAAGGCTGGCAGCCACGAGAGAATCAATTCCGCCGCTGAATGCAACTGCGATTAGCGATTTCATTTACAAAAAAACAGGTGGCGTTGATCGAATTTCCATTGCCCGGGCAGGACAGGCCGGTATGCACAGTTCACAGACACTGCACTTTTTCTGGTCGAATTCTACTGTCATCTCGGGGCGTTGGACAAAAAGAGCCCCCGTGGGACAGACCGCGGTGCAGGCACCGCAGTGGGTACATTTTTTTTTATCGCGTTTAATCTCTTGATCGGCATTTTGAACCTTCAAGCCCTGGGTCTTGAGAAATTTAACACCTTCTTTGAAATTTTTCCGGGAGCCGGAAAGCTCAAGCACCATCAATCCTTCCTTGCGGGGAAGGATGGTCGCATTCAATATATTGAAAACCAGATCATACTCTCGGGCGAGCATGCATACGATGGGGTTTTGTACAACGGTCTTGGGAAATCTTAAAATAAGTATTTTTGAATACACAGAATTCCTCCGGAAAATTCTTTATTTTTTAACTGATTCATATTACGACCTGAATCGAGTTGTTTTTTGTTTGATCAGTCCCCATAGCCGGTGCGTCAAGCGGCCAAGGCTTCAGGTAGATCAACTGTTAACAGCGGTCAATTTAGATTTTTATTGTAAAAACTATTCGGTTTGATGTCAACAGCAACATTTTGTCTGAATTCCTTCACGCCAACCGATAACCATAATCGGGGTAAGTTCATGAATCGCTACGCCTACCGGGCTACGGGCCTTGCCATTAAAACGGTCTCGGGCCTTTCAAATGCGAACGTAAGGCTGCACGGCACTGAAAAACTGCCGGATGCGCCGATTATATTTGTAATCAATCATTTTACCCGTATTGAAACCCTTTTGATGCCCTACTATCTGACCCATCTGACCCATCGCAACATCTGGTCCCTGGCGGATTACACGCTTTTCAAAGGCGCCCTGAGCGGTTTTCTGGATAAGGTCGGTGCGGTTTCGACGCGACATCCGGACCGGGATTTGCTCATGGTCAAGACACTGCTCACCGGTGAGGCATCATGGATCATCTTCCCTGAAGGCCGGATGGTAAAGAGTAAAAAAATTATCGAAAAAGGACGCTTTCTGGTTTCATATGCCGGCGGCAAACACCCCCCTCACACCGGTGCCGCCACACTGGCGCTGCGAAGTGAGTTCTACCGTCAAAGGCTGAGGACCCTGTCAAAATCGAATCCTGCTGAGACAGATCGCCTGCTGGAAAAATTTCAGATAAAAAACATTGCGGCTGTTTCCGGGAAAGGCATTCATATTGTTCCGGTCAATATTACCTATCATCCGATTCATGCCCGGGACAATATCCTCAGCCGCATGGCCCTTCGTCTAACAGAGGATATTCCCGACCGCATCATTGAGGAACTCATGACCGAAGGCAGCATGCTGCTTTTCGGGGTGGATATCGATATCAGATTCGGCAATCCCATTTCAATTATGCGGTATCTGCATCATTCAAAAATCGGCCGGGATATTGCATCCACCCATAAAATAAATTTTGATGATCCGATAATTTCCCGCAGAAAAATGCGAAAAGAAGCATTACGCTTAATGCAGCGGTATATGTCTGATATTTACAGCATGACAACGGTCAATTATGACCACATTTTTTCATCGATGCTGCGCATGATGCCCCTGCCCCGGTTTACAGCAGACGATCTAAAACACAAGGCCTATCTGGCAGCTGGACAAAACAGGGATAAAATGGGTGTCTTTTTTCATAAAAGCCTTGAAAATGATGGGCTGCACCTTCTCACCGATGACCGGTTTCACAGATTTGAGAACTTTTTAGCGCTTGCCTGCGAAAAAGGAATCATTCAAAAACAGGGAACCGGTTTTGTCAAAAATTCAGCCAAGTTTCTGTCACTGTCGGATTTGGCGCACATCAGGGTCGACAACCCCATTTCGGTAATGGCAAATGAAGTTCAGCCGTTGACAAAACTGCAACGCTGCATCCGCCATACGGCATGGCAGCCGGGATTCTGGCAAAGACGCAAAATCGCATCTGATCTCATGCAAAAAGAACTGACTGAATTCAGGCAGGATTATAAAAAATTTTTCATCGAAAATGAATCAAAACCGAAGGCCGTCGGTCGTCCGTTTCTATTGCGGGGAAGATCAAAAAATATCGGAGTCGTGCTGGTCCACGGCTATATGGCGGCGCCTTTGGAAATGAAAGCCCTTGCCGATTATCTGGTAAAAATGGGCATCTGGGTATATGTCCCGCGTTTAAAAGGACACGGCACCTCCCCTGATGATCTCGCTGTGAGAACTTACCGTGACTGGATACAATCCGTCGATCGTGGCTATGCCATCATGCGCTGCCTGTGTCGGCAGGTCATCATCGGGGGGTTTTCCACAGGGGCCGGCCTGGCGCTTGAACTTGCAGCCCGCATTGATGATGTGGCAGGCGTGTTTGCCGTCAGCCCACCTTTGCAGCTGCTGGATTCTTCATCGAAATTGGCACCGGCTGTGGATACCTGGAATCGCTTGATGACAAAGATACGTCTTGAAGGTCCTAAAAAAGAATTTATTGAAAATAATCCTGAAAACCCGCATATCAATTATTTACGCAACCCCATCGCAGGCATCCGGGAACTGGAGCGGTTGATGACTGTGGTTGAAAAAGGACTTGTCGATATCCAGTCACCGGCCCTGGTGGTGCAGTCCCAACGAGACCCGGTCGTTGACCCGAAAGGATCAAGAAAAGCCTTTGAAAAAATGAGCAGCGACGATAAACAATATATTTTGTTTAATTTTAAGCGGCATGGTATCGTACTGGGCAACGGATCGGGCAGGGTTCATCGCGTGATTGGAGCGTTTGTGAGGGATATCGGACAAAATGAACCACCCCGCCGCAAGCAGCGGGGTATCAACAAAGGATAAAATCGATTTATCGTCGCAAGCGACGGGGTATTAGACCCCAAGCTGCGCAATAAATAATAGAAAAACAGGGCGTTGCCCGACCGAGGGCTCACGGCAACACCCTTTTGGGCGGCCAACACGTTTAATTTAAATTCGTACGATTTCCGTTTCCAGTTTTTCAGACAAATCAATGGATGCGGTCAAGGCATCATTGATATTAAACATTTGTACTTTAAGGGTTTTGAGTGATGCCGGGGAGGCATTGATGGATTCTGTGCCGGCCAATAAATTTTGCAATTTTTTGGCTTTGGCACTGAGGCCATTCAGCTTATCGACAAAAATACCAACTTCGGCTGCCCATTGTTTCCGGTTATCACCGTTAAAAACGCTGCGCTCTGCTTCCATTCCCTTGACCAGGTCTTCTATGCCGTAATCTTCCGGATTAAGCGTAATTTCATACATCTTTGTGCCTCCTTTATGAAAGTGCAAATTTATTTAAAAATACTCACCCTTTTATTACTTTTGTGCTTTGTTAAGTCCACCAAGGACATCGGGACAATCTATCGTTGCCGAATGTTTCTGAATCTGAACTGAATGACTGTTAAAATTAGCAGCAATATTCACGCCAAAGACTTGAATTAAAACTAACCATCTGAAATTTAATAAAATATAGTTTAATTTGATACATGAGATAACATCGAATCGGTTTAAAATGTACATTGAATGCCCATGTTGCCGACACATCACGTACAACATTCCTTTAGACCCCTTTGGCCGGATTGCGTTTTCATAAAGCCCCGTTTATAAAAAATACAGACAAAAGCCTTGAAATTAATCGCATTTTGATTTAATTCATTTATAATAAACGACATTTAAACGGTTATAACTGATATTTTCCAATTTTTATTCCGGTTTCAATTTAACCGGCTCCGGTTGGTATCGAAAAACTGTTAAAAAGACAACAAAAGAGAGGAGTGATATCATGTCATGGTGGGACTCTATCGATACTGTTTCCCGGTTTAACAACTGGATGCAGTTTGCCGTGATTGTCTTTGCATTTTTAACGGGCATCAGCGGTTTTCTGGTCTGGTTTTCCGGAAATAGAATTACACTTCAGCAGACCAAATTGACTGCACTGGCCCAACAAAAAGCCAAAACCTATGAAAACACCTCCTTAAGTGTTCACAAGGAGCTTGTTGCACTTCAGCAAAAACAGTTTGAGACAGAACAACTGCTTAAGGTTGCAAATACCAACCTGGCAAGACTGGGCAAGCAACTGAAAGAAACTCAAAATAAACAATTTGAAGCAGAAGAGGCGCTCCGCCGCATGGCAATTAATAAAGAGGGGATATCTGATAAATCTAAAACACCGGCCGTACCTGTAAAGCCCCCTGTATCATCAAAATTTGATGAACGCTTTCTTGATATCCTGAAACAAGGCACTGAAGGCATAATTGACATATATGCAATTCAGGGCGATACCGACTCAAATGCGCTTGCCGCCAATTTTGATACCTTATTTAAAAAAGCCGGATGGACAACCAACGGCGTGGCGCAAAGCAGCTTTTCTCAAAAAATCGAAGGGCTTGTTCTGGCCTTTCACAGCAAAGATACGGCACCGTCTTATGCCGCCTTTCTAATAGATGCTTTCAACAAACTGGGCATTACAGTTGCCACCCGGGTTAGCAGTAAATACCCGGAATGGTCCTTGTCTCTTATTGTCTCGAACCTTCCGGTTCCAGTAGCAGATGGCAGCCAGGATTCACCCTGACCGGCATTGTTTCTCATTAACGTAATGCCCTTGGTTTGCAGAACCAAACGCTAATGCCCAATCACTAACCGCTCAACTTAAGTATAATTTACAAAGAGAGAGTAGATGAAAATACTGATATCCGGTTCGCTGGCCTATGACAGGATAATGAAGTTTCCCGGAAAATTTCAAGACCACATTCTTGTCGATAAAATCGATGCGCTGAATGTATGTTTTACAGTGACCGGATTTGATGAAAAATTTGGCGGAACGGCCGGGAATATCGCCTACAATCTGGCTTTATTGGACGAAAAACCACTTATTATCGCAACTGCGGGAAAAGATTTTAGCAATTATAAACAATGGCTTGAGCGCCACGAGCTGTCTCTTTCCGGCATCTGTATCATTCCCGAAGAATTTACCGCCGGTGCCTTTATTACCACCGACAAATCCGACAACCAGATTACAACCTTTAATCCGGGCGCCATGAAACATGCCTCCGGGTATCATTTTAACGACATTGATCCTGCAGACACCCTGGCTATTATTTCTCCGGGTAATCTTGAAGATATGCTGATCTTCAGCCGGAAATATAAAAAGTTAAAGATTCCCTATATTTTTGATCCCGGGCAGTCCATTCCCGTATTAAGTAAAAATCAACTGGTTGAAATGATAGACGGCTCAAAAGTATTCATCAGCAACGACTACGAACTGGAAATGGTCAAAGCGGCCACTGGGATGGATAACAATGACATCCTGCACCACACTGAAATTATGATAACGACCCTGGGTGAGAACGGTTCGATGGTATCTTCTCCGGATCAAAATGTCGCAATTTTGCCGGTTCATCCTTGTTGTGTCTCCGATCCCACCGGGGCCGGGGATGCATTTCGTTCCGGGCTTATCAAGGGCATGGTAATGGGCAGAACAATTGTTGAATCTGCCATGATGGGCTCAACCTGCGCCAGTTTTGCTGTGGAAAATTATGGCACCCAGGCACATCACTTTACGAGAAATCAATTCTGGACCCGCCACAATAACAAGGATAGTTCCTGATTGTTGACACCGCTGCGTTTATGTTAAAATCGCCGATGTTACTCCCGCCAAAGAAAGAATCCGGCCCCACCAGACGTTTCCATAACCCGGGCCTTTTA
Source organism: Desulfobacterales bacterium (assembly GCA_963667755.2). GTDB lineage: Bacteria > Desulfobacterota > Desulfobacteria > Desulfobacterales > 4572-123 > 4572-123. The sequence goes on along the minus strand of CAXXLK010000002.1, from coordinate 1,808,599 downwards.
TCGGGGTAATAACTGCGGACAACCCATATTTAAAAATAACCTTGATTTCGGCTCTTGAGAGGACGCATCGTACAATCATAAATTTATAAAGGAAACGCACATTATCAAGACAACAAATTCAAACCCGACTGCGGTACTTGAAGTTCGGGACCTTGTCAAACATTATCCCGGTGTAATCGCCGTTAATGGCATCAGTTTTGCCATTCCCCAGGGCATCTGTTTTGGTCTTATCGGTCCCAATGGTGCCGGGAAAACGACTACCATCGAAATAATAGAAGGCATTATTCCTGATTATTCTGGATATATATTATATAAAGGCTTACCTAAAGCATCATCTTTTAAGGAAGAGGTTGGGATCCAGTTTCAAGCCACGTCCCTTTTTTCGTTTTTAAGCGTAAAAGAAAGCCTTGAAACATTTTACAACCTTTACCGGGATCCAATGCCCCTTGAAAACGTTATCCGGTTATGCCGTCTGGAAGATATCTTGAATCGCAGGAATGACAAACTGTCCGGGGGACAAAAACAGCGACTGATGCTGGCCATCGCCCTTGTCAACGACCCGGATCTTCTTTTCCTGGATGAACCCACAACAGGCCTTGACCCACAGGCCCGGCGGCACCTGTGGGAAATTGTGGAAACAATCAAAACCCAGGGCAAAACCGTCGTTTTGACCACCCATTATATGGAGGAGGCACAAATCCTCTGTGAAAAAATCGCCATCATGGATCAGGGGCGGATCATCGCGCAAGGGTCCCCGGACGAACTTGTGGGAAAATATTGTTCCGGCGTTACCATCAGTTTTCCCAAAAATGGTGTTATGCGTACCAATGAATTGTTTCCCGCTAAAATCAGATTGATCTGTCCTGATATAAAAATAATAGATACCCCCAACCGTTATGAAATCATGGTCACAGAGGTTAATCGCTGCCTCAAGGCGCTCCTGCACGAAGGCATTGACCTCTCCCTGATTACGGTCAGACCCCAGACCCTTGAAGATCTTTTTCTTAAACTCACCGGCAGGCAACTGCGACAATAAAGATACCTGATAATGAAAACAAGACTTAAACGTTTTTATTCAATTTTCATGGCCCGTAACAAAGAGTATTACCGTGACCGGGCCGCCTTTGGCTGGAATTTTGTTTTCCCGTTTCTGATTATCCTGGGTTTTGCCATAATTTTTCAAAATAAAGGTCAGACCGAGTACAAAATCGGAATAATTCCACCCGAAGGATCGACGACACAAGTGCAGGGGCTCCCGCCGGTACTTGAAAAATTGGAACTGAGCACGATGGTTGAATTCACCCATCGGAAGACCGGTTTTAGCAAGTTGCAGCATCATAAAATTGATTTGTTGATCGAAAAAGGGTCACAACCGCTGCACTACTGGCTCAACCAGAGTTCTCCCAAAAGCAATATTGCAGAAGCACTGCTTTTAAGGGCCCTCACCTCTCCCAAAGACCACCTCTCGTTGGTGTCCCAATCCTTTGTCAATGGCCCCCGAATCAATTATATCAACTGGCTTTTCCCCGGGATCATTGCCATGAGCATGATGTTCAGCGCCCTTTACGGTGTCGGTTACACCATTGTCCGGTACAGAAAAAACGGTGTTCTAAAACGGTTGCAGGCCACACCGCTCACCGCATTTGAATATCTGGCAGCCCAGGTGGTTTCCCGGTTGTTCCTTATTTTGAGCAGTAATTTAATTCTTTACGCCGGCTGTTCAGCCATTTTCAAATTCAAATGCGTCGGCTCCTACCTGGATCTGATTTTGATTTTCACACTGGGAAGTATCTGTATCATTTCCATGAGCCTGCTGGTAGCGGCCAAAATCAACAGTGAAGAACTTGCCAACGCCTTCCTGAATATGGTTTCCTGGCCCATGATGTTTTTATCCGAAGTCTGGTTTTCTCTGGAGGGAAGCGGTTACTGGGTTAAATTGATTTCGAATTTTTTCCCGCTGAAACATATAACCGAAGCCATGCGACTGATCATCAATGAAGGTGTCGGGCTCTATGATCTGAAATACCATATTATGGTTCTGGTGGCCATGTCGGTGGTTTTCATGGTTATCGGTTCTTTATCATTCAAATGGACAGAGACCTGACCCGGACACATCCAACCCCATTGAATAGTGACTATTTATAGGTATCACCCTACTCCGGTTAAACCGTAAACAACAAATTACAGGCACCAAATGACAAATAAATCCCAAAGCCATTTGATCAGCCCCATTCAGTCTTGAATTGGTGTGCGGTTCGATTTCTCTCTCTTTTGGGATTTGGAATTTGTATTTTGATTATTGTGCTTTTTATGTGGACATAAAAAGCACGAATTTCAAAATCAAGCTGTTAAGATCCACAACGGGGCACATGAAACGATCTTTGATTATAGGCGTTATGGGTGGGGGCACGGCAACCGTTGAAGATGCCGCTGCGGCATACGACCTTGGACGTTTGATTGCAAAACAAGGGTGGGTGATGCTGAATGGCGGAAGAAATTCGGGAATCATGGAAGCGTCTGCCAGAGGCGCCAGTGAACATGGCGGTATAACAGTGGGTATTTTACCGGATGCAGACCATCGCCGCGTTTCCGAATATATCGCCATACCCGTTGTTACAGGCATGGGTAGCGCCCGCAACAGTATCAATATCCTGTCCAGCGATGTGGTTGTTGCCTGTCCCGGCGGTCCCGGCACACTTTCGGAAACAGCTCTGGCGCTTAAATACAACAAGCCCCTGATTCTTTTTAATTTCAAGGCCGGCAACAAACTTGCCGTATCCGGCAGGTCAGAGCAGGTACAGTCTGCGCGAACGGCAAAACAGGTGATTGAAATAATTAAAATCATCGTTTCAACCGCAAAGGTAGACGCCGTTGCCCGTTGACCTGAAAAGGTTATGACGCACCGGATTGCGTGAATGCAAAAAAGAGGCGTTGTAAATGGCTCAACTGTCTGTGGTGGCGTGCAGGGCAAGGGCAAGGGCAAGGTCCTGCCGGGTCGTTATCTTGATATTAGGTCCTTGCCCCCTGATCATCTGGACTGCGTGACCGGCCAATTCCACCAGTTGGGCATCATCTGTTCCCGTCACGTTTTTTTGACGCGCCGTTTCATGGGCGGTTTTAATCACATGGTATCGAAACGCCTGGGGGGTCTGGGCCATCCAGACATTTTCACGTGAAAGCGTTTTCGCGACATGGCCCTTATCATCTACCCGCTTGAGGGTGTCGGTGGCGGGAATACCGATGATACAGGCCCCGGTCATCACAGCTCCCCTGATGCATCCGGTGATATCCATCGAATGGATAAAAGGACGCACACCGTCATGAATAACAACGATGTCGTTTTGGCCGGCATCGGTGTTAATTGCCATTATTCCGTTGTAGACGGATTCCTGACGCCGGGCACCGCCGGGCACAAGGCGTATCTTTTCCGGAGATTCGAGATGGGCCAGAAGGGTGGACCGACAAAAATCAAAATCCTGTTTCGGGATGCATAAATGGATCTGGTCTATCTCAGGGCAGCATTCAAAAATCTTCAGGCTGTGCCACAGGATGGGATGATGGCCAAGGGGCAGATATTGCTTGCGGATATCGCTTCCCATCCGGCTACCGACCCCGGCTGCAACAATAATGGCGATATTCATTTGACTGTCTATCTTCCCCGGACCAGGTATTTCAGTTCCTTGGGCAGTGGAATGCCCTTGCCCATCCTGTCTTCACCATAATTAACCCCGGCCAGAATCGTAATGTCCTTTAAAGCCCGGCTGTCACCTTCGAAAACGACCTGATCCAGCCCCTCTTTGTTGATTTTCCCACCGGCCCATTGAAGATCCAGAACACTGCCTGCGTCAAATCGATCCGATGCAATGCACAATTCCACCTGCCCGCCATAATGCTGAACAATTTTTGCAACCAGCAGACTCGGACGGCTGTGGAAGCCCAGCTTGACCGGTATACCCACCGTAATACGGCCTCGCTCAATATTTTCATTGAGGATTTTCTGTGCCAGTTTTTTACCATTGTTCAAAAAGTGGCAGACATAAAACAGACCGTAATTAAGGGTACGGTCCAGCAGCATTTCGGGGTTGACCAGCTTTCCGAGCTGGTCCTGAACGCTTTTGTAGATATTTTTATAACCGGCCTCGTGAAGGTGTCTTTCATAAAAATGAAGCAATCGACCCATCATTTGCAGCAGGTGAAACACCACCGAAAAACAGCCGCGCAAAGCTTTCAGCTTACGCTTACCAAACAGGTATCCCCCATGAATCACATAGGTATCAAAGGAAGATTGCAGATTGTGCACCAGCATTTCAAACTGCCGAATTTCCACTTCATTAATCTGTTCGGGCACAATTGACCGCATTTCATCGACAGTATAGGGCTTATAAAACCTGAAATGATCAAAATTAGCCGCTATGCCCAGAAATTCACTGGCAATTTTGACAATATTTTTTTTTTGCTGGTCCTTGTTTTTATCATCAATATTATACTCCAATATCTCATTTGTCGTAACAGCGGGAAAATCGGAATATTCAAAAGATTTGTCGGGCAACGGGATATTCAGCCGCCGGGCTTCATCAATAATAACCGGTGCCAGCTTTGTTATTGTTGACATTAAAAAGGTCAACGTCGCATCGCCCGCCTTTTTAAACTTCCCTGCATCATCAATGAGATAAAAGCCAAGTCTGTTGGTGATGTGCTTTTGAGAATAGCTCGCCACATTCAAATGCCGGACGGCAGCCGCCAGTTCACGATAAAAATACCAGTCCTTATTGTTTTTGGCACCATGAAAATCAAGAAAATCCTCCAACAGCTGGGAAGCACAGATCATTGTGGAATACAGTTTCTTGGTAAATGTATACCCGGGCATGTCCACATCGACAATAAAACAACAGCACTTCAGATAGTCATGGGAAAAAATACCGACCTTTTCAGCAAAAGAGATATCACAGGAACTGCCTTCTTTGATGGTCATGGCTTACAGCATATCCTTCTGGGATTCCGCAATGGCCTTGTCCAGCCTGGCAGCCAGCCCCTGTGGAAGCCCTTCTATATCTACATTTAAAAAACCCCTTACAATGGTGGAAACCGCCGCTTCCTCATCCAGCCCCCGGGCCATCAGGTATTCTATCTCACGCTGATCAATTTTGCCCACAGCCGCTTCGTGGGACATCTCCACCCCGGGCAGATACCCTCGCAGTTCAGGAATGGCGTGCATCAGGCCATCTTTCAGAATAAGGCCCTTGCATTCCAGATGCGCCTTTATGCCATCCGCTTTGCCCACCAGATCACCGCGGGCGATAATGGTCCCTCCGGCAGCAATCCCCCGGGAAATAATTTCGGCCCTTGTTTTCGGGGCATTGAGTATAATCCGGGACCCCACATCAAGATGATCCCCCTTCCCTGCCACCAGTATACTGTTAAAGCGGGCTACGGCCCCCTTGCCGTCGAGATAAGTTGTGGGGAACATCTCAAGAGATCCCACCGGCTTAAGGGAGATGTAGTTGGAAATCAGCATTCCGCCTTCCGCCACATGGGTCACAGAGCGGGGCCGGACATTGATGTTCTCCCCCCAGTCATGAATCATGGTAAAGGTCAGCTTGGCGCCTTTTTTGACATAAAATTCGGAAACCCCGATGTGCAGGCCTGAATTTAAATGATCTGCCGTAGCGCATCCGGTAATAATATGAATTTCAGAATTTTCCTCGGCGATGACGACATTATGAACATTTTGCGAAAATCCTTCACTGGAAATATACAGACAGGACTGCACCGGGTCTTTCACCTTGACTCCGGGCAATGCCCGGATAAAATAGCCTCCGTGGGGTGTTTTACTGGTTTTTTCAGTAAACTGATCCTTATCCGGTGCAATACTTTTCCACATATACTCAGACAGCCAGGGATAGGTGTCACGGGCTTTGGCAATATCCATTACTTCCACCCCGGGCTGAGCACTCTTGCAGTGAATAATGGAATGATCCTTTTGAATAAATGTGCCGGCACGGGCATGTTCGTCCGTATCAATGCCGACATTTAAAAACTGTGCCGCTTCTTTCGGACCGACGTCAGAAAGCTGTTCGACATAAGCATACTTTTCAGCATCTACAGTGTAGTCGTGGAGGTCTATGGCATGGGTTTTATCTACAGGGCACATCTGGCACACTCCTTATAACCGTATTCACGAATCCATTTCAAAATTTCTCTGGCATTTCTTGAATAGCACAAAACACCATCAAACAGGACCTGCCCTTTGTCAGCGGTGATATAGTCCAGAATATGCCCGGTATGGGTAATGACCAGTGCTGATTTTGCCTGGGCCGCAATAATGTTTTTATGCGGTTTCTCACGAATACATCGGACGCTCCGGTTCAAAAGATGGTTAATGGTTTCCCCCAGAAGAACAATACTTTCAAGGTCCACCCCCGATTCAGGTTCATCCAGCAACATCAGATCAGGCTGCTGTGCCATCAACTGAAGCAGCTCGGACCGCTTTATCTCTCCGCCGGAAAAATCCTGATTGACATCGCGATCGAGAAAATCAGAAAATTGAAGCTCCTGGGCCAGTTCATCGACATTAACCGGCCTGCCGTTCCCGCAAATTTTAACGATATCCCGGGTTTTTAGACCATTGATCGTGGGCGGTCGCTGAAACATGACACCGATGCCAAGACGGGCCCGCTCGTGTACCGGCATATGGGTGACATCCTCGCCCTTGAAGGTGATTTTACCATGGGTGACACGATACCCGGAAAATCCCATAAGGGTCATCATCAGGCTTGTTTTGCCTGATCCGTTGGGGCCAAAAAGAATATGGGTTTCCCCTTTGGGGATTTCCATATTGATATTTTTTAATATCGGTTTCCCGCCGACTTCAACTTTAAGCTCTTCAATTTGAAGCATTTTTTATTACTCCATGACATATTGTTTTATTCGTCATCTGTTCTAAAAAAGACAAAAAAAAAGCAAAAAAATAACGGCCAAAGCAGTCAATAAGCCGAATTTTGTGCCCGGCCAAGGTTACCCTTATCGGCCGGGTAACGATCATTCATCTGGGACGCCGGTTGCCCGACGCCTCTAGCGACCTACCCGGGAGCTCGGGCGGGCAGCCCTCAATCACTCCCCTATTTGGTCTTGCACCGGGTGGGGTTTACATAGCTTCTTCGGTCGCCCGAAGAACTGGTGCGCTCTTACCGCACCGTTTCACCCTTACCCTGTCTTGCCGCCTTCTCCGGGATCAGGTAAAATCCTTACCTGATCCGAATAGATCGACATCGGGGCGGTATACTTTCTGTTGCACTTTCCTTCACGTTGCCGCGACTCCACGTTATGGAGCACCCTGCCCTGCGGTGTTCGGACTTTCCTCGAAATCCGAGATGGATTCCGCGATCGTCTGGACTGCTTTGACCGTTAAATTGTTCACCCTGTTGCTATCAGGCGTTCAGTTCTTATTTTTTATATACAAAAATCAAAGGCCCTGCCAATAGACAATCCGTTCGCAATGGGGACAAAATCTCAAACTGTCGCAGCGCTGGATTTCATTATATGTCTGCGGTGGAATATTCATGTGGCATCCCTCGCATACGGCATTTTGAACCGGCACGATGGCTGGTCCAAAAATCTTTTTGTTGACCTTGATAAATTTTTGTAAAATATCGGGCTTTATTTTTTCACAGCCACATTCCCATTCCTGCTGAAGGGCGCAAAGTCTGTCATTGTCCACGCTGGCATCACTTTGTACTTTTTCTTTTTCAGCTTTTATCTCCTCACCAATCTCCATAAATTGCTTTTTCCGGCCATCAATGGTTTTTTCCAGAGCATCTATCTGCTCAAGGCTACTGAACATGGATTCTTCGTAGGTGACAATTTTTTGTTTTAAATCATCAATCTCCTTGAGCATGCTTCTGTATTCCCGATTTGTTTTGACAACCTTCATTTTTTCCTGGCTTTTTTGTATCATGGACTGGCAGACCTGTATCTCCCCCTCATACGCCCGATACTCTTTTTGTTTGATTTCCAAAGCGGTACCGTCTTTTTCAATACCCTCTTCATAGGATTCAAACCGGTTGTCCAACGCCTTTATTTTATTTTCGACATCCTTCAGCCGGCCGTTTAATTCATTAATCTGAGTCTTTATTGTCTGAAGTTTTACCAAGCGTTTTATCTGTTCCTTCATACTTGCCACTTACCACCTTTAATTAATGGTTAAACAAAAATATTGATACACGCCTAAAACATTTGAGAATCCGTTTATCGCAGATATTGCCATCGCCTGCAAACAAGAAAACGACACATGGTGGACAAACAACAGCTTTGTTTTTTTAGGGGCCATCAATACAACATAAAATTTGTTCTGTTTTGAAAGTTAAAATTTTAGTCACTGTAATTTTTTATTGTTGACGTAATACACACGAAATTCAGAATTAAGTGCCTATAAAAATAATTTAGCGCTATTTTCCCTGAACTGTTTTGTTGATATGCCAAAACGGGTCCTTTTCTGTTGTACAACCTTCAATAGCTAAGTCCATTTTACGATGAATCGCCATCTCATGCAGCCTTTTTACAACAGGATCTACAATTAATTGTTCCGATGCAAAATGCCCTATATCCACCAATCCCAAATTTGCACATTCAATATCTCTGGCATCATGATATCCTATATCCCCACTGATATAGACCTGGGCGCCGGAGGAAAAAAAATGGGGCATCAGTCCACTGCCGCTGCCGCTGCAGACGGCTGCTTTAAAGACAGAAAGACCCGGATTCCCGGCAACTTTGACGTTTGCAAGTCCGAGATTTTCCCTGACAAGGTCTGTAAAATCTTTAAGACACATCTTTTTTTCAAGTTCACCGACACGGCCCAATCCATGGTGATTGTCCACGGGCACCTGCGGATAACCGTTACAGGTCGTTGTCGTTTCCGCCAGAACAGTGGTATTTTTCAAACCAATCCGCTCGGCGAGCACATCATTTACACCGCCGACAACGGCATCAAGATTGGTATGGGCCGTAAATATTGCGGTTTTGTTTTGGATCGCCAGACACAGTACACGTCCGGTGGCAGTATTCAGATCAATTGATTTCAGCGGTTTGAAAATAAGAGGATGATGCGTGATGAGCAGATCCGCGCCGCTGTTGCAGGCAGCGGCCATTACCTGCGGGGTGGGATCAAGTGCAACCCATATTTTTTGTACGTTCCATTCAGCCAGTCCGATTTGCAACCCGATATTATCCCATTGTTCGGCAAGAGCAGGAGGAGCGATTGCGTCCATCATGGTAATGATGTCGGCGACATTGGCTTTCATAACACATTCTTCCCTGTTGACGTGGATGTCATGCAATAATCGCTTTGATGCAAATCAGATTCTGTCGTGGCGTCAAATAAATTTTAAAAAAAAGGCGTGGTGTATTTTAATCACCACGCCTTTTCAGCTCCATATTCACGTCTGTAAAGCTGCTTCATTATCTGCCCTTCTCAATCATACATATCTGATTTCGCCTGTTTACAAAATTAAAAATGGGCCCACCTGGAATCGAACCAGGGACCTACCGGTTATGAGCCGGTGGCTCTGCCAGCTGAGCTATAGGCCCATACGACACACTATCCGATAGCCTGATCATTTACAAATATCAGGCCATCGTTTTTTTGTTTCCTTAACTCGGATTTCTTACTAACTTTAGAAAATTTTTTTGTCAAGTGTTATACTCACCGCATCCCGGTTTTTCAGATTTCAATAAAACTTTTTAATTTACGGCTGCGTGTCGGGTGTCTCAACTTTCTTAATGCCTTAGCTTCAATCTGTCTTATCCGCTCACGGGTAACGGCAAAGTCCTGCCCCACCTCTTCAAGTGTATGATCTGCTTTTTCCCCGATACCAAAACGCATCCGAAGCACTTTTTCCTCCCGCGGCGTCAGTGTTGCAAGCACTTTTCGGGTCTGTTCAGCCAGATTCAAACTGACTGCGGCATCCGAGGGCAATACAAATTTTTTATCCTCGATAAAATCTCCCAGATGGCTGTCCTCTTCCTCTCCGATGGGGGTTTCCAGTGAGATGGGCTCCCGGGCAATTTTCAAAACCTTACGGACTTTTTCCAATGGAATTTCCATTTTTTCGGCAATTTCGGCCGGTTTGGGTTCCCTTCCGAGCTCCTGCACCAAATAACGGGAGGTCCGGATTAATTTATTTATGGTTTCAATCATATGGACCGGAATACGGATGGTCCTGGCCTGATCCGCAATGGCACGCGTAATGGCCTGACGTATCCACCAGGTCGCATAAGTGCTGAATTTATACCCCCGGCGATATTCAAATTTATCCACTGCCTTCATCAGACCGATATTGCCCTCCTGAATCAAATCCAGAAATTGCAGGCCCCTGTTGGTATATTTTTTCGCAATGCTGACAACAAGTCGCAAATTGGCCTTAATCAGTTCGCTTTTGGCCAGTTTCGCCTTCCATCTTCCCTCTTCAACCCCGGACATGATTCGTTTCAGGGCCCGGGTATTGGCTTTAATTAAATTTTCTTTTTCCGCCAGCTCTTCCTGAATCTTTCTCAAATCACAGAAAAGCGTCAGCAAATCGTCTTTTCCCAAATCACAGTGACATCCGGTACACTTTAGAAACTTCTCTTCCGATTCCAGATTTTCCCGAAGTTCGGTGACAGATGTGTCAAAATTTTCCGCACACATGCCGATCAACTTGTTTCTGATATCAAACCATCCAATGTGCTCCCGTATATTTTCCTCTATCTTATCAATCATACTGCCTTCGAGCCGCCATCCCTGCAAGGCCTCGAATATCTTGGTATTACGCCGCGCGATACATCTTCGGATTCTGCGCTGTTCGTCAGGATCAAGGTCATTTGAAAACAATTTCTCCCGATATTCCCTGTTTTCCGCATCTATATTTCGAATAACATCAATCGTATTCATGAAGCTTTCTATCTGCAAAACTTCATCAACATAGGTATCCCCCTCATCAATATCTCTCAACACATGCTTGGGACGCAGTTCCCCCTTTTCAATATGGTCTCCCAATTCAAAGATACAATTGACGCCAATGGTGGTTTCAAGTAACGCTTTTAATACATTCTGTTCACCGGCTTCGATTTTTTTGGCAATTTCCACTTCTCCTTCGCGGCTTAACAGGGTCACCATGCCCATTTCACGCAAATACATTTTAACCGGGTCCGTGACCGAACTGAATTCACTGACCGAACCGCTTTTGGCCCTGTCAGCTTTTCCCGCGACTTTCTTTTTGACCGTCAAAATATTCTGCTTTTCCTCATCCACGATCTTTACATTCATCTTATCAAAAAGAATCAGCGTATCATCCATCTGCTCAGTGGAAAACATCTCTTCAGGAAGGGCCTTATTGATTTCGTCGTAAGACAAATAACCCTGCTTTTGGCCTTTTTCTATCAATGCATGTATTATATTTTTATCAACGGCGTCTTTATCATCCGGTTTTGGGTCAGTAACGCCCCGGGCAGCCTTTTTTGGGGTTTTCTTTGCTTCCGGTTGCGCCCCTCCATTTTTACCATTAGGTTTTCCGGAGGCCTTTGCTTTTGCAGTACCCGTTTTGCCTTGATTTGCCCCTATGCCTGTTTTGCCAACCATTTTTGCTTCCTTTGGTGATTCTTTTTCAGTGGATTTTCTGGCCATAAAGTTTAGTCTCCTGCAACAATGGAAAATGTTGGGCCGTAATGAATTTCCGGTTTCCTTACCCGATTTTTTTTTCCGGGCCTGAATTTGTTTTTTGTTTCATCTGTTTCAATAATTGTAAAAGCAATGCATGATCATTGTTTTTTTCAGCCGCCCGAATTTCCTTGAGCAGGGTATGGTCTCTGCGTTTACAACTGTTTTCAAATTGTGACAACAATTTATAACAGCCGTTATCATCCCAGTCGACTTCCTCGATAATAAGTGAAATAACGGTGCTCCTTATTTCCGGATCATCTATTGCCGCCAGTATGTCGGCTATCCGCACGGTGTTCTTTTTTTCTTGTACGGGCGAGTCAGGCTCACCATTTGCACCCGTATAGTTCACAATAACCATGTTTCCAATGGATCGCAAATTTTTATCTTCAAAAAAATCAAATATTTTGCGTTTAATCAGTTCAGGTACGATTTCAGGGTATTGAAGCGCCATGACAATAATCAGTTTTTCCAGACGCAGGCCTTTTCCAGCGCCGGTATTTTTATCGACCGGTAGCGGTTTCGCACCGGCTACAGGATATTGCAACGGACCGGCAGATGACGCTTTCCTGACTTTTTCTTTGATGGCAATTTCGTCAACACCCATGCGTTCTGCAAGATCTTTTATGTAAAGCGAGCGTTCCACATCATCCTCAACGGCCGCTAACGGTCCCAAAAGATCCGTAATGATTCTTATTTTGCCATCCACGGAAAGCCCATGGGTCTCAATGGCCGAATCCATCAGAAACGGTATGACCCCCATCGCTTGTCCGGCCAGTTCAGTAAATCGTGCAGCACCGAATTCAAGCAGATATGAATCCGGATCATGCCCGGTTGGCAGTACCATAATGCGGGCATCCACATATTCCGTCTTGAACAGGTCAATACTCCGCTTGGCTGCTTTGATTCCCGCAGCATCGGAATCATAGACCAAAATGGCCTGTCCCTGCCTGCCCATAATGCCCTTTAAAATGCGGACATGTTCCGGGGTCATGGATGTTCCCAGGGTCGCCACAGCATTTGTTATCCGGTGCTGATGAAGGGCCAGGACATCAAAATACCCTTCCGCAATATACATCTTCTTCTCGGCCCTGGCCGACCGTCGGGCCGCATGAAGACCATACAGGGAACGACTCTTGTTGTAAATCGGGGTTTCCGGTGAATTAAGATATTTAGGCAAGGCATCATCCATGACCCGACCGCCGAATCCGATCACCTGATTGCCTGCATTGAAAATCGGAAAAATAATACGGTCCCTGAAACGGTCCCAGGTTTTGTTGCTGTTTTCTTTTGTGATAATCAGACCGGATTTTTGAACCAGGACCTGGGGGATTTTGTTTTTGGCAAAAAAATTAACCAGGCTGTCCCAGCGCCCCGGCACATACCCTAGTTTAAACGTGTCAATAATCTGGTTTGTCATGCCCCGCTGCGTCAAGTATCGCCTGGCATTTTCCCCTGAAGCACTCTTTATCAGCATGTGCTGGTAAAATTCCATAACCCGGCGATTAAGAGCATACAGGTTTTCTTTTTCCGAAAGCAGCCTTTTCTGGGCAGGTGCCATTTGGGGCGTGGGAATGTCAATCCCGCAGCGTCTTGCCAGCAGACGGGCCGCATCCGGGAAACTCATCCCATCTTGTTTCATTAAAAAATTAAAAATATTTCCACCGACGCCACATCCAAAGCAGTGAAATATCTGTTTGTCGGGATTTACCGTAAATGATGGAGTTTTTTCCGAATGAAACGGGCAAAGTCCAACATAATTTTTGCCGGCTTTTTTTAATACCACCGATTCCGAAACAACCTCGATAATATCAGCAGCGTTTTCAATGGCTCGGATTGTTTCTTCGGGTATAAAATTGGTCAAGACACCCATCCTTCTGTAACAGGCAAATAGAATGATTAAACCATCGGCATATTAAGGCCGTTATTGACGCGTTAAAGGCGCTTTTTCAACCAGTTCTTCAAGGCCTGTTTCAGCCATTTGACCGGCCGTCACCCACTGTCCCTTTCTTTTTACAAACCGTTTTAAATTCAAAAGGTTTTGATCCAGCGATTTCTGGGTTTCCTCAAATTTTCCACTCCATAGGATACGGCCACTGCCCACCTGGATAAGGTGCAGGTCAAATGTCACCGCAGCCGGGTACGCCACCGAATAATTTCCACCGATGCGTTCTTGAAACCGATAGATATGCCCTGTTATCACGGCATCAGCACCCAGTATACGTCCAGTTTCAACAAGCATTTTTTTTTCCGGCAATACCGTCTGGTTTGGGTGGGTCAATGTAGAAACAACCCCAAGGGCATTTGAAGGCGGTATCATCCGGCATGCACACCGTTTGCCGATCAACATTGTCAGATGACGGGTAAGGGTACTTTGTGCAGCATCGGCAACGGTGCCGGTCATATACACTTTTCCGTCCAAAGGGCAGCGAATGTTCACATTGCTGCCATACACAGCGGCCATATTTTTAAACGGCAAAACCAGGACCGATGCCATGGGAACGGATGCAGGAACCATCGGTACAGGTTTAACCACACTTTTGCAACCGGCCCCTAAAACACAGACCATAAGTCCGCATATGATGCAACCCATTATGTTATGTGATCTTGTTGTTTTCGGCATAAAAATGCACCTGCTAAAAGTCAATTTTTTTAAAAATACCGCTTAAACGGTAAAGACGACTTACAACATACCTTTCGAAGAACGGACATCGGTAAGGCGGCTGTCAAAACTCACCGCCTGATCAAGGGCTCTCCCGAGGGCCTTAAAAATCGCTTCCATCACATGATGGTCGTTTTCACCGTAATTGACATTAATATGAAGATTAAGCCCCCCTTTTACGGACAGGGATCTGAAAAATTCTTTGGCCAGGGCCATATCGAAAACAGTACCGGCGTTCATGGCGTCGGGACCATGATAAACAAAAAAAGGACGGTTCGACAGGTCAACGGTCACTTCTGCCAGCGCATCATCCATGGGCGTGACGGCATGCCCGAATCGATTGATTCGCCTGCGATCACCCAATGCCTTGTCCAGCACACTCCCCAGAACAAGTCCCACATCCTCCACCGTATGATGAAAATCCACCGCCAGGTCTCCCCTGGCCCTGATAGAAAGATCAAAAAAACCATGGACTGAAAACAATGTGAGCATGTGATCAAAAAAAGAGATGCCCGTATCCACATCGGCCTTTCCACTGCCGTCCAGGTTCAACTCAATCCTGATCTGTGTTTCGCGTGTCTCACGGTCAATGGATGCCAGTCGTTGTAAAGAGGGTGTTGCTGATATTTTATTCACAATTCACTCCATTGATATTTAGTGTTAATGCCTACGAAAATATAATTATTCACACGTGACGACCACCTTACACCGTCATAAACCAAGTTATTATATCCAATTGTGCAAAATTAACAAGGGTCAATTTTATATCGCATATAATTGAATTCCATAGGAAGCGCGACGGTGCGCCGGGTACCGTTACCGAATATGACATATAGAAATAACTTGACGGGCAGGACAATCGGGCTGTATTTGAATCACAAACAAAATAAAGCTGCGATTCAACTTCTTTAAAATACCGCTAAAATCAGGAGCGCTGTATGTCGTTAGAATTTTCCCGCCCTTTGCGGATCTGCCTTTTAAGCTACCGCAGCAACCCCCATTGCGGGGGCCAGGGCGTATATTTGAAAAATTTAAGCCGGGCCATTAAAGACCTGGGCCACTCGGTGGATGTTGTTTGCGGTCCGCCGGACCCCCTTCTTGATAAAAATATTCGAACCCACCATATTCCTTGTCTGGACCTGTACAACCCGAAAGACCCTTTCCGGACGCCAACCCTGGCCGAACTTAGAAATCCCATCAACCTCGTCGAATGGCTGGGCACATCAACCATGGGGTTTCCCGAACCGTTTACTTTTGGGCTGCGTGCCTATCAATTTTTAAAAAACCGACTTCATGATTATGATATTCTCCATGATAACCAGAGCCTGGGATACGGCGTTCAACTGCTGGGCCGGTTCATTCCCACAGTTGCCACCATTCATCATCCGATTACGGTGGATCGCGATATTGATATAAAAGCGGTGAGACCTTTTTGGAAAAAATTAAAATACCTGCGCTGGTATTCCTTTATTGGTATGCAAAAAACAGTGGCCCGTTCCCTTTTAAAAATAATTACCGTCTCAACGTGTGCCCGGCAGGATATAAGCCGCGATTTTTCAATACCTGTGAAGCGTTTCAGTCTTGTTCCCAATGGCATTAATACCCGTCTTTTCTATCGTCTTCCGGAAATCAGCCGACAAGCAGACCGAATCATCGTAACCACCAGTGCCGACACGCCTTTAAAAGGCCTTTATTATCTTTTGCATGCCGTTGCCCGCATCACCAGAACCCGTGACATCCGGCTCGTTGTCATCGGCACGCCGAAAAAAGAGGGGGGCATCATCCGGTTGATACGAAGGTTGGGTATTGCAAACCATATTACCTTTACCGGGCATATCAGTGATGCAGAATTTGTTCGTGAATATGCCAGGGCAACCCTTGCGGTGGTACCCTCGGTATATGAAGGATTTGGCCTGCCCGTGGGGGAAGCCATGGCCTGCGGTGTCCCGGTGATCAGCACCACCGGCGGGGCCCTGCCCGAAGTTGTGGGCAATGCCGGCATCCTGGTGCCACCGGCCGATGCAGCTGCCCTTGAAAAAGCCATTGTCAACTTGCTGGATCATCCCGATTATGCTGCACGGCTGGGCTGGGCTGGGTACAAGCGGGTACAGAATCATTTCACATGGAAAAAGGCCGCAGAAAAAACCGTTGACGTCTATCAGGAGGCCATACGTGATTACCGTTGATTTTAAACGATTGAACGTCAAACCCGGTGCCCGCATACTGGATATGGGAAGCGGACCGGGCCGTCACACCTGTGCGGCCTATGGCCTACAAAAGGTCACGGCCATCGCAGCCGATCATAATTTCAACGATCTGACAAAAGCGAGAGAAAGACTTCAATACCACGATAAGATGGGGGTTCACGGCGGGGGACACTGGGCCCTGTCCTGCGCGGATATTCTTGATCTTCCCTTTAAAAGTGAACACTTTGATCTGGTTATCTGCTCGGAGGTCATGGAGCATATCATAGACGATGGCCGGGCCGCCCGGGAATTGATTCGGGTATTGAAACCCAATTGCCCCCTTGTCGTCAGCGTCCCCCGTTTTCTGCCCGAAAAAATCTGTTGGGCCCTTTCAGACGAATATTTCAATGCCAACCAGGGCCATGTTCGAATTTACAAAAAAAAGAAACTGATAGGCCTGCTGCGGGCTTCAGGCGGTGTTATGTGCGGGCATCACTACGCCCACAGCCTGCATTCACCCTATTGGTGGCTCAAGTGCCTTGTGGGGCCTACACGTGAAGATTCCCTGCCGGTGAGACTCTATCATCGTTTCCTGGTCTGGGATATGATGAAAAAACCCCTGATAACCCGTGTACTCAATGCACTTCTTAATCCGATCATGGGAAAGAGCATCGTTCTTTATTTTATCAAGAAATAAGCGTTTCACCGCATTCATAACGCTGCAGAACCCCCAGGGTTTTGGTCATGGGTAATTTTTTAAACAGGCCCGAGGCCATGGCCAGCCGATACACCTCATAGGGGGCCTGACCGCCATCGGCAGGATCCGGGAAGATATCATGAATCAGCAGGTATCCCCCGGGAACAAGATGCGGCGCCCAGGCATTGTAATCTGTAAATGCGGTTTCAAAACTGTGGCCCCCGTCTATAAATACAAGTCCCAGCGGTGTTGCCCATTTTCGGGCCGCCACGTTGGACGGACACACAATGGGGACCACTGTATCTTCAAGGTCGGCCTGGTGCAGGGTCTTTCTAAACAGCCGAAACGTATCGATGCAGCCCACATCGGCATCAAATAGTTCCGGGTCAAAATATTCCTCCCCGGGCTGCTGTTCTTCAGACCCCTGGTGATGGTCGATGGCAAAAAGAATATTGCGATTTTTCTTGCATCCGGCCCCCAGATAGAGTGTGGACTTACCGCAATAACTGCCGATTTCAAGACACGGACCCAGCAAAGATGCATTCATGGCCACATCATACAGGCGGTAGCCTTCTTCCGGATCTAAAAATCCTTTGGTCTGGTGGATCAACGCATCATCGATATTCGTTTTAATTTTCATCATATCCCCGTACCAGGACTTCCCTGGGTTTTGCACCATCTGCCGGACCCACCACGCCCTCTTTTTCCATTACTTCAATGATCCGGGCCGCCCGGTTATATCCGATGCGCAGATATCGCTGCACCATGGAGATGGAGGCCTGCCGCGTTTTCGAAACCAGGGCAACCGCCTCATCATATTTTTCATCGTATTCCTGTTCACCCTCCTCCGCCGTTTCCTTGGCCGGTGCCTGGGTCACCTCCTGGATATATTCGGGTTTTTTCTGGGTCTTTAAAAATTCAGTAATTCGGGTAATTTCGGGCTCGGAAATATAGGCACCGTGAATACGTTGCAATTTTGCCGTACCCGGCGGCAAAAAAAGCATATCGCCGTTCCCCAGCAGATTTTCCGCACCATTGGCATCAATGATGGTTCTCGAATCCGTTTTGGAAGAAACCTGAAACGACAATCGGGTGGGGAAATTGGCCTTTATAATCCCGGTGAGCACGTCCACAGAGGGCCGCTGGGTTGCCAGGATAAGATGGATACCGCAGGCCCGGGCCATCTGGGCCAGTCGCATCAAGGCCACTTCCACATCCCTTGATGCCACCATCATGAGATCGGCAAGTTCATCGATGATGATGACAATAAACGGGAGTTTTTCCTCGGTGATGGTGTCATCGCTCTTTTTCAGTTTTTCAATTTTCTGGTTGTACGCATGTATGTTCTTACTCTTGTTTTCAGCCAGTCGCTCATATCGGTTTTCCATTTCTCTGACGGCCCAGAACAAGGCATTGGTGGCCTTTTTAACATCCGTCACCACAGGGGTAATTAGATGCGGAATACCGTCATATGTGGAAAGTTCAATCCGCTTGGGATCGATCATGATAAATTTCACATCCGCCGGCGTAGACTTGTACAATAAACTGCAGATCATGGTGTTTAATGCCACACTTTTACCGGCACCGGTGGCGCCGGCAATGAGAAGATGGGGCATTTTATCAAGTTCAGCGGCCACCGGAACACCGACGATGTCCTTTCCAAGACAGATGGTCAATTTGGATCTGGATTTTTCAAAGGCCGGAGACGTCACGATTTCCTTGAACGGAACGAGTTCACGGGTGGTATTGGGGATTTCGATACCGATAACGGCCTTTCCCGGAATGGGGGCGACAATACGGATACTGGTGGCCCTCAAGGCCAGGGCCAGGTCATCGCTGAGATTAACGATCTTGTTGATCTTGACCCCCGGGGCCGGTTCATACTCAAAAGTCGTAATGACGGGTCCCGGGGAAACCGTGACCACCTTGCCGTTCACATTGAAATCTTCGAGTTTTTTTTCAAGCAGGTTAGACTGCATGCGCAAATTGGCATGGTCCGCTGCAACAGCCTTTATTTCAGGGCTGTCCAGCAGATTAAAAGAGGGCAGTTGGATCCCCTGTTTTTCCCGCATGAAATCAAAGACGGCCTGTTTCGGTACCGGCACCTGGGGGATTGGTCTTGGCTTTGGGGCTTTAATCTCTATTTTTCGATCTTTTTGCGTTTTTCTTTTTTCCAGTGCTTCGGATCGTGTTTTCGCTTTTTCTTTCCGCTCTTTATACCTGGCCCAGATCAATCCCATTGATGTGCCCACAATGCCGGCCCAGTGGCGAAACCGCTTGAAAAATACAATAAACGAAAAACCCGTCGCCAGAATCAGACCGATCATCCATAAAATAATCAGAATCAGCGCACCTCCGGTGATATTGGAATAATGCACCAGAAAGGCTTTAAGCGGTATTCCGATAATACCGCCGGCTGAAAATTTATGACCAAAAATAAGATAATGATTTTGTTTGAGAGCCAGCAGTGCTCCGGATGTAATCAGCAGCAGCAGTCCGCCGGCAGCGGTCAGTATAATCACGATTCTGGGAGAATCACCAAAAAAATGGATACTGATCAGCAGCAGGAGTATGGGAAACCAGAAGGCCCCCAGTCCAAACAGGCCGATAAGGATACCGGCGATCTGGGCACCCAGGACGCCGAACATATTGTGAACGTCACCGGCTGTTTTGGCATTGTTGATGGACGGATCGGCAGGATTGTAGGAAAGGAGGCTGACCAGGGTAAATACAACAAGAAAAAAAAGAAGGATTCCAGTAATTTCTTTACGCATGATGTCTTATATCTTTATAGTTTCCGGAAAAGTATTTGAGCGTGACGCCGTCAAACTTCAATAATAAAAGGGATAATGACAGGACGCCGGCTAATGGTAAAGAAAAAATACTGCTTCAGGGCCGTGCGCACCTTTGAACGGATAACGGCAACCCGGTCCGGGACCTCAGGGCCGATCTCCTCGACAATCTCCAGCACCACACACTGGGCGTCTTCAACCAGATGACCGGTGTTATGTTCAAACACAAACCCGCGGGAAATCACATCCGGTCCGTAGATAACAATTCCGGTTTCTTCATCAAATGCCATTGTAACGGCAACCAGTCCGTGTTCCGACAGGGCACGTCGCTCTTTCAGAACACTCCGGCCCACATCTCCGATCCCCTTGCCGTCCACAAGCACCCGGCCGGTCTGAACCCGGCCTTCAACCCTTGCCCCGCCCTGTGAAAACTGAATAATATGACCGTCCTCGGCCAGCAGTATCCTGTCGTGTTTGATGCCCACCTGCTCGGCAAGGCGTGCATGCAGAATCAGGTGCCGGTACTCACCGTGAATGGGGACAAAATATTTTGGCCGGGTCAAATTCATCATCAGTTTAAGCTCTTCCCGAAAGGCATGACCCGACACATGGATGGCGGATATTTTTTCATAGATAACATCCGCTCCCCGTTTGTACAGCCGGTTGATAATACTGGCAATAGCTTTTTCATTGCCGGGAATGAACTTGGAAGACAGGATGACGGTATCGTCTTCCTTGATTTTGATATGCCGGTGCGTTCCGGCGGCCATCCGGGCCAGGGCCGACATGGGCTCTCCCTGACTGCCGGTGGTGATCATCATGATGTCGCTGTCCGGATAATGGCCCATCTGGTCGATATCGATTTCCATCTCTTCCGGAATGTCCAAATATTTAAGATCTCTGGCAATATTGGCGCTGGTCTCGATACTGCGGCCGTTGATGACTATTTTTTTGCTTCGGGCCCGGGCAATATTGATAACCTGCTGAATCCTGACAATATTGGAGGCAAACAACGCCACAATGACACGACCGGTACTCTTGGCGATAACCTTGTCAAGGGTTTCGGAAATCTCCTGGGCATTGATGGTATAGCCCTCTTTTTCCACATTGGTGGAATCCGATAAAAGGGCCAGCACCCCTTTTTCACCATAGCAGGCAAACCGGTTGACATCCGTTATCATCTCGTTGCCCGCGCTGTGGGAGATTTTGAAATCACCGGTATGCACAACAACGCCCAAGGGTGTCTTGATAGCAATGCCGACACCGTCCACCACACTATGGCCCACCCGGATAAACTCGAGTTCGAAAACCCCCAGCCTTAATTTTTCACGCGGAGAAATCTCGTAGAGCCGGGCGTTTTCAAGCAAATTATGTTCTTTGAGCTTATGCCGGGCAAGGCCTAACGTAAACGGGGTCCCAAACACCGGCATATTTATGTCACGCAGCAGATAGGGTAATGCGCCGATATGATCCTCATGACCATGGGTTAATATGATCCCGCCAATTTTCGACTGATTCTCCCGGACATAGGTCATATCGGGGATAACATAATCAACACCGAGCATGTAATCTTCGGGAAACATAAGCCCCGCATCCACGATAAACATGGAATCATCATACTCGAACACCATCATATTAAGGCCGATTTCACCCAGCCCGCCCAAAGGAATTATTTTTAGCATGGTATGCAGTTAATTTCCAAAAAAATTAAAAGTCCGATATCGGCTATATTTTTATTTCAAGCGCGTCCAGCATGCTGTCAATTCGACGTACCAGCCAGAGAAATTGTTCGTTTGTAGCGTATTTCATGCAGTCGCACCTCACTGTGTTGCGGGTACGAACCAGCAATTCACAGGAAATCCGGGTGGGCTCGAGCTCGATGACAAAATAAAAAGGCCGGCATTTCAAATGCGCCAATTGCGTTTCGTTCAAGACCTTCTCATCAATTAAAAGCCAGTATATCCCATCAATGGCGCAATCATCCGCTTTTTTATCAAGCCAGCCGCAAATTTTCTCATAATCTTCAGCTCTTATTTCATCAATCACATATTGTTTCATAATTTTTAATTATTACCATAATATACCATCCCGTGCAAGATTTATATACCGTGAGCCATGTGCTGAGAAGATAGGCTCTTGACTGAATTTAAGCACTGAATTAGGATCTTTATCTGATTCGTTTAACTTCCGGGCCACTTTTTTGTAAAAATAACACCCGACTTACCGTGAACGAAACCCCTCGTCTGCGGTTTGCAAAAAACAGCGATATTTGACACAGGATACCATTATGCAAGATTACAAGGCAAAGGTTAAAGCATCTGCCGCTTTTCTCAAAAAACACCTTGACCGGTTGCCGTCTGTTGGGATCATGACCGGAACCGGTCTCGGGGAAAGTGCTGACACCGTGAGGGTGTCTCATACATTTCACTACCGTGACCTGCCCCACTTCCCCGTCTCAACTGTCGACGGTCATAACGGCCGGTTGCTCTGCGGCACCCTGGGTTGTCGCCAGGTAGCTGTTTTTCAGGGAAGGTTTCATCTTTACGAAGGATATTCGCCCCTGGAAGTCACCTTTCCCGTGCGGGTTCTGCAGGCCCTCGGGGTCCGATCCCTTATCGTCACCAATGCGGCCGGCGGCTTGAATCCTGTCTTTAAAGCGGGAACCCTGATGTTGATTACCGACCACATCAATCTTTCCGGTGCCAATCCACTAGTGGGCGCCAATCATGACGACTGGGGGATCCGCTTTCCGGATATGAGCCGAGCTTATGATATGCATCTTTCAGACCTGGCCCGACAGGGGGCCAGCACATCGGGTATCGATCTGGCCCAGGGGGTTTATGCCGGTCTGCTGGGGCCGTCCCTTGAAACACCGGCTGAAATCAGATTTCTCAAGACCATCGGCGCAGATGCAGTGGGCCTGTCCACCATTCAGGAGGTCATTGCGGCAGTTCATGGCGGTATGCGTGTTCTGGGTCTTTCGACCCTGACCAATATCAACGACCCTGACCATCCCTGCCCGGCTATTCTTGAGGAGATCATAGAGATCGCCCGTAAAGCGACCCCTGCCCTTGAAACAATCATCAAATATGTTGTGGAGAATATGAATGACCACCCCCGAAGCTGAAGCTGGACCTGAGTCTGCCGTTGAACCGATTGCCGACCTGCTGATAACCGGTGGAACCGTCCTGACCATGGACGACAATGACACCCGGATTAAAAACGGGGCTGTTGCCGTCAAAAACGATACAATCATCGCCATGGGACCGGCGGACATCTTTTCCCGGTGGCAGGTGTCCAGAAAAATAGACGCGGCAGGCGGCATTATCATGCCCGGCCTGATCAATACTCACACCCATGCCGCCATGACCCTTTTCCGGGGTCTGGCCGATGACCTGCCCCTTGACCGCTGGCTCAACAATCACATTTTCCCGGCCGAAGCCGTGCTGGATTATGAAAAAGTCAGGGCCGGAACGCTCCTGGCATGTGCGGAGATGATCCTGTCGGGCACCACCTGTTTTTGTGATATGTACCTGTTTGAAGCGGCAGTGGGCCATGCCGCCGTCCATGCGGGCATGCGGGCTGTGGTGGGAGAGGTGCTTTACGATTTCCCATCACCCAATTACGGGCCTCTGGAGCAGGGATTTGCCTATACAAAGCATCTCATGAACCAGTTTCAACAGGATCCCTTAATTACCGTGGCCGTGGAACCCCACTCCCCCTATCTATGTTCTCCGGACCTTCTCTGCAGGGCCGAAGCGCTCTCCCGGGAACATGGGGTCCCCCTGGTCATCCATGTTTCTGAAACCGCCAGCGAAGTGGCTCAAATTCGCGCAAAATATGGCCGCACCCCCGTGGGCCACCTGGGGCATATCGGGGTTTTGTCTCCCAGGCTCCTTGCCTGCCATTGTACTGTTTTATCCGAAGAAGACATTGACTTGCTTAAAAAATTCGACGTCAAGGTGTCCCACAATCCTGAAAGCAACATGAAACTGGCCTCGGGCATCGCACCGGTTCCCGAACTGCTGCAGGCCGGCGTCTGTGTGGGGCTGGGCACGGACGGGTGCGCCAGCAACAATGATCTTGATCTTTTCCTGGAGATGGACACCGCCGCTAAACTGCACAAGGTCAACACACTGGATCCCACCGTCACCGATGCCCTGACAATTCTGAAAATGGCCACCTGCCAGGGAGCCCGGGCCCTGGGTCTGGAAAAAATTACCGGTTCTCTGGAACCGGGTAAAAAAGCCGATATAATTGTCATCAACACGCGCAAACCGCACTTAACGCCCATGTACAACCCGATTTCACACCTTGTTTATGCTGTCCAGGGCAGTGATGTCAGCCATAGTGTCATTAACGGCCGGGTTGTTCTGGAAGATGGAAAATTGCAGTCCCTGGATCTTGCCGCAATCATGGACACGGCATCGGCTATTGCCGGAGATATAAAAACCCTGGAATCGTTGCCATGATCGTTGACACCCTCATTCACAACGCAACCATTGTTACGGTTGATTCTGATTTTACCATCATCCCCTGTGGCTTTGTGGCGATTGACGGCGGCAGGATTGTCCGTGTGGCACCTGTGCCCGCCACCGGATTTACCGCAGCCATAGAAACCATCGATGCCCGGGGAGCCCTCCTTTTACCGGGTCTGGTGAATACCCATTCCCACCTGCCCATGACCCTTTTCAGGGGACTGGCCGATGACCTGCCCCTGGACGTCTGGCTCAACAGCCATATCTTTCCGGTCGAGGCCAGGTTCATTAATCCGGAAACAGTCCATTACGGCACTTTATTGGGGTGCATGGAAATGCTGCTCTCGGGGACAACTACCTGTTGTGACGGTTATTTTCTGGAAGATCATGTGGCCGGGGCGGTTTTTGAATCCGGCATCCGGGCGGTTCTCGGCCAGGGTGTCATCGATTTTCCGGCCCCGGGGGTGCCCGACCCGTCAAAAAACATTGCCGAGGCCGTGGGGTTTATCGATAAATGGAAAGATAAAACCGATCGCATCACCCCCTCTTTGTTTTGTCATTCCCCCTATACCTGCAGCCTGGAAACCCTTAAAAAAGCAAGCCGTGCCGCCCTGACAAAAAAGGTCCTGTTTCAAATTCATGTTGCGGAAACAAAGGCTGAGACAAACCAATGTTTGAAAATAAACGGCCTGAGGCCAATCCAATATCTCGACAGTCACGGCCTTTTGACGGAAAACACCCTTCTATCCCATTGTGTCTGGGTGGATGCGGCCGATATTGAAATCATGGCCAGACGCCGGGCCGGCGTGTCCCACAACCCACAAAGTAATATGAAACTGGCCTCGGGTATTGCGCCGGTGACTTCTTTTTTAGATTGCGGGATAAATACGGGCCTGGGAACCGATGGTTGTGCCAGCAACAATGATCTGGATATGTTTCAGGAGATGGGATCGGCGGCCAGGCTTCACAAGGTTCATGACCTTGACCCGGTGGTCATGGATGCAAGGACCGTTCTGGAAATGGCAACCATCGGCGGGGCCAGGGCCATTGGCCTGGACCATGAGATCGGATCCATAGAGCCGGGCAAACAGGCCGATCTCATCGTCATCGATCTTTCCAGCCCCCATCTGACGCCCATGTACAATCCGGCATCCCACCTGGTGTATGCCGTAAAGGGATCGGATGTACGCGATGTTTTTGTAGCCGGGGAGCCCCTTGTCCGTCATCACGATCTGGTCAAACTCGATGCCGAAAAAATAATGCAGCACGTTTGCGCCATTGCCAAAACCATAATGATATCGTAAAAAAGGAAAATACCATGACAACAGACACCGCTGCCAAGCGCCCTATCTGGCTGGGTGATGATTTAAAAACCGTTAAAATTATCGACCAGCGCCGACTGCCCCACGAATTTATTATCAAAAATCTGAAAACCGCAGACGATGCCATCATGGCCATCCGGGAGATGTATGTCAGGGGGGCGCCGCTTATCGGGGCGACCGCCGCCTATGGCGTATTTTTAGCGGCCCTGAATTGTTCCGGAGATCTGTTGCCGGATGCATTTCTTGTGGACCAGTGCCGGCGACTGAAGGCGGCCCGGCCCACCGCCGTTAACCTGAACTGGGCCGTGGACCGCATGTTGCATAAAATTCTGGCTGTGGAGGGAAAAACAAACCGCATTGACATCGCCCGCCAGGCCGCCGGTGAACTGGCGGATGAAGAGGCTGACAACTGTCGCCGTATCGGCCTGGCCGGATTGAATCTCATCAAGGCTATCAGGGACAAAATCAGTGGGCGGACCGTTAATCTGCTGACTCACTGTAATGCCGGCTGGCTTGCCTGTATTGAATACGGCACGGCCACGGCCCCCATCTACGCCGCCTTTGAAGCAGGTATCGACATCCATGTGTGGGTGGATGAGACCCGGCCGTTGAATCAGGGATCGCGTCTGACCGCATGGGAACTGGGCAGGCGGGGAATAAAACACACAGTGGTCGCCGACAATACCGGGGGCCACCTGATGCAGCACGGCATGGTGGACATGGTCATCGTGGGGACAGACCGGACCAGCTGCACCGGCGATGTGGCCAATAAAATCGGCACCTATTTAAAAGCACTGGCGGCCCGGGACAACGATATTCCGTTTTATGTGGCCCTGCCCTCCAGCACCTTTGACTGGCAGATCACAGACGGTGTAAAGGAGATTCCCATAGAAGAGCGAGACCCCGACGAAGTCAGGTATGTTCAGGGCCTGCACAATGGATCTGTCTGCAGTGTCCTGATCCCGCCACAGTCCAGCCCGGCAGTCAATTTTGCCTTTGATGTGACCCCCGCCCGACTGGTCACCGGATTTATCACCGAACGCGGTATCTGCCGGGCCAACGCCGAAGATATTCAACGGCTGTTTCCGGAAAAGTATTGATTTTTCAGCGTGCGCCATTTACAAGTTTGCGCTTTTTTTCAAATTATGGTGTATTGTCAAATTGAAATCCGGGTGCGGAAACTGGAAATTAAAAATTGGAAATATGGTGACGCATTTATATCCTTGATGTTTTTCCAAATTTCAAGTTTCCAATTTCGTTTTCTTTAATTTTTATGGGCTCTATATGATTACAAACCTTGAAAAAAAAATAATCGCCTCCATTCAGGAAGATATGGACGTCTGCCGGCAACCGTATCTTACGATCGCGCAGAAACTCGACATTTCCGAGTCCCGGCTTCTGTCAGCCATTAATGACCTTGTGCGGCGCGGCATTATCCGTCGTTTCGGTGCCACCATCCGGCATCAGAAATCCGGATTTGACGCCAATGCCATGGTGGCCTGGCAAGTTGATGAAGCCCGAGTGGAACAAGTCGGTGAAAAATTGGCCGGATTGCCCCAGGTGACCCACTGCTACCGCCGTGATCCCTCGGAAAAATGGCCTTACAACCTCTACACCATGATCCATGCCGAAAATGAAGCCGCCTGCAGGCAAATGGCCCGGGACATGGCCGCAGATGTCGGGGTCGATACCTACAGCCTTCTTTTCAGCCGCCGGGAATTAAAAAAAACATCCATGAAATATTTTCCCGAATGATAACCCCGCCTCATATCCTTCTGGTAAATCCCTGGATCCACGATTTTGCCGCTTATGATTTCTGGGCCAAACCGCTGGGACTTTTAACCCTGGCCGGTATTTTGCGGCAGCACGGTTTTAAGATCTCCTATATCGACTGTCTGGACCGGTTTCATCCCAATGCCACGCCCTTTGCCGGGCATGCCCGTCAGGGACGGGGGCCCTATCTGAAAACAAAAATTGCCAACCCTGTAGGGCTGGAGGATATCCAGCGGACCTATTCAAGATACGGCATTCCCCCCGAATGGTTTTGTGAAGATCTGAAAACCCTTGATCCCCCCGATCTCATCCTGGTGACATCGCTGATGACCTACTGGTATCCCGGTGTTCAGGAAACCATTGAGGCCATAAAAAAGGTTTACCCCACTGTACCGGTTGTTCTGGGGGGCATCTATGCAACCTTGTGCCATGATCATGCGGTGGGCCACTCCGGGGCAGACCAGGTTGTTGCAGGGCCCGGCATCGGATCCATTCTGGACCTGGCAAAGGCCCATACCGGGTATTGTCCGTTGCCGGCATATGATCCCGAAGATCTCGATACCGTTGCCTACCCTGCCCTTGATTTACAGCATGAGATCAATTATGCACCGCTGCTCACATCCCGGGGATGCCCGTTTTCCTGCGCCTACTGTGCCTCTCATATTCTGGATCCCAAAAGAATGCTGCGCAGTCTGGCCTCGGTGGTGGCGGAAATCCTGCATTGGCACAAACGGTATCATGTTATTGATTTTGCTTTTTATGATGATGCACTGCTGGTAGATGCCGAAAACCATATCATTCCCATCCTGAAGGCATTGATCAGACTGGACCTGAAGGTGCACTTTCATACCCCCAATGCCGTTCATATTCGCGAAATGACCCCTCTTCTGGCCCAACTGATGTTTGCCGCCGGTTTTAAAACCATCCGTTTAGGGCTTGAAACCACGGCTTTTGATAAACGCAATGACCTGGATCACAAGGTAACGGCCCATGAATTCAAGCAGGCCGTTGGGTGTCTCAAGCAGGCCGGTTTCAGCCAGGACCAGATAGGCGCCTATCTGCTCTTGGGCTTGCCCGATCAAAGCCTTGAGGCTATTGAAACGTCCATCCACGTGGTAAAACAGGTCGGGATAACACCGGTGCTGGCCCATTATACGCCAATCCCCCACACCGCTCTCTGGCATCAGGCAGTCCGCACATCCCGCTATGACCTTGAATCAGATCCGATTTTCACCAATAACGCCCTCTTTCCCTGCCAGCAGACGGGCTTCTCCTGGGAGCCCCTGACCCGGTTGAAACAACTGATTAAAAGGGAAAAGTGAATATTTATTCATTATCCTTTATTGTGATAAAGGTGACATAAATCCGCTGACCACTCTGCTATAATTTTGCGCCAATTTTATATTTTACCTTTTATTTCAAATTGTTAATTATTCGCAGGAAATATCCAGCAAAGGGGTGTTTTTTCTTGACACAGTGTTATATGCTTTGATAAGTGAATGAACATTCATTCATATGGGGTTCAGTGTTTCGAATTCGGGTTGCAGAAAATTATCAAAATCCATTATTGGTACCGGATAAATTGTTTTAGCTGCAATCCTCAAACCGATTTAACGCATTTTGATGTTACCAATCTATTATTTAAGGAGGTAATTATGAGTAGAAAAATTAAACAGGCTGCAGTTATCGGTTCAGGCGTGATGGGCGGCGGTATTGCAGCACTTCTCGCCAGCGCCGGCATCAAAACAGTATTGCTGGATATCGTCCCTTTTGATCTTACGGACGAAGAAAAAAAAGATCCGGCTGCCCGGAATCGGTTTGTAAAAGCCGGACTCGACAACATTCTCAAGTCAAAACCATCTTTGCTGATGCAAAAAAAAGATGCAGCGCTTATCTCCATCGGCAACCTTGAAGATGATTTTGACAAACTTGCCCATTGTGACTGGATTATTGAAGTGGTCGTGGAAAACCTTAAAATCAAGCAGGATCTTTTTAAACGTATCGAACCGGTTCGAAAGGCCGGCAGTATTGTTTCCTCCAATACTTCGGGCATACCCTTGAAATCCATGTCCGAAGGGTTGAGCCTTGAATTTAAACAGCATTTTCTTGGAACCCATTTTTTCAATCCGGTGCGTTACATGCACCTTCTGGAAATTATCAAAGGTGAGGAAACCCTGGCTGAAGTCATAGCGTTTCTGGGTGATTTTGGTGAACGCATTCTGGGCAAAGGAATTGTCTGGGCAAAAGACACCCCCAATTTCGTGGGCAACCGCATCGGGGTCCAGGGTATGGTAAAGGCCATGCAGCTCATGGTGGAAGACGGCCTGACCATCCCGGAAGTGGATGCCCTTTTCGGGAAAGCCATGGGACGGCCTAAAACGGCGATGTTTAAAACATCGGACCTGGTAGGCCTGGACACCATGGGCCATGTAGCGAAAAACACCTATGAACTGGTGACCGAAGATGAAGAGCGTGACAGCTTTGTGATTCCCGAATTTGTCGACAAGATGATTGAAAAAAAGTTTCTGGGCAAAAAAACCAAAAGCGGTTTTTACAAAACCGAACTGACCCCCGAGTGGAAACTGATCCGCAAAGTGATCAATCCGGCAACCCTGGAATATGAAGATATGGGCAAACCCGATTTCCCCTGCCTGGCCGCTGCTAAAAATGCCAAAACCCTGCCCGAAAAAATGAAAGCCATCGTATACGGCGATGACAGGGGCAGTGCCTATGCGTGGAAAGCGGTTGCCAGTCAACTGATCTATTCGGCCAACCGGATCCCGGAAATCTCCGATACCATCGTTGAAATCGATAATTCCATGAAATGGGGCTATAACTTTGAGATGGGACCCTTTGAGACCTGGGATGCCATCGGTGTCGCCGAGTCCGTGGCCAGAATGGAAAAAGACGGTCTGACCGTCCCGGAAAAGGTCAAGAAGATGCTGGCAGGTGGCAACACCGCCTTTTACAAAACCGAAAACGGTAAGACCCTCTTTTATGACTTTGCCGTTGATGCTTATAAAGAAATTTCTGTTAGTAAATCAATTGTTTCACTTGAAGCTCTTAAAGGAGCAGGCAAACTGATCAAAACCTGTCCGAGCGCGTCCCTGATTGATCTTGGCGACGGTGTTTTCTGCTTTGAATTCCACACCAAGATGAATGCCTTGAATGGTGAAATCCTCGAATTCATGCATGAGGTTTTAGATTATGTGGATGCCAACGGCACCGGACTGGTGATTGGCAACCAGGCCGGCGGCATGCCCGGGGCGTTTTCCGCCGGGGCCGACCTTAAATTTATGGCAAATCTTGCCAAAGAGAAAAAATATACACAAATGGATGCCTTTCTGGCCGGTGGCCAGGCCGGTATGCAGCGGGCCCGGTATGCCTCCTTTCCGGTAGTGGCCGCCCCTTATGGCATGACCCTGGGCGGCGGATGCGAAATCTGCCTGGGGGCCGACCGCATCGTTGCCCATGCTGAACTTTTCATGGGCCTTGTGGAGATCGGCGTGGGCCTGCTCCCCGGTGGCGGCGGGTGTCTGAATCTTTACAAAAAACTCACCGACAGTATTCCCGATGCCGTTACCGAACTGGACCTGACGAAATTTTTCCTGCCGTCATTCATGTCCATTGCCATGGCCAAGGTCTCCATGTCTGCGGCTGAAGCACGCGCAATCGGATTTCTCGGCCCCAAAGACAGAATCGTTTTCAACCGCGATTATCAAATCGGCGAAGCCAAAAAAGAGGTTCTCAAAATGCTTGACGAAGGATATGCGCCGCCGGTAAAACGTCAACTCAAGGTAGCGGGCAATGCGGCCCAGGGTATGGTTAACGCAGAGCTTT
Organism: Desulfobacterales bacterium; assembly: GCA_963667755.2. GTDB lineage: Bacteria > Desulfobacterota > Desulfobacteria > Desulfobacterales > 4572-123 > 4572-123. The sequence continues at coordinate 1,777,157 of CAXXLK010000002.1, read as the reverse complement.
TCAATATGCAGAGTGCCAAATATGTCAGCGAATATGATGTCTTCCTGGCCAGACGCATCGCCTTTGTCATCAGTGGCGGCGACGTGCGGGCCAACAGCCTGGTGGATGAAGAACTGATCCTGCAGCTTGAAAGAGAGGCATTTGTGGATTTCTGGAAACAGGAAAAAACCATTGCCAGGGTGGACCACATGTTGAAGACGGGCAAGCCCCTGAGAAACTAGTCCGTTTCCCTTCGGAAATGGTCTTTTTGCCCACGTTCATCGTTATGCTCAAAAAATAATCCTCGGAATATCGAATATATACCTCCGGTTATTTTTTGTGCAGGCCTTGATCCTGAACAAAAATCCTCATTCCCGAGTGAAAACGAGTCAACTCATTATCGAAAATCAAGGAGGAAAGCATTATGAGAGATGCATATATTGTTACTTCGGTTAGAACACCCGGCTGCAGACGCAACAAAGGTGCCTTTCGCGATACCCGGCCTGAAGATCTTCTGTCATTTATTCTGGATGCCGCCGTTCAAAAAACACCGAATCTTGATAAAATTGATGTGGATGACGTCATGGTCGGCTGCTCTTTTCCCGAAGCGGAACAGGGGATGAATATCGGTCGCATCGGCGCCCAGCTCGCCGGATTTCCCGATGAAGTATCCGGGGCCACCATCAACCGGTTTTGTTCCTCGGGCCTGGAAGCCATTGCCCAGTCATCCATGCGGGTGATGGCCGGCTGGTCCGATGTCACCATTGGCGGCGGGGTTGAATCCATGACCATGGTGGCCATGGGGGGCAACATGCCCAGACCTCATCCCGGGTATACCGACAAGCGACCCGATCTCTATACATCCATGGGGATAACCGCGGAAAATGTAGCCAACCGCTACAAGATCACCCGGGAAGCCCAGGATGAATTTGCCTATAATTCCCAGATGAAGGCAGTGAAGGCCAAAGCGGAAAAGTTGTTCAAGGAAATCGTGCCAACCCCTGCTACCTGCTTTGTCAAAGGAAAAAACGGCACCTTTAAATCCCAAACCGTTTTGCAGGATTTTGATGACGGCATCCGTGACACCACGACCCTTGAAGGGCTGAACAAGCTTGGAGCCGTATTTGCCGCCGGCGGGTCCGTAACCGCGGGAAATTCATCCCAGACCACAGACGGTGCCGCATGCAGCATCATCATGTGTGGAGACAAGGTCAAGGAACTGGGCCTCAAACCCATTGCCAAACTGAAGTATTATACCACCGTGGGGTGCCGGGCCGATGAAATGGGCGTGGGCCCGCGGTATGCCATTCCCAAGCTGCTGAAACTGGCCGGACTTTCCATCGATGATATCGGTGTTTGGGAGATCAATGAGGCCTTTGCCTCCCAGGCCCTGTACTGCATCCGTGAACTGGGGCTGGAAAAATACATGGACCGCATCAATATCCACGGCGGCGCCATTGCCCTGGGCCACCCCTTAGGATGCACCGGTGCCAAACTCTGCGCCCAGATCCTCACCAACATGCAAGACCGCGGCGTTAAATACGGTGTGGAATCCATGTGCATCGGCGGCGGTATGGGGGCGGCTGCATTGTTTGAACTCTGCGACTAAATGCAACCGGTATATGCGTATAAAATGCAGGGGCAGGCCTTGTGCCTGCCCGTTAATATTGAGCAGCGGATCTTCGGTTATTCGCTGATCTTTCTAAGCCGCCTGTGCGGCGGTGAACACCGACCCACCGCCAGTAGTGGCAGCCCTGGTTTTCTAAGCCGCCTGTGCGGCGGTGAACCAACATGGGCGGCAGTGGCAGCCGGTTCGGATTTTCTAAGCCGCCTGTGCGGCGGTGAATATTTTTTCAATCCCCGCAAACCCCCTTTTTTATTTCTAAGCCGCCTGTGCGGCGGTGAACCGTAGATGCCATGCTCTTATCAAGAGTTTGTTTTTCTAAGCCGCCTGTGCGGCGGTGAACCATCTGTAGAAGATCGACCATTGACAACCGTTTTTCTAAGCCGCCTGTGCGGCGGTGAACACAACGATGCGAGTCAGTAAATCAAAATCAAATTTCTAAGCCGCCTGTGCGGCGGTGAACACGTATAAGTAGGAAAGAAAAATTATCATATGTTTCTAAGCCGCCTGTGCGGCGGTGAACTATAGGATCTTGAAGCCTATCTCTGATTTCTGTTTCTAAGCCGCCTGTGCGGCGGTGAACGGCTATGTGGGCCACAACATCACCGATCGAAATTTCTAAGCCGCCTGTGCGGCGGTGAACCTTTTTGGCCGAGAACCCGGCCTTTGCCAGGTTTTCTAAGCCGCCTGTGCGGCGGTGAACACGCCCTACACCACGGGCGATCTGGATCAAATTTTCTAAGCCGCCTGTGCGGCGGTGAACCAAATAAAGCTCATATCGTTTCATCCACGCCATTTCTAAGCCGCCTGTGCGGCGGTGAACTAATTCTACATTGTCCGACGCTGTGCCTGTTATTTCTAAGCCGCCTGTGCGGCGGTGAACCTGTTGATGCTGGCTTTACAGATGCATCTGGTTTTCTAAGCCGCCTGTGCGGCGGTGAACTCGAAGATACCGACCTTGGCGCTCATTATTCATTTCTAAGCCGCCTGTGCGGCGGTGAACGTGGGTATCGGGACCCTGCAAAGGGCCCAGATTTTCTAAGCCGCCTGTGCGGCGGTGAACCCATACACTGGATGAAACGCTGGGTGTCATCGTTTCTAAGCCGCCTGTGCGGCGGTGAACTCTTTTTCCGTCATGGCCGCCAGGGCCTTGTATTTCTAAGCCGCCTGTGCGGCGGTGAACGCTGATAAACGGAACCTGAAAAATCCATATACTTTCTAAGCCGCCTGTGCGGCGGTGAACTTGATCCTGGTATTTGTCCTCTTCCTTTCTACTTTCTAAGCCGCCTGTGCGGCGGTGAACCTCAAGGGGAGAATATTGATTCGTCTACTGATTTTCTAAGCCGCCTGTGCGGCGGTGAACGCCAGGCCGTCAGCTTGCCAACCGACTCTTTTTTTCTAAGCCGCCTGTGCGGCGGTGAACGTCAGCACGTAATGCTCTGCAAAACCGCTGACTTTCTAAGCCGCCTGTGCGGCGGTGAACACGTCGTTGTCAACCCCCGTCTTGATGCTGCATTTCTAAGCCGCCTGTGCGGCGGTGAACGAGGTTCACAATCCCTCGCGATAACTGGTAGCTTTCTAAGCCGCCTGTGCGGCGGTGAACCCATGTCTGGCTAACTTGACAATTCCGTTTCATTTCTAAGCCGCCTGTGCGGCGGTGAACACATCTGGAACTAAAGCTATATCATTCTCAACTTTCTAAGCCGCCTGTGCGGCGGTGAACGTTTCCGCGATTACTTGGATCACGCCAATTCATTTCTAAGCCGCCTGTGCGGCGGTGAACATGGTATGCCTGTAACAAACAGTCTGTTCTATTTTCTAAGCCGCCTGTGCGGCGGTGAACTACCCCTTCCGCAGAGAACCGGTGGACCACTTTTTCTAAGCCGCCTGTGCGGCGGTGAACCATCCCCATACAAATACAAGGAGGCCCCCTATTTTCTAAGCCGCCTGTGCGGCGGTGAACAGTGAGCTCGCGCTTTAACGCGATCGATCGCATTTCTAAGCCGCCTGTGCGGCGGTGAACATTTTTTCTTGTTATAAGAGTTATTTTTCTGATTTCTAAGCCGCCTGTGCGGCGGTGAACCGTAAAAACTGCGCAAGCTCTTTGTGCCTCAATTTCTAAGCCGCCTGTGCGGCGGTGAACTATCCAGAAAATTAGCCATCCAGAATAGCCATTTTCTAAGCCGCCTGTGCGGCGGTGAACTATAATCTATGCTCAGACAAACCAGATAAGGATTTCTAAGCCGCCTGTGCGGCGGTGAACTATTGCCGTAGTCCAATATTGCGACGCTGATGTTTCTAAGCCGCCTGTGCGGCGGTGAACTTAACAGATCGATCATTTGGTTCTGCGTTCCATTTCTAAGCCGCCTGTGCGGCGGTGAACCCGTGGTGGGTTTTAAACCCGTGGCCGATACCTTTCTAAGCCGCCTGTGCGGCGGTGAACCGTCTGACTATGGCGATGCTACAGAAGCAAGATTTCTAAGCCGCCTGTGCGGCGGTGAACTTCTCTGCGCTGCCGTTGTTATCGTAACTTCATTTCTAAGCCGCCTGTGCGGCGGTGAACGCCTGAGCAGGGTCATTGATTGATCCGTCATCTTTCTAAGCCGCCTGTGCGGCGGTGAACAATTGAACGGTATGCAAACAAAACAACATTATTTTCTAAGCCGCCTGTGCGGCGGTGAACGATGCCGTTTTCTTGCATTTCAAACGCTGCTCTTTCTAAGCCGCCTGTGCGGCGGTGAACATCCTCACTATCCGATTGCCCAGGCAGCATACTTTCTAAGCCGCCTGTGCGGCGGTGAACTAAACGTTCCCACAGCGACTATCAAAGAATATTTTCTAAGCCGCCTGTGCGGCGGTGAACTCCAGGTACTCCAAGAATGGTAATTTGATACATTTCTAAGCCGCCTGTGCGGCGGTGAACATAGACCGTCTGAGGTTGTCGAACAACGGAGCTTTCTAAGCCGCCTGTGCGGCGGTGAACAAAAGAGTAAGGCCGGTTGAAATGTGGTATCCTTTCTAAGCCGCCTGTGCGGCGGTGAACATAGACCGTCTGAGGTTGTCGAACAACGGAGCTTTCTAAGCCGCCTGTGCGGCGGTGAACAAAAGAGTAAGGCCGGTTGAAATGTGGTATCCTTTCTAAGCCGCCTGTGCGGCGGTGAACGCCAACGCTTCACGGATGGGTTACGACTCCGATTTCTAAGCCGCCTGTGCGGCGGTGAACGTTTCGGAAGGTTGAACCCCTGCATGATTGTTTTTCTAAGCCGCCTGTGCGGCGGTGAACTCCTTTCGCCCGGGGTGGCCGGGCGGGTTTTTTTTCTAAGCCGCCTGTGCGGCGGTGAACGACCCCTCAAAGACCTCCCATACCCATTTCTGTTTCTAAGCCGCCTGTGCGGCGGTGAACCAGGGGTTGAGGCGGTGAAAACTAGTAAAAATCCTGACCCAGAGGGCCAGGCTTTGGCTTAACCCCTAAAAGGGGATTAGTTTGCCTTGCCCCCAAAGGAGGCAAGGGAGGATGTCCCCATTCAATTTAGCTAAACAAATCTAATTGCTCTGTTCGCTTCTCTTTACGTTCCTGATGTTTCACATACTTTCGTATCATTTCAGAATCCAGGCCCACCGTATCTACACAGTATCCACGGGCCCAAAATTTATTACCCCAATAGGGTTTCTTTTTCAAATTTCGAAACTTGTTGAAAACCCTTATGGCTGTTCTCCCTTTTAAAGTTCCCACAAAATTCGATATGGAAACTTTGGGAGGTACTTTCACCAGTAGATGAACATGATCGATCTGTACGTTCAATTCAACAATCTGGCAGCCTTTCTGCTCCGAAAAGGCTCTGATGCAATTGGTTACTTCCCTGCCTACCTCTCCAGTCAAAATCTTGAATCGGTATTTGGGAACCCATACAATATGGTATTGGCAATGCCATATTGTATGTGATAGCTTTTGAAATCGGCTCATTCGTTACTCCTTATTTGCTCGTTGTGGGGACAACTTCAAATATTGAGTAACATTTGAGTCGTACAGAGGGCAAAGCCTCTGCACTCTGACCTGGCCCTGAGGACCAGGGTTTCTACGTCAGACTAAAACATTTCTAAGCCGCCTGTGCGGCGGTGAACGCCAACGCTTCACGGATGGGTTACGACTCCGATTTCTAAGCCGCCTGTGCGGCGGTGAACTATGGGCCGCCCTGTCCATGGCGAAGATCAACTTTCTAAGCCGCCTGTGCGGCGGTGAACATGTGCCGGTTACGTTCAGGCGTGACTCTGAATTTCTAAGCCGCCTGTGCGGCGGTGAACCCGCCATTCCCGTCTAAATATGTTCTGTGCAATTTCTAAGCCGCCTGTGCGGCGGTGAACAGGCAAGCGGGTTATTTTTTTGGTTCATTTCATTTCTAAGCCGCCTGTGCGGCGGTGAACTGGTTAACGGTCGGTCTCGCTTTATTTCGTCTTTTCTAAGCCGCCTGTGCGGCGGTGAACATACGAAAAGGCAACCGTAGAATTATCCTTCATTTCTAAGCCGCCTGTGCGGCGGTGAACTAATGGTTCTGGTGTCTGAATCATCTTTACTCTTTCTAAGCCGCCTGTGCGGCGGTGAACATCACCGTCAAGCCACGCTTTTTTCAATGCTGTTTCTAAGCCGCCTGTGCGGCGGTGAACACCTCTCCACTGCGAATGAAGATCAAGCCATCTTTCTAAGCCGCCTGTGCGGCGGTGAACGACAGTATGCACGACGAAATGGCGAGTATGTTTTTCTAAGCCGCCTGTGCGGCGGTGAACGGACCAAAAAAGGAAACGTTGAACTTTTTGAAGTTTCTAAGCCGCCTGTGCGGCGGTGAACACCGGCGGACCTGAGCAGGGCCAGCACCTCAGTTTCTAAGCCGCCTGTGCGGCGGTGAACTTTATTATTGACTGTTATTTCAACTGGTTACTTTTCTAAGCCGCCTGTGCGGCGGTGAACGCCCCGAAAATGGGCTTGCTCGTATGCTATCATTTCTAAGCCGCCTGTGCGGCGGTGAACTGATTACTCAGGGGCTTCCTGCTGAGAGGATATTTCTAAGCCGCCTGTGCGGCGGTGAACGGAGGCAGACCGCCTAAATATAATAACTGTATTTTCTAAGCCGCCTGTGCGGCGGTGAACGCCAAAACTGCTAAAGCCGGTATTCCCTCCATTTTCTAAGCCGCCTGTGCGGCGGTGAACCTATAAACTGCCGCTGCTTTGCGTGCGGCTCGTTTCTAAGCCGCCTGTGCGGCGGTGAACATTTCGCTTTATTTTCAGCATAATGTTATACATTTCTAAGCCGCCTGTGCGGCGGTGAACCAATGACCGAGCTGATTCTTGAGCCGTTTGGCTTTCTAAGCCGCCTGTGCGGCGGTGAACGTGTGATCTGTTTTATTGATGCTTTCTCTGATTTTCTAAGCCGCCTGTGCGGCGGTGAACCATACAATGATTGCGTTCTCCTGAATCGTTATTTTCTAAGCCGCCTGTGCGGCGGTGAACGCGTACCCGTAAAACTCGTACACGCCAGCAGATTTCTAAGCCGCCTGTGCGGCGGTGAACGTCATTTTGTAAATTTTCCCATCTGTGTCTAATTTCTAAGCCGCCTGTGCGGCGGTGAACAATATAAATTTGTAGCGCGGGCTTACATGGTTTTTCTAAGCCGCCTGTGCGGCGGTGAACGTGTTCGCGTTTGTGCTTAACCTGATGGTGCATTTCTAAGCCGCCTGTGCGGCGGTGAACCCAAAATGATATCCAATATCCCGCCATCCAAGTTTCTAAGCCGCCTGTGCGGCGGTGAACCAGGGTATTGGCGATTTTGACCCGGTCTTTAATTTCTAAGCCGCCTGTGCGGCGGTGAACTCCGACAAGGATATCGGCAGCCGCCGGGCCAATTTCTAAGCCGCCTGTGCGGCGGTGAACAGTATTCAAGTGTTTCCTGTTCTCCATCTTCGTTTCTAAGCCGCCTGTGCGGCGGTGAACTGTAAACTTAGAACGGGAATCTGTGCAAAAATAAAAGGTTATCACATCCTGCCCGGAATAACTCAAAAAATATTTCATGGAGGTAACCCATTAATAATTTGTCAAATTTTCAAAGAACAAATTTTTTGGTTAAAATAAAGGTACAGTTGTTATATTACTCAAACCATAGCATGAAAACAATCCTGGTTGAGGTAATTTCATTTCCTGCTTTTTGATAAATATTCGGAAGTGTTGTCCGTTTGACTGACTTATCATGTTGATATATGGCAACCGACATCGTTGCTCATTGTAATTTTCATAATGCGCCAAGGCTTTTTCGAAGGGTTCACCTTTGCGTTTGGACCAGCGGCGGGCCAACTTTTCTTTACTGCCCTTGGGTTTTACCTGCCGGAAATTGGCATGGCCGGCCACTGCTTCCGGCACTGGAGAAATCTCACCGCACTGCAAATAATCTTTAAGGCGGCTTAACCATTTCTCACATCCCAACTGTTCCAACACCGTCTTTTCCATCGCAAACAGACGCAATTTTGTTCCCAACAGATACTGACCGACGTCATATTCCGGAAAAGAAACCCCAATGGCCGTCGAATGGTCATCAACCTTGTTCTCTACCAAGGCCAGGTGTATCTGCTGATAGAGTTTTTGCCAAACAAAGTAATGGCTGATATCCATCTGGGGCAAAAAGGTTATCTCCTGGTAAAAATTCATAGCCGCCCCCTATTCTTCTTTTTCACTGAACACCCCGCCACGTATCAGAATGGCGACAACAAAATGTTGTTCTGCTTCGGTCAACTTGTCACCTTTCAGAAACCATCGATCACGCAGGGAGTAAAAATTATTGTGCGGAAATCGCCGATATGATTGTCCTCGGTGAGTGACCGAACCGTATGGTTCTATCGCTATGGGCGGTAAGTTTTCTCCATCTGCGTACCAAGTATCAATGGTTCTTAAGGCATTGCCGATTTTTTGAGAATGCATGGCAGCATTGCCGTCCAGCGCAAACAGCGTCCGGCTTTTCTCTCCTTTGGGAACATTCATGACCATTTCTTGGGAAGGCCAGACACGCTGCCCGGAGCCCAATTTTAAATAAGCGCTTACTTCTATGAATGAATATCCCTGGCCGCTCAAACCCTTTTGGATGATTTTTGCCAACTTATCAATTTTTTCGTCTTGTTGGTCAAAGTTATCCAAGGGATAATTACCATTGAAAATTAAATCGTTCTCAAGCGATTCCGACTTGACTCTTATCTCAATCGCTTCAGCGCCCACACGGTTGCGCCATAAAAACCTGCCCGTTACAATATTGTATGCATAACGTCTGGATAGCTCTTCAAATTTAAATTTCTCAGCATAGGCGCTCACAGCTCTTTCGATGGCTTCTTGATATTCCGAATTGTTACAAGCAGAAGGTATATGGAGATCTCCCAATACTCTTAAAGTAAAAGCGACCTTTAAGGTGTCATGATCAGAGTTGAGCGGTAAAGTCGCTTCATCGCCCCACACAGGATTTGGCTTCAACGTCTCCTTTTCCATTGCCTCTTCATCATCCGTAATGTCTGCTGGAAGTTTGTTGCCGATAACGCCCCTGTTTCGCCGTTCAGTAAGTTTGATCTCCTTCCATTCATCTTGTTTGTCTTTGTTTTCCCATTTTCCGGAAAACATTAGTGCATCAGAATTTTCAAGCTTTCTGTCAAAAGATAGTACGGTGGGTGTTGTTAATGCCATGTTAAACCTCCTTATAAGCTTGATAAAAATGATTCAATATCACTTGTTGGGGGTTGGGCTTCTATTGCTGATTTAGTCACATCTGCTTGACGGCATAGATACCATTGATTGTCATGATAGTATTCCCAGAGGCTCTCGTTTATATCCGCTAACCGATGAACGCCGCGCCATTCCCCGATACTATGGGTAGCCTCCACAAAACAAACCGGCACGTCACGGTCACGCACATTTTTAACTTCCCTCGGCTCATAGATATCAGATATAGCCTTATACCCGGTCATAATTGGGGCCAGCCAGCCGTTGCCGGGCTTAGGTTCAAGTTCCCATTTAGCCTTTGTCTCACTGGTTGGTATGGTTTCGTCTTCGCTCAGAATTGGAATCGCCTTGTATTTTAAAGCGGAAAAATCAAGCCAGGCATCTACCAGTTCCACTTCCTGGCCCTCTGATTTTAACCGATCAAAATGTTTATCCAATAAATCAGAACGATCCATTAAAACACGACCGGGCATTAAAAGCTGCTTGACGCGGCGGTTTAATTTCTTCTTTTCATCCTGAGTATCAGCACTATGGATTGTTATGGAGTGGATAGTATTGATGACACCACCTGCCAGCTTTTGCTGGTAGCATAATTTTTCCAGCTCATCTTTAAGTTGATTAATACCCGATTCCCCACCTGCGATCATCCCCTGGCACTCTATAATCAAAGATGCTGTAAAGTGCATTCTGCCTTCTTCTACAATTGGCGGTGTTTTACCCTTTTTATGGAGTTCCTTTGCCTGTTTATTTGTGGCAGTGGGATATTTGCCTTGAATAAACCTGTAATCCAAACCCGGACGATAGATATGGACTTGATGCTGATGAGAGACGACCCCGCAGCCAGCGAGTTGAATTTTGTATTTGCTTTGTAGTTTCATGGAAAGATTGTGGGTAAAGCCAAGGAAATGGGTAATGGCCGGAAAGCCCCAGGTAAACCCCGCAATGCAGTTGGCGTTTTGCACAGCAACACGCTCCAATACGATATAAGTGCTCATTTTTTTGCCTCCATCAGGGCATTAAATTCCCGCAATCTTGGTTTTAATATTTTCTGCCAGAAAGTTTCCTGGGGCTTTCCTAAGGTTAACTTTTTGTGCTTGAGTTGCTTGTTCAACCACAGGGAAAAATCCCTGCAAATTTCTCCCGGCCAATCCGAAGACCTTCTTGCCTGTTGAAAATCCTCATCGTCTCGGAAAGGGTCCAACCAGAGTTGGTGTGACCGTTTTAGTTTTTGGGCTTCCTGGGACCATCCGGCCAAATGTTTCAAGTTTTGGATGGAATTGGCATAATGAAAAACAATTTCAATAATTTCAACTACCAAGGCTGTCAAACGGGCATGAATTTGAGGGTTGTTTGAACTCAATTGCTTAGTTTTCACGGCCAGAAGCAGCCGTTGTAATTTTTTTACTGAATCTCGACACCGATATTGAACCTCACTATAAAACAGGGATGTCTTGTTGATTGGCGGTTGCAAGCGGCTTTCCCACGTAGGCGGCTGGCATGAGAGCATTGTTATCGCGCCTTTTCTGGTGGAATTCAGCTTAGAAACATTTAGATGGGCTTTAAAATTACTACGGGAGGTAACTTGAAGAACCGCATTACCAGGGTAGCTAATACACGCATTGGGTGAATATCTTCCATTTTTCCTGCGGTCTCTTATCTCTTTAGCATCAGCATTCCGATACTTTTGAAAGCGCATGAAAAGTTCATGACAAAGTGATGAAGAAACTAAAATAGCTAAAAGATGATATTGATTGTTCGCTACTGGGAAATAGACCTGCTTAGCCCGATAATGTGAACTTTTTTGAGGCTTGTCCAAGGCTTTTTTTAAACCGGCGATCCAATCCTCCAGTTGCGCTTCGTTTTTTGCAAAAGGTGTCAGACTGCTGCCATCTCCCGCCATTATCTGATCTGCAAGTGATCCCTCTTTGTTTTTTAACTGCAACAAGGAAGCAACTGGAGCAAGAGCCGCATTGCCGGTGCCATCAATAACCGGCTTTCGAATATGGGCGGTTGTTAAATGTGAATTATTTTGTACTGGAGTCTTATCATAAAAACTTGATGCTTCAGTAGAAATACTGGAGTGTGTCAGCTTTGCCACATGGGTAGCCAAGCTGATGCCTCCAGCCGTTCCCGCTCGCTCATTTAACCAAGTATTGCAATCGTGATCGTCTTCAATCTTTTTGAGCAGCGCATCATATCCATCCAAAATATGTTTAACATCCAGATGATTCCCCTTTATCTGCGGCATCAACATCTCAAACTTTTTTTGTTCGACAATAAAGTCTGTTTCACTTTTAATTTTCTTTTTAACATCATCCAGTTCATCAGGGCGCAGAACTGTTTTAAGTTTTTCAATCAGTTTGTAATTGATTCCGCCCGTTCCATTTTTTTTAGGCATTCCTTTTAGAAGGTTACTAATTTTCTTCTCCCGCTCATCGTCTTCATGACTATCAAGCTTTTGCTGATACTCCTCGACTATGTTTTGGACATCCAAATTATGCCTTTCAGACAGAACAAGTAATTTCTCATACCTGTTTTGTTCGCCAAGAAAGGATGTTTTTTCCTTGATCTTTTTATCAATCTTTTGGAATTTACTCTCCGATAGCTTGTCCTTTAATTTTTTAAGCAATTTCTTATTCGGCGGCCTATCTTTATCGTTTCGCCTTCCACTGATATAATTCATAATTAAGTCGGATAATGGCTGATTTGCAGCCTGATGTGTCATGTCAATTATCTCCCTCCAATTTTCGATGAACGCCTAATGCGGGGTGGTAATTCCATTCAATGACTCTATCTCCGGCGGTCCTAAGCCGCAGTTCGCCAAAAATTTTGCTTGTATAATCTATGGTTAAATCAAAAGAATTGCTTAAGGCCATGTAAATTTCTCTGGGATTTATGGATATCCAGAATTGATTACCGTTCGCCATTTCAAGATCATCAGTTCCAAGAATATTGCCGACTCTGACATATTCATACGGACGCACATGTTCGTTTTTTGTTTTCCATACAGGCTCGCTATTTTCGTCTGATAAAAATAAACAATAAGGTTCATCCGGTGATGATTTGCGAAAAGGCTGCCTTCTCTGCAACTCCCCACACCAGCTTGATTCATGCTTCCACCAGAGACTGGCGTTATTTTCCACATTTTCGAATCCCAGTAGTCTTCTAAACAATGCGTAGTGTTCCAACTGCATCAGGTTTGAATACTGCCCGTGACTACTCTTATCGTTTTTACTAGGCAGAAATCGAATTCTGGGTATGGAATTGATTTCTTGATATTGCTCCGGCAACAGAATATCATTTAAAGAATGACTTTCCAGAGGCATTGTCTTAGATTCAAAACCGGGCATTGTATAAGCGGGGCTTAGGCTTTTAAGCGCTCTATAGTTTCTGGACAAAATAAACAGGTTTTCCGTTTTCGGTTCAAGCTGACGGTGCCTCTGGATTCGTCCCGCCAACTGTATTAAAGACCTCATGGAGCTTGGTTCAGCAATGGCCCAGTCGTAATCATGGTCTCGTCCGACCTCAGCTACCGGAGTGGCCAGTACGATAAAAATATGGTGTTGCCCGGAATTGTTTTCTAAGGCTTGTGTAATTTCTGTTTGCCGCCAGATATTATCCGGATCGTGCCTGGCAAGGGCACCATCAAGCTTATTTTCTATAAAGGAACGAATCGCCAACGGAAATTGGCTGTGATAAATGCAAAAGTAGAAACGTGTATTACTTGGCGCAGAGAGCTTCAATAATTGCCTACTCACTGCTACCAACGATTTGATGTTGGCCATCCTTACCAACCCAAATGACAAACATTTGTCACTATTTCTTTGATGATGTTTTTTATGAAGCTGAACAATTCCCTCCCGGATAGTAGCAGCTATCGAAGAAACGATTCCCGGTATATCTTCACAACTTGTTTGCAGTATATTGGCCTTTCGCAGAACATGACTTTTCTTATGAAGGTTGTTTACTCTTTTATGGATAAAATCTTCATATTTTTTTTTAAATGCCTGGAAATTTTGACAAATCGTACTGATCCTATAAAACTCATCAAACCAGGCGCAACAGATACTGTCGGTTTCTCCTTGGGGGCCATTAACAGCAGAGAAATCTTTCCAACCGGCCTGATAGGCTTGAAATAGTGCGTAACTAAGCGCCGGAGGCATGGTCGCAGTGGACAATAACACACGGCTACCCAACATGCCCGCCCAGTTAACCAACCGGCATAAGGCCGGCAGGTCTTCCAGTCCGAAATCATCCGGTTCATCCAACACTAGATCGGACGTTAACAAACGTAACATGGGCGCTATTTGTTTTCCGCCTCTTGTTCCCTCTGTTGCCGGTATCAAATGGTCAATCGTGCTCACCAGCAAGGGAGCATCGATCAATTTTTGCAACTTGGAATTTTTCTCCAGCCACCTGGTCAATACCTCATTATCGGGAATGCGAGTGTAATGAATATGAGTGTCATCTGGAAATATTTCCTCGGACGATTCACTTCCATTATATAAACGCTCTGCTTGATCTCCCCGTTCATCCTTGCTGTTTCTGTCATACAATCGTTTAAATGCTTGCGAACCAATCAAGACGGCATATTTATCGTCTGTCAGATCTAAGTCTTCAGCCAATTTATTGCCGGTTTGCAGAGTAAGTGTCCTCAGCCCCAGGGCGACGTTAAACCGACAAGTATCAACGCTTGAGAGTCCATACATGATTCGGGCATTGGCCAATGTTTTTCCTAATCCGGTAGACGCCATATTAATACCGAAAAAGCCATGTTGCTGACTGTCTTTCCGTAAACCCTGAGCCAATTTATATGCTTTGTCTTGCCATTTAAATTTCTTCTCTCTGGATTTGTTTTTTTCTAATTTTTTATTAGCACCCAGCACCGGCAGATTTTCACGCAACCTAAATATTTTTGTTGCCAACTTGTAAGCATTACGACTTACGCCGATATTATGTTCGTCTAATTTTTGTTTTGGTTTTCTATTGTCGTCTGTATTGGCAATACACGCATAGCTTCTATCTTGCCAACTTTGTTTCGCTGGTCTTGAGGAATAGTAATGATCGGAAAGCATCAATACCAATCTTGACAAATGGGCCGTGAATCGTTGCTCAAACCAATTGCTCTCAAATAATCTCTGACATTGTAAGGCCTTTGTGGCTATTTCTGTGGCCTCGTTCTGCCAGATAGCGCTTAGAAAAGGCGTACCATTTGAAAGATCCCAGTTCATATCCCGGTTATGGTGATCCCACTCATCAAAACTGGTGGGGGAATTCCAAAGTGAGTCAAATGAGTTTTCCAACCAAGAGTTAATATTCTCAAATCGTGGCGGGTTCGCTCGATTACGCGGATACACCGGTAGTCTATGGTGTGAAATTATCAACCACCCGACAAGTTTTGCCAACGGTGGTAGTTGGATCAAAGGATTACTATACTCACCGGTTGGGGTATCTTTAATCATTTCACCCAGTATGGCTACATCATCCTTTGAAACTATATTTTTTAAAGCCTGTAACCACTGTCTGTCATTTTTATCTCGAACAAAGGACTGAAAGAATCTTAAAGAAACCCACTCATGCCGATATGGTTCATGTCGTAAACCATGATAGTCAGGAGCTAATTTTTGTTGGAATAGTGTACTGGCTTTTCCAAAATCATGAAACAGGCCCGCAATGGCTGCGGCCAGTGCAATCACCTCTGTATTATGCCAATCATTTTCAACCGATAAAATGTTGCTTTCGGTATAATTCACCGGCACAAACCCATCATCATCAAACTTACGTTTGTTCCCCACAACCCATAGAAGCTGACTTCTGGAACGGCTTCTGATCCAATGACAGGAAACAGCGGTGCTTTTGCTGGCGGTCTGGCGCAGCATTTTTTTGACGGTATTGAGGCCTTCTTGGGTGATGACGGTCTGCCAAGTGTTGTCGCCGATGCGGTTAGCAAATGCGTCGAGTACCCGGCGTGTTTTTTTGAGCGCTTTTTTTTCACACTGGGAGATGAAGGTCACCATCATAGCGGCTCATCCTCCTTGCCGGCTTTCACATTCCGATCTTTGCCCGCGAGAGCCATTACCTTTACCTGATCATACATGGCATCCAGCGACTTATGGTCGGCAAAGGCCTGGAGGCATTGTTGGCGAAATTCCTGCTCGGTGGCGTTTTCCCTGGCGCAGATGAACGCCCAGGGGAGGACGATGGCATCTTTAACCAGGTCGGCTATATCAAATACCAGGGCGCCGCGGCGGGTTTTGCCGTGCATGACGGCGAAACCGTGGGGGATGCCCAGCACCCAAAGCGTTGAGGCAGCCAAGCCGTATGCGAGGTAATTGCCGTGGTTGAGAAAACCGTTGGCCTTGTCGGTGGCTTCATGTTGCCGGATAAAATCTGCCATATTGGTATGCCGGGCCGCAATTTTATAGAGTTGTTTGGTCAGTCTGGCTTCGGTGGTCAGCAGATAGGTGGTTTTTGTTGCGGTATCTATTTGGGCTTCACTAACATCCAAGGCATTTGCAATGGCAGGATCGCCGGCATCAAAACCCGCCAATTTCAGCTCGCGATCCTTGCGCCAAACTTTTCGCAAATAATCGATACGGGCGTGTTGCAGCTCTTTTGCGGCCTGTAGACGCTGGGCATCATCAAACCAGAAAGAAAGCCAGCCTTGCAGGTATTCCGTTGGCCGATATTCACTCTGCGGGGTCAGCCATTCGATCTCATTACCCATGTAAAGCGGCGTGCCACCACCGCCACAAAAACCAATGAGCACGCCTGCCTGAGCGAGCATGCGCACTGCGGCCTGGGTAATGGAAGTACCTGTTCCCAATAGTATTACAGTGGTATTGGCAATGGGTATATTAAAATAGAGACTGTCTTTTTTCGCTTCGGTAAGATACAAAACTCTGCCATCTTTTTGCATGACACGGCAGTGCTCCAGGTAATACATATTGGCCCGTTTGGAATGCAGGATTGTTTTTAAGTCCGACGGTGACAGGTCATCCATCTATTCTATTCCTTTTCAATTATCATGTTCATGGCAAGACGGGTACCGCAATCGCTATACCCAGACAATTGTATGGAAGCAAATGAGACTTTCCATTACACCATCACTTACCACACCAGGTCGGACATTTAGGTGCCCATCAAAAAAGCAAAAAGGCTTTCAATCATTTGGTGGGCACAGCCCACCCTACGAGTGGAATTCTTTGTGCCCTGCCAAATTTAGACTGCCGGGAGGGCATGTCTTTGCCGAATACAATCCCGCCATCTTTTGGATCAACGGCTTAACCAGTGTCTTTGCGTGATACTTGTTCCTTTTCCCGTATCCTCGGAGTTCTTCTTTAACAATAAATCCAATTTTTTTATTTTTGTTAACATCTACCGTCAAGAGTTGATCCAACGTTTCGAAGACATTTTGAAACCGATCATCTGTTTGTTCCTTCAATTCAGCAAGCTCTCGCTTTAAATCTTCATTATCAAAAATCATGTGACGAAGTTTTGTAAAGGTTCTCATGATTTGGATATTAACCGCTATGGCCCGATCACTATTTAAAATGCCGGACAGCATGGCAACGCCCTGCTCAGTGAAGGCCATTGGGAGATAACGTAAACCCATTTTGACACTATTGGAGGTCACAAATTGTGACCTCCAATTTTTCAGTTCCGTTTCTGTAAGTTCAAACATAAAATCAGGGGGAAACCGTTTAATATTTCTTCTTACTGCCTGTTTTAGAGCTTTTGTTTCAACCCCATAAAGCGCTGCAAGGTCTCTATCCAGCAGCACTTTAACGCTCCGGATAAAAAATATTTTACTGGCAACTGCTTCAATTGAAATCAGCCCGGACATAATTTAAGCCGCCTTTTCCATCATATTAACTGATTTTTTCTTTTGGGTGTACGACCTGCTCTATCTCAGTACTCAGGGTATTTTTGACACACACATCAATTTGAAGTCACAATTTGTGATTTCAAAAGCATTTTTCATATCACCCTACGAACCGACCCAAATCCCCTGGAAACCGATTTGCCGACTCCCAGATGATCAGGCAATATAAAATTCGCCTTGAATATTCCCACGGCCTGGGTTGTGATCATGGCCTGGTTGGAAATAACAATGGATTCAACTTTCAAAGGAGAGGTATCGAATACTTTCTCCTTTTGTTTCAGGCGAAAGCATTCATCTTTTTGCGTAAGAAACGTTCCGGGTGTGTTAATGACAAGCTGCATTGCCGACCCCCCGCGTATTGAAAATATAATCAAAAATCGGTGGAAACGGTGCTTCTCAATAAAATTGGATCTGATTGATCAGGTGCTGTCTTTTGGGCGATGAGTTATGACATAATATGAATTATTTCTCATCTATTCTATTGTCAAGGCAAAACCCGAATTCCCATTTTTTCAAACGGGTCGGCATATAAAACAAAAATCCCGCCAAAGTGCACATCCAAAGAAGAGGCGGGCAGTTCTGCGTTTATCTGCGGCCAATTATTTTTACAGCGCCTGGTATTCATTTTCGTACTATTTTAAGCCTTTTGATCAATTGTTGGATTTCAACAATATCGTCTTTTGCATCAATCGTATTTTCCGCTGTCAGCAGCAGATCAAAAAACCGGCCGTTGGGGGTAAGGCATCTTCTGGTGGAGTCGGGTTCCTTGAATCCGGTGGAATCGTAAAAGGCCTTTATCCTGGCATCGAGTTGCTCTGCCGCGGGATCGGAAATCAGATTGAGCTCTTTGAGCCGGTACAAAAACGCCTGGGCCGATACCCCGAACCGGTGTTTGATTCTCAGCAACAGGTCAAAGGACCAGCCCTCTTTGCTGATGCCGAGTTGACCGACGGTGGTACGAACAGCGGTCTCTGGCATTAAAAAGGTGGCGGCAAACCGCCGGGCGGCCCGATCCGGTGTGATGGGGCGATGAGTTTCCAACCCCTTGTTACCGTTAACAAAAAGAGGAGCAGCCCCCAGGCGCATCTGGTTGGATATCAAAATTTTGCCCAGCTCACAGGACAAAGAAAAGAGTTGTCGTTCGGGGTTGCGTTTTGAATTCAAAAAAAAGAACGCATTATGAAAGGTCGGCTCATAAAATGAGACGGAATCCATACCAGTGGCGCCTCTTCCAAAAGGAAAAAGAACAATTCTCAGGCCGTAATTTTCAAATAGTTCGAAATAATCAAACACCACCGCATCTCCTGTACCCAGATAACTTCGCATACGGGCCGCAAGCTGTTCCACGCCCTGGTAATCCGGCGTAAATGGCACAGACAGGGGTAGGTAGGCATGCTTTTGCACCCGACAGATATCTTCAAGAAGATGAAAGGCGGCCATCATGTCACGACAGGCGTTTAGCAGGACTGGCGGCGGGGCCACCGGTTCCGGATCAATGGTGACAAAGCAGGCATCGCTCAGGTCGGGCGGGGCAACCGGGCCATGGCCAGGTTGCGTGGCAAACAGGGCATCAACAGAAACATTCAGCACGATTGAGAGCTGATATATAACGGCTGCCGACGGCAGGTTCAGCCCTCGTTCGATACGGCCCAGGGGGCCTTCCTGGATACCGATCCTGGATGCAAGCTCAAAAAGGGTCCAGTTTCGGGATTGCCGGAAAAAACGAATATTTTTGCCTATAAAGATCAGGTCAGTGGGCATGATCTTTTAAAATCATATAATTTTTTTCATGTCAATAAATATAATTAATTCTATAAGAAAAGAATTATATTATTCTTTTACAAGCCAGAATCAGATGGACTATTGACAGGTTGTTAAATACCTACCTTAATTATTACATCCTATCGGTGGTCGTAAACCCGAACAAGAATATGATACGCTTGAAAGCATAATTTCAGAATTTGATAACAATTAATCTGGCAGGAGGATGAAATTGACTTGATAAGGCCCCGGGACAGGATATCCCGGGGCGTCACCTTAATAGAGGTTTAAATGAAGCTGTTAGCTATTGGCTTTTAGCTCAAAATGATGAAGGCATCCAATAGTTACCCGTTATCCCGTTCAAATGTCTTCATAAAATCAACCAGACCTTCGATGGCGGCTAAAGACGTCGCATTATAGATGGAGGCCCGGCATCCCCCCACGGAACGATGTCCCTTGAGGCCGCCAAAGCCCTTCGACAAAGATGCCTTGATAAAGGCCTGCTCTAAATCTTCGCTGGGAAGACGAAAGGTGACATTCATCAGGGAACGGCTGTCCGGGTCGGCCGTAGGACGGTAAAACTCACCGGAATCGAGCAGATCGTATAGCAGACCGGCCTTTTTCTGGTTGATGGCTTCCATTTTTTCCAATCCGCCAATGGTTTCTTCCAGCCATTTCATGACCAGTTGCAGGGTATACACGGCAAAACACGGCGGTGTATTATACATGGAGTTCCTACCGGCAAAGGTATTGTAGTCGAGCATGCTCGGCAGGCCGTCGGGTATTTTTGCCAGCATATCCCGATGAACGATCACCATGCAGACCCCGGCAGGACCGATATTTTTCTGGGCACCGGCGTATATCATGCCAAAGGGCTCAGGGTCAAAGGGCCGACTCATAATATCCGAAGACATGTCAGCGATCAGCGGGACATTGCCGGTATCGGGGAATTCGCGCCACTGGGTACCCTTGATGGTGTTGTTGGATGTGATATGGACATAGGCGGCACCATTGGTAAATTTTATATTTCTCGGAATATAGGCATAATTCCGGTCTTTGGATGAAGCGGCCACCGTCACTTTTTTACCCTGAATCCGGGCCTCTTTCACGGCCTTGCTCGACCATGTGCCGGTGTCCACATAATCGGCGATTTGATCATCGGGCAGAAAATTCATGGGGATCATGCAGAACTGCAGGCTGGCACCGCCCTGCAAAAACAAAACCGTATAATTATCATCCAGTTTCAAAAGTCGCCGGATGCGGGTAATGGCATCTTCGATGACGTCATCAAACCAGCGGGAACGGTGGCTGATTTCCGTTATAGACATACCCGAACCGGCAAAATTCAAAAATGAGCCCTGAATCTCTTCCAGAACACAAAGCGGCAAGGCCGCCGGCCCGGCATTAAAATTATAAATTCGATCTTCCCCCATCCTTTTCCTCCATTTCACAATATCAATCATATTTTTTAAAGCACTCTATTACCTTGTCAGTATCCGTATATGCGTGCTTTCTCAGAACAAACGCATAGTACAAGCCGCAATAAATATGTCAATACTATTTTTAAAAATTGACAAATTCGATGCAATTATCTAAACCCTTTATCATTTCTTGATTGAATTTTTACTTGTGTGTCAAAAAAATAAATGGATCTTCGCTAATGAAAATATATAAATATCCTTCCGCATCAGCTCAAAAAAGAATTTCCGTCATTGCAAACCGGGAACTGGGATTTACGAAAAAAGAGATTACAGCGGTTTCCCGCATCCTTGAGGATGTAAAAAAAAACGGAGATAGAGCCGTCATAAAATATGCCACCCGGTTTGACTCTCCGGGCATGACCATCGATGCCTTGAAAGTAACCCGAAAAGAGATCGATGCCGCATCAAAGCAAGTCGATAAAGATTTTCGCCATGCCCTGGATAAAGCAATCGCCAATATCGATTCCTTTCACCGGCGGCAACAAAGCCAATCCTGGATCACCACGGATGAATTCGGCACGGTTCTCGGGCAGCTGGTGAATCCAGTGGATGCGGCCGGGATATACGTGCCCGGGGGCCAGAGCGGTCAAACCCCCCTGGTCAGTTCCGTACTCATGGGGGCTATTCCGGCACACATCGCCGGTGTCAAACGGGTGATCATGGCCACCCCACCCACGCGCCAGGGCAATATAAATCCCTTTCTGTTGACCGCGGCAGCGAAAACCGGCATCACTGAAATCTATAAAATCGGCAGTGCCTGGGCCATTGCGGCCCTGGCCTACGGTACCGAGACCATCGGCAAGGTCGATGTCATCGCCGGACCGGGAAACATTTATGTCACCCTGGCCAAAAAAATTCTGGCAGGCCGGGTGGGCATTGATATGATTGCCGGCCCCAGTGAAGTCCTTATCATCGCCGACCAGAATGCCGATGCGGAATTTATTGCGGCAGATCTGCTTTCCCAGGCCGAACACGACCCCCTGGCGTCTGCCATCCTGGTCACCGATTCTATTTCCGTTGCCCGGGCCACCAGTCAGGCCCTTGACCGGCAGGTCAAAAAATTGACCCGGCGGGAGATCGCAGAAAAGTCTCTTAAAAATTTCGGGGCACTGGTTGTAGTTCCGGATATGGCCACAGCCGTGACCATTGCCAATAAAATAGCGCCAGAACACCTTGAACTGCAGGTGGATGATCATTTTGCCCATATAGGGCGCATTCGCAATGCCGGTGCCCTGTTTTTAGGCCGATACACACCTGAAGCGGTAGGCGACTACATTGCCGGACCCAACCATGTATTGCCCACCGCCGGCACCGCCCGTTTTTCTTCAGCGCTTTCCGTGTCGCATTTTACAAAAAAAACCAGCCTGATTCATTACCCGAAGGCGGCCTTTGATCGTGATGCCCGTGACATCATGTGCCTGGCTAACACCGAGGGCCTTGAGGCCCATGCCAACTCCATTGCCATTCGAACCCGAAACTAAACTTCTCAACGGGATCGCCCGACTGCTCAGCCATAAGCTGCGCAAGACATCCTCCCGTCTTACGGATTATATGTCGCCGGTGAGTTGACAATATTTTTTTTAATCCTTAGACTACCCGGATATGACTGAAGAGGTTCAACCGGCAGGTTCGGTTTATGACAATTATTGTTTGACCAAAAATCAAAACACGAATTGTTGATGAACACGTAAAAAGTCGGATTTAGACGGTCTTGTAAAAAGTTCAAATTCAAGGCGTGCAAATTTTGGTGTCATGAGGCGTACTTAGCGTACGTTGAATGATTGCGGGCTGCAGCGCAACGCAGGAGTTGAACTTTTTACGAGACCGTCAATTATTTAACCCATAAAAAGCAGATTCCTTATGCCCCCTATCATCTCCATTGTCGGGAAATCCGGATCCGGGAAAACCACTTTTATTGAACGCCTGATCCCAGAATTAAAACAACGGGGTTACAAAATCGGAACGATCAAGCACACGGCCCATGACTTTGAATTTGACAAACCCGGCAAAGACAGCTGGCGGCATAAACAGTCCGGTGCTGATGCCGTGATCATTGCCGGTAATACTAAGTTTTCCATGGTCAAGGATGTTAATTTACCATGCCTGGACGATTTTATGCTTTATTTCAGGGAAATGGACCTTGTCATCAGTGAAGGATATAAAAAAGACAATAAACCCAAAATCGAAATTATCAGAAGCGGCAGATCCTCTGTTCCACTGGATCTGAAAAAAGAAGAACGCCTGGCCCTGATTACCGACACCGATGCTGACACGGGTGTTCCGCGCTTTGGTCTGGAAGATATTGCCCCTGTTGCCGACCTGATCGAAAGAGAGTTGTTGTGACACCGGCAGATCTTGACTGCCTGAAAAGCTGGTTTGTCGATTATACCAACAGTTACCTGACAGGCGCCTGTGACCATGATCGGGCCATCCGTCTTAAGATGGACCATACGCAGCGGGTATGCCGGAATATCGTCATGCTTGCCCGGGCCATGGATCTTATGGAAAACGACTTGCTTTTGGCTGAAACAATGGGACTTTTTCATGATATCGGACGATTTGAACAATATGCCCGATACGGCACCTTCAACGACCTGGCATCGACCAATCATGCCCATTTGAGCCTGCGACAGATGGCCGCCCACAGGTTGCTGGCGCCCTTTTCCCGGACCGAAAAACGACTGATTATCGGGGCTGTTGCCTTTCACAATGCCGCAACACTGCCTTTAAAGAAAAGTGACAGGCAACTTTTTTTCATGAAACTGCTGAGAGATGCCGACAAACTCGATATCTGGAAAGTGGTGACGGACTACTACAATGACAACAGCCGTCGCAATACCACCATTGAACTGGGTCTCCCCGACACCCCTGCCTGTTCGCCATCCGCCCTTAAGGCACTGCACCAGGGAGAGATCGTCCTTCTGAAAAACCTGAAAACCTTAAATGACTTCAAATTATTGCAGATCAGCTGGGTGTTTGATCTTAATTTTGCCCCCTCTTTTCAGGCCCTTTGTGATCGTGGGTACATTTCCAAGATAGAAGCTGCCCTGCCGGCAACACCTGAAATCGCAGCAGCGGTAAAACAGGCTCAGGCGTATGTAAAAAATTCTCAAACATCAAAACAATTTGCCGGACAGCCAGTACATGGCCATTCCCACAATCACGGTGCCGCCCAATGATCTGGTTTTCAAGGCAAATATAAACGTTGGTATCGCCGCTAAAAGTTCCGGCTGCACCAGTATCATTTGACGGGGCTCACCCGTGGTGATTAGAGACGGTAATAACAGCGCGCTCAAAATCGCAGCGGGAATCAGATCCAGCCATTCCACCAGCCATGCCGGCAGTTTTCGATTGGACAAGAAAAAAAAAGGTGCCCAACGGGGGATAAAGGTGACAAGTCCCATCATTATCACCATCAGGAGATACTCATCGGCCATTGCTTTTACCCTCTAAAGACGATTTTTTTACAACCCTTTTCAAAACTGTCCCGCATGTTGCAGCCAGTATCGATGCGATCACAACATACATATTGCCGGGCAGCAAAAGGGACAGAAAAACCGCAAAAACACCGGCCAGTATGGCGACAAACAGGTATTTTCGGCCGTTAAGCTGAAAAACCAGCAGACAGATAAACATGGCAGGCAGCGCATAATCAATCCCCAAGGCGCCGGCGGGTATGAATTGACCGCCAAAGCCGCCGGCAACCGTACTGATGATCCAGACCATGTTGGCCGTATGGTTTAACACCAGAGACCGATCAAGGTCCCATTTGCCTGCTTTTAACCGTGAATAATTAACGGCAAAACTTTCATCGGTAACACCGTATGCCAGCAGAGACAGTTTTTTCCGGCTCGATTTTTTAAAATAAACCGCAAGGGCCGAACTCATCAAAAGATGTCTCAAATTTACCGTAAAGGTCGTCAACACAATGGATGTCAGGGCGGCACCACCGTCAAGCATGGATACGGCGATAAACTGGGAACTGCCGGCAAACACCAGCAGGGACATTAAAAATATTTCAAGGGCTCCCAGCCCGGCCTTCTGGGCCAGTACGCCAAAGGCAAGGCCGATGGGGATATACCCCAGGCATATGGGCCAGGCTGCGGTAAGCCCTTCAACTGCTATGGATTTTGATTTGGTAAACATCGTTTTAAATATTTTTCAAAATTATATTGACATTTAAATTCAAGATATGCATTATTTGATGTTTATACATATCTATTAGATACTGATAACGATCCTTCACTCTGATACCTGCTTTATCCGGTACGTTATGAAGGATTTTTTTATTATTTTAAAACCGGTCTTTAATCAAGACCTGCAAAGTGCTCATTCGGAAACAAAGTTGATTCCCAAGCTCCGGACGACACTGAATGTAAGAGGAACAGCCATGGCAATCAATACCCAAAACGTCAGAAACATCGGTATCAGTGCCCATATTGACTCGGGCAAAACAACGTTGACGGAAAGAATACTTTTTTATACCGATCGAATCCATACCATCCACGATGTCAAAGGCAAAGACGGTGTCGGTGCCACCATGGATTCCATGGAACTTGAAAAAGAACGCGGCATTACCATAGCCTCCGCAGCCACTTTCTGCAAATGGAAAAATCATAAAATCAACATTATCGACACGCCCGGCCACGTTGATTTCACCATCGAAGTCGAACGATCCCTGCGGGTTCTGGACGGCGCTATCCTGGTTCTTTGCTCAGTGGGCGGGGTCCAGTCCCAGTCGATTACGGTGGACCAGCAGATGAAGCGGTACAAGGTCCCCTGCATTGCCTTTATCAACAAATGTGACCGAAGTGGCGCGAATCCGGATCGGGTCACCGCCCAGCTCCGGGACAAACTAGGGCATAATGCCGTGGCCCTGCAGATTCCCATCGGGATCGAAGCCAAACTCACAGGGGTCGTCGATCTGGTTACCATGCAGGCCATTTACTTTGAGGGTGATAACGGTGAGATCCTGCGGTTTGATGCGGTACCTGACGCTCTGCTGGAAAAAGCCAACCAGAAACGTGAAGAACTCATCGACGCGGCATCCATGTTTTCCGATGAACTGATGGAGGCGGCCCTGGAAGAATCGATCAGCGCGGATCTGATCATCGATGCCGTGCGCAAAGGCACCTTGAGCCGTCAGCTCACACCTGTTTTTGTGGGGTCCGCCTACAAAAACAAAGGGATTCAGCCGCTTCTGGATGCCGTCAACAATTTTCTGCCCAGCCCCGGTGATGTGGAAAATGTCGCGTTGGATATGGATCAAGGCGAAAAATCGGTGATCCTCAGCTGTTCCACTGATGACCCCACCGTTGCACTGGCATTTAAACTGGAAGACGGACAGTATGGCCAGCTCACGTATATCCGGGTCTATCAGGGCATCATCCACAAGGGCGATACCGTCATCAATGTCCGTACCGGCAAAAAAATCAAAATTGGCCGGCTTGTGCAGATGCACGCCAATCAGATGGAAGAAATCGAATCGATTCCCGCCGGCTTTATCGGTGCCCTGTTTGGCGTTGACTGTGCTTCAGGGGACACTTTCGTATCGCCGGGCATTAATATCAGTATGACCTCCATGTTTGTCCCCAATCCGGTGATATCCCTGGCCGTCGTGCCAAACGACAACAAGTCCCAGGTGAACATGTCCAAAGCATTGAACCGGTTTTGCAAAGAAGACCCTACTTTTAGAACCTATGTGGATTCCGAAACCAATGAGACCATTATCGAAGGCATGGGCGAACTTCATCTTGAAGTCTATATCGAGCGCATGCTCCGCGAGTACAACGCCCAGGTGACCTCCGGGCGCCCGCGTGTGGCCTACCGGGAAACCATTACCCGCAAAGCTGAATTCAATTATACCCACAAGAAACAGACGGGAGGGTCCGGCCAGTACGGACGTGTGGCCGGTTACCTGGAACCGGTGGGAGATCAGGATTTTGTTTTTGAAAACAAGGTCACCGGTGGATCCATACCGACCCAGTACATCTCATCGTGTGAAAAAGGATTTAAGCTGTGCATGGCCAAGGGGCCCAAAATGGAATTCCCGGTGACCGGGGTAAGAGTTGTCATTAATGACGGTGCAAGCCATGCGGTGGATTCTTCTGAAATGGCCTTTCAGGCAGCGGCCCGGGGTGCTTTTCTCGAAGGATACGCCCGGGCCGGATCGGTGATTCATGAACCGATTATGAAAGTGGCAGTGGAGACCCCCACGGAATTTCAGGGGGTCGTCATGGGGCTTTTAAATCAACGACGCGGCATGATTGTCGGGTCCCAGGAAGAAGGTGTTCTCTGTGTTATCGAAGCACAGGTTCCCCTGGCGGAAATGTTTGGTTATTCAACGATCCTGCGTTCTTCCACCCAGGGCAAGGCCCAGTTTACCATGGAGTTCAGCAATTATAAAAAGGTACCCCAGAGCATTTCGGAAGAACTGGTTAAAAAAGCCGCTGCGGACAAAAAAAATGTCGCCTGACGCCTTGAACAGTGTAAATACTTTGGCAGGTGGCTTCAGTTGTATCCGTCCGTATGGATACCCCCTGCAAGGCGGGGGGCTTGAATTTGCTTACATTTCACAACAAAATTAATCATCGCATAAAGCCGGACGCCCAGGGTTTGATCAATAACCGCCCTTTGGCGCCGGCATGCGTTATTACCCTGAAAGAGAGGAGTTTTAAAATGCTAAAAAGGGATCTTATACTCCGTAATCCTTTGAGACTCATGGGATATGAAACAGAGGACATTCTTCCCGAGGGCGGTTTTGGTGCCGTACTCGCGCGGGCCGGTGTCGGCAAAACCGCTTTTGTGGTTCAACTGGCACTCAACAGTCTCCTCAGGAATAAAAATGTGCTTCATATCAGTTTGAATGATCCGGTGGAAAAAGTTTGTCTCTGGTATGAAGAAGTCCTTCGCAATATCGCAGACCAATACAAAATCGACCAGATCAACCAGCTGTGGGAAACGATCCTTCCCCAGAGACTGATCATGACCCTCAAAGTTGACGGCTTCAGCGTTCCCAAGCTCAAGGAACGCCTGTCGGATCTTACCGAGCAGAATATTTTTTTTCCCCAGATGATTTTAATTGACAATTTTCCGTTTGATGACGATGCCGTTGAGGCCCTGACCGAATTAAAATCCATGACCCTGGACAACAAGCAGCATATCTGGTTTACGGTAAGGACTCACCGGCATGAAATGACAACCCCGGAAGAGATGCCTGCCCAGATCAAACCGGTCAGCCATCTATTTGACACCATTATTCAGCTTCAGCCAAAGGATAAAGAAATAT
Source organism: Desulfobacterales bacterium (assembly GCA_963667755.2). GTDB lineage: Bacteria > Desulfobacterota > Desulfobacteria > Desulfobacterales > 4572-123 > 4572-123. Next base: position 1,749,395 of record CAXXLK010000002.1, on the reverse strand, counting down.
ACATCAAGAATCTTAAAACGCCCCCGGCGCCCCAGGAAGAGACACTGCTGTTTCTGGATCCCACGACCATGTTAATAAAAAGAAAAAAATAGATCGATAAAATTACGAAAAGAGGATAGCACTTCCTCCTTACTGTTTATAGAGAAGAAGTGTTACCCTGTTTTTTCAAATTTTTTTAACTTTTCCCACAGACGCAATATAAATAGAGAATTCTTCTTCACCATCAAGGCCGAGCAGTTCGTCCAGTTCTTCCTGATCATAGGCGGCGATGGCACAGGCGCCGGCATCTATCGTCTCACAGGCAAGATAAAGATTCTGGCAGACATGCCCGGCATCCAGAGCAATTACCTTGTGGGCTGCAAGTCCATAGCGCCATTCCATACGGTAAGGAATCGCTACCCATATAAAAGTGACTGCGGATTTGCCCGGGTAAGGCTGGCCCAGACAGGCAACAACCATCTTCTCTGAGAGCATGGCATCTGAAAATTCAAACACCAGTTGATGGGAGAGCGGCAGATATCGATAGATGCCAGCGTCAAGACCATTCACATTGAGAATTGCCAGGTACGTCTCAATGGCATGGCGGCACCCTGCAGACGGAACATTCCGATACGCATGACCATGGCCTGCTTTTCCCCGCAATCCCTGGGTGCACCACAACAGATACGCCAACTCCTCCAACGAAAGGCTTTTTTTCAGATAAACCCGATGGCTCTTTCTGTTGCCTATCGCTTTAGTGAGGTCTGCCGGTGGAATATCCTTCCATGTTTCGGGCCCGGGTAGATCAATCCGGTTTGCGTCATTCCGGCAGGATTTTTCAATGGGAGGGGGCGGAAGACCCTGATTCTGGTCCGTAAATCTGAAAACAATTTTTTTCCGGATACTGTCTTTGAGAAAATACCGGTACCTTTTCAACTTTTCTTTGCCCATGTCCAGCCTCGTTTATTGCCTGTTATTCCAAAATACCCCATCGATAAAAAGCCGTAAGGATTGACTATATTCGAATCCTCTTTTGATTAATTCAGTCCCATCCCCATTACAAGCCCCACTGCAATGCCAAGCCCGATAAATATGGACCCTACGACAATTCCAATGGCAATATTGCCTTCAGATAACTGCTTTGGCGTATCAAAGGGAGTCACTTTATCAAACAGTTTGAATCCCAGAAGCATAAATACAAGTGTAAGAATCACACCCAGAACTGCATATAAAAAATTAGCCACGATGATGCCAGTTTCCATTATTTCAAAACTCCTTTTACCTTATTTATTTTATTCACATATCCAATTGTTTCCTTGCTGTGTCTGCCGGTTACCGCAACAAGATTTTTTTCAATAGAGGGCCATATATTGGGATCCATGCCATTTTTTTTGGCGAGCCTCTGGGCTTTGAGAATATTTCCCTTTCCGGCATTGTATGACCCGAACATGAATGCAATCCTGTCATCAAACGGCCTTTTTGCCTTCCATAATTTCCAGATCGCCCGGTCATAATAAATACCTGCTGCGATATTCCATTTGGGCTGTTGTGCACTGCCTTTTATCAAAAGGTTTTTATATTTGATCTCCTCAAATGTTTTCGGCATTATCTGCATGATGCCTTTTGCACCCACATGGGATTTTGCCTCAGAATCCAGGTTGGATTCTGCAATGGCCTGAGATTTAAAGTATCTCCAGTCAAACCCGGGTCCAAAATAGTGTTTGGTATACTTTTTAAAATACGAATCATATTGGGTAACGTTGTTGTACCGCTCAAAACCAAATAATGCCACAGGAGAGCATAGAAGTACTATTAACAGAACGGTAGATATTTTTAAAAAAACTGCATATGCTGAGGCCTTTATCATGGTTTGGTGGCGCATCGAATCAATCATTGTCTGTACCTTCTCCCAGACCGAATTTTTTCTTCAATTGGAAAGCGCGTTCAAGATATTTTTTGAGTTTTTTCTGGGCGGCACCATAAACAGTGCCTTTGGGATAATTATCGTTTTTATCGGGTTGGCCGGCGGGAACACCGGTCAATATTTCAATGCCCTCCTCAATGGTAGCCACATGGTAAATATGAAATTGCCCCTTTTCCACGGCGTCAATGACTGCGCGTTTGAGCATCAGGTTTTTCACGTTTGCCTTTGGGATAAGAACGCCCTGTTTACCGGTGAGGCCTTTTGCTGAACACACATCAAAAAATCCTTCAATTTTTTGATTCACGCCGCCAATGGCCTGGACCTGACCTTTCTGGTTCACCGAACCGGTCACTGCAATGCCTTGCTGTATGGGAATTTGGGCAAGACTGGAAAGGATCGCATATAATTCGGTGGAAGAGGCGCTGTCACCATCAATCCCGCCGTAACTCTGTTCAAATGTAATACTGATGGCCAGGCTCAGGGGATAATTCTGAGCAAATGTTCTGCCCAGATACCCGGAAAGGATCAAGACACCTTTATCATGGGTCTTGCCGCTCAACTTGGCTTCCCGTTCAATGTTGACGACCCCCTGTTTGCCCATATAGGTTTCAACGGTTATACGTGAGGGGCGACCGAAGGCCATATCGCCTATCTGATAAACAGCCAGGGCATTGACCTGGCCTGTGACAGCACCTGCCACATCAATCAAAATCGTCCCGTCCCGGAAGGATTCATGGGCTTTCTGTTCGTACAGGTTGTGGCGGAACCGATGTTCGGTAAAGGCCTGGGTCACGTATTTATTGGAAACAAGGGTTGCTTTATTCTGACGTGCCCAGTAATCGGCTTCCCTTAGAACGCTGGCAATAGAGCCAAAGCGCAGGGAGAGTTTGGTTTTATCGGCGATATATTTTTCCCCGTATTCCACAATTGCGGCAACGCCTTTAGCCGTGAAGGGCAGCAGGTGCTCTTCCTTGCAGACACGGGCAACAAACCGGGCATACCCCTGGATCGTTTCATCATTTCGCTCGACTTCATGATCAAAATCAGCTCTGACTTTAAATATCTTGTTAAACTTGGGATCCTGGTTTTGAAGCATCCGGAAGGGGTCGTAACTGCCCATTAAAATGACCTTGACCTGCAGCGGAATCGGATTGGGCCTCATGGATGCCGTACCGAATCCGAGCTCCGCCGCCATATCTTCAATAAAAAGATGCTTGTTCTGCAATGCCCTTTTCAAGGCATCCCAGACGAACCGGTTTGTCAGGACCGATTCAATTTCCATGATCAAAAAGCCGCCATTGGCCTTCAATAAAGATCCCGCCTGCACCATGGAAAAATCGGTGGTGACAGATCCCATATAGTTTCTTTTTTCAATCTGGCCGAAAACATTGTAAAAAGTTGGGTTGGACTCAAAGATCACCGGGGCGCCCTGTTCAAGATTACGATCCACGAGAACGTTGACCCGGTAGCGCTGAAAGGATACCTCTACTTCAGGCTGCAAACCCGTTCCCGGTGATGCGCCTTTCTGTCCTGATGTGAAAAATTGATTGGCGTTTTCCACAATGTCTGCCTGTACCCCGTCCAGGTATTCGTGGATCTCCGGGATGGTTTTGAACTCATTTCGAATCCTGTCCAAACGGTCTTTGACCACCAGCAGCGTTGTTTTCTCCATCAATTCTTCGAGGTCGCTCTGCATGGCCTGAGTGATCTGGTTGACTTCCCGCACTGTGGTTTCAATCTCTGCCTGAACGCCATTCATCGCCTTTTCTATTTCAGCCTTTTTTTCATCGGAAAGTGCCTGAAAGCTTTCCGGGGTCGCCGGCTTGCCATCGATGAGAACCGCGGTTTGAAGTCCCTTTTCAGATTTCAAAATCTGTATATTTTTTTCCAGGGCCAATTTTTCCAATTCCTGAAAAACCTGGCGTTGACGCTCTGAATAGTCCTTCTGGATGTGGGCCTGTTTTTCATGAAACAACTTATTTTCAAAGGCTTTGGGCAATTCGGCTTTGAGGTCATCGATGAGTTTGTTCATGGTTTTGGCAAAGGCGACACCCCTCCCCGGAGGCACCGAAACCGAAAGAGGGCAGTAGGCATCGTTAAAGTTATGGACCATGCACCAGTCATTGGGTGTCGGCAGATGTTTGGCATGGCCTTTGACGATATCGCTGACGATGGTGGTTTTGCCGGTGCCTTCCATGCCGGTAACAAAAATATGGTAACCGGGGCTTTTCATATTCAGACCGAAATCAATGGCCTGAACGGCCCGTTTCTGCCCGATGACATCATCTAACGGCTCAACTTCCGCAGTCGTTTTAAAAGCAAACGTCTTTGAACTACAACTTCTCCTGAGATCACGAGGGGACAGTTCAACTTTTTTCAGCATAGTCATCTCCTTGATTAACGAGGGTGCCAAACCATTTTATAGGGATATAGTAAGATATTGTTTTTGAGGTCTAAATCGGCGTGTCGGCTGCTTTTATTTCTTACAATTTAACACCCATAAGTGTCATGCCTTACCTCCTGGCCATAAAACAAAAATTCTCATTTCTGAATAAGCATCAGGCGAGATGAAAGTCTAAAGTAAATAAGGCTAAAGTGTCAAACTATATGTTTGCAGGAAAAATCTGATATGTGCTATGGCTAAAACAGTACAACAGCAAGGCGAGTTATCCGTAAATGGGCAAAAAGTGCGGTAAAAACTGAAAGGAGTGGAGATGCGTGCAAAAACAAAAATTGGTATCATTATCTGCGATCGTTACCGCCGCTGTGCAGGGGGCAAGTGTTTGCGGGCAATGAAAAACAAGGAAGGGGCTTTCAGTATATACACGGACACCGAAGTTGAGCTGGTGGGTTTTACAACCTGCGACGGCTGTCCGGGAGGCAATATCGAATATGCCGGTGAAGAGATGGTGAAAAACGGCGCAGAGGCTATTCATCTGGCTACCGGTCTGGTGGTGGGGTATCCCCCCTGCCCTCATATCGACACCTTTAAAGCCTTTCTTGAAAAACGATATGGGGTCAAGGTCGTTGTCGGTACCCATCCCATTCCCAAAAAATACCTTGATATGCATACGCATCTCGGGACATGGGAAGACGCCGCATGGACTCCACGGGTGTCACCGACCCTGAGCGACGAAGCAACACGGGCAAGTTACGATTGAGCATTGTTGCATTTCCGGCTTTGTACGGCGGCAGACGGTCAGCGGCTTTTTCCCCATCCGAACCGTTATTAAATCTCAGTGGGACAGATTATAGAAGGATAAACGGAGACAGACGATGATGCACAGGACATTCACCCGGATTTTTATTTTCTTGCTTCTGGGGCTGCTAGCCGGCGGGGCATGTTCCCTGCCGTCTGTCTTCGCCCAGGAATCTCCCACGGAAAACGACACCCGTCTTGTGGATTTAGGACGCGCCATGGAAGACGCCATCATAGCAGAAAAAGCCAACGTGGTGCGGTACAAAAACCAGCTTAATCGCTTTCAGCGTGAAAAAATATATCTGACCGCCGGCATCAACGGATACAAGGCGCAGTTGTCCACCTATGGGAACCTGCTCCTGGCTTCCGGGGTGGACATCACGTCCATCCAGAAGGCCTGGGCCGAGCTCAAGGCATCCAGAGTGGAACTCCAGAAAACCATGGATGAAATGAAACCCCGCCTGGAAGAAATCGTCGGTGAGATCAGCAATATCAATCAGCAGAAGGTCCTGGCCGAAAAACAAATCGCGGAACTTCAAAAGATCGGCCTTAAGGATGAGGTGATACTATCCTTACGGAATCGTGCAAAGGAACTGTTTAAGGTTCTGGGTGATAAAGAAAAATTGATCGCGCAGCTTCGGCAGGCGATTTCCGATGATCTCGAATATCTGAACCGGATACGGGAATCTTTTTCGACGCTGTCTGCAAAGTTTGAAAGCGCCCTGGCACAGCGAAAAAAACAGCATCTTTTCGAGCGGCAAAAAACGCCTCTTTCCGGCGAGGCTGTAGTGGTTCTTGCAAAAGAAGCGGAACGATTAGTCAATCAGTCGCGCACCCTGATTCGGCCAGGATTCTGGATCGAAAAAGCCAGGGAACTATGGAAAAGCGCCGGCCTGTTACTGATTTCTCTCGGCCTTGGGTTTCTGGTGGCCCTGATGCTCCTTCGGCGCATTCTGCAGATCATTGCCAGGGCCGAAACCCATATGATCACCCACCGGCTCGGCCCCTGGCACTTGCTGGTGCTGCAGGTGATTCACCGCTCATTTCTGCTGACCGGTGTGACCCTCCTGTTGTATCTGTACGCCCATCTGGACCTGCTTTATCTTGCAACCCCCGCGTTTCAATTGCTGACCGGCCTTTTTCTGGTGACCCTGACCACGCGATGGGCAAAACGACTGCTTTCTTTCTGGCCCGATCAATTTTCATTGCCCCCCCGGGTGGCACCCCGGTTACAGCGGCTTATCACCGCGATTCGTTATTTTTGCTGGGTGCATCTCCTGATTGGCGGGATTATGGGAAGTGCGCCGTCGTTCCTGCTGCTTCTCCGGCTGGTCTTCGAGATCTGGCTGCTCACCTGGGTTTTCACTTTCTGGCGAGACGGCTCCCTGACCCGGCGCCAGGATCTTGAAAAACCTGTTCATGGGCGATGGATAATGATCAATATCCTTTGTCGTGCCCTGGGGTATTTTATCGGTGGGACGGCCTTGTTTATGGACCTGGCCGGTTACGGGCCCCTGTCCGTGCATTGGCTTTTATCCTGGGGCCGGAGCGCTGTTATTTTTCTGTGGTGGGTCGGTTTTTTCCTTTTGCTCCGAGAGTGGGACCGGTATTACCGGGAAAAGAGTGTATTGGAAAGAAACGAATTTCTCTCCGATGAGTACCCGCTTCAATGGCTCATGATCCGCTTTGGTCAGCTCGTCTGGCTGATCTCTCTGGTGGTGGCCCTGATCCTTGCCTGGGGCGCCCGACAAGTTGTCCTGGTGCGGATATACGAAGGACTGGGACATCCACTGACGATCGGCAGCATGCACTTCAGCTTTCTCGGCGTGCTTTATGCCTGCCTGGTGTTGTTGATCACCCAGGCGGCGGTACGTCTGTGGCGGTGGATTTTTCAGAGCAAATTTTTAAACCGCAGTGGAATGGAAGTCGGTCTTCAGGATTCCATCACCACCATTACCATCTATATCATATGGATGCTGGGTATCCTTATTGCCCTGCACGTTTTCGGCATCAGTTCCGCCTCTCTTACAGTGGCCTTTGGTGCCCTGGGCATCGGACTCGGTTTCGGTCTGCAAAATATTTTCAACAATTTTATATCGGGCATCATATTGCTTTTTGAAAGGCCCATTCAGGTGGGAGACGATGTGGAGATCAACGGTACCTGGGCCTCTGTCAAGAAAATCAACGTCCGTTCCACGGTGGTCCAGACCTACGACAACGCCTCTTTGATCATCCCCAACTCCGAATTCATCAGCAGTCAGGTGACCAATTGGAGTTTCAAGGACAAACGCATACGCATAAAAATTGTTGTGGGCGTGGCTTACGGCTCCGACGTGGCAATGGTCCGGGACACACTTTTAGAGATCGCCCGTCGAACACCAAAAATTCTAAAAAACCCGGCACCGGACGTCCTCTTTTCCGATTTCGGGGACAGCGCCCTGATTTTTACGCTTCGTGCCTGGACCGATATCGATAATATGCTGAAGGCTGCAACCGCTATTCGTTTCGAGATCGACCACCTCTTTCGTGAACGAAGCATTGAGATCGCATTTCCCCAGCAGGATATCCATATTCGCTCCACCGTCACCGGTGGCCTCCAGCCGTTGCCGGCTGATCCTGGGGAACCGGCTGTTTCAAAAAAGGAACAAGAATACGAGGCAACCCGAGGAGGATAAAATGAAACAACTGGTGTTGATTCGCCATGGTGAGAGCACCTGGAATCGTGAAAACCGGTTTACCGGATGGACCGATGTCCCCCTCTCCGATAAAGGGGTTGAGGAAGCCCTGGCAGCAGGACGGACATTGGGTAAAGAGGGATATCGGTTTGATGTTGTCTATACATCGGTTCTCAAACGGGCCATCAAGACCGCATGGATCCTCCTGGAACAGATGGATCTGATGTGGATACCGGTGGTTCACAGCTGGCGGCTTAACGAGCGCCACTATGGCGAGTTGCAGGGACTTGATAAAAGCGATACCGTTCAAAAATACGGCATGGAACAGGTGCATCTCTGGCGGCGCGGCTATGCCGTCAGGCCCGGGGCCCTGACCCGGGAAGATCCGCGCTATTCGGGAAAAGATCCACGCTATGCAGACCTTGGTCCCGGAGACATTCCGTTGACGGAATCCCTGAAAGACACGGTGACACGCTTTATACCCTTCTGGCAGGACACCATCGCACCGGCGGTAACGGGCGAAAAACGCGTTTTGATTGTCGCCCATGGCAACAGTTTAAGAGCCCTGGTTAAATATATGGAGAACATTTCAGAAGAAAAAATCGTTGAATTGAACATCCCGACGGGCATTCCGCTGGTATACGACCTCGAAGACGATTTAAGACCGATCAAGCGGTATTACCTAGGGGATTTTTCAGCCATTCAAACCGCGACCCGGGCAGTGGCCGATCAGCTGAAGGGTACGGAATAGGCCCTTTTTCAGTAAGGGTAAACAAAGCCTCGTTCTTTGGGCGTGGCTTAATCTATTTTTATGGTTCCTCGCTATTTTGTATGGGTGTCCCGAGGCTGTAGCCGGCCAAATTTACCCATACGAAACAGCGAGGCGTCATTTTTTATTTTATAGGACCGGAATCGAATTCGACGATTCGCGCGAAATGCCGATCCGGGCCAGGCTCGACGTGGTGGAAAAGGATGCTTTCAGGCCCTACGCGCCCCCCCATATCATAGGTGAACGCGGCCAGTGCCCGATGCCTGAGCCAGTAGCCGGTATAGACCGGCCCGGCGGCATCGTAGCAGGAGTGAAAGTGTATAAATTCTTCCTGGGGTTGTGGCCGGGTGGCCCACCAGACTGCCGGAATGTGCTCGTCCATGACCGGTACCATACGGTCATCAGGGGATGCGGGCAGCGGTATCCCCTGCGGCAGAGTGGTCTGAATCGCATCGCCCTCATAGAGTTTGGCACCATCGGGTAAATCTTTGGTGTAGAACTGGTGCTCATTCAGGCAGATAAAGGTCATTTTACGCAAATCATCGGGATTTACCGGTTTAAAATAATATCCGACAAACGGTCCGAGATTGAGTTGCCGCCCGCCTTCGGCAATGCGGAGCATCGCATAATAACCATGGGGGACTTTTTCCAGTCCATGGTTTTGCCCGTCGCCGCAGGCCACAAACAAAAAGAAAACTGCGACCAGACCATATTTAATGTTACGATTCATTTTGTTGCCACAACCGCCCGATCATGAACACACCGCCGGCAAAGAACACCACCAGAACGATAAGCGCAGCGCCGGCGCTGTTGAATAAACCGTCCAATGTAATTTGGCCGATATTGGTGGGAGAATAGAGCAACGGCACCAGCAATTCATGAAAATGGGCAAAAACGGCGGTACCGGCAAAGCCGCCCAGCAAGGCAGAAATAGCATCCCCCCGCCCTTCTCCGGCGGCGGCCCAGCAGGTTCCCGGACAGTAGCCGGTCATCCCCCAGCCAACGCCAAAGATAATTGCCGCCAGGCCGGTGGCCACAATACTGGTGGGCAACGGCAGAAAGCGGCCGATACCGGCAAGCTTCAGGCCGAATACCCCGATGGCACCGAAAATAACGGCCAGCAGCATAAACTGGGGGATTTGTGGTTCAATCATTAAATGCGCTCTGGCCATTTTGTCCGAGTTGGTAGCCCCTACCCGTTGAATGACAAAGCCAAAGGCAATTCCCGATATAAGTCCAAGCAAAACTTTATCCATGTGTCTACCTCACTTTCTGCTTGCTGTAGATTAACCTGGCCGTCAGCATGGCCATTGCGAAAATCACGACGCCAAAATAGATCCCGCTGATGGCCATCTGCACCGATCCGGATATAAACAACCCGAGGGTACACCCCCCTGCCAGCCGGGCACCGAAAAGAATCAAAAAACCACCACAGAAGGTAACGGTATACCGTCGCCATCGACTCGGCCCGAATTTACGCTCCCATGTTTCGGGCACGTCACGGATCGGTTGGGGAAACGTCCGCCCGGCGATAAAACCGCCGATGGCCATGCCCAAAACAAACGCCATCAACCACGACCCGGGTCCGGGAATCGCCTGATAATGCGCTTTGGTGGCGACATAACCAGGGACCACCCATTGCAGCAACCCTTTCAGGGCACTCACAAATCCGCTGGATGAAGCCGGCGGGCCAAAGGTGGCAAAAATAAATACAATGATGCCGGCCAGGGCGATCGATGCCGGCAAAATATTCCAATAATCTGAATTGCTGTCATTTTTCATCGCTATTATCCTCCGCATGAGACATATCCGTCGGAACGCTTGGCACCGGCTTGGGGTTTTTTCTGATTATCCAGCGGCATACCGTTGGCCGTGACCAGCGCACTCGCTCCGGGCAACGTGCCCATAAGCCTGTGGGCATCAGTTTCAACCGGAAAAAACAGACGGTTGTTACCCCACTCATACCAGGATGATTCGTAGAGGGACAGGTTTTCGAATCCCATCAGACGCAGGATGAAATAAGAAAAAGATCCCCTGCGTCCCGAGTGACAATACATGATTACGCTGCGGTTGGGATCAAGTTCGGCATAAAGGGCCTGGAGGTCCGTGTAGGATTTCACCGCCTTGATTTTTGTGTTGATCCAGTTTTGTCGATAGTCGACGTTGTAGGCCGTCGGCACATGCCCCAGTTTCAAAGGCCCGCCGTCCAGGCCTTTATTCGCGGCCGTGCCGAGATATTCATCCGGTGAACGGACATCCAGTATCTGATAAAAAGGATCCCCCAGGCGCGCCTGGATAAATGCACCATTCGCCCAGCGGTCCAGGCGAAGCTCCTGTATGGGGGCCTGGTATAAAACCGGATCGGCTGTGCGCGGCGCTGTAACGGTTTTAAAACCGGCATCGGTCCATGCTTCGATACCGCTCTCCAAGACGATCTTTTTTTCGTGTCCCAGCACATCCAGAACCCAGAAGACATAGGAGGAAGTGGCCCCGCCGTCCCGATCCAGGGTGTCGTAAAGGACCACGGTATCGCCGCGTGCAATACCGGCCCGGCCGAGAATCTCCTGTGCCCGGTCGACACCGACAAACACACCGCCGATACCCCGTGCCGCCGCCGACTCTTGAAACTGCCTCCATTCCAGATGAACCGCACCGGGAATAAAAGCATCTTTCAGGTATTTATTCTCCCGTACATCGACGATCACGAGTTTGGGATCGTTGATATGACTGTGCAACCACTGGGCTTTAGCGATGAAGCTGGCATTGGGATACGCTGTTGATGTGACGGTTTTAGCGGAAACCAATGCCCAGAATACACCCAGAACCAACATCACTGTGATGATACTGAATCTTAGTAAATGCTTTTGTTTCATGAGTTTGCTGCCTCCTTTTAAAAATTATTTATTTCGATAATAGTAATCTCTGATCACCGGATCGTCAATGGTAACGGCATCTTTTAAACCAGATCATATTCGTCACACCGGTCACCGAAACAGGGTGACCCGCCGTGATGACCGCCAAATCGCCTTCAGCCATATCCCCTGTCTCCAGCGCCTTTTCAGATACTTTTTCAATCATGTCATCGGTATCCCGTGGATCCGGAATCAAATGGGGGTAAATGCCACGAAAAAGATGGTCTCAGGTGTTTCGCTTGCCGGACCGATGGTGCAGACAATCTTTGTTTTTGGAAGGGTGATACCCAAAATGGTTCTCCTGTTATTTCAAATTTATGCAGGATACATATTCCATAATCACTTATAAATTTGATAATTGAACTTTGGGGGGGATTTTTTCAACATCCCTGCGATGACAAAGCTCCGTGCCAGGCGTTTGAGCGGTTGCCGTTCCCGCAGCGCAGGATAGTCGAACGCAGTCCGCAAGGTCTTGGCCCCGGGAATGCGCCAGAACAAATCCGCCCACCACCGAATCTCCTGCACCGACAGTGCTGTCTACCGCCACCGGAGGCGCTGATAACGTACTGCAGGCCTTTCGCCTGTTCACGAAGAATAATATTGGTGCGTGTTTCTCCTGAAATTCGGGTCAAATCGTTCATTACGCCCGCATTGATCAGCAAGCCTTCCAGTTGTAAGCCGTCATAACCGCCGACAAGTCCAAGGGCAATCCCCTTACCGCCAAATTCCCGAATTACCCTGGACACATCAATGCCTTTGCCGGCAGCATAAGGCGTCTCAGACAGTATACGGGTGGTATCTTCGGTAAGTAACCGGTCAACGACAATGAAACGGTCCAGTGCAGGATTTAAGGTGACGGTATAAATCATCTTTGATGCCTTCCATAATTTAATACTGAACGATCTGTTCGGGTAAAAATTCAATCAGCACCATGAAGTGTTCCTTCCGAAAAAGTATCTTTCAGCGTCTTTTGGATTCCCTTGGAATAAAATTTATCGATATATTCCTTAACCATTCTACGGGCGGAAAACCGGGCGGCATTGCTTTTCATCGCCGCCTTCATAACCTTGACCCAGTCAGAGGACACACCGTTTTCAGCCTGCTTATAATACAGCGGTAAAATATGATCTTCGATAATGCGGTATATCTCTTTCGCATCCCTTTGATCCGGATCTGCGGTGTTTTCTTCGCTGGTAATCGCCCATCCGTTTTCACCGTTAAAGCCTTCCAGCCACCAGCCGTCCAGAACGCTCAACTGGGGGACACCATTTAAAGCCGCCTTCATGCCGCTGGTGCCGCTGGCTTCCAGCGGCGGCAGCGGGTTGTTCAGCCAGACGTCCACGCCATGCACCAGATATTGGGCCAATTGCTCGCCGTAATCTTCAACAAAAGCGATCCTGCCGCCCAATTGCGGATCACGGGCCAGGTTTACCAGATTTTGCAGTACCCGCTTGCCCGGGTCATCCGCGGGATGGGCCTTGCCGGCGAAGATGATTTGGATAGGACGCCATTTGTCCTTCAGGTGTTTCTTGAGCCGCTCCAGATCCCGAAAAATCAACAGGGCCCTCTTGTAGGTGGCAAATCTGCGGGCAAATCCAAAGGTCAGTACCGATGGATCCAGAAATGCACCACCGGTCAGCATGACGGAAGCACTGGCACCCTCGGTGGACCATCGCCGGCGGGCGCGCTCACGAATGGCGTCAATCAGTTTTACCTTGAGCCAATAATGGGTCTGCCATAGCGCTTCATCCGGAATATCATCCAGACGTTCCCATGTGGAGGGGTCATCATGGGCACTGAGCCATTGCTCGCCCAGATGCTTGTCGAGCAGCAGCTTCATTTTCGGCTCGATCCAGGTGGGCACATGCACGCCGTTGGTCACATGATCTATGGGGATATCCGCCTTCGATACACCGGGCCACAGACTTTGCCACATCCGTCTGGATACTTGCGCATGCCGTTTGCTCACAGCGTTTTTGCATCCGGAAAGTCGAAGGGCAAAGGCCGTCATGTTAAATCCGGCATCGGGTTGCTCCGGATGAACCCCCATTTGAAAAAAAGCCTCCCGATCAAGCCCCAGCATAGGCCAGTAATTATGAAAATACCGTTCCATCAACGGGTATGGGAAGACATCGTGCCCCGCGGGTACAGGGGTGTGGGTTGTAAAGATGGTGGCGTCAGTCACCCGTTGACGCGCTGTAGCCAGATCATTACCCGGGGCCAACTGTTCCCTGATTCTTTCCAAAAGGGCAAAGGCGGCATGTCCCTCGTTGAGATGCAGCAGATAATGCTCGATCCCAAGCGTTTTCAAAACAATCGCGCCGCCGATCCCAAGAACGATTTCCTGGCGCAGACGCTGTTCCAGATCCCCGATGTAGAGCCGGGCGCTGATGTTTCGGTTCCAGGGGTCATTCAGCGCCACATCGGTATCCAGCAAGTACAGGGAGATTCGCCCCACACTGACCTTCCACACGGCGACATGGATAGGGGGATCGGTGATCGGTATCGTAACGGTGAGCTGTTGGCCGTTTTCATCCATGACCCTTGAAATGGCCGCAGCATCCCGATCAATGGGCTCATTCAGATTTTCCTGCCAGCCATCATCACGAATCTGCTGCCGCAGATACCCCTCCGGGTACATAAAACCGATGGCCACCAGAGGAACACATAAATCACTGCACTCCTTGATGTAATCGCCTGCCAGAAAACCGAGACCGCCCGCGTAAAAGGGAAGAGACCGGTGAAGACCGTATTCCGCGGAAAAATAGGCCACGGCATATGTATGGTTTCCAGGGATGGGCACCATCAGAGAACATTCTCTTTTCTGCATATAGTCCTTGAAGGTCGCCATTACCGTATCGTAGCGCTGAAGGTATGCCTTGTCTGAAACCGCTGATGCCAGAATTTCCGGTGGCAGTTCACGAAGCATCTTGTCCGGATTGTGACCACTGTCTTTCCATGCCTGCCGGTCCAGTGATTTAAACAGCATGCGTGCACCGGGGTTCCAGCTCCACCATAAATTTTCCGCCAGTTCCGCCAGCCCGGCGATACGGGCCGGAAAATGGGCAAACAAAGGATAATCGATTTCCATGTTGAACCTTTCTTTCGGGTGTTTAACCGGCGGTTCACCATTCCCGAGAGGTGGGCCGGCACTTATCAATGTCTGCTTGGAATGAATAACTGTAGGAAAGGAATTTTTTTCTATTGTTTGTATTTTATAACTCTTTCATGCATCACAAATCAACAATAATCTCAAATCGACCACATCCACAGGCAAGCGCATTTACAACGGTCTTTCCGCTGCACGAATGCCAGGAAAAACTGAAGGGGACCAAAATACGAGTCACATCGAATCCGGTGATGGTTTAGACAGTTTCCCTGAATGCGGGTGGTGCATGCAGATGTTTCCATTGACAGCCGGCACATATTTTGAGATCTTGAAACCTATGTTGGATAGACCGTGCATGTACAAAAACATTTAATGACCTGGCTGTAACCTCTCTTCGATAAACGGTTTCAAACACCGGAACGCCCATCTCAGTAACCGTACACGCCCTCAAACTGCTTTATGGCGCCGGCAACGTCAATTCTCCCCTTTGATAACGAAAGGTCGCCGATAGATTGGCCAAGTACTGGATTACTGTGCCGATAATTTCAACGGGAATGCCGGAATGGTTATGTTCATCCATAACTATGGAGGGAAAAATGTGGTTAACTGCAAAAAGGCGTTACCATAAACTGCTTTCAGTTTTAATGATTTTTTCAACACTGTTTTTTTATTTTCCAGCCCGGGCTCAGCAACCTGAGCCCACACACGCCAAATTGAAAGCAACATCCACAGAAACTGCATCAGATAATGAACCGGCAACAGGCCCACCGGCAGTCCAGGCGCCTGAACAATCTAAAAAAATTGACCGGGCCGGCGAAAAAATCGGACAGGGTATCGACAAACTCACTCGACAGGCTTCTTCAAGTATTGGAAACTGGATTAACGCAACGGTATTTGCCGGCATTACGTGGTTCAAACTGATCCTGAGTCTTTTACTGCTTTTTGCTGTTCTGGCCGTTGAACGGATTGTGCGTCTGACCATTGATCGTAAAAGGAAAAAAAAGGTAGGTGAGAAACAAGAAAAAAAAATTAAACACCTTGTATTGGAAGCCGTTGCCAAGCCGTTGTCTATGTTTATATGGGTTTATGGGGTATACTTTGTTCTGACCCCTTTGTTTGTCCATTTTCGAAGTCCTGATGGCACAAATCTGGTTCATATCGTTGCACAAAAAACGGTTGACGTGGGTGTTGCCATCGCATTATTCTGGCTCATTTTCAAACTGGTACCCATAGTGGATTTTCAGTTTAAAAAATGGGCTGCCTCGACGGAAAGCAGCCTGGATGACGTTCTGGCCCCCATCGTCGGCAAAACAATGCGGGTTTTTATCATTATCATCGGGAGCATATTGATCATACAGAATCTTACCGGGGTTAAAATCGGTCCATTGCTCGCTTCTCTGGGCATCGGCGGGATAGCGGTGGCATTGGCGGCCAAGGATTCCATCGCTAATTTTTTCGGCACCCTGACCATTCTTTTTGACAAACCGTTCCAAGTCGGTGAACGTGTCGTCATTGATAACTACGACGGTGTTATTGAAGACGTCGGCTTTCGCAGTACGCGGATCCGGACGCTGACAGGACACCTGGTGACCATCCCCAATGAAAAACTGGTCAATTCGGGTCTTGAAAATATCAGCAAACGGCCCCATATCCGATGGCTGACCAATATCACAATAACCTATGACACCCCACCGGCCAAGGTTGAAAAGGCCGTATCCATCATAAATGATGTTCTCGACAGGCACGAAGGCATGCATCCTGATTTTCCACCACGGGTTTATTTTAATGGGTTCAATGACTGGAGTCTGAACATCATGGTGATTGCCTGGTATCACCCGGCGGCATACTGGGATATGCAGGGCTGGCTGCAACGGACCTGTCTGGAGATATTGAAAAGATTTAACAAAGAAGGTATCAACTTTGCTTTTCCCAGTCACAGTGTATACCTGGCCAGCGACAACAAACACCGGTTTAACCTGAAAATGCTGAAAGGAGAAACCGTCACCTATATTCCTGAAGAAAGAAGCCGTGACGGAAAGGTTTAATTCTTGTGAATCTCTTGAGGAGAAACGTGTGGTTCCCTGGGAAGAAATAGACCGGGCAAAAGTGCCCGGGCAGGAAAACGCGGTCATCCTGCTGAAACGCGGGGCTGAATTATCCATCCGAACCGCCGGAACAGAGTTGATGAACAGCCGGTGCCATGGTTCCGAAGAGGCGATGGCCGCAATCACGTGCACTCGCCTTAAACAAAAATCCGATGTAAGGATTCTCATTGGCGGCCTGGGTATGGGGTACACCCTGGCGGCGGCCCTTGGACAATCAAAGCCTGACACGCGCATCACCGTAGCGGAACTGATCCCGGCTGTGGTCAGATGGAACCGGGAGCATCTCGGGCACCTTGCCGGAACGCCCCTGGATGATTCCCGGGTATCTGTCCGAACAGAAGATGTGGCGATAACCATCGGAAAACAAAGCTCCACCTGGGATGCCATACTACTTGACGTAGACAACGGTCCCAACGGGCTGACCCGGAATGCCAATGACCGCCTCTACGGCAGCTCCGGTTTGAAATCAGCATTTTCCGCTCTTTACCCCGGTGGGATTCTGGCTATTTGGTCTTCGGGAGCAAACCCGGTCTTCATCCGTCGCCTGAAGCAATGCGGATTTCAAACGGAAACCGTCATCGTGCGCGCCCGCAAACCCGGAAAAGGCGCCCGGCACATCATCTGGCTGGCATCAAAACCCTGACGGTCTCGCAAAGGTTCCAACGCCTGTTTTGCGCTGCATTTCCCAATCATTGAAGGTTCCCTCGCAGCAAGCTGCGAGGAACCTTCGACCGTAAGGAATTCTGTTTATTTTAGATTCGCTCGCTAACCCCGCGGCAAGCCACGGGGAATGCGCTCGCTGTTGCGGTTCAACGTACGATGCGTACGCTTCATAATTGCAAAATTTGCACGCCTTGAATTTGGTCTTTTTACAAGACCTTATAGATACCCAATAACAGATTACGCGGCCTTTTGAATCAAGGTTTCCCGGGTTTTTTCAACTTCCGTGCTTTCAAGATATTCGTCAAAGGTCATGAGCCGATCGATGACACCGCCGGGGGTGATTTCGATGATCCGGTTGACCAGGGTGTTCACGAATTCGTGGTCATGGGAGGTAAACAGAATGACCTCTTCAAATTTGAGCAGGCTGTCATTTAAAGCCGTGATGGATTCCAGATCAAGGTGGTTGGTGGGTTCATCCAGCATCAGGACATTGGACTGGGACAGCATCATCCGTGAGAGCATGCAGCGCACCTTTTCCCCTCCGGAAAGCACGTTTATTTTTTTTACGGCCTCTTCTCCGGAAAAGAGCATGCGTCCTAAAAACGTCCGGGCAAAGCTCTCGCCCTCTGTGGGAGGCGCAAACTGCAAAAACCAGTTGATAAGGTTCTGGTCGCCCTTGAAATAGGCACTGTGTTCCTTGGGAAAATAGGAATGGGTAATGGTGACGCCCCACCGAAACGTACCGCTGTCGGGTGCCATCTCCCCTGCCAGGATCTGGAAAAGGGTGGTCTTGGCCAGGGTGTTTCCGCCCATAAAAGCAATCTTGTCCCCGCCGTTCACTGTAAAGCTCACATTGTTCAGCACCTTTTCACCATCGATAGCCTTGGTGAGTCCATCCACCTCCAGAATCACATTGCCGCAGGGGCGTTCCGGCTTGAAGGAAATAAACGGGTATTTTCGGGATGATACCGGCATGTCTTCAAGTGTTAGTTTCTCTAAAAGTTTCTTCCGGGAGGTGGCCTGCTTGGATTTGGAGGCATTGGAACTGAACCGCTGAATAAAAACCTTTAATTCATTGGCCCGATCCGTGACCTTCTTGTTTTCCGCCTGCTTATGTCTCAGGTTCAACCGGCTGGCCTGGTACCAGAAATCGTAATTCCCCACGTATACCGAAACTTTGCTGAAATCAATGTCGGCAATGTGGGTGCACACCTGGTTCATGAAATGGCGGTCGTGAGACACCAGGATGACCGTGTTCTGGAACCGGTCGAGAAACGCCTCAAGCCAGGCAATGGACTTGATGTCCAGATTGTTGGTGGGCTCATCCAGGAGCAGGACGTCCGGGTTGCCGAACAGGGCCTGGGCAAGGAGTACCCTCACCTTTTCCCCGCCTTCGAGTTCCTTCATTTTTTTGACGTGCATCTCTTCGGTAATACCCAGAGAATTTAAAAGCACTGCCGCTTCAGATTCTGCCTCATAACCGTCCATATCCGCAAATTCAGCCTCAAGCTCACCGGACCGGATGCCGTCTTTTTCGGAAAAATCGGATTTGGCATAAAGTGCATCCCTTTCAGCCATAATGTTGTACAGTTTTTCATGGCCCATGACCACCGTGTCTAAAACCGTTTGCTCGTCAAAGGCAAAGTGGTCCTGTCTTAAAACCGCAATCCGCTCCCGGGGACCCACGGAGACAGTTCCCGAATCCGGTTCGATATCCCCGGATAAAATTTTTAAAAATGTGGACTTTCCGGCACCATTGGCGCCGATGAGCCCGTAGCAATTGCCCGGTGTAAATTTTATATTGGCATCTTTGAACAAAACCCGCTTACCATAGGCGAGGGTGACATTGTTTGCACAAATCATCGTTGGTCGTTTCCTTTTCGTTAAATAAAAAAACCACAGGAACAAATCCTGTGGTTCAAAAGTCGACGCAAAGTACCACCTCTTAAAATGAAAAGCAATCTTTTTTTGTAACCGTTCACGGGTTCATCACGACTGTATTCCCAAGAGGCAACAAAAATCGAAACGGCGTTTCAGGGCCGGCCAAAAACTTGCACCTGATCGGCAAATGCTTATCGTATTCATATTCACCCGTAAATTCCAAAAATCCGGGATGCTTTAACGGGATGCTTTAAAAGGAGGGCTTCATAATGAAAATCAAAATTTGTATTGCAGCAGGTCTGGCGGCGCTGTTTTTCTGTCTGCCGTCGGTTTCAGTTGCACGTGAACAGGCCCCGGCAGATATTGAACCCGGATTCAGCAGTGCCCAACTGGCCCAGATGCTGGCGCCCATCGCCCTGTATCCGGACCCCCTGCTGGCCCAGATACTCATGGCATCAACCTACCCCATAGAAGTGGTCGAGGCGGACCGCTGGGTTAAACAGAACCCGACACTCACCGGCCCTGCCCTCGATGACGCGCTCAAGGAAAAACAGTGGGATGTGAGCGTAAAGTCACTGACCCATTTTCCTCGAATCCTCGCTCGCATGAATGATCAGATCGGGGAGACCTCCATGCTCGGCAACGCCTTTTTAGGCCAGCAAGCGGATGTCATGGATACCATACAGCAGTTACGGGTAAGTGCCCGGGCTGCAGGGAACCTTGAAACCACTAAAGAGCAAACGGTAATTTCAGACCAGGAGAGCATCCGGATCGAACCGGCCAATCCCCGGGTTATTTATGTGCCGGCTTACTATCCATACCGGGTTTACGGTACCTGGTGGTATCCGGATTATCCGCCTTTTGCGGCCTGGTACCCGATCTGGTACCCGCCCACGGGGGTTGTCACCTTCAGCAGCGGCCTCTGGGTCGGTGCCGCCATCGGCTGGTGTGATTTCAGCTGGCATCGCCGCACCGTTAATGTGTACCATCACCACACACAACGGTTTTACACAAAAGATTATTTCCGTCGTCAAAATTACCGGATAGGACCAAATGTCTGGCGCCATAATCCCGTTCACAGAAGGGGTGTCGTCTATGGTGAAGGCCGCACCAGTCCCCGCTTCCGCCGACCTGCCGGCATGTCCGTGAAAACCCGCACCCCTGTTTATAAATCTGGTCCAAAGGGACCCGCCCAGGCAACTCCCATCCCACGAATATCCCCTTTTAACCGGCCAAGAATTGATTCATTGCAAAGATTACAGGGGTTCAAAAAACATAACATTCATCGCCAGAAGAAATTTATAGACAATCAGACGCCTGCCGGAGCAGCAAACAGACAGATGCGCCAAAACTTGCCGGTGGTTGGCCAGGACAGCTTAAGGGACAAAGGACAGAACACCTGGGTAAAAAACAGATCCGTTCCAAATGTTCAAAACCGCTTCAACCGCAAATCATCAAACCCTGCGGTGAAAAACAAGATGAATCCGAAAAATTTCAAGGCGGCTACTGCCCCAAATATTCCCAAGCATAGCAACTTCAAATCCGGGGACTTCACACCTAAAAAACAGGCACAGCCCCGGAAATCGGGCTACCGCTATGGTACCACTCCCTGGCAAAACAATGGTTTTACCAGGGGCAATTCCACACAGTCTCGCTGGCAAAACGGTAATGGACGTTCGTTTCGGTGAACACCATTATTTTCTTTGTGACATGGCCTTGCGCTCCGCGGTCAACTCCGCCAGCAGTTCTTTAATTGACCATGTTTCGGATGTGGGGGTCAGAGCGGCCCACAGGGCCGGTTTCATACCGGTTTTCCGGGCCATGCTCATGAGCCGGTGAAGTTCGTTTTCGGTAATACCGGAAACGATAATGGCTCTGGGTAATGTGGAAGATATATCGCTGCCGGTATTATCAGGCAGGGAAAACAGTTCGGTTAGAACCGTTTCAGCCTGCCCGGATACGGCCCAGACAATGGGGATGTCCTTTATGCCGGCCATTTGAAGCAAATTTTTAAATTTAGGCTGCGCTTTACCGTCAAATCCGCAAACCAGCAATTTTCGTGGTCCGTAAAAGGGCTTGTCGGAATGGGTCACCTTCTCGAACTTTGCATCGGCCATTTGCTTTCTCCTGTCTGTGTGCAAAACCGTATCGGTCTCTATTTCCCAATGGATCCCATAATGCCGCGTACCGATGCCGGAATATCTGCCGGCAAAACGACCACTTTTGAGTTTTGAGATGTCGATATATTTTTGACGGCGTCAATGTATTTCTCACCGAGCAGGTACATCACCGGCAATTCGTTGGCCTGTATCGCCTGGCTGACTTTTTGAATCGCCGACTGACTGGCTTCGGCGAGAACGACTTTTGCCTGGGCATCACGTGTGGATGCCTCCAGCCGGCCGTCCGCCTCCAGGATAGCGGCGCTTTTTTCACCTTCGGCACGCGTGACCGTGGCCCTTCGCTGCCTTTCCGCCGCCGCCTGCTCCTCCATTGCTTTCTGCATGGTTTCTGAAGGGTTTATATCTTGAATCTCCACCGTCTTAAGGGTAATCCCCCAGTCCGCAATATCGTCCGATATACTCGCTTTGAGCTTGGCTTTGATCTGGTCCCGTGATGACAGGGCATCGTCCAGATCCATTTCGCCAATAATGGACCGCAGGGATGTTTGAACAAGGGTTCTAATGGCCAAGGCGTAATCTTCAACACCATAGACCGCCTTTTCCGGTAATACGATATTAATGTAGGCAACGGCATTGGCGATGATAACGGCATTGTCCTTTGTGATAACCTCCTGGGACGGAATATCAAGGACGATATCTTTTGTCGTTACTTTATGGGCAACGCTGTCAATGTAGGGGACAATAATGTTAAGTCCGGGTCCAAGGGTTTTGTGGTATTTCCCCAACCGCTGGACCACAAATTTGGACCCTTGTGGCACGATGCGGACGCCAAGAGAGATTGTTACGATAACCATAACGACAAAAACAGATACAATAATAAAACCAGGCATAATTTCTCCTTTTTGTTACATTGACAGGTGACGGTCTCGCAATGGTTCCAACTCCTGCATTGCGCTTCATTTTGTAATCATTCAACATACGATGGTTACCTCTCATGATTACAAAATTTGCACGCCTTGAATTTGAACTTTTTACAAAACCGTAATGTTTGGTTAAGTTGAGATTCGTTTTTCAACAATCAACGTGTTTCCGGAAATATCTTTGACAAAAACCCGATCCCCGGGAGCCACGGCATCATCACAAATAAAAGGCCATTCATCGGATCCCAGAAGCGGTGTCGTGAATCGAACAATACCGTGTTTTTTCGCAGCAGGAATTCTTATGACCTGCCCGCTTTCACCCAGTATCGCTTCTCTGGAAATCCCGGCCTTGGTGCGATCGGACATCAGCGGGCGTAAAAATTTGAACCAGAGAAACGTAAAAAGACATGAAGCCACCGCCCATATAAACAGTTGCCAGTTAAAAGAGAGTTCCGGAAAGAAAAAAAGAAGGCCCCCCACGACAATTGCGCCTGATCCGAACCAGAAAATGGTGAAGCTGGGCATAAAAATTTCAGCGATCATAAGCACCATTCCAAAAACAATCCAGTACCAATAGAAAATTTGAAACATCATTTTTTCACCCGCTGCTTTTTTAAATCATACTTTTCCGCCAATACCGTTTTTTCATCAACTGGAAGAGATGCCATATACCCTTTCCAGCCGGGACACCAGTTGATATGCCACTTCCACAACCGCCCTATAATTGAATTGGCATTATTATCATATTTAGCCCTTAACCCACATTTTTCACAATTGTGCTTAGCCATCCGAAGGTTTCCCCATTATGAGTATATCCGCAATTTTGTGACATCTTGGTTTCAAATTCTTCCCCCAGCCCTGAAGCAATCTCTGCCAGAAGGCGCAATGTCATAATTTTATCCCTTATGATACCCGCTTCATTCATTTTTTTATCATTAAAATGCAGACGGGGTTGGGCCGCAACGGTTATCATCCACCACCGCTCAATTTTGGACGGCACTTCGGGCATTTGGGCAAAAAGTAACAGCGGGTCGTTTTTGCCTCCAGCGGTTTTAAAAACAGGACTATCCTGAACGAGCCTATTTCTAAAGGCGTTGATCACATTCAATTTTTCAATATCGCTGTCATCAATGGCTTTAAATTGTTTTAGCCATTGAAGCGAGGCCCAGAGGGGGCTCTTATCCAATGTCAATACGTCGGTCCTGTATTTTTTATTGATGACCGCTTCACCGTTATTAATGTCTTCGGTAAAAAATGCTTTTACCCGTACAACAACGCTGTCCTGTAACATTTCAAAAGCGGTGATAAACAATGAAGCAACCATAAGGTCTGTTTCCGGAGGTTTCGGATTTAAAAATCGTTCCCAGATGATTTTGGTATCCTCGTCCATAGTACCTACTCAGTTTTTAAGAAATTCAATTGCCTCGTTTTTTTTATTATATGAAAACCTTTTATTTCTAAACATTTAGTTTACCTCCGGCCAATGATTTAAGCATAATGCCGTTGATCTCCAAATGTTTTACAACCGGTCCACCACCCGGCGGACATCGGCCAGACATCATCGTTTTTCAGGATTTTTTTTCGTGCAATTACATCCTCCCTCTTTTTTTCGAAAACAATTTTTTCGTAGATCAATGAGCGAGTGTTATCCAGATAATCTCTCTCAATATCCTTCTTGGTATATCCAAAACAATAACTGCCAGATCGTCATCTTTGAATTCATTTCTTTCATGGGGACAAGGTTCAATCTCAATCATTTTTTTCATCCTGTTTTAATAAAAACCCCTGTCCGGCATTATGACCGCTTGGCGCCAAGTTTTTTGAGCATCCGGATGAATGTATGCAGGGGCGACCCACTTGAAACAGTGAGAGGCCATTTTTCAGCATAAAAAGTTATTGCAATAAAAATTACCGTGTCAGCTGCCGATATTTTATCCGGGTTGGCTGGTCCGCCTTTATCCCCAGGCGGTTTTTTCTGTCCCGGTCATAATCTGAATAGGACCCTTCAAAAAACAAGGTCTGGCTGTCTCCTTCAAAAGCCAGGATATGGGTGGCAATCCTGTCTAAAAACCAGCGGTCATGGCTGATAATAACGGCACAGCCGGCAAAATTTTCCAGTGCTTCCTCCAATGCCCGCAGGGTGTTGACATCAAGGTCGTTGGTAGGCTCATCCAGTAATAAAAGGTTGGCTTCCTGCTTCAATATGGTGGACAAATGGACCCGGTTTCTTTCACCCCCTGAGATATCTTTGACCTTTTTTTGCTGATCAGATCCGGAAAAATTAAATCTTGATACATAGGCCCTTGAATTTATTTCCCTTCCGCCTATAAGCAATTTCTCATTACCACCCGAAATCACCTCAAAAACAGTCTTCTCAGGGTCAAGGGTATCTCTTTCCTGATCCACATAGGCCAGTTTAACGCTCTGGCCAATCTCAATTGTTCCCGCGTCGGGTGTTTCCTTATTTGTAATCATGTTAAAAAGTGTTGTTTTGCCGGCCCCATTGGGTCCGACAACCCCCACGATGCCCCCGGGGGGAATGATAAAGCTCATATTTTCCACCAGCAGCTTATTGCCAAAGGCCTTGGAAACACCATTTGCCACAATGACTTTTTCGCCAAGCCGGGGTCCGGGGGGAATGAATATTTCCAGATCGTGTTCCTGGTCCTTAACATCTTTTTTCAAAAGGGCCTCATAGGCTTTGATCCTGGCTTTTGATTTGGACCGTCTGCCCTTGGGCGACAAATGGATCCACTCAAGTTCCCGGGCAAGCGTCTGTTGACGTTTGGATTCGGTTTTCTGCTCAGTGGCCAGCCGTTTTTGTTTCTGTTCCAGCCATGAAGAGTAGTTGCCTTTCCAGGGAATCCCTTCACCCCGGTCCAGCTCAAGAATCCACCCGGCGACATTATCTAAAAAATACCGGTCATGGGTGACGGCAATAACGGTTCCCTCATATCGATTCAAATGCTCTTCAAGCCAGGCAACGGATTCGGCGTCAAGGTGGTTGGTGGGTTCGTCCAGCAAAAGGATATCAGGCTTCTGTAATAACAACCGGCAAAGGGCGACCCGCCTTTTTTCACCACCCGAGATCACAGCCACCGGCGTATCCCCGGCAGGGCATCTCAATGCATCCATGGCCATTTGCAGCCTGGAATCAAGATCCCAGGCATCCAGGTGATCCAGCTTTTCCTGAATTCGGCCCTGTTTTTCGATGAGTTTGTCCATTTCATCATCTGACATGGGATTGGCGAATTCCTCTGAAATTGTTTCGTACTCGGCCAGCAGGTCAACGGTCTCTTTAACCCCTTCTTCAACAATCTGCCTGACCGTTTTTGTACTGTCCACAAGGGGTTCCTGTTCAAGATAGCCGACTAAAAATCCTTTGGAAAGCATTGTCTCACCGGAAAACCGGCTGTCAATTCCAGCCATGATTTTTAATAGCGAACTTTTCCCGGAACCGTTTAACCCAAGGACACCAATTTTTGCCCCGTAAAAATAGGACAGGGAGATATCCTTGAGTACCTGTTTCTGACCATGGAATTTACTCACATGAAGCATGGAATAAATTATTTTTTTGGTATCTTCCGTCATTTCTCACAACTCCTTTTGGGTTCGATAAAAAACAAGATAATCAACATCCAGGGCCTAAACAACTGTATCCATTTCCTGCAGATTGATGATTGTATTGCGCACCAGGTCCCGCAGGTCATCAACGGAAAGTTTTTTATAGGCGTCATAGTAAATGGGCCTGCCGATGCGGGCAACCATTTTCCCGGGATTGAGATGCCAGGAATGTTTGTTGTTAAACCGGTAAAATCCGGAAAATGAAAAAGGTAGAATATCTGCTCTGGCCTGCCGGGCAAGGAAAAAGGGTCCTTTTTTAAACGCCCCTATTTTACCCGTCAGGGTCCGGTGCCCTTCGGGAAGAATGATGATGGAATCCCCTTTCGCGAGAGCTTCTCTGGCTTTGTCCAGACTTTTGATGGCCTGGGCGATATCTTTTCTGACAATGGGGATACACCCCCAGCGTGTAATCAAAGGCCCCCACAGCGGCAGTGAAAAATGATATGCCGCCTCAATGCCCACCATACAGATGGGAATGGCGACGGGAATGGCAAAAAGATCAAAAAGGCTCTGGTGATTGCCCATGACCAGATACGAGCGGGACAGATCAATGTTTTCTGTGCCTTTCACCGTTAATTTGACACCCATTATCCTGAGTTGACTGCCGAACAACAATCCGACAAGCCGATAGGTTTTTTTCTTGGGAAGAACTAGAAGACAAATCCAGACAATGACAAACACCATACAAAAATGGATCAGCCCGATGGTCCACAGGAACACGGATCGCATGGTTTTCAACAAAAATACCTCACCTGTTCCGGATGGATGTTTATTTCAGTGGGCGTTGTACCGAAAATTTCTCCGTCGGGAAGAAGCACTTTGGCCGGCATCGTCGTGACCGTTGCCTTTCTGGCCCTGAAAAATTGTACGGCCGGGTTTTCACCGTGGGTACCCTTGAATATTTTCGGGAGCGTCGCCAACAAGCTCATGCGGCCAATGGGTCCGGTGACGACCACATCAAAAAATCCGTCATCGATCTTTGCATCGGGGGCCATGAGCATGCTTCCGCCGGTATAGCGGGAATTACAGAATTCCACAAAACAATTTTTAGCGGATATCCGGTTTCCATCTATTTCAATTGTCATATCGTGAAAACAGAGCTTAGCGGTTTGCACCAGCACCCCGATGACATAACTCAAGTTGCCCAGACGCCTGAATTTTGAGGCTGTCCGGGCCACATCCGTCACAAATCCGAACCCGGTAAGATTTACAAAATAATGACGCCCCCTCCCTTGGGTAAAACTGCAAACATCCACAGCCCGTGTTTTTTGACCGACAAGGGCGCTGATTCCGTCGTCTGTCGTCAGGATATTGAGGTCCCTTGCAAAAGAGTTTCCCCGGCCCACCGGGATAATGCCAAGGGGCGGTATCTCTTCGGATTTAAAATTTTTCAAAAGCGCGTTCAATACCTGAAAATTGGTTCCGTCTCCGCCAAGAGGCACCACTGCATCATAATCCCTTACAGGGATATCATCCAGAATATGTTCAGCATGCCGGTGGTACCGCGTAATGTAAAGATCATATCCGATTTTTTCTTTCTTTAGCCGCCGTTCCACTTCCGGTATTACGCTTTTCCCTTTCTGACCACCCGAAAACGGATTGGCGATGAGGCCTATTTTCATATCAACGGTTCCCTGTTTCCAGTCAATACATTTCGTATTTAACCAGCCGGCCGTCCAGTCCTCCGGCCTTGATGGGCTTTTTCCATGATGCCTTCAGCCCTATTTTTTTAATATAAGCCCGGTCTCCGAAATAGATATAGGCCCTTGAGCCATTGCATTTTTGTTTCAGAAAATCGCCCAGGTCCTTGTAAAAGGCGTCCAGATCCGCACCTGCCCCCATACGAATACCATAGGGCGGATTAGCGACGATGACCTGACCTTCAAGGGCCGGCAGCGCTTTAAAATCCGTTTTTTCAATCCTTACCGCCTTTCCGTATTGCAGCCCCATAATGTTTGTCCGGGCTGCGGCAACGGCGTTTTCAGAGATATCACTGCCGGCTATCAATCCCCCGGGAAGGGGTCGGATATCGGTGTCTGCGGTTTTTTTTACCTGCTGCCAGATCTTGTCATCAAAATCAGGCAGACATTCAAAACCGAATTTATGCCTGAATATGCCGGCCGGGATATGACAATAATGCATCAGGGCTTCACATAAAAGAGTCCCGGATCCACACAGGGGGTCATATAAGGGCAGACAGCCGTCCCATTTTGAAAAACGGATAATGGCCGCTGCAATGGTTTCCTGTATGGGCGCCGAGACCGTTTCTATCCGGTATCCCCGCCGGTGAAGCGCGCCGCCGGCCGTATCAATGCTGATCATCGCCTTGTTATGCCGGATGTGAAGGTTCAGCAGAACATCCGGGTCCCGCACAGATACGTCAGGGCGCGTGCCGGTCTTTTCCCTGAAATAATCGGCAACGGCATCCTTTAGGCGCAGCGAGGCATACTTGGAATGCGTGATCGTGCTGTCGGAAACATTGCCGAATACGGCAAAGGTACTGTCCTTTTCAAAAAAATCTTCCCATCTGATCTGCTTTGCATGTTTATACAATACATCGGTGTCGGGGCAGGCAAAGGATGTCAGCGGGGCAAGACATCTAGAAACAAGCCGTGTCAAATAATTGATCCTGTACAACGCCGCCTTGTCTGCCGTGAAATTAATACCC
Organism: Desulfobacterales bacterium; assembly: GCA_963667755.2. GTDB lineage: Bacteria > Desulfobacterota > Desulfobacteria > Desulfobacterales > 4572-123 > 4572-123. The sequence continues at coordinate 1,720,847 of CAXXLK010000002.1, read as the reverse complement.
CGATATTCTGTAACAATATCCGTTGCGCCAAGCTCGGACAATTCTTCTGTACCAACGGGTTTTATCCCTTCGGCAATCTGGGCAAAATAACGTGAATCCTTCTGATATTGATAGGCTGAAACAGGCCGGGTGTCCTTTTTGCGTCTGATGACGCGATTTTTGCTTTCCATTTTATAAATCCATCCTAAAATACTTTTTTTACAATCATCATTTTAATTGTTATCATAAAAGAGTAATGTTAGGTATGAAAATGTTACCTGAAGACAAGTCGCCCCTAATTAAAGCGTGAAACAGCGATGAACCAAATACTTTCCAACGCAAAGGGAGGAAAGCAATGAAAAACGATAAACATCTGTATGTACTGTGGACAAATGACAATCCGATTACAGCAGAAAAGATGGTCTTCATGTACACGATTAATGCCCTTAAAAATGGCTGGTGGGACAATATCACCCTGATTATATGGGGGGCGCCGACAAAACTGGTGAGTGAAGATGCCGCTATTCAAAAAAATATCAAGACGGCATTGGATGCGGGGGTTCACATCACGGCATGCAAAGCCTGCGCAGACCAGCTCGGGGTAACTGAAATACTGAAAAAGCTCAATATTGAAGTAAAATATTGGGGCGTCCCCCTCACGGAAATTTTAACAGAAAACCGGCCCCTGTTGACGATATGAAACAGGTTTCTTCGTCAAAGGTCGATCCTGAAAATATAAAAGGGGTTCTTTGCGGGATTTCGGCATATCTGATCTGGGGGCTGAGCCCTGTTTATTGGAAACTGCTTCAGTCGGTGCCGGCTTTTGAAATCATCAACCACCGGATCATATGGTCTTTTCTGTTCCTGGTTCCATTGCTGGTGATCAAACACCGCTGGAAAGAGGTCGTCGCCGCCATTGCAAACCCGCGCACCTTGTCGGTCCTGCTGTTCAGTTCCCTGCTGGTGGCATTCAACTGGTTGCTCTATATCTGGGCCATCAATCACGACAGGGTCCTTCAGGCCAGTCTGGGGTACTATATCAATCCGCTGGTCAATGTGCTGCTGGGTATGCTGTTTTTAAAGGAACGGATGCGTCGTGCCCAGATTGTTGCCTTTGTACTGGCGGCTGCCGGCGTGTGCTACCTGACCCTGTATTATGGCGGTTTTCCATGGATATCACTGGCACTGGCATTCAGTTTCGGTTTCTACGGCCTGATCCGCAAAATTATCCCGGTGGGCTCCCTGGTGGGCCTGTCCATTGAAACCCTGCTGCTTTCTGTTCCGGCGTCTATCTGGCTGTTTTACCTGGATCGTTCCGGGGCCGGCACATTTCTGCATTCAGGCGGTATCCTTGACTTGATCCTCATGGGTTCGGCCCTGGTGACGGCCGTGCCCCTGCTGCTGTTCACCCAGGGGGCCCGACGGTTGAATCTGTCCACCGTGGGCTTTTTGCAGTATATTGCCCCTACCTGCATGTTCCTGCTGGGCGTGTTTGTCTTCAAGGAACCCTTTGCAAAAGAACAGGTCGTCAGTTTTATACTGATCTGGACGGCCCTGGCGGTCTATTCCACAGACGCCGTTATTTCCAGCGGCCCTGTGGTGCGCACCACTTGATTTTATATGAGAACGATTTAACCGGCGCCAAAGGTGGAAGGCTGAAGGCCGGAGTACAACCTGCAGTGATGATATGGAGATGACACCGTCGGCCAGGCAGGACTGTTGTTGTTAAACCCCGGTTCTTTAAATTTCATGCCGGGGTTCAACGTATGATGAAATTTACAGTCCCAGCAGACCTGTACGGATGTTCTTTTTGGCTTTTTTACCGACATTATAGCGATAATACATCTGTGCGAATTCTTTTCCGGGAATTGTTCCGCGTATCTCCCCCTGGTATTCAAGGGTCAACCCCTTTCCGGGAATATAGGTGGAGGCGGATGTCAGACCGGGGGCCATGTCCTTGTTCAGCCAGGAGGCATATTTTTCAATATCAGCCTTATGGGCCTGGACCATATCCGGCGGGTTGCATTCTTCGATCAGATCGATGAATCCTTTCTTAAGCTCTTCGGAGGTGGCCATACTTGTCAGATAATGGGTCAGCAAATACTTGACCTGCTCGGATTCAATGACCTCTTTGGCATCATTGGTGTTTTTTTCCAGGTAAAGCCCGCAAACAAAGACTTTGACAATGCCAAGCGCTTTTCTGTAAGCGACACCATTTAGTTTGAGGGTCTTTCCGGCGATCACTTTTTCTCCGGGAAAGGTAACGCCCAGAATTTCCTTGTCACCGGCAAATCCGATGCCGCAAAAACAGATGCTTACCAAAACGATCATCATGCCGGCCAATACTTTTGTGGACATATGCCACTCCTTTTTATGATTTTTTAGTCCACACCTGGGTCCGTCCGATAAGGGATATGCCGATAAAGCCCCTCACTTTCAATTTATCACCGTTGAGCGTCATCTTGCACGAATAGGTTTTGCCGTTATCCGGGTCATAAATTGTGCCATCCGCCCATTTATTCTTTCCCTTGAATGTAAAATTGCTGACCAGGTTCAATCCGATTATTTTGTCGGTGCGCTTTGATTCATCCGGATTGTTGTCATCCAGCTTTTCACTGCCGTCTTCCTTCAGGGGCTCTTTGAGCCATACGATTTTACCGCAATACAGATCATTGCATTTGTAAATTTCCACCAGCGCCTTGGAATCCTTGGTATACCATTCTCCCAGAATTGCGTCCCCATCCTGAGCAAAAACAGTGGCAGCCAAAAACAGTGACATACAGGCAACCAGCATAAGCAATTTTTTCATTTAACATCTCCTTTTATATAGTGGGTTTTGGCGAATTTTTGATTTTATACAGCTATACTATTCTGGCCGCCATTTTTCAAGTAAATATTATTTATTTTATTATTCATATCCCTTAATTATTTATACCATTTAAGTGAATAACGTTCTATATAATCAGGGTGCCGATGATTTCAGCCATGGCGGTGATCCCCTTTTGGGCCAGAAAGGATTCGATGCCGTCTATGATATCCATGGTGGCCCCGGGGTTTACGAAGTTGGCGGTACCCACCTGAACGGCCACAGCCCCGACAATTAAAAATTCCAGGGCATCTGCGGCCGTCATAATGCCGCCAATGCCGATGACGGGGATTTTCACAGCCCTGGCAACCTGCCAGACCATGCGCAGGGCCACCGGTTTGATGGCCGGGCCGGAGAGTCCGCCGGTGATGTTGGCAAGTCTGGGCCTTCGGGATTCGATATCCACAGCCATGCCGGTGATGGTGTTGATTAAAGATACGGAATCCGCCCCGGCCGCTTCCACCGCCCGTGCGATTTCCGTAACATCGGTTACATTGGGGGTCAGTTTGACCATCACCGGTTTTGTGGTCTGCTCCCGAACAGCCTTCACCACTGTATGGGCCGCCACCGGATCTACCCCAAACGCCACACCCCCGGCCTTGACGTTGGGGCATGAGATATTGACCTCTATGCCGGCAATACCGGGTATGGTTTCGATGCGAGCCGCCAATTGTGCATACGCCTGGACACTGGTGCCATATATATTAACCAGTGTGGGTGTTGACAAAGTCTCAAGAAAGGGCAGTTTATCACTGACAAAGGCATCGAACCCCACATTTTCAAGTCCGATGGCATTGAGCATGCCGCACCCGGTTTCAACAATTCTTTGAGGCGGGTTTCCTTTTGACGATTCCAGAGACAGCCCTTTGACAATGACTGCGCCCAGCCGATTTAAATCGACCAGGTCATTAAATTCCCGCGCATACCCAAATGTGCCTGAAGCGGTCATTACCGGATTCTTTATTTTTATGCCGCCGATATCCACGCTCAGATCGGGCCTGTTTGTTTCCATGATGTTTCTTTCTTTGATTAGTTTCCGGCATGATTACGAATAAACGTTCCCAGTTCTTTTCTCTGGTCGGAATCCAGGGATTGAAAACCAATGCTGCTGCGCGCCATCTTCACCCGCTGCCGGTTTATTTCAAAGTAATCGGTAATCCGTGAAACATGCCGCACCGGAATATTATTTAAAAAAATACCATCGGAGATCTGCAGGACATCGATTTTGGCATATTCGGCCAGGGAAAAATCATCGGGATCAGATAAAAAGGCCATCCCGCCGCTGCTGATATCCGTAAGTTCTCCTATAATTTTTCCGGAATCACTCCGTACAACCGAAAAAGATCCGACAGGAATCTGAAATCGTCTGAATTTTCTTTTTTCCTTTTTTGCCTGTTGCTGACGCATATCAAACCTCCTTACTTCAGGTATCTCTTTTACAAAAATACAATACCCTTATGAACTTTACAATACAGAAAAGACAAAATCCCTGTCAAATAAATCCCCATTTATTTTCACCATATGAGCGGACTCACATTTTTTTAAAGAGATCTGCTTTATCTGGATTTTCTTTCCGGTTGAGCATCCAGCCGTGCCATGATATACAGCATGACAAATTCACAACCGGATTAAAAATTAAAACGAATGAAAACACAACATGCCATTGCAATCGTCGGAATGGGCGGGGTATTTCCCGGGGCCAACACCCTGGATACATTCTGGCAAAATCTGATTCAAAAAATAGATGCGGCCGGCCCGGTGCCGGCGAAACGGTGGATTGCACCGGCATCAGCCATGTACAATCCATCACCCATGCCCGACCGTGCCCTTTCCAAAAGGGCCTGTCTGATCAAAGGATTTAAATTCGACCCTGTTGGTCTGGACCTGGCCCCGGATCTTGTAACGGATCTGGACCCCTTGTTCCATCTGGTTCTGCATGCCGGTCGGCAGGCGTTTACCGGAGCACGGACAGCCGCTTTGGACAAAAATCGCATCGGGATCATTCTGGGAGCCATTGCCCTGCCTACCGATTCGGCTTCCCGGATTGCCAGGACCATCCTTGGGCGCTCTTTTGAAGAAAAGCTGACGGGATCGGAAGATTCAAAATTCACCGCCATCACTCGCAACCTGGCCCTGGCCGGACGCGTCACGGCCCTGCCGGCAGCTATTCTGGCCCGCGCCCTGAATCTGGGAGGGGGTTCCTTTACCCTGGATGCGGCCTGTGCATCTTCACTGTATGCCGTAAAACTGGCCTGTGACGAATTGCGCGCCTTCAGGGCCGACGCCATGATGGCCGGTGGCGTCTCCCGGCCCGAATGCCTTTACACCCAGGTGGGGTTCAGCCAGCTCAGGGCCATTTCCCCTTCCGGCCGCTGCGCCCCGTTTGACAAAACCGCTGATGGCCTGGTGGTGGGTGAAGGCGCTGGTATCATAGTATTAAAACGCCTGGAAGATGCCCTGCGCGACCAGGACACCATATGGGGCGTCATCCGCGGCATCGGCATCTCCAATGATATCGAAGGTAACCTCCTGGCCCCCAGCAGCGAAGGGCAGGTGCGGGCCATGCAAGCAGCCTATGATCAGGCCGGCTGGTCTCCCCAGGATGTGGATCTTATCGAATGCCATGGTGCCGGCACACCCGTGGGGGACATCACGGAATTGCGGAGCCTTGGGGAACTTTGGGGCAACCGTGATTGGGAAGTCGGCCAGTGCCCCATCGGCAGTGTCAAATCCATGACCGGCCATCTGCTCACCGCAGCCGGGGCCGCCGGCATGATCAAAACCCTGCTGGCCATGCATCACAAGACACTGCCGCCATCCCTTAATTTTACAGCACCCCCGGAAAACAGCCCGTTGCACAACAGTCCTTTTCACGTGCAGACCCTTTCTCAGCCCTGGCCTGCCAGAGCCGACAAAACCCCTCGCCGGGCTGCTGTCAGCGCTTTTGGATTCGGCGGGATCAATGCCCATCTCCTGATGGAAGAATATTGCCGTCCCAAAAACAGGGCAAAGGCTACGATGCCCCGGGAGATTTCCCCAATCTCCCCATCCGGGAATGATGCAGCACCGGCCATTGCCATTGTGGGCATGGATGCCCGATTCGGTCACCTGAACAATCTCCACGATTTCCAACGGGCCGTATTTAACAACAAGAGCGCGATCCGTCAAAGGCCTGGACACCGATTCAAAGGCGGAGACCATGCGGCAACCCGGCACCTGGGCCAAAGCGCCGCATATGGTGCTTTCATGCAAAATATTACCCTGGCGCCGGGCCGGTTCCGCATCCCGCCCAGAGAACTGGCACAGGTCCTGCCCCAGCACCTTGTCCTTCTCGAAGTTGCCGCCGGGGCCATGCAGAGTGCCGGCCTGACGCTGAGGCAGCCCCGCAACCGGATGGGCGCTGTCATGGGTATCGGATTTGACTACGAGGCCACCAATTTTCATCTGCGCTGGAACCTGGTCAACCGGATTGCAGACTGGCAAAAAAATCTGGGTCTTTGCCTCGACGCCGAGCAGACCCGCAGCTGGCTGGAGGCCCTGCAAAACCAGATGACCCCGCCCCTGACCCATGCCCGCACCCTGGGGGCCCTGGCCGGTATCATCGCCAGCCGGGTTGCCCGCGAATTCAATCTGGGCGGCGCCAGCTTTACCGTTTCCGGTGAAGAAACCTCGGGTATCAAAGCCCTGGAGGTGGCCGTGCGATCCCTGCAACAAGGCGAAACCGATGTCATGCTGGCCGGGGCCGTTGATATGGCCGGTGATGTCCGCAACATCGTCTTATCCCACGTGTTGCGGCCCTTTGCTGCCGGCGATACCATACACCCCTTTGATATGACGGCAGCCGGCTGTCTGCCCGGTGACGGCGCGGCCTGCCTGGTGCTCAAACGCCTGACAACGGCTCAAAAAAATGGCGACCGAATTTATGCGGTCATCAAAGGGCTGGGGCATGCCTGTGGGGGCGGCATTGATGGCCCTACAGGCCACAAGGCCTATACCCGGTCCATTGAACGTTGCTTTACAGAGGCCCGTATTCTCCCCGAAACCCTGTCATACATGGAAACCCATGGCAGTGGCGATCCTTTCGAAGACCGGACAGAGACCCGTGCCCTGCATGCTTTCTTCACCCGGTTCAGGATCCCCTGCGCCCTGGGTGCCCTTACGCCGGTCATCGGACATACCGGTGCTGCCGCCGGTCTGGCGTCTGTTTTGAAAGCCGCCATGTGCCTCTATCAGGAAATCATACCGCCCCTGATCGGTTTCAAGCAGGGGGCTTCAGACCACTGGCAGTCGAATTTGTTTCATCTTCCCATATCGCCCCAGTACTGGCTGCGCAACCGTGAAGAAGGCCCCCGCCGGGCCTGTGCAGCGGCCATGACAACGGATGGAAACTGCAGCCATGTCCTGCTGGAAGAATTTGACGGTCCCGTGGCTGAAAAAACAAAAAAACAGATGGCTCGGGAACGCAAATACCCCCTGGGCCCTTTGCCGGCAGGTCTGTTTGTGGCCCGGGGCCATACATTGCAAGCCGTAACCGTTACCTTAGGCCGGCTCAAACAATTTGTCGAAAAAATTCAAAAAAAATTCCGGGAAAAATTCGTGGATCAAGTTTCCATGGATTCCCTGGCCCGGTCCTGGTATGCCCTTGAAAGGCCGGATGCCGATGAAGAATATGCCGCAGCGATAGTGGCGAGCGACCTGAGGCAGCTGTTAACGCTTATCGACCAGGCCAAAGACAGGGTGGACGGCAATGGCAAACTCCCAAATGAAGGGGGGGCCAACCTTTTTTTCACTGCATCTCCCCTGGCCGAAACCGGCAAAATCGCTTTTGTTTTCCCGGGCTCAGGCAACCACTATCTTGGCATGGGCCGCCGTATCGGGACCTGCTGGCCCGAAATTCTCCGGGGCATGGATCAGAAAACCGGACACCTGAAAACGCAGATGCTGCCGGAATATTATATCCCCTGGCGCAACTCCTGGCCCGACGGCTGGGAAAAAGACGCCCGGGACAGCATCACCGAAGATCCCCACCGTATGATTTACGGTCAGGTCATGCACGGCGGCGTCATGTCCGATCTTATCCGAAATTTTCAGATCCGGCCCGATGCCGTCATCGGCTACAGCCTTGGGGAATCCACGGGTTTTTTTGCCCTGGGGGCCTGGCCGGACCGCGGACAAATGCAGCAACGGCTGGAGACCAGCACACTTTTTACCACACAACTGGCCGGGGCGTGCACGGCCCTGCGGCAGGCCTGGCAGATACCTCCGGATGAAGCGGTCAACTGGTGTGCAGCCACCGTCAATCGGCCGGCTGATCAGGTTCAAAAAATCATTGAGCGCTACCCTGACACCCGACTGCTCATCATCAACACCTCAACCGAATGTGTTATCGGCGGCCGTCGGCCTCAAGTGGAAGCCCTTGTTCAGGAACTTGGCTGCGAGGCGGTTTTCTTGGACGGCATCGTCACGGTCCACTGTGATGCCGCCCGCCCGGCCCGGGAGGAATACCGGGCACTGCATGTTTTTCCCACAACAGCCCCGGACAATACCACCTTTTACAGTTGTGCCAAAGCCCGCGCGATTGATCTGACATCGGACAGTGCCGCCGATGCCATTTTGAACCAGGCCCTTTCCGGGTTTGATTTTTCCGCCACCGTAAAACAGGCATGGGATGACGGTGTCCGGCTCTTTCTGGAAATGGGCCCCCACAACTCCTGCACCCGGATGATCCGTCATATTTTGTCTGACCGGCCTTACATGGCCATGTCCGCCTGTTCCCGATTTGAAGAGGACCCTCTGACCGTTTTAAGGTTGCTGGGGGCATCCATTGCCCAGGGCGTTCCCGTAAACCTTGATTTTCTCTATCCGGGTCTTGGTCCTGCTGAAGAAAATGCCTCAACGCAGCTGAAATCCGTTCCATCGGCGGTTAATCCCATTGTGCTGCCCGTGGGTGGCCGGCCGCCTTGTCCGGAGTTGCCGGCATTAACGGCGACCGCAAATTCCATGGCTTCCCCTGTCCTCAGTCCCCCTACCTTACCGGAATTGATTCACGGCATGACCAAAAGCATGGCAGCCACCGCAGACGCCCATCGGACATTTCTCGATTTTTCCATGCAGGCATCCAGAGCCTTTGCCGACACCTTTGAACTGCAAAACCAATTGCTGGAAACCGTGATTACCCATGACATACCCGATCCGGCCGGCCTGGGGCAAACCATGGCCCCGCACCCCACACCCCAGCGGGCGCCGGCGTATTCACGTGACATGTGCATGGAATTTGCCACAGGCTCGGCAGCCCAGGTCCTGGGACCGGCGTTTGCCGTTGTGGACAGCTACAAAGCCAGGGTACGGCTGCCGGATGAACCGTTGATGCTGGTGGACCGTATTCTCAGTGTGAGTGGAGAAAAACGCTCCCTTGACAAGGGCATGCTGGTGACCGAGCATGATGTAAAACCCGGGGCTTGGTATCTGGATGGGGATCGTGCCCCGGTGTGCATCGCCGTGGAAGCCGGCCAGGCAGATCTTTTTCTGTGTTCCTACCTGGGCATCGATCACGTCGTAAAAGGAGAGCGGACCTACCGGCTGTTAGATGCCACGGTGACCTTTCACCGGGGATTGCCCCGGCCCGGTGACGTAATCCAATATACCATCCACATTGATCGGTTTATCCGCCAGGGAGAGACATGGCTGTTCTTTTTCAATTTTAAAGGCACCATCGACGGTAAGCCGTTGATTACCATGAAAGACGGATGTGCCGGTTTTTTTACCGAACAGGAAGTGATCAATTCCGGGGGCATTATTCGCAGCGAAAAAGAAACCCGGACCAAAGCCGGTAAGGCACCCTCCGGCTGGCAGATACCGGCCCCTTTTGCACCCACGGCAATGGGTGACAATGCATTGGCAGCCCTGCGCCAAGGGGACCTGGAAAACGCATTTGGCCCGGATTTCAAGGGCGTTACCCTGCCCGCATCCCAGCGACTGCCCGGGGGCCGCCTGCGCCTTATCCACCGGGTACCGGTCTTAGACCCTAAAGGGGGGCAATATGGTCTGGGCCTTGTGGAAGCCCAGGCCGATATTCATCCCGACGACTGGTTTTTGACCTGCCATTTTGTGGATGACCGGGTCATGCCCGGCACCTTGATGTATGAATGCTGCGCCCATACCCTTCGTGTATTGCTTCAGCGCATGGGATGGGCACTGCCCGATGCACCCATCGTTTTTGAACCGATGACGGGTATTGAGAGCCGCCTGAAATGCCGGGGCCCGGTGACGCCGAAAACCAGACATGTCCTCTATCGGGTGGAGATAAAGGAGATCGGCTTTAATCCGGAGCCCTATGTCCTTGCCGACGCCCACATGTTCGCCGATGGCCATTACATTGTTTTTTTTGAAAACATGTCTCTGAAACTCAGCAATACAAACCGCGGCGAGATCCAGGCATTCTGGCGCGGACGTAAAGCAGGCCATAAAAGTGACCATGAAGTTCCCCAGGTCCCGGAAACACCCCTGCCCGTTCCTGTTTTTGATAAAAACCATATGAAGGAATTTGCCACAGGCAAACCGTCACGGGCCTTTGGAGAGGCTTACCGCCCGTTTGACCATGACCGATTTATTGCCCGACTGCCCGGGGAGCCCTATCTTTTTATCCACCGGGTCACAAAAGCCGATGTCCGGCCCTTTGTCCTGACATGCGGGACCTGGATAGAATCCCAGTGCGACGTGACAGCGTCAGACTGGTATTTTGCAGCAGACCGCGGCAACACCATGCCCCTTTGCATTCTCAATGAAATCGCTTTGCAGCCCTGCGGCTGGAGTGCCGCCTATATGGGGTCGGCCCTGAAAAGCAGTCATGACCTGCGCTTTAGAAACCTGGGCGGCCATGCCACCATATACCGCGATATCCTTCCCGCATCCGGGGTCGTCTCTGTGCGCACCCGTTTGACAAAGGTTTCCGGCGCCGGTGACATGCTCATTGAAAATTTCGATTTTGAAATCAGGCAGGCCGGTGAGATCGTGTATGCGGGCAAAACCCATTTCGGATTTTTTACCGAACAATCCCTCGCTCAGCAAAAGGGTATTACCGCCATGGCGCCGTCATGGCCTGACAAAAACAAAATTCAAAAAGGCGCCCCCGAAGCACTGCCCCGCACAGCCCCGCTTTTCCCCGGAGACCCCGACACGACACCGATTTCAGGGGCCGTGATGCCGGCCCTGGCCCTGAGTATGATCGATACCATCGATGCCTATGCCCCTGAAGGCGGGCCGGATAAACTGGGGTTTATCTGCGGCAGTAAACAAGTCGATCCCAAGGAATGGTTTTTTAAAGCCCATTTTTTTCAGGACCCGGTCTGCCCCGGATCTTTAGGACTGGAATCTTTTATCCAGCTCCTTAAATTCACGGCATTGAAACGATGGCCCCACCTGGCTGCCACCCATGGATTCTCCCTGGTTACGGGCACAAAGCATGAATGGACCTATCGCGGGCAGATCCTGCCGGGCAGTTCCCTCATCCAGATCGAGGCCTGCATCACGGCGGTTAAAGAAACACCCGAAGTGCTGATACTGGCAAACGGTATCCTGAAGGTAGACGGGCTCTGCATCTATAAAATGGACAATTTCGGAATCAAAATGGTAAAAGGTGAACATGCTGTATAAAAATGTTTTTATTGAATCCATCGGCTATGAACTGGCCCCCAATGTGGTCACCGCAGACGATATTGAATGTCGCCTGGAGCCGGTTTACAAGGCCCTGCATTTTAAAAAAGGGCAACTGGAGGCCATTACCGGTATCCGTGAGAGCCGGTACTGGAATCCTGATTTCAAGCTTTCCGATGGTGCCATATGTGCGGGCGCCAAAGCAATCGATGCCGCCGGCATTGCCCCGGAAGAGATTGGTATGCTGATTTACGGCGCTGTCTGTCGGGAGAACCTGGAACCGGCAACAGCCTGTGCCGTAGCCCACGGCCTGGGCCTGGGATCAAAGACACAGGTCTTTGATATCTCAAATGCCTGCATCGGCATTTTGAACGGCATGCTTCAGGTGGCCAATGCCATTGCCCTGGGCCAGATCCGGGCCGGCCTTGTTGTGGCCTGTGAATCCTGCCGGCAGATTGTGGACACCACCATTGATAATCTGCTTCAAACCCGGAATATGGACACTTTTAAACAAACCGTGGCCACCTTGACCGGCGGATCGGGTGCGGCGGCCATTATTTTAACCGACGGCTCCTTTTCCCGTGAAGCCCACCGGCTCCTGGGCGGCGTTGCCAGAAATGCCGTGCGCCACCATCGCCTCTGCATCTGGGGACCGGACACCGGTATCCCAGCCAGTGCCCGGCATGTGATGCACACTGATTCTGTAGGTGTTTTAAAAAACGGGGTGGGCCTGGGCATAGAAACATTTAATGCCCTGCGACAGGAACTGGCATGGCCTGATGACAAACCGGACAAAATTATCTGTCACCAGGTGGGCGCCACCCATCAAAAAACCATTTTAGAGGCGATCAACATACCGGTATCAAAAGATTTTACCACTTTTCAGCATCTGGGCAATATCGGCACCGTATCATTGATCGTCACCGCTGCCATTGCAAAGGAGCGCGGGTTTCTGACAAAGGGCGACCAGGTGGGCTTCTTAGGCATCGGCAGCGGGTTGAACTGTCTGATGCTGGGGGTGGACTGGTAAAATGAACTGCGACATCTCATCTTTCAAACACCTCTACCCGTTTCAATCCCGCTTTCTTTCAATTAACGGTCATCGCTACCATTATCTGGATGAAGGCAGTGGGCCGCCTGTACTCATGCTTCACGGCAACCCCACGTGGTCCTTTTACTATCGCAACTTGATCACGGCCCTGGCCCCCGGTCACCGGGTTATTGTGCCGGACCATATGGGGTGCGGCCTTTCGGACAAACCTGCTGTTGTCGACTACGACTATCGGCTCAAAACCCGGGTCCGGGACCTTACCGCCCTGATGGCGCATCTGGATATCCGGGAAAAAATCACATTGATCGTACATGACTGGGGTGGCATGATTGGAGCGGCCTGGGCCCTGGCGCACCTTGAGATGATCGCTCGGCTGGTGATCACCAACACCTCCGGATTTTTGCCGCCCGGGGACAAACAAATCCCGCGACGGCTGAAAATCCTTCGCCGGATAGCCCCTTTTGCCGTTCCGGCGGTATTAGGCGGTAACCTTTTTGCACGGTCGGCCCTCTATATGGCACCTCACAAAAAGCTTTCCCGGGAGGTTAAAAAAGGCCTCGTCGCCCCCTACAACACCTGGCGCCATCGGTTGGCCACCTTGAAATTCGTACAGGATATCCCCCTTTACCAAGGGGACCCGAGTTATGGCCTGGTCAAAAACGTGGATGATCATCTTCACCGTCTGGCCGCCTTTCCCATGCTTATTTTATGGGGCCGGCACGATTTTGTATTTGATCTGGACTACTACCGTGAATGGTGCCGCCGGTTCCCGGCGGCAGAGGCTCATCTTTTTGATGATGCCGGCCACTATCTGCTGGAAGATGTGCCGGAAAAAATTATTGACCGGGTACGGCAATTTATTGATTAAATAGCTAACTAAACGGACAAGGTTCATGAACGATATCAAACAACCCCCTGACACAGACAATAAAAACGGGGATTTTATCAATATTTCCTGCCATCTTAAAAAAATAGTCGCGGACCAGCCCTACAAGCGGGCCGTGATCTTTCCGGTGGGCCGTGATAGGGCCGGGCACGTGACCTATTCTCATTACACCTTCTTGCAGCTTGACAGAGAATCGGACAATATTGCCGCAGGTCTCCAGCGCATCGGTATCCGTCGGGGAATGCGGACCATCCTGATGGTAAAACCGAGCCTGGATTTTTTTGCCCTCACCTTTGCCCTTTTCAAAACCGGTGCCATTCCGGTGATGGTGGATCCGGGCATGGGCATCCGGCGCATGCTGAGCTGTCTGCAGGAAGGCCGTCCGACAGCCTTTATCGGTATTCCAAAGGCCCATCTGCTGCGCAAGCTATGCCCCGGATATTTTAATACCGTGAAGATCTGGGTAACTGTGGGAAATCGCTGGTTCTGGGGGGGGTATCGATTAACGGATCTGCGGAAAGATCAGCCGAAACCCTATATCGCCGCTCAAACCGGTCGGGATGAGATCGCTGCTGTTTTGTTTACCACCGGCAGCACCGGACCGGCCAAGGGAGTTGTTTACACCCATGGTAACTTCGATGCCCAGATACGACAGATCAAATCTCATTTTAACATCACGGCCGATGAAATCGACCTTCCCACTTTTCCCCTGTTTGCACTTTTTGACCCGGCCCTGGGGATGACCGCCGTCATCCCGGACATGGACCCCACCCAGCCGGCCCGGGTGAATCCTGCACGGATCATTGAAGCCATCTGGAACCAGGGCGTCACCAACATGTTTGCCTCCCCTGCCCTTTTACACCGGGTAGGGGCCTATGGCAGGGCCAACCATATAAAACTGCCCTCCTTAAAACGCGTGGTCTCCGCCGGTGCCCCGGTATCCCCGGCCAATATTCAGCAATTTTACGGCATGATGGATAAAAAGGCCCAGGTTCATACCCCTTACGGTGCCACGGAAGCCGTCCCCATCGTCTCCATCGGCAGCCATGAAATTCTGGCCGAAACCCGGGCGTTGAGTGAGAAAGGCTATGGCATGTGTGTGGGCCGGCCCATCGATGATATCATCGTAAGATTGATCAAAATAAGTGACAGCCCCATCGAAAACTGGTCGGAAGAATGCCTTGTTCAAGAGGGCGACATCGGTGAAATAGTGGTCAAGGGAGAACTTGTCACGCGTCAGTATTTCGGACGGCCAAAAGATGATGCCCTGGCCAAGATCAAAGACAACGGGGAGGTCTGGCACCGCATGGGGGATCTGGGCTGGCAGGACAAAAAAGGACGCATCTGGTTCTGCGGGCGGAAGAGTCACAGGGTAACAACCAGCACCGGCGACATGTTTACAATACCCTGTGAATCGGTTTTCAACAATCATCCGGCGGTTTTTCGGTCTGCGCTGGTGGGCATTGGGCCAAAAGGCGAACAGCACCCTGTGATCTGTATCGAAATCAACAAGGACCACGGTGATGAAGACATGGCGTCGCTGGAAAGGGCGCTGCTTAAAATGGCCCGGGAAAACCCCATGACAGCTCCTATAAAAAACATTTTATTTCACCGATCCTTTCCCGTGGATATCCGGCATAACGCCAAAATTTTCCGTGAAAAACTGGCGCCATGGGCAGCAGGTAAATTGGATATTGACCAATAGCTATTGAATCCCCTATTAATTTTAAGTAAAAAAATTAATTATTTCAGACATAAAAGAGATAATAGGTAAAGGCAAACGTTAAGCCTTTGGACTGACAGTGAAGGCAATATCATGATTCAAGCCAGACCTGAAAATGTACTGGTTACCGGCGGCGGCGGGTTTCTCGGCAAGGCCATTGTAAAACGCCTGATTGACAAAGGCTGCCAGGTGACCAGTTTTTCCAGAAACAGATATCCGGCGCTTGACCGTCTGAACGTTCATCAGATTCAAGGCGACATCAGCAATCCAAAGGCAGTGGAAAAGGCCTGCCAGGGCATGGATCTGGTTTTCCATGTGGCGGCAATGCCCGGTGTATGGGGAAAATATGCCGACTACTATTCCACCAATGTCATCGGCACTGAAAATATCATCGCCGCCTGCCGACAGAACCACATCTTTCGGCTGATCTACACCAGCAGCCCCAGTGTTGTTTTCAACGGCAAAGATATGGAAGGCGTCGATGAACGGGTATCTTATGCCCCCTGTTTCCATACCCATTACCCCAAAACCAAGGCACTGGCCGAAAAAGCGGTTT
Organism: Desulfobacterales bacterium; assembly: GCA_963667755.2. GTDB lineage: Bacteria > Desulfobacterota > Desulfobacteria > Desulfobacterales > 4572-123 > 4572-123. The sequence goes on along the minus strand of CAXXLK010000002.1, from coordinate 1,705,134 downwards.
TGAAGGCGTGTGCCCAGGGGTTAAATGCCATTATCCTGAGGCCTCACCTGATATGGGGCCCCGGGGACAACCACCTGGTGCCCCAGATTATAGACCGGGCCAACCGTCTCTGGATTGTCGGTGACGGAAAAAACCGCGTGGACACGATCTATATCGACAATGCGGCGCTGGCCCATGTCCTGGCGGCTGAAAAACTGGCCGCAAATCCAAAGCTGTCCGGGAACGTCTATTTTATCAGCCAGGACGCGCCGATGCCGCTATGGGAAATGGTTAATCATATCCTGATCGCCGGCGGCAAAAGCCCCATCACCCGCAAGGTGCCGTTTCAGATGGCCTGGGTCGCCGGCGCTCTGCTTGAACTTTTCTACAAAATTTTCAAACTCAATGGCGAACCTATGATGACGCGATTTTTAGCCGGGGAACTGTCCACGGCCCACTGGTTTGACGTCAGCGCCGCCAAAAGGGATCTTGGTTATGTTCCCCGGATATCCACGGCCGAAGGACTTGAGCGGCTGGAGAAATGGCTTCAATGAAAATTGCATTTCTCCATTATCATCTCAGGACCGGCGGTGTCACCACCGTGCTGCAACAGCAGATCAAGGCAATTTCCCCTTCCTGTGAAGTGATGCTGCTCACCGGTGAAAAGCCCGAATCCATCGGTGGCATCGCGACCCGGACAATCCCGGGGATCGGCTATGATAGGGCAGGAGAAACAGGACATGATCATCGAAAAACAGCCGATGCCGTAATCGCTGCCATTTTCGACCACTGGCCGGACGGTTGTGATGTTTTGCATGTGCACAATCCCACGCTGGCCAAGAACAAAAATTTTCTTAAAATTTTAAAATCGTTTCAGACCAGGGGCATCAAGCTGTTTTTGCAGATCCATGATTTTGCCGAAGACGGGCGCCCTAATGCCTATTTTCATGATGAGACGTACCCGGAAAACTGCCACTACGGGGTTATCAACTCAAGAGATTACGACATCTTGATAAAATGCGGGCTTGATCCCGACGGTCTGCACAGGATTTTCAACACCATCACGCCGCTTCCCTGGCGACACAAACCGGCAAGGGCCGACTATGTCCTGTATCCGGTGCGGGCCATCCGCCGTAAGAATATCGGCGAAGCAATTCTTTTATCTCTGTTCCTGCCCGGCGGAGAATCGCTTCAAATTACGCTGCCCCCTAACAGCCCCATGGACTGGAAAAGTTATAACGACTGGAAGCGTTTTGTCAGGTCCCACCGGCTGCCTGTAGCCTTTGAAGTCGGCGTGCAACATGATTTCAGGGACCTTATCGGCCCTGCACGATTCCTGATCACCACCAGCGTCACCGAAGGTTTCGGGTTTACCTTTCTGGAACCCTGGACTGCCGGTAAAGTGCTGTGGGGCCGTAAGTTGCCGGAAATATGCCGGGATTTTGAAAATGCCGGCGTCAATCTGGACCATCTGTATTCAAACATTCTGATTCCCCTGGCATGGATAGATCCCAAGGCATTTTGCACCCGATGGCAAACCGCTTTTCAAAGAACCTGCAACCGATTTGATATGGCGCCACCCGACACAAAAATCAACCAGTTCCTGGACGGCATCATGTCCGGTGGCAGCATCGATTTTGGCTTTCTGGATGAACCCTTTCAGCAGCAGGTCTTGTCCCGGGTTACCAGGGATAACCTGGCCCGCAGGGAACTGATCCGGCTGAACCCCTTTCTCGCAGAACCCGGAAATGTAAAAAATCCCATGGAACTGATCCGTAAAAACCGGCGCGTGGTGCTGGACACCTACTCCGAATCCACATATACTGAAAATCTCCTAGCGGTGTATCGAAAAATTATAAAAAAACCGGTCAGCCAGCAGATTGACCGGCCGCTTCTGTTACGCTGTTTTCTGCAACCGGACCGATTCAACCTGTTGAAATGGGGTGACTATGCCGGATAAATGCAGTATCGCCGAACACATACATCCCCTGGCGCCGCTGCCCACGGGTCTTGAGCCATCAAAAAACGGTATTAACGGCATCTGCTGTGTTCTCTTTGATATCTACGGCACATTGTTCATCAGTGCTTCCGGGGACATCAGCCTCAGTGCAAAACCGGACAAAAATATCCGGCGCCTGGCCAGGCTCCTGGATAAATATGACCTCCGAAGCGACCCAAAACAATTACAAGAAAATTTATGGGCCGCTGTCAGGGCCGACCATGCAAAAAACAAACAAAAAGGGATTGATGTTCCTGAAGTGCGTATCGAAGAGATCTGGCGGCAGGTGCTTAACATAAATGACCTGGAACGGATAAAAAATTTTGCCATCGAATATGAATGGCTTGTCAACCCGGTCTATCCTATGCCGGGCCTTTCAACCATGCTGGACAAACTGAAGCAGATGGATATGCACCTGGGAATCGTTTCCAATGCTCAGTTTTATACCTCCTTGTTGTTTGAGTGGCTCCTTGGATCAGACATGGCAGATCTCGGGTTTGAACGGGACCTGACATTTTTTTCTTACGATCATGGCTGCGCCAAACCATCACAGATCCTGTTTAACCGGGCGCTTGAATCCCTTGAATCCAAGAAGATATCCCCTGCCCGAGCCCTTTATGTGGGCAATGACATGCTTAACGATATTTATCCTGCGGCCAGGTGCGGCATGAATACCGCCTTGTTCGCCGGTGATACCAGGTCCCTGCGTCTAAGGGAAGACCACCCTGATTGCCAGGGCCTCTCGGCCGATCTGGTGGTCACCGATCTCAGGCAGATTCCAGTGCTTATACATCAGGGTGCAGACAAAAATAACAAAAAGGAGACCAAATGACGTTGGACAATGCCACTACAAACCAGATTCATGAAACGTCTCAATCCCGGGTCCTTCAACATGACCCGGATGCCCAGGCCAGGGCATGGTTGACAACTTTTTTCATTGAAAATCACCTGGATTATTTTACGTTTCCCGACCATGCCGCCACCCCGGAACAGATACGCTTCATGGTCTTTTGTGATGAAGACTGTCGCTACTATCCCTGCTCTGACCAGACATTTGACGCCATTATGGCACGCCGGCCGTCGGACTTTCTGAAAAAAGAATATGCGGTGGTTCTCGAAACCATCATCGATCTTATCAATCGCCAGATCGATGATGAAATGGAAAAAGAATATTTAACGTCTCTGATCCGCATCAAATACAACCATGAAACCAGAGATGACATCATGATCCCCTCAAGGGTTCAAAAACGCCTGCTGGGCATTTTTTTAAAACGCACGCAGATCGAGGATCCCTTCCGTCAGGAAAAAATCCTTCGTAACAAAAATGCCAGGGCCGTGCTCGATTCCATGGCATTTAACGATGCCATCGATCATATCGAGTGGCCTGACCTGGACCCGGCTGCGGCCGATCTGCCGGCCGTTAAACACCATATTGAAAAATTAGAGCTTTCCCGGCGTCTTACGCTTTTGGGCCACAAAATTTTATGGGAATCGGATGCATCAAAAAAATATTCAAAAAAAGCGTATCTGGATTTTTTTAAAAAACCCCTGGCAGGCAACGGTGTAGAGCGTCTATTTGATTTTGTGGGTGTGTCAGCCACCCGTCATGAATCAAAATCCGGCGGGAGCCGTAATATCCTCTGGCTTGCCGATGAATCCGGTGAGATCATCTTCGACCTGAAGGTAATCCGCTATCTGGCCGGCCTGGGACATAAAATCATCATCGCCTTTAAGGAGGGCCCTCTTTTTACCAAAGCTGATTTCTTTGATGCCCAGGAAGATCCCATACTCAATTCCGAACTGACCGATGCATTGCTGATCAGCGATAAAAATATCGGTAAAAATGAACTGGCCCGAACCCTGCGCAGCGAGCACCATGTTCTGGCCCTGTCCGATGGCACCTCTGAAGAGCTGAACCTGATCCTCGCATCAACCACTTTCTCCCGTATCTTCAAAGAAGCAGATGCCGTTATCTCCAGGGGGTCGATCCAGAAACGGCGGTTGTTTGAAACCCGCTTTCAGTTCACCCAGGACATTTTCAATATCTCAACAGAAAATGATGACACCGTGACGGTATCGTTCAAGCCCAGGCATCCGGATGTGATCAAGTTTTCCCATGCAGATCTCGACAAAAAAGCCCATGCCATCATCACCCGTATGGAGGATGCCAAAAACAAGGGCATGACCGTCATGTTCTACAGCGGCATCATCGGTTCCATACCCGGAAAACTGGATATCGCCAAAAAAGTGATGTCCGTGTTCGTCTCCTTTCTCAAGGAGCAATCGACCCTGACCTTTATCATCAATCCATCGGAGCATTTCGAACCGGGCATGGATGCCGATGATCTCATGTATATGTGGGAAATTGTTCAAAGCAGCGGGTGCATCGATATCTGGCGGTTTCAAAGCTACCAGGACATCACCCGGGCCTTTGAAATCCTGGGCATGAAGATACCCCCGGAATGGGTGGGGAAAGACGCCACCTACAGCACCGGCTGCACCCAGGAGATGCGCATTGCATTGCGGGTACAGAAACGCTTTCCGGAAATGCAGATCATCGGGCCGGACAAGGAAAAATTCATGCGCCGCAGTGAATACGGCGTCGGCAAGCTCTATGACCGACGACTGGGTGATATCAGCCAGATGCGGTAATTGACCGAAAATTACAAATGACAAATAAATACGGTTTTGAAATTTGGATTTTAATCATTGTGATTAATTTGGTATTTGTCTTTTAATTATTGTAATTTACTTATGCTTTTCAAGCATCTAATCTAAATCCACCGCTATTTTGCATTTATTGCAGCGCCTGGCACCGCGAAAAACCCGGTGTCCGCAATTTGAACAGACATAACGGGCCTCTTCGTCTTCGATCCATTTTTTTGTTCCGTGTTCCCGCCAGTGGGGCACGGCCCGCAGGATCACTTTTTTACCCACGGGCATGGGAAAGGAGTCGATGTGCCCGCAGGGAAAGTCATCACATTCATGGCACCCGACATATCCTTTTTCTTTTGTACAATCCTTGATGGCACAGACCCGGCAAAAAATGGATACCCGGTCAGACAGACAACCGTCGCATTTAATATCTTCAATGGTCAGATGCTCCAGGCCCGGCATATTTCCCTGGTAAACCCCCAATAATTTTTCCAGGAATCCGTTATTGTTGTCCCGGGTCGCATAATGCACACCGCAGACACCGCAATACAGACCGCAGGGTGCGATAAAGTTCGGATTGAGCTCCATGGTAGATCTCCTTTTTAATTTTCAGGAATTGAAGAACCTCGCAGCAAGCTGCGAGGAATCTTCGGCCGTAAGGAATTCTGTCTATTTTAGATTCGCTCGCTAACCCCGCGACAAGCCACGGGGAATGCGCTCGCTGTTGCGGTTCAAGGACGCTGGGACGATGCACGACGATATCCTTGCCGGGTAACCGGAAATTAGACTCACAGCGCCATAGAACCGGCAACAGACTCCCGACGTTCCTTGCTATAAAGCAATTCCACCAGTGTCAGGGCAAATTCAATGACCGTCCCGGCACCTTGACTGGTAATACAGTTACCGTCCACCACAACTTTGGATTTGATTTTATCGATATTGGAAAGCTGGTCCGCAAAAGCCGGATGACAGGTGGCCTTTCGCCCTTTGAGCAGACCGTGGTGCGCCAGAATAATCGCCGGTGACGCACAGATGGCACCATAAAGTCGTCCCGCTGTATACTGGCGCTTTAAAATAGTGGTCAGTTCCGTTGAATCTCTCAGGTTATCAGCGCCGGGAATTCCGCCCGGCAAAGCCACCAGGTCGTACTTAACGCCTGCACAATCGGAAATCAACGCATCGGAAATCATTTTAATACCGCGTGAGCCCACGATCTGAAGTTGGCCCACAGAGGCCACGGTGACCTCCGCATCCGCCCGCCTTAATATGTCGATAATGCCCACAGCTTCCAAATCTTCGGTACCATCAGCCACCGGTACCAGCACTTTTTTTTCCATGCAAACCTCCTTTTAAAATTACCATCTCACCGGCACCCGGACCGTATTGCCGGCCTTATTGCTGAACAGCAGATATCCGTTCGTCAAGCCGTATCGGTAAAGATCACGGGTCACCCTCACATCCTGAGTGCAATATTCTATAATTTCAGATATCTTCCCCTGTTTCCACCAACGCAGGGCCTGCAGGCCGTCGGCGCTCTTTTGAGTGCCAAGGGTGGCCCGGGCCAGATTATCCAGGGAAAGCCGGTATCCCAATTGTTTATGGATATCCTCAAGGATATCCAGGGTGGGCAGGGTTTGAAAATTAAAATCCGAATATCCGGAAAGCACCAGATAATCAAACCGTTTGATGTTAAATCCCACCACATGATCAAAGGTTCGAAGATACCGAAGCAGGGCCGGCATCTTGTTTTCGGTAAACGCATCAAATGTATCCGTCCTGGCATCATAGACCACCGCACAACTGACCTTCATCCGGTGGGCCCGGTGCCAGCCTCCCACCTCCTGGGCTGAAAGCTGGGTTTCGATATCGAGAACCCCGAAACTCGCCCCCGGGAACTGTCGCGGTTTCGGTGTATCAACAGGTGCGTTGACAGACGCTATTTTCCCGGCAGATCTGACTATGGGCGTTCCCTCCAGTAATAATTGCAGCAGAAAAACGGCTGCGGCTTTATCAATGGGCCGGTTGCCCGAACCGCATTTGGGGGAATGCACACAGGAAGGGCATCCGGTTTCACAGGGACAGGAGTTGATAATTTTCAGTGTACAGGCCAGCAGGTCAGCAGCCCTCTCAAAGGCCTGCCGACAAAGCCCGGCACCACCGGGAACCGAGTCATGGATAAATACCGCGGCGCTGTCAATCTGGGGGTGATAGACCATGGATATGCCCCCCAGATCATTGCGGTCAGCCATGACCAGCAGTGGAAAAATGCCGATGGCCCCATGTTCGATGGCGTGAATACCGCCCATAAAATGCATCTGCCGGGATTCCACCGCCTTCCGGATGGCCTGAGAAACGGTAAACCATATCCCTTCGGTTTCAAAAACAAGGGGCGGCAGATCCAACGGCAGGGAATTGATCTTCCGATGACCGCGAATCTGCCACATATCATACCCGGTGACCTGGTCGGTCACCTTCAGGCGCCCTGTATAAAACCGGGTCCCGCCCACGGCTTTTTCATCATAAATTTCAAGGATTTCGGTATCCTTATGGGCCTTGACCCGGGTATAATAATTGACTTTGGCCCGGGCAACCTGCACGCTGGCTGTGGCGAGATCCAGATCATCCACACTATAGATGACCCCGTTATGCAGATAGATGGCCCCCGGATGGGTTTCCCGAAAGGCCCGATGGGTGTCGATGCTGCCCCGGTTGTCCCCGGTGCCTGTTTCAAAAATCGTTAACTGGCTGCCCGAACCCCTCAAGTCCACATGACGCTGGGGCCTCATGCGGCTGGAATAGATCTCTTTGCCATCACCGCTTATCACAAGCGACCCCTTTTTTGTAAGCATTCCGGCTGCTTTTTGAAAGGCCGGGTCCTGCATCAGGGGTTCATGGATATCAAGGGGCAGTTCGGCGGCCGCACACACCAGATGCCGTTCGAGAATTTCAGGATTATACGGATTCACCACGGCCGCCTCGGGTGACCGCTGCATGAAATCCTCCGGGTTGTGCATGAAATACTGGTCCAGGGCATCTTCACCGGCCATCATGACCAGGGCGGAATCCTGGCCGCTTCGCCCTACCCTGCCGCTTCTCTGCCACGTGGCCACGATGGTCCCGGGATACCCCACCAGCAGACAGAGATCCAGATCACCGATATCGATACCCAGTTCCAGGGCACTGGTGGATATCACCGCCAGCAGGTCCCCCCGGGCCAGACCGGTTTCAATGGCCCTTCGTTCTTCCGGCAGAAAACCGGCCCGATAGGCACTGATTTTGCCGCTGAAGGCACCGGCGCTGCTCTGGGCCCACATGGAAATCAACTCGGTCATTTTGCGCGACTGGGTATACACAATGGTACGCAACCCGCGATGTAGCGCCGCCTTCAGCAGCAAAATAGTGGTCTGGGCCGGCCCCTCCATGGAATCGACAAAAACAACATGGCGCCTGCCCTTGGGGGCCGTGCTTTCGGTTATGGTTTCGACCTCAAGACCGGTAAGCCCATGGACCAGTTCAGAAGGATTGGCCACCGTTGCCGAGCAAAAGACAAAGGTGGGGCTGGATCCGTAATGCCTGCAGATACGCAGAAGCCGCCTGAAAACCTGGGCCATGTGAGCGCCCATGACGCCGCGATAGGTATGCACTTCGTCCACCACCACCATTTTCAGATTTGCAAACAGTGCCTCCCAGTTATGATGAAACGGCAGCAGGCTCAGGTGCAGCATTTCAGGATTGGTGAGCAGCGCATTGGGCACGGCCTGACGTATCTTCTTGCGGTGCCAGGCGGATGTGTCCCCATCATAAATAGCCGCCGATGCATCGATCCCGCCGTCCGACGCCAGGGCTTGAAACAGGCGCAACTGGTCCTGGGCCAAAGCCTTGAGGGGGAACAGGTAGATGGCACGAGCTTCCGGATTTTCAAGCACGCTTTCCATCAGCGGCAGATTGTAAATCAATGTCTTTCCACTGGCCGTAGGGGTTGCCACCACCACATGTCGCCCGGATCGCACATGATCCACAGCCGTTGCCTGATGTTGATAAAGTGAACGGATACCCTGGACCGTGAGTGCTTTTTGTATCTTTAAAGGCCATGATTTGTCTGCCTTTGCCAGAACCGGCGGGGTTTTATCCAGCACCGTATGAAAAACCACCTGCCGGCCCAGTCTTTTGGATTCGGCAAGTGACTGGATATATTCGTTGATGTCTGGTTTTTGTTTCATTTCATTTATTGGTAAACTCGTAAAAATTCGGCTTTAGACGGTCTCGTAAAAAGTTCAAATTCAAGGCGCGCAAAGTTTGGAATCATGAGGCGTACTGGTCGTACGTTGAATGATTGCAAAATGCCGCGCAACGCGGACACGTAGTGAAGCGTAGCGCTAACTTGGGCTTTTTACGAGACCGTCATCTCGCAAAAAAACGGTGCGTGATTGGAGGTGAACACCACCGGATCATTTTTTAATATGGCCGCTATGGCCGGGTGCCGTTTGAATTCACGATCCAGAAACTGCCGTACCCGGTCCCGATGCCAGCCCCTGGGGTGAACAAAGGCCCTGTAAAGACTCAGGTCCCCGGCATAAAATTTTTCGGTGGAGAGGGTATTCACATCCGGCCCGTAGGCCGGCAGGTTAAAAATAGCAAGATTTAAAAATCCGATCTCCCGGGCATGGGCCACGGTGAAGTCAAGTGTTTTACGGGCGGCATCAAGGGTCTCAAAAACAGTACCGAAAAGAAGGTAAACATAGGTTGCGATGCCGGCCTTTTTTAAATTTTTCAAAACCACTGCGGCAAGATCAGGATCAATGCCTTTTTGCATATTGTCGAGCACCGCCCCGTCTCCGGATTCGAGCCCGAGTTTGAGCATGACACACCCGGACCGTTTTAATTCGAAGCAAAACTCAGGATCCGCTAAATATTTGGAAATTCGTGCAAAGCCGTACCATGGGGTATCTGAAAAATCCGCCGTCAATTTTTTCAAAAGAACCGGGCTGATGGCATTATCCAGCAAATGAATGAGATGGGGGCGATTTCTGTGAATCAAAAGCCCGAGGTCGGCCATAACTCGGGTCGAGGGTACCGGACGGTAAGAATTTCCCTCTGCTTTTTCCGGGCAGAAAGAGCAGCGGTTCCAGTAACAGCCCATTGATGCGCTGTAGGGAAGGATTATCCCCGGAGACAGGTATTGTGCTGGCTGAAAGCCTGAATAGTCCGGGGTATAAAATTTTTCGTGTTTAATGACGCCCGCGGTTTCAAGCAGTGTTTTTTCCCCGGCACCAGCCACAAAATCATCCACCAGGCCGCCAAAGGGATTTTGCCAGGCGGGATTTCTTAGCCAGGTGGTTACCAGACCGCCGCCCAAAAGAATTTTAACATCTGGCCTGACCTTGTGCAAAAAACCGATCATGGCAAAGGTGCAGATGGCCTGACTCAGGTAGTTCAGGGAAAATCCGATAATATCCGGTGTATATCTTTCCATCAAAGACAGTAGCCGTGTTTTAAAAAAAGGATAATAAATATTTCCTTCAAATGTTTCAGCGGCCGTGATCAGATCCGCACTTCTTACCGGCAAAAGATGATCATCCTGATAATTGGCCAGGCCGATAAGCGTATTATCCATGCCGTCCAACCGGTGCAGCACCCGGTTAATATCCATGACGGTTCGCTTGTAGCGGTCAATATTTTGATAAATGTGGGAATCCTGCATGGCTGCAAGATTTTCCGGCAGATGAGAAACGGCCCGCCGGGTCCAGGTATCCTTACCGGCAACAGGCTGTTGGAACAGATACCAAAGTCCTTCCACATTAAAATCCACGACTTTGTTCGGCACATTGTGATGATTGAGGGCACCGGCCAGCCGGGCCAGTCCCGGGGGCATTTCACACGGCTTTGCAATTGGCGGGTAGATGAGCAGCATCATTTTTTTAAAAAGGGTCCTTTACGTAATTATCTGATTGACATAAACCCAATTTCACTTCAAAATCAAACGTTTTATGAACGGCCGTATTGGGAAACCACAGCCACATAGAGATATCTTGTCTGTTACGATCTGTTTTTTTGCAAAACGATAATCTCATATAAACGGTATTCTGTCCTAGGGTGGGCACAGCCCACCCTAGGATAGATCGAACCTGTAACTTTTGAACAATTATGGAGACACATAAAATGGAGACAACGACTGAAAACTGCCCGTGCGGGTCCGGCAAATCCTATGCAACCTGCTGTCAGGGGCTTATTGAAGGGACCTTTCCGGCGCCAACACCGGAAGCCCTGATGCGATCCCGTTATACCGCCTTTGCCAAAACTAAGGTACAATACCTGCTTGACACGGTTCACCCTAAAAAACGCAAAGATCATGATGCCGGATCGATCCGGAGATGGTCGGAAAAATCAATCTGGCGCCAGTTGACAATCAAGGATACCCGGGAAGGGGGTGCTGAGGATAACGAGGGAACCGTCGAGTTTATCGCTGAATATATTGAAAAAGGCACTAAAAAACGGCACCATGAAATTGCCCGGTTTAAAAAACAGGATGACAAATGGTATTTTTACGATGGTGAGGCACCCGAGCAGAAACAGGTGGTGCGTTCAGCGCCCAAGGTAGGCCGTAACGATCCCTGCCACTGCGGCAGCGGTAAGAAATTTAAAAAATGTTGCGGAAAATAATTATTCCGACACTTTCTTGCTGCGGTATTGAATGTATGCATCCCGAAACGCTTCATAAGGGTCCAGGGCCGCATCTTTCAATGTTTCGTAATCACCGATGTGAAAAGAGAGCCCGTTTACTTTATCATATGCGCTGATGCCCAGGGATGCCTCCGTCGGCTCTACATAGGTCACGGGATTCAGAAAACGATCGCCGAATAAACCCACGGAATCTCTTAATGTCGAGGGGCCCAAAACAGGCCACACAATGTAAAAGCCGTTGCCCATGCGATAGCGACCCAGCGTCTGCCCCAGATCTTCGGACACCGGGTTCAGGTCCGGATAAAATTTACCGGCGGCATCCCAGAAGCCGAGCACACCCACAGTGCTGTTGAACAAAAAGCGCCCCAGTTCATCAGTGGCATTCTGGTCCTTGGCCTGGAGCAGGCTGCTGACAAAACGGGCCGGAAAAGCAAGATTTACAAAAAAGTTCTTGACGCTGTTTCGGACCACCTGAGGCACTACAGCCCGATATCCCTTTGCAACAGGTTTCAAAATCCAGAAGTACAGTTTGTCATTAAACCGAAACATCACCTTGTTCCAGGGTGCCAGGGGATCCGCTATACGGGTACCCGCTTGTGTGGCCCCCTCTTCTTCGTCAAGAAAATCAAGGTTATTATCTAAAAATTCGGCATCCACTTGAGGCAGGTCCTTTTGAACCGTGGCAATTTCCTCGGCTTTCACTGCTGGCGACGAGCCGGAAGAGGAGAGCCCGTCTTTGGATGCCATGGATGCGTTCTGGGCCGCACAGCCCATGCCCAGCACCAAGCTTAGAACAACACTAAAAAGAACGGAATATTTCATTATTACTCCGGATTCTCCCCTTTATCAAGTTTAACAATCTTGTCCTTAAGCCGCTGGATCAGGTAGTCCGGCTTATCCTTGTTCAGGATCTGGGAAAACTGGGAACGATAATTTTTAATCAGGCTGACGCCTTCAATATTCACGTCATACACCCGCCACACCCCATTGTTCAACATCATGCTGTACATCACCGGTATATCCACGGTTGCCCGGTGAATCGCGGTTTCAACCTGGGCTTTAACATCGGAAATTTTCCGCTCTTTTCCATAGATCACCGTTTCATTGGTATATTCACCGTAAACTTTATTGTAATAGGTTTTTTCCAGCAGGTCGGCAAAAACGTTCCTGAACTCCTGTCTCTGAGGCGGTGTAAATATCCGCCAGTTCCTTGCCAGGGCGCGCTTGGCCATCTCGGTATAATCAAACAGATCATTGGTAATGGCCGTTATTTTCTGCCGCTGAAGATCCTTTTTGTCTATTTCCTTATACTGAGGGTCCGCCAGCAGTTTCAAAATTTTATCCATTGGGGCTTTAAGGGCTTCCATGGGCTCCACGGCAGATGCCGACACAGTGGTTCCCAGACACATCAATACAGCTGCTATATATAAAAATTTTTTCATAACTACCGGACACCTCCGTTTCTTGGGTATGAATAGCCGTTGGCTATTAGCAGTTAGCTTTTGGATAAACCTGTTCAATATTTTTAACTCAATGGGCTTTCTTTCATACTGTCAGTTTTCTAAAATCTTTAATTTCCACTCCTTCTCAATGCGAACGGCTAACAGCTAAAACCGATTTTCCTCAAACTCCGCCGAATACATACTTACTGATCAGTTCCTCGATATCCACTGCTGATTCGGTATCGGTAATCATATCACCGGGTTTGAGTTTCTCATCAGACCCACCGGCAATAATCTTGATATATTTATCCCCGATAATACCCGATGTCTTGACGGAAGCGATGGCATCATCGGATAACGTCAGGCCGTTTTTAATCTTTAGCCCGACAACGGCAAATAATGTGTTCCTGTCCAAAGTGATCGAATCCACCTGGCCGATCTTGACACCGGCCATTTCCACCTCGGCACCGGCCCGCAGCCCGCTGACGTTATTAAAACTGGCTTTGATCAGATAATGATCATCCCCCAAAAGTTCCATCTGTCCCAATTTGATGGTTAAATACCCGACACACAATAATCCTATGAGCACAAAAACACCTACCGAAATTTCAGTTGTTGATTTTTTCATAGCCCTATCTTTCCGTGCATATTTAATATTAGGTTTCCACCTTACTCAACATATCCGAAAATCATAAAACTTATTCTGATCCGATTTGGCAATTTCCAGCATCTCTTCCATACTGTTATCCGGGTGTGCCTGGGCAAAACCGGCGCTGACGGAAAAACAGAAACCTGCCTGCAACCGATCCCCGAAAACATCCGCGCTTTTCAGATTTCCGGCCATCCGTGCACAAACATGACGGGCCCCGTCCATCTTTGTATCGGGCATCAGCAGCATAATCCGGTTCAGCCCCATGCGGCTGCAGGTGTCATTGTGCCGCAAATTGGTTTTAATATGTTCGGCAAAATTTTTCAAGACCCGCTGGCCTTCGGTATGCCCCCACTTCGTATTAATTTCTTCCATGCTATCCACCTTGAACAAAACCAGCGAAAAAGCAGTGCCGTTGCTCTTCAAATGCGCCATTTCAGTCTGGAATTTCTGTTCTCCAAAGGTATGGGTATCCAGACCGGTCAAATCATCTTGTTCTGCTTCCAGGCCTTTAATAAATTTATTGACCACGGGATCATCACTGTTTTTAATTTCATCAGGCGTGCCCTGAAAGTGGATACGCCCCTTATCCAGCATGGCGATCCGCTGGGAGATATAAAACACATCCGGAATTTCATGACTTACCACCACGGCCGTAAAACCAAGTTTTTTTTGATAATCGCTGATCATGCTGTGTACGGCATTTTTCCGGATCGGGTCCAGTCCGGTGGTGGGTTCATCAAACAAAACAATTTCCGGATCGGTTACCAGGGCTCTTGCCAGCGCCACCCGTTTTTTCATTCCGCCGGAAATCTGGGACGGATATTTCTCTTCGACATCATGCAAATCGAGCTGTGACATTTTTTGAGATACTTTTTCTCTGATCGCGGCACCGGAAAGCAGTGCCCGCTCTTTCAGCGGCAATGCAATATTATCATAAACAGGCATGGAATCAAAAAGGGCCGTTCCCTGAAACATATAGCTGAACCTGTTTTTCAGGGCTTTGCGATCGGCCTTTTTCATATCATTGATGGATCGGCCCTCATAGAGAATACGGCCTGAATCCGGCGTAATCAGGCCGATCACATGCTTTAAGAGGACACTCTTGCCCCCACCGCTTTTACCGATTACCGTCAAGACCTCGCCCCTGTAGACGTTCAGGTCAACACCGTTTAAAATCACCTGGTCCCCGAATTTCTTGTGTACATTCTCAAGTTGTATCAACGGTTCCGGCATACGTTTCCCTTAGGTTCACTTATAACAATATCGATGTCAATGCATAATCGGCCACTAGTATCAATACACTGGACATGACCACGGCAGTGGTGGTGGAAAGGCTCACGCCCCGGGCCCCGAATCCCTCTGAGCGGGTATGGGTGGTGTATCCCTGAAAGCAGCACACCAGAACGACAATGGCCCCGAAAACGATTGATTTTATAAAACCGCCGCTGATATCCTGCATCACGACGCTGGATTCGATCCGGCCGAAATAGGCCCCGGAGTTAATACCCAGCAGTACGGATCCGGTCAAATACCCACCCATGATGCCGATGACATCAAACAGGGCCGTGAGCAATGGGAAACTGATCAATGCCGCGGCAATGCGGGGGCTGGCCAGAAACCGAACCGGGTTGATATCCATGGTGACCAGGGCGTCGATCTGTTCGGATATCCGCATGATGCCGATCTCGGCAGCCATGGCGGACCCGGCACGGCCGGTGATCATGATGGCGGTCAGGGTGGGTCCCAGCTCCCGGATCAGGGAAAGAGACACCGCGGCCCCCAGCATTCCCTCGGATCCGAATTTAACCAGGGTGTAATATCCCTGCAACCCGAGTACCATGCCCGTAAACCCGCCGGTAAGGCAGATCACGAAAACCGACTTGGCCCCGATGAAATAAATCTGCCGGATAATTTTAGACATCTGGGAGGGGCGGGAAAATATCAGGAGAAATGCCTGTGCAAAAAAAAGGCCCATCTGCCCCATCTCCTGTAGGCCGGCAATGCTTCTGGCACCCAGATTCTGCAAAAATGTTTTTGGAGATATATCAAGCATTCGGATTGCTCATATGGTTTAAAAAATAAAAAAACGGCATCCTGTACCTGTAAAAACTATAACCGTTCACGGTTGACAGTTATCGGTTCACGGTTAAAAAACAAAGTACGGCAATACCATATTAGTCGAATCATTATCGTTTTTAAATTCCGACTCTCTTTATTGATGAACTCCTAAAAAGTCAGCGTTAGACGGTCTCGTAAAAAGTTCAAATTCAAGGCGTGCAAATTTTGTAATCATGAGACGTAACCATCGTACGTTGAATGATTGCGAAACGCAGCACAACGCAGACACGTAGTGAAGCGTAGCGCTAACTTGGACTTTTTACGAAACCGTCCTTGATTAATTCGAAAACAATAGTCAAAACAACCACTTTAGTCAAGAAGGAAACAAAGATGTGGTTATAGGGTGCCGGGTATTGAGCGTCGTAGGGTGGGCTGTGCCCACCAACAGACAGAATGTTATTTACAGAAAAAAGCAAGATTTCAATTTGAGGTTTTGCAGTTCTCTGGGTAAACCCGGCATCCGGCGATACTGTTAATAAAAAAGGGAGCCGCACAACATTGCTCCCTTTTTTTGAATGTTAGGATAATCAGGCCTGGGAAAATACAGCATCATTTAAAAATAAAAAGACACACCCAGTGAAACGGTCGTATACGTTATATAGTCCACATCACCGAAACCGGTGGTATAGGTGGACTCAAGATTCAGGGCCATGGTATCGCTTAAAAAACAATCAAGTCCGGCCCCGCCACGGGCACTCAGCCCCCAATTGCTGGTTTTGGATGTTTCACCGGCATAATTGATATCTTCGAAACCGTTCAGGTATCCGATACCGCCAATGAGATACGGGACAAAGGTGTCAAAAGCCGGGCAGGTAATTTTCCCGTTTATGGAGAATTGAGTGACATAGATTTTGGCTTCACCGGCATCCAGATCGGCTTGAAACGGCGCAATATTTTCAACAACGGCCTCAACCGAAATTAATTTATTAAGAACCAGTCCGCCCTTTACCTGAACACCCCATGAACTGTCAAAATCAATGACTACCGGCCCGCTGAACTTTTCCTCGGTCTGATCCGTATCCATACTCTCCATGGCATACAACCCGGAAACACCGATATAAAAATCTCTGTCCTGGGCCATGGCATTTCCGCCGGCAAGCAGCAGGCTTAGACAGAGGACCGCACATATGGCAATTTTTTGAATCATATTTTCTCTCCTGGTATCAGTGGATTCAAAATAAAGCGATTAGCGGTTAGCCATTAGCTTTACAAACAAGGGCATTGCGTTGATGAAAAAACAATGCCCGGCATGTGAACGTTTGAAATAATAACCATTCTGTAATCATTACGCATAATAGCTAACTGCTAAAATCTAATCGCTCAATTTAAGTAGATATGGTGTTCTATGTTTTAAATTTTCAAGCCGGTTCTTTTACGGGGCCGTGTCCGGCCCCGTAAAATCATCTGTTACCGATTGGATTTCTTTCCCGTCCAATGCAGCAACCCGGCAACCAAACCGGCCAGGCCCAAAACACCCGCCGGCAGATGCATACCGGAACCGCCTGCCACACTGGAGATAAAACAGACACTGTCATCGCTGCTATCGCTCAATGCACCACTACCGGTACCGATACCGAAAACCGACAGCGAGTAAACCCGGAAGGTCACATATCCGGTCTGCCCGTTACCGATGTAATCGACGGCGATGATGTCCTCCACCGGCACGATGATCCCATCGCCGTCCAGCAGTTCAACCTGGCCGGCGGCATGGTAGACAGCAACGTCTCCGGATTCAAACGCACCGGGTGCCACCTGTCCCAAATTAAAGGGCAGGGTCAGGACAAGTCCATTGGGAAATTGGGGGCCGGTTATCGGATTACCGGTGCTGTCTTGGGCTGTAATCTTGACAAGCAGATCCGATCCGAAGATGTCGTCTGTTCTTTCGTAACTGATGTCATCTTCGACGATCAGCCGTATTGAACCTGCTGCCCCCTCGTTCAAATCAATATTGGCATCACCAATGGGCAGCGGACCTGAAACAATTTTTTCATTATACGCATTTTTGCTGACCGCGGTCAGCAGATATTCACTGGCCCCGGGATCGGTTTCAAAATCAAAATTAAAAGCCCCCTGGAAGTCGGTGATGCGAACACCGACAACCTCTCCGTCAATTGTCAGCGTTACAATATCGCCGGATTCAAGAGGACTCACCTCGCCACTGATATACAGTGGTGTGGCGGCAGTCGCACTGATCAGCACATCGCTGCTATCTGCCAAGTCGGCAGAAGTAAACAACTTGGTGACATAACTGTCCATGCTCACCATGAACTGATAAATGGCACCGGTGGCCGGCAGGTCAAATTCAAAATTGCCGTCAACATCGGTGTATCGTGAATAGGCATCAGTCATCGTCACTTTTTCACTTCCTGCGCCAACAACAGATTCAGGCCTGGGAGCCATCAGCGTCACCAGAGCACCACCAATCGGTGCATCGGTATCGGCATTCTTAACGACACCTGCGTAGGTACCGGTGGGAATAACCCGATAGGTGCCGGATTCGACCAGATCCAAATCCAGGTCTATAAGATCGGCATCATCGGAGATAACCTCCAAGGTAAAGGCAATCTCGTCTGCTGTCCCAATATCATCGGGTGTATAGGTCAATACATTCCCCTCACGGGTTATCTGGCCCCAGCCGGTGACATCGCCACCTTCCTCGCTGAAAACGACTTCATTGCCATTCAGATCATAGGCGATAAACGTAAAGCCGGACCCTTCGGGTGCCCCTAAGATATCGATTTGAAGCTGGCTTCCTTCAACCAGGTTATAGTGATCCGGATCCAGAACCATGGGTACCAGCACCGTAAAGCTGTCGGCAAATTCCTGACCGTCTGTCACGGTAACGGTATACTCACCGGCAAAGGCACCACTGTCCGGCGCCTGGAAAATAAAGCTGGCACCGGTTCCGCCATCGACATCAACGGGTCCGGCCACACTCCATGTATACGCCGAATCATCTCCGCCGGCCACCGTAAATGCGTCGCTCTCCTCACCGGGGGCGATCAGCGGCGGTTCTTCAGGTTTATTTGTAATCGTTACTTTCGAATATACCGCTAAGTCAGCGGTGCCCATCAGATTGGTATAGGTTACGTCGGTGGCCGTAATAATGACATCCGTCATATTTACCGTTACCGCCGCAGCCGTGAAAAGACCGGCTGAAGTAATGGTGCCGGCTGACACCGGAGCAACACTCCAGGTGTAAGTCCCGTTACCGCCGGATGCCTGATATTGCTGGGTTCCGGACGACTGAACGCTTTCCGATGACGGCACCACAACAATTTTGTTAACCACTTCAATGTCGGCGGTAACAGCCCTGAAGCTGTCGTCCGTTCCAGGGGATCCAAGGGCAGAATCCCAGACATAAACGCTGCGCGTTCCAACCGACTGCCCTGTCACAAGGCCAGTTTCGCTAACAGAAATAGGTCCAAGATCCATTGGCACAGACCCGTCAGCGTTGCTGACGCGGTATTCATAAGCACCACTGCCGCCGGTCACCGTGATCTGGTATGTGGTGATGTCACCATCATGGGTTATGCCCACAGCCTGGGTCGGTGCGGTAACCGTTACCGGCAGATAAGTTGTAATGGTCAAGGGATATTCCACGTCCGGATTATCATGATCCTTAACAGTAATAACCGTCTGACTACTCGTACCTGAAGCAATAGTAGCGGGTGCAGTAAAGGTTGCAGTACCGTCACCATTGTCAACCAGATCTCCATCTCCGATTTTAGACCAATCGTAATTAACAGCCCCCACCGCGGTAATGGTGGTCGCATGCGGCGTGCCGCTGGTCACCAGATTCGAAAATTCAGGTGTTGAGGAGAAATTGACAATATCAAGAGCAATGGAAGTGGAGGTAAGTCCACCGCCGGCGGCCTGGATATTCACAGTTACGGTGCCAGGCGGTGCAACGACCCCTTGAGTTGTAAAAATCTTTTCTGCGACACCATTATCGGTACCATCCGTCTCACTTGTCCATCCTGCATTGGTGACATCACTGCCAGTTACGGTAAAGGTAATTACCGTTGAAGGATAGTCAGCCTTGGTATTGCCATCCGCATCCCGTACAGTTGCCGTCAACAGAGCGGTACCTTTACCGCCGCTGGGCACCGTGTCCCGGGAACTGGTCAATACAATTCCGGTTGCGACACCGGGCGTAACGGTGACAGCGCCTGTCGTATCGAATATACCACCGATGTTGCTTGTGGCGGTAACCGATCCGATGCCCACGGTTGTGGCATCAAACAGGCCTGCAGAATTAATGGTACCGATCCCGGTACCCCCGCTCCAGGTGATCGTACCCACATCCGCGGTATTTCCATCGGCGTCAACACCCGATACGGCAAACTGCCGGGTGTCGTCCGCCGTGAGGGTATCCGTATCCGGGCTCACCGTGAGGGTTGCCAGAACACCCGCGCTAACCGTAATCGTACCGGAGGTATCCGATACGCTGCCGATATTGCTCGTAGCGGTTACGGTTCCCTCACCCACGGTTGTGGCGGTAAACAGACCTGCGGAATCAATGGTACCGATCCCGGTACCCCCGCTCCAGGTGATCGTACCCACATCCGCGGTATTTCCATCGGCGTCCACACCCGATACGGTAAACTGTTGGGTGTCGTCTGCTGTAAGGGTATCCGTATCCGGGCTCACCGTAAGGGTTGCCAGAACACCCGCGCTAACCGTGATCGTACCGGAGGTATCCGATACGCTGCCGATATTGCTCGTAGCGGTTACGGTTCCCTCACCCACGGTTGTGGCGGTAAACAGACCTGCGGAATCAATGGTACCGATCCCGGTACCCCCGCTCCAAGTGATCGTACCTACATCCACTGCATTACCATCGGCGTCCACACCCGATACGGTAAACTGCCGGGTGTCGTCCGCTGTGAGGGTATCCGTATCCGGGCTCACCGTGAGGGTTGCGAGAACACCCGCGGTAACCGTGATCGTACCGGAGGTATCCGATACGCTGCCGATATTGCTCGTAGCGGTTACGGTTCCCTCACCCACGGTTGTGGCGGTAAACAGACCTGCGGAATCAATGGTGCCGATCCCGGTACCCCCGCTCCAAGTGATCGTACCCACATCCGCGGTATTTCCATCGGCGTCCACACCCGATACGGTAAACTGCCGGATGTCGTCCGCCGTGAGGGTATCCGTATCCGGGCTCACCGTGAGAGTTGCCAGAACACCCGCGGTAACCGTAATCGTACCTGAGGTGTCCGATATGCCACCGATATCGCTCGTGGCAGTTACGGTTCCCTCACCCACGGTTGTGGCGGTAAACAGGCCTGCGGAATCAATGGTACCGATCCCAGTACCCCCGCTCCAGGTGATCGTCCCCACATCCGCGGTATTTCCATCGGCGTCAACGCCTGATGCGATAAATTGCTGGGTATCGTCTGTGGTGAGAAACGGCGAATTCGGAATCACCGTAAGGGTTTCCAGAACACCCGCTGTAACGGTGATCGTACCTGAGGTGTCCGATATGCCACCGATATCACTCATGGCAGTTACGGTTCCCGTACCCACGGTTGTGGCGGTAAACAGGCCTGTAGAATCAATGGTACCAATCCCGGTACCCCCGCTCCAGATAATCGTGCCCACATCCGCGGTATTTCCATCGGCGTCAACACCCGACACGGTAAACTGCCGGATGTCGTCCGCTGTAAGGGTATCCGTATCCGGGCTCACCGTGAGGGTTGCCAGAACACCCGCGGTAACCGTAATCGTACCTGAGGTGTCCGATATGTCACCGATATCGCTCGTGGCAGTTACGGTTCCCTCACCCACGGTTGTGGCGGTAAACAGGCCTGCGGAATCAATGGTACCGATCCCAGTACCCCCGCTCCAGGTAATTGTGCCGGTATTGGTGGCATTACCGTTTACATCAGCACCGGCCACGGTAAACTGCCGGGTGTCGTCTGCCGTGAGGGTATCCGTATCCGGGCTCACCGTAAGGGTTACCAAGGGGCCGGCCGTCACTGTCACCGTGCTTGTATTGCTTGATACACTGGATAACGAAGCTGTAATGTCGGTGCTGCCGGTGTGAACAGGGGTAAACAGACCCGTTGCACTGATCGTCCCTTTATCCGTATCGGATGAATTCCAGGTAACGGTTGATGTAATATCGATCGGACTGCCCACTCCTTCAAAGGATCCCATGGCGGTGAACTGCTGAGTATTCGGCACTGTAACATCTGGATCAGCCGGTGTTATTGCAATGGATAAAAGGGTCGGCATCTCCAGTGTGACATCTTCTCGTTGAGATCCAACTTGCGAAATCATTACAATCTGAACTTGCTTGATCTCGTAATTAACAGAGTTCTGAAAATCAACAACAAGAACATCTCCATTCGCAAACCCAGTCGGAAAATCGGTGAGGTCAAGCCCCCAATAACCATCCTGATAATAAGAAGAAGAACTAGCTTGTGTGATAGTTTCGCCAGGTCTTGTTTGAATATAGGCTGAAAAACTGACTACCCCATTCGCGGGCGTTGAAGTGTCGCTATTTTCCAAAGAGCCCCATATTGAATGTGCGGTACCTGCTAAAGAATTTGAGGGGATAGAAGCATCCAAGAACAAACTCATCATCATTAATATCACTATTAACGCATATCTACTGTTTTTCATAAAAATTCCTCCTCACTTTCATTTATTCCCAAATACCAGATGATGATACATTTACAATAAACCCATCACCCCACAAAATACCGAAATTGCGAAATTCAGGCATTCCTGCTGAATAACTGTCTAAACCTTGATTTTGGGCATTCCATTTCCATACTGTATCGCTGTTTGGAATGCTGCCCAATAAATTCAATGCATTGGATAAGCTCGACAGGTGATTAGGCAAAGCGATATAATTCAAATTTGTTGTAGCTGTAGTTAAAAGGCTGATTTGTAAAGAATCTGGTGCAGTACCTTCTATTGTAAATTGGCAGTCCTGAGTTACATTCACAAGATAAGCTTTGCCCAATTCAAGGTTAAAATTGCGAAATTCAGGCATTCCTGCTGAATAACTGTCAACACCCTGATTAGCTGCATTCCAGCTCCAAACAGTATCACAATTGGGGATTGCCGATAAAAAATCACTTGCTTTCGTATAACCAGTATTTTCCAAAACAAAACTTATCATATTAATATTGGTCGTTGCCGTTGTAATCAGTGAAAAAGTTTTAGATACCGTACTATTAACCACCACAATCGTCCCGCTGTCATAAACGGCACTGTCGTTATTGGAAGTAGCCTGGACACTGAAGGTCCCTTCAGCATCACAAAGCACCGTAACACTGTCGACATCCTCGTTTAAACCTTCAAATGAGGCCACACCGGCAGGATCAGAGATAATCTCCCAGTCAAACGTCTCTCCTTCTTCCTTTCCAAGAATCGAAAACGTCTGACTTTCGCCGGTCCCCATCTCGAAATCACCGGCCGGTTCCATAGATTTACCGGCAATGAGTGTAAACGATAGATTTTTCCGCCCGCTGATATTTCCGACCTGGTCTTCAAACCAGTAATAAATAATTTTCGATCCTTCACCATCGAGGACCACATGGGTTAAGGTCGTTGCATATGTAATGCCCACCGCCGGCCGGGTGCTGGTATTGCTCAAATAGACCTTTACGGTATCGGTTGCAGCACTCAGGCTCAGGCTCACCGGGTTCAGTGTAGAAGTGGTCTGGGTTTGGCCTGTAACGCTGGTGTCCAGATTGATGGTTCCGGTGGGCGGTGTATCATCAAAATTGAACGGACCGACATACGCATCGTCACTTATTCCAGGCTCGGAAGCAAACAACATGTATTCTGTTTTGATGTGCAGGTACCAGTACGGGCCATCATAATCATCACCTGTAAACAAAGAGGTATCTGTATTGAGCAGAGGATTATCCAGATTTCCCAACCCTCCGGTATAGGTGCCCGGTTCATCTTCGGAATTCGTCCACTCGTAAACATACCCTGTTACTGTGCCTGTGCCGGTTGTTATATCAGGCTTTGTCCATTGTATCTGCAATGCCTCTGCTGGAATTTGCTGGGGTAGAACACCGGTGACGGCATTTATGGGTAAAGGGTCTACAGGTTCATAATCAGCCAGAACAGCTGTTGCTGAAAACAGCATCAATAGGGTTGCTAAAAACAGCGTGCTTTTTTTCAGGGGAATCATATTCATCTCTTTTTTTCCCTCCTGCTTTTAAAAATTTATTAGTAACAGGCAGTGTGCCTGTGTTTATCTTTTTATTTTGAACAAAAAAATAATCCGGACTAATATGGTTGCCTTCGGGCGTCAGGATGCCCCGGAATTTCAGTAAAAATTCCGGGGCATTGCCTGGTTTACCTTTATTGAACAGTCAACATGAAATCTCCCGGAGTATCCCCTGCCTGAACAGGCGTTGCTTCCCCAAAGGAATCGTCGTCATACCAACCCATATCATATCCCGGGCAATAGGCACCGATAACAAAGGGACCTGCAGAAATTCCGCTGAAGGTATAGGTATAAGAGCCGCCACCATTATCCGTGGCCATGGCAGAGCTGACAAAATTGCCGGTAACAGCTTCCAGGAGATATACCTGTATCGAAGCGCCGACGGCAGCGTCACTCAACAGCACATTGCCAGTGATACCGCCATTGGGCAGGGTGATCGTGTGCCCGGCGACGCTCCCTGTGAGGACGATAGTTTCTTCATACCGCGGCAGTCCGTTACCGGGAAGCACCTCGACGACATAATCATCAGAAGCGATCAACCCGTCAAAGGCAAACAAACCGCCATCGGTCGTAACGGTGGCATCCGCGAACCCATAAGCCGCGGACGAAACTATAACAATAGCGCCATTTACAGGATTAGTCCCGAAATCCTGAACAGTACCACTGAAACTGACCGGTTCTGTTTCAGCAACAAGGGTAAAGTCAACATCGCCTAAAGGTGCCGTGGCAGATGTAATCTGTTTTACATACCCGTCCTTGCTGACCACCAGCCAATAGGCTGCTCCATCTGCAAGGCCCACCAGTTGATAATCACCGGCACCATCGGTAAAGACGACCTTGGATGCCTGACCCGGAGTATTGGCAATAATTTTCACATCCTCAAGCGCGCCGTCGGCATCGCTTACGGTTCCTGAAATAACAGCGCCCGAGGTCATGGTAGCCGGATAGTCGGTGATATTCGCCTGGATCTGCAATCCCGGATACGCCTGGGTCAGGTAATCAGGATGTTCCAGGGTCAGCGTATAGACACCGGCCGGGATATCGGCCAGGACAAATTCACCATCGCTGTTGCTTATCGCCGGGACCCCCTGGATACCGCCGCTGCCGGAAACCAGATAAATCCAGGCATTAACGACAGGGGTTGCCGGACTGCCATCTTCGGTGACGATACCCGACAGAGTCCAGCCGGTGTGAATAACAAAGTTATACCTTGCACTTTCACTGGCCTCTATACTCGTGGTCTGAGGCGGGTAGGGAGACGCCGGATAGATCGTGACTTCGTAATCATCCCCGCAGTAAAGGCCGGAAAGGATATATTCCCCGTCCCCATTGGTTACATCAAAAGAACTACCTCGAGGGCCTTCGGCCATGACCAGAATACCGGCCACCGGGTCACCGTCTTCACGCCGGTAGGTAACCGTTCCGGTCAACTGACAATCAGCCTCATCGATGTTGATGTCAATGCCGCTGTGCGGTGCCGCAACTGTTCCAGCACCGGATTCAAGTTCCGTGGTGCCGGTGGCATTGTAGTAGAAAATTTTACCGTTGTTTTTGTAGACATAGACAATACAATCTTCACCCGTTGCCACGGTCATCGTATAATTGCCGTCTACACCGGAAAGCGTAAACCCGATAATATCACCGGCAACATCCTCGGCAAATACAGCAACGCCCACAACACCCGTACTGTTTTCCAATATCTGGCCGGTAATATCGGCAGTTGACGCGTCAACCGTAAAATCAACGCCTGTAGCAGGTGATCCATCTGCAACCGCTTGAGGAGCAGCAAGGGTAATATCGGTTACGCCATCATAATAGGTTACCGGTATTCCATCACCCACAATGGATACGATATAGTCATCTGCCGGTAGCAGATTGTCAAACTGATATGGCACCGGGCTGCCGGTACCCGTCAAGTTCACAGTTTTTTCCAGAAGAGCCGTGGCCGAAATCACATGAACCATTGCATTCTGGCCGCTGCTCAATCCGGTAATGGCCCCCGAAAGGGTACTGAGAACAAGCGTATCCCAGTCGAGAGAACCGGTAAAGGGCTCAGATTCTTCGCTGCCGTATACGGCAGTAATCACATAATCTAGGCCCGGATCCAGAGGAGCGGTAACAAAATGACCGTAGCTGTCCACGGTATAATATCCAATCAGTGCACCTGAACCTGACAGGGTGACCTTGACCTTCATACCCGGTATGGCTGAACCGTTTACTGTAATCGTTCCGCTCTTCGGTTCATATTCCGCAAGGGTAATCGTTCCGGCGTCATAGTTTGCATCACCAACAGTGAACGCATTACTGTCATAACGGGTCTGATACCCCGGCCTGCTGGCCGTAACCGTCAGCATGTACTCGCCGTTTGGTTTATGGCTGAAAGAAAACTGCCCGCTGCTGACAACGGTATTGCCGTCGTTGACAAAAACACCGCCCGAGTTGCGCTTCAACTGTACGAGTGCGCCATCAGCAGGCGTCGGTCCTTCATATTGAACGGCCCCGCTGATGGTATATCCTCCGCTGACCGCTATGCTGCCGGCCACCAGAGCCACTTCAAAGGATTCAGAATTGGTCGGATCGGGTTCATCCGGATCAAGGCCGGTGGCAACGCTTATCTCCGAGGGCACGGTATAGCCAGCACTGGCAGCGGTATCAGGTCCGATTATCGTTTTCTGAACACTGATGGGGTAACTCCCACTGCCGAGTCCTGCCATAACACGGAACTGTGCTCTGAAGGGAACCACGTTTGCGGTGGTTTCCGCAAAAAAATGGACACCGGCCGCGGCAATGAGGACCCGGCCTTCTTCCGATTTATCATTGGCCTGATAGTAGATCGTGCTCTCTACTGTAGAAGCGGCCGGGGGGTCCTCGGGATCATAATCCGAGCCGTCATCGATGGGGCTCGCATTTTGAACCAGACCGACAAAGTCGAAAATCTCCGTGTCATACACCAGGGTAAATGCCAGTCCGTTAACATCATTGAAACCGCCGGTAAGGGTGATATCAAGCATCACGGTCCTGCTTTCATCAGTAATGCCGAGGTTGCTGACGCTCCCGCTACCCACCACCAACGATTTGGCAGCATGGGCAGTTGGGGCCGACACGATGGTAAACACGACGGCCAGACAGATAAAAAATATGGTTTTAAATAACTTCATAACAACACTCCCTTGTTATAATGTTTATTCAGTTGGTTTATTTTCGTTAAACATCCGGATACGGTAAAAAGCCTCCATCTTGTTCAAATTGGACCGCTGAAGCGTTTCAAACGCATCCAGTTTATTCATCAGAGCCATTGTCATGGCTTGTTTTCGTTCTGAATCAGAAGCCGAATCCATTTCGGTTTCCAGTGTTTTGACCGCATCCCACAATTTTTTTTCACTGGCCTCAAACCGCCCGGCCATGGGTAGCAATTTTTTGTCTTTCACCCGGGAAGTATATCTGCGCGGCACCAGTAAATGCGCCTCCATGGTTTCTTTTAAAAAATTTCCGCTGCCATCCTGAAGGCTTTTTGTTTCCGAAACTGCGGCAGCGGATTTATTGATCACCGCCAGCATGGGTCCGGTTTCCTTACCCTCGGGATAGATTTTCAATACACTGATCCGGAATTCTTTGCCCACCTTATAATATACCGCAGCATAATTAAATCCCCGCAGGATTCGCTTTATGCCATCTTCAAGCAACTGCTTTTCAAACGTTACACTGACCTTCGCGGTTTCAATTTCCTTTGAAACAAATATTACGATATCAGCAGCACCCGCGATTCTCTCCAGCAGCGGGACAAGCAACGTTTCCTCCGCTTTTACCGTCAACATGCCATCCTGAAATTTAACCTCAGGGGTATTTTCGGAGGCCAAGGGCAGCGGTGCGGTGATAACCAGGAAAAAGAATATCGTTGCCATTAAAACAACCATGGCGGTTATGCGGTTGGATATTATTTTCATGCGTTCGATAATTGCTTTTAAAATCCGAAAATTACAAATTGTAGGCCAGTCGCCGCATAGGGCGGTCTTTTTGTAAGATTGCTGATCGGGTGCGCGTGTAATGACAGGTTTTCAGAATAACAAAACCAGACATCAACATGCGGCTGGGAGTGTTGCCCTGGGAGGGGGGGAATCCACGGTGTGATCGATGGAATGATATGAAAGGATTACAGGAACTATTTTTATAAAATGCGTATTTATATTAATTTTACATATTTTAGAAAGAAGGAAAGGCGTGTTCAGAAAGTTTCCAGTGGCGGAATGCTGGGTTTGAGAATCGGATTTGATGACGGTTTTGATGCCGGCAAGAACATTCAAGGTCGAGATTGCCCGGCCAAGGGTGCCGGTAAAATCTTCTTGATCATCGGCGCTTTGGGCCACAGCGATGACTTGCTGGATGGCATCTTCCAGATTGATCCGGCTGTTTTGGTCGGCATCTTCGGGACAGAATTGCGGAAACCCCGCAAAAAGGATCAGCACAACAAGAGCAATGCTTAGAATGTGCCTGAAAATATTCATGATCCCGTTTCCATTCCATTAACAGCTGAAGCCATTTAAATCAATCACCGATATGGGACTTAATTATTAAAATTATATTAAAATGTCAAGATTTTATATCAAACTGCGTATCTCTCGCAAAGCCCGCCGAGGCCACAGAGAACCGCAAGGGCCATATTTTCTCGCGCAAAGGTGCCAAGCCGCAACGTTTGACACGAAAACACAACATAGTTTTTTATGACAGGGCCGCCACATACGACGGCCCTGACGCTAACAATCACCTCACCTCGGCTTCTTTCTGCAGCCCATATACCGCTTCCGCCAAACCGGTTTTACCGTTTCCGTCTACATCGGCCCAAGGGTTGATATCGTTTAAATTTATGCCGGCAACAGACTGCAGGCTCAAAATCACATCACCAAGGTCTACCTCGCCGTTTGCGTTCACATCCCCAAACATAACCGCCGTAAATCGCAAATTCTGACTCCAGAAAAAATTGGTTACCGACGCATTATCCACGTCAACCGAAGGATCTTCCCGGCAGGCAAAAATTTGGTAGCTGTAACCCGTGCCTGCGTTTAAAATATCATCCGGTACGGTGTATGCACTCTCTGTTATAAAATTACTGTTATGAATGGTCTTCGTAAATCCGGTTAAAAGCTTCACCTTGTAACTGTGGGCATAAGGCACCAGGTCCCATCTGATTTCCGGTTGAGAAATATCCAGAACGGAGCCTTGTGCCGGAAGGCAATTTTGCGCTATGGAAATAGGAGCTATATCCAGTGTGTCGGAAACTGCACCCGATGTGTTATCGCCAAAATCAGTCACCGAAAAGGTGTATGTCCCAGCCTGCACATCATCCAGGCTACTGATTATTTCATCCTTGTAATAGTTTGCTTCCGTACTGCTGATAGTGCTGTCAAATACCAGAGTCCGAGTGGTCGACTCATCCGGGTAGGTCACCTTGACCTCTTTTATGTTGCCCGGCACACCGTCTGCATCGCTGACCTTTGCCTTAAATGCCAGATAGTATCCATTTACCCCTGTGGACGAATCATTGGCCTGTAGCAAATAGACACCCCATCCGTCAGTATCAATTTCAGGTGAAGCGCTTCCACCGGTATCCGGATTAACAATAAAATTTTGTCTGTCCGAAGAAAAATAGGGACTTGAAGAACCATTGTCCACATTTTCATCGAAAAATTCACGCCGTGTGGTAACCCGCCAACTGTAGAGCTTTCCATCTTCGAGATAACCAGGAGGAAGATGGTACGCATTTGTTTCGGTGGCCAGCGCATACAACCGGTTATAGTTCTGATTAAAAATTTCCACTCGGTAAAATGCTGCTCCATTCACCGAATCCCAGGTAAAATGGACACCGCCTCCGTCACTGGATTGCACCAGTGAATCAACTACAGGAAACCCGATGGGATCAAATTCAGGGGTTTCCGCCAGGGAAAAGATGTTGCCGTCCATGTCTTCGGCTACAAAAGTATAATCTCCGTTTTTAATTTCGTCACCTGCCGGAAAAAAATCCGCACGATAGATACCGCAAGTAGAAGATTCATTATAATCATAAAACAGATCCTGTTCGCTGTTATCTGGAAATTGCACTTTCACGGACTTTATATTTTCTGGAATTCCCTGGGCATCATGCACATTGATCCAAAAAGAAAGAAACGGTCCGGTTACCGCGCTGTTCCAGGTGTCGACACCGGAGTTGTCAAAATCAATAAACGGTGCTTCCGTCTCATTGCCTGTGGTAAACTGGATATTTTCACTGTTGCTTGCCGGTGCCCTGGAGACATTGTCGATATCCAGATTAAAATGGCTGTCCCGGGCATCGATACGGTAGCGGTAGGTGGTATTGGGTTCCAGAACACCCGGTGGCACTGTGTATGTTCCCACATCGCCGACAACTCCGCTCCAAACCGTGCGGCTCAGATCATCCGTATAAATTCTGACCCGGTAGGTATTGGCACCCTCGACATCGTTATCCCAGGTAAAAGTGGGTGTTGTTCCATTCGGTGTAATGGAAAAAGCGCCTTCATCAAGTGCATCCAAAGGGTTCACAGTTAAAACGTCGCTGGCTTCCCCCTGGTTTCCCGCCGGATCGGTCACGGTAAAAATGAATGTTTTACTGCTGGCTTGCAGAGCCGCCAGCTGCGTTGGATTCAGGCTATACCAGTATGAATAATAACCGGAAGTGAGGTTTTTCGAATAATTAAAATCCATGGGTTCAAATGAACTATCCGGAAAGGTGATCACCACAGTGTGAGATGCCTGACCAGTCTGTGAGTTAAATGCAACGCCGTCATGGTCGATGACTTTAACCCAGAAATCAAGACCCAAGATACCATTTTCGTTAGAAAATGTAACAACACCATAACTGTCAAGATCCAGTGCCGGTGTGGCATCATGGCTCAATGTGTCCGCCATGGTAAATTCAACCCACGCGCTGTTGGCCCGATTCTGTATATCGGCCCAGTTGTCGGAGTCGGTGACCCGTACCCGCCAGTAGTATGTCTGGCCCGGATTCAGTTTCCATTGCGGCACGACAGCCGACAGCATCCCCGGCATACGACTGGTAGCATAGACCCGGTTGCCCCACTGGTCAATGATTTCAAACCGGTAGAAGGCATCTTCAAAATCCACTGCATCCCAGGAAAAAACAGGGGTCATGGAATCAACAACCGTACCGGCAGCCGGTACAAAGCTGTTGGTATCCGGGAGCGGTATCACCCGGTTTTCAGCCTGGGTGTCTGTGGCTGTGATCGTGAGTCCCCCGGCGGTAACTGAAAATTCATATGTTCCGAGCTTGGGGGCACCGTCCACGGCAGCGAAATATTCATCAAATTGTCCGTCAAATTCAAAATTATCCGTGCGCAAGATAATATTGCCATCCGGATCTTTAACTGTAACGTCATTGACATCTTCCGGCAGATAACCAAGCACAAAATTCCCCACGTCCACAGAATAATAGGTTTGAATGGAGTCGTCGGGTTGATGCACGGACATGACCGAGCCGGTCACTTCAAACGGACCAACGATATCAATGATAGTATCGGTAATGTTAATATTCAGCGAATTGGTCCCCACCTCAAACGTCATGGGAGAATCATCCGCCGTGCCCCATCCGTAATCCGGATAGGTGATGACCCCGTTGTCATCCTTGTCCCAGAATGCATAGACATACACATCCTGGCCGGCCGGCAGACCGCTAATGGTATAAATGCCGTCGGTACTCCCGGCCACCCAGGTACTGCGCAAATCCCAGTTGCTATTGGGATTCGACTCGCCCATTACCTTGATGAAAATATTGCCGGTGCCGTCATACGGGCAACTGAAATTGCCGGTAAGTGTGGCCGGATCAAGTTGTATCCGGGTTTGGTTTAAATCTAAATAATTTTCATTTTCAGCCAACAGTGTGCCGGTAGACACAAATTTACCGCTCAGGCTGTTATTGTTCAGGCGGTCATTTGTTATTATTTCACTCAATGGAATTTTCCATTCAATGCAGTTCGTACCCTCAGAAACGCTGTCAACGGCCGTAAAAACATCATTATCCCAGTAATTCACCCCTGCGATCCATTGTGAAGAATCAGGGTCATATTCAGCAAACAGTTTAAGCGGCATATACTCGTTATCAGCCGAGTTCCGAAACCCGAGCTCATACACCACTGCCTGATTCGGTCCACCATCATAAAGGGTCATGCCGATATATAAATAGGTGCCGGTGTCGTCTTTGGCCAGATAGACTTCCTCAATATCGGTTCCGGTGATATCGGTATCATTGTCTCCCTCGATATCAGTGTGCAGCAGCTCGTTTGACGACCAATCTCCCATAATGCCGTCAATCGTAATTGTACGGGTTGGAATCGTAAATGATCCGGTTTGCTGAAGCTCAAAAAACATCGTGGCGTCAAGATTGGTTACCATATCCGGAAAAAATCCGCCCAGAACCGGCTCGGGGAAAGTGCCGGGAATCGCTTCGTCATAGATGTCGAATTCCGGCATGACATCATGGATATTAACGGCCGGTTTATCGGTGTTGCCGAAAATCCGATTGAAATCCATTTTAACAACTTCGGTTTCATCTTTTATCAGGTCCCCGGTAAAATTAAAGGGACCGGTGCTCTCGTCGAAACACCCAGGCTTTGAGTAGGTGCCGCTTATAACTTGGTCGTGTGCTTCATTCAAGGTACCGATCAGTGTGGCAGTCAGAATTTCCTGGTGATCCCCACACGATTGATAAGTTTCCAACTGAATGGTAATCTGATCGCCTTCAACGACATATTGATTCACACCCCCGCCACAAAATAAGAAATCGCAGTCATCAATACCCCAGGCATTGCCACTCACATTCCCATCTTCATCTATTTCAACATAGATACCCAACTTATCGTTTGAGCCATTGGTCAGTACCCATTCGATTTCCCGGGGCTGATCTATTTCCATGGGTACGTTGTCTGTAAGTGATGTTTTAAAAGCATCCATCATGGACAGGACACCCTCTGCTTCTTCTTGTGCTTCCTGAGAACCGAAAGCAAACAAATCATCAGTCTGGTCATCTCCTTCAGTTGAAATAAAATTATAAGCCTCACGCCCTGTATCAATGGCCGTCAGCAGCGCAACTTTGGATGCGCCAAGTGAATTGGAAGATTTCAATTTTAAAAAATCGTCATAACGATCAAAAATATCCCGCTGCAGTTGCATCACATCGGCATTGATCAAAACAGCCACTTCCTGGATGTTAAGTTCATCCATGTCATATGAATCAACCAGCAGAATAAACGCCTTGAAGGTGTACAGGAAAGATCTCAGCAGCAGGACATCGCCATAATCGACTTCGATGCCAGTTGTATCGCCCAGTTCCTCGGCCGTCAGGTTGATCATGATTGCCTGATCCGTAACCCCGTCGACATAATCGATCATTTCATTAATCAAAGTAAGAAAAGGCCCGGCCAGAAAAGTCTGGAATTCATCCCCGTTCGGCAGGGTATCCGGTGGAGCATATTCGCCAAAAACCGTGGGGGGCTCTGATATGGGCGGCTCCAATAAACTTTCGGCATCGGTACGGGAAATCCCAAATGCTTCGTACAGGTCACGTAATGTCTGGAACCCAGGCGTTTCATCGTTTTCAAGCCCGAATACGGCCAGTTTGCTCGCAGCTAAAAACAACATGGCTGTCTGGTCATTTGGATCAGCGGCATTTGCCGCAATAAACTTATCATTGGCGGCAATAACACCCGAATACGTCGGTTCTCCATTGTTGAACAACAACCCCCGCCCCTCAGCCACTAAGGCATCAGAGGCCGGATTGGCCATTGATCCACCTGCAATTCCGACAATCATCAGTGCAATACAAATAACCGTAATAAATCTTTTCATCCCTGCCCTCCCCCTTTGTTTCAAATATTTAAACACTACTCTTACCCCGTATGCATCCTTCCTTCTTTCAGGTCTCACCATGCCTCTGGTAGGCCGTCCTGCGTAGCGGCCTTCAGTTGTTCCCCAAAAGACCGTCATCTCTCTACAGTGGCCACTGGATTTTTCCCTTCAACAATATTTAGAAAAACATCCGTGACCAGATGTTTGCCTGTCCATTGCTCTGCACCGGAGTTGTATCTGACTCCATGATCAGCCACAATCAACTGCTTTACCGGCAAAAATTTTATCCGGCCTGCGCTTATCCGCCTGTCTTGAAAAGCAGCCAGGGCACGGCCCGTAAACAGGATACTTTGTTCTTTTATTTTGATATCCCCTTTCTTTCCACGAATTCCGGTTACTTTTTCCCCCCCGCTGTGCAGATAAAATGCCACCGGTTCAAGGCGGACCCCTGATATTTTTCCCGAAAGAGATGGCAATGTCTTTTTTGAAAATATCGTACTCAGGGAAAAACCTCCGGGATAATTCCCTGCCGGGGCACCGGAACCATTCTCATCGATGCCGTAAATATGGATTTCGGCATTTTCAAGAACAGCTTCGTGCATCAATCCAAACCTGAAAACACCCATTTTTTTGTTTTGGATGCTGAATTTGTCTGCTGTAATCGAAACTTTCCTGCGGCCGTCCACAATCCCATTGTATTTAAATCCCTGTATGGCGTGCCGGGGTTCGGGATATCGATATTCCGATTTCTGGCTTTGCGAAACTTCAGGGGCCGCCTTTTCATTCTGCTGATACGCATAAAATAGGAAAATCACACCGGCCGTGGCAAAGCCCAGCATTAATAATCCAATGAGATTGTATCCGTGCCGTTTTATCATTTGTACTCAATTACGCTGAGCGATTAGCGGTTTGCCGTTAGCGTTTTGCTTTGAATTTAACTTTGCGTCTGGCGCCTTTGCGCAAGCCCTAATCCCCGGCCATTTAATCTACCATAAACCAGACCAGGAAAAACAGGAGGGGAACAAATAATCATTCCTTCGTGTCCTTCAGGCCCTTCATGGTAAAAAATAATCTTTACGCCATGGCGCGAACCTGCATTTACGGTTTCAAGACAACTGGTGAAATTTTCACCGTATGTTTGATATCTTTCAGCTGATCGCTCATGAGCTGGATTTCTGTAATCTTGAAAGCCGTTTTGATTTCTTGTTTCAGCTCTTTATTGACTTCAAATTTCAGGGAAAATATCGAAAAATTCTTGCCCTTGATGCCCTTTGCACCGGCCATGACGATAATCAGAATACCGGGTTTCTTATCATTTACAATATGCATCAGGGAAGATGTTTGTTTTGTGCGGGTTGCGCTTTTGTAGGCCAGCAGATTTTTGTCGTATTGAATGGCAATTTTTACCCCGGCCAGGTTATCCACGGTATCGAGCATGATGGGAATATCGATGGTCTGGCCGGCCTTGCCCTTGATTTCAGGAATGGAAAGTTCGGTGGCGTTTGATGCTGCCGCCGGAAGGATAATAGATATCGCTATAAGTGCAACAATGTTAAATAGGGAAAATTTAAAGCGCATAAATGAATGCCCGATATGGAAAATGGTTAAATCGGCATAAAACAGTCCGCCATGTAAGACGGCCCTGCCGTTATGAAAATATTTTTGTCGTTACTTTTCAGACCACCTTGCTTTTTAATCGCTGAACGCTAATGGCCTATGGATAAACGCTAATCGCTCAACTTCGATTGAGATTTTGATATTGTAAATTGGAATTTATTTATTATTTGGTGCTTGCAATTTATTGTTATCGGTTTGTCCGGTTTAGGTAACATTAAATATTAAAATTTGAAATAAAAATTCTCACTGGACACAAAATGTTTTCAGCCACAGACCCGTACAGATCGGCACAGACGTAAAGGTTTTAAATTCAATACCGATTCCCGGATATCGCCTGCAGCAGATAAACAGCGTCGGAAAGATCGATGCGGCCATTCCCGTCAGGATCGATTTTTGCCAGGGACGGTTCTTCACAGGGAATATAGTCAGCACCACTAATTACCTTCAGCACCATAATGACATCGGACAGGCCGACATGTCCGTCGCAGTCGAAATCCCCCATGCGGGCAGCAGTTACGGCGGCATAGGCATTCACCCGCCCATCGGTCACCAGCTTGTTTACTAAACCGTCCACCGGGTCAACTGTATCCATGATAATGGATTTTAAGCCGGCATACCCCAGGTTCGGGTTGATTGACAACAATAACCCGGCAAGACCGGTCACATGGGGCGTGGCCATGGAGGTGCCCGTCATATAACTGTAATTACTAGACGATGGGGAAAATTTACTCACCAGTGTTACAACAGGTTGATCACTGATCATAAATTTCAGTGCCTCACCGTCGGTTTGTGAAATGGAAATAACCGGAATCCAGTTTCCAGAGGTCTGAAGCGTAAAAATATTGAGAATGCCGGGTACATTGTCATATATGATAGCACCGGTGGCACCAGCCTGCATGGCATTGGCCGCTTTTTCGGAAAAATAGATATCCCCCCGTTCAATCAATGCAAAGTTTCCAGTGACACCATCTGGAAAATCTTCAGGTGCCTTACCAAGACCACAGTCATAAAGACTGCCTTTAATTCCTGCATCCTCGGTTAGCCGGGCAAATGTCAATCCTTCAGCTGAAAAAATGTTTTTCACACCGCCTACATTTGTTTCAATAAAAGCTACAAAAGGTACCGTAGATTTTATATCCACCCCAGGCGCCATCACATCCACACTGGTAACCCCATAATTGGAACCGGTGTAAAGTCCGCCATCCTTATCATTGGAGGCAACCGCCAGAATATTAGCCAGGTCATATTCCGCCGGATAATTATTTGTATTTTCGTCGATGTCAGAGCCATCGTTACCGGCTGCACACACGGCAAGGATACCCTGGTCGCCCAGAAGCGAAAGCATATCTTTTTCCGAATCAACAAAGGAAGGGCCGCCGTAACTGCAGTTGATCACCCGGGCACCATTTTCCATGGCATATTCCATGCCCTGGAGAATATCAGCGGTGGTCATGCTTTCCGCACCATCAGCCTGTATTTTAACAGGCATAATTTTAAGGTTCCAGCATACTCCGGCTACACCGATACCATTATTGCCCCTTGCCGCGATGATGCCGGCCACATGGGTGCCATGGCTGTCATCTCCCAGGGGATCATTGTCTTCATTTTCCCCGTCACCGGCAAAATCCCAGCCCTGGATGTCATCCACAAACCCGTTACCATCGTCATCAAAATCTGCGACACCATTTAATTCCGCAGTATTGGTCCAGATGTTGTCAGCAAGGTCCGGATGCAGATAATCCACGCCCGTATCGATCACCGCCACCACCACGGTATCGCTTCCGGTGGTGATGTCCCAGGCTGCCGGTGCCTGGATCACGGTCATGCCCCATTGTTCACTGAAAAGAGGATCATCAGGCTCGGCATTTTTATAGCGCAGGGCATTCTTTTCAGCGATATCGACAAGACCCGACTGCAGATACAGGCTTGCAGCCGCATCTTCGTCCATATCTTTTTTCAATGCGATTCTCTGCAATCGGAGACTCTTGATCGTCTCTATAACACGGCTTCCCAGGGTGGCATGGAGTTTATGGATATCGGCAGGAAGGATATCTTTTTTTAACTTCACCAGCAGTTCACCGGGTTTGTACAGCAACCGCCCTCTGGCGTCATACATCTTTTTATCTGTCAGGTGTGCGTGTACCGGAAGTCCTGCTGAGTTTACTGTTTTTATAGAAGATGGGTTGGGGATGGGTGTCGCAAAAGGATCGGTCTTACCGGTTTTTATGTCTTGTGTTGTATCGGTCTGTGCCCTATCAAATCCATATCCACTGAGGATCCTGTATGCATTGGTTTCCGGTTTGTATTCAAAGACGATGGCACGATTGGCACAGATCTTTTTCAGGATTTCTTCAAGGTCCACGCCATTCATTTCCAGGCTGATGTGATCGTCAATTTGGGGGCCCGCGGTGAGAAAAACTCCGGTTTTGCGGCTCAATTCGGCAAAGACATGCTTCAAATCGGCATTTTCAGCTTTCAGGAAAATGCCTGAAGGTCCCACGTGTATGTCTAATTTTTCAGTGAGAGCCGGACCGTTGCCATCACTTGGCGGAAGAGGCTGAGCCATGGCCGGGACGAACAAAAATAAAAAAACGCCAACAACGAGAAATAACCTGAGCTTCATTGGATTCCAGATATCATCGAATGGTTTATTTCTTAAATACCATACTGTTTCTCCATCACTTCAGCCCCGAATACTATCTGATGTATGCAGCGTTCTGCAACCCCAAAATTGCATCACCGACATCCACCTTGCCGTTGTCGTTGACATCCACAGCGCTTAAGTCCTCGACAGTGGGGTTCAGGCCGGCCAGAATCTGCAGGGCGATAATCACACAGGAAATATCCATGGGTTCACCGCGATAATTCACCGCTTCGAGAATCTGCAGGGCATTTTCAGGGGTGACCGACATATGCCCGCTATTTTCAATGGAAAAATAGATCGCATCAAACGGTGTTTTGTTGAGAACCGAATCGTCATGGGCAATATCGTAAAAAAGATCCGGTGTATTGATATCAAGGGCGCTGACGGTGGGCACAAAGCAATGGCTCGACTGTAGGGCGATGATATCGCCATAGGGCACTTCCACATCGGCCAACTGCTGAATGGTATCCCGGGTACCCCCGGGGGCATTGTCATAGGGCTTTGTCCCGGAAACGGAGACAGTGGCGGTATTGCCCGGAAGTTGGCCTTCAAAAATCATCGTTTCAGGAAGATTATCCGGAACAGCCCATACATTACCTTTTACAAAGCTGAGATATTCATATTGAATTATCTGCTCACCGGAATCAAAGCCCAGACCGATACCGTCACCGCGCCCATTTGCAAAGGCCACTTTCCTCAGATTTTGGGGATATTCTCCCAGATCGGTCAATTCAGTGTACAGGGCCGCCTGCAGGGAATCAGCCCCGGCCTGCCCGGCCGTGGGCTGCAAATGATGGTAAACCAGCATCTGTTTTGCCGCCGGGGAAGGATACGCCTCAGGGTCATCCGGCGATGGCTCATTATCGAGAATACTGAGTAGATATTCAGCATACGCACTCTGACCGGCAAAAAAAGCCAGCCAGTGCTGAATCCCCAGGGGGATGTTGGCCCCCTGCTGGGGTGCATCAAACGAGATAAACGTGCGGGTGTTGTGGGGCATATCGTTCTGCTCCATATAGGCCAGGGCGTAGCGGGCGACCAGCCCGCCCATGCTGGCGCCGGCCACCACCAGCTGGGAATGTCCTATTTTTCGGGTATTCACCTCCTCGATCAACTTGGCCATTACAAAGGCATTGCGCTGAATGTAATCCATGGAGTTGTCAAAATTCAACAGCACCAGATCGTACCCCTGCCCTCTCAAGTTTTCCAAAAGGTTTTCCACATTCAGATACCCGTAAAGTTCATCCCATCCCATGTCATTCAGCATGTCAAAGCCTTCCACCAGAATAACAGGATTTTGCAGCTCCGTATGACCTTCGGCACGATAGATAAAGGCTTCACCGGATGCATTAGCCTCCTTATATAGAATATCGCTTTGAACGGTCCAGGTGTCGTCCGGCAACGGGGTATCAAGGGTCTGAACATCCAGGGTAAAACGACTTGTCAGCTCGCTGCCGTCCGGTTCAATGGCGGTCAAAAAGATGGTCTTTTCGCCGGTTGTCGCATAGCTGGTCGAAATCTCCTCGTCAAAAGCCACTTCCCTGGGACCCCGACCATCGCCCAGGTCCAGTTTGATCGCAGCCGCTGTTTTGTCCCGATTTGAAAAATAAAAAGCCGAATCCAGAACAAAGGTGATAGCCCCGCCGCGGCGGGTAGCCGCTTTCATCAACGCTGCGGCAAATACGCCTTTTGTGTCAAAATCCGATGCCAGGAACTCGGGCACGGCCAGCGATGTCCTTTGCCGGCTGCGTGACAATTGCCGTTGAACGGCTTCATTTTTCAAGACATTGTATTTCATATCCAGCAGACCGATGGAATGAATCTTTCGGGTCCGATATTTTTGTTTGGCGGCAGCCCTGACCGACGCAAGGACAGGCAAAAGGGGCTTATCCACCGCGCTTTTGCGCAGTTCAAAATAGATCTGACGCCACTGTTTCAGTTTCAGCGTCTTGGAATCGGCTGCACCGCTGTATTGATTGATTTTACAAAACGGCACCACTTTATCATACAGAAAACCCGTGGGCACATTCTGTCGTACCGTGGCCGCAACAATGCCCTGGCGGGTTTTGATCTCGAGTTTTCGGTCAACGGCAGCATCTGTGCCGGTTTCGCCGTAAAGCATACCGGCCGAACACACCAGGCAAAGCATCAGGATTACCGCATGCATTCCAACCTTTTGAAACAATCTGCGCTTTTTGTTCTTCATGATTTTTCCAATCCCTCGAAATTATGCAGGATATTCATTATTTACCATGAAGTTCATGAAGGCCATGAAGTTTAACATCTAACTGGTTTTTTCTTCCTGTGCTTCATGGTAAATTAGAATTTTTTATAGACGATTCAGATTTTATATATCCCCAGAACAAATATGGCAACCGAAGAATTCACCCCGGCTGCCATGTTTGATATTTGTGGCCTTTTCAAAAAAATCGCGCGAAAATAGAATAAACCCGGCCGCCACTTAGGACGACCCTACCGTTACCCCCCATTATTATTTAAATTCACCGAATCAACCGAATCCTCCCCAAGCAATATCAATAAAACCGTGTAAGCCGCCCATCATTTTTCAATCAATTTTTCCGTCTTGCTACCTTGATCCGGAAACCACCTGCAGGGTATGGATGGCCTCTGCCAATCCTATCTTACCATCTCCATTGACATCGCAATCGACAGGCGGATCGCTGG
Organism: Desulfobacterales bacterium; assembly: GCA_963667755.2. Classification (GTDB taxonomy): domain Bacteria; phylum Desulfobacterota; class Desulfobacteria; order Desulfobacterales; family 4572-123; genus 4572-123. The sequence goes on along the minus strand of CAXXLK010000002.1, from coordinate 1,664,586 downwards.
CCTCTTCCAGGGTAATTTCTTTGGAATAGGTTCGGTTGCAATTGTCATTTGTTCTTAATTGCACCTGGAATTTGACGGCATCGCAACCCAGTTCATCTACACGCCCTTCAAACTTGTGAACAACGTCAACCGGGATAAATACATGCCCCATATGAGCAGACACTTTTATGGTCAGAGCCCCTTTCCACTCTGTTGAATCATACATCGAAACAAATGCCCGTACAGATGTCTCCCATTCCTGAGAGATGCCATCCGGCACATCCCATGTCCAAATTATGTTTCCTTCACCGTCCTCCCGCACATAAAAAGAATCAGAGGATATTACGGGCAATTCTTTCAGGCCTTCAAAATCTTTTTCAAGGGTTAACGACTGCCCATCTTTCAGTGTGACACACATAGAATATGTTTCGGGTTGAAGCGACCCATCAAAAGTAACATTATAATAGTACGAATTATCTTCTCCCCAATCACCATAATACCACTGGGAGCTGTTACAATCATACCCTCCGGAAAAAGAATTTTCACCATCTGTCCAAAATATTATCTCGCCTAAACTGATGGGGTTAACTTCAGAAACATACAAGTCTACATTATTGACAACATCACCAGTGATATTAATGCCGTCATTGTAATACAAACCAAAGCAAAGCCTGTTAAAAGCTGTTCCAGCCTCTGTCTTTCTATGCTGAATATACCACCAGTCAACATTGAGCTCGACATCCCATCTTGATGCATCAAGCATCAACTCATTGTTAAAATCATCATAGGGATTTACTTTATTGTTAATACACACATCATCAAATGTCGCTGAAAAATAACCGCCTTGCCCTTCACCGGCATAGATCCTGGACATTATCCGACTATCTTTTTGATAAGACGGATAGTAAGTCTCGTCTATAGGGATACTCAGACTGTCGTTGTTGCATTTAAAAGTAATCGCAGATGCGGTTACTTCAATTGAAAGCAAATATTCGGTACCAAAGTCTATTTGTGTTGGAAAAATTTCGCTAAAAACTTCTTGCTCCGAGCTACAATTTTTATCCATACATACAGTTATACTAGCTGCCGCTTTAAGGTCTTTGTTTTCATCCATTATTATCCTGATATCCAGCCAGGCATCACCGGCAGCATTCTGTCCATCGCCGGCATTGAAAAAATAGCCACTAAGTGCCGCAACACCTGTCGCTCCCGCTGTGACATAACTCTCACTTTTCACTGTTACCTTGGCGCTGTAAAAATTGGTAACATTTTCTATCGGAGTCATCTGTGTCGTTGTTTTTTGGCCAACCGCCCGTACGCTCAAACACAGTTTACCGTCGTCAATCCCGGCGAATTGGTCATAAGCAAATGCATTTCCCACCCAAAAAATTAGAAAAAAGAAAACAGCGCTGATTTTTAAAACCTTCATCATTTTCCCCCCTTATTTTAAATGATTCCTTTACAAATTTTTCACGGTAGGGCCGTCTTACACGGCGGCCGTGTGTGGAATTAATGGTAGGGCCGTCATAGGTGGCGGCCATCGTGCGTTGGCATCCATTTTCGCAAACCCGATATCTCTGACATTGCCCAACGCGCCATGATTTAAAATAAAAACAAAAAAACCGGATCATTACCCCCAACCTTACGGTCAGGACGATAACATCCGGCTTCTGGTGGCCAAAATAAAGTTTTTCGGTTTTGGCTCGATATAAAATATCAAATATTTAAATTGCAGAAACAATTTGTGACCCTTGACCTGTAATATTTTCATTCAATGTAGGATCATTCTATTTTTTATGAATCTATTTTTTTTCTATATCACATTTCAAAGACTGTCAAGGAATAAGGCAGGGGTTTGGTATCCAGGTTTTTCCTGACAATTCATTGCTTATGCCGGATTCATTACCCGGCCAATGAAAAGGATTGTTCCGGTGGGAATATCGCGAATAAAGAAAACAAAAGGACGATCGATTTTTATTGTTACAGGCGCCTCGGGAACAGATGTCAGGCTGACAACCGCTGCGGTAGCTGCCGCAGCTTCGGTGCCGGCTTCTTTTAAATAAGGATCGGCCCACGCCCGGCAAATTTCAGGCGGATGGTTCTCATCCGCATCAACCGTGACCGAAAAAAATGGCGACAGACAAAACAGCCCCACAACGCAGGCGCCCCAAAACCATTGAATGTAAATTTTTATATTCCCCTTCCAAGAACAAATCGCCGGAGATTTATCGAAGATAAACAACCATGGGGACGAGGCCCACCTTCGGCAAAACCTTGTTTTATTCAATGGCCGCCGCGTAGGACGGCCCTACCGTTTAAACGGATTATCAAGGATGAACAGCCATGGGTATGGATTTTCAGCTTTGGACAAACCATGTTTAACGGGATTCATCCGGATATATTCCACATGATTGGAAAAATCGTCCTCATTTCTTATCCGGTGATCCAGGAATCTTGCCTGCCAGTGTAGATTCTCACGTTAAATGACCAGTGCAATCTCATAGTAAATGACCAAAAGCAAAAGGCCCGGCAGAAAGCCGAGCCCTTTGAATGGGGAATATAATTATCAGCCGGACAGGATCAATGACCGTCCGGGGGCTGGAGCAGGTCACATTCGAGCATGGTCTGCGCGTTGACGGTATTTTCCTGCCGGAAGTAGGCCTCATCGAGCAATAAGGTTGCGGTATTCATGATCATACGTCGGTTTCCCCGGCAGTGTGCGGCGATGAGGGTCATGACATCGGCCTCGAACAAGTGCTTTGGTGCCTTGGCCTCTCCGAGGCGGTGTGAGATGAACTGCTCACTGGCTTTGTCGTCGAGTGGGTCTATGGGGAAGATGGCGGTCAGCCTGGTTTTGACCGGCGCCATAACCGTCAGTTTCAGACGCTGCCTGAGCATGTCATCACCGATGAATACAATGGAAGCGGCCACGGTTTTTTTATCGACACTCACCATGAGCGAACACAGATCCATCATGGATTCGCGTTCCAGCAGCTGGGCATCATCAACAAAAATAACCGGGTAGAGGCTGTTGGCCGCCCCGGTAACTTGGAGCAAATGTTTTTGCAGGCGGATCAGCAGCGGCAGGTTGCGTCCGGCGGTATCGACCCCAAGCCGGTCTGCAATGGCTCGAAGCAGGCCACCGCGGTTATAGCCGGCATAATGCAGCAGCACGGGTTTGTAGATGGACGGATCGAGCAGGCCGATGATGTGCGTAGCCAGGGTGGACTTGCCAGCCCCGGAAGGGCCGCAGAAGGCAAAACTTTTCCCGCATTGCAAAAGAGACAGGGTTCGGTCACGGACACGGGCATCCTTGTCACCGATAAAAGCCGTGGCGGAAGGATGGATGTCTGCAAAGGGATGATTGCGGTAGCCGAAGAATTCGGCCATTGACGGACGGTTTTCCTGTATCATGTGGTTCCTCCTTTTGGGTGATTGAAGCGATTGGCGTTTGCGGTTTTATTCAGAAGGCACGCTTTGCGCCTATCGCTGCCGTAGTAGACCCAGGCACTGTCCCACGGCAGGTAGAAGACATCAACGCAGGTTCCCGGCACGCATCCGAGCACCTCGAAGATGCGGGTGTTGAGCCGAATGGTGATGTCGTTGTAGACACGACAGGCCCGCTGCATACAGAACAGGTTTTGAATATCGGCAACCACGGGCAGAGGGCGGCAGGTGTTTTTTATGCTCATCCTTTTTTGCAGGGGACTGATGCCGATGCCGCTATGGGGTCGCTGATGATACTCGGCCAGATAGTCGTTCAGATTGGAATTGAGTTCGTCGATGGTCAAGACGTTCTGCTGGCCACTTAAAAATTGTTCTCTTACGGTTCTGAAAAAGCGTTCGACCTTCCCGCGTCCCTGGGGCCGGTACGGCGGCGTATGCACCAGATGGATGCCCAGTCGTGCACAGACCTGTTTGAGATGGGTACTGGAGTAACTGGCGCCGTTGTCGGTGTAAAAGCGCTGGCAGAGCCCAAAGCGCCGTGCGGCGATCATCATCTCGGTGAGCAGGACTTCGACGGTCTCGTGCCAATAAAACCGGGCGCTGATCACATATCGCGAGGCATCATCAATAATGGCATGCAGGATCGCCTTTTTGAACTGGCGCCCGTCGCGCAGCTTGGGGCCATGCATGAAATCGGCCATCCATAATTGGCCGAAAGCGTTGAAAGCAAAGGGCCGACCGGCTGTCGAAGGGCCGGCGACAGGGCCACGGTGAAGCTGCTTGGCAACAGCGAGCCTGTACAAAGTCGCCCGACTGGGTTTGATGCCGTTCCAGACACCATCAGCCAACAGCCGTTCAAGGATTATTGCCAGTGTCCAGTTGGGGTGGTCTTTACGGAGCCCGGCAATGGTTCTGGCTATCAACGGGTTCACGTGCGGCCGTCCTTTATCACGGCGCGGTTGATCGGAAAGATCGGCAAAACCGCCTTTGCGATATCGATAGAGCCATTTTCGCAGGGTCTCGGCCGAAAGCCGAATGGTGGCACCGTCCGGACGGATAAAGGTTTTTGAGGCCAGCTGCTGCAACATCTGCAAAAGGCCTGGATCATCGTCACCGTGATGTAACAACGGCGCAATGATTCCGTAACGCCACAAGGCTTTGGCCTGCGGATCCGGTTTTGTAAATGTGTTCATCGCTGCAATCTCCTATGTTGAGTATTTTTGGATCTGGGCAGCGATAGCAAAAGGGTTGTTATTTCGAAATAATTGTTTTGTGTGGGCGGTGTCAACGGTCGTTTAGAATTGAGCCATTTTGGGTCGTGAGATTTGAGCCACGACCTTATATTTACTGAACCTCATTCATCTGTTCATTCATCCTTTTGCCCTTTAACCGGTAGCTGTTTCCTTTGATATTGATTATTGCACTGTGGTGAAGCAGCCTGTCCAGTATAGCGGTCACAATGATTGGGTCCTGGAGTAACTCTGCCCAGTCAGAAAAAGCCTTGTTCGAGGTAATAATGGTGCTGGCCTTTTCGTATCGTTTGGCGATGAACTGGAAAAACAGATTACACTCTTCGCGGCTGACGGGCGTATACCCCACCTCATCGACAATCACCAGAGATGACTTGTAGTAGCTTCGGCCCTTACCCGGCCGCCCGGCATCATGATCTTTTTTCAACTTAATGATTAAATCCGACATGGTAGTGAAATAAATGCTTAACCCCGCCTGACAGGCTTTTAACGCCAACGCTACCGCCAGGTGGGTCTTGCCGACACCGGGAGGACCGAGAAAGATCACGTTACCTTTCTGACGGATAAAAACCAGGTCAAAAAGGGACATTACCTTCTGTCGATCCAGTTTCGGCTGGAAGGTAAAATCAAATTCCTCGATGCCCTTGATAAACGGCAACCCGGATATTTTTAATGCTGTTTCGATGCGGCGTTGCTCTTTTTGAGCCACTTCTTCTTCAAGCAAATTGTCTAAAAAGGTCAAATAGCTCTGGCCTTTCTGTTCTGCGGATCGAATGATCTGATCCAGGATTTCACGTATCCGGGGCAATCGCAAGCGGGTAAGGTTGGCCTCAATGCGTTCGGTAACAAGCGTCTCCGTCATGGCCGCACCTCCTGAACAAACTGATCGTAAACGTCAATGGGGCGGACATCCACCGGTATATCATACTTCGGTTTGCTCGGACTGATGGTAAGCTTGGCCCGGCCCTTGCCAGGCTTATGATGGCCGTATTTTCGTCGGTTCATTTCCTGGTCTTTTCTCAAGGCGGCATAAAACCGATGGTCTTGAACAAGATTGCCTTTGGTTGATGGAATCTGGTAAGTGACCACCAGACGGTCATCATCGAAGATGCGCATAATCTGCTCTTTGACTCTCAGGACAATCTGTTTTCCCACCAGCGGATGCGGGACAACAAAACTGTTGCCTTCAAAACGAATCGTACAATCTTTATAGACCTTTCGATAAATCCGGTAAGCGGTGTCAATGGGCGTGGGCGGCAACGCATTCAGGTGCGGCCGTTCCCGTTCGAAACGGATGACCACAACCTCATGGGTGGTGCCGTGCACCCGCTGCTCTTTTTTGTGTAACCATGCCATCAGGTCCCGGTTGGCGGTATCGAGACAAAAGTAGCTGTATCCCCGCCAGAAACCTTCCCGAATGAATGGGTACGGCCGTTCGACCTTTCCCTTTACCCAGGCGGCGTAAGCCGGTGCTACCTGCGGTGTGAACCCGTAGTGCAGGGCAAAACCGACCAGGGCGTCGTTGAACTTGTGACGTCCTGCCAGACAGCCAATGTAAACGTTTTTCATGCGGTCATACAAAATCTGATTCGGGGCACCGCCAAAAAAGTCGAATGCCCGAATGTGGCAATCCAGAAACGTCGGCAGATCACAGTGCTCGATCAGTTCTGCATAGATCTTTCGCGAATAGCCCAGGATCATCGAAAACAGATATCGTTTTTCAATACGCCCGCTGGGTCGTTCAACTTGGAATTCACCAAAATCGACTTGCGCCTGGTAGCCGGGTTCCGTTTCAAATCGCATGTAGGCCACTTTCTGACGCTGGCCCTTGAGTCGATAAACCTTTCGTTTAACGATCTCGTAGCTGCCGGCAAAGCCCATGTTGACCAGCCGATCATAAATCCAGGTAGCCCTGTAATCGTCTTCATTGAGCCAAGTCGCTATATTGTCATGAAACGGATCGAGCAGGCTTTTTCGCTGCCGGGGCTTTTCCGTAGTAAAAACCGGATCCAGGTTCTCGATATATTTTTTTACGGTGTTGCGACTGATACCGAGCCTCCTGGCAATTGCCCGTTGCTTGAGACCTTGACGGTGCAGGGTCAGAATATCCAAAATGGTCTCCTTTTTTTCACAAGTTGAACCTCCCGGTTAGTTTTCAGAGAAAAAATCCAAAACTAATCATTCTTTCTCAAAAAGGTGGCTCAATTTTAAACGACCATTTTTGGCTCACTTTATCACGACCATCGACAGGCGGCCTTGGGAGAAAATCAGTCTGGGAAAAAAGCGTAGGAAAAAGCCCGAATAAACGCTTGCCACACCCCGGGTTCAGAGGGTGTGGGCGGCAAAGCACAGGCGGTCAGTTCACCTCTGATCATATTGAGGATCCGTCGCATCAAGCCCAGCCCGCGCTTGGCCGTATTCCAGCCGGTGTTCGACCGCCTGGCGCACTGGCTGACGGATAGGCCTTGTGCATGATGACGGGTGTAGATCTGCAGCAATATCGGAAGCGGGATGCGGTAGTATGGAAGCAACGCCGGGGGCAGGACCGAAAAAGTTTTACGGGGACAATTCGGGTTATGGCAGCAGTATCGTTGTACGGCTAACCGGCCCTGGGTGCTGTCAAAGTCGTTGCGCCAATAGTGACCATGGCGGATAATTCGATATCGCTCAGCACATCGCGGGCAGCGACAGTTTGCCGAAAAGTTTTGGTTGTTTTTTGAGGAAGACAGCAATAATATGAGCCAAGAGAACGGGGACATGGGTAAACCTCCTTTTTGGGCTTCGACACCCTTGGAGTAACACATGTTTCCGTTCTCTGCACTCCCTTTTGCTCCCGCAGAATTTTAAATTCAAACCTTGCCTGTTTTTCTCAAAAATGTTTACCTGATTATTTTGGTTCTGGTGGGATATCTTGAGATTTTTTGCCTATCTATAGGGACTTATAGGTGAGACTCTACACCAGATGGTGGCACGTTTTTGGTCTTTCGAAATCCGTTTCATCAGATTGGCTTTTATTCCGCCGACGACTTCTTCAATTACAATGTCTGAATAAGGCATGATCAGGGCATGCCAATGATCCGGCAGAAGCACCAGTGCCGGCAATCGAAACGGATAAAATTTATGAACATCCTTAAAAGCGCTCTGCAATTCACGGCACAGGCTCTGGTCTGCAAATACCGGCACCCGTTTTCGGGTCACCACGGTCACAAAATAGATTTGATTCGACCCATCCCACCGCTCAGGTATATGCGCCATAAGAATCTCTCCGTGAAAACATAATATCGTGAATGAACAACCGTGGGTATGAATCTCCATCTTTGGAGGAATCCATGTTTCATGGATCGGCGCCACGTAGGACGGCCCTACCGTGAAAACATATTGTCGTGGATGAATCGGCCGCCATGTAGGACGGCCCCCACCGGTGATATGCGATACATGGAGGGGGGGCCATCATTGCTTATGCCGGATTCATTACCCGGCCCATAAAAAGGATTGTTCCGGTGGGGATATCGCGAATAAAAAAAACAAAGGGACGATCGATTTTCATTACTACAGGCGCCTCGGGAACAGACGTCAGGCTAACAACCGCTGCAGTAGCTGCCGCAGCTTCGGTGCCGACTTCATCCACATTGATAAATGCCTTGTGAACCACATCACTCAAAAACAGATTCCGGGTGCCGTCCATGCCTGAAAAATCGGCTACAGGTCCAAAGGCATCCGGCATGCCCATTTCAAATAAAGTCCGGCTCAAGCTGACTGAACCGGATGCAAATCCAAATGCGGGTATCTGCAAATGGACATTTCTATTTTCCAACCCTTCTAAAACAGACGCCAGATATGCCGGGTTCAGTTGGTCTTCAAAGCTTCTGAATCGTCCAGTATCCGGCATTACAATCACCATGGAAAGCTCAAGGCCGTCGTATAAAAGTTCTACTGCCCTGTAGTCGTCTTCCAGCGCACATTTATAAAAAACGGTTTGCGACATGGTCCCAACCGATACTATCGTGCCATCTGTCAGATAAAACGACTCGGGGCGGCTGAGATCCGCATCAAACGGCATTGCCCAGGCCGCGTTAAAATAAACCGCATTGGTCAGAACCAGACGGGTGGCCCCAGATATTGATCCAGGGGAAAGCAGGTTTTGGATCTTTTCTTCAGTGCGATCCGCTACCCAGTTATTGATAACAAGCCTTGAATCTTCCGGTGCCGTCATAAAATCCATCAGATACATTCCGGCCCCGTAATTTTCCGACAGGACACCCAGAAATTCAGGCAAAAAGGCATACCCCTGCTGCCCCCAGGTGGCGTTGCTGATATTCAACCGGAACCCCTGACCATCTTGCCCCTGAGCATCCTGTCCGCGCCTTGCCAGTTCAAGATCCAGGGCATTAAAGGCCATGTGCAGCCGCTCCTGAGATTGGATAAAATAAAGGGTATCGGTCATCTGCTGTAAGGTGTTACCCCGGGCACCGGCAGAGGTCATAGCCAGCGCTTGGGAGATACTGAGCGGCGAAAAAAAGAGATTGTCGCTGCTTTTGCAAACCGCGTGATAAAATTCAAGGGCAAACCCGGTATTGCCGTCCACCAGGGTTTGCAGTTCAGCAGGGCTTGCGTCCGGGGTTAAATTCCGGGAATTGTCCGATGCCGCAACCTGGATGGATGCGAATTCATCCGGCCTGAATCCTGCTGCCCATTGCAGATCAAATACGGCCTCGGCAAGTCCGATGCGCAAATCCTTATCAACATCACCGGCTGTAAAAACAGGATGGCTGATCGCCATTCCCGATGCCGCCTGCAGGGCGAGCAACGCATCTTTCATATCCAGTGCCCCGTTTGCATCGACGTCGCCTGGCCCAATCGGTTTTTCGACCACCTTTACTTCAATCAGGGCCTTATCCTCATGCCCCAAGCTGTCCACGGCCACAACCGGCAATTGATAAGACCCGGGACCGCCGGTAACATCTGGCACACCATGGGTATAAATCCCGTCTCCATCCGGGTTCGTCATCTCTTCGATAATGATGCAGTCCATATCCGGCCCGCAATCCACTCCCAGCAATTCGGTAATATCCACGGTCACCTTTTCGATCCGGTTAAAGGGCGGTTGCGGATCCACATATTGCTCGTTCTTGGGCGCAATCAAACTGACCCGGGCCGACAGTATTGTTTTATGCCCCACGGCCACGGGATTGGGATCAGCCCGGGCAAATTCAATTTCAACCCAGCTTGTCACCACAAACAATTCCAGCACCGCGGTATCAGAGGCATTGGCTTGATCCACAACGCTTACCGGCAGACCATGCAGGCCATAAGGGGCCAGGGGCGGAATTGCCGTTTTGGCGGCAAATCCCAGGCAGCGGCGGTCATCATCAACCAGATTCCAGACAGGCTCTAATTTCACGATGTCCCCGCCAATGGGCGCCATATCCACGGTCACCGAAACCACATCATCAATGCCGTCCCAGTCCTTGGCCGTTACATTGAGTGTAACCGCCTGTCCGGCTTCTTTTAAATAAGGATCGGCCCATGCCCTGCAGATTTCAGGCGCATGATTTTCATCAGGCAGTTCCCCTGCTGAAGATATGGTTAATGAGGAAAATAGAAAAATGATGCAGATACCCAAGAGAACCCAAAACCATTTTGTATGATTTTTCATTTTTTCCTTTAACTTTGAAAACCTCTATCATTTTATTCACATGATAATGTTCCGTTTAAACTGACCTCAAAGGTGTTTCCCTGCCAATCAGTATGGTAATAATTTCCTGAAATCTGATCATTGGTAACCGTTATGGAAATACTTGACAGATCAGGTTGTCCGTCATAATCATCGTCGGAATACGCCTGAGGATCAGGAGAGAAATTACTTCCATCGGAAGATTTAAGATAAAAAGTATTCAAACCTGACAATGTTACGGATGTATATATGGGGAGATTTTGGGAAATGTAAGCCATAGACAAACTACCTGAGTTCGGGGTCATTCCATCGGCAGCCCATGTTCCCTGAACTGAACAGATAGTATTATCAGAGATGTATGTCCCATCAGCCTTTTTAACGTTGACCAACTCCCGGAAATAGCCGTTTCCTGAAGCATCCGATCTAATGTTTTTAACCGTACCAATGCCTTTGGCCTTATAGCTAATATTGCATCTTCCTTTATAACTTCTTTTTTGAAGTATTTTTATGCAGTCGTTAAATGTTCCGGCCGAAACGGTCACATTCTCTAGGCCAAGAAAAGTATACTCTCTGTATCTGATGCTGTTGTATGAATTAGTAAACATGTTCGTAATCTTATCACCTGTTTTTATACTCCTCAATCCTATGACAATTGGTGGATTATACCAGTCGTAGTAGGTCTCATCACCACCCCACTTATAGCCAAGGTATTCTATCTTGGCATCGCCGATAACATAGTAGTCGACATCCCCGGCCCACATCCCGGCTTCATCTGTTAAAGCTAAAACCGTCTGTTCATTAACGGTTTCAATGGCAAAGCTGTCTACTCCAACTCCTGTCCGAACTTCTCCAGACGCATACTCAACCTCACGATAGTAATATGTGCAACCAGCCTGCTCCATGTATTCATTCATATCATATGTCTGGGAATCCGCGGAAGTTTCTGTCTTCATACCGGATGTTACTTGAAGGGCATACACAGCTTCTTCAAGCCCGACCTGACCATCATTATTAACATCCCCCACCGTATCTGCCCAGACAACACCATAACTCCCCAAAAAGAATACCAACACAAAAATAAGCTCTTTCATATCTGACTCCTCTGTAAATAATTTAGGTTACACCCCCGGGTTAACAGGCGGGTCAACGCCGTCTTCTCAACAACCGCATTCTTTTTCATCATCATCCCAGGCATCACATTTTGTCGGATAGTCCGGGCAATTGCGTTCATCATCATTCCAGTCGGTGAGGAATCCGATAATATCCTCATCTGGATCAAGACCACCGTTATTTTCTATTGAATCATTCAAAAGCCTGGGATAGGCCACGAGTCCCTCCTTGTAGTCTATGACCTTGGCATTGGAAAAAGTGTTATCGGTGAGAGAGATATACCCCTTGGGGCCTGTCTGAACCGCACCTGTAATCATGGAGACTTCCTCGGCATAGACAATGCCGTTGTGCTCGCCGGCCGATACCATCCGAGTCCATATAAATCGGAAAAGATTCATTATCATAAACAATTTGCCGGCCGACGTCATCTTTCTAATAAAGAGTGGCAATATCGAATTCAAACGGTTCGGCAGTAGCCACCCGGCAATATCAGCAGGCCCAGGAATATAAACATCAATAATTTTTTCATAAAATCCACCTATTCCCAATAGCAATAAAAAAGCCGGCTTGTTATCCACAACCTGCAGTAGAAGGATAACATCCGGCTTTTGATAGCCAAAATGAAGACAATTAGCTTTATATAAAATATCGAATTGTTGAATCGCGGAAACAAATTATAACCTTTTGTTGTTTGGTATCATTCAGTTCCGATTTTTTAGCAAATTAATTTTTTTCCGGATATATATCGGTTATTAAGCCGATTCTTTTGGGACCCCTAATCAGGACGATAACTAATCACAAGCAATAATTGTACCGCTCACGGCTCAGTGTTTGATTTTTATAACTATCTGACAATTAATTCAATTTAAGATACTTGAAATAATATTTTAATGAAAAATTTTAAATTATGAATTTAGATACATATTTTATAGGCAATCTATTTCATACTGTGAAACCAGTTTCACAATTTTAACATCGAAAAATATTTTACCCCCTTGTTGATTTTTCCATCATAACCACTCAAAACAAACTTTTTTCGAAAAAGCAGTCAGCATGTGTCTTCTGAGTCAATTTTTTAAGATCTTCCTGGAAAGCGGTCGCTATAGCAAAACCACCTCTACAGGGGCACCTTTAACCAGCCCTTCGGTATTCAAGCCAACGCTAATTAGGCCATCGGCCTTGACCATAGTATTGATCAAACCGGATTTGCCTAGTATGGGTTCGGCCCACCAGCCGCCTTCTTTTTTCATCAGTTTCACCCGGACATAATCGGTACGCCCCTGGGCGGATGATAGGTTTCGGCTCAAGAATGCCGGTACCGGCACGGATTGGCGGTTTTCCGGGGATAAACCGCTGATCCTGGCCACAAAGGGGTTTACCACGGCGTGAAAAACAACCATGGCCGATACCACATGACCGGGCAGTCCCCAGATGGCTTTGTTTTTCGACCTGGCCAGGATAGTGGGTTTACCGGGACTGATGGAAATGCCATGCACCAGTATTTCCGATTGTTCCAGTGCGGTAAGCACCTCAATGGTAAAATCCCGGACCCCCACGGAACTGCCCCCGGAAATCAGCAACATGTCGGTCTGCTGCAACGCCGATGAACAGGCGGCAAAGAGGCTGTCATAGTCATCGCCGACAATGCCGAAGGGCAACGGCACAGCCCCGCAGTCTCTGATCAACCCGGAAAGGGTATAGGTATTGATATCCCGGATGCGGCCCATACCCGGTGTTTGTTCCATGGGGACGACCTCATCACCGGTGGACAGGATACCGATCACGGGCTTTTTATAAACAGGGACCCGACTGATACCGAAAGCGGCCATAAGGCCCGCCTCCTGGGGCCTTATGGCGGTCCCCCCGGATACCATGACATGGTCTTTCCGGATATCCTCGCCCCGGGCCACCACATGCTGGCCCGGCGCCACACTTTTATAGACTTCCAGGGTCAGGTCGTCGATCATTTCCGCATGCTCCACCATGACCACACCATCGGCCCCGTCGGGGAGCATACCGCCGGTGGAAATACGGGCGGCTTCACCGGGCCCGATGGAAAAGGCCGGTTTTTCTCCCATGGCCACGGTTCCTTTCACCGTAAGATAGGCCGGGTTGGCCTCGGAAGCACCAAAGGTGGAAACAGCCCGTACCCCGTAGCCATCCATGGTGGAACGATCAAACCCGGGCAGGTCGACATCGGCAATGATGTCCGATGCCAGTATGCGGCCAAATGATTCGAGCAGGTCAACGGTTTCTGTGGCTACCTGTGGAAAAACAGGTGCCTTTTCCAGCACCTGTTCCAGGTTCATCACTTTAAAAAATTCTTTCATCGCATCAACGTCCTGTTATAATAATTTTTAAAAAAGAGTTGAAACTATAACAGAAAGCACTTAAAATACAACTATATTCAAACGCCGGTATCGGCAATACCCTTTCACCCCATGGACGCTTACCCGTCCTGCAAAGGAGGTCGCCATGATCACAGCCCGAGATATCATGTCAACCGATTTAATTACTGTCGGCCCGGATATGGAAATCGCCAAAGCCACCCGGCTTCTCCTTGAAAACCGTATCAATGGATTGCCGGTGGTCGATGATGCGGGCAAGCTGGTGGGCATCATCTGCCAGAGCGATCTTATCTCTCAACAAAAAAAGCTGCCCATCCCTTCCATCTTTTCCCTTCTGGATGGCTTCATTCCCATTACCTCCATCAAGCGAATTGAAAAGGAAGCCCAGAAAATAGCCGCCACAACCGTTTCCCACGCCATGACCCCAAATCCCGTGAGCATCGAACCGGATACCGGTATCCAGGCCGTGGCGGCGCTCATGGTGGACAGCAATTTTCATACCCTGCCGGTGGTAGACGATGGTCAACTGGTGGGTATCATCGGCAAGGAGGATGTTCTTAAGACGCTGTTAACGTCTCCAGAAAATACCTGATATAAACCATGCCCTATGCGGCCGGCGTCAGGCCTTAGCGGGTGGACAAAACTGCAAACAGGGAACCAAAGGAGAATCATCATGCGTATTAAAAAAATTGCCTGCTGTACTGATTTTTCCGAGAATGCGGAACTTGCCTTTGAAGCGGCCGTGGAAATGGCTGAAAAGTATCATGCCAGACTGGAACTGCTCCATGTGTTGCCGCCGGTCATCAACCCCATGCTGTCGGACAGCGAATGGATCATACCCGCCGATTCAAATGACTCTCTGCTCCTTCAGCTTGGAGAGCGAATGGAACAAACCTACGGCAGTCGCATCAATGCGGATATCAAACATAAATTCGTGGTATTAAGTGGTCATGTGTCCACCGAAATACTGCGGTACCTGACGGAAAAACAGGTTGATATCGTGGTCCTTGGCGCCTACGGCCTCACCGGCATGGGCCTGGTATTGTTCGGCTCTGTGGCCAAGCGGGTGTCGCACAAGGCCCCCTGCTCGGTGATGGTGGTCCGTCAACCAGGGTAATCGTTCACGGTTTCCGGTTCGCAGTTAACCGCTTATCCATAAATGCGGCAATATCGCCACACGCCAGGAATAATAAGCCTGAAAATTGAATTCAGACCGGCGTTGTCAACCGTGAACAGTCAACTGTCAACCGCGAACGTCTGCATTTCTTATTCCCTGAGCAAGGCCATTTTCAAAGTGGTATGCAGGCCGTCTTTCCAGGGCCAGAATTTGGCAATGACGGTCAAATCGCCGGTCTTCTTTTCAAACAGGGTCTGTTCGATCCGGATACCACCGGTCTGCCGGGTTAAATCCAGATCCCCTGCATCGGGAGACACCCCTGCATGTTTTCTGGCATCTCCCAAAATATCCGTCAATACCTGTTGCCAGTCACTGGTGTCCCGATTGTAAAATACGATTTCAAGGTAATCATCCGTCTGTACCCTGTTCTGGTATAATTCCAGATGACTGACTTTTGAAAAGAGTTCTTTTATCGCCATGTATTCCGGTTTCCTTTTTTTGTATTCATTGAAGAACAAGGGTTATCTCAGCCACTCACTGAATATTCTTTCCTTATTTTATGGCCACATCCGGAATGTTTTTTACGCAAAACCCCATGGACTGCCGTTTGTAGTATTTTATACCAGTTTTAACGATTTTATAAATGAAAATCTTGAAAATTTCTATCAGCAGTGATAAACAGGTGCAAATTTTATCGTTACGATGCGATGACAATGCAAATAGAAATGGATGGCAGATCATGACCAATATCTTATTCAGTTCCTGGGGTGACGAGGTTGTTGATAATCGCGGGAAAGCGCCACAATCTTATGTACCGGTGAATGCACTTGAACTGCCGGAACACTTCAAACAGGATGAAAAAATTAAAGGGCTCATGGGGTGGTATGGCATTGTCCTGCGCTCCGATGACGTGGATATCGTTGATCTGTGCCGGTCATACATGGAAGCAGTTCACAGCAATTCATGCGGCAAATGCATCCCCTGCCGCACCGGCACCGGCATTATGGCCGAAACCCTGAAAAGAATATGCAGGGGCGAGGGTCATAAGGAAGATCTCGCATTCCTGGAAGCAATGGCTGAAATCGTCAGTGCGTCTTCAAAATGCAGCATCGGCCAGACCGGCCCCATCCCTCTGCGCCATGCCTTGAAATATTTTCATGCCCAGTTTGCCGACGCTGTGGGCAATGGGAACACCATCGCCGCCGGCGCATACCATTCCAGGTTGACGGCGCCGTGCATGGATGCCTGCCCCATCCATCTGGATATTCCCCGCTACATCGAGTATATCAAAGAAGCCCGGTTTGAAGAATCCCTTGATGTCATCCGGGAGCGGTTGCCCCTGCCCGGTGTCGTGGGCCGTGTGTGTGTGCGCCCCTGTGAAGAAAATTGCCGTCGCGCAAACCTGGATGAACCCATATCCATAAAATTTTTAAAACGCTTTGTTGCCGATCATGAACTGGCCCGGCCAAAACGCCCCCAATACCCGATTACGGCGTCGGAAACCACCGGCACCGTCGCCATTGTGGGTGCAGGACCCGCCGGCGTCACCTGTGCCTTTCACCTGGCCCGTAAAGGGCACCGGGTAACCGTTTATGAACATCTGGATGAACCCGGCGGCATGTCCGCCGTGGGCATACCCGATTATCGCCTGCCCCGGGGTATTTTGCGCGGTGAGGTGGATCAGGTTCGAAAAATGGGGGTTACCTTTCACTACAACACCACCATCGGCAAAGATATAAAACTGTCACAACTGGAAAAAAAGTTTGACGCCCTGTTTATCGGTATCGGCGCCCAGGACAACACATCCATGCGGGTTGAAGGAGAAGACAAAGGATACAAAGGATTTATCCCCGGGGTTAAATATCTGCTGGATATCAACCAGGGCCGGGACCCGTATCCCGAGGGCAAAAAAGTGGTGGTCATCGGCGGCGGGAATGTGGCCATTGACTGTGTCCGGTGTTCTTTCCGCATTCAGAAAGAAGATGTCAACCTGGTGTACCGCAGAACCCGGAATGAGATGCCCGCCGATGAGGTGGAAATCAAGGATGCCGAAGAGGAAAATGTCCGGTTTCACTTTTTGACCACCCCGGTTCGCGTGCTGGCTGAAGGCGGCAAAGTGGTCGGACTCCAGTGCATCCGGATGAAACTTGGAAAGCCCGACAAGAGCGGTCGGCGCAGACCGGTTCCCATTGAAGGCTCGGAGTTTGTATTCGATTGTGACACGGTGGTGCCGGCCATCGGCCAGCGAATCGATCTGTCGCTGCTGGAAGGCGAAAAAGAGTTAAAAACAACGCCCTGGAAGACCATCGTTGTGGACCCGGTCACCAAACAAACCAGTCGACCGAAAATTTTTTCAGCAGGCGATTGTGAAACCGGTCCCGGCGCACTGATTACCGCCTGTGCCGGTGGTATGCAGGCGGCCCTGAACATTGACCGCCTGATCAATGGCCAGGCCCTGGATTATGATGATGCCGCTTATTTTGATAAATTTTTCAAAACAATGAAAGTGTATGACAGCGGGGAAGAAATCAACATACCCGACAAGAGACAGCGCAAACAGCTTACATTGCTGACACCTGACGTCCGAAAATATATCTTTGACGAGGTGGAAAGCGGATTTTCAAACGCTGAAGCCATTGCCGAAGCAGATCGCTGTCTGCGCTGTTACCGGGTTGCCACCATCGCCGTATAGGAAGCGGTGTAAAATTCAGCTGAACCGTACGCTTCAACACAAGATTCTAACGGGGCTTGATCTCCTTTTTGATCAATTCTTTCAAACCCGTCAGGGTTCCTTTCCAGACGGCATCCTCGCCGGCCATAATGGACACGATGATATTTTTTTCAACGCTGACTTCCAGTACGATCTCCTCTTCTCCAATCTGAAAAACAGCCTCGGCCCACCGCTGGGCCGGCATTCCCGTCACTTCACATTCATAATCGGTCCGGATTTCGCCTGTCATCCTGATCTCACTCATTGTTGTCCTCCCTGGATTTGCATAACTGTATTTTCATTATCATCTAATTAGCGTCTCACTAATGCAAAATCAAGCCAAAGATATTGGAAATTAAAGAATCGGGCCTTCGTATAAACGGTGCTGGCTTTTTTGGATTGATTGCGCTATTTTTATAAGGCTGATGTTCTTTTGGTAAAATTCAATGGGTAACTGTCTAAGGCCAAATCCGAAAACGTATAATGAATACATCCAAAAAAATATTTTTATGGGGGTCAGGGGCAGCAAGTGTATGTATCGTCATGCTTGCCCTTTTTTTTCTAATTGCCCGGCATGGTGCTAATTTAGAATTCGTAAAAACCGAAGTCGTGCATGGTTTTTCAGAAAAAACGGGCGGGCAACTGGCATATGAAAGGGCGAAAATATCTTTTTTCCCCCGGGCCCGAATTGTCTTTCATTCGGTAAATTTTTCAATCCCTGAAAAAATCAGCGGCACCGTGGCATCACTGACCCTCTACCCGAAGCTGCTGCCTTTACTCAAAGGAAGCGTTCAACTGGCAGAGATAAAGGCCCTGGCACCCGATCTGATCGTTGTCAAACCCGAACCACCGGCTGAAAACCCCGATAAAAAATCCAGAACGGCGAAGTCAGGCGGCCTCGGGATCGCCGAACTGGGCCTGATGGTCCCGGACTGTGGCGTCGATATTAAACAGGGACATCTGGTATTTTCAAAAAACAACCAGCCGGTTTTTTCCTTTCGGGAAATCAGGGCCCGCATCACCGGTACTGAAAAAAAATCCATTATCCGTCTCGATTGTCAATCAAACCTGTGGGGCAGCCTATCCTTTGATGCTGACGTGAACCGAAAAAATTCTCAAATTAAAGGCCAAATTGCCATCCATGAATTGCACCCGCACAAAATTACAGACCAGCTGTTTCCCCAGACACCCAGAAAATTATCCGATTCGCAAGTCGATTTGGACCTGGATATCCAGGGGGTATGGCCGGTTGCCATTCATGGCCGGATAACCGGCGGTATCCCAAACCTAACCCTGCAACGGGGAACGATTCAGACCGTCATCAAAGCCCGGGCATTGAAGGGGGCTTTTCGGATAGACAGGGATATCATCGAGGTAACCCTTGATAATATCGATCTGGACCATCCCCACCTGAGTCTGTCCGGAAAATTTCAAAAAAATAAAAACAGTTCCCAAATCAGCCTTGACCTGGAAGGCAGAGACATTGATGTGGCAGCTGCACGAAAAACCGCGCTGGCTGCGGGAGGGGATATTCCGGTCATCGGCCATATTTTTGATATCGTGAAAAGCGGCCATGTACCGGCCATCACCTTTGCGGCCCACGGCAACCACTTTGCCGATCTGGGCCGCCTGGAAAACTTTATCCTAAAAGGCCACCTTGTGGACGGCGGCATTTTTATTCCGGGTCTCAGGCGCAGTGTGGACCAGGTCATCGGCGATGTGGTCATTGCCGATGGCATACTGGAAGGAAAAAATTTAGCCGCACGGCTGGAAAATTCTACAGGTAAAAACGGCCGTTTAAACATCGGTCTGTCGGGCAAAAATGCCCCCTTCCATCTTGATATCACCGTGGATGCCGATCTGGCCCAGTTACCGCCGGTACTGAAACAGGTGGTGGGCCATGAACAATTTTTAAAAGAACTCCACCGGATCGATCATCTCAAGGGAAACGCAACCGGGCAACTGGTGCTCGGGGAAAGCCTGGATGCCATCACCGCCCACGTGATGATAGCGGGTTTTAATCTATCGGGCGCCTACAGTCGAATTCCTTTTCCGCTTGAGATCAAGGGCGGGCATTTTTCATATGATGCCCGTGGTATCACTGCGGATCATCTGACGGGAAAAATCGGAAATTCTGCCTTTTCCACCCTGTCCGGGCATATTGATTTTGACGATACGCCTTTTATCGATGTGTCAAAGGGCGAGATCACCCTGAATCTGGCGGAATTTTTTCCATGGATCAGCACTTTTGACGCCGCTCAAATACCCAAATATATTCAAACGGCCGCAGGCGGTCTCGAGATATCACAAATACGCCTGAAAGGCCCCCTGTTCGCGCCTGTGACCTGGGATATCGATGCCGTGGGTTCTTTTCAAAATCTTGTTCTGGATTCCAATTTTTCACCGAATACCATTACCCTGAAAAATGGTCACTTTCATGCCATTTCCCAGGCAGACGCTAAAACCTTTTCCTTCAGCGATACACGATTGGCCTTTCTGGATGGCACGCTGGCCGGGTCCGGGCTGATCACGCTCAATGCCGGGGGGCGCCATAAAATTGAGGCGCTTTTCAAAGGCGATATCGGACCGCTTTCAAATAACTGGATATCCACCCGACTCGATATTCCTTCCGAACTGGCATGGCGGTCACCATTATCGGTGTCATCGGCGTATCTCTCCTGGGAAAAAAAGACACGGACACTCTTTATGGGGGATTTGAAATTCCCCCAGGGCCCGGACCTTCATCTGGACATTGTTCAGACGCCCGATACGTTCAGGGTGAATGAAATGACGGTCAAGGATGAAAACGCCAGGGCCTCGGCCAGTTTATACATCAAAGACAAGACACTTGATTTCAATTTTAAAGGCCGCATCGACCAGATGACCTCGGACAGAATCTTTGTCGAGGGCAATCTGCTCGACGGATGGGTCGATGGTGATCTCAGCGCACATATCCGACTGGATCAGCCCATGGCATCCACCGTGCAGGGCAACCTCAAGGGCGGCAACCTGAAGCTGCCGCGCATTATGGGATTTCCCCTCGATATCAGCGCCATAGCGCTTACTGCAGACCAACACCGTGTAAGACTGGCATCCGCCGTTGTGACCCTGGACGAAAACAATCTGAACCTTAAAGGAGACGCTCTTTTTTCAAAAGAGGGCTTGCTCCTGGACATGGATATTGCAGCCGATCAATTGAATGTCGATCACATCCGGAACATGCTGAAAAAAACCGGATATACCCAGCACGCCAACATCCGTGATTCTTCCGACAGCGGGCCTGTAACACGCGATGGGGTGTTTGATTATCCTGTCACCGGGAGCCTCAGATTAACGTCGGCGTCTCTGGTATACGGCCAAACCACATGGCAGCCGTTTCAAGCCGAAATTCAACTGGACCGGGACAATATCCATGTCAACGTGACCCATGCCAAAATCCACGGGATTTCAACACCCGGCCAGGTCGTGATAAAAAGAACCACCGGAGATCTGGCCCTCGAATTTAAACCCGAGGCCAAAAACCAACCCCTGGCACCGGTGATCGACTGGCTGTTCAACGGAGAAAAAGAAGCGACCGGCCTTTTTGAGCTCAGCGGCGTGATCAAGGCCCTGGGTCCACCGGAGATGATGCCGGCCTCACTGACGGGTGATTTTGAACTGATTGCCAGCAATGGCAGTATTTTCAAGGCCACGACACTGTCTAATATCCTGACATTTCTCAATAGCACTGAAATTTTATTCGGAAAGAATCCCGGCATCGGAAAAGAGGGATTTGCATATAAGACCATCACGCTGAAGGCGGCCCTTGACAACGGCAGACTCACTTTGAAAGAAGCGGTCATGGACGGCGCATCCATGGAACTGATCGGTCAGGGGTATGTCGATCTGATCGGGAAAAAGCTGAATTTAACGGTGCTTGTGGCCCCTTTAAAGACCGTTGATCGCGTCATCAAGATGACCCCTCTGGTAGGTTATATCCTGGCGGGTTCCCTTGTCTCCATCCCCCTGGAGGTCACCGGCGATTATGCGCAGCCGAAAATTTCGATACTGCCGGTAGCGGCAGTGGGCAGGGGGTTGATGGGTATTTTGGAGAGAACGTTTAAACTGCCGCTGAAGATAATCGAGCCCATGCTGTCAAAAGAAAAAGCCACGGACCCGGCCAAGCCGGAACCCATTATATTGAATAGTGAAAATTGAATATTGGCGGCTTGCTATTTGTCATTTCGCTCCCAGCCGGAGACCGGTGGGGTCGGTGTTTATTCAATGGCCAGTTTATCAATCCGGTAGCGAATGGACCGGAAGCTGATATGCAATAATTCGGCGGCTTTTTGTTTGTTGTTGCCGGTACACTCCAGGGCTTTTGTCAAATAGGCCCGTTCGATCTCGCCCAGGGTCTGATCAAGGTCAACACCGCCATCGGCGACCTCATTTAAATCAAATCGTTTCCCTTTTACACCTTCAATCCATCTGCGCTTGTGAATGGAAAGGGCCAGACTGTCCGGGAGCAGGATATTGGTGGTGGACAGGGCCACACTGCGTTCAATCAGGTTCTCCAGCTCGCGTACATTGCCGGGGAAATCATATTTATTCAAAAGATCAATGGCATATGCCGAAATTTTCTGGATGCCCTTACCCGACGCTTTGGAATATTTCTCAAGAAAATGCTGGGCCAGTGCACGCAAGTCCGCCTTGCGTTCCCTTAACGGCGGCATTTTTATTTCAATGACATTCAGCCGATAAAACAGGTCTTCCCGAAAACGCCCTTCGATCACCTCATCCTCAAGGTTTTTATTGGTGGCTGAAATAATGCGCATGTCCACGGTGATATCCTCATTGCCGCCCACCGGTTTGAAAACCTTTTCCTGAACGGCCCGCAAAATCTTCACTTGGATGGGCGTACTGAGTTCGCCGATTTCATCTAAAAATATGGTGCCGCCGTCAGCCTCCTTGAAAAGCCCTTTTTTATCGGTCGTGGCCCCTGTAAAGGCACCCTTTTTATAACCGAACAGTTCGCTTTCCATTAATGTTTCCGGAATGCCGCCGCAGTTAATGGCAACAAAGCCTTTGTCGGCTCGGCTACTCTGGCCGTGGATGGCCCTGGCGATCAATTCCTTGCCGGTACCGCTTTCACCGGTTATCATGATATTGGTGCTGGTCCTGGCGACCTGATCGATCATTTTATAGATACGCATCATCCCGGGGCTGTTACCGACAATTGCACCAAAATGAAGCGTCTTTTGAAGTTCATCATCTAAAATCTTTTTTTCGGACTCAATGGTCTTAAGATCAAGGGCATTGGCAATGGTCTGTTTTAATTCATTTTTATCAAATGGCTTAGGGACATAATCATAGGCACCGTCATTCATGGCCGCCACCGCCGTTTCGGCAGATGCATAGGCTGAAATCATGATAACCACCGTATCCGGGTCCTTTTTCTTGACTTCCCGCAGTACTTCCAGGCCGGTGATATCCCCCAGCCGAATATCGCACAGCAACAGGTCAAAATGTGTCTTTTTAATTTTTTCAATGGCTTTACGTCCGTTCTCGGCCAGATCAACACGGTACCCTTCCCGCTTCAACACCAGCTCAAGAAGTTCCCGCATGCTGAGTTCATCATCAACAACCAGAATGTGCGGCTTTTTAAAAGGCATGATGGAATCATCCGTTTGGTATGTATTTGTAATGAATGATGGGCTATTGCCCGTGATTCTGAAAATTGGTGCTTGAAAAATCAGCCGTTAGCAGTTAGCCAAAAGAGTCCTTCATCATTCCAAGCTGAAAGCCAATAGCTATCAGCTAAAATCTTCGCTTATTTAAATTCTACAATAAAGCCTTATCGTTTAAACTTTTCGATAGTTTCCGATCAGGCACATATTAGATTCCGGGTTCTGCCTATTCCTGAAATACGATTTTTCCACCCACCAGGGTCATCACCGCCTTGCCTTTTAGGGCCCACCCGTTAAAAGGGGTGTTGCGGCCCTGGGACTGAAACCGCTGGGCATCAACCACATATGACTTTTCAGTGTCGATAATCGTGATATCAGCCCTGTTGCCTGGCGAAAGCCCGCTGTCAAGGCCCAGTATCCGGGCAGGATTGACGCTCATCAGAGAGATCAGTTCGCTCATGCCGATCACGCCGTCTTCAACAAGTTTAAAAGAGAGGGACAAGGATGTTTCAAGCCCGATGATACCGTTGGGGGCCTTGGCAAATGGCGCCTGTTTTTCAATAACGGAATGGGGGGCATGGTCTGTGGCGATCACATCGATGGTACCGTCTGCAAGCGCCGCTCTCACCGCTTGCCGGTCTGCAGCGGATCTTAATGGTGGATTCATTTTGGCCCGGGTCCCGTATTTTGCCACGGCTTCATCGGTCAAGGTAAAATAATGGGGCGCCGTTTCAGCTGTCACCGGTACCCCTCTATCTTTGGCATCACGCAGCGCACGAACACTTTCCCGGGTTGATACATGCATGATATGTATGGGGACATGGGTCAGCTCGCACAGGGCAATATCCCGCATGACCCCGATGCTTTCCGCAGCATTGGGAATGCCGGAAAGCCCCAATCTGACGGCCGTCGGCCCTTCATTCATGGCACCGCCCGCTGCCAGGGCAAGGTCTTCACTGTGGACGAGCACAGGCAATCCGGCCAGGAATGCGCTTTCCAGGGCCTGACGCATTAAACGGCTGTCGACCAGGGGCAAGCCATCATCGGTTACGGCAACAGCCCCGGCGCGCTTTAATAGGTCATAGTCACACAGACTGAGCCCTTTCAGGCCTCTGCTGAGGGCCGCCACCGGATAAATCCGGGCACTTTCCGCTTTTTGGGCCTGGTTGATTACAAATTCGGTGTTTTTCGGATCATCATTCACCGGCATGGTGTTGGGCATGGCGCAAACCCCTGTAAAACCGCCATGGGCAGCCGCCATGCAACCGCTCTGGATGGTCTCCTTGTATTCATACCCGGGTTCCCGAAAATGAACGTGCATATCAATCAATCCGGGGGAAACAATTTTCCCTCTGGCATCAATGACGGCAAGATCCGGATAATCATCTGATAATGGGGTCAGCCCACCGTCAGCAGCGGATACCACACGGACAATGTTCCCCTTATCAATGAGAATATCCGCCAATTCATCCATTCTGCCCGGATCGACAACCCTGCCGCCTTGAATCAAAACCGGTTTCATGAATCCCTCGTTAAAGCTGTTCACGGTTGTCGGTTTACAGTTCACAGTTGATAAACTCGTTAAAAGTCGAATTTAGACGGTTCCGTAAAAAGTTCAAATGAGCGCTACGCTTCACTGCGTGTCAAGGCGTGCAAATTTCACAATCATGAGGCGTAACCATCGTACGTTGAATGATTGCGGGCTGCAGCGCAACGCAGAAGTTGGACTTTTTACGAGACCGTCACAGTTTGTCGCTAAACAATACGATAGTTACAACGGCTGTGGAAAATTCTATTTTAAAAGGTTTCCGATCCTGTTCCACCTGACGAAAAAATTTTCACCACTCCAGGACCCATCACTGTCCCATGACCAGTAGATAATAAAGGCTTTACCCCTCACCGCGTTAAGTCTGACAAATCCCCAGAAACGGCTGTCGTAACTGTTATCGCGATTGTCTCCCATGACAAAAATGGAATCTGCCGGAACGGTTATGGGGCCCATGTTATCCCGGGACTGATATTGTGCCGGATAAATACGGGGATCGGTATGCATGATATGGGGATTTTTCTGCAACTGGTTATTGACATACACTTTTTTATTGTGAATCCGGATAACGTCTCCGGCCACCCCCACCACTCTTTTGATATAATCCTTGTCCGGCTCTTTGGGAAATTTAAAAACAACGATATCGCCACGCTGGGGATCTTTAATCGGTATGATGGTTTTATCGATAAACGGCAGCTTTACGCCATAAATAAATTTATTTACCAGGATGTGATCACCGATCTTCAACGTTTCCTTCATGGAACCCGAAGGAATTTTAAACGCCTGCACCACAAATGTCCGGATGAACAGGGCCAGCACAATGGCGATGAGAATGGCTTCGACATTTTCCCGCAGGCCGCTCTTTTTTTTTACCTGAACTTCAGGTTTGGCAATGGTTTTAGAACTCAAATTTTTTATTGTACCTTTCGTATTTCGTAACCGTTTATGGGCCCAAAGATGTATTCTTCTCCCCACAAGTCCTTTTGTGAACAGCGTCTCTACGTCATTAGCATTAATATGACCCTTAAAATCAGATTTCCCCAGATACCGGCGGCAATATCATCAAGGACCACACCGGCGCCACCGGGGATGGTTTTTTCAAGCAATCGGGCCGGAAACGGCTTGAAGATATCCAGAATTCGAAAAATCAGAAAGCCCGCCACCACCGTCAGCGGATCAAAGGGCAGGCCCAGCAGGGTCACCATCATTCCGGCAATTTCATCGATCACAATACAGCCGGGGTCTTTCTCTTTTATCTGCCGTTCAGCTTCCTGGGCCACCCAGATGGCCAGCACGATAAACGTGATGGTAAAAATGGCACCAAAAGAGGTGCTGCAAAGAGACAAAAAAAAACAAAGGGGCAACCCCACCAGTGTTCCAAAGGTTCCCGGGGCAAAGGGAATTTTTCCCACAGGACCGCTGGTGGCCAGAAACAGGATGATTTTTTCTTTAGAATTCATGGCCTGTTTCTATAATCTGGCATACTTTTTGTCAAGGTATTTGGCGGGTCGGTTCATCCTTGGTCAAGGGCCTTCTGGATTTGTGCATAGGCCAGGCGTATGGGGATGCCTTTTTCAAGGGCAAGGGTCCTGCATTCCTCAAATTCGGGCACCATGCGCGTTTCTCCGTCCAGCCCCCCTACCCGTTTAGCCTTTATCGCCCCGAATGGCGTCTGGATTGTGACTCTGTCCCGGGGGAGCAGACATCGTTCCATTTCATGAAACCGTATCCCTAAGGCGGTGGTTTCAGATAAAATGCGGTGGATAATTTTTTCCCGCAGGATAGGTGGGCACAGCACCTGAACCAGGGTGCCCGGCCGGTTTTTTTTCATAAACACCGGGGTCCACACCACATCCAGTGCCCCGTCGGCAAACAGCATTTCCATGAGATATCCGAAAATTTCCGGATTCATGTCATCGATACAACTTTCAATCACCGTCACCCGGTCACGGGACAGGGTATCGCACTTGCCCTCGTCTGCCCCTGTGCCCACAATGATTCGCAGCAGGTTCGGCCGGGATTTTATGTCCCTTGTGCCGGCACCATAACCGATTTTGTCAACGACCATCTCCGGCCGCGTGCCAAAGGATTGTGCCAGGCAGGTAATGATGGCAGCCCCGGTGGGCGTGACCAGTTCACTATCAATATCAGTGCCATAAGTGGGTATCCCCTTTAAAATGGCCAGTGTTGCCGGAGAAGGCACCGGAATGGTGCCATGGGAACAGTTGACAAACCCCTGGCCCAGGGGCAATCGCGATGCCACGACCTTTTCAATCCCAAGGTATTCAACACACAGCGCCGTTCCCACCATATCCACCAGGGCATCGATGCCGCCGACCTCGTGAAAATGCACTTTTTCCAGGGAGCACCCGTGCACACCGGCTTCGGCCACAGCCACCCGTTTAAACATGTCCAGGCTCAGGCCTTTCACCGTTTCAGACAAGGGACTCTGCAGGATCAGCGATTTAATCTGAGCATAATTTCTGGATTTTGAGTCTTCCAGAACCCTTACAAAAATTTTTTGGGCCTTGATGCCGTTACGGAAAACCGAATCAATCTCAAGTTTGAATCCTTCCAGGGGCAACCGACAAAGCGTCTCCTCCAGCCATTTTACCGGCACGCCTAAATCGACAAAGGCCCCCAGGGTCATATCTCCGCTGATACCGCAAAAGCAATCAAAAAAAGCGATTCTGTCATTTTTCATATATTTTTATCCAAGGTTAAAAACCATTGACACACATCACTATGGGCTGTACTATCCACTTTTCAAAAATTAAATTCGGAAGTGCGCAGCTTACTGGTGAGGCTCCCGGACTTCAAATCCGGTGTGAGGCGCTAAAACCGTCTCGGGTGGGTTCGATTCCCATGCACTTCCGCCACCTTACCCCCTCTTATCCCTTATCAGTGTCAAGCAATCACGGCACGCACCTTATACCCAAAAGCGATCAAAAACAACTGCAAAACAACGACAACTGCCGGGATCGTTTCTACGCCTTGGCCATCATAAAAAAACCCAACAAAATAAAATTGAACAGTGAGAAATGAAGACTTGAAAACGTGTACATCCAAAAAACCAATTTCAGAATTAAGGTCCTTATGTTGACTTATCGCCTTCCCCGGGGTTTGACCTGATTAGACGTTTGATGCGAACGCGCTGCTAAGGGGGTCTTCTTTTTTCCAGCCGGGCTGTTTTTGCTGCCGGATCTGGGTTTTGATGCCGACCTTACGCTTTTGCCGGAACCGGTGGTCTTTGCCCTGCGGATTTTCGAACGCTCTTTTACCGCTTTTCGTCTGCTGACCCACTCTTTTATGGCCGGATCTGCCTTTTGTTCGCTGGATGGGCTGCCGGGGCGAAACAGAACAAAATCCGGCACCGCGCTATCTTCTGTGTAGCCGTCAACTTTTTCCACCGGAATCTTCCGGTTGATCAATTTTTCAATGGCCTGAAGATAAGGCTTTTCATCATCGCCGACCAGGGAGACGGCAATACCCCTGACCCCGGCACGGCCGGTGCGGCCAATGCGGTGGACATAATCCTCGGGAACGCTGGGCACATCGTAATTGACCACATAGGGCAGGTTGCTGATATCCAGGCCCCTTGCGGCGACATCCGTTGCCACGAGAACGCGGATCTCACCGCTTTTAAACTCTTTAAGGGTCCGTGTCCGGAAAGACTGGCTCTTGTTGCTGTGCAGGGCCGCGGCGCTGATTTTTTTAGCAGCCAATTTTTCCGTGAGTTTATTTGCCCCGTGTTTGGTGCGGGAAAACACCAATACCTGAGTCCAGTTGCCCCGGGTGATCAGGTGGATGAGAAGCGCCCGTTTATTGGCCCGATCCACCAGGTGCACCTTCTGATCAACCGATTCTGCCGCTGTTTGGCGGGGCGTCACCTCAATATGGGCCGGGTCCTTGAGCATTATTGCGGCCAGATCCCGGATCTGTTGGGTGTAGGTGGCGGAAAACAGCATGGTTCTTCGTTCTGATGGAACGATATCAAGGATCTCGGAGATCTCATCGCTGAATCCCATATCCAGCATTCGATCCGCCTCGTCAAAAACCAGGAATTCTATCCGGGAAAGATTCAGGGCCCCCTGGGCAGCAAGATCCAGCAGCCGGCCCGGGGTAGCCACCAGAATATCAATGCCGCGCCGTAATCGATCGATCTGGGGACTGGTGCGAACCCCGCCGTAAACCACGGTGCATCGAATGGCCACCCGCCTGGCATAAGCCTTTATGCACTCTCCCACCTGAAGCGCCAGTTCCCGTGTGGGGGTCAGGACAAGGACACGGGGGTGACTCCCCCGGCCGCTTTGGCGGCTTAAAATTTCCACCACAGGCAATGCAAATGCATCTGTTTTACCGGTTCCGGTCTGGGCCCGGGCAAGAATGTCCCGTCCGTCGAGAATAGCCGGAATAACCCTGGACTGAATTGGGGTGGGGGTGGCGTACCCGTTTGCTTCAACGGCTTTGAGCAGTTCAATCCCAAGGCCAAATTCATTAAAGGACATATTATCGGTCACCTTATTTTTTACGCATATCCTTTAGATAGATGGCAGTAAAGGGGCCATCACCAACAGTTCGCTCTTCAATCTGAAACAGCCGGGTCGCCCCCACCAGTTCTCCCAGCTTTTTATAACCGTAGTTACGTGGATCAAACCCGGGGGACCGCTTGGCAATGTTGCTGCCCACCGATGCCAGGTGGGCCCACCCACTGTCATCCGAAGAAGCTTCCACAGCGTTTCGCAGCAAATTGAAGAGTTTGGTGTCCTTTTTCAGTTCGGGGATGGTTTTGCGCCTTATTTTTTCACTGTGCTCATCCTTGGAGCGCAGCACCTCGGTGAAAATAAACTTGTCGCATGCCGAAACAAACGCCTCCGGTGTTTTTTTCTCACCAAAACCGTACACAAAGAGGCCGGCCTCCCGAATCCGGGAGGCCAACTTGGTAAAGTCACTGTCGCTGGACACGATGCAAAAGCCATCGAATTTGTCCGTATAGAGCAGATCCATGGCATCAATGATCATGGCGCTGTCAGTGGCATTTTTCCCCGAAGTGTAACCAAACTGCTGGATGGGTTGAATGGAAAACTGCAACAATACCTCCTTCCACCCCTTGAGCCCCGGCATGGTCCAGTCCCCGTAAATTCTCTTGACGCTGGCGGTCCCATACTTTGCAATCTCAGCCAGCAGTCCTTCGATGATGGACGGCTGGGCATTGTCCGCATCGATCAAAACAGCCAGTTTTTCAGTTTTTTCATCTGCCATAGTGCTCCTTTCCAATGGGTTGATTATGACAATAAAACACACCTGTCTGTATCTGCTGTAAAACCGCTCAAACGTTTTCTTTTTTCATTAATTTATTGAAATAGCAAGCGTATTCCGGCTCCGGTATCAGTCCCCGGGAGCCGGCAACGGTCATAGAATGTGCGCAAAAAACGTAACCACCGCGCAAAAAAACGCGACACGTCCCTGATTATGACGGCGCCAAACCCGATTAACGCCTATG
Organism: Desulfobacterales bacterium; assembly: GCA_963667755.2. Taxonomy (GTDB): domain Bacteria; phylum Desulfobacterota; class Desulfobacteria; order Desulfobacterales; family 4572-123; genus 4572-123. The sequence continues at coordinate 1,634,236 of CAXXLK010000002.1, read as the reverse complement.
ATTATAAAGAGTTGTAAATTAGGCATCCTTATTGCTTTATTAAATAAAGACCTCAGGCAGAAGGCCTTGTCCCCGAGTTGTTCGAACAGGTGACAACAATGTATTGGTTGACACCGATACTATTTTTTTTAAGGCTTGGAAAGAAAGTGATTGCAATGAAAGCAAAATACGGCTCAGAATTATTGCCCCGCTCGGAGCGGCGATTAGGTGTTGAAAGACGGGAATTCTCCTATTCCCAGCATATACCGGAACGAAGACTCGGACATAATCGCAGACAACATCATCCCGCCCCCGATAATACACCGAAATTCTTTAAGTCCTTCGCTGTTTTAAGTAGCTCACCCCGTGTTACTTTTACCCGTTCCTAATTATAAATTCCACAGACATAACGTCGCATAGGATCTGTATGGGCGCCACTGTTCGGCCATATCAATAATCTCTTTTTTTGACGGCACCTTACCATCTATTGCCAGTGCTTTGCCAACCCCTAAATCACCGGCAGGGAAGCTGTCGACCATACCCAGTCCCCTCATCGCAACATAGCTGACAGTCCAGTCCCCGATGCCTTTCAGGGCCGAAAAATCCTGGTGAAACGATTCAAATGTCTGGTGGGGCGTCAAGCGGAAATCCTTGTTGAGAATGCTTCGGGCAACGGTTTTTATTGTTGCCTGCCGGGTTCCGGTTATCCCAAGGCCGTCAAGTGCCAGATTCAATAATTCCGACGGATCAGGAAAGAAATAATCCAGTCCCTGGGGAAAGCTTTTATCGCATTTTATGGCCGCTTTCCTGGCAATTCTTGCCGTCAAAGTTGTCGCTGCTTTTACGGATATCTGTTGCCCGAGTACCGCTCTTACAACAAACTCGAAGGGATCAAAGGCAACAGGCAACCGCGGCACATGGCCGTTCACCATTGCCTTTGACAGCAATCTATCTTTTGCAAATCTTTCGTTAATGGCTGCAAAGTCGGTATCAAGGTCAAAAACCTTACGGACCCTGTTCCGGATTGCCTTGATTGCCTTAATGCATTTTATGTCGTCACAGCCTATCCTCAATTCCAGGGCTGATTGTTCGGGGCTATCCGTTACCGTAAAAAACCCTTTTACAGCGTCCGCCCGGAATGTTCTACCAAAGCTTTTTTCCGTGACCACTTCGACACCTTCCATCTCTCTGGGTTTCATGAAAGACAGTGTCTGCTTGAAATCAAACGGCTTTTTGTATCTCAATAAAAATGTCACAGGATCGGATCTGCCGGTTTCATTGAAAAATTCTTTTCTGACCCGTTTGGGTGTCTTTTCAACTATCTTTTTAAAATCGATGACATTCGCCCCTTTGGCAACCCCTTACTCTCCGGCCCTGTAACTCGGGCAATCCTGCTTTTCTTCGATATGGGGCTTGATGTCCAGAATCGGGGTACCGTCAAACATATCCAGCCCCTTTACGCAAATCACGTTTCCCATCACCGAGATCACGTCCAGCACGGAAAGCCCGATGGGATTCGGCCGTCGCGGGGAACAGATGCTGAACACGCCCATGGGATGAGTGTGATGCGCAGGGGACTGAATCAGGTACTCGGCTGTATAGGCAGGGCTCTTGTGAAAATTAAACAAAACGACAATGCGCTGCCCGGATTTGATGCCCTTTATGCCGCCTTGATATTTCTGATGGATCACCAAACGGCCCTCTACATCAGATAAGCTCCAGTGTCGCGGCAGGTCCTTTGCATGGGTTGCCACATACCCGATGGGGATCATTTCAATTTTCATTATCTATACTCTTTCCAGCCTGGCCACCGATTCGATGTGAAATGTATGGGGAAACATATCCACCGGCTGCACCTCCAGGACCCGGTACTGATCCTTGATCATGTTAAGGTCCCGGGCCAGGGTCGCCGGGTTGCATGAGACATACACCAGCCTCGGCGGTGCCATCTCAAGGACCTGCCTGACCACGTCCTTGTGCATTCCCACTCTGGGCGGATCGATAATCATGACATCCGGCACTTTTGTAATTTTAGACAGGCAATCCTTGATATCGCCCGGGATGAAACGACAGTTGGAGACATTGTTCAGGGCACAGTTTTTTTCAGCATCTGCCACGGCACTTTCCACGATTTCAATGCCTATGACCTGTCTGGCGCCACTTGAAAGACAGATGGCAATGGTTCCGGTACCGCAATACAGATCGGCGACCGTTTCACTGCCGGTGAGTCCGGCATAGTCGACCACCGTCCGGTAGAGTCGTTCCGCCCCCAGGGTATTGGTTTGAAAAAAAGAGTTGGCGGATATTTCAAATTCAAACGCATTGATTTTATCTTTCAGGCACCGCTCACCGGCCAGCAGGATTTCCGATTCACCAATGGCAATGCTGGCCTTTCGGGCCGAAATATTATTGACGATGGAAACAACCTGGGGATATTTTTCCATCAACATATGGGCAAGGGGGTTGACCGCCTCCAGCCGTTTTTCAGCAGTGACGATATTCACCAGCCATCGGTCATGGGCCGCCGAATGTCTGAGCATCAAAAACCGCCAGAACCCTTCATGGCTGCGGAGGCCGTAAACCGGCAGATCCGATTTTTTTATATATTGTCTGACATCTTCAAGGATGGCATTGCCAAGGTCCGGAAACAGCAGACAGGCGTCTGTGTCCAAAACCTTGTGATAGGTGCCCGGCACGTGCAGTCCTATAGCAAAACTGATGTCGGTTCCTTCTTTATCCATCTCCTCAGGCAGCAGCCAGCGGCGGTCGGAGCAGGAAAATTCCATCTTGTTGCGATATTTAAACATATTCGGTGACGGAATGACGTCATGCACCAATATGTTCTGAAGCAGCCCGATATGCTCAATGGATTCGATCACATGATTTCGTTTGTATTCAAGCTGCTTTGGATAATCGAGAAACTGCCACTTGCAGCCGCCGCAAAACCCGGAATACCGGCAGGGCGGCGTTACCCGGAAAGGCGACGGTGTCATGATCCGAATCACCCTTGCCTCGGCAAAATTCTTCTTTTTTTTTACAATCCGTATTTCAGCCCGGTCCCCGGGAACCCCCTGGTCCACAAACACGGCAAGACCGTCTACCTTCACCAGTCCGCGGCCCCCAAATGCCATATCTTCAACAACGACTTCAAGCTGTTGGCCTTTTTTTACAGTCATTTATTTGTCATTTCCTCTTATCACCAGCTCTTTACAAGCCCATCAAATTAAACCGGATTTTCAATTTTCAACAGTCATGAGTATATCACCTTCCACATATTCGGGAAAGCGATAAAAGCGTTACCATCAATCGGCAAGTCAAACCGCCGGGGATACGGCCATTTTGTTGTTGCATCAACAGAAAATGGTCGTAGAATAACAGCAGCATCAAGACCCATCGGCGGGGTTACACATAAATCACAAATTTTAAACCGGTTCAACGTGATTTCATTTTTGTTTGGGATTTTGGTCATTGTTATTTGTTTGTTTTTTGGGATTTGTTATTTGAAATTTCTGTAATTCAATAAACTTCCAAATAACGCAAATCCCTTCTTGGGATAACCAACGCCTTGTCCTCTTGGCCAGGATGTTTACATACCCTCTCATCCGATTTTTCGATACAAACATAAAATATTAATTGTATTCAGGGATTGTTTATGATTAAAATAAATACAAAAGATACAATTTGTGAAAGAATCTCATTTTTATCGAACGGACTGGTCTTGGCCGGGACCCTTCACCTTCCGCTGGTCGAAGCGCCCCCCACGGTCATCGGTGTTCACGGACTGTTCAGCAGCGGCGACTCCCCAAAACAGATGGCACTGGCCAAAAGGTGCAATGCGCATGGCATCGCCTTTTTCAGATTTGATCACCGCGGGTGCGGGCGCAGTCAGGGCGATTTTGGCAGGGTGACATCCCTTGAATCCCGGATGTGTGACCTGCGCTGTGCCGTGCAGCTCATCCGTGATCGCCGGGACACGGGGAACCGGCTCGGTCTTTTCGGCAGCAGCATGGGCGGCGCCGTATGTCTGGCCCTGGCCAAAAGCCTGGGGATAAGGGCACTGGTCACAGTTGCAGCGCCCGTGGACAGTGCGTCTGTTTCCCTGTTCCCTGCCGAAGATAAAATACTGCCGGATCATGTTCTCAATAAAAACGCTTTTTGTTTTGATATTTCCGGTTATCTTGCAGAAATCCACAACTGTCTGATTTTCCATGGAGACAATGACGAAGTGGTCCCGGTATCCCATGCAAAACGAATTTACCGACACGCCAAAGACGCCAAAAAACTGGTTATTCAAAAGTCCGGCGACCACCGTATGAGCAATTTTAACCATCAGCAGGCCTTTGTCCGCGAGGCCACGGCCTGGTTTGTACAACATCTCAAACAACCCGGCTCATCCCGAAAACCGGAATAGCGCCTGCCGAAAACCATAGGCCTTGCCAGAGGGCGCAGAGCACCAAAATGCCGTCTGATACACTGAGACCGAAGCTGAGCTATTAGCAATTAACGGTTAGCTCTCTTATACTTTGGGCGTTTACCGGTAATGGGATCTTCGACCATTGGGTGAAATGGCGACGTTTGACAGTGTTTAGAAATTATTTGGCTAATTGCGTAAAGCTTACGGCCAATCGCTCAATTCAGGTGAGAATATGTTCTTTTTACGTCTTTCAATGAAGTTTACCTGCACCCCCTGCCACCCGAACAACCGTTTTTTGTAAACCGGAAAGCAAAGGAGGCACCATGCCTGAAGAATTAACCCGCAAATTACTCCGAAGGGCCTTTATCAAAACCGTATTGCGCAGAATCATCGCGTTTGTGACCCTTGTCGGCCTGATCTATGGGTTTACCGCCCTGGTCTACGCCACCAAGACCATCTATAAGGTTAAAAAAAACTATGCCGTTGTCATCGAGCGTCTGGGGGGCAAGCGCGAAGTTGTCACCCAGGTCGGATGGCACGTCCGGCTGCCCTTTTTCACCCGGATCGAACAGGAAATGGCCCTGATGAACCAGACCCTGTTTTTAGGGGGCCAGATGGAACCCATGCGTATTATTTCACGTGAAAGCGTTGCCCTTTGGACATCGGCCCTGTTGACCTACCGGATTTGGGATCTGAAAACCTGGGCCATTGAGAATCTGAGCCCCCTGGAACTGCTTCAGGGGGATTATGACGGTATTGTCAAAGATAACCTGCAGGCCCAGGAACTCAACCGGCTGATCAGTGACCGGGAACAGATTAAAGAAAAAATTTTCAAGGCATTGAAAGAGCGCCCCATAAACATCGGCGGACCCACGTTGGAACAGAAATACGGCATCAAAATCGTCAGCTTCGTTCTCAAGGAAACCCGCTTCGGCGATAAACTGGTGGCCGCATCGGAAGAAAAGAAAAGACGGGAATTGATTGCCGAGGCGGAAAATTATGCGGCCGATCAGGAAGCCAGCCGCATCCGGAAACTGTATGCGGCCTACCTTGGCGGCATACAGGCCCTGCAAAATGCCCTGGGACAAAAAGGCGGCGCCACGGATGTGGCCCTGCTGCAGTTTCTGGTCCAGCAAAAATGGGCTTCCGCCTATGAAAAAAACCAGACCGGGCAGCATACGGTCGTGATACAGAACACCCTGGGGACGCCCGCTTTGACAATACCCATTGATGGCGGAACAACTCAGCCGACCCTTTCGGGACAGGAGAAAAACGATGGTACGAAAACTAACCCGGGAAATTAAATATGTACGGCTGCCGGAAAACCGCATCGGGGAGATCCAGGAACTGGTGGCTGCATGGCCTTATGAAACCAAGGCCTTTATGCGGGCCCGGCTGAACCAGTACAAACCCAGGGTGGACCTCTTAAACACTGTTTTAGACACCCTGCTCAGCCTCTTCATGTCCGCCCCGGAAAAACAGTTTAAAATCCTGAAAAACCCGGATATCCTCACGGACTGGCAAAAACGGTTTGAACTGTCCGGCGAGACCAACCCCCAGGATGCCTGGAATAAAATACTGGAAAAAGAGGTGTCGGCCCGGGATTACCAATATCTGCTGGAGCTTCTGGACAAAGAGCTCACGGATGTCCATGTTCCCTGGGAACTGGCGGACCTTTTTACAAAAATATACCGTGCCCACCTGCGTAAGGAATACCTGTCCGATGCCACCATTCCCAAATCCCCGCTGCTGCTGATCACAGGTCCCACCGGCAGCGGTAAAACCGCCACCATCAAACATACGATCCGAAAAATTATCTTTGCCAGGGAAATTTTGCCGGAAATCGACTTCAAACAAAAAAAAGAGGAACTGCTGTCCAATGAACCGTTCTGGAAAACCATCCAGGAAGTCGACCCCACGTTGACCACGGCAATAGAGCGCCGGCGCCGGCTCATATTTTACAAAAGACTGGGTCGCCTGCCCCTGATACGCTTTTTATTTAAACGACAAATCGGCCAAAATTTAGGTGAACTTGAGGAGCAGGGCCTTCTGGTGGATTATACCATGATTACCCCCAATGACTATCAGACCGCCCTGGCAGGCGAACCGGGCAACTATTTCAAAAAAGCCATGGGGGATCCGCGCAAAACCGCCATACGCCACATCGAAGAAGCCCACAGTGCCTTTGGAAAAATTGAAAGTCGCGAATCCAGTGGCGTTGAACGGCAACAACGGACATTGATCGACACCTCCAACATAATTCTTGATGAAATCATCAGCGGCCATCGGGATTGCCTCCTGATTGCCACCAGTGATCAGCCGGAACGATTTGACGGAGCCATCTATCGACGGTTTGTTGAAAAGGGAAAAATCATCGATATTTCAGATTATTGGAAAAACCATGACAACCTGCGGGAAATTGTTCGCATCGAATTACTGCACAGTGATATCCGGACGGACCTTGACCCCAGATCGGCCCGGTGCAAAGGCGCCCGGTGTATTCCACCGGGGGATCTGGTCAGTGCCGTTGAAAAACTCTACATTATTTTCAAAGAAAGATCCCTCAAGATAACGCCTTCTTATGTCCGAAAGCTCATCCACTCCATTATTGAAATCAAAAACGATTTTACCCACACCTACCTTGATGATCCCTTCCTGGTGCGCAGCGCATTTGAACTGGTGGCAAAAAACACATACGGTGACCTGTACAAAAAACTCGTCAACCGGATGGATCGTCATGTCCGTTGGGAAGAGTACGTCGGTGAGATCAAGAACACCTACTCGGAGATGTGCAACAACTGCCTTTTTTATGGTATCAGTGAAGAAAAAGGCGTGGTGTTAAACGGCCCGCCCGGCAGCGGCAAAACCTTCCTGGCCAGGGCCTGGCTGAGCGAAAACGGCAATGTTCATGATATTGCCGCCAGCCCGACATCCCTTCAGGATCCCATCAATCTCATTGAGGGCACAGTGGAAAACCTGGAAAAAATCTACGAAATTGCCAAAATGATCGCCCCCACGGTGGTGTTTTTTGATGAAGGCGACAGCATTGCCCCCAAAAGAAGTGCATCGGGGGGTGCCCCCTCGGACAAACTCACCAATAAGTTTTTGAGCCTCATCGACGGAGAGGTGCCCCTCAACAAGGTATTTACGACCCTCACCACCAACCGCATCGACATACTGGATCCTGCCCTGATCCGCTCCAAACGACTGAAAGTACTTGAAATTTCCGGACACATGAACCAGGATAACATTGTCGAAATAATAAAACAGAACTTAAAGGGCATTCCCCTGGCACCCGGGTGTCAGCCCGGTGCCATCATTGAGGCGGCTCAGGGCCTTTGCAACACACCGGCCGACTACACGGCCTTTGTGGAAAAAGCGCGCAGTCTGCGCAGCACAGAATATGCGGTTCTGCTCAAATTCCGCGGATTAAAGGCGGCCAAACGTGACGCATCGAAAAATTTTATCAAATTTAATTTCAAAACCCTCACGGGCATCCTGGATGCCGTGAGCATACCCTCGGAACTGCGTTCCGACATCAAGAACAACCCATCAAACTTCATTAACCATTACGACACCATCATCAAGCTCATGGAGAATATCAGCAGCCTGGACGCCTATCCGCTCATGCCATCCCACCTTTTTTCGGCCCGCAATGAAATTTCAAACAGTCCGATTCAAAAAGGCAAGATCCAGCTGGATGAATTTCTCGAAGCCGAGCTCAGCCAGGAGCCCCAGGTGGGCTTTATTATCGGTGCCGGGGCCAATGACGTCGCCGGTATACTGCTGCCCATCGCTACCAGTCTCACCTACAGCCTGTCACCTGAAAAAGTACTGGTAACAGGCGCGGTAAGTTCGGCGACCTCAGCGGCCGCTGAAATGGATATGGCCGTCCAGATGACCCAGCAATCCGCCCAGGAAGCGCTGACCCTGGTCAAAAACTATCTCCAGGACCTTTACCCCAAAGTGAGCATCCCCCGCCTGCTCGGCGAATTTCTGGAAAAATACACCATCCATCACCAGTTGCTGTCGGCTTCCTATAATGTCGGCGGGCCTTCCGCCGGATATGCCCTGGCCTTGAACACGATTTCATCCTTGCTGCAGATCCCGGTCTATAACGACTTCGGAATCACCGGCGCCCCCTGGACCAAGGGGGTCAAAAAAGGAGAGGTCGGTGGCTCGGTGATCATCGGCGGCCACAAGAAAAAGGCTGAAAAGGTGCTGTTACACTTAAGACGCATGTTCATGCCGCTGCAAAATTACAAAGACCTGGAGCATGATTTTCTCATCAACTACTGGACCCAGGGAAAAGACATCCTCGGGGTCACCCATTTTGGCGACCTTATTCCCGAAGTCCTCTGGCTTGACGCGCCATCCGACGATATGGTCAACCGTCTCATCGATATGCGGATTCAATACAAAATGTCCAAATATCAGGACAACAAAGCATCATTGAAGCTGCAGGAAGAAATTCTGGAAATCAAAACGCAGTTGAAGGCAAAAATCGAAACCGTCATCATTGACCGCCTCAAGGCCATCCGGAAATACCTGCGAAGTCCGGTACGGGACCCCCATCTTTCCCTGGATGAAATCATTCATGCCGATAATGGCCCCCAGCCCAATATCCTGTTATCCATTCAAAATTTCTTAAAAAATACCCGGAGCAGCATGGGCAGAAAAAAGGAGTGACTTAACCCTATCGTTGCAAAAGCCGGATGGCTTCGGAGCCGAGGCATCAAGGGTGAAGCTGTCATCATCTACCGCAATCCCTTGATAACGAAGGATCTGGAGTCATCCGGCTTTCCCAGAGGGTAAAAAAAATTGTGCTTTTTTTTACTTTTTCTGGATATCATCATCGTTGAATTACTTAAAAATTGCATCATTCTCGTTGAACGCTTTCTCTTGGCGGATTTAGATCAATAACTCATGTTTTTATGCAACTATAGGGTTAAAAAACCCGGCGACCTTTTATGTAAAACGCCCTGATTTTTCCAAGGCCTTCCACAAGGCCTGACGGGGAGCCTTCCACAGCGATAAACGTAGCGTCCTTTCCAGACTGCAATGTTCCTGCAGAAGCAAGCCCCAGCAGCTTCGCACCGTTATGGGTCCCGCAACGCACGGCCTCAGGTATGGAAAAGCCTGCCTGGACAAACAGCGCCAGTTCCCGGCGGACACTATAGCCGTGATGAACACCCAGGGAGCCTGCATCGGTGCCAAGCACCACCGGGACGCCGTATTGTCGGGCCAGGGCCATCTGCTCCAGTTGATGATCGAGATTTCGACGGGCGATATCCGCCTCAATGCTGTGCGGGGCCAGTTTTTCCGAATAGGCCAGCATGGTGATGGCCGTTGGAACCCATGCAACCTGCTGGTCTGCCATTTTTCTTAAATTTTCAACTCCCATGAAAAACCCGTGTTCAACAGAGCTACAGCCGGCTTCTATGGCGATTTTAACCGGCAGCCGCCCATTGGCATGCACCATGGTTTTCAGTCCGAGCTGCTCTGCCGCCGTCACCGCTGCGCGCATGGCCGGCAGGTCAAACTGGGGCAATGTTTCCCTGCCGTATTGCTTGAGGCTGTTGAGCCCGGAATTGATGATTTTAACATGATCGATACGATCAGAATCAGCTGAAATGGCCTCTGCCAGGGCCTTCTCCCCGGCAGGGGGCCGGCCGACCAGTTTGCCGTAACGCCCGCTTTTGCGCCACCCCCTGCCCGCAACGCTTAAATGCACCCGGTCTGCCGGAAACACTTCTGCCGCCATCTTATATTGCCATGCATGGGCATTGTCATCACCGCCGTCCCGGACCGCAAAAACACCGCAGGATAGATCCTGCTCCAGGTGGCGGGCAATGACTGTGCGCATATCCGCATATTCGGCGTGCAGCTGCTGTTCGCGTATTTTTTTATCCCGGATGCCGGACATGAAAAGATGCACATGGCTGTCGATGAGCCCCGGCAGGATCGTGCAACCGGTGAAATCCGCAACCCCCGGCTTGACCGGTTGCCCGGAAATAACGGATTCGACCTTGTCGATCATCCCTTGTTCAAAATACAGGATTATATTTTTCTGAACCGAACCGCCTTTTCCGTCCATGAACCAGGTGGCATGGATACCGATATTTTCGGGTAAAACAGAAACAGACGTCACAAAATTTCTCTCCCATCGGCTGACTGCTCCAGAAACTGCTTCAATGCCGCTTCATACCCATTTACGCGGCTCGAATCACTATGTCCGGCACCCTTTGCAATATACAGCCGGGCCTGATCCGGCTTAAAACTGTTTAACAATTTATCGGCAAATGCCAGAGGAAACCGCCGGTCTTTTTCCCCATGCACCAGCATCACCGGCACATCAATCAATGGCGCCAAACGCGCCGGGCTGAGGGTGTCCAGATCGATCCGGTAAAACAAGGCCATCCAGAAAAGGATCATGGGGCCGAAAACCGCACCGAAAAAAGGGTTCACCCATCGATAAAGACTCAACAGGGCCTCACGGGTATGCGCATAACAGGCTTCCAGAATCAGCAACCGAACCCTGCCGGCATTGCGACTGGCAGCCATAACGGCGGCAACTGAACCGGCAGAATGCCCGTACAAAATGACCGGCTGCCCGACCCACGTCATTACGGATTCGATATCCTCGGCAAAGGTCGCGGCATTCACAAACCGACAGGCGGAAGAATGTCCATGGTCCCTGGCACTGTGAATAACGGTGATAAATCCCCATCGGCTGAAAATCCGGGCTCGATTGACCATCCGGTCACGATTACGGCCCCATCCGTGAACCAGAAGCACAACCCCCTTGCACATCCCATCGGGGTCGATGCGCCAGACCTCAAGGAAGCCGCCATCCACAGCGGGGATCTTCGTATCCATGATCCTGCCCCAGTCCGGGGGATCTTCCACCGGCCTGCGGGGAAACTTCTGCACCAGATAAGCGGCAACAAGGGTCAATGCCAGGTAAAACAGCACCAGGCCGGCAGCCATCATCAGTATTGTCATTATCCCTCACCCCCGGATAAATTTACCGGCAATGGAAACGTCCTGCCCACGGCTCCACACATGCCTGGTTTACTGTATTCTTTTGACATGCAGTATTTCCTGTTCGACATTCGAAATTCAAAAAAACGCCGCATTTTATCTTAGTGGAACTTTTTGTCCGACACCCCGTAGTATCTGGTGCCCTCAGCCCTGTGGGGTCTTCAAAAGCTCCCGGCGCAACAAGTCCATAGCCTTCATGGCAAATACACTTTTATTCATCCAGCGCTCACTGAACGGGAAATAATGCGTTCCCGTTATAACGGTTTCAGGTGTTGCCAGGCCGATACAAACGGTTCCCACCGGTTTTTCTCGGCTGCCGCCGCCGGGGCCTGCAATGCCGGTGGTGGCCAGCCCGTATGTGGCATTTGCCGTCTTCTGTGCCCCCACAGCCATTTGGGCCGCAACTTTTTCATGCACGGCCCCATATTTCAGTAATGTGCTTTCATCTACCCCCAGCACCTTCACTTTAGCGGCATTGGAATAGGTCACCCCGGAAAAAAGGAAATAATCCGAACTCCCGGATATTTCCGTGAGCCGATGGGCAATCACCCCCCCGGTGCAACTTTCCGCCAGTGCCAGGCTGGCGCCCTTTTCCCGCAACAGTTGCCCCACAACCGCTTCCATGGTTTCGCCTTCAAGGGAAAATATTTTACGGCCCAGTTTTTCGCAGACGAATTTTTCAAGCGTTGTCATATTTTGCCTGAGCGTGTCTTCATCTGCGCTTCGCCCATAAAGTTTGACCTGAATTTCAGGAAATTTAGCGCGCAACCCCACTTTGATCTCCGAAAACATTTGCGCTGCTTCCTGGATGCGTTCACCGGTGGCCGATTCGGCGAGGCCGAATGTGGATATGGTTTTTACCAGGCAAAGCGCTTTATCGCCCCTTGTTTTTAGAATCCGGGGCGTTACCTGATCTTCAAGCATCCGACGCATCTCAAATGGCACCCCCGGCAAAAAATAAACATCGCATTGCCCGATTTTAATTAAAAACCCGGGCGCTGTGCCCACAGGATTCATCAGGCATTCAGAACCTTTTGGCAACATGGCCTGCTTTTTATTGGAAGGGGTCATGGAAAAATTTCGTTTTTCAAAAAAAGCCACCATGGACTTCATGGCCGCGTCATTGCTTTCTACAGGAACAGTGGCAGCCCGGGCAGCAGCAACCGCTGAAAGATCATCAAGGGTGGGTCCCAGCCCTCCCGTGACCACGGCAATGTCCGCACGCGCCCCTATTTCCCGCAAAATCAGGGAAAGGTGCTCTACAGAATCTCCCACACAATTGTGTCTGACCACCTCCACTCCGATCTCTTCAAGTTTCCGGGCGATATAAGCCGAATTCGTGTCGATTAAACTTCCGGAACGGATTTCATCACCTGTGGATAAAATTTCTGCTATCATATTCAACTCCTTGTTCATCTATTTCCGTGACCACATCGTTTTCCCGAAACCAGTTCATGCCTTTATCAGAAAAAATGATCCAATAAAAGGTTTATGACCTTTTGATAATTTCTTGACTTGTTTCGCCAGTTATTTTATGTTTTCGCATTGCCTATTTGAAACCAGTCTTCCTTTTCTGTATATTCGATATCTCACTACGCCATCAAAAAATCTGCGACCTTGAAAGGTTTGTTCTATGATCAGATTAGGTGCCGACCCATTGGACATGCGCGAAATGTCCATAGATGATATTTTTCTGACACGGCTCAAGCTTCTTATCATCATGACCAAGGCCTATCTCCATGGCTACCCCCTTGGCCGTTACAGATGCATTGCCGTTACTTCAAATGCACAGATAATTAAAGACGAGGCGGTTGGTCTGGGGGATCTGGATGAACCGGGCACTTCACATTTTACCACTGTGAGCATATCTGATTCAGAAAAAATTTTTTATGAAAACGTCAGGACGCTGGCCGAAACCGCACTTGAATTTGCATCCGGCCATGAAACGGATATGTCAAAACGGGAAAAACTGAATTTGATATTAGCGGCTATTTGTGAAAACATTACATTTGACAGCGGATTGAAAAACAAAAAATTCCTTAAAGTGGCATGAGGTGAGTCATTATACCGCATGTAAAAATTATTGTTGTTGACGATGATAAAATCACTCGCGATTTATTAGTCGACTCTCTGGGCTACAGCGTAAATAGAAAAATTTTAACGTTTGAGACCGGTTTCGAAGCCTGGCGTCATCTTCAAAAGGATAACAGCGCAGACATCGTCCTTTTTGATGCCAATCTTCCTGAAATCAATGGTTTTGAACTTTTAGGCAAAATAAAACAGATACTGCCCAATAAGATCTGCATCCTCATGTCTTCCAGCCCCGCCGATGAAGACACCGCCAGAGCCCTCAAGGCAGATGCCTTTTTAGCAAAACCCTTTAGTGTCAACGACCTTTTTAATATTGTTCAGACATTTGTCATAGAATCCGGTGACAACTAGCGATCCGCTCAAGGCAGTGAGATCTCTTTTTATACATAAATTGATGGGAAACCGTCATTGTTTAATTTCCATCATGCAATCGATACACTTCCCCGCCCCCTCCGATTTGCCGGCATCATATTCAATTCGGGACATTATCGCCCCTTTGGTTTTAAATTCCAGTTGCACCCGTAGTTTTTCAAGCTGAACTTTTTGTTCAATGGTTTTTTTGGCCAGCAGATATCGGAGATAGATCATCCAGAGAAAAATACAGGTTGCCACAGCCACAAATGATAAAACGACCCATTTGTAGGTTGTCAATACGGCGATACCCGCATGTCCTAGCCAGACGATTAAGTTCGGAACCACCCAATACCCCAGGACCAATAGAAACAGTACAAAACCAATAATAAAAATATTGAACCGGCTGAACCGCACAAGAATTTTTTCAAGCCATGTTCCCTCCTCAGGACCGTTATTCCCTGAAGGGTTGGGCTGTTTTATGTCCCCCTGAAATAAAACAATACAGGCTTTAAAAATAAATCCGAACAACAGCATGGCACCCACCGGAATGCCGGTGGCTGCAACAAACCAGGCCCTGAAGGGAAAGGGAACCTGTCTGCTGTTCAGGCGGGCGGTGTATTTTTCCAGCGGTCCGAATGTTTTTTCAAAATAATGTCTATCACTATTGCTCAAACGACTGCCGTTGGTCTCATAAATCACAAATCCCTCTTGGGAAATCATCTGCAACGATGCGTGGTTACCGGATTTTGCCGAAAATACGGCTACAATTTCCAATTCAATTAAAAAAAGTGCCATGGCAATGATGATGACGGCTGTTTTATGTTCACCGAACATAGATTTAAGACTTTGATTTGACATTTCGATGTCCTTTTGTTTCAATTGCACAAAGCGTTAATTTTGATACCATAGTCATCTTGCTTTCTTCAATATGAAAAACGGCTTTTGTTTCCGGAGAATCAGCCGGCAGGCAGCGTAGACCGGCGCATTGCCCGCTCGACACATACAGCTGTGAGGAGCTCTATGGATTTTTTAAACCCCTATGACATTCTGCTTTTATTTTCTACCGTTGCCGCACTGGCACTGGTAAATCTGGCATGGCGCCGGAGGTTCAATGAAGGCGCAACCCCCTTTGCGCTGCTGATGATAGCCGTTGTCGTCTGGTGCTCAGGGCATATCATGGAAATGGAAACAACAGCCCTTTCTTCCAAAATTTTCTGGGCCAACATGCAGTTTTTTGCGATTGCCAGTATACCTGTTTTCTGGCTCGTATTTATCCTCGACTATTCTGGACAATCAAAACACCGTTTGTTCATCAAAACGATATATCTGTCCATTATTCCCATTATTTCTCTGATTATGCTCTGGACCAATCATTTACATGGTCTTTTTTTCAGCAAGGCTGAAATTATCTTCAAAAACAACGCCTCTTTTCTGGTTCGAACATTTAATACGGGTTTCTGGATACATGCAGTCTACTCATATATGCTCCTGCTGATCGGCACCCTGTTGCTGATCAAAAGCATCATTCGCCATTCGAAACCGTACAACGGAGGGTCTGTGTTATTGCTGTTGGGGGTACTGATTCCGTGGGTCTGCAACGCCGTTTACATATTTAAAGTAGCGCCCTTTGAATATTTTGACTTAACCCCTTTTGGATTTGCCCTCAGTGGTCTGCTGATGGGTATCAGCGTCTTTCAATTCAATTTTCTGAATATTATCCCAATTGCCTATAACACCATTTCACAAAGCATGCGAGAAGGACTTATACTCCTGGATCCCGGCAACCGTATCATAAACCTTAACCCTTCGGCCCAGAAGATTTTCGGACTCAAAGTATCCGAAATAATCGGGGCACCTGTCGCCGAGGCCTTCTCTCTCTGGCCGGAAATGCTCGAAGTCTGTCATGGCCCGCATCATCTGAATCATGCATTTGAATTTAAAAAAAACGGCGGTAACCTTATTTATAATGCCGTCTGCTCCCCTTTATACCGAAAAAAAATACTAAGGGGATATTTAATCACGATACGGGACATTACCGAGCATCAAAAATCTGAAAAAGCACTGCGTGAAAGCGAAGAAATGTTTAAAGCGCTCAGTGAAAATGCCCCCGATATTATCTATACCCTTGAGGCGGACGGTTCATTCTCATATGTCAATCCGGCCTGGGAAAAAATACTCGGGCACACCAAACAGGAGACGCTTGGCATGTATTTTAACGAATTCGTGCGTAAGGAGGATTCCGAAAATAACGTACAGATATTCAGGGAGATGATAAAAAACCGGAAAGTGTTTACCGATACAACCCTCAAGATTATACACAAAGACGGCTCCATCCGGCTCTTCAATGCCAGTGCATCACCCAATACCGATACCAACGGAAAGATTATCGGCATTACCGGTTCGCTAAAGGATATCACCGATCAGCAGAAACTGGCCACCGAACTCCAGCAGGCCTATAAAATGGAAGCTGTGGGTACCCTTGCCAGTGCCATTGTTCATGATTTTAACAATATTTTCATGGCCATCCATGGAAACATTTCACTAATCCGCAAATGCATTGATCCTGAAGGGTACCCGCATCAAAAAATCAACGACATGGAACAATGCGTTGATAAAGGAACGGCCTTGACACGACAGTTGCTGAGTTTTGTTCTGGGCAGTCAGTATGTCGTTGCGCCTACCGATCTAAATGACATCGTCAGACGGACATCCAACATGTTCAGCCCCGGCAGCAAACAAATTAAAATTTATAAACACTATCAGAAAGATCTATGGCTGGTTGACCTGGATCCGATACAGATCGGCAAGGTGCTATTAAACATTTATAAAAATGCAGCCGAAGCCATGAACGGCAAGGGCGAATTGTACCTGGGCACCAAAAATATTACTTTAGGAAGCCATTTTGTAAAACCCTTTCGTACTGCGCCGGGAAAGTATGTGGAAATATCGATCCGTGATACCGGCATTGGCATGAGTAAAGAAATTAAACAAAAAATTTTTGAGCCTTTTTTTACGACGAAGGAACTGGGTAAAGGATCTGGACTCGGGCTGAGTTTTGCCTATGGCATTATTAAAAGCCATAATGGATTTATCGACGTTCATACAAAAAAGCGGGAAGGATCGGCATTTGATATATACCTACCGGCAATTGATAAACAGGGCAGGCAAAAAGCAAAATAACTGAAATAAAAGACAGTGACACCGCTACCCTTCATCTTCTACCTTCAGTCTTCCACAGTGAGCCTTCTACCTTTCAATCAGCCGTTGGTAATGGCCGGGTTGCCGGTCCGTCAGGATATCGTTAAAGGGATTAAAGGACTTATCTCTTGTCCTGAGAGGATAAATTTCGGCTATCACAACTGCTTCTTTACGGGGCCCGGCTTTGGCCAGTTCACTGCCGTTATACCCGTAAACGGCTGAATTGCCCTTAAACAGTAACGATTCATCATCTTTTGTTTCAACCCCCACACGATTGGCCACCGCCACGTAGACCTTGTTTTCAATGGCGCGGGCCGGCATGACAAGGCCCCAGGCATCGGTTACCAGATTCGCCGGGCATACAATAAGATCAGCCCCTAAAAGGGCCAACACCCTGGCCGCTTCAGGAAAACGCCAGTCATAGCATATCATGGGCCCGATCCGAACGTCCCGCCACTTATCCTGAACAACAAAAAAACCGGTATCTCCCGGGTCAAAACAAAACCGCTCTTTGTAAAACAGATGCGTTTTCCGATATATCGTTGCCAGGGGTTCTTCCGGGACATGGATCAGGCATGAATTAAACAGGCGGTCATGCGCCCGCTCGGCAAAACCGGCCACAACAATCGCATTTGACTGGTGGGCCAGTTCTTTGAAAAAATCAGCCGAAGGACCGTTATTGGCAACTTCGGCGATTTTTTCAACTTCTGACCGTGATGTAAAAAAATAGCCGCTGGTACACAATTCGGGCAGTACAATGATGTCCGCATCCAACTGCCGGGTCAGCCTTTGAATTCTTTCCAGATTATTCTGTTTTTGTCCGAAACAAGGTTCAAACTGGACAAGGGCCACTTTAAGCGATTTCATTTTTGTATGTCTTTTCCGGCGACGTCATTCCCTGTTATTTAACAATAATGTGAGGCAGGCACAATTTCTGCCATCACCATCTCTTGAATAGGTTATCGCATCCACACTTTCCCTGATGATATAGACACCAAAGCCACCTTCCGCAGAACCGTCGAATTGAGGCGGTGGAACCTTTTCAGAATCAAATCCGCATCCCCAGTCATACACCATCATCACCAGTTTTTCATCAAATAGACTGGCCTCAATCACAATTTTCCGGCCTTTCTGGTTTTGATAGGCATGTCGGATAACGTTTGTAACGACCTCAGTTACAGCGATTTCCGCCTGATTCACCCGGTTTGAACCAAACCGATTTTCCGACATCGTTTCACAAAACCCGCGAACAAACGACCTTAGGTTGGCCAGTTCATTTACATCACTGTCCATTTCGAATTTATCCGCAGCCAGCGCCAGAGACCCGTTTGTCGCCTCATCAATTCTGACCAGCACACAGGTGAAATCATCATTAAATACCTTCGACCCGGTAAAATTCTCAATATCCAGCCGCACCTTTTTGAGAAGATCTGCATTTTCAAGGCCGGCATTTTGAACGACCAGATCTGTCAGGCGCTCTTCGCCATACATTTCTCCTTTAAAATTTGGGGCTTCGGTGAGACCGTCTGAATAAAATACAAACAGATCACCGCCGTTAAAAGGCTGGATAGTTTGTTGAAAAGGACCCGTTTCAGGAAACCCCAGGGGCATATTAACGCCCTGAAGCAATGTGACCCCACTGGTCTTTGCATCATAATAAAGGGTCCGCACATGACCGCAATCCACAAAGGTAAAATTTTCAGCGTCCAGATCAAAACGGCCATAACACAGTGTCACAAATGTTTCCAGCGCCTCCATCTTTTTAATCATACTCGCGTGAACCGCTGTCACAATCTGTTGCGGAGAGGGCAGATCCCGATGGTCTGAAGACGCTCCCATCTCATTCATGACCCGCAGGAAGCGGCTCTTTAAGGCCGCACCCAGAAACGCCGCCATGATGCCCTTGCCCATGACATCCGCCACCAGGAGATCAAGGCAGCGATCAGCCGGTTTGAAAAAATCGTAAAAATCGCCGTCAACACTTTGTGACGGGATGGTCAGATGGGCCACACTGAGCCCTTTAAAATCATCGGGGGGTTGTCCGAGCAGCATGGTCCGCTGGATTTCAGCAGCGACGAAAATTTCATGGTCCCGGACCCGGGCCAGTTCGGCCTCTACTTTTCGTAGGCGTCTGGCCTGTTCATACGCCTGGCTGGCTTTTTCAACCAGGGCTAAAACTTTTTTGGGGTTAAAGGGTTTGGTGATATAGTCAAAGGCGCCGTAGCGCATGGCTTCAACGGCATTGGCGACATTATCACTGGCCGTGAGCATGATGGGCGACAATTCGTCATATTTGCTGCGAATGGCGCGCAGACATTCCAGGCCGTTCATCTCCGGCATATTAAGATCAAGGAGCACCGCACTGATTTGGTCCGTCATCAGCCCAACGGCCCGTTGACCGTTCTCAGCGGCGATGACATCATACCCGGCCTTTTGCAGAACACCTTTAACAAGTGCCCGGATAACCGGATCATCGTCTGCGATCAAAACCTTTATTTTCCGGTCTTCCGAAACCCGGCCGTAAGCATTTTTACTCATCCTCTCTGCCAAACAAGCTGCCCAGTATACCCCCGGCCCCGATGGCGGCGCCTGCACCGCCCAGGGTTTTAGCCATGGATCCGACCCCCCCGGACTCTGATGAACCGGCGGAAGAACCGATCTGACGACGCAGCTTTGAAAGCGTCATGGTCTGAATAACAATGGTCCCGGGTCCCGTGAGGGTGGTCAGAAAGATACCCTCACCGCCGAAAAGAGCCGATTTGATACTGCCGGCCATCTGGACATCGTAAGCGACACTGTCTTCCCAGGCCACTACAGATCCGGTGTCAATCTTCATGGTTTCACCGGCTTCCAGTTTAAACGTTACCAGGTCACCTCCGGCATGGATGAACACCACACCGTCACCGGATAATTTTTCCACGATAAGACCTTCTCCACCAAAAAGAGCCCCTCCGATTTTCTTTTGCATGGCAATGGAAATATCAATCTCACCGATGGCCGCAATAAAGGCATCTTTCTGGGCCATCATGGTCTGATTGGAAAGTCCGATGGGAAGAATTCGTCCGGGGAAATCCCCTGCAAAACCAGCCTGCCCAGATCCCTCATAATAGGTAAAAAATAAAGACTCCCCGGCCAGGGCTCTCTTGCCGGCGCCCATGACCTTGCCCAGGAACCCGGTTCCCTCTTTTTCAGGCATACGGCTCTCCATGGTAACATTTCCCCGGATATAGACCATTTTACCGGCTTCGGCAAAAATTTTGAACTTCGGTTCAATATTGATTTTCAGCATCTCAAGATTATCACCGACAATGTCATAATATGGGGTCTGTCTTTCCAGAACTTTCATTTAGGGTCTCCTTTTTATATGTATTTTATGGGTCAGGTCACAGTATTCAAAAGAAAGCCTTCAAAGACGGCCGTTTACATGTATTGTAGCCGTGGTGTAAATAACTTTAATTTTAACTTGTTTAGCATAATTGTCACCGGCATATCAATAGCTAAAAGCGACAATCGGCAAGTGACCAGATAGAAATGACAAGTGCTTTCAGTCATTGCCCTATCAAGTTATATCAGACCGCATCACAGGTCGCGCTGCAGCAATTTTTCTTGCAGCTTGCAGCTTACAGATTATTGCTTATTACTTGACACCCTTTAAATATTGCTTTATCAAGTTCACATCATGAACACTTTAAAACAAAGGGAAAGCCACTATCATCTGCTCAAAATTCTATCCAAAAAGCCAAAAATATCACAGCGTGAAATGGCAAAACATGTCGGTATCAGTCTGGGAAAGGTGAATTTCCTGATATCGGAGTTGGCCGGCAAAGGCCTGATAGAGGTAAAACGTTTCAAAAACAATAAAAATAAAGCAGCCTATGCCTATCTGTTAACACCTGACGGGCTGGCGGAAAAAACGAAACAGACCATGGGGTTTCTGCAATCCAAAATTACCGAATATAAAACAATCGAATCTCAGATTGCCGACCTGACCCGGGAACTGGAATCAGACCCAATTAAACCCATGTCAAAGGAAAAAACATGAAGCACTTATCCTCCGAAATAGAAAAAACCAGAGACGACATTACTTTATCCATCAGTCCTTCCGGTGAAACCTTCTCCATTCCCGGCCCCGACGATTACGGGATGGAATTCAAACGTATTGGTGATCTGGCTGCAGCGCATCGCCTTGCCGGTCGCCAGATCGTGGTGGTCATGGGCGTGGGCTTTGTGGGCGCGGTCATGGCCGGTGTGGTGGCGGATTCAATGGACCGGCAAAGCAACCAAAGCGCGTATTTTGTTATCGGTATGCAGAGGCCCTCTTCCCGCAGCTTCTGGAAAATCCCCTATCTTAATAGGGGCATCGCCCCGGTGGAAGCCGAGGACCCTGAAGTGGCACCGTTGATCCGGCGTTGTGTCAAGGACAAAAAGACCCTGGTGGCCACCTATACCTACGAAGCCCTGACGCTGGCCGATGTGGTGGTGGTGGATGTACAGTGCGACTATCACAAGGAGACCCTGGGTAATGTGCGCAAGGGCCATGCCGATATTGCGGCCCTGGAGGAAAGTCTCAAAATCATTGGTGAAAAAATTAAACCCGAGTGCATGGTGTTGATCGAAACCACGGTCCCCCCGGGCACCACCGAGTATGTGGCCTATCCCATCATGAAAAAGGCCTTTGCCCAAAGGGACCTTGCCGATCGCGAACCCTGCCTGGCCCACAGTTTTGAACGGGTCATGCCGGGTCGGCACTATGTCAGCTCCATCCGCGATTTCTGGCGGGTATGCAGCGGCATCAATGATGATGCCCGCGAAAAAGTAAAACAGTTTTTAAGCCAGGTACTCAACGTTGAAAAATACCCACTGACCGTTCTGGACCGGCCCATTGAGAGCGAAACCTGCAAGATCGTAGAAAATTCTTATCGGGCCTCGATTCTGGCGTTCCTGCACGAATGGAGCCTGTTTGCCGAGCGCAACGGGGTTGATCTGACCAAGGTGATCGACGCCATCAAAGTACGGCCTACCCATAACAACATGATTTTTCCGGGCCCTGGCATCGGCGGGTATTGTCTGCCCAAAGACGGGGGTCTGGGGGTCTGGGCCTATCACACCCTCATGGGGTTTGAAGACGATATCTTTAAAATTACCCCGGCTGCCATTGACATCAACGATACCCGGGCCCTGCACGTGGCCCAGCTTGTACGCGATGCCTTGCGCAATATGGGCAAAATCGTTCCCGTCTCAAAGATTGTGGTTCTGGGGGCCTCATACCGGGAAGATGTCGGGGATACCCGCTACAGCGGATCGGAACTGATCGTGCGCAAACTCACCGAAATGGGGGGCTCTGTGGCCGTCCACGACCCTTATGTGACCCACTGGTGGGAACTGGAAAAACAGGACAGTTACCCGGCCCCGGGCCGTTCCTGGGCCCGCTTTTTCCGCAACCAGGAAGGCCTGAAAAATATTCATATTGAAACGGATATGGCGGTGGCACTTGAAAATGCAGATGCCGTAGTGCTGGCGGTCCGCCACAAACAATACCTTCATCTGGCACCTGAAAAAATACTTGATATGACGGGCCGTCCCACGGCCATCATCGATTGTTTCGGCATTTTAAATGATTTGACCATCAAAACCTATTTTGAACTGGGTTTCGAGGTTAAAGGGCTTGGCCGCGGCCACATCCAGCGAATCAAAGAAGAGGTCAAAAACCAGCCATAACCCGAATACCCATTTCCCCACTGTCAAGGAGCCTCAAAAAATGAAAATTAAAAAAGCCGTATTCCCCGTTGCCGGCCTTGGGACCCGTTTTTTACCGGCCACCAAAGCCATGCCCAAAGAGATGCTGCCTGTGGTGGACAAACCGTTAATACAATATGCCGTAGAAGAAGCCTGGAATTCGGGCATTGAGGAAATCATCTTTGTCACCGGTAAGGGCAAAGGGGCCTTAGAAGACCACTTTGACTATTGCTGCGAACTCCAGCACGCCCTGATGGCAAAGGATAGACAGGACATGCTCCGGCGCATTGATGGCATCGTGCCCGAATCGGGCAATATCATCTACACCCGCCAGAACGAACCATTGGGACTGGGGCATGCCATATGGTGTTCCCGTAAGGCCGTTGGCAATGAACCGTTTGCCGTACTATTGGCCGATGACCTGATCAAAAACCGGGTACCGGTGCTTCGCCAGATGATGGATGAATTTGAAAAACTTCAATCCAGCATTGTCGCTGTTGAAACCGTGGACCCCTCGGAAACCGAAAAATACGGCATTCTTAAAGTAGACAATCCCGATGACCGTGTCCTGCGAATCAGAGGCATGGTGGAAAAACCGGCACCGGAAGATGCCCCGTCGAACAAGGCCATTATTGGACGTTACATTCTGACACCGGAGATCTTTGATCTGCTCGGCCATAAAAAAAAGGGGACCGGCGGCGAAATCCAGATCACCGATGCCATGGCCGCACTTCTTACCCACCAGCCAGTGTACGGCCTGTGCTACGAGGGCCGCCGTTTTGACTGTGGAGACAAAGCCGGCTTCCAGATGGCCAACCTGACGTTTGCGCTGGAACAGCCTGAAATCAGTCTGCGTCTTCGGCCATTTATTCGTGAGCTTGTAAATAGCCCGGAATTTAAATGAGGACATCGTAAAGCGGATGCCTGATTTCAAAAAGTGCTTTACTTTAGTCGCGATATGCATGGATGATAGCGGGTGTATGATATACGGCAGTACGCATTTGTTTTGGCAAACACCCATTTGAACGGTGGTATGTAGGGAGACCCGTATTTTGTCCGGTATTCAGGAAATTCTTCTCATCGTCATTATTTTTCTGGCCATTTTTTTCATCCCCAGAATCACGGCTCGCAATAAAGATATCCGACAACCGCGTGCACTTGTTTTCAAAACACGTCCAAAATTATCAGGTGCATGCCGGCTGGCCATGGCAATCTCATGCTTCTGGCCCCTGCTGACCGTTGGCTATTTTAAGCCCTGGCAAAAAGAACTGCTTCCTTTTATCTATATCGGCATCGGGCCGGTGGCGGTGGGGTGGTGTTTGTTCTGGATCTTAACCGGATTCAAAAAATCCGAATAGCCGCCCGTAAACGGAGATGATGCATCCCATGATGGTATTCCTGTCTTTGGCTTATGTGACCGGTGAATGGCTGATCCGCATCACGGCGCTGTTTACGGTCACCCACCGGCGCCAGCCCGCGGCGGCCCTGGCCTGGCTGGCCGTCATTTTCTTTCATCCCTGGATCGGTCTGATCCTCTATGTGATGATGGGAGAATCCAGCATAATCCGGCGACGCGCCAATGATTACAGCGAAAAGGCCAGGGCCGTGGATGCGCTGCTCTCCTTTGATTCAAGCCGTTTTATGCCCCCGGACAAACGCAGCAAAATCTTTCACCCGATAATTGATAAAACCATGCAGCCCCTGGCCGAACTCACGGAAAAAGTCGGTAAAATGCCGGTCATGGGCGGCAACGATATCCAGCTCATCAGTGAAACCGTCGAACTGGTGAATTGTTTAATAGCAGATATCGATACGGCCCGGCACCATGTGCATCTGCTCTATTATATTTTTGAAAATGATGAAACCGGGCGAAAAATTGCAGATGCCCTGATCCGTGCTGTCGGGCGGGGTATCAAAGTCCGCCTTATCGTCGACGCCATCGGCAGCAAAATGCTGTTTAAAACCGGACTGTCCAAACACCTCATACAAAGCGGCGTCCAGGTCTATCCATTGTTTCCGGTCAAATTTTTTCGAAGCAAACTGCGACGGATAGATCTGCGCAACCACCGTAAATTAACCGTTATAGACGGGAAAATCGCCTACACGGGCTCTCACAATATTATCAATGCCAGCTACGGGCATAAAAACCTGGAATGGGACGATGTATCGGTGAAAATCAGGGGAGCTGCGGTTTTAAACCTGCAACAGGTCTTTTTAACGGATTGGTACTGTGCCACTGATGAGTTGATCAAAGGGCCGAATATTTTTCCAGCCCCCCAGGTGTGCGGAGATGTTGTCACCCAGGTGATTCCCAGTGGCCCGGTGTACCCCAACCAGGGGTTCCAGAATGTCATTGTGGCAGCCATCCATGTGGCCCGGCGCCATATCATCTTTACGTCCCCCTACCTGGCACCCGATGAACCTTCCCTGCTGGCCCTGAAGCTGGCTGTCTTACGAGGCGTTCAGGTAGACATGGTATTGCCCGAACACAGTGACCAGATCATGGCAGGGGCCTGCGGCCGGGCCTATTATGAAGACCTGCTGGAAGCCGGGGTAAACCTCTATCTCTATCGACCGGGCCTGATCCATGCCAAAACCTTAAGTGTGGATGATGAGTTCGGCATGATCGGATCCGGCAACTTTGACATCCGATCCTTTTTTTTAAATTTTGAGTTAAACCTTCTGTTTCACGGGGCCGTCGCCACCGCCAAAATACGGTTTCAGCAAAAACAGTATATGGCCAGTTCCAGACGCCTGGAACTTGAATCCTGGCGCAAGCGGCCGGCATACATCAAACGACTGGAAGATGCTGCGAAACTGATGGCGCCACTGGTTTAACATACGGAAAACAGCCTCAAACGGAAAGCCCCTTCATCAATTCCACACGATGCCGGATGGCACCTGACCCCATAATTTCCATGAACTCATGGCCCAGGCATTCACACATTTTAACCACCTGGAACCAATAGTCGATGCGCTGATCATCGCGCCCCTTGAACCGTGTGAAATCTTTTCTGTCGGGAATCCTGCCAAAGGGCAGTCGTCGGACAAATTCCCTGGAAGGGGTGACCAGCAGTACATTGTCCATATGGGTGACAGACGGCTTTCGCCAATACAGTTTTTTGTCAAACCATCCGGGGATAACCGTGTCTGTATAGTGGGGAAACAAAACGATCTGATTGCTTTTTTTTAAAAACGGAAGATCCATATGGTAATCGATAATACCGCCATCCCTGTACATGCCATGGGGTGCGCCGGGAATATGGGTAATCCCCTCCATCAACAGGGGGATCGATCCGGATGCCAGAATAGCCTTTTTCAGATTGTGCCGATCCAGGGGCACCCGGCATATGGGAAACTGATTCATACTTAAAAAAGGCGGTCTGTCCCGGGGATCGAAAAACAGGGTTCTGTCAAAAAAGAACTTTAAAAATTTCCGATTGACGGCATTGGCCACGGCAGCCATCACAAGTCCGGCGGCAAGAACGGCGGGCC
Source organism: Desulfobacterales bacterium (assembly GCA_963667755.2). Lineage (GTDB taxonomy): Bacteria > Desulfobacterota > Desulfobacteria > Desulfobacterales > 4572-123 > 4572-123. Next base: position 1,607,925 of record CAXXLK010000002.1, on the reverse strand, counting down.
GAGTGGTGGACGTCATTGTCCGGCAGTGAACCGCGAGAAGGCTCAGCCGGCAAAAAGGATGGGCCAGCACCTGATCGATACGGACATTATCTAAAAAACAATCCAGTATCCGCATGCTTTCACCGGTGATGTCGGCAGATGATGGATCACCGGCATACCGCTGGTTGATATAGGCGGCTTCAAGTGTTGCAATGGCATCAGCAGGCCGGTCCTGGGCCAGGGCGGCAAACCGCCAGGCCCCGATGGAGGTGCCGATCAAAAACAGCGGTTTTTGCCGATCTTTCAGCCAGGATGAAAAAATTACCCGGTCCAGAGAGCTGAGCACCAGCCATTTGGCCGCACCGGACGCACCGGCCATAACCGCTACATCATCACGATCAAGTCCTTTTTCCCGGATATTGGCAAAAGCCCTGGGGCCGGCAATAAACCTCAAATTAAACCCCATGGGTCATGATCCTTTTGTTTGCTGTGGCGTTTATGGATACAAATATAACGGATTAAACAGAGCGAACGATTCAATCAATATCTATTCCAACGTTTCAAAACGATTTTTGGCAACATTTTTTCGAGATTTCTCCGGATCGAAGATTTGTCCGTTCATGGCAATATAAACACCATGGGAAAGGGTCTGAACAGCCGTAACCGCGCAGGCGATATTAAAAATCGCATCGGTGAACCTGAATTTCGCCGGCTGCATGGCCCCGGTCAGCACAATGGTTTTTCCTGAAACAGGTTTCAACATCCTGGCGGTATGGATCATCGTATCGGTACCGTGGGTCACCACGATATGCTGGCAAGGATCAGATTCAATGGTATCATAAATAAGACGACGATCCTCATCGGTCATATCCAGACTGTCTTTCCGCAGCACCGTAACCACTTCATACACAAAGGAAACATTGGCTTCCTGTAGGACCCCGATCACCTGGGGATCACCGATCTGGAACTCGCTTTTTTGATCAAAATAGACCTTATCGATGGTGCCGCCGGTGGTGATGAATTTTATTTTCATGCTTTCCCCTGCTTAAAAATCAAAATACCTCAATTTGGGCAAGTAATCTTGACAAACGCCGACAAATTGTCAAGAGTATATTTTCTAAATTACTCAAAAACGGTCATGGATCCGGAAGCCTGTTATGCCCAAGCTCTACATCAAAAAATACAGCCAGACCCTGAAAGGGCAAACCATTGTTATTGCGGTCCGGGAAGGTATCTTCAGGGACAACTTTACAGATATCATTAATGACATTAAATTTTTAAACCGTTTTCAGGTTCACACCCTTTTGTTTCACAATATCTGCAACCGTTTTGCCAACCGAAAACACTTTGCCGAACTGGAAACCCGCCTGCCCCGGACACGGATTATCCGTGTGCCCTCAGACCAGGATTTTTACAGATATGTACTGGATTTTCAGGTGCCCATGGATAAAATCATTTTTCTGGAAAGAAAATGCCTCATCGATCACAGCCAAAACCGAATCAATGCCCTGAACACACAGACAGCCCGCGAATGCACCGAGACTTACAGCGATCTGATTGCCAATACCAATTTCAAGGACACCATGGATAGAATCTGTCGCAAAATCGACAGCAACCATATCAAACGGGTCCACATACTGCCGGCGGGCAAAAAAACCATCCGGTGCGAGCTGTTCAGCATCGAGGGCACCGGCACCCTCATTGCCAACAATTTTACAGAAACCTTCGAACCGTTGCACACCAGCGAGGACCTGCGCATGCTCGCCGGTATTCTTAAAATCTACCGCCGGCTCGGCCATATCAAACCTCGTTCTGCGGCCTATCTTCATCGGCACCGGGACAATTTTTACATGGTCAAAATCGACGACATCCTGGTGGGATGCGCTGAAAAAATTAAAATCAACGACAAAACCGTTGAGTTGGGGGCCCTTGCCATATCCACAAAATTTCGGAACCAACGGGTGGGGGTTTTCCTGATCAATGCCTTCATGGATGAAATGAAACACCAGGGATTTGATAAAATCATCTCACTGACGGCCAATCCCAGACTGGAAAGCCTCTACACTTTCCTTGGATTTGACATTAGCTGTCCCCCCGGTCTGGAAACCCGGCAGGCACGATCCCCCGACAAAAAAATGTTTACAAAACACCTGTGAAGATCATACAAAAAAATTTCACGCGAAGAACACAAAAAAAGCGACAAATCGTGTCCTACGCAATCATATTCACAACCTGATTCACGAGCTTTTCAATGCCTATGGCAACCTCTTTGATGCCGGGCCCGAGCATGTAGGCAGGCGTGGTCACGAGCCTGTTTTTTTCATCTACACAGATATCTGTCACCGTGCGATCTTTATGGGTGCCGCCCATGGCAGTTATGGCCCGGGCCGTGGCCACATCATTCCCGATGGTTACCGATGGTGTTTTATCGGCCAGGGCCTGGGTCAACGTGGCCGGGGCAATACAGATGGCCCCCACCGGTTTACCGGCACCATTCATTTCCCTGATAATTCTTTTAACTTCCGGATGCACCAGCGCCTCCGGGCCCTTCACCGCAAAATCGCTGAGATTCTTGGCCGCACCAAACCCACCGGGAATGATCAGGGCATCCAGGTCAGCTGCCGTAACGGTCGCCAGATCTTGAACCTCCCCCCGGGCAATCCTGGCGGATTCAGCCAGGACATTGCGTTTTTCCCCTGTTTCCTGCTGGGTCAGATGGTTAATGACATGCATCTGATCCATATCCGGTGCCACACAGCAAATCCGAGCGCCGGCCCGGTCCAGGGCAAGCAGGGTCAATACCGCCTCATGAATTTCAGTCCCGTCAAAAACACCGCATCCCGATAAAAGAACACCTACTTTCTTTTCCATGATGGCCCTCCTTATTTATCATATTCCATGCTTTCCAAAACAACCGTTTTATGCTAACTGTCCATCATCATGGCGCACATTATCTGCATTGCCGGCCAAAAAGGCGGAACCGGCAAAACCACCACCGCTATCAATCTGGCAGCCTCACTGGCCCTGCATGAGAAACAAACCCTGCTCATCGACTGTGACCCCCAGGGAAGCGCCACCACCGGCATGGGCATCAATAAGCAGGCGCCATTGAAAGATCTTTATCATGTACTGACAGGGACTGCCCCCATTTTCAAGGCAATATTAAACAGCCGGCTTGAGTTTCTTAAAATTATTCCGGCCCGTTTCAAAATAGTCCATATCGAATCAAAACTGGTTTCCCTGCCCGGGGCCGAAACATTGCTGCGACACCGGCTCAAACCCTGCCTGGACCGGTTTGATTATATTATCATCGACACCCCTGCATCCGTCGGCTTTTTTACCATATCTGCTCTGGCCGCATCAGACCATGTTTTAATCCCCTTTCAATATCAGCAGGTGTTTGCCTTGGAAGGCTTGGTCCAGCTGCTGACCATCGTTCAAAAAATAAGACATAAAACCAACCCTCACCTGAACATCTCGGGTATTTTGTTGACCATGTGCGAAGTCTTCAGCGCCATGCACAGCAGGGTCAATGATGATCTTCCGGCAAATCTCGGCCAGGTGGTCTATGACACCCCCATTCCCTTTGACAAGCGCCTGCAGGATAGTGCCAATAGGGCCCTGCCCCTTGCGCTGATTGATCTGAATGCCGCAGGGGCAAAGGCCTATTTAAAACTCGCCTTTGAAATCATCTGCAAAATGCCCCCTACCCGGGCGTCAGGACATGGGTTTCAAGCACAAAACAGGTAAATACCCCTTCAAACACGGTTGTCTTGCCCCTGTAAACGTTGACGGCAACTGTTTTTTTAGTGTTATCGCCAGGTGCTGTCCGGGCTTCGGCCACCACAATATCCCCTGTTTTTACCGGTTTTAAAAATTTGACCTGGGCACCTCCCAGTACAACATTGGGATGGTTTACCGCGATCATGGCCGCATAATCCGCCAGGCCGAAAACAAATCCACCATGGATCAGCCCTGTCTCATCTGCGGCCATACATTCCATGGCCTCCAATTGCACACGGCTGAACCCGTTTTCCGTCACCAGAGGGGTTCCGCACAAGCTTTGGTCAATTTTGTGATGTGTTGTAATTTTCATAGCTGTCACCCTTGATGGCTTTGTAAAAAGACGACGGCTTCCCGTTTTTTATCCTTTTCTATTTCACCATGAATGATGTATAGTGGCAACCTGTTTTTTAAAAGCGACAGGGCTCAGGCTAAAAAGGAGAATATCGTGGATAATATACACGACACCAGGCTTGAAAAAATCAGAGCATTGCTGGTTATCCATAACATCGACACCCTGATGGTGTCCGCTGAGGCAAACCGATTTTATTTGAGCGGTTTTGCAGGCGAGGATAGCGGTTTTGACGAATCGGCGGGTACGCTTTTCATTACCCGGACAAAATTGATTCTGGCAACGGATTCCCGTTTTGAGGAACAGGCCGCCATAGAAGCCCCTGGATTTGAACGATACTGTTATAAAAAAGGGTTGCCCCGGGAAATCCACCATATTTTAACGCTGCTCGATACCAAACACCTGGGCATTGAAGAACGGCGAATTTCCCTTCGCCAGTATTCCGAGATCAAAAAAACACTGACAGATAAAGGACTTGAGATCGACCTTGTCCCTGTCGACAATATGGTTGAATCTCTGCGGCTGATCAAACAGGAAAATGAAATTGAGGCCACCCGTAAGGCACTTTACCTGGCGGAAACGGTGTTTGAAACCGTTTTACAGACCCTTTCCTGCCAGATGACCGAAAAACAAGCGGCCTGGGCATTGGAAAAAGGTATGCGTGAGGCCGGCGCTGAGAAATTATCTTTTCCCGTGATTGCCGCATCCGGTCCCAACAGTGCCTTGCCCCATGCCATTCCCGGAGACCGGATGATCAATGAAAATGAACCCCTGCTTTTTGACTGGGGAGCCATGCTATACGGGTATTGTTCAGACGTCAGCCGCACGGTGATTTTAGGCCGCAGCAATGATCAGTACAAAAAAATCTACCAAATTGTTCTGGGAGCACAGCAAAAGGCCATTGCGGCCATAAAGCCCGGAATAACCGCAAAAGATGTGGATAAAATTGCCCGGCGGCATATTGATGAAACCGAATTTAAAGGCACATTCGGCCACAGCCTCGGCCACGGCACCGGTCTTGTGGTTCATGAAGAACCCCGGCTCAGTCCCCTATGCGATACCCTTCTCCAGCCCGGAATGATCGTCACCGTGGAACCGGGTATCTATATTGCCGGCTGGGGGGGCATCCGTATCGAAAATCAGGTGGTGGTTACCGAAAACGGATGTGACGTATTGAACACGTTGGCCACGGACCGGTATATTGAGGCGATATAGAATAATTGAAAATTGACGGTTGCGTAAAAAGTCCACCGCCTGCATTTGGCAATCATTCAACGTACGCTAAGTACGCCTCATGATTACAAAATTTGCACGCCTTGAATTTGAACTTTTTAAATTTATTTCGGTTCCGGCTTGCGGCTTGCATCTCGAAGCTTTCAGCTGGTGAACAACGAAAGGTGAAGCGTTTGGCTAAAACAGAGGATCTTATGGAGCAATACCTGACCCATCTTGCCATCGAAAAAGGTCTTGCTGAAAAAACGCTGGCATCCTATCGTCTGGATCTGACCCGGTATATCGGGTTTCTCAAGGGCAGTCGCATTAAAACCGTTTCCGAAGACGATACGGCTGCCATCTTGAAACATCTCATTAAACTGCGTAATGCAGGCCTGGGGGCCCGGTCAAGGGCCCGACACCTGGTTGCCATAAGGGGTTTTTATAAATATCTGGTTCAAGAAAAATTTTTAAGCCGCAATCCATCCAAAACAATTGATCTTCCCAAAGGCGGGCTTAAACTTCCGGATGTATTGTCCGCCCGGGAGATGAAAATACTGATAGACGCACCGGATGTTTCGCGTCCCATCGGGAAAAGGGACATGGCAATGATAGAACTGATGTATGCTGCCGGGTTGCGAGTATCTGAACTGATCAACCTAAAACTGCAGGATATCAACCTTGAATCCTGCTTTGTCCGGGTATTCGGCAAGGGTTCCAAAGAAAGAATCGTTCCCATTGGCGTCTACGCCCAAAAAAAAATCAACACCTATCTGCAACTGGCCAGGCCCATACTGCTCAAGGGACATCTCAGTGAATTTATTTTTGTGGCCCGGGCCGGCAGGCCCATGACCCGTCAAGGGTTCTGGAAACTATTGCGCGGCTATGGTCTTAAAGCCAATATTCACAAAATCATCACACCGCATACCATCCGGCATTCCTTTGCCAGCCATCTGCTTGAAGGCGGCGCGGACCTTCGGGTCGTTCAGGTCATGCTGGGGCACGTGGACATCAGCACAACCCAGATTTACACCCATGTGGCCCGGGAACATCTGGTAAAAATGCACAAAAAGTACCATCCCCGAGGATAAACATACCCACGGATACTTTTCGGGTAACAATGACATGCATTCGACGCTTTATGAAAGGAAACCAAACCTGTGATAGACGCATTAAACGATTTTAATTCAATTGGTTACTGGCTAAAAGATGATTTAACACCTGACGCTTTCGACAGCCTTCTCAGCGATGCTGTCCTGAACGTGAAACACCCGGTGTACCTGGTAAACCACCAGGGCCTTCCGGCTGCCGTCAACAGCGGCACTGCCGTGATAACCCCGGGTGCTTCAGCGCCAGGGGCATTGCCATTACTGGCCATGGCTCCGCCTTTGCACCCTCAAACCCTGGGTGACCGCGTGTTCAAAAAGGCCCACAATATTCGTTATGCCTATGTGGGCGGGGCCATGGCCAACGGTATTACCTCTGAAAAAATGGTCGAAGCGATGGGCAAAGCCGGCATGCTCGCATTTTTTGGGGCCGCAGGCCTCTCAATCCCGGATATTGAAGCGGCCCTGGACTATCTTCAGCAAAATATGCCGGATACCCCCTTTGGCGCCAACCTGATTCACAACCCAAATGAACCGGACCAGGAAGCGGCCGTTGTGGATCTGTATCTCCGCCGAAAAATACGTCTCATCAGCGCATCGGCCTTTTTACGACTGACCCTGCCCCTGGTTTATTTCCGCGTAAAAGGAATATATTTATCGCCCGACGGCACCATCATCTGCCCCAACAAAATTATCGCCAAAGTTTCCAGGGTGGAACTGGCCCGGAGATTTTTTGCCCCCCCCCCGGAAAAACTACTTAATATACTGGTGACGCAACAAAAAATAACCCGCCAGGAGGCTGATTTGGCCCGAAAAATTCCCCTGGCCGATGATTTAACGGCGGAAGCGGATTCCGGGGGCCATACCGATAACCGGCCTGCTCTTTCTCTTTTGCCCACCATGCTGGCGCTGAGGGATGAGATGATGGCCCGATACACTTATCAAAGGCCTCTTTGCGTAGGGCTGGGCGGCGGTATTGCCACACCGGCGTCCTGTGCGGCCGCCTTTGCCATGGGTGCGGCATATGTCCTCACCGGGACCATCAACCAGGCCTGTGTGGAAGCCGGCATATCCCCAAGTGTCCGAAACATGCTGGCCGAGGCCCGACAGGCGGATGTCACCATGGCCCCGGCAGCCGACATGTTTGAAATGGGGGTAAAGGTACAGGTGCTGAAAAGAGGCACCCTGTTTCCCCAGCGTGCAGCCAAACTTTTTGATCTGTACACCCGACACGACTGCTTCGAGGCGATCTCTTCCAAAGACAGGCAGATGCTGGCAGAAAAATTTTTCCGCTGCAGCTTCGACCAAGCGTGGCAACAGACCCGGGATTTTTTCCTGGATCGAGACCCCCGGCAGATCCAACGTGCTGAAAAAGACCCCCGCCATAAAATGGCCCTGGTCTTCCGTTCTTATCTGGGCCGCTCTTCCGGGTGGGCCAAAACAGGTGATCCTGACCGAAAAATTGATTATCAAATCTGGTGCGGCCCTGCCATCGGTGCCTTTAACCAGTGGTGTACCGATTCATTTCTATCCCATCCTGAAAATCGAAAAGTGGTCACCGTGGCCCTGAACCTTCTTTTGGGCGCTGCCGTGATAACCCGGTCAAACTGGCTGCGCATGCAATTTGACGGTGTACCGCCGGGTATGAGTGCATTTTCACCCCTGCCCATTGAAAGAATTAATGAACTGATCAGGTGAAAGAGGCCAATGCCGGATAACGTCCTGGATACTGGCCCAGTTTTTTGACAAACCCTTTCATAAATCCGGTGATATCGACCATGGTGGCGCTTTTCATGGACAAATCTGATTTTTTGATACTGTCTTGAAACGCATCCACATATAATTCCCGGGTGACGAATCGGCCCTCATGCTGCACCTTAGAACTGCTGATGATCTCCTGTATCCGGTACTGGAGATTCCCCTTTAAAAGGCTATCTATTTCCGGCCGGACAATAAAAAGACGATAGTGTCTACCGACATTTTCATTTATTCCTGTTTTAAAATCCGAATTGTTGCCGTTAAAACAAAACCCATTTGAATGCAGCCAGTTTTGCAAATCCGCCAGGATCTGTCTTGCTTCAGGAATTGTAAATTTCAGATGGGCCACCAGATAGCCCCCGAAATAAACTGTAAAAACCTGATCCGGATGATATTGCCTGGCGTAACCGGACTGAATCCCGCCAAGGGGATCCGGTGGAAGGAATTCACGGGACCAGCGTTTCCATTTTGCCGGATTGATCTGAAATTTTTCGGCAAGTTCCCGATTATTATAGAATTTAATCAATATCAAGCTCCCGATAAGTTATTTTGTTGTCATATCAATATAACAACCAAATTTTCTTGTCAACGCCCTAAAATATGGCGTTTACATATTACCGGGGTTATGTTATGGCTCATAGGACTCATATAGAGACGGTCTCGTAAAAAGTCCAACTCCTGCGTTGTGCTGCAGCCCGTAATCATTCAACGTACGATGGTTACCCCTCATGATTACAAAATTTGCACGCCTTGAATTTGAATTTTTTACAAAACCGTCTAAATCCGATTTTTTACGAGTTTATCGAGATTAAACCGATTTTATGGATATAATAATAAACAACAGACAGGACAGACCGTGATAAAAGATAAAAAAAATGCAGCCGGCACCCCGCCGATTGCCGTTATCGGCATGGGCTGTGTATTTCCCAAATCTTCCGACCTGAAACAATACTGGCGATTACTTTTCCGGGGTATCGACGCCATTACCGAGGTCCCCCAGACCCACTGGTCCCCTGAAGAGTATTATGATCCGGACCCTAAGAAACCCGACCACATTTACTGTAAACGGGGAGGGTTTCTGTCACCGGTGGCCTTTGACCCCACCGAATTCGGCATTCCACCCAATTCTCTGGAGGCAACCGACACATCTCAACTGCTGGGTCTATATGCTGCCAGGGCAGCCCTGGATGATGCCGGATACAGTCACGGTCAAAGTTTTAACCATGGCAAAACCAGCGTCATCCTCGGCGTCACCGGCACACAGGAGCTTGTGGTACCGTTAAGCGCCCGCCTGGGACATCCCAAATGGCGCAGGGCCTTAGAAGACGTCGGCATCGAAAAACAACAAATCACCGAGGTTATGCAGCGTATCTCAGATTCTTTTGTCCCCTGGCAGCAGAACTCCTTTCCCGGGCTTCTGGGCAACGTGGTGGCCGGACGAATATGCAACCGACTGGATTTGGGCGGCACCAACTGTGTGGTTGATGCTGCATGCGCAAGCGCCATGGGCGCCGTTCACGTGTCTTTGCTGGAACTCTATTCAGGACGCAGCGACATGGTTATTACCGGGGGTGTGGATACCCTGAACGATATTTTCATGCACATGTGTTTTTCGAAAACAATGATTCTGTCACCCACCGGGGATGCAAAGCCGTTTTCCAGTGAAGCGGACGGTGTTGTGCTGGGTGAAGGCATCGGCATGGTTGTGCTCAAGCGGTTAGAAGACGCTGCCAGAGACCGGGATAATATCTATGCTGTTATCAAATCCTTGGGAACATCCAGTGACGGCAAATCCCAGAGCATCTATGCACCGCGGGCCCAAGGACAGGCCCAGGCACTGCGTAAGGCCTATGAAAGTGCCGACATCGATCCGTCAACCGTAGAGTTGGTGGAAGCCCATGGCACAGGCACACGCGTTGGCGATCAAGTAGAATTCAAGGCACTTAGAGATGTTTTTCAAAGCAGCGATTCAACTTCCCGCAACTGGTGTGCCCTGGGATCGGTCAAATCCATGATCGGGCATACTAAGGCGGCTTCCGGTTCAGCCGGTATAATCAAGGCTGTCCTGGCCCTTCACCACAAAATCCTTCCCCCCACCCTGAAGGTGACCCAGCCCGACCCCAGCCTTAAAATTGAAGACAGCCCCTTTTACCTGAACACCCGACCCCGGCCCTGGATATCAGACAAAGACCATCCCCGCCGGTGTGCCGTCAGTTCTTTCGGATTCGGTGGCAGTAATTTTCATGCGGTATTAGAAGAGCACCAGGGCCTGAAAGAACAGGTTTCCTGGGATGGTTCCGTTGAAATTTTTGCGCTTTCGGCGGATTCCGACAAAACAATGGCGACGACTCTCCAACAGTTGCAAAAAAAGATGGCAACTGCCCCGGTGCCCGACGCAGTTGCTGTTCTGACCGCTAAAACCCGAAACGATTTTAAAGCAACCGATTCTCACCGCATGATTCTGGTACTAGAGGCACCCCAAAAACCGGTGGACCTTATCACTGAGGCCCTTTTACAACTGGAAAACAACCAGGGTCGGGCGACCTGGCAGACAGGACAGATATACTATGGTGCCACACCGCCAACGGGCAAGCTCGCGTTTGTTTTTCCCGGCCAGGGAAGCCAGTATATCGGCATGGGACGTGACCTGATCTGTGCCTTTCCCGAAGCCCTGGAGGCCCTGGAAGCTGCCAGTCAGAGCTGTGATCTTCCGGATAATCTGACCAACCTGATTTTCCCGAAAGTTTTATTTTCACCCGAAAAGCAACAGGCCCATGAAATAAATCTGCGGTCAACGGATATCACCCAGCCGGCCTTAGGTGCCGTCAGTCTGGCGCTGCATAGCGTCTTAAACCGCTTTAATGTGAAGGCCGAAGCTGCCTGCGGTCACAGCTATGGAGAGCTGATGGCCCTTTTTACCGCCGGTGTTATTGACCAAAAAGCCCTTTTACAGCTCTCTTTTCTACGGGGACGCTACATGGCTGCCGCTGATAAGAACGGGGCCATGCTGGCGGTAAAGGCACCCATTGACAAACTGGACGCTCTGATTCGCGAGTCAAATATAGATGTGGTCCTGGCCAATCGCAACAGCCCGGTACAGGGGGTATTGTCCGGCCCTGCCGATGCCGTCACCGCTGCAGAAAAAAAATGCAGGGAAAATAAATTCCATGCCATTCGACTGCCGGTGTCGGCGGCCTTTCACAGTCGACTGGTTAAAAACGCTCAGGCGCCTTTTATAAAGGCCCTCAAAGACGTCAACTTCCAGCGACCCGGAATTCCGGTCTTTTCCAACACAAGTGCCCTGCCCTACCCAGACGGATCGGATGCGGCCCGAGAACTCCTGGGCCGCCAGATTCTCTGCCCGGTGGATTTTTTAGGCGTTATTACCAACATGTATGATGCCGGGATTCGCACATTTGTCGAGGTGGGGCCAAAAACAGTTCTGACCGGGCTTATCAAGACAATTCTTAAAGGACGCGAATTTACAGCCATTGCCCTTGATGCCTCCGCCGGTAAACGCTTCGGCATCGGTGACCTTGCCCGCACGCTGGGTCAGCTTGCGGCCCTTGGATACCCGGTAAAACTGGACCAATGGGAGGACCAGGACCCCCCGGGCAAGTCTCTCCGCAAGCAGCTCATGAGTGTGCCGGTGTGCGGTGCAAACCTGGAAAGTTCATACGGCAATCGACCTGAATCCGCCATGGCAAAACCGGGTGAAGCCGACACAAATAAGCCCCATTCTAAATATATTGTATCAGATCAAAAAAAGAGGCCTGCATCTGCATCAACCTGTCGTTCCACCGAATGCCCATCCCAGGTCTCTGCTGTTTCCGTAAGTCATAACATGCCATCTTATCCGGATCCAAATACCATAAAACCCGATACCCCGAAAATGCCGCAATTGATACATGACACATTGAGCGTTGTCCGGGAAGGCCTCAAGGCCATGGAAGCACTCCAGCGCCAGACAGCGGAAACCCATAAGGTTTTCCTGGAAACCCAGACCCAGGCCAGCCGTACCCTCCAGGAGATGATGCACAGTATGCGATCTCTGGCGGGTGAAGCCGTGGGGAAATCCATGCCGGATCAACCTCAACCCCCTGCCGGGCCTTTGCCGGAAATTTTAAAAAACCAGAATGCATCCACAGATGCTTCAAGCACGCCCAATGATCCGTATCCATTGTCAACACCGGAAATAAAAAAGGCTGACCTGAAACCTACAGACAAGTCCCACATCTCCAAAATTGTGGAAAAATCAGAACCCATGAAGTCCGGCCCTTCCGGTGCCGTAACCGACACACTGCTGGAAATTGTCGGCGAGCTCACCGGATATCCCATGGAAATGCTCGGCATGGACATGGATATCGAGGCGGACCTGGGCATCGATTCTATCAAACGGGTGGAAATTTTGTCCGCACTTGAAGAAAGATTGCCCGGCCTGCCCACTGTTTCCCCGGACATCATGGGGACCCTCAAAACACTGGGGCAGATTGTACAGCACATATCTTTTGATACGTCGGCTGACCTTGGATCCCGGGACAACCCGGTATCAACCCCGGCGGCTACACCCGGTGATGACAACCAGAATATCAATACCGTTCTACTGGAAATTGTCGGCGAACTCACCGGGTATCCCATGGAAATGCTCGGCATGGACATGGATATCGAGGCGGACCTGGGCATCGATTCCATCAAACGGGTGGAAATTTTGTCCGCACTTGAAGAAAGGTTGCCCGGGCTGCCCACTGTTTCCCCGGACATCATGGGAACCCTCAAAACACTGGGGCAGATTGCAAACCATCTAAATCCTAAGGACCGAAAATCTGCCAATACGCCCAAGGCAACACCATGCTCATTAAAAACAAGAAATTGCATCTCAACCGATACACCCGGCCATAATCCTGTTCAGACTCGACGAAAATCCCCTCAGGCCCATGATATTCTTCGGCAGACCCTGAAGATCAAAAAAACACCCCTTGAGATTGGCAGCCGGTTAACCATTGCCGAGGATCGCAACATCCTGATTATCGGCACCCCTTCGGATCTGACCGAGGCCCTGACGGTTGAATTTTCCAGGGCCGGTCAAAATGCGCTGGTTTTGGGCGTCGATACGACAGATACAGCATTTTTTGCTTCTGCTGGCGGCATTGTCATCCTTGCACCGGAAACGCACACAGACGATTTTTTCATAAAACAAACCTTTGAATTAACCCGCCAATGCGCCCCTGCCCTACTTGAAGCGACAGGTCAGGGCAATGCTTTTTTTGCAACCGTGTCCCGGCTTGACGGGGCTTTCGGATTTAGCGGACAGACAATAACAGATCCCCTGCAGGGCGCTCTGGCCGGTCTGGCCAAGACGGCGGCCCTGGAATGGCCGGATGTGCACTGCAAAGCCCTGGACCTGGAACCCCACTGGCATTCCCACCAAGAAATCGCAGCGGCCATTGTTCGGGAAGTGCTGAACCACGATCTGTCGTCAAAGGTTGAAATCGGTCTGGGACCGGATATCCGCCGTACCTTGGAATTGACCGAGGCCCCGCTTTACGTGCCTGAAATCACCCTGAACCCGAAAGATCTGTTCCTTATTTCAGGCGGTGCCAGGGGTGTCACCGCAGCCGCAGCCCTTGAGCTGGCAAGGCATGGACAGCCCACCCTGATTCTCATTGGCCGGTCGCAAATAGAAGAATCCGAGCCTGAATGGCTGACGTCCCTGTCTGATGAAAAAACCATTAAACAGGCGATTATCAAAAATAACTTCCTGACCGAAATTCCAACCCCCGCAGCAGTGGACAAATTGTTTAAAAAGATCATGGCCCATCGCGAAATCAGATCCAATCTGGATGCCATAAGGGCTGCCGGTGCCCGTGTCAGCTATTTTGCAGCAGATGTGCGGAACCTGGAAAGCATTCAAAACCTGATCGCTCAGGTGCATCAACAATATGGCCCGATAACGGGTATTGTTCACGGTGCCGGTATTCTGGAAGACCGTCTGATTATCGAAAAAACCGACCGCCAGTTCAGCCGGGTGTTCGATACCAAAGTCAAGGGACTGACCCACCTGCTGGCAGCGACACGCCATGATCCGGTGAACCATATGGTATTTTTTTCTTCGGTGGCAGCCCGCATGGGAAATGCAGGCCAGGTGGATTATGCCATGGCCAACGAAGCGCTAAATAAAATCGCCCGAACCGAAGCGGCCCTTCGCCCGGATTGCAAGGTGGTCTCCATCAACTGGGGTCCCTGGGACGGCGGCATGGTCTCCCCATCCTTGAAGCGGATCTTTAAAAAAAGAGGAATATCCCTGATTCCGGTCAAAACGGGCACCCTGTGCATGCTGCGGGAGATGAACGCGCCGACGGACACATCAGTGGAAATTGTGATAGGTGCCGGGCTGGTGCCTGAGAAAACCACGGCCCCGGATCCGGCCTTCAAAAAAAAAGTGAATCAAAAAAGGCCCCCGCTGTTTTTATCGTTTGAACGGGACGTGGATGTAAAGGGATACCCAATTCTCGCATCCCATGTACTGGACGGCAAACCCGTGGTACCATTTGCCCTCATGACCGAATGGCTGGGACACGGCGCCCTGCATGGTAATCCGGGTCTTTTCTTTTCGGGTATTGATGATATGCGCCTGCTCAAGGGCATTCAACTGGATCAGAGCCGGAAAGCCATTTGCCTGATGGCCGGCAAGCTTCGGAAAAAAGGCAGCGACTGGGTGGTGGATGTGGAAATCAGGGATGCAGTCAATGGCGGCCGGGAGGTTATTCACTCCAGGGCCAGGGCGATCCTGACCGATAAACCCGCCTTACCGTCACCTTTTGACAACCCCGAACGGCTCAACCGAAACGGATACGCCCGCAGCATGGCCGAAATATATGGCAAAATTCTCTTTCACGGCAGCGGGCTGCACGGCATTGAACAAGTAACGCGCTGCACGTCCAGGGATATGGTGGCCCGAATTTTATCGGCTCCGGTCCCTTCGAAATGGATGTCACAGCCACTGAGAAGCGCATGGATCGGCGATCCCCTGGTGCTGGATGCTGCTTTTCAAATGGCCAGCCTGTGGTGCTACGAGGAAAGAGGCATGGTGTCGCTGCCCAGTTACACCGCCCGTTATCGTCAGTACAGTAACACTTTTCCAAAACAGGGAATACAGGCACTGTTGGAGATTACAGATGTGACCGATCATAAAATGATTGGAGATTTTACATTTATCGACGCTCAAAACCAGGTCATTGCCCGACTCAACGGATATGAGGCGGTGATGCATCAATCGCTGTTTAAAGCTTTTAATGCTCAAAGCGCTGAAGAGCAGGTGCTTCGGACAAATCCGATGCAATAATGTCTCGCACCTTGTCCATGAGATCTAAAAGGGTCTCATCGCTGTAGATAGATGTGTCCACCAGCGGGTGAATGATCATATTGGCCCGGCCCGGAAAAAGATCAAGAGAATGGGTGGGCAGAATATGCCGGGTGCCTTTGATGGTGACGGGAAGAATGGGAAGCCCCAGATCAAGGGCAAATTTAAAGGCCCCTTTTTTAAAGGGCCTCATCCGGGCACTCGAAGATCGGGTGCCTTCCGGAAAAAACAGAACAGACGTCCCGTTAATGATTTTTTCCCGGGCCGCATTGATGGAATTCAAGGCCGCCCGGGTATTGGAGCGGTCAATAAAAATATGGCCTATCTTTTCACAGGCCATCCCCAGTCCGGGCATACTTCTCAATTCCTGTTTCATCACCCATTTAAAATCGATACCCAGCCAGCCATATAAGACAAATATGTCATACTGGCTCTGATGATTCGACACAACCACGCACGATATGTCCTTATTAATATTTTCACGGCCTTGAACCGTTACCAGCATGGGCGTGACCCAGGCATTGATCCTGGACCATACAATGCCCATTTTACTGGCCGTTTTAGGGCCCACAACAACTGCCAGCACGATGGTAATGGTTGCCACAATAATGGTAGACAAGATAACAACCGGCGCAACGATCAAAAATTTATAGGGCTGGTACAAAATCCGCAGCATTCTTTTCATAAGTAAAGATTCTCCAGATAGGCTATATCGCATGAGAAACCCACCGGTCACATATAGATAAGGGGTGGGCAAAGCATCCTCGAAGGGGTCTAACAACAGCAGCGCATTTTCTGAAACTTATCTAATATCAAGGACCTGCCCGTCAAGCTAAAAACGATAATGAACCTCCGCGACGTTGAAGAAATTGTTCCACCGATGCCTGACTCGGCAAAGCTGGAACCAAATTAAATGTTAATGATGTCCAGAATTTCAGCCTTGGCATAAAACCGCCCTTTTCCAATGCCGGGGCATTCGGCGGCAATTTGCCGCCATTTTTTTTCGGATCTCAGGTTATCAAACCAGAATGGAAAAGTTCTGCACTGCAAAGGGCGAACCGTATAAATCCGGCAACCGTCTTGGTAAAAGAGGCATCGTCCCTTCTCGTCTTCATTGATACAGAAACCCTCCCGGCAGCGGTAAAGGTATTGTTTTTTAAAAAATGATTGTGCCAGGCCTAAATATTTCGAGATTGCCTCGATCTCCCCGGGCGTTACCCGCACAAGGCCCGGATCACCGGTGCAGCACCCGCCGCACTGCCGGCATTCGAATTGCAGACCGTCGTCAAAAAAATATTTATGTTGAAAAAACTGCTCCATGGGCGCCTTTATCTGCTTTGTCCGGTGGGTATCCGGTCTGAAAACGGTTCAGATACTTGTCAATTTCATTTTACTGTTCTATCTTACCTGTCATCAAGATCGTTTTTTAAAAAGTCACCACACCAAATGGGAGGTATCCATGAGAGGCATCGCCATCAGATGGCTGACGTTGACCGGGGCCATCATTATCACATCTTACATGCTGGACGGTATCCAGGTAAAAGGTTTTTTCTCAGCTTTTTTTGCGGCCGCGTTCCTGGGCATTCTAAATGCCTTTTTCCGACCGATTCTCATTCTTTTAACCCTGCCCATCACCATTTTAACCCTTGGTTTTTTTACTTTTATTATTAATGCCATCATGCTGATGATGGTTGCAGGGGTCCTGCCCGGATTAAATATTGCAGGATTCTGGTCTGCGGTTTTCGGGTCTCTGCTCATCAGTATCATCAGTTGGGTCATGAATTCTTTTATCAATGAAAACGGAAAAATGGAATATATTGACCTGCGCCATCAAGGCGGCAACCGATGGGAGTAACAAAACCAGAGACAGCAGTAAATGCATATTTTTTAAAGTTTTTTTTCTATTTTCAAAATATCATCGGGCAGATCCACTTCCGGTGAATCATACTCGGTGACAACCACCCGGATTTGATATCCATGCTCGAGAACCCGGAGCTGTTCCAGTTTTTCAATACGCTCCAGGGTGCCCTCGGGAAGGGATCTGAATTTGTCCAGAAACCGTCGGGTATAGGCATATACGCCCAGGTGCTTATATGTGTCAAAGCGCTCCCCAACATCCCTGCCAAAGGGAATGGGGGCTCTTGAAAAATAAAGGGCCCGGCCCAGGCGGTCAAAAACCAGTTTGACATCTTTCGGGTTTGTTATTTCTTTCGGGTCTCTTATTTTAAACGCCAGGGTGCTCATTTCGACATCCTTTTCCGTTGAAAAAGGTTTGATCAATTGATCCAGGCATTGCGGGTTCACCAGGGGCTGATCGCCCTGAACGTTGATGATAATATCTTCGGGCGCCATGCCTAAAATCCCGGCAGCTTCCCCAGCCCTGTCTGTGCCGGACCTGTTCTTATCCGAGGTCATCACGGCTCTTCCACCGAAGCCCAAAACCACATCCATAATTCGCTGGTCATCGGTGGCCACCACCACGTCGGATACGTTTTTTGCCTCGGCAGACCTTTCATACACCCTTCTTATCATGGGTTTACCGCCTATAACAGCAAGCGGTTTACCTTCAAACCGGCTGGATTTGTAACGCGCCGGTATAATGACAATCGTTTTCATATTGCGTAGACGCTCCTTTAGTGAATTATGCCTTTATAGTTATTGCAGATACATTCAATTCGGTTCCGGTTTGTCCGGGTTGCATTGTCACCAGCCGCCGACCAGGTGCAGGTGAAGAAGAAAAATAACCTGCCCGCCGCCTTTTTCAACATTAAAAAAAAGTTTGTATCCACTTTTTGACACCCCTGTCAATTTAGCCATATCCCTTGCCGTCGTCATCATTTTCGCGATAATGGCCCCATCGGATTCAAGCAGGTCGTTGATGCTGCGAATATGCCTTACAGGAACGATGAGCAGGTGAACCGGGGCTTTGGGGTGAATGTCTTTAAAAACGACCAGGTGGTCATCTTCATAAAGAAAGTGGGTGGGTGTTTCACGCCGGGCAATCTGACAGAACAGGCACTCTTTTTTCATTTTATCCCCTTCAATATGATACCGCTGAATTCCAAACACCGGGAACTGACGGCGATGACAGGGACAGGGCGAGTGTATCCAGAAAAACGGACCGGGGCATCTCCCGGGCACCAAAATGCAGGAGATGACGGGTGGTCATCTGGCAGTCAATCATGTCAAATCCCTTTGCATCAAGATGTTCCACGAGCTTAACAAAGGCAACCTTTGAGGCATTGCTGACATACATGAACATGGACTCTCCGAAAAAAACCCGGCCCAGGGCAATACCGTAGGCACCGCCGGCCAGTTTGCCTTGATACCACGCTTCCACCGAATGGGCATAACCGGATTCATACAGCCTGCAGTACGCCTTGATCATCTCCTCTACAATCCAGGTGCCCGGGTTGTTTTTTCTCGGTACAGTGGCACAGGCACGGATGACCGATTCAAACGCCTGATCCATTGTGATCTGAAACCGTCCCTGGCGTATCGTTCGTTGCAGTCGTGTGGGAATTGTTAATTCCCCGGGGAACAAAACCAGCCGGGGATCCGGGGACCACCACAGGATCGGCTCATGGTGTGAAAACCACGGAAAAATGCCCATGCGGTAGGCCAGCAGAAGTCTTTCTGGGCTTAAATCACCGCCCACGGCCAGCAACCCGTCGCTACGGGCCTGATGGACCGGAGGGAATTTAATATCGTCGTTTAACAGAAAAACCGGGCTCATTACACCTTGGTATCTGAATCATATGTAAAAACAAGTGCTTTATCGGCAACGTCCACAAAAACAACACCGCCCTTTAAGAGACGACCGAACAGAATCTCATCGGCAAGCTTGTCTTTGAGTTGCGTTTGAATCACCCGGGTAAGGGGCCGTGCCCCATAGCTCGGATCATATCCTTTTCGGGCAAGCCAGGTGCGCGTTGCCGGTGAAATCTGCAAATAAACTTTTTTGCCGGCAAGCTGGCCGTTGAGCTCATCCATAAATTTATCCACAATTTTTTCCATAATAGCCACATTCAGCGAATTAAAGGTAATGATCCCGTCCAGCCGGTTGCGGAATTCAGGATTGAAAAGCTTCTCAATGGCTTTATTGCTCTTTGCCTGCATGTCCTTACCGGTATCCCCAAACCCGATGTTGCGCATCCCCATCTCCCGCGTACCGGCATTAGACGTCATGACAATGATGACATTCCTGAAATCGGCCTTCTTGCCGTTGTTGTCGGTCAACGTGGCATGGTCCAATACCTGGAGCAGAATATTAAACAGATCCGGATGGGCTTTTTCAATCTCGTCCAGCAGCAGTACGCTGTGCGGATGTTTACGAATGCCATCGGTCAGCAGTCCTCCCTGATCAAATCCGATATACCCGGGTGGGGCACCGATCAAACGGGCCACGGCATGCTTTTCCATATACTCGCTCATGTCAAACCGCAGAAATTCAATACCCAGCAGCCGGGCGATCTGACGTGCCACTTCGGTTTTGCCAACACCGGTGGGGCCGGCAAACAAAAAAGACCCGATGGGATGATCCGGTGTTTCCAGCCCTGCCCGGGAGCGTTTGATGGCGGTAACCATGGATGTGATGGCGGTATCCTGCCCGAAAACCACCTGCAAAAGCCGATTTTCCAGGGTTGACAGTTTGTCGCGATCCGGAGTGGAAACACTCTGGGGCGGGATTTTGGCCATGCGGGCAATAATTTGCTCGATATCCGTGGAATGAATTTTTTTACGCCGGGAAGATTTCGTAAGCCGGACAAAGGCACCGGCCTCATCGATGACGTCAATGGCCTTGTCCGGTAAAAACCGGTCATTGACATACTTGGCAGACAGCTCCACCGCGGACCTGAGGGCCGACTCCGTATAAACAATCCGGTGATGCGCCTCATAATACGGTTTGAGACCTTTCAAAATCAAAATGGCATCTTCCAGGGGGGGTTCGGTAATCTCGATTTTTTCGAACCGGCGGGACAATGCGCGGTCAACGGCAAAATGATTTTTGTATTCTTCGTAGGTCGTGGAACCGATGCAGCGGAAATCTCCGGCCGCCAGAACCGGCTTTAAAATATTCGACGCGTCCATGGAGCCACTGCTGGTGGCCCCGGCGCCTACGATGGTATGAATCTCATCGATGAACAAAATCGCATTTTCCATCTTTTTCAACTGGGTAATGACGATTTTAAGGCGTTGTTCAAAATCTCCCCTAAATTTTGTGCCAGCCAGCAGCGCGCCCATATCCAGTGAAAAAAGACGGACATTCTGTAACAGTTCAGGCACTTCGCCCTGATTGATTTTCTGGGCCAGGCCTTCGGCCATGGCGGTTTTCCCGACACCGGGGTCACCGATAAATACCGGATTGTGTTTGCGCCGGCGACACAATATCTGCATCGTGCGCTCCAATTCAGCCCTTCGTCCGATAAGGGGATCCAGCTTGTTCAGCCGGGCCTGGTCAACGAGATCCACGGCAAACAATTCAAGGGGGTCTTTCTTTTTACGGGCATCCTTGGCTGGCCCGGTGTCTGATGCGGCATATTCGGAGAAAGGGACCTTGGCGGATTCATGGGAGATATACGTCAGCACATCCAGGCGTGTAATCCCTTCTTTGCTCAAAAAATACTCGGCGTGGGAATCTTTTTCCTGGAATATGGATACCAGAATATCACTGATGGCCACTTCCTGTTTTTCAGCCGATCGCACATGATTCACCGCACGCTGGATGACCCGCTGGAACCCCATGGTCTGTTGGAGCACATATTCGGTGTCCTTTGAAATAACGTCCATTTTATGGTCAAAAAAATCTTCAAGGGCTTTTTCAATATTTTGAGCGCTGCCCCCGCAGCTTTCGATGATCTCTATGCCCTCCTGGTCATGAAGGATGGCATAGAGAACATGTTCCACCCCCACATATTCGTGCCGCCGCTTGCGGGCTTCTTTGACTGCAAAACCGAGGCTGGCGCTCACTTGCCTGCTTATCATAATCTATTCCTTCTCCATTATACACCGGAGGGGAAATTTTTTTTCCCGGGCCAGTGCATGGACCTGTTCTATTTTGGTTTCCGCAACATCCTGAGTGTATATCCCGCACAATCCAATGCCTTGTTGATGGATTTTCAACATCACGGCGGTGGCCTCCTCAATAGATTTGTGAAAAACCCCAATCAGGATCTCCACCACAAATTCCATGGATGTATAATCATCGTTCAACAGCAGAACCCTGTACATTGACGGTTCCAGGATTTGATCCTTGATCTGAGTGATCACACCGGTTTCAGTGCCGGATCCCGATGGTTGTATTTCCGTCATTTATACCGAATACCTCCAAAGGTCTTGTTAAATTTCATAAACCTATTTCCCACAACATTTTTTATATTTTTTCCCGCTGCCGCAGGGGCAGGGATCGTTCCGGCCGACTTTCGTATTGTCACGCTTGACCGGTTTTTTGCGGTTATCAGATTCATCACCGCTTGAAAAAATTAGTTTCTGTTCATTTTTTTCCTGAAGTCTATTAATTTTCTCCGGCTCTGCGATCTGGATGCGGAACATGATGGACAGGGTCTCATCCTTGATCCTGGCAATCAGTTCCTGAAACATGTCAAATCCCTCTTTTTTATATATGATCAAAGGATTCTGCTGGGCGTACCCCCTCAGACCGATGCCCTCTTTCAGATGATCCATACTCAGCAGGTGGTCTTTCCACAGGCTGTCCACGGCCTGGAGCATAACGATCTTTTCCAGGTTTCGAATTTCCGCTTCACCGATCAGCCGTTCCTTTTCCCGATAAACGTCAACGGCAGCATCCTCGATATACTGAGCCAGACCCTCCCGGGTCAATCCATCCAGGGTGGCGTCATCAATGGTACCCAGTCTGAAGTTGAAATATTTAAACACAGACGCCTGGAGCCCTTTGAAATCCCATTCTTCGGGCAAAGCCCGCTCATCGGCAAACGCTTCTGCTATCTCATCGCTCCTTTCAGCGATCATTTCCATAATGGACTCCCGGAGCCCACCCCCCGTCAGTGTCGCCCGCCGCTGTTTGTAGATCACCTCCCGCTGCTGGTTCATCACATCGTCATATTCAATCAACTGCTTACGAATATCAAAGTTATGCCCCTCAACTTTGGCCTGGGCATTTTCAATGGCCCGGCTGATGAGGTTGTGTTCAATGGGCTCGCCCTCTTCCATGCCCAGTTTTTCCATAATACCGGTGATTCTCTCACCGCCGAATATTCTGAGCAGGTCATCCTCCAGGGCCAGATAAAACCGGGACGATCCCGGATCTCCCTGACGTCCGGACCGCCCCCGGAGCTGATTGTCAATGCGCCGGCTCTCATGCCGCTCCGTTCCCAGAATATGAAGCCCCCCAAGGGCGACAACCCCATCGCCCAATACAATATCGGTTCCCCGGCCTGCCATATTGGTTGAAATCGTCACAGCCCCCTTCTGGCCGGCCATGGACACGATTTCCGCCTCCCGTTCATGGTTTTTCGCATTTAAAACCGTATGCTTGATTCCCCGTTTTTTAAGTTTCTGGCTGAAACTCTCCGAAACATCGATGGAGATGGTTCCCACCAGCACGGGCTGGCCCTTTCGGTGAAGTTCGATGATCTCCTCCAGGGCCGCATCAAATTTTTCCCTGCGGGTTTTGTAGATCACATCCGGGAAATCCTTCCGGATCATGGGCCGATGGGTGGGAATAACATTCACGTCCAGATTATAGATTTTTTTAAATTCTGCCGCTTCGGTATCCGCCGTACCGGTCATGCCGGACAGTTTGTCATACATGCGGAAATAGTTCTGGAAGGTTATGGTGGCCAGGGTCTGATTTTCATTTTCAATTTTAACGTTTTCCTTGGCCTCCAATGCCTGATGCAGTCCCTCGCTGTAGCGTCGTCCGGGCATGAGACGACCGGTAAACTCATCAACGATAATCACCTCGCCGTGCTTGACGATATAATCGACATCCCTTTTAAAAAGGGTATGGGCCTTGAGGCCCTGGTTGATATGGTGCAGCAATTCAATATATTTGGGATCGTAAAGGTTGTCGACTTTCAGCACCTTTTCGGAATGGGCCACCCCCTCTTCGGTGAGCACCACGGTTTTGGCCTTCTCGTCAATGGTATAATGACGCTCTGCTTTCAGGCCGGGAATGATACTGTTGACCTGGTAGTAAAGGCTGGTTGATTTTTCCGCAGGCCCGGAAATGATCAAAGGCGTGCGAGCTTCATCGATGAGGATACTGTCCACCTCATCCACAATGGCATAGTTCAGATCCGGCTGGACCAGGGATTCATGATCAAACTTCATGTTGTCCCTTAAATAATCAAAGCCGAATTCATTGTTGGTCCCATAGGTAATGTCTGAGTGATAGGCGCTTTTGCGCTCATTATCATCCAGGCCATGCAAAATAGTGCCCACGCTCAGGCCCAAGAACCGATAAATCTGGCCCATCCATTCGGTATCCCGACGGGCCAGATAATCATTCACCGTTATCACATGGACCCCGGCGCCGGTCAGGGCATTCAGATAGGCCGGCAGTGTGGCCACCAGGGTTTTTCCCTCGCCGGTTTTCATTTCAGCAATCCTGCCCTGATGCAGCACGATACCGCCGATGAGCTGGGCATCAAAGTGCCTCATTTTAAGGGTTCTCACCGATGCTTCACGGACCGTTGCAAAGGCCTCGGGGAGAATATCATCCAGCGTGTCACCCCTTGCCAACCGCTCTTTCAATTTTGGGGTCTGGGATTTCAGACGCACATCATCCATGGCCTTCATCTCGCCTTCAAGGGCGTTGATTTGATCCACAATGGGCATGAGTTTTTTCAGTTGACGATCATTGCTGCTGCCAAATATTTTGGTTAAAAAATCAAAAAACATGAATCAGGAACTCCTTGTCATTAAAAACGGTTGCTGAAGTTTACCACATTTTAGCATGCGCAATCGTCTATATTTGTTTTTGTATAAACACCCATACCCGATTAGACCCGACAAAACATAAAAGTGATGGGTTTGGAGTAGTGAAAGCGGCAGAACCACCGTTTTCGTTCTCAGGACTCAAAACTCAGCGCCCACAGCTTTCTTATAAAAATTAAACCATTTTACAAAGAACCACAAGCGGATTTTAAAGGAAATTTGGTTTAAGCGGTTCTTTTCGGAATTGGCGGCTGAACCAGGATCGAGAATTCTACGTGACAAATCAAAAGCAAATTTTCAGCCATTGCTGTTCGGATTTGCTTGCCCTGGTGCGATAAAGGAAATGCGATAGGAGAACCGCTAATTGAGAATATACTTCTGGGGATTGACCTGAACGCCGTTAAGCCTGACTTCATAATGAAGATGGGGGCCGGTACTTCTCCCGGTAGTGCCGATTTGCGCTATCTCTTCACCCCTTTTTACTTTTTGACCCTTTTTTGCCAGGGTTTTGGAGATATGGCCATAACGGGTAACAAATCCATGTCCATGATCGATTTCAACGATATGGCCAAGCAGTCCTTTCCGGCCCACATACGTTACAACCCCATCTGCCGGCGCAATAATGGGCGTGCCCTTGTGGTTTGCAATATCAAGTCCTTTGTGCATTTCACGCCGACCGGTAAAAGGATTTTTACGATATCCAAAACTCGAGGATACCCAGCCTTGGGCCGGGCATATGGCAGGGGTGCAATCTAAAATATTTTTCTGCGCCTCCAGATGTTGTAAAATAGTTTCAAATGAGGTTGACTGTTGACTGGCGGCGATTTCAAGCTCACCGATCCGGGCATGCATCTGGCGCAAAAACGGACGGTCCAAAGCCGCCTGATGAGCCGCCATGGCGCCCCCGGGATCCAGGTCTTCGGGAATGAATCCACCGATGCCGAAGAAACCTTCCGGCTGGTCTGAATCCTGGATATCTGCAATAACCCGAATTTTTTTTTCGAACTGATTCAAGGCAACCAGCTCTGACTTTAAATCTTTAAAATCATTTGCAAACTTCTGTATATGGTGTTGCTGCCGAGTAATTTCTGCCTGTTGAGAAGCCACTTTTTCTGCAAGAACGACGGCCCGGGCAGCGTCTTTTCTGGCAGTGATGTAATCATGGAAACCATAACCGGCCAGGATCATAAGAACCGCTATTACAAAGCCCACTATACATAGAGAAACCGTTGAGACGGTGATCTGTTTCAGCTGGATTCCCCGGGGGCTGAATATTAAAACAGATAATTTATTGTGCATATTCAAACTTGCTGTTTTGCTCACGCAAAGGCCCGGTACCCAAAAATGCAAACCGGTTTCCCAATAATTTTCGCACCTGAGCCATTGCGTGAAGTCGTTTCAGTTTCAATTTATCCGGGTCAGGCAATGCCCAGTTTAAACTTAAGCGATTTTAACGTATTTTTCATCAGCATGGTAATGGTCATGGGGCCCACGCCACCGGGGACCGGTGTAATCCATCCTGCAATTTCCTTGGCAGCGGCAAAATCGACATCACCTTTGAGGACGGCAATTTTTTTACCGGTTTTTTCACTGATTTTCTCTCCCACACGGTTGACGCCGACATCGATCACACAGGCACCGGGTTTGATCCATTCCGGCTTTACAAGATCAGGCACGCCGGCCGCAACAATGAGAATGTCGGCCCGTTTGCAATGCTGATCCATATTTTTGGTTCGTGTATGAACAACGGTGACCGTTGCATTGGCGCCGGGTCCTTTCTGGAGCATCATATTGGCAATGGGCTTGCCCACGATATTGGATCGGCCTACCACCACCACTTCCGCACCACTGGTGTCTACACCGGCGCGTACGATCATTTCCTGAATACCTGCCGGTGTGCAGGGCGGAAATTTAACTTCGTCCCCACCGATCATGAGCCGTCCCACGTTGACCGGATGAAACCCATCCACATCTTTGTCCGGGTCGATGGCATTCAAAACCTTTTTATCATCGATATGTTTGGGCAGCGGCAGTTGAACCAGAATGCCGTTAATGGAATCATCATTATTATACTTATCAATAAGGGCCAGCAGCGCTTCTTCTGAGATATCCACTTCCTGGCTGTCCTGAATTTCATTAAAGCCAACTCGATGGGCGGTTTTGATCTTCAGGGTTACATAAGACATGGATGCCGGATTTGCACCCACAAGGATCGTCACAAGCCCGGGCACGACACCGTGTTTTTCCTTGATTTCAGCTACTTCAGCAGTAATTTCTTCAAGAATCTGTTCTCGGATTTCAGTACCCTTAATAAGTGTTGCTGACATTTGTAATCTCCTTTCAATATTTAAATTTGGGGGGTTTAAAAAAATACTCCTGTGTCGGATAATATTAACCGGATAATAATTAATCCAATCCGATAATTATGTCAAGGCAAGAAGCCTTGGCCAGTCCTGCGCAATTGACGCAAGAACCCTGCCCCCGCTAATACTGTATTTTTTCCGACCCACGACTGTTAAAAATATAGCTTGACAGGCCAGTCCCAAAAAGGATAAAGAAAATTCATTAATTTAAACGTTCAGGAAATCATGCGAAATAGACCTACACATTGTTATTCATATTATCCCTACCTGTATTAAAGGCTTGCTGTTCATCCAGATGATGAATAGGCAAGCTTTCCGGTTTAAAATTCTTAGTACTACCCCGTTTTAAAATTTAAATATATCATCTCCGGTTTATCCGGCCATATGCGACTGAATTGCTTTTTAACGACATCATCATCTTAATTAGTAAAGGAGAAAAAAAATGAAAACAAATCGTATTTTTGTATTTTCCCTAATATTTTTTATTGCTTTGGCGACGTTCAGTATATCTAAACCGGCTATGGCCAACACCATTTCACTTAACTACAGCATTTTCTTTCCACCCTCCCATGATCAATGCAAGGCCGGCATTACCTGGGCTCAAGAGATCGAAAAACGCACCAACGGCCAAGTCAAGATTACTGTATTTCCCGGTGGCACCCTGACCAAGGCCAACCAGTGTTATGACGGCGTGGTCAAGGGCATTTCCGATATCGGTATGTCCTGTTTTGCCTACACCCGGGGAAAATTTCCAGTGATGGAAGCTGTTGATCTGCCGTTGGGGTACCCTAACGGAACAGTTGCCACCCGTGTGGCAAACGATTTTTTCAAGGCGATACAACCGGCAGAGCTGTCCGACGTAAAAGTCCTCTATCTCCATGCCCATGGTCCCGGACTGCTGCATACCCAAAAACCGGTACACACCCTTGCCGACCTTAAAGATATGAAAATCAGGTCCACCGGTCTGAGCGCCAAAGTAGTCGAATCACTGGGCGGCGTACCCGTTGCCATGCCCCAGGGGTCTACCTACGAATCATTGCAAAAAGGCGTTGTAGAAGGCACCTTCGGCCCCATTGAAGTACTCAAAGGATGGCACCAGGGAGAAGTCATTAAATCAACCACCGATTGTTTCAGCGTCGGGTACACCACTTCCATGTATGTCGTCATGAACCTGAAAAAATGGAACAGCCTTCCCGAAGAGATCCAGAATATTATCACGGCAGTCAGCAGTGAATGGATCGATGTGCATGGCAAGGCATGGGACAACGGCGACAATGACGGCCGGCTGTTTACCCTCAGCCTCGGAAATGAAATCATCTCCCTTTCCGATGACCAGAGTGTCCAATGGAAATCAGCTGTTCAGCCGGTTATCGACGCGTATATCAAGACTTCGAACGACAAGGGACTGGCAGGGGATACGTATGTAAAGCTGCTCACAGAGCTGATAGATAAGCGTAAGTAGGTCCTGACCGCAAACTGTCTAAAAGCTTAAAAGATAAGGCTTTATTGAGATTTAATTTTAGCTGTTGGCTTTTAGCTTTTAGCTATTGGTTTTCAACTCGAAAGGATGAAAGAACCCTTTGGCTAACTGCTAACGGCTGATCTTAAAAGGAGCGTTCTGTTTTGATACAGATTGAAAAAGCACTTCACCCGCCGGCACGATGGTTTAACTGGATAGCAGCCCTTGCCGTAACGGCCATGATGCTGCTCACCTGCGCCGATGTGCTGTTGAGAATTTTACGCTGCCCCATCCCCGGCACCTATGAAATCGTGGGCCTGCTGGGGGCAACCTTTGTCAGTTTTTCTCTGGCCCATACCACCACCGAGCGGGGGCATATTGCTGTGGATTTTATTGTTCAAAAACTGCCGCCCCGATGGCAGAACCTGGTTGACTGCATCAATTCAATCATCTGCGCATTTTTATTCGGTGTTATCACCTGGCAGAGTGTTGTGTATGCCCTGGATTTAAAAAATTCGGGAGAAGTCTCCATGACACTGCAAATGCCCATCCATCCCTTTGTTTTCGGCATCGCACTGGGATGCGGCATGCTGAGCCTGGTGCTTTTTGTGAGATTCGTCGAATCGACCCTCAAATTCATTAAAACGGCTAAACAACCTTAACTCCCGGGCCACCGGTGAAGGTGGCCCGGTTTTTATCGCGAAAGAAAAATATATGTCTCCAACACTTGCGGGCATCATTGGTCTGGCGTCCCTTTTTATCCTGATTTTCTCAAAAATGCCTGTTGGATTTCTCATGGCGTTGATCGGCGTGGTGGGTTTCGGCACGGTGGTGGGAGTTGACGCCGCGATGAGCATGATGGCCAAAGATATCTTCGATGTTTTCAGCAGCTACAGCCTCACCGTTATTCCCCTTTTCATACTCATGGGTCAGATCGCATTTCATGCCGGCATCAGCAGTCGGCTGTTTAACGTGGCCTATAAATTTATGGGGCACTGGCCCGGCGGCATGGCCATCGCCACAGTTGGGGCCTGTAGCGGTTTTTCCGCCATCTGCGGATCCACCAATGCCACAGCGGCCACCATGGCTGCCGTAACCTTGCCGGAAATGAAAAAATACAACTATGCTGACACCCTGGCAACGGGCGTGGTGGCGGCCGGCGGCAGCATGGGCATTCTGGTCCCACCGAGCGTTATTTTTATTATTTACGGCATCATGACGGAACAATCCATCGGCAAGCTGTTCATGGCCGGTATCCTCCCCGGATTGCTATTGACCATCCTGTTCATTATCACCATCATCATCTGGGCCACATTGAAACCGGAACTGGCGCCCCGGGCCCCTAAAGCCGGCTTCAAAGAAAAAATCAGATCCCTGTCCGGCCTGGTGGAAACCATTATTCTCTTTGCCATGGTGATGGGAGGGCTCTTTCTGGGAATTTTCACCCCCACGGAAGCAGGGTCGGTGGGGGCCTTCGGCACCCTTGTCATCGCACTTTTACGAAAAAATATTAATTTAAAGGGATTTATCAAGGCCCTTTTTGAAACCACTCGGATCTCATGCATGATACTGGTCATCGTGGCCGGTGCCACCGTATTCGGTCATTTCCTGGCGGTCTCCCGAATCCCCTTTGACATTGCCAACTGGGTGGCCGGATTCAATCTGCCGCCGTATGCGGTGATGGCCCTTATTATCATGGTGTATTTCATCGGGGGGTGTTTTATCGATGCCCTGGCCCTGATCATGCTGACCGTGCCGATTTTTTTCCCGGTGGTCAGCGCCATGGGCTATAATCCCATGTGGTTCGGGGTCATCATCGTCATGGTCACCCAGATCGGCGTTATCACGCCGCCGGTGGGGGTCAATGTGTACGTGGTCAACTCCGTGGCCCGGGATGTACCCCTGGAAGTCATTTTCAAAGGCGTCATCCCGTTCATCATCGCCCTTTTAATAGGGACGCTGATGTTGATTCCCTTTCCCCAGATCGCCCTGTTTCTTCCGGGACTGATGGGCTGACGCACATTTTCTATACCGGCCAGGGAACGGTATTCAATCCTGTGACCTCATCCAGATCGTACATTATATTCATGTTCTGAACAGCCTGGCCAGCAGCCCCTTTGACCAGGTTGTCGATGGCTGAAACCAATATCAGTCGCTTGTTTTGCCCGTCAATCCGCACGCCGATATCGCAGAAATTCGTTCCGCGGACATGTGCCGTGTTCGGCGGATCTTCATCCGGCCGTATCCGCACAAATGGCCGGGTGGCATAATAATCGGCAATGCAATTACGGATGTCCGCCTCTGTGGCATCAATGGCAAGAGAGGCATAGGTGGTGGTGAGCATACCCCGGGTCATGGGCACCAGATGCGGCACAAAGGTGATACTTACAGCCGACCCGGCTTCCCGGCTCAACACCTCGTTGATCTCCGGGTTATGGCGATGCACCGCAATTTTATAGGCCCGAAAAGAATTATTCACCTCGCAGAAATGGGTGGTCAGGGAAACCGACCGTCCGGCACCGCTGACCCCTGATTTTGAATCGGAAATAATCGTTTTCGGATCGATGAGCCCCTCTTTCAACAGGGGAATCAGCGGCAGCAGAATACTGGTGGGATAGCAGCCCGGGTTGCCGATGATCCGGGCTTTTCTGATTTTTTCCCGATATATTTCACATAATCCGTACACGGCTTTTGTATTCACCTCAGGGGCGGTATGGGGCTGATAATGCTGCTCATACAACCCGATATCGGAAAACCTGAAATCAGCGGAAAGATCGATTACCCGTTTACCCTGCCTGATGATCTCAGGCACCAGCGACATGGGGATTTTATGCGGCAGGGCCAGAAAAACCACATCCGTTCGACTGCAAAGATCGTCCATGTCCAGCTGTTCACAAACCAGGTCCACCACACCGGCCATGGCCGGAAACACTTTGCCAAAAGCGTTGCCGGCATATTGCCTTGAAGTAATGGCCGTCAATTCAACATCCGGATGTCCCGCCAGAATCCGCACCAGTTCCGCTCCGGCATATCCGGTTGCGCCGATAATACCTGCCCGTATCATATTTATATTCCTTTTTATATTGAATGGTCTATTCGCCCAATACCCAACACCTAACAGCCGGCACCTAAACCGGAAATTATAAATCACAAAAACCAAATGCCAAACAAATTCCAAATTACAATGTCCAAATCTCAGACAAGATCAAAAGCCATTTGATTGATTGCATATAGTCTTGAATTGCTGTGCATTTTGTTTTCTCCCTGTTTTTGAATTTGAAATTTTAATCATTGTAATTTGTTTGTAATTTGTCTTTTGTTATTTTTTTTGACATAACAACACGAATTTCAATATCAAGACGCTCATACCCAGTACCTGTTTCAATCTTATATCATCCCGGCATCCGCTGCTTTTATCCACCCGATCTTGTCTGCCGAAAAACAAATTTTCAAAAATTCATCGCGCTTATCTTCAACGGCGACCCGGGTACCGGCATGAAGCACAAACAGTTCTGTGGCGTTGTCGGCAAATCCCGACCGCACCGACACTTTCTGCTTCAGTATGATGGCCTGCCCCCCCCAGGAGGCGTCATAAAAATGATAAAATGCCGTAAACGACAATATCAGCACAAAGGGTGCCAGGGCCAGTGTCACCCGGTGCAGGGGTCTGCTTTTTCTGAAAAGCTGCACGCCCATAAACAGCCAGAAAAGCAGATTAAGCCCGATGGCAATCCATTGAATGGTAATTTGTCCCAAAAAATAATTCCAGAAAAATAAAATTCGCAACACCCCGGATACCTTATCTTCGCTTTTATCTTTGACCATACGACGTGCATAGCCGGTATTAAAATTCAAATCAGGATCCCGGGGTATCAAGGCGGCAGCCCGGGCATACCAGAGAAGGGCATGCCCGAGGTCATCATTTTTTAAATAGGCATTGCCCAGGTTGTAAAAAAGCTTTCCATTTACGATGCCGGACCGGGTTAACCCGGTAAACGATTCAATGGCCCGTGGGAAATCGCCGTCATGATAAGATTGAACACCGTCGAGAAAAGTCCGGGGCTGATTTTCGGCAGCAGCTGAAGAGGCTACCAGAATTGCTGAAAAGATAACAAAAATGACAAGATGGTGCGTAAATTTCACGACAGGTTCCTTTTGACGAGCTGACCGGTGAGGGTCAGCAGATCCTTTTCCCCATTTTCATCCAGGTGCATGCCCCCATATCGGGCCGACTCAATCTTTTCCAGCAGGACCACGCTTTGGGACACCACCTCATCGGAATATCCCTTTTGCTGCAAGATGTCCCGGGCCTCCTCATAGGTGATGGCTTCTCCGGCCCGGTCTGCAGAAGCAAAAATCGCCGCGACAAGGGCCCGATACAACAAGTCCAGAAGGGTTTCCCCGGAAACGCCCCTTCTGCCGGCTTTTTTCAGTGCTTTTTCAGATTTTTTTAACATCCGGGTGCGATGGGTAACGTCCTTTCGCATCCCATTGCGTACAATTCTGAGTACCAGGTAAACCAGGGCAGGCGTCAACAGATAAAGCATGAACAATTTTAACGGAATATTTTTTCGACTTTTTAAAGCGTCCAGGTCTTCCTTCAACGGCAGGATGTCATGACCGGTAAACATCACCTTTTGTTTTTTTATTTTGGCCACCGTATCCGGTGCCGGTGGTGAATTGACACTTGCGTCAGGGCTCTCCCCGGAAGGATTCACGGTCAATTCAAAGGGACCGGCATGAAGGGGTCGATAAGACCCTTTTTCCGGATCAAAAAACACCATTTTGGCAGGTGACAGGGTATAAATCCCCGGTGTCACGGCCACCAGCGCACTGCGAAATGTTTTACGCCCAGAATAGCCTTTTTGATCCAGTGCAATGGCCTCTTCAGGCGTATCCTGGTATTCTTTGAGTCCCCGGGGCACATTGATGGCAGGACTTTCCGCATCCATGATATTACCGCTGCCGGCAATCGTAACGGCCAGGGTTGTGGAATCGCCTGTTTTAAGGGTGGCGTCCTTAAGTTCAGCCGTCATCTGGAACTGGCCCACAAGACCGGAAAAAACATCACCGCCGGTATTTTCAGGCAGGGGTTTTACCGTTACCGCAAGGGGCTGGGTTTTGAGAACCACGGGCTTGCCGGTCACGTTGCCGAAAAAAGAATCATTGAAAAAGCTGTCGAAACCCGAACGGGATCTTTTATTGGATTGGATCACATCACAACGCAGCAGCGCCGGATCAATGGTCAGAGTCCCGGCAGCGATGGGAACCAGCAGATAATCCAGTTCGGTGACATCAAATTGACGTCCGTTTACAACCCTTTGCCGGGTGCGGCTGTCACCGATCTGCCGAACCGTAAATCCTTGAAATGCCGGTTTCTGAAACCGCAAATTCGCCATACGCACGGCCGAATACAATGAAAAGGTATAAATCATCTGCTCGCCGGCATAGGGGGCAGTGTTGGACACGGTGCCTTGAACAAACAGTTCTTTCTGGTCGGTATTTTGGGCCGGTGACCGGGATACGGTTATCTTTATTTCCCTGGTTTTTAGCACCTTGCCCCCTGTTTTGACGCTCAGCGGCGGAATGGTGAGGGTACCGCTTTTCAAGGGAATGAGGATATAATTGGCACTGGTCTGCCGGGTGGTTTGGCCGTTAATCATCTGAATAGTGCTGCCGGTTCCCCGGGAAACAACGGTAAAGTCCCTGATGGCCGACGTGTCGATCTGCCCCTTGTCGCCGTCAATGGTCACCGTCAATTGGACGGTTTCATCCGGCGTGATGCGGTTTTGATCCACCACCGCGCTGATTTTTGCACCAACGGCAAAACCGGGCACCAGGATAATGAAAAGTGCCAGGAAAAGGCCCATCCTGAAACCGGACCATTTTTTGTTATCGATAGAATTCCTCAATTTTTCACTTTTCAATATTAATTCCCATTTATACCCGTTACCAATCCTTTTCCACCTGCTGTTCCCGGTAATCGGGCATCATGGCACGACCCGGTATGTCCTTCAGGCGGTTGAGCATTTTTTCGGCCTGATCCCGGTCTGCCGGTTTTTCCCCTTTGGCAACGCCGCCTTTTTTTTCAGACCCCTTCGAAGCGATATCTTCTGGTCCGGATGCTTTTTTGTCAGAATTCGGGGGATCTTTTTCCGGGGAATTCATCTGGTCACCATAGGTTTTGCCCTCTTTTTGCCCATCTTTATCATCGGCTGAATCTGCTGGAGAATCCTTTGGACCTTTCCCCTTATTTGAATCGTCGCTTTCTTTTTGCGCCTTGTCTTTTTGATCTTTTTCTTCCTGCCCTTGATTGTCCTGCTGCTGTTTTTGTTGCTGTTTTTGCTGCTGCATCACCTTTTTGATAAACGCAATGTTTTCCTTGGCCGCATGGTCATCGGGATTGATTTCAAGCCCCTTTTCATAACTTTTGATGGCCTCTTCAAACTGCTGTTTCCGGTATTGGGTGTTGCCGATGTTGTAGCGTGCTTTTGCCCGCAAATCGGTGTCTTTTGTCTTCAGAACCTGACGATAATGATTCAGGGCCGAATCATAATCTTTGAGTTTATAGAAGGTGTTCCCGAGATTGTACAGGATATCGGAATCCTGAGGGTTTTCCAGTTGGGCGTCGATAAAATATTGAAGGGCTTTATCGTATTCTTTGTTCTGATACGCCTCAAGCCCCTGTTGCATATTACCGGCCCGGGCCGGGCCGGCCATTGTCAGCAGCAGCATAAGAATAAGCAAAGCAGATGATTTTTTCCTGTCGGATAAAAAAATCTCAACGGCCAGGGCAATAATTGCCAGGGCCAGAAACCATTGATAACGATCTTCCCACACCTGTTTTCTGCCGCCTTCAAGGGTCGCCGCTTCCATTTTACCCCTGATTTCCTGTTTGTAAATCATGTCCAGGTCCATATCCCCGGCAACGGATCGCACATAGGCCCCGCCAGTTAAAACCGAGGCCTGTTGCAGTGCCTTTGTGTCTATTCGGGTCAGAACGATCTTGCCGGATGCATCTTTTGTAAAACCACCCTTTTTCGCCGGCAGGGGCACGCCCTGCTCGCTTCCCACGCCGATACAAAACAATTTTATGTCCGCATCCCGTGCTTTTTCCGCTGCCTTGATCATATCAACGCCCGTATTTTCACCATCTGTTATCAGAATAACGGCCTTCTGGGCGTCTGCTTTTTCATCAAATCCTTGGATACAGGTGGATATGGCAGTGCCGATATCGGATCCGCCAACGGGCAGGAAGTCCGGTGAAAGGGCCTTTAAAAAAAGATGAAACGCTTCATAATCCAATGTCAGCGGGCACTGCATGAAAGCGGTTCCGGCGAATGCAACCAGTCCCACACGGTCGCCCTGGAGCATGGAGAGCAAATCAACAATCTCACGTTTGGCCCTGTCCAGACGCGTGGGTTTGATATCTTCGGCCAGCATGCTTCGGGAACAGTCCAGCGCAATGATGATATCAATCCCTTTGCGCTCGATCTTCTGCCATTTATAGCCGTACTCAGGACCGCTTAATGCCAGCGCAATAAAAAGCAGGACGCTGACCATCAACACCGCTTTCATGGTCCGTTTTTTTGCGCTGGGCTCAGGTGAAATCGCTGCAAGGGCATCTTGCGATGCAAAGCCGCTTAAAATTTTTTGGCGTTTTCTAATGCCGTAACCGATGATAAGGATAAAAAAGGGAAGCGTCCATATCAGAGACAGCATTTCAATTCTGACGAATCTCATGGTATCTCCAAAAATCGGGTGTTTGAAAAAATAAGCCACAGCCCGAGGGAGATAAAGGCCATGAACAGAAAATAAACATAAAACTCGTTGTATTGCTCAAATGAGACAACCGTTACCGTTGTTTTTTCCAGCCGATCGATGGTCTCATAAATTTTCCCCAGACCCTCCATATCTTCAGCCCTGAAATAAAGTCCGCCGGTTTTATCGGCGATATCTTTCAGGGTATCTTCGTCGATATCCACCTGCTGATAGACATAGCGGTCACCCAAAAAGGCATCCTTAATCAAAAACGGCACCCTGCCGCGGGTGCCCACCCCTACGGTATAAACCTTCACCTTTTTCTGCGCTGCAATACCGGTGGTGATCGAGGGTTCAAATTCACCGGAATTGCTGCGCCCGTCGGTGAGCAGAATAATAATATTGGATTTGCTTTTAATGTCTTCCAGCCGTTTCAGAGAGATCCCGATGGCATCACCGATGGCCGTACTTTTACCGGCCCCGCCGATTTTCAGCCGATGGAGAACCGATACAATGGTGCTGTAATCCCGGGTCAACGGGACCTGGGTATAGGCGTGGGACCCGAATACCACCATGCCGATCCGGTCGCCGCTGCGCTTCGCCACAAACGTTCGCACAACTTCCTTGACCGCTTCCAGACGGTTGACGATTTTTCCATTTTGCTTGAAATCAAGGGCTGCCATGCTTTCGGAAAGATCCACCGCCAGGATGATATTGACACCTTCGGTCTGGATATGTTGTTTACGGGTGCCCCACTGGGGCCTTGCCATGGCAATAATAAGCAGGGCCATACCCAGATACTTTAAAACCGGCAGGACGGGATGCAGGCGAAGCCAGAGGGATCCTTTCATTTTCAACACCGCGGCAACGGCGGAGATACCCATGGCAGGACGGATACGCCGGCGATGTTGGTGAAAAACAGCCAGTGGAATCAAAACCAGTAAAAATAAAAAATAGGCAGATGCAAATCGAAACATAGTTTACATACTCAATCCTGATGAACTCGTAAAAAATCGAATTCAGACGGTCTCGTAGAAAGTTCAAATTCAAGGTGTGCAAATTTTGTAATCATGAAACGTAACCATCATACGTTGAATGATTACGGGCTGCAGCGCAACACAGGCGTTGGACTTTTTACGAGACCGTCAATCCTCAGCCGATGCGATTTCATTTGGTGTCGTATCCTTTACAAATTTTTTTACAAACAAAAGATCTTCTCCCATCTGATCGCATGTGGCATTCACCCCGGCAAATTTGATGGGATCGGCCGTGGAAAGCAATTTTT
This sequence comes from Desulfobacterales bacterium, assembly GCA_963667755.2. Classification (GTDB taxonomy): domain Bacteria; phylum Desulfobacterota; class Desulfobacteria; order Desulfobacterales; family 4572-123; genus 4572-123. The sequence continues at coordinate 1,570,588 of CAXXLK010000002.1, read as the reverse complement.
TAACATCATGGCCCAGGGGCCGATCCATATCAATTTTCTTGATCCACGGCAAAAATTCCTCGGTGGTCATTTCGGGTGCATTGATATTGAACCGGTCTTTAATATATCCCCTTAATATTGCACAAAGCCGGAAATAAAATTCCCGCGGGGAAAGGGTTTCGGCTGCAGACAGCCCGTCAAGAAGCCGGCATGCGGTTTCTTCGGGTAACGGCATCGGGACAACCGGGATATTTTTTGGCCTGCGACGTCGGAGCAGATAATAGATCAGCGTGCCAATCAAACCAATGGTCACCAGACCGGCAAGGGCATATAAAAACAGGCCGGCATCAAAACCTGCCGCCTGGACCGGTTTGATATCATGAATGTCCGTCATGGCCGCCGGTGTCTTTTCCGGCTGGATGCTGACACCGGGGACAGGGTCGGTGTTAACCGGTACAGGGTTTTCTGCCAGGGCAAAACAAATTAACCCGACGTGGAAAAGCAGCATCATAAAAAAAATTGGGATCATCTTTTTCATCATTACCGCTTCCTTGTTTCCCGGTACCGAAAATATCGGGTCAATGCATCTGCAACAGAGCCTGTGGTACTAACTTCAATACAATCGATACCGCTTGATTTCAGCGTATCCATACTCGCGCGATATTCCCGTTTTCTTGACGTTTCAAACTGCAACCGGGTGTTGGGGTCAAATGCGTCAAAACAGAGCACCTCTCCGGTTTCAAAATCCTGAATGTGAACAATGCCACCATGGGGCAATTTAAATTCACCGGGATCCGAAACCATCACCCCGATGAGTTCATGACGGCCCTTGGCCAGTTTCAGCGGCTTTTGATAATCCCGGGCTAAAAAATCGGAAATCAGAAACGAAACGGTTTTTTTGCGGCATACCTTACCCAAATACCCCAATGCCTCGGAAATGTCAGTGCCTTTAAATTCCGGTTTAAATGTAACAAGCTCACGTATCACACGCCAGACATGGGCGGATCCCTTTTTAGGCGGTATATACTTTTCCACCCGATCGGTAAATAAAATAGCCCCCACCTTGTCATTATTGCGTATGGCGTTAAAGGCCATGATACAGGCCACCTCAGCGGCAATTTCCCTTTTCAGGGCATCTCCGGTTCCAAAACAGCCCGAAGTGCTCATATCCACCAGCAGAATCACGATAAGTTCCCGCTCTTCGCAGTACCGTTTGATGAACGGCCGTCCCAGGCGGGCCGATACCTTCCAGTCGATACTCTTGACGTCGTCCCCGGGCGAATATTCCCGTACTTCTTCAAACTCTATCCCTGAACCACGAAATATAGAGCGGTACTGTCCGGCCATCAGGGTGTTGACCAATCGGCCGCTTTTGATATGAATCTTGCGGATCTTTTTTATAATGTCGGTGGAAAGCATTTTTCAGGTTTCAGCAACTAATTTTTAAACTTGGTGCTTGCAATTTTTTATTTCCAGTTTATCCGGGTTTCGATGGATAGAATGCCTTAAACTTTCACTTCTCAATTTTCAATGCTATGGCACTTTCACCGTATCAAAAATGGCCGCAATCACCTGCTCGGTGGTAATGTCTTCGGCCTCTGCTTCATAATTTAAAATAATACGATGCCGCAGTACGTTCAGGGCAACGCTCTTGATATCCTGGGGCGTTACATAGGCCCGGGCCTGCAAAAAGGCATAGGCCCGGGCCGCCAGGCTCATAAATATAGTGGCCCGGGGCGATGCACCAAACTGGATATAATTCCCCATATCCAGACCATAATCAGCGGGCCTGCGGGAGGCGAAAATAATATCGACAATATAGTCCTTGAGCTTTTCATCCATGTAAATTTCTTTGATAATCGCTACGATCTCATTTATTCCGGCCGGGTTTATCACCTGCTGAATATCCGTGGGTTGTTCAAACCCCACCCGGGTCATGATCGCCTTTTCTTCCTTTTTATTCGGGTAGTCAAGAACCAGTTTCAGCATAAAGCGGTCAACCTGGGCCTCGGGCAGCGGATAGGTCCCCTCCTGTTCAATGGGGTTCTGAGTTGCCATGACCAGGAACGGATCATCCAGTTTAAACGTAAATTCACCGATGGTGACCTGGCGTTCCTGCATGGCTTCCAGCAGGGCCGACTGGACCTTGGAAGGTGCACGGTTGATCTCGTCAGCCAGGATAATGTTATGGAAAACAGGTCCCTTCTTGACCACAAAATCACCGACCTTGGGCCGGTAGATCTCGGTTCCGATGAGATCTGCCGGCAGCAGGTCCGGCGTAAACTGGATACGCTTGAAATCTGCCTGTACCGTATTGGCCAGGGCCATGACGGCACTGGTTTTAGCCAGGCCGGGCACGCCTTCGATGAGAATATGGCCCTTGGTAAACAGCCCCATCAACAACCCTTCTATCAATTTTTCCTGGCCGACAATCACTTTTCCGATTTCCGCCTTTATGCTGTTTACAAGAAGGAATTTTTCTTCAACCTTTTGTTTTATTTCCTGAATTTCCAAACCTGCTCTCCCGGGAACTTAACGTTTATTGTTATTTTTTGTTTTTAAAATCACCGCTAATATCACCGGCCACTTCCTTTATAATAGAAATGACGTTGCGCCCTCTTTTGGTTGCAATATCATGGGCCTGATCCACCACCAGGGACGCCTGACGTTGCAGTTCTAAAAGTGCAGGTAGCGGGGTACTTTTTTTACCGTATTGCCAGACCAATAACCGCAGCGCCAGTTTTTCTTCCTGTTTTCTGATAAACCCCATGCCCCCCCCTCTCTTTCATGGTGTGGCAACATCCATCATCTCCGTCGGACCCGGATAAAATTACCGACAAATTTTAAATAACAAATCTTCCATAATCAATTTTGGATTCTGCCCTGTGGATTTAAGCTTTATATCCACTGCGCTCAGATATCTCATGGCATCAAGAAGCGCTTTAAGGGTAAATTTTTCCGAATTTTTCAACAGCAGATATACGGGATACGGACTGCGCGGATTTTTAGCGATCACCAGATCAGATACCGGCCCGGCCTTTTTTTTACCTTTTCCATCTTTATCCGAGGCACATGGTCCTGTATGCCACTGGGCCATGCAGTCTGAAAGGGTCTCGTCATAGGCCTGAATCAAAGGCATGACCTGGGCCTGAAACTGATTATAGGTCATTGCCTTACGCCAGCATGCCCCCTGGGGACCTGCAACAAAATCTTTTACAATTGTCAGTCTTCTAACCTGGTTTGTCAAGGCCGCGAGAATCTGCAACGGATGAAATTTCTCAGCGAACAGAGACCCCATAAAAAACAAGGCCTGGGGCAGATTTTTTTCCGCTACGGCCCCGGTCAATTCATAGATGGGGTCTTTTTTAGTGCGATTGACAACGGCACGAACATCTTCAATGGTTATTTTTTCTCTTTTTCCTGTATAATCAATCAACCTTTCCAGGTTATGCATAAAGGTGCGCAGTTCAAAACCGGTCCTTTCATAAACCGCATGAAAGGCGGCGGGATCGATTTTTTTATGGTACCGGCCCAAAAGCGCATTCATCCTCTCTTTTACCACCGCCTCCTGGGCTGTTTTGTCTGCCTTTAGTGCACCCCTGGGAACCGAGCAATCAATAACAGCCCCTGTAGCTTTAATAGCTTTATACAACGTCCGTCGTTTGTCCACCAGGTCAGTGATGAGAATCAGATAATTGCCCGACGGAAATCCCTTTTCCACGGCTTTTTGAAGAATGGCACTATTTTCACTTGCCCGGGGTATGGACAGTCGGTTGTCGACGCAGTACGCTTTTAATTGATCCAGCCATTTTGTATCGCCAATGTGTTCGGACTCGATGTTTAATAATTTATAATCATGGTCGACAAGATCTTCAAGGGCGATGTTAGCCAGCCCCAGCATGGTTAAAAAATACTTAGCCGCCTTTTGGTGTTCATTTTTGGCATAGGCTGTTTTAGCATTTTCAAATATTTTAAGGTTGTCCTCTCGCGAATAAAAAACCCTTGAATCATAGATGCAGACCACTTTAGTGCCCCCCAGAAGCGAATAGGTGTTGCACTGTTCAATGGCATCGGGAATATTTTCATTGCCGCCGTCAAACACATGCTGTCCAACGCTCCTGTCCCGGGCCGGCAGAAGAAAATCTAAAAGTTCGTTCAGCACCGATTTACAGAGCAACTCTTCGCCGTAAATCAGATATACCTGTTCTGGATTTCCGGCCTTATCTGTAGCGTTTAAATCGGAAATATATTTTTTTATCGTTTTGTAATTAATTTCGGTCATTGGATTCACCAAACCTCAGTTTCAAGGTTCTTTTCTATTCGATGGGGTTGAAGCGGGCGTATTACAAAGAAAAACCATCAGGTGTTTTCGGGGTCGGCTCTTTTTGCAAGCACCACCATCATGACGACAGCAACAAAGGCCAGGCTGCAGCCCACGGTTTGAGAAACAGACAACACCCCCATTATCTCGCCCCCCCTGTAATCACCACGGAACATTTCGATAAAAGACCGGGTGACGCCATATAACAATACATAGAGCCAAAATATCTGTCCTTCAAATTTTTGATATCGGCGAACGACAAAAAGAATCAGAAATATCAAAAAATTGCCGGCAGATGAGTATAACTGGGTGGGATGCAGCGGGACGTTGATGGGCGCCAGTGAGGCAGGGTCGTGAAATGTGATGGCCCAGGACAGATCACAGGCTTTGCCGTAACAGCACCCGGCAAAAAAACATCCGATCCGTCCCAGACAATGGCCCAGGGCCACGGCAGGTGCCAGGATATCGCCGGTCTTCCATATGGGCAGATGCTTGACCTTCAAATAGATGATGGCCGTGAGCATGGCACCGACAAACCCGCCGTAAAAGACCAGTCCGCCCCTCCATATTTTAAACATCTCCAGAGGGTTGGCTAAAAATTCATCGGGGACAGTGCCGATATAGGCCAGACGCGATCCCACAATGGCGGCAACCAGGATATAAAAAGAAAGGTCCATGATTTTTTCATGATCCACACCGCATCGTTTTGCCTCAAGTGTTGCAAACCAGATGGCCGCCAAAAACCCCATGGCCGCAAAAAGGCCATAGGTATAGAGTGAAAATTTTCCCAGATTAAGCAGAACAGGGTGCATGGCGTTTAATTACCTGTCATTACCAGATTACGAGGGTATCATTCCGGCAATTTCCCCAGAATCATATGAACCAGCAGGACAGTGATGCCCACTGTCACGGCGCTGTCCGCCACATTAAAAGCGGGCCAGTGGTGCACGCCAATATAAAAATCAAGAAAGTCGACGACCTCTCCGAAACGAACCCTGTCAATGAAATTTCCAATGGCACCACCCATTATAAGGGCCAGCCCCGCGGAAAGCCACTGGTAGGTGACCGGTATTTTCCGGTAAAGATAAAAAAGCAGCAATATTGCCAGAAATGAAACCGCCAGAAATAAAAAAGCCCGGACGCCAGGGCTCTGATGCGCCATAAATCCGAAGGCCCCGCCGGGATTGTGAATATGGGTGAGGCTGAAAAATCCAGGAATCACCGGAACACTATGGTACAGGGCCATGGTCTTCTGCACCAGGGCCTTGGTGGTCTGGTCAAAGGCCACAACACAGCCGACAATGAGCATGAGCCGTATATATTTACTGCGTTTAAATTTTTCCGTCAAAATTCTGGTCCCCGATACCCACGTCTATTTTTTCAAGGGCTTCCTTACATCGGTGGCAGATGGCCGGATGTGCATCATCTTCTCCAACGGTGGCATCATAAATCCAGCAGCGCTCGCACTTTGCACCCTTTGCAGACGCAACGGTAATACCCAGTCCTTTTATACTTTCACTGACATACGCCCCTTCCGGAGGAGGCCCCTTGATCAAAACCGCCTGGGAAACGATAAACAGGACACTCAGCTTCTCGTTGATGTGCGCTAAGTGTTCATAGGGTTCACCGTCGCAGAAGATGGTGATGCCGGCATCAAGGGGATGGCCGATGAGCTTTTGAGCCCTTGCTTCCTCAAGGGCACGGGTAACGTCTCCCCGAACATCCAGCAACGTTGCCCACCGGGTGGCCAGTCGGTCATCCAGGTATTTTTTTTCAACCGCCGGCAAGTCGGCCAGATGAACGCTCTCTTCCTTATCCTTACCGGGCAGGTACCGCCATATCTCTTCACTGGTAAAAGAGAGGATGGGGGCCATCAACCGGGTAATAGCATCGAGCATCGTGTACATAACCGTCTGGGCACTTCGCCTTTCCAGAGATTCGGGAGGTGCCGTATACAACCGGTCTTTCAGGATATCCAGATAAAAGGCCGACAGATCCAGTGTGCAATAATTAAACAGGGTGTGATAAATAATATGAAACTCAAAGGTTTCATACGCCTTTCGGGCCCGTTGAATCAATTTCTGCAGCCCGTGAAGCGCAAACCGATCAATATCAGACAAGGCATCATAGGTCACTGCATCGGTTGCGGGCTCAAAGTCATACAGGTTCCCTAAAATAAACCGACTGGTGTTGCGGATGCGGCGGTAGGCATCGCTGAGCTGTGATAAAATATTGTCGGATATCCGGATATCTTCCCGGTAATCTGCCGCGGAAACCCACAAGCGGAGAATTTCAGCCCCGAATTTATCGATCACCTTCTTAGGCGCAATCACGTTGCCGATGGACTTTGACATCTTGCGGCCCTTGGCATCCACCACAAAGCCATGGGTCAGCACGGCATCATAGGGTGCCTGGCCCCGGGTTCCCACGGCGGTGAGCAGAGAACTGTGAAACCAGCCACGGTGCTGATCACTGCCTTCCAGGTACATGTCCGCCGGCCATTTTAAATTATCGCGCTGCTCCAGAACCGCTGCGTGACTGACGCCGGAATCAAACCAGACATCTAAAATATCGGTTTCCTTGACAAAGATTGTATGCCCACAATTTGTACAGACGCTGTCCTCGGGCATCAATTCCACCGCACTTTTTTCAAACCAGACGTCAGCGCCAAATTCAGCAAACAGATCATAGATATGATCGATAATGGTTTCATTGATATGCAGTGTTTCACACTTTTCACAGTAAAAAACCGTAATGGGGACACCCCAGGAGCGCTGCCGCGAAACGCACCAGTCAGGCCGGTTTTCAATCATGCCGTAAATTCTTTCCCGCCCCCAGTGCGGCACCCATTTAACACGGTCGATCTCCTCTAAGGCTTTTTTACGCAAACCGGTCTTTTCCATGGAGATGAACCACTGGGGCGTGGCCCTAAAAATAACGGGCTTTTTACAACGCCAGCAATGCGGATAGGAATGCTGAATATCTTCCCGGGCCAGCAACGCACCGGTTTCCTTGATTTTGTCGATAATGCCCTGATTGGCTTTGGATACAAACTGCCCTTTAAAAAAATCGACATCGTCGGTAAAGCAGCCCTGGTCGTTTACCGGGCTGTATACATCCAGGCCGTACGCCAGTCCGACCTCATAGTCTTCCCGGCCATGACCCGGGGCCGTATGCACGCAACCGGTGCCTGCCTCCAGTGTCACATGGTCCCCTAAAATAATCAGTGATTCCCTGTCGTAAAACGGATGCCGACAATGCTTTTTTTCAAGATCAATGGCCTTGATCTCAGTGAGCACGGTATAATCCGTGATGCCAAATGTTTTCATACAGGCATCGACCAGATCACCGGCCAGAATCAGCACCTGGTTGTCGCCGACATCAACAGCCGAATAAACAAAATCCGGATGCAGGGCCACCGCCATGTTGGCCGGGAGGGTCCAGGGTGTCGTGGTCCAGATGGCAATGGAGACTTTTTTGCCTTCAAGAACCGGAAATGGTTGCCCAAGGTTCTCTTTCACGGCGAATTTAACATAGATGGAGGGGGAACCCTCGTCTGCATATTCAATTTCGGCTTCAGCCAGGGCCGTATGACAGCTGCAGCACCAGTAGATAGGCTTTTTACTTCTGAAAAGGCTTTTATTAAGGGCAAATTTACAGCATTCCCTGGCAATGGTCGCTTCGTAAATGTAGTTCATGGTCAGGTAGGGGTTGTCCCATTCTCCCATGACGCCAAGGCGTTTGAATTCATCGCGCTGGATATCGATAAATTTTTCAGCATATCGGCGACAGTATTGCCGCACTTCCACCTGGGAAAAATCCTTTTTTTGGGGTCCCAGTTCCTTGTCTACATTATGCTCGATGGGAAGGCCATGACAGTCCCACCCGGGAACATAGACGGCATCGAAACCGGCCATTTGCCTGGACCGGATGATAATATCTTTTAATATCTTGTTCAGTGCGGTACCCATATGGATATTACCATTGGCATAGGGAGGGCCGTCATGCAGAATCCATTTTTCCCGATCTGCCGACGCCTTTCTGATCATATTGTACAGGTCTTTTTCCGCCCAGGCCTTGAGCTGCTCGGGCTCACGCATGACAAGGCTGGCTTTCATGGGAAATTTGGTCTTTGGAAGATTTAACGTTTTCTTGTAATCCATAGCGCCTCCGATTCGTTGCTCAGGCCCGAATTTGTTGCATTTCACGACAAAAAAGGTAAAGTGACCGTGGCAATATAATGAAACTTTTCAGGTTGATAATGGTTCTTATAAATAAAGCCTGTATTATTAAACCCAAAGGGTTAGGGTGTCAAGCAAATGTTGGCGCCTGAAATAGAAGCCCCATAAACGACTTTTTCTGTACAAAAACAATGGAAATCCTTGCATCATCGTTTCTTTTTTTGATAAGATTTAAACTAAATTCAGGCATAGCCACCACAGGCCCGGCCCCCTATCAATGGGTGAGCGGCCACCAAAAGGAGACACAACATGACCAAGATTTTTGTTTCACCGGGAAAGTATATACAAGGCAAAGGCGCCCTGATGGAGGCCGGAAACCATATCCGCTCTCTTGGCTCAAAGGCACTGGTTATCGGGGGACGACACGGATTGCAGGCAGTGACCCCGGCTCTTGCCGATAGTTGCCGCAAAGCCGAAGTGAAAATCTTTGAACTTTTGTTTAGCGGCGAATGCTGTGACAGCGAAATCAACCGGTTGACCCGGGCTGCCAAGGATTATACTGCCGATGTGATCGTCGGTGTCGGCGGAGGTAAGGCCCTGGATACCGCCAAAGTGACGGCATGGCGCCAGAACCTGCCGGTGGTCATTATTCCGACGATTGCGGCCACGGATGCCCCGTGCAGTGCCTGCGCCATTGTGTATACGCCGGACGGTGTGGTGGAAAAAATTGAATCTTCACCAAAAAACCCCGAACTGGTCCTTGTGGACAGCAAAATTATCGCAGGCTCCCCTGAGCGTCTGCTGGTAGCCGGCATGGGAGATGCCCTGGCCACCTGGTTTGAAGCCGAGGCGTGCAGCCTGACCAGGAGGCCAAACTGTGTCGGCGGCACCTGCACCGAAGCGGCACTGACCATCGCTCAAACCTGTTATGAAAACCTTCTGGAATATGGACTGAATGCAATAGCGGCATGCAGGGCAGATGCAGTAACCCCGGCGCTGGAAAAAATTATAGAAGCCAATATCCTTCTATCCGGCCTGGGATTTGAAAGCGGGGGATTGGCCGCAGCCCATTCCATTCACGACGGCCTCACCGCCCTTGAAGAAACCCACAGCTATTATCATGGCGAGAAAGTGGCCTTCGGAACGATTACACAGCTTATTCTCCAGGATACCGAATCGGATATGCTTGATGAAGTCATTGATTTTTGCATGTCCGTCGGCCTGCCGACAACACTTGCCCATCTGGGACTGGCCGACAGCGACCGCCAAAAACTCATGCCCGTGGGTGAAAAAGCCTGCGCCAAGGGAACCTTTATGGCAAACATGCCATTTCCCGTCACACCCGATGACGTGGTTGATGCCATGCTGACGGCGGATGCCATGGGCAAGGCCGCCGTTATATAAAGACCGCAATATGAAAAATTTCCTGTCAAACTACTGGTTTTTCATCGGTATTGCCATCGTGTCCGTACTTGCATTCAATTTCCCGGTCATCGGTATACAGATAAAACAGTGGCACCTGCTTGAGGGGGGCATTTTCATCGCTTTTCTCATCACCGGCCTGCAGATGGAAACCGGTGCCATCATCAATGAAATCAGAAATTTCAAGCCCATCAGCGCAGCAATTTTTTCTTCGCTGGTCTTGGTTCCGATCATCGTCTATGGTCTTGGAAATTTTTTTTTAAAAAACAATCCGGATTTTCGGGTGGGGATCTGTATCGTCGCCGTTGTTCCGGTGACCATCGCCTCGGGCACCGTACTGACCGAAATCGGCCGGGGAAATATCCCTTTGAGCCTGTTTATCTGCGTGGCCACCAATTTTCTTTCCATATTCACTATTCCGGTGACCCTGAATCTGCTCCTTCACTTCGGCCATAGTATCGATCTGCCGATACTGAAGATGATCAAGAGCCTTTTCATGATTGTAATGCTCCCAACGCTGCTGGGCCAGATACTCAGAATGAGAATCAGCACCGCCATAGCCCCCTTTAAAAAACACTTTTCAATCTTCTCCCAGTTGATTGTCCTGCTGATCATATTCAATGCCGTGGCCAGTTCAGCCGACAGAATATACCAACTGGGGGTTAAAATTATGTTCATATTCATGTCCATGATTCTACTGCACGGGATCATCCTTTTGATGAACTTTGCCATCAGCCGTTTGATACGGCTGAACCGGCCTTCCACGACCGCCTTTACGATCCACACCTCCCAGAAAACACTTACGGTTTGCTACATCGTCTGGGCCGGCTATTTCAGTGCTTCCTTTCCCCTGGCCCTGATACCGCCCATTGCCTACCATCTGACCCAGATGATTATGGACACAATCCTTGCCCACCACTTCAAGACGGCAACGGAAATGGATAATGATCCGCGACTGGTTCCCAATTAAGCCGGCAAGCATAGTTGACGCCTTTGCAAAAAAAAAGGTTCTATACGGTATCGTAAAAAGTCGCATTTAGACGGTCTCGTAGAATGTTCAAATTCAAGGCGCGCAAATTTTGTAATAATGAGGAGTACTTAGGGTACGTTGAATGATTACGAAATGCAGCGCAACGAGGAGGTTGGACTTTTTACGAGACCGTCATAGTTAACCCGCCATCCCCCACCGGGCTGCAGCCAGCAGAAAAAGACCGGCCTCGGTGACCTCGGTCAGAGCGCCTAGCATATCACCGGTAATGCATCCGATGCGACGCCGGTAAAAGCTGAGTGTTCCGGCAATAAGAACGACAAATCCGAGATTCAACACGACGGCACCCCATCCCATAAAAAACGATACCGCCACAGGAATCAAAAGGCTCCAAAAAGAACCCATGGGCAGTTTTTCTGTGAAAACCCCGTGCCCGGTACCCCCTTCGGGCCGTCCGTATTCCAGAAGCCGAATACCGAACAGCATGGCACTCCTGGCATAAGCCGGGATAATCAGAATGAGAAGACTTCGGTGATCGGAAATATCCGCCAGTCCGGCCCACTTGACCGAAAGCCCGCAAAAAACAGCCACAAGCCCCATGGCACCCACCCGGCTGTCCTTCATGATGGCAAGGGCTTTGTCTTTGGGCCGGTTTCCGTATAGACCATCTGCCGTATCCGCCAGACCGTCTAAATGGAGAGAACCGGTCAATACAATCAGTAGAACGACGTCCAGCAGGGAAACCACCGAAGGTGACCAGATAGTAAGCATCAGCAGGTCAAAAACTGATACAATACCCCCCAGCAACAGGCCCACAAGCGGGAAAAAAGCAATCATCCCGACGGGGTCATAGGTACCGGGCTTTCCAAGCGGCAGAACGGTCATAAACTGAATTGCGGCAATTATTTTTTTCATCAGGCGCTCTCGTGTTTTGTATCTTATTTAATCTTCACCGGTATACCAGCCACCATCCAGATCACCTCATCCGCACAACCAGCCACCTTTTGATTTGAAAACCCGGTAGCGTCCCTGAACAGACGGGCCAGGCGGTTTTCAGGGACAATACCAGTGCCCACTTCATTGGAAACCAGTATAACCGGACAACGGGCACCGGTAAGGGCCCGGGTCAAAGCAGTCACATGACCGTCGATGGCTTCAAAATTTTCGGTTTCCAGAAGCAGATTACTCATCCAGAGGGTCAGACAATCGATGAGCATCAGATCACACTCGCCACTTTTCTGCAAAATGGTATCCGCCAGACGGACCGGCACCTCCAGGGTAATCCAGCTTGAGCTGCGCTCCTGCCGGTGACGGGATACCCGCTGGTGCATCTCTTTATCACGGGGGACGCAGGTAGCGATAAATACCTTCCTGGTTCCGCCCATTTGCTCCGCCAGTTCAAGCGCATGAAGGCTTTTGCCGCTCCGACATCCACCGATTACAAATATTTTTTTCATTTAGTATTTTTCCCGAATTAAAAAAAATCGATCACTTGTTTTTTAACGTCACTGTCAACGCCATGGGCGACTGAGGGTCCCTGTTTATGTTGTCCTGAATCGGCATCAATTTTAAAGGCCGGATAAATCCAGCCATCACCGGTTAATGGACATAGCATCAAATCAATATGATATCAAATCCAATGATAACCTTAATCCGGCAAATGCGTTTAACCGAAAAACCGGCAAATACAAAATATTGGGGGGCCGCATCCATTCCATCCGAAAACATTTTTCTACACATGCCAGGAAACAAAAAAAAGGGTGTAGCATTAAAAGCCATCCCCTTTTTTATTAAATAATGGTGCGCCAGATCCGATTCGAACGGGTCCCTACAGCTTCCATCTTCCTTAAATTAGTACAATTTTATGGATTACAAGACCAATCAATTTCCCAATAATGGCAAATTTGGGCAGATCTTAGAACAGCTTACACAAAAAGTCCCTTGCAAAATCCCTTGCAAAAAATCATAGGTTATCATATCCAACGCCATCGAAATCTTGTTTTTTTAACTCGGGCGTCGGCCCTGTGTTGCCACTCTAATAACAAGCACTCATCGCTATAGCAATGAAAAAGTCAAGGATTTTAACGCTGTTTCAAAAATGAATGCAAACACCCCATTATCCTACCTGCCCTGCGAACAGTGATTGATTTTTGACGGTACGGGGAAGATGCGTTAAGGAATACCTTGTATTCATCAGGGGTATCGAATATAATATTTGATTCAAAATTTCGTTTGTGTCACGAATAATGCATTTATGGTTAAATCTCAAAAATTGGAACAACCCACATTACATGTTATCCCCCCACATTTGAAGAATAGAGTTTTGCGTTTATGAAATCTACGACAAGCGGAATCGCTTTTTGAAATAGATCGTTAAGGCTGACTCTATTGAATATAGAAACCGTGCAGGACAACATTGACAAAGCATTTGTTTACCCAAAAGGCTCATCATGAACAAAGATGTTGATAATAACGAAAAGAGGCTTTCATATTTGACCATCACAGCTCTTCCACTCAATGAAGCCTTCCGCTGTAAAGAAGCAGGCAATAGAAAACCACTTGATGGGGGAAAAATTGAAAGTTATCCGACAAGGCTTATATTAAGAAGGTTTTGGACTGGTGTTTTCCTGTTTTTGCTGATCCTGCAAGCCCCCCCCCTGATAGCAGCTGATCCTGGCATGTCCTTTACAAAAGCGCTTGATTATTTACTTACCCGGAATGAATCCGTGCTGACGGCTCGCTCCGAGATCAAACAGAAGGAGTACGAAGCCAGGGCGGCTAAGGGACTGGACTTGCCCAAAATCACGTTGAGCGGACGACTGACCAGGATTGATGATCCGATTTACCTGGACCTGAATCCCATAAGGGACGTTATTCTTGCGATGCATCCGACAGTACCTTCGACAATGGTTCCCTCGTTTAAAGAGACCATTCAGGATGATACCTTTTTCAAGACTCAAATTAATATGGTATGGCCGGTTTACACCGGGGGCAAGATAACAGCAGCAAAAAAAGCTGCGGATGCCGGAGTCCGGGAGGCAGAGGCAAAAATGCGCCGAACCACCGGAACCTTGACCTCCGAATTAGGCCGATATTACTTTGCGGTTAGGCTGATGGACCAGGTTTTGAAGATCCGGACTGAGGTGAAAAATGCCCTGGATCAACACCTGTTTCAAGCCCGCAGGCTGCAGGAAGAAGGGTTTATTGCCCATACTGAGCTTCTTCATGCCCAGGTGGCCCAAGCCCAGGCGGACCGTGAACTCAAAGCTTCCCGGCGTGACCTGAATCTTGCCAAAACCGCTCTTGCCAATATCCTGGCTTCGGATGAGATTGTAAATCCGTCTACTCCGCTTTTCCTGGTCCCTGGCATTGACCCGGTGGATTTGTTCATAAGACAGGCCCGGGAAAACCATCCGGCGCTGGACCAGATCCAGGCTGTAATGGACAAGGCCCGGGAAAACGTAAGAGGCACCACATCGGAACTTTACCCGGAGGTGTATCTTTTTGGGATCAGGGAGCTTTATGAAACCGACTTGACAGCTCTGGAGCCAACCTGGGCCATGGGCGTCGGCGTCAATTATACCCTTTTTGACGGCCGGGCCAGGTCCAACCGCATAATGGCTGCCCGAAAAATGGAACAACAGGCGAAATTGGCTCGCCATAAAGTGGTCAGGGATCTGGAGACCCTGGTTTCATCACGCCATCAGGAACTGATGAAAGACAGTGAGCAGTTCGACGCACTCCAGGCATCATTGGATCTGGCAGAGGAAAATCTTCGGGCCAGAAAGCGTTCTTTTGAAGAAGGGCTTGCCACGTCCCTGGATGTTGTCGATGCTCAGATGTCCCTTTCCGGAATTCAGGTGGAGCGAATGAAGGCGGCATACAACTTTGACGTTGCCCTGGCACAATTGCTTGAAGCATGCGGCAGAGGAGCTGATTATCCCCGGTACCTGACCGGAAAAATTGTGGGGGTAGAGAATTGAAAAGCATACGCCATATCGTTGAGCCTGCGATCGGACTCCTGATTCTGCTGGGGTTGGTCGGAGGGCTGACCTGGTATCTCCAAGAACCTGAGGTAGAGTTCATACAGGGTGAAGTTGACGCAACCCAGGTGAATCTTGCTGTTAAAATTGCCGGTCGTGTTTCTGAAGTGTTTGTTAAAGAGGGGCAATCCGTGCCCAAGGGAGCCAGCCTGCTGAAACTTGACAGCCCGGAAATCAACGCAAAACTCCAGCAGGCGGCATCGTCTGAAAAGGCTGCTTCCGCCCAGCGAGACAAAGCCTACTCAGGAGCCAGAAGCCAGGAAGTAATCGCAGCAATGAATTTATGGATACAGAGCCGGGAGGTCGCAGAACTGGCCGAGAAGACCTACCGGAGAATCAACAACCTGTTTGCTGACGGAATCGTTCCGGGGCAGAAAAGGGACGAAGCTGAAGCAAAATGGAAAGTTGCCAGCGCAGCCGAAGCTGCAGCGCGTTCCCAGTATGACATGGCCCTGGAAGGCGCCCGAAAAGAAGATCGGCAAGCGGCCACAGCACTTGTTAACCAGGCACAGGGAGCGGTCTCCGAAGTCAAAAGCTACCTGAAGGAAACCCGTCTGGAATCCCCCCTAGGCGGCGAGGTTATCCATGTTCTTGCCAACCCTGGGGAAATCGTGAGTCCTGGATATCCGCTGGTTACAATTCTTGATCTGGATGATATATGGGTCACCTTTAACCTGCGTGAGGATCGCCTGGCCGGGATGCGCATGGGCGTGCTTTTTCCGGTTTCAGCCCCAGCCCTTGGGACTGGAAAATTTGATGTGAAAATAAGTTACATATCGGTATTGGGCGACTTCGCGACCTGGAGAGCTACCAGCGCCTCCGGGGGATTTGACTTGAAGACATTTGAAGTTCGGGCCAGGCCGCTTGAAAAAATTGAAGGACTGCGGCCGGGTATGAGCGTTATCGTTCCAGTCAAGGACTTGCCTAATGTCCGGAAATAAACATCATCAAGGATTTTGGGCAGTGGTTTTGCGTGAGATGTCCCAGATACGGGCACACTCCCGCTATGCCCTGGCCATGATCGTACTCCCGCTGGTCTCATTCGCCCTGACCTGGGGCCTGTTTTACAACCAATACCCCCAGGATCTCCCGATTGCAGTAATTGATCTTGATCACTCTTCTTTATCACGGACTGTCATCAGAGCCATTGATGCAACTTCCGTTATTGAGGTCACCTTTCAGGTACCCGACCCTTCCCAGGCCAGGGACCTGATGTTGAGGGGCAGCATTTATGCCATGGTTATTCTGCCCCACGGGCTTGAAGAAGATATTCTGCAAGGGAGCGGCGCATCGGTAATCGGTTATACAAACACCCAGATGCTGCTGCCCGGCAGTATTATTGCAAGCAGCCTGAGTGCCGCAGTTGCCACTGTTTCCGGGGGGATCAACTATCAGTCCAGATTGCGGCACGGGGAAATGGACGAAGCGGCCATGGTCCACCTGGAGCCGGTTAATCTTGACCGGCATGTATTGTTCAATCCTCAGCTCAATTACATGTATTTTCTTTCAGCAGCGCTCTGCCCCACATTCTTCCAGATTTTTATCCTGATGACAGCGGTTATGGCCATGGGCAGCGAGTTTAAGAGCAGCTCTGCCGGAAAGTGGATAGAAACAGCGGGAGGAAGCGTGTGGACAGCAGTGGCCGGGAAGCTGGCTGTCTATTTTATTTCATTCACCCTGCTGGGCCTGGCAATGCTGGCAATTATCCTTAACGGCTTTGGTGTGCCCCTGAGGGGGTCTCTGCCCAGCCTGATTACGGCTACAGTTCTCCTGGTGCTTGCCTACCTGGGCTGCGGCGTCATCCTGGTGTTTTTCTTCCCCAGCCTACGTATGGCCCTCAGTTCAGCCTCTTTTTTTTCAGGAACCGCCTTTGCTTTTGTCGGGCTTACCTTCCCCCAGGAGGCAATGCCGGTTCTTGGAAAGGCGTGGAGCAGTATGCTGCCGCTGACACACTATCTTCACATCTTCCTGGATCAGACTCTCCGAGACACTGAACTATTTGAATCTATTCCTGATTTTTCGATTCTGTTCATTTTTGCCATGGGGGGAATGGGCCTGGTTCCACTGTTGAAAAATCACATGACGGACAGCCGTTACTGGGGAAAGCCATGATAAAGGATCTTTCCTCTAATATAATGGCGGAACTGAGATCGATTTTCAGGGATCCTGGCGTACTGATTATCATGGGCGCGGCCATTATTTTCTATTCATTTGTCTATCCGCTCCCCTACGCCAGGGAAGTGCTGAACCAAATACCCCTGACCGTAATTGATCAGGACAACTCAGCGCTCAGCAGGCGACTTGTCCGGATGGTCGACGCCTCAGAAATGCTCAGAGTGGAAGGCCATTCCCAGAATCTTGACAGGGCGCAAAAGGAGATCGGTTCAGGCCGTTACAGTGCAGCGATGGTGATCCCTAAAGGCTTTGAGAAAGATGTCCTGAAGGGGCGCCGGGCATATGTGTCGGCATATGTGGATGCAACTTATTTTCTGATCTACAGACAGGCCATGACCGGACTGGTTAAAACCGTTCGCACCGTGTCAGCAGGCATTCAGGTTCGCCGTTTCCAGGCCCGGGGGTGGTCTACGGATAAGGCAATGGTAGACCGTTCCCCCCTCAACCTGGTCAGCCGATCATTATTCAACCCAGCCATGGGATATGCCACCTATATTGTCCCGGGCGTCCTGATACTGATTTTGCAGCAAACCATGCTCATTGGCATCGGAATGATATCCGGGACCCACAGGGAACAGATCTTGGCTGGAAAAAGCGTCATCCATCGCCGGGGCGGCCCCATGGTAAGGATAATTTCGAGGACAATGGCCTGCCTGTCTCTTTATCTTGTCCACGTACTTTTCATCTACGGGGTCGTTTACCGAATCTGGGATTTTCCAATGCGGACAAGCATTTCAACGATTTCTCTGTTTCTGCTGCCTTTTTTGGTGTCGGTCATTCTGTTGGGTCAGGTCCTGGCGGAATTTTTTAAAACCAGGGAAACGTCCATCGTAATGATCGTATGGAGTTCAATGATTGCGGTTCTGATATCAGGATTTTCGTGGCCTGTGGAAAGCATGCCACACTGGATAAGGGCTCTCTCCATGCTACTGCCAAGCACCTGGGGAATCTCCGGGGGATTGCGGCTTACCCAGATGGGTGCTTCCTTCCGTCAGGTTCGGGAAGAATGGATCTGGATGTGGGGTCTATCGCTCCTGTACCTTGCCTTTGCCTGGATCTGCGTTCGTTTTGTCCAACGAAACACAAATGGTCACCCATCCTTTGCGAAAAAGTCTCTCGCAAACGAAAAAAGGGGCTACAGTGCAAAGACTGTAACCCCTTAAAAATATGGTGCGCCCGGCAGGATTCGAACCTGCGGCCTACGGATTCGTAGTCCGGCACTCTATCCAGCTGAGCTACGGGCGCATGAAAACTATTTGAATTTGGGTTGCTTTTTAAGCTATGATGCCTCGGTTGTCAACAAGAACTTGCACTATTTTTAAAAAAGGAACCGTGGGTCATATGCCACACATACCATTGATGAAGATCGCCCTGGCTGAAGCTGAAAAAGGTGCCCGAATGGGTGAGGTCCCCGTGGGGGCCGTGCTGGTTTCCGAATCCGGCCAAATCCTTGCCGTATCCCCCAACAGAACCATAAGCCTTGCCGATCCCACTGCCCATGCGGAGATACTGGCATTGCGCATGGCCTGCCGGAAACTTAAAAACTACCGATTGTTAGACACAACGCTGTATATTACCATGGAACCGTGTATTATGTGCATGGGGGCGATCATCCATGCACGGGTCGGTGCGATTGTTTACGGCGCCCCCGATCCCAAATGGGGAGGCGCCGGTTCACTGTATAACCTTGCAACCGATAACCGGTTGAATCATCGCCCGGAAGTCATGGGGGGAATATGCGAAAATGAATGCCGAAACGTCATTCAGGCATTTTTCCGGGCCAAACGAAAGCAGGCGGTTAAACCTTAGCTTCCCTCCCCCGAATCCAAGTATTCCGGATCAATCCCCCCTGGCAATATCCATAAACTAACACCTAACTTGAGCGATTTTAAATAAAAAAAAGTCCTCTATCCGAAGATAATGTGCTATAATACTTGTTAAAACCGACGAAAGCGTTAACAAGAATAGCCATACCAATCAGATGGAGGACTTGATGAAGAAACATAGCAAAATTTACCAAAAAAAGGAACTGAAAATTAGCAAAATTGAAATGACCGGCGAACGTTTGACCGGTAGAGCGGGTTTGACGCTGTTTGTCGCATACTTGCATCAAATCCAGATATTTTCTCTGATTGACAGATTTTTCGGTTCTATACGGAAAAGCAAAAAAGGCATCGCTGCCTTCGAGCTTTTCAAACAGATACTTTGCTTCATGGCAGACGGTACCAGTCGGCATTTGACATACTTTGATCAGCTTGCCCAAGACCCCGGCTATGCCGGAAGCATTGAAACAGATGTGAAAGAGATGGCTTCGTCCCACAGGATTAAACGATTCTTCAACGCCTTTGCCTGGACACGAATCTTTTTGTTCCGCCACTTGTTGCAGAGACTTTTTATCTGGCGGTTGAAGATCAGGCAACCGGAACTGATCGAACTGGGTATTGATACCATGGTGATGGATAACGATGATGCTAAATGCCGCCACGGAGTTAAACCGACCTACAAAAAGAAAAAGGGTTTTCAACCGCTGCAAATGAACTGGGGGCGATTGATTGTTGATGCGGTCTTTCGCGGTGGAAACAAACACTCCAATCATGGTAACACAGTACAACAGATGATTCGTCACATGGTCACCAAAATCCGCAAACAATATCGACAGGATGTTCCCATCATTATCCGTATGGACAGCGGGTTTTTCGATCAAAAAATTTTCACTTTCTGTGAAGAATTGAAAATTGGCTATGTCTGCGGTGGGAAGCTGTATAAAGATATCAAGTCCTTTGCCGTGGCTTCTACAGACGAAACATGGACCCGTTATTGTTCCGGCAAAAAAGACTATTGGGAGTATATTGAGTTTGGAAGTAAATGCAAAACCTGGGACCGGTTCAGAAGAGCTATCTATTGCAGACTGATCAATGATGGCGATCAGATCTATCTGCCTGGATGCCGGCCCGATACGGTTATCATCACCAATATTGGCCAAGGTCAGCAAATCGATACATTGCTCAAAAAAATTGGAGCTGAAGACTATTTGAAAGCAGACGGCATTGTTGCCTGCTACCATGAACGTGGCAGTGACGAGCTGGCAAACCGGGCCTTGAAAGACTTCGGCCATGAGCAGTTGCCATTCAAGAAGTTCAACCCTAATGCAGCTTGGTATTATTCGATGTTGCTGGGTCATTTTTTGATGGAAACCTTTAAAGAAGATGTTGGTACCCCGGTCTTATCGGTTGGTGCTTATGCAACAACGGTTCGCAGAAAATTGATAGACATTGCCGGCAAGATCGTCTCTCATAGTGAAAAAATCATACTCAAGGTTTCTGCCGTTTGTTTTGAAAGTCTTCGCCTGCCGGAGCTTTTTAAACGCTGCCAATATGCGCCGGTTATAACTTAACGCTGGCGGTAACATAAAATTAATCACATAAATCGTATGGTGAGGTGCGTAAAATATCTGAGGCATTTGCCCCAATCGTATTAAAAATCGTTTGCGTTGCTGATTAGAGAGAAATATCTCGCTCGATAGCAAGGTCTCTTCACTTTTTGCCTCTCGCCGACAGGACTTTTTGTTGTTCAAACACAAAACCGCTCAGTTTAGGTAACAATAATGAAAATTCCAAAACAATGGGGGGCTCAAAAAACCAGCTGCTTTCCGAATATTTAGGTTTAAATGATATGCTATTTTCGGCATAGCCGAACCAGATATTTTTATAATATCTTGAGTTTTATTTATCCTTGGATTAAAATTAACCCATCAAGAGCCGGTGCTTCATCCGGGGGATATACTTTGAGATGAACACTTAAGGATCTCAAACTTAATAACTTGAACAACATTACGGGTCTTTTGGCCCGCCTTCTGTGTTGCGTTAAAGTCCACATACATAAAGTATGCGGCCTTCAACGCGCCTTGAAGGCAAACCAAAATCCTTTGTAATCTTTGTCCCATTTATTTCGCTTCCGATCCTAATCACAAACCGCATATTTTTTTTACATAAAGGAGCATCACGTGTCGAATATTGTAGTTATCGGAACCCAATGGGGCGATGAAGGCAAGGGAAAAATCGTTGACCTGCTGGCGGAAAATGCCGATATCGTGGTCCGCTTTCAGGGCGGCAACAACGCCGGTCATACAATGGTGGTAAATGGCCAGCAGGTCATCAGTCACCTGGTGCCGTCGGGTATTTTACAGGGAAAAACATGTATCATCGGCAACGGCGTCGTCGTCGATCCGGCGGTACTCATCGAAGAAATGGACTACCTGAAAAAACTGGGCATCAAAATCACACAAGACCGGTTCAAAATCAGTGAAAAAGCGCATATCATCATGCCTTACCACAAAAGCATCGATCATGGCCGGGAAATCATGAAAGGCGATCAAAAAATCGGCACCACCGGTCGCGGTATCGGTCCCTGCTATGAAGACAAGGCCACACGGCGGGGTATCCGGTTTGCCGAACTCATTGATGCCGATCTATTCGGCAAACAGGTCAAAACCATTATGGCGGAAAAAAATTTTTATCTGGAAAATTACCTGAACTTAAAGGGCCTTGATCCGGATGCCGTCATTGAAGAATATGGTGAATATGCAAAACGACTGGCCCCTTATGTTGCCAATATCTCAATCCTGCTTCATCAGGCGATTCAATCCGGGAGCCATGTCCTTTTCGAAGGGGCCCAGGGAACCCACCTGGATATCGACCACGGCACCTATCCGTATGTCACCTCCTCCAATACGGTTGCCGGCAATGCATGCAGTGGCTCCGGCGTCGGCCCAAAAGCCATCAGCGGTGTTAATGGTATTGTAAAGGCCTACACCACAAGGGTTGGTGAAGGCCCCTTCCCTTCCGAACTGTTTGATGACGCCGGGGACTATATGCAAAAACAGGGGGCTGAATTCGGGGCCACCACCGGCCGCAAAAGGCGTTGCGGATGGCTGGACACGGTAATTGTCAAAAATGCCGTACGGTTGAACAGCCTCACCGGCCTGACCATCACAAAACTCGACGTGCTGGGCGGTCTGGATGCCATCAACATATGCACTGCCTACGAATCAAATGGCGCGGTTAGAGATGATTTTCCGGCAAACCTCAAAACCTTGGCACAATGCAAACCCGTATATGAAACACTACCGGGATGGACAGAAGATATTTCCGGTGTTCGCAAAAAGGACGACCTGCCCGAAAATGCAATCAAATACCTGAACCGTATAGAGGAAATCACCGAAACCCCCATCGACATTATCTCGGTGGGTCCGGGGCGTGAGCAGACCATTGTTCTGAATAATCCATTTAGTTAAAATTTGATTGACAATTTTCAGTCAGTGGTTTAAAAGCACCAACCAAGTCGGGAAGTGGCTCAGCCTGGTAGAGCACAGCGTTCGGGACGCTGGGGTCGCTGGTTCAAATCCAGTCTTCCCGACCAATATTAAAATCAAGGGTTCGCGGCGATTTCGCATGAACCCTTTTTACGTGTAACGGATATTACAGATATGGCCATGCCGGTCATTTTCTGCCTGCTGTCAACTTTTCAAAACATCTGAAACCGAAATCTGCCTGTTAAAAACCAACCGTTCGTACGGACCAACACAAAAATTCACCACACCGGTGATAAATCGGATCAATCGTCAAATTTTTTACAAAATTTTTGGACATTGAAACCCGGTCCTGGGTCATCCTAATTGCCATTTTTTTAGATTTTGATTTTTCACCATTCTATTGACAGGTTGCAGTAGGCTAATTATTTTAAAAAATAGCCCGCGCCACTTGGGCAGCATTTCCACATTTTCCTTTTTTGTTCTTTAAAATACTAATTTGGAATTATTTAGCATTGCGCTAAAGGAGGCTGAAATGACAAAACTATTTCAAAAAACGTACCTCATCCTGATGATTGCGTCTGTTTTTGTTGTATTAACAATGACAATCGGCTGCACGAACAAGGCAAGCAAGGCATTTTATACGAAACATCCCGCCGCTTCGGAAAATGTCCTTAAAACATGGGGTGAGCCGGTTAATGTTCACCCGCTGGGGTGCGGAATGGAAAAGCGGTATTACAAAATCGATGATCCCTACCCGGCGGCCCTTGGCTATCGCTATTTTGTTGTGAAAAACGACAAGGTTGTTTACAGCGGCATTACGGATATGGACGGGAGCCCGAACACCCTGACCACTGAAAAAGATGTCGCTTTCAGTGTCAGTGATCTCAGCCAGAGTTTCTATGCCAACCGACCTGAAAAAGCCGTCAAAACACTTGAAGCGTGGGGCGCACCGGTCAATGTCATGAACCTCGGAAACGGTGTCGAACAACGCGTTTACAAAATTGACAACCCCTATCCGTCCGCTTTTGGATACCGGTATTTCCGGGTAAAAGACGGCAAGGTAATTGCCAGTGGTCTGGCCGAATCCGATGGCACCGCGGGCGCCAAACTCAGTAATGTCTGCGTGCCTTTGGCAGTCAGCGAACTGAGCCGTGAATACTATGCCCGTAATCCCATGTCTGAACAGACATTACAGAATGTATGGGGAAAGCCGGTTGATGTAAGATCCATAGCAAATGGCGTTGAGCAGCGCACCTATAAGATCGAAAATGCGTATCCGGCAACACTTGGCTTTCGTTATTTTCAAATTGAAAACGGCCAGGTGATAGCCAGCGGCATAACCGATATGGTACAGGTCTGCCAATAAACAACAGCGAAATTAATCCAGAAAGCGTTGTGGGTGTTGGGTCAGGGTCTCTGATAGGAGCCAATCTGAGGGCTCAACACTCACAGCCCTGAGTTCCAAAGGTTTTCTAAATCTTAAGCATTTATTTTCCCGTCATATTTTTGTCCAGAAGTGTCGGTTTTATACAATCGCGATAAATCGCCTCCTGCTCATCCAGGATTTCAGTCATTATCGTCATATCGGTCATGGGATTCATCAGCACCGCCCGCAATACCACGATATCTTCGCGCCAGCAGCGTTTCAAGGTCGTCCGGGAGACAAAACTTCTGCCCGCCTGGCGCTGTATCCGCTGCACCCGGACATTGATCTGGTTTAACCGGCGGGTTACATCTCTTTTTGTATCAATGCCGGCTCTCTCCCATTGCGCCCTAAGAAACGCAGGCACTATCCGGTATGTCAAAATATTGAGCTGTGGTGGGGTAACCAGTTCGAACAAGGGCCTTTTTTTGATTTCATCGGCAAAGGCCCGGGCAAGTTCAATGCCGTGGTCGATGAGCAGGGCATAGCCTCCACGCCCCATAATATCAAGGGCACTGCCCAGTATCAGTGATGTCGCGGCCCTTGACCCCACCAGTGATTTTCGGCCCAGGTCCACTGATCCCGGACGATTAATATAGGCGGCATGGTAGGCCACTTTATCCATTGCAAACGGGTCTTTAAAGTATATCATGCCGCACCCCATGGGCATATAAAACTGCTTGTGGCCGTCAATGGTCACTGAGTCCGCCCTTTCGATACCGCTAAGCAACCCCCGGTGTTTTTCAGAAAGAAGCGTTGGCCCACCCCAGGCGGCATCCACATGAAAATGGATCCCGTTTTCGCCGCATATGTCCGCAATCCGGTGCAAATCATCCACAGTACCGGTTTCCGTTGTGCCTGCAATTCCCACGATGGCCAATATTTTTGTTTTAGACTCGGATCGCGAAATGGACCTTATCGTTGACAAAAGTTTTTTATTATCCATTCGACTGGCACTGTCCACCTCAATGGGGAGAATATTCTGGCTGCCGATGCCCAGGATACCACCGGCCTTACGAAGAGAATAGTGAGCCAGCTGGGACACCAGTACCACACCTCTTAGAATACCATGGGCCTCAAAAGCCTGGGCCATCCCCTGCTCTTCAACGCCATTAAACCCTTTACAGGCGCACAAACCCGTATTCCGGGCCACCCACAGACCGGTTAAATTGGCCAGGGTACCATCTTCCACAAAGCTGCCCAGCGTACTGTCCGGATGCTGAATATATTTTTCGTAAAATCCATCGGACCGGCCATATATCATTCGATGAACTTTGGCCAGCACCTGTCTTTCATATATTGAAACGACCTTGGATGTTTCCAATTTGACCGGGTTCTGATTCAGTGCCGCCATGATCGTCTGCAGATGGACCATAAAAAAAGGGATAGCGGATGTCATGTGGCCGACAAAATAGGGGGATGCCACATTAACGGCCCGGGGGGCGATATCCTCTATAATTCCCCGGATCACTTCCGCCAAATGCCGGGCCGGGTCTGCTTTGATACGAAACTCTCTGAAACGGTCTGACAGTTCCTTGAGACCGGCCTCTTCAGTGATACCGACATTCTCTTTTAAAAAATCCTGCAGACCAAAAAGAATCTGCTCCATATATTTTAATAGGGCCGACCGGGCAGTTTCATCTTCGGGTCGTATAAAAATCCGCTGCAGGGTCTCCCAGTTTGCTACCAGTTTCGTCTTGGACATAACCTCCTTTCCTCTCAAGATCTCCCATTTTTAAAAAATTAAGCCGTCTTAACATAATATTCAGACGAATAAAAATTTTTTAAACCAATGCCCGGTGGTTTTGTTGATATTCCTTTTCAGGCCCCTGTCAGGACCTGATAAAAAAAGGGGGATCGCACCATAGTGCAATCCCCCTTGCTTGTTACAAATTCCCGTTTTTGAACCCCTATGCAAAGGTTACCAGTTAAAAACCTGGTCCAGCTCTTCGTCCGTTACATCAAAGGTAACATTGTGCGGGGCCAGTGCTTCACGTTTAAAATAGCGCGGCAGCCTGTCGTGGGTGGCGTTAAAACCGGCTTTCTTGTTGAATGCCAACTCCATTGTCAGTATTTTCTTGCCCAGTTCCGCGACATCGTCACCGGTCATGCTCAATCCGTACATACCGTTGACAACATCCACCATGGCATCAAAGGTTTCCTCCTGATCCAGGATGGCAAAGGCGATAAACAGGCAAAAACCGCATGTGTCAATGGCAGCGGTGGCGATCTGGAGATTCCGGGACAGTTCGATCTGTCCCTCTGGTTTCAGCGGATCCACATCACCGCCAACCTTTAAAATATTGGCCGTCACGGCATAACCGGCCGTATGGTCGGCCCCCATGGGTGTGGTGGCATAGGTAACGCCCATCCCCTTGACGGCCCTTGGGTCATAGGCCGGCATGGCCTGCCCTTTTACCACAGGGGCTCTTTCAATGCCAAAGGCCCTGGCCGTAGCGGCCGTACCGCTGCCCAGTATTCTGCCCAGCGGGGTTCCTTTTCCCACTTCCGCCACCAGATTGATGGCGCCTTCGGCATCACCGAATTCAATTACCCCCGCATCCATGGCAACACCTATGGCAGCTCCCATCTCAATGGTATCAAGGCCGATATTATCATCCATAAAGTCAAGCCTGGCGATGACGTCGGGATCACAGATGCCGCAGTTTGCACCATGGGACCAGACCGTTTCATATTCAGGCTGCTTGGTGACATATTTCCCCGCTTTGTCCACATATATTCCCGAGCATTGAATCGTACATCCCCGATGACAGCCATGGGTGGGGTTACCGCCGCGCTGGGTTTCCAGTTCGGCAAAGGTTTCGCCGCTGATCTTGGCGGCATCCTCATACCGGCCCTGCCTGAAATTAAAGGTGGGGAGTCCGCCGGCTTCGTTGATCACATTGGTCAATACATTGGTACCGAATGCAGGCAGGCCTTCACCGGTAACCGGGTGTTTTTTCAGACCCTCGACAAACAGCTTGTTTGCCGCTTTGAACTTTTCAGGATCAACGGGTTTGCGCATCTTCAGCCCCTGGTCATCGAGAACAATGACCTTGATGCCCTTGGACCCCATGACAGCGCCAACACCGCCGCGTCCTGCATGGCGTGCCGGATGAAACTCCCGGTCGGTGATGGCAATGGAACTGGCAGACATCTTCATCTCACCGGCAGGCCCAATGGAAATCATGGCTACTTTATCACCATATTCCACCTTTATCTTCTCAGCCAGATCGTAGTTGAGCATGCCTTTAAACGCGTCTGCCGGCGCAATGCTAACCCCGTCCTTGTTGATGAATACTTTGTAAAGGTGGCCCTTTGGGGCTTCCCCTTCAAGAATGATGGCTGCATACCCGAGCCGGGCCATGACCTGAGCGGCCTGGCCGCCGGAATTGGCTTCCTTGATACCGCCGGTAAGCGGGCTCTTGCAGCCGATGGAGATGCGTCCGGAAGTGGATGCCGCAGTCCCGGCCATCAGGCCCGGTGCGATGACCAGTTTATTTTCAGGCCCCAGTGGATGACAATCCGGCGGCACTTCGGTAAACACCACCATGGAAGTCATACCGCGTCCCCCCATTCCTGCATATTCACCCAAGGGGGTTTGTGTTGCCTTGGGGCCACCGTCAGCCCCCACATCAATTCTCAAGATCTTGTCCATGTTTTTTCTCCTTTTTAATTAAGGGTGATTATTCAGCCCCCCCCTACGCAGGGTACCTGGAAATAATGAATTCACATGACGAAAACATGGCATTATTTTGAAGCTACAACAAAAGCGTTTCGACAGGTGTATTCTGGTCGTTTAATTTTACAGGCCAAAACACAATAACGAAAAAGAAGGCCAACTAACTTGAAAGGACTTTGCCAACCATGCTCATCATATATAAAATTACTATATAATACAAATGGTTAAATATCAAGTCGCAAATGGATTTTTTCAAAATCAGGAAGGTGCCCAATGGCATATTTATGCCTGAACCCCGGGTCAAGGTCATCCACTTCCACTTCGATGCCCGTTTTCAAAAACCCAGGCCCCAGTTCCTTGATCAACATATTAAAAAGTTTTACCCGGATACACCCCGGTCGCAGCTTATTCTTTTTGCCCGTATGCGAATAACTGATACCACTCCGAAAAGAGGATAAGAGCCCGCCCCTGCGCATGACAGCACCGACCAGTCCGGGCATGGCACAGGACAGGGCCAGGGTTGCGCCGTCTTCGATCACCGCCGTATCCAGATCGTCCACCGGTTTACTGTCTATAAAGATCGTGCTGATCCGCTCGTCCACATAGTCATCGGTGAGTTTCCACTGGCCGCACAAAAGCGCTCTCACGCTGCACCCCGTGTCCACCGCTATCCGAAATCCTTTTTGCAATACGGCTGCAAGGGCCGGCAAATCATTAGAATTGATTTTAACATATGATTTTTTCAGGGTCATATAAACCTCGCTGTTTTTCAGGTGATCTTTTTCCCGGCATGGGGCCCCGGAGAGACATTGTAAATCTCGGTCACTTTGATCAGCAGTATGCCTTTGGAACGCAAGGGGAAATTAATGCTCTTCCCATAGGCTTCCACAAATGCGGCGGTTTCTTCATACAGGGTCCCGGTGGTTTTGTATGTGCAGTCCCCCTTGATCTGATACCCTTTGATCTTGTCCCAGAAAGTGATGGCCACTTTGGGGTTTGCCTTCAGGTTTGCCAGGGTTTTGCCCATGAACTGATCTGAAATCAGGATGGTTTCATCATCAATAATATTTTTGGAATGGATGGGGACGACATTGGGCACGCCGTCACTGGATGTAGCCAATACAATGGTTCTCTGCCCCATTAACATCTCTTTTACCCGTTCATTCATCTTAGCCATAACAGAACGCTCCTTTTATGCATCAGCCGTTATCTTAAAATCCGTAAATGCCAGTATAGTTTTCCGGGGTAATCTGAAGCAGTTCCTGTTTGACTGCATCGGGCACCGCGAGGTTTTTTATAAAATCAGCAATGGCCTGCTGGTCGATCTTCCCCTGTATCCGGGTCAGCCCTTTGAGGGCTTCATAGGGATTGGGGTACCCCTCCCGCCGCAGGATGGTCTGAATCCCTTCGGCCACGACGGCCCAGTTTTGCTGCAAATCATGGCGCAGTTGCGTTTCATTTAAAATCAATTTATCCAGTCCCTTTTGCAGGGATGAAAGGGCTATCAGGGTATGTGCCAGGGGTACGCCGATATTTCTGAGGACGGTGGAGTCGGTTAAATCCCGCTGCATCCGAGAAATCGGCAATTTCGCAGACAGATGCTCAAAAACGGCGTTGGCAATGCCCAGGTTCCCCTCTGAATTTTCAAAATCGATGGGGTTGACCTTATGGGGCATGGCCGAAGAACCCACCTCACCTGCTTTGATCTTCTGTTTGAAATAGTTTATTGAAATATAAGACCAGATATCCCGGTCCAGGTCGATTAAAATCGTATTGATCCGCTTCATGTTGTCAAAAAAAGCGGCAAGGTTGTCGTAATGGTCAATCTGGGTCGTTACCCGGCTGCGAACCAGTCCCAGACGATCACTCACCAGGTGTTCACCGAATGTGATCCAGTCCATTTCAGGATAAGCCACATGGTGGGCATTGAAATTACCCGTGGCCCCGCCGAATTTAGCGGAAAACGGGATCAATGACAATTGATGGATCTGGCCAAGCAATCGATCCACGAACACATACAGCTCTTTACCGAGACTGGTAGGCGATGCCGGCTGACCGTGGGTCCGGGCCAGCATGGGCACTTTTTTCCACAAGACGGCCTTGGCGGCAAGGGCATCCACAACCGCCTGCAGGGCCGGCTGGAGTACCTCGGCATACGCTTCTTTTAGCGATAGGGGGACTGCCGTATTGTTGATGTCCTGGGAGGTCAGGCCGAAATGGATAAATTCCTTGTATTTCGTCAGGCCCAGTGCATCGAATTTTTCTTTAAGCAGATATTCCACCGCTTTGACATCATGGTTGGTGGTTTTCTCGATCTCCTTGGCACGCTGCGCATCCTGATCGGTAAATGCAGTGTATATATTTCTCAGTGCCGGAAACATTTTTTTATCGAAATTACGCAACGGCGGCAGGGGCATTTCGCACAATGCGATAAAATACGTTACTTCAACCCGTACGCGGTATTTTATCAGAGCCCCTTCCGAAAAATAGTCGCCAAGTTTTTTAGTGGCATTATGATACCGCCCGTCTATGGGTGAAACCGCCTGTAATGGTGAAATTTCCATATATTTTTTCCTGTGACTGATGGGGTTATAGGTTAATGGGTAATACAGCCGATAATCCGTATGTTTCTCTTTACTGCTCAGCGATAGCCCTTTAGCAGCTCAGCCAGAAAAGTCCATATCCTCTCCACAGACGGCAGGTGCAGCCGTTCTTCGGGCGAATGCGGGTTTTTGATTGTCGGACCGATAGAAATCATATCCATATTTTCAAACCTGTCTCCGATGATACCGCATTCCAGTCCGGCATGAATCGATTCCACCCGGGGTTTTTGTCCGAAAACGCGCTGATAGGTTTCCAGGCACCGGCTTAACAGGGGCGATTCCAGATCTGGCAGCCATGCCGGGTATCCGTTGTCGGTCCTGGCAGCGGCACCTGCCAGAGCGGCAATGGATTCAATCCGGGAAGTGACCTCCTCCAGGCGGGACATGATAAGGCTGCGCTGACTGCTCAGCACTTCTAGGGCATCCGGGGTTGTTCTGATGCGTGCCAGGTTGTTTGACGTTTCAACCAAACCGTTGAATCCCATGGCCATATCATGGATGCCATTTGGCAAAGCACTTAACAGATGAATTATTTTCTGCGACGCTTCAACGGCAACCGCCATTGTCCCGGCGGCTCGGGAACCCGTATTCGCAAATGATACAGCTAAAGCGGTTTCAACACCGGCATATTCCCGGGTTATGGTTTTTTCAAATTCCGCAGCAAGGCCCTGCAAACGATCAACATCTGCACCGTCGCAGGCAAATTCAGCCACAGCATTGCGGGGAATGGCATTATGGGCCCCACCGCCATTGGCCGATATCAGCCGAATAGGGCTTTGGCACCTGAGTTTACTTAACGTTCGGGCCAGGATTTTATTGGCATTGGCCCGGTGGGTATGAATATCAACCCCGGAGTGTCCACCACGCAGGCCATGGACGGTGATACTGCAGGTTATATATGTTTCCGGAATAGTCCCAAAAGAAAGTGGATAGGTTATTTTGGTATTTTTGCCGCCGGCACACCCGACAGTAAAAAGACCCTCATCTTCGGAATCGATATTGATAAGGAGTTTACCCTTTACAAATCCGGGTTCAAGAGCGTTGGCACCGGTAAGGCCACTTTCTTCATCCACTGTAAAAAGAAGCTCCAGCGGCGGATGTGCAACGGATTTATCCTCAGCTATAGCTAACGCCAGCGCCAGCGCAATCCCATTGTCCGCCCCGAGGGTGGTCCGGTCCGCTTTCAGCCAACTGCCGTCAAAAACAAACAAAATGGGATCTTTTTGAAAATCATGCAGGGAATCGGCGGTCTTCTCACAGACCATATCCATATGCCCCTGCAGGACAACAACGGGCCCATTTTCATATCCAGGGGAAGCCGGAACCCTGATAACCAGATTCCCGGCGCTGTCCCATCGGTGTTTAAACCCCGTATCCGCAGCTCTGTGTCCAAGCCATTGAGAAATTTGGTGCTCATTTCGAGAACAGCGAGGAATGGCGCTTATCTGCTGGAACAAATCTATTATCTGATCCAATTTCATTGTCATGCTGATCTTCCTTGGGTAAAAACCGTTCCCCAGTTAATCATCGTGTCCCATATGAACACCCGGCCGTCTATCAGTCGCCCCATTTCAAGCGACCTGCCGTATCGTACCAAAAATACCTGACACCATTTATCATAAACCAGATAGCCATCTGTTTTGCAAGTTTTTCTACTATAATTCTCAACCGGCAAATCAGGAAAACCGATTTCCAGCCATGGATTGTCTTACAGCCAGGCCCCAAAAAACATATTGTTATTTTTTTGTTTTCATAGTTCTATTAATCTGTTACATCCCTAATCCGGATACGTCGTAAACAAGAAATGCCAAACACCAGATTTTAATCATTGGGACCAGACTGGAGCGTTATAGATGACAACAAAAAGATTCACATCCACGATCAAATCAACCGAAGAACTCAAAACCCACCAGCTAAAAGGGTTAAAATGGACCGTGGCCCATGCCTATAAAGGGTCCCCTGCTTACCGGCATAAGCTGGATCAAGCCGGAATTTCCCCTCCGGACATAAAATCGCTCGAGGATATCCAACGGCTTCCGTTTACCACGGCTGATGATCTGCGTGACGGCTACCCCTTTCCTTTGCGATCAGTGCCCTTTGAAAAAATTGTGAGGATTCACTCGAGCAGCGGCACCACCGGAAAACGCAAGAATCTCTGTTATACCCAGAAAGATATCGATGACTGGGCCCATTTTTTTGCAAGGGCCTATGAGACAGCTGGCGTCACAGCCGCCGACAGAGTTCAGATTGCCGTTGGATACGGTGTGTGGACCGCCGGCGTAGGCTTCCAGATGGCCTGTGAAAAAACAGGCGCCATGGCCCTGCCTGTGGGTCCGGGCAATGTTGACATGCAATGCCAGTTTTTAGTGGACCTGCAATCAACGGTTCTCTGCTGCACCGCATCCATGGGCCTGCTCATGGCCGAAGAGGTCAGCCGCCGCGGTCTCATCGACAAGATCAATCTTAAAAAAATAATTTATGGCTCCGAGCGATCATCGGTTTCCATGCGCAATAAAATTTCTTCGCTGCTGGGCGGCGCGGAACTTTTTGATATTCCGGGCATGACCGAATTATACGGCCCGGGAACCGGCATCGAATGCCCGGATCATGACTGTATTCACTACTGGGGTGACTATTATATCCTTGAAATCCTTGATCCCGACACATTGGAACCGGTACCCGATGGAGAATGGGGGGAAATGGTGGTCACCACCCTGTGCAAGGAAGCGGTTCCGCTGATCCGCTACCGTACCCGGGATATTACCCGGATTATCCCGGGTGCCTGTACCTGCGGATCGATTATGCCCCGTCACTCAAGGATCAGGGGGCGAACGGACGATATGTTTAAATTCAGGGCCGTCAATATCTACCCCTCCATGATTGACACCATTATATCCGAAATCAATGGTCTGGGGTCGGAATATCAGATCCACCTGTGCCGGGATGAATCGGAACGGGGCATCATGCGAATTCTGGTGGAACTGGGTCAGACAACGCCCATCGAGCAATCTTCTTCCCTGGGGGCTCAGATGACCTACCAGATCAAAAAACAACTGTTTGTGACGCCCACGGTGGAACCGGTTGCCTATGGTTCCCTGCCGCGCACCGAACGTAAAAGTAAAAGGGTGTTTGATACGCGTATCCAGGATTCTATTGTATAACCGGGGTTTAGAACAAAAAAGGTATTTTAATGGAAATTACCCACTATTCGCAAATCTTCAAAAAACAGGTAGAAAAATACGGTAACCGAATTGCCATGCGGTATAAGGACAATCGGTCCTGGAAAGAAATCTCCTGGAAATTGTTTGGTAAACAGGTAGACGCTATTTCAAAAGCCCTGATGCAACTGGATGTCAAGGAACAAGACCGTGTCGGCATTTTTTCCCAGAACCGACCCGAATGGACCATTGTAGACTTTGCCGTCATCGGTATCCGGGCGGTTCCGGTTCCGATTTATCCCACCAGCACCACCAGACAGGCCGAATACATTATCAATGACGCCCGCATCCGAATACTGTTTGTCGACGGCCAGGCTCAATACGAAAAGGCCCTGAGCCTGTTGAACACCAACCCTTTTCTGGAAAAAATTATTGTTTTTAATGGAGATCTGCCCATCGCCGGTGACGATGGGGTGTGTTATTTCGCTGATTTACTGAAAACAGGTCATGCATTAAACCTTGATGCCGAGGTGGCAGCACGCCTTGACCGGGCCGAAAAAGAGGATCTGTTGACACTGGTTTACACGTCCGGCACCACCGGAGAGCCCAAAGGGGTCATGCTGACCCATGCCAATATTTTGTTTCAGGCCGCACAGCATGACCAGCGGCTCCTCAACCCCAATGACAGCGACATCAGCCTCTGCTTTTTGCCGTTGAGCCATGTCTTTGAAAGAATCTGGACCTATTATGTCTTTTCCAAAGGAATGACCAATGTCTACCTGGATGATCCTTCCAAAATCATCGAATTTATTCCGGAAGTCAAGCCGACCATCATGTGTGCCGTGCCGCGCTTTTATGAAAAAATTTATGCCGCTGTGTATAACCGTCTGGAATCCGCATCCGTAATAAAAAAAGGGCTGTTTCACTGGGCTGTCAGCGTGGGCAGGACGTTTCATAATCGGGAGAAAGACAAACTGGCCATCAACGCCCTGCT
This sequence comes from Desulfobacterales bacterium, assembly GCA_963667755.2. Classification (GTDB taxonomy): domain Bacteria; phylum Desulfobacterota; class Desulfobacteria; order Desulfobacterales; family 4572-123; genus 4572-123. The sequence goes on along the minus strand of CAXXLK010000002.1, from coordinate 1,536,308 downwards.
ATCTTTGAAATATAAAATAGCCGACAAACTGGTATTGAAAAAAATTCGGGACCTCACCGGCGGACGGGTTCGGTTTTTCCCGTGTGCCGGCGCACCCCTGGCTCAGGAAATCGAAGAATTTTTCTATGCCGTGGGCATGTTTGTCTGCTATGGCTACGGTCTGTCGGAGACCACGGCCACGGCCACCTGCCATGAACCCCATTTTTTCAATTTTGGCGCCGTTGGCAAGCCTTTGCCAGGAGTAGAGGTGATTATCGACCCCATCAACTCGGAGGTGCTGATCCGCGGCGGCAACATCATGAAAGGGTATTATAATAAACCTGAAGAAACCGCTCGTGTGCTCACAGAAGACGGTTTTTTCAGAACCGGTGATGCCGGTGAGTTTGATGACAACGGTGAACTTCGCATCACCGACCGGATCAAGGACCTGATCAAAACTTCGGGGGGAAAATATATTGCCCCCCAGATGCTTGAGACCCTTGTTTGCGCGGACTTTTACATCGAACAGATTTCCATCATCGGAGAGAAAAAAAAATATGTAACCGCCCTGATCATCCCCTCTTTTCCGGCCCTCGAAGAATATGCCGAAGCCAAAAGTATTACATTTACATCCCGGGAAGACCTGATAATAAATCCGAAAATTGTTGATTTTTACAAACAAAGAATAGAGAATCTGACCAAAGATATAGCACCGTTTGAAAAAATAAAAAGATTCACCCTGCTTGCCCGTGAATTTACCATGGATGCCGGTGAAATAACGCCCACCATGAAGGTACGGCGCACCATCATTCATAAAAATTATACAGATATCATTGATGCCATGTACGATTAGAACAGGCCTTTCACCCTGGGCTTACCGGAATCAAAATAAAATACCGATCACCCGAGGCGATTAAACACCATGCATATTATTCAGGAATGGTACAGGCGTTATTTTTCAGACCCGCAAATTATAATACTGCTTCTTTTCCTCATCGGTGGCATTATCACGATTCTGACCATGGGAAATGTTCTGGCACCGTTAATTGCCAGCATGGTGATTGCCTATCTGCTGGAAGGCAGTGTGAGTTTACTTGAAAAGTGCCATATCCCCCGTCTGGCAGCCGTTCTGATTGTCTTTACAACATTTTTAACCTTTCTGGTATTTATTTTAATCTGGCTGTTGCCGCTCCTTTCCGGTCAACTGGCCCTATTTTTAAAACAATTGCCATCCATGATCACCCGATGGCAAAAACAGCTCATGCTGCTGCCGGAACGATACCCTGACATTATTTCCCAGGCCCTGGTCATAAACGTCATCGACACACTTCAAACCGAACTGGGCCACTGGGGCCAGCGGTTGCTGGCCTTTTCCGTTGCCTCATTTCGAAGCTTGATAGCGGCCCTGGTATATCTGGTACTGATGCCGCTGATGGTTTTTTTCTTTCTCAAGGATAAACAAAAAATCACGATGTGGTTCAGCGGATTTCTACCTGAAAAACGGGGACTGAGCAGCCAGGTATGGAAAGAGATGAACCTGCAGATCGGCAACTATACCCGGGGTAAATTCTGGGAAATCCTCATCGTCTGGGCCGCCAGTTATATGACTTTTTATCTGCTGAGCCTGAAATTCGCCATACTCCTGAGCCTGATCGTAGGCCTTTCCGTACTGGTGCCGTACATCGGTGCCACCGTGGTCCTGTTTCCAGTGATTTTAATGGGATTTTCCCAATTCGGCTGGAACTCGGAGTTCATGTCGGTGGTCATCGCCTATGCCGTTATTCAACTGCTGGACGGCAACCTGCTGGCGCCTTTGCTGCTCTCGGAAGTCGTCAACCTGCACCCGGTGGCGGTCATCACCGCCATACTCTTTTTCGGGGGATTCTGGGGCTTATGGGGCGTATTTTTTGCCATTCCCCTGGCCACCCTGGTGCAGGCCGTACTGCGCGCATGGTCTCACCACAGCCTGAAACAGATGCGGCTGAACCGCCAGAAGCCGGACCCGCCTGAAAACAGCCCGGAGACAACATGAGGCGGTGGCTCACCGTTTATTTGGTATCGGTTCACGGTTACAAACAAGTTTCGATTTTTTCGGGTCGATGATTGGACTGACTGTCAAAAAACCAACACTTTTTTACCCTTTTGATTTTCGGCGCCGCAACCGGTTAACAAAATTGGGGATTTCTTTGATGGGCAATCCATACCCAAGAGCCAGGAACACGCCCGTGAACACCCCGGTGATAATCACCGATACGACAAGGCAGCCCACGACTGTAGTTGAATCGATCCCGATCAAAAGGATATGCCGGACTCCCCTGAGGACAAACCACAAGAATAGACCCATCAACGCCATTTTAATATAAAACAGAACCACGTCGCGGCTTTGGGAATTGCCACTGCGCCGGTTCCAGATACCATAGAGCAGGGCCACCTGCAAGATAGTGGACAATGAAATGGCCAGGGCCACACCGGTGACACCCATCACCTTCATCCCATAAATATACAATGGAATACTCATTCCCACGGCCACTGTTCCAAAAACTGCGGGCAGCAACGTATTTCCAAGCGCATAAAACCCCCGCACCACAACCGTCTGGGCGGAAAAACCAAAGGCACCGATCATCAGGTATCCCAGAACACGGGCGGTCAGGTCGGTGGCCGCACCGTCAAATCGACCCCGCTGAAAAATCAGTAAAACCACTTCATGGCGCAGCACAATCAACAAAACGGAAATTGGAATGACCAGTGCCAGATACCCCAGGGTCGAATTCAGCAGCCGGTTCATTTCAATGATTTTATTTTGAGCGGCCAGTCTGGCCATGAAGGGAAAAGAGGCAACCCCGACGGCCTGACCGAAAAGACCCACCATCATCATCATGATCCGCATCCCGTAGTTCAACCCGGAAATACTTCCCGGCGGCAGATAGGATCCAAAATATTTAAAAAAGACTTCCGTGGAAAAAGTCATTGTCAAACCGACCATGAGGGGCAACGTGAGCCAGACATATTTCTTCAACGCTTTGTGACGCAGGTCAAACCGGGCGGACAAATGCATGCCACATCGCGCGCCACCCCAGTACTGAAGCGCAAAATTACCCAGAAAGGCCCCGGCCAGAACTCCCCAGGAAAATCCCTCCATGCCCAACCAGGGCCCCAGGCAGATGCCGCCGGCAATGATGCCCGTATTGTAAATCAGGGGCGCTAATGCCGGAATCAAAAATTTTTCCCGGGTAAACTGTACTGCCATGAACAGCCCGCCGGAAAAAAAGAAAAACTGGGCGGGAATAATAATCCGGGTCATACGAACCGCACTGGACCTGACGGTCGGATCACAAATGCCAGGCGCCAGGAGATCCACCAGCCAAGGGGCGCAAATAACGGCAATGGCAATAAAAATAACAAGCGCTGCACCAAAGGTGTTGTGGATAACAGATAGGACAATCCAGCCGTCATCTTCTCGATCCGCAGCCAGATAACGGGAAAGTATCGGGATAAAGGTTATGGAAAGAAATCCGGTGGCCAGAATATGATTTAAAATTTCAGGAACAACAAAGGCGATCTGATAAGCATCTACTGCCGGACCGGCCCCTCCGATATAAGCAATGACCATCTCCCGAAACAGCCCGATGACGCGGCTTAAAAAAACAGATGCCATCATGATGGCGGAAGCGGCCCCGACTTTCCGGTATAAAGATTTTTTGTCAGCGTTCACAGCAGATGGGTTTCTGGGTTCCAAGCTCAAGCTTGTATTTTAACAGTAACGGTGGTGAGTTTTGCAGCGGTCCGGGTTGCCTCGGCCAGGGTAGGAAGGCCCTTTCGGCCCCCGTAATCCCGGCAGGAAAGAGAGGCCACCGCAACAGCGAAACACACCGCTGCCTGCAGATCATTGCCCCTGCTCAACGCCAGAGCAAAGGCACCATGGAAATTGTCTCCGGCACCTGTGGTATCTACAACGGTGACGCTGGGCGGTGCCACATGGAAAAGCGTTTTACCGGACAGATAATAGACGCCGTCTTCGCCATGGGTGACAACCAGTGTGCCCTGCACCCTTTGTCCGAGCTCCATCATTTTACGATGCAACGAGGGGCTTTGTAAATTCAGCTCTCTTGAATCCAGAAAATCAGATGATGGAACAAAAAAATCAGCCAGGGTCATCATCTCTTCGATACCGTCACGCCAGCGTTCACAATCATAGATGATGTTAATGGTATTTTTAATCCGCCTTAATTCACGGCCAAGGTAAGTGACGTCGGGATCAAGAAGGATACTGCCAGCCCGTGAAGCAAGATCGACCAGTCGGTCATCCATCCTTACTTTCGGAAGATTATTGGGTTCATAAATAATCGTTCTTTTTCCGCTGCTCCGGGTAACAAAGAGATAGGCCACCGGGGTTTTACCGTCTTTAATCATTTCCAGACAGGCCGTGTCAACATCAAAAGCCTGCAACCGCCGGATGCAGATTCTCCCCTCCTCGTCATCCCCGAGCTTGCCCAGCAGGGTCACCTTCCCCCCAAGTTTTGCAATACAACACGAGGCGGTTCCCCCCTGGCCCCCGCCCTCAACCATGCGGAAGCAGAGAGACGCTTTTTTGTCTTCTTCGGGGAATTTTTCCACAACGGAAATGTAATCAAGACAGTTCCGACCGATGACCAGTACTTCCGGATCATTCATGATCTTTGCTCTTTTCTGCAACAACCGTGTTGGTCAACTTGCCGATACGGTCAATTTCGATTTCTATCGTATCCCCGGCATTAAGATATACCGGCGGTTTTCGAACAAATCCCACACCACTGGGCGTACCGGTAAGAATCACGGTGCCCGGTAGCAACGTGGTACTGTCCGAAAGATATTCAATGAGCTTGGCAACACTGAAAATCATATCCGATGTATTGGCATTTTGCATGATTTCATTATTGAGAATGCTTTTTACCCGCAATGTCTGGGGGTCTTCAATTTCATCGGTGGTCACCAGCACCGGTCCCATAGGGCAGAAGGTATCAAAGCTTTTGCCCCGCACCCATTGACCGCCACCGGCATGTTTCTGCCAGCGCCTGGCCGACACATCATTGGCAACGGTATAGCCGGCCACATAGTCAAGGGCATTGGCGGCACTCACATTCTTGGCGGCTTTGCCGATGACCACCGCAAGTTCAGCTTCATAATCCACCTGCAGCGGCTCCAGGCATGAATGCGGCAGGACAACCGGGTCATTGGGGTGTGCAAGGGCACCGGGATTTTTCATGAACAGCACTGGATAGGGTGGAAGCGGCATTCCGGTTTCACTAGCATGCTGGTGATAATTCAGTCCGATACCTAAAATGGCTGCCGGTTGCAGGGGTGCCAGCAGTTTATGGACCTTGGCCGGAGTCCCCGTGTCTTGAAAGTCATCGAAAAAACCACCTTGAAGCCGGGTGACACTTTCATCCGGATGTTGCCTGCCGTAACATATCTTTCCAACCTCATCATAAAAACGAATTATACGCATTTGTATTCCTTTCCCGATAATCGTTTAGGGTCCACATGAAATCCGAACCATTGGAATATCTGTGAATATGCGCTATATCAAATATTCATATCATTGTCATTGACATTTTATTTTATCTCATCTACTTATGATCCATTGATTATAGTTGGTTTTTTTATAATCTTCATCGCATTCAAGTTTCTGTTTTAATTTAAACGCCCAAAAAAATAATTTACCTGTTCAGGCACTTATTAAATTATAGATTTCGGATCCAACCTTTTTTTGCCGTCACTGAACCGACTTTGGGAAACATAAAACTTATTCCTCTGAATTTAAGCAATGCCGGCCTTCCACGTCCGGCCCCGTTGTTCTTTCAATGCAGTTTATCTGGGGTGAGTTTATAAAAAACCAAAACATTTAAAAGGAGGTAACATGCGAAAAATTATTTGTTTAATCATGGTGGCCTTTACAGTTTCACTCATCTTCTCAGCCAGTGCCTGGAGCTGGGGACGAAAAACAATCGTTAAAGTCGGCATAAACGCCCCCATCACCGGTGATATTCCCAAGGTTGGCGAAGGCAGCAAATATGCCGCCAAAATGTGGCTTGAAGATATCGAAAAAGCCGGCGGTATCGAAGTCGGTGGCAAGAAATATCCCGTGGAACTGGTGATAGAAGACAACGAATCCAAGGCCGAATCAGCCGTCAAGGCCAACACAAAGATGATCACCCAGGATGAGGTACTGATCATAGTCGGTCCCCAGTCCTCCAAACAGGCTGTGCCTGCCGGTGATGTGGCCAACAACTATGAGACCCCCATGATCAGCCCCTGGTCCACCAATCCTGCCACAACCAAGGACCGTCCCTTCATTTTCCGCGCCTGCTTTCTGGATCCTTTTCAGGGACCTGTTGTCGCAAACTTTATAACCGAAGAATTCGGCTTTGATAAAGCCGCCGTCCTATACGATGTGGCCAGTGATTATCCCAAAGGGCTGGCCGAATTTTTTAAAATGGCCTGGGAAGAAAAACACGGCCCGGGCTCTGTTGTCGCATATGAAAGTTTTACCACCAAGGATACCGACTTCAGTTCCCAGCTGACCAAGATCATCCGTTCCGGGGCACAGGTTCTTTTTACACCCCAGTATTACAACGAAGTGGCCCTGATTGTTCAGCAGGCCAAACAGCTCGGATGGAAGGGTCCCATCGTGGGCAGTGACAGCTGGGGGTCGGCCGAGACCATTGAACTTTGCGGCGAGGCCTGCTATGGTCTGTTCTTCAGCACCCACTATGCAGCGGCCGGCGCCAAAGGCGCCACCAAAGCCTTCATCGACAGATACAACAAGGAATACGGGTATGTGCCTGATGATGTTGCCGCCCTGACCTGGGATGCCCTTCGGCTGGCCCAAGCGGCCATCGAATCCACCGGAAAACTCACCGGAAAAATAAAAGAGGACAGAAAAGCGGTCCGGGATGCCCTGACAAAAATAAAGGACTTCGATGGCATCACCGGCAAGATGACATTTACCGAAGACGGGGACCCCAAAAAATGTGCGGTCATTGTTAAAATCAGTGATAAGGGTGAATACGAATTCTACAAATCCGTATGCCCCGAATAAAACTCTAATTCAGACTGCTGTGCAATGCCCATACTGCATGGCAGTCTGTTTTTTATGCACAAAAACAGGAGCAGGTAAATGGAATATTTTCTTCAAAACCTGATTAATGCCCTGCAGTGGGGGAGTTTTTACGCCGTTGTGTCCATTGGCTACTCCATGGTGTACGGCGTCCTCATGCTGTTTAACTTTGCCCATGGCGATATCTTCATGACGGGAACCTATATTGCCTGTGGGATTGCAACTCTCCTGATGACACTCTTGTCTTCATTTATGCCCGGATGGGTCATCTTTGTAATGACCGTTGTCATTACCATGTTTCTGGCATCGTTTCTGGGTGTTTTTGTGGAAGTTGTGGGGTACCGCCCCTTACGCAGTGCCCCCCGTGCATCAGCCGCCATAACAGGATTGATGATCGGTATTATCCTGGAAACAGGTAACCTTATCGCCCTTGGTGCCCAGAGATTCAGTTTCCCGCCCATCATAAAATCCGTCTCCTATAATATCGGGGGGCTCTACTTTACCAATGTCAAAATCATGATCGTGGTCATCTCTTTACTGCTCATGCTGGCCCTGCATATCTTTATCCAGAAAACCAAATGGGGAATGGCCATGCGGGCCATGTCCTTTGACTTTCTGGCGGTTCCCCTCATGGGGGTTTCCATCAATATCATTGCGCCCCTCACCTTTGCCATTGGCGCCGGCCTGGCTTCCGTGGCCGGTGTTCTCTATGGCCTGGCTTACCCTGTTCTGGATCCTTACATGGGCGTCCTTCTGGGATGGAAAGCGTTTGTGGCGGCAATTCTGGGCGGCAGGGGATCCATGATGGGCGCTGCCATGGCCGGGTATTTGCTCGGTTTTATCGAAATTTTTGTTGCAATGGTCTTCCCGTCGACGTTCAGGGACCTGATTGCCTACTCCATCATTCTGCTGATTCTAACGTTCAGACCGCGTGGTTTCTTTGGAATGGTACACAGCACCCAGCTGAGACTGTAGTTGTCATAATCGACCATACTAACAGGAAAACTACATGAAAACAGCAATTAAAAAACTGGGAAAATTCTTTTCAAACGTACCCATGACAGGATGGCTGTTTGGTGTACTGGCGGCAACCATTGTCGAGTATCTGGCCGGTGATCTGGTTTCCTACATGCTTTATATGCAAAAACTGCCCGCCCTTTTCGGCACCATGATCATACTTAAAAACCCATTGATGATCCCCAGCGTTCTGGTTTATGACCTGATTATCTATATCCTTCCCGTCCTGCTGATTGCCAGACTGACAGCCCCTTTTGCCAACCGTCTGGCAACAAAATTCAGCGTCATGCCCACCTGGATTTCAGTGAGTCTGCACCTGATCCTTTTTTACGCCATCATGCACATCTGGTCCGGAATAAACGACTACCGGGCACTGGTTCTCAAGTTGACCATGATCGCCATCATACTGACCTTGAGCCTGAATGTCATCAATGGCTACCAGGGAGAGTTCTCATGTTCCCATCCGGGGTTTATGGCCATCGGCGCCTACGTCTCATCCACCCTGACGCTGATTTTTTTTGCCAACGACAAGCTGTTCGGCACGCCTTTGCTACCCCCGGCCCTGGGACCATGGATCTTCCCCTTCATACTGGTTGCAGGAGGGGCCGTTGCCGCCATGAGTTCACTGATGGTGGCGATTCCCTCTTTCAGAACCCGGGGCGATTACCTGGCCATCATTTCCCTGGCCTTCATGTTCATCGTCAAAAGCGTCATCGAAAATCTGGAAATTGTCGGCGGGCCCAGGGGTATGAGCAGCCAGCCCAACTATTCAACCCTGCCGGTGGTCTTCTGCTGGATGGCCGCTGCCATCTGGATCATCAACAACTTTATCGGTTCCATTATGGGCAAAGCCCTCAATGCCGTCCGCGACAATGAGCCGGCCGCCGACTCCATGACCGTCAATACCAGAAAAACAAAAATGATTTCCTTCATGTTCGGTGCATTCTGGGCCGGTGTGGCCGGGGGTCTGTTTGCCCATGTCTTGAGATATGTCAATCCGGGAACCTTCGGTATCCAGAAACTGGCCGAAATTCTTGCCATGGTATATTTCGGCGGACTCAACTCCATCTACGGATCCATTGTCGGCGCCGTGAGTATCAGCCTGCTCGGCGAGGCCCTGCGCCCTCTGGAACTCTTTAAATGGATCATTATTCCCCTTATTCTGATACTGGTCATGATCTTCAGACCCTACGGACTGATCTCCTTTACGGAATTCAATATTGTAAAACTGCTGAGGCCCAAGTCGAAAACGTAAAAGAACAAGGAGTTGAATCATGCCATCATTGCTCAGTGTAAAAAACATGACCCACTATTTCGGCGGCCTGCGGGCGGTTCACAATTATAATCTGGATATCCGGCAAGGCGGCATAACCGGACTGATCGGTCCCAACGGTGCCGGGAAAACAACCATCTTCAATCTGATTACGGGGGTGCACACCCCCACCGAAGGCGACATCCGTCTTGAAGGCAAAAACATTATCGGGCTTGAAACCCACAGAATCGCTTCCCTCGGGTTGGGAAGAACCTTTCAAAATCTTCTTCTCTGGCGGCACATGAATGTGCTGGATCATATCAAAATGGCCCATTATTCCCAACTCAAATACGGGCTGTTCGATGCGTTTTTCGGCACACCATCCTGTAAACGGCAGGAAACGGAAATTGAGGAAAATGCATACCGTCTGCTGGCCCTTTTTGACATTAAAAAACATGCCCACCAGCTTGTCGGCTCTCTTCCCTACGGGGCCCAACGGCGGGTGGAGATGGCCAGGGCCATGGCAACCAAACCCAAAATTCTCTTTCTGGATGAACCCACCGCCGGAATGACCCCTGATGAACTGGTGCATATGATCGCCATCATCCGGAAAGTGCATGCCGATTTTGGTGTCGCCATATTTCTCATCGAACACCGGATGAAATTTGTCATGGAACTGTGTGAACATATACAGACCCTTGTATTTGGTGAGATAATCGCCGAGGGCCCCCCAAAAGAGATTCAGAACAATCCTGAAGTTATTGAAGCCTACCTGGGCAAGGAGGATTTGACCTGATGCAGCTTGCCGTAAAAAACCTTAAAGTATCATATGATAAGATCAAGGCCCTCCATGGTATCGATTTTTCCGTTGACCAGGGGGAGATCGTCACCATCATCGGTGCCAACGGCGCCGGCAAGAGTACGACATTAAGGGCCATCTCCAGAATGATCCCTTCGGAACCGGGCTCAAAAATAGAATTTATGGGAGAAGATATTCTGCAGTACAGTACAGACAAGATTGTCTCCAAGCTGGGTATTTCTCATGTTCCCGAAGGTCGACGGGTTTTCGGTAATCTGACGGTAACGGAAAACCTTGTACTGGCAACATTTGCCAGAAAAAACAGTGCGGATATCGCCGCTGACCGAAGATGGGTGTTTGATCTTTTCCCAAGACTGGAAGAACGCAAGGACCAGCTGGCCGGGACTCTGAGCGGCGGCGAGCAACAGATGCTCTCAGTGGGCAGGGCCTACATGAGTGCCCGAAAAATCATGCTTCTAGATGAGCCCTCCATGGGTCTGGCCCCCCTGCTGATGCTGGATATGTTCAAGGCCCTCAAGGAAATCAATAAACAGGGAACCACCATTTTGCTGGTTGAACAAAATGCCCGCCTGGCACTTAAGTTTGCCAAACGAGGATACGTGCTTGAAAACGGTCACCTGGTCCTTCAAGGAGAATCGGAAAGACTGTTAAACGACCCGGGGGTTAAAAAAGCCTATCTGGGAGGATAAAACTGTAAATAAGGACAAAAAAGCTGCAAGGGAGAGAATCCAACATGGGTACCAATAATCTTGTCTTTTTAGAAGTTCTCGAGTGGTTTGACGATACCGGTAAAGAGCTTGTGCATCGGATACCTGAAAGCGGCTCCGGAGAAATCAAGTACGGGGCTCAACTCACGGTGAGAGAGAGCCAGGCAGGTGTATTTTTTTATAAAGGCAAGGCTGTTGAGGCCTTTGGCCCCGGGCGCCATACGTTAAAGACGGCCAATATCCCCATCCTGACCAAACTGGTCAGCCTGCCATGGGGGATGACCAGCCCCCTGCGGGCCGAAGTGTATTTTGTGAATATGAAAACATTCACCGACCTCAAATGGGGAACCCGTGACCCTGTTGCTTTCAAGGATTCCGCACTGGGCCTGATCCGACTGCGGGCCTTTGGGGTGTTTAATCTTCAAATTGTCCAACCGGTTCTTTTCATCAACCGTCTGGTGGGAACCCAGGGCATTTTCACCACCCAGGAAGTTGAAGAATACCTCAACCGTGTTATCGTATCCCGATTCAACGATTACATGGGTGAAACCATTGACTCCATACTGGACCTGCCATCCCAATATGATGAACTGTCCCAAGGCCTGGCCAAACGTCTGCAAAGAGACTTCAGCCACTTCGGGTTGAACCTGACCCACTTATATATGAACGCCATTACGCCGCCGCCGGAAGTTCAAAAAGCCATTGACGACCGAAGTCGTATGGGGGTTTTCAAGGATATGAACAAACTCATGCAGATGAAAGCGGCCATGGCCATGGAAAAAGCCGCTGATTCCCAGGAGGGCTCAGGGGCCGGCGCTGGCATGGGGGCCGGCATGGGCCTGATGATGCCGGCCATGTTTGCCCAGTATTTTGCCGGGGGCATGGCTCCCGCAGACACCAAAGTTACCCAGGCAACGACTGCCTGCCCGGAATGCAAGGCCGATATTCCTGTAAATGCAAAATTCTGCCCCAGTTGCGGCCATCAATTGTTGATCTTCACCCAATGCACTAGTTGCGGCAAAAACCTGACCCCCGACGCAAAATTCTGCCCCCGCTGCGGGCATGCCGTAGAGAAAAAACCCTTGGCCAAATTTTGTTCCAAATGCGGCACTGAAAACTTAAATGACGCCGTTTTCTGCAACCAATGCGGCGAAAAACTGTAGATAAAATTGACCCGATACAGACCCGGATGCTTTCATCCGAAAGCTCGAAATTGTTACGATAAATCATGACAGGGTATAAAATTGAACATCAGTGTCCCCAGTGCGGGGCACCTGCCGTTCTGGATGAAACCGACCGGCTTTTTAAATGCCCCTATTGCCGGGTTCAGTCCTATCTGTTGCGCAACGGTTACTTCCGCTATCTTCTTCCCAGCAAAGCACCTGCCGGAAAGCAGCTGTTCTATGTTCCCTACTGGCGATTCAAAGGGATGCTATTTTCCAGTGCCGGCAATACCATCTGTCACCGTTTTATAGATGCCAGCCATCAGGCCGTAAATGCATCCTGTTTTCCCATATCCGTTGGCCTGCGCAGCCAGACACAAAAGCTCAAGTTTGTCCTGCCCGAAACAAAAGGCCTTTTTTTACCCCCCACCCTACCTTTTCAAAAGACAATGCAGATTTTCAAAGACAGATTTAACACGGGACTTCCCCGCCCTATTTATCATCAGGCCCATATCGGTGAAACATTGAGCATGATCTACGCTCCCTTTTACAGAGATGGTAAAATCATGGACGGCATGCTCAATGAGCCCATTGACAACCCAATACCCGACGGATTTGATGTTGCCGCGCTTTCCTTCAAACACCCTGATGATCATATCCGATTCATTGCGGCCATCTGCCCGGGGTGCGGCTGGAATCTTGACGGCCAGCGGGATTCCCTGGTTTTGACCTGCGCCAACTGCCAATCCGCCTGGCGACCGGGCGCCGATGGATTAAACCGGATAAACATAAGCCATATGGCCACGAAATCCCAAAATGTGCTCTATCTCCCCTTCTGGCGTATCAAGGCGGATGTCAGTCCTATTGATCTGTCCACCTATGCCGATCTGATCCGCCTTGCCAATCTTCCCAGGGTCATTGAAAAATCATGGGAAACAACCCCCTTTCATTTCTGGTCATCCGGGTTCAAAATCCGCCATAAAGATTTTCTACGACTCTCACGAGGGTTGACCCTGTCTCAGCCCCGTAACCATCTGATTCGTAAAATGCCCTTACCCCGGCTTCATCCGGTGACCCTGCCGGTAACGGAAGCCACCGAGAGCATGAAAATCTTACTGGCCAGTTTCGCCAAACCAGCCTCAAAAATTCTTCCCCAACTGAACCATATCGCCATCGCCCCCAAAAGCTTTTTACTGACCTATATTCCTTTTGCGGAAAAACACCATGACCTGGTCAATGCGGAATTAAACCTGAGTATCAATAAAAACGTGCTTTCTTTTGCCGGTAATTTATAAACGCCAAATTTTTGTCTTACGGGTCAAAAACGCACCTGTTAAATACGGTCCCACCCCAAAGGCAGTTCATATTATTCTTGCTATATCCTTTTCCTATGATACAAAATGCAAATATCGTTTCTTATTAATCCATTTGAAAGGCGGGACTTTTTATGGGTGGTTTTTTCAGCGTTGCTTCTAAAGAAGATTGCGTCACTGACCTGTTTTATGGCACCGATTACCACAGCCACCTGGGAACCAAAAGAGGGGGGATGGCGATTTATAATGACCAGGGGTTCTCAAGGGCAATCCATAATATCGAAAACAATTATTTCCGTTCCAAATTCGAATCGGATCTTCCTGGAATGCACGGGAATAAAGGCATTGGCATCATCAGTGATTATGATGCACAGCCATTGATCATCAACTCTCATATGGGACGGTTCGGAATTGTAACCGTTGGTAAAATAATTAATATCGATGAGCTTGCAAAAAAAGCCTTTAAAAACAGAATGCAATTTGCCGAAACCAGCGGTGGCGACATCAACCCGACCGAAATGGTATCCATGCTGATCAATGAAAAAGGATCTTATGAAGAAGGCATTCTCAACGCTCAGAACGTTATCAAAGGCTCCTGTTCATTTCTGATTCTGACCAAAGACGGTATCTATGCAGTTCGGGACAAACTCGGCCGAACCCCTGTTATTATCGGTCGCAGAGAAGGTGCTTTTGCAGCCACATCTGAGACCAGTGCCTTTCCGAATCTCGGATTTGAAACCGTAAAATTTTTAGGCCCCGGGGAAACCGTTTTCATAACTGCGGAAGGCTATGAACAACGACTTAAACCCCGCGATAAAATGCAGGTCTGTTCCTTTCTCTGGGTTTATTACGGGTACCCTGCTTCCAGTTATGAGAATATCAATGTGGAACAGGTGCGTTATCGCTGTGGCGGTGCTCTGGCAGAAAATGACCGGGTAAATGCCGACTGTGCCGCGGGCATCCCGGACTCGGGGATCGGGCATGCCATCGGGTATGCCAACAAAAAAAAGATACCGTACATACGCCCTTTTGTGAAGTATACGCCGACTTGGCCCCGCAGTTTTATGCCGCAAAACCAGAATATCCGCGAACTGGTGGCCAAGATGAAACTAATCCCCGTCAAAGCGTTGATCAAAGAAAAAAAACTGCTGTTTTGCGATGATTCTATCGTTAGAGGGACTCAATTGAAAGACAATGTCGAAGTGCTGAAAGAGTACGGTGCACTTGAAGTTCACATGCGCATTGCCTGTCCCACACTTATCTTTCCCTGTGAATTTCTCAATTTTTCAACCTCCCGTTCAACGCTTGATCTTGCGGGTAGAAAGGTCATAGAAGATATCCAGGGTCCCGGGGATAACTATCTTGATGAATTTGCCACAGCGGGATCGGCGAGAAACCAGGAGATGGTGGACCGGATAAGAAACAAACTGAAACTGTCATCCCTGATGTATCAAAAAATTGAGGACCTTGTGGCGGCAATTGGTCTGCCAAAGGAAAAGCTGTGCACCCACTGCTGGGATGGCACTAGTTATTTTTAAAAAAAGAAGCGAAAAAAAAGGCGGGATTACATCGTGGCAATAAACGCTTTTATCTGAATGGCCTGCTCGGGGGTTGTGTCATCAAATTTCACACCGATGCCATTTTTGGCATCTCTTACAATTTTACCGTTCATCTTAAAATGGTGACGCTCATCCGTTGTGATAAACGTCATGGCTATTTTATGCCCGACCATCAATGGGTTTTGGGTTTCAATAAACACGCCCCCTTCGCTGATGTCCCTGATGAACTCCCGGAAAAACTTATCATAAGAGGCATAATCAACAGGCAGTAAAACACCTTTACGGGAATGCCGGCGCTGGTCATTTTCTACCGGCTTTTCCGGCTTTTCTTTTTCCAGAGCACCTAAAAGTTCGATCTGCCGACCGAGAGGTAAGTTCTTTATAACATCAATCAATCTATCCGTAATGTTGCTCTGCCCGGGTATTGACTTAATATTATCCATCTTGTTTTCCTTGATTTCAGGTCAGCATTGGAGAGGATGATATCGTAATAATGAAATTATGTCAATGAAATAGAGTGGTTTAGGGGAGCCCTAATTTTTTTCGGTCATAATTTGTCCACAATAAATTTTATAATTTCAGACTGATACCGGGTAACCTTTTTAAATTTTACTGCAATTCCAAGGGGTTCGGCCCTTACTATTTCTCCTGAAATTTTGAAATGATGCTGAGAGTTCGGTATATTCATTGTCAACGTAACGATTTCCCCGTCAGAAAACGATTCACGGGTTTCAATAAATATGCCGCCAAGACTCAGATTTTGAACAAAATCCCTGAAAACCCGGTCTGCAGATGAGTAGTCAATGGGCGTCAGGCAGGATTTACGTTTAAACGCCCGTTTCTCCTCTGATACCCAATTCTTTAAAAGTGATAACAGCCTTTTTTGCTTATCTTCAGAAAGCGTTGTTATCAAATCAATCAATTGCCCCACTATACGGCTATGACCGAGGTTCATCTTCAAACCGGCATTGCCTTCTGATGCCTTGGCCTGAACGGGAGAATGCCGCGGGGAAGCAACCAGACTGTTTGTGTTTTCAACCACCGAAGCAGAATTTTCGGTCACCTCCGATTGTGCTTTTTTAGCCTGACTGGGTCGTATTTCTAATTCCAGGGCACACTCTGCGATAATGTCCGAAGTGATCTGCCGGATACCCTTTACATACCCCGTCAGAAGGGCATGATCGCATATGATATTTATCAGACGTGGATATCCTCTTGAAAACAGGTGTATTTCATGGAGAGCATCACTATCAAAGACAGATGCTTGAGCGCCAGCAGTTTCCAGCCGATACCGGACATATGCGCCGGTTTCACTCTCCGATAAAGGGTTGATATTGTAATTTATGGTGATCCGCTGCCGTAAGGCCCTGTTTTTATTTTCCAGCAATATATCATTGAAGTCATCCTGGCCCACAAAAAAAATATTCAACAATTTAGTATTTTGGGTCTCTATATTGGATAAAACCCGTATTTCATCAAGCTGTTCGTGGTCCAGGCGCTGGGCCTCATCGATGATCAGCAAAACCTTGGTGCCGTTTTTGTGATTATCAATGAGAAACTTTCTGAATTTAATCAAAAATTCGCCCTTGCTCTTAAAATACTGGTCCATGTTTAAAGAAACAGCGATATATTTCAGGAAATCAAATAATTCCAAATCAGGGTCCGGAACCATGGCCACCCGTGTATTTTCCCCAAAGCTGTTCATAAGGGCATGAATCAGCGTGGTCTTACCGGTACCGACATCCCCGGTAAGCAAAAGAAATCCACGATTGTCCAGGATACCATATTTAAGTATGGCCAGCGCTTCCTTGTGCTTCTCTCCCATCCATAAAAACTCAGGATCGGTACTGATCTGAAAGGGTTTTCGCTTCAACTCAAAATGAGATAGATACATGCCGCCTCTTTATTTAATTTGCTTCCGCTCTGTTTCAGGTGGGCCAATCCGGAATACGGATCCACACGAAACAGCAAGGAGGGTCTAATTTGTTTTCACAGGTGATTCAGAAAAGCAAGATCCCCGGCCTGGCTGTTTTTAGTTCCAATGGAAAGAATCTCGATTTTCCCTTGTATATTTCTGAAATAAAGTCTTCCCTTGTATGCGAACAAAACCTCAAGCACCGTCACCCGACTTTTCTTGTTGAAAACTTTACGTTTTACCTGAATCTGCTGAGAGTCATAATTCATCTGGTGAATAATTTCTTCACCTTTGATTTGCATGTCATCTGATAAAGCCATGAAACCATCAATGGCACGGTCATGGACAATTATGTTTTTATAGAGAACGAAAAACTTTTTTTTGATTTTTTCTCTCTCTTTTCTTGCCTTTTTGGTATCGGGTCGTTTGTCCGCTTGAAAAGATCCGATCTCTTTTTGTAGTTTTTCGATATTTTTTTTCAACTCATCTTGAAAGGCGATATTCTTGGCTATTTTTTTCTCCAGATTAACGATTTCTTCTATATAATTATCTTCGTTTTTGCTGGCTTTGGATTTTGTATCTTCCAGTTGATGTCGGGTCCTTTCAATTTCACCGGCCATCTCTTCCCGATTTTGTATTAAAATGGACAGCTTTTGGGACTGGCTTTTCTCTGTTGCAACAAGCCTGCGGATATTTTCACGCTGCCGGCGTTGGGCCATCATAAACTTACGGGCACCGGTTTTATAGTAAAAATAGAGTCCCAGCAAAAACAGAAAACTATCCCCCCCCAACATAAAATTTGAAATCAGTGTGTTGTGTGGCAATGTGACATTAACTTTTACATTCAGGCCTTCCTGCAGCATCCGGTAATTTTCTGCTGCGATCCGCATTGGATCCGATTCGGTCGTTGTATTCTCATGGCCTTTCGCATATGCCGGATAAAGGATCTGGCCATTTCCACCACTAACCGTCACATTTACAAGCGCCCCCCATTTCATCAAAGTTTCGTTTAGAAGATACGCATCGATATGATCATTGACGACTTGATCGAGCAGCGCACTGCCGGCAAATAAAGGACCGGTATCGCCAATATAAATTTCTTCTATTGACTTCAGGTATTTTCGGGACAAATGATTTTCCAGATACTGGATAGAGAGGATATAGCACACCGGGGGCAACAGAATGAACACAATAAGAATTTTAAATGGTAAAAATTTCATCTGCAAAAAGTCACATTACATCTCGGATAGAATTTTTCTGGCCTTATCCGCATCGTCAAAGGACTGGGCCAGGGACAGGGCTTTTTCCATTTGCCTGCGGGCCTGCTTTAAATTCTGTTTTTTGTAATATGCCATTCCCAGGTGATAATGAATCGTCGGGTTATCGGTAATCTTCTCCAGGCTGTCTGTAAATTCATTGATTGCGCTGTCGTAAAGCCCCTTTTTGTACAGGATCCATCCAAGGGTATCCATTACGCTGGGGTCATCGGGCAACTTCTCCTTGGCTGTCTGAGCAAGGGCAAGGGCTTTGTCGAGGTCTTTATCCTGATTGGCCAGAAGATAACTCAAATTATTAGCGGCCGGCACAAAATTTGGATCAATCTCCAGTGCCGCCCGATACTGCGCTTCGGAAAGATCAAACCGTTTCTGCATATCAAAAATGGTTCCCAACAGCATATGCGGAACAACCTGGTTTGGGTCTTTCACCAAAAGCGACTGATACTGGGCGATGGCCTTATCTTCCTGGTGACTTTTAAGATATATCCGCGCCAGGGCATAATAGGGTCTCAAAAAATCAGGATTTTGCTTTATAGCGTCCTGAAAACAGATTTCAGCCACGTCTATTTTTTGTTGTGCCAGATGGACCTCTCCTTTTAAATTATAAATAACTGCCAGCAATGCGGGGGAATCCTTTACAATCTGAGCCTGCCGGTCGCATTGTTCAAGGGCTGCGGTAAAATCTTTTCGGGCACTATGCAGAAAAACAATATTTGTAAATACATCCATGAGACGTGGGTTTATGGCCCGTGCTTTTTCAAAATTGGTCAGGGCCCTGCCATACTCTTTTGTCAGCCGCTGGAGAAGGCCCAGTCGAAAATAGCCCGCAGGGTTTTGGGGATCGAGTTTGATTAACTCATTGAAGGTTGAGGCAGCAGCATCGGGATCTCCCTGATACATCAAGGCATTGCCGACAATCATTTTTGCCGGGTAACTATCAGGGGAAATTTTTAATATATCTTCTCCTTCTTTCCTGGCCAACTCAAATGCTTTTTCACGCATATACAGATCCGCCAAAACAAGTTTTGCCTTTATATATCGAGGATTCAACTCGATGGCCCGCAACAGAGATGTTTTGGCCGATGCGATGTCTTTTTTGCCGATCTGAGCGATGCCTTTAAAATAATGGGCTCTGGCGGATTTGGGCTCCTGCTTTGCAAGATCTCCAAACACCAAAAGGGCTTCGGCAAATTGCTTTTTGAAAATATACAGCTCACCTTTCAACATCCTGGCAGGGAAATAGGCCGGTCTTTTCTCAAGCATTTTATCGACATAAACGGCAGCATCATCTGTCTCTCCCTTCTTGAAATAATATCTGGCCACGGCGTCCATGACCCGAACATCATCCTTTTTCAATTCAAGCGCCCGATTATACATGGCCATTGTCTGTTCTGCATTTCCCGTTGCATCATAAAAACCGGCGGCCACCATATAAAATTTAACATTTTCCGGGTCCGTTTCAACCGCCTTTAGATAGGCGGTTTCCGCTTTGCCCTGTTTTTTTTGGCTGTAATAATAATTACCCAGTACGATATACAGATCTGCATTGGCAGGGTTTGCTTTAATGGCGTCTTCCACGGTTGCCAGGGCCATGTCAAATTTTTTCCGATTCATATAAAACTCAAACAGGGCCAGGGCAGGTTGGATCTCTTTTACATCCAGATCCACCGCCATTTTTAAATTTTTTTCCGCATCATCAAACTTTCCCTGCTGCATAAGCACACGGCTCAATCCCAGATACGCCTTTGCCTGACTTCCGTCCACTGCAAGTATTTTATTAAAGACGGATTCGGCATCTATAAATTTCTTCTCTAAGTTGTCAACACCCGCCAGCAGGAAAAGGGCGTCAATATTATCGGACTGCTTTTTTAAAATCAGATCAATTTTTTCCCGGGACTCCTTTATTTTTTTCCCAAGCAGGTAGAATGTCGCCAGTTTCAACTGTGCATTCATATTTCCAGGGTCGAGCTCCGCCACTCTTGAATAGGTTTTAAACGCCTGTTGTGCATTTCCCAGCTTTAAATATACTTCTCCCAGCTTTTCATAAGCCGCGAGATAGTGAGGGTCGAGCTGGACAGCATTTTTAAGCTCGATTTCGGCACTTTTGTATTCGCCTTTTTCAAAATAAACACTTCCCTTTTCCAGATGAGAAGCTTTTTTTTCATCATCGGATGAACAGCTGTATAATGCAATGCTGGAAACAAGCAGAATCAAAAGAACTGCCTTACATCGATTCATTTTCAAACCTCCGAACAAATTAGGATGGTGTCATTAAAAATAGCCAGTAAAATAGATTGCCCGGAATCTAACAAACAAAGAATATTTTTTCAACAAAATTGTATTTTCTCCCGGACGGCAAGGGGTATTGTAATCCGGGGAGATTAACAATAGAAGCCTGCTCAATGAAAAGATACAAAAAAATGAAGGGAGGCTTTTTAATAATATAGCTTGCAATCATTGAAGGTATGTGTTAAATAAAAAACTATAATCATAGTGCCTGCAAAGATATCGTCAAACTGTTTGAACCCGCTGAAACTCAAAACGAATGCTGACGACTACGTTCCCTTCTATTCTGCCTTCTCCATCCGCCTGAAATGAAGCTTTTTTGATTATAATATCAATATAATACAGTCTTTTTTTATAACCTGTCATAGGCTTTCAGGAGGAATACTTATGGAAAAAAACAAAAGAGTTGTTGCGCTTCTGGTATTTGCTGTATTCTTGATATCAATGGTCCCCATGGTCATGGCTGCCGACGGCGAAAAAATCAACATCAATACCGCCACCGCTGAACAGTTGATTAAGCTGAAAAGAATCGGGCCCAAATATGCCGAAAAGATCATACAGTATAGAGAAACCAACGGGCCCTTTAAAGCAGTGGAAGATATTACAAATGTAAAAGGAATCGGCCCGAAAACAGTGGAAGCAAATATCGATGTCATGACTGTTGAATAGGTCCTTGGCATAACATCTGACGACGGGTTATAAATAGCAAAGAAACGTTAAAACAGTGGCGGTCCGGAATCTATCCCTGTGTGCCCCGTTTTAACGCTTCTTTGTTTTTTCCCTTTGGCGGCGCCAGCCATCCAGGAGGGAGGGACGGATCAACTGGAGTGACGAAAGGTCAGTGAACTATCAATACACCGCCGGTCAAGGTTCCAACAAAATCTTGTCTATTTCAAAAAACAGGTCCTGTTCGCGAATGACCCCGGCAATGGCAGTGTCCGTTATCACCAACAGCCTGCGTTCTTTATGCTGGACCATTAAATAAGCCGCCTCCATAAGATTTTTACCTGAATCGATGGACAATGGGGGAGGAGACATGATCTCATTTATTTTCTTTTTAGCCAATTGCCGGACTTCGCGCATGAACATGCCTGTCCAGAACATGGGTGAATACTCTAAACTGTCGGCCATGGATGGCTTCGGTGCACTCAGGTACGCCGGCATGATGGCCTCCAGAAGATCAACAATGGTCACGATGCCTTCAATCTGACCCTTGGGGCCGATGACCAGAATAGATCGGTGACCGGTTTCCATGATCTGGCTGGTAGGCATTTTAGGGGAAAAAGACGCTTTGAGTTTTGCAATGGCATCTGCCACCGTCTGGTTTCCATGGAGCGTCGTGTAGTCCGCAATGGGAATCATCACCGCGGCAACAGTTTTCTCGGCTGCCGGTTTGCCGCCTGTCTTACCGTGAATGCAGGCATCATTGATTTTAGCGGCCAGCAGGTCAATGTCACAGGGTTTGGACAGATAATCGAAAGCACCCGCCACGAGGGCCTCACGGGCAGATGGTCTTGCCCCGTGACCGGTGAGCATGATCACCGGCAGATCGGGCATGCGTTTTTTGATTTCCCGCAGGGCCTGGTGTCCGTCCATCCCCGGCATCTTCACATCCAGCACCACCACATCGGGATTTTCAACCAGTTTTTCAATGGCAGCCTCTCCACTGTCCGCCAGAATCATATCAAATCCCCGTCGATTCAAAATTTTTTCCGTGGTGGAACGGAACTGCGCCTCATCATCGACCATTAAAATTTTTATTTTTTTAACCATTTATGGAATCTCCTTTATGGCTTTACATAACCGTATCTAAATCCTGGGCTATCCCCGCAGGGCCACAATGACCAGACCGGCACTCCAGAAAAACAGCACCATGGTTCCCACCGACACCCCGATGATCAGAAACACATATCCAAGTTTGAATCCACAGGCCCTGACCAGGCCGGTGCCGATGAGCCACCAGCGCCACGGTTCGGTGAGCCAGATGAAAAACGGTACCCATGACGCCAGCAGGGTAACACCTGCTGAAAGGGCATACACGCTGAAAAATCGATCAAATCCAACCTTTTTGCCCATACACATCGTCATGA
This sequence comes from Desulfobacterales bacterium, assembly GCA_963667755.2. Classification (GTDB taxonomy): domain Bacteria; phylum Desulfobacterota; class Desulfobacteria; order Desulfobacterales; family 4572-123; genus 4572-123. The sequence continues at coordinate 1,513,834 of CAXXLK010000002.1, read as the reverse complement.
CCAGATATCCCAATCCGGCACCGATCAATGTCATTCCCACGGCGTTGGCAAAAAAAACACCCCCCCATAAAGCCGGATTTTCCGGCAGCGTCGTGATCAGACTGGCGCCGGTAAAAAACAGGCTTGACACCAGCAAAAAACCAAAGGCTCTGCCAAAGCCGGGTTTTTCAGGAAGTGTATCAAAAAACCGCCGTGGCTGGCCCAGCATTTTGGCTACGGTGTAAACATAATACCCCAATGTAAATTTTTTCCCCTTAACCATAATGCCGTGTCCTAAAATAAACCAGCCTTCATTAAAATACCGGAGACAAGCATGAACACCGTCAGGATGAAAAACAATTTCCTTTCGGATTCCCGGGTAAAATAGGTTCTGCCGTTCTCATAATGCAGCCATTTTTTTTTGGATTTGATTTTATCTTTGGTGGATAATGTCATCCCACCCTCCTTTTTGTCCGGAACCGACATCTTCATGCTTTTGCCTCCCTCTGCACGTACATCAAAATCCCGGAAGGCCGCCGAACCCTCTGAAAGCCCAGTAGATACCGGTCATGAGCAACAGAATAATGTTCACTGCAAACCAGATGGGCACACCCACCCGCAGGTAATCTTTGGGCTCAAGATACCCACTGGCATAGACAATGGCATTGGGCGGGGTCCCGATGATCAGGCAATAGGCAAATGAAGAGGAAATGGCTGTGGACATGGCCATAAAGGGCAGATAGGTCGTACCCGGATGAACCAGTCCGGCCATGTTCAAGGTGATGGGTCCTACGGCAGCGGCGGCCGGCCCGTCAGCCATCAAATTGGTCAGTACGGCGGTAAGGCCATTGGACACCGCCATCAGCGGCAGGCCCGAATCCATACCCATGGGTGCCAGAAAATCGATTACGGTCCGGGCCAGCCAATAGGCGGCACCGGTGCTGTCCAGGGTCCGCCCGAAAAGAATGGCGCCGGCATACAGCCAGACAACCCCCCAGTCGACCTTTTCCTGATAATCGCGCCAGTTGACCACCCCGGCCAGCAGATAGGCCACGGCCCCGGCAACGGCGATGACCCCGATGCCCATGCGCACCGGATAGATCCCCAGCTGAAAGAAAATCTTTTCCGTAAACCAGCCCCAGACCATGACGATAAAAATAATCAGGGCCCATATCTGCTTGCCGTTCCACCTGCCCATCTTGTCGATTTCGCCCTTCAGTTGTTCCATGGCAGGTGCCAGGGAAACGATTTTCGGCTTGAACCGAAAATTGACCAGAAACCATCCGATGGGAATCATCACCAGAACAAATGGAAAACAATAGGTCACCCACTGGAAATAACCGATATCAAACCCGAACATATCGGTGAGATAGGTCATCATGATCACATTACGCGCACCGCCTGAAGGGGCACCGGGGCCACCCAGGTTGCAGGCCATGGCAATGGCGATCATCAACATCTTGGCAAGCTCGGGGTCCTCGGGAATCTCTTTGGTCAGGCTGTTCTGGTATAAGAGCATACCGATGGGCAAAAACATGGCCGCCAGGGCGTGATCCGAGATAAAAGAGGCCAGGGGGGCAATGATAACAAAAAAAATCAGGGTAATCCAGCGAACGTTGGGAACCGCCAGCTTTTTGAACATCATCAGGCAGACACGCTTGTCAACCCCTGTTTTGACAAAGGCGGCGGCAAACATGAGGCTGCCCATGATAAACCAGCAGGCATCACTCCAGTACAGCATGGCCACATCCTGCCGACTCGTAACACCGGTAAAAACAAGGATCAGCCCCATGCAGAAAGCCACCCCGGGCAGCGGAATGCATTCGGTCAAAAAACAAAGCACCACAAAAGCCCCCATGGCAATGGCCACTTTGATGTGCCAGGCGCCTGTATCGGCGGCCTTTTTATCCGAACTGCTCAATGATTCATATTTCAGACCTTCCTTACGGAGCGTCATGGCCTTTTGCATCAATTCCTTGAATTGGGCCGGGGTGACATTGCTTTCAATGTGGTCATGGGCCTTTTGAAAATTTTTCTGATCCGTCTGGATCTTATATTTCCGGCACCACTTAAAATTCCTTTTCAGGTAGCGGTCCCGGGTAAGGGCGCCCATGCGCATATTTCGCTCCATAATCTGCGCTGCGGCCATCTGCCACTGGGCCGCATCACTGCTCTGGGTGTTAAAAAGCGCCTGGGTAAGCATGTTCACCACTGCTTTGGGCCCCACATTGTACTCGGTACCCACATCTTTCATACCATACGGTGTGGGCAACATGAGCAGGACAAAAAAAATAACCACTGGAACAATGAAAAACTTCCAGTCCACATATTTGTCATACCCTGTGACCTTTTTCTTTTTTTCTGTCATCTCCTGTCCCTTCATCGTTTTTGTATCTTAATGCTGAAATTTGATTTTTCTATCGGTCATTAATCAATATTCAGCTGTTTCCACGGCGGGCAAATAAATCCTGAAGGTCGTTCCTTCATTGCGCCGACTGTCCACTTCCATGACACCCCCCATACTGTCAATAATGCCGTAACAGACGGAAAGCCCCAGCCCTGTTCCCTGCCCCACCGGTTTGGTGGTAAAAAAAGGTGAAAATATCCGCTTCAAATTTTCAGGGCTGATACCGCTGCCGTTATCGATAACCTTGACTTCCACGGTATCACCGTCTTTATTTCCAATCTCCACACACAAGACACCGCCGTCGGCACCATGGCGCTGGGCAATGGCATCCATGGCATTGTTAAAAAGATTGAGCATGACCTGCTGTAATTGAGACGGGTCGCCATAAATCGGACGGGTTATTTCCGAGATATTTTGTTTGAGATCGATGCCGTTTACCTGGGCCTTATGGGCAACCATATCCACCATCTCGGGTATGAAATCCTGCAGTCTCACATTTCTGGGGTCGGGATCGGTTTTGCGCCCGAATTTTAATATGGCATGGGTTATTTCGGAACATCTGCCGATCTGCAGCGCAATCTGTCCGATGGAATCATCAAGCTCCAAAAGATCCTTGGATGGTTTCAATTCTCCGTTTTTCTTGAGGTCGTTCAAAATTGCTTCAATCAGGGCCTGTTCACTTTTCATGATCTGGAGCGGATTATTGATTTCATGGGCAAAACCGGCGGCCATCTCACCTAGTTCCGCCAGCCGTGTGGCCCGAATCAACTGATCACCCAATTGGCGCTTCTCCGAATCCGTTAGTTCCATCCGTCTGATGATCCGCTCGGTGAGGAAAAAGGCCATCGTAATGATGACAGTGCCTCCGATCAGGGCAACGATCACAATTAAAAACAGGGCGGTCCGCAGGGCTCTGAACGCATCCGCCTTTTCCTGGCGGACAACCAGAAGCCACTTTTTATCCTTCATCCATGTGGTGGCATACAGATAATTATTCCCCCCGGCATCGGCCTGGATGAAGGTTCTGATCTCTTTCCCCGTATGGGGATAGACCAGCAGGCGGTTTTTTCCCTCATCCGAGGGCGCCGCATCTTCATTTTCAAGAGCAGGATGTACGAAGGAATCGGGATCTTTTCCCATGAGATCACCGCCGGATCTTCTCTCGGTCTGAAAAATGCCATCCCGGTTCAACAGGTAGGCTTCGCCGGTTTTACCGATACGCACTTTTTCCACCAGATCATTGAAAACCAGCGTATCAATGGCGGCACGCAGCACCCATATCCGCCCCGCTTCTTTCCGGGTGATGGCAATGATAAAATGGGGGATTTTACGATATCCCAAAAACACATCACTGATATAAACTCCCTGATGTAGGACTTCCTTGAACCAGGCAGCATCCTTATATTCCTTGCCGGTGAGTTGGTAAGGTCCTATGTAAGCCACATGCACACCGGCCTCATCAAATACCCCCAGATCTGCAAAGGCATTTGAATGTTGTTTGAGTCTTAAAAAAACGGCATTCAAATTTTCATGGTGGCTGATGCGTTGGAACGAATATGAGTCAATGATAAATTCAAGATCCGCCTGCCGTTCCTGTAAAAAACTGTCGATCATATGGCGATGATCGCTCACAATTCGCTTCATCCGTTCAACGGTCTGGTTTTCCAAAGACTGACCAAAGTAATAATATCCGATGGAAAGGCTGATTAAAAACATGATGCCCGGTAAAATAATCATGCAGGCCAGAATCAGTTGCCGGGTTTTGTTGTAATGATTTTGTTCCATCCCCCCCCACAATAGGATTTTAAATGGCCGGTTACGGCTTTAAATGCGCACACCGGCCCCTGCCAATGTCACATACAGGAAAGATTCTTGAAAATTCTACTGTTGCTGAAATCAGCAAACAACATGCCAATGACGAAAAATTGTCGTGATTAAGCAAAACAGTTCCCGTGACGACGCATTTGATAAATCTATTTTTTCTGCAAAGGACTTCATAAAAATTGGACGATTCAAATTAGTCGTTTATTCAGGATATTGAAGCATACGGGGATTTTACTGAAAAAAAGTGACATCCCGACATCCACGGCCATTGCCGCGTTTGTCTTAAACCGCCGGGCGGTTGGAAAGCCTCTGTCACATGCTTTACCGTCGGTCTTTTTTACAAATTGTAAAACTACCGGAACACAAAGAAACCGGAATCAACTGGATTTATCCTTTTTCTTTCTTTTGGGGAAAAGTTTAAAAACGTCTCCGGGCGATTCCACCAGTCGTTCAATTTTCTCGTTCATCTCTTTTTTGACCTGATCATCCTTTTTGACCCAGGCACCTTCTATTTTGGCCACCAACTCATCTATTTCACAGGGTTTGGTCAAATAATCATAAGCGCCCAGTTTTATCGCCTCCAAAGCCGTATCAATGGAGCCATGGCCCGTCAATATCAGTGTCTCGGTAAGAAGGCCGAGCTTTTTGATTTCCTTGAGGGTGGTCAATCCATCCATTCCCGGCATTTTAAGGTCCAGCACCACCACGTCAAAATCTTTTTCCTCCATCGCTTGGATGGCATTATCACCGCTGTTTACAGCAGTGACAACATACCCTCTGTTGGCCAGGAGTTTGGACATATTCTTTGTGAAAACAACTTCGTCATCCACCAGTAAAATCTTGGATCCTATCATTTCTATCCTCCTTTGGGCATTGGTAAGGGAACTTAAACACAATTCACTCTTTAGTTATTTTGCATCCTGATCGTTTTCGATATCCTTGATCAGTTCCCGGGGGGGGGTATACGGCAGAAAAATATCAAATTCGGTCCCCTCATCCACCTGACTGCGAACAGTGATTTCTCCGCCCAACCGCTTGACGATGGCATAACAGATGGACAACCCCAGACCGGTCCCTTTTCCCACAGGCTTGGTAGTAAAAAACGGGTCAAATATTTTTTCGATATTTTCGGTTGCGATCCCACATCCGCTGTCTGCAATGGAAATTGTTACACCGTCGGATCGACCATTGCTCCGGGTCATGATCTTGACGCTGCCGTAAGCTTTGTCCTCGTGGGCATCAATGGCATTGGTGATCAGATTCAAAAACACCTGCTGGAGCTGGGACGGATCGGAAAGCAGTGGGTTGATATCATCTTCGAATTCAACAAAAAACTTAATACCGCTGGCCCGGGCTTCCCTTTCCATCAGTTCCACAACCTCTCCCAGAAAGGCGTTGATATTCACTGTTTCGATGACCGACCGGGTCCGGCGGGCAAACCTGAGCAGATTCTGGGTGATGCGTTTACAACGCTGCACCTGCACATCAATTTGACTCATGGAGTCGTCGAACTGTTCATTATAATCGATATTGGGATGGGGTGTTTGACCGGCCATATCCAGGAGAAGCTGTCTTTCCGTCAAAATTATCGCCAGAGGATTGTTAATTTCATGGGCCACCCCGGCGGACAACTGCCCGATGGATGCCAGCTTGCTGGTCTGCATCAACTGGCGGTTCAAATGATCGGCCGCCATATCCCTTTTCCGGATAACGTTGATCATATGTCGTGTTATGAACACGGATACGACAAGAATGCTCAGAGCACTTAGATGAAGAAAAACCAAAACCGCATAATTGGCATGGTTGACTTCATCAAAGGCTTCTTTGAAATCCTGTTTGACCACCAGGAGCCAGCTCGGTTCCTTCAGCCAGATCTGCCCCACCACCTGACGCCGAGACGGGGTCCCGTTGCCATGGAGTCCTTTTAAAATACGCACTTTTGCATCGGCATGCACGGGCTCCATTTCGAGAGCCGCTTTTTGCATGATCCGTCCTTCAAATCGCGGACTGGTCTGCAAGATCCCCTTTTCATTGAGCAGAAACACTTCACCGGTTTTACCAATTCGCACATTTTCAACCAGAGATCGAAACGCTTCGGTATCAATAGTGGCTCGCAGTGTCCATTTTTCCAGGCCCTTCGAACCGGTAACAGCGATGATAAAATGCGGCTCCTTTCTAAACCCCATGAACATATCGCTGATATAAAGACCCTGGACCATGACTTTTTTAAACCACAGGGTTTCGGAATAATCTTTGTTCAGCAGATCATACGGACCGATATAGGCCAGATGCCTGCCGTTTGTATCAATGACACCCAGGTCTGTTATGGCCCCATGTTCAGCGTTAATCAGTTCAAATATTTTGTTCAGGTTTTCCGCCCGGCTCAGGTACGCCTTGGTATGTGAATTGGCAATGAGCTGAAGCATGGCGCTGCGCTCTTTAAGAAACAATTCGATCACCTGCCGGTGATGCTCCAGGCGGGTTTGGAAAGAATCCATCATCCGTGAATTGGCAAACCGGGTATAATGGATGTTGATGGCCCACCCCACCAGTAAGAGCGGTATCATGGAACACAGCAGGGTCAGCAGCACAAACCGGCGAAACAGCCGTTTATAATAAGGCCGGCGGTCTAATGCCGCATGGTCTCCAATATTCGTGTCATTTACGGTTGCAGTGTCTGTCATTACAAAATCTTCTTTCTTTAGAATATGTCAAATATGACGGGTTCAATAACCGCCTGCTGTATTCGGGATATATCTTTTACAAAAATCGTGCCATCGGTTTGCCACACCCTCGTCGCTCAAGCATCCCTGAATTTGCAGCATTTATGAGAATTCGCTTCTCTGAGACCGCCAGGGTCTTCAAGATATGTAAACTTCGAGGTGACAGCAGGTGGATATTGGATGGTTCAGTCAAAAGGAGATGGAGGCAAGTATGGTCGAACAGGCCGGAGCAAATTCTACCGCAGTATTTTCCAGTATTTCTTCTGCACCTCAATGACCTTTTTCAGGGTGGACAAATTTTCATGCCGGGTCTGGGTAATCCGGTCAATTTTCTTTCGGGTCAGTGTGGCCACCTCACACAGTTCCTGCAATACCCTGAGGCCGCATTCCCGGATGCCCCTGAGGCTGTATCCCCCTTCCATGATAAAAGCGATGCGGCCGTTACAAAACTTTGCTGCAATGTCCAGCAGAAAGAACGTCATGAGGGCATATCCCTCCGGTGTGGCGCGCATGCCGCCAAGTCGGTCGTGCAGGTATAAATCAAACCCGCAGGATACAAGGATTATTTCCGGTTCATACGCCTTGGCCAGGGGGTTTAACAAAAAATGGATGATTCGCGCAAAATCCCGGTCCCCGCACCCCTTGCCAAGAGGCACATTCACCGTGTACCCCTCGCCGCGGCCCTCTCCGACTTCATTAAAATTTCCAGTGCCCGGAAAACCCGGAAACTGATGCATGGAAACATACAGGACCTGATCGGTTCCGTAAAAGGCGGATTGGGTGCCGTTGCCATGGTGGGCATCGATATCCACAATCATTATCTTTTTAACGCCGTAATGGGTCTGGAGGTAAGCGGCCCCCAAGGCAGCATTGTTGAACAGACAAAAGCCCATGGGTTTGTCGGGCTCGGCATGGTGTCCCGGGGGCCTGACCAGGGCAAAGCCTCTTGGAAACGCATTTTGCCAGAGGGTGTCCAGCAGGCTGAACACACCCCCCACCCCCAGACATGCCACCTCATAAGACAGCCCGGTGGCCTGGGTATCCGAGTCAAAGGATGTCATAGGGTGTCCGGCACTGCGAGCGATTCGTTCAATATGGGACCGGGTGTGGACCAGGGCCAGTTCCTCCCGGGAAGCCAGCCGCGGAGAAATCACCTGCCATCGGCCATCCAGGGATGTATGCCCCAGGGTCTCGTTGATGGCCATTATTCTTCGAAAGCTTTCCAGATGGGGCATGCGGTCTAAATGCAAAGCAAATTTTTCATCTCTGATCACTGAAATGGGGTGCATGGTCAGTGGTTATCTCCCTGGTAACCGGCCAACCGCACCAACTCGGTCGCTTCGGGTATCTTTTTTCCGTGTTTCTTCAGAGCCGCAACAACAGGACCGATGATTTCCTGAAAGTCGCCACAGCCCAATATCTGCCCCATGGCGTCAATGACGGCCCGGCGCCTTGCCGCCTGTTTTCTGTCTTTTGTCTTCCGGCACAGGAAACGGATCTGCCCTTTCATCATTTCAACAAGGGCTGAGCCGGCTTTCGAGCTGACGTGGCTGCTGCACGCCATTGCGGCAATGGCCTTGACAAGATAGCCCCGGGGGGTTTTCAAAACGTATTCGCTGGATCCGCGGGACTGAAAACCAATGGCCTCGTAAAACGTTCTGGCCTCGGTCTCCGAATCAAGAAGCACCTCTTTTGCCCTGAAGACCCCGGATTGCCACAATAGCCAGACACCCGCCACAAGAAAGGCGCCGGCCCCCCTGACCGGCGGGATATCGGTTTTTGATCCGCCGCCGTATCCCCCCCCCTGCAAGGTGGCCACATACTTGATCTCAAGCCCTTGATAAAACAATCGGTGCCTGAACGTGACATGAATCAACCCGACGATTTTTTCATCAACCAGGCAGATAAAAAGGGTTTTATCCAGGCCATTGATCAGGCAGTCGAGTAAAAACCGGACATGAAAAAATTCCAGATTGATGTCGGCAACCTGTATCAGGGCATCAAGGGTGAATGGAAACGCCATGAACCTGGCGGGCGTCTTCGCATTGACACTGCCGATGAAAAGAGCCTCTAATTTTTCATTGGCCGGACATATTTTGCCGTCCGGATCGGCATGTCTGATCCGGTGCAAAATGGCCAGACGTTTTTGATAAAATGCCATGGCGCCGGCACCGCCTTTAACCGAATCTTTTTTTTCCGGGGCCAGTTTCCCCATGAGTCCCTGCACCCGCTGTATGGCAAAGTCCAGTTCATGGGTAACCATGAATTTTAAACCGCCCCGGCGTATACGGGTGGCGGCATCACGAAAATCAAGTTTGCCGTCGTGGCTTTGCAGCCGCTGTTTCTGGGTCAATTCGCCATATTTGACCAAGAGCCGCTCTTCAATGCCCACGGTGCCGGCATTAAAATAAATAAATTTTTTAACCGTGGCCCGCTGATCCTCAAACCAGAAAAAAAAGTCATCCCCGTCAACGGCTTCGGCCGGATTTTGCGGTACCGTGATTCGCCCCATACCAAGGGTTTCATCCAGCGCATATCCGATCTCAGGTGCCCTCTCAGAGATGGCCTCGATAGCCTGTTTTATATGTTCTCTCTTGAGCACAGATCAATCCCCGGAAGGCTTGAATTCTTCAGGAATGTCGACCCTGAAGGCTGCCCCATGATCCGGCCGGCTGGCTACCGAAATCCGGGCACCCAGTTTTTCCAGGTTATTGCGACAAATGGAAAGACCGAGCCCAAGGCCCTGGGCCCGTGTTGAGAAAAGCGGTTCGAATATTTTTTCTTGATCCTCTTGGGCAATGCCCGGGCCGTCATCTTTAATTTCAACACTCACAAAATGGCCACCGGAGCAGGTTCGCACATGGATGACCCCGCTTTCGCCAATCGCTGCAATTGCATTTAGCAATAGATTTTGAAAAACCTGCCGCAAACGTGCGGGATCTGTACGCACCGGTCCCAGGCCGTCCTGAAATTCGCGAACCACCCGGATATGGTGAAATTCCAGTTCACGCTCAAAAATTTCGAGCAGGTCATTGAGCATGCGATTAACATCCACATCCATGATCATAGGGCCCGAGAAACGGGTGAGGTTAATGAAATTATCAATGGATTTACGGCTTCGGCCCACTTCCGAGCGAATCTGATCCAGGCTTTCATCCAGTTCATCCCTCCCGGGTGTCTCGGGCATATGCCTGATCCAGGTCGCGGCCACATCGATATTGGCCAGATTGTCGCGGATCTGCCGTAAAAACCCCTCCGACATCTGCATTGTCGATGCCAGGGTGCTGGTGCGCCGCAACTGCTGATCCATGCGCCGAAGGTTCTGTCTTTTGGTTTCCAGTCGTGAAACCAGATAACTGGTGGACAAAAGCACGGTACCGATGATCATAATCCCGCTTAAAATAAGAATGTAGATGCCGATGAGGCGAACCCGGCTCAGGGAGGCGAAAAGTTCCTGTTGATCTGCCTGTACCACACACATCCACCGTACGTTTTGCAGCCATGTCATAACATAAATCCGGTCCCTGGCCTCGGTGATGTTCACCCCCTGAAAATACGCCGGTGATGTAAACTCAGACGGCTGCATTAAATTGCCGATAGCCGGTGTATGCGTCTGGAACACGCCTTTCTGGTTGATCAGATAGGCGATATCCCGACGGTCCGGCGCCACCTTTGCCACCACTTCGTTGAAATACTTCATGTCCACGGTGGCCCTTAAAATCCAGGTCCCGCCCGGGTCTGTCTGCCGCACCGCAATCACAAAATGGGGCACCTTGCGAAATCCTAGAAATACATCGCTGATATAAATCCCCTGATTCATCACCGAGTTGAACCATGTGGTGTCCAGATAGTTTTTAGACATCAGTTCATAAGGCCCCACATACGCCAGGTGATCGCCTTTTGCGTCAATAATACCAAGGTCGGTAAAACACTGAAGGTTTTCCTGTAAAGCGTCAAATATGACCTCCAGTGCACCGGGACGGGTAATGGCGGCCAGATTATGGTTGGCCGCAATGATTTTGAGATTCAGGGTCCGTTCAGTCAAAAAGCGATCGATATTGTCCCGGTGATCCCGGGCCTCTGTGGTGAGGGCTTCAAGGGTTTTCTGGCGAATGACCGTGGAGGCATAATAGTACATGCCCCCGCCGATCAGGATCAGCGGAATAAAGGATGCCGCCAGAAGCGCCACAATAACATTTTTCCAGAGCCTTCGAAAATAGGGGTAGTCACGGTTTTGAATGACAGATGAGGTATCGGTGGGGGCTGTCATAGGGATAGACCCTCCTGCAGCTATTTAGTGCCCAATTCCGGATGGACACTATTGTGTTTCATGCACCACATGCCGGAAGATATCCTGAAGCCGGGCAATGCCGATCATCCGACCGGCAGCAAGGACCGGCATACTGCGCAAATTATGGGCGATCATCAGACCGGCAACTTCGGCAAGGGGCATGTCTGCATGGACGGTCACAGTTGCCGGCCGCATTATCTCACTGGCCGCCCTGTCCGGCAAAAGCCCGGGACAGGCGACAAGCCCGGCCCAATCGATCTGTCTCCCCGCCGGGTTTGTGTTCACCGCATCGAGAAGGTCCCGCTTTGTGATCACACCGACAAGCACTTCCCCGGCGTCAATGAGATACAGTTTTTCCACCATCCGGTCGTCGGTATCCCGACAAAAGGCTTCCAGTGCCTGTACGATCCCTGCCTCCGGAGGGACCCGCGGAAAGTCATGCCAAATGATCTCTTTTACAAAATTACGGGGCCACAGCACCGGGTGGCGCCTTATATCCACTGTTTCATGAGCCGCTGTAATTTTTTCGGCCAGGTCTTCTATATCACAGGGCTTCATCAGATAATCATAGGCCCCGTTCCGGATAGCCCGGACCCCTGATTCGACACTGGCATGACCGGTAAGCATAATGACTTCCATATCCGGGGCAATTTCTTTGATTTGATGCAAGGTTTCAATGCCATCCATACCCGGCATCTTAACGTCAAGGACGATAACGTCAAACCGGCCATTGTCTTTTATCAAGTTTACAGCCGTAAGGCCATCAAAAGCGACCGCCGTATCAAAGCCCCTGGTCTTCAGCAACTTGGCCAGATTTGACACGAACCGCCTTTCATCATCTACAAGCAGAACCCGAATATCCGTGTTCACAACAGCCCCCCTTCAATTTCAAGGGTTAGATGCCCCGGTGGGTAAAAAAAGGCATACCGTCAATACGGTTTTATCTTAACCAATACCACAGGCCCCAGGCCACCGGCAACCCAATTAAGGCTGCCATTAAAAATAACCCGGCCACCACCATGGCAGTGGAAGCAACACTTTTGGGACTGCCCGTGTTCAGCCTTTCCCGGGCTTTTTGACGGCACTCGGTCAACACTTGTGATGGTATCATCTTAAGTGCCAGGGCAATACCAAGGGGCAGTATGACAATATCATCCAGATATCCCAATACCGGAATAAAATCCGGAATCAAATCGATGGGACTCAATGCATACCCTACCACACAAAAAATAAAGGCCTTGGCATACCAGGGCACGCGAGGATCTTTATATGCCAGATAGAGTGTATAGACCTCCTGTTTGAGCTGTTTGGCCCAGCTTTTTAATTTCCCGGTGATGCCGGCATTTTGTAGGTGAGAATTCATTACAGGAAAAACACGATGCCGAAAAATATCATAAAAACAAGCCAGACCAGATGCGCGGCCATCCCTTTTCGGATGGGATTAAAACAGGCCTCAGACCGTTTATGCCCGCTTTCGCAAATATAGTGAAAGCTGTTTTTACCGGTTTTGGGATCTTTTATCCGGGTTCTGCGCACCCGGGCACCGCAGGGTTTGGCCCCGGCGTTGGGACGGGTACAGGTATACCGGGCGCCGGCCATGAAACTCACGAGGTTGAAAATCCAGTTCCAGACAAGGGCAATGATCAGTAAAGACAGAAACACCCATATGCAATGGATGCGGGTCACCCCCATCCCGGCCAGGGTATCGCCCATGCTTTCCGGGCTCAACGGCCCGGGCACACCTCCGAAAAATCCCATGTAGTACAGGGGGAAACAAAGAATCATCACCAGCAGGGAGGCACTGAAATGAATCAGTCTCTGCTGGATGAAATTTCGACTGTTCCACCACCGCCTGAAAGCGGATTCCCGATGATAGGGATTGTAACCATTAACGGTGTCATTCATGGTCCGGCTCCATTTTTTAAAATCGACAAAAGTATGCGGCACCGATGGGTCCGCTGCCTGCACGGGGCAGGCAGCAGACCCATCATCGTCCAAGCTTTGGCATCAACCGAAAAATCTGGCACTCATGTCCGGCCACAACTTGTAAAAACAGACCACGGCCAGAAAGCAGCAGTAGATCGGTACACACCATCTCCAGAATTTTTCAGGCAGGATACGGGTGACATAGGGCGCCCCCACCGCTGCGAGCACGGTCCCGATGACAAACGAGGGCAGCAGCATGTAATCGATCACCACGCCGGAGCCAAGCAGCGCAAACCAGGTGATCACCGCAAACAAACACGTCATCCCCTCGGCCAGGGAGGTGATGGCCACCATACTCTTCACCGGAACACCGGCCAGCAGACCGCCGACGGTAACCACCGGCCCGTATCCGCCGCCGCCGATCCCCTTGTTGAACCCGGCCAGGCCGGCAAACAGAAACATCCATTTGGGTTTATAATGGGTGTATTTCTTGGCGGTGAGCAGGGAACAGATGCCCATCACCACGAGGAGGATGGCCACATAGAACTTGATCCAGAATTTGGCCACCTTGAGCACCTTGTAGGCCGCGGTGATGGAAAAGCAGACGCAGGCCATGCCGATGAGGGACACCACCACCACCATTTTGGTGGTCTCGTTCATGGGGTTGAATTTCCATTCCACATTTTCGAACTCGCCGTGGATCAGCCCGGCGATGAGCCCGGTAAACATTTCGGTGATCATAATACAGGGAACCACCTGTCTGGGGTCGAACCCGGCGATGAGCATCAGGGGGGTCAAGGCCGTGCCGTATCCCATGCCGCCGGCGGAATCCATGAATTCAAAAAAGGCGCAGGTCAGCACCACCCACCAGACAACCATCCAGTTGTTGGTGCCCATCCACCCCTTTGCTTTAACATAATCGGATCCGAGCCGCTGGGTGAATTCAAAGGGGTTGTTGGCCAGCCACACCGCCACGATAAACAGCAGGACAAACAGACAGGCGTAAATGGCCAGGGTTTTCATTTGTCCGCCAGTCAGCTTGGCCCGTTCGCCGATGCTTTGCTTTTGCGCCTCCAGATTCCGGGCGACTTCCCATCCCATACTTTTTTGCTTTTCCGTTTTTTCCATTGGTTGCCTCCTTAGGTTGAAAATCATCAAATACACTTTTTTTTGTTGTACAACCGGGGCACTTGGATAATTTCAAGTGCGGACCTGCCCAAAATGGATTCTCCTTGTCATCTGCCGATAGGGTATTATATGAATATTTATCAATTTATGTGCCACATTCAGCTGCCAATTCATAAAAGCCCTTAATTTTAATTTTTAATTATAATGTCAATAAGTTAAAACATAACAGCCCCATTTCCCAAACTTGCTTTTTCCATGCTTTGGATAAAACTGTACACTGACGAGTTACAGTGATACCCCTTTGGACTTTACATGAAAGGCAGAACCCAGAGCAAAATGGTAATCACGTAACAAACCCCCAGGGATACGACCACATAGACCGCCGTATAACCAAAAAACTCCTTGAGGGGCACCTTGCGCTTGTCTTCTTTTTCGCCCAGGTTAACTGCCACAAACAGTGCCGGCGCACCGGCGATGGTTAAATTGCTGCCCAGGGTGCCGGCCCACAACAGGGCCCAGTACAGGGGCCAGGGTTCGATGGACGAGGACTGGGCCGCCAGATCCCGGATGACATACAACAGGGTCAGGATATAGGCATCATGTTCCACAATGCCGCAGATACCCGCCGACACCCAGAACAACACCGTTGTCCCCATCACCAGGCTCGACTGGATGAACGGCACCAGCCAGTGGGCCACGGCCTCGATGACGCCGCCGTGTTCAAGTCCGCCCACCAGGGCAAACAGGGAGATGTAAAACATCACCGCCCGCCAGTCCATTTCCGCCAGAATTTCCTCAAATGAAGGGGCTTTCAGCTTTTTTTTGAAAATCTCCAGCCCCAGGACCAGCAGGGCGGCGCCGCAAAGGGTGATCATTCCCAGGTGAACGCCGAAAACCGGCCGGATGGCCATGCCGACGATGGTCCCCACAAAGGCGATACAGGTGATCCAGGCAAATAAAGGGCTCTTGATGTGTTCGGCGGGATTCTGATCTTCCGGCTTGAAATCCATCTGCTGCCCGCTGAGTTTTTTCTTGAAAATCCGGTAAAATACAAAAACGACAACTGCATAGGTGGCGGTGAGCACAAAAAACGAGGAAGGAAGCCCCGAATGCCACAAAAAGCCGTCGAATTCAATGCCGGTGACCGAATGCAGCAACTGGGGCGGCAGGTCCCCGAGGAGTAATGCCGTACCCATGAAATTCGAACACAGGCCGACAAACAAAATGGCGCCGTAGGCCGGAAACTTGTATTGGCGGCTCACCGCAAACAGCACCGGTGCCATCATCAACACCACCACCACATTGTCCACCAAAAGGGATATAAAACCCGCCGAGGCTCCGATAAGGGTGATAAAAACAGCGACATTGCCGCGGGACAAAATCAGCAGTTTGGCCGACAGGTATTCCGGCAACCCGGTTTTGCCCAGGTATCCGGCCACAATCCAGATACCGATAAGAATGAAAATGACATTCCAGTCGACAACCTTAAACGCCTGAACATCGGTCATGACACCAAAGGCGATCATCCCGAAAACGCCCATGAACGCCGCGATTACCGTGTCGATGACACCGGTAATCACCAGCACAATGCTCACACAAAAAATAACAATCGCTATCATCATGATCGGATCCATATATGCTCCTTTACAAAATGGTTTCTCGCCCGGCTGGAGGGGCGTTTTAAAATAGCTGCGAGATATCACCCTCGCGCTGCAGCCGTTTTCACCAAAGCCTGCCAAATCACCGGCCATAAATTTTACAACGTTTGAAGTACACTATTCAGCAACAAATATGCCAAATTCATCAAACCTGTATAAAAGCCGCATCTTACTATTTTAATTGATTTTTTTAATATTATCGGCATTCTGAAAAACAAGGGAGCGTCTTTAGATAAAAGCAGGCAGGTTACAGTATCTGTAAACAAGAAAAGACAAATGACAGGGGTTTCGGAAGGATTAAGCCGTCTATAAAACGAAAAGCCCCTTAATCGGGGCTTATTTATTCACAATGTTTTGTTTTTCAGCCTAAAAAAAGACAGTGGCACTGAGATTGCATATTTTATGAATTGAAGAGCCTGGCGGGCATGAAAGTTATGAGTGATGCGTAATGAGGCATCCAAAAGCAGCGACACCAATTTAATCCTCACAACTCAAAACCCATTTGTCATGATTCTCTTATAAACCGTACAAATCAGATGATTATGTGGCCATGAGACAAAAACGAGTCGATCAGATCCTTCTTCCCTTAAAAACCGGAATACCGGATCATCCTGCCGTGGCCATGAGCGACAAGATCACCCGCGCCATTGAACTGATGGTAACCCACAATATCCGTCATATCGTTGTCACCCGCCACAACCGTCCCATCGGCATGGTGCGCCTTGAAGATGCCTTTAAAATACTCGGTCTTTGAACCGACCCCGGTACCCATAGCCGCCTGTAGCGCTGATCAAAATATCATCCCCTAGCCGCTCAAGGCATTTCCCCCTTTACAAAACCGGTCTTATTTCTTAAGATCCGCGCTTATACAGTTTTTAAGAATATCCGCACATCCCCTAGCCGGGGTATCCTGGAGGTTAAACCAATTTTTTCAAATCTATTACTACTGGTCATCGGTCTGGTCCTGCTGTTCTTAGGGTCCGACTGGCTAGTCAAGGGGGCTTCGAACCTTGCCCAAAGCCTTGGATTGAGGCGTCTTGTCATCGGTCTGACCGTTGTGGCCTTTGGTACCTCCATGCCCGAACTGGTGATCAGCGTGATCTCTTCATTTAAGGGTAAAAGCATGATCGCAGTGGGCAATGTGGTGGGCAGCAATATCTGTAATATTGCCCTGGTGCTGGGGATGGCCGCTCTCCTGCAGCCCATCACTACCCGCAGGTCGGTTATCGCAAGGGATATACCGATCATGCTGGGTATATCCCTGTTTCTTTTATTGATCTCCCTGAATTCACACATCACCCGGCTGGAAGGGGCTATATTGTTCGGCGGCATCTTTCTTTACACGGCCATGAATTATGCCCTGGCCATAAAGGGCCAGCATCGACGGGATGAACAATTCCCACCCATGGATGGGGAGGAAGGGCTGTCTTCCATTGAACCTGTCATGACCCGTTCCAGGCAGATAATGCTTATCCTCATCGGTATGGCCGGTGTGGCGTTTGGGGCTGAAATTCTCATCGACTCGGCCATTGCTATAATGAAGGTCTTTGGCGTCAATGAAAAATTCATTGGCCTGACAGTGGTGGCCTTTGGTACGTCCATGCCCGAACTGGCCACCTCGGGCATGGCCGCTTATCGCAAGGAGATGGATATCAGTATCGGGAACCTGGTGGGGAGCAATGTTTTTAACATCCTGAGCGTTCTGGGCGCGGCCGCTCTGGTCAAACCCATCGTTATCCCCGGCGGCCTGGTGGGCAGCGGGCTTGTCATCGATTATCTGGTGATGATTTTTGTCGGGTTCCTGCCCTGGCTGATGATGCGCAAGACCCTGACGATTACCCGAAGGGACGGGATCATTCTGCTCTTTTGCTATATGGATTATCTGGCATATCTGATCCTCAAGTAAAAATATCCGTGACCGTTCTCGTGCTCGCATACGTTCACGCATACGAGCACGAGCATCCCCAGGCCGATAAAACAAGTTCGCCCCTTTCGCGTCCCGTCAGGACCCGAAAGGGGTTCTGCCGCGCTTGCGACCTTCCGTCAGCAGCTGTTTTGCTTCCGCTGCCTGGATACGTGCTTCCTGTTCGGTTTTCCTTTTTGCGGCAGCCGCCAGTTTGACCACCAGGTCCTCGAAGTCGGCCGGTTTCAGTACGTAATCAAAAGCGCCCAGTTTCATACCGTCCACCGCTGTTTCAATGGTACCGTGGCCGGTGAGCATAATAACTTCCACCAGGGGAAACGCTTTCTTGATTTCTATCAGAGTTTCAATACCGTCCATTCCGGCCATTTTAATGTCCAGAATCACCACATCCATTTCCTTTTCAGACAGACATTCAAGGCATTTTTTTCCACTGAATGCCCCTGTCACATCATGACCCTTTTCCTTAAGGCTCAAAGACAACATTTCGACAAATTTTTCCTCATCATCGACAATCAAAACCCGGGTTGGAATATTAAGCATACCTTATCTCCTTTTATCTGTTGTTAAACTGATTGATATACCATTCTCATGTTTTCTCAACGACATTGTTATGCGGCAACCTGATCTTAAATTCTGCCCCCTTGCCCAGATGGCTTTCCACCTGTATCTCCCCGCCAAGCCGATCGACAATGCTGCGCGTCACGTAAAGGCCCAGACCGGTTCCCTGCCCCGGACTTTTAGTGCTGAAAAAGGGCTCAAAAATTCGGGTTAAATTTTCTCCGGGAATGCCCATTCCCGTATCTTTAACCGTAAAAATGACGGTTGCCGCAGACAATGCAACGCTGATGGAAACAATCCCTTCATCCTTTATGGCATGAATGGCATTGCCCACGAGGTTTATCAGCACCTGCCGTAACTGGGATGGATCACTCCAAATATTTTCAATGGCCGGATCGACCTGCTGGACCACCTCTATTTTTTTAGAGCCGATATCAGAAGCCGTCAATTCAACGGCTTCCCTGACCAGGGCTCTGACGCTGATTTCGGTGTGCACTGCTTTGCTTTTTTGTACCGAAGCAAGCAATTGATGGGTAATGTTACGGGCCCGGTTAATGGCCGCCTCAATCTCGGCAAGCCCCTTTTCAATATCGGCCCTTCGGGGCACAGCTGCCATCTCCTCTTTTGCCAGAATCAATTTAAGCCAGGCAATGGACTGTTTGGCAATGGCCAGGGGATTGTTGATTTCATGGGCCACACCCGTGGCCTGGGTGCCTAAAGCAGCGAGCCGTTCGGTGGCAATCATCTGCTCCTGCATGCGGGCCCGGTATTCGATTTCCCTTTGTTTTTTGACCCCTTGCCGCACCTTATCAAAGGCCTGACCGATCTTGTTGACCAGGTGTTCAATTTCAACAGGCTTACTCAAATAATCAAAGGCACCGGTCTTGATGCCGTCAACCCCGTCTTTGGTTGTCGCCTGACCGGTCAACAGGATGACTTCCGTAGCGGGATGCACTTTTTTTATCTTGTCAAGGGTTGTTATCCCACCCATACCCGGCATTTTAACATCCAGCACCACCACGTCCATGGGGTGTTTCTCAAGCACAACCAGGCAATCTTCGCCGGAAGCGGCTTGCCGGGCCTCAATGTTTCTGTTGGCCAGCAACCTGGCGATATTGTTTCGATAGACATCTTCGTCATCGACGATCAGCAGACGCAGATTTTTCATCACAGATATCCCTTCCCTTGATTTGGTGCTTCAATCTAACCCGGATAAACCGAAAACAACAAATTTCAAAATAAAGCGCCTAAAAACACAACTGCATGAATCAGGCTTTGAACTCATCGGCACCAACGCCGGTTTCCTTCATCAATCGATGCAAATACTGGCGTTGAATGCCGGCTGCTTCAGCGGCCCGGCTGATATTGCCGCCGGTGCGTTCCAGAAGATACCGGATGTATTTTGAATGAAACTGCTGGATCATCTCATCCTTGGCGTCCTTAAAACACATCTCCGAGACTTCCGGGGCCATGGTGGAAAAAAAAGAAGACGGCTCGTTGTCCATGGACAAATCCCGCAACCCAAGGGTATCTGAACGGCAATAAATAACACCCCGTTCAATCAAATTTTCCAACTCCCTGACATTCCCCGGATATTGATAAGAAACCAGGGCCTGCATGGCCGCCGGTGAAAATTCATTTATTTTTTTGCCGTTAATTTTGCCGTACTTGTTCAAAAAGTGATGGGCCAGAAGGGGAATATCCCGCTTTCGTTCCCTCAATTCGGGCAGTTTGAAACGAATGACATTTAACCTGTAATACAGGTCTTCACGAAAAGTTTTAGCTTGAATATTTTCCCGCAGGTCATGATTTGTGGCGGCGATAAACCTGAGATCAGCCTTTTTGGTGATGACACTGCCCACCGGCTTGTATTCTCCTTCCTGCAAAAGCCGGAGAAGTTTGGTCTGCATCTGGGGGCTCAAATCGCCGATTTCGTCCAGAAACAAAGTGCCTTCGTGGGCTTCCTCCACCAACCCTTTCTTGTCTTTCCAGGCCCCGGTAAAAGCCCCCCGAACATGTCCGAAGAGTTCGCTCTCAATCACATTTTCAGGAATTGCCGTACAGTTTACCGTTACCAATTTATGATCCTTGCGCTGGCTGCCATGATGAATGGCACGGGCCACCAGTTCCTTGCCCGTCCCGCTAAGACCGGTAATCAACACAGTGCCCATGGTCGGTGCAACCTGCCTCACCCGCTCGAAAATTTCCTTCATTACCGGGGTTCCGCCGATCATGGTCTCAGACGCATCTTTTTGAATCAATGCCTGCTTAAGGGCTCTATTTTCCCTGATCAGCGTCTGCCATTGCATGACCTTCTCGATGGTCAACAGTATCCGTTCCCGCCGAAACGGCTTGGTAATATAATCATAAGCCCCTTTCCGCGTCGCCTCCACAGCCGTTTCAATGGTACCGTAGGCCGTCATGACCACCACAGACACATCCGGTTTTATTTTTTTCAACTGTTCAAGCAACTGAATACCATCCATTTTCGGCATCTTCAGATCGGTTATCACCATATCAAACACCTGGTTTTTAAAAAGATTCAACGCATTGAGGGGGTTGATTTCAATGGTCACCTCATGATCGGTATCTTCTGTGATGATTCGTCTGAGCAGAACCAGCATATCTTTTTCATCATCCACGATGAGTATTTTATCGCCCATTATCACTCCTGTTTTACGTTGACCCGTTGTAACCGTTCACCGGGTTATAACACCCGTTTTACCGCAACCCACCAAACTGTAAACGCTTACGATCCGTTTATTTCATCTTGACCAGCTTAACGGTAAAGGTTGTACCGCTAGGTTCTCCAGACGGTTGGGCAACCTGGCTCACGCAATGAATGGATCCTCCGAATTTATTGACGATACCGTAACTGACAAACAGGCCCAATCCGGTGCCCTCACCTTCGGGTTTGGTTGTAAAAAACGGTTCATAGATATGATCCATGTCTTTGGCCTTGATGCCCTGCCCGTTGTCCTTGAATGCCACCATCACCCGCTCCCGCTTCTGTCTTGTTGTAATGGTCAGGCATCCGCCATGGGGCATGGCACCCATGGCATTGTTAATTAAATTCAAAAAAACCTGCTGAAGTTGCCGTGTATCCCCTCTGACCATGGTTAATTTTTCCGCCAGGTCCACTTTAAAATCGATCTGTTTCATATCCAGGGAGTGCTTGACCACCTTGATAATTTCACTGAGACACAGGTTTAAATCCGAATATTCGGTAATGTCCTTTCCGATCCGTGCAAAACTCAATAGATTTTCAACCACCTGTTTGCAGTGCAACCCCTGCCTTTCAATGGTCTTCAGGTCTTCATACTCCTGGGAGTTTTTTGCTTTTTTTCGAATCAACAAATCACTGAACCCGAGAATCACCCCCAGCGGGTTATTGATCTCATGGGCCACACCCGCGGCAAGGGTCCCTAAAGATGCCAGTTTTTCAGTATTCACCAGCTGCCGCTCCAGATTTTTGTTTTCGGTAATATCCCGGGCAATGCACAGAATGGAACTGATTTCACCACCTTTATCCTTAATGGGCATAAAATTCGAGTTGACCCATACTTGGTTTTCACCGGTTCGAATTTCTATCTCATCGCGGACACTTTTGCCGAATCGATACACCAGATTTACCAGCTTGAGCTGCTTTTCCGCGGCCGTACCGGGCAATAACCCGGAGATACTCCGGCCGATAAACTCTTCCGGCCGGCCCCCAAAAAAATTGGCTGTAAATGTATTCATGGAGAGAAAACACCCCTTGGGGTCCACCGTAAAAATAAAATCCTCGGCACTTTCCACCAGAGAACGGTATTTTCCCTCGGACCGTTTCAGTTCATCGGTACGCTGGTCTATTTTTTGTTCCAGAATATTCGACCACCGAATCTCAAACAATAAAATACCACCGCCCGCCAGCATAATAATGAGGATGACCAGTCCATGCAGCAAAAGCTGTCGGCGGTATCCCTCCCTGACGGCCCCTTCAATCTCCGAGACAGGGGCGACTACGGCCACGGACCATCTTTGCGGCGGATTTACCGAAATGGTAATCGGGTAATACGCAATCAGTTTTTTGATTTCTCCGGTAATCCCGCGATGCCAGCCCGATGTATACACCCCAGCGCCCTCCCCTCCCTTGAGCATCATCTCTTTCTGTATATGATTGATGGATCGATACAAAAACCGGGCATCTTCCTTTTTTCTTACGGTAAAGGCATTTTCACCAATAAAGCCGGATTTGGGATGAAACAGAAAAAACCCTTTTTGATCCATCAACCAGGCGTAACCGGTTTTTCCGGATCGAATTTTATTGATGAAAGGGTTCAAAAACCAGGATAGATTTATATGAAAAACAAGCAGCCTGGGCGTATTGCCGGCCAGTGACAGGGCCATGAACAGACGTAAACCGGAAGGTTGTATCAACGGTGATGAAATCCATACCGAATGATGATCAGCCATGTCAAGCAAGGGGAATTTATCTTTAATGCCGATGTCCTTGCTTTCTTCCCACCAGTGCCGATAAGGTATGAAGATAAGGTTCCGGTGCTTTTCCAGGTCAACGATTTCTATCTTTCGGACCCCGCTTTCCAGAATCCGGTCAAAACTTTGCCGGACGATTTTAACCATTTTAACGGATTCGGGCATTTGTGCCGCAATATCTTCCCCGGCAAGAATCATCTCCTTTTCCAGCCGGTGCAGTTCTTTTTCAATCAAGTGCGCGATATGACCGGCAATAATCAGTTGCTCGTCATTGAACTGTTTGGCCACGGTTTCACGCATGGCCCTTTCAGACCAGAGTCCCATGAGGATGGATAGGGCCAGCAGGATAAAGGCCGCCAGAGCTATAACGACAATAAGCTTTTTATTGATTTGCAATGGGCCGACTTTTTTTCCCCCTGAATCAGATAAAAAAAATCTTTTTTTTAAAAATTCAGCCATGGCAAACCCATCCGGGCACCAACCCCATCCCGCCCGGTTTTACGCAACGATATTGCCGCCCATTAGAAATCATCATCCAGGACCTTGCTGGGATACCGAATCAATTCCTGAATTTTGGCATTCCTGATTTTCTTGTCATGGATATCTTTCTTTTCAAAAGCCGAGGCCATTTTGATCAGCAGTTCTTCAAATTTCATGGGCTTGAGCAGATAATCAAAGGCCCCTAATTTCATCCCTTCGATACTGGTTTCCACCGACGCATGACCGGTGAGTAAAATCACCTCGACAAGGGGTTGAATCTTCTTGATCTCCCGTAATGTCTCAATACCATCCATCCCCCCGGGCATTTTGACATCCAGCAAAACCACATCAAATAATTTTTCATTTAACGTTTCAATGGCAGCTTCACCCGTGGTTACCCCCTCGGTGTCAATTTTTCTCTTTTGCAACCGCTTGACAATGGTTTCCAGAAAATCGACCTCATCATCCACCACCAGTACTCTGAACATATTCATCCCCCACCTCCTTATTTAGTCACGAAACCGTCAATACTGATCACTTTTTTTCAGGTAGTACAAGAGGCAATTTTATCGTAAAAACCGCTCCGCCCTGCTCTGCCGTGCCGGCTGTGATTGAGCCCCCGAGTTTTTCGATAATACTGAAGCTGATCGTCAGCCCCAGACCGGTGCCCTTCCCTGTGGCCTTGGTGGTAAAAAAAGGATCAAAGATCTTTTTTTGATATTCATCGGAAATGCCCGGCCCGTTATCCGCTATTTTGATCACAACGCTTTGATTTTCCACAAGGGTCGTAATTTCCACAAGGCCGTCTTTTTCAATGGCGTCCACCGCATTGTTGATCAAATTGAGAAACACCTGCTGCAATTGAGACTGATCGCTTGCAATAACCGGCAAATCCGGCATCAGGTGTTTCTGGATACGGATATTATGGCCCAGGGCATGATTTTCCAGCAATGAAAGGGTTTGTTCAAGAACGGCATTAATATCCACATCATCCAGGTGCGGTTCCATCCGGCGGGCAAATCCCAGCATGTTATGGGTTATTTTCCGGGCCCGCTCCACATGCGCTTGGATTTTTTCCACAGAGGTCACATATTCTTTCAGATTTTCACTCTGCTGAAAATCCTCCTCCGACAACAGGTCCATCATCCAGCCGGCCTTTTCGCCGATGACCGCCAGGGGGTTGTTGATTTCATGGGCAATCCCCGTGGCCATCTTGCCAAGGGCCGCCAATTTATCGGTCTGAATCAATTGAGCGTTGAGTTTGTTCATCTCCGCATCGGCATCTTCCAGGTGCCGGACCACCATATTGGTGGTCAATACAGTGGTCATAATAATGCCCAGGCACCCCAGCACAATGATCAATATCTCCGTGTTCCGCGAGGCGAGAAGGCCCCCCATGCCGCTGCAGGATTCCTGGCTGATGATCAGCAGCCAGTTATTATTTTTCAGCCATGCCCCGGCGTAAAATTTCTTTTGACCGTCTTTGCCGATATCACTGACAACAGTGGTTCCCTCTCCAAATTTTTTGACGTCCAGATCCGTTTTTCCTAGGATCGTTCCATGAAACCGGGGCCGTGTTTCAATAATGCCCTGCCTGTTGATGATAAACGCATCGCCGGAACTGCCGGACTGCCCGGTTCGAACAAGGCTGTTAAACACTTCCGAATCAATGGTGGCCCTGAGTATCCAGCTCTTATTGCCCCATCGCCCTCTGACGGCGATAATAAAATGCGGCAATTGGCGAAACCCCATGTAAACATCGCTGATATACCGGCCCTTGCTCATCACCTCCTTGAACCAGGGCTCGTCATAATAATTCAAGCCCTCGAGCTTAAAAGGACCGGCATAGGCCAGATGCTGACCGGTATCGCTGATAATACCCAGATCCACAAACCCCAGGCCGTCGGAACGCCGGTTAAGCACTTCAAACAGGTGCATGAAATTTTCAGGTTGTTGCAACTGTTCAAGGGATTGGGTATCAACAATGGTGGACAGGATAGTCGTGCGCTCTCTGAGAAACACATCAATGGCGTGTGACTGGGACCGGGCCAATTGCCGGATCTGATCTTCGATCCGTTCTTCGCATACTTTCGCAAACTGATGGTAGATCATCCCCCCTAAAAACACAAGGGGGGTAATGGCCACAATCAGGGTGGCCAAAATAATCTTGCGCCGCAGCCGTTTATACATCAATGCCTTCATCCGTTTGGTATCCTGCTTTTATAACACGGTTAAAACGACAAAAACCGCCAATAGCCAAAAACACCCCACCCCCAAAGCACCAGCCAGGCCAGCACCGTCACCGGCAGACCGAATTTAATAAAATCCATCACTTCCAACAACCGCTCTCCGGTTTCAGGGTCCCGTCCCATGCCGAAACAGATGGCATTGTTGGGGGTGCCCACCACCAGAAAATTGGCAAATGAGGAGGAAAAAGAGGTAATCAGTCCGACTTTCCAGACACTGACATTGGCCAGTGTGGCCATGGGAAGAACAATGGGGCCCAAGGCCGCCACCGTGGCACCATCGCTCATAAAATTGGTCATGATGCCGGTGAGCAGGCTGACCCCCACCACCAGACCGTCTCCCTGGGTCAAAAAACCGGGCAGCAACCCCACAAAGCTATTGGCCAGCCAGAGCGCCCCGCCGGTGAACTTAAGGCCGACCCCCATGGCACAGGCCGCGGCATACAGCCCCACAACATCAAAGGCCACCCCATCCTGAATATCTTCCCACCGGACAATACCACATAAAAACATGGCCATCACCGCATAAAGGGTGGGTCCGCCCAATCCTGCCTCCTCACCCAATACAATCCAGCCGATGATCAGAAGAACCAGAATAGCGGCCATCATGGCTTCCCGGCCGCCGAATTTCGGCATATTTTCCACTTCTGCCCGAACGATTTCACTCGGGTTCATGCCTTTTACCTGGAACCTGGGTTTACAGCGCAGGTACATGTAGGCACCGATGACCACCGACATGAGCGGCACAAACGGCATACCGATTTTCATCCATTCCAAAAAACTGATGGGTGCACCGTATTCCATGAGATACCCCACCATGATGGCGTTCCGACCGCCGGCCGCCGGTGATCCGGGGCCGCCATGGTTGGCTGCAAAGCAGACGCCCAGCAACAAAAAAATCGCAAGGGCGCGATCTTTTTTGACACCGTACATTTTGCAGGTGACCTTGTAAACACCCATGAGAACCGGAATCAGCAGGGCCACCAGGGCATGCTCGGACAAAAACCCCGCCGAAATGGACAGCATGGGCAAAAAGATAAAAGCAAAGGCTTTGGCACTCTTGATCCGACTCAACAAAATCAACCCGATCCGCTTGTCCAGTCCGGTTTTGGCCACCCCCACGGCCACGGCCAGAATACCGAAAATAAAAAACACCGCATCCTTCATATAGGCCCGAGAAATTTCGTTCACCGGTAAAATACAGAAAAGGTACAACATCACCCCCACCATAATATCGGTGGCCCCTAAGGGCAAGGCCTCAGTGCCCCATAAAAAAGCGGCCAGAAATAAAATGGCCACCATGACCTTGGCCAGATGGGCCACTTCTTCACGGCCCATCAGCTTCTCCTTGCTCGACGCCGCTGACGGGGATTGGCGCTCCTTTTCCACTTTAAATGCTGCCGGCCTTAACTTCTGATTCACTGTGTCTGTGATGGTTTCGCAGTTCCGGCCCAGTTGATATCCCGGCGGGTTGGTCATTCCCACCATATCGAGCATGCTTTTCGGCGTCGGCGCCAACACAAGGGCCATAAACACCACGGCGGCGCTGATGAACAAAAGGGGCTTATAGCCCGGCCGGCTATTTAATATCCAGACCCGTTTCGGTCTTCCGGTAACTGCTGTATGAACTGACATCTACCCTCCTTACGCATTTACGTCCACTATCAACTTTAAAATATGACATCCTTTACATTTCTCGTTTACAGTCTTTTTAAAAAATCAGATATTTACGGACAGGTTGATTGGCTGTAATTTGCGGTTTTCCGTGTTTCTTTGCATCGGGCCGTACATGCTTGCGGCATCATAAACCATCTTTTTCCTCAATTGCTTAACTTCCTTGATTTTCTCCCGACACTCGATTGTTAACCAGAAATCCGCAAATCACAGCCAGTGATTACCGGTCTTGTTTTTCCGACGCGTTGATAATTTCCCGAGGGGATTTGCTCAGATGACGCATGCGGGCCACCCGGATTTTCTCTTCTATATTCTGTCTTTTAGCATAGGCAGCTTCGGCCTTGCTGATGATTTCCTCAATATCCACAGGCTTCATCAGATAATCCGTGGCACCTGATTTCAATCCGTCTATGGCGGATTCAACTGTTGCATGACCCGTCAGCATGATAACCTCGATCATGGGGAACTGTCGTTTGATCTCTTTTAATGTGGCCAGGCCGTCCATACCCGGCATTTTCACATCAAGTATCACCACATGGGCCTTCTCGATTCTTAACCGATCCAGGGCCTCGGCGCCACCGGATGCCGTCAGGACGTTGTACCCTTTGCGGGCCAGAAGTTTTTGAGTGGTCTTGAGATATCTTTCCTCATCGTCAACCAGCATCATTTTCATGGCTTCCATTTTTTCTCCTCATTATCTTTTTTTGTTGTCACCGGGTATCATGGCCCATTTCCGGTCCTCCGAAAACCCGCGTAAAAAACAGACGGAATCAGGACATGGGCCATTGACTGCTTTGCTAAAGAGCAAGCTCTATGCCAATATCAAAACAAGCCTATGGACATGATTTAAACTCAACATATAAAGGTGTTGACGGCTACCTTGAAGAGATAAAGCAGTATTTTCGGTGATGGTATTTGTCGATAATTTTTACAAGGTGTAAAGCGGCGTTCACCTGAAAGGCCGGCGGTGTTGTGAAGGATGGGAATTAAGGTTCATCCATACTGTATGGGGCCTCAAGCATGGACGGAATCATGGTTTGAATATCTTTTTTTATCTTGTTGCGATAATACCCCACGGCATCGGTATTGGCCATGATGGCATCCAGTTGACGGGTGTGGAGTGTCAAATAACCCAAAATTTTCAGGCAATCCTGCATATGCCCCATGGGAAATCCCTCAACCCTGGCGATGAGGTGGTCCTCTTTCACATCGACTCTGAAGCCATAGTCCTGAAGAATGTCTTTTATGAAATGGACCCGCTTTAACCGCCGGTGATCATCGGCCGCCCCGCCTTTGAACTGAAAGCTGATATAATTTTCCACCACCCGTTTACTGACCAGGGCCTCCATGGTTGAAAAATGATATCCCAACCGCGAACTGAGGGTGCAAAAATTTTTTGAAATCATAAAATAGTTCCGGTCGGCAAACCGGGACCTGACCCCGGAATTCAACGCCGGGTTAACGGTGGATTGAAACATGACCGACATAAGGCCCTTACCATCGATACCCGGGGGACCATCCCAGGGCACGGCGGCAAATCCTTCCCAGAATGAGAGCATGGGAATCGATACGATATTGTCCAGGCGTGCATATTTTCCCCGGACTTCTTCCCTGAATCCATCATCCAGGTTGAGCACCCACCATTGCATGGGCACATTGTAATACAACTGTTTACTCGATCTTTCCAGAAAGTCGTGTTCCCGTCCGAAATTGAACATTTCTTGTACGGCCTTTTCATGAATAAAACGGGTAATGTCATGAAATGTAAGGCACTTGGAGGGTATGAAATCGGTGGCATCCGGATCAAGCAGATGTAACGGCACGATCCAGCGACCGGCTTCCTGCAGAATCCGGTATACGGGGCTGCCGGCCATGAAATTCCGTTTGGGGGATAGTGGCCCAAGGATTGAATCTACCCGGCCCTGATAGACTGCACAACCGTCGGCATCAACCGTAACCAGGTCGCCATTTTGCATCCGGTCCATTATGCCGCTGATACCGAAAAGTGCCGGCACCTGAAATTCCCTGGCCACATTGGCAAGGTGTCCGGCAAAACCGCCCTGTTCCGTCACCACGGCAGCGGCCCGGTTTAAAAGAGATGCCCAGCGCGGCAGGGCCTGACGCGTTACCAGAACACCGCCCTGGGGGAATCCAAGCATATCTCCGCCCTTGTCCGCATAAAAAACCTTTCCACAGGCAACCCCCGGACTCGCAGTGATGCCCCCCCGGCTGATGATGGTTTTTCCATCCACTGTAATCGATACCGGGGGCACCCTTTTTGTAACTGTCTCGATCTGCTGCAAGGGCCGACACTGCAAAATAAAGATAGTACCGGTAGCATCGATGGCCCACTCGATATCCTGGGGTCGATTGTAGTAGGCTTCAAGATCAAGGGCGATCCGTGCCAATTGAAGCACCTGCCCTTCCGTGACCGACGGCTGATCCCGCAATGGGCCTGCCAGTTCAAACCGACAGACGCCTTCCATGGGATGACAGACATATTTTCGATTCTTTTGACGTATTTCCCGATTGATAATCTTTAAGGGGACCTTTCTGGAAACGACAAAAATATCACAGGTATCGCTACCGTCAACCACAGATTTAGGCAAGCCCCAGACAGCATTGACAAAGATGGTGTCATCGCCCCTATTCACTGGATTACGCGAATAAATGACACCACCGGCCTGGGCATCCACCATGGTCATACAGCCGACACACATGGAGATGTCTTCATCCCTGAACCCCCTGTTCAACCGGTAGGAGATGGCTGCCAGGCTGTATTTGCTGGCAAGGACCTCCTTATACGCCTGAAAAATAGTGTCAACACCGACATTCAATTCAGATCGATACTGACCGGCAAAAGAACTCCCGGCCACATCCTCGCCCAGAGCGCTGCTCCTCAATGCTGCCGTCAACGGTTTACCGTCCCTGGTTTCCATCCGCTCCCAGGCGTCCATGATGGCCCGTGAAAGGTCATCAGGTATTTTGGACCGAATAATCAACTGCTGGAGCTCAGCGCTCAGCGTATAAAGTGCCTCGATATTGGCCGCATCGGCGGACTGGATTCGCTGATGAATTTCCGCCTGGAGATCATTGTATTCGATAAAGTACCGAAAGGCTGCTGCGGTAATGGCAAATCCGGTGGGAATGTTGATATCCACATGTTTTCTCAGTTCGCCGAGGTTGGCCATCTTGCTGCCCACAAGATCCGCCATCTGACTGTCAATATCCTCCAGAGCGATAACCCGTCTCTGGTCTGCGGTGTCTCCCTTCCAGACCAGCAGACCGTCTATCCGGTTTTGAATCTCATTAAACCGGCCGGTGAGTGCGCCATACTTTCCAGGGGCCAGTCTGGCCAGGTTGGTGATCATACGAAAGACATTGACGGAAACCGCCGTACAATTGGCCCGGATATAAGACATGCCAAAGGGTCTTTCGCCGGAAAGCATCTTTTCGATATCCGCCATAATTTCAAGCGACTTGTTGTTTGCACTCAGCAGAAGTTTGAAATGATGATAGCGCCGCTTGAAATCAACCCTGAGCGCTTCCACCGCTTCAATGGTTTTTTTCTCCTTTTTAGGAAAAAATTTTTTAAAAATATCGGACAATCCACCCATTTTCCGTATCATTCCTAAACCGGATAAACAAAAAAAATAACAAGTTGCAGGCTCCTCGCTGTTTCGTATGGGTAAATTTGATCGGCTACAACCCGGGGCACCCACACAAAATAGCGCGGAACCAAATTGCAAATCATTGCCTGCCGCCGTTGACATGATCTTACATTTAGAAAAGGCCAAAGGTCAAATGACGTTTCGCCATGCCTTCAGCCTTTATTAAATAAATACAGGTGCCGCCTGTTTCATGGGATAAATTGATTTGATAAAGCCACGGGAACCTTTTACCGGGAAGCCCGAAACCGTCACAAGGCTCAGTGTTCCAGCTTCATCCCCCATCCTTCGAACAGAAACATAATGGAAAAACCATACCAGAGGGTATAGGCGATATAGAAAAGAAGGGAAAAAATAACGACCCCCAACCGCTCGGATATCTTCTGGGGTTCGATCTTATAATAATTATAGGAACATTCCACCGCTTTTTTGAGAACCTGGGCAACCATCTTGGCTTCGGCAAATTTTTTCTGCCGTTGCAACTCTTTTTCCCCTGCTTTCAAGGCCCTGTGCCAGTTGTACAGGACCCGGCGTTCATCATATCCGTATTTGTCGGAAATGGACGTCCCCTTATTAAAATACATCGCATCGGCATCGGCAAGGCAGTTTGCCAGGATCTTTGCCAGATCCCCCGATACCTTTAATTGCTCTTTGCTCACATTGACCAGACCGCCCCCCTTCATAAACAACAGTCCGGTCTGTTCAGCGGTAATACCATCGGCCATGGGCAGGGTCATATTGATAACGGTGCCGGAAAAAACATCAATTTCCTTTTTTATTTTGGGGATATAATAGGCGGATCCCTTGGAAATGGAATTGTACAGGGAATCCGAATATTCCATTGCATTATGACCATCTATAACAGGCAGAAACATGATGACCAGTACAATGAAAAATCCGGCCAACATGACAAACCCGCCGTAAAATTCCTTTTTTTTGGCTATCATGATTTTACCTCCTCGCCTTTCAGTACGCTGATATTTTTGATAAATGTCCCGATAACCCATATCCCGAATCCGCCGATGACGATAAAAAAAGCCCAGACGCCGATGATTTCAAGCACTGATCCGGCCCCCTTTGAAATCGGTATAACCCCCATTTCACCCAGTTTGGCCGGCAGCGCAAAAATCCGGTTGACAAACCCGGCCAGGACCGCCATGGCATAAAACCCCCGAATCGTAATGCCCGGAACGACTTTTGTCACCATGGCACCGATTTGGATTCCCAGTAATGATCCCAGCAGCATGCCCATAGCCAGGGTATAAAAAATAAATCCGTAAATGGCATACTGGCTGATGGCCGCATAGCCGGCCGTAAAAATAATCTGAAAAATATCGGTGCCCACGGTGGTCATTGAGGAGACCCCCAGGACATACACAAATATGGGAAAGGTCAAAAAGCCACCCCCCACACCCATGATACCGGCCGCCATACCCACCAGTGCACCGGAAAGAACCAGAAAAACCCATGAGATGGCGCGTCCACTGGGTGTCAGGTCATAATCAAACTTGATCATGGGCGGCACCTTGATACTCTGAAGTTTCTTGGGCAGGTTTCCCATTTCAGCACCTTCGCTTTTGCCGCCGTGCACATCTCCGACATCACCGCTTTTTTTGGCCTTTAAAAAGTCGAATAACGCATACGATCCCAAAAATCCGAGCATCAACGCATAAATGGTGGTAATAAAGGCATCACTTAAAACCGGATTGATTTCATACAGAATTCGATTAATCATTCCGCCCACCGTGGCACCGAGAATGGCACCGATCAAAAAAACAAACGCCAGGGCC
Source organism: Desulfobacterales bacterium (assembly GCA_963667755.2). Lineage (GTDB taxonomy): Bacteria > Desulfobacterota > Desulfobacteria > Desulfobacterales > 4572-123 > 4572-123. The sequence continues at coordinate 1,481,082 of CAXXLK010000002.1, read as the reverse complement.
GTTGATATATTGCCCAGCTTGCGGTGAATCACACTGCCCATAATCGCCTTTGCAAAGATATGAAACAAATCTGTACCCACCGCCAGAATGCCCTTGATGCCGGCACTCATAAGGGCCGGGGCGATCACAAATCCACCGCCGGCACCGATACAGCCTGTAATGAGGCCTGCGCCGACCCCGATCAGAATAGACACGACAAATATACCCGAGCTGTAAAAGGCCGGACTGTAGGCTTTTTTGCCGCCCAGCAGTTTTGGCAATGCGTCACTGATTTGATCGGCAAATGCGATACCGCCTAAAATGACCGGAATAAATAATAAACCAAGGATGACAAGCCGTTTGCGGTCACGAAGAATGATGTTCGAATTATCGATTTCCCAGCGGGCCAAGGATGTGGCGCCCATCATCATGAACTGCCCCCATTGTTTAAAAAAATTCATTGCGACTCTGCTCCTTATTTAATTAATCGTTAACTGTTAAGTCAAGTTGCAAGCTTCAAGTTTTAAGTTTAAACCACAGGTATTGATTCGGATAGACGGTAATCTGAGTATTTCAAAATTTCCTATTAAACTGAGCCAGGGCCAATACACACATAAACGATAAATTCCTTTTCTACTTGTGGCTTGCAGCTTCTTAATTACCTGATCACGGATTTTATTTTTTCTATTTTTTTTTCCTGCAACGCTTTGTTCTGACAGGCATCCTGAACCTTATAGAGCAGCTCATCGATGTCCATGGGTTTCATGAGATAATCAAAAGCACCGAGGTCCATGCCAGCAATCGCCACCTCCATGCTGGCATGGCCGGTGAGCATAATCACCTCAATCAATGGGTGCCGTTTCTTAATCTCCCTGAGCACCTCTATCCCGTCCATGCCCGGCATCCTCACGTCCAGCACCACGACATCAACCGGGTTGTGCTCAAGAAAAGAAAGGGCCTCATCGCCGTTTGCAGCGCCAAAAGCCGCAGATACCCGTTTTTTCATGCGCTTCAAAAGCGTTTGTAAAAATTCGGTTTCATCATCGACAAAAAGGATACTGAAATTTTCCAAACCATCACCTCCCCTGGCCAGCAGCGGCACTTACCTTCCGGACCAGTTCTTCAAGATCACATGGCTTTGTCAAATAATCAAAGGCCCCGCACTTTATGCCTTCCCTGGCGGCTTCTTCAGAGCCGTGCCCGGTCAGCATAATGACCGGCATGGCAGGGACCATTTTCTTGAATATTGTCAAAATTTCAATGCCATCCATATCTTCCAGCTTCAAATCCACCAGGGCAACATCAAAATCCTGGCGACGCAGAATCTGGATGCCGTCAATACCACTGAATGATTTGACGACATCAATGCCTCTTTTGCCCAATCGTTTCGCCATGATATTAACAAAACCTTCTTCATCATCCACCATTAGGAGTTTAATGCGGGGATTTGAGACTATTTTGTTTTTTTCCATGTGGTTTTCCTAAGCACGTCGGGAAGTGATCTCTTTCACACGAGCCTCAATTATTTTCTCTTCCTGTTTTCTTTTCTTGGCCGCAGCGTCTCCCACCTTGGCGACCAGGATATCCATCTCACAGGGCTTCATTAGATAATCAAAGGCGCCCATTTTCATACCGTCGATCCCTGATTCAACGGTGGCATGCCCGGTGAGCATGATCACCTCCACCAGCGGATATTGTTTCCGGATCTCCTGAAGGGTTTCCATGCCGTCCATCCCCGGCATCTTGACATCCAGAATAACGACTTCAATGGACCTGTTTTCTTTGAGAAGATCAAGGGCCTCGGAACCGCTGTGGGCCGCCAAAATATCAAGATCCCTTTTAATCAGGCGCTTGGTCATGGTTTCAACAAAAGGAACCTCATCGTCCACCAAAAGCACATTTGCAAAAGACATATTTTCCTCCTTTTATACCGGCACTTGAATTTCATGCCGCCACCGTTATTTAAACTTCATTCAGCAAAACAAAGAAAGGATAAGGGCCGGCGCATTCCATGGTTTCAATGATTCACCGTACTGAAGCAAAAAATACCTACTCAGATGCGACCGGTAGATTGAGGATAAACGTCGTTCCCTGGTCGGGCATGCTCTGGACATCTATCTTCCCTCCCATTTTGTTTATAATGCCATAGCAGATAGACAGGCCAAGCCCCGTTCCCTTACCGACCATTTTGGTGGTAAAAAAGGGGTCGAAAATACGGGCCAGATTTGCTTTTGGAATACCGGGTCCATTATCCGCCAGACGGATCTCAATTAAATCCCCGTTTTGCTGCGCCGTTATGTTAATTTCCCCCCCCTTTTTATCCATGGCATCCAGTGCATTGTTGATCAGGTTGAGAAACACCTGCTGCATCTCCGATTCCGAGCCCCGTATGGCCGGCAGGTTTTCACCCAGGTGCGTCTTGATGGCGACATTACTATATTTGGCCCGCTGGGACGAAAGGCTCACCACGTCTTCGATCATTTCACTGACAACAATATTATGGATTCTTGAATCTGTTTTCCGGGCGAAACTCAGCAATTTATACGTAATCTCCTTGCACCGTTTTCCCTGGGTATTGATCTGTTTCAAGGCCCTATCAAACTCGGCAAGGTTTTCGCTGGCATGGAACTCCTCCTCCTCCAGCAAATCCTGAATCCATCCGGCCTCTTCCACCATAATGGCCACCGGGTTGTTGATTTCATGGGCAATACCCGCAGCCAGTTCTCCCACGGATGCCAGTTTTCCGGTCTCGATCACCTGCTGGTTCATCATTTCTTTTTCATTATCCGCTATTCTAAGTCGACGCACCATGCGCCTGGACAGGAAAAAGGCCATGAAAATGAGCCCCGCACCCCCGGCAAAAAAAATGGAAACAGCAATTTTTTGAGCCCGGTTAAATTCGGAGAAAGCATCGGTGTATACCTGCTTGTATACCAGAAGCCAGTCTTTGTTTTTCAAAAAAGCTGCCACATAAATATTTTTCCGACCGTTACTGTCGAACCTTTCTTCGACGTTTATATCTTCCGCCAAGCCGTTGCTGCAATCAAGAAAATACCCGTAACATCCTGGTGACGGTTCAAATTCAAACGCCGGTTTGGTTTGCAATTCACCTTTCCGGTTCAAGATAAAGGCAAATCCGGTTTCCCCGATACGAATTTTTTCAACTAGATTGTTAAAGGCGACAAAATCGATGGTGGCGCGCAGAATCCATGGTTTACCATCATATGTTTTTTTAACGGCAATAATAAAGTGCGGCAACCCCCGTAACCCCAGAAACACATCACTGATAACATACTCGCTGTTCATGGCCTGCTGGAACCAGGCCGTATTGGAATATAAAGCCTTTCCCAGCATAAAGGGCCCGGCATACGCCACCTGGTTCCCCTGGGCATTGACCACCCCCAGATCAACAAATACCGCGCCATATTCCTTCTGAAGCAATGCCAGTTTTTGCTCCAGAAACTGCTTATCCGATAATGTTTTAATTTCGTAAATCTCGGATAAAAATTTAATATCAGCCAGTTTTTCATTTAAAAAATCATTGATGTGCTGTTCGTGCTTATGGACCAACTCCTTAAGATGGGCATATACCTTCACGTGATATGAAATCCGAAATTGATAATAAATAATACTGCTGACCAGAAAGACGGGAATAAAAGAAACGAGCAGTATCATCGCCATAAAATTTCGAGTCAGTGATCGATAATAATGGTCTGGTTTTTCGTTTCTTTTATCCAATTTCAAGACCTTCAGGCTATGCCTTCAACAGGTTGACCATGGAACACAAACCATCCACAGCTATTACGTATCTATTTGAACCTTAATATTACTTTTCCCGCTGGGCCCGAAAAGATACCGGCCCAACATTTCCTTGACCACCGGCTTCAAATGCTCGATGCTGTTTCCCTTTTTCTCTACAAAAACAGCATCGATCAAATCCACCACGGTTTTATCATAATCATCGGCAAAAGCATGAACAATAACCGGTAATGTCGGAATCCGATCCTGAAGTTTTTTAAGCAGCGTCATGCCGTCAATATCCGCAAAATCAGGATCAATCAGCAAAAGATCAAGGGGCTCATGTTCATATACCATTTCAAGAACCTGCCGGCCTCTTTCCGCAACTCTGACCTCATAGCCTTCGGCAGCGATTTCACGTTCAAGAAACTTTCTGACATGCGGGTTTTTATCCGCAATTAATATGGTAAATTCCGATCCCACCCTGCAATCCCTTTTAACACCGCCGGTATCATCAGAATATTTCTGAAGAGCACCTGGTTTAAATCCATTTTTTCTCAGCTGGCACCGATTTCATGTGTATCAGACCCTTGGCACACCTCTTTGAAAAAAATCATAAAACTCAGGTATTATTCGGGCACCGGCTTTATTTTCCATTAAGCAGGGAGTTTTCAGCGAAAACCGGCCCACCTTTTTGATTAAATCAAAATCTGCAACCCATATGCCAATTTTCCATATTGTCTTTAGATTTAACCTATTTGATTTTTGCCCGGACGCATGCAGAGATAATTTGCCGTTTCAAAACAGACCGTTTCAATTTTGAAAGACAACCCGTTGAAATTGAAAAACCAATGTAATAGCAAGCACTTTTGATATTTTTTGTGACCGAGGACATGATGAACAGGGGCTGTGGCCTGGCGGGATAAACCAAAAAACGAATCTTCCAAAAACCATTTCAATTATCTTGCTGTTTTCAGAGCGAATGTAGCCTATGTGCAGGAACAGATGGGAATATCTGTCGATTTATTTTACAGGTTGTAAAGGGGGGCAAAGCACCCTCAAAACAGGCCCACTTTTTTCCACGGGATCTGGATCCTGCGTGATGCCTTTAAAAAAAGGGTTACGACAATGAATTGTCATTGACGGAAGTTTTTAATTTCAAATTGTACTTGTCGATCTTGGCATGCAGGGTAGGCCGGGAAATACCCAAAAGCTTTGCAGCTCTGGAACGATTCCCGTCAGCGAGATTAAGGGCTTCGCTGATGACGATACAGACAAATCGATCCACGCATGAATCAAACAGGGCGGGATTGTCTTCATCGGTCAGGGCACGGCGAACCCAGCTTTGAATTGCCAGGTCCTGGGTTTCGGATTCTTTTTCCCGGTGAATTTTTTTTTTGCCCAGGGCCGACATAACATCCCGGGAACAAACAGGCGTACCTCGATTGAAAATCAGTATTTTCTGGATTATATTGGACAGTTCACGAACATTCCCGGGCCAGTTGTGGCTGGCCAGCATCTGCCTGGCCTTTGAATCGATGCCGGGGTTGTCGACCCCGGTATCAAGGAGAAAACGACGAATAAAATAATCCGTCAAAAGCGGTATATCGCTTGCCCGCTCACAAAGCGCCGGCAACCTGAGGGTAACCACCTTCAGTCTGTAATAGAGGTCTTCCCTGAAGCGACCATCCTTGAGCGCCGTTTCCAGGTCCCGGTTGGTGGCGGCAATGATGCGGACATCCACGGGAATGGTTTCGCGCCCGCCGAGTCTTTCGATACTTCGCTCCTGTAACAACCGCAATATCTTGGCCTGGATCGAAAACGGCATGTCGCCGATTTCATCTAAAAAAACAGTGCCGCCGCTGGCCTGTTCGATTTTACCCACCCGACGTCGGACCGCACCCGTAAAAGCACCCTTTTCATATCCGAATAATTCACTTTCCAGCAGACTCTCCGGAATGGCCACACAATTGATGACCAGAAACGGTTTATCATGCCTGAGGCTGTGCTGGTAGATGGCTCTGGCCGCAAGTTCTTTTCCGGTGCCGGATTCGCCCCGAATGAGTACCGTGGCATCTGTGGGCGCAACCCTGCCGATGGCTTTGTACACATCCTGCATGGGCGGACTGCGACCGATAATGGCATCTTTTGTCGGATTATCAGGAATACCGTCTATATCCACCGGCGATCTCATGAATTTACCGGCGGCCAGAGCCTGTTGGATAATGCCCAGCATATCGGGAATGTCAAAGGGTTTCAGGACATAGTCAAAAGCCCCGAGCTTGGTGGCTTCAATGGCGGTTTCAGTGGTGCCAAAGGCCGTCATGATAATGACGGGAAGTTTGGGTTCGATGGCGTGAATGGCTTTGAATGTTTCCAGTCCGTTCATTCCAGGCAGCCGCATGTCAAGGATAACCAGGTCGGGCAATTCCTGCCTGACCCGTTCCAGGCCGGCCTCTCCCGATGCTGCAGACATGACATGATATGCTTCCTCTTTCAGCAGTTTATCAAAGCTTTTACGCAGTTGGTCGTCATCGTCAATGATCAGAACGGTGCCCAAGGTCAACCTCCTTCACCGGTAGGGTAATGACAAATGTGGTCCCCTGGCCGTTTTCCGAGATGAGATCAATCCATCCCCCGTGTTCCTCTATGATGCGACTGGCAATGGAAAGCCCCAGCCCGGTACCCTCTTCCCGGGTCGTGAAAAACGGCTGCAACACCTTGTCCCGGATTGATTCGGGTATTCCCGGGCCGTCATCCATGACACGAATCACCGCTACCCGGCTGAGCGGCCCGGCAAAGCCCTCTTCCTCATGAATAATAATTTTGCCGCCGCCGGTCATGGCTTCGCAGGCATTGACCATCAGGTTGACCAGCACTTCTTTTAACTGCTCAAGATCACCTGAAATTTCCGGCAGCAACTTTTTGCGAACCACTTCAACATTGACATCATAGGATTTTAAACGATGTTTCAACAGCTGAAGAGCCGCATCCACAACCGTAGAGGGGCTTACCTGTTGTATCTGCAATTTGGGCGGCCGGGAAAATTCCAGAAAATTCTGGACAATGGTATCCACATGACGAATTTCTTCGGATATAACGTCAAAATCTTCTTTTTGGGTAACATTCAATCTGAGTGTGCGGCTTAAGGAGAAAAGACGCATTTTTACCGACGTAAACGGGTTGCGAATGCTGTGGGCCATACCGGCCGCCAGTTTTCCCACCAGGGCCAGCTTTTCGGCCTGGAGCAGATGCTCACGACTTTTTGCAAGTTCGTCCTGGGTGCTGTCCACATTTTCAATCAGTTCTCTGACACTACGACTCAACGCGTTGATTTCATCGGATGATTTTTCAGGCATCCTTGCACGATCCGCCTCCCTGGCCAGTTTCTGGAGTGGCTCCAGGATACGAAAAACCAGAATAAACAGCAACATGCTGCCGAGAATAACTTCAAACAGCATGGCCAGCCAGGCGATGGCCCTCAGTTTCGCCGCCTGACGGCTGCTCTTTTCACGCATTGTAATGATCTGCCGGATATGAACTAACTTGTATTGTTTGCACGATTCTAGAACAGTGAAAAACTGTTTACGAACCGATTTATGAAATCGGGCCCCCATATCACGCTGACCGGCCTTGTATAAAGCAATAACCTGGTCTTTACTGACAATATATTGATCATATTCAGACGCTATGTTTTCAATGGCTGCCTTCTGGCCTTCATTTTCAGTCAGCCTGCGGGAGGTTTCAAGGCTCTGCTTGAAAATCTGCCGATACTCCCCCAACTGTCTGAGCCAGTCCGGATCTCCATCCAGAAAATAATAACTGACAAACCCTTTCTGGTTCACCAGGGCCGTTTCAAGGGCTTCAGCCGACTGGTAGGCGGCCAGGTTTCTCTCAATTATGGTACTCAACAGGCCGTCGATCCGATGGGTGTACCAAACCATTACCAGACCACCTATCATGGTGAGCAGCAGCAGGGATGTCAATATCACATATAACCGGCTACGCAGACTTATGGGATACAGCATATTCCGAATCATAAGAAAAATAAAAGGTTGTTCAACGGTCGCGTTGTGCACATGACTTGAGGATTCTTTAATTTGCAGGGCAGACACAAAAGCCTGCCCCGCAACCTGAACCGTTTATCCAATGAGCGTGGTAATGGGCATCCCCATCAAAGGCCATAGAACCAGCACGGCAAATGCCACCACGATCATCAAAATAATACTGGCGGGTATCCCGTATAAAAAGAATTCGCCGGTTGTAAACATCTTTGAATCATAGGCAATGGCATTGGGGGCCGCCCCTACAAGGAGTAAAAAGGGCATCCCCGCCGCCACCAGTGACGAAAAAAGAATCACTTCCGCAGTCACACCCAGATAGGGGGCGATGACAAGGGCCACCGGCAGGGATATGGCGATGGCGGCCACATTCATGATAAAATTGGTCATCATCAGGACAAAAAAAGTGATCCCCATGATAAAGACAAACCCCGGTGACTCCTGGAACATCACCAGCCAGTTTACGGCCATCCATTTTGCAGCCCCGGTCTCCCACAGACAGTTTCCAATACTCATGGCACCGGCAAACAGGAGAATAATGTTCCATGGCACGGATTCAAGGTCGTCGACATCCATTATGCGGGTAACAAAAAAAAGAATCGTCGAAATAAGAATAATGGCGGTTTTATCAATGGGTTTCAAAGCGGGAATGAAAGAGCGGAGGGACATTACCAGAATACTGCCGAAAACGATAACCGCCGCTATAATTTCATCGCGTGTCAGCGGGCCCAACTCTTTATTCAGCTGACGGGCTTTTTCTCTTAAACCGGGAATCACTTTTTTTTCAGGTTTAAAAACAATCATAAAATACCCCCACAGTAAAAACGTCATCAGCCAGCCAATGGGGGCCATATAATAGGTCAATTTAAAAAAACTGATATCCTGGTGCAGGCCCTGCCGTATCCCTTCCCCGAGAATATCGTTGTAAAACCCCAAGGCCACCGCGCCCCGGGCTGCCCCCAAAAGGGTTACGATACTGCCGGCACCGGCCACATACGCCATGCCGATAAACAGCCCCTTACCGAACCGGGTCGGTTTATCCCCTTCCCCGTAAAGCGCGTAAATCGATAAAAGCAGCGGATATATGGTTGCGGCCACGGCGGTATGCGCCATAATATGGGTCAGGGCCGCAGTCACGACAAAACAGCCCAGATAGATCATACTGGTGCGTTCCCCAACGACCATCAGCATTTTATAGGCCAGTCTTTTGGTCAGACCGGTTTTCGTGAAAACCAGGCCGATCATAATGGAAGCAAATATGAACATAACCGCCGGCACCATGAAATCCGTAAACGCCACCCTTGCCGGACGGATGAGAAACAGGGCCTGAAGCACACCGATAGCCAGGCTGGTGATACCGATGGGCAAGACTTCAAACACCCACCAGGTGCCGGCCAGCAGAAAAACCGCCAGAGCCCCCTTGGCTTCCCTGCTTAAAGGAAAATGTGCGCCGGCAGGGTCTATGGCATCGGCCCATGGCGGTGAGTAATAAACAGCTGCAAACAAAATAATGCCCAGTGCCATAAATAAATATCGCTTCCATTGGAATTTTTCATTCATAACATCCGACGTCATGTCCTGTTGCCTCCATTGAATTCATTTTGAAGTATCTATGAACAGCTCCCCAAAATGATCTTCCGAATTTCCCGGTAAACTTCCGTGAGTTTTAAAATACCGACGATCTTGGTTTGCCGCGTTACCAGCACACTCTGATGGTGGCCCATAACCAGTTGATGAATCGCCTGACCGAGACCGGCATTTTCATCGATATATTCGCCCTCGGTGGGTGTATACATAAAATTTTTAACCTTCAGCGAGCCGGCCTTTTGACAGATATCTTCCAATGCCGAATTCCACAGCTCAAACTGGTCAAACATGACCTTCAGGAACTTGGAGCTAAAGCCGAAACGACGCATGCCCACAGAGCCCATCTGCTCATATTTGGGTTCCAACGCCCGCAAAATATCGTGCTGGCTGACCTTCCCCACGATATTATCGTTCCCGTCGTATATTAAAATAGCCCGGTGCCGGTAATTGTCTTTGTCATATTGGTCCTGGGCTTTTTTTAATGCAGCCACGGCTTCAAAAAGAGTAGCCTCGGTGGAAACCGTAGCGTACTCGGAAAGTGGCACCATTAAGTCTTTTACTTTTAATTCTTTTGCCTCTTGTGCATTCATAGCCCTATTCTCCCTCTATAAAAAATGAACTATCATTTATTTTTTTAATTTTGTCAACCGGATCCGATCTCCCTTATCTCTCACTTTCAACAATCATAAACGACTGTCCTATCGCTATACACAGAAACAGACCGCCTGAGCCGTCTATTTCGAACAGCCCGTCGGCCAGGTCCCCAATACCAACCTATCCGGATCAGGGTTGAATAATAATCGTCGGATACAATCCCTCTTTTTCCCCCTGAGGATATGGCTGAATGGTATTAAAGGAAATATTCTGATTCCGCTGGGCGTGCCCCTTCTTGCCATTGCCGTCAAAAAACGCACCGTTCTCTTCCAGGATGTGGTGAATCCGCTGCCTGAAAGACCAGACAAAATCAGCGCCACTGCCTTCAAAAACCATATTCCCCATAGAAAGAACGTTTTTTACCTTTGAAAGATCTTCCAGAGAAATGCAGTGGGTCTCAAGGTCTTTGGCGTCGGTCACCAGTCCCCAGACCAGATGGTCTGCCGGGATCATCAGCGGTTTCCGAATATCGACGATGGTGTGGGGCATGATGATACTGCCCTGCCCAATGGCCAAACGGGATTCCGGCCTGCCCCGTAAAAAACTGTTAAAGCCAACAAACACATTCTGAGCCAGATCCGCTTCAATAATTTTTGCACCATGCGCAGTAATATCAAACCCCTCCAGACGTGAATTGATGATGTAACCGTTTTCCTGCACATTGGCGCCTTTGCCGAGCCATGCATTTTGAAGGTAGGCGCGTTGGGCAACCAGGACATTTTCGCTGATATGGGTCTTGGGTTTTACAACCGAAAACCGATCCAGTGAGGCATTTTCGGGGATGGATATGGAGGGTTCGATATTGACAACGTTAAAAATATACTGGAAAGATTCTTTGTACGTTTCCATAAAATCCATGAATATCCCCCGGGGTGGGGCGCCTGCTTCAAAACAGATATAAGGACTGAGGCGGTCAAGGGAATAGCGAAATAAGAAATTAAACACGTCGGGCTTTCGAGCCCACACAGTTCCGGGTTTTATGTTCATATGGCTAACTTCACCAGCCTGAATGTATGAAAAAGCACCAATCAGGCTATCGTGCAGGGTGGTCAGGTCAACAGTGGAAAAAGGCCCCAGAAAACTTCCATCGGTGGGTGATCCGTGGATATTGGTATAATGGACTGAGATGGTATCTCGGATAAAAAACTTTTCAGGGGTTTCCGGGTCATGTGAATAATTATGGACCAGGGTTTTAATCAGAAAACTATTTTCGATCTCGATGCCTTCATCCCTGGTGACAGGAATCTCAAAATTCCGATATCGAAACAGGTCCCCTTTTTTCTTGAGTTCGTCGCCCCGAATGTCGCTTTTGTAGAGCAACGAGTTGGTTGCCTGGCATTTACCCAAAAAGTAACTGCCGGATAAATTGGAATGCCTGAACTGAAAATTTAACGGATGATGGGGTGTAATGCCATAAAATGCATAGAATTTGGTCATCTGGTTGGGTTGAATAATATTTCTCACAAAAGGTTCCACCTCATGGGTAAATTCCCTAAGATTGATATTATTCCGCTGTACAATCCTGTTAAACAGATTTTCCAGTTCTTTCATCATAGATCCTTGTCTATTGCTTTCATGGTATGGTAAACCGCTGCAAACACGTCGGCCATTCTCAAAACCCCCACGATTTCCGTCCCTTTTGTCACCAGCAGCGACAGGTGAAGTCCGGTAGTCAACTGGTGGACAGCAGTACTTAGGGGCGTATCTTCTTCAATATACTCACCCGGAGAGGGGGACTGCATAAAATCTTCCACTTTAAATTTTGCAACCGCGGATAAAATTTTTCCCATGGAAGCATCCTGACCTCGTTTCTTTTCCCGATGCTTCACAATAGCCATGGAACTGAACCCGAACTTGCCGATATCCTTGTCTTTATCCATATGTTCATCTTCATGTTCAAGCACACACAAAAAATCCAACTGACTGAGCTTGCCCACGACCCGTTTATTTTCATCCATGATCAAAACTGCACGGTGGGAATATCCGGTCTGGGTAAATTCCTCCTGGGCTTTTTCCAGGGCGAGAAGCGACTCCAGCAATGTAGCCCCTTTGGAAACGGTGGCATATTCGGCAATGGGAACCATTAAATCCTTGGCAAGATATTCCATAACAAAACAACTCCGGTTTGACGTTAAAAAAGAATATATGACACAACACCCCCTGCTCTTTAGGGGATATTGCCACTATAAATCATGTAGATGACAATTCACCTCCGGATTTATAACCGTTCACGGGGTTATAACGCCAGTTTTACCGCATCCTGCCAAACTGTAGGCGTTTGCAGGGAGCAGCAGGTGCGAGGCGGAGGGTACGCAGGCGTACTGCCTGTTCTTCAAGTGCCCGACAACAAAGCAGATGCGGTGCCCTGTGGACGCCTACCCGGATTTAAGCACGGTGGCTGCCAGATATTCAAAAACAGCGCCCCCTTTTTCAGATGAATCAGCGGCCAGGGCTTCTTTCATACGGGTCAGGTCTTTCTCATCCCGGGGGCTGAATTGCCGCTCAATGAGGGTCAACCTGTTCCGGGCCCGGTCGTAGACAACCATGGGCCCGAATTTAAGATCACCGGTGCCTGTCCGGTGCAAAACACCCCGAATCCGACAATTATTGATTCTCAGAAGCTTTGGCGGCGGCCGGTACCCCAACAATTCTGAAAAAAGATCCATACATTCCATAACACCCTCGGAATCACCATCATCCAGAGAAACGATACCATCGACAGCCAGTGATTTGATATCCGACTCATTAAACTCAAGATCAAGACCGGCAAGGCACAACCCATGAACTGTTTTAAGCGATTTTTCTTTTTTACTGACCACCACGTCCTTGTCGCTTAATATTCGGATGGCATTTTTAATGCTGATCATCTCTTTAACGGTCGGGCTCTTGCGCATGGCCACATCTTCAAGTGTGGTGTTGTAAATCGTCAGATCATTATCCAGAACCAGAATCCAACCCTGTCCGGGGCTTTTGGTTTGGATATACAGGTCCAGGTCTCTCACGTGCCTGAATTCATATTCTGCCGCTGCCAGAAGGCTGCGCATGTTTTCCCGGTCAATCTTGAGGTCACTGCCCACCGGGCCAATGGTGTTGAGAACTTTTTGAGCGGTGCGGTCGATGTGAACCTTTTTTAATAAATTTTCCTTGAATGACATATTCACTCCTTGGCGGTGAGATTATCGGCAGGCTCAAAAGCAATAAAACCCCGATCTTTTAACAGAACGGGGCTTTACCGACCACAACGGCATCTTTCACCCCTGGTTTTATTCTTTACCACAAGGGAATCGACAGCAGAGACAGTTGTTATTCTTTTGCAATATTTTTCGGCAATACCAGATTCAAAATCACACCGGTGATGCCGGCCAGACCAATTCCCCCGAGACTGAATTTTCCTAGGGAAAAAGCCATGCCGCCAATGCCGAAGACCAGGATGAGGGCAACAATACAGAGATTGCGCGCCTCGGTCAGATCTTCACCGGCCTTAACCAGGGTATTGAGGCCCACCACGGTGATGGCACCGAACAGCAGCAGCATGATGCCGCCCATGACCGGCACCGGGATGGTCTGCAGCAAGGCCCCCATTTTACCGATAAAGGCCAGGGTAACGGCAAAAATCGCCGCCCAAGTCATGATGGCCGGATTAAAGGCCCGTGTCAGTGTTACGGCACCGGTGACCTCGGAGTAAGTTGTATTGGGAGGTCCCCCCAGGAAAGATGCAAATGATGTGGCAAGCCCATCACCCATCATGGTGCGGTGGATCCCCGGATCATCCACGTAATCCTTTCCGGTGACGTTGCCGATGGCAAGGATATCGCCGAAATGTTCGATGGCCGGGGCAATGGCCACCGGCACGATAAAGAAAATGGCCTGCAGGTTCCATTCGGGAAAAACAAATTTCGGAACAGCAACCCAGGGAGCCGTAATGACCTTGCTCATGTCCACCAGACCCAGGAAAAAAGAAAGAATATAGCCCACGGTGATGGCGATCAAAATGGGCACCAGACGCATCATCCCCCTGCCGAGAAGGGAAATTAGCACCGTGGTCAGCAAAGTGATCATGGACACAACCAGGGCGATATTCTGAGGGACCAGCACCACTGCCCCATCTCCTGTTTTTCCCAGGGCCATGTGAACGGCCACCGGCGCCAGCATCAGACCGATGACCATAATGACCGGTCCCACCACCACCGGCGGTAGAATTTTATGCAGAAAACCGGATCCAAAAAATTTAACACAAAGACTTAAAATAATATAGAGTACGCCGGCGGCGGCCAGGCCGCAGAGAGTGCCGGGGATCCCCCAGGTTTGCACGCCGTAGATGATGGGTGCGATAAAGGCAAAGGAGGATGCCAGAAAAATTGGCACTTTTCCCCGGGTCACAATTTGAAAAATAAGGGTGCCGCCGCCAGCGGTAAACAGGGCGACGTTGGGGTTCAACCCGGTCAGCAGGGGAACCAGGACAAGGGCGCCAAATGCAACGAACATCATTTGTGCGCCCACAAGGCAATCTTTACATCTAAAGGAATAATCACTTGAATTAACAGGGGATGGCATGAAACCTCCTAATAATATTAAACCACAGGATCTTTTGTAAAAACAATCTCAACAAAACGTCAGGCTTACTTGGTGCCGAATATTTTATCTCCGGCATCACCCAATCCAGGCAGTATATATCCGATATCGTTTAGTCTGTCATCAATTGCAGCAACATAGATATCAATATCCGGATGGACCTCCTGTATCTTCTGGATCCCTTCCGGAGCGGCGACCAGAAATATACCCCGAATGGTTTTACATCCGGCTTCCTTCAAAAGATCAATCGTGGCTGCCAGGGTACCCCCTGTGGCCAGCATGGGGTCTAGAATCAATGCGATGCGCTCATCCATACGGCCGGTCATTTTAACATAATACTGCACCGGCTGCAGGGTGTCTTCATTGCGGTAAAGCCCTACAACGCTGACTTTGGCGGATGGGATAAGGTTCAATACACCGTCCATCATGCCGATACCGGCCCGCAAAATCGGGACAACGGTTATTTTTTTCCCTTTGATGCGTTCAACCTCAACCGGACCGGCCCACCCCTCAATGGTTTTGGGTTCCGTCTCCAGGTCCTTGGTGGCTTCATAGGTCAGCATGCTGGCCAATTCCGAAGCCAGATCCCTGAAATCCTTGGTTGTAATATCTGCCTCCCGCATGATTCCCAGTTTGTGTTTGATCAATGGATGTTGCAGAACATGTACCGGCACTATCGCCTCCTTGGAGTAAAGATTAAAATTATAATAAAGTTGGATTCTAAAACACGTTTTCAGGTTAGATATGAGGATGTATAATATAGCTGTGGTTTATGCCGCACCCCGCCGTATGGATAGGTCCGGCAAAACTGTCTTCCATCAAAATGCCGGGCACCCTCACTGCGTTATAACTTTACCGGAATGAGGCATTGGTACCGCTAAAATTCACCTAAAGGTCTTTTAAACGCGTGTTTTGCAGGTTCTGCGACAAGTTTTTGATAGCTCGCTTCTGTATTGCCGCCCATGGCTGAAAAGGGATAGGCAACAACGTAAAAAACAGTCCCGATAACGGTTGCGGCAATGCTCAGGGGTCTGATCAGCACCAGATCGGCAGCCATCATATCTGCACTGATTTCCGGTTGTTCCGTAAAATCCTGGGCCAGGGCTGTGGCGGAAAACGGGATGAAAACAAGCGCCATCGCCATAAAAAGCACCGTGGATTGTTTTACAATTTTATGCATGTAGATCTCCTTTCATGACAACCGCCGATGATAGAATGTAAAAAAATAGATAGCCCAATTAAAGACCAATGGCATAAACGTAAAAAAACACCATTGATCCGATACATAAATTCTATCAATATTTACAAACTTTTTTATTTTTTGCAATAAAAAAGGTTACAAACTTGCGTGAAAGATGATGGAAAAGAACGATGTTGGGAAATATCGGTTCTTGCCATCGACAATCGGGCACTGTATAAGGGTACCAACAAGCGGAAACCGTCCAATGATGTCAAAAAAAAATACCCAAAAAATTCACCCCCCGGAGATTCCGCCCGATACCATAAATGTCGCCGTGGCCCTGCCGGTATTTAACACCTATACATATAAGGTTCCCCAAAGTCTGATGCCATTGGCGGTTATTGGCAAACGAGTCCTGGTTCCGTTTGGCCGACGCCGGGTTACCGGCTACATACTGGGCCCGCCGAACCTTCCCATTCCGAAAAAAATAAAATTTATTTTTGACATTCTTGATGAAAAACCGCTTTTCCCGGTCGCCATGATACCCTTTTTCAAATGGGTATCGGAATATTATCTGCATCCCATGGGAGAAGTGATTCGCACGGCCCTACCCGGCGGTTTGAATGTTGTTGATATGCTGACCCTGGCATTGGCCGAACCGGGCCGGCATGCCCTGCACCAAAAAGCAGGAACGCCCATGGAAAATATCGTTTTACGGCAGCTTTCAAGGGGCCCGTGTTGCTTGAAAGAGTTAAACCGACAGCTAAAAAAAGACATTCCCCGTGCCGTCATTCACAACCTTGAACGAAGCGGCTGGATTATAAAAAAAAGAGAACTGAAACACGAACGAACAAGGCCCATGACGCAGCAATTTGTTTCACTGGTTCATTCGGCTATTCCCGAGGACAGGTTTTACGCCGCCAGAAAACAGATCCTGGATCTGATCGACGCCCACAGTGACATCTCTCTTAACGCTTTAAAAAAAGCCCTTCCCGGCCATACAGGCTATTTAAACTTTCTAAAGACCGGCGGCTACATCGCTTTTACCTCAAAGCAGGTCTATCGGGACCCGTTTGGAGAGGCTGTCGAACCGGATCAACCACCTGAACTGACACCGGCCCAGCAGCATGTGGTCGCCACTGTTCTGGAATCCATTGGCCGGAAATTTATCACCTATCTTCTGGCCGGCGTTACCGGCAGCGGTAAAACCGAAGTATACATGCACCTGGCGGCAGAAGTCATCAAAACCGGGCGAACCGTTCTGGTACTGGTCCCTGAAATCGCCCTCATTTCCCAGACAGAACGCCGTTTCCGCAGCCGTTTCGGTGATTGCATCGCGGTTCTTCACAGCGGAATTTCAACCGGAGAGCGCTATGATCAGTGGCGAAAAATCATGGGCCATGAGGTTTCGATTGTCATTGGTGCGAGATCAGCTATATTTTCCCCGTTGACAAACATCGGCCTGATCGTGGTGGACGAAGAGCACGACACTTCTTACAAGCAGGATGGCGGACTGCGGTACAATGCAAAAGACCTGGCCGTTGTCCGGGCCAAATTCAATGACTGCATCGCCATTTTAGGTTCTGCCACGCCTTCACTTCAGTCCACATATAATGTGTATAATGGAAAATTTTGCCAGGTGAATCTCGACCAGCGAATCAGGCAGATGCCCATGCCGAAAGTGGAAGTCGTAGATTTACGGAAAAATCGCGACAGCACGGGGCTTGCCAGATTCATCACCCCCCGGTTGCAGGCAGCCATGCGGGAAACGCTGCAACGGGGTGATCAGATTCTACTTTTTTTGAACCGGCGGGGATATGCCAGCTTCCCGGTCTGTGCCGCCTGTGGTGAAAGCCTCCGCTGCAAACATTGTGACATTACCCTCACATTGCACCGGCAGATCAATGCCTATAGATGCCATTACTGCGGATATACAATGGCGGCGACCACGCCCTGTCCAGCGTGCGGCTCATCTAAAATCAAACACATGGGTCTTGGAACTGAAAAACTGGAGGAATGGATTCGGTTCCTTTTTCCCAAAGCCCGCATTGCGCGCATGGATATGGACACCACCCGGCGAAAGGGGTCGATGCTGAAAATACTCAAAGACCTTAAAAACCAGGCCGTTGACATCCTTATCGGAACTCAGATGGTGGCCAAAGGTCACGATTTCCCCGGTATTACCCTGGTGGGCATCGTCTGTGCCGACCTCTCCCTTAGTTTTCCCGACTTTCGAGCCGGAGAGAGAACGTTTCAGCTTCTCACCCAGGTTGCCGGGCGGGCCGGGCGGGGAACGATTCCCGGCCGGGTTGTCATGCAGACCTATAATCCGGATCACTTCAGTATTCTAGCCGCCATGAACCACGACTTCAAGGCATTTTATGATGCTGAAATTACCTTTCGCAAGGCCTTGAACTACCCTCCGCTTTCCAGAATGATTCAATTAAAACTCTCCGGAAAAGATAAAGAAGAAATCGGCAATCTGGCCTGTGACCTGGGGAAATTATGCCGAACCCTCACAAGTGATTTGAAAAAAAAGTTTCAGACAGTGGACGTACTGGGGCCCGTGGCATCACCGATCTCGAAAATTGCAAAATATCATCGATGGCAGATTCTTTTGAAAAATCAAAATATCAGAATATTGCAGGAATTTGTAAGACAGTTGCTCTCGGACAATAAAAATATGTTAAATCGCCCCGGCGTTAAGCTGGCCATCGATGTAGATCCGGTTTTCATGTTATAAGTTTAAAGGTAGAAGGCCGAAGGTGTCCATCAAATAGATATAATACCCTGAACCTTCAGCCTTCTACCGATCAACCTATTTATAAATCCCTTGACATGCAAAACAATCTATTTAAAATATAAAAGAATAATTGAAAAGGAGAGCTATTGTATGACCAGAAAAATAATTTTAATTGTGATGATTTTCAGCACATTTTTGATAACAACCTTTTGTCAGGCCGCCGAAGGGCCTGCAGTGCCGGCCCCCAAAGCGGTTTTCCCGGAAAAACATTTTGAATTTCCATCGGTTCTCGAAGGGGCCGAAGTGCAGCATTCTTTTGTAGTTCAAAACAGCGGATCGGAAATACTGAAAATTCTGGGCGTCAAAACCGGCTGAGGGTGCACGGCTGTCTCCTACTCGAGACAAATCCCTCCCGGCGGCGAGGGAAAAATAACAATCAAGGTTAAGACAGGTGGTTTTGGCGGAAGGTCCATCAGCAAGGGGGCCCGTGTAAAAACAAATGACACCGGGACCCCCGAACACAATCTGACAATGACGGGGAAGGTTGAAAAATTTGCCGATATCTCACCACAATTTCTGCGCATAATGGGCATGGCCGGTCAACCCATATCATCCTCGACAACCATTACGCCGGAAAAAAAATACGACTTTAAGATAATCGAAGCCTTTGCCGAGAAGGGCACTGATATTAAAGTCACTCTTTCCCCTCGGCCGGAAGGAGCCCCGGGCTATATCGTGTCCGTTGAAAACCTGAAAAAAACAATGGGGCGGTATTATGATACCGTTGTTCTCAAAACCGACAGCAAGCTCAAACCAGTGATTAAGATAAAAGTATACGGCAACATTATCAAATCCAATAAAAAGGAAAACTCCTGAATCTGACGGGGACATCACATATCCGGAGCCCCAAGGGGCTCGGCGACGTTTTATGTCAAACAGCCTGACTATGAAAAAAAATGCCATGCAAAACAGACTGACCGGCATCATAGCCGTCCTGATAGTTATATGGCAGGCCTCCGGCGTGGCAGCAGAACCGGCCCGATTTCCCTCACTGGTATCCTCGCTTCAAATCAAAGGTCCGCTCTATTTTTGTAATGAACCGGTCCCCCTGGAAATACGGGATGTCTACGAACGTCTTGAAAAAGAGATGCTGCTAACCCTGTGGGACCGCCCCCAGGTGATTCTCTGGTTGAAACGCACCCACCGGTACATGCCGATCATCGAACAAATGCTGACCGCTGCCGACCTTCCTGATGATCTCAAATATGTGGCCCTGGCGGAAAGCGCTCTGCGGCCCCATGTCGGGTCTCCCAAAGGGGCACTGGGATTCTGGCAGTTCATGGCGGGCAGCGGCCGCAAATGGGGGCTGACCATAGACCACCGGATCGACCAGCGCCGCAACATCTTTTTCTCAACCGAAGCGGCGATACGCTACTTCAAGCACCTGTATGCTCAGACCGGCACCTGGACCCTGGCAGCAGCAGCCTATAACATGGGTGAGGGCGGACTGGTTGCCGAAACCATGGAACAGGGCCTATCCGATTATTACCGGCTTTACCTGCCCCTGGAAACCCAGCGGTTTGTCTTCCGCATTCTTGCCATAAAAATGATTGTGGAAGATCCCGAAAAATACGGTTTCATACTTGCCGGGGAAGACTACTATCCCCCTTTACAATTTGATGAAATCCGGTTCGACTGCTTCCAGGAAATTCCCATCAGAATTGCAGCCCGGGCCGCCGATACCTGTTTTAAAGAGATCAAAGATCTGAACCCTGAAATAAGGGGCTACTACCTGGCACCGGGAAGCCACACACTGCTGATCCCCAAAGGTAAGGGAACAGATTTTCAAAAAAAATACAGCGACCTGGTTGAAGAGTACCTGTCCACACGGAGCCAGAGCATCTACATCGTCAAAAAAGGGGATAACCTGTCTGATATTGCCGAAAAATATCAGATTCCTCTGGCCGCACTGCTGATCTGGAACCGGCTGGATCTGAACCATCCCATCCACCCGGGAGACCGGCTTGTCATTCACCCCCACGGCAAAGGGAAAAACTGAACCATCTACTGATTACCATACCCGTTTTGAGCCCCGCAATCAGGGCATTGCCAGGTAATCCCATTGCAAGACACACCCCAGAAATTTTCATACATGCAATCCTGGCAGATTTTAAAGCCACATCGGCATGTCCAATAAAACGGTTTTTTTTCCCCACAGCAATAGCATTCGCTCTGCCGCATGCGACGACGTTTTTCACGATATGTCAGCTGATCTGAAGCATCTGGCATGATCCTCCTTTTATGCACTGGTTCATCGCAATATCAATATTGGCAGCATTTCGTATCACGGCCGCCTTAAAATTTTCAATCCAAAGCGGCATCCGGGAAAGATCGGGCTTTTTGCCGGATTGCATTTGATAATCATCCCCGGGGTCTTGTTGTTTACCCGTGATCGTGTTACGAAAGCAAATCGGGAAAACTAATTCAACGACCATTGGATGTCAAGCCACAGATTGGCTGCGGCCGGATAATTAAAAAAACATCAAAAACCGGATATACCATGCACAAAACAATCTATCTCATCGATGGCACCGCCTATATCCATCGCGCCTATCACGCCATCCGCAACCTGACAAATTCCAGGGGACTGCCCACCAATGCAGTTTTCGGTTTTACCCGGATGCTCATCAAACTCATGGAAGATCGCAATCCGCAATATATGGTCATATTATTTGATGCAAAAGGACCCACCTTCAGGCATGAGGTGTTTGCAGAATACAAGGCCAACCGCCCCCCCATGCCCGACGATATGGCCCTGCAGATCCCCTATATCAAAGAAATAACAAGCGCCTTCAACCTGCCACAGGTTGAAATGCAAGGTTTTGAAGCCGATGACCTCATCGGTACCCTGGCGCAAAAAGCCGAAAAAGCAGGATTTGAAGTGGTCATGGTTACCGGTGACAAAGATTTTATGCAGCTGGTAACAAAGCACATATCCATCTGGGATCCCATGAAGGAAAAGGTCATCGACCCGGACACCATTAAAACCGATATGGGCGTTGATCCAGGCCAGCTCATCGATGTCATGGGGCTTTCCGGAGACACGGCCGACAACATTCCCGGGGTTCCTGGCATTGGCCCCAAGACAGCGCTGAAACTGATCAAAACGTTCAAAACCCTGACAAATCTCTATCACCAGGTGGATACGATTACCCAAAAAAAACAGCATGAAAATCTGGTTAAGTTTAAACAGCAGGCCTTCTTGAGTCAAAAGCTGGTCACCATTGATACCCAGGCCCCCATCGATTTTGAACCGGAACAATGTAAACTGAAAAAACCGGATACGGCAACCCTGGCCAAATTATTTAAAAAACTTGAGTTCAGACAACTTCAAAAAGCATATCCGGAAAAATCAGATCTAAGTCGCAAAAATTACCGGGCCATCATGGATAAAAATGCCTTAACAGAACTGATTGCCCGTCTTCAGGTTGCCGAAAAATTTTCCCTTGACACCGAAACCACCTCGAAAAATCCCATGATGGCGGATCTTGTAGGGTTATCCTTTGCCATAACACCCCATGAAGCGTTTTACATTCCCTGCGGCCATGATTACCCCGGAGTCTTGACCCAGCTTGATCGAAAATGGGTTCTGGATCAGCTTAAACCGGTTCTGGAAAACCCCGATTTAAAAAAAATCGGCCAAAATATTAAATACGACTGGATCGTCCTTTTACGCCACGGCATTGACCTTAAAGGGGTGACGTTTGACACCATGCTGGCATCCTACCTGCTCAATCCGTCCAAGCGTGCCCATAGCCTGGACCAGATCGCCCTTGATTTTCTGGATCACACCACCATCTCCTACAAAGATGTCACCGGCAAGGATAACACAGGCGGTCTCTTTGCCCGGGTTCCCATTGAAAAAGCAACGCCCTATGCCTGCGAAGATGCCGATATGACGCTTATGGCCGGAAATGTTCTGGCACGAGAGCTGGACAACGTCAATTTGACGGATCTTTTTAAAGAGGTCGAAATGCCGCTGGTGCCGGTTCTTGTGGGCATGGAAATGGCGGGTGTGAGCGTTGACCGAAAGCGGTTGCAGGATCTGTCCAAATCTTTTGAAATGCAGATGGAAGGGCTTGAAAAGGAAATTTATGTTATTGCCGGCGAGCCATTCAACATCAACTCCTCCCAGCAACTCGGCCATATCCTGTTTGATACGCTCGGGCTCCCGGTACAGAAAAAAACAAAGAAAAAAACCGGCTATTCCACCGATGTCAATGTCTTAACGACCCTGGCCCAGAAGCATGAACTACCGGCCCTGATTTTACGATATCGGACCCTGACCAAGCTGAAATCAACCTATACCGATGCCCTTATAGGGCTGATCCACCCGGATACCGGACGGATTCATACCTCCTATAACCAGACGGTCACCGCCACCGGGCGGCTCAGCAGTTCTGATCCCAATTTACAGAACATCCCCATCCGCACCGACGAGGGGAAGGAAATCCGGAGCGCTTTTATACCGCGCAGGGGTTGGTCTTTTGTGGCGGCGGATTATTCACAGATAGAGCTGCGCATCCTGGCCCACTGCAGTGATGACCAGATCCTCATCAAGGCCTTCAAGGAAGATGAAGACATTCATACCCGCACCGCCGCCGAAGTATTCCAGGTCTTCCCCTCTTTTATCGACCAAGCATTGCGGCAACAGGCCAAGGCCATCAATTTCGGCATTATCTACGGCCAGAGCGCTTTTGGCCTTTCCAATCAACTGGGTATCAGCCGCAAGATGGCCCAGACTTACATCAACAACTATTTTGCGCGATACAGCGGTGTCAGACAATTCATCGACAATACCATCGAGCAGGCCCGGCAGACCCAAAAAACCAGTACCCTGCTGGGTCGCATCCGCCTGCTCCCGGATATTGCCAGCACCAATGCCACAACCCGCAAATTTGCCGAACGAACCGCCATCAACACACCCATCCAGGGCACGGCAGCGGACCTGATTAAACTGGCCATGATCAAGGCAGCAGCGGCATTAAACGAAAAAAACCTCAAATCCGTCATGCTGCTGTCCGTACACGATGAAATTGTGTTCGAGGTACCGCCGGACGAACTGGAGACCGTCAAAGCCCTTGCCAAAGAGGTTATGGAAGGCATCTGGGATCTCAAGGTGCCTCTCAAAGTCAATGTGGTGGCAGGAGACAACTGGGCACAGGCCCATTGATACTGAGCCCTACCCCACCGGCGCAATAACGATATTCACCCGGCGGTTCATTGCATCGCTGGAAGACACCGGCTGGGTTTCGCCGAAACCGATGGCCTGAATCCGCAGGGGATCAACCCCTCTTTGCACCAGAGCGGCCATGACCGCCTGAGCACGTCTTTCAGACAATTTCTGATTGTAGGCATCAGCACCTTTGGCATCGGTGTGTCCTTCCACCCTGATGGAGGTCTGGGGATATTTATTCAATACACCGGCAACACGCCCGATTTCCGGATAGGCCCCGGCTTTAAGTATCGCCGAATCATAATCAAAAAAAACCTCTGATTTAAAGGTGGCGGTCAATACATCCTGGGTGCGCTGGATACTGGCCGATTCAGACTGGGCCATAGCGGCCCTGAGGTCCTGCTCCTGGCGATCCATATAGGCGCCGATCTGATTTCCGGCAATGCCGCCGACGGCAGCACCAATGGCCGCGCCGAGCAAGGTGGCTTCCGTACTGCGACCAATGGCCTGGCCAAGAGCAGCACCCCCTCCCGCGCCGATCAGAACACCGGTTTTGGTACCGCGCTCCTGGTTGGTGGGGCCTGCGCAGGAAAAAACAGACAGTATGATCAACAAAATGCCCACCATTGATATTGCTTTTTTCATTTTTCTCTCCCATGTACTGAATTGATTCATCAGGGCCGTGCCCATCTAAAAACTGAATGTCTGGATGGACATCAACACATGCATTTTCAAGGTACCCTATTAATATATTGATTCAAGCAATACTATCATAGACATCAAAAAGCAGGCAGTCAAGCAATTAGGACGCCGCCTTTACAGTGGCCGCAATATCAGTCAATACCGGCCCTGCCTTGCCGCGAATCACCACATCGCACAGATGGTCAATGGGCGTCTTTGAAAGGTTGACCATTGATAAAAATGCACCGGCCTGCCGGGCATACTGGGGCATCATCGCAGCAGGTTGCACGATCAGGGTGGAGCCTACCACCAGAAAAAAATCGCACTCCTGTGAAAATGTCACAGCTTTACGGACCTGGTCCCGGGGCATGGCCTGACCAAACGATACGGTATCCGGTTTCAAATATCCCCCGCAGTCACATTCGGGGGCCAGGTCACCGACATCTATGCGCTTTTGAATCTCATGAATGGGAAAAATGGCATTACACTGCATGCAGCGCACGCGCAGCGTATTTCCATGCAGTTCAATGACCCGGTCGTCCGGCAAGCCGGAAGCCTGATGCAATCCGTCTATATTCTGGGTAATCACCACCTGCACCAGGCCGGATGTATACAGCTCAAAAATCGCTCGATGCCCCGGATTGGGTTCGGCTGTGGCAAGGTGCCGGTAAAGTTCCGACTTTTCAGCCCAGTATCGAATGCGTGCGTCTCTGGAGGTCATGAAATCATCAAAATAAACCGGCTTGAATTTATCCCAGATGCCGCCCTTGCTGCGATAGTCGGAGATACCGCTTTCTGTTGAAATGCCGGCGCCGGTAAAAATGACATTCTTGCCTTTTTCGGCAATTTTTTCAGCAATCCTGCGAATTTTATCATTCATGGGTCACCTCGTTTTAAAAACAGCCTCTTTGCAAATAAAATTTTCCGTATTATAGTATAAAATGGTAAATAAACGTCATGGTCACTAAAAAGCTGACCGACAGATCTAAAAAAGTATTATGGCAGCACTTTTTGACGGCTTCAAGGAAAATGCATGAACAACCTTTTTTGGTGGATCCGACAGACAGGTTTGACACTGATGGGATGTTTCTTTTTGTTATTTGGCATCAACATACTGATGCTGGCTTATGATCAGAATGATCCTTTTACATTTATTATAACTTTTTTTGCATCTAATCTGATTATTTTGATCAGCCTGGCGCTGACCATCGGCTTTGTCTGCCGGATGGTCAGAGTATACAGACAACTCAGGAAATAAAGAACAAAACCGTTCGAAAATTCCGGAATTCAAAAGCTGATGGTCTCGTAAAAAGCGCACCGACCAATCAAACAACATTATAGGAATCAAACAATCTATGGGGCAAAGGGATTATTACCAGGTCTTGGGGGTGACAAAAAGCACCCCGGCCAAAAAAATAAAAGACGCTTACCGCACACTGGCGCTTAAATACCATCCGGATCGTAACAATTCAGACCCCCAGGCCGCAGAACAGATGAAGGCCGTCAATGAAGCCTATGCCGTTTTGTCTGATCCTAAAAAAAAACAGGCATATGACGCATTACACGATCAATTCGGGCCATCAGCCTACAGTCATTTCAGACAAAATTATACGGAAAAAGATATTTTCAGCGGCTCCGACATCAATCGCATCCTGGAAGAGATGGCCCGATCGTTTGGTTTTAGAGGGGTTGACGACATCTTTAAGGAATTTTACGGGCAGGGGTACCAAAATTTTGATTTCAAAAAACAGGGGTTTTCCATGCGGGGGTTTATGTTTCAAGGCGGTTTTGGCCGTCAGGAAAAAGGCCGCCTGAATTCAGGTCAAACCGGCTCAACTGGCCTGTTGGGAAAACTGACGCGCAATCTGATCGGCAAAATAAGCGGTGTAAAGATTCCTGAAAACGGCATCGACCTCCATGACATCCTGCGAATTGATCCTGAGCAGGCCGTGCAGGGAGGGCCGTATGCCTTTTATCTGAAAAAAAGATCAAAAAAACTGATCGTCAAAATTCCCCCCGGAATAAAAGAGGGCCAGCGCATCAGGCTCAAAAATATGGGAGAAAAAGGCAAAAATGGGGGGGAACCCGGAGATCTTTACCTTAAAGTTTTTATCAAAAAAAGGTTCTTTGATAAAATCAAAACTGCCGCTGGTCGTCTGCGGAAATAGGGCGTGTCCCTTACCAGGCAACAAGGCTTTACCAAACCGACGGTTTTACCGGCGCAAGAGGTAATATTTTTCTTGACAAATTCTTCGGGGGAACAATAGCATATCCCAGATCGCTTGTTTCTTCCCGTTAGGGAAAAATCATGACTTTTCCTGTAACGGGAAGATAAACGAAAGGCCACAAAAGGAGGGCGAAACATGCAGACATCGGTAACCTTTAAAAATCTTGAATCCTCCCAATATCTAACAACCTACGTCCAAGATAAGCTGAGCCGGTTTGACAAACTCCTGCCCAAACCCGGGACCGCCGAGGTTGTCTTACGTTCCGAAAAACTGCGCAGCATCGTAGAAGTCAATCTGACCGGTCCCCCGCTTTCGGTTATTGCCAAAGAAGAAAGCACCGAAATGCAGACCGCCATTGATCTGGTGATGGAAAAAGTCAAAAAACAGATCATCAAAGGTAAGGAAAAACTTCAGGATCACCGAGCTTAATGAAGATGTGGAAAAACAGACATAACGCCCCGCTTTACTTCAAGTAAAACGGGGTATTTTTTTACGTTGATATTCAAGTCGATCGTGCACCTGTTCGGACAAAAAAACAACTTCGGACAAGGAAAAGAATATGAATACGACGGTATCCTGGGTAGATCATTATGTAAGCAAAAAGCAAACCGCTGAGACGGCCATCAGCTTAATCAAACCGGGGCAACGGGTATTTTTCGGATCCTACTGCGGTGAACCCCAGCATCTGGTACGTCACTTTTTTTTACAGGCACTGAAATTTACCGATGTTGAAGTTGTCCGTCTCATGGCCATGGAAAGCAGCCCGCTGACACTGGTCGCTGATCAGACAAAAGATCGAAATCTGAATATCAGATCATTTTACAACGGCTCGTTGATCCCCAAAAGACTTGCCCGGGACATGCGCTTTATCACACCGGTCAACCTGTTTGCCATTCCGCCGCTGTTCAAACAGAGAAAACTGTATATTCATACCGCCCTTATTCAGGTATCCCCGCCGGATGATTTCGGCTGGATGAGCCTGGGGGTGTCCGTGGATATCACCCAGGCGGCGACCCTGTCTGCCGACCTTGTCATTGCCCAGGTGAATCCGGCAATGCCCCGGGTAATGGGCGACAGTTTTATCCATGTAAACGATGTGGATGTTTTTGTTGAACATGAAGAGCCGATCATCTCCATTCAAAAACCGGTAAAATCCGATGCTGCACAGAAAATTGCCGATCAGGTCGCCAGGCTGGTGGCGGACGGTTCCACCATACAGGCGGGAATCGGACCGGTGTCCCAGGCCGTTTTATCGGCCCTTGGCAACAAAAATGACCTGGGGGTTCACAGCCAGTTCATCACCGATGAAATCATGCATTTGGTCTCCAAAGGGGTCATAACCAATAAATTCAAAGAATTCAACGAAGGCAAACTAGTGGGCAGCAGTGCCGTGGGAACCGGCAACCTGTATGAGTTTTTAGACGATAATCCGGCCATCGCATTTCATCCTTCCGATTATGTGAACTCTCCGGCACTGATCCTGCGCAACCGTAAAATGGTGTCCATGCACACAGTCATGATGATGGATCTCACCGGCCAGGTGGCCACTGATGCCCTGGCCGCCAGCCATTATTCAGGAGTTAACGGCATCCTTGATTTTATGCGGGGTGCTACCCTTGCCAGGGACGGCAAATCGATTCTGATGCTCACTTCGACATCCGAAGACGGCCAAAAAAGCACCATTGTGCCCATGTTGACAGACGTTGCCATTGTAGTGCCCCGGGTGGATGTCCATTATGTTGTGACCGAGTTCGGAGCCGTTAATCTGCACGGAAAGAGCCTTCAGGAACGTGCCATGGCCATGATCAGCCTGGCCCACCCTGATTTCCGGGATGAACTGTTTTTAAAAGCCCGGGAAATAGGCCTTCTCGGAAAAGAACGGATTCTTTCGGAATCCATTCACGGCATCTATCCTTTAAATATCGAAGAAACCAGGGAAATCAATGGGGAGACCGTCACCATCCGGCCGGCAAAGCCGGTGGATATCAGAAGAATTCAGGAGCATTACTATAATATGGATTCCCAGGATATATATTCCAGGTTTCTGCAGATTAAAACCCGGTTTATGCGGGATGAAATAGAGCAAAAATCACAAATCGACTATCGTAACAACCTTACAATCGTCGTGGTGGTAGGAGAATTCGGCTTTGGCAGCATCATCGGTGTAGGAGAATATCTTCTTGAAAAAGCCGGTAATACAGCGGAAGTGGCTTTTTCAATCAACCGGAAATGGCAGGGTAAAGGCCTGGGCAGAATCCTGCTCAACAAATTATCCAAGGCCGCCAGGGAAAACGGCATCGCCAATCTTGTGGCCTACACAAGCCCGCAAAACAAAAAGATGATTGAACTTTTTAAGACATTGCCCTATAAAATAACAAATAAATACGAGGATGGGTTTGTCGTCCTTAGATGCAATTTTGATGAAAGGTGACCATGATAGTACCCGTTATACTGGCCGGCGGCGCCGGGACCCGATTGTGGCCCCTTTCCCGCGAACTGTACCCCAAACAATTACTGAGTCTGGTGGATGAAAACAGCATGCTCCAGAACACGGTCCTCCGTCTCGCCCATCTGGAAAACATCGACGCACCCATAGTTCTGTGTAATGATCAGCATCGCTTTATGGTAGCCGAACAGCTTCGATTGATCAACACCGGCAACGCGACTATTTTGCTGGAACCGGTGGGCCGCAATACGGCTCCGGCGATTGCCGTGGCCGCCCTGAGGGCAATAGAGGCAGATCCGGATGCCGTGCTGCTGGTACTGCCCGCCGACCATGATATAACCGATATTAAAAATTTTCATAAAATTGTGACCACCGGTGTCGACCTTGCAAAACAGGGATACCTCATCACCTTCGGCATTACGCCCAACGGGCCGGAAACCGGATACGGCTATATCCGTAAAGGGGAAAAACCGGATCTTTTCAAAGCAGACAACACGGGCAGCCACCCCGAAGTCGTTTTAATTGACAAATTTGTTGAAAAACCGGATCTGGAAACCGCCGTCCATTATGTTGCGTCAGGCAATTACTGCTGGAACAGCGGCATGTTCATGTTCAAAGCGTCAACAGTACTTGAAGCGCTTGAAAAACATACCCCTGAAATTGTCACGGCCTGTACCCGTGCCCTTGCGCATGGAAAGGATGATCTTGATTTTTTTCGTCTGGATAAAAACGCCTTTGACGCCTGCCCGAGTGATTCCATTGATTACGCCATCATGGAAAAAACCCGACACGGGGCCATGATACTGCTTGACGCCGGATGGAATGATCTGGGATCCTGGGAAGCCCTCTGGCAGGTTGGCCAAAAAGATGACCGGCAAAATGTCATCCATGGAGATGTACTGGTTCATGATGTCAAAAATTCCCTGCTCTATGCCGCGGACCGCATGATAACGGCGGTGGGTCTTGAAGACCACATCGTGGTTGAAACCGCTGATGCGGTTTTAATCTCCCCCCGGAATCGTGTCCAGGACATTAAAAAACTGGTCAACCAGTTAAAAGCGGGCAACCGCCCGGAGGTCCATACCCATCGCAAGGTCTACCGGCCCTGGGGCACCTATGAAACCATCGACAAATCTCACCGGTTCCTGGTCAAACGCACCACGGTGAAACCCGGCAGCAAACTTTCCCTGCAAAAACACTTTCACCGGGCCGAACACTGGATCATTGTACGGGGAACGGCTCTGGTGACCAGGGGAAAAGATCAGTTCATACTCAGGGAAGATGAATCCACCTACATTCCCCTGGGCGTCCCCCACAGACTGGAAAATCCGGGGCAGACCCCCCTGGAAATGATCGAAGTTCAGTCGGGCAGTTATTTAAACGAAAAGGATATCATCCGGCTGGAGGATATGTACGGACGACAGGGTAAAAATTGAATACTGACTATTGAAAAGTGAGAAGTTAAGGACTTCTATCAATTTTCAATTCAAAAAGGGACGTATTATGAAAGGAATCATTCTTGCGGGCGGGTCCGGTACACGGCTGTATCCGATTACCCGATCCGTCAGCAAGCAACTGTTGCCGGTCTACGACAAACCCATGATCTACTACCCCTTATCCGTGCTGATGCTGGCCGGCATTCGTGAGATACTGATCATCTCCACCCCAGATGACCTGCCTAAATTCAAACACCTGTTCGGCGACGGTGCCCAACTCGGACTCTCCTTTTCCTATGAAGCGCAGCCCCGGCCCGAAGGGCTGGCCCAGGCCTTTATTCTCGGCAGGGATTTTATCGGATCCGATTCGGTCTGCCTGATCCTGGGGGACAACATCTTCCAGGGACACAGCCTGCAAAAAATATTGAGAAAAGCGGTGACCCTGGAAAAAGGGGCACTTATTTTCGGCTATCGGGTACGGGATCCTGAACGGTACGGCGTGGTGGAGTTTGACGATTCGGGCAAAGTCATCAATATCGAGGAAAAACCTGAAAAACCAAAGTCAAAGTTTGCTGTTCCCGGGCTCTATATTTATGACAATACCGTAGTGGAAATCGCCGCCAGGCTTAAGCCATCGCCACGTGGAGAGCTTGAAATTACCGATGTTAACCGGGCATACCTGCGCGACGGCAATCTGCGGGTGGAACTTCTGGGAAGAGGATTTGCCTGGCTTGACACCGGCACCCATGAAGCCCTGGCCCAGGCATCCGCCTTTGTTCAGGCGATCCAGGACCGCCAGGGGGTCAAAATTTCATGTGTGGAGGAAATTGCCTACCGTCTGGGTTACATCAATACCGTCCAGTTAAAAAAACTGGCCGGGAATCTGTTGAAAAATGATTACGGACAATATTTAATGGAAATTGCAGCGGAAGAAAAAAAAACAGGTGTAAAAAATGTCGAACCACAAAATCAGTGACACCATTGTTGTCCTGGGAATTCCCATCAGCAATCTGAACATGGAAGATATCATCGACCATATTTTTTCCATGATCGACACCTGGAAGATCGACGGCAGGGCCCGCCGGGTTGCCACCGTCAATGTGGATTTCGTCGTGAATACCCTGACCTGGAAATTTTCAAAAATTCGAAATCCCGAGCTTCTGGATATACTGGTACGATCCGACCTTGTTATCCCGAACGGCAGGCCTATTGTATGGGCCAGTCGACTGCTTGGCACCTTTTTAAAGGAAAGGGTCACAGCAATAAATTTAATACCGAGGCTGGCCCAGGAATCATCTCTTCGCGGCAAATCCATATTTTTTCTGGGCGGCAAAGAAACTGTCGGTCAGCAGGCCGCTGAAAAACTGCAGGCACAATACCCGCAACTGAAAATTGCCGGTGTATATGCGCCACATGTCCATAAGGAAGGAACCCAAATGGCCGATGAAGCGGCTCAGGATCGTGAAATCACTGACCGCATCAACCTATCCAATGCCGATATATTGCTCATCGATTTTGGTAACCCAAAACAGGGGCTCTGGTTCGACCGCAACCGATACCGTCTCAACGTCCCCGTTTCCATCGATCTCAACGAAACATTTGAATGTATCGTCGGTTCTGTAAAAAATGCGCCCTTATGGATGCAAAAAACCGGAACCGGATGGATTTTCCAGATGACTCAGAACCCCAACCGATTGTGGCGGCGTTATTTTACAGGTATCTTCAAATTCGGGTTAATGCTCTTACCTGCCATTTTGTATTATCGTTTAAAACGCTTCTTATTTAAATTAAGACACAAGCAATTGTCGATTCTGGAAACCCGCAGCCCCGAATCCATCGACAATAGTATGCTGCATATCAATATCGTCAGACTGCCGGATCACCTGGACGCATCCATTGTCAGCAGTGTCAAAGACCAGATCGGCCCCATGATCGATCAGGTATCCAATATCGTACTGGAATTTGACCAGGTTACCTTCATTGATTCTTCAGGGCTGGGTTTTATTATAACGCTCTGGCGCAAACTTCAGGAGCTCGATAAAACACTTTTTCTAACCGGTTTAACCCCTTCAACCCGGCGTTTTTTTAAACTGACCCGCATGCTGGAGCGTCTTGAAGATCATATCTGTGATAACGCCGAGGAAGTTTTAGAGCGAATCAAAACAAAAGAAAAAACACGGGGCTTTTACTTTGTCAGCCAGAGAAAAGGCGGCATTGCCCATATCCGCCTTTACGGCACCATGGATGCCGGTCAAAAAGAGAAAATCAACATGGATGCAATCCTCGCTGAAATCGGGGTATCCGACTGTATTATGGATTTAAAGGATCTCAAATTTGTCGACAGCGCCGGGCTGATGTTTTTCTTAAAACTGCATAAACACCTGGCAAGCCTGAGTCGACGGATGTTTCTGTGCAACCTCAACCAAACCGTGCAACAACTGTTTCGCATCTCCAAAACAGAACAGTTGTTTAATATCAGAAACACGCCCGAAGATGCCGGAGAGGCGATAAAGTGAACGGAAAAACCATACTGGTGGTGGGGGGGGCCGGATATATCGGCTCACACATGGTCAAAGAGCTGCTGGCGGCCGGATATGCGGTTATTGTTCTGGATAATTTCTCCACAGGCCACCGGGCGCTTTTACCCGGCGGCCTCCTGATTGAAGGAGACCTGGGTGATCCGAAACTGCTGGAAACGCTCTTTTCTCAGCATCAGATAGATGCCGTGATGCATTTTGCCGCCTTTTCACTGGTGGGGGAATCGGTTGCCAATCCCTTGAAATACTACCGGAACAACCTGGCTTGTACCATCGAACTGCTGGATGCCATGATCCGATTTAACATAAAAAAATTTATTTTTTCATCCACCGCAGCCGTGTATGGTGAACCGGTTCAATTACCCATCACCGAGACGCATCCATCCTGCCCCACCAACCCCTACGGCGCCACCAAAGTCGCGGTGGAGCGGATGCTGGCGGACTGTGATCAGGCCCATGGATTGAAATCCGTCTGCCTTCGCTATTTTAATGCCGCCGGTGCTGATGAATCCGGCACTATCGGTGAATGCCACCAGCCTGAAAGCCACCTGATCCCCCTTGTACTCACAGTTGCCGCTGGAAAGCGCAAAGAGATTAAAATTTTCGGAACCGATTACGACACCCCCGACGGCACCTGCATCCGGGACTATGTCCATGTTACCGACCTTGCCCAGGCCCATCTGCTGGCCCTGAACCACCTGCTGGACGGCGGGCAGAGTGCACTTTACAACCTTGGTAACAGCAAAGGCGTTTCAGTCCGTGACGTCATTTGCCTGGCCGAAAAAATAACCGACCGTAAAATCCCCGTTGCGGAAACCAATAGAAGGGCCGGTGATCCGGCCGCCCTGGTGGCCGCATCCGACAAAATAAAAACCGAACTGGGCTGGCGCCCTTGCTACGAAACCCTTGACACCATCATCCGGACCGCCTGGAACTGGCACAGGAAGGAATCCGGAGTTAAATAAATTTCACTGAAATTTTGCGTATTACCTGAAATGACTTTCATAAATTTCCCTATCCATTGCCAAACAACCCGTCACCCATAATCAACTTCAGGAGCCACTGTGTAGCAAATTACACAATTACATAATAAATTTTTAAAATTAACACATTAATTACACATACCCCCCTTCCACTTCATTTTTAATGCCTTTCAAAGTCTACCGCAAATATTGGTTAACACACTACAATTAAAACAAATAATTATTATACCAAATATATCTGCCACAATTTCACAATTTGGTATTTATATTGCATATCATAACCACAGTTTACATTTTTAATCTGCAACAACATATACTTTAATGGACGTGGAGCAATATCATGAAAAATCGATATGCCATCTTACTGGGCCTTTTTATATCGGTATTTCTTCTGATGGGAAATTCGGAGGCAAGCCTCTTAGGAACTGTAGAAACTGATTTAGGCGTTGAAATCACCAGCGCGGACCGCATTGACAATTCTACCTGGGGTACAAATTCGACGGCATTGGGGATTACCGGAAAAAATGACATGGAAGGTGCTGCATCTGTTCCCGAGCCGGCCACCATGCTGCTATTCGGAATAGGCCTGATCGGGCTGGCCGGCATCGGAAGAAAAAAATCCCAATTTAAAAAGTCACGAAAACACTGGAACCTCTTGCAGTATATTCCGAAATTTCGTGCCACAGCCAAGGAGGGATAAAAGGCTTAAAATGTAAAGCCATTTTTGCAAGAGCCACGATCATAATAGCTTTCATAAAACAAACCCTTTGAATAATTTTTCCATAACCCACATTTATTGACTTTTCCAGGGAAACACCATCCCATCAGCTTGCTTCCATCGCACATTCTGCACTCGCCTCAAGTTTTCATTGGCATGATAGTATCATGCCAATGAAAAATAAAATCTACGAATGCCGAACAACCTCACAGGCAATAAATCTGCTTACCGCTATTGCAGAAACGATTGATCAACTGGAGGGCGTGAAGCTTCAAAAACCCCACCCGACACTTCACCGAAAAAATCGCATACAGACGATACAGGCATCTCTATCCACCAAAGAAACTTCACCGACGCGTGATCAGGTTTGTGGATTTTATTAAAAAACGGCAGAGCGACTATTACCGAGAATTAACCACAGGTGATGACACCGGCGACTGCACTGATTCTGTCGTTTTTATGCTTTCCGTCATACACGAATCTCTACAAGAGCTGATGCTTGAAACCCGATCGTTTTGACGCCAACGGCCTCGGACCGATTGAAAATGACAACACGCGCATTTAACGACAGTGCGTTTTCCAGAAGAGACTATCAGACAATTTTTAAAACCATATCCACGACCACGGCCAGCCGGGACCTGCAGCAGGGTGTAAAAACAGGACTTCTCGAAAAAGCCGGTGATAAACGAACAGCAACATATAGAAAAAGACTGAAGGTGATGGCATGGGGCGCGGATTGGCACGGATAAAAATAAAGGTTGGTTTTTAATCAGCGATAGCTGACAGAGGAGGCCCTACATTTAAAATTAGCCAAGATTATTCTTTTCCACATTATTCCCTCTTCTCCTGTTTTTCCTTTTTTGCAAAACTTTACATTTAACTTTACATTGACATTTACATTTTTACATATTACAGATCGGCCCAGATCGACAAACGGACATCTTCATGAAAACTCGCGTCGACATTTTCAAACAACATCCGGATGCCGCTTCGCAGGGGGCTGTGCCCACTAATCGATTGAAATCCTTTTTTTGTTCAGGCAGTTATCAAAACCAATGGATTGGAGAATATCATGCAATCGGGTCTCACGCCGAAACAGGAACGATTTTTATCCTACCTCCAGGGCGCCATTACCCGGGACGGTCAGCCACCCAGCCTTCGCCAGGCCGCTGTGGACCTTGGCGTAAGCCATTCTGCCGTGTCCCAGAGCCTCAAAATACTGGAAGAAAAGGGATATGTGAGACGCCAGGGTCGCTACAGTCGCACCTTGCATATCTTGAACCGCATTAACAAAACATCCGGCCTGCAGCGCTGGCGTGAAGTGCCGGTTATCGGGCAGATCAGGGCCGGGTTGCCCATGTATGCCCAGCAGGAATGGGACGGCAGCCTTGTACTGGATGCCGACCTCTATCGAGGGCAGAACCTTTTTGCGTTGCGGGTACAGGGCGATTCAATGAAAAATGCCGGCATTCTTGCCCATGATTTGGCCATCTGCGAACCGTGCCAGTACGCCCGAAGCAGAGAAATTGTGGTGGCCCTCATCAACCAGGACGAAGCCACCGTCAAACGCTTTTTCCTGCACCATGACCGTATTGAACTGCGGCCGGAAAATGCCGGTTACGCCCCCATGTATTACCCCTTCGGAGAGGTGCTGATTCAAGGCCGGGTCATCGGCATTCAGCGGGGCCCCGATGAAATGAGGAATGAATAATGAACCGTGTACGGGTGGGCACCAGCGGGTATTCTTATACGGAATGGATCGATGCAAAGTTCTATCCCCCCGGCACTCAAACCGGCAGTATGCTGGCATGCTATGCCGAAACATTCAACATTACCGAATTAAACTATACCTGGTACCAGATGCCCCGATCCCAGGCCATTGAACGGATGCGCCGGAAAGTGCCCCCGGATTTCAGTTTTGCCGCCAAACTGACCCGCACCCTGACCCATGACATCGATGCAGACACGTGGCGCCGGCAGGCGCACCAATACCGGGACGGCATCGCACCCCTGATGCAGGCCCGGCAACTGGCGGCCATCCTGATCCAGTTTCCCGGGTCTTTTACCCGTACCGTGCAAAATCGCACATACCTGGCATTGCTGCTGGATGAACTGGCCGGACTGCCCATGGCTGTGGAATTCCGCCATGCATCCTGGGCCACGGACCGGGTATTTGCCGAACTGGAAAGACGCCGGACCACCCTCGTGACGGTGGATGAACCGGACCTGCCGGGCCTGTTTCCCTGCCTGGATGTCGTCACCAGTCCGCATCTTTTTTATATCCGCTTCCACGGCCGCAATGCAAAGGAATGGCGCTGTGGCAACATGCAAAAACAGTTCGACTACCATTACAGCGATGCCGAACTGCGACAATGGAGCGATTTATACATCAACCCCATGGCCGACAGAGCCCGCAGCGGCATCATTTTTTTTAACAACCACGTCCGGGGCCAGGCACCCGACAACGCACGGCACCTGATCCGCATCCTGACCGAACAGGGATTGATGTAATTGGAACGTGCCATCATTCATCTAAATGTTGCCGATTTTGCCGTGGCCGTGGAACGGGTTATCGATCCCAGACTGGCTGACCGGCCCGTCATCATTGCGCCCGGGAAAGCCTATCGGGCCGCTGTCTATGATATGAGTGACGAAGCCTACCGGGCCGGAATCCGCAAGGGCATGCTGCTGGGCCGGGCCGTGCGCCTGTGTCGCGATGCCGCGGTTATCGCCCCTCACATGGACCGCTATGACAGGGCCATGCACGCCCTGCTGAAACAGGCCCTGCCCTGTTCACCGCTCATCGAATCCGGGCCTGATGACGGTCACCTGTTCATGGATGTCACCGGCACCCATCGCCTGCTGGGCCCGCCCGTGGATATCGCCTGGCGGTTGCACCGGCAGATCAAAAACGACATGGGCCTGAATCCCATCTGGTCGGTGGCCCCCAACAAACTGGTGGCCAAGGTGGCATCCCGTCTGGTCAAACCCGTGGGGGAATATATGGTGGCAGCGGGCGATGAATCCAGGGCACTCGCCCCGCTGTCCCTCTGTCTGGTACCCGGCATTGAAAAGGCGGATCTAATCCGATTGCATGAATTCAACCTTACCCATGTTTTCCAGGTGACCGCATTGAGCCTGGCGCAGCTGGAGGTACCCTTTGGCAGACGTGCGCCCTCTATTTATAAAGCGGTGCGCGGCATCGATGGATCTCCGGTGCTGCCGGTGGGGCAAAGCCCCCCTGTTATCCACGTTGGGCATGAATTCAGCGAAGACACCAATAACGCCCAGGCCCTTGAGCGTCACCTGTATTGCCTAGTGGAGCAGGCGGGCCACTGTCTGCGCAAACGCTGCCTGGCCGCACGTCGCATCGGCATTTTCCTGAACTACACGGATGGTAAACGCTGTATCCGGCAATCCCGGGCAAAGCCGGCCACCGCCAATGACCTGGACCTTTTTGACGTCGCCGGACGCACCCTGAAGGCCGCATGGAAACGACGGGTGCGCATACGGCACCTGGCCCTGGTCTGCGATGGCCTGGTTTTTCCACCGACACAGATGGCCCTGTTTGAAAACGACCGGCAGCACCGTGAAAAACGGGCCGGGATTGTGGGTGCCATGGACGCTGTCCGGCATCGCTTTGGCCCGGGAGCCATTCACATGGGAAGGAGCCTGGTGGCATGATTCCCCTGACGGTTCGATCCCATTATTCCCTGATGTGGGGCACAAGTTCCATTCAGGACATCTGCCGCACTGCCCGACGTCTGGGCTATACCCGCCTGGCCCTCACCGACACCGACAACCTCTATGGGTTATGGCCGTTTTTAAACGCATGCCGGCAGGAAGGACTCGTGCCCATCATCGGCGCTGAGGT
This sequence comes from Desulfobacterales bacterium, assembly GCA_963667755.2. GTDB lineage: Bacteria > Desulfobacterota > Desulfobacteria > Desulfobacterales > 4572-123 > 4572-123. The sequence goes on along the minus strand of CAXXLK010000002.1, from coordinate 1,442,429 downwards.
CACTGACCCGGCGTACAGCCACCGCGCCGTCTGCCTGGTTAAAAATAAAATCGGTTACCGCAATCTCTGCCGCCTGATTACCCATCGGCACATGGATGAACATTTTGAACTGAAAAAAAGCATCGTACCCCTTGCAGACGGGCTGGTGGTTTTAACCCGGGATGCAGACCTGCTGGCCCCATGGCAGGGTGCCGGCCTGGATGTTGCCGCAGCCATCCCGCGGCGACCCCTTTCCGTGCACCACCCAATTTATCGCACGGCCAAAGCCCTGGGTATACCCGTGGTGGCCACACCGGGCAGCTTTTTGTCGGCTCCGGCGGATATCCACACCCATCGTCTGCTGCGGGCCATTGAGCGCAATACGGTTTTGTCGCGACTGCAACCCGGTGACAGTGCCCCCCCCGATGCCTGGCTGGCCGCCCCTGAAGAATATACCCGCCGGTTTGCCATGTGTCCGGAAGCTGTCAGTGCCACCCACCGTCTGGCCGATCAGATCACCTTCACCGGTCCGGATTTTGGCCTTGTCCTGCCCCCCTGGAAAGGCCCGGGCAACGGAAAAGCACCCCAATGCCTGCGCGATGCCGCCTATGCCGGCGCACAAAAACGATATGGCATGGACCTGCCCGAATCTGTGGTTCAAAGAATCGAACACGAACTGACCGTTATCTGCCAGATGGGATTTGACACTTATTTTCTGACGGTCCGGGACATTGTTCAACACAGCCCGCGCACCTGCGGCCGGGGCTCGGGGGCCGCTTCTCTCATCGCCTATTGCCTGGGCATCACCAATGTCTGCCCGGTCCGGCACAACCTGTACTTTGAGCGATTTTTAAATCCCGGCCGTAAAGACCCCCCGGACATCGACGTTGATTTTGCCTGGGATGAGCGGGATGCGGTACTGCATCGCGTCCTTGAGGCCCATCAGGGGCACGCCGCCATGGTCGCCAGCCACGTTCTCTTCCAGGAACGGATGGCCATCCGTGAAAGTGCCAAGGTATTTGGCCTGCCCGAAGGAGAAATCACGGGCGCCATTAAACGATTACCGTCATGCCACCGTCTTTGGGAACGACCCGCCCATGGTTTGGCACAGACGCCGAAAAGACCGGAAGCCGGGCTTGTGAACCTGCCCCGGCCCTGGCCACGGATACTGGCCCAGGCCCGGCAGCTCATCGGTATTCCGCGCTATCTGTCCGTGCATCCCGGCGGGATTGTCATTACCCCGGATCCCATTGACACCTATGTACCGGTTCAACAAACCCCCAAGGGGGTTCCGGTCATGCAGTGGGAAAAAGAGAGCATTGAAGCCGCCGGCCTGGTCAAGATAGATCTGCTGGGCAACCGCAGCCTGGGGGTGATTCGGGATGCCGTGGCCAATGTGCGGGTCAATGACATCCGGTTCGATGAAGCCACCTGGCAGCCCGAAACGGATCACGCCACCCAAAAAGCCCTGTCCCAGGGCCGTACCATGGGCTGTTTTTATATTGAAAGCCCGGCCATGCGGCTGTTGCAGCAAAAATCCGGAGTCGGTGATTTCGAGCATCTTGTCATTCACAGCAGCATTATCCGGCCGGCGGCCAATGAATTCATCCGGGAATATATCCGCCGGTTGCACGGCGGCGCCTGGGACCCGATTCACCCCCTTCTGGCCGATATCCTGGACGAGACCTTCGGCATCATGGTCTTTCAGGAGGATGTGTCCCGGGTGGCTGTCGCCATTGCCGGTTTTTCCCATGTCGATGCCGACGGTCTGCGCAAAATCATCTCTAAAAAAGACCAGCAACGCCAATTGTGCGACATGCGCGATCTTTTTTTTGACGGCGCCAGATCAAAGGGACTGCCCGATGCCAAAATATCTGAGATCTGGAATATGATGATGAGTTTTGACGGGTATTCTTTCTGCAAACCCCACAGCGCGTCCTATGCCCGGGTATCGTTCCAGGCTGCCTGGCTCAAGGTGCATTACCCGGCCGAATTCATGGCCGCGGTCATCAGTAACCAAGGCGGCTTTTACAGCACCTTTGCCTATGTTTCCGAAGCACGCCGCATGGGCATTGAAATCCTTGGGCCGGACGTCCACGTCAGTGCGGTTCACTGGACGGGCCGTGACAAAACCCTTTACGCAGGCCTGATGGCCGTCAAGGGCCTGTCCACGCAAAGCATGATGCGCATTGTGACCGAAGGCCAGTGCAAACGGTTTGGGGATTTTTCAGATTTTTTGGAACGCGCTCATCCGGACCCGGCAGAAACCCGATCTTTAATCTACTGCGGGGCACTGGATGCGTTTGCCGTAGACAACAGCCGGGCCGGACTGCTGTGGCACCTGGCCCGCCGGGCGCCAGCCCCATCCCATGGGCCTATGCAAAGGCCCCTTTTCAGCAAAACCGCCGTTATCTACCCGCCGGCCCTGCCGCCGGACAACCGGCTTGACCGACTTCGGCGCGAATTTGCCGTACTCGGTTTTTTGTGCGACTGTCACCCCATGGAGATCTATGCCGGGGCCCTGCACCACCTCAATACAGTCAAAGCGGACCTGTTGCCCACCCTCATCGGCCGGCGGGTACGCCTGGCCGCTTGGCCCATCACCGGCAAAAAAGTCCGCACCAAAACCGGCGATGCCATGGAATTTCTAACCTTTGAAGATGAAACCGGCATCGTTGAAACCACTTTTTTCCCCAACGCCTACCACCGTTTCCGCCACATGCTGGACCTTGACCGGCCGTATATTCTCACCGGCCTTGTGGAACAGGACTGGGGAACCGTCACTCTCACGGTGGATTGGGTCGACCTCCTGCAGATGGACCCAACTGGGCGCAAAGGGCCAGGGGCTGATGATGCTGCCTGGCCTGGCAACAGGCAGGCGATACCCTGAAAATTGTCGCTTTTTTACAATTAAATCCGCATGCCCCATCTCTTTGAGCTCTTAGGGCTCGCGCAAAAATAACTTCCCATTTTAAGCACCGCCGCATTCCGCCTGACTGCGTTGCAAAAACTCGGAATATACCTGATATCCCTGCGCTTTTGTGCCTTGCCAGGCGGCCGCCGCAATTCTTAAAATTGCGAACTAATTATTGCGCGAACCCTTAATTGCCGAGGGCCGTTGTCTTTTTGCGCTGGCTTAGGGCAATGCCCACCCCCAAAAAAATAAACACACCCGCGAAAAAAAACGACACAACACTCAAACCGGGATGACCGGGAACCAGTACAGCCTGTTTGGGTTTATCGGGGTTGTAGTAGACGCGAACGGTTTTTCCTTTGGGATATTTGGAAACGATCTGGTTGGCACTGCCGGAAGTTGAAAGAAAGGAGATCTTTTTGCATTCATAGTTCTGACCGTCAATCCGATATTGATATGCGATTTTCGGATATGATGTCACCTCGGTCTTTTTCTTGCCGTCTTTTTCGGTGGTAACCGTTTGCTGTTCAATTTCCGATTTAATGATCATACCGTCAACGGTGGGCCAGTCTTTGCTTTCTACGCCGGTTTTATAACCGTTGTAACTATATAGCGCGACGCCGATACCCGCACAGATAAATAGAACTGATCCGGCGAGTTTTTCCATACCCGGATTCATGAAGCCGCCGGCTAAAAAGAACAACCCGATCCCCAGAACAATCGATCCGAACAGGTATGACTCAAAAAGGAAAAAAACGATGCACAGAAAAAGGAAAAAAACAGCGGCGATCCGTTTCAGCCACCGTTTAGCCGTTTTGACCTTCGGTGCCATAGAATCTTGGGCCTTGTTGACAAAATCCTCGAAGACTTCCTTTGTCACCACTATTTTTTCCGGGTGGGACAGGTGTGTTCCCATCTTCGGGAGCGGTGAGGATTGTATTTCACTGTTGGGAACATGCAGTTGCGATGCCGCGTTGGCGGCGGCCACGGCATCGGGTCCGGGGTGTCCTTTTTGTGTCCAGATCCGGGTGTTCAGATTCAAATCCTCAACAATATCGATGACCAGCTTCAGGTCATCATAATACGCCTGTACCTGGGATATATTGAGGAGGCTCTCCATAATTTTCGGTTCAAACAATTCTCTTTCAAACGGGATGGCCATATACAATTTGGATGCTGAAAAGGAAATCCGCATTTTTTTTCGGGCACGCTTTTGAAACTCAACGATTCGGTGCATCAGGCTGGTGGACAGGATATACCGGGCCTCCACCTGATCCTGACCGTAAACCACAAACAATTTTTCGAATTCCGGATCTTCCAGTTTGATCAACTGGCCATTTTTAACATTCATGCGCTGGAGGGCCTGCCCCAGTTCACCAAACAGTTTCTGGGCCGTATCCGGCAAGACGACTGTCGTACTTTTGAAGGATTTGTTGAAATCCGCCACAAAAAAAAGGCCGTTGAATATGGGGGTGTATTTTTTTTGAGTTCGTTGAGAGGAACTGCTCGAATTTTTCCGAATAATGTCCACCCGCTTAGCATGGATCTCGGAAAACCGGATGGCGGTCTTTCCCAGGCTGCCGGCAACCAGATCATCACCGTGATAATCACCGGGTTTATCGTTAAATAAATGACTGGCCATGAATTCTTCTTTGGTGACCATACCGGCCTTGTCGTACCGCAGGCCCTGGTCAATAAAGGCAACAATCTTGGGGATGATGGTGCCTTTGAACCCTTCTTTATAGCTCTTGAAGTATTTCGTATACCATGGGAGAAGGGTAAAAATTGCCGTAAGGGCCATAAACATCAACAGAAACATCAGATCAATACCGAATTTACCGGCAACAAATAAAAAGATTAAATTAACGCCCACTGCAATGACAACCGCCTGTATAAATTTCTTTTTGACGGTGAGCCGCCGGGCTTCCAATTTCTCCAAATCCGGCAACAGATCGGACTGATAAAAAGCTTCAAGTGTTTTCATGTCCGCCCCTTTCCTGATTCGCTTAATTTGTATGGTTGAAACAATATTTTAGTGATCATATATCGAGAAGTTGACCGACATCAACCGGTTGCTTTTCCCGGGCATCGATTTCAAAAAATACTTTTCTTTGATACCGCATCAGGCCGGCGACAATATTGCTTGGAAACATTTCCAGCGCATTGTTGTAGTCTTTTACTGAGGCGTTGTAAGCCCTGCGGGCTGCGGATATCTGTTCTTCCACCTCGTTTAAGGATGCCTGCAGGCTAATAAAGTTTTCACTGGCCTTAAGGTCCGGATAATTTTCAACGGCCACCATTATTTTGCCAAGAGCGCCGGATATCTTTTGATCCATCTCCACCATTTCCGCATCGGTCATATGACCGGACAAGGCTTTGGTACGCATATCTGTAACCTGTGTGAGGACATCCACCTCATGCTGCATATAGCGTTTCACCATTTTAATCAGGTTCGGTATGAGATCGAACCGTTTTTTCAGTAAAACATCTATAGTGGAAAAAGCATTGGCAACCTGATTTTTCTTGGCTACCAGGTTGTTATAAATCAGGATCAGAAATACTGCGATAATACCTGCAATGATGATGGTAACAGTCATAATGCCTCCATATCGATTGTCTTGGGTGGATGTTAGATTTGCCTTACCATTCGGGCAATTATACCAATTGGACCATGGGGTGTCAATCAACAAACGATGACGATCATGGCCACTGAAACAACAAAATTTCATCGATGCTATCCTTTAGCAGGTTATGTGATAATATTGATATTGCTGGGTTGGGTGGTGCTTTTGTGGTACTTTTATTAGGCTTTTAGGGGGCTTATGTGGGTTTGGTGTGATTTTTTGGGGTCGAAATCAATCTGATCAAAATAGGGTCTGGAGGGGTGGTTTTTGCAGGTAATCTAATAAATTTGTTTTAGATTTTTATGGTACAAATTTTAGTTTTTTGACATCATTTGGAGCGGTTTATATAAGCGGGGTGCAGGGTTTGCGTTTCGCTTTTTTGTTTTGAGTTCAGTATAATAGCTTTATATAGAAGGCGGATTCATGTGGCATAATTTATTTTTTATTGTATAGGTGGGGAATTATTTTTTTGGTTCCGGCTTTCGGGTTTTCAGGCGGAACCGTTGCGGAACTGGGTCTAAAATGCCATTTTTTTAATTTTTATCAATGAACGCCTATAGTTACCCGAATCATTATAAAATATGTCGATCCCGAAAGCCGGAACCAAAAATGCGAAGCGAAAAAGGGCGTCTTGTGTTTCATTTGTTACGTTTTATAGCAGTAAGCACCGGCCTTAAGAACTTGTTGATATGATTTGAATATGCAACGACGTGGTATATCGTGGTCTTGATAATTTTAATAATATATTCAGCGTGAAAATTTGATAAGGGAAGGAAATAAGTTAAGGTTAATTGAAACATAAATATTTAATTCCGGCCGCAAGCATAACAGTGCCAGCAACTGTTAAAAAAACTTTAATATAAATTACAAGATTATTGGTTTTTTCAAGTTTATCACGAGTAGAAGTTTCAAAGTCCTTTTGAGCCACTTTCCGATTTTTCGATTCCTCGACTAATGATTCTCGAAGTTTGTCAATTTGATCAGCATTTTTTAAAACATTTTCACTTTGTTTATTGACAATGTTTTCAAACCTTTCAATCCATCTTTCATTTTTCTTAAATTCATCCTGAAGTTTATCTAAATTATCTTTTATTTCTTTCATTTGTTGCTTTAATTGCTGCTGACCAGTTGGCTTGTATTTTGTCATGTTTCGCAGCAATTCATCTGGAAATTCATCGATTCTAACTTCCGGTTTTGGGAATTTAGCAATTTCCTTTTCACCAAGTTGGTAAAACATGATAGAGGTTATTTTTTTACCGGGCTTTACCGGAAAGGGTTCTGAAGAAAAATTGTAAAGACCAAATAATAATCGCCCATTGTAAAGTGGATCAACAACAGAACCCCCTAACACAAGGACACCTTCATGGTTCATTTTCCTTTTGAAAGTAATCATTGCAATCATATCTTCTGGTAGACGAATGATTTCTTCTGTTAAAAGAAAAACCAATTCACCAGGCTCTACGCATAATTGGCTTTGTTCTTTGTAATCAAGATGTGAAATGGAAACACCACTGGAATAATCTCCACTTAACAAACGATCACTTATTCGAAGGTCGTATTTTATACCTTCACAGCTTTCTAATTTGGCGTTGAGGACAATTTCGTTTTTTTTAACGAGATCTGATAGTCTTTCCCCAGTGATAAGATCCATTTTATTATTCTCCTATATATTGTGTATAGTTCCTATTACATATATCATATGTTGTATGTCAATCAATAAAATGAAAAATATTTCATGCGAAAACCTGATCTTCTAAAGCCATCTATTTTCTGTTTTTCAATTATGACCTTTCTCGGTAAAATTGTTTTCATTGTGATATAGCTGTATACATAGATATAATGTTACGGGCACAGGAAGGTTATAAGTCACGGGTAAGACGCGCTAATATTTGTATTCTGAGTATTCCAGTTCTTCAATCACCTCTATGATAAATGGTTTTCTCTGATCATTATTTAATCGAACTTTAATACATTTATTCCTGCTCAAGTATTCATCGTAATACACAAAATCCAAATCCTTAAACGAACGATCGGTCGGGTCTATCACCTCGTAACGATACTCATATACTTTTGCTTTGTTTTTATACTCTCTTGAAACAATTTTAATTTTTAATTCTTGTCCCATTACGGGAACACAGCCGCGTCTTGTGCTCCTGTTAGACCATTTTTTTGTGGTTTCACCATGAGACAAAGGTTTGTTAAAAGGTCTTTCAGCTGACTGCCTTGCAAGTTTATCAGCGGCTCTGTTGTATTTGTGGCCTTTGTGCCCTTTTACCCATTCCATTTCAACTTTCAATGGGCACTTGCTTACCTCTTTTCTTAATCTTTTCCACAAATCAATATTTTCAACAGGCATTCCATTGGCACCTAACCATTTCTTTTGGGGCCATATATGCATAGCTTTAAAAAAATTATCGACAACATATTGCGAATCAGAAAAAACAAGTATCCGTTTAAAATCGTTCTTCAGGGAAAAAAGTCTTTTGGCCTCTTTCAAACCGACAATACAAGCCTCTATCTCCATCTCATCTATTGTTGCTTGTTGCCATCCTGGCGGTGCATACTCTTCTGATTCCTCGTCCCCATTTTCGTTTATCCAAACTAAACATACACCTACACCGGCGGCTCTCTGTTTTTTAGGAAAAGATGATCCATCCGTGAAAACGTTTAGTGCATATTCATCAATTATGCCCTGTCCGGTCTTCAACTTTTTACCTCAATTTACCTTCATTGATTTTACTTATAACCTATAAATCAGCCGCGCGGCTTTTTGCGTCGGCTGAATTAGCTTTGTTCGGCATTCTTTGGATTTATTATTATTCGGGTTATGACTTTAGGCTCTGTGTGTAAATAACTAAAATCTTTATGCCATTTTCGTATATCTATTTCGACATCCTCGTTAACCAATAGAGCAAATATTAGAACCTTGGCATTTGGATGCTCCTTGTAAAAATCCTTGAGCCCTGCCAGTGTCTTCACTACTGTTGCTTTTGTTCCTTTATCCTTAATATGTTTCATCTCAATTATGATTTTGTTACCAAATAAGTTGAAATCAGCATTCTTTTTCTGGCCATCATATGTAATGGTTATTTCTTCACGGGCGAGCTCAGGTAGCCATGGTTTAACAACTGACCAGAACAAATTTTGAAAATCATATTCATTGGACAATTTTACTGTCCAGCCGTCTTTCGCAACCCCTTTCGCACATAAATCTTTCGGTTGAATAACCATTCTTTTTAAAATCTTTGCGATATACCATGCAGCATCTTCAAAAGTATTGCCAATGAAAGGACAAGAAGGAAGCCCAGTGTGTTCAATTCGTTCGAAATAATCTTTTATAATGTCATGGGCTAAAAAAGAGCTAGGCAGAATAGTGGGCGGAAACCGGACCCCAACGGCAGTTTCGAATTTCCATACCATTTTGTCATTTTCGACAAAACCAGAATTCTTATCCCAAAATAATTTTGCATCAATTTTCTGAATAAGATCCTGAACTGATTCAGCTTCCACATAGCTTTCGTTCATAGAACTAATAGCCCTGTTTCCTTGTATTACAAACAAGTCCAATGCCGGGCAAATATTTTCCGCAAACTCTCTACAACTGACAGCCTTGATATAACTTTCAGAAGCTACCAAAATATCAATATCCGATCTTATGCTCCTCGTGTTATGGCGTCTCGATCCAAATAGATAGAGAGCTTTGATATCTGGAATGACTTTAAGGAGTTTTTGGGTAATTTCTATCAAGTTGTATTGAATTGTATTCATATTATTTCACTGCCGATTTTCTCACCTGGCGGTGTGGAGTCGTAGCGGAGCACCGATCAGGTGCAGAAAAATGTTATACATTTCTATGCATCATAGAAGAATTTCGATTATCGCCACTGGACCGAAACAAGCACCTGAGAAAAAACTAACGATATCTACCGGTGATTTAAAGAGTTTTTTATTTGATAAATAAAACACCATCGATAATGCTGAACTTGATAGAAAAACACCTATCTTAATTGCCTTCTTCAAATTATCAGGATTGATTGTCCAGTATATGATTAATGCCGGAATGGTCCAAAGGAACAGTAAAATAGCAATTAAAGATAATATTGCTTGGATCGTTTCAGATGGCCCAGGAAGGCCGATACCGCGAAATGTGTATGGCACTGTCCCGAATGAGAAAACGAAAAGGAGTAGTGTAACCAGACTCAAAAATAGAATGACATAGAATGGTAATTTAGCCAAAAGATGCGATAAGTAAGGTACCCCCAATCGTGAAATTACAGCAAAGAGAGCGGAAATTATTGTTGCTAAAGAAATGGTAGCAACGAATCTTGGGATTCCTTTCAATTCTTTAGGATTTTGAATTTTAGATTTCATTAAATTCATATATTTCTCAGCAGGTATAACGCTGCTAATCAACCGTGCAGCTTTTTGTGTCGGCTGAGTTAGCGAGGTTATATGATTGTTCATATTTCTTCTATCTTAATAATGTGCCGCGGTTCGAGAACCTTCCCTCGTAGGTCGACAGAATATCCATGGAATAGATTGCCCAATTCATCTTCAGGATCAATGAAATTGAAATAGGCTCGCAATACGCAAAACGTAAAGTAGTCTTTTTCTGAAAGAAGCGAATATGGAATGGCGCAGTGGATTATTAGGGGTGAAGACTCAGCAGGATCAACCCCGACGTGATCACCAACGCAAGCTAAAAGGATTTCAGGTCCTTTAAGGCAGAAATGATTCTCAGGCTCTTGGGCGCATTTGTAACTCAGTAAGAACCAGGGGCCAGGGCTCCGCCGTGATCTGTATTCCCACATACATTTTCCTTGCACTGTCTGACGACTATCATCTGAAAGTTGTACTGTCTCCTCAGATAGTGGAAGAATACCTTTTTCAAGAAACACCTGTTTGTCGCTGTGCCGAGTGCAATGATAGCCCATGAATTTAATATTATTATCACCGCATCTTTGATCCCATTCATTCAGAAACTGATCTGATGGCCAACCGAGAAAGTTAGATACATCAGTCAGCATTTTTCCAGCTATACCCCAGAAGCCAGATGAATCTGTCTTCCCCGCGGCCTTTAAGCCAGCATACATTTCAACCGGATCGAACCAGTCTTTGGAAACTAATTTCATTGCAATTTCTACAGCCTTTGAATTGTCGATGTCTATAACCCTACAACGAAACTTAAACCAATTTAATCTTGTTTTAATTAGTCTGGTTTGCTATACTACGACAAAATCCCTTAAAGTAGGAGGTAAACCATGCTACCGAAAATTAGAAGTGATGAACACCGTTACCCGGTTCCAAAGTTTGATCTCAACAAGAATGATATTAAAAACTTTTCAAATGAACTCAGAGGTTTCCATGAGCAGTTCGCCGACTGCTTTCACCGAAGTGAGTCTCGGGAACATTTTTTTAAGTACATGGCTGGACAATTTAGCCAACTGGAGCGCAAATCTATCGAACCCATCGCCCTTGCAATAGAAGGTGGAAACGTAAGGGCTATGCAACGGTTTGTCAGTGTTGCTCCATGGGATGATGGTAAGATTACTTTCAAGTATCGTAGTTATGTTAATGAAGACCTTGGTAGTGAAGATGGAGCTTTGATCTTTGATGAAAGCGGCTTTCTCAAAAAAGGCCAGGACTCCGTGGGTGTTGCCCGGCAGTACTGTGGAACTGCGGGCAAGGTCGACAATTGCCAGGTTGGTGTTTTTGCAGCCTACGCATCAGAACGTGGATATGCCCTGGTAGACAAGCGCCTTTTCATACCTGAGCAGTGGTTCTCGGAAGAGTACCGTGAGCGTCGGCAAAAATGTAACTTGCCTGAAGATACAGTATTTATGACCAAACCCCAACTGGCTACAGAAATGCTAAAAGAGATCAGTTCAGAAAAGACACTGCCCTTTAAATATGTCCTTGCTGACTCAGTATACGGCATGAGCCCGGAGTTTATTGAAGCGGTGGATGATTTACCCGGAACGACATACCTTGTTTCTGTTCGAAAAAATATCCATTGTTGGCTCAAGATGCCTATGATCATTCGCAAGCAATATCGGTGGAGTGGCAAAATTCGAACCAAAACTTTTTTGGCCGACAATAAAAGCAAACCGATAACCATCGACGAATTAGCCAAAAACATTAACGATTATTTCTGGTACCGGCGACAGGTATCCGAAGGCGCCAAGGGGCCTATCGTTTATGAATTCACCCGGCGACAGGTAATCTTGGCAGCCGAGGGTCTGCCTCAAAAGACCGTATGGCTGCTCATTCGGCGCACAATTGGAGATGAACCGGAATACAGCTATTTCATCAGCAATGCGGCGAGCAGCACAAGACTCAAAACACTCGTTTGGTTAAGCGGCATGCGCTGGGCAATTGAACAGTGCTTCGAGGAAACCAAAGGCGAATTGGGAATGGATCACTATGAAGTACGTAAATTCAAGGGATGGCACCACCATATGCTAACGTGCATGCTGGCACATTTTTTTCTCTGGCACCTGAAAATCAGGATGGGAAAAAAAAGCGCCATCTATTACGCTGCCGCAGCTTAGAGTTTTGCTCAGATTGCTGCTACCAATGAAAAAACACAGCCTTGAGACATTGCTTGAGCAGATTGTTTGGATACAGGCCCGGAATCATCGGGCCTATCTGTCACATAGGCGAAAGCGCCTGAGAGAGATCAGAAAATTTATATAAGTATCGTTGTAGGGATAATCATGTTACCCACATTGTTTAATTGGAGGGTAAGCTGAATTTGCTGCTAATCATTAGAATTTAAAAAGGCGCCCAAGTCATAAAAGGCTTGGATTCAAAAAACAGTTAAAAACGAGAGAAATAGATTAATCCCTTAATAATCAACCTCAACTCCCAGGATATCAAGGACTCTATCTAAATCATTAAAAGCATTTTCAATCGTTTCCATCGCCTTTTTGTATTCTTCAGTGATAGTCGTGATAGTTTCAGTAGCTGATTTCACGATCTTCCTTGCCTTTTTCAAGGCAGCAGTTAACTCATCGAGTTCTTTGTTGACTGCATCAGCCTTATCTGCTGCAGCTTCAATAGCATCAGCAATCATACTTATTTTGGTGTCATTTTCAATGAAAGTGGCATGGTAAAGCTGTCGATCAAGGTCAAGCAACTCAACACCAAGCCTGTTACAGGAAAGCCTTACATTATTGGGTAACGAATTGTCACGACCGACAATCGAAAAATCGGTGGACAAACCGCTAATTGTAAAACAAAGCTCTTTTAGATTTCGTTCCATTTTATTCTTCTCCTTTATCAGCCTATTACAAGTTCAAATTTTGTTTTGATAACTTCCAATTTCTGTTGAAACTCACGAACCTTTTCCAGCATTTCATCGAAAGGACCACCTTCAGCCATTTTTTTCATCTCACTGTGCGAATCAATGACTATAGTAAACACCTTTTTGAGATCATCCGGATCAGTCAGTTTTACTTGAGTCACTTCAATTTCATTGCAAATATTGTGGATCAGATATTTGCTTGCAGCATCCAAGTTTTTAATTTTAGTCAAAGTTCCTCGGCATTCCCTAACCATTTGTAAATAATTGTCTTCCCTCATTTCTGCTGCGGTTACAGCCTCTTTTCTCAATAAACCAACCAAATCTTTAACCATAGGATGTGCGGTGATAATCGCATCTTTTAAAGCTTTCTCACGAAAATAGTCAGAAACAATTTCGACGACCTTGTTGATCACAGTAACTGCATCTCCAAGTGGTCCTGCCCAATCAGAAATTGATTCAAGAAAGCTGAAGGATTTACTATAATCTGACACCCCTTCTACAGTTTTCAGAAATTTTGCTGAATCTTCTGAAAGGCCAGTGAGTTCAGCTTTCAGTGCCTCTGTTTTTTCATCAGATGCCAAGGTCTTCAAGGTCTTTCCGTAGTAATCCAGGATCTTGAAAGCCCTGTCTCTGATTTCAAGGCTTGTTTTCGGAATACTGGTGGATTTGGTCATCCCAAGAATTTTTTCCTTGTCCTCTTTGTAAAATTCCCCCTCATAATCATAATTATCATTTGAGATCATATCTAGCTTCAATTTCATTTCATAACGATCAGTGAAAGATTCATGACTGCTTTTCAGTTGATCAAAATAGATTTCCTTTGATCCTGCCGTGGTACTGTTAAAATTTTCTACAGGTTTTTGATACTTTGTTGGGGCACATCCTCCAAGAATAAATACGAGACAAGCAAATATAAAAACGAGTGAACGATTAAATTTTTTCATTTGTCCTCCTGGAAATAAAAAGATTGATAGAACGATACGGTACCAATTAATGAAACAAACTTTGGAATCTTTCTCGAACAACTAATTTTTAATTCAAACAAGTTATTATGCGGATCTGGATATCATCACAAAAGTGAGGATATCCATCCTCCAATTCCATAGTTGTCGTACCGGAAAAACAATATCATTCAAGCACTGATACGGTTAATGTATCACACGAAAAAAAGAACTATCAAAACGTGTGATAGCTTGCCACTATCACATATTTTGGAACATTCCCGCCTTGTTTTACGGCAAACCTGCTGTCGGTTTCGTCCGATGAAACATTTAGGCACCGTTGAGAGAAAGGGTGATTGAGTCCAGTTTGTATTTCGGCGGGATCATGGGGAGGCCGCCGAAGATGCCGTTTTTGTGCCATTGATCGATCATTTTATTCAGGCCGTATCCGACCGCGTACAGGGAAACGTTGAAATCCTTGTTTGGCCCGCCTTCGTAAAAGCTTATCTGGCAGCTACCGTCCGGGCTGATTTTGGGTTTTTTGGGCCAGCACCGGCCGATGCTGGGGACGTCAACTATCGCCCAGATAAAAGGCCTGTCAAAGGGCACATTTTTTGTAAAACAGGTGATGGTTACTTCACGGGGAGTGCTTGCGCCGTTGGACGGCGTAACGATTCTGCCGACGGGCTGCCGGGAGATCTCATTTTGCAAAAGGTTTTTTGGATAATTATTCTGGGTTGGTGCCAGCCGGCCAAACAGAAGGGGCACGATCACAACTAGGATCAGTGTTATGGCCGGGATATAAAAGGTTTGCCGACGACAAAACTTTTTTAATGCAGAATGATTCGAAGATATCTTTGCGGCACGGACAATTCCGGCCATCTCATCCTGGATATTTTTTTTTCGATCCATAGGCGCCTCATGCGACTAGTTTAAGATGTCTTTTAATTTTATCCGATGTGATTCCCTTTCCGGTTTCAATACACAATTCATATTGCAACGCGATAAATCTTGCTTTCTTGTTCAAGGGCAATTCGATTTTTTCCTTTTCAAGAACAATATCAACCGACTCTATTATATCTGCTAATAAATCGACGTCCAATTCCAAGTTAAGGGGTTGCTCCATCCCCTCCTCGCCATCGGCCTTCCCTTCTATGTGTTTTTTGCCTTTCCCGGTCAAAAGCCAGTTGATGTTTACATTATAATATTCACATATGCGTTTTAAATGGTCGCCATGTGGCATTCTACCCTTTACGTAATACTGGAAAGTACTTGGTGGAATCCCAGCATTTTTTGCAAATACAGTAGATTTCCCATCAGCAAGATCATCGATAATTTCAAGTAGTCTATCTATTAAATTACCCATATGCGTTTTTTTTCTTGACAATAATTCGTAAATACGAATATAAAACGTTAAGAAACACAAATCAAAAACATGAACACAAACGGTAAAAAAATAAGGAGGTCAAAGAATGACACCCCGAGAACGAAAGGCCTTGATGATTTTAAATGATGTCAAAGCCGTGGACGTTGCCAAACGGATGGGCGTTTCGCCTTCCTGTATTTACCTGGTGCGCGCCGGTCTGGGCCGATCCGCCCGGGTGGAAAAAGAGCTTGCCCGGCGCTGCGGTATTTCCAGGGACAAAATGTTTCCGCCGGTCGCATCGGCCGCCTGATCATCGCCCTGTCATCAATGCAAGTTAAACCGTACACCAAAAAAAGAAAAAATTCAAACATTACAAAAAAGGAGGCTCATTTTGGCAGAAAAATCATTCATTGCACGACGCGTCCATCGGGGATCAGTGGTTGTCACCGGCGTTACGTATCCCGTCAGGCCGGCTGCTGTCGAGTCAACCATTATCCGGCTTTGCCTTGAGGGGGAAACCGTTTCTCGATGTCTTCAAGGCGGTCGGAAAGTTGCTCTATCTCCAAAAATATGTGGCGAAGGCATTTAGTTTTCAACACGTTGTTTTCACAATCCGGCCCATAGAGGCCACACAGGTCACATTGCCATGCATTCTCACAAACCGCAAACATTCGATACAGGTCCTCATACGGGGCCTCATTGTCCGGGCACAATTCAAAGGGGTATGCGAAGGCCCCGCATTCCGGGCACAAGAACCGGTACTCATTTAAAAGCGGGTAACGCTTTACGACCCAGCTTTCAGGGGGGCGGATGTCGGCAGTAAACCCATGGCGACAATATATACATCGAAGCTCGATCTGTTTTACGCGCATGATTCCTCCTTGTTTATTTTTTATAAATGAAACCGGGGCCGGAATAGCCCCTTTTGCGATCTTGCGCATTGTTGATCTTGTTGTACATCGATTTTTGATGGCGATCAATGTGAAACCCGAAGTTTTTTTTGACATAAAACGGCCCGTTCGGTGTCAGTTCAGGGCGCTGAAATCGACACCGGGGGCATAAAAAAGGAGGTCACCATGGGTAAAAAACGATTTAGAATCGACCCGAACCAGATGACCATCGACTTTCGGTGGGAGCGGCGTGTGGCAAGCCTGGTGAATGAAACACGGCTGATTCATGATGCCATGGCATTGATGCCCGCATCAGGGGCGGAAAACGATTTCGAGGCGTGCATTGCGGTGGCGGCGGCTGCCAAACGGGCCATCGATCAATCCGGATTGAGCCGGGATCAGGTGGTGGACCGGATCAACCGGTATTTCGGGCGCACCGACGCCGGGGCCAGACAGGACCCGCCCACCTGCTTAAAACCGCTTACCAAAAACATGCTGGACAAATACCTGAGCCAGCCCACCGAATATAAACTACCCGCTTACCTTTTATATGCCCTGCACCATGTCACCGAATCCCTGGAACCGGCCAAAATGTTTGTGGAGGCCGAGGGCGGGGCCGTGGTGACGGCGGTGGAAAAGCGGCGGCTCCAGCTCGTGCGGCTCCAGGACTATATGGGGGAAGCAAAGCGGCTGGAGGGTGAGTTGAAGCGGAGTATGCGGATGGTGAAGTGAGGGCTATATCTCCAGTAGTTCAACACCTTTGGGTAAGCCTACCGTCCTGTAAAGCGGGAACAGCTTATCGGTGTAGGCGACCGGGTAGACCAGATAGCCCTTTTGGAACAACAGTTCAATATACTCATTGTAAAATGCCGCCGTCGCGCCAAGCATGTCGAAGGTGCTCTTATCAAGCCCTTTGACGGCATGAAAATCAGCACGGCACTCACTGATACTGAAAGGAGTTAAATCAAATGAATAAGCAAAAAATCTGCCATCCAGGTCCACAAAACCAAGGCCTTCCACAACAAACGGAAACGGGCAGCCGTCCGCAAACCACCGCTTGCCCTGGGCATACTCTTCAAGAAGATCAGGATACGCAATGCCGGCCTTATATACAAAGAGACAACGATCAAATACGCCCCGAAGTGTTTCTTCCATCGATACAAGCTGCCGTGCCATCAAGGCATGGGCTGTTTTTAACGGTTTTAGCAGACCGTGAACTGTGGCGGATTTTCCGCCAAAAGGCAGCCGAGGCTTTTTGTAGGGTGGATGCATCGAATTTTTTAACCAGCATCCCTGCCTACCCGTTTTGTTATGTAAGGATAAAAGGAATGCGTTGGGGTCGATCTGCAAGTCATAAGATTTTTTCATGGCAAGACCTCGCTGAACTGGCTGAAAAGGTGATTAAAGAGCACAAAAAAGAAGATTAAAACAGCTACCATAAAAACCGTTGCCGATCAAGGACGGCAACCACAGGAGAGATCATGAGTAAAGACCTACCGTTTTACATGCCATTGTTACCATCAGAGGAGCGGCGGACCCTGACACCGGCGGAGACACGGCGGCGGAAAGAGCTGGAAAAGATCATCGTGCGGGGTGTAATGGCCCATTTTGAAATGGGAATGGCCATGGCAGCGATCCGGGATGAGCGGCTATATATGAGCACACACGGCACATTTGAGGCGTATTGCAAAGATTTATGGGAGATAAGCGATCGACGTGTCCGGCAATATATAGCAGCAGTCGAGGTAATAAGGAATCTGCAAGATATGGCCAACACTGGCCAAGATGATGCTCATAACCGGAACCATGGTTCCGGTTATGAGCAATTGTTATACACAAACGATATCATCCTACCCGCCAACGAACGCCAAGCCCGCCCCTTAACCTACCTAAAAACCCCAGACCAACAATTTGACGCCTGGCGACGTGTCATTGAGACAGCCCCGGACGGCCGGATCACGGCAAGGCATGTCTGGCGGGTCGTCAGGGACATCATCGGCACCGAAACAGAAGAAAAACGCCGGGACATCCAGCGCCGGATCGCCCGGGATACGGTGGTGTCAAATGAATTCAAGACCGGCTTTCAATCCCTGTGGCAGGTGGTGCACGATGCCAAAGAAGAGGGCTGGAAAAAGACAACCAAACAGGCGGCACTCAAATATGTCGATGAACTTAGAGCAGTCATAGAGGCAAGCTGATGGAAACCGAACTGACGGTGAGAGACATTGCGGATGTGTTGGACATAACCGAGCGGGCCGTGCGTAAACGCGCTCAGGGTGAGCGATGGGTCACGGCCGGCAAAAAGGCAAGGGGCGGCCGTCAGAAACAATACCCGGTGAATATGCTGCCCCTGGATGTCCGGCAGGCCATTGCCATGCACCAGGCGGATCAAACCAGCATGGTGCCCACGGCGTCATCCCGGGTGCCGGCCACAATGCCCAGCGGCCTTCCGGCGGTGCCGGACCAGTCAAAAGAGCTGGGGCTGGCCAAGTACCGGCTGGTGCATGCCTGGCGCAGCGCCCGTAAAACAGCCCCCTGGGGAAAGAAGTGCGAGGCGGCGGACGCCTTTGTGATCGCGTATAACACAGGGCGGCTGCTGCCGGGCATTTACAACCAGGTGGGGGAGATTGCAGCGCCCACCCTCCGGGCCCTGGACCGAAAACTGGCCAAACATGGTGATGATTATGTGTGTCTGTGCGACGGCCGGGGCGGCTGGAAAAAGCACGGCACCACCCTGTGGCGGTCCCGATCGATCTCGCGATCGGCCCAGATTGCTTTTTTACAATGCTACCTCCAGCCGACACAGCCCTCCGTATCATTAGCGATCCGCGCGGCCCGGTACATGTTGACCAAAAACGGCATCCAGGAAGACAGCTCGGATGACACGTTCCGGCGCTGGCTGAAAACAGACTATGCCCCGGTAAACGGCCATGTCATCACCCTGGCCCGGAAAGGCATGACGGCGTACACCGATCAATGGGCACCCTATTCGACGCGTGACGACACGCTTTTGAAAGTGGGTGATGCCCTGGTGCCAGACGGCAAAATTTTAAACTTCCAGATCCGTTCTCCCGATACCGGGCAGCCGGCCCGCATGGTGCTGATTGTTTTTCTGGACTGGGCATCCCGGTACCCGGTGGGCTGGCAGATCATGCCCACAGAAAGCACTACCGCCATTCAGGCGGCGTTTTACAATGCGGTGATCACCATCGGCAAGGTGCCCCAGGTGATCTACGGGGACAACGGCCGGGCTTTTAAGGCCGGCTGCTTTACCAAAACAGACCCGGACCTTGGGGCGTTGCAGGGCCTTTTCGCGCGCATCGGCACCATCTACCAGGCGGCAAAGCCTTACTGGGGCCGATCCAAACCGGTGGAGCGGTTTTTCCTGACGGTCCAGGAACAACTCGAATGCCTGATGCCTTCCTATTGCGGCGATTCCATCGCCACAAAACCCGCATGGCTGCACCGTAACGAAAAATTTCATAAGCAGTGGCACGAAGCCAAAACAGCCGGATGGATACCCACCATCCGGGAAGCGGCCCAGATCATAGACCGGTATTTTACCTGGTATGCCCATCAGCCGCATTCGGGCATCAACTACCAGCGGCCCATCGATGTACTGGAACAAGGGCAAGGCCGGGGTGAGCTGGACCTGGATCAGCTTCGCATCGACTTTTTGTGGCGGTTTAAAACCAAGCCCCGCCGCTGCCGTATTACCCGCTGGGGTGTGGATTACGACGCGGATTTTCTTCACGGCCGGTCCGACCAGGTGGTTGTCATGTATGATACGGCCCATCTGGAAAAACTCTACTGCTATGATTCAAGCCTCAATTACCTGGGCGAAGCCTACCCGGTTCAGGCCCTGCACCCCCTTGCAAAACTGCTGGGCACGGAAGCGCAGTTGGATGCGGTGTCCAAAGAGATGCGGCATCAGGCCCGGCTGCGCAAGCGGGTCAAAGCGGACCTGCTGTCACTGGGGGCCACGGATAACGACCTCGACGGTCTCAACGCCCTGCCGTACAACCAGAAAGTAGCGGTGCTGCCCACCGGGTCTAATGAAAATGAGACACAAAAGACCCTGCCGGAACCTGAGATGTCCGATGCCGAACGCCGGCGTCTGGAGCTGGTTTATACCAACGCAAAGGCGGAATCGGATGCCGCCGTCGCCTCACCCCAAGCCGACAGACCGGAATATTTCGCAACCCCCAGGGAGCGGTATGAATGGTGCTTCCGGGCCATCCATCAATACGGCCATGGTATCAGCAACGAAGATACCGGTTTTATGACGGATTTCGAGCAATCGCCTGAATTTGACGATTTTAAAACGTATTTTAATGATCTACGAACCCTGTTCGCCATGAACGAGCAGGAATTTGCAATGGGGTGAAAAGGCTGAAGGTCGAAGAACCTAAAAAAAAGGAGGAAACGCTAAATGAAAACCGATGTATTTCTGGAAACAAAAAACGTGGTGCGATTCAAAGAGGCGGTCTCCATGGTTGAAGACATGACAAAAGGGCAACCCGGCCTGATGGTGGTATACGGTCAGGCCGGGCGCGGTAAAACCGAGTGCTCGGAAACATACGCTACCCGGACAGGGGCCGTGTATTTCAGAGTCCTCGAGGGTTGGACACCCAGGGCCATGTTAGCAAATCTCTGCCATACAATCAATGGTGTAAAACCACGAACCGTTGAACATTGCAAAGACTGGCTCATGGATTACTTCCAAACGACGCCCCGAACCATCCTGGTTGATGAGGCGGACCGATTCAGAGATGTCGGGCTGTTTGAGCACTTCCGGGATATCCATGACCGGACCGGGGCCCCGGTGGTGTTTATCGGCGAGCTGGGGATCTACAGCATGCTCAACAGCCGGCGCCGGTTGTGGTCCCGGGTCAACCAGGTGGTGGAGTTTAAGGCCGTGCAGACAGAGGATATCATCCTGTTTGCGCTCAAGGCATCGGGTCTGAAAATCGATCCGGCCGCCGCCGGCAAGCTGACACGGCGCTGTGAAGGGGATTTCCGGCTGATGATGCTGGATGTCCTGGCCCTTGAGCAGATGGGCCGGGCCGGCCAGACCGATCATATCACCTCTGACATGGTTGCCAGCCTGCCGGCCCGTAAAATGGGACCGAAGATGACATTAGGCAAAAGGAGAGCATAGGTATGGGCGAGCCAAAAAACAGCATTACGGCCAGCGTCCGCCAATATGCGGCGGCCAACAGCCTGATCCGGAAAAAGCAGGTGGGGGCCGCATTTGGGTATAGCGCCGATCAGGTGGCATCCGCCGTGAGAACGCTGGTGGATCAGGGATTTTTGAAGCGGATCAGCCATGGTGTTTATGAATATATGGACCGGTCCGACACCTGGACCGATGCGCCTTTAAACGACAAATTGTGGCGGGCCATGCGGATCATGCCGTCTTTTACGGCGGCGGAGATCGCCCGAAGATCCGGGGCAACGGTGAATTATGTAAACAAGGCGTTCCGGCAATACCGGGCCGGGGGCCATATACGGCAGATGGGAAGGAAAAAGAACCTGGCCGGTGCATATGAGAAGATCTGGCGGCTCAGCCCATCTTCAAAGGAGTGTTTTACGCGCCCGACCCTGGATATCTTCAAGCCCGATCCGCTGGTGGTGAAGGTCGCGGACCTGAACAAGCTGGTGTGCACCGGTGTGGCGGGACGTGCGGCGGATAAACGGGATCTGGCCGTTAAGTTGTGCACAGAGTTGATGGCGGCGCTTATGGACCCGGAATTTTTGCAGGTGGAAGTGGAAGGTAAACGGTTGAAGGGTGAAGACTGAAGGTGAGCGTGGAATCGCTGCGCTCTGCCGATTGGTGGGCACAGCCCACCCTACGATAAAGGAGGAAAAAAATGGAAAGAAGCAGCCGACAGACCCAGATCGACCAGGTACACGAAACCGTGAATAATATTTTTATGGATATCCAGCAAATCCGGGTAACCAGTCCGGACAGCCGGGATGCCAAGCAGGCCGCTATCCTGGACACCATCGTCCTGCGCAAAACCCTGGACAACATGGGCCTGAAGCATTCTGTGGCCGGGAGGTAAGCCATGGCACGGATCAATAAAACATATGTCTGCAGGGATTGCGGCGAGTCATTTGACGGCAACCGGCTGTGCCCGGCCTGCGGATCACCGGCCCTGGTGCGGCTGGGCCGGTGGGTCGTTGTCGATACCGCTTTGTTTATCGGGGAAAAAACCAATGACGCCAAACGCCTGTCCGTTGGGAAGGATGCCAGATGAAGATCGACAATAAAAGAAAAGCATTGGTCCATGTGGCAAAGGCCAAAACCGGCCGCACCGAAGATGAGTATCAGGCCATGCTGGCAGCGGTTGGCGTGAGCAGCTCCAAGGATCTGACGATACCCCAGTTCGATGCGATCATGGATCAGTTCAAGGACCTTGGATTTAAAACCAACTTCAAGCGCCGCCGGAAAAGCGTCTCCAGGGACAAGAAAGCGTTGATGTCAAAGCTGGATGCGATCCTGGCGGACATGAAACTGCCCATGACCTATGCCGACGGGATTGCCCGGCGGCGGTTCAAGGTGGACGCTGTGCAGTGGTGCGATGCCGGGCAGCTGTACAAGGTGGTGCAGATGATGGCGGTTTATCAGAAACGACATGGCGGTGCCCGCAAGGCAGCGGCAAAAGGAGGTAAAAATTGAGGCTTAAATGTATCAGCAGTATCGGTGTGATGGATATCATGCCACACCCGCATAATGACAAGATAATCCTTGCCAGGAGTGAATACCCCACTGTGTTGCAGCATTGCTTCGGCAAGGGGTTGGCCCTTAAAAAGCCCAGCGGGCGGTTTTACCATGTGGCGATGCGGAGAGAAGATCTTGGAAAATATATCCTCAATATTATGGATAGATAAATGGGTTTAAAAACGAACCATACAAAAGGAGTTTGAGAATGACAGCAGCAATTAATTATGAAGATTTTATGCCGGACAGCCAGGGCCGCCTGGTGCCCAAAACCATGGTGCCGGACATCGATCAGCAACGGGATTCGGTGGTGCGGGAAATGGTGCATTCCGCCAAGAATCTTAGAAAGAGAATGCAGGATTTCAAGGCATCGGCCATGGGCGATGTGCAGGCATTCGTGGAACTGTCCGCCGAAAAGTATGGTGTCCACCTGGGCGGCCAGAAGGGCAATACCAGCCTGGTGACATTTGACGGCCGGTACAAGGTGCAGGTCGCCATCAGTGAACACCTGTCCTTTGACGAACGGCTCAAGGCGGCAAAGAAACTGATCGATGAATGCCTGACCAACTGGACCGAGGACAGCCGGGATGAGATCAAGACCATCATCCTGGACGCCTTTCAGGTGGACAAAGAGGGAAAGCTCAATACGGCCAGGATACTGGGGCTGAGGCGACTGGACATCAAAGATGAGAGCTGGCAACTGGCCATGGACGCCATCGGCGACAGCATGCAGGTGGTGGGGTCAAAATCATACCTGCGGATCTATGAGCGCACAGATCCGGACGGCCGGTGGATGCCGATCACGCTGGACCTGGCGGCACTGTAAACAAGCGAAACCCGCCGGACACGGCGGGTCATCCGGGTGTGGCGGCCCGGACCTGGTGAGCAGCCTGCAGGGAGGTGATGATAAAGTGATACCGGAAAATATACAACTGGCCAAAATGGTGCTCGACGGCGCGAGCCTGAATGCCGCCGGCCGGGCATTCGGCAAGACCCGGGGCCGGGCCTGGCAGGTCACCCAGGCTTTTTGCCTGGAGTATATGTTCAACCATGAACGATCCGGTGAAGATGGAAAAATAAAGGGATTAAAGGAACTGAGAGCGGCCTGGCGAAACTGGGGAGTATGAATGATGAAAGGGGGCATCAATGGATACTGTTTTAAATATGAAAGAGATGGCGGTGCTGCTTGAAGGCCACGCCAATGAATTGAAATGGCAGGTTCGGAGCGAGATAATTGCCGGGCCGAAAGAGATGATGGAAACCCTGCGACAGATCAACAATCTGGCGTATATGATGCAGCGTAAACTTGCAAAGGCAATGGATTAATGAGACTGGTTTGCCCTTCGTGTGGCGCTGTTCACAGTGCTGAAGCCTGGCGTAATGATCCTGCTGCCAGGAATTGTCTGGTTCGTGCTGCCGGCCTTCCGGGGCCGGTGGCGGATCAGGTATTGGGGTATCTGGCCCTGTTTCGGCCGAGCCCTCAGCGGGGCCTGCAATGGGGCCGGACATTGCGGCTGCTTACCGACCTTGAAGAACAAATGAGGTGCGGTCATATTCAGCAGACCCACAAGGTAGCCCGGCCGGCCGGCCCGCACATCTGGGGCCAGGCAATGGCGAAGATGATCGACCAGCCGCCGGGCAAACTGCCCCTTAAAAATCATAATTACCTGCGCGCCATTGTTTACGACCTGGCCGATGAAGCGGACCGGGCCATGGAAACGGCCCGGAACCGGACGGAACGAACCGGGCAGTTCCGGACGGGGGACGCTGCCAGGGAAGCAACGCAGATCAGCGTGGCAGAGATGCGGGAAATGGCGGAACGGAAGCGGAAACAGAAATTACAAAAAGGAGCCCAATGAAAAAGTTAACTTTAGCGGATCTTCCTA
Organism: Desulfobacterales bacterium; assembly: GCA_963667755.2. Classification (GTDB taxonomy): domain Bacteria; phylum Desulfobacterota; class Desulfobacteria; order Desulfobacterales; family 4572-123; genus 4572-123. The sequence continues at coordinate 1,417,796 of CAXXLK010000002.1, read as the reverse complement.
AAATAGTTTTAATCGAGCTTATCGGGCATTTTATTAAAGAGCCGGAGGCCCTCTTCACCCAGGAACAGTTGGCGCTATGCATTGTGGGATGCCGTTTTAACAAGGGGGTTCAGCTCAGCAAACGGGCTTTAAAAAAGGAAGCCACAGCCCGGAAAACAAGTGGTAAAGAAGAGAAACAAAAGCTGCTTAATGCCGCATACCGGGATAAAGTTCGTTGCGTGCAAATTTATGAATCAACAAAAAAAATGGCTGTTGACTACAAGCTGACGGACTGGTTGGATCGGTTGTCCGTATGAAAATACTGAACTAATAAAAATACTGTGAGGCATGAAATGATAAAACTATTTGATGTTCGCATGGACGATCTTCCTCCGGATTACAAGGATGTGGCCGAAACCATTGGTCTTGAACCAGCGCTCAAACTGGTGCAGGCCAGGGGTGGTGAAGGGGTTTATGTACCCAAAGTTGAGAAGATTTGCCGGCAGGCCAGGGACCGGGCGATTCGCAGCGAATTCAATGGTTGTAACCATAAAGATCTTGCCCGTAAGTATAACCTGACAACCGTCTGGGTGCGTCAGATTCTAGCGGGCAAGAGCGGCCCTGGAAACAAGTCAAACGCCGGGTCAGATGGTCAGATCTCTCTTTTTTGATTGACATATTATTCCGCCTGTAATTATCCTCAAGCATACTTCCATCTATCTAAATCCACACGTTAAAGTAGTTTTTTGAACCCATTTTTTTGATACTTTCCCCCCTATAAAATAACTATTTTCCCAGCTTTACTTTTTCTCCTGTTCGGGTTCCGCCATCGGCGGAGCCCAAACGCATATCAGCGGGCTAAGACAGGCCCGATACAATACCAAGGGAAAGATAATGACGGATAAAGCCTCTGAAAATTTTGATTATGCAGTAAAGAAGACCCTGCTTAATGAGGGCGGGTATGTTCATGATCCGGATGATCCCGGCGGCGAGACGCGATACGGGATCAGCAGCCGGCATCATCCGGAGGTGAACATCAAAACACTGACCCAGGACCAGGCCCGCAACATCTATTTCCAGGACTATTGGCGGGCCACCGGCATATGGGGCATCAATAATCGGGACATTGCGGCAAAGGTGTTTGACCTGGCCGTCAATATCGGCCCCGGTCCTGCTGTGAGGCTGCTTCAAAAGGCCGTCAATGCCACATCCTTCAAGGAGATCAAGGTAGACGGCATCCTGGGCAAGATGACGCGCACCGCCGTCAATGATTGGGCACATGAATCCTTTTTGTTGGCAACGCTTAAGCTGGAGGCCATCACATATTACATCAACTTGGGCAAGGGCAAATACCTGGCCGGATGGGTCCGGCGGGCATTGTCATAAGGAGCACGTCGAGAAATGGGACTGTTTTCAACGATAGTAGACAAATTCGGCGGCGGCATCATTAAAGAGGGTTTTGATATCGTCAAAGCGTATTTCCCCCCGTCCATGACCGAACAGCAAAAGACGGAAGCGCAACTGGCGTTTGAGCAGTATGCCCACGCCAAAGAACTGGATATCGCGCGCCTGGCAAACGAGACCGAACGAGAATTCAATCGGCGACTTAAAGATCTCGAAGGCACGGCGGCGGATCTGAAAACCATCCCTATCATCGGGCACATGGTGATCTTTCTTCGGGGCGCCCAGCGGCCGGCCTGGGGCATCTTCGTTCTGGTGGCCGATTATATGACCTTTTCCGGGGCGTGGAACCTTTCCGCAGACGGGCAACTCAGATCCATGCTGTTCGCCGTCAACATCCTTGTGCTTGGATTTTTGTTCGGGGAGCGCGCAGTTAAAAACGTCACTCCGTTTATCGCTGAGTTCCTTTCGGCAAAAAAAAATGGATGATGCGGACTATGCGGCCATGGCCGCTGATAAACACCTCAAAAAGGCTTTGGCTGCAGCACGGCCGGTCCATAGCCGCACGCCTTCGCTGTTGAACTGCGAGACGTGTGGCCGGTCCATACCCAAAGCCCGGCGGCAGGCCGTGCCCGGCTGCACATTATGCGTTATTTGCCAGGACAAACAGGAACGTGGACTCATCTGAAAAGGCGGACAAACACAATGAGTAAAGAGGAAATGTACAAAGAAAAAATCCGGAAACTGAAAATGGCCCTGTTGCAGTACCTGGGCACCAACGGCCGCTATTACGGGGACCTGAACCGTATGGAGCAATCCGTAGAGGACCTGGCCCAGGCACTCAATACCCGGCTGGATCAGCTGGAAATGTGCCTGGACGGTCACGCCGGTACCGCGCCGATGCCAACGCCGTCTCAACGCCTGGCAAACCGTCTGCTGGAAAGCGTCAACCGGTTGAACAAGGGCGGCAATGTGGACAACGAGACCGTGGATGAGTTCGAGCGGACCATGAACCTGCTGGATGTATCCGCCGACCTGAAGCGGCAAAGCGAAACCGCCAAGGACGGCGCGGAGACCGCCGCCATCCTGCACAAAAGGAACCGGGTGTGAACCCCTCCTGGGTGAATTATATCGTCGCCAGCAAGGAGGCTGCCCTGGTGCTCAGCCTGTTGTTTAACGTATTGCTCTGCGGAGCGGTGCGACACCTCTGGAAAAGCCGGGAGGCGCTGCAGGAACGGGTCACCGGGATGCTGAGCGAGCTGGTGACGGAACTGGCCAAACTGACCCGGAGGAATGAATGATTGCAAGAATCAGACTGAAATCCATGCTGAGACGGCTGGCCCTGAAAATGAGCCTCCAAGCTTTGGAAAATGTCATTGAGCAACTGAGAGACATCAATGCCGCAAGAATATGATCTGACCATCCGGTACCGGGCCGAAGACCTGTACGTTGAATCCCGGCTGACCGCCGAGGAGACGGCGGCCAGAACCGGCGCGAGCGTGAGCACCATCAAGCGATGGGCCGTGGAAGGCAAATGGTCGGAGATGCGGCGGGAACGGATGGAAACCCGCCGGACCATCAAGGCCAACCTGGTAAAAATCCGGGGTAAACTGGCCCAGAGGGCGGCGGACAATCCGGAATCCAAAGATATTTACGCGCTGGCCCGGCTGGAGGAGTTGGCCCAGGGCGATCGCAAAAAAGAATCAACAGAGCCGTCCCCGGCGCCGGTGGTCAATCCACGGTCTATCCGGACGCCCGGGGAAGCCATTGATGCACTCCAGGAGGTTATAGAAAAAAAGCTGAACATGCTCCTGGCCGCTCCGGATACCGTGAGCCTGAAAGGGATCCAGGAGCTGGAAAAGGCCCTGGGGATGATCGCCAAAATGCGGGAAAAATATGCGCCGGGCAAAACCGGCAAGAAAACGCAACTGGCCCCCGAGACCCTCGATGCCATCAGGGAGCAAGTATATGGCCTGTAATATTCGCAAACATATCCTCCAGGTGTGTCTGGTAGCCGCCTTGACAGTGGGGCTGTGCTTTTTGTTTGATGGCCGGGCGATTGCTGCCACCGGTGATCGCAAAAAGAACCTACCGCCGATAAAGGCACCGGATGCCGTGGTTGCCGAATATATGCCCACCGGGCCGGCAGTGCAGTTAACGGTGTATCAGAAAAACTGGGTCAACGATACCAGCCGGTTTAAAATCGGGGCAGTCACCCGGCAGGGCGGCAAGTCTTTTGGCACCTCCCTCGAGGCCGTATTGGATTGCCACAGCCGCAAAACCAAGTGGGTGTTTTTGTCCGCCGGTGAGCGTCAGAGCAAGGAACTGATGGCCACGGCAGCCATGCATGCCCGGGCTATCGGGCAGGCTGTCCAGGAGATCGAGAGTGATTTCAAGGTCGACAAGGACACGGTTTACAAGCAACTGGAAATCGTTTTCCCCAACGGGTCCCGTATTATCGGCCTGCCGGCCAATCCGGACACGGCCCGGGGCCATAGCGCCAATATCCTCCTGGATGAATTCGCATTCCATAAAGATTCCCGGGCCATCTGGAAAGCGCTGTTTCCCACAGTCACGCGCGGCTACAAGATCCGGATCATCTCCACGTTCAAGGGCAAGGCCAATAAATTTTACGAGTTGTTTTTCAGCGCACCCGTGCTCCAAGAGTACACCGGCAAAGATTACAGCTACACCGGCGATCGCGGCGGATGGTCCAAGCATTTTGTCAGTATTCATCAGGCCGTGGAAATGGGCCTGGAACTCAAGGATGATGAAGGCGGCGTGTGTGAACCTGAAGATCTACGCCTGGCATTGAATGATGAAGATGCCTGGGCCGAAGAGTTTGAGTGCAAACCGTCCGACGAAGTGTCCGCCTTTCTGACCCATGAGATGATCTCCTCTGTTGAAAACGCCACCATCGAGAAAACGCCGATGTGGGTGGAAAAGCTGATCAAGGCGGCTGAGGCCAATTACATTGAGTTCAAGCAAAGTAAAATCAAGCCGGGCCTGCCGCTCCAGGCCATGGGGAATCTGTCATTCCTCGGCAAGCTGTATGTGGGCTTTGATATCGGCCGTAAAAAGGATCTGTCGGTGATCTGGGTCGACCAGAAGATCGGCAGCATCCTGCGCACGGCAGCGGTTATCGATTTAAAGAAGATGCCCTATTTTGTACAGGAGCAGGTACTGCACAGCGTCTTGAGTTTAAAAGCGTTTCACCGGGCCTGCATCGATGAGACCGGCCTGGGCGGGCAACTGGCCGAGGGCGCCCAGGACCTGTTCGGTACCGGCCGGGTGGAAGGTGTGACGTTTACACCGGAAAACAAAGAGACGATGGCCGTGGGCCTGAAAAACAATTTTGACGACCAGGGCAGCGAGATACCGGCGGACAGCACGATCCGCAACTCCCTGCACAGCGTTAAAAAGTATGCCACCACCACCAAACATTTTCGCTTTGATGCCGAGCGCACCGACGCCACGGGCCATGCCGATCATTTCTGGGCCAAAGCCCTGGCCGTGCAGGCGGCATCCACGTCGAAACGCACCGTTGCCGATGCCCTGAAAGACCGGTTTGCCGGATTTATGGGGAGGAGAGTCGCCTAAATGAGCCAGGATCTGGAACGAAAAATAAGCGCATTCGAGGCCCGGAAGGGGCAGAAAACCCACAGCCGGGTTGATGCGTATGTGAATGCCTACTCCGGTTTCGGGGGCACCCGGGACCCCATGACCCGCACCACGTTTGTGGGCGGGCGGGTTCTGACCAAAACCGAGCTGGAGGATCTATATCGATTTAACTGGATTGCCCGGCGCATCGTGGATGCCATACCCGAAGATGTCTGCCGGCAGGGCATTAAATTGAATATTGAAGACCAGGATCTCAGCGCCAGAGTCATCACGCGCCTGGAAAAGATCGGGGCATGGCCGGCACTGGAAGAGGCCCTGTGCCTGGCCCGGCTGTACGGTGGCAATATCATGGTGCTCGGCGCCATGGACGGTCAGGAGCCAACGACGGCCCTGGATGAGCGCAAGCTTGACCAACTGAAGTTCTTAAACAACCTGGACCGCTGGCAACTGTCCATTGCCCAAAAACATGACGACCCCATGCAGGAAAATTTTGGACGGGTAAAAACCTACCGGCTTCAGCCCATGGCGGCATCGACCCCGATAGACCAGCGGGTCATTCATGCGTCTCGCGTGATCCGGTTTGACGGGGCCTATCTGCCCGACCGGCTGCGCATCCAGAACCAGGGCTGGGCGGATTCGGTGATCATCGCCGTCAATGAGGCGTTGAAACACCACGGCACCTCGGTCCAGGCCGGGGCCATACTCTTCCAGGACTTCATCACCAAGGTGCTCAAGATCCCGAACCTGGCCAACCTGATAGCGGACGGGGAAGAAACCACCCTGATGGCCAGAATACGATATGCGGTGGCCAACATGTCCTCCCTGGGCGTGGCCCTGGTGGGCCAGGATGAGGAGTTCAGCAAAATCCAGACGCCCATCACCGGCCTGGTGGAGCTGATCGACAAGTATGTGGACTTTGTGGCGGCCGCATCGGGTATTCCCAAAACACGGCTGTTCGGCCAGCAGCTCGGGACCCTGTCCGGGGCCGATGAGACCACCCGCAATTATTACGATCTGGTCAAAGCGTATCAGAAAAAGCACTTGAGGGCGCCTGTTTCCCGGCTGATATCCCTGATCCTGGCCCAGGAAAAGGCAGACCCCGGGCCCTGGTCGTTTGAATTTGCATCGCTCTGGCAGCCCACGGAAAAAGAGAATGCCGAGACCCGCAAAATTACGGCCGAGACGGATCAGATTTACATTTCCAACAATGTCCTGCAGCCCGAGGAAGTCGCGGTGAGCCGGTTCGGCAGTGACGGATACAGCATGGAAACCACGATTGATTTTGACTCGCGTAAAACGTTTGAAGAAGGTGGTGCGGAATGACCCCTGCCGAGAAACAAAAAGCAATCCTCAAGCGCCGGCAGGCCATGACAGCGGCGGGGAAAAAAATGCCGAAAAAACAGCGGCCCCCCCGCCAACTCCACCCGGTGGCCCTGGAGCGGTCATATTATGCGGCTATTTTGCACCTGACGCGCTCATTTTTCAACGAATCGAAAAAAGCAGTATCGTTAATCCCGGAAATTCTTGAGGCGCGGGAGCGCGATTTGAGGGCCGACGGCCGACACTTTACAATAGACACCGAAAGTTACGGCGAAATGATCGCTAAAACCTTTGACGACATCGAGGTGAAAGTGGCCCGGGAGATGGACGTTGCCGAGGTGCGCCGGACCGCAAAAACCTTTGGCGACCGGGTCAGTGAATTCAACCGCACCCAGGTGGACCGGCAGTTTAAAACCGTTTTGGGGGTGCCGGTGCTCCGGCAGGAACGCTGGCTGAAACCCAAACTCGATGCCTATGTGGAGTCAAACGTGGCGCTGATCAGGGATATCACCGACAAGGGCATCAAGGATTTGCGGACCCTGGTGATGACCAGGACCGAGGCCGGGGATGCCAACCGGACCATTGCCCGGCAGATCCGGGAACGGCTGGATGTTACCCGGCGCCGGGCCCGGTTCATCGCCCGGGATCAGGTGAGCAAGCTCAACGGCAAGCTCACCGAACTGAGACACAAGGAAGCCGGGGTGTCGGAATACATCTGGCGGTCTGTCACCGACGGGGCCACCCGGGAAAGCCATTTGAAAAACAACGGCAAACGATTTACGTGGTCTGATCCGCCGGATGAGACCGGCCATCCCGGGGAAGACTTTCAATGCCGGTGCACGCCGGAACCGGTGCTCGACGAATTTATCACGGAGCCTTGATTATGCAGCGCAAGTTTACCCTGAAGCTGGATGCGATTAAAAATGACAAATATCAGATGACCCCCCAGGGGTTTCTCCGGTGTGATGCCCGGGTGACCCGGGCCGGGATCTTCGAATATGTTGAGGACGGCCGGCGGATCAGGGAATACCGAAGCCCCGAAGAAGTGTTTTCCCAGGCGTCTTTAGACACGCTGCGCCTGGTGCCTCTTACGTTCCTGCACCCGGCGGAAAAAGTCGTCACCGTGGACAATGTCAGGCAGCGGCAGGTGGGCGGTACCGGAGAGAATATTACCCATGATGATGAGTTTGTGACCTGCACGGTGCAGATCACCGACAAGGACACGGTGGCCTATGTGCTGCACCGTCAGCGATCCGGAAAGGAGGTGGAATTGTCCTGCGGGTATGACGCCGAGGTTATACCGACCCCCGGCACACATCCCAAGGAAGGCCATTACGACGCTGTGCAAAAGAATATCCGCTACAACCACCTGAGCATCGTGCCCAGGGGCCGGGCGGGAAGCAGTGTAAAATTAAAACTCGATGAGGAGGAAAACAACGTGGTGAGATTTATTAAAAAAGCGCTGAAAGTAGACGGGTTCAGCATGGATGCCATTGACCAGGAGGTGCCCAAGGAAGCCGGTGGCGTGCTGGGCCGGATTTCGGACAAACTGGATGAGGCGGTGGTTGTCATAGGCAACCAGGCGGCCAGGGTCGTTGAACTGACGGCAAAGGTGGACGCCCATCAGGCAAAGATCGACACCCTGACCGAAGAAAACAAAACGCTCAAGGCGGACAATGCCGGGCTGCTGGACCCGGCCGGGGAGATCCTGCAAGGGCTGGTTGCCGGGCGGCGGGCACTGGAAGACATGGCCGGGGCTTTGGAAATCAAGGCAGACGGCCTTGACAACCAGGCAATCAAGGTGGCGGTGATACAGAAGTCTTCACCCGAATTCAAAGCCGACGGCAAATCGGAAGAGTACATCAATGCCCGGTATGATGCGGTGGTGGAACTGATGGGTTCCGCCAAGAAAGACGGCAACAACCGAAAGCTGGGTGATTTTGTACTCAATGCCAAAAAAGCCGATGCCCGGGAAAAGAAGGATCCCAGGGCGGAATTCATCCGCAAATCCGACGCCCTGGCAAACGGCGAACCGGAAAAATAAACGGGCTCAGGCCCAAACAGACAAAAGGAGTTTGACATGATTTACAGTGATTTAGTTATGGGCATCGCGCTGATGATGGCTGCCATGATCGTGCTGCTGGCGGTCATGGCCTGGCGGGGCCGGCCTGATATGGCATTTGCCGGCCCGGCAGCGGCATTTAAAAAACTTTTCGACGGCGCGAAGGACATCTGCAGCAACACGGCGAAACTCATGCAGTCCAGCGTCAATACATACATGGATGTGGGGCTGCCGGGCCAGCTGGCCGATATCGGGCCCCATGATATCGTGACCAAAATCAACACATCCGGCGCCGCCATCGGATTCGGCCTGTTTGTCACCAAAGGCAGCACCGACGGCAGTGCGGTGCTGCCGGACGCCACCGGGGAGGTCACCGGTAAAGTCGGGCTCGGGGTGACGGTCCGGACCCTTCATATTGTATCCGGCACCGGATATGCGGACAAGGGCGCCATGTCGGTCATCAAAAAGGGCCGGGTGTATGTCCAGGTGGAAGATGATGTGATCGCAGAGACTGCGGCATTTGTGCGGTTTGTGGCCGGCGATGGTGAGCAGCTCGGCGCGTTCCGATCCGATGCGGATACCGCCGATGCCGTGGCCCTGCCCGGGGCTAAATTTGTAACGGATGCATCGGCCGGCGGTATTGCCGTGCTGGACCTGAACCTGCCGTGATCGGCGTAATTTTATCGGTTAACAACGAAAAGGAGTAAAGACAACAATGATACGCATTGACGGAGTTAGACACGCCCTGGACGCCATCGATCCCAATGCCGGTCTGTTCATGGAGCGGGAACTGGAGTCCCTGGAGGCGGAAATCTACCGCTTTAAAGAGCGGGAACTGAAATACCGAATGCTGATACCGGTATCGAACCGGGACAATCCCGGGGCCGAGAGCATCACCTATCGCATGTACAGCCGGGTCGGCATGGCAAAAATCATATCCGACTACAGCCAGGACCTGCCCAGGGCGGACGTGTACGGTACAACCGTCACCCTGCCGGTAAAATCCCTGGGTCTGGCCTTCGGCTATAACCACCAGGAGATCCGGGCCGCCCAGATGGCCGGTATTTCCCTGGATGCCGAGAAAGCCGCTGCCCAGCGACGGGGGATCAGGGAAAAAGAGAGCCGGATCGCGTGGACGGGCGATACAGCGACCGGTCTACAGGGTTTTTTGACCAATACCAACGTGCCCACCCTGGCCGCTGCCGTTGGCGCGGGCGGTGATGAGGAATGGACGTTAAAAACCCCGGATGAAATCATTGCCGATATCCGGCTGATCACCTCCACTGTCCGGAGCCAGTCAAAGGGGGTTCACAAGGCGGACACCCTGTTGCTGCCCAACGATCAGTATGACCACATCGCCGGCACGCCCAGAAGCACCCACAGTGACATGACCATCTTAGAGTTTATCACCAAGCCGGGCAACTCGTTCGGCCTGACCACGGTGGAGCCCATGTACACCGAACTGGACAATGCCTTTGTCAGCGGCACGAAAGACGGGGCCGTGTGCTACGAAAGAAGCAAGGAAAACCTGGAGTTGAGGATCCCCATGGAACTCCAGGTCTACCCCATGCAGGAAAAGGGCCTGGAATTCCAGGTCCCCGGTGAAAGCCGGATCGGCGGCGTTGTGATCCGTTACCCGCTGTCCTGCCTTTTTTTCACCGGCATTTAAAACCCCCTGCCGTGATCGGCGGATACTATACTGCAGGGCGGCTGGAAAGCCGCCCTGATGCGACAAGGAGAAAAACAAATGAGTATGATCATCGTTATCAGCGACAAACCCAATATCACACATCTGCCCTATAAAACAAAAAAACGCCAGGGGGTATATCCGTTCGTGCCGGGCAGGAATGAAATCGATGCGGAAATCTTTGCCTCCGTCAAGGCCCTGGTCGGCACGGATGACTGGGACGGCCATTACGGAACGTTCCTGCGCCCGGTGGGCGGTGATGAGGCGGAGCTTGTGGAGATTAAGGACCTCAACGCCCATGATTTTATTGACCTGATCCAGGCCACCATGGAGGTGGAAACCCTCAATGAGTACCGACAGTTTGAAAGTGGCGGGGCTCAGCGTAAAACCGTTGTGGCGGCTATCGATGGTCAGATCGAGGCGATTATGAAAATAGCGGAAACCAAATCCAAAAAGGATACCGATACCGATGGCTGATACCTCAAAGGCCAACATACTGGCCATTGCCGCTGAGCTGTCGACAGTTCCTGACGGCACCTTTGACCTGGTACTGGCGGACGTGGCCCTCCAGATCACCGAGGCCGTATTCGGGGCCCGGCAGGAAGTGGCCCAGCGGTACCTGGCAGCCCATCGGCTGACCGTGATCAGCGGAACTGAAAAAGGCGGGGCCGTTGTGAGCGAACGAACCGGAGACGTTGCCACGTCCTATGCGGCCCCCGGGTCTGACGATTACAATGAGACGGCCTACGGGCGTGAATTCGCCCGCATCTGCAAAGGCTGCGTGGCCGGATTTATGGTGGTGACGCCATGATCAAAACCTCTATGCAGATGAGCGATACCGGCATGAAGGACTTTGAACGCCGGGTTAAAAAACTCAAAGGCTCTGTCAGTATCGGCGTTTTCGGCGAGAAGGATGCCGAAGAGGTGATCATTGCGGCCACTCATGAATTCGGCACCGACCGGGCCGGGAAAGGCCATAACATCAAGATCCCCCAGCGGTCGTTTTTGCGTGCCACCCTGGATGAACAAAGTGACACCATCCGTAAAACGGTGGACCGGGAAAAGGTGAAAATCGTGACCGGAACGTCTTCAAAGAAAGGGTTCCTGGAAAGACTCGGCCTGTTTTTTGTGGGGAAAGTACAAGAGAAGATCGCGAGTGGTGGCACGCCCTATATCGAAAATGCGGAGTCCACAAAGATCCAAAAACGGCGCCAATTCCCCACACCGCTGGTGGATGAAGGCCGGCTGCGTCAAGCGATTGTCCATAAGGTGAACACATGAAGCTGGCAACCGAAGCGATTACGGTGACCCGCACGGCAGCCGGCGGATATGTGAACGGGCGGTATGTGGCGGGTACTGTCCAGGTATTTACGACACCACGGGGGAACATCCAGCCGTTAAACGGCCGGGAGCTCCGGAAGCTGAGCGAAGGGGACCGGGAAAAGGATCAGCAGAAAATCTACACGGCGTTTGAGCTGAAGAATTCGGACGTGGTGACCCGGGCGGACGGTACAACGTATGAAGTGCAGGCGGTGGAAGACTGGACCGGATTTCACCAGGCCCATTACAAGGCCCGGCTGACAGGCATAGAGGCATAACGGATGAATCGCATCCCCACAGACAAAGAAACCGCTCTTTATACCTGGCTGGCCGGCATCCTGACCGGTGTCACCGTAATCTGGGACAAAGAGGACGGGGACCGGCCGGGCCTGCCGTTTGCCGTCATGGATATCATCTCCGGACCGGCCGGTGTCGGGCCTGCCGAAGAGCGATACAAGAGTGAAGACACGTATGAATATGCCATGCGCAAGCGGTGCACCCTGTCGATCCAGGTGGCCGCAGATAACGCGCTGGTGCACGTCAACAGAATTGTTAACGCCCTGGAGCTACCGTCCCACCAGAGCGTTTTGCAGGCTGCCGGGATCGCCGTATGGGGCAACTCGGTACCCAATGATTTAAGCGCCCTCATGGATACGGCCCATGAAGGCCGGGCACATGTAGATATCAGCCTGTCGTATGTGCAGGTTGTTGAAGACTCGCCGGGCGAGATACGGACGGTCGCTGTCCGTGGCACTGCCGGGCAAGTCGTAACCGAAACACTTATCGAGGTGGGAGCGTAAAAATGGGCACACTCATTAAAGACATCGTGGTGGTCAATATCACCAGGGAAACCGCAAAAATTACCCAGGCCGGGTTTGGCACGGCCCTTGTATTCGGGCCGTTGGATGAATTTGAAGACCGGTACCGGGTGTACAACTCCATCGAAGCGGTGGAGGAAGATTTCGAAACCACAACCGAACAGTGGAAAGCGGCTGCAAAGCTGTTCGGCCAGGAGGTCAGCCCTGAGCAGATCATCATCGGCCGATATGACGCCTCAGAATCGATCACCGATGAACTGGCGTTAATGGTTGAGGCCAGCGATGACTGGTATGCGCTGATGCTGACCCGGGACGGCACTGAGGCAGAGCAGATTGCGGACATTACGGCGGTGGCGGCATGGGTGGAGGCCCGGGCAAAGATTTTCATTGCCTGTATCGACGAAGCTGCAATGATCACCACCGGCTCAACGGACATCGCCACGACCCTTAAAACGGCCGGCTATGACCGGACCGCGATTATGTATTCCACGGATCATGAGAATTATCCGGAAGCGGCCTGGCTGGGGCGCTGCCTGCCGGAAGATCCGGGGTCCCTCACATGGAAGTTCAAGGCCCTGGCAGGGATCACGGTTGATTCTCTGACCGCCAGCGCCGTTGCCAACCTGAAAGACAAAAACGCCAATTTCTATGAGACCGTGGCCGGGGTGAACATTATCTCCTCTGAAGCGTGCATGGCATCGGGCGAGTACATTGACATAATGCGGGGTTGCGACTGGCTCCAGGCCCGGATCACCGAAGGCGTATTTCTGCGGTTGATCCTTGCGGACAAGATCCCGTTTACCACCCAGGGCATCACGGTAGTGGAAAACGAGCTGCGGTATCGGCTGGAAAAAGGGGTTGACGCCGGGTTTATTGCCGACGGCACCATAGAGATATCCGTGCCGGCCATTGCCGATGTGGATCCCCTTGAAAAGGCGGCCCGGTTCTTGAACGGCGTGACCTTTACGGCCCAGTTGGCCGGCGCCGTGCACAAGGTGGCCATTTCCGGTAAACTGACCCTTTAAATTTTGCAGGTAATCTAATCAAAAAGGATAAAACCGATGGACGTAAAAACCTATGATCCGAGCCAGGTGAGCCTGATTATCGGCGGCAGCATCATTAAATCCTGGAACAAAATATCCGTTGCCAAGGATGAAGACAGTTGGACGTTTGCCCAGGGCACGTCCGGCGAGGTGACCCGGACCAAAAACACGAACAAAATGGGCGCGATCACCGTCACCATGCCCCAGACATCCGGCGATAATGCCACACTGTCGGCATTTGATGTGAGTGGGGCATTGCTGTCCTGCATTGTCAAAGACTCATCGGGCACGTCGTTATACGTGATCCCCGAGGGCACGGTGGTCAAGCCTGCGGACAGTGAGTTTGCAAAAGAATCCGGTGAACGGGAATGGCAAATTAAAGGCGCTCTCACCCAGTTTACAGTGGGAGGTAACTGATGCGCGAACCTATTGAACGAACAATTGACGACGAAACCTATACTTTTTGCCAGATGACCCCCACCGCCTCCCTGAAGCTCATGGTGCGGATCGCCAGAATCATCGGGGCCCCCATGGGCGGCATCATGGGAGACGCCAAGGTCGGGAAGGACATACTTGAACAGGATATCGATGTGCCCGGGATCGTCTCTTCTATTTGCGCAAACCTGGATCAGGACGAAGTTGTTGAAATTGTCAAGGCGGCGCTTTCCCAGACGATCCACACCGGCAAGGGGGAAGTCTCGAAGCAATTTGACCTGATATTCGCCGGCCGGCTACCGCATCTGTTCAAGGTTGTCGGTACCGCCCTGGAGGTAGAATACGGTGATTTTTTCGGCGGCAAACCCGTCTTTCAAGGCCTGTTAAAAAAGGCGGGTATGACCCTGGCGTAACCAATATCAACTGGTTTTTGTGGCGGCCGGTCCTGGCCGGGATCGCCACATTGCATGAGATTGAAACCTACTGGCGCCTCACCGACCTGGCCGATGCCAACGAGGCCCTTGACATCCGCCAGGAAACCGAGCAATGGGCGGCGGATCATCCGCCGAATAAGAGAAAATGAAACTTCGCGATCTGTTTGTCTCCATAGGCTTTGACGTAGACGACAAAGCCCTCAAGACCCTCAACAAGGGCCTTGACAAGACCAAGACCATGATCACGGCCGTAGGCGTTGCCGGGGCCGCTGCGGCCGGGATGCTGTATGGCATGGCGAAGAATGTGGCGGACGTGGGCGATAAGGCGGCCAAAACAGCAGATAAGCTGGGTGTGGGTATTGAAGCACTCCAAGAGATGCGGCATGCCGCTGAGCTGTCAGGGGTGGCGCAGAACAATTTCGATACGGGGTTGCAACGATTGACAAGGCGGGCTGCAGAGGCGGCTGCCGGTACCGGTGTTGCCAAAGATGCGTTTGAAGAACTGGGTGTCAGCCTGGTGGACAATCAAGGAAACGTGCGAAAATCGGAAGATTTGATGGCGGACCTTGCAGAAGCGTTTGCCAAAATCCCGGATCAAAGCCGTAAGGTCTCCCTGGCCTTCAAGCTGTTTGATACAGAGGGGGTGAGCATGGTGAACATGCTCAACCAGGGGCGTAATGGTTTCGAGGCTATGCGCGAGGAGGCCCGGCGCCTGGGCATTGTCCTGGACGAAGAGACGGCCCGAAAGGCTGAAAAATTCCAGGATGAACTGCTGCGGGCCAAATCGGTGGTGGCCGGGCTAAAAAACCAGGTGGGCGGCGAACTGCTGCCGGTGTTCATTGACCTGTTCGGCCAGTTCCGGGAATTTGTGCTGCTGAATCGAAAGGCGATCAAATCCGGCGTGACAAAGTTTATACGCGGCTTGATCCGCTTCATCAAAGTTCTCTACAAGGCCCTGGCCAGAATGGTGTCCATCCTGACGGATATTGCCGATCTGTTCGGCGGTATTGAAAACATGGCCAAGGGTGCGGCGTGGGCCATGGGGCTGTTTGCAGGCGCCCAGATCCTCATGGGGCTGGGTCAGATGGCAATGGGGCTGGTGGCCATTGTGAAAGCATTTAAAGCCGTCAAGCTGGCGGCGCTGGCGGCCAACCTGCAGATGCTGGCGATTCCGCTGCTGATCGGGGCGGCTGTGGTAGCCGCTGTTTTTATCATTCAGGACATCGTGTCATTCTTTCAGGGTAAAAAATCCGTCACAGGTATCATCGTGGAGAAATTCAAGGAGGCGTTTTCGATCGTTCAGCAGAAAGCGGCTGCCTTCAAAGAATATCTGTTTAGGATATTTCAGGCCATCCATGATTTTATTTTAAATGAAATATTGCAGCCCATCTTTGACAAGATTGAACGCTTCACAAAGCTGGGCAGTAATTTCATCGGCGGCATCACAAAGGCCGGTGGATCCATGATCGAAAAGGTTTTTTCAGTGGTCAGCCCGGCACCGTCATCTTCGCCGGCAGCCAGCCCCCGGCTCAGATCCCCGCATTCACGGATCAACGTGAATGCGCCCATCACCGTCACCGTACCTGAAGGGACATCTCCTCACCAGGTGGGGCCTGCCGTAAAGCAGGGGGTCAGTGACGGCATCGCCCGGATGATCCGGGAAACCGCCCGGGCCACAGAGCCGATGGTGGAGTATTAAATGGGATTTGAAAATATATTCCAAAGCTTTAAAAAGCCGCCGCTCACCATCCAGTACAGCGCAGGCGGGAGCGTCCGCAGCCTGATCCAGGTGGAAGTGACCCGCAATGAGACATACACCATGGCATCAGCGGCCACAAAGCATCCAGTTGAAGACGGCAGTGAGATCTCCGACCATATCATCAAAAATGGCCGGAAGCTGGCCATCGCCGGGACAGTGTCCGATACCCCCATCACTCTCTCACAGGCGGCCCTGGGCGATATCGCCGGCGTTGTCGGCAGCGCTATCAAAGGGGCTGCCGGCACCGTTGCCACTGCCGGCACGATCGCCCTGGGGGGGCGGCTGTTAAATGCAACTGCCGGCAAACCATCCAAAACCGCTTTTGATATTTTTAATGAAATTTATGAAGAGCAGCCGCTGTTGACCATTGTCACCGGACTTACGACCTGGACCAACATGGTGATGGAAAGCTTTTCCGCCGATCGCAATCCGGCAAATGCGAATGCCCTGGTGTTTTCCGCCGAGTTTTCCGAGATCAAGATTGTCACCAGCCAGATCGTGGCCGGCGGTGTTCCCGCCGATGCCAGGGACGCCGGTGTGCAGGATTTGACTGCCGGCGAAAAACAGGCGGGCAAACAGCAGGCCGGTCCGGTTGCAAATGACTCCCAGCGTCAAACGGCGACATCCTGGCTGTACCAGATTGTGGGAGGCGATTAAATGGCATTTATTGAGATCCCCATGGAGACGGATAGCCCGAATTTTTCTTTCAGGTGTGAGCTGGACGGCACTGTGTATGCGTTTCATTTCAGGTACAATTCCCGGGCCACTGGGTGGGCAATGGATTTTAAGACCGGGTCCGGGCAGAGGATCTTATCCGGTGTGATCGTACGCCTGGGCGTGGATCTGTTTGCGCCCTATTCAGGCGGCCTGATGCCCGGCGGCAACCTGTTTGCCATCAATTATTCGAATCTTTACCAGGAAGCCGACAGGGACAATTTCGGCAAAGACGTCAAATTGATTTACAAAGAGGCCCTGTAACATGCAGCAATTATGGCGCCGGAACATAGCCCTGACACTGGGCGTAAAAGATACCGATGAGGCGGTCAAAATAACGGATCTGCGGATTATCTTCCAAGTTGAAAAAAACTCGGAATCCAACCCCAATACGGCCAAGATATCGGTTTACAACATCAGCCCGGAAACTCGCAGTATCGCTGAAAAAGAAGGGGCGGTTGCCCTGCTGGAAGTCGGATACCAGGATAATCTTGAGCAACTTTTTTATGGTGATATCACAAAAAGCTACATCTCAAGACAGGGTTCCGACTGGGTGACCACCGTTGAATGCGGGGACGGTGACCAGGCCCTCCGGAGCACCCATATCGATAAGAGCTATGCGCCGGGCACGGACCTGAAAACAGTGATTGCCGACACCGTCAAATCCTTCAAGGATCAGGGCAAAATTATTATCGGTTCCATGCTGGGGGTCAAAAGCGAAAAAGCCCAAAGCGGGGTGGCCCTCTCCGGAAACAGCAAAGATATCCTGGATAAGCTGGCCGAAAAGATGGGCCTGGAATGGTCTGTCCAGGACAACATCTTGCAGGTGGTGCCGAAAGACAGTGACCTGGGGGATGATGCGGTATTGCTGACGCCGGAAACCGGACTGATCGGAACACCCGTTATAAGAGAAAAAGAAGGCATCGAATTTACGGCATTGATCCAGACCACACGGTTTATGCCGGGTCGGCTGGTGACCATCCAGAGCAGTCTGGTCAACGGCAGCTACAAGATTAAATCCGTTAATTTTGCCGGTGACAGCCACGGTCCGGCTTTTTATGCCACCGGCCAGGGAGAGCCTATATGACAACCCTGGCCCAGGTCTTGAAGGACGCGATTACCGCAAAGCTCTATGATGTGCATGTCTGTTTGCCGGCCCGTGTGGAAGCCTATGACCACAGTCTGCAGAAAGCCGATGTCAAGCCGCTGTTGAAAAAACGGTACAAATCTACCGAGGAAGTCGAACTGCCGGTGGTGACATCGGTGCCGGTGCAGTGGCCGGCCGCGGCAAACAAAACCGCGTATCTCCATCTGCCGCTCAAGCCCGGTGATATCGGGATGTTGATATTTTGTGAGCGGTCCATCGATGCCTGGCTGTCTGGGACGGGCCAGATCGTTGTCCCTTCAGACCCGAGGCATCATAATTTGTCAGACGGCATTTTTATTCCGGGGTTGCAACCGTTTGGGGCCCCCCTGGAAAATACCCGTGCGGACAATGCGATTTTTCAAAACGGACAGATGCGGGTCGAACTGGACCCGGACGGTAAAATCAGCATTTCCGGGGCCACCGAGGAATTTTTATCCATCGTTGACAGCATGCTGGATCATTTGATCGGTGCCCGGGTTCTCGGCGGCATGGGTGGGACGCCGTTTTTGCAAACCACGATTGATAATTTTACTAACGACAGGGCCAGGCTGGCCACCATAAAGAGGATCTAACCAATGGCAATGGACTCAACACGGCTGGGTAATGCAATAGCAGACAGTGTGCTTGCTCTTGCCCATGGGGAGGGGTTGTCGAGCGGTGAGGAGGCCATCCTTCGAGCCTTCTGGATTGCGGTGGCCACTGAGATCGTGGGTGAAATCACCACAAATGCCGTTACATCGGTTGAAGGGGAGCACATTCTTTAATGGACCTGCAACTGGATATAGATGACTGGGATTTGACGTTCCCGGCCGGCAGCACGGATCTGACACTGGTATCAGGCGTAGACGCTATCCGCCAGCATCTTTCCCAGCGGTTAAAGACATTCATGGGAGAATGGTTTCTGGACACGCGCATCGGCGTGCCGTATTTCCAGCAGGTTTTAGTCAAAAATCCTGACCCGGTTGTGCTTGACAGTGTTTTTAAAGCAGTGATCGTAAACACCCCGGGCATTCTGGAGCTAACGGATTTTGCGTTGCAGGTCGACCGGTCTACACGGCAGTTGAAACTAACGTTTACCGCTGCCACAACCGAAGGCGAATTGTGCTTTGATGAGGTTTTGCCATGACATTTGGAATCACGACCCAAGGATTTGTTTTAAAAACGCTGGCCGAAATAGAAGACGAACTTGAGACGGCCTTAAAGGCCGCATTCGGCGCCAATATCAATACCACGCCACAGAGTGTGTTCGGGCAGCTCAAATCCATATTTGCCGAGCGTGAGGCCCTTTTGTGGGAGCTTGCCCAGGAGATTTACAATTCCCAGTATCCGGCCCTTGCAGGCGATATCAGCCTGGACCATGCGGCGTCCATCACCGGCCATGTCAGGTTGCCGGCCCTGGCCAGCCAGATCAGCGGACAACAATTGACCGGCACAGCCGGCACCGAGATCCCGGCCGGCACATTGTTTTCCGTGGACGGCAATCCGGATATTATATTCGAGACCGATGAGGATGTGGAGATCGGCAGCGGCGGGACGGCAACCGTTGACTGTACCTGCCGGGAGACCGGGCCGATAGACGTTGACGCCGGCACCCTGACACAGATAGACACGCCGATCAGCGGCCTTTCCAGCGTGATAAACCCGTCTGCCGCCATACCCGGCCAGGATCTGGAAACAGACGCTGAGCTCCGCCTCAGGCGCAACAATACGTTGCAGATCAGCCATTCAGGGCCGGCCGCTGCCATCCGCAGCGCTATCCTGACCTTGAACGAAGATGCCTCAAAAGTGCAGATTGAACATGTCAGTGTGTTTGAAAACTACACCATGTCCGTGGATGCCCGGGGCCTGCCGGCAAAATCGTTTGAGGTGGTGGTGTACCAGGCCGGGGGTGTCACCGACCGGGATCAGGAAATAGCCGACATGATCACCCTGTCGGCTAAACCGGCCGGGATTGAAGCCCACGGCGATGTGTCAAAAAATGTGACCGACAGCCAGGGCTTTACCCATGTCTGCAAATTTTCCCGGCCCACCATCGTGCCGATCTATCTTGAACTGGATCTGACAATTGACAGCAATTATCCGGCGGCAGGCGATACTGCCGCCCAGGAGGCCATCAGCGACTGGGGCAATAGTCTGGGCGCCGGGGCGGACGTGATTGTCTATCCTCAGCTCATCGCTCAGCTGTCCGGCATTTCAGGGATAACGGATGTAACCGTGCGGATCGGGAGATCCGCCAGCCCGACGCTGGATAGTAATATCACCATCGATGACGGCAGCAGCGGAACCGTTGAAATGTCATCCTGGAGCACAGCGAATATAACGGTGAGTTCATCATGATCGATAAGATTACAGCCCATGCCGATGCCGCAAAGGCAAGGCTTTTACAGCAGTATAAGGCCAGTCCGAACCTGATGGCCCTCATGGATGCCCTGTTCGGCAGTCAGGTACAGGAGATCGAAGATGTGCTGCATGATCTCTATACGCGGCTCGATATCGATAGCTGTGACGGCCGGCAGCTCGATAATATCGGTACCATCGTGGCCCTGGAGCGGATGGGATTTGATGACAGCCTGTACCGGATATTACTGAAAGCGGAGATCGGGAAGGACGTTTCCAACGGCACCATGGAGGAAGTTATCAATGTCTGGAAACTGATTTCCCAGGCCGGACGGGTGCAGGTGGTGGAAACCTATCCGGCCCAGATCGAGCTGTACAGCGACACGCCCATTGCCGGTGAAATTGCCGCATTTACAGGTGCGCTGATGCAAAAAACAGTGGGGGCGGGCGTGAAGGTGGACTTCCTGGCCATTGTATTTTCTACTACCAACGCCTTCGGGTTTGATCCGGATGATGCGGACGTGAATGGATTCGGGGACCTTAATGACGCGAGCGCCGGTGGCGAACTGGCATACATACAGATGACCGAATAGGAGTATAAACCGTGGCAAAACCTACAACAAAATTAGATTGGGTGACAGATAACGACGTGACCAAAATCACAGAGCCGTCTGTTGCAAAGAAACTCACCGGCTGGCTCAAAGAAGAAAAACCGCCGTTTCAGTATTTTAACTGGGGTTGGAACCTCATTGACCGGTGGATCAAATATTTTGAGGAGAAAACCGACGCGAATACGACGGACATCGGCGGCGAAGCTACCGCGCGGCAAGCCGCTGACAATGCTCATGCCGTGCTGACAAGCCCTCACAGCGCTGCCAGTGCGGCCACTGCTGGCCGGCTTATTATCAGGGACTCAAACGGACGGGCACAGGTTGCGGCGCCGTCTGCTGGCGCGGATATCGCCCGTAAAGCTGAAGTTGATGCAGAAGCCACGGCGCGTGCGGCCGCTGACGGCGCTCATGCCGCTCTGGAAAACAACCCCCACGCCGTCACTGCCGATCAGGTTGGGGCCGCTGAAGCCGGGGCGAATACCAACATTACCTCCATGTCCGGGTTGACGACACCGTTATCGCTGGGACAGGGGGGGAGCGGTACTAACGGCGACAGCATTATAAAAGCCTGGATAAATTTCAACGGCACAGGAACAATTGCTATTAATGATAGCTTCAATGTTTCTTCAATAATCGACGATGGGCCCGGCGACTATACCATAATCTGGGACGTTGATTTTGCGACTACGAATTATGCCCTGGTGGGCACCTGTGATGATGGTGGAGATTATGCGAGAGTCTTTAATATTAATTCGCTACTCACCACAGGGGCACTTGTCGGTACTAAAACTGGTAATGATTCAAGTATGGATATGGCAACAGTGTGCGTTATAGCAATGGGGGATCAATAATGAAGGTACGTGTGATTTATAATGCCGATAAAACAGTATCGGTTATTCATCCGGCACCGAAGTCACGCCGGAAAGGCGAAACTGAAGCCCAGTGGCTTGGCCGGGTGTTTGATAAGGCCACCCCCAGCAGGGCTGAATATGACGACATTGAGGCGTCAGAACTGCCGCCGGCCAGAGACGACCGGGGGGCGTGGGAAGGCGTCAAAGGCGTCGGCGTTTATGTGGACACAGATAAAGCAAAAGCACTTCGGGAGACAAGGAAACAAAACGCATTGATAGCCGCACAAATCAAAAAACAGCAGCGGGTTGATGCCATAGCCGTACTCAAAGCTGGTGGCAAACTTTCGGAAAATTTCACAGATTAACCATTGATTATACTTAAAAACTTTTTTGGGAGGATGAAATGAGTCGAAAAACCAGTTTTATTTTGGCTGTCCTGGCCATGGTGTTGCTCTGTGTATCCGCAACCAAAGCGGGGACGTATAAGAACAATACAAGCGGAGCTATCCTGACGATGGGCAGTAACGGCCGGTTGATCAGTGTGGCGCCGGGGGCGTCCATCAGTACTGTTTATGTGCCTACCAGTGCAGACCTTACGAAGACTGCCGCACCGCCATATTACAACCCGATCGCAGTACGGCATGCCGTCACGTCCACCGGGGCTGCCGATGATCAGACCGTCACGCTGCTGGCCGCCGGCAGCCCGACACACATTTACGTATGGAAGGTCACCGGCGGCCCGGTCTCCGTATTCTACGATGCCACGGCCAATACACCGGCCGTGGCCATCTTGCGTGCCGGCGATCGGTTTCAGCACGACCTGAACCGCCGGGCCTCCGCCCTGGTCCTGCAGTTTGCCGCCGCCGGAACCTGTGAAATACTGGAAACCAACGAGGCCATTGAATAGGGGGTGTTACGTTATGAAAAAACGAATTTTAATTACAACCCTGGCCCTCCTGATCCTGGCCATATCTAACCCGGCAGCCGCCAAAATGAAAATGGGACCCGAGGGCGCCGCCTATCCCGGCGTGACATCAGACGGCGATGACGGGTTGAATGTGCAAGGGGCCGTAAGTGTGGGGAGTACCGAGTCTCCCGGAACCTTCACTCTTAACGGCGCAACCCTACAAAACAGCATCCCCTCCCATGCCGATGCCACGGCCCGGGATGCGTATTGGGACAGCAGCATGACGGCACGAACTCCGGTTGATGGATCATGTTGCATTACCGGTACACAGTACCAGCGGTACAACGGGGCATCGTGGGTTAATGCGTCTACGGCGATCAAAGGTGATAAAGGGGATACCGGTTCGACCGGGGCCACTGGGCTGCAAGGCGCAGCAGGGTCTCCAACAGGCTGGACCGTCAACGGTCCCGTTAGCATAACCGATCACAGCCAGGACGTTGCCGGGTCGATTCAGAACGCCCTCAACAACTACAAAGATATCCGGGTAAAAGGCGGCATATTTCCGATTTCATCCCCGTTAATAGTACGATCCGATCAACGGTTAGAACTGGCCCCAAATGCAACGATTCAGCTTACTGAAGGCAGCGATTGTAACATGCTTCAAAATAGGGCGGTTGCCAATAGTAATCGGGATATTGCAGATGTTTCAATCGTAAATGACCTGGCCGGGACCGCAGACACGCAAGGGGGAACCGCTACCGGTGGGTGGAGTACTCGATGCCAAGATACCGGACAGGATTTTACATCTTCGGCTTGGGATTTAAGGCGGGGGATGTCGATAACCAACACCACAGATGGTTTGACCTGTACAATAAAAGAGTGGGGAACCACCTATATTGATGTTGAGGGGTCGTGTTCTTTTGGTGCCGGAGATAATTATACCATCGGTGGCCAAGACAACATTTTGTATGATTCAAGTGAAGATTTTGCCACCAGTGGGATCAAGGTTGACCAGTGGGTGCATAATGTAACCGATGATTCATGGGGCAGGGTTTCCGAGGTGGGCGGAAAATATCTTGTTGTTGATTTTATGGATGGTGGTACTGATAACGATTTTTCTACCGGTGATGTTTATCAAATCGCTGGGGATATAATGATTTCCGCCACGGCTGCGTTTACTAACGCCGATGTCGGCCGGACGGTCTTAGTGACCGGTGCCGGTGCTGAAGGCGATTCTTTTTCGGCCGTCATTGATACCGTGACCAACGGGACTACCGTTCAACTGTCTGATTATGCCCGTATGGATGTGGCGGCCGCGAATTGCTCAATTTATGAGCGGGATAAAAATATAACTGTTATTGGTGGTGTGTGGGATAGACAAGGCAACGACGGCGGTTTAGGCGGTGATTTACATACCTTTTTTATCCGTCGAGCCGACAACATAACCCTGCATCCGTACACGATGATAGGAACGACCGGGAATAGTGCCAAATATGCAATTTCGGCGGGAGATATTACTATAGCCAGGATTGGGGTGGACGATGCAATGATGCCGTCTGATGGGGTTCATATTCAAGGGCCGGCAAGCGATGTTCATGTGTCCGGTGTCTTCGGTTCTTACGGGGATGATATCGTATCACTTACCGCGAGGGACTACGGCAGTTATGCCGATGTTGTCGGAGATATCAAGAACCTCTCTATAGATACGATTTTTGGAAACACTAACGCGGCTACGTTCAAAACAATATCCGGCACAGGCACCAGGGTCAGTGGGGTTAGCGTTAACGGATTGGGCGGAACGGCTGGCTATTCGGCGGTTGCTATTGTTGACGATGTCACAGGCGCAACGGATGTTTCCGGTGTTTCCATAAATAAAATAGATGTAAAATGTTCGGGCAACGCTTTAGTTCGGTTGTCGGCATCACAAGGTAAAGACGCTTTTATTGGTAGATGTACGGTTCCAAGTCGTACGACAGGGTCCTTTAGCGGGGTCAATTTGTTAGGCGATTGGAAATCTGTTGTGGTTGATTCTTTGGTTAACCTACACGATCCAACGCATTTTGTGGGAGTTAATGTTAACGGGAATGTTAATTCTTTAACCGTTCGGAACCCTACAGTGCGGCTTTCTTCCCCTGGCCAAGTGGTCAACGTTTCATCGACTAATAGTGTCAAAAAGCTTCAGGTTATTTCACCGAATATCGATTATTCATCAAGGTCTGACACAAACGCGATTCGAATTTATGGTGATGTGGATCAAGTTCTTTTGTCTGGTGCAAATTTTTCTGGTGGGCGCAGTTTGTTTACCGCTATTACTGGATCGACGATTGGCCCCGTTACGCTACAGGGGTGCAATTTAGATGACTTTACTTATGGTCTATATACGAACATTGATCTTGATGTGATGTTTTTAGGCATAAATGCCGATGCGTCTTCAATTAACGGGGCACGGTTACTTTATACCAGTGGCGGAAATGTGGACGTTTACGGGGCGGGCATAAATTTTATTTCCAACGTCGATCATTATGGCCGGGCCGGATCAGAAGTCATAACGTCGCACAACCCGGATTTTATTGGGACACCGTAGTGATGGGGACTGCGGACCCTGAAAAAGTTTAACAATGTAGTTGAGGGCCGCCTGGTGAAAGCAGGAACTTCCACCAGGCGAATGGCTGTTCATAGCACAACCAGACATCTATAAATCAGACGACCCTCTACTCGGACCGAGCAGAGGGCTTATACCACAAGTTGAGTTTATCTCACAAGGAGTTTGCTATGGACAGCCCATTGGCCTACATCGGAGGCAAATCAAAATTATCAAAAACCATTATCGGCATGATGCCCGAGCATAAAGCGTACTGTGAAGTTTTTGCCGGCGCCGGATGGGTATTTTTCAGGAAAGAGCCATCTAAGTACGAAGTCATTAACGATCTTGACGGAGAGTTGGTCTGATTTCATTGTTCGATATGACCGCGATCTGACCTTTTTCTATCTGGATCCTCCTTATTATAAGGCACCCTATTATAATCATAACCTTGGAAAGGAAGATTATATCGAAATGGCGACCATCCTCGGACGGCTGAAGTCACGGTTCATCTTGAGCATCAATGATCACCCTGAAATGCGGGAGGTATTCGAAAAATTTAAGATAAAAGAGGTCAGCCTGAACTATTCAGTCTCAGCCAAAAAAGTAACCAAGGGAAAGGAGCTGCTTATTATGAATTTTTAAAATAAAAAAAGCCTGGGCATAAAATATCCTCTACCCAGGCTTTTTTATGAAAAAATTTAAAAATAATTTGATCAGATTACGTGCCAAATTTGATCAGATTACGTGCAAATTTACAGATGCCGTTCTGATCCCATCACGTATGGGCACAATCTGTTGTCCTCAACAAAAAAAAGGGGTCAGGCCTTGCAGCCTAACCCCTTTATTTTTATTGGTGCCTAGGACGAGAATCGAACTCGTACAGGGACAAGCCCCGAGGGATTTTAAGTCCCTTGCGTCTACCAATTCCGCCACCCAGGCATTTGATCCAACATCTTGCAAAAAACAAATGCATTATATCGGTGCCTTTTACAGATAACAGGGTTAAATGTCAAGGACCCATGTCGTTTTTTATCGTTTTCCGCGCCATGAGTTACAGGCGTGGGCTGGTTTCAGACAATATCTTCAAAGCATGCATAACGCCATGGCATTTGCAGGCTGTACTAAGCAAAACAGGAGAACCCGCATCAAAAATTTGATCCAGGGCAAAAAGAAGCTCTTTTGATCGATATCCACCAACGCCGGGTCCGAGTTGCCTGCTTTTTAAAACCACTGATTTGTAATTTTCATAATGAATGGCGGATAGCATCTGATGGATGACAGCGGGCCGGGGTTTACCGGTATAGGTGCAGAATTCATCGGGTTCTAAGCAATTATCCGGGCAGATAAAATCCGCATTACTCATATACAGGGCGCCATCGTTTCCGCGCATGGTATTGGGCAGCATTCCGGCGACGTTGTCGGGAACCGGCAATGTTGCCACCCGGTATCCGGGGGCCAACAGGCGCTGTTTCACCCATTCATAGGCCACATGCACCGGGATGCAGGGAACGACCCAGTCAGGCCTGTGCAGGTCCTCCATTTTATGGGCAAGGTACGGGATGCCGGGCTCACACACCGTCTTGAACTGCTTTTTTTCAACTTCCCGGCAGGCCTGAATATCCTGATCAACCACCAGGATATCGCTTCCGGGCCACTTACGGGTTGCCGCCGTTGCCGCCTTCAGTCCGAATTTTCCAGCCCCCAGAATCAAAATTTTCTGCATATTCCCCTGCCCTGCTGCCGCCGGGATAAACGCCGACCCCGGAGGGACCGGTCTCTCGTTAAATTCAAATGGCGTGGTTTACTTCCATGGAACTATAATTTTACGGTTTGATTCTTGTCAAATCATATTTCATTTGTTAACTAATCGGCATGCAGACAACCGACGCAAACACAAACTTTATCCTGGCATCCAAATCGCCCCGCAGACACTACCTGCTGACCCAGGCCGGACTCGAATTCCAGGTCATTCCCAGCACCGTCGATGAAAGCGAATTTCCCTTATCGACACCGAAGACCTATGTCCAGGTGCTGGCAACCGCCAAGGCCCGCGATATTGCCCAAAAGCATCCGGACAGCTGGGTTATCGGAGCCGACACCATTGTACTCATTGATGAGACCATTTTAGGGAAACCCCGCTCAAAAGAACAAGCCCGGGCCATGCTGCAGCAACTCAGCGGGAAAACGCATCAGGTCCTGACCGGCTACTGCATCTGCTGTGAATCCAGGCAGGTCCTGTTTTCGGAAACCGTGGCGACATCGGTCCTGTTCAAACAATTGAGCGAGGATGAAATCGAGTGGTATATCGGCTCGGATGAACCGTTTGACAAAGCCGGGGCCTATGCCATTCAGGGGCTTGGAACCTTTCTGGTCAAAGCCATTAATGGCTCCTATACCAACGTTGTCGGGCTTCCGGTTTGCGAGGTCATTGAATTTCTCATCAAACAAGGCGTCATGGGGTTGAGGAAAGAATTATCATGAAACAAAAAATAGAGCACATCAACACCCGTATCAAAAAGACGGCCATTGCCTGCGGGCGCGATCCGGAATCTGTCCGACTGGTGGCAGTGGGCAAGACCAAATCGGCCGAACTGGTCCGCGAGGCCATTGATGCCGGTGCAACGATCATTGGTGAAAACTATATTCAGGAGGCCCGGGAAAAATTCAAGGCCTTGGACGACTGCACCGTAAAGTGGCATTATATCGGCCACCTCCAGTCCAATAAGTCCAAATATGCGGTACGGATCTTTGACCTGATCCATTCGGTGGATTCCTTCAAGCTGGCCAGGGAGCTGGACAAATGTGCCCGAAAAATAGACAAAATTCAGCACATCCTCATTCAGGTCAATATCAGCAAAGAAAAAACCAAGGGCGGTATCCATGAAGCCGAGGCCCTTGAACTGATAGCGGCGGTCAGTGAGCTTACCCATGTTTCCATCCGGGGCCTGATGACCATGCCCCCCTATTTTGACGACCCGGAGAGGGCCCGTCCCTTTTTCAAAGCCCTTGGCCATCTTCGAGAGCAGATCCGGGGGGCGAATATCCCCACTGTATTCATGGAAGAGCTGTCCATGGGCATGTCCGGTGATTTTGAAGCGGCCATAGAAGAAGGCGCCACCCTGGTGCGGGTGGGAACCGCAATTTTCGGAGCACGCCAATGAAAATACTGCTGCACATCTGTTGCGCCCCCTGTTCCATATACCCGGTCAAGGTTCTTCGGGGTGAGAATATGGAGGTGATGGGTTTTTTTTACCGGCACAATATCCATCCCTACACGGAATGCCTGAAACGTCAGCAGGCCCTTGAAACCTATGCCGACGCCATTGATATGAAGGTAATCTATCAGCCCGGCTATGACCTTGAAGGGTTTATTCAAAACGTGGTGTTCAGGGAATCGGATCGGTGCAACTACTGCTATCATGACCGCCTCAGAGCCACGGCCCTGCTGGCAAAACATGGAAAATTCGACTATTTCAGCTCCACCCTCTTATACAGCAAATTCCAAAAGCATGACCTTATAAAATCAATGGGTCAATCCATCGGCCGTAAGGTGGGGGTCCCCTTTTACGACGCTGATTTCAGAAAGGGCTGGAAAGAAGGTATTGACGAATCCAAACGCCTTGATCTCTATCGCCAGCAATACTGCGGCTGCATCTACAGTGAGCGGGACCGTTATTATAAAGATTGAAATCGGCTCAAGGGCATCGGGAATTCCAGCATTTTTCCAAAAATCCCAGGGATTTTTTCAGGTATTCAAAACAAAATACCTCAACGGAAACCGTGCCGCGAAATTTTTGCAGGATGCGCATCACCGCAGCGATCCGGTCTCCGGAAAGACGATCGAGAGCCATATGATCCTGCCCGCCGGCCACCCCATGCAAATGGATGACGGCGACCCGGTCTGAATACTGGTCAAAGATTGATGCCATGTCATAGCCGTAAAGTATCAGATGGCCGAGATCCAGGCACACGGAAAGATCAAAATCCGCTATAATCGATTTTACCCATTGAAAAGGATAGTCCAGGGTTTCAATGGAAATCGATGGGCCATGCACCCCATTATCAATCAGGTTGCCCACACTTTCATGGACAAGCCGTTGCCAATCGGCCACGGATTCCGGGTCCCGGGATGGCCGGTCATAGGACAGATGAAGCGTACAGGTGGAGGGAGACAGCACCTCCGTCAGGTCCATGACCTTTTTTATGGTGTCCACGGCCACGCGCCTTCTTTGTTTATCCGGATGGCCAAAACTGACATCCGTGGGCAGATGAACATTATAGGTGACATCAAGGTCTTCGGCCAGGCGGGCCAGTTCTTTGATCTCCTCTTCCCCGGGCAGACTCTCGGGCATGGTACTCTCAAACATAAGCAACTCGATTTCATCCAGGTAAGGTCCGAGGTGTTTTACATTGGGCGCGTAATGATCCGGATAGATAAACGATGTGGTGCCGAGTCTGAAAGGATAATTGCCTTTATAAGATTTGGGCAGGTATTCACGCAGATCTATCTGTGCCAATGTGGATCTCCCTTTTTGATGAACTCGAAAAAAATCGGATTTAGACGGTCTCGTAAAAAGTTCAAATTCAAGGCGTACGAATTTTATAATCATGAGGCGTAACCATCGTACGTTGAATGATTACAAAATGCAGCACAACGCAGGAGTTGGACTTTTTACGAGACCGTCCTTTTTAGATAAAAAATATTCCCGCACATAAAATACAAACCCACAGCATGGATGAAATCAGCATCAGCTCACAGCCTTTTTTGATATGATCTGTCTCCACCGGACCGAACCCTTGGCCGATATAAGGCTTTCCCACCAGATGGCCGTGGTAATAATTGGGGCCTCCCAGCTTAACCCCCAGGGCCCCGGCAAAAGCCGCTTCGGAATAGCCGGCATTGGGGCTGGAATGCCGGGCGCCTTCCCGCCAGGCGGTTTTGACGGTAAAACGGCCGTTTCCGGCCAGCAGCTGCGCGGCAAAACCAATTACGAAAACCGAAAGCCGGGCCGGAACAAAATTGGCCACATCGTCGATGCGGGCCGAGACCTTCCCGAACGCCATGTAGGTTTCGTTCTTATACCCCACCATGGAGTCCAGGGTATTGATCATCTTATAGGCCATGGCCAGCGGCGCACCCCCCAGGGCTGCAAAAAAAAGAGGGGAAATCACCCCATCCACAAGGTTTTCCGCCACCGTCTCAAACGTGGCCCGGGCCACGCCCCCCACATCCAATGCCTGGACATCCCGACCCACGATCATGGCCACCTGTTGCCTGGCCCGGATCAAATCTTTCCGGCCCAGTGAACGGGCGACGTCCATGGCCGCCTTTTCAAGCGACCGGGCCGACAGGCAGTAGTAGATCAGTATAACCTGGACCAGCATCCCGACCCAGGGTGCAACGCTTCCGGCCAAACGGACCACCGCAAAAGTCAGCAGCCAGGTCCCGCTGATGAGAAAAATCGCAAAAAAGCCGCCGGCCATGATATGATTGGACGATAATTTTCGGAATTCAGGCTCAAATAGGTCAATGGCCCGCCCCATCCAGCGGACCGGGTGGGGCAACCAGCGGGGGTCCCCTAAAATCATGTCCAGCACAAGGGCCGCCGGAAGAATATACCAGGGTGTTATCCAGTTCATAGTTTATCCGGTTTCGTTATCTCCATCCCAAGTTCAAATTTTTCACCATCAGTCTTCAGCCTAAATCCCTTCTACCTTCAAACATATTTCTATCAATTTCCGGGCCAATTTACGATTGGCATCCTCTTTTTTCAATGAAATTCGAACATACCGGTTGGAAAGGCCATTAAAATTGGCACAATTTCGAATCAGTATCCTGTCGGCTGCCAGGGCAGCGCAAACCGTTTCGGCGCTGAGCCCTTCCGGGAGCTGCACCAGTATGAAATCAGTCTTGCTCGGAAATACCATCAGATCGGCCACAGACGCAAGACCTTGTGCGACAATGGCTCTCTGGGCCGCAACAAACTGCACTGTTTTTTCGACAAACTGATCTGCAATTTCTCGATGGGTCAGCACCCAGACAACCGCTGCCTGGGCCATAGCGCTCACACACCATGGCAAAGCATAGCGGGCCATTTTTTGAATCACCTGAGCGGATGAGACCATAAAACCGATCCTGAGCCCGGGGATTCGAAATATCTTCGACATTGAATTCAACACAACCACATTAGCAAGACCGCACCCGGCCACACTGGATTCGGCACTGCCGACCACAAAGGGCAGATAAGCCTCATCCACCACAAACACCACTTCGGGATGGCGTGTACACAGATCGAGGATGCGATTGCGGGGTATCAGGGCACCGGTGGGGTTGTTGGGGTTGCATATAAATACGGTATCAAAACCTGCAAGGGACTTGTCAATCTCCTGAATCCCGGGCTGAAATCCATTGTCCGGCAGACTGTGCCAGAACCGGTGCTCAACATGGTGCATCCGGCATCCGGCGACATAATCCGAATAGGTCGGACCTATAATTAATGCCCGCTTTGATTTCAGGGCCAGTGGCAGCATATGGATAAACCAGGTACTGCCGTTGGCCGCCATCACCCGTTCAGGATCAACATCCAATGCCCTGGCAAACAGGCCTATAATCCCCCTGGCATTCACCTCGGGCAACCGGGTAACATCCCCCATCTGCCCCCGGAGAAAATCCATCATCTCCGGCATAGGACCCAACGGATTGACATTGCTGCTCATGTCGATAATGGTATCCGGCGGGCAGTCCAGCTCCCGGGCCAGTTCATAAATATTGCCGCCGTGTCCTTTCAGCATCCTTCCCCCAGCGAGAAATAATTATATGTTGTAACCGCTCACGATTTACAGTGACCGGTTCACGGTTTCCTTGTTTTTTGTGCGTCTGGTCTCTTACCAGATCTTTTGCATCAGGTCAAAGCAACATTCGGCCCACAACAAACCTGCCGCCTGAAATCAAACTGATAATCAGTCACCTTTTTATCAATTTTGTGATAAAGAATCAGAGCATTTCAAATATCATGGGGATAACCTGCAAAAATCTTATTGCGGCTTACATCCATAGTTCAATTAGGCAATCCTGACAAACAGAGATAAAAAAATTCCACAATGCCACGATCAAAGAAAATAGTTTTTGAGTAAACCCATCTGATGATTTTTCTTTGCAAACTTTGCAGCATGGCTAAATAATCTTCTAGTAAAGGGCCATGAAATATGATCTCTAAACAAAATATTCGTTGAGAATTTCACCAACAATGTTATTATTTTTGAAATATAAAAAACGAAACAGGTTGAAATCATATGGACGTTAATCTTCAACGAAAAGTCGATCAGATGGCAGGCCCTTTTCTGTGCAGACTATTATCTTTATTTCCTCTAAAAAACAGGGCTGCTTCCAACAAATCCAAGCCCAACCGCATTTTAATTATTTTACTGTCCGAAATGGGCTCCCTGGTGCTGGCTCAACCGATGATCAACCGGATTAAAAAAAAATACCCCAAAGCCTCGCTATATATACTTTTATTCCAACAAAACAGAGAGGTGGTTGAGCTTTTTAACGCGTTTCCATCAAAAAACATCCTTACAATCAGCAACAGGTCCTTTTTTTCATTTGTTTCAGACAGTATAAAAGCCATTTTTTATCTGCGCCAAATAAAAATCGATACCGCCGTTGACTGCGAGCTATTTTCCAGAATCAGCAGCCTTTTCTCTGCCTTGAGCGGCGCTACCATAAGGGTCGGGTTCCACCCGCATACCCAGGAGGGACTGTATCGAGGCAATTTTATCAACCATCCAGTCTTGTATAACCCCTATATTCATATATCCCAACAATTTATCACACTGGCTGAAGCACTTGAATCAGATAAGTTCCCTCTGGTCAAACGAGAAATTCCGAAAAAAAACTTAACATTGCCGGGGATCAGTGTCAGCCGTCAAGAGATCAAGATAATGACCGAGAGGCTATATACTGATTTTCCCGATATCAAAGATAAAAATTTAGTTCTGATTTATCCGGGCGGAGGACTGCTGCCCATTCGAGCCTGGCCCCTTGAATCATACTGCCACATCACCATGGATCTGATTCAATCCGGATACAACGTCGGAATCATCGGATTGAAGGAGGATAAATCCGTTGCGGAAAAAATTCAATCGGTATGCAGAAACGACAGATGTATCGACCTGACCGGTTATACAAAATCTGTCAGAGAAGTTATTGTCCTGTTTCATATAGCTTCCCTGCTGATCACCAATGACGGCGGACCGGTTCATTTTGCCGCATTAACTCCAATCCCGATAATCACCTTTTTGGGCCCGGAAACCCCGACCCTGTATGGTCCGTTAAGCCCCAATGCTTTCAACTTTCATACCGGCCTGGCATGCTCCCCATGCCTAACCGCATACAATCATCGAAATTCACCCTGTGATGGCGACAATGCCTGCTTGAAGCTTATAAAGCCTGAACAAGTGCTTGCCAAGGCTTATGAAATGCTTCAAAATTAAAACATTGCACAATGGAGATCATCTATTCCATAATCTGGTTATCCATAAAGCTAAAGTGATATTTTTCCGATAGGTGTGACCGTATCTGTCACAGGTTCATGGCATAATGGCCTCATACACTACCAAAGGAGGCCATTTATGCAAAACTTTTTTACCAACGAAGACTTTCCCTGTAGTGAGGTTGAGTTTGAAAACCGTTTTAGCACCGAACAGGCCTGCCGAGACTACCTCATCAATATGAAATGGCCTGATGGTTTTCATTGCCGCAATTGCGGTCATAAAGAATACTGGATCAGTGCAAAATATCTGTACATATGCACACGCTGTGAGACACCCCACTCATTGACAGCTGGTACCGTGATGCACGCAACAAAAAAGCCATTGCCCTACTGGTTCAAAGCTATGTGGTGGTTCACAACCCGCAAATCCGGTGTCAATGCTGTCAACCTCAAGGATTTACTGGGTTTCGGTAGTTACCAAACCGCTTGGTTGTGGCTACACAAACTCAGGAGTTGTACCATACGACAGGACCGCGAACGACTCTCAGGCACTGTTGAAGTTGACGAGTTTGTCATTGGTGGCCAGAAACCGGGCAAGCGTGGCCGCGGAGCCAATGGCAAAACCATAGTGGTCGCAGCCGTTGAAAAAAAAGTTAAAAAACTTGGCCGTATCCGATTACAAGTGGTGCCGGACTGTTCCGGTGATATTTTAGAGCAATTCATATCAACCAATGTTATCCCTGAAAGCACAGTGGTAACTGATGGGTGGAGAGGCTATAATTTTCTTGATAAAAGCAGCCACATTCACGATCAAATTGTGGCCTCTCGAACCCCCAAAAAAGATAGCGTTCTGCCCGGTGTTCATTTGATAGCATCACTGGTGAAAAGGTTAATACTTGGTACTTTTCAGGGCCGGTTTGCTCCTGAACATCTTCAAAGTTATTTGGACGAATATGTATTCAGGTTCAACCGTCGCAACTCTCGCAATATTGGTAAAAAATTTATGCGAATTGCTCAACAGGTAAATTCATCAACTAAAACAACTTACAAAGAAATCATAGGCGGTAATTCTCCATATTGTCTTCTGGCCAATTGAATTTTTGTCACTTTAGCTTTATGGATAACCAGATTCCATAAAATTTCCATCACCTTGCAAGAGAGCATCAAATAAAGGAATATTTTTACAGTTCATAAATTTATTAAAAGCAACCATTAGCAATTTCACATGAGCCAAGTCCGATCAAAAAGCCTTATATATCTTATATTGGTCATATTAACGGTTGTGGTGTTTCGGCAACTGCCCTCCTTTGATTTTGTTAATCTTGACGACAACATCTATGTGACTGAAAATACACATATTCAATCTGGTTTGACTGTTAGAAATATCACATGGGCCTTCAAAACGACCTATGCTAATTTCTGGCATCCTTTAACCTTGATTTCACACATGCTGGATTGCCAGTTATTTGGCCTAAATCCAGGCATGCATCATTTCTCTGCCCTGCTCCTGCATATCTTAAGCACCCTTCTACTCTTCGCTGTTTTTAACCGGATGACTGGCAAACAATTGCAGAGCGCCGTTGTGGCAATCCTTTTTGCCGTACACCCCCTGCATGTCGAGTCCGTGGCATGGATATCTGAAAGAAAGGATCTCTTAAGCACCCTGTTCTGGCTGCTGACAATGTATGCCTATGCACGCTATGTGGAATTTCCTAAAACAGGCCGGTATTTTACCGTTCTGCTGTTTTACGTCATGGGGCTCATGGCCAAGCCGATGCTGGTCACCCTTCCTTGTGTACTGCTTCTCATGGATTTCTGGCCCCTCAACCGGTTCAGGTTTAACGTTGCAGATAAAAAAAAAGAACAACCCACGATAATACCACCTCTTCGAGGGCTAATCTTCGAAAAAATACCCTTTTTTGTCATTGCCTTTCTATTTTCAATAATCTGTATATTCGCCCAAGGTGAAGCGGTTCAATCCCTGGACAATATACCGTTGTCTCTAAGGCTCTCAAACGTTTTTATCTCCTATTCCCAATATCTATCCAAAACCATCTGGCCATCGCACCTGGCTGTCTTTTACCCTTACCCAAAATCATATCCCGTATGGCAGGTTGCCGGATCAGTTTTGCTCCTTGCATCTCTTTCAACAATAATGATTTGCAAAGTAAAAAAATATCCCTACATGACTGTTGGATGGCTCTGGTTTATCGGCACCCTTTTTCCGGTTAGCGGTATAGTCCAGGTAGGCTCTCATGCCATGGCTGATCGATATACCTATGTTCCACTTATCGGTCTGTTTATCATCGTGGCATGGGGAGCCAGGGATCTTTTTATAGAAAAATATCATTTCAAAAAAAAACTGATCGGCGGGATTTCCTGCATCCTGTTATCCGCCTTAATGATATGTGCATTCATACAGGTCAACCATTGGCGCAACAGTGTTTCACTCTTCAGCCATGCCCTAAAAGTAACGGATGATAACTGGCTTGCATATAATAATCTAGGATTCACATTATCACAAGTTGGGAAAACAAATGAGGCAATAAAAAACTATTTACTTGCGATCGAAATAAAACCAAATCACTATAAAGCATACAATAATTTGGGCGCGGTTTTGTTAAAACAAGGTAAACAAAACAAAGCTATCGAATATTTTACAAAAGCATTAAGTCTGAAAGCAGATTACGCCAAGGCTCATAATAATCTGGGTGTTGCAATAGCCAGCTTGGGTAGGATAAAAGAAGCGATTGAACAATTCCAAAAGGCGATAGAGTTAAACCCTGATTATGCAGAGGCGTATAATAACCTGGGCATTGCAAAAATTAAACAAGGTAATTATAGGGAAGCAATTAAACAATTCCAAAAAGCATTGGATTTAAAACCTGATTATAGTAAAGCCCGTATACATCTTCAGGATGCCCTTAATGATTACAAAAAATAATTGAATTGTCCCATAAAAAATAAACATATGCGACTTCACATGTTCCAACCCCGATCAAACAACTTTATATATCTCATATTGGTCATATTAACGGTTGCAGTCTTTTGGCAGCTTCCCTCTTTTGATTTTATCAATTTTGATGATAGCCTCTATGTAACTGAAAATCCACACATTCAAGCCGGTCTGTCCATAAAAAATATAATATGGTCCTTTAAAACAACATATGCAACAAACTGGCATCCTTTAACCTGGCTTTCGCACATGTTGGATTGCCAGTTGTTCGGCTTAAATCCAGGTATGCATCATTTCTCTTCCCTGCTTCTGCACATCCTGAACACCCTTCTGCTTTTCACTGTGTTTAACAAGATGACCGGCAAACAGTTGCAGAGTGCTGTTCTGGCGATCCTTTTTGCTATACACCCCCTGCATGTTGAGTCTGTGGCCTGGATATCCGAAAGGAAAGATGTTCTAAGCACCCTGTTCTGGCTGCTGACCATGTATGCGTATACGGGCTATGTGGAATTTCCCAAAATAGGCCGATACCTTGCAGTTCTCCTGTTCTACATTATGGGACTCATGGCCAAACAAATGCTGGTCACCCTTCCATTTGTCCTGCTTCTCATGGATTTATGGCCTCTGAACCGTTCCCGGTTCTACCCGGCAGATGGAAAAAACAATCAAAGCAGCCCCCATAAATCAATTTCATGGCTGATTTTTGAAAAAATCCCTTTATTTGTAATTTCCTTTCTGTTTTCCATCATCTGCATATTCGCTCAAAATAAAGCAGTTCAATCCATAGACAGTGTACCTTTATTATTAAGACTTTCCAATGTTTTTATCTCCTATTCCCAGTATCTATCTAAAACCATCTGGCCTTCGCATCTGGCTGTTTTCTATCCTTACCCTGCATCATACCCCATTTGGCAGGTTGCCGGGTCAGTTTTGCTCTTTGCCTTTCTTTCCATAATATTAATTTGTAAAGCAAGAAAGTACCCCTATATGATCGTCGGATGGCTGTGGTTCATCGGTACCCTTGTACCAGTCATCGGACTGATGCAAGTAGGTAAGCAAGCCATGGCGGATCGATACACCTATGTCCCGCTTATTGGTCTGTTTATTATCGTGGCCTGGGGGGCCCCGGATCTTTTTTTAAAAAAATATCATTTTAAAAAAAAATTATTTGGAGGATTTTCCTGCATCCTGCTATCCGCCTTAATGATATGTGCATTCATGCAGGTCAACCACTGGCAAAACAGTATTGCACTTTTCAACCATGCCATAAAAGTAACGGATAATAACTGGCTTGCATACAACAATTTAGCTGGAGCCCTAAACAAACAAGGCAATTATAAAAAAGCACTGGTCTATTCATACAAAACTATCGAAATTAAACCAAATCATTTGAAAGCACATATCAATATAGGTGTTGCTTCATCAAACCTTGGGAAAATAAAGGAGGCGATAAAACATTATTTAATAGCACTTCAAATAAATCCCCAAAATTATAAAATTCATAACAACATAGGTGTATTGTTCGCAAAAAACGGCGACCTCAAAGAAGCTGCTGATCATTTTATTCAAGCCGTGCATCTAAACCCTGATTATGCAGAAGCCTATGGTAACCTGGGCATTGCAAAAACAAAACAAGGTAATTTGGAGGAAGCAATTAAACAATTACAAAAAGCATTGGATTTGAAACCCGATTATACTAAAGCTCGTATACACCTCGAAAATGCCCTTAATGATTACAAAAAATAAAAATACTTACAAAAAAAAATTACAATTCCAAACATTTTAAGCTTGACAACCAATTTAACCTTCTTTATGAGTAATATTAATACTCATAAAGAAGGTTAAATTTGGAAAATATATTATCAGGACTGATATCATCAAAAACCCGGGTAAAACTGCTCATGCGATTTTTCTTGAACCCCGATACCCACTCCTATCTCCGCGAACTTGCAAAAGAGTTCAATGTATCGACCAATTCCGTCCGCGGCGAACTTAATCAGCTTACCAAAACAAACTTATTGAAATCATATAAAAACGGGCGCCAGGTCATTTACACGGCCAATACGGATCACTCCCTGTTTCCTGAATTAAAATCCATGGTCAGTAAGGTCATGGGAATCGACCAGGTCATGAGCAGTATCATTACTCGACTTGGGAATCTTGAAAAAGCATACCTGATCGACGATTATGCTGAAGGCAAGGATACCGGGATTATTGATCTATTACTTGTAGGA
Organism: Desulfobacterales bacterium; assembly: GCA_963667755.2. GTDB lineage: Bacteria > Desulfobacterota > Desulfobacteria > Desulfobacterales > 4572-123 > 4572-123. Next base: position 1,379,084 of record CAXXLK010000002.1, on the reverse strand, counting down.
GATGTCGATCAATATCATCTCAACGATTTGAGCAGAAAGACTGAACGATATATTAAACGAAAGATACGATCACTCGTTTTAACATCCGTAGAACATACAAAATTCGAAAAAGATTTAAAAATTCGGCCTCACATTTTGATTTGGAACAAGCATGAGATAAAACAATCTTTTGAAAAAAACAATACTGCTTAACCTTTAAAAAATGCGTTAAATAAGCTACCAAAGAATTTATTTTGGACGGAGAAAACTTGAAACCACATGCCGGGAATACAAAGGTCGCGATTATTGGTTCGGGCTATTGGGGAAAAAACCTTATTCGCAACTATCATCAGATCGGCGCGCTATCACTTATTTGTGAACGTAACGAAACCTTGCTCCAGCATTTTAAAGCAATGTACCCTGACGTAGAAACATGTGTGGCCTATAACGATGTGCTTTCTCGTGACGATATAGATGGCATTGTTATCGCCACGCCGGCCGAAACCCATTACAATCTTGCCAGAGAAGCCTTGCTTGCCGGAAAACATACTTATGTTGAAAAGCCCCTCGTTCTTGACGAAAAAATGGGGGAAGAGCTCATTCATCTGGCGGACAAAAACAAACGCGTCCTTATGGTTGGGCATCTATTACAATACCATCCAGCCTTCGTAAAATTAAAAAAGATAGCTGCTGACGGGGAACTGGGCAGAATTAACTATATCTATTCCAACCGCCTTAATTTGGGCAAAATAAGGCGGGAAGAAAACATTCTCTGGTCTTTTGCCCCCCATGATATTTCCATGATCCTCTCTCTTGCCGGAGAGGAACCCGTTTCAGTGCATGCAACCGGTGGCAATTATCTGCACAAACGCATTGCCGATGTGACTACAACCCACCTCGAATTTCCATCCGGGCTTAAAGCCCATATTTTCGTTTCCTGGCTCCATCCTTTTAAAGAACAAAAACTGGTGGTTGTCGGTGATAAAAAAATGGCCGTTTTCGATGACACCCGGCCATGGGATGACAAATTGCTGCTCTACCCCCATCAGATCAACTGGGAAAATAATGCGCCGATTCCTGTAAAAGGTGCGCCTGAAAAAGTAGACATTCTCCAAGATGAGCCGCTAAAACTTGAATGCAAGCATTTTATAGAATGCATCGATACAGGCAAAAAACCCATGACCAACGGGTCTGAAGGACTCCGTGTCCTTAAAATATTGAATGCAGCCCAACGCTCTTTAGATTTACCCATAGCCTCTATTCTCCAACCGCCAATGCAATCACAGGTTGTTCCCTCTCCTGCCGCCAACCTCAACCGATATGATTCTCAATCGGCTAAAGGCTCACTCTCTCCAGACGTGTTTATCCACGAAACAGCTATTGCGGATGAAAAATGCAAAATTGGTAATGGTACAAAAATCTGGCACTTTTCCCATGTACTCAGCGGTTCCTCTATAGGTAAAAAATGTAACATCGGCCAGAATGTCGTTATTGGGCCGGATGTTAAAATAGGAAACGGGTGCAAAATCCAGAATAACGTTTCGATCTATAAAGGAGTGACGCTGGAGGACAACGTTTTCTGCGGACCGTCCATGGTTTTCACCAATATCTATAACCCGCGTGCGGAAATCAGAAAAATGGATCAGATCCGCCCGACTTTGGTTAAACGAGGGGCCACTATCGGTGCCAACGCTACCTTGATTTGCGGAATAACGCTGGGACGATATGCTTTTATCGGAGCCGGTGCCCTTGTAAATGAAAATGTCTCCGACCATGCAATTATTGTGGGTAATCCCGGCAAACAGGTCGGCTGGATGTGCGAATGTGGGGAACGTCTGACTGACAAATTAGAATGCCTTGTATGTGGGAAAAAATATACAAAATGCGAAAACGGACTTATAGTAAAATGAAAATTGCGACGATAATCGGCGCGCGCCCACAATTTATCAAATCGGCTCCTGTTTCCAGAGCTATTTTGAATTATAACAAAAATATAGTGGCAGGTTGCCAACCTGTTACTGAAATTATCATTCATACGGGCCAGCACTTTGACGCCAATATGTCGGATGTCTTTTTCAGAGAACTGGATATCCCAACACCGGCATATAACCTTGGAATAAACAGTGCGTCTCACGGGGCAATGACGGGCCGCATGCTGGAAAAAATCGAAAAAATTCTGATTAAAGAAAAACCGGATTGGGTCTTGGTCTATGGCGATACCAATTCCACCCTTGCTGGTGCACTTGCAGCCTCAAAACTCCATATCCCCATAGCCCATGTTGAAGCAGGCCTCAGGTCTTTTAACAAAGAAATGCCCGAAGAAATCAATCGAGTCCTCACCGACCACTGCGCCGACATACTTTTCTGCCCTACAGAAACGGCAGTTAACAATCTCAAAAATGAAGATTTCACCAATATAATTAATGATGGGGAACTGCTTGAGAAAAAAAATTTTAAAAATTCACTTTTAACTTTCAGATTTCAGCCTTTCCCCCTAGTTGTGAACGTCGGCGACACCATGTACGATGCCGTTCTTCAGTTTTCTGAGATTGCTCAAAGACAATCGACAATTCTTGAGGATCTGGGAATAAAATCAAAAGAATACCTCTTGGCAACTGTTCATCGCCCTTATAACACGGACACCCCTGAAAATATCCAAAACATTCTGTCAGCATTTCTTGAGATAGATGACCCGATCATATTTCCCGTCCATCCTCGTACAAAACAATGTTTAATGGATTCAAAATTAAAATTTAAAAATTCAAAATTAAAATTTATCTCTCCCGTGGGTTATCTTGATATGCTTATCCTTGAACAGAATGCGAAAGCTATTCTCACCGACTCCGGCGGCATGCAAAAAGAAGCATACTTTTTCAGTGTGCCCTGTGTTACATTGAGGACAGAAACTGAATGGGTTGAAACCGTGGAAGCAGGCTGGAATGCAGTGGTCGGTGCAGACAGGAAAAAAATTGTTGAAGCAGTCAGGTCTTTTAAAATTGATAAATCTCGCCCGGAACTGTATGGAGATGGAAAAGCGGCAAAAAAAATAGTACATCATTTAAGGGCTTGTGCCCCCAACAGCTTAAGAAATAAAGAAAAAAATGAGCCCTTCGTGCTTTCACTCTAAGGCAACGTTTAGTATCTTGAAAAATGTTGCGCCATACGGCCTGATTTTGGGATATTTGCAAATGTAACAAAATGTTAGGAATATATAACACAATGTCAGAGTTAACTGAGCTAGTGTGTAAATCAATTGAACAACTCGATAACTGGCTTTCTTGTAATGGCTGGGCGGGGTATGACCCCTATGATTTAAAGGGGAGTCCGCTTTTTATAAAAAATAATCCTGGTATCTTTGAAAAAGTGATAATAAAGACGACCATTAAGGCTGAATCATTCAAACCGCTTCTTTTGAGGCGAATCTTTCGTGTTAAAAAAACAATTAATGCAAAGGCAATGGGATTATTTGCTGATGGATATTTAAATCTCTATCAAGCGACTCAAAAGCGTTATTATCTTGAAAAAGCTGAAGAGGCTATTCAATGGCTTGGTGAGAATTATAGTGTAGGATATTCGGGCAAATCCTGGGGGTACCCCTTCGATTGGCATTCTCGTGTTTTTATTCCCAAGGGGACCCCTTCTAGTGTTGTTAGTGCAACTGTGGGAAATGCCTATTGGAATTTTTACAAAACCGCTAATGAAAAAAAATACTTAAAAACCTGCACAAATATCTGCAATTTCTTTGTGCAGGATCTTAATATCGATCAAATTGATAAAAACATGCTCTGCTTCAGCTATACCCCACTTGATAATTTTCATGTGCATAATGCAAATCTGTTTGTGGCGGAGTTTCTTATCAGGGTAGGCAAAGAGATTGGGAAGGAGCAGTTCATTGACATGGGCTTAAAGGCTGTAAATTATGCATTGAGTGAACAAAACGAGGACGGATCACTTTGCTACTGGGGCAAAGATCAGGACAATCAGTGCCACATTGATCATTACCACAGCGGTTTTGAAATTCGATGTTTATACTCCATTTGGAAGTACACAATGGATGAAAGAATTTATCAAGCAGTAGAGCGATATTATCGATTTTACCTAACCTATCTTTTTGAAAATCAGACCATCCCCAAGCTTACTCCTCAAAGCAAATACCCTGTCAACATCCACGCCTGTGCTGAGGCGTTATTATGCAATGCAACCTTATCTCCAGATTTCCCGGAAGCAATTGATTATTTAGCGAATACAGCCCGATGGGTTATCAAAACCATGCAGGACGAGACAGGTTGTTTTTACTATATGATTCGAGAGCTAAGAGGTATTAAATGGAAAATCAAGACCCCCTACATTCGTTGGGGGCAGGCATGGATGCTCAAGGCTCTTACACGAGCATTCAAGCCCCTGAGCTTGAATACTATCCAAATGGATTGAAGTTATGAAATCATATACAACGAATAAGACCACTAAAGCCAGTCATTTGGTGATTACAACGGTTAATCCAGTTACCAAAGGAGTTAGGGAATTCCTTAACAAACCGTATTTACACACAATCCTTGTGGCCGACAGTAAAACACCTGACCTTGAAAACCAGATTACCCCTGGAGATAATGTCACTTTTTACTCTCTTAAACGGCAGCAAAAAAGCGGCTTCAGACTCTATCGACACCTGCCCTTCAACCACTACTGTAGAAAAAATCTTGGTTATTTATATGCTATGCAGCAAAATGCCAAAGTTATCGCTGAAACCGACGACGACAATATCCCCTACGCTGACTGGGGCAAAGATTGCCACTTGGGCGAAACTGAGGGTTTGCACATCGGCGGCGGTGTAAAATTTCTAAACGTGTACCAATTTTTCACAAATGAGCTAATTTGGCCTCGTGGTCTGCCGTTAAATGCCATTCATGTAAATAGAAAAACCAATCTGAGAAAAAAAAGCGCCAAAATTTTTATCTGGCAAGGGTTAGCCGACATAGACCCTGATGTAGATGCCATATTCCGATTGATATTTACAAAAAAACGAATCCGATTTAAAAAATTGACGATGCCGGTGGTACTAGACCATGGTGTATTTTGTCCATTTAATTCCCAAAACACACTTTGGTCCCGTGAGGCTTTCCCCTTTCTCTACCTACCGATGTCAGTTAGTTTCCGTTTTACCGATATCTTACGTAGCTACGTAGCGCAACGAGGTATCTGGGATTTAGGAGGTCTGCTTGCTTTTGGGAACGCATCGGTTTACCAGAAACGCAACCAGCATGACTTGATGAAAGACTTCCAAGATGAACTGGAAGTCTATACAAAAGCCAGTGGTGTGATCAACGTGCTCGACCAGTTACCCCTTTCTGGTGACGCTTGCAGGGACCTAAAGGCTATGTACCAAGCGTTGCACGAGCATAACGTAGTAAATGAACATGAGTTAAATGCGGTGGACGCTTGGATAACTGATTTCCTATCCCTGAGTGCTGCTTGACTCACACCCGTGATAAAAGAGACCAATTGAGTGTCATTAGAAATGGAGAAAAAAACTTATGCATGATCTGCCTATGGTCACTGTAATAACACCTTCTTTCAATAACGGGCGATTCTTGGAAGAAAATATCATAAGTGTAAAAAATCAGAATTACATTTCTATTGAGCATATTATAATAGATGCTGAGTCAAAGGATAATACTATCGACGTGTTGCGCCAACACAACGAAAGTGTGAACTGGATCTCAGAACCGGATCGGGGATTTGCCGATGCCGTCAATAAAGGTGTCAGAATGTCATCCGGAAGTATCCTAACAATCCTAAACTCTGACGATAGTTATTCCTGTCCCAACGCTGTGCAAACTGCGGTAAAAGGTCTCCGGGAATACCCTGATGCTGGAATAGTCTTCGGAGATTACATGGCTATAGATGAACGAGGACGGATTCTTACCGAATTCTGTGGTCACGGGAAAAATTATAGCTTCAACGACATGCTTTGCTCTCGCTTTGTTTTTCCGCAAAATTCTACTTTTTTCCGAAGAGAAGCTTTAGAATCCATCGGGGGTGAATTGGACATCAAGGCAGAATGGTGCGCAGATTTTGATCTCTGGTTGCGCATTGGACTTAGGTACCCCATCGTGTGGATACCGAAGGTTCTATCAACCTATCGCAGACACATTCAGCAACGCAATTTTGACTTAAACTACGTCCTTGTAAACAATCCTATGGCACGACGTTACGTTCTATCCAAAATTTTTTCACACCCCAATCTACCGGCGGTGGTCCGCATGCTAAAAAACAGAGCATATGCCGAAACATACTGGCGGCAGGCTAACGCCTTGGCGAGTTTTGGAATGTCACGCAAAGCATTTGGCTCTCTGTTGAAAGCTGCAAAATTTTGCCCATATTTAGTTATTAGTCCTCGAATTCTTTCTCTTCTAAAAATTTTTGTGCGCTATACGTTACATAAAAAAATAGCATATGACTCAGATCGAAATTCGCCTGTTCCGTATAGTGAAACGCAACCTTCGTATAAATGGTGGCAAGTCTCCCGAGAAGGATAATGGGATCAAGAATGCCATGATACAAAACATATGGACACTTTCCAAGCATTCCCTTTTCTATGGCTTAGGGAGTATTACGAGTAGCCTTCTTGGGTTCATTTTACTGCCGATTTATACCTATTTTCTTACCCCTACAGACTATGGGATTCTTACCCTATTAGGCGTTACAGGTAGTATCGCTGGAACCATAGCAGGGTTAGGACTTGGGTCCGCACTTTTCCGTGAAGTGATTCATCTTGGGACTGATGAGTCGACGGTTGAGAACACAGCCCTCTATTTTCTGATAGGAGAATCGATACTATTTTTCGGGGTGCTGATCGCCTTTTCGCCTCAGTTGTCTAACCTGATATTTAATGCTCCTCAGTATACTTTTCTTTTACGTCTTATTTTTTTCACAGGCATACTGAACGTATTCAACATAGTTACTATGGCGAGATTGCGCATTCGTGAACAGTCAGCATTGTATGCCATATTGTCTGTAGCGAGGTTCATAGTCGGTGCTGGGCTCAATATTTACTACATAGCTGTCCTGCAACGAGGCGTTAAAGGTCTGATCATTGCCGGGTTAATTGCGTCAGTTTTGTTCGCAATAGTTTATATAGCACTCTTGTTTAGGGACCTACGACCGACTTTCTCAATACAGGCAATGCGACGAATGCTTAACTTTGGTACGCCCTTGGTGCCTGCAGGCTTGGCAAGTATGGTGATGACATCGGCCGATCTGTATTTTTTAAAAGCTTTTTCTACCTCTGCTGAAGTTGGGCTATATTCGCTCGGATATCAAATCGGTATGGTAATTAATCTGATTGTGGGAGCAATCCAAATGGCTTGGCCTGCGCAAATGTTTACTATTGCAAAACAGCAAAATGCAGAACGACAATTTGCCAAGATGTTGACTTATTACCTCGTAGCCTTAGGATTCATTGGACTATTATTTTCAGTGTTGGCAAGGGAGGCATTGATGCTCATGACGACGCCAAGGTTCTACAAAGCCTATACCGTGGTTCCGCTGATCGTGCTCTCCTATATCTTCTATGGCGTTAGATTTATGACCAATATTGCACTGCCTACACAAAATAAGATGAAGTATATGCCTCCTATCATTATAAGCGCAGCTGTACTTAACATAGGTCTTAATTATTTATTCATTCCCTGTTACGGAATGATGGGGGCGGCTTGGGCTACTGTGATCTCGTATCTTATTTTGGTTTTGGTTCAAACAGCCGTCAACCAGCATTTCTGGTATATCCGCTATGAATATAGACGCATAGGCAAGATTGTTCTCATCTGCGGTATAATGTATGGTAGCAGTCTGCTGATCAGGACGCCGAATATATGGTTCAACGCTGGTTTGAAACTCCTTTTGTTATCAACTTATCCGTTGCTCCTTTATATGCTCCGTTTCTTCGAAAACCAGGAACTCGTCTCAATCAATCAGCTCTTTCGATCGGGAATGCATCGGGTGACTACCTGGCGGATAGGATTATGAAGATCGGAATAATTTTCCACTGAATTCTGTCATTATTTGTAGATGTTCAGGGGGTATAACTAGTAATTCGCAGGTAGCCAACCCAAATCGGGGGTTTGATCTTTGAAATAGGCATCAATAGCATTAACAAGAATGGGGAATACCGGTAACTTTCTCATGCGACAAGTTTGTTTGAGAGATAGAATACGTTCGACCCAGCGGTTTCCTTTGTCACTTTGGGTTCCATGGCTTCGTTTTCGCCACAATACCGCGAACCGTAATGCGCGTTCAGATTGATTGTTGGTGGGTTCTACGCCACATTCTTCCAGAAAGACCCATAGCGATTCAAGCTGTTTGCCAATGGAGCGGGCCAATTGGCCAGCTTCATCATCACCACCTTCGTGGAGTATTAAAAGTAAAAGAAGCCTTGAATAAAAATCAGTCCACTGTTTTTCATTCGGAGGTTTTTGGGCCCAGTGACAGAGCAGTTGTAGCTCTTTTAGAATAGATTCGCCGAATTCTTTTATCGATTCATCTTTTCGTTCGGCCAGGCCTTTTGCTTTTCTGATCAGATGTGCCAAACATGCCTGGCGCTTATTAACCCATTTGACATATACGCCGTAGTTGTCACTGATCAGGATTCCCTTCCAATCGTCAATCAACTGTAAAAAGGCTTCTTTGGATCGATTGGGATGGATCATGAAAAAAACAACGACAGCATTGGCCATCGTCCATAGCCATTGCAGTTTGCCGGACTTAAACCAGGATGTTTCATCAACGCCATTTACTTTTTCTTTCCGGGCACAATCGCCAATGGCGGTGTATATGGGTTTAATGGCTGACGAAGTTCGATCAATGACCCGCTGGATACCACCGGCTGAAATCGGAAAGCCTAAAACAGATTGGCAAAAATCCTGAACTGTTTCTCTGCTTGCACCATGAGAACCTGACAGTTCGGAAATTACCGCTGAAAGTCTTGGGCCATATCCAATGCTGAATTCAAGAGGGATCGTTGCTTTAGCAGTTTTTCCACAGCCCTTGCATTTTCCCTGGTTGAGTATTAAATGCGTTACATCAACTTTGATTTCCGGCAATTCAATATACTGATGGGTATAAAAGGGCTTTATGCTGACTGGGTCTAAATCCAAATGGCCACAAGCGCAGGTTTCAGGGAGAATATTTTTATTTCTCGTGGGTTCCAACATCTGTTGTTGATGTCCTTTGTGGCCTTTCTGGGCACCCCGTTTTCGTTTGCTCTTTTTAGTTTTTTTATCTGGTTTTTTGTAGGGGCTATCGGTAGATGGCGGTTTGCTGGAATTTTGGGAGTTCATACCGACCTGAGCTTCAAGTTTTTCGGTCCTTTTTTCAAGCTGACTCTGCCGTTGCTCGACTTGACCGATGATCTGTTCAAGATGGGCGATATACACCTTTACAGAATCCGGGGTAGAGAACCAGTCAAGCTGAGAAAATGGTCGTTTGACTTCCATAATGGAAGCATAACACATACAAATTGAAAAATCTAGCGATATTTTCAGTTATTTCAAACAGTTACAATTTAATCAAATTATCAATAATTTTGGAAGGTTAGAGTGAGGCGCTATGCCCCCTGAATACGTACCATTATTTTGCTTGCGTTAGCTTATAAGTACTTATTAAATAACTCAACTTTCGAGATTCGTTAGCGCAAATAATTTAATGCGATAAAATACTGGAATAATGGATAAATAGCTTGAAAAGCCCAATCTACCGATATATAGTGGATTTACCACAATTCACAATAATATCAAACAGAAAGGGCTTAAATGAACAATAGCAGTACTCCTCAATCGCAAGCAAACATCCAAGTTCTTGATCAAATCGACGACTTTTTCAACAAATTCCACATTGGTACTCTGCTTGACCGGTGTGGAATCCGTAAACGCCATGGCTACAGTGTTCGTTCTTTGACAAAAGCAATTTTCACATTGCCATTTATCGGGAAAAATTTCTTCCGAGGCATTGTAATCAACCATAACGCTGATGTCGGAAAGGATGCGGCGTACGACTTGCTCAAAGTGTGCACCTACAACTGGCGACGGTTTCTGTTGACTATCGGGGCTCGTCTTCACTGCATCTTCCACCGGTTGACAAGTGATCAGCGGGAATCTGTTCTCATCATTGATGATAGCACATATGACCGGTCTCGTTCCAAAAAAGTGGAACTTCTCAGCCGCGTTTTCGATCACAGTACGGGCCGCTATCTGAAAGGCTTTCGATTGCTTACCATATGCTGGTCTGATGGAGTCAGTTGTCTGCCCCTGGATTTTTCCTTGCTGTCATCTGCGAAGCAGAAAAACCGTTTTCATGAAAGCCACAAAAATATGGATAAGCGATGCTGTGCTTTCAAGCGGCGGACAGAGGCAACGACAAAAGCCACTATGCTCTTGGCACCCATGGTCAAGCGTATCCTGAAGGCCGGCGTTAAGGCACGCTATGTACTCATGGATAGCTGGTTTACCATGCCAGCCAACATTTGCGCTCTGAGAGAACACCTGGACGTGATTGGCATGGTCAAGAAGACTCCCAAGGTACACTATGAGCACTACGGAAGAAAACGGAACTTGATGGAGATCTACCAAAATCTTACCAAGCGCCGGGGACGGGCCAAAATACTGGCATCTACCATTGTAACACTTACCGACGGCAAACCGGCCAAAATCGTTTTTGTCCGCGATCGCCGCAAAAAGGACTGGTTGGCGTTATTATCCACCGATACCGGCCTGGCCGATGCCGAAGTGGTTCGTATTTACGGAAAGCGATGGGACATCGAGGTCTTGTTCAAAATGACCAAACAGCATCTGAATCTCGTCAAGGAAATCCAATGCCGGGATTTCGATATGTTGATAGCACACACGACCATAGTATTTATGCGATACATGTTCATCGCCTACAGGGTGCGCATGGAGTCTGATCACCGTACCTTTGGTGATTTGTTTTATGCGTGCTGCCAGGAGCTCGATGATATCGGCTTTGTTGAAGCTTTTAACAGAATAATGACTTTGGCCGTTGAACAGTTACGGCAGATGGGAACGTTCTGTGAAAGAACAGCTATGGCCTTTTTTGATACCGTGATGGCCACAGCTCTGAAGTACGTCAATTTGTCAAAGAACAGAGTGAACACGGTTAATTGTTAAAGTCGAAAGTTGAGTTAAATAATCTTTTAATCGATTTTTTATCAATGTTAAAGTATAGAAAATGTTTTTACAGGAGGAACTCAGTGGCGGTAAAAATAGGCATGATCTTGGATGGAAGCAAAGGTTTTCCTCCTGATATACGTGTTAAAAAGGAAGCGCGTGCTCTTATCAAAGCAGGATTTGATGTATCTCTTTTAACGGCAAAATCAGATTCAAAGCAGGCAACATATGAAAAGTTGAATTATGGGCTTGAAATTTTTAGAACAAACATTCAATCTCATAGAAGTATTTTTCATAAAATTTTGGCGGATGCTATTTTTGTAAAAAAAAACTGGTTGTCTGCTATAGATGATTTTGTAATAAAATCTCGTCCTGATGTCTTACATGCCCACGACTTTACTATTGTTCCTACAGCGTTACAAATTTCAAAAAAACACAGTTTGCCTTTAGTGGCTGATTTACATGAAAACATGCCAGCAGCCATTGTGGCTTATCGCAGTAATCATAAACCATTTCGCAAATTATTCTCTGCTATAATTCAAAACTATTACTTGTGGCGTTGGTATGAAAAAAAATATTTGCGACATTGCGCCCATATTATCGTTGTTGTACCCGAGGCTGCAAAAAGAATTCTGAATGATTATAATATTCCAAATGAAAAAATTTGCATCGTTTCAAATACAGAAGATACAAACACATTCAACGTCTCCTCCATAGACAAAGACATTATCCATAACTATAAAGGATATTGGATTGCCTTATATATAGGAGGAATTGGGCCTCATAGGGGGATAGATACGGCAATATGTGCCGCCACCTTAGCTGGTAAAACTATTCCGAACTTCAAATTGCTTATTGTAGGAGTACAAGACATCAATCAACGAAGACTGATTATGCAAATCGCGGAAGAAGCAAACGCATCCGACTATATTGAATTAGTAGATTGGGTTCCATCAAATAAGGTTAATAGTTATATTGCTGCAAGCAAGGTCTGTCTGGTCCCACACAATGCTTTTGAGCATACAAACACAACGGTTCCTCACAAGCTATTTCAGTATATGATCATGGAAAAACCGGTTATAGTCAGCACTTGTGCGCCATTAAAAAGGATCGTAGAAGATACCAAAAGCGGTTTGGTATTTAAGGCAAATAATAGTGATAGCCTATCTAATTCCCTTATAAAACTCTATAAGGATGGAGAGAAAACTGCTGAAAAATATGGTAAAAATGGTCATCAAGCTGCCCTTGGTAAATATTCATGGAAAAATGACAGCAAGCGCCTTGTAACGATGTATAAAGATTTGTTCGAAATGTAATAACAAACTTTTACTTGATTACTTCTACTTTGTCACATTAGTATAAATTTTGTTTAACGTACTAATAACACTTGTAAATTAAACAATATTATGCTACATTTTCTTACATGAATAGAAAGAGAAAAAGGGCTGCAAAACCGAAGATAAACAGCCCGCCATAACAATCAAACAGACAAGGGAGATATTACTTATGAAAACAGCCCCTTCGGGGGCATAGGTTCTCATTTTATAGAATTCCATCGTAGATATTCTCCATTATTTCAGTTGCGTACACGCGATGTCAGCCGTGTCTCGGAACAGTATTTCAAAGGCTTGATTCAAACGTATAAAAAAAACATGGAGCGTATGGCTGAAGCTATTCCAGGTTCTGATGATCAAGTCTTTCAACACTTTTTGACCAATTCGCCATGGGGTGACCAAGGGGTTGTTGATCAAGTCGCCAGTGATACCACTGGCCTCATTGGTGGTAAAAAAGATAGCTGTTTGCTTATCGACGAAACCGGCACCCCCAAGAAGGGAGACAAGTCGGTCGGTGTCTCCCGGCAATGGTGTGGTCAGCTTGGCAAAGTTGACAACTGCCAGACTGGCGTTTTTACCGTTTTGAACTACAAGGAACACGCTGTTCCCATTGGTCACAGGTTATTTTTACCTGAGGCTTGGGTTAACGATGAAAAAAGATGTGTAGAAGCTGGGGTTCCCCAGGAACATATCGAATTTCACCGTAAACACGATCTTGCCTTACAATTGGTCATCCAAGCTCGCCTACAAGGTGTCGAGTTCGAATGGGTCGGAGCCGATGGACCATATGGTGAAGATCCATCCTTTTTACGAGCTTTGGATCAGATGCATGAGATCTTCATGGTGGATGTCCACAAAAACCAGCGTATTTATCTTGAAGATCCCGAGCCTGTGATTCCACCGGCAAACCCGGGGAAAGGCCGTGCTCCTACAAAATTGAAGGCGCAAAAAAGGCCTATTCGGGCTGATGAATGGGCTGAGCAACAACCTGATGAAAAATGGAAAAGAACCTATGTTCGCGATACAACCAAAGGCAAATTACTGGTTGATATTCTTCATAAACGCGTTTGGCTCTGGGATGAAGTTGAACCCAGCGCCAACTGCTGGCATATAATCGTGAGACGCGAGATCGGGGCAAGAAAGATCAAATATAGTCTGAGCAACGCTCCCGCATCCACATCAATCAAGCGGTTGGCATTCATGCAAACGCAAAGATATTGGATTGAACGTATATTTCAAGATGCCAAAAATCAATGCGGAATGGGCGAATACCAAGCCCGAAAGTGGCGAAGCTGGCATCATCACATGGCAATGGTGATGATGGTTATGTTGTTTATGGTTGAGCAGCGATTGCTGTACAAAAATCAATATCCTTTGTTGAGCTGTTTTGACATTACTGTGTTACTTTGTTTTCTTCTCCCAAGCAGAGCCATTACCTTTGAAGAAATCATAAAGCAAATGAAAATCCGTCATAGGAAGCGCCGTGATTCAATTGAGTTCGCTTTCCGAAAACAACTGGAATCTGAATATGAAAGTGCTTCTCTATAATGTGACAAAATAGAATTACAAGATACAATCAAGTAGAAGTTAACCCCAAAACAAGCGGCGATACGAATGGAATAAGCTATTTTGATTATTAGCATTATTTTTTTCATCAAATCATTATGAATATTTTGATAATATCAACTTATTTCCCCCCCCAGCATTCAATAGCTTCCCTCAGGATTCATTCTTTTGCTAAAACCTGGGCTTTAGCTGGGAACCAAGTTACTGTTCTCACACCCTGCAAACTTGATGAAGGTGATCTAAATATTAAAATCTCTAATCCTGAATATGAGCTTATTGAACTTTCACATATTGGAATACTACAAAACCTTATCAGCCTAAAACAGAAACGACTTGACATAATAAACTCTCAACAAGCTCTCAGCGCAAAAGCCAATACCCTTGATACAAAAAAGAGTACCTTTGATATATTGGGCAAACAGGCAATGCGTGTAAAAAATCGTTATGGTATATTTACTACAGCAAGAATGCCAAATGTGCATGATACCTGGGTTCCTAAAGCTGTCAAACTGGGAAAAAACATTATTAATTCTCAAAATATCAGCATAATCTTCTCTAGTTATGGCCCACCTGCATCTCATATTATCGCGGGGATTTTAGCAAAATGGAGCGGTAAGCCCTGGGTTGCCGATTACCGTGATCTGTGGATTGAAGGGCATGTATATGCAGGCATGTGGCCATTTATCGTATTAGAAAAGTATCTTGAAAAAAAATATGTCGGAAATTATGCAAATATAATTACCACTGTATCATTGCCTCTCGCAAATATTCTTAGAAAAAAATTCACAGTTCCTGTCCATGTTATAGAAAATGGGTACGATGAAGAAAACTGCAAAAAAAAATTCCTCCCGTATTTTAATGATAAAAAAAAAAGAATCGTTTATACTGGTACAATATATCCGGGCATGCGAGACCCATCCCCCCTTTTTGCCGCAATTAGCTTAATAGCAGAAAAAAACAAAACCACAAACAACGACCCTATGTCTGATTTTGAAATATTATTTTTTGGCCGCCAGGAAGATTGGTTGGATAATTTGATCAAAAAATATAAAGTAACCCCTTGGGTAAAATACATGGGGAGCGTAGGAAGGGATGATGTTCTTCGTATACAAAACCAAGCAGACATTTTACTTTTTTTGGAATGGGAAAATGAATCGGTTGACGGTATACTGACAGGCAAACTTTTTGAATATCTTGCACAGAGAAAGCCTATATTAGGAATTGGTGTAACGAAAAAAACATCTCCAGGTGCTTTAATAGAAGAAGCCGGCGTTGGCGTTGCTATCGGAACAGATATTGAAAAGATAGTTTCCATAATAGAAAACTTTCTTGATACTGGAATTCCTTTTGATATTCATCCAAAAGAAAATGTAATAACCATGTACACCCGAAAAAAGCAGGCGAAAAAATTACTTAATTTAATGAAAAAAAAATAAAACTTGTACATTGATATTTGAGCTCTTGTAAAAATCGAAATTTAAAAAACAGACTACCATATACAGGCGTTAGTGCATATAGCACCACAATATAATGTGGTTAAAATTGAGAGGCCCGACTTTTTACGAAGGCATCATATTAAGTACTTTATTTCTTTTTTTTATCAAATAAGGCATTTCAATCAAAATAGCTATTCTTGCACTAATAGAAATTTTTAATAGTACGAAAATATTCCGCAACATTTTTTTTTGGTCTATTGACAAACTCCCCTCACCCTTATTTTTATTTAAACCCTGGAGTAGAATAACTATCGTAAAAAAAGGTTCAAATAGAACATATTTCAAAGGGTAATATTTAATTAAATTTCGAAAACGATTCCGCTCCATCAGATAAAATTTAAAGTATGGGAATTTCATTGACGTAGCTGAATGCTTGTGGAAACAAACTGCATCCGGATAAAATTTGGCGGTATAATTTTGGAGATGGGCACGAATACTTAAATCAACATCTTCTAAATAAGCAAAATATGTTTCATCAAACAGGTAGCCTATCTGATCAATTATATTTTTTCGGTAAAGAGCACATGCGGCTGAAACGCCAAAGACTTCAGCAATTTCATTATGGTCAGTAAAACTATCATTTTTACCCATATGTATTCCACTTCCATTCTTTACCAATTTGATACCAATGGTATTTATTTTCTCCTTATCATGAAAATACAATACTTTGGGATTAACCGCATAAACGCTATCAGATTGTTTCTTTAAAAACGCCACTATTTTTTGAAGAAAATCTTTTTTTAAGACAATATCGTTGTTTAAAGTTAAAACATATTCCCCCTTTGCTTCTCTGAAGGCGATGTTATTTGGCTTTGCGAAGCCGATATTTTTTTTCAACTGAATTATTTTTGCATTTGGAAACAATTTTTTAACATAAGCCATACTGCCGTCAGTTGATGCATTATCAACCACAATCAATTCATAATCCTCATAAGATTGCTTCTTAAGGCTTGGCAAACAGTCTTTTAGATGAATCAACCCGTTCCAGTTAACGATAATTATTGTTGTTTCAACCATTTTTGAATTTTAATATTGTGTCTGAAAGCAAATCAGGATCATTTTGATTTATAAAAATAACATCATTATCTGTATACACTTCCCGATTTGCAGGATTATCTCCGACAATAGTCGGTATCCCACACGCAACAAATTGAAACGTTTTCCCTGCTATAACGCGCTTTGATTTGTTGATATCGGAAAAATGACCGCCCAGACAAAGGTGGCTCCTGCATATTTCAACTGGTAGTTTTTCATATGGGACCCACGGGACATATTCAATATTTGGCAATTTTATTTTATTTTTAACTGGGCCCACAATTTTAAATTTAATTTTTTTATCAGCAGAGAAAACGTTCCGAGCGGCATCAATAATTACAGATAGTCCCTGAACAGGCAAAACAGTGCCGTACCAGAAAACTGTAAAATTTTTATTTTTTTTTGGTAAAAAAAGAGGTTTAAATAATTTTTTATTACATCCAATATATAAATAATCAATATTTTCAACTTTAAATGTTTCTTTAAAATAACTACAGTGAGCTTCAGTATCGACCAATACGATAGAAGAAATCCGGCACAAAAAGGAATCATACCATTTTAGCAGATATCCTATAAAAGACTCTGGTTTAAATTTTTTTCTATCAAAACAAAGTGTATCATAGACAGATACAAATGAATCAAAAATTATTGGTTTTTGGGAAAAAAACTTTATAAACGGTAAAATTTCATGACCTCTAAAAGAAACATAAATAATATCATGCTTATTCTGTAGTTTAAGCAAACTCAATATGATTTTTAAATATTTCTTATAGCCAAAAACAGTGGTTACGCTAATATTTAAAGTATCCAGTGTAGCCAGAACAGTTTCTGTTCTTGTATAATTCTTTATGTATGTAGATAAAAATAATACTTTAGGTTTTTTTTTACCTGTCAAGGAATTAAAAATATTTAACAACTTATTCTCGTTACACTTATCTATATCAATCATTATGAATTTTTTTCAATCAACATTCTCAATATTAATCCGGCAATTAAATACATTAGCGGCTAAGGTGTAAAATATCCATAGACATTTATCATTGCTGAGTTTGCGAGAAGATCGAAAAATTTAATATGATTTATTAAATTGCCAGGTTAATAGTATATTACGTGTGCAACCTATCCAAAATCCCAAATCAATTTCTTTTCGCGATATCAACTTGTTCTGAATCTTTATTTCTCATCTGACAAATTTGCTCTGAAACAAGGCCCATCATAAAAATTATAACTGACGTTGTAAAAAGCAGTGCGCTCATATTGGTAAAGCGCCCCATAAAAATAAATGTATACAGATAATAAAAAAAACCAAGTAAAAATGTAGCAAAACTCACAGGAAGAAATATCCGGAAAGGAGAATACAAGGTACATATTTTGACAATAATCATAAAAAACCTGACGCCATCTTTGAAGAATTTGATATTGCTTTTACCGGTCTTTCGATCCTCGACCTTGATTGGAATATACTTAAGGGCTCTGCCGTTTCTCAGCACTCCCAATGTAATGGTAGTTGGATAAGAATAGGTATTGGGAAGCAAATATAAAAACTGACGTGCTAAATCTGATTTCACGGCCCGAAAACCGGATGTGAGATCTTTGATCTGGAATTTGGCCACATATGAGGCTAACCAGTTATACAGTTTATTTCCTGCCGCACGCCCATAAGATGCCTGGCCGCCCATTGATCGGGCACCAACAACCATGTCATAGTCTGGGAACCAGGAGAGCATTTTGCCAATATCAGAAGGATCGTGCTGACCGTCGCCGTCCATAAAAACCAGGATGTCTCCTTTTGCGTTGCGAATACCACTTTTCACCGCAGCACCGTTGCCGATATTGTATGGATGACTGTAGACGACAGCGCCAGCTGTTTTTGCATTTTCGGCAGTTTCATCCGTGGAGCCATCATTAATCACTATGATCTCAAATTCAGGATACAGCTCCCGAACAGTTGATACAAGTTGACCGATGGAATCTGCTTCATTATGTGCAGGAATAATAATCGACGTACTTATATTGCTCATATGGCTGCCTTTTTTATTTTGGGCCAGTAGAGTAGGGAGGGAATACCCCTCCCCCTCGTCAAACCGGACATGCAGATTTCCCGCATCCGGCTTTCCCTTGGACTTCTCCGAGAGGCACACGCTGGCCATGAGCTACCAAACGACTACAAGTATATTAGTCCCAACTTTTGCAAATGTCGGTAATAGCTCCGTCCTTTGGGTACTCGAAATGGACGCTGACTACGGCGTCGCAGATGCGCGACCAAACGACTGCGAAGGTACCAGTTCATTGTGCGAAAGGCTTTGCGTGGATAACCAAACGCAAAATAATTTGCCCATCCCCGAACTTGGCTGTTAACTGAAACAATCAGCTTTGGCAAGGCCACATGGCTCTGCTTCTTGCTGATTAATCTCCTAAGCTTTTCCCGTTCTGCCCGTATTGCCTTACGAGAGGGTGTGATATTCAAATACGTCTTTGGTTTGCCAAATCGATCTTTTTCATATCTGAATGTTAATCCCAGGAAGTCCATACTTTCACCGGATTGACGCAGGTTGATTACCTTTGTCTTTTCCCGGTTAATCTCAAGACCAAGCCAGGACTCAATCTTTGACTCAGTATACATTTTGATTCGATCCCCCTGGTATCTGGCAAATATAGCAAAATCATCCGCATAGCGGACTATCTGTGCCTTTGCCCATCGACCAGGGCCTGTAGAGGAATGAAAGACTTTCTCAAACCAATGAAGATACACATTTGCCAAAAGCGGTGATATAACACCGCCTTGGGGTGTCCCCTTCTGGTTGCGGGTAATTTTCTTCTTCCCGTTATCGCCCTTTTCTACAATCGGTGCGTTCAGCCACATTTTTATCAACTTCAGCACTGATCGTTCCACTATCCGCATGCGTAAGCATTTAATCAGTTTGTCATGTGGAATTGAATCAAAGTACCCTTTCAAATCGGCATCATAGACACCCGTTAGCCCGTTCTTCAGGTGCTTACGCACCTCGGACAGGGCATCATGGGCTGTCCGTTTTGGACGAAACCCATACGAGCATTCCATAAAATCCGCTTCGAAAATCGGTTCTACAATTAACAGCACCGCCGTTTGTATCACCCGATCACGAATCGTGGGAATCCCCAGCGGGCGTTTCCGACCATCCGGCTTCGGTATATACACACGACGTACCGCTTCCGGTTTGTACGTTTTGGTCTTCAGGCTTTCATGGATATCGTTCAAAAATCCAGTCACGCCTTTTTCGCTACCCTCTATTTCCTTAAAGGTAACTCCGTCCACACCGGCGGCGCCTTGCTTCGCTCGTGCAATTTGATACGCACTGTTGAGTACGTCCTGCCGAAATATTCGGTCATACAATACATAAAATCGAAACTTCGGCTCCAACTTCGCCTTACGATATAGCTTCTGTCTCAAGGATGAGAGCTTCACTGGCAGTGGTATCCGTTTGACATAAGCTGGATGCCATACATCTTCTGGTCCCCACAATTCCAGTTGTTCCGTAGCGGGACGTTTGTCCAAGCGGCACTCCTCCTCTCTCACTCTGCATGTCCAAGGTAAGGCCCCTTCGCTCCACAGGCATTACCCCGCTTCCTCACTACTATGGGCCTCTCCGACTCCCGATACAGCCAGATGAAGGTTATTTATTCCCTCCCACTGTTGGTGACTTGCCACCACCATACCGGGTCTCCCAGGTTCCTCAACACATCTTTCCGCGCGCGCTCTCCCCTATCACCCCGGAATGCCCTGCAGGTGCTTGTGTTTGTTTCTTCCCCACAGGTAACAGGCTTCACCCAATCCGGAAGGTTGGCCACACTCACTGGTGTAACGAGGCCGAAACGGGTTCACTTGCGTTAGGGCTCACACGTTCGTGGTCAGGGGGTACCGTCCCCTTTGCCTTCATACAAACCAAAGACCGACCCGCTTCTCACGATTGGTTACCCTCACGCAAGGGGTCGCCACTACATAGCGAACAAACAATTACTATGGCTGACTCCTTTCAGTCAGCAAGATGTGCCAGACTTATCCTGGCGCACCGGATTGACGCGGATTAACACGGATTAAAGCATTCTTGGTCAGCTGTCGCT
Source organism: Desulfobacterales bacterium (assembly GCA_963667755.2). GTDB lineage: Bacteria > Desulfobacterota > Desulfobacteria > Desulfobacterales > 4572-123 > 4572-123. The sequence continues at coordinate 1,358,396 of CAXXLK010000002.1, read as the reverse complement.
GATTTGAAAAAATCTTAATTTTAATCCGCGTAAATCTATGAAAATCTGTGTCCTATAAATTTGTATTTTCACCATGAAGCTTTATGGTGAATCTTTTGTAACTATTCAGCGTTTATAAAATTTATACTGCCCATCAGGTAAGAAACTCAGGCAGTTTTCCGTCAAACAACAATTCCAATGCGTGACTTGATTTTACTCCGTGTTTTCGACAAGTCGACAAGTAACTTCTAACGCGGCAAAAGATTTTGGCGCCATCCATTGATCGAAAACAGCCTGATATCTTCTGTTGAACTTTTGTCATTCGGATATCATTTTCACCCCGGTTGTTCGTAAACGGGACACGTTCATTATCGATGAATATAAGAACGTCCTGCTCAAAATCCCTTAGCCGTTCCAACAAGTTTCTGGATTTTGACCTCTTAATGCGACCTCTTTTGCCCTTTTCTTTTGGCTTGATTGGTTCCGGACATTCGATTTCGCCTTGTTTCAGGATTGCTCTATATTTAAGCCGGTATTTCTGTGACTCTGGGGCATCCAGCACGCCGCCGGCCTCGTTGACCTTGCAGTTGATCGTTTCAAGCAGATTTCCGAGTTTTTTCGCCCATTTTTGCTCATCCTGCTCCCAGGCCCTTGTCAGTTCCCTTAAATGATGTGCGTTGCACAAAGCGTGGGTACAATTGAGCTTATAGTAGGGCTTCCAATGGTCATGGCACAGCACCCCTTTGAACCCGGGCAGCACACCCATATCATTGAAGGCTTCCATACCCCTTTTTTCGTGGGGATAATAAAGAGTCCAGGTCTCATTGGATACGCAATGCAGCCAATGCCTGATACCCCCTATGTTGACGCCGGTTTCATCCGCATGTGCCATATCTGAGGCCGTCAGTTGTTGTTTAACCCGCTTCTCAAAGTCGTCCAGAAGCCCAAAGGCCTCTTTGTTAAAATTGAAAATCGAGCCTTCGCTGACCGGTATATGAAGCTGGTCGGAGAAATGATCCTGTATTCTGTTGTACGGGATCAACTGGAATTGCGACATATAGACCGAGTGTGCCTTGAGCCCCGTTCCGTATTGAACCGCTTTTGTAACACCTTTTGGGAACTGAGCAACAAATCGGTTCCCCTCGTCATCCTTAAGGATCTGAGCCCGGTATTCCGTCACGACCCTTGAAATATCTATATCGAACACCTGCCGCGCTTCAAAGCCATCCTGCAGGTATCGTCCGGCAGGCAACTTGCGCCGATCAACCTTAATTTCCTTAACCCTGTCAGGGATTTCGACTTTTTGGAGTGTCGTGCCGACATGACCATTTTGGCCGCCGGGCTTTTTGCCTGTCTTTTTTCGAGTCGGCTTTATCCTGTTCGGGTCACTTGACGGCGGCTTGCTGCTATTGGTGCTGTTTAAATTCAAACGATTGGCAAGCAGGGTAATAACCAGAATCAAAATTTCAAACATCGATTTTGTAGCCGCGGACAATTGCTTGTCTTCACGTATAAGAAATTGTGCCTTTTCGATCGTTGCCTGCATGTCGATGTTTTCTATTTTCATTCGGTTCCTGTGTTGTCAATTGAAGCTACTATAACACAGGTTTTTAAACCGATATTTTTCTCCCTGTAGTCTACTCTGCTGCGTTTAAATATTTTAGACCTGACGAGCCATGTGCTCGCCTTAAAAAACTACACATGATGCCATAAGACCGTCTGTTTGTCGAAATACGAGGAATCGTCGACCCGGGTTGAAATTCAGGAATTTTCGCAAAAACCCTGTCAAGTCTTTTTTTACTCCTTTTTCATTATTTTCGCTGAATAGCTACAATCTTTTTTTCTTACCCTTTTTTATAAAGCATTTATTGGAATTTATCTTCTGAAACCTTTTCTTTAATTTTTAAAGATAGCGTACTGAAGTCGAGATTGGAATAAAAATTATCATTTTTTAAATATATCAGACCGAATTTGATTTCCTTCAGGCTGAAGGTAGAAAAAAGTCGTTCAAGATATTGATCGGCTATTGAAAATTTCCCTGCTTTCAAACTGTTCTCAATAAGGGCAAGGACTACTGCAATATTTCCAGGCGCCTTTCTCGCTGTCTGCAAAAATTGTTGATCGGCCATCCCAAATTTTCCCAAAGCCCTGAAAGCAATAGCAGAATAATAAAGCCCGTTTGTATTTCCAGGATACTTCTGCAAGCCGGAATTTAAAAATTGCAGCGCATCCTCATATTTTCCAAGATGAATCAAAATCACCCCTTTCAGATTGGCATAATCAAAAAATTCAGGGCTATCTTTCAATAAGATATCGATATTTTCTAATGCTTCAGCGTATCTTTCTTCTTTTATCAAGGACAAGGCTAAATTGTACCGCGCTTTTTTGCTTTCAGGCTTTATACTTAACGCCTCTTTGCCATATGCGACAGCCTTTTTATAATCTCCTTTTTTATGGTAAATGTTCGCTATATTAATCAGGGACGGGACCTTGCTGTCTAAAATGAATGGGCTTTCAAGCTCAAGCGCCTTTTTATACAGCAAGAGTGCCTTTGTATACTCACCGTTTTTTTCATAATAATCCCAAGCCAGATTATGCGGAGGCCGGGCCAGTCCGGGAGCCTTGGCCATGGCATCTTCCCAAAATACTTTCTCATTGGCCCACACCATATTTCTGACATAAGTGCCGCTGCCAAGACTAAGGATCAACGCAACGATAAAAAAACATAATGAACCAAATATTACTTTTTGTTTATTCCGATAATAGTTTGCCAATGTTATAAAGCCGGCCGCAAACGGAACAAACAAGAACATCGACGGCAAGTAGTTCCTGTGCTCATAAACCAGCTCAAGAGGGATTATGGTTGACTCGATGACATGGTTCATGAAGAAAAAAATAACGGCAAATCCGAATAGCGGTCTTTTTTTTAAAAGGAAAAATCCACCCATGATCAGAGCAATAATAATCCCTATTGAGGGTAACGTTGTCCAGGGATGCAGTAAAGAAGTCGAAATAGGGATGTCATGCATGAACGCTAAGCGATCAGGTGTCGGATAAAAAATAAGCGACAGGTAGAGTATAAGAATACGGGGCTCGGTCAGCATCCGCTCCGCATAGCTGAATGGCCGCATCCTGTACCCGCCTATATAGGAAACTGAATCTGGGAAAAATCCAATGAACATGCATGCGGCAACGGCAATTAGTGCGATTAATGCTGCCGACCAACAGACCCATCGCCATAGCCGAGGATTTGTGAGGTCGTGAAAAAAAACAACTTCAATAACAATTAAAATAAACGGAAGCATGGCGGCATTTTCTTTTGAAGCCATACCTGCTATGAAGCTGAGCAGACATACCAGATACAAAATTGCTGAATTTCTTCTTGTCCGACTCATTCGGGCTTTTAAAAACAGATAAATGCAAAAAAGGTAAAAAAATGCGGCCATAGCCGTCATCCGCTGGACAATATAGGTAACCGCCTGGGTCTGAATGGGATTAACGGCCCACAGGATAGCCGATAGGAAGGCAATCCAAAATTTGTCGTTATGAGGATAGCCTTCTCGCAGGCGGGGTGTATTCAATAAAGTAAAAACGGTTAGATATAAAAGATATGAGCATAAAAAATGAATCAAGACATTTACGATATGGTATCCGACCACCCTGCCCTGCCCCACATACCAGTTCAATCCCAATGTCAGGCAGGCAAGGGGTCTGAACATTTTTTTATTATCTGCGTTATAATTGTGAGACCTTGAATATAACGTTTGAGCAATAGATTCAAACGTGAGTTCTTCCAAATGCAAAAGCGGATTATTAACGATATTGGAGTTGTCGTCAAAATGCCACGAAGCCTTAAATGAATTGCTGTAACAGGTTAATGTCAATAACATAAAACAGCACACCGCAATGACATCTCGCAAGTCAATGGCGCATGTATCTTTTAATCGGCTATGTTTCATTTATTTATTTCTGAGCCCGAACCAATAAGACTGCGGATAGCGGCCGTGGCATAATTTTAGCATCAATCCATGCAAAAATCATAAACACGTTGTTTAACCATTTAAAAATGAAATAGATGGCCTGTGAGAAAGCATTTCCGTTTAACCCTGCAGTTCTTTTTCGGTCTAAACGGTCTTGAATAAATGAAAACATTCTTACAACAAGATACATGGTTATTTTTTCAAGCGGCCCCAACACTTTTTCAATATGCTGAGAAGTTAAACCTGCACTTTTTATCATGTTATGCATCTCTATTACTTCATACCTGCGAAAGTGATTTACATATCTATCGTCTATCGCAAAATAAGCTTTTCTGTGCGGAAAAGTAACCACAAGATTGCCGCCTTTTTTAATTACTCTTGCAAGTTCACCCATTGCAGCATTGTCTTCTTCAATATGTTCCAGAACTTCGGAACATATGGTATGAGAAAATATATTGTCTTTAAATGGCAAGTTGACACCATCCGCTACAACATAGAAACCACTTCCGATTTGTTGCTTGAGATAGTACATGGCGGTATAGGACAAATCCGAATAAATAACGGTGTCGCTAACTCGGGTCACAGGGGAAAGACCGCTTCCTATTTCAAGAAGTAAATCCGATGCCATTTGCTGTCTGACATTTTTTTGAACGGCTTTTTTTCTTAACAAATAGTTGTATAGATAATTTTTCAAATAAACATATTTGCTATCATTGAAAAAATCTTCGAACCGATTATTCAAGTCTCCTCCCATTCCCTCTTTAACCGAAAAAAATCGGCTCCTTTTTTTAATCAAACCAATTTTCAAATCGTATTATTCAGTAAAAAAGGCAACATTACGATTAACAGATAAAAATCTTTTAGATTTTTTTATACCCATTTTAGCAATTCGGTACTCAATCGCTGTCAGTACACATCCGCAGCCGTATTTAATGCTTTTGGGCATGTTGATTGATGAGGCATCCGCAAAATATTTACTAGGGCATGATATTTCCGCCACCCTGTAGCCAGCCCACAATATCTGCAAAAGCATCTGATTATCAAATACAAAATCATCAGAATCATCTTCAAGAGAAATCCGGTTTAAAATTTCCCTGGAAAAAGCGCGGTATCCGGTGTGGTATTCAGACAGCTTGGCGCCTATTAAAACATTTTCGAATAATGTCAGCAGCCTGTTTACCACATATTTCCATTGGGGCATACCGCCCAGCATTGCATATCCACCTAAGATTCTTGAGCCAAGAACGCAATGATACAGTCCATTGCCGATCATGGAAACCATGGCCGGAATCAATTTGGGCGTATACTGATAATCCGGATGTACCATGACAACGATATCCGCATCCATTTCCAATGCCAGTCGATAGCATGACTTCTGGTTGGCGCCATAGCCCATATTTTGTTTGTGAGGATACACAAATGTTGATGGCAGAGTTTTAGCGATATTAACGGTCTCATCATTGCTGCAATCATCAACCAGAATAATTGAATCAACACATCCCTGGGCCATTACCTCGGTATAAGTCCGCTTCAGTGTTTTGGCCGCATTATAGGCCGGCATAACAACAATGACTTTTTGCTCCTTATACATTATTTACCCCTTATCATCGGAATAACCTTCAAAGCATCCGATCTCTGATATTTTTTGATTTATGCCATCATTCAGTATTACCTATGTTGAGGGATTGGCCGTTAGCCATTAGCGTTTCAATGTTATTAACTTTAGCAACAGACGCATGAATCACCATGAAGTTTGGTTCTGTTTTCGGTTACTTTGGGATGAATAAAATACCCGAGGATAAACGCTTGTAATAATAAACATCTTGTAATCATTAAACCAATAGACGATTGCGAAAATCTAATCACTCAATTCAGATTTAACTTTTACAGTGCTCAATGACCTGATTTTCTTGTTATCTTTATGATATAATATATTATCAGTAAATTTCTCATTTCCACGGGCTGAGTTATCGGTTTTATACGTTAACTCAGCCATGCCTTTTTCTAAATTTTTTTTCATTGTGATATTTTCAGGATTAAGCCATACAGCGGCCTGGAAATGTTTAACAGCCTGATTTATTCGTCCATAGCGGGCTAAAACTGTCCCCAAATAATTATGGACCTCAGCATTTTGTGGATCAAACTTAAGGGAAGCGGTCAAATGTTCCATTGCTTCACTTATCTTATTTTCACGAATCAGCAATGCCCCTAAATTATAATGAGCATGAGCGTGTGATGGTTCAAATATCAGTGCTTTTTTTAAATGCTTGATCGCGTCAGGGATGTTCCCACTATTTTTCAAGACAATCCCCATGTTGTTTTCCGCATCGGCATATTCCGGGCTTAGGATTAATGCCTTTTTAAAATATTCAAGGGCTTCTTTCAGTTGCCCTTGCCCAATCAGCGCAGCGCCCAGGTTATTATAAGCCAAGGCATCTTTATGATCAATTTGAATTGCACGCTGAAAGTTTAAAATGGCTTCTTCGGGTCTCCCCTTTTCTGCCAATGCCATCCCCAAATTATTATATGCCAGAGCATTGCCGGATGTCACACGGATAGCATGATTAAATAACGAGATACTGTCTTTCCAGCATGTTACCTGGGCATTGGTTCTCACCAGACAAAAAAGAATAAAACCACACCCGATGAGTACGGCAAACTTTTGGGAACCGGTCCGTATGGAAGCAAGCTTAGCACCACCCCAGGCCAGGATAATAAACAAACCGATAAGCGGTATATAGGTATACCGATCCGCCATGGATTGATCGCCCACCTGCACAAGTCCGATGACCGGTATCAATGTGCCGAGATACCAAAACCAGCCGACAAATAACCAGGGCAGTCGACGGCCATAGACTATCGCCATCAAGGTTACTGAAAAAAGAAAAAAAGCGGCAACGGCGACTTCCCACCCGGCATATCCGGTGGGATAGGGATAAAACACCGATAGATTAAAGGGCCATAATGTTTTAATGATATACTGACAATACGCTATTATCGCATTGACAAATCGCAAATCCACTGGATAATCAGTGAGGTTTGCCACCGCACCAGTTATTTTTTGAATCTTAAAGGTCACCAGGCAAGCAATTACGGATAAAATGAACAAGGGTATTTTTTCCCATACCAAAGCTCGAATCATCCTGCTTTTGCCATTCCCCTTGAAATTATCTTGTCCCCCCTCAAACTTTATTCTCCCCAGGGGCCAGTAATCCAACAATAGCAAAAGAAACGGCAGGGTCACCAGCATGGGCTTGGACATCAGCCCCAGCATGAAAAACAGCATCATCGTTACATATCGAATTTTACCGGGAGAAGACAAATACCCTGTATAGCAGAACATTGTTAAAAATCCAAAAAAAGTGCTGAGGACATCTTTACGTTCCGATATCCAGGCAACAGACTCGACATGCAGCGGATGCAAAAGAAACAGCGCGGCAACAAAACAGGAAGGCCAGAATCTCCGGGTGAATTTACTCAACCAGAGCAACAATAAAATGGTATTAATAATATGAAAAAGCAAACTGGTCATGTGGTGTCGGCCGGCATCCATGCCGTATAATTCAACATCCAGCATGTGAGACAACCATGTCATCGGATGCCAATTAAAAGAATGCGACGTAACAAATGCCCATTTCATATTGGGAAGACTGATGCCGGTTTTTACATGCAAATTATCCGTAACATAGAGATCGTCATCAAAATTGACAAAACCGCAAGAAGGCAGTGGGCGGTACACGAAAAGGGCAAGCAGCAACAGAACAAAAACGGCCGGCAGCTCAGGCCGTATTGCTTTAAATATTTTCTGCATATAATGTTAAATCCAATGGCACACAATGAGACACGACTAAAGTATTTTCCTTTTTAAAAAAATCAAATTTGCCGCGACCAGGGCAGTAATAATCCAGAAAAATAATACAACGCCTCCGGTTAGAATCATCTTTATCTGAAGCACATTCCCATAAAGAGCATCGTTTCTGAAATTCAACGCTTCGAGATTGGGAAGTATATGATAAATGAATTGAAGCAAGGTCCTGAGCCACACTTCCTTGCTATTTTCAGCAAACAGTTTTAAATCGTTACTCCAATGTCCTAAAAAAGATATACCAAACAAGAAAAAATTATGGAGCAAAGGTGAAGTAAAACTAGCAAAAAAAAGACTTAACGCCGCCACCAAAACCCATTCACCAAAAATAAAGCCCAAGGCTATAAAATGAAGCATTGAGATATCAATTCCTTCAAACAAAATGAGTCCAAGCCACACCATGCAAAGCAGCAAAAATATCAAAAACAGAACGATCAACATTCCGGCAAACTTACCTAATAAAAATGCTGTCCGGTTCACAGGGCGGGATAGAACCATATAGATGGTATGATGCTTAAGTTCCTGGCTGATAATATTTGAGCCCAAATAAAGCACAGCAAAAAGCCCCCAGAGGCCGATCACCCAAAATCCCATATTCTGAATAACCCGGACTTTTCCACCAACAGCCATTTGCCCAAATACCACTGAGATTAAAATGCCGATTGTCCCGAAAACAACCAGTATAGCAATTCCCCTGTCGCGACTGGCCTCACGCCATACGTTCAGTGCCAGCGCCCATATTTGTGACCCGATTTTGTTTTTCATTGCGTATCCATGCTTTTTTACCATGAAGTTATTTTTTCACCATACGAGTTACTGAAGAACATGAAGATTTACACGCCTCTGGCGAGGTTATAAAATGAAACTTTTCAGGCCTTGTTTCAATAGTGTGACATTGAAATTGATTAAAAAACCATGAAGTTACTGAAGGTCTTGAAGGTTTACATTGAAAAACCAACTTTTTTTCTTCATGTTCTTCATGAACTTCATGGTGAAACTTTTATTTTGTTTCATACGCTTCATGGTGAAACATTAGTTCGGAACAGAACCGATGCCAGTTCTTCCTGGATCGGCGATAGGGATTCAATTTTGATTTCATCATTAGAAGCGACCAGCGATAAAAAATCGGCCCTTTTATCGGGTTGTATTGAAAAAAACCATGCACCGTCCGGCAGTTTTTCAATTTTATTATCCAAGGCAATTTTTTCAAGAGTTTCCGGTGTATCGGTATAACAAGTTATTTTATACCCCTCCACTTTCCGGTCCAATTCCTTTAAACGACCATTCCAGACAATTTTTCCCTCCTGAAGCAATGCCACCTGGTCGGAAAGGGTTTTAACATCACTGAGGATATGTGAGCTGAAGACCATCGTCCCGCCTTTTCTTTTATAGGCCTGCAAAATATTCAACACCTTGTACCGCCAATAAGGGTCCAGGCCACTCATCGGTTCATCCAGTATCAAAATTTCAGGGTCATGCAAAAGGGCCTGGGCCAGACCGGCTCGTTGAAGCTGGCCTTTCGAAAGGGTCCGCATCATTTGATCACAATAACCGCTTAATTCCACCATTTCGAGAACATCATCGATTCTTTTTTTACTATCCGCCCTTGTCATGCCTGACAGCCCGGCCATCATTGCAAGCCATTCTCTTACCCGAAGATGAGGATAAAAGTACTGCGCTTCCGTGAGCAGGCCCAATTTTTTTCTGGACATTGATAAAGCTGCTACATTCCCTTGAATCAGTACTTTTCCGGAAGCAGGCATGATCAGCCCTGCACCCAGTTTTATGGTCGTTGTCTTTCCTGCACCATTGGGCCCAACAAGTCCCAGAATAGAGCCCTCTGGAGCACTCAAATTAATATTCCGAAGGATTGTCTTGTTTTTCATCAAAAACCCATGCCGTACGGAAAAATCGACATTTTCCCATTGAAGGGCAATTTTACTCGACACCCTTTACCTCCCTGAGTTTTTCATACAACAACTGGCGATGGCGCGGGTCGCTGATATACTTTAATGCGTTAAATAAAAAATATTCCGCCAATTCTTTCTGGCCCCCCTGGGTTGCCAGAGTGGCTGAAAGACGGGCCAAATAGATCGGTGCACCAGGCAAAATAGAGGCCTGGTGCAGTGCCTTGGCGCCGCCGATTTTATCGCCATAATTCTGCCACAGATAATATCCTTTAAAAAACCAGAGCCGCCAATCATCCGGATGAATTACCAAGCCTTTATCAAGGATATACATACCGTCTTCGACTGCATCCGCCTCACTCGGCAATATAACGCCGCTGTAATAATAGGGCTGGATCCATTGGGGGGACAGGTCCGTTATTAAATCGAGCAGATGAAACAGGTAAGGATATTGCCTGTCCGAAAGGGCATGTTTCCCGAAATAGTAAGCTGTACGCAACCACAGCATATCCGCTATAAAATGCGGATCAGCCGGCGCAAAAAGACGTATGACGGAGACATCCAGCGGCAGATAAACAACGTCCTGCTGCGCAAGGGATTCTTCACACCATGGGCAGGCGGGATTGACCGTATATTGTTTAAACCGACTTTTTAAATAATAAGACTGGATAAAGATAGTGGAAGGAATCAGTACAAGCAGACATATGATATACGCATGTTTTATTTTCATGGTGTTGTAGAATTAGATGAGCATTCAATCTTTAATAATTCCTGACTCAGCTGTGCCGCCTGCCCCTGATCGGGGTTATCTGCCGCCATTTGCAACATGCTGCATCCCATAACATTTTCACCCACCCTGAGCAAGCTTTTTCCGTACCAGTACTGCATCATGGCATTGGTACGATCCATTTCCCAGGCCACTTTAAAAACTTTTGCCGCCTTTTGCCGCTCTCCCAGTAATGCGTGACATTGGCCTTTGAGAAACCATACTAGTTTGTATTGATAATTTTTTACCAAATAATCGAGCAAATACAAAGTCCTTTTTACTTTGCCTTTCGAAAAAAAATAATTTGCGAGATCCCACAAAGCATCTGAATCTACATAGGGCAGGTAACAGCCACGTTCCAAAAGTCCCACAATTTTTCCGTAACTGATTTCAGCATCCCGGGGTTTTTTCTCAATCAGTGCCTGAAATAAATATAAATGCTTCTGAATCAGGATGCTGTCCGGATATTTTGCGGACAACTCGTACAATATTTTGCCGCCCTCCGAATATTGGCCTTTTTGATTCAAGGCAATGGCAAGGCTGAGTTTAATTCGTTGCGATGCGGGATATTTTTCCAATTCGCTGCGATACAGCCTTATGGCATCGCCAAATTCCATATTGCGAACATAGGTGGCACTGCCCAGAACAATTAAAATCAGCATAAAGATGCTGATTATCCCATATCGGGGTATTTTCCCATCCAACAGGTCAAAACCGAAAAGTACGATACCAAACGATAAGGCGATTGATGGCAGATACATCCTGTGCTCAAAAACAAGTTCAAGGGCTATGACAGTCGATTCAACCAGATGTGCACATAAAAACCAAAGTGCCATCCAGGTTAAAACCGGCCATTTTTTTCTATTCCACCATATAATTATTAGGCCCACCATCCAGCAAACAGTACTCAATAGTGTGGTAACAGGGGTTAAGAGGCCGGTAGAAATCTGGAAATCATGAAACAGGGCAAAATTGCTCACCAAAGGGACAAAAAACAAATAAAGATAAAACCATAAAACACGGGTCTCTGTCATCAATCGCTGGAAAAGGGTAAAGTCCCTGGCGGCATAGCCCTGTATAATACCTTGAAATGGATCGCTTCCCAAAAAATAGAAACCGATCATCAGTAGAGTAGTGGCGGAAACGATTATCCAGCGCCATTGAATCCGGCAGGTCCCTTTTCTTAGTAAAAAAAATTCGTGAACCAGGATCAGAAACGGCACAATGGCGACATTTTCCTTGCAGGAAAGCCCCAGCAGCCATGCAATAATTGCCGCGATACCATAAAAACCGCTTCGGATATAACAACCCTGCCGCCACCCTTTGCGTAACGCCATCCAGTTGACCATCGTCAAGAGAGCGAAAAAAACAGCCAGACTGGTCATGCGTTGAACAATATAGGTGACGGCATTGACCTGAATCGGATGTGCCACCCACAAAAAAGCCGCTGCCCAGGCAATCCAGAATTTCTGCGCGCCATATCGCGCTTCCAGCCATCCACAACTCAAGGTCTGATAAAAAAACAGCACACACAAAAGGCCGCAAGCCGCATGGATGGCAACGTTGACCAGGTGATAACCGACAACAGAATCGCCACCGGCAAGATAGTTCAGCGCAAAACTCACATAGGCTAATTTGCGGCGTTTGTTTGGATGATCCGCCTGCCACACCTGCAGGATGTTATCCAATGACAACTGATGGACATGGATAAACGGGTTATGGACAATATTGGGAAAGTCGTCGAACAGAAACGGGCTTTTAAGGGTATTACTATAAATAACAAAAACTGCAGCAAACAGAAGCAGAGGCAGCAGTATCCAACCCGGGATAATTTTTAACGAAAAAACCTCTTTATGGTGATTTGGGGCTGGTGTCATATCGGCCTTAAACCAGTCAACATTTCTGGGTTAGCCTTTGTTTTGAATTTGAGTTTCACATTTCGTTGCAGCTCTTGAAAACAAATAAGCTCTTTTTAGCTTGTAAAGCTTAAAACTGAAGTTTCCTATAAAAGTATCACGCCGCCATGCGCAGTAGTACCGCCACAAGAGAATTAACCGCGGATTTGCGTGGCACAGGGAAAAGTATACCAAAATTATCATCCAGTGCCTCCTTGGCGACCAATCTTCGGACATCGGAAAAGGCAAAATGGTTGCGACCTTTAACGACGTGACGTCGACTCGGCGTTTTCTCAAGTAGACTTGCGTAAATCCAAGCTACCGAAGTTGCCATCATGCAAAAATGCAGGTGGTTCATGACGGCTTTAGGGTGTCTGGTCTGTGTTGCAGCGCTGCCGATATCTCTTTTGAGTTCCTTGAAAGCCGCTTCAATCTTCCACCTGGCTCCGTAGTATTCGACAATTTCTTCAACGGAAAGAGTCAGGTCGGTAGAAAACAGTGCAACCCACCGGGTCTTGCGATAGATCCAAACGACTTGGACCGGACACTTGAGCGTTCTGAGCATCACGACACGGTTATAAGCTGAAACGGTCCTGATACGGCCATAAAGATTGACGTTGTATTCCTTTGCCAGATGCTTGCAGCTCACGGCCAAGGATGATGCGTTTCCAAGTTTTTTACCATATTTTTTTGGACGCCCGGGACCGATTTTGGTACGGGAACCAGGCAGATCGAAAACGTTATTGTTAGATCGTAGTCGGGATATCATATGAAACCGTTGGCCCAAATTGTGATGAAGCGGTTTCCAAAGTCCGTTATTGCCGAACCATGAATCGGTTATTGTGATGATGCGTGTCGGTTTGAACGCATCGGCAATACCGATTATCATGTCAGCAGCTTGTTCCAGTTTGGTTTCAAATTCGATTTCAGGCTTGCCGAGAGCCTGCTTTCTTTTTTCAATAGTTTTCTTCAAATGATAGAAACGATAGCTCAAGGGCAGGCAGGCCCAGCGTCCTTTGACCACTTTCAGCAACCCAATGGCGACAATGTTTTGTGCCCATGGATATCTTGACTGATTTTGCTTGGCGGCATGGTCGAAGATCTTGTCGCATCCAAAAATTTTTCTACCCGTCTTTGGGTTAATGTAATCGTCCAGCGCCAAGATCAACCGGTCATTTGTCAAGGGCTCGGGAATCATCTTCCATAGACATTTCCAAAGACTTTGCCAAGGGATCTTGGGCGATGCCATGAAGGTGTAGTATCGCTTCTTTCGAATACCTGTAAACCCGAAAAGACTTTTAAGGCACCGAAGCAGATTTGAAGTCTTAGACGAAGTAAAAGGGATAATGATCGCAACGAGCGTGTAGATAAACCAGGTTCCGCGTTCTTGGCCTTTTCGTGAATGGGCAAATTCTTTTTTGAGTTTTTTGAGAATGTCGTGTAGTATGAACATGCGAGGCCTTTCTGTGTTATGTTGTTTTTGTTTTCGCAAAATAAACTTAGCATAACACGGCCTCGCAATCAACAATAAACTCTTGAAATAGTTATGTTTTTTAATGATTTATAGTCAAAATTGGAAATTTAATATTTGTAGTTATTTCAATAGGTTACAAAATTTCGTCCGCGACGTCTAACAACCTGATTTAAAAGCAAATCTAAAGAGTAGTCTCGCCGTTGTTCTGCCCCATCTGCATCCGGGCAGTCAACCCGGCGCACCGGTTCGGCCCTGCCGAAATAAAAAAATGGGAAACTTCAGCTTGTAAAGGCTTAAAAAAAACAATAATCCGCGAAAAATTATACTCAAAAAAAGCTGCCTCCCAATATTACTTTCAGGGGGCAGCTTTTTTTAACTGATGATATGAATCAATATCAACCGGTGCAGGCATTAGTGGTGTTAGTAAGATCTAACTCCTCATCAATTGTCCATATATCATCATTCTCACTTTTTAGATCTTCTGCACTTGCTCTTGCAGTAAAAGAAGTTTCATCAGGGGTACCGTCAAAGTCATAAGAATACCGCTCTGAGCCGGTCATTGCAAATCCGAGTGAATCAAGATTGTCTGTATACGTATCATGTTCAGCATTATAGGCAACCTCGTCCTTGGCAATCGTCCCCAAGCTCTGCTTGGCCTCACTCTGCTTGGCTTTGCACTGGTAGTTGAGGAAGTTGGGAATGGCAATGGCGGCCAGGATACCGATGATGGCAACGACGATCATCAGTTCGATGAGGGTAAAACCTTTTTTGTTTCTTAATTTTTGCAGCATGGTAAATTCTCCTTTTATTGTTTTAGTGCTTGAAAGTTATTTTTTTATGATTGAATGTTTCGAACAATTCCTTTTTCCCCTCCCCCTTTCTTCACCTCCTTTAATGATTTTGGAATTCGCCCAGTTTTAGTTGGAAAGAGGTATTGCAACATGAATGCCAAAATTCACAACTATTTTCATAATGAATATTTTCAATTAGTTATAATTTTCATGAGAAATATGGATAAAATAATATCTTTAGAATCGCCCATATTTAACAATTTTTGTTTTTATTTGCCAAAAATTGTCACTCTCCGGATTTGCCTTATCTTATTTTTTCTTTTGCCACCCCGGTTAAATACGCTACGCTCCTCACTGTCGTGAATTTAACAGGGCAAGCGGATCTTAACAGATTGGCACGGATATCTTTTTTAAAAATTGAAAGCAACGTTATGCTTTTTTTTGTTCTTCACACTATCTGTGTTCATCTGTGTAAATCTGCGACTGAATTATTTTGCGAAAAATCAAATTGAGTTCCCCATATCAAAGCAAATACAAAAAATCAACAGATAAAGTATAAGTTTATTAATATGTTATTCAGATCGAATTTCTCTTGGCAGGATATTTATGATTGCCATGGGTTATGCAGAGATACACCACTATGGACCATATTTTGTGTATTACGGGTGACAAGTGTCATAGTATGTACAATTGCAGTTGAAGCTATAAGACTATCGATGGCGGGTAATCTGTATCCGTTTTTTTCTGAAAAGGATAAAATTTCTCCCCATTTTTGAGCCACTATGGCATCAATGGGGAGAATTCTTCGATCAAAGCGCACAAAAAGGCTTTTATCAAGCCAATTTTGAAGTGTGCTTTTCTTTTTAGAATTTGGTAACTTTGAAATACCTTTCTGTATTTCACCTATTGTAAGGGAAGATAAAAATAATGTCTCCTCTGCACATGAATTTACCCAATCGATGACATTTTGATTGTACTGAGTTTTAATGAGCTCTGAAATCACACAGGTATCTAATAAAAAATTCAAAAATCAACCTCCCTCGCGGGACCTTTATCTCTTTCTAAATCGAGATCAACACCATAAAGCGGTGAATTACGGAAAAATTCCACAAGGCCTGTTGTTGGACTCGTTAATTTTTTATATTCATGCACAGAAAGGATAACAACAGTTTCAATTCCCCTGCGCGTGATGCATTGGGGACCAAACTTAAAAGCATTATCGACCACTTCACTGAATTTGTTTTTTGCATCCTGCAATTGCCACTTTTCCATGGTTGAACCTCCTGTGAAAGTCTAGACCGACTAGACAGTAATGATAAAAAATTAAAATGTCAACCTTTGTGGAAATAGATTTCAAATTTATTCGAATCAGACATTAAATTCATGATGGTTATTCCATGGCTTATTCTCCGCTCTTATTTATGATTGCCAAACCCGTTTAAATTGCAGTATCCTCATCTGTAATATCCGTAGTAATCTGTGATAATCCGCCTGCCCTGTTAAATTCACGACAGTGAGAAGCGCAGCGTATTTAAACGGGTTGGCTAAAATAAACTTTTCTTTGCGCCTGCGCCTGCGTTTAGGCGTGAAACCGTTTTGCGTATTGAGGAAAAAAATGTTCGGCAATTTTATATATTTTATCGTTGTTCTGCTCATCTACTCCACATGGCAGCCCCTGGCGGAAAACGAATTTAACGCTTTTTTCAACCTGTGTGCGGGCTTTGGACTGCTGGCAGGATTTGCCGGTATTACCTGGTTTTCCTTTTACCGGCTGGCTGGAAAAACCGGTGCCATGGGGTTGGCCCGGATCGACCAGCGCTTTACCGCCACCCTCACCCGCCTGTCTATCCTTGCCATTGCCGTATTTGCCGTGGACATATACGGGCTTAACCTTTCGGCCATCGCAGCCCAGGTACCGGTCTTCAGCCGCCTTCCAACCCTTGAAGCCCTGATTTTCCTATCCCTTTTCACCCTGTATCTGGTGATGGTCTGGTTCTGGGCCTATTCCGTATATCAGCAGATTTACAAGTCTGATCTGTCCCGATGGGAATATGTCCGGTCTAATCTTTCTTTTTCCATCCCGGTGCTGCTTCCCTGGTTTTGTCTGTCTGGCCTGCTGGACATCATCAATATTCTTCCTTTTGAAAAGCCGCGCCAAATGCTCGCCACCACGTGGGGCGAGATCAGTTACTTTCTTTTTTTTCTTTTGGTCATCGCGATTTTAGGCCCGGTTTTGATCCAGAAATTCTGGCGCTGTTATCCCCTGGAAGACGGTTCTCACCGCTTCCGGGTTGAAGCCATCTGCCGGCGGGCCGGCGTAAAATACAAGGATATTCTCTACTGGCCCCTTTTCGGCGGCGGCATGATTACTGCGGCGGTGATGGGGCTTGTTCAGAAATTTCGCTATATCCTGGTGACCCGCGGGCTCCTGCAATTTCTGACACCCGAAGAAATCGACAGTGTCATCGCCCATGAAATCGGGCATATCAAGTACCACCATCTCTTTTTGTACCTTGTTTTTTTTGCCGGCTATCTCATGCTCTCCTATGCCGGCGTTGATCTGCTCCTCCCGGCCCTTGTCTATTTTACCCCCTTGTACCACCTGATCGACGTCAGCGGTATGAATCCTGCCAATTTTATGTCCCTCTTTTACAGCCTTGTGCTTATTTTTACGTTTATCATCTACTTTCGTTTTATTTTCGGGTATTTCATGCGCAACTTTGAACGCCAGGCGGATATCTATGTATATTCCCTGTTTAAAAGTGCCCGACCCCTTATCAGGGCGTTTGAAAAAATATCCCTTTTCAGTGCCCAATCCCCGGACAAACCCAACTGGCACCACTTCAGCATCAGCCAGCGCATGGGATATCTGGAAAAATGCGAATCAGACCCCGCCTGGATAAACCGCCACAACCGCAAGGTTAAAAAAAGTATGGCCCTTTACCTGATTGCCCTGATTCTTTCAGGCATCCTGGGCTACAGTATCAACTTCGGTAAAATCGGTCAAAACCTGAACAATCATTTAGTAAAAATCACGCTTCTAAAGGAGATCGCCAGAACACCGGACAACCTGGAGCTATACGGCATGCTGGGTGATTTTTATCACAGTCGGAAAAAATATCACGCGGCTGCCACGGCCTATGAAAAAGCCTTGCAGCAACAACCCGATTCCTCCAGAATACTCAATAACCTTGCCTGGCTCCTGGTCACCTGTGAAGATCAGGGCCTGCGAAATCCAGCCAGGGCCCTTGATTATGCCCACCGGGCAGCCGAAATAGAACCCGCCCCCCATATTCTGGACACGCTGGCGGAAAGCTATTATGCAAACGGGGATATCGATCAGGCCATCAAAACCGAACAAGAAGCACTTAGGCTATTGCCGGACAACAGGGAATATTATGAGAAGCAACTGGAAAAATTCAGGGATGCACTGGGGGATAGGGGTTGATGGGGGTATTATTACTTGATCGTAACCTTTCTGACCTGGAGCAGATCACACTTGCCGCCAAATATTTTTTCAATGCCGTCTTGTTTCAATGTTGTCATGCCGTCTTTGATGGCCTGGGTCCTGATTTCATCCATCCGGGCCCGTTGCTGAATCATGACCTTCATTTCATCGCTCCCCACAAGCAGTTCATGCAGGCCCATACGTCCGCGATAGCCTGTACTGTTGCATTTTTGACAGCCTTCTGGGGCATACAGGGTCAACCCCTGGGTATAGGGGATATCAAGATTTCGTTTAAAATCTTCTGCGCCGTACTGCCGCACCAATTCATCATATTCTGTGATGGAAGGATGATATGCTTTTTTACAGTCCTTGCATAGGGTAAGAACCAGCCGCTGGGCCATGATGCACAATATGGCATCTGCAAAGTTAAAGGGGTCCATCCCCATATCCAACAGACGGGTGATACTTTCCGAGGCACTGTTGGTGTGCAGGGTAGACAAAACCAGATGGCCGGTCAATGAAGCCTCGATGCCGATATGGGTGGTTTCCTTATCCCGCATTTCACCCACCATGATGACATCCGGATCCGCTCTTAAAAAAGACCGCATGGCCGCTGCAAAATCATAGCCGATTTTGGGTTTTACCTGAACCTGCCGCAGGCCCGGCTGGGTAATTTCCACCGGGTCTTCAGCCGTCCAGATCTTAGTTTCGGTTTTATTGATATATCCCAGGGCTGAATGCAGGGTGGTTGTTTTTCCGGAACCAGTGGGGCCGCAAACCAGAATTAATCCGTAGGGTTTTACAATGGCATTTAAAAAATTCTCATAGTTTCTTTTGGAAAATCCGATTTGGTCCAGTTGAATAGGCTCACCGGATGCCAGTAGGCGCATCACCACATCTTCGAGCCCCCCCTGAGTTGGCACGGTGGCTACCCGAAGTTCGATATCCTTGCCGCCGTATTTCCTGAATTTTATTTTCCCATCCTGGGGTTTGCGTTTTTCCGAAATATCGAGGTCAGACATGATTTTAATCCGGGACACCACAGCATTCTTGTAACTATAGGGTATGGTTTGATAGACATAACACAGCCCGTCTACACGAAGGCGCACCTGTGTATTGTGTTTTCCGGGATACGGTTCGATATGAATATCCGAGGCATTCCGGGCATAGGCGTCTAAAATAATTTTATTGACCAGTTGAACCACGGCACTGTCCTGCTCATCGACAGCCGATTCTCCATCCTCTATCTCATCAGCCTCTTCTTTCAGCTTGAAAAGAATCTCATCGATGGCGGCCAGTTCTGTTTCATCCTGGGTAAAAAGGGATATGAATTCCAGGATATCTTCCCTAAGCGCTACACAGAATTTGATTTTGCGGCCTGGGAAAAGGGCCTTGATTTCATCGATTTTCTGCAGATCATGGGGGTTATCCAGAACAATGGTAATCTCGTTACCTTCCTCCCTGAGCGGTACCCAGAAATTATTGCGCATGAAAGGGACTTTAAGACCCTGTAAAAGGGCACCGGGGATTGGTATTTTTATATTATATTCAATAAAAGGAATTTTAAAAAAGCTACTTAGGGATTTGCCAATATCCTTTTTGGATACTTTCAATTCCCGCATCAGTATATTTTCAATAGTTGTTTTTTGCTCCCGCGCCTTGGCGAAAGCATTATTAAGCTCCTTCTGGGTCAGGATATGGTTTTCCAGGAGATAATCGAATCTTGTGGACCGGGTTCTGGATATCCGTTTCTGGTTATACAGCGCTATCCCAAGAATTTTGGCCAGTTCCATTATCGACTGTTCATCGGTTTCGGTAAACGAGAGGCCGTCTTTGCTGTTGATCAACTGGATGGCCCCCAGTAAAAATTTTTGATAGATAATCGGAAATGCAAGCACCTGGCGGGTCACAAATCCTGTCTTGCGGTCCCAACTGCTGTCAAATTTCAGTTCAGGATCGATATCCGACAGTTCTATTTCATTATAGACATCCTTGATATTGATCAGTTTCTGCTTGAAAGCACAATTTCCGGCAATGCTGCCGCTGGATACCGGAATCCGAATCTCAGAGATCTCAAGGCCTGATTTAAACCGTGAGACCAGCTCTCTCCTGATACCATCTACAACATAAACAGTCATTCGCTCCGCCCTGAAAAGCGAAAGAATATCATGTTTCAGATCGATCAATATTTCATCTAAATTTATTGCGGAATAAATCTTATTACAAATGTCCTGAAGTCGGGTCCTGTAATTGACCTCAGATTGCAGGGTATGTATTTTGGTGGGGCTGTCATTTTCAGAATTACTTTTTTTCAGTGCATCCATACCAGGCATTTTAATCCTTACGTTGTACGTTTGGCAAACTTTTTAAAGAAATCTTTGATGACGTCGCAAAATTCCAATGTTTAAGCTGCACAGCATCTCTCTTACTTGGACCTAATAGCCTTCAGAGATACGAATATCTTTTTACCACCACCCCCGATAAGCATCACACCCATCAAATAAAAGCAAAACCGAATAAAAAGGGTTACTGATGAAAAATGCGGGATCTGCTCTACACGCGGCATCACCTGCGGAATACGGAAAAAAACGCCTATCCCCGCCAGGGTCAATGCGATACCCCATATTAATTGTTTCTTATCTCTATCTACAGCCATATGTTTCTTTGATATTACAAGTTTTCAGTTCCATGGGGCAGCCCGCTTGTTCCGGACAGATTCAACGGTCAGGCATTCAAGACCCTTGTATATATACCGCATTTTTTACAACCATGTCAAATAATTGTTAAATTACAAACTATAAAGCTTACTGCCGTCAATCACGACGACACCATTATCTTCAAGAATTTTCACTGCCGCATCGATATGATCGAATCTGAAAATCATTACCGCATTATTACCGCTCTGCTGCACAAAGGCATACATATACTCCACATTCAAACCGGCCTTATGTAAAATGGCCAGGATATTCTGCAATCCGCCGGGCCGATCCGGCACTTCCACGGCCACCACCTCTGTTGAGCCAACGGTAAAGCCATGTTTCTTGAGTGTCTCTTCCGCTTTTTGATTATCATTGACAATCAGGCGCAATACGCCAAAATCAGAAGTATCGGCCAATGCCAATGCCCTGATATTAATCTTGGCCTCGGCGATAATGGTGGTCACTTCCGCCAGCCTGCCGGCCTTGTTCTCCAGAAAAATTGAAATCTGTTCAACGCGCATATTCAACCTCCTTCATGTTGATTTTAATTCTTTTACCATTGGTTCGGGTTTACCTATTTCCGCCCAAATGACTCTTTTTCCTTTAACCGGATGGTTACCGGCACACCCAGATTTTCATGAAGAATACTGCTCACCCTTTTCACTACTGACTCCAGTGCCTTTATTTCATCCGAAAACAGGATATCATCCACGGCAATCCAGACCTCAAGTAAGCTTTTCAATCCCTGTTGCTTTTTTGATATAAAATAATTACAGGGTACAAGCCCGAGCGCCTTTTCAATTTGAAACAAAACCTGCTGGCGATGCACCTTTACCCCTCTGATGTTCAGTATATTATCGACTCGCCGATCCAGCCATTGAATCCGGCTCAATGACCGGCCGCAGGGGCATATTTTTCTGATAAGCCGGGCCCGGTCCCCCGTCCTGAAACGAATCAATGGAAATGCCCGGGTGGTCAACGTCGTCAACACGAGTTCACCGGCCTGACCGGCTTCGACCCGTCGGCCGCTTTCGGGGTCTATAATTTCAGCCAAGAAATGTTCTTCACTGACATGCAGCCCGGCATGCTCGCCGCACTCGAATGCAATGGCCGGCCCCGGCACCTCACTCAGGCCGTAATGCATCCATGTCTTTACATGAAGCTGCTGTTCTATGAATTCACGGAAAGGGATTTCCACATGCTCCCCCACCAGAATCAATGTGGTCAGGTTCAACTCCTCGGGAGTTACATCTGTTTTGAGCATATGATCGATCAATTCAGATACCATGGAAGGTGTGGTAATCAACACCGAAGTCTTATAATCGCGCAGCACCATCAATTGTTTGTCCAGGGAAAGGGTGGTGCTGGGAATCACTCCGGCCCCGAGAATTTCAGCACTCTCCTCGTAATCCCGGCCCCAGTTGGCCAGCCCGAAGTCCAAATTGATCTGCAATATATCCTTAGATGATACCCCGGAAGCTTCCAGTGCCCGGGCCGTCATCTCGCGCCAGAACAGCAGATCCTGGCGGGTATAACCGCTGACCGTAGGGTTTGAAGTGGTTCCCGGGGCACTGTGAATCCGGACAATATCCCTCAGCGGCACCGCAAAAAGGCCATAGGGGTAATGTTGCCCCAAGTGGTTACGATCCATGAAAGGCAGCAGCGCAAGATCTTCAATACACCTGATGCAGGACGGTTCAATCCCCTTTTCCTGCAACCGGTTCCGATGAAAGGTGACATTGCGGAAGGCCCGGTTCAGTGTGGACTGCAACCGTTCAAGCTGAAGCTGCTTTCTGTCTTCCGGATCTAAATCTAACATCTCATGCCCTCCCCTCATAAAATTCTTTGTAATCCTTTCCAAGATAGGCCCGCTTGACGTCGTCATCATTCAGCAAATATTCAGCCTCACCCTGTAAAACCACACTACCGGTTTCAAGAACATACCCCCGGTCGGCTATTTTAAGGGCTGCCTGAGCATTTTGTTCCACCAGCAAAATGGTAAGGCCGTTTTCCCTTAACGTCACCAGGGTTGCTAAAATTTTTTCAACCAGAAGCGGTGCCAGCCCCATGGACGGCTCATCCAACAGCAACAGTTTCGGACGGGCCATCAAGGCCCTGGCAATGGCCAACATTTGCTGCTCACCGCCTGACAAGGTCCCGGCCGCCTGGTGCATCCTGTCCCGCAACACAGGGAAAAGGTCTTGAACCATCTCCAGATCCTGATTTACATGGGCATGCATTTTCCGACGGTACATGGTGTAGGCCCCTAATTTCAGGTTATCCATCACACTCAACGGGGGGAAAATCATCCGCCCCTCCGGCACCAGGCTGATACCGTTTTTTACAATCCGGGAGGGATCCTGTCCCTGCAATTCGCAACCTTCGAATTTGATGTCTCCCTCCCGATGTTCAAGAAGCCCGCACACAGCCTTCAAAAGTGTGCTCTTCCCGGCCCCGTTGGCACCGATGAGGCTCACCAGTTCTCCCTGCCGTACCGAAAGACTGACACCCTTGATGGCCATGATACGACCATAATAGCATTTTAAATTTTTGATCTGAAGCATAAAATTGGGATTTATAGGTTCTGGGTTTTAGATTTTAGGTTTTAGGTTCATCCTTCAGCATTCATAATTCATAATTTTCTCAGGCGTTTCCCAGGTAAGCTGTCATAACGGCCTCATCCTGCTGGACCTCCCGCGGCGTGCCATGGGCCAGCAACCGGCCCTGGTCAAGCACCACAATCCGATCTGAGATTTCCATGGTCAGGTTCATATCGTGTTCCACCAGCAACAGGGTTATCCCCAGGCTGCGTATTTTTTCCAGCAATTTGGCCAAATGTCCTGTTTCCACGGCATTGAGACCGGCGGCGGGTTCATCCAGCAAGAGCAGTTTCGGCCCGGATGCCATGGCCCTGGCAATTTCAAGCAACCGTTGCCATCCAAAGGGCAGTTCACTGCTGCGCCTGTCAGCCACATCCCCCAACCCAACGAATTCAAGCAGATCCAAAGCCTCGATTCTGCTTTTTTTTTCTTCTTTCAGCATTCCCGGAGACCGGAGGACAGCTCCCCAGAACCCGCACACTGTTCGCACATGCTGACCGACCATGACATTTTCAAGAACCGTCATATTCTCGAAAAGTTCGACATTTTGAAAGGTTCTGGCAATCCCCATCTTCACCAATGTCGACACTTTTCGGCCCTGAACCGGTACCTGGTCAAACATGATGTTACCACTGTCCGGTGTGTAAACGCCGGTAATCAGGTTGAACAGTGTGGTCTTACCTGCCCCGTTGGGACCGATGAGTCCCACGATATGGCCCCTGGCAACAGCGAAGCTGATATCCCGGGAAGCCTGAACACCGCCAAAAGTCTTGGAGATATTTTCAATTCTTAAAAGAGAGGCTTTAATATTATTTTCTCGATCGTTCATAAATATCCATCAATCCCCGGGTTAGACCCTGGGGCAGCAGGATCATGACAATCATCAGAACAGCGCCGTATACGACCATCTCATAATCGGCAAAGGCATGCAGCCATTCGGGCAAAAGGGTCAACAGAGAGGCCCCCAGAAGCGCCCCCCAGACACTGGCCATCCCCCCGATAACCACCATGGTCACCATGCGTACCGATGCCAGAAAATTAAAGGACCCCGGACTGATAAAACTCACAAAATGGGCATATAAAAACCCGGCCACAGCGGACATGGCCGCACTGAAGACAAAAATCATCAATTTTAGATTTGCGGTATCAACACCCACGGCCATGGCCGCATGTTCGCTGTCGTGAATCGACCGAAGGGCCCGGCCGATACGGGAGTTGATCAACCGCCGGCAGATCACCATGCTAACCATCAGAATCCCCCAGACCAGATAAAAATAATTACGCACCGATAAAAATGAAATCGGGCCCAGTTCCAGTGGGGGGATTCCCACAAAACCGGAGGCTCCGCCGGTCAGGGTACTCCACTCACGAAACAGAACATGCACGACCATGCCAAACCCCAACGTGCCCATTCCCAGATAATACCCGGAAAGTTTCAAGGTCGGCATGCCGATAACAAACGCAATCAAAGAAGCGATCGATACAGCCCCTAAGAGCCCCAGCCAGGGGTTTAGGTTGTAATGGACACTGAGTATAGCGGATGTATACGCCCCCAGACCGTAAAATGCAGCATGCCCCAGGGAGATCTGACCGGCATATCCCATGAGCATATTCAACCCCAGCGCCAGCAGGGTGTTAATACCGATAAACGTCATGACCTGAAGGTAATACGGGCTTTTGATCCAGATGCCGATGACAACCACCGCTGAAGCCAGCACCATGAAACCAATATTGTTCTTCCCCCATTGCAAAAGCATTTGTGACCCTTTTTTGTTTAGTTTGCCTATCTACCTTCTAAAATCGATCTACCGCGCCGGTATTCACAATCCCCCCCGGTCTTACATAAAGAATAGCCAGGAGCAGGACAAAGGCAATGGCATCTTTCAAACTAGATGAAATCAAGCCCACCCCCATGGCTTCGGCAATCCCCAGCAAGAAACCGCCGATCACCGCACCCCACAAACTGCCGATCCCCCCCAGCATGGCGGCACAGAACCCCTTGAGGCCCAGGATGGTGCCCATGTCATAACTGCTCATGGTAATCGGTGCAATCATGACACCGGCCACACCGCCCATACCGGTACTCATCATAAAGGCCAGGAGCACCATTTTGCCCGTTGGAATACCGGTAATCCATGCGGCATACTTGCTGATGGCACAAGCCCGCATGGCTTTACCGGTGAGGGTATGACTGAAAAAATAATAAAGTCCAAAGACCATTGCACCCACAATGGACATGATCCAGATGCTCTGGGGCAGCAGGGTGGCCCCCCCGATATCCAGGGGCGGATGATCGGAAAAACCCGGTACGCTGTAAGCATCTTTTCCCCATATCAGCATACCGAGGCCACGCAAAAAAATAGATGCGCCCACCGTGATGATAACCAGCACAATATGATCGGGTTTTTTAACGGGTCGTATGGCAAACCGTTCAAAAACAAACCCTGCGCCGGAAACGATACCCACCGTCAACATAAAAGCAAGAGCCAGGGGCAGATGCAGGCCGCTCCACAGGGTCACCATGGTCAGGGCACCGAGCATGACAAATTCACCATGGGCAAAATTAATCAGCTGAGTGGAACTGTACAGCATGGAAAACCCCACCGCAATAACGGCATAGATGGCCCCGTTGGTGATCCCCGAGAACAAATATTGCAAAAATTCCTGCATGAATAGCTTACCTCAACAGTTCCCAGGTATTGTTTTTAATCTTGACAACAACAAAGGCATCGGGTCCCAACCCGTTATGCTCTGTCGCCGAAAAGGTAAAAATTCCGGAAACCCCCACATGGTTTTTCATCTTTTCGATGGCTGCACGAATCACCGCCCTGTCGCCGCCGCTTCCCTTCAGGGCACCGGCCAGTATATTGACCGCATCAAAGGCATATCCGCCAAATCCGGACACCTTTCCGCCGTACCGGCTCTCAAATTGCTGGATATACTGCATCAGAACCTCTTTTTGCACGTCATCTGCGGGCAGGAGACCAGCCACCAGGATTTTTCCGGACGGCAGGCAAATACCTTCGGCCGCACCGCCTGCCAGGTTGATAAACTTGGGAGATGCAACACCGTGGCTCATATACAGCGGCATATCCATTTTCAACTGTTTTACATTTCTGGCCACCACCGCCGGGCCCGGATTGGTCCCCCAGCAGATCACCGCCTGGGGATCGGCTTTTCTGATTTTCGTCAATTGCGCGGTCATGTCCGTATCCTTGGCCCCGAAACTTTCCCCCTGGACAACTTCAATCCCGTAAGTGCCGGCCTGGACTTCAAGCTGATGCTTTCCACTCTCACCAAATGCGTTGGATACTGTCAAGATGCCGACTTTTTGAATCCCGACCGCTTTCAGGTGACTGTATAGCGCAGCCACAGCGAGCACATCGCTCTGGGCTGTTTTAAACACCCATTTTTTTACCGGCTGGGTGATCTGTATGCCGGCAGCGCAACTGATCAACGGGATCTGAGCCCGTTCGACGAAATTGATCACCGCAAGGGTGGTGGGTGTCGTGCTGGGTCCGATGATGGCCAGCACCCTGTCCTTATTAATCAGTTTATTCACTGCCATAACACCCTTGGTGGGATCCGATTCTGTATCATAAATAACCGTTTCCAGTAAATGACCGTCGATACCACCGGCATCGTTAATGGCCTTTACAGCCATCTCCATGCTCTTTTTTTCAGGATCGCCAAGGAAAGAAGCCGGACCGGTGACGGCAAAAATACCGCCTATTTTATACGTGGATGCCGCCTGGACACACTGAGAAGCCAGCAGAGAACTCGCGAAAATGACACACAGCCATACCACACCCAGTTTGGTTAATTTTTGTATTGACATGGTTTCCCTCCTCTTTTATTTGAACGTTTTTGGGATAATCGTGCCTGAACATGACACGGTTTCTAAAGTTTTCGATTATCAATGACCCGTACGGCTTTTCCCTGACTGCGGGCAATGGCCTTGGGTTCAACCAGTTTGACACGCGCGGAAACACCGAAATACTCTTTTATATTTTTAGATATCTTTCGTTCCAGATCCTGCAGATGTTTAACTTCATCGGAAAACATCTGCTGGCCGATTTCCACCAGCACAGTTAGGGTATCCAGGTTACCTTCGCGGTCCACCACCAGTTGGTAATGGGGTTCCACCTGATCCATCTCCATCAAAACGCTTTCGATCTGGGACGGAAATACGTTGACCCCCCGGATAATCAGCATGTCGTCGGTGCGGCCGCTGACTTTGTTCATGCGTGTATGGGTACGGCCGCAGATGCACGGCTCAGGGTTTAAAGACGTAATATCCCGGGTCCGGTAACGAATCACGGGAAAGGCCTCCTTGGTGATGGACGTAAAAACCAGTTCACCGGTTTCACCGGGGCCAAGTCTTTCACCGCTTTCCGGATCAATGATTTCGGCGATAAAATGATCTTCGAAGATGTGCAGCCCTTTTTTGGCCTCATGACATTCAATGGCCACCCCCGGCCCCATCACTTCGCTGAGTCCGTAAATATCCACCGCACATAAATTCATTTTACGCTCGATTTCTTCCCGCATTTTTTCAGACCAGGGTTCGGCCCCGAAAATACCATACTTGAAATTCAGGTCCTTAAAAGAGATCCCCGCGTCTTCAGCCACTTCGGCCAGATGAAGCGCATAAGACGGCGTGGCCGTTAAGATCGTCGGGCCGAAATCTTTCATAATCACCACCTGTCTTTTGGTGTTGCCGCCGGACACCGGAATCACCGAGGCGCCCAGTTTTTCGGCACCGTAATGGACACCCAGGCCCCCGGTAAACAGACCATACCCATAGGCGTTGTGAATGATATCTCCCCTTGATGCCCCACCGGCCGAAAGTGACCGGGCCATAAGTTCCGACCACATATTTATATCACGGGCCGTATAGCCCACCACCGTTGGTTTGCCCGTGGTACCCGAAGAGGCATGGATACGCACCACATTATCCATGGGCACGGCAAACATACCAAACGGATAATTATCCCGAAGGTCCTGTTTATTGGTAAACGGAATTCGCCGCAAATCATCCAGGGACTTGATATCCCCGGGGGTAATGCCTGCCTTTTGAAACCCTTCACGATAAAACGGCACCGTTGCATAAACCCGTTCAAGGGTCACCTGCAGTCTCCGCAACTGAATTGCCTCAAGGGCTTCCCGCGGCATTGTTTCATACTCCATATCATAAATCATGACCGATCTCCTCCTTTCATCTGTTTCGCAATACAAAAAGGGCCACAGGTTGCAACCCGCGGCCCTTAAAACAAAAAAAACCATGGGTTTGACTGCGATGTCTACCCATGGCTTTTAATTATTTTCGGCTTTCTTCTAAATTGCCAGCCCATGGATAGACTTCCTAAAAAAGAAGCCGCCCACAAAACTAAAAAAGCAATAAAAGAAAAAAGAGCTCACTATTTATATTCCCTGTCCGTCAAATAAATGATCTTCGCTGATTGTGAATTGTATTCAGCTTATAAATAATTAACAAAGCTGTGTCAAGAAGATTTTTATTCTGTCAGACCGCCATTGAATTGCGCCTTTCTTTTTTCCAGAAAAGCACGGGTGCCCTCTCTGGCATCTGCACTGGCCATGCAAAGGGCAAAGGCATCCACCTCAATTTTCAGGCCGGTGGCCAGGTCCGTGTTCAGTCCACTGCCGATGGCCTGTTTGGCGGCTCTCAGCGAGACCTTGCCCTTGGCGGCAATGACACCGGCGGTCTTGAGGACATCTTCCATGAGGGTATCGGCGGCACAAACCCTGTTCACCATGCCGATGGCGGCAGCCTCTTCGGCCGGAATCAGTTTGCCGGTAAAAATCATCTCCTTGGCCATACCCGGCCCCACGACCCGGGCTAAACGCTGGGTCCCGCCAAAACCGGGAATAATTCCCAGGCTGATCTCCGGAAGTCCGAATCTGGCGCTGTCTGCAGCATATATAAAATCACAGGCCAGGGCAATTTCACTTCCCCCACCCAAGGCAAAACCGTTCACGGCGGCAATCACCGGAATGGGCAGGTCCTGCAACCGACTGATGATCAACTGTCCTTTTCCGGCAAAAAGCTTTGCCTGGAGGGTGTTAAACGTCGCAATCTCGGAGATGTCGGCCCCGGCCACAAATGATTTTTCGCCGGCGCCGGTTAAAACCAATACACGAATATCCTCATTTGCCTCAATTTCCGCCAAAGCAGCGGCAAACTCTTCCAGCAATGCGCCGTTAAGGGCATTCAAGGCTTTGGGGCGGTTAAATGTAATGGTTGCAATGCCTCCCTCTACCTGGAACAAAATGTTTTCATAAGCCATGTTTTCCTCCTTAATTTTGATGCTTATTTTTTTATCCCCTGTTATCGGATTTTTTCTGATTTTGCAGCCAGGCGGTGGGATTGGTTTCTTTTATGTAAACACTGATCCCTTTTATGATCGCATCACAAAGCCGGTCCTGGTATGCTGAACTTCTCAGCCGTTTGCATTCCCTGGCGTTGCTGATAAAAGATGTCTCGATTAAAATCGCGGGCATCTGTGCGCCCAGCAACACATAAAACGGGGCCTGCTTGACACCTTTATTTTTCACATTACTGTACTTTTTCTTCAAAGCGCCGCAAAGCGAATTCTGAACATAGCCGGCCAGACGGCTCGACTCGTTGATTTTGGCATTTTGCATCAAATCATTTAAAATTGACTCCAGATCGCTGATATTTTTTCTCGACGTTGCATTTTCACGGGCCGCCACTAAAATAGCGTCATCGTCCGTGGCCAGGTTCAGAAAATAAGTTTCAATCCCATAAGCCCGGTGGTCTCGCACCGAATTGGTGTGGATGGAAATAAACAAATCCGCATTTTTCGTATTGGCAATGGCGGTGCGTTCTTCAAGGGTGAGATATTTGTCGGTGCTGCGCGTCATGATGACTTCACATTTTAGTTGTGAGCGCATTTTAACGGCCAGTTTTTTTGCAATTGCAAGGACGATGTTTTTTTCATGAACCCCCTTATAATATCCCGGCGCGCCATAATCACGCCCCCCGTGGCCCGGATCGATGATCACCCGACGGACCCCTAATGCAAGCTGCTTGGCAAGGGCGCTGGATGCAATCTTATTACCGTTTTTTTTCTTTAACCCGTTATCCTTTTGGGCATAAACACCATTTTCGTCCATGCCCCACACATCGATAACGATCCTGAAGGGATTTTTTAAAGAAAATATTTTATAGGTTTTAAAAGACTTGATATCCACCACCACTCTGACCGCATCGGGTTTATACTGCCCGGCCCGGGCACTGATCAGCAGGTGGTCATTGATGGGCAACTCCTTTTTCAATCCATCCCCCAACCGGCTCTTATCCAGATCAACATACAACCGCTGGGGTTTTTTGATGGAAGGATCCCGTTTAAGGAGCCGATTGGTAAATGCCATCTCTTGGTCCGCATCCACCACAATCCGGGTATAACTGGGATTGCTCCAGTATCGTATCCCGGTAATCTTTGCATACCCCTCCTCCCCTGGGGCATCCGTGCTTTTTTGTGGCACAACCGATTTTGCAGTGGCATTCTGGATGATGTCGTCAATGGCATCCGTCTGTTTTTTTTCCGTATGCCCGGGGTTATCCCCCCCTTGCCCCATGCTGTGTTTGGCAGCCCGGGCCTTTTCATAATAACTGCTTGAAGGATAGGTGCTGATGATATGGTCAAACTGTGCCAGGGCTTCCTGTTTATCGGCTTTTCGAAAAGAGATGCTGTAAAGTTCCCCATAGAGTTTCCCGGCCATGTAAAGGCCGGCGGAAGCCCAGGGACCATGGGGGTCTGCGTTGTACACCGCCTTGAATTTTGAGATACATGCCAGCCAGTTATCCCGGTACTTCATTTTATTCGGCTGGCCACGCAAACGGTTATATGCCCCCTCGGCCCGCATATACTGTTCCTTGGCACTGACCCGGGCCACTTGTTTCGGCTGTGTTTTCCCGGGAACAACTTTCTTTTTGGAAAAATCGGCAAGGGCACTGAGGGATCTGGCCTTATACCGGCTTTGGGGAAATCGGTTGACGATGCGCTTAAAAATATCCAGGGCTTCGAGTTTATCCGAGGCCTTGAAAGAGCGTTTATAAAGGTCTGCATAAAGCACGCCGCTATGGTAAAGGCCCGCTGCGGCCCAGGGACCATGGGGGTCTGCACTGTACACCGCCTGATATTTGTGAATACATTTAAACCAGTTTTCCCGGTATTTCATTTTGCGGGGGCTGTTTCGAAGAAGCCTTGCGCTGTTTTCCGCCGCAAAAAACAAATCCCTTGGCGTTGCCGCATTTGACACATCCGTGGCACCTGCCAGCAAAAAAATAAACAGCCATAGGACCCCACCGATCAACACCCTTTTTTGATATAATCCGGTCATATGAAATACAGGTCTCATAGGGGCTCCAGCGCTTTAGCCCGTTCATGGAGTTCATTTAAAAAATTCAGGGCATCCACAGGTGTCGTCCGGGCGATATCGATCCGCTGCAATTTTTCGATGAGAATATTCTCGGGCTTGCGAAACAGATTCATCTGCACATGTTTTTTCCCTTTGGATTGAGATTGTCCAGGGCCGTCTGAAGAAATACTTGAACCGTGGTCCTGTTTTTCAATATCAATCAAAATCTTTCTAGCCCGCCGGATCACAGCACTGGGGATACCGGCCAGCCGTGCCACTTGAATGCCGTAGCTGCGATTGGTGCCGCCGGCCACCAGTTTTCTCAAAAAAATGATTTCCTCGCCCCATTCCTTCACCGCAATATTGAAATTTTTCACCCGAGCCTTGATATGGACCAGTTCCGTCAATTCGTGGTAGTGGGTTGCAAACAGGGTTTTCACTCCTTTGCCCTGAAAATCATGCAGGTATTCAGCCACGGCCCAGGCAATGCTCAAGCCGTCAAAGGTACTGGTGCCTCTTCCGATCTCATCCATAATGACCAGGCTGTTTTCGGTGGCGTTATTCAAAATATTGGCGGTTTCCTGCATTTCAACCATGAATGTGCTTTGCCCCTGGCTCAGGTTGTCCAATGCACCCACCCGGGTGAAGATCCGGTCAACAATGCCCAAAGAGGCTTTTCGAACGGGTACGAAACCACCCATCTGGGCCATGATCACCAAAATCGCGACCTGACGCAGCACGGTTGATTTACCGGCCATATTGGGGCCGGTGATAATCAGAATCTGGTTTTCATCGTTATCCATCCGGATCGAATTGGGCACAAACCGCTCTCCGGTAATCATCTTTTCCACCACCGGGTGGCGCCCCTCTTCAATGGTAATACGGCCCTCGAGGTTGATATCAGGGCGGTGAAAGTCATTTTGCTCGGCAATTTCAGCCAGATTCAAAAAACAATCGACCCGGGCAATAAATCGGGCGAGCACCTGAATCGCTTTATTGCTCGTTTGAACCTGCTGCCGGATCTCATTGAAAAGGCGATATTCTATGAGGGCCCGCTGATCTTCGGCGCCCAGCACTTTTGATTCAAATTTTTTCAACTCATCGGTAATATATCTCTCGGCGTTGACCAGCGTCTGCTTGCGAATATAATGCGGTGGAATTTTTTCCGAATGGATCCGGGATACCTCGATGTAATATCCAAAAACCTTGTTGTATCGGACCTTGAGCGAATTAATACCGGTGGCCTCTTTTTCCTTTACTTCCAGCCGGGCCAGCCACTGTTTGCCGTTCTGGCTGATGGAAATCAACTCATCAAGTTCGGCCAGATACCCGGTTTTAATAATCCCGCCCTCGTTGATGGTGGGCCGCGCATCTTCCCGGATAGCCTTTCTTATAAGGGCTGCCAACTCATAAAGCGGTGCGAGATCTCCGACAAAGTGATAATAATCGGATGTCAGGCCCTCCAGTTCAGCCATAATATCCGGAACTTTTTCCAAAGACCGCCTCAACGCCAGCAGGTCCCTGGCGGTGGCATGTCCCATGGATATTTTGCTTCCCAGCCGTTCCAGATCATATACCGACTTTAAAAATTCCCTGAGCACCTGCCGCACACCGGGATTGTCTTTGGCCTCTGCCACGGCATCCAGCCGAAGGCCGATTTTCTCAGGATCAAGCAGGGGGTATCGCAGCCACTGCCGGATCAACCGGCCTCCCATGGCGGTAACGGTTTTATCCAGAATAGACAGCAAGGTCCCCTTTTTTGACCCGTTTCGGATATTCTGCAGAAGTTCCAGGTTACGACAGGACACGTCATCGATCCAAAGATAATTGTTTAATGAATACGTTTCAATGCCGCTGAAATGCGCAATGGCCCTTTTCTGGGTCTCATCCACATAAAAAACCAGTGCGCCGGCAGCACTGATACCGGCCTTTAGATCTTCACACCCGAACCCTTCCAGGCTGACGGTTTTAAATTGTTGAATCAGCCGCTCCCTTCCCCTTTGCACATCAAACGCCCCATCTTCGATGAAGGTGATGTATTTATCGGAAATAGCGGTCAGAAAAGATTGGAAAGAAGGATCTTCCCGGCTGGTTTCGGCCAGCAGGATTTCACTGGGGGCAACGCGCATGACCTCGTCAATGACGGTGTTGACATCCGTTGACTGGGCCACCCGAAATGTGCCCGTGGAAATGTCCAGATAGGAGAGGCCGATATGGGTATGATTTCTTGCGATGGCCAGAACATAGTTATTGGACTTTGCGTCTAAAAACTCGTTTTCAACGATCATTCCCGGCGTAATCACCCGAACCACTTCGCGCTTTACCAGGCCCTGGGCGGCGGCCGGATCTTCCATCTGATCACAGATCGCCACCTTGAAACCACGTTCTATCAGGCGTGCAATATACCCCTGAACGGCCCGAAAGGGGACACCGCACATGGGAATCGGGGAGTTTTCCTTTTTGTTACGTGAGGTCAGCGTGATTTCCAGTTCTCTGGATGCTGTCTGGGCATCTTCAAAAAACATTTCATAGAAATCACCCATCCGGTAAAAAAGCAATGCATCCTTGTACTTTTCCTTGATGGACAAGTACTGCTTGAGCATGGGGGTTAATTTAGTAGGGCTCATACATAGGTTTCATTTGCAAAAATTCGGTCTCAAAGGGGTAACAAGACCGAATTATAATGTCCGTTCAATATAGTAATACGACTAATATCAGTAAAAATTTTCCGGTTTCCCGGCCAACTGATTATCATGCGGCGATGGTGTCAGAGCCATCTGTTTGTGCCGTGTTTTGTGATCCGGTGTTGATGCTTGCCTGCTTTAACGCATCCAGCTCCTGTTTCAGAACAGACACCTGCTGCATGCTTGAAGTCATTGAAGACTTCAGATCCTTAATGGTTTTATTGGCTTTAAATTTACTGAACAGGCTGAAGATATAGGCCACCAGAAGGCCCGCGGCAAAAAATGCAAAAAACAAAATGACATTATAAATTTCCGGAATTTCATAGTTGACAAAGTATAAATTAATGCCGAATCCCTGCTTGGCCATGAAAAAATCCTTGTTTTGAAACATGACCAGGGCAAGGAACCCGATTATAATGACCCATAGCGCAATCTTAATTTTTTTCATCTCTATCTCCTGTATTATCAGGTTGTTATTTAATTAGCAGGTAACAGGATGCCGGTCGTATGGCCCATAAAACCATCGGCCCATCAGGCCGTTTAATCACAGCGTCCTGCATTAATTATAATCATAGGAACTGTGACCCTGTTGATTAATTTACGCTGTTTACGTTTAAAACTCAACTCTTTTTTCCTTGAAACGGAACCAGATCAAGATCTCCCCACATGCCGATCCCGTCGTTTTTGATAATCACGATTCCTGAAATATCCCTTATTTTTTTTCCAAATTCAATGGCACTCTGGATATCGCCTTTTGAATTTACCCGGTTGCCGATGGCTGTGGCGGCGGCATCGGCCAACGGGCATGACCGTGCTACAACGCAAACCGCATCAGCACAACCCATGCTCAGGGAATGGCCAATGGTGCCCGATGACGTACACACTGCCATGGGGTGATCAACAGCGTCAATGGTGAGTCCGACACGCATACTCAAGGGAGAATCACCTGCAAAAATGCCCATGGTGATCGGCGCAGCCGTCCGGACAAAAATATCCCCCCCGTTTTCAACAATAATTTCATCGACAAGTTTCAGCAGACTTTTCCCCACCGTCTCGGCAATACCGCCTGCAACTGCGGCCATGGGGCCCACCCCGGCCTTTTGGCCGGCCATGGCCATTTCCCTGACCAGGTCCGGCGCAATGCCATCTGTTGCCAATGGGGTCAGTGATGTCAAAAACAACGGGTTGCACCGGATATAGGCTTCCAGGTAACCCCGCTGCTCGAGTACACTGTCGCGGGCCTGATTTTCAAGATTCACCGGGGCATACACCAACAGATCGGTGTCTTTCACCATTACGGTAAAGCGCTCTAAATGGTTCCGGCCGATATGGTTTCGGTAGGTTCGCTTCTGATAACCGGCCCCTTGTTGTTTACTCATCTGATTCTCATCGTCCGATACAGTTGGAATAACAACCTTACCGAACCCCTGCCGCATGCTGGAGCACATAGAGCGCCTCCGCCAAACCAATGATGCCGTCTCCGTTTGCATCTGCATCTTGGCATATTGTCTGCATCGAATCATCCATCCCGACAGCTACCCTGAGGGCCAGCACGGCATCGGCAAGGTCCACAAGACCGTCAGCATTGATATCTCCTGTAATAAACACCCACCGAACGGCGCGCACATAATGGCTGCGCGTTTTATTCACGGTGTCGACGAGTCCATTATAGAAATCCACGCGCCAAGCGTAGGCCAACACATTGACATTGGTAGTAGACGACCAATAGGGGGATGACGCCGTACTCGTCTGCAATGACGGATCGATGGCCGGATCGTAACGGGTATAGTCCACCAGTGTCTGCAGTTCATTGCGGTTCGGCAGGCGCCAGTCAGAATATCCGCCGGACGGCAGCACCAGTTCTTCAGCATACGCCAGGGCCTCCTGCCAAGTGAATGTACCGACAGCTGTTGCCTTCTGCCACATCAAGCCGGTTGCCGTGTCTGTTATTGTACCGTTTTCGTTATCCACGAGGTCGGCACCGGCAACACCACCGGTCAAAAGCACCGACAAAAAAATCCCCAGCATCAACTGCCGCATATTTTCCTCCAAACCGCTGAATTAGACAAAATCAAATATCCGGTCACTGCCCCACACGAACGGCGCGCACATAATAGGGATAGGACTTAAGGTAGTAGCCAACCTGGCCATCGTCAAAAACCACGCGCCACGCGTGATCTGTATCACTTGCGCGGGTAGTAGACGACCAATAGTAGAGCAACTTCGTATGGGGAAACCACTCTGTATCAATAGTCGGACCTGGGGCGGGGATATGGCTGTTGACCAATGAGGCCAGTTCCTTGATGGTCGGCATCCGCCAGTCGGAATAGCCGCCGAACCCCTGCTGGTTTAACGACACAATAAATACACTCTGGCAGTTTGACCATGCATACTTATCGTCCTTGGCATGAATTGATTCGTCATCGGTCTTGATCTCCCAGATCAAACCGGTGACGTTGTCGCGGGTCATGATCCACCCGTCGTCTTGGGTGGCGGTATCCGGCAGTTTGACCCCACCCTGCCTCAGCTTGGTATAAGACCGGGCAGGCCCCTCATACTGGGCGTCCTGGCCATAAAACGATTCTCCCGTCTGTGGGCAGGAAATTTCACCGCTGTTATCGTAGCATTGGGTCTGGCCCGTATCGGGTATTTGGCCGGCCCAGCCAAATACAGGCAAAACAAGCAATAAAATCTGTATCAGGGCTATTTTTATCATTCGTATCATGGTTATCACTCCGCTGTTCTGTGCGTATAAAAATTCATGACTTTCACACCAACAATTCGGTTTTTAATCCATCGGGAAATTGTTGCAAGAAATAACGATCGGTCATCCCCGAAATAAAATCTCTGGTAATTTCCGCAGGATTTCGGGTGGATCGGTATTCCTCGCCCATGTTTTTCAAATACCGTAAAAAAATCACGGAATCTGATTTTTGAGATATGATATCTGACACGTATTGTTCAAACAACCTTTCAAATAACGTTCCAATGATATGATACTGTTTTTTTATTTTCGGATTCAAATAGATCTGTTCAAGGTTAAAGGCCTTCAAATGCCGGAGGGCTTCTGACACATCCGTACTGAAGGCAATGCAGGACTGCCCGAAGCTGTTTTGAATAACATCGGTGACAAGTGTATAGACAATGGTCCCGTTGGTGATCCCCAGACAATCGGTTGCCGCTTTGGGCAGATCTTCTCTTTTGATCATATTCAACCGTATGGCATCTTCAATGTCCCGGCCGATGTAACTGATGGTGTCGGCTATGCGCACCACGCATCCTTCCATCGTCATGGGAACCAGGGGATATTTCTTGTCCAGTCGTTTTTGTTTGATCTCTTCATCCAGTGTATCAAAGGTCTTGTCTTTTACAGGCACCAGTTTCTGGTTATGAATTTCACCGTCATGGCACAGGATACCATCCAGGGTCTGGAGGCACAGGTTCCAGCCTTTTCCCTTGCGTTCCACACGCTCTATAAACTCTACACCCTGGGTATTATGGGTGAAATACCCAATACCATGATCATGACAAAGGGTAGATAAAAATCCCTCGCCGTCATGACCAAACGGCGGATGCCCGATATCGTGACCCAGCGCAATGGCCTCGATGAGGTCCTCGTTCAATCCAAGAAACCGGCCGATGGTCCTGGCAATCTTGGACACCAGTTGTACATGCAGGACCCGGTGGGTAATATGATCATTGTGAATCAGGTAAAAAACCTGGGTTTTATCGATATACCGCGTATAGGCCAGAGAATGAAGGATTCGGTCCACATCCACGGAAAAATCCTGGCGATAACCGCCCACAAGGTCCTTTTCAACAATCCTGCGTCTGCCTTTTCGCGATAACGTAGCCAGGGGTGACAGATTTCGGGCCTCACGCGCATGCAGGGTCTGCCGAATTTTTTCAAGCGAAATAGACATTATTCAACAATCCGCCCTTTCCTGAATCCAAAAACAAGATAAATGATAAAGCCGACAAATGGAATCGCCGCAATCCCCATCCAAAGGACTTTCCGTCCCATGGAGCCAAAGTCTTTGCGGGCAGCGTTCACTGTGGCCCAGATGGTCAAAGCAACAAAGGGGACGCATATCCCCAGAAATATAAGTGCGGTGGTAATATCCATTTTCAATCCTCTAAAAGTGTCGCTATTTTCAAAATAATCTTCGCATAGGGGTCACTGTGATTGTATTGCCGAACCACCTTAAAGGCTTTTTTTTCGTCAATACCCGGGTGCCAACCATACTGTTTCAAATAATTGGCTGCGCTGACAATGGCATCGGCATGATCAAAAAGATCAATTTTCCCATCGGTGTTGCCGTCACGGCCATAAGCGATAATATTACTCGGCATAAACTGGCAAATCCCCATAGCACCCGCATATGAACCCTTCAGGGATAGGGGATCGAGACCCTCCCGGTCAGCATACTGGATCAATGCCTTGAGTTCCCCATAGGCCCAGCCGGACCGCCGGTCCGCTTTTTTTTCGAATTTTTCACGGGGCAGACGCCGGTTTGAAGGTGTTTTCCCCCACAAAACAGCCCTCAGGCCGGGGTTTGTCAGAGCAGCCATGGTAGATAAGGTGCTGAAAATTTGGCTGCGCCCCAGATAGATGCCCAGCTTGGTTTCAACCAGGAGTATGGCCGTGATGATTTCCGGGTCAACACCATATTGTCTTTGCGCATCTTCAAATGTCCGTTTATGTTTCAAGATATATTTCCGGGCGTTACCGATCAACTGCCCTTCGGCGAATTGATCATAATCCAAGCTTGATTCGCTGTGGATAAAAAAACGCGCCACCGTTTTGGTATCAAAAAAAACCCCTGAACGCCCATATAATATTTTAAGTTTATCCGCGTCGAATCCATCTTTGGCAAGCCGTTGCTGAAGAGCGTCGAACGGTTTGCCCGGGCTGTCGGCAAAAACAGTGACGACGCCGGAGAACAAAGCCAGAACAGATAGCATACAGACGGTAGTTCCAAACCCCCTCATCAAAACGATTTTAGACTGTAACATAATGATTTATTTCCCCTGTGCTTGATCCTGTTAAAATGGCATGCTATACAATGAATTGTCAATTAATAAGGTTTCACCCGGATTCAAAAAACAAGGCGGATCGATATTTTAAAAAAAGCCACCAAAACTATTTTTTGCTGCCAGAATTGCGGCTGCCAGGCCCCTAAATGGATGGGCAAATGTCCGGACTGTGGGCAGTGGGATACCTTTGTCGAGGAAAAAAAGATTGACCGCCCTCATGGTTATGCAGGGTCAGGTCTTGCCCCCTTACAAACAAAACCCGTGCCCATCGATTCCATTAAAACCGGCAATGAGCAGCGTCTTTTCACCGGCCTTGCGGAATTTGACCGGGTTCTGGGAGGAGGGCTTGTCAGTGGTTCTCTGGTTCTCATCGGCGGTGACCCGGGCATCGGTAAATCCACCCTGATGCTTCAGGCCCTGTACGGCCTTGCCCGAGCCAATCTCAAGGTTCTTTACGTATCCGGCGAAGAATCCATTCCGCAGATCCACCTTCGAAGCACACGTCTATCCACCAATTGTTCAAATCTGCTGGTATTTTCCGAAATTGATCTGGAATCAATTCTGACCACGGTGGCATCCGTCAAACCGGACGTACTGGTCATCGATTCAATCCAGACCATGTACAATAGTGACCTGACCTCTGCCCCGGGGAGCGTCAGCCAGGTCCGGGAATCCGCCATGCGGCTCATGCTCATGTCCAAAAAAACCGGTGTGCCGACGTTTCTGGTGGGTCATGTCACAAAAGACGGCGCCATTGCCGGCCCCAGGCTTCTGGAGCACATGGTGGACACGGTCCTGTATTTTGAAGGGGACCGCAATCACATTTTCCGAATCCTGCGGGCGGTTAAAAACCGTTTCGGCTCCACCAAT
The DNA here is from genome assembly GCA_963667755.2 of Desulfobacterales bacterium. Lineage (GTDB taxonomy): Bacteria > Desulfobacterota > Desulfobacteria > Desulfobacterales > 4572-123 > 4572-123. The sequence goes on along the minus strand of CAXXLK010000002.1, from coordinate 1,317,995 downwards.
GAAATCGGTGTGTTTGAAATGAAGGAAAAGGGACTATGCGAAGTGGCCAATCCGTCTGCGGTATTTCTTTCCGAACGGCCGGCCAACGCACCGGGATCCGTGGTTACGGCGAGCATGGAGGGCACCCGGCCTATTCTGGTGGAACTTCAGGCCCTGGTCAGCAGCACCAGCCTCGGCACGCCGCGACGGACTATTCTAGGTCTTGATCACAATCGTGTCTCCCTGCTGGTGGCGGTTATGGAAAAAAAACTGGGCATGCACCTCATGGGGCATGATGTTTTCATGAATGTCGCCGGCGGCGTCAGGGTTGACGAACCGGCCGTGGATCTGGGCATTGTCTGCGGCATCGCCTCCAGTTTTCTGGACAGACCCATCTCCGACGGCACCATTACAATGGGGGAAGTCGGATTAACCGGAGAAGTCCGCGCCATAGGCCAGGTTGAGGCCCGTGTGACCGAAGCGCGAAAAATGGGGTTTGATCGATGCCTTATTCCTGAAAACAACTTAAAACGCACCAGTGCGACCAAGGGTATGGAAATGATCGGCATCAAAACCGTCGACCAGGCTATTGAAGTGCTGTTCTGATCACCCGGCTTCATCACTATTCAGCCGTTTTGAAATTTATTTATTTTTTGTTTTTTGTGATTTTTGTTTTGCGATACATCTGTTCCTGAAATTTTTAAAATGTTACGCCTTGACCTTACAGACACTTAAAGTTATGAAGCATACGAAAATAAAACGAAACCCATGGGAAGATCATTATGCCCGCAAGGCCAGAAAAGAAAAATATCCTGCCCGCTCGGTCTACAAGCTCCAGGAAATTCAAGACAAACATCGGCTTATCCAAAAAGGTAACCGGGTTCTTGACCTGGGGTGCTATCCCGGATCATGGCTGGTTTATGCGGCCCAACTGACCGGCCCCGATGGCAGGGTTATCGGCATCGATTTGAAAACGGTGACCGAAAAGCTACCGTCCCATGCCCGAATGTTTACCGGTGATATCCTGGCACTTGATGCTATGCTCACCGAATCCATTGGTGACGGTTTTGATGTTGTTCTAAGCGACATGGCCCCGGCGACCACGGGCAATAAAAACGTGGATGCGGTCCGATCGTATAATCTTTGTGGGGCGGCACTTGAGGTTGCCGAGACACGGCTTCTGCCCGGTGGGTCGTTTGTCTGTAAAATTTTCCAGGGTCCGGATTTCAACACCTTTATCAATCGGGTAAAGGCATCGTTTAAAAATTGTAAAATCGTAAAGCCGCAGAGCAGCCGCAAGGCCAGCAAAGAAATTTTTATTATCGGCTTACATAAAAAATAGGAGGAAGCATGTCAGGACACAATAAATGGTCAACCATCAAATACAAAAAGGGTGCTGCAGATGCCAAAAGGGGTAAGGTCTTTACCAAACTGATCAAGGAGATCACCATTGCGGCCCGCTCAGGGGGTGGCGATGTTGCGGCCAATCCGCGTCTCAGGACAGCCATTACCGCTGCCAAAAGCGAAAATATGCCCAAGGACAATATTGAAAGAGCCGTTAAAAAAGGCACCGGCGAACTGGAAGGCGTCATCTATGAAGAGACCACCTATGAAGGCTACGGCCCCGGTGGTGCTGCCGTGTTTCTGGAGTCCGTAACAGACAACAAAAACCGTGCCGTTGCCGATATCCGGCACATTTTCAGCAAGGCCGGCGGAAACCTGGGTTCCAACGGCTGTGTTGGCTATATGTTCGACAAAAAAGGCTATTTTGCAATTTCCAGTGATGCCGCCGATGAAGACACCATCATGGAACATGCCCTTGACGCCGGTGCAGAGGATGTCCGCGAAGACGGCGATATCTTCGAGGTCATTACAGCCCCGGAGGATTTCGAGTCGGTCAAATCCGCCTTGGATGATGCCGGCATCCCGTATGAAAACGCCGAAGTCACCATGCTGCCGCAAAATACAACCGCTTTGAAAGGTAAAGAGGCGGAGCAGATGATTCGTCTGATGGACGCCCTGGACGATTGCGATGATGTTCAGAAAGTCTACACCAACGCCGATATCCCAGATGAAATGGTCAATGCCTGACGACTGCAAGTAACCGTTGTCGGTTCACAGTCTGTCAATAAGCTATGCGGCGATTGGCGTTGCTCATCGTCGCAACCACTTTTCCCTGCTTTTAGTTATGATTGCAATGAGAGCAGAATCACAACCACAAGAAAACAGTTTAACTTAGCCGAAGATATTAAGCATGCCAACGGTTGAAGCATTTTGGATATAACCTTAAACGCTTTGTTTCTTTCAGCCGTGAACCGATAACTGGAAACTGGAAACGGTTACTCCTGAAACAACCCCATTGATGCCTAAAGATCCCTATACTAAATGCAACCTGTGTCCCCGGCACTGCGATGCCAACCGCAGTGCCGGGGAAAAGGGGTTTTGCGGGCAGACCGCCCAGTGCAGAATTGCCTCGGCCTGCAGCCATTTTGGCGAGGAGCCCTCATTTACCGGGCGACATGGGTCCGGCACAATTTTTTTCAGCGGATGCGCCTGCCGTTGTTTTTTCTGCCAGAACTATCAGATCTCCATGCACGGCACAGGGGAAACGGTTACCTCCCGGGAACTGTTTAGAATTGCCAAAGCCCTCGTTGACAAAGGCGTCCACAACTTGAATTTTGTCACCCCGGATCATTTCTGGCCCCATATCCGAGAACTTTGCCTGAAACTGCGCGAGGCCGGCGTTACCATCCCTTTTATCTATAATTGCAGTGGGTATGCTCTGCCCGAGATAATCGATGCGGTCGCTGACATCATCGACATTTTCCTACCGGATTTCAAATTTGCAGATCCGGATCTGGCAGGCCTTTGCATGCATGCCCCCCAGTATCCGGAGATCGCCACCGAGGCCCTGGCTCACATGGTCGCTGCAAAAGGATTTTTGACCCCATGGGACCCTTCGGGGAGCAAGACCGCCTGCCGGGGCGTGCTGGTGCGGCACCTGGTCCTGCCGGGTCGGACCGACAACAGCCTGAAGGTGATCGATCATTTACACAGAAAATTCGGCCCGGATCTGCCCATTTCCATCATGAGCCAGTTTCACCCGACCCCTGCCTGCCATGACCGCGGTATATTTACAAAGGGTATCGCTATGAAGGACTATGAAAGGATCTGTCACCGCATCGAAGAACTGGGATTTAAAAAAGCCTATATCCAGCCCGAATCCGGTGACGAAGGGTTTGTACCCGATTTTAACAGAGACCAACCATTTACCGGGAATCCTGAATCAAATTGACAAATCGATCATCCGCTGAACCGCCCGCAATGCGGGTTCACGGATATCCTCGGGCACCTTGACCTGCCCGTCCATATTTTCAAGGCAACGAACAATATCCGCCAGGGTGATTTTTTTCATGTCGGTGCAGACCATACGCTCTGAGGCGACATAAAAATGCTTTCCCGGATTTGCCTTTTGAAGCGGATAGAGCATACCTGTTTCAGTGGCCATGATAAATTCGGTATTATCGGATGACTGCGCATATCGGACCATACCCGATGTGCTGAGGGCCGCATCGGCCAGGGCCACCACTTCGGGCCGGCATTCCGGGTGGGCCATGACAGCGGCCCTTGGATGGGCCTGCCGGGCTTTTTCGATATCCTCGGGTGTCAGCCGGTCGTGAATCGGGCAGCACCCGTCCCACAGGTGAATCTTCTTATCTGTATGAACAGCTGTATTGCGGGCCAGATTGCGATCGGGGGTCATCAAAACCGCATGGGCATCCAGGCTGTTGACAACCGCAATGGCATTGGCCGATGTGCAGCAAATGGTGGACAGGGCCTTGACCGATGCCGGGGAATTCACATAGGTAACCACCGGCATGGGTCCAAGTTCGGCCATTCGTGCCTTGAGGGCCTGGGGGGTTATCATGTCGGCCATGGGGCACCCCGCATCCTGCTTGGGCAAGAGTACGATTTTTTGCGGAGACAGGACAGAGGCTGTTTCCGCCATGAAATTAACGCCGCAAAACAAAATCACATCCGCTTTTGTGCGCGACGCCTGGATGCTCAGTTCCAGAGAATCTCCGCAAAGATCCGCCAGATCCTGAATCTCCCGGGGCTGGTAATTATGGGCCAGCATGACGGCATTGCGTTTTTTTAATAATTTTCTAATTTTGTCTTCCATTTTTTCCTCTTTGGTATTTATTTATCAAACTGAAGGATATCAACCCCTTCGGGGATATCAAAATGAAAAAGCGCATCATCCATGTTCTGTACAAATTCGATATCCGTCAAATCAATCCTGGTTTCATCCCCATATTCGTTATATGTCGTGATTCGTGTAATCTCAAATTTATTTTTTGAAATGGTCAGATCGATTGTGGACAGATCAAAGTTCTTTTCCGCCGGCGTCAGCTTTAATACATAATCACCACTGCCGTCGGGTGGCTCCAGAGAAATCAAAAACTGTTTCCGGATCTGGCCCATGTCGGACAGAAATGCAGCGCCCCGGCCTTTGCCGAAAAATTCCGGTGCCTTACCCACCATGACCTGATAATCGTCGGGCCGGTAAATCCACAGGGAGATACCGTCGCTGATGATGGTCTGCCGCTCGGGACGTTCATACACCCAGCGCATTTTTCCAGGCCGTTTGACAGATATCTTCCCCAAAGCATGATCCGTTATCTGCATGGCCTTTAACGTGGAAACCTGCTTGAAAGTAGCCGAAAAGCCGGTGGCCGAATACCGGGCTTCCACGTGGGCAATGATATTTTCCAGTTCGACGGATAATTTTAGGGGCTTAGAGGCCACCTCATCTGCCTGGGCCCCGGGACAGAGCAACAGAATCAGACAAAGTGAACATAAAATAGAAAAAAATTTCATACAGTGATTCTCCACGATAAAAAACATTTGATTTATGATTTAACCTGATAATATAACCCCACCGAATCAATGCCGCAAGATAAAACAATTATATCTGCTTAAAAATTTTCGCGCCGGCATGAAACATTTATATGTTTACCCAGGTAAGGAAAAAACAAAAGTGGAAGCGTTTATAAGATCATTATATAAGTTTACACCATCGGAAGACTGGCACAACATTTTGACCGCCAGCATCGTATCGTCCAAAGACTTAGGCCGCCGACTGCCCATTGATCCCGATGGGATAACGCCGGTGACAAAGCGCTATCCCATGCGGATCAATCCCTATTATTTATCCCTGATATCTGAAAAAGACGACCCTGTCTGGAAACAGGCAATACCCGACAAAAGAGAGTTAAACGATCCTCTTTTTACAGATGATCCCCTCAATGAGGAGAGCCAGTCTCCCGTACCCGGTCTGACCCACCGATACCCGGACAGGGTATTGTTTCTGGTATCCAATCATTGCGCCCTGTATTGCCGGCATTGCATGCGCAAACGCAAGGTCGGGCGGCCGGGCGTGGTTACCGCGACCACCATTGATCAGGGTATTGACTATATCACCGCCAACCCGGCCATTAAGGATGTGCTGCTTTCCGGTGGAGACCCCCTGATACTGGAAGATAGCGCTATTGAATCACTGTTGGGCCGCCTGCGCCGGATCAAACACCTGGACATTATACGGATTCACACCCGCATGCCCTGTACCTTACCCCAGCGCATCACCCCCGACCTGGTGAATATCTTAAAACGGTTTCATCCGCTGTATATCAACACCCAGTTCAACCACCCGGCCGAAATTACGCCCCAGGCTGCCACTGCCTGTGCACTGCTGGCCGATGCCGGAATCCCTTTGGGCTGTCAGAGCGTTCTGCTCAAAGGGGTGAACGATGCTCCGGCGGTGATGCAGCAATTGATGCGGATGCTGCTAAAAATAAGGGTAAAGCCCTATTACATTCATCACGGCGATCCCATAAAAGGCACCGGTCATTTTCGGACATCCATTGAAACCGGCCTTCGCATAATGCAGAACCTGCGCGGATCCATATCAGGCATGGGGGTTCCCCACTACATGATCGACCTTCCCGGTGGCGGCGGCAAAGTACCGCTGTTGCCGGAATATATTATAAAAAAGGGAAATGGGGGGTTAACCGTAAAAAATCAAACTGGTAAGATCTTCGAATACCCGGTGTAAGGGGCTGCCCATCCCTCATGAAAGCAGGTCTACAAGTGACTGTATATCATTTGTTTTCAGATCTTTACAACAAGAAACATCATCTGTTGGTTCAAAATAATCACTGCGGCCGAAACAGGTGCGGCAGATATGGTCTATCGTGGTCATTTTTCGCCGGGTATCGGCAAAGTCGAGTCCAGGGCCTTGCTGCCGCCCCTTGAGCATCATGGTTTCCATGTTGCTTCTGCTGAGTTCAGCCTCATATTTCAATGCTTTTTGAAGATGCCGGAAGTAACCCTTTTTTTTATCTCTCAAGGCAGTATAGATATCGCAGGCAGGTGGCAACTCATCAAACAATGCCAGACAAAAATCAAAACAAGTCCAAAACGCTTGGATGTCAGCTGCTGTTTTTTCGATCAATTTACATAAAAAATCAACCCGGTCCCGGGTCTGTTCAAACCGGCTGTTGCGCAATCTGACCATGGCCTGTTTTTGCGAATCTTCGGTCATTAAGCGGCAGATGGCACAGAATAATTGATGATCCAGTTTTTTCCATATTTTCAGGCGGATTAAGAGCTGGTCGGCGCAAAAGGCAGGCATTTTTATTTTCAGGGTTTGATCATATTCGGAAAAACTGAATATTGGCGCAAGATTTCGACCGGCAAGGTGTGCGGCAACTTTTAGCGCATCGGGTTTTTGAAAATCATAATCAATGAGCAGATCTTCTATTCCCATCTGGACCGTTTCATCCGGGAAAAAAAGAAGATCCAGCAGCGCGTCACGGTCACAATCGCCATTATCACGGACAACAGCGCCAAGGGCTTTGATGGAAGCACAACCATAGGTCGAATCAATAAACTGGCAAACGTTCCGATTGACCCGCATACCCCGGTCAAAAATTGCCTTGATCCGGTCTGCCAGCAGCATACATGGATCCATGATAATGATGCGATATGGAAAAACCCATTCCCATTTGTTGAAATTTTTATAAAAACTCCGCCATCGCCTGGACAATCTGCTGTTTAGGCAGGGCCCCGACCAGGGTCTCCTTGAGTTTACCGCCGTCAAATATCAAGATTGTGGGGATACTTCTGATCTGAAACATGGCAGCCGTTTTCTGATTTTCATCCACGTTCAGCTTGCATATTCTTACCCGGCCCTGCCATTCCTTTGCAAGCTGATTCATCACCGGACCAATCATTTTACAGGGTCCGCACCAGGGGGCCCAGCAATCCAGCAAAACCGGCAGAGGGGACTGTCGTACCAGGCCATTAAAACTATTGTCGGTGGCAACGAAAGGCTTATCTGCCAACAAATCATCTGTTTTAAGCAGCACGCCGCATTTCCCGCACTTTCCTGCGGCATTCACCTTATCCGCGGGAATTTTGTTTCTGGTACCGCATGCTGCACATCGAATGATATAATTTTCCATTTCTCTCTCCGATCATGATACGTTCTTCAGAAACACGCCATATTACACCGATCCAGCGATATGTCATTGGAGATCACGACTATTTTGCCTTTCCGATATTCGAAGGCTAATCGCCCAAAAAGCATTGGATGATAATTTCAGTATTGATTTATTTAACGATTTCAATCTCAACCCGCCTGTTCATCATTCTTCCCCAAGAGGTGCGGTTGCTTTCAATGGGAGATTTGCTTCCCAGGCCTTTAATTTCAATTTGATGTGATGTTAGGCCCCTTCCAAGCAAAAAGCTTCTGACAATATTAGCCCTGAACTCAGATAACTTAACATTATATTCTTCATTACCATCTGAATCTGTATAGCCTTTGATCAAAATCTTTGTGTCGGGATGCATTATAAGAACATCAGCGAAATCTTTTAATTTCCCAAATCCCTCTTCAGTAAAATCATTGCTATTAAATTCAAATCTGATAATTACGTTTTGTTCTGGTAATGATAAATTTTTTTTTCTAATTTCACCATATTGACCTGAAGGATTAAGGTCTTCTTCTTTTATAGACGCAGTCGGCGCAATTGATAAGGTTTGGTATCGGAATTCATCTTCAGTAAATCTTTCATCTTCGAGTTTTTTTTCAAGTTCATCCTGAAATGGCGGTCCTTTTATTTTTTTATTATCTTCTTGTAATGAGTCCATGCCATTATGGCGTGGTACGGCCTCTTTGGGAGGACTCTTTGTGTCTCGATTATTATCATCTGCGGAAATAATTTCCGGTGTATTTTTCATCTGTTTTAAATTTTCGGATGGATCGGTTGTTTTTTCAAGAAGATTACGCTTTTTTTCTATGTGGGCGACGCTGTCTGTTGATGGGTCAGTCTGTTTAAACAAATCAACACGACTATTGGCGCCTGGTATCAATTTTTGAAAATTTAAAGGAAATAGTATCCACCAGCAAATTACCAGAAATAGAGAAAAAATGGCTATTTTAGGAAAAAGGTTGCCGATTCGTTTTTTATTCTCTTCAAGAATCTCAGGCGCTAGAGAAACCGGCCGGGAGTGAATATGGGGAATCGGCTCAGGGTGATATTGTGCAACCCTATTTACATCTCGATTTCCGACATGGGCCGGTATCTTGAGATCATTGGCACAATCCTTGACAATGCCGGCATTAATGGTTTCACAATCTTTAACATAGCCTGACAACAATGCATGATCACAAATAATATTTATTCTTCGGGGAAAGCCTCCGGAATACCTAAATACTTCCTGAACGGCTGACGGTTCAAAAATGGTCTGGGTGGCACCTGCGACCGTTAACCTGTGTTTTATATACTCATCGGTTTCGTCAGCAGTCAAGGGGTCAATATTATAATTTAACGTCAACCGCTGCCGAACAGCTCTATTTTGTTCTTGATTTAAAATTTCATTAAATTCATTCTGCCCGACAAAAAAAATATTAATTAATTTTGTATATGTTTTTTCAATATTCGACAACAATCGTATTTCTTCAAGTAATTCCTGAGTTAACAACTGCGCTTCATCAATAATGAGCAGCACTTTCTTATTTTTTTCATGCGCTTCAAATAAAAATTTTCGGAATCGAACCAAAAAAGCGCCCTTTGATACAAATTCCCTATCAATTCCAAAAGAGCCTGCTATGTAATTGAAAAAATCAAGCGTCGAAAGACTTGGGTCAGGAACAGAGATACAAATGATATCATCGCTGAGACTTTGTATTAATGAATTAATTAGCGTTGTCTTCCCAGTACCGACATCCCCGGTCAACAACAAAAATCCTTTATTATCAAGAATTCCATATTTAAGCGTTGCCAGAGCTTCTTTGTGCTTTTCTCCAAACCACATAAAATCAGGATTTGAACTGATTTGAAACGGTTTTATATTTAACTTATAAAATGAAGTGTACATATGCGTTGACGATAACCTGAGTTAAAAGGTTCAGCCTTCACGGTTCCGGGTCATAAAAACATGGCAGATTCCAGTATAATAGAATATGTCAATAAGGACAAATATTCCATTTCATCCAACGGATAAAACGGATATCCTGAGTCATGCTTTCAGCAGATCCCATAAAATTTAAAATATCAATTGTCGAGTCGACAGCCGTTGAACCTTGAACGCTTACTTAACTTTGAACCGCAAGTATTCACACCCCGGCCCGTTCCAGTTTCACCGCACAGACCTTGAATTCCGGTATCCCTGAAACAGGATCCAGGGCCGCATTGGTCAGGCGGTTGGCCGCACTTTCGGCAAAATGAAAAGGAATAAACACCGTACCGTCAACGGCACGATCTGATATTTTTGCCCGGACGTTGATACTGCCCCGCCTGGATTTTATGGTAACCAGTGCGCCATCAACCAGATCGTGCTTTTGGGCATCCGGCAGGGATATCTCCACAAAAGACGCAGGGGACCTGTCGTTGAGGCCTTCTGATTTCCGGGTCATGGTACCCGTGTGGTAATGATACAGCACCCGGCCGGTGGTCAGGTAAAGGGGATACGCCTCATCGGGAATTTCAGCCGGCGGAATCCACTCGATGGCATGGAACAGTCCCCTGCCCCGTGTAAACTGCTTGGCATGCAGAATCGGTGTCCCCGGATGACTGGCAACAGGACAGGGCCAGTGTATTCCCTCAGCCTCAAGCCGGTCATAGTCGATGCCCCCGTACGAGGGGGTGACGTCGGCAATTTCCGCCATGATCTCACCGGCATTGTCATAAGACATGTCATACCCCATGCGGGTCGCCAGATCGCAAATGATCTGCCAGTCTTCTCTTGCCTGCCCCGGTGGATCCACGGCTTTGCGTACCCTTTGAATCCGCCGTTCCGTATTGGTAAATGTGCCCTGCTTTTCGGCAAAGCAACAGGCCGGCAGCACCACATCCGCCTGCCGGGCGGTTTCCGTCATGAAAATATCCTGTACCACCATAAAATCAAGTTTATCAAAGGCTTTCTCGGCATGGTTTAAATCAGGGTCGGAAACCAGGGGATTTTCGCCGACAATATAAAGGGCCTTGAGTTCACCCTCAAGGGCCTTGGGAATCATTTGTGTGACCTGTAATCCGGGCATCGTCGGAAATCCGGTAACCCCCCAGGCCTTCTCCATTTTTCTGGCAATGGCCAGATCCGCCACCGGCTGGTAGCCGGTGACCACATTGGGCAGACCGCCCATGTCGCAGGCTCCCTGCACATTGTTCTGCCCCCTCAATGGATTGACGCCGCCGCCGGGAATACCCAAATTACCGCACAGCATGGACAGATTGGCCAGGGATTTGACATTGTCCGTACCGCTGGTATGTTGGGTAATCCCCATGCAGTAAAGAATACTGGCGGCCCCGGCGCCGGCATACATCCTGGCGGCTGTTTCAAGCTGGCTGGAGGGGATGCCGGTGATGCCTTCCACAAATTCCGGTGTATATTTTTCAACAAGCGACCGTAATTTTTCAAACCCCTCCGTGCGGTTTTCCACAAAGGTTTTGTCGTAAAGCCCCTCTTTTATAATCACATGCATCATGCCGTTTATCCAGGCGACATCGGTCCCCAGGTTGGGTCGAATATGCAGGTTGGCAAAATTGGTGATTTTGATGCGGCGCGGATCCAGGACGATGAGTTTTGCGCCCTTGAACGTTACCGCCCGTTTTACAAAGGTGGACAACACCGGATGATTTTCAGTGGTATTTGAACCGACAATCAAAATCAGATCCGCCTGTTCAATGTCCTTGATGGTGTTTGTCATTGCACCACTTCCGAAAGCTGCGGCCAGACCGGCCACGGTGGAAGAATGTCAGAGACGGGCGCAGTGGTCGACATTATTGGTCTTAAGTACCGCCCTTACGAATTTCTGGGCGATATAATTCTCTTCGTTGGTCACCCGGGCCGAAGTCAGAAACCCAATGCTGTCGGCCCCTTGTTCATCTTTTATGCGCTGTAATTTTCCAGCCACGAGATCAAGGGCTTCTCCCCAGGTGGCATTGCGAAATTCTCCGTTTTCCTTGATCAGGGGCTGGGTCAGCCGTTCCTCGGAGTTGATAAAATCATACCCGAATCGTCCCTTCACACAGAGACTTCCATAATTGGGGGCCGTATCTTCCACGCCGGTTACTTTTACAACCTGGTTGTCTTTCACATGGAGATACAGCTGGCATCCCACTCCGCAATAACTGCACGTCGTGCGAATCTTTTTCGTTTCCCAGGGCCGAACATCGTATCGCACCTTTTTTTCCACAAGGGCGCCCACCGGACAGACCTGGACACATTCACCGCAAAAGACGCAATCCGAGTCTTTCAGGGGGTTGTCGCCTCCGGCAACAATTTTGGTTTTCAGACCGCTGTAGCCGAATTGGATGGCATTGTTCACCTGGACGTCATTACAGGCCTGGACGCATCTGCCGCACTGAATACATCTTGAAAAATCGCGAATGATAAAAGGGTTGGCGGTTTCCATGGGATAGGCGATCTTTGTCGCCAGTGCAGGGTCGCTGCTCACCTGGTATCGATAGGCCAGGTCCTGTAGTCTGCAATCCCCCCATACCGGGCAAAGTTCACTGCTGGCATCATCTTTTTGGACGTGCATTTGAAAATCCGTCCAGTTTTCTTCACCGTGACCGCTGATGGCGCAATTATGGTTACCCGACGACAGCATCAGCTGTATAATCAACTTCCTGGCTTCCACCACCCGTGGAGATTCGGTTTGAACAACCATGTTGGCGGATGCAGGGGTCGCACAGGACGGCATCAGTTTATCCGCTCCCTGAATCTCAACAACACAGATTCTGCACGAACCCGCCGGACTGGCACCTTTCAAATAACAAAGTGTCGGAATATCAATATGGTTACGCCGGGCAACTTCCAGCAGGGTCTCTCCGGGTTCAAACAAAAACTCGTTACCGTTCATGACAAGGGTTTGCTGTGTATCCATGGCAGGAATTTCTCCTTAAAAAATAATTAGTTAACCAACCGTCATCATTATTCAGGCCAACTTATAAAAAGTTCATGGTTTTGTCAATCATGTAAGGGACGTGAAACAAATAAAAATTCGCACATAACATTTCAGTTATGTCGGATGGTTCCTGTACTTTGCCAGAGTTTTCTTCTTGCTTAAAACATTTTTTTTCCTTAAATTAGCGGGCATGGGCTACGTATTTTCTTTTACCGATGCAGTCAATTATGACCGATGGTGTACCTGCCCGGGCAACAGGGCTGTTGTCACTTTTGAGAAGCACCTGATGCTTGAAATGTTGCAGCCCATTCCGGGCAAAACGATACTCGATATCGGATGCGGCACCGGTATGGGAACATTGAGCCTGGTTGATGCCGGGTTACAGGTAACCGGACTTGACCCATCCCCATACATGATCGACATTGCACAAAATTGTATTGGCAACCGTGTTGATTTCCATCGCGGATTCGCAGAGGAACTGCCCTTTGGTGACAACGAATTCAATTATTCCTGTCTGGTAACCACCCTGGAATTTGTGGAGAGTCCACAAAAGGCACTGGAAGAAGCGTTCCGGGTCACCCGAGATAAAATATTTATCGGAATACTCAACCGGTATGCCATGAAAAATATTCAGCGCAGAATTAAAGGTATCTTTGCCAGGACCATCTATAACCGCGCACGGTTTTTCAGCATCTGGGAAATGAAACAGATGATCCGCTCCATATTAGGGGATGTGCCCGTATTATGGCAAAGCACCTGCCGTTCCCGGATGCCAGCGGGCACTTTTGTCAGCCGGATGGAACAGTCAAAAATAATACAAAAAAATCCTTTCGGCACCTTTCTGGGTATCGCTGTCATACCGATGCCCAGATTCAGAAGCCGGCCTCTTGTTTTAAAATATCCTTCAAAAACAAAACAGGAAACCCTGGTGGGCAGCCCGTAACACCGGATATTTAAACCTGACATGGCAAAAACTGAATAGTGAAGGCTTGAAAACTTGTGATGTCGCATTATTCACTAAATTTGCGATGCCATATGCCAACTGATTTTTCAAGAAGGTCATTGCTCATGGACGCTTATCTTTACAAACCGCTGAAAAATAAGGCCGTTCAATGTCATTTATGCCATCACCGGTGTGTTATCACCGATGGCAGCCGTGGGATCTGCATGGTTCGCGAAAACAGGTCCGGAATTCTTAAAACCAGGGTGTTCGGAAAGGTAGTTGCCAGCCATGTCGACCCTGTGGAAAAAAAACCGCTTTACCATGTGATGCCCGGCAGCCGCTCTTATTCCATTGCAACAGTGGGGTGCAATTTCAAATGCCGTTTTTGCCAGAATGCGGATATTGCCCAGATGCCCGCAGACCGTGAAGGCCTGGTGCTGGGAGAAAATGCCGATCCCCGGGATATTGTCTCCCGGGCATTGGAAGCCCATTGTCGGAGTATTGCCTACACCTATACCGAGCCGACAATCTTTTTTGAATATGCCCTGGAAACCGCACGGCTGGCGCATGCAAAGGGCCTGTTCAATATTTTTGTCACCAACGGCTACATGACACCGGAAGCCATTGATATGGCAACCCCGATTTTAGATGCCGCCAATGTCGATTTAAAGGCATTCAGCGACCGATTTTATAAACAATATTGCTCTGCCCGACTGGCCCCGGTGCTGGAAACACTCAGGCATATGAAAAGCGCCGGGATCTGGATCGAAGTAACCACACTACTGATCCCCGGCCTCAATGATAACGAGCATGAGATGACATCGCTGGCCGAATTTATTGTTGATGCCCTGGGTCCTGAAACCCCATGGCATATCAGCCGCTTTCATCCGGCTTACCGACTTTTAGATGCACCATTAACGCCCCTTGACAGTTTGATGAGGGCTTTTCAAATCGGCAAAAAAGCCGGACTTAAATATATTTATATCGGAAATGTGGCTACAAAAAACGGGTCCGACACACGGTGCAGTAATTGCGACACAACGGTGATAACGCGCAACGGATATGCGGTGCAATGCCACCTGACCGCCGACGGGCGGTGTCCGGGCTGCAATGAAAAGATTCACGGCATCGGGTTATCATCCTGAACCCAAAAAAACGGCGACGGGGCTTGGTTCTAAACGCAACCACCGTTTTTGTAAAACAGGTATGGCCTATAGGACCCGTATTTGTTTTCGAAGCCGGCGGGCGCTTTCTTCATCCCTGTAGGATAGGATGGGCACCGGTGATTTTCGAAACATTTTTTCAGCCACTGAACCCACCAACACGCTTTTCAGATCCGTGCGCCCTTTAACCCCCATGACAATTAAATCAACGTCTTCCTCAAGGGTCAGCTTCAGCAGCTCTTCAAGGGGGTGGCCCGTCCTGAAAACAACCCGGATAGTCTCTTTGGTACAGGGGGAGCGATCGAGGATCTCCTGCAATTTTTTTCTTCGATCTTCCTTGACGCCCCGGGTATAATTCTCCCCATTGACTTCGTATCCGAGGGAAGAGATCATTCCCACGGCATCAACATCCTTGTTGTTGATAATGCTGGCAATAAACAGTTCGGCACCAAGGCCTTCGGCCAGGGTCACGGCATAATCAAATGTTCCCTGGGCATAATCCGTAAATCCCAGGGCCACCATAATTTTATGAATTTTGTTCATATCACCTTTCCCTTGTCACCTGATAATTCCATCCCTATTAAAATGCCGAAACCGGTGCCTCTTTTGGAATACGGGGCCGTTGCATCAGATAAAGCAGACCGAAAAGAGCCAGCCCAATGGGATAGGCCCAGTACCGCTGTTCATGGGGAATTCCGATCCAGGATGAAATCAGGTCCGGCCGGAAAAGGATCAGGGTTACCGTCAGAAATAAGGGAATTTCCCAGATTTTATTCCGGGCCACAAACCAGCCCTGGGTCGCCGAAGCAAATGCGAAATTACCGACGCAGGCCATTAAAAATATCAGAATTCCCTGGGGCCAGCTATTAATATTATGCAGGATAAGATCGGCATTGAAAATAAACATGAACGGCAAAATAGCCGTCCGGATATCATACATGAATCCCTGAATCCCCGTGGCGATGGGCGGTGACTTGGCAATGGCGGCGGCCGCATAGGCGGCCAGCCCCACCGGCGGCGTATCGTCGGCCAGGATACCGAAATAAAAGCAGAACAGATGGGCGGCCATGAGCGGTACGATAAAATCGTTCATACCGCCGATAGTTACGATGGCCGGGGCTGTCAGGGAGGCCATGACAATATAGGTGGCGGTGGTGGGTAGCCCCATGCCGATAATGAGGCTTGCAATGGCCGTAATCACCAGCATCAGGAAAATATTACCCATGGACAGCACATCGATAATGGAGGTCACCAGTTGACCGAGTCCCAGGGCCACGACGCCCACGATGATACCGGCCGCGGCAGTGGCCAGGGCTACGGAAACCATGTTGCGCGCACCGGCGGCCAGGGCCGCAAATATCTGATTAATGCTGTATCGAAAGGCCGGCCCCACCGGCTCTTTTTTAAAATAGGCCTTGACGGGCCATTGGAACAGCATGACAACCACCAGGAGCCACACCGCGTGAAAGGCGGCCAGTTCGGGTGAATGTCGCACCACAATCAGCTCATACAGCAGCAGGGCCATGGGAATCAGGTAATGAGCCCCGCCGAAAAGCGTCTTGAAAAAAGAGGGCAGTTCGGCTCTGGGGATGCCCTTTAATCCCAGTTTGGATGCCTCGATGTGGGTAATATAAAAAAGGGCCGCATAGGAGGCAAAGGCCGGCACGGCTGCGGCTTTGATCACCTCCACATAGGGCACATTCACGTATTCGGCGATGATAAAGGCGGCAGCCCCCATGATGGGGGGTGCCAGTTGACCATCGGTACTGGCCGCCACTTCTATGGCGGCAGCCTTGGTGGGTGGGTATCCGACTTTTTTCATCAACGGAATGGTAAATGTACCGGTGGTCACGATATTGGCGATACTGGACCCGGAAACCAGGCCGGTGAGCCCGCTGCCCATGACTGCAGCCTTGGCCGGCCCGCCTTTGAACCCCCCCAGAAGACTCAGGGCCAGGTGAATAAAATACTGACCGGCACCGGCCTTGTCGAGCATGGCGCCAAAGAGGACAAACAAGAACACAATGGTGGCGGACACATCCAGGGGAATACCGTAAATGCCCTCGGTAGACATGGTCATCTGGCCCACAAAGCGATTTAAAGAGGTGCCCTTGAATGCAATGAGATCCGGCATATAGGGCCCTAAAAAAGAGTATGAAATAAACGCAAGACCGATAACCGGAAGGGCCGGTCCGATGACACGCCGGGACGCTTCCAGCAGCAAAACAACCAGGGTCATTCCAATGAGGATGTCTCTAAAAATGGGTGAACCGTAACGGAGGGTCATGCCGGTATAATCAATGGCGATATACAGCGCTGAAAGTGACGCTACTATGGCAACGGCATAGTCAAACAAGGGAATTCGATCGGTAACGGATAGAAATTTCAGGCCAAACGTGGGTTTTTTAAACATGGGATAGTTTAAAAAAACCACCAGAAGGGCAAATCCCAGATGAATGGCCCGGATAAAGGTGGTATCCATGATCAGCCAACTGGCAATGGAGAGCTGCCATAAGCTCCAGACCACGCAAATAACTGCAACGACCCACTTGGAAAACCCTGCTGTCGGCCGGCGCCCGATCCCCTCCTCTTCTTCGGCCATCCGTTTTGCCAACTCCAGGCCGTCGTCCTGTTCGCTGATTTCGATTTTACTCATTATCACCACCCTGCCTGTTGATCATACATCCTGCAAATAGGACGGCGGGCCGGGCCAATTCCAACCACGGCACCGCCGCCATCATACAACAACCAAAAACTCCGAGCTTTGTTTATTTCAAACCAACTTCCTTGTAATATTTCAATGCACCCGGATGAATCGGTGCAGACAGACCTTCCAACATGCCTTTCTTGGTCAACCCTTCGTAGGCGGGATGGAGTTTTTTAAAATCTTCAAAATTATCAAACACTTCTTTGGTGATGGCATATACAACATCATCGGGAACCTTGGCCGATGTGACTAAAGTAGCCTTGACGCCAAACGTGGGAACAGCTTCCTCATCATTTACAGCACCCGGATAGTTTTTCATCAACGTTTCGGATTTTGCATAATAGGGATATTCTGCAAGGAGGCTGTCGATGTTCGTAATGGGAACAAATTTTACCTTGCGGACACCTGAGGTCGCTTCCTTGTAATATCCGCTGGGATGTCCGACAGTGTAAAAGGCGGCATCGATGCGGCCGTCCTGGATCAAGCCGGGGGCTTCGGCGGCCTTTAAGCTTTCCGCATGAAAATCTTTCTCAAAGTCAAGTCCATTGGCCACCAGTGCATCAATGGCATTGTTCCGGTAGCCGGAACCCACATTGCCGATATTGACGCGTTTGCCCTTGAGATCCGCTATCGAGTTGATATTGGCGTCCACAGCTGCGATCAAATCGACGCTTTCCGGATGAATGGAAAATACAGCACGAAGGTCTTTTTGAGGTCCCTTGTCTTTCCAGTCTTCAATACCCTTGACGGCCTGAAATTGACGATCGGACTGGGCGACACCGAATTCCAGGTCACCGGCCAGGATGGCATTGATGTTGAACACCGAACCACCGGTGGATTCCACCGTGGCACGGATGCCGTATTCTTTACGCTTCTTGTTGACCATTTTGGCAATGGCGCCCCCCGTGGGATAGTAGACACCGGTAATACCGCCGGTACCGATGGTAACAAACGTGACTTTGGCCTGGGCGTTTGTGGGTGCGGTTCCCATCATCATGACAACGGCAAACAACAGTGCAATGGACAAAACGATTCCTTTTTTCATCTGGACCTCCTTAGATAAATTATGATTGTTTTATAAAACCAATTGGCAGTTAGTTCCTTTTTTGTCTCCTCCTTTCCAAATAAATTAAATTTAGGCCTAATCCGCCGACGTAGTCGGTGGTGAGGTGCAGGGAGAAAGGCCCTGCACCACTATCGAATCAACAATGTTGCTAAGTTATGATATGTGCTATAGCCTCATATCGGCGGTAAACCGATGGAAGGCTATCGAAAATAATCGCATGCTGTGTATTGATGCGAATTTGGCAAGACAGCAGCGAATGACATTATCAGGAGTTGCTGTCCTGAGAAAGCCACCGACAAGGTCGATGGTAGTTTACTTTAGGCAATGAATTTAAATTATAACAAAATTACTTTTCTTAAAAATGAGATATAAAATTAACAAATAAACCCTTTTAACGCAATAGTTTTATGATAAAGTATGTTGCATGACTCAATTTTCATATCAAATAATAATAAACAGGCGATGCGCCCTTGGCCTTATCCAATTAAGGATTTTTGCACGATGAAAAACAATCCGCTGGTGAGCGTCATCATACCCACCTATAACCGGGCATGGGCCCTGGCAGAAGCCATAGATTCGGTTCTGGCGCAGAATTACAACAATTTTGAACTGATTGTCATTGATGACGGGTCCACCGATAATACATCTGATCTCATCGATGGATACTCTGGGAAACTGGCGCTGATCCGGCAGGAAAATGCCGGGGTGAGTGCCGCCCGCAATCGCGGTATTGAGTCGTCCCGGGGCGATTTTATCGCGTTTCTGGATTCGGATGATACCTGGCTGCCGCAGAAATTAAGCCGGCAGATGGATTTTATGGGCCGGTATCCGGAGGCCTTGATCTGTCAGACCCAGGAGATCTGGATCCGAAACAACACCCGGGTCAATCCCAGATCCTGCCACAAAAAACCGTCGGGTATGATTTTTGAGTCATCCCTGGCGCTATGTCTGGTCAGCCCTTCGGCCGTGATGATGAAAAAAAATCTTTTTGACAAAGTGGGCCTTTTTGATGAGAGGCTACCGGCATGCGAAGACTATGATCTGTGGCTGCGGGTGGGTTGCCGCTATCCCGTATATCTGGTGGATGAGCCACTGGTGATTAAGCGCGGCGGTCATGCTGACCAGCTGTCACGAGCCCCGGGTCTGGACCGCTTTCGGGTTCAGGCCCTGGACAATATACTTCAAAGCGGGCAACTGTCAGCATCCCAGGCAACGGCCGCAGCGACAGTTCTTCGAAAAAAATGCACCATCTACGCTGCCGGATGCCAAAAACGCGGACGCCTGGATGAAGCATCTGATTATACCCGCCTTGCGGACAGCTACAGGTTATAAAGGATTTTAGGTAGAAGGCTGAAGGTGAAAGGAATTCTGCCGGTTGGTGGGCACAGCCCACCCTACGATGACTTCAACCTTCTATACCTATACCATCCGCTCAATCCGACTCAGGGCCCGATCCAGTCTTTTCCGGGAAACCGGTACCGCGGTTTTGAGTTCCTGGGCAAAAACCGACACCTTGTATTCCTCCAGAAGCCAGAAAAACGCTTCAACGGCGGCCCGTTTTTCATCACTGGTCAGGGGCGTAAGGTCTTTTAACAGCTGCTGGAGATGATCCACATAATCGTTTACCAGCCCTTCCCGCAGCTGGTTTTTTTCAGGGCTGATGGCAGCCCTTTGTGCCCGGATACCGATGGCCCGGATATAGCGCGGCAGGTGAATCAAGTGGCCGGCGGCATAGATCTCAATAAAGGTTTCCGGCACCAGGCGGGTCACTTCCCATCGTGCTTTACTGATAAGGTTCAAAAAAACAGGATTACGACGATGGGTTTTTTCAAGATCGCCGAAGAGTAGGCGCACGGTGTAAACCGCTTCAAGAACGGCGGAAACGATCTTCAGCATCTGCTGTCCGCGCTCTATAATATGGGGTCTGACAGATGCGGCATGGGCCATAAAATCAGTCTGACGCCGAATATTTTTATAAAAAAGATCTCTGACAATGCCGGCATACAATCGATCCAGCAATTTTTTACTGCCCCCCAGATAGCCGGCCCGGGTATTGTCAACCTCGGCAAACAACAGCGATTTTTTTAAATATTTCAAATCTTTTGCCAGATACAGCGTAAAAAGGCGCTCAACTCCCTTTGTATGGCTGGCCAGGGCCTGTGAACGATTCTCAAATACCCTCAGGTTAACGCCGTTTTTATCCACCTCAAGGCCCGGCCACAGTTCCCATTTCTCCTGGGCCGCCCCGTTTATAATAACCGTTTCCGGGAGGTCACCAAAATTCCATCCCACAAGGCCTGTTTTTTCCCATTTTTTCTTAGCCGTTGCCAGGGCCTCCGAAACAGTGGCCCGGGCAATATCCCGGGTCAGGATGGATTTGTCCCGACTGACACACACCTGTTTACCCTGATGATCGGTGAGGGCAACGCGCAATTTGAGATGATCGGGCAGTTCCGCTACCGGCCAGGCGACTGCGGGAATATTGACATCAAAACGGGTATGGATAAAATCTCCAAGTGCCGTAAACAAAGATTTGTCACTTTGCGGCATCTCCCGGGCGATAATGGCAGCGGTACTGGCGGCCGGGACCAGTCTTTTACGGTAAATTTTCGGCAATCCCTTTATCAGGGCCGTAATTTTTTCCTTAAAAAGGCCGGGGACCATCCAGTCCACGGCATCAGACGGCACTGTGCCGGCTACAGAAGCGGGAATCCTGACGGTCACACCATCTTTTTCATGGCCCGGCTCAAAACAATAGTCGCACTCAAAGCTTCGATCCCCCAACGTCACCTTGTCCGGATAAAGTTCCATTTCGGTTTCATCAGGGGCAGTTCGCAGCAAAAATTCTTTGGTCAGCCGTAAAAACCCATCACCGCCCTTTGTTTTAATGTGCTTTCGAAGGGTCCGCATATCATAAACGCCGGCCAGGTGTTCACGGTAAAACAGAAAGATATCCTCAGAATTTACAAGAATATCTTTTCTCCTGACTTTGTTTTCCATATCCTCGATCTTGTCGATAAGTGATCGGTTGTGCTGCATGAACCCGGGCATCTGCCTGACATCTTCATCCACAAGGGCACTGCGGATAAAAATATCCGAGGCTTCATCAGGATTGATACGACCGTATGAAACCGGTCTTTTGGATATGATGATCAGACCGTAAAGACTGACCTGTTCATGGGCCACCACCTCTTCCCGACTTCTTTCCCAGTGCGGCTCCAGATAGGTATACCGGCACTGTTCCCGAGCCAGTTCCTCCAGCCAGCCACAATCAATATTGGCGGCGGTTCTGGCATACAGCCTGCCGGTTTCAACCATCTCCGCTGCCACGATCCAGTTGCCGGCGGTTTTGAAAAGAGTGGAGCCAGGGAAAATCATGGGCTCCCGGCCTTTGGTGCCCTTGAAGATGGACTGCTCTTTTTTGAAGGCAATATTGCTTAAAAAACCACTCAGGATGGATTTATGAATGGCCGTATACAAGACACCGAAAACAGCGTTTTGGGGTTGTTTTGGTGTCCCGGTGACCTGTGTCAAATCACCGTGGTATCCAAGTTCCGCATGACTATTTAATATCCCGTTCTCATTGAGAATATCAGAAAGCTGGGTATGGATATCGTTCCATTCTCGCATTCGATTAAAAGAAAGAAAATACCGGGTGCTGAACTGTTTAATCTGTTTGGTCATCTGACCGCTTTTTTTACCACTGCGCCGGGCACGCTGATAAGCCTTCCATATATTGAGTAACGTGACGAAATCAGAAGCCGGGTCATTGAACAGGGTCCGGGCCTGGTCGGCTGTTTTTGCCTTTTCAACAGGTCTTTCCCGGGGGTCCTGGATGCTCAGGGCCGCTGCAATCACTGTCATGGACGGAACACACCCCTCCTCATGGGCCTGAATCAGCATACGGGATAACCGGGGATCAATGGGCAACCTTGCCATGACCCGGCCTTTGGGGCTCAGAACAAAATCACCGCCACTGCTATTCCGGCGTTTTTTCCCCCCGGTGGCCCTTTGAATGGCGCCCAGTTCTCCAAGGGTATCAAATCCGTCCTTGATGCTTTTGGGTGTGGGTTTATCAATAAACGGGAACCTGGCAATGTCACCGAGATTAAGGGAAATCATCCGCAAAATAACTTCCGCCAGGTTTGATCGCAATATTTCCGGCAACGTAAATTCCGGCCGGTCATTGTAGGCATCTTCGGAATACAGCCGGATACATACGCCTTTGGCCACCCGCCCGCAGCGCCCCATGCGCTGATCCGCACTGCTTCGGGATATGGGCATCACGGGCAGGGCCGTGGTCCGGGTTCGGGGAGAATAGTGGGAAATCCGGGCCAGACCCGTATCCACAACGTACCGGATACCGGGAATGGTAATGGATGTCTCGGCCACATTCGTGGCCACGATAATTTTCCGGCCCGGAGCGGCCTTGAACACCCTGGCCTGTTCAGCGGCCGACAATCTGCCGAACAGCGGCAACACGGTGACCTGGTGATAGCCATTACCGCTGAGCATCTCGCAGGTTTCCCGGATATCCTGTTCCGTGGGCATGAACACCAGAATATCCCCAAAGGGACTTCTCATCTGAAGGGTTTCAGCAGCCCGGACGGCTTTTTCCACGTAGGTGGGGGCATCGTCCGCCTCATCCGGGTCATGGCCCGGCTCGTACCGGACATTTACCGGGTAGGTGCGGCCGGACACCTCGATGATGGGGGCATCGTCAAAGGCCCGGGAAAATTTTTTCGTATCGATGGTGGCGGATGTAATCACCAGTTTTAAATTTTTACGGCGTTTTAAAAGACTTTTTAAGATGCCCAGTACAAAATCGATATTCAAACTGCGTTCATGGGCCTCATCCACGATAAGGGTATCATAGGCATTTAAAAACCGGTCACTCTGGGTTTCCGCCAGCAGGATACCGTCGGTCATAATCTTGATGTAGGGATGATGACCGCTCTTATCGGCAAATCGGATCTTATACCCCACCGATTGGCCCATGTCTTCACCCAGTTCTTCGGCAATGCGGGCCGCAACGGTGATGGCGGCAATGCGCCGGGGCTGGGTACAGCCGATCATACCGTCAATGCCCCTTCCGGCGGCCAGGCAGAATTTGGGGATCTGGGTGGTTTTGCCGCTGCCGGTGGCCCCGGATATGATCACCACCTGATGCGTTGATATGGCCTCGACAATCTCCTCTTTTTTAGCAGTTATGGGTAGATCGTCATTATACACCGGAACCGGCCTGTTTTCCAGTCGCTGCCTGCGCCGCTTAATGGCATCGCTTAATCTGACCTCCAGGCGCTCAATCCGAGATGACAGGCCGCCCGCTTTCGAGCCTGTCCGGACAAGCCTTCGGATCTTTTGTAGTTCGCCAAGCAAGGCATAACGCTCGGCGACCATGGCCCGGGATAGTTTATTTTCAATCTGTTTTAAGGAGTCGTCGACACCGGTATTATTTTTCATTAAAACCATTTAAAAATTTTATAGCATTTCAAGTTCTGATACAAAAATAGAATCCAGCGACAGGTCTTATGGTGTTTTGATTTAAAACCCAAAAGCCTGTTTCCGATTTTACGTATGCGTGAAGTCTACACGCTTTCAATCAAAATTCCCTAAGGCCAAGCCTCTTTGACATCTTAACTGGATTGGGCTATATAACCACAATCCTTTCTTTTTGCAATACTGCAACCCGCAACAGGAGGCAATCATGCATTTTGTAATCATTGGCGCGGATGCTGCCGGAATGAGTGCCGCCAGCAGAGCACGGCGGACCCTGCCGGATATGAAAATTACGGTCCTTGAAAAAACCGCGGATGTTTCCTACAGCGCCTGCGGCATGCCTTACAATATCGCTGATCAAGATCGAAAAATAGAAGAACTGGTGGTGCGCCAGGCCCGGGTTTTTCGTGAAAAACAGGCCATCGACCTGTTGACCGGTCATTGTGCCGAACAGATCGATGCCGAGGCAAAAACCGTTTCGGGAACCGATGCACAGGGCACTGAATTTTCCGTGACCTATGACAAACTGCTTATCGCCAGCGGCGCAGCGCCTGTCATACCGGATCTGCCGGGTTTTGATCTGCCCGGGGTCATGCCGTTAAAAACCCTTGACCACGGGCGGCAGATCAAGGCCTTCATCAAAACCCATGCAGTGCAAAAAGCCGTCATTATCGGTATGGGCTATATCGCCCTTGAAATGTGCGAAGCGCTGCGTAAACTGGGCATAAAAGTCGATATGGTAAAACCACGCCCGGTATTGCTGCCATGGATGCCCATGGAGATGTCGGATATCATTAAAAACGAGATCATCTCCAATAGCGCCGCTCTTTTTGCCGGACATACCGTCCAGAAAATTGAACCCTCGGGCAACAGCCTAAAGGTTGCCTGTAAGAATCTGAATCTTGAGGCCGATCTTGTGGTTGTTGCCATCGGGGTTACCC
Source organism: Desulfobacterales bacterium (assembly GCA_963667755.2). Taxonomy (GTDB): domain Bacteria; phylum Desulfobacterota; class Desulfobacteria; order Desulfobacterales; family 4572-123; genus 4572-123. Next base: position 1,293,222 of record CAXXLK010000002.1, on the reverse strand, counting down.
CGAACAGTCAAATCGCCGGGGAGGCCGGTCTCACACTCGGCACGGCCAAAGCCATTGCAGTGGACCGGACCCTTCAAACTACCAATCCACACATCTTTGCCGCCGGTGATTGTGCCGATGCAGTCCATGTCGTGAGCAATCAAAAAACCTGGATTCCCCTTGCCCTGCGCGCCAATCGGGCCGGATGGGCCGCCGCCGACAATGTCTGCGGCAAAAAAACCCTTCTTGAGGGCATCGCAGGCACCGCCGTTTTCAAAGTGTTTGATCTCCAGGTGGCCCGCACCGGTCTCACCGTATCCGAAGCCTTGAAAAGCGGTTTCGCCCCGGTGGATATCCTGGTGACCACCCGATCCCGGGCCCATGCCCACCCGGGCAGCACCCCCATCAAAGTGCATATGGTGGGAGACAAGTCATCCGGACGTCTTCTGGGGGTTCAAATGCTGGGCCGCGAGGGCGTAGCCCATCGCATCAACGGACCGGCCGTTGCGCTTCACGCCAAAATGACGGTGGAACAGTTCAGCCAGACCGACCTGGCCTATGCCCCGCCCTTTGGCCCGACCTGGGACCCCATGCTCACCGCTGCCAATCAATTGCTTAAAAAAATGTAAAATCGATCAATTTAATTTTGACTGTACGATCAATTTCCCGACATCACACCCGATATCGGCTGCAATAACCGGACATTTTGCCTGCAAAAGAAAAAATATGGGTCTGTCTGTTTCCGACAGCGTCTCATAATTACCCTGCCCCTTGGCGATGATCAAATCCGCATCATTGAAATAATGGACAAATTCCGGAGAGCAATCTTCGATAATGGTACCCGGGGCATCGGAACCATTATCGATCACCTTTACGATATTCAAAAGTCCCGTCGTTTTTGCATCTTCGAAGGTGGCATCATTGAGCACCGGATATCCCCTGACGACAAAAACAATTTTATCGGCGGGCAGGGTTTCTATCAACAGCCGGTCAAAAACGATTTCTCCGGTATTGTCCCCCAGATATAAAATACGATCGGCCGTGTCTACCGCATGTTTAAACGCCTGAACATCACCCAGAAGATCGCATGTCAGTGCATTCTGTATAGCGGCCAGAACCAGATCCTGTGCCATATCCTGCCGGGCCCCGAAATCGATGATGTTGCCTGCAATGGCGAGCCGAAGAGCGGTATCCAAAGGGTCTGGTGACTGGATCACCCGTTTTTTTAAATCCGGATAAAGCGCCAGAGCCATATCATTGAAATGCTGTTTCACTGACAGGTAGGGATCGGTATTTTCGCAATATCGGCGGATAGTGCGATGAATATTCCGCGCCATCATGGGCGGGGTCTGCTGCAGGTCCATATGGGCAGCAGTTTCCAACACATGACGCAGCACCGCTTCATGGATTTTAGGGTCATCGGATGCAAAACGGGCCGCATCCACGGCCTGGCGCAATAAACAGGGTATACAGTCGTAATAGGTTTTCATGATTTCCTTTTTTAAACAATTTTATAAAAAATACAGCAGCTTATCTTATCTTTTTTTCATTCGCTCAATATCAAACACCTTACCGTGGGCTGGAAAAACCCTCCTGGCGCCATTTTGAATCAATCGTTCCCAGCTTTTAAAAATAAGACCCGGATCTTCGGCAAACGGCGGAAAAATCGGTCCCAGCCCAAACGGATAATAATTGACCGCCAGATCCCCCACAAAGGCATCTCCCTTTCCGGTCAGCACCGACAGTGATCCTGGGGTATGTCCAGGGGTCATCATAATTCTGGCTTTAAATCCGAAATCATCAAGGTCCATCCCATCACTTACCAGAATATCCGGTTCAACGGCCTTAAATCCGTATAACCTGTCAACCAGGCCGGGGTGTCGGCCCGCTATTTTGCAAAGCTTTTGTGTAACGATATTGGTTCCCGGCGGTATCACAACCCGGGCACCTGCAAGCAACGGGGCCTCTGCCCTGTGAACTGCAACACGGCAACCGCATTTGGCTTTTATCTCATTTACGCCGCCGACATGATCAAAATGAACATGCGTGATCACCATCAATCGTATCCAGCCCGGTTCAATATTCAAGCGGTATAGTTTTTTAAAAAACGACCGGGCACTGTTCGGCCCCCCCCCGTCTACCAGCAGATACCGGTTATGCCCCCCAATCAGATAAACGTTTGTAAATCCAAGAGGGATCACATGTCTTTAAAAACAGGTTAAAAATCTAAAAAAACCGGACCGCCGGATAAGGTCCGACCGCCGAGTCCAATCTCTTATCTTTTTTCCGGCTATAATGCAATTCTTTCCAAACATCGCTTTGCCCCCTCCTGTGCATCATTCTTTTTTCTGCACCCTGCTTATCCATAAAATGAGCCGGGTGCTAATGAGCCCCTGCTAATTATTTTTAAAAATATTTGTCCAAGATGACTTGACACACCCCTTAATATTTGCAATGAATGTATGTTAATATTATTTGTTAAAATCAATACATCCGGCGCATATTTTCAAGTCGAGCCTGGCTATAGAGAAACAATACAAACGGATAGAAAACAGGAGGCTACATGATAGTTGCAGAAAGAAAACCTTTTGAAGAAATCAAAGCTATGGTCAAGGATTATTCCAAAGTCCTTACCGTGGGCTGCGGCACCTGCGTCGCGGTCTGTCTGGCAGGCGGCGAAAAAGAAGTGGGCATACTCAATGCCGAGCTTAGAATGGCCCGCAAACTGGACAACACTCCCATAGAGCTGGGCGCTGCAACCCTGGAACGCCAGTGCGATATGGAATTTTTAGATGAACTGGAAGAGACCGTGGGTGAATACGATGCCCTGCTATCCATGGCCTGCGGCGCCGGCATCCAGTTTCTGGCGGAGCGATACCCTGAAATACCGGTGCTGCCCGCAGTGAACACCTCCTTTATCGGCGTGAACAAAGACGTGGGATGGTATGAAGAACGGTGCCGCGGCTGCGGCAACTGTGTTCTGGATAAAACCGCCGGTGTCTGCCCCGTTACCATGTGCGCCAAGGGCCTGTTCAACGGACCCTGTGGCGGCACAAACCAGGGAAGCTGCGAGATTAACAAGGACCAGCCCTGTGCCTGGTTCATGATCTATGAAAGGCTGGCCAAACAGAACCGACTGGACAATATTACAACCATATTTCCCCCTGCGGACTGGCGCAATCAAATCCCCCGGACAGTGATCCAACCTGGATACAAAGAACGTCAAAAGGCCTAATATCTAAAATAAATACTAGTTCTAAATAAAAAGGGAGATCATAAAAATGAACTCAGGAAGTAACCTTCAAAAAATTCTGGAAGCCGGACATTTTGCCTTTACCGGAGAACTTGGGCCTCCGCGCGGGGCAGATGTCGAGGCCGTCAGAAAAAAAGCAGGCTTCTTAAAGGGAATGGTGGATTCGGTAAACATCACCGACAACCAGACGGCCATGGTACGCATGTCCAGTTGGGCCGCCTCCCTCATCGCCATCGATGAAGGACTCGAACCCAACTATCAAATGGTTTGCCGGGACCGCAACCGTCTGGCCATGCAGGCCGACATCCTGGGGGCCTATGCCCATGGCATCCGCAATATATTGTGTCTTTCCGGAGACCATCAGCAGTTTGGGGATCACCCCCAGTCCAAGGGCGTTTTTGACATTGACTCCATCCAACTGATCGGAATGGTCAAAAAGATGCGCGATGAGGGTAAATTTCTGGGCGGCGCAGACATTGATACACCACCCAAGATGTTCATCGGCGCAGCGGCCAACCCCTTTGCCGATCCCTTTGAATGGCGTGTTTACCGCCTGGCCAAAAAAGTGGCGGCCGGTGCCGATTTTATCCAGACCCAATGCATCTATAATATGGAAAAAATGCGCAAATGGGTACAACAAGCCAATGACATGGGACTCACCGAAAAAGTTTATATCCTTGCCGGCATAACACCCATGAAGAGTATCGGTATGGCCCGCTATATGAAAAGCAAAGTTCCCGGCATGGACGTACCCGATGAGATCATCAAACGCCTCCAGGGTGTTGACAAGAAAAAAGTAGCGGATGAAGGCATCAAGATTGCCTGCGAGCAAATTGAGGAATTCAAAGAGATGAAGGGGGTCGCCGGTGTTCACCTCATGGCCATCGAATGGGAACACAAAGTTCCTGAAATCGCGGAACTGGCCAAGGTCCTCCCCAGGCCTCAGATGGATTAAAAGTTAAACGGCAGGGATCGGGTGTCGTACCTGCCCTGCCCATTTTCTTTTAACGATTGATTTCCACTATCAGAATTCAACAAGGAGTTGGCAATTGGATACAAAACAAAAAAAAGTCATGGTCATCGGCGGCGGCATTGCCGGCCTTACGGCAGCCTGGGAGATGGCCCGTAAAAACATAGCAGTGGATCTTGTGGAAAAATCGGGCTTCCTGGGGGGACACGCCATTCAGTATTCCTGCAAGGCAACGGATGAATGCCAGCAGTGTGGCGCATGTTCCGTGGAAGCAATGCTTAAAAATGTGGTGAACGAGCCGTTGATTACGGTTCATCTGGGCACACAGGTTGAAACGGTCAACAAAAACGGCCGATTTAAAATTTCTCTCAAAAACAGCGGCCCGGTCCATCCGGACGACGTAAAATGCACCGGCGCCTATGAAGCAGCCCCGACGGACTGTGCCGCTACCAGAGGATACTCCAAACATAATGCTGTATTTTACGATGCAGATGGCCGGCTCAATCCTGAAAAAACCGGAAAGACGGAAGAACTGGCGGTGGACGCCATTATCGTGGCCAGTGGTTTTCAGCCCTTTGCCGCGGGAAAAAAGTCCACCTACAATTACGGCATCTTTGACAATGTGATCACCGGATTGGATCTTGAACGGTGCAAACGGGCCTATGGCGGCATCCTTCGCCCCTCGGACAAGCGCGTGCCTGAAAAAGTCGCCTTTATCCAGTGCGTGGGCAGCCGGGATGAACGCCTGGGCAATCTGTGGTGTTCCCAGGCCTGCTGTCCCTACGCCCTCAGATCCGCCGAAGCGCTTAAATACAAATATCCGGACATGGATATCACGGTATTTTACATGGATATCCAGAATACCGGCAAAGACTACACGAAGTTCTATGATAAATGCCGGGAAAATCTGAATTTTATCAGAACCATTCCGGTGGATATGTATAAAACCGAGGATGATAAGATACAAACCCGATTCATGGATGATGAAGGCAAACCAATGGATGGTGTTTTTGATCTGGTGGTCCTGTCCATCGGCATTACCCCTGGGGCTGACAATAAAGAACTCACTGAAATTCTGGACATAGACCTTGATACAGACGGGTTCTTTGAGGCTTCGGATATGCTGAGCCCGACGAAAAGTGCAAAGGCGGGTATTTTTATCGCCGGCACGGCGCAAGGCCCCAAAACCATCGCCGTTTCAATGGCGCACGCAGGGCAGGCAGCCCGTGAAGCGATCAGATTTGTAAGGGAGGCCAAATGAAGACTGAAACGAAACCCACTATAGAAATGGAAGAGATCACCATCAATACCGATGTCCTGGTTATCGGTGGCGGCCCCACCGGCGTAAAAGCCGCCGCTGAGATAATGGATTGCGGCTACAAAGTGATCCTTATTGAAAAAACCGACGCCATAGCCGCCAATGATAAAGCGATTGACGTGCTCACGGGAACCTGTCTGGTGGACACCAAGGGCATTCCCGGTGATTTTACCGTCCGGCTTGAAAAAGCAGGGGAAACTGTCGAGCATAAAGTCGGCGCCGTGGTGGTGGCCACCGATGCCTTTTACGAGCCCCTCAATGAGGGTTATGGCCTTGCCCTTACAGACAATGTATTGGCCCAGTCGGAACTTGAGGCCGCCCTTGACGGAGATGTCGCCGCCTTTACCAAAAAAACCGTTGCTTTTGTCACGGGCTTTTACGGTGAAAGCAATCCCCTGGCACTGGAACGGATTCTGAGCAGCGCCCTGGTCCTTCAGGAACAGGGATGCACGGTATACGTCTATGTTAATAATATCAAGGTGGCTGCCGACGGTCTGGACCGGCTCTACAAGGCAGTACGGGATAATGGCGGGAATTACTTTAAACTTGAAACACCGCCGGAAATTACTCAAGATGGTGCTGCTTTGTCCATCACCTCCCAGGACCCGGTACTGCGCCAGCCCATGAATCTTTCGCCGGACCTGATAGTTGTGGAAGAGGCGATCCTGCCTGATGACCTCAATGAGGGACTGGCGGAAATACTTAAAATCCACATGGGCCCCAACGGACTGCTGCAAAAAGACAACGTGCACCGGTTTCCGGTATGTTCCAACCGTGAGGGCATCTTTGTCATCGGATCGGCCCGTCAGACATGCAGCCTGTCCGCAGCCTTGACCGATGCAGAAAATGTCGCCCTTGAAGTCGAAACCCTTCTGGGAGACGGCAAACGAACCGTCGCCGTTGACCAGGCGGTGGTGGATCGCGGTAAATGCGTTATCTGTCTGACCTGTTACCGATGTTGCCCCCATGGCGCCATTTACTGGGACAACCGGGCCATCATCTCTCCTGTGGCTTGCCAGGGATGCGGCATCTGTGCCAGTGAGTGCCCCATGGACGCGATCCAGTTGGGCGATTTCAAAGATGAGGATATACGCCAGGCGGTAAAAGAAAGCGTTGTCGCCACAGGCGATGCCCCCAACATCGTTGCCTTCTGCTGCCAGAACTCAGCCTTTGAGGCCGCGGATATGGCCGTCGAATTCAAGATGCCCCTGCCTGCGGGTCTGCGCCTGATCAAGGTTCCCTGCGCCGGTAAAATCGATATCGACTTTATTATGAATGCGTTTGTGGAAGGGGCCGACGGGGTCCTGGTCATGGCCTGTCATCCCGGCAACTGCAAATCCGAATCCGGCAACACCTATGCCGGCTGGCGGGTGGGCGATGCCCACCGGATGATGACGGAAACCGGGTTCGAGACCGACCGGCTCCGGTTTGTAACCCTGGCATCCAATATGGGCAGTGACTTTTCATCCCTTGTCATGGATATGGAAAAAACTTTGAAGGAACTGGGACCCAGTCCTTTAAAATAAAATTTATTTAAAAGTATTTTTATCATTTCAGTCAATACGGGCCCTTTGCCGGAACCACTTTCCAACGGATTGTTTTCAGATCAGGCCCATTGTTTGAAATAAATTATGGAGGAGACCAAATATGGCTGAGGAAGCAATTAAACTTGGCGGAAAAAAGAAAAGCATTTTCATGGACAAAGTCCGGGGAATGCTCCCCGAAGGCGGAAATCTGAATCTCTGTCTCACCTGCGGGGCATGTTCCTCAGGTTGCCCGGCAACCGGCCTTGAGGGCATGGACCCCAGAAAATTTCTACGCATGGCAGCTCTGGGAATGGATGAAGAGATTACCACAACCCCATGGGTATGGATGTGCAGCATGTGCCAGCGCTGTACCTATGTCTGCCCCATGGAGATCAACATTGCCGGTCTGGTCTACGAGGCCCGGGCCGCATGGCCCCGGGAGAAACGGCCCAAGGGCATACTGGGTTCCTGCGATGCGGCCTTAAGAAACGACAGCGGCAGCGCCATGGGCGCTTCACCCGAAGATTTTCAGTTTGTCGTGGACGATGTGCTTGAGGAATACCGGGAAGCCCAGCCCGAATTTGCCGACATGGAAGCGCCAATTGACAAAGAAGGCGCCGAGTTCTTTTTGAATCAAAATTCCCGGGAACCGGTCACCGAACCCGATGAAATGGTGCCTCTGTGGAAAATCCTGCATCTGGTGGGAGCCAACTGGACCTACGGCAGCAAGGGATGGGGCGGTGAAAATTACTGCATGTTCCTGGCCGACAATGAAAGCTGGGAGCATACGACCGGTTTGTCTGTGAGGCAGGCAGATGCACTGGGGTGCAAAATCTACCTCAATACGGAGTGAGGGCACGTCACCTACTCAGTCCTGGCAGGACTGAAAAAATTCAACATCGAACACAAATTTGAAGTAAAGAGCATCTATCAATATTATGCCCAGTGGATTCGGGAGGGCAAACTCAAGGTCAACTCCGACTGGAATAAGGATCGGAAAATCAAATTCACGGTCCAGGATCCCTGTCAGATTATCCGCAAAAGCTATGGTGATCCCGTTGCCGACGATCTTCGGTATGTGGTCAAAGCGATTGTGGGGGAAGAGAACTTCATCGATATGACCCCCAACAAATCCAACAACTTCTGCTGCGGCGGCGGCGGCGGTTTTCTGCAGTCCGGCTTCAAGGAACAGCGCCTCGAATATGGCCGCATCAAAGACCAGCAGATCAAGGCCACTGGTGCCGATTACTGCATTGCCGCCTGTCATAACTGCCATGCCCAGATTCATGAACTGAGCGAGCATTACGGCGGCGGATATCCGGTAGTTCACCTCTGGACACTCATCTGCCTGAGTCTCGGAATACTGGGGCCCAATGAACGTGAATACCTGGGTGATGACCTCAAAGAAGTGGATGTATTTCACCCCGAGTCTTCCATGATGTAATGATGGCGTCGTCAAAAGTCTCCATCTACTGCGTTATAGCGATTTTTCAGAGACTCGACATACCTATGTATGCCTTCGCCCCTGGAAAATCGCTATGCCTTGTATATACGATTTTTACTTAGCCATCTCAAATATTTTTTACGAATTTATCATAAAATAATTCAAACAAAAAAACCCCGGTCTGGAAATCAGACCGGGGTTTTTTTGTTTCCCTTTAATCCTCGATGGTCTTGTAAAAAGTTCAAATTCAAGGCGCGCAAATTTTGTAATCATGAGGCGTACTTATCGTACGTTGAATGATTGCGAAATGCAGCGCAACGCAGGAGTTGGACTTTTTACGAGACCGTCATCCTTTGCCGAAAGATAAAAACCCGCCAGTAGACCAGAACACCTGCAATACTGCCGCAGGTATCGGCAAGGGCATCCATAAGATCTGAATCTCGAGACGGTACAAAATACTGGTGGATTTCATCACTGACCCCGTAAACCGATGAAAGCAGAACACTGACCGCCAGAACAACCACAATTTTTTTACTCAATGCGGTGGTATTCAGCGCCCGCAGGCAAAGCGCGCCCAGTCCCCCAAAGATAAGAAAATGCGCTACTTTATCGGCCTGAAAAAATTCCGGACCGCCTTTGGGTATTGACCCGGATGACAAAATAAAAATCAAAAGCCCATACAGCATCAAGGGAAGCCAGTAATAAAAAAAATATCGCAGCGACCGCTTCATATGATTTCGACGCTCAATTTTCGCCCACGGATATTCTTTGCGACCGCATCCAGAAACATATCATGGGAGATCCCGTATTTCACCTTGCCGTCCAGGGTTCTCACGGCAAGGTTTCCGGACGCTTTTTCCTTGGCGCCGATGGTGAGAATCAATGGAATATTCTGGATCTGCGCTTCCCTTATTTTCTTGTTCAGGCTTTCGGTGCGATCATCCACTATCACGCGCAACCCCTTATCTTCAAACTCTTTTTTGATCTGGCCGGCATAGGGCGCAAGCTCGTCGTTGATGGCCAGAAGGGCAACCTGAACCGGGGCCATCCACAAGGGAAACTTTCCGGCGAAATGCTCGATCAAAATACCTAAAAATCTTTCAATGGATCCGAAAATGACCCGATGGATCATAATGGGGCGTCGCTTTTCATTGTCCTTGTCCATGTATGTCAGGTCAAACCGCTCGGGCAGCGACATATCCAGCTGGACGGTACCGCACTGCCAGGTCCGGCCCAGGGCATCCTTGATATGCAGATCGATCTTGGGGCCGTAAAATGCCCCGTCCCCCTCGTTGATCCGATACTCCCGGCCATACACATCAAGGGCCGCCTGAAGCCCGTTGGTAGCTGTTTCCCACTGTTCATCCGTGCCAATGGACTTTGCCGGCCGGGTGGAAAGCTCAAGATCAAATCCGAGCCCAAAAGTGCTGTAGATCTTATCAGCGAGCCTTAACACACCCAGAATTTCTTCCTGGATCTGATGCGGCATCATAAAGATATGGGCATCATCCTGATGAAAAGACCTGACCCGGAACAGCCCGGACAGCACACCGCTCAGTTCATGGCGGTGAACAAGACCAATTTCACCGGCCCGGATGGGCAGTTCTTTGTATGAGTGGGGGTGCATACCATACAGCAACATGCCCCCGGGGCAATTCATGGGCTTGATGGCATAATCAACATCGTCTATACTGGAGGTATACATGTTCTCCCGATAATTGGCCCAGTGCCCGCTCCGCTCCCAGAGATCCCGGTTCAACATGATAGGCGTCTTGGTTTCCACATAACCGGCCTGTCGATGTTCAGCGCGCCAGTATTCTAAAAGCGCATTCCAGATTTCCATTCCTCTGGCATGAAAAAAGGCCATGCCCGGGGCTTCATCATGAAAACTGAACAGGTCCAGGGCCGCACCAATTTTTCGATGGTTACGCTTTCGGGCCTCCTCTAAGAAAGTAAGGTAGGCAGCAAGTTCTTTTTTATCAAAATAGGCCGTACCGTAAATTCTCTGAAGCTGGGCCTTGGTCTGATCCGCCCGCCAATAGGCGCCGGAAACCTTCATCAATTTAAAGGCCTTGATAAATCCGGTATGAGGCAGGTGCGGTCCCCGGCACAAATCAGTAAACCCTTCCTGTTCGTAGAAAGATATGGTCCCATCCGTCAGTTCCGAAATCATTTCCAGCTTATAGGGCTCATCCTTGTAAAAGGCCAGCGCCTCGGCCTTGGAGACTTCCCGGCGATGGATGGGCAACTTGGCTTTGATGATATTTTTCATCTCGGTCTCAATTTTTTTAAAATCATCTTCGGAAACCGATTCCATATCAATATCGTAATAAAAGCCATCCGCCACCACGGGACCGATGGTCAAATGGGCATTTTTATAAACCCGCAATATGGCCTGGGCCATGACATGGGCCGCTGTGTGGCGCATGATATTAAGGGCTTCTGGATCTTTGGTCGTGATCAGCCGCACAGCGGCATCTTTATCAATAACCGTTTTTAAATCCACCAGGATGCCATCCAGTTCCATGGCCACACAATTGCGGGCAAGGCCTTCGGAAATACTCAAGGCCACATCATGGCCGGTGATGGTGTTATCAAAGGATTTAACGCTGTTATCAGGCAATGTTATTTGTATCATTATTTTGTACCGTATAAGTTGCTTGAAAAATTAATAAAAAAATACTATGAACCATAATTGGTAAACGTAACCAATAGATAAGAACTAACAAACATCATAAATTATGGGAAATGATCCCACAGGTCAAGAAAATAATGAGCAACGCTAACACGCCGGACTTTCGCATCATCGACACCCTGTCGGGACTCAAGGATATTGCCAAGGAACTTGAGGGCCAGAAGATCCTGGCCGTGGATTTGGAAGCCGATTCCATGTACCATTTCCAGGAAAAGGTATGCCTGCTGCAGATGGCCACCGAACATACATGGCTGGTCATCGATCCCCTGCCCATCGGAGATCTGTCACCCCTGATACCGGTTTTTTCAAATCCGGCGGTCATCAAGATTTTTCATGGGGCTGATTATGATATCCGCTCTCTTTACCGGGATTTTAAAATTGAAATCAACAACCTATTCGACACCGAGATCGCCTGCCGCTTTTTAGGGTCAAAGGAATCGGGTCTGAATGCGGTTCTGGGTAAATGGTTCGACATTCATCTGGATAAACGCTACCAGCGCAAGGACTGGTCCCAGCGGCCACTGCCCGAGGCCATGCTCGCCTACGGTGCCGAAGATGTCAAATATTTAATCCGGTTGCGCGAGATCTTGGTACAGGAACTGGATCAAAAAAACAGACTGGACTGGGTGGCTGAAGAATGTGCCCTTTTAAGCCGGGTTCGGGCACCGGAAACCAACCATGAGCCGCTTTATCTGAAATTCAAGGGCGCCGGCCGTCTCAAGGGCCGCAGCCTGGCAGTGCTGGAAGCCCTGCTGCAACTGCGTAAATCCATTGCGGCCCAAAAAGACAGGCCCCTGTTCAAAATTTTAGGCAACGAGCCCCTGCTGAAAATGGCCGTTGCCCGCCCCCTGACCCTCAAACGATTGACCAATATGCGGATCCTCAGCAAGCGACAAATGGACATGTACGGCAAAGCGCTTCTGGAGTGTCTCAATACAGCTGTCCTTATCCCTGAAAAGGATTTTCCGGTTTATCCCCGTAAAAGGTCACAGTCTGTTTCCGATGCCGTACCCGATCGAATCAAAGCATTAAAAAAATGGCGGGACAAATGTTCAACATCCCTTGATCTCGATCCGGGCCTCGTCTGCAACAAGTCACTGATGACAGCCATTGCCGTTTGTCATCCCCTTGAGTTAGATGCCCTTGACACCATTACCGAAATGAAGAACTGGCAGCGAAAGGAATTCGGTCATCAAATCGTTGAAGTGATGAAAAAGGTGGCATGAAAGCAACTTTTGAATGCGGCATTATTACATTAAAAAATCAGAATATGAATTTATTTGAAGTTGACAGACAGACAGACAGACAGACAGACAGACAGACAGACAGACAGACAGACAGACAGACATGTAACAGGGACGGCATATGTACCGCCGTTTGCCCATCAGGCATCACCCGCTTTAGCCCTGGCCTCGAATTCCGCCAGCAGTCCGTCAATGGTTTCCCCGGCACCGTCGGGCAGGGCTACGGGTTGATGGGCGGCCAGAATTTCCACGCTCTTTTCATAGGCCCGCTCGGTGAGATCCCTGCCGTTGGTGGCGTCCATCCAGGCCTCTCGTGAGCGCCGGTCAAACAAAATAGCAGACGATTGGGTCCTGACCCGCTCAAAGGTATGGCGATGGGTGAGAAAGGTGCCGCCGGGGCCCACCTCGTCGATAAGATCCAGTGCCATGGTCTCGTTGTCCACCCGGACACCTTCCAGCATCTTGCGGATATTGAGAATACATTCATGGTCCATAATCAGCTTGGCGTAATCAAAGGTTATCCCGCTTTCAATGCCGCCGGCACCGAAAATCATATTGGCTCCGGCCAGAGACAGGGTAAGCGCATTCATGGTAAACTGGTAAGCGGCCTGGGCATCGGGAAGCTTGGAGTCACTCACACCTGAACCGATACGGCAGGGGATTTGATAATAATGACCCATCTGGGCCATGGCCGACCCCACAAGTCCCCATTCCGGGGCCCCCACAGCGCTCAAGCCTGTTTTCAGATCCATGATGGTGCTGCATGAGCCAAAGGTGACGTTAACCCCTTTTCGGGTAATCTGGGCAAGAGCCAGGCCGCTTAAATGTTCGGCCACGGTCTGGACGATGGTACCGGCCAGCGTGACCGGACCGGTACCGCCGGCCAGGGCCATTGTCATCACATCTATATTTATGCCGGCCCCTGCTGCAGCGATGAGGGTTTCACAAAACTGCGCGGTGAGCGACAGCGGACTGGTGGTGCAGCATGAACAGGTACAGATGGGCCTTTCACGCAGTTTTTCCATGCCGCCGACTGCTGCCGCAGCCATCTTGACAATGGTCTCCACACTGGCTTTATCCACCATGCCGATGGTGATGTGCTTGCTGTTGTGGGTCACCATGGCGTGAAAATTATGCACGGCCTGGACAACCGGCACCTGGTCCCCCGGACAGATGGTCCGTTGACAAAAAGCAAGTCCGTCAAGGGCGTCGATGAGGCGGTAAACATTGCAGCAGTCCTGCTTTGTGGTACTTCGGTATTCACGGGAAACCGGGTCAATAATATTAACCTGCTCGCCAAAGGTGCTGAAGCCGACGCGGTTATGCTCAAGATAAAACTCCTTTTCAGGATCCCGTGCATAATAGGTAACACTTTTAGGGGCGCTGGCCAGACTTTCGGTCACCAGCCATTCGGGAATTTTCACGATCCAGTTTTTCCCCTGCCGATTCACAAAAGCGCCCGCACTGTGAAACCGTTCAACCGCTTCTTCCATTTCCACCAACACGCCGGTGTGTTTTAAAATATGGCATGCCCCGTTATGAATGCTGTCCAGTTTATCACGGGTCAAAAAATTCAATCCCAGACCGCTGCCGGCGGTAACGCCGGTTCTTTCTATCTGCATGTCCCATTCCTTTCAACCAAACCGGCCAGGCCGGAGCCAACAAATAATAAGTGCCTGATTTTCAAGAAAACCATTGTTTGTACCAACATTAAATGAATCCTGCGTGCATATGGTATAAAAAATGGAAAACAACTTTCGCCCCGTGTATATTAAATCTCCGCCAAAACCAAGAAAAAAAACAACAGATGGCAACCAAATGTAAAAATTAAACACCCTGGTGCATACCCTGCCTGGCGTTTGACTACAAACTTGACATGACAGGAACAATTGTGAGATATTATAAAAAAATTCGCTTTAAAAACGTCAATGCCTTGAACTAACAAATTTAGACGAATTTTTTAAAAAAACAAAACAATTATTTAATCATTACAGCCTTCTACGATGAAGCAAACTGCAACTGGTGCAGCGTTTGTTAATCATATCTATTATCCATTTTTCAGAAAAGGAGATACCCTCATGTCTGATTTCAAAATCAATCTGTTTTTAAATGACGAGGCACTTAAAAAGGCCCAAGAACTCGGGCTGACAGATAAGGTCCAGGAGATTAATGGAAAAAAGGCATTTCAAATCGACATGACCCAAAAGGATAAAAAAAAATTAATCAAGGGATTCGACGATTTAACCTTCGACGCAGACAATGCCTGTGAATTGCCTGAAGATGCGAACGCTACCCTGATGAATATCGTATGGGACATGAAGTCACTGGATGTGATGAAATTTGCCATTACCAAACTCTACAATCCGCTGGCCGGCAGAGATGTTTTTGGAAGGGGCACCGGGCGTTAACCAGGCTCGCTCCAGAGCAAACCGCCCTGCCCTTCTTTGAACAATGGAGGGCAGGTTTTTTTGATTGCGTCAACCGGTCGGTCTGGTGCTTTCTGCCGCATTTAATCCCTTTCAACGCTTATATCCTTTGCCGGCAAAGGCAACCGTTTCCGACCCTGACCGAAATATCCGTTACCTTACATAATCCGCCCGATATCCAGATACTATGAAAAAACCATCATCTTTTCTTCCCAACATCCCACCCCACACCAACAGGAGAAAATTATGAATATGGCGAAATCAATTCTCAGGGCAACCGTCGTTCTGGCAGCGGGTGTTGTCTTCCTGTTTCCGATTTTTCTTCATGCAGCGGAATTTTCAGCAGATCTTCATATCTCGGGTCCGCAAACAAACTTTCTGTACAAATTGCTCGTCACCGACACCCATTACCGTCTTGAAAAAATCAAAGGGCCCATGACCGTTCCGCCTTTTCCCACCATTGTCAACCGCGCTACCGGCGTCACCTGGGCGATCAACCCGCAACTGAAACAATATAGGGAAGAGCGGGACCCGATAAAGACCATGATGATGAGTCCCATTGCAGGGTGGGCCTATATGCGAAAAAATTTGGAAAAATCACCGGCCGGGACCGAAACGGTTCAAGGATACACCTGCCAGGTTATTGAATTTCGGGAACCGGGAAAATCCACGGTGGAAGCCAGAGTCTGGTTTGCACCAAAGCTCAATTTCAGAATCAAAGAAGTCACCTACGGGTTGAACGCCAATCCTGTTATGGAACTTACGAACATTCGCGAAAAATCACTGGATGCATCGCTTTTTAAAATCCCACCGGAATACACTCAAGGGCGCCAATCCGACAGCAAATCCCAAAAAACGGTAAAGGCAAAAAAACCCATATCCACCACGGTATTGATCAAGTCGACCTCGACCCAGGCCATTGGCCTGGAACCGGATCGACACATTACCATTACGGCCACCGGAGATGCTGATGGCAGTGTGGTCTCCACGGTGGCGATGAAAGTCCTGGGTAAAAATAAAAAACCCCTCATTACCGAAAAAATTAGTTTAAAAAATGGCGAAACGCGGACCTGGGAGGTGCCACCGGGAAAATTACCCTACGATCTATACCTGAACGGTGATAAGGGCCGGATTCGCTTCACCGTGGAACAACGGGTCGATGCTCCGGTCGGCGGATCGAAAACGGTTCCAGCAGCAGCGACCGCTACCCCCCTTGCAGCTATGGGTGCCGCATCAACTAGCGGCAATATCATGTTCATCCTCGATGCCTCGGGATCCATGTGGGGGCAGGTGGAAGGGACGGCCAAAATTGCCATTGCCAAAGAGGTGCTCACCGCTCTGATCCAGGATCTGCCCGACGATACCGTCGTTGGCCTGGTGGCATATGGCCATCGCCGCAAGGGAGATTGCGACGACGTTGAAGAATTGGTCGCTTTGGGGCCGATAGATAAAGAGAAAATGGTGGGGCGGATCCAGGATCTGAGCCCCAAGGGCAAGACCCCCATCAGTCGGTCAGTGCGCTTGACCGCCGAGCGCATCAAAAATTTGGAGGACGAGACCACCATCATCCTGGTTTCCGACGGCAAGGAGACCTGTGACCCGGATCCCTGCGGTCTGGTGAAAGAACTCAAGGCGTCAGGCGTTAAATTTGTCATGCACGTCATCGGGTTCGACGTCACCGAAGAGGAGCGGAATCAACTGGAATGCATGGCCACGGCTGGTGGCGGGCAGTATTATACGGCCGGCAATGCCGGAGAATTTATGGCGGCGGCCAGGGAGGTGGTGGAAGCGCCGACATTTACCGGCGGATATTTAAAAATTACAACCCTCAAACAGGGCCAGCCCTTTGAAGCCCGGGCCGATGTATATCGCCAGAGCGACAACAAGGGCATGGGCAGCAAAAATACCTGGTACCGGGAAAAACCGGCTGAATTCAAGCTGGTCCCCGGCACCTATTCTTTGAAGGTCACCGACCGATCTCTAACACCCTTTCAAATCCAGGAAATCCGCGATATCGAGATTGCTTCCGGTCAAACAGTGGAAAAGACGCTGACTTTCGGCGGCTCCGGCATCCTGATCGTCAAGACGGTCAAAGAGGGCACCCCCTTTGAAGCTCGGGCCGATGTATATCGCCAGAGCGACAACAAGGGCATGGGCAGCAAAAATACCTGGTACCGGGAAAAACCGGCTGAATTCAAGCTGGTCCCCGGCACCTATTCTTTGAAGGTCACCGACCGATCTCTAACACCCTTTCAAATCCAGGAAATCCGCGATATCGAGATTGCTTCCGGTCAAACAGTGGAAAAGACGCTGACTTTCGGCGGTTCCGGCATCCTGATCGTCAAGACGGTCAAAAAGGACGCCCCTTTTGATGCCCGGGCCGATGTATATCGCCAGAGCGACAACAAGGGCATGGGCAGCAAAAATACCTGGTACCGGGAAAAACCGGCTGAATTCAAGCTGGTCCCCGGCACCTATTCTTTGAAGGTCACCGACCGATCTCTAACACCCTTTCAAATCCAAGAAATCCGCGATATCGAGATTGCTTCCGGTCAAACAGTGGAAAAGACGCTGACTTTCGGCGGTTCCGGCATCCTGATCGTCAAGACGGTCAAAAAGGGCGCCCCTTTTGATGCCCGGGCCGATGTGTACCGCCAGAGCGACAACAAGGGCATGGGCAGCAAAAATACCTGGTACCGAAAAAAACCGGCTGAATACAAGCTGGTCCCGGGCACCTATTCTCTGAAGGTCACCGACCGATCTCTAACACCGTTTCAGACCCAGGAAATCCGCGATATCGAAATTATTTCCGATCAAACAGTGGAAAAGACGCTGACGTTTGTTGCCGGTGGTGTTTTGAAAATTACGGCCACAAAAGAAGGGCAGCCGTTTGACGCCCGTGCGACGGTATACCGCCAGAGCGACAATAAAAATATGGGGCGTAAAAATACCTGGTATCGTAAAAAACCGGCGGAATTCAAGCTGGCCCCGGGCACCTATTATTTAAAAATCTTGGATCCCAAAACCAAAGAAAAAAAGGAAATCCGGGATATAGAAATCCTGTCAGGGCAAACAGTGGAAAAAAGTGTTGTTTTTTAAATATAAATTTCGATTTTAAATGAAAGGAAAACGCTCATGGGCTCAAAATGTGTCACCGTTTGGAAAATTCCTTTTATCACCATTTTTATTTTTTTAATTTTTGCAACCGGTCACTGTCTGGCCGCATCGTTTCGTGCAGATATGGTTATCGTTCAAAAAGGTAATCGCACGGTCAGTAAATTTTTCCATCAGGACAATCACTACAGAATGGATGTGGAAGAAGATGGCAAACCACTGACGATTCTTGTAGACCGTACAGCAAAAAAAACCAGGGTTATTGACCCGTCCCGAAAAACGTATCAGGAATTTTCCAATGCGGGCATGAGAAGCCTCATGCTAAATCCCTTTGAAGCCTATCAAAATTTGATAAAGAAGAGCGGTCTAAAATCATTAGGCAAAGAGGCTGTCAATGGCATAGACTGTGAAAAGCAGGCGTTTGAAATAAAAGGTGAAGCAACCATGACGGCCTGGGTGTCGCCAAAATTAAATTTCCCGATCAAACTAATATATCCTCAAAATAACTACATGACAGAATTACAACGGATAAAAGAAGGTCCCTTAAATAAGGATCTGTTTACGGTTCCGCCAAATTTTGTAAAACAGGAGGAGACAACGCCCAAGACGGTTAAACCCAAAAAAAAGGCAGCCGTTACAGGTAAAGAGACATTTGAGGCGCCCATCGGCAGACGTGTCGGACCTGGCGGTGTGATGACCGTTAAGGTCAATCCCTGGAAACATATCGCTCTTGTTCTGGTTAATGAAGACCAAGGCGCATCCAGCGCCATAATTCATACGCTGAAAAACAATACCCCGTTTACGGTAAAATCCATGGGGGATAAAAATATTCACTTTGAAAAACTCTGGGATAAAAAAAGAGTCAACTTTGAAGATAAATCCAATCCGGACGAACTCCGGTTGGAGGTGACCAAAGGAATGATCTATGTCATTGTTAACCAGGAATCACCCATGTGGGAAAAGGAACAATCCAAAGAAATTTTTTTAAAGGAGCCCATCGAATATGGATTTCTAATCAGACCCGATATGAAAATCACCTGTCGCGTGGTCGGAGACAGTCAGGATGAGCCGGAGGGCAAACTCAAAGTGACGTTCTTCAAGGACAATTACAAAACGTCTGTCCTGACGGAAGAAATCGTTTTGAAAAATGGCCAATCCCGGCAATGGGACTTTAATGCCGATCAAAACATCCGGTCAGGTGAAGTGTATGTAAAAAAAGGGGTTGTACAACTTTACGTCCATCAGGAGCCCAAGCAAGCCGCCTCAGGCCAGGTAACACCAAAACAAAAATTCACCCCAAAAGCCAAGGCCGTGACCCAGTTTAGCGTCACCGAACCCTACGGCACGAACAAGCCGCTTACACCCGGCAAAAACCTGGCCATCACCGTCACCGGCGTTTCCGATGGCGCCAAGGGTGATATCGAACTGTTCAGTGATCAGGAGAAAACCCAAAAAATCGATCAATTCGGGTTCACGCTGAAAAAAAACCAGGCAAAATCGCATTTTGTATCTGAAAAAAACAAGGTGGTTTGGGCGAGGGTTTGGGTCCATAAGGGGTCATTCAAGGTAAAACTGGATCAATCCCCCGATGCCAAGGTCGTCCCGCCCCCTCAAAAGAATAAAGTTGTCGCCGCAACAGTACCAAAACCCAAGAAAGAACCGGCGGCTGTCTCCGCTAAGGTCCAGCCAACTCCTTCAAGCGGTACGATTCTCAACGGCGAGGTGCCGCTTTACAAAGGCGCACAGGTTATAAAAACCAAGATTTCCGGCCCCTACGCCACAGCCGGGCTTAAGGTCGCCGCAACCCCGCAGGAGATTGTCGACTTTTACAAACAAACCATGACGGCAAAGGGCTGGGAACCGTCCATGGCCATGGTCCAGGGAAATAAAGGCATACTCATGTTCAAAAAATCCAGCAGGCAACTGGTTTTCAAGGTGAAAGGACAGGCAAACACATCCAAAATCGATGTGACCATAATCAATCAATAAAAGGGCGGGAGTGAAATGATACATTCTTCAAGAACGTATGATGGGCTGCTCTTGGGTGCCGTTTTTTTAATAGTCACTCTCTGCTTAGCGGTTTTCGTACCGGCAACGGTTTGCATGGCAGCCAAGGGCCCGGCAAAAACTTTGTCCGTTAAAATCCGTATGGTGGTGAACTGGGAAGATGAAGGAGAAATCTGGATCAACAAAGGATCCGCTACCTATACCATCGGCGGTATGTTGACGATGGATGCCAAAGGGTCGCCTGTCGTTCAAAACGGTGGGAAGGGAGTTATGCCGATCATCACCTATAAACCACAGGGGCTACATGGGTTCTACTCCTATGAGGAGAAAATTTATCAGGCCGAACCCAGTCCACCGGATTGCGACCCCCTTTATACGGAATATGGCGGCAGTGGCGGATTCCAGATTCAAGAAAGCGCCGGCCTTAATATTCGCCGTTTTGGGTCCATCGCCGCTGCCCGAATCAGCGGCCTGTCTGCCGACAAGAAAGCTTTTTTAAAAAATATGCCCAAAATGGCCTTTATGTCGGACTACTACGAATTTTTCATCGGTGGTCCAGGCACCCGGCGCATTGTCAACGGCAACAAACGCGTGGGGAGCAAATGCCGATACGAAAAGGCGGCAAAAAAACTTCCGGGATTTTCTCTGGGGCTGCAGTGCAAACTGCCTCAATTCGGTTCCATGACAGGCATGCATGTCTGGTCGGCCGAAACCGACGGCCGTCTTCCGCCCAGTTTCAAGATCGCTGTCTGTGACCTTACGCCGCCCATGGGAGAGCGGCCCTATGTGCCTGAAAAAATGGATGCCGGTAAAGTCAGTTACAATGTGAGCTGGAATATCAGCGAGGCGGAGGCTTATGATATAGTGATGGAACCTGAAAAGAAAAAGGACCCCTGCAAAGCCCTTGAGAACCGAATCAATGAGATCCGTCTCCAATTAAAACGCTATCAAAACAAGACGGTGAAACAATATTGCGAAAAAGTCTTTGGCGAGGAAGACGGATCCGCCTACCGGCAAATAGTTGAAAAACTGAAAGCATACATGGACCGGCAGGCGTTCGAGACCTATCAGGACGGCGTTAATTTTATCGACGGATTGAAACCAAACGATATTGCCGCCATTGATTATAACACCACTGTGGACCCAACGCCCCGGGTGGATACGGACGTTACGGATACCATCGATGAATACAGCGACCGGCAACAGGAGGCTCTCAATGAAGAGATGGAAAACCTGCTCAACAATTTTAAAGATTCTGGATGCGCTGATCAGTAGAAAAAAAGCAAGGCGGAATACCATGTCCGGGTTATATGTGGTTTATGTATACCTGGTATTTGGATTTGTATTGCTTACGCCATTGGCATTCGCCGGAGACGACCCCATCCATGATAAGTGCATGAACCAGACCGACGATCCCCCGCCCTGGTGTTACCAGAGAACGGTTGAAAAAATCGGCGACCCGGCGCTTTGCGAAAACATTCTCAAATACTGGCCTAAAGCCGACGGCGTGCACGGCGTGTGTTACTACCATCTGGCCTTGAAACAAAAAAACTGTGCCCTGTGCGACCTGATCCGGAACGCTGATATCAAAAAAATGTGCAAGCTCGATGTATGCAAGTAAAAGAACCAACTGCAATGCCTTGGTGCCACTTTATATTAACTGATACACAAAGGATCTGAAAATGAAAACACCCGCACTTTTATTTGGATTGGGCAGCATGGGAATAGCGGTTTTTCTGTTTAAAATGGCCAGACAGGAACTGACTCACAAAAAACTGACCGCCAAACTGAAGCTGAGTCGCATCGGGGACAGTAAAATTGGTTTGTGTCTCACCGAAGGTGACGTTGAGACCGGTGAAACAGTGGAAACACCCTACACCAGTACCCCTTCGGTCTGGTACCGGTATGCCGCCACCCGGAAGCAAAGCCGCAAGGGGCATGCGGGACTGGTTGACGTTGAATTGGCTTCAGGGAGCCAAAGCTGCCCCTTTTTTCTCAAAGACGGCACCGGACGTGTTGAAATTATACCGGTCGGCGGTAAGGTGGTGACCTATCCCCATTGGCGAACGTTAAAATCACAAAGTGGCTATAGCACCCCTTTGGGGGACCGAATCCAGAAACTCAAAAAAAATGACACTAAAAATTATCCTGAAGGTACAAAAAAACCGTTTTTCCGCAAAATAGAAATGGAAGACGAGCCCCTGGACATTCCCCATGACCTGGTGGAACTGGCGCCGGGATCATCGGAGGCCAAAAATGCCCATCGAAAATATATCGAACGCTGGATTCAGCCGGGAGATCATATTTATGTGCTGGGAACAGCGTCTGCAGGCAGCAGCAGTAAAGCCATGAAGATTTCCAAAGCCGGTAAATCCAGCCCCCTATTTGTCTCTAAGGATGCTCAAGATCTCACCGCCAAGGCGTTTCAAAGCAATTTCATGGTCCTGTTTCTTGTGGGCCTGGGCCTGGGGCTGTTGGGCATTGTTCTTGTTCTTATCGGTCTGGGGGTGATTGATGCCTAATTTGGAGGTGGCTCGTAGGGTGGGCTGTGCCCACCGACCGACAGAATACCTTGCATAGGAAAAAAACCGTCCATGGAGAACCCATCGACTAAACATTCTGTTGCCAAAAAAGCGGGTATCGGATGCCTGGGAATGATTGCCCTTTTCTTTGCGCTTATTCCCATCATGGCCGCCGTTGATGGGTGGAACCGATACAAGAGCGACAAGGAAAGCCTGCAATGGCCATCCACCGAAGGGGTAATTTTATCTTCCGAAGTAATAACCGACCGCGGCAAATCCGATGATGCGGACCCGAGACATACCGCCGCCATTACCTATAGCTACACCGTGGATGGATATGAATACACCGGAAAACGGATTTCTGTCGCCGGCCAGACCTTTCTTGACAAAAGCAAGGCGGGCAACCTGGTCAGGCGATACAAAAAAGGCCTTCGGGTCAAGGTTTACTACGATCCCAGAACACCGCATATTTCCATTTTAGAGCGGGGAAACGCCTCGGGGCCGCCCATCATTTCCTTCCTGCTGGTGGCCATTGTCGTCTTTATTATCGTTCGAATTATACGGTTTTATTACAGGAAACAAACAGCCGTGCAACCCGCGTCTTTCCCCTCTTTTAAGCCCCAGGCACCGGTTTCAAAACCGGCCTATCAGACCGGCAGCGCTGCGGCAATTACGCCGTCGGGGATCTCGGGAGAAAAGAAAAAAACAAACCGGACGATGATCCTGCTCGCCATTTTATTCCCCGTAGCCGGTCTGCTTGTCCTGTATTTTGGTGTCGATGCGCTGATGAAAGGCTATGAAAGCCGGCAATGGCCATCGGTTCAGGGACAAATCAGTAAATCATACATCGATCGGCAGCTCAAAAATCGTTCTGATTCAACGGGGGCCGCTATCCGTTATGTGGCACGGATCGGCTATACATACAGGATCGACGCTAAAATTTACTACTGTACTATAATTGGTTTTGGAAAAAGTGAGTACAGCAGTCAGAAAAGGAGTAAAACCAAAAAATATCTGGAACAATATCCCAAGGGGAAATCAGTGACCGTTTATTATAATCCCGCTGATCCTCATAGTGCCGTGTTAAAAAACGGAATAACCGGCGGGGCATTGCTTACGCTGACAATGGGGCTTCTTTTTCTACTCGCAGGATTTGCTTTTCTTATTGCGCTCTATAACCAACGGCGACGGTGAAATTTTTCCGGTCTTCGCCGCCATACTATAGTCACGTTTCCCAATGGACACGAGTTATAAAAATAACCATGAAACAAAGGAGTTAAAAATGGCAAAAAAAGTATTTTTAATCGGAATCATTTTTTCGATCACATTTTTTTGGGGCGTCGCCTTTGCGGGACTGAACATGAATCCGGGCAAATGGGAAATTACCACCGAGACGGAGATGATCGGGATGGCCGGCATGAAGGTTCCGCCGGTAACCCATACCCAATGCTTGGAAAAAGGAGATATAGTCCCCCAGAGCAAAGAGGCCTCCCAGGAATGCCGGGTGACGGATATCAAGCAAAAGGGCGATACCGTTTCATGGAAAATCATCTGCTCCGGCCAGAACGGGCAGATGGAGGGAACCGGAGAAGTTACCTATCGGGGCGATTCCATGGAAGGGACCATGGATATGGTCATAACCGGCGCGGGCATGCGGATCAAAAATAAAATCAGCGGCAGGCGGATTGGCGACTGCAACTGATTTATCAACCACGTGCGTGTCATGATTGCAAACAAGGATTCAATTTGTAAGCGGTGCTATTTTTAAACATCGTTCATGTTTGATGACCTCGAAAAAGGCCGAATTTAGACGGTTTCGTAAAAAGTTCAAATTCAAGGCGTGCAAATTTTGATGTCATGAGGCGTAACCATCGACCGTTGAATGATTGCGGGCTGCAGCGCAACGCAGGAGTTGGACTTTTAACGGGACCGTCATGTTTCTGTTTTTAAAATTCAGCCTCGCAAACCCCCTTAACGTGATAAAAACTGCTGACATCGTTATGGGCAACAAACCCCAGATCAAGGCTGACATACCATGCGGAAAGATATGTGCATTGATCTGAACTCCAGAGCCATTTCTGCCGCCTGTCAAAAACAGGTTCTATGCAGTAACCGGTGCCTTCCGGGGGTTCGCACAAAAGCGTTATCAACTCTTCGGTTGTGGGCAGTCGCCAGTGGCCATACGTGCCGTGTTTTTCCGCATTGAGTTTTTCAATATACGCTTGTGCCTGATGCCAGTTTACAGGGTATCGTGTGCCGGATTGTTGCCACAGCAATCCGGTTGCCGTATCAAAAATCAGATTGTCTTTTTTTACCTGAAAATCATTTCTAAAATAACGGTCAGGCATCATTAATCCGGTCAGTGAAAAAAAAATTTGGGCATCTTGTTTGCTGATTTTTTTCGGAATCGCCCTGACGGCGATTTTGCGGATGTTCGTCTTTGCTTCATCAAAAAAATCTTCGGGAATCGCGCATATTTTTGTTTTATTGTCCAGCCAGACGATTTTTAATCGTTGAAGGTCCGCCATCATATCATCTGCTGTCGCATATCTTTCCAGAGGATTTGGCGATAGTGCGTTACTCAGAAAATCGTCAAATTCATCGCTTAAATCCAGGTTTACAGTGCTTGCTTTTTTATATTTAATCTCCGGCAGGCGGCCGGTGATCATCCTGTAAAACATAACCCCCACAGCGTAAAGATCGGCATTGAAATCAACGTTATCCGGATCGTTTTCCTGTTCAGGGGCGGTATAATAGGGGGTACCGATTTTCAGGCTGTTGGGGCCGTCAAAAATTTCGCCCCTCAATTTTGATAAACCGAAATCACAAATTTTGACATCATCAAAATCGGTCACCAGGATATTAAACGGCTTTATATCCCTGTGTATTCTTCCGTTGTAATGGAGGCAGGACAACCCGGAAAGGGTCTGCCCGGTATAATGAAAGGCCTTGTCTATATTTATGATCCTTGAGGGCCGCTCTGTTTCATAGGCTTCACCCATCATGGTGCCAAGATTGTTGCAATAAAAATCCATGACATAGTACAATTTTCCTTCAAAGCTGTCATAATCCCAGATTTCCACGATATTCGGGTGTCGCAGTTTTGCCATGGCAACAGCCTCGGCAGTAAACAATTTTTCAATTTTGTCCATTCCCATAAGATCCACCAGCAACGGATTCGGGTCCAGGTGCTTTAGGGCGGCAATTTTGCCGGTCACCGGATATTCAACTTTATAGACCCTCCCCATCCCCCCTTTACCCAGGAAGCCGCAGATCCTGTATTTCCCTATTTTTTTCATCTTTATCTATTCCGGTTATAGTAACCTGTTTGCATACTGCTGGGGAAGTCCGGCAGCGCGTATTTTCTCACCTGTTTTTTGGTAATCATATGCCAGACATTTTAATTCAACGGTTCCGGCATCACTGTCCCAGATCACATATTTAGCCCTGTTATCCCCATCCCTCGGCTGTCCGACACTTCCGATATTGATGATATATTTCTTTTTTTTATCAAGCGGTGTGACACCTTCTGTCAACGTCGATTTTTCAAATCCAACACCGTCATACGCAATTAAGCCGAGATCGTGGGTATGACCGATAAAACACACGGCTTCCGCCATCTCTTGGAACTTTCTTTTCAGTATCGCTTCGGAAAGCTGGAAAATATAAATCGTCACAGATTTTTTCGGCACGCCATGCACAAACCGTGCGCCTTTGAATATAAGAAATGGATCGAACGTTTTTATAGCGGCAACGGATTTTTCGGAAAGCCGGCTCAGCGTATAGTGGACGGATTTTTGTGCAACAGGGTTAAACCAGTTGATAAAGCTTTTTTGTAGGACGGGCATTTCATGGTTGCCGAGTGTTGAACAAATATTCCTTGCAAGCAGTAATGACATGACCGCTTCAGGGTCCGGACCATATCCGATGTTGTCTCCAATGGAAATTATTTTTTGAATCCCCAGGGTGTCAATGTCGCCAAGGACTTTCAAAAACGCTTCAAGATTTGCATGAATATCCGATAAAACGGCAATTTCCATAATTGTCCCCGATTAATTGTAGACTCATCAGCCTTTTGCCACACCAATATTCAAATCCCTGCTTTTAATCTGATTCCTGCCGGCATTCTTGGCCGCGTACAAACATTTGTCCGCACCGTCAACCAGAACTATCGGAGAAAATTTACGGGCCGGAAGAATGGTGGCCACCCCCAGGCTGACGGTCACGTGGTCAGCTACTTCAGAATATGCGTGGGGGATATTCATATACGAAATCGCTTTAATCAGAGAGTGGGCTACGGTAACAGCGCCATCTATACCCGTTGACGGCAGCACGACAGCGAATTCCTCGCCCCCGTACCGGGCAATAAAATCCACCGGTCGTCGGAGGGAACGAATCAGGCACCGGGCCACCTGTTTCAAACAATCGTCTCCGGCGGGATGCCCGTAATTATCATTGTACACTTTGAAGTGGTCGATATCCACCATGATCAAGGAAATGGGTGCCGATTCCCGTAGCGTGCGAAGCCATTCCACGTTTAGAAAGTCATCGAACCGGCGCCGGTTGGGAATGCCCGTCAGACCGTCAAGGGTGGAAAGGTTCTCCAGAAGGTCACGGTGACGCTTCAGTTCGAGGTGGGTTCTGACCCGGGCTTTGGTAATGGGCAGGCTGAACGGCTTGATGATATAATCCACGGCTCCCAGGTCAAGCCCCCGGGTCTCATCTTCTTCCTGGTCCATGGCCGTAATAAAAATAACCGGTATATGGGTGGTGGTGCTGTCCGCCTTCAATTTTTTACACACCTCATAGCCGTCCATTCCAGGCATCAGGATATCCAGTAATATCAGATCGGGCGGATTTATACCGCCGGCAATCTCCAGCGCCTTCGCGCCGTTTGTCGCCAGACGGATCTTATATTCCGATTTTAATGATTCGCCCAAGACCCTTATGTTCGCCGGCACATCATCCACGATTAGAATCGTCTGCCGCTCCGTCAGTTCACCCATTGGTTTTATCCTTTTAACCTGATGCCCAATTCCGTCCCAATTGCCAGGAGCGCGGTTTTGGCCCTGCCAAAATCAAATTCGGAAATAAGCGCCTCGATGGCGTCCATCTGCTTACCATATCGTTTTAAATCCATGGCACGCTTTAATTCGCTGAAGCAATCCTCTGCTTCCAGGTCATCTCCTTCAAGGAGACCGACCAGCTTCACCAGCAGACCGTTGGTCTGCTCGGGATCTATTTGAATATCTACAAAAACAGTTTCTTCCACCGCCAGTTCTTTAACGGCCATTCGAACCCGTCGCAATTCCGTTTCAAGATATGTCAGACAGCGACCACATGTATCGGCAGGTTCTGTCTTGAGGGCTTTTCCTAGGTTCTCGGCGGCCTCAAAAACCGACCCGGCCGAAAGGTTGCCCGCCACCCCTTTGATGGTGTGTGCAATACGTCGGGCTGATTCAAGGTCCCCCATTTCCACGGCCTGTCGAATTTCCCCCCCCACGTGGGTGTAGCTGTTATCGAACTCGATCAACAGCTTTTTAAATAATTTTCGGTTGCCGTTAAGACGTGCAAGGCCTGCTTCAATATCGATACCCGGCAATTTTTTAGGAAAAACAATGTCCACAGGCACTTTATCCCGACCCGGGCTTTCAGAGTTACCCGGTGCGTTGTTCGCTCTTTGTTTAACCCATTTACCCAGGGTCGTAAAAAGATTTTTGATATTAATGGGCTTGGCCACATAGTCCGTCATACCCGCGGCCAGACATTTCTCCCGGTCTCCCTTCATGGCATGCGCCGTCATGGCGATAATCGGTATCGCGTCGATACCTTTTTCCATCGCCTGTTCACGAATCTTACGGCACGCCTGGTGCCCATCCATCTCCGGCATCTGAATATCCATCAGTACCACATCGTATACCTTTTCAAATACCGCTGCAAGGGCCTGCCTTCCATTTTCCACTGTATCAACGAACAGCCCGGCGTCTTCCAGTATCCCGATGGCCACCTTCTGATTGATGGGGTTATCTTCCGCCAGAAGCACCCTGATACCCCTTAAGCCCTTTAGCATTTTTTCATATTCTCCGGCCCCCTCCCCCTTCATGGCTTCCGGTAGGCAGGTCTTTTGGTCGAGCACCTCCATGATCGTTTCAAACAGCAAGGACGGCTTGATGGGTTTCGTTAAAAACGCGTTCACACCCGCCTGACGGGCCTCCAGTTGAAGCGACGTACGATCAAAAGCCGTCATCATGATCACCGGTATACCCTGAAAGCATTTATTTTCACGAATGCGACGAGTGGTTTCAAGCCCGTTCATACCCGACATTTTCCAGTCCATCAAAACCAGGTCATAGGGTTTTTCACCGGCCTTTCCGTCAAATACGGCCAGGGCCGCCTCACCCGATCCCACCGCTTGCGTCTTAAAGGCAAAGGAGGTGAGCACCTCTTTTAAAATTTTCTGAAACGCCACATTGTCATCCACAATCAACACCTTCATTCCCGCCAGATGGGCCGGGGTACTAAAGGTATGCTTACGCTTGTCTTCGGCCAAACCGAACACGGCGGTAAAATAAAAAGTACTCCCCTGCCCCTTCTCACTTTCCACCCACATGTCTCCGTCCATGATTTCCACCAGTTTTCGGCTGATGGACAGCCCCAGCCCCGTGCCCCCATATTTCCTAGTCGTGGAACCATCCGCCTGGGCAAAGGACTCAAACAGGCTGGCCCGTTGCTCTTTTGCAATACCGATGCCCGTATCCGCTACGGAAAACTCAATACAGATCCTTTTATCATCTGTTTCCACAAGAGCTCCCTTGATCACCACCTCACCCTCGTGAGTGAACTTCAAGGCATTGTTGACCAGGTTAATTAAAATCTGGCGCAAACGAAAAGGGTCTCCCTTTAAAAATACCGGAATCTCCTGTGAGACAGACAGCAGCAGTTCGATCCCCTTTTCCGCAGCCTTGTTGGAGAACATATCCGACAGGTTGTCCATGACGTCACGCAGACAAAAGTCGGTATGTTCCATGACCAACTTGCCGGCTTCGACCTTGGAGTAATCGAGAATATCATTGATGATCTCCAACAGCGAATGGCTCGACTGCCGGATGGTATCCAGGTAGTCGTGCTGTTTTTTCGTCAAATCGGTTTTAAGGGCCAATTCCGTAAAACCGATGATGGCGTTCATGGGGGTCCGGATCTCGTGGCTCATATTGGCCAGAAACTCGCTCTTGGCATTGGTGGCGGCTTTCAGTTGCCGGTTCATCCCCACCAGCTTCAAGTTAACCGCGTCCACATCCGCCTTGGCTTTTTTAAGCTCTTCCTGGGCTTTTCTGTAAATGATAATCTGAGAAAACAGGCTCGAGAATATCTCCAGCGGACGCACCGTCTCGTCGGACGGCCGCTTGCCGGATTTGGAGACGTCTACAGAGATGACACCGATAAATTCATCATTCTGATCGCTCATTCTGACAAACAGGCTGTCTTTCGGGTGCCAGGCTTTTTCACTTTTCGGAACAACCCCTTCCCCGAAATGCGTTTCGTCCTGACCCAGAATATGTTTCAGGGTGTAGGGTATATAATAACAGGATTGCCCAATCTTAACCGCTTTTTCAAAGACGATGTTGAACCAGGTCCTGGAAACCTCCATTTTTCTAAATTTTTCAAGTGCTGCATCTTCGACGCCGGCATGGCCGATGATGTCCCGGTAAGGCGGGGTGTCCTTAAACAATGAAATGATCACCCGCTGATAATCTGAATAGGCAACGATGGCCCGGGCGATATTGTCGTAAATAGTCTGTTCATTCTTCATGGCGATCATGGCAGCGGCGGCAAGGCTGAACTCCTCGGTCTGCCGGGAAAGAATTTTCAGCTGGGCTTCGCTGCTGGTCAATGCTTCTTCAGTTTGTTTCCGGTCAATGGCAATGGCGACCTGGTCGGAAACGGCGCTGAGTATGGCCACATCCTTTTCATCGTAAAGATCAGGGTCAGTGTAGCTCTGGGTGACCATTACGCCGATGACCTCGCCATTTATCTTCAGAGGGATACCGATCCATACCACCGGTGTGGTGCCGACAATGGCCTTTCGGGAGGCCCGACGTTTCAATTCCGCTTCCCGGAGAAACACTGCCTCACGGGCTCTAAAAACATCACTGGTCAAGGCATTGGATTGCAGGTGTATCATTGTATAGGCTGTAAAATCATCATACTCATCAACATAATAAGGGAAAGAGACGGTATTGGTCGAGACGTTGTGGAGGGCGATAAAAAAATTGGTCACATCAATAATCCGCCCCAGGGACCGGTGAATCGATTCATACAATTCCACCAGGTTCCGGGTGGTATTCACCGCATTGGAAATTTCAAACAGCACCTTATTGGTTTCTTCGCTTTTTCTTTGCGCCACTTCTGTTTGTTTTCGGTCAATGGCAATGGCCACCTGGTCGGAAACAGACAGCATGATGTCTACATCCTGTTGATTGTACTGATTAGAATTGCGATAACTCTGGGTAGTCATCACGCCGATGACGTCATCTTTAATGATCAGGGGAACCCCCAGCCAGACAGATGCCGGCTCACCCATTGTTTTTTTGCTTTTTGACTGATTGACACGTTCCATATACTGGTCTTTTGTAATCAAAAGCGGTTTGCCGGATTTAATGACGTCTATGGTTAATGAATTTTCTTTTTCACTGATTTTAGGGATCTCTAACCGTATCCCTTCTATTTCATCTACAAAGTATGGGAAAATGACATTGTCCGCGTCTTTATCATACAGGGCAATAAAAAAATTGGTCACATCGATAATCCGTCCCAGGGAAAGATGAATTGAGGCATAGAGCTCATTCAGATTCCGGGTGGTATTCACAGCATTGGAAATTTCAAACAGCACCTTATTGGTTTCTTCACTTTTTATCCGTGCGTCATCTTCCCGTTTTCCGGCAGTGGCAACGTCAATCTTTTTAGTTTCGGGCTTTTTGATAGTCTTTTCATTTTTGATATCATTCATGTTCATCATCTTTTGTCTGCTTTTTATTTTAAAGGCAAAAAGGATTCCGGCAAATTTTCTTCCTTCACAATCTCCCGTACGGTTTTGCCTGTTTCATAGGCCCGTTTGGCAATAGCCGCGGCCTTATCATATCCCATGTGGGGTACCAGGTAGGTGGCCATTGCCAGGCTGTTTTCAATATTAGATTCACATACCCCCCGGTTTGCCGTAATACCCCCGATACATTTCTCCGCAAAAAGGTCGGCCGCTGATGAGAGCAATCCGATGGACTGCAGCAGGTTGTACCCGATAACGGGCAGCATGGTGTTTAATTCAAGATAACCGGTCTGAGCACCAATGGTAATCGTGGTATCATTACCCAACACCTGGGCCGCCACCTGGATCACCGCTTCGGGGATCACCGGATTGACTTTTCCGGGCATGATGGATGACCCCGGCTGAAGCGCAGGAAGGGTGATCTCCCCTAAACCGGCTCGGGGTCCCGACGACAGCCATCGAATGTCATTGGCAATTTTCAACAGACTCACCGCCACTGTTTTCAAAGCGCCGCTGGTTTCCACAGCTGCATCCTGGGCGCCCTGGGCTTCAAAATGATTGTCGGCTTCATGGAACAAATAGCCGGTTTCTTCGGATATGAGCCGGATGACATTTTTGGCAAAATCTTCATGGGTGTTGACGCCGGTGCCTATTGCAGTCCCGCCAAGGGCCAGGGATCCAAGGTTTTTTGACGCTGTTTTTATCCGAAGGATACCCAGTTCAACCTGCCTTGCATAGCCTGAAAATTCCTGGCCCAGGGTCATGGGGACGGCGTCCTGCAGGTGGGTCCGCCCGATCTTTTTTATATGGGAAAACGATACCGCCTTTTCCGACAGTGCCTTGAACAGCTTTTCCAGAGCCGGTACCAATCGGGCATTGATCTCTACCAGGGCCGCCATATGAATCACCGATGGGATCACATCATTGCTGGACTGTCCCAGATTGACGTGGTCATTGGGATGAACCGGGTGTTTACCCTTTTTTGCACCGGTAAGAATTTCATTGGCCCGGGTGGCAATCACCTCATTCATATTCATGTTCGTGGACGTCCCCGACCCGGTCTGGAAAATATCCACAACAAACTGGTCGTCCAGCGTTCCTTCGATAACATCCATGGCGGCTGATACAATCGTTTTTGAAATCTGTTCATCCAGCAGGCCCAGACGGGCGTTCACCACCGCCGCAAATTTTTTTACCAACGCCAGCATGTGTATGAAAACCGGCTGGAAACCAATGCCGCTGATGGTGAAATTCTCAACGGCCCGCTGGGTATTGGCGCCATAGTAAACATCACCGGGGACAAAGACGATGCCCATGGCGTCACTCTCTTTTCGCAGATTTTGATCATTCATGGCACAAGCCCCCATTTTTGTTTTCTCCATAGCTTCCCCTATCTACCGAAATAGTGGCAATCGATTTTATGTGAAGGGTTTGCCCATACGGAAAATTCAGATCAAGATTGAAAAAACCAGCTGTGGGTAATGGAAAAAATGGCTCCTCGCTGTTACATATGGGTAAATTTGACCGACTGCAGTCCCGGGATGATTTCATTTTACTGCTCAAAACTGTTTGAGGGGCTTAGCGATCGTTAGGCCGGACAGTCATCAAATATTCCCCGATGGTTTTAATTTTACATAAATATCAATATGATAATTTATGACGAGACCCTGTCCGGCGTTACGACCGCTTTGCGCCGAGTTTTTTGAGCATCAAAATGAAAGCATCCCGGGACACCCATACAAAACAGCGAGAGACCCAAAAAATAAACGGATTCAAACGACATTTTTAAAGGCAATCGATTCAAATTTTCCATACGAACACGGATACGTATTATGCAGCATAATACATTATCGAACAAGGGGAAAATAATGGGGGAGTAAAAGCAGCGGGAGCCCTCTTCCCGGAAATTGGAAGGAGGGCTCCCTTGTCTATACATTATTTATGGCTCACACAAAGCCGCAAAGCCTGTCATAAAAAAATGAACTGAATTTACACAAAAATCTTCGATTCTTTGTGCGAGGCTTAGACATCTATTATTTTTCCGGTTCCGGTGCATCATCCAATCCGGCCAGGTGCTTGAATTCGCGATAGCGATCCATATATTCTTTTTCAAGCTGAACCGTCAGTTTTTTAGACTCTTCCGGAAAGCTTCGCTGCAGCGAAGCATACCGGACTTCACCGGCCAGAAATGCCTGAAAAGTGCCGTCGGGTTCCTTGGAATCCAGGATAAAGGGATTTTTACCGTCCTCTTTAAGGTCCGGATTGTACCGGTAAAGGGGCCAGTAGCCGCATTGCACGGCCAGTTTTTCCTCTTCCTGGCTCTTGCCCATGCCCTTTTTGATGCCATGATTGATGCAGGGCGCATAGGCCATGATCAAAGACGGGCCGTCGTAGCGCTCAGCTTCAGTAACAGCCTTCATGAGCTGCTGCTTGTTGGCACCCATGGCCACATTGGCCACGTACACATACCCATAGGACATCATCATGCCGCCCATATTTTTCTTGGACGTTTTCTTTCCAGAAGCGGCAAATTTAGCCACAGAACCCGTGGGCGTGGCCTTGGATGCCTGGCCCCCGGTATTGGAATAGACTTCAGTGTCAAAAATCATGACATTGATATCCTCACCCGACGCCATCACATGGTCAATGCCGCCAAAAGAGATGTCATAGGCACTGCCGTCGCCCAGAAAGATCCAGTAGGATTTTTTGGTAAACAACTTTGACATGCCGGCGATCTCACTCAACAAGACGTTGTCCGCACAATCAGGCAACAGAGCCTTTAACCGGTCCCCCCAGGTGCGTGACCCCTCGGGATCTTTCATGTTGTCAAGCCATCCTTCAAGGGCCTCTTTCACCGGCTGAAAGACGTCCGTGTCAAGGGCCTGACGGGCCAGTTCAGCCAACTTACGCCGCTGTTGAAAATGCCCCAGCAGCATGCCGTAAGTAAACTCGGCCGGATCTTCAAACAATGAATTACCCCAGGTGGGGCCGAAGCCGTCCTGATTGACGCAGTAGGGAATGGCCGGTGCACTGCCGCCCCAGATCGAGGAGCAGCCCGTGGCATTTCCGATCACCATTCTCTCACCGAAAAGCTGGGTGAGCAGTTTGGCATAGGGGGTTTCGCCGCATCCGGCGCAGGCCCCCGAGAACTCGAGCAAGGGCTGGCAGAACTGGCTGCCCTTCACCGATGTGCGGCGGGTCAGCTTGTCACGGACCGGAAGGGTCTCGGTATATTGGTGATTGGGCACCTGGACGGCGGTCTGGGTGTCCAGGGGCCGCATGACCAACGCAGGCTTTTTGGCCGGGCAGATATCCGCGCAGTTACCGCAGCCCAGGCAGTCCAGGGTATTGACCTGCACGCGAAAATGATAGCCCTTGAGCTCTTTGCCCACGGCTTTTTTGACGTCAAACCCTTGGGGGGCATCCGCCAGTTCGGCATCGGTGAGCAGCACCGGCCGGATGGCGGCATGGGGACAGACCATGGCACACTGGTTGCACTGAATACAGTTGTCCAAGTCCCATTCCGGCACAACAATGGCCACACCCCGTTTTTCATATTTGGTTGTGGCCACCGGAAAAATACCGTCCGGAGCAAACGCGCTCACCGGCAGGCTATCGCCCTGCTGGGCTACGATGGGCCGCATGACGTTTGTAACAAATTCCGGTTCATCCGCAACCGCACCAGTGCCCCCGGCAGCATCGGCCCAGGTAGCCGGATACTCAACTTCCTTGAGATAGGCCAGTGTCTGATCCACCGCGGCATAATTCATATTAACGATATGATCACCCTTCTTGCCGAACATCTTCTTGATCTGGCCCTTGAGGTAGGCAATGGCCTCATCCACCGGGATCACATTGGCCAGCTTGAAAAAAGCGGTCTGCATGATCATGTTGATGCGGCCCCCCAGGCCCACTTCCCCGGCCAGTTTCACCGCGTCGATATTGTAGAATTTAAGTTTTTTGGCGGCAATGGTCCGGCGCATGGCGACCGGCAGTTTTTCCGTCATCTGCTCTAAGGACCAGCTGGAATTCAACACAAAGGTGCCCCCGTCCTTGATCCCATCGAGGACATCATAGATGTCCACATAATTGGATTTGTGGCAGGCAATATAATCCGCCGTATCGATGAGGTAGGTGGACTGGATGGGGGTTTTGCCAAACCGCAGATGGGAGATGGTGACCCCGCCTGATTTTTTGGAATCATAGGCAAAATACGCCTGGGCAAACATATCGGTGTTGTCGCCGATAATCTTGATGGCGCTTTTGTTGGCGCCCACGGTGCCGTCGGCCCCCAGTCCCCAGAATTTACACTGGATGGTGCCGGCAGGGGCCACATCCAGGCCCGGGGCCACATCCAGAGAAGTGTGGGTGACATCATCGGTGATGCCCACGGTAAAATGATTTTTGGGGGTCTGCAATGCCAGATTGTCAAACACCGCCTTGACCATGCCCGGGTTGAATTCTTTGGAACTCAGACCATAGCGGCCGTTGATGATGGCCGGTAGTTGACCACCCCGTTCCATGTAGGCCGTGCACACATCCTGGTAAAGGGGATCACCCAGGGCACCGGACTCCTTGGTGCGGTCCAAAACTACAATTTTCCGGGTGGTGGCGGGTATGGCGCCAAACAGATGATCAACGGAAAAAGGACGATACAGCCGGACTTTAATCAGGCCCACTTTTTCACCCTTGGCCACCATGTAATTGACCACCTCTTCAATGGTCTCGCAGGAAGAGGCCATGGAGATAATGATATTTTCCGCATCCGGGGCTCCCACGTAATCAAACAGGTTGTAGGCGCGTCCGGTGAGATCACTGACCTTTTTCATGGCATCGGCCACCAGGCCGGGCACTTTCTGATAAAAGGGGTTGGCCGCTTCACGGCCCTGAAAATAAATATCCGGATTTTGGGCGGTCCCCCTGAGTTCAGGTCTTTCAGGGTTGGCGCCACGGGCACGGAAAGCAGCCACGGCATCCATGTTGACCAGTTCCGCCATTTCCGCATAAGCGATCAGTTCGATCTTCTGAATTTCATGGGAGGTTCGGAATCCATCAAAAAAATGAACGAAGGGGAGACTGGATTCAATGGCCGCCAGGTGGGCCACCAAGGCAAGATCCATGACTTCCTGTACGGAAGCCGATGCCAGCATGGCAAATCCGGTCTGGCGGACCGCCATGACATCCTGATGGTCCCCGAAAATGGAAAGGGCATGACCGGCCACGGCGCGAGCCGTGACATGGAATACAGCTGGCAGCAGTTCTCCGGCGATTTTATACATATTGGGAATCATCAGCAGCAGACCCTGGGACGCTGTAAAGGTAGTGGTCAGGGCGCCGGCGGCCAGGGAACCGTGCACAGCCGCGGCAGCACCTGCTTCCGACTGGAGCTGACGCACCAGCATTTGCTGACCGAATACATTTTTACGGCCACTGGCCGACCACTCATCACAAATCTCACCCATGGAAGAGGACGGTGTGATGGGGTAGATCGTTGCGGCATCGCTCATGGCATACGCCACATGAGCCGCTGCGGTGTTCCCGTCAATTGTCTTCATTTCTTTTGCCATTATCATGCTCCTTGTTTAATATTCCCGGCAACCGTCGCACCACGTCACCTGATCTAATAAGGTGCATGGGCTGAATTGCCTGTTAATCCGGCGGTACGGCCGGTGGTATTTATACACTGGCAGGCCTGAGAGAAAAAGCTAAGTAACGTCATATGGCCATGGCCTAGAACTAAAACCGCAGTGCGGTATACCGGCTGGTGCTGAAACCAAATATGACAAAACCGAATCCCTAAAACCGGTATGGCAGGTCGCTGGCGCCTGGAGGGTAACAACTCCAAGTCCAAACAAAATTAATTATTGCAAGTAACAAGATTTGTAAAGGAAAACTTTGGAAATATTTCATTGCAAACTATAGATCAGAAATCAATCCAGTACAGCAGATGATATGATTTTACATATCGACAAGAGAATCCTGCAAATATGCCATTAAATAGTTCTCGTCCAGAAACGATGATTTTTGTTCAAGATCAAGGCATGCCCAAATTTTTCCACAGACATATAGTTGATATTCCGAGGATAAAAGCGTTCGCATAACGCAGAAATTGGGCGAAAAAACCGTTTATGGATGGGCATTAAGTAGAAAAAAATACGTTAGTCTTCCGGCTTCCGATTTTCCGCCAAAAGCTCTGCCATATGCAGCACCCGGACAGAGTCACCCCGTTTTTCCGCACCGCCCCTGAGCTGCATCACACAGCCCGGGCATTCGGTCACCAGCAGAGCGGCGCCGGTTTGCCTGACATCATCCAGTTTCCGGTTGAGAATTTCTCTTGAAATCTGTGGAAACTTGCCGGAATAGGTCCCGCCAAAACCGCAGCAGGTTTCCTCTTCCACAGAAGGGACAAAGACACCTGTCTTTTTGATGAGTTCATGGGGTGCGTCTGTCACCCCGAGCCCCCGGCAGAGATGGCACGGTGCGTGATAGGTCACTGTATCCCCTGAAGGGTTGAAGTCTTTTGCCCCGACCTGAATGACATCATTCATAAAGGAAGAAAAAGAGATGATTTTATCGGAGAAACCTCTCACCTTTGTACCTGGCATCAATTCTTCATCAAGAATCTTGGGGTAGGCATTTTTAAGGTGTGACGCACAGGATGCACACAAGGTGATAATATAATCATATTCGTCAGGATCAATGGCCGTGATATTCTGGCAGGCCACTTCCCGGGCTGCTGATTTTTCCCCCATCATCTGCAAGGGCAGCCCGCAGCAGGTTTGGGCCATGGGAAAATCAACGGCCACACCATGCCCTGCCATGGCCTTGATGCCGGCCACCAGTTGTTCGGGATATACGAAATCCTGGACACAGCCGGAAAAAAGGGCCACCCGGTATGTGGGGGTTGCCACCCGGGGTTTTACCGATGCCCAGATATCCCGGAACGGCGTTTCGGCAATGGCCGGAATCGCCTTGAAATCATGCTCCCGGGCAAACATCATGGGCAGATGGCGGATATACCCGGTAGCCCCGGTAACCGGTTTCTGGGCAAAACGGGCATAGCGCAAAAAACGGTGAAAAAACGTGCGACTGGCCATCACCTTGGACAGCATGACGCTGGTCAGCGGGTGCCCGGTCTCATCCTGTATCCGCGCATAGGCTTCCTTGATAAGTCCGGGCAGATCAATGCCGGCGGCACACACGCTCTTGCAGGCCCCGCAGTTGATGCAGTTCTGCACCAGATTTTTCGCCTTATCACGACCATGGAAAAAATAGGTCATGATCAACCCGATGGCCCCGATGTAGATGTGCCCCATCTGATGGCCCCCCACCATCCGGTACACCGGACAGACATTGGCGCAGGCTCCGCAGCGCACACAGCGCAGCACCTGGGAAAACACCGGATCTTTGGCCAGTTTGCGACGGCCATTGTCTAAAAACACGATGTGCATCTGCTTGCTGCCTGCTTCATCGGCCTTGCATTCATTGGGGCCGCTGACCCAGGTGACATAGGAGGTAATGGCCTGGTCTGTGGCATTGCGAGGCAGAACCCGGTTCACCTCTTTTTTGTATTCTTTGATATTCCCGGCTTCTTGCATTATTTTTCCTCCATGAGCAGAATATGCAGTTCCAAAGGACCATGAACCCCGAGGGCCAGGACCCGTTCGATATCCGCCGTTCGGCTGGCACCGGTGATAAAGGCGGTATAGTCCGGCGAAGTCTTCATCATCTCCGTCAATTCCGGCTCCAGGTCATAGGCGCTTTTACGAATTTCGGATATGGGTAAAACCGCCACATGGACCTCACTGATCATGGTGGCCAGGCGCAGTTCCTCCCCGGGGCAGTTGAGCACCAACGTTCCGGTCTCGGCAATCCCGTAGTCTACAATGGTAAATCCCATGTCGATACCGGCCAGATGGTCTCTTAACCCACTATCCACCAGCGTCAGCCCCTGTGCACTGCACACCCTCTCAAATTCGGCATACAGCCGGGAATCCAGCCCGGGTGCCGCCACAACCTTTTGCTCTTGAACACCCTGGCGGTCTTGCGTTTGTGCCAATGGAATCTCATCTTCGATAGCCTGCCCGGAAAACGGGTCTTTTGGCCGGCAAAGGTCGGCCGCATATTCAAAGGCCGCCTGCACGGTTGCCACATCCGTCACAACAGCTGAAACCGCCCTTGCCTTCTCGCGAAAAATTGAACAGATATTTTCTACATTACCCATGACAATATCTCCTTGCCAGCCGGATCATAGATCGCGACGGTCTTTTGGCCTGTGGCCTTTCCATAGCCCTTATCGACGCCGACAAAAGACAACCGTGGCCCTATATCGGAATTGATAAAGGCGCTTCGGCTTTTCCGAAAAAAAGCCGAAGCGATAAATAAAAGTACAACGGCGTCGACTATTTTACGGCGGCAATCAGATGCACATTGAGCGAATCATGGTATCCGAATCCATAAATCACGATCATGCCGATGATACCCACCAGCGCACAATAATACAAGGTCGGGATGATGGTGCGACGCAGGGTGATCCCCTCCTGGCCCAGCAGGCCCACGGTGGCGGAAGCGGCAACGACATTGTGGATACAAAACATATTGCCGGCCGCGGCGCCCACGGCCTGTAGCGCCACCACCAGGGAGCCGGAGATGGCCAGATTTTCAGCCACACCGTGCTGGAAGAGACTGAACATCAGGTTGCTGACGGTATTGCTGCCGGCGATAAACGCCCCCAGCCCGCCGATAAAAGGCGCAAAAAAGGGCCACACATGTCCCACGTTGGCCGCCACCCACTGGGCCATGGCCTGAGGCATGCTGGCATATCCGCCGGCATTGACACCGGAATTGATATATACCCGCACCATGGGAATGGTAAAAATCAGGACGAATCCGGCGCCCAGAAGAATTTGACTGGACTCCTTGACGGCCGATCCCAGCTCATCGAATGACATCCGATGCAGAAAAAAAGTAATGATCACCACAAGACACAAGACGGCGCCGGGCAGGTAAAGGGGTGCACTGGCACCGGTAATGCCGGTACCGAAAATATCGGTCCATTTGATGGCAAAACTTTTCAGGAAGCTGCCAATGGGCAACTGGGGTAGACGGGTGAGCACCAGAATCACCGCCACCAGTATATAAGGTACCCAAGCCAACCAGAGTTTCATCGGGTTTTTATCGGTGAGAGAATCAAGGCTGATCTCCATCTTGCTGATCCAGCTTTTATCCCACTCTGCGCGGGGGGCAAAGTCCCATGAATCTTTCGGAACCAGAAACCCCTTCCGGGCCGCAGTGGTCATGATGGCCAGACCGCCGAGAATCGCAAAGGGAAAAATTGAAAGCCCCTCGGTCCAGGATTTGTTTTTCCCGAAAAACCGGGTCATCATGATCACCATGAAAAGGGGAATAAACGTACCGGCACAGGCATGCATCATGGCGCTCTGGGAGGTGATCAATTGAAGGTACTGGCCAAAATTCATGCCGGCATCAGCCAACTGGGATGTGAGCTGGGGATTTTCGAGTCCGCCTTTTACGCCGATTAAAATCGGTGTTCCCACCGCGCCGAAGGTCACGGGCGTGCTCTGGATCATCATGCCGATCATGACGGCACACAGGGCCGGAAAACCCACCGCCACCATCAGTGGAGCGGCAATGGCAGCCGGCGTACCGAACCCCGAGGCCCCTTCGATAAAGGCGCCGAACAACCATGCGATAAGCACCACCTGGACCCTGCGGTCCGGGCTGATACTGGCAAAGCCCGTGCGGATGGCCGTAATGGCACCCGAATGTTTCAGGGTATTGAGTACCAGGATCGCACCAAAGATGATAAACAGGATATTGGCTGTAATAAACAGCCCCTGAA
Source organism: Desulfobacterales bacterium (assembly GCA_963667755.2). Classification (GTDB taxonomy): domain Bacteria; phylum Desulfobacterota; class Desulfobacteria; order Desulfobacterales; family 4572-123; genus 4572-123. The sequence goes on along the minus strand of CAXXLK010000002.1, from coordinate 1,251,819 downwards.
TGGTCGAAGCAGCCACCCGAACCGCCGGCACCTTCCAGAAGGTCACGGCGATGACGGCGGCCACCACGTACACGATCGGCATGGCCCGTTTTGCCGGCCAGCGGAATCCCACCAATAAAACAGCAGCGGTTAAAATCGGCATCACTGCCAGAAAAGACTGTAATCCAAGATTCATACGTTCATCCTTTAAAGTTAAAATGATTAATCGGCGTTCATCCAAAATTGGACTTTATTACGGGAAGCATTGGTATTTTGTTATTGGTAGTACCAATTTATTTTATTCTTCTTTTTCTTGACAAGGATAAATAGCTATTGTTATTTGTGTCTAAAGGCCATTTAAATAATATTTCGAGATAATACTGACCATCTTTTTGGTATTTAATTTATTGGTAATACCAATAAATTAAATCCGAATAAACTACGATAAAAAATTGCAGACACCCGGTTCAAATAAAAATATTGCCAAACACTGCCAAGGAGGTCTCATGATCAGCAAGGCCCTGCTCAAAGAATTTACTGAAATTCTGGGAAAAGAAAATATCTTTACCGAAGAACCCGATCGCGTCACCTACTCTTATGACGCCGCCGTCCTTGAGACCGTAACCCCGGACATTGTACTGAGACCCACCTCCAGTGAGTCGCTTTCAAAAGTGATTCCCCTCTGTAATGAAAACGGTATTCCCCTCACCGTCCGGGGGTCCGGCACCAATCTCAGTGGCGGCACTATTCCCCTGCCCGGTGGCGCGGTGCTGCTGACCAACGGCTTGAACAACATACTCGAAATCAATGAACAGGATCTGTATGCGCGGGTCCAGCCCGGCGTGATTACCGCCAGACTGGCAGCTGCAGTGGAGGCAAAAGGGTTGTTTTATCCACCGGATCCCGCCAGTCAGGCGGTTTCGACCCTTGGCGGCAATGTCGCTGAAAACTCCGGGGGCCTGCGGGGACTTAAATACGGTGTTACCCGGGATTATGTCATGGGTTTGAATTTTTTTGATGTCAACGGCGACCTGGTGAAAGCCGGCGGCCGCACCGTCAAATGTGTCTCCGGATACAACCTCATCGGTCTCATGGTGGCATCGGAAGGCACCCTGGGGATATTCAATGAAATGATATTAAAGCTGATTCCCGACCCCGCTTACAGAAAATCCATGATGGCCATTTTCGATACCATGGACGCGGCATCCGAAACCGTCGCAGCCATCATCGCCAACCGGATCGTACCGGTTACCCTTGAAATCATGGACAATTTTACCATCCGTGCCGTGGAAGCATACAGCCACATCGGACTTCCCCTTGAAGCCGGTGCACTGCTGCTGATAGAGTGCGACGGGTACGAGGGGCAGGTGGAGGAGGACACCGAAAAAATAGGGACACTCTGCCGGAAACTCGGGGCCACCACCACCCGCGTGGCCAAAGATGCCACCGAGCGGGACGCCATATGGGCGGCCCGGCGGGCCGCCTTGTCGGCCCTGGCCAAACTGAAGCCCACCCTGGTCCTGGAAGATGCCACGGTGCCAAGAAGCAAAATTCCCGCGATGATCAAAGCCCTGGAAGAGATCAGCAACCGCTTCACCCTGTCCATCGGCACCTTTGGACACGCCGGTGACGGCAACCTACACCCCACCATCCTCACCGATCGGCGCGATGAAAAGGAATGGGCCAATGTCGAAGCGGCCATCGAAGAGATATTCGATAAGGCCCTTGCCCTGGGCGGCACCCTTTCAGGTGAGCACGGTATCGGTATTGCGAAATCCAGATTCTTTGAAAAGGAGACGGGAGAGGCCACCATTTTGTATTCAAGACGGATCAAGGCGGCCCTGGATCCCAACAACATCCTGAATCCCGGCAAAATCATCGGGTCTACTCGATAAGCACCGTAAGGAGAGTGACTATGTCTGATATGAAAGAACTCGCACAACTCATGCGTCAACTGGAAGAACAGCTTGTGGTCTGTAACCGGTGCGGATTGTGCCAGGCAGTGTGTCCGCTGTACGGCGAAACCGGCCGTGAAGCCGATGTGGCACGGGGAAAGCTGGCGCTTTTAGACGGCCTCTTTAAACAGCAATTTAAAGAGGCCGACGGCGTCTACGAGCGGCTCAACCGCTGTCTGCTCTGCGGTTCCTGCCAGGCCAACTGTCCCAGCGGTGTCAACGTGCTTGAAATATTCATGAAAGCCAGAATGATCCTAACAGAGTTCAAGGGCCTGTCCCCGGCTAAAAAACTTATTTTCAGGGGCATGCTGGCCCGACCGGCTTTATTTGATCGTGTGGCAGCGTTGGGAAGTCGATTTCAGGCGCTGGGCATTAAATCCGCCACCCCATCCATGGGCACCGTCTGCAGCCGTTTTATCACACCAATGCTTGGAGACCGTCATTTCATGCCCCTGGCAGCCGTTCCCTTCCATAAACAGGTCCCGGCATTGGATACCCCAAACGGAAAATCAGGCCTGCGGGTAGCCCTGTACGTGGGATGTCTCGGGGATAAGATATACCCGAAGTTGCCCCGGGCCGCCATCGACGTCCTCGAACATCACGACGTCGGCATCTTCATGCCCGAAGGTCAGGCCTGCTGCGGGATACCGGCGGTGGCTTCCGGAGACCGGAAGACCTTTGAACGTCTGGTTCGCCATAATGTGGATCGGTTTGATCCGGCGGATTTCGACTATCTGGTCACCGCCTGTGCCACCTGCACGTCCACCATCAAAAAAGTCTGGCCCACCCTGATTCCCGAAGGCTCCGACATTGGGTCAAAGGTGGCGCAAATATCAGAAAAAACCATGGATATTAACCAGTTTCTGGTTTCCGTGGTAGGGTTACAGCCCCCGGGTAAAAGAAACGGCAACCCCATTGTCCCGGTCACCTATCATGATCCCTGTCATCTGAAAAAATCATTAAACGTGGCAACAGAACCCAGGGCTGTAATTGAAGCCAGCAACGGATACTGTTTAACGGAAATGACGGATGCAGATGCATGCTGCGGCATGGGGGGCAGTTTTAATTTGCAGTATTATGAAACTTCCTGTAATATAGGCCATCGGAAACTTGAAAACATCATTGCCACCGGATGTTCCATCGTTGCCACCGGGTGCCCGGCCTGTATGATGCAGCTTACCGATATGGTTTCCCATTCAGGTAAAAATATTGCGGTTAAACATCCCATAGAACTGTATGCGGAGACGTTGAAAAACAATGCCGGTCAAATTAAAACCGATAAAAGCCAAAAACATTTCCGATCAGGTCTTTGATCAGATTCGAGAGATCATCTACCGCGGTCGGCTCAAGCCGGGCCAGCAACTGCTCCCCGAACGTGATCTGGCAGTGGATCTCAATGTCAGTCGCACCACGGTGAGAAATGCCCTCAACAAACTGGTCGCGCTGGGTCTGCTGGAGCATAAACAGGGTCAGGGGACCTTCGTGCGCCATCCCGAAACCATCAACATGCAACCCCTGTCCATTGCCCTGGCCAAGGAAGAGACCACGTTGGAGCACCTGCTGGAAGTCAGGATCGGTCTGGAATGCAATTCCGCTTCACTGGCCGCCAAAAGAGCCGACGGGGACGACATCAAAGCCCTGGAAGAAGCCATAGCGGAGATGCAAAAAGAGACCGACAGGGGACATCTGGGAACCGATGCAGACACCGCCTTCCACATGGCCATCGCGTTTGCCACCAAAAACCCGGTACAGATATACCTCATGAAAAACTTCTACGATTTTCTCTCCGTGGGTATCAAGGAAAACCTCATGCACCTGTACCGTAACCCGAAAAATATTCAATCGGTCATGGAAGAACACAAACGGGTCTTTTCGGCCATCAAGCGGCACGATCCGGAAACCGCTTTCAGCAACATGAAGATCCATATCCGCAATGTTCAGCTTTTTTTCAGAGATTTGGACAGGCAGAAACCGGCAACCAAATAAGGCTGCGGAAAATTTATGGCCTGAAGCCCCCCGGTGCCTGTCCTAATCCCGAAATTCAATAAAAAAAATCTTCTACCACCGCCTGTCTAATCCAGCAGCCCGTCAAAAAAATCGTGCCCCTTGTCATCCACCAGGATGAAAGCGGGAAAATCCTTGACCGTGATCATGTAGATCGCCTCCATGCCCAGTTCCGGATATTCGAGAATCTCCATATCGGTGATGCACTCCTTGCCCAGCCGCGCTGCGGGTCCGCCAATGGATCCCAGATAGAATCCGCCGTACTTTTTGCAGGCATCGGTGACCACTTTTGATCGATTGCCCTTGGCCAGCATGACCATGGAACCGCCTTTGGCCTGAAAAATAGGAACATAGGGGTCCATCCGGGCCGCAGTGGTGGGACCAAAGGAACCGGCGGCATAGCCTTTGGGGGTCTTGGCCGGCCCCGCATAATAGATGATATGTTTTTTAACGTATTCGGGCAGGTCTTCTCCGTTATTCAGGCGTTCCTTCAAACGGGCATGGGCGATATCCCGTGCCACCACGATTTTACCGGTGAGGCTCAGCGGGGTGGCCACCGGATATTTTGTGAGCAATGCCCGAATGTCGTCCATAGACTGGTCCAGGTCCACAGCTACTGCCTTGTCGGCAGCGGATGTGGTTTCCGGCATATACTTTTTCGGGCTGACTTCAAGTCTTTCCAGGAAAATGCCATCGCGGGTAATTTTGGCCTTGACGTTGCGATCGGCACTGCAACTGACGCCTACGCCGATGGGGCAGGATGCCCCGTGTCGCGGCAGACGGATGATTCTGACATCCAGGCAGAAATACTTGCCGCCGAACTGAGCACCGATGCCCAGGTCCCGCGAGACATTCAGGACTTTTTGTTCCAGGGCCACATCCCGGAAGGCATGCCCCGTCTCACTGCCGGAAGTGGGCAGTGCGTCAAGGTATCCTGCAGAGGCCAGTTTAACGGTCTTGAGATTGAACTCAGCGGATGTGCCGCCCACGACAAAGGCCAGGTGATAAGGCGGACAGGCCGCGGTCCCCAGGGTTTTCATCTTGGCCTTCATGAAATTCATCAAAGATTCCGGGTTCAACACCGCTTTGGTTTCCTGGTACAGATAGGTCTTGTTGGCCGATCCGCCGCCCTTGGCGATGAACAGAAAATGATACGCATCCCCTTGGGTGGCATACAGCTCTATCTGAGCCGGCAGGTTACAGCCTGTATTTTTCTCATCAAACATGGTGAGGGGCGCATTCTGGGAATACCGCAGGTTGTTTTGGGTATAAGCGTCAAATATGCCCCGGGCCAGGGCTTTTTCATCACTGTACCCGGTAAACACCTGCTGACCTTTTTTACCGAGCACGATGCCGGTGCCCGTGTCCTGACACAACGGAAATTCACCTTCGGCGGCGATCACGGCATTTTTCAGCATGTCCAGGGCCACCAATCGGTCGTTTTCCGAAGCTTCCGGATCCTTGAAAATATCCGCCGTCAATTTAAGGTGAGACGGACGCAACATATGCGATACATCCGTAAAAGCCTGCCGGGCAAGCAGGGTCAGGCCCTGTTCAGCGACAAACAACATATCCCGCCCTTCAAAAGATTTAACCGTCACATGGTCCCCCGTCAGCAGGCGGTAGTCGGTGGTGTCTTTTCCCACGGGAAACATTTCCTGATAAACAAACTCGCTCATCTTGTTTCTCCTTATATTTTTGACGGTCTCGCAAAAAGTCCAACTCCTGCGTTGCGCTGCATTTCGCAATCTTTCAACGGTCGATGGTTACGCTTCATGATTGTAAAATTGGCGCGCCTTGAATTTGAACTTTTTACGAGACCGTCATTTTTATTTACTCAATATCCTTGAAACACCGCAATCGGGCCAGATCCTCGGCATATCCGTACAGGTGAAGCCCCTTGCTTTCCACCAGCATTTCACCGTCCGCCACACCGATCTCGGCGGCCATGAACTCTTTTAGATTCTGAATACCCGCCAGGTTGGCCGGAAGCCCGTTCCACAGGTCCCAGGAACGGAAATACACGAAAAAATGGAGCGCATTGTCCTGGATTCGGGTATCGATATGGCGCAGGCAGGGAGGATCCACCAGTGTAAGGTCCGACGGATGGGCCACCTGGAGCACCATCTGGTTATTCCGGGCGCCAAAATCCTTATAGGTCCGTATAATCCATTCGATCTGATTGATATACAGCTGGCCGTCTTCTTCAAAAACCATCTGGCCGTCCACCTCCCGGCGGTCGATAATCTCCGAATTGGCTGCCTGCCACCAGGTCAATTTATTGCCTCTGATGGGCGCACGGGTCAGTCTTTCACCGTAGGTATAAGATTCGCCTTTTTCCTTGTGGGGGGTCATGAGATATTCAATATAAGAGCGGCTGTATGTACCGCCGCCATATATATAATCGTGCTCCACCGGATTGGGAAGATTGCAGGCCGGCGGAATTTCCGGAATCAACGGCTGGGTGCCGGGAAACTTTACGTGCCCTGTAAAATAATCATATTCCAATCGGGTCTGACCCGCATAGGATCCCCGGTCAATGGTGAACTTTTTCCCGTTATCCAGGATATTATAGACGGCCTGAAACCACAGGTCCGGCAGATCCCTTGCTTCAACTTTGCAAATATTCATGCTTCCTCCTGAGCCATTTTTGATGTACAATTCAAAGATCTTTTATATGACTAAATTGAGCGGTTAGAATACATGTTACTTTCATTCTTTGTCAAAACAGTTGACTTTTTGCCCGCCGGGGCATGGGGGCTTATTTAAAATTTTATCAATTACCGATACCAGTTCATTATCCAACAATGGTTTCATGAGGATTTCCCGGGCACCGAGATCTTCTGTCCCCTGAGAAACGAGTTGCCCACTGAATTTCCTGCAAATCATCACTGGAAAACCGGGGCGGATACGCATGATCTCCCGGGCCAGCTTGTCACATGTCATTACCGGCATGGTCATGTCGATACTCGCCGAGTTAACAGCGTCGGGCTGTTTTCTAAAAAAAATCAAGGGCTTCAACACTGCTGGTGAACCCGGTCACATCGTAACCAAAATGCCCGAGAATCCGCCTGCCGGTTTCCACAAGGGTCGGCTCATCATCCACAAACAATATCCGGGCCCTGCCCCCGGCCGGCAAAGGGTTCACTTTTTTCAATGCTACCCGTATCCTTTTCCACCACAACCAGGTAGACATCGAAGGTGGAACCCTTTCCCGGCTCACTGTATACGGTAATGATACCGCCATACCCCGATACAATTCCCCGGGCCACTGCCAGGCCCAGGCCGCTGCCCTGTCCATGGGGTTTGGTGGTAAAATAAGGCTCAAATATTTTATCCAGGATTTCAGGAGCGATACCACAGCCCGTATCGCTGACCGTTATTTTCAAATATTTTCCCGGCGCAAGATTTAAATCAAAACCAAACGCCCTGGATTCGATCCTTGCCAGATCGGTTTTCAATTCCAGGACACCGCCGGCCGCCTGCATTGCATATCCGGCATTGGTACAAAGATTGGTGAGTACCTGATAAATTTTTGTGGTATCCGCCATTACGTATACCTGGTCAACCGTCAAAATCTGACGGATGTCAATGGTGGACGGCAACGTCGCCCGCAGCAGTTTTACGATTTCTTTGATAATGGGGCTTATCAGGATGGGTTCGGTGGGGGTTGTCTGGGGGCGGCTGAAGCTCAAAAGCTGTTTTATCAAATCTCTTCCCCGGCGGCCGGCCTTCATGATATTTTCAAGATTGGCGTAAAGTTCTGCATCTTTGGGCAGCTCCAGCATGGCCAGTTGGGTATATCCCAGCATACCGGCCAGAATATTGTTAAAGTCATGGGCGATCCCGCCTGCCAGAGTGCCGATGCTTTCCCGCTTCTGGGTCTGCTGGAGCCTTTTTTCCACCCGTTTCATTCTGGTGATATCCACCAGGGCCACTAAGCTTTTATCAGTTTCCGGGATGACCGCAACATTCAGAGCGATGTTTTTAATATTTTTATGTCGATCAATAAAACAAAACTCATATTCCCCAGGGACGGAATCCGGATTCCTGCGGCGCTTTTCGTGATATGCCTGCATTCTTTCAAAATCATCCGGCCCGGCAAATTCAACCCATTTTTTCTTCCCCTCGATCTCTTCCCGGGAGTATCCGCTGAGCTTTTCAAATCGGACATTTACCATGGACAGTGTCATGTCATTCTCAACGATGGCAATGGCAGCCGGGGTGACCTGGAAAAGGGTCTTATATCTCCGTTCACTCTCTTGCAGGTCCTTTTCGGCCCGCTTCAGGTCGGTGATATCTGTCAATACACCCTGCACACCGACAACCCGGCCTTTTTCAAAAACGGCCCGGCCGGACGTCTTTACCCAGTGCATGGCACCCGATTTGGTTACATACCGGCATTCGCTGGACTCATTTACACCGGAGACAGCCCTTTGAAATTGTGCTGCCCGGTCCTGGACATCTTCTTTATGGACAAAATCCAGAAAAAAACTGCCAATCAATTCCGCCGGCGTATATCCGCCGAACACTTCCACCCATGGGCTCACATATGTTATGAGTCCTTTTTCATCAACCGCATATATAACTTCGCTGATATTCTCTACAAGCGTAAGGTATTTCTTCTCGCTTTTTTTCAGGGCTTCTTCCATATCGAGGTTATACAGGGCAAGGGCAATGTCTTCGGCAATCTCCTGCAACAGGTGATATTCTTCCGGAGTATCCACTGGCTTTCCTGAAACTGATACGTTGAGAATACCGTAAATCCGGTCCTTATGCTTCATACGCACCGTCATCGCAGCCTTGTCGCCATAATGTGCTGCAAGGGGACAACCCTGACAGGCGCTGGGGTCTTTTGTTAAAACAACATCGGTCCGGCAAATGGCTTTTTGCACACAAGGAACTGATTGATTTTTTTCAAACTGCGTCCGCAGGGGCCGAATTTTTTCTCCAAGACCGGATTCTGTCAACTGCAGGCAGTTACCGGCTCTGTCCTGCAGAACCATCCAGGCACTATCATAGCCGGAGGTCCCGGACAAATTGTCACAGATACCCTGAATGAGGCGCTCCCTGTTTTTTTCCGCAATAATGAGCCTGTAAATTTTGCGAAACGAAGGCGGTACAAAATTGTCGTGTCTTATTTTTTTATCCATACCTTATTGATTCGGTTTGTTCACTGAGTCGGACAAACCGGCGGCAACAAATTGCAAACACCAGTTGATACATCATTTTCAAACCGCAATAGCCCACTTTCAAAGCCCCCATGCAGGGGCGATCAAAAACTCAAAAAATTTGACAAAAATATATTGCATTCATATGCAAAATTCCATGGAGAGTCAACCTTATCATTGACCGGGATAGCCGGTTTCTCATAGATAGCGTCTGCATAGAAATGATCGATATCCTTTAGCAGGTTATGTGATAATATTGATATTGCTGGGTTGGGTGGTACTTTTATTAGGCTTTTAGGGGGCTTATGTGGGTTTGGTGTGATTTTTGGGGGTCGAAATCAATCTCATCAAAATAGGGTTTAAAAGGGTGGTTTTTGCAGGTAATCTAATTATTTTGTTTTTGGTTTGAATTGTAATAATTTTACGTTTTTCGATCATTTGAGGCGATTTATATAAGCGGGGTGCAGGGTTTGCGTTTCGCTTTTTTTGTTTTGAGTTCAGTATAATAGCTTTATATAGAAGGCGGATTCATGTGGCATAATTTATTTTTTATTGTATAGGTGGGGAATTATTTTTTTGGTTCCGGCTTTCGGGTTTTCAGGCGGAACCGTTGCGGAACTGGGTCTAAAATGCCATTTTTTTAATTTTTATCAATGAACGCCTATAGTTACCCGAATCATTATAAAATATGTCGATCCCGAAAGCCGGAACCAAAAATGCGAAGCGAAAAAGGCCGTCTTGTGTTTCATTTGTTAGGTTTTATAGCAGTAAGCACCGGTCGTAAAAACTTTGTGATATGATTTGGTTATTTGTAACGGTTCTGGTAACCAGCGGGCATAAAAGCATACCGTAAACCACAAAATTTAACGTAAACCGCCAAGTTCCTGCCCGTCTGGTTCACCCGGTATGTTAGCGAAAGCTTGTCGTTTTATTTGAACCTCGCCAATTATATCCTTTTCTGTAATGTTGGGTTGAGACGGTTTATATGGACTAAAAGTCGCGATATCTAATGCAAATTCAGAAATTCTCATGAGAAACAAATAACAGTAAGAAAGTGCATCATGAATAATTTTATCATCTAAAGGGTTTTTCAAAATGGATGACTTCCAGTTTCCGAAATCTTTATAAAGTTCATTCTTAGATCTCAAATTTCTAATTTTATGTGGATCTTTAGGAAGCGGAAACAAAATTGATGGGATTTCAACGTTTTTAGCTATTTTGTTCTTAACCAGCAATACATATGTTCTTCCCTCAGAATATATTAAAGGAATATTATGAACGACCAAATTCCTGTATGCTGTAAGTTTAGATAGCCATCCAAATGGGTTTTTTTCATCCGTAATTTCAAAAATGACTTTTGATATACGGTCATCAATTTTTTTCTTCTTTATTACATCTTTTAGAAGCGCTGATAACGAATCAACTTTTTTGTATTTTCCATAATGATAGATAGACAGAAATTCAGACAAATAATCCCTTAATATACAAGCGTCTATTAGAAATGAGTGTACCGAAAGATAGATAGGGTAAGAATTTGGAGATTCTATTCCGTTACCTTCTTTAAATTCCTTTTTTGCACATACGGCGCTTAATTCCGAATGATAGGATTCAGAAATTTCACGGAGTCTATACTCAATAGCTTTAAGCTGAAAGGCTATCTTTGATGATATTTCAGCAAATTCATAGTCTTTTTCACTATGTCCAGAGTTAAATAACTGTCTCCAAGTATCAATGGCTCTGTGTGTTAAGGTGACAGAACGCCAGTATGGTGGATAAAGTCCGCCAATTTCTTCTGGAATCCGGTAAAAGTCTATCCCAAATGGGCAACTGAGAATTTTTTTCTTCAAGGTGGCAACCAAACTATTGTAGGAGGGAATCTCAAAGGAAATATCTGAATCTTTCAAGGTTGGAGTAACGCTCACAATCGACCCAGGGTTGTTGATCGCCCGAATTCCTCCTGATAGATGTACAATCCTAATTATATTTGGCCATTCATTTCCATTCATGATATGCGCTTATTAGTGGTTTTATATAAATTACATTTTTTTCACATGGTGTAAATTCGTTTTAGGCACTATCTCTTTAAAAAACTTTGCGTAACTAGCGCTACCTTCAATTTTTTCAGACCAACTCAAATCACCATCCAATCCATCAATGCAAATAGATAGCAGTAAGCACCGGTTTTGCGAATCGTGTGATATGATTTGGATAAGCAACGCCCGACATAAAACGCGGCGACTTTTTGCGGACCGCTGGAAGAGATGGTTATGCACCCTCAATCTTGGAAACCGATTTGTCAACAGCTTTCATGTACATCAAGAAGGCATCAATATAATGAAATAAATCGGAAAATGAAATATCCATAGCTCTATCATTATGATGAATGATATTATTTCTTTTAATAACTACAGAGTTCACGAGCGACTTGCATCTTTGGAATTCTTCTTCACTCACTAAATCAATACCTAAATATCTAAATAGGCTTATTGTTTTATATGGATTACCGGACAAATTGTCAGACAATTCTTTTCTTGTAATTTCGATATTAAATTCTTGATAATTCAACTCCTTTTGTTTTACCTCTTTAAGCATCCTCCACAACACATAATTGTTTGGAATTGAAGCCTTTGATATTCTCTGATTTATGCTTTGGACATACTGGTAAGCAATATCTTGAAGATAAGCTTCTAAATATGTACAAATACTTATCAAATAGGACTTAACAAAAAAATTAATATTATCGATAAACAATTCATCAGGATTATCACAGACAACCCTATTTTCGGAAGACCTAATGATATCCTTTAAAGACAAAAATAGGTCTTTATATTTTTTAAATAGAGAACTATTACTCATTTAAAGCACTATTAAATAGTTTTTGCCACTGCATACGGCGTTTGTTAATTGATGACTTCATTTGAAGACCACCTGAAACGGTTTTTTTGAACTTGATTGACTGGCACAATTCTTTGTAGGCACTTTTTATTTTTTCTGCTTTTGCTCTCAAAACATCAGGGTCATGTTTCCCAATACTATGCATAAGTAAATCATAATGAACCATTCCCTGTTGCGACCTTGTTTTTGATGGATCAAAAAAAACGGAATTTCCGAAAACAATAACACATTTCTCTAAAGAGGCCTTAAATCTACTTTTATATTCATCAATTTCTTGGTCTGTAATATCCTGCTTTTTTGCCATATAATTATCGAGGTATCTACCTAAAGTTCCGTCATATTCATCTAGGCCCTTTTCAAATGCAAAAAATCGTAACACTTGCTCTTCCGCTTCTCTGCTATCTTTTTTTCGCTTAGAGCTCGGGCCGATGCCAAAATTAGCAATAAGCGGATTTCTTGCGAGCTCTATTAATAGTGCATCAAATTTCCCTGGATAAATTGCGTGCCTAATTTCTTGGTCCGAAAGTTGAACTGCGCCCTGATTCAGTCGTGAAAATATTTCACGCACTAAAAACTTGGGGTTTTCTTTACGTAATACGATGCATCTAATTGTTGTAGATTCTAATTCAGCTTGATACTCACCAATTTCAGAAAATTTTTTACCCTCCAGTTCTTTGAATGTTGCTAAACCTTCTAATGCAAATTCATCATTAAAAAATCTCTTAATAGTTGTTAATCGTTGAACCCCATCAATAACTAAATGTTTTTGATTGTCATCTTCTGCGAAATAGCACGAAGGCAGCGGTATCCTCATCAAACAAGACTCAATAAATTTAGATGCTCGTTCCCACCCGTCTTTATCCCATTTGTATTTTCTCTGAAAGTCTGGATCTAAAATCAATTTAGGATTTTTCTCCGACATACGCGAAACCAGAGTCTCAAAAGGATAATCAATGGGGTAAAGGCTTAATGTCTTTTCAGTAAAAACGTCATTCATATTAGATCCTTTTTTGTATCGAAAAATATCTTTCAGAACATAAACAATAACCAGCGCTGATTTGCCCCCCAAGGCCGACTTTGCGTTGCATAGATAAATTTGATTGCAGATAAAGTAAAAACCGCACTGCTTTTATTGTGCTATTAGATCAATTACAAAGTCGTTCATATAGAGCAACTCCAAATAGCTATTTAATTAAAAACCATTTTGGAACTTTAGATCGGTATTCCTCATATTCTTTACCAAAAGTTTCTAAAAGATGTTTTTCTTCAATTTTTAATCTATAATTATTTATAGCACAAACAGAAAGTGGGAAAAGCAAAAATAAAATAGATTGCGATAAAATAAAAGTAGAGAAAGATAATAAAATCTGTCCATAGTAAATAGGATGGCGCATTTTTTTGTAAATTCCAGTTGTAATTAATCTCTTGAATTCCGGGTCCTTATATTCGTAAACGTGTGGCCCCCAGAGTCCATCAATTTCAAGACGACCAAAAACCAATATAAGGAAACCCAAAACCGTTATCAATAAACCAAATACGTTTATTAATATTTGATATTTAAAAACATGGGGTTCTACATATATAAGCCCCAATCCTACAAAAAGAGTATAAATTGCGAATGTAAAACTTTTAAAATTTATTTCTTTTATTGTTCTTTTCTCTTCAATTCTCAATTTGCTATCATATCTATTCAATATATAGTAAATAAAAAATGTTGCAATCCAAACAAACCCATTAAATCTCATCGGAATTGAATATCTTAAATATAAGTTAAACAGAGTATTTATAGGATCATTTACTAACAAGTCTAAATTTATGTTAGAATTATTGAAAATAATTCTAAATATTAGAACTAAAAATGTTGCCGACAATCCACCTAATATACTAATAACAATCGATTTAATATCCTTTTTGAAATCATTGTTTGGTGGTGGTATCAACTTTTCGTTTTTTTCAGTCATATTTATTCCAATTCATTATTTATGTGAAGAGTTTAAGGGGGATCAAATAAATCGATATATAATTCCATCGTGAAGTTATCCAACAAGGTGTGCGGTTTATTTCTCAGCCCCGATACGGTTAGAATATCACACGAAAAACAGTCCGCTAAAACCGGGTGTTTTCTTGCCACTATCACATATTTTGGGACATTCCCGCCTTGTTTTACGGCAAACCTGCTGTTCGGTTTCGTCCGATGAAACATTTAGGCACCGTTGAGAGAAAGAATGATTGAATCCAGTTTGTATTTCGGCGGGATCATGGGGAGGCCGCCGAAGATGCCGTTTTTGTGCCATTGATCGATCATTTTATTCAGGCCGTATCCGACCGCGTACAGGGAAACGTTGAAATCCTTGTTTGGTCCCCCTTCGTAAAAGCGTATCTGGAAATTGCCGTCCGGTTTGATTTTTGGTTTTTTGGGCCAGCATAAGCCGATACTGGGGACGTCAACTATCGCCCAGATAAAAGGCCTGTCAAAGGGCACATTTTTTGTAAAACAGGTGATGGTTACTTCACGGGGAGTGCTTGCGCCGTTGGACGGCGTAACGATTCTGCCGACGGGCTGCCGGAAGATCTCATTTTGCAAAAGGTTTTTTGGATAATTATTCTGGGTTGGTGCCAGCCGGCCAAACAGAAGGGGCACGATCACAACCAGGATCAGTGTTATGGCCGGGATATAAAAGGTTTGCCGACGACAAAACTTTTTTAATGCAGAATGATTCGAAGATATCTTTGCGGCACGGACAATTCCGGCCATCTCATCCTGGATATTTTTTTTTCGATCCATAGGCGCCTCATGCGACCAGCTTAAGATGTCTCTTTATTTTATCCGATGTGATTCCCTTTCCGGTTTCAGTACACAATTCATATTGCAACGCGATAAATCTTGCTTTCTTGTTCAAGGGCAATTCGATTTTTTCCTTTTCAAGAACAATATCAACCGACTCTATTATATCTGCTAATAAATCGACGTCCAGTTCCAAGTTAAGGGGTTGCTCCATCCCCTCCTCGCCATCGGCCTGCCCTTCTATGTGTTTTTCACTTTTTCCGGTTAAAAGCCAATTTGGATCTACCTTATATTGTTCTATTATCTGAACCAATACCCTATATGAAGGCTCATATTTATGATTTTCAAAACTGCTTATATTGCCTTTAGAAATACCTATTTTTTTACCAAAATCCTCTTGATTCAATCCTTTCGTAAGGCGGACATAGGAAACCCTTCCCCCTATGCTGGTTAAATTAAGTTCAGATATAGATACTTTTTTTCTTGACATAGTTCAGAAATCTGAATATAAAACGTTAAAAAACGCAAATCAAAAACATGAACACAAACGGTAAAAAAAATAAGGAGGTCAAAAAATGACACCCCGAGAACGAAAGGCCTTGATGATTTTAAATGATGTCAAAGCCGTGGACGTTGCCAAACGAATGGGCGTTTCGCCTTCTTGCATTTACCTGGTTCGCGCCGGTCTGGGGCGATCCGCCCGGGTGGAAAAAGAGCTTGCCCGGCGCTGCGGTATTTCCAGGGACAAAATGTTTCCGCCGGTCGCATCGGCCGCCTGATCATCGCCCTGTCATCAATGCAAGTTAAACCGTACACCAAAAAAAGAAAAAATTCAAACATTACAAAAAAGGAGGCCCATTTTGGCAGAAAAATCATTCATTGCACGACGCGTCCATCGGGGATCAGTGGTTGTCACCGGCGTTATGTATCCCGTCAGGCCGGCTGCTGTCGAGTCAACCATTATCCGGCTTTGCCTTGAAGGGGAAACCGTTTCTCGATGTCTTCAAGGCGGTCGGAAAGTTGCTCTATCTCCAAAAATATGTGGCGAAGGCATTTAGTTTTCAACACGTTGTTTTCACAATCCGGCCCATAAAGGCCACACAGGTCACATTGCCATGCATTCTCACAAACCGCAAACATTCGATACAGGTCCTCATACGGGGCATCATTGTCCGGGCACAATTCAAAGGGGTATGCGAAGGCCCCGCATTCCGGGCACAAGAACCGGTACTCATTTAAAAGCGGGTAACGCTTTACGATCCAGCTTTCAGGGGGGCGGATGTCGGCAGTAAACCCATGGCGACAGTATATACATCGAAGCTCGATCTGTTTTACGCGCATGATTCCTCCTTGTTTATTTTTTATAAATGAAACCGGGGCCGAAATAGCCCCTTTTGCGATCTTGCGCATTGTTGATCTTGTTGTACATCGATTTTTGATGGCGATCAATGTGAAACCCGAAGTTTTTTTTGACATAAAACGGCCCGTTCGGTGTCAGTTCAGGGCGCTGAAATCGACACCGGGGGCATAAAAAAGGAGGTCACCATGGGTAAAAAACGATTTAGAATCGACCCGAACCAGATGACCATCGACTTTCGGTGGGAGCGGCGTGTGGCAAGCCTGGTGAATGAAACACGGCTGATTCATGATGCCATGGCATTGATGCCCGCATCAGGGGCGGAAAACGATTTCGAGGCGTGCATTGCGGTGGCGGCGGCTGCCAAACGGGCCATCGATCAATCCGGATTGAGCCGGGATCAGGTGGTGGACCGGATCAACCGGTATTTCGGGCGCACCGACGCCGGGGCCAGACAGGACCCGCCCACCTGCTTAAAACCGCTTACCAAAAACATGCTGGACAAATACCTGAGCCAGCCCACCGAATATAAACTACCCGCTTACCTTTTATATGCCCTGCACCATGTCACCGAATCCCTGGAACCGGCCAAAATGTTTGTGGAGGCCGAGGGCGGGGCTGTGGTGACGGCGGTGGAAAAGCGGCGGCTCCAGCTCGTGCGGCTCCAGGACTATATGGGGGAAGCAAAGCGGCTGGAAGGTGAGTTGAAGCGGAGTATGCGGATGGTGAAGTAATTTTACGCAGATAAGCAAACAAAAACAGGAGATATCATGAGTAAAGACCTACCGTATTACATGCCGTTGTTACCATCAGAGGAGCGGCGGACCCTTACCCCGGCTGAGACACGGCGGCGGAAAGAGCTGGAACAGACCATTGCGCGGGGCGTCATGGCCTGCTTTGAAATGAGTATGGCCCTGGAAGCGATGCAGGAAGAACGGCTGTTCCTGAGCACGCATCCTACCTTTGAGGCGTATTGCAAAGACTTGTGGGAAATCTCGCGGATTCGCGCCTATCAGCTTATCGCGGCCGTTAAAGTTATTAAAAACCTGCGAGGTGAAGACGCAGCTGATGTAAACCATGGTTTACATTATGAGCAGATGGTTTCAAGTAGCGATATCATCCTCCCCGCCAACGAACGCCAGTGTCGGCCCCTGACCCTCCTCCCCACCCCAGACCAACAGCGTGAAGCCTGGAAATGGGTATTAGATACGGCACCGGACGGCAGGATCACGGCAGGACATGTGGCCCGGGTGGTGCGGAGTTTTATCAAGGGCGAGATCAAAGAAAAGGTCAAAGACATCCAGCGCCGGATCGCCCGGGATACGGTGGTATCGATGGAATTCAAGACCGGCTTTCAATCCCTGTGGCAGGTGGTGCACGATGCCAAAGAAGAGGGCTGGAAAAAGACAACCAAACAGGCGGCACTCAAATATGTCGATGAACTTAGAGCAGTCATAGAGGCAAGCTGATGGAAACCGAACTGACGGTGAGAGACATTGCGGATGTGTTGGATATAACCGAGCGGGCCGTGCGTAAACGCGCTCAGGGTGAGCGATGGGTCACGGCCGGCAAAAAGGCAAGGGGCGGCCGTCAGAAACAATACCCGGTGAATATGCTGCCCCTGGATGTCCGGCAGGCCATTGCCATGCACCAGGCGGATCAAACCAGCATGGTGCCCGCGGCGTCATCCCGGGTGCCGGCCACAATGCCCAGCGGCCTTCCGGCGGTGCCGGACCAGTCAAAAGAGCTGGGGCTGGCCAAGTACCGGCTGGTGCATGCCTGGCGCAGCGCCCGTAAAACAGCCCCCTGGGGAAAGAAGTGCGAGGCGGCGGACGCCTTTGTGATCGCGTATAACACAGGGCGGCTGCTGCCGGGCATTTACAACCAGGTGGGGGAGATTGCAGCGCCCACCCTCCGGGCCCTGGACCGAAAACTGGCCAAACATGGTGATGATTATGTGTGTCTGTGCGACGGCCGGGGCGGCTGGAAAAAGCACGGCACCACCCTGTGGCGGTCCCGATCGATCTCGCGATCGGCCCAGATTGCTTTTTTACAATGCTACCTCCAGCCGACACAGCCCTCCGTATCATTAGCGATCCGCGCGGCCCGGTACATGCTGACCAAAAACGGCATCCAGGAAGACAGCTCGGATGACACGTTCCGGCGCTGGCTGAAAACAGACTATGCCCCGCTAAACGGCCATGTCATCACCCTGGCCCGGAAAGGCATGACGGCGTACACCGATCAATGGGCACCCTATTCGACGCGTGACGACACGCTTTTGAAAGTGGGTGATGCCCTGGTGCCAGACGGCAAAATTTTAAACTTCCAGATCCGTTCTCCCGATACCGGGCAGCCGGCCCGCATGGTGCTGATTGTTTTTCTGGACTGGGCATCCCGGTACCCGGTGGGCTGGCAGATCATGCCCACAGAAAGCACTACCGCCATTCAGGCGGCGTTTTTCAATGCGGTGATCACCATCGGCAAGGTGCCCCAGGTGATCTACGGGGACAACGGCCGGGCTTTTAAGGCCGGCTGCTTTACCAAAACAGACCCGGACCTTGGGGCGTTGCAGGGCCTTTTCGCGCGCATCGGCACCATCTACCAGGCGGCAAAGCCCTACTGGGGCCGATCCAAACCGGTGGAGCGGTTTTTCCTGACGGTCCAGGAACAACTCGAATGCCTGATGCCTTCCTATTGCGGCGATTCCATCGCCACAAAACCCGCATGGCTGCACCGTAACGAAAAATTTCATAAGCAGTGGCACGAAGCCAAAACAGCCGGATGGATACCCACCATCCGGGAAGCGGCCCAGATCATAGACCGGTATTTTACCTGGTATGCCCATCAGCCGCATTCGGGCATCAACTACCAGCGGCCCATCGATGTACTGGAACAAGGGCAAGGCCGGGGTGAGCTGGACCTGGATCAGCTTCGCATCGACTTTTTGTGGCGGTTTAAAACCAAGCCCCGCCGCTGCCGTATTACCCGCTGGGGTGTGGATTACGACGCGGATTTTCTTCACGGCCGGTCCGACCAGGTGGTTGTCATGTATGATACGGCCCATCTGGAAAAACTCTACTGCTATGATTCAAGCCTCAATTACCTGGGCGAAGCCTACCCGGTTCAGGCCCTGCACCCCCTTGCAAAACTGCTGGGCACGGAAGCGCAGTTGGATGCGGTGTCCAAAGAGATGCGGCATCAGGCCCGGCTGCGCAAGCGGGTCAAAGCGGACCTGCTGTCACTGGGGGCCACGGATAACGACCTCGACGGTCTCAACGCCCTGCCGTACAACCAGAAAGTAGCGGTGCTGCCCGCCGGGTCTAATGAAAATAAGACACAAAAGACCCTGCCGGAACCTGAGATGTCCGATGCCGAACGCCGGCGTCTGGAGCTGGTTTATACCAACGCAAAGGCGGAATCGGATGCCGCCGTCGCCTCACCCCAAGCCGACAGACCGGAATATTTCGCAACCCCCAGGGAGCGGTATGAATGGTGTTTCAGGGCCATCCATCAATACGGCCAGGGCATCAGCAATGAAGACACCGGGTTTATGAAAGACTTCGAAGCCTCGGATGATTTTGACGATTTTAAAACGTACTTCAATGATTTACGAACCCTGTTCGCCATGAACGAACAGGAATTTGCAATGGGGTGAAAAGGAAAGGAGAAAAGCTAAATGAAAACCGATGTATTTCTGGAAACGAAGAATGTGGTGCGGTTCAAAGAGGCGGTCTCCATGGTTGAAGACATGACAAAAGGGCAACCCGGCCTGATGGTGGTATACGGTCAGGCCGGGCGCGGTAAAACCGAGTGCTCGGAAACATACGCTACCCGGACAGGGGCCGTGTATTTCAGAGTCCTCGAGGGTTGGACACCCAGGGCCATGTTAGCAAATCTCTGCCATACAATCAATGGTGTAAAACCACGAACCGTTGAACATTGCAAAGACTGGCTCATGGATTACTTCCAAACGACGCCCCGAACCATCCTGGTTGATGAGGCGGACCGATTCAGAGATGTCGGGCTGTTTGAGCACTTCCGGGATATCCATGACCGGACCGGGGCCCCGGTGGTGTTTATCGGCGAGCTGGGGATCTACAGCATGCTCAACAGCCGGCGCCGGTTGTGGTCCCGGGTCAACCAGGTGGTGGAGTTTAAGGCCGTGCAGACAGAGGATATCATCCTGTTTGCGCTCAAGGCATCGGGTCTGAAAATCGATCCGGCCGCCGCCGGCAAGCTGACACGGCGCTGTGAAGGGGATTTCCGGCTGATGATGCTGGATGTCCTGGCCCTTGAGCAGATGGGCCGGGCCGGCCAGACCGATCATATCACCTCTGACATGGTTGCCAGCCTGCCGGCCCGTAAAATGGGACCGAAGATGACATTAGGCAAAAGGAGAGCATAGGTATGGGCGAGCCAAAAAACAGCATTACGGCCAGCGTCCGCCAATATGCGGCGGCCAACAGCCTGATCCGGAAAAAGCAGGTGGGGGCCGCATTTGGGTATAGCGCCGATCAGGTGGCATCCGCCGTGAGAACGCTGGTGGATCAGGGATTTTTGAAGCGGATCAGCCATGGTGTTTATGAATATATGGACCGGTCCGACACCTGGACCGATGCGCCTTTAAACGACAAATTGTGGCGGGCCATGCGGATCATGCCGTCTTTTACGGCGGCGGAGATCGCCCGAAGATCCGGGGCAACGGTGAATTATGTAAACAAGGCGTTCCGGCAATACCGGGCCGGGGGCCATATACGGCAGATGGGAAGGAAAAAGAACCTGGCCGGTGCATATGAGAAGATCTGGCGGCTCAGCCCATCTTCAAAGGAGTGTTTTACGCGCCCGACCCTGGATATCTTCAAGCCCGATCCCGTTGTGATGAAAGTAGCAGACCTGAACAAGCTGGTGTGCACCGGTGTGGCGGGACGTGCGGCGGATAAACGGGATCTGGCCGTTAAGTTGTGCACAGAGTTGATGGCGGCGCTTATGGACCCGGAATTTTTGCAGGTGGAAGTGGAAGGTAAACGGTTGAAGGGTGAAGACTGAAGGTGAGCGTGGAATCGCTGCGCTCTGCCGATTGGTGGGCACAGCCCACCCTACGATAAAGGAGGAAAAAAATGGAAAGAAGCAGCCGACAGACCCAGATCGACCAGGTACACGAGACCGTGAATAATATTTTTATGGATATCCAGCAAATCCGGGTAACCAGTCCGGACAGCCGGGATGCCAAGCAGGCCGCTATCCTGGACACCATCGTCCTGCGCAAAACCCTGGATAACATGGGCCTGAAACATTCTGTGGCCGGGAGGTAAGCCATGGCACGGATCAATAAAACATATGTCTGCAGGGACTGCGGCGAGTCATTTGACGGCAACCGGCTGTGCCCGGCCTGCGGATCACCGGCCCTGGTGCGGCTGGGCCGGTGGGTCGTTGTCGATACCGCTTTGTTTATCGGGAAAAAAACCAATGACGCCAAACGCCTGTCCGTTGGGAAGGATGCCAGATGAAGATCGACAATAAAAGAAAAGCATTGGTCCATGTGGCAAAGGCCAAAACCGGCCGCACCGAAGATGAGTATCAGGCCATGCTGGCAGCGGTTGGCGTGAGCAGCTCCAAGGATCTGACGATACCCCAGTTCGATGCGATCATGGATCAGTTCAAGGACCTTGGATTTAAAACCAACTTCAAGCGCCGCCGGAAAAGCGTCTCCAGGGACAAGAAAGCGTTGATGTCAAAGCTGGATGCGATCCTGGCGGACATGAAACTGCCCATGACCTATGCCGACGGGATTGCCCGGCGGCGGTTTGACGTGGATGTGGTGCAGTGGTGTGATGCCGGGCAGCTTTACAAGGTAGTGCAGATGATGGCGGTTTATCAGAAACGACATGGCGGTGCCCGCAAGGCAGCGGCAAAAGGAGGTAAAAATTGAGGCTTAAATGTATCAGCAGTATCGGTGTGATGGATATCATGCCACACCCGCATAATGACAAGATAATCCTTGCCAGGAGTGAATACCCCACCGTGTTGCAGCATTGCTTCGGCAAGGGGTTGGCCCTTAAAAAGCCCAGCGGTCGGTTTTACCATGTGACGATCCGGAGAGAAGATCTTGGAAAGTATATTCTGAATATTCTGGATAGATAAATGGGTTACAAACGAATCGTTAAAAAAGGAGTTAAAAAATGACAGCAGCAATTAATTATGAAGATTTTATGCCGGACAGCCAGGGCCGCCTGGTGCCCAAAACCATGGTGCCGGACATCGATCAGCAACGGGATTCGGTGGTGCGGGAAATGGTGCTTTCCGCCAAGAATCTTAGAAAGAGAATGCAGGATTTCAAGGCATCGGCCATGGGCGATGTGCAGGCATTCGTGGAACTGTCCGCCGAAAAATATGGTGTCCACCTGGGCGGCCAGAAGGGCAATACCAGCCTGGTGACATTTGACGGCCGGTACAAGGTGCAGGTCGCCATCAGTGAACACCTGTCCTTTGACGAACGGCTCAAGGCGGCAAAAAAACTGATCGATGAATGCCTGACCAACTGGACTGAGGACAGCCGGGATGAGATCAAGACCATCATCCTGGACGCCTTCCAGGTGGACAAAGAGGGAAAGCTCAATACGGCCAGGATACTGGGGCTGAGGCGACTGGACATCAAAGATGAGAACTGGCAACTGGCCATGGACGCCATCGGCGACAGCATGCAGGTGGTGGGGTCAAAATCATACCTGCGGATCTATGAGCGCACAGATCCGGACGGCCGGTGGATGCCGATCACGCTGGACCTGGCGGCACTGTAAACAAGCGAAACCCGCCGGACACGGCGGGTCATCCGGGTGTGGCGGCCCGGACCTGGTGAGCAGCCTGCAGGGAGGTGATGATAAAGTGATACCGGAAAATATACAGTTGGCAAAGATGGTGCTCGAGGGTGCAAGTCTCAGCCAGGCGGGCAAGATCTTCGGTAAAACCAGGGGCCGGGCCTGGCAGGTCACCCAGGCTTTTTGTATAGAGACGATGATCAGCCCTAACGCCGTAAAAGCTGGAAAAATGAAAACGCTGAAAGAATTGAGAGCGGTCTGGCAAAACGGGGGCTTCTGGAACCATAAATAAGGATATGTTCTGGTATGAAATCAGGCAGTCCCGGATCGCCGAAAAGGGGTGAATGCGTCCCTGTAAGGAGGGTGAAATGTTATATACTGTGGAGGAAATAGAAGATTTCAAGGGATGGATAACGGATCATATCTGCGTATCTGTTGAGTGTGACCGAGATCCGGATAATATGCCTGCTGATTTTCCGCCGGGGAATTACGTCTTTTTTGAAATAGATGACTACCGTCCTGGCGAAGATGAAGAATGGGATGAGGATCTGTGGGACAGCCGAAAATGCTATCTATATGTGTCTCTAAGTTCAGCCCCCAGGATCATGTGGAAAAACGGCTACAGAATAGCACGCTCTTTGTCGAAGCACGGTAAAGTATTTATACAAAATATTCTCGAATCCAGTCTTATAGAAATCCCGTGCACGACATTTATTTATCCAAAACGGCAAGCTGCATGAAGGTGAGATAATGACACCGGAAAACATACAACTGGCAAAAATGGTGCTCGACGGCGCGAGCCTGAATGCCGCCGGCCGGGCATTCGGCAAGACCCGGGGCCGGGCCTGGCAGGTCACCCAGGCTTTTTGCCTGGAGTATATGTTCAACCATGAACGATCCGGTGAAGATGGAAAAATAAAGGGATTAAAGGAACTGAGAGCGGCCTGGCGAAACTGGGGAGTATGAATGATGAAAGGGGGCATCAATGGATACTGTTTTAAATATGAAAGAGATGGCGGTGCTGCTTGAAGGCCACGCCAATGAATTGAAATGGCAGGTTCGGAGCGAGATAATTGCCGGGCCGAAAGAGATGATGGAAACCCTGCGACAGATCAACAATCTGGCGTATATGATGCAGCGTAAACTTGCAAAGGCAATGGATTAATGAGACTGGTTTGCCCTTCGTGTGGCGCTGTTCACAGTGCTGAAGCCTGGCGTAATGATCCTGCTGCCAGGAATTGTCTGGTTCGTGCTGCCGGCCTTCCGGGGCCGGTGGCGGATCAGGTATTGGGGTATCTGGCCCTGTTTCGGCCGAGCCCTCAGCGGGGCCTGCAATGGGGCCGGACATTGCGGCTGCTTACCGACCTTGAAGAACAAATGAGGTGCGGTCATATTCAGCAGACCCACAAGGTAGCCCGGCCGGCCGGCCCGCACATCTGGGGCCAGGCAATGGCGAAGATGATCGACCAGCCGCCGGGCAAACTGCCCCTTAAAAATCATAATTACCTGCGCGCCATTGTTTACGACCTGGCCGATGAAGCGGACCGGGCCATGGAAACGGCCCGGAACCGGACGGAACGAACCGGGCAGTTCCGGACGGGGGACGCTGCCAGGGAAGCAACGCAGATCAGCGTGGCAGAGATGCGGGAAATGGCGGAACGGAAGCGGAAACAGAAATTACAAAAAGGAGCCCAATGAAAAAGTTAACTTTAGCGGATCTTCCTAAAATAGTTTTAATCGAGCTTATCGGGCATTTTATTAAAGAGCCGGAGGCCCTCTTCACCCAGGAACAGTTGGCGCTATGCATTGTGGGATGCCGTTTTAACAAGGGGGTTCAGCTCAGCAAACGGGCTTTAAAAAAGGAAGCCACAGCCCGGAAAACAAGTGGTAAAGAAGAGAAACAAAAGCTGCTTAATGCCGCATACCGGGATAAAGTTCGTTGCGTGCAAATTTATGAATCAACAAAAAAAATGGCTGTTGACTACAAGCTGACGGACTGGTTGGATCGGTTGTCCGTATGAAAATACTGAACTAATAAAAATACTGTGAGGCATGAAATGATAAAACTATTTGATGTTCGCATGGACGATCTTCCTCCGGATTACAAGGATGTGGCCGAAACCATTGGTCTTGAGCCAGCGCTCAAACTGGTGCAGGCCAGGGGTGGTGAAGGGGTTTATGTGCCGAAAGTTGAAAAAATTTGCCGGCAGGCCAGGGACCGGGCGATTCGCAGCGAATTCAATGGTTGTAACCATAAAGATCTTGCCCGTAAGTATAACCTGACAACCGTCTGGGTGCGTCAGATTCTAGCGGGCAAGAGCGGCCCGGGAAACAAGTCAAACGCCGGGTCAGATGGTCAGATCTCTCTTTTTTGATTGACATATTATTCCGCCTGTAATTATCCTCAAACATACTTCCATCTATCTAAATCCACACGTTAAAGTAGTTTTTTGAACCCATTTTTTTGATACTTTCCCCCCTATAAAATAACTATTTTCCCAGCTTTACTTTTCTCCTGTGCGGGTTCCGCCTATATGGCGGAGCCCAAACGCATATCAGCGGACCGGGCAGGTCCGATACAACACCGAGGGAAAGACAATGACGGATAAAACCGCTGAGAATTTTGATTATGCAGTGCAAAAGACCCTGCGCAATGAGGGCGGGTATGTCCATGATCCGGATGATCCGGGTGGCGAGACGCGATACGGGATCAGCAGCCGGCATCATCCGGAGGTGAACATCAAAACACTGACCCAGGACCAGGCCCGCAACATCTATTTCCAGGACTATTGGCGGGCCACCGGCATATGGGGCATCAATAATCGGGACATTGCGGCAAAGGTGTTTGACCTGGCCGTCAATATCGGCCCCGGTCCTGCTGTGAGGCTGCTTCAAAAGGCCGTCAATGCCACATCCTTCAAGGAGATCACGGTAGACGGCATCCTGGGCAAGATGACGCGCACCGCCGTCAATGATTGGGCACATGAATCCTTTTTGCTGGCAACGCTGAAGCTGGAGGCCATCACATATTACACCAACTTGGGCAAGGGCAAATACCTGGCCGGATGGGTCCGGCGGGCATTGTCATAAGGAGCACGTCGAGAAATGGGACTGTTTTCAACGATAGTAGACAAATTCGGCGGCGGCATCATTAAAGAGGGTTTTGATGTCGTTAAAGCGTATTTCCCCCCGTCCATGACCGAACAGCAAAAGACCGAAGCGCAACTGGCGTTTGAGCAGTATGCCCACGCCAAAGAACTGGATATCGCGCGCCTGGCAAACGAGACCGAACGAGAATTCAATCAGCGGCTTAAAGATCTCGAAGGCACGGCGGCGGATTTAAAAACCATCCCTATCATCGGGCACATGGTGATCTTTCTTCGGGGCGCCCAGCGGCCGGCCTGGGGCATCTTCGTTCTGGTGGCCGATTATATGACCTTTTCCGGGGCGTGGAACCTTTCCGCAGACGGGCAACTCAGATCCATGCTGTTCGCCGTCAACATCCTTGTATTGGGATTTTTGTTCGGCGAGCGCGCAGTTAAAAACGTCACTCCGTTTATCGCTGAGTTCCTTTCGGCAAAAAAAAATGGATGATGCGGACTATGCGGCCATGGCCGCTGATAAACACCTCAAAAAGGCTTTGGCTGCAGCACGGCCGGTCCATAGCCGCACGCCTTCGCTGTTGAACTGCGAGACGTGTGGCCGGCCCATACCCAAAGCCCGGCGGCAGGCCGTGCCCGGCTGCACATTATGCGTTATTTGCCAGGACAAACAGGAACGTGGTCTCATCTGAAAAGGCGGACAAACCCAATGAGTAAAGAGGAAATGTACAAAGAGAAAATCCGGAAACTGAAAATGGCCCTGTTACAGTATCTGGGCACCAACGGCCGGTATTACGGCGAGCTGAACCGTATGGAGCAATCCGTTGAAGACCTGGCCCAGGCACTCAATACCCGGCTGGATCAGCTTGAAATGCGTCTTGACGGCCGCTGCGGCCCGACACCGGAGCCCAGTCCGTCTCAACGCCTGGCAAACCGTCTGCTGGAAAGCGTCAACCGGTTGAACAAGGGCGGCAATGTAGACAACGAGACCGTGGATGAGTTCGAGCGGACCATGAACCTGCTGGATGTATCCGCCGACCTGAAGCGGCAAAGCGAAACCGCCAAGGACGGCGCGGAGACCGCCGCCATCCTGCACAAAAGGAACCGGGTGTGAACCCCTCCTGGGTGAATTATATCGTCGCCAGCAAGGAGGCTGCCCTGGTCCTCAGCCTGCTGTTCAACGCACTGCTCTGCGGTGCGGTGCGGCATCTGTGGAAAAGCCGGGAGGCGCTGCAGGAACGGGTCACCGGGATGCTGAGCGAGCTGGTGACGGAACTGGCCAAACTGACCCGGAGGAATGAATGATTGCAAGAATCAGACTGAAATCCATGCTGAGACGGCTGGCCCTGAAAATGAGCCTCCAAGCTTTGGAAAATGTCATTGAGCAACTGAGAGACATCAATGCCGCAAGAATATGATCTGACCATCCGGTACCGGGCCGAAGACCTGTACGTTGAATCCCGGCTGACCGCCGAGGAGACGGCGGCCAGAACCGGCGCGAGCGTGAGCACCATCAAGCGATGGGCCGTGGAAGGCAAATGGTCGGAGATGCGGCGGGAACGGATGGAAACCCGCCGGACCATCAAGGCCAACCTGGTAAAAATCCGGGGTAAACTGGCCCAGAGGGCGGCGGACAATCCGGAATCCAAAGATATTTACGCGCTGGCCCGGCTGGAGGAGTTGGCCCAGGGCGATCGCAAAAAAGAATCAACAGAGCCGTCCCCGGCGCCGGTGGTCAATCCACGGTCTATCCGGACGCCCGGGGAAGCCATTGATGCACTCCAGGAGGTTATAGAAAAAAAGCTGAACATGCTCCTGGCCGCTCCGGATACCGTGAGCCTGAAAGGGATCCAGGAGCTGGAAAAGGCCCTGGGGATGATCGCCAAAATGCGGGAAAAATATGCGCCGGGCAAAACCGGCAAGAAAACGCAACTGGCCCCCGAGACCCTCGATGCCATCAGGGAGCAAGTATATGGCCTGTAATATTCGCAAACATATCCTCCAGGTGTGTCTGGTAGCCGCCTTGACAGTGGGGCTGTGCTTTTTGTTTGATGGCCGGGCGATTGCTGCCACCGGTGATCGCAAAAAGAACCTACCGCCGATAAAGGCACCGGATGCCGTGGTTGCCGAATATATGCCCACCGGGCCGGCAGTGCAGTTAACGGTGTATCAGAAAAACTGGGTCAACGATACCAGCCGGTTTAAAATCGGGGCAGTCACCCGGCAGGGCGGCAAGTCTTTTGGCACCTCCCTCGAGGCCGTATTGGATTGCCACAGCCGCAAAACCAAGTGGGTGTTTTTGTCCGCCGGTGAGCGTCAGAGCAAGGAACTGATGGCCACGGCAGCCATGCATGCCCGGGCTATCGGGCAGGCTGTCCAGGAGATCGAGAGTGATTTCAAGGTCGACAAGGACACGGTTTACAAGCAACTGGAAATCGTTTTCCCCAACGGGTCCCGTATTATCGGCCTGCCGGCCAATCCGGACACGGCCCGGGGCCATAGCGCCAATATCCTCCTGGATGAATTCGCATTCCATAAAGATTCCCGGGCCATCTGGAAAGCGCTGTTTCCCACAGTCACGCGCGGCTACAAGATCCGGATCATCTCCACGTTCAAGGGCAAGGCCAATAAATTTTACGAGTTGTTTTTCAGCGCACCCGTGCTCCAAGAGTACACCGGCAAAGATTACAGCTACACCGGCGATCGCGGCGGATGGTCCAAGCATTTTGTCAGTATTCATCAGGCCGTGGAAATGGGCCTGGAACTCAAGGATGATGAAGGCGGCGTGTGTGAACCTGAAGATCTACGCCTGGCATTGAATGATGAAGATGCCTGGGCCGAAGAGTTTGAGTGCAAACCGTCCGACGAAGTGTCCGCCTTTCTGACCCATGAGATGATCTCCTCTGTTGAAAACGCCACCATCGAGAAAACGCCGATGTGGGTGGAAAAGCTGATCAAGGCGGCTGAGGCCAATTACATTGAGTTCAAGCAAAGTAAAATCAAGCCGGGCCTGCCGCTCCAGGCCATGGGGAATCTGTCATTCCTCGGCAAGCTGTATGTGGGCTTTGATATCGGCCGTAAAAAGGATCTGTCGGTGATCTGGGTCGACCAGAAGATCGGCAGCATCCTGCGCACGGCAGCGGTTATCGATTTAAAGAAGATGCCCTATTTTGTACAGGAGCAGGTACTGCACAGCGTCTTGAGTTTAAAAGCGTTTCACCGGGCCTGCATCGATGAGACCGGCCTGGGCGGGCAACTGGCCGAGGGCGCCCAGGACCTGTTCGGTACCGGCCGGGTGGAAGGTGTGACGTTTACACCGGAAAACAAAGAGACGATGGCCGTGGGCCTGAAAAACAATTTTGACGACCAGGGCAGCGAGATACCGGCGGACAGCACGATCCGCAACTCCCTGCACAGCGTTAAAAAGTATGCCACCACCACCAAACATTTTCGCTTTGATGCCGAGCGCACCGACGCCACGGGCCATGCCGATCATTTCTGGGCCAAAGCCCTGGCCGTGCAGGCGGCATCCACGTCGAAACGCACCGTTGCCGATGCCCTGAAAGACCGGTTTGCCGGATTTATGGGGAGGAGAGTCGCCTAAATGAGCCAGGATCTGGAACGAAAAATAAGCGCATTCGAGGCCCGGAAGGGGCAGAAAACCCACAGCCGGGTTGATGCGTATGTGAATGCCTACTCCGGTTTCGGGGGCACCCGGGACCCCATGACCCGCACCACGTTTGTGGGCGGGCGGGTTCTGACCAAAACCGAGCTGGAGGATCTATATCGATTTAACTGGATTGCCCGGCGCATCGTGGATGCCATACCCGAAGATGTCTGCCGGCAGGGCATTAAATTGAATATTGAAGACCAGGATCTCAGCGCCAGAGTCATCACGCGCCTGGAAAAGATCGGGGCATGGCCGGCACTGGAAGAGGCCCTGTGCCTGGCCCGGCTGTACGGTGGCAATATCATGGTGCTCGGCGCCATGGACGGTCAGGAGCCAACGACGGCCCTGGATGAGCGCAAGCTTGACCAACTGAAGTTCTTAAACAACCTGGACCGCTGGCAACTGTCCATTGCCCAAAAACATGACGACCCCATGCAGGAAAATTTTGGACGGGTAAAAACCTACCGGCTTCAGCCCATGGCGGCATCGACCCCGATAGACCAGCGGGTCATTCATGCGTCTCGCGTGATCCGGTTTGACGGGGCCTATCTGCCCGACCGGCTGCGCATCCAGAACCAGGGCTGGGCGGATTCGGTGATCATCGCCGTCAATGAGGCGTTGAAACACCACGGCACCTCGGTCCAGGCCGGGGCCATACTCTTCCAGGACTTCATCACCAAGGTGCTCAAGATCCCGAACCTGGCCAACCTGATAGCGGACGGGGAAGAAACCACCCTGATGGCCAGAATACGATATGCGGTGGCCAACATGTCCTCCCTGGGCGTGGCCCTGGTGGGCCAGGATGAGGAGTTCAGCAAAATCCAGACGCCCATCACCGGCCTGGTGGAGCTGATCGACAAGTATGTGGACTTTGTGGCGGCCGCATCGGGTATTCCCAAAACACGGCTGTTCGGCCAGCAGCTCGGGACCCTGTCCGGGGCCGATGAGACCACCCGCAATTATTACGATCTGGTCAAAGCGTATCAGAAAAAGCACTTGAGGGCGCCTGTTTCCCGGCTGATATCCCTGATCCTGGCCCAGGAAAAGGCAGACCCCGGGCCCTGGTCGTTTGAATTTGCATCGCTCTGGCAGCCCACGGAAAAAGAGAATGCCGAGACCCGCAAAATTACGGCCGAGACGGATCAGATTTACATTTCCAACAATGTCCTGCAGCCCGAGGAAGTCGCGGTGAGCCGGTTCGGCAGTGACGGATACAGCATGGAAACCACGATTGATTTTGACTCGCGTAAAACGTTTGAAGAAGGTGGTGCGGAATGACCCCTGCCGAGAAACAAAAAGCAATCCTCAAGCGCCGGCAGGCCATGACAGCGGCGGGGAAAAAAATGCCGAAAAAACAGCGGCCCCCCCGCCAACTCCACCCGGTGGCCCTGGAGCGGTCATATTATGCGGCTATTTTGCACCTGACGCGCTCATTTTTCAACGAATCGAAAAAAGCAGTATCGTTAATCCCGGAAATTCTTGAGGCGCGGGAGCGCGATTTGAGGGCCGACGGCCGACACTTTACAATAGAC
Source organism: Desulfobacterales bacterium (assembly GCA_963667755.2). Lineage (GTDB taxonomy): Bacteria > Desulfobacterota > Desulfobacteria > Desulfobacterales > 4572-123 > 4572-123. The sequence goes on along the minus strand of CAXXLK010000002.1, from coordinate 1,220,552 downwards.
ACCGAAAGTTACGGCGAAATGATCGCTAAAACCTTTGACGACATCGAGGTGAAAGTGGCCCGGGAGATGGACGTTGCCGAGGTGCGCCGGACCGCAAAAACCTTTGGCGACCGGGTCAGTGAATTCAACCGCACCCAGGTGGACCGGCAGTTTAAAACCGTTTTGGGGGTGCCGGTGCTCCGGCAGGAACGCTGGCTGAAACCCAAACTCGATGCCTATGTGGAGTCAAACGTGGCGCTGATCAGGGATATCACCGACAAGGGCATCAAGGATTTGCGGACCCTGGTGATGACCAGGACCGAGGCCGGGGATGCCAACCGGACCATTGCCCGGCAGATCCGGGAACGGCTGGATGTTACCCGGCGCCGGGCCCGGTTCATCGCCCGGGATCAGGTGAGCAAGCTCAACGGCAAGCTCACCGAACTGAGACACAAGGAAGCCGGGGTGTCGGAATACATCTGGCGGTCTGTCACCGACGGGGCCACCCGGGAAAGCCATTTGAAAAACAACGGCAAACGATTTACGTGGTCTGATCCGCCGGATGAGACCGGCCATCCCGGGGAAGACTTTCAATGCCGGTGCACGCCGGAACCGGTGCTCGACGAATTTATCACGGAGCTTTGATTATGCAGCGCAAATTTACCCTGAAGCTGGATGCGATTAAAAATGACAAATATCAGATGACCCCCCAGGGGTTTCTCCGGTGTGATGCCCGGGTGACCCGGGCCGGGATCTTTGAATATGTTGAGGACGGCCGGCGGATCAGGGAATACCGAAGCCCCGAAGAAGTGTTTTCCCGTGCGTCTTTAGACACGCTGCGCCTGGTGCCTCTTACGTTCCTGCACCCGGCGGAAAAAGTCGTCACCGTGGACAATGTCAGGCAGCGGCAGGTGGGCGGTACCGGAGAGAATATTACCCATGATGATGAGTTTGTGACCTGCACGGTGCAGATCACCGACAAGGACACGGTGGCCTATGTGCTGCACCGTCAGCGATCCGGAAAGGAGGTGGAATTGTCCTGCGGGTATGACGCCGAGGTTATACCGACCCCCGGCACACATCCCAAGGAAGGCCATTACGACGCTGTGCAAAAGAATATCCGCTACAACCACCTGAGCATCGTGCCCAGGGGCCGGGCGGGAAGCAGTGTAAAATTAAAACTCGATGAGGAGGAAAACAACGTGGTGAGATTTATTAAAAAAGCGCTGAAAGTAGACGGGTTCAGCATGGATGCCATTGACCAGGAGGTGCCCAAGGAAGCCGGTGGCGTGCTGGGCCGGATTTCGGACAAACTGGATGAGGCGGTGGTTGTCATAGGCAACCAGGCGGCCAGGGTCGTTGAACTGACGGCAAAGGTGGACGCCCATCAGGCAAAGATCGACACCCTGACCGAAGAAAACAAAACGCTCAAGGCGGACAATGCCGGGCTGCTGGACCCGGCCGGGGAGGTCCTGCAAGGGCTGGTTGCCGGGCGGCGGGCACTGGAAGACATGGCCGGGGCTTTGGAAATCAAGGCAGACGGCCTTGACAACCAGGCAATCAAGGTGGCGGTGATACAGAAGTCTTCACCCGAATTCAAAGCCGACGGTAAATCGGAAGAGTACATCAATGCCCGGTATGATGCGGTGGTGGAACTGATGGGTTCCGCCAAGAAAGACGGCAACAACCGAAAGCTGGGTGATTTTGTACTCAATGCCAAAAAAGCCGATGCCCGGGAAAAGAAGGATCCCAGGGCGGAATTCATCCGCAAATCCGACGCCCTGGCAAACGGCGAACCGGAAAAATAAACGGGCTCAGGCCCAAACAGACAAAAGGAGTTTGACATGATTTACAGTGATTTAGTTATGGGCATCGCGCTGATGATGGCTGCCATGATCGTGCTGCTGGCGGTCATGGCCTGGCGGGGCCGGCCTGATATGGCATTTGCCGGCCCGGCAGCGGCATTTAAAAAACTTTTCGACGGCGCGAAGGACATCTGCAGCAGCACGGCGAAACTCATGCAGTCCAGCGTCAATACATACATGGATGTGGGGCTGCCGGGCCAGCTGGCCGATATCGGGCCCCATGATATCGTGACCAAAATCAACACATCCGGCGCCGCCATCGGATTCGGCCTGTTTGTCACCAAAGGCAGCACCGACGGCAGTGCGGTGCTGCCGGACGCCACCGGGGAGGTCACCGGTAAAGTCGGGCTCGGGGTGACGGTCCGGACCCTTCATATTGTATCCGGCACCGGATATGCGGACAAGGGCGCCATGTCGGTCATCAAAAAGGGCCGGGTGTATGTCCAGGTGGAAGATGATGTGATCGCAGAGACTGCGGCATTTGTGCGGTTTGTGGCCGGCGATGGTGAGCAGCTCGGCGCGTTCCGATCCGATGCGGATACCGCCGATGCCGTGGCCCTGCCCGGGGCTAAATTTGTAACGGATGCATCGGCCGGCGGTATTGCCGTGCTGGACCTGAACCTGCCGTGATCGGCGTAATTTTATCGGTTAACAACGAAAAGGAGTAAAGACAACAATGATACGCATTGACGGAGTTAGACACGCCCTGGACGCCATCGATCCCAATGCCGGTCTGTTCATGGAGCGGGAACTGGAGTCCCTGGAGGCGGAAATCTACCGCTTTAAAGAGCGGGAACTGAAATACCGAATGCTGATACCGGTATCGAACCGGGACAATCCCGGGGCCGAGAGCATCACCTATCGCATGTACAGCCGGGTCGGCATGGCAAAAATCATATCCGACTACAGCCAGGACCTGCCCAGGGCGGACGTGTACGGTACAACCGTCACCCTGCCGGTAAAATCCCTGGGTCTGGCCTTCGGCTATAACCACCAGGAGATCCGGGCCGCCCAGATGGCCGGTATTTCCCTGGATGCCGAGAAAGCCGCTGCCCAGCGACGGGGGATCAGGGAAAAAGAGAGCCGGATCGCGTGGACGGGCGATACGGCGACCGGTCTACAGGGTTTTTTGACCAATACCAACGTGCCCACCCTGGCCGCTGCCGTTGGCGCGGGCGGTGATGAGGAATGGACGTTAAAAACCCCGGATGAAATCATTGCCGATATCCGGCTGATCACCTCCACTGTCCGGAGCCAGTCAAAGGGGGTTCACAAGGCGGACACCCTGTTGCTGCCCAACGATCAGTATGACCACATCGCCGGCACGCCCAGAAGCACCCACAGTGACATGACCATCCTGGAGTTTATCACCAAGCCGGGCAACTCGTTCGGCCTGACCACGGTGGAGCCCATGTACACCGAACTGGACAATGCCTTTGTCAGCGGCACGAAAGACGGGGCCGTGTGCTACGAAAGAAGCAAGGAAAACCTGGAGTTGAGGATCCCCATGGAACTCCAGGTCTACCCCATGCAGGAAAAGGGCCTGGAATTCCAGGTCCCCGGTGAAAGCCGGATCGGCGGCGTTGTGATCCGTTACCCGCTGTCCTGCCTTTTTTTCACCGGCATTTAAAACCCCCTGCCGTTATCGGCGGATACTATACTGCAGGGCGGCTGGAAAGCCGCCCTGATGCGACAAGGAGAAAAACAAATGAGTATGATCATCGTTATCAGCGACAAACCCAATATCACACATCTGCCCTATAAAACAAAAAAACGCCAGGGGGTATATCCGTTCGTGCCGGGCAGGAATGAAATCGATGCGGAAATCTTTGCCTCCGTCAAGGCCCTGGCCGGCACGGATGACTGGGACGGCCATTACGGAACGTTCCTGCGCCCGGTGGGCGGTGATGAGGCGGAGCTTGTGGAGATTAAGGACCTCAACGCCCATGATTTTATTGACCTGATCCAGGCCACCATGGAGGTGGAAACCCTTAATGAGTACCGACAGTTTGAAAGTGGCGGGGCTCAGCGTAAAACCGTGGTGGCGGCTATCGATGGTCAGATCGAGGCGATTATGAAAATAGCGGAAACCAAATCCAAAAAGGATGCCGAATCCAATGGCTGATACCTCAAAGGCCAACATACTGGCCATTGCCGCTGAACTGTCGTCTGTGTCTGACGGCACCTTTGACCTGGTACTGGCGGACGTGGCCCTCCAGATCACCGAGGCCGTATTCGGGGCCCGGCAGGAAGTGGCCCAGCGGTATCTGGCGGCCCATCGGCTGACCGTGATCAACGGAACTGAAAAAGGCGGGGCCGTGGTGAGCGAACGAACCGGAGACGTTGCCACGTCCTATGCGGCCCCCGGGTCTGACGATTACAATGAGACGGCCTACGGGCGTGAATTCGCCCGCATCTGCAAAGGCTGCGTGGCCGGATTTATGGTGGTGACGCCATGATCAAAACCTCTATGCAGATGAGCGATACCGGCATGAAGGACTTTGAACGCCGGGTTAAAAAACTCAAAGGCTCTGTCAGTATCGGCGTTTTCGGCGAGAAGGATGCCGAAGAGGTGATCATTGCGGCCACTCATGAATTCGGCACCGACCGGGCCGGGAAAGGCCATAACATCAAGATCCCCCAGCGGTCGTTTTTGCGTGCCACCCTGGATGAACAAAGTGACACCATCCGTAAAACGGTGGACCGGGAAAAGGTAAAAATCGTGACCGGAACGTCTTCAAAGAAAGGGTTCCTGGAAAGACTCGGCCTGTTTTTTGTGGGGAAAGTACAAGAGAAGATCGCGAGTGGTGGCACGCCCTATATCGAAAATGCGGAGTCCACAAAGATCCAAAAACGGCGCCAATTCCCCACACCGCTGGTGGATGAAGGCCGGCTGCGTCAAGCGATTGTCCATAAGGTGAACACATGAAGCTGGCAACCGAAGCGATTACGGTGACCCGCACGGCAGCCGGCGGATATGTGAACGGGCGGTATGTGGCGGGTACTGTCCAGGTATTTACGACACCACGGGGGAACATCCAGCCGTTAAACGGCCGGGAGCTCCGGAAGCTGAGCGAAGGGGACCGGGAAAAGGATCAGCAGAAAATCTACACGGCGTTTGAGCTGAAGAATTCGGACGTGGTGACCCGGGCGGACGGTACAACGTATGAAGTGCAGGCGGTGAAAGACTGGACCGGATTTCACCAGGCCCATTACCAGGCCCGGCTGACAGGCATAGAGGCATAACGGATGAATCGCATCCCCACAGACAAAGAAACCGCTCTTTATACCTGGCTGGCCGGCATCCTGACCGGTGTCACCGTAATCTGGGACAAAGAGGACGGGGACCGGCCGGGCCGGCCGTTTGCCGTCATGGATATCATCTCCGGACCGGCCGGTGTCGGGCCTGCCGAAGAGCGATACAAGAGTGAAGACACGTATGAATATGCCATGCGCAAGCGGTGCACCCTGTCGATCCAGGTGACCGCAGATAACGCGCTGGTGCACGTTAACAGAATTGTCAACGCCCTGGAGCTACCGTCCCACCAGAGCGTTTTGCAGGCTGCCGGGATCGCCGTATGGGGCAACTCGGTACCCAATGATTTAAGCGCCCTCATGGATACGGCCCATGAAGGCCGGGCACATGTAGATATCAGCCTGTCGTATGTGCAGGTTGTTGAAGACTCGCCGGGCGAGATACGGACGGTCGCTGTCCGTGGCACTGCCGGGCAAGTCGTAACCGAAACACTTATCGAGGTGGGAGCGTAAAAATGGGCACACTCATTAAAGACATCGTGGTGGTCAATATCACCAGGGAAACCGCAAAAATTACCCAGGCCGGGTTTGGCACGGCCCTTGTATTCGGGCCGTTGGATGAATTTGAAGACCGGTACCGGGTGTACAACTCCATCGAAGCGGTGGAGGAAGATTTCGAAACCACAACCGAACAGTGGAAAGCGGCTGCAAAGCTGTTCGGCCAGGAGGTCAGCCCTGAGCAGATCATCATCGGCCGATATGACGCCTCAGAATCGATCACCGATGAACTGGCGTTAATGGTTGAGGCCAGCGATGACTGGTATGCGCTGATGCTGACCCGGGACGGCACTGAGGCAGAGCAGATTGCGGACATCGCGGCTGTGGCGGCATGGGTGGAGGCCCGGGCAAAGATTTTCATTGCCTGTATCGACGAAGCTGCAATGATCACCACCGGCTCAACGGACATCGCCACGACCCTTAAAACGGCCGGGTATGACCGGACCGCGATTATGTATTCAACGGATCATGAGAATTATCCGGAAGCGGCCTGGCTGGGACGCTGCCTGCCGGAAGATCCGGGGTCTCTCACATGGAAGTTCAAGGCCCTGGCAGGGATCACGGTTGATTCTCTGACCGCCAGCGCCGTTGCCAACCTGAAAGACAAAAACGCCAATTTCTATGAGACCGTGGCCGGGGTGAACATTATCTCCTCTGAAGCGTGCATGGCATCGGGCGAGTACATTGACATCATGCGGGGTTGCGACTGGCTCCAGGCCCGGATCACCGAAGGCGTATTTCTGCGGTTGATCCTTGCGGACAAGATCCCGTTTACCACCCAGGGCATCACGGTAGTGGAAAACGAGCTGCGGTACCGGCTGGAAAAAGGGGTTGACGCCGGGTTTATTGCCGACGGCACCATAGAGATATCCGTGCCGGCCATTGCCGATGTGGATCCCCTTGAAAAGGCGGCCCGGTTCTTGAACGGCGTGACCTTTACGGCCCAGTTGGCCGGCGCCGTGCACAAGGTGGCCATTTCCGGTAAACTGACCCTTTAAATTTTGCAGGTAATCTAATCAAAAAGGATAAAACCGATGGACGTAAAAACCTATGATCCGAGCCAGGTGAGCCTGATTATCGGCGGCAGCATCATTAAATCCTGGAACAAAATATCCGTTGCCAAGGATGAAGACAGTTGGACGTTTGCCCAGGGCACGTCCGGCGAGGTGACCCGGACCAAAAACACGAACAAAATGGGCGCGATCACCGTCACCATGCCCCAGACATCCGGCGATAATGCCACACTGTCGGCATTTGATGTGAGTGGGGCATTGCTGTCCTGCATTGTCAAAGACTCATCGGGCACGTCGTTATACGTGATCCCCGAGGGCACGGTGGTCAAGCCTGCGGACAGTGAGTTTGCAAAAGAATCCGGTGAACGGGAATGGCAAATTAAAGGCGCGCTGACCCAATTTACAGTGGGAGGTAACTGATGCGCGAACCTGTTGAACGAACAATTGACGGCGAAACCTATACTTTTTGCCAGATGACCCCCACCGCCTCCCTGAAGCTCATGGTGCGGATCGCCAGAATCATCGGGGCCCCCATGGGCGGCATCATGGGAGACGCCAAGGTCGGGAAGGACATACTTGAACAGGATATCGATGTGCCCGGGATCGTCTCTTCTATTTGCGCAAACCTGGATCAGGACGAAGTTGTTGAAATTGTCAAGGCGGCGCTTTCCCAGACGATCCACACCGGCAAGGGGGAAGTCTCGAAGCAATTTGACCTGATATTCGCCGGCCGGCTACCGCATCTGTTCAAGGTTGTCGGTACCGCCCTGGAGGTAGAATACGGTGATTTTTTCGGCGGCAAACCCGTCTTTCAAGGCCTGTTAAAAAAGGCGGGTATGACCCTGGCGTAACCAATATCAACTGGTTTTTGTGGCGGCCGGTCCTGGCCGGGATCGCCACATTGCATGAGATTGAAACCTACTGGCGCCTCACCGACCTGGCCGATGCCAACGAGGCCCTTGACATCCGCCAGGAAACCGAGCAATGGGCGGCGGATCATCCGCCGAATAAGAGAAAATGAAACTTCGCGATCTGTTTGTCTCCATAGGCTTTGACGTAGACGACAAAGCCCTCAAGACCCTCAACAAGGGCCTTGACAAGACCAAGACCATGATCACGGCCGTAGGCGTTGCCGGGGCCGCTGCGGCCGGGATGCTGTATGGCATGGCGAAGAATGTGGCGGACGTGGGCGATAAGGCGGCCAAAACAGCAGATAAGCTGGGTGTGGGTATTGAAGCACTCCAAGAGATGCGGCATGCCGCTGAGCTGTCAGGGGTGGCGCAGAACAATTTCGATACGGGGTTGCAACGATTGACAAGGCGGGCTGCAGAGGCGGCTGCCGGTACCGGTGTTGCCAAAGATGCGTTTGAAGAACTGGGTGTCAGCCTGGTGGACAATCAAGGCAACGTGCGAAAATCGGAAGATTTGATGGCGGACCTTGCAGAAGCGTTTGCCAAAATCCCGGATCAAAGCCGTAAGGTCTCCCTGGCCTTCAAGCTGTTTGATACAGAGGGGGTGAGCATGGTGAACATGCTCAACCAGGGGCGTAATGGTTTCGAGGCTATGCGCGAGGAGGCCCGGCGCCTGGGCATTGTCCTGGACGAAGAGACGGCCCGAAAGGCTGAAAAATTCCAGGATGAACTGCTGCGGGCCAAATCGGTGGTGGCCGGGCTAAAAAACCAGGTGGGCGGCGAACTGCTGCCGGTGTTCATTGACCTGTTCGGCCAGTTCCGGGAATTTGTGCTGCTGAATCGAAAGGCGATCAAATCCGGCGTGACAAAGTTTATACGCGGCTTGATCCGCTTCATCAAAGTTCTCTACAAGGCCCTGGCCAGAATGGTGTCCATCCTGACGGATATTGCCGATCTGTTCGGTGGTATTGAAAACATGGCCATGGGTGCGGCGTGGGCCATGGGGCTGTTTGCAGGCGCCCAGATCCTCATGGGGCTGGGTCAGATGGCAATGGGGCTGGTGGCCATTGTGAAAGCATTTAAAGCCGTCAAGCTGGCGGCGCTGGCGGCCAACCTGCAGATGCTGGCAATTCCGCTGCTGATCGGGGCGGCTGTGGTAGCCGCTGTTTTTATCATTCAGGACATCGTGTCATTCTTTCAGGGTAAAAAATCCGTCACAGGTATCATCGTGGAGAAATTCAAGGAGGCGTTTTCGATCGTTCAGCAGAAAGCGGCTGCCTTCAAAGAATATCTGTTTGGGATATTTCAGGCCATCCATGATTTTATTTTAAATGAAATATTGCAGCCCATCTTTGACAAGATTGAACGCTTCACAAAGCTGGGCAGTAATTTCATCGGCGGCATCACAAAGGCCGGTGGATCCATGATCGAAAAGGTTTTTTCAGTGGTCAGCCCGGCACCGTCATCTTCGCCGGCAGCCAGCCCCCGGCTCAGGTCCCCGCATTCACGGATCAACGTGAATGCGCCCATCACCGTCACCGTACCTGAAGGGACATCTCCTCATCAGGTGGGGCCTGCCGTAAAGCAGGGGGTCAGTGACGGCATCGCCCGGATGATCCGGGAAACCGCCCGGGCCACAGAGCCGATGGTGGAGTATTAAATGGGATTTGAAAATATATTCCAAAGCTTTAAAAAGCCGCCGCTCACCATCCAGTACAGCGCAGGCGGGAGCGTCCGCAGCCTGATCCAGGTGGAAGTGACCCGCAATGAGACATACACCATGGCATCAGCGGCCACAAAGCATCCAGTTGAAGACGGCAGTGAGATCTCCGACCATATCATCAAAAATGGCCGGAAGCTGGCCATCGCCGGGACAGTGTCCGATACCCCCATCACTCTCTCACAGGCGGCCCTGGGCGATATCGCCGGCGTTGTCGGCAGCGCTATCAAAGGGGCTGCCGGCACCGTTGCCACTGCCGGCACGATCGCCCTGGGGGGGCGGCTGTTAAATGCAACTGCCGGCAAACCATCCAAAACCGCTTTTGATATTTTTAATGAAATTTATGAAGAGCAGCCGTTGTTGACCATTGTCACCGGACTTACGACCTGGACCAACATGGTGATGGAAAGCTTTTCCGCCGATCGCAATCCGGCAAATGCGAATGCCCTGGTGTTTTCCGCCGAGTTTTCCGAGATCAAGATTGTCACCAGCCAGATCGTGGCCGGCGGTGTTCCCGCCGATGCCAGGGACGCCGGTGTGCAGGATTTGACTGCCGGCGAAAAACAGGCGGGCAAACAGCAGGCCGGTCCGGTTGCAAATGACTCCCAGCGTCAAACGGCGACATCCTGGCTGTACCAGATTGTGGGAGGCGAATAAATGGCATTTATTGAGATCCCCATGGAGACGGATAGCCCGAATTTTTCTTTCAGGTGTGAGCTGGACGGCACTGTGTATGCGTTTCATTTCAGGTACAATTCCCGGGCCACTGGGTGGGCAATGGATTTTAAGACCGGGTCCGGGCAGAGGATCTTATCCGGTGTGATCGTACGCCTGGGCGTGGATCTGTTTGCGCCCTATTCAGGCGGCCTGATGCCCGGCGGCAACCTGTTTGCCATCAATTATTCGAATCTTTACCAGGAAGCCGACAGGGACAATTTCGGCAAAGACGTCAAATTGATTTACAAAGAGGCCCTGTAACATGCAGCAATTATGGCGCCGGAACATAGCCCTGACACTGGGCGTAAAAGATACCGATGAGGCGGTCAAAATAACGGATCTGCGGATTATCTTCCAAGTTGAAAAAAACTCGGAATCCAACCCCAATACGGCCAAGATATCGGTTTACAACATCAGCCCGGAAACTCGCAGTATCGCTGAAAAAGAAGGGGCGGTTGCCCTGCTGGAAGTCGGATACCAGGATAATCTTGAGCAACTTTTTTATGGTGATATCACAAAAAGCTACATCTCAAGACAGGGTTCCGACTGGGTGACCACCGTTGAATGCGGGGACGGTGACCAGGCCCTCCGGAGCACCCATATCGATAAAAGCTATGCGCCGGGCACGGACCTGAAAACAGTGATTGCCGACACCGTCAAATCATTCAAGGATCAGGGCCAGGTGATTATCGGCTCCCTGCTGGGGGTCAAAAGCGAAAAAGCCCAGAACGGGCTGGCGGCCACAGGCAGCAGTAAAGACATCCTGGATAAACTGACCGAAAAAATGGGGCTCGAATGGTCTGTCCAGGACAACATCTTGCAGGTGGTGCCGAAAGACAGTGACCTGGGGGATGATGCGGTATTGCTGACGCCGGAAACCGGACTGATCGGAACACCCGTTATAAGAGAAAAAGAAGGCATCGAATTTACGGCATTGATCCAGACCACACGGTTTATGCCGGGCCGGCTGGTGACCATCCAAAGCAGTCTGGTCAACGGCAGCTACAAGATTAAATCCGTTAATTTTGCCGGTGACAGCCACGGTCCGGCTTTTTATGCCACCGGCCAGGGAGAGCCTATATGACAACCCTGGCCCAGGTCTTGAAGGACGCGATTACCGCAAAGCTTTATGATGTGCATGTCTGTTTGCCGGCCCGTGTGGAAACCTATGACCACAGCCTGCAGAAAGCCGATGTCAAGCCGCTTTTAAAAAAGCGGTACAAGTCCACCGGGGAAACCGAACTGCCGGTGGTCACCTCGGTTCCGGTGCAATGGCCGGCCGCGGCAAACAAAACCGCGTATCTCCATCTGCCGCTCAAGCCCGGTGATATCGGGATGTTGATATTTTGTGAGCGGTCCATCGATGCCTGGCTGTCTGGGACGGGCCAGATCGTTGTCCCTTCAGACCCGAGGCATCATAATTTGTCCGACGGCATTTTTATTCCGGGTTTGCAACCGTTTGGGGCCCCCCTGGAAAATACCCGTGCGGACAATGCGATTTTTCAAAACGGACAGATGCGGGTCGAACTGGACCCGGACGGTAAAATCAGCATTTCCGGGGCCACCGAGGAATTTTTATCCATCGTTGACAGCATGCTGGATCATTTGATCGGTGCCCGGGTTCTCGGCGGCATGGGTGGGACGCCGTTTTTGCAAACCACGATTGATAATTTTACTGACGACAGGGCCAGGCTGGCCACCATAAAGAGGGTGTAAAATGGCAATGAATGCAACCCGGCTGGGGAATGCAATAGCAGACAGTGTGCTTGCTCTTGCCCATGGGGAGGGGTTGTCGAGCGGTGAGGAGGCCATCCTTCGAGCCTTCTGGATTGCGGTGGCCACTGAGATCGTGGGTGAAATCACCACAAACGCCGTTACATCGGTTGAAGGGGAGAACATTCTTTAATGGACCTGCAACTGGATATAGATGACTGGGATTTGACGTTCCCGGCCGGCAGCACGGATCTGACACTGGTATCAGGCGTAGACGCTATCCGCCAGCATCTTTCCCAGCGGTTAAAGACATTCATGGGAGAATGGTTTCTGGACACGCGCATCGGCGTGCCGTATTTCCAGCAGGTTTTAGTCAAAAACCCTGACCCGGTTGTGCTTGACAGTGTTTTTAAAGCAGTGATCGTAAACACCCCGGGCATTCTGGAGCTAACGGATTTTGCGTTGCAGGTCGACCGGTCTACACGGCAGTTGAAACTAACGTTTACCGCTGCCACAACCGAAGGCGAATTGTGCTTTGATGAGGTTTTGCCATGACATTTGGAATCACGACCCAAGGATTTGTTTTAAAAACGCTGGCCGAAATAGAAGACGAACTTGAGACGGCCTTAAAGGCCGCATTCGGCGCCAATATCAATACCACGCCACAGAGTGTGTTCGGGCAGCTCAAATCCATATTTGCCGAGCGTGAGGCCCTTTTGTGGGAGCTTGCCCAGGAGATTTACAATTCCCAGTATCCGGCCCTGGCAGGCGATATCAGCCTGGACCATGCGGCGTCCATCACCGGCCATGTCAGGTTGCCGGCCCTGGCCAGCCAGATCAGCGGACAACAATTGACCGGCACAGCCGGCACCGAGATCCCGGCCGGCACATTGTTTTCCGTGGACGGCAATCCGGATATTATATTCGAGACCGATGAGGATGTGGAGATCGGCAGCGGCGGGACGGCAACCGTTGACTGTACCTGCCGGGAGACCGGGCCGATAGACGTTGACGCCGGCACCCTGACACAGATAGACACGCCGATCAGCGGCCTTTCCAGCGTGATAAACCCGTCTGCCGCCATACCCGGCCAGGATCTGGAAACAGACGCTGAGCTTCGGATCAGGCGCAACAATACGTTGCAGATCAGCCATTCAGGGCCGGCCGCTGCCATCCGCAGCGCTATCCTGACCTTGAACGAAGATGCCTCAAAAGTGCAGATCGAACATGTCAGTGTGTTTGAAAACTACACCATGTCCGTGGATGCCCGGGGCCTGCCGGCAAAATCGTTTGAGGTGGTGGTGTACCAGGCCGGGGGTGTCACCGACCGGGATCAGGAAATAGCCGACATGATCACCCTGTCGGCTAAACCGGCCGGGATTGAAGCCCACGGCGATGTGTCAAAAAATGTGACCGACAGCCAGGGCTTTACCCATGTCTGCAAATTTTCCCGGCCCACCATCGTGCCGATCTATCTTGAACTGGATCTGACAATTGACAGCAATTATCCGGCGGCAGGCGATACTGCCGTCCAGGAGGCCATCAGCGACTGGGGCAATAGTCTGGGCGCCGGGGCGGACGTGATTGTCTATCCCCAGCTCATCGCTCAGCTGTCCGGCATTTCAGGGATAACGGATGTAACCGTGCGGATCGGGAGATCCGCCAGCCCGACGCTGGATAGTAATATCACCATCGATGACGGCAGCAGCGGAACCGTTGAAATGTCATCCTGGAGCACAGCGAATATAACGGTGAGTTCATCATGATCGATAAGATTACAGCCCATGCCGATGCCGCAAAGGCAAGGCTTTTACAGCAGTATAAGGCCAGTCCGAACCTGATGGCCCTCATGGAGGCCCTGTTCGGCAGTCAGGTACAGGAGATCGAAGATGTGCTGCATGATCTCTATACGCGGCTCGATATCGATAGCTGTGACGGCCGGCAGCTCGATAATATCGGTACCATCGTGGCCCTGGAGCGGATGGGATTTGATGACAGCCTGTACCGGATATTACTGAAAGCGGAGATCGGGAAGGACGTTTCCAACGGCACCATGGAGGAAGTTATCAATGTCTGGAAACTGATTTCCCAGGCCGGACGGGTGCAGGTGGTGGAAACCTATCCGGCCCAGATCGAGCTGTACAGCGACACGCCCATTGCCGGTGAAATTGCCGCATTTACAGGTGCGCTGATGCAAAAAACAGTGGGGGCGGGCGTGAAGGTGGACTTCCTGGCCATTGTATTTTCTACTACCAACGCCTTCGGGTTTGATCCGGATGATGCGGACGTGAATGGATTCGGGGACCTTAATGACGCGAGCGCCGGTGGCGAACTGGCATACATACAGATGACCGAATAGGAGTATAAACCGTGGCAAAACCTACAACAAAATTAGATTGGGTGACAGATAACGACGTGACCAAAATCACAGAGCCGTCTGTTGCAAAGAAACTCACCGGCTGGCTCAAAGAAGAAAAACCGCCGTTTCAGTATTTTAACTGGGGTTGGAACCTCATTGACCGGTGGATCAAATATTTTGAGGAGAAAACCGACGCGAATACGACGGACATCGGCGGCGAAGCTACCGCGCGGCAAGCCGCTGACAATGCTCATGCCGTGCTGACAAGCCCTCACAGCGCTGCCAGTGCGGCCACTGCCGGCCGGCTTATTATCAGGGACTCAAACGGACGGGCACAGGTTGCGGCGCCGTCTGCTGGCGCGGATATCGCCCGTAAAGCTGAAGTTGATGCAGAAGCCACGGCGCGTGCGGCCGCTGACGGCGCTCATGCCGCTCTGGAAAACAACCCCCACGCCGTCACTGCCGATCAGGTTGGGGCCGCTGAAGCCGGGGCGAATACCAACATTACCTCCATGTCCGGGTTGACGACACCGTTATCGCTGGGACAGGGGGGGAGCGGTACTAACGGCGACAGCATTATAAAAGCCTGGATAAATTTCAACGGCACAGGAACAATTGCTATTAATGATAGCTTCAATGTTTCTTCAATAATCGACGATGGGCCCGGCGACTATACCATAATCTGGGACGTTGATTTTGCGACTACGAATTATGCCCTGGTGGGCACCTGTGATGATGGTGGAGATTATGCGAGAGTCTTTAATATTAATTCGCTACTCACCACAGGGGCACTTGTCGGTACTAAAACTGGTAATGATTCAAGTATGGATATGGCAACAGTGTGCGTTATAGCAATGGGGGATCAATAATGAAGGTACGTGTGATTTATAATGCCGATAAAACAGTATCGGTTATTCATCCGGCACCGAAGTCACGCCGGAAAGGCGAAACTGAAGCCCAGTGGCTTGGCCGGGTGTTTGATAAGGCCACCCCCAGCAGGGCTGAATATGACGACATTGAGGCGTCAGAACTGCCGCCGGCCAGAGACGACCGGGGGGCGTGGGAAGGCGTCAAAGGCGTCGGCGTTTATGTGGACACAGATAAAGCAAAAGCACTTCGGGAGACAAGGAAACAAAACGCATTGATAGCCGCACAAATCAAAAAACAGCAGCGGGTTGATGCCATAGCCGTACTCAAAGCTGGTGGCAAACTTTCGGAAAATTTCACAGATTAACCATTGATTATACTTAAAAACTTTTTTGGGAGGATGAAATGAGTCGAAAAACCAGTTTTATTTTGGCTGTCCTGGCCATGGTGTTGCTCTGTGTATCCGCAACCAAAGCGGGGACGTATAAGAACAATACAAGCGGAGCTATCCTGACGATGGGCAGTAACGGCCGGTTGATCAGTGTGGCGCCGGGGGCGTCCATCAGTACTGTTTATGTGCCTACCAGTGCAGACCTTACGAAGACTGCCGCACCGCCATATTACAACCCGATCGCAGTACGGCATGCCGTCACGTCCACCGGGGCTGCCGATGATCAGACCGTCACGCTGCTGGCCGCCGGCAGCCCGACACACATTTACGTATGGAAGGTCACCGGCGGCCCGGTCTCCGTATTCTACGATGCCACGGCCAATACACCGGCCGTGGCCATCTTGCGTGCCGGCGATCGGTTTCAGCACGACCTGAACCGCCGGGCCTCCGCCCTGGTCCTGCAGTTTGCCGCCGCCGGAACCTGTGAAATACTGGAAACCAACGAGGCCATTGAATAGGGGGTGTTACGTTATGAAAAAACGAATTTTAATTACAACCCTGGCCCTCCTGATCCTGGCCATATCTAACCCGGCAGCCGCCAAAATGAAAATGGGACCCGAGGGCGCCGCCTATCCCGGCGTGACATCAGACGGCGATGACGGGTTGAATGTGCAAGGGGCCGTAAGTGTGGGGAGTACCGAGTCTCCCGGAACCTTCACTCTTAACGGCGCAACCCTACAAAACAGCATCCCCTCCCATGCCGATGCCACGGCCCGGGATGCGTATTGGGACAGCAGCATGACGGCACGAACTCCGGTTGATGGATCATGTTGCATTACCGGTACACAGTACCAGCGGTACAACGGGGCATCGTGGGTTAATGCGTCTACGGCGATCAAAGGTGATAAAGGGGATACCGGTTCGACCGGGGCCACTGGGCTGCAAGGCGCAGCAGGGTCTCCAACAGGCTGGACCGTCAACGGTCCCGTTAGCATAACCGATCACAGCCAGGACGTTGCCGGGTCGATTCAGAACGCCCTCAACAACTACAAAGATATCCGGGTAAAAGGCGGCATATTTCCGATTTCATCCCCGTTAATAGTACGATCCGATCAACGGTTAGAACTGGCCCCAAATGCAACGATTCAGCTTACTGAAGGCAGCGATTGTAACATGCTTCAAAATAGGGCGGTTGCCAATAGTAATCGGGATATTGCAGATGTTTCAATCGTAAATGACCTGGCCGGGACCGCAGACACGCAAGGGGGAACCGCTACCGGTGGGTGGAGTACTCGATGCCAAGATACCGGACAGGATTTTACATCTTCGGCTTGGGATTTAAGGCGGGGGATGTCGATAACCAACACCACAGATGGTTTGACCTGTACAATAAAAGAGTGGGGAACCACCTATATTGATGTTGAGGGGTCGTGTTCTTTTGGTGCCGGAGATAATTATACCATCGGTGGCCAAGACAACATTTTGTATGATTCAAGTGAAGATTTTGCCACCAGTGGGATCAAGGTTGACCAGTGGGTGCATAATGTAACCGATGATTCATGGGGCAGGGTTTCCGAGGTGGGCGGAAAATATCTTGTTGTTGATTTTATGGATGGTGGTACTGATAACGATTTTTCTACCGGTGATGTTTATCAAATCGCTGGGGATATAATGATTTCCGCCACGGCTGCGTTTACTAACGCCGATGTCGGCCGGACGGTCTTAGTGACCGGTGCCGGTGCTGAAGGCGATTCTTTTTCGGCCGTCATTGATACCGTGACCAACGGGACTACCGTTCAACTGTCTGATTATGCCCGTATGGATGTGGCGGCCGCGAATTGCTCAATTTATGAGCGGGATAAAAATATAACTGTTATTGGTGGTGTGTGGGATAGACAAGGCAACGACGGCGGTTTAGGCGGTGATTTACATACCTTTTTTATCCGTCGAGCCGACAACATAACCCTGCATCCGTACACGATGATAGGAACGACCGGGAATAGTGCCAAATATGCAATTTCGGCGGGAGATATTACTATAGCCAGGATTGGGGTGGACGATGCAATGATGCCGTCTGATGGGGTTCATATTCAAGGGCCGGCAAGCGATGTTCATGTGTCCGGTGTCTTCGGTTCTTACGGGGATGATATCGTATCACTTACCGCGAGGGACTACGGCAGTTATGCCGATGTTGTCGGAGATATCAAGAACCTCTCTATAGATACGATTTTTGGAAACACTAACGCGGCTACGTTCAAAACAATATCCGGCACAGGCACCAGGGTCAGTGGGGTTAGCGTTAACGGATTGGGCGGAACGGCTGGCTATTCGGCGGTTGCTATTGTTGACGATGTCACAGGCGCAACGGATGTTTCCGGTGTTTCCATAAATAAAATAGATGTAAAATGTTCGGGCAACGCTTTAGTTCGGTTGTCGGCATCACAAGGTAAAGACGCTTTTATTGGTAGATGTACGGTTCCAAGTCGTACGACAGGGTCCTTTAGCGGGGTCAATTTGTTAGGCGATTGGAAATCTGTTGTGGTTGATTCTTTGGTTAACCTACACGATCCAACGCATTTTGTGGGAGTTAATGTTAACGGGAATGTTAATTCTTTAACCGTTCGGAACCCTACAGTGCGGCTTTCTTCCCCTGGCCAAGTGGTCAACGTTTCATCGACTAATAGTGTCAAAAAGCTTCAGGTTATTTCACCGAATATCGATTATTCATCAAGGTCTGACACAAACGCGATTCGAATTTATGGTGATGTGGATCAAGTTCTTTTGTCTGGTGCAAATTTTTCTGGTGGGCGCAGTTTGTTTACCGCTATTACTGGATCGACGATTGGCCCCGTTACGCTACAGGGGTGCAATTTAGATGACTTTACTTATGGTCTATATACGAACATTGATCTTGATGTGATGTTTTTAGGCATAAATGCCGATGCGTCTTCAATTAACGGGGCACGGTTACTTTATACCAGTGGCGGAAATGTGGACGTTTACGGGGCGGGCATAAATTTTATTTCCAACGTCGATCATTATGGCCGGGCCGGATCAGAAGTCATAACGTCGCACAACCCGGATTTTATTGGGACACCGTAGTGATGGGGACTGCGGACCCTGAAAAAGTTTAACAATGTAGTTGAGGGCCGCCTGGTGAAAGCAGGAACTTCCACCAGGCGAATGGCTGTTCATAGCACAACCAGACATCTATAAATCAGACGACCCTCTACTCGGACCGAGCAGAGGGCTTATACCACAAGTTGAGTTTATCTCACAAGGAGTTTGCTATGGACAGCCCATTGGCCTACATCGGAGGCAAATCAAAATTATCAAAAACCATTATCGGCATGATGCCCGAGCATAAAGCGTACTGTGAAGTTTTTGCCGGCGCCGGATGGGTATTTTTCAGGAAAGAGCCATCTAAGTACGAAGTCATTAACGATCTTGACGGAGAGTTGGTCTGCTTTTACAGAGTCCTGCAGAATCATTTAGAAGAATTTTTGAGGCAATTTAAGTGGCTTTTATCTTCAAGGGAGTGGTTCAAGGACTGGCAGTGTCAGCAGGCGGCGGGTGGCCTGACCGACATCCAGCAGGCAGCCCGGTATTATTACCTGCAGCGGCATTCGTTCGGCGGCCGGGTGCGTAGTCGAACGTTTGGCGCGGGGCCTTTGCATAGCCCGCGAATAAATTTATTGCGCATTGAAGAGGAGCTTTCCGAAGTGCATCTACGTCTGGCTGGGGTTGTCATTGAAAACCTTCCATGGTCTGATTTCATTGTTCGATATGACCGCGATCAGACCTTTTTCTATCTGGATCCTCCTTATTATAAGGCACCCTATTATAATCATAACCTTGGAAAGGAAGATTATATCGAAATGGCGACCATCCTCGGACGGCTGAAGTCACGGTTCATCTTGAGCATCAATGATCACCCTGAAATGCGGGAGGTATTCGAAAAATTTAAGATAAAAGAGGTCAGCCTGAACTATTCAGTCTCAGCCAAAAAAGTAACCAAGGGAAAGGAGCTGCTTATTATGAATTTTTAAAATAAAAAGAGCCTGGGCATAAAAAATCCTCTACCCAGGCTTTTTTATGAAAAAATTTAAAAATAATTTGATCAGATTACGTGCCAAATTTGATCAGATTACGTGCAAATTTACAATCGATGTTGATTCAAGACGCTGATGTCGCGGTCGCTTTGTGCGGACACAAGATCCGAGGTCGGGCGCGCACCAAAAAAAAGACCCCATGGCAACCACCATGGGGTCTGAATCAAACCAGCACAACTGCTGGTATTTTGGCTGGTGCCGGAGCTCGGAATCGAACCGAGACGGGGTCGCCCCCGCGGGATTTTGAGTCCCGTGCGTCTACCAGTTTCACCACTCCGGCATGAAAATTGGGTATATATGAAAAATTACCGTGCTTGTCAATAAAAAACGGGCTGCTTTTTTTAAACGAAAATATTTTTTTTTGAACCGAAAGGGAACCTGCAAACGCTCAACCGCCTGCATCTGTTTCTATGGGACGCCGGGAGTATAATACTATACCGCAGAACGGGGCAATACCATATTCATCATTTGTAATTGACCATTCCCTTCAACTATATCTCTCCCTTGTCAATCATCCGCGCCATCATCTCGATATAGTCTATTCCGGCAGCCGCAAACCCCTGCCGGCCGTACTTCATATTACCTTCCAGGACATAAAATTTGCCACCATGGGGCAGGATATCAATGCCCACATCATCCCAGCGGCATTTTCGGGCTGTATGCAGGGCAAGATCCAAGACTTCGGCCGGAATGTTGCCAAGCTGAATCGATCCGCCCTGGGCAATATTGCTGCGAAATTCATTGCCGGGGGCAAGCCGCCAGTAGGCATGAACCACCTTTGCGCCGATGACCACCGCCCGGATATCCCGGTCTGTAGGCAAATATTGCTGAATATACGCGGTGCGGGTTATGCGGCAGTAATCTGCCAGGTCTGCTTGGTTTCTGATCAGGAAAACACCTCGTCCCAGGGCCGAGCCCCTGGGAATCTTGGCGATAAAGGGAAAAGAAAAATAATGGGTGATTTTTTTTTGCTGGTGCCGGCCGAAAAAGATCCTGGTTTCAGGATGCGGTATTTTTTGAAGCTTGAACAATGCGGTTTGTTTAATTTTATCCTGGACACACAGATAATTGTGATATCCGGGAAACGTTTTTTTACCCATGGGAGCAAAAAGCGCTGCGTAAAACAGGGAGGGGTAATAGACGATGGGCGCCTTCCGGATCAACGCCGCTGTTTCCGGGTTGTAATCTTCAAAATTCGGTTTAACGCCAAGGGTCAACACATTCCGGCAATTTCTCAACCGGGATTCCAGCGCTATGACAGTCCTTGAAGGTGGCATCTCCTCCCCTACTCCCTACTTTCGGGAGGGTCCAGGACAAAGGCCGAATCCGCAAGTTTAATATCCGGATTGAATTTATGGATATTAAGATCAAAGGTCACCCCGCCGGCATCTGAAATCAGCAGCGTTGAAGGGATACGGTATCCCAAAACGGTCCTGTAACCTTTGAATGTAACGGCATAGGCAAGCGAACCACCGGTGCCGAACACTTCTATTTTTTGAACCTGCGACCCGGCACTATCTATAAAAATTTTTTCAACTATTCCCAGCCAGCGTTTCTTGAGCACAAGGACAACGCCGCCACCTGGCTGGCCAGAAAGGGCCAAAACGCTGTGATGCGGGCGAACCGGTATTTTACCGGCCAGAAGTATGCAAAGATCATCTGTTTTGATGGGGATTGAAATAAATCGGTTAAGGCTGGGATTTTTAGATTGCATTTTGTGAAACCGAAGCGGATTACGGGTGATGGCATAAAACCAGTTGCCATCGGCGGCAAAACTGGCCTGGGACCGGCCCCCGGGCCCTAATACTTCAATGCGCAATTTGCTGTTTTTATCACCGATCCAGGCGACCCGTGATGTCAGAAGGCCTTGTCTACTGTACAATCTGAATTTACCAACGCCTTGAAATGTTTCAAGTTTATCGTTAATTCCCAAAATGTTTTTCACAAACTGATCTGCCGGAATATTTGAACCCGGTAAAACCGGCGACCCTTTCGGCAGGGTACTGCATGCGGAAAAAAAAAGGAGCGCACCGATAAACAGCATCACGTTTTTCCATGGCATGGGCCTATGACTCCGGTCCGGAGAGATCCCGGATCTTTTTTTCAAGGATAGCTTTATCTTTGTTATTATTCAACAATGACCGCCGGTACGCTTCCAGGGCTTTTTCAAGGTTATTTTGAGCGCGAAAGGCATCCCCGAGATGTTCCAGAATAATCGGGTCATCCGGAACGAGACTAACGGCCTTTTCCAGGTATTTCAGGGCTTTCTTAAAAAGCCCCTTTTTAAAATAGACCCAGCCCAGGCTGTCGGTAATATAGCCGTCGCCGGGTTTGTATTTAAGGGCCTGCAGGATCAGCCTTTCAGCTTCATCCATGTTGCGCCCCAGGTCCGCATAGGTATAGCCGAGATAATTCAGGGCATTTGCATTTTCAGGATCAAGCGCAATGACCTTTTTCATTTGACCAATGGACTTTTCTTTTTTTCCGGCTTTATCATAGATGACCCCTAATCGAAAATTCAGATCGACATTTGCAGCATCCACTTCCAATGCCCGTTCAAGGGTCTGTTCGGCCAGGAGATAATCCTCGAGATCTTCGTAAAAAGACCCCAGATACATCAGGATGTCGATATTGGGCGATATATCTTTAAGGACAGCCTCCAGATAATCGGCCGCTTTTTTGATCTCACCCTTCTGGTGGTAGATAAAGGATATGTGAATGACCGCATTTTGATAGAAACGGGACTCTTTTTTAACCTGTTCATAATGAAGCAGGGCGCCATCTTTATTCTTTAAGCCATCATATGCCATGGCGGCAATATAATTCAGGTCCGAACTGTCCGGAGCGCCATCCAGCATCCCCTTGATAAGCACCAGTAGTGCTTTATACCGTTCAGGTTCAAGATAAAGTTGAACGACTTTTCTGACGATATTGGTATCTGTAAGGCTTTTCCGGCCCAGTTCACGCAAAATAGGGGTCGCTTTTTCCGGGTGTCCTTCCTGACCATAAAAATCCGCCAATTCAAGGCTTGCCCTGGCATTGTTTGGATTCTGCTTCAGAATATCCAGATAGGTATCGACTGTTTTTTTTTTATTTCCGGTGGACTTATACAAATTCAGCAGCTCGAACCGCGGCTCTTCAAGTCTGGGTTCCAGGCTGAGTGATTTTTTAAAATTTTTTTCAGCTTCGACGAGATTGCCCTGGGCAACAAAAACTTTTCCAAGGAAAAAATATCCGGCATAGGCGTCTTCAAAATGTTCAATCAGACTTTTAAATGTCCTGAAAGCGCTCTCCAAATCGCCGGAATCCATGTAAATACCTCCTAAAAGCAGATAAACGCCCTGCTTTAAAGGATCAATTTTGATTATTCTTTCATATGCACGGGCGGCAATATCAAAGTGTTTTAGCATCTGGTTGATCCGGCCGTACATAATCAATGCTTCCAGATTGTCGGGGTCCACCGCCAGTATCTTGTTTGCAAGCTCAAGCGCTTTTTCTTTTTCTCCCAGATCAAGATATAATGTACCCAGTTCCTTTTGTAAAAACAATGATTCGGGATCATCGCCGATGGCTTTGGCAAGATATTTTACGGCTGCCGGAGAATTGCCCTTTTTGGCCTGCAGCTGGGCCTCCACGAAATAATAATATCCGTTTGGCGCCTTCTCCGGAATCCTTGACGCCGCTTCACTTTTCCTTTCAAGCGACGGCTGCACAATTTTTGAAGTACCGGCCATACACCCTGATAAAAATAAAAAGGATACGGCCCAGACACCTGTCTTGATCAATATTTGCTTCACTATTTTAATTTTCCCGATTGTTTGGTATTCGTCCGGTATTGTGTTTATTCTCACCATGAAGGCCGTGAAGGCATAAAGTTTTACACGCCCTTGGCGGGGCTATAAAACAAAACCTTTTTGATATCAATCGTCTTCTCCAATGGTGGCATAGGAATCAAAATCCGGTATTTCGCGTTTAAAATACTCTTTCATTTTCTTTATCAAATTCTTCTCAACCTGCCGCACCCGTTCACGGGAAATATCATACCGATCCCCGATTTCCTGCAAGGTCACCGGCGTATCCGAAAAAATGCGCAGTTCAAATATCTCAACTTCCCTGGGCGTCATTTTGGCCTTGAATTCGGCAATCTTGCTGTGGAGCAATGATTCCATCTGTTTTTGCGCCACCTTTGTTTCGGCGGAATCCGATTCGGTGCTGATAAATTCTATACGCTCGGTATCCGAGTCCTCTTTCAACGGGGCATCCAAAGAGATATCCCAGCCGTCCAGACGCTGGTCCATATCGATGATTTCCCGTTCGGAAACCCCGAGCCGCTCGGACAGCAGTTTGGGCTTTGGATCAAATCCCTGATCAATGAGCTTCTGTTTTTCTTTTTTCAGCTTAAAAAACAGTTTGCGCTGCCCCTGGGTCGTACCAATTTTTACAAGACGCCAGTTATCCATTATAAATTTAAGAATATAGGCTTTGATCCAGAAAGAGGAATAATAGGAAAATTTAACATTTTTGTAAGGATCAAATTTCCTGACCGCCTGCATGAGACCGATATTCCCTTCCTGGATCAAATCCAGCAAATTCTGCATCCAGACCCTTTGAAATTCAAGGGCAATCTTCACCACCAGTCGCAAATTAGAGGTAACCATTTTGTAAGCGGCGTCTTGGTCCTCGTCCTCGAAAACACGCAATGCCAGCTCTTTTTCCTGGGCACGGGTAAGCAGCTTATACTCACTGATCTCCATCAAATAACGCTGGAGTGAATCAAATTTAACCAGGGATTTATCCGAAGGTGTTTTTCCGGATGCCCCACTAGCGGAGGGGGTCTTGCCCTTGCCTTTTTTAGCCTTCACAGGAGATGGCTTCTTTGTCTTTTGATCTATTTTTTTGGTCATATTCCCATTTTGTATGCGTTTTATTTTTATTGGACAATCATTAAAACATGTGGTATTGACCCCTTGACTTTGTTGTGCGCCTGTAGCTCAGATGGATAGAGCAACGGACTTCTAATCCGTAGGTCGCAGGTTCGAATCCTGCCAGGCGTACCAACTACCTTAAAGGGTTAACCGATCACGGCTGATCCTTTTTTTGTTTGAACCACCAAACCGCTGACTCGGAAAAGTCACACCCGTTCAAGCTTGAAGCAACCGGGAAAAATGCGCGGTAATGGAAAGAGTTCAAAAACAACCATTGTTTGGCGTTAAAAAAATCATCATAGCACCAGTGAGGTATTTTTTAAACCGAAAAGCGTAAACTGACGGGAAGAAGGATATGTCGCAGATTGTTGAAATCATAAAAATGATCGCCGTTGTGGCCGCAGCGGCAACTCTGGGCAACTGGTTTTTAAAAGAAATAAAAAAAAGCCGGGCCCTGCGCAGGCCCTGGTACGCCCCCTACATCAGCCTTCCGGGGATACTTGTCCTCATTGCCATTTTGCTGCCAATTTTGGTTTACCTTACAACCTAACCCGGCAAAGCCAGAACCGAATTGAACACTGTTCAGGCATTTCCGGCCCTGCCTGAAATAAAGGCCGGATCTACACCGATACGCTGCATGGCGGCTTTCCACCGGGATTCAACGGGCAATTTAAAAACGATCCTGCCTGAGAACGAACAGATCAGCCAGGTATTTTCCCTGATTTCCGACTCAAGCTGGCCAGGCCCCCAGCCGGCACACCCCAGCATCATCATGAATGTGTCGGGCCCCTGTCCGGCCGCTATGGATTTTAAGATATCAAGGGTATTACTCATACCCAGGTCCGGCATAATTTTCAGACAACCCTGCCATCCAAAGGGAGGGCCGTGCAGTACAAAGATCTCACCCATATGAACCGGGCCGCCCATATACACCGGAATGGTTTCCGCCGTGGGGGGGCAGTCTATTTTCAGTTCCTCAAAAATAGATTTAGCAGACAAGAACGGATGAATCCGGTTCACAATGCCCCCCACAGCACCCTGTTCACTGTGCTCAAAAAGGCAGGTAACCGTATGGGAAAAATTCGGATCAACCAACCCGGGCATTGCCAGAAGCAGCTGGCCTTTCAAAAAAGCCGGTATCTGTTGAATCATAAGACATCCCCGTCAGTGCATGCGTCAAACAACCTGGAACCCGGATCCAGCAGCATGGTGATATCGCCATTTTCCATGACGCCAACCCCGCCAAAAGCCCGGGTTTTTGACAACAGTTCGCCCACCGGCATCACCATCACGGCTTTATTTCCGATAATCGTGTCCACCGCAAATCTTATCTGTTTCTGCCCGGGTGCAATACCATTTTTATTTTCAGCATATTTGACATTCATCACATGAGACAATTTTTTATTTTGCTTGACTCCCAGCAGGGCACCAAGATCATGCAGTTCGTTTTCCTCGGCACTGTCACTACCACCCCATTGATCAATGGATTCAACATTGGCAGTGGGAATCGAAAGCATATAAGGCCCTATTTTAAATGTAATGGTGTACACGACACTCAAGGAGACCGGCAATCTTATTAAAAATTCAGTTCCCCGAGCCGGATCGGAAGCAATTGTGATAGATCCACTTAAATATTCAATAGCCTGGGCCACCACACTCATACCGATGCCCCGGCCCGCAATATCACTGGCTTTGGCAGCCGATGAAAAATCAGCATCAAAAATAGTACCGAAAAATTCTGCCTCTGGCAGCGCTGCAATCTGTTCATCGGACATTAACTGACTGTCTTTCAAATGCCGTGTAATGGCTTCCCGGCTGATGCCACGGCCATCATCTCTGATCTTTATGCAAAGGCTTTCACGCTCTTTATCGGCTTCGAGTTGAATCAGGCCCATGGGCTTTTTACCGGCGCGCTGACGTTCTTCCACCGTTTCTATTCCATGGGCGATTGAATTGCGAATCAGATGAATGAAAGGTTCCCTCAATCTGTCCAGCAAGGCGATGTCTGCCTGAAGGTCTCCGCCCACAATCCTGAATTCCACCTGTTTATCATACTCCCGGGCCAGATTCCGAATCGTAACGGCAAACAGATCGGCAAAATCGCCCACCGACATGAGCCGTAACTGGGCTAGCCTGAAATAAAGCCCCTTCAGCATTGAGGTGTAGTGGTCAATCCAAGACTTAAGCGCTGTGGATTCCCGGGAAAGCGGCGGCAGTGTTTTCTCCAAGAACAAGGTTTCCTGAGCATAGCCCAGCAGCTCCTCGATCAATGAATACTTTACCCGAATCTGATCAATTTTTTCAGGCATCTGCCCACCGGGTCCCGTTTGAATCCGCTCAGAATTTTGCGGTTGTTCCGAAGGCTTCCGGCCGAATCGAGCAAGCAGCGCATTATACCATTTCCGGTTTTCAATGCCACTGATATCATCATTTCTGCCCACCAGGAATTGAAGCAATTTACTACCGTCAAAAAAAACCTGAATAATGCCGGGTTCAACGCTACCCGCGTCCTTCTGGAACAGTTTGCACCAGTCTTCCATGGCATGGCTCAATTGGGTGATATGATCCATGCTCAAGGCCTTGGCCATTCCCTTGATGGAATGGATTTTGCCATGGATTTCTTTCCACAATACCGTATCGTCAGGGGTTTGTTCCACCCGCATCAAAAAAGCATCCAGCTCTTTAAGATATTTTTCCGATTCAGTGATAAATATTTTTTTATACTTTTGAAGGTCTACCATATGACAACCCGAATAATGAATCCCACATTGCAGTCGGTGTAATGACCCGGACGGTATACGCCTTATGAGAATACACCGTACCGTCTCCTTTAATATTGTCAAACCAGACAAGCCCGATGATTTCATCCGGGATCAGCGCCAGTTTCTGTTGGTTCCATTTTAACAAAACAATCCGTTTATTTTTTCTGTTTAATGATCTTGCCCCGTTGCTTAGAAGGCTTACGGCATCAACGACATCAAACAATTCGCCCCTGTAATATATCAATCCCAGATAGCACGCCGGGACAAAAGGGACCCGGGCAATGGGCATGCTCCCAAGCACCCGATGCACGGCTTGGGCGTCAACTCCCCAATATCGACCATCGGCCTTGAATGTAAAATATTCCATTTTCACCCTTCAACTATTGACCAATTTAAACCGCTGATAGGCCGTATTCAATTTTCGAGAAAGCGCGTTGAGAGATTTCATGACGGCAACAATTTTTTTCATCTCCTCTTTCTGGTTTTGGGTGGCAATGGTTGTTTTCTGTGTCGCTACAAAATTTTCACCGGCAAGATCTGAAAACTGTTGGAAATGGCCTAACAAGTTTCGCAATTCTTTGACCTGTTTGGCATTAACCGCCTCTATCTCCTTGACTTCCTCGAAGATATCATCGACCCCGGTCAGTATCTCACCAAAGGTATCCAGCATGCTGTGAATAATATCATGACCTTTGTTGAGCCCCTCTTTGCTTTTACCCAATGACTCAATGACGGCCTTATTTTCCGCCAGTATGTCACCATTGATAATACCGATCTCTTTGGCCGAATGCTTGGAATTTTCGGCCATGCTGCGGATTTCATCGGCCACAAGCGCAAATCCTTTGCCCAATTCACTGGCCCGGGTCGCTTCAATGGAGGCGTTCAGGGAAAGCAAGTCCGTCTTCTGGGCGATTTCATCAATCACGTTCATCACCAGCCGAATCTTCTCCACCTTGTTGGCCAGGCTGTATATGGGCCGGGAATAGTCGACCATCTGTTCCAGAACCGTTTCCAGATATGCAAGGGTTTTACGCGCATTATCGGCTCC
The DNA here is from genome assembly GCA_963667755.2 of Desulfobacterales bacterium. Classification (GTDB taxonomy): domain Bacteria; phylum Desulfobacterota; class Desulfobacteria; order Desulfobacterales; family 4572-123; genus 4572-123. Next base: position 1,192,357 of record CAXXLK010000002.1, on the reverse strand, counting down.
TTTTCGCGTTTTATCGCGGGCCTCACCGATTTTGGATACGGTCTGGGCCGACCGGGCAACCATTTCATCCATAACAATTAAGCCATTATCCATCTTCACCGAGGTTTTTTGAGCGATCAGGGTCTGGGATTCTGATCCTTTGGCTATTTTGACGGCTGATGCATCAATGGCCCGACTGCTGACCAGAACCTTTCCCACCAGCCCGCGCAGGCGTGTATTGGTTTGCTCTATCTGCATCCCGACGGCCTGCATGGCGGATATCATATCCCTGAGATCATGCACCATGGTGCTGAAAACATCTTCCAGATCACGAACCTCGTCACGTGATGACAGCTCTATTTCCAGCGAAAGATCACCGCGGCTGATCTCACCGGCAACAGTGCTCAGCCGTTTGAGCCTTCTGACAATGGAGTTTGAAAAAATACTGCCGAAAATGATACCAAATCCCATTGCAATGGCGGTGGATATGGCCTGGGCCAGATAAAAACTTTTAGAATTCAGATTAACAATGCTCACAACCACCATGACGATCAGCAGCAACAGTAAAAAACTGAGAATCAATTTGTTCTTTATGCTTGTTCTACCCATTTGGACATATCCTCCAAAGCAATTATCCAGCCCAGTATATTGCCTTCCATATTCAAAAGTGAAACCACCACATGAATTTCCCGGTCACCCATCGTAACATTAAAACTGGTTTTGGAAATATTGCGATTTCGCACGACAGTTTTAAGTGCATTCACCAGATGATATTTTACTTCCCTGGCCGAGAACAGGTCGGTCACCCGGCAGCTTAAAACATCTTCATAGGGTTTGTTTAAAATTTCAAGGGCCTCAGCATTAATCTTTACGATCCGGGAATCTTTTTCGGCTACGATGAGCCCAACCCCGAGACTGTCGATGATCGCCCTGTGAAACCCCAGAGCATCAATCAATTCCCTGGTTTCCTGCCTTGGAAAAAGTTTTTCAAGCTCGTTGATGTTTGTTTTGCCTGCAAAAGGCAGCCCCTGGCGTTCAAGATTGTCCATAAAGGTATTGACGTGGCCGGCCATGGTTTCCATGGGTCCCTTGGCAATGTAATAATCAGCCCCCAGTGTATCTAATTCATCCAGTTGTTCAATCAGGGTGCCGGATACGGCAACTATAGGAAATTGCGCATCAGGAAACTGGCTCCGACTGAACCGGATAAACTCCCGCCCATCAATTTTAGGCATTACCAAGTCTACAAACAGGAGATCAACCGGACCCTGCTTGAGTTTTTCGATCCCCTCCTTGCCATCGTAAGCCTTGAGGATATCATACCCCCTTTTTTCAAGGAGTTCCGTAAGAAATTCCACAAAGAAAAAATCATTATCGATTACAAGCGCTTTTTTCACCATTGCAGTCACCTTAAAAGTTTTAAAAAATTTCAAATGCCACCCATGCACTGGGGGCAAAAAACATAAAAATGATGCGCTGTGAATAATGAGAAAAAATACTGCCCCTTAGCTGATACAAACTCGGCGGATTTCGGTAAAATCGGTCAATCCGCTAAACACCTTCATAATACCGTCCTGTTTCAACGTATCCATCCCTTCGTTGGCTGCCTGCAGAAAAAGTTCCTCACTGCTGGCCTGTTTCTTGATCATTTTCTTTATCCGGGGGGTGCCCTCCATGAGTTCGTGAATTCCCATACGCCCCTTGTACCCGCTGCCGGAGCATTCATCGCATCCTGCGGCACGGTAAAGCGTCAGATCCGGGCTGTATTTTATGCCGCTGTTCTTGAAACGCTCTGCGCCGTATTCTGCCACCAGATCATCAAATTCATCAAGTGAAGGGTGATACGCCTGACGGCACTTTGTACATAATTTTCGCACCAGCCGCTGCGCCAAAACACAGAGGAACGCATCTGAAAAATTAAGGGGATTCAACCCCATATCCAGAAGTCGGGTAATGGTTTCCGGGGCATTATTGGTATGAAGCGTTGAAAAAACAAGGTGTCCGGTCAAAGACGCTTCAATACCGATGGCGGCGGTTTCATTGTCCCGCATCTCGCCGATCATGATCACGTCCGGGTCGGCCCTTAAAAAGGCCCGCATCACCCTGGCAAAGTCAAGACCAATTTTCGGTTTGACTTCAACCTGGCGCAGTCCTAACTGAGAGATCTCCACCGGATCTTCGGCCGTCCATATTTTAATACCGGGCTTATTGATATGCCCCAGAGCCGCATGCAGGGTTGTGGTCTTGCCGCTGCCGGTGGGGCCCACCGCCAATATCAACCCGTAGGGCCGGAAAATAATCTTTTTCAGCACAGTGTAATTCCGCTCACTCAACCCCATGGAAGACAACTTCATGGCGCCGGCTTTGGCCAGAATCCTTAAAACGACATCCTCGAATCCACCAGCCGTCGGCAATGTCGCCATCCGCAGTTCAAATGGCGGAATCCCTTTGCGGTGGAACTTTATCTTCCCATCCTGGGGCAGTCTTCTTTCGGCAATATCGAGATTAGCCATGATTTTCAGCCTTGAAACCAGACCCCGGGCCATGGAGATCGGCACACTGATATACTCCTGGCAAACCCCGTCCAGTCGAAACCGAATAACCGTCTTCCGGGATATCGGAGAAGGTTCGAAATGAATATCCGAAACATTTTCACGAAAAGCCCGAACCAGAATCTGGTCCACCAGCTTGACCACCTGACTGGCCGACTCATCCAGGACCTCAACCTCCTCGATTTCGTCCTCATCCTCAAACGATATATCCAGTAAAAAACCGTTACCCTCAATGCTCTCCTCGATGGTTGCATCGGCCTGTTTGTCAAAAAAATGACGGATGAATTTTTCCACATCCTCTTTAATGCCCACATGAAGGGTGATGTTCTGCGACTTGATCAGGGCCTTGATATGGTCGGTTTTCCGGATATCGTTGGGATCGTCCAACAGAATATCAATACCGCTTTGGGACCAGCTGATGGGCACCCATCGATCGTGCAGCAAAAAAGACTGTTTCAGGTTGCGGATCAGCTCAATGGGCACTGTCATTGCAGGGTCAAAGCATTTGAACGGGCAGCCGTAATATCGGGAAAGGGATTGTCCCACATCTGCCTGTGGGATGTTAAACTGCTCGATCAACACCATTTCAATGCTCTTGCCCAGTTTTTGGGATAATGGCAGGGCACGCTGCAGATCTTCGGCCGTCACCAGTTTCCGTTTGAGCAAATCATCATACCGGGATTTTAGTGGCCCCCCTGCATCAACGGGCACGCATTTGAGCATAATTTCATCATCATCGGGGTTCACCTGCCGGGCCAAGGTAAAAAATTTAAGGGCCTGGTCATGGTGTCTCTGTTTTTCTGCCGCCAGTCCCAGCGTATAAAGAATCCGCCCCTCTGCCCGGGTTCCGGCAATGTTAAGCCTTTCGATCAATTTTTTCATACGGTCCGCCACCGTTGAAATCGGATGCAGTTTCAACAGGCACTGAGCAAAAGACAGCACTGTGGCGATATCATCATAACCGGCATCAAAGGCCTTTTCATATTCACCGGCGGCCTCTTTGATGAGTCCCAGCTCAAGGAAGGCGGCCGCCCTGTCAGGAAGAATAAAAAATTTATTATCATCGCCAAAGGTTTCTTTAATAATGGAAATATCATTGTCGGACAGATCGGCAATTTTTGCCGTATCCGGAACATCAATCTTTTTTTTCAGCGCTTTGACGCGAAGTTTTATTTTCTGTTTCTGGCCATCTTCCAACGACGGCAAGTCAATAAGAATATGTTCATAAATCGCAAGGGCTTCCTCAGTCAGCCCCATGGCATGGCAGGTTTCGGCTTCGTGAAGACTTGACTCAAAAGACTGGTCCATATCCGGTGTCACGCTCATTTTTCCATCACCTCTACCAGCATACGGGTTAATTCATCGATCTTAAAGGGTTTTGTGATATAGCCTTTTTTTATGTCACTTTTTTAAAAGCCACTGCATTTTTATAGTTTTTTACACCGCACCCCTTCTTACTGCATGGCATTCTGCAAAGACGCCAAGGTGGTTGATGTTATCTTTTTCAGAACCTCGGATATATTGATCCCTTTCAATGCGCTGGTTTCAAACCAGGGGGCCTTTAACTGGCTGTTCAGGTCACTGTTGAGATCCTCTGCGCTAGTGAGCAAAATGGGCTGGTCCCTTAAATCAATCTTGTTATACTGCATGACAATGGGTATGGAAAAAATATCTTTTTTATAAATTTCAAGATTTTCCTGAAGATTCTGCAGGGAAATAATATTGTTTTCTCGCTGAACAGCCATGGCATCCGCCACAAATACAATACCGTCAACACCCCTGAGAATCAGACGGCGGGTGGCATTGTGCTCGACCTTCCCGGGAACCGCATAGATCTGTATTTTAACATCATAGCCGTTAACCTTGCCGATTTCAAAGGGAATAAAATCGAAAAAAAGGGTCCGGTCTCCATGGGTTTTGATGCTGACCAGTTCAGCGTTGATACGATCGCGATAGTTCCGGTGGATACTCTCCAGGCTGGTGGTCTTGCCCCCCCTGCCGGGGCCGTAAAAAACAATCTTGGTTACGACTTTTTTGGTTTTCAGGTTAACAACTGCCACTGTTTCCTCTCTATCAGATGAGATTTATCTTGATGTCTCGCCGTTATCCTGAATAATAATATTAAAAATACAGTCAATCCGACTTTAATACTGAAAAGCTGCGATGGTTCATCGTCAACCATTGCAACATTGTTCAGCATCGTTTTCCCGCGCAACAGTATAATGGTGAAAACTATCAAAAAACAAATCATTTTAAAAGAACTATCTGTAAAAACATACCTTGTCAACCGGCTTTGACTTGACTTTCCGAGGCCGGTGCATGTAGGTTCATTGATAATTTACGGTGAGAGGCTGCACGTCGCCTCGCAATTTTACAAATACCAATGAGGACCTGATGAATCCTGATCATATTTCCCGGATAAGCGGAGAACTGGGTTGCCCATCTGCCCAGGTGGCATCGGTGGCCCAGCTTCTGGAACAGGGCGGAACCATTCCTTTTATCGCCCGATATAGAAAAGAAGCCACCGGCAGCCTGGACGAGGTGGTCATCACTTCAATTCGTGACAGCCTCGCCCGGATGGCGGAACTGGATGCCCGTCGCCAGGCCATCTTAAAATCACTGGAACAGCATGGCCATCTCACCGCGGAATTGGAAAAACAGGTCACCATCGCCGAAACCATGGCGATTCTGGAAGATATCTATCTGCCATTTAAACCCAAGCGCAGAACAAAAGCCACCATTGCCCGGGAAAAAGGCCTGGAACCGCTGGCCCGTATAATTCTGGATCAGAAAGACACCGACCCGTTAAAAACGGCACTGACCTTTATCGATCCTGAAAAGCAGGTGGAAACCAGTGACGATGCCCTGGCCGGGGCACGGGATATCATTGCGGAAACCATCAATGAGGACCCTGCGGCCCGGGCCGCTATGCGGCAGTTGTTTACAAAAAAAGCGATCCTGCAAAGCACCATTTCCACCGGTAAAGCGTCTGATGGCGCCAAATACAAAGATTATTTCGAGTGGCAGGAACCTGCACTCAGTGCGCCCTCCCACAGAATTCTGGCCATGCGCAGGGGTGAAAAAGAAGATATTTTGAACCTTTCCATCGCTCCTCCTGTGCAGGATGCCCTGGCATGTCTCGAAGCACTGTTTGTTAAGAGTGACAATGCCAATGGGGACCAGGTGCGACTGGCCATAGCCGACGGCTACAAACGATTACTTTCCAGGTCCATGGAAACCGAAATGCGGCTTTTGACCAAGCAGAACGCCGATACCGAAGCCATCCGCATCTTTGCGGAAAACCTGCGCCAGCTTCTCCTGGAACCCCCCTTGGGCGCTAAAAGAGTACTGGGCATCGACCCCGGTTTCCGGACCGGATGCAAGGTGGTTTGCCTGGACCGCCAGGGAAAACTGCTGCATCATAGAACCATCTACCCGCATATGTCTGAAAAAAAAGATCTTGAGGCGGGCGAGCAGATCATGCTTTTAACAACCCGTTTTGACATAGAAGCCATCGCCATTGGCAACGGTACCGCCGGCCGGGAAACCGAGGCCCTGGTCAGAAGCCTTAACCTGCCCAAAAAGATTCAGATCATTCTGGTAAATGAGAGCGGCGCCTCAATTTATTCCGCATCAGAAACGGCCCGGGCAGAATTTCCCGACCTGGATCTGACCATCCGCGGGGCTGTTTCCATCGGCCGTCGTCTCATGGATCCTTTATCCGAACTGGTCAAAATTGATCCCAAATCAATTGGTGTGGGGCAATACCAGCACGATGTGGATCAGTCCGACCTGAAACAGGCATTGGATGATGTCGTGGTCAGTTGTGTCAACCGGGTGGGTGTGGATCTCAATCGTGCCAGCGTGCAACTGCTGACCTATGTATCGGGCCTTGGCCCGGGTCTGGCCCAAAAAATAGTTGCCATCCGTGATGATAACGGTCCCTTTACCGCCCGTGAACAGCTTAAAACGGTCCCCCGTCTTGGGCCCAAGGCCTTTGAGCAGTGTGCCGGCTTTCTCAGGATATCCAATGGTGCCAATCCTCTTGATGCCAGTGCGGTGCATCCGGAGAGCTACCCCATCGTATATGCCATGGCCCGGGACCTGGATTGCGATGTCATCGCGCTTATGGCCGATGCGAAGCTGCGCAGCAAAATCGATATATCGGACTATGTAACCGACGACATCGGCATACCGACCCTTACAGACATCATGGCCGAACTGGCCAAACCCGGACGTGACCCCCGAAAAAAGTTCGAGGCCTTTGCCTTTGAAAGCGGCATCGAAAAAATATCAGATCTTCGGGTCGGCATGCAATTGCCGGGCATTGTAACCAACATCACGGCGTTTGGGGCATTTGTGGATATCGGCGTGCATCAGGACGGTCTGGTGCACGTCAGTAAAATGGCCAACCGGTTTGTTAAAGACCCGGCAAAGGTGGTCAAGGTGCATCAAAAAGTCTCTGTCACGGTGGTTGAGATTGACCTGCAACGCCACCGGATTGCACTTTCCATGCAATCCAAACCGGCTCCTGAAAAACAAAAGGAAAAACCCGTTTTACCAAAATCACCCAGGGAAAAGGCCAAACAGGTTAAAAACAGGCCCAACCGCCCCTTCCACAACCCCTTTGCGGATCTTCTGGGGGGAAAGGATAAGAACTGAGGCATCCATCCAGAACTTCGATTTTCAAAAGATGGGCACCTGGTGGCGTTTCCAATCCAAAAAATGAGAATTTTTGCCCAAGGTCAAGGAAATCAAGGGATTACGGGGAGGCGTACTCGGGTACGCCGCACAAGTGACCCCGCAGATTGACGCAGCAATTGGGCGAAAAGACTGTTTCTGGATGGGCACTATCTATATCTGATACTCACAATGGTCCGGTTGTCTTCAAGCAGCGGCAGTGGGTATTGCTGAAGGGTAAGGGACATGGCGTGATGGTTGACCAGTGATCTCGCCGCCTTGATCTCTTCGCCATCTACATTTCCCTTGAGCGCAATGATCATACCGTTTTTTGAAAGCAGGGGAAGGGCCATGGCAACAAAGGGTTCCAGAGACGTCAGGGCGCGGCTGATAATGACATCAAAATTCTTTTCAAACTCGACCATACCGGCCATCTCCTGGGCCCGGAGGTGAATGGCATCAATTTTTTTGAGTTTCAGTGTACGGATAACCTGTTTTAAAAAGCTTATTTTTTTTTGAGCCGCATCAATCAACGTGACGGACAGGGACGGGATCAATATCTTAAGCGGTATCCCCGGGAATCCGCCCCCGGAGCCGATGTCCAGCAGCTTCTTTTTATCCCCGGGGATGATGGCAGATGGGATGATTGAATCGAGGACATGCTTTATAGCTATTTCAAGGGGATCGTGAATCGCCGTAAGATTAATTTTTTTATTCCAGCGCATCAGTTCAGCGGCATGTCCTGCAAATCGCTTCATTGCCTTTGAATCAATTTGAATATCAAACGTATCGGCGCCGATGCGGATCACTTCTTTCCACTTATCCGATCCGATTTCCATATCAGCAGACAGATGCGGCATCTTTATTTCGCTCGTCAACACTTATGCTGTCATCAAAATCCATCAGGATGGAAATATCACTCCCGCCGCTCAAGGATGTCTTGGCATTGGGGTAGCGTTTTTTAAAGACATGGATCATGGCGGAATTTTCCCGCAGAACCGTCGCTGAAAATTGCTTGTAGTTATTTTCACGGGCAATATTTTCAAGTACGCCCAGGAGGTAGGTGGCTACCCCGGCCCCCTGAAAATCTTCCCGTATGACGAACGCCACCTCAGCTTTTTCTTCGGTTTCCATGGCATAGGAAGCGATGGCCATAATCTCCTTATGCCCCGCTTTCTGGACCTGCCCGATGATGGACATGTTCTTCCGATAATCGACACTGGCCCATTGCTTCTGGATTACTTCGTGGGAGAACAGTTTCATTTTATAAAAAAATCGAAAATAGATGGTTTTTTCCTGAAGAGAATAGAAAAAGTTCCGATAGGCAATTTCATCAGAGGGTAAAACCGGCCTGAATTCAATAGCTTTGCCGTTTCTCAAGGTCAATGTTTTTTTATATCCTTCCAGAAAAAGGAGATCATCCTGAGAAGGCGGCAACTGGTCGGCAAAAATATAGTGGCGCCTCTTGGCAGCTTCGATGAGTTCCTCACGGAATTTGGGATGCGCAATCTGGGCCAGTTCCATAACCCGCTGGTAAATACTTTTACCCTGCAGCTCCGCGATACCGTACTCGGTTATGATAAAATTAACATCCCCCCGGGTAGTGGCAACACCGGCGCCCTCACTCAAATGGGTCACAATGCGGGAAATGGTCCCGTTCTGGGCTGTGGAAGGCATGGCAACAATGGAAAAACCACCTTTGGACATGGCACTGCCGCGGATAAAATCAACCTGGTCTCCAATACCACTGTAGAACATGTGCCCCATTGAATCCGTGCATACCTGTCCTGTGAGATCCACCTCCAATGCAGAACTGATGGAGATCAGATGATCGTTACGGGCGATGACGGTGGGATCGTTTACAAATTCCGATGAACGAAAATAAAACATCGGATTGTTGTCCACATAGCGATAGAGGTTCGCGGACCCCATACACAAAGATGCCACCACCCGTCCCGGAAGAAGTGTTTTCTTTTTATTGGTAACCATGCCTTTTTCAAAAAGCGGCAAAAATCCGTCGGTGATCACCTGGGTATGAATGCCAAGATCCTTTTTATTATCAAGATATTGCAATATGGCATTGGGCAGATGTCCAAACCCGACCTGCAGCGTTGCACCGTCATCTACCAACTGGTTAACATAAAACCCGATTCTAAGAGATATTTCATTATTTTTGATGCGCGGCAGAGATTCCACCAGCGGTTCTTCATAGGGCACCAGAAAATTGATATCATCCACATGAACGAAACTGTCACCCCATGTTCTGGGCATTTGCGGATTCACCTGGGCTATGACCATACGGGCATTTTCCATTCCCGACCGTGTAATATCCACTGAAACCCCCAGACTGCAGTAGCCGAACCTGTCGGGGGGGCTCACCTGAATCAAAGCAACATCAAGGCCAATACGCTGTTTTTCAAAAAGATTCGGAATCTGCGACAGATAGGCGGGGAGATAATCTATCTTCCCTTCAAAAGCGGCCTTGCGCATGCTTGTGGAGATAAAAAAAAGTTTAAGGGAAAAACGTCGCAAAAAACTTTTATCTTCCATAAATTCCGAAAATGTGGATGACAGCATCTGATACACCATAATATCCTGCATGCTCATATCAGATACCATGGCGTGTATCAACGCCTGGGGTTCGCCGCATCCCGTACCCACAAAAACCCGGCTTCCCCGGCCGATTTTCGACACCACCTGTTCCGGGGTCATCACTTTTTCGGGGCAGTATTCATTTAAATCCATGGATAAGTCTCCGCAAATTATGTTGACCGCATGCAGCACTGTTTTATGGCCGTCTATAAGGCCCTTGTCTGTGCCGGCTAGCAGATATTGATAAAATATCAAAGGGTCTATTTTACAAACTGGTCATAAATCCCTGCAGCTTCCATTGATTGACGTTAAAATCGCTGAAACATGGATGACAACCGAGGGTGACATCGGCTATTTTATAATAAGATATCCTTCAGATAGCAACCAATTTTGAATATTTATTTACAAACCAGATATAAAACGGTAACACTACAATCACAAGTCAACAAAATACCGTATCGGTCGAACAAACTACGGTACAGTGCTATAAATGGGCACTGATGATTTGACCCCCAAGCCTGACCCAATTGAGGTATACCATGAAAATTCAACATTATTCCGACATACCATTCACAAAATTCAATGCCCCCGGTGTCAAGGACACAACCGGCCGGGTTGCCATCGGCAAGGCGAACGGCGCGGCCCATTTCTGCATGCGGGTATTTGAAGTTGAAAAAAACGGATATTCCCCCCGGCATGCCCATGACTGGGAGCATGAAATTTTTATTCACCAGGGCAACGGCGAAGTATATCAGGAAGGCCGGTGGGTGCCCGTTGTCCCGGGCAGCACCCTCTTTATACCCGGCAACGAGGAACACCAGATACGCAATGCCGGAGACCAGACGCTTGTTTTTATCTGCCTGATTCCAGCAGGGGCCCCGGAGCTGTAATTTTGTATTGCGCCCCCTGAAGCAAATCTGTTCCTGAACTTTTTACAGGCCCCTAAACCGATTCCAGATAGTCTCTGACAGCTTTCAGCGTATAACTGAACGCCCTGTTACCGGCCATAACAATATGAACATTACCCCTGTCGCCGCAACATTCCGCAAACTTGGGTCCGATCACCGTTACCGGGTCTGTAACCTTGCTGTTCCCGCTCAACGCTGAAACATAAAAATTTGTCCGCTCCTTCAGAATATTAAAATAATCAATCTTTTTATTTACAGCCGCCGATGCTGTGACTGAAAGGTCTCTTGAAAAAATATTGATCGCCGTCCAGTATGCCGTCGCCAAGGCTTCTTTTTCAGGATTCTCCGCTCCAAAAAAATTCAAGCCCCACCCGACGCTGATAATTTTAAGCATCTTAATTTCATACTCAAGTAAACCCCTGTTTATTTGGGCTTTCGGGTGCACGCTATCCAGAATCACAATAAGATCCGCACTGTCCGTTGCATAACATGCCAGTGCCTCACCCATTGTCACGATGCTACGATCGTCTGTTGTTGAAGATGCCATCTTGCCGCCCTCTACTAAAGTGCGTCCCTTCACGTTTTTCCCCCAACGATCATGGTTCACGCAAAATCTCCTGAAAAATGGTGGTACGCCATATCGGCAATGCTTTGCTGCATAAAATGCAATAGAAATTTTTTTTTTGACATTCGGTTCAATAATTTTCTATACTCAATTTGCTCTTTAATTGCTATTATAATCGGAGCAAACAACCATGCCAGATGCGAAACAGGTGGTTTGTCTAATTAACTTATCCCGAAAAGTCAATTCATAACAACAAATGTTTCTTGGAGAAAATGATGAAAAAAAAATCCACCGAAAATCAAAAAAAGACTTCGACAAAACACCGTTTGGGAGAACTTTTGCTTGAATTTGGTCATATCAGCCAAATACAACTTCAAGATGCATTGAAAAGGCAGACCCAGGTCGGCGGTCAACTGGGTTCAATCCTCATCGAGATGGGAATGATCAGCGTAGATGAACTGCTTGATTTTTTGAGTAAACAGCTGGGTGTTCCCAGTGCCAACCTGTTTAAACTGGATATCGACCAAAGTGTACTGAAAGTGCTTCCTGTGGATAAAATTACATCCCTCAAGGTTCTGCCAATTGCCGTCGATGACCAGACCATCACCCTGGCCATGGTAAATCCACAGGATTTTGTTACAATCAACGAGCTTGAATTTTCCCTGGGCCGCAAAATAAAACCGGTTGTCGTTCCCTCCTATATGATGGAAGCGGCGACCAGAAGTATCCGTTTGGACACCAAGAAAAATCTGGCCGGTCATGCCCTTGAAAAAATCACCAAAGCCACCCAGGATACAATAGGGAAAGCCCCCAGGCTTGTATCATTGCTGCGCTACCTTGTAAAATCAGGGGCCAGCGATATGCTGTTCACAGCCGGTGCGCCGCCATCCATCCGTACCCGGAATGAACTGAGCCGACTTGCCATGGCCCCCCTTACCCCGGCGAACTGTGAAAAATACGCCAGGGAACTGCTTCGGGATTCCGACTGGAATAAATTTTTAGAAAAAAATGACTTTGACATCGGTGTGACCTATCCTGAAATCGGACGCTTTCGGGTGAATATCTATCGTCAAAGAAATTCCGTCTCCATTGCACTGCGGCCCATTCTCGATACGTTGCCCTCGTTTAAGGCACTCAATCTGCCCGAATGGCTGAAAGCGTTCTGTATGAAACCCCAGGGTCTGATTCTGGTGTCCGGCCCTTCCGGACACGGCAAAAGTACGACACTCTGCGCCATGGTTAACCATATCAACACCTGCCGTCGCTGTAATATTATCACCCTTGAAGACCCGGTGGAATTTCTGCACGCCCATGGGAAAAGCAATATCAACCAACGGGAGATCGGCCGTGACACCCCTTCTTTTGTTGAAGGCATCCGACATATGTTCCGGCAATCGCCGGATGTCATTGTTCTGGGCGAAATGCGGGATCTGGAAACCTTTGAAATTGCGCTCCAGGCGGCCAACACAGGCCACCTGGTCATCAGCACGGTCCATTCGGACAACAGCACCTCGATTATCGATCGGGTCATCAACATGTTCGAGCCTCACCGGCAGGCGCTTATTCGTATGATGCTGGCCGATTCCCTCCTGCTCTCCCTGGCCCAGCGGCTCATACCACGAAAAAATAAGCGGGGTCGCGTTCTGGCCATGGAAAAACTGATCAACAGCTACCGGATAAAAAATCTGATCAGAGAGGAAAAGGCCCGGCAGATCAGGAGCCAGATGCAGGTCGGTGCCGAAGATTTCACTTCCATGGATGTGGCCATTGCCGAGCTTTATAACAAAGGCGAAATTGACTTCAATGACGGTCTTGCCCTTACCGAAGACCAAAGCCTTTACAGTGAACTGACCGGCATTACCATTTAAAACTGAAAGGCGGCAATTTCCATATCGCATCCAATACGCCGGAAACCCGGCGGCCCGATCTTCCATCCCCACAATTTTGCGGTATCATTTTAAATTAGCCCTTATCAATCCATTGCCTGACAATCCGCGGCCAATGATATACGTCATGGACAAACTACGAGTATGCTCATCTATATCAAACTGCTGTTAACCGCATTTTTCTGGGGTGGGACGTTTGTTGCCGGCAGAATTATCGCCGGCAATGTGGGCCCCTGTTCGGCCGCATTCCTGCGGTTTTTCGTCGCAACACTCTTTCTTTATGGATTGACCCGCAGAAACGAAGGCAAGATTCCCCGCCTCCACCCCAGACAAATTATAAGTGTCATCCTGCTGGGTTTGACCGGTGTATTTAGCTATAATATACTATTTTTTAAGGGCCTTCAACTTATTGAAGCCGGGAGGGCGGCTCTCATCATAGCCCTGAACCCAATACTGATAGCCCTTTTTTCAACACTGTTTTTCAAGGAAAAATTAGGCATCATCAGGCTTGTGGGCATTACGATCTCCATCACCGGTGCCATAATCGTCATATCACGAGGGGAGATGGCATCTTTTTTCAATGACGGTCCGGGAATCGGTGAAATCTTCATATTCGGATGTGTGGCCAGTTGGGTCGCCTTTTCCCTCATCGGTAAAACCATTATGGGTTCTCTGTCGCCCCTGGTTTCGATTTTCTATTCATCAGCAGCGGGGACCCTGGCCCTGTTTGTCCCCGCCTGGCACGAGGGGGTATTCAGCGCCTGGAAACACTATGGACTGGTTGACTGGCTGAGCCTTTTCTTCCTGGCCTTCTTCGGTACGACAGTGGGATTTGTCTGGTATTACGAGGGGATCAAATCAATAGGCCCCACCAAGGCCGGACTGTTTATCAATTTTGTACCGGTGAGCGCCATTTTCCTGGCATGGTTTCTTCTGGGGGAACCCGTTACCCTGTCACTGCTGGTGGGGGCTGGCTTTGTCAGCATTGGCGTCTATATGACCAATGCCGTCAAATCCCGTTGACGGCAGGTCCAGGGGCCCCGCATTCAAATCTAAACCGTGGTCCCTGAACCTTTAAACACTGCAAACCTCATTTCTCTATGGTTGCCTTTTTTCGCAGGCTTTCAATATAATCTCCAACGGCCGCTTTCATTTTCCCCTGCTTCAGGTGGCTGTCGATTTTCTCTTTTACCGTTTCATATGCCTCTGTCGATGCTGCCTTTTTATCGGTGACCTGGATCAGGTGAAAGCCAAAATCGGTTTCAACAATATCACTGGTATCACCAACCGGCAAGGCAAATGCCACATCGGCAAAAGGCTTGACCATTTTTTCACGTTCAAAAAAGCCCAGATCGCCACCCTGTTTGCTGCTCGGGCATTCTGAAAACTGCTTTGCCAGTTCAGCAAACGCTTCACCGTCTTTGAGTTTTTTCTGAATATCTGTAATTTTGTTTTTCGCCGTCTCTTTGGCCGCCGCATCCGCATCCGGCGCACACTTGATCAAAATATGACTGGCCTTTACCTGCTCGTCCTGTTTGAAATATTCCGGATGCTCATCGTAAAAAGCCCGGGTTTCAGCTTCCGAAACAACAATGGTGTTAACAACCTCATTATCAATCAATTTTTTAGCCGCCATCTCCCGTTTCATTTTAACCTTCAAATCATCGAACCTTTTTTGAATGTCGGCAAAAGCGGCCTCAAATTCCGCCGGTTCAACTTTGATACCATGAGCTTCACTATCTTGAGCAAGTAATTCCTCGATGATAAGGTTATCCAGAATATTGTTTTTGATTTGATCTATTTTGTCATCTGGAATTTTCTGTCCTTGGGCCGACGCCTGTTTTTCAACCTCGGCAAATTCCCGGTCTATTTCAGACTGATAAATAACAACACCGTTGACGACAACTGCTTTTTTTGCAGCCGTATCTTTTTCCTGGGCGCTAGATGTAAACGCAAACAGCAGCATAAACAGTATCAATCCAACATGGACCATCCACTTCTTGTTTCTACTTTTCATAAAATTTTCTCCTTGAGCAGTCGCCTGTCACTCCTTTATGGTTCGGGCAACCCGATTAACGATTTAATCCTTTTAAATCATTATATTAACAATTAAACAGATAAAACATTTCCCGAAAAAAAGAATCCGTAAAAAGCTAAAAATGCCCCAAACCTGCATCGAGTTCAAGCAGGCTGGAGCGCTTATTTTTTATCATCCTTATATAAATCCACCGAATTGTTCTATTCTTAACAACTGTTAATTGTCAAGGCCTAATAGTCTCCGGGCAACGAAGACCCGGCAAAAGGGACAGTTTGCACCGCTGTCTTTTTTCTGGCCGTGTGTCCCTGAATGAATAGTACCTGTGTATAAATATCTTTGCATCCCAAACAACCGTCCTGTTTTAAACTTGTGAATTTAAATCCCTGTGGTATTGTCCATTGAAAAATTGGTACAAAGTTGTCTGGTTCCGGCTTTGCAAGGTTGGATTTGTATACCGGATTGATATGAAACAAAGGAAAACGGTAGTGCTCCCTGAAACCCTGGCTATATTTTTGGGTCTGTCTTCAGCCCTGCTTTTTGGAACGTCGGACTTTATCGGCGGTGTTGCCAGCAAGGAGCAGAACTCTTTTACCGTATTGCTTATCAGCTATATAGCCGGCCTGCCCCTTCTGTTTGCCCTGGGGATTATCCGGGATACGCCCCTGCCCGCCTGGGGGTCTCTTCTATCCGGTGGACTGGCCGGTGTATTCGGTATGTTTGGTCTGGGTATTTTTTACAGAACACTGGCCGTCAACCGCATGGGCGTTGTGGCGCCGGTAACTGCATTGATGTCCGCCGCACTTCCGGTCATTTTCGGTGCCTTTCTTGAAGGGGTTCCCTCCCTTTTTCAAATTACCGGTTTTATTCTTGGATTTATGGCCATCTGGTTTCTATCCGCCCCGGGAACTGTTGCAGGGATATCCATGCAAGCCCTCATCGCCCCTATCCTGGCCGGCATCTGTTTTGGTCTGTATTTCATCACCATGGATCATGCGGTGAACCAGTCCATTATCTGGCCCATGGTAGCTTCCCGGATATCGGGTCTGACCCTGCTGCTGCTCGGCCTTTTAACGACACGAAAGGTATCCATACCGATCATCCGCAAAACGCCACTGCCGCTTCTGGCAGGATTTCTCGACACCACGGGGTGCCTGTTTTTCGCCCTTGCCGTCACCCATGGCCGCCTGGATATTGCCAGTGTTCTAACGTCCATGTATCCTGCGGCCACGGTACTTCTGGCATGGATCATTCTAAAAGAAAAACTTCGGAAGCCGCAGTTATTTGGCCTGGGTGCCGCACTGGCGGCATTGGCCCTGATTGCCATCTAAATGTTCATTTATTAACCCCCGAACTCCACCCGCTCCGTATCCAATTCGTCCGTTGACAACATAACGGCCATACGATAGTTTAATTATGTCTCCTCGCTGTTTCGTGTGGGTAAAATTGACTCGATAAAGATCCGGGATTTTTGTATCCCGGGGCATGGGTCTTAATTATACTGATCTATGCCGTTTGATGGTATAAAGGAATCGCCGTAATTGATATTTTTTGACGGGACATATCGTCTCGGAAGACGTGATGTATACCGCAGTAATTCTAAAGGCCGAAAAAACCAGGCCTGGCGGATCCGAATCATAGATTTTACCCTCGCCCTTCCGGACATCAAGCACCTTAAACCGCATGCGGTGGTGGCTACGCCATCGGAACCGGGCATATTTGCAACCCACTGCGCAGACAGCCTGGGCAGACAGATATTAACGGATTTTAATCTTAAAGCAGAAGAAACTCTCTGGGTAGAGCAGTTTCAAAAAGATCCGGCGAAAATGTACGTTGCCGTTTTTACAGCAAAAACATCTTTTGGCCCGGCGGTATACCACCGGATTGACTGGCATCCCATTATGGCCAATGAAGTCAATGCCATAAAGCCTTTTATTCCGGAAGCCGACATTGTCATACCGGTCATTTGAGTGCCGTTATCAATTCACACAGGCAGGTTTTGCATTCCATATGACCAACAATCCGGCATTTTCCGGTACAATTTTTGAGAAATACCAGCGGTTTTTTTCAACAAAAATCGTATCCGCTTTTAAAAAATACAAAAAGGGAGAAATGACCATGGATCGAAGAGAATTTTTACACCTTTCAGTAAAAATCGGAGCACTGGCACTTCTGCCAATGGCCGGCATCGGATGCAATAGCCGCACCGGACATCAAAAACTGAAACTGCCGCCCCTGCCTTACAGGGAAGATGCCCTTGATCCCTTTATCTCGGCCAAAACCATCCACTGCCATTATGGCAAACACCATCTGGGCTATCTGAACAAAACCAACAAACTCATCGCCGGGACCTCATATGCCGGCAAACCTTTGGGTGCCATCATCGAACAGACCCGGGGGAAAGCCGATAAGACCGATATTTTCAACAATGCGGCTCAGGTATACAACCATACTTTTTACTGGAACAGCATGAAACCCGGGGGTGGCGGCCAGCCCACCGGACACCTGGCCCAAATGATGGAAACCGCATTTGGCGGGTACGACAAATTCACCACTCGATTTTCCAAAGCCGCCACGGCGCATTTCGGCAGCGGGTGGACCTGGCTGGTAACAGACGGCAAGGCCCTGAAAATTATCAGCACGGCCAATGCAGACACCCCCATTGCCCACGGACTTAAACCGCTGCTCACCATCGACCTGTGGGAGCATGCCTATTACCTGGACTATCAGAATGCACGGCCGGACTATATCCAAAACTATCTGAAGCAACTGGTGAACTGGGAGTTTGCCGCAGACAACCTGGGTTAAAAAAGGAACGATACCGGTATGAATAAAATTCTCGCGCTGTATGGCAGTCCCCGCCGAAACGGCAACACCGACACCTTACTCAAACAGGCCGTCCGGGGCGCACGGGATACAGGGGCAACTGTTACAGAGTATATTCTGTGCGACATGAAAATTTCCCCCTGCCTGGAAATCTACGGTTGTAAAAAAAGCGGCCGATGTGTGATCAAAGATGATTTTCAAATACTGCATGACGAACTGGAAACCTGCGAAGGCATCATGCTGGCATCGCCGATTTTCTTTTACACTGTCAGTGCCCATACCAAAATTTTTATGGACCGGTGCCAGTCCCTATGGATCAAGCGATACTGGTTGGACAAAAAACCGTTCGCCAAACCCGGCGGCCATCGCAAAGGCCTTTTTATCAGCGTCGGCGCCACCCGGGGCAAGAAGCTTTTTGACGGCAGCCTCCTCACCGTACGATACTTTTTTGATGCCGTCGATACAACGCTGTGGCGCAGCCTTTTATACCGGGGGATGGATCTTTCAGGAGATGTACAAAAACAGCCGGCCTGCCTGGAAGAAGCCTTCCAGGCGGGACAGGACATGGCCAGGATCTGATGAATTAATAATGACGGTCTCGTAAGCCCAAGTTAGCGCTACGCTTCACTGCGTGTCTGCGGTGCGCTGCATTTTGCAATCGTTCAACGTACGAGAAGTACGCCTCATGATTCCAAAATTTGCACGCCTTGAATTTGAACTTTTTACGAGACCATTGATAATAAGGAAGTGTATGTATGGAATTTTTTTTTAAGCCCAAAGGAATTGCACTGGTCGGTGCCACACCCAATCCGCTCAAGGGTGGTCACGCTATTCTGGAAAACATCACATCAGGCTATAAAGGACCGGTTTATCCGGTGAACCCGCGATATACGGAAATTGACACCATCATCTGTTATGCATCCGTTGCCGACGTTCCCGATCCCGTGGATCTGGCCATTGTCTTTGTGCCCGGCAAATTTGTTTTCGAGGTGATCCGGGACTGTGCAGACCGCGGCATCAAAGGGGTCATGATCGAATCCAGCGGATTTGCCGAAAGCGGAAAACAAGGGCAGATCATGCAACAGGAAATGACGGCTTTTGCCCGCAGGGCCGGTATCCGGCTCTGGGGTCCCAACTGCATGGGGCTGGTGGATGCCGTCAACAATCAAATTTTCTCCTTTGTTTCCCCGGCACTGAGGGAAAATCTGATACCCGGGGATGTTTCCCTCATTGTCCAGAGCGGCATGCTCTCCGGCGCCTTTCTCATCGACTGCATGTCCCGCGGCACCATGGGGATCAGCAAAGTCTGCTCCATTGGCAACAAAATGGATGTGGATGAATGTGAACTCCTGGAATATTTCATCACCGATCCCGACACCCGGGTCATCGGCTTGTACCTGGAATCGATCACCAGCGGCAGAAAATTCATCAATATCTGCCGATCCTCCCCCAAACCCGTTGTTTTGTTAAGGGGCGGCAAAAGCGCCATGGGGGCACGGGCTGCCATGGGGCACACCGCCAGCATGGCCGGCAATGGCGCCATTGTCAGCGGTGCCATGGCCCAGGCCGGGGTCATTGAGGCAAAGGACTTTCAACAGATGATGGATATCTGCCGGGCTCTGGCGGCATACCCCGATATCAGGACCCCGGGTAAGAGCCGGGTGGCTGTTCTTACCTACAGCGGCGGCGCCGGCATTGTGTCTTCGGATTTTATGGAAGATATGGGAATTGAACTGGCCACCCTGTCTTCGGCCAGCAAGCAGATGCTGAAACAGGTTTTTCCGGAGTGGATGCCCCCTGCCAACCCCATTGACCTGTGGCCGGCCGTGGAGCAACACGGCGCAGAAAAGGCCTATGCCACAGCGGTACAGGCTGCAGTGGCAGACGTGGGTGTTGATGCTGTTTTCATCCATGCCTTTTCCGGCGGATTTGCCCTTAACCTGGACATGGAACCCCTCACGAGGCCGGCCAGGGCTGCCGGAAAGCCGGTATTCTGCTGGCTCATCGGCGAGGAGGCGGCTGCCCGGGCGTTTCATGTCAAAACCCAGGCCTGCGGTATTCCGGTGTACCGGGAACTGTTTCGTGCCGTGGAATGCATGAATGCGGTTTTTACCCGAAAAGCGATCCTTGAAAAACACAGCAAGACAAAAAAGGCCGAGCCGTTCACCCCGTTGCCTGAAAGCATCGGCCCCCTGCTCAACGCCGGTTCCGGTGTTCTGGATGAGCATACCGCCAAAAAAATACTGGCGGCATGTCATATTCCCGTTGCCAAGGAAAAAATCGTCGATTCCGCGGCCCATGCACAGCACACCGCCCATATGGATTTTGGTTTCCCGGTGGTCATGAAAGGCCTTGTACCCGGTGACATCCACAAAACCGAAGCCGGGCTTGTCATGCTTGATATCGAATCTGACCACCGGATCAATGAGGCCTTTGCAGCGTTGAACGGCACCATGAGTGGCAGGGGTAAAATACTGATGCAGCAGCAGGTCTCAGGTAACCTGGAACTGATTGCAGGGTTGGTGCAAGACCCCCAGTTCGGTCCATGCGTCATGGTGGGGCTCGGGGGTGTCATGGCCGAAATTTTAGATGACGCGGTATTTGGCGTGGCCCCATTGGATCATGCAGCCGCACTGGACCTTATCGACCGACTGAAACACCAGAAACTGTTAAACGGTTTCAGGGGTGCACCGGCAGTGGACCGGCAGGCGCTGGCAAAAATTCTGACAGCCCTTGGCCAACTGGGCCTGCAATACCCGGCTATCAAGGAAATCGATATCAACCCGCTGATCATTCATGCGGGCAACCCCGTTGCCGTGGATGCCGCAATCGTTTTACACAGTTGAGATTGATAGAGCCGTAACCACTCACTATTTTTTGTAGGCAAGGCCTGTTTTTCGGCGAACCTTCTGCAATGTTCTGGCGGCATAATATCGGGCTTTTTCAGCACCTTTTGCCAGAACCGCTTCAACGTATTCCCGCTGCTTTTCGAGCTCGATGCGTTTTTCCCGATACGGTTTAAAATAGGTTTTCACCTTTTCAAACAGCATCTGTTTGGAAACGGCATATCCCATGCCGCCCTGACGGTACATCCGGTCCAGTTCAGCCACCTCTTCAGAGGAGCCAAACAGTTTATAGAGTTTGAACACATTACATTTTTCCGGATCCTTGGGGGCGTCCACCGGGGTGGCGTCGGTGACAATACCCATGATCCGTTTGCGCATGATGGCCTCTTCCGAGAAAATATCAATGGTATTGCCGTAAGACTTACTCATTTTCTGACCGTCGATGCCCGGCACCACGGAAACGGTCTCTTCAATGCGCGGTTCGGGCAGTACAAACGTGTCGCCATAAAGGTGATTGAATCGCTCGGCAATATCCCGGGTCACTTCCACATGCTGCTTCTGGTCCTTTCCCACCGGAATAATCTGGGACTGATACAAAAGGATGTCCGCCGCCATGAGCACAGGATAAGAAAAGAGCCCGTGGGTAGGGATAAACCCCTTGGAAACCTTATCTTTATAGGAATGGCATCTTTCCAGAAGCCCCATGGAGGTAATACAAGACAAAATCCATGTCAATTCAACCACTTCAGGCACATCCGACTGTACCCAGAACACACATTTTTCCGGGTCCAGGCCAAGGGCCAGAAAATCCTTGGCCGCATCAAGGGTCTGTTTTTTTAAGATCTTGCCCTCCCTCACGGAGGTCAAGGCGTGGTAATTAACGATGAAACAAAATAGAAGCGATGTCTCCTGTGCTTCGATCATCGGGTTCATCATTGCAAAATAATTACCCAGATGCAGCTTTCCCGATGGCTGTATACCGGAAAGGATGCGGACTTTTTTTTGATCGTCGGTCATAAACGCTCTCCCGTGTTTGGTAATCCAGGCAACTATACATTGCCATTTATTTTCAGGTCCATTTTCTTTACTGTTCAGATTGCGGACATTACGACAATATAATTTCAATGTCAAAAGACAACCGAACCTGGACGCACAAAACAGCCAAAAAATTGATTCCGCGCTGTTTCGGGTGGATACATTGACTCGATATGGCGCCGGGATGCCGTATCCGGAAGCTCGGAACTGCCTGAGGGTGATCCTTTGCCTGTAGAGACACAAATCATGATGACATCATCGGAATTTTACGATACACAGATGATATGAGGCAGGCGGTAGCGGATACTGGCCTTTCCTTCCAATTTATGCCATTGCAGTCTGAAAAATTAAACCCGCTGAAACAACAATAACCGAAACAGGGGGGACAAAAGATCATGTTTACCCAAAACAGTTCAAATGGCTATACGGAACCCATGCCCGGGATCAAGTTAAAAACACTTTGCCATGGTAAAAAAACCCTCATGGCCGAGTTCATTTTAAAGGCCGGCAGTGATCTGCCCGGCCACACCCACCCCCACGAGCAGGCCGGGTATCTGGTCATGGGGCATATCCGCCTGACCATCGGCGGAAAAGAGCATGACGTTAAAACCGGCGACAGCTGGTGCATACCCGGGAATGTGGAACACGGCGCAAAAATTTTGGAAAATTCCGTGGCAGTGGAGGTATTCTCACCTGTCCGGGAAGATCTGCTGCCGCAAGATGAATAGTGATTGGACGCGTTCAGTCCCCGGGGGGTATCTTTGTACAGTTGCAGTGTTTTTCATTGCAAACACTGCAACTGTAGGACACGTCTGCTTTTGCTTTACTGCGCTTATACAGCCCGATCCATAACAGAACAAATATAACCACCGCCGCAATTATGATAAACAAAAATTCCATTGTTTTTTCGGCTCCTCGCTGTTTCGTATGGGTAAACTTGATCGGCGACAGCCCCGGGATGCTTTCTATTCAATTGTCTTATCCGTCATCTGCCCATCGTGTTGCCGTTCCAGCGATGTGCCGTTCCAGCGATGGTCCCCTGCCCCTCACGCTTTATCCAGAACAGCCTGCAGCTTTCGGGCATCATATTTCTGTGAGATTAAAGGACCATGGGTAAATTTTTCAATACGGTCCATAAAAGTGGGGGCCTCTTGTCGGTATAGGATGCCAATGGGTATTTTATCGCCCCACTGACGGGCAAGCACCATGGCCTTTTCAAAATTATCCGGCATGTAATTTTCTTCAAAAAGGTCATATACCCGTTTTTGATACCAATCGTAGGTGTTGACCGAATTGAAAGAGACACAGGGCTGCAGGATATCGATGAGGCTGAACCCCTTATGCTTCATGCCCGCCTCAATCAACCGGCTCAGATGGGGCAAATTGCCTGAAAACCCGCGCGCCACAAATCCGGCACCCAGCGCAAGGGCCACGGACAACCCGTTAAAGGGTTCGGAGATAACGCCATGCCGTTGAAGGGGGGTCACCATACCCAGATCCGATGTGGGGGACGCCTGGCCCTTTGTCAATCCGTAGACCTTGTTGTCATGGACCAGAACCGTAAGGTCCGCATTTCGTCGGATGGCATGCATGAAATGGTTGCCGCCTTCCCCATAACAGTCGCCATCACCGGTATTGACGAGTATCTTCAGATCGTGATTGGCCATTTTGGCACCGGTGGCAAGGGGCAGGGCCCGGCCGTGCAGCCCGTGAAACAGGTTGCATTTTAAAAAATGGGGGGTTTTGGCGGCCTGACCGATGCCGGATATGATAAGGATACCTTCCGGCCCGATGCCCTGGCTGGCAAGGGCCTGTTTCATGGCCGCCAGAATGCCGAAATTGCCGCACCCGGGGCACCATTGATTTTTATAGGATGATTCAAACGCCTTAATACTACCCATCTCATCACCTCACTGTGTGTTGGACCTTTTCAACGATTTCATTTGGAAAAAATGGTCTGCCGTCATATCTCAATATCGCCGTTGAGAAACAGCGGCCGATCTGCTCTTTTATGAGCTGACCTAACTGGGCCGTAGAATTCTGCTCAACCATTAAAAACCGCTTGGCTTTTTTAAGGATGGCGTCTGCCTGTTCACATGGAAACGGCCATAAATCCACAAAATTAAGGCTGCCGACATCAAGGCCCGCTTCCCTTAATACATCCACGGCTTCCTGGACGGCGCCTTTGGTTGACCCCCAGCTCACAAGCAGTGTTTCAGCCTCACCATGATATTTTTCCGGCGGATGCATCTCCCGGGTCATATGGGGCAATTTTGCATCCCGTTTATGAACCATGTCAAGACGGTCTTTGATTTCTTCACTGACATGGCCGTCTTGTCTGTGTTCATCACTGGATACCACCACCAGCGCGTTACCGGCACAGGGAAGCGCCCGGGGTGAAACACCGGTGGGGGTTACGGCAAACCGCCGGTATCGTTCAGGTGTTTTAATATCAGCATCCGTCACAATAAAGCGTTGGACCGATTCGGGGGCAACCAGCCTTTGCCCAACCGTAAAAATAGCGTCTGCAAGATATTTATCCGAAAGAATGATGACCGGAACCTGGTACTTTTCTGAAAGATCAAAGGCCCTGACGGTCACATCAAAGGCCTCTTCCGGGGTTCCGGGGGCAAAAACAAATCTCGGGAACGCATCCTGGGAGGCGTGGATGACAAACTGCAAATCGCCCTGGCCGGTCCGCGTGGGAAGGCCGGTGGCGGGCCCGGGTCTTTGTGCATTTACAATAACAATGGGGGTTTCCGTAATAGCGGCAAGGCCCAGGCCTTCGGTCATCAGGCAAAAACCGCCCCCGGATGTGGACGTCAGAGCCCTTACGCCGGCAAAAGAAGCTCCGATAATCATGTTCACGGCGGCGATTTCGTCTTCGGCCTGCTCAACGACAAGGGGAAAATCATCGACAAGGGACGCAAGCTCGGTCATGATACCGGTTGCCGGCGACATGGGGTAAAATGCCGCCAGACGGCAATCGGCGGCAAGGGCACCTAAGGCAATGGCCCGGGAGCCGGTCATGAGTGTGCCTTTTGGCGATGCCGGCTGCCACCCGAAGGCCCATTTAAAGGACACTTCTTTCACCGCCTGATAGCCCAGTTCTCCGGCATGAATATTCTTATTTATAATCTCCGGTCCTTTTTGTTTGAAACGGTTTGTCAAAATGGTTTTGAAAAGATCAAACGGGGCCCCTAAAAGCGAAAGGCAGGCACCGGCGGCCACCGTATTGGTGAAAATCCTGCCCCCGGCTTTTTGGGCAAGATCACCAAGCGGGACCCCGCAGATATTTTCTGCAACCGTTTTTTTGACATCCCCCATAACGACAAGCCCGTCGGGCACCACCTCTTCTCCATATAAATCATACGTCTCCTGATTTAATGCCAAAAGAAGATGTACCTTGTGAAAAGGCGCCGCTACAGGTCGATCAGAAATACGAATTTGAAAAAAACTGCTTCCCCCCCGTATTCTGGATTCAAACTCATTGGTCGTCATGGTATACAGCCCGGCCGTCTGACAGACCAGTGCCAGAAGGTTTCCCACCGTCTGTATGCCCTGGCCGGCTTCACCACCGATTTTAACGGTTATATCGATACCCATCTGTATTATTCTCCCGGCTAAAAAATAGTACCTGACCCTTTTTGTGAAAAGAATATGACAATAACAGGCACAGGATCATCATGGTTCTGACCCAGAGGCAGCGGCAACCGGTTCGGTCTGGTCTTTTCGGTCAAGTTGGCTGTAAATGGACATGAGAAATAACGTCGCCAGCGGCTGGGTAAAAAGGGTGCCGATAAAAATGGAACTGCCCACAGCGGTAATCCCCGCAAACAGGATAAAAACCAGGATATGATCCACCCAATTTCCATGGGTCACCATTGCAAAACTCTTTTTAACGGCATCCATCAGCCCCAGCCCACGGTCTGTCATGAGTGGGAGCATATAAAGGCAGCAGAAAGAGGCGGCCATGAGGAAAAGTATCCCAGGGAGAAAAAGAAGCATAAACCCGATCATGGCACCGATAAAGACCACTATTCCAAAGAGCAAAAGGGGCAGGAAAAGACGCATCTGTGAAAAAATATCCTGTACTTTGGGCTCACGGTTTTCTCTGACCAGCAGCAAAAGGGCCTGGACATACCCGGCCATGGTGACCGGTGCCAGAATACCCAGTGTGAGCACGCTGACCAGGAACAGGGCAAGGGTCATCAGGATTACCGGCACAATATTTGCTATAGTCAATTTCCATGCAACTTCCAGGTGATATTTAAAATCCATCTGTTTTCCTCCGATTACGTGTTGGGTGCTACCTGTTTATGGTTTTAGATTATTCATTAAACCGCACTGGCACCGCCATCCACCATAAGGGTCTGACCGGTGATAAAATCAGCGGCACTCGAGATCAAAAACAATGTGGGGTGGGCCACATCCTCGGGTTCGGCAATCCGGCCCAGGGGAATGGTTTTGACGATGTGATCGTGAATTTCAGGATTGGACCAGAACGGTTGACTGAAATGGGTCCGTACCATGCACGGGGCAAGGGCATTCACCTGAATGTTAAAGGGGGCCAGTTCCTGGGCAAGCACCCGGGTCATCATCTGTATTCCGGCCTTGGCAATGCCGTATATCCCCATAAAAGGGGCTGCCCTGGTGGCGGCGATGGAGGTGATGCTGACAATCTTCCCAGTTTTTTTTTCGCGCATGATTCGGCCTGCCTTGCGGGAACACAGAAACGTGCCGTTGAGATTGGAGTCGATAATCTTCTTCCACAGACTGAATTCCGCATCCACGGCGCCGGCGACAATGTTCATGCCCACGTTGTTGATCAGGGCATCGATGGTACCGAATCGATCCATGGTCTGATCAAACAGCCGGTCCACATCTCCCTCTTTTGCAATATGGGCGGAAACCGTCAGCAGGTTATCGCAGCCGCCGAGGGATTTGACCGCATCGTCAAGGCCCTGCTCTTTCCTGCCGCAAATAACCACTCTGGCCCCCTGCACCAGAAGCAGCCTGGCAATTTCAAGACCGATGCCCCGGCTTCCACCGGTCACCACAACCACCTTACCGCCAAGATCATATGACAAATTTTTCATTTGGTCTCCCTTTTTCCGGTACCTTCCAGTTTGCCATAAAGATTCTCACAGTCGTGTGTTTCAGTCAAGGTTGTTAAAGCATTTAAACGGTTTTTTTGCTTGTGTTCCTATACTTATTGATGCACAAATGAGTGTGGGAGCGGTTTATTTAATTCCGGCTTTTTAAGGATTCTTCAAACGACACCAAAAGGATACCCCGGCAATGAACAAGAATCGAAATTTTTGGATTTTCCTCATCATTCTTGTGGTTCTGGCCACGGTCTATCAGACCTATGAGCGCCGACACATCGACAGCACACCGCGCATCATCGAGCCCCGCGGCGAGCTGGCCGGCTTTGAAAGGACAACTATTGCTCTGTTCGAGAACTCGGCTCCCTCGGTGGTATATATTTTCACGGAAAATGCAGTGGCCGGATTTTTCGGCACAAGCCAGATCCGCCAGGGTGCCGGATCTGGATTTTTATGGGATGATATGGGCCACATCGTCACCAATTTTCATGTGGTGCAGGGCGCTCAGCGCATCCAGGTCCGTATGGATTCAGGGGAAGCCATTGACGCCACCTTTGTAGGTGCCTCGCCCAACCAGGATCTGGCCGTGGTCAGGCTGCGCAAAGTACCCCCGGGTATACAGCCGATTCCCCTGGGCAGATCCAGCGATCTGAAAACCGGACAGGCCGTATTTGCCATCGGCAATCCCTACGGCCTGTCCAGAACCCTGACCACCGGCATCATCAGTGCGCTGAACCGACGGCTGCCCACTGCCGAAGGCAGTGATGTGACCAATGCCATTCAAACAGATGCCGCCATCAACCCGGGAAATTCCGGTGGTCCCCTGCTGGATTCGGCGGGTCGTCTCATCGGCGTCAACACGTCCATCATATCGGGATCGGGCAGTTCTGCCGGCATTGGATTTGCCGTGCCCGTGGATGTGGTCAACGCCGTGGTCCCCCAACTGATCACCCACGGGAAAGTGCCCCATCCGGGGATCGGCATCATCGTGCTCAGCGAAGAGGCAGCGGCATCCCTGGGTCAGACCGGTGTTGTTATCGACCGTGTCCTTCCCGGTTCCGAAGCCGATAGTGCGGGCCTGGCGGGCATCGACTACCGCCGGCGAATTCTCGGGGACATCATCATTGAAATCCAGGGTCGGAAAGTAAAGAATATCACCGAGTTTACACGGTACATCGAAACATTTGAAATCGGGCAAACCGTGGAGATAACCGTTCAGCGCAACGGCCAGCGCCGCACCCTATCCGTTACGATCATGGATATCTCTTAGACCGATTCGGCAATCAGAGCCGCACCGATGGCGCCGTTGACCTGGGCAAATTCGGAGACAAGAATCGTCTTTCCCGATTTTTTTTCAAGGGCCCGGACCACGCCTATGTTCCTGGCCACCCCGCCGGTCATCATCACCGGTTCCCGAAGCCCCACGCGATTGGCCATGGCCACCACCCGGGCGCCGATGGATTCGTGAATGCCGGCAATGATGTTGTTCCGGCCCTCCCCCCTGGCAATAAGGGAAATGACTTCGGACTCGGCAAAAACCGTACACAGACTGCTGATGGCCGCCGGTCTTTCCGCTTCAAGGGACATGGGGCCAAAAGCATCCAGATCCACCTCCAGTGCCCGGGCCATGACTTCGAGAAAACGGCCGGTACCGGCAGCGCATTTGTCGTTCATGGCAAAATCCCGGACCCGGCCGGCACCATCTAAAGCAATGACCTTGCTGTCCTGGCCCCCGATATCGATGACGGTTAAAATGGCCGGGTCCTGAAAATGGGCACCGGCGGCATGGCAGGTGATCTCTGTCACCGCCCTGTCGGCAAAGTCCACGCTGTTTCGACCGTAGCCCGTAGCCACCACGGTGTCCACGGCATCCCTTGAAATGTCCAGTTCGACCAGCAGATCCCCGAAAACTGTTTCACCGGCGTTTTTTGAATTGTACCCGGTCAGGATAACCTTTGCGCCCATCAGTCTGCCGTCCTTTACCGCAGCCGCTTTGGCGCTGATGGACCCCACATCGATTCCAACGGTAAGCATGATTCACTGTTCCTTCTCTGTTCGTCGTATTGTCAGGAGGGTTCTAAATATAGTGCCGGTTCCACATCGAACATACCATACCTGGCCAAGCCGGCAGCAAATCAAATAATAAATAGTGAAGGCTTGAAAACGTATGGTATCGCTTCTCTCCGTTTTGTATTCTGGATAAAACGCATCAAACCGTGAGCATCTCCATAAAAGCATCAATGCGGGTTTCGATCTGGCTTTCGGAGAAACTCCGGGCATCGGTCATATTTGCCTCGATAATCAACGTGGGCAGGCCCCGTTTTTCCTGAACGATGCGTTGAATATCGTACTGGCCGAGAGAATACGGCTTGCAGCTTCGATTGGAATGCATCACCAGACCGTTGACATCATATTTGTCGATCATCTCGAGCACCACCTCGGCCATCTCATCGGTACCGATGTTAAGATAAATCCGTGAGTATCCTTCGGCCATGGAGCCGAGAAAATCATTTTCGTTCATGTATCTGAGGGATCTGCACCAGGCCGATGTGTAGGTGTCGGCCACCAGGCAGGCATTATGGGCGGCAAACTTATCGGACAGCCAGCGGGTCCGGTACCACACCGGCAGGTTGTCCCAGAGAAGGCGGTATTCTTCATTGGGAACGGCGCTGATGCCCTGGGCAACCCGCGTTTTCATTTCATCCAGCAATTCCGTGTAATAATCAATGACCGTCTGGGTCCCCCGCAGGGTAACAATCAGGGCCAAATGAAAAAAAGCGTCAAAGGCGCTCATGGGTGCCGGTTTGTTCATGGTGGTGTCCAGCACGGCCTGCCAGAGCAGTTGTCCCGCCATGGAACGCCGTCCTACTTCGGCCAGACGATCCTGATCGAATTTTTTACCGCAGTTCGTTTCAAGAAAAGCCAGGTATTCATCCAGTTGCCTGCGGACATACTGCCGGGCCGCTTCGGAAAATTCAGTGTGGCAAAAGGGTGTATCGAGGATAAAAAGCGGCACATTGTAGTAGCGGGCCTGAACCTCGTACCACTTGAGCACCGTACCGCAGATATTGTTGCAGCAGACCAGCATGTCCGGCTTTGGCAACCCCCCAATGGGGCCGCCGTCTACTGTAGAGCAGGCAATGTCTGACAGGGCATAGGTACAAAGATCTCCGGAATAACCCATGGCTTCGGCTTTTTCACAAAGGTCCGCACCCATTTTGGAAGCACCGATCATGGCCCCGTGATTTTCCGGATAGACCGGTATCACGTCCATGGCAATGAGAGGCTCCACGGGTCCGCCGCTGGTGATCCAGGCCACTTTTTTACCGGTCTGATCAGCGGTCTTGGCATCGATATAATAGTGGGTCATGATCTCTTTCATCCGCTTGACCGACTTGATTTTCCGTTTTTCTGTTTCAGTATCCACCGATTTTTCGCTACTGCTCATGACGGTCTCCCTTTTCGAACCCGGACAAACCGGAACCAATTTGAATTATATTGCTCAGATCATTTCAATAAAAGCCTCACACCGGGTCTGAAGCTGTCCCCCGGAAAGAATCTGGTCTTCCAGCTCCACCAGAAGGCTGGGGATACCCTGAGCTTCCAGCATCTGTTTCAGATAAGGGTAGTCAAAAGCATGGGGATCGCAGAATTTCAGGTAGAAAAAAATCACGCCCCGAACATCGGCCGCTTTGGCCAGACCCACCAGTTCATCGCCCCGGGCCGTGATACCCCGATGCTTGGCCGGGCAGATGGCGCGGCGGGCATACCGCAGAGCAATGGCTTTTATCAAATCAGTGCCGGTATCGATGGGGCCGGTCAACTGCCGGGCGCCGGTGCACAGGTCATCCCAGACCACAATGCCGCCGGCCCTTTCAATCAGACCGTAAATATCCGGCAGATTACACACCCCACCTGCCAGAAGAAGGCGCTTACCTGTCCGGGCAACGGTCCCGGTCTGTTTTTCCATATCCACCACCAGTTCAGTCAATGCCTGGAGAAAATCGCCCCGATCCATGACCATGGAGGCCCTGACAACAGTATGCACATCACTTCCGGAAATCAGGCCCGGATGGACCTTGCGCAGGTGGTAAAAAGATGCCATTTTTTCCCGGATACCATTGTAAACGGCAACCGCCCGTTCCAGGGCAACATCGGTGATGGGGTTGCCCAAAGCCTGTTCCAGGTCTATTTTACAGCCTTTCATCACGGCGACCATGTAGTCCCGGGCACTGTCCGTGTCGAGCTTGACCGGCATGACCACGTCCAGATGAAAACCGGTGCCGGCATTCATCCGCCAGACGTCGGACAACCGCTGGATGGAATCGCAGGTGTGGGGAAAAACCATGCCGTCGATAAAATCAAGCCGGCCGGCCAGGGCATCTCCCAGGGCGCCCCGCACCAGGCTGCAACTGTAGGCCTGTAGATGGGCATCAGCCCTGGAAATGGCAGCACTGCTGCCGAAAACACGAAACCCCAGAGCACCGGCGGCAAAAATCAACTCCTCCGGTGCATAGGAACACAGAGTACCGACCACCTTGCCGCCGGTTCTTTTTCGCCAGTTCCGTGCATAGACTTCCGGATCAAGGGAAATATCATGAAAGGGTTTAATTCTGTCTGCGAACATGATTTTTTGATTCCTTATTTTTAATGACGGGCCGTCCTTGAATAGATATCCGAAATTTTATATACCCATCGGTGGTGAACAAGTCAATCAAATCACCCGACAAGGCCTGAATCTGCGGGAAATTCCCTTGAAACAACTAAAATTTCAGACGCCTCGCTGTTTTTGTGTGGATAAAATTGACTCGATAAAGCCCCACCTGAAACAGCGAGAAACCAAATTTGATGCACTCGTAAAAAGTCTGTTTTATACGGTCTTGTAAAAAGTTCAAATTCAAGACGTGCAAATTTTGCAATCATGATTCGTACTTATCGCACGTTGGATGATTGCGAAATGCAACACAACGCAGGAGTTGGACTTTTTACGAGACCGTTAAATTTTATCTTTATATTTTATTGAGGTCTGCACGCCCCATGAAACGACTTTGGCACAATTCAAAAATCGTTTCATGGGGCCATGTCAATAGACGGCGAGGGGGTATGGCAGTCGGCATCACAAGAGGCAGGCAGGAACCCTACCCCCGGACATCCGGATCGGCAAAAGGACGGGTATAGTCACTCATGACCCAGCCGTACTGACCGCCGTACAGATGAATCCGCCACCATCCGTCCGTTGACCCGACAATTTTCAAAACATTATTCATCTGCACCTCACCGATCACCGCGTGCTGCATCCCGGGCCCGGACCGTACATGCAACCGCGGGGTCGTCACCACCAGCGTACCGGCGATGGATGCAACCGGCTGAGAAACCGGCGCATAAGCAGGGGCAGCGACGGGTGAGGCCGGCACGTAAACAGGTGCAGCTGCGGGCGGATAAACCGGAACAGCGGCAGGGGCATAGGAATGGTTGGCCCGCTCAACCGTTGCGCCCACCAGCAATCCAAGTCCGATGGCCCCCAGGATGCCGACAACCACGGCGCCGTCATTGTAATGATGGATATGGTGACTACTACGGTACGGTCGATAATACCGACGGGGCTGAGCAACGGCTACGGAGGTACCGGCCACAAAAAAGACAAGCGTCAAAAACAATATTATTTTTCGCATTCTTCTATCCTCCTTTGGAATGCCTGAACCGATGAGGGACAAAAGACATTCAAGGCCTTCCGTTATTTTAAAGGCGCTCATCCGTTCAGCGTTTTCTCGATCTCTTACGCCCATCACCGTGTCCTTTGGACGGGTTAACGGGTACACATTATCTTAGTCGCCGGTGACGCCGGAAAGGTTACACAGGTTGGCTCTTTTCTGTTTCAGGGACATTGTTTGCCGGACAGTCAAAATAGATGCATCGGCTACACTCATTTTTTCGGATACCCATTACCAGGACAGCACTGCTCAACAGATAAATGATCAGCAGCATGGGCTGGGCCATGAACCAGTAAATCGGAAAAATAAACAGCGCAATGGCCGCCGAAAAGGTAATGGCCTTTTCCAGGCCCGTCAGCGGACCGGGAGTGGGGCTGAAAAATTTGGGCAGGCCCCAGAAAAACATGCATTTTACGGTTTTATCCGCCCCGGTGTAATGGGGGCAGTGGGTACAGTAAAACCGGTAAATGATAACCACCATGGCCAGTCCGAGAACGATATACACCACCACCATGAAAACAGAGACCTTTGCGATGGCTATGCAACCTAAGAGAAAAGGAATGGCGCTGGCCATAATGGTATAAAGAAAATCCAAAAACGTGTGTTTTTGCTTCAGATGGGGTTGGTCTAAGGTCATTTGTATATTTCTCCTTTCCGGTCTTGACCGCTCCGATCCGGTCTGCCTCCCGGATACGGTCTGTGTATGATTGTTTGTGACTGAGCCTGGATGTCAAAACTGAAAAATAACAATAAAATCTTACGCTCAAATCCGCCATGAGGTCAAGTGCGCAGATGGCCCTGGGTCCCCAAAAATGTCATGGCCGCCTGCTCTTCCACAATTTCCTTTTATTCCGGACGGTATTTATATACACTATATGGATCACGACGGGTGCGGTCCAGCCCACCGCCCTTACCACCCATGAGGATATGAATCCATGCTGCGCCTTGGCTTATGCTGCATATTTCGCAATGAACCCATCAAATTCCGCCGCACCACGGCCAGATACGTCCTGAAACACCCTCTTGAACAGCAACGGTTGCATCTGGCCGATATTTGCCGTCACAATGCCGAGAGCCTGATGCAGGCCCTTGTGTTTTGCAGCGGACACGGCATCGGGGCATTTCGCATCAACAGTCAGATTCTGCCGGTGATCACCCATCCCCAGGCAGGCTATACAATGGCGGACCTGCCCGGGGGCCCCACCATCGTCGATATGTTCAAGACCTGCGGCCGGTATGCCCGGGCCCACGACATTCGATTGAGCTTTCACCCGGACCAGTTTATCCTGCTGTCGTCCCCCAAAAAAGAAGTGGTGTGCCGGGCCCTGGCCGACCTGCAATACCATGCCCGGGTGGCCGACTGGGTCGGAGCCGACGTGATCAACATCCACGGCGGCGGCGCCTATGGCGACAAAACCGGCACCTTGAAACATCTGGCCCGGGAAATTCGAAACCTGCCGGAGGTCATCCGCCATCGCCTGACCCTGGAAAACGACGACCGGGTCTATACCCCCCGGGACCTGCTGCCCCTTTGCGGGGACACCGGTATCCCCCTGGTCTATGATGTCCACCACCACCGCTGCCGCCCCGATGGCCGCAGTGTCGAAGAAACCACCCGACTGGCCATTGAGACCTGGAACCGGGAGCCGCTGTTTCACCTTTCCAGCCCCCTTGAGCCAGGCGACACGGTGATGGACCGCCGGCATCACGATTTTATCGACATCAAGGATTTCCCCGAAGCCTGGCTGGGCCTTGACATCACGGTGGACGTGGAAGCCAAAGCCAAGGAACTGGCTGTACTGAAGCTCAAACAGGACCTCAAGACCCTTGAAACAGATAGCGCCAGGGAGCGGTTATCATAAACAACCTTAAAAAATCTGACTCCCCACTGTTACATATGGGTAAATTTGACCGACTGCAGTCCCGGGGCACCCGTACAAAACAGCGAGGAACCAAAAATCCTTGTCTTACAGGCCAAGGACAAATTCCGCTGTGGCGGCGGCAGCGGCCTGCAGGTGATCCTCATGGGAAAAGCCGCTGGCCTTGCGGGGTTTAAAATCGTGATTGCCGTCTTCCAGCCAGCAAATACGGGTGTCCCGGGGCAGATCGTATTTTGACACCTCTTCCCGACGACCGAAAGGGTCCCGGGTGCCCTGGACAATCAGGGTGGGGACGCTGATATCCTTAAAATGAGCGGTCCTAAGCACGTCCGGCCTGCCCGGCGGGTGAAAGGGATAACCCAGGCAGACCAGGCCGGAAACCGTTGTTTCGGTGGCCAGCAGACTGGCCATCCGTCCCCCCAGGGATTTGCCGCCGATGACTGTATTTTTTGCGCTGCCGATGTTGTCCAGGGCCGCCTGGAATGCCGCCAGCAGTTTTTTCGGCCCATCCGGAGATCGCTTTTTACCGGTCCTGACCTGCTCCTGCATGTATGGAAAATTAAAGCGTGAAACAACAATACCGCTTGCCGCTACGCCCTGGGTGATCCGGGTCATAAAATCACTTTCCATGGGCACACCGGCCCCGTGTGCCAGCAACAGCGCTTTGTCGGTTTTGAGCTGCCGCGGTTTTACGGTCATCACCTCAATCATGCTTTACCCCCCCCCGGTATCCTCACCCGATGACGCTGTGGGATTATCCAGTGCCTATCATTTTGTGGAATCTGCTTTGTGATTGCAATAATCGTAACTTTTTGATACAAAAAGAATCAACCTTTTTTATCACTCTGGTCCCATTTGTAAAATCGATACCATCACTCCCCACGGGCCCTGACACTCGGGCAAACCGGCAGACAAGCCCGGAACGACCCGACAATTTTTTTAATCAAGGAGGATTTACCCATGGATGGAAAGAAATATGACAATCAGGAACTGTGCGCCAAAATCAAAGATGTTTTCCCGGATATCGGAGAATGCGGCATTGATATCGACGTGAATTATGACGATGACAAAAAAGCCTACGTCGTCAACCTGAAAAAAGGACAGCGTAACATCAAAACCCATCTTGAAACAGAAGATGCGGATACCTGTATGCTTGGCGAACAATGCCTTGGCCTGGGCATTCAGATCGCCCAATTCAAAGAGTAGGGCTAAACGTCGATTTATTCCTCACTACTCAAAACGCATATCTCACACCTTTTACACAATAAGGTCTACAATGCTGATAGTTATCTCACCGTCAAAAACACAGAATTTTGATTGCCGGCCCCACCGGCAACATACCATACCGATACTGCTCGAAGAAAGCCGGCATCTGGTGAGTCAGCTCAAACGCATGAGTGTGCAGCAGATCGCTGCTTTGATGAAAATCAGTGACCGGCTGGCCCGGCTCAACTGGCAGCGGTATCAGGATTTCAAATTGCCCTTTGACCTTGAAAATGCCAGACAGGCCCTGCTGGCTTTTCGCGGCGATGTATACAACCAGATCGCCACAAACACCTATAATGAGTCGGATTTCACCTTTGCCCAGCAGCATTTGCGGATCATCTCCGGCCTCTACGGAATATTGAAACCCTTGGACCTGATTCAGCCCTATCGTCTGGAAATGGGCACCCGGTTACCCACCGACCGTGGCAACACGCTGTATGAGTTCTGGGGGACCCGGGTAACCGAGGCACTGAACCGGGATTTTGAAAAAACACCCAAGGCGGTGCTGGTCAACCTGGCCTCACAGGAATACGCCAGAGTGCTCCGGCCGGATATCCTGGCGGCCAGGGTATTGAACATCACGTTCAAGGAAAAAAAACAGGGGACCTACAAAATCATTGGCATCCATGCCAAACGGGCCCGGGGACTGATGACCCATTTTATGATTCAAAACCACCTCACCATCCCTGAAGACCTGCAGGCCTTTGATCACGCCGGCTATCGGTTCAACCGACGTTTATCCGGAACTGCTGAATGGGTCTTCTGCCGTGAATAACGTCGTTTTCATCAAATTTTCAGGGTCCTAAATTACAGATACTTCGGAAATCCCGGGGATTTCTCGAATCAAAGGACTGCCCACCCTTTTTTTCATTGACCGCATCACTTCCTCCGAGCGTACGGGAATCTCTCGAAGAAATTGGAGACATCATCGCCTGCGCCCGGAAAGAAAAACGATGGACCCGGGAGGAGTTGGCCCGGCGCATCGGGATCAATCGTATGACCGTGGTACGCATCGAAAAAAGCGCTCCGGAAGTCGCCACCGGCTGGTATCTCACCGCAGCCTGGCTTCTCAGCCTGCCGATTCTAACGTGGCAGACCATGGGCCAGGGGAGAAGCGACACCGTGGTCAGAGATCTGTTAACAAAACTCAAGAAAAATTTACCCAAAACGATAAGGCGGCAAAAAAACAATCGAGAATGATTTCTGAGACATATATCTGGATATGGCTGCCGGGCGAATATGAGCCGGTCGTCTGCGGCAAACTCGAAGCTGAAAATAATAAATACAGCTTTGTTTACGGGCGCAGCTACCTGGGACGGGAAAATGCCATAGCGCTCGATCCTCGTGAACTTCCCTTGCAAAACAATGTTTTCTCTCCATCTTTTGGTGAGACACACAGCGTTATCAGAGATGCGGCCCCGGATACATGGGGACGCAGCGTTTTAACATATAGATCCGGTGGTCAGCCCCTCTCTGAACTTGATTGCCTCCTCCAGGCAGGAAGAGACAGGCTTGGCGCACTGGATGTCAGACCGAAGTCATCAGGATACCCCCTCACCCAACCGGACCGGCACGCCTCCATAGAAGATCTGCTTACGGCTGCAGAAAAAATTGAAGCCGGTGAACCATTGCCGGAATCACTGGGGAACGCACTGCTGCAGGGGTCCAGTGTTGGCGGCGGTGGTCCCCAAAAACTGGACAATGTGATAAGCTCTAAGTCAACCTAACCAAAAAAGGAACTGACAACGAGCAATAAACGCAAACGGTACAACCCCGAATTCAAGGCCAAGGTGGCGGTGGCGGCTTTACAAAACGAAGAGACCACGTCCGAATTGAGTGCCCGGTTCGGGGTACACCCGACCATGATTGCCGCCTGGAAGCGCGCCTTGCTGAACGGTGCTCCCGATATTTTCGACAAAAATCAAAAAGCAGACCGAAAAACAAGATGATAAATTGTACCAAAAGATCGCTCAACTACAGGTGGAACGCGATTTTTTGTCCAAAAAGCTCAGTCTATAAGCATGAAGCAGCGAAAGCAGATGGTCGATTCCAGCACGGCGGATCTGAGTATTTCTTGCCAGTGCCGGCTCCTGAGTATCAACCGCTCCTCGTTCTATTATCGGATCAAGCCTGTCAAGGCCGATGATTTGGACATGATGCGACTCATCGACGAACAGTACCTCTCTTTGAAACGTGGACCGGCGGTGTTCTCTCAGCCCAGGGTAGTGCCCTTTCCAGTTCCGCTCCCAATCCCACGAGAAGATGGTCGTGCGACGGGCCGGCACCCAACTGGACGCCGATGGGCAGGCCACTCGAATGCTCGGCCAGGGGCAGCGAGATCGCTGGCGCCCCGGCCACGTTGAAGGGAAGGCTGTATTGAACCGCACGGTCCATACAGGCCAGGTAGTCTTCGACTGACGGATACCTACGGTCTGGTCCGAAGACTCCGAGCGCTGGCGATATTTGGGCCGTCGTCGGTGTCAGGACCACATCGAAACGGGCCAGATGCTTTCCCAGTATGCGACGAGCGTTGTTCAGCCAGGCACGGGCTTCGAGGAAGTGGTGAGCCCTCAGTTCCTTGGATCTCTCGTAGATTTCGAGTACCATAGGTTCCAGTGTCTCTGGGCCGA
This sequence comes from Desulfobacterales bacterium, assembly GCA_963667755.2. Taxonomy (GTDB): domain Bacteria; phylum Desulfobacterota; class Desulfobacteria; order Desulfobacterales; family 4572-123; genus 4572-123. Next base: position 1,153,858 of record CAXXLK010000002.1, on the reverse strand, counting down.
TCCGCTGGTTCATCTGCCGAGCCAAACCATCGAGCCGTAAATGAAAACCGAACAGCCAGAAATCCGCCACGACACGCGAGGCCAGTTCGTGATCGAAGGGCAGATCACAGGCCTCGACCGTGTGGCCCATATCGACAAGCAGATTTGCCACCGACCGCGTAGCAGCGGCGATTTCCGAATCGACCGGTCCATCCATCAGTGCTTCGGCCGTCCAGCCGATTTTGAGCGATCGCCGCGGACCGGACAGGTATGCCGCGTAGCCATCGTCCGGCCGGGCAACGACAAACGGGTCTCCCGCCTGTGGAACAGCCAGACAGTCGAGCATCACCGCCGTATCACGCACCGATCGCGATAGGACGAAATTCACGGACAGGCCAAAGCCGCTTTCGTCCTCGTTCGGACCGGAAGATATTAGTCCGCGTGACGGTTTTAGCCCAACTACGCCGCACCAGGCGGCGGGAATGCGGATCGAACCTGCGGCGTCGGAACCGTGGGCGAGAGGAATGATTCCAGCCGCCACTGCTGCCGCTGCACCCCCGCTGGAACCGCCAGCGGAATGACCGTCACACCAGGGCGTCACGGCGTTTCCGTGGAGGAGACTTTCAGTTGACACCGAAACGGAGTACTCGGGCGCGTTTGACCGGCCCATGATGTTGACGCCCGAGGCCTTTAGCAGGCGGAAAAAAAATGTGTCCCCAGTTGCCACCATTCCCCGGCACAACCGCGACCCGAACTCAATGACGCGCCCGCCTTCGTGTCCCACAACGTCCTTGATAAGGAAAGGAACCCCGCGGAACGGGCCATCTTCCAACGTCTTATCATCAAGCCCGGTTGTCTGGTCCGCGTAAGTCTCGACGACCGCGTTGATAGCCGGATTAACGGTATCGATAGCCCTCTTTGCCGTTTCGGCCAGTTCGCATGGCGTCACCTCGCCGCGCTTGACCAGCGCGGCGAGGTCCAGGCCGTCATAGGATCCGTACTCGTATAACTCCATAAACCTCTCCCAAAACCTAGAATATCCTTAGTTCCCAGAAAATCAGGCAAACCACCAGCGTTCAGGCCCACGAAAACCGTCCGTCGGATAGTTAGCCGCCAGAGTGTCGTACTTCAGTTTGTTGCTCGCCGCATCGACATAGTTGGCGTACATGGGGATCACAGAGCCGCCTTCGTCACGCACAATTCGTTGCATCTCTTCATACATCTCCCGACGTTTCGCATCGTCGAGTTCGGTACGCGCGGCCTTGAGAAGGGTGTCGAAGGGTGCGTTTTTCCAATGCGCCTCGTTCCATGCCGCTCCTTTCGAATAGACCCACGAGAACATCCAGTCCTCGGTCGGGCGGCCTCCGTAATACGATGCGCACCAAGGTGCCTGCATCCACACCTTGTCCCAGTAACCGTCGTTGGGAACCCGTTTGACATTGATGTCGATACCCGCCTTGGCGGCCTGTTCATGATAAAGAACACCAGTGTCCACCGCGCCTTCGAAGGCGGCGTCGGCCAAAGAGATTTCGACGGACAGTGACTTCCGACCGGCCTTTTTAAGGTAGAATCGGGCCTTGTCGGGATCGTAGGTCCGTTGCGGCAGGTCCTTAGCGAAATAACGATTGCCCTTACCGATGGGCTGATCATTGGCCGGGGCGCCATGGCCACGAAGAATTTTCCCCACCAGTTCGTCCCGATCGATCGCATACTTGAGGGCGAGGCGGACGTTGTTGTCGTTGAACGGCTCGATCCGGCAGTCCATGGGAAGCGTGTAGTGCTGATTGCCGGTCACCTCCATAACCTGGAGATTGGGCACCCTGGCGAGGAGATCAACCGTCTTGAGGTCACACCGATTCATGTAGTCGATGCGTCCGGTCCTGAGGGCACCGGTACGTGCGACCACGTCAGGCAGGGTCAAGAATTCGATCCCGTCGAAATGACCGTACCCCGCTTTCCAATAGTTAGGATTGCGCCGGGAACTGGCACGGACACCCGGTTCGTATTTCTCAAGAATATAGGCACCTGTGCCCATGGCACTCATGGCCATATCCTTGCTCGTCAAGCCGGCAGGAATGATGCAGACACGATAATCGGTCATCAAATAAGCGAAATCGGCGTTGCCCTCCTTGAGGGTGATGACCAGGATGTGCTTGCCGTCCGCCTTGATGTCTTCGACAGGATCGAGTAATACCTTGGCAGCCGACTTGGATCCCTTGCCCCGATGCAAGTTGAGCGAATGGATAACATCTTCCACATCCAGGGTCTTTCCGTTGTGGAATTCGACACCCTTTCTGATCTTGAAGGTCCACGTTCTGGCATCCGGAGTGACATCCCAAGATTCGGCCAATTCCGGGATGAGTTCGCCGCTGCTGTTGATCTCGCACAGGCTGTTCCGCGCCGACCAGCTGATGATGTAGGCCGTTGCCGAATTGAGAAGATCAGGTGAGAGAGAGTCCTGGATTGCTCCCGTGGCAAGGCCCATCCGGAGAATTCCCCCCTTCTTCGGTTGTGCGTTCGCCGGACCGGATCTGAGCAGGACACCGGCGGCCGTAACAGACAGGCCGAGCGCGACGGCTTTTTTCATAAATTCCCTTCGGGTGGTCGGCTTGCCACCGGTGATCGCATCGTACAGGTTGTTTATAGACATGTCACATCTCCTCATAGTTAAAGTTAAAACACTTTTACCGCCAGCTTTTACAAAAATATTCTGAAAGTATAAAGAACACCATTATTAATTGGAGTAAGGCCATTTAAGTTAATGCCCCTAAACCGAATTGATTTAAATCTGATATATTTATGCATATATTTTTAAAAATATATGCTGTCAAGTATTTTTTTATTTTTTATTGCAAAGCATTGGTTTTAACACCCCCGTACTTGATACGTTAAGATTGATTGAATTCTTCTCTAATACTTATTCGATTTGCGTCATGAAGATTTATTTATATTTAAAAAATTTGCTTGACATATGGTTATTATAAATATATTTATAAATATATTTACTGACAAAATAATCGATGATACAGGGTGATAACATGACGGATAACAGCACAATAAAGTCATCGACGCTTGATCCCCGGTTTGATCAAGGACGTCACTGGCGGGCCAAAATTGGTTTTGTCGTTCTGGCCATGGAACAAACAATTGAAGAGGACGTATTTCGCTTGGCGCCCGACGGTGTGGGTGTTCATTTCTCCAGGGTTCGAATGGAAAATGCAATTACTATAGATACCCTGGAGGCCGTCGGCAATGAGCTGGCTGGAGCCGCAGCATTGATGCTACCTGACGAGAAACTGGATGTGGTTTGCTATGCCTGCACATCCGGCAGTCTCGTTCTGGGGGAAAAAAGGGTGGCTAATGAGTTGAATAAGGGCGCTCCAAATGCCATTGCCACATCATTGATCACCGGTGTGATTCATGCCTTGGAGGCCTTTAAGATAAAAAAGATTGTGGTTGGCACGCCTTATATCGATGAACTCAATAAGATGGAAAAAGAGTATCTGGAAGACCGGGGTTTTGACGTATTGGATATTCAGGGACTGAATATTACAAATGACGCAGACATGGTCAAAGTGACCCCAGACTTCATCAAGGACTTTGCTTTGACCATCGACCGGCAGGACGCTGAGGCAATATTCATCAGTTGCGGTGCGTTGAGATCAATTGATGTGGTGGATAGAATTGAACAGTTAGTTAGAAAGCCGGTCATTGTCAGCAACCAGGCTATGATTTGGGAAACATTGCGTTTAGCCGGTATTAAGGACACCATTGACGGTTACGGAAGTTTATTCCGCGAGTTCTAATTTAATGGTTATCCCCCCCTTATAATGTTAAGGAGAAACAAATATGAATAAAGCCCCTCAAATACGTACTAACGTCTTTCAGGATCGTCTGGTAGAAATCGGAGTTGATGCCGGTATTATTTTCGATACCGACAATATCTATTATTTATCCGCATACTGGGGCTATCTTGGCATACAGTTTGGCCGACCCACACTTCTTGTAATTCCCAAAGAGGGAGGCTGTTCGATCATAACGCCTAGTCTAGAAGCGGAAATGGCGCGCAAAATGACATGGATTGAAGACATCAAGGAATGGTCTGATGGTGTTGACGGCGAATGGAGAGCCTGCCTGAAGAATACTTTCGGAAATAAAAACAAGTTGAAAATCGGCATCGAAACGCAAAAGACTCATCCGGTCATTACTGAATTTTTAAAGAAAGAATGTCCGGATGCTGAGGTCATAGATATATCAAATATTCTGTCTGATATGCGAATGGTGAAAACGCCTGAGGAAATCGAAACGATGCGTCAAGCTGGCCAGGTCTCAGTGGCCATGTGCCAGGGAGGAAAGGAGGCCATCGCTGAAGGGGTTCCTGAATATGAGGTGGCGCTTGCCGTTATTGCCGCCGGAACACGAAAGGCTGCTGAATTTTTATCCGACGCGGGATCGGAACGCCTTTTTTCACCGATGATCCATAATCTCCAGGTACTGCAGTCGGGTGGGCCGGATCTTTCCATGGTCCATCGCCGCCCCACCGTGCGCCGCGTAAAACGGGGTGAGTCTGTGTACATGTGCTTTTGCGAGATGAACAATTTTAAAGGGTTCAAGCTGGGATTCGACCGGCAGTACTGGGTTGGAGAGGTTTCGAAGGAAGATGCCAAGTTATATGAAATTGCGCTAAAAGCACAGGCCGCTGCCCTTAACATGATACATCCGGGTGTGATTGCTGAAGACGTTCACATGGCGGCTGCGCGTGTCTATCAGGAGGCTGGATTCGGCCTTTGCTACAGGTCGGGACGATCAGTCGGATTTTCGTTGATAGAAAAGCCGGAACTGAAAATAGGCGATAAAACGCCATTACAGGCAGGCATGACCTTTGCGGTGGATGGGGCGGTGTCAATACCGGAAAAAGCTGCCGCCCGAGTTGGTGATTCTATTGTGGTGACAGAAAATAGCTATGATTATTTAACCCCCTTTCCCAAAAACCTTCAGGTTCTATAATGCCCAAAAGTCGTAAAAATGAGTTGTCGCGAAAAACGCTGCAAGGGATAAAAACAGAATTTCCTATCCATGATTGGAGTGAAGAGGAACTCAACGAACTGGTTTCTCCAAAATACGGTGTAATATCTGGATTTGAAGATATTTTGAATGATATCGAAAAACTGGGTGAACAGGATCTTGACGATATCGAGCCAGCTGGGAATGTAAAGCCAATAAAGGATGGCAATGAGGACTGAAGATCTCACTACCAAACCACTTTGTTATCTGGCCGATCTTCTTAAAAAGAGAGAAGTTTCGCCTGTAGAACTTGTTGATCTATATTTTAATCGAATCGAAAAAACAAACGATACCCTTCACGCGTATATCACAGTAGCCAGAAAAACAGCCAGGCAGGCAGCCAAAGAAGCCGAAATCCAAATTCAAAACGGTGATTACCAAGGACGTCTGCATGGCATCCCCTATGCATGTAAGGACCTATTTTTGACAAAAGGAATCCAAACCACAGGTGGCTCACGGGTTTTGAAGGATTGGATTCCAGACAGTACCGCAGCAGTTGTTTCGCGCCTGTCAGCAGCAGGGGGGATCCTTTTGGGAAAACTTAACCAGCATGAATTCGCCTATGGGGCCACTGGCGAGAACGAGCATTTCGGAACAGTTCCCAATCCCTGGGACAGCTCCCGTCTCGCCGGGGGATCCAGTAGTGGATCCGCAGCCGCCGTTGCCGCCGGGCTTGCTTCTTACGCGCTCGGCACAGATACCGGTGGCTCCACCCGGGCACCTGCGTCACTTTGCGGTGTAGTCGGCCTCAAACCCACGTACGGCCTCCTTAGTACCAAGGGTATCATTCCTTACTGCTGGTCGCTGGATCATGTAGGCATATTTAGTAAAACAGTAAAAGACGCGGCTATTGTCTTCGAATCCCTTAAAGATAGAGCTAAACTTGGCAGGTATCCTTTTCAAGAACCGTTTTTTCAATTTAACAAAACACCTTCAGGCGACCTTCGAAAGGTTCGTATTGGTGTTCCCCGGGCGTTTTTTTTCGACCAAATAGACGAGGAGATTCATGAATCGGTTAAAAAAGTAATAATGGTCTGCGGGCAGTGCAACGCTGAGCTGATTGATATCAATATACCGCCCATGGAGAAAACTCGAACTGTCTCCCTTGTCATCCAGCTGCCGGAGATGCTTTCGTATCATAGCCGTTATTTGCCGAAAAAAAAGAATTTATACGGTGAGGATCTGCGTGCCGGCATGGCGCTGGGTCAATTCATCTTAGCTGAGCATTATATTCGGGCGAAACGAATGGTCCAATGGTACCGCATGAATATGGAAGAACCCTTTAAACGAGTGGATCTGATTATCACGCCATCATGTCCGATTGTAGCACCTAAAATCGGTTCGGACTTTATAGAATGGGGCGATGAAAAGGAACCTGTCGGTAATGCCATCACACGGTATACAAGCTTCTTCAATATGACCGGGCATCCAGCAATATCAATTCCATGCGGCATTCATTCTTCAGGACTTCCCATGGGAGTTCAATTGGTAGGGCATCATTTTAACGAGAATACACTGTTGAAGGCCGCTCACGTTCTGGAAAATTGCTTGAATGTCGTGTTTTTCGAAAAACCATTTTTATAGTCAAAGGACGACCTGATGAATGAAAAAATCTATAACACTATAAAGCAGCGTATCTTAAACTTACACTACGAGCCGGGTCAAAACCTGAATCAGAAAGAACTTGCGGCCGAACTTGGCATGAGCCAAACACCGATTCGGGAAGTTTTTTTAAGGTTGGAATGGGAAAAGCTCGTCACTATTTTACCAAGAATTGGTATCCATGTGACTAAAATAGACTTTAAAGAACTCAAAGAAGTTTACCGGACCCGTATTTTAATCGAGGGTGAATTAGGCCGTCTGACCGCCCAAAATATTTCTGATGACCAGCTGGCGGAGATGAAAAAACTTTTAGAGTCCTGCAAAAAGATAAAAGGTGAGCGGGCGAGAGAGAAATTGGTGGGGCTGGATAAAAAATTCAGAGATATTCTATCTAACGCGGCAAACTGCAGCACCTTACAGGAAATTTCAGAACTCCTATATAATCAAACACTTCGTGTCTGGCATTTGACGTTTGATGAATCAGACGTTATGTCTGAAGTAGGAATGGAAAGCAGGGAGATTGAAGAAACAATCGCATCCCTTGCCAAAAGGGAGCCGAATGGCGCACAGAAATTAAGAAGAGAAGTCATCATGGCCTGGGTGGATCGGCTGCATAAGTATTACACTCGCTTCTAGTCAAAACTGGAATCAACCTACGATGCAGTTATTATCGGCGGTGGTCTTCATGGCTTGGTAACAGCCTATTACATGGCCAAAAACCATGACATGAAAAATGTAGCTATCATCGAAAAGCGCCATATCGGTTTCGGCGGTGCTGGCCGCAACACCGCCATCGTGCGCGCCAATCAACACACCCAATCCGACGTGCCACTTTATAAAGAAGCCTTAGCGCTTTGGCCGGTTCTGACCAAGGAGCTATCACCTACCCCATTCACGGTGCCATGTACCATCCGCCCGGAGGGATTGTGCGTCACGATGCCGTGGTCTGGGGATTAGCCAAAGGAGCCAGCACCTTAGGTGTACACATAGTTCCCTGGCCGAATTACACAACTCAAAATACGGCATATTACATCAGGCAGAAGCACTTTCAGAGTTTTTGCCCTGTTTGCGTAGCGTCAAATTTATGCGCCATTGGGCCGGCCTTGCCGACATGACACCGGATATGGCGCCCATAATGGACGGTAACGATCCCATTGACGGATTATTTATAGATTGCGGATGGGGGTGTTTCGGTTTCAAATCCTGTTCAGCCACGGGCAAATACATGGCCCAATTTATGGCTACTGGCAACTGCCCTGACATGTTCAAGCCATTTAATTTGCGCCGCTTTGAAAACACCAATTGATGAGTGAAACAGCCGCATTGGTCAATTACAGCTCAGACAATTAATACTCAACAAGTACTCAGGAGATTTTTCCATGGCATTGACACTTACCTGCCCCAATTGCGGCAAACGCAACGGACATGAATTTCGTTACGGTGGAGCAGATAAGGGACCTCGTTTCGCTGAAGACGGTCTTACCCCGGGTGATTGGTGCGATTATGTTCACATGAATACCTGTATCGCCGGGCTTATAAAAAATGGTGGTGTCACCGGGACGGGTGCGGAGCATGGTTCACCATCCATCGCGATACGATTAGAAACATCGAAGTAGATAAACCGGAGGTTCTCGAATGAACAGGTTGAGCAATTTACCAACGATGCGGATCGACCTGTCAGAAAAGCTTTCCCTGACATATCAGGGAAAAAACTACTTAGGGAGACCGGCGATACGGCAGCAACTGCTCTCTATGCCAACGGTGTCGGGATTTTTGGACGCAGTCTTAAATATCATCGCTTCAGGGGGCTTTACAGCCTCGACGGTGAATGCAGCAATACCTGCATGGAAGTTAACGGCGTCCCCAACGTGCGAACCGAGAGCACCTTGCTCAAAAACGAAATGCAAGTGAAGGCCCAAAACGTAATAGGCTCGACTGAGTTTGATCTGATGGGTTTCATGGACAAACTAAGCGTTTTCATGCCGGCCGGCTGGAGAAAAGAGATTCTCGTTTACTTTTTTATAAAATTTGATTTGGCCGCTATTCCGAAGCGAATCATTGCATATCACGTGGTTATATTTGTTTATTGTCGCATCGGAGCACGAAGCGCATTTGCTCATTCAGAGGCTGACGGAAATGGAGCATTCAAATATCGTTAACATTTATGATGCCTTCAAAGTATTTGTGATTAAAGGACATCCAGCCTACAATAGTCACGGAAAATTCATATTGAGCCCGGATTCATTTAAGAAAAAAAAAGCATAAGGTGGTTACCGCAAAAAAAATAAATATGTTGCGGGCATCGTAAGGATAACCCACCGGTTATCGATAAGAGAATAATTCCCGTTACAACATCAGCGTGCTAACATAAAATATTGAAATAATGTTTGATATTAAGGAGAAATAATGCCGTGAGTAATTTAAATGAATTTATCAAGGTAAAAAATTTTATCGATGGTCAATGGGTAGAAGAAACCGGCGTAAACAGTATCCCGCTCTACAATCCGTCTACCGGGGCAACCATTGGCGAGGTGCCCCTATCATCTGAAGAAACCGCCCTTAAAGCAGTGGAATCCTCTTATGCCGCCTTTGAAAGCTGGAGTAGAATGCCGGTAGCGAAACGGATCAGTTATCTGTTTAATATGCGGCAGGCCATGAAGGAGAATACAGAGGAACTCGCCGTTACAATCGCTGTGGACCAGGCTAAACACATCAGCGAGGCTCGGGGCGAGGTCAACCGGGTGATTGAAATCATAGAAACCGCCTGTGGTATACCGACCTTGATCCAAGGCGAAACCCTTGAAGGCATTGCAGGCAGTATCAACGGCAGGGTTATTCGTCAACCGCTCGGTGTTTTTGGTGGTGTCGCCCCGTTTAACTTTCCAGCACTTGTCTTTGGCTGGTTTATCCCCTTTGCCATTGGAGTCGGCAATACCTTTATTTTCAAGCCTTCCACCCAGTCGCCGATGTTTATGCAAAAAATGGGTGATATTTTTAATCAGATCGGCCTGCCCAAGGGAGTCATCAATATCATTCATGGCAACCGCAGCATTCCAGGTTCCTGGTACCAGCATCCAAAAATGAGCGGAGTCTGTCTGGTGGGCTCCACCCCCACCGCAAAAAAAATGGCGGAGGGCTGTGGACGAGGCGGTAAACGCAGCATGCTTCTCGGGGGTGCAAAAAATTTTATAGTGGTCATGGAAGATGCCGATATGGACTTGGTTGTGGAGAATTTTATTAATTCCTGCTACGGGTCTGCCGGGCAACGCTGTCTAGCCGGTTCAATTGTAGCCGCCGTACCGGAAATATACGATACACTCATCGAACGAATAGTTGCGGCTTCCGGGAAAGTGAAAGTCGGAGATGCTTTGGATCCAGATGTTTACATGGGGCCCGTGATTTCCGCTAAAGCCAAGGAAAGAATCGAAAAATATATCGAGATCGGGATAGCCGAAGGATCCATACTATCGCTTGACGGACGGAACCCTGCCGTGCCGGAAAAAAACAAGGACGGCTATTTTGTGGGGCCGACGATTTTTACGGATGTCACGCCCTGTCGAACCATCGCCAAAGACGAAATATTCGGACCAGTGGTATCGGTCATGAAGATCAGCGGGATTGATGATGCCCTCAATCTCATCCGAGAACAAAATTTTGGCAATGGTGCCTGTATCTTCACCCAGAGTCTCCACTATACTGAAAAATTCATTGCGGAAGCCAATGTCGGCATGGTGGGGGTAAATGTCGGTATCTGTGCACCGCATCCCTATCTACCTTTCGGGGGCATAAAAGATTCACACCTTGGAACGGATAAAGTTCAGGGCAAAGACGGGGTTGACTTTTTTACCCAGAACAAGATTGCCACTGTTCGCTACAGTGCACCATCCGGTCCAAATGCCGCGACAAGCACTTCCGGCGGGGATAGGGGAGTCAGAAGCTGTGTTGCGCAGTAAAATCGCTCACTGTTTAAGGGAATAGGAGGTGTTTGTGGAAAGGGCACTAAACTATTATCAATCTCTTTGATAGTTTTTCCCCCTCAAAACAGGCCGACGGATTGTTGTGCAAACGCCCTCTCCTTGAGTTTAAAACCAATAGGTAAAAATGCGCTGAATGGTCATTCATTTACGAAAAAGTCCCTCGCAAACGAAAAAAAAGGGTTACAGTGCAAAGACTGTAACCCCTTGATATCTTGGTACGCCCGGCCCGATTCGAACGGGCGGCCTACGGATTCGAAGTCCGGTGCTCTATCCAGCTGAGCTACGGGCGCGAAAGGTACAAAGGCCATTGCAGTGTTGCAATGGCCTTTTATTTTTTTATGGGGTGAGTGATGGGACTTGAACCCACGGCCACCTGGGCCACAACCAGGAGCTCTACCAAACTGAGCTACACCCACCATAAGAAAAATGGATGTTTAACAGATTGCTTTCCCAATTTCAAGTATAAAGATTAAATAATTCATTTTTTTATTTCCCTGCTTATGAACAGATTAAGGCTGGCGGTAGGCATTTAAAACTAATAACGGATAGGACGCCACCCTGTGTGCCGACCCTGGCCTGCAATTTAACCCTATTGTTGCAAAAGCCGGATGGCTTCAGAGCCGAGGCATCAAGGGTGAAGCTGTAATCACCTACCGCAATCCCTTGATAACGAAGGATCTGGAGTCATCCGGCTTTCCCGGAGGGTAAAAAATTGTGTCCTTTTGCACTTTTTCTGGATATCACCATCGTTGAATTACTTAAAAATTCATCATTCTCGTTGAACTCTTTCTCTTGGCGGGTTAGATCATTAGCTCATGTTTTTTATGCAACGATAGGGTTAATGCCGGGGCGCAGGTGCCGTCAAACTATTCATTGACCCCAAACGGGTTCTAATATAATATTAAAGGGATGTTATAGATTGTTTTCAATAAAAGGATGCTACCGTCGTGGGCCAGTTCAATATTTTCGTTATACGCGCTATTCTCGGCGCTGTTTTTGCCGTTGTGCTATCCCGTTTTTTTTATCCGGATGCAAAAATACCCTATCTCATCGGCCTTGGAATTATTCTGGTGGGCATTGCCTATCTGGCTGAGTACCTGCGTAATCGAAAAAAAATACGGTAAGGGTTCACAGGGCACCGCACCTGCTGCGTTGTCGGGCACTTGAAGTACATTAGGTCGACTGTGTGCCCGCCGCCTTGCATCTGCAGCACCCTGCAACCCCTTACAAATCGAAAAATTGCATTTAGTTGGTATTTGATGCAGCAATAGGGCTCGTGAGCGGTTACAAAATAAGAGCTTGAGAAAGAGGAGTTTTTATCCATTGAAACAGATCATTCTGGGCACCGCCGGGCACATTGATCACGGCAAAACATCTCTGATCAAGGCCGTTACAGGCACCGACACCGATCGTCTGAAAGAGGAAAAGCAGCGCGGCATTACCATCGAACTCGGATTTGCATCCATTGATCTTCCCAGTGGCCGGCATGTGGGCATTGTCGATGTTCCCGGTCATGAAAAATTTGTCAAAAATATGGTGGCCGGCGCCACCGGCATCGATATCGTGGCCATGGTCATTGCCGCGGATGAAGGCGTCATGCCCCAGACCCGGGAGCATATGGAGATCTGCGCCCTGCTGGGTATCCGTTACGGCCTGGTGGTGATTACCAAAACCGATCTTGTGGATGAAGAATGGCTGGAACTGGCCCTTGAGGATGTACAGGAGTTCATCACCGGCACCTTCCTCGAAGAGGCGCCCATGGTAACGGTTTCATCGTTCACAGGCCAGGGTATACCCGAATTCGTGGCGACCCTGGACGCGTTGAGCCAGAAAATCCCCGAACGGACCGCTTCCGGGTTGTTCCGGCTTCCCGTGGACCGGGTCTTTTCCATGAAGGGCTTTGGCACCGTCATCACCGGCACCCTGGCCTCCGGTCATGTTCAAACAGGGGATTCCGTCATGCTCTACCCCTCGGGCATCACGTCCAAAGTCCGGGGCATCCAGGTCCATAACCAGAGCGTTGAAAAAGCCGGGGCCGGTATGCGGACGGCCATTAATTTTCAGGGCCTGGAAAAAAGCGCAGTGGAAAGAGGAGAGGTGCTTTCCACGCCCAATGCCCTGATTTCAAGTTATATGGCAGACGTATCCCTGACGTTTCTGGCCAGCAATAAAAAGCCGGCCAAAAACCGTACAAGGGTCCGATTTCACACCGGCACCAGCGAAGTGCTGGGTATTTTGATCCTGCTGGACCGGGAAGAACTGGCCCCGGGGGAAACCATCGTTGCCCAGTTGCGCCTCGATGCGCCCCTGGCCCTTGTAAAAGACGACCGGTTCGTGATCCGCAGCTATTCCCCGGTACGGACCATCGGCGGCGGGCATGTTTTGAACCCCATCCCGCCCAAACACAAACGCTTTAAACCCGAAATTTTCGAAGGCTTGCAGAACATCGACGACCAGACACCGGATCAGGTGATTGCCTATCATGTCAAAGCCGCCGGCCCTGCCGGGGTTCTGTTCTCCCACCTGAAAATAATGACCAACATGGCAGACAAACCCCTTAACAATGCCCTGCAGGGCCTGCTGACCCAAAAAACCGTGGTCCTCATCGACCGGGAGAACCGTCTTTTTATTCATACGGACAGTATCGCCCAGATTACGCAGAAAATGCACGACACCCTGACCGCCTATCACGCGGCATATCCGCTCAAGCCCGGCATGCCCAGGGAAGAACTGAAATCAAAATTTCCGCGCACTGCCGGACCCAAACTCCTTAATTTTGTCCTTGCACAAATGATAAAAACCGGTGATCTTGTTTCCGATGAAGAGATCGTACATCTGGCAAACCATAAAATCAGTCTGGGACTGGACCAGCAGGATGTCAAAAAAAACATCCTAGATGCTTATATAGAAGGGGGGCTGGCGCCGCCTTATTTTAAGGAACTGGTGAAACGGCTGGATATTGACCCGATGCGGGGCAAAGATGTCCTCATGCTTCTGGTTGACGAAGGCCCCCTGATCAAGGTAAAAGAAGATCTGTATTTTTACAATCCGGCGGTGGAGACGTTAAAGGGCACCGTCATTGACTTTTTGAAGGCCAATGAAGAGATGTCCACGCCCCAGTTCAAAGATATGGCAAAGGTATCCCGCAAGTATCTGATTCCGCTGATTGAATATTTTGATTCTAAAAATATAACGATTCGTATCGGAGATATACGCAAGTTGAGGCGCAAGGGTTAAATTCGGAAGGTTGAAGGCCAAAGCATAACAGCTAAGGGTTGATGGTCTCGCAAAAAATTCAAATTCAAGGCGCGCAAGTTTTGCCATCATGAGGCGTAACCATCGACCGTTGAATGATTGAAAAATGCAGGGCAACGCAGGAGTTGGACTTTTTACGAGACCGTCAAGGTTAAAAATTAGAAAAAACAGCCGCGTATAAATACATTCCGGCAGAAACCGGAAACTGGAGATCCTATGGAAGAAAAAAATAACGCCGTCAATTTCGGATTGTTTGCGTCCCAACGAATTATCGTGGGTATATTGCTTATCATTGCCGTCTTATTGATATTGTTTTCGATAGTGAAATTTTTTGACAAATCCCTTGAAACGAAAATGACCGATGCCCATGACACCGACACCCCGCTGCATGTAGCAGATACCCGGCGCGCTGAAATGCCCGCTAATGATGCCCATGTCGCAAAATCCGGAACAGCAGCTCATCTGGAGACTGAATCTGAATCAGCACCCTATTTAGAAAAAACCATAGCGCTGACCCTGGGAGAATCCAAACCGCCAACGAAAAGCCACATAGGCGACACCGCGCCCCAACAGGCCCCGTCGCCGGCCCACGCTGTGGGCAATACTGCTCCGCTGGTTCACGCAACTGCCAAAGACCCTGCCACCGCTGGCAAGACGGGTCATGCCGCCGCTAAAGAGACCGAACATGCTGCATCTGAAGAAACCGGGATTGCGGCGACCCAAGAAACCGGGCATGCTACTGCTGAAGAAACGGCGCACGGCGCTCCGGCAGAAGGCAATGGCCATGGCCTTGGATTTCCGGTGTCCGACATTCCCGGTGTAACCTTTGTACGGGCTGCCATAACACCCCTTAATCATGAATTAAATGAACGCTTCTGGGGCTGGCGCCCCAATGACGTCACCAACGTCACCGACAATGTCAAAAACTTTCAACTCGGGGTTCTGGAAGTCACCCGTCGAACGGCTGTGGTTCTGTCGGAACGCCTGTCCCGCACAGGCATCACGGCAGCCCTTGACGACAACCTGGAAAGCGCCACCAACTGGCTTATGATAAAACCGAATCGCTATATTTTTCCTTCGGCGGAAGCCAAATACAATGACAGCATTGATGCCATCAAGCTCTACATTGAACGGCTTGAGAATAAGACAGCAAAATTTTATACACGCAGCGACAACCTGCTCCCGCTGTTATCCAGCTATGTGGAACTGCTGGGGAGCTGTGATGAAAACCTGGCCAAGATGACGGAAGAAGATGGGTCACCGGTAAGTTATTTCAAGGCGGACGATTATTTTTACTATGCCCAGGGCGTTGCCACGTCACTGCATACCATCTTGCAGGCCATTGCCCATGATTTCAGGGGCACCATCGGAACCCGGCTTGGCAATGAGCTCATGCACCATGCCATTGCTTCCTGCCACCATGCCATGCAGATCGATCCCGTGATAATCCTTGAAAGCAACCTGAGTTCAATCTTTGCCAATCACCGGGCCAACATGGCCGCCCCCATCAGCCATGCCGGATTTTACCTGAGAGTTCTGATCACGACCTTGTCGACGTAAATTTAGGTGGAAGGCTGAAAGATAAAAAAAGGCTGCCTCCTCTTCAGACCTGCATCACAAACCGATCCACGATACTATCGAGCAGAAGCATGCCCGGCCGCGTCAGAGCGCAGCGGCCATCGGCCATGTGGATCAGGCCCCAACCGGCCAGCTCGTCTCCCACCGTGCCGAACAGTTGCGTAAAATCGGTGCCAAACCGATCCTCAAACCCGGCCAGATCAATACCATCCGTCGTCCGCAGGCCCAGATAAATCGCTTCGATCATCTGCTGATCCCGGCTTAGAGACTCCTTCCCGGATATGGGCCGTCTGCCCTGCTTCAGCAAAGATATATAGGTATCCATATCCCGATGATTCCAGGATCGCTTCGGATCAATAAAGGAATGAGCGCCGGGCCCGAATCCGAGGTAGGGGGCAAAGTGCCAGTATTTCTGATTATGCCGGGACCGGGACCGCGGCGAATCGGCATAATTGGATATTTCATATTGCGTGATGCCGTTTTTCTGCAAAAATGCCACGGTGGTCTCAAACAATTTTGCAACAGATTGATCCGGCAAAGGCCGGATCCGACCCCGCCGGCGGTCATGATCCATAAGGGTGTCCTTTTCATAACTCAGCATATAACAGGAAAGGTGTTGGGGATTATGAAAAACAGCCCGCGACAGGTCCTTTAGCCAGCCATCAACAGACTGGCCCGGCAATCCATACATCAAATCGAATCCGATATTATCAAATCCGGCACTGCGCGCGTTTTCAAGGGCTTTTTCAGCGTCTGCCGCCGAATGAATCCGGCCTAAAAATGCCAGATTTTCATCCTGAAAAGACTGAACCCCCATGTTGATGCGGTTGATACCGGCCCTGCGAAAATCCCGAAAATCCTGCAAGGAAACCGTTCCGGGGTTCACCTCCATGGTGATCTCGCACCCTCTTTTGACAGTGAACCGTTTCAACACCGTGTCGACGATCCACGCAATCTGCCCGGTATCAAGTACAGAAGGGGTGCCGCCGCCCATATACAGGGTATCGAACGTAAACGGCGCCGGTGCTGCCAGGGCCGTCTCTTTATCCAATGCCGACAGATAAGCCTCGGTCAGGGAAAGGTCTGTGATGGAATAAAAATCGCAATAAGGACATTTTTTAAAACAAAACGGCACATGGACATAAAGCCCGCCCAAACGCTGGGATGGTGCCGCATCCGCGCTTGCATCAGCAGAAGCTTTAAACGCCGGTTTTCGGGTATCCGTATTCATGATCATCCTGCCCTTGTTACAGTTTCAGGCGCACGCTATTTGAAACCAACGGGCAAAGCAATCTTTTTCTAGGCATAACCGTTGACTTGGCTGACGATTCCCGGTAATTTAATCGGGCAATTTGGTATTACGAATGTATAACAAGGAGAACCGATGACGCTTTTAGCCCACTGTGCCCGCTGCAAAATACCGAAACCCGAAAGAATCTGCCTGGTAAAGGACGGCAGGGGCCCTGCATTCTGCCCCACCATTAATTTTGCCGAACTGATTCCCGGAATCACCGGGGAATATCAAACCCCCGATTACAAAACATTTGCCCGCCTGGCCTCAGTTCAGGAGGGGGAGTGCTATGCAAACCGGGGTCCCGGGCCTTATGTGATTCAGCCGGAAAAATCTCGAATTCAGGAAACCATTGAATTTGCCGACAAAATCGGCGCCCATAAACTGGGTCTGGCGTTTTGCGGCGGCCTTCAGAAAGAAGCCGGCATGCTTTCCGATATCCTCGAAGCCAACGGGTTCGAGGTGGTCTCGGTGGGCTGCAATGTGGGCGGGGTACCCAAAGAAACCATCGGCATTACAGAGGACCAGAAAGTCCACATTGGCGAATATGAAACCATGTGCAATCCGCTTTTGCAGGCCGGGGTATTGAACCAGGCCGAAACGGATTTAAATATCATGCTCGGACTCTGCGTGGGGCATGACGCTCTGTTTCTGAAAAAAGCAACGGCCATGTGCACGGTTCTCGCAGCCAAAGACAGGGTGACCGGTCACAACCCCCTGGCAGCCCTTTATACCTCACACTCCTATTATCAGAAAGTAAAACCGGTTGCCCCAAAATGACGGTCTCGTAAAGGTTCCAACGCCTGCGTTGTGCTGCATTTCGCAATCCTTCAACGGACACTCAGTACGCCTCATGATTGCAGAATTTGGGCGCCTTAAGGCTAAAAACTTGCAAAGGAAATATGACAATGAAAATCACCACACTTTTGGGCAGTGCCAGAAAAAAGGGAAACACGGCCACTGTTTTAGGCTGGGTAGAGGAAGCGCTCAAGACACAGGGCCACGACGTGGGACAGATCTACCTCAACGGCAGATCCATCAACGGTTGTCTGGGATGTGCCAAATGCCGGGAAAATCCTGATGAAATCGCCTGTGTCCAGAAGGATGATGCCGCAGATGTTCTGGGACAGATGATCACATCCGATGCGGTCCTGTTTGCATCACCGATCTATTTCTGGGGTTTTTCGGCCCAGATCAAGGCCCTTATCGACCGAAGCTACAGCCTTGTCAGCAACTATCACCAGCCCGGTCAAACGTCATTGATGCAGGGAAAACGCATCGGTCTGCTGGTCACCGGCGCCGGCACCTATGAAAACAATGCCGGTGCCCTGTTTACTGCTTTTGACCGGATTGCAGATTTTTTTATGGCCCAGAAATCAGGCGAATTATATGTGGGGGACTGCGGCGTGCCTGCCGACATACCCGAGGCGATCAAACAAAAGGCCGTTAAACTGGCCCGATCCCTGGTGGCCTGACTGAAAAATCCATATCCATAGAAGCCAATGCAGCGTTAGGTATTGCCCATTTAAAACCGATACGAAAAAAATCTTACGGCTCTTCGCTGTTTCATATGGGTAAATTTGACCGGCTACAGCCCCGGGATGCGTTCATTCTGATACTCGAAACTGTTTGAGGGGCTTTGCGAGCGTTCGGCCGGACAGCCATAAAACAGAACCCATAGCTTAATTTTTACATAAAATATCAATATGATGGTTTGTGCCAAACCCCTGTCCGGCGTTACGATCGCTTAGCGCCGAGTTTTTTGAGTATGAAAAATGAAAGCATCCCGGGGCACCCACACAAAATAGCGAGGAACCAATCTTAAAAAATAAATAGCTTGCTTTCAGTTGAAAAAGTGTTATCATACGTGACTCAACATGGCTTTGACTTCAATTTTCTGAGCAATTTTTTTCTGAAGGAACAAATCATTTCTTATCGCTACCTCCTCCAGTCTGAAATTTTGACTATTTTATACTGCGCTTTTGACGCCACATGCTTTACCGGGTGTCTATCCTGCGTGTGATCCACAATCTACCCTTTGATGAAGGGCCTTGCTTGCTTATCCATGGAATAACAGGCGAAACAATAAAGGGCGAAAGGTATTTTGCATGAATATCTACATCGGAAATCTATCTTTTAACACTACGGAAGATACGTTGAAATCCCTGTTTGCAGAATTCGGAGAAGTTGAAAGCGTTAAAGTGATCAAAGACCGGTTTTCAGGCAAACCAAAGGGATTCGCTTTTCTTGAAATGCCCAGCAACGCCGAAGCCGATCAGGCCATCAAGGCATTGAACGGAAATCGCGTAGACGGCAATCACATTAAAATAAAACACGCCGATTCCGGCGGAAAAAAAAAGTCTAAACGCCCTTTTCGAAGAAGTGGCTATTGAGACAAAAACAACCCTAATTGTATAAGGAACACTATCATTTGAATTTTAAAACATTTTCGTTTCATCCCAAAATCGCGGCGGGTATTGCAGCCGCCGGCTATACCGTCCCAACCCCGATTCAAACCCAGGCCATCCCAAAAGTCATGCAGGGCTGTGATTTAATGGGCCTGGCCCAGACCGGTACCGGGAAAACGGCCGTCTTTGCGTTACCTATTTTGCATCGACTCATGAGTGGCCAGCGTGGACATGTCCGCGCCCTGGTCGTCGCCCCCACCCGGGAACTGGCCGAGCAGATTCACCAGACCTTTGAAACCCTGGGCGCAAAAACCGGCTTGCGAAGCATTTCGGTGTATGGCGGCGTTGGCATCCAGCCGCAGATAAAGGCGCTGAAAAGCGCTGATATTGTTGTGGCCTGCCCGGGACGGCTCCTCGACCATATCAACCGGAAGACGGTGGATCTTTCCCATGCGGATATGCTTGTACTCGACGAAGCCGACCAGATGTTCGACATGGGCTTCCTGCCCGACATTCGCCGGATATTAACCCATCTGCCCCGATCCGGTCGCCAGACCTTGCTTTTCTCGGCCACCATGCCCATCCAGATCCGTCGTCTGGCCGATGACATCCTAAAAAACTATGTCAAGGTGCAGGTCGGAAACGAGGCCCCTGCAGAAACGGTCAGCCACGCCTTTTATCCTGTGGCCAAACATTTAAAAACAACGCTTCTGCTCAAGCTGCTGGAAAATACAAGCACCGATGCGGTCCTGATTTTTACACGCACCAAACATCGTGCCAAACAGTTGGGGGGCAAGCTGGCCAAAGCCGGTTATCGGGCAGCCTCACTTCAGGGAAATCTGTCCCAGACAAAGCGTCAGGATGCCATGAACGGCTTCAAATCGGGCAAATATCAAATGCTGGTGGCCACCGACATTGCGGCCCGGGGCATTGACGTTTCCAATGTGTCCCATGTCATCAACTTTGATATCCCCTCTACACCCGAAGTTTACATTCATCGCATCGGAAGGACCGGCCGGGTTGAACGCAGCGGTGAAGCGTTTACCCTGATCACCGACGAAGACACTCAAATGGTAAAAGCCATTCATAAAGCCGTTGGGAGCCCTGTGGAACAACGCACCCTGGCGGATTTCGATTACCGCGCTGCGGCCCCGGCCAATACCAATCAGCAACCCCGGCCCCGGGTACAGAAATCCCGGCCCCGCGTACAGCAACCGTCAAATCCAAGGACCGGACGCAAACAGAATTCCCGGACCGGCAAAGGGGCTTTTGCCTGGCTTTCCCCCCAAAAGGCGGCCATGGCCGGTTGACGTGCCAGGCCATCAACCTACATCATCTAAAGCACCCCGGGGGGGATGGCAGCAACCCGCGTTTATGACAAAATGCGAGTTGTTTTAACACCGGCCTTCCCGGTTTTTTATTGGGCGATGGTTTTCCCCGGCCGGTGAGGGTCATTACTTTCCAGGCGTGTACCCGGACAACGCCTTCCACAGTGCCAGACCGCCGACGGCGCCGATGACGCCCTGAACCGTATTGGGGAAAATTTCCACAATGGCCGCACCGATATCGGTTATGGCAAAAGCCGGCATGGTCCTGCCCATGGCCGGATAGATGTAGGCCTCGAACACAAAGTACCCCACGGCAACGGTCAGCCCGCCCGCAAAGGCGGCGATGGTTCGCAGTTTCAGTGCGGAGCCTTTGGCCCGCGACGCAATCAGCCCCACGAGAAAGCCTTCCATGCCCTTGGTGACCAGTGTGGCCGGAATAAAAATCGGAAAACCGATGGCATCGGCAATGGTGGGTCCCAGCCCCCCCACCAGGGCACCGGCCAGGGGCCCGAGCCACAACCCCGCCAGAACCACAAACACGTCACCGATATTGAAATACCCAGTGGTGGCCGGTATGGGAATCCGGATGACCAGGGTTGCGATGGCTGAAAGTGCGATCAAACTGGCCACGATGGCGGTTGTTGCAAATGTCCATTTTTTTTTCTGCATGTTTACCTCTCACCTGTTTTTAGCCCTGTTGATTCTTTCGACCTCTTCCACCATTGCCGGTATCGGTTCAAAGGTATGTATGATGCATGCGAAAATCCATGCATGGATACTCTCCCAGACCCATATCAGCATTTTTACGGGCGAATACCAGCGGACCTCCAGTTCATTTTTATTTCTCGGCAATATTTTTTCAGGATACTCTTCCGTCCAGATTTCAAAAAGGTTGAAAACCACCTCTCCCGTATGTTGAAAAACCCGGAATGCCAGTGCCAGGTGAAGACCCACGGTGCGGTATCGACCGCCCAGCCGGGCCACCTTGTCGATTAAATGCCTGGCAGAAAAACTGTTTATAAACAGAATCGAATACGGCAGAAAAACAATGATGTTGATGAAAATCCGGATCAACTTGAAACTTGTGGCCTCCTTTGACAGCCCCAGCGCCAGGACCGGAAAAAGCCCGCGCATGAGCGCACCGAGAATGGCCACCGTCAGGGCCAGCGTGAATGCCGCACCCAGATACGCCAGTAATTTAGTTATACCCGCATTTAACAGCACAACCATCCAGACACAGCATGCATAGCTGCCCCAGACGCAGACGTAGGCAATTTCCGGCGTAAAAAGGCCGGTTTCCTGAAGGTGCCGGACAAACACCCCGGCGGGCCAGCCCGAAAGCCCCGGCAGCCCGAGCGTCAACAGCAATAACAACTTGAGCCACCACGGCATTGTCTTTTCTATATCAGCGGGTGCATCCATTCAAACCTTCCTGATAACAACGGCATCGGTGCCATCGTGAGAAAGATGACAGTGCGAATGTATCATGCTCTGCCACCACCGGGCATGATGGGATATGAGGACCACGGCAACCGCCAGATCCCCGGCCATCCGGCACACCGTCTCCACCAGCTTTCGGGCAATCAACCGGGACAGTCCCCAACCGGGCTCATCCAGGATCAGCACCGGAGGCAAAGTCGCCAACCGTTCGGCGATGAGACTGATCTTTGCCTGCAAGAGGGTGCAGTGCGCTGCTTGCGGCCCCAGTGCATCATGGTGGGCGGGGTAATTCTTTACGTATACCCTGAGTGCCGTGTCAATGGCAGTGTAAATGCCCCTGGCCAGTTTTCTTTTTTGACGGTCGAAACGAAACACCCAGTCCATATGGCCGTCTATGGACTTTCCGAACAGTTGATCGATGGCATCTTGAAAAATCAGTCGGGAACAGCCCGCGCCATTGGGCGCTTGAATCGTGATCGTCCCGCTGGACGGTTTGATGATCCCGGATAAGACTTTGGCAAAAATACTTTTGCCAACGCCGTTATCCCCTGTCAGCAGCACCGGCGATCGAAGATCCATGGTCCGGCCTTCGCCGATGCGATAACCGATGCGTGAGGCGCCATGATGGACGGGGAAACGAATCTCTTCGAAAATGACAGATGGATCGTTAAGGGATAGGCACCAGTCAACACCGGGCATGGGATGTGCCAGCGCTTCCGGCGCTTCCGACACGTCATCGATAAACGGTTCCCCTTCAAGCAGCGCGACATCGACCAGGCGGTTTTTTTCACTATAATAACCCGCCAGTTTTTCCCAGTAATGGTACCGGTTCTCATTCAACCAGTGTATGGGACTGCATGCCACTATCCCATGGACACAGGGCAGCATGGCTTTTGCCTTGGCAAAATTGAGCAGCAGTATCTCCCCCCCGGACAGAGAGATCACCGGCTGTGTCGCCTTCTCTGCCGGAAGGCCGAAGGTTTCGAGCAAGTCGTATATTTTTGTTTCATCGACGCCCCCGGATGAAAGGGAGAGGGCTGAAGACAATACATCCAATGCCGTGGGAAACGAAAGCCCCTGGATCGGGTCCGGCAGAATGTGAACAAATTCCGTTTTGTCGGTTCTGCTGAGATAGGTGCTGGACCACATTCCGAGATCTTTGAAAAAAGCACCTTTTCCAAACGTCATTCTCGGAAGATGGACACCGGTCTTATCGGCAAAATATAACACCTGTTTCTCAAATGCGAAGAACCGGCTGATATGGGTACTTGTCACTGTTATCACTCAATTTGTTCTGGGGGGTCGATGAAAATGCACTATCCAGTTTCCAATCTCTACTTTCTAACCTCAAGCTGCCAGTTTCACCATTTTGAATCCAGCCAGAACAGATGCCTTTTAAAAACAGTGTATCCCGGCAAATAAAACCGGTTTATTTGCTTTACAAAAATACAGGACCTGATAAACAATAACAGATACAGTTTTTCAACAAATCGACCATAACAGATTTTAGCGAACCGACAGTGACAAACCGTCAAATCATAAAAGAATACCGGTATATACAACTGGCAACAGCGCTTGAAGGCAAAATTGTTTCCGGTGTTTACCGGGCCGGCGAAAAATTGCCTTCCGTACGGAAACTGCATCAAAGCACCGGATTCAGCATCACAACCGTTTATCAGGCCCTCATTGAGCTTGAAAAACGCGGCCATGTAGAGGCACGGCAGAAATCAGGATTTTATGTCAAACCCCGTCTGGCCCCCCTTCTACCCGGCCCGACGCTGAAACGGCACCGGCCTGTCGCCCAGAAAGTGAGCATCAACGCTGTTGCGGCAGCCATCGTCGAAGCCATGGGAGACCGGAAGATCCTGCAACTCGGCGGATCGGTGGTGGCACCGGACCTGCTGCCCCATAAACAACTCAGCCGTCTTGTCAAATCCATTCCCCGTCAAAAACTCACCGATCTGATGACCATGTATGAAAATCCATCGGGCTACCTGATGCTCCGCCGGCAACTGGCCCTGAGAAGCATGGGCATCCTTGAAGGGACCGGTATTGAAGATATTGTGGTGACCAGTGGGTGCATTGAGGCGGTGCGGTTATGCCTCCAGGCCGTGGCAAAACCCGGGGATACGGTTCTCGTGGAATCGCCCACCTACCCCTGGTTTCTTCAGATGATCGAGGATCTGAACATGCTCGCCCTTGAATCACCCACCGACCCCGCCACCGGCCTCGACCTCGAATCACTGGAAAAAGCCACGCGGACACACCCCATCAAAGCCGCCATACTGGTGCCCAATTTTCACAACCCCCTGGGGTTTCTGATGCCCGATGACAAAAAAAGACGCCTGGTGACCTTGATGAACAAACGGAAAATCCCGATTATTGAAAATGATATCCACGGGGACCTCTATTTTACGAACCAACGGCCCGCCACGCTGAAATCTTTCGATAAGGCCGGTATGGTTTTATACTGCAACTCGTTTTCCAAAACACTGTCGCCGGGTCTGCGCATCGGATGGACAGTACCCGGCGCCTTCCTTGACCGGGTCCGGCAGTTGAAAATAAACACCGGTATCGCATCTCCGGGGCTTACCCAGCATGTGGTGGCCGAATATTTAAACGGCGGTTATTATGACCGCCACTTGAGAAATTTGCGCACAACGCTTAAAAATCAGGTTCGCAGCGTGACCGCGTCGGTTGCCCGGCACTTCCCCGAAGGGACACGCATAACCGCCCCCCAGGGGGGGCTCATGCTATGGATAGAACTAAGCAGCAACGTGGACGGCCTCAATGTGTTTCATGCGGCCATGGATAAAGGGATCTCCATATTGCCCGGGGCCATGTGCTCCACAACCGGGCAGTATAATCATTGCATTCGTATCAGCTGTGGATTTCCGTGGGACGAAAGGATCGAAAACGGCATCCGGGCCCTTGCGAAAATTGCCCAAGGAAATTTTTAAAGGAAAGAAGCCCGGCCCAAAGGACCAGGTTTTTCAGGACAACATAAAATTATACAACAAGGCATTTGAAGTCCGGCAGCTCATGTGATAGTGTATCTCACGGTGTCATAACGTCCCCTTTCATTTCCTTATGCGCTTTTTCAGGGGGAAGCACTGCCGGCTCTTTTTTCTCACGCCGAAACGGTGGAATTGTTTAGAATCACCGGGCATCGCCCGAATTTTAATAAACGCAGATTAAAGGAGGTACACCATGAAAAAACTTTTCATTTTGTTGCTGGCACTGACCCTGGTCCCCTCGGCGTTTGCTGCGGACACGGCCCTTGTGGAAAAAGCCAAAGCGGAAGGCCAGGTGTCATTTTACGCCAATATGACGGCAATCCAGCCCATCATGGATGTGTTCAATGCACAAACCGGCCTTCAGGGTAAGTATACCCGTATTTCCACCTCTAAATTCCTTCCCACGGTGCTCACCGAGTTCCAGGCCGGAAAGCTCATGGCCGATGTGCTGCAGGCGCCATTGCCGGTGATGGAAATGCTCAAGGCCAAAGGCGTCCTGGCGTCTTACGCCTCCCCGGCCGCCGCCGGCTACCCGGACTGGACCCGCAAGGACGACCGGATCCAGACCTTCGGCATCGAATATGTGGGCCTGATCTACAACACGGAACTGGTCAAACCCGCCGATGTCCCCACCCGCTATGAGGATCTTGCCGACCCCAAATGGAAGAACAAAATCGTCATGGCCAACCCGGCTACCCATGCAACCACCATTTCATGGCTGGTGGGGCTCAAAGAAAATGTCTTCGCCTCCGAGGCCCAGTGGATGCAGTTTCTCAAGGGGCTTGCGGCCAACAGACCCATGCTGGTCAAGTCTTTCGGACCCACCCCGGCACCCGTTGAAAGCGGGGAAAAGGCCATTGCCATCTCCATGCCCAAGTACATCATCACCAAGGCCCCGGCACCCCTTGACTGGGCCCGGGTCAAGCAGCCCCTGATGGGAACGCCCCGGGGTATGGCCATCAGCGCCAGCGCCAAAAACCCCAACGCCGCAAAGCTGTTCATGGACTTCTGGCTGTCCCAAAAGGCCATGGGGATGCTGGCCACGAATGTGGGTGAATATGTCCTGGCGCCCGGCGTGTTCCCGCCCATCGACGGTATGGATAAAGCAACGGTCATCCCCATCCGCACCCTGTCGGATGCGGAAATCCGCAAATGGGGTGCCGCGTTCAAAGAAATCTTTGCACTGCCGTAAAAAACAAGACCCCGGCCTGCCCGGTGCCGGCCGGCAACCGGGCAGGCGATTCGATTTTAAATCAAGCCCCGGGCACAGATGATGTTGCCCAATCCGACGTCATTGATGGCCGGGGCCTTGCCAGAAAAAACAGATCTGAGCGGCTTATGGAAATCCATATCAAAAATATCAGTAAGTATTATTACTCCGGCGGCAAAACCATCAAAGCGCTGGATAATGTGAACCTGACCATCCCGGCCAACCGGATTTTCACCCTTCTCGGCCCGAGCGGATGCGGGAAAACCACCCTTTTGCGCTGCATTGTCGGTCTGGAATCCCCTGACACCGGGGAGATCGAAATCGGCGGCGAAGTGGTCTGGTCCAGTGACAAAAATATCTTTGTGCCCACGGAGCACCGGGGTCTGGGCATGGTTTTTCAAACCTACGCCATCTGGCCCCACATGAATGTCTTCAACAATGTGGCCTATCCGCTCCAGACCCGGAAGCTGCCCAGGGATATCATCCGAAGCAAGGTCGAAAAAACGTTGCGCTTCGTTCAACTGGAAGGGTTTGAAGACCGGCCTGCCACCAAACTTTCCGGCGGGCAGCAACAGCGGGTGGCCCTGGCCCGGGCCCTGGTGGCCGAGCCCAAGGTCATTCTCTTTGACGAACCGCTTTCCAACCTGGATGCAAAACTCAGGGAAGAGACCCGCAAGGAACTGCGGACGTTTCTCACCGAGCTTCAGATTACGGCGGTCTATGTGACCCATGACCGCATCGAGGCCCTGGCCCTGTCCGACATTGTTGCGGTGATGAACAAGGGCCGCATCATCGAGACAGGATCGCCCCGGGACATCTATTTCAACGCAAAGCACCGTTTTGTGGCCGACTTTATCGGCCGCACCAACCTCATCGAGGCTGTGGTAACGTCCCAGGAAGGCACCGTGACCACGGTGGACTGCGCCATTGGCAGTGTCGCCTGCCGAAAACAGATGGACATGAAACCAGGCGATGCGGTAACCCTCTGCCTGCGCCCCGAATTCATCCGTCTGAAACGCGGTGATGCGAAAAAGGCCCAGAACGTTTTCAACGGCCGGATCCAATCACTGGTTTTCATTGGCGAGGCATTCGAAGGAGAGATCACGGTTAATGACGCCCAGCTCTTCATCAAGATCGAACCCGACTCTGCCATCATTGAGGAAGACAGGGCCAATTTCGCCGTTGACCCGGAATATTGCCTGCTGGTCACCCGGTAAAAAAGGAAAAAAACAATGGTCAAAAAATCATCGGTATTGACGCCGACCCTCATCGCCATTGTCGGTTTTCTCACCGTGTGTCCCGTCGTCATGCTGATCTTCGGAAGCTTTTCCACGGGCCTGGGGGCCTTTGGCCGCTTCACCCTGGAAAAGTACATCCAGGCCTACACCGACCCCGAACTGGCCGGGATCATCGCAAACACCATCATTTTTGTCCTCGGGTCATCCCTGGTGGCCACCGGTCTGGCCCTTCTCCTGGCCTACCTGAACACCCGCACGGACATCCCCTTCAAATTTTTATTCAGGATCATCTCCATCATTCCGATGATGATCCCGCACATTCTGTTCTCGGTGAGCTGGGTGCTTCTGCTGAACCCTTCCAACGGCCTGATCAACCTGTTTCTGCGCCAGGTTTTAGGATTCGAGAACCTGGCCATCAACATCTATTCCCTGCCGGGGATGATCCTGGTGGAAGGACTTTTGGACCTGCCCATCGCCTATCTCATCCTGGCACCGGCAATGGCATCTTTTGATATCGCCCTGGAGGAGTCTTCCAAAGTCTGCGGGGGCACGACCCTGCGCACCTTGTTCCGGGTGACCCTGCCCGTGCTGCGGCCGGCGATCCTGGCCGCCTTCATCCTGTCGCTGGTGCGCAGCCTGGCCTCCTTTGCCGTGCCCTCGGTGATCGGGATGCCCGGACGCATCTATGTGCTGGCCACCCACATCTACCAGTCCATCGCCACCGGATTTGCCGCGGATTTCGGCAAGGCGGCGGCCATCGGCATGAGCGTGCTGGCCACCTCGGTCACCCTCATCTATGTCTATCGGTACCTGACCTCGGAAGGCGAAAAATACGTCACCATCTCCAGCCGCGGATACCGGCCCACCGTCATCGAACTCAAGGGGGCCAAATATCCCCTGTTCGGCATTGTGGGCATCCTGTCCATGGTCCTCATCGTGTTGCCGGTGCTGGTGCTGTTTTACACCTCCCTGGTGCCCTATTCCATGATCCCCAGCGCCAGGGCCTTTTCCATGATGAGCTGGAAACACTGGATCGAGGTGATCAATGACCCCATATCGCTGTTGTCCCTGAAAAACAGTGTGTTCCTCGGCGTTGTGGGCGCGAGTCTCGGGGTGACATTGTCCATTTTCGTCGCCTATGTCATCGTCAAGGTCCGGTCCCACGCATCCGGCATTCTGGAGAGCCTCTCCTTTTTGTCCTTCTCCTTTCCCGGGATCGTCATCGGTGTCGGGTTCATGTGGTTTTTTGTGCGCACTCCCCTGTACGCCACCATCTGGACGCTGCTCATCGGCTATATCGCCACCTATCTGCCCTACGGGGTGCGGCCCCTGGCCAGTGCCTTTGTCCAGGTCCACAGCCATCTGGAAGAATCTTCCCAGGTCTGCGGCGCAGGCTCGTTTACGACCATGCGCCGGATCGTCATTCCGTTGCTGATTCCGGGCATCGTCTCCGGATGGATCCTCATGGCCACCATGTTTGTCCGGGAGCTGACCCTGTCTGTCGTGCTGTCGCGCCCCGGTACCGAAGTGCTGGCGGTCCAGATCTTCCGCTTTGCCGAGGACGGCCTGTGGGGCCAGTTGTCGGCCCTGGGCATCATGATGATCTTCATCTCCACGGCCCTGGTCCTTATGGCGACCTTTGTGGGGATGAAATTCAAACCTGTTGAAGAAGGCGGATAAACGTTCACCCGTCGGGTATTATTTCTCATTTACATCATGCCCTGGTTTGTAAACCTTGCCGCTAATGGCTAACCGCTTATCGCTCAACAAGGAAAAGGTAACATCAGATATGACTACAGACAGAGACCGTGTTATCAAGACCTACGCTGACCATGTTTATCCGGGGAAAGTGGCGTTTTATGAAAAATATGGCATTACCCTGGTCCCGGAAAATCGTGAAGGCTGTGTCATCAGCGATATGAACGGCAAGCCCTTTTATAACTGCCATTGTAACGGCGGCGTATTTAACCTGGGCCACCGGAACAAACAGATAATTGAATCGGTTACCCGGGCCATGGAAACCTATGATATCGGCAACCATCACCTGATCAGCAAACCCAAGGCCCTTTTGGGAAAAATGATCGCCCAGACCCTGCCCGACGGGCTCAACCAGATCGTGTATGGTGTCAGTGGCGGCGAAGCGATTGACCTGGCCATCAAACTTGCCCGGGGGGTGACCCAAAAAGAAGCGATTATTTCCGCCAAGGGCGGATACCACGGCCATACCGGACTTGCCCTGGCCAGTGGCGATGATAAATTCAAGGAAAAGTTCAAGCCCGTTCCCGCCGGTTTCAAACAGGTTGAATTCAACGACCTGGAAGCGATGGAAAAAGCCATTACGTCAAATACAGCCGCAGTGCTTCTGGAAACCATTCCGGCAACCCTGGGCATTGTCACACCCGAAAAATCGTATTTAACCGCAGTCAAGGATCTTTGCGAAAAAAACGGCGCGCTTTTGATTCTCGACGAAGTGCAGACCGGTTTTGGCAGGACCGGCACATTCTGGGGGTTTGAACATTATGACGTAACACCGGATATGGTGGTCATGGGCAAGGGCATGAGCGGGGGCATCTATCCCATCAGCGCAACGGTGTATCATGAACGCTACAAAAGTTTTTTCATGGAAAATCCGTTTATCCATATTTCCACATTTGGCGGCAGTGAAATCGGGTGCGTGGCCGCCATGAAAACCATTGAGATATCACAGGCGCAAGCGTTTCTGGACCACGTGGCCGCCATGGGCAGCTACTTCAAGAATACCCTTGAAGCCCTTGGGAGCCGTTACCCGGATCTGGGTCTGAGACTGCGCGGCACCGGTTTGATGATGGGACTTGAGTTTAAAGATGACATGACATCCATGTTTTTAATCAAGCTTTTTTTCGACAACGGTCTTTATGTTGTTTATGCCGGCAATGATCCTAAAGTCGTCCAGTTCCTGCCCGTTCTCACCATCGCAAAACCTGAGGCAGATCAGATTTCAGGCATCATTGAAACCGCTTTCGAGGCCATGTCAGGATAATTGATTCCATGAAAATAGATATAGACCTGTTAACCCGTTTTGAAAAAAATTTACGGCCCCATGATCTTTCCAGATCCCCCATGCCGGTCACCGTCATCGGTTTCGGGGAGATATCCGCCATATTCCAGATCGGGGATGACCAGGAGATGGTGTATAAAAGAATTCCGATTTTTCCCGATCTTGCCACGGCCCACGCCTACCGGCAGATGTATTTCGATTACTGCCGGCAGTTAAAACAGGCCGGCATCCATCTACCGGAAGATGATGCGGCGATTATAGACATTCCGGGCAGGCCGGTGGTGGTTTACTTTGCGCAGCAGCGGTTTGACGATCACCTTTTCTGCCATCACCTGATCAACAGCCTGGATGAAACCGGCAGGGCTGAAATGATCAATCAGATCATGACCGAGTTGACCCGGATATGGGATTTTAATACCCATAACATGCCGGACCTTGAAATCGCCGTTGACGGCCAGCTGTCCAACTGGGTCAGGATACCCGAAGGCGGGAAACACAAATTCTTCCTGGTGGACACCAGCACCCCCTTTATTCGAAAAAACGGTGAGGAGCAACTGGATGTGGAACTGCTGCTCCAAAGCTGCCCGGTATTTATCCGATGGCTGGTACGTCGGCTTGATCTTGAGGATGTGATCGGCCGGTATTATGATCACCAAAAGGTGGTCACCGATCTGATTGCCAATCTGTATAAGGAACAGCGGCCTGATCTGATCCCCTCTTTTCTCGAAATAATGAACCCATACATTGACCGACCCCTCACCGCAAAAGAGATCGACACCTACTATAAAGAGGACAAACGGCTCTGGACCCTTTTTTCGGCCCTGCGGAAAGCTGACCGGTTTATCAGGGTCAATCTTCTTAAAAAACGATATGAGTTTATCCTGCCGGGAAAGGTGCGTCGATAACATGTGTGATACCTTTGTAGCGCTTTCATCTGCAACCAGAGACAATTCCGTGATCTTCGGAAAAAATTCCGATCGCGAACCCAACGAAGCCCAGGTGCTTGAATATCATGCGGGGCAGATATTTAAAAAAGACGACAAGGCAACTTGCACCTACATCACTATCCCCCAGGTAAAAAAGACCAATGGTGTCTTAATCTGCCGTCCCTTCTGGATGTGGGGCGCGGAAATGGGCACCAATGATAAAGGGGTCGTCATCGGTAATGAAGCGGTGTTTACGAAAATGACCCCGGCTAAAAAGCCCGCACTGACCGGAATGGATATGCTGCGCCTGGCGCTTGAAAGGGCCGCTTCCGCAGAGCAGGCCATTGAGGTGATCATCGGACTTCTGGCGGACTGGGGCCAGGGGGGCATCTGCGGGTATGAAGACAAGCACCTGGTGTATCACAACGCCTATATCGTGGCCGATAACGATCAGGCCTGGGTTC
Source organism: Desulfobacterales bacterium (assembly GCA_963667755.2). GTDB lineage: Bacteria > Desulfobacterota > Desulfobacteria > Desulfobacterales > 4572-123 > 4572-123. The sequence continues at coordinate 1,122,044 of CAXXLK010000002.1, read as the reverse complement.
TGGAGACCTCCGGCCCGCTTTGGGCCGCTTTAAAGATCAAGGATGTCTATTCCATCAGCAATGGGTTAACCATAGAAGAGACGTTTGACCGGCATCATCCGGATCTGATGGATCATGCCCGAAAAAAGAGGTGGCTGAAAAAGGGGGAGACCTTTAATTTTAAAAAATGCTACTCGGACTGGCTCTTCACCACTTTTTCAGCATCGAGAACACGCCGAAGCTGTTCATATGATCTGTTGAAGGCCCGGAACGGTGACATGGATATCCCCTATGCCTTTGAAATCCTGAGAAGCCATCGCACAGAAGACTATCATCCGTCATCCCCTCTTCTGCTGGATTCGGTTTGTGCCCATGCCGGCAACAGCCTGACCCGCAATTCTTCAACAACCGGTTCATTGGTGGCCCACCTGGCATCGGATCAGAATACCTTCTGGGCCACCGGTACGGCAGGACCATGTACGGGAATTTTTAAACCGGTATGGATGGACGATAAGGTGCTGCCGGATATAGGTCCCCCGCCCCGGGGCGTTTACAACCCCGAGACACTCTGGTGGCACCATGAAAAACTGCATCGCAGCATTTTGAAAGATTACACCAGGATCTTATCTTACAAAGCCGACCGGGACGCATTGGAAGCCTCTTTTCTAAAAAAGGCATATGGTTTTGAAGAAAAAAGTAATTTTGAAACAACACGCCGGGCATTTGAAAAATCCAGGACTTCAACTGAAGAGTGGATAAAAAAGGTGGCCTCCACCCCGGCAAAACCATCTAAAAATATTGTATTCAACCAGTACTGGAAGAAACAAAATAAAAAAGCAAAATTAACGGTCTTGTAAAAAGTCCAACTCCTGGGTTGCGCTGCAGCCCGCAATCATTCAACGGTCGATGGTTACGCCTCATGATTGCAAAATTTGCACGCCTTGAATTTGAACTTTTTACGAGACCGTCTAATTCCTACTTTTTACGCGTTCATCAAGATTTCTCCCAGTTCTCAATTTACGCCATGGACCGGATGCAGGCCATATTCGTGGTTTTGATTTACCGGAGGAAATGGCTGCAACAATCGGCGAAAAAAAATCACTCAGATCATAACCTGAAACCCAGCACCCATAAACCCATCAATCTACTTTCGCCCATTTTACCTGTTTTGCTTTCAACTTGTGGCTTAAAACTTGAAGCTATCTTCCATCTTTTGCGCGGTTTCTTTCATGTCCACACAAATAAAACTTGCATTTTGATTGAAATATGGTATCGATATTTCTATCTATAAAAACTTTAATATCTCTTTATTTTTAAATGCTTAGTATTATACGGTCAGCACCTGTTCTGTTGAAAGCGAACAACTTGCGGTAAAGAGAAAAACAACCTTCACAAATTTTTAATTTCGTTCAACCGCTTTGTTCACAGGCTGATTATCCATTAACAAGGCCTGCCCCCACTAATATTGGCCTTCAAACTGACTACAGATATGAAAGATATCCTTGGCCACTACAAAGGGATAACGCCCAATGGCATTGTCGAATGCGACACCATTTTTCAAACAGGGGTTAAACCGGATATTGAAGAAATTATTTTGAATTTGTGAATGTTCTGCATGAATGCCCCGCAAATCTGGACAAATCGTTTTAAAACCCCAGCTGATGTCATGGCCAGAACAGATTACCGTTGTATGATCACCGAACTGGTGATGATTATAAACCTGACCGGGTATGCCGTCCTTCTTTTTCAATAAATATTACGATATTTCTTGACATATTTAACCTACAGGTTAATAGTATGAACATACGCAGGCTTTGCTCTGATTCGGAACATGATCTTTATGAGATCGTTGAAAACGGGAACGGTTTGTTCGAAGAATTTATGTCCGGGTTGGAAGCGTTAGATAAAAAACAGGTGGCATCACTGCTTAAACGCATCTGTCGCCATGGCTTGCCGGCAAAACGCACTCATAAATTCAATACACTTGGAGATGATACATACGAGTTGAAAACAAGGGGTGGGGTTCGTGTCTTTTGTTTTTTCGGCGGATCGCTGCTGCCAAAGGCTTTAATCCTATGCCATGGAATAAAAAAACCGAAACCAAAGGTACTGAGACGTGAAAAGAAAAAAGTGGCTGCTTACCGTGAAGCATATCTGACAAACGGTCGAGTCATTACATAACCGGCCTGGAGGCAAACAATGGGCAAAAAAACATGGTTCAAAGATATGTTGGAAGAATTCAAGGACGATTTTGATTTTCGCCTTGAATCACTAATTTTAGGTATTACCGATGATATCTGCAAGGAAATGGAAGCGCAAAACATGACAAAGTCGGATCTGGCCCGGCGTCTGGAAATATCCCCGGCTGCCGTCACCAAAATTCTCAACGGTAATGCAAATTTCACTCTCAAATCAATTTTAAAAATAGCCATGGCACTGGATACCGATCCAATTATTGGTTTAAGCCAAAAGCAACCGAATAGAAATGTTCCCCAAAAACTGCCAATGACCACTGCCGATGACACTACTGTTTGCAAACCGACACCTGACGAGCAGCTGGTTACGGCGTGATGGAGGCAAGCATGAACATCGATTCTAAAAGCATAGAAATTATCGTCGATGAAATTAATTTCGTATTGGATAAAATTAATCCGAAAACCGCGCCAACTGAAAACCTTTATTACTTCAGTGCCGTGCCGGCGACCATAAACCGGGTCCTCAACCTCAAGTATGATCAAAACCTGTTGTTTGCGTTTATGGTTATTCAATCTACCTTTGAGGCTCTTTCGGGCAGCGTAAAAAACATCCTGGAAAACAAATTGGGGGTCCCTGGCTTTGTGACACCTTTTCATTTTAAGCGACTGATCGCCCTCACAGAGGAATTCAGAGACAAGCTGCACGGAAAAAAAAATTTTGATGCCACATTAAAAAAATTCATGGTCCTGTCCTATTCTGTAACCGGCAACGGTCATTATTTGATGGAACGGGGAATCCTGACCCCGTGAATAAAAAATCCACTTAAAGCTATGGCTGGCTAGCAATAAAGGCACTTTCATGACCTGGCGGACATTCAAGCAAAGCAATATCTGCGATATAATCAATCGTTTGGGCCTTTATATCTTTTGCCCTTCATTCATCACTCAGAATTCAACATTCATAATTCTAAGCCCCTCTCCCCTCATCCAATCGTCCATTCATCCCCTTGCCTCTCCTGGTGCTCTGTTCTTTTTTTCTGATTTCAACCCATCACCCGATACCTAAAACCCATCAATCTACTTTCGCCCATTTTACCTGTTTTGCTTTCAGCTTGTGGCCTAAAACTTGAACCTATCTTCCATCTTTTGCGCGGTTTCTTTCATGCCCACAAAAAAAGCTTGCTTTTTTATTGAAATATGGTATCGATATTTTACTCACAAATAGCTCCAATCTCTCTTTATTTTTAAACGTTTAGTAGTAAACGATCAGCACCTGTTCTGACGAAAACGAAGAACTTGCGGTAAAGAGAAAAACACATTTCACACATTTTGTATTTCGTTCAACCGCTTCGTTTACAGGCTGATCATATTCATTAAAGAAGCCTGCCTTCACTTATACAGGCCTTCACGCAGACTATTGATATGGGAGATACTCCTTTTTATTACAGGATGGTAGCACTAAATGGCCTTGCCGGGTGCCGTACCATTTTCCAAGCAGAATTAAACCGAATATTTAAGAAATTTTTTTGATTTTGTGAACGTTCTGCATGAACGACCCGTAAGTCTGAGGCTATGTTGCGCATCGAAGGTAGGTTGAGTCGGCAATATCAAATGATAAAATAGAAAGGGAACAATCCTGGACACGAGACATAGCAACCTGGAGTCGGAAGTATGTTGAAGTTGTAAAATTCCAAATGGGCAGCTTTGGAGTCGGGCGTCAAATTCGAAAGAATGGCGAAAACTTCGAGCTTCGGGAAACCCAGTCACCCTATAATGCTGTTTCTGAAGCTGAAAAGAACGATATTGACGGTAAAACCTATAGTTTTGGAACGCATAAAGCATAATATCAGCAATCACATCCTGCAATATTTGGAGAGAATATGGCAAAAATTGGTTTAATAGGAGATATACATTTTGGCGAATTTGCTCGATCAAATGAATTTTGTCCAGATGGATTTCAAACAAAAGATAAAACAAAAGGAATTGCATCATTAAAGGAAGGCTTGATTCAAATTTTTTCCGAGGAAAAACTTAATTATCTTTTAGTTGCAGGTGACTTGACATCGAAAGGCAATCCAATTGAATTCGTTGAGTGCTATAAGTTAATAAATGAAATCGCTGAAAAGGCTGGAATTCCTAAACAAAATGTAATTATAAGTTTAGGAAATCATGATGTAGATTGGAAAATTACTGATATCACAAATAATATCTCTTCGGATATTACAACTCAAATAAAATTAGAAGAATTATACCAAATCATTTCTTCAAATATTGCCTCCCTGTTAATTGACAACAACAATTTTACTGAAACTGGCCCAATTCCATTTTCAGGAATATATCGTGCTAAAGATATTGATTTGTTTGTTTTAAATTCTGGTTGGCTAAGTAATAGAAAAGATAAAATTAAACATGGAAAGTTAGAAGAGAAACAGTTAATTTGGTTTGAAAAAATGGCCCAAAAATACAATAACACTCAAAACTGGAAAATTTTACTTTTACATCACCATCCAATATCCTATCCTCACCCTTATCCCCACCACGATATTTCAGCAGTCCAAGAGGGAAGTGAGCTAATTCAAGTAGCAGGCAAATATGGTTTCAATCTAATCTGCCATGGACATAGGCATCATCCCAAAGCGTATAATGATCTACAGAATGAATGGGTAAACCCTATAACATTTGTCTGCGTTGGAAGCTTTTCTGTTGATTCTATCCATCGATGTAATGGAGATATCCCAAATTGTTTTCACATACTAAATCTGAGCGACACTAAAGAAAAAATAATTCATCTTAAAAATTATGAATATAGTTCTAAAAATGGCTGGAAGGCCATTAAGGAGAACAGGCCTGAGGCACCATTGGATGCGGAAATGTATTTTTCGAGGCCATATGATTTGAAAAGTAAAAAGGATAAATTGCGTAAAATAGTCGCGGCAAACAGTACAGATTTCGGAGCAAATCTTCCAGGATGGAATGATCTACCAATTGAACTAAGGACTGTATCTTATAACACTTTAAATGATTTTATAAAAAATGAGTTTAGTTCTGAATATGATATGGTTGGATTATTTCCTGAGCCAGTTATACTACTAAGGAGATCTATATGAAAGTGAAACTCCAACCTATCAAAGGTTACAATGGCCCTAATCCTTTCAAAGACCATCAAGCGAGAACTTTTGATGGAAAGAAGATCATCAGAGAATTCCATCCTACTTCAAAATATTGGAACTTGTTTAATGATCAACATGAAATCCTAATAGGCAAACGCGGTAGTGGCAAAACTATTTTGCTTAAAATGATGAGGTATTCTCTTTTAAAGAAGATGAAAGATCCGCGGGCTTTGGAAATAATCGCTCAAAAAAAATATATTGGCATTTACGTACCAACTCATATGGAATTTATTGGACGTTTACGCTATCAAGAAATTCCGGATAGAGACAGATTGTTATTTTTTCAATTCGCTTTTAATTGTTTTATTGCAAGAGCATTCCTTTATGAAATTAACTCCATTATTTCTGGTGGGGGGGATTTGATGAATTCTGCAATCAAATCTCGAGAAGTAGCGAGAATAATTTCTTCAATATGGTTCCCCAAAATAGAAATGGAGCATATCAGCTCTATTGAACATATTGATAAAGCAATTAATGACTTATATGAAAATACTGAAGTTAAAGATGGATTAGAAAAAATTCCGAGGGTGCTTAAAAATACTATTTGTAGGCCGATTCAAGCAGTTTCCTCTCAAATCTATAAGAATTTAGGTTTTGAAAGAGAACCAACATGGATTGTTTGTATTGATGAAGCTGAATTTATACCTGTGGAACAGCAAAGATGTATCAACCATTTATTTAGGGCTGAGTCACGACGAATTGTAATCAAAATGGCAACCATGCCATATGCGCACCAAACCAAGGAAACCCTTACAGATGGAGTCTTTGCAGAATCTAATGGGAACGATTTTGTTTATCGGAAAATAGACATGGAAGAGGATTCTGATGATTTTATAAATGTAACAAATAGTCTTATTAAAAATAGGCTTCGGGATTTTCAGGATGATGGGAGCCCCCTCTTTGAGAAACTTGATGACTTCATTGAAAAAGTTGGAAATGACGATTTTATAGATTATTATCAAAGAGAGAAAGATAAGGAAAAACTCACAGAAAAACAATTTAAAGCTAAAGTTGAGAAGAATCTTATACTTGAGTTGTCACAAAAAAGACAAAAAGCTATTATAGGCGACAAAAAGGATAAGAAATCAATTCAAAAAACTATTTTGGATAAATTTTTCCCTATATATTTCACTCGTCAAATGTTTGAATTATCAAAAGATGGTAATACTATACCTGGTTGGTATTCGGGGCCCAAAATGATAAGAAAGATATCTGAAGGAAATCCAAGACAGTTTATTCTGATGATGAACGCATTATTTGAGAAGGCTAAAACTAATTCACTATCTCCCAAGATACAACATTCTGTGATTATGGATTTTTTAGACCAATTTTCAAAGGCTACAAAATCTTTACCAATTGAAGGACCACCCTTGTTCGATATTCTGGAGGGATTAGCCAAACAATTACAAAAACGTACACATAATAAACAGAATATGGTTTTTACCGGGAATAGTTTCCAGTTAAGAAAAAATTCAATTTCAAATGACAAACTTTTAGTGCGCTGCATCAAATTAGGTGTTTGTTATTTAAGGATAAATGTTGATGAAAGATCATATTTAAACGAAATTGATGAAGATACTAAGTTTTCACTATCAAATAGTTTTTCTGCATTGTTTTGGGTTCCCATGCGTAAGGGTGATTATCCGAAACTATTAGCAGCCCCCCAATATAAACAACAAACATTAAATTTCTAAAGGAAAGATGTTAAATTCAATAAAAAACGAAATCATTGAAAATTTAAAGTGGATTGATGATAGCGAGAAAAAGCACCTATTCATTTTTTCAGTTGGATATGAAGAACGCTCTTTAACAATCTATGAAAAATTTATTAAAAATAAAAATATATTAAAGATATGTTTTTTATTTAATGATTGGGAAAACCATCGAAGGGCGAAAAATCATAAAAAAAAAATAGACCAAGATACGCTGAATCCAATTATAGTCGATTATAAAGACAGTGAGATAATAGCGAACACATTAATTGAGCAAATTTTATCATTGCAACCTACAACAGAAAGCCTAAATATCCACATAGACTATTCTTCTATGCCCAGGGGCTGGTATTGCAATATTCCCTATAAAATCAATAAAATTTTAAGGCCAAAAGACAAAGTCTATTTTTGGTATTCTGAAGGAGAATACTTAAGAAAAGCTGAAGTTTGGCCAAGTGCAGGGATTCAAGATGTTGAAGTCTTTTCTGGAAAATCATCTTCAAAAGCAATCAATGACCGTAGCCACATTTTCGGGATAGGTTTTGATGTTCTTAGAGCACAGGCTATATATTCTGTTTTGGATCCAAGCTATTTGGTTGTTACTTACTCACACCCTACCGGTTATAATAAAATGCGAGAAGTTCTTCTTGATGTAAATAAAGATTTGATAAGCACGGCTGCTTTTTATTCTGCATTACCTACAGAAAGTTTTTTATTCTCAGTTAGCAAACTGTATGAAATTGTAAAAGAACTATCTTCTGAAGGAGATGTTATTTTGGTGCCGGATGGACCTAAACCTCAAATATTAGCATATTCTTTAGTTCCTTTATTATTTAATAGAGCTGGTGTTATCTGCTTACATGTTAAACGCCATCCTCGTTTCTATAACCCTTTAAATGTTAAATCAAAAGGAAGATTTTTTGGTTTTTCGTATTCAATAGGATAAAAAACTTATTTACAAAATAGTATATAATGATATTTCATTGTCAAAATTATAGATTAGTTTTTTAAGAAATGATTAGGGATACAAATGAAACCATTTTTGAGGTGGGCTGGAGGAAAGCGTTGGTTGACAAAAGAAGTATCTATTGCTTTAGTAAAAATTTTGAACTCTAGTCGAGGTACATACTTTGAACCCTTTTTAGGATCGGGTGCTATGTTTTTTGCAATCGCTCCTCAAAAAAGTATTTTGTCTGATTTGAATTCAAGATTGATTGAAACCTATTCTTCTGTTCGTGAATCCTCCAATAAAATACAACAATTGATGCAAAGATGGGAAGTGGATAAAGAGACATACTACTGTGTCAGAAAATTAGAATCCTCTTGTAGATTCGAACGATCTGCAAGATTTATCTGGTTAAACAGGACATGCTATGGAGGGTTGTACAGGGAAAACAAGCAAGGTCAATTTAACGTACCATATGGAGGTGGATCTCGAACTCCCGCTTCACTTTTTAAAGAACGAATTCTGGATAAAGCTAATTTTATTCTCAAAAGAACTACTGAATTACTTTGCTCTGATTTTGAAGGCGTAATGGAAAATGCGAATGAAGGAGATGTCATTTATTGTGATCCAACTTACTCAAATGTAAAAAGGGAAAGTTTTGACAGATACGGGAAACATATTTTTTCTTGGTCTGATCAAGTTAGATTAGCAAAAGCATCGAAAAGGGCATTTGAGGCTGGAGCTGTTGTTGTTATTTCAAATGGTTTCTTTACTGATTTGATACAATTATATCCTCAAGCATATCGAATAATTAAAAAAAGAACTAAATGCTTAGGTAAAAAAATAAATACCAAAAACAATAAAGAATATTTGATAATTTTGGATCCATTAAAGCGAAGGTCACTTTGGGAAAAAATTGGTAAGATCGAAAGAGGGATCATTTGTGGCAATCTATCAAAAAATAAAAAACCTGTTATCATTGTTGAATCACAAGAGGAAACAAAGGTTGCTGTTGGATAGTTGGGCCTGACCGGAAAGTGATAATTATTAGATTAGTAGAGCACTGGGGTCGGACCAAGATAATAGCACTGTATCACTGGTTCAGACCAAGATAGTACATTGAAAACAATGAAGATCCTTTTGAAAAATAGCTCTATTTAAGGACAATAGACTTATTTTTGGCACGAAAATGGAGGATATAGAAAGCTTAGTGGCAAGGGCAAATCGACATTTTATTTCCGGACATGTCTGGCATTTAACACATCGCTGTCATAAAAGAGAGTTTCTGCTGAAATTCGGTAAAAACCGGCATCGTTGGATGCAATGGTTGTATGAAGCAAGGAAACGTTATGGATTGGTGGCTTTAAATTATGTCGTCACCTCTAACCACATTCACCTCCTGGACACGAGGCATAGCAACCGGGAGTCGGAAGTATGTTGAAGTTGTAAAATTCCAAACGGGCAGTTCTGGAGTTGGGCGTCAAATTCGAAAGAATGGCAAAAACTTCGAGCTTCGGGAAACCCAGTCACCCTATAATGCTGTTTTTGATGCTGAAAAGAACGATATTGACCGTGAAAACCTATGGTTTTGGAACGCATAAAGCATAATATCAGCAGGTCGACTTGATCCGACCCCAAGGTAATATATAAACCGTGAGTCACATTCATTGGGACAAAATATTTTCGACTACAAAGAAGTCAATTATAACGATTTTAGCGATACTTTTGGTTTAGTATTTAAAGAAAGTGAGTATAAAGAACATTATTCGGAGATGATTAAATGAGCAAGGCAAGCCAAACTGTGTTTAGTTTGATCGGTAATATGATAAAGGGTATTGCCTGAAGAACTGATGGGGTGTATGATTCCATAATTATTGCATTTTTAGTTATTTGACAATTCAAATGTACTGGAAGAATAGGATGAATCCAAAATTATTTGCAGTTATAGTTGGACTATGTGCTTTTGTAATAGCATTTACGTTAGGGACTTTAGTGACCGCTACTACTGGCGTCCCTCTGGCAGGAGGTTTATTGAATGGGATTCTAGTCTCAATGATTCTTGCTATAGGAATGTTGGCAAGCAAGCATCCTTGGACTGGATCAATGACGTGGGTGGCATTTTCAATTCCAGCGATAGTAACAACGACACTAGGTCCTCCAGGATTCTATAAAATATTGGTTGCACTTATTGCAGGTTTGTTGTGGGATGTTTTCTATCGCAAGTTGTTTAAGGGTAATAAGTGGTTTGGGCTTTATGGGGGTGCAATTTTAGGTGGTCTTGCAATTACAGTGTTGATGATTTTGTTTTTAAAACTATTCGTTTCAGGTATTACTGAGTTTATGTTTTTGGGTAACAATGCTCAGGCCTCTCTTGATCGCCTTTTAGGATACCTTTGGTTTTTATTGGTGATAAATGTAGTAGTCACCGTCATAGGGGTTGCCTTGGGTGAATATATGTATTTCAAAAGATTGAAAGACATTATCAAGGTTGCCGACAAATGATAATTATTAAATGTGGCAAATTATTGTTCGATGAAACTGATGGAGTAGAGCTATTAAGTGATATTTGCAATATTAAGGAGAAAAGAAATCTTCATTACTCAGAAAATGGTACGGGTAAAACAACTCTATTCCGCTTCATTGCCGGGCAATTGCCGTTCAGCGATGATAAGTTTAAGTACAAAAAGCCTACTATTGAGATAGATGGTGAATCTGTTTGGAATCCAGATCATAAGGTCATTGCATTTGTTCCACAGTCTTATAGGGATTGTCTATTTGGAATACCTGTGTATGAAGAACTGAAATCTGGAATTCTTCCTACTGATTATAGAAGGCTTGATGAACTAATCATGCGGTTCGAACTGGAGCCGTTTTTAAAAAAATTTAGTTTCCAACTTTCTGATGGAGAGAAAGCTAGAGTTTCAATTCTTGCTTCGATTGTATCTGCTCCAAGATGGCTATTTTTTGATGAGTGGGAATTACACGTTGATACTCATTGGAGAAAAGTCATCAGCACAGTTCTTCAAGATGAAGTCGAACTATCGGGAAGGGGCGTCGTTGAGTTTAGTTCTGATGCTAACATTGTAGAGACAACTGGTAATAAAATTAATCTGGAAAAAATTGGTAACACAGCCACATCCAAATTTACTGATTCTTTAGCCAACATTTTGAAAAAAAAGTGTGGCCAAACGGTTTCAAAATTTCATGTCAAGCACAGTGGATATTTAAAAAATGGCTCATTCCATAAGGGTATAGGCGAAATGGAATTCGCTAATGGACAGATTAGTGCTGTTGTCGGAGGGAATGGGGCCGGAAAAACAACACTTTTAAGAACTTTTCATAAGAATTGTTCTGCCGATCGTCGATTGAAAAAAAAAATCGGGTACGTGTTTTCTGACCCTGGTCCTCAACTAAAGATAGATAAGGTTGGAAAAATTTTATACAGCCATGGATTAGACAAATCAGAGATCGTTAAAGTTTGTGATATTTTGCTGGCAGTAAATATTGATCTTAATTCTTGGTGCTTAAATTTTGCAAGAAGGAAAATTTTTGCGATAATGGTGGCATTATTATCAAAGCCTAAAATATTATTAATTGATGAAGCGTTCTCAGGACTCGACCAAAATCATAAAAAGTTAATGGCAAAGATGTTGCGCTTCACAGCATATGAGTTAGGTTTTTGTGTAATCATTACCGCTCATTCAAAAGAGGATTATAGCTCTCTTGTCGTTGAAAACGAGTATATAATATGAGATTGTTATATAATATCTATCAATCAGGTTTTATTTTTTTTATGCTAATCTCCCAAGTCCTTCCATTTGTGTTTAAGACTTATCAGTTTGCGTTGATTTATATGGTGCTTCTTTTGCTCGTGTTTGTTTTATACTTTAGAAATAGCTCAATGTATTTAGTTATAGGCAAGAATTATGTGATCGGATTATTCACAATAATTATGTTTATATCGTTACTACTCATAATCTATGGGAAGAATCACTTATTGGGATTTTTCATCGGAGCATTTTCATCAGTACTACTGTTAACAGACTGGGAAAATGCAAAAGGAATTTTCAAGTTGAGTACATATATGGTAAGAGGTGGTAGAAAACGTAATAAAAGGATGGGTTTTTCAGAGTATATGCTGATCCTAATTTGTAATATTCGGCAGGCTTTAATTGACTTTAACGAATGTAGAAAGCATAGTCTTGTTGGGGCAGAAATTGGTTTCTTTAAAAAATCTGCTGAAATATCAGTAAGTTTTTTGATGCACTTACTGCGTGTTGGTAAACGCATAGAAATGGCAACCAAAATTAGATCATTCCTATCCGATTCGACTTGGAATGTTGGAAAGGGATCAAAAGTAAACATGTATTTGTGGGCTATTAATACGTGTCTAATAATTTTAATCGTTATAGAAGTGGAACGGTAACTATGAATAATAATTTGCAACGTGATACTGCTATCGCTCATATATTTCCCACAACAAGGCTTGAAGCTAATTCTCGGAATGGTTTTGTTGTTCATGGAGGAACCCGAAATGCTGGTTTATTTTCATATGTTTTAGAAAATATCTGCAATTCAGAAAAGAAATCGTTCGGCAACACATCTTTAATCCAAAGTATTTATAGTGCTATTTTGGATGAAGCTGTCCTTGATGAAAATAAGAAAGCTTGGTGGAGATGGGAAAAAAAACCATCTCGAAGAGACTATCTATATCCTTTTGATTGGGACGATCAGTTTAAAGTAATGGATGCAATTGTTGCATATAGAAAACACTTTAAATCAGTAAAAAATATTAACCTTCCAGCACCAGCTGATATCGAAGTGAAAATTTTAAAATCATTATACGAAAGTTGTTCTGTTGGTGAAGATGTTCGTTTTAATACGGTTAATCAGACGGCTTTATATATGTTTGATGAAAGTGATGGCCCTAAAATAGGGAATAAGGAAGATATATTTGTTACAGCCGTTGTTGTCGAATCAGCGATAAGACATGGGTTTATTCAGCAGTGTGAGAAATTTGCCAGTCATTTTGATTCTCTTTATGATAGACTTGTAGAAATAGCATTCAAGGGGCTTTCTAAAAATTTGCCATTCCATGTCTTATCAAGATGTTATGTTTCATGGGCTCATTATTTATATCTTTTGATGAAGATATCTGATTTGATGGGTTGTGACATTGACTCTGATTCTTTGGTACAAATTTATTCTGTTTACAAGAAAAATGTTTCCCCGACTAGTCTGGAGAAGGCGAATGAAAAGCACGACAAGTATTTTAGGCATTTAATAGGCATGAGTGAAATTGAAATGAGAGGGCGATTTGACTGCCCCCTAACTATAGTATACAGGCACAGGAGATTGTCTCATTATTATGGTTCTTTTCTATGGGATTGTGTTTTAGATAATGACATTTGATATTTTAACATGAGAACAAGTATATTTTCCTTAGCATCATTGGTTGCTTATGTTGGCGGTCTGGTTACTGCCAAGGAAGCCATAGTGACTATATTCCATGATGGAATAGATTTCATTTTTGAAATGGCTTCAATTTCTGGTGATCAATTAGGGGAATATAAATGGATGTTAGATTGGGCCCTTGTTGGTATGTTTGTGATTATCGGCGTTAGATTTTATTGGCACGCCCATCATATTGATTCTCATACATCGTTTTACAAGATGATTAAGGACAATAATAAAAAGACCATACATTTTGACTATTTGTTGAGGACAATTTGGATTATAATTTCGCTATCATTCCCAATTGTCTGCTCCAACAACATCGTAGATGGGGAGTTGAGAACTGTAGTTCTACTGAGTTGTATGTTTTGTATTATGTACTTATGTTTATTTGTCTGGTCCCATCTATTTCTTGACTCATTATTGAAAACATCTATAAGCATAAAACCAGATCAAAAATGGTTGTTAACCCTTTTTGATCATTTAGCTTTTGCCGCTTTCTTTTTCTTGCCTCTTTTCTCATATATATTAGTTACAGCTGGCAACATTGAAGAAAAAATATTGTATGTCGCATTTATGGTTCCAGCATTGTTCGCAACTATATTTATAATTTTCCAGCTAGTCCTTTTTATCCCTCTTTATATGGTAAATAAACATAAAGTTAGCCCCAAAACAACCGTAAAATAAAAAGGTATAGAAATACTCCTTGCCTTATAGAAATGCCTTAGGGGGACGTAGCCTTAGGGGGACTGCGTATTTCGCCGCATAGTGACCACTGATTCCGCTACATTGTGACCATCGATTCCGCTGTATTGTGACCACTTTTTAGTAGCGCGAATCGACGCTGGATCAATTGACCTTTTTACGCTATCCCTTCCGAATTTTATCTTGGGAGAGGATCTATGGCAAAGGACCGATTATCCATGCGAAAGTTCAAAGAAGTATTGAGGCTCAAGTACGGCCACCACCTGACCAACCGTAAAATTGCCAAGAGCTGTGCCATGTCCCATGTCACTGTGGGCAAGTATCTTGATCTGGCTGAACAGGCCGGGATTATCTGGCCGCTGTCCAATGACATCGATGACAGTCAACTCGAGCAGCGCCTTTATGTAAAAGCCCCCCGGTCCCTGTCTGACAAACCGGTCATGCCGTCCATGCAGTACCTGTTTGGGGAAATGAAAAAAAAGCACGTTACCTTGCAGTTGCTGTGGTACGAATACAGGCAGGGCAACCCCGACGGATACCAGTACAGCTATTTTTGCGAGCTGTATAACCGGTGGCGCAAGGGACTGGACATCAGCCTGAGGCAGGAGCATTTGGCCGGTGAAAAACTGTTTGTCGATTATGCCGGTCAGACGGTACCCATCATTAATCCGGATACTGGCCAAGCCGAACTGCAGGCTGAGATTTTTATCGCCACCTTAGGTGCCAGCAACTACAGTTATGCTGAGGCCACTGCATCCCAAACGCTGCCCGACTGGATCAAATCCCACATCCGCGCCCTTGAATTTTTGGGCGGTGTTCCTCAGATACTGGTGCCGGACAACCTGAAAAGTGGTGTCACCCATCCATGCAGATACGAACCCGACGTTAATCTCACCTACCTGGAACTGGCCCGGCACTACGGGACTGCGGTCATTCCCGCCCGCCCCGGAAAACCTAAAGACAAGGCCAAGGTGGAATCTTCCGTATTAATTGTCGAGCGCTGGATACTGGCGGCATTAAAGAGTGCCTTGGGGGACAAAGCCTACAAACCCGAATATAAATGGGAAACGAGAAACAAAACAGGCATGGATAAGTGGTACAAACAAATGCGTTAAACAGCAGGTACAAGTAAGGGGGCTGATATGCCGCGAGGCCCAAGACTGGATGCGCCCGGGACACTGCATCATGTGATGCTCCGGGGGATCGAAAGGCGCCGGATTGTTGATAATGATACGGACCGTGAAGACTTTGTAACCCGCATGGGCACCGTAGCCATGGATACAGAAACCGCTATCTATGCATGGGCGCTGATGACCAATCATGCCCATATTTTACTCCGCAGCGGCACCGCCGGCCTGCCGGCATTCATGCGCCGGTTTCTTTCCGGCTATGCCCTGGTGTATAACCGGAGACACCGGCGCCACGGACACCTATTCCAAAATCGTTATAAACCCTATAGTTGCATAAAAAACATAAGCTGCTGATCTAAATCCGCCAAGAGAAAGCGTTCAACGAGAATGATGCAATTTTTAAGGAATTCACGAATGGTGATATCCAGAAAAAGTACAAAAAGACACAATTTTTTACCCTCCGGGAAAGCCGGATGACTCCAGATCCTTTGTTATCAAGGGATTGCGGTAGATGATTACAGCTTCACCCCTGATGCCTCGGCTCTGAAGCCATCCGGCTTTTGCAACGATAGGGTAAATCCATTATTTGTGAAGAAGACCCCTATTTCAAGGAACTTGTGCGATATATTCATTTGAATCCCCTGCGAGCCGGCATGGTGGACACCCTGGCAAAACTGGATCGGTACAAATGGTGCGGTCACAGCGTTATCATGGATCGGTGTAAAAACGGTTGGCAGGACAGAGGCTATGTTTTAATATTCTTTGAAGCGGTTGTCATAAGCCTGATGGTTCGGCCAAATTTGTAACCAGGGTAGGAATAATCGCTACGAGAAAACATTGTATAAAAGCACAACACTGCACTGGATTTTGACTCCACTGCGCTCCGCAAAACCAGAGAACTCAGTCTTTCTGCGATTGATTTAAATCTAAAGAACAAATTTACCACTTGTCTTTTGTAATCATGCGCGTTACAGTGTGACTATGATTATAAATTTTCGTGATAATTGGCTACGAAATTTTTTCGTAGAGGATATTCAGTCTAAGAAAATACCTGCTGACATTCGTTCACGATTATTCAGGAAGCTACAACTGCTGGATGATGCAACGAGTGATGCTGACCTGAGAAGTCCACCAAGCAATCATTTTGAAAAATTATCGGGCAAACTAAAGGGCAAATGTTCCATTCGTGTGAATAATCAATGGCGTATTATTTTTATTTGGGATGATGAACGCGGGGAGGCGAATGGTATTTATCTTGATAATCATACATACAAATGAGGTGTAAAATGATTTTAACCAAACGTCAACCTGTCAGTGTTGCTGAAATGATCACTGAGGAATTTATGGTGCCTTTGGGAATTACTCAAGGGCAACTGGCTTCTGCGATGGGTGTCAGTCGCAGGACAGTAAATGAACTTTGCACAGGTAAAAGGTCTATCACCGTTGACACTGCATTAATGTTGGCAAAAGTGTTCGGCAATACTCCGAATTTCTGGCTCAATTTACAGCAGCGAAACGATTTATGGACCGCATTACATTCGTCTAAGCGAATGAAAAAAATTGAACAAGTTAGACCAATCCGTGAACCAACAGCTTAAGTGTAATTTATTGTATAGGGAATAAAATAGCATGAAAACCAGTCCATGGGAGGATGGTCGATTGTAAACCCTATAGTTGCATAAAAAACATAAACTATTGATCTAAATCCACCAAGAGAAAGCGTTCAACGAAAATGATGCAAGTTTTAAGGAATTCACGAATGGTGATATCCATAAAAAATACAAAAGGGCACATTTTTTTTACCCTCCGGGAAAGCCGGATGACGCCTGATCCTTCGTTATCAAGGGATTACGGTAGATGATGACAGCTTCACCCTTGATGCCTCGGCGCTGGGGCCATCCGGCTTTTGCAACGATAGGGCTTACTCCGTTGTATCATTTATATTACTTGAATATGGTTCGTGCAGGTGTTGTAAGTCATCCAAAGCATTGGGATCATGGCGGTTACAACGAAATTCAAAATCCCATTCGAAAAAATATTCTAATGGACTACGAAACACTGGGGCGACTTTCCGGTTTCACGAATTTTGATGGGTTCCAGGTAGCGCATCGAAGGTGGGTTGAGTCGGCAATATCAAATAATAAGATAGAAAGGGAATAATCCTGGACACGAGGCATAGCAACCGGGCGTCGGGGTTATGTTGAATCTGTAAAATTCCAAATGGGCAGCTTTGGAGTTGGGCGTCAACTTCGAAACAATGGCGAAAACTTCAAGCTTCGGGAACCCCAGTCACCCTATAATGCTGTTTTTGATGCTGAAAAAAGCGATATTGACGGTGGAAACCTTTGGTTTTGGAACGCATAAATTATAATATCAGCAAGTTGACTTGGTCCGCCCCAGGGTGCAGGGTGCTTTTTCAAAACGCAGTTAAAGTAAACATCAAAACGGCATAAAAACAATAAGGGAATTGGCATATGTTTTTTTCTATTAATTACAAACCCACATTTTTATTGGTTTTGTTTGTTTTTTTCTTCTCGTGCACAACGGTTAGCCCGGAAAAAAGATTCCGACAAGTAAGAGGATTAAACTCAATAAGAGCGACCCTTGATTTTATGGTTGAGCTCAAACGCGGTGCTATACGCGATAGAAGTAATCTTCACGAAAAAAAAATGTGGTTTGACAAATGTAAAGCAAATATTGAGATCATATTAAAAAGAAAATTCTCTAACTTATCCATATTTGAATTAATCGCATTATTATCTGAAACACGCGGGGACAATCTCAGTAATAATTACAAATTTCTTAAAAACCCGTTACCGGTGAAAAACTCCGTTTCCATGCATGGGTATGTTAAATCACAGCCGGGATCTAACAGTTTGTCTTATGATTACCAAAATGAGCGTAAGATCTTAGCTGCAAAAACCATTAAAGAGCGGCAGAAAAGATATGGAACAACTTCATTTTTATCAAAAATTAAAAAAGACTATCAAATTAAAGGTCCCAAAGAGCAATTCAAAATTTATTTATGCAAAAAATATCAAGGGGAATATAACATTCTATTTATACCATTTGGTCAGAAAGCTTTTAATTCAAGCAAAATGCTTGATCCAGACCAATTTGAGGCTCCTTTGGAGGCGATAGATATACTCGAAAATGATAATAGCATTCGAGGCCTTAACAAGCAGGGCTATCAAAGTTTTAGCAGGTTGGTTAAAGAGGACCCAAGCTATTTCGATAATTTCTACGTCATTCATGTGTATAGTTTTTTTGAAGAACACAGAACACAATGGATGCTTCGATCGAGTGAGTATTTTCAATGGTTATCTTTTGATTTTACAGTCCCAAAAGGGTATCCGGACATCAGCATCAATTGGGGTGGGCAATACTATGGCTATTTAAGACCATCCGGAAATTTAGCTAACGATTATACTGGGGTAAGTGTATGGGATGGTATTACATATTTGGAAATTTTTTCAGATTGATGTGTTGTTGAATTAAATATAAAATAAGACTATGAAACTTTGCCAGGATGAAACTGATACGATGGAAAAAATTACATTTAGTATATCAGAAGGGCTGATATCTCGTGAAATCAATGGCGAATTGTGTGTGATAGCGCTTGAATCCGGCAAATATCATGTTTTTAACCATATCGCTCGAATGATTTGGGAATCTCTGGAGTCAAAGAAAGCTTTAGATGAAATAGCGGCGCTGATTACGGAGCATTTCGCTATCGGAATTGAGGAGGCAAGAAAAGATATCACTGAATTTTTAAACAGGCTGGTTCAGATAGGCCTTATTTCAACAAATACGAATACAACTGAAAGGCGTGGCGATTAGAGACAAATTAAAATCGAAAAAAACGGCACCCCGCTATTTCATAGGGATCGCCGTGTAATACCTTTCTCCAGAT
This sequence comes from Desulfobacterales bacterium, assembly GCA_963667755.2. Classification (GTDB taxonomy): domain Bacteria; phylum Desulfobacterota; class Desulfobacteria; order Desulfobacterales; family 4572-123; genus 4572-123. Next base: position 1,102,840 of record CAXXLK010000002.1, on the reverse strand, counting down.
GCTCAAAAAACTCGGAACTAAGCGCTCGTAACGCCGGACAGAGCCTTGCCATCGATTATTATGCCCAAATTTATGATAAAATGACCACGGAAAATCGATTCATGTTTAGAGGACAATTTCCCCTAAAACCAGACCAGATATTCTTACGCAGTGTGCTTCGCGAATTCATAACCCAAGGAAAAGTGGAAAGTGTACCCCGGGCAGTGGACCTGCCATGGTTGAATGAAATCGTCATGCAGCATGGGCTTTTTGCTATTTTTTTAAAAATGCTATCTGGTGACAATATTCCACCTGAAATGTCTAAGCGATGGCAGCATGCATCAATATTTGTACTGATGAAAAACAATTATGCTTTGCAGGCAGCAATGGAAGTGCTGTCCAGATGCAAACAGAACAACATTCCGGCTGTCGCACTGCGGGGCATCGTGCTGGCAAATTCGGTTTATAGCGATCCCATGCTAAGACCTATGACAGATGTAGATATACTGGTGCCGAACAGTGCAGCGGAAAAGCTGTTAAAACTCAGAAAAAAATACTCATGGAATTCTTTCACGCGGCTTCGCAGTCAATATGTGTTTAACCTTAACCGAACCACGATTGAAATTCATCTATCCTTTCTGACACCAAGGCGCTATAAAAATATTGCCGATTTTAATTTCTGGCTTGATAATCGGCGAACAATCTCCACGCCAAAAGGACACCTGGACTGCCTATCTTTGGAACATGAGCTCTTAGGATTGGTTCTCCACTGGTATATTCATCATGATCTCGAAGGATATTTAAAGGGTATTGATATTGCTTTGTTGATATTAAACAACGCAATAGATTGGAACTATCTAAAATGGTGGTGTAGACAATACACGCTGACCCGAATGTTTTGCTTTACCATAGCGTATGTAAATTTTTTATTCGATTTGAACCTTTCCTCAAAAGCCTTGAACCTTGAAAAAAGCCTTCCAGTGAATCCGGGCGCGGTGTTCGATGCATTTTTAGCGCCATCAATAGATCAGGATCACCCGAGATATGCCCTGAGAAGAAAAAACAACCAGATGTTTGTTGCAGAACCATTCAGTGTCAAAATGAAACAAGCCCTACAGTTCATGGATTTATATGACTTAATACAAAAGCGATTATAGATCAGACGAGCCTGCCTTCTGGAACCGGAGGCTTTTTAGTGACTCCGGCCGAACACGTCGGCTGGTTTGTGCTGGTTTGTGCATGGATCATCAAAGCAGCTTCACCCGTGATGCCTCGGCTGTGAAGCCATCGAGCTTTTGTAACGATAGGGTGCATGACAGAATCCGGCTCATCCGGTTGTATTCTATCGTTGACCCGGGCTGCTGTTTTTGCCTATAATAGCAGATATTTTTTAAATTAAAGGTGAGATTACATGGATAACCATCCAAAACAGGCAGACAAGATAGATATCAGCCAAGTGGAAGACAGTGATGCGATGTATCCGGCAGATGAAGACCGTGTACACTACCTGAATCAAACAGCCGCACTTGTCCTGGAAAGCTGCACAGACACCGGTACGGTTGAATCTATCGTCCAAATTGCCTGAATTAATAAAACAATTCCAGCTGCTCCATGCATCAATCACCGTTGAGGCAGACCGGTCCGACCTGGGCCAGGTGATTGCCTTTACTATTCAGGATGCAGGCCAGCGCCTGCCGGTGATGTCTGAAACGACCATTGCTGTACAGACGCATAAAAACGGTTATCGCATCACCCAGGACGGCCATACATTTCAAATCGGAGAAAGTCAGTGGGATCTGGCCTATGGCCTGTTGTCTCTGTTTCATAAGCAGGCATTCAGGGATGTCAGGGATCACATCAGGGTGCACGCCGCCTGTGCAGATTATCAGGGCGCCAGGTTTATTGTAATGGGAGAAAAGGGCGCCGGCAAAACAACCCTGATGCTCAAACTTCTCCTGACCCAGAACGGATTTCAAGTCGGCGGCGATGAGATGGTTCTGATAGACGGCAAAGGGGCCATGCCGTTTCCAAGACGATTTCATGTCAAAAGCGGCTATTCAACCCTGTTCAAGGAGTTAAGACCTTCCATTGAAGCGTCTCCAAAGTTTATGGTGGCTCCGTCCCGCTGGCTGTACGGTTTTTCACCGGCAGAAGCCGGGTTTAGATGGAACATTGATCATAAACCGATAAAGGCCATCTATTTTTTAACCCCCAACCACAATGGCCGGACCCTTGTGCAAAAGTGTTCCGGACTGGAGATGCTTAAACACATCATGCCCTTGAGTTATCTGTCCACATCCAACGATCAGTTGAAAATTCCACGGTTGTGCAGGTTGGTAGCCGATGTGGCATCCTACCACCTCAGCATCGGTGACCTTGACGGGGCAGTGGCTGTCATCAGGGGGCATCTGGCCTGTTAAGACATCCTGGTATGAGCCCGTCGCAAGCCTTGGCTTCCGCCGCCCACCCAATGATAAGGGAATTGTGGCTTGAATACAGGGTGCCCTTTGGTGGAGACAACAAGCGGCCCTGAAAACCAGATAGGATTTTTAAAAATTTTATCAACCGGCGTTTTTACAGCTTGACTTGAATATGTTTTTTTGTATACATGGTAAAAATATATTTATTTCAAATATTTAAATTGGACATTCTGTGGGGGCTTATTTGCTTGCTGAAATAAGGCCAAACACCGAGTCTGTCTTAGGCGTTGATTATGACGCGTAATTCAAAATCGAGGAGATTACTGCAATGGAGAAAAAAGTGGAACCTGTATTGGAAAAAATTAATCCCGAGAGACGGGAGTTTGTTAAAACGCTGCTGCATGCCAGCTACGTTGTGCCTGCCGTTGTCTCGTTCTCCATGGTTGATCAGAAGCTTGATCTTTCAACCGCCCACGCACAATCGGGGAATTTGGCTCCCGCATAACTGAATTTTATCTTTGTAGCCCCGGTTATTTATGATGCCCCGGATCTCTGCAGCCCTGATTACCCGTAATGAAGAGCGGTATATTAAAGCGTGCCTCCAATCCATCCGGGATATAGTGGATGAGATCGTGGTGGTAGATACCGGGTCCACGGATAAAACCGTGTCCATTGCTGGAGAATTTAATGCCAGACGCTTTTTCTTCCCCTGGCAGGATAATTTTGCAACTGCAAGGAATGAGGCACTGAAGCACTGCCGTGGGGAATGGATACTCTACATTGACGCGGATGAGAGGCTTGAGGATACAGACAGAAATCAGTTATTGCCCTTCCTTGATGACAAGACAAAAGTCGCCTTTACCGTTAAATTCTACCCGGGTAAAGGGTTTACTGCCTACAGGGAGTACCGCATCTTCAGAAATGATCCCCGGATACGATATACGGGTGTCATACATGAAACCATGTTCCCGGCCATCAGAAGCGTTGCCGAATCCCAGGGCCTGACAATAGGAAAAATTCCTGCGTCAATCCGCCATTACGGCTACGATACGGATCAGGGTGCAAAATATCGCCGCAACCTCCCTCTCTTAAGAAATGAAGTAAAAACAAGACCGGATTATTCGTTTTTATGGTGGCACCTGGGCACCATTCTCATGGCCCTCGGCCGTGAGAATGAAGCTGTAAATGCCTGGGAGGAAGGTCTTTCCAGGATTCGAACCCTGAAGAAGCTGACCCCCCATGACTCCTTGATTTATGGAGAGTTGATTCGTCTCTACCATGTCCGAGGCTACGGGGTTTTGTCACTTATCGACGAGGCACTGCAGCAATTTCCCGACCAGTATTATATACTCTGGCTTAAGGCAATGGTGCTTAAAGATCAGCATGACTATGATGCTGCCGTACAAATTTTTAAACAGATTCTCGCCATTGACCCCGGGCTGCTGGATGACCCCATCGCCTATAATGCCGATATATTCGAAGCACTTTCCCTGGAACCTCTGGGGGGATGTTACTTTAAACTCAATCGACTTGAGGAAAGTGCCGACTGTTACAGGAGATGCGAAGCCGCAAATCCTTCTACCCTTAAATATAAAATTAAACGCCAGTTTATTGAAAGTCGCCTATAACCTGGTGGTTGTTTTTATCGTCACATGATACCCGTCGGTCTACCGCTTCTTATGTGACCGGCCTGACTTTAGGCTTATGATCAAAATTTATTCATGGGCCATAAAATAGTAATTTTTACAAAGATAAAATTGGTCGCAAAACGTTTTTAAATTCAGCGATGGTTTCCCCAGAAGCCACTGAGATAGAAGTGAGATCCGAAGTCCGCATATGCCGGATAACAATTGAAAAATATCTTCCGGTGTTTTGCCATAATAATCACTGCCACCCATGCCATGTTCAAAAACGATAACCGGCTTATCCTTTTTAATTTGCGCTTGCGCACCCTTCAAAACATGGTATTCAGCTCCTTCGACGTCAATTTTTATAAAAGAAACCTTGCCGATTTTACTATTGGAGAGAATATTGTCGAGCAACTCAGTCTTTACTTCTATCTGTACGATATCCTCATGGGGGCGGTCATATCGCCGTTTTTTCAGGCCGCTATAGCCCGGATTCGATACTACGTAGTTGAAAGATGAAGAACCCTGAGAATCACTGAGCGCAAGATCAAAGACATGTGTATTTTGATTTTTAAACTCCTGGGATAGCTTTTTGTAAAGATGCGGAAGCGGCTCAAATGCGAAGAAAGTTCCGTCAGGAGCAGACTTTATCATCAGTCGAAGAATATCACCCTCATGAGCGCCGACATCTACACAAACGGACGTCGCGTCTAACACTTTTTGCATCACGAGTTCCGTCAATTTGTCATAGTAGGTGTTCTGGTCAATACAACCACTGCTCAACTGATATTGAAACCAGCGAACTTCGCCCATAGCTTTTCTAAGTTTTAATTCCCCTATAGATCCGATAGGTTTCATGGGCCTCCATAGCAAATTATTAAAGAATTTGTAAAGATTTTTTCGTGTCGTTGAGACCCGAGATAGCCTTAGATGCATGGCGTCATCTTCAAGCCGGATTCTCTCCAGGAATTTTTTTTAAACTGGTTGACAAGAATCAAGTTCCGATTCTATATCTTAACCTTAAAACTTGAATGAAACCAGATTGCAAAAGCGATAATGAAATGATTCCCAAATTGATACATCAAACTTGGAAAAACAAACGTGTCCCGGCTCAATTTACCGCCTTTACCAATTCCTGGAAAAAACACCACGCCTCATGGGAATATCGACTTTGGGACGACAAGGATAATAGAGAATTCATACAAAAATGGTATCCCTGGTTTTTACCGATCTTTGATATCTATTCGTTTGATATTCAAAGAGCGGACGCTGTCCGGTACTTTATTTTGTACAAATACGGCGGCCTTTATGTTGATCTTGACTATGAATGCTTTAAGCCTGTCGAATGCTTGTTGTCGGAAAAATCCGCAGCATTTGCAATCGAGGCTGAGGTCAATTGTCGCCAAGATGGTGTAAAACAAATCATAAGCAATGCTTTCATGGCCTCCGAACCCAGGCATCCATTTTTTTATGCCGTTATGAAATCTTTGATCACGTACACTTCAAAAAAGACCGGCTTTGATCAATTTATTTTGGATACGACGGGACCATTCATGTTAAACAGGGTGTTTGAAAATTATCAAAATCAACACGAGATCAAACTCATCCCCTCAAAATATGTTTCCCCGCTGAACTATCGGGAAGCAGAAGCATTTTTAAAAGACGAAAATTCGGAAGAGACCGGGATGAAATTGAAAGATGCATACGCTGTTCATTACCACGTAGGGAGCTGGTGGAAAAAAAATGAGTAGAAAAAATAAATCACTGACAAAAACATTGTTTTTTGCATATTAAGAAAGGATCATTCCCAATGATTTCATATCCGGTATTATCTGGAAAAATTGATGTTAACCAGGTTGAAGACGGCTATGTCATATATCAACATGACAAAGACAGGGTTCATTATCTAAACCACACAGCCGTTGTTCTCCTGGAATTATGCACGGGGAAAAATGAAATTGATACAATTGCTAAAATTTTTCAGGAAATATTTAGCCTTCCAGAGACTTCTGAGCAGGAAGTAACCGACTGTTTACAGTCTTTGCTCGATGAAGAAATTATTGTTAAAAAACACCCGAGATAATGTATGGAATTTTATTTTTCTTCTGTTGCCAATAGTTTATGCAGGCCAAAAAAATAAATAGTTTAGTTTGTGTAAATTTTTCATTGCAATGTTAAATCCAATATTTTTATCGAATTGAAGAGGGTAACCCGTTAAAAAAATCGCAGCCACCCACTTGAAAAGTGGATCAACCGCCTTTTTCATAAGGCTTTTAACTTTTGTTGAAGAGTCTTTATATCCCACCGAATATATCCTGATTTTTTATCATCGAACCCGCAGAAAAAATAGATGGCATCGCTTATTTTTTTTGCGCCGTTTGCAATTATGAAATTATAACTGTATCGAGAAAAAAGATCGTGACTGTAAATATAATCGATATTCATGGTTTGCTTGTGCATCAGGGCGCAGAATTGACGGTATATTCTTTTTCGGTGCCCGTGATAATGTGCATCATATGTATACAATCGAAATAGTAAAAGATAGTAATCGTGATCGTATTCTGAGATGGCGCCAAGATGCAGATGACGGTGTTTCATTGAATATTCATGGGATATAAAGTTTTTATAAATTTGGTAGTCTTGTCTGCGACAAAGCCCGATCAGTTCAAAATTCGAGGAAAATTTATAAACGACAAACGGATCCATGGCGTAGATCACATAAAAATGGTGGTTTTTATGGTAAATAAGCCAATTTTTTTCACTGCTTATTTGTGGTAGGATATTTAAAAATTTAATAAATGTTAACCGGTAACGGTCCACATCCAGCTCAAACAGCGCCATTCGGGTTAAATAGTTTTTTTCATAATCAACCATTGCACTTGCATAGACCCATATTTTGCCATTTTGAAATTGCGTGTTTTCAATAAACCGAATGTCTTCAACGATAAAATTTTCATTGGATAAGTGCCGTCGATTTCGTTGGATGAAAGCGCTTTGATCTATAACAAGGGTTAAATCGTGTTTCCAAATTGTATTAAAATTTGCATCCATGTAAAAAAGAACGTTTTTGGTGGTGCTTGTCAGTGGTGCGTCAGGATCGGATTCATTGCGCGCAATGAGGTAATACCGGGGGCCATCCGCCTTTACACATGGATTGATATGATGCCCGGGCATATCGAAAAAATGTATGGACTCTTTATCCTGATCACGAAAAGAGAGAGGGGGCATGTCATAAAACCGTGCATTATCGACGCCGGACTTTCTTTTTATTAGTTTAAAAGAACCGCTCTCATCAGTGCCTTTGGGGTCTATTAAATGATCAATCACCATACATTTATTACCCAATATGCCCACGAGTTCTTCAAACGATTTAATTTTATTAATGAACAAGCTTTTGTGAAGATATGTCGATCCCTTTTTTCCCACAATGATATCTTCTTGAATTTTTTCATGATGTCTCAATAAAATCAGGTCGACATTTTTCTCTGACAGCATATGAAACAGACTCTTGAAAATATTGTCCAGATGGATGTAGCTGAAGTCGATGCACACCCCCCCGTATTTAAACAGCAATAAGAGTTGAATAAGGGCGGGATTGCCGACCGTCATATTTTTTAATTCTGGTAAGTAGGTCTGTACATTATCGGGCGTTATGATGGCGTGCTCGGGATACCATTGGGGATCAAAGCCCAGCGGTTGTGCCGAGGGGTGCCATTTAAGCACCCATAGCCGGGGGTCTTTGGTAGTTAAGGCGTTGAACATCAATTTGCCTTTGTTAAATGATAGCCTGTTTTTCCATTTTTCAACAAGATATTTTTCCTTATCATACTTACTCTGATCATTTCTCCGGTGGATTTTCGAACGATACTCGTGAAAAAGACCGTATTCGGGGGGGATGTAATATATGCGTTTGTGCTGTGCAAGGATTTGGAAACAAAAATCCGTATCTTCGCACCAAAATGGTGAAAACGCATCGTCAAAGGAGACGGCGCCCAGCAAATATCGCCAGAAAATATGGCAGCACCCCGACACACAATGGGTGTACCCTTCCTTCATGCATTTTTTCAACATCAGGTCGTCATTCTGCATACCGACAAAATAGCCAGACATACCGCATATGCCCACATTCATTTCTGTTGTCAGCACTTTTAGGGCTTTGTTAAAGAACCGGACATCAGTCAATAGGACGTCGCTGTCCAGGGAAGCAATAATATCGCCTCCCGCCTCTGCAAACAATTTTTTCCGCCCACCCGCAACACCCAAATTTTCGTCAGACAGAATTATTTTCATTTTCTTGATATCGGCCAGGGAAGAAACGTATGACCGGGTCCCATCTGAGCTGTCGTTATCCCATATGATAAATTCTGAAATAAAATCATTGGCCAACGCCGGTAATATTGACTCAATGCATGCTTTTGTGGTTTGATACTCATTGTATGTGAGCATAACGATCGATATTCGATGCGCTGAAGGAGTTGCCGGATTCATAAGCTTATCGTCTATCCATATGGTTGATCATGTAAATGGAATTTACCCGGGGTGCACCCTGATAATTGAGAATTAAAAAATAATGGACCAAGACCTTATTTCCTGTTTGTGCGTTACCAAAAACAGGGTTGCCTTGCTGAGAAGAGCCGTCTCATGTTTTGCGGCGCAAACATATGCAAATAAAGAGCTGATTGTCGTTTATGAAGACAACGATGTCAACACGAAAGAATACTTGGCTCAAATATCGAACGCCGATATCAAACTGGTGCAAGTTCCATCGGGATCAGGGCTGAGTCTGGGGGCGCTTAGAAATCTTTCCATTGAAAAATGTAACGGTGACTATTTCTGCCAATGGGATGACGATGACTGGTATCATCAAAACCGTCTCGAATTGCAAATGGAGGTAATAAAAAAGAGTGGGTTTCCCGCCTGCGTTTTGATGCATTGGCTGGTATTTGACTCCACAAGCAACAGCGCCTATATCTCACCTTTCTGGCATTGGGAAGGAAGCCTCTTATGCGCAAAAAAGGCGCTTAAAAATGATATACGATATGATGACCTGAAAAGAGGAGAGGATACGGGATTAATTAAAAAATTATTTAAAAAACATGCGGTTTTTCCGGTTATGGCGCCCAAGTTATATATATATGTGTATCATTCAAAAAACACATGGGAGTATGACCATTGGTCTAATAACATAATCCAAAAAGGCAAAGCATTATCGACGACGTCAAGCCTTCTGATAAAAGATATCCTGGACGATCGATACTCCGTTCAGAAAGCCTCTATGTTTTTAGACGATATAAAACAATGATATTTTGGGTTCGCTATGTATGGGGGCATCCCTAAGACGTTTGAATTTTAAAGTTATTTTATTTCAAGGGGGAATTTGTTCTAAAGAATTTTTGATCCTGCTATGAAAAGGTGGACACTCGGTTAAGCCATTGATAAAGACAATGGCAGGAGGCAATTATGAGTGTTCAACAACGCAGAACTTATGATCCAGACTTTAAACGTAATGCAGTGAAGTTGGCAGAGGAACCAGGTCGAACAGTAGCTGAGGTAGCAGAGAATCTTGGCATATCAAAAGATCTTCTTTATAGGTGGCGACGAGCACAACGTATCCATAAAGGACTGGCCTTCCCCGGAAACGGCCGTGAGGCATTGACCTCTGAGCAACAGAAAATCCGGGAGCTTGAGAAAAGGCTCAAGAATGCCGAAATGGAGCGTGACATCTTAAAAAAAGCCATGGCCATCTTCAGCAGGACATCGAAATGAAATTCAAATTCATTGAAAATAACCGCTCGTCATTTCCGGTGAAGAAGATGTGCCATGTACTAAACGTTTCCCAGAGCGGATATTACCGATGGCGGAAAACCCCGTTATCAGCTCTAAAAATAGAGAATGAAAAATTAAGGACACGCATAAACGAATTGTTTAAAGAGCACAATGGCATGGTTGGTAGCCTGATGATAACCGCAGATCTCAAGGAAGATCCCGAGTTCTCAAAGGTAAGCCGGAACCGAGTAGCCCGGCATATGAAGGAAATGGGGCTGAAATGCCGTACGGTGAGAAAATTTGTGGTAACCACCGACTCAAAGCACAAGAAACCCGTTTCTCCAAATTTGCTTGATCGCCAGTTTACGGTATCTACGCCAAACACCGTCTGGGTAACAGATATAACGTATTTGAAGGTTGGACGGAAGTGGCATTATCTCACGGTATTTATCGATCTGTTTTCTCGGATTATTGTCGGCTGGGACCTCAGTGGATCTCTTGAAAGATATTCAGCAATGCGAGCTCTTAACAAGGCAATCATGAGGCGCAGACCAGCCCAAGGATTGATGATCCACAGTGACAGAGGCGTTCAGTATGCCAGTGATGATTTTAAAAAAATATTAAAAAAGCACCATTTTATTCAGAGTATGAGTAGGAAAGGCAACTGCTGGGATAACGCTGTGGCAGAATCTTTTTTTCATTCGATCAAAACACAAATGATTCATCATTGTAGATTTCAAAATGTAGCCGAAGCGGAGCAGGCTCTTTTTAATTACATCGAAGTCTACTATAATCGTCGGAGAAAGCATTCAACCAACAGTTATAAATCACCTGCGAATTATGAGGCAGAATGTTGGAATAATAAAAAAGCGGCTTAACCCCGACTCCACTTTCTTGTTGCAAGATCATTTCTTCCTTTTATCATTATACAATTGTATGTCCCAAAAATTTTTTCGAGTAAAATAATCCACAAAATCTGTGCTTATTTTTTGTTTTGGGTATCTCCACTGATAATACAATGATTTCCATTTTCTATTTGCTATAATTTCTTTCATAGTTAATGTGGAACGATTTGAGTGAATTGGCGTGATGTCCCACTTCAATACATTTTTAAGTTCTGAAAAACCATCTTCTAATATGAGACAACAATCAAATTGGTCCAATCTATCTTTAGCCTTATAAAAAAAATCTTCATTGATATTTTGTGGATTATTGTCGTGCTTCGATAATACTCTGGTATAATAGTTAAACATCGTGAATGCGCTTTTGCTGCTATTTATATATTCATTTATTTTTTTTGCCATCGTAAATTCATTATATAAGTCATAATAGAAATTAGACACAAACCTGTCTATCGGATTACGCAAACAGGTTATCAGCGTTACCCTGGGGTTTTTAGATAGAACATCCAAAATAGGAAGCCCCCATTCCGTAGCAACAAACGTAACACCTTTTTCCTCACACAAGTCTACAAACGCATTCAGTCCATCCTCAGAGTATTTCCATAATTTTATAAAGTTATTGTAAGTGACGACAGGATTTCCATTTTCATGAACAGGCCAAAACACTTCTTTATTTTTTTGGGCAAGTTCTACAATCGTGGTGCCGGCGGCTTTGTGGAAATGCTGGAACCAGATCAAGTTGTATTTGTTTTTCATCATTATTTTTGTTTATTGTGATAAATGCCTAACCCTACAACGAAACTTAAACCAATTTAATCTTGTTTTAATTAGTCTGGTTTGCTATACTACGACAAAATCCCTTAAAGTAGGAGGTAAACCATGCTACCGAAAATTAGAAGTGATGAACACCGTTACCCGGTTCCAAAGTTTGATCTCAACAAGAATGATATTAAAAACTTTTCAAATGAACTCAGAGGTTTCCATGAGCAGTTCGCCGACTGCTTTCACCGAAGTGAGTCTCGGGAACATTTTTTTAAGTACATGGCTGGACAATTTAGCCAACTGGAGCGCAAATCTATCGAACCCATCGCCCTTGCAATAGAAGGTGGAAACGTAAGGGCTATGCAACGGTTTGTCAGTGTTGCTCCATGGGATGATGGTAAGATTACTTTCAAGTATCGTAGTTATGTTAATGAAGACCTTGGTAGTGAAGATGGAGCTTTGATCTTTGATGAAAGCGGCTTTCTCAAAAAAGGCCAGGACTCCGTGGGTGTTGCCCGGCAGTACTGTGGAACTGCGGGCAAGGTCGACAATTGCCAGGTTGGTGTTTTTGCAGCCTACGCATCAGAACGTGGATATGCCCTGGTAGACAAGCGCCTTTTCATACCTGAGCAGTGGTTCTCGGAAGAGTACCGTGAGCGTCGGCAAAAATGTAACTTGCCTGAAGATACAGTATTTATGACCAAACCCCAACTGGCTACAGAAATGCTAAAAGAGATCAGTTCAGAAAAGACACTGCCCTTTAAATATGTCCTTGCTGACTCAGTATACGGCATGAGCCCGGAGTTTATTGAAGCGGTGGATGATTTACCCGGAACGACATACCTTGTTTCTGTTCGAAAAAATATCCATTGTTGGCTCAAGATGCCTATGATCATTCGCAAGCAATATCGGTGGAGTGGCAAAATTCGAACCAAAACTTTTTTGGCCGACAATAAAAGCAAACCGATAACCATCGACGAATTAGCCAAAAACATTAACGATTATTTCTGGTACCGGCGACAGGTATCCGAAGGCGCCAAGGGGCCTATCGTTTATGAATTCACCCGGCGACAGGTAATCTTGGCAGCCGAGGGTCTGCCTCAAAAGACCGTATGGCTGCTCATTCGGCGCACAATTGGAGATGAACCGGAATACAGCTATTTCATCAGCAATGCGGCGAGCAGCACAAGACTCAAAACACTCGTTTGGTTAAGCGGCATGCGCTGGGCAATTGAACAGTGCTTCGAGGAAACCAAAGGCGAATTGGGAATGGATCACTATGAAGTACGTAAATTCAAGGGATGGCACCACCATATGCTAACGTGCATGCTGGCACATTTTTTTCTCTGGCACCTGAAAATCAGGATGGGAAAAAAAAGCGCCATCTATTACGCTGCCGCAGCTTAGAGTTTTGCTCAGATTGCTGCTACCAATGAAAAAACACAGCCTTGAGACATTGCTTGAGCAGATTGTTTGGATACAGGCCCGGAATCATCGGGCCTATCTGTCACATAGGCGAAAGCGCCTGAGAGAGATCAGAAAATTTATATAAGTATCGTTGTAGGGCTAATTATGGTGATTTTAATATTTTATGAACGGGTGGGTGTTCCTGTCAATCCATCATCCCTTTTCAGCGTTTTCCTTCCGTTGTTCCGGGAGTTGAGCGACATAAATTTTACTCTATTTCACAAACTCTTTATTTTTAGTCAAGGTTTTCGTTGATTATCCAGCTTTGGATTCGGACCTTGCCAAATTATTTAGGAAAATGGGGACAGGCAAAGACTCGGGGGGACATTTTATACCCCCTTATGTCAACATATCTTTATTTATTGTATAATCAATATGTTGTAGTTTTTTAAAAATTTAGGACATACCTCTCCGGCTGTAAATGAAAGAAGTTTTTCGGCAGTTTCTCTTCACGGCGAACACCAATGCTGATCGTTACGTTTATCCGGCATCCCATGCACTTGCATGACCATCCATCATTCCTTATCCAGCATAAGGGGTTCAAAAGAGAGGCCCGTTATTGTCCCTCCCGAGGTCTTTTGCCTCAACGTTGATGATCGGGCTCTCAAGCCGAAAATATTAAAATGTATCGCTTCAACCTTCACCTGCTGCTACGCCCAATAAATCGCTCTTTCTGATTTTATGGGTTTTTTAAGGCATGGGTGGGGAACCTTGAATAATAAATGTGAAGTGGGAAGCCGCGGCAGCGGCTTCCCCAGGTGCATTATTCAATGCTCCCCACATCCGGCTATCCCTTGGCAGGTTGCTCCCCAGCAGAGCCTGCCTCTGTTTCACCGGACAAGAAGGACTGGACAAGGCGCGAATTGTCCCTCCCGAAATTATACAAATCTTAACGGGGTTGAAAGCGCTCTTGTCCAGATCACTGTGTCAACTGCTTAAATATGATGGATCAAATACTTCGTTTTTTTTCATTAATGTCCAGGCAATGACCAGCATTTTAGCTGCCAGCTTTACTCTCATTTTGGTCCTGATGCCCCGTTCAGCCCCCCGGCCTTTCAGCATCCGATGATAAATTTTTCGAAAATGTTCGTTATGGTAAGTGGCGACCAGGGCGGCTTGATAAAGGGCATATCTCAAATCAGCGTTTCCCCGTTTTGAGATGACCGGCACAGCGCTGTTACTTGTCTTACCACTGCGGCTGGCATTTAAATCGAAACCGGATAGGCGGATAATCTGCTTGCGGTTATTGAAACGAAATGGATTGCCGATCACAGATAGAACCAGAGCGGCAATATAGGGGCCAAATCCCGGTATGCTTTGCAGCGGTTTATTTCCCTGCATAGGGCTGCTTATTTTTTCAATTTGTGCCATGGTCTCGCTCATCATGGTCCTGACCTGTCCCAGCTTCTCCACAAGCATTTTCGCCTCGAACAGATCCGAGGGGGTAACCGGCGCCTGAGGCTGGCGCTGCGGGCGGTCGACGTTGTCGCCCGTATGGGAGGAGACGAATTCGTCATACTGATCGAAGAGGTGAACGATGTGAACCAGCTCACCACCGTGGCCCGCAATGTCCTTTCTACCGTCATGAAACCGGTGGAGATCAGGGGCCAGGAATGCCGTGTAACGGCAAGCATCGGCATCAGCATCTATCCGAAGGATGGCGAGGACGAACAATCCTTAATGAAAAATGCCGACATAGCCATGTATTTTACCAAGGAGAAAGGGAAAAACAGCTACCAGTTTTATTCCAACGACATCAAATCCCAATCAATCGAACGCCTCTTGATCGAAACGAACCTGCGCCAGGCATTGGAGCGAAAAGAACTCTCCCTCCACTATCAGGCCAAGCTGGACTTCAAGACCAATGCGATCACCGGTGTGGAGGCCCTCCTGCGCTGGCAGAACCCAACCCTCGGTTCGGTTCCCCCCCTTCAGATCATACCGGTAGCAGAAGAAACAGGGCTGAAGGATTCCGGTATGGCGCCGAACCTGCTGGAGCTCGAAATCACCGAAAGCATGGTGATGCACAACCCCGAGCGCATGATCAAAGTGCTCTCCAGAATCAAGAACATCGGCGTGCGGCTCGCCATCGACGATTTCGGTACCGGATACTCTTCCCTCTCCCAGATCAAAAACTTTCCTATCGACACGCTTAAGGTAGACCGATCCTTCATTCGTAACATTCCACATGATATTGAGGACAAAGCGATTACCGAGGCGATTATCGCCATGGGCAGGACCCTCAGCCTCACCGTGGTGGCCGAAGGGGTGGAGACACCGGAACAGAGGGACTTCCTGGAGGAACACGCCTGTGATCAGATGCAGGGGTACTACTTCAGCAAACCTGTTGTGCCTGACCAGTTTGCCGATTTACTGCGCAATCATGTCCCTGCAGTGCAAGATTGAGAAAACAGAAACAATAGGCCCCATTTTTTCCTGGAACATTTTGGTTCTTAGCAAGTTTCCATCCAGAAACGGGAATTTTTGGGAGAGCCAAATTCCCGAAAAAATTCTTAACCGTAAAATTCAAGAAGAATATACACGGGTATCAAAAGAGAACATAAAATAGTACTAAAAATTCATTTTTGGGACGTACTTCACCTTCTTGAGGTTCTTTGACATTGTTAGAAAAGTGTCAGGCCGGCGCTAATTTTTTTCTGGCCATAGTCAACAAATTGGCCGCTACTACCGAGGCCAACACGTAACACTTGAATGAACGGAAGCCTTTCCAGGTGCAGCGGGTCAGTCCAAAACTACGTTTAAGCCAGGAAATACCGGCTTCGATTCCGGCCCGAAACCGCCGCAGATTTTTGTAAACATACTCACTACGGCACATGTCGGTCTCTTTTAGACCGCGTTTTTTGGCAAAACAAACGTCTTTGATTTTTCGACCTTTGGCACTGGCCAAATTGCCCTTCGAGGCAAAGCCGCCGTCCAAAGCGACTTTCAATGGATAGCGGCCAAAGATTTGCTCCTGGCGATCGAGCATCGTTTCAACCAGGGTAGAATCAGCAGGGTTGCCTTCCAAAATGACACAGTCCAGAATCAGATTGGAAGCACCACCGGTCAGGCAAATTTTGTGGCCATAATGTTTGTCCCGGCGATCTTTGATGATAATGTCGGTATGCTCTTCGAAAATGGAAACCACCTTTTGGTCGGCCGGGACCTTTTCGCCCTGAATAATGCGTCTGTAGGTCTGATCATACACTTGCTCTGAAAGGGCCGCGTAATGCTCAATTTGATTGAGCAATCCCATCGCCTGAAAGTTTGTCGAAGTGATAGGTTCCAGAAGCTTTTGGGCGTTTCTGGCGTAGCCGATGACCTTGCGGGTAACCTTGAGCAGGTCCTTATACCGGGGCAGTCGTTGTTTTTCGCCCTTGGCATATTCGATGCCGGTCATTCTTTTTTTGGCACGGCGCTGGTGATCTGAAAACGGGACCTTGACCCCAAATTCATTACGGGCTTTTTTCACCAGTCGGGTCAGAACCCGGACACAGTCAAACAATTGCCAGGAATCTAATGGCTTATGGATATTGGAGCCGACTACAGTACAATCGATACGAGCCTTGCGGCCCTTTTCGATGTTTTCATTTTTGGCGTAGGCGAGCAAATCCCTGGAGATCATTTTCCAGGTCTCGTATGAAAGCCGTTTGATATTTGCGTTGAGCGCAGATTTTTTAAACCCTTTGTCAGCAATGCCGATCCGGCAGAATCGCCGCAGACACCGGGAGTCACTGATATGAAAAGCCAACTGTTCATATGTGAATTCGAAAAGCCGCATGACAATCGCCGCCCGCAGAATCTGGTCGGCACTCATGCCGCGTGCACCTGTACGGCGTTTGATAATGGCACCCCGATTAAGATCTTGAAGAACATATCCACAAATGGTAGGAGTGTTATCAATGATGTTGCTGATGACCTCCATCTCTTTTGCTTGGGGGTGGTCGGATGCTGACTCCATTAGCGGCATTTGTTTCTGGTGTTTTTCGCGCATTTTGTGTGTGTCCTTTTTTGCCATTATGTAGTTATATTGGTTGTTTAGTCGCTTTCAATATACTATATTTGGGAAGAAAAAGCCACCGCAAAATGCGCTTTTTTTATTTATACCGGCAACTTACGTTGCCGGATGGACACTAGCAAGTACCGAACATGGCAATCCATCCGACCTCGTGCCTCGGTGGCTGATTCCCGTGTTGAATCGCCCACGGGAAGTGTCTGTTTTCGGTTCAAATGGTTCTGAATTGACAGTCCGGATAGAAAAAAAAATAGGGGCAGGTAAATAATGTTAAACAATTCAATATTCGTGTGATATCGATGATCGTGTTGTTGTTTTGAGAAAATCAAGAAAGGGGCTCCTCGCTATTTTGTGTGGGTGCCCCGGGATGCGTTCAAATTTACCCATACGAAACAGCGAAGAGCCAAAAACCTGTCTGAAGATTCCCGTTGAAAGAACAACTCAATCAGAGGGGACATTGTTTTGGAGTTGTGACCGTTCTGCACGAGCACAGCCTCTGTTACCCAGTTGAAAAAAGCTTGACAGCAGCTCGCAACATAAACTATTGATTACAACCTTAGAAAAAACGGAGGAAAAGGTTTTTATGTTCAAAAAATTAATGGATCTTGTGTCAATCGTTGCCGGCAAGGGGACTCACCCACCGGTGGTTGATTGAGCATAGCTCTGCAATACGCATAACAAGCTATTTTGTTTAAAAACAGATCTGTTTTCTCGGTCTGTTCCGCAGCAGATTCCTATCCGATATTCCGCCGCTATCGTTGTCCCCTCTGCCTGTAAGAACTAACAAACGAATATGTCAAGATATAATCAAAATTACCGGCAGGCTGTGTGTACCGTTTTACAGTGTCATGCGCCGGCAAATACCGGTAAGACGAATGGCAACGATAAATGGAGCTCAACAATGATCACAAAGCAACATATCAATAAAATATATACAGACGACAACACCCGGCACCTTTCACAGATGGGATGGACTTCCCATTTCCAGACACAGCTGGAAACCCCATGCAACGATGACGTTATCCCGGCCAGAGTGGTGGGGGTAAGGAAAAACAGCTTCCATGTCAGTGACGGAAAAAGAGAATGGCTCGCTACCACAGCCGGAAGGCTCAAACATCAATCCCATGGCCTGTATCCGGTCACAGGGGATTGGGTCCTTATGGCCCACACCGTGATATCTGCGGTGCTGATCCGAAAAAATGCCCTGTCCAGGGGCGCTGCGGGCACCCATGGCAAACAGGAGGCGCTGCCGCAAAAAGAACAGGTGATCGCAGCCAATCTCGATACCGTGTTTGTCGTCTGCGGTCTGGACCGGGATTTTAACCTGCGTCGTATTGAACGCTACCTGACACTGGTGTATAACTGCGGCCTCAATCCCGTCATCATTCTGACAAAATCAGATCTTTGTCCGGATCCGGAACAGTTCGTCAGTGAGGTTGAAGCGGTGACGTTTGGCGCACCGGTGCACCTGGTCTCGGCAAAGGATGCCTTGGGGCTGACGCAACTGGAAAGGTATCTGTCCCCGGGACAAACCACCACCATGATCGGGTCTTCGGGTGCCGGCAAATCCACCCTGGTGAACGGGCTCTACGGAAAGACCGTACAGGCGACAGGGTCGATAAGCAACAGTGTGGGAAAAGGAACGCATACCACCACCACCCGGGATCTGATCATGATGCCCCGGGGAGGGATGGTGATCGACAACCCCGGCATTCGTGAAATCGCCTTCTGGGACGATGACGGCGGGGTCAAGGTCGCCTTTCCGGAAATTGAAACCCTTGCCGGGACATGCCGTTTTTCCAATTGCAGTCATATGCACGAACCCGGTTGCCGGGTCCTCCAGGCGGTCGCTGAAGGGGCGATTTCCCAGGGCAGACTGGAAAGCTACCGGAAAATGAAACGCGAGCTGGCATATCTATCCGACCGCCAGCAAAAAAGTGCCGACCGGGTGGAAAAGGAACGCTGGCAAGAGGTGGCCTTAAGAATAAAAGCCATGAAAAAAAGGAGGCCCAATAGATGATACCCGAGATATCGACAAAAACGCGGATTACGAAAAACAGGATTACAAAATCGTGTCCATCCGCTTTAAGTCATCTCGTTGACCAATGGCAACAATGACGTCACCGGCATCAAGGGTTTCCGATGGTGCCGGGTTAAATATCATCTGATTGACCGATTTTTTGATCGCCACAATAATTATACCGAAATCCTGCCTCAGCCGACTTTCGATAAGATTTTTCCCAACGAGGCCGGATTTCGGCCGGACCTTAACTTCTTCCATAAGAAGGCCTAATTTATTGTTGATGGTAGCGATGTCGAGAAAATCGACCACTGTCGGTCGTTTCAGTACATGCGCCATCCTGCGCCCGCCAATAAGATATGGAGATACCACCCGGGTTGCGCCCGCTTTTATCAGTTTTTCTTCATTTTTTTCCTCTGATGCACGCGCCAACACGAATATATCGGGTCGAAGGCCCTTGGCTGTCAACGTAATGAATACATTGTTGGCGTCTGAATTGACCGCCGTCACCAAGCCCTTGGCTTTGAGGATGCCGGCTGCAAGCAGGGCCTCCTCGGAAGTCGCATCCATCTCGATGAAGAGGAATTTTAATGAAGCGATTTCTTCAATCGCTGATGCATCTTGTTCAATAACAACAAATTTAATCCCCTCTTCAAATAACTCCTTACAGATAATTTGGCCAATGCGGCCGAATCCGCAGATGATGAAGTGCTCATTTAATTCAATAATTTGTTTTTGCAATTTTTTTCTCCCAAAAACTTTTTGAATCTCACCCCCTACCAGCCATTGCACAATAATACTGACCGTGTAGGTTCCGACGGTTATTCCCAGTATGATTATTAGCACGGTTATAACGCGACCTACCGTCGTCAGCGGTATGACCTCGGCAAACCCCACTGTCGACATGGTGATGATGGTCATATAAAATGCCTCAAAAAGGGGCATTGGTTCAAAAATATAGTACCCGAGGGTACCCAGACCAACAAGTGCTAATAACATCACCAGTGAATACAGAAGCTTTCGATTTTCCATGTCTGGCCCTGTTCTTTTGGGTGGTTACATATATTGACGGTCTCGTAAAAAGTCCAACTCCTGCGTTGCGCTTCATTTCGCAATCATTCAACGGTCGATGGTTACGCCTCATGATTACAAAATTTGCACGCCTTGACACGCAGTGAAGCGTAGCGCTCATCTGGATTTTTTACAAGACCGTCTAAGTTCAACTTTTTACGAGTTCATCATATCTTAAACGACGGAATTAAAAATTCCTCGCAACAGGCTACGTTTTCGTGATATAAGAATTCGTAAAAAAATTTAAAAAAACAGAATACCACTTCTTCTCCAAAAACAGAAGGGGAAGTGTTGTGCGCTCAAAACAACTTACCCTATAATTGCATAAAAAACATGCGTTATTGATCTAAATCCACCAAGAGAAACGATTCGACGAGAATATTGCAATTCCTAAGGAATTGAAGAACCTCGCAGCAAGCTGCGAGGAATCTTCGACCGTAAGGAATTCTGTCTATTTCAGATTCGCTCGCTAACCCCGCGGCAAGCCACGGGGAATGCGCTCGCTGTTGCGGTTCAACGATGGTGATATCCAGAAAAAGTACAAGGTTCCTCGCTGTTTCGTGTGGGTGCCCCGGGGTGCTTTCATTTTAATGCTCAAAAAACTCGGCGCAAAGCGGTCGTAACGCCGGACAGGGTCTCGTCATAAATTATCATATTGATAGTTATGTAAAATTAAAACCATCGGGGAATATTTGATGACTGTCCGGCCTAACGCTCGCTAAGCCCCTCAAACAGTTTCGAGCAGCAAAATGAAATCATCCCGGGACTGCAGTCGGTCAAATTTACCCATATGTAACAGCGAGGAGCCAAGTACAAAATGCACAATTTTTTGCCATCCGGCTTTTGCAACGATAGGATTTACACAAAACCAGAATCTGTTTATGGTCAACAGTACTGCCACGGTTGTCGGCTCCGGTGGCCGAACAACCTGCCCGGCAAAACCTCACAGATAGGAAATGAACGATGATGACAGAGGCATCAAAGCAGGCCCTGGTGGGACTCAGGGACTTGAGTACAATTCAATGGTATGTGATCCCCATGCTGGCCTATACCTTCCTGATCTATGCCAAAGAGGTCAGGAAAGCGAGAAGCGACGGCAACTGGGATGCAATATTCGCCGGGTTGACGGTTTTCGGCCTGGATTTCATCAACGAAACATGGAACGGCTGGGTGTTTTACCTGACCCAGCATTCAGCCTTCTGGACCGCACCCGGGGAGACGGCCCTGCGGACCATGGTGGGGTGGAATATCGAAATCATGTTCATGTTCGCCATTTCCGGCATCATCTACTACTACAGCCTTTCAGACAACCCCAAAGACAAGATCGTCGGGATTCCGGACCGCTGGTTCTGGGCCATCGGTTATTCGGTCTTTTGCGTCTTCGTGGAATGCCTGCTGAACAAGGGCGGGCACCTGGTCTGGGAGTATCCTTTCTGGCACCGCTCCTTTAGCGGTGTGTGGCTGATTTTTTTCCTCGGCTACATGCCATTTTATGTCGGTGCGCTGCTGGTCATCGGCATGAAAACCATTCGTGCCAAAATTATCTTCGTCTCGGCCATCTACACCATCGCCATTGCGGCAAACGTCATCGGCCTCGGGCTGCTGGGGTGGGTGTATTAAAAAAGGACCCTTTCAACGGTATGTGACTTCCCTGCCGGCCTGTGTCATCTACATCTGTTTCAAAGAAATTTCCCATCTTCCTTTTTCCACGGTTGAATTTTGTTGACAGCGCAATGCGACTTGTTTAAGACCTCACGTGTACAGACATCTAACCCATCGGTGGCCGGGCTGTCGGTAGGGCCGGACATGGGGTTTGGATCAGTCAAGCATGGCAATAGATAAAAAATGGGAGATATTGAGATGACCGATATTAATACTTTGATTAACGCTGCTCCGGCGGCATACAGGGCGGACCTTGTGGCCGAAAAAGAAAGCTACGAAAGAATCCACGAAACCACCAAGGCGGTCCTGGCCGAAGTCGGAATTGAAACCCGGAACCCGGACGTTATTTCACTGTTGGAAAATACCGGACTGGCCGGGTATGATGAATCAACCCATCGAATTTATCTCCTGCCGGATCTGATCGACCAGTCTCTGATGTCCGCCGCCAAGACATTTACCGGCGATGAAGGAATGAACACACTGGGGATCGGCGGCATTCCGCCTTTTCTATACCGCCCCACCGACGAGTATCCCCTGCCGGCATCCTATGATGAACTGGACCATTTGATCAAAGTGGTCGGCGAGAACCTGGATGTGGTCCGGTTTTTGAGCCAGCCGGTCAAAGTCCATAAAGGCTATGCCTTGAAGTGCAACCAGATCATGGACCAGTTGGAAGGCTGCATCAAGGTGACCTGCAGCGCCTATATGAGCGAGGACGAATCCGTCAACTGGTTTTCCGGGCGCGAAGACTGGCATGATTCTATCTGCGGGGTCAAATCGCCCCTGATCTGCATGGACGGCATGATGGATGCCCTGTTAAAAACGGCCCGGGCCGGCAACAACCTGCGACTGACCACCATGCCCCTGGCCGGACGCACCGCCCCCCAGACCCCCGAGGCCTGCATTATCATCACCCACGCGGAAGTCATGTTCATGCTGGCGGTGGCCCAGACGGTCCGGCCGGGGATGCTCTGCATGTTCGGCGGAATGCCCTGCCCCACAAAACCGGATGGGGACCTGGCCTATTCCGATGATGCCATGAACCTGCTCAATGTTGCCGTAGCCCGACTCAATATGTGGGTAACGGGCCTACCTTCAGTCCAGTCAGGCGGCAGCACCGAGGAAAAAACACCCGGGGACAGGGCCTGCGCCGACGGCATGCGCGGCCGGCAGACCCTATGTGATTTCGGGGTCCACAATGCCCGGCATTGTTTCGGGGTGCTGGACAACCTGAATTTTTTCAGTGAAGAGGCGTTTGTACAGGACTGTGACGCCCATCGGCAGTATCTAAAAACCGCTGCCCTGCCCCGTGAACTGAAGCCCCTTTGCTTTCCCAGGGACGATAAGGCCTTTGACGTAATTGCCCGTGTGGCCAGCGGTGATTATCATGTGGATTTTCACACCACAGCCAATATCTCCGCATTCGACAACTGGGCTAAAATGGTGAATAAAAAAGGTCTGATAACCGGCTGCTGATCCGCTTTGACAGGGCCGCCACGACCTTAACCGTGGCTGTCCCCCCCCGATATTGTCACGTTCATTGTCTTTTCCACGTTTGCACCCCCAGGCTAAAACCACATTATTAAAAAAATATCCTCAGTGGCATTTTGCCCGTGAATTGTGTATAATCAAATACAATTTGCGCGTTCATCATACTTATTGAGGGAGGAAGGGAGACCATGAAAAAAAACAAACACGCGGGGCAATTCCTCAAGGACGTTTTGCGTCACCGGATCTTTATCATTGCAGTTGGCGCTGTTGCTTTCTACGCACTGGTGGGCTTTTTCCTCCTGCCATACATTATCGAGCAGACACTGCCCGGCAGCCTCCAGAAAAATTTGAACTGCCAGGCGACTGTGGGCAAGATTCGATTCAATCCCTTCCTGTTCAAACTGGAACTCAACGATTTTAACTTAAAAGAAAAAACAGGGGCACCGGTCATCGGATTTGATCGCCTGTTCGTCGATTTTGAAACAGTCAGTCTCTTTCGCTGGGCCTGGACTTTTCAGCATGTGCGTCTCGACAATCCCAGGGTGACTATTGCCATGGCATCTGATGGGAATTTGAACCTGACCAAACTGATTCTTCCCGGGAAAACGGAAACAAAAAAAACGGAACCTGCCCCTGATGATGCGGCGACGCCTGTCCGCATGCTGCTCGACGACATCCGGATCAACAACGGTGAGATCACTCTTACGGACAACCGAATGTCGACGCCGGCTGTTGCGAAATTGACGCCCCTCAACCTGGAACTTAGAGACTTTTCCACACTCCCGGAAAGAAAAGGCCCCTATTCTCTGACGGCAAAAATGCCCGATGGAACGGAGGTCCGTTGGAAAGGAGAGATCGCTCTGGCGCCGATTCAGTCCAAAGGGCTTGTGGAGATGTCAAATATTTCGGTGGAAAACGCCTGGCAGTTTTTCCGGGACACCATGCGCATTGCACCGCCTGCCGGCCGACTCGATGTACGAACCCGATATCAATTCAATCTCGACGGTGACGCTTCAGGACTGGTACTGGACGGGATCGATGTATTGCTGTCCGGACTGGCCCTTGCCATGGAGGACAATGAGACACCTGCCATTGCCCTTGGAAAACTGCATCTGAGCGAATCGCGGTTCGATCTGGAAAAGCGGCAGCTCGATATCGGCAAACTTATCATGGCAGACGGTGGGGTGAATGGGACAATTGGGATAGATGGCCAGTTGCAGCTTCAGAAGATGTTCAAACCGCAAACCGGGCAGACAAAGAAAGATACTGTTACAACAATAGAAACAAAAGCACCTTCATCTGAAACTCCTGCTAAGCCCTGGGTGGTGAATCTTCACGAATTTCTGCTGGACAATATCCATGCTGACTATACGGATCAACGCCGCGAACCGGATATGGTCGCCGGTGTCGGCAATATCCGGGTTCAGTTTGCAGCCAATGCCGAGATCGGCGGGTCTGTTCCCAAAATTATCGTTACGGATTTTTCATCCCGCCTGGGGGCGATCTCGGCAGGATTCGCCGATGCTGAACCCGACCTGCGACTCGACGCCCTGCTGATGAAAGGGGGCCGGTTCGATCTGGGCGCGATGCAGTTCACCATGGACAGCATGGGTCTTGAAGGGGGGCATGTCAACGTGGTTCGCGGAACAGATGGGGCGATCAACCTTGCCGATCTGGCCCCACCGCCCCAGGCACCGACAACTGCTGTTGAAGAAAAACCCGCCATTGCCGAAACAAAAGGTCCTGATCTGCAGTTTCTCGTTGATCATATCGACCTGAAGGATTTTTCAACAGCCTTTACCGATCGCACGGTTCAAGCCGATGCCCCGGTGATCCAGCTGGAGATGATCCATGCAGCGCTGACCGGTGCAGACGGCAAGTCCCCCATGGATTTTTCAGCGGGATTCCGGGTCAAGGAAGGCGGGGCTTTTGCGGCAAAGGGCATCATCGATCCCACCGGGCCTGTGGTTCAGGCTGAATTCGAACTGGCCGACCTGCAGATACCCACCTTTCAACCGTACGTTAACCGGCATGCCAATATTTATCTGCAATCCGGGGCCATCTCCACCCGGGGGCAGTTCGGCTTCAAGGGAGAGGACCTCAAACCGGCAATCTCCTTCATGGGCAATATGGAGATGAACGATTTCTGGTTCTCCCGGCCCGACTTTAGTGATGAACAAAACGGCTTGAAAAAGTTAACGGTTTCAAAAATTGATTTCACGTTATCCCCGGACACCCTTCATATCGCTGATATTCAGCTTATAGGATCGTCGGGGGAAATTGTCATCGATGAATCCAAAAAGGTGAATTTTGCCCTGATGGCCAGGGAAAAGGCCCCTGATGAAAACAGCGTGGCGCCGTCACCTGTTGACGGCCCGGATACAGGCACCGGCTTCCCGGTCCGTATCGACCGGATAAAAATCAGTGACAGTAAACTTGAATTTTCAGACCTCAGTCTTCGGCCGCAATTTGCCAGCAAGATCCACAATCTAAGCGGGGTCGTCACCGGTATTTCCACGGCGCCCAATACCCGTGCCCGACTGACATTCAATGGCGATGTGGACAAATACGGAGATGCCAAAATCGGGGGAGAGATCGCCATGTCCGATCCAAAGCGCTTCACCGACATCACCATGGCCTTCCGAAATATTGAAATGAATACCATGACACCGTATTCCGGCCGATTCGCCGGCCGCAGGATCGATTCCGGCCGGCTTTCTCTTAATCTGGAGTACAAGATCAAAAACAGCCAGCTGCTCGGTGAAAACACGATTATTCTCGACAGACTGACATTGGGCGATCGGGTGGAGAGCCCGGATGCCGTCAGTCTTCCCCTGGATCTGGCCATTGCCATATTAGAGGATAAAGACGGGCGTATCGATATCGGTCTGCCGGTGCGGGGTAATCTTGAAGACCCCGAGTTCAGTTACGGTCATTTGATCTGGCAGGCACTGGTCAACGTCATCAAAAAAATCATCACCTCCCCGTTTCGGGCCCTCGGCGGACTTTTCGGGGACGATATGGAAAATCCGAATTCGGTGGCATTCGCTCCCGGGAGCGTTACGGTATCGGCCCCTGAAAGAGAGAAACTCGAAAAACTGGCCTCAGTGCTGACCAAACGGCCTCAGCTTCAGCTCATTGTGCAGGGAAGATACAGCCTGGAACAAGACGGTGAAGAACTCCGAAAATTGCTTGTCCTGCGCAAGCTGTCTGCTGCCCTGGGCCTGCAACCGGAAGAGGATCCCGGTCCTGTGGATTATACCGGCAGTGACACCCAGAATGCGTTGCGTGAGATGTTTCTGGAACGCTTTACTGAAGAAGAACTGGAAACGCTGGCACAACCCATAGCGGTGACGGCAACAGAAAAGGTGACGGCGACTCAGGATTCACCCGATGCCACCCAAATTCCGGAGGTGATTCTGGCACGGGCGCTGTTCAACCGCCTGGTGAAGACGACCCCATTGCCGGAAACCGAACTGACGACCCTGGCCCTGTCGAGGGCCGATGCGGTCAGGGCCATGGTTCTGGAAAGCGGTAACCTTCCCCCCGAACGCCTCGGGGCGAAAGACCCGGAATCCCTGCCACCGGGCGAAACAATTGCCGTAACCCTGTCCCTGGAGGCGATGAAATAGCCCGATTTAAAAAAGGAGGCATTACTATGAAATTTTATTTAACCGTATTGGTAACGATCCTGTGTTCGCTGTTTGTTCTGGGCACATCTTTATCTGCAATGGCTGCCGACGTACCCCGAATAAGTAAGGAAGCACTCAAGGCGATGGCGGATCAATCGGATGTGGTCATTATCGACGTTCGCAGCAGCGGCGACTGGAAATCGAGTGAATCAAAAATTACAGGCGCCATCCGGGAAGAACCCCGCCAGGCTGAAAGTTGGGGGTCAAAATATAAAAAGGATAAAACATATGTCCTGTATTGTGCCTGACCGAGCGAAGCGACCAGCGCCGGCACGGCGCTGCAGATGATGAAACTCGGATTTACCAGGGTATACGCTCTCAAAGGCGGTTGGTACGAGTGGTATAAGGCTAAATTTCCCATCGAACCTAAATAGCGCCCATTCAGAAACGGTTTTTTGGGCCGGTATCATTTTGCAATAGCCCTTAAAAATAGGCTCTGTTCATGGAAAACAACAAAAAAACAAAACTTGAAGAAATCATTAAAAAAAGAATAAACGCGATAAAAATAGATATCGCCGCCTATGAACTGCTTGCAAAACCCATTTCCCCGGATAACGCCATTGGGCGACTCACCCGAATGGAAGCCATCAACAGTAAAAGCATCAATGAAGCTGCTTTGAATACGTCCAAAGAGACCCTGTCAAACTTAGAACACGCGTTGGCCAAAATTGATCATCCTGATTTCGGCTTGTGCAAAGAATGCGAAGAACCGATACCCCTTACAAGATTAACCATCATGCCGGAAACAGGGCTTTGCGTTCAGTGTTCTGAAAAAATGAGCATATAAGTAAGCGATTGAAATATAAAAGCTAACCGTTCATATTAGGTTTAAAAAAAGTAATCACAAAGGAGCATTTTTATGGAAATCACTGAAGCCATCCGGAAGCGTATCAGTGTCAGAGGGTTTAAACCCGATGGGGTTTCAAAGGAAACGTTACGGGAAATACTTGAAACAGCCGGCCGGGCGCCATCGGCGATGAATGTTCAGCCGTGGGAATTCACGGTTATCAGCGGTGACGTTCTCAACCGGATCCGCTCGGGCATTGTCGAAAAACTAACCAGCGGTGCACCGGCAAAACCGGAGCATAGTGTTGTGGGATGGCCCAGAGACAGTGTCTACAGGCAGCGTCAGGTAAGTCTGGCAAAACAGATTTTTTCCCTCATGGAAATCAAACGGGAAGACAAGGGGAAAAGGGCACAGTGGCTTGAACGGGGGTTTCGTTTTTTTGATGCGCCGGCAGCCATCATCATTACCACGGACAGCATATTAGACGAAACGACCCCTCTGATTGATATTGGTGCGGTCATGCAGAATATCTGTCTTGCGGCCCTTGATCATGGCCTTGGAACATGTATCGAGGACCAGGGGGTCATGTACCCTGAAGTGTTGCGGGAATTTACCGATATTGCGGATAACAGGCGGATCGTAATCGCCATCGCCATCGGGTATCCTGACCCTGATTTTCCCGCCAACCGGTTAGTATCCGCAAGAGAACCGATAGACAGCATCACACAATGGATCGGTTTTCAGGAATGAAGGCGTCGTAAAAAGCTTATCACCAAATCTGACGACCTCGTAAAAAGCTTTTTACGAGGTCATCAAATCTGCGGATTAACAAGTAGCAATCAGATGAGCCCTATTTTATAAACCAGGAGATTGAGTTCATGAATGAAACAAAAACAGCGGCATCCGGCTATCGATGGGTGGTCCTTCTTGTATTTTCCATCATCAATGCCGTTATGCAGGTGCAGTGGCTCACTTTTGCGCCCGTGGCCAGGGAAGCCAGACTTGTCTATGGGGTTACGGCACTGCAGATTGACCTGCTGTCCATGATTTTCATGGGTGTGTTTATTTTAATCTGCATACCGGCCTCCTATGTCATTGATACATTTGGCATCCGTATTGGTGTTGGGGCCGGTGCGGTTCTCATGGCCGTCTTCGGTCTCCTGAAAGGTCTGTATGCGCATAATTATACCATGGTGGTTGTTTCCCAGATCGGGCTTGCGGTGGCCCAGCCGTTTATTCTGAATTCAGCCACCAAGGTGGCCGGCTGCTGGTTTCCGGTGGAAGAAAGGGCCACTGCGGTGGGCATCGCGACCCTGTCTCAGTTTATTGGTATTATAGGCGCCATGATTGTAACGCCGCTGCTGGTGACCCAGGATGCCACAGGGGCCTACCAGTTGCATAACATGCTTTTAACCTATGGCATTATCTCTGTCGCCAGTGCAATCCTTGTTCTGGTTTTCTTAAAAAAACAGCCTGCTGCCGCACCGGGCACAGATGGTACAGATGAGCGGACAAAGGTTTTTGAAGGCCTGCGGCACATACTCGGCCTTAAAGATATGCGCCTTATGCTGTTACTTTTCTTCCTTGGGCTGGGCATGTTTAACGCCATCAGCACCTGCATTGATCAAATTTGCCAGATCAAAGGGTTGTCCACGGAACAAACCGGTCTGGTAGGCGGAATGATGCTGATTGCCGGAATCATCGGTGCCCTCATCCTCCCCATTCTTTCCGACAAATTTCGCAAAAGAAAAGCGTTTATCGTAATCGGCATGGTTTTTATGACCCCCGGCCTCATCGGCTTAACCGTTGCCTCCGGATATATCCCCCTTTTGGTATCTTCCTTTGTCCTTGGCTTTTTTCTTCTGGGGGCATGCGCACCGGTGGGCTTTCAGTTTTGCGCAGAAGTCAGTTTCCCGGCACCGGAATCAACATCCCAGGGACTGCTGCTGCTTGCGGGACAAATCTCGGGAATACTCTTTATCGTTGGGATGAACAGATTCGGAATGATTCCTTTTTTGATTATTTTTCTGGGTTTTTCAATTGTCGGGATCATTCTCAGCGTCATCCTCAAGGAATCACCCCTGATTCAGGCGGACAATTTAATAAAAAAGGCGATTTAAAGGCATGACGAAAAACAAAAAAGTACAAAAAATTTCCAAAAGCAGAAAAAAAATGGCTCCGTGAACGGAAACGTACCCAAAAAGCAATTCAGGACAGCCAGGAAAAACTGCTTCAAAAAGTTAAAGAAAAATCATTGGATAACGGTTCCGATATTCGTGTTGCCCCACCTGATACGGAAAAAATGTCTGAAATTATCATTCATTTTGCAAAACCGCTTTTAGATGTTGCAAAAAATGATGCGGAAGAAAAAAAGGCCTCCACCATTGCCATCCTGCTCTGGAATTTATCTTTTTTGCCAGAAAACGAACAAACGAAATATCGCGAACAAATCTTGGCGGCATCAGGTGTTTCACCCGATACAGCGCCTTCTCTTGTTGCAGCCAACAATAACGTCATAGATATACTGCTGGAACGAAAAAAAGGTTGTTCCCGAATATTACCCGCTCGGTAATTGATTATGACCTTGTTAAAACCCCAAAAGGGCTTCACCTGAATATTGTTTCCAATATTTTAAAAGAGGAAATTGATTCCAAAAAAAAATGAGTATCGGCAATTGCCGATGCTCATCACGATGACCCGAGTTGATCAAATTTTGACTCAATACAGGAGAGTATCAAGATTGATGCTCTCATAAAAAGTATTTAAGATGGCTAAGTAAAAATCTTCATATACAAGGCATAGCGGTTCTCCGGAGGCCAAGGCATACACATGGTATGTCGAGTCCCTGGACAACCGCTATACCGCAGTAGATGGAGACTTCGTGACACCATCAAGATTGAATCGTCACCGGCTTTTTTACGACGGTCAGGATCATTTTAAACCGTTTGACAGCGGTGACCGCGTGGGGCACATTGGCCGGCATTACCACCACCTGCCCAGGTCCGACGATCATTTCCTTTCCATCAACAGTGACCGTTGCCTCCCCATCAAGTACCTGAACCATGGCATCCCCGGGTGCTGTGTGGGTGCTGACGCCTTCTCCTTCATCAAAAGCAAACAGGGTGAGGCTCAGAGACGGGTTCTGGGCAAAGGTTCTGCTGACCACCCGACCCTTTGCGTATGCCACCAGTTCAGCCAGTTGCTGGGGTTCTGAAAACGGAATATTCTTTATAAATACGTCTTTTTTCATATGACCTCCTGACGGGTTGCAAGTATCGAGCCTTACAGCCCTTTTTTGATTTCGTTTATTGAAAAATCTTTTTCATGTACGCAACTTTGTATTGATTGTCCTGGTGCGGTCCTGCATCTTGTCCGGTTCCCAAACGATAAGACCGCTCTTGAGATAAGCAAACAGTGATACCCGCCGACCACTTATTTTTTGTAACAATATGGGACTTGTGTAAGTGTAAAAAAATTCGTGACAGGGCCGGAACAGGTTGATATTTGAGTAGAAAATGATTAATGTACCGTATTTCAACATACTGACAGATTATCAGCTTACCGATTAATCTTCAATTTTCTGTTTTTATTAAAAAAATGGATAATCCACGGCCCTGGAGGATCTGCAGGTTGCGGCCTTTCCAGTCCACCGGCAGCAGCATCCCGGGACCGGCCACTGGAGGAGAACATGATAAATTTAATAAACAGACATATGAACTTTCTCCGCTTCACTGCAGCCGCCTTTGCAGGGATATGGTTTTTTGCCTGTCAGGCCATGCCCGGGTTGTCCGGCGTCGGGCGGATTGTCCCCTTTGAAAAAAGGATTGCATTGCCTGGAGACGGTACGAACGAAGCCAAGTGGATTTCCCATGATCTGACCCTGCAATATCGGTATGAATTAAGGAGAAATAACTTGGCAATTACAGGGACGGTTGATTTTGCCAGCTCCCTGAAAACCGGTTTCAGTACATTGAACCACTTTTTTTTAGAACTGGTGTTTATCGATGACGCCGGCCGAATCCTGGCATCACGACCGCTTTTGACCCTCGGGTATGGCCGCGCCATCGATAAGTTCACGTTCAAGCGATACACTACCCTGCCGCCGGGCACGGTGGCCATGGCCTTTGGCTTCAGGGGCCGCGCTGTAGATTCAGGTAGTGGTGGTTTAGACGGTGGCATTGACCGCATTGACTGGTCTTTCCAGGAGACGCCTTACTGAGTCGCCATGGAATACCGGGCCCGGCCGGATCTTTGCAGCTAATATCCTTTTATCTTGTCTGACCATACTGCAAAACTCAGGTGGCCCCGCATTGCCTCGAAAAGGATACGATATGATCGACTTCATTCAGCAATATGGTCCTGTCACCCAGGCACTCATGGCCACGCTCTTTACATGGGGCGTAACAGCTGCAGGCGCCGCCCTTGTTTTCTTCACAAAAACGGTAAAGCCCCGGCTCATGGACGGGATGCTCGGTTTTGCGGCCGGTGTCATGATCGCCGCAAGTTTCTGGTCCCTGCTGGCACCGGGCATCGAAATGGCGGAGCAGATGGGCCAACTGCCGTGGATGACAGCTGTCATTGGATTCATGGCCGGCGGCCTTTTCATGAGACTGGCGGATCGAATAATGCCGCACCTTCATCTGGGTCTGCCCGCGACGCAAAGTGAAGGCATAAAAACGTCCTGGCAGCGAAGCACGCTGCTGGTGCTTGCCATCACACTGCACAATATTCCCGAAGGTCTTGCGGTGGGGGTGGCTTTCGGTGCTGTGGCCGCCAATCTTTCTTCGGCCACCCTGGGGGGCGCCATTGCACTGGCCATCGGTATCGGTCTCCAGAATTTTCCGGAAGGCGCCGCGGTATCACTGCCATTGAGAAGAGAAGGCATGGGGCGGGCAAAGAGTTTTTTGATGGGACAGGCATCGGGTATAGTTGAACCCATTGCCGGCGTCACCGGTGCCATATTTGTGCTTCACATGCAGAACATACTGCCCTATGCCCTCTGCTTTGCCGCCGGCGCAATGATTTTTGTGGTGGTGGAAGAGCTGATCCCGGAATCTCAACGAACCGAGGCAAATATTGATATGGTCACCATGGCAACCATGGTGGGTTTTACAGTGATGATGACCCTTGATGTGGCACTGGGCTGAGAGAAGGGCTTTTGTCTGGAAAAAATAAAACGATTCAAATGGAAGCACGCCTTGCCGGACCGCTGTTTATGCTGTCCGCCGCCATTTTGTTCACCCTGATGAGCAGTATCATTAAACTCATGCCCGAAGGATATACCATATGGCACATCGGATTTTTCCGATGTTCGGGGGGCATGCTGGTGCTGCTCACGCTTTTCGGGCGCAGCAAAAATCCGTATAAAGGCCACAAGACCCCTCTGCTCATCCTGCGGGGATGCACCGGGTCCGTGGCCTTTTTCGCAGTGGTCACAGCCCTTCGCCTGTTGCCCATCTCAACAGCCATTGTCCTGTTTTATGCATACCCCGTGTTTGCGGCCCTGTTCGGTTTTTTAATCTACAAGGAAAGGCTCAATCTCTTTCAGTTCGGATGTATCGTGGTACTGGTGGCAGGAGTAGGGATATTGTTTGATTTCAAGCTCACCGGAAGCGCCTATGGCCAGATCATGGCCCTTGCAGGCGCTGTCTTTGCCGGTCTCACCGTGACGCTGATCCGATCATTGAGGGAAAAAAACGGCCCCATGATCATCTATCTCTACTTTTGCACCATGGGGGCCCTTGTGACCTTGCCCAAATTTATCATGGCCCCCATCCTGCCGGCCTCCGCCGTTGAATGGGCCATGATTCTCGGCATCGTTTTTGCTTCCCTCACCGCCCAGTTGCTCATGAACCAGGGCTTTTTCTTCTGCCGGGGCTTTGAAGGATCCGTCTATATGTCCTGCGAAACCGTTTTCACGGCCACTGTGGGCATGGTATTTCTCAATGACCCGGTATCCTGGCGTTTTTTTGCCGGGGGCGTACTCATCGTGGGAAGCGGGCTGGCCCTGCACTGGCTGGGCACGTTAAAAAAGCCCTGAACCGATCAACCCGGCAAACGGTTTTGACTACCAGTCGATGGGAAAATAATCCTTCAAAAATTTACCGCACCAGTGTTTTCCCGTGAGAATGCCGTGGAAAAACGGGTCACAGACCCTTGCGGCCCCGTCCACAATATCCAGCGGCGGCTGGAAATCATGGCAGTCCTGCTTGCGTTTGGCCAAAATAGCCGGATCTTCATCCGTGACCCAGCCGGTGTCCACGGCATTCATGAAAATCCCGTATTTGGCCAGATCACTGGCTGCCGTATGGGTGAGCATGTTCAAGGCGGCTTTGGCCATATTGGTATGGGGATGACGGCTGCCTTTTTTAAACCGCAGGAATTTGCCTTCCATGGCCGACACGTTGACAATATGTTTTTGCCCGGTAGAATCCTGCTTCATCAAATCTGCCAGCCGATTGCATAACACAAAAGGGGCCACGGAATTAACCAGTTGAATCTCCAGCATTTCTGCGGTCTGGATTTCCCCCAGCCGCAGACGCCAGGAATTGGTCTTCCGAAGGTCCACCTGCTGGCAATCGGCATCCAGTTTATCCACCGGAAAGGCTTCGGGCACATTAAGGCAATGGTCATAGGCGTAGGGAATCTGGGACAGTTGAGCCGACTTGCGCAGCCCAACGCCAGGGGCCGTACCGTTCCATGTCACGGGAAGGGCCTTTTCCGTGGCGGCAGCCGCTGCCCGACCATATTCCAACTGGGCGATACAGGTCTGATACTGCCCCAGAAGGGCCCCGGCAGCAGCCGGCAATTGTGTGGTATCGGTTGTTTCAACCGCCATGAGATGGGCATAAAATCCCGGGGGACGCCGCACCGTCTGGGCCGCGTTGTTGACCAGAATGTCCAGACGCTGGTAGGTCTGCTTGATATAATCGGTAAAAAGCTCCACACTGGGTGTGTGGCGCAGATCCAGCCCGTAAACCTGGAGTCTGTGGCCCCAATCGGGAAAATCCGGTTCTTTTGAAAATCGCAAGGCCGAATCTTTGGGGAAACGGGTGGTGGCAATCACCCTTGCCCCGGCCCTGAGCATCATCAAGGTGGCCTGGTATCCGATCTTGAGCCGGGAACCGGTAATCAATGCCACCTGTCCCGTCAGGGAGGCGGTCTGGAAGCGTTTCTGGTAATTAAGCTTGGCACATGAGGGGCACATGGCATCGTAAAAATGATGAAGACGGGTAAATTCGGCCTTGCACACATAACAATTACGCGGTGTTTCCAGGGTCTTCAGCGTATCTGCCGGCGGGGCCGCTACATCGCAAATCTGCATGGGAGATGTAAATACCGCTGCCTCTCTCGCCTTTCGGATCCCGGTGCCCGCCCGTAACCGGCGCTCTTTTACCACAACGGCCATACGTTTTTGCTGCTTTTTGGCCTTGTTTCGTTTTTTTATCTCTTTCCGGTCGGGCCGGGATATTTTCCCGGCCGCAGTGATCAAAGCGATCCGTTCCGGTTCCGATAATTGAGCCAGAAGTTCGGACCGTTCCGCAATATTTTCCAGAATGGGAATGCACCCGCGTATGGCTGCCAGGTGCTCAATTGGGTCGTTGTTTTTCGTATCACTGATAATAGTGTTCACCGTAGCTACCCCCATCCCTGTTCAGGCCAGAGGGTAGTCCACTCCTGTTTTGAAAAAATGCATTTATTATCGATATTGGATGACGTTGTCAATGAAACTCATAAATCCCAAAATCACTTTGCAGAAAATTGGGATCATAGTATGGTAAAAATCAACAGCCCATGTCAAAAAATGACCCGGTTTTATCGGGCAAAAAATCAAAGATTCTGACGAAACATGAAAGCGATGGGTCGAGCGTCGTAAATAATTATGGAGGCGATGATGAAACTAAGAAAACCGACCCGGGAAAATTACAGCAAAGTATCGGGCCTGCTGCGGTCTGCGTTTCCCAAAAGCCCATACGAGGCAGGGCTGATCGAACAATTCCACCACAGCCCGGTTCATTGTCGGTTATGAACCGGCCTTTGGCGCCAAATGATGAGGGCGCCGTAAAAAGTTCAGCCGCAACGCGCCACGTAAATCCCACTGGTGGCCACCATCTGCAGCAGGGGATTGTCAAATTGGACAATATGCCCTTCGCTGCCGGCAAAAACAGAGGCCAGCAGTTTAAGAAACGCCTCTTCCGGTGCATCGTTTGACCAGAGGGCGAATATGCCATGGGGCTTTAAAAAGGCTTTCAGCCGGCGCATGCCATTTTCAGAATACAGGTTTCCGTGACTGCTGTGCAACCAGAATTCCGGGGTATGATCGATATCCAGCAAAATGGCATCAAACAGGGTGCCGGCCACATCCGGGTCAAAGCCATCACCGCAGGCCAGGGCAAAAAAGTCGGCATGGCGGTATACACAGCGGTCATCACGGGTGAGTGTTTTTCCGTTGGGCACCAGCCCCCGACGATGCCACTGGATAACCGGTGCCAAGGCTTCAACGACGACCAAGCGCTTTAGTTGCTTGAATTTTAAAGCCGCCGCCGTATAGCCCAGCCCGAGGCCACCCACCACGACGTCCCACCCTTCCCCGCCCACCCCCCCCAGGCCGATATTCGCAAGGGCCACTTCGGCGTCATGGAACAGGCTCGACATGAGATACTCCTCGCCGAGCCTGATCTCATAGACCTCACGGCCATTGAGGGACAGCAGGGTCCGGCGCTGAAGGACCAGTTCCCCCATGTGGGTTTTTCGGTAATCGAGTTCTTCGAAACGTGGTTTCGTCTTTAACATTCAGACCTTTCCACGGCAGGCAGTGGGCACTGCACGCGATGTCGTTGTCCCTTGGAACGGATAAAGTTATCTTATTTCAATGGCACCGATATCACCGAGGCCGTTTTCAGGCCGGGCGTTGCCGATCTGGTCCACATCGAGCAAGTCGTAGGCGCCGGTGGAAACGGAACGGATTTTAAAGGTGAGAAAAAGATTCTCCTCGAGCACTTCATTGTCGAAAAGGGCATCCCACTGGGCGTCACCGATGAGCTCATCACCAAGACCCGGTACAGCTTCTGCTATGGCCGCATCAAACTGGTGCCAGAAGAGAATCAGCGGGTAGTTTTCGGGCTCTTTGACCCAGGTCTCGGCAGGGCCGAAAAATGCCGTGTCTGCAACCGACAAGATGGGTTTGGGATTGTCTGGATCTGAAGAATCGTAGTAGTGATCCGGTTCGGGTTCGCTTTTATCCTCCGGGTTGGCGTCGTGGGTGGCAAGGAACTCATCAAAATCATCGGCAAACTTCGAAGCAAAGCCTGAAAGATTGAACCGGGTTTCGACACGGGCAAGAAAAATCTCGAGAAAGTCGTCATCGCCCCCGGATGCCACCGAATACTCGGCTAAGGTTTCGTTGACGGTAGTCGACAACGGAATCCGGTCAACGGCAGTGCCCGTGGGCGGGTAATGAAGAAGGGCAGGTTCACCTGCCCCGACGCCCATGGACCGGGCCACCGTCGAATAGGTGCCATCGCTGATATGGAGAACCTCGCTCAAAGTGCCCACCTTCTCATCGCCCGCCTTTGGATAATGCCGCCGGCACAATGACCACCAGTTTGATTCACCGACGGGCACAAGCATTTGAGAAAAATCGATGACACCGATGCGATTGTAGCCGCGGCTCTTGAAGTAGAGCAGCGAGCCGGTGAAGATATCCTGGGCATAGGTGCCTTTTTCGCTGGCAATGGCCTCCACGGTATTACCCGCGATGATGCAATGACCGATGGTCATACTTTCCACAGCATGGGCCAGACCGATGGTGGCGGCAACGCCGCCTGCGAGACTGCACTTTCCAAGCAGGTCCTCGCGCCAGTAGCCGGAAACCTGGTTCTCGACGATGGTGCACCCCTGCAGGTCCATGTAACCGTTGGACATGTAAATTCCGCCACCCCGCCAATACCCGCGGGGCGAATAGGTGCCGTCGATGACATTCCGGGCAACGGTGCAATTACTGAGTCTCAGCGTCTTTCGCTCTCCTATGCCACCACCATCGGAATAGACCCCGGCACCATAGGCAGTCCCGGCTTCAAGCAGATTGCCTGTCACGGCACAACAATCCAGGGTTGATACGGTGGCCGTGTGCTCAGCACCGCCAACGACAAAAACGCCACCACCGGAAACCCCCGATCCGATGCAGGAATTGCCCGAAATGACACAGTTGTCCATCTGGACCACATCCGCATAGATCCCGCCCCCGAAAGCGCCTTGATCACGCTCTGATGCCGTATCGGCAGATTTGTCACACCGATTGTCATGGACGGTGCAGTCGCTCAATCGTGCCAGCCCCCAGACGGCAAGGCCGCCGCCCCGGGCCAGGGTCGCCGTCTGGGTCGTGGGGTTGTCACCATCCATCACCGCTGCGACACTCCGGCCCCCGGTAATGGTCACATTGGTCAGGGTCAGGTTACCGTAGACGGCAAGCACCCTGGCATCGATCTTCGGGTTGACCCAGGCAATGGTAATGCCATTGGGCAGGTTCGAGGCGTCGATGACCACGTCTTTGTGTGCGTAGAGTGCGGACTTGCCGAAATCACGGTCAAAATAACCCAGCAGTTCGGTGATCATCACGCCGGCATCGGGATCAAAATACATTTCCATATATTCGCCCGCGAGTACACTGTTTTCGTCCCCGACAATGGTAAGCTCGATAGTTTCTCCATCAAGAGATTCATCGAAGGTTATCTTCTCGCCCGGGGCTGCCGCTTCAAGGGCTGCTCTCAATGTCACCGTATCCGCAGCGGTCGGATCAGTATCCTCCAGAGAATTGATCACCGTCTTCGAGTGCGCCCCCGAGGTACCGCCGCTGCTGCAACCGGTCAATGCCCATAAACCGGAAAAACACAAAACAAGGATCAGCAGAATAATCAGTTGATCTCGATTTCCGGTCATCCTGCCCGTGCCATACCAGCGATGCGATTTATCCATCTTTCTTCTCCTTTTACATGCGGGTTTTCGATGGTCGGTGTCATCTTTCACCCACGCACATATCCCACCATAATAGGGGAAGGTGATCCGAAAAGAATCAAACCCAGTCAACAGAATATGTCGGCAGCACGCTGATCAATCTGTTGATTGCATCATTTCGACGATGAGGTTTTCAGGCCCTTCCACAAAGGCGATGCGAAAGCCTTTAATGTCCGTGGGCGGGGTGGGAAAAAAGAACCCTTTATCAACCAATGCCCGATGCATGGTTTCGATATCCTCGACCCGAATGCCGATATGATGGTAGCCCAGGGGTTTTTCCGTAGCGTGCGCTGCAAGTTTCTCATCGGCCAGGGCAAGCCTGAGGTTGATGGTGGTGCCGCCAAGGTTTAGCATGGCGCCGTCGGCCTTGCCAAACCGTTTTTTACAGACAAATTCCGCGCCAAAATTTTCCGTGAAGAATTCAATGGTGGGTGCCATGTCTCTGCATACCAGGTGAATGTGATCCAATCGACAGGTCATATACAGTCTCCGTTTATTATTTTTCTAATATTACAACTTTTGATGGGGTCGCTGCGCATTGCCCATCCTGCAATCCCATTTGGAGCAACTATTGCAATAATATGCCTTTTGTCAAGCGTTCTCTTGTGGCACCAGCATCCCGGGGCTGTAGCCTGTCAAATTTACCCATACGAAACAACGAGGCGCCAATTTTATCAGCGCCGAGGTTTCGTTTGATAAAAACATCATAAAGTGCTAATTAAAACCTATGTGAGAATAGAACTCATCTGTAGACATTAAGACCGCTCCCTGATTCATCGCCTTTTCCTCCGGTTCCGGAAATTGAAACCGCATAGTTTGCGCAAATACTAAATGGTAAATAATCAAGGCATCTATCCCATTCCAGGATGCTGTATCATTGATCAGAGCGAAGCCACAGGCTTTCAAGCCCTCACTATTCAATTGGGTTCCGGATTGTTCCGGGCAGATTACTTTGAATCCCTGTGGATTCAACAAATGTGTGCAAATCTTGACCCAAAGGAGGTTATCATGACTGTAAAAATCTTACTTGAAAGAAAATTCAAAAAGAACCCAGTGTGGCAGAAATAAAAATCATCAACAAATTGAGAATCGGCGCAATGCAACAAAATGGATACGTCAGTGGAGAAACCCTGGTGGATATCAATGATCACAAAAGAATTGTTGTCATATCTGTCTGGGCAAACACATCGGCATGGGAAACGTGGAAGAATTCTAATGAGCGGCGACAATGCGAGGCCGACCTCGATAAAAGCCTGAAACAGCGCCCTATCATCCGATCTTTCATGCTGGGTGCCGATTATCTGGGAGGGGTTTTTGGAAAAGTTATGCACGACGCGGAAATCAAAAAGTAAATTTAAAAAAACAGGCTCCTCGCTGTTACATATGGGTAAATTTGACCGGTACAGTCCCGGGATGATTTCATTTTGCTGCTCGAAACTGTTTAAGGGGCTTAGCGATCGTTAGGCCGGACAGTCATCAAATATTCCCCGATGGTTTTAAGTTTACATAAATATCAATATGATAATTTATGACGAGATCCTGTCCGGCGTTACGACCGCTTTGCGCCGAGTTTTTTGAGCATCAAAATCAAAGCATCCCGGGGCACCCACACGAAACAGCGAGGAACCAAAAAACAGTTGTCAAAGGAGGGGCAAATGAAGGTTGATAAATCGGTTGACATTTCAGCAACGCCGGAAAAAATATGGCCTTTTTTAACTGATCCTGTAAAGATCCCATTGTGGTTTCATACTTTTAAAAAATGCGAATACAGCGGCCAACGACGCTCGGGAACAGGAACGGGCTTTTACGTTGAAGAAAAAGTACCGGGACCGCTGAGGAAAATAAATTTCCAAGCAATCATCTGGGATGAAAACAAAAATTTGACACTTAAAATGATATCCGGAAAAAATGTCAACAACTATGAGATCAACTGGAACCTGAAATCCGTTCAGACCGGCACAATATTTCATTTTAAGGAAGACATTGAAATGCCTTTCGGGTTCCTGGGTAAAATCCTGGGTGCATTGGGTCAGCGAACCGCTGAAAAAATGGTCGAAGCCATGCTGGTTACGCTAAAAAAAATATCCGAGAGCCGTGGGGATTAAAAGGGGGCAGGCCTTTTTATACAAAACCGCCTGCTTTTTGCACGGACCGGGAACCCCGACCAAAAAGGGTTCCCGCTGATATCCGTTGTTGATAATTTATTGGTCCTGTGAAATAGTTTGTGTTCATCAACAATCAACACAAGAAGATAAAAATGAAAAAAATAGCGATATGTCTGATGGTGACGGCAATTTTCAGTTTTGCCGGGTGTTCTTCATGGCGAAATTCCGATGCAAAAGCCGCGGCCCTTGCCGCCGCCAATGCCTGGCTGTTGCTCATCGATTCCGAACAATACGCCGAGAGCTGGGAAAATTCATCCCGGCTTTTTCAAGCGGCGGTGCCAAAAGAAAAATGGCTGGAGGCCATGGCGATTGCCAAAAAACCGTTGGGAAAAAATCTTACCAGAAAACTCAAATCAAAAGAGTATCACACGTCCATGCCGGATGCGCCGGACGGCCAGTACGTGGTGATCAAGTTTGTTGCGTCATTTGAGAATAAAAAAAACACCATTGAAACCGTTACACCCATGCTGGACACCGATGGAACATGGCGCGTATCAGGGTACTACATCAAGTAGTGACCGCGAATGGAAGGCTCCCGTCACCGATAAAGCCCCCGGATAAAATTTTCCACCGACGCCTGGTACAGGTCATCGTAGTCAGCCCCCTTTAGCAGGGTATTTTCCATTTTTCTAAGCTGCAACATGCCCTGAAGCGTTCCCCATAGAATCATGGCATAGTGGCCGGCATCCACATCCGCAAAAATATCCGCAGCGGTGCCCGCTTTAATGGTGCCGGCGACAACCTTCAGAATATTGTTACCCTGGCCGTCAATCCGGTCCTTTAACGGCGGGGGAAACATCACCTCCGGCGATGCCAGAAAATAGTTGATAATATCAAAATATTCCCTGTTGTTCCGGCTGAAATCCAGATAAGCCATGGCATATTGTTTCATCTTTTCAACAGGGGTTGCCGTTGTATCGTCAATTTTAATAAATTTTGCACACAATAATTTCAACCCCTCCTGCTGAAGGGCGACAAATATCTCCTCTTTGTTCTGATAATAGGAGTAAATGGTGCCGACCCCCAGTTCCGCCAGGTCGGCAATCCTGGTGATGGAAGCAGCCTGCAGACCGCTTTCATACAAAAGGCTGCGGGCTGCCGCCAGGATCTGCTTCTTTCGCTGCTTTTTTTCCTTTTGTCTTCTTTCTTTTAATCCCATGGTTCACTATTTCAGTTATCAAGCTCTGATTTGAATTTATGGGTCATGATTCTTTCATACAGAACCGGGGCGAGGCGGCTGACCCAGTAACCGATTTTCCCCATCCCCGTCAGCACCAGCAGATTTTTCCGCTTTACGGCCCCGTTATAGATAATTTCAGCCGCGCTCTCGGGGGTGTCCTGCCTTCCCACTGTCGACTGGGGAACTTTTGTGATATTACCGTCTCCGCCCAGGGCCCGGGTCTGAAGGTTGGTCTGGATAAATCCGGGACACACGATCATCACATGAGCACCGGTATGACTGAGTTCACATCGCAGGGAGGTAAACAGACCGTGCAGGGCATGCTTGCTGGCGCTGTAACCGGTCCGGCCGAGAAGGGGGGTCATTCCGGCAACACTTTCATTAACGATAATCATTCCCCGGTGCTCGACAATACTGTCTATGGCCGCTTTGGTGCAGTACAGGGCACCAAAAAAATTGACGGCCATAACTTTTTGAAACACCTCTATTTTTGTTCTGGTAAAGAGGCTTCGCTGGGTAATACCGGCGTTGTTCACAAGCACATCGATGTGGCCGAAACGATCGATTATTTTTGCCACGGCCGCTTCACACATCTCCCGGCACGTCACATCACACATAACACCCACGGCCCTATGGCCGCTGTCTGCAAACTGTTTTTCGCACGCTTCAAGGGCCGCCTTGTCCATATCGAGAAGACCGATGACAGCCCCTTCCCGGGCAAATTTTCTGGCCAGGGCCAGTCCAATGCCGCTGGCCCCTCCGGTGATCACGACGACCTTTTCCTTAAACGATTGTTGTGACATAATTCACCTTTCTATTTTTAAAAGCGGCGAGATAGGCGTTGTGAGCCATACAAAATAACGCCCCATCGTTCTCACCACTCATTACTCAAACGCCTGACACTCAATGTTTTCCGGTGTTTTAAACCGGGTGAAAATAAACGCGGTGATCAGACCGGCGATAATATGCCATGTGCCCCACCAGGCCACCAGAATGGCCATGCCCCCCATACCGTCGAAAAAATTGAACACCAGAATGAGCCCCAGGGCGGAATTCTGTATCCCCACCTCGAGGCAGACGGCGCGGCAGTTTCCTTCATCCAGGCGAAAGAGCCGCCCTGTCCAGTAACCCAGGTTCAACGCCAGGGCATTGTGAATAAAAACGGCCAGGACAACGAGACCGATAACCTGGAAAAAAATCTTGAAATTTGCAGCGAGAGCGCCAAGGATAATCAGAATAAAAAAAACCAGGGCAAAGATTTTAAACGGTTTCCTGACTTTATCGGCAAGACTTGGAAAGAGCCGGGACAGGGTCATCCCTAAAATAAGCGGTATACCGAGGATAATAAACACGGTGGTAAAGACATCCATGGGGTTGAGGCTTACCTTCTGAAGAATTTGTGCGGTATCCGGATTCAGGCCGCCCCAGATGGACAGGTTCAACGGCGTCATGATAATGGCTGCCGCAGTGGAAATGGCCGTCATGCTGATGGATACCGCACAATTGCCTTTGGCAAGATAGGTCATGAGGTTGGACAGGTTCCCGCCGGGACAGGCGGCCACCAGGATCATCCCCAGAGCAATGGAAGGATGCGGTTTGATCACCAGGGTCAGCAGGTATGTAAGCGCCGGCAGGAGGAGAAACTGGGCAAACAGACCGATGGCCGGTGCCTTGGGTGCTTTCACAATCCGTTTAAAATCATCCAGCTTAAGGTCCAGGGCCACGCCGAGCATCATAATGCCGATGGCCGCATTTATGGCCAGCAGCCCTTGAGGATTGAAATTCAGTCGAACCTGATCAAT
Organism: Desulfobacterales bacterium; assembly: GCA_963667755.2. Taxonomy (GTDB): domain Bacteria; phylum Desulfobacterota; class Desulfobacteria; order Desulfobacterales; family 4572-123; genus 4572-123. The sequence goes on along the minus strand of CAXXLK010000002.1, from coordinate 1,059,018 downwards.
GGCTACCGGATCCATGCTTTCCTCCTTAAAAAGGTCAGTTAGGTAGACAACCCTTCCTACCTTGTCAAAATATTTTATTTTCCACCAAAAGCATGAAGCAAATTAAAACAAAGCAGCGCAAAGCGAAACCCCTTTTATCCTTCTGCTTTCAGCCTTCTACCGTCTACCTTCAACCTTCTACACCTTATACGCCCCCACATTTGCCAGGGCCATACTCCCGGGGCTCACTGTTGTGGGATCGGTCATGACATTGATGCAGCATATTTTACCCGACGCAAAGGCCGCTTCAAGCGCCGGTCTGATCTGTTCGGGTTTTTCTACAAAAAATCCCTTTCCACCGATGGCCGCCACCATTTTATGATAATCCACCTGCCCGATAAAGGTGCCGGCTTCGATGGCGTGGCCGATCCTGATTTCCTGGCTATGACGAATCATGCCCCATCCGAGATCATTGCTGATCACCACCACAATGGGCAGCCCTTTGCGAATGGCATTTTCAAACTCCATGAAATTAAACCCGACAGAGCCGTCCCCTGTAATGAGCAGGACCCTTTTGTCCGGATATCTCAATTTGGCGGCATTGGCATAGGGCAGACCCACGGCCAGGGAACCGAAAATACCGTAGTCAAGGTAATGACCGGCCTGTTTCATGGTGCGGGTCATCCCCATCCACGTGGTGGTATCCCCGCCGTCGGCCACGACGATATCATCGTCGCGATCCATGAAATCATCAATTTCCCGGGCCAGGCGCATGGGGTGTATGGGGGTATTTGAGCTTTCCCAGTCGGCCTTGCTCGGGGCCTTTCCGGCGGTATCGGCCCCTTGAAGCGTGGTGATCCACCCGGAAAATTGTCCTTTCAATTCATCAGTCAGGGCCCGGGCGTCCAGAATATCGTTGCACTCGGTCAAGAAGGCGTTGAGATCGCTGACCACCGGGAGATCGATGGCCCGGTTCCGTCCGATCTCTTCAGCGTGGATGTCCACCTGGATCATCTTTGCAGCCGGGTTTAAAATGTCTCCGAACATGTAATAAAGCGAAATCCGGGTGCCCAGCACGATGATCAGGTCGGTTTCAATAAAGGCGGCAAAAGCCGGGCCCGGTCTGATGGCAAGGGAACTTTCAAAACACAAGGGGTGGGTGTCGGGGATGGTGCCCCTTCCGGAAAGAGACGTAAATACGGGCACCGAACTTTTTTCGATAAACGAGACAAGGTCTGTTTCCGCTCCAGCCTGCCAGATGCCGGTTCCCGCAATCACCACAGGTTTTTTGCTGTTGCGAATCATTTCAATGGTCTGTTTTGCACCCTGGCGATCCACCGGTTTTGACGTGACGGTGGTTTGAATTTTCTTGACCGTTTTCGTTTCCACCGCGCTGTTGAGCACATCCACGGGAAACTCCAGGTAAACGGGTCCCGGGCGACCGCTGGTGGCGATGCGAAAGGCCATGTCCACAAACTCCTGTGCCCGTTCAGCCTTCTGGCACACCAGGGTCTTTTTCACCATGGGGGAAATCACCGGCTCCTGGAACATGTCCTGAAGGTCCAGTTTTTCCTTGTGATCCATACCCACACAGCCTGCGATGAGCACAAGGGGGGTATTGGAAAAATAGGCACTTGCAATTCCGGTGAGGGCGTTTGTGAATCCGGGTCCGGCGGTCACCATGGCCACACCGGGCTTTCTGGTGAGTTTTCCCCAGGCCTCGGCCATGAACACGGCGGCCTGTTCGTGGCGTGTGTCAAACAGCGTTATTGCTGTGTGTTCCAGATACTGATAAATCGGCGTAATATGCCCGCCACTCAGAGTAAAAATGTATTCTATCTGCTTTTCAAGCAGGGCCTGTGCTACAATTTGTCCACCTGTTACAGTCGCCATTATTTTTCTCCTTATTGCCGTATAATTGATGGTATCGTCAAAAGTCTCCAGCTACTGCGTTATAGCGATTGTCCCGAGGCTCGACATACCCCATGTATGCCGTCGCCCCGGAACAATCACTATTCAATGAAAATAAGTTTCTACAGTTCCATAAGCTGCCCGCCGGTGATGTTGATCGCCTGACCGGTCATGTAGGACGACTGGGCCGACGCCAGAAACGCCACCAGGCGGGCCACTTCTGCGGGTGACCCGATGCGCCCTACCGGAATCTCTTCACACATCTTTTGCCGGCGGTCTTCAATGGTGGTATTAAAAAACTGGGCTTCCAAGCCAAACCGCCAGTTCTCAAGGTCTGTATCCACCTGCCCCGGACAGATGGCATTCACCCGGATGTTAAGGCCGGCCAGTTCTTTGGCCATCACCTTTGTGAGCATGATAACGCCGGCCTTGGCTACGGCATAGGCCCCGTTAAACAACGGCGGCACCTTGCCGGCCCGGGAGGCGGTATTGACGATGGCACCGGTTTCTCCTATCATCATGGGCATGACGGCCCGGGTCATGCGGAAAACACCGTGAAGATTAACATCGATGGTTTTCATCCAGGCATCTTCATCGTAGGTATGAACGGCATTGGGCACGCCAAAGGAGGCGCCGGCATTGTTGCACAGCACGTCAATATGATCATACCGGGTCTCCACCAGGTCAAGCATCCGGCGAATGGACGCATTGCTGGAGACATCCACAGCCACCGCCATTGCATCAACGCCAAAGGTCTTTTTTAACTCATCGGCAATGTCGGCCATCTCACTTTGGGTGCCGGTTTTGATATCCAGATCCGCGACGGCAATATCCCCCAGGTCGGCAATAATGATATTCATACCGGCAGAAGCCAGTTCACGGGCAATGGCATATCCGATGCCGCTGCGCTTTCCCGAACCGCTGACAAGGGCGGTTTTACCCTTAAGGTCTTCGTACATAGTTCCTCCGTTTTTTGGCCATCATGTAGCCGGGATAGAATCGAAGCCGAGGCCCAAATGAATATTGAGAATTTTTAAAAAAAACATTTCTTTTTTCGAACGACTTTCGATTTTTGAATAATAATTGACAAATGATCTACTGTCAATAAAATTACTTATCGTATGCGATACATACACAAATAAACACACGTACCCGGAAAGCCCGCTCCTATAAAAATTTCCTTGACAACCCGTCGGGTCATATCAGAACATGAACCGCCATCAGCCCCACCCGGTTCAACAGCAATTAAAAATGTGAGGACGGGAGCGGAGACAATAAAACAAGCCCTTAAAGACAACCATCTGGAGACATTAATGGCCGGAAAATTTATCAGTATCCGAAATTTAAAATTTTTATTGTACGAGGTTTTCAATGTTACCGCTCTTACCGAGCACCCCTATTTCAAACAGCACAACCGAAAAATGTTTGATTTGATAATTGATGCGGCCCTTCAACTGAGTACGGGACTGCTTCAACCGCTTTTTGAAGAGATGGATCGCAAGCCCCCGGAATTGATCAGCGGTGAGGTAAAAGTCCACCCTGAGATCCCTAGGCTCATGAAAGAATTTGGTGACGGCGGCTGGATTTCGGCCCGTTTCCCGATGGCACTTGACGGTGAACAACTCCCTGTACAGATTACCACTGCCTGCGGCATGATCTTCAGCGCCGCCAATTACTCCGCAGCCGCCTATGCCGGCCTTAATACCGGCGCGGCACGCCTGATAACCTCTTTTGGCGACGACCGTCTGATAAAGACCTATGCGGCAAAAATATTAACGGGACAATGGCAGGGCACCATGGCACTGACAGAACCCGATGCCGGCAGTTCACTGAGCGACATTACCACCCTGGCCCAGCCGAGCGCAGCGGGTCACTATAAAATAACCGGCCAAAAAATCTTTATATCGGCAGGGGATCACAACGGCGTTGACAATGTCGTTCATCTGATGCTGGCAAAAATTCCGGGAGGACCTCCGGGGGTCAAGGGGATCTCTCTTTTTGTGGTGCCCAAAAAACGAATTGATGCAAAGGGAAACCTTGTCTTCAATGATATTGTCGTATCGCAAATTTTCCACAAAATGGGATATCGGGGGACCCCGATTACCCAGCTGAGTATTGGCGAAAAGGACGACTGCCACGGCTATCTGGTGGGCGAGCCCAACAAAGGGCTTTACTACATGTTCCAGTTGATGAATGAAGCACGCATCGGAGTGGGTCTGGCGGCAGCGGCCATCGCCTCGGGGGCCTATTACGCGGCCCTGGAATATACCCAAAAACGACCCCAGGGCCGGTGCCTGACCGGCAAAGACCCGCTGTCACCACAGATTCCCATTATTGGACATGCCGACGTAAAGCGCATGCTTTTGTTCCAGCGGGCCGTTATCGAGGGCTCCTTTTCTCTTCTGCTGCAATGCAGCCGATATGAAGATATGCTGAGCGTGCTGCCCGACGGAGACGAAAAAGACAACTATCACCTTCTGCTGGACCTCCTGACCCCGGTTGCCAAGACCTATCCATCGGAGATGGGAATCCTCTCCACCAGCCAGAGCATACAATGCCTTGGGGGATACGGGTACTGCGAAGATTTTCCAGTAGAGCAATTTTTCCGTGACATGCGGATTCACCCCATTCATGAAGGCACCACCGGCATCCAAGGAATGGATCTTTTAGGACGCAAAATCATCATGAAAAACGGCCGGGCCCTGGCCCTTTTCGGCGAAAAACTCCAGAAAACCATTGATGCCGCTCTTTTGCACCCAAGGCTTGTCCCTTATGCACAGCAACTGGGCACTTCTGTGCAAAAGCTCCAACAGGTCACCGTGCACCTGATAACCATGGCACAGACAAAGGGAGCGGAAATTTTTCTGGCGGATGCAACGCTTTATCTGGAATTATTCGGCATTATCGCCATAGCCTGGCAGTGGCTGCTCCAAACGATAGTGGTGGAAAAGGCCATGGGAAAAAAACGCACACCTGCCGAATCCAACTTCTATCAGGGGAAATTTTACACCTTTAAATATTTTTTCAGCTATGAGCTTCCCAAGATCCACAGCCTGGCCACGCGCCTGACAGACACTGATCCGCTGACGGTTGAAATGAAAGCCGACTTTTTTACCGATTAAGCATGATGGCGTCGTAAAGGTTCTCCACCTATTGCGTTATAGAGATTTTCCGCTTTGCCATCTCAAAGATCGTTTGCGGGAGCATCAAAATTGGCCTTGAAAGATTTGACGGATATCGATTATGTAAACCGGATCGCCGGCGCCTATGGCATAAGATTTAATGCCCTTCACGGAGATGCCGCCATCCTGGGAAGTCCGGAGCGGAGCCTGCACCGGACCGTGGCACAAGACGCCGGGCACCATTATATCGTAGAAGAGCAGGCACCCGGCGAATCGGCGAAAAAACAACGGATTGCCGAATACCAGCATCTATTAAAGGACCTGGCTGTTTCCCATGTGCACCCCCCCCTTAAAAATCAAAAAGGATCTTTCCTGACAAAACTTGACGGCCGCTGTTTCCAGATCACCCGGTACATTCCGGGGGTCAAGTTGCCCCGGCCGGCGTATGTATCAGATGGATGGCGAGGGGAGGCACTGGCCGATTTTCTGATCTCTTTTTATACAAAAACCCGGGGCATCGGTCTGTTCTCCGGGGAAAAACGACCGGTTCAGGTGTTTTCCATTGCAGGTTATATCCAACAACTTTGTAAAGACATTAAACAACAGAACCCCGAGATTTTGGGCCGGGTGCGGCCCATCGTTCGCTGTCTGGAAGATCGATTCATGACCATTCATGACCGGATCCCATGGCTGTTTTGCCATGGGGACTTTCATGTGATGAATGTGATCTGGGGGGATTCCAAGATTCGCGGGGTCATCGACTGGGAATTTTGCGGCCCCTGCCCCGATGTCTATGATGCAGCCAACCTCATCGGCTGCATCGGCATAGAGGACCCCAATGCCCTGTCCGGTCCACTGGTGACACGTTTTCTCATAAAACTCACCCAGAGCAATTTAATTTCAAAGACAGGGTGGGAAAACCTGGCCGAAGTCATCATTGCCATCCGGTTTGCCTGGTTGGGCCAATGGCTTCGAAACAAAGACCGGGAGATGATCGAACTGGAACTGGTGTATATGAAGATCCTTGTGGACAACCAGGCGGTGCTGTTCCGATAGACCTGTTTTTTAATCTGCATGCACAATATCGATCACCGTCACCTCCGGGGGAGATAAAAATCGAATCGGCGGCCCCCATGTGCCCGATCCCCTGCTGACATAGAGCAGGGCGTTGTGACTTATTTTTGAGAGACCTGCGTGCATGGGGTAGCGAAGTTTTGTCAGCAAACAGAACGGGAAAATCTGCCCCTTATGGGTGTGGCCTGAAAGCTGGAGATCGAACAGCCCCGTCGACGCGCTGTCGACGATCGGCTGATGCTTCAATAAAAGGGTAAATTTATCCCGGGGCAGCTTTTCCAGCATCCTGTTTTCAGGCTCGGCGGTTATCCCCTCAGGCCGGTAAGGGCCCCTGGCCGGATCATCAACACCGGCCACATTGAGAATATTGTCAAGTATCACCCCATCGCCCCGGAGGAGGGTAAACCCGGCTTTTTCGGTAAACGCCAGCGCACGATTAAGTCCCGCATAAAATTCGTGGTTGCCGGTGATGGCATACTTTCCATATTTTGTGGGGATACGCCGGAACATACCGGCCAGTGTTTCCAAATGATCCATCTGACCGTCCACGAGGTCGCCGGTGGACACCAGGATATCCGGTCTGGCCGCTGTGACCCTATCCAGAATCCGTTCAAGCCGCCATCTGCCGACAATCAATCCGAGGTGCACGTCGGATATCTGCACCACCCTCACCTTTTGGATTTTACCCGGCAGTTTATCGGTTTTCACGGTCAAGTGCTCGGTCCTGATGTTCAGGGCCTCAAAATAGCCATAGAAGACGGCCGTAACCGAAAGGATGATGGCCAGGAGACAAAAATGCCGGGCGGAAAGGATAGCTCCCGAAAGGGGGCTGCCGACCAGGTGTCGCGCTCCAAAATGGAGAAACCGGTAGATGTCAAAAAAAAAGGATGCTGAAATAAAAACGAAAAGCAGGGCCATCCAGATAAATCCGACGTAGGCAAGGCCACGGGCAAAGACCTCCTGCCCATAATGCTCCAGCATGCGAACCCCGATGGGGGCGGCCACCATCAGAATCATGACTACGGCAAGGATCAATTGACCGGAAAACCCCGGCCCGAGGCCCTTTTTCAACTTTAAAAAAGCATAAAAATGGACACTGCCGTAAATGCAGAAATAGACAAGCAGAAAAAAAATCATCCCGTTTTATTCCCCATCCATCGTCTTTTGGCGCAGTTTCTTTAAACGCCCCCTTCGTTTTTTGGATGACAGTATGCGTTCTTTCGAGGCTTTTGTCGGACGGGTCCGCAGCCGCGATTTTGGTTTTATGGCAGCTGCCCGGACAAGCTGAATCAGGCGTTCCATGGCATCCTGCCGGTTCTGCTCCTGTTTTCGAAAACGACTGGCCTGAATAATGAGGATGCCGTCATCGGTGAGGCGTTTTCCGGCCAGGGTCTTCAGTCGGAGTTTCACATCATGGGGCATCCCGGTGGCGCCATGGACATCAAAGCGCAGCTGCACGGCAGTGGCGACCTTGTTTACATTCTGCCCGCCGGGCCCCGAAGATTTAACAAAATCAAAGGAGATGTCTTTCTCATCAATCTCGATATTGTATGAAATTCTGATCATGGGGCAAATGAAACTTTTGATGTTTTTATAGGCAACCGCAAGGCATTTTCAGTCACAAGCTTTATGACGTCTTCGGCCCAGTTTATCTTTTCAGACATGCCTTACCGGTTGCGCTTGAAAAAATGCCAATTAATGGCCCGGCATAATAATTCTTGATTCTTTATTCTGCTTTTGCTGCTGTTCGGCCTGCATTTTTTTGATCCGTTCCACCATCTCACCCAATGCCCGCTTCATGGCTTCGGGAAAGATATCCAATGCCTCTTCAATATTGTTTGCCGCCAGTTGGGATTGTATGGGCAGGGGTCCATCCGGGGACATGAGCTGTGTATGCCCGATAAATATGGATGCTCGGCTGGTGTCTTCCGTTCCATCGGCGTTTACCGGTATCATCCGCCTGATGGAGGCGACCTTGAGGTCGGTTATGGATTCTTCACGGTAAAGGTTGGTCCGGTCCACGGTAAAATCAATTTGTCCTGGCTGTCCATGATCGCTCATGTTATCTCTCCTGCTGTTAAAGATTTTATTAAATAGAATTAAAATTTGTTCAAAAAATCTTAATTGGGCGTTATTGTCAATCTTATTTTTCCCGAACCCCGGTTAAACCCATTTGATTTCAGGTCGCACACTTGCCCTGCCAGGTCACCTGCCCCTGCACTATTCCCGATTTTGCCGCACCCGGGTTGGTCCTGACCCGGACCATTATTGCCCTGCCCGGCCCTATATTAATTTTGATTGCACTTTTAATAAACTGCGGTTAAGTTAACCCCCATTTGTCAAATTCGATAATCATATATAGCATCAGGGTCTGATTCTATTGATCACTTTTGCTTTTTTACAGGTTTATTTATTTTTAAAGGGCGGTGCACGGTGCAGTCAAAACTGGGCAACAGTATTCAACAGGGCTTGCAAAAAGGATGGGACGGATTTATCTGGCTGCTCAAAATCATTTTACCGATCTCCTTTCTGACGCTGATGTTCGAATACAGTGGCCTATTTGACAGGATCGAGTTCATAGTAGAGCCGGTTATGGGACTGATGCAACTACCCCCTGCTGCGGCCCTTCCCCTGACCGTGGGCCTTCTGGCCGGAATCTATGCCGCTATTGCGGCCATGGCCGTATTACCGTTTACGACAGCGCAGCTAACCGTCATGGCAGTCTTTCTGCTCATCGCCCACAACCTTGTTCAGGAAGGTATTATCCAGGGCAAGGCAGGGGTTAACCCGATCAAAGCGACCCTGGTCAGACTGGTAGCCGCCATCGGTGCGGCGGCAATGGTCGGCTGGCTGTTGAGTTCAGGTGAGGTTATCACGGCTTCGGCCGGTTCGGTTCAGCCTGTGGCCGCATCCTTTTTTGCGGCGATTACCGCATGGACCAAAGACATATTGTTGCTGAGTATCAAAATGCTGGCAATCATCATCGCGGTCATGGTCATCATCGAAATCATGAAGGCCTACAACGTCGTTCCCCGCGTGGTGGGGGCACTGAACCCCCTGCTCAAGCTCATGGGGATAGATTCTTCCACGGGGATGCTGTGGCTGACCGCGGCCCTGTTCGGTCTTGCCTTTGGCGCCGCCGTCATTGTTGAAGAAACAAAAAGGGGTCGGTTCGAGCAGGCCCTGCTCGATCGACTGCACCTGTCCATCGGCATCAATCACTCCGTTATTGAGGACCCCGTTCTTTTCCTGCCGTTCGGCATTCATCCCTTCTGGTTGTGGATACCGCGACTGGTCTGCGCCATGGTCGCCACCTGGCTGTATATTATGTGGCAGAAAATAAGGCCGAAAGCATCCACCAAAGAATCAACACCCCGACGGATATGATGGCAATCTCCCCATGGTCTGTTATGCCAGGGCCTTGATGACCGCCTTCATGAAAACCGGCAGATCATCCGGCGTACGACTGGTAATCAGATTGCCGTCAACGCAGACTGCCTGGTCCACCCATAATGCCCCGGCATTGATCAGATCATCTTTTATGGCAAAATAACTGGTGACGGTTTTGCCATTGACAATGCCGGCGGAGCAGAGCATCCAACCGGCATGGCAGATCGCTGCCACCGGTTTTCCGCCTGCCGATATCGCTTTCACCAATTGAACCATCTTCGGATATCTTCGCATGATATCCGGTGCATACCCGCCGGGAATCACAATCCCGTCAAAATCGGCAGCAGCCGCATCATCGGCGGCCATATCAGCGGTTGCCGGCATGCCCAGCTTGCTTTTAAAAACCAATGACCGTCCCGAGCCCACCACCACAACTTCGGCCCCGGCCTCTTTAAGGCGATAAAAAGGATACCAAAACTCAAACTCATTATACATATCCTCCACCAGCAGTGCGACTTTCTTACCCTGTAGTGCCATGGTTTTCCTCCCTGGATTGAAATATTGAAAAGGGTTAAACGAAATGAACACGCCTGTTTTCAGCTCAGGTCAGCCTTAAAATATCTGTCGTGCACCGCGGGATTTCATCCCGATGATGGGTCACATATAAAAGACAGGTATCTGTCTGCCTTCCCACATACTCCACAAGTGCCATCATCATATGCCGGTTTTCTTTGTCAAGACCCTGGCATGGCTCGTCTAATATTAAAAGCAATGGCATTTTGACCATGGCCCGGGCAATTAAAATCATGCGTTTTTCGCCATAGGAAAACTGGTCAAACAGCCGCTGGGCGCTGTCGGCCATCCCAATTGTCTCCATCCATTTTGCGGCAATGGCCCGTTGCTCCAGGGTTGCACCGCGATACAACCCCACGGAATCAAAAAAACCGGACAAAATAACGTCACAGGCCCTGATTTTCTTACGGTAATGGCGCTGAAGCTGGGATGAGGCAACGCCAATCTTCTTTTTGATATCCCAGACGCTCTCGCCACTGCCTTTGCGCTTTCCAAACAGGAATATTTCGTTGGCATAGGCCTGCTGGTTGTCCCCGGTGATCAGATTTAAAAAGGTAGATTTCCCCGAGCCATTGGGACCTAATATAGTCCAATTCTCCCCAGTTTTCAAGGTCCAGTCCAGATTGTCCAATACCGTCAGGTCACCATATTTTACGGTGACCTGCTTCATTTCCACCAGCACCGTTGCCTCTTTTTCTGCCATTTCCTTTTCAATCGATTCTTTCAAAGGAAACGAGATACCAGCTGACCTTTTTCGGCTGTACAACCGATTTATCTTTTCCGATGCCAGAACTTTTTCCTTAGAGCCTTTAAGAAAAATACCATTGTCCTTCAGACAGAGAATATGGGTAATGTTGGCCGTAATTTCTTCCAGACGATGGGTTACCAGAACCAGTTGACTGTTGCCGCCAGTTATTTTACTGATGATCGATTTCAACTGCGTAATGGAAGGGACATCAAGGCCGGCAAAGGGTTCATCTAAAATCAGCAGCCCCGGCGATTTAACCAAAGCCCTGGCAATCAATATTTTCCGAATTTCACCGGTGGACAGATAGCGGATTTCCCTGCCAAGTAAATGCTGAATCTGCAGGGCATCGACGATGCGTTCATAATTTACATCACTGTATGCCTCATGGCTGTAATCCTGTAAGATAACCGTATTCGCCTTTTCCAGGGTGTTGGTCTTTCCGGAAAAAAAACGGGCGTCATCACGGCTTTCATCACGAGCGATGATGTGCTGTTCAAGGTCAAAGGACACATAACTGGTTTGGGTGGAAAGGGCCTGGGGCAGATGACGTGTCATTTTCCCCCTTACCACAGGCACATTTCCTGCCAGGGCCCCGGCAATGGATGACTTTCCGGCGCCGTTGGGCCCTAAGACAGCCCAGTTCTGCCGGGTGTATATATGCCAGTTTATATTCGGCAGGATAAATTGATCCCGAACACGCAGCATGGCATTTTCAAAACTGATAAATTTTTGTTTTTCTGTTTCCACTGGTTCCATGGTTTTCGTTTGATAGAGAATATGACCGGTGATTGCAAGGACAAAAACAGCCTTCAAGAAAAAGGATATCTTAAATTATATATTTTTTCAAAGGCTTGTTTATGATACTAAATTGATATAACAGGTCAATTCAAATAGAAGGGAAGGCTTAAACATGAATGACCCTTTAAACGTTTTAAAGGATTCAATTGAAGGTGATCTATACACGGATGCACTGTATCGGTATATGGTTTCCACGGATGCGAGCATTTTCAGAGTGATGCCGGCATGTGTGGTGTGCCCCCGCAATACAGAAGATGTTTGCCGCGTGGCCGCCTTTGCGACAGCCCATAAGATGACCATACACTGCCGGGGCGCCGGCAGCGGACTGTGCGGATCAGCAGTGGGCAGCGGCATTATTCTTGATTTTACCAAATATATGAACCGCCTCATCAGAATCGATACGGATGACAAAAAATTTGAATGCCAGCCGGGTTTTCGATTCGGCGAACTCAATGCCGCCCTCAAAGGCACCGGGCTGTTTTTTCCACCGGATCCCTCCAGCGGTGAATACGCCAGCTTTGGCGGCATGTATGCCACCAATGCCAGTGGTGCCCATTCGGTCAAGTACGGCAATGTTTCCGATTATATCGTTGATGCCAAGATCGTTCTTGCGAAAGGACGCATCATCACCTTATCGGACATTTCAAAAGCCGACTTCAGCGCGCTTCCGGAAAACCTCAGGCATCTATTTCAATTATACGAAGAGAACTCCGGAATCATAGAAAATTCATATCCGGACGTACGGCACAATGTGGCGGGATACAATCTGAGAAAGCTGGTACAGGGGGGCCATTTGCATTTGGGAAAACTTTTCTCAGGATCGGAAGGGACCCTTGGCATCGTTACCGGCCTCACATTCCGCCTTGCAGATAAACCCGCTTTTGACAGCCTTGTGGTGGCTTTTTTTGACGATATCAAAGCTTCAGCCCGGGCCGTACAGATGATATTGCCCATGGCCCCGTCGGGCATTGAAGTTATGGATAAATCGATCTTGGGTTTTGCCAGAGAAAACGAACCCGGCCTTAGAGACAAAATTCCCGATAATATCGATAACGTGCTCCTCATCGAATTTGATTCACAAGATACGGACACCTGTGTTTCCCAGGCCCACATGGCAATGGACCGTCTCAAAGAGGAACGACTGACCCAAAACGCCCATTTGGCGGTTACGGCTGAGGAAAAAGAGCGGTTCTGGGCCATTCGCAAAGCCGCCGTCCCGATTCTGTACAAAATCAAAGGTGACAAAAAGATACTGGCCCTGATTGAAGATGCGGCCGTGCCCACCCACCGGTTGGTGGAATATTTTGAAGGCATCTACGAAATACTCCATTCCCACAACGTTGACTTCGTGGTTTACGGTCATATTGCCAAGGGATTGATGCATACAAGACCACTGTTGAATCTCAAGGACCCGGCAGATATTGCCCTGCTTGAAATACTGGCCGACGCGGTTTTTCAACTGGTCCAACGCCTTGGCGGATCGATCTCCGGGGAACACGGGGACGGCAGGCTCCGAAGCGCCTATATCCGTCGGCAGTATCCGGATATCTATCCTCTTTTTCGTAAAACCAAACTGTTGCTGGACCCGAACAACACCTTAAACCCCGCCATCAAAACAAATAATGATTCCAAACCGATGGGGAATCTGCTGCGCTACGGCGAAAACTACCGCGGCAGGGATCTTAAGCAAAGGCAATTGCGATGGCCGGAAGGGTTTGTCACTGAAATTGAAAAATGCCACGGCTGCACCCGTTGTACCACTGTCACCACGGCCACGCGCATGTGCCCGATATACAAATTTACCCGGGATGAGGCTGCTTCGCCAAAGGCCAAGGCCAACATCCTCCGGGCACTGATCAGCGGTGCCGTTGCGGACAAGGCATTATTTGGCCGGGCGTTTCAGCAGGTGATCGATACCTGCATCGCCTGCGGGAGCTGTTACCATGAATGCCCCTCCAATGTGAACATCCCCAAGATGGCCATGGAGGCCAGGGCCCGATATGCAGATCAGTTCGGCACGCCGCTGTCCAGTCGACTGGTGACCAGTCTGGAGCTTGCCGGACGCACCACACGGCGGCTGTCACCAATAATCACCCGTGTGATGGGCTCTAAAATGATTCGGCGGGCCGGTGAACGGGTCACCGGCATTAGCGCCGGACGTAAAATTGATCCCCTTGCCCGTCGCTGCCTGGCCGAAAGAATCGGCATCAAAGAAGGCCGCGGCGACATCACGGTCCTTTACTTTGCAGGTTGCTATGCGTCCTATGTTCAGCCGAAAATAGGAGAATCAGCCATAAAGGTGTTAACCCGTATGGGAATGACGGTCTATACACCCGGGCAGCACTGCTGCGGACTGCCCATGCTCAGCAAGGGCATGGTGCCCCAGGCCCGGACCGCCATTGAAAAAAACCTGAGTGCATGGAGCGCTTTGCTGGAAAAAATCGATCACATCGTGGTGACCTGCTCATCCTGCGGGCTTGCACTGATGAAAGAGTGGGCCTTTGTGGCCAACGGCCCCCTGGTGGGAAAGGTTGCTGACAAAGTGATTCACATCAGCCGCCTTGTAAACGATCATGCGCCTCGGTTAAACGTAACCCCTTATCCGCTGCGGGTCTCCTATCACAGTCCCTGCCACCTGAAGGTTCAGCCCGACCCCGACAGCTCGATAAAGATGCTTTCCAGGGTAAAAGGCGTCAATGTCCAAAAACTGGACAGCCACTGCTGCGGCATGGCCGGAAGCTGGGGCCTGTGCGCGGCCAACTATGATCTGAGCACCCGGATCGGTTCGGATCTGATCGATAAAATCAGGGCATCGGATCCCCAGGTCACGGTCACGGATTGCCCCACCTGCCGGATGCAGATGGAGCAAATGAAGGCCGGTCCTGTTCGTCATCCCATCGAGGTGATGGCCCAATGTCTGACTCATTAAACAGAGGTAAATACATGCTGATTTACGCTGTTGCCGACATCCATGGAAAACCGGACCGATTGGCTGGAATACGACATCAGGTTGAATCTCATCATCCTGATGTCATCGTTGTTGCCGGAGACATAACAAACTTTGCGGCCCCCGGCCCGGCCATATCCCTTCTCAACGGCATGCCGGCACCGGTCCTGGCCATTCGCGGCAATACGGACTTAATGCGGGTTGAAGATCTATTCAAGCGCTGCGCCAACATTACCCCCCTGCACCTTAATAGAACAATTCTAGGCACAACGCCTTTTGTGGGCCTGAGCGGAACAATTCCTGTCCCATTCAGATCCCGTATCCGTTTTAAGGAAAAACAACTTTTTAAATCAGCCGAAGCATTGATTGACAAGCGCACCGTTGTTGTCGCGCATCCCCCTCCTTTCGGATACCTGGATGACGTTTTCGGCCACCTTCATGCCGGCAGCAGGCGTCTGTATAATCTGGTTGTCAAATGTCAGCCGATGCTTGTTTTATGCGGGCATATCCACCAATGTGGAGGGATGACCACCATCAACAAAACAATGATTGTGAACTGCAATATGGCCGGTCAAAACGATGGTGCACTCATAGCGGTTGATGACAGCACCCCGCCCCGGGTGACTTTTTTATAAAGACCAAAAGCAACATAATTTATCCGCATATCGGAAAGGTGTGACCCCTTGTAAAGGAGTTTGCCTTCAATCAGCATTTATGGTAACAAATCATGATTTTTTAACAGGATGCATATGAAAGTAATGAGGCATGAGAAAAAAGCGGCCAACTTTATACCTCACAACTCAAAACGCATTTCTCACGACTGTCATATAAAAATGAGGATAGAATATGAAAACCGTCGCATTGCAATTTGCCCAGACCCTTAAAGACATCGGTATCCGTTATGTTTTTGGCGTTCCCAGCGGCAGCATGATCGATTTTATCGAAGCCATCCGTCAGACAGCGGGTATCGACTTTGTACTTGTCAGCAATGAAGCCAGCGCCGGCTTTATGGCGGACGTCTGCGGCAGGCTCACCGGTATCCCCGGTGCCTGTTTCGCAACATTTGGCCCGGGTGCCACCAATCTGAGCACCGGCGTCGGTGGGGCACTTCTGGACCGGTCCCCGCTTCTGGCCTTTACCGATGAAATACCCGACCAGATGCGGAACCGTACCTGCCAGATGAACATCGACCACCAGGCATTGTTCAAGCCCATCACCAAATGGACCACCCGTTTAACCGCCGACAAGGTCAGGGAAACACTTTACAAGGCCGTGCAGGTGGCGACATCGGAAGTTCCCGGATCTGTCCATATCGGTATTCCATCGGGCATCGGCATGAAAGAAGCCGGCGATGAGAAACCGGACATCATGGCTGCCGAAAAGGCAAAACCGGCCGCGCAGGACATGCTTGAGGCCATGCGCAAAATCTTTTCCGGTGCTCACAAACCGGTTGTTGTGGCCGGCATCACCGCCGTGCGGGCCGGTATTCAACCATTGCTCACAGCACTTATTGAAAAATTTGAAGTTCCCGTTATCCTGACCCCCATGGCCAAAGGGCTGGTGCCCGAAAACCACCGGTTGTATGCCGGTATTTTGAACCACGCACTGGCCAATATCGTAGGGCAGACCCATCAGCAGGCCGATCTGATTGTGGGCATCGGCTATGATCCTGTTGAAATCAACTATGAGGACTGGATCCCCCATGTCCCGGTGCTCAACATCAATACCGTCCCCGTGGATCTGGATACTGACAACTATACGCTTGCCGGTGATATTATCGGGGATTTAGCGACATCCCTTGAATCTCTTCTGTCTATTTCGCCGGTTCAAAACAAGTGGGATTTGAACGCCTTAGAAACCCGCAAGCAAAAGATGCTTAACCGCTTACGTCCCACAAGTGCCTTTGGTCCGTGCACTGTTCTGGAGGGGTTGCGGGCCGCCCTGCCCGAAGACGGCATCATGACCTGTGATGTGGGTGCCCACCTGCATCTCATCGGCCAGAAGTGGCCGACACCCGGGACCGGATGCCTGTTAATGACAAACGGCTGGTCATCCATGGGGTTTGCCATCCCTTCGGCCATAGCCGCAAAGCTATGCTGCCCCGAAAAGAAGGTCGCCTGTGTGGTGGGCGACGGCGGTTTCCTGATGATGGTCGGCGAGATGGCCACTGCCATGCGGCTTGATTTGAATATTGTATTTATTCTACTCACCGATCAAAAATTATCCCTTATTCGCATTAAGCAGAATCAAAAACAGTATCAATGCGAATACGGTACGACCCTGTCCGGTGACCGGTATCAATCCGCGGATAATTTTTTCGGGGTCCCTGTTTTAAAGGCCACTGACCAGAAAACATATGACAAGGCGCTGGAAGAAGCCTTCACCAGCCCGGGACCGACCATCATCGAGGCATTTGTGGACAGTGAAGAATATGATCGACTGGTACTCAAGGGGAATAAATAATGCGCATCAAAGACAAACGCTGGACTGTCGGCATTACCGATTTTGTAAAACCACCCATCACCTCTGAAGTTGAGGCCTTTCCGGAAGCTGAATTTATTTTTCTGTCAGACTGGCGAGCATCGGATGAGAATAAAAAACAATGGCAAACAGTTGACGCGATCCTCGTCTGGCACTGGGTTGTGGACACGCAGACCGCCGCTGTGCTGGACAACTGCAAGATCGCCGTACGCTACGGAATGGGATATGACCGTGTGGACATACAGGCCCTTGCCGACAAAAATATCGTATTTTGCAATACCCCCGGCTGCGGCACCACGGAAGTCGCCGACACGGCCTGCGCCATGATCCTCGGATTGCAGCGAAAAATCATCGGGTATAATTATGACTGCCGTCTTCACACCGATAAATGGCAACAGGTACTGGCCCCCATCGAACGCACCGGCAAAAGCACACTGGGCGTTATCGGCCGGGGACGGATCGGCGCATCGGTGATCGACCGGATGAAACCGTTCGGATACCGTATTTTGTCATACGATCCATTTTCCAGTGATCCGGTCAAGCCGGATGGTTTTGAAATCGTTGACACGCTGGACAGCCTATGTGCCCGGTCAGACATCATTACCGTACACTGCCCGTTGACACCGGACACGGAAAAAATGATCGACAGGAATTTTATCGGCAAAATGAAGTCCGGGGCCTCACTGGTGAACACGGCCCGGGGAGGGCTCTTTGAAAGTCTTGACTGTATCGAAGAGGCGCTAAAAAGCGGCCATCTGTCATCGGTGGCCCTGGATGTACTGCCCGATGAACCCCCCAAAGACCACGGGCTGCTGACGGCCTGGCGCAATGACGAAGACTGGATCAAGGGAAGGCTGATCATCACACCGCATACGGCTGATTACTCGGAATATGGATGGGAAGAATTGCATTTCAAAGCAGCCGAGACCGCCAGATTACGGTTGACATCCGGCAAGGTACGAAACCAGATCAAGCCGGCGCCAAAATAAGGTTTGAAAATTACCTGCCATCCAGGACCTGCGTCGTTTCAAGCAAAAGGCCGCCTGAGACACAAATTACCTTTTTATTTAGCGTGTTTCTGAATTTTGTAATAACCGCCTTATCAATGACCCAGATATCTTTGCCGTTTTTCTTCCTGAGCTTATAATATCCTTCCCAGTTCCGATTGCCCAGAAATCCCTCTTTCCGTTTTTCCTGGGCCATGGGGACCGGAATAATTTTTTCCTGGACATGGTCTTTATCCTGATAAAAACTCAGAATATCCGTGCCAACGATGCTGGCGTATCCGATACTGCCGAGCTCTTCTGCCGAATACCCCAGAAGGTCTTTTATGTTCGGGCTCATGTAAAGGTGGGTGATTTCTTTGCAGCCGTCTTCCCAAACGGCAAGGTATTGAGCCGCCGGTGAATCATTGACCTGTTCACTGAACACCAGCGCGGCAATTCTTTCTTTGAGTTCCGTGAGGATCTCTTCATCAATGTCAAGTGTCAGCGTCGATAAAGAAGCGTTCACGGTTTCTGCAAACACTTCGACAAGCTGCACCCGTACCTGTTGCAACCCTTTTTTAATTTCCAGATCATTCATGCAGACTCCTTTTTATATAGTCGCTCAACTTAGTTATCATGTCCCGCTATTGCGCTATTGATCCATGCAAAAACCAGGCCTGCCGCGCCCTTGTCATTGAACCACAATCCGGAATCGTTCATTATTATATTCGATCACATCGCCTGTAAAAATTTTCTTTCGTTTTCGCGTTTCTTTCTCATCATTCACCCGTACAAGTCCTTGAGAAATTACAAATTTGGCCTCTCCCCCGCTGGCGACCAGGTTTTCGAACTTGAGTATCTTGTATAATTCCACAGGTTCCTTGTCAATTTCCACATTTTTGATATCCGGTGGCATATTCTTTACCATGATCGACAATCATCCTTTCCCGTTTATTCGATTTCATAGACAAGGGTTACCTGTGCGCGGATTCGGCTTTCCCCCGGTTCCATGGATGGCACCATGGCTTCAGCGCCTGCCTGCACGGGGGTGCCGCGAAGCATCGATTTCATGGGCGTTGCATACCCCGGATGAGTGCTCAGGGAAACGATTCGCTTTAACTTCACACCGGCGGCATCGGCCAAGGTTTGCGCCCGGGTGATGGCCTGCCGGGTGGCAAGGGTAAGGGCATTGTGTTCCAGAAGTGTTTTATCTTTGATATAAAAGTTAATACCCTGGATGCTATTGGCACCATTTTCCAGCGCTTTTGCAACAATAACAGACGCATGGGTGGACAACCGATCCGGGGCAAACATTTCTATGGTTACCGAAACACCATTGTTCACTTCATACCCCGTGATTTTGGGCGGTTTCGCCTTGTAATCCCTTTGAGGTGTGACGCGGTAATCGGTGGTCTTGAGTGTAAGGCGCTCAATATTAAGCAATTTGAGGGCGGCAAGGACTCTATCGGTGATATCCATGTTTGTCGCGCTGACCGTATTCAGACGCTGCCCCCGGGTGACGACGCCAATGGAGATTTTCACAGAATCGTTTTCGGCACTCACCTCGGCCGTACCGTCGGTAAGGATTAAATTGCGTTCAGAAGACGGTACAGGCTCGGCAAAAACAAGAGGGACGCTGAATAGAATACCGGTGAGCAGAATCAGGATAATCGTTTTTTTCATTATTACCTCCCTTAATTTTGAATCTGCCCGTACGGTAATACAGGAACGGATCGAAATCAAGCGACAGTCCAACGACGGCGGCAACATACAGACAACGCCATGCCCAAAAAACAGCATCAAAACCAGCCCAAAGGCCGGGCACCCTTTCCCGGCAAAACCAACACAAGCAATTATTCTCCAGGCTTTTGAACGGGATACAGGACTAATTTTTGACGAATTGCCCCTTCGGTATTAACTTATAACTTTTATTGTAAATTGCGGCCCGCAGGGCAGATGATTTTTTTGCCTTATGTGAACAAAATCATACCACCTTTTTTTGCGTCGTATACAAAAAGGCATATGGAGAGCGTAACACCCATGATAACAAATAATGTAAGCATTGAAGCGGTGGCCTGTGAACTGGCTCCCCATATCATTAGATCGACGGATATTGAAAATCAGCTTTCCGGCACCATGCAGCGGCTCGAGATTCAGCAGGGTCTGCTGGAGGGCCTGACCGGTATCCGTGAACGCAGGTTCTGGGATACGGGTGTCATGCCCAGTGATGTGGCGACCCGGGCCGCCCGAAAGGTAATAAACAAGGCCGGAATCGACCCGCAGGAGATCGGCTGCATCATCAATACATCCGTGTGTAAGGATTATATCGAACCTGCCGTGGCCAGCCTGGTTCATGGAAACCTGAAGCTGTCAGCCGACTGCATGAATTACGATATTGGCAATGCCTGCCTTGGATTTGTCAACGCCATGGTCAACATGATCCTCATGATCGAAGCCGGCATCATCCGTTACGGGCTCATCGTGGACGGGGAGAGTTCCCGGGAGCCTGTGGAGGCCACCATTAAAATGCTTCAGGCCGAAACCACCTCCGCATCGGCCTTCAGGAACAATTTTGCCACCCTGACCCTGGGATCCGGGGCCGTTGCCATGCTGTTGTGCCATAAGGATATTTCAAAATCCGGCCATTTGATAAAGGGTTCCGTATCCCAGGCAGCCACCGAGCACAGCCGGCTCTGCCTCGGGCAAAAAGACAACATGATCGCCGATGCACACGGGGTTCTGGTGCACGGCGTCAACCTGGCCCATGCCACATGGCAGCTTGCCGGTAAAACCCTGGACGATTGGCGCGATGAAACCCTGGATCTGTATATCCCGCACCAGGTGAGCCGGCGAAACATGGATGAATTGAGCAAACGCCTGGGCCTGACACCTGAAAAGGCATATCTGAACTTTCCCACCCAGGGCAATATCGGCCCGGCGGCCCTGCCCATCACCCTGGCCATGGCCGAAGCAGACGAGCGGACGCACACCGGGGATCATGTGGCACTCATGGGTATCGGCAGCGGATTGAACTGCACCATGATGAGTGTTCGCTGGTAGGTTACCACACTATCGTAAAAAGCCAGATTTAGACGGTATCATAATTAATCATCTCCAGGGTTGACCTTAGCAGCACTTATTTATATAAAAGTCATGGGATATGTATTTTGAGGTGTGCAAAAGACTGACGAATCAGCTCTTTCACTATCCACCAGTTTTCAATTGTCACTGTTCAATTTGGTTCTGGCTTTGCCAGATTAGACTGTATCCCTTCAAAATAGGGACAAGAGAGTATCGGAAGGCAGATGCTGCTTGAATGTCGTGACATAAATTTTACCTATCCAGGAGCTGAAAATCCGGTTTTCAAGCACCTTTCTTTTAATATCGATACCCCTGGATTTCATGCCCTTTTCGGGCCTTCCGGTGTGGGGAAAACATCCTTTGCAAAACTCCTCACCCAAAGTCTGAACACCTTTTCAGGAGACATCAAAACCCGGGGTCTCGATACCCTTCTATACGCCTACAACCTTGAGCGGCTCCCTGGCTGGTCAAGTATCGGAAGGCATCTTGAAAAAATAGTGCCGTCGTCCCTGGCCAGCCGAAGGGATGCCCTTGTCGATACATTTGGCCTTAATGAATGCCTGCATCTGAGATTTTCACGACTGTCTCTGGGCCAGCAGAACCGTATCAACCTGATCCGGTACCTTCTACAGGATTTTCAACTGCTGATCATGGATGAAAGCCTGGCCAATGTGGATGAACCCACCCGGGAGAAAATCATCCTCAAAATCAAGGATATATTTCCGGACCGTGTATTTTTGTATATTTCCCACAACGTGGTGGAAGTCGCCACGTTCTGCCGTGACATTCTTGTCTTCCGCAATGCCCATAAGAATCCCCAGGTTCTCACCATTCCGGGCCAGGATCTTCAATCCGGCAAAACCGTGGACCGGCAAAAACTGGAGTTAACCATGCTGGAGATCATGAATGCTTCATAGGCGAATCGGCCAGTTTCTCATTATCTATTTTCTAGGGCTTACCCTGCTCCTGTTACTGAAATATACCCTGAACCTGTCCGACTATGTGATTCCCGGTCCCATAGAAGTCTGGAAAACCTGCACCGCCGTATCCAAAAGCTATTTCTTTGATGTGCTGAACACCTTTTACGTTGCCGTTCTCGGCCAGATCATTTCCATCTGCGTGGCCTTCACCGTCGGGGTGGTGGGCCGCCAGGCGACCTGGTTCGGATCTTTTATCAAAGTGGCGGCCTATAATGTTCAGGCCTATCCCATCGTGGCCATTGCCCCGATTATTTTTATCCTTTTGGGAGACGGTTTTATCTCCCGGTTACTCATCGCAGCAATGATCTGTTATTTCCCCCTGCTGTTGTCCGTCCTTGGGATCATGTCCGAACCCATCAGGGATATCGAACACTTTTATCGCAGTACCGGGCGAATGCGGTGGCAGCTTGAAATTAAGATCCGGGCCTTTGAAAACCTTGGAAAACTGACCACGGTGATTGCCGGCAGTGCGACCCTGGCCATGGCCGGGACCATTGTAGCGGAATTTATCGCCGCCAATGCCGGAATCGGTTACAGCATCCGGATTGCCCTGTACCAGAGCGATCTTGCCCGAATACTGGTGGCCCTGTTTCTCATCGGGATCACCCTTTCCATCTATCAGGGTCTGCTGGAATGGTCTGGAAATCGTGTTAAAAAAAGCTGGGCCGGTGGTCAAAATAATGAAACATAAAAAACGATAAAACTATTTTGCAAAGGAGAAATGGCATGAAACGATCATTTTTCAAAAAACTTGGCATCATAGCCTCAATGATCACCATTTTGCTGTCGGCAGCATGGATGACCGCCGATTCGGCCCGTGCAGGGCAGACGCATATGAATTATCGGCTGAAATGGTTGTTTAACGCCAGCGTGGTGGGTGATCTGTACGCCGATGTTCACGGTTTTTTCACAGCCCAGGGCCTGGATGTAACCGTTAAGTCCGGGGGGCCGGAAAGGGACGCCATACGGGAACTGGAACTGGGACACGCACAGTTCGGCGTTGCTTCAGCCGACCAGGTGATCCGGGCCGTGGCCAAAGGGGCACCGGTGGTTGTCATTGCCCAGCTTTTTCAAATCAATCCCCTCCAGTGGATTTACCGGGCAGATACCCCTCCCATCCATCAACTCGGGGATTTAAAAGGCAGGACCATCGGCATTACCTATGGTGGAAACGATGAGACCATCATGCGAACCCTGCTGGCCAAGGGCGGCGTGGATGAAAAAAAGGTAAACCTGTTCAGCGTTCGATATGATTACACCCCGTTTTATCAGGGCAAAGTGGACGTCTGGCCGGTTTACAGGAACTCCCAGGGAATTTTTATCGCCCGGAAGCTGTTAAGTACAGGGGAAAAAGTTTCTTTTCTGGATCCTGCCGGCCATGGTGTCCGTTTTGTTGCCAACTCCGTGGTGACATCCAAACATATGATACAGGAAAACCCCGAGACCGTTGAACGGTTTGTCCGGGCCCTTCTTGCAGGCTGGGAGGCGGCCCTTGATCCAAAAAACAAGCAAAAGGCCCTGGATACGATTCACCGGTTTGATAAAGACACCCCTTTGGAACTCATTGGGGAACAATGGGAGGTAACGCGAAAACTGGTTAAACCGGCAGATAATATCCGCATCGGCACCATCGATATCGACGCATGGCAGCAGACCGAAAAAATTATGCTGACCCAGGGCCAGATTCCGGGCCCCGTGCATGTGGAAAAATATTTAGAACCGCAAATTCGATAGGGTCCAGCCCCATCGATTGGCTATAAACAATGTAGACCCAGACCGGATCTTATCATTCCGAACACCCTCATGTGGCGCCGCAGCCCTGCACCGGATGGGAGGGGCCGGTACCCGGCGGTTTTAAAAGCCCTGCTTTTGCTTTTATGGCAGTGCCGACCGGCTTTACGGAAATGGCAAGAAGAAACACCACAGCCGTTATTTCCACCCACCCGGGCATTATTTCGGATACTGCTCCGGCCATGGCTCTAGCGGAAAGGCCCGCGATAAGATACACCTGATCCAGCAAAAGTCCAAATGCCACGGCACACACGGCGATGCAGGCCAGATATATCGCTGTGGCCCGTTTGCCGAGGATGCCCACCAAAACGGTTAAAGTGGCCATATTGGTGGCAGGTCCGGCCAGTAGAAAAACAAGGGCGGCACCAGGGCTCACCCCCTTTAAAATCAACGCAGCGGCAATGGGGGTAGATGCCGTGGCACAGATATAAAGTGGAATGCCCAGGGCCAGCATAATCAGCATGGCCGGCAAACCGCCCCCAAGATAGCGGGAAAACATATTTTCGGGAATCAAGGCGGTCATCACACCGGCCAGCAGGATGCCGAAAAAAAACCATGGGGCCAGGTCACCCCAGAAATCGGTAACGGCATATCGAATACCAACGCCGATTTTCTGACGAAATCCATGATGCCGTTTATGGATTTCCGGGGGACAGTCCACATCGTCACAGCAACCGTCCACCGGGCATTTCAAATCCGGTGCCACTGACATCTTACCGGATTGATAGCCAATGAGATTTTCTGAGACCCCTGCCGCAACCGCCGTACAAAAAGCAGCGACCGGCCGGGCAATGGTCATGACAGGATCCAGCAGGGCATAGCTGATGGCAATGGAATCCACACCGGATTCCGGCGTAGAAATCATAAAAGCGGTGGTTGCGCCATTACTGGCGCCCTGTTTTTTGAGGGACAAAGCCGCCGGCAGGACCCCGCAGGAGCATAACGGAATCGGTACACCCAGCAAGGCGGCCTTGAACACCGATGCAAACCGGCCATGGCCCAGGTGACGAACCACCATATTGGGGTCCAGAAAAACTTTTAAAAACCCGCTCACCAAAAGCCCGAAGAGTATGTAGATGGAAGACGCCAGCAACAATTGCCAGGCGGAACCAACGATATTGATTATAAAATTCATCAGGTTAGTTTCCAGTATCTATTAAGCTTCAATTTTCATTATTCAATTTAACCCGACTTCGCCGACATGAGCGATGCCCATCTCCAGCAACGTACTGACGTGAACATCGCTTAAGGAATAATATAAAACCTGCCCCTGTCTGCGGTTTTTGACAATGGCTATATCCCTTAACCGCCTTAGCTGGTGGGACACAGCCGATTCGCTCATGCCCAGAAAGGCCGCAATATCACACACACACATCTCTACCTGCCAGAGGGCGATAATGATTTTCAGGCGCGTTGGATCACCCAGCAACCGATAGGTCAGGGCCAGGCGTTCCAGTTGATCATCTGCAATTGAACCTTCATGGGCTTTTTTAATCTTGTCTGTATGAATTATCCGGATATTGCAAATATCATCTTTTGAGCTCAGGGTATCACGACCGGTCATCTGGTCCTCCTTGCCAATTTCTATGAACATATGAACAGATATTCATACATCTCAAAAAAATAAACCCCTGTCAAGCTTAAAAAGTTAGAAACGGTCTTGATTTCCACTCTTAAATATTTTATCTATAAACCCTCTTTTTTAGAAAATAATCTTAAAGACAACAGGGTTAAAATTACCATGGCTGTAGAAAATTATTAAAAACCAATCCCAGGGCAAAGAGAGATAAAAAATTATGGTGTCACCCAGCATTTTAAACACTGATCCCGAAATAGCCAAAATTATAGAACAGGAGTTGCAGCGCCAGGAAAACGGCCTGGAACTGATCGCCTCTGAAAACAGTGTCAGCCAGGCGGTCATGGACGCCCAGGGAAGCGTGCTCACCAATAAATATGCTGAGGGATATCCTGCAAAACGATATTATGGCGGATGCGAGTTTGTTGATGCTGCCGAGAGTCTTGCCATTGAACGGGCAAAGAAACTATTCAACGCCGCCTATGTCAATGTCCAGCCCCATTCGGGATCCCAGGCCAATATGGCTGCCCTTATGAGCGTACTGAAACCCGGCGACACGGTTTTGGGGATGAACCTTTCCCATGGCGGCCATTTGACCCATGGCAGTCCGGTGAACTTTTCAGGCAAACTCTACCATTTTTCCCATTATGGTGTGGACAAAGAGACCGGTACCATCGATTACCAGGAGGTGGCAAAGCTTGCCCGTGAGCATCGGCCCAAACTCATCATTGCCGGGGGCAGCGCCTATCCCCGCATCATAAAATTTGATATTTTTGCTGAAATTGCCCAATCCACAGGGGCACTGCTCATGGTGGACATGGCTCACATCGCAGGCCTTGTGGCCGTGGGCCTGCATCCTTCGCCGGTGCCGGTCTCGGACATTGTGACCTCCACCACCCACAAGACATTAAGGGGCCCCAGGGGAGGACTGATCCTCGCCAGTTCGGATATGGGCCAGAAGCTGAACAGTGCCATTTTTCCCGGCATCCAGGGTGGCCCGCTGATGCATGTGATCGCCGCCAAGGCAGTTGCGTTTAAAGAGGCTCTTTCAAATTCATTTACCGATTACCAGAAAGATATTGTAAACAATGCGGCTGCCATGGCCGAGGAACTCATGGCCCGGGGCATCAAGCTCGTCTCGGACGGCACGGATAACCACATGATGCTGGTCGATCTCACAAGCCTTGATATTACCGGCAGGGATGCTGAAAATCTTCTTGGGAAAACCGGCATCACCGTCAATAAAAATGCCATCCCCTTTGAAACGAAAAGCCCCTTTGTGACCAGCGGTATCCGTTTAGGCACCCCGGCCATTACCTCGCGGGGGATGAAGGCGGCCCAGGCGGCGATCATAGCGGCTTTAATTGCCAAAGTGTTAAAAAATCCGGATAATGAAACCGTTCTCACTACGGCAAAAAATACCGTATCCGAGCTTTGCCGGGACTTTCCCCTCTACAAAATCGGCAATGAATGAAAAACAGGATATCAGGGATCGCCCTTTTCTTTCAGGCGACGAGGTGGCAGGGCTGAACTTTATCAAAGGATCAGCTCAATATCAATTTAGAAAGCATTACCGGGAGGGCCTCAGGTCCCATATTTTCGAAGTTTTAACCGCTGACGATGTCCTGAAGGAAACAAAGGGCGAAATCATCAATAACACCCGATGGTATCCCCGGGCCAGACCCAAACGGATGCTCAGAATCCTGCGAAACCGATTTGACAATTTGAATGCGGTGCTAAAAGAAATTGATAAGTATAACCTTGTTTTAAAATTTTTAGGACCCGGACTGATTGCCAGATCTGATGAGTTTATTGTTGATTACACACGGGCGGGAACAAACAGCATCGTCCTTTGCGGGCTTCAGGAATATATCATAGGAGAGATTATCGACCCCTGGCACCTGTGCGGAAACGACCCACTGGCCACCCTGTTCAAACAAATGCCACTCGGGACATCATCAGGCCAGGTGTTGATCGACAAAGCCAGAGAAAATATCCGCCTGTTTGTCAAAAGGACAAGACAGATGATAGCAGGCACCGGGTATATCCCCGATCTTGCAGGTTTTGGCAACCTGATTATAACACCCGGCGGGGATGTAAAGCTGGTGGATATCAACAATATCATTGCCATCCACTTTGACGAGATAATCCGAATTGATGATAAAAACTACCCTGCCTGCGATAAATCCGTTGAAGTCCTGTCCATCCTTGAGCAGGAAATTTTGCACCGGGATATCTCCGATGATGATCCACTTTACGATTTTTTCCTGTCTCGGGAGAGAAAAAAAAAGGTGCGGGATCTTGAAAAGGCGTTTTATTCACACCACCGATATACCCCGTGATACGGTATCCGGAAGTATCACGGGGCACTTTTCTTGAAACAGCGGGGAAACGGAGTTTGTCGCTCACTGGTTGCGTCCTTCGTGCTCCCGCAGATCTCATGGAACAGATCATGCCAGTTTTTCGGCACCACTGTATACCGCTTCGATGGTCAGCACAACTGCCCCGTGCCCGGGATATTTTTTGTCCAGCCAATTGTTTTTCATATCATCATAAATGTCGCCATCGGTAAAATAGGTCAGTGAGCCCTTGACCTGGAATGCTTTTTTTTCCTTTGTAATATAAAGAATGCCGGCTTTGGTTCCGGCCTTGATATTTTCCAGGGTTTTATGCATTTTATTGTTGGCCACCACAATCTTATCATCACCGATTCTTTGTACACAACTCACATAAATTGTGTTAGGCGTTCCTTTTTTATCCACCGTTGTAAATACGACGGGACCTTCATGCGCATCCCACGCTTTAATTGCAATTTCAGGTAATTTTGCCACCTGTACGCCTCCTTATCATTAGATTGTTTGTTATTTTATGGACAGGTCCAAGCCTATCTAACCGAAACAGTTATATACCGCCTGCCCATAAAAAAGTGAAGCTTTTTTTACCGGTTCACGGATCAACGGCCGGTTTTACGCATCGTTTCAGCCAAATTTGTTTGCTTTTATCCCTGATTGTAGTAAAAGTAGGGTTACGATTACCGGAAGCGCTTGAACCAGCCGAAACTTTTTTTTGAACGACACCCAACGATTATAAAAGCACGGAGATTGATTTCAATACGCTGTTTTTTTCCAACTGCAACCCGAACATTGTAAACCGTAAACAGCTGATTCATTGCTATATTTTCATACTCTGCTATAATAATCGCCAGGAGCAATATAATGAAAACCAGCATCTTTTTTTTATTTTTGTCATTGTTTTTCACCAGCGTGATACCGGTTTGTCCGCAATCAAAATCAGATTCAACAACAGAACAAAACGGCCAAAAAGCGATGCTGATACAAGCTGTCATGTGTGAAGGGGTCCAAAATTATGCCCCTGTAAATCCGGCTATCGTGTTTTCCATCGACAGCGGCAGCGGCAAAATTTCCTGTTTTACCGCATTTGACCCGGTACAGGAGAACATGTTTATCTATCACACCTGGTATCATCGGGGTCGAATGGTCACCCAAAAAAAATTATCTCTTAAATCACCGAAATGGTCCACCTTCAGCAGTATCGAGTTGCGTGAAATGGACAAAGGCCCCTGGATCATTGAAATCAGCGATCTGCAGGGCAATATTTTCAAAACACTACGCTTTAGCATCACGGATTGATATGCACTACGATCTTATTCTATTTTTAGACAGCATCCGATGGCAGGACATCGTCGATATTGCCTTAAACAGTTATATTCTTTTCCGGCTCTATGTCCTTTTCCGAGGGACCAATGTATTTCGGGTACTCACCGGTATCACGTTGCTCTGGATACTACAGCGCATTGCCGCCGCCATAGGCCTTATTGTCACCAGCCTGGCCTTCCAGGGCATCATCGCGTTTACCGCCCTCATTATTATCATTGTGTTTAAAGATGAAATCCGCAGTGTTTTACAGACCAAAAACTTAAAAACCATTCTCTGGGGCCTGCATTATAAAACAATAAAAACGCCCATAGAGATCGTCATTGAAAGTATTTATGAATTATCGCGCCGACGCATTGGCGCACTACTGGTATTCCCGACGATTGAAGATTTAAAAGAGTTTACCCAGAGCGGTATCACCTGGAACGGGCAGATATCAAAAGAGATGATTCTCAGTATTTTCTGGCATGACAACCCGGTCCATGACGGCGCTGTGATCATTAAAGGGGACCGCATTACCGAAGTCGGGGTGATCCTGCCGCTGTCAAAACGGTCGGACTTACCATCCTATTACGGAACGCGCCACCGGGCCGCTGCCGGCCTGGCCGAACAAACCGATGCCCTTGTCGTTGTTGTGTCCGAAGAACGCGGCAAGGTGGTGGTTGCCAGGGAAGACCGTATCATCGATATCCATGACAACCTGGAGTTGGAACAAATTCTGCGAGATCATGTGGGAGTGTCGACGCTACCTGACGCATCCCGTAAAAAGGAAAATTTCCGATTGGGACTCGCCGCTGTTCTATCCTTTTTTTTCGTTTCGGGCGTCTGGTTCAGTTTTGCACGTGGCCTTGAAAGCCTGGGCACCCTTGAAATTCCCATCGAATATATGAACCGCAGTCCCAAAATGCAAATTCTGGAGACCTCAATAAATGACGTGAGCCTGAACCTCAGCGGATCGGGAACCCTTATCAAATCCATCCGCCCCGAACAGGTCAACGTGCGGCTGGACCTGAGCAAAGCAGTTGTCGGCACTAATACATTTACCATCACCCCGGAAAACATTACACTGCCACCCGGTGTATTATTAAAAAAAGTGACACCCCCGACAGTAAAAGTAACACTGGATGTTTCCATAGAAAAAAATTTGCCGATCCAGGCGGACTGGATCGGCAAGCTGCCTGAAGGCCTGATCCTTGAAAGCGTAACGATTACACCCGAAAAGGTCAAAATTATCGGTGCCAAAAATATTCTAAATAAAATAACAACAATCTACACAGAAAAAATTCAACTGGACAATATTAAAAAATCAGGCGCAATAACGGTCAAACCGGCCTTGAGCCCTGCTTCACTAAAAGTCGATCCCGGTTCAACAGACAAAATCACCCTGACCTATATTGTAAAACAAAGACCCCCTGCCGGTGATACAAATTAGTTTTAAATAGGAGTGAATTATGTGCGGCATCGCCGGTATTGCCAACTTTAAAAATAAAGAAAATCAGGAAGCCATCCTCAACCCCATGCTGAATGCCATCCATCACCGGGGGCCGGACGCCACTGGTCTCTATCTAAGTGACACTGTCGGCCTGGGTCATGCCCGCCTCAGCATAATTGATTTGAATGGCGGTCATCAGCCCATCCACAATGAAGATCACACCATCTGGATTGTATTCAATGGCGAGATATTTAATTATCCTGAACTGCGCAAAGGCTTGATTGCAAAGGGCCATCGCTTCTATACCCAAAGCGACACCGAAGTGATCATTCATCTCTATGAAGCATACGGCGTAGAGGTGTTTACCCATCTCAATGGTCAATTTTCCATCGCCATCTGGGACCAAAATAAGCGCCGTCTGCTGCTGGGGCGTGACCGCATGGGTATCCGCCCCTTATACTATCATCACCAAGGCCAACGTCTCCATTTTGCATCGGAAATTAAAGCGCTTCTCACCGACCCTCGCCTGCCGCGCCGTTTAAGTCATCAAACACTGTCCGACATCTTCACCTGCTGGACGCCGGTGGACCCTTTGACCGCCTTTGAAAAGATCTACCAACTTCCCCCGGCCCATTACGCTGTTTTTGATACCAACGGCCTTCACCTTCACCGCTACTGGCAATTGGACTTTGCCGAATCTTCAGAAAAACGCAATTTGGAATCGTGGACTGAAGAGATGCAGGCCCTGCTGCTCGATGCTGCCCGCATTCGACTGCGTGCCGATGTGCCAGTGGGGGCCTACCTCAGTGGCGGCATTGATTCCACTTTCATCAGCACACTTGTACAAAAAAACTTCAATAATCGGTTGAACACCTTTTCAGTACAGTTTACAGACAAACGCTTTGACGAAAGTGCCTTTCAGCATACCGCCATATCCGCTATTCAAACCAGACACCGCGCCATCCAATGCTCTGACGAAGATATCGGCAATTTGTTTCCACAGGTGGTCTGGCACGCTGAAGTGCCCATGATTCGAACGGCGCCAGCCCCTTTGATGATGCTGTCCGGATTGGTGCGGCGCAGTAACTTCAAAGTCGTGCTCACCGGCGAAGGCGCTGACGAAATTTTTGCCGGATACAACATCTTCAAGGAAACAAAAATTAGACGTTTCTGGGCCCGGGATCCCGATTCGGCCTTCCGCCCCCATCTGCTCAAAAAACTTTACCCCTACATCTTCGACAATCAAAACGGACGGCCCAATGCCTTTTTAATTAATTTTTTTAAAAAAGGCCTGCAGGATGTTGACTCACCGGTCTACTCCCACATGCTGCGCTGGCGAAATACCAGCCAGTTAAAAAATTTCCTGCTTCCCGCCTTAAATACCGACAATGCACAACTGGATGCTTTTACCAACCGCATCCAGGCCCAACTGCCGACCAACTTCAAGCAATGGTCATCGCTGTCCCAAGCCCAATACCTGGAAAGCACCCTTTTTCTCTCCAACTACCTGCTCTGTTCCCAGGGCGACCGAATGGCCATGGCCAACTCCATTGAAGGCCGATTTCCATTCCTGGACCACCGTGTGGTGGAATTGGCTGCCCGAATGCCAGCCAAGCTGAGACTCAACGGACTGACCGAAAAATTCATTTTAAAACAAATCGCCCGTAATCAGGTACCGGCAACTCTCATCGACCGGGCCAAACAACCCTACCGTGCACCCATCAGCCATTGCTTCCTCAACGCGAATCCGCCAGAATACGTTTCCGAGCTGCTTTCGAAAACAGCCATCAAACACGCCGGCTATTTCGAGCCTGCCAAAGTTCAGCAGCTAATCGGCAAATGTAAAAGCCAGAATGGCAACCTGATAAGCGAACGTGAAAACATGGCCCTTGTAGCCATCTTGTCCACCCAACTCGTGGACCGCCAATTTATTCAAAATTTTCCTGACTTTTCCACCCCACCGCTTAACCACACCATAAAAGAGCAACAGGCCGCATAAAAACTTTGAAATCAGTGCCATCCAAGTACAAGTGGGGTTAGGTCTACTTAAAAAGATCCGCTGCCCCGACCGCGCCCTCCCGCAGCACCACCGGCAACCGGCCGGTGACGTCGACAACGGTGGAGCCCATACCGCCGTTGAGCCGTCCGGCATCCAGAACAAGATCCGCCGCCCGGATGATGGCCGGGTCCATGTCCTGAAGACACATGCACCCGGGCATTCCGGCCGGATTGGCACTGGTGCCGGTAATCGGTCCGCCCACCGCACGAACAAGGGCGGATGCCACCGGATGCCCGGCCATGCGGACCCCGATTTTCCCAGTTCCCGCGGTAAGCATAGGGGGCACTGCATCCAGCGCATGAAAAACCAGGGTGATCCTCCCCGGCCAGAACTGTGACATGACCCGTTGGGCAAGCGGTGTAATATTTTTAACCAGCCGTTCCAAGTGGCCTATTTCATCAATCAGCACCAGTACAGGCTTTTGGGTTGATCGGTCCTTTATATTGAAAATGCGGTCAATCGCCGTTTCATTAAAGGCATCGGCCCCGAGGCCGTAGAGTCCCCGGGTGGGAAACACAACGGCACCGCCATCTGTAATGATCCTGGCAGCAGCATCTATGGCATCCACAGAAGCCCTACCGGGGGTTATTTTTAATATCCGGGCCGTCATGGGTCATCGATAATCCTTCAGCTTTTCCGCCTTTTTGGCCACCGCTTCGGACAGTCCGGCTTTAAAATCATCCAGGCGCTGCTGCAATCCGGCATCTTCCACCCCCAGAATCTGGGCCGCCAGGATACCGGCATTTTTAGCCCCGGGTTTTCCCAAAGAGACCGTTGCCACCGGAATACCCGGAGGCATCTGGACGGTGGAAAGCAAAGAATCAAACCCCTGAAGGCAGGAAGAATCAATGGGAACACCGATAACCGGCAACGATGTATGGGCCGCCAGAACACCGGCCAGATGGGCCGCATGCCCGGCGCCGGCGATGATCACTTTGATGCCGCGATCCCGGGCCGTAGCGGCAAAGGAAACGGCCAGTTCCGGGCTGCGGTGGGCCGAGGCCACCGTCATTTCAAAGGGAATCTTGAATTTTTTCAACATGGCCACGGTGCCGATCATCACCGGCAGGTCCGAATCACTGCCCATCACAATGCCCACTTTCGCCGGGGCAGCGAGTCTGACGATGGCCTTCTGGCCGATATCCTTTCGAAACTGCACGCCCTTCCATTTGATTTTGGCCACGGCCTGATAGGCTTTTTTAATGGCCTTTTCAATGGTATCGCCCAGGGCCGTCACTCCCAGAACCCGCCCACCGCTGGCGACAACCTTGTCTTTCACCGTATCGGTGCCCGCATGAAAAACCATCACGTCCCGCATCCGCTTCACATTATCGAGTCCTGAAATCGGCAGATTTTTAGTGTATTTGCCGGGGTATCCACCGGAAGCCATCACCACGCACACCGACGCCCGGTCATCAATATCCAGCATACATTCACTCAACCGACCGTCAATCACGGCTTCCATGATGGAGACCATATCGTTCTTCATACGTATCAGAAGTGGCTGAGCTTCCGGATCTCCGAAACGGCCGTTAAATTCCAGCACATTTATTTTATCGCCGTCGATCATTAACCCGGCATACAAAACCCCCTTGTAGGGTCGCCCTTCCGCCTGCATGGCCTTGACCGTAGGAATCATAACCTCTTTCATAATTCGGTCATGCATGAAACGATCCACCACCGGTGCCGGGGAATAGGCCCCCATTCCGCCGGTGTTGAGTCCCTTGTCATCGTCAAATATGGGTTTGTGGTCCTGGGAAGACGGCAGGGGCAGCACGGTATCACCATCGGTAAACGCCAGAAAGGATGCCTCTTCACCAAACAGGCATTCTTCCACGACCACCTTTTTACCCGCCGCACCAAACGCTTTCTTCACCATAATCAGATCAAGGGCCGCAAGGGCCTTTTTAACGGTGTCACAGACAATAACCCCCTTGCCTGCGGCCAGGCCGTCCGCCTTTATTACCAGAGGTGCGCCCATGCTGTGAATGCATTCCTGGGCTTTTTTATAACTGGTAAATTCACCGCCCCGGGCAGTGGGAATGTTGTATTTAATCATCAACTTTTTGGCAAAAGACTTACTGAACTCTATTTCGGCGGCTTTCTGGGAGGCACCGAATATGCGCAGGTCTTTTGACTCAAACAGATCCACGATGCCCATGGACAAGGGTACCTCGGGGCCGACGACGGTAAGATCGATCTTTTCTGTCACGGCAAATTCAAGCAGTCCCTTAACGTCTTCTGCACTGATGGGGACACACGTTGCCATGCCTTCAATACCGGCATTTCCCGGTGCGCAGTAAATTTTCTGAACCCTGGGACTTTGGGCAATTTTCCATACAAACGAATGCTCTCTGCCGCCGCCACCCACCACTAATACTTTCATAATTTCCCCCTGTGTTGTCTGTTGCGTTTAGCCGGTTTCATCAAATTTTATTTATTCCCATGCATCGCTGACAAATCAACAGCCCAAATTCCCGGTGGACCTCAATATTTCAAGGTTCTTTAGACTAAAGGCATTCTGTCTGTTTGGTGGGCACAGCCCACCTTACTATTTTGCCTTCTACCTTTCACCTTACGCCTTCCGACTGCCATCTTTAATCTTCTTCCATTCGTCCGGGCCGCCGCTCTTCCATGCTCAGTTCGATCAATTGATCCATGAGTCTGGTAAAATCGATTCCGGCGACGGCGGCTGCCTGGGGCAGCAGGCTGGTGGCCGTCATTCCCGGGATGGTATTGGTTTCAAGCACATAAATGTCATCCCCTTTAAGGATCATATCGGTTCGGCTGTAACCCCTGCAGAAAAGGGCCTTGTGGGCCATTTTGGCATAATTCTGGGCTTTGAGGGTGAGCGTGTCACTGATGCGGGCCGGGCAGATTTCCCGGGTAGCGCCGGCCGTGTATTTGGCGGTATAGTCGAAATATTCATGTTTTGGGTCCGGAATAATCTCGATAATCGGAAATGCGTCAAGGCTTTGGTTACCGATAACACCACCGGTCAGTTCAATCCCGTCGATGTACTGTTCGATGAGAATCGTAGCGTCATGTTCAAAAGCCGCCCGGGTGGCCCGGGTTAGTGCTTCTCTTGTCTTGACAATGGATATGCCGATACTGGATCCGCCCTCCGCCGGCTTGATCACCAGCGGCAATCCCAGGCGCGCTATCCACAGATCGCCGTTTTCCCCGTCACCTGCTCCGGCAACCAGATACGGCGGCGTTGGAATACCGGCCTGTTCATACATCTGCTTGGAAGCCAGCTTGTTCATGGACAGGGAGCTGCCCAGCACACCGGAACCCTGATACGGAATGTCCAAAAGATCAAGCAGACCCTGAATCGTGCCGTCCTCTCCATAGGGTCCGTGAAGAATGATAAGGGCAGCATCTATGCCCGGGGCATCTTCCACCAGGCGCTGAAGGTCGGTTTTGGGATCATAGCGGGTCACATGATACTTTTCCTTATCCAGGGCTTCGAATACCTGATCACCGCTGTTGAGTGAAACTTCCCGTTCGGAAGATATCCCTCCGGAAAGAAGCGCAATATTGAGTTTTTTCATGGTGATACTCCTTGCACGGCCTTACACGGCAAAAGATAAGGTCGCAGTCTTTTGAAACAAACCGGCGGTAGTCCCGTTGATTTTTTTTCGATGCTGGTCAGGTTTACCCACGGTTGTTCAGGGTTTAAAGAGTTGCTGCTTGGCCTGTTCGTATTCATCCAGGGTGATCAGCTTATTTTTGAACAGATGGGCCAGTTCATTGAGTTCTTTGACACGGGAACTGCCGGGACCGTCCAGTTGCTTAAGCGCAATATCCGAACTTCCTTCCAGGGCAGGCCGACTGTCATTCCGCCCCAGCCTTACAGAGGCAATTCCCCCTAGAAAACTAATTTCAACAGCCCGGCCGTTGAGCATCGGTGACTGGAGTGTTTCACGTAATGTTTTGCCCTCTGCTTTCATTTTGCGGTAGAAATAGTAGCCCGAGCCCAGCAAAAGTAACGCCCCGCCGAGAAATATCCATATCATATACTGAATAATGCCCCGGAAAAAAATGACCATGAGGCCCATTCCGGCAATCAATAATACGTGTAGAATTAAAATGGCATAAGCGGCCATGATACTCTTGAAAACACCATCGCCCGCTTTTTTTTTCTGAACCATAATAGCGTATCTTCAAACAATTACATTATCAAATCGCGCCACCAGGCTCTCTTCATACTGCTGTGGCACTTCGAACATAATGTTGGCCTGGCGTTGCGAATTTATTTTCAGTATTAGAAAATTCAGTTTTTTCAGCGCATGATACCGCTGTGCGGTATCTTCCATGGTACGTAAAAGGTCTTCGGTCTGCCTGATCTGCTGTTTTAATTCAATTTCAGGTGGAAGACAATCCGCATTTTTTAAAATCTTGTGGGCCAGACGAAGATCTTCGGGTATATGACCGTCTTCTTCCAGCGCAAGCGGCCTTCCGGTGCCGTCCAGATTATCAAACACACCCTTTTTCTGTGCAGCCTTGATCCGTTCTTCGACAA
Source organism: Desulfobacterales bacterium (assembly GCA_963667755.2). Lineage (GTDB taxonomy): Bacteria > Desulfobacterota > Desulfobacteria > Desulfobacterales > 4572-123 > 4572-123. The sequence goes on along the minus strand of CAXXLK010000002.1, from coordinate 1,021,891 downwards.
TTTTTTCAAATCCTGAAATCATGTCCCGGGCGTCAACTCACTTTTAAAAATAGCGTTTTATCCATACCGACCTGCAAAGCAGATAATTTTGTTGATATTATACAGCCTCGACCCTTTTTTCAAGCTAATATTTTCCAGTTAACCGGGCTGCTGTGAATACGCAATAATACACAGAGGATGGTGGGCATCATCCATATTGGATGTTGAATATTGGCATCGAATGGTTAATGTTGGCATAGTGACTATCCATGGGCAGTGAAATTTGATTCAGAGACTTTATCGTTTTCAAGGGTAAGCAACAAGGAAGTGACTGGTTCGGAAATGTGGAACAAAAAAATAGGGAAGTAATCGAAAGGATGAATAATGGAAACTCTTGAAGCCCTTAAAAAAAGGCTTACGGCGTTGGACGATAAAATCAAAGAGACCAAAAAAAGGCTGCCGGCCCACTCTGTAAAACCGCCTGTGATGATGGACCTCATTGCACTTGAAGATGAATATGATCATGTTTTGCAAAAAATCAGAAAAATTAAACAAGGCGGCATTTAATATACCTGTTTAAAATTGTTTCAGCCCCCCTATTCTCCCGATGACATGTATCCAGCCCCTGATTTGATACAATTTTTTCAGCGCTTGACTTTCGAGCCAGTGCTTGCTATCCATTTTTCGCATATCTACTTAAATGGAAATAACAATCATGGACAAGCCAATGTCGGGCCTTGGTTTCAAACTGATGACCCTCATTTTCCGGATTCGTGACCGCTTCCGACCCCGCATGAACTTGTTGAAGGAAACCGGAATAGAGACCGGGTTTTGTGTACTCGATTACGGTTGTGGTGCCGGCAGCTATATTCTACCACTGGCGGGATTGGTTGGCCCCACCGGTAAAATTTATGCGCTTGACATCCATCCCCTTGCCATAAAAAAAGTCAAAAAAAAAGCTGCGCGGGAAAAAATTGACAATATTGAAACAATCACGTCTGCGTGCAACACAGGGCTCCCGGACAATAGTGTAAACGTCGTTTTGTTGTATGATGTTTTTCACGATCTTTCCGAGCCTGACGCGGTTTTGCAGGAACTGCACAGGGTGATATTACCGGGAGGCACGTTGTCTTTCAGCGACCACCATATGAAAGAACAGGACATCATCACACGGGTAACGGCCACCGGCATGTTCCAATTATCAAATAAGGGAAAGAAAACATACCGTTTCTCCAAAGCAGGATAGGAGTATTATGAAAACGATCGGTCTTATAGGCGGCATGAGCTGGGAAAGCACGGTGGGGTATTATCAATTGATAAACGAGGGTATCAAAAAATCCCTTGGAGGATTGCACTCGGCCAAAATTATTCTCCACAGTGTGGACTTTGATCCCATCCAGAAACTGCAACACAAAGGCGACTGGGAAGGTACTGCCGAAATTCTCTCGGCGGCAGCCGTTGGCCTCCAGGCCGCCGGCGCTGATTTTTTCCTTATCTGCACCAACACAATGCACAAGGTGTCCCCCCAGGTCGAAAGGGCTGTAGAAATTCCGTTGCTGCATATTGCCGATGCAACAGCGGATTATCTTTCCGGCAAGGGCATTAAAACAGTGGGCCTGCTGGGCACCGCATTTACCATGGAAGATGATTTTTACAAAGGGATACTGACCGATGGCTATGGGTTAAAGGTCCTTGTACCCGATGATACGGACAGAAAAATTGTTCACGATGTGATTTATCAGGAACTTTGCCTCGGCCAATTCGTGGAAAGCTCTAAAGCCGAGTACCTTCGGATTATTGCGCAATTATCCAGCCAGGGCGTGGAGGCCGTCATCTTGGGCTGTACCGAGATTGGCATGCTGGTGAACCAAACCGATACCCATGTGGAGCTGTGCGATACGACTGCCGTACATGCCGCAAAGGCAGTTGAATATGCCATATAATATCCATCCGCAAAGGGTAAATGGTGACGGTCTCGTAAAAAGTCCAACTCCTGCGTTGCGCTGCATTTCGTAATCATTCAATGTACGTCGCAAAGAAATCTTTGGAAATGAACGTTTTAGAGCATCAACCTTAAGCAAAAAAGACATATTAAGCCCAAAGCAATCAGAAATTTTGTAAAAACAGAATTAGATAAAAGGCAAAAAGTAATAGAAAATTATGTCGAAAATTATAAATTTTTAGGTTCAGAATTTCATTAAATAATAATTAATAAAACGTTATAACCAGGCGCTGGCAGCCGACGCAAAGGGCCGCGCGGCTGAAGCACAGATGTTTCAAGAAACCGGAGTTGCTGTGATTGTCCACTGGAAATTCGATCCCATTTTGTTATCAATCGGACCACTGGTCATCCGATGGTACGGACTTCTTTTTATTGGGGCATTTTTTGCGGGCAAGGTGATCTTGAGTCGCATGTTCAAATCGAAGGGCATCGCTAAGGAGAACGCGGATAAGCTTCTACTCTTTGCACTGTTTGGCACCATCGTGGGGGCAAGAGGGGGGCATTGCCTGTTCTACGATCCCCACTACTACCTGGCAAACCCAATTGCGATCCTGCGCATCTGGGAGGGAGGACTGGCCAGCCATGGAGGTGCTGCGGGTATGATCATCGGGCTTTGGGTTGGCTGCAAATTCACCCGGCCGCGGTTGCCGTTTCTCTGGTTGCTGGATCGGGTCGCCATTCCAGCGGCTTTGGGGGCGGTTTTCGTGCGAGTCGCCAACTTCCTGAATTCAGAAATCGTTGGTGTTCCTACTTCAGGTAACTGGGGTGTTGTGTTCGAAGCTGTCGATGCGCTTCCCCGACATCCGGTGCAGCTATATGAAGCAATTTCCTACCTGGTTGTGTTCTTTATCCTATGGGCTGTCTATGGACACTCGGGCCAGCGCACGCCTCATGGTCTATTGCTCGGCTGGTTCATGTTGCTCATCTTTACGGTGCGCATGGCTGTTGAGTTTCTCAAGGTGCCTCAGGCTACTTATGAGGCAGGGCAGTTTCTCAGCGTTGGGCAGTATCTGAGCCTGCCGTTCGTTGCCTTCGGAGCTATCATGATCATATGGTCAAAGGCATCCAACCAGAAATTGAAGCGAACGGAAAATAACGGCGCATATTCCCGGAAAGGTCTCTACTAAACAAAATCGTCGCGTCGCCGCTTATCATGAACCAAAGGAAAGAAATGAAATACATTAAATACCATGGCCTGGGGAATGACTATTTGGTAATCAAGCCAAGTGCTGTTAACGGGAACCTTGACAATAGACAAATCAGACTCATTTGTGACCGCAACTATGGGGTCGGGTCCGATGGGATTCTTTTAGGCCCATTGCATAGCGACGATTCCGATTTCCGACTTAGAATCTTTAACCCGGACGGAAGTGAAGCGGAAAAGAGCGGTAATGGCCTCCGCATCTTTTCACGTTTTCTCTACGATCAGGGCTTGGTTCAAGAAAAACCGTTTGCGGTAGAGACCCTTGGCGGAACCGTGGTGTGCCATGTCGAGAACGGTGGAAAGACTGTTACCGTAGAGATGGGTGACGTGAGTTTCTTGAGCACAAAGATTCCGGTATCCGGAAAAAAACGGGAGGTGTTACGGGAGCACATTGAAATTTCGGGAACCACATTCGAGTACTGCGCAGCCACGGTGGGCAACCCTCATTGTATTATTCTCTGTGAGGAGATCTCGCCCGAGCTTACCCGGCGATATGGACCTTTTATTGAATCGGATTCTCGTTTTCCCAACCGTACGAACGTTCAATTCATGAAAATCATTGATCGGCACAACGTTCAGATTGAAATCTGGGAAAGGGGGGCCGGCTATACGTTGGCCTCCGGTAGCAGCAGTACCGCTGCTGCAGCCGTAGCCTATAGACTCGATCTTTGTGAACCCGTTATAACTGTTCACATGCCCGGCGGAAAGCTTGCCATCAGATTTTCTCAGAACTTCACCGCCATTATGACAGGGCCAGTCGCACGGGTTTGTGAGGGCGTCATGGACAAGGAGCTATTTGAAATACCTCCGAACCCGGCATTGCACAGGACGGCAAACAACGGGCGCCTGTGAGTTCACAGTTAGACAATAAGGGAAAATGGGGACAGGGCAATAATGTTATTTCCGGCCTTGATGGCGTTTATTCTTTGAAGCGGCTGTCCATTACCTGACATTTAGCAACCAGTCCTGCTAAAAAACTGCAAAGGCGGAATCAATGAATACAGAAAAATGTACCCAGGATTCAATCATGATCATTTCCCGTGTCATGCTGCCCGAGGATGCTAACCCGGCAGGAATCGTCCACGGCGGTGTTATCATGAAGGAAATTGACAATGCGGCCGGCGTTGCGGCGGTAAGACACACCCGCAAAATCTGCGTAACCGCGTCCATAGATCGGATGGATTTTCATAAACCCGCATTTATCGGCAACCTTTTAACGGTAAAAGCGGGTATTAACATGACGGGCAACACTTCCATGGAAATCGGGGCACGGGGCAAAAGGGGGATGGGGTTGAAATTGCGCGTTTCTATGTCAAGGCGTCCCCCGTTGCATGGGGACGAACCGCCAACATGACAAAAATAATGGGGCGGTGCACGCTCCGCCCGAATGTCCATCAGGGGCAAAAAAGTGACAGAAAAAACGAAATTTTAACCCTGTCTGCCCCATATCCTTTTCGATGAAGGATAACTAATGACGCCATATTACAGTCCGGGAAGTTTATCTTTTTTTCGGTACACGGTACCCTGGAACACGGCAATGAGATCTTCTTTTTCATTGGTTATATTGATTTGATAGGTAGCGGTCTTATGATTTTTTGCAACTTCAACAGCATCAGCGGTTAAAACACCGCCGCGGGTCGCCTTGAGATATGAAATAGTGGCGTTGATGCCCAGGGCCGCGGTGCCGTGGGAATTGGAAGCCACGGCAAAGGCAAAGTCGGCCAGGGCAAAAATGGCACCCCCGTGGACCAGATCCATCCCGTTGAGATGCTCCTGTCTGATTTCCAATCGTACCGTTGCCGTGCCCGGTGATGCCGCCACCAGTTCAAGGCCGACATATTCGGCAAACCGGTCTTTTTTGAAAAATTCCCGTATGCCCGCCATGCTGTTTCTGTTGTCCTCTTTGCCGATCATGAACCTTCCCTTTTGAAATGTGATGCCACCGCTTTCCGGCGCTGCCCACTGGCTTTAGAATACCAACCACCGGCTACCCGGCCTCCCGATTTTATCTACTGTCCGGCCACGATGGATTTTTTTACCGGTGGCAGCATGTCCATCACCGTTGGAGGCCGCATGAAAAAAAAACGACATTCCCTAAGGGCAGACTTTCCGAACCGGGATGTCACCCAGGCCATGGGCATCACGGTCAAATCCGGCATCCTGCCCTACACTTTCTTTTTTCCATACTTTTGATCATAAAGCGTCTCGACAAAGGGGGCTTTGCGCGAAGGGCATTTTTCTACCGGGCACAACTGACAACTGGCAAACCCGCTTTCACTCTGGAAATAAAAACCCGATTCCGATTTATCCGGGGTCATGAGCATGCTGGCGTTCAGGGTTACCCCCACGGTCCTTTGGGTGTCGCCCAGAAGATTAAACAGCGGTACCTGCTGGTCTATGGGCCAGTCCGCCAGAGAACCGGGTTCCATCTTGGAAATCCGACCGGTATCGAAACGGTGCTGGATCTCCTTTTCGAGACAGCGTACGGCCGTGCGCAGCGCCGCCAGTTTTAACCCGTCGGCATAAAATTGTTCCAGCATGCCGGAAATGCCGTCAGCCCACTGCACCATTTCCGTCCCGCAAGTCACCACAAATGGAAACACGCGGTGCACCGATTTTACATTAACGGCCAGCACGCGGCTTTTGAAATGAATTTTATCCACTACAATAAAATCATCACCATGTTCTTCAATGACGGCCAGACCATAGAGGGCCCTGGGTCGGGCCACTTCGGCCGCCTCGGCTGCCAGAATATCGAAAACCTGATGTGCAGCCGGACGTGACGGTACATGGAGGTGTTCATGCAAATGAGCCAGGTTGGGTTTGAAGGGAATGTTGTCTAAAATGATCGGTTCCATGGGCATATGACTTCCTCCTTATTGTTTGTGGTATTTAGACATAATGGTTGACACTAGGCCCCGGCAGTGCGAGGAGCTATTGCCGTAAACCCGCCCAGAATCATTATGGGTTCCGACGAGCAAATGAAGGCCCATTCTCACCCATAATGATTCTGAGCTAGTTGCTTCAGGGGGCCGTTTATAAAAAAGACCTGCCATCCTTGCAAACGTGGGTTATGTTAGATGTCATTATAAACAACCTAACACAGAGCCAAAACCAAGGAGGCAGGTCATGACAAATTATAGCACATTTATTGGTATGGACGTACATAAAAATTCCATCGATATCGCCACTGCTCAATCAGGCCGCAAAGGGCAAGTGCTGCATTACGGCAAAATAGACGGCACCCTTTCGGCGCTGGACAAGATGGTTCGAAAGCTGGTGAGCAAGGGCAGTCGGTTGCATTTTGTGTATGAGGCCGGTCCCTGCGGATACCAGATATACCGCCACCTCACCGGTCAGGGCTTTGCCTGCACGGTGGTAGCGCCATCTCGGATTCCCAAAACAAGCGGTAACCGGATCAAAAACGATCGTCGGGATGCATTGATGCTTGCCCGCTTGCATCGTGCCGGGGAGCTCACCGCTGTTTACGTTCCCCGCCCTGAAGATGAGGCCATCAGAGATCTGACCCGGGCCAGGGAGGATGCCAAAAGCGACGAGAAGAAAAGTAAACAGCGACTGTTGGCCTTTTTACTTCGCAGCGGGCTTCGATATACGGGATCAGGATCCTGGAGCCAAGCTCATATGCGCTGGCTGTCCGACATCAAGATGCCCCATCGGTCCCAGCAAATTGTCCTGCAGGAGTATATCGGCACCCTGAACCAATGCAAAGACCGGGTGCAACGGTTAACCGAACAAATCCAACTGCTATTGCCCGAATGGCAGTTGTTTCCGGTCGTTCAAGCACTTCAGAGTATGCGCGGTGTTTCCATGATTGTGGCGGCCACCACAATTGCGGAAATCGGCGACCTGAAAAGGTTCCACAATCCCTCGGAACTGATGAGCTATCTCGGCTTGGTGCCGTCGGAACATTCCAGCGGCCCGAAGACTCGGCGTGGTTCGATCACCAAGACCGGCAATGGCCACGTACGCCGTGTGCTGGTCGAGGCGGCCTGGGCCTACAGGTTAAGGGCTCGGGTCAGTCGGGTATTGCTCAAACGGCAAGAAGGTCTATCGCAATCGGTTTGCGACATCGCATGGAAAGCCCAACTTCGTCTTTGCTCACGTTATCGGCACCTGTGGGCCAAAGGTAAATCCAAACAGGTCGTCGTAACCGCCATCGCCAGAGAGTTGTGCGGGTTCATGTGGGCAATCGCTAACGAAATTGAAGTGCCGGTAAACGCGTAAAAATAACAAATAATCAAAGAACAATAATGATCAACGGAGGTCAATAAGCAAGTAAAAACATAACATTTCAAGGCAGCCACAGGGGCGCAACCACGGTCAGGAGAATCCTCGAAGGCACTATTGGATAAGCCTTAGGGCCGAACTCCCGAAATTAGACCGAGGCAGCTCCGCGACGAAGCTAAGTCATGCGGTACCCAACCCGCGAATATCAGAGTGATCAACCGTCGTCATACCGGTTCCGCCTCTTTGGGTGCCTTGAAATTTAACCACGACAAGGACCGCTGAAAAACAGTTGGCAGGGGATGCTTTTTTCTCTTGACAAGTGTCAACCATATCAGTGCCTGAACGAAAAGTGTTTTTCTCTGGTTCCCATGCGCCTGCGTGGGAACGCGTATCTACACTACCATTATGCATTTGAGATGAACTCCTAAACAGTCGGATTTAGACGGCCTCGTAAAAAGTTCAAGGCGTGCAGATTTTGGTGTCATGAGGCGTAACCATCGTACGTTGAATGGTTACGAAATACAGGACAACGCAGGAGTTGGAACCTTTACGAGACCGTCATTTAAAAGCATTGATAAGATCTTTTAAAACCGCAGCCGCAGCACCAACAGGAGAGCTTTTACCCCCCGAGACGGTAATGCTGCCCATGGTATCCGTCATATAAGTAATCGCCTTTTCCGAATCGTTGACCCCTGCCAGCGGATGTTTTTCATCAATAGCTTTGGGCGCTACGCTGAGCTTGACGTCACCGTCCACCATTTGCGCCGTACCGATCAGCTTGATCACCTTGCCGTCCTTTGCAGCCGCCTGGATATCTTCAGGCGTCACTTCCGTAATGCCTTTGACTGTGATATCCGCAAGGCCGACCGTTTTGCCGAAAACCCGATTGGCAATCAAGACGATCTTGTTGGCCGTATCTTTGCCCTCGACATCATAGCTTGGGTCCGTCTCGGCGATTCCAAGCGCCTGGACCTCTTTCAGCGCCACCTCATAAGGTGTGCCGCTGTTACGCATCTTGGAAAGAATGTAGTTGGTGGTACCATTGAGGATGCCCTCAATAGAACTGACATGTGTACCGGCCAGACAAGTCAGCCCCACGTCCAAAGTTGGAAGGGCCGCCGCCGTGGCCGCACTGATATGGAGGCCGCATCCCTTTGCCTGCGCTTTTTCAAATACGTCTTTGTAGAACAGTACAAACGGCCCCTTGTTGGCACTGACAATTTCCATGCCCCGGTCAATCGCCCCAAACACATGCCCCTTTGCAGCACCGCCATCGGTCAGGTTTGTGGGTGTCGTCTCAATCATGACATCCGCATCCGATTGGGCGATCACCGCTATGCCGGTAATCCCCACTTTCCCATAAGACTTGAATGTCTGGACTTCGTTGCCCGCCTTGATAAAATCCACCAGTTCGCCCACCGGCAGGCCGGCATCTGAATCCGCCACGGCAGCGCCGCAATAGTCCACTGCTGCTGAAAGCACCAGCTTCAAACCATATTTTTCTTCGATCTCGTCACCGCGGTCAGCCAGCAATTGCAAAAACGCTTTTCCAACGCCACCGCAACCACACAGGACAATTTTAACCGTCTTCATTGTGCATTTCCTTTTTAAACAAAATTTTCATCACTTTTAAGGGCTGATAAGTCCTTTGACCACCGCAAAACCGGCCGCTTTAGCAGCATCGACGTTGAAATACCCGCCCCCCCTGTTTCCGTTTTCAACAACAGCCGGATTTACGAGACCTGACGGTATTTGAAGAATCCAAAGGGGTATCCGCCTCAATAACGCAGCAGCAGGCGGAACTTTTACGGCCCAGGGCCGAATTGATGACGGCAGCGGCACAGCCCACACCGGTTTTGACAAAAATCGCTGCCACAGGGCAGTTTTTTGAGCAGGCCCCGCATTCCATGCAGGCATCATGGTGTTCGATTCTGACGATGCCGTTGCTTCGGTTGAAGACCGCATGGGGGCATACCGTAAGACACATGCCGCAACCCGTGCATTTTTCACTTTCCAGGGTCACCGTCGCAACATTTTTGAGATAGCGGAAACGGTTCATATTAAACCTCTTTTCAAGCGATAAAACATGCCCGAATCCAAAAACAGATTCCGATTATGCCGGCCAGTATTTCCAATGGAACCGCCACTCGCATCTCTTTACGGACCCCGGAAAGGGACGTATAGGTGGAAGCTCCCGTAAAATTCATGGCCAGGGAAGCCGACAGGGCCGGAACCAGAAACAACCAGGCGATGGATTCAAAACGCCCAAAACCGTGACTTCCGCTCCGCATAAAGACAAGGATACCCGCAGCCATAAACCCCGTCACGGCACCTTTCAATGCAAAGGCCCGGCCGGGCAGCCACGGCAACAGCAGCGGAGTGACGACGGCACCGGCAATAATTGCCGCCATGAGCGCCGCCGCTGCAAAAAAACCGTAGTTCAGGGCGCCGGAAAGAAAATTACCGGAGATCAAAAAACCGGCCGCCAGAAAAAATGCAACCGACAGCACAACGCCCCATTTCAGGGCCGATACCAGTTCAACCGGAATCAACACCACCCTTTCCCATGCCGTAAAGGTTTTACGTCGCATTTCCGGCGTTGCCTTGAATCCGGCATCGATAAAAACCGGCAAATCCGCTGCCTGAACAGGGCCGTAAACCACCCTGAAACCGGTAATATGTTTGACCTGATGGGCTTCGATGCCAGGTGCTGAAAGCTGGGGCAGAATCAATTTCCGATGGGCGACAATGCGGCCAAGGCCGCAGGCGTCAAGGCGACGGGCCAGTTCTCGGGTTCCAAAACTACCCTTGCCGGCGGCACACCAGACATTGACACCATCCGTGTCCAGGACTAATATCCACGCATTGCGGCCGGGCAGGGACTCCCGCAGCCGGTTAAAGCTCATTTTATAATTGGCCGTAACCAGGACCGCCGATTGATCATCCGGCGTGCCCAGGGCATAAAGACCGGGGTCCACCGTATGGTCCATGCGCCCTACATTCCAACGGGCCTTTATATCCCCCCAATGATCCGGCCATGCAAGGCTGGCGGATACACGGGGAACCGGGCCGGTAACGGTGGCGACAGATCCGGCTACAAATGACTGCGTCATACGGGGCTGACTCAACTGAGCCGTCCTGCCCGTGCCTCAGCCATTTTCCTTCAAGGATGCTGGGCCGACCGGTCCCGGAGAAAACAATATCCGGGATTTGCCGATGACTTCGCAACTTTGTTTATTTCGGGAATTGAACATGGATCGTATTCTCGTTACGTTTATGGTTTAAATGATCGGCAATCAGGAAAGAGATGCCTGAACAAAGAAAGTTTATTATTTCGTTCAGGCACTGATGATCATATCAACTGTTATATGAGCCCAAACCGGGGCATGAGAGGTATTCAGCATTGAACCCCGGGTTTGCAGGTGGAAATCCTTTATTTGGCCGGGCCGAACGATCTTTCAAAAAGATCTGAAATGGCCTGAGATCCCTTATCGGTCAGGTTGCGGGTGCCGGTACCCACAAAGGTTTTACCTGAAATGACAAAGGTCTCTTCGACCCAGTTGTTGTCCTGCCAGACAAACCAGCTGTTGCGATCCTGATCATAGACACCAATGGGACGGTTGAACAGTTTTGCCAGCTCAACGCCCCAGCCGGTACCGCCTTTTACCGTATTGTCGGGCTGGATCCAGCCGACGGCAATCACATGATAGCCTTTGTTGACCATGTGAAAAATCGACTGAATGACCTTTCGGATTTTATCCGCTTTGGAATAGGTCCGGCCCATCCGCCCCGAGACGATTTCCATGCTGACGTCCCCTTTTTTCAGATCTTCAGGGTTAAGCACCGTGATGCCACGGTTCCGTTGGCAGGCGTGGCCGTCAAATGAAAAGTTGACCTCACTGAGGCCCCATTTTTCTGCATTTTTGCCGAATTCAGCTTCAGCCCCCCTGTGACCGCCGCTGTAAAGTATGTTTTGAGAACGATCTGTCATTTATTATCTCCTTAATTCGTTAAATATTCGATGTGAATGTTGAAATTTCCGTTATTTTTCGTTTCTTTTACCGTTTCACGCCCGTTTCTGATCACTGCCGCGAGTGAAAACAAAATAAGGCTGTCTGTTATGATTACAAGAGGCCGGCACAATTATTAACGAAATTGACGACATAAACAGTTCCGGCATATAATAAACCCGGCCACTTTTCTGTCATTTAAAATTCTTTAAAAATTCTTGCCAATGATTTCCCCGGGGCTTGAATGTCCATTTTCTTGATCTTGGTTTCATAAGCAAATTGATCCGCATAGATCATCAGTAGTTCCATGAAGTTATTTCACTGTAACCGCTCAGGTGGACAAGTTGAAGGCTGTACTGCCATGAGGCATAAAAGTGATACGTGGTTCATAATAAAAGAAACGAAATCGTAAAATATTAAATGGGCTTGGCATCACCGGCAACAAGCCCCTTGAAGCGCTCCCTGATTTTGGCATCCAGTGCTTTATCAAATACTGCGGGATTAGGCCCTGAAAGAATTCTTTCAGCTTCGGCCAGGGCACGGTCATGGGCTGTGAGACATCCTCTGTTCTCCCAGTTGGTTCTCATGTCTCTGGTGGCCACAGTGGGAAAAACAGCGACTGTTTTCATGTTTTTCAGCGTATGCAGCTCTTCTATGAAGCTTCCCCCGGGGCCGACCTTGGCAATCAGATCCAGACACATATTTTCTTCACTGAATTCAAAACCCCGTTTCATTCGTTTAAGCATGATGGCGATCTCATTGTCAATCACTGCTTTTGCAAAATCAAAGGCCATGAGGCTTCCCAGCAGGCCGCCCATGTTGAACATATCCGTTCCGCCCAGCAGGGCGCCGGTGGTATTCATGCCGGTTTCATACCCCGACTGGGCATCATTGATCTGGGCATTGGTCAGTCCGATATATCCGCCGGAGGGCACGTTATAAAACTGCGCCATCTGGCTGTGCGCCATCTGCAGCATACCGGTTTCAATGGCGCCCGGCGCATAGTTACCGGTTCTCATATCCGCAACAGTTGAGAGAACAGCGTAGATCATGGGGGCACCGGGACGGATCATCTGGAGCAGTGCGGCAAGTGCCAGGAACTCAGCATTACCAACGGTAAGTCCCGCCATCAGCGTCAAAGGAGCGGTCAGGCCGGCATTGGGAACAATGGTGCCGTAAACCGGAAGGCCTCTTTCCGTCAGGTATATCACTGCCTCGGTTGATTCAACATCCATGGTCAGGGGAGAAACGACCGGGCAGTAGTGATGGTTGATAAAAGGCCTATCCATATAGGCTTCCCTGCCGCCGGCGATTATGGCACCCAGTTCCAGAACATCCATCAGGTCCGGCATATCCGGCGTGTTGCTCCTGACCGGTTTCTTGCAGTTTTTCAGGGCAGGATAAAACCGCGAAATACTGAACTGCCCCTTTGGCGCATCGTCGGCCAGGGTTGAGATGGAAAACACATCGAATCCGGGAAGTTCATTGATCAAAAATGCAATATTGGCGATATCGCCGGAAGTGGAACGCCTTTCCTCACCGGTCCTGGGATCGATAATATTGGGGGCTGAGCTTCCGGTAACCACAATGGGGCGGTCATCGGGAATGGTCCTATCCAACCTTGGATCCTGGGCGGTAAATGTATAGGTGGGGACAAAGGACTGCCGGCATTCTTCAACCACCTTTGGCGGAAATTTCACGAGGGTGGTCTGGTGATCGACCCTGCAGCCATGTTTTGCGTAAATCTCCCTTGCTTTCTCATTTCGAACCAGCAAACCAACATTTTCAAGAAGTTCTAATGACGCTTCATGGACACGTTCTACCTCACTTTGTTTTAAAAAATAAGCAGCTTGCATTGTTTTTCCCTTTCATATTGCAGTTGTTTTGACAGGCGTCGGCAGTATTGGCTATTTCACTCCCAAAGCGATAACATTTTACAAAAAAGGCTCCTATAGGAGGTCTGTCATATCTTGTAACCATTTCAACGCTTTTTCAATGAAGTAGGCAACCAAAAATCAAGTACGATATATGAAATATCAAGATAAACTTTCTTACCACAGCTGTTTACTCGAAGACAATCGGCTTGTCAAAAAAATATTGCCATTACCAAGCGTTTATTTTTTAAATAGCAGCCGTGCCCTGTCCCGCAAAAAATCAATATTTTTCCAAGGCATGAAAGTTATGCGTTGTGAGCAAAAAACATATCAATGGAGAAGGGAAGCACTTGCACAAAAACAATTTTACATGTACAAGATGCATGTTGTTTCAGTTCGGACAAACAGCATTGTTTCAAACCTGTAAGCCGGGTGACGTTATTCATGGATAGTTGGCTGATTGCCCTTTGATTGAATCGGCGGATAATGAATAACGCACGAAACAAAATACAGCATTTGAAAAATATAGATAAAATGAAAACAGTATCCATTATCATGGCAGCCGGAAGAGGCAGCCGTATGAAAGAGTACAGCGGCAATAAAACCCTGCTACCCCTTATACCCGACGACTCGCCCTTTCACGGCAGCAGACCCATTCTCAGGCATATTATCGAGAATCTTCCCACGGGCCCCAAAGCAGTTGTGGTCAATCACCAAAAACAAGCGGTGATCAAAACCACGGGCAGCATGGGGCTTTGTTTTTGCGAACAACCTGTCCTGAACGGCACCGGCGGGGCACTCCTGGCCGCTACAGACTTTATCAGACAATCGGATGGCGAAAACATCATCATTACCATGGGCGATGTTCCTTTTATACAACCAGATACCTACCGGCGTCTGGTTAACAGGCTTTCCAGTACCCAGATGGTGGTACTCGGATTCACCCCGGACGATAAAAAAAAATACGGTATCCTGGAAATCGACGGCACCGGCGTTTCAAAAATCACCGAATGGAAATACTGGAAAAACTATGCGCCTGAAAAACAGGCCCGCCTTTTAGTGTGCAATTCCGGTATCTACGCAATACGGAAAACAACCCTGATCCCATACCTGGCGGTCCTGGCCCGGCGACCCCAGATCGTCGTCAAGAAAATCAACGGTGTTCCAACGCAGATCGAGGAATTTTTCATCACCGATCTGGTGGAATACATGGTTGCCGACGGGCTTTCCATCGGCTATGTCATGACGGAAGATGAAACTGAAACCATGGGTGTGGATGATCCGGATGCGCTGTTAAAAGCCCAGGAAATTTATAAAAAACAAAACAGTTTAAAAAGTTGAACTCGTAAAAAGCCGGATATAGACGGTCTCGTAAAAAGTTCAAATTCAAGGCGTGCAAATTTTGGTGTCATGAGGCGTAACCATCGTACGTTGAATAATTTCGAAATGCAGCGCAACGCAGGAGTTGGAACCTTTACGAGACCGTCAAAAAAAGACCTCACGCCAAGGCGAACAGCCGCAAAGAAAAACATAAAAATACATATATTTAAGTCGATTCGGAGGAAAGACATCTCTTATGCACTGACTTTTCTCACAAGGATGAGAGGGCCTGTTTCAAGTCTGCCAGCAGGTCTTCCACATCCTCAATCCCGGTGGAGTAGCGTATCATCCCTTCGGGTATGCCCATCCGGGCGCGTTCTTCCAGGGTGCACTCCACATGACTGGTTGTCGCCGGGGGCCCGACAATGGTTTCAACAGCCCCTAAATTGGCCGCAGCATGGGCAAAACGCAGTTTTGGCAAAAACCGGCTCACCGCCTCAAAGCTGTTTTCGCGCAGCATGAAACTCAGCATGCCCCCAAAGCCCCGCATCTGCCGACGGGCAATTTCAAAGCCGGCATGGGAAGAAAGGCCGGGATAATAAACACGCTCGACGGCCGGATGGGCCTCCAGATATCGGGCAATCTGCAGGGCACTTTCATTCTGCTGTCGAATTCTCAAATGTAGCGTTTTCATGCCGCGCAGCAGCAGATAGGCGGACATGGGGTGCAAGGTGGCGCCGTTAATTTCACGAAAATGGTAAATGGCATGAATCAGCTCCTTGTTGCCGCACACAACGCCACCCAGGGCATCTGCGTGGCCCCCGAGGTATTTTGTGGCACTATGGATCACAAGGTCCGCCCCCAGGCCCAGGGGGTTCTGGTTCACCGGTGTCGCAAAGGTATTATCCACGATAACGGTGGCGCCGGACCTGTGGGCCGCCGTGGCCAGCCGGGCGATATCCACCACTTTTGTGGTTGGATTGGTGGGGCTTTCCAGATACAGGATCTTACAGCCCTTTTCCACCTCTTTTTCAATCTGCTCATGGTCCGTTGTATCACACAAGGTCACCTGAATACGAAACCGTGGCAAAAACTCGCTGAAAATCACATTGGTCCCGCCATAGGTATCCTTGACCGAAACGACACGCTCATCCGGCGAGAGCAGAGCAAACAGCGTACTGCTGATAATGCCCATACCGGTGGCTGCGCTTGTGGCCGCCGCCGCATTCTCCAGGTCCTGCACCTTATCTTCAAAAACCTGAACAGTGGGATTGGTATTGCGGCTGTAGATATGCCCCTGCTTTTTCCCCAAAGCCACCTCCCGCCACTCGTCCACGTCCCTGTATCCAAAAGAAACGCTATGCACCACCGGCACCTGGGTCGCGCCCTGCATCAGATATTCCTGTTCGCCTGCCCAGACGGCGCGGGTACCGATCTTTCCGCGATTACTCATATTTTTTATTCTCCTATGATGATAGACCCCTATTGCCAGATATTTTGTGCCGAAAATTTTACCGTTTCACCCTTTTACCGTTTTGCAACTTGAAAGGAAAGCATAAAAGCAACCCGGGCATTGCCTTGCCACCCCTGGTTTTTATTTGTTGAAAGACCGGCGCTATGGTATGGGAGGTTCAGGGTAGAAGGTAGAAGTATCGTAGGGTGGGTGGGCTGTGCCCACAGATCGGTTGAAAACGGAACCAAAATAAAAACTTAAGGCCAAGGCATTTATGAATTTCATCGCCGTTATCATACTGGTGACACTCGTTGCAAGCACCGCTCTTCATTTTGGGGCGGACATTCTGAACCTCAGGGTACTGGGGCGTAAACTGCCGGAAAGTTTCAAGGACGTGTATGATGAAACGCAATACCGAAAATCCCAGGACTACCTGAGGGCCACAACCCGCTTTGGATTTATCACCGAAACCGTCAATCTGCTGGCGTTGCTCCTGTTCTGGTTTTCCGGTGGTTTTGCCCGACTGGATCTATGGGTAAGGTCTCTGGAATGGGGACCGGTGCCTTCGGGCCTGGTGTATATGGGTCTGCTGGCACTGGTGTATGCCCTGTTGATGCAGCCGTTCAGCCTCTATTCCACCTTTGTGATTGAACAAAAGTTCGGGTTCAATAAAACCACAGCCCATACTTATATTTCGGATCTGGCAAAAGGCCTTGGGCTGTCCATCCTGCTGGGCATGCCCCTGCTTGCCGCCATACTGGCTTTTTTTGAATATGTGGGCACCTGGGCATGGCTTTATTGCTGGATCGGCGTTACCGGTTACATGCTGGTCATCCAGTTTATAGCACCCACATGGATCATGCCCCTTTTCAATCGCTTTACGTCCATTGAAGACGGGGACCTTAAAACGGCCATACTTGCCTATGCCCGGTCCATCGATTTTTCCTTAAAAAATGTGTATGTCATGGACGGCTCCAAACGATCGGGAAAATCCAATGCGTTTTTTACCGGTTTTGGAAAAAACCGGCGCATTGTCCTGTTTGACACGCTGATCGACAAGCACACCACCGGGGAGCTTGTCGCCATACTGGCCCACGAGATGGGGCACTACAAAAAGCATCACATTATCCAGTCACTGGCCATCGGGATCGGTCAGATGGGGATTGTTTTTTTTCTGCTCGCCCTCTGTCTTTCCTTCCAGGGACTTTTTGATGCATTTTACATGAACCAGACATCGGTGTATGCCGGGCTCATTTTTTTCAGTATGCTCTATTCGCCCATTGATTTTTTTATGGAAATTTTCATGCAGGGCCGATCCCGGAAAAATGAATATGAAGCAGACAGATTTGCCGTGCAAACCACCGGTGATCCCGAGGCCATGGCCATGGCGCTGAAAAAATTGTCGGTTCACAACCTGTCGAACCTCGTGCCCCACCCGTTTTATGTCTTTCTCAACTACTCGCACCCGCCGGTCATGGAGCGGCTACGCGCCATCCGGAGGGAAGCTGCAGCCGCTGGATAAACAGGCGGCTTAATTCTTCATCAATGGTATGGGGATAGACCTGTCCTGCCGGGGTAATGCCCCTGATGCGGCCGTCGTGCAAAAACCATTGCAACAAGCGTTGCCCGGCGAGCAGGCGATCATCGGGCAACGCTTCCGGGCAAAACGCCTTTGGTGAAGGAATGGCGATCCCCTGCCCCATCAAGGCTTTCATAAAATTCACAATTCTCGACAGCCGCAACAACGTTGCCATCTGAAGTCTGTCGGTGGCATCAGACAGCGGCAGGGCCGTGGAACGCATGAGCATGGGGCTCGGTGGCAGAAGATCCCGTTTTTCACATAAAGCAAAATCCGCACTGTCCGGTGCCGGATAGTAAACCGACAAACCCGCCAGCACCTTTTGACCGGCCAGAAAAACAAGATCTGAAATCGTATCAGCAGCCTTCTGGCCCGGCGCACCGGCAATGATGTACCCCACTGCATCCATCTTGTGGCGTGCAGCCAGATCAAGAGCCCGTTCAAATGACCGGGTCACGTCCGGCCGTTTGAATTTTTCAAGCTGCGCTTTGTCGATGGTAGCCAGAGAAAGATTCAGCGTTTTAAACCCGGCTTTCTGCATGGCAGAAACCACTTCTGCATCCAGAGACGGGGGAAACAGACCGTTCATGGCCCTTAACTCCAGACCATAGGCGCCAAATTCAGATTTTATCTGTTGCAGCAGCGCTAAAAACCAGCCTTTATCAAGTGAAATGTTTTCATCTTCAAAATCAATAAACCCGGCATGATAGTTCACCACCGCAGTTTCAATCTCCTGCAGTACGGATTTAACCGATCTTTGGCGGTAACGGTTCCAGGATGCAGATCCCATACAGCAGTAAGTGCACTGCCGGGGGCAACCGCGGCTGGTGACGATGACGGCCCCCGGCCTTTTTCTGCGGCTGTAGAAACCATGCTTGACCAGATGAAAGGCAGGCAATGGAAATTGATCCGGCACCGCCATCACCGCCGGCTTGCTGATGTGAAGGGTGCCGTCGGCCCGACGAAAGCAAATCCCGGGAATTTTTTCCATACCCGTACCTGTTTTCAGGGCTCTGACCAGCAGGGGCATGGAGACTTCCCCCTCTCCCCGCAGCACAAAATCAACGGATAAAGACGCCATGACGCTTCCGGGCATGGCCGTGGGATGATGCCCCCCCAAAACCGTGGGACAGCCGGGGGAAATTTTTTTAACAATGTCGGCAACCCGGTGGGCCTGGTCACTATAGGCTGTGAAAAGAGAAGATATCCCCACCATGACCGGTCTGGCCTGACGGATCCGGTTTTCGATAAATTCATAACTGTAGCCATAATGGCGATACTGGTGAAAGAGTCTGAATGGCGACACATCGGGCTGCCCGTAAAATTTTTCCAGGTATTGCATCTCTACGGGCCAGTCGATGCAGCGTGATTTGGGGGTGGCCAGTCCATCTAAGATTTCTACGGAAAACCCATCTTGCATCAAAACTGCGGCAATGCCGGTGAGACCATAGGGCAGCGTTCTTTTCTTTGTCAGATAAAAATCACGGATAGGGGGTTGGATAAGCAGTATGTCGACCATCTTATCCCTTCACAAGCCTTCGATATGTTTCTGCAACGGTTTTTTCAAACCCATCCTTAAAGGCCGTATTGTCTTTTTCCGAAAATTTTTCAAATTTTATAATATCATATCCCCGTAACAGTTTCAGCAGTTCCAGCAGCTGGTTGACGATAAAATCATGCAACACCGCCGTCTGGTCGGCATTGCCCTGTGCAATGCCGGCCCGTGTTATAGTGACCTGACCCGCTGATGGCGTTTCAAAACCGCCGAGTGAGCCCATCGCTTTTACGACCTGATCAAAATCGCTCAACAACCGGGCCAACGTGGCCTGCATCAGCTTGAAGATGGCAGCCACCTCACTGATATTGAGCAGGACCGGGTGATGAATATAAGAATGATCCTGATTTACCGGCAGATCGATAATTTTACCGGCAGCACTCCTTAAAAACCAGTTCTCAGTGTACATTACGGTATCTGCTGTTGACCATTTCACCTTGGATTTGAGATGAACCCATATGACTTTGGAAAGCGCGCCCACGACCTCTTCGGGGGTTTCATAATCGTAACTGCCCAGCAGATTGCCATCCTGGAAAATGTCGATGCCGGTCCGAACCGGCGACTTGCCGAGTTCAACCACCATCACCCGCCTGAAATCGTTGTATTTACTCACCAGCACTTTACTGGAAATACCATTTTCCGGAACCCTCCGGATCGATTCAGCCGCCGTGGGTGGACAGGTGCGGTTTGCTGTGTCACCTGGCAGAAATACGGCAACGATATAGGGTGCCAGGTCAAGCACTGTGTGCAGCTTTTGAAAAAACGCGGCATCTTTCTTTGTAAGTGTATCGATGGTGATGATCTGCCCGGCGACAAGATAGGTTTCCATGGTCGACAGCACCGATTCAATGGCCCCCTGCCAGCCGGCAATTGCCGGATCACTGCCGGCCTGGATGCGGGCCGCTGTTTTTTCCTCGATTTTCTGTAATGTGGTCTGTGTCATGGTCTGATATCCATTTTTTTTAAAAATTAAATCGCCGGCAGCCCCGGCCGGACCTTGAAAACAACTTCCTTTCTGATATTCACCGTTCCGGATTTTGCCCCGCGTGGCTTGGTGACATGGCGTGCCTGGGTGCCGGAGACAGCCACCATGCCGCCGGCCCTGGCCTTGCTGTGATAGGCGGCTACGGCAGCGGCACGCTTGAGGGTGTCACGATCAGGGGTAGCATCGGGTGTTGCCCCAATTGATGCACCATTTAATGTATCGGGCCGTGCCTGCAAAATAACATGGCTGCCGGGCATGCCTTTTACGTGGAACCACCAGTCATTTTGCCCGGCAATTTTAAAACTCAACAAATCGTTATCCGAATCCGTCCGGCCCGCCAGTACAACCCAGCCCCCCGGCAACGTGTATTCATGGAAACAGGCCTTCTCCTGCCGGGCTGTTTTTTTTATCCGGTTCATTCAGGTCACCATTGGTAGCGGATAGATGCCGCTTCTTAAATTGCCAGTGTCAAAGCCTGCAACACATCGCAGGCCGCTTAAATTTTTGCAAAATGTAGTGAAAATTAATTTACTTGTCAAATCTTTGCCGTATTTTGTTCATTTAAATATTATCACAGGACAACGACACTGAACTTTTACAAACGGCACTGCCTTGTTCCAGCGCATAATAAATGATGACGGATTGAAGCGGCATTACATTGCCTTTGCCTGAATATTAAGGACACCTACCTTGACCCTTATCCTGTTTTCTGGTATTTTGTTTTGAAACATTGCTACAAATACGACCCTGTTTAAACTTGGTTTAATCGGTTCAGCCGTCACTGTTCCGGGCTGAATCGACCTGACCGGTATTACGGCCGCTTAGCATCGCGTTTTTTGAGCATTGGGATAGTATCCCGGGGCGACGCACTTGAAACTGCGAGGAAGCCAAAATAAAAATGTATCCTTAAGGAGAAATCATATGCGAATCGTAACCCGGCCGGATTTTGACGGAATTGTATGTGCGGCCCTGGTTTCCGATATTGAAACCATCGATCAGCCGATTTTATGGGTCGAGCCCAGTGAAATACAGAAAAAAGCGGTGGATATTCATCAAGGGGATATCCTCGCCAATCTGCCCTATCATGAAAATTGTTCACTGTGGTTTGACCATCATTACTCAAATACCATCAACACCCCATTTCAAGGCTCTTTTGAAATCGCCCCCTCTGCGGCCGGACTTGTGTATCGCTATTACAGGGATCGATTAAAACGGGATTACAATGCCCTGATCCGGCAGACCGACCGCATCGATGCCGCTGAGTTGACACTGGATGAAGTGCTGCATCCTGAAAAATATATGTTTGTACTGCTGTCCATGACCATATCCGGCCGGAGCAAAACAGATGCGCCCTACTGGAATCTGCTGGTAAAATTGCTTCGACAACATGAGATGGAAACCATCATGGCCATAGATGAGGTGGCCGACCGGTGTAAACGGGTTACGGCAACTAATATTGAATATAAAACCTTTCTTGAAAAATATACCCGAATGGATAAAAAGGTATCCATCACGGATTTTCGATCTCTGGACCGTACGCCGGAAGGCAATCGTTTTCTGGTCTACTCCATGTTTCCCGAAGCTGTCGTCAGCGTGAGAATCAGTTATGCCGATGAAGACCGCCAATTGGTTGCCGTACAGGTAGGCCACAGTATTTTCAACCGGCACTGCAATGTCAACATCGGCAAACTGCTGGCAAATTATGAAGGCGGCGGCCACCCGGGTGCCGGCGCCTGCCGTTTTCACCGGGATAAAGCAGACGTGTATATCCCGGCTATCCTGGACAGGCTGCTGAGCAATTAAAATTCGACACCGGAAGGACCGGTATTGAGTCAGGTCAACCCTATAGATGCATAAAAAACATGCGCTATTGATCTAAATCCGACAAGAGAAAGGGTTCAACGAGAATGATGCAATTTTTACCCCCTGGAAAAACCGGATGACGCCTGATCCTTCGTTATCAAGGGATTACGGTAGATGACGACAGCTTCACCCATGATGCCTCGGCTCTGACGCCATCCGGCTTTTGCAACGATAGGGCCAAACACAACTATTTCTTCTAAACCGGCAGGCAATCAAATGACGCCGCACATTGTTATTATCGATGATGAAACGATCACGCTCAAGCAGCTTCGACGCATACTTGAGAAGGAAACGTATCAAGTTTCGGCCTTTTCCAATCCACAGCGGGCGTTGCTCCATATTGAACAAACACCCTGCCACCTGGTGATCAGCGATGTCAATATGCCGACCATGAACGGGATGGAGTTGATGACCCGGGTCAAAGCCCGTTTTCCGGATACGGAAGTGATTCTGATTACCGGTTATGCGTCTTTTGATGATGCCGTCGATGCCACCAAGGAAGGTGCTTTTTATTATCTTCCAAAACCGTTTACACCGGACCAGGTTCGGACGCTGGTCAAACAGGCACTGAAACTCAGACAGCCCCCATCCGCGCGCACAGCGTCCGGCCCCGTTGACACGCAACAACCGGTTATCATCGGTGAAAGCAATAAAATCAGAGAAGTCGTTTCCATCATCAAACAGATTGGCCCCACCGATTGCAATGTGATGATCACCGGTGATTCCGGAAGCGGCAAGGAACTTGTGGCGCGTTCGATTCATGCGGTGAGCAAACGCGCCGCCGGACCGTTCATGGCCTTCAACTGCGGTGCACTGAACGAGACGCTTATCGACAATGAACTTTTCGGTCATGAAAAAGGTGCTTTCACGGGCGCTGAAAACCAAAGCACCGGATTGTTGGAAGCTGCCCACGGTGGCACCCTATTTCTCGACGAAATCGGCGAAATGCCGCACGCCATGCAGGTGAAGCTTCTTCGGGTACTCCAGGAAAAAGAACTGATCAGGGTTGGCGGCAGTCACCCCATTCCCATTGATGTCCGCATTGTGTCAGCCACCGCCGTGGACGTGAAGGCGGCGGTCAACGGGGGGGTGTTTCGCAAAGACCTGTATTTCCGCATCAATGTGGTCAATATCAAGATGCCCGGCTTGAGCGACCGAAAAGAAGATATCCCGCTGCTATCCTACCATATCCTCAGTCGCTTGAACCGTCGGGGCGGCAAAAATATCAAAGCCATTTCCGAAAAAGCCATGACGCTGCTGAGCAACTATGCGTTTCCGGGAAACGTACGGGAGCTGGAAAACATTCTGGAACGGGCGCTGGCTGTCTGCCGGGGCGATGTAATCCGTGTATGTGATTTGCCGTCGGACCTGATTGAGTTTGAACTTCAGGCATACAGACCGCCGGACGAACAATTTCTGACGCTGGCCGAACTGGAACAGGAGTATATAGCTCATTTGCTCAAAATAACCGGTGGGGTTCGTACCAAAACCGCCGAGATACTGGGTATTGACCGCGCTTCCCTGTGGCGAAAAATGAAAAAATACGGCCTGAGATAGTCTTTTTCGCAACAGGTGTGTTCGTTTTTGAAACAAAGCAATCTTCGCCCCATACCCACACCGGTCTTTCCCGCTTATTTCCGACCCTGTTGCAGTTTGCAACAGTCCTGTCCTCTACTCCATTTTCAAAAAAATATAAATAAAGCATAAATTCAATTGGTTAAAAGTATTTTTAAATCTGGCAGACCTTTTGCAGACAATGCCTGCGAGGAGGCGGAATATGTTCCGTAACATTTTGCTTATCTTTGAAAATGAACAGGTATTACCGGAAGCGCTGGTCTATGCACGGGAATTTGCCTTACGCATCGATGCAAAGGTCACTTTCCTGATGGTTGTCCCCATGTCGTTTGCCGGCCGGACATTATTGGGTCCCAAAAGAGATACCATTCGGAATATTGAAATCCGGGTGGGGGAACTTTTATCCCAATGCCTGCAACCGTTTATCCAGCACGGCATTGAAGTGAACTCAGCGCTTAAAATCGGAGACCCTTCTCAGGAAGTGATGAAATTTTTAGCGGATCGCCCGCCGTTCCAATCGATCATCTGGGGCAGCAGTCGTGACTTGCCAGGCCGGGGCACCAATCGTCACTGGTTGAACACCATCGTCGGCAATCTGGAGTGCCCCCTGTTGACTGTCAACAAACGAGAAAACCCATGAAAACCGGAGTTTAAATTAAGAAAGCAGAGTGACTATGGAATCTTTGACGCTTGACATGATCCTTGTGATGTTCATGATCGGACTGGCCATTTTTCTTTTTATCGTTGAATGGGTAAGGGTTGACGTGGTTGCAATTTTGATGATGGTGACCCTGCCGTTACTTCATCTTGTGACACCCAAAGAGGCATTTATCGGTCTTAGCAGCAATGCAGTCGTTTCCATCATTGCGGTCATCATCATTGGCGCGGGCCTGGACCGGACCGGCATGATTAACAACCTGGTGGCACCGGTACTGCGCATTGCCGGCAACAGCTCGTCCAGAATTATTATTGCCATATCCGTTACCGTGGCCCTTATTTCCAGCTTCATGCAGAATATCGGCGCTGCCGCACTTTTTTTACCCGCGATTCAGCGAATCAGCAAAATTCAAAAAATTCCCCTGAGCCGGCTGCTCATGCCCATCGGCTTCAGCGCCATTCTCGGCGGAACCATCACCCTGGTGGGCTGCAGCCCGCTGATTTTATTAAATGATCTCCTGGCACCATTCAATCTGAAACCATTCGGCCTTTTTGATGTTACGCCCATCGGCCTGGCCCTGGTCGCCAGCGGTATCGGCTCTTTTGTCCTTCTGGGCCGATTTATCCTGCCCCAGGGGGATCATAAGGCCGCAGGGGAAGCCGACAGTTCCCTATCACCTGAAAAATCGGAACCGGATACGGATGCCACCGAGCTTTTTGAATTAAAAACACCCGATGATTTCATGGATTACCGCGACCCGGTATTTGTAGAGGATTTAAGACGCCGCTACCTTCTGAATGTTGTCGCCATGACCGAACCACCCGATTATAAAGTTATTTCGCCGCTCCCTGACGTGGAAGTGCGGTCCGGCATCGACCTTGTGGTCTGCGGACATAAGAACGATGTGCACCGCATGGCTTTAAACGAAGGGATGCACCTGAAAGACAGCCTGGAAACCTACAAAGACAGCCTGGGTGCCCAGACTGTTGGATCGGTGGAAGTGGTTGTGGCGCCCCGGTCGCCGTTTGCCGGAAAATCATTAGAAGACATTAATTTTCAGGATCGCTTCCGTGTTACGCCCCTGAGCGTTTATCGGCATGAAGAAACCTATCGCGCAAAAATTGACGATATTGTTCTCCAGGTCGGTGATGTTGTCAATCTCCATGGCACCTGGAATCGTCTCAAGGCCTTGCATAAAGAGGGCGGCCTTCTTTTCAGCCTTCCGTCGGACATGGAAGAGATGCGGCCGGAAAAGGCCTTGTGGGCCGGACTATGGCTGATCATTGCACTGGTGATGATCATGGGATTTAAAATCCAGCTCTCGGTCGCATTAATGACCGGTGCCCTCGGCATGATCCTGACCCGGGTGCTGACCATCGATGAAGCCTATCAATCGGTTGACTGGCGCACCATTTTTCTCCTGGCCGGCCTGATACCCCTGGGTATTGCCACGGAAAAAACAGGCGCCGCCGCCTGGATCGCCCATACGATACTCAGTGTCATCGGGGACGTTTCACCGATTGTTCTGCTGACGGTCATCGGTATCCTGTCGACATTGTTCACCCTGGTTATTTCAAATGTCGGGGCTACGGTTCTGCTGGTGCCCCTGGTGGTCAACATGGCCATCGCCGCCCATACCGACCCGCGAATGGCGGCCCTGGTGGTCGGACTGGCCACCAGTAATTCATTCATGCTGCCAACGCATCAGGTGAATGCGCTGTACATGGGGCCCGGGCACTATCGAACGGTTGACTTTATAAAAGCCGGGGCCCTGGTCAGTATCATTTTTTTGATGGTTATGATCGCCATGATCGGCCTGGTTTATGGTGTATGATCGATAATAGCTGATTTTTTACGAAATCGACATTGTAAAGGTAAGGAAAGGATATACGGATATGGCAGTTATTACAATCTCACGGGGCGCTTTTTCCCTTGGTAAAACCGTGGCGGAAAAGGTGGCCGAACGGCTCCACTACGATGTCATCAGCCGGGAAATTCTTCTGGATGCCAGCACCCGGTTCAATGTACCTGAAATCAAACTTGAAAAAGCCATCCATGATGCACCGGGCATTCTGGAGCGATACAGACACAGCAAACAGTCATACGTGGCCTATATCAGGTCTGCACTGGTGGAGCGGATTATCAACGACAATGTGGTCTATAATGGATTGGCAGGGCATCTGCTGATCAAGGGGCTCCCCCATGTGCTCAAAGTAAGAATCACCGCCAACATTGACAGACGGATCACCATTGAGATGGAAAGGAACCACATTCCGGCACAGGAAGCCCGGATTCTTATTCAGGAAGACGACAAACAGCGGCTCAAATGGACCCAGACCCTGTATGACCATGACCCGAGGGACGCTTCTCTTTATGATTTATGCATTTTCATTGATAAACTCTCCATTGATAATACGGTTGATTTCATTTGCCGGGCGGCAGAATCAGAGGCGTTTCGATCCACGGATAAAAGCAGACAAAAAGTAAAGGATCTGGCCACGGCCTGTCGTGTCAAAGCCACGCTTGTGGATGAATTCCCCAATATCGCCGTAACGTGCGAATACGGGAATGTTCTGGTTTATATCGGTACGGATCAGGCAACTGGAAAGCTGATAAAAAAACTGAACACCATTCGGGATAACATGAATGACATATATCACCTTGAAACGCATACAGCCGTACCGGTTCCGACAGATGCCGTTTGAAAACCAGTCTTTGGGGACAGGTGCAACTATAATTTAATTTCCAGGGAAAACATTATGCCAATAATTATTATTTCCTCCGATGTCAGAGATATAGAAGAAAAAATAGCAAAAGAGGTGGCCTTGATGATGGATTACCAGTTGCTGGATCGCCGGGTGCTGCCCGATATTGAAATGCGGCATCAAATAGATCCCGGCAAGTTAAGTGAATCTATGGAAACAACACCCTCTGTCTTTAAAAAAATGACATCCAGGCAATGGCGCTACTACCTGGCCTGTATTGAGGCGAACGTTTTTGAGGCGCTATTGAAGGATAAGATCGTCTGTTGGGGGCTGTCGGCACATCTTTTCACCACCACCGTTTCCCACGCGATGAAAGTCAGGATACTCTCTATCAGCAACTGGAACAGTGGCAGAAATCCAGAACAAAAGGGGGGCACCCGCCAGGGGGCCGATAAATTAATCGCGGAAAAAGTGCAACAGCGGAAAAAGTGGTCAATGACAGCCTACAATCATGATGAAACCGATCCGTCCGGGTACGATCTGGTCATTAACCTGGATCAAATCGATCCGGTCGAAGCGGTCAAAACCATCACCAATGCCGCTGAATACCTTAAATTTCAGCCCATGACCTATTCTATCAAATGTTTATTCGATCTGGCCCTTGCCGCCAAAGTCAATGTCAGGCTTTTAAAACACATGGTCGATATCAACGTCCAGGCACGGGACGGATCGGTGGTGGTTCTCACAAAAGCATCAAATCGGCAAAAAAGAAAAAAAATCGCAACCATCAAAGATCTGGCCGGAAGCATTGAAGGGGTCCGTTATGTGGAAGTACATGTGAAAAAAAATATTCTGGGGGAAACGGCTGGAAATTCATTTTAAGGAGAAATTCATGTCAAAATTATTGGAAGTCCTGCTGCTGGATGATGAACCCATTGTTGGCAGGCGACTTAAGCCGGCCCTGGACAAAATCGGATGTCATGTGGAAATTTTTGAAAATCCCAGAGAAGCGGTTGCACGGATTGATCAAAAGGACTTTGATATTGTGGTGACCGATATCCGCATGGAGGAAATGGATGGCATCCAGGTGCTTGAATATGTGCAGAAAAAATGTCCCCGGACCAAGGTCATCATGATCACCGGTTATGCAAAGGTGGAGCTGGCCCGTGAAGCCATGGGCAAGGGCGTTTTTGATTTTATTGCCAAACCGTTCAGGCCGGATGATCTTCGCCGGATTATAGCCAATGCGGCCCAGGCACTGGGTGTGCCGATTGATCTTCCTTCAATAAAAGCGTAGCCGCTCCAACGACAGACGAATCGAACGATGGGAATCTGTTTCAGGAATGGATTCAAGCAGGGGAAAAAGCAATGCGTATCTTGGAAAAATTAAAAATAATCACTTACAGGGAACCGGGGATCAGAGATTTTTGCATTCAAACGATCCGGTTCAGAACGCTTCTTGAAAACGCTCGTGCGGTGCTGGCGCTGGTGGAAGACGGAAATGAAAAAGTCATCGGCGAATATATTCTGGATCGACATTACGTTACGTCGCTCATTGACGATGTTGTGGCAAGGCTGGGGATGATGGTTTATGATGCTTGCGTTCTTGCACCGGAATATGGAAAAATGTTTTATATGCAACACGACAGCCACAAACGCAGGGCGGCTGAATTGAATTCTCAGGAAAAGACTTCCAAAAAAAAGAATGCAACGGGCGGCGCAGCCGTGTCATCGGATCCGGAATATGAACTGCTCTCAGATGTATTGACGTGGCTGAACGGAAAAACGTCGGAACCTGGGGCAACCGTAATTGATTTTATGAAGCAGGTGTTTGTTCGCGTCATTAAAAAATTAGACGTAAACAATGATTCTAAAATCGATCTTCTGATTAAAAATAATGTTTCAAAAACAGTGGGCTGCAATATGTTTCTTATTGATTTATGGGAAGATGCAGTTGCCCTTCCTGCGAGACCGCATTCCCTTGAAGATATCAACAGCATCCCTTTAAAACTTCTGCTGATGGATGTACAGGGCGGCAACTTGTCCCCGATGGCAGGTGATAAAACCAGCGCCGTAACCTGGATTGCGGTGTTAAGTGAATATCGGCTCAGCCTTAGGACAATGGAACCCGGTTGCAACTTTCATCTGGAAACAACCGTCAGCGGGCATGAACGATCCGATTTTATATTTATTTTTGCAGACCCGTCCATCAGCACAGAAAATATTCTGCCGCCGGGATTTCATACGGAGATAACCGACCATGGTCAGCTTGCATGGAAGCTTGATGCTAAACCGAAGGCAATAGAAGACAGTCTCATCTCAATCGGCCGGCATCTTTCCTGAAAACCGACTGAAAAGGGGTCTGTTCCCGAGTTTTCAAAAACAAAGGAGAACCGTATTTATGGAAGAACAAAAACTAAGAATCATGGTCATTGATGATGAAAATATCGTTGGCAAGCGGCTGAAACCGGCGCTTGAAAAAACGGGTGATATCGTTGAGACATTTGAAGAAGGAGAAAAAGCGCTTTCTCGTTTTGATGAAGAACCCTTTGATATTGTGGTCACTGATATCAGAATGGAAAAAATCAACGGTATCGAAATCCTTGAACGAATCCTTTCGAAATCAAGCCGCACCAAGGTCATCATCATCACGGGGTATGCGACGGTTGAGGTGGCCAGAGAGGCACTTTCAAAAGGGGCGTTTGATTTTATCGCCAAGCCTTTCAAACCCGATGATTTACGTGCTATCATAGCACGCGCATCAAAGGAGCTGAGATCCTAACTCTGTCACCGTTTTGATTATAGAGGATAATAATGCCGTTTATTTCCGAAAATACCAGGACCCTTGAAATGGACTATAAGTTCAGATTTCGTTATGAAACCCTTCGGTCGCTGTTAAATAAAAACTGCAGTGCCCTCCAGATCATGAGTGACCTTGAAGCTGACCTGAATCATATCCACTACTATGATGAAAGAATCAAGCGATCCATCCGGCGGCTGCTCACCGACATTCTGATGATGGCGCAGGAACTTAATCTGCTCGCTAAAAACAGGCATTCAGATCTGCATGAAACGATCTTCAAGTTGCGAAACCATACAGACCGATTGTTTAATAAAAAGCAGCCGGTGGCGGATCAACCATTGGCAGTTTTATTGGGCCGTCCGGGGGAAAACCCCGACCCGGAATTAATCGGCGGTAAGGCCTTGGGCTTGCACATGCTCAACGAACTTTTTAAAGACCGCGTTCCCCCGGGGTTTGTCATTACAACGGTTGCCTACAATAAGCTCCTTGAAAAAAACAACCTTGGGGGCCGGATACGTATCCTCCTTACCAATCTGGATGTGACTGCTGACAAGGGTCAATTTAAATCCAGAACACAGACCATACGCAAATGGATAAGAGATGCCGTCGTCCCCACGGAAATAGAGGCCGCCATACAAACGCATGCCGACAGTATCTCAGAAAAATATCCCGACACCCTGTGGGCGATACGGTCTTCCTCTGTTTTTGAAGACGGTATCCATTCTTTTGCCGGCCAGTTCGATACAAAACTCAATATTGGACCGGAAAACCTTGTAACCGCCTATAAACATGTGCTTGCCGGAAAATTTACCGACCGGGCGGTCAACTATCGGATACATAAAAATATCCGGGAAATTGACACCCCCATGGCTGTCCTCTTTATGCCCATGGTTGACCCCGTGGCTGCAGGGGTTATATATACATCTCAGTTAAATGGTTTCGCGCCAGGCACCATGGTCATCAACTCTGTCCCGGGCCTTGCCGCCAAAATGGTGCAGGGGGAAGAACCTGCCGATATATTTCACGTTTCAAAAGAGGATTGCCCGAAACTGTTGAAAATCCGGATGGCCACCCGCACTAAGGCAGGCCAAAAAACCGTGGATTATATCAAACCTGAAAAGTTGCTGGAAATTGCAGACCTGGCGATTCAGGTGGAAAAAAAATTCGGATATAATATGGATATGGAATGGGCTGTGGACAAAAATGAAACCGTGCATTTTCTTCAGGCGCGGCGACTGAACACAGGCCTTTCCGAAGATGAGACCGATGGCATATTAACAAGAGCAAAGGACGCACCGCCGACCCTGGAAGGTGGGATCACCATATTTCCGGGCCGCGCAGAAGGACCCGTCTTATTTTTGCGGTCTAACGCGGATATATCTAAAGTGCCCGATGGGGCAGTGGTCCTGGCTGAACAGCCAAAAACGGAGTATGCGCCTTTACTGTCGAAAATAGCGGCTTTACTGGTAATGGAAGGAAATCCGGTGGGGCATCTGGCGACCATTGTCAGAGAATTCTCAGTGCCGTGTATTTTCGGACTCGGGGAAAATTTGGAAATCCTGGCCGGGAAAAATATCATCAGCGTTAATGCAACCAAAAGAACCGTATACACAGGCATACGCTGGCCCGGGATACGAAAAAGTGTCCTTGCTAGAATCGCGTCTCAAAATTGTCATGAAAAATCCGGTCCGCTTTATGACCTTGTCTTAAAACTGAACCTCACGGACCCCGATGCACCGTCATTCAAGGCAAACTCCTGCAAGTCGATCCACGATACCGTTCGATTTATTCATGAAATGTCTGTACGATCCATGTTCGGATTCGGCGATGACCAGAAACGGCGTTCAAATAAAAAAAGCAGGAAACTTAAAACAGGTCTTCCGATAAAATTTCAATTGATTGATCTTGACCAATCCATTGTCAAGGGTCCTAATACGGTTGACCCTCAAGATGTGGCAAGCCTGCCATTTAAAGCGTTATGGCGGGGAATCTCCGATAAAAGCATGGCATGGCCCGATCGGTGGAAAAATGAATTGGCGGGAATGCCGGCTGATTTCAGGGAGGCTGTCCTGGGCGGAAACAGAGGCCCGAGACGCGCGTCAGATCGAAATTACGCCATTGTTGCCGCGGATTACATAAATCTGAACGCCCGACTGGCATATCATTATTTAATGGTTGACGCCATGGTCGGCCAGGGCACGGAAAATAATTACGTCCACTTCAGATTCAGAGGCGGTGGCGGTGGTGATGAGAACAGAGCCAGACGTGCCCGCTTTCTGGAATCGGTGTTGCGTCAGATAGGATTCGGGGTTGACCGCAAAGGTGACCTGGTTACCGCATGGCTGAGGCGATATTCCACGAAGGATTCGGAGAATTCCCTGGAAATTATCGGTCGTCTGATGGTATGCGCCCGGCAGCTTGATGCGGTGTTGAAAAATGATGCCGATGTGAAACGGTATGCGAATTATTTTCTCAATAAAAAATATGAAATTTTTTCATAGTCATTTGATTTTACAAAATGGTGCTGTCTTTTAAAAACAGAAGGTCTTTGTAATGCATGACCCGTCAAAACAGTCCGAACTGTCGGATGACAATAAGGAAAATGAAAAATTAAAAAAACGGCCCCGCATCAGCATCAGGATGACCATCACCATCTCCTATGCCCTTTTTTTTATCCTGTGTATTGCCATCACCATCTGGTCTTTCTGGACCATTTCAACTCTTGAAGACAAGATAAAATTTCTTGAAATCACAGATAACTATCTATCTGAGATCCAGCAGGCCCGTCGTTTTGAAAAAAACTATCTCCTCTACGGTACGAATCTTGACGATGCCATGGAACACCTGGCCAATTCGAAAAAAATTCTGTCCGCCAACAAAGAAACCATTAAAAAAATCATGGGAGAAAAGAATTTTCAAACCAAGTCCGATTATATGCGAAGATATGAAAAACAACTGGTCAGGCTTAAAAATTCCAAGGCGGAAGGAAACAGAGCGGATATCGTCCCGCTGCTTCGGCAGTATGGCGGAGAGATGGTATCCTTTGCAGTGGAGTTTGTTAAAAAGGAACGCAGCGCCGTATTCCATATGCTGAACCTGGCCAAACGGGTTCCTTTTTATTTTATTTCGGGTCTTCTGATATTGATGATGATATTTATTACTTTCTTCACGCATCAGTTACTGGTGACCCTTAAACGGTTTATGGAGTATACGAAACGAATCGGCGAAGGCGATTTTTCACCCATTGTCCCGGCAAAAAAATACAGAGATGAGTTTACCCAGCTGGCCGAGGCATTTAATACCATGATCAAAGAACTCAACCATAAGCAAAGCATCCTTCTGGAATCCCACAAATTAAGGGCTGTCGGCACACTGGTCGCCGGTGTGGCCCATGAACTGAACAATCCGTTAAACAATACACTCCTGACCGCTGAAATGCTGAAAGAAGATTTCTCTGTTTTGCCTGATAATGATAAATTAGAGATGATTGATGACCTGATCGGTGAAACCGAAAGATCTCAGATTATTGTGAGAGATCTGCTTGATTTCGCCAGAGAAAGTGAGACCCATATCATTCCTCTGGCAATCGAAAAAATCGTCACGGAAGCCATCCGGCTTGTGGGAAACCAGGTCAAAATGGCCATGGTCAAACTGGAAACCGATTTCGAAGACAACCTGCCGGGCATCTATGGGGACGAACAGTTGTTAAAACAGGTCTTTGTCAACCTGATCATTAATGCTTTAGATGCCCTGTCCCCCGGTGGCAAAGTGCGCATCGGTATTCACAAGGACAAGAAAACGGATTTTTTATTGGTAACCGTCAAAGACAACGGCCCCGGCATACCGGATCATATTCAACCCCGCATATTTGAACCTTTTTTTACAACAAAAAAGCAAGGTAAAGGGACAGGTCTCGGCCTGTCCGTGTCCAAGGGGATTATCCAAAAACTGGGTGGTTATATCCATCTGGAAAGTAGTTCCAAATCCGGAACCGTTATTGTGGTATCCCTCCCAGCCATAGAATCCCCCTCGGAAATAATGTCAAAAAAATTACACCCCAACCTTACCTGATTTTATAATTTTAATATAATGACCCGGTATAGAAAGAGATCACTTCTTGACTAAATGGGTTTATTATTTTATAAATTTTCAATAATCGGTTTATTAAATTATTAATTTCTATAAGTAAGGAGGCGTTTATGAAAAAAGCTTGGATTTTTGCCCTGTTACCCCTGCTATTGTTTATTACGGCCCCGGGATGTATGGAGAGCATGGTTAAACCCACCGCAACAACGGATACCGGAGTGGAGATGAATCTGCCTCCTTACAGCGGTCCCAAAGCCAAAGTGGCGGTGGCCAATTTTGAGTGGAAGGTGGGACAGGGCGGATCAACCACCACCATCGGCTTCGGTGGGCAGACCATCTCGGTCAGCAAAACACACACCGGCTATATGACCGGACTCCGGGACATGATGACAACAGCCATGTGGCAAACCAAACGATTCAAGGTACTGGAACGTCAAAACCTTGATGCCTTGAAACAGGAAATGGCCCTGGGCGGCTCCGAATACAGCGACAGCAGCGGCATCAAAAAAGGCGGTGTCAAAGGCGCAGATCTATTGATTATGGGGGCCATTACCGGCTGGGACCCGGCAACATCCGGCGGCGGCGGCGGCCTGGGCGGTGGTATGCTGGGTAAAGCCACAGCTATATTCGGTGCGGTGAAAGGGGCTTATAAAAAATCATCCATGGCCATGGATGTTCGTATCATTGACACCCATACATCGGAAATTCTGGCAGCCACCCGCGTTGAAGGTGTCGCCAAGGATGTCAATCTGGGCGCCCTGGCAGGATTTGCCGGCGGCAGCGGCGGCATGGGCGGGGGCCTGGGCGGATTTGCCAAAACACCCATGGAAAAAGCAATTCGTACCTGCATGTATAATGCCGTTAAATTTCTCACTGAAAACACGCCCCAGGAGTACTATAAGTATTAAAATTGAAAGCAAACAGAGTTTTCCAATATATAGGTATAGTCTAAACCGCCATTAACCTGCAGTTGCAGATAAAACAAAAAAAAGGGGTCGGGCCTATATAAAAAATGCCCGACCCCTTTTTACTGCCATTGCCTGTTTGTCAGTGAACGGTAATCTGTTTCTTTTTGCGATCCTCAGGCCGAGGGACCGTTATCTTAAGAATGCCATCCTTGTAATCCGCTTGGATTTTTTCCGGATCAACATCCCCGGGCATCGTAAAAGACCGCTCAAACTTACCCGAAGCCCTTTCCTTCCGATAGTAGTTATCCTCTTTAACTTCAGCTTCAGATGAAAGCGTACCTTTTAAAGTCAACACACGGCCTTTTAAATCAACACTGATATCTTTTTTTTCAACACCGGGAAGAGCTGCCTTCAAAACAATGTTATCGGCATCATGATAAATATCCACCGGTACGTTCCAGTCCGTCATATTGATATCATCACTTTGATCCCGTGGTGCAAAAAATTCATTCAGCAGATTATTGAAACTATAATGCGGCCTGTACCTATTTCTATTGGGATTCCATCTTACGAGTTCCATCATATTCCTCCTTGTGTCATTTATTCATGATTTTACTGCATGTAGTTCACATTTTATTTAGCTATAAAGTAAACAAGTTTTTTGCACTGTCAAATATTTTTCATTACTTTTTTTGTTTTTTATTATTAGTAATAGAAAATATCAGACACCACTCGACTTTTTTCGTTCCCACGCAGGAGCATGGGAACCAGAGAAAGTGCTGTCCCGGATTCAAGCGACTTGACACGAACCTATCCTTTTTTTATACTGCCTCTTCAATCTTTCCGTCACCAGACGATGAAAAAAATTGCCGGTACAGTCTTAAAAATACGACCGGCGTTATAAGAAAGACAACCCTGATTTCGGTAAAACCATGCTATTTTATTTTGCCCGGCCTGAGTCGAAAAGGAACACAAAAATTGAAAGTAATTAAAATCGGTGGGGGATGCCTTCACGGCAAAAAAACCATCGCCCGAATTCTTGACCTGGTGGAAGAAAGAGCAAAGGGCAATATCATTGTCGTATCAGCCTTGCACGGCATTACCGATATGCTCATCGACGGCATGCACATGGCCCTTGAAAGCGATGAAAACATTCCTGGCATCATCAGTCGGCTCAAAGCCCGGCACATGTTGATTGCCCGCTACCTGATCCATAATCGAAAGGACCTTGTTGAATTCAGTCGTGATTTAAATCGAAACATCGGCAAACTCGAACGGCTTTACTGCGGTCTGAATTTTACCAGAGAAATATCTCCCCGGTTGCATGATATGGTCAGCAGTTTTGGAGAACGATTCAGTGCCCGACTGCTCACCGCCATCCTCCGAAGCCGGGGAATCAAAGCAATCTGCCGGATGCCCCATAAAATGGGCATGCTCACCGACGGCAAATTCGGTGATGCATCCGCTGATTTGAATCAGACCACCGCTAATTTTCAACAACACATCATGCCATTGATGAAAGAGGATACCATCCTTTTTATTCCCGGTTTTTACGGCGTCAGTAAAAACGGTGACATCACAACCTTTGGCCGTGGCGGATCAGATTACTCGGCGGCGGTGGTTGCCGTGGCGACCAAAGCAACCCTTCTTGAAATCTGGAAGGATGTGGACGGATTCATGAGCGCGGATCCCGACCTGGTTCCTTCGGCAAAACTGATACCGGTACTGTCCTATAGCGAAGCGGCAGAACTGGCTTATTTCGGAGCGGGCATTCTCCATCCCCGCGCCATGGAACCGGTGCGCAGAAAAAAAATCAAGGTTGAAATCAAAAACACATTAAACCCCGACGCCCCGGGAAGCCTGATCACGGCGTACAGCCCGAGGCACAAGCGTGTCATCAAAAGTGTTGCCCATGATACCGATATCGGCATTCTCAAGGTACATGCATCGGGTGTCGGGGCCAGACCCGGAATTCTGGCCCTTGTGGCCAGCAGTCTGGCAAAAGACGGCATCAATATCAAATCGGTGGTTACCTCACAAACCTGTATCAGCCTCCTGCTGGCCGGCAATGATCTGGAGACCGGACGAAAGGCCCTTAAAACCATTACCCCCAGGCCCTACCGAACCATTGAAACAACGGATGATCTGGCATTGATCAGTATTGTCGGAGAAGGATTATTTCAAAAAAAGGGAATTGCAGCCCGCTGTTTTACGGCGGTGGCAAAGGGGGGGGTTAATGTGGAAATGATATCCTTTGGGCCGTCCCGGGCCGCGCTTTATTTTCTGGCCAAAATCAGAGATCTGAACCGGGCAGTGGATGCCCTTCATTCCACTTTTTTTTCCTGAGCGCTATTCCACGACTATTCTGGCCGCCGGTTTTTCCAGCACCTCTCCGATGACGACTGCCTGCCCGACACCTTTTTCATGCAGGGCGGCCACCAGGTCTGATGCGCTGTTTTTTGCCGCGCCGATCAGCAGGCCACCGGAGGTCTGGGGATCATACATGATATCCCGAAGCACCGGATCAAACCCCGATCCCATATCGACCATGGCTTCACGAAATTCACGATTTTTATGAGCACCCCCGGGCACCATTCCCATACCGGCATATTCCAGGGCCTTGGGGATCAACGGCAATTTTTCAGAAAAAACCCGGATACCGACATCTGCCCCGGTGACCATTTCCGCAAGGTGTCCCAAAAGCCCGAATCCGGTGATGTCCGTACAGGCATGAACCGGAAAATACGGCATCACTTCAGCGGCCCGGTTGTTTAACTCGGCCATGAGGCGGGTTACATGACTGATGGTGTCACTATCCGCCACCCCCCCCTTAATAGCGGTATTAATGATGCCGGTACCCAGTGGTTTGGTCAACACCAGTTGATCACCGGGACGAAGTCCACGATTGGTCAATACTTTATCGGGATGGATAAAGCCGGTGACCGACAAACCGTACTTGAGTTCACTGTCCTCCACACTGTGGCCCCCCATGAGCACCACCCCTGCTTCCTTCATTTTGTCGATCCCGCCCTGGATGATCATGCGCAGCACGGCGATATCCATCTGCTTCAACGGAAACGCCACAACATTCATGGCCGTTTTGGGCACACCGCCCATGGCATAAATATCACTCAGGGCATTGGCCGCAGCGATCTGGCCAAACCAGTAAGGATCATCTACAATCGGTGTAAAAAAATCCACCGTCTGAATCATGGCGATCTCATCGGTAATTCTGTATACACCGGCATCATCGGCCCTCTCCAGACCGACGATGACATTTTTATCTGTGGGAAAATCAATTCCGCAAAGCGCTTTGTCCAGGTCCCCTGGAGGCAGTTTGGACGCTCACCCGGAGCCTGCAACGGTTTCGGTAAGGCGCAATTTTTTTTTGCCTGTCAGGCCTATTATCTTTTCCATGTTTTCACCTCTTCATCATTCGCTTAACTTTTCCGATATCAACTACAACGTCACCGATTTTAATGCTCAGGATCTATTGACCATCGACGATAGGGATGGCGAATCAGGTTGGAATTAAAATACCGTGGATCACCCGTCACTTCTCTGCCTACCCATCCGGGCTTTTCAAAGAGCTGGTTTTCGCTTTCCAGTTCCACCTCGGCAACGATCAATCCCAGATTATCACCCTGGAACTCGTCAACTTCCCATATCCGCCCATGGTATGTAATTTTACATCTTATTTTTTCAATGAGTGGCTTCTCACACAATTTCTCCAGCATCTCCAGGGCTTCATCATAGGGGATTTCATATTCCCACTCAGGACGAATGGCCCCTGCTGCAATGCCTTTTATCGTTAAAAACCCTTTACCTTCTATGGTGCGAACCCGTACCGTTCTTTCTTTTCGACTGTTCAGGTATCCTTGAACGTACCTTAACCGCTTTCCCAGTAGCCGCCACGAATTATTTTTCAATAGAAATTTTTTTTCAATCTCCACACCCATTTCCGATTTTTCCCATATTTTTTACTCAATTCTTGCTATCCAATACATATCCCTGTTTTACATGTCATCACGGCCTTTCAATTCCTCATATGCCGCCTGCACTTTTTTAAACCGTTCTTCGGCCAGCGCCTTGAATTCATCGCCAAGGTGAGCCACTTTGTCCGGGTGGTATTTAGCGGCAAGTTCACGGTATGCTTTTTTTATTGCTTCGGGGGCCGCCCCCCTTGCAAGACCCAGGATGGCCCAGGCATCTTCAACCTCACGGTTGTTTTCCGGGTTGGCCTTTTTTTCATCCCTGGTCCCGGAACCGGTATTGCGTGCCCGCCGATAGGCATCAGCGGATCTGCGCCTGGCTGTCCCGGAATAATAAAAATACCACATCGCCCCCAGAAGGAGAAGATCATCGAGCCAGCCCCAGCCCGGGATAAAATCAGGCAGCAGATCATATGGAGAAAGTGCATACAAAACAGCTATAACCGACAATACGAATTTCACGTGCCTCTCTCCGTCTTCATGAATTTTTTCACACAACTCCCGGCAAATAGATTAATCGCCCTGTCGGAAATAATCAACACCGAAAAATACCGCCGCAGTAATTCGATGCAAAGTTTAAATTGTTGACAACCCCGTCTATAAGTTGACTTTGGCAATAATAACCCGTACAGTCCCCTTTTTGAACTCAACCCCCCAATCCAAAGGTCAGGGTCTCTACCTCCATGCAGATGATCGGTATCACATGCTCTTTAGGGGCCGCTTTTTTATGGGCTTTAGCGCTTGTTCTTTTTAAGAAAAGCGGGGAAACCATTTCCCCCATGGCCCTTAATATTTTTAAATGCACGGTAACGCTGCCACTTTTCGTACTGACACTTCTGCTGTTCAACATCGAACTGTTCCCGGACCGGCCCTTGTCCGACTGGATTATTTTCAGTTTGTCCGGTATTTTTGGAATCACCCTTGCCGATACGTTTTTCTTTATGGCCCTGGGCCGTCTCGGGGCCGGAATGACAGCCGTGATCGACTGCCTTTACCTTCCGCTGATTTTGTTTTTTTCTTTTATTTTTCTCGATGAAATTCTGGGCATAAAAGGTCTTTGCGGTGCATGCCTGGTCATCGGCGCCATCACCATCAGTTCGGCGGCCAGACCGGTGGTCCCCATTACCCGGAAAAATCTTATCCAGGGACTTGTTCTGGGTCTCCTGGCCGTCTCGTTTCTGGCCGGCAGCATTGTCATGATCAAATACCGATTAAAAGAGGTCCACTTCCTGTGGGCTTCTTTTGTGAGACTGCTGGCCGGCACCATCGGGCTTTATCTGCTGGCCCTCCTGCATTCCGACAAAAAAAGCCTTGTGGCCGAGCTTTATCCGTCAAAAAGCTGGAAAACAGCCCTGCCCGCCTCCATCATCGGCAACTATATGGCCATGATGGCATGGCTGGCGGGCATCAAATACATACTGGTCTCCGTAGCAGCGGTTTTGAACCAGCTATCCGCCATCTTCATCTTCATTCTGGCCGCCATATTTCTGAAAGAACCCATAACGCTTCCCCGACTGACGGCCACTCTCCTGGCGGTATCAGGCGCAATACTTGTGGCCACCACGGTTAATTAGTTTCTGAACGAAGACCTCATAATGCCTAAAATTGCAGTCAGTTGGATGCTATTCTCAAATCAAAGTTTTTAAACTATCAACCTTTAGCCGTTAGCTTAAAAAAATCAAACAGATAACACATTGAGCTAAAATCTAATGGCTAATCGCTTTTTCGTAAATTTTTATTTTTCACCGACATATGCTTCAGCAAGGTTGATGATATGGCTTGTCATATGCTCAAATTCAGAGATCATGTTGATATACCTCAAGCCTGCAATACTATCACAGGTCCCGGTGTTCAGTCTTTCCATATTTTTCTTTCGAACAAATTCTGCAAATTCTCTTATATTCTGTTTTTTTACATTGGCCTCGGGAAGAAAAGACCGATCTTTGTTTATGTATCCGGTATTCGAGAGTTCATAGAATTTGATTATTTTGCCTGTAATTTTAACCAAATCAGCAGTTGCTTCTTCAGAAAAAATGATATTATCATAACTGATGCGTTTTGAAATCGATACTATTCTTTCGCAATAATCACCGATACTTTCAAGTTCATCAACAGCCCGTATCATGCTCTGGTTTTCCCTGGTCTGACTTCGATTAAGGTCTTCGGAGGAAAGTTTTACAAGATATACGGTTATTTCTTTCTGAACATTATCAATATGTTCTTCATGCAATAGTATCTGTTTGACACTTTCTTTGACATTTCCTTTTTGTGACAGAATATCATTTATCAACTGCAGCATGGTGGAAACTTCTTCCCCAAGTGTCAAAATTTCGATCCTGGCCTTTTCCAGGGCAAGGGATGGAATACTTAAAAACTCCGGATCAATATATCTAAGCTCTGTTTTCACTTCTTCTTCTTTATCAGGGACTATAATTGTCACAATTTTAGCAAGGATGCCTATAAAAGGAAGCCAGACAATCGTATTTATTATATTGAACATTGAATGGGACATGGCAATATACTGGGCTATCTGGGGCGCTTCACCAGCCTGATTCAGTGTATTGGCAGGAACATTGGCCCATCCCAATAAATCAAAAACCAGATAATGAACAAAAGAAACATAGGGCTTGAATATCAAGATGATAAAAGTGACGCCTAATACATTAAAAACAATGTGGGCATATGCTGCTCTTTTTGAGGCGGTTGTTCCGCCGATGCTTGAAAGAAACGCTGTAATTGTTGTCCCGATGTTTTCTCCGAGAATCAGGGCAGCCGCGCCTTCAAAAGAGAGTACGCCGCTGATACCAAGCGCAATGGTGATGCCAAGGGTTGCGCTCGAAGACTGAATAACCATTGTCAGAATAGCGCCGACAGCCACAGACGTGATTATGGCGCCGTAGTTTTCCGCACCAAATTTTGAAAACCAGGCAATAAAGGCCGGATCTCCCTTTAGAACGGAAAAGCCTGTTTTCATCGTATTAAGCCCATAAAAAATGAACCCGACGCCCATGGCCAACTGGCCAAAAAACTTCCATGATTCATTTTTTGCAAAAAGTGCAAAACCAACACCGATGCCCAGCATGGGGAGTGCATACTTGGTAATTTTTATGGCAATAATCCATCCTGTAATGGTCGTACCGATATTTGCGCCGAGAATAACACCAATGGCCTGTTGCAGCTCCATAAGACCGGCCTTGACAAACCCGACCACCATAACGGTGGTGACAGAACTGCTCTGGATGGTGCATGTTACAAAAATACCGACGGCCACAGCAATCAGGCGGTTTGCGGTCAATGCATTGACTGCCTGTCTCAATCTGTCCCCGGCAATTTTTTGAAGAGAATCTGACATGGCATGCATACCATACATGAATAATCCAAGCCCACCGATTGTGCTGAAGATAATGGTTTGAAACAAAGGAACTCTCCTTACATTCAGGGTGTAAAAAAAGGGTAAATACGGAAGTCGATCTGAGCAATCCGAATAATTTATCACATCTTATATGGCAATGCCAAGAGATAAGAGATGAGATTCGATTCGTGAGGGGGTAAACTGGCGGTGGAGCATGTTTTTTAAATACCTGGTTATTATGTTAAAATTATTGGTTTAAACGCAGAATTTTTATTGCATGTATCCAAGCGCTCCATGACATTTTTCAATCCGGCCAGCGGCCCCTTAAAATCCGGCACAATCCCATCTTCAGTCCAATTCGACCGCAGGTCCTGGCTGACTGTCAAAGAAGCACTGTCACCATCTTTGACATCGGTTGTAAGATAGGTGATCAAGCCGGCCCTGGCCGCGACCATGTCGTTGACCGGATCATTGCCGACCATCATGCAGGCTTCAGGCGGCTCATCGATTTGTCGACAAATCTGTTGATAATACTCGAACCGCGGCTTGCAAAATGACATATTCTCGATATGGGTGATAAAATCAAACGGTACATGTGCCAGTCCGGCCCAGGCAATACGCTGGCGCTGAACGTCCAAGGGAAAAATCGGGTTTGACGCCAAAACCAATTTAATGTTCGTTTTAACCAGATAGTCGAACACCTCATGCAGGGATTCGGGCTGAGAAACAATCCGCTCCAGACGGTTGAATTCAGTTTTATAAAAATGCAAAAACCGCTGCCACAACGCCTCCCGCTGGTGTGGGATGTCGGCTGCAAATACATTCATAAAATACTTCGCATTAGAAATATCACCTTTATTCTGCAGCAGGCTTATGGTGGCAGCCTTCAATGTTTTCTGAAACTGTTCCGCGGGCATAACATCGCTGAAAATATCCGTTATACATTGAAAATATCGGTCATAAAATTCATTTTCATTGAATAATATAAGCGTATTATCCAGGTCGAACAAAATTGCTTTAATCATATTTTCCTTATATCCCTTGCCCGGACAAGCCGGAATCAAATTGAATAATACAAACAGATAAGCCCTCGTGAAGAACATTTTCCCCTTTTCAAAAAAAAACCGGCCGCACTGACCCCGCCTGTTTGTCAGCGGCTGATTAAACCATACTGAAAGCTATTGTCAATTTTTTCTTTGCCCTGTAATAGCCGATTACAAATATAACAACATTATGGCTCCTCGCTGTTTCATTTGGGTAAGTCAAAGTTTAACTTACCAGCGATGAGATAAATCATAGTAATTAAATTCCGTTTTGTTCGGTAGCCACGAGCCCTGGCTTTGGCCGCCTGGATCAGGCTGTTGATGCCTTCCAGGATGCCGTTGTTGATTTTAGATGTGGACCAGCGCAAAACCCCATTCCAATGGCGCTTTATTGTATAAGCCGCTTCTTTGATGGGCTCCAGGCGGCTGTGGGGTGCCCAGAAGTACCATTTCTTCAAAAAGGCCTCAGCGGTCTTCGCGGGTTGTTGGTACAATTCTTGGAAATTGAGCCGAATATGATAGGCACGACTGGTTTTGAGGTTGAGCTTTTTGATGGTCAATTGGTCAAGTAGTTCAGTCTGTGATGGTTTAAGATTTTTTTGGTTTTTCAGCCAGATGTAACGGCTTCCCGTAAGCTCCGGGCGGTCCTTGATTTCTTCTCGGCGAACCTTGTCAACAGCATCATTGATAACTTTCATTACGTGGAACCTGTCAAAGGTTAGTTGAGCTTCGGGAAATTGTTTTTCAACGCCGCTAATGAATGCCGGGGACATGTCGCAACACATCTCCGCGATGGCGTTAGGATCGCCTCCGTGCTCGGTCAGATCTTGTTTAAAACGCTTAACTGTGGAGGCATCTTTGCCGTCAGTTGCAAACAAAACCCTTGGGCCATCAAGATCCACAAACAGGCTTACATAGTTGTGGCCGCGCCGGCGTGAGGTTTCATCCATGCCGACCTTCTTGACCTGGCTGTGATCCGCTTTTTCTCGGGCATCG
The DNA here is from genome assembly GCA_963667755.2 of Desulfobacterales bacterium. Taxonomy (GTDB): domain Bacteria; phylum Desulfobacterota; class Desulfobacteria; order Desulfobacterales; family 4572-123; genus 4572-123. The sequence goes on along the minus strand of CAXXLK010000002.1, from coordinate 977,701 downwards.
TCCACATAGTGGTGCGATACACGCAATAAGCGGGTATCATGCTCATTGACAAATTGGGCTATGGTTTTTACCGGCATGGATTTGGCCGATGTCATGATCATAGCTTCAAACAACAACGTAAAGCCGCTATCGGACCTGGCCCAGGGAACATTAATCAAGTACGTTCCACATTTTTCACACTTGGTCATTGGCACTCTGGCGTTCAGGTATGCTTCGTGTTGGAAAAAATTCAGGTGTCGCCACGTTTTTTCTACTGTGTCGAATGCCTTTAAACCAGACTGTTCACATTTAGGACAGCTAAAGGTGCTTCCTCTGGGAAAATCAAGGCGGATGTCCAGGCGTTTTTCATCGGCATCAAATTCGGATGCGGACACCTGCCAAGGAGGCGTCAAACCAAGGGCCATTTGGAATAGGTCAATATCTCTCATAATGAAAATAAACTATCACTTTCTTTACTAGCTGATCAAGGATTTACCCACACGAAACAGCGAGGAGCCAACATTATGCTATACATTCTTCCCTCAAAGGCTGGTCCTGATACACGGGAAGACTTTAAAAAAAACATACAGCTTTTGTTCAGCGGATTTTTTTAGCATATTCCCCACGGACATGATATATAAAGCAGAAAAGGCCCCGAATACAAAATGTGTATGTGGGAGGAGAACAATTTGCCGAATTATCAGCCCGAAAGTGAGATCAAAAAACTCAACAACGTGTTGCGAGCGGCCATAGCCCAGGTCCCTGTGGGCGTGATTGTCACCCAGTCACGGGAGGCCCGGGTAATAATTGCCAACCCCGAGTTCCGTCGCATCATGGGAATCGCCCAAGGTCACTTGTTTAACAAAACCCTTAAAGAGCTTTTTTTTGATGCCGGCGGCAAGTGTTATTATCCGCGTTCGGGCCTTTTGGACGAACATCACTTCGTTCATCACCGCATGTCTCGGGATTATTATATTGCCAGGGGATTTGAAGCTCGCATTAAACAGCCCGGCAAAAAAAAAATCATCAACGCGTTGATGCACGTCTCTCCGATTCTTGATGAAAACAAGCAGACCATTGCCATGGTGACCATTGTTTACGATATCACCCCGATCAAAAAAAAGGAGGAGGCCCAGTTCAGGAAGGAAGCCCAACTGGAATACGACCTCTTCGCAACGGTGGACGGATTATGGCGCTGGGACATTACCGATGACAGAGATTTTTTAAGTCCCCGGTACAGTGAAATTTACGGGTATGATAAAGGCGAGCTTGCTGGTGACATCAAGGAATGGGCAAAAATGCTGCATCCAGATGACAAAATCCAGGCCTTAAAACAACTTATAAGCATTATAAAAAACAAAAAAGACACCTATCAGTCGGAGTATCGTATCCGCCAAAAAAGCGGGAATTATCGCTGTATCCGTTCCAAGGCCGTTGTCACCCAAAAAAATGAAAAGGACACCCCCGTAAAAATGGTGGGCACCCACCAGGACATTGCCCAGGAAATGGAGTTAAAACAGGCCCAGGATCGACTGAATCAGAAACTTACCACTGAAGTGGAACGGCAGACAAGGACTCTCAAACGTACCAATCAACAATTGGAAACGATTCTCAATGAATCCTCGGAAAGCATCTGGGTATTTAATGGGAAGGGAGTTATAATAAACCTCAACAGGGCCGCAGAAAAGAGAATTGGATGCAAGGCATCAAATTTGATAGGACAGACGCATCAAATGCTCCTTGACCAGGGCTACATAAATGAAAGCGTAACCCAGAGGGTCTTAAAAGAAAAGAGACAGATCAGCATGATGCAGAACCTAACAAAGCAGCAAAGGGAGATGCTGGTTACCGGTACCCCCATATTTGATAAGCATGGACAGATTTCCATGATCATTGTTAATGAACAGGATCTCACCCAGCTGATTCAGTTGAGAAATGAGCTTAAAAAACAACGTCATATCAATTCTCGCTTTCAGGACGAGCTCACCAAATTAAATTTGATGGAGTTGAAAAAGCAGAAAATCATTGCCGTCAGCAGAGAGATGCAGAAAATTTTGTCCACGACCCTGAAACTGGCTAAACTGGATATTTCCAATATTCTCATCCTGGGAGAATCCGGCACCGGTAAAGGGCTGCTGGCCAAGTTTGTCCACAATAACGGGGTGCGCAATGAGAAACCCTTTGTTCAGATCAACTGTGCGGCATTGCCGGAAGCCCTTCTGGAAGCGGAGCTGTTCGGTTATGAAAAAGGGGCATTTACAGGGGCCAGTGAAAAAGGGAAAATCGGCCTTTTTGAAATGGCAACAGGAGGTACGCTTTTTCTGGATGAAATCGGAGAGCTTTCCATGACGGTGCAGGCAAAATTACTCAAATCCCTGGAAGACAAGGAGGTGATGCATCTTGGGGGATTAAAGCCGGTGAAAATTGACTGCAACATCATTGCCGCCACTAACCTTGATCTTGAGAAGGCGGCTCAAAACGGCAGCTTCCGCCAGGATCTTTATTACCGACTGAACGTATTTACCCTGAATATTCCCCCTTTACGCAAACGACCCGAGGATATTGTTGCATTGGCCCGCTTTTTTCTGAAAAAATATAACAAAGAATTTGACATGGCCTGCACCTTTGAGCAACTGGATCTGAAGAAGCTGCTCCGCCATGGGTTTCCGGGCAATGTCCGGGAACTGCAGAATATCATAAAAAAGGCCGTGGTCATGGGTGAAACCGCTACCAGCAACGGGTTGATGACAAAAGAAAAAACCTTTCCCTGGGAAACCACGCTGAATCAGAGTCTTATCCAGCGGGTGATGGCCGTGGAACGGAAGATGCTACTCCAGGCCTTGGAGAGATGCGATTCCACCAGGACACTTGCCGCTTTTCTTAAAATCAGCCAAACCTCCGTGGTACGCAAGCTGAAAAAACACAACCTGACCCACCATTTGGATCGACAAAAAGGGTGAAAATTCAGTAGTTTTCGGAGTGACAATCCTTTCGGTTATTTTTTTGTAACCTGAAGGATCGACGTCGGAACATCCACCCTCCTCACTGTCTGAACAAACAGGGTCATTGCGCCCCCCTCCCCTTGAACCTAATTGTGTTCAAAAAAAATCAAGTCTTTAAAATTCGAGTCTTAACCGTTTCAAAAACAAAATTCTAAAAAGCCAAAAGATCAATAACAAATTGAAATAATTGATTATGTTTAAAAAATTGGAGTATGGCGCACATTTTGCTTGTGGATAACTTTGAATAACATCTATTATGAACAGGAACGCCCAAGCGTTTTAGACGCTCTTTATTAAAAGACAAAGAAAAAGGAGAAAAAAAAATGCACAAGCCTCCATTTTATGAGATGTACACCACCGAAGAAATTGAAAAAATTTACGATGCTGCCCTTGAAGTTCTTAAAAAAACGGGCATGGGAGTAACCCATCCGGGTGCACTTGAAATGCTGTCGGGTGCTGGCGCCCGGGTGGATAGTGAAAAAAAACGGGTCTATTTCCCCCGGGAAATGGTTGAAAAATGCCTTGCCATGGCCCCGGAAGAATTTACCTGCAGCGGCCGGACACCGGACTTTGACTACAAAGCGGGTCTGAACGTGGATGCACGGATTCGAACGGCAGCCGGTGCCATTGATTATTTTGATTTACTCAGGGATACCACGGCCAGACTCACCTGCGCCGATATTGCTGAGCAGGCCCACATCTCCGATGCCCTTACCAATGTGGGGTGTGTGGGATCATTGACCCCCTCTGATGCCCCCAATGCCACCTATGACATTTATTCCCTCAGAGCCTGTATTGAAAACACCCGAAAGAATTTATGGGTACTGACATCCAGTTCCAAGAATCTTGCCTATCAACTAAAAATGCTGGAGGCGGTATTCGGGGATAAAAAGACCATGCAGGAGGGACGCAACCAGGGATCGGGAATTTTCTGTGTAATTTCACCCCTGACAATCCCCGACGATGAGATTGAACGGGCCATGCTCTTCGCTGATTATGGTCTTCCCGTCAAGGTGCCCATCACCACCCTCATGGGTGGCAATGCCCCCTATACCATGGCCGGCGTTCTGGCCCAGGCAACGGCTGAGTTCATGGGCTGCACTGCTATCTTGCAGACCATCAAGCCAGGCATGCCGGTGTGGTACTATGCATTGTTTCAGTCTCTGGACATGGCAACGGGTTGCGTTCAATACACCTCTGCCGAGCTTCAGGCATTGTTTGCCGCCGTGGCCCAGCTGTCGCGTTATTGCAAAATACCCCCCACAACCACCTGTACCACCAGTTCGAGCTGCCAGGCCCAGCAGACCATTTTCAACCTGACCCAGGGAACATTGTTTAACACCATGCTTGGCGTGGGAGAACAGGGGGGATCGAGCCTGGACGGCAACATTGCCTATTCTCCCCATTCACTGATATTGCAAAATGAAATCATGGACTACACCAAACGCATTTTACGTGGATGCGAGATTAACGATGCCACCCTGGGAGTGGATGCCATCTGCCAGGCGTCCATGGGTACAAAGGAGTATATCTCTGCCCCGCACACCATAAAACACCTTCGAACAGAAGACCGCTTTCGATCAAAGTTGTTTAATTATATTGGTCCCAAACTATGGTTTGATAATCCCACCACATTGATGCAGCGGACCGATGAGTATCTGAAAAAATTAAAAGCAAGTCATGAAGTACCGCCACTTGAAGATCATGTGCTCAAGGAAATTGACGATATTGTCAAGGCGGCGGATAAGGCGCTTATTTGATAAACGGGTCTGATATATTTTAAAATATTAACCAAGGAGACAACTTTGAGACGAAACAGTCATGCAGGCAAAGCCTTAAGCGGCGGGTTTGGTGCGTCTCTTCTCACCGATGATGAACTTGAGGAGATTCACCTGGCCACCCTGGAGGTGCTGGAGAATACCGGTGTATTTGTGGAAGATTCCGAGGCCTTTGGGATTTTTCAGGGGGCCGGGGCCACGGTTGATCCCGATAAAAAAATTGTAAAACTGCCGCCCTATCTGGTGGAAGAAGCCATTCAATCCGCCCCGTCCAAGCTTTTTCTGGCGGGTCGAGACCCCAAGAATGATGTGATTCTGGAGAGTAACCGGGTGGGATTTACCACCTTTGGGGAAGGGGTAAAGATACGGGACCCTTACACCGGCGAACTTCGTGCCCCAACCAAAACCGATGTGGCCAATGCGGCAAAACTGGCCGATGCCATGGACGAGGTGGATGTCTATGAACGGGCCGTGGGTGCCCATGAAGTGCCTCAAGTCGTGGGCCAGCTGCACAATGCCGAAGCCAGCTTCAACAATACCAGCAAGCACCTGTTCATGGGCCCCTTTGATGGGTATCAGCTGGAAAAAATTGTGGAGATGGCAACGGCCATTGCCGGCAGCAAGGAAAAACTGTTGAAACGCCCTCTGATAACCTTCATCACCTGCCCGGTGAGTCCATTGAAGCTTGTAAAGGACTGCTGCGAAGTGATCATGGGGGCGGCCCGTTCCGGCATGGCCGTCAATATTCTCTCCATGGCCATGTCCGGCGGTTCTTCCCCGGTAACCCTGGCAGGTACTCTGGTGATCCACAATGCCGAGGTGCTGTCCGGTATCGTATTGAGTCAACTGATCTATAAAGGGGCAAAGGTTATTTACGGCAGTTCCACCACGGCCATGGATCTGAGGCTTGCAACGGCCTCGGTGGGCTCCCCCGAATGCGCCATGATCAACGGGGCCGTGGCAAGACTTGCCCGGTATTATGCCCTGCCAAGTTTTGTCGCCGGTGGCTAGGCTGACAGTAAAATGTCCGATATCCAGACAGGCCATGAAAAAACCCTTACAGCCCTGTTACCGGCGTTGGCAGGTGCCAACCTCATTTACGGCTTGGGTATGGTTGAGTCGGGTATGACCTTTGATTTTGGTCAGCTTGTTGTAGATAACGATTTTGCAAAAATGATTCGATATGTGGTGGGCGGAATCCCCGTGAACGATGAAACCCTTGCCGTGGATGTGACCCGGGAAGTGGGACCGTTCAAGGATTTTTTAAGCCACCCGGCCACGTTTAAGCACATGCGCATCCAGTCCCAGCCCGAGATCATCAATCGGCAGGTTATCGATCGATGGAAGGCTGCCGGATCCAAAAGTTTATATGAGGTGGCCACGGAAAAAGCCCGGCATATCCTGGAAAATCATCAGCCGGAACCGTTGTCGGAAGCCGTGCGGCAACAGATTCGAGACATTGTCTTGGCCGCTGAACAAGAAAAGGGGGTTTAAGTAGATAACATGAAAAAGATACTCACCCGTTATGGAGACGGCACCTCCGTTGAACTGACGGAAACAGAACTGATGGAAGATCTCATCGCAGGGACCGAGGATGCGGCGGACAGAGGAAAAATTCCCGTCATGACCCAGGATGAGCTGGATCATCTGGCGGATATTTTCAGGTGCACCTACAGGGTGGTGGGAGTAGACCCTGGATACGAGTGTGTGTTGAGCTATGACGGAGCACCCATAAAGATGCTTCGCACTACGGTGACGACGGATCGTCTTCAGGCCATGATGATCTACGAAAAACTCATGGGGGCCGACACCCTGGAGATGGGTTTTGTGGATTACAGTTACAAGCCCATCAAACCCATCTTGACCTTTGAAAAACCGTTGATGGAGCAGGCCCTGCTCATGACAACGGCGCCCATCATGTACGGGGCCCAACCCAATCTGGGGCGTTACAGCCAGCCAGATGGGCCCTTTCCCAATCCTGCGGAACTGATGCCCATGGGCAAAATTAAAGAAGCCCAGGAATCCTATGAACTGACCGTGGAAGCGGCTGTCAAGGACATGGTGGATGTTGCAAGCGGCATGTACGAATCCGGCGTGGATTGTATTTTGCTCGACACCGTGGGAGCGGCTGGAGATGCCGATGCTCTGGCAGGTCTTAAGACAGCGGAAATTCTCCGTAAAAAATACCCGGACATCGGCATAGAGATGGGCATGGCAGGGGAATTTGTACTGGGAATGCACGGTGCTCTGGAGTATGACGGCGTACGGCTGGCGGGCCTTTATAACCATGAGATTCTGGCCCTGGCTCAGAAAGCAGGGGTCAATATCTTTGGAACGGTGATGAACACCAACACTACGGAAAGTGCCCCCTGGAATCTGGCACGGGCCGTCACCTTTACCAAAGCCTGCAGTGACATTGCAACCATCCCCATCCACGCCAACACCGGCATGGGTGTTGGGGGCGTCACCGTCCATGATCACACCCCCGTCGATGTGACCTCAAGGGTGTCCAAGGCCCTGGTTGAAATCTGCAACCTCGACGGGTTGTAGGTTGGCGTCGGCGACCCCCTTGGAATGGCAGTAGTCCACGCACTTGCCTCGGGAATGGGCGGAATGCGGACGGCCGGAGATCTGGTTGCCCGTATGCAGATTGCCCGTGGCATGAGACTCGTGGAAGCCAAAGCATATGTTGCAGAAAAACTGGGTGTAGCGGTGAAGGATCTCGCCGATCCCATCACCATGACGGAAGTTCGCACTGATTTAAGACTTGGAACCCTTCATGCCGGCGCAAGGAGCGCCAAAGGTATAGAGGCCAAGCATAACATTGCGGACATCCTGAATATCGATATCAACTGTGTACGTAATTTTAGAAAAAATACCTGCAAAAGAAACTGATAAATATGCCGGCATGGGGCTGGCATTGGTTCTCTTTACTCAAAACTAAGGAGCCATAATGAAATCTATCGCCACAGAAAAGCAAAATTCAATTAAAACTACGACCCCCCAAAAAAGTGGTGCCCCCGTTTCAAAGGAGATATTCTGGCCCGCCGTCATAATCATAACTACCTTGATTCTATTCATGATTGCGTTTGAAGCGCAATCCAAAAAAGCCATCGATGTCATGTTCAGTTATTGCACCGATCAATTGGGATTTATCTATATCTGGTTTGGTATTTTTGCCTTGGCCATGAGTTTATGGATGGGATTTGGCAAATATGGCGATATTCGTCTCGGGGGACCAGATGCAAAACCCGAATTCAGCCGATGGAGCTGGATTGCCATGTTCTTCTGTTCAGGCATAGGGACTTCTTTAATTTACTGGTCCTCCATTGAGTGGGCATACTACTATGGCGCACCGCCCTTCGGTATTGAAAAAAATACCCAGGCAGCCGCAGAGTGGGCCGGAATATACGGCATCTTCCACTGGGGTCCCACCGGCTGGGCCACTTTTCTGTTACCGGCCTATCCCATTGGTTATGCATTTTATAACAGAAAAATGCCCGGATTGAGACTGAGCACCGCCTGCGCCGGCGTAATTGGCGAAAAGAGGGCATCAGGCCCGATTGGAAAAATCATTGATATTCTCATGATCTTCGGTCTTGTGGGGGGCACCGGCACTACCCTGGCCTCAGGCACCCCCATGCTGGCCGAAGCCATCTGTAAGATGTTTAAAATACCCCATACCCCCGGGGTGGATCTCATTGTGGTGACTATCTGGACAGCCATTTTCACCATTTCTGTAAGCCTTGGATTGAAACGGGGCATCAAAACTTTAAGTAATATCAATGTCATGGCGGTTTTTTTTCTCTGCGCCATTATCTTCGTACTGGGACCCACCTTTTTCATGGTCAACATGTTCACCGACGGCATGGGGATCCTGGCGAAAAATTATGCCCGCATGGCCTTTTATACCGACCCCATTCGCCGGAGTATGTTTCCCCAGTGGTGGACCATCTTCTACTGGGCATGGTGGGTGGCCTACGGCCCCTACATGGGCATTTTCATTGCACGGATTTCCAAAGGACGTACCTTCAGGGATCTCACCGCCACGGTGCTTCTGGCCGGCAGTGCCGGATGTGCCCTGTTTTTCCTTATTTTCGGCAACAATGCCATGCATGCGCAGTTAAATGATATTTACCCCGTCATTGAAGTGATGAACACGCAGTCACCATCGGCTGCCATCATAGGCGTTCTCATGCAGATGCCCATGAAATGGGTAATTCTTGCCCTGTTCATCTTTGTGGGATTTGTCTACTCGGGCACCACCGTGGATTCCTCAGCCTATGCCCTTGCAACCGTGTCTTCAGAGGACATAAAAGAGGGACAGGAGCCCGTATTGTTCAACCGTGGCTTCTGGGCCATTGCCCTTGGTGGTATTGCACTGGTGCTGATGAAAATCGGGGGACTTGGGCCGCTCAAAACCTCCAGCCTTGTTGTGAGTGTGCCTCTGGTCTTTTTGATGGTCATCTCTTTCTTTTCCCTTCTGAAATGGCTCAGGCAGGATTATTCCCATCTTCATCAACCCCGACGGCTTGAAAGCGATGCGGAAAGGGCCGCCGCTGAAAATCGTTGATTGGTATTTGCAACAAAAAATAGGTTCAACAGCTAATTCGAAAAACATTTAAGGAGAAAGAAATGGCTAAAATAAATACCACAGCATCCCTTCAAGCATTGCGGAATGAAAGTATCGCCGATGCCCACTGCAGCTCCACCCAAGTCTATATCAAATCTGCCAGGGGTGCCATTGTCACCGATGTGGAAGGCAAAGACTACATTGATTTTGCAGGCGGCATTGCTGTCATGAATGTAGGCCACAGCCATCCCAAAGTAGTCAAGGCCATTCAAGATCAGGCAGCGGCGTTCACCCACACCTGCTTTATGGTGCACCCCTATGCGTCCGCTGTAACTCTGGCCTATAGATTATCCAAACTCACCCCGGGAAATTTTGATAAAAAGGTGTTGTTTCTCAACAGTGGTGCAGAGGCCGTTGAAAATGCGGTAAAGGTGGCACGCTATTACACGAAACGACCGGGTATTATTGTATTTGACAACGCCTACCATGGCCGAACCCTTCTCACCATGACCATGACCGCCAAGGTACTGCCTTATAAAAAGGGATTTGGCCCCTTTGCCCCCGAGATTTACCGGGCACCCTTTGGAGACATTGAAGCGCTGAAAAAGCTCTTGATTACCGGCGTGGATCCTTCTGAGGTGGCTGCAATCGTGGCGGAACCGGTCCAGGGAGAAGGCGGTTTCATTGCGCCCCCTGACGGCTATTTTAAAAAGGTGTCAGCCCTTTGCAAACAACATGGCATTTTGTTTGTGGCCGATGAGATCCAGAGCGGCATGGGCCGCACAGGGAGAATGTTTGCCATGGAACACTGGGGTGTGGAACCGGATCTGGTGACGGTCGCTAAAAGTCTTGCCGCCGGCATGCCCTTAAGTGCCGTGGTGGGCAGAAAAGAGATCATGGACAGTGTGCATCCGGCAGGACTTGGGGGGACGTACAGTGGTAATCCCCTAGCCTGTGCCGCAGCTCTGGCCGTTCTTGATATCTTTGAACAAGAAAATATATTAGAAAAATCGGTGGTTCTGGGCCAGAAACTCCAGACCCGATTCGGGAGGTGGAAGGATCAGTTTGATAAAGTGGGAGAGGTTCGCGGAGTGGGTGCCATGGCCGGTATCACCCTTGTTAACCCGGATGGATCTCCAGCACCGGACAAGGCTAAAGCGCTCTGTGCCCATTGTCTGGATTTGGGTCTGGTGATTCTCTCCTGCGGCATTTATGGCAATGTGATCCGGGTATTGGCGCCTTTTGTCATCACCGATGAACAGCTGGGCCGGGCCTTTGAGATTATGGAAGCTGGATTGAAAAAGATATAAATATTTAATTCAACGTTGGGGCTAGGTAAAATCGGTGGGTTCACAAAAGCCGAAGCCCGAATTAACTAAATACCCCTCGTCTACAAGACGAGGGGTTTAAGAGGTGTCGATTTAAATCGATTGTTATCGACAACGGGTTCACCCTCTTGCGCTTCAATATACTTTTGAACGGCATCATCAGTAATATTATCTGAGTTTACGGCAAGATAACTGCGAGACCCTAAATGTCGACCCCAAAATTGTTTTCGTAAGTGGGCAAATTCCGATAATAATATTCGGGAGCTTATCCCTTTTAGCCACTGCATATAATCTTGATTATATTTTGGGTCGGTCGATATGATATAAACTCAACTTTCGACTTTAACAATTGACAGTGATCACTCTGTTCTTTGACAAAATGACGTACTTCAAAGCTGTGGCCATCACATTATCGAAAAAGGCCATAGCTGTTCTTTCACAGAACGTTCCCATCTGCCGTAATTGTTCAACGGCCAAAGTCATTATTCTGTCAAAAGCTTCAACAAAACCGATATCATCAAGTTCTTGGCAACATGCATAAAACAAATCACCAAAGATACGGTGATCCGACTCCACGCGCACCCTGTAGGCGATGAACATGTATCGCATAAATACAATGGTCGTGTGTGCTATCAGCATATCGAAATCCCGGCATTGGATCTCCTTGACGAGTTTCAGATGCTGTTTGGTCATTTTGAACAAGACCTCAATGTCCCAGCGCTTTCCGTAAATACGAACCACCTCGGCATCGGCCAGGCCGGTATCGGTGGACAATAACGCCAACCAGTCCTTTTTGCGGCGATCCCGGACAAAAACGATTTTGGCCATTTTACCGTCGCTAAGTGTTACGGTGGTAGATGCCAGTATTTTGGCTCGCCCTCGGCGCTTGGTAAGATTTTGGTAGATCTCCATCAAGTTCCGTTTTCTTCCGTCGTGCTCATAGCAAAAACCTTGGGCGTCTTGCTGAGCATGCCAATCACGTCCAGGTGTTCTCTCAGTGCGCAAATGTTCGCTGGCTTGGTAAACCAGCTATCCATGAGTACATACCGCAATATGTCTCTGGTTCGGATGGCTACCTCTCCCGTCAATACTTTTTTACGGTATTTGGGTATCCAAATCACATGTGCTTTGAGATCAGTTTTTGTATGGGCTCCAAGTTTGTAAAGTTGCATAGCGACAATTATATATTTTTCTTCGCCTAAAGGCGAAGGGTTTCAACCATCCCCGATAGGGACACTAAATAAGCGATCTTTTTGGCAGGAGCCAGCTCTTTTTACCTGAACTGATGCAGGCGGCCGATGCCATCAAGGGGGTATTTTTGTACACTGAATCATAAAAATACACCCTTTTGTGATGATTATGATTGACTTTTTGACCCAGAGTCATTATACCGCGCCCTTAAGGGTTTATAGGCGATCAAATGGTACATTATTTTGAATTTTTATTTAATAAATTAAGGAGGGATTCAACAAAAAAATATCTATAATTAAAAGCTGTTGCAACGCACAAGGAGAGTCTTTCATTACCGGAAAAAACATACCATATATAGGCAGCCTCCGGTAAAAAACCGAAATTTTATCGTCTTTCTATGAAAATGAAGGAAACCAATTATGGCGGTAAGAAATTTGCAGCCGGGAACCGTTCTGACCAGTGGTATCGGTCTGAACATGTTTTCCGATGACGAATTGGAAAAAATTCATCTGGCTACTCTGGAAATTCTCTGGGAAATGGGAGTCAAAGTGGAAAGCTCCCAGGCCCTTGAAATTTTTGACGGAATTGGTTGTATTGTCAATAATAGAACCAAAATAGTCAAAATTCCAGCCCATCTGGTTGAAGATGCCATCAGGTCCTGCCCTTCCACTTTTAAGGCTTGCGCCCGTGATCCTGAAAAGGATTATGTCTGTGAAAACGGTCGGTCGGGATTTGTCAATTTTGGCGAAGCCCCCATGATGATCGACCCCAAAACCAGAAAATTAAGAACCCCCACAAAAGCTGACGTTGATGACGCCACGTTATTTCTGGATGCACTGGACCAGGTCGTTGTGTTTGAAAGACCGTTAACCCCCTGCGATATGGACCAGGATATCTGCTGTCTTTACAACATTAAAAGTTTTTTGAATTCCTGCACCAAACATGGCTATATCGGCATCAACTCGGTTGAAAATCTGAGGACCTGTTTTAAGATGGCCTCCGTTGTGGCCGGCGGTGATGACAAATTCCGTGAAAGACCGATTTTCTCCACAACCTGTGATCCCATCAGCCCGTTGCTGCATTCAAAAGATGCCTGCGACGTTCTGATTGAAGCCTGTCGACTGGGCGTCCCCCTGAAAATCAACCCCCTTGGACTGGCGGGTGGCACCACCTGCATCAACCTGGCCAGCAGTCTTGTCACCCATAATGCTGAAAATTTAAGCATGATTGTCCTGGGACAGGCTGTCCGCAAGGGCCATCACATGGTATACGGCAGTTCCACCAGCATCATGGACCTTAAAACCGGACTGGCGGCCATGGGGACTCCGGAAATGGGGATGTTCAGCGCTGCCATCGCCAAATTGGCCAAGTTTTACCGGCTCCCCTCCTGGGTCGCCGGTGGATAGGTGGACAGCAAAATGCCCGATGCGCAGGCAGCCCATGAATATACCTTAACGGCCACTTTAACGGCGTTGGCAGGTGCCAACCTGATTTACGGCCTCGGGATGCTTGACAGCGGTTTGACCTGGGATTACGCCCAGGCGGTTTTACACAATGAAATGCTGAGAATGATCATGAAGGCAGTCGAAGGATTTACCATTACCGATGAAGCCATTGCTTTTGACGTCATCAAAGAGGTGGGCCACGGCGGTGAATTCATCACCCATCCGCATACCTTTAAAAATATGCGGCGGCAGTCCCAGGGAGACCTTTTTGACAGAAAAAGCCGTGACGGCTGGATTGCAGATGGATCAAAGGATGTTGTGGAAAAAGCCTATGCCAGGGCAGCCCACATCATCGCCAGCCACAAGGTAGAAGCATTGCCTGAAAACATTCAGGCCCAGTTAAACACAATATTTGAAAATGCCGAGGCCCAAGCAAAAGAAAAACGGGCCACGGTTTCCCAGAAATAACCCGGTAACAGAACTTTTTATCAACTAGAAACAAAGGAGACAAAGACAATGGCAGATTTAAACGCACTTTCGAACACACTGATAGCCGGCGATGCAGCAACATTGAAAACGCTTGTGCAAGCCGCCGTGAACGAGGGAATGGAAGCAAAAGATATTCTCAATGACGGATTGATCAAAGGCATGGATATTGTCGGCGAAAAAATGCAGAACGGCGATATGTTTATCCCCGAAGTGCTCATGGCCGCCAAGGCCATGGCCGCAGCAGTGGAAATACTTAAACCCCTGCTGTCCGTAGAAGATGCCAAAGCCGCCGGCAAAGTTGCCATGGGTACGGCCAAGGGCGACCTGCATGACATCGGTAAAAACCTGGTGGCCATGATGCTGGAAAGCGCCGGTTTTGAGGTGATCAACCTGGGTGTTGACGTAGCCCCGGAAACTTTTGTGGCCGCCGTAAAAGACCAGGGCGCCACCATAGTTGCCATCTCTGCCCTGCTCACCACTACCATGGGTATGATGAAAACAACCATCGACGCTCTGGTTGAAGCCGGATACCGCGACAAGGTCAAGGTCATCATCGGCGGTGCCCCGGTAAACCAGAAATATGCCGATGAAATCGGTGCCGACGGATATGCCGCAGATGCCGGTTCAGCCACCAAGCTGGCCAAATCTCTGGTATAGTATTCAGCCTGTTTTAAAAGTTTGATTTTTAGCCCGGTCCCAAAGTATACTGCATTCATGCAGTCCCTGAGGAACCGGGCTATTTTTTTCCGGCATCACCCCTGCAACATTACCTTGCGGATATAACAAGATTACGTTGCAGGGTTAAACCATAATTCAACCAGGGCAGGAGCCAGACCATTCTAATTCATAGCCCTATCATCAGCTTTGCTTTCTGAACACCATCAGATGCGCCCCGGGCGTAAGCATCTGCGCCGATGCGCTGGGCCCATCTCTGTGTTACGGGCGCCCCACCAACAATTGTCTTGATTTTTCCCTTCAGGCCGGCTTTCTTCAGTTCTTTTTCAAGTTTTTATTGGGCGGGCATAGTAGTGGTGAGAAGCGCCCTGGTACCGATAATATCGGCTTCAAACCGCACAGCTTCTTCAATAATTTTTTCGTTGGAAATATCTCGCCCCAAATCCAGCACCTCAAATCCGTTGGCTTTGAAAAGTGACACCACAATGGTTTTACCGATATCATGAACATCACCCTGAACAGTGGCCATGAGAATTTTCCCTGCCTTTTTTGAAATCGTTCCGGCGGCTCCAAGTGCACCATTAATAATATCGGTTACCTGTCGCATGGCTTCTGCGGCGATACTCAATTCGGGAAGAAACAACCGGCCTTTACCGAAAAGCCCTCCGACCTCATTTATTCCGGGAATGAATCCCTTGTTCAAAAATTCAACAGGGTCAATCCCATCTGCTAAACCCTGTGTCGCCACCAGCGAGGCATTTTCAGCGTCACACGCTACCATGGCTTTTTGGCTTCTTCAAAGCGTACTTCAATTATCGTCATCGTCCATCTCCTTTTAAAAGACAACTCTCCGATCTTTGGTTTGGGGTAACCGCCGGACATTTTTTCCGCGGCTTCCGGTCTTCGAGAAGCCGGGGGCATTTAAACAATTTTCAGGTCCAATACAGGAACGCCCCGTGATGTAAAATCATATGTCGCGTTCTATTTTCTCCTTGAATATGTTCACCGAGTTGATGTTAATGTCCAGAAGCCTGGCAATCCTAAACTTCGCATCAATACCCTTGGCCACACCGGGGGCCTCATTGACGCGGCCGATATCCAGATCTTCCCGGAGTTCGTTCATCACCACCGGGTCCGCAATATCCGCGACAGAAATTTTCAACTTATCCGCGACATGTTTTTTTGCTGCATCAATTTTCATCGAGCCATTTAGTTGCATTCGTGCTACCAGATCTCCGGCAGTGCGTATGCCACCCAGTCCCGATACTATTGCATGTGCAGCGTGCATCCCGCACGGGTCTCCGACACCCACCTACAACCCGTCCAGCCTGCAGATCTCTACATGGGCCTTTGATGCCCGTGAAAGGGCATCTATGGGCGGTGTAAGCGCCAGGGGGACACCGCCGACACCCATTCCCAGGCATGCGTGTACCGGAATCTTTGCAACATCCGTGCAGGCTTTGGTCCAGGTAACGGAACGGGCAATGTTCCAGGGCAACGATTCATTGGTGACGATATTGACGGCCGGTCCAAAAATGTTTACCCCGGCTTCTTCGGCGAGTTTGACTTGCTGGTGAGGGTAGAGCCCGGCCAGACGGACACCGTTATATTCAATCTCTCCGTGCATTCCCAATACGAATTCCGCGGCCATACCCATCTGGATGCCCATGGCGGGATATTTTTTTCTGAGAATCTCCACCGCTTTGAGAGTTGCATAAAATTCCGCATCCCCGGCTGCAGCCGTGGTATCAAAATTGATGCCGTCGGCGCCGGATTCATACATCTCGCTACCCACGTAAACCATATCCGCTATGGCGTATTCGGCAGCCTCTTCATAGGATGCCCTGGCTTCAGCGATTTTTCCATTGGGAAGAAGATCCGCCGGATTAGGACATGGGCCGTCCGGCTGGCTGTAGAGCCCCAGGTTAGGCATGGCGCCATAGAGCAATGCCGGGATTGTGATCAGGACGGCCTGCTCCATTATCGGTTTTTCAAAGGGAATGATCGGTTTTACCGGTTTATAACTGTAGTCGATATGGGCAAGCTCCAGGGTGTCTGCCCCCAGGGCCCTTTCACAAATCTGAAGGGACTGGATCTTGCTGGCTGAAATCTGTGCCCGTTTGATTTTGGTGTTAAGACTGTCGTAGGTAAGAACCACCTCATTGCCCTCATCAACGCCAACGATTCGATAAGGACAGGTAAAAATCTCAAAAATCCGTTGGAGATCATCCGGCGACAATGGCTCGACCCGGGCACGCTCTGCCGCATCCTGAGTCCCTTCCTCCAGGGCTTTTCGGACTTCGCTTTCGGTCATCTCGACCTTGAAGCCATCGCCCATTCGGGTTTTAATTTTTCCCATGCTTTCCTCCTTTTTAAGAGCGTTTTTTATTTTTCATCCATCACCGTACCCCAGTCATATCGTCGCTTGATAAAATCCATTATCAGGGAGACATCGGTTTTGATGACGCCGTCTATCTTGTTGATGTTTTCAAAAATCAACGTATTGAGTTCATCCAGAGACTTGACGTTAAATTCGGCTTCAAGACCGGTGGTTCCCCCGGTGGTCTGGACGATAAACCATAGGGCTTTTAATTTTTTCAGTTTTGTTATAATATTCTCCATCTTGCCGACATCTATCTGAATCCTGATTTGCCCCACGATTTTAAAGCCGAGTTTGATGGGGTTGCTGACAGCGACAATCTGAATGATTTCGCTTTTAATCAACCGATTCAGGCGGGTGCGAACGGTTCCTTCAGAAATACTCATTTTTTTTGCAATATCGGTATTTGAGATCCTACCGTCCTTTTGCAGCAGATTAATAATTTCACAATCGACCAAGTCCAGCGTTTTGTTTTTTTTCTTTAATTTTCGATTTTCCATTAAAATGCCTCTTTTTTTTAACACTTAGATGGAGATATTCTCCCATCATGGAAATGTTTCAAGTTGACGCGCAGTTTAGTTTGAAATGCCTATTATGGAGTAGAATAGAATTCAATTATCACTATTATTATAAAAATTCAAACAAAAAAAAGCTAAAACGTAGAAAATAAAATAATAATAAACTGAAAAAGTAAAAAGGACGGTTATTTTTACTTGACATCGTAGTTATCAAGGCTATATGACTAAAACAGTATCTTTAAAAAAGGTTCCTCGCTGTTTCGTGTGGGTGCCCGGGACTGCAGTCGGTCAAATTTACCCATATGTAACAGCGAGGAGCCTTAAAAAAATTCAAAAATATTTTTTACATTCTTCCGTATAGATCAACTAATAATTTAACAAAAACCGTAAAAATAAAGGAGATATAACATTTTGCAAAAATCACGATATTTTATGGAGAGTGGGTCGTCTTCAAAAAATTCGGTCAAAAAACTGAAATACTGCGTCAACGGGCAGTGGCTTGAATCAAAAGCAACAAAATACATGGATTGCTATAATCCGTCCACCGGCGAAGTGATCGCCATGGCGCCCCAGTGCACATCCGAAGAGGTCGAATCGGCCATTCATTCCGCTAAAGCGGCGTTTCCGGCCTGGGCCGACACCCCGGTCAGTAAACGGGTTCAGGTTTTGTATCGTATGAAAGCGCTGGTGGATGAACACCTGGAAGAACTGACCCACCTGTTGTGCCAGGAAGAAGGTAAAAACTGGCGGGAAAGCATGGGCGATGTACTGAAAGTCAACGAAGTGGTCGAATTTGCCTGCGGGACCCCCCATTTGATGAAGGGAGAATCCCTGATGAACGCTTCCGCCGGATATGACACGGTTCTCTACAGACACCCCGTCGGTGTTTTCGCCGGTATTGCACCCTGGAATTTCCCCGCCATGATTCCCCATGGCTGGATGGCACCGCTGTGTATCGCCACGGGCAATACCATGGTGCTGAAAGCCGCCAGTTTTGTGCCCCAGACGTCCATGCGGCTCCTGGAACTCTGGCATGAGGCCGGACTGCCCGAGGGGGTCCTCAATCTGGTCACCGCAGGCCGTAATGAGGCCGAGATTCTCCTTAGCCATCCCGATATTGCAGGGGTGTCTTTTGTGGGATCCACCAAAACCGGCAAACACATCTATGCCACCGCCGCTGCCAACGGTAAGCGCGTGCAGGCCCTCACCGAAGCCAAAAACCATGCGCTGGTCATGCGGGATGCAAAACTGGAGCGAACCGCCAGGGGTATTATCAATGCCTATTGCGGCTGTGCCGGTGCCCGGTGTATGGCCTGCCCGGTGATCGTTGTGGAAGCGTGCATTGCGGATGAACTGATTGCGCTGCTGAAAAAATTTGTAGCCGAAATGAACCTTGGCCCTGCCTATGACCCGGACACCGGCATGGGGCCCATCTTGAACGCGGGCCATCTGAAGTTTATCACCGACTGGATCGAAAAAGGAATCGAAGAGGGCGCCGAACTGATCGTGGACGGCCGTAATCCCAAGGTAGCGGGTCATGAGGGCGGTTTTTATCTGGCGCCCTGCATCTTTGACCATGTGACACCGGAAATGACCATCGGCTGGGAGGAAGTCTTTGGCCCGGTACTCTGCGTCAAACGGGTCCAAAATTTTGAGGAAGGACTGGCCTTGATGAACAGCAGCCGTTTTGCCAACGGTTCGGTCATTTATACCCAGAACGGCCATTACGCGCGGGAATTTTCCAAACGGACCGATGCCGGCATGGTGGGTGTCAATGTCGGCATCCCGGTACCACTGGGTATTTTCGGTTTTACAGGTCACAAACAATCCTTTTTTGGAGATCTGCATGTGATGGGCAAAGATGGTATCAGTTTCTTTACCGAATCCAAATGCGTCACCGCCACCTGGTTTCCCGAAGACCAGGAAGCCTGCGGCCTCGTGGACACCTGGGATGGGACCATCTCTTCCATGCCGGATGCGAAATAATCACAACAGGTAAGCATGGGGTAAGCGATATGCGCCTGTGTCTGAACAAAAAGAGTTATGGGCGCTACTGTTTTTCTCGTATTGCCTGCTAATTTTTGTATTAGAAAAGGAGATTGAAATATGGATCCGAAAACAAACTGGCTTGATTACGATGTGGAAGAAATGGTTGCAGCGGACAAAGATTTTTTATGGCATCATCTCAAGGACCATAGTGTCTTTGCAGACAAGGAACAGATGGTTATCGTGGAAGGCAACGGCCTTGTGGTAAAAGATATCCGGGGCCGGGAATATCTTGATGCAGTCTCCGGTGGTGTGTGGGGCGTGGTGGTGGGTTACGGTCGCAGAAGTATTGCCGAGGCGGTGGCTGAACAGTTGACAAAACTGTGCTACTACGCCGGTGCGGTCGGCACAGTCCCCGCCATTAAATTTGCTAAAAAACTCGCAGAGAAGCTTCCCCATCAAAAGAAAATATTTTTTTCAAATTCCGGTTCCGAAGCCAATGAGAAGGCCTTTAAGATCATCCGGCAGCTTGCGAAAATCAACGATGACCGTAAAGGTAAATTCAAAGTGATCTACCGGGACCGGGACTATCACGGTACCACCATCGGGGCATTGAGTGCCGGGGGACAGAGTGAACGAAAAGCGCATTTCGGACCCATGGCTGAAGGGTTTGCCGAGTTTCCCCACCCGCTTTGCTACCGGTGCGCCTTTGGCAAGACCTATCCGGATTGTAACATCGAATGCGCCCGCGCCCTGGAAGATGTCATTCTAAAAGAGGGGCCGGACACCGTGGGGGGGGTGATCGTGGAACCCATTGTTGCCGGCGGCGGCATCCTGGTACCCGTCCAGGAATACTATCCCATACTCCAGCAAATCTGCAAAAAATACGGGGCCTACCTGATCTTTGACGAGGTGGTCTGCGGGTTCGGCCGCACCGGAAAATTCTGGGGCCATGAACATTATGATGTAACGCCGGACATGGTGACTATGGCCAAGGGCGTTGCCAGTTGCTATGAACCGTTATCGGTTACCGCCATAAGCGATGACATTTTTAACCTGTTCCTCGATACCGGGACACCGGAAAAGCGATTGAATTATTTCCGGGATATCAGTACCTATGGCGGGTGTACCGGCGCCATGGCCGCGGGTCTTGAGACGGCCCGTATCATTGATGATGAAAACCTTGTGGAAAACAGCAGGGTGGTAGGCGAATATCTGCTCAATGGCCTGAAAGCGTTTTTGGATTTTCCCATTGTTGGAGACGTACGCGGCAAAGGTCTTTTCTGTGGAGTGGAGTTCGTGACGGACAAGGCATCCAGAACGCCTGTTTCCGAAGCGTTTATGGGTAAACTGGTGGCGGATGTGGCCGCCCAGGGCGTGCTGGTGGGCAGAACCAACTCCAGCCTGCCGGGTATGAACACCATGATGCTCTTTGCGCCGGCCCTTGTCGCCACTAAAGAACAGATGGACCAAATACTAACCGCCGTCAAGAACGCCATCGAAAAAAATAGTTAAATGACTTCTACAGGAGGAAAAAATGAAGCGACCAACCAAATCCGGGAAATTATCCAGCGGCGGCTTCAGTCTAAACACACTCACCGACGACGAAGTGCATGAAATACACCTGGGTTCCCTTGAAATCCTGAAATGCACCGGTGTTTTTGTGGAAAGTGAAGAGGCAAGGCAGATCTTCGGTGCTGCCGGCGCCAGTGTGAATGAAAAAACAAAAGTCGTTACCCTCCCACCCTATCTGGTGGAAGCGTCGATCCGGACGGCGCCGGCTACGTTTCATGCCTACGGCCGCATACCGGAGAGCGATGTGGTTCTGGAAGCCAACCGGGTGACGTTCACCAATTTTGGTGAAGGCATCATGTTTGTCGATCCTTATACGGGAGAACATCGTAAAACCACCAAGGCCGATATCGAGATGGCCGCCAGGCTCATCGATTCTCTGGAACATGTGGAAACCTATGAACGCTGCATGCTTTCCCATGATAAAGACCCCAGGGTGCAGGCACTGCACAATGCCGAGGCATCACTCACCAATACGACCAAGCATCACTGGCTGGGTCCGGTGGACCGGTATCAGTGCGGAAAAATTCTTGAAATGTGCGCTGCCATCGCCGGGGATATGGATAAATTCAGGGAAAGACCGTTTCTGACCTTTGTGACCTGTCCCATCAGCCCCTTGAAGCTGTCGTCCCACCATTGTGACATCATTATCGAAGCGGCCCGAAACGGCATTGGGTTAAACTGTATCGGCATGGCCATGACCGGCGGCTCTTCCCCCATCCACATTGCCGGAACATTGGTACAGCAAAACAGCGAAAATCTGGCAAGTCTTGTTCTGGGCCAACTGGTTAAAAAAGGGACGCCGTTCATTTATGCCAGTTCCACCTGCCCTCTGGACCTGAAGTATGCCACGGCAACGGTGGGTGCCCCTGAGACGGCCATGATCAATGCGGCGGTGGCCCGGCTTGCCCGCTACTATGGGTTGCCCAGTTTCGCCGCCGGTGGATAGGGCGACAGCAAAGTGGTTGACTACCAGTCCGGCCATGAAAAAACCATCACCGGTATCTTGCCTGCGTTGTCAGGGTGCAACGTAATTTACGGCTTGGGAATGCTGGAAATGGGTATCACCTTTGATCTGGCACAACTGGTATTGGATAACGAAGTGGCCGGTATGATCAAACGGACGGTAAACGGCATTGAGGTCAATGACGAAACCCTGTCCATCGATACCATCAAGGAGGTCGGCCCTTTCAAGGATTATCTGGCTCACGAATCCACCTTCAAGCACATGCGGCTGACCACAAGCCCGAAGCTGCTGAACCGGCAGATGAGATTCCGCTGGGAAGAAAACGGTTCAAAGGATGCATACGAGCGGGCCGGCGAAGCGGTTCGACACATTCTTGAAACATATGAACCACCGAAACTTTCAGGGGCTGTCCTCAAACAGCTGCGTGACATTGTTGACGGCGCCGAAAAAGAGCTGGGGATCAAAGAATGATGGCGTCGTAAAAAGTCGCCATCTACTGCGTTATAGGGACTTTCCAGAGACTCGATATACCATATGGTTGCCTTCGCCCCTGGTAAATCCCTATGCCTTATATAGACGATTTCTACTTAACCATCCCAAATACTTTTTGCACGTTCATCAAAGAATAGCTGTAGAATATCAATCATTTGTTTCTGATAAAACTTGTGCATACCCTGATTTTGAACAAAAGTTCTCGTTTCTGGATGGATAATCGCCAAAGGCCGGCCTGCTTATTTTGAAAGGATTGTGATGATTCCAATTACCTTTCCAGGGGTTGGCAACATCTCCTTCGGGGTTGATCGCGTCGAACAGATAGGAGATGAAATTTCTGCATTAACGGAATCCAGGAACGTCTTCCTGATCAGTGATGCAGGCGTCGCTAAAGCCGGGACATACAATTCAGATCCAGGATATATTCAACCGGGCCGACAGCCTCTGTGTCTGCCCGTTTTGTTGGGGCGCTTCATGGCAGCTGTACGGGCCTGACGATTATGTCACGCTCGTTCAGTCCGTGACCGGGTGGAACGTAACCCTGGAAGAACTGCTTACCGTCGGTGCCCGCCGGGTGAATGTGATGCGGGCCTTTAATTATCGGGAAGGCTTTAGCCGGGATAGGGACAAACTTGCAGAAAAATTTTTACGACACCGCTCAAAGGTAGACCCACCCATGGCAAACGTATGAACCGCTCGGAAGTCGATACCGCAGCGGCAGAATTCTACCGCCAGCGGAGCTGGGAGGCCACTACCGGACGGCCCGCCCGGGAAGCCCTCGAACAGCTGGCATTAGGATGGTTGCCCGATCTATTGGCCAGACTGCACAGTCGCCTATGATGCGCCGGCGGGCCAGGGGCTTCCGGAAGATATCAGGCGAGCCAACTTCAACTATAAGCTATTGATTTTATATAAAATAAAAACACCTATACTTTCCATCAATATTATTGTATAGTATTAGCTTAATTCAAAATATTATAGCGGCATACAAATTGAGCCATAATCATAAATTTAAACCAGATGTTGCTAAAAGTAATCAACAACTCAAAATTGCTTTTTTTAAAAACCGGCAAGTTGATTTCACATTGAACGTAACCCCTAAAAAGTAGAGGAGGAACCAATGAGCGCATTGAATTTTCTGGAAAAACTGCTTGTGGAAGGCAAAATCAGCAGGAGGCAATTCTTGTCCCAGGCGGCGGCCCTAGGGTTGACAGTGGCGATATCCCCGGCCTTACTGCCGCGCAGGGCAGCGGCGGCAGTACCCAAAAAAGGGGGGCATTTTATACAGGCGCAGACCGGCGGATCCACAAGCGACACACTGGATCCGGCCACCCACACATCCAGCTGGAACATCAATGTGGAATGGCAACTGAGAAACTGCCTGACGGAGATCGACCACAACCTTCAGCCCATTCCGGAGCTGGCCGAAAGCTGGGAATCATCGCCGGATGCCAAAAAATGGATCTTCAACCTGCGCAAGGGCGTGGAGTTTCACGACGGAAAGTCTCTGGATGCAGAAGATGTGATCTATACCATGAACCACCATCGGGGAGAAGACTCTAAGTCTGCTGCCAAAGAATATCTGAAACCGGTCACAAACATCAAGGCCGATGGCAAACATCGCGTGATTTTTGAACTTGACGCCGGCTTTGCCGATTTTCCGTTCATCATGGGTGATTACCATCTATCCGTGTTCAAGGCCGGCACAAAGGGAATGGACTTTGAAAAAGGGATCGGTACGGGGGGGTATATCCTTGAGAAATGGGAACCGGGTGTCACCGCCATCACCAGAAGAAACCCAAACTACTGGAAAGCGGGTCGGGCTCATTTCGACAAGGTGGAAACCCTTGCCATCAACGATGTCAATGCCAGAACCAGCGCCGTCAAGACAGGGCAGATTCACTTCATGGACCGCTGTGAACGGAAAACCATCCATCTCCTGAAACGGTCAAAGGGCATTGAAATCAGCGCAGTGACCGCTACCTTCCACTACACCATGCCCATGCACACCAAGATGAAACCGTATGACGATAATAATGTCCGTCTGGGTCTCAAGTATGCCGTAAATCGCGATGATATGGTGAAACGAATCCTGAATGGCTACGGCGAGGTTGGAAACGATCACCCCATTGCACCGATCAACCGCTATCATGCCAAAAACCTCAAGCAACGACACTACGATCCGGACAAGGCCCGCTTCTACATGAAAAAGGCCGGCATGGAAAACCACACATTTAACCTGCACAGTTCCGAGGCTGCTTTTTCGGGTGCCGACGATGCCGCCATCCTGTTTCAGGAGCATGCTAAAAAAGCAGGCATCAACGTCAATGTGGTGCGGGAACCGGCCGACGGCTACTGGAGCAACGTCTGGACAAAGAAAGAGTTCTGTATGTGCTACTGGAGTGGACGCCCCACCGAAGACATGATGTTTTCCGTGGCCTATGCCTCCGGCGCACCCTGGAACGATGCGCACTGGGATAATGAAAAATTCACCAAACTGCTCGTAGAAGCCAAGGCGGAACTCGACGAAAAAAAACGGGCACAGATGTATGCGGATATGCAGGAGATCTGCAAAGATGAAGGCGGGACCATCATTCCCATGTTCGCCCAGATCGTCGAGGCACTGTCCGACAAGGTCGGCCACGACACCATTTCAGGCCACATGGAAGCGGATGGGCAACACAACGCTGAAAGATGGTGGTTCAAATAAACCTCGGCGTTCTTCATGACAAATCAAAAGGTGCTGATACGTTGTTGATTCCGGGCTTTGATCATCGTTTCGACCGAAGACCTTCATTTCGTAGGCGTTCAGGCGTCAGCCTTTTTGCGAATGTGGCCCAAGCGATGGTCAAGGCCCTATCCTTTTTTTTACATGAAAGTGGTGTATGCTGAGTTTTGCGCAGCAGCAAGCAAATAACTGTTTAGACCCATACTAAATCCGGATGAAGGCCCCATGGGAGATCACGAGAATCACATGCAATGGCGACAACGGGTGGTACCTCCCGAGGAAATATTAACGTATATCAAACCCGGGATGAGTATTTTTGTGGGAAGTGGCGTTGCAGAGCCCCGAACACTCACGCAACAGCTGTTTGCCTCTGATTATCCCAATCTTCATGATCTGGAATTGATTCAGCTGTCCAGCCATAGTGATTTTTTTTCATTAAAAAAACTGGATTACCAGAAATATCGGCTTAAAACATTCTTTTCCACATGGATTTCCAGTGAAGCGGTTATTGCGGGCAATGTTGATTTAATCCCCGGACGCATTTCCCAGATACAGGAACTGATCAAGTCCAACCGGATTCCCATCGATGTGTCATTCGTTCAGATTACGCCGCCGGACAGTGCGGGATACTGCTCTATGGGGGTTGCCATCGATATTGCGAGGGAGGCCATGCATCGGGCGTCCCTGGTTGTCGGGGAAATCAATACCCAGATCCCCTTTACCTTGGGTGATACGATTGTTTCTATTTCTGATTTTGACCTCCTTGTTGAAGCCACGGTGCCGCCACTTTATTTTAAACGGTATCCCGTCAAACCTGTCATCAATAAAGTGGCCGCAAATATCGCGCAGATAATACAGGACGGCGATTGTATCAATTTTCATACAGGCCCCTTGTTCGATGCGTTGAGCCAGACCCTGATGTCCAAAAAGCATCTGGGTATTCATACAGCCTATTTTACGGATGCACTCATGGATCTGGTAAAAAGCGGCGCCGTTTCCAATTATCGCAAAGAGGTGTTCCGGGGAAAATCAGTGACCTCTTATGCGCTGGGTACGCCTCGTTTGCTGCAATGGCTGGATCGTAATCCGGTTGTGGAATTCCAGAGCATCGAACAGGTCTTAAACCCGATACAGATCGGGCGGAATTCCAACTTTGTTGTCATACAGGAGGCCAACAAAGTCGATTTGCTGGGGCGTATTTCTTTTTCCATGGGCAAGGGTAATCTCGTAACAGGCCCGGGGCAGTCTGCCGACCTTTTTACCGGCGCCGAACTTTCTGCGGGGGGGCGGACAATTGTCGGGCTGCCCAGCAGAAACAACAGGGGCACCCCCAATATTGTCGCTATGCTTCGAGACCTGCGCAATCAATTTCATATGAGAGAATCCATCGATGCGGTTGTCACAGAATATGGCATCGCAAACCTGAAGTGGCGCACCCTCAAAGAACGGGCACTATCCCTTATCGACATCGCCCATCCAGATGACAGAGAGGCATTGATCCGGGTCGCAAAAGAGAAACGAATTCTTTTCAAGGATCAGGCTTATCCCATAAATATAGGCCGATTTTACCCATTGGACATCATGGGGGAACATCTCTTTAAGGGGGGGGTAAAAGTCCGTTTCAGGCCTACCAAACCTTCGGATGAAGCAGCCATGCGGCACCTGTTTTATCGGTTTTCAAAAAAAGGTATCCAAAGCCGGTTTTTCTTTCCCATTTCAATCATGAAGCACCAGGACATGCAGGCATATGTCAACATTGATTACAGCACCGATGTCTCTATCGTTGCCATTCTTGGAGATGCTAAAGAGGAAACCATCATCGCCGAGGCTCGCTTTGCAAAAATAGACGAAGCGGAATTCGGCGATCTGGCGTTTTTCATCGATGAGGCCTATAATGGCCTCGGCATTGCCTCCTACATGTACCGCATGTTGATAAAACTGGCTAAAAAAAGAGGTCTGAAGGGGCTTGTTGCTGAAATTCTGGAGCACAATAAAGCCATGTTGCGAATTTTTGAAAAAGGCGAATTAAAGGTCTTCTCACGGCTTGATGAGGGTGTTTTCAAGCTGGCCATACCTTTTGAGGAAAACACACCGCTCCCGAAAAAATATCAACCGAAATCTGTGTTACAAACATCTTAAAAACGGTGAAAAAATGAATGACATCATCATAATGGTGGCAAAGCGAATGGCCCTGGGGCTAATGACGATCATCGTCATCTCTCTTCTCATTTTCGTTGGCGTGGAGGCGCTTCCCGGTGATCTGGCGGAAGCGATCCTGGGACAGGAGGCAACGCCTGAAACCGTTGCGGCGTTTAGAAAGGAACTCAAATTAGACCTTCCCCCCCATGTCCGTTATTTCAGCTGGCTGGGCAGCTTTGCCAGGGGAGATTTTGGGAACTCCCTTGCCAACGGCCGGCCGATTACCCAACTTATCGGCTGGCGATTTGAGAACACCATATTTCTAGCCAGCTCGGCGGCGGTAATATCCATACCCATTGCCATCATTCTCGGGCTCCTGGCCGCGCTTTATCGCGACACCCTCTTTGATAAAGCGATTTCCACAGCCACCCTCAGCGCCATCTCTTTTCCCGAATTCTTCGTCGCCTATATTCTCATTGCACTGCTGTCTGTGAAACTGGTTATTTTCCCCAGTATTTCCAATATCAACGAGCAGATGTCGTTCTGGCAGAAAATCGATGCCATTATTCTTCCCAGCCTGACCCTTACATTTATTGTTACCGCCCACATGATGCGCCAGACCCGTGCGGCCGTCATCAATGTCCTTGCCAGTTCCTATGTGGAGATGGCCAGATTAAAGGGGCTGAAACGGATGCGGGTTATTGTTGTGCACGCATTTCCAAACGCCCTTTCACCGGTGATTAACGTTGTTGCCCTTAATCTGGCCTATCTGGTGGTGGGTGTCGTGATTGTTGAGGTGGTATTTGTTTATCCGGGGCTGGGCCAGCTTCTGGTGGACTCGGTAGCCAAGCGGGACATCCCCGTTGTTCAGGCCAGCGGCCTTATTTTTGCCGTCGTTTATATTTCACTGAATCTTCTGGCTGACATACTGTCAATTCTCAGCAACCCCAGGTTGCTGCATCCAAGATCAAAATAAGGAGAAGGCTTCGATGGGCTTTTTAAAATTGCTGAGACAATCACCCCTGAGCGCCCGCATTGGTCTTGCAATGATACTGATCAATATCTTTGCAGCTATTTTTGTTCCGGTGATCGCCCCCTATTCTGAAACGGAAATGGTGGGGGACGTCTGGCTGCCTTCGAGTTCGGACCACCTGCTCGGTACGGACCACCTGGGGCGTGATATGTTCACACGGTTGTTGTACGGTGCCCGGAACACCATTGTCATCGCATTTGTCACCACACTTCTTTCGTTTTTTTTCGGTGCGCTGATAGGCTTTTTCGCGGCGGTCATCGGAGGCTGGCCCGAATTGTTTATCAGCCGTATTGTCGACATCCTGATGGCGTTTCCAACGCTTATTTTTGCCTTGATGGCCCTGTCCGTGGTGGGGACATCCGTGCCCGCATTAATATTGGTCATCGCGGTGCTTGATTCCACCCGGGTGTTTCGTCTCTCAAGGGCCGTTGCCATGGATATTAATGTCATGGAGTTCGTTGAAGCGGCGAGGCTTCGCGGAGAGGGCATCATCTGGGTCATGCGCAAAGAAATTCTGCCCAATGCCATGCCGCCGCTGGTTGCGGAATTCGGCCTGCGGTTCTGTTTCGTATTTTTATTCATCGCGGCCCTCAGTTTTCTGGGGCTTGGCATCCAGCCGCCCACAGCGGATTGGGGCGGCATGGTTCGGGAGAATGCCGGGGCCATCACCTTCGGCATTCTGACACCGTTATGGCCCGCCGGCGCCATTGCATTTTTGACGGTGGGTGTCAATCTGATTGTCGACTGGTTTTTAAAGATCGCCAGCGGATTGAAAGATTAACAGCAATGCTTCTGTGAGGTAACTTAACGATGACCCATCTGCTTGAAATGAAAAAAATAGTGATAGACGGTTACAGTTCGGATGAAGAGAAATGGATGCCGATCATAAAGGGCCTTGACCTCACGCTGGACAGAGGTGAAGTTCTTGGTCTGATTGGAGAATCCGGGGCGGGGAAATCCACCTTCGGGCTAGCCTCCATGGCCTACACCCGGGGGGGCTGTCGTATCTCCTCCGGATCGATTGTCTTTGACGGCATGGAACTGGTGGGCGCACCGAGAAATGAGTTAAAAAAAATCAGAGGCGTTCGTATCTCCTATGTCGCACAAAGCGCAGCCGCCTCGTTTAATCCGGCGCACCGGCTCATCAAACAATATGCGGAAGCGCCGATTCAGCACGGCCTGATGAATTTCCAAAAAGCGGAAGAAAAAGCCGTGGACATATATCGGCGCCTTCTGTTGCCGGATCCTGAAGGGATCGGTTACCGCTACCCCCATCAGGTTTCGGGAGGGCAGCTCCAGCGGGCCATGGTGGCCATGGCCATGGCCTGCACACCGGATCTCATCATTTTTGATGAGCCCACAACCGCATTGGACGTGACAACGCAGATCGAGGTCCTTGCCGCCATCAAGAAAATAACCCGGGAATTTAAAACGGCAGCGATTTACATCACCCACGACCTGGCCGTAGTGGCTCAATTGGCTGATCGCATCATGGTCCTCAAATACGGTGATCTCATCGAAGAAAATAATGCCAGGGAATTGATGGCCAATCCCAAAGAGGACTATACCCGGGCCCTGCTGTCAGTCCGATCTCTCAGGGAAGAGAGGGATCTTTCCGCCACTGAACACGATATTGTTCTGAAAGTTGACAATATATCGGCCAGCTACACGGGCAAGGCCAGTGAAAAGGTGCTTGAAGACATCAACCTTGTCGTCAGACGCGCCAGGACCGTTGCCTTGGTGGGTGAATCGGGCAGCGGCAAAAGCACCCTGGCGCGGGTTATCACCGGTCTGCTGCCGCCCCTGGAGGGAGAAATTACATACGGCGGCAAGGTGTTGCCGCCAGCCTTAAAGGCACGGGCCCGGGAAACACTGAGGATCATGCAGATGATTTATCAAATGCCGGACACGGCCCTTAACCCCCGGCAAAAAGTGAGGGATGTCATCGGACGTCCCCTGACATTTTATTTTAATCTTCATGGCAAGGAAAAGGAAGATAGAATCCGAGAGCTTTTGGAAATGATTGAACTGAAGCCTAAAAAATATATCGATCGCTTCCCCGGTGAAATGTCAGGGGGTGAAAAGCAGCGGATCTGTATCGCCCGGGCCCTGGCGGCAAAACCGGATCTGATTATCTGTGATGAAGTAACGTCGGCCCTGGACCAGTTGGTGGCCGAAGGGGTTCTGAAATTGCTACAGGATCTGCAAAACGAATTACAGGTATCCTATCTCTTTATTACCCACGACCTGGCAACGGTAAAGGCCATATCCGATGAGATCGTGGTCATGCTGCAGGGCAGAATTATCGAACAGGGCATCAAAAAGAAAGTCCTTGATCCGCCATACCATGAATACACGGAACTGTTGCTCTCTTCGGTTCCTGAAATGGATCCGGATTGGCTTGATAATGTATTGAAAATGAGAAAAGAAAAAGGGATTGGACTCAAGGAGATCAAAGAGGCGTCAGTGGTTTAATCTGTAACGATCTCGTAAAAATCCGACGTTTTACGAGAGGATCAATCTGTGAGAATTCTGTGGGCAATAGAGCGGTGGATTGCCACTGCATTATTTTACCGTGACCACCGGACACGGGGCTCTTAATAACATATACTGGGCGGTGGACCCAAAAACCAGTTTTCCAACCTTGGATTGTTTTTGAATCCCGATAAATATCTGATCGATCGCTTCTTTTTCAGCAAACCGAACCATTTGTTCTTCCGGACTCAGCGTATCGATGAGCAGATCAATTTCATAGGAAATGCCGCTTCCGCTTAAAACCGCTTTGACCTCATTTTCTAAATCCTGTTCTTTTTTTTCAATAAACGACCGTTTCAGCGACAGTTCCCGCTCAATCGAGCTGACCACCTCTAATGAAGCACCCCAGACTTTTGCGTGCTCCCTGGCAAGCTCAAGGGCCTTTTTCGCTCTCTTCGAACCGTCATAACATACCATAAATTTCATATCTGTCCCCTTAACTTGCGTGTGTCCAGAAAAAACGGTTTTCGTTCAAAATCAAGGCATGTACAAGTTTTACCATATGGATATACAGCAATTTTCCCAATTATAGTCCAAACGGATTAGCATGGTTACCCGGAAACGTCAACCTTTAACGAGCCCTGAAGTATCTGTGGGTATCAAGTCCGGTGGCCTGACGGTGATTGTTTTATCCCGTACAGATATTTAAAAAAATATGATTTGAGAAATACGGATGTTTATAAAAATTTGATCGATTTTTTCTTGAATCCCCTTAAAGACAGTAGTATTCATGCTTTTAGTGGGGTTGGGATTAGATTATGACCACTGGAACAATAATAAAAAGGGAGAAAATATGAACATCGGATTTATCGGATTAGGCAATCTGGGGTATCCCCTGGCCTTGAACCTGGTCAGGGCCGGCCACGATGTGACCGTCAGCGACCTTCACCCTGAAGTCGGTGTCGGTCTGATCGAAGCCGGCGCCAGATGGTCTGATGATATCGCCGGGGTATGCCATGCAGCAACGGTGGTGATAACGGCGTTGCCTTCACCCGAGGCTTCCCGGGCCGTGGTGGAGCAGGCGGGGGGTGTTTTCGACCACCTGATGCAGGGCAGCTGCTGGATCGAAATGAGCACCACCGATTTTGAAGATATCCAGCGCCTGGCGCTGATTGCCCGGGAAAAAGGGTTTGACGTGCTGGAGTGCCCGGTGACAGGCGGCGTGCACCTGGCCCATACCGGTGAGATCACCGTGCTCGTCGGCGGCGATATCGCTGTGTATGAGCGTTTTAAACCCATCCTCAAAGTAATGGGCAAGGAGGTGATTCACCTGGGTGTCGTCGGCAATGCCAGCGTTGTCAAAGTGGTCACCAACATGCTGGCGTTTATTCATCTGGTGGCCGCCGGGGAAGGCATGATGCTGGCAGCCAGACAGGGGGTGGACCTGGGGGCTGCATACAAAGCGATTCGGGCAAGTTCGGGTAACAGCTTTGTCCATGAAACCGAATCTCAACTTATTCTCAGCGGCAGCTATAACGTAAATTTCACCATGGACCTGGCCTGCAAGGATCTGCGATTTGCAGGTAGAATTGCGGAAAAACTCAATGTTCCCCTGGAACTGGGCGGTATGACGCGCCAGATTTTTGAAAGGGCCCGCAATTTATTCGGCGGTGATGCGTGGTCGCCAAAAGTGGTTAAAATGCTGGAAGATGCCTGCCGGCAGCCTTTGCGGGCACCGGGATTTCCGGAAACACTGGTCGCCGAACAATCTGACGGTATTCATCCATGCCAGGGATGATGCTCTCGTAAACGTTCTTTCAGATGGCTACGTATATACAGGTAAAAAGTTGAAGGCTGAAGATAGCCATTAAACAGGTAGAATGCATTTAACCTTCAGTCTAAACAACCGTCTGCCTGAACGTTTGGTTTTACCGGCCCCCAGGGGCCTGTGGATAGTTTTCATTAACAAACATGGATAATTGGAGGGGACATGAATCTTTATGCAGGTAAATTACTCGTTGTTGATCTCAGCACCGGGCAAATTTCAGAAGAACCGCTGCGGAAAGATTGGATCAAGGAATACTGGGGCTGCTGGGGGCTGGCGGTCCGTTACTACTGGGATCTGGTTGACCCCAAAGTCGACCCCCTTTCCCCTGAAAATCCGGTGATCATCATGACCGGGCCCCTGGGCGGCACGTCAGCCCCCATGACCGCCCGGTTCAATCTGGTGTCCAAGTCGCCCCATAGCGGCACTATTTTTTCTTCCAATACCGGCGGCGCCTTCGGACCTGAACTCAAATTTGCCGGCTATGACGGCATCATCATCAAAGGCGCGGCCAAAAAGCCGACCTATCTTAAGATCATGGATGACCAGGTGAGTCTGGAGAGTGCCCAATTCCTGGCCGGTAAGGGCCTTTTCGAAACCGAAGAACGACTGCAGGCGGCTGTGGGAACCCCCGAAGCCAAAGTGCTGGCCATCGGGCCGGCCGGTGAGAATATGGTATCCCATGCCTGCCTCGGCACCGAGGCCTACCGCCAGATGGGCCGCAGCGGCGGTGGCGCCATCCTGGGCAGCAAAAAGTTAAAAGCCATTGTGGTGCGCGGTACCGGCGGTATCAAAGTGGCGGACGTGCCCGCCTTCATCGAAAAGGTCAACGCGTACAAAAAAACCGACCTGTTGACCGAGGCCAACCTGTGGGCCAAAACCGACGGTACTGCGATGCTGGTGGATGTCATCAGCGATATGGGGGGCCATCCCACCCGCAATTTCAGCTATGGCGTTAACGACGCCAAGGAAGGCATCAACACCGAGGCCATCAAGGCCGCCAAGCTGGGAAACCGGGCCTGTTCCACCTGCCCCCTGGCCTGCGGCAAATTCACCCACATCAATGGTGCCGAGATGGAAGGACCGGAATACGAGACCCTCTGCCTGGCGGGCAGCAACTGCGAAATCAACGACCTGGAGCAGGTCATCCGCTTCAACCGGTTGTGCGATGATCTGGGCCTGGATACCATCAGTTGCGGCAACATCATCGGCCTGGCCATGGACATGACCGAAAAAGGCCGCCACGACTTCAATCTGAAATTCGGCGAACCCGTCGAATACCTCAAGGCGGTCACTGAAATCGCCACCCTTTCCACCCGGCGCGGCAAAGACCTGGCCCTGGGGGCCAAAAAGCTGGCTGCCAAGTATGACAGCCAGGATTTAACCTCCGAAGCCAAGGGCCTTGAATTCCCGGCCTATGACCCCCGCTCCAATTACGGCATGGGACTGGCGTATGCCACCAGCGAACGCGGGGGCTGCCACATGCGCGCCTTTCCCATGTTCAGTGAAACCCCCTTTGACCTGGCGGCCATGGCCCGGGACGTGGTTGACGGTCAAAACTTTGCGACCATCAAATGGTCCATGGGCTTTTGCGACTTCTGGGGTTCGATCACAGCGCCCATCATTGCCGACATTCTCTCCGTGGCCACGGGGGAAACGGTCACGGCCGGGCAGCTGGAACATGCCGGGGAGAAGATCTGGAATATTCTGCGCCTGTTCAACCTCAGGGCCGGTCTCACCCGTGCAGACGATTATCTGCCGGTCAAGCAGATGACACAGCAGCTCCAAAAGGGCGAACACACCGGACGGGTGTTTGCGCCGGAAGATTTCGACCACTGCCTGGCCTTGTACTACGAAAAGCGCGGATGGGATAAAAATGGCGTTCCCACCCCGGAAAAGCTGGCCCAGCTAGGTCTTGACCAATTCTAAAAGCCCCAGGAGGAATACAACTCATGGAAAAACATATATTTGCCAATCCTGAACTCTGCACCGGATGCAACCGTTGCGTCTATGTCTGCTCCGCGGTTAAACAAGGCCTGTTCCAGCCCACCAAGGCCAGAATTCATATCAACAATTTCCCCCTCAGGGGATATTCGGTACCCAGCATCTGCTTTCACTGCCCCAAGCCCGACTGCATGAAGGCCTGCCCGGAGGGGGCCATCACCAAAGATGCCGACGGGGTTGTGCTGGTCAATGCCGAAAAATGCAACGGCTGCGGCGACTGCGTGGACGCCTGTACTTACGGCATGATCGAGATGGGCAGCGACCATATCGCCTTCAAATGCGATTACTGCGGCGGAGACCCGGCCTGCGTCAAGGAATGCGAACCCGAGGCCATCGTCTTTGTCGAGGGTGACAAGCAGATGCGCAAGCTCAACGGGCTGCAGATGAAACAGCGCATCGAAAACGGCTGTCCGGCTGAAAAACGCCACCAGCTGGGTGTTAACCTGCTGGCCCTGGCAAGAGGGTAACTTAGGAGATGACGTATGATTACACCCAATACCTTCTGTAATTCCGCAACAAGAAAACTGCCTCGTGTCAAAATAGTGAAAAATACCGACCTGCCCAGGATACACGACGCCAGTATCGAAATTTTGGAACAGTGCGGCATCATCTTCGAACATGAAAAGGCCCTTGAAATCTTTAAACGCCATGGGGCCAGGGTGGACGGGAAAACCGTATTCATTCCAGGCCCCATGGCGGAAGCCGCCATGGAACAGGCCCCAACGACATATCGCCACGTGGCAAGAAATGACGCACAATCGGTGACCATTGGCGATGGTTTTGCCCCCCACCCCAATGTGGGATGCGTGTTCTGTGAAGATATGGACAGCGGAAAACGCCGGGGACTTCTTGAGGACTACGCTAATTTTCAGAAACTCTCCCAGGCCAGCGACATTGTAAAACTCACCGGCGCCACCCCCGTGGCGCCGGATGATGTAGCGGACACCGAGCGGGCCTTGTACATGATTTACGAAACCATCAAACATACAGACAAACCCATCATCGGAAGCTGTACCGTTGCCCAAAAAGCAAAAGAATCCCTTGATATGGTGGAAATGGTGTTCGGTGAAAAATTTCTTGAAACAAACTATTGTATCGGGGTCAGCACCAACCCCTTGAGCCCATTGAAATATGCCACGGAAACCCTTGACACCATCATTGCATATGCCGGCAGAAATCAGCCGGTTTATATTCTGCCATGTGCCCTGGCAGGCATCACAGCGCCCATGAGCCTTTTTGGCAGTATTGTTCAGCAAAATGCTGAGGTACTGGCCGGAAATGCCCTGGTGCAATTGATCAATCCCGGCGGGCCCATGGTATATTGCCCGGCATCCACGGTTGCCGATATGAGAACCGCCATTTGCATATATGCCCCCCCGGAACAATTTTTGATCAACTCGACCTGTCTCCAGATGGCCATTGATTTTTACAAAGTGCCCACCCGCATTATGGCCGGTATGACTGACGCCAAGGAGGTGGATATCCAGGCCGGGTATGACACCATGCAGAACATGATGATGGGAATGATGTCCGGCGGCCACATGATCGAGCAGGTATTTGGTGTACTGGATGCCATTTTGACCATTTCCTATGAAAAATTCATCATTGACGAGGAGATGATGAGCCGGGTGATCCGTATCTGCGAAGGGGTCGACACCTCCGATGGTGAATTGTCCCTGGATGTCATAAAAGAAGTGGGACCCGGCGGCAGTTATCTCCCCCATGAAGATACCTTTGCACGGTTCAGAAGCCAGTGGCTTCCCACGGTCTCATGCTGGCAGTCCTATGACAACTGGGCGTCCAACGGTAAAGAGAGCATCATGACCCGCGCCAACCGACGCTATAAAGAGATCCTTGCAAATCGACCGGACATGATGATTTCCAGGGACCTGGACAGAGATCTCAAGGCATACCTACAAAGGTGCGCGGCAGATAATCGATCTGACTTATCTTCGTAACACTATCTGGGAAAAGGATTCGTTATATAAACAAAGGACATGATAGTGTCTATTACCATTAAAAACCATTTAAGAGGAGTTTAACCCTTTGAAAATAGATGATTTTTCATTAAATTTTTTTTCCCTGAAAGGGAAAACAGCCATTGTGACGGGCGGCAACAGAGGATTGGGGCTTGCGTTTTCAGCTGCCCTGGCAAAAGCCGGCGCCAATCTTTTCATTCCCAGTTATGTCACGGATAATGGCGAAGCCCGGCAATTAATTGAAAAGCAGGGTGTGGCCCTTGAATTGATGGAAATTGACATCACGGGGAACGGCGCACCGAAGCAGATCATTGAAACCTGCCTGAAAAAATTCGGCAGCCTGGACATTCTGGTCAACAATGCCGGTATCAGCCGGTTGAAGCCTGTCTTGGAATTTGGCCGAGCTGACTGGGATCCCATGGTGGCCGTCAACCTTACAGCCGCATTTGAGATGAGTCATGAAGCGGCCAAGATAATGATCCCCCAGAAAAGCGGTAAGATAATCAATATCTGCAGCCTCTATTCTTACCTGGGAGGACGGGACGGTCCGGCCTATGCGGCGACAAAACATGGCCTCGCAGGGCTGACCAAGTCCTACGGCGATGAACTGGCACAATACGATATCCAGGTAAACGGTATTGCACCGGGCTATTATGCCACCGACATGACAACCCGGACCAGGAGCAATCCGGTAACCAATCAACGGGTCCTCGATCGTATCCCCGCCAATCGCTGGGGTAACCGCCAGGACCTGATGGGAACGGTCGTGTTTCTGGCCAGCCGGGCCTCCGACTATTTGAATGGCCAGGTGCTCATTGTTGACGGAGGCTATATGGTACGATAAAAAGAATGAACGGATAAAAACAGGTTTATTTACCAATCATACGTAAAAAAGGATTTATCATGACATTGACCCGTGAAGCGATTGTCGATCAGCTCAAAACCATTGTCGGTGAGCAGCGCGTGATCACCGATGCCAGGGTGCTACAGGAAAACAGCCATGATCGGTATAAAAAATACGAAACAATATTCGGTGTTTATACCACCCCGATCCCTGCGGCCGTGGTCAAGCTGGCAGACGCGAAGCAGGTCGCAGATGTATTGACCTTCCTGAACCAGAATCAAATCAATTCCGTGGCCCGAACCGGGGGCACCGCCACGGAGGGGGGGCTGGAAACCATCGTTGAAAATTCCGTGGTGCTTGACGGGTCACAGATGAATCAGATCATCAAGATCGATCCCACCAATATGCTGGCAACAACCCAGTGCGGTGTGGTGTTAGGTGATCTGGAAGACCGGCTCCGGGAGCAGGGGTATACCACCGGCCATTCTCCCCAGTCAAAACCGTTGGCCCATATGGGCGGCCTGGTGGCCACCCGCAGCATCGGCCAGTTTTCCACCCTCTACGGCGCCATCGAAGATATGGTCGTCGGACTGGAAGCCGTGTTCCCCAACGGTGAAATCACCCGGATTAAAAACGTTCCCCGCCGTTCATGCGGCCCGGATATCCGCCACGTGATCATCGGCAATGAAGGGGCACTGTGCTTTATTACCGAAGTCACCGTTAAAATTTTCAAATATTTCCCGAAAAACAACCAGTTCCTGGCCTGGCGGCTGGATTCCATGGAAAAAGGGTTTGAGATCCTGCGGGAAGTCATGGTCCATGGGTATCGCCCTTCGATGGCGCGCCTTTACGATGCGGAAGACGGCACCCAGCACAGTTTCGATCAGTTTGCGCCCGACCAGTGCGTTCTGATGTTCCTGGCAGAGGGCAATAAACACCTGGCCGAGGCCACGGCCCGGGGAATCGAAGAGATTGTCGACAACTACACGGAATGCCGGCGCATTGACAGTCGAATTGTCGAGAACTGGTTCAACCATCTGTGCTGGGGACCGGATAAAATTACCGAGGAACGTGAACTCATCCGCAAAAACCATCACATCGGGTTCACCACGGAAGTCTCGGGCAACTGGGATACGATCAACACCATCTATGAAAACGCCATCCAACGGATCCGGTCGGATTTCCCCCATGCGGACGATCTGACCATGCTGGGCGGACATTCTTCCCACAGCTACCAGACCGGTACCAATCTGTACTTTGTCTATGACTACGATGTCAAAGACTGCAAACCGGAGGAAGAGATCACCAAGTACCACATTCCGTTAAATGCGTTGATTGTGGAGGAAACCCTGAAGGTCGGGGGCTCGATGGTGCACCACCATGGCATTGGCAAATACCGGACCCCCTGGACTAAAATTGAGCACGGATCAGCCTATTATATTTTGAAAGGGTTAAAGGATCAATTTGATCCCAACGGCATCATGAACGCAGGCACCATCTATCCCATGGACAAATGAAAATCATCGTTTGTTTCAAGATCATAGCCGATTACGCAAGGTTGTCCGAAAAGGACTGGACCTGGGATGAGCGTCATTGTGTCGATACCGGTTTTGTCAGGCGGATATTCAACTGCTTTGACGAAAGTGCATTGGAAATGGCGCTCACCCTCTCACACCCATCAGGACACCTGCCGGACACGGCAGACCTTACCGCCCTGACCGTGGATGACCCGCAGGGAGACCTGTTCCTCAGGCACCTGATGGCCATCGGGTATGACCATGCCGTAAGAATCCAGTGCAGCGCGGACCTGGACCTGAGGTTCAATCCATCCGGTATCTCCTTTCTGATAGCCGAATATATCCGGCGAAACGGCCACGAGCTTGTTTTTTCAGGTATCCAGGGCGGGGATGGCGACAACTGGCAGACCGGGCTGTTGATTGCAGAACGGCTTGGGTGGCCCTGTATTCGCGAAGTGACCCGGGTGATCAGGACAGACGAACCGGACCGGTTGACAGTAGAGAGCCGGACTGACGGCGCGATTCTGGTGCAGACCGTCAGGCTGCCGCTGGTGCTGACCATCGGCCAGTCCCTGGACGCACCCTGTCTGCGCCTTCCCACACTGAAACAGAAACTGGCTGCGAAAAAAAGGCAGGTAACCATCGTGCCAGGCAGGGACCTGACCGTCGCCGACAACAGCATACGCCCAAAAGGAAAAACCCTTGTGGATCTCGAGCGCCCCAAGACAAAACAGGCCTGTGTTTTTATCGACGGCCAGAACCCCCATCAGATGGTCCGGCACCTCTATGATCACTACCTTAAAAACAGGTTGAACCGATGAAAGCCGCCATTGTGATGTTCCTGGACAGTGCCTCCATACAGCAGCAGACCGGTGATATCAATGCACGCCTCAAGGACAGTGCCCCCCGTTTTCACAGTGTGGCCCTGTGGCTCTTTTACAAGGGGGCACCGCCCGCATCTCTTCCCGGGTTAGACTGTTCACTGTCAGCCGTCAAGCTGGTGGCCGTCAAGCATGATGCCCCTTTACCCGAATCGTATCTGCAATTACTGTTACAATTAACAGACCGTCTTCCCATGGATCTGATCCTGTTTCCCAGTGGCGGACTGGGCCAGGAACTGGCCACGCGTCTGGCCCATCGGCTCAACGGAAACGCCTGTCTTCAGACCCTATCCTATTGTCCGGCCGGTGACACGGTCAAGGTCACAAAACCGGTGTATGGAAACAATTTAAAGGCAACATTTATACTGACCCAGCCCCCCTATTGCCTGGCAATGGCAAAACAACCGTGCCGGCCGATGCAAATGGTCCCGCTGCAAGGGCACAACACGGAAATCATCACACTGAACGAGGCGCAATGCGATTGGGTGAAGGCAACCGTGACCATTCCGGACCAATCCAATACCGGTCTGGCAGATGCGGATCTGGTGATTGTCGTGGGTCAGGGGGCAAGCGATAAAGCAACCGTGGATCGCATAAAAGGGATTGCCGCCCGTATCGGAGCTGGGTTGGGCGCCAGCCGTCCGGTGGTGATGAACGCCTGGACCGACATGAACCGCCTGATCGGTGCTTCCGGCTTGATCCTGTCACCAAGGCTCTGTATTATAGCCGGTGTTTCCGGCAGCGCTGTTTTCACTGCCGGAATCAGAGCCAGTGATTTTATCGTGGCCATCAATACAGACCCCAAAGCCCCGATCTTTCAGATTGCCCATGTCGGCCTTGTCGGGGAGATGCTGCCGATCCTCATGGAACTGGAAAAGGTCATCCTGACGGAAAAAACCGACAAGACCCTTCCCACCCACCCTGGATCCGGAACGGATGGATGAAAGAGACAATGCCGACAGACCAATCTGACAAGTTAATCCTACCGTTGGAGGCCCTTTACAATGAGTATTTGACAGATGAGTCCAGAACCTCCGGCAACGCTGAAAGCATCTCCTTTCCCCGGAGCGAAGCCCAGGTCCGGGAGATTGTCAGCGCCCTGTTCGAGCGGCAAATCCCGATCACTGTCCAGGGCAGCCGAACCGGGATCACGGGTGGCGCCGTACCTGCCGGGGGCCATATCCTGAATCTGTCTAAAATGGCCCGGGTAACGGGCCTGGAACAGGATCAGGACGGCAACGTTTCCATACGGGTTGAGCCGGGAATCCTTCTTTCGGAACTTGATTGCCGGCTTGAAAACCGCCGGTTTGATACGGCGGACTGGGACATACAGGCACTCACCGCGTTTAGGGCCTTTAAGGAGGCGGGCCGGCTGTTCTGGCCTCCCGATCCATCCGAATCGTCGGCATCTGTCGGCGGCATTGCCGCCAGCAACAGCAGGGGCATCTGCGCACACCATTACGGACCGGCCGGTGACCATATAAAAAGCATACGGGTTGTTGATGGCAAAGGACACGGCCATTCGATTGCAAGGGGTGAGTATGTTGTTTCAAACGGCCTGTGCCCGTTGCCGGGGAACGGCACACTGCCTCTGGATCCGACAGACCTTGATCCCGGTTCGACTGTGGATCTATTAGATCTGTATCTGGGAAGTCAGGGCATGCTTGGCGTTATCACCGAGCTGACGTTAGCCCTGAAGCCACTTCCCAGCGAGCTGTGGGGCATCGTCTTTTTTTTCAACGATCAGTCCGGGGCCGTAACGTTTGTTGAATCCGTCAATCAACGGTCGAAAGCCCAATCCGCCACCCGCATCGTGGCCATTGAGTTAATGGATCACACCACACTTGAGAGTATCCGGGAATTCAAGCAGGTAAACACCCGTTTGAAAGACCTGCCGGATTGGCAGCACAGCGTTACCACTGCCGTGTATATGGAAATCCACGGCAACAGCGCTGAAGAAATCGACCCTTTGTGTGAATGGCTGATGGAAACGGCCGCCGAATCCGGCTGCGATCCCGCCGCAACCTGGGCCGCTTGCGGTAAGATGGAAACCGAGCGGCTGCGACTGTTCCGCCGTGGCGCTCCGGAAGCGGTCAATCGACTCATCGACATGGCAAGACAGACCGATTCCCGAATAACCAAACTCGGGACGGACATGCGCCTTACAGGCACCTCCCTGTCTGAACTGATAGCCCTGTATCAAACCGATTTAGCGGCATCCGGACTCAAGGCCGCCATTTTCGGCCATGCGGCCGATGGACACCTGCATGTCAATATACTGCCCCGGGATTACCGGGAATTTGATCGGGGACAACGACTTATTGAAAACTGGGCCAGACGGATCGATGCCCTGGGAGGCAGTGTCGTTACAGAACACGGGGCCGGCAAAATCAGGAAAGGCCTGTTTCGATCCATGCCGTTGCCCAACCGTTTGAAACTTATCCGCTGCCTGAAGCGGCAGCTTGATCCTCAGGAATTATGGAATCCGGGGAATATGCCGGATTCCTTGGAAATAAACAAAAACCCTGACACCGGAAACCGAGCATGACCAGTAAATATCTGATGGGGGTGGATGTCGGCACCCAGAGCGCCAAGGTGATCATAACCGACCTGTATGGCAATATTGTCTGCGAAGGCAGGCAGGCATTACGCAAAATGAATATACCGGCACCCCAGCTGGCAGAACATCCGGACGACGATCTCTGGGATTCGCTTACAATCGCCTTTCATCGGGTGATGGCCAAGTTCAACGGGGATGTCGGCGGAAAGGTAAATGATATTCTGGCCATGGGGGTATGCGTCATCCGCTGCTGCCGGGTATTGCTCAAGGAAAACGGGAAACTGGCCTATCCGGTGATCGACTGGATGGACAAACGTCTCAATACGCCCTACGAATACCATCCCGCCTATGGCGATGTCCGGTACGTGACAACAACGTCGGGATATATCACCCACCGTCTGACAGGCGAATTCAAAGATACCTGTGCCAATTATATCGGATGGTGGCCCATGGATGACTGCACGTTGACCTGGACGGA
The DNA here is from genome assembly GCA_963667755.2 of Desulfobacterales bacterium. Classification (GTDB taxonomy): domain Bacteria; phylum Desulfobacterota; class Desulfobacteria; order Desulfobacterales; family 4572-123; genus 4572-123. The sequence goes on along the minus strand of CAXXLK010000002.1, from coordinate 934,863 downwards.
TAACGACGTCCTGTTCAAACAGTGCAATGTGCCTCGAAAAATGCTGTTCGATTGTGTGAAACCCGGGGAGATACTCGGGTACCTGACCACTGAAGCGGCAAAGATGATCGGCATTCCGCCAGGGTTGCCGGTTGTGGCCACGGCCCATGACAAGGCTGTGGAAGCTTTAGGCGCCGGAGCCCTTGAGCCGGACACCGGACTTGTTTCCCTGGGGACCTATATCGGCGCGCTGATGAACGGCCGAGAGCATATCAAAGACCCAAAAGGCTTCTGGTCGTTTCAGGCCTCTGTTCCCGGGCAGTACCTGTATGAATGCGTCGGCGTTCGACGCGGCATGTGGACCATCAGCTGGTTTTGTGATCAATTCGGCGAAAAAATCGTTGATGAAGCCGGGAAACAGGGCATCACCATTGAAGAATTGTTCGAACGGGAGGCGGAAAAAGTCCCGGCCGGATGCGAAGGCCTGTTGACGGTTCATGACTGGGCCCCCCCTGTAGAAGCGGTGTACCGCAAAGGCGTGATATTTGGATTTGACGGGCGCCATACCCGGGCCCACATCTATCGGTCCATTCTGGAAGGCATCGCGTTTACCGTAAAAAACCACATGGATAAAATGAGTCGGGCCCTGGATGAGCCTGTCCGACGCCTTGTCATTTCGGGCGGCGGGGCCAACAGTAAACTGTTCATGCAGATTTTCGCCGACATATTCGGTATCCCGACCAGTCGAAATCAGGTCAAAGGGTCCGCCGCCATCGGCTCTGTCATCAATGCGGGCATGGCTGTCGGGGCGTTTGATTCCTATTCTGAAGCCATCGAAAGGATGGTTCGAAAAGATGATGAATTCATCCCGAACCTTGAAAACACGGCATTTTATAACCGGATCAATGATACCGTCTATAAACACGTCAACCAGCACTTTGATCCGATCCTGAAGAAACTGAGTCTGCTCGTGGATTAGACTGGCTGATGCCTCGCTGTTTGGAATTGGCAACCCATATGATGCTTTATAGGGATATAGACAGAGATCTCAAGGCATACCTGAAAAAAGTACGCGGCTATTAGTCGATCGGATTTATCTTTTTGAGAATTACCCATGGCGGGAGAAAAGGAAAGGATCATGCGTATCAGAACCTGCGTAACCCCCCGGGGCGCTTTTGTGTTTGGCTTACACCAACCCGAATACCAGGTAGAGAATCTGCGTGAAGGCCACGTGGCGGCCCCCCTGGGCACCCTGGCCGACGGCACGCCCCTGCTCAATACCGCCAATTTTCCCCATGGACCGGTTCAGGCAAGTTCAGCGATGCCCATATATGAAATTCCCAATCCGTTCCCGTTCCGAGGCACCACCTATATCGGCAAGGCCTGGGCCGATAAAAACGCTAAAGCCATATCGGGTATCCGGCTGCCCAAAAAACCTGCGATCTCCCTGTCAAATATCATGACGGGTTGGGCCGAATCCGGTTATATCCGTTCAAAAGATGTCGCCAAACTTATTTTAAGCCTGCCCCCTCCCCTGCTGCTGGCCCTGGCAACCAGCTCCACCGACCCTGAAGATCTTGAAATAATGGCTGATGCCTGTTGCGATTTTATCCGCGATGAGCAAACCGGAAGGCCCGTTGGGATGCCCTATCAGCCATGGGAAAACGGCAGCCCCCGGCCCGTGATTAAAAACAGGCGGCTCTTTGAAACCCTTGCCAATAATTTTTTCATTCCCGATGATTATAAAACCGTTATGGTTTTGAAACCAGGGGTTCAGGGGACCAGCGAAATCGTCGGCGAAATAAACGCCCCGGATACAGACAGCCATGTATTTGAATATCTCCGCGCCAACTCCTATATCCCCTGGGGACATTATGCTGCCAACATGGCCCATGATGCCGTGCGCTATCGAATAGCGGACCTGACCCTTGCCGATATGAAATCCATGCGCCATTTATATTATCAGAGAACCGTTGTCCAACTGGCCGGTGAACTGGCGTTGGCGCTTCCTGCGATGCCAAAAATGCTCACGGCAGACGAACTGGAAACGCTGCGAACGGCCATTGTCCATAAACTGGCCCGGTGCCCGGAAACCGGGCTCAACTTCAACGCCACCCTATGGGGTTGGAATTTCGGGTTTGACTATTCACCCAGTAAGTACCGCCTGCATGCATCCCACCAGCAGGTCCACCAGCAGTATGCCCTGGTTCCGGCCGCGGTCCCCGACAGCCCCGGTGACGAGAAAACCGGGCCCCTTCTTCCCGCCTATGCATGCGGAGACCTTGTCCGTCAATTTATCCGTGAATATCACAAGGAAACAGGCGCCGACTTTTTCAAGGCCTATACCCATGCCATTTTCACCAACCGCCGTATGGATGGAAACACCGGCAGGCCATCGGAACTTATCGTGTATCAAGATAAAAACATCATCCTGTTTGTACCCAAAGCCCAGACCTCCCAGTGGGAACTTCAGCTCATGACCCTTGGCCCGGTGGGCAATATCGTCGAGGCCGATGCCCAGGTGAGAGATTCCCTTGATACTGGATTGTGGACGGCCATGAAAGCCCTGAACGCCTTGGGGGCACAGATGATCACCGTCATCGAGTATTCCAAAAGAATCGATGATCCTGAAAAGGGCCAACGGCTTTTATATTCATTTCTGCCCCGTCTTCCCCAATCTCCCGGTGCCTTCAGCGAAGCTCAGCTCCGATGGATCAACGGTCATTATCCGGAAGACTTTGCCGCTGCCTGCCGGGCCGGGCTGAAAGGATTAAATAAAGATTAAATAACGCATTCAAAGGAGGAGGATATGTACGATTTTCTTTTAACACCCGATGAACAGGCCATCAAAAAAGAGGCCAGAGAATTTACCCAAAACGAAATCAGCAGCGATTTCCTGCGTCAGATGGATAAGGACGAAATCGCCTATCCCCGGGAGTTTGTGGAAAAACTGGCGGCTAAAAACCTGCGCGGTATCCGCTTTCCGGAAAAATGGGGGGGGCGGGGCATGAACTGGGTGGCCGATGTGGCCGCCACCGAAGAGATCGGCTGCCTCGGCATGGCCCTGGGCTGCGCGTTTGTCATGCCGTCCATCGTCGGTGAAGCCATTAACGTGTTCGGCACCGAGAGACAGAAAGAAAAATACCTGAAGCCCTACCTGGAAGGAAAACTCGTGGCCGCCGAGGCCCTCACCGAACCCAGAGGCGGATCGGATTTTTTCGGGGCTGTTACCCGGGCCGATCTTAAAGGGGATCACTTTGTGGTCAACGGCCAGAAACGGTTTGTGGTGGGGGCTGAAGGATCGGATTTTTTTCTGGTGTACTGCCGCACCAACTTTGATGAAAACGCCCATAAATACGGCCGCCTCAGTCTCCTGATCATCGAAAAAGGACCGGGGGTGGAAGTCGACTATCTATACGGCCTCATGGGTTGCCGGGGCGGCGGTACCGGCCGGCTGGTGTTCCGGGATGTCATCGTTCCTAAAAAAAACCTGGTGGGTGAGCTTCACGGCGGGGCCTTTTGCTTTAACCAGATGATGATTCCCGAGCGGCTGACCTCTGCCGCCGGATGCCTCGGGGTCTGGGGTGCCCTGGACCTGGCCGTGCGATATTCCAACCGCCGCAGGGCCTTTGGCCGCCCCATTAAAAAATTTCAGGCCATCAACTTCATGGTGGCCGATTCCATTACCCAGCTCGATGCCGCCCGGAGCCTTACCTACATGGCGGCCCGGGCCGTGGATGAAAACGCATCCAATGCCCGCCGCCTGGTCAGTGAGGCCAAGCGGTTTGCCACTGAATCCGCCTGGGCGGTGGTCAACAACGCCATGCAAATCATGGGGGGTATCGGATATACCGATGTTTACCCCGTCGAAAGAGCCTTGCGGGACATCCGGCTGGCCATGATATGGACCGGAACCAGCCAGATCATGAATCTTTTAATACAGCATGAATACTATAATGAAGTGCTGGACCCGGCCTATGACCGCCGCAAAATGGAAAAAGACGCCATGAACCCGGATGAAAGTGAACGCTGTTTCACCGACGAAGATATGTGGGCGTTACATGACAGCGGTAAAAAAGAGTAGACCGCGGGTTGGAAAAATCAACGGCCGACACCCGGGCCGGACAAGCCGGAGCCGGCCGGATCATCATCCTTTAGCGTCTGCAGCGCATATCTTTGATCGAATGCATAATAATGCATAATAGGGTATGTTTCAAAAATCGCGCCAACCTGGACTCGGGGCGACGGGGATTTGGCACCGCGTGCCCATGGCATTCCCGTCCCTGGCTGATGCCGACTAAGACGCATATGTTTGTTGGGTCAGAAAGGGGGCCAATGCCGCTTTTGGCCCTTTACTCGATTCAATCTTTGTAATAAACAGAACGTATATCACGTCCGCTTCGCATCGAATATCCGGGTGCATGGGCAAGCCGGTCGGACAAAACTGAATACCTGTGAATTGACAGAGGTGAACATTCATGAACAATCCATTTAAGGAGCAATTTCTTAAAAAAGGTTTGGTGACCAAAAAGCAGGTCAATAAAGCAAGCCATGAGCCGAATATTTCCCGCGCGAAAAAAAGAATTAGAAAAACGCAGGAAGCTGATGAAATTAAAAAAAAAAGGCAACAGGCTCGCCATGAGAAGTCGGTCCGTGAAAAAGAGTTGAATTGTCAACACAAGGAGGCGGCTAAGGAAAAAGAAGTTCAGAGCCAGATAAGACAGATAATCAAACAAAACCGGATTGAAGTCGAGGGTGATATTTCTTTTCATTTTGTCGACAACAACAAGATCAAAAAGCTCTATGTCGATAAAAAAATTCGTGAAGGTCTTAGTAACGGTAAAATGGCCCTTGTCAAGCAGGATGAGCGATATTCCGTTGTCCCGGCAAAAGCCGCCTGTCAGATTCAGGATCGCAAATTCGAATCTCTGATCCTTCTTAATTCATCAGCAATTAAAGTGCTGGCTCCTGACGATCCCTATGCCGAGTTTCCCATCCCTGATGATTATGAATGGTAATTCATACCTTTGGGATTTGACAAAGATAAGCAACTGAATATTTCCTATATTAATCAGCTTAAAAGCTATAATCTGGTTCGGCGCGTTTGGAAGCCACACCATGAACCACCTCTCTTACAATGCAAGAAAGCATCTGACGAAGAACCCGCTGAAGCGATATTTTCAGAGACGATCCGGTAAAGTGTCAGAAAATGGTAAAATTGCCTGAGAGCCCAGACCCTGGATTTTGCGACATGAATGGAGGGGTCGTTCTAGTCCGCAGCATAATCAATCAGATGTCGATAGCGGATTTTTTTAACAACTCGGATATTTCGGGTTTTCAGGAAATTGGCTAATTCGTTGAGCCTGGCGGTTAAGGTTTCGAGGGAACACTTCGAAAAATCGACCAACTGACAATATTCAAGAAACCGGCAACAATATGGATGGCGCATGATTCACCTATTAATAAAAGGCAAATTGCGCTAACCGAGGGGTTTGTTGGTTATAAATCGCAGTATACTGTCTCGGCTTGTGCAGATATTGAAGTTGCCATAGAGGCCAATCTGATTCAAGGGGAATAAGGTAGAAATATTGCGTTAATATTTAAGAAAGGGGTTGCCTGAATCTAATTCCCCATGAACCGGAAGGCCTTTGCTTTAAAGGCCCATTAATGACAAAGGAGTCTGAGGATGAAACGTTCCTTATCGTGTTGCATGATTGCTTTACTTCTTATTTTTGCGTGGATCGCCCAGAATACGGCTCAGGAGATACCGGAAGAGACCGCTTCTGCCGGGTCAAAAACCTCTGGCAGCAAGGCCAAGGCAGAAGCTCCGGCGCCAAAAGAGGAGTCATCTATCACCGATCACAAAATTCGCATCGACGGAAAATCGATTCCGTACAAAGCCACTGCCTCTACCATTTTGCTCAAAGACGACAAAGACCTGCCGACCGCGTTGATTTATTCGACTGCGTACACACGCAGCGATGTGAAAGATCTCTCCCGGCGACCCATTGCGTTCATATATAATGGGGGTCCCGGGTCGTCTTCAATATGGCTGCACATGGGCGCTTTCGGACCTATGCGTGTTGCGACAGACGATGCGGCGGCAACACCGCCTGCTCCATACAGAATCGTGGACAACGAGGGTACACTGCTCGATAAGGCCGATCTTGTCTTCATCGATCCCATTGGCACGGGATTCAGCCGTGCGGTCGGAAACGCTGAGGGGAAGGATTTCTGGGGCGTCGATCAGGACGTCAAGTCGCTGGCCCAGTTCATCAATAGTTATATAAGCCGCAACAACCGCTGGAATTCGCCGAAATTCCTTATCGGTGAAAGTTACGGAACGTTTCGCTCCGTGGCCCTCGCCAAATATCTGCAATCCAACGACGGAATATCTATCAACGGCATGGTCCTGATCTCCAGCGTCCTCGATATGGGAACGCTTTCTTTTAGTCCCGGCGATGACAGATCCTACATTTTTTACATTCCGACATATGCGGCTGCGGCGTGGTATTACACCATCCTCAAAGACCGCCCCGACGATTTGAACGCATTTCTGGATGACGCACGGCGGTTTGCATCCGCAGAGTACGCCGCCGCCCTCATGAAAGGCTCGAAGCTCAGCAGCACCGAGGCAGCGGACATTGCGCAGAAACTCGCCGGATTTACCGGCCTGAGCGAAGACTATTTACTAAAGGCCAATCTTCGCGTCGTGCTCTCCCAGTTTCAGGCAGAGCTCCAAAGAACCCGCGGTCTTACGATCGGACGCTACGATGCCCGCTACATGGGCGAAACCTACGATCTTTTGACGGAATATGCGGAGTTCGACCCTTCATTTTCAGGCATACTGGGTGCATTTACCGCGGCATTCAACAGCTATGTTCGTGGTGACTTAAAATTTGGAGATTCCAAAACCTACAAAATCCTTCCAATGGAACCGGGTCGGGCCTGGGACTGGAAGCACAATTCAGGGCAAGGTTCCTACTTTCCCGGTGCTCCGAACGTCCATGGGGATTTGGTCCGTGCGATGATTGAAAATCCGCACCTGCAGGTGCAGATCGAAAGCGGCATCTTCGACATGGCAACTCCTTTTTTCGCCACCGAATATACCATGGACCACCTATTACTTCCCGGAAACGCTCGGGACCGCATCCAAATGAACTATTATAACGCAGGCCACATGATGTATCTAAACGAAAAGAGCCTCGCGAAGTTAAAAATCAATATCGGGGGTTTCATCGACACCGCCGTAAAATCGGCTAATTGACAATATTCAAGAAACTGACCGCAATAGTTATGGAACATAATCGACCTCCGGTTTGTAATCATGCACCACCATGAAACACCTGTTAATAAACGGCAAATTGTGCTAAGCGTGGGTTTTGTTGGGTATCTGAATTCGGAGGCAAAAGGATTCCAGAGTGGGGTTCTGATGCCGTGAGCAAATCCGATTCGTGCCGGGGCGGTATATGCCCCGGGGAATGGGAGACCAGCGGCTCATACAAAAAACATATTTTAACGGAGATCTTGCAGGATGAATCTGAAAATCAATACGCTGTATTTCAGCGCAACAGGCACAACCAAGAAAATAGTAACCGGGATTGCATCAAAAATAGCAGAGAATCACGGCGGAGAAATTACGACCAGCCATATTGACTTTACATTGCCGGAAGCCAGAAAAAAAACGGTTTCTTTTGATAAAGAAACCCTCGTTATCGCGGGCGTTCCGGTTTACGCCGGACGCGTTCCCAATATATTGCTGAAATTCTTAAACACAATTTCCGGAAACGGCGCAACGGCGGTCGCCGTAGTTCTTTATGGAAACCGCGATTATGACGATGCGTTAATAGAGTTCAAAGACATTCTGGAGGCGGACGGCTTTAATGTTATTGCCGGAGGTGCATTTATCGGCGAGCATTCGTTTTCAACGACGCTGGCAGGCAACAGGCCGGACCGGCAGGATATGGCCATAGCGGATGATTTTGCCGTTAAAATATATGATAAGATAAAGATACCCGGGAAAATTCCCGCTGTTGCCGTAAAAGGAAATATACCGTACAGGGACTATTACCGTCCGATGGACCAAAACGGTAATCCCGTAAGTATCCTTAAGGTTACGCCCAAAACAAACAGCGATTGCACCGAATGCAACCTCTGCGCCGAGGTTTGCCCCATGGGATCAATTGATCCGGAGGATGTTTCCAACATAACGGGCATCTGCATTAAGTGCTGCGCCTGCGTCAAAAAATGTCCTGTCGGGGCAAAATATTTTGATGATGAAAATTATTTGCGGCATAAACATGAACTGGAGACCGAGCTTACCGGCAGGCGTCTGGAACCGGAATACTTTGTCTGAGATGGGGGCATTATGAAAATTCCGGGAGTTACTTTACTGACACTCGGTGTATCCGACTTGAAAAAGGCAACAAAATTCTACGAAGCCGTACTGGAGACACCTCCCAACACTTCCTATGAAGGGGTTACCTTTATTGAGCTTCCGGGAACCTGGATTTCTCTTTATCCGCTTGAAAAACTTGCAGGAGACATCTCTCCCGATGTTCCGGTCATCCGTAGCGGATTCAGCGGCGTCACCCTTGCCCACAACGCCCGCAGTAAAGACGACGTCGTTAAAATAGTAAGGCGTGCCGAATCGGCTGGTGCCCGCGTCGTGAAAGAACCACAGGAAACATTCTGGGGCGGATTCAGCGGATACTTTGCCGACCCTGATGGTTACTACTGGGAAGTGGCCTGGGGGCCAATGTTCGACTTTACAGAGGACGGCAAATTAAAATTCAAAGAAAATGCATAACGAAACTAATTCAATTAATGCAAAAAAATCCGCCGGGGTTGTCGGTCATATGCCGGATTTAACAGAGAACGTCCTATGAACGAAAAAAAATTTGATCCTAAAAAATTGCAAAAACTGAATAACCCGCAAAGACTTTTAGATATCCCCACCGATTATATTTGGGAAAAATTGAATATTAAAAAACCGGGCGTATTTGTCGACATAGGTGCCGGAACGGCATTTTTCAGTATTGCCTTCCTCCAAAAATCCAGACTCGCGACGATCTATGCCTGTGACTCATCCGAAGTAATGACAAGCTGGGTAAAAGAAAATGTTTCCCCAAAATATCCTAATATCATCCCTGTAAAAACTGAAGAACATTATGTGCCCGTTGATGACGGAATCGCAGACCTGGTGTTTATGATAAACCTGCATCATGAATTGGATAAGCCATCTCTGACGCTGGAAGAATCGAACAGGATCCTGAAACCCGATGGAAAAATTTTTATTGTCGATTGGAAGAAAGAAGATATGAGCGAGGGGCCTCCTGCAAAAATACGGTATTTGCCTGAACAGGTTAAGGCACATTTGTTAAGTGCCGGATTTAAAGCAGTAGATATGTATAATGAATTGCAGAAGCATTTTCTGGTTGTCGGGGAAAAGGCCCCCCTTTACACGTAACCCGCTGTGCCGCCCCATAAGGTCGGCCGGCACGTTTAAACGTTATTGTGCAGGCAGCACAATAAGGGCAATCCATCATCGCCAAAGGAAATCATTGGTCAAAGACTCCCGGTGAAAGTACGATGGATAGCGTTATAATAGTTGTGGTCTCACTTTTTTATCGCATCTTTTTAATCATTTTGCACACAGGACGGGCAGACTCCAAAAAAAAACACCTCATGCCGTTCCGTAACAAAACCTGGCGGAACGGACTTTTTTTCGTGCAGAGCACACCCCGGGACTTCAAAGAGATGGTCGCAGGCATGGCAATGGAAATAATGATGATGCTGTTTCCCCGTCCTTTCATAGAAAACGCCCACTTCCGGATGGTGGATAATCTCCAGCCACCCGGCCTCAACCAGGGATTTAAGATTTCGATATACAGTTGCCCGGTTAAGCGATCCCACCGTTTTCCGACCCATATGCAGGATTTCATCAACCCTGAGAGGTCGATTTATCGTCAAAAAAGCCCCCTTAATCGCATCTTTCTGAACGGTCTTTCGTTTCATTTCCACCTCCTGTAAAAATAATCATAACCCCTTTCCACCATTGTTGCGATTCTTTTTGCGATAAGACTTGACACTACAACATCCGGGAGTATAGTGCAAATACATTTGCAATAATCAGGTCTAACCAAACATAAAAGGAGGTTTGTCATGTCGCGCAATTTTTTGAAAACGTTATGTTTTCTCTTTATAATTGGCTTTATCGCGATATCGGGCGCTTCCGCTGCCGACAAGGTGGCGGTTTTTGTCAGCATTGTTCCCCAGAAATTTTTTGTGGAACAGATCGGTAAAGACCTGGTCGATGTCCGGGTAATGGTAGAACCGGGGGCCAGCCCGGCCACCTACGAACCCAAACCGGCCCAAATGGCGGCCATTTCAAAAATGCGAATCTATTTCTCAATCGGAGTGCCCTTTGAAAAAAGCTGGCTGAAAAAAATCGCGTCAATCAACCCCGGGATGAAAATCGTACACACCGAACATGGAATTCAGAAGATGCCTATGGAAACCCATCACCACAATGATGAAAAAGATCATGATCAGGGTGTCCTGGACCCTCACATATGGCTATCTCCGCCCCTGGTGATGGTACAGTCCCGCAATATTCTGACGGCCCTTCAGGAAGCCGATCCGGCCCATCATTCGGAATATGAGGCCAACTACAAGGCCTTTATCGCCATGCTTGTCGACCTGGATGGAGATTTGAGGGACATTCTCGCCGGAAAACGGGGCCTCCGATTTCTGGTGTTTCACCCGGCCTGGGGATACTTTGCCCATGCATACGGGCTTCAGCAGGTACCTATCGAGGTTGAAGGCAAGGAACCGAAGCCTTCCCAATTAAAAAACCTGATCAGTTATGCCCGGGAGCAGAAAATCAAGGTTGTGTTTGTGCAGCCACAGTTCTCGTCCAGGAGTGCTGAGCAGGTAGCAAAAGAAATCGGGGGGCAGGTGGCCTTTGTGGACCCCCTGGCCCTGAACTGGCCGGGAAACCTCCGTGAAGTCGCAACCAAGTTTGAGGCAAGCCTCAAATGACGGAGACTTGATGCTTTTATCCATCGTTGGCATCAGAGACATCTGCTTTTTTCCATAACGGCTACGACGTGCTTCAGGATATGAACCCTGACATCAGACACGCGGATTCCGTCGCCATGACCGGTCCCAACGGCAACCCGGAACCATCCCTTTGAGACCGGTCCAGGGGTTGCTTAATCCGGATCGAGGGGTTATCCGCACCCGGGGCTGCCGGCGCAGAAGGCATTGCACCCTATTGAAATTGTTCGATGCCCTCAAGTTTAGTGGCTGAAAACGACTATCCCGGTGGCGGGTTTGCGTCATGCCTTTTCCTGTGCTATATAGCCTCATTTGAAAATAATAACTCCGTAAACTCGAAATATTGCAATGCAAAAGGCATATGGCATTATGGCCCTTGCGGCAACTCATATAAGACTGGCCCTTGACATGGCGGATCGATACCCCGTCAACCATCTCCCCGAATTTATTTCCGGCACCATCTATCCGGACAGCCGGTGGCTCACGGGTATCGACAGGAATTTAACCCATGGCGATTGCTTTTTACAGGAAAGCTTTGTCAGAAACGATTTCACATATGGCTGGCATATCCACTGCCTGGTCGACCATGCGCAAACGCGCCTTTACAAAACGCTTTTCCCGGACGCAGAGGCCATGGAACGGCAACAGAGGTGGATTCTGCTTTCTGCCGCTAAAGTCATCCAGGACAGACATGATCTGGACAACTTCGATCTGCAGGGCGGTGTTGACCTGCTGAATTATGCGGAGGCGCCTTCAGGAGAGGATATACAACTGGTCAGAGAATTCAACAGGATTATCCGGGAGGCATATAAGGGTCGTGATAAAGAGCGTCTGCCCGATTATTACCGCCTCTGGACCGGTTTGGGTCTGGATGCCACTGTGGCTGAGAAGGTGATGGGCCAGGTTCAAAAACTGATGTCCGATACAAGACTGGTCTCCAAGATTGAATCCACATATGGCCGGATGGTGGCATCCCCGGCCTTTTTGAAAAATAAGACACCATAACCGATATTCAAAAAAATGTTAACAGAACAGGAAGCAGAATGATTACTGTACTCGACTACGGTGCCGGCAATGTCCGCAGCGTTATCAATGCCATCGAACATATTGGGGAAACGGTCAAGGTGGTCACTGCCGCCGAAGACATCCTGTCCGCCGAAAAACTGATTTTCCCCGGTGTAGGGGCTTTTGGCAGCATGATGGCCATCTTGCACAAAAAAAACTTTATAGCGCCCATGAAGGCTTACCTTGAAGCGAACCGACCGTTTCTCGGGATCTGTCTGGGCATGCAGGCCCTGCTTGAAAAAAGCGCAGAAGCGCCGGGAATAGAGGGACTGGGCTTAGTTTCAGGTGATTCCGTTCGGTTTGAAACGGATCTGGCCGTGCCGCATATCGGCTGGAACCAGATCCATATCAAACAGCCTTCTGCCATTTTCAACGGCCTTTCGGGAAAGGAAAGATTCTACTTTGTTCATTCTTTCCATATCGTTCCCACAGATGACAACGATATCCTGACCACAACGGATTACGGTTATGAATTTGCCAGCGGCATCCAAAGGGGCAATATTATCGGTATCCAGTTCCATCCTGAAAAAAGCGGCCCTGCCGGGTTGCACTTGCTGGAAAACTTCATTCAACCCGATATCCGACCGGCCAAACCCGTGCAGACAGCGGAAAAAACCCGGCTGTCCAGACGGATCATCGCCTGCCTGGACGTCCGGTCCAACGATTCCGGAGATCTGGTGGTCACCAAGGGGGACCGGTATGATGTCAGGGAAAACGGGGCTGTGAGAAATCTGGGCAGGCCGGTGGCACTCGCACATCGGTATTATCAGGAGGGTGCCGATGAAATTACGTTTTTAAACATTACCGGCTTTCGGGATTTTCCCTTAGAAGACATGCCCATGATCGATGTGCTCAAACAAACATCGAAAAATGTGTTCGTACCGCTGACCATTGGCGGCGGCATCCGCGACTATACGGACAAAAACGGCCGGCAATACACGGCTCTGGAGGTGGCCGCCGAATATTTCCGTTCAGGGGCCGACAAGATTTCCATCGGCAGCGATGCCGTCCTCATCGCCGAGCAATACCTGAAAACCGGCCGTAAAACAGGCACCAGCGCAATAGAGACGATATCCCGGGTCTATGGTAACCAGGCCGTGGTCATTTCCGTTGACCCTAAAAGGGTATATGTCGATTCACCGGACCAGGTCAGACACCCGGTGATGGAAACCATGGTGCCGGGTCCCAACAACGAAAGATACTGCTGGTATCAATGTACCATCAGGGGGGGACGGGAAGGACGGGATCTGGATGCATTGACCCTGGCCCGGGTATGCGAAGAATTGGGGGCCGGTGAAATACTGCTCAACTGCATTGACCGGGACGGCACAAAGCAGGGATTTGACCTGGAACTGATCACTGCCATGAAAAAGGCGGTGACCATTCCCGTCATCGCCTCCAGCGGGGCCGGCTGCGTGGAACATTTTTATGAGGTATTCACGGCCACCCGGGCCGAATCGGCCCTGGCTGCAGGCATTTTTCACCGCCGGGAAGTTCCCATCGTCGAAGTAAAAGCCTTTCTCAAAGGCAAAGTACCGGTCAGAGAGTAACGATGATTATCCCAACAACCGGCATCATGGAATGGACGCAACGGAGGCAAACCCGGGTTCATGCAAAGGAATCAGGATGTCAGCCATATCTTTCACCCGCATCATGATATCATAGGCGTCACAGGCATTGACCACGGTACCCGGAGGAATGACATCCATCTCCATGCCCCGGATCGCCGGAGGCGGATTAAAATTTTCTGCGATAACGCAAAATCCCGTAATCACTGCCCTGCCCTGTGCCGTTTCGATGATCACTGAAAGGCCGCCTTCGCTGTGGGCCGGCGTATGCATGACACGGATACCGGGAACGATTTCGGCATCCCCTGCCAGGGTGACGACCTGATTGTTTTCTTCAACCTCTTCGATATAATCTTCCAGATAACGAAAATCCAGGGGATGGGGTTGGTGAATCCGCTCCAGCTCCTTTTCGTGAATATAAAATTTGGCCCGGGTGCATTTGTAATCGTTTTCACAATGATCGTTGTGCAGGTGGGTATGAATGACGATGTCAATCTCTTCAGGAACAAGCCCCCACCGGTCCAACCCCTCCTCAAACGTATAGATGCGCCCGCCGATGGCCGCTTCCCGCTGGGCCGACTGGACCGGATGCATCTCCCCGGTGTCCACCAGAATCTTTTCATCGCCGCCTTCAATATACCAGCAGTAAATCGGAATGGTGTAGGGCGTGCCGTAATCGTGCTGATAGGTCATCATGCCCTTGTCAAATACCTTGGTCCCCATGACAATGGGGTGAATGCTGTACGTCTGCATGGATCGTCTCACGCTCCTAATTTAGTCACTAAACAACCTGAGACAAAGACAGAACCAGGTTATCCCGGTGGATAACCTCATCATCGTGCTTATAGCCCAGCAGGGATTCAATCTGGGAGGTCCTGACCCCTGCAATCCGATTGAGTTCATCGGAATTATAATTCACCAGGCCCACGGCCACTTCCCGGTCGTCCTCAGTGACCAGAACGACGGAATTGCCCCGATCAAATCGGCCGGAAACAACCTTGATGCCTGACGGCAGAAGGCTTTTGCCGTTCTCCAAAAGAGCCTTTTCCGCCCCTTTGTCAATGACGATGGTACCCTTTGGCGATTTTGTAAACGCAATCCAGTGCTTTTTGCGGCCCAGAGATTTTTCATGCGGCGGGAAAAACGTCCCCACCTCCTTGCCGGAAAAGATATCTTTTAAAATCCCTTCCTTGAAACCATTGGCAATGATGGTGGGAATCCCCCTCAGCGTCATTTTCTGGGCGGCGGTAATTTTACTGGCCATACCGCCCTTACCTAAAAAGCCGGGGATTTTATCTGCGGCACCAATGATTTTTTTATCGATTCGGGTAACCACCTTTATCAATTCGGCATCCGGGTTTGTTCTGGGATCCCCGTCATACAGGCCATCGATATTGGTGAGGTTGACCAGTAACTGGGCGTCGCTCAAATTGGTAACCATGCCGCTGAGGTTATCGTTATCACCGAATTTAATCTCGTCCACCACAACTGTATCGTTTTCATTGATAATCGGAATGATCTTCCAGGACAGCAGCGTCAAAATCGTATTTCTGGAATTCAAATACCGTCTCCGGTTGGTCAGATCATCCCGGGTGAGCAAAATCTGAGCCGCCTTGGCACCATGTCTGGCAAAGGCCTCTTCATACACCATGATCAGGTTGCTCTGCCCCATGGCGGCCAGGGCCTGCATACCGGAAAGGGAATCAGGTTTTTTTGTCATACCGATCTTTCGCAGCCCGGCGGCAATGGCCCCTGAAGAAACCAGGATCACCTCAATGCCCTTTTGTCTGAGGGAGCAGATTTCCGTGGTTAAATCATCGATGACGTTCAAATTTAACCCATTTCTCCGGGTCAGCACGCCGCTGCCGACTTTGACAACCACCCGTTTCACGGTTTCCAGTATTTTTTTTCTATTTACCGCTGATATCATTACCCGTATCCTGATAAATCGTGTGTCAATTAAATTTCGGTGACAATGTCCGGCCAAACTCTTTTTGCAGTTTCCGGTGGGTAAACGCTTTTGCAGATTGCCCTGCATAATCAGCCACCACATGACCGTCTCCCAGCATCCGCCATTTATAAATCATCAGCCCTTCCAGCCCCACCGGGCCCCGGGCATGGATTTTGTTGGTGCTGATGCCGACTTCCGCTCCCAGTCCGAATCGAAATCCGTCGGCAAAGCGACTGCTGCAGTTCATAAAAACATTGGCCGAATCCACATAATCCATAAATCTCACAGCCCTGTCCCGATCGCGGGTCACAATAACGTCTGTGTGGCCTGATCCGTAGTGATTGATGTGATCCATGGCATCGGTCATGTCGTCAACCACCTTGATCGATAGTATCAAATCCAGGTATTCGGTTTTCCAGTCTTTTTCCGTTGCAGGGATCGCCTCAATAATTTGCCGGGTCCTTTCACAACCCCGTATTTCCACATTCTTTGCATCAAATGCCGTTTTCAGCTTCGGCAGCAGATCTTTGACGATATCCCGATGAACGAGAAGGGTCTCAAGGGCATTGCATACGGCAACATACTGACATTTACCGTCCAGGGCGATGTCAAGGGCCATATTAACATCCGCACCGCGATCCACATACAGGTGACAAATACCATCCGCATGGCCAAGGACGGGAATCCGGGTATTGTCCATGATGTGCCGTACAAAGGCATTACTGCCCCGGGGAATCAGCAGATCGATATCATCATCCAGTTCAAGAACATCCTGGACATCAGCCCGGGTTTCCAGAAGACCCAGCCATCCTTTCGGGATTGCCGCCTGCTCACTTGCTTTGGTAATCAGGTCGGCCAACACGCGATTGGTTGCAGACGCCTCACTGCCGCCTTTTAAAAGAACGGCATTCCCGCTTTTAAGACACAGGCAGGATATCTGCACCAGGGCATCAGGCCTGGATTCAAAAACGACACCGATCACCCCGATGGGGCAACTGACCTTAAAAAGGTCGAGCCGGTCATCCAGTTCCACTGCACTCAGGGTGACACCGACAGGATCATCCAGCAGCATCAGGCTTTCCAGTCCCTTACAGGCCTCTTCGATTTTATCTTCGCTAAAATGCAATCGTTTCAGCATCGGCCCTGCCAGATTCTCCTTTTTGGCCCGATCCATATCGACCCTGTTGGCCTCTAAAATAACCTCTTTTTTTTGTCTGAGCATTTCGGCAATATCGGCAAGTGCCTGATTTTTGACCCCGCCCGTAACCGCTGCCAGTCGAATGGAAGCGCTCCTGGCTGCTTTTGCAATGGTTTTAATATCCATATTTTTCCCGTTTGGTTTTTAATAAAAAACAAGCAATAGTTAAAGCAACGATTGATGCTCTGGTAAACGTTATTTGAGATGGTTAAGTAAAAATCTTCATAAGACATAGCGGTTGTCCAGGGGCGAAGGCAACCATATGGTGTGTCGAGTCTCTGGACAACCGCTATAACGCAGTAGATGGAGACTTTTTACGACGCCATCTACGATTACAATGTTTCCATAAATAATACAAAGATTTTTTTCGCCCTTCTTATCTTGAAGATCATGGCCATCTTGAAATTTCTAAAAATTTCTTTTGGGGTTGACACTTATAATACGTGTGACTATAAATAGGCATTCAGCGATTGTTTTTATATGCAGCAAATGCTATTGAATAAAAAACTAATTTCATAAAATATTAAAAGGAGGCCCCAGGAAATGAAAAAAATTTTAATCGTTTTAGGGTGTATGTTATTAGTCGGTAGCGTGTCCTATCCTGTCGCGGCAGCTGATTCTGTGAAAGTCGGTGTCGTCCTGCCCACCACCGGTTCATTGGCCAAATTCGGTGAAATTGAGAAAAATTCATTTTTAATGGCCCAGCAAGAGATCAATGCGGCGGGCGGCATCAACGGAAAAACCCTTGAACTCATTATTGAAGATACCACCGGCCGTCCGGATGTGGGTCGGTCTGTGGTGGAAAAATTGATCACCAAAGACAAGGTTGTCATGATCGGCGGTGGCTACAGCAGTTCCGTAACCTATGCCACGGCCGGTGTCTGCCAGCAGAACAAAATGCCGTTTCTGGTCAATACCGGTTCGGCCGATAAAATCACCACCTCCGGATGGGGATGGATATATCGTCTGAATCCGCCGGTCAGTAAATATGCCGGCTCCGTCGAAACCCTCCTGCCCGCGGTTGTCAAACCCAGGACCGTTGCCATCCTGTATGAAAATTCCCTGTTCGGCACCAAGGGCGCTAAACAATTCGAAGCAAGCTGCAAAAAACTCGGGTACGAAGTCGTTCTCAAGGAAGGCTACGAACACGGGGGCATTGATTTCAAACCGGTGCTGGTACAGATCAAACAGAAAAATCCAGACATCGTCTACATGATCTCCTACATAATGGACGCCTCGCTGTTGATGAAACAGTCCAAAGAATTGAAACTCACGCCCAAGATGTTTATCGGGGGAGCGGCCGGCTTCACCATGCCCGAATTCAAAAAAAATGCGGGGAATGCCTCGGAAAACGTCATTTCCGCCACCCTCTGGCATCAGGTACTGCCCTGGCCCGGTGCCATGGACTATTATAATAAATTCAAGGCAAAACACAATGTTTCAGCCGACTATCACGGTGCCGAAGCCTATGCGGCCTGTTATGTCATTGCCGATGTCCTGAAACGGGCAAAATCCTTCTCGAACAATGATATTAAAGCAGCCCTGGACGCCACCGACATGATGACCGTATTCGGGCCCGTTAAATTTACGACCTGGGGCAAAATGATAAATCAGAACAAAGCTTCCACCTATGTTGTGCAGTGGATCGATGGAAACCTTGAACTGGTATGGCCCGAAGATCATGCAACCAAAAAACTGCGATACCCCATCGACTGGCTGAAGTCCTGGGGCTATTAAGACTGTCGTACACTAGTTAACATCGGCTGCCGTCGGATCGGTCATGTGTTTTTCGGCGGCGGTCTGTTTTAAAACAAAACCGACTGTCATCAATTACCGCTGTTCATGTAGAAAGGACCCTTAAATGGCCGTTTTCTTCCAAACCATCGTTGCAGGGTTGCTCATCGGCGGCATTTACAGCCTGATAGGGATCGGCATGACCCTGATAATGGGCGTTATGGGGATCATCAATCTGGCCCACGGCCAGCTGATGATGGTCGCCATGTACATAACGTTCGTGCTTTCCGCCTACCTGCACATCGATCCTTATTTTTCCCTTCTGGTATCCATGCCGGCGCTGTTTCTGCTGGGCGCTCTGTTGCAGAAATATTTATTAAATCCATTGATGAAAACGGACTCTATTCTACCGGAGAATCAGGTATTAATGACGGTAGGCATCGGCATGGTGCTCACCGAAATTGCCCGTTTTATTTTTTCCTCCGACTACAAGAGCGTCAAAACGCCTTATGCAGATGCCACTTTTTTCATCGGCCCGATATCTTTCAGTATTCCCATGTGTATCGCCTTTCTGGTGGCACTGGCCTTTACCGGTGCATTATTCTGGTTTCTGCTCAAGACCGACATCGGCCGCTCGATCCGCGCCACAGCCCAGGATAAAGAGGCTGCCACCCTGATGGGGATTAACAGCAACCGAATTACCATTATTACCTTTGGGCTGGGTTCCGCCCTGGTGGCATCCGCCGGGACATTACTGATCCCAATCTTCTACCTGTTTCCGGATATCGGCGGCCCGTTTACGCTGAAAGCCTTTGTCATCACTATTCTAGGCGGGCTGGGGTCTACGGTGGGCGCCATTGTCGGCGGAATTGTGCTCGGTCTGGCCGAATCCCTCGGAGCGACCTATATCGGCATGGGGTACAAAGAGATGATCGGCTTTATTATTTTCGTACTGGTCCTGGTTTTCCTGCCGGGCGGGCTGAAAAGGCTGACTAAGATCTAGAGGAAATTATGCAAAAAAAAACCTGGTTTTTGCTATTTATCATCGGTTTGTTAATCATATTCCCCATGATCATCCGATCCAGCTACTACCAGCACCTGATGATCATCATTTTCATGTGGGTCATGATCGGTTCATCCTGGAATCTTCTGGCCGGCTATACCGGCCAGGTCTCTTTCGGGCACGCCATCTTTTTTGGCGTCGGGGCCTATGCAGCCGGTATCCTGACAACCAAATTCAGCATATCGGCATGGTGGGGGTTGCTTCTCGGCGGACCGGCGGCCGTGGTGGTCGGTTTTTTTGTAGGATGGGTCTGTTTTCGTCTGAGAGGTCCCTATTTTGCGCTGGCGACCCTTGCCGGCGGCGAAATCTTCCGCCTGATTGCCACTAACTGGGAAAACCTGACCGAAGGCATGGTCGGTATCCTCATTATCCAGAGTTTCACAAGCAAACTGCCCTATTACTATATTGCCCTTTTACTGGCGGGCCTTTGCATTTTGGCAATTCATCTGATCATGAAATCCAAATGGGGATTTTATTTCGTATCCATCCGGGAAGATCAGGACGCGGCGGAATCCCTGGGCATCAACACCACCTTATACAAAAACATTTCCCTTATGGTCAGCTCTTTTTTTACCGGCTGTGCCGGCGCTTTTTACATGAATTACATGGCCTTTATTGACCCCGAGGTTGTTTTTTCCCTCCACTTTATTTCCATCATGGCCATATTGGTGGGCATCGTGGGCGGTGTCGCCACCATCATGGGGCCTGCGGTGGGCGCCTTTATCATGGTGGGGCTGCAGGAAACTTTCAGAAGTGCCTTTTTCGGCCTTGCCCCGAAATGGATCGCCCAGGGGCACGCGCTGGTCTTTGGGCTTCTGGTCATATTGGTTATCATGTTTCTGGCCAACGGGGTGGTGGGCGACTGGGAAAAAATTAAACGGGCTGTGTTTCGCAGCAAACCTGCCGGCTAAAACAAATCATGCGGCCCGCCAAAGAGCGGCGCAAGTTCGCATGTGACGGTATGGTTCAGCATTTTTAAAGATGCCCAAAAAAAAATTGGGCATAAAGACCGTAAGGCAAACCAACTGCGGAGAAAAAATGGCAAAACTGCTCGAAATAAACAACCTGACCAAGGCGTTCGGTGGATTGAAAGCCGTAAACAATATCTCCTTCCACGTCAATAAAGGTGAGATATTGGGGTTGATAGGGCCGAATGGATCCGGCAAGACCACCACATTCAACTGCATCAACCACTTTCATACGGTAACCGCCGGCGATATTATTTTCAGGGGGCAAAGCATTATCAACCTGAAAACCTATCAGATCTGCAAACTCGGCATCGGCCGCACGTTCCAGGTGGTCAAGCCGCTGGCCCGCATGACCGTGCTTGAAAATGTCATCGCCTCTGCATTTTGCAGGACGCCGACAATTTCAGCGGCCCGCAAGGAAGCACACCGGGTTCTGGAATTCTGCAATCTCCACCAGGAGCGTCACAAGATTGCCAAAAGCCTGTCCATCGGCAGTCGTAAACGGCTGGAGATTGCACGGGCAATGGCCACCCGGCCAAAACTGCTGCTCCTGGATGAAACCGCCGCCGGATTAAACCCCGGCGAACTGGCAGAAGCAATTGGGCTGATCAAAAAAATCCAGGCCAGCGGTGTGACCATAATTGTCATCGAACATATCATGAAGGTAATAATGACAATATCGGATCGGATCCATGCCATTAATTTCGGCCAGACCATTGCCGAAGGAACACCGGTGGAAGTCGCTAAAAACGCTGCCGTCATTAAAGCTTATCTGGGTGAAAAATATGCTTGAAATTAAAAACATCGATGTCTTCTACGGTGACCTGCAGGTCCTTTGGGATGTCTCCTTTAAAGTTCATGAAAACGAAATTATTGTTTTAGTCGGTGCCAATGGCGCCGGAAAATCGACAACGATCAAGACGATCTCTTCTATGTTGACCCCGCGCAACGGTGCCATCGAATATAAAGGAATTCGTCTGGATCAGTGCCCACCGCATGATATCATTCGTCATGGCGTAGTTCACATACCCGAAGGCCGGCGCCTTTTTCCGGACATGACAGTGGAGGAAAACCTGATCATGGGATCACTGTGCGCCCGGGCCAAAAGCAAGCGAAAGCAGACACTGAATCATGTGTATGGCCTGTTCGAACGTCTGGAAGAACGTAAAAAACAGATGGCGGGGACCCTTTCGGGCGGCGAGCAGCAAATGCTGGCCATAGGCCGCGGCATGATGTCTCTGCCCAGGGTGATGATGTTTGACGAACCGTCTCTTGGGCTGGCACCGATTCTGGTGGATGAAATTTTTGAGATGATTAAATCCATCAAGTCGGAAGGGGTTACGATCCTTCTGGTGGAACAGAACGTGATCCAGACGTTGGCAATGTGTGACCGTGCCTATGTCATGGAAAACGGACGGATCGTGCTGGAAGGCACCGGCAGTGAGCTCATGAAAAATGAGAAGGTAAAGGAGGCCTTTTTAGGCATCTAAACCCCTTGCCTCCCAAGCGCCCTGAAGCTCTGGCCGTATACGGAAATTTATCCTATAGTTGCATAAAAAACATGAGTTGTTGATCTAAATCCGCCAAAAGAAGGGAATCAACGAAAATGATGCAATTTTTAAGGGATTCACTCATGGCAATATCCAGAAAAAGTACAAAAGGGCACAGTTTTTTACCCTCTGGGAAAGCCGGATGACTCCAGATCCTTCGTTATCAAGGCATTACGGTAAATGACGACAATTTCACCCTTGATGCCTCTGCTCTGACTATTTATAAACTCCCCTTTTTCACTTCTTGACAGCTTCCGGCGCCGCACTCTCTTCCTTGGGTTTGTTCTTTGCCTTGGGCTTCTTTTTTTTAAGACAGATCCTATCTTTCCGGACAAAAGCGCAAATCTGGGGATTGTAATATTCTTTACAATTTAAGGGATTATATAACGGACATTCGGGATGTTTTTCCGACATAAAAAGTTCCCTTCACTATTAAATTCGTATGTTATGGACATCTTCCCGATTATCGATCTGTAAGGCGGGAAACCAATTTTTTTTACCGGCCAATTGTTATCAAGCGTAATGATATAGCCTCATAGCATAAAAACATATATTTTACAAGGGATTACGGACATGAAAAATAATAACAGCCCCTATTGTGTAATATCAAAGGTTTTGACAATCAATTTAAGACATTGTAATAGACTTTGATGGTTAACGAGGTTGAGCGATTGCCATTCGCATTTCGCTTTGGGAAAATAGGGCATTCTGTTAATGAAAAAATATCCGCCGGGTGATCGTTTAAAACAATATGAGTGTACATAAACCAATCAAAAAAGAAATCCTTGATATCAATCAAAATTTAAACCGACTGCTCGCAGATGCCAAAGAGATCCCGGGCGGTAACGGCCAGTGTTTTGATGATTGGATGACTGCTTGCAGCAGAATAAAGCAGCAGATTACCGAAGACAAACTACGCATTGCTGTTGTCGGCCCCATAAAGTCCGGGAAAAGCACTTTTTTAAATGCGCTTTTCGAAGCCGATTATTTAAAACGCGGTGCCGGCGTCATCACATCGATTGTTACCCGCATCAATCAGGGACCGGCACTTAAGGCGGAATTGCATTTTAAATCACTGGCGGAAATAAACCACGACATATCCCAGGCCATGATTTTATTTCCGTCATCCGGGCGGCAACCCGAGCCTGACGGATTTAATATCCTCGATGATGAACAGCGATTGAATCTCCAAAGGGCCCTTGACCATCTGAATCCGGAACTTTTGATTACCAACGATGCGCGAAATATCAACAGTATCCTGCTGGCTTCTTATCTGAAGGGGTTTGAACGCGTCCGGCCCGTTATTACGTCACAGACCTTGACCCGTATCTATGAGCAGGATCAATTTTTTGATCACATGGACTTTGCCGGCAACGATCATCTGGCGGTCTATTTAAAAGATATCAAGCTTGAAATTAACACCCGCCGCCTTGACCAGGGCGTTGAAATTGCAGACTGCCAGGGAAGTGATTCCCCCAACCCCATGCACCTGGCCATGATCCAGGATTACCTGGCGTTATCCCACTTGCTTGTTTATGTCATCAGCAGTCGCACCGGATTGCGGCAGGCGGATATTAAGTTCTTATCCATGATTAAAAAAATGGGCATCATGGATAACACCCTGTTCGTATTCAACTGTGACTTCAGTGAACATGACACCGTCGCAGAGTTCAAACACCTGACCGAAAAGCTCACCGGAGAACTTGCGATCCTGAAGCCTGAACCGGAGATATATTCGTTTTCAACCCTGTTCAATCTGTTCCGTGCCCAGAGACAGCACCTGTCTCCCAAAGATCTTCATCGGTTCGATCAGTGGTCCCACCAGGAAGACCTGGCCGTTTTTTCTGATACCGAAACCCTGCGGTTTGACAAAGCCCTGGCGCACAGGCTGGACGGAAAACGATACGCCCTTTTATTAAAAAACAACCTGGAACGACTCGGCGCCATCGCTTCAGATCTTGAAAACCGGATCAGCCTTAACCACGACATCTTGAACCGGTCCACAGCCGACGTCACTGCCCTGGACCGAAAAATCAAAACGCACCGACAGCGTATCGACTCGGTCAAATCCATGATTCGATCCACCCTGGCCGGCTCACTCCAGAGTATTAAAAGCGAGCTCAGGAAAGACGTTGACCAATTCTTTGATGGACGATCCGGGGATGTCCTCACGGAAATATTAGAATTCATCAACCACTATACCGTCCCGGCGGCACAGTATGAAGAAAACCTCGCGTCCCGGGGCTTTTCCAATACGATGTATATGACCTTTCAGGAATTCAAACAGGCCCTTGACACGTTTATTGCCGAAAACCTCATCCCCAGAATTTTTCGATTTGTCAAACAGGAAGAAGAAAAAATTATCACACAGTTGAATGCGGTGGCCGGGCCGTTTGAAGCGATGGCGGAAAATGCACTGGTAGAATATACCACTGCCCTTGCCGACGTTGGTATATCTTTAAAGAGCAAAGGACATGTCGGCAGCACACTTTTGGACATGGATGCCATCAAAACCGAAACCGGGCTGACCTTACCGCCGCTGGTGGCCGCCATGCGCTATTCCGCAAGAATAAAAACCGAAGCCATGATGCGACTGGGCGCTTATTCATTCATCGGACTTTTTAGAAAAATCCTGAAAAAATCCACCAGCCCCAACCGTGCTCAGGCGGTTAGCGCCCTGAAAGACAGCAGCCGGCAGATGAAGCGGGAGACGCGCCGCTCCATTCGCTTTCATTTCAAAGACTACCAGGAAAATTTAAAATTCCAGTATATTTTCAAACTGCTGGATGCGTCTGCCAAAGAAATTTACGATGCTTTGTTTGACCGGTTCCGGGTGTATGCCACGGATCTTTCACAGACCGCTGAACTGATGGGGAAGGAAAAAATCGACCGGCACCAGGCTTCAGCCCTTCTGGCGAAGATGCAGCAGGATGTGAGCAGTATCCAAATGAGAATTGGTCAGGCAAGAAATAAAATAGAAGCACTTTAGGCGGAAACGGTATACGGCGACATCAACTCTGAAACCGAATAAAGGAGATACCATGGGTGACAATCACACCAGAATCATTGCTGTGGCAAATGAGAAAGGCGGCGTAGGCAAAACAGTTACCGTTATCAACCTTGGCGGGGCACTGGCCATGGCCCCAAAAAAGGTCCTGGTGGTGGACATGGATCCCCAGGCCAATGCCACAAAAGGTCTGGGCATCCAGGCAGACGAAAACAAGCCGACAACCTATGATCTCATCAGCACGGATACCGCCCATACCGTAGCGGATGCCATCGTCCACACCCCATGGGAGGGGCTCGACCTGATACCGGCCAATGCGGATCTGGCCGGCGCGGAAATTGAACTGGTTAACGAAGAGGGCCGGGAAAATCGCTTAAAGGACGCACTGGCCGATATCAAAGACGCATATGATTTTATTCTTCTGGATACGCCCCCCAGCCTGTCACTGCTCACCGTCAATGTGTTATCCTTTGCCAGGGAGGTCCTGGTGCCCTGCCAGACGCATCCCTATGCCTTTGATGCCCTGAGCGAACTGTTTGAAACCATTGACATCGTTCGTGACGAAATTAATCCGGAGATTGCCGTATCCGGCGTTCTGGCGACATTTTATGATAAACGCACCCGGGTCAGCCAGACGATTCTGGACAATTTAAAGTCAGACCCGCGCTATCAGAAACTGCTTTTCAATACGGTGATTCGTTCCAATATCACCATTGCCGAAAGTGCCGGCGTGGGAAAGCCCATCGTATTTTATCGCAAGGGCAGCTACGGGGCCGGCGACTACATGGATCTGGCCCGAGAAGTGCTGGCACAGGCGTAAACGATTTAAAATCATCCTTTAAGCCGCTCCAGATTGTCGCGTGCAAATTCAATGGAAGGATCGATTTCAAGGGCCAGTTCATAATACTCGATGGCCTTGGAAGTATCCCCCATGTCCCGGTAGTTGGAGGCGATATTGGCGTAATCGATGCCCGATCCCGGATCTATCCGCACCACCGCCTTAAAGCTTTCAATGGCCTGGGCATGGGCTTTGAGCTTGAAATAACAAAAGCCCATCAGGTTATGGAGATCGGTCCTGTCCGGATCACACAGTACCCCTTTTTGCAGCACATCCAGGGCGTCATGATATCGTTCCATATCTTTCAGACACACCCCCATATAGGAATAGATGCTCGGCAGGTCCTGGTCGGTGGGTTCAAAGTCAAGGGCCTTTGTCAGATACCCCAGTGCGGTTTCCGGATCATCCATTGCCAGGCAAGTGGTCCCCATGTAAAAATAGATATAATATTTTCCGGGCAACTTTGCCTGCATTTTTTTCAATTCCGCCATGGCGATGCGGGACGGGTAATTTTCCGTCATCAGTCGGGCGGTGAACATCCCGACACTGGTCCCTTGGGACCGTTCCCGAAAATGCGCCCCCGGGATAATGGAATAAAACGCCGGAATCTGCAGCAGCGGGTGCATGGTATTCACTGCCAGCACCTGCATATCTCTGTCTGCCAGAGCTGACAGGCAGCTTTCCACCTCAACTTTGATATTGCCATGGGAAAGATCGGGTAGCTTTCTCAAATCAACTTTTTTGTCGGCGTTGATCACATACCCGGCCGCTGCAAGATTTTTAAATTTGGGCAGTCCGCTGGCGATATAGTTTGACCCGGTGTTGAAATCCCCTGCCAGCTGGGCCGTCTCGCTCAGGGCCCGGCTCAGGGCCTTTTGCGGGTCCGGCGTGGTTCCGGCGGTCCATACGATTTCGCTTTTTTCCGGAAATGTCAGTGGATCATAGGCCAGGATGCCCACAGTGGGAATACCCATATCCAGGGTAAAATCCGAAATATGAAGGGTTATCCCGGCCTTTTTGTATTTGGCCAGCATATCCAGCACAAACGGATCGGTGGCCGAATCTGTATTTAAAACCGGCACACCCAGCTTATCAGCGCTGATGATGGAAGAGACATGCCGTTCGACGATTTCGCAGATGCCCTGGCTCAACGCCTCTTCCGCGCAATTGCCGGCAGAGGCGCCGTTAAATTCATTAATGGTATAAAACCAGTCAAAGGGAATAAGCGTTTCCTCTTGACGTGTCAGGTTATAGCCCCGGGTCCATTTCAGGGGGATCTGCTCAAATATTTTCTTCGATATGGCCAGCTCATCGGACTCATCCTGCACGGAACGGGCAATCAGGTCAAAATCAAGGGCCCTGTCCCGAACATTCGCATAGGTATCCATAATAAAATTTTCAGGCCGGCTGTAAAAACTGAAAAAACTGTAGCGCTCGGCCAGTTCCATCACGGCACTGGCTTCGGCCTGGGACGGCGTGGCGCCCTTGCCCATCTGTTTTTTGGTTCCCGTCAGCTGGGCCGCATCATGGCCGCAGACACTGAAAAAAACCGGAATATCCAGCCTGCCGTTATCAATCCGGGTTGTTTCGTCCAGAATACTCAGGCCGGCAGCCCTGGTTTTATCCTTAAACCGCTGAACGGTTTCCTCCGGCGGTAATATTTTATCCTGGTCAAGGTTTGATTGTTTAAATCGGTCCTGTAATTTTATTTGATGACGCATCGAAATTCTCCAGATTCAGTTAAAAAAATATCGACCACGGTTTTTCCAGGTCGATTTTCTTGTATTTCTCTGACATTCATTAACCCAACACCCAACAATCCACAAATGCCTTGCACCATAATCGTAAAAAGAATCATAAAACAAGACTTTTTTTAATTTGACCGATGGTTATTATTTTGCTATATAGCCTTTTCCACATGGGGATGTAGCTCAGCTGGGAGAGCGCAGCGTTCGCAATGCTGAGGCCAGGGGTTCGAGCCCCCTCATCTCCACCAATTTCAAAAAAAACCCGCTGTTTTTACAGTGGGTTTTTTTATTGGTGAAGCGCAAAAATCATCAATTTTGCAATGTTATCCGACAAAATGCACTCAGCCACTCAGCCACTCAGCCACTCAGGGTCGGGCCACGGCAACATATTGTAAAAAGTGATAAAAGCTTCTATAAACGATCCTTTTTTGTTCTTAATCGGCCAATTTTCTGCCAAAATCGACCAATTAAGGATGCGAATTCCCAACATCCCATGAAAAGGTATTCACGAACTCCAGACTATTCGCTTTGCCATATGGCGCCGGTTCTTCCCGAAGTTCAAAGGCATCGTCAGCACAAATGATCTTTCTACCTTTTGCCCTGAACCGAAGAGCCTCTTTTATCTTCTCAACAAATAATTCGCTCCCGACAGCAATGCTCTCTGTCCACTTATTTTGTCTACTGTTTTTATCAGTCTCCAGTGCACTGCTTACCCATTTGGTGTGCGCCTCTTTGAAATCATTATAGTTTACAAATCCCATCAAATCCGTCAACCGATCAAAATCAATGATGCCTTTCCTCTTTCTTGGGTTCTGAATTTCCTTGTATCCACAAAACTCCCATTGTGCGGGATGCGCTACCACCCCCGCCCGAACCATATTCATATCGATATAAGTGATACATTGCCGCAAATAGCGGTTAGTTTGCACTGCTGTAGCATGATATCGATCTTCCCAAAATGCACCCTTCCTATTTTTACGGACATTGTATTCCTGGCCGGTTCTTCCGGCAACCAGCTTCATGGCATCCGGAATCATATTTCGGCCAGTCTTATCAAATACTAGCAAATGAACATGATTTGATGTGACCATATAATCTATCACGCTGAAACCGCGGTATTTTTTTTTGGCCCGGTAAAGCCACTCAATCCATCTACGCCGATCCCTTGGGAACTTTAAGAGAAATTCTCTTTTATGGCATCGATGGGTTAAATGCCAGACATGCCCGGGGATATAATGTCTTTTTGCACGAGCCATATTTCTTTAATCGACCAGTTTTTTGGTAAAATCGCCAGATTAAGGCCATTTTAGCGACGGTTTTATCCTTTTTTGTCATTTATTCCAAATAGTAAGCTTGGCCCGACCCCAATCGCCATAGATTATATCCGGGAAGACTTCTGGCGTGGTTACACCTTTACCACAATCGAACAGGCCAACCGGGATCTTCTCGTTTGGCTGAACGAAACCGCCAATTGCCGCAGGCACGGTACCCATCGGCAGATGGTTGACATGCGCTGGCATCAGGAACTGGTCAGTCTGAGCCAGTGCCCGGTCAACGATTACGATACCTCCGTCAAGGAGTACCGCAAGGTCTACAAGGACTGTTCCATTTCCTATAACGCCAGCCGGTATCAGGTTCCCCCGGAAGTGGTCGGAAAAAAGATCCTGCTGAAAATCAAAGATGGCATTATCCGGTTCTACGATGACGACCGATTGCTGGTCACTTATGAGGAAGCCAGGGAAAAGGGCAGTTGGTTAACAAACCAAGCCATTACCGCCCAGATCCACAACCAGCGGCGACAAAAAAAGAATCTCAAATACGGTCGCCGTAAAGCGAAAGCCACACGAGGGTTGGTCAATGCCAGCCTGTTTCCCCAGGTGTTTTACCGTCCGCTTTCCGTGTATGACCAGATTTCGAAAGGAGGTGGCGTATGGATCAACTGATTACCGACCGCCTTCAGGACAACCTCAGGCGGCTCAAGCTCACCCAGGCTGCCGAAATACTCGATACGGTGGTGGAACAGGCCGAGTCGGACAAGCGATCCTACCTATCCTTTCTGGACCAGTTGCTGGAAGAGGAAGTCGCCGCCAAGGAAAAACGGCGCGTGCAGACCGCCATGAAGACGGCCGGACTGCCTGTGGCCAAAACCATTGAGGAATACGATTTTACCTTTCACCCTAAATTAAACAAAAAGGAGGTGATGTCCCTTTTTGATCTGGATTTCATCGGCAAACAGGAGAACGTGATCTTCCTGGGGCCGCCCGGAGTGGGTAAAACCCATCTGGCCATCGACACCCGGGAGGCGTATCTGTTTTTTCAGTTCGTTTCCTACCGCTATGAGCGGTCATCGACCCTGATCACCTCGAATAAAAGCTTTGGGGATTGGCAGGAATTGTTCGGCGAGCAGGTCATCGCCACTGCCATCCTCGACCGGCTGCTGCACCACTGCCGGGTGATCAACATCAAGGGCCATAGCTACCGGCTCCGGGGACATACATTTTCAAAGAGCGATTTCACCACCGCCGGATTTTCTGGGCCGGTAGCTGAAAATGAAAAAAAGGAGCTTCAATGAACCCCTGGGTGGTACACTTTTATTTTCCCATTTTTGGTACGCTTTTCATTCCCATTGACCTTGGATTTCGCTTGTTAATTTCTCGGTTTCAAAAATTTAAAAATCAACGAAATTAAGCGAAAATGGCTAAAATCACGAGCATATATTCCATATTTTAAAATAATTCGCTGTAACCGACTGTAATCATTGAAAATAAAACTAGACTTTTTCTTGAATGCATTATAGAGTCTCTGTAAACAATAGGAGACTCTGCATATGGCTAAAAATATAGTAAAATCTGTCAACACCAAAGGCGTGAGCTTCGGCCCGATACTGCGTTATTATTTTAATCGGTGCGCTATCGCTGAAATTATCGACGAGAACGTGCCCCTTGATCCAAGAAGAAAAGTGCTCACCCATGGCCAGGCCAGCATCGCCATGATCACCGGTATTTTGTTCCAGGCGCTGCAACTCTACCGGCTATGCAAGTTTGCCAGTGACCGTAAAGTGCTTGGCGTCATTCTTCCGGGTATTGCGCCGAAAGAATATTTTGATGACCGATTGGCAGATACATTGGATGCCATCTACAGCTATGGCATCGGCAACCTGGAAACACTGGTCACCCGGAACATGATTCGGGAATTTAACATCCAAAGTGACCTGTGTCACAACGATACAACTTCGGCATCGGTTTACGGCGACTGTAACAAAAACAAAACCACTGGGAGCATCACCATCAGTTTCGGCTACAGCAAGAAGCATCGTCAGGATCTCAAACAACTGGTCTGGTCGTTGTCGGTCAGTTCAGACAGCGCACTTCCCTTGTTCCAAGAGGCCTACAGTGGCAATACGGCGGATGTGGACACCTATGTAACGCAATGGCAGCACCTTATCGACCTTTTGGGCCGCCAGGATTTTTTATATGTAGCTGATTCAAAGCTCGCCACCAAGGACAACATGGCCCATATTCATGATAATGAGGGGTTTTTCATCGCCCCTGCACCGATGTATGAATCATACAAAACCGTTTTCCATGAGGCCCTTGACCGGCATGGTCATGAAATCCTGATTCCCTACAAGGATCAGATAAATAGAGGGTTTGAGAAGCCCTTTCATTTTGTCCATGAAGAAAAGGAATACACCTTCAGAATGATTATCCTCTATGACCAGGGTCTGTTTGCCCGAAAACGTCGGACCCTTAAAAACCGTGTCGCGAAAACGAAAACGGAATTGGCGGAACTCAGCGGCAAGCTCAATAAATACAAGCTTAAAACCGAAACGGCCATTGAGCAGGCAGTCGCATCGATTTTGAAAAAAAATCAGACCGCCGATTTTTTTGAAGTCACTATCAAAAACGATCCGGTCGTAACCTATAAAAACAAAAAGCGGGGCCGAACGGCAAAGGATCAGAAACCAGAAAAAACGGCTGTGACGACAGGCCATTTCAGCATTGACGTCACCTTTGACGAGGCGATTTTCAAAAAGGCGATTGAACGCTGCGGCTATTATCCACTGATCACCAATAAAGCTGAAAAAGACTTATCGATCGAGGCCGCCATGATGGCCCATAAGAACCAGTACAAAAGC
The DNA here is from genome assembly GCA_963667755.2 of Desulfobacterales bacterium. Classification (GTDB taxonomy): domain Bacteria; phylum Desulfobacterota; class Desulfobacteria; order Desulfobacterales; family 4572-123; genus 4572-123. The sequence goes on along the minus strand of CAXXLK010000002.1, from coordinate 902,995 downwards.
GAGCATACAAACCGGAGGGCCAAGAGCGCTTACAATCTTGAACCGATTTATCTGCAAACGCCCGAACGGATCCAAGCGATGCTGTTTCTTTTCAAAACAGCGCTGCAGGTCATCGTGCTCATTGAACGGGCCGCCAGAAAGAATATCGACAACCGGGATAAAGGTTTGGACAACTTCATGCCGAACAGAAAGGATGTTCGCAATCCCAAAACGGAATATCTCCTGGCTGAGTTTCAGGACATCGTCAAGGGTGAAATGGCACTGCCGGACGGTAAGGCCTATGGCTTTGTATCCGAGTTGACCGATTTGCAGAAGGATATCCTGTCGCTTTTAGAAGTCCCAGACCATGCCTACTCATACGAATATCTTTTTAATACGCGCTGATGAGAAGACATTGGCTATAACTTTTTGAATCAATCCTGGCGTTAACGCAACGTCAAAAAAATAAAAACGCAGTTTTTCAAAGAGCGAAATCAAAGATTGACAGTATGTGATATCGGTCGTCCACACCATGTTGGGCCAATTGATATCTATGCCCCTTAAAAGGTATGGGTAGATCTTATGCTCCGGATGCGGCTGACTGGTTCTGGGCTTGGGATAGATGGCTTCCAGACCCATGAGTCGCATCAGGCGCTGTACTCGTTTACGGTTAATTTTGAAGCCCCGTCTGCGCAGATGGCTCCTCATGGAGCGTGACCCCCAAGTGGGTGTCTTGAGGTACTGTTTGTCGATAAGTCGCATCATGTCCAAATCATCGGCCTTGACAGGCTTGGTCCGATAATAGAACGAGGAGCGGTTGATACTCAGGAGCCGGCACTGGGAAGAAATACTCAGATCCGCAGTGCTGGAATCGACCATCTGCTTTCGCTGCTTCATGCTTATAGACTGAGCTTTTTGGACAAAAAATCGCGTTCCACCTGTAGTTGACCGATTTTTTGGTACAATTCATCAACTTGTTTTTCGGTCTGCTTTTTGATTTTTGTCGAAAATATCGGGAGCACCGTTTAGCAAGGCGCGCTTCCAGGCGGCAATCATGGTCGGGTGTACCCCGAACCGGGCGGTCAATTCGGACGTGGTCTCTTCGTTTTTCAAAGCCGCCACCGCGACTTTGGCCTTGAACTCGGGGTTGTACCGTTTGCGTTTGTTGCTCATAATCAGATCCTTTCTTGGTTAGGCTGACTTAGAGCTTATCACATTGTCCAGTTTTTGGGGACCACCGCCGTACTTTGAAAATCGGTAAGTGTATCTATGTCTGACAAATCTATTCTCCCAAATGAGTATATTAGCGGTTGCTGAAAGGCGGGACTATAGATTTTCAGGTTGGAAAAGGCAAGTGGAAAACAAAGCTGTAGATATATGTGTCGATAAATTACCGATTACGTTAAATAAAGCTAAAAACGTTGATCGGGTCGACACGAAGTTCTATTTGCTGTAGATTGAAATATGGGACTATGTCGGATTAGATAATTTGCTTACTACATCAAGCTTATTTTTATCCCAATAGTCAATAATAAAACCATAATCTAAAACATCTAATTGTTTGCAGCCGGTCAAAATACAAAAAGAATTAATGCAGTTCTTTATTACGTATAAGTCTCTGTCATTTTGCATCGTTTTTATAAGAGCTTCAGGAACTCCCTTTACTTGTCTATTAATTAAAGCACGTGCTGCAAGGGCTCGTACATGGTTTGCTGGATTATTTAATAGTTCAGTCAAAATAGCGTTTGTTGAGAGGTCGTGCATCGTCACGATTTTGCCATCTTTTTTATAAACCTCATCGGGATATCTTTTTAAGCCTATATACATTCTTTTTACTCGAAGTATGTATGATACTATAATGCTACCTTTATCTGAACCCTTAAAATCAGTTTCAAGCCTTTTTAGCTTATCGTAAGCGTATCTGTCACATTTTGAAATTGCATTATCTGTAAGTTGTATAAGATTATCTCTCCATTGCAATTTTTCTAGCTGAACTGTCAGTTCGTCCTTTAGGGTTGCTAACTCAAGGTTCAGTTTGTCCTGTTTAGTATTAAAATCTGTCTCCATTTTTTTAAGACGCTTCTTTGATTTTGACGCCTGAAGGTTTACAGAGTTAACAATCTGGTTCACTTGTTTATCTGCCGAATCTTTTGTTTTATCAATCTCAGAAGAAAGATTTGCAAAGTTACTGGCAAGCTCCTGTTTGTTGGATTCAAAAGCTTTTGCCAAAGAATCGATATCTGATGAGACTTCACTGAGACGGACGCTTAATTGCTTTTCTCGTTCCTCAACAGTGGTCAACGTTGCGTCTGCTTTATTTTTGACGATCTCAACCTCATTAAGCATTTTGTTGGTATCGACCTTTTCGCCGTATGCTAATATCAACTGTACTATCGCGAGAATTACCATTACTAAAGCTGTCGCCGATGCTAAGTGTCTAATCCAATTCAGCATTTTACGCTTGTAATGGCCGCAAGCTGGACAAACTTTTGCATCGGGGTGCAATTCTGATCCACAATAGTTACATACGGTTTTAATCTTACCAGTATTAACACTTTCTTCATTCGGCATGGCTATTGCTCTCGTATTTTGAAATTATCTTACACGTTAAATAGTACAGATATTTGTCTTTGACCTCTTATTGTGGTGGATGATGATGGATTGGAAACAACGTTGTCAGGTCGTGTCAATACTAACAGGTTAACTGATTTTTCGGATTCCCTTAGCAGGCCCTAAATGAAGTCTCCCGTTTTTGTTCGCTGAACGTTCAATCTCATATTTCGCACCACATTTTGTGCAATCAACTCGATATTCTGAGTCGCCTGTTCTACTGCCAATCAGTTCTCCACATTCAATACATAACCACGCAGCGTTATTGCCCCATAGAAGAGATTTCGACGCCGAGATAGGGTTGCCATTTGGGTCAATTATTGAAGCCTTTTTGGTTTCCATAAATACTCTCCTGTAGCGCCACTAACCAACCGCGCAGTTTTTTGCGATCCGCTGAAAGATCATGTTAATAGGGAGATTACTCATAACGCTTTTCAATCAGGTCCATTTGGGCAACCACTTCGCTTGCCCGTTCGCGACGAATATCGCGTTCTTTATAGGCAAAGTATAAGCATGCAAGGCCACATATAAATGTGACGCAAACAACTGCCCATGAAATATGTTGTGCTTCCTTTTGGGATGGATTTTGCAAGGTGACAGATAGAATCATCACTAAAGTAGAAATCGATGCACCGAGAAAGAGGAAACCCATTGAGTGAAACAGCCATGGTTCTGAAGTGAGTTTTGTGATTTTTTTCTTTAGAATAGCCCATTCGTCGCACGGAATGGGATAAGCTTGGCCTGACTTTGGTTGAAGGACGTCAAAACCTTGTGACATTTGATACTGTGTGTTCTCTGTCATTTGGTTTCCTCCTTATTAGGAGCAGCGGGAGGTTCCATCAAACCGGCCAGAATAGCGTTTACAAAAACGGTGTATCCACAATTTCCACAGATCACAGGGATAACGGGGAGAACAGGGCCACCAATGACCAAACCGCCTTTTTTGAACTCAGTAATCTGATAGAACGAGTCTTGGATGTTCCACGGGCCACTTCCGCACATCGGGCAAGGCTTTGATCCCCATTTATTTTGGAGATGTGATATCAACTTTTTCTTGTCAATTTTTGACACCGATTGCCTCCTTAAAATTGTTGTTCAATAGACGTTTATTTTACGTGCCGAGATATCATACCGCTCATTTTCCACAAATCCAAACATATCCCTTCAATTCCAACCACCCCACCAACAAAGAAAAACCCCACCTCTCAGCATTCATTGAGAAATGGGGTTCTTTGTGTTTTCATCGTATCTGCTTATCCCTACCTGTTTTGAAGGTTAAGAATGCTTCAGATCATTATCTTTAAGTGAACATACAAAATGGCATATAACAAGAAATGACTTTAAAGTCAAGTTCTTATGAATGGTTTTACATTTGCTAAATACCATTTCAGAATTAGTGCTTGTTTGTGCCATAACCTACATAATTACTTGAAAAATAAACGTCTGAATGTTATCTGTGAACTGTTTTTATTCAACTTATACAGGAGGTGGTGTATCACATGGCACTCACAAAAGCTCAGATTGTCGAAGCTGTACAGAATGAAAACGGTTTTACCAGAAAGCAGTCTGAAGAGTCTGTTGAGATCCTGATTGAGCTAATCAGAAAGACATTGGAAAGCGGTGAGGATGTCCTCTTATCTGGATTCGGTAAATTCTGTGTACGGGAAAAAGCTGTGCGTAGAGGCCGGAATCCTGCTACCGGTGAAAGCATGATGCTTGATGCAAGAAAAGTTGTCACGTTCAAATCTTCCGGCAAGTTGCGGGATAGAGTCAATGGATGAGTGGAGATTTAGGTACACTTTTCTTACACACTTTGGACTGTGACAGCATGACGTTGAAACAATAAAAAGCTTAACATATAAGCAGGTTATATGAGGGGTTAACTTACACAAATTCGAGCCCCTCATCTCCACCACTTTCAAAAAAACCCGCTGTTTTTACAGTGGGTTTTTTTATGTCCAAAAGCCTGATCACGGCTAAAGACCCATCCATAAAAAACAAACCGGATAAATCATTTTCAAACCGGTTGAATAAACAGGTGAAAGGGGTTAGTTTATAAAACAGGCCAAAACATAAAATCACAGGGCAGCCAACCATGTACCTTGCCACAAACAGGAAAAATAGGACCGTCACCTATATGATCCGCCACTCTTTTTTAGATGGTGATATCTATAAAAGCCGCGACCTTTTTGATCTGGGGGAAGACCCTGCCCGGTTTATCGTCTATCCGGGGGGCAATGGTTTCTATATTGCCCCTGAAGTGGAAGATGCCATTGAAAAAAAAGGACTGCCGGTTTCGCAGGATGACCTGGAAATCATCTTCTGGGATTTTATCGACCCGGAAATCAAACGGGCGATGAGCGGATTCCGGCGATCTGGGGCAAAACAAAAAAGGCCCGTAAATGGCCCTGTGCACATCTTTGACAAGCGCCGCCTGGTCTATCTTAAATCCGCGAGTGTGGACCAACGAAACATGACCGCTTTCCCCGATACCTTTTTCAATGTGCTGAAGCAGCGCTCCAGAGATGAAATCGAACAATACTTCATGAAGCAGGAACGCATCCTGGAAACAAAAGAACTGCGCACCTATGTGTATGTTATTTTTGACCTTCAAAAGCATTTCACAAAAATATTTAAATGGCACACACCCGCTGCGCTGGACGGAGATCAGATGGATGACGGTTTTATCAAAGAGGTCTGCGACCTGAATACGGATAAGGGGTTCTGGGCGGGCATGAAGCAGGAAAAGGGACTCAAGGCCTATCTGATACGGTATGCCGTCATGTATTTTGATAATGATTTTCCCGAATGCACGCCGTTTGCAGACTACCTTCGCGATTTCATGAACCGCCATCGCCTGCATCGGCCCCCCGAAAGCGTTCGCGTGGGCATGGCCGAGGCGGCCGGTCTGTTTGAAATGAGCGAAGCAGCGCTGAAAAAACTGGATGCAAAAGCCTTTACACGCGTCTATCGAAAGCGGGCGCTGAAGCTCCATCCGGATATGGGGGGCAGCCAGGAAAGCTTTGTCAAGCTCACTGCTGCGTTTAAAAAAATGCTAAAATATAAAAAACGCCGATAGTCAAAAATCCTGGCCTAAAGCCCCGGTTTTGGTTATTCCCAGAGTGGATTTGCTTTATTGTATAACAGGGAAAGTGGCAGGATGCTGAAAAATAGAGCATCAACACTGATTACCAACATTTTTTTGAGAAAGGAGAAAACAATGGCCTTATTCCTGGTTCAGCACGGGCTCAGTCTTTCAAAGGACAAAGACCCTGAAAAGGGTCTTTCCAAAACCGGAGAGGAAAATACCCGGCGTATTGCCGATGTGGCAAAGAGTTACGCCATTCCTGTGGCAAAAATTGTTCATTCGGGTAAAAAAAGGGCCGCCCAGACCGGCGCCATTTTCCAGGCTGCATTGCAGCCAAAATCGGGCCTATCGGAGATATCGGGGATCAAGCCCTTAGATGATGTAACAGCCTTTGGCGACACCCTTGATCCGGCAGCCAATCTCATGGTGGTGGGGCATCTGCCGTTTATGGAAAAACTGGTTTCGTATCTATCCACCGGCCAGGCGGATAAACGGGTCTATAAGTTCCAGAATTCCGGGATTGTCTGTCTGGACCGGGAAGATGATGACTGGTTTATCAAATGGACATTGAATCCGGATATCTCGTAAATTTTTAGGAAACCCTGGCCTCACGGGATGCCGCAAATTTCAGTGCCGTGCCCGCGAACTATAAACCGGGTCCTCAATATCAAGTATGGCCAAAATCAATCCCCCTGTCTGTCTCGATCGGATATGGCCCGTTGCCGTTCTTCATCGAATGAATCTTCGATGGCGTCCATAAAGACCTTTTCATTTCCCAGGCTGATCACGGACGCGGCGGCAAATCTGTGGCACCCATCCGCACTTCCGCCCGCGCTTCGTGCAGCGGCAGGTATCAACTTCATAAAATCAGGCAGGGGGCCCCCTTCGATATCCTTCCTGAGATTCGCAGATACCCTGGCAGACACCTTGGTAAGGGATGTCTCCAGCTCACCAATACCCGGCATGACCGACGGAAGCCGCTGAAATCCTATCAGATATTTTCCTGGATCGGTCAACCCCCGTTCAATGAGGTGTTCCAGGAAGAGCCCAATGGCTTTTACACCCATTGGGTCAAACCGGTCTTCAACGTCTATCCATTCAAAATGGGCGCTTCCTAACAGTCCCTGTTTTTTTATCTTTTCTATCTCCCTGTCGAAAAGGGACTCCTTCATGTCCAGCAAGCGCGGAATGATGGCAGTGACCTCCTCCGTGCCTTTTCCAAGAAGAAAATCAACACCTCTGCGCGCGCATCCGGAATAGAAACCGACAGATCCCAGAAGATCAATCATTTTCACGATCTCATCAGGCGTCCTGCCGCCTAACCCCGGAATTACATATCCATCTTTCGACCGCCGGATAACCTTCCCATCCAGGGCATCGTCCAGAAGCATCCTGTTGACGCCCACAAGATTGTCATCCACAAACTGCCTGTCGCCAAAGGCCCCTATTACGCCAAAGACCGCCAGTCCGGCATTGGTGAGCATGGAACCACTGCTTGACAGGCTGAGTAATGCACGGGCGAAGAGGACGCAGACCGATGCCCCCGAACTGTCGGTGTCGCCGCTCATGCCGAAGCGCTCCGGATTGATATGAACAACATTTTCAGGGGTATCACCACCGGGAAGATGATGGTCCAGGATCACCGTCAGGAAGGTTCTCTTTGCATAGCGGCCTATCAGTCCCGAACTCTGTCCACCCAGGTCCGCATACACAAAGCATTCTCCCGCCACCTTGGATAACCTGTCGAGCATTAATTCATGGATCTTCTCCACCGCAAGCAGTCGATACCTTATGGAAAGCATATCGAACGCCATGGACAGCGCAGCGGCAGCGCAGAGACCATCAGCATCGTTGTGGTGTATCACCGTCAGACCGCATCGCTTTTGCTCAAGGGTATCCCTCAGCGTTACGGCGCCGCGGGTGGTCTCGTTTATGTACTGTTTGTATCGTTTCATAAAAAGCAATCCCTATGAAGGAAGAAGGCAACTTGTTTGCCTATCAAATATGAGTATATGTTCCGGCGGGATAAAGATATGGATCCTCTTGCCGGGCATGACATCTATATCCTTTGTAACCAGTATGTTGAAAATAATGTCGTGATATTTTACCCTGAGGATCGTTTCGGGCCCTGTAGGCAGAATGGTATCGATGGTTACCGCGATAGTGTTGGTACCGGATTCCGGGACGACCGATATGTCCTCAGGCCTTATGGCGGCGATAACATTTAAACCGGGCTTAAGGCCTTGATAGGCGGTCGTCAGTGTAAAAAAACCGTTTTTCGCTGTCATCTTATCCGGATTACCGATGTCTCCCGCGACAACCGTTCCCTCAATAAGATTTATTGTCGGACTTCCTATAAAATCCGCTACAAACAGATTGGCAGGCCTGTTATATATTGTTTTAGGTGGCGCCAACTGTTCGACAATGCCTTTGTTGATAACGGCTATCCGGTTGGCCATGGTCTGACCTTCCACCTGATCATGTGTCACATATACCGTAGTTGCGCCGGTTTGAAAGTGGATATTTTTAATTTCCGCTCTCATTTCCAGTCTGAGCTTGGCATCCAGGTTTGAGAGCGGTTCATCCATCAGGAAGATGTCGGGTTTGCTCACCAGCATCCTTGCCAGGGCAACCCGTTGCTGCTGGCCACCGCTCATTTCCTGCGGATACCTTTTCGCCATCTCTTCAAGCTTCATGTAGCTCAGGACCTCTTCGACCTTCTCATGAACGATATCTGATTTCATGTGTTTTACATTCAGTCCGAAGGCAATATTCTGAAAAACCGTCATGTGCGGCCAGAGTGCATAGCTCTGGAACACGAGGCCCACTTCTCTTTCCCTTGCCGGAACCATTATGCCCATAGTACTCGAAAACACAGGTTTTCCTCTCAGGAATATTTCTCCCTCCGTGGGGATTTCAAGCCCCACTATCATTCGCAGGATGGTCGTCTTGCCACATCCGGATGGTCCGAGAAGAATAAGGAAGTCTTTCTCTTCAATAGTAAAAGAGACGCTGTCAACGGCAACGACCTTTCCGAACACCTTTGTCAGATTTCTGACCTCAATAAGAGGAGATGACATGGCAAATTCTTTCCTTAATTGTTATTTTTGTAACTAGGGGCACATGCATTATCAGACAGCATCCCTTTTCCCCAGTCTGTTTGCAAGCAGGGTGCCCCCAACCACAATGACGATAATCAGCACGCTTATGGCGCTGGAAAACTGAGTATAGCCCTGTTCTTGATAGCGAAATGTCATGGTTGTGAGCGTCCTCGTCGAGGGTGTCACGAGGAGTATGATCAGTGAAAGTTCCCTCATAACGGTTATAAAGACAAGTATAAACCCGGAGAGCGCCCCGGATATGGAGAGTGGAAGGATGATCCTGCGAAATCGTGTGGACCACCGCGCCCCCAGGGTCTCCGAGGCCTCCTCCAGTTCGCCCCCTATCTGCAGCATGGAGGTTATCCCCGCTCTTCCGCTAAAGGGAAGATTTTTGGCGACGCACACCAGCGCGATGAGAAAAAAGGTGCCATACAGTGCCGGGAACGGGCCGATTCTGTGCGAGAAGAGGGCCAGGTAAAGCGCTCCGAAGGCAATCCCGGGAACCAAATAGGGCAGGAAAAACATCTGTTCTACTGTCTTGGAGAGTCGCGTGTTTCTCCCCTTGACCACGGCATAACCGATAAAAATTCCCATAAGGCCGGAAATACCGGAGGCGTACAGGGCAAGCTTAATGCTGTTCCAGGCGGCTCTGATGATAGCGGGATTTCGCAGTATCCCCGCTTCTCCCTCCGCAAACGCAGTGCCTGCCTTGCCGATCCAGAAAAGCGGTGTCAGATGCTTTATGGAATAATCATCCGGATAAAGCGTTAATGTCTGCCAGGCAATCAACACAAAGGGCACCAATACAGAAACGACAAGCAAAAGTGCGACCAGACAAAGCAGGGGATATCTTGCGCTTCCCAGCGATACCCTGGAAACCTTGAATCCCTTTCCCGCGATGGTCACGAAGCTCTTTCGCCGGCCTATCAGGCGCTGGTTGAAATATATGACAACCACCGAAATGGCGATAAGCACAAACGCGAGTATATATCCCGCTGATGGCATCCTGTTGATTATGTTGGAATATATCTGTGTGGACAAGGTATAGTAACGCACGGGTGTTCCCAGAAAATAGGGTGTTCCGAACGTCCCCAGTACCCTGGAGAATGTCAGGATAAAGCTGGACAACAGGGCGGGCAGTATCAGCGGAAAAGTGATGCGTCGCAGTATGTATCTGCGGGAGGCACCCAGAATTTCCCCGGATTCTTCAAGGCGCGAATCGATACTCGTCAGGGCCGCCGCAACCAGTAGAAAGGTATAAGGAAAATAATGGATGGACAGGGTGGACACGATAGGAAAGAATCCATACGATACCCAGTCAGGCGGACTTATGCCGAAGAGGTACTGGAATATCCCGATAGCGCCTCCGATACGCTCATTCTTGAAAAGGTTCAACCATGCCAGCGCGTGTATGTAAGAGGGGATGACATACGGAATGACCGCCAGGGTGGTCACCAGCTTTCGGAAGGGCAGATCGGTCCGCGTCACAAGCCAGGCGAGGAGAGACCCTATCAGTATGGCAAAAAAAGAGACGCCCAGCGATGTGGAGATGGAATTCAACAAAGGCGTGAGCAGCACATTTCTGGTAATTGGGCTGGCAAACACCCGCTTCCAGTGGAACAGGGTAAAACCGCCGGGGACAGCGTCTCGCGAGAGTCGTGTGTCGGAAAACTGCCAGACGAACGAATCCTCAACCATCTTCGCAAACGGAATGATGACGATAAAAAAAAGAACGACAAGGAGAATTATCGATATAATGATATGCGGCTGTCGAATATAGTTTTTGAATGAAGCGAATCCGGCGGCCCTTTTTTTTCTATCCATAGAAACAGCTCAATCCCCGGCACAGACGTATTTATAGCCGGGCGGAGATGTTGTTTCGCATCCCCGCCCGAATGGGTTCATCCTTGATGCCTCGGCTCTGAAGCCATCTGATCTTTTGCAACCATAGGGTTAATTTAGGTGTGAAACCCAGAAATCGAGTATCTTTTGACCGTTATCCCACGCAAACTCCGGATTTGACTTCCATAGCATAAGATCCGACAAATTCTTTGACCCCTTGGGCGGCGGGACATCCGACCTGACGGAAAAATTGCCGAGGACAAAATAGGGGGAGTACCCCTGCCCCCCCTTACTGTCCCCCATCATCCAGTGGATCAAGAGTTTGGCTGCGTTGGGATGCTTCGCATGATTGACGATTCCGACGAGGACATCGGTGCTTACACCCATCACCGGCTTAACGGTGTACATGACATCGAATTTGAGGTTGGGATTTTTCTCTTTGTCTCTCAATCGGGAAAATGCCGTGAGGCCAACCGGCGGATTCTCCTGTTCGGAAAGCCCTACCGCCTTGGCGACGCCGTTGGTGGAACCCAGTATGATCAGGTCGTTGTTGAGAAGCCTGAGGATCCATTCATATCCCGCATTTTCAACGCCGGGGCTGAGTGCAATGGGTTTTCCGAACACGCGTTGATATTCCGCGGCCATTTCATCGGAATGCAGCACAATCGCTGCCAGAACTTCAACAAACTCCGACATCTTCTGGGGGTCTGGGAATATAACACGCCCCTTCCATTCTTCCTTGGTCAGATCCCACAGCGAATCAACCGGAGGGCTCTTCATCTTCTCGGTGTTATAGATAAAGGCGTCCACGCTGGCATGGTGGACGAGGATCGGATTTTTGTATTTTTCGGGTATCAAATCCGCCAGATCCGCCGGCACATAGCCTGAAACATATTTTCTGCCGTACAGTTCGTGGATAACCGTAGAAGGATCTTTCAGGAAAATAACATCCGCGATGTAGTTTTTGGCGGTTTGCTCCGCCAGAATCTTGGTGACAATCTCCGGCGAGTCCATGTCGAAACCATTCACCTTGACGCCTGGATATCGCTTTTCAAATGTCTTTCCGAATTTGAACACCCTGGAGGAATAGGAATAGATGTTGACCTCTCCCTCCTTCTGCGCCGCTTTGTAGAGTGCGTCTTCATCGAACGTCCCGGCAGCCGATGCGGCAAGCGGAACGAACAACAACAGCGACATGATACACAAAATCGATATAAGTCTCTTCATAAGCAACCTCCCGTGTTAGGTGTTAATATCCGTATAGCCGGACAACCGAATAGATTGTTGCGGTTTGGACGTTTTAACAAAAAAGAATTATTTTTACAATAGAAGCCTTAGATACTTGTTTTCACCCTCAAAAAGGACACTCTGACCGTTGATTAATCCTCTTTCCCAAATATTAACAGGCAATTTGCCTGGTCCGACCCAACGCCAACCAACGCCATGAATTCGCGCCATCGCCTTTTCACTCGTGCCGGAACAAAAATTCCCTGATTCCGATGCGGGAGCCGAAGATCTTGACCACAGAAAGCGGCGTCAGCAAAGATATCAAAGCCCTGTTATGGCGGTAGTACCAGGGAAGATCAAGCCTGGGTTGAGGTCTCAGCGACAGCCGGAAATCTTTCCCGGTGACAAAAGAACTGATCTCACGTGGAGCGGCCTGTATTTCAAAGGCGGTGACAGATAACAGGCCCTTTGGCTTGAGCATATCGCAGCAAATTTCCACCAGCCGCCTTGCATCCTTATCATCGAGATGTTCCACGAGATCCCAGAGGTTGATCGCGTCAAAACTGCACGGGGAATAGTCCAGATGATGCCAGACAACATCCGGCGTCAGCCCTTTCCGGTGCGCCCGGTCCAGGCGTGCGAAGATATCACATACATAAAGCCGCTTTACGCGCCGGGCGAAAAATTCAACATTTTCATTACAAACCGGCCCCACATCGAGTATTAGAGAACCCCGGCGTTTTTCAAAAGTGCCGGAGAGCAGTTGAAGAAGTCTACTGGTATATTCGATGGAATTGGATGCAGATGGCGATTTAATGGAAGCCCTGCCGATAATGGTGTCCAAGAATTACTTTCCCTTGCCGGCTTCAACCGGCGTAATGCTCGACACCTGGCTTCGTTTAGGCTCCGTTCCGGTCATTTGTTTAACCGCAGGGGCCACCTTTGCATGGGGCGCCCGATCCAGTTCAATCTGGCCTTTGAAGTAGGCCCCATCTTCTATCGAGATGCTATTTGCTTTGATTTCACCATAAAAGTCGGCATCTTTGGTAATTTCGACCTTTCCCAGGGCTCTGACTTTTCCATGTAATAGCCCACTGATGCTCACATCGTGAGCACGTATTTCACCCTCAACCCGCCCTTTGGAACCCACCGCAAAATTATGTTTCTCCATATCGACAATACCTTTCATCGCCCCTTCAATGACCAGATTTCCGGTACCGCGAATGCTGCCCTCGATGGTAATTTTTTCACCAATAATCGTTTTTTCGACTTCAGATGAATGGATAGCGCCCTGCGAAAAACGGTCTCCAGCAACAGTTTTAGAAACCGTTGCCGGTCCTGTTGCTGAATCATTCTCGACATTTTTTTTAAGATCATTTTCAGATTTTCTATTTTGCTTAAACATGTAATTTCCCCCTGGTTAAAATAGTTAGCCTTCTTTAATCTGATTTTGAGAATAGCGGTTCTTTACCCAATAATGTAACTGGCCACCTCCTTTTCAAGGCCGATGATTGTTTTTCTTATGCCATCCGTCGCGCGCAGCCGGGACAAGGTGCTTGACGAAGCCAGCACCACTTGTTCACGGCGACGAAGCCGCCGTAAACAAGTGGTTGTGCAAATCTGGATAACATCATTTTTGTAATGTTATCCGTCAAAATGTGCGGTTTTGTGTCTCAGTATAGATACTGTAAAAGCGCCAAAAACAACAAAACCCCACTTCTCAGCACTAATTGAGAAATGGGGTTTTTCTATATTCATCATGTCTGATCATCCCTAACTGTTAAAGGTCAAGAGTGCTTCAGATCTTCATATTTAAGCAGGATTGCATGAAAGAGATATCAACCGGTGGCTTGAAAGTCAAATTTTAAATATGGCAAATTGCCCAAAAAAATACCGGAAAAACTATCGGTCCGCTCGATTGTCCTTTCCAGAGGTCCTCGTTTGCTGAATCCGATATTGTTTTTCATCTGCTCTGAGGCGGTTTAAAGGGGCGCCGAGATTATCATCAATGATACCGGCATCATGCAATAAACCTAACTTTCCATATTGACAATCCACCTCAATTCAATTATCTGCTGGCATATCGTGCCTCACCGCTACTTTTTTTATTTATTCAACATTCGGACTCGAATCCCATGACCCCAGACCGCTTTTCAGTTACCCGGAGCAATCGTCCGGTTATCGGCGCTTTATACGTGCTCGGCGCCTCTTTTCTGTTCGCCCTCATGGGGGCTGCGATCAAGGAGGCATCTGCTACGACGTCGAACATGATGATGGTGTTCCTGCGAAACGCCATGGCCCTGATTGTCCTGCTGCCGTGGCTGCTGACCTCCCGTTACCGGGCCAGCCTGCGCACCGCCCATTTGGGCCGGCATCTGATCCGAAGTACAGCCGGGCTCGGGGCCATGTTTCTGTTTTTTTATGCCATTTCCCGAATGCCCCTGGGCGAAGCGGTGCTGCTCTCGTTTACGACCCCGCTTTTTATTCCAGTGGTGGCCCGGATATGGATTGGCGAACCCATTTCGCTTCGCATTGTCGCGGCGGTCCTCATCGGCTTTGCCGGCGTCCTGCTGATTCTAAGACCCGGCACCGGGGTGTTTCGGCCGGTGGCCTTGATCGGGGCGGCTTCCGGACTGCTGGCGGCGGTGGCCATGGTGAGTATTCGATACATGTCGGATACCGAACCCCCCGGCCGCATTGTTTTCTACTTTACCGTCATGTCCACCGGTTTTTCAGCCCTGGCCCTGCCCTGGGCGTGGCAGACACCGCAACCGGCGGCTTTCGGGTTTATGACACTGGCAGCCGGACTGGCAATCATCGGGCAGCTTTTGATGACACGAGGATACAGCCTGGCACCGGCTGCCCGGGTGGGTTCGTTTTCTTACGGCAACCTGATCCTGTCTTCCGTTCTCGGCTGGCTGTTATGGGGAGAAATCATTGACGGGTCCGCCTGGATCGGCGCCCTGTTGATCTGCACCGCCGGCATCATTACAACCTTGAATGACCACCGGCGACCGGCACTGGTCCGGCATGGAACCCCCGGCGGGATACACGCGTTAGGACGCAAGCACCAAAAGATTTCCCCCGGGCCGAAATAAACGGTCTCTCCCGAAACCATCATTCATGGCTCATTACAAGGGCTTTGAACTCATCAAAACCTATTCTTTCAATAATATGGGAAACTCTTGGGTTTTTTTGACTTAAATCGCAGTCTTTGCAGTACAGACGAATCACATTTCCGAGAATTTCCAAAGCATCGTCTTCGGTAACCGCTGTGGCCAGCAGTTGCCCGATTTTTGGGTTTATGCCTGATTTCCCGCCGACATGAACGCAATACCCTTTTTTCCTGCCGATAAATCCGATGTCAGCAAGGGTTGAATGCGCGCATGAGGCACGACAACCACTTACACCGATCTTGATCTTGTATGGAATATCAACGTGGGCATACTTTTCATAAATACGCTCCCCGAACCGGAGTGTATCTGCAAGACCGAGTTTACAATATGTCGACCCCACGCAAACTCTAGGTTGGTAAACCTGCTTGGGGAATTTATAGTTTACGCCTAATTCATTTAATAGTTCCCTTGCCCTGCCTGCAGATTTTTCCGACAAATCAAGAATCATCATCTTCTGTGGCGTCGTCAGATGGATTCGGGCCCCTTCCTGCCTGACAATACGGTTGATCGCATCTAAAAAGGGCTCATCAACTAACCCTGACGCAAATTCAAGTGTTATTGCATAGAACCCGTTCATTTGGATAATTTCGGGGTTCATTTTTTATCTCCTTTCAAGTATAAAACGATTGTCACTGATCTTTTCGAGCAGCACTCTTTAGTCGCTCGGGTCAATGGTTGCTTTTCATCTTCGCACGCCTTGGCATGCAAGGAAAGAAACGGCCCCCAGGCCGGGATATTCACAAAAAAATACTTGACGTTAAAAAATGAAAGTAATATTTACTTACATGGCATAGGATCTACCCGATGGCCGGAACGGTCATGAAGGCCAAAGGCCGGAACGGAAGGCGACGGAAAAGACTTTTCACGCCGCAAACTGTGCACCCATTAGATGAAAATAATCATGAAGCAGCCTGCTGGGAAAAATACCGGTGGCCAAAGTTCTGGCAAAGTATCCTCGCCACCTGCCAAGAAAAAGCTGAGCAAAGCCCTGAGTCGGCTTTTGCGGGAAAAGGATTTCAACTCCATCACCACGGCTGAGATCTCGAAAAGTGCCGGCGCCAACGAAGCCCTGATCTATCGATATTTCAAGGATAAACGCGGTCTGTTGCACCATGTGCTGCACGACTATCTGGTCCTTTTTATTGCCGAGATTCAAACCGATCTGAAACAGACTTGTGGCACCATCAACAAGCTCAGACATCTGATCCGGGCGCATATCGGCATGTATGACAGCAACCGGGTTTTTGCCAAAATTCTCCTTCTGGAGGTTCGAAACTTTCCCGGCTATTTTGAAAGCGAAACCTATCGGTTGGTAAAACTATACGGGCAATTGCTCACGGACATCATCCTGGCGGGCATTGACGCCGGTGACATTCGTGATGACATCCCTTCGGAAAAAATCCGGGATCTGATTCTGGGCGGTATCGAACATTTTTGTATGGCGCCCGTGATTTTCGGCCACGAGATCCCTGTTGAAACCGTGGCAGATCAGCTCGGTGACCTGATTTTAAACGGAATTACCCCAAAACAGTAAAAGGAGACGATCATGCAAAGTTTATTGGGCCAGCTCAGACATTGGAACAAACTCACCCCGAACAACCCCTTTCTTTATGACGGCGATGTGGTACTCACCTTTGCCCAGACCTACACCCGTGCCTTGCGATTTGCCGCCGGCTTGAAGGCGTTGGGAGTGAAACCGGGCACCCGCGTGGCCCCGATCATGTTCAACGGCTTTCGATGGTATGACCTGTATTATGGACTGTCTGCCGGCCGTTTCGTCAATGTTCCGCTCAATTTTCGTCTCGCCGGACCGGAACTGGCCTACCAGGTCAATGATTCACAGGCGGCGGTCGTCATCGTAGCCCCTGAATTCTACGAGGCCATCACGCAGATCAAGGATCAGATGCCACGGGTTCAACATTTTCTTTATACCGGTTCGCAGTCACCTTTCGAGGGGGCCATTCCCTACGACAGTCTGCTCGAAGCAGACCCCGTAGAATCCGAAGGCGGCGATGAAAACGATCTTTTCGGTATCTACTACACCGGCGGCACCACCGGACTGGCCAAGGGGGTTATGCTCACACACAAAAACATCGTCAGCAATGCCTTTCATCTGGCATCGGCCATGCGGCTCGGGAGCGACCAGTTGGCGCTGCACTCCGCCCCCATGTTCCATCTGGCAGACGGCGCAATGAATTTTGCGATTACCATGGCCGGCGGAGGGCATGTTCTGGTCAAGGCCTTTGAACCGACGGCTGTGCTTCAGGCCGTTGAGCGCTACAAGCCCACCAGTACGCTATGGGTGCCGACCATGATCAACATGCTGGTCAACCACCCCGATGTCGCCGATTTTGATCTGTCGAGCCTGGAACTGGTGTTCTATGGTGCCTCGCCGATCTCACCGGACCTGCTTCGCAAGGCCAAGGCTGTGCTCGACTGTGATTTCGCCCAACTTTATGGAATGACTGAAGGCGGTCCTATCCTGACCATATTGTTTCCCGAAGACCACCATCGGGGACTGACCAGCCCGGATGAACAGTATCTGCTCAAAGCCGCCGGACGCCAGATCATCGGTGTGGATGTGCGCGTGGTGGCCGAAGACGGCAGGGATGTCAAGCCCGGTGAGGTAGGGGAAATTATTGCCCGCGGCGACAATATCATGCAGGGATACTGGAACAAGCCGGAAGAGACCGCCGGCGCACTGATTGACGGTTGGTACTGGTCCAAGGACCTGGCACGTATTGACAAAGATCAATACATCTATGTGGTGGACCGGGCCAAGGACATGATCATCAGTGGCGGTGAAAATGTTTATTCCGTGGAGGTGGAAGACGCTTTGATGTGTCATTCCGCCGTTTTGGAGGCAGCGGTCATTGGTGTACCGGACAAGGACTGGGGAGAAGCCGTCACGGCAGTGGTGGCCCTGAAACCGGGCCAGACAGCGACCGCAGAGGAATTGCGTGAATGCTGCAAACAACGCATCGCCGGTTACAAGGTACCCAAAACCGTCGAATTCGTCGAGGCCCTTCCCAAAAGCGGTGCCGGAAAAATCCTGAAAAAAAATCTTCGCAAAATCCATTGGCAGGATACCGAACGCAGCGTGGGCTGAAGGATCTGATAAAAGCACAAGAGGCAAAACTTTTTAAAAGGGTCCTGGAAGGCATGACGATCACAAAACCAATGCCCAAAGAGTTCTTGTCACTCTGAAAAAGACGTCACTGTTTTCGATAACCGTATACACGTGTTTTTCAGTGTATTCATTGAACTGACTTCAGCGTCATCGCCTTTTCAGGACAGATCTCCTGACAGCAAAAACAGGTAATACAGGTGTCGGCATCCACGATGGGAATATCTTCATTCATTGTGAGCGCCGACACGGGGCAATGATCGATGCAGGCACCACACGCCGTGCACAGTTCCGGATCAGCCTGGGGCCTGACCTCAACCCTGCTTTCCATAAATTCCTGCATCGCCGGGTTACCGGCAATGGCCTCACCCCCTAAGGGCGGAAGCTTGAAATCAGATAGAATTTGCATTTCCCCATCTATTTTAACCAGTTGAGAATCAAACGCCCCAAGTCCCACGGCCTTTGCTTTTTGAAGAAAACGAAGTCGTCCCGGGTCAAGCCCCATCATTCTCGCAACGACCCCATCCATGGCCACCGCATTATCGGCGGCAAGGATCAGACCGATCGCTCTCAGGTCAGGTGATGCAGGGCCATTTCCCTCCATGCCCACCACCGCATCCATGATAAAAAGATCCGGCACCCGGAGGCAAAAAACATCTACGATAACATCATGAAACCGCTCCGGCGTGCCGGCAATCTGGTGCAGCCTTGCTTTCTGTGCACCGGGCAGTATGCCATAGCTGTTTTTAATGGCCCCGGTCATAACGGTAAGGCCATGGGTTTTAAACTTGGGCAGGCTGATAACGATATCCGCGTCCAGGATCTCTTTGGAAACCCCTACCTCGGGCATAAAATCAGGATTGAAGGCAAGGTGTTGTATTGCATGGCCGAGATTCTTGTAATAGCCCTTGGCCGCATCCATCAACCCGGTTTTTTCAAAACTTTTTTCATTATCACCATAGTCAAACACACCCGGATTATCCCCCACCACAATCTCGGCAGGGGACATCTTTTCAACTTTTTCAACAACTGCCCGCAATAAAGACGGATGCGTCACAATGTGTTCCTGGGCTGTGGATGACCTGAGCACATTGGGTTTAATCACCACTTTTTTATGGGCCAGGTCCTGGGGGAAAATCTCAAAAGCCCGATCAACTGCTTCACGGACGGTATCGTAAGAGGCCGGGTGTATCATGACACGATGCATATTTTCTCCTTTATTGTTCTTAAGCTGAGCGATTAGCGGTTTGCCAGATGACCAAAGGCTGCCCGGTACCAGCTATAGCAATGGTGCACCTTATCGTCAAAGCTTTTGTTCACCTCAATATAATAATGATAATTTAATGGTTTAATAATCTTTCCGGGGTGCCAAATCCAGATAAAAAGTCTTCCCTGCTTGCTTTTTTTCATAAAATCACCTATATTTCCGATATGACCGGAAGCAAAAACCGTTTGAATAAATCTTTCCTGCCCCTTGAGGGATAGCAACGACCACAAAGGAACCCCGTAAATGACCACCTGCAGCCAGGGCAATGTACTTGAAGAATTGCTCGACCTTTTAGAACTTGAAAAGATTGAGGAGAACATCTTTCGCGGCCAGAGCCAGGACCTTGGCTTCGGAAATGTTTTCGGGGGCCAGGTCCTGGGCCAGGCCCTGTCGGCGTGCTCGAAAACCGTCGATGCCGCTCGGAGTGCCCACAGCCTGCACGGCTATTTTCTCAGGCCCGGCGATGCCACAAAACCCATTGTCTACCAGGTAGACTGCATCCGAAACGGGGGCAGTTTCACCACCCGGCGGGTGATGGCTACTCAGAAAGGACAGGCCATATTCCTCATGTCAGCCTCGTTTCATATCGACGAACCGGGGTTTGATCACCAGGAACCCATGCCCCATGTCCAGGCCCCCGAAGAGCTGGAATCGGAGCTGGAAATGGCCAAACGCCTGAAAGATAAAATACCACCGTCTCTCCAGGACAAACTGCTGTGCAACAAACCCATTGAGATCCGCCCGGTCAACCCCCAGAACCCCTTTGCCCCGGAAAAACGCGACCCGGTCCGCTACGTATGGTTCAAAGCCATCAGCAAAATGCCCGACGACCTGGCCGTGCACAAGTATATGCTGGCCTACGCCTCTGATTTCGGGCTGGTCACCACCTCCCTTTACCCCCACGGCCACAGCTTCTGGGAGCCTTCCATCCAGGCAGCCAGCCTCGATCATGCCATGTGGTTTCACAGGGAATTTAAAATGGACGAAGACTGGCTCCTCTACGTCATGAAAAGCCCCAACGCCTTCAAGGCCCGGGGGTTGTCCAACGGCCAGGTTTTCACCCGAAACGGACTCCTGGTGACCTCGGTCACCCAGGAAGGGCTCATCCGGCAACGGAAATAGTCCGATAATGCCATGGGCGTATCTGCCGGGCAGAATGAGCTTCATTCTCTATCGCAAAGGGCGGGGTCATTGTCCGGAAACATTCACTGAAACAAAAAATATCGTCAAAGGGCGCATTGCCTCTTTAAGATGCTTGCCTTACTTCATATAATGACTTGAAAAAACAACGGTTGAGTGTTATCTGTGAGCCGCTGTTTAACCGAATACAACCTATACAAGAGGTATACCATCACATGACACTCACGAAAATGCAGATCGTCGAAGCAATACAGGCGGAAAAGGGCTTTACCCAGAAACAGGCCAAAGACTCGGTTGAAATCCTGATTGAGTTGATCAGAAAGGCATTGGGAAACGGTGAGGATGTTCTTTTAACCGGTTTTGGAAAATTTTCAGTAAAAGAAAAAGCGGAACGAAAAGGTCGTAATCCGGCTACCGGTGAAACCATGATGCTTGCTGCCAGAAAGGTCGTTACCTTTAAATCTTCCGGCAAATTGAGGGATAAGGTTAATCACGATTTAAAATCATAAAGCGTAAGGCCCGAGACGTTCAAACAAACGCACCTTCTTTTGCAAATTTTGCGCTTTGTGTGGGCAATTTTCTTTATTTTTTTGCCGTATTCAAACGGTCTACCGGAAGCAGTCACAATTCAAATGATATCTCAAAATTGCGTCAGAAACACCTATGGCAAGTGTGATCTTCCCTCCAATACCATCGACAGAATATCCCGGGGGATGGAGGCATTGGGCCTTGATGTCCAGTACACCCCCTTTAATATCTCGGACAATATTCACTGGGGAGAGATATGGATCGATTCAATCCGCATCGTCTGCAATGGGAAGGGCATCACCCCGGAACTGGCAAAGGCCAGCGCCTTTGCGGAACTGGCAGAGCGTTTCAGCGCCGGATTGTTTTACCCGGTTTTTGAAGAACGGGTGCGATTTAACATCCCGGCCCTCTACAACCGCGCAACCAGCCGCTTTTTGAATGGTGAATGGATGAAAGGCTATGTCAATGCCCATCAGGATGATCTCAAAAAGGCGCATTTAAAAATAGAAGACCTGCTGGCCAATGAACGTCATCTCACCGCTGAAGACATCAACCAGATTAAAAACAGCCCCATGGCCCGCCACTGGGTTGACGGTTTTTCAATCATCCGGGAAGCCGATGTAAAAGTACCGATTAATTTTATTACTTATATCAACGCATCCAACGGCATTGCAGCCGGCAATACCATTGCCGAAGCGATGATCCAGGCGTCCTGTGAGATATTTGAACGCCATGCCCAGATCCATATCATCAAGCCTGAAAAAATAGTCCCGACAATAGATATAAATTCAATAAACAATCCCCTTATCAGTGATATGGTGGCATTCTATCGCAAAAAAAATGTCGATGTCATGATCAAGGACCTCTCCCTTGGCGGCCTTGTGCCCTGCATCGGTGTTCTATTCACCAATCACAACCTGCCCATCGGTCGCCTGGAGCACCAAATATTGATCCCCGGGGCTGCTTTCAATTTGGATGAAGGTCTGACAAGATGTTTTACCGAAAGCATGCAGGGCCGTGAAACCCTCACATTGCCGCGGCCCCAACTGGACAAACCCCTGGTCAGTAAATCACGCGTCAATAATTTTTATATGCTCATGAAATGCTCGATCTCCCCCAAAGATATCTCCTTTCTCGAAAAGGGAGAGACGGTGCTTTACAGCAATCGAAAAATCAAAAATATTTCAGGTGAAATTGAAGAGATCAAAAAAATCTGCAAACAGTTCAAAACCGATTGTATCGTATTAAACCACACCCATCCTGTTTTAAAATTTCCCGTCGTCAGGGTGATCATTCCCCGCGTTTCCGATTTTCTACCCTTTTTAAATCAGGATATCCTGGTATCTGAAGCCACAAAACCGTCTGCTGCATGGCGCGGCAAACGGTTTGAAAAAATAATGCAAAGCTTTTTTTAAAACGAAAGATTGTAACCAAAAACAGACAACAGGGGTCTCTACTGTTTAAACACCTACTTTACGAGTATCGTGTGCCGGATCCGTATTGCCCTGCCCCCACTTTACGGTTGCAGAAAAAATATGGACAATCACTTTTTAATACAGTATCAACAAGGAGACATTATGAGAGAGATCATTCTATTTTTAATAGTGATCGGCGTCTGGTTCCTTTTGCAGACGTATATTTTACCTAAATTTGGTGTTTCCACCTGAATGCGGAATGCCTGTCAGTTGACAGACAAAAAAAATACTGATGCCCAACCACCGGAATCCAAAAAAAATAGTTGATCAGGACACTGAACTGATTGAAAAAATTAATTCGGGCAAACAGGAACTCTTTGAACGTCTGGTGATTCGATACGAGCAGAAGCTCTACAACTTCGGTTTCAGGATGTGCGGCGATGCCAGTGACGCCGAAGACCTGGTGCAGGAAACATTTTTAAATACATTTAACTATTTAAAAAATTTCAGATTTGAAACAAAATTCAAAAACTGGCTCTATCGCGTCGCCAGCAGTATTTGTATCAAAAAACGTCGCAAATCGAAACATGCGCCTGACCGGGAACTTTCTCTGGACGAATTCCTTCCCCGGGAAGGTGACCATATACCCACTGAATTACCGGGTTGGGCATCCCAACCCTTGGACAATGTTCTCAACGGCGAATTGATGGATACCATTCAGGAAGCCATATTAATGCTTCCCAAAAAATATCGTCTTGTTGTGGTCTTGCGTGATATTGAAGGTTTCAGCACCTTGGAAACATCCGAAATTCTAAAATTGACACCTGTAAATGTGAAAGTCAGGTTGCATCGGGCAAGACTTTTTTTGCGGGAACAACTTAAAAGCTATTTCAACCATGACAAGTGAACACCACAATCACCAGCATTGTCTTGAATTATTTGAAAGGCTTTCGGAATACATTGACAATGAGCTGGATGAACCGGCATGCCGGGAAATCGAAAAGCATATAAAAAAATGTGCGCTCTGCCGGGTATGTCTTGAAACCCTGAAACGATCTGTTGATATCTGCCGACACACCCAAATAAGGTCCATGCCGACCCCTTTGTCAAAACGCATTAACCGTCTGCTCCAAGAATCCATAGCAAAAAAAAAATGTCATTTTGACAGGTAATAACTGTTGCAACCATCGTGACTTATTTTCTGTTTTTTAAAAAAATCCGGCTCGCATATTTTCTGCCGCTGTTTGGTACGGTTATCCCCCCTCTTTAAAATCTTATAAGTCCTTACTAATACAGTTTGACATTTAAAACAAAATTTGGCATATCAACCTGAAAAAAACAGCTATTCTGGTGATTGTCTGTCCGTGCTTTGTCAGGTCATAAAAATGATTTTCAATTTTATTGACAAGAACCTGGGCTGTCATACTTTTATGTATCATTATTACGGTGGAAGACAGCTTTCACTGACGCTAACTGGAACGAACTAAAATGTTAAACCACCAGCATGAAAAAGAGCAGTTTAAAAAACTGTTTCAAAATGAGCTTGTTGATCATTTTGATACCCGCTTCAAGATTCTCGAGGCCTTTTTAAGTACCGAGGACCATGTCACCGCCAGTGAACTGGGGCAGTTGCTGGAAGAAGCTGGGGAAATCCTGGAACCGGAGTTTATCAGAGACACGCTGAAACTCATGTGCCATTTCGGTTTTGCCCAAATCCGGACCTTCAACAATGGAAAAACAAGATATGAACACCGACATCTGGGGCAGCATCATGACCACATGATCTGCACCAAATGCAAAAAAATTGTTGAATTCAAAAACGATCAGATTGAAAACCTCCAGGCCCAGGTAGCCGCCTCCCATGGATTTCACATGCTCCAGCACAAAATGGAGATTTACGGCATCTGTTCCGAGTGTTTACACAAACGCAGTCAAATAATTTCACTGGTTACGGCCAAGCAGGGAGAACGCCTGATCATTAAAGAATATTCCGGAGGAAAAACGTCGCGCATGCGTCTTTTAAGCATGGGATTGCGCATCGGAGATGAAATAGAAGTCATCACCAATCTCGGGCAGGGTCAAATGGTTATTGCAAGTGGTTTTAACCGGTTTGTTTTAGGACGCGGCCTGGCCATGAAAATAATGGCACAGAGCATACCCTTAAAATAATGACGGTTTTAAACCACGGCGATTAACCAATACCTGCCACCGGCGGCACTGAAACTTTGAAAACGGTTATAGTTTTGTACCAGACCAGTCAACAATGGAAAATTACCGATCATGCAATTAAGTGATATAAAAGAAGGCGGCAATGCCATCATAGACCATGTGGGCGGAAGTGCCGCACTGAGAAGAAGAATACATGAAATGGGCATCGTCAAAGGTTCGCAAGTGTATATTGAAAAATATGCCCCTTTGCGGGATCCCATCGAGTTAATCGTCAAGGGTTACCATATATCCCTGCGGGTTGAAGAAGCGAAACTAATATCCGTAGAAACCGTAGAAACAGGATAAGCCCATGCAGGCCAAGCAATTGACCATCGCCCTTGCCGGCAATCCCAATTCAGGCAAAACAACCATATTCAACGCCTTGACCGGGACCCGCCAGAAAGTTGGCAACTGGCCGGGTGTCACCGTTGAAAAAAAAGAAGGCACGATTCATAGGCTCGACCGGGAACTTAAAATTATCGATCTTCCCGGCACCTATAGCCTGACCCCCTTTTCCATAGAAGAAATTGTCGCCCGCGACTTTATCCTTGATGACTGCCCGGATGTGGTTGTTGACATTATCGATGCATCCAACCTGGAACGCAGTCTGTATCTGGCCACCCAGCTCAGAGAAATCGACTGCAAGGTGCTGTTTGCCCTTAACATGGCGGACGTGGCCCGTGCTCGCGGGATTACAATTGATGACAAAAAGCTTTCCGAACTGCTGGATCTCCCCGTTGTCTTTACCGTTGGCAGTAAAAACAAAGGCATTGACGACCTGATTGAAAAGGCCATTGAACTGGCCCAGTCCGATCACACCATTGTCCAGCATCGCCGGGTACGGTACAATCAGGAGATCGAAAAAGCGATCGCCCATTTGCAGACGCTTATTGAAAATCAGCCTCATGACCGACTGCCCTACAACCCCCGGTGGACCGCCATCAAATTGATTGAAGATGACCGGATCGTCAAAAATCGGATTCGGGAGCGGCTCGATACGGGGGGGGAAGAGATTCTCCGCCGGACAGCGGCCCGGCGCAAACTGTTGATAGACCGATTTGATGATGACCCGGAAATCATCATGACCGATGAACGGTACGGATTTATCGCCGGCATCATTAAACAGGTCTATACCACCTCAACCCGACAGCGGGTTGACCGTTCCCGCAATATTGACCTTGTGTTGACCAATCGGTTTATTGGTTTCCCGATTTTTTTATTGCTGATCTGGGGTATGTTCCAACTGACATTTTCCCTCGGGGCCTATCCCATGGGCTGGATTGAAAACGGTATCATCCATTTTTCAGGCTTCGCAGACAGTTTATTACCCCCGGGCATTTTAAAGGATCTGCTCCTTGACGGCATTGTCGCAGGTGTCGGCAGTGTCATTATTTTTCTGCCCAACATACTGATTCTGTTCTTTTGCATCGCACTTTTCGAAGACACCGGCTATATGTCCCGGGCCGCCTTTTTGATGGACAAAATCATGCACCTCATCGGACTGCACGGCAAATCTTTCATCCCCATGCTCATGGGATTCGGGTGCAGTGTCCCGGCCATAATGGCGACAAGAACCCTTGAAAGCGAAAAAGACAGAATTTTGACCATTTTGATTACTCCCTTTATGTCCTGTTCTGCGAGATTGCCCATTTATATTGTCTTTGCGGGGGCTTTTTTTGCACAGCAGGCCGGCACGGTCATCTTTTCAATTTATCTCACCGGTATTGTCATTGCCATTATCAGTGGACGCCTGTTCCGTACCACCCTCCTTAAGGGTGCCGACGCCCCCTTTGTGATGGAGCTTCCCCCTTACCGGGTGCCCATGATCAAAAGCCTGATGATTCATATGTGGGATCGCAGCAAAATGTTTTTAAAAAAAATGGGGGGCATCATCCTCGTGGGTTCCATTGTCATCTGGACCCTTTCCGCTTTTCCGACAAACGTTGACTATTCACAGGATTATACCACCCGTATCGCCACTATTTCCGCCACCTATGATCAACAACTGGCCGACGTACCCCTGCCAGAGAAAACCGATCTGGAAAAAAAACGTGATCTTGCCATTGCAACGCTGGAACGTGCCAGAAAGGCTGAAAAAGTTGAAAAATCGTATATGGGAAAAATCGGGAAACTGCTGGCCCCCGTATTCGAGCCCATTGGTATCGATTGGCGCGGCGGGGTGGCGCTGCTAACAGGATTTGTCGCCAAGGAGATTGTCGTCAGCACATTGGGGGTGCTGTATGCCACCGGCGACAGCCATGAATCAGACGCCCTGAGCAAGGTCCTGCAATCATCGGGAATGACGCGCATGAGCGCATTGTCCATGATGGTTTTTGTGCTGCTTTATATTCCCTGCCTGGCAACGGTGGCCACCATCAGAAAGGAAACAGGGTCATCGAAATGGATGGTGTTCAGCATTTGCTACAGTACCGGCATGGCATGGACCCTTGCCTTTCTGGTTTATCACGGCGGCCGGCTGATGGGATTCAGTTGAGCATTTTATTGGTAACCGGTTACACTGTTGAGCATCATGATTGGGGTTTGAGATACCCCCACTCCACCAGGCGCTGGTAGGCATGGCGGGCCTGGTCCCCCTGGTTGATGATTTTCAGGTAGCGGTAATAATTGTCAGCCGAGGGCTCTCTTTTCTGCATTCCCTCCAGGGCAAGCCCTTTAAAAAAAAGGGTGTTGGGATTGCCCGGCAGCAGCCTTTCATATTCATTAAATTCCGCTAAGGCCGCCTCATAATTTTTCTGCCGGGTCATGGCATATCCCAGAACATGGCAGGCCTGGGCTTCCTGTGGATATACTTTCCGGGCTTTTTCAGCATACCCGAGTGCCCGGGTCTCGTTCTTTAGGACCAATTGGCATTTGGCCATCATGAGCAGCCCGGCATAATCGGCCGGCACCTTTTGCAATGCATTGCCGAAAAGCAACTCCGCCGCTTCATATTTCTGGTCCCCCATCTCTTTTTCACCCTTTTGAAGGTCCTCTATGGCCCCTTTAATTCTTCTGAGCCCGGCCGTATGATCCATATACCGCTCCCGGTAGACCGGATTTTTTTCAGCCGCGGCATATTGCCGCTTTGCCGACTGCAGGGCCTGGTTGTAGCGCTCGTCACTCATGGGGTGGGTGGCGAACAGCAATTCGGCCGCACCTGTTTTATGGTGCGACATCGTGTTCAATACATTCATCAGACCCACGAATCCGTCCGGGCCATAACCGGTCTTCACCATATATGCCATGCCCAATGCATCGGCTTCTCGCTCGTTGTCGCGGCTGTAGGCGGCCAGCAAGGCCCCTGTACTGATCATCCCCAGACTGGAGGCAAGTTTTCCAAGGGACTGACTCCTCGCACCGGCAACCATGCTGACACCGCCCACAAGGGCCTGGGTCATCATGCCCACAGACATCTGCCGGGCCGTATGGCGGGCGTTGACATGCCCCATCTCATGGCCGAGCAATGACGCAAGCGCCGCCTCATTGTCAAGCTTTAACAAAATACCCCTTGTGGCGGCAATGCTGCCGCCGGGAAAGGCATAGGCATTGACATACGTTGCATTGACGCCCCTGAAGGAATAGGGCATATACGGCCGGTGGGTATTCCTGGCCATTTTATCGCCGACCCCCTGGATATAATGATTGAGCCCGGCATCCTGCAACGCACCGTAATCCGTGGAAAACTGGTGTGGTGAATTTTTTTGATCGATCTGAATTTCCGAATCTTCAGAAACCAACATAAACTGGGAACGACCTGTCACCGGATTGGCGGCACACCCCACCACAAAGCCCATGGCTGACAGTGAAGCCATCCATATCAATTCTCGTCGGGTCAGTTCGGGTCCCCGGTACTTGAAATTTTCCCCCATGCGATCCTCCTTGTCTACTATCACCGAATATAATTCATATATATCAAACTTATACAGAAAAACAAGTCTGATAAGCGACAATCATATTTTCAAATCAGTTGCCTTTTCAGCATTGAATGTTTATTATTTTGATTTTGGTAGTGTTTTCAGGGTCCCTACACAGGCTGTTTTGTAGACAAACGGGAATACTTTTTACAATGAAATATGGCAGCATCATTTATACGGCCTTTTTATGTACGGTTTTATGGCTGCCCGGAACAGGGGCCATGGCCGCTGACAGAATCCCCATATTCGTCAGTATCCTGCCGCAGAAATATTTTGTTGAAAAAATCGGTGGCGATCGGGTGACCGTTTCGGTGATGGTCCAGCCGGGTGCCAGCCCGTCCACCTATAAACCCCGCCCTATACAGATGATGGGATTATCAAAGGCCAGAATCTATTACGCCATCGGTGTTCCCTTTGAAGCTGCCTGGTTAAATAAATTCAGTGCTATCAATCCGGATATGAAAATTGTTCTTACCTATAAGGGGGTCACCCGGGTCAAAATGAATCCCCATGCAAATGACGGCCACCACGGGGAGATACTGGATCCCCATATCTGGACATCCCCTCCCCTGGTCAAAATTCAGGCCAAAAACATTCTCGATGCCCTTTTGGATATTGATCCGATGCATAAATCAGGCTATACTGCCCGTTACAATGGCTTTTTGAAGGAATTAGACGAGATTGATGCTGACTTAAGGACTCTTTTTTCTAAAAAAACCACACAGCCACTTGGTTTTATGGTCTTTCATCCGACCTGGGGCTATTTTGCCCGAACCTATGGACTGCGTCAGATTCCCATTGAAATAGAAGGTAAATCACCCAAACCGACCCAGATCCGGCAGCTGATCAAAGATGCCAGGGATCAGGGTATCCGGGTTATTTTTGTTCAGCCGCAATTCTCAGCCAAAAATGCGGAAATAATTGCCAGCGCCATCGGGGGAAAGGTGATCACCGCAGATCCATTGTCCCCTGACTGGGCCGCCAACATCCGTCGACAGGCCCTGATATTCGAATCGGCCTTACGGTGAAATAATCTTAGTCGTTCATTGTTATCCAAATATGCGATCCCATATTATTAAAATCAAAGACGTCTGGTTCTCCTATAACCGGCAACCGATTCTCAAAGAAGTGTCGTTTGACGTTCGACAGGGAGAATTTCTTGCCATTATCGGCCCCAACGGCGGCGGCAAGACCACCTTATTAAAGCTCATGCTGGGCCTGATAAAACCGGACCGGGGCGACATTCGGGTTTTAGAGCGCATTCCCCCGCTGTCTAGCCCGGATATCGGATATGTCCCCCAGGATGTCCATATCAACAACCGCTTTCCCATTTCGGCCCTGGATGTTGTCCTTATGGGGCGCCTGCACTATGGCAACAAGATATCCCGGTATTCTGCAAAAGATCGCCATGATGCGCTCGATGCCATGGATAAAATGGGTATGAACGGGTACCACAACCAACGTATCGGCGAACTTTCGGGCGGTCAGCGGCAACGCATTTTTATTGCCAGGGCACTGGTTACAAATCCTAAAATCCTGTTTCTTGATGAACCCACAGCCAGTATCGATACCCATGGGCAGGCTGATTTTTTTGATCTGCTTAAAAATTTAAACCGCAGTATCACCATTGTCATGGTCAGCCATGACCTGATGATGCTGTCAAGCCATGTCAAATCCGTTGCCTGTGTCAATCAAAAAGTGCATTATCATGATGAGGCTGAAATCACCGACGAGATGGTGGATATGTATCACTGCCCGGTGGAACTCATTGCTCACGGGTTCCCACACCGGGTACTGAAAAAACATTAAAAAATTATAGCGTCTTGAGTATTGTGATTACTTAAATCAACAAGCGTTTGAAATTATTTTCAACCTGTGAGATGAAACAAGCCGAATGTTATCCGGACTGAGAAAATCAAAATCTCATAACCCATAACCCATAACCCAATCATCATGCTGGAAACACTTCAATTCGAATTCATGCGTAACGCCCTCATGGCCGGGCTGATGGCCAGCCTTATCTGCGGTGTCATCGGCACGCTGGTGGTGGTCAACAGGATCGCTTTTTTTGCCGGCGGCATTGCCCATGCCTCCTACGGAGGCATCGGTCTTTCCTTCTTTTTCGGTCTGCCCTACCTGGCCGGCACCCTGGGCTTTTCCATTGCCGCAGCCCTTTTCATGGCAGCCATCACATTCAACAACAGACATCGCGCAGATACAATCATCGGTGTTGTCTGGGCCGCCGGCATGGCACTTGGCATCCTGCTGCTGGACCTGACCCCGGGATATAACGTGGATCTCATGAGTTATCTTTTCGGCAGCATTCTTTCGGTGCCGGCCGCGGAACTCTGGCAGATGCTCGCGCTGTGCATTCTGCTTATTTTGACGGTCGCTTTTTATTATCATGATTTACTGGCCATGTCCTATGACGAAGAGTTCGCCCGGCTGAGAGGTGTCCCGGTCAGGCTCTTATATTTCCTTCTCATGGGTATGATCGCCGTTTCCGTTGTCATGATTATCCGGGTGGTGGGACTTATACTGGTCATTGCGCTGCTGACGATTCCGCCCTATATTGCGGAAAAATATGCCGGTTCACTCTTATCCATGATGGCCCTGTCGGGAATCTTGAGTGCTCTTTTTACACTGGCGGGGTTATGGCTGTCCTGCTCTTTTAATCTGACTTCAGGAGCGGCCATTATCATGGTGGCCACTGTCGTGTTTTCCTTTGTTCAGCTTTTCGAATACTGCCAGAAAACGCTCAAAAAAAAATATCATAATCCGGCCTGATTTTTTATGTGCCATAATTTATGCAAAACGGTTAATCCGATGAACAAAAAAGGGTCGGGTGAAAATACCAAACTATTTTTAACCTCCAGCCGCTTTTGGCAAAAGGCCTTTTGCCGCCGGCCAGGATCCCGGGTTCTGTTTTCTTTCATACTGCTGTTGATGCCGATGATGCTGACATCCTGCACGACATTGCCGCAGACATCGCGGGACATTTCAACAAAAAAACCAGAATTCGAATCACCGCTGCTAACCTTTTACAACGGCCCGCTAAACCATCTTAACGGCGTCCGCCGGGGACAGTGCCCCATGTACCCGTCATGCTCGGTTTACTGCAATGAAAGTTTGAAAAAACATGGTTTCTGGGTCGGCTGGATGATGGCATGCGACCGGTTGATGCGGTGCGGCAGGGACGAATTAACACGATCGCCCCAAATAAATATGAACGGCGCAATAAAATGCTATGACCCCGTAATCCGGAATGACTGGTGGTGGTACGAACCGCATGATCAGTAAGCCGACAACAGAACAGGCATAAACCCTGATAACGACCGCTGAAAATGGAGTGCGGATGTCACCATCTCAAGAAGCATTATCCCTGCAAGCCGATAAAATCAGGCAAAACCCCATGTACCTTTATCTGATGGTACTGACCATCGGATCCACCATCGGATTGCAGGCATGGACCATGCTTTTTAACAACTTTGCCGTGGAAGTTGCCGGCCTGGACGGCGACAGCATCGGCATCATTCAATCGGTCAGGGAAATACCCGGATTCCTGGCCTTACTGGCGGTTTTTGTGATCCGCCACGTCAAAGAACACCGGCTTTCAGCGCTATCGATTTTATGCCTGGGGCTGGGCCTGGCCGCCACCGGCATGTTTCCCTCCTTTGCCGGCCTGACCGCTACAACCCTGATAATGAGTTTCGGCTTTCATTACTACGAAACCACCAACATGTCTTTAACACTTCAACATTTCAAAAAAAAAGAGGCTCCCCTGGTGTTCGGAAAGCTGCGCAGTTTTGCCGCGGCCGCCAGCATCGCCGTAGGCGTGTTTATTTTTCTGCTGTCACCGGTATTGAATTTTACCCAGCTTTATCTTGTTATCGGCGCCCTCATCATGGCAGGAGCTATGTGGGGATTTACTCAAAATCCCGCCGACCGGCAGGTCATCGGCCAGCATAAGAAAATGATATTTCGTAAACGTTACTGGCTCTATTATTTTATCACCTTCATGGCCGGGGCCCGACGACAGATATTCATCGCCTTTTCCGTTTTACTGATGGTTCAAAAATTCAAATTTTCGGTACAGGAAATCACCCTGCTGTTTATTCTCAACAACACCGTCGTCTATTTCATCAGCCCCTTCATCGGCAAGGGGATCATCCGCTTCGGCGAACGCAAAGTGCTGTCCGTAGAATACCTCAGCCTGATTTTTATTTTCCTGTCATATGCCCTCACGGATTCCAAGCTGCTTGTGGCCGGGATATACATCCTGGACCACATCTTTTTTAATTTTTCCATGGCGGTTAGCACCTTTTTCCAAAAAATGGGTGACCCCCGGGACATTGCGCCGACAATGGCCGTTGGATTCACCATCAACCATATTGCAGCGGTCTTTCTGCCGGCCATCGGCGGTCTGCTGTGGATGGTGGATTACCGCATTCCCTTTTTTGGGGGTGCACTGCTGGCACTGGTGTCGCTTCTTGCCGTCCAAAAAATCCGGACCTGATATTGCAGGGCGCCCTCTGATACAAAAATCCTTGAATAGAGGATATGCCGGCCATCACAACTCAAAGCACAGCCCCTTTTGTAGAGCATGCATCAAGGCTGTTACGGTGTATGATCATTTGACAATACAGTATTTTTTAGTTACTGTTTTTTAACCTCTTTGTTATTATTCTGGCAGGCCAGATATTCAAGGATAAAATTATGATCATCGGATTAGATGTCGGCGGCACACATGCGGATGTGGTTCTTTTGGGAAATGAGGGCCTTATTCGGGAAGCAAAGGTCGCCACCGACCCGGCAAACCTGTTTGATACAGTACTGAGCTGCCTTGATAAAATAACCCAGGGCATCAATCCGGCGGAGCTCCACCGGGCGGTTCTCAGCACCACATTGACCACCAACGCCATTATCCAGAAGCAAACCGATCCGGTGGGAATGATTGTGGCAGGGGGCCCCGGCCTTGATCCTGAATTTTTTCGCACCAACCGGGACTACTATCCGGTGACCGGCTCCATTGATCATCGTGGACGGGAAGTCGATCCCATCGACCCCGGGCAGATCAGACAAATAGGCAAGCGTCTGGCAAAAACCGGTATCCGCAATGTCGGCGTCGTCTCAAAATTTTCCGTACGCAACCCCGAGCACGAAACACAGATCGCCGATCTGTTGGGCCGATCCTTTGAAAAAATCTTTTTGGGTCACCAGATATCCGGCTACCTGAACTTTCCCCGGCGGATTGCCACCACCTATCTTAATGCCTCTGTGTATCCCATCCATAAAAATTTTTTCAATGCCGTAAAATTATCCCTTACAAAAAAGGGACTCAAGGTACCGATTCATATACTAAAGGCCGATGGCGGCACCATGAGTTTTGACGCTTCCATGAATTTTCCCGGCCAGACCATCCTTTCCGGGCCTGCTGCCAGCGTAATGGGGTCCATCGCCTTTGCCCCGGACAAAGAGGACAGTCTTGTACTGGATATCGGCGGTACCACCACCGACATGGCCATCTTGATCAACCAGGTTCCCCTTCTGGACCCCCTGGGCATTAATCTCGGCCCCTACAAAACCCTTATCCGTTCTCTGGAAACCCACTCCATCGGCATCGGCGGCGACAGCGCCGTAGCCGTTAAAAACGGCCGGCTCACCATCGGCCCGGAACGACTGGGCAAACCGGTTGCCTTTGACGGCCCCGTGCCCACCCCTTCGGATGCCCTGATTCTTCTGGGCATGATGAAAAACGGTGATAAGGACAAGGCAGCCATAGGCATTGACATGATCGCCCGGCAACTGGACCTCACCCTTGAAGATACGGCCATGGCAATATTTGATAAGGCCTGCAAAACAATTTTAAAAGAAGCCGGGGCCATGATCAATCGCATTAACAGCAAACCGGTTTATACCATCCATGATCTCATGGAAGGCCATACGGTCAAACCCGAAAAAATGCTGGTACTGGGGGGACCGGCCCTTCATTTTGCAAAACACCTTGAAAAAATTTCAGACTATAAGGTGGGCGTTGTCCCCCGGTGGAAGGTCGCCAATGCCATCGGCGCGGCCCTGGCCCGAACCACCTGTGAGGTGACGCTTTTCGCCGATACCCAGCTGGGTATTGTTACCGCTCCCGAAGAAAACTATTATGACAGCGTGGGCCCGTCATTTTCAAAAAAAGATGCAGTCAAAATGGCCAGCAGCCTGCTTGAACAAAAGGCCATGAAAATCGGATCTCACATGGAAGATCTTGAAATAGAAGTCGTTGAGGATATGGAATTTAATATGGTCCGGGGGTTTAGCACCACCGGAAAAAATATCCGGGTCAAAGTCCAGGTCAAACCGGGGCTGATCCATGGATATGATCCCATTGCCGGAATGCTGCTGGCAGACATGTGAATTAAATTATTTTCTTTTAAAAATCAATACCATACCGTCAGTTTTCAAGCTTTCACGATTAAATTTTTCAATTCCAAATGACGTTTACCCCGGAGTAACGCATGATGAAAGCCAAACATAAAACCGGGCTCGTTTTTTTTCCGGCATTCGACTGGGCCATCAGCCCGACCCATCCCGAAAGAGAAGAGCGCCTTCTCTACACCCAGGACCAGGTATTTGAAGAGGGTCTTCTGGATATTGAGGGTATCGAAGAGTTCAAACCGGACATCGCCAACATCCGGGATATCCAGAGAGTACACTTCTGTGTACCCGATGCCTGGAAGGTTATGACAGAATCGCATTTTATCAGTGCCGGTGGGGCCAAAACCATTGCCATGGCCGTGATGGACAAAAAAGCAGACAACGGCTTTGCCCTGGTGCGCCCCCCCGGTCATCATGCCATGCGCGTTGTTCATGGCACCCGGGGATTCTGCAACGTCAATATCGAAGCCATTATGATCGAATTCATGCGTGAAGCCTATGGCATCGACAAGGTCGCCATTGTAGATACCGACTGTCATCACGGCGACGGGACCCAGGATATATACTGGCATGACCCCGACACCCTTTTTATCTCCCTTCACCAGGACGGCCGCACCCTGTACCCGGGTTCCGGCTTCACAGATGAAATAGGGGGGCCCAACGCCATGGGCACAACCTTGAATATCCCATTGCCGCCCCATACCTCCGAGGAGGGCTTTTTATACACCATCAAAAATGTTGTCCTGCCGGTTTTAGCTGATTTTAAACCGGATATTATTATTAACTCCGCAGGCCAGGACAATCACTATGCCGACCCCATCACCAATATGAATTTTTCGGCCCAGGGATACGCCAAAATGACCCAACTGCTGCGCCCCGACATAGCGGTTCTCGAGGGCGGCTATTCCATTGAAGGGGCACTGCCCTACATGAATGTCGGCATCATCCTGGCCATGGCCGGAATAGACTTCAGCAACGTCAGAGAGCCCACCTATGATCCTGAAGCCATGCGCCAGAGTGCCAATGTCACCCGCTGGATTTCAAAAACATGCGACTCTATCATGAACAGCTGGCAGAACAGGGCAAGCAAGCAGGAAGCGTTTACCTGGGGGAAAAATTTCAATGAACGCTCCCGAAATATTTTTTATGACACAGACAACATCGCTGAAACGCAAAACGAAAAAATCCTCATATGTACCGATTGTCCCGGCGCATTGCGCATCGACTCCGCCGCAGACAACGGGTCTCACATCCTGGCGGTTCACATCCCTAAAAAAGCCTGCGCCAAATGCCGTGAAACAGGTTACAAATGGTTTGATACGGCAGATAAATACTCCTATGATGCGATTTTTTTGCAGGATCGCACAACAGGTGAATTTCATACAAAAAAGCAGACGGACCCCCTTTGATCGATTTTAACTTATCCAATAAAAAAACCCGCCTGAACCAGCGGGCCCTCATCGTCCGGGCCATACGTGATTTTTTTATCCACAAAGGGTACCTGGAAGTGGAAACCCCCTGCCGGATTCCGGCCCCGGCCCCGGAAAATCATATAAACGCCCAGCCCTCGGGGAAGTGGTACCTGCAGACATCACCGGAGCTTTGCATGAAACGTCTCCTTTCCGCCGGGTATCCGAAAATTTTTCAGATCTGCAAATGCTTCCGGCAAAAAGAAAGGGGTCGCCGCCACGTTCCGGAACTGACCCTTCTGGAATGGTACACGGCAGAGCGTGATTACCGCCACATGATGGGCCAGTGTGAACAGCTGCTGGTATATGTGGCCGCCCATACGGGTATCGGTAATACCCTTGACTATCAGGGAGAAACCATTGATCTGACGCCGCCATGGAATCGGATGACGGTGGCGGACGCCTTTGACCGATTTGCATCCGTGTCACTGGAAAAAGCCCTGGCGCGCGATCGTTTCGATGAAGTCATCGCCCTTGAAATAGAACCGCACCTGGGGGTTCAAAAACCTTTTTTTCTCTATGATTACCCGGCCTGCTGTGCCGCCCTTGCACGGCGCAAACCGGCCAATCCGGCCATCGCCGAACGGTTTGAACTCTATATCAGCGGCATGGAGCTGTGCAATGCCTTCAGCGAATTAAATGATTCAATCGAGCAGCGCATGCGATTTGAAGCCGAACAGCAACAGCGACTTGATTCAGGGAAAAAAAATTATCCTATGCCGGAAAAATTTTTAGCATCCCTTTTACACATGCCCCCAGCCACGGGCAATGCCCTGGGCATTGACCGATTGGTCATGCTGCTCACCGATACCCCTGATATTGACGATGTCGTGGCCTTCACCCCTGAATCGCTGTAGACCTGGGGCGGGTCAAGATAGCAAACAGCACCACGCCGACAACCATGATGATTGATCCACCGGCAAAGGCCTGCCGGAGTTGAAACATATCCATCATCAAACCACCCAGAAGTGCGCCCAGAAACATGCCGAAACTGTGGGCCATGGTCAAAAGGGCCATGACCGACCCCATGGCCTCCGTACGCTGCCCCTTGATCACCGCCAGTGCCATGAGGGCCGGCATGGAGATGCCGCCGCCAATACCAAATATGACATTGGCCGCAAAAAGGTCCCAAAAACCAGTTGCCCGGTAAAAGGATAAAACCGCCAAAGCGATGATCATTCCGCCCAGGATAACCATCCATCGTTTATTGATGCGGTCCGCCACATATCCCATGGGCGTTGTCAGCAACCCACTGACACAGACCGCCAGCATCACCAGAATGCCAATGGCCGTACTTGACAAAAAAAATTCAGAATCAGCTAAAACCGGCATGAACCCCCATACCATGCCGATACACAGGGTATACACAAACCGGAAAGAAAAAAGAGCCGATATTTCGCGGTCTTTCAATAGCGCATGCCAGGGCACAGGAGGTCGTTTGCGCGCTAAAACCCGTTCGGCGCTCACCGATGGCAGCATGAATAGACTGAGAAAAAAACCCACCAGAGCCAGGATACCCATGCAGATGAAGGCAATTTTCAATGAAAAATGGTCATTGATCAAACCGCCGATCAGGGGGCCGGCACTCAGGCCCATAAACATGGACATGTTAAAAAGCCCCATGGTAAAGCCTTCCTTGCCCGGGGGGGTAATATCACCCACATAGGCCTGAACCACCGGCATGATCATGGCTGACGCAATCCCCTGCAAAAATCGGATGACAATAAGATGTTCGACATTTCGGGAGAAAACAAAGGCAACGGACACCAGGGCATAACACAGCAATCCGGCAACAATCAGGGGTTTGCGTCCGTGGATGTCTGATCGCCGGCCGAAATAGGGTAACAAAAATGTCCGCGAAAGGGAAAAGGCACCGAAAATCATCCCGATATAAAACCCGCCGGCCCCGAGATCATGGGCATATACCGGCAGTAGCGGCACGACAATCCCAACACCGGTAATGGCTGCAAATATGGAAAAAAACAGCACCCCGAAAACTTTTTTATCCATTCTTTGCATTTTATCGTTACATATCCCGGCGACATTTTTCCAGAACCGATTCCACCAGGGCCCGGATCTCTTCAAGCCTTTCCGGTGACATGGCCTCAAATCGAAGGACCAGGGCCGGTTGGGTATTGGACGCCCTGACCAGACCCCAGCCGTCGTTAAACAAAACACGCACACCGTCGATATCAATGACATCGTTGTGCTCACGAAAATAATCCGTTGTTTTCCGGACCAGCTCGAATTTTTGATCATCCGGGCAGTCCACCCGGATTTCCGGTGTAACGAATGTTTCGGGCAGATCCGAGAGAAGTTCGGAAAGCGGTTTTTCCCCGGCAGCCAGGATCTCAAGCAGCCGGCAGGAAGCATAGGCCGCATCATCATATCCGAAATAGCGATCGGCAAAAAACATATGCCCGCTCATTTCACCGGCCAGTTCCGCCTTTTCGATCTTCATCTTTTGCTTGATCGGCGCATGGCCGGTCTTCCACATGATGGCCCGGCCCCCGTGCCGTTCAATATCATCGTACAGGGTCTTGGAGCATTTGACTTCCGATATGATGGTGGCGCCGGGTTTCCGGGACAGGATCTCCCTTGCGAAAAGAACCATGAGGCGATCCCCGTAGATAATCCGGCCCTTTTCATCCACGACCCCGATCCGATCGCCGTCACCGTCATAGCCGATCCCCAGATCCAGTTTTTCTTTTTTGACCAGGGCGATGAGATCCTGCATATTTTCCAAAACCGTGGGGTCTGCCTCATGGTTTGGAAACGTGCCGTCCATGACGCAATAGAGATCATATACCGTGCAGTTTAATTTTTTCAAAATCGGTACGACAACCACACCGGCGGTACCGTTGCCCGCATCCACGCCGATGCGAAGGGGGCGGGCAAGGTGAATATTCTGCTCGACATACGCCTTATAGGGGGTCACGACATCGGCCCGGTCCCGGGTCCCCTGCCCATAAACAAATGCACCGTCTTTGATAATGGATAAAATCTTTTGAATATCGGGGCCATGAATGGAATCACTGCCCTTACAGAGCTTGAACCCGTTGTACGGGGCCGGATTGTGACTGGCCGTAACCATGACGCCACCATCTTTGGACAGGTGGCGAATGGCATAATACAGCACCGGTGTCGGGCACACGCCGATATCGGTAACGTGGCAACCGGTGGCCATCAGGCCATCAATCAGTTTGTCAGAGTAGCGATCAGAGGTTACGCGGCAGTCGCGGCCCACCGTCAGTTTAAGACAATCATTTTGACGCAGGAAGGTGCCGATGCCCCTGCCGATGGAAACGACATCTTCATCATTCATGTCCTTGCCGGCAATCCCTCTGATATCATATTCCCTGAACATCTCCGGGTTCATTTAATCGTCTCCCTGTCATCGGGCGCCTGAAAAACTCAGCACCCGGCTATTAAAATGATACTGCCCACCAGCCAGCAGTACGGTGAAAAAAAATAAAGCCGCCCTTTGCCGACAATATAAACCAACATTTTCAGCGAGGCATACCCCACGATACAGGCACTCACGGCACCCATCAGTGTTGCGTTGAGCGATACGGTGGATTCCATGGGCAAATCCATCAGGCTCAACATTTCAGCGCCGACAATGGCTGGAATGGACAATAAAAAAGAATAGCGGGCCGCGGTTTCCCGGTTGATTCCGAGAAAAAGCGCGGCGGTAATGGTGGCACCGGACCGGGAAATCCCCGGCAAAATGGCCAGTCCCTGGGTGATACCAATCAATATCGCTTTTTTCGGAGTAAACCGCTGGATACCGGTGCCCGCCCCTTTAATCCAGCGGGTACTCCATAAAAATCCCCCGGTGACCATCAGCATGAGGCCCACCAGAAAAAGAGAAGAAAAAATCTGCTCGGCCAGGGGTTTGAACAAAAGTCCGATAATGACCGTTGGAATGGTTCCGATGACAATTAAGACCGCCATCTTGACATGGATATCGGAATAGAGCACAGCCAAAGTTGTTTTGCCTTTCATCAGCAATGAAAGCCCGCGCAAAAGAGCGGCAATGATGGCACCGACCTCTTTTCTGAAAAAAAACACCACTGCCGCCAGAGTTCCCACATGTAAACTGATATCAAAGAAAAGGGCCGGTTCCTTTAATCCGAACAGATGCTGCAACAGCACCAGATGGCCCGAGCTGCTCACCGGCAGAAATTCCGTAAGTCCCTGGATTGTTCCCAAAAAAAAAGCCTGAAGAAAAGTCAATGCATTGTCCCTGATTAACTGTAAAAAATCGGATTTAGACGGTCTCGTAAAAAATTCAAATGAGCGCTACGCTTCACTGCGTGTCAAGGCGCGCAAATTTTGCAATCATGAGGCGTAACCATCAACCGTTGAATGATTGCGGACTGCAGCGCAACGCAGGGGTTGGACTTTTTACGAGACCGTCATCCCTTGATCACCGCCATGGGTCTGAGTTTTGCCACTTTTTTCGATAAGCCGGCCCCGCTCACCGCCGCCACCACCTGGGAAATATCCTTATAGGCATCGGGCATCTCTTCGGCCAGAATGGATTTGCCGCTCCAGCGGACGATTATCCCTTTGTCTTCCATCTCCCGATGGATGGACCGGCCGCGGCTCTGTCGTTTGGCGGCCGTCCGGCTTAACACCCGGCCGGCACCATGGCAGGTCGAGCCGAATGTTTCATCCATAGCCGTTGAGGTTCCCGTCAGCACGTAAGATGCCGTCCCCATATCACCGGGAATAATGACCGGTTGTCCGACACTGCGGTAATCTTCACAAATGGCCGGATGCCCGGGTCCAAATGACCGGGTTGCGCCTTTACGGTGAACACAGACCTGTTGCTTCCGGTTGTCGATCACATGTTCTTCTTTTTTGGCAATATTATGGCATACATCATACACCAGGTTCAACCCCAGATCCGCAGGACCGATCCCGAGGACACGCAAAAAAACGTCGGTTGCCCGGTGCATCAGGACCTGACGGTTGGCCCAGGCATAATTGGCGGCACAGGCCATGGCCCGGTAATACCGCTGGCCTTCTTCGGACTGAATCCTGGCGCACGCCAGTTGCCGGTCCGGCAGTTTAAATCCCAGCTGCCCCGCATGCCGGGCCATAAAGGCCAGGGCATCATCACACACCTGATAGCCAAAACCCCGGGACCCCGAATGGAGCATCAGGGTCACCTGGCCGTCATACAGGCCTATCTTTTCGGCCACCGTCCGATCATAAATCTTCGATACCCGGCCGACTTCCACAAAATGGTTACCCGATCCCAGTGTGCCCAGTTGCGGGCGGCCCCTTTCCAGGGCCCGGTCACTCACCGTATCCGGATCGGCTTCTCCCATGCAGCCCTCATCTTCCGTGTGCCTGAGATCGGCATCCGTGCCCATGCCCCGGTTCACGGCCCAGCGACTGCCCTGCACCAATACCCTTTTAGTCTCTTTGACACTCAGCTTGATGGAGCCGGTGGACCCTACCCCCGAAGGGATATGCTGGTAAAGGGCATTGGCAAGGACTTCCAATTTCGGTCGAACGTCCGCCACTGTCAGTGCCGTAACTGCCAGCCGCACACCACAGTTGATATCATAGCCCACACCGCCGGGGGAGATAATACCCGTCTGCCAGTCAAAGGCAGCCACCCCGCCGATGGGAAATCCATACCCCCAATGCATGTCCGGCATGGCCATTGAAGCGGTTACAATCCCGGGCAGGCAAGCGACATTGGCCACCTGGGAAAGGGCCTCTTCCATACGAGTGGTTTCCAGCTGGGCCGGACTGGTGTAAATCCGCCCCGGCACATTCATATCACCGGTGCGGGGAATCTCCCAGCAATAATCGCTGATTTTTATCAATTCAACGGTCATGGCATCCTCCTATATATCAAAAATCACCTGTGCACGCCATCCACCTCTTACAGGCCCCACTTCTACCTGATGATAGGTAACCGCCTTGATTTCCATATTTACCGTATGTCTTCGGGTCGCATACAGGTCATAGTGCAACATTGCTGTCAGTTTGTATTCTTCTATGGATAACATTTTTATTGAATGAACCAGACCCCCCTTGCCGTTCCAGAGATACAACAGTTCCCTGAGCCAGTTGACCATCAGGTCGGCCCAATCCTGGCCAATGACCGACACGGTCAGC
The DNA here is from genome assembly GCA_963667755.2 of Desulfobacterales bacterium. Taxonomy (GTDB): domain Bacteria; phylum Desulfobacterota; class Desulfobacteria; order Desulfobacterales; family 4572-123; genus 4572-123. Next base: position 860,334 of record CAXXLK010000002.1, on the reverse strand, counting down.
TCGGCCCGGCGTTCAATAGGGCTGCCGCCGGCAATGATGTCAAAAAGCGCCAGGGCCGCATTAACAAACAATCGGGATGGATCATGCCCCCGGACCCGAATACCCAGATCCGCGGTATGGTCGATCAGCTCATAGGTCATCGCCGGCTCATCCAAAAACAATATCCCCTGTCCGTCGCGTGCTGTAGCCGCCCAGGGCGTTTACCCGGCGTTTAAAATCAGCGGTATTAATCGTGTCCAGGAGCACCTGGATGTTGGGGGTTTGAAAATAATGTTCCGGAATTACCAAGTCGTATTGTTCCGTGACCACCGGAATAAAATCCAGACCCAGGGCCTTTGCCGCCGCATAAATGCCCAGTCCGGCATCCACTGTTTTGCTGAGAACGGCCACGGCCACCGACATATGGGTAAATTCATCATTTTCATAGCCTTTAATGCCGCCCGGATCAATGCCCAGCCGATCCAGTTGAAAATCCAGCAGGACCCGGGTACCCGAACCGGCCTGGCGATTGACAAAGCTGATATCGTCACGGCTCAAATCCTCGATGCCCTTTATATTTTTGGGATTGCCCGGTGCCACCATGAGCCCTTGGTCCCGGTCCACCAGGTTCACCAGCTTAACCTTGATGTCCGGCAGGTATTTTTGAATATACGAGATATTATAGGTGCCATCCGATGGGTCCAGAAGGTGGGAACCGGCGAGATGGCATACCCCTTTTTTAATGGCCATCAAGCCCCCCATGCTGCCCACATGGCTGGATGAAAGGGTGATGTGGCCGTGCCCCCCCGCCTTTATTTCGTCGGCCATTACATCCAGTGTATTATCATGACTGCCCACCACCACGATGGTGTTTTTGATGGCCACCAAAGGACACAGCAACTCGGCACTTACCGGCTCGCTCTCTTTCAGGCCTTCCATATTATTGGGCACCCGGATGATGCCGTGGGCTTCGGTAATGGTGGTAATACACCCGGCCCCCCGGGGCAGGGGCGTTGCCACGACCCTGTTGCCCACCGTGCCGAGTTTGACCCGCAAAAATTCTTCCACACCCAGCTTGGAGGCAATTTTCCGGGCCGGTTCCACGGCAATCTCGGCCCTGGATATCGGCGGTTGCCCCAGCATGCTGCTGATCAGGGGGCCGGCAAACTGCTCAAAGGCCACGATGGTGGAAACAGGATACCCGGGCATACCGAAAACAGGCTTTTCATTCACTTTCCCGATAATGACCGGTTTTCCCGGCATGATGGTGACACCATGCACCAGCACCGCCCCCAGGTCGTCGATCACTTGCCGGGTATAATCAGCAGAGCCTGCCGATGAGCCCCCCACCGTCATAATCAACTGATATTCCCCTTCAGACGCGGTCTTCACCACCTGTTTTATCTTTTCAGGATCATCGGTCACTTTGGCATGCCGGACATACTCGGCCCCGCAGGCCCTGGCAAGACCACCCAGAACATAGGAGTTTGAATCAAGCACCTGACCGGGCGCCAGTTGCGGCACATCGCTGTTTTCCCAGTCCACCAGTTCAGAACCGGTGGGAATAATGAGCACTTTGGGTTTTTGTCTCACCGCCACGGAAAAAATACCGCCGGAAAGAAGGGCCCCCACACAATAAGGTGTAATCACATGGTTTCTCGGAAACAGCAGTTCGGTGGCAACAATATCCTCCCCCATCTTGCGCACATTCTGCCAGGGAAACGCCGGTGCCTCGATTTCCACCCGACCAGCCCCCATATCGTTCACATATTCGATCATGATCACGGTATCGGTATTTTCCGGAAGCACATGGCCGGTGTTGACTGAAAAAGCGTCTTTGCCCATCACCAATTCTTTGGGATTGCCCTCACTGGCGCCGAATGTGGCTTCGGCCATCACCGCAATGCCGTCCATTGCCGCCGAATGAAACCCCGGAGATGAAAACACGGCATCCACGGGCCGGGCCAGCACCCTTCCCACGGCATCGGGTACGGCCATGGTTTCAACCCCCAGAACATTGGACAGATCAAAAGCCTTAAACATGATCTCCCGGGCTTCTACCAATGTTTTCATTTTCAGATAAATATTACGCTGCATGATTATTTTTCTCCTTGATATAAATATCCGACCCCAGAGGGGCCGGCTTTGGTTTAACCCCTGAAAGGGGATAAAACTGCCTTTGCCCCCAGAGGAGGAAAAGGTTGAGTTGCCCTATTATTATTCAGTTTGCTTAAACCTGTTACTTGTCTTTGTCGTCTTGATATTTTACATATTTTCTTATCATTTCGATATCTAAGTGCTCTGGCTCGTAAATTCGGTGACGTATTATTAGGGTGTTAAGCCGCTTTTTTGAATTCGATAAAAGAGTCATTTTTTACCTTATCAAGTATATCATGAAGATCTTTTTTAGTAAATTTCCATTTAAACGGCTTTGCAATTTGCTTGTAATAGGTCTGAAAGTCCATTAAACGCTGTTCGACAGTCGTCAAATCGGGGAAATTATTTGGCGACAAAACCTTGCGCTGGACAACCGAAAAATAAATTTCAATCTGATTGAGCCAGCTGGCATGCACGGGTGTGTGAACTTGAATAGCATTTTTATACCATTGAGTCATGCGAGCTATTGATGCCTTACCGCGGTGCGAGGAACCATTATCGGTTATCCAGAAAACACGATTGGCTGAACGATAGGGTTCCTGCTGCATTACTAAATCGACCAGTCGATGGTATGATTTGATGCCGGTGCTTTTGGTGCATATTCCAAATACTTTGGCCTGTTGGACATCCCAACCAGCCATATAGGCCACGGCACCTGCGCGTTCGTATTCAAACTCAATGCGCTGACATTGGCCAGGGGCAGGAGGCAAATGTCGGCCATTACGATTTCGGGCTTGGATACTGGTCTTTTCATCAGCGCTAATGACATAATCATTTGGTCCAAGGTGTTTGTTGTTCCAGATGCCTTGATAAAGATCTAAGACCCGCGATGCCTTTTCGCAGAAGTTGGGCTCGCGAGGAAAAATCCAACTTCGATATTGCCATGGTTTTATGGCGTCGGCATTGAGCCATCGCCAAATCGTTGCACCGCTTATGGATGCAACAATGCCATTATTAATGACCTCTCTGGCAATGTCGGCATGGCTGATTCGTGACAATGGCAAATTTCGATCACAGGGTAGCTGGCAAGCCAAAGCCTTAACTTCCATGACGACTTTGGGGGAAAAAACGGCTCGGTCTCCCGCGCCGTTGTTGATCTTGAAGGCCGGCCATGCGCTGTTCGAAAAAGCGCTTTCGCCATTTGCTGATAATTTGCCGCGGCATTTGAAGTTGCTGCCCAATCTGTTGATTCTCGAGGCCCTCGGCAGCGAGCAGAATGGTTTTAGCTCTAACTACTTTATAATACGGTGACGTATATTTACGGGCCATTGATAGTAGCTGTGTTTTTTCTTCCTTATCGAGATCAATTATATATGGGCTTTTTCTAGGCATACTACACCTCCTTATCTTTGATAAGGAAGTATACATGAGAATTAAAATTATGTCAATAATACGTCATCGTATTTATGAATACGACCACTAAGGTGGCGATAAAAATCTCAGCCTGCAGTTCGGCTTGGCCAGTATCCGGATTAATGATGGGTACCGTCTGACCGGCATAATCGACAAACAGTTTTTCACCGGCCAAATACTCCTGCCTCAGGCTGATGTCCAGTCCCTTGCGCCACCGGTTATACAGCTCGCAAAAATAGCTGTACTGGTATCCGTCGGGGTTGCCCTGCCTGTATTCGTACCACAGCAACTGCAAGGTAACGTGCTTTTTTTTCATTTCCCCAAACAGGTACTGCATGGACGGCATGACCGGTTTGTCAGACAGGGACCGGGGGGCTTTTACATAAAGGCGCTGCTCGAGTTGACTGTCATCGATGTCATTGGACAGCGGCCAGATAATCCCGGCCTGTTCAGCCAGATCAAGATACTTGCCCACAGTGACATGGGACATGGCACAGCTCTTGGCAATTTTACGGTTGGTCAGGTGGTGGCCGTACTTGAGCCTCAATACTTCTTTGAACTTTCGCATGGATAATCGGTCCTTTGCCATAGATCCTCTCCCAAGATAAAATTGGGAAGGGATAGCGTAAAAAGGTCAATTGATCCAGCGTCGATTCGCGCTACTAAAAAGTGGTCACAATACAGCGGAATCGATGGTCACAATGTAGCGGAATCAGTGGTCAGTTTAGAGCGGAATGGGTGGTCACTATGCGGCGGAATACGCACTTATCATGGTCCTTGACTTGTCCCAGCTTCTCCACAAGCATTTTTGCCTCAAACAGATCCGAGGGGGTAACCGGCATTCCCACAGAAATTCCCGCGGCATCATAAATAGCCTTCAGACGGCGGGCTTGACGTATCCCTCTATCGGTTTTGGTGACATGGCGAACAAATGTATCAAAATCAGTGGCGGCTACTTTTTGGGGATCCAGATACCATTTAATGATCGCCAGATTTTCTTCCAGTGAACTGCCCCAGTGGCGATCCATCTCTGGGAAGAACTTCACCAACAGGCTGTTGCGTATACGCATTCGAATACTGTGTTCTTCTCTCTTAAGTCTTTTGCGCAAGGAAAGAAGGTTCCGCAGAGCCATGATTTCAGGTCCTGGATTATCGTAAAACTGGCATTTTCCCCGTCCAACGAGATCTGCTACGTTGGCACTGTCCTTGGTGTCATTTTTATCCCATCGGCCATTTAACAAATCCCGGTTGTCGCTGACCGCTTTGCCCGATACGAACACCACCATAAATTCTTTTTGGATCAACCAACTGGCAAGGGGTTTATGATAATTGCCGGTGGGCTCAAGAGTCTTCAGTCATCTGATTAACCTCCTTTTAACTAAGGGTTTAGAATTGTGGAAAATTCGACTCTATGCTATCAGGAGGTTATTTTTTTATCTACGCGAAAATATTTTTTTTAATGCCATGTTGCCAGGTGTAACCTTCTGTTATTTTGATATATAACGTAGGTAAAAAAGTAAATATCTATTCGTCTGTCAGACGATAGCCAAACTTTTTTACCAGTTCTTCACCACGTCTGACGGAAATACTCACAGCCGGTGGCGTCAATCCCAGCCGGCCCGCAAGTTCCTTCATGGTTATCCCAAGCTCTCTGGCCGCCCAGAAACAAAACAGGCTTCTTGCGCGAACGATTTGCGGATGCTTCCCTTTTTGCCACACCTTTTCCGGATCAATATCCAATACCGCTGCTAACCTTGAAACCACCGTCTCTATGTCAACCCCAAGACTTGCCAAAAGATAACGGCTTTCCAGCTGCTCATGCGCTTTTTTAAGAATTTCGTCAACGTAATCCCCATCACCAAGAATGCGCTCATCACTTTTAATCCGATCAATCGACCGGCGTAAAATTTTTACCGTCGACCATCCGCCAAGGCTCCGGATCAAACCGCCCCCTGTCAGCTCCGGACGTCGTTAAAGATATTTATCCAGCTTTTTCATATCTTTGACAACTTTTGCCCTTAACGGGTTCAAGTGTATATACCGTACCAGCTCCAACAGGTACGCATCTTCCTGGCATAAAATAGACTTGTAGCGATTCTGAAAAAGTTTGCCGTGACGCTGATGACGGCGGTCAAAATACGCTGCATGACCGTCGAAATCGGTGTGTCGCCTGTTTTCAACAGCAGGTGTGCGTGATTGGGGATTAACGCCCAGGCGTAGCAAGGCGTTCCGCTATCGGATAAAACATTACCAAGACGATCAAGGAAATTATCCCTGTCTTTGTTATCCCGAAAAATCTTGCGGCGTTCGATTCCTCTGAAAATAATGTCCCCAAAAGGCCCATTCACTGAATTATGCTGTGAAGGTATCTATACAGCGTACATTCCGCACCCCAAAGCAAGGAATATGGGCCAATTTAAAAGACAGTTAAATCAAGTAGATAATACTCGCAACATATTGATATAACTATAAATAAAAAATATCTAGACATTTCAAACACTTACTGATATACTACCCTCAAACGTCAATTCCAAGGCATCTGGGGGTATAATGGAAAAGCTGAACACCGAGAAGATGACATTCACCGATGCCAGGCATTTGCCCATTGTCAAGCAATATGCCAAGCGCATTAACCTGGTAGAAACCATAAACCATTTAGTTGACAGCCAGATGGATCTGTCACCGGGCATGGCCATTTTGGCCATGGTTCTCGATACCCTTTCCGGGAGAACGCCCCTTTACAGGTTAACGGAATTTTTTGAAGAAAAAGATACCGAACTGCTGCTGGGATCAGCCATCGAGCCGGATTGCTTTTGCGATACAAACCTGGGTCGGGCAATGGACAAGATTTTTGAAACCGGAACGTTGAAAATCTTTTCCCAACTTGCCCAAAATGCCATTTCCGTGTTCGACGTTGATGCCCGTCGTGTTCATTTTGATACAACATCAGTCAGCGTATATGGAGACTACGATCTGGCCGATCCACCGTTTCAAATCACTTACGGTCACAGCAAAGCCAAACGGCCGGACCTTAAACAATTTTTAATAGCCATGCTGTGTGTTGACAGCAATATTCCTATCCTGGGCGTCACCCGGGACGGCAACGCCTCAGATAAGACGATTAACAACGAGGTGCTCACTAATATCTCAAAACATATGGCACGACACGGCCTTGCCTCGGGAGCCTATGTTTAGAGTTATAAACAAAAGTTGTGTTTAGAAAGGTAGGTGGTGTATCCATCGGTTGACTGTTTCGCGGCAATTAACCGACCAAAAAATTGGAAAGGATACACACACCATGAGTAAAGATAACGTAATTGATTTAAAAAAGCCAGAAGCCTTTGTTGACGATCCCATTACAGACATTTTACGCCAGGGAGCCAGAAAGTTATTAGCGCAGGCCCTGGAGACGGAGATCGAGATTTTTCTTAACAACTATAAAGAGTTAACGGATGAATCAGGGCATCAAAGAATCGTGAGAAACGGGTACCTGCCGGAACGCAATATTCAGACCGGCATCGGCCCGGTGCCGGTTAATGCGCCACGGGTACGTGACCGGCATTGCAATTCATCAGATCGGATACAATTCAGTTCATCTATTTTACCGGCCTATCTGCGTAAGACCAAAAGCATGGAAGAATTGATTCCATGGCTGTATCTAAAAGGCATATCCACTGGTGATTTTAGCGATGCTCTTTCCGCTCTGGTTGGCAAAGATGCTCCCGGCTTATCAGCTTCAACCATCGGTCGTTTAAAAACTGTCTGGGAGCAGGATTTGCAAGGTTGGCAAAAACGTGATCTGACGGACAAGAGCTATGCTTATTTCTGGGTCGACGGTATTTACTGTAATGTGCGCATGGATGACAGACAGTGCCTGCTGGTGGTTATCGGGGCAACCGAAGATGGCAGGAAAGAACTGATCGCTATTGATGGTGGCTTACGTGAAAGCGAACTATCCTGGGCACAGCTGTTGATCGATCTTAAATCAAGAGGGCTTAAAAACGGACCCAGATTGTGTATTGGTGACGGCGCTCTGGGCTTTTGGAAAGCCATTGCCAAAGCATACCCTGATAGCATGTGGCAGCGGTGTTGGGTGCATAAAACGGCCAATATCCTCAATAAATTACCAAAGAGCATTCAAAGCAAAGCCAAACAAAAGATTCATGAAATCTGGCATACCGACGGCAAGCGTGAAGCCGAACGTCTGTTGAATGATTTCATCCAGGCCTATGAAGCAAAATATCCCAAAGCTGCAAAGTGCCTTGAAAAAGACCGTGACGCCCTGTTAACCTTTTATGACTTTCCGGCAGAACACTGGCGTCATATTCGTACCTCTAATCCGATAGAATCAACTTTTGCGACAGTGCGGTTAAGGACAGCCAAAGTCAGGGGCTGTTTTTCTGTAAATACGGTAATGACCATGGCATTTAAATTATGTCAGTGCGCAGAAAAAAAATGGATACGCTTACATCATCCCGAACGCTTGACGCAGGTAATAAAAGGAGTAAAGTTTGTGGATGGAATAGAAGAAAAACGGATCGCCGCCTAATTTTTCCATACGCAACTCTTGACTATAACTCGTGAAAATGATATCCGAATGACAAAAGTTCAACAGAAGATATCAGGCTGTTTTCGATCAATGGATGGCGCCAAAATCTTTTGCCGCGTTAGAAGCTATTTGTCGACCTGTCGAAAACACGGAGTAAAATCAAGTCACGCATTGGAATTGTTGTTTGACGGAAAACTGCCCGAGTTTCTTACCTGATGGGCAGTATAAATTTTATAAACGCTGAATAGTTACGAAAAAAGTTACGATCCACCAACATGGTTGAAGGGTTGAACAGAGAAATCAAGCGCAGGACCCGGGTAGCCACACTTTTCCCTAATGAAGCATCGCTTTTGAGACTTGTCAGCGCTATTTTATCAGAGACCAGTGAAGAATGGGAAACAGGGAAAAGATATCTTCCCAAGGAGGATAGTTGAGCTGGTTCTTCCCTAATCAAATTTTTCCTTTGAACCCCACAAAAAACACAACGAAGTGGAGGGATCAGTCAAGGAAAAAATGGGAGGGACCCTTTGGGAGGAACCGATTTCTTCCTTGATTTATCCTGGAACGCAGTTACAAAATTTGTGGTGTTCAAAGAAAGATATTAACAACAGTCGTTTGGCATAAAGGGAACTTGACCCGGTAATTTACAGAAAAAAAATTGCTTTATCTGGTGACACCATTGAAGAGCCGATTTAGCGTTACGAAGAGAAGGCACCAGCAAACCGAAAGGGGATGTACGAGCGCCGCTAAGGTCGCCGGCCAGATGGACGTCTGGACGGTTAATCAGGCATCCGGTTCCCCGTCCAAAGGACGGCACGTAATCCGGTAATCTTTGATATGGAGAAGCGTCACGGAGACAAAATAGTAAAACATGTAAAAGTGATGAAATCGGTCTATGAACCGAGACGACTGCGACAGGCATGGCAACAGGTAAAACAAAATGCTGGGGCAGCGGGAATAGATCAAATGACGGTGGAAACGTTCGGGCAACGAAAGGATGAGTTAATAAGGATTATCCACGAGAAGCTCAAAGCGGGAACCTACCGTTTCAAACCTGCTCGAAGGGCCTTGATACCAAAAGAAAGGGGCTCAGAGATGCGGAAATTGGGTATACCCATAGTGATGGATCGAGTGGTCAGCCAGAGTGTCAACCTGGTATTCCAGGAAATATTCGACACAGACTTCACGAAGTCCAATTATGGATTCCGTAGAGGCCACAGTCAGCGTCAGGCTATTTATCATGTCCAAATGATTGTTAAGAAGGGATATGAATGGTGTGCGTCGGTTGATCTGGCCAAGTTTTTCGATGAAATTCCCCACGACCTTGTTCTAAAGCTCATACGCAGGAAGATAGCGGATGAGCGGCTGGTAACGTTGATTGCAAGAGCGTTAAAAGCAGGGATAATGGTTGAAGGGAAACTCGAAAAGACAACCAAGGGTTGCCCTCAAGGGTCTCCGCTCTCGCCGATGTTGTCAAATATCGTTTTGAACGAGCTGGATCAGGAACTGGAGAAAAGAGGCCATCGGTACTGTCGCTGGGCAGATGATTTTCTGGTTTTGTTAAAATCGGAAAGAGCTGCAAAGCGGGTAATGGAAGGAATTACCGGCTACCTGGAGAACAATCTGAACCTTCCTGTAAATAAGGAAAAGAGTCAGGGGGCATTAGTCAAGAATGTTCTTTTTCTTGGTTTCCAAATTCTGCGGGGAAAGATCAGGGTGAGCAATAAAGCCCGCCTTAAATTCAAGACCAAGGTCAGGGAGTTAACCCGCAGAAACAATCCACTGTCCATGCACCAGGTCATCCAGGAACTGAACGTGTATTTAAGGGGCTGGGTCGGTTATTTCCGTATTCAGGAATTTCGTATATTATTCAGGGACCTTGACGGGTGGATACGCAGCCGTATGAGATCCATGCAACTGAAGAAATGGAAGAAACCACGGAAATTTCAGAGAATGATGATACGGGCCGGTTATAAACTCCACGAAGCACGTCGGGTATGGGTCAAGATGAACCGATGGCAATCGGTAATGCGTAAAGAGGTTCGGTTTGTAATGAACCTCCAATGGCTTAGAAGGCAGAGATTGATATTTTTACATGATTTTACACAGAAGCAACGATCTCTTGAATTAAAATTCAGTCGCTAATCGAGGAGCGGCTTACCTGGCCGGTACGAGCCGTTCTGTAGGGAGGGGGTAGCCCATAAGGCTACCTCCTACCAGTTTTTTTAATAAGCGAGACGTAAAATCTTAACCGTTGGATTAGAGCTCTTAAAGGGAGATGGCTATAGAAAAGTTGATGGTGGAGATGGTAACCTCCCTTTGTTTATTTTTTTTCGAGAATATCACTTACAATTCCGGTGAGCTTTTCACATGAAGCCGTAAGGTGCGTTGTTAAATGCATTTTTGATAACTGATAATCTCCATTCTTAATAAATTCGATGATTTTTTCATGATCGCTAAATGCCAGTTTTGCATCTCCAGAATGAGAAAAGCTAATAAAAACATATCTGCTCAAATTGTTCATTAAAGTATTGATGCATTTTGTCATAAATGTGTTGTTAAGGGACCTTACAAGTTCAACATGAAAATTAAGAGATAATTTTTGATATTTGTATATATCTTTAGGTGATGAAGGCAATGGCATTATTGTTTTTGATATTGCGGGTAATTCCCGGATATTTTTTTTTTCGAGATTCGTTAAAGCATTTAATTCAAGCAAATGTCGAAAATTAAAAATATCCCTTATCTCCTGAATGGATAACTCTCTGACATACATACCTTTTCTAGGAAGGCTTAAGATAAGGCCATCCCTTTCCAATACACGAAAGGCCTCTCTGAGTGGTGGACGGCTGATTTCAAAATTTTCAGATAAGTCCGTTTCGACCAATTTCTGACCAGGTGTAAAGTCCCCCATGATTATTTTTTTTTTAATCAATTCAATGGCTATTTTCGTTACACTCTCTATTTTCATAAACGGTCCCGGTTTTTTGTAGTGTCTGTTTTCGTTGCAACTAACTATGAGTAGGGAATTATTTTTTTGTAAATGGTTTTATTGCGCAGTCTGGGGTTTAATAACCCGTCGCTTGTGACGATAAAATAGATTTTATCCTTTGTTGATACGCCGCTGTTTGCTGCGGGGTGGTTCATTCCCGGTTCAGTGCTTTTTCGGATATGATTTTAAGCCGACTTATTTGAATCTCCATAATTCAAATGCCCCATTCCGCTGTTGCCGAGGGCAATAAACCCTTTTCGGTTAATGGCTGGCAGTATTCGTACTCCTTTATCACAATTTTTTTCCATCAATTGATATGATAAGTTTTTATCAATTCGAGGCATTTTGAATGTACAAAATAGATAACTGAAGTTTCCCATTTTTTTATTTCGGCAGGGCCGAACCGGTGCGCCGGGTTGACTGCCCGGATGCAGATGGGGCAGAATAACGGCGAGACTACTATTTAAATTTGCTTTTAAATCAAGTTGTTAGACGTTGTGAATGAAATTTTGTAACCTATTGAAATAACTACAAATATTAAATTTCCAATTTTGACTATAAATCATTAAAAACATAACTATTTCAAGAGTTTATTGTTGATTGCGAGGCCGTGTTATGCTAAGTTTATTTTGCGAAAACAAAAACAACATAACACAGAAAGGCCTCGCATGTTCATACTACACGACATTCTCAAAAAACTCAAAAAAGAATTTGCCCATTCACGAAAAGGCCAAGAACGCGGAACCTGGTTTATCTACACGCTCGTTGCGATCATTATCCCTTTTACTTCGTCTAAGACTTCAAATCTGCTTCGGTGCCTTAAAAGTCTTTTCGGGTTTACAGGTATTCGAAAGAAGCGATACTACACCTTCATGGCATCGCCCAAGATCCCTTGGCAAAGCCTTTGGAAATGTCTATGGAAGATGACCATCGCCTCTCGTCCACGACTTCCCACATCCCAATAACGATGTTTGGGATGTCCAGGCTTGATAGCGTATCGTATCGGCATAGGAGGGGATCAATCGTACTATCGTCTTTGCGACAGGTTCTCCGGCCTATACATTCTTACCATACACATAACTTCCTGATCGTCAGGGTTTTATCCTCCACGCTGTTACCAGGCTTCATAGGCCCCAAGTCATCAGTACTGCCCGTGAATCTGCCACCTTCTGTGCCCTGCCCCGCTTCGGGTTCGCCTATTCGGTTCGGTTTTATGATACCTTTGGCAACACTTGATATCAGCACAGGAAGGCTTCCCTGGGTAAGACGCACTGCCTCCCCATATGCCGTCCAACTTCACTTCGGTTTGGTTCACCGGATATTAGGCCTCGCTCTATCACGCCTGCTCGGCCTCCTCCCCGCTGCCATATAGTTGGTTCGCTGTTCGCTACGTACACGGGTTCTGCCTCATGCTTCCTTCGGACGCCCCATTTCTGGAAACTGCCCTTGCCTTGTTGGCGTGGCCCTTCCGTCCGGTAACGGCGGGCGGCTTATCACTTCCAGCTAGCGCTGGAAGTTCCTCGGCAAATGCGCCATGCCAGGCGCACGTCATAGACCACCGGCAAAGCCGGGGGCTTGAAATGTGAACCGCTCAAAGCGGTTTTAAGACCTTGGGCCACCTGAAGGTGGCATTTTTTAGAACAGTTTCAGTTGATCGATGCGTTTATCGAATTTATTCTGCCTTTTGATATACTCTCGAACAATCTTTTCATCTCGACCAACTGTTAAAACATAATATCCTCTTGCCCAAAAACTTTGACCGGTAAAATTCCGCTGGCAACCGGCATAGTTCCTTGCAATATGAATTGCGCTTTTGCCTTTTATAAAGCCAGCAACTTGACTGACAGCGTACTTCGGGGGAATTGATACCAACATATGGATATGGTCACCCATCAAATGCCCCCTGTGTACCTTGCATTCTTTTTGTATTGCCAGTTCTCTGATAATTTCACCAAGATATTTCCTAAGATTGCCGTATATCACTTTCTTCCGGTACTTCGGAATCCACACCAGACGGTACTTGCAATCCCACATGGTGTGGTTTAAACTTTTTGCGTAATCCATCGAAAGCCTCCCCTTTTGTGATCTTTGAGCGGTTCACTTATTGGGAGGCTTTCGAATATTCCCGGAATTATCAAACTCTGGGAGTCTCCCCGGCAGAGCCGGGGGTTTACCGAATTAAATTACGTGGGATGCCTTTATCCACAAATATTTGACTCGCTTCTCCATAACACAATTTTTGAGTTATAGTCATGAGTTGTGTATGGAAAAAGTTAAGCAAAGCAACGGCCCGTTTTCCTTCTGTTCCATTCACAAACTGCGATTCCTCCTCTTCATCAGTCGAAACGATATCCTCTATAAATATCATATAACTTCATCTTACGGTAGGCCGTATTTCTGGAAACGCCCATTTCTCTGGCGATTCGGCTAATATTCCCCCTGTATAGAGCCAACAGGTCAAGGATAACCTGGCGCTCTTTTTCAGCGAGCAATTCCTTTATTTTTTTTCCATTATTGACGGAAGTTGACGCCTGTAATGACGGTGATAGTTGGATGTTTGAATGCCCTACACCGATTTCAACGGGCAAATGTTCAGTGTATATCTTGCCCCTGTCTGACACATTGATGATCTTTTCAACTACATTTTCCAACTCACGTACATTTCCCGGCCAATCGTAGCAAACAAGGCATTCCCTGATCTTCGGCTGAATATATTGAATACTTACATTCAATTTCCGACCTATTTTTTTTAAAAAATGATCAAATAGTGTTAATATATCATCCCCGCGGTTCCTCAGAGGGGGAACGGATACCAGGACGACATTGAGCCGATAATAAAGATCCTGGCGGAAATTACCGTTTTTCACCTCCTCCTGCAAATTCTTATGGGTTGCACAGATAATTCGGACATCCACAGGAATCACCCTATCGCCACCTAAACGGGTGACCTTCTTTTCCTGCAGCACCCTCAAGAGCGAGGCCTGCTGATCAAGGGGCATATCCCCGATTTCATCGAGCAAAAGAGTTCCGCCGGACGCCATCTCGAATTTGCCAGGCCTTCCATTAGGGCTGGCCCCGGTAAATGCCCCTTTTGAATAACCGAATAATTCGCTGGCGATCAAATCCCGGGGTAATGCTGCGCAGTTGAGCGCGAGAAAGGGCCCTTTACGGCGATAGCTCTGATTGTGAATGGCCTGAGCGAAAAGCTCCTTTCCAGTACCACTCTCACCCGCTATAAGCACATTGCTAACATTGGAGGCGGCTCTATAGGCTATCTGAATCGCAGCACTCAATCCTTTATGGTGGCCAATGATATCCTTGAAACTAAACATGGCCTGAGCACCGCCGAAACGGTTGATCAGTTTCTTCATCGTGTCAATAGGGTTGAGAAAAATAACGCCACCGGTCACATCCCCTTTTTCATTCTTAATCGGTTTAGCTGTTAACAGGAAGTGTGTGTGGCCTATGATCGTATCCAACATTATTTCTCTATCCGCATAAGATCTACCCTCGGCCAACACCTTATCGACTTTGGAATCTTTTCCGAGAACATCTTTTATTGAACTGCCGATTAATTTTTCCCCAAGCACCTGTTTCGACGTTGGGTTCATTTGGCAGATCACGCCATGTTTATCTATAATCATTGCCCCGTCTGACATGGTCTGGAATATATTACTCAGGCTGTTGTTAAGGACCGATAATTCCCGGTTCCGCAGTTTAATCCTGATCTGGTACCTGATCGCCTCCGTAGCCGCCACGATCATTCCCAGTGTATGTTGATGGGCCGCAAGAGAAGGACCTGACATCTGCAATACTCCAATTATATGACTATTGTCATCAAAAATAGGAGCCGCCGAGCAAGTCCATGTATGCACTCTCTTGCAATAATGTTCTGGTCCCGAAATCTGGAATGGCTTGCCCAGAATAAGAACAGTGCCGATGCCATTGGTGCCGCCTTCCTCTTCAAGCCAGTTGGAACCTTGAATCAGGTTTACCTTGGAAGCATTTTTCAAGGTATCATGATCGCCCATTACCTCTATGACATAGCCCTGTTCATCCGATAGAATAACGATAAAACCAGATCCCTTCACAAACTCATAAAGCTTGCCCATGAAATGCTTGGCGATATCGATAAAATCGTTGCGCTCAGATAGCAATTTTCTGATTTTTAAATGATCCAGAATTAGATGGCTGCCGCAATCATAGGGATTAACCCTTGCATTGTAACATCGATTCCATGACTCCCGTATTTCAGGTCGAACGACACCTATATCAATTCTGCCTGTAGCAACAAACTTTTCCCATGATAAGGCGATCTCCTGCAATTTATCGAAATTTTTCAAAACCATCTTTCCAAAATTTCTAATTTGAATTGAATGAGTTGTTGACAGCCTGCTGTGCCTAATCCCTTACACGGGTATAAGCGCTCTATTGACAACAGCAATTCCCGGTAAAGATATTTAACGCTGGCAAAAAATTTCCTGAAGTCATCAAAAGACAACCGTTGCCGGATTTGTCTGTGGCTTTCGCTGCTGGTTCGATGGATAACCTTTCACCAGGTAGGACTTTCGCTTAGGGCGATCACCTCCTTTGGGTAATAATATCGAATTTCACCTCCTCATAACGTCTTCCAACGACTCGGGCTTTGATAACGGGGAGTCGTTTATCTGTTATGTGGCGTTTTAAATATTCCAATTGTCTAATCGAATATTTAATCGCCGTCCCAAACTTCATTGTTTGCTTTGCCGGATGTTTGGGCATGTCAACTGTATGAGTGGTATAAAATCACCTCAACATCATACTTGCAGTATTCTGCACAAGGCTTCAAAATCTTTAGCCTCAACATCAAAATTGGCCTCGCCTGGTTGTTCAAAGCCTTCAGACATATTGTCTTCTTCCGGGACGTTTACATAGGCTGTATACATCCCGGCAGCCTGCGCCGCCGCCAAATCACCTTCATGCGCAGCGACCATCATTGCTTCTTCCCGCTTCAGTCCAAGAAGTTTGATCCCTTTCAAGTAAGCCTGCAAAGAAGGTTTGTAATATCCTAAAAATTCGCATGACAAGATACCATCCCATTGAATCCTGGCCGCTTTTGAACTGTTAACGATGCTTTCCCAACTCAAAATCGTAAGCACCACCACTGTATATTTAGTTCGCAAACGATTGATTGCTTCAGAAGCGCCGGCAAAGACTTTAAGGCAATGCCATGTGGCTTTTACGAGAGCCATGCGGTCAATTGTGGTCAAAATCGGATAAGTACTTGCCATACCGTCCAATGCTCTAAGATGCATGTCGTCCGAATTCATCCAGGGCATATTCCCATGTCTCACCCTGGTATGAATTTTAAACATTTCTCCTCGCCAGTCATTAACAAAGACGGCACTGTCTATTGTCTGGCCCTTTTCATCTGCCAATTCTTGAATTTTCTCCCGGGCCGTATTTTTCCAATCGAACACGGTTCCCCCTACATCAAAAATAATCCCTTAACGTTGTCCATATGGCCTCCGGTGTTTTTAATTTGTCAGTTTCTATTTGGAATAACCTTTAATGCTCTCGTAAAAGGCCAACTAAGAATATTTTGGAACAATATACAGGCTTTTTAAATCCATCAAGAACTATCTATTTTGGTTGAAATTTAAACTTTCAAATTTTTACAGGGCCCTTGTAGTTCTATTTTGTCACATTGGCAAATCGTCTAAGCAGTGAGTTAATACCTCGTAATTATATATAATTGAAACAACGGATATCAAACACAGTCTGACCAACGCCCCGGAAAAAACGTTGTATAAACGTTTGGCATATATGCAAACCCTGGGTTTTGTTTGCAACCGACGGCAAAGACGCCTCCACGGTTAAACGTTTTAAGCAGGACCTGGTCGACCACGGAGGCGACCCCACCGTCATCGAGGAAATGTGTTGTGACATGTCCCCGGCATTCATAAGCGGCGTTGAAAAACAGTTCCCCGAGGCTCAGCTGACCTTTGACAAGTTCCACGTAATGAAGATTATCAATGAAGCCGTTGACCAGGTCCGCCGAGAAGAAATCAAGAACCGCCCGGAGTTTAAGGGCAGCCGTTACATCTGGCTTAAAAACCAACAAAATCTTAGGACATCTATCAGCAACCCGCGAAGACCGCCGAGGCCTTTCTGAAGAAATGGTACTTCTGGGACAGCCGCCTGGAACCCATCAAAGAGGCGGCTTATACAATAAAGCGCCATTGGAATGGGGTTCTGCGTTGGTTCGCATCCAAAATCAACAACGGCATCCTGAAAGGAATAAACAGCCTTATCCAGGCTGCCAAAACCAGGACTCGTGGCTACCGAACAATGCGGAATTTAATTACTATGATTTATCTCATCGCTGGTAAGTTAAACTTTGACTTACCCACATGAAACAGCGAGGAACCCACCATAACCGTATATTTAGTTCGCAAACGATTGATTGCTTCCTCAAAAAGCAGTTACGCTTCAGGAAGTGATTCGGCAGCTGGAAGTCCACCATAAAAGGCGGCAGGCATCAGTTTTGTCCGCTTACCTCAAACAACTTGAACCCGGATTGTCAGAGAACAAAGAATCGTTAATATGATAAGGTAGAAATAGTTTATTGGCCCATATCATCTTCTACGCGTTGTGTCAATATTGATATAACGAAATCAACAATTCCCGATCGGCACCAATAAATCTGTGTCCGTAATTGGGATAAAATTTGGGGGCCCCTTTTAACTCATGTCTACCTGGTCGTGGTTTCAGGCTGGGGAAGCGGTTTCGCTATTAGCCGGATTAAGGCAATTTTCTTATTTTGTGCGCATGAGGTCATGAACACTTATGGCAGGAAGTCAGGGGCGGGTTGTTTGTCAGCGGGAGTTGAAAGTTTTTCGGTAGGGTGAGCGGCTTATGTCTATAATTTTTGAAAAAAAGTTTGTCATTCATAGAGATATCCCGTGGTGCCTGCATCAATGAAATGGCCCGGAATCGCCGAGCCGAGTTGATTTCCAAGGGTTGGATATAACTCAACCACAACATGTTGTATAGCCCCACTCAAATGCCGGAAGAATTGTTTTGATTTCTAAGCAGGGTGTTTGAAATTCGGTGTCAAATATTTTTACCGGGAATTATTGTAACGTACATTCCGCACCCTTTTGAAGGGTTGTTTGAGCAATTATTATTTTACGGATTTTCAAAATGAGTATTTTACTTCCTACGGAACGGTGAATACTTCGGGTGTGACCCCCATAGCTTGCAAATACTCGCGTTGAAAATCTTTTAACGGCCTTGCCAATTGACGGTTTTTACCCATGGTTATCACCATTATTCCGGCAAACTTGGTTGTCATCATAAAAGACGTCGGTTTCTTTGTCGGTCGCCGTTCCCAACCGGTTAATGTACAGTCGTTTGCTTCCACGTACTGGCGCATGGAACGCTCCATCAAACGCCAGATCAACAGGGAGATTAGAAGAACAAGACCAAGCACTTCGATTCTTTCAGCCTTTTTGAGAAAAATGCTGTTTATAATTGCCGGATCTTTCAGAAAGCTGAAGTTCTTCTCAATGCCGATTTGGCTCTTGTATAGTTTTAAAAGATCGAGTGCCGGCCACTCATCCTGTTGCCCGATCAGATTGGTAATCAGAACAAAACAACCGGCCTGAAGCCTTAATGGATCTACCTTTTCCGGTGCTTCAACAATTTTGGCCGTTAACCGATATTCATAACGCAACACAGTTCGCGGTTTGTTTTGGACGGGCCTTCCGCGACCATACTTGGGTATTTTTTCGATGTCGGCCGTTATCCGGTGATAGCCCCCGGTTGCCGTGTGGATGAGTTTCTCAGATGCCACCTGAGCATCGGCACGACAAAAAAAGGCGGTATCTGTCACTTGCCTGCAGACCTTTTCAAGCTGGCTACGATCCTGCTTTAACAGGCGATCAATTTTTTTGTGGCGGCGTTTGTCGTGGGCACTGGAATGCACGACGATGGCCCGGTATGTTTTACCGTATAGGTCAACGATACTGTCGTAAGCTTTATAGCGTGCTGTCGGTCGTTTGGGGCGGCTATATTCTTCGGCCAAAGGGCCTATGTCAATCCAGTTATCGGCACTTACCGCTTGACGGATCACCCGTCCACATTCGTTATAGGTGGCCGGCAGGCGTGATAAAAACATGGTTTTATCGGCTTTTTCCAGATTATCTTCGGTAACAAAAGCAGCATCAGCCACATAAACATAGGCTCCCGAGGCAAGGCCGTGTCGTGCCATATGTTTTGAGATATTAGTGAGCACCTCGTTGTTAATCGTCTTATCTGAGGCGTTGCCGTCCCGGGTGACGCCCAGGATAGGAATATTGCTGTCAACACACAGCATGGCTATTAAAAATTGTTTAAGGTCCGGCCGTTTGGCTTTGCTGTGACCGTAAGTGATTTGAAACGGTGGATCGGCCAGATCGTAGTCTCCATATACGCTGACTGATGTTGTATCAAAATGAACACGACGGGCATCAACGTCGAACACGGAAATGGCATTTTGGGCAAGTTGGGAAAAGATTTTCAACGTTCCGGTTTCAAAAATCTTGTCCATTGCCCGACCCAGGTTTGTATCGCAAAAGCAATCCGGCTCGATGGCTGATCCCAGCAGCAGTTCGGTATCTTTTTCTTCAAAAAATTCCGTTAACCTGTAAAGGGGCGTTCTCCCGGAAAGGGTATCGAGAACCATGGCCAAAATGGCCATGCCCGGTGACAGATCCATCTGGCTGTCAACTAAATGGTTTATGGTTTCTACCAGGTTAATGCGCTTGGCATATTGCTTGACAATGGGCAAATGCCTGGCATCGGTGAATGTCATCTTCTCGGTGTTCAGCTTTTCCATTATACCCCCAGATGCCTTGGAATTGACGTTTGAGGGTAGTATATCAGTAAGTGTTTGAAATGTCTAGATATTTTTTATTTATAGTTATATCAATATGTTGCGAGTATTATCTACTTGATTTAACTGTCTTTTAAATTGGCCCATATTCCTTGCTTTGGGGTGCGGAATGTACGTTGTAACGAAATCATACTTGAAAAATTGTCTGAAATTGATACAAACAGAATTATGTCAAAAAAATTAAACCAATTTCATATCCGCGCCAAGGTGTGGATCGAGGATGATAACAACCGGGTCGTTTTTGGGTTGGGCCGTGCCCGTATTTTGGAAACGATTCAGCAAACTGGGTCGATCAAAGCGGCCGCCAAAGAACTGAAAATGAGTTATCGCGCCGTATGGGGTAAAATCAAGACAACGGAAGAATGCCTCGGTCAACCCCTGTTGATTCGAAACGTCGGCGGTCCATTGGGAGGCGGTTCTCAACTGGCATCCCTTGCCAAAACCCTCCTGAAACAGTTCCACCAGCTTCATCAATCGGTCCGGATGCAGTCCGACAATTTTTTTAAAAAGGGTCGCTGGGAAGGTATAGCCGAAAAATACAAGGCAGACGACATGTCTGAGAGCCATCATGTATGAAAGGTGGTTTGGCTTTAACCGACACCATGCTAAGGGCAATTATTCAAAAAGCGAGGTGTTCAATGAACGAAAACCGAACCCGTCGGAATTACATTAAAGAATTCAAACAAGACGCCGAAAAACCCGGCCTTTGATCAGGGATACGCCATACCGAGAATTGCTCGGCGTCTTGGGATCAATGCAATGTCTCCAATGCGACAAAATAGAATTAACAGGACGTTTTTGAGTCGGCTTTCGCAATAAAAGTATTCAACCCTTTTATAAATCCATCAATATCCTTCACATTCTTGAAAACAAGCATCTCTCCAAGTGTTTTCGGATAAGCACCGGCACAAGAAATTGGGTTCACTTTATTAACAATAAAATACGTGACTGCTTGTGGATATTTGTCCATTATTTTTTCAACCTGTGTATCGTGTGTAATCAACACTGTTATCCTCCACCTTTTACATTCTTTTTTTCTTCACCTGAGAATAAAGGTATATAGTTGGTGCCTGGACGGAAACCCTGCGCTGGGTTGATTCGGAATAAAATGCGAATAGACTTCATTAACCAGTCCAAATTTAAGTTGATCTTCAATGATTTTTTACATCAAATTTTTACGAAATTTTTAACAAAAACCTGAGTGGTGCCCATTCAGAAATGGCATCTTTCATATACTGGTAGCGGTCTCACCTATTTTCAATCCCTTGCATAGATAGCTACTATGCCTACTGGGAGAAAAAATATTACCTTTTATTGAAAACTCACCCGACAATATGATTTCGTTAAGGCGGCATCGCGCTCTACCATTTCTGAATGGGCCATAGGTATATCGGATTAATATAATCCGATTTTTTCTTCACTCATGCTGATGTAGATATTCTTCATCTGAGAGTAATGATCCAACGCCATTTTATGGGTTTCACGACCGATACCGGATTTTTTGTAGCCACCAAAGGGGGCGTTAGCAGGCACCATATTAAAGGTGTTGATCCACATACGCCCGGTCTGAATTTTTCTTGCCACCCGTAATGCCCTGTTGATATCCTGTGTCCAGACCCCACCGCCGAGACCATAGTCGCTGTCATTGGCCATTTCAATCACTTCCTGTTCATCTTTAAACTTGATAACACAAACGACAGGCCCGAAAATTTCCTCCTGAGCGATTCGCATCTTATTATTGACATCAGCAAAAATAGTCGGTTCCATAAAGAAACCGGTGCCGAGTCCTCCATCGGTGATTCTTTTTCCACCGGTTACGAGTCTTGCACCTTCTTGTTTGCCCACCTCAACATAAGCCAGTATTTTGTTCAGTTGTGCTTCATCAATCTGACAGCTCATCATGGTATCCTCCTCCCAGGGGAGTCCTACCTTGACCTTTTCAAAGCCGGCCGCCATGTCAGCCAGAAATTTGTCATAAATGCTCTCTTGTACAAAAACTCTTGAACCTGCACAACATACCTGCCCCTGATTGACCAAAATACCGATCAGTGCGCCTTCGATTGCCTTGTCCCACTGGCAATCCGAGAAGAAAATATTGGCCGATTTTCCGCCAAGCTCAAGTGTTGCAGGAATAAGTTTTTTGGCCGCGGCATCGGCGACATCATAACCGACGTCGGTAGACCCGGTAAAAGAAAATTTGGTGAACCCCGGGTGTTCCAGCACATAGTTACCGGTCGTCGATCCCTTGCCGGTCACTATGTTGACGACCCCTGGAGGCAACACTTTATCCAAAACAATTTTCGCGAACTCCAACAACGTCAATGAGGTTGTGGAAGAAGGTTTCATGACGACCGTATTACCCGCTGCCAAGGCAGGAGCGATCTTCCATGCCACCAGTAAAAAAGGAAAATTCCAAGGAATAATCTGTCCCACGACACCCAGGGGTTCGCGCAATATGAGACTCATCGTGTCGTTATCCAACATGACCGCCTCGCCCTCTTCCGTCCTGACCGCACTGCCAAAATAACGGAAATGGTCACTGACATTGGGAAGGTCCATGCCTCTGCTTTCCCTGAGCGGCTTACCGTTATCCATGGATTCAACCATCGCCAGATGGTCGGCATTTTCATCGATCAAATCCGCAATCTTAAAGAGATAATTAGCACGCTCCTGAGGACTGATATCCTTCCATTCATCAAACGCCTGCCATGCGGCTGTAACGGCCGCATCTACGTCTTCCTTGCCAGCATTTACACAAGTCGCGAGAAGCTCGCCGTTGGCGGGGCAATAGCAATTAAAGGTATTGCCTTCCCTCCCATCCATCCACTTACCACCAATGTAGAGTTTGTAACTCTTATCGATCGGTTTCTCCATTTTTAGATCTCCTTTCTGTTTGATTGAGGGCTTAAATAGCCCGATTATATACAGAGGAGAGCAATTAATATGCCAGTGAAAACATATGTACCATGTTCTTAATTGATGGTTTCGTAGAAAATCTCGACATTTCATGTTTACCACGACATATGGTATCATGTATTTATGTTTTAACTACCTGTTCTTGAATGAAAATTTCCGATTTTTTAATATGCCGCCATAATTTAAATAAAAATAGTAAGGGCCCCAAATTGCTTAAAGCAAGATATAAAAAACGGTATACTTGAATCATAGCCGGTTCAAAATGGTATGTGACAGGTGTTATATTAATGTTACAATTGCCCCATAAAAAAAACATCTGTGTCAACGGTCATGATGGATCGAACTCGTTTTTCGCATATGACAAGCATTTGTAAACAAGCCCAAAGGCAGATATTTTTTGGCCCAGTGACAAAGCAGTTGTAGCTCTTTTAAAATAAATTCGCCGATTTTTTTTATCAACTCATCTTTTCGTTCAGCCAGGCCTTTTGCTTTTCTGGATGGGTTTAATGGCTGACGAAGTTCAATGATTCTGTGGATTAAATCTTACCGACAGCAATACCCAGGAAGAATACGCCGATGCCCGCCACCACCTGGAAGACCACATTGCCCATTCCCATGAACATTTCCGAATTGGATAGAAAATAACCGGTGTCCGAAACAAAGGTTGAAAAGGTGGTAAAGGCACCGATAAAGCCGACAAAAATAACGGTTCGTGCATCTGCACCAAGGTTCCATCGGCCAAGGGCAAACGCATACAAAGCGCCGAACAGAAAGCATCCGATAACATTGACCACCGCTGTTCCCCATGGAAACCCAGGGCCCAGCCACCGCTGGGTGGCGCTGGTCAATCCGTATCGGGACAAGGTCCCCAATGCGCCGCCCACGGCAATCCATAACAATTTTTGCAACATCTGCCATGTTCCTTTTCGTATGGTATATTCTGTCCTGAAAATTTTTGACGGCTTAAAATATGATGAACTCGTAAAAAGTCGGATTTAGACGGTCTTGTAAAAAATTCAAATTCAAGGCGCGAAAATTTTCGTAATCATGAAGTGTACTTACCGTACGTTGAATGATTGCGAAATGCAGCGCAACGCAGGAAGTGGGCTTCTAAGGAACTGATTGTTGAAAATTTAACCTAACAATTTGATTTTGAATTGTATTTGTGGCATCAGAACCGAATTAAAATCAACAGATAAAATCAGTCCTCAGCCCTTAATACCAGCCGAAATCATGGGCCGCCTTGGTCATGGCATAGACATTCACCGGCGGCGCGTTTACCGGCAAGTCGCAACCCGGCCCCAGGATAAACCCGCCCGGGGCCTTTTTCCCTTTTTCAATAGCCTGCCGGCACAATTCATATACCTGGACAGGGGTACCGGTCTGAATGACCGCAGGGTCGATATTGCCATAAATAATGTCTTTTGGAAAATGCCCGGCGGCCGCTTCCAAATCCACCTCATGACCGAAACTCAGCACTACCGGGTGTCGCCATGGAGAAGCCTCGGCCAGAAACGGCAGATTCATGTTCTGCTCCCCGCAGATGTGAAACCCGAACCACTTGATGTCCAGTTGGTCCAGGCGTTTATGATATTCCCTGTGATACGGCAGGGCAAACTTTTTTAAAATTCTGGGGGAAATGAGTTGATTGGACTCGTTGGGGGAACTCATCCAGGCAAAAATATTTTCGCCCCCGAATGTCTCTACCCAGTATGCCATGACATTGAATATATGATCGATGGAAAGGCGTAGCAGTTTCTCACAGGCATCGGTATTTCTTATGGTCCACCTGAGAAACTGGTCGATCCCTGCAATATTGGCCGCCATGGTAAAGGGCGAGCGGGAAAAAAAATACACCGGCAGGCCCTGTTTGGCCTGTAATTTTGCAAACGCCATGGCCTCCGGGATTCGCCCCGATGTCTTTGGATCCGGAACGGCCAGGGTATCGATATCTTCGGGCACCTTCACCGGCGTGTCCATGACCATCAGGGCCCCTTCATACTCGCCTTTGGGCAATCGTACCTGGCCGCCGAAATTCCAGGCCCCCAGCAGCGTGTGGCCTGCAACCTGGGGAATCGGGTCCCAGCCATACTGCTCGGTGGTCCACATCATGGATTCAAAACTTTTTTCCGGATCGGTATAGGCATCGGCCACTGAAAAACCGGCATTTTTCGTATTAAACCCCGTGGATGTGACCCCCACCGGCACCCGGTCCGGTTTCTCATAAGCAAAAAGGGCCTCCATTCTTTCACGGGCGGTCATGCGGTCCTGTTTTAAATGCATACTGGTATCCCCCCTTTTTATGCCGCGGCGATCAGTCTTGCCGTCTCATGAACAGCGCTGATGGTGTCATTCGCATACCCGTCGGCACCGTACTGTTTTGCGATATAAATATTCAGGGGAGCCCCACCCGCCGTGGCCATACCCACCGCAAGACCCTCACAATCAAATTATCGGACAAAATTGAGACCCAAGGCTATAGTTCAAACCTCGTCCCTATCACCTGTAAGAATTTGGAAAGCCAATCGGGATGGGCAGGCCAGGCCGGCGCGGTGACCCAATTGCCGTCCACGTGGGCCTTGTCCGCCGGAATATCGATATACCTTCCACCCGCGCGGGTGACATCAGGCCCCACCGCAGGATAAGCAGAACAGGCTTTGCCGTCAATGACTCCGGCCGCTATCAATACCTGTGCGCCATGACAGATGGATGCAATGGGTTTTTGGGCTTGAGAAAAATGTTGCACCATTTCTATCACCTTATCGTTCAGGCGAATATATTCGGGTGCACGCCCGCCGGGAATGACCAGCGCATCGTAATCTTGGGCCTTTACGTCTGCAAAGGTGGCATTCAGCGTAAAATTATGGCCGGGTTTCTCGCTGTAGGTCTGATCTCCTTCGAAATCGTGTACAGCGGTACGTACATTTTCACCTGCCTTTTTATCCGGACAGACTGCGTGAACCGTGTGTCCAACCATCAGAAGCGCCTGGAAGGGAACCATGACCTCATAGTCTTCCACGTAATCGCCGACAAGCATCAAAATTTTTTTTGCACTCATGGTAAACTCCTTTTTGTTGACCTGTGTTATATTAACTACCCGGCAAAGAAGTAACTATTGTTCATCCCCAAAATAGGTTTTAATACGTTTGACGGTTTCGTAAAGAGCCGATAATTCCAGTTTGGCGTCATTCCTGCTAAGTCCTAAATCAATTTATTCCAATGTGTTATGAATGCCGGACCAAGTCCGGCATGAAAAGCCTGAGGCCTTTTACGAGTTCATCAACGATTGATATCTTGCGGTGATTCCGATCGGGAATAAAATTTTTTTCTATGGTCAAAAAGTTATGGTTGATTATTTTTCGCTTTTTCTCCCAAAATTCTTTTGCTATGCCCTTCCCTCTCTATTTGCTCCCAGATACGGCCTTCATTCAGCAGTCTCCAAAATTGTGTGTTTACAAATGGCGATACCGAAGATGCAAAGCTTTTTTTATACAAATTTTCTACTTTGATATATCTTCTTTCTTTTCTCGATATCTGCTGCGTTCGATATCGAAGGTAAAGGATGTCAAATCCACAAGCCTCGCAGATTGCATTTGCTTCCCCATGCGCTTCAATCAATTTCAGGATATCATTATCCGAATACTGAGCATCAAGCCCCTCAACCTCTTCTGCCTTTTTTTTATTTTCATCTATTTCCATAACAAATACCATCCTTTAAAAACCGTTAAAAGTCCTAAACCAATTATCGTTACGCGCATCTGACCAGATTCTCCTTATCATCAAAAGTCATCTCAAACGGAACACCAACTATCTCTAAATCATCTCTTTCTTTTACTTTATTCATGAACCCGTGGGAAACGAACATTTCAAACAAAGATGAGGTATTTTTAATCCATATAATTTTCAAACTATCAAAATCCACGGGTCCTGCCGTTGCCAACGCAAAATCCATCGCTTCCCGATCATTTTTGCAAATAACAGGTATTCTTGCCTTCTCGGGGGTCACGGCCGTAACGCTATTGACATATGTCGTCTCATAGTCAATTTTATCAAATACCCTTCTGGTTATAAAATCGGCTAACCCCATACCGATGGCATTCCCGTGACTATCGTCTGATAAATCCCGTAAAATAATCCTCGTAATCTTTGGAGATTCCAAAGGCGTTTCATAGATATTCATGAGGCGCCCCACCACTTTCGTATCCATTCCGGTACCACTAATCTGTTTACCGCATTCATCAACAATTAAGATATCGATGTTGTCAAAAGGCAGTTTGGGTGTAATATTTCTGGAAAATTTTAAAAGTTTTTTTTCAGTCTCGTAGATATTTTCAGCTTCAATCGCTGTAATTTGCGCCGTTTTGCCATATCCGTTTTCGATGATTCCTATTCCGATAAGTATCGGTGCATTTTTTATAATACTTTGCCCAATATCTGTCAGAACCTTCTCATATCCATATTTCACAGCATACTTATGAGCAATAATCGCCCCCTTGTGTTTGCCCATGCCGATGACCATCATCTTCATCAGCCCACTTTCTACATGCCCATGGAATTCAGTATGTTTTTTTATCCGATTAATAACAATAACGTGATCGGCTTCGTAGGCATGTTTATCAATATATACCGGGATACCGCCTTCTGTCTCCGCGATTTGTACCGTTTCCATGGAAGAAACAATGGGGACACCTATATTATACTCAGTAATGCCGTAATCTTCAACAATTTCCAACTGGCCAGCTGCCGTTGCACCACCATGCGACCCCATGGCCGGAAATATGAACGGATTCGCCCCAGTGAGTCTTATTTCCTTAACAACTGTCTTAATGATGTCTGCAATATTTGCAATCCCACGGCTCCCGGATGTAATCGCAACTCTGTCCCCGGGCTGAATCTTACCTTTAATGTCTATTTTCTTTAATTCCGAGCTAACTTCAGCCCCGATATTTTCAACTTCACGATTGTCTACTCGCTGCCGGATTTTCATCATTTTGGGATATAACATTTTTTATCTTCCCTTTAACTATACAACTCCAAAAATTGGGCATTATTAATACAGGATGCCCCCGTAAAAAGTCGAATGCATGAAATTTAACCGCAATATATAGTTTTAGAGCGGCCTAAAAAACCTGTCTATTATATCTAAAAAACTTTCGGTGGGCTTTTTACGAGGACATCCTGATCCAACTTGTATGAATATACCAAGCAACGTTATCGGCATCTTATCCACCAAATCCTCAAAACACTTAAAACAAACTTGGCGGGACCTCTATTGGCAGCCTTGATATTCCCCTCAAAAACGACTACCAGATAGAAATACTTGACTTATATCACTGGCCCGACCATATAGATATCCATAGAGTTCGTATAACCAGATATCTCGGCTTTTGTCAGCTTTCCGGACGCCACTTCCAATATTTCCTGGAATATGCGATTCCCGGCACTTGGCAAAGTTTCATTACCTTCCATGACAGAATTTACCTCAATATCCATATGATCTCTAAGGTTCTCCCATGTCTTCTTATTTCCGGTAATCTTAATTACTGGGACAAAAGGGAAGCCTTGGGGGGCACCCCGTCCAGTTGTGAAACAAATGACGTTGCATCCGGCGGCCGCCAATCCGGTCAATATTTCCGGTTCTCTTCCAGGTGAATCCATAACGACGAGTCCCTTTACCTCAGGTGCCTCACCATACTCATAAACCTCTTGAATCGGCGCATTGCCCGCTTTGGCGATAGCACCCAAAGATTTTTCTTCAATCGTCGTCAAACCGCCCTTAATGTTGCCCCCGGTTGGTTGACCGCCCCTGATATCGGCTCCGACCGATTTCGCCCTGTTCTCCATGCGTTGAACAAAATCCAAAATTTTTTGCCCAACCCGTTCATCTTTTCCATGCTTGGCCAATAAATGCTCCGCGCCAATAAACTCTGTAACCTCTCCCAACACGGAGGTCCCCCCATGTTCAACAACCATATCCGAGGCAATCCCCAAAGACGGATTTGGCGCCAAACCGGAAGTGGTATCGGAACTGCCGCATTTAAGTCCTAAGACAATCTCACTGACATCACATGACTCCCTCTTGATGCTGGATGCTTCCTGAACCATATCCTGTGCCAATAATGTTCCCTTTGCGATGGAATTGACAGCGCCACCTATTTCCTGAATGACAACTGTTTCGACACGTTTTCCGGCCGCGGCAATCTCTTTGGCGACCCGCTCTACCGACGTACTTTCGCAACCGAGACTGACCAGAAGAACGGATGCCAGATTCGGATTTCGTCCCAGTCCGATCAGTGTTCTGTTTACACGCTCAATATCCACAGGAGTCTGGCAACACCCTTGCTGATGCATGAAACGTACAGTGCCCTGCACACGCCTTGAAATTTCATCCACCACTTCATTGGCGCACACGACTGTTGCAATAATACCGACATAGTTACGGGTACCGACGCTTCCATTACTTCTTCTATAACCGTTAAAATCCATATTAATCTCCTCAACCTTCCAGATCGCCACGTCCCCGAAGACTTTCGATATTCTGGGTATGTGCATGCATACCCGATTCAATATCTTCTGTAGCCCGACCAATAACTTCACCATACTTCAAAATATCCTCGCCCCGGCATATCTTTTTAACGGCAAATTTGTGGCCGTACTGGATGGCTTCCTTAATCTGCACCTGAATTTCACTTTCATCCGTGCCGACAATTGCTTTCTCACCGGTCTGAATGTCACGCAATGCGGTTGCCACAGTATCGATCGGCTTAATCATTATCGCATCTATTTTCATACTATGCGTTCCTTTTTATAATTTCTATTTCACCTTTTTCCGTATCCACGGTGATCATATCACCCGTATTGATAATATCGACGACATTCTCATCAAAACCGTAGATCATGGGCGTTTTCACTAATAATGCCCCGGCAACCGTCTGCCCCATACCGTCGTTACAAATCATCGCACGGGGAGCCTTTCCACTTCGTGCCAGATAATAATAACCGAAAGTATCTCCGGCACCACCTTTACCCTTTGGAAAAACAAGAATCTTATCAGCCACATTCTTACCGCGTGCCTCATGCCCGATTTCAACGATTTCCCCTGTTTCCCAATTTGTTCCGGCCCAAAATGCAACGAGATCGGTTGTCACCAGTGCTTCACCTTTTACTACACCAAAATTACCTATGCTTTTCCCTTTATAAACCGTCATAATTATTTTCTCCCTTCCCATTTACCTGATATGGCCGTTTGTGCACATTCCCTGGTGCTCCCGAATCTAACTTTTCGGGACCCGTCAGAAGAGAAACCGGCATAAAAGAAAACTGCTTTGATCGAATTCGTAGCGATTGTCCCTTTTGCCTGTGTACCGGCAAAGGCAATACACATGTCGGGAACAACAATTCCGCCGGCATTCCGGATGACCTGAATAAGACCCAAGTCTTCCGCCTGCTCAAGCAGAGTCCTTTGAGTCGTCACAATAAGTTTAATATTCTTATGAACCTTTTTGCCGTCCAGTACTTCGGCGATATCCCTGAGCTCTCTCAATGTCAGGTGAGGGCAACCCATTAATATAAAGTCAACATCCGAACCTGAGGCTGTATTGGCAAGGGCATAGGCTTCATCTATATCATTTTGTTCGATAACAAATTCATTTAAGGGCTTTTTACCCATCAATGCCGCCTCTAATGTCGGTGCTTCCGGTGTAATTCCGACAATATGCATCAACGCCAGACCGGATTCAACCGCTATCACAGCATGCAAATGCTTCATATCGGTAATTGGCGTATCCTTGGGGATTCCCAAAAATACAGGTCGCTTGTCTTTGCATTTTCTACTTGTCGCCAGGCTGAATGCATCCCAGTCAGCGTCATTAAAATTTTTAAAATTTAGATCTTCGGAAAGCCTGATGATAACCTCCCCATGCCTGTTTTCATCCAAATGAGCGCCTTCGTTCGGAACATATCCGCTGATGGCGGCAGCCAGAGACTTCACACCGTCATCACGTTCACACCTGCCGCCAAACATGGTATTGAACCAAAGGGTAGCGAAGGACTCTGAAATACTGACATGCTCTCCCACCCAGCCCCTGTAATAATAAGACGGCATTGCCGTATAAGTTGGCACCACGCCCAATTTTTCATAGAAATCGACAGCTTTTCCCTGAATTTGGGTCATCTCCTTTATAACACCATCCGAATACATTAAGTCTTTTGCAATGGACATGTCACAGAATTTTGGTTCTATTGTCGTCGGGACCTTCAACTGTTTTATATCCTGAGTTAATTCGTAGGTCATATCATGTGCCCATTGACCTTGCCTGCCATATGGCATAAACATAACATCCGGTGGCATCAGATGGGCGTAACTTATCTTGACGAGTTCCTCAGCCCCCTGGGCCTCGCCGATGCCGACCATTATCTCCATGGCTTTCTGGGCACCGCGTCCTTCCTTCCCTGCTAACATATCTTCTTGTTCTTTATTCAGTTTCATAAAATTTCCTCGTTAAATAGTTTGCATTTTGAACATTTGTTCTCTTTTCGGCATACAATTCGCTATTTCGCCACTTCTTCTTCACATTAGCATATTCTTCTCCTTCCAAAGCTTATTTAATTTATCAAATAAGGGCCCCTTGCTTATTCTATCAACATTTCATCGAACCGTTTGTTCTCAACAGCGGGATGTAACACTTCAAGTATCTATGTTTTATACATCCGATAAATACCCCCGTTTGATAAGCACAATGTTCCAAAACATAAATTAATAGAAAAACCGGATAGTTCAACTTCGGTTTCTTTACACAATAATCTACCCCTGAACAAAGTAAGACCAATATCAAGGTGATAAGCCATATAGATAAATCAAATAATCCTAAAACCAGAAATAACAGCATAAAATATCTAATTAAAAAAAAACCGGCATAATAAAATAACGAAAAATGACTTTTAAATGTGGACAGGCACAGCTTTTTAAACGTAATCTGTTTTCCGATATCCGGATTAATTCTTTGGATTCTTCTTTTCTTCCTTAAAACGTCTATTCCATAAAATAGAACACATAACCCTGCAAAAGGGATAACATTTGAAACCACGGCCACTAAAAAGGCGATAAACGACCATCCCGAATAAACCGGGACTTTAAACACCTTCTTTTTATCCGGATGATGTTTATACAACACCCCTTCAGAAGTGCCATATTCGGCCCGCCTTCTCAACATTTCTCCCAACCGGCTTCTATGCTTATGGGCAACTGAACCAAACGGTACATACAGTAAAAAATAATCTCTTTTTCTCATCCTCCAGCACAAATCGACATCTTCGCCAACATGCATGCTGCTTGTAAAACCACCGACATTGTTAAAAATATCCCTACGAATAAAAAAATTACATGAAGGAACATAAAAATTTGACTCCGTCGATGAACCAAACAGGATTCGCTCTCCCATATTCAATGACGAAAATGCCGCCTCGTAGCGGTCTATGCATGTATTGTCAAAATAGTTGTCCACTACTCCGCCAACGGCACCCATACCGGCCAAAGAAAGGAAGGGAACAATTTGTTTCAGCCAGTCACGGTGAGGCACACAATCACTATCCAGAAAGACCAGGATATCGCCCTTTGCTTTTCCCGCTCCCAGATTTCGGCAGGCTGCAGGCCCTTTAGAAACGGATTGGGGGATGAGTCTGACATCAAATTTCCGAATATTGGCAGTCGTATTATCGCTTGATCCGTCATCGACAACGATCACTTCAAGCTTGCTTTCCGGATAATCGACATTTGAAATGGCCCTGAGACAATCAGAAATATCTTTTGGCCTGTTTTTCACCGGGATAATTACAGATACCGTAGGGAGTGCATTGTTATCTATTTCAATATCAGTTCGGGATAAACGGAGATATCCTTTTTCCAGTAGTGTAAAAAGGATATATGTCAAATGTCTCGGGGGTGTCTGCTTTGTATCGGCATATATTTCGCTTAAACTACATCCCTGATCATGGAGTTTTTCGATAATATGACAAAAAAATTTTGGGACATAAATGAAGCGCAACGGCGCATCGGCAATCAGATACAATTTGGAATTTGAATATGTTATCCGGATCCCATTCGCCAGGTGAATATTTAGTGATCTAAGCATAAATTTTTGTCATTTCCGGTTAACTGCATTCTTAAACCAGTACACTGCTAACTGATTTCGATTTTTTTATATTAAAAACCATCATTATTGATTATAATTTTCAGAATATTGGTGTTAATGACATCTCCATTTTTCTGCGTTTTCTTTTTTGAACTTTTTCCGGTTTGCACACCACTTTCCCGTTCCTGTCAGCATTTCAATTTTCCAGCAATTTATGAAGGCCCTTGTCAAAAATCGTTTGTTTGTAATATTTTCTGCCTTTGGATTTTATAAAATCAAGCATAGCGCCACCCTCCATGATCTGACTGTATCGAACTGAACCCGGTTCCGTGCAACACTGGCACAAATCCATATTGCCTACTTTTTTTCTTATTTCCATGGATTGCGCCGATGTCAAAATTTGCGTCATGGTAAATTTACTCAAATCTCCGACACACGCGTCCTGAATAGGGCAGGGGTATACCTTTCTGTCATAATCAACAAACACATAGTCATACAGCGCCGTACACGTCCATTGCTTTTCACCGGATATCATGGTGTCAAATATCTTTTTATAGTAAAAATCGAAATTCATTTTCCCATTTTCGTAAAAGGCTGCAATTTTTTTCTGATCTTCTCCGGTCAATTCAAGTTGATCGCGATATTTTTCATTTCTGAATCTTTTCTTTGATATGATGACGGACGATATGATGGGAAACATTTGCCGTTGCAACGCAAAATCAAACAATGCTTCCAACTCGTTTACATTGGCATGCATGATTGTACTTTTCATCATTGGGAAAAAAAAACTCGAATATGATTTTCTTAACTCCACCATGCCATCTATTGTATCTTTCTGTCTTTCAAACGCGCCCTTGGTTCCCCTTATCATGTCATGGGTTTTCCCGATCCCATCTAATGAACTTACCGGTACAAACTCAATACCTGTTCCCTCAAGCCTTTTTAAAACCCGCTCCAACGTTGCCAAAATTTTGTCCGTCAAAAATCCGTTAGACGGTACAATTATCGTCCGCAACTTTTTCAATATGTTGTATTTTATTTTTAAATCTGCAATGCCGTTGATAATCGCTTCTATATCATCCCTTAAATAGGGCTCTCCCCCCGTAAGATCAATCTCGACCAGATTCTGCATATAGGGTTCCGACAAATAATGCAGAATTTCATCCGCTGCCATTTCCAGGCGTATCAAATCAGGATTTTCTTTTCCTAATTTCCAGATACTGCACATTATGCAGTGCGAATTACACCGACCGGTTACAGCGATGCTGATGCCAAGCGGTTTGATCGGAGCACCTGACTTTTTCAAGCCTAAGTATCGATCCCTGTTTTCCATTAACCGTTGCTCGATGTAATCCGCTTTTTGGTCAAAGCCGCTAAGATTTTCAAATACTGACCGATTTGATTCTTCCATCATGCAACCCTTTCTTGAATTTGGGCTTGATAGATACATTCCGGATCTGGGCAATTCAGTTCATTTTTCAGGAAAAATGCAACGGCCGGACAACCACCATGGCAGATATCGAATCTATGGCAACTCTTGCACGATTCAACTCTCAGATCACGCAACATTTGAAATACCGGAGATGAATGCCATATTGTTTCAAGCGACGTTTTTAGTATATTTCCTGCATAAAAATCGGTCTCCTGTAAAAATGCACACGGATACACCCGTCCATCCGGTGAGACACTGCAGGTCATTTTCGCAGCACCACACATATTGAGGCCAAGATTTTTCCGGTCCTCGGCGGTAATGGAAAAAAAGGAATCCCCGGTCAAGACCTCTTTATACTTGCTCAGATAATCTGAAAGCCCCAGAATCTGATTTCTTGTTAACTGCAATTCTTTCCATGCGCCTTTTGCGCTCCCCGACGGTCTAAACCTCGACAATCGTGTTTTGGCTTTATAAAATGTCCCCAATTTATACAAATCCGGTATTTCCTTATAGTTTAAACGGGTTACAACCGAATTGATGCTTAAATTCTGGAACTGATATTTATTCAACAGCTCAATGCCGTTAATTGCGCGCTCAAAATTTCCCTTCCCTCTAATCAGTGCGTTGGTTTCTGTAGTCGCACCATCAAGACTGACCTGAATGTAGAGCATCGGCATGGAAGCGAATTTACGGGCACTTTCATTATCGATTAAAGTACCATTGGTACTGACACATGTTACGATATTCTTTTCATGACAATAATCGAGTATCTCAAATAAATTTTCACGTAACAGGGGCTCCCCGCCGCCGATATTGACCTGAAACACCCTTAAACGATGCATATCATCAATAAACGCCTTGCACTGCTTCAGACTCATATCCTCCTTGCAGTTTACCATAGTTCCGGCGGACAAACAGTGACGACACGACAGATTACATTTTTTCGTTATCTCCCAAGTGACATTGACAGGCGCACTCAACCTACGGTTATAGAGATATTCGTCTTTCAAGAACCAACCCCCTTTCAAGTAAGGTAGAAAGTATCTTTCTAACACTACCATTTTTCATTTCACTAGACCGGCACAGTTCCGCCTCATTATGCCAATCGGACAACTGTTGGGCATCCACCAGATCACCGGATTTCACAAATGTCAGATTCGTATCATCAGCACAGTAGAAAAGAAGTCCGAACGACTCATTTCTCACTGAAACTCCGGGCGCTAACCGATATAATATTTCACTCATCCAGCAGTTTCCTTTCTGCCTCATAAATATTTATGTCCATATCACCATCCATCATATCCTTACTTTTCGTAGTGAAATCAATGAAATGCGGATACCGGAAATGCGATTCGATAGCCTCCTGATTTTTCCATTCCTCGAAAAATAAAAATCCATTCGGGTCATCTGTCTCTAAATACAGGTTATAGCTAATACAATCTTTCTCTTTTCGGGAGGCTGCAATCACCTTCTCCGCCAGTTCCATAAAGGCCATTTTTTTCTGCGGTTTGATCTTGGTTTTAGCTGTAATCACTATCATAATTATACCCCCTGCAAAAATACCGATTCAAATTCCGTATATCAAAACAACATTCAATCCCTGTATAAATCAAATCGCATCAATCAACTGCTTCTTTTCCATATAAGATATGATGTGTTCGGCCATTTCTTCGGGTTTACCCTTTACAAAAAGTCCCTTCTTAACTTCCATTCCACCTGAAACAAATGCATCGATCCGATCTTCGGCCGATAAAGACGGATCCGGTGCAAAAATAAAATGCGGTTCCGGCTTAAAGGGTTGAAGCTTAAATTCCAACCCACTCATTATTTCCGGCTTTTCATACATATGCAGCATAGAGACCAATGAAACTTCCAACCTGTTGATCGGCGCTTCTTCTGCATCAATCCTTTCTGGCAGCGAGGATTTTCGAGGTGTATTGATGGATGTATCAACCGCAACAACTGCAGGGAGATTGCTTTCTACCGCCTGCCGAAAGCCCCTTTCCTGTTTCCGCTTAATCGAAAGACGGCATCCACTCTCACAAATCATTACTTCTGTCGCGGCAGTTATCAGCGGCCAGTTTAAAAACTCGGCCATCCAGGCCGGAACCTGGGCACCGTGATAAATGTCTCCGGTATCACCGCATAACACCAAATCAAAAGACTTCTCTCTGACAAAACGCGCGATGGCAAAAGCGACGCCTACAGCAGGGGCATCCTGTGGCCAATCCGGCCCCCAAATTCGATAAGCGCTGCCCGCACCAAGTGCTTTGCATTGCCTGAGTGAGCGCTCCACCCTCTCAGGCCCTACGCTTACCACTGTCACGGAATCCATCCCTCCCTCATTAATCCGCATTGCCGTTTCCAGGGCGTTGATATCCGATGGATTTGTAATATAAACAAGCCGTTTTTTATCCATATGGCCGGTTTGATAATCAAACTCAATTGATACAGGATCCGGCACCTGTTCTACGCAAACCAGAATATTCATCCCATCCGCCTTCCTTGTTATGCTTCTCTGAAGCTGACCCCGTACCCGCCTTCGGGATAATTCCATTCAATCCCATTATTTGCGCAAATAATATAACATGTTCCGCATTCGAGACATCCGAGGCATGTATGAATCACCTCGTTTCCTGAAAGCGTAAACAACCCCGCGGGACAGGAAAAGAGACATGGCCGCTGCGTGCACTCGGAACATTTTTCTTTGTCAAGGACGATATGAGGCTTTTTATCAATCCGGAATCTTACTAAATCCAGTTTCTCCTGAACGTTTACCATCCAATGGCCCTCCCACTTTCATATATATCCCGCAATATATTCCGCCACGATACGGAAGATTTTTTCAATACGGTTGATATCTGTCGCCCAAGCTTTTGTTTTCGCTCGCTGCATTGCATAATATGCTGTGCCGTCTGGCAAACCAGTTCAGGATAAACATTCTGAATACGTTCATTATTTAAAAAATGGGGTGTTCTTTGAAATGTCTTAAATTCACTTAACATATTGTTTTTATTTAATATTTTCTCGTACCGCGCCATACTTGATTCCGAATAATCATGGTCCTCTATGGCCTGCACAGCCGTTTTGGCTGCAGCCTCCCCCGATGCCATAGCGTAGTTCATTCCCTGGAGATAATATCCGGTAACCAGCACGAACCCGGCAGCATCACCGGCAACAAGCAATCCCGGGGCATAAAGTCGGGGAAACATTTTCCAGCCACCTTCCGGAATCAAGTGTGCCGAATATTCCTTCACGATTCCCCCGCGAATCAAGGGCCTGATCGACCTGTGGGCTTTGAACTCCTCCAGCATTTCATAAGTTTTTTCTTTTTTCTCTGCAAGGGAAGACAATTGCGCGATGACACCTATAGAGATGCTCGATCCGTTGGTATATAAAAAAGCCCCGCCGTTAACATTCTTAGTGGCTGATCCGACAATCTCGTATGCGGCACCTTCGTTCGCATTCAACTGAAATCTTTCATCAATTTTAGCTCTGCCAAGTTCAATGATCTCCTTGACACCCAAACTTATTTCGTGCGCCTCAAACGTTCTTTGCAACCCGGCCTGCTTTGCCAGCAATGAATTAACACCATCTGCGGCAATGACGACATTCGCGTAAATCGCTCCTTCTGCGCAACGGGTATAAACCCCTTTCACTCTCCCGTCTTCTTTGATCAATCCGTCAACGACAGTGTCGGTCAATAACAATGCCCCTGCATCCTGAGCCTTTTGAGCTATCCACTGATCCAGTTTAGGCCGAATAACCGTATAACCGCTGTAGGGAGCTTTTGAAAAATGGTCGCATCTGAAATCCATAGTCAACAAGTGATCCGTCGATATAAATCCCAATACGCGTCTTGATATATGCCTTTCAATCGCCGCGGTTTTATGAAATCCCGGATAAAGCCGCTCCAGCAATCGGGTATCATACAAAGCGCCACCGGAAACATTTTTAGCCCCCGCATACTCACCACGCTCGATCAATACAACATTCAGACCTTTTTGAGCCATAACCATTGCGGCTGTTGATCCGGCTGGACCGGCCCCAACCACAATCGCATCAAACTGCCTATGGTTTTTCATTCGAATTCAACCCTGTTTTTTTTTGAAGTTCTTTCCTTTCCCGAAACTTTTGAATCAATGCCGGCAAGACATCATGCACATCCGCAATCACCGCTAAATCCGCCATTTTCATTATCTCCGCGTTCGGTTCCGTATTAATTGCCACAACGTTTTTGCAGTCCTTTATTCCCATTACATGCTGGATTGCTCCGGAAATACCAAACGCCAGATACAACCTCGCCCGGATTATCTTGCCACTCGCGCCGACCATTCGATCGTCTGTTATCCAGCCTTTATCCTGCGCAAGCCTTGACCCACCGACAGGGGATTCCATCAATTCCCCCAACTCCCACAACTGGTCATAAGTTTGTCGGTCTCCAATTCCATTACCTCCCGATATGACGATGTCCGCCTCGGTTAAATCAATTTCATGGAAGTCGGAGGCTGTATAATTCAAATGCTTGATCCTGCTTTCATCCTTCTGAACTGAACTTACGTTTATAATCTTTGATTTGCCCGAAAATCTTTGCTGATCAATTCCCCGGGTATCC
The DNA here is from genome assembly GCA_963667755.2 of Desulfobacterales bacterium. Classification (GTDB taxonomy): domain Bacteria; phylum Desulfobacterota; class Desulfobacteria; order Desulfobacterales; family 4572-123; genus 4572-123. The sequence continues at coordinate 821,294 of CAXXLK010000002.1, read as the reverse complement.
GGTGGGATACCAAGAACCACAGTTGCATCACTTTCGACGACCGTTTGCAATTGTGCCTCACCGTTACAAAACCATCGAACAGCTTCGATATGATTCTCATCAATCACCGTGGCTGAAATACATCCAGGTATGAAATACGTTTTCAACCGGGCACTCAATTGCGCTCCAAGTTCTCTGCCATTGTAAGTCATCCCAAGGAGTAACAACCTTGGATTTTCCTTTTTGACCAGATGTTCCAAATTATTCAGGTATTTCTCCGAATTGTAATCAGACAGCCCTTTATCTTTTACCCAATAAATGCGATCCGCACCATATTCGGTCAACTGATCCGTCAGAATGTTCTCACCCATTCCAAATAAAATAACGCAGACCAGTCCGTCGCTTTCCTTCTTCAAGCTTTTCCCGATACCGAGCAACTCTTTTGTCAGATCAGTTATTTCATTTTCGTTATTTTCAGATACGATCCAAATATCTTTTGACATGATAACGCCCTGTATCCTATAAATTATAGTTGCATAGCCACTCTGAAACCATCCCGTACAGCCGAATCAACCCGCCTGGGCGCAAGGCAATCTCCAATACGATACAATTCCTTCACTTTGCCTTTCAGTTCAAAATAAAGTTCATCTTTCGGCCGGTGTGGGGTTGCCAGTACGATGTGATCCACCCCGCTCCACTGCCTGACCTTTCCGGAATAATTATGAATTGCGTTTACATTCTTTCCATCAATTCCGATCAGAGAGTAATTTGGCGTAAGTATCATTCCCTTGCGCCGAACCCTTTTGTACCAGAGTTCCAGATCGAGCGTTCGGCCCAATTCCTGCCCCACATAAAGAGACGGAGAAATAACTTCAACCTTCTTACCCTGATCCAACAGCAATTCTGCGGTACCGGTAGACTGATGGAATCCGATCTGATCAATCATAATAATATTGGTTCCCAATGAAGGGGACCGGGTCAAAAAATCCCAAACGGTAATCACATTCTCCTGTTCACAACCTTCATTGAAGGGCTTTTGGGGTATCGACCCTGTTGCAACAATAACGGCATCCGGGCACTCTTTAATGATATCTTCCGAAGAAACCATACTTGATAATTGGATATCAACCGAGACGCTTTCGAGCCCATTTACAAGATTTCTGACCACGTCTCCAAATTCCGATCTGTACGGCAACCGCCCGGCGACAACTGCCTGACCACCGAGTTCACTTCTCTGTTCGATCAACGTCACCCGGTGACCTCTTTGGGCGCATATCCACGCCGCTTCCATGCCACCGGGCCCACCGCCAATGACGATGACTTTTTTCGGTTTTTTAGTAATTTTTTCTTTTCCAATGCCCCATTTATCTTCATTGCCGGCCGACGGATTCTGTATGCATCCAATGCTTCGATTGATGCCAACCCTGCCGATACAATCCTGATTGCAGGAAAGGCACATACGGATCGAATCATCTTGCCCATTCAATGCCTTATTGGCGAACTCCGGGTCACTGATTTGAGCCCGCACCATTCCGACCAGATCAGCGTGTCCTTCCTTCAGTATCTTCTCTGCATGGGTCGGATCTTTGATCCTGCCCACTGAAATAACAGGTAAACTCACAACCCTGCGCATTGCCGACGTCATGTATACACTGTAACCGGGTGGCACCGCCATGGTTCCCTCAACCATAAATAATGCATTGGTGGCAATTCCAACACTGGTGTTGATGTAATCAAACAAGCCGGAAGCATCCACTTTTTTGGCAATATCAACAACATCCGGCACCCGGAGACCGCCATCGACAAATTCTTCCCCGGAAAGCCTTATGCCGACGACAAAATCGGACCCCACTTCATATCTTACAGCCTCTACGATTTGCTGGACCAGACGAAACCTTTTTTCCGGAGTGCCACCATATTCATCACTTCGTTGATTACTGATGGGTGACAGGAACTGTCTCAAAATAGATGAATGAGATCCCTGAAATTCCAGGCCATCGAATCCCCCCTCTTTTACAAGTGCCGCAGCCCTTGCATAAGACGAAATCAGTTGCCGGATTTCAATTTTATCCATCTGTTTGGGAACTTCACGGAAAAGAGGATCGGGAATTGGAGAGGGGCCCCAGACCGGCAGTTTTGTATGCATGCTTGATCCCTGGACCCCATTATGGTTAATTTGGGCAAAAATTTTAGCACCATATTGATGAACCCAACTCGTCATCAACCTGTATCCGGGTAAAACCGATTCATCGAACACATCAATCAATTTTTCATACGCCCGGTCTGTCGGGTGCACTGTCTGTTCTTCGGTAATAATAAGGCCACATCCGCCCTTCGCACGCTCGGCATAGTAATAACAAAGACGTTCGGTGGGCAGACCCCGTTCCGCAAGATTGGTCAAATGTGCCGGGAATACAATCCGGTTACGTAATTCTACTTTCCCAATTTCAATCGGACTAAATAAATGCTTAAACCGTTTTGACATATGAACACCTTCAGATCACTATATCATTGAGCCTGCTTGATATCCTTCCCATATAGCAGCGGTGGTATTTCTCGGAGCAACGCAATCCCCTACCGCCAAAATTTCGAACCCCTTACCAACCAGAGACTCGAACAGCCGATAGTTCGGATACCCTGGAATGGCGGGGACAACCGTATCGATACCGGATAAAGACCAGCCCTCACGGCTGTATTTATCCAAAAAATCGACCTTTGTTCCTTTTACCCGGATCACCTGTGTTTGAGGTATAAATTCGATATTTTTTTGAAACGCCTGCTGATACCAGTTTATAAATTCACCGTTTTTACTCAATTGGGATGATACAAACAGATCAGGTGTTACAATTTTTATTTTCCGCCCTCTCTCACTTAAGGCTAAACCAACACCAACAGCCTGCCAGGAGCCTTCCAGATCAACGATTAAAACCGTCTCACCGGTATCCTGGCCGCCGAGAATAGCTTCGGGCCATTTGATGTCGACGTCGTCTTCTATCACAAAAGGAATGGGCGGAAGCTTTCTTCCCTCAGAAACAATCACAACATCCGGGGAGCTTTCTACAATCATCTTTTCGTCTGCACGACATTCCAACTTTATCTCAACGCCGCTTCGTCTTGCACGGTGTTCGAGATATTCAATGATCCGCCAATATCTTTGGCACCCTTCAATTTTTGCAAGCAACCTTACCCTGCCGCCGAGCTCCTTTTTCCTTTCAAAAAGCGTTACGGAATGTCCTTTTTCAGATGCAGTGACAGCGGCCTGCAGGCCACCCGGGCCGCCCCCGATTACAACAACCCGTTTTAATTTGCCTGATGTCGTCGTAGAATGTTCTATTGCACTTTCTTTACCGACCTCCGGATTGACCGCACACTTCAGGGTCGGATTCATTCCCGAATAAATATAGCAATCCTGATTGCATAAAATACATGGACGGATATCGTCACTGTGATCTGACGCTAACTTTTCAACAAAGAATGGATCCGCAATCAATGCCCGGGTCATCTCAACAAGTTCGATGCCCCCGCCTAAAACAGTTTCCGCCTCTTTTACACTGACAATACTACCGGTCGCACACACAGGCACCTGCACTGCTTCAGATATTGCCTGGGCCGCAGAAACGGCATAATTTTCAGGATATCGCATGGATGCCTGAGTCATATGGACGCTGTAGGGCCCGCCGACCTCAACCGTTAGATAGTCCACCAGACCATCCTCACAAAGATATTTTGCAATCTCTTTGCAATCTTCGGTTGTCAGCCCGCCCCATGGGGCAAATTCATCCCCGCAGAGCCTCAAACCGACAATAAACTCAGGACCTGCGGCATAACGAACATTTTCCAATACCTCTCTCGTTAACCGCGCCCTGTTTTTCATGTCTCCGCCGTATTCGTCCGTTCGGAAATTCGTCAAAGGGGAAAGGAATTGACGCAACAGGGAAAACTGACCGGCTGTAATTTCCACCCCATCCATGCCGGCCTTCTTCATTCGCAGGGTCGCGGCGGCAAATCCATTCACGACCTTCTGAATTTCTTCCTTTTCCATAACTTTGGAAATTTCACCGCTATTGACTTCCGGTACCGCCGAAGGCGCCCATATTTCAGACCGTGACAAACTGCTGTCTGCCTGTCCGCCGAAATGATTCAATTGTGCCAGTAAAATTGAACCATACCCCCGTACAGTTTCGACAATACGCTGATACGCAGAAATAACATCGTCCTTGAAACCGAAAATTGCCTTCTCATAGGGATAATCAGATGAATGAACAATCGCCCCTTCAACTACTATTATCCCTGCCCCTCCTTTGGCCCTGCGCCCGTAATATTGGGCATGCTGTTCACCGGGCACATGGTTTTCGGCATAATTTGTTCTATGAGGACCAAAAACAATACGATTTTTGACTTGTTTCCCGCCTATCCCAAAAGGGCTTAATATTTTTCTGCTCTGATTCACGATATTCTTAACCTAATTTTTAAGGTTATTTTACAATATTACTGATTTTTACAATTTTAAGTTTTTCCTTCCACCGGTTTTCAACCAAAAATCAACACCATCTATGCCAAAACAATTCCCAATGGCTTATTCATTGCCTGTATCCAACCGGCGGAAGGAGGTCATTCAGTCTAAAAATATTTTTCAAGTCATTCGTACATAAAACTCGCTTATACCAAAGTTTAATATACCCCGCATATTCCATCAATTGCGAGTTCCTCGATTTCTACCTCTTCAATCTGTTCAACTCGTTCCGCACGTTCCTTCATGTTTTCACTTTCGTCTTTGGGTACAGCACTCTTCTCACTTAAATCAGACATTTTTTTCTCCATTAATAAAAGGGTAATAAGTTCTTTCCGCTCTTGTCACTTTACAACACTCTTATCTTCATTAAATTAAAAATTGAACAGTTTCATGTATTCTTCCCGGGGCACATCCCAAACGGCATTGGTAGGCGGCAAAGGTTCTTTCGTCATCCAGTCCGGAAGGCCATCAGCTTCTTCACTGATCCCGGCATTAATATTAAACGCCCGCTCTTTCCGGAGGACTTCCTTTCCCATTTCCATATAATCATCGGCCGTCCATTCTATGCCATAAAGAGAACTGACCAATTCCGCTACAATATCCGGGGCCATAAAGGTAAACATGCAAAACCCTGATGAATCTAAAGCCGCATGAAATATCTGGGCATCCCTGGAACGCTCCACCTGACCGACAGGAGACAGCGGATCATCGACTACCAACCCCGCTGTATGATCGGCGCCCATCGGATTTGTCGCATAGGTCACACCCCATCCTTTAAGGGACCTGGCACAATGTGCCGGAATCGCCTGCCCCTTTACTGCCGGAATACGATCTATGCCATAGGCCCTGCCGGTGCCAACCGAGCCACTGCCCAATATTCTGCCCATAGCTGTTCCATTCCCGATTTCGTCAATATATTCCTTGGCCTTTTTTGAATTCCCGAACTCAAACATACCGACATCATTCAGAATACCAATCGATGCACCCGTTTCAATCGTATCAATGCCATAATCATCGCATTCACGTTCCATGCAGGTAATCTCATCAAGGTCATCGATACCCAGGTTTGACCCCAGCAACCCGACAGTTTCATACTCAAACCCGGCCGTAACAAATTCGCCTTTTTCATCGTTGAATATGGTCGAACATTTAACCATGCAGCCCGGCATGCATCCGTGCCCTCTAACACCACCACGTTTATCAATCAGTTCGACATATTTCTCATGATTAATATTGGCGACCTTATCAAAACTTCCAGAACGATGGTTATAAGAAGGCAGACTTCCCCTGTCACTGTCTTCCTGAGTTGAGCCATGTGTCCCGAACGAATGGAAAAAAGGGGTAAACGGGAATTCTTTTATATGCTGTGTTGCCTTAAGCGCCGCAGCCTTAAATTCATCCTTTCTTACAGGCTTCCGAATCTTTCCACCTGTATCATCAACTACAATTGCCTTCAATTTTTTGGCGCCCATTACAGCGCCCAAACCGCCTCGCCCACAATGTCGGGAAGGTCTGCCCTCGGTGTCGGTAATGGCGACTGTGGCAGAGGCCATACCCATTTCACCAGCCGGACCGATGGACACAACGGCGATTTTCTTTCCGTACCGTTCACGGAGCCGATCACAGGCTTCATAATTTTTCATTCCGACAATCTCACCGGCAGGATCGAGAGAAGCACCTTCATTGGATATTTTCAGTACCTGCCATTCATCCGTTTTCCCGCTCACCATCACAGCCCGCAGGTTCAGCCGACTCAAAGCGAAAGCGACAGTTCCCCCGGAATTGGCTTCTTTTATTCCGCCAGTTAGAGGACTTTTTCCGCCGACTGATATGCGGTTGATCTGTGGTGCCGCAGTGCCACCCAGCAATCCGGGTGCGAGAACAAAGATACTTTCCTCTGAAAGAGGATGAGCGGTTGGCGGACAGTGCTTTGTCATAAGATACGCAACCATGGCCCGTCCCCCCACAACGACCTCTTTCGGTAAAGCCTCTGTGGTTATCTTCTTTTGGTTCATATCTATTTTTAAAATTGTCATTTTAATACCTCCCTACCGTGTCCAATAGATTAAAGCCTTGTATGTTGCGCACACATCCATCATCAAATTTTAAACCAAGCCCCTACTGCAGAATTCATCCATCCGCCAAACGCCTATCAAATTTCGACTCTGTCACATTCAATTTTATCATGCACGTCGATAAATGGACAGTACTAATAAAAAGCCGATAATCATAAACGGTACAATCAAAAGCCAGTAACCTTTCCAACCGATCGTAACGACAAGGCCCAGCCAAATTCCCGGAGTTGCCCAGTTGACAATATTTCCGACAAATGTCACGACCCCGGTTCCGGTTCCAGCTACTTTTGGATTAAATACCAAAGGCGGCATCACGTTAAATGTGGGCATCATGATACCCATGCCCAGCGGGAAAAATACCAGACAGGAAATGAACCAGCTTGAAAATCCACCGTTTGTTCCCAAGAAAGCCATGAGAATAGCACCGAGCACCATAATCAAAAATCCCGTCATAACCACTGCCGCCTGAGCCTTCAAAGGATTCATTTTTTTAGACATGGATGTTGTCACGGCACCTGAAATAACGGCACAAATCACAAAACAAACCGTCAGGGCCAATGATCCTCCTGCAAGCTGGCTTTTCGTAACCCCATTCTCAAGTGCAAATTGCCCGAATCCGGCAAAAAACGGGTACAGCATGAGCGTTCCGCATAACAACGTTAACCCCAGAATCCAGGTTTCCTTCAACGCCAGAACAGTACCCCATCCAACGGCTTCTTCCTTAGCGGCTTCACTATCCTCTTCTACCATAGTGGAACCTACGGCCGCCGGAGACGGACGTCCCAATATAATGGCAAGCAGAATTGACATTACACATAACACGCCGACAAGGTAATAGTTACCTGGATAAGCCGCCAGAGACGCTAAAAAATTTCCAATCGTACCGCCGGCAAGCAGACTGCCAATGAGAAATCCCAACGCCAGCGTGCCCTGCTCGGCCCCGAACCAACCGATGGACGTAACCACAAGTGGAACAAACGCAACATTGCATAATCCCTGAACCAGGCGTAAAAACCAAACCACCCAGAAATTTGAAATATTCGGGATAATAAATTGCGGAATCACAAGACAAATCCCGGCAATCAGCAAAGTTTTCCTGAAACCGATTTTGTCATACATTGGCCCGCCCAGCAGGAACCCTATCACCTGCCCAACAGACCAGATCCCGAATAATCCAAGTGAACCCCACGGACCAAAGGAATTTGCATATTCAGCGGTTACTCCCAGTTGCTTGGTAATTTCGGCCCCCGTCATTGAAAATATCGAGAGTGTAGACATATCAATAATCGCAAAAAAACAGGCAATTATAAGTACTACCCATTTATAACTTTGATTTTCTTTTCCCATATTCAGCCCTTTCATTGAATTGTTCGGGCGCGGATCCTGATGGCTCCGCGCCCACCAGATGGTCTGAAGTTATTCGGGTGCGAATCCTGATGGATCCGCACCCACCAAATAATCTCAAGTCAAATCGCTTTTAAAGCATGGCCACCAGCATCGCTTCGATTTCAGGTTCGGTCAGGTCTCTCACGTTAGCTTCAAGATTCAGGTCGTTGACAGCATGTTTGGACATCCAGTAACAGTCATCTTTTGTAAGTCCATAGGTGCTCAGGCGGACGTCTTTGATACCAACCGCATTTCTGATCTCTTCACAAGCATCGATAAATTTCTGAGCGGCATCGAACCGTGTAAGGCCGGTGATATCAATTCCGCAACAATTTCTGGCCATCGTAGCCATCTTGGCCGGCGCTGCGTATTTGTTCATCTTGAGCCCCTCAACCATAAAAACGGCATTGGCCATACCATGGTGCATATCATTGATAGCCGAAATCTGATGCGCCAGGGCATGGATCAGGCCGACGCCTCCACCCAGTGCATATGTGCAGGCGCCAAGGTGCTGGGCCCAACACATTTTTTCAGCGGCCACATCATTCCAACGGTTATAAACAAACTCGGGCAGGTTTTCAAACGTCATCTTAACAGCAGCCATACCGACTGCCCGGGCCGTCTCGTTTTCAAGTTTGGACATTACACCACCCAGTCCGTGAACCAAAGAATCGATTCCGCTCTGGGCCGCAATATGCTCCGGCATGCAGCGGAAAAACAACGGATCGTCATACCCAACCGAAGGCTGCATTCCGCCATTGGCCATAATGTTAAACTTCCACCGGTTATCCCAGTCTGTCATAACGGCAAACGGCGTGATTTCAGCACCGGTACCACAGGTCGTGTTGATGGCAACTTGCGGTGTCGTGATATATTTCAACTGCAGGGAGGCTTCCATCCAGTGGGGCTGCAGCAAAGCACGAGCATCAAAAATAGTTTTATCCGGATTGGACAGGCGCAGCCGGATCCCCTTACCGGTATCATGGGAGCTTCCGCCGCCGACACTCAGAACACCGTCACAACCGGCTTCTTTAAAGGCCTTGACACCAGCTTCAATATCATCAATTCGTGGATTGGAATGGGTAAAAGGCCCTACAGTAGTCGCCACACCGGCTTGTTTCATAACGGCCAGCATCTCGTCCAGAATACCGGTGCCATGCAGGCCGGTTGAGACGACATAGGCGTGTTTTACACCAAGATCCTTCAGTCTGTTTCCGGCTTCTGTATGGCAATTCCAGCCCTGAACACAGGTACCGATCATGGGTTGGGCCACAAAATTCCACGGGAACTGTTTTACACGGGTGTTGTAAGTCGTTCTCTCAACCTCAAAGTTATACTTCAGGTCTCCGTATTTCTGAATAGCCGGTTCATTCTCTTTTTTCTTTTCCGGAGCCCTTTTAATGATACCATCGATAAGCTTTGAATCTTTTTCACTGATTTCAATTTCTCCCGAATATCTAGCCATCTTTACACTCCTTCTTTTTTGCATTCGTTTTGAATTTATTGATACTCAGTCCGCCATCTTTGCAAAAAACCTTTCTTTTTTACTTCTCCGCAACATGGGATTATTTATGTTCGGCCCTAAACCGTTTTTTCTAAATACAACCCGCTTTTCAACTTTTTGCAAAGGTCTCAATTCTCAGTCCATCTAAAATAGCTTCTTCAGCTTCTTCGTTGAAAACCACCCCCCTTCGATGTATCATGATACCATGTTGCGATTCTTAAAATCATCGAGTTCCCTATGAACGGTTTCGGTGTTTGTAAACGAATTTAGCCCCCAAATATTTTTGTTGAAGATCAAACTGTATTCAAAGCATCGCCTTTATGATTACTTTATTTTCTGGGATACAATTTTAGAAAGTGTCTGGAAGGACCACTTCAAATGTTCTTTCATGAACCGTTTTGCCTGAATAATGTTATCCTTTTTAAGCAATTCATAAATTTTTTGATGATCGTCAACCGAGTGATTCACACCATCACAGTAAAATTGCATAAAATGGTATCTGTTAAGACTCGAAATCGTGCATGCATAAAAGCGCGAAACACGATCATTATTCAGTGTTTCGATGAGCTTGACATGGAAGTTGATGATTATTTTTCGAAAATTCCACAAACTGCTTGTGTCCATTTCACCGGGCCCACAATTTAAAGATTTTGTTTCTGTGAGTGACGTTTCCAACTTGTCTAAATCATTCTTATTAAAATTTTCTATGGCAAACAGCTCGGCCATCTCACGAAACTGATAAATATTTTTCAGGTCTCTCAAAGAAATATCAACCACACTCATCCCTTTTCGAGGTATTGTGACAAGCAATCCTTCCTGTTGAAGTGTACGAAAAGCTTCACGGAGGGGGGGGCGACTGATATCCAATTGCTCAGCCAATTCCGATTCGCCAAGCTTCTGCCCCGGTTTGAATTCACCTGTTATAATTTTTTTTCTGATCTCGTGGATTGCTGCCTCTGTAACGCCTATGACTTTTACCATATTGGACTCGCTTATCTGCCATAAGGTTGTATTTTGTATTTTGTATTTTGTATACAATTATTCACAAAACAAACTAAATGTCAACATAAAAAATTATTAAAATTATTTTTTTTATAATATTAATAAATTCAAATAATTATATTGTTAAGAGGCAAAAAAAGAGTGCAGTCTTGACTTTAAGCGCAACACTGTCCGGTTGATTGAGAAACAAGTGTGAAAAACCTATTTCTCCAAAATTACTTAATCGTCAGTTTACGGTACCGACTCCAGACACCGTCAGGGTCGGCAACATCACGCATTTAAAGGTTGGAAGGAAGCGGCATTTACCAATGACTAAAAACCATCCGCCCAATAACAAAGTTGAACGTTATCAGAGCAATAACATATTGCCATAGATGGCATTTTAAGCTAAAGCGTTTTAAAAAAATTAATTCAATGATTCAGCAGGTAAAGGCAACCATAATGACAAACCATCACCAAATTACGCAAACCGACGTCCACCAACTGATTCAGCAGGCGTGTCGATCCGGGGCAAGTGATGCCGCCCTTATTTTAACAGGTGATATCCTGATTGAGGATAATCTGGCAATGCTTTGCAAGGATCCCGGATGTAAAAACTACGGGCTGTCAAAAAGCTGCCCGCCCCATGTGTCGGGCCCGGATGGATTTCGAAAACGGCTGAAAAGCTTTTCTCAGGCCATTGTTTTTAAAATAGACGTGCCCTTTGAAATTCTCATTTCCAACCAACGCCACGACTGGTTCAGACTGCTTCATGAAATTGCCGCAGCGATCGAACATGATGCCGTTGAAATGGGCTACACCCGTTCAAAGGCCTTTGCCGGCGGATCATGTAAGCAACTGTTCTGCCCGGACCATGTTGCCTGTCGCGCACTGGCCCAGGACGGTGAGTGTCGACACCCGGAAGTGGCCAGGCCCTCCATGTCCGGTTTCGGAATCAATGTCACCCGCTTGCTGCAAACTGTCGGCTGGCCCATGGACAATTCAAAGACCGATCCGGGCAGCCCCGCCACCGGAACGATTTCCGGGTTGATACTGGTCTGCTGATGACAGGGCCCATCGGAAAAAATCTGCGAGATATCTGATTCATGGGAAATTCCCGATAAAGTGGAGTAGTACTTGAAAATTGACGAAAAAATTCGATTAAAATCTTCATACACAACAGGCCTCAAAATTTAGTGTCTGCCTTGTATCTCTCGACGGTACCTTCCCAGCGGCCCTTTTCAAAAGTTTTATCGGACTGCTTCCGGACCGAGCGGTGAAGCTGGCGGAACTGTTTCAGGAGCGCCTTGGCAAAGGGCGTCAGTTGAGAACCGCCTCCCAAGGCACCGCCGACGTTTCGAATCAACAAGGGTTGACCAAGGCATTCTTCCGTCGTCTTGATTTTGCCCCATACGGCGCGATAACTCATTTTCAGTTCTTTAGCGGCCGCTGTGATCGACCCCACTTGCTGAATCGTTTCTAAAATACGGGCACGGCCCAACCCAAAAACCACCCGGTTGTTGTCATCCTCAATCCACACCTTGGCGCGGATATGGAATTGGTTTGATTCTTCTATCATAACATCCTTTGTATCAATTCCAGACGATTTTTCAAGCATGATTTCGTTATGCCAATATTGACATATCGGACAGGGGATGATATATGCCGATAAACTTTGATATAATCCAGCCATAAACCAACCCCGATAGAATACGGATAAGATGAACAAGCAGGTCCAGAAATTAAATTCATCGTCATACGCGGGCCGTATCTGGTACCGGACCCAGGACGGGTGCGACTATACTTTTGAGGAATACCTGCGGTTGGTTGAATCTTTTCACGGCCATGCGGCGCCAGGCCTGCTTATTGGCGGTAAGATGGTGGATCTCGCGGCAGCTCATCTGCCGCCCGGCCAATTGTTCGATGCCATTTGTGAAACACCCAAATGTCTGCCGGATGCAGTGCAGCTGCTCACGCCCTGCACCATTGGCAACGGTTGGCTCAAAATTGTTCATCTGGGCCGTTTTGCGTTGGCCCTGTACGATAAATACAAGGGTTCCGGAATTCGTGTTTTTCTTGATTCAACCAAATTAGCGCCGGGGTCTGAAATCAGAACCTGGTTTTTCAAGCTGAAACCCAAGCCCCAGCAAAATAAGGCTCGCCTTTTTGAAGAGATCCGGCAGGCCGGGGCGAACCTGTTGAGTGTTCAGCCCGTTCGGATTCGGCCATCATTTCTCAAGAAAAATGAACCGGCAAAAAAAATTCTCTGCCCGATGTGCGGCGAGTCGTATCCCGCCAACCACGGCCCGATCTGCCGGGGATGCCAGGGAGAGAACCCGTATGATGATTTCACCTTGATCAGTGCGGCAGCCCCATCGCCCCTTTGTATGGGAAAATAGTGCCATCGAACAGGTGCAAGGACGACGGGCTTTGCACGACATGAGGCAGATGATTTTAAAACGCAGCGACCACGAGATGAAAGGCAACTACAAATTGGACATATACCCAATCCATCAATGAAAGGAAACTGAAAAATGCCAAAAAATACATTTGTTTTAAATGGTAAAGCGGTGGATTTCCGGTCCGGCCAGACTATTTTGGAAGCCGCCGAGACACACGGGGTAAAAATTCCGACCCTCTGTCACCTAAAGGGGGCGACGCCAACCGGTGTATGCCGCATCTGCGTCGTTGAAGTCCAAGGATACGATAAATTACAGCCCGCGTGTAGTACCCGCGCCGTAGCGGGCATACGGGTTCTGACTGAATCGCCCAGGGTCGTGACCGCCCGCAAGATGATTATAGAACTGATGCTGGCATCCGGTGCCCACAATTGTGCGGCCTTGGGTAATGCGGCGTCGGACTGGACGGGGTTTCAACTGCGGGTTCAGGAAAACGAGGGGGCCAGGGAGCTATGCCCGGCCTGGGGCGATTGTAAACTTCAAGACCTGGCATTTCAATACCAGGTAGAGGTGAAACATTTTGCCCCCCCGCAAACGCCACTGCCCATTGAGATGGCTGGCCCCATGATCAGGCGTGATTTTTCCCGCTGTATCAACTGCGGACGATGTTATCAGGCCTGTAACGAGGTACAGGTCAACCGGGCGATCAATTTTGGCAAATACGAGGTCAACGGTGAGGTGTTCGGTTCGATTGAGCATCCTGAAATCACATCGGACTGTGTTTTTTGCGGCGAGTGTGTTCAAGCCTGCCCGGTGGGCGCATTGGTTGAAAAAAAAGCCCTGCATGCCTGGCGACCTTGGGAAACCCAAAAAATTCGTACGACCTGCCCCTACTGCGGCGTGGGATGTCAGCAGTTGCTGCATGTCAAAGACGGTACAATTGTCAAAGTCACCGGTGTGGAAGATGCCGAGCCAAACCAGGGACGCCTGTGCGTCAAGGGGCGCTTCGGTTATGATTTTATTTACGCCAAAGATCGACTCAAGACGCCGCTGATCAAAGAAAAAGAAGAGTTTAGAAAAGCTTCATGGGATGAGGCACTGGAGTTGGTTGCCAACAAAATGAAAGAGGTGATCACGACGCACGGGCCCGATGCCGTTGCCGGGGTCAGTTGTGCGCGCAGCATCAACGAAGACTCATATCAAATGCAGAAATTCTTTCGTGCGGTGATCGGAACCAACAATATCGATCACTGCGCCCGCACCTGACATGCGCCTACTGTCGCCGGACTGGCGACTGCGTTTGGTTCAGGGGCCATGACCAATTCATTTAACGAATTCGGCCGTGCAAAAATGTTTATGGTAATTGGATCTAATATGGCTGAAGCGCATCCGGTGGCTGCCACCTTTTTAAAAAATGCCGTTGTTTTCAGAGGGGCACAACTGATCGTAGTGGATCCGCGCAAACACCCATTGGTCGATTTTGCCGATATCCATGCGCCGATACGGGTCGGTTCGGATATCGCCTTTCTCAATGCGCTCATGAATGTGTTGATCACGGAAAACTTGTATGATCGCAAATTCGTGGAATCCCGTACAGTCGGGTTTGATGATCTGAAACAAAAAGTCAGTGAATATCCGCCGGCAAGAGCGGCTGAAATCTGTGGTGTTTCAGTGGATTTGATCCACAAGGTCGCCCACAGGATTGCGTCCATAAAACCCATGATGCTCTGCTACACATTGGGAATTACCGAACATACCTGTGGCCGCAACAACGTATTGGATGTCGCCAATTTGCAAATGCTCTTGGGCAACATGGGTGTGGAATACGGCGGGGTCAATCCCCTTCGCGGACAAAACAATGTTCAGGGGGCCTGTGATATGGGGGCTCTGCCCAATGTTTTTCCCGGTTACCAGGCCGTTGCTGATGCAGCTATGCGCAAAAAGTTCCAGACGGCCTGGGGGGTATCGCAATTGCCGGATCAAGTCGGACTGATGATTCCCCAGATGATGGAAGGCCTGGTGAACAAAAAGGTTCGCGTCTTTTACGTGTTTGGCGAAAACCTGGCCAATACGGAACCCGATATCCGCAAAGTAGAGCACGAACTGGCATCGGCCGAATTTCTGATCTGCCAGGATATTTTTCCAACTGAAACCACACGATTTGCCGACGTCATTTTACCGGCGGCGGCATGGAGCGAAAATGACGGGACCTTTACCAACAGTGAGCGCCGGGTCAGCCGTGTGCGAACGGCCAGTGAACCGCCGGGCGAAGCCAAGCCCAATTGGTGGATATTCAAGGCAATTGCCGAACGAATGGGTCAGCATTGGGCGTCCGACAGCGCCCGGGAAATCTGGGATACCGAAATTTCGGTGCTTGCTCCGCAAATGGGCGGGATTAAGTATAGACGTTTAGAGGGTAATGGATTGCAGTGGCCTTGTCCGGACGAAACCCATCCCGGAACCGGCTATCTACACCATGACGGACACTTCACGCGCGGGCTGGGCATGTTCACCCCGGTGGATTGGACACCCCCGGCCGAGGTGCCGTGCAATGACTATCCGCTCGTGCTCAGCACCGGACGTCGGTTGCCCCATTACCATACCCGCACCCAGACAGGCCGCTGTGAGGGCATCAATGATATTTTGGGCGAGGAGACCGCCGACATATCGATGGATAATGCCGCCGAACTGGGAATCTTAGACGGTGAGAAAATATGGGTGAAATCGCGACGCGGGGAGGTATTGGTCAAAGCCAGGGTCACGCCTCAGGTACCCAAAGGCATGGTATGGATGGCCTTTCATTTCCGGGAAGCCTGTGCCAACTGGCTCACCAATCCCGCCTTTGACCCGGTGACGCTGACCGCCGAATACAAGGCCTGCGCGGTTCGAATCGAAAAAGCAGCCTGAGATGGGAAACACCGAAGCGCATCACAAAATACAGCCACCGGGGAACCGGGCGCCCGCAGTAAGCGAACAAACGGCCAGATGAGGCTATCGGAATCCACTGCCCCGGCTTAAAATCTCTTTTTGCATCCTCGATGCACAATAAACGCGTGAGTGATACTCAATCGTTATCATAGATGCCGCTAAATTCAACGAAATGATCACTTACTGCAATTTTTGACACATCCAAAGTACGGATCCTCGCTGTTACATATGGGTAAATTTGACCGGTACAGTCCCGGGATGATTTCATTTTGATGCTCGAAACTGTTTGAGGGGCTTAGCGATCGTTAAGCCGGACAGTCATCAAATATCCCCCGATGGTTTTAATTTTACATAAATATCAATATGATAATTTATGACGAGACCCTGTCCGGGACGAGACCCTGTCCGGCGTTACGACCGCTTTGCGCCGAGTTTTTTGAGCATCAAAATGAAAGCATCCCGGGGCACCCACACGAAACAGCGAGGAACCCAAAGTACTGTTGAAAGAATACGCCCTCCGTTTACCGAAAAAATCCGGTGAATAATAATAAAGACCGGTTGCCGATCACCTGAAAACGAGTGGCCCAGGATGGTAAGGAACATGCCATGGCCCTCATGCGATCAGCGGTCATTACGCCCCCGGGAGAATCCAAACCGGTGAGCTAGTTCATGACCGAGGCGGGCAAAAAAATGGGTTTGACACTGTATTTCAAGAACCTCGGCCATCGGTATGAATGGTGAGACCGGATACTCAAAAAGACCGGGGCTCCGGTGACGGCGAAACAGCGTGTGGAAAACGGTCCCTACGTGAAAATCCATGACCTGGAATACAACGTGCTGTGCAAGCCCATCAAACCCCCTGTCCCCCGAGGCAGGTACGCATCCAAAGGTGTATTACGCCAGTCTGGGCGTGAAGCCGGAAATCATTTAAAAAACGAACATTCGTTAGTGTTCGCCCGGAAACGAGGATTTTCGTTCAAGATCAAGGTATGCGATAAATTTGACCACAGGTATATCGCTGATATTCCGAGGATATAGTTTTGAGCATACCGCAGGAATTGGGCGAAAAGACCGTTTCCGGACGGGCACTAGCTAATGGCTAAACTCCCAAAAAACAAATCGTCGGCAACATCCTATTTGTAAGGGTATATGAATTTTCAGCAAAACACGAAATAGGGGCTTGACACAGTGATTATAGTATGGCAAACAGCCTGGCGAACCAATAAATAGAACCGGTTCAGACCTGATTCCAAAAGAACCGGATGATATACAATTACCTGTTTTATCAGGTTGTTATATAAAACAACCAATATATAGTAATACAGATAAAGGAAGAGGACAACCCTATATACCAATGAAAACGCAGATCATCGCACACCGAGGGGCCTCCCACGATGCCCCGGAGAACACGCTTTCCGCCTTTAATCTGGCCTGGGACCAGGGTGCCGACGGCATCGAGGGGGATTTCCATCTGACAAAAGACAACAAAATCGTCTGTCTTCATGATGATACCACGGAGCGGACCGGTGATGTCATCCTGAATGCTGGAAATGCCATGTTATCCGAACTTCGCCGGCTGGACGTGGGGTGCTGGAAGGGGCCCGAGTGGGCAGGAGAACAAATCCCGACTTTAAGTGAGGTTTTAGATACGGTTTCCCGGGACAAACGCATCTATATCGAGATCAAATCAGGCCCGGAAATCGTGCCGTTCCTTGAAAAAGACCTGATAAAATCCCGGTTGCTGCCTGAACAGATAATGATCATTGCCTTTGATGCCGGTGTGATTGCCGCGGTAAAACAAAGTTTGCCCATAATAAAGGCGTTCTGGCTGACGGACTTTACCCGAAACAACCCGTCTGGCCTGTGGACCCCTTCCGCAGAGACAATTCTTGAAACATTGGCACATTGTCAGGCAGATGGCGTGGACCTGCAGGCCCACAGCGTGGTGGGTCGCAGTTTTGTTCAATTGCTGCACACCCATAAAAAGGAAGTTCATGCCTGGGATGTCAATGATCCGGCAACGGCCAGGCGATTTGAGGAAATGGGCGCAGAGTCCTTGACCACCAACCACCCCGGCCAGATCCGAAAAGCGCTTGACACCCGGGTAGCGACAAAGGCCGCCTGAGCCCGTTGTTGTTCCCAATTTCTAATTTTATGCAACCCATTCAGCATTTTTATAGATAGGGGCGCTTACCGTCCGTGCAGAAAGTACTCCAATAACTGCGACATGGCGGTAATCTCGTCTTTTTGCGCCAGTGCCCTGCGAATTTTAAGGACTTCCTGATATTCATCGCTGTCCAGCAGGCTCTCTTCTTTGCGGGTTCCGGATTTCTGGATATCAATGGCCGGCCAGATTCTCTGCTCGGCACATTTTCGGCTGAGCACCAGATCCATGTTGCCGGTGCCTTTGAATTCCTGAAAAATAATATCATCCATGCGGCTGCCGGTATCCACCAGAATCGTCGCCATGATGGTCAAGGAGCCGCCGTTTTCAATGTTGCGGGCCGTGCCGAAAATTTTACGCGGTACCACCATGGCACTGGCGCCCAGACCACCGGTGAGGGTGCGGCCGTGGCTTTGTGTCTCCGCATTAAAGGCCCGGGCCATCCGGGTCAATGAATCGATGAGCACCACGGTATCCCGGCCGACTTCGGACCAGTGCAATGCCACCTGCAGGGCCAGACGGGTCATGCGCATATGCTGGACCACACTCTGATCCGACGAAGAGAAAAGGATATGGGCATTTTTAAGCCCACGTTTAAAGTCGGTAACCTCTTCAGGCCGCTCATCCACCAGGAGGACATACACATCCACTTCAGGATGATTCAGGGCCAGGGCATTGGCCATGTGTTTCAGCAGGGATGTTTTCCCTGCTTTGGGCGGTGAGATAATAAGGCCTCTCTGGCCTTTACCCATGGGCACAATCAAGTCCAGTGCCCTGCCCGTCAAGTCATCGGGCCCCATTGTCATTTTCAACCGATATAGAGAGTTGATGCTGGTCTGGCTCTGAAACGGGACCAGTGTCCCCCATTCGGAAACCGACATTTTATTGACGGTTTCAATGTCGGAAAGCTTCAAATTCTCGCTGCCCAACTTTGCTTTTGCCCCGGTTCCCTCGATAAAAACGCCCTCCTGGAGGCGATTTTTCTGTATCATAAAAGCCGGGACAAACGTGTCCGCCGGTCCCGGCAAAAAGTTGTTTTCAAGGCTTCGTAAAAAACCGAATCCCCGGTCTAAAATTTCCAGATATCCTTTAACGGTTTCCAACTAATCAACTCCTGTGGCTATGAGGCATATATATTGCCCCGATTATTATAGTATCCCGAACCACGTGCCCGAGATGTTGATATGAAAATACCTTCATCGTTTGTCAAAATATTTGATTCTTCCCCAACAGGATATGGGCGTGATTTGCAATTTGGTGCTTGCAATAGGCTATTTGCGGCGTACGCCTTTTCAACAGCGCCGGTTTATGCGGCATAGGTGAGCAGCTGTAAAAAATCCTACACGATCAAATCTTTATCGATTCTGCCACAGCAATAAGCCGGTGTCAAAGAGAAACGACACAGCCTTTCACGCCTGCCTTGAAAAAATAACTATCGAATGTGAAAAAAATATGGTTGCGTATGGTTAGATGGTGCTTTAGTTTTACGCATATTTGACAACACCTGCCAACCATGCTCTATTGGCAAAAGGCAAAAACTTGGACAACGCATGAATGTTGTGAGTTGTGAAAGTGACAGACCCCTTCTTCTCTCTCTCACTACTCAAAACGCATATCTCACGATTTTATTTAAAAAAAACCGATACCTGAAAGGAAACAAATGTTTGATATCGTTAAACGATTTTTCGGGGCACCCGCTGCCGACAATTCCCCGGATACAGATCCGGATGCTGCCCACGACGTCCGCGTAGCCGCGTGTGCGCTTTTTGTAGAGATGGGACGCATCGATGAAACCTTCACCGAATCGGAAACGGCAACGGTTCTTTCGATATTAAAGGAAAAGTACAACCTGACAGAGGAACACGCCGAGGCCCTGATGATCCGGGCGGATGCAAAGTTGGAAGAAAGTGTGGATCTGTGGCAGTTTGCCCGTCTGATCAACGAAAACTATTCTGTCCAAGAAAAACTCGATATCATCGAAATCCTGTGGCAGATTGTCTTTGTTGACGAAAAAATGGACAAATATGAAAATTATCTGATGCACAAATTGTCAAAACTGTTGCGGTTGTCCCACGATCAACTCATCGAAGCCAAACAAAACGTAATCCACTCCCGTTGACCGTGTTTGTAAATAAAAAATGCTCTGCCGTAAGTTGCCGACAGAGCATTTTTTATTCTAACAGGGTACTGATTGCCATATTGATTTAAAAATCAAGACTCACCCCAACCCGGAAATTTCTTCCCCGGGAGGGAAACCCTATCTCCTCTTCATAGTTTTCATCAAAGAGATTATTCACTTCCGCATAAACGCTGTACATCTTCTTGAACGTCTTTGAAATTCGGGTGTTCACGATAAAGTAATCATCGGTTTCAACGGCTTCGTCATCGGGGGAACCCGTTGTCGGGAGGCTGTCATAGACGCCATCTGCGTAGATTCCCTGCATGTCCACCATGACCAGAATTTTCGGAATCAGGGCATTGAACCCGACGCCGAATTTGTTTTCAGCGACACCGACCACATCATCGGTCACTTTTTTATCACTTTTGTCTTCAGCGTCGATATAGGTATAGTTCAGATTCATCTTGAAGTATCGACAAAAAACAATATCCATCGTGGTTTCAAACCCCAGCATGGCAACCTTTTCCACGTTGTCATACATTTCAATGCCGGTGTAATCATCCTCATAATAGTCACGGGAAATCCAATCGGCGATATCATGATAAAAACCGGAGAAATCAACGGTTACCCGATTTCCGAACATCCGGGTTACCCCCAGAGTATAATTGATGGTTTTTTCCGCAGAAAGATCAATGTTGCCACCCGACGATGAATAGAGTTCAAACAGGGCCGGGAATCGTGTTTTCCGGGCCACCGAACCGTAAAAAGCGGTCTGGTCCCAATCCCATGTAAAACCGATCATGGGATTGACTTCTTCCATTGTTCCCGGGATTTTCCCATCCACCTGCCCGATGAGATAGTCATCATCGTCAAATTCATAATCTTCGGCGTCATCCACTTTAAACCAGTCATAGGCAATCCCGGCATACAGGGTCAGCCCGAAATCGGTAAAAAATTTCTGTTCCGTACCAATGGATCCGGTATAGGAGATATATTCATTATAGGGCAGATCCTCACCGCTTCTGTCCTCATGGGAATCGCGTCTGTAATGCAAGGAAACTGCCCCCTTATGAGAGTCTGCCAGTGAAAAATCAGCGAATAGGGACCCGCCGAAAAAATGATCCTTGTATGAAGATTTGGAAATAACCGTTTCGTAATCGGGGCCGTCATACGAAACATACTCGTCCTCGTGATTATGGTAAAAAAGCTTGCCCCGGAAGGACAGACGGTCCGAAACAAACTGCTTCCCGCTCAGGTCGACACCCCAGTCCGTATACTCCTCAAACCTTGAAAATGTCGAAAAGCCGGCATCATCACCGCTGGTTTCAAATATTTTATAAACATCGGTGGCGGGCGGATGCCCAAATTCCGAATCCATGATATGAAAACTGACAAAATACTCGGAATCCGGTGACGGGATGATGCCGGCCCGGGCCCAGAACCGGTCCTTTTCAAAATCCGAATTTTCCCGAAACCCGCCATCCTCATGGATGCCGTCTACATCCGGCATAAATCTTTTCAAGCGATATGCCGTTTCCGGCTCAAAATCATCGGAAAGCCGCCACCCGTCTGACTCTTCATGGGAGTAGCTCAGCCAGTAATTCACAGCCCCGATCTGATTGCCGTGGGAAAGTTCCGCTTTGTACGTATTGTTTTCACCCATTTCCCCTTTCAGGCTGAAACTGGGCTTTTCGGTTCCCTGTTTGGTGATCACATTGATGACGGCCACCTGGGCATTTGCCCCATACAGAACCGACGGTGCATTTTTGGTAATCTCGATTCTGGAGATAATGCCCACGGGAATCTGATCGAGATTGAGTTTTCCATAATAGGTTTCATAATAGGGTATGCCGTCAATGAGAAAAAGGCTTTTTTCCTGGGAAAATCCATGCACACTGATCTCAGGCTCGTTTTTCATTCCCCGGGTCATTGTGATGCCCGGTGCAAATTGCAAGACATCCGCCACTGTCTTACTGTTGGTGGCTTCTATCTGTTCTGCGGTTATGGTGTCGGAAATACCGATATCGGATATATCGGCTTTTTCTCCGGTCACAACAATCTCGCCTAGGGTGAACGTATCCTGCGGTTGCATCTCCGCAGCAAAAAGATTCCCGGCAAATATGCCCAGGCAAAAAATCCCGGCCAGTAAATAACGTCCCAACATTGTGTTCTCCTCCTTTTTAGAAATTAAATTTTAGACCCGGCTTTATTTTGAGAGAATATACAAAACGCCGCATTTTGTTATTTTGGTTATTTGTTGTCAAGAATATTTTAAAATTCATCAATCTATAGAATAGTATAACTAATAGCTACCATAAATAACCATAAATTTATTTATATGATTGCCGAAACATATTTCCAAACTATTTTTTCATATTTGTAGAATATCAATCCCAACCAGCCTTCACATTTTCCATTAACTCCGGATTTTTATATTAGCCCAATAATTTTTACGTCATTCTTAGAAATTATAAGTTCCTATCACCCTCTATTAACTATGCTGCTTATAAATTAACTATTATATTGACATAATATCACCCGTTTTCATATAACAGCCATACTCGAATTAATGTCATGAACTTCACGGTTAAAACAAATACGATGATAAATAATCACGGGACAAACATGCTAAAAAAAATCAAACAAAAACCCATTTTCACCATGACTGCGCAGCAGCTGGTGATAATCCTGTTTTCACTGTTTTTCATACCCGGAAACGCCATGACCGACACCCCACGTACCATCACGGACATGGCCGGCCGCCGGGTCACCCTGCCCGAAAAAGTCAACCGGATTATCCCCACTTTTAAACCGGTTACCCTGTGCCTCTTATCCCTGGGACTCCAGGACAAAATCGTCGGCATCGATTCTCATTCCAAAAGGGACAAACTGACACGGGCTGTTTTTCCCGAAGTTGCCACCCTAAAGGGCGTGGGCAGCAAATCCACCGGGCTTAATTTTGAAACCATTGTCTCTTTAAAGCCGGATCTTGTTGTGCTGTACGCCCAGAAAGACGGGCCTGTCCTTGCCCATCGTTTAGAAACCCTGGGCATTGCGTCCATCATTATATTACCGGAAAGCTTTGAGAATGTTCAAAAATCCCTTGAGGTGATTGCCACGGCCGCTGGCCTGCCTCAACGGGCAGAAAAAACCGTGAAAGTGATGGACAACATGCTGGCGCAGGTGGCGGGCAGGATCAAAACCATCCCCTTGCCAAAACGGAAAACCGGATATTTTGCCTCCCCGCGGGGACTTTTCAGCACCGCGGCCGGCAATATGCTCCAGGACGACATTATGTTCCGGGCTGGGGTTATCAATGTGGCCCACGAGCTGAAAGGATATTTTCAGGACGTCTCTCCGGAGCAGTTCATCACCTGGAACCCGGATATTTTAATCCTGTCCCGAAGTCTGGGCAAGCGGACGGTGGAACGGCTGAATGATCCGGCACTCGGCCAGGTTAAGGCCGTCCGGACAAAGGCGGTCTACCGGTTTCCCTGCAACATTGCCCCATGGGATTTTCCCTCCCCGCTGTCGGCTCTGGGCACGCTCTGGGTGGCGAAAAAAGCCTATCCCGATCTGTTTGCCGATACGGACATGACAAAGCAAAGCAACCTGTTTCATCAAAAACTTTTCGGCAAAACCTTCCGGGAGATGGGCGGGACCCTCGATGATGCCATATATCAGGAAACTGCCAATTGATAGCAATCCCCCGATATCATTTTAAAAAAAGCCCACGCACAATCCCGGTTTTATGTGTGCTGCTGGCAGTCCTGTTTTTCGGCGCTTTACTGGCGGGCCGGTATAGAATAACCGTTTCGGAAATCGGCGCCATCGTATCGAGCCTGCTGCCGGGCTACAGCCTTTCCCAGGACCTTATTCCCCAACGGCTGGTTTTTTTGTGGATACGGCTGCCGCGATGCATCATGGCGGTTATGGTGGGCACGGGACTGTCGGTGTCAGGGGCTGTTTACCAGGCCCTGTTCAGGAATCCGCTGGTGTCCCCTGACATTCTGGGGGTAGCGGCGGGCTGTACCTTTGGTGCGGCCCTGGGGATCATTTTGCCCGGTGATTCTTTTTATCTGGTGCAGGCGATGGCCTTTGGCTTCGGCCTTCTGGCGGTATCCATGGCAATGGGAATTGCCCGGCTCATATCCATCAAACCGGTTATTGTAATGGTTCTGGCCGGCATGGTGGTACTCTCCTTTTTCAATGCCCTGCTGATGATGCTCAAATATTTTTCAGATCCCTATGATGAACTTCCGGGCATTGTGTTCTGGATCATGGGAAGCCTCACCCGGGTGACCTGGAACGACCTTGGCATTACTGCCCCGGTGACCTGCTGTGGGCTTGCACTGTTCATGCTGCTCCGCTTCAGACTCAACATCCTCTCACTGGGGGATGTCCGGGCCCAGTCCCTTGGGATGAATCCCACTGTTTTCAGAGTAATGCTGATCCTTGCCAGCTCTTTCATGGTGGCCCTCACAGTGGCCACCTGCGGCCAGATCTGCTGGATCGGCCTGATTATCCCGCATATGGCCCGGACTCTTGTGGGCCCCGAGCATGAAAACATGCTTCCGGTAACGGCTCTGCTGGGCGCCATTTTCATGCTGGCGGCAGACGGTGTAGCGCGGTCCGTGTCCTCCGCCGAGATCCCGGTGGGCATCATCACGGCCCTCACCGGCGCACCAATTTTTGCCTTTCTGCTATACAAAAACAGGGGGAGCGGATGGCTATAAAGCTGGAATGCAGGGGTGTTGGCTTCCGATACGATAAAACCGATATCTTGCACGATATCTCGTTCTCCGTTGAGCCCAGCTCTTTTTGTGCCGTTCTCGGCCGGAACGGATCGGGAAAAACCACCTTGCTCCACTGCCTCAACGGCATCCACAAACCCCATCAGGGGGAGATCCTCATCAACGGCATTACCATTGCCGCCATGACCCGAAACCAGATCGCCAGACACGTCAGCCTCGTGCCCCAGGAACACCTGGAAATTTTCCCGTTTAAAGTGATTGATGTGGTGGTCATGGGCCGGGCCCCGTTTATCGGCATGACCCGGACCCCCTCACCCAACGATTACGGCCTGGCCTTTGAGGCCTTGAAAACCCTCAACGCTCAGCGACTGGCCACGTGTAATTTTAACAGGATCTCCGGAGGGGAAAGACAGATTGCCATGCTGGCCTGTGCCCTTGTTCAAACCAGCGACATCATGCTTCTGGACGAACCCACCAACCACCTTGATTTTAATAATCAGTACCATCTTTTATCCAAAATCAAACAACTGTGCCGGGCACGAAAAACCAGCGTCATCGCCTCCATGCATGACCCCAATATGGCCATCTTGTTTGCCGATACCATCGTCATGGTGAAGGCCGGAAAGATCATTGACCGGGGTCCCGCCGCAGAGATCATGACAAAACCAAACATTGACCGCCTGTATGAAACAGACACGACCCCGGTTAAAATTTCCGAGACCCGACATTTTTTTCTCCCCGGGGAGATCATCAATGGTTGAATTCCCAACTCCCATATCCGGATTGCCCCAGAGAGCCATGGAAGACGGCCATGACATCTCGAATTTTGATTTTTCCGGCAGATCCGGGGCGTTCAGAAAAATCAAAACCATCCCTGCCGATCCGGCCTGCCGCCGCATTATCCTCACAGGACCGGTTCAATCCGGCAAATCCACCCTTGCGGAAAAACTTATCAGCCGACTGGAAAAAAGACATATCGCCATAGCTGGCATCCTTGCCCGGGGCCTGTGGAAAAATAATCAACGGGCAGGTTTTGATCTGGTGAACATCCGGACCGGCAAGGTTACCCCTCTGGCAAGACGGTCTGTTGAATCGGCCACACAAAGCAGTGGCGACATCCCGTTTTCATTTTTTGGACAAGGGGTGGCTGCCGGCTATCATGCCCTGGACGTTGCTGCGTGTAAAACCGCATCGGTCATCATAGTGGATGAAATCGGCAAACTCGAAGCAAAAGGGCTGGGCTGGGCGCCCTGCCTTTCCCCCTTACTGAGCCTTTCCCAAGCCATTCACATATGGATTGTCCGGGAAAATCTGATCCGTCAGATCTGCCGAATCTGGCCCGTTGAACAAACCATCGTCGTCCATGCTGATGAACCCGATGCATTGCTAAAACTGACAACTACCTGTGTAAAGGAACCCTGAAATGTCACCGGCCACTCTGCCAGCCCTGTACTACGCCGTTTGTACCTTCTTTCTTATAGCGCTTATTCTATTCCTGGCCCGGAAACACCCCTGGGCCAGAATTGCCATGTATGCCGGCACCGTTATCGCGGGCATGGGGGTTGTGCTCCTCATCGTCACACAGCACAGGCTTCCTTTATACGGTGCCTTTGAATCGACCTTTTATATTCTCTTTGTCGTTTCCCTGCTGGAAATTTTATCGACCCGGTGCACGGACATGACCCCTTTCAAGGGCAGGATCGGCCTGTTCACCTGCATTGCCATTGTAGTGATCCTCATCATGGAAATCAACAAACCTATTGAATTCAATGATGATTTTTACATGTATGGAAATATCTGGGTCAATTTCTTTTTTAATCTCAGACTTATTGCCGCCGGTTTTTTCATCCATGGGGCGATTCTTTTAAATTCTGCTGCATGGGGCCGGGTTGATAAAATACCCGGCGATGAGGTAACAGATCGCAACTACAGTCAAAAAAAAGTTATTTATCGAGCCCGCAACATCCTTTTAACCGGAATCGTCATTTATCTGGCCAGTGAATGGTCGGGATCATTATGGTGCCTCAACTGGCTGGGGGATTCCTGGCGATGGAGCAAGGGATTCTTCAAGGCGGCAATTATTTTTCTTCTGGTCATGACGAGCTTCCATCTGCCGCCGTCTCTTGCCAATTCACCCAGGACAAGGGCAATCATCGGTTCCTGTCCGGCACTGTTTATCATATGGATGATTTTTATTCACTAACGGGAGAAGCAATGATCCAAAAGATAGCGTCCATCAAACTGACATTTTTTTCGTTGATCCTGCTGATTGTGTTAATGGGCATGGGCATCATTATCAGCCTTTTTCCGGCATACATCGATGCCACCGAAAAGATGAACCAGACCATCATCTACCACTGGATTGTGAACGCCTGGCATGAGGAACCCCTTTTAACGGCCTGGGTGCTGCTGGTAACGGTTGTCAGTGCTGTTTTATTCATCAATACCGCCTGTTGCAGTATGACCATTCAACTGCATACGGCCCTGAAAACAGCCAGTGTCCGCCGGTGGTCTTTTTTTATCATTCATTTCCTGTTTCTCATGGTACTGGCCTGCCACGGCATCACCATGATCACCGGACACAAGCAGGACAATGTCCGGCTTTTCCCGGGGGAATCCCATCCCTTTGGTGACAATTACCGTATTGATATGGTAAACGTTAACTTTGCCGATAATCAAAAATTTCTAACCATGAAACGCAAAGAGAGCCGGCACCTGATGACCCGGAAAAACATTCATCCAAAGCTGAATTATGCCGATATCGCTATGTTTCAAAACAACCGTCAGGTGGA
The DNA here is from genome assembly GCA_963667755.2 of Desulfobacterales bacterium. Classification (GTDB taxonomy): domain Bacteria; phylum Desulfobacterota; class Desulfobacteria; order Desulfobacterales; family 4572-123; genus 4572-123. The sequence goes on along the minus strand of CAXXLK010000002.1, from coordinate 793,700 downwards.
TTCACAACGGGTATTCATGCTGCACCCCATGCGATACAAATCCTTACGGGTCACCGTCACAAAATTTATTGCCAAACGTCAAAACGGACAACAAACCGTCGGGGTAAACCTGTCCATCACCCGTAATATTTTCACCCAATTCTTTTTCACCGTATACGCCCTGATGATCATCATGTTGGCCTATTTTGTCGCCATCACTTGGAAACCGAAAGCACAGGAGTCATAGCGCCATGCATCCTAAAAATTTCTTGCAGGTTCTGACAGACACTATTGATTGTCTGCAGGACCACCCCGTCAAAAACATCACCTACGGAGCCCATGTTGTTTCCGTGGAGAGCCGAAAAACAGGAATGGCCACCTGGGCATGGCACAAGCACCCGGTCCCCATGGAAGCCCTGCCCGATCCGGGCAAGCACTATTCCGGCAAACAGCTGGCCCGCCTGGTAACCGATGCCAGTCCCCTGAAGGCCTCTTTAGGAATGGCGGCTTTGGGCTCACTGTTGCCGGACATCCCGTCCCAACACCTAACGGATCTTAATGCCGGGGACCTGATACTGGAACTGGGGAAAAATAAAAAAGTGGCGGTCATCGGCCATTTTCCCTTTGTAGAAAAAATGAAGGGAAAATTTGACGAACTGATGGTCTTTGAAAAAGTCCCCCAGGCAGGGGACCTTGAAGAAAACCGCATACCGGAAAAATTACCCACCGCAGACATCGTTGCCATTACGGCCACAACCTTGTCCAACAAATCCTTAGGAAACATCCTGGACAATTGCAGTGACGCAGCCGTCAAACTCCTCGTGGGCCCCAGCACACCCCTGTGCAGTGCCATGTTTGAACTGGGCTTTGATTATATTGCCGGCAGTCTTGTTGAAGATGTGGATATATTCAGGCGGGGCATCATTGATGGGTGCGCTTTTAAGCAAATCAAGGGGATAAAGCACGTAATTTTAAAATCCGGATGATCTGATTAAATGCCAAAATAAAACCTACCAGGAACAATGCTGCCACCAAAGGCCCAATGGTCGACATGGCATAGACACCGGAGATAAAACAACCGCCACCACCATCACCGGTACTGCTACTGCCACTGCTGTTTTCGGCGCTGACACCTATACCAAAAACAGACACCGCATATACCCTGTAAGTCACCGTACCAGTCTCACCGTCACCACTATAATCAACGGCAATAATGTCTTCGACCGGAACCGCCGTACCCTCTCCGGCAAGCAATCCAGATCGTGTGCCGGCATGATAGATGGCAGCGTTCCCGGATTCAAATTCACCGGGTGCCACCTGTCGCAGATTAAACGGCAGGCTCAATATCAAACCGTCAGGGAATTCTGTAACGGGCCCGGCCGCGTCTTCTGCCGTAATGGCGAAAATTAATTCCGATCCATTCGTATACGCTGTCGCCTCATAAGCGATATCGTCATCAAAGGTTAGATGGACTATATTTGCCGCCCCCGACGTCAAGTCAATGTCTGCCCCAACGATGGGAAGGAACGTTCCGTCAACAATAATTTCAAGATAGGCATCATTGTCGACAGCCGTCAGCATATACGTATCCGCTTTTGGATCAGATGGCAAATCGAATTTAAAATCAGTTTCACGGGCCGTTTCGACATGGATGACATCAACAATCTCCCCGTCAATAATGAGGGCAACAAATACATTTTCATTGTCTGAACCTACTTTTCCGCTGATGCTCAAATCGTCCGTCGCGGGATCATATCCTTCGCCACCTGGATCATTTTGTTCGTTTGGATCTGTATTATTTATAAATTCCTGAAGGTCTGCATACCCATCTTGGTCTGAATCATCCGTACCGTCTTTTACGCCAATGCTGCCAAAGTACGTTTCCTCCCAGGTATCGTCCATACCGTCATTGTCGCAGTCAGATTCATCAATGCAGACGGCGGCGACGGCAGCATACGCGTTCACTCGCCCCCCGGTAACCAGCAGGCCCTCTGCGCTTTGCACCGGGTCTACGGTGTTCATGATAAATGCTTTGACCTCTTGATAACCGAGGCTCAGGTTGATGGACAGCAACAATCCGGCAATGCCTGTAACGTGGGGAGCTGCCATGGAGGTGCCCGACATAATATTGTAGGTATTATCCGGCACCGTCGATTTTATGTAATCCCCAGGCGCCATGAGGTCTACAGTTTCATTCCCATAATTTGAATAATACGACAATTGATCTGACTGATTACTGGCGGCAACTACCAAAATATTATCCAGGTCATAGGACGCCGGATAGTTCTTATCGTCTCCGTCATTATTATCTCCATCATTACCGGCCGCGCATACGGCAAGGATATTCTTCTGATCCCCTAGCTGCAAAAGCAAATCCCTTTCGGAATGAACAAAGTCGGGGCCGCCGTAACTGCAGTTAATCACCCTGGCGCCGTTATCCATGGCATATTCCATACCCTTTATAATATCAAAGGTATCCATGCTTGTCGCCCCATCCGCCTGTATTTTGACAGGCATAATTTTAAGGTTCCAGCATACCCCGGCAACACCGAGATTATTATTTCCCCTCGCCGCGATAATACCGGCCACATGGGTGCCATGACTGTCATAATCCATCGGGTCATTATCTTCAGTTACCCCATCGCCGGCAAAATCCCAACCGTAGACGTCGTCCACCTTTCCATTGCCATCATCATCGACACCAGCAGTTCCATTGTATTCAACCGCATTGATCCAAATATTATCAGCAAGATCAGGGTGATTATAATCCACACCGGTATCGATCACTGCCACCACCACTTCATTATTACCAGTGGTAATATCCCAGGCTGCTGGTGCCTGAATCCGGGTCATTCCCCATTGATCATTTAGAAGAGGGTCATTCGGACCATCATTTTTATAGCGCAGGGCATGCTTTTCAGCGACGTCAAAAAGACCTGACTGCATATACAGCCTTGCCGCGGCATCTTCATCCGTACCCTTTTTCAATACGATTTTCTGTAGCTGAAGGCTTTTAATAGTCTCCAGGACCCGGCTCTCCAAAGTTGTATGCAGTCTATGGATATCTGCAGGAAGAACATCTTTTTTCGCCTTCAGCAGCAGTTCACCGGGCTTGTAGGGCAACCGCCCCTTCTGGTCACACTTTTTTTTATCTGTGGACAAACCCTTTGCCGGCATTGTCGCCGTTTTCGTCATGTTTATCGGAGATATTTTCGAAATTGCCGGCGAAAAAAGATCGGCTTTGCCGGTCCTTATACCTGATGTCGTATTTTTCCAGGTGGCATCAAAACCGTAACCGCTGACAATCCTGTATGCACCGGTTTTCGAATCAAGTGTGTAAACAACTGCGTGGTTGGCACAAATCTTTTTAAGAATTTCTTCAAGGTCGACACCTTTTATGTCTACATTAATTTTATCATCAAATTGATCTCCGGCGGTAAAAATAACCCCGGTTTTGCGGCTCAATTCCGCAAAGACATCCTTTAATTCAGCATTTTCGGCATGTAGTGAAACACCAGTTGGCCCGACGTGTATTTGAATTTTGCTAACAGATACCGAGTCTTTAGCATCCACCGGTGGTTGGGGCTGGGCCATGGCATGAGAGAGCAAAAGAAAAAAAATTAAGACAACGAGAGACAAACTGAATTTCATCACACTCCCAATATGATGCTCTCGTAAAACATCGGTTTTTTTACGAGAGCATCAAATATCATTAAATGGTTTATCGCATAGATACCGCAGTCAAAAATTTACAAACTATAAAAATCCCATTTGATCATTTTGAAATTCTTTTTAATTTTTCTAATGGGTTGGAGAGCAGAACAAGCAACTTAAATGCCACATTGCAGTTTATATTCTTATTATCTTTATTTTTAGTTTCAATTAGTTATATTTCTTTGCCCGGCAATTCAGATCGGTGACGTCATAATTATTTAAACAACCGAATATATGATTATTTTAATCTAAACTACTTGTTTTGACCAGTCATCCTATTTTCAAAATAAAACACAAAATTATTTTAACTTTATGGATAACCAGATTTTTATATATAAAACTATGGATCAAATTAAATCATAAAAGGATCCTTATTATACAATTTTAGTAACTATTCAGCGTTTATAAAATTTATACTGCCCATCAGGTAAGAAACTCAGGCAGTTTTCCGTCAAACAACAATTCCAATGCGTGACTTGATTTTACTCCGTGTTTTCGACAAGTCGACAAGTAACTTCTAACGCGGCAAAAGATTTTGGCGCCATCCATTGATCGAAAACAGCCTGATATCTTCTGTTGAACTTTTGTCATTCGGATATCATTTTCACCCCGGTTGTTCGTAAACGGGACACGTTCATTATCGATGAATATAAGAACGTCCTGCTCAAAATCCCTTAGCCGTTCCAACAAATTTCTGGATTTTGACCTCTTAATGCGACCTCTTTTGCCCTTTTCTTTTGGCTTGATTGGTTCCGGACATTCGATTTCGCCTTGTTTCAGGATTGCTCTATATTTAAGCCGGTATTTCTGTGACTCTGGGGCATCCAGCACGCCGCCGGCCTCGTTGACCTTGCAGTTGATCGTTTCAAGCAGATCTCCGAGTTTTTTCGCCCATTTTTGCTCATCCTGCTCCCAGGCCCTTGTCAGTTCCCTTAAATGATGTGCGTTGCACAAAGCGTGGGTACAATTGAGCTTATAGTAGGGCTTCCAATGGTCATGGCACAGCACCCCTTTGAACCCGGGCAGCACACCCATATCATTGAAGGCTTCCATACCCCTTTTTTCGTGGGGATAATAAAGAGTCCAGGTCTCATTGGATACGCAATGCAGCCAATGCCTGATACCCCCTATGTTGACGCCGGTTTCATCCGCATGTGCCATATCTGAGGCCGTCAGTTGTTGTTTAACCCGATTCTCAAAGTCGTCCAGAAGCCCAAAGGCCTCTTTGTTAAAATTGAAAATCGAGCCTTCGCTGACCGGTATATGAAGCTGGTCGGAGAAATGATCCTGTATTCTGTTGTACGGGATCAACTGGAATTGCGACATATAGACCGAGTGTGCCTTGAGCCCCGTTCCGTATTGAACCGCTTTTGTAACACCTTTTGGGAACTGAGCAACAAATCGGTTCCCCTCGTCATCCTTAAGGATCTGAGCCCGGTATTCCGTCACGACCCTTGAAATATCTATATCGAACACCTGCCGCGCTTCAAAGCCATCCTGCCGGTATCGTCCGGTAGGCAACTTGCGCCGATCAACCTTAATTTCCTTAACCCTGTCAGGGATTTCGACTTTTTGGAGTGTCGTGCCGACATGACCATTTTGGCCGCCGGGCTTTTTGCCTGTCTTTTTTCGAGTCGGCTTTATCCTGTTCGGGTCACTTGACGGCGGCTTGCTGCTATTGGTGCTGTTTAAATTCAAACGATTGGCAAGCAGGGTAATAACCAGAATCAAAATTTCAAACATCGATTTTGTAGCCGCGGACAATTGCTTGTCTTCACGTATAAGAAATTGTGCCTTTTCGATCGTTGCCTGTATGTCGATGTTTTCTATTTTCATTCGGTTCCTGTGTTGTCAATTGAAGCTACTATAACACAGGTTTTTAAACCGATATTTTTCTCCCTGTAGTCTACTCTGCTGCGTTTAAATATTTTAGACCTGACGAGCCATGTGCTCGCCTTAAAAAACTACACATGATGCCATAAGACCGTCTGTTTGTCGAAATACGAGGAATCGTCGACCCGGGTTGAAATTCAGGAATTTTCGCAAAAACCCTGTCAAGTCTTTTTTTACTCCTTTTTCATTATTTTCGCTGAATAGTTACCAATTTTATACAATTTCTGCTTTTATCTGCCCAAAATTGTCACTTTCTGAATATTGTTTTACGACAAAGGATGTTGCCTTACTGTCCAGAAACGGAAATTACCATTGGATGGTCAAATACAACTAAATTCTGAGGGGTTTTGCGCCCATAAAATGATAACTTCCGAAATTGAGAATCCTGTGATACGAGTGCTGTATGCCACGTAAAGCACGCATCGATGCTCCCGGAGCCTTGCATCAAATCATTGTTCGAGGGATTGAGCGGCGGCGGTTATTCTCAGATGATCAAGACCGTGATAATTTTATTGAACGTCTGGGGATGTTTGGAAAGAAAGTTCCAGTTTACGTTCAGTATTCAGGCGACTTTGATACGTTTTTAGCCGAAAATCTCTGCGTATTTTTGTTCAATTGCGTGAATTTCACGGTCAGTCAATTTTTCAAATTCTCTTTCTCGTGCACGTTTTGAGAGCTTACCAGTATTTTGAACAAGAAACCGTATGAGTAAATCAACAAGCTTATCCGGCATATCAATATAGTTTTGGATGAATTCGTTGAGATAGTCATACTTTTTCAAGTATTCAACCTCGTCAGGAAGCGTTTTATTTACTGTTTCCTCAACGCATTCAAAGAAAAACTCAGCCTGTTTTGTTGCATCAAAATAACGATATAGATCGATTGTCTCATTAAGGATCTCAACATTATTCTTCTCTTTTGGTCGCCATTCGATCAAATCAAGACGCGGTTTTGAGAAATGCTCCAATGCTTTTCTATATTCTTCTATCCGTTCCAAAATTATAGCGGATACCGGAAATATTAACCCTTTAGGAACAAACCCTTTTTCAGCCAGAACATGATGAAATAAATAACGGTGAATCCTGCCATTTCCATCTTCAAAGGGGTGAATAAACACAAAACCAAAGGCAAGAACCGTCGCTACCAGGACAGGATCAAAATCATCTTTACAAAGAAGTTCATAAGTATCTATAACCCTACAACGAAACTTAAACCAATTTAATCTTGTTTTAATTAGTCTGGTTTGCTATACTACGACAAAATCCCTTAAAGTAGGAGGTAAACCATGCTACCGAAAATTAGAAGTGATGAACACCGTTACCCGGTTCCAAAGTTTGATCTCAACAAGAATGATATTAAAAACTTTTCAAATGAACTCAGAGGTTTCCATGAGCAGTTCGCCGACTGCTTTCACCGAAGTGAGTCTCGGGAACATTTTTTTAAGTACATGGCTGGACAATTTAGCCAACTGGAGCGCAAATCTATCGAACCCATCGCCCTTGCAATAGAAGGTGGAAACGTAAGGGCTATGCAACGGTTTGTCAGTGTTGCTCCATGGGATGATGGTAAGATTACTTTCAAGTATCGTAGTTATGTTAATGAAGACCTTGGTAGTGAAGATGGAGCTTTGATCTTTGATGAAAGCGGCTTTCTCAAAAAAGGCCAGGACTCCGTGGGTGTTGCCCGGCAGTACTGTGGAACTGCGGGCAAGGTCGACAATTGCCAGGTTGGTGTTTTTGCAGCCTACGCATCAGAACGTGGATATGCCCTGGTAGACAAGCGCCTTTTCATACCTGAGCAGTGGTTCTCGGAAGAGTACCGTGAGCGTCGGCAAAAATGTAACTTGCCTGAAGATACAGTATTTATGACCAAACCCCAACTGGCTACAGAAATGCTAAAAGAGATCAGTTCAGAAAAGACACTGCCCTTTAAATATGTCCTTGCTGACTCAGTATACGGCATGAGCCCGGAGTTTATTGAAGCGGTGGATGATTTACCCGGAACGACATACCTTGTTTCTGTTCGAAAAAATATCCATTGTTGGCTCAAGATGCCTATGATCATTCGCAAGCAATATCGGTGGAGTGGCAAAATTCGAACCAAAACTTTTTTGGCCGACAATAAAAGCAAACCGATAACCATCGACGAATTAGCCAAAAACATTAACGATTATTTCTGGTACCGGCGACAGGTATCCGAAGGCGCCAAGGGGCCTATCGTTTATGAATTCACCCGGCGACAGGTAATCTTGGCAGCCGAGGGTCTGCCTCAAAAGACCGTATGGCTGCTCATTCGGCGCACAATTGGAGATGAACCGGAATACAGCTATTTCATCAGCAATGCGGCGAGCAGCACAAGACTCAAAACACTCGTTTGGTTAAGCGGCATGCGCTGGGCAATTGAACAGTGCTTCGAGGAAACCAAAGGCGAATTGGGAATGGATCACTATGAAGTACGTAAATTCAAGGGATGGCACCACCATATGCTAACGTGCATGCTGGCACATTTTTTTCTCTGGCACCTGAAAATCAGGATGGGAAAAAAAAGCGCCATCTATTACGCTGCCGCAGCTTAGAGTTTTGCTCAGATTGCTGCTACCAATGAAAAAACACAGCCTTGAGACATTGCTTGAGCAGATTGTTTGGATACAGGCCCGGAATCATCGGGCCTATCTGTCACATAGGCGAAAGCGCCTGAGAGAGATCAGAAAATTTATATAAGTATCGTTGTAGGGATAAAACCTGATAGCAGGTTGTTGAGATCTTCTGCGCGAGCGGAGATATGATTGGGCATGGGCATGCCTGTGCTTCGGTCATGTTCTCCGACGAAACCACCTTCTCTGCGAAATCCTGGCGCTACAAACCGATTATCTTCAATAATAATTTGCTGCAAATACTCAAGCTCTGAGGTACTGAGTTTACGCTTTCCTGCTTCACCTATGGCTTTCCCCCATCTTTCTATTCGGTTGTGGGGGGGGGTTTTCTCCTTCAATGGTGTAAGAGGCTTTTGAATCTTTAAGCAATAAAAAAGCAGCAGCCCGACTTAAAAGATCGGGATGGGTATGAGCGATATGTTTTATGGAAGCTTCTGAAAGATTCTTACCGATATATTGCTCAAGTTTTTCTGTTTTTCGGATCAAAGGGCAAAAATTGTGCGTCCCCGGCAAGTTGTTGCGGACCCGATGGCGTTTGGATGGATATGATCTCCCTTCGTATTGTAACTTGCTATTAACGAGAGGAACAAAATTTCCAGCCCGCGCATCTTCAATATCAAGCTGCTTTTCCTGTAACCATTCCCACAAAAACCATACCCTGCGACTGTAGCTGCCTGTTGGTTCTGAACAGATAATCTCTTGAATTTCTTTGGCCTCAATCGCTTGAAACAAAGCATTGAGGATAGCCAGATCAATGCCCTCATACTTCAAAGCAAAGATCAAATGTCCATAAAGCGTATCTTGCGGCTTATGGCGCGGTGTAAAAATATGCCAGCGTTCATGATCATATTTTTTATGTTTCGTGCCTATGGTGCAGAGATAGTCCGGCATCGGGACTTTCAGACCATGAGCCTGAAGAAGTGCGGAATATCCGGCTAAACAAGCCCCTTTTTCTATGGCTGGGAAGTCATGAAAAATAGTTTTATTCCATGAATTTTGATTATATTTTGCCATTTTTATGAATTTCCATTTTATTTGTTCGATTTATAATGGCATGAAAAACGATTATTGTATATGAATACAATAATGTCCGGTTAGGTTTTTGCATTTGGGTGCTATAGTTCCTGTTCTTTAAAAATGTGAGGGTATAGTGACTCCTCCGCGATGCGAAGCTTGTTTTGGTTTTTAATCCGCAACCCTCTTACTTGTTTGATGTTCACCGGCTCACGCTGGTTTTGATGGCAGTGAATGGTTAACCGCTAATCGCATAGCCTACGCATTTATAAAGGGCTCTGAATCATCGGCAAGCTGGCTTATCAAATCCTGAGGCACGGCCGGGGACTGGGCCAACGTGATGCCCCGCATGATCAAGGCGGCTTCATTCTGGTTTAAAATGCCTTTGGGCAGAGCCTCTCCATAGATCCATACGCCGGCATCCCGGGCAAGGACGGGATTATCCAGGTCTGCCCGGCCCGAGGCGACTGCCAGAAGAGCGGAACAGAGAAGTTCCACTGCGGCATCGGGGCACTGCTGGTCGATCAGTATCCGGGCCGCTTTGAACTTTTCCCTTGCCAAGGCGGTCAGCCGGGGCACTTTCTCATTTTCTTCTCTGGTTTCAGCGGCATCAAAATAGGTTACGGAATCTGCCACCGGCGAGGCCGTTCCCAGCCTTGCAAGACTACTCAGGGTCCGCTGATCAATGACCGCCACAGGCACATCGTCGGACAAATCAACCGCCATGCGATCATCTTCAGCCGTTACCGTGTCCAGAATGGTGAGAAGACCGCCGCCGGAACCGAGTATCCGTTCGATTCGCGGGCCGAATGCATTCTGGAGATCCTGGATGCAGCGGGTAATGGCCTTTTCCAGAGCCCCCTCTGATTTGTCGGCTTTTTTGGACAGCGCCTCTAAGGTTGCCGTGGCATCCTGGGGCGCAATCTCTTCATCGGGCGCCTTCGGCCTTTTTTCACCATCGACTCCGGTGTCCCCCAGTGTTTCCACGAGGGTTTCCAGAAGCTTTTTGGAGACGCCCACCACATCTTCGGTTCCATCTTCACCGATAACATTGTCAAAAAGGTTCTGTTTGTTGTGAACAATGGCGAGCACATCTTGTTCATACGAGTTGGCCGCCACGATGGTGATGATCTGCACTGTCCGGGTCTGACCCAAACGGTGGATTCTACCGCTTCGCTGTTCCAAAACAGCCGGATTCCAGGGGACATCCAGGTTTATCAAAACAGAGCCGCTCTGGAGGTTAAGCCCAACCCCGCCGGCATCGGTGGAGACAAAAATCTGAACGTCATCGTCTTCACGAAACCGGTCTATTAAGGCCCCCCGTTTTGCCGTGGGCACCCCGCCATGGAGGCGGACATACCCCAGTCCCATGCGGCGAAGCCTTTTTTCCACCATCCGGGTCATGAGCTCCCACTGGGAAAAGACCACCGCCTTCAGGCCCGATTGGACACAGAGTTCATCCAGGATATCGGTGAGTTCATCCAGTTTGGGTGAGCCTTCGGTCTCCTTGTCCACCAATCCGGCGGCATTGCCGGCCATTCGCGCCTGCTGGAGCGCAGCCATCAAACGGTTCTGTTCCGACGGGGTGAGGGGCCGACGTTTAGCGATGGTGGCCAGGGTGCCGGCGGCGTTCATAGCGGCGTTGTGGAGTTCAATCTGCTTGGGGGTCATGGCCACATCCAGGCGCTGGGTTATCCTGCCGGGCAACTGGTCTTTTACGATCCGCCGGTCCCGACGAAGCATCACCGGGGCCAGCCGCTGTCTGAGCATGGAGAGGTTTCGGTAGCCCAAGACCTTGTCCCGTTCGTCGGTAACATGAAAATCGACCATATAGCGCCACAGGGGGCCCAGGACATTGGGATCAACCACCTGCATCAGGCTGTAGAGGTCTTCAAGGCGGTTTTCCAGAGGGGTCCCCGAGAGAACAAAGGCATACCGTGAGGGGATGAGTTTCACCGCCGAGGCCACCTTGGTGCGCCAGTTTTTAATTCTCTGGGCCTCGTCCAGGATGATCAGGTCCGGTCTCAGGCGTTCATTGATCAAGGAAAGGTCCCGGAGGATCAGTTCATAGTTGATAATGAAAAAGGCGCATTTTTTCCGGTACTGGGCCCCCCTCACTGGGGGCGGTCCCTGGATGATCTGGCTCTCAAGGGTGGTGAATTTTGCAATCTCTCTTGCCCACTGCTGTTTCAGCGAAGCCGGGCAGATGATCATGGTGGTCTGAACATTTTCATGTTCCCCCAGCCAGGCGGCGGCAGCAATGGCCTGGAGAGTCTTTCCCAGCCCCATGTCATCGGCCAGGAGTGCCCTGCCCGTTCCCGCCAGGAAGGCTGTTCCTTCAATTTGATAGGGATAGAGCCGGGCCCGGATACCGGGCAGTCTGCCGCCGGTGGCATGGATCCGGGCGTGGATCTCCCTGGATCTCACTTTGTGGGCAGCGGCCGCAGCCAGGCGGTTGGCATACTCAATGGCGTCAAGGCCCATATTGATGTCGGCCCGTTCGCCCACCATCTCCCGAAACCGAAAAAATTCATCGGGAAGCCTGCCTTGAAACCCGCCGGCTGAATCAAAGAACCGGTCCAAGATTACCGCCAGGTCATCTTCCATGGAAGACGTTCTGTGGAGACTGATCCGGGGCGCGTTTTCCACGTCCCAGGCGAGATAAATATAGGAGAAAGGCGGGGCTTGCGCTTTGAATTGCTGATAATCGGGATCTTTTTTGACCTTATGGAGCACGGCCTCGATATGCTTGCAGGTACCCAACTGGTTGTTGGCAAAATCAGGACAGGTACAAAAGTTTGCCCGCTTGCTCAGACTGCGGATGGTCACCCGGTAGGTCTGGGGAAAATGGGTGGTGGAGGTCACCGATGACGCCCGCCAGTCGCCAAACCAGGCCCCGTTATTCAACGACGTCACCTGCACCTCGGATCGTCCCCGTTTCATCCTGGCTTTGATGGCGCTGTCCGTAGCGGTCAACAGTTCGTTGGTCTCTCCATGCCGGTCCGCGTAAGCATATAGCACGGCAACCATATGGGGACAGGGGGTGCCATCTTCGGTTCCCGCACAGCCACAGGAAAAAGAGATCTCGTTTTCACCGGTCACCCGGATTTCAATATCCAGGGGGGTGCCGGAGATATCTTCATCCTCCACCATGGCCCAGACCCCTTCCTGGTCATGGTCCATTTCAAATACCCGGTTTTCTTTATAGATGGCAAGGCCCTGGCGGATAGCCGCCTCATTGGCAATAGTCTGCAACCCCTCGCCGTCAAAATAAAAGGGATCCTGATTTTGGGAATGTAATGTCAATTTCATCTGTTTCTCCGGTGATTATTGTTCCAACCCGCTGACGGTATTTATTAAAAAATGTTGAATACTAAAACTTGAAATTAGCTAACCCATTGGCATGTTACTGTTTTTTAAAATTCCTATTTTCTAATTGTATAATTTAACAACCTTTCCGGAAGCAAGATAAATATAAAAAAACCGGAATCGATCGCCGATACGCCGATCTGACCATGATCATCCGGCCGGATAAACGATACGGCAAGATATTTGATGTTTTAATTGAGTTCAAATTTATAAAACTTAAAGAAGTTGGAATGAGTGCGGATAAAGCACAAAAACTCTCTGAGGATGAGCTGATACAACTTCCTGAAATTGCAAATCAGCTAACAGATGGTGAAAGCCACAGGTATATGAGTATGGAAAAAAACTTGAACAAAAATATAAAAATCTAAGACTGCAAAAATTTGTGGTGGTGGCTCTGGGCTTTGACGAAAGGGTCTGTTTTAGAAAAATTTAAAAGCCCTTGATAGCCAATCACAACAGGGCAATTTTCATCCAAATAAAACTCCCCGCAGCAGAACTGCGAGGAGTTCTTTAGATTAAAAGCTTCCATAAAACTGCTGAACCTCTGATTCTGATAGGGTTCTATTGTAAAATCTTAAATCATCAATAGCTGCCGCAGCCCACCAATTATACAAATCGGCCGTCATATAAGAAGGCCCTGTCGTTTAGGCATCAATTACGAATGAGTGTGACGATGCCGTCTTCATCATCACCGTTATTGATTTCATAGGCTCCGGAAAGGGAATTGCCGGAGATATTACCGGTAATTTTGATCTGGTTGTATGGATCTGTACGTCCGGTTGTAAAAAATGCGATCGCCCTGCCGGTCTGGCTGAACATTTGCCCTGCTATCGGGCCTGCAAAACCCGTCAAGCTGGTTATCTGGCCGTTTTGATCCACCGTGAATGTAATCTCGTACGTGTTGGAAGTACCGGACTCTGTAAGCGTACCGCTCCAAGTACCCTGGCAGATTGATATATCGACAACTTTTGTAATAGTGCCGATCATTGTGTCGACCCTCAGGGTGCCTTCGGTTGGCGATGTAAGGGTCCCTAAAAAAGTAACTGCAATATCCTCAAAGTTGGTGGTCAGAGTATAGGCGCCGTCCGGCTGCACCTGATAACTGCCCGGCGGATCAGCCTCGTTGAACATGGCGTGCCCGGTAAGGCTGCCCATCCCGTCTCCGATGATAAAAACCCGCGCTTCTTCCGGAACTTCTATCAACCAGGGTCCGTAAAGCGTTGCATTGGAATACAAGGGGTTTTCTTCCCGCAAGTCCGCAGCAACCTGCAGCGCATAGACGACCTCGACCAGCCCGATGCGGCCATCCCGATCTATATCAGCAGCTTTATTGACTGTCTGATCCGGGTTCATCCCGGTCAGCACCTTGAGTGCAACGATACTATCTTCCAGGCCAACTGAACCGTCGGCATTGACGTCTCCGGCTGATACCGGATAAAAATACATATCATCGGGATCAGTTTCACCGGAATCAACCCGCCCGTTATGGTTTAAATCCTCGTCTCCATCCAGCACCCCATCTCCGTCGGAATCACCAATCAACGGTTTGGTTGTCTCTCCAGTATCCAAATCCGGCTGAAATATGTTGCTATCCGTATCAGTGGGATGTCCGGCTGTGTATCCCAGTTCCGTCCCGTCCTGGATGCCGTCTCCATCAGTATCTGCAAAGCAGGGATGGGTCTCGTTGTCATCAATCCCGAGCACGCCGTCATGATCCGCATCCTCATCGCCATCTATAATACCGTCATCATCCGTGTCAGCATCATTGGGATCCAAGCATGGATTGGCATTTTCAATGTCATCGGAAAGGCCGTCATCATCCGTGTCTAAATAAAATGTACCAATCTCCAGATAAGGCCCATTCAGTCGCCCGCTTTCGCCACTGCCGCCTATAATCACAAATTGATCTCCGATGATGCCCCCCATGGCAGCCAGTCGACTGGTTTCAAGGGGATTTATTTTTTTCCATCGGTCAGCGGCAATATTGTACTCATATACATCGTTCAAGGTAAGACCGGTATCGCCCATGCCCGTTCCACAATAGATCCGATAGCTATAAACGCCGCCCACCATATGTTGCGCGCAAATCGGGATCGCCGTAAGAGTTTCCCATTGATTACGCGCAGGATCATAAACCTCAACCACATTTACAAGATTAAGCTGAGTGTCACGCCCCCCAATCACATAAATAAGCCCATTGACCGCACAGGATACAAATCCGAGACGCGCAGTCGGCATCGTGCTGACCTCGGTAAAACTGTTATCCTGAGGATCAAACTTTAAAACAGTTGGATCAATAGCACCACCGGAACCGTATGCGTGCATTCCCATAATATATATTTTACCATCAACTACTACCGCTCCGGTTTCCGATGTTACCTTGGGTAACTGGGCAACACCAAGACTCCAGGTATCTTCACTGATTGAATACATATCCACAGTATTAGTATTATAACTCCCCATCACATTGGTTCCGCCAAACACATATATAATACCATCCACAAAGGCGGCTACCGATCCATAACGACCTTCGGTACGTGGGTAAGTGGCAAGGCTTTCCAATGTGTTTGTTTGAGGATCATAACTTTCAACCAGCCTGCCGGTAGCACTATATCCCCCTCCCGGTAAATCATCACGGCCACCGATCATATATAACTTACCACCATACACCACAGAGGCTGCAAAATCCCTCACTGCATAACCGCTTATTTCCTGGTTTTCCCACTGTAAATTATAATTTTCTTCCGCGCTTCCGACCCTTCCTTCAGCATAACAAAGTTCATACAAATACTGCTCAGGGCTATACTGATACCAGATTCTGTAATTTCCATTTTCCTTTACAGCCCCGATGATAACGCCTTCAACGGAACCTACCGGCCCGATCTTCTCCCAGTTGAGGCCGTCCTCAGAGACAGCGTAGCCGGGGCTTGAGATTGAGCCGTCATAGGCGTTGTAGAACATCTCGAAGCGGTTGCCGTCATAAACAACCACTGGAAAAGAGACGCTATTCGAATCAAAGGCACCCTCCCCGCCAATTTCAATGACGACACCATGTTTTGTCCAGGCCAAGCCATCCGGGGAAGTGGCATAGGCAATGGTGCTGTGATAGCTTGGATCGGCTGAACCTGTATCCTGCCCGATATAAGCCTTGTAGTATAAATGATACATTTCACCATCATGGACAACCATGGGGTGTTTGATGCCCCTTGAGTCATATTCAGGGAAGGTCCCATTTTCAAAAACCACGCCCTCTCCCATAAAATCAAGTCCATTTTGTGATGTAGAATAATAAAGATTCATCCCGGCAATATTCCAATCGCTGGTTGCCGAATGCCAGACTCTGTATGTATCGCCCTCTTTCAGTTCAGTGGCATAATAATTAAATGTGTGCCCGCTCTGCTGATCTGAAAGCACATTTTCCTGTGCCAAATTCCAGACCAGGCCATCGTTGGATGTCATCAAATCAAGGTGAAAATCCGCAGGATAGCTCCCATCAGAAATTCGTTTCTGATAATAGCACCGATATTCATCACCATGCTTAAACACACGGTGAGGCGCAATCAGGTGGCCTGACACCAGTGGATTACCGCTGTATGGGGTAAAGACAGGGACTTCAGCACCCTGATTAATAGTAAATGCGACACAATTACTCGTCCCCTGATCGGTTGTAACGGTCACACACCCCGATTCCGTACCTTCCGGCACAGTACACACTATTTGAGCATCGCTCCAAGCAATAACGTTGGAGGCTACTATGCCATTGTAAAATGTAACGTACCCGGTTCCCTGTTCCGCGCCGAAGTTACTGCCGACTAATGTCACCTCTGTTGCCCCTGGCACTCCGCTCAATGGCCAGATAGAATCAATAGAAACCGGCGTTACGACTCCTTCACCTTCCAAATTGCAGCATAAAAAATTTTCATCTGGGTCATTGCTGGCAATACAGATGGTTGCAGTTTTGCTTCCTACGGAATTCGGACTAAAATCCAGATTAACTGCATACTGGCTTTCCGGTTGGATAGTTATTGGGAAAGAAAGTATGTCATGCAAATTAAACTGATCTACATCCGCCCCGCTTACCTGGATATCAGTTATTATAAGATCTCCGGTTCCGCTGTTAGAAATTGACACGGCAGCATTGCCAGTAGAATCAACCTGCGTCTCTCCAAAATTTACTGGACATGGTAATATGCTTATATCTGACGCCGGAACTTCAACCTCAAATGAATAACATTCGCTTGTTCCATTATTGGTAGTTACTGTCACACATCCTGTCAGAGCACCGACAGGGATGGTGCAAATTATTTCAGTATCTGACCATGACAGTATTTCAGATGCAACAACTCCATTAAAAAACGTGATATAACCTAATCCCTGAGTTGCTCCGAAATGAACGCCTTCTATTGTAATCTGAGTACCAATAAAACCTTGCGTTGGATCAATAGAATTAATTAGACATAATGGTTGACACTAGGCCCCGGCAGTGCGAGGAGCTATTGCCGTAAACCCGCCCAGAATCATTATGGGTTCCGACGAGCAAATGAAGGCCCATTCTCACCCATAATGATTCTGAGCTAGTTGCTTCAGGGGGCCGTTTATAAAAAAGACCTGCCAGCGGGAACGGTTCACAGTGGTCATGTTGGTTGACAGGGTAGTACTAAAAAGGAGATGCGCGTCATGAAACGGGCCATGGAGATTTGCATTTTATCGGTGATGCTGGCGGCCGTCGTCAATGGTTGTTCCGGTGTGAAATGGGATGGAACGGGCCTGGGCAATGAACCCCTGGCAAGATGTCCTGATCGGCCGAACTGTGTTTCCTCTCAATCTCAGGATGCCACACATGCCATTGCGCCCCTGCGCCTGAAAGGAAACCTGACTGCAGGGTGGGACGCCATCCGGGGTGTCGTCGGCAGTCTGCCCCGATGCACCCTTGTCGAAGCCACCGACCGTTATCTGCATGCTGAGTGCAGGAGCTGGCTGTTCGGGTTTGTAGATGACCTGGAATTTCAACTGGATCCGGTGACCGGCGTTATTGCCATCCGGTCGGCAGCACGGGTGGGCTATTCCGATTTTGGGGTCAACCGCCGGAGAGTTGAGGCACTGCGTAAAAAACTAAAGGGAAAGGGCGTCATTCATTGAAAGGAACACCTGCTATGATATGATCGCGGTCAGTGGTTACAATATCTATCCCAATGAAATCGATGACGTCCTTTTCAGCCATCCGAAGATACTGGAAGCCTGCACCGTGGGTGTTCCCGATGAATATTGCGGCGAAACCGTCAAGGTCTATATCGTGACCCAGTCCGGTAAAACCCTCACGGAAGCCGAAGTAACTGTTTTTTGCCGCGAAAAGCTGGCTGCGTATAAGGTTCCCAAACAGATTGAATTCATCGGTGAACTGCCCAGGAGTACCGTGGGCAAGATTTTAAGAAAAGACCTGCGTGACCAGTAGCGTAAGTCCGCTGTCATCCATGTCTTTCGCATAATTTTTGGCGTTGACCTTGCCTGTGTTAAAGCTTGATTCAATATCGATGATGGGCAATTTTCCGGATTTTTTGAATGACCCGTATTTTCGGGAAATTACATGTAATTGTAAAATGATAAAACAAAATGATGGTCAAAGAAGAAGTTCCTCCTTGTTAACGGTTGTTAATAAAGGATTTATAACCATTAATCAATAGTCAAGGTGCGACTCCCTTCCCTCGAACCCAATCCACGATAAACATAGTTTATTATTTTGGGCTAATTCATTTTTAAATTTAAATTATGTAAAAAAAGTTATATTTTTTATGTAATTTATGTAATTATTTACATAGATTGTTGATTGATTAGCACGAATATATTTCATCATTATCTGATTTAACTATTTAATATTTTTATCAATCAAATTTAATTTCTAAATTCTTTAAAAATTTGCATCTTTTTTGCATAATCATTGATCGAGAAATATCAATAACTTTAAAAAGGGAGGCAAAAGTATGAGAAAATTTCAAATTTTTTTATTAGCTGCATTCTTTTTAATTGGTTTTTCACTGAATGCATCGGCCAGCTATTATACAGGTGGTGATGCTGGCAGTCAGGCAGCCGCAGATGTTGTTTTGGATATTGTTTTTGTATCAGATACAAGTGGTTCAATGAATGATGAAATGTCGACGATCAGTGACAACATCGTGAGTATTATTGCAAATTTGGATTGCCCGGATTGTGATGTGTGGGTGCGTGCCCGTCTTCTGGGGATAACAAGTACAGCATACGCATTTAATGAAACTGTTACAAGCTATGTTACTGCCGAAGGCGGAACCCCGATATCAAATCAACTTGAAGACAACGGCCCTGCAGTAACGGATATGGTAACTTGGTATAACTGGAACGATGATACAACCGCTGCCCAGGATTATTATAAAGCGGTTGTTACCATTGGCGATGAGGGGACGGAAAATGGTTATCCCAGCGACCAGGCGGATTATAATGCGGCTTATGCGGCCAATCAGGCTGCAGATGCAGCGGACGTTATGGTTTTTTCTCTTGTAGGAACCGCTTATTCTTCATATACGGTTAATGCAGCACATCGCAACGATGTTTTTACCGTGATGGCTGAAGGAGGCACGGGGCAATGGGATGCTATTTCCCGCACCTTTGACGATACCGGCGGATTAGCCATTTTTACCACCAGCAACACCCTTGAAAGTGACATTGAAAATATTATCTGCAGAGCCGCTACGGGTGGTGACCCAGTACCGGAACCCGCAACCATGCTGCTTCTTGGAACCGGCCTTTTAGGCCTTGTGGGATTTAGCAGAAAAAAGAAAAAATAATACACAAATATCAGACAAATACCTTGTCAATAAAAAGAGGCAGGCATCAAAGAATGCTTGCCTTTTTTTGGGTTCATCCGGATGAAGGATACTTTTAATTGAAAAATATGGACATACGTGTCTTTTCTAAAGAGTTGCCCAACTCTAACCGAAAGGAGCTAACGTATGTCCACCAGTTTGCTGTATCATGCATTTGGGATCCAAGGCTATCATTATGTTGGAACGATCTATAAAATGGGACAAGTTATTTTTTCCATAAAGCCGGCGCCCTTCTCATTGCGCTGCCCTATTTGTGACAGCAAAAAGGTAAAACGCAGAGGCACCCGAAAAAGGATGTTTAAGACTGTGCCCATTGGAAATAAATCGGTATTCATTCAGCTACATGTTCAACGTGTTCAGTGCTTATGCTGTGGTGCTATTCGGCAGGTAAAGATTCACTTTTCCGAGTGGCGCAGAACCTACACCAAAACATTTGAACGCTATGCCTTGGCACTGTCTAAGCATATGACGATTCTCGATGTTGCCAACCATTTGCAGGTCGGTTGGGATGTCATTAAAGATATACAAAAACGATATCTCACCAAAAAGTTCAAACGTCCTCGGCTCAAACATGTTAAACAAATTGCCATTGATGAAATCAGTATTGGTAAAGGTCACAGATATTTGACCGTAGTATTAAATCTAAAAACCGGTGCAGTCATATTTGTCGGTGACGGTAAAGGCAGCGATGCATTGACTCCTTTCTGGAAACGTCTCAGATACGCGAAGGCACAAATCAAAGCGGTTGCGATTGATATGTCACCGGCCTTTATTGCCGCAGTACTTGAAAATTTGCCTGATGCCACCGTTGTGTTTGACCATTTTCATGTGATCAAACTCTACAACGACAAACTGTCCAAATTACGCAGAGAAATTCAGCGAGAGGCTGAAGGCCCATTGCAACAAAAAGTGCTGAAAGGAACCCGCTGGCTTCTGCTGAAAAACACAAATAATCTTAATGAAGAAAAAAATGAGAAAGAACGTCTTGAACAAGCTCTGAAACTTAACAAACCATTGGCCACGGCTTACTACTTGAATGAAGATCTAAAACGAATATGGCTTCAGGCCTCTAAACTCGAGGCAAAAGAAGTACTGAACCAATGGGTAAAAAAAGCAAGAAGCACCAGCATTGGAATGCTCAAGAAATTTGCGAATACTTTAGCAGGCCATGCTTTTGGGATTCTCAATCACTATGATTATCCTATTTCAACAGGACCTTTAGAGGGAACAAACAATAAAATTAAAACTCTCCAAAGGCAGGCTTACGGATTTAGGGATATGGAGTTTTTTAAATTGAAAATTTGCGGACTTCATGAAACAAAGTACGCTTTAGTCGGATGAACCTTTTTTGTTTTTTGAAGGAAAAGGAGTATAGTAGTAGATTCTATAAAAAATTGATATTATATCGGTCTGAGTTTATAGATAGTGTCCATCCAGAAACGGGAATTTTTGGGAGAGCCAAATTCCCGAAAAAATTCTTAACCGTAAAATTCAAAAAAAATATACACGGGTATCAAAAGAGAACATAAAATAGTACTAAAAATTCATTTTTGGGACGTACTTCACCTTCTTGAGGTTCTTTGACATTGTTAGAAAAGTGTCAGGCCGGCGCTAATTTTTTTCTGGCCATAGTCAACAAATTGGCCGCTACTACCGAGGCCAACACGTAACACTTGAATGAACGGAAGCCTTTCCAGGTGCAGCGGGTCAGTCCAAAACTACGTTTAAGCCAGGAAATACCGGCTTCGATTCCGGCCCGAAACCGCCGCAGATTTTTGTAAACATACTCACTACGGCACATGTCGGTCTCTTTTAGACCGCGTTTTTTGGCAAAACAAACGTCTTTGATTTTTCGACCTTTGGCACTGGCCAAATTGCCCTTCGAGGCAAAGCCGCCGTCCAAAGCGACTTTCAATGGATAGCGGCCAAAGATTTGCTCCTGGCGATCGAGCATCGTTTCAACCAGGGTAGAATCAGCAGGGTTGCCTTCCAAAATGACACAGTCCAGAATCAGATTGGAAGCACCACCGGTCAGGCAAATTTTGTGGCCATAATGTTTGTCCCGGCGATCTTTGATGATAATGTCGGTATGCTCTTCGAAAATGGAAACCACCTTTTGGTCGGCCGGGACCTTTTCGCCCTGAATAATGCGTCTGTAGGTCTGATCATACACTTGCTCTGAAAGGGCCGCGTAATGCTCAATTTGATTGAGCAATCCCATCGCCTGAAAGTTTGTCGAAGTGATAGGTTCCAGAAGCTTTTGGGCGTTTCTGGCGTAGCCGATGACCTTGCGGGTAACCTTGAGCAGGTCCTTATACCGGGGCAGTCGTTGTTTTTCGCCCTTGGCATATTCGATGCCGGTCATTCTTTTTTTGGCACGGCGCTGGTGATCTGAAAACGGGACCTTGACCCCAAATTCATTACGGGCTTTTTTCACCAGTCGGGTCAGAACCCGGACACAGTCAAACAATTGCCGGGAATCTAATGGCTTATGGATATTGGAGCCGACTACAGTACAATCGATACGAGCCTTGCGGCCCTTTTCGATGTTTTCATTTTTGGCGTAGGCGAGCAAATCCCTGGAGATCATTTTCCAGGTCTCGTATGAAAGCCGTTTGATATTTGCGTTGAGCGCAGATTTTTTAAACCCTTTGTCAGCAATGCCGATCCGGCAGAATCGCCGCAGACACCGGGAGTCACTGATATGAAAAGCCAACTGTTCATATGTGAATTCGAAAAGCCGCATGACAATCGCCGCCCGCAGAATCTGGTCGGCACTCATGCCGCGTGCACCTGTACGGCGTTTGATAATGGCACCCCGATTAAGATCTTGAAGAACATATCCACAAATGGTAGGAGTGTTATCAATGATGTTGCTGATGACCTCCATCTCTTTTGCTTGGGGGTGGTCGGATGCTGACTCCATTAGCGGCATTTGTTTCTGGTGTTTTTCGCGCATTTTGTGTGTGTCCTTTTTTGCCATTATGTAGTTATATTGGTTGTTTAGTCGCTTTCAATATACTATATTTGGGAAGAAAAAACCACCGCAAAATGCGCTTTTTTTATTTATACCGGCAACTTACGTTGCCGGATGGACACTAGATAAGTACTATTTGTATCGTCTATTGTCTGTTCGAGTCAATGAAATTTCAAATCCGGAGAGAACATAGCATGAATATGAGATTAGAAAGTGAATTTTCAAAGACCTGTCACACGGCTATTTTTTTATTATTCCTTATAATCTGTTTTACCTCAAGCGCTTTTGCTGTTCCCATGGGCTCTGAATTGATCGATACTAAAGGGAATGTGGTATATTCAAAAGAAAAAATAATGAAATCGCCTGAAGAATATATTGAATTGATTAAATATGAGTTAAAACGGGGTAACTTAAAAATGGTCGGTGTTCTTGGACGGCATCTGACAGAATTAAGACCCGACAACAGTGATGTCAGGGCAATCTACAGCATATATTTAGCGTCAATTAATGAGGTCGAAAAGGCGAAATTTGAACTTAAAAAATTAAAAGATATCTCCGGAAAGAATAAATACGCTTTGTCTGCAGAAGCCATGATACTGCAGGTTCAAAAAAAATATAAAGAGGCTGCCAAAGTATGCCTTAAAGCAGTTGCCTTGGATAAAAAATTTTCATATTCGAGGAATGTTCTTGGGACCATCTATTTTGATATGGAGCAGTATGGAAAAGCGGCTGAAAGTTTTAAAAAAGCGGTTGAAATTTTTCCTGATTTTTCACTTGGACACACGAATCTTGGGTATGCATATCTGTACTCCGGCAATACTGATAATGCAGTTAAATATTTCACTAAAGCGGTAGCGCTGAATCCTGGATCCTATAATGCGCGCAACGGACTTGCCATTGTTTATGAAAGAATCGGTAAACCTTCTCTTGCTTTGGAAGAACTTACCACCATTGAAAAAAACAATCCGGGATATCTGGCCAATGGTTTGCAGAGGATCGGTAATTTGCAGCTTTTAACCGGAATGTATGATGATGCTTTAAAAACAGGTTTGAAAATGGAAGAAAAGGGGATGTCCGGTGCATATCTGATTCTTGCAAAGTCCTGTCTCCATAAGAAGGATACAGACACAGCTTTAACTTATATGAAAAAGATTGATGAAAAAAGTGCTTCCGCAAGTTATTTAAAAGGCCTCTATATGATGTCTGAAGGCCGGTTTAATAAGGCATTAACACTTATGGAAGATGCTTTAACCGAAGATAATCAAAGTTATGAGGCATATATTTCAAAAGCGGCGCTTAAATTTTATCTCGGCCTGGAAATCGATATTGAAAAAGAGCTGCATAACAGATGGGATAAACGTTCCGGGACAATAATAGATTTTATTTCCGGAAGTATCTATGCCAGGAAGGGAGACTGGGAAAAAGCTGAAAAAAAATGGCAGGCTGCTCAAGGGGTGTTTAAGGGGTTTTCAATAATTGGTGTTGATCACCGGACGCTTTCTTCAGGATTGGTCCCGGATGAATTAAAGCATGACACCTTAGGCATAATATTTTATTTTATCGGCTTGCAGGAAAATGCGCTTTCCGAATTTGAAACCGCAATCAGTATCAATGAAAACTCAATTTTCGGTAACTATTTTTCTGCCTTGATACATCTTAAAAATGGAGACACTGCTGAAGCTGAAAAATATCTTATCTGTTCAATAAAAAAAGCACCTGGCTTTTTTTCAGCACTTTCAGGCATTGGTCAATTGAAATTCATGAAAGGGGAAAACAGCACTTCGGCTATCTATTATGAGCGTGCACTTACGGTAAAAAAAGATCCTGTATTGCTTTTCAGGCTGGGTGCTGTATATGAGCGCCAAAAGGAATATAAAAACGCGGCCAAACTGGCTGAAGAACTTGTTCGTATGTATCCAGAACTATATCTTGGTTATAATCAACTTGCCTGGATTTATGCGGTACAGGAGATTAATCTGGACAAAGCACTAACTTATGCAAAAAAAGCGGATGAACTCAAACCCGGTAATCCTGGCATCCTCGATACACTTGGATGGGTGTATTATAAAAAGAAACAGTATGCAAAGTCCTCGAAGTATCTGGAAAAGGCGGTTCAGGCTGAATCAGGAAGTCCTGAGCTTAATTATCACCTAGGGGCGTCATATTATGCTGAAGGCAAAAATGATCTTGCAAAAAAATACCTTGGCATAGCTTTAAATCTATCGGAAACATTTGATAATGCAGATGATGCTCGTAGAATTGTAAACCAGATAGATTGAATACTGAAGTTTCCCATTTTTTTATTTCGGCAGGGCCGAACCGGTGCGCCGGGTTGACTGCCCGGATGCAGATGGGGGCAGAACAACGGCGAGACTACTATTTAAATTTGCATTTAAATCAGGTCGTTAGACGTTGCGGGCGAAATTTTGCAACCTATTGAAATAACTACAAGTATGAAATTTCAAATTTTGACCATGATCATTAAAAACATAACTATTTCAGACATTTAATGTTGATTGCGAGGCTGTGTTATGGTAAGTTTATTTTACGAGAACAAAAATAACATAACATAGAAAGGCCTCGCATGTTTATACTACACCACATTCTCAAAAAACTCAAAAAAGAAGGTTCATCCGACTAAAGCGTACTTTGTTTCATGAAGTCCGCAAATTTTCAATTTAAAAAACTCCATATCCCTAAATCCGTAAGCCTGCCTTTGGAGAGTTTTAATTTTATTGTTTGTTCCCTCTAAAGGTCCTGTTGAAATAGGATAATCATAGTGATTGAGAATCCCAAAAGCATGGCCTGCTAAAGTATTCGCAAATTTCTTGAGCATTCCAATGCTGGTGCTTCTTGCTTTTTTTACCCATTGGTTCAGTACTTCTTTTGCCTCGAGTTTAGAGGCCTGAAGCCATATTCGTTTTAGATCTTCATTCAAGTAGTAAGCCGTGGCCAATGGTTTGTTAAGTTTCAGAGCTTGTTCAAGGGCGGTGGTCCCCAAAAACTGGACAATGTGATAAGCTCTAAGTCAGCACAAAAAATGAAAGGAGTTGACATGAGCAACAAACGTAAACGTTACACCCCGGCATTCAAAGCGAAAGTGGCATTGGCCGCTTTGAAAAACGAAGAAACCACCGCCGAACTGGCCCAGCGTTTTAGCTTGCATCCGACAATGATCGCTTCATGGAAACGAGCGTTGGTGGATGGTGCCACTGACATTTTCGATAAGGGACACAAATCCCGCAAGCAGACCGAAGGCCAGCTCAATGAACTTTATCGCCACATCGGGCAACTAAAGGTTGAACGCGATTTTTTGGAACGCAAGCTCGGCAGCTGAATAGCAAGCAACGAAAGAAAATGATTGATCCATTACAGAAGCCGAGCATTTCACGTCAATGTCATTTGTTGGGTCTGAGCCGGTCCTCGATCTACTACAAACCGCGCCCGATCAAACCCGAAGATCTGGAACTGATGCGTCTGATTGATGAGCAATACATGAAAACGCCGTCTTACGGCAGCCGGTCGATGGCACGGCATTTTCGTCGACAGGGCCGTAAAGTCAACCGTAAACGCATTCAAAGGCTGATGCGGCTAATGGGCATAGAAGCGATTTACCCTAAACCTCACACAAGTCGGCCGCATCCGGAACACAAAATTTACCCGTATCTGCTTCGAGATTTGACCATCAATCGTCCCGATCAAGTTTGGGCAACTGATATTACTTACGTTCCCATGGCTCATGGTTTTATGTACCTTGTTGCCATCATGGACTGGCATAGTCGGAAAATCCTGGCCTGGCGGATTTCCAATACACTGGAACCTGACTTTTGTGTTAACGCATTACAAGAGGCTTTGAGACGCTATGGTGCGCCGGAAATTTTTAATACCGATCAAGGTGCACAATTTACCAGCAAGGCTTTTACCCAGACACTCCTGGACCACGGGGTTAAAATCAGCATGGACGGCCGTGGAAGATGCCAGGACAATATTTTCATAGAGCGGCTATGGTGGACTATGAAACACCATTATCTTTACCTGCATTCGTTTGACGGCGGTTCTGATTTACGCCAAGGTCTGAGCCGCTGGATACGCTACTACAACCAAGAGCGAGGACATTCTTCTCTTGACGACCGAACACCGGATGAGGCATATTACGGACTTCCTCACCCATTCGCCGAGGCTGCCTGATGCCTCTTTTTCAATACGCAGGCTTCGAGCTTATTTCTATTTCAGGCTGTCCAAACATTGGGGTCCATCGCCCTTGTTCAAGACGTTCTTTCTCATTTTTTTCTTCATTAAGATTATTGGTGTTTTTCCGCAGAAGCCAGCGGGTTCCTTTCAGCACTTTTTGTTGCAATGGGCCTTCAGCCTCTCGCTGAATTTCTCTGCGTAATTTGGACAGTTTGTCGTTGTAGAGTTTGATCACATGAAAATGGTCAAACACAACGGTGGCATCAGGCAAATTTTCAAGTACTGCGGCAATAAAGGCCGGTGACATATCAATCGCAACCGCTTTGATTTGTGCCTTCGCGTATCTGAGACGTTTCCAGAAAGGAGTCAATGCATCGCTGCCTTTACCGTCACCGACAAATATGACTGCACCGGTTTTTAGATTTAATACTACGGTCAAATATCTGTGACCTTTACCAATACTGATTTCATCAATGGCAATTTGTTTAACATGTTTGAGCCGAGGACGTTTGAACTTTTTGGTGAGATATCGTTTTTGTATATCTTTAATGACATCCCAACCGACCTGCAAATGGTTGGCAACATCGAGAATCGTCATATGCTTAGACAGTGCCAAGGCATAGCGTTCAAATGTTTTGGTGTAGGTTCTGCGCCACTCGGAAAAGTGAATCTTTACCTGCCGAATAGCACCACAGCATAAGCACTGAACACGTTGAACATGTAGTTGAATGAATACCGATTTATTTCCAATGGGCACAGTCTTAAACATCCTTTTTCGGGTGCCTCTGCGTTTTACCTTTTTGCTGTCACAAATAGGGCAGCGCAATGAGAAGGGCGCCGGCTTTATGGAAAAAATAAGTAAGCGCTCTATTAACCCCATCTTGTCAGGCTCACCCAACTATGAAATTATGAGATATCAGGCGGGCCTGCAAGTTGAGATCGATCCAAGTACTGGGGCAGCAGTGCTTTATAATCATCCTCGGTCATGGCGTCGGGAAGATTTTCTATGAGATGCCGGAGATACCAGTACGGTTCAAGACCATTTGCCTTGGCTGTCTCAATCAGGCTATAGAGGGCAGCACTGGCAGCTGCACCTTCGGGAGTTCCTGAGAATAGCCAGTTTTTTCGTCCGACCACAAATGGCCGGATGGTATTTTCAGCCATATTGTTGTCAGGGGACACATGACCCGTATCAGCATAGACGACAAGTCGGTGCCACTGGTTTAAGGCGTAGTGAATCGCTTTGCCCAGCAGGCTTTTTGGAGGTGCTTCATCCACCTTTACATTCAACCAGCGTTTAAATTCATCCAGTACAGGTTTGGCTTTTTCCTGTCGTTCTTTGAGAAGCTGTTCATTGGACAGACCGTTTTTCTTGGCATCTTTCTCAATTTTATAAAGCTGCCGGATATATTTCAGCGCCTGATCGGCATTGCCGGATTTTTTCTTACCATCTTTTGGCTTGCCGGCCGCCTTCACCACCTCGAAAAATTTACGACGTACGTGTGCCCAGCACGCCATATGCAAAATTTCTTGGATGCCATCAATAAATCCATAACCGGCATACCCGTCCGTCTGAACCACGCCCGTATAGTCCTTCAGGAATGTAGCCGCCACATCACCGGCACGGCTTGGATGGTATTCGAAAATTATGCCGGGATGTTTTTGGGTCCCACCCCTGAATATCCACATATAGGATTTAGATTGACGGGTCCTGCCTGGTTCATTGAGAACCTGGACCGGAGTCTCATCGATATTGATTAACGATCCGGAAAGGATCTCTTGTTTAAGCATCGTAAGGAGAATATCACAGCTTTCTGCAATCTTTTGGGCCCAACTGCACATGGTTGCCCTGGAAATTTTAACTCCGATTCTCAAGAATTGTTTTTCCTGGCGATAAAAAGGCAGTGCGTCGACAAATTTAGCCACGAGAACAAAGGCAATCAGACCGGGTGTCCCAATACATTTTGGAATAACCTGTTCGGGCAATTGAGCGATAGCGACCGTGGGGCCATCACTCTCAACACCTTCACAATTTTTGCAGGCGTATTTTAGACGAATGTTGCGAATCACCTGGATCTTTGCAGGGATGATATCAAGTTGCTCTGAGGTTTCCTTCCCGATGACCTCTTTCATACAACCGCATTCGCATTGCTTATCCGCCTCATCTATATCATGAATGACTTCAACCCGGGGAAGGTTCTCCGGAATAGCTTTCCGTCCGCGTTTTTTATGTTTATGGCTCGGGATTTCAAATTCATCATCTGCCTGGCCTATGGGAAAATGATCTTCGATGGGCTCAAAAAGAGAAAGTTGTTCACGATCAGAGGATATTTTCTCACTTTTACGGCCAAACAGCTTGTCCTGGAGACAGCGGAGCTGTTCTTTCAGAATTTTAATTTCAGATAAATACTCGTGTTCTTTTCTTAAAAAAGAGTCGATTATCTGCTTTAGTTCGTCAACATTTTCAGTCTCTATGATAGCCTCGGAAATCATGATCGAAACATAGCATAAATAACTGATTTTTAAAACTCTTTTTTTAAAAAAGTGTCGAATATTTCAAGGTTTTATGGGCATTTTGCTGGTAGATATCAAGGCCGTCCATCAGCCAGATGATCTCCCTTTTTCCAATGGTCATTGTCTCCTCTTTAGATGTCGGCCATTTGAAAGAATGCTTCTCCAGCCTTTTGTGCCACAGACAAAATCCGTTTCTATCCCAATACAGGATTTTAAGAATGTTTCGATTTCGGTTACAAAAAGCAAAAAGGTGACCGGAGAAGGGATCAAGCGCCATCTGTTCACTGACTAACAGGGATAACCCGTTAATGGCCTTGCGCATGTCGGTACTGCCCAGCGCCAGATAGACCTTGGTATTGACTGCCGGTAGAAACATCAGACCTCCTCCAGGGTCAATATGACCTGTTCCAGATTGGCGGGAGAAAAACCATCCGGGATTTCTACCGTAAACCGGGAGCCTACGGTGAGACGCAGAGGAGTACTGCTACCTTGAAAAAAACAATTAGATTTGATAGGTCTTTCTGGAATCAGGACAAACTCAACGGGCAAGTTTTCTCTATAAAATTTACGCTTCCAGTATGTAAAGCGATGGGCCTTCAAATTGTTCTGTCTGCAATATTCTGCCTGACTCAGTTCAGTGAGCGTCCATGCGTCCAAATGGGATTGCCAGAACTGTCGCCGTTTATGATTCGAATTCTCTTTCTGGAACTGACCTGCCATGATTGAAGCCTCCTTAGTTGTGAAAGTTGGCTTACTATGGCATGATGCGGACTGCCTGAGAAGATGCGGTTTATAGAGCGCTTACAAAAATAACTTGTCCCATTTTATAGATCGTTCCAACATAATGATAGCCTTGGATCCCAAATGCATGATACAGCAAACTGGTGGACATACGTTAGCTCCTTTCGGTTAGAGTTGGGCAACTCTTTAGAAAAGACACGTATGTCCATATTTTTCAATTAAAAGTATCCTTCATCCGGATGAACCAAAAAAGAATTTGCTAATTCACGAAAAGACGAAGAACGCGGAACCTGGTTTATCTATACATTCGTTGCGATCATCATCCCTTTCACTTCGTCTAAGACCTCAAACTTGCTTCGATGCCTTAAAAGTCTTTTTGGGTTTACAGGTATTCGAAAAAAGCGATACTACCCGTTCATGGCATCGCCCAAGATCCCCTGGCAACGGCTTTGGAAATGTCTATGGAAGATGATTCCCGAGCCCTTGACAAATGACCGGTTGATCTTGGCGCTGGACGATTACATTAACCCAAAGACGGGTAGAAAAATTTTTGGATGCGACAAGATCTTCGACCATGCCGCCAAGCAAAATCAGTCAAGATATCCATGGGCACAAAACATTGTCGCCATTGGGCTGTTAAAAGTGGTCAAAGGACGCTGGGCCTGCCTGCCCTTGAGCTATCGTTTCTACCATCTGAAAAAAAGTATTGAAAAACGAAATTAGTCTTCCAGCAAGTCTGAAATCAGATTTAAGACCAAGCTTGAGCAGGCCGTCGACATGATAACGGAGATTGCCGGTACGTTCAAACAAACACCTGTCATTTCAATAACCGATTCATGGTTCGGCAATAACAGCCTTTGGAAACCGCTTCATGAAAATTTGGGTCAGTATTTTCACATGATATCCCGACTGCGATCGAACAATAACGTTTTCGATCTGCCAGGTTCCAGGACCCAAAGTGGTCCCGGGCGCCCCCAAAAATATGGCAAAAAACTTGGGAACCCATCATCCCTGGCTGTGATCTACAAGAATTTGGCAAAGGAATACAACGTCAATCTTTATGGCCGCATCAGGACCGTTTCAGCTTATAACCGTGTCGTGATGATCAGAACGCTCAGGTGTCCGGTCCAAGTCGTTTGGATCTATCGCAAGGCCCAGTGGGTTGCACTGTTTTCTACCGACCTGACTCTTTCCGTTGAAGAAATTGTCGAATACTACGGAGCCAGGTGGAAGATTGAAGCGGCCTTCAAGGAACTCAAAAGAGATATCGACAGCGCGGAAACACAGACCCGGCACCCTAAAGCCGTCATGAACCACCTGCATTTTTGCATGATGGCAACTTCGGTAGCTTGGATTTACGCAAGTCTACTTGAGAAAACGCCGAGTCGACGTCACGTCGTTAAAGGTCGCAACCATTTTGCCTTTTCCGATGTCCGAAGATTGGTCGCCAAGGAGGCACTGGATGATAATTTTGGTATACTTTTCCCTGTGCCACGCAAATCCGTGGTTAATTCTCTTGTGGCGGTACTACTGCGCATGGCGGCATGATATTTTTACAGGAAACTTCAGTTTCACATCACATGGATATTAAATTGTCTATCATTATTACCCTGTCCCTAATTTTCTCATGATACAAAGATGTTGTTTGATGGCAATCAAATCGGTGTAAATTTATCACATGCCATTACAGATATACTCAGCTTTCTGGTCATGATTGAATTGTCTCGTAGCTTCATTGAATATTTTAAAGCGAAGCGGATTCGGCTTCACAGCATGATTGATCCGGCCATTATTTTTTATTGTTCGGGAACTGATTGTTCAGCTATACACTCAGGATAATATGGCAAATAACACGCTTATTGGATTCGGTATATTATTATGCTTGGGCGTGATCAGATCAATGGCATTGCTGTTCAGCCCGGAAGACGGGATTCGTTCCGGTTGAAAAGGTCGGTTCACTTCAATCCTGTCTGCCTGAGTCGTGGGAGTTGATATTCAATTCTTGCTTTTGCGTTGTGGGCTGTACTATTATCAAGGCATGCAGACTAATGCGGATCAAAGAAGCGGGAACGGTTCACAGTGGTGTCAATGGGAATGAAAAGTGTACCAAAAATGGGAAAATAAAAGTGTACCACCCAGGGGTTCATTGAAGCTCCTTTTTTTCATCTTCAGCTACCGGCCCAGAAAATCCGACGGTGGCGAAATCGCTCTTTGAAAATGAATGACCGCGGAGCCGGTAGCTATGGCCCTTGATGTTGATCACCCGGCAGTGGTGCAGTAATCGGTCGAGTATGGCAGTCGCGATGACCTGCTCGCCGAACAATTCCTGCCAGTCTCCGAAGCTTTTGTTCGAGGTGATCAGGGTCGACGACCGCTCATATCGATAGGAAACGAACTGAAAAAACAGATACGCCTCCCGGGTATCAATGGGCAAATAGCCCACCTCGTCGACGACCACCAGAGGTGAGGTCAGATACGCCTTTCGCCGAGATTGGGGCTCCTTGAGCTTTTTCATCAACGTATCCATGGTGGTAAAATACACCTTGTAGCCATGGTGACAGGCTTTGGTTGCCAACGAGATGGCCAGATGGGTTTTACCCACTCCGGGCGGCCCCAGGAAGATCACGTTCTCCTGTTTGCCGATGAAATCCAGATCAAAAAGGGACATCACCTCCTTTTTGTTTAATTTAGGGTGAAAGGTAAAATCGTATTCCTCTATGGTTTTGGCCGCAGGCAGTCCGGCCGTCTTCATGGCGGTCTGCACGCGCCGTTTTTCCTTGGCGGCGACTTCCTCTTCCAGCAGTTGGTCCAGAAAGGCCAGGTAGGATCGCTTGTCCGACTCGGCCTGTTCCACCACCGTGTCGAGCATTTCGGCAGCCTGGGTGAGCTTGAGCCGCTTGAGGTTGTCCTGAAGGCGGTCGGTAATCAGTTGATCCATACGCCACCTCCTTTCGAAATCTGGTCATACACGGAAAGCGGACGGTAAAACACCTGGGGAAACAGGCTGGCATTGACCAACCCTCGTGTGGCTTTCGCTTTACGGCGACCGTATTTGAGATTCTTTTTTTGTCGCCGCTGGTTGTGGATCTGGGCGGTAATGGCTTGGTTTGTTAACCAACTGCCCTTTTCCCTGGCTTCCTCGTAAGTGACCAGCAATCGGTCGTCATCGTAAAACCGGATAATGCCATCTTTGATTTTCAGCAGGATCTTTTTTCCGACCACTTCCGGGGGAACCTGATACCGGCTGGCGTTATAGGAAATGGAACAGTCCTTGTAGACCTTGCGGTACTCTTTGACGGAGGTATCATAATCGCTGACCGGGCACGGGCTCAGACTGACCAGTTCCTGATGCCAGCGCATGTCAACCATCTGCCGATGGGTACCATGCCTGCGGCAATTGGCGGTTTCGTTCAGCCAAACGAGAAGATCCCGGTTGGCCTGTTCGATTGTGGTAAAGGTGTAACCACGCCAGAAGTCTTCCCGGATATAGTCTATCGGCCTCTCCACCTTGCCTTTTATCCAGGGGCTGTAAGGCGGACATGCCACCGGTTTGAATGCGTAATGCTGGGAAAAATGGGAGAACTCGACATTAAAGGTCGTCTGCCCGTCTTTCCGGTCGATCACCACATGCTTCATATTGTCATAGAGCATCTCCATGGGAATCCCGCCCAAATAGTGAAACGCATGGATGCGGGAGTCCATGAAGGCCTGCAGAGTACAGCGGTCAACGAACATGGCGAACATTGCCCGGGAGAATCCCAGGACCAGGACGAACAGATAAACCGTGAAACTGCCACCACGGAAATCAGCGACCTTAAAGTCGGCCCAATCCATTTGACCCTGGAGTCCGGGAACGGTTTCGAAGCGGATATAGGCCTGGCGCTGGCGTTTGTTTTTCAGCTTGCGCACATGAATTTTGACGGTATCGTACCCGCCGGAATATCCCAGCTGTCTGACCCGTTTATAAATCCAGGTGGCTCGGTAATCGTCCTCTTCCAGAAAATCGTCGATGACCTGGTAGTAAGGCGTCAGAATACTTTCCTGTCGCTTACCTTTTTGGTAATGGGGCGTTTGCCCCTCCTGAATGTGTTTTTTAACCGTATTGCGATGAATGCCAATTTTTCTGGCAATGGCCCGTTCGGAATGCCCTTGCCGATGCAATGCAACAATGTCCATATACACCTCCCACGATATCATGGCAATACCCTCCTTTAAGGAAGGATTCTACCATGATTTGACTTTCAGGGTGGTACACTTTTCATTCCCATTTTTGGTACATTATTGCATTCCCGGCGACATCGAGTGCTAGCTTTTGGGAAATTTCTACGGCAGGAAAAAAACTGGTGAAAAAAGATAGTATTTTTCAGACAGCCAATGGTGTCGATGGTCGTGATAAAGTGAGCCAAAAATGGTCGTTTAAAATTGAGCCACCTTTTTGAGAAAGAATGATTAGTTTTGGATTTTTTCTCTGAAAACTAACCGGGAGGTTCAACTTGTGAAAAAAAGGAGACCATTTTGGATATTCTGACCCTGCACCGTCAAGGTCTCAAGCAACGGGCAATTGCCAGGAGGCTCGGTATCAGTCGCAACACCGTAAAAAAATATATCGAGAACCTGGATCCGGTTTTTACTACGGAAAAGCCCCGGCAGCGAAAAAGCCTGCTCGATCCGTTTCATGACAATATAGCGACTTGGCTCAATGAAGACGATTACAGGGCTACCTGGATTTATGATCGGCTGGTCAACATGGGCTTTGCCGGCAGCTACGAGATCGTTAAACGAAAGGTTTATCGACTCAAGGGCCAGCGTCAGAAAGTGGCCTACATGCGATTTGAAACGGAACCCGGCTACCAGGCGCAAGTCGATTTTGGTGAATTCCAAGTTGAACGACCCAGCGGGCGTATTGAAAAACGATATCTGTTTTCGATGATCCTGGGCTATTCGCGAAAGATCTATGCAGAACTGATCGAGCACTGTGATCTGCCGACGTTTCTGGATTGCCACATTCGGGCATTCGACTTTTTTGGCGGTGCCCCGAATCAGATTTTGTATGACCGCATGAAAAACGTTTACATTGGCCGTCTGGCAGGACGTCACAAGTTCAACGACGCCCTGGTCGGTTTTGCCCTGCACTACGGGTTCACACCGCAGGTAGCACCGGCTTACGCCGCCTGGGTAAAGGGAAAGGTCGAACGGCCGTACCCATTCATTCGGGAAGGTTTCTGGCGGGGATACAGCTACTTTTGTCTCGATACCGCCAACCGGGACCTGATGGCATGGTTACACAAAAAAGAGCAGCGGGTGCACGGCACCACCCATGAGGTTGTGGTCATCCGTTTCGAACGGGAACGGCCGCACCTGAATGCGTTGCCGCCCACGCCCATTGACACCGCTTACCGGATTTATCGAAAGGTCTATAAAGATTGTACGATTCGTTTTGAAGGCAACAGTTTTGTTGTCCCGCATCCGCTGGTGGGAAAACAGATTGTCCTGAGAGTCAAAGAGCAGATTATGCGCATCTTCGATGATGACCGTCTGGTGGTCACTTACCAGATTCCATCAACCAAAGGCAATCTTGTTCAAGACCATCGGTTTTATGCCGCCTTGAGAAAAGACCAGGAAATGAACCGACGAAAATACGGCCATCATAAGCCTGGCAAGGGCCGGGCCAAGCTTACCATCAGTCCGAGCAAACCGAAGTATGATATACCGGTGGATGTCCGCCCCATTGACGTTTACGATCAGTTTGTTCAGGAGGTGCGGCCATGACGGAGACGCTTGTTACCGAACGCATTGAGGCCAACCTTACCCGCTTGCGATTGCCCCGGATACGTGAAATCCTGGATCAGATCATTCGATCCGCAGAACAGAAAGGCCAGAGCTATTTGACCTTTTTAGACAATTTGCTTGAAGAAGAAGTGGCTCAAAAAGAGCAACGCCGCATCGAAACAGCATTAAAAATATCCGGGTTGCCGTTTATCAAGGGCATCGAGGAATTTGATTTTACCTTCCAGCCGAAACTGGATCGACAGAAGGTAATGTCCCTTTTTGACCTGGTTTTTATCCGTCAGAAAGGTAACGTGATCTTTCTCGGTCCTCCCGGTGTCGGCAAGACCCACCTGGCGGTAGCGTTGGCGTTAAAAGCCTGTCAGGCGGGGTTAAGCATTTATTTCACTACCATGTCGGATTTAATCATTAAGTTGAAAAAAGATCATGATGCCGGGCGGCCGGGTAAGGGCCGAAGCTACTACAAGTCATCTCTGGTGATTGTCGATGAGGTGGGGTATACGCCCGTCAGCCGCGAAGAGTGTAATCTGTTTTTCCAGTTCATCGCCAAACGATACGAAAAGGCCAGCACCATTATTACCTCGAACAAGGCTTTTTCTGACTGGGCAGAGTTACTCCAGGACCCAATCATTGTGACCGCTATACTGGACAGGCTGCTTCACCACAGTGCAATAATCAATATCAAAGGAAACAGCTACCGGTTAAAGGGCAAAAGGATGAATGAACAGATGAATGAGGTTCAGTAAATATAAGGTCGTGGCTCAAATCTCACGACCCAAAATGGCTCAATTCTAAACGACCGTTGACAAATGGGGTTGATAGAAAAATTGGGCGACAGGATCCATGCCAACTTTACAAAAATTTTGAATATTTTTTGACCTCTTTTTCGCCCTTCATAATATTCAATTATCTGGTTATCCATAAAGCGAAAGTTACATTGCGTTATGCATTGAAAATACTGACAATTTGTCAAAAAAGCCGATTTGAAGTAAAATTACAGCATATTCAGCATGTTAGGCCATTATCACTTTAGCTTTATGGATAACCAGATTCAATTATATTTAATATTGACTGAGGATATATCATAACTTATTAAAACTGCAGTTTTTATTGCGCTTCAGATTTAAGTTAATGACATTGATTCGTAACTCACCACTTTGGGCTTTGTTATGGCCGATAAGGCATCATTGATATCGAAACCACATAAATAGGGGAATAACTGGATAAAAATTCAGTGGACAATTTACAGATCAGATTGCTTGGGATTCCAATATCAATGCAATGAGCTTTTATTACTACAAGCAATAATTATACCGCACCATTGCTTGATGTTGCATATCTATAACCATATGATAATACAACCTATATATACAAACGGTACAAATATCACTTTACTATAAACTTCAAATTATGAAGTTTGTTACATACTATATGAGCAATTGTGAAATTTATTTCACAATTCAAATATTAAAACTTGCCCCCAACTTTTGTTTTTCGGCATCGGCCGCCATGGATATTTCTCCATATCACGGTATCCAAAGGGGCAATTTACAGATCTGCAACCGGCAGGCTATTTTATGCTTGACAACCATCTGAATTTCATTTATTTTTTTTCCATGATAAATAGTTCACATAAATACTTAAGGGCATCAGCCGACACAACCTTTATATGCCGGACAAACAGCAAGGACGTCTGCGCAGATCTGTTTTTTGGTTTCTGGTGGTGGTGCAATCGGTGTGCGATGGTGCGCAACGTGTGATCCCTTGAGATAAATCATGTTGTCAACCCAAGCCCGCCGTCTGAAAAGACGGCGGGTTTTTTTTATCTGAAAATCAGGTGACGAAGGAATGACGGAAAGATTTCTATCAATGGGTGAGCACACCCCACATCTTTAATTGAGCTTATCTGCGTTTATCCGCGTGGATCTGCGGCCAATTTTAAACAAGGAGGCAATGAAATGACGATCAAAAATGTAATTCTACCCCCGGATGAAATGCCCAGACAATGGTACAACATTCTTGCGGACATCAAAATGAATCCGCCCTTAGGGCCTGACG
The DNA here is from genome assembly GCA_963667755.2 of Desulfobacterales bacterium. Lineage (GTDB taxonomy): Bacteria > Desulfobacterota > Desulfobacteria > Desulfobacterales > 4572-123 > 4572-123. The sequence goes on along the minus strand of CAXXLK010000002.1, from coordinate 755,956 downwards.
GTAAGCCGATCTCACCCGATGCCCTGGCACCGGTCTTTCCCATGAACCTGATCGAGCAGGAAGTCAGCACTGACCGTTGGATCGATATTCCTGAGCCGGTTTTAGATGTTCTTCGCATCTGGCGTCCGGCCCCGTTGACCCGGGCCCTCAACTTTGAAAAAGCCCTGGACACACCGGCTAAAATCTACATCAAAAATGAAGGCATGAGTCCTCCGGGCAGCCACAAGCCCAACACGGCGGTGCCCCAGGCCTATTACAATAAAATTTTCGGCATCGAGAACATGACCACGGAAACCGGCGCCGGCCAGTGGGGCAGCGCCCTGTCCTTCGCCTGTGCCCAGTTCGGATTGAAATGCAAAGTCTTTATGGTGCGGATCAGTTTTGACCAGAAACCCTACCGCAAGGCCATGATGGAAACCTGGGGCGGGCAATGCGTCCCCAGTCCCAGCATGGAAACCAAAGCCGGCCAGGAAGCCCTTGCCCTGAATCCGGACACCCCGGGCAGCCTTGGCATTGCCATCAGCGAGGCCATCGAAGCCGCGGTAGCCGATACCAGTGGGAAAACGCGGTATTCCCTGGGCAGCGTCCTCAACCACGTGATGCTGCACCAGACCATCATCGGTCTTGAAGCCAAAAAACAATTTGAAATGATCGACGAATATCCGGATATCATCATCGGATGTGCCGGTGGCGGCAGCAATTTTGCCGGTCTGGCCTTTCCCTTTGTCTATGATAAAATCCATGGCCGTGATATAGCGATTTACCCGGTGGAACCCAGGGCCTGCCCCACCTTGACCCGGGCACCGTTTGTCTACGATCATGGCGATACCGCCAAATATACGCCAATGCTGCCCATGTACAGCCTGGGCCACAATTTTGTCCCCCCGCCCATCCATGCAGGTGGACTGCGCTATCACGGCATGGCGCCCACCGTCAGCCAGCTTGCCAACGAGGGAATTATCGAACCCCGTTCGGTAAGCCAGATGGACTCGTATGCCGCCGGCATTTTATGGGCCCGCACCGAAGGCTATATTCCCGCGCCAGAAACCACCAATGCCTTGGCCCTTGTCGTGGAAGAGGCGAAAAAAGCCAAGGCCGAAGGCAAGGAGAAAGTCATCGTCGCCAGCTTCAGCGGCCATGGTCTGCTGGATCTGGGGGCCTATGAGAAATATCTGTCAGGCCAGATGACCGATGTGGTGCTACCCGAGGAAGAGATGAAAAAATCCATGGAGATATTTAAGGATTATCCACTGCCTAAAATTTTGAAAAGCGTATAAAAAAAAAAGGGTTCAGCGGTCTGATCGCAGGCACAGCACGTTTTGCGATACAGCGCTGCTGAACCCTGTAACTTTTTAGTCAAAGGCATTCTGTTGTTTGGTGAGCGGGGTTCACACGGCGATACTGTTTTTTCAGCGGCATTCTGGCTATTGATGGGCACAGCCCACCCTAGGATAATGAAAACATAAACGGAAAGGCTCAAATGGATTCAAAAATCAAAACCCTTGAACGCAGGTGCCCGCGGCTTGGCGGCCAGATCAAATTCGACTACTGTCTGACTGCGGAAAACCATTCACCCTGTTATAAAATTATCGACTGCTGGTGGGAACAGTTTGACGTTTATCACTATCTTGAAACGGCCCTTCCGGCAGAGCAGTTTGACGCCCTTTTAAAGACAGAACCACCCAAACCCAAAGCCACCACCCTGATCGAATTGATTGAGGCGGCCAGGCAACGCACGAAGGCGGAGTAGTCCTGCCGGCAAAAAATCAAAATTTTTAATAACGGCCACCCTTCGAACACAACAAAAAAAACGATAAATCACCATGAAGTTCATGAAGTTTTTGTTTCAATTCTTTCATATAAAAAAACTGCAATTTCCAATTTAAAGACTTTCTATCTACTGAGAAACTCGTAAAAAGTTGGATTTAGACGGTCTCGTAAAAAGTTTAAATTCAAGGCGTGTAAATTTTGCAATCATGAGGCGTAACCATCGTACGTTGAATGATTGCGGGCTGCAGCGCAACGCAGGAGTTGGACTTTTTACGAGACCGTCATCTATTGGTGGGCACAGCCCACCCTACGATGTCGCCTCTCCAAAATATTTAACCGATTGGTGAGCCACCCTGCGATGCTATTCAATATTCATGGGGTTCCCAAGTTGCCTTTCCAGACGTCTTTTCCCCGGTTGATTTTGGGTTTATCTGCATTTTTCATTTTATATTTCAATTCAATATGTTATATTTAGCAAGTATTGAGTGGTGAGTATTGAGTGATGAGAGAAACAAACCGCCATTTTTGTACTACTCAAAACGCATATTTCACTACTGTCCAACAAAAAAACCATCATCAAAAAGCAAAATGGAGAGGATCGATGAGCAGCACCAAAATCCTGATTGTCGATGATGAGCTGATCATGCGCGAGTCTCTTGGCGACTGGCTTGAGCAAGATGGCTACACTGTGGAAAAAGCGTGCAGCGGCAGTGACGCACTGGACCTTTTGAAAAACGCCCGTTTTGATATTATGCTGCTGGACATCAAGATGGAGGGGATGAGCGGGCTGGAGGTGTTAAAACGGGTAAAAGAAAGCGATCCGGACACCGCTATTGTCATGATCACGGCCTACGCCTCTGTATCAACGGCCATTGAAGCCATGAAAAACGGGGCCTGTGACTATCTGCTCAAACCGTTTGACCCCGGCGAATTGAGCCTGCTCATTGAAAAAATCATTGATAGTCAGGCCCAGGCCAGTGAAAACCTGTATCTGAGGGAAACCGTCAAGGAAAAAACCCGGTTCGAGAGTATGATCGGTCAGTCCGGCCCCATGCAGACCATCTTCAGCCTCATCGCCGATATTGCCCCTGCGGATTCCACGGCCCTGATCACCGGTGAAACCGGTACAGGAAAAGGCCTGGCAGCCAAGGCCATCCATTCCAAAAGCCCGCGCAGCCAAGGCCCCTTTGTGTCTTTTAACTGCGGTGCCATCCCCGAACAACTCGTGGAAAGTGAACTGTTCGGGCATCAGAAAGGGGCCTTTACCGATGCCCGGGAGACCCGTAAGGGGCGTCTTGAAATGGCCCGGGGCGGTACGCTCTTTTTAGATGAAATCGGCGAAATCAGCATGCGCATGCAGATTGATCTGCTCCGGGTTCTGGAAGATCAGGTATTTTACCGCGTGGGCGGTAGCCAACCCATTGAGGCGGATTTCAGAATCATTGCCGCCACCAATAAAGATCTTGCGGAAGCCATCAAGGCCCGCTCTTTTCGCGAAGATCTGTTCTATCGATTGAACGTCATCTCCTTTGAAATGCCGCCTCTGCGAAAACGCAAGGAGGACATCCCACTGCTGGCAAAACATTTCCTGTTTCGCTTTTCCAGAGAAACCAACCGGCCCGTCAGGGCCATCAGCCGGGATGCCATGGATGAAATGATGCTCTACGACTGGCCCGGCAACATCAGGGAACTGGAGAATGCTATTGAACGGGCCGTGGTGATCGGTAAAGAAAAACAGATCATGGCCCATGACCTGCCCATCTTCCACCCTGACCATATACAGCCCTCATCCGGAGACTCCATCAAAGAGATGGAAAAAAACCATATCCAATGCGTCCTGGATAAAAACCAGTGGAATATTGCCAGAAGTTCAAAAATTCTGGGAATCGACCGCTCCACCCTTTACAGCAAAATCAAATCCCATAAACTCCATAAGCCGTTTTGAATGACCTGCATGACCATACCATCATCATCTCTCCTGTGGGCGCCTTTGCTCCTGAACTGATGGGGGCCATCGGCCCTGCGATTCACCGGACATACCGTATAAATACCAGGGTAATACGACTGCTCGAGGATATTGAATTTGCTTTTGACCCAAAACGCATTCAGTACGGTTCCACCCCTGTCTTGAAAAAACTGTCAGCCGCCTCCCCCCCATGGGCCTTGAAGGTGCTGGCCCTGGTCCGGGAAGACCTTTTTATCCCAATTCTGACCCATGTTTTCGGTGAAGCCCAGATAGGGGGCAATGCTGCAATTGTTTCCACGGCCCGGCTTTACGACAATTTGTCATTGCCGCTCCACCGGGACATCTTTATCCAGCGGGCCATCAAAGAGATCCTGCATGAACTGGGGCATACTTTCAACCTTCGTCACTGCCGGGATCATTCATGCATCATGCATTACAGTAACAGTGTTGCCGATGTGGATCGTCGTTCCGATGTGCTTTGCCGATACTGCAAAATACTGCTGGTAGACGAAATAAAACGGCTGACACAACAATGAAGTGAGAATTCCTTCAATTCTCAACCTTCAATTATACCCATAACTTCATGTTCTATTTTGTGCATAAAAAATCACAATAATCAAAAGACCAATTACAAACAAATCACAATGATTAAAATTCCAAACTCCAAAACAGGGAGAAAGCAAAATGCACAGCAATTCAAAATTATATGGGGTTAATCAAATAGCTTTTGATCTTGTTTGACCCAATTTTAAGATCAGCTGGACATTGTCATTTGGAATTTATTTACCAGCCGGTGTTTGCAATTTGTGATTTGCGGCGTACGCCTTTTCAACAGCGTCGGTTTATCCGGGTCAGGTGCTTCAGGTCCTCAAAAAAAGCCTGATCAGCCGTTCCCATTCAACCTGGGGCAGGTGACCATAAATATCATCGGCCAGAAATCCGCCGTCGGCAGCCAGGGGCCCGGCAGCCGCTTCAATGACGTTATACAGGCGATCAATTTCACTGCTTAAAACAGCCCCGGATTCTTCCCCGATCTTCAGGTTCTTGAGATCAGTTCGTAAACCTTCGGTATGGACACGCATCACCCAGCCTTTGGCATAGGGGTCCTTGTTGGCCAGCGATCCCGTGTCTCTTAATTCGGCATTGATTGCCGTAACAACCCCGGTGACCGGCGACATGACCCTGGCACGATTGTCGTTCCGGCGAAGGGCAATATCGGTACGGCCCTGTTCCACCCGGCTGCCCGCCAGCGGCGCCGTAATCTTGTCCAGGGGCCCTAAAAGACGAAGGGCGAATTCATCCAACCCGATTCTGACCTGGCTATCTTCTTCTATGCGAACCCATGTGTGGCCCTTGTGGAAATAATATCCCTGGGGCATCTTGAACCCCCGGATGTCCATGACATCCACCGGGTTGGATACCACATGCACCTGATGGTCATCTTCGACATATTGATTGAATTCACAGACCTCGCACTGATAATCATAGATGCAGGCCCGATAATCCATATATCCGTTGGCATAATGAATACAGGGCCGCTTTCCCAGGGGAAGCCGTCTGAGCCGATCCGGAGAAAAAGCCACGTCTTTTGATGGTTTACCGACACCACCGCTTTCCCGGCGATGTTGTCTGTTTTTCTCGGCCGCGGCCCACAGGTCTTTGTCAATCTGGCATTGACCACATTGAAAATCCAGCTCGCAGGATATATTTTCCCCACCCCCACCCTTTGTCCATACACAGGGCTTGCCTTTTTCAGTATGCTGACTTGGTTTTAAATTCATATCTTCCCCCTTGTGAAGTTCGGTTTCATCAAACAACTCTTTTTTATACACAATACAGAGCAAACAACATGCCATCGTCCCACTGAAAACCTCTATTTTCTACAACTATCTGTTTTTATGTTATTTTTTTAAAAATTCATATTATTTCCAATGATATTTCATGAGTTGATTGTTGAAATATTCCACACTCATCCCTGTTTTTCTCCTTCAGCATGATGTCAATTTCTATTTTTATCTATGATACCAATATATTAGATAACTGTTGGATTTCACGACAAGGCTGTCTTATTTTTCTACAGCCGTTTATCGGTGGGCACACCCCACCCCACGATACTGCCACAATTCATAAGATCGGTGGAGTAAAGCGAATCCACATTCAAAATTCATCATTTTTTTAACCTTTATGTTGAATTTATTTTCCCAAAACGGCATGTTGTGGGAAAACAAATAAGCGGGGGGGATAAATGACGGCTCCTGTTGAATGGGAAATTGTTCTAATTGACGATGAAGAGGGTATCCGCAAGGTCATGACCATTACTCTGGCGGATGCGGGATATCGTGTACGGTCCGCCGGAAACGGCCTGGACGGCATCAATCTTTGCCAAACCGCCTCTCCTCAGATTGTCATTACGGATATCCGCATGCCCGGAATGGATGGGCTTGAAGTCCTGGCAGCCCTTAAAAAGTCCAATCCTGAAATTGAGGTTATTGTGATTACGGCTTTTGGCGACATCAACACAGCCATTAAGGCGCTGCAGCTGGATGCCTCGGATTTTATTACCAAACCGGTCAATGACAAGGCCCTCCACCTGGCTTTACAGCGGGCCAAAGAACGCTTTCTGTCCCGCCGGCAGCTTAAAGATTATACCACCTTGCTGGAAAAAGAAAATGCGCGCACCGCCCAGGAACTGATTAAAACCGTCAATTTTCGAAACAACCTGATTGAAAACTCCTTGGACGGCATCATGGGATGCGACAATTCCGGCACCATCATCATTTTTAACAAAAGCCTGGAAAAAATGCTGAATTTTCCCAGCCGGGATGTTCTGCAGCAGATGACCTTTGATCAATTTCTGGAACCCGAAGCCGAAAAAAATTTTCGGCAAAAACTTGCCGGACCCGACCGCATCGGAAAAAATCGTCTGTTTCTTCATGAAACCGCCCTGCGCTCTCAATCCGGTGGACTGATACCGGTTCAGTTATCGGCCATCGTGCTCTTTGAAAATGGCCATGAAGACGGCATGGTCTGTTTTATCCGGGATTTGAGAGAGATGCACCGCTTGGAAGGGGAAATCAAGGACCAGGCCCGTATCCTGCACCAGGATAAGATGATGTCCCTTGGAAGGCTATCTGCCAGCATGGTACATGAAATCAACAACCCCCTGGCGGGTATCCTTACTTACACACGACTGATGGGCCGTATTTTAGACGACGACCCCCTGCCCGCAAAACAGATCGAACGATTCCGGCAACATCTCAAACTCATGGAAAGCGAGACTATACGCTGTTCCGATATTGTCTCAAACCTGTTGACCTTTTCCAGGCGGTCATCACCTTCAAAACAACCGGTAAATGTTGAAGAACTGCTCAATCGCTGCATCCTACTGAGCCGTCACAAGCTCATGCTCAGTCATGTCAAACTCACCACGGATATCGGCTCACCGATTCCCCTGCTGAAAGCGGACTTTAATCAGCTCCAGCAATGCATCATTAACCTTATTTTCAATGCCATGGACGCCATGCCCGACGGTGGCGACCTCTTTTTAGCAGCAAGTCATGATCCCGATGGCCATCTTGTCCGTATTACCGTCAAAGACAGCGGCACCGGTATCTCCCCTGAAAACATGCCCCGTATTTTCGAACCCTTTTTCACCACCAAAAAAGAAGGCTACGGTGTCGGGCTCGGCCTTTCCATTCTCTACGGCATCGTTGAAAGCAATAACGGCAGGGTCATTGTTAACAGCCGGCCCGGGGAAGGGTCTGCGTTTGTGCTCGAATTTGATGAATGAGGCGGAAGGATGGAAGGTTAAAGGGCGGGAGAGGTCTCAGATGGGCTTTTCAGTGACAGGCATTTTTTCAGGACAGGAAATCTTTTTGGGTATTTTGACGCTAAACCTTGATCCCTGCCCGACTTTGGAATCGACCCGAATGGACCCGCCATGCTGGCAGACGATTTTATTGGCGATAAACAGTCCCAAACCGGTTCCCCGGTTTGCCTTGGATGAAAAAAAGAGGGTAAAAATCTTATCGCGGGTCTGGCTGTCCATGCCGATACCGTTGTCGATAATATCGAATTGCACATTATCTCCCAATTCCCGGACCCGAAAAACCACTTGAGCAGGCGGGTCTGTGCGGTGGTCGGGAAATGCATCCACGGCATTTTCCAGGATATTGATCAATGCCGAACGGATAAACCCCGCATCCACTTCAAAAGTTCCCGATAGGTCTTGAAAATCTTTGATAAATTCGATACCGCCGATTTTCATTTTGGGTGCCGCCACCATGGCCGCCTCTTCGGCCAGATTCACGATGGAAACCAATTCAGGTGCAAGGTCCCGCTCCTTGGCATAAAAAAGGATGTCCATCACCATTTTACGGACCCGCTCGGTCAGAAGCTTGACAACCTGCCATCCCTCCCCTGTTTTTTCCAGGTCCCTTTTTTGTAAACCGGCATCCACCAGATAGATGCCGCCATCCATACCCGTCAACAACCCTTTGATGCCATGGGAAATGGAGCTGAGCATCAGGCCCAGAGATGACAGGCGGTCCTGAAGCTCCGCTTTTTCCCGCAGGAGTGCTTCCAGATTATGGGTATATTCCCTTAATTTTTGGCGCATCACAATCTTTTCACGCGCCCGTTTCAATGCAATCTTCAACACATCATCGTTAATGGGTTTGGTGAGAAAATCAGTGGCATCCTGCTTCAGGCTCTCGATGGCCAGGTCCATGTCCCCGTGTCCGGTGAACATAATCACTTCCGTGTCCGGATCTTCGTTTTTAATCTTCATGAGCAGGGCAATACCGTCCATGCCCGGCATTTTAATGTCCGTAAGCACAACAGACGGTTTTTCCCGTCTGAAAATTGAAAAGGCCTTTTCACCATTTTCCGCTGAAAAAACGGTATAACCGCTGTCTGACAAAGATACTTCCATGACCTTGCGGATACCGGCCTCATCATCCACCAACAATATTTTATTGTCCATAAGTCACCGGTTGCCTTGCCCCTATTCCCCCAACGTCCCCCGGACAATACCGATCAATTTGTCCGGATCAAACGGCTTACTGACAAACGCCACGGCATTTTTAATGGCATGACGTCCGGCAAGACCGCTGACCACAATAACCGGTGTGTTTTTCAGCTCAGGATCCCGTCCAAGCCGTCTGTAAAAACGCGGCCCCCATTCATCGGGCATCTCAAGATCAAGGGTGATCAGATCCGGATGCTCCTGCAGCAGTACATCAAACCCTTCCACGCCGCCACCGGCACAGCAGGTCTCGTACCCGTTATCCTGAAACAGGCTGACAAGATACTTAACGATTATGGGGTCATCATCGATTACCAGAATTTTTTTTGCCATTTTACGGCCTCGCTTTCTTCATTTGCACCCGTTCACGGTTTTCGGCCCCCAATTCACAGTTCTTTCGACAAACACCCAGCACTGTTAAAACACAGAAACCGCCAAACCACCTATTTCACGTGGCACTCACCACACATCACCGGGCCTGCCTTTTGTTCCATATGACATCCCTTGCAGCGGGCATGGTAGACATTGACTACTTCCATGGGATATCCCCCGCCCTTTGCATGGCATTCAGAACATTCCATATCCTCGGAAGACTCGTCTTCGACCCGTTGTCCATCTTCATAGATGTGGTGACATGCCGCACAGTCTTCTATTTCGGCGGCCTCATTATGTTCGTCATGTAAAAAAACAGCCGCCGGCCGCATCCGCTTATTGAAGACACTGTCGCTTACCACTGTCATATCTTCCTGAGCGTAAACCGACAGAATCGCAACTGCCAGAATAAAAAGGACACCCGTAAAACCAGTTGCAAAAAGCCTTGGTTTCATTGAAACTTTCCCCTCTTTTTGATTCACAATAAAAAAGTTTACAGATTTACTCAGGTTTTTCCATAACCTCGTAAATAATATCGCCCAGAAACTTGAGTTCCATGCCCAGTTCGTTTTGCAGGATAATATCTTCAAGCCCGCCGTGGCAGTTATGACAGGGGGCGACAACAATTTTAGCCCCCTTTGATTTGGCATCAAATATCTGTTTGGCCTTGACCCGGTTACCCTCCACCCGCTTGTTTTTAAAAGGCGGGCCGCAATTGATGACGCCCCCCCCGGCACTGCAGCAATAGTTATGTTCCCGGTTGGGATGCATCTCAATCACCTTTTCACACAGGGTATGGGCCACATACCGGTACATATCATGCAGGCCTCGGCCCCGAATAATGTTGCAGGGGTCATGCAGGGTTACCGGCGGCTCATACTTTTTGGCGATCTTTATCTTTCCGCTTTTGAGCAGTTCATAGTAGAACTCAATGGCATGAATTACGGGAATCGGCGGCATTTTCCATCCCAGTGCCCGGTTTCCCATGTCATAGACCGAGCGAAACGCGTGGCCACATTCTCCCATCACGATGCGCTTCACCTTGAGCCGCATGGCGGTTTCGAAATGAGACCGTTTCAAACGGGCCATCATCTCCGTATCGCCCGTATACATACACATATCACTGTTGTCCCAGCCCGGCGTGGCCGGCATGGTCCAGTTGATCCCGGCGACATTCATAATAACCGCAGCCTGATAGATGAGCTGGGCACGAAATTTCGGCTCCGGTCCGATAACCGAATACATGATATCGGCCCCTTCCTTCTCCAGGGGAATCCTCAGATTCGGGATCTCATCCTGGGCCTCTTCCTCCTGCCATTGAAGGGTATCGATCCATTCATCCTCCTTGATCCACATCTGATTGAAAGTGGCACTGTGGCTATGGGCCGTATCCTGAATGTACTGGGGTATAACACCGAGGAGGTGGCAGATGCGACGCATGAACAGCATCATATACGCCACATCGATACCAAAGGGGCAGTACATGGCACATCGCCGGCACAGGTTACACTCGGTATAAACGATTTCCGCCGCCTGTTTGATAAAATCAACTGAGACACGGCCCTTTTTTTGAACCACCTGGGCAATGGTCTGTTTAACCTTGCCGGCCGGCGAATACCGCGGATCTTTATCAAAGGACAAATAAAAATGACACGCATCACTGCATAATCCGCAATGAACACAGGTTTCGACATATGTTTTCAGCCGGGCGCCCCCCTCGCTTTTCAGCATCCCGGTGATCACCGTTTCAATACGTTCAGGGGTCAGACCTTCAGCGCCTTTTTCGATCCCCTGATCAATGATCCTGCTTTTTTCAATGGATGCAGGTTCAGCCATGTTTATTCCTCCATATGTTCAGTTTTTTCTAATTAGTACCTGAATAGAAACTACCTAAAAGCTTAAATTAATGAAATTTTTAGCTTTTAACGATTAGCCTTTCGCTTGAAATGATGAAGAAATCCTTTAGGCTAACGGCTAACTGCTGATCTTCAAAAAACAAATCGTTGGCAACACCCTATTTGTAAAGGCATATAAGTTTTCGGCCAAACGCTAATTACCAGTCCCTGGCATGCCTGACGGCACCGAATTCCGACCCGATATATCCGCGGGTAAAGGGAAAAAAGAGCATGTGATTCAATTTGGTAAACGGAATGGCGGCCAGCAGAATCTCTCCTGCAAGCATATGGGCAATCATCATGACCGGGTAACCGGGCAACTGATGATATGCCCAGAAACCGGTGATAAAAGGCGCCGCCACCAGGCCCAGAATAAGGTAATCCGAAGCGGACGTCAGGTATTTTACGTCCCGCAGGAACAGCCGTCGTCCCAGAAAAAAAAGACACACCAGAATCACCAGAACCGTCATGATGTCCGCCGCTGCATCCGAAATGAACCACCAGTCGAACCCCCAGGCTTCGTTGATCAGCACCACATGGGCAAACAGAAATACCGGCGCTAGAATGAGGCATAAGTGGAATATGAAGGTCGCAATGGTAAAAACCGGTTTGCTTCTTGAATTCACACTGCCAAAGGGAACAATCCAGTGAAAAATGGATCGCAATGCAAAGAACAGACTCATATAGGAATACACCACCTGGTCTTTTTTACTGGCCAGCATGGCCCGGGAAACAAGCTGGTATACGCTGCCACCGATAAACAGGATCAATGCAATCCATACCAGGGGACCTGAGACAAAAATATAGATATCATGCATGTTGCAACACTCCTTTCAACCGGTGATCTTTGTTAGCGGGAGAACCTCCCGATAATATTTACCGGACCCGGATCCGCCCTCTATGCCCCGGACCATCATTTTTTCATTGTCCGGGCTGAAAACCGGCGACCACAGACCATCATACACCGTATCAAGTATCCGGCCATTCACCGCCAGTACAAATTTTCCGTTTTTTTCCGCTTTTACCGCGACATTCCGGCCATCGGGACTGAACACCGGCTGCCAGACCATATCAAAGTCGACATCCCATGGGTGGTCATCAACAGCCACCGTCCAGCGGTCATCTTCCTTGCCCAGACAGGCCAGATGGTTTCCGTCGGCGCTGAACACAGCGTTTGTCACCAGTCCGCCAAAAGTAGTTGACCAGGGGGTGCCGTCCAGGGCCAGGGTCCAGCGGCCGTAGCGGGGGGATATGATAGCGGCAATTTTTTTACCATCCGGGCTGTAGAAATGGTGCAGCAGTTGAAGAAAGGTGCGGTCCCATGCCTGTTTTCCATCCCGGGCCAGGGTCCAGCCGCCGGGCAATCGGACCGGCGCGGTAATGCCGCCGCCATCGGGTGCAAACAACGGTTTCCAGATGGAAGAAAAACAAGCATCCCAGGGCTTGCCGTCCACGGCAACGGTATAGTCGTACAACGAGGTTCTGACCTCGGCAGCCACATGGGCATTATCCGGACTGAATGCGATTTCCCAGGCGTTCACAAAATTATTATCCCAGGGCTTGCCGTCCACGGCAACGGTATAGCAGCCAGCCTTGAATTTAAATATTTCCCCTTCCTTAAAATCCACGGCCTGAACCACCGCCGCCGTTTTCCCACCGTCCGGTGCCAGGGTAAAATTACTGATATTAAAAAACCCCTCGGCCCAGAGCATATCATCGCAAGCCGCATAGTATTTGCGACCCTTTTGAACAGCCGCCCCCACATGCCGGCCATCATCGCTGAAAAAGGGGCTCCAGACATATTCAAAGCTGTTTTCCCAGGCAAGGCCATCCACGGCAATGGTCCACATCCCCGTATCCGACACAATGGCAGCAGCCCGGTTGTCCGGTGTAAATCTTAAATACCAGACCTTATCAAAACTATTTTCCCACGCCTTGCCATTTACACATGCCGCATATTCCATTTCACTGGTCTTTACAACAGCGGCCAGTTTTTCTCCATCCGGGCTGGCATACGGCTCTTCAATCCATTCAAATGATTTTCGCCATTCGCCGATATCGGCAACCAGACGCTTGGCCGTTGCCCAATCCCAGGCACTTGAATTATGCATTCGTTACTCTCCTTCCTGTAAGCACCGCGAAGATAGCAGTCTCCTTTGAGAAATGGTCTTTTTTTTGCCCAATCTCATTGTATCCGATTAAAACAGTTTCCTGCGGCTTTCAATGCTGACCTTCGACCGTCGTACCCCGAATGTAAGCAAACGCGTTGCCGGGAATGCCATCTGTCTGCCGGTCAGCCGGGCTGTGTTTTTATATCCCTGATTTTCCTCTGATGTGTAATGATACCTAAAAATAACTTTTTGTTCAATGTATAAATTGCCATTTTGCGGTAAAATACAACATCTCCGGTTTATCGTCCATCTGTTGGTTTCCACGATTTCATGGCATCTGCCCCCGATGCTGAACCGAAGTGCTTTATCCTTCCTCTGTTTTATGTTCTACGGCGGGAAATGAGATCACAAAGCAGGTCCCACCGCGTTTACCGTTTTGTATCTCAATATCACCGTGGCAGTCCCTTACAATACTATAACTGATGGAAAGACCGAGACCGGTCCCTTTGCCGACTTCTTTGGTGGTAAAAAACGGTTCAAAAATCTTATCTCTGATCTCCGGGGAGACCCCTTTACCGGTATCTTCGATGCTGACCTGGACCTGATTGTCTTCCAGCCGACTGCCAATGGTTATTCTGCGCTGCTCCGGAGGAAGTTCCAACAAATTGGCCACCATTGTATCGGAACAGTGTTCCTCGATGGCATCCCGGGCATTAATCAAAAGATTGATAAAAACCTGTTCCAGCCGGCTGGGTTCTCCCATAACGGGGGGCAGGTGATCGGCAAGCGCCCAGGCCACATCAATGCCACGCAGCTTAAGCTGCCGGCTGAAAATATCAACGGCCTTTTGTAAAACATCATTGACCTTAACCATTTCAAACCGCAGGTCTGATTTTCGCCCGAACTGCCGCATGTGATTGATTATTTTAGCGGCCCGGTCCACGTGGTGGTCAATCTCTTCAGAAAGACTAAGGAGAATATCCGGTTTAATCGGTTCATTTTTCTGAACTTTTCTCATAAAAAAACTACTGGCGGTCTTGATGACTGAAAGCGGCTGGTTCAACTCATGGGCAATACCTGTGGCCATTTCTCCCAGGGTCGCCATCTTGCCGGCCTGAAAAAGCTGTTGTTCGGTTTCCAGCCGTTTGGTGATATCACTGGTAATGGCCAGCAGAACCCGGTGGCCCTGGTATTCAGTGGGAGAAATTCGGATATTGACAATGGTAATCCGACCGTCCCGGCATCTTTGTTTGGCCCGAACAATCAAAGATGACGTGAGTATCTTAAAGGCATAATGGTCCCGATCGGCCGTCCGGAACAGTTTCAAAAAACTTGTATTGATTAATTCATCCTTTTTATACCCATAAACACCGCTCATGGCATCGTTGCAATCAAGAATGTTCAACGTGTCCAGATCCAGCACAAACACCGGCATGGGAATATGCTTAAATATCTGATGATATTTTTTTTCCGATAATTCCAGCCTTTCTTCAAGAGCTTTTCGATCGGTAATATCCAGGCAGACCTCCATTACCGAAACAATCTTCCCGTCAGGATCTCTGATGGGAGACGTTTTGGCTACCCAGTGAGTGGTGCTGCCGTCCTTATTGATGCCCTGCTCCTCGCCATAATGGGAGCCCCCTTCCTGAAAGGTTTTTTCCACAAGACAGTTTTCACATTTTGTACTGCGCCCCTTATAAACATGATAACAAAAATCCCCCGGGGACGGATTAAACTTGTCGGCGAACTCACTGTTGTAGCGCAGCAGTTTAAAGTTTCGATCCTGGATTGTGATGATGCAGGGCACCAGCTCAAATAATTTTTGATACTTGTCTCTTTGCTTTTTCAGTTCATCCTGTTTTCTCCGGATCTCGTGGCCCATGTCGTTTACGGCGGCACTTAAATGCCCCATTTCGTCCCTGGGCACCGTCATACCATTGCCAACGTGCTCACCCATGGCGATCATTTTTGTATTTTCAATCAATTTATTGATGGGCTGTTTCACAAACCGGTATACGATGAAAAAGATAAAACCCGAAGTGGCCAGGAATACAAACCCGGCCAGAACAAGGATGCCGCGTTCAAAGGTCAGAATTTCCTTGTCTGTCTGGGCCAGGGATACAACCACATCGAGCACCCCCAGCACTTTCTTATCCTGGGGATGTACGTGGCAGGCATCTGTGGCACAGCCCGATTCATTAAAAATCGGCGAAATAATGCCCAGACGCCGCTGCCCCTGATCCGATTCGGTGATCCGTATCCGCTGGGACAGGTTCAGTTTTGTCAGCGGCAGGCGCCCCCGGTGGCATATAATGCAGGCATGGGTTTTAATATCGGCCATCTTCCCGATTTCATCGATATTGCCGGCGAATTTTATCTCTCCTTCTTTGTTATAAATCCGAATATCTAAAATTTCCGCCTGCCGGCCGATATTGGTAATAATCTGGTTGATATCATTTCTTGAATTCAGCATCATACTGTAATGGGTGCCCAGCTTTATGGTGGTGCTGAGCCGGTCGGTCTGATCCACCATATCATCCATCACCCTTTTTTTCTGATAATTGATATTGAAATAGGCCCAGATGGATACGCTCAACAGCAGAACAATGCCGGCGGCCAGAATCAGTTTGGTTACCAGGCTGTAGCGAATGGATGTAATTTTCTTCTTCATGACAATACCTCAAATGGATTCCACAAAGGTCTGCGGCAGTGCAATATCAAACAACCGGGCCGCATTTGCCCCTAAAATTCGGGTTAAAGACGACCCACTGATACCCATTTTGCAAAGCCGTTTTATTTCACGATCCCAGGCATAGGGCAAATTGGGAAAATCCGACCCGTACAAAACCCGATCGGTTCTGAAGGAAGCCAGGGGCGGCAAATTGTCACACGGCAGATAATCCGCCAGAACCATGGTGGTATCCACCCAGAGATTATCGTATTGTCTCAGCATGCGCCGATATTCGAAAAATTCGTCTGCCCCCAGATGCGGGATGCACAGCTGGAGATCCGGATATGCCTGTAAAACTTTTTCGACAAAATCGGCACGGCATATTTCATAGGGGTCACACAGATAGGCCGGGCTTTTGGGCTCGCGGCCGGCATGGATGATGAGGGGTTTTTTGTATTGAGCGCAGACGCTGTAGATATCATGCATGGCAGGGCTGTCCATCTTGAAACACTGCACATGGCTGTGCAGTTTGACCCCTTTTAACCCGGCATCAAACGCATCCTGCAAAATAGTTGTTGCATGGGCTTCCCCCGGGAAGACCGTGGCCATACCGGTAATGTTCGGGTTGTTGTGGCACAGGCCACGCATATAGTCATTGAGCTTGCGGGCCATACCCGGTTGGTGGGCATACTGAAGGGCCACAATATGATCGATCCCCCGCGAAAAAAGAAATTCCAGCAGGTCCGATGTCCGCAACCGGTATCGAATAGGCCAGCCGAACTGGTCAAACCAGTCCCATACAGCCGTAAAAAGGGCATCGGGGAAAACATGAACATGGGCATCCACCACTGGCCCCACGCCTTTGGGAATGGTTTTCTCTTCCATATCATCAAGGGCAGGCAAAGGGGCATTCAGCATTTGAGCTTCCCGGGAGTTTGCAGCATCCAATTTATCTGAGGCCATAAAGAGCTACCTTTTAAATTATTTTTTAAGGGATTGTGAAAAATTATAATAGAATAAATATAAAAAAAGCACAAGCAACGGTCATCCTTCATCCATAAATTTACATTTTTCACTGATGCAAACCCCGTCCACCGCCATGGCCGATATTGACAGAAACAGTCACTTATGAGATACATTCTTGCAGAACACCCGTAAACCTATTAACCCATTGGCCTATAGACAGGATATCTCCCTTGCAGACCACCCATAAAATTTATTATAAAAATGCCAATGCCATGACATCCGTGGCCGCCAACAGTGTCGATTTGATCGTCACATCACCGCCCTACCCCATGATTGCCATGTGGGACGACATGTTTATCAAACAGGATCCGGCAACCGGGAAGGCCCTTGAAAACAACCGAGGATACGATGCATTCAAGTTGATGCACAATACGCTGGACAAGGTCTGGAACGAATGCTACCGCATATTGAAAAATGGGGGTTTTGCCTGCATCAATATCGGTGATGCCACCAGAACCCTGAATGGCAACTTCATGCTGTATCCCAATCATGCCCGCATCCTGAATCACCTGCTTAAAATCGGGTTTACCTGCCTGCCCGCCGTTTTATGGCGCAAGCAGACCAATGCGCCCAATAAATTCATGGGATCGGGCATGTTGCCGGCTGGGGCCTATGTGACCCTGGAACACGAATATATTCTTATCGTCCGCAAAGGGGGAAAGCGGGAATTTGAAAATGACTCGGAAAAACAGAATCGGCATGCCAGCGCACTGTTCTGGGAAGAGCGCAATACCTGGTTTTCCGACGTATGGATGGACCTGAAGGGCACCCCCCAGAAACTGGTCGATGATACCGTCAGAATCCGCAGTGCCGCCTATCCCTTTGAATTACCCTTCAGGCTGATAAATATGTATTCGGCTAAAGGGGATATTGTGGTAGACCCTTTCTTCGGCATTGGCACGACGATGCTGGCGGGTATGGCCACCGGACGCAATACCGTCGGGTTTGAAATTGAACCGGATTTTTCCGATGCCATCCACATCAGGACCCGGGACATTGCCGGTATAGCCAACCAGCGAATGGCAGACCGGTTGAGCAGACATATTGAATTTGTAAACACCCGGATTGAAAGTGGTCGTCCCTTCAAACATACCAATGACCATTACAACTTCCCGGTCATCACCAATCAGGAGAAAAAACTGCTCTTGAACAGCCTGAAAGCAGTCAACAGGACCGATAAAAACACCTATACGGCCATCTACTCTCAGACTCCCCAGAAAGAATTCAGCTTTGACCCCGGGACATTTACAACCCCGCTGCAATCACCTGGTGCCCTGAAGACAACCGTAAGAAAAAGAAAACCCGAAAAAAGCAGGCCGGCGCCTGTCCAGTTGAGCCTGCTGGATTAATCGTATTCAATCACGGAAACCCTCGAATATGCCCGCCATCATGCAAAAATATCCTGCGCCGTCAGCTCCCAATTCCCAAAAAGTCACCGTTTCAACAGCCGTCATGGTAAAGACCGGCATCATTGCCGACAGCCATGGCCATGTGCAGCGGTTATCGGACGCCATCGCCTTTCTGAAAGCACAACACTGCCTTCGCATGATTCATCTCGGGGACATTTGCGATTCCACCTCTCCGCAAACGGCCGATGCCTGCGCAGCGCTTATGCAAAACAATAACATCATGGCGGTCAAGGGCAATAACGATCATGCCATATCCCTGAACGATGCCCATCACACCGGAGATAGCGTTTCCCCGGCGACGATCCATTATCTTCGCAATCTGCCGCTTTTACTGAAAGATCAAAAGCAACTGTTTGCCCATTCTCTGCCCTTTGCAGAAGAACTCGGCCTTTCAAGCATGGTGGGTACCCTGACGTCAAGAAACATCCTTCGCTTTTTTACGAACTATCCCGGTTTCATCCTGTTCCGGGGCCACAGCCACAACCCTGAAATGATCCGCCCCGGAAATCCCCATTTTACCCGCAGGCCCCTGGTAGTGGGTCAAACAATCGATCTGAACCGGGCATCCTCGATGGTATTTACCTGCGGGGCACTGACAGACGGCCATTGCCTTATTATCAAACCGGATGGCACTCTTACCTGCCTTTGTTTCTAACCCATTCATTGACGGTCTCGTAAAAATTCCAACTCCTGCGTTGCGCTGCATTCTGTAATCATTCAACGGTCGATAAGTTTTCAACCCTCAACTTCAATATTCAATTTGGTCCTGGCTTTGCCAGGTTAGGGCCGCATGGACCGGGGTATTTCAAAACAGATGGACATGGCGACCACTTAATGTTATGGTCATTGGGGTTTTCAAAAAATGGGGTATAAAATTTGCCGGTACATCACTAAAAAATAAATGCTATGTAAAAGGCACATTCATAAAAAAACATTACAGAACAGTGCCATCGCCCTGGCAGGGGTAGCGATGGTACCATAAACCAGGCCATGTTTTCCTTACCCAAATACTTTTCAAAACTTCCCGACACCCGGGATTTTCCGCTCAAAACATACTCTCTATGCTTCTCCATGGATAGGCTGACGCCGGGAGTGGATAATGTCCGATATGATGTGCACCTGAGCCCCGCCTTTCTGAAATCCGTTGGCAACACCATTTTCGAAATTGTCGTCAGCCAGGCAAATGCCGAGCAACTTCTGAAAATGGGAAAAAAACAAACTTGGAATACCGAAAAGGATGAGTTCAAAAACCGTTGCGGTGATATTCTGCTTGCCGGAATCAACCGGGCCAAATCCGATCGTGAACTGCAGATCGATTTTCTGGCACAGGCGGCCATCGTAAAATTCATCACTGAAGAAACTGCACGCCAATTTAAGCACCTGTTGGAAAAACTGGAACACATTACACGCAGAAATGAATTGGCACAACATCAAAACATTGATTTTACCATCAGGGTCAAAGACGAGTACGCCCGCATTAAACAAGAGCGCAGAGCCATCATACAAAATGTCGCCAGGGAAATGTTCCGATGGTTTAATGATGTTCAGGACAATCAGGTAAAACAGATGCGAGAAGCGAATTTCGGCCCCATCGCGATTTTACCGAAAGAATTTTTCAAAAATCCCATCCTGCATACAGAGCATCCCATAGACGACTTTTTCATGCTCGAAGAATATGTTCTCATGGGCCACCGCCTGGATGATCCCGACCGGTACGAAGCAATACTATCCCTGAACAAAAATCTTTTAAAAACCATTCTTGCACCCGATCAGATATCAGGACATCAATTAAAGGACGCCACGGGTAACTACGGTGAAAACCCACAACTGACGGAACAAGACCACACCGATAGGCACATCGACAGCCTGATCAAACATCCTGAAAACATCGATATCCTGTTGAATGCGTTTAAATCCGAAGAAAAACTTAGATATCTAAAAAAAAATAAAGGTGCCAAAGAAAAAATAAGAAAACTAACCATAAAATGCCGGAAACAGCAGGCCTTGCTGAATTATGTTTACAAAATTTTCACTAAAGCCGGTCTGGTCAAAAAAATATCCGCCGCCTATGAAATCGGGCCGCTCTGCCTTGAATATTGCCCGCCCCTGGCCCCCCAGCAGATTCTGCAGTTTCTGACCATCCGCAGAACCCGGTCCAATATTATCCAGCAACTCAGACGACTGGAAGGATTTTACAATAAGGCATTTTCCACCATCTCCCTGAAAAATAAAATAAAAGCGATAGGGGGAATGAATACGATCAAAAAAAAAGAGTATTTAATTCGCTTTTTGAAAGATTTTACGCGTTACCACCGTGACCTGCATAATTTCAAACTGATCCATCTGGCCATGGACCGGATTAACTTGACCCGTGAAGATAAAATCATCACCCTATCGAGGGCTAACCACACACTGCATGAATTTTTACTCCCCCATGAATATGTCTTAGAAGAAAAACCGATCATAAACCACGTCATCCTGAAAGCCGATGTCCGGGGATCAACTGACATCACCCACCAGATGAGAAAACGGGGACTGAATCCGGCATCTTATTTCAGCCTAAACCTTTTTGATCCGATTAATTTTATTCTGTCGGAATACGGTGCTGAGAAAGTATTTATCGAGGGAGATGCCATCATTCTTTCAATCTTTGAGCATCAGAATACCCCCGGCGGGTGGTACAGTGTGGGGCAGGCCTGCGGCCTTGCAATGAAAATGCTGCTCATTGTAAAACGCTATAATGTTTTAAACATCAAGCACCATCTGCCAATCCTGGAACTGGGAATCGGTATCAGCTACCAGAACCATCCCCCCACATTTTTGTTCGACAATGAAAAACGGATTATGATATCTCCGGCCATCAACCTTGCAGACCGCCTGGCCGGATGTTCTAAGAGGGTACGTAGCCTTCCGGCCCTGAATAAACGCCCCTTTAACCTGTATGTTTTTCAAACCGCTCGGGAAGCGGCCATATCCGCAACCAGTGATGATCTCTTTTTGAGATATAATGTCAACGGCATCGAACTAAGCACTCAGGCCTTTGAAAAACTTTCGGAAGAAATAGATCTTGAAAAGCGCACTGTTCTAATTCCGGCGTTACAGAATACCAAAATTAGCATTCATACCGGTAAGTTCCCGACAATAACCGGAAAATATCAAAATTTAATCATTCGCGAGGCACACATTCCCGAAGTTGCTGCCGATACACTGAAAACCATCGGACCGACCCATCGAAAATATTATGAAGTATGCACCAACCCAAAAATTCATGCGTATTTAGAAAAAAATACATAAAAAAACCGGATGCACCGCACCCGGTTTAATCAATTCATTTGGCTCCCGGGTTACCCGGGTTCAGGCTATGGGCAATGTATCCTCGAACATGTCGATACATTCCTTAATCGCCCTTTCATACTTTGGCAGCAGTTTGACGAACTGACAGCCAATCCCTCTTTCAGACACAAAAACCGCCTTTGATTTGGTCTTGATATACTCATCGAGTGTCGGAATCTTAAGCAGAACATCGAGCAACATCCCTTTTTTAATAACCGAATTGTCCGGCAATTCAACAAAACAACCGCCAATACTGATATCAGTTACCTTTTTCACCCCTTTCAGACCCCCGATAAGGGCCGGGCAATGGAAATCAAGTCGTACGTGACGCCTTTTATTGTATTCGACATCATTTATCTGTCTGGTAAAATCCACCGGATGGTATGCTCCTCACAACCGTAAAATAACCCAAAAACAACTAAAGACCATCGGTTAAAATTGGCCTACTCTTCGACGGCGTGGCAGGCTTTACAGCCGGTAGGACCGGTGGCGCTTAAGCGGGTTTCTTTGTCGTTTAATTTCAATGCCTCGGCCTCTTCCTTGTTCTGCTGTTTCAATTCCTGGTGACAGCCGACACACTGTTTATGAAAGGCGAACTTATAATACTTGATCGATTCGCTGGTATACTGCAAATGCTTGACCGGTTTTTCCGGTGATTTCGTTAAATCATGGCAACCGGATGTCGTACAACCCTGAATGGTGGCTTCATTATCCCACTTATGGTGACACTCTTTACAACTGTAATTAAAATGGACGGCGTGCGGAAACGATACCGCAGGCCGCATCGGGTCTACTGAATCAGGCGCGGCAATGGAAAAGGACCCCATGGGGATACACATTTCAGATTCACTTTCCACGGCACCGGCCATACCCAATATCCCGCCAGTTAATAAGGCAATCATTAAACACAAAATCACAATACCCGTTCTCTGCATTATTACTCTCCTTACCATCTGTTGATCCGCGTCCAGTCAACCCGTATTTCAAAAAACCGGTTTAGTTCAAGCGTGCGGCCCCACACTTTTAAATTCGCTTAAGACCAATCGGCAGCTATATAAGATATTCATAAAAAAAAAACAATATAATTTTACGTTTTCATAGGGATTATTCGGATTTAATAATTTTAAAATCCCAGACACTGGCGCTATAAAGATCTATCAGTTTAACGGTTGCCTTTTCCGGCGTTTTTGTTCGCCACGTCAGCGTAAACTCCTCATCTCCCATTTTATCCACAGCATAGGTCCACCCCTCTTTTTTTTCGATGAGCGTCAAACAAACCACGCCGCTGTATCGCTCTCCTTTTACGCTTGCTTCAGCTTTATGAATGATCATTTTTTACAACTCCGGCGATGAACAGGGTCCCTCCGGGACATCAGCAATATTTTTTTTAAGGGTTGATGCGTTTACAAAACGTATTTGACCTTCGATCATGAATACCATGGTCTGCACGGTCTGGCGTCATTAAGTCGCCTGCTGTGCAATCATTTATAATTTTAGCCAGTTAAGTACTGTCTATTATGTATAAAACAGTCTTTTGTCAAGTCTCTAATGAAATCGTCCAACACACGGATCCCGCGACATGGGATCACCTTAAAAGCACATTGAAATCCACAGAAATACCACGGAACAGTTGCATGGGCTTGTCCAGGGACAAAAAACATGTTTTGGTTGACACAACGTTGAAACCATTTTACGTTTTTGGCACATCAGGCTTTTTTTCATTTTATTTGTCATTGTACAGAAAAAACAAAAGGAACGATACCATGCAAGGATATGTCCAGGTTTATACCGGAAATGGAAAAGGCAAAACAACAGCTGCTCTGGGGCTTGCACTGAGGGCTGCGGGTGCCGGGATGAAGGTTTACATCGCCCAGTTTCTTAAAAAAGGCGATTACAGCGAGATAAAGGCCCTGGAAAAATTTTCAGATCTGATCACCGTTGAACAATTCGGCAGCGGAAAATTCATAAAGGGCAAACCATCACCGGAAGATATGGCCGCCGGCATCAGGGGCCTTGAAAGAATAGACACCCTGTTGACCGCCGGCCGGTTTCAGGTCATCATCATGGAAGAGGCCAATGTCGCCGTCATGTGCGGATTGTTTCCGGTATCGCGTCTGCTTGATCTCATCGATAAAAAACCCGATGATATGGAACTGGTCCTGACCGGCCGAGGCGCCGCTCCCGAGATCATCGAAAGGGCCGACCTGGTTACAGAGATGAAGGAGATAAAACATTACTACAAAAAGGGTGTTCAGGCCAGGGTCGGTATTGAAAAATAGTAAGCGTTCACAGGGTACCGCATCTGCTTTGTTGTCGGGCACTTGAAGTACAGGAAGTACGTCTGCGTACCCTCCGCCTCGCATCTACGGCACCCTGTAAACGCTTACGTTTGGCAGATCACGTTAAAACAGGCGGTATAACCCACACAGGGTACCGCATCTGCTTTGTTGTCGGGCACTTGAAGTTCAGGAAGTACGTCTGCGTACCCTCCGCCTCGCATCTACGGCACCCTGTAAACGCTTACGTTTGGCAGATCACGTTAAAACAGGCGGTATAACCCACACAGGGTACCGCATTTGTTTTGTTGTCGGGCACTTGAAGTTCAGGAAGTACGTCTGCGTACCCTCCGCCTCGCATCTGCGGCACCCTGTAAACACTGACATTATGGCAACTTACGGTAAAATCGGCGTTATACATCCGTAAACGGTTACGAAAAGTAAATTCTGGCGCCTATTTCAGCCCCGCTCCTGTTTGATATGTTCATAGGCTTCCTGAATTTCGCGAAATTTATCATTGGCCAGTTTCACAAACTCATCGGGCAGCCCCTTTGAAATGATCTTGTCCGGATGGTACTCAAACACAAGTTTGCGGTACTGCTTTTTGATCTGTTCCATGGAATCGCTCCTGCTGCACCCTAAAACCGTGTAGTATTTATCAAATTCTGCAACATATTTGGACCGTAGTTTCCGGTAAATTTCATCACTGAACCCGAAGGTATTAACGGCTGATAAAATCAACCGCTCTTCCGTATCGCTGAGGTTACCATCGGAAACGGAAACCCGGAGCAGGACA
Source organism: Desulfobacterales bacterium (assembly GCA_963667755.2). Classification (GTDB taxonomy): domain Bacteria; phylum Desulfobacterota; class Desulfobacteria; order Desulfobacterales; family 4572-123; genus 4572-123. The sequence goes on along the minus strand of CAXXLK010000002.1, from coordinate 731,305 downwards.
TCGATCATCATCTCCAGGAGCCTGGGTTGATACTGAAAAGCATGATAAAATTGCGCCGCAAAATCCTGAAAACGCTGGGGTGAATTGCCGGCTGCATGAAAAATATTAACCGCAGCCTGTCGACTTCCGGGGCTCAGGTTCAGGTCCTGCTGCATAAAATTCTCGATACTGTCAATCTCTTCTTTTGAGACACGGCCGTCGGCGGAGGTAATTTTGGCCAGCATGGAAAATGTTGCTACAAAAAAGGTCATCTGTGCGGACTCGCCCATGGAAAGCCGGCTGTTCTGGCCTTGCCCAATGTAAGTCGTTCCATCGTTTTTATCAAATGCGTGACCAAATGCAGCCCCGGCAACCGCACCTAACGGCCCTCCTAAAGCAAAACCGATTGTACCGCCGACAATCTTTCCAAACCACCCCATAACGTACTCCTTCGTGTCGATTCCTTGCTGTTTCAATTAAATAGACCCTATCGTTGCAACTCTTTCTCTTGACGAATTTAGATCAATAGCGCATGTTTTTTATCCAACTATAGGGTAGAAACAAGGTTGCCATCCCCGATAGTGTTCTCAAAAATCATCTGGCATTAAGCAGACCAAACCATTTTTGGATGGAAACAATTTAGGACTTGCATCCGCATAAAATCCCTTGTAATTAAAAAAAATAATACTTGGCTGAAAACATTAAAAATAAGAAACAGACCCAACATGAATACAATCACAATCATTGTGGCACTTTTGACGCTCTGGCTGGTAATGGGCCTGGGCTACCTGGCGGAATACTTCAAGCTTCGAAAACAGGGCCAGTCCCTGCCCGAGACCCTGAAATCCATTGAAGGCATCCTGTTTATCGCCAGTATTTTTATTCCGCCCATCGTCATTGTCCTCTATCGATAAACGTAGGGTGTATCCGGCATTGCCGCCAGGGCCTCCACCGTTTCGATTTCAATTTGATGGCGCCGGTCAACGCGCAGTTGTCCATCGCTACAGGCAAACCATAACCGTTCATGGGTGGCTTGGGGGGTATCCGGCCCCCGGGTTCCCTCAGGATAGTGTTCGATCCAGATCAGCCGGTCCGGCAAAAATCCATACTTGTTCATGACAGTGGCAGCGATGAGCACGGCACCATCGGTCACGTTGATCCCGGCATCCTGGCCATCTTCAGACTGGGCCGCCATCACCACCGCATTTGTTTCCCCCATATAAATATCAAGATCACATCGGCTGATAATCGCCAACTGGGGATGAACCCAGCTAAACGGCTTTATTTCAATATGTCTGACCGCCATTTAAACTCCTTTTTATTGCATATACGGATCAACCCTCATTTTCGGCCATGGGCTATTGATGATTCACATCATCCCGGTTTTTCCATGCTTTATATTTCTGCAGATCTTTTTCAATCACATACAGACAGATCCCTATGACAGCAGCATCGTCAAGCTGCCCCCATCCCGGAATCCAGTCCGGAATAAAATCAAACGGGCTGAAGACATAAAAAATTGCCAGCAAAACCGCCGTCAACGCCCCCCATGCAACAGCCCTATAACGGCCCGTGACATAGTCTCCTATCAGCAATGTCAGCAGCTTCAAGTCACCGATAATACGACCGATAAAATTTATTCCACCTAAATTTTGACCTGATCCTTTTTTCTGCATACGGATCTTCCATTCTGATTAAATCGGGTACTTGTAAAGTAAGCGGTAAATAAGCATCATTCAAATCTCACATCAACCCAATAAACATGTGATAATGTAGGCAGTACCCCGGAAAAATCAAGACAAAAAATCGCGACACAGAAAGGCACGAATACAAATCATAGAATACCCCGGTCCCTCCAAACCGTCGAACTTATTTTTTATTTACCGCCACGCGATTCACAAACTGCTGGCAAGTGTGGCGGCCGGACAAAGTTTCTTTCTTTGCCCCAAAAGGCCGGATATTGAATATTCCTGTTGACTATTTTACATAAATTAGAATATTGGTTATCGTTTATACATCATCATTTACCATACGAACGAATGGTTAGGATTGAAAATGATACAACTGATCAGAGGCTTCAAGGATATCCTCCCGGGAGAAGTGGAACTATGGCAGCATATCGAAAAAACAGCCATCACGCTTTTCCAGGATTTTGGATACAAAGAGATCCGGATACCCATCATGGAACGAACCGAGCTTTTTGCAAGAAGCATCGGTGAAGATACGGATATTGTCGAAAAAGAGATGTACACATTTCCGGATCGCAAGGGGGATCTGATTACCCTTCGGCCGGAAGCCACGGCGTCGATCTGCCGATCTTACATTCAGCACAAACTGTATGCTGCCGATCCGGTCCGAAAATTTTACACCATCGGCCCCATGTTCCGGCGGGAAAGACCTCAGAAAGGCCGCTACCGGCAGTTTTACCAGATCAATCTGGAGGTTTTCGGCATCGAATCGCCCCTGGTGGATGTTGAGCTGATATTTCTGCTGACCACCCTGCTCACACGGCTGTTGATTTCCGATGTAAAGGCCCATATCAACTCACTGGGATGTCCTGAATGCCGCCCCCGGTTCAAATCAGCCCTCACGGATTTCATCGTCTCGGCCGGAGACCGTCTCTGTGCGGACTGCACCCGGCGAAAAGACAAAAATCCACTGCGGGTCCTGGACTGTAAGGTACCCGGGTGCAAAGCGGCTATGGACGGGGCGCCGTCCATCATCGACTATTTATGTCCCGACTGCCGGGACCATTTCGAGACCGTTAAATCCGGACTTGAATCCCTCAAGGTGCCGTTCACTGTGGACCCGCGACTGGTCAGAGGGCTTGATTACTACACGCGTACCACCTTTGAAATCCATACAGGCGCCCTGGGCGCCCAGAGTGCCGTGGCGGGGGGCGGGCGATACGACGGCCTGATAAAAGCCCTGGGAGGCCCTCAGGTGCCGGCCATCGGATTTGCCATCGGGTTTGACAGGCTGGCTGAAATAGCCGCCATGAACAATGATAACTTTACAAGAAGCCCGACCCTTTTTATCGCAGCCCTGGGAGAAAAAAACACTGCCATGGCCTTTGAATGGTCCTGCGCTTTAGGTCTTGCCGGCGTGGTCTGCGAGATGGATTTTAGCGGGAAAAGTCTGAAAAGCCAGATGAAACAAGCAAACCGTCTGGGCGCAAAATATGTACTGATTCTCGGAGACCGGGAAATTGAGGAAAACACCGCAATTTTGCGCAACATGGAGACCAAAGAGCAGGCGCCCATGGGCCTGGATAATATTGTGGGCCGTATTCTAACAACATTAGAAAGGGATTAATATATTGACTGACATACTCGGAGACATGAGACGCACCCATCACTGCCGTGAACTGGGGGCTGAAGATATCGGAAAACAGGTGGTACTGATGGGCTGGCTGCAGCGCCGGCGGGACCACGGCGGTGTTATTTTCGTAGACCTGCGGGATCGGGAAGGCCTTACCCAGGTGGTCTTTAATCCTGAAATGGGTACGGCGGTCCATGCCAAAGCCCACGCCCTCCGCAGCGAATATGTGATCGGTGTCAGAGGCACGGTGGCGCACAGGCCCGACGGCATGGTCAACCCCGAACTGAAAACCGGCGAAATCGAAGTGATGGTCTCTGAACTGCGCATCCTGAACCCATCCAAAACCCCGCCGTTTCTCATCGAAGACAGTGCAGAGGTATCGGAAAGCCTGCGGTTGAAACACCGTCAACTGGATCTTCGCCGCCCCTTGCTCCAAAAAAACATTATCACGAGACACAGGACCGGGGCATCGGTGCGCCGATTCTTAAACGAGCAGGGATTTATCGATATTGAAACCCCCATGCTGACCAAAAGCACACCGGAAGGGGCCCGGGACTACCTGGTGCCCAGCCGTGTCAATCCGGGCCAGTTTTATGCCCTGCCCCAGTCGCCTCAGCTGTTCAAGCAATTGTTGATGATCTCCGGATTTGACCGTTATTACCAGATCGTCAAATGTTTTCGGGATGAAGACCTGCGGGCCGACCGCCAGCCGGAATTCACCCAGATCGATATGGAAATGTCCTTTGTGGGGGAAGAAGATATCATGCAGGTTGCCGAAGGCATGATCGCGGCAGTGTTCTCGGATGTTCTGGAAAAAATGCTGACCCCGCCCTTTGACCGGTTGACCTATGACCAGGCTATTGACCGCTTTGGCCTGGACAAGCCGGACATGCGGTTTGGCCTGGAATTAACGGATGTCTCGGACATTGTCAGGGATTCCGGATTCCAAGTCTTTTCCAGTGTGGTCAAAAAAGGGGGCATTGTCAAGGCCTTGAATGCCAAGGGATGCAGCGGTTTTTCCCGCAAACAGATCGATGACTTCACCGATTTTACCAGCATTTACCGAGCCAAGGGCCTGGCCTGGATCAAGGTCAAGGAAGATGCCTGGCAGTCACCCATTGCCAAATTTTTTACCGATGAGGAAAAACAGCAGCTCAAAGAACAGATCGACATGGCACCCGGAGACCTGGTCTTTTTTGTGGCAGACCAGCCCAAAATCGTCAACGACGCCTTGGGGCATCTGCGAAACCACCTCGGGGAAAAACTCGGGCTCATTGATCAGGACGAATTCAAATTTGTGTGGGTCACCCATTTTCCCATGTTTGAATACGATGAAGTGGAAAAACGAAACCAGGCCCTGCACCACCCCTTTACTGCTCCCCTGGAGGAGGACTATGCGCTGCTGGCCGATGATCCCCTTGCGGTCCGGTCCCGGGCCTATGATCTGGTGTTGAACGGATTTGAAATCGGCGGCGGCAGTATCCGTATCCACCAGAAGGACCTTCAGGAAAAGGTGTTCGATGCCCTGGGCATGACCCCGGACGATTATGCGGAAAAATTCGGTTTTCTGATTTCAGCCCTGGAATACGGCGCGCCCCCCCACGGTGGCATCGCCTTTGGGTTTGACCGCCTGGTCATGCTGCTTTGCAAGGAATCGTCCATCCGGGACGTGATTGCCTTTCCCAAAACCCAGCGGGCCGCCTGCCTCATGACCGACGCGCCCTCGGAAGCGGTGAAGGCCCAATTGGATGAACTTTCGTTGAAAGTGAAAAAATTTGACAAATAGCCTATTTTGGGCTTGACATTAAAACCATTGTCGTCTAAATTCGGCGCTTCAGTTGAGGGACGAAAAAATCAATTGAAAACCCATGATCCCCAGTAGCTCAGTCGGCAGAGCAAGTGGCTGTTAACCACTGTGTCCGCGGTTCGAGTCCGTGCTGGGGAGCCAAACATTACAAGGGCTTAGAGGAATTAATCTCTAAGCCCTTTTTTAATTTCCAACCCTATTTTCCAACCTTCAGCCCCAAAATTTATCTTTCCTATCAGCTATAGAATGAAAAACCGCCCGGATCTGATTCACCCTTCCATTGTAGGATCGATCATCACGGCCCGGGAACCAGGTGCAAAACTTCAACCGGGTGCAAAACTGCCGGATCCGCTTCGGGTTTCTGGAAGGGTATCGTAGCCCTGGCCAGCTCCGCCATGGGCTGCACTTCAGCCAGGGGCAAAACTTCAATTTTACCAGCACAGGCCAAACTTGAGAGCGGCTCAGATCCGTTTCGAGTTTCTATAAAGGCATCGTAGCCAGGGGCAAAACAGCAAATTTAATAGTAAACCGGCCCGGAGGAGGGTGTCTCAGATCCATTTCGGGTTACCACATGGCATCAAGTACACCAAGCCCGCCTGCCAACCAAACTCTTTCCGGGAAGACAACCTGATGGCAGGCAGGAAATCATTGAATTGCGTAGATTTGGTTTGTCCCTAATTATTAGTTTCTGTTTCTTTTTGTCTAATTTTGGAAAAAATCTTGCAATTTTAAATCAATAGTTTATATTTAAGTAAACTTTTCATGCCGGGAATAAAATATCAAAAAATTGTATATTATTTTGGCTCTCGCTTAACCATAATCTGGGCTGTTGACCTTGCAGGTTTTTCCTTTGCCAAAGAATATTTTGATTCGATAGGTCCCCCTGACTGGGCGAAATTGGACAGGATATTACATAGATTGGGAGACAACGGGAGAATTGTTAACATAGAACAATTTCGGCCTATTGGGGATAAGCTGTATGAGGTTAAGGGGGGAGCAAGGCGGCTTGTAGGGTATTTTATTCCAGGACATTTTGTTTTAACGCACGGCTTCAATAAGAGGGGTGGAGGGAAATCGGCAAATAAATTCCCAAAAACTCAAAGGCAGAAAGCTATTCGCATTAAAGAAGATTTTGATAATATCTTCAAAAAAATGAAAAAGGAGGTGTAGCATGCCTGCTGACCATAAGGATTACAGAAGTAGACTTTTAAAAGATCCTGCCTATGCTTTGGAAGCAGCTAAAGGCGAATTTATAATGGAAGTTACTGAATCTATTTGTGAAATAATTCAGAATAATAACATAAAAAGGCAAGATCTGGCGCAAAAAATGAATAAGTCAAAGGGCTATATATCACAACTTCTAAATGGAAGCCGGAATATGACATTAGCTACTTTGGCGGAAATCGCCCACGTGATAGGATATTCTCCTAAAATTCGTTTTGAAGAAAAAGATGGCCAACGGGTGAGCATTGAACCTATTGAATTTGATATGGGGGGCGAAGATACAATTTATGAATCCAAGGTGGCTGCCTAAATGTCAAAAGAAAATCTTTTAAAGAAAGCTGAAAAAATTGCAGGAAATTTGGCTTTACGTAAAATTCATCTCTGGGAGTCAAATTTTAAAAGGGATATATCATTTAAACCTAAAAAAGCACAAGTTAGTATTGATGCGGAAGTTAAGGACTTAAAATCCGAAAACGGAAAGATGATACCTTTTGCTTGTCGTTTCCTTTTAAATGGGATTGATGTTGAAAGCGATAAAAATGCCTTTAATATAGATGTTACCTTTTGTTTGCTTTATGAAAAAATAAATGACTGCAAGATTTCAAAAGTTGAAAAAGAGGCTTTTGGCTTAACAAGTGCAGTTTTTAATGCTTGGCCCTATGCAAGGGAATTTGTTCACAACACATTAGCCCGAATGGATTTATCATCGTTTGTTATGCCCCCTATAACAATTAGCGAACTTGCAAAAAATGCAAAAAAATCGAAATGATATAAAAAGACAAGGGTTCATTGCTTTTTGGTATAACATTGGCCTAAGCTTGATTGTACGTCAAAAATAATTTTCCTTCCAGCCTTAAAAATTCTTGTTGCAGCCCGGGGCAGGGCTGCAATAAGGGTCGCATCCTCAAACAAACTCCCCCCCTATTTTCCCTTTTCACTTCTAAAATCCAAAAAAAAGAGTCTTCAAAGCGCTTAATTAATAAAATAAAACCGCCCGGATCTCTTTCAAGTTTACATGGCGGATTAATCACCACGGCCCTGGACAGATCCCCCCCATGAACAATTGGGGTCACATCTCGATTAGCATCTTAGTCGATATCTGTTTGCGCAGATGCTATCAGAGAAAGATGTCAAGGCCATGAAGAATTGAGTTTAAAGATGCCTTGTATCACGACATAGCCTGGCATGAAGCTTTTTGTCGATACCGAGTTCATCGGCCGCCGTGCGAAAAATGTCTTGCAAAGTTCGAGGGGAGATGCGTTTATTGCGTATGGACAACAACGGTCTTTTTTTAAAACGCTGTTGTTGCAGATAGTTGCGGATGATTTTGCAAGGGCTATGAGGCAGCAATAGTGTACGCTGTCGCTGTCCTTTTTCCCTGATCCACATCAGGCCGCAGGTGACATCAATTGACAGAACCAATTTTTCGTGTTCTTAAAAAAAATTGCTAATTCGTTGAGCCTGATGATCAAGGGCTTAATGGAGAGCGCAGAAAAATCGGCCAACTGACGATATTCAAGAAACTGACCGCAATAGTGATGGAACATGATCGACCTCCTGTTTGTGATCATGCTTCATCATGAACCGCCGATTAATAAAAGACAAATTGACCTAACCGCGAGGTTTGTTGTTTAACCGCCAAAAATCATAGAAATTTATCTTGAAAATGAGGAATAGCAAGCCATCCGATCATCAAAGGATAATGAATGTCATAAAAAGAGCAGGTTTAAAATGATAATCAGAAATGAAACAAAAGCGGATATAGAAGCCATATCGGAAGTTACGATGGCTGCCTTTAAAAACCTTCACATCAGTAACAAAACTGAACAGTTTATTATTCATGAATTACGGAATGCAAATGCAATGACGATATCATTAGTAGCGACGCCACAACAAGGAGGCTTTTGTGTTAACCCCTGAACATTTTAATAAAATATTTGCCGATAAATTGCCTGGGTATATAGGCATTGTCGTTACGCATATGAATAAAACTGAAATCAGGGCTGAGATGGAGATCAAACCATCAAACATCGCTCCGAACGGTTTTCTGTATGCTGGTAGTGTAGTCACTTTGGCGGATACATTGTGCGGCAACGGATGTTTCTCAAACCTGCCCGAAGGCGCATCAGGCTTCACCACCATTGAATTAAAGTCCAACCACCTGGGAACGGCCCGGGAAGGGACCATTGCGTGTGTCGCCAATCCGGTTCACATGGGGAGAACCACACAAGTCTGGGACGCCGTCGTCAGTCACAGGCAATCCGGGAAAACCATTGCTTTGTTTCGATGTACACAAATGATTCTATACCCATAGCCTTGCGCCTATCCGCCGCTTCCAACCGATGATCGTACCTGTCGAGACTGTAGCGGAGCGTTGTAAATGGCCGTGTCTAATCACATGCGGACTATCTATTTGCATTCAGGTGAATTTTTTAGGGCAAAAAATAATATTGTTATTCAATGTGGGCTTATGAATGGTTCAACGTCACTGCTTGCACTTGATAAAAACATTTCATAATCGGTCATCTTCGTCCGGTTTGAAAAGAGAGGTTATATGGATAGTTCTGAATGGCGCAGGGAAGCTGCTCGAAATGCCTTGGGCAGACTGTTGCCGCGCCTTGAAGCCAAATATAAAAATGCACTCGCCGAAATCCCTGTGGGGCGGAGCCATTTCAACAATCGCCTCAATCGCGAGTGGGAGCGCCTGTTCATATACCTGCACGAGCTTTACGGGTGGCAATATGATTTCTTTTATACTTTGGAACAGGTTCTCGACATGCTCATCCGCTACTGGGTAGATCGACCTGAGACGCTGCATCAGCTCGATGAACAGCGCGAGGCCGATCCCCTCTGGTTCCTTTCCGAAGATATGGTCGGTATTGTTTTGTATGTGGACCTGTTCAGCGACAATCAATCAGGGCTGCGCAATCATATCCCTTATTTTGAAAAACTGGGGGTGACCTATCTGCATCTGATGCCCTTATTCTCGGTACCCCACGGAGAAAATGACGGTGGCTATGCAGTTAGCGACTACCGGGCTGTCAACCCGGATCTCGGAACCATGGGGGACCTTTCCCAACTGGCTGCCGAACTCCGTGAACGGGGAATCACCCTGGTCTTGGATTTCGTATTTAACCACACTTCCGACGAACATGCATGGGCGCAAAAAGCCAAGACCGGCGATCCGGATTTTTTGAATTATTATTTCACCTTCACGGACCGCACCCTTGTCGATCGATTCCAGGAGCATTTACGGGATATTTTCCCTACCGTGCGCAAGGGCAGTTTTACCTGGAATGAGGAATTACAGCGCTGGGTGTGGACCACGTTCAACAGCTACCAGTGGGACTTGAACTATAGCAATCCGGCTGTTTTTCAGGCCATGGCGGAAGAGATGTTTTTTCTGGCCAACCAGGGAGTCGAGGTTTTACGCCTGGATGCCTTGGCATTCATCTGGAAGCGACTGGGCACCAATTGTGAAAACCAACCTGAAGCCCATACCATTATCCGGGCCTTTAACGCCATGGTCAGGATTGTTGCCCCGGCCATGCTTTTCAAATCCGAGGCCATTGTTCATCCCGATGACGTGATCAAGTACGTTCACCCGGAAGCGTGTCAATTGTCCTACAACCCACTGCTGATGGCCTTGCTCTGGGAAGCCCTGGCGACACGAGAAGTAAAGCTGCTGGAACACTCCATGCGCCACAGGGAGCGGCTGCCTTATGGCTGTGCATGGGTCAACTACCTGCGCTGTCATGACGACATCGGATGGACTTTTGACGATAAAGATGCATGGGATATAGGAATCAATCCCCAGGGGCACCGAAAATTTCTGAATGATTTCTATACCGGCAAACACCCGGGATCCTTCTCTAAAGGGGTACCGTTTCAATTCAATCCGGACAACGGCGACCTGCGCATATCCGGCACGTTGTCATCCCTGGCCGGACTCGAAGAGGCCCTTGAGAAGCAGGACAACTACATGATCGAACTGGCGGTGCGTCGGATCAATTTGCTGCGCAACATCCAGGTAAGCATCGGCGGCATCCCGTTGCTGTATGCCGGTGATGAGTATGGGGTATTGAATGATTATACATTTCTTTCCGATCCGCTCAAAGCCAATGACAGCCGCTGGGTACACCGATCCAGAAAAAGATGGGAAGCCGGCGAGGACCTTGCGCATACGGACACCCTGGAGTGGCGATTTTTCCACGAGATGGTCAAGCTCTTCAAACTACGCAAACAATCGCCGGCGCTTAGAAATGGTGGCATGGAACTGGCCGATACCGGCAACCCCCACCTGTTCGCCTATATTCGAAATGGTGGGGATCAGCGTTTGCTGATTATCAACAATTTTTCTGAATACGCTCAGGTATTGAATGCCGGAAAGCTCGAAGCGTCGGGCATGAAGGCTGACGCCCCCGAAATCTTCACCCAACAAACAATACCAGCCGGAGAGGACCTTGAGATAGATTCATATCGTTATATGTGGATTGATATTTCAGATCAGTAGAAAGACCTCAGAAAGAGGTCAGTGGATGATTGGCTGTTTTCTTCTGTTAAGCGTTGTACCTCATTCAACAGAATTTTATATTTTTCGAACAACTTCCTATAATCCAAAGACATACCCATGGACCGGGTGCAGATTATACACTTTTAAACAGTGAATTCGAATTGCCGGAGAAAATATCATCGTGAAGCACGTTGAGTTCTTTCTTTAGTTTTTTCGTATTTACATCAATTATCCATTTAATCTCATCGATCAGGTGAATGGGGAATTGGTTGATGATTCGGCATATTTCAATGGGATCGACCCACAAATCTTTCTCTTTCGCTTCATCGATAATATTTTCCCATTCAAAAGGATACTTTTTCCCGATGAACAGAATATCGACAATATCTTTGGCCTCAAGCCTGCTCAAGGCACAAAGTTTATTAGACAAAATATTTCTCCAGTTGTCGACACGATGGAATAGAGGCGCTCCTGCAATGTCACCAAAATGAGAAGGAATATCATTGACAAAATCGATTTTCAGAACCACCCTGTCTGCTTCAACGAAGATACGTACAAAAGAATCGGACGTCGTCGCAATATCACACTCCCAATTCATTTTTACTGCATCAATCGCCGCAGTGCACTGCTTTTTGAATCCATTGTGATTGTTCACAAAAAAATCAAGATCATCAGAGTATCGATGGTGCAGGTAACATCTGCCAAGGGCAGTTCCGCCCGTCAGATAAAAATCCAAATCCAATGTTTCAATAATCTTGAGAATTTGATCTTGAAACGGATATAGCTTATCGAGATAATACGCCTCTGGCATAAAGATACCTGTCTTTTAAGTCTTTGGGATAGAGCCTGTTTAAAACAGGATCGCTTAAAATTACTTTGATCTTGGATAAGGGCATCAGCTTCAGCAGGGTGTACCAGTCACAGGATGATAAAATCCTGCTGAAAAATTTCCGGCCATCATCACTTTCGATGTTTCTTAATTTTTCATCCAACAGTTCGTTATAATCAACATCGCGTTTGTCGACATCCCAAAACAGGCGGGATAAAATCATTTCTTTTTCCGAACTTGTCAGGGGTTTCATGACATCACCTCCAGGGTGGTTTTCGGTCTTTTGGCCTCAAAGAGGATGATCAATGGGTTCTTGTAACAAATGGCAGACTTTTGTGTCAATGGTTTTGGGTTTGCATGCGACAGGCAAGTAGCCAAAATATCTCCTACTCATGGGCCACAAGATATCGCAACCCTTTGCTGATTCTTTTGAAGCACGGATAAAGATTTGACAACAGCCTCACTGGAAACCAATTATTTTTTTTATGCTTATATTTTAAGTTGACTTTACGATGCTATTGATGAACTTAAATATTTTCCAGAGTGCGCCAACGTTAAAAAACTGAAAAGCTCCGATAATTACCGATTGCGTGTTGGCAACTGGCGGGTTATTTTCAACGAAACCTTTACCATTCTGTATATTGAGGAGGTAAAAAAAAGAAATGAACGTACCTACAAACGTACAAATAATTGAACAGAACGGGAAACCCGCCTTCGCGGTTATCCCATACCCTGAATACCTAAAGTTATTCCCGGATGAAGATAGCGTCCCCCATGAGGTTGTCGGGCTGATCGTTAAAAAAGATTTCAATCTTGCCAAAGCCTGGCGCGTTCATCTTGGTTTAACCCCAAAAGATGTTGCCAAAAGGGCCGGTATCAGCCAATCCGCCCTTTCACAAATCGAAAAAACGGAAAACAGTCGTTCCGCCACCTTGGAAAAATTGGCAAAGGCCATGGGGCTGACTATTTCACAGCTCACTGATTGATTATCAACAAACCCAAGGGGAAACCGGCTTTTTCGGACTACGATCCTATCTCCGTCAATAAATCGGCTGTTGGCCGAAATCGCCGACCGGGGGGTATTTTAAGGTTATGCTCTTTCTATGGTTTTCATTAATTCATTCGCAATATTTGAACTTTCGATGCGCATGATGCTTTCCTGGGCACTGCCATAGCTCAACAGATTGATACTACCGTACCATACAATCTTTTGATCCATGATCGCAAATTTTTGATGGATGTTGGACTTAAAAACAATACTTATCCCATTATTTGACAATAGGTCCAGAGTCCTTTGCAAAGCGCCGCGATCCTTTAGATTAAAATCCTCTTTGGGCCGGGTCACCACAATAACGCGGATATTATTGCCCATTGAATTTTTCAGGTGCTTCGTCATTTGATCAGTGCGCCTTTTTCTAACAAACGGGCTTACGATTAAAATCTCTTTTTTAACATCTACAATATCCTGATTGAAAACAGGCAAAAAGTTATCTTTATTAAAAATGATATCCAAAGATGCATCCTTCATATCCTCGCCTTTGGCTTTATATCCCATGGAAGCGTAGCCGTTAAGCCGTTTTTGATACATTCTTTCCAGCATCCTTACCTGGATATCCACATAATCATAGATCCGCACCTCTTTTTTCGTTTTGAACAATCGGTGGAGCCTCCCCGCATATTGCTGCAGCGTTCCTTTCCATGATATGGGCATAGCTAAAAAAAGAGTATCAAGGCGTGGTTCGTCGAAACCTTCCCCGATAAAATGACCGGTAGCCACGATGATGACATTTTTATCAGCCGGAATATCGGTGAGGGTTTGAAAAGCCTTCCGAGTTGATTTTTTCCCCATACCGCCCATCAGCGTAACAACATCCGGAACATCTTTTTTTAATTTTTCCGCAATCAATTCAACATGGGCGGTTCGAAGCGATAAAACAATGCAATTTCTGCCCTGGCGATAATTATTCAGGACATCGTCGATAATCTGCTGGTTCCTGAAGTCGTCATCCACGATTTCGGCATATAATTCCTGGATGGACAGATCTTTTTCGTTACTATCCAGGGGTACCCTCAAAGAGGTAAATCGCGGAACAATGTAATGGTCAAAAGGCCTTTTCTCCGCCTGTTTCTTTGGATCATCCCGATACCGAATGGGGCCGCAATGCATAAACAGAATCGGATGATGTCCATCTTTTCTTGTCGGCGTGGCGGTCAAACCATATATCCATTTGGCATTAGTAGTTTTCAGAATTTGTTCATAGGTAAATGCCGACGCATGGTGACACTCATCGGCAATGATCATCCCGTAATTTTTGACACATTCTTTAACCTCTCTCTTTCGACTCAACGATTGCATCACCGCAATATCCACAATACCGCTTAATGCTTTTTTACCACCGCCCAATTGACCGATCACACCTATCTTTTTCTTTCTTCCCCGTTTCTTGCCAGTCATAATATGCGGCTCCGGCAAGCTTTCATTGACTATCAGGAATTCCGATAACTTTGTTTTCCATTGCGACAATAGGCTGATCTTGTCCACCAGAATGAGCGTGTTTACTTTTTTCTCTGCAATCAGCTTAATCGCCACGATTGTTTTGCCAAAGGCCGTTGTACCTGACAGTATGCCGATATCGTGATCCAGCATATGTTCGAGAGCCAGAGACTGTTCATCTCTTAACTGGCCATTAAATTTAACATCAATATTTTTTCCGCTATGGGTTTTATCGATAAACCGAATATCAATTCCGAGCCGTTCGAGTTCAGAGGACAACTCAGATTGACATCCCCTTGGCAGACACAGGAACTCTTTTGTTTCATCTGCGCAGGAAATAACCCTTGGATTCCCGTAGGTCGGCAACCGCATGGCCTGCTGTTTGTAAAACATCGGGTTTTTAAATGATGCCAGGCGTTTTAACCGATTCAACCCCTTTTGCGAGATAGCTTCCTTTGGAATAAAAAGCATATTGGCTTTGACAATGTCGAGATGCTTTGGAAAATCTTTTTTATGCAAGCGAGCTTTATTTTTAGAAATTTCCCACGGTTTTTCCGGTTCCTCCTCTTCATCGATTTTCAATTCGCCCAGTTCATGGCCCTGGCAAAGTTCTGAAATAAAATATTCAAGACGATTTTCGGAAATCTTCGGGATAGTGGATAAAAATGCCCATTGGTCATCATAGGATTCAAAATTTTCATCGACGAATTCACTGTTGGTGTTTTTCCTTGCTTCTTTTTGAAACGGTAATGCGATTAAATTTCCCAAACCGCCTTTAGGCATGGTATCCTGACTTGGAAACAGCCGGTCATATGATTTAAATCGGATTTCATGCCGTCTGCCCATGGAAAAAGTGAGAAGGGCCGTCCCCAATTTACGAGCCAAAGCAGCAGACAATCGGTTTTCGAAGAAAAACCATACATGACCGCCTTTTCCCGATCGTGACCGCTCGACAGCGAAAGGGATATTGAACTCATTGCAAACACCTCTTAGTACTGAAATATCGTTTTGCCAGTCTGCTTCGTCAAAATCCATTGCCAAAAAGCAGCACGTTTCATCCTGCAGCATGGGATAGATGCCGGCAACAATATTACCCCTCAGATGGTTTTCGATAACATCTTCATCCAAAACAGCATATAATTTATGATCGCATTTGGAACAGGGAATTTTGGGCTTGCCGCATATACCTGTTTGCCATTGATTCAAGCAAACAGGTGAATAACCCGATCTGCCTTTGCCTTTATTCTCCCATCGTTTCGCGTAGACATCATCACGGCCTTTGAAAAGTGACATGAAAAAACTGATCTTGGCAGAAGTATCTGAATTATTGTTGACATCCGAAAAACAATCACTGTGAATTGATCCTTCGTCACGAGAAACGATCTCGGGTTTTACGGCGGCGGTATTATTCCGGGAAAACTCTGATTTTATCAATCCGAGTTGAACCTTTAGTTGGCTGTTTTCTTCAGTTAAGCGCTGTACCTCATTCAACAGAATTTTATATTTTTCGAACAACTTCTTATAGTCCATAGCCATCCCCATGAACCGGGTGCAGATTATACACTTTTAAACAGCGTGTCCTATGGATGCTTGTACCAAAAGGCGGACTTTTGTGTCAACGGTTTTGGGTTTGCATAACGCACACCCTATATTACGTAACCGTTCACCGATTTTTTTGAAGCACGGATAACAATTTGACAACATCCTATTTTAACGTATGATATATAATCGTCACCACAGGGGACTGGGCTCCGGCATCAAGCGCGCGTTAGATGCCTGGCCTGAGATTGACTTTACCAATGATCGGGAGGGGTGCCTGTTTACTGCAACAATTCACCGAACAGCAGTAAAACCGTCGGGGAAAAGTTCGGGGAAAAGTTCGGGGAAATAATGAGTGGTGAACTGTGAGTATAGGATATTCAAAAAAAACAAAGCTGATAATTTATTGCCACTACTCAAAGGGCATATCTCACTGCTTTCATATAGAAGGAAAAACAAAAACAATATGGCCATTAAAAAAAGCGAAATTTACAGTTCTCTATGGAAAAGCTGCGATGAATTGCGCGGGGGGATGGATGCCTCACAGTACAAGGATTATGTGCTCACGTTGCTGTTTGTAAAATATGTTTCCGACAAATATACGGGCGATCCCAACGCCTTGATCATTGTATCCAAAGGCGGGTCTTTTGCCGATATGGTCAAACTCAAGGGTGACAAGGAGATCGGCGACAAAATCAACAAGATCATCGGGCGACTCGCTGAAGATAACGATCTGAAGGGTGTGATCGATATTGCCGACTTCAACGATGAAGACAAAATCGGCAAGGGTAAGGAGATGGTGGACCGGCTTTCCAGGCTGGTGGCTATTTTTGCCGGCATGGACCTGCGCGCCAACCGGGCCGAAGGCGACGACTTGTTGGGGGATGCCTATGAATACCTGATGCGTCATTTTGCCACCGAATCGGGCAAGAGCAAGGGGCAGTTTTACACGCCTGCCGAGGTATCCCGTATTCTGGCCAAGGTAGTGGGCATTACCAAGGACACCTTCCAGGACAAAACCATCTACGATCCCACCTGCGGGTCCGGATCGCTGTTGTTGAAAACCGCAGATGAAGCCCCGCGCGGGCTTTCCATTTTCGGACAGGAGATGGACAACGCCACCGCCGCCCTGGCACGCATGAACATGATTTTGCACGACAATGCCACGGCCGAGATCTGGAAAGACAATACCCTGGCCAATCCTTACTGGAAAAACAAGGACGGCAGCCTCAAGCAATTTGATTTTGCCGTTGCCAATCCGCCATTCTCTTTCAAATCCTGGAGCAACGGTATCGACACGGCCAGTGACCCCTTCAACCGTTTTGAATATGGCACACCACCGGCCAAAAACGGGGACTATGCTTTTTTACTGCACATCATCAAGTCCCTGAAAAGCATTGGCAAGGCCGCGGTGATTTTGCCCCATGGCGTGCTGTTCAGGGGTAATGCCGAGGCGGGTATCCGGCGCAACTTGATCCGCCGGGGATACATCAAGGGCATCATCGGCCTGCCCGCCAACCTGTTTTACGGCACCGGCATTCCCGCCTGCATCATCGTGATCGACAAGGAGCACGCCCAGGCCCGCACCGGCATCTTCATGATCAACGCCGGCAAAGGATTTATAAAAGACGGCAACAAAAGCCGTTTGCGCCAACAGGACATTCATAAAATCGTGGATGTGTTCAACCGTCAGGCGGCCCTGCCGCGCTATTCGCGCATGGTAACCTTTGCCGAGATCGAAGCCAATGAATACAACCTGAATATTCCCCGCTATATTGACAGTAGCGAACCCGAAGACCTGCACGACCTAAATGCGCATCTCAGTGGCGGTATCCCCGTGGCCGACATAGACGCCCTGGAGCGTTACTGGCAAATGTTTCCGGATCTGCGCAATGCCTTGTTCAAGACCCAGCGCAAAGGTTATGTCCGTTTGAAGGCTTCCGCTACAGACGTCAGGCAAGTCATTTCGCAACATCCGGAGTACCAGGGATTTTTCAAACGCAGTTTGAAAATCTATCGCAAATGGGAACAGACCCACCTGGAGCGTTTGAACGGGCTGACAGTGGGCAGCGACCCCAAAACCCTGATCTCCGACTTGTCAGAAGAATTGCTGGCGCGTTTTGCTAAAACCACGTTACTGGACAAGTACGATATCTATCAACATATGATGGACTATTGGGCTGAAGTGATGCAGGACGATGTCTATATCATCGTCCAGGACGGCTGGCAGGCGGGCAAAATACTGCGCCGGCTGATGGCGGAAAAAGGAGAAAAACTCCAGGAATCTCCCGACCTGGTGATTAACAAAAAAAAATACAAGGCCGACCTGATTCCGCCTAATTTGATCATGGCCCGTTATTTTGCCGCCGAACAGGCGGAAATCGACAGACTGCAAGGGACCAAGGAAACCATCAGCCAGGAACTGGAAACTTTTATTGAAGAGCACAGCGGCGAGGAAGGGTTGCTTGAAGATGCCAAAACCGATAAAGGGAAAATCACCAAATCCAGTGTCAAGACCCGCATCAGTGAGATCAAAGGCGACCAAGCTATGGAAGATGAGCTGGCCGTGCTCGAACAATGCCAAACTCTGCTCGATCGGGAGTCAGCTGCCGATAAAGCCGTAAAAGAGGCCCAAAAAACGTTGGATGCCAAGGTTTTTAAGAAATACCCGCAGCTCGCCGTCGAAGAGATAAAGGAATTGGTGGTGCGCGATAAATGGCTTGCCACCATTGAAGGGGACGTGCGGTCGGAAATCGAACGGGTGACCCGGCAATTGACCGAACGGGTACGATTATTGGAGGAACGGTATGCCAATCCAATGCCCGAGTTGATGGAGAAAGTTGACCTGTTGAACGGCAAGGTTGAGGGACATTTGAAGCATATGGGATTAGTGTGGAAGTGACAATGGAAAATGGGCAATTAAAAAAAGGGTATAAGAGGACGGAAGTGGGGGTTATCCCGGAGGATTGGGATCTCGACAATTTGTCTTCCACTACTCCAATCAATAAAAAAAATGGGATCGTAGACGGACCGTTTGGTTCAAATTTAAAGACAATTCATTATAAAAAATTCGGTATTCCTATTATTACAAGTGGTTATGTTACAGAAGGCATATTTCGGGCATCTGACTACTTATACGTTGATGATGAAAAGTTCAGGCAAGAAAGGAGAAGCGCAGTAAATCCTGGTGATATTGTTATGGCTAAAATTGGCGCAAGGTGTGGTGCAAGCGCGATTCTACCTGAGTGGCATAGAACAGGAATTTTGTCAGGCAACGCTTTAAAAATTACTGTCGATAATACAAGACATTCTACATATTATATTTGGCAACTTTTATGGAATTTGTACTCAACAGGTAACATTGGTCATCTTAAAACTGTCGGTGCACAACCTGCAATTTCAATGGCAAATCTCAAAAAATTCAGATTACCCATTCCTCCGCTACCTGAACAACGCGCCATCGCCACCGCACTATCGGATGTGGATGCCCTGATTGCCGCTCTGGATAGGCTGATTGCCAAAAAACGCGCTATCAAAACCGCCACCATGCAGCAACTGCTTACCGGAAAAAAACAATTGCCGGGGTTTGATGGACGCTGGGTAAAAAAAACCATAGGTGGCTTTGCACCCTTGCAGCGTGGCTTTGATTTACCAACCTTCCAACTGATGCGCGGAAAGTACCCTGTTGTTTACTCAAACGGGGTAATGAATAATCACGTTGATTACATGGTTAAAGGGCCAGGTGTTGTTACTGGACGCTCTGGGACATTAGGAAAAGTACATTATATCGAAAATAATTTCTGGCCACACAATACATCACTCTGGGTTACTGATTTTAAGAATAACCAACCAAAGTTCGTCTATTATCTTTATAGTTTTATTGGTTTTGAAAGATTTGGAAGCGGTTCCGGGGTGCCGACTCTTAATAGGAACGATGCACATTCGTTCCTTGTTGAGGTGCCAGAGTCATCCGAAGAACAAATTTCAGTCGCTAACATCTTGTCAGACATGGACACCGAAATAACCGCCCTCGAAGCCCGCCGCAACAAAACCCAGGCCATCAAACAAGGTATGATGCAGGAATTGCTCACCGGAAGGACACGACTGATATAATGACCTCAAAAAGCGGTCACCGAAATGAAAACCCATGGTTTAAAAATATTGGTATTTGCAGCGTTTATTTATGCAAATTGGAGTAATTTTAAACAAATAGTTTGCAAAACCTTCTGAATGCATATATAAACTATGCATTCAGAAGGTTCTATGAACTATGGCACCCACATCCGAAAAAAACCTGGAACAATACCTGCCCGACGGGCAATTGGTGAATCGTGCCTGGCTCAAGGCGCGCGGATTCAGCCGCCCCCGGGTGGATTATGCCTTGCGGGCGGGGAAACTGGAACCCGTAGCCCATGGGCTTTACCGGCGACCGGGGCCGCCGCTCAAGTGGGAACACGTGGTTTACTCCCTTGGTGAGATGGGCTGTCCCGTGCGTGTGGGCGGCCGCAGCGCCTTGGAATTGCAGGGCCTGGCGCACTACCTGCCGGCCGGCGGTGTGCAGCGCATCGATCTTTACGGCGCGGCTAAAGTGCCGGTCTGGGTGTCCAATTTCCCGTCTTCTTTCCGGTTCGAAATCCATAACCAACGTTTTTTTGACTCGTTACCTGAGGCGGCGGTGCAACCCAAGCCTTTCGGGGCCTGGGATTGGCCCATCCCTTACAGTACGCCCGAACTGGCCCTGTTGGAACTGCTGGCCGGGGTGCGGGATGCGGCGGATTTCTCCGTGGCCGACAAGTTCTTCGAAGCAGCCGTCAACCTTCGGCCGGACTTGCTCCATACCTTGCTGCGGGCCTGCACCCGGGTAAAGGTCAAGCGCCTGTTTTTGTGGTTTTCCGACCGTCATGGGCACGCCTGGCGTCAGGCCCTTGAAACCGGTCCCATCGATCTGGGCCGGGGCAAACGCATGCTGGTCAAAGGCGGCGTTTATGATGCGACCTATCAAATAACCGTACCCCGGGAGATGGCCGGTGGAATCGAACAATCCCTTTACTGAACAGGTGCGCCTGCTGGTAGCCCTGCTGCCCAGTGTGGCCAAACAAAGGTGTTTTGCCTTGAAAGGCGGCACGGCCATCAACCTGTTTCTGCGCGACATGCCGCGCCTGTCCGTGGATATCGATTTGGCCTATTTACCGGTGGAAGATCGCGATGCCAGTCTGGCCGGCATTGACACGGCTCTCGGGGCCATCTCTGCGGATATCGAGCGGCACATTCCCCGTGCCGAGGTCAAGGCGTCTGTGTTGAAGGGCACGGACAAACGCCTCAAGCTGCTGGTGCGGCAGGGTGACATCCATGTCAAGATCGAGGTCAGCCCGGTACTGCGTGGCAGTGTTTACCCGGCCGAGGATCGCCAACTATCCGCAAGGGCGGAAAAAGCCTTTGGGTTCGCCCGCACGCCGGTCCTCAGTTTCGAGGACCTTTATGGCGGTAAAATCTGCGCGGCTCTGGATCGTCAGCATCCGCGGGATCTGTACGATGTGTATTGGCTCCTCCAGCATGAAGGCATCAATGAACGGTTGAAAAACGCCTTTATGGTCTATCTGATGGGTCACAACCGGCCCATGGTCGAATTGCTGGCGCCCCACCCCCAGGATATCGCGCCTTTGTATCGGAAGGAGTTCAAGGGCATGACCTATGAACCGGTGGACCTTAAACGCTTGCGGGAAGCACTGCCGCAGTTGGTGCGAAAGATCTATGCCGTTATGACCGAAGCGGACCGGCGTTTTTTGCTGGCGCTCAAGCAGGGAACTCAGGATTGGCAGAATTTTCCGCTACCGGAGGTGGAACGACTGCCCGCCATCCAGTGGAAGATGCTCAATCTGGCGCGCATGAATCCGGGTAAACGCCGGCAGGCGGCAGCCAAACTGCAAAAAATTCTTTTTGAATAAGGAATAAATATGATGAGCACTGTCGGCCAAAGAGAGCGGGCAACACAGGAGCGCGTAGTCAAGCTGTTTCAAGAGCATTTGAACTACACCTACCTCGGTAACTGGATAGACCGTAACAATAACCGCAATATCGAGCAGGGCCTTCTTTCCCAATGGCTTGAGCGCCAGGGTATCGGCCAGGTGCTGATCAACAAGGCCTTGCGCGAACTGGATCGGGCGGCGGCCCTGGGAGAAGGCATCAACCTATATGATGCCAATCAGGCGGTTTACGGGCTGTTGCGTTACGGCGTGAAGGTCCGGGAGGGGGCCGGTCAGCAGTCTCAGACGGTTTGGATGATCAACTGGCGGAAACCAGAAAAAAATGATTTTGCCATTGCCGAAGAGGTCACGGTGTCCGGGGAAAACAAGAAACGTCCCGACATTGTCCTTTATGTCAACGGCATTGCCCTGGGGGTGCTGGAGCTGAAACGCTCCACGGTGTCGGTCAGCGAGGGCATTCGCCAGAATCTGGACAATCAGAAAAAAGCCTTTATCCGCTCTTTTTTTACCACCCTGCAACTGGTGATGGCCGGCAACGACACCGAGGGTTTGCGCTACGGCGCTATTGAAACCTCGGAGAAATATTACCTGGCCTGGAAAGAGGCCGGCCGGGAAGACCTTGCCAGCCCCTTGGATCGCCACCTGGCCCGGCTGTGCAACAAACAGCGCTTTCTGGAAATCATCCACGATTTTATTGTGTTTGATGTCGGTGTGAAAAAAGTACCGCGTCATAACCAGTATTTTGGGGTCAAGGTCGCCCAGGAGCGTGTGAGGCGCCGCGAAGGCGGGATCATCTGGCACACCCAGGGCTCGGGCAAAAGTCTGAGCATGGTGTGGCTGGCCAAATGGATTCGGGAAAATGTTATTGATGCACGGGTACTGATCATCACCGACCGCACCGAACTGGACGAGCAGATCGAGGGCGTGTTCATCGGCGTCAACGAGCAGATCACCCGCATCAAGAATGCCAAGATCAGGGATAAGACCTATTCCTCGGGGGGTGAAGCTTTGGTGGCCGCTTTGCGGACGGGCCAGGAATGGTTGATGTGCGCCCTGATCCATAAATTCAGCGGGAATTCGGACAAGGCCACGGAGCAGTTTATCGAGGCGCTGCAAAAATCCTTTGCCGGTGATCTGTGCATTCCCGGTGATCTGTTTGTATTTGTGGATGAGTGTCATCGCACCCAATCGGGCAAGCTGCACAAGGCCATGAAAGCCATTTTGCCCAACGCCATGTTCATTGGTTTTACAGGCACGCCGCTGTTAAAGGACGATAAACAAAAAAGTCTTGAAGTGTTCGGTCCCTACATTCACACCTACAAGTACGATGAAGCGGTCAAAGACGGCATGGTGCTGGATTTGCGCTACGAAGCCCGGGACATCGATCAGCACATTACTTCCCAACGCAAAATCGACCAGTGGTTCGATGCCAAAACCCGCGGTCTTTCCGACATGGCCAAGGTACAGCTCAAGCAAAAATGGGGTACCATGCAAAAAGTACTCTCCAGCCAGTCGCGCCTTGAAATGATCGTGGACGATATTCTGCTGGATATGGACACCCGGCCCCGGCTTTTAAATCGGCGAGGCAATGCCATGCTGGTGTGTGCCAGTATTTACCAGGCATGCAAGTGCTATGAGCTTTTTTCCAAAACCGATTTGGCAGGTAAATGCGCCATCATCACCAGCTACCAGCCGTCGGTGGGTGATATCAAAGGCGAGGATAGCGGCGCCGGCATGACGGAAAAACTGCGTCAGTACGAGATTTATCGCAAGATGCTGGCTGACTATTTTGATGAACCCGAAGAAACCGCCATGCACAAAACCGAAGCGTTTGATAAGCAAGTCAAGAAACGCTTTAAAAAAGAGCCGGGCCAGATGCGCCTGCTGATTGTTGTGGACAAGCTGTTGACCGGTTTTGATGCGCCTTCGGCCACCTATTTGTACATCGATAAATCAATGCGGGACCACGGTCTGTTTCAGGCTATCTGCCGGGTCAACCGTCTGGACGGCGAGGACAAAGAGTACGGCTACATCATCGATTACAAGGATCTGTTCTTCAAGCTGGAAGGGGCGATCACGGATTATACCAGTGGCGCTCTGGACAAGTACGATAAAGAGGATGTTCAGGGCCTCCTGACCGATCGACTGGAAAAAGCCAAAGAGCGATTGGAGGAAATGCGCGAAGCGGTTAAGGCTTTGTGCGAACCGGTTGAGCCTCCCCAAAACACGCCGGCTTATTTGCATTATTTCTGCGCGCCGGACACCATCGATAAGGATGCGCTCAAGGAAAACGAACCCAAGCGGGTGGCGCTGTATAAACTGGTGGCATCATTGGTGCGGGCCTATGCCAACCTGGCCAATGAAATGACCGAGGCGGGTTACACCGAACAGGAATTTATAGAAATCAAGCAGGAGGTCACCCACTATAGCAAAGTACGTGAAGAGGTGAGATTGGCCAGCGGTGATTACGTGGATATGAAACAGTATGAACCGGCCATGCGCCACTTGCTGGACACCTATATCCGGGCCGATGAAAGCGAGGTGGTCTCATCGTTTGAAGAACTGGGACTGGTTGAACTGATTGTTGAAAGCGGTCTGGGTATTTTGGATAAACTTCCCGAAGGCATCCGCAACAACCCGGAAGCCATGGCCGAAACCATTGAAAACAACCTGCGCAAACTCATTATTGACGAACAGCCCATAAATCCCAAGTATTACGAGGAGATGTCCGAACTGCTGGATGCGCTGATCAAAGAGCGCCGAAAGCAGGCGCTGGATTACCAGTTGTATTTGCAAAAAATAAAAGAGCTGGCGACCCGGATCGTAAAACCGGCCGCAACGTCCCAATATCCCGTTGGTATGGATACGCCCGCCAAACAGAATTTATATGACAACCTGAAGCAGGATGAAGAACTGGTGATGCGAATTGATACAGCCGTTCGAAACACCAAAAAAGATAACTGGCGAGGTCACCGGATCAAAGAGCTGGAGTTGAAAAACGCCGTCAAGGAAGAAGTAAAGCCCTTTTGTTATGATGTGGATCAGGTTTTTGAATTGGTGAAAAAGCAACGTGACTATTAAACGCCATTTTATTGAAGTGAACAATATTCAGGTAGAAGTGGTGCGAAAAGCCATTAAAAACCTGCATCTGGCCGTGTATCCGCCTGAAGGCAGGGTGCGGGTGGCCGTGCCTTTGCATGTGACCGATGAGAATGTTCGCCTGGCGGTGATCTCAAAGCTGGGTTGGATAAAGAAGCAGCAGACCAATTTTAAAGACCAGGTGCGACAATCCCGGCGGGAAATGGTATCTGGAGAAAGCCACTATTTCATGGGAAGACGCTACCTGCTGAATGTGGTTCAACGGCGTGGGCGGCACGATATTGACATCGAAAACAATACCCGCATGACCTTGTATGTTCAGCCCGGCACTTCCGAACAAAACAGGGAGAAGGTCTTGCTCGAATGGTATCGCCGGCAGCTTAAAGCCATGATACCGGATCTGATTGCCAAATGGGAACCGGCCATCGGGGTGCAGGTCAGCCAATGGGGGATTAAAAAGATGAAAACCCGCTGGGGTGCCTGCAACATTGCCACGAAACGGATCTGGATCAACCTGGAACTGGCCAAAAAACCACCTGAGTGCCTGGCCTATATCCTGGTTCACGAAATGGTCCATTTGCTGGAAAGGCTTCACAACGATCGATTCAAAACGCTGATGGATCGGTTCATGCCCCAGTGGCGACTGTATCGGGAAGCGTTAAACCAGACCCCCCTGGCGCATGAAGAGTGGTACTATTAAACCGCTGTCCGGATCTGATGCCCATGGGGATGAGTCACGGCTTATGTGGCGGACAACCCCTCAACACTTGCCAAAATAAAAGGGAGCCCGAAGTGGGTTCCCTAAAAACAAAAAACCGCTGATTTGCCAGGCGGGCTCAGCGGAAGCCTTTGCAGGTTCTCCTGCCACTGGCAGAGAACGGATATATTATCAGCAGGAACGGGGCGAAAATCAAGATTTAATCTATATTAGTTCATGAGACCCAAGGTGAATTTGGGTGAAATACAACCGAACAAAACACCTGAGATCATCTTTTTAGAAAATAAATTGCCTGAAGGTTCAATTATAAAGAATTCCTTTACAACTGACGTGGATTATAGGAATAGATCGCATCGAAAGTGATTTTAATAAAACCATCCGTTATCTGGATGGCCCGGACGGAAAATCCGTTGAAAAAAGGAAAAACTGACAATAATGCCCTCTAATACCAAACACAAATGGGCCTTTCGGGCCCGGTTCAGGCGGGATGCCTATGGCTGGCGGTCCCAGACGCCCATCAAGCGGATCAAGGAAGCGGTTTCGGAAATCAAAAAAATCGCCCGTAAAGACCCTGTTCTGGGGGGCGAAGGTGCCGTCCTGTTTCTTGAAAAAATATCGCCGGCCATTGAGCAGGTGGACAGTTCCTCGGGGGCCATCGGCGCGGCCGTCAATAATGCCATCGCGGCACTGGTGCCCGTCATTACCGGGGCACCGGCTGAGGACAAGCTGCGTGACCGCTGGTTGATCCGTCTCTGGCTGGCAGTTGAAAAGGACGATATCCCGTATATCGAACGGCTTCCCGATTATTGGGGCGAGTTGTGCGTCACCCCCCAGCGGGCATCCCACTGGGCCGACGAATTTATCGGCGTATTACGGATGACATGGCATCCGGACAGCAAACCGGGCATGTATTTCAAGGGGACATCGGCCTGCCTGAGCGCGCTGCTCAAGGCCGGGCGACATACTGAAATCGTGGAACTGCTCAAGGGGGCGCCCTACAAGTCCTGGTCTGAGCGAAGATGGGGCGTGAAAGCACTGTTGGCCATGGGCAAAAAGGCCCAGGCCCTCCGTTTTGCCGAGGGCTCCCGGGGGCTGAATGAACCGGATGCCATCATCGATGAAGCCTGTGAAGAGATCCTGCTGACCAGCGGCATGGCCGAGGAAGCCTACAGACGGTATGCCGCAGCGGCCAATCAAAAAACCACCTACCTGGCGACCTTTCGCGCCATTGTCAAAAAATATCCGAAAAAAAAGCCTGCTGATATTTTAAAAGACCTTGTCAACGACACCCCCGGTGACGAGGGCAAGTGGTTTGCCGCCGCCAAGTCCGTGGGGCTCTATAATGAAGCCATAGAGCTGGCCAATCGCACCCCCTGCGATCCCAGGACCCTCACCCGGGCGGCCCGGGACATGGCCGAAGCCGAACCTGAATTTGCCGTGGAGGCCGGTATGGCGGCCCTGCGATGGCTGGTAAAAGGATATGGCTACGAGATCACCGGTATGGATGTTCGAGATGCCTACGGCTACACGATGAAGGCTGCCGAAATTGGGGGATGCGAATCTGAAACCTTTGAACGTATCCGCGAATTGGTTGCAAAGGAAAACGTTGGAGATCGGTTCGTCACCATGATTCTGGGACCGGAACTGGGATTGAAATAGCTATGACATCTACTGAAGACCGCAAACTGGAACGCTCTGCGCTGACGGTGGCAACGGTCACCTCTTTTTTAGGGCCGTTTATGCTGTCGGCGGTGAACGTGGCCCTGCCGGCCATAGGAAGAGATCTGAAAGCCAATGCCGTGGCCTTGAGCTGGATTGCCACATCCTATCTTCTGGCCACGGCGGTATGCCTGGTGCCCATCGGCCGGATTGCTGACATCTACGGCCGAAAACGAATTTTCATTTCAGGATTGATGGTCTTCACCCTTGCCAACTTTCTAACCATTTTTGCCGGCTCGGTAAAAAGCCTGATTTTTCTACGATTATTCCAGGGCGCCGGGGCCGCCATGACCGTGACAACGGGGATGGCGATAATAACATCCGTATTCCCCCCCCCGGCGGCGGGGAAAAGCCATTGGCATCTATGTGTCTGCCGTGTACATGGGGCTTTCCGTGGGCCCCTTCGGCGGCGGGCTTATGGCCCAGCATTTCGGCTGGCGCAGTATCTTTGTGGTCACCACCGCCATCGGGCTTTTCAGCATCTGGGTCACGGTGAAATACCTGAAAGGCCAGGAGTGGGCCGATGCGGCCGGGGAACCCTTTGATGTCACGGGCAGCCTTTTGTACGGCATCGCGCTGATCCTTCTGGTGTACGGTGCAACGCTGCTGCCGAGCGGCATCGCAGCATGGTTGATCGTTACCGGTTTTGTACTGCTGGCTGCCTTTATCCGGCACGAGATCCGATCCGCACACCCGGTTTTTGAGGTCAGGCTCTTCAGCGAGAATAAACTGTTTGCATTCTCCAGTTCTGCGGCCCTTATCCATTATGCGGCCACATTTGCCGTCACCTTTTTGATGAGCCTCTATCTTCAGTATATCAAAGGCATGAGCCCCCAGGGGGCCGGCATGCTTCTGGTGGCCCAACCCGTTTGCATGGCCCTTTTATCTCCGGTGGCAGGAAGAATTTCAGACCGCATCGAACCACGCATGATCGCTTCAGGGGGCATGGCCCTCACCGCCGTGGGGCTAATATTACTGACACTGCTGGATTTTTCCTCATCGACAGCCTTTATTGCCGGGACACTGGTTCTGCTCGGCATCGGCTTTGCCTTTTTTTCTTCACCCAACATGAATGCCATCATGGGGGCCGTGCCGCGAAAATACTATGGTACGGCATCGGGTACGGTGGCGACCATGCGACTGATCGGTCAGATGACAAGCATGGCCATGGTGACCGTTATCTTTTCAATCATAATCGGAAAAACGGCCATCACGGAAGCCAACTACGACCGCTTTCTGGCAAGCATGGGCGCCAGCCTGAAAATCTGCGCGGCGCTGTGTATTATCGGAATTTTCTTTTCCCTGTTCCGGGGCTCGCTGCGGCAGAAATAAAGGCTGGCCGAAAATCCGCTCTAAGACAAAAAACAATGTTTTTTCCCTTTCCCGGGCTCACAGAACGCCTCCGATTTTTATTCGCTTTCACGATCCTCCCAGATACCGGACTTTACCAGGCGTTGAATCAGCGCTTTGCGCCGCGTGTGACCGGTCATAAACTTTTTCAATTCTTTTTGGAATTGTTTCACGGTTGAAAAAAGAGCATAGGCGTCGGCGATGTCCACAAGCCTCTGGCAAGCCTCGTCATATCCCCTCCCCGATCCGCGCTCGACAGGTTCCCGAACAGACGCCCAGGCCTTGGGGAAATCGTTGGACAGGTTTTTCAGATACGCCTTTCGTTTCTCCCGGCGCTGAATCTCCCCTCGCTTGCGGTGGCGTTTTTGCTTTTCCAGTCTGATTTGTCGGGCCGTTTCGACATTCTGCCGCAATTCTCCCACCATGCGACGGGGCGCGTCGGTCTTGTCCGTTTGCAGGCCTCGCCGCCATGTCAAAAACCGGTTTTTAATGGACCGTTCGGCCTGCTGCCCCTTGCCCTCCAGAAATTGTTTCAGGAACGAATTTACCTCATTCCGGGGCAGGGCATCAATCCACTTATCCACCTCTTTTTCTGAAAACGCCTCTCTTTGGGCAGCCGGGCTGCCTATACCGGCGCCCGCCAGCAGGTCCGGGTCCACCTCCAGAAATTTGGCAAGCGCCTGCTGGGCTGCGGTCAGACTTCCCAATCCACTCACGGACAAAGGCTCCATCTCATCGTCATCCATCATTTCTCCGGCAACAGCCGCCAGCCATCCGATATAAAGGCTGCGAAGATCACCACGCAGCAATTCATCCCGCACCGGGGCCAGACGTACCATCCAGCCGCGGCCGTCCTCCGCACCGAAACGGTCGTAGTTTTCCGACTCCTCCAGACACCAGGTAATGATCCAATGGGTTCTGGTGGCTTTGATATCCATCATGTAATCCATGGACAAGGCTTTCACCGCCTCTTTGGGCAACACCTCGATGGGCAACCGCACCATGAAAACGGCTGTCATCCAATTGGCTACATACACATGGGCATCGAAATACCGCTGCATCAGCTTTTCGGGATCGCCTTTGAAATCGCCCCAATTATATTCGTTGGTGAAACTGACCGGCGTAATCGTGGCCCTCGTTGAAAGCGCACGCAGTTCTGCCACCTCATTCTCTGTCAGTGGTCGGTCGATGGCGAGAAATTCGTAGTACTGATATTCACTCATAGTTTTATTTTCCTTTTTCCCAACCGCTTCAATATTCTTTTTAAATTTGGATTTATTGACAGATATGAATTCTTGATTATTTCTCATTTTTTCCGACTCGATCTGATTGATGAGCGGTCGAAATCGCTCTCAAACAGACGGTCCTGAACAATGCGGTATTTCTCGAACTCCTTTCGGCATGTACCTTAGCGATCTCGATTGCAATTTTCCCCTTATCCTGCAAAATTTACCCGGTAGCCCACCGAAATGATGGCGTCGAGGTTGTAGAATTTGGTGCTGTGTTTTTTACCGTCCGCAACAGTTATTCGGAATTTCCGAATAACTGAATTTTGATCGAGTTCGCCGCCGGCAAATATATTTTTCAGGTACTCGTTGATCGTCGGCACAGTTACCATAATTAAAGTCGACATCAGCTTCTGGGTCAGCCAGATGGTCTCGTCCTCATAGCGCGCCTCGATGTTTTTTTCCCCGGCTTGGCCGTTAAAGATCAGAAATTCCGTCGTGCTGTTCCGGATCTGCAGTTTTTTGTCGTCCCTACTCATGTCGGACGCCTTTTATCCGCGAGCCAAATTCTCCGATCGTTGGTTTCATGCGATTGGTGACTTGTTTTGGGTGCCGCATTTTTTAATCTCATGAAATAACTGTGGTACTCTTATGTTGGACATGTGATATCCATCAGAAA
The DNA here is from genome assembly GCA_963667755.2 of Desulfobacterales bacterium. Taxonomy (GTDB): domain Bacteria; phylum Desulfobacterota; class Desulfobacteria; order Desulfobacterales; family 4572-123; genus 4572-123. The sequence continues at coordinate 700,824 of CAXXLK010000002.1, read as the reverse complement.
TTGCATCATTGCGTGCCCTCGGATATGGCATTGAAAATTTTTAATTTAAGCGCCTCATCACCTTCATCCCCACTGATATGGGCTGAAATAATTTCGTGAAGTAAAACTTTATCGATATTGCCCGCTGCAACATGATAGCTGATGTTTTCCATTTCTCTGATAAAACGGCCGACACAATAAAGATATCCGTTCAAGAGGAGCATTTGGGCACAAAGTACGATGGCGATGCGTTTATTGCCATCTTGAAAACAATGGAATTTACATGCTGAAAAAAAGAGGTGGGTCAACTTATCCTCAAACGTAGGGTAATAATCATCATTTTGAATATGATGGAGTACCGCATCCAATGTCCCCATATCCAAATGCCCCAGTGCACCGCCGCCACTGACCTCCACTGTCTTGCCATGCGCTTCAATTGCCTGATCAAGTGTGAGATATACGATCTCCATGCTACCGATCCTTGAGCCGTTTCATGACATCCCTGGCATCCTCAAGCCGTTTTATAAGCTCCTTGCTCTTTTCACCCAAAAACCGTTCAAAATCAGCGGTATTCAGCGGCACGACATAGCCTTTGAGCTGGGCATGCAGGGCATCGCGGAAGACTAAATCCCGGCTGGCCATTTTGGATCGGGCTTTTTCGATCAGCGGTTTCCAATGGGGTTGCACCTCAAAGGCAGCGAACAAATTGTCCACCTCCCAGGAGGTGAGTTTTTTGTTTTTTTGGACATAGGCATCTTCAAGCACTTTTGCAAAACCATATTCATAGGATGAAACCAGATCCAAAATTTCCGAATAAAATGTGTCGCGCACCGGATCTTTGTCATGCAGCCGTAATATTTTACGGTACTCTTTGGCCTTTTCGCGAAAAATACTCACATAGATTTTATCGGTGTAGGCCGGGTATTTAAAATTGCCCATATCCACATAATTTTTCAGGGCATCGGTAAACTCCTTGCGGTGATTTTCTTCCTGAAAGGCTGATACCAGGAAATCCTCATCCCGCTGGTTAATGTACTTGGTGCCGCCCCCGGTGCGTTGGTTGATGGTGTCGATCACAATGTCCAGCATCATCTGGCGCAACAACCGTGCCCGGCCGCTCTCGGTAATCAGCATGGCGAGGTTAAGAAATGCGCGAAAATCAAAAACACCCAGTTGGGGCACTTTTATGTTCACGAAATCCGTTTCGTTAACAGCCTGCCCGATAACCGCAAGCTTAAGTTTTTTCAGACGCTTACCTCGCAACACCTCGTAACCGTTCTGTCGCAATTCATCGCTGAATTTTTCGATATAATTGTCAATTGTCCGGGGAGTGACCTCGAAGAATGACGCCACCTGCTCTTTGAGCACCACGGTTTTCCCCTCAAACGGGATCCCTTTGATGCGCGCCGCCTTTTCTATTTCTTGTAAGGCGTAAGGATTATTCAGTATATTTTGACGATCAATCTGGGAAACGGTCAGGTCTTTTTTACTCATATGGCGCCTCTCTTTCCCACCGGCCTATTTATCAAATCCTGATTGAATTTTCCCACCAGTTTAATTGAATGTAATTTCAAGAAATATCCTTAATTGCCCATGCTATAATCTTTTTTCAGCTCGACCTCTCCCCGCTCCGTTTTTCTTTCCTGATTCGAGAGATGCCTTTTCCTGTTTTATTCGCTTCAGGAGCTGAGAAGCCGGTTCGTCATTCGGATCTTGGGGGACGAGTTCACCCCGGAAGGCTTTTGCGAGGATGGATTGGTCCATTGCGTTGACTTTTTCTAATGATATGGAAATTTGTTCCTGAGTATTTTTCAAACTTTCAAAGCTCTCATGGAGTTTTTGAAGAATACTTTTTTGCTCCTCTATAGGAGCTATTGGAACTGGATAATGAGCAAGCATCTTGCCCGTGAAGTGTTTTATTGTAGTCCCGGTATCCTTTCGCGGTATAGGGTATGTGAGCAGCAACTCAAGCATTTCATAATCCGCTAAGGATTCCCGCCCGACCTTGTTAAACCGTTCCCGAAGCCGGCCGCGGTGTCCGTGTCTATGGTCCCTGTCCATCAACTTATTATATCCCCCTGTTTGTTGTGCCTTCTATTATCAGGACCAGTTAGAAAAGGGGTGTCCGTTCATGCCGTAGGTGTTCAATTCAAATTTAAGCTACTAATATAGTTTCAAATAATAGTCAAGTGCTATTAGGATCGAGCGTAGGATATTGGCCTGAAGGCTGTAGGTGCTTAGTTAACATTCACAACATCGAAAACTTTGATCTGCAAGCCATCACAGCATGTGAGTACGCGCAGGAAAAATCTCACACAAATTCTCACATAAAAATCCACCAAAAGAAAAGGGGTTAACCATTGATTTGGCTAACCCCTTCTCATTATTCGATTTTTTTGGTGGAGCTGAGGGGGCTCGAACCCCTGGCCTCATGACTGCCAGTCATGCGCTCTCCCAGCTGAGCTACAGCCCCGAAACGTGATAAGCGATCTAACAAAAACGATTATGCCTGTCAATGGTTATTTGTTCCCAGATATGAAAACAGGCCTTTTTTTTGGAAAGACGGGATCCGGTTTCCTGAAGGCCATGCCGCAACGCACATTTTTATTTGCATTTATTTCTTTTTTCACATAGCATTTTTTCATCACGACCCATGATTTTTTTTACTGCAACAAACCATAAATCCGTTATCAGCGGGGTCGAAGTACACGCCCCAGGAGACGAACACAATCGGAATAAAAAACAAAGATTTCCATACAGGAGCCATATGACCCACCCGAACTATGATGTGATTATTGTTGGCGGCGGCCCCGCAGGACTGTTTTCCGCCTATTATCTGTGTGAAAACTCAAATTTAAATATCCTGCTGCTTGAAAGGGGTAAATCCACCAAAAACCGCCATTGCCCCATCAGTCAAACCATAAAGTGCCAGAAGTGTTCTCCCTGCAATATTTTAAACGGCATCGGCGGAGCAGGACTGTTTTCCGACGGCAAGCTGAATTATATCCACAAACTGGGGAAAACCGACCTGACCCAGTTCATGTCGGCATCCGAGGCCCGCGCGCTCATCGATGAAACCGAAGGTATCTTTAATCATTTCGGCATGGATGGTAAGGTTTATCCCACGGACATGAAAGAGGCCGCCCGGCTACGCAAGGAAGCCAAACGCTACGGCATTGATCTTTTACTCATCCGCCAGAAACATCTCGGCACCGATTACCTGCCGCACCACATCACCGGGATGGCCGATTATATCCGCTCCAAGGGCGTCGACATCCACACCTCGGAAGAAGTTCTGGATATCATGGTGACAGATGGCGCCATTACCGGGGTGATGACACCCAAGGGCCACTATCTGTCAACCAATGTCATCCTGGCCCCGGGACGGGTGGGGGCCAACTGGGTGAGCGAACTGGCCCATAAGTATGGTCTGGGACTGACCCAGCGCGGCATCGAAGTCGGGGTACGCGTGGAAGTCCACAACGACATCATGCAGGATCTGTGCAATGTGATTTACGATCCCACTTTTTTTATCCAGACCCAGAAGTACGATGACCAGACCCGGACCTTCTGCACCAACCAGGGCGGATTCGTGGCCCTTGAAAGCTACAAGGACTTTGTCTGCGTCAACGGACACGCCTTTCATAATAAAAAATCGGACAACACCAACTTTGCATTTCTATCCAAGGTGGTGCTCACCGAGCCGGTCACAGACAACCAGGCCTATGGTGAATCCATCGGACAACTGGCATCCATCATCGGCGGCGGCAAACCCATCCTGCAGCGGTTCGGGGACCTGAAGCGGGGCCGGCGCAGCACCTGGAACCGCATTAAAAAAGGATATATCGAGCCCACCCTGAACGATGTGGTATGCGGTGATATTGCCATGGCCCTGCCCGAACGGATATTGAGCAATCTCATTGAAGGGCTGGAAAAACTCAATTACATGATTCCCGGGGTGTATAACGACGAGACGTTGCTCTATGCACCGGAAATCAAGTTTTTCGCCACCCAGGTGGAAACCGCCAATGACCTGGAAACCGGCATCAAGGGCATGTATGTGGCCGGTGACGGCCCCGGGGTGGCCGGCAATATCGTATCGGCCAGCGCCACCGGCCTGATTCCGGCCAAGGCCATTATCGCAAAAACAGGAGAAACCCCATGACAGCCGAAAATCTGAACCCCGGAAAGCTGCTTCAAACCTCCGGGGCCTACTGGAAAACGTGCACCCTGCACGCCGGTGTAAAGCTGGATCTGTTTACGGCCATAGGCGATCAAAAACACACCTGCGAGGAGATCGCCGACAACATCAATGCCGACCCGAGGGCTCTGGCCATGCTCCTCAATGCCCTTACCGCCATGGAACTTCTGGTTAAAGAGGGGGATACCTGGGCCAACACCCCCCAGACCGCCCTGTTTCTGTGCAAGGATTCACCCCGGTATATCGGGCATATGATCATGCATCACCAGAACCTGGTTGAATCCTGGTCCAGACTGGATGAGGCCGTCAAAACCGGATCCGCCGTACGGGATCGAATGTCAACCCACAGCGAAGCAGCACAGGAAAGCTTTCTGATGGGCATGTTTACCCTGGCCATGGGCCTTGCGCCGGGCATGGTGCCGAAAATTGATCTTAGCGGCCGCCACCATCTGCTGGACCTGGGGGGCGGGCCCGGCACCTGGGCCATCCATTTCTGCCGCCACAACCCCGCACTTTTTGCCACGGTATATGACCTGCCCACCACCCGGCCCTTTGCCGAGAAAACCATTGCCCGTTTCAACATGGCAGACCGGGTTGCATTTTCAGACGGCAATTATGTGGAAAGCCCCATCCCCGGCTGCTTTGATGTGGCCTGGCTGTCGCATATTCTCCACGGAGAAGGTATGGCCGACTGTAAGCAAATCATCGAAAAAACCGTGGCGGCCTTAGACCCGGGGGGGCTGATTATCATCCACGATTTCATCTTGAACGATACCATGGACAGCCCCCAGTTTCCTGCCCTCTTTGCCCTGAATATGCTCCTGGGGACCCAATCCGGACAAGCGTATTCGCAGCACCAGATAACGGACATGCTCGAGCAGGCCGGCGTCAAAAAAATCCACCGCCTCCGGATCGACACCCCCAATGATTCGGGCATCATCATGGGTATTTGTCCCTGAACAATCTTCAACATTAACTTTGACACAATCAACCTATTTTGATACCTTTACGCATTTATTCAGCGGTTGCGCAAATATAAAAACCATAACCGTTCACGGGGTTATAACACCTGTTTTACCACAACCTACCAAACTGTAAGTGTTTACAGGGTGCTGCAGATGCGAGGCGGAGGGTACGAAGGCGTACTTCCTGTACTTCAAGTACCCGACAACAAAGCAGATGCGGTGCCCTGTGAACGCTTACTAAAAACCCTTGTCTTCAAAGTGACGTTACCATTATTTTATGATCACGGACCTGATATACAGATGCCCGGTATGCGGCAGTTTTGACTGGTTTTCAAATGGACGGTGCAAAGGGTGTGGCGCCAGGGCGACGCTGCTTTCCAGATCCAGGCTTGCCATTAACGGGAAAACCGCTCACGTTTCAAACTGGTACGCAAAAGTGCTTGGTTTTGAATTGCCGCCGGCCGTGTCGGGAACGGTCCTGCGCAGCCGGCGGGTTCATCTGTTCAAGGAGGCGGCCAAAGAGGTATACAAGGGACCGGCCGGTATCACAGCCACCCGCTTTGATCGTCGGTCCGTGGATGAGGGGATCCTTTCACTGGAAGAGGAACAGCTTGCTTTTGTCGGTGCGAAAACAATAAAAAACATCCCGTTCAGGTCCATTACGGCCGTCACCATAGAATCCAATACCGTCATCATCGTCAGCCGTGGCCATGGTGCCTTCTTTTTTGATTTTCTGGAAGAATCGGGGAAAAAATGGGAAGACTGCATTCAAAAAGCCATCAGCGAATACCACGCGCCTGAACGCATCATGGAATTTTGCCCACGGATTAAATTTGCTTCAAATTTTCGAGAGGCACCCATGCCGGCGGCTGTGCATCGACCTGTCCGGATTCCGGCCCGTCAATGGTATAAAAAAGAACCCAAAATGGTGATCACCATCTTAAGGGTAGTGTTAAAGCGGATTATAACCGCTGTTTTTCAGGTGCAGGTCACGGGGATCGAGCATATTCCCGCCAAGGGGCCGGCTATTCTTGTGGCCAACCATGCGTCCTTTCTGGATTCAGTTATTTTATCGGTCTATCCCCGCCGACACATCTGGTTCATGGCCAAAAATTCCCAATACGCACACGTGCTGATGTGCCGGTTTTTGAAACTGGCCCGGTCTTTTCCGGTCAGGCGCTATACCACGGATGTGCAGGCGGTGAGAAATGCGTTTCGAATTCTTCAAAATGGGCATATAATGGGGGTGTTTCCCGAAGGCGAGCGCAACTGGGATGGGAAACTGCAACCCTTTAAACAGGGCACCATGCGCCTGATTCTGGCCGCCGGGTATCCTGTGATTCCCGTGGGTATCCATGGGGCCTATGAACTCATGCCCCGCTGGACCCATAAAATCAAAAAAGTGCCGGTGACCATCACCTTTGGCGCCCCGGTCTGTTTTGATCCGTGCCCTATACCGGCCCAGAGTGCGGACCAAATCAAATTTGTCACCCAAACACTGCGTCGACGGATTAAGGCGCTTATGAAACAGGAGAACTGAATGGATCAGGACAATTATATCGATTCCCTGCGGTCTGAATTCCTAGGCCTGGTGGAAAAATATCTAACACCGGTGGCCCTGCGCTACGGGTACAGTGATGTCCCCCTTGAAACCAACATCAAATGGCGTCCCATCGTACTGATGCTGGGAAATTACTCTTCGGGAAAATCCACGTTGATAAACGAACTGCTGGGCGCCGAGGTCCAGGCCACGGGGCAGGCGCCCACGGATGATTCCTTTACGGTGATTACCTGGGGCCAGCCTGAGGCGGATACCGATACCATTCAGGTAGTGGAAGAACGGGACGGAAAATTTCTGCTCAATGATCCCGAATATCCATTCGAGGGGTTGAAAAAATACGGCCAGCGCTTTGCCTCTCACCTGCGCCTTAAAAAAGTCAACTCCCCGTTTCTGGAAAATCTGGCCATCATCGATACACCGGGCATGCTGGACAGCATTACCGAAAGGGACCGGGGATACAGCTACCAGAATGCCATCGGCGAAATGGCCCGCATCGCCGACCTTGTTCTGATTCTGTTCGATCCCCACAAGGCCGGAACCGTCCGGGAAACCTACACCAGTATCCGGGACACACTGCCGGCCCATACATTTGAAGACCGTATTCTGTTTGTCCTCAACCGCATTGATGAATGCGCATCTCTGGCCGATCTTTTACAGGTATACGGCACTCTTTGTTGGAACCTGTCCCAGAGCACCGGCCGCAAGGATATCCCGGTCATCCACCTGACATACTCGCCAAAGGCCAGGGCCAAAAGCCGTACCAGCGATGCCGGGGAGGATATGCGCTATCTGGACCTGATTGAAAATCAGCAGGACAACCTGAAAAAAGCCATCCTCCGGGCCCCCCACCACCGTCTGGACAACCTGGCAACATTTATCGAAACCCATGGAGAACGCCTCACACACATGACCGAGGCCCTGTTCAATTACCGCCGGGCATGGCGTAAATTTGTCCTCAAATTCGGATTTTCAGGCTTTCTGGGCAGCCTGCTCCTGGGGGCCGGCGCCGCCTTGGGCACCGGTACGTATCTGGGCATGATGGACCAGGTTTTTTTTTCAAGTGCAGGGGGCGGCACCGCCCTTGTGCTCTTTGTTATCTGGATGACGGTTGTAAAGAAAAAATTTGTCGCCCGCTTTTTAAAGAAACAGATTACAAACCTGGACAACCTGACAGCGCTGGACACCCAGGCCCGCAAGGACAGTTGGGACTCGGTTAAAGATATTGTTCGGGCCTATCTCACCAAAACCGGTGGTGTTTATTCCATGTCGGATGTGGAGTATGAATATTTTTCCGTAAAAAAAGTATTTGAAAGAGGCACCAAAGAAATAAGGGAGGCGCTCAATGACCTCACCGCTGCCCGCCATTACGGCCTTCGGCCTGAGGATAACGGGGATGAGGATTCCCAGGAGTTGGCATACAGCCCCCGCCCCCGTTTTATCAAAAGACCGGAAGAACTTCAGGCTGAAGATGGTGAGGGCTGAAGGATGAGGCGTCTTTAATACCTTAATGCTCAAATTCATGTTTTTGATGTCAAAAAAATCACAATAATCAAAAGACAAATTACAAACAAATCACAATGGTTAAAATTCCAAATTCCAAAACAGGGAGAAATCAAAATGCACGGCAATTCAAGACTATATGGGGTTAATCAAATGGCTTTTTGATCTTGTTTGAGATTTGGGCATTGTGATTTGGAATTTGTTTGGCATTTGGTGTTTGTGATTTGCGGTTTATCCGGGTTAGTTTTGAAATAACATGGTTTAAGAATCATTTCATTTAAAAAAAACCAGGACCGGTGACGAAACTGATCAAAGATATCAAAAGAGGATTCTTATAAATGAGAAAAATTGCAATTGCCATGGCCAAGGGAGGTGTGGGAAAAACCACCACTGCTGTAAACCTCGCCCACGGACTGGCCATGCAGGGAAAACGCGTTTTACTTGTGGATTGCGATACCCAGGGACAGGATGCAAAATTTCTGGGTGTACAACCCAAATACGGCCTTTATGAGTTTATCACTGGGAATAATGGTAACGGCGCCGACGTTGCTAAAAATGAAGCGGTCCATCTGTGCCGCGACAATCTATGGCTTTTAGATGGCGGCATCAAACTGGTGGAGCTTAAAAACTGGCTGGGCGAACAACCCCGGGACATTCGTCAGCGTGTGCTGCGAAAATCCATTGTTCCCAAACAGGGCAGTATCGATTACATGATTTTTGACTGTGCCCCGGGCTGGGATGTGCTGAGCGTGAACATCCTCATGACCACCAGCGAGGTGCTTTGTCCGGTGGCCGTGCAGGGCCCGGCCCTTGAAGGCCTGAAAACATTTTTCGGGTATCTGATGTCAGCCCAGCGGCTAAACGAAGACCTCCAGCTCAACTATATTCTGCCGACGATGTTCGACAAACGAACCCGTCAGAGTTTCGATATTTACAGGCAACTGAAGAAACTATTCAGCAAACAACTCTGCGCCCCCATTCATTACAACGTTCGTCTGTCCGAGGCACCCTCCCTGGGAAAGACGATTTTTGAATACAGCCGCCAGGCTATCGGCGCCCGCGATTATGAAAAACTGTTTCAAAGGATTGAAGAAGATGGCATCAAACAAAAAGAAAACCCCGAATTTACTTGAAAATAATCCATTCGATCCTGTGGCCAGCGCTACCGGATCACTGGCTGAATCCCGAACAGTATCATCGAAGAAAAGTTCTACAGAAGAAAGTAAGAATGTATCCGGACCCCAAAAAAAGAAAGCGGGGTTCTATCTTTCCGTGGATATTATTGAACGGTTTAACCGCAAGTTTCATACCCTCAAACTGGCGGGACTGGCCATCGAAAACAAATCCGCCCTGCTTGAAGCCGCCCTCTCCTTTGCCTTGGATGATATGGATAAAAATTCCAAAAGCCGGATATTGAAAACCCTGACAACGCCTGGGGGCAATGGAGGGATATGAAGTTTTGCAGCAACTGCGGTGGGCCGGTGTCAAAACGCATTCCCGAAGACGATGACCGGCTGCGTTTTGTGTGTGATGTCTGTAAGGCCGTTCATTATCAAAACCCTATAATGGTGGTGGGAGCCATCCCCGAATACAGGGGCAGAATACTCCTATGCCGGCGGGCCATTGAACCGGCATATGGAAAATGGACCCTGCCCGCCGGCTATCTGGAAAGCAACGAAACCCTGGCCCAGGGTGCCGAGCGTGAAACCCTGGAAGAATCCGGGGCTCAGGTAACGATTCTGAAACCCTATGGGCTGTTCAACCTTACCTGTGTGGGCCAGGTGTATCTCATGTTTCTTGCCCGTATGGAAAGCCCTGTCTTTAAACCGGGCAAGGAAAGTCTGGACGTAAAACTGTTTACAAAACAGGAAATACCATGGGACAAGCTGGCCTTCACGGTGATCCGGGAAACCCTTCGCCTCTATTTCAAAGACCTTCCCACCGGCAGATTCCCCCTTCACACAGGCGATATTCATCCGGACCATCCGGGAGGACTATGAGCATTGAACGTCCACCGTCGACTTTTGAACAAGGTATTCTATCGATTTTATTTATGAAAAGACAGAGCGAAACGATGCCATACGTTTTCAAGCCCTCACTATTCAATTTTCAGGCGCCTCGCTGTTTCGTATGGGTAAATTTGACCGGCTACAGCCCCACACAAAATAGCGAAAAACCAAATTTCAATTACCTATGTTGCCCCTTCCCGCCATGGCGTCGCAGCGTAACTGGTGAAGAATTTCACCGGAACGAACCCCTTGTCCAACATGTTTCCGAGGCAGTTTTACGGCCAGCAGGATTTCGAGATCGGCCCTGGCATCGGACAAAAAATCAGGCTTTTGGTCAGCCATTGCAAGAGCAAACATCTCATCGACAAGGGAAAGCCTGTGAAGCTGCAACAGGAGAGTCACCTTGGTCGTTACCCGCAGCCGGTCATAATTGCCGGCAACCATATGCCAGCGGGCCCCGGCCGCCCCGGCAGTAATGAAGCGTCCGGGCAGCCTCAGGCGCCTTCCCAGATTCAGGGCCGCTTCCCGGCCGATTCGGTCATGGTGATGATGGCTGGGCCACAGGGCCGGGTCTGTAACGGCCTTGCCCAGGTCATGGCACAGGGCCATCCAGACCCTGAGGGGCAACCCACTCAGACGATCCATGACCTGAGACAAATGATTTGCCACTGATTCGTTATGAAACGGCAGTGGTCCGGCCGGTATCTGCGCGGCATCGGCCAGCTCCGGGAACCAGGGGGCCAGGCAGCCTGTTTTGGAAATCAGGCGCAGAAAATTTCCCGGCCGCTCACCGGCACAGGCCCGCAGGGTTTCATTGCCCACCCGCTCGGCGGCAATATTGTCCAGCCTGCCCTTTTCACCCACCTGGGACATGGCATCGGTCAAACTGCGGTGTATTTTAAAATCAGGCAGGCAGGCGGCAAACCGGGCCGCCCGGAACACCCGCAGGGGATCATTGAAAAAATTGGCCGTGGAAACCGGGCGCAGCGTCTTGCTTTGAAGGTCGGAAAGCGCCAGGGGATGTGTCAGCAGCTGATGGTCTTCATCCCTTGCCATGGCATTGATGGTGAGGTCCCGCAAAAGCAGATCGGATGTAATATCCACAGCATCGGAAAGGGTGTATTCATCACCCCGGTCGATATAGACACAGGCCCTGCCCCCCACTTTTTTGGCCCTGGGAAACCGCTGCAGAAATTCGGCCTCGGAAGCCCCGAACACCACATAGTCCCTGTCTTTAAAAGGGCGGCCTGAAAGTTCGTCCCGCACCGAGCCGCCAACGCGGTAAATTTTCATTTTTGGCCATTTTGAAATTTTTTCAGCAGGTCATCCGGGGCCCCCAGAAAATACAGCAACCCGGAGATATTGTCCGAGGTAATGATGCCGTCGCTGAATTCCTTGAGGACCTCCTTGGGGTTGAAGGCAATGGCCAGTCCTGCCTTCTGGAGCATAAACCGGTCATTGGCCCCATCGCCCACGGCCACGATCTGGTCCATCGAAATGTTTTCCTTATCCGCAATCTGTCTGATAATATCGGCCTTGCTTTCAGCCCCCAGTATGCCGCCTTTGATCTTTCCGGTGGTCTTCCCGTCTATGATCTCCAGCTCATTGGCAAACACATAATCCAGGTTGAGCTGCTTCTTGAGATAATCGGTAAAAAAAGAAAACCCCCCGGAGATCACCCCCACCTTGTATCCCATAAACCGAAGGGCCGACACCAGCTCCTGGGCCCCCGGGGTCAGGTGAATCGTGTGGGTGAGTTTCTCGAGCTGGTCCACGGTGAGCCCCTTGAGCAATCTTACCCGCTTTTTGATGGACTGATCAAAGTCCATTTCACCGTTCATGGCCCGGGCCGTCACCTTCTGGACCTTTTGCGCCACCCCTGCGATTTTGGCCAGTTCATCGATGACCTCTTCCTTGATGATGGTGCTGTCACAGTCAAAAACCACCACCCGTTTGGGCTTTTGCAAAATATCGTCCCCCCGCAGAGAAACATCCAGTCCGGACTCCTTTGAAAAATCCATCATGACCTTGCGGAAAGCCCCCATGTCGTCAAGCTCGGATGTGTCCACCGAAATCTCCATGGCAATATATTCACCCCGGGCAATCATCTTGATGGCTTCGATGTTGACCCGGTTTCGGGCGAACATCCCGGATACCGCAGCGACAATCCCGGGTCGGTCCGCCCCCATCACCGTCATCAGCATCATCTGCTTGTCGGCTTTGCGGCGGCCTTCGGCATACGCTTCCACATGAAGCCCCAGGCTAAAATACGACTGCACCGGCGCCAGATTTTTCATCATCTCTGCTTCGCTGTACCCGGAGGTGCCCAGATCAACCACAAAAAACAGGGAGAAATACCCACGAATCGAACGGGCTTCAATGTCGACGATATTGATATTCAGTTCTCCCAAAGCCCGGGTGACGGCATGCACCAAACCGGGTTGATCCTTTCCTACAGCAGATATGACATACAGTTTTTCCATGACGTCCTTTTCGGTTTACCAAAACGGCTATGTGTGTTTTTTCCCTTTTTGCAGGCCCATGGCCCGCGTGAGCCTATTTCCTGTTATTGTTCCGGAACAATAGCAGATCTCGTTAAATCATTCAATTCCCATTTCGAACCTGCTCATGGTATCATGACAGGTTGTCTCTTCCGCACCACCTGAAATCGGAATTGACAAATCCAATTTTTCAGGCATATGATCTTTTCAGGACGATTTCAAAACAGCGCTTTTGAATGATTTTAAAAAATCGTGGGCCACAAAATCGAAAGGAAAGACGCTGTATATGAATACTGATGTAAAAAAGGGTAATATGCAAAAAACCCATGCTCTTAACATTTTTCAAGCCGGCCTTGACGCCGTGGCGCCGGGAAGGGCCATTGCCGGACACTGCCACCGTCTGGGAAACCATCTGACCATGGGCGGCACTGTCTATGACCTGTCCGAGTATAAAAAAGTCTTTGTTGTGGGTGGGGGAAAGGCCGGGGCCGCCATGGCAGCGGGGCTGGAGAAAATTCTGGACGATCGAATTTCCGATGGGATCATCAGTGTCAAATACGGGCACCTGGCAAAACTAAACCGTATCAAACTGGTGGAAGCCGGTCATCCGGTACCTGACTCAAACGGGGAAAAAGCGGCACAGGCCATCTTAGGCCTGGCCGAATCCGCCACAGCTGATGACCTGGTGATCTGCCTGATCTCCGGGGGCGGATCGGCCCTGATGCCATTGCCGGGCCGGGGACTGAATCTTGCGGACAAGCAGAAAACCACCGGTGTGATGCTGAGTTGCGGTGCCACCATCCATGGAATCAATACCATCCGCAAGCATCTGTCGAATATCAAAGGCGGCATGCTGGCCCGGGCCGCCAGCCCGGCCACACTGGTCTCTTTGATCCTCTCCGATGTGGTGGGCGATGACCTGGATGTCATTGCCTCGGGCCCCTGTGTAGCCGATTCAAGCACCTATGCGGACTGCATGGCGATCATTACCGGATACGGCATCGAAGGGGACCTGCCCGAAACAGTGGTCAGTCATTTAAAATCCGGCCGTTCCGGGCAGATCCCGGAAACACCGAAAGCCGGTGATCCGGCCTTTGAACAAACCTGCAATCTGATTATCGGCCGGAATATGGATGCTGTCAATGCGGCAAAATCAGCAGCGGAAAACCTCGGCTATCCCACCCTGGTCCTCTCTTCCATGATCCAGGGAGAGACCCGGGATGTGGCCTGTGTCCACGGTGCCATTGCCAGGGAAGCTTTGAAAACGGGCAATCCCATGGCCCCGCCCCTGTGCATCCTCTCGGGGGGCGAAACCACGGTGACCATCAAAGGCAAGGGGCTTGGGGGCAGAAACCAGGAATTTGCCCTTGCCGCGGCCATGGATATTGCAGGATATAAAACCATCACGATCTTAAGCGGCGGCACCGACGGCACCGACGGACCCACGGACGCAGCCGGTGCTGTGGCCGACGGCACCACCGTTGCCCGGGCCGCGGCCCTGGGCATGAACCCGCACCAGTATCTTGCCGACAATGATGCCTACCATTTTTTCGAGGGTCTGGGAGACCTGATTAAAACCGGCCCCACGAACACAAACGTGATGGATGTGCGGGTTATCCTGGTTTCATAAAAAATTCCCTTCCGGGAATCGTTGGCCGGGTTTTGTACTGCCATTTTTCTTCGACACCGAAATTAACCCGTTGACACATAACCCCTTATTACGATATATTTTAGTCTAAATGTAACTTCTACCCCCATCGGGCCTCTTTATTTTCCGATCGTTCGCACGCGATAATCATCAACGAACAGGAATTGAAAAAATTCTGTCCTGTTACAATACTGCTTCTATGGGTGTTTATTTTTCTGAGCATCTTATTCAGATGGCCACATTTTTTTGTCAGGCAGGGCCCCGTCCCTACAAAAATTAAGGAGACCCACCATGAACAAAGCAATCAAATGGATTCTCATCATCGGCGGCGGGCTCATAGCGCTTGTTATCCTGGCGCTTCTCATCATTCCCATGGTCATAGACGTTCAAGACTATAAACCCCAGATTGAAAAACGCATCTCCGATGCCACAGGCCGCACAATTACCCTGGGCGGAGATCTGAAGCTCTCCCTTTTCCCCTGGGCGGGCCTTTCTTTTTCCGACCTGCACCTGGGCAACCCCGCCGGTTTTTCCGAAAAAGACCTTCTGGTTATCGACGATTTTGACGTCAAGGTAAAATTCTTCCCCCTCCTGTCCAAGGATATCCAGATCAAACGCTTTGTCTTAAACGGCGTCAAAATCATACTGGAGAAAAAAAAGAACGGACAGGCGGGCTGGGAGGGCATCGGTCCTTCGGGAAAACCCGATGCCAAAACTCCCGAACGGGTTGAAAAAAAATCAGCGAAAACGTCGGCTGAGCCTTTTCCCCTCAGATCCATTGCCATCGGAGCGTTTGAAATCAACAACGGTTCGGTGCTCTGGCTCGATCAAGCTGCAGGAAACCGGTATGCACTTTCCGATTTCAACCTTGATCTCAAGGATGTGTCCCTGGACAAACCCATCAAGATTTCCCTGTCAGCCCGGGTAGAGGCCCACCCTGTCAGCCTCGAGGGCAGCATCGGGCCGGTGGGCAGCCAACCGGGAAAAGGCACCATTCCCGTTACTTTTTCCGTGAAAGCCATAGAGACGCTGGCCATCACCCTCGGGGGGACCATCGTTGATCCGGCAACCCATCCCGAATTTGATCTGTCCATGAAAATCGATTCCTTTTCACCTCGAAAACTCACCGCTGCCCTGGGCCGGGACTTTCCGATTAATACCTCGGATACGAAAGTCTTGAATCGCATTTCTCTGGCAACCGCCATAAAGGGCAGTCCTCAGAAAATAGCTATCTCAAAAGGAATTTTAGAGATAGATGATACAAAACTGAAATTTTCCGCACAGGCCAAAGATTTTGCTAAACCCGATATCGCTTTTGACCTGGTTCTTGATGCCATTGACCTTGACCGCTATATGCCGCCGCCGGTTGAAAAAGAGGCGACCGCCGGGCAACAGACCGAAACCGTCGCGGCACAGCCCCGGAAGATGGATTATGCCCCCTTTCGAAAACTTGTCCTGAACGGCAGTTTTCAGGCCGGTGAGATCAAGGTTGCCAAGGCCCGTATCCAGGATCTCAAGATCAAAGTCACCGGCAACAAAGGACAATTTCAGATCAACCCCCTGTCCATGAAACTGTATCAGGGCAGCATGGACATGTCAGGCACCATGGATGTTCGTCGCGATACCCCCAAAGCAGAAATCACCCTGTCGGCCGGAGGCATCCAGGCAGGCCCTCTGCTTCGGGATGTTCTGGAAAAAGACCTGCTGGAAGGGGCTATGCAGGCAAAGATGACCCTGCAATTTTCAGGAGAGGTTCCGGAACAAATTAAAAAAACCCTCAATGGTACAGGCGATCTTTCTTTTGCCGACGGCGCCATCAAAGGCATCGATCTGGCCGGCATGGCCCGCAATGCCAAAGCCGCCTTCGGTCTGGCCGAAAAAGGTACCCAGCGCCCGCGCACCGACTTTTCAGAATTAAAGACACCCTTTACCCTTCAAGAAGGCGTTTTCAAGACAGATAAGACATCCATTGTATCTCCCCTGCTGCGGATTTTGGCCGCCGGCACGGCGAATCTGGTCAATGAAAACCTCGATTTCAGGATAACGCCCAAGGTGGTGGCGTCTCTCAAGGGTCAGGGCGATACCACAGACCGTCCCGGTATTACCGTACCGATTCTGGTCACCGGTACTTTCAACGCCCCCAAATTCCGCCCGGACCTCAAAGGTCTTCTGCAGCAGCAGATCGGCACAACGCTTCCCGACCTGCAGGAAAGCCTCAAGGGGGGGTTGCCCACAAAAGAAGGCACCAAACAACTGGAGGAAAAAGCCAAGGGCCTGCTTAAAAAACTGCCATTTTAAAAA
This sequence comes from Desulfobacterales bacterium, assembly GCA_963667755.2. Classification (GTDB taxonomy): domain Bacteria; phylum Desulfobacterota; class Desulfobacteria; order Desulfobacterales; family 4572-123; genus 4572-123. The sequence continues at coordinate 684,159 of CAXXLK010000002.1, read as the reverse complement.
ATGCCGAACCACCGGCAGGCAGGCCTTCCAACGGCAATAAAAACCGGTATACCAAAAAAATATTTTTCAGCCATGCGCTGAAAAGCACCTAATTTATCTTGTTTTTTTCCAAAAAATATTTACTTTAGCCTTTGATCAACAAAATTAAACGGGAAAGGATCTGAACCATGGAAAATTTAGTACCCAGAGTTATCGAGTTCTTAACCATTTACGGCATCAAAGTCATTGCCGCCATTGCCGTCTTCATCATCGGTCGATGGGCTGCCCATGCATTGACCGATCTGGTGAAAAAAGTCATGAAAAAACGAAAGGTCGATGCCACGCTGATTTCTTTCACCGCTAATCTGGCCTACATCGGCCTGCTGGTCTTTGTGATCATCGCGGCCCTGGGTCAACTGGGCATCCAGACCACATCGTTTATCGCGGTGATCGGTGCCGCCGGCCTGGCCATTGGTCTGGCCCTGCAGGGGTCATTGTCCAACTTTGCCGCCGGTTTCCTGATGATCATTTTCAGGCCCTTTAATGTGGGCGACTTTATCGAGGGGGCCGGCGTGGCCGGCACCGTGGAAGAGATCCAGATTTTTACGACCACCTTAAAGACGCCGGACAACAAAACCGCCATCGTGCCGAACGCGGCCCTGACCTCCGGCAACATCATCAACTGGACCGTCAAAGGAACCCGCCGGGTCGACATGGTCATGGGCATCGGCTATGACGATGATATTGACAAGGCAAAAAAAATCATGGCGGACGTGGTGGCGGCAGATGAACGGGTACTCAAGGATCCGGCTCCCCAGATCGCCATGCTTGAACTGGCGGACAGCAGTGTGAATTTTATGGTCCGGCCCTGGGTCAATGTCGGCGATTACTGGCCCGTAAAATGCGATCTTACCGAAAAAATTAAAAAAGCCTTTGATGCCGAAGGCATCAATATTCCCTATCCCCAGCAGGATGTACATCTATATGAGCACAAAGCCTGATGCGGATAAATCCTGTTAACCCACAAATCTGTTTTAAATAAAAAGGAGCCCCCATGACAAAAAAAATGCTTACTTTCGTTCCGATGATCATGCTCTGCGCACTTCTGATCAGTTGTGCAACGACCCCTCCCCAGGCCACCTATAGCCCGCTGCATGATGCAGCAACAGGGACGCTGGTTCCCAAAGTGGACAATTTTCTGGTTGTTCTCGATGCCTCTTATTCAATGAGTGAATCCTATATGGGAAAAAAGAAACTGGCCCTGGCCCAGGATACGGTCAGCCGAATGAATCGGACCCTTCCGCCCCTGAATATCAAAGGGGCCCTGAGGACATTCGGTGGTGGATACTGTCCTTTTGCCCAGAAGACCGACCTCATCTACGGTCTTGACAACTACAACGGCCCTGCATTTGAACAGGCTCTGGCATCGGTCGTCCAGGCCAGCGGCCCCAGCCCCCTTGCCTCAGCCATCACCGCTGCCCAAACCGACCTGGCCCAAACTTCCGGCCCTGTTGCCCTGCTTGTTTTCAGTGACGGCAAGGAACTGGACGATGCCCCGGTAGCCGCTGCTTCAGCCCTGAAACAAAAATTCGGAGACAAATTGTGCATCTACACTGTGTTGATCGGAAATGATACGAAGGGTGCCGAGCTACTCAATAAAATTGCGAAAACCGGCGATTGCGGCTTTGCAACACGGGCCGATGACCTGACCGGTCAGGACCAGATGGCCGCTTTTGTAGAAAAGATATTTTTCACAGACCGTCCCGACACCGATGGTGACGGGGTTTACGATGATATGGACAAATGCCCGAACACACCTGCTGCCGTTGGGGTGGACAAAGACGGCTGCCCGCTGGATTCCGATGGTGACGGGGTTTACGATTACTTGGACAAATGTCCGGAAACGCCTGCCGGCGTGATAGTGGATACCGATGGATGTCCTTTGGACAGTGACGGCGACGGTGTCTTTGACTATCTGGACAAATGCCCGAAAACACCGAAGAATGTGGCGGTCAATGAGCAGGGGTGTCCCCTGGACAGCGACAAGGACGGTGTTTACAACTATCTGGACAAATGCCCGAACACGCCGGAAGGCGCAAAAGTCAATTCAATGGGCTGCTGGGTACTGGCCGGTGTTCTGTTTGACACATCCAAAGCCGATATCAAGGCCGCCATGGCCTCGGTATTGAATGAAGTGGTTAATGTGCTCAATAAAAATCCAGCTATTAAAGTAGAGGTGCAGGGTCACACCGATAGCCGTGGATCCAAAAAATTAAACCAGACACTCTCGGAAAACCGTGCGACAGCAGTAATGGATTACTTGGTTAAAAAAGGCATTGCCGCTTCCCGTCTGAGCGCTGTGGGATACGGTTTTTCAAGGCCCATGGCATCCAATGATACCGATCAGGGTCGGGCCCGGAATCGCCGGGTTGAGCTTAAACCCGTATTCTAACATCATCCGGCAAGCGCGTTTAGGGGTCACACGATAGTGGCAATTTCAAGTGTTGTGACACCTAGCCGGTAAAAAACGAAAGCGCAGGGATATCAGGCATATCCCTGCGCTTATCCGCCCGAGTTATAAAACGATACAAAAGGCTGGCATCACCAGTCATAGAGGACTTCCCAGTGACTGTTAAAGGATGGATCCTGCTGGCTGTACCGGTAAACCATGACTTTCCCTTTTCCCGGCGCGGCACCCGGGTCTTCTTTCCAGTAGCGCAGGTGAATGGCGGGCTGAAGCGCTTTATCCTGTCCGGCGGAGCCGATAGCGGGGCTTGATTTCAGCCAGACCTCTTTTTCTTCAATGATCTTCCAGATCGTTCCAAACGCCTTGCTCCTCACCCGTTGGCCCACATGAGGGAGACCCAGCCGCTCATGGAGTTGCTTGAAGCTATAGGCAGAGCGTTCCCCACGATCTAAAATACGCTCGCCGAATATCATAATCCCGATAGCCCCCAGAGGCGCTGTAAGAAGGATGGACAAAACGGCCACCGCCAGAATGACGTCTCCGGAGGCCACACCGGCCGCCAGGGGGATAGCCCCGATGGCAGCCTGGACCGTGGCTTTTGGTATGTACGCGACGACACAGAAAAATTTTTCTTTCCAGTTAAGGCCCGCACCAAAAAGAGAAAGGTAGGTTCCCACACTCCTGAAAACCAGCCCCACCACGATCACGATGGCACCCGCCAGTCCCGCCTTCCACACGACGTGGATATCAACCTGAGCGGCCACGAGGACAAAGAGGAGCAATTCCGCGAAAACCCACAGCTTTTTAAGGTTTTGGGAAATGACGTGCGCGATGGGTTCTGATTTTTCAAGGATGATAAATCCAATGGCCATGACCCCGAGAAGACCGGCAACAGGCACCCATGGTGCCAGAATTTTTTCCAGCCAGGTGAGGATGATGGCTGTCCCCAGGACCACCAGTGTTCTCTTGGGCGGCTGCCAGTCATACCGGGTAAAAAGCCAATAGAGAAAGTACCCGGGAATGATCCCCATCAGGATACCGAGCCCGATTGAAACCGGAATTTCTCCCAGTTTTGCCCAGAGGTTCACCTCGCCGCCGCCATACATCCCCATGAAAATTGTGAAAAGAACGATCACAAAGACATCATCCACCGAAGATGCGGCCAGGACAAGCGTAGGGATACCTTTCCGGGCCCCCCTCCCCCGGTCCATGAAATCGATCATGAGGGGCACCACCACGGCTGGAGAAACGGCGGATAAAATGGCGCCAAGGATGGCGGCCTCGAGAACGGAAATGTGGAGCAACCCCGGGGCCACCAGAATAATGCCAACCATTTCGAAAATAGCCGGAACGCAACTCATGATGATGGCCGCACGGCCGATACGGTTCAGGGTATCGCGCCTCAATTCAAAGCCGGCCCTGAGGAGAATGACGATGAGGGCTATTTTTCTGAAATCACCGGACACCGTCATCATATCCGGTGATATGAGATCAAGGACATATGGACCGCACAGTATTCCCACAATGAGCATCCCCACCAGTCCCGGCAAATTGACCTTTTTAAAAAGATAATCGGCACATAATCCAAACACAATGATAATCGCGATGCTGAACGCCATGTTCCGTCTCCTTTAAAAAAGGTTTCCGGTCCAAATTTTTCAACCCGATCCACGGGCCAAAAAAAACCGCGCCGATGGTCGTCGGAACGGTCTGTGCCGGATATATTTCATGCTGTTTTTACATTACAGAGAAAAGAGTAACGTCTGCATATACCGGTTTGTTCCGATCATGTCAGAAGTCATCATCCCCTGCCGGTCTATATACGGGGCTTTTCGGGCAGACTTCATTGCCAAAAAAAGAAAAAGTTTAATACAGCAACGGCTTAAATATGTCAAGGAGAAATCCCGGGCACCATACACGTAAAAATATGTCAAACAGAGCGAAAACCGCCATAACCCACAAGACGGTTATTTTTACGATTGCATCGACACGATTTAAAACTTGATATCCTGATCCGGAAAGCATACGTTTATTCTTGTAAGTCAAGGATGACAAATGATTCATTTAAAACCAACAAGCGACAGGGTGATAAGATGACCCGGACAATTAAAAGAATGTCCTGGACCGATGCGTTCCTGGACGATGACGATATGTCGCAGATCAATAAGGAATACCTGTTTCAACTGGATGACCGGCTCTACGCCCTCTGGGCCCTGGGCCGCAATATGATTCTAGTATGGGCCCCCAATGGCCGGGCCATCGAAGTGATCATTATCCCCCATTACCATTTAGCCGAAATCACCGGCAACGAAATTCCAGCCGCGGGTGATACTGATTTCAAGAAAAGGGAACCCTTTCTCAAAAAAATCGTTGGCGGCCCCAAACAGGTACCCATTGAAACCCTTTACCGAATCAGTCGATTTCTCGACTGCCCCCCCGAACGTATCGACCTGCCCTTTGTACCGGGAAAAGATCTGTCGTGTAAAATTATCACAGCCCTGGTCCGTCGCTACAGTATCACATTGGTTCAGAACCGGGCCGTGGTCCTGTTCGATGCCGTCAAGTTTTCACTCTACCCGCCCCTTGAACAGGTCACCCAACTCAACTCTCTGGCCTATTCGGTGAACACGGCCTACCATGAACTCAGCGATCGGCAGATCAAAATCAACTTTGCCCGCAGTACCACCGGGGACGGTTTTTATGTCTGGAACCGGACCACCGGGGCACGGGCCAATGTGGCCCTGTACCATTTCATGCAGATGGTATTGGCGGACAACGCCATTGCCCGTACCAAAGCCCGGGGCAATACGGCCCCACTGCTACGCACCTGTTTTCATATCGGCGATCATTATGAATTTTACCAGGCGGAAGGCCTCAGCCCCACAACCTTCAGCTACATTGTCGGCGATGTCACCATCGAACTGGCCCGGATGATCAGCCAGGCCCGGCCCGGTCAAATCCTCATGGGCGATTTCAATGTGCCCGAAAACGACCCCGACCCGGCGTTGGTTGAACCGGAACGGATTGAAACCGTCGACACCATCAATTTTATGAAAAATGTCAAAAACGGCCTGTCACATCTAAACGGCATCGTTCTTTCCGGGGACAGCATCGATTCCATCAAATGCTACCTCACCGGTGACAAACAACCCGATGGATCATACACCATCAACCGATACCGTGTTGGCGACAAGCACGGTTTCAAGCGCACGGTCTTTAACGCCAAAATCAATATTTACAGGCCCCATGCCGGTCCCATCTTCTTAGGGGTTCAAAACGATGCACTGGCGGATTTCAATGGAGCCTATCGTGAAGATCAACATTGATTATGACCGTATAACGCAACTTTTTTCTGTTGCCGAAAGCGATGGTCGGAAGCGTCTGTTCGAGTATGAAACGTATCACCTGCTGGATCTTTCCGGGGCAGAAAGCACCCCGCGCACCTGCTTTCTCGAAAAAATACCCGTATCAGCAACGAGGCGATTGCAGCCTTTCCCGGGGAAAAAGTGGTACTGAAAATTGTATCACCGGCCATCGTGCATAAATCCGATGTAAAGGGCGTATGCATTGTGGAAAAAAACCGGGCAAAGTGCGCTCGGCCTGGCGCCCCATGATGGATAAGGTCACCCACACGTATACCGCCCGTCTTGAAAACAATCCGATTCATGCCCCTGAAAATTACCGCCGCCCACAACCGGCCCAATGGCGGCCCTGTATTTCTCGGGGGAAACTGCCTGGGCATCATCTCCCATCCCGGATCTTACGATACTTTTTTTATCCCGGAAGAAAAACTGCCCAAACATCGCGACCCATGCCGACGCAATGTGGCCCTGGTCAGCCAGAGCGGGGCCTTTTGCCATTGCCCGGATCAACCGGCTTTCCTTTGCCGATCCGCGCTATACGATTTCCCTGGGCAACCAGATGGACCTGACCATCGGCGATTTCGTCAATTACCTGGCGGACGTGCCCGAAATCGACGTCATGGCGATCTATGCCGTGATATGGATGGTCTGCACATGTGCCGCAGCATACGGCGGGCATACAAAACAACAAGGAAGTGATCCTTTACAAGGCCGGCCGCACCCCCGAAGGGAAACTCGCCACGGCCGGGCATACCGCATCGGTGGCCGGCGATTATATGGTTTGCGAACCATGTGCGACCCAGGCCGGTGCCGTTTTCGCCGATAATATCGCCCAGTTCGAGGGACTTCTCATACTGGCATCCATGCTCCACGGTAAAAAAATCAATGACTCCCGCCTGGCGGCGGTGAGCGGTGCCGGTTTTGAAGCGGTGGCATGGCCGAGGTCATGGAAAAAAGCGGCCTACCGATTTTCCGCACCTGCGATGCGGCGGTAACAACATTGGCCAAATACACGGGCTACCGGTTGCGGATTGCGGCACTCAAAAAAAAGAGTAATTGCCTGCCCCGTTCATAGGCATTGGTTTGATGGAATCCCGTTGCCGTTCGTTAATCGCTGCTGGAACGTTTCCCCGTCATGCTGTCTATGGGAACCTTGATGACCGTTGTTTTTCTCAGCTTTGCATCCGGCAGTTCAAATGTGTTGTCCGAATATTGCCTCACAATAATGCCCAGTGCCGTTTGTTTTTCCGCTATATTTTCCAGAAAAACAGCCCTCCCGAAACCGATGACACTTTGATATGCCATATTCCAGCTGCATGCTTCTTCCGCCTTTAAAACAGCCACATTCGCCTCAAACTCAAAGCAGACGCTGGGATTTTTTTTCAATATCTCCAGTTTTCGGCCATTTACGCCGCTGTGAAAATAAAGCGTGTTGTCCCGGTAACCAAAGCACAGCGGCACAATATAGGGCCGATCCTTGTCCGATAAGGCCAGGTGGCAGACAACCGATGCCCGGATGATCGCTTCAATGGCCGATGTTTCAGTAATCTGCTGATCTTTTCTTAACATGTTAAAACTCCCTGTGTGACTAGATAAAATTTTAATATTTAAATTCTGAAATTATCGTTTTTTATGCCAAAATAGAGCGTGCGGTGAGCGGTATAACTGAAAAATGGATAGTGAGAAATAAATCACCCGCCTTACTGCTCTCAATAATTTTCTGTGCCGACCAAGACATAAGGGGTATTATGAAAAGGCAAAGCAAAGCGATACCACAGTTTTCAATATTCACTTTTATCTTGGTTCTGGCTTGTCCAGATCAGGATTCGGCGTTCGTTTCTTTTTAAGACCCCATGCCAGCGCTATCAGACTCGCAACCGTCATCAGGACCGACACCGATGCCGTGGCCTGAATCCCTCCCCACTGCCAGACGGGAATACCCATAAGGGCGCCCAGTATCCGCCCCATGCCCCCGGATGCATAGACGCCGGCCACCATGGTGGCCCGGGCATCCGGCATCAGTTCCGTGGACAGGGCCATGAAACTGACATAGGTGTATTCAAAAAAAAGAAAAATCAGAAACAAAACGACCAGGGCCGGCATCAGTTTGTTTTCAACCAGCGGCAACATGCCGTAGCTGAGGGCAGACAACACAATACCGCCCAGCACCGCACGTCTTAAACCGATACGATCTGAAAAAAAAGCGGTGAATACTTCACCGTTCAGTTCCGCAATGCCGATGGCGATGGTACTCAACCCGATGGCCACAGGACTGAGCTGAAAAGATTGCTCCATCCAGGCCCCATAGACCACAAATAAATTATCACTGGCGATACTGACGAAAAAAGCAAAACCAACAGCGCCCAGTGCGGTGCGCTCGTGACTCAGAGACCGCCATGAGGTCACAAGGGTTGAAAACCGACTGCCACGACTCAGACTTGGTTTATCCGGGGGCAGTACGAGAGCAATGGCCGCAAAACCGATGATTCCCAATCCGCCCATGGCCAGAAACGGGGCATGCCAGCTGGCGTACCGGATGAGAATACCGATCAGAGGAATCCCGGCCAGGGTGCAGCCGGCCCAGCTGAGCTCCAGAATGCCGACGACACGACTGCGGTGATGATACGGCACATGGTCGCCGATATACGCCTGGGCCGATGGATCATAGACGATTTTACCCAACCCGGCAATCACCAGTGAAACAAAAACAGCCCCGTAAACCGGTAAAAATCCACCTGTCAGCATACCCACGGAAAGCAGGGCCATACCGGCCATCATCATACGGCGGTACCCCATCCGATCAGCCAGGGGACCGGATAGAATACCCAGGATCGCCGTTCCCTGATTCACGGCGATGATTGACGTTACAGCGGTGAGCGGAACACCCAGGCCACGACTCAACACCGGTGCGAACGGGTAGGCAAACCGGCGTGCCGTATTGATGACAAGACGGCACATAGCTAAAACGACGACCTGCCAGACAATGGTTTGGTTCAAGGGTTCGGGCTGTGATGAAGGGTTTTGATTCGACATGCGAGGATAGCTATCATAATATATGAGGAAGTGCATCAAAAATTCGCGTTCGGTTCAAAGCTGAGCCACTTTAAAAAAAACCGCAAAATCTTGAACAGAGAATGTCGAAGTATAGTAAGCACTTTCACAACCATCAGGCCTGGCAGGGTGCCCTCCCCTGATTTCCAATTTCAGGCAAACAGCTGCCATGTCAGTTCCTCTGTCGTTCAATCAAATACCCCAGCCACCTTTCACCTGTCCCTAAAGCCGATGGTCTGCGCCTGAATTCCAGCACCGTAAAACCGCAATCGGCGAATAGCGTTCTTAACGCCGCATCCTGCCACAGGTAGAATATGCGCCCATCGGCCCCCTTGTAACGGCCTTTGCCCTCTTTCAATGAAATCAATACAAAAGATGCCGGCAAGGGGTCGGCATGATTTGAAGATAAATTTTTAGACACACCGGCACCGCCCCTGCCCGGCCTGTTTACAAGTGCCCTGGTAATATTTTTAAAAATACCGGGCAACTCGGAATGCGGCAAATGCACCAGCACACCGGCCATGATAACGGCATCCATGGTCAGGGCCGAAAAATCAAACGTTGTAAAATCACCTTGGATCACCTCACATCCGGCGGCCTCCCGGGCCAGGCCGGCCAGACCCGAAGACCGCTCAAAGCCGAGCACCCGATAACCGCGCTTTTTCAACCAGACCAGGTCCCGCCCGCTGCCGCAGCCCACATCCAGTATCCTGGCGCCGGGCACAAGCTTTGCAGCCAGCGGTTCCAGCCAGGGCGCCGGATCAATCCCAAAAGTCCTTTCATGATAAGCGGCATAATGCTTCTGGTAAAAATCGATCACGTCATTCACTGTGGCTCCTCGCTGTTTTGTATGGATAATTTTTAGCCTGCCACAGCCCCGGGATGCTTTCATTCCGAGGTTCGAAACTGTTTGAGGGGCTTAGCGATCGTTGGGCCGGACAGCCATCAGTTAATCCCGAAGCCATCATTTTTTGGTAAATTTCGGCATAACATTCGATGGCATGGCCCTGTTCGGCGTTACCACCGCTTAGCCGCGAGTTTTTTGAGCATCAGAATGAAAGCATCCCGGGGCCCCACACGAAATAGCGAGGAACCTTCACTGGTTTCCGTCAAGCCCGATCTCATGGGCCACATCCTGCATGCCCTTGATGGTCGCCTCGATCAGGTCATTTCGCTCCACACCGAGCATTTCAGCCCCCTTATCAATAATGGAACGGTCCACCCCGGCGGCAAAACGCTTGTCCTTCCATTTCTTTTTCACCGACTTGGGTTTGACATCCATCACATTTTTGGATGGCCGTACCAGGGCCGTGGTGGCCACCAGGCCGGTCAGCTCGTCAATGGCAAAAAGAACCATTTCCATCTCCGACTCGGGCTTGACATCCGAACAGAGTCCCCACCCATGGCTGACAACGGCCCGGATATATTCTTCAGGCCAGTTCTCCGCCTCCAGGATCTCTCTTGATTTCGTGCAGTGCTGATCCGGATATTGGTCGTAATCCAGGTCATGCACCAGCCCAATAATCCCCCATTTTTCCTCATCGGCGCCCCTCTGGCGGGCACAATAGCGCATGACGCCTTCCACGGCCAGGGCGTGTTTGATCAGGCTCTGGTTTTGATTGTATTTTTCCAGCAAGGCCAATGCCTCGTCCCGGGTTGGTGTTTTTGGATCCATCTATTCTCCTCCTGGTGTAAATAGTGTTTGGCCAAAAATCCATATACCGTTTAAGCGTTGGGTATTACCAGCGATTTGATCCTATGGAAATCAGCCGTTACCGGTTAGCAGTTAGCCATTAGCCAAAAGATTCCCTCATCACTTCGAACTGAACGCCAATAGCTGACAGCCAATAGATACGCCAACGCCTTGCATTTTTCCAAAGGCGACGGTATCATGGCTTTTGTTTCGTGCATTGTATAGCGCCATTTACCGATTAATTCAACCCGGAAACCGATCCTGATGGTCCACCCGCCAGCTCAAAAACATACCGGCGTCATGACGGAATCTCTCCGCGGCATTGTGGATCGGGTCACGTATCATAACCCGGACAACGGCTGGTCTGTCCTGCGGGTGTCACCTTTTGCCGTCCACGGCCAGCAGGAAACAGTGATTGTGCACCAGACCCGGGTGTTTGCCGGCGCCACCATGGAATTCCAGGGCAACTGGATAATGCATCCCAAATTCGGCCGCCAGTTCAGGGCCCAAAAGGCCATTGAAAAAAAACCGGCCACTGCTGCGGCCCTGGAAAAATACCTGGGCTCAGGCCTTATCAAAGGCGTGGGCCCTAAAACCGCCAGAAAAATCGTGGCCCATTTTAACGATCAAACACTGACCATATTTGAAACCGATATTGAAAAACTCACCGAGGTACCGGGTATCGCCCAAAAAAAACTGGCGACCATCAGTGATGCCTGGATCCGGCACCGGGCCATCCGGAAAGTGATGATGTTCCTTCAATCCCACGGCATCAGTACTCTTTTTGCCGTGCGTATCTATAAACAATACGGCGACAATGCCATCGCCTGTGTTACCGAAGACCCCTATTGTCTGGCCCGGGACTTTTACGGCATCGGATTTTTTTCAGCAGACAAGGTCGCCCTGAGCATCGGCCTGGCCAAAGACAGCCCTCAACGGATCACGGCGGGCATCCGGCATGTCCTGGCCGCTGGCCGGGAATTCGGCCACTGCTACCTCACCGAGCCCCAGATCGCATCCCAGGTCAAGACATTATTGGAGTTGGATATAGGAGATCACCTGGCCTGGTTTCTCGATCAGATGGAACAAAACCGGGACCTCATGGTGCGTGAAAGCCCCTTGTCGCCAGGATCCGGCGAGCGCTGCTTCTACTCCCGATCCCTTTACTTTGACGAGCAGTATGTGGCTCAAAAAATTTCCGGCATGACCCGGCCCCTGTCTATTGACAACCAGCGGGTTGAGCAGTGGATCACCCGCTACAGCCGGAAACAGAATATTTCCCTGAGCCCTGAGCAGGCCGATGCCGTCAAAGCGATTGTCGGTAAAAATTTTTCGATTCTCACCGGGGGCCCGGGCTGCGGAAAAACCACCACCACCCTGGTGCTGGTGAAACTGCTTGAAGCCATGCATAAAAACGTGCTGCTGGCGGCCCCCACCGGGCGGGCGGCCCAGCGCATGATGGATGTCATCGGAAAAGAATCCAAAACCATCCATCGGCTCCTGGAATGGCGGCTGGGACAATTCAACAAAAATCAGGACGACCCCTTAGATACCGACTTTCTGATTGTCGATGAGTGTTCCATGCTGGATATCAGCCTGAGTGCCTCCCTGCTCAAAGCACTGCCCCCCCATGGCCAGGTTCTTTTTATCGGAGATGCGGATCAGTTGCCCTCCGTGGGGCCCGGCAATGTACTGCGGGATCTGATTGACTGCGGTCACATCCCCTGCTTCAGGCTCACCCAGGTTTTCCGCCAGGCCCGGGAATCTTTTATTGTCCGGTACGCCCATCAGATCAACCAAGGCGATATCCCCCATATTGATTCGCCCTTTAAAAAACCGGAAATATGGCACCGGAAAATTGATTGCCTGTTCCTGGACTCGGAAGAGGCCACCCTGGAACAACTGAATTTTGTGGCCCGTGTTAAACGCTTCAATGCCCCGGCCCCTTTAGAAGGGCCGGATCAAAAAACGGGTGATACAGGGGCCTACGAATTTCGCATCAATGAGCCGCTGGTGCCGTATGAAACCGAACTGACCATCCCCCAAAAATTCCGGCACGTGAACCTTGAAACAGTGGTCCAGGCTAAAACCGGTGTGGATGAACTGCTGGCGGTTTTAGAAAAAGTCCACCCGTGGTCATCGCTCAGATACGGACTGTGTGCATCGGATGTGGTCAAAAAACTCTATCTGGAATGGATCCCTAAATACATGGGGCCTGATGCCGAAATCCAGATTATCTCCCCCATGACCCGGGGCAGTCTGGGAACGGTGGGATTGAACAAAATGATTCAGGCCGCCGCCAATCCGGACCGGCCCGGTAAACATCAGTTGCGCATTGGTGAAAAAACCCTGCGGGTGGGAGACCGGGTAATCCATCGCAGAAACAACTATGATCTCGGGGTGTTTAACGGTGATATCGGCCGGATTTTAGATATCGATAATGAGGAGATGACCTGTACGGTGGCGTTTTCCCCGGACGGGCGGGAAGTTTTGTATCAACACGAAAATATCACGGAACTGGACCTGGCCTATGCCATTACCATCCATAAATCCCAGGGCAGCGAGTTTCCGGTGGTGATTATGCCGGTGTTGACCCAGCATTTCAAAATGCTCTTTCGCAACCTGATCTACACCGGCCTGACAAGGGCCCGGCACCTGGCGGTGCTGGTGGGGAGCCGCAAGGCCCTGGCCATGGCCGTTAAAAATCAGGACACCAGCCGGCGCCAGACCCTGCTCAAAGAACTGCTGCACCCCTGATCAATCATCCGGCCCGGTTGTCCAGCTGCTTCTGGATCTGCCGGTTTCCCTGGGCGTAAAACTCCCGAATGAATTTTTCGTGGGCAGCAAATGACCAGTGGCTGTCCCGCCACAGACGTACGGCTTTTGCCCGCTCCCCCGCTTCAATATAATCGATCAACTGGTCATGCTCATCACAGTTGATAAGTTCCCAGCGTCTGATGTAGGACAGTCGTTGAAAATCGTAAAGGCGCTGTTTGTTGGGGATGACAATCCGAAGCAACGACGGGTTGGATGAGAGATTCAAAAAGACACCATGAAAATCAATATTCAACTGGTAATACCGCTCATTAAAGGATTGATCAAAGGCCACGGACTGGAGCAATTCTTTCATCTGGACATTCAACCGCGCCATTTTTTTTAGATGCATCATCGTAATCCGATCAAAAACAGTCGCAATGACCGTACTTTCCAGGGCCCCGACAATTTCAAGCACATTTTTAATTTCCGCCAGGGTCATTTTGTTGAGCAATATGCCCCGGCGCGGCAAAATCGTGACAAACCCTTCACACTCAAGCTGGATAATGGCATCCCTGAGCGGGGTGATGCTGACCCCCAGATGTTCACTGATCTCCCTCATTTTAATAAATGCGCCCGGTATGAGCTGACCGGACTGAATCTCATCCCGGATATACTCGTAAATCTGGCTACGCAACGATCTTAGGTCCAGCAGCCCGGTTTTTTCCACTGTGCCGTTAGCTGACGCCATGTAAATCTCTCTTTCATTTAAAATTGACGGTCTCGTAAAAATTCGGCAGGTCTTAGGCCGAATCAGCGGCCATACTTTTCCCAGATCGTGCCGAACACATCCGCTTCATTGACAACGGCCGGTTTAATGGGTTCCGACAACCATGTCACATTGATAAAATGCTTCCAGTGAATGTTTTCATTGGTGATATTGCCCCCCCAAGTTCCGCAACCCAAGGTCACCGTGGAAGGCATACCATTCCACAGGTTACCACCGGCCGAAGGTGCATGGGACTGTCGGACCATGACCCGGCTGACTTTCAATTCCAACGCCACCTTCTGGATATACTCGGCGTTAAACGAGTATAGCCCGCACGAATGGCCCATGCCGGCATACTCATGCAACGTTGTCACCATCCCGACAGCCTGGTCGATCTTCCCTTTATACTGCCAAAGGGCCAGGACCGGTGAAAGTTTTTCGCCGCTGAACCGCTCCACGCCAATCTTTTCCCCTTCCACCATCAGCATGCGGGTATCATCCGGCACCCCAAAACCGGCATCCCGGGCGATTTCTATGGCCGAGACCGCCACAATCTTCAAGTTCAATGCCCGTTTCCCGGAATCACCGGTTTCAATCCACATCCACTTTTCAAGCATGGCCTTTTCCCGGGCACTACACAGATATCCCCCCTGTTTTTTCAACTGGGTCAGCAGATCATCGTACACGCTTTCGTGAATGACAAGGGAAGTATCAGAACTGCACGAGGTCGCATTATCAAAGGTTTTACTGATGGTTATTTTTTTCGCCGCATCGACGATATCGGCATCTTCCGCCACGATAATCACCGGATTGCCGGCGCCCACGCCATAAGCCGGAGTCCCGCTGGAATAGGCTGCATTGACCATGGCGGCACCGCCGGTGGCAAGCACCAGATCAACCTGGCGCATGAGTTCCTGGCTGCCGGGAATGCTGGGCTGGTCAATGTTTTGTATCAGATCAAGCGGGGCGCCGACCTTCCGAAGCCCCTCACGCATGAAATCACAGGCTACCTTGCAGGCCCGTTTGGCACGGGGATGCGGTGCAAAAATGACCGCATTGCGCCCGGCAAGAATGCTGACACCGTTACTGGCAGGCGTTGCCGTGGGATTTGTCACCGGCGACAAGGCCCCGACAACGCCCACCGGCTTGGCATACTTGGTAATTCCCCGGGCTTCATCCCGTTCAATGACCCCCACCGTCCTGGCCGTCATCACATCCCGGCAGACCCCCATAACCTTGTTTTTATGCTTCTTCAGCTTATCTTCGTAAACGCCCATGCCGCTTTCTTCCACGGCAATTCTAGCGCAGACGGCAATATTCTCATCCTTGTAGACTTCCCATCCCACGGCAAAACAGAGTTCCCGGATCTGTTCCTGGGTATAATTCTCGATCTGTTTTTGTGCAGCACGGGCCCTGGCCACCATTTCACTGATAATTTCCCGGTCTTCCGACATCGCTGTTTCCTTTATATTTTAAGGCTGAAGGTATTCTGCCAAAAAATCTTCAGCCTAAATCACCTTTAATCTAAACCACTTGTCATGGCATATCCCAGTTCAAACGCCTTTTCATTCTCCTGCTTGAACTTGGGAATAATCTTCAGCATGGTGGCCAGCATATTCTCCTTGTCCATAAAGCCGGCCATCGCACCGGTCAAGGCACCCAGCATGATGGTGTTGGCATAGATGGGCCGACCCAGCTTATCCACCGCTATCGACTGGGCCGGTACCGCGACCTGCGAAACCGGCTTGCTCCGATCAATCGCCACCATGTCCGGATCGTACAAAATCACCCCATCTGTCATCAACGGTCCGAACTGCTTGTAAGCCGCCGAAGACATGGCCACAAAATAATCCGGGCTTTCCACCAGAGGACTGTCTATTTCATCGGATGACAGTACCAGCTGGGTCCGGACATATCCGCCCCGCTGTTCGGTTCCGTGACTTTTCAGCATGGTGACCCGCAACCCCTGATTCACGGCGGCGGCACCAACGATCTGACCCAGCCTGACCACCCCCTGGCCCCCAAACCCACTGGCTAATATCTCAATACGATCTTTCATTGGTTCCTCCTTTGAATCTCGACCGTTCTTTCCCGCAGGGATGTTGCAAATTCAGGCCTGGAATTGCTGGCATCAAGGTAAATACCGGTACGCCAGATGGTATCTTCTTTTTCTTCGCCCAACGGTGCGGCATGGGCCTTGATCCAATTGAAAATATTGACGGCATTTCTCGAACCCAGTGCATTTTTGGCAAAATTGGTGGTGCAGGGAAAAACCGTGTGCACCAGGCTGAAGCCCTTGTTGTTGATGGCTTTTTTAATGGATTCCACCAAAACCTTGCCATCCATGCTCAGGTGCCGGGCCAGAAAAGTGGCCCCGGCCGCTTCAAGTACTTTCAGAACATCCATATCCTTGCTCACCCAGTTGGGCTCCCACATGCCGTAGGGGCTGCTGTCGGTTTTAACCCCATCGGGGGTGGTCCATCCGAACTGGCCCCCGGTGGACTGGTATCCCAGGTTATCGCACACCACCACGGTCATATCACAATTGCTGCGGGCCGCATGCATGAGATGATTTAACCCGATGCCGAAGGCATCCCCGTCACCCACCGTCAAAACCAGTTTCTTTTCCGGCGGCAAGGCAATCCTGAGCCCCCTTGCGATGGCATACACCCGGCCATGGGTGCCGGCAAAGTTATCCCCCTTCCAGGTGGCAAAGGTCTGACGGCCGGAACAGCCGATGGACGTCCCCCACACCACATCATCGACACCATATCCCAGTTCATCCAGTGCCTTTACAGCGGCTTTGTGAGACTGCCCCAGGCCGCATCCCGAACAGGCGGTGCTCGGTATTTTGCGTTCTCTTAAGAATTTCTCCGTTAGTCTGTCCATTTTACCACACCTCCCTTTCCCACCCTTTATTTTCCAGGGGTTCATTGTTCAGGAGCTTATCAAAAACCGCATGCAGTTCGGCAACACTGGGCAGTTCACCGCATTTTCCGAAAAAATGGACCTGACTGCCGGCCCCTGCAGCCCTTTGAATTTCCCGCACCATCTGACCGTCATAGTTGAATTCCACAGACAGGTAGGTGGTTTTCCGATGAAACAGCTCATCCGGAAACGGCCATAATGAAATCGGCCGGATCATCCCGATCTTCAATCCGTTGGCCCTGGCTTTCTTGACGGCCGTTTTTGCGGTTCTGGAGGTACTGCCGTAAGCCACCACAATAATGTCTGGGTCATCATCCACGAACAACGCTTCATGACGCTCAATCACATCCTTATGATTTCTGATCTTGTAGATCATCCGGTAGGAGTGTTTGTGATGCGCCTCCACCGTCTCGATATCATAGCCTTCTTCAGTGGGGGTCCAATCTGAACACAGGGCGTTTGCCCCCCGTCCCAGGACCACCGGCGGGATATCGATCTCATCGGTGGGCGGATAAAAATCCGGCCCCATATTGACCTTCCGGTCCATAAACCGGAATCCCATGGCAGCCTTTTCCGCATCTGTCTCCGGCACACTGATATCTTCCAGCCCGTCGGTGATCAACTGGTCCGCCAGGATGGTCACCGGCGTCCTGAAACGCTCGGAAAGATAAAAAGCTTCCACCGTCAAGGCCATGGCCTCCTGGGCACTGTTGGGCGCCAGCACAATGGTTTCGTAGTTGCCGCCCTGGGTGGGATACCGGGCATTATAGAACTCCCCCTGCCCCGGCGCGCCCGTGATACCGCTCACCGGTCCGACCCGCTGTGAATTAAGTACCACTATGGGTATCTCACAGCCGATGGCCCAGCCATACGGGTCCGCATAAAGGATAAATCCAGGTCCTGACGTCGCGGTCATGGTTTTCAGACCACCCACCGCACCACCGATGGCCAGATGCATGGCGGCGCATTCATCTTCGGTCTGGACATAATAACCGCCCACAAGCGGAAGATTCACGGACATGGCTTCTGCAATCTCAGTGGCTGGCGTAATCGGATACCCCGCGAAAAGCCGGCAGCCGGCCATTATCGCCCCTTGCGTAATGGCAAAATTTCCGGTTTCCAGATAACGTTTCATATATAATGCCCCCTTAAATATTTAAATTGAAAAAAATCAAGAGAATCAATCCGTCAACGCAAAAAACTTACGTTATCTCACTGATATCAATAGAAAAATCCGGACATGCGTAATAACACAACTGGCACCCGACGCATCTTTCCGGATGTTTGACTTCCATGGGTCGATACCCTCTTGCGTTAAATGCTTCGGCCGGGGCAAAGACATCAAGTTTGCACACTTCGGCACAGTAACTGCAATCCTTACAGTTATCGCCATACAAGGTCACCGCAAACCGCCGGGCATCACAATTCAGGCAGCGGTCAGCCTCTATAAGGGCAGCGCCTTCAGAAAGGCCCAGTTCAACCGTACCAAACCCGCTTTTTCGCTGGTCTATGGGCAGACAGGCGATGGCCTGGCATTCCGCCCTGTCCGGTTCGAAATCAGACAGCACCACCGCTTCTTCCGGAACGGTCAGGACCTGATCAATGACCCCGGCACCGCCAAGATATCGATCAATGGATTGCGCGGCCAGGCGGCCCTGGGCAATGGCATCGATAATCGAGGCCGGGCCTGTCACCAGGTCGCCGCCGGCATACACGCCGGCCCTGGCGGTGGCCAGTGTACCTGCATCCGCCTGCACGTGGCCCTTTTTATCCAGTGCCACACCTAGTTCTCCGGTATCTGTCGGTGCCTGGCCGATGGCGGCAATCACCGTATCAAATTCCTGAACAAATTCACTGCCCTCAAGGGGAATCGGTACCGCCCGGCCGCTGGCATCCGGTTTACCCAGTTCCATGCGGATCAACGTCACTTCCAGTGTGCCCTTTTTGGCGCGTATCCCGGTGGGTATCGTCAGGTATTGAATTTTCACGCCCTCCTCAAGGGCAGCGGCAACCTCTTCTTTCAAAGCCGGCATCTCGGCCGCAGAACGCCGATAAATAATGCTGACATCGCCCCCCCCCAGCCGCACGACACTGCGGGCCGCATCAACAGCGCTGTTACCCCCGCCGATGACGGCAACCCGGCGCCCCGGAGCAACAACATCCCCCCGGTTGACCGATTTAAGAAATTCCAGACCGTCCAGCACACCGTCCAGATTTTCCCCTTCAATGCCCAGCTTGGCGCCTTTTTGCAGGCCGCAGGCAATATAAACGGAATCAAATCCATCCTCAAAAAACGATTGGACCGTAGCCGCCCGTTGTTCGGTTTTGATTTCAACCCCCACTCCTTTTATATCATTGATCTCGCTCTCCAGGGCCTCACGGGGCAACCGATACGCCGGGATCGCCGACTGCATCATTCCACCGGCCCGGTCAAGGGCTTCAAATACGGTCACCTGATGTCCAAGGATCGCCAGATAATAAGCCGCCGTCAATCCACTGGGGCCGGCCCCCACAACAGCCACTTTTTTACCGGTGGGAGCGGCCATGGTCAGATTCTCGCGCCAGAGCCCTCCCCCTTTTTCAGCGGCAAACCGCTTCAAAGCCCGGATGGCGATGGGACCACCGAACTGTTTATTGGCACAATGGGTCTCACAGGGGGCAAAACAGGCATATCCGCAGATGGATGGAAACGGAATCCGTTCCCGGATAACGGCCAGGGCCTCATCGAATTTTCCCTCTTTAATACGCCGAATATAGCGCGGCACATCAATCCCTGCCGGGCAGGCCCCCCGGCAGGGAGGAATCACCAAACTCGCTTTTAAAACATGTTTTTCACTCATGGGTTTTGGCCTCCATTAAATTAATGCTGCTGAAACAAATAGAAATAAACGCCCTCTATATAAACAGGCAAATACCGTTCTGGTTTCAAAATTTTATATTAAACTGATACATCAGATACGAAACCCTTTGTCAAGTTTTTTATGAAAATTAAAAATGATTTTAAAAAAATATATATCTGTATTAATTGATAAAAGTATTTAAACACCACTCTAATTACAATACGGTTAAATGATTACGATAATTTTATATCCATGAAAACACTTCGGCATGAAGGGCTTTTCCCAAAAACAGGATTAATATTTTTCAAAAACAATTTTTAAATAATTATTTCTAATAGTTAAAGGAATTTAGAAAAAACAATTTTTCTTGACAATAGTGGATATATAATATATCAGATATACCTATATCATAATCAATTGTGCGCCATCTGACGTTTAGGCAGAATAGTGGCCGGTGCATACGGACGAATTGCTGGCTGAAAGCATCTGCTGCTTCCCATCACTTGCCCGTATTCACTGCAACGCAACCGAACTTTCACCGGGCTATACAGATAAAAACAATTCTGATAAACAAAAATTCATTCCAGGAGAAAAATTATGGGAAAACTATTCACCCGATTGGGGGACGGCAGCGTTTTTGAAACCACCGCCGCCGAGATCCGGGAAGATCTGGAAAGGGGCACCCAGGATGCGGCCGAACGGGCCAATGTCCCGGCCTTAAATGATGATGAAATCCGATATCTGCTGGCGCTTTATATGCGAAAGGACCGCGTGGTGGGGGTTGAGCAGGGCTATGAATGCTGCCTGACCTATGACAACATGACCTCCAAAATCAAACGGGCGCACATACCGGTAAGCAAACTTCAGCAACTGCTCCTGTTTGAGCGCGGCCTGGGCGCTGACACCCTGGAACTCACCCACATCGACTACAGTTTCAAACAGTGCAAGCATGTCGTGACCTATGAAAAGCCCAATATGGAGCAGGCCCTGCTCATCACCACTGCGCCGCTGCTTTACGGCGCCATGCCGAACCTGGGCCTGTATTCAGTGCCCGACGGCCCGGTGCCCAACCCGGCGGACATGCTGCCCATGGGAAAGATCAAGGAGGCCCGGGAAGCGTATGAACAGATGGTTGAATATGCCATCAAGGACATGGTCTATGTGGCCAGTGAACTCTATGAAAAGGCTGGTGCCGATGGTATTAATTTTGACACCACGGCCGCATCCGGCGATGCTGAGTTTTATGCCACCCTGAAGGCGGTTGAAATTCTGCGTAAAAAATATCCCGACATGGGCATCGAAATGGGCATGTCAGGCGAATTCATTCTGGGAATGCACGGTGACATTAAATACGACGGTGTACGCCTGGCCGGGCTTTACCCCCAGGATCAGGTAAGGCTTGCCCAGAAGGCCGGGGTCACCATCTTCGGTCCCGCCATCAATATCGTAACCAACGAGTCTTTGCCCTGGAATGTGGCCCGCTCCATCACATTTACCAAAGCCTGCTCGGAAGCATCGGATATACCGGTGCATGCCAACCTGGGCATGGGGGTAGGCGGCGTCCCCCTGGCCCTTCACCCGCCCCTGGATGCACTATCAAGGGCATCCAAGGCCCATGTTGAACTCTGCCGCCTGGACGGATTGTAGGTGGGGGTCGGCGATCCGCTGGGAATGCATGCAGCGCATGCGGTTGTTTCGGGAATGGGCGGAATGCGTACTGCCGGAGATCTGGTGGCACGCATGCAACTAAACCGGGGCATGCGCATTGATGCAGCCAAGCAGTATGTAGCGGAAAAACTAAATGTTACAGTAGCGGATCTTGGCGACACGGTTGTCATGAACGAAGTCAGGGAGGCCCTTGACATCGGTTGTGTCAATGAATCACCGGGGGTGGCCAAAGGCATTGACGCCAAATTCAGAATTGCTGAGCTGCTTGATCTGGAAATCAACTGCGTCAACATGTTCAAAAAACGGGTGGGCATTGAAACCTATAAATCGTTTTAGTTGCCAATGCTCCGAATCTGAGTATTTCATTTGCTAATACACTATAATTTTATTGCATTTTCGTGTCTGGTGGCCGCTTTTTCAGTTTGCACAGGCCACCAGACACACCGGGCCCAGCGGAACGCATTTGTTTTTTCTACATTTTTTGAACTCAAAAAAATCCGCTTTAGCCCTTATGCGAGTCCTTTTGCCGGGCAATCATTTCCGAAAGACGCGTGCCGGTTTCAAATGCCCTGGCCAGAAATTCATCCTCATCGCTGATCTTTGCTTTCCATGTCATGATCTCCATGCTGACACACCGGGTATAGGCTGAACGGGCCAGGATACCGGCGAGTTTTTCCCAGTCGATGGTTCCGGAGAAAACCAGATTGTGATCATCGATTGTGCCCTTATTGTCATGCAGGTGAACGGAGATCAGGCGATCTTTCATCGTCTCAAACTGTTTGAAATTTTTATCATTCATGTTGCCGTGCCCGGAATCATAACACAATCCCAAAAAGGAGGGGTCATACTCGTCAAAAAGCCTGTGAAGTGTTGTAAAATTAGGCGGCCACAGGTTTTCCACGGCAATACGCATGCCCCTTGGCACAGCGATTTTTTGAAGGGCGTCCATGGATTTGTGCAACTGACTCCAGAACAATGTCTTTTGATCTGCCGGTTCCGGTTCTTCAGGGATATGGATGATGATAACATTGGTGCCCAGTTCAGCGGCCATGAGCAACCGGTTTTCCACCAGTTCCACCCCGGCCAGCCGTTCATATTCACGCAGGGAATAAAACTTTTTTTCTCTGCCGTCGGAAGCATGCAGGTCCAGCAATTTCAGGTTGTATTCATCCAGCCACTTTGCAATCTGGCCAATTTCATGTTTTGAATAAATAAAATCCGTATTATAGTGGTAGGCCCAGTGTACATGGGAAAAACCGGCATTGGCGATTTTCTTCAAATAGGGCTCCGGACATCCCTTGCTCTTGACATAGTCGGCTGTAATCGACAAATCCATTTTCGCTCCTTTTAAAAAATTGATTCCCCCTGTTTCAAATGGGTCGCCCCGGAATACTGCATCCGGGGCCGAAAACCCAAAAAAATATCGCTGATATATGCAGTATCCAAGAAATCTTGTCAAAGTGGATCTTTAGCTTTTTCCAGATTTTTGCCTGGGCTGACAGACCCTTCGACGTAACCGGTTCGAAAGCATGCGGCAATATATTCAATTTGATATTTTGGATAAATTGACATACAAAGTTATATCTATCAGGTAATTTCACTGGGTATATTTTAACAAAGGATACAATATGGAAAAGAAAAGCAACGCTATCAAACCAATACAGACATCCCGGGCACCCAAAGCCATCGGACCCTACAGCCAGGGCATTGCCGCCGGCAACCTTGTTTTTTTATCAGGCCAGCTGGCCATTGATCCCGAGACCGGAAAGATGGTGGAAGGCAGCATCGAAGACAGAACCCATCAAATCTTCAAAAATATCCGTGCTCTGGCCAGGGCTGCCGGTGCTGATCTGGACCGACTGGTAAAAGTCACGGTGTTTCTCACCGACATGAACGATTTTGCGACGGTGAACAAGGCCTATGCCACCTATTTCAAAAACAATCCACCGGCCCGGTCCGCAGTTCAGGTGGCGGCATTGCCACTGGGTGCCGATATTGAGATTGAATCCATTCTATTGCTGGGTTAATCCATGACGGTCTCGTAAAAAGCCCAAGTTAGCGCTACGCTTCACTGCATGTCTGCCGTTGCGCTGCAGCCCGCAATCATTCAACGGTCGATGGTTACGCCTCATAATTGCAGAATTTGCACGCCTTGAATTTGAACTTTTTACGAGACCGTCTAAATCCGACTTTTTATAGTTCATCAATCCATGGATTGAAAATTGAATAATGAGAATCGAAAATTTTGAGGTTTCAAATACAATATGGATGACGACAAAATCGTTGCAATTTTAAAAGACAAGGTCAAACCGGCGCTGGGCTGTACCGAACCTGTGGCCGTGGCCCTGGCCGTGGCCACAGCTTATAGCGAAATCAAGGGGAGGGTTAAAAAGGTTGACGTCATCGTCAGCCCGAACATTTTTAAAAACGGCATGCGGGTAGGCATTCCCGGAACCCGAAAAGCAGGGATTCCCTTTGCCGTTGCCCTTTCCCTGGTGTGCGGCAATCCCGATCTGGGGCTCGAACTCTTCAACCGGGTCAGTGATGGGTACATCACTGCTGCCGAGGCCATTTTTGACCGGGACATCATCACCATCAGCCTGGAAGAAACCAAGGCCCCTTTTTATATTGAAGCCAGGGTGGTAACGGACCAGGGAAGCAGCCGGTGCATCATCGAAGACACCCATACCAATATCATCCGGGTGGAAAAAAACAACGGGGTCGTCATGGAAAAAATTCCCCCGGCCCCCCATGCAAACGACCATGAAACCGTGAACACCCTCGGCGGTCTCACCATCAAGCAGCTCAGGGAAACCATTGAAACCATCGCTTTTGAAAAAATCGCGTTCCTGGCCCAGGGGGCCGACATGAATATGAAGATGGCCCGGGTGGGACTTGCAGAAAAATCCGGTCTGGGACTTGGCGCCGGTATGAAAGCGCTCATGGACAAGGGGATCCTGGAAGACAATCTGATCAACCGGGTCCGGGTCTATACCTCGGCGGCCGCCGATGCCCGCATGGCCGGTGTCAAATTGCCGGTGATGAGCAGCGCCGGTAGCGGCAACCACGGCCTGACCGCCATACTGCCCGTATTTTTGACCTGTGAGGAACTGGGCTGTGATACTGAAAAACTGGCCCGGGCCCTGGCCTTCAGCCATCTGGTCACCATCTATATCAAAGAGTTCACCGGAAGCCTTTCCCCCATATGCGGATGCGCCATTGCCGCCGGTATCGGTGCCAGCGTTTCCGTGGCCTGGCTTTTGGGATGCAATGACAACCAGATCGCCGGCGCCATCAACAACATGAGCGGAGACCTGGCCGGCATGGTTTGCGACGGGGCCAAAGGCGGGTGTGCGTTCAAGCTTTCCACGGCTTCGGGCGAGGCGATCCTTGCGGCCCAACTGGCCAGAAACAATATCTTCATATCAGAGACCGAAGGCATCGTCGGCAACGGCGCGGAAACCACCGTTTCAAACCTGGGCAAACTCTGTGTTCAGGGGATGGACCATGTGGACAAAAAAATCATCGAAGTCATGCTCGGTCAGTAAAGGCAAGGAAAACAGATGAACACCATACCGTTTATTCTGGGTGCGCCGTCCATGGTATACGGAGAAAATCTGGAAGAAAACATCAAGCGCTTGTCCGCCAGGCTGAACCATATCGAAATCGTGCTGTTTCACACGCCGGGCCTGCACAATATCCCTGATAAAGACACTATTGACATGCTGGCACAACTGGGGGCTGAAAATCACCTGACCTATTCGGTGCACCTCCCGGCTTCCCTGGAAATCGCATCCGGCAACCCGGACAAACGGGCAGCATCCATTTGTCTGGCCATGGACTGCTTTCATAAAACCGCGGTATTAAACCCGGTCAACTATGTCCTCCATGTTCCCTGCACCCCCCCTACCCTCACGGCCGTTCCCGGCGCCTATTTTAAAACCGGCCAGGGCAGCAACTGGCATCAATGGACGGACCTGGGCCTTACGGGCCTGGCAATTCTGGAAAAAGAACTGGGCTGGTCAAAAACCCTGGTGGTGGAAAATATCAATTTCTCGCCGACATTTCTACGCCCATTTATAAAAAGCGGTTTCTGCCATCTCTGCCTGGACATCGGCCACCTGGTATTGGGCCGTGAGAATATATGCCGCACCATTGAAAATTTCAGCTCCGACATCCAGGAAATTCACCTGCACGGCGTCAGCAATAACATTGATCACATCGGTCTTGACCACCTGCCCGAGAACAGGGTTCAACAATGGATGAAAACCCTTGAAGATATCGGATTCAGCGGTGTCCTGAACCTTGAGGTATTTACCGCCGATGATCTGGAAAATTCCATGGCTATAGTGGAAAGCGCCATAAAAAAATCATCACCGCTTCATTCAAAATATCTCGCTTATTAGGGCTCGTCTATAATCGTTCATGTTTTTCTAACGCAAACAAAATGACGTTTTGCATTATTTATGCTAAACTATAGCTGATATTATTTTCGTGGCCAAAGGCTTGGCTTGTTGCGGCAACATTCCTTTTAGCCGGGGGGATTCCAAGGATCTGTTACCGCAACAATTCGCCGTACCCTGAGCCCCCCCTGGGAGTGTGATCATTTTATGGAAAAATTTACGAAAATTATCGGAACCATCGGACCGGCAACGGATTCGCCCGAAATGATTCAGAAACTGGCCTATGAGGGCATGAATATTGCCCGTATCAATTTTTCCCACGGGGATCCGGCAACTCGCCTGAAAAGCATAAAAAACATCCGATTGTGTGATGACAGCCTGGCCATCATGGGAGACAGCAAAGGTCCGGAAATCCGCACCGGGGATATGCAGGACAAGGGCATAGAACTCTCCGAGGGCAGCCGACTGACGATCACAAAAGACCCTGTCATCGGGACATCTGAAATGATAACCGTTCATTATCCTCACCTGAACAAAATTGCCATGGGGTGCCGGATTCTCTTTGATGACGGTCTCATCGAAACCATGGTCATCGATAAAAAAAAAGATTCCCTGGTTGTAGAGGTCTTAAACGACGGTATGCTCAAAGACAAAAAATCCGTTACCATCATCGGCCATAAAGTAAAGCTGCCGTTTCTCACCGATCAGGACAAAGAAGACATTCTGTTTGCAGTAGAAAACCATATTCATGTCCTGGCAGCCTCCTTTGTCCGGTGCAGAGAGGATATCCGGGAGCTTAAATCCTTTCTCATCCGGAATTGTGCCGAAATGATGATTATCGCCAAAATCGAGCACCCGGATGCCGTGGAGAACATCGATGCCATCATCGCAGAGTCCGACGGTATCATGGTGGCCAGGGGGGATTTGGGCGTTGAACTGCCCCTGGAAGATGTCCCGGGCATCCAGTCCCAGATCATCAAAAAATGTAACACCGCCGGCAAACCGGTGATTGTTGCCACCCAGATGCTCGAGTCCATGCGGGAAAATCCAAGGCCCACCCGGGCTGAAGTCAGCGACATTGCCCAGGCGATTCTCCAAGGAGCCGATGCCATTATGCTGAGCGCTGAAACCGCCACAGGGAAATATCCGGTCCGGGCCGTCCAAATGATGAAGCGCATCGCCCAGAAATACGAGACCAAAGCAAGAAGGCCCCTGCATGATAACCGGCCCGACGAAGAAATCGGACGAAACGAAATCGCCCGGTTTATTGCATCGGCGGCCTATTATGCCTCCGATAATCTCGATGCCCGGGCCATTTTAACCCCGACTGAATCAGGTTTTACAGCAAGAAATGTCTCACGGTTCAAACCCAAATGCCCCATATTTGCCGGTACCCGAAGCAATGCCGTCCTTCAATGGCTGCATCTGAGCCGGGGCGTTGTCCCCATGTTGGAAGCTGAAGAGGTCACCTCCGACGATATGGCCTTTAACCTTGTTCTCAAATGTTATGAAAAGGGCCTGCTGGATATGGACGACAGGGTCATCATCATCTCCGGTGTGAAGATGGTGAAAAAAGGCGGCACCAACCTTCTTGAAATCTACGTGGTCAGTGATATATTGGAAAATATTAAAAAAAGACAAAAAAAAGGGGCATCTTCATTTTGCCCGATATCTTGAAGGGGGCACACGGCTATCATCATAAAATTTTAAACCGACAAAAGCGTCCAGGGCAGAGATATAGCATACGGAAAAGATTCTGGCAGATGGCATAAAAATTATTCTGAATCGCATGGGGCGTTGCATTGGGCACATTGTCCAAAGACATATGCCTGTTTTGATAACTTCTTGATTTTTCAATCCATGATATGTATAAGTATTTTTTTAACGGTTGTCGTCAAAAAAAGTAATCATACAACGTCGATCATTTCAGTTCAATCGCCTTCCTCCATGGAAACCAGATAAGATGAAGAAAAAACTATTTTTCATAACCGGTATCCTTGCATTCCTGATCCTTGCCCCCGTATCAACTACATGGTGCCAAAAATTATCGGCAAACGTAATCGCAGTAGAAAAAGGGGATGTCATTAAAATCCTTCATGAAGGAAAAATTATAGAAATTGCCCTTTATGGCATCGACTGCCCGGAGCCCCTGACACCCTATGGCCAAAAAGCCCTGCAATTCACCGCACGAACAGCCCTCAATCAATCCGTAGTCATTGAAATACAAAACCGCCAAAGTGAAACATGCTATACGGGTACCGTCATATTACCGGATGAAACGGTCCTCAACCAAAATTTAGTCAAAAAAGGGCTCGCCATCTGGGACCGACAAAACGCTCCGGATGATATAAAATTGAAATCAATGGAATCTCTTGCAAAAACGATGAGTACGGGCCTATGGGCCCACTCTGTTGCGCTTGATACCGACCCCACAAAAAATATCACGCTACCGGCAAGGGATACCTCGAAATATCAAAAAACGAGCACGCCCACTGGAAAAACCTGGCCACCTTCCCTGCTGCTAATACGGACAATCAAGGTCGGTATCCTGATCGTTCTTCTGGCTGTTTTGATATTTTTGCCCCTGCAATACAAAAAAAATTTTCGAAACAAAAAAACCCCGCAAACACTTGAGTCACCGCCCCCAAAAAAAGCAGAGACAACGGCCATGGGACAGACCACTCAAAAAGAATCTGTCGCTGATTACGACCAAATGGAAAAAGCCATTGAATCAAATAAACTTGCCATTCAGGGCTTATTAAACAGCCTTTCCGATTTCGTATCCAGTATGGTGAAAAACAATTCAACTTACACCGACCAAATAAACGACCATAAAGCCTCAATAAAAAACGTCATGACCCAGGCCGGTGTAGAAGAAATTAAGCGGTTATTATTATTAGAAATAGATCAGATGCAGAATAACAATAATAACTATCGGGAACAACTTGCACTGGCAAATGACACCGTCGATGAACAACAACAAAAAATTAAAAAAATCCAGCTTGATGCAAAACTGGATTTCCTTACTGGACTGGCCAATCGTCGTGCTTTTGATGAGAATCTGAAAAAAGAATTCGAACGGGCAAAACGGTATGGCGACGCCTTCAGCCTGGCGATGATAGACATTGATTTCTTTAAAAAAATAAATGACGAATACAGTCATGTGGCTGGAGACAACGCCCTTAAAATAATAGCAAAACTGTTGGTTGGACAAACGCGTATCAATGACGTTGTCGCACGTTTCGGCGGTGATGAATTCGTCATACTGTTACCCGGCACCCCTCTGGCTAAGGCCCATATTGTGATGGAAAAAATAAGAAAAAAAATAGAAGCCAACACCATACTACACGACGGCCACAAACTGAAAGTAACCATCAGCGCCGGGGCCGGTGAGATTAATCTTTCTGCAGAAACAACGGAAAATTTGATCGCGCGGGTAGATACCGCACTTTATCAGTCAAAAAAATTAGGCCGAAACCGGGTCGTGATGGCGACGATCAATCAACCCCCGATCGGGCGGCCGTAATCGTTGCCGTGATCATGGCCCTGGCAACTTTAAACAATATGTTGCTTCATGAAATTTTCGCATTGGACGCCAACCCCCTGGGTCCCTTGGAAATGAGAAACCTGAGATTGGCAAAGATTCGAGGTAGCGCCATACCACCTGGGTAGGCAACGTATTTCGGCTCCCATGCGGAATGAAATTTTTCCTTGTACTGCCGTAACCCCTGGAAGTGATAGAAATGCTTTCCATGATCAAAGGCAAAAGCGATGGGCAGCGCTTTGTTAATGCCGGTCAGTCGATAAACTCGGCAAGCTTGCTGTCTTTGCCCTTGAGCGCAGAGATAAGGCGATCATGGTGATGAAGACGAATAATCGAACGGATGATTAAGTATGACCCCAATAAAATAAGCGCTGCGCATAGCATCAGGAGCGGCACAAGCAGGTGCATCACGTGGACGATGTCGTAATATTTCGACGTAGCGATCAGGACACTCATGACAGTGAGGGGCAGGGCGAAAACGGCAATTCCGGTGCGCATGGCTGCCAGAGAAGTTCTTTTTTCCGCCAGAATGAGCTGGACCTCATTAATAATAATCGCATCTGAGATTGTTGCCTGTTCCCCGATCATCTGCTGAATCCTTAAAAAAGTTTATCGAAAACGGACCTGGGCGTGCAAAAACCGTTCATGGCAGTCTCAACGCCTTTTACCATCCCTTGCTTAAAAGAATTTTCTGAATTTTCTTCTTGGTCTTTTTTTCCACCAGAATCATTTTCCTGGCCTGGGCCTTTTTTATTTTTTCAGTAATTATTCCGATATCCGCCGGTTTTTCAATCAAATCCATGGCGCCCATCTTTATGGCTTCGATGCCTTTTTCCACTGTGGCATAACCTGTCAGGAGAATAATCTGCATTTCAGGCTTTATTTCCTTTATTGCCTTGAGCACCTGGAGTCCGTCCATTTCGGGCATCTGGAGATCCAGGACAACGGCATCATATGATTCTGCCGTTACCTTGGCAATTGCGTCTGTTGCGGATGTCGTTGTGGTAACATTCATCCCCCGATTTTTCATCCTCTCGCCAAGCGCTTCAACAAAATCTTTTTCATCGTCGACAAGCAACACTTTTTCAGTCATTATTAACCTCCTTTTGTAACCCCGCAAACATCTTTTGCATCTTTTAATACCAAGCGATAGTTTTAAACCCGTTAACACTTACCTTTTTGTAATGGTTCCCGGCAAAACAAGTAAAATTTCACCCGCTTCACGGCAAATGGTTATTTGGCCATCAAGGGCTTGCAAAATAGCCTTTTCTCTCTCATCTGGAAAACCACCGGCAGGCATATTGCCAAGGCCAACGAGTTTTGATAATTTTATTTCAACCCCATCTAATATTGTTTTATAAGAAACCGCTATTGTTTTTTCATCTCCCGTCCAGTCCATGGCAAAATCGATACACAGCCAGATAATATGATTCAAAAAAAAAGGATCGGTTATGATGGTAACCGGACCGGCATCCGGATGTATCTCCAGATTGACCCCCCGGTTACTGACCAACCTGGCGGAGAGTGCCGCTACAAAATTAAAGGCCTGACCCAGTTCAACCGTTTTACAGGTTTCATCGACACTATGGGCGAACGTGTTCATATTGATGACAATTTTATCAGCCCTTTTGACCTGTTCCTGGATTTTTCCGGACAGTGCCTTGAATTTCTCAGGGTCGACGGGCATGCCCTTGTCCATCATGAGGAGAAAGTCCTCCAGAAGACCGGCCTTTTCATTGATGATGGCCAGAACATTTTTTATTTCATGGGACATGGAGGCATTTATTTTTCCGATAAATTTAAAGCCTTCATTGCCGATGATGCTCCACTGGTGGCTCATTAGTTTGCTCCTATTGCTTCAAAATTTCCTTAAATTTCTTTATCAATCCCTCAATATGAACCGGCTTTACAAGATAATTTCCGGCACCGGCTTCTTCGGAACCCTCTTTGAAATCTTCTTCGGAGCCATGCCCCGTTACAAAGACAAACCGCATCTTTGGGCATTTAGTCGCCATTATTCTTTTCAATTTTATACCGCTGATCCCGGGCATCTTGACATCCACCACGGCAATATCGTACACAGCCTTGTCAAGTTGTTTTAATGCATCGGCCCCGTTTGTCACCCAATCCGCATCGATTCCCCGAAATGACAACCTTTCCGCAAGGGTGGAGACCAATTCGGCTTCATCATCTATCAACAACACTCGCATGCGTCCTCCTGCACTTCTTTTTTCATTTTATAGGGAAGTGTAATTAAAAATGTCGTTCCTTTGCCGACAACACTCTCCACGGATAACACGCCCCCGATTTCCCGAACAAAATTCGAAGTCAGGGAAAGGCCAAGCCCGGTCCCCCCGGTTTTGATTTTCGTGGAAAAAAACGGCTCAAAAATACGCTCCAGGTCCTCTCCGGGAATGCCGCAGCCATCGTCAGCAACGGTCACCAGTGCATTATTTTTATCTTTTGGCATTACCTGGATAGTTAAATGGCCGCCATCTTCCATGGCTGAACAGGCATTGTTGAAAAGATTCAAGAATATTTCTTGAAGTTTCCCCCGATCACTTTCGATCGGGGCCATATCTTCGGGCGCCTTTATTGAAATTTTAATTTGCCTGTATTGTGCTTCCTTTACCATAAAACTCAGCACTTCCGCTATCATCTCTTTCAAGTTAACCGCTTGAATACTGACATCCGAATGCCGTGAAAAGCTCAAAAGCCGTTTAGTGATGGTGCCCGCCCTTTTGACGGATGCCAGAATAACATCTACAAGCCCCACAAGCCGCTGATCTCCCTTATATTCTTTTTTAAAGACAATGAGGTCCTTAATCAGACCGGCCTTTTCGTTAATGATGGCCAGGGGGTTGTTGACTTCATGGGCCACGCCGGCAGCCAGTCGGCCGATAGAGGCCATTTTATTCGTGTATTCCACCTGGTGCAACGTGACGAGCCGGGTCTGGTCGGCCACATAAATCTTGTTTATCAGGTACGTCACCATTCCAATGACCACACTGAGGATAACAAGAATACTCACCACCGGGAAAGCGATCAATTCCAGTCGAATATTGTACCAAGACGCCATGAGCGCCCGCTTATGCTCCACGATAATCAGAATAAACGGCGTGCCCGTGATATATCGATAGCCGATAATCAGTTCCTTTCCCATATCATCAACCCCATAAAAAACCCGGGTATTCGGGGCATATGCCGGAACGGGAAAGGAGATCTTGTCCAATACATTGCCATGTGAAACAGAGGGTGTCTGGAGAATTCCCCGCCGGTCAACCATAAACGCATCACCGCCGCGGCCCATCTCAAGGCCTGTCAGTAGATTGTCCAGTTTTTTGGTATCCAGAGCCGTACGCAGTACATAGGAAAGGCCGTTGGGCAGATCGCGCTTAACCGCTATAATTCTATGGGGAACATGCCGAAAACCCAGAAACACTTCACTTAGATACACCCCCCCGGTAAGGATCTCTTTGTACCAGGCCTGACCACTGTAATCTTTCCCCACAAGTTTATATGGCCCGGCATAGGCTACCTGAGTGCCGGAAGAATCGATAATACCGATATCGATGAATCCACCAAAACTTTCTTTCAAATTTTCGAGCAGCTGTTCCAATGTCTCCTGGTCGTTCAGGTCCTCAAACTTTTTCCCCCTGGCAATAAAATCAAGGGCGGCCATTCGTTCTGTCAAAAAATAGGAAATGGTCCGCTGGGTGTTGGAAACAAGGCGGGTCATACGCAGAAGGTTTTCAGTCTCAATGGATTTTTTGTTTACCTGATAATCAACCACCGCCAAAAAAATGATCGGCACAATGGCCACCCCGGCGGTAAAGAATATGGCCAGTTTCCACATTCGCCGGAAGTTAAACAGATGTTCCCGGCCCCCGGTTGCGGCATCTCTGTAATCCCAGAATTTTGGCTTCACCCTTTTCATTTCATCAATCCTGCGATCCTTTGCCATCCCTGATTGAGCGTACCTTTGCATTGGCCCTGCGGAGGGTTTCACTGAGCACATCGATGTCAACCGGCTTGTGCAGATAGGCAAAGGCCCCCAGTTCCATGCACACCTTACGGTCTTCATCAGACCCATGGCCGGTGAGAATGATGACTTCAATCTCCGGCCGGGTTGTTTTGACCTTTTTTAACACTTCCAGTCCATCAATGCCCGGCATTTTAAGATCCAGAATCATCACTTCCGGCTCATCCTCATTGACCAGTTCGAGGGCGGATTCACCATCATAGGCCACGGCAGACCCCATATCCCTCATTTGAAGCCGCTCGGACAGGGTCTGTACAAATTCACGTTCATCATCCACCAGAAGCACTTTTGAAGGCGTATTAAAATCAAATTTTCGATAAATATCAGATTGATAAAAAGCTTTTCCAACACGTGTCTCAATAGACGCCACACCCTCTACCCGGTTTGCAATAGATTGAAGTTCTTTTTCAAGGCGGCCAAGCATCAACACATTGGTATTGATGGTAATGGTGACGGCATCACCCCTGGCACTGACACCCGCGACATGCCCTTCCCTGGCAAGGGCGGTTTCAACTTTTGCCGCCAGAACAAAATCGGATATGGCCCTTTTGGAATACTCGGTGGGCTTGATAACCGCTTTTCCCATGTTCTTTTCAACAATATCACCGGCCTGGACAGGGTCCACTTTATCCGTGGGAATGACGATATCATACAAAGACGCATCCCAGGGATCGCGTTTTTCTTGCAGCGTGTGCGTCCATTCAGAACGGTCCATGTCCCTTTTAGAAATTTCAGCAAGGGCTTCTTTTTCAGAAAAGCCCTTTTCCTTTACGGCCCGGGCGATTCGTGATTTCATATCTGCAATCAGGCAGACATGCAGGACATGGTTGATATTCCTGGGAATGAGCGAACCGCAAAATCCTGAATAGAGCAGATTATCCTCTGCCAGCATCTGGGCGAGGGTGAGCCTGAGATAAGCCACGGCCAGCTCTTTCTCATGGGTGAATTTATTAAAAACAGATGTCTTCGCGAAAAAAGCGCGCTTGATTTTCGACTCAGCCATACCCGAAGCACTGCAGGCCTTTGCCACAATATCGTCATCCTGGATGAGCCGGTATCCACTGCGATCAAGGACTTCCCGAAGGACATCGTTTTCATTGCAGAAGCTGCCGCTGAAGATTGTTATAACGGACATTGTCTTCTCCTTTTAATCATATATATTTAAGCGTATATTTACATATTTGCAACGACATTGCAAACAATAGCAAGGGGGCATTTCTCCTCATCACCATCTTTGTGAATTTCGTAGTGTACATCGGCGATGGCCTTTTCCATGGTCGGATGAATATGATCGGCACCAATCATTTCAAAGAGGTGGGTCCGCCTTAACACAGCCATCACAGATGCGTTGATGCCGCAAAACGATACCCCGATGCCGCTGCTGCGCAGCCGGTTTATGATCAATGACAGGGCCTCTTCGCCCGAAGCATCGATATCGTTGATGCCGCTGGCGGCGATAATGATATGCTTCAGCTCTTTCCGGGCCTGTATCCTGTTGTTGATTTCGTCCTCAAGGTAACTGGCGTTGGCAAAGAAAAGAGGACCTTCAAAACGGACCAGGTCAATATATTTACATTCCATCAAGCCGTGGGCATCAATTTCCCTCAACGCCTCATCTTCATGCCGTGAAAGCGATGACACCCTCGGCCGCATGCTTTTATAAAGGAACATCATCAGTGACAGTGCAACGCCGATATAGATGCCTTCTTCAAGGTGGGGGGCAAGGGCAAGGGTTGCAATGAAGGTAATAATTGAAATAGCACCGTCATACCATTGGGCGCGCCAGGCATGGATAAAACCGCTGACATTGACAAGGCCGATAACCGCCATCATGATAACCGCGGCAAGAACGGCCTGGGGCAGATGGTAAAGCAGCGGCGTAAAAAAGAGAAGCGCGAGGATGACCACAAAGCTCGTGATAACGCTGGAAAGCCCGGTTTCAGCGCCTGATTGAAGATTCACCGCACTTCTGGAAAAAGAGCCGGAAACCGGATAACTGCTTCCCATGGATCCTATGATATTGGCCAGGCCCTGGCCGATAAGCTCTTGATTGGGGTCAAGCCGCTGGCCGGTTTTGGCCGCCATGGCTTTGGCAATGGCGATGGCTTCCATAAACCCCAGAAGAGAAATAATAATGGCAAAGGGGAGCATCTGCAATAGCTTGGAAACGTTAATTTCCGGCAGGCTCAATGGCGGCAGGCCTTTGGGTATGAAACCCACCACCGCACCACCCCCGGTCAGCAGAAGATCGTCCTCTGCAAGGCGCTTGTTACCGACCTTGATTCTCCAGATGCGATGGTCTGTTGTGACCCCCTGGGGCAGGGCGTCTTGGAGATAAAAATCAGGCGGACCCTCTTTCCGGTCAACCCTGAACATCCTGATATCGCGCAACGCCTTTGCTATTTGTCTAAAGTGGGCCTTCTGAAAATCAATACGGTTATTGGCCACCGTAATCTTGTACTGGATATCCAAAACTTCCATAGACGGGTGGTGTGAATTCCCCCCGGCGTGATTTTTCAGTTTATCCAGTTCCTGAATAAGTTTTGTTCGCTGTTCACCCGTTTCAAAAATTTCCCGGGCGGTGTGATTAAATGTTTTCACATTTTCTATTACCGCAGGTGAATGAATGCGGGCGATATCGATTCTTTCATTATTTTCAAAACCGATGGCCCAGGATAAAATGGTGGTGACCATGACGGCGACCAGCACATTGGGAATGCGCGGGTTGATTTTTTTCAATGAATACATAATGATAATTGAAAAAATACCCATCAGAAGCGTTGGCCAGTGGGTGTATGCAAAGGCTGATTTTAAAACCCAGATGATGGTTTGATAGTGATGGGGCGCCTTATCCACGTATACACCGAACAGCTTTGAAAGCTGGGAGGTGGCGATAATGATGGCGGCGGCATTGGTAAACCCGTTGACCACCGGGTGGGACAGAAAATTCACAATAAGTCCCAGACGAAAGACACCGATGAGAAGCTGAAAAATACCAACGGCCAGGGCCAGAAGCACGGCATAGGCAATAAAGGCTTCGCTGCCGGCAGTGGCAAGGGGTTCCAGCGATGCCGCGGTCATCAGCGACACCACGGCCACAGGCCCTGTGGCCAATTGCCGGCTTGATCCGAACAGTGCCGCAATCATCGGCGGCAGAAACGAGGCGTATAAACCGTAATATGCGGGAAGCCCGGCCAGTTGGGCATAGGCCATGGATTGCGGAATGAGTACAAGGGCAACGGTAAGGCCTGCCATAAAATCAATTTTTAAATCTGACCGTGTGTAGCCTTTAAACCATAATATAAAGGGAAAAACCCGCGTCAATATCTGCACCACCTCTCCTCCATTACTGTTTGCATTCCAGCATCCTGCGACATGAATTCAGGATTTCACTAAAAAGTGCGTTCGCATTATACAGGTTATATGTTTTAAACCGCGCAATCCCATCCACCATGGAAAAAACAATGAGCGCTGTCTTACGAGGTGATAACAGCGCCATGGAACCATCTTGTATGCCGAGTTGAATGGCATTTTCAAAAATATCCACCAGGCAGTCGTAAATGGCCTCCAGATCTCTCTGGCAATCAAGGTTGTTTTCAGCAAGTTGGTAGGGAAAATGACAATGCAACAAGAGAAACTGATGCTCCAGCGTTCCCACCAGATATAGATAAAAAGATACGATACTTTCCATCATATCCATTCCGTTCTTGAAATTCTTGGTTGCCAGATAAGTCTCAAACTCACGGGTAATATCTTCTTTTGTTCTTTCAAGTACGGCCAGCAGAAGCTTTTCCTTATTTTGGAAATGATAAAAAATAGTACCCTGGGCCACATTGCACATTTTAGACAACTCTGCCATGGAGGTCTCTCTGTACCCATTTTTTGAAAATAGGATTAACGCGGCTTGAAGAATGGCCTCTTTTCTGATCACAGATGCCCCTTTAGATAAAACTGAGTGGATAGTTAGTATTACTGACTATATAATCAG
This sequence comes from Desulfobacterales bacterium, assembly GCA_963667755.2. Taxonomy (GTDB): domain Bacteria; phylum Desulfobacterota; class Desulfobacteria; order Desulfobacterales; family 4572-123; genus 4572-123. The sequence goes on along the minus strand of CAXXLK010000002.1, from coordinate 646,671 downwards.
TTTTAGGGCAGGTCAAGAAAAATTTTATATAATTGTCGATATTCAATTGATATTCGATTGGGTAAAAAAATGGCTCCTCGCTGTTTCATGTGGGTAAAGTTGACTCGATAAAGTCCCGGGATGTTTTCATCCGGATGCTTAAAACTGTCTGAGGGGCTTAGCGATCGTTAGGCCGGACAGCGACCGAACAATTACCCTGTATCTCTATTTACAAAGAATAACTGCCAAGCCGGTGGCGATAATCCCCTGTCCGGCATTACGACCGCTTAGCGCCGAGTTTTTTGAGCATCCGGATGACAGTATCCCGGGGCGACCCACTTGAAACAGCGAGGAATCAAAAAAATTAGAGATTTTAATTTAACAAGACATGAAAATTATGAGTAGCGAGGCGGAGAGGAAACGTTATAAATAACTTCACATTTTTGTTGACGAAGTTATTTATGGTTAAGCCTAAGCATATACCGGGAAGCGGTCACAAAGATGCTTTACAGCCGCGGTAACCCGGATCGTCATGCCATCACCGGCATGCCTGCCAAGGGCCATGTCCATTAGGTCGGCAATATGGGTAACCTCCGGGTGGCCCATGCCCCTTGCGGTAATCCCGGCACTGCCCAGTCTCAACCCACTGATACGTCCGGGCGTTTTGGCATCTTTGGGGATCACATTACGATTCAGCACAATCCCGACAGTTTCGAGTATATTTTCAGCAACCTTGCCTGAAATTCCCTTGGTGCTCAGGTCCACCAGCACCTGGTGATTGTCCGTTCCCCCGGATACAATGCGATACCCTTTGCTTTGCAGGGCTTTGGCCAGGGCCACCGCATTTTCAAGGGTTTTTTCTTGAAGACCGATAAACTGCGGTTCTGCGGCCAGCTTGAAAATAAGGGCTTTGGCCGCAATCTGGTTCACTGCGCTGGTCCCCTGGGTGCCGGGGAATACGGCACTGTCGATCCTTTTCCCGTATTCTTTTCGGCACAGGACCACCCCCCCCCTGCCCCCCATCATGGTTTTATAGGTGGTGAAGGTGACAAAATCACAGCAGGGCACCGGACTGGGGATCACCTTTGCAGCCACAAGACCGGCCAGATGGGCCATATCGGCAAACATATAGGCGGAAACCTCCCGGGCAATTTCAGCAATCTTTGCGTAATCGATCAATCGGGGATAGGAACTGGCTCCGGCAACGATCATCTTTGGTTTCACCTTTCGGGCCAGATCCCGGATTTCGTCATAATCAATGTGCTCGGTTTCCGGATCTACACTGTAGTGAGAAAAATTAAAGCATTGGCTGGTGACAGATGCCCGATGCCCATGGGACAGGTGACCGCCGTAAGGAAGGCCCATGGAAAGAATCCTGTCGCCGACATCGAGAATGGAAAAATAGACCGCCAGATTGGCCGAGGTGCCGCTGTGCGGCTGAACATTGACATGTTCTGCACCGAAAAGCGTCTTTCCTCTTTCGATGGCAAGGTTTTCAATCTCATCCACATGGGTGCATCCGGCATGAAACCGTTTCCCCGGATACCCTTCAATGGTCTTTGTATTTAAAATAGACCCGAGGACTTCCATGATGGACCGGGGTGTATGATTTTCAGCCGCAATCAGGTTAAGGGTATTCTGGATTCGATTTTCTTCTTTTTTTACCAACCCTGCAATTTGGGGGTCATCTTTTTCTAAATAGCCCATATATTTTTCCTCCGGCTGTTCACCCTATCGTTGCAAAAGCCGGATGGCTTCAGAGCCGAGGCATCAAGGGTGAAGCTGTCATCATTCTACCGCAATCCCTTGATAACGAAGGAGCTGGAGTCATCCGGCTTTCCCAGAGGGTAAAAACTGTGCCCTTTTGTACTTTTTCCGGATATCACCATCGGTAAATTCCTTAAAAATTGCATCATTCTCGTTGAACGCTTTCTCTTGGCGGATTTAGATCATTAGCTCATGTTTTTTATGCAACCATAGGGTTCATCCGCTTTTATGGAGCCACCACCGGCGTCACTGCTCCCTGATATATTCAACAAGGGCCACATCCATTACCCACCGAGGTAGGCTTCCCGCACCCGCTTATCAACGATAAGATCCGCCCCGGTGCCTTCCAGGACAACCACACCGGTCTCAAGCACGTAGGCGTAATCGGCGATTTTCAACGCGGCAAAGGCATTCTGCTCCACCAGCAGAACAGTTCGGCCCTGCCGGTTGATGGTCTCGATAATATCAAACACCTCCTTGACCAGTTTGGGTGCCAGTCCCAGCGAGGGCTCATCCAGCAAAATCAGTTCGGGGCTGCTCATCAGTGCCCTGCCCAGGGCCAGCATCTGCTGTTCACCTCCGGAAAGAGTGCCGCCCTTCTGCCCCTTACGTTCTTCCAGCCGGGGGAAAAGCTCAAACACCCACTGGATATCCTTTTCAACCCCCTCGGAATCACTGCGACTGTATGCCCCGAGCCTCAGATTGTCGATGACGCTCAGGTGGCCAAAAATCTTGCGTCCTTCCGGGGACATGGCAATGCCGGACTTGACGACATCCGCCGGGCCCATATGGGAAATATCAACGTCTTTGTGGAAAACCTGACCTTTTTTCTCTTTGATCAGTCCGCAGATGGCCCGCAATGTACTGCTTTTGCCCGCCCCGTTGGCGCCGATCAGTGTAACCACCTTGCCTCTGGGAACATTTATGGTAAGTCCCTTTACGGCATGAATGCCGCCGTAATAGATATGCAGGTCATTTACTTTAAGCATGTTGGACAGCCTCCTCGCCGAGATATGCCTCAATCACCTTGGGGTTGGATTTGATTTCATCCGGTGATCCTTCGGCTATGGCCTTACCGTAATCCAGAACCCACATATGTTCGCAGATACCCATCACCACTTTCATGTCATGCTCGATGAGCATGATGGTCAGCTTAAACTTGTCCCGGATCTGCCGGATAAACGCCATCAATTCCTGGGTCTCCTGGGGATTCATACCGGCCGCCGGTTCATCTAGCAGCAAAAACTGCGGCTCCGTCGCCAGGGCCCGGGCAATTTCCAGACGCCGCTGAGCGCCGTAGGGAAGGCTGTTGGCCTTTTCATCCGCAAACTCACGCAACTCTACCTCTTCGAGAAGTTCCAATGACCTGGAGACCAGGTCGTGCTCCTCCCTTATACTGGCAGGCAGATAACACATGGCCTGCCACCAGCTGGTCTTCTGACGCAGGTGACAGCCGATCATCACGTTTTCCAGAACGGTTTCATTGTTGAAAAGACGGATATTCTGAAAGGTACGAGCAATGCCGCGTTTGCACACCTGGTGGGGTTTCGATCCCGTGATCTCTTTGCCCTGAAAAACGACCCGGCCCCGGGTGGGTTTATAAAACCCCGTGATCATGTTAAAACAGGTGGTTTTTCCGGCCCCGTTGGGCCCGATGAGCCCCACGATACTGCCCCTGCCGATTGAGGCGCTGAACTTGTCCACCGCGGTCAACCCGCCGAAACACATGGTCATCTCTTTTGTCTGCAGAATTATATCTGAATTCATTTAGCCCTGCCTCGCTTTGCCAAAAAGTTTACAACCCCCTCCCAACTGAGCTCACGCATTCCCATGATTCCTTCTCTGCGGAACAAAATGATAAACAGCAGCGCCAGAGAGAAAACCACCATGCGCATCCCGGGTATGCCCGCAATGTAAAGGTTGCCGAGCGTAAACGGGTTTTCAACAAAACGCAGCCATTCGAGCAAAATTGTGATGCCGATGCCCCCCAGCACCGAACCGCTGATGGATCCGAGACCGCCGGTCACCACAATCATCAGGATGTTGAAGGTCAGGATAAACAGAAACATTTTGGGATCGATGGTGGTGAGCATGCTGCCCAGCAGGGCGCCGCCCACACCGGCAAAAAATGCGCCCATGGCAAAAGAGATCAGCTTGTAGCGAAACACATCTATCCCCATGGCTTTGGCTGCAGTTTCATCGTCCCGAATCGCCTTGAGAGCGTTGCCGAAATTGCAGTTGACCAGACGGACAATAAAAAATAGGGTGAGAAGACACCAGCCGAAATTCCACCACAAATTGGCATAATCGGGGATCCCCTTGAACCCCAGGGCACCATTGGTAAGCCGGGGAAGATTGTTGGCAAATACACGCACGATCTCGGCAAATCCCAGGGTAGCGATGCCCAGGTAGTCATCCCCCAGACGCAGCAATGGAATCCCCACGATGAGCGCTGATATGGCGGCAAAGAATCCGCCTGCCAGCACGGCTATGACAAAGGGGGCATGGGCCGCCTGGACCCATGGATAAGCCTCTTCCAGAATAAACAACATCTCCTTTTGATCGGGCGTCATAATCAAAATAGCACAGGTATAGGCGCCAATGGCCATGAATCCGGCATGCCCCAGACTGAACATGCCGGTGAACCCGTAGATCAAATTCAGGCTCAGAGCCAGAATAATATTCACCGCGATGAGGTTCAGGATCTGTTGCTGATAGCCATCCAGGTGCCCATGGGCAAACCAGAGAAATAGTCCCAGAACCCCCACCAGTCCCAAATTTAAAATCGTTTTCGTCTTGCTGTCCATTAGACTTTGTCCTCCAGCTTCTCGCCCAGCAATCCTGTGGGTTTGATCAGCAGTACGAAGATGAGCAGAATAAAGGCAAAGGCGTCCCTGTATCCTGCCAGTTCCGGAAAGAAAGCCACCAGCAGAATTTCGGTAAAGCCGAGAATCAGCCCGCCGATCACCGCCCCTGGTATGGAACCGATCCCGCCGAACACCGCCGCGATAAACGCCTTAAAACCGGGTATGACCCCCATAACAGGCTGCAGTTGCGGGTAGCGCAGGGCCCACATGATACCGGAAGCCGCTGCCAGAGCCGACCCAATACCGAAGGTCAGCGCAATGACCCGATTCACCGAAACCCCCATGAGATAACTGGTTTCGATATCTTTTGAAATAGCCCGCATCCCCAAGCCCGGCTTGGTTTTGTATACGATATAAATCAGCCCGAGCATGAGCAGAAAGGAAAACAGCGGCACAAATAACGTCAGCGGCAGAAGCCTGACCTTACCGATCACGATGACATCTTCAATCCAGGCCGGGCGATAAACCGCCCTTGGGATAGCGGAAAAAACCACAATGGCCAGATTCTGAAGAAAAAAAGAGACACCGATGGAACTGATCAGAGCCGAAATTCTGGGAGCGTCCCGCAAGGGCCGGTAGGCAATCCGGTCCACCATGATGCCCAGGCCGGCAGTCACCCCGATGGCGCCGGCAATGGCGATGGGCCAGGGCATATGCGTCAGGGTAACCGCCCAGAAAACAGCGTATGCACCCAGCATGAAAATTTCACCATGGGCGAAATTGATCAACCGGAGGATCCCGTAGACCATGGTGTAACCAATGGCGATCAGGGCATAAAGGCTTCCGAGGGTCAGCCCGTTGAGCGAGTGCTGAATGAACATGGAAAAGCTCATAAGGAAAGGTCCTAACTGAATCGGATAAATAATGAAGGGGGAGCGCGTCATCTGTGCTCCCCTGTTTGATTTAACGGTATAAAATAAGGGCCACGGCTTTTTTTACAGTTTCGGCTCGATGGCGCCGATATAGGTTTTCTTGCCGTTTTCGATGACCACGATCCCCACCGGTTTTTCCGCGTCATGGGTCGCGTTGATGGTAGTGGAACCGGTAACACCTTCAAATCCCTTGGTGGCGGCCAGTTCTTTTGTGATCAGTTCCGGATCGGCCTTGCCGGCACGTTTGATGGCATCCAGCGTGATGATATAGGAATCATAGCCCAGGGCAGCGTTCACGTTGGGGTCCTTTTCCGGATGCAGCTTCATCCAGTTGTCCGTGAAGTTGCGTGCCATCGGGTTCATGTCCTTCATGGACGGATCGTAGGGAAAAGTGGTGTGCATAAAGCCTTCCACTGCCTTGCCGCCGATCTCGACAATCTTGGGGTTGTCCATGGCATCGCCGCCCATGACTTTAAACCCGGCGCCCAGTTCCTGAACCTGTTTCATGATGATGGCACCCTCGGCAAAATAAGAGGGGATGAACAGAAGGTCCGGTTTTTTGCTGATGATCTGGGTCAACTGGGCCGTAAAATCCATGTCTCCGGACTGGTACTTCAAATTGGCCACCACCTCGCCGCCGAGTTTTTTAAAGGATCTTTTGAAAAAACTGGCCAGTCCCACGGAGTAGTCATTGGCTACATCCACCAGCATCGCCGCTTTTTTCAGGCCCAGGGTCTGATAGGCATAGGTGGCTGCGCCGGCACCCTGGAAAGGGTCGATAAAGCAGACCCGGAATACATATTTTTTACCCTGGGTGACCAGGGGGTTGGTGCAGGACGTTCCCACCATGGGAATCCCTGCTTTTTCAGCCACCTCACCACCGGCCATGGCCAGGGAACTACCGTACGTGCCGATGATGACAACAGCTTTTTCTTTACTGATCAGACGCTTTACCGCATTGGCCGATTCCACTTTATCGGATTTGTTGTCCACGATAAAAATTTCAACTTTTTTGCCCAGTACCGTGGGGAATTCCTTGTGGGCCATCTGCAGCCCCTCCAATTCCAGTTGCCCGCCATAGGCATTGGCACCGGTCAGCGGCATGAAGATACCGATTTTGATGGTATCGGTGTCGGCGGCGGCCATGACAGAACCGGCACATGCAAAGATCAGGACAAGGCAAATAAGCGCACATTTTTTCATTGAGTGTTCTCCTTTTTTAGGGTTTAAGTGATTTACCGATATGTTAAAAATAAAACCAATCCCATGTAACAATCTTCTGGTTCGTTCAATATTTGTGCCAACTGCCCCTTTTCGATGGCAGATACTTAATCTTCGGACACCAGTGAAGCTCCCCTATGAAATGCATAGATATCAAGGGGGTTCAGAAAGTCACCTTGCATTGGGCGGGAAAACGTTGTTTCCCCGCTCAATGCAAATCGGCAATGTGTTTTTGCCGTATCGATAAGGGTCAAATTTTACGATAAAATAATCGACATTATTTTTCTGCGGGCCTTTTTCCGAATTGAAAAATATTTCCGGAGTGCTCGGAATTGTCATCGGTCAGTTTACACATCGTCAATTTTTTTTACAAAAATCAGTACAATTTTTTCAGTTTGTTATGATAAAAAAAATAATCTGATATAAGCATTATTTCCTGTTGCCCGGGATGACGCAGCATAAAAAATTAACCGTTTCTAAAAAACAGAAATTCGTCTCGGATGATCCGTGATGCCATATGCGGCAAATTCAATGATATCTATTATTTTTATACGGCTTGATTACAGGGGGATAACCATTTTACGGCCCAGGCAATTTAGCGCCAATAACTCAAAAAAACAAATAGCGGATATTATCAAATTTGATAGTATCCGCTATTTGTTTAGTTCTATATTTTAATTTTCTCTTTCAAAACAAGACATTATCAATGTTGATAAAACACGGCCGGTTATTTATCAACATTGATAATTAAAAACCTGCTGTCACGCCTTACCGGTGGGCTCTATTTCTTATGCTTTTTTCATATTGGCGCAGCAGTTTCCACTGGCAGTAAGACGATGGAGCAGCCCTGTAGTGTTTGAGCTTACGGGTGATGACGTTCAAATTCATGCCCCGGCGCAGCAGATAGGCAAACACAAACATCCCGGTCCGCCCCATGCCGAAACGGCAGTGCACCAGGACCTTCTGACCTGCCTCAATTTTTCCCTCAACCCATTCAAGTGCTTTTTCAATATCCGCCATACCCGGCGCACACTCGTCCAAAATGGGCAGGTAGAACACCTCAAACCCGCTTTTCCCCTGTATTTCATATAAATCACAAAACTCACCGCAAAGATTGACGATGGCGCTTATATTCTTTTCCTTAACAAACGCCAGATCCTCATAGGAAAGGGTCGCATAACCGGCGGCCAATTGATCAGTAACCCATTCTATCGTGTATTGGGACAAAACCGCTCCTTGGTATTTTAATTCTGAAATTCGCGTTTTTTATCTACAAAAAAAGAGCGCAGCGATACCGGTGGTTATGCATCCCCTGCGAAGTGATACCGGCCCTTGAAAAAATCCTCAACAAAGGGTTCTACCTGATCCTGAGTTTTCAAATACATGTCCATCAGGCGGGTTGCGCCCAGCAGCCTTCCTAACATATCAAGATGAAAAAGGGTTTCTGCCGTTTCCCGGGAGACAAACACAGCATCCACCAGGTCCATTTTTCTGTGGACATCAAACTCGAGCCGGGTAAGAATTCCAACCAGAAAATCAGCCCGCAGCAGTCTCTGGTCAGCATCAGCACCCCCACCGGAGAACCTGAACCGGATCTGACCTTCATCAACACCGGGACCGCATACGGCATCCACCAGCACAAAATGATATCCGAATTTAAGGTTCATGTTGGCATAATTTCCAGCCAGAACCGCGTAACTGTTAAACATGGCATTGTCAGGACTGATGATGCCGCCGTTCATCACGATGCGGTCATGCTCGGCCCAGTTAAAATGGCTGAACTCCCCCCACTGAATATCCGGGTGCTGGAGTCCCTTTAAAACAGCGGCCATGGGTATGCTGGCGATCTCTTTCAGGCCTATGGTTTTTTGTTTTTTGGCATCATCGACAATACCGCCCCCCACGTCGAGAACGTTGAACTTCATGGGGATGTTGATTTCCAGTTTCTGGGTACCCCCTGTTTTCAACCATCGCTTGTCACTGAGGTGAAACATTTTTTTAAGGGCTGTTTCATGACAGAAACGAATAATATCGTGAAGGCTCCGGCAACCGCCCGGGTTAAAATTATCGGCTTCAGGATTCGTCAATGACAAGGGGGAGACAAAACTCATCACATATGACATCCGCCGCATAAAAGGACTGTTGACAATGGGCCGTATTCTGGCACAGGGGCTTTCCAGCATCTCCGGGACACGGCCCTCATAAATTGTTCTGTTATGGGTATCCACGGTGACAATGGTTGAAGGTGGTAATGCCGCAAACACATCCGGTATGTTCACAAGCACCGGTACACCGAATTCCCGGGCCACGGAGGCGAAATGGCCGGCACTGCTGCCTCTCAGGGTAACCACCGCTGCCACCTGATCCAGCACCCGCACCAGATCCGGTGATGCATTGGCGGCCACCAGTACGCAGCCCTTTGGAATTTCGGAAACAACGGCCCTTGTGTTAAGATGAAAAACAGGGCCTGAGCCAATCCCGTGGCAGGCGATATCGCCCCCTGAAACAAGAACCGGGTTGGCAATAGACTCAAACCGACAATCCAGTGGGCGCGAAGCCTCTATAGCAGCTGTCTGTAAGGGCCTTGACTGAAGTAAAAAAAATTGCCCGTCTTTATCCAGACACCATTCAATATCTTGCGGCGTCTGAAAAAATTGCTCCAGGGCAAGTGCATACCCGGCTATAAAATCGGCATTTTCATCGCTCAGAAGGGCTTTTGTTTCTTTTCTGTCCGGGGGTGCAATCGTGTAATTTTCTTTTCCTGAAACGATGGAGATCTTATCCTTTGAAATATATTTTTTTTCTGAAACAGCCCGCCCGTCCACCAGGGCCTCGCCTGCCCCCTTGACCGAATGAATGACAATCCGGTTGCGCCCCGGCTCAATAGGATCAGCGGTATAGACCACACCACTGGCCGCTGCCGCCACCATTTCAATCACAAGCACCGCCATTTGTGTTTCCGTGTCAGACAGCCCGCAATTGATCCTGTAAAATAATGCTTGATGTGAATACTTACTGGCAACAACGGCTTTGTACGCTATCGCAATATCTTCCACCTTGCAATTCAAGATACTTTGGTATTGTCCGGCAAAAGAAAGGGTGGAATCCTCCCCCACGGCGCTGCTTCTGACGGCAAGTGTCATCGCTTTTTCGCTTTCAGGCCAGATCGATTTTAACTGGTTTTTGATCTCCTGGACGATAAAAAGCGGCATACTGGCACTGTCAATGAGGGCTTTAATACTGTCAGCGGTCTGATGGACAGCATTTGGAGACGTCATATCAAGGTCTGAAAGAAGGCGGTTAATCTCATGGCGCAAGTGGTTCTCGTCGAAAAACGCATTAAACGCCCTTGTGGTGATCACAAATCCCCTGGGTATGGGAAATTCAAGCCCCTGGTAAATTTTTGAAAGATTTGACGCTTTTCCGCCTGAAAGCGCAAGGTCTGTTGCCTCTTTTGACTTGAGAGAAAGGGTCCATGGCGGGGAAATATCGGGAGGCTCCGCATCAAACAGATACCGGGCATAGGTATCAAGCTTCTTAAAATAAAGCCGAAGTTCCTCCATACCGCTGCCTGCAATGATTTGAATGTCATCAATGATATCAGATACCACCTGGGATAAATCATTATATTTCCCGGTCACCTGGGTCAGGTCCACGGCCACCTGGCGATAAAAAATATCCTCGAGATGAGCCATAAGCTCATGGGCTTTTTTGTCGTTTTTTAACAGCGACATGAAAGCCCTGTACTGTTTACGGGCAAGGCCATCGGGGGTAAAAATTTTTGATGTCCAATAGTTAAAAAGATTACGAATCGGCATCTGTCACCTTTAGGGAACCGTTAAAATGTCATCTGTACCTGCTTCATAAAATAAAACCCTGTATTTTTTCATCGGTGGGGCACCGATATTTCAATATAAGTCCTTAATAAAAATTTGTCATGCAGGCCAGCAATAAAAGCCTGATGAGGTCCTGACAAAAGGTTGATCCGCCCATCACCTGTTTCCAATTCAAACAGGGGTGTTTCATATCGACACACCTTGTTTAACCAACTGACATTATATAATTTTCGTACTCCACCAGCCCCAGGGAAAAACCATGTGTTTCCCTTATCACCTTTCGGCCCAAGCCTCATTTCTTATTACTTTTTGCCTGAAAATTTTTAACTCCCTAAATTAATTAATTTTTAGATTTTATGGCCCTGAAAAATCTGTACTCCGGCACCGCCGTTGCAGAGAAATAACTATAAATCGTCCGGGAATACGGATTCGGAACATGTCCACACACAAAGCAACTAACAGGGAGGATACCCTATGAAAACCACCATCAAAACCAAAAAGAAAAAAGGCATCCATGGTTTCCAGGTCGTTGAAAACGAATGCGTCTGGATGAAAGCCGGGGTCGTCAATTTTCGCATCTGCGACAACAACTATGACTGCAGAAACTGCGCCTTTGACAAGGGCATGATACTGGCCGTGAGCCACGGCAGGGAACCGGAATCGGCTTGTTTCCCCTTAGAGTCCCATCTCCGGAAACTCTATCGGCCCGGGGAAAGACCCTGCCGCCATTCCCTGACCGGTCGGATAGGAGAACCGAAAAAGTGCGCCCTAAACTATGAATGCTACCACTGTGCTTTTGATCAGATGCTCGATGATGTCGACCTTCACTATTTGACGGTCAAGCCCAGCTATTCCCTGGCATCCGGATACAAACTGGCCGATGAGTGTTATTACGGTATGGGCCATGCCTGGGCCCGTTTCGAACACGGGGGAAACGTCCGCATTGGATTCGACGACTTTATCGCAAGGCTCTTCGGGGTGATGCAAACCGTTTCGCTGCCCTCACTGGGAACCCACGTGGAACAAAATGAAATCGCCTGGGCGTTTTCGCGACAAGGGAAGAGCGCAGGCGCACTGTCCCCGATTTCCGGCCCCGTGCTGGCCGTCAATCACAAAGCCATGGAACATCCCGAAATCATTCTGGAAGATCCATACCACGAAGGATGGCTGTTCGTGGTCGAACCGGCGTCTCCCAAAAAAAGCGTCAAAAACCTGTTTTTCGGAGAAGAATCTGTCCATTGGATGGAACGTGAAAGTGACAAACTGATGGGCATGCTGGGGGCGCGATACCAAAACCTCGCCGCCACCGGTGGCGAGCCGATTCGAGACGTGTACGGACGGTTCCCGGGGCTTGGATGGGGAACCCTGGTGAAAAAATTTCTTCAGACGGAAATCAGCTAAACGTTACCGCACTGCGCCAGAACGCCCTGCAATAATGGCAAAAATGAAATTGTATCTGGTCGAGCATCATCAGATCTCCTGAAAAATGCATCAGGCATCTGGGGTCCCGGCAATGGGTCAGGTTGAACAGGTGACCGAGTTCATGCAACGCGATCTTTGCCGTTCGTTCCAGTAAAACGGCACCGACCGACTGTCTTCCAACCTGGCTGTCGCCGGTCCGGAATGTGGAGACAACCGCGCATGTCCCACCCTGCTGGGCCTCACCATACACATGGGAGAAGATCGGGACAAAAAGATCAACGCTCAGCACACCTACGACCTTGTCGTACCCGGCATCAGCGCACCCACCCAGTGCTTCTATAATCAAACCGGCATCGTATTGAAGTTTCCGGGGATCCAGAGCGTAGGCGGGATGCTTCATGGGGGCAATGACCATGGCATCCACACCCATGTGACTGGTGATATTGGCCGCGACGACCTTTGGCACCATCTTGTCGACCTCACCGATGGGAACGACACCGATCATTTTTTTTTCAGACCCCATGTATCGCCCCATTTTCCACCGGATCCACTGCCACCGTCGAAACCTTAGTCCCCGGGCCTGTTCATCGGTCTGCACAAAGCCCGTATCGCTTGATTTTTTTATGCAGGGTGCTGCGGCCGATCTCCAAAATTTCGGCGGCCCGGGTGACATTCCAACGGGTCGCTTCCAGTGTTTGTAAAATATGGGCCTTTTCCATATCCTGCAACGATCGGGAAGCAGCAGACGTCGCCCTCCCGGCCCGAATAAAGGAAAAATCAGCCATACCCAGACGCCGGCCTTTGGATAATACCACGGCCCGTTCCATGGCATTTTCCAGTTCCCGCACATTGCCCGGCCAGTCATAGGCGTGCAACAAGGCCATAGCGTTTTTGCTCACAAAATCGACTTTTTTGGCGGTTTCCTGGCTGAACTTAGCCAAAAAATGCGCCACCAGGGGATCGATATCATCCTTCCGATCGCGCAACTGTGGGATGTGCATCTGAATCACATTGATCCGGTAAAAAAAATCCGACCGGAACGCACCCGTGGCAATGGCCTCTTCCAGATCTCTTCGCGTGGCGCAAATCAGCCGAAAATCGATCTTTACCGGATAACTGCTCCCCACCGGTGTAATGGTTTTCTCCTCCAGCACCCGGAGAAGATCCACCTGCATTTTGGGACTGACCTCCCCCACTTCATCCAGAAACAGGGTGCCGCCGGAAACGATTTCAAAAAATCCTTTCCGGGTTTGCACCGCACCGGTAAATGCGCCTTTATGGTGGCCGAACAATTCACTCTCAAGCAGTTGATCAGGCAGTGCCCCACAGTTGATGGCAATAAAGGGTTGCTTCGCACGAAGACTCTGGGCGTGAATGGCTTTGGCCACCAGTTCTTTTCCCGTTCCGGTCTCCCCGGTCAGCAAAACCGATGAATCGCTCCGGGCCACCTCCGGAATCAATTCAAAAATCTTCTCCATGGGTGCCGACTGCCCGATGATGTTTTCGAATCTCGTAATTCTTTCCAGCCGACTCCTGACGTACCGGACTTCGGATGTCAACCGCCGCTGCTGTTCTATTTTTTCCATCACCAGAGAAAGGTAGTCGGGTTTGAACGGTTTGAGGAGATATTCACTGGCACCCTTTTTCATGGCCTGCACCGATGATTGAATGGAACCGTATGCCGTAATAATGATCACAATAGTTTCAGGGTAATCGGCCTTGACCTGTTCGAGCAGCTCGATACCGTTCATTCCCGGCATTTTGATGTCGACAAAAAGCAGTTCGTAGGGCACCTTTTTCAATTTCTCAAGTGCTTCAGGGCCCGACGCGGCTACATCGACGGCATGTCCTTCCTTTTTCAACCAGTGATACAGGGACTCCCGCACAATCATTTCGTCATCCACAACCATGATATGCATCGCCGTGTTCATGGTGCCGCCCCCTCTCTTCGTGTGTTAGCAGTTGGTGTCCGTCCAATCATTAATACAACGTCACAATTTTACCAGTGGAAACCGTATTGTAAATTTACTGCCGCCCCCCGGCCGGCTTTTAACCTGGATGTCTCCCCTGTGCATCTTGACGACACCGTGGACAATGGACAACCCCAGCCCGGTGCCCTGCCCCTCTTCTTTGGTCGTAAAAAAAGGATCAAACAGATGGTCCAGATTTTTTTCCTCAATCCCTTCCCCACTGTCCTCGATCTCGATGATTGCCATTTTTTTTGAAGGTAATCGACGGTTGGCCATATGCAGACTGCCGCCGGAAGGCATGGCTTCGATGGCATTGAAAACCAGATTGAGCAGGCATTGCTGCAATCGGTTGGAATCGCCATTGATAATCAGGGGCTTTTGGGACAAATCCAGCTCACAATGGATGTTCATCATCTCCATTTTATGTTTCGTCAACATGAGCACCGCATCCATTACCTCGTTCAAATCCGTGTCCCGAAATTCATTGGGGGCTTGCCGGGAAAAAGAGAGAAGGCCGGAAACGATGTTGCCGCAGCGCTCTAATTCCGTGGCCATTAGGGAAAGAAAATGATGAAACTCCACCCGATCATCACTGCAAAAGGTGCCCTTCTGGAGCATGTCCTGCATCAATCCCGTAAACATCATCATCCCCTGAATCGGGTTGTTGATTTCATGAACGCAACTGGCCACCAGCTTTCCGAGGGAAATCATCCGGTCTTCCTGAACAAGGCGGTTGACGTCGGCCTGGATCTGCTTGACCCGGGTTTCCCAGCGCGAAGCGATCTCCTTGGTGATATCGCGCCAGATTTCAATAATTCGGAGAATTCGGCCGTTGCGGTCTTTCAACGGATAGGTGACGATGTTGTCGTAGGTCGTTTCCACACCCGAGGTGGAAAATTCCTGTATCACATGAGCGGATTTGCCGGTGCGAAGGGTTTCCATCATGGGACATGACAGCGAGGGTGCCGCATGCGGACAAGGCGCCTCAAACCCCCGATGCACCCTGTAACAATGGGCCCCGATCACATCCGCTTTGGTTTTCTTGACCATCTTGAGATAACATTCGTTGGCCTCCATGATGGTAAAATCCGTATTCAGGACAGCGATGGCCGCATTGCTGTGCCGGATCAAAAAATCCGAAGACATTTTCTGGGCCAGCAATTCCTGCTCGATGGCCCGGAGCCTGTGTCCCGCAAAAAATAGAGAGCGCATCAGGCGGCTGATGTTGTGGTCCACGACGCCCACCCCGGCGGGGCACTGCTGGATGAGCTGCAGCAATACGTGCCGCTGGCCGGTCAACTCCATGATGCTATCCAGTCTTTCAAGATGAAACAAATCCCGAAAATCGGAAGTGGTGAATATACCCTTTTTCCTGGCCGCAATCATGCCCTGAGCATCGGGGTCGATGTCACAAACACCCACGATCTGAATGTCGACATAGGGAAAATCACTGGTTTCCAGGTGTTCGATGAAAAACTTGCAGGCCCGGCCGCAGCCGACTATGGCAAGATGCAGTTTCTGGCGAATATCCGCGGAAGGACTGTCTGGGATTTCCCCCATTGCCGCCCCCTTTTTTAACGCGCTTTCTCAGAGCGCCCCTCACTCGGCGAACGGGAACAAAAACGGAAGCCGGGATGGTAATCGGACCTCTTTTCGATTTTTTAAAACAACAAGCAGGACAAGACTGCATGTGATCCCAAAAATAGATAACGGCCCAATATCAAACGAAATATTTCCAACAGAACCGATAAAGCAGCCACCACCACCTCCTTCGGAAGAAGCAGTGTTTGATCCAAGTCCGGAGGGGTCATGCACGACACCGACGGTTAAGTCATCATCATAAATGCCATTGTCTGAGACATACAGGGTTATCTGTGTTCTGGCCCCATTGAAGACCGCACCGTCCCCGTTGAGATCATTTAAGACGGCCCGGTCAAAATCAATCCATTCATCCTGATAATATTTATACCATTTCGCTCCGGCCGGTGCCGGTTCAGGCAGGTAGATGGTAATAACAGCCTGGTCATTCATACCGACATTGGCTGACAACTCACATATGCCGTATGTAAAATTATCCGGTTTTCCAGCCGAAGAAGTTGTATCATCGCCAGATCCGGCCGCGTAGGCACTTAAAGAAACATTGCCCTGAGGACAGGCAACGCCGACCAGATCCATATCCGTATTGGCCGTTTCAAAGAAAATTACACCTGAATCATCCGTGTCCATGGTCAGGACACCATAGGCTTGATCTGCAACGAGTTTATGCGCTTCCGTCGTGGGGTGGATACCATCCCAGAACAGATATTTTCCCGTATTGTCAAACCCATCCACCGCAGCTGTCTCATAGAGTGCCCCCTGGGTTGTGTTGAGCAGATCAAATGCTTCTGGCATCTCCAGCATTTTGTGCATAACAGAAAAAATATCCAGGAAAAAAATATTGACCCCGGGGTTGGCCGTTTCAAATTCATCCAGTGCACTTTTTAATGCGGTGTTGAAGGCAACGGAAACAGCTGTTCCGAAAACCGAAGCATCCTCTCCGTAGGATCCGTTGTTTGCCGGTGTTTCCCCGAGATCCGGCAGATTGACAACAAGAATATCCGTCGCCTGGATACTAACCAGCATTTCAAGACCGGCAATAATGTTGGTTACAGCGATTGCAACGGTTTCAGTGGCATCATCGGAAATAGTATGACCATCCATCCAGTTCAGGAAATCATTGCCGCCGATCCAGACGGTACATAATGAATTGTCCGGAATCGGCAACGGTGTCGCAACCCATAGACCAATCTGAGTTAAAAGCCCCGGCGGAAGCTGTTCAAATCCGGTTTCTGAACCACCATAGGCGTTATTGAACCAGGTATAACCGGAAGGAGGATTCCAGGGGCCTGTGAACAGGTTTTCCAGCAGATACGTATTGTTAATTCCAAGCCGGTCCTTCAGGTATTCCGCCCAGACAGGTCCATTGGAAAACCGGCCCTCATAATAAGAGCTGCTGTCATAACTATCAGGGCTTGCGGCAAGAATATTGCCGCTGTCGGTGAGGCTGTCCCCGAAAGACACCAGGTGGTCATAACCCGCCGCCATTACACAAAATGGCAAAAAAACCAAAAGCATAAACATTAAACCGGTTTTACGAAACCGAGTCATCGGCCACCTCCTGTTTTTTATATTAATATCAGATTAGCAGTTCAACTGCCCCATGCGGTACGCTTTTGATATTTTAAATATTCAAGCATGCGAATGCGTTGTTTTCCGGTTCCGATCGCTTTTTTGAAGAAAGGTAACACGCTGAAGGCAGGTCGTTAATTCTTATACAAACTATTAGTACATATGCAGAATTTAAGTCAAGATATTTGAGTCTTGTCTGATTCAGCGCATACGGCATACGTGCCGTTAACACCGGGACCGGGAATGTTAAAGCAGTCAATCGCTTCATTCAATTTTTCAAAATGAAAATGCCCGTATATCTCACTTTAAAATTCTGCGGACACCGGTCCTGTTGTTTGCTCTAATCCGTGTGGGTCTGGGGCCAATTCCGCCCCTATCGCCCAGCGACCACCAGCGGATAAAAAGGCTATTTTCACTGCACTGCCTTGACTCCTGTCATTATTGCATTAATTTTTCATGACATTCAAACCGGTAAAAAAACAATTTTGCGAACAAAACAATTCAGACAAATGAGGTTACCATGGAGATGAACGTTTCTTTCCCAGGCGCGAAAAAAGTCAATGCATCCTACAAGGGTTTTACCATTGAAACGGATCAATCCAAAAGGGCAGGCGGAGACGGAAGCGCACCGGAGCCTTACTCCCTGTTTCTTGCCTCCATCGGCACCTGTGCCGGAATTTATATCGTCTATTTCTGTGAAAAACACGGCATCGATACTTCAAGTATTAAGCTGCGGCTTGAATTTGATAAAAATGAAAAAAAACATCTTATAGAAGCAATTCATATCCATGTTGATCTGCCGCCGGATTTTCCGCCAAAATACAAGGCAGCCGTCATTAAAGCGGCCGAGCTTTGCACGGTGAAACGAAATATCCTCGACCCTCCCAAATTTGATATCTCTGCCGAAATCCGGGAATAGCAGCAACCTGACTGTTTCAGTTCATATGATTGCCGTGGCCCGGCAACCCACCTGTAAAAAATACAGACGCTTGGTTTCAACCATTCGGAGAATCTCCGCCCGACACAGCTTAAAAATCCTGAAATTGTCGACTGTTCACTATTTTCTTGATCTGTCATTTTGAAAGGCGTATGATTTACTGTTATACCAACAGATCAATTGTCAAAGGGGTGTTACAAATTTAAAAAATGATGAAATTAACGATCAAAGAGGTGGCCCGATGCCTGAATCTGCCGGCTGATACCCTGCAACGCTGGATCCGCCAGGGAAGCATTCCTTTAAACAGCATTGGATCGAAATGCACATTCAAGCCGTCGGCCCTGGAGAAATGGGCCGCCGACCATAACCTGTGCTTTACACCGATGGTCAAAGACCGAGCGGTCCCACAACTTGAAATGACCGGTCCGGAAAGCCTGCTCAACGTCATGCGGCGCAGCGGAATACTTTATAATATCCCTGGTGTCGATCCCGAATCGGTACTACAGTCGGTAGTAAATAAGATTCCCGGATTGACCCAATCCTTGAAAAAAATTATCTATGCAAGACTTATGGAAAGAGAAGCACTGGTATCCACCGGCATTGGCCAGGGAATTGCCATTCCGCATCCCAGGTCTCCTCTGTCCGGTCACCTGACCCGACCGCAAATCATCCCCTGTTTTCTGGAAAACCCCATTGATTATGCCGCCATCGACGGCAAACCGGTTTTCATGCTGTTTCTCCTGCTGAGCCCTTCAACTAAAATTCATCTTCACCTTTTGTCACGCATTGCCTATTGCCTGCGGGATGCCTCATTTGTGGCCTTTTTAAAAACAACCCCTGAGCCTGACCCGTTTTTCAGCAGAATAGAAGCCATTGAAAAGCATCTTGAGAACGCGGATACGCTTTAACCATGAGATTTTTTAATTTACTGAAACAGTGGCGCTATCCATCCAGCTGGCGCCTTTTCCGCATGGATGACCGGCTTTTGCTGATCGTCACCGGTGCCATCGTGGGCATATGCAGTGGACTGGCGGCCGTGGCCCTCAACCGGTCCTTGCTGTTCATACTGGAACGACTCCATCCTTTCCGTCAAATCTGGTGGGCCTTTATTCTGCCAGGGGTCGGCGCTGCCCTGTCTTCGATATTTCTAAACAAAATAGTCAATGAGGGCGCCGGACATGGGGTTCCGGAGGTTGTATATGCGGTTTCCCGTTATGGCGGTCTGATGCGTCTTCGGTCGAGTTTTTCCAGACTGATATCCAGTTGCCTGACCATCGGCAGCGGCGGATCGGCCGGTCCTGAAGCACCGGTTGTCATGAGCGGGGCCGCCATCGGTTCCAATATTGCCAAATTTTTCTCGTTAAACGACCGTCAGCGGGTGGCCCTGGTGGGATGTGGGGCCGCCGGTGCCATCTCTGCGATATTCAATGCCCCCATCGCGGGCATGATTTTTGCCGTCGAAGTCATTCTGGGCGAATGGACGGCCTTAAACATTATTCCCATTGCCATTGCATCGGTTGCCGGAACAGAGGTCAGCCGTTTTCTGCAGGGCAACCAGATTGCTTTTTTACATCGCCAGTTTGACATTTCCCTTCTGGATATTACGGCTTGTATCGGCCTTGCCGTGGTGACCGCCGTGGCATCCATTGCATTGACCCGGACCATCCGGGGTCTCACCGGACTGTCGGGCCGGGTATCCCTGCCAAACTGGGTGAAGGCCGCTATGGGGGGTTGTCTGGTGGGGGCCGTCGGTTTATATTTACCGGTTGTTCTGGGGGAAGGGTACCACCCGATTCATCAAATGATTGAAGGGCTCTATCCCCCCGGCCTTATCGTCGTCGCACTTGCCCTGCTGGCCAAAATCATCGCCACAGGACTCACGCTGGGGTCTGGCGGTTCAGGTGGCATCTTTGCCCCCTGTCTGGTCATCGGGAGTTTTGCCGGGTTGGCCTATCACCACCTGCTTGTTTTAGTATGGCCCGCCATACCCTGGGTCGACGAAGGGTGCTTCGCCCTGCTGGGTATGGCAGGACTCATCAGCGGAATTCTTCAGGCGCCGCTCACCGGTATTTTCCTCATTGTGGAGATCAGCGGTGGTTATGAAGTGATGGTGCCGCTGATCATTGTCTCGGCCATTTCAACAACCTTGTGCCATTTCGTTGAACCGGCATCTTTTTATCTGAAAGACCTGATAGAAGACGGCCATTTGCTGCGACCGGGAACGGATGCCCGGGTCCTGGCCGACCTGAGCGTCTATGAACTCCTTGAAAAAGACTGTATCAGGGTCAACCCCGACATGCTGCTCCGTAATTTTATCAAAATCGTCAAACGATCTCACCGCAATTATTTTCCAGTGGAGGATAAAAAAACCGGCCGGTTCAAGGGCATGATTCATCTGGACGACATCCGGCCGTATCTTTTTAATCCGGGCATGTATGATGCGGTCTTTCTTGAACAGATCATGAATGCACACCCTGAAACCATCGCCCCGGAGGATGAGCTGTCCGACATCCTGCATCGTATGGACAACAATCATCTGTTCAGCATGCCGGTGGTCGCCAACAACCAATTCCAGGGAATGATCTCCAAAGCCACCTTGCTGGATCAGTACCGCAAGGAGCTTATGGTACAAACCAGCCAGTAAAGGAAACGCTAATGGATTTAAAACTTTTTCATATTTTCAGGAACACCCCTTTAGGGCGCGAAACACTGCTTCAGTCCACTTATTTTTGTAAAAAAATGGGGGCCGTGCCCGTAGTTTACCTTCCTGTTTCAACAAAATTTTTAATGTATTTTGAAAACGACGTCGTTCAGATCGATCTTGACGAATCCTACATGACCTCCCGGGAAACCGCCCAACAGCATGCGACTGAAATCATTGAACAGGGGAATCTCAAACCCCAGTTTTTAGAACCAAAGCATTATACGGCGTCAACATTGCCCGATATACCCACCCAGTTCGACTTTATGTGCTGTCCCCGCAGCATCAGTGATCTGTCCTCCAAAATCGGGCTGGGGTATATTGGCCCCAGGGTCCGGCGCATCGTCAATTCAGGCCGGTTCCCTGTCCTTGTGACCAGTCCGGCATACAAGGAATGGCAAAGTATAGCGGTCCTCTTCGGAGGTTCGGTCAATGCCGTGAACGCCCTTAAACTGGGTATTCGAATCAACCGCACCACCGGCATGCCTCTGGATGTCTATACCCAGGTGGAAGGGGGAAATGTTGATTCATGCAAAAAAATCATTGAGGATGAAAACCTGGAGACGGATATGGCGCACTATGTCAGAAAATGGCATCTATTTGAAACCGGCAAATTTAAAGACAACCTCTATAAAATTCACCACGAAGCACTGGTGGTTGTAGGTGCCTTCGGGCACGGCCTGATCCGCGATATGATGTTCGGGAGTAAAATGGAACAGCTCCAGTCCACCATTTCCAACAACCTTTTGATTGTCGGCCCTAAATACACAGTCCAGTCATGATAAGGGGATAGCGTCATGAATGCGTCTTGGCAAAAACCGGCCATGGATCAAAAAATTTTCAAAATGAACCTCTCCATCGACACGGTCTCCGCTTACCTGTTATGCTGCAGCCTGACCGATGCCGGCACAACGGTTTCCACAAAAAATCTGACTCACGTCTGGAACGGTACAAAAGAAGCGTTGACAGGGGCATTACGTCAGCTTGAAAAAAGCGGCATCGTACAATGTATTCTGACGGATTATCCCGACAATACGGTCTACAAACTTGTGTCTGCTCAAAACTGGAACACACCCGAACCTTAATCACTGGCCCGGCCGTCATACATGGCAATGCGAAGAGGCAGGGTAAGGGTACGCTGGTCCGGAAAGCGGGTATGAATCACTGCAGATGTTTCCAGCACACCGGGGGTGAGCTTTTGATAATCGGGATAAATGCGAATTCGCACCAGCCGCCTGCCCAGGGGCATCAACTCTCCCCGGAAGCAGTCCGAAGCGATACGGATGCCCTTAATCGGTTGTTTTTCTGGCAGATAATTAAACTTAACCAGTACATCCCGGTACCGTGTCGCAGGCAGGGTACCGTCATTGGGAACGGGGACCTGCCCGAAATCCACCACTTCAGGATAAACAGTGGCCCACGGTTTGACCCGGGCCATCACCGGAATGATGATCATCGGTTTTTCCGTGTAGTTGGTCTGCACCGCTACTCGCCCCCGGTGGACGCCGGTACCGATCATTTTACGGGAGACCCGAATACGGTATTCGCGGTTCTCTTCCACTGTTTCCAGTCTCACTGATGCCAGATCTTCCAGCTGTTCCAATGATACTGAAATTTTCAGGGGCTGGTCCAGAAGGCTTTTTATGGTGACGACTTTCGTTGCAAAGGCCGGTCCATGGGTATCAAAATAAACCCGGTCCGGTGTCACCTCGATCACCGGCAGCACATTCATTGCAAGGGCCAGTTCAATAAAATCCTTTTTACCGGGGCCGGTAAAAATACGTGCTTTTTTCAAGATCCTGCCCTGCAGTCCCGCGGTATCCACAGATATGGCAACCGAACCCTTTGCCCCGGGCTCGATGCGACCGTCGTACGTGAGCTGAATACGACGGCTGTCGGTCTGAACCTTGGCCACGGTTATCGGGGATGGCCCGGAATTGGTCAATTCAAAGGTGTGGTCGACCCGGTCCCCGGCCACACATCTGCCGACATCAAACAGGCTTGAATCCACACTCAGGCCCCCGTTATTGCCCCCGACGCTTTCCACCGCCAGTACCATTGTCGCCAGGCAAAAAACGGTGTACATTCTCAAACTGATACGGTCCCGAAAAATTGTCATGTAGCTATTTCATAGCTCCTGTATTTATTTCATCTTGAAAAACCGATAAAATCGGATACGATAACCATCAAGCGGTTAATGAATTTACACTTCATCGCTTGCAACCCGCCTACACCTTTGATCCCAAGCCTAATTCACGTAGCTATGCTGCCTGTAGGGCCGGCCCCCGACCCAGAGCATCACCTTGACTTCGTTCTGATATCCGGTTTCGGATCGATAGAGATCCGCCGCCTGGGCCATTATTTCATTGGCTTCCCTGGCATGCTCAGGGTCGATGCGAATCCAAATTTCACCGTCGGGAGGATTCAGGTTGCCGAATTCGGAGATATCATCGAATTCCCCTAATGCGACCGCTTCAGGGGTTTCCGTAGTGGTATTCCCGCTACTGTCCACGTAATGACCATTGGCATCCTTGAAAGGATTATGGGTCTGTACGGACAGCAGAGGCAGTTCCGTGCGCGCTTCCTGCTCGTACATCTTAGTCACCACATAATCCATCTCGAGCTGTGCATCGTCAGCCACAAGGGGTTGGGGTTCTTCAGGCCATGGCTCTATTTCGGGGGCGTTTACCCCATGCCGGACCACATCCGAACCGGGCGCGATGATTTTGGGTGCAGCATCCTTTTTATTCGATTTCGGACCGGCCCCCGATACCGTTGCCGGTTTGAATGATGGGTCCATCTTCGAAGATGCGGCTGATGGTGTCAGTTTTTTTTCTTTCACCGAAGCGGTAACCGCCGGATACGATGTAAGCGCCAAAGGCCTGTTCGCCAGGTAAATGCCAATGCCCAGTACAAGCACCACGGCAAATATCCCCGCACCAATTTTCACGTTCTGTTTCACTGTATGCATACTCCTTATTGCTTTGCGTTATCGCAGTCCCGCTACCGTTTGCAGCCCGAAAATCACTTCGGCCATGCCGATACGATTATCTTCGTTCACGTCGGCACCCGGATAAAGTTCCACTGAAACTTCCATACCGGCCACAACCTTCAGGCTCAAAATAACATCAGACAGGTTCACATCCCCCTCTCCGTCGATATCTCCGGGGAAAGGGACTGAACTGTATGCCAGGGTGAGATCGAAATATACGGTATCGCCCGAGGCATTGGTGAGCCGCCAGCATCTGATCAGACCGCCGCTGGACGAATCCGTGCAGCCATAAGTGCCGCTTCCGTTATTCGATATACCCGCCGTCGACTCAGTCCATGGCCCGGTAGTGGTCTGCCGGGTCCAGAGCTTGAAAGCGCTCACCTGCGAGGAGATCCATTCCAGGCGCACACCACTGCCGTCGGTTGTTTTCCCGATATCCACGCCGTATAGAATGTCTCCATCCACGGTAAAGGTCCAGAGAACAGCCGCAGCCTTTTTATCGTCAAGATTGCCCAGGCTGTCGGCACCGGTGACCGCCAGGGTGTGCGGGTCCTCGACGGCTATGAATTTTTTCCAGTAAGGCGCATCAAAATCATATTGAATGCCGGTAAACTGATCTGCGTCGAGCCGGCTGCGATAATCAACGGATTCCGTGTCTGAAGAATTTTTGGAAACAATGAATTTGATATCGTGGTCGGTCTTGCTCGGTATACTGCCGTTTAGCGTTGGCCAGTGCAGAGCCGTTATTTCAAGACCAGGGAGGTTTGCCGGGGGGGTCGTGTCCAGTATAATCTCTGTTGGTTGCAGAAATATTTCAGAAAAGGAACCGGCCCGGGTTTCAAGGGAAAAACGATTGACCCCTTCCGAAAGATCTATCTCGTATGCCCAGTTGGCTTTTTCGTCAGCCGCAACGACCTCCACGGGACCACCCACAGGATTGTTCCCGGCGTCGTACCACTGAAGCCATATAGAACTGTTCTTACCCTTGGTACCTGATAGATAGTAGGGATCGTTGCCGGTGATGTTATCTAAATGGGTGAGGGTGGCATCGGCCAGTTCCACTGTAAGATCAAATTCCGTAGAAACGTATTCCCCCGGCGCACCATGGTCGGTGACCGTGACCGTAATGGTGGTCGTTCCGGATTGGTCCGGCTCCGGATTGATGAACAGGAAAAGAGTTACCTGCGCTCCGGCGGTGACATCGAGCGGGTTGGAAAGAGATTCACCTTCTTCGTCCGTACATATGAGAATAGAGCCATCCGATACAAGGCCATTATTGGAAGACAATGCTGTAATATTCACCCTCCCGGATTCGGTAGGAGTTACTGTAATACCAATAGGATTTGATTGGGTATTGATGTTTGTGTATTGAGTTTCAAGCTCTGAAAAAAGTGCGAAACTGAGACCTGGCCCGCCGTATATCTCCGGATAGTCTAATGCCGAATATACGACCCCATTAATTTCAAACTTCATTGTTGTATCGTCCATGTCAAAACGAAAGTTAGGATCTCCAGCATCGGTAAAAGTAAAGGTTGCCAGGACGGTATCCCCGGAGACGGTGGGAAATCCATCAAATGCAACGCCGGTTAAATTATCGATATCACCGGGTGTTGCTTCCGTAGGCGGCCCAAACAATTCCATCAAGGGAGATGGGTATAAAAATGAATATGTCCAGTCCAAAGTGCCGGAGTCGTCATAGTTAAAAGATCCCGTACCACCGTGAAATACAAGATCTTCATCGGTCACCAGAATGAAATTGTAAACATTGTCACTGGTTTCTACGATGTCGAAATACCAAGCGCCGTGTACCCCTGATCCGGCAAAAAATGTACAAAAAGTGATAATTGTGGCAACTATCAAATGATTTTTCATTTTCCACGTCCCTGATAGTGTTTCGCTAACAAGAGATAGTCCAATGGTTCATCAAAAAAATATTGGGAGACGGGGCAGCCCGATCTCCCAAAGAGGTATAGTGTCTATGATATAGGTCGCTGTTTATACTTCATTTCGTTTGCGTAATGAGAATATACTCAACGCCCCCGAGCCCAGCAACCAGACGGCGGCAGGAACAGGAACAGCTGTTGGAGCACCGTAAACTTCCGGATAATCAACAGCAGAGTATATTACTTTTCCAGTTCCATCATCAATTTCAAATTTCATTGTTATATCGTCCATGTCAAAGCGAAAGTTAGGTTCCCCAGTACCGGTAAAAGTAAAAGTTGCCAAGACAGTATCCTCGGAGACGGTGGGAAATCCACTAAATGCAGCGCCGGTCAAATTATCGATATCACCGGGTGTTGCTTCCGTAGGTGATCCAAACAACTCCATCAAGGGAGATGGGTATAAAAACGTGTATGTCCAGTCCAAAGTGGCAGAGTCGTCATAGTTAAAGGAACCCGTACCGCCGTACAATACAAGATCTTCATCGGTCAGCAAAACGAAATTATAGACATTGTCACTGGTTTCTACGATGTCAAAATACCATGAGGCCGCTGCCGGCCCTGAGAGCAGAAGCGTTGCGATTATAGCTAAAACGAATATCTTGAGCTTAGATTTATACATGAGATCC
This sequence comes from Desulfobacterales bacterium, assembly GCA_963667755.2. GTDB lineage: Bacteria > Desulfobacterota > Desulfobacteria > Desulfobacterales > 4572-123 > 4572-123. The sequence continues at coordinate 620,370 of CAXXLK010000002.1, read as the reverse complement.
TCCTTATAAAAATTATATTTTAAATTAATAGTATGGTGCAGTTGTTAACCATTTCCCCTGGAATAGAGAATAGTCACTATAATCGACAGTACCACTGCTATCCATATCCGCCGCAGTACCGGATTGCATCCAAAAGGATTGAAACGCTGAAAAATCCGAATAATCGACTATGCCGTCGTTGTTCAGATCAGCATCCACGGCATTTCCATACCCGTCACCGTCCGTATCTTCCTGGCCGGCGTTGGCGGTCAGGTAGGCGTTGTCGGCGGCATCCACGACGCCGTCGCCGTCACTGTCCGTCGCACTGCCCGGATAGTAGATGGTCAGACGCGGGGTGATACCCGGGTTCCAGTAGTCGGTGGCTGAACCGGCAGTGCCGTAGCAGGTGCCGTTGGCTTCATAATAGGTGGGGTTCCACATCACGGCCAGACCCCGGCCCCAGGAATCACCGATGATACCGGTGGCCGAATCGTCCTGGCAGGGATCAGGCGCAAAAAACTTGTACTCGCCGTTGTCGGTTTTATCGCCATCGGTTACCGGCGTGATGCGGGTGCCGTCTGCAATCGCATCCACGATGCCGGCCCTGATGATCGCCGCATATCCGTTTTCGGAGACACCACCCGTTCCAAAAGCATCACCGCCGCCCACATGCAGATTGCCTTCGGCATCTTCACCCAGGTAGGCTGCGCTGAGAATATTCTCGGCCACAACCGCCCCGCTGCCTTCATAGGTATTGGCCGCAAACGTTCCCGGTTCGGGCTGCCATTCATCCGCGGCCCATACCTTGACTTCACCGGTGCGGTTTTCAGGCAGGGTTTTCATGCCGAGACCTGTCAGCAGGTTACCGTTGTCGTCCACATCCACGTCGGCTGAAGCCCCGGGGATACCGGTTATCAGCGCTTCCCCCACATGGGTGGACGGATTGGAAGTTTCGGTATCGACGACACCGACCCCGCTGGCAAAGGTGCAGTTGGGGTTGTCTTCATAAGGCGGCTCGCAGTTGGTAGGCCAGGCGCCACCATTGATCACGAAATATCGGCTGTCGACCCAGTCACCGTCATAAAAATTAATCTGCGGAAAGACACTGACACCGCTGGCAACGGAGGTAATGCTCCCGGCATCATAATCCCACAGAAGCGGAGGATTGGCTGCGCTTAAGGTATTCGGGTCGATAATGGCCAACGGCGCGCCATATCCTGCCCCCAGGGCAATCTTGGTGCCGTCCGGGGACACATGGATAAAACTCGGATCCATGGTGCCGGGTACCGTAGCCACCACATCCCACTGGCTGGAGCCATAGGTACGCTGCAGGTAAATTTTATTGTCGTTGGCTGCGATGATCCGGCCTTCGGCCTCAAACTTGCCATCAATCAGGGCCGTACTGCCTTCCGGAAAATAGTCCACCGCCACAAACCAGCCCCCCGTTACTGTGGGCAGATTAACCACCGACTCGCTGCCGACTGCCGTCTTGTAATCGGCAAAATCATCGGCCCATACGCTGGCCGGTAACAGCAGCAGGCATAAAAACAGGGCTGCACTAACCAGCGGGCTTCGTTTTTTGATTATTCTCATTTGTCTTTTCCTTTTTTTGCAGGTTATTGAAGCAAAAAGAATACTCACACTCGCATTTTAAATTTATCCTTATGTCCAATTAATTTGCTTGGATTTTCTTGCCAAATATTGGTACTTTCTTGCCGTCTTCAAATTAACTTGCCTTTCCAAACGCCTTTCACATCAAATATAAGTCGAATTGCCGGCGGCCCGCAGGAAAGCACTATTCAGTTCCGCATCAGGTGCGTCTGCGAATACCCATCAGTCCGAGCAGCCCGCTGCCCAGCAGCCAGATGGCGGCGGGTACGGGGACAGGCGCACAGTCGATCACGGCGATACCGAGATAGGCATTGGCTGTGCCGTTGCGACCTTGCATGCCGGTAGCGGTTTTAAACGTCCAAGTCTGATTTGTTCCGGCCGCGAATGCCGTTTCGGACCAATAAAGTCCCTCTACCAGATTGGCAAAATCCCCCGTATTTGTCAGCCCGGCAACCGAGGCTTGACGATTGCCGGAGGTGTCACGCTCGCCGGCATTGCCCAGTTCTTCGTAGTAAAGATGGCCCAATTCCGAGGTGGTGATGTTATACCCGCCCGTGGTGGTGCCATCAACGCCATACTGCCATGGGCCATCCACGGTGGTGGGCAGGCGCCACTCTCCGGTCCAGTTCATCTCCACGCCGTCGTTGAGGGTGATGGTCAGAACGCCGGCATCGTTCAAGCTCGCCGCCCAATCCATCTGGCTCTGCCAGTCGGCCGCAGCATTGGTACAATCCAGCCAGGTGATCTGCATGCCGTCGTCATAAATCAGGTTGTAATCCGATCCGTCATAAATAGCCGTGCCGATGACGGTTAATGATGCCGATGCGCCGCCGGCCATGCCGACCAGCAGCAGAACCGCAACCAATCCTGCGAATAATTTCCTGTTCATCTTATTTCTCCCTATAGTAAACACTGTTTTTATCGATCCTTCCGGCGCAGACCCACCAGACCCGCCAGGCCGCTGCCCAGCAGCCAGACCGCGGCGGGAACGGGGACAGGACTGTTGATAGGGGTGACCGGATCTCCCCAGCTTGCCGAATTAATCCATCCAACCGTCCCTCCGTCTTCTACAGAACCGGCATAACCATCCCAGGTTTCTCCCAGGTCGCTGCTGGTATTGGACATCCACCACACACCGGAGGTGCCGGTGTAGGTGTCGTAAATAATGTCATTAATGAAATCGGATCCCTCCACGCTGAACTGAGAATCCGCGGCAGCAACCACATCAAGAATGTCTGTATATCCAATGGTGTCATCGCTGAAATTAACCGCCCAGGCAAAGGAATCACCCCCGGCATCTGAGAAATCAACCACTAACAGGGCGGTGTAATCGCCTGTACCATAGGTGGCTTCCAGTTCAATATCACCCCAGCTATAGGCATAGGCACCGGTGGCCAGCAGGGAAAACAACAATGCAGCCACTATCATTCTTCCGATTTTCATGATTTTCTCCTTATTTCAATTTTTCAAATAGTTTTCTCAAGGTGAATAAAAATATCCGTTTAAAATGCTTTCTCCGTACACCCATAGTACGTCTCTTCACCTCCCTTCGGTTTGAGCGTCTTTTATGACTGGTGTATCATTTACGCATGGTTTGTTCTTCTGCGAATACCCACCAGACCCAGCAGACCGCTGCCCAGGAGCCATACTGCCGCGGGCATCGGCACCGGGGCCACGTCGGCAAAGGCATCGATCTCACCGCCGGACAGACCGCTGACACCTTCCACCTTGATGTACTGGATCCAGTCCAACTCGACCCCGTACAAATCATAAATATCGTCTAAGTCGAAACCGGTGCCGCCGGCGGAGCCCGCGTACAGAAGCATGGCCTCATAGGAGCTGAGGCCGGCAAAGTCACTCGACGTCAGGGTGGGATCCACGGGCAGGGTATAATCGTTTTCGATATCGGTCCACCCGTTGCCGGTTTCCGCGTAGAGATCCGGGTCCCAGACCCATGGATTGGTGGGAAACAGGTTATCCCCGTAGGGACCGTTTTCATAGGTGTACCAGGTCTCGCCGTCCTGGCTGACGGAGATCAAGACATTCTCCGTGAAGGCACCGCCGGACAGTGTATAAGACGTGTGATCAGTGGTATCAGAGACAGATGATCCGCCACCCGTAAAAAATGCATTGCCATAAACGATGAAGTCCAACCCGTAGGGGTTGTCGGGGTCGTTGGTTACCTGATGATCGAACGCAACGATGGCATAGTCGCCCTCATTTAAGGTGGTGATATAGCCGTCACCCCAAGACGGTTCGACAATGCTGATATGATCGTTGCCGGACGGCCAGCCTGCGCAATAGCTGGCCGGCGCACCCAGCAGATCGTTGGGGTCGTTATAGTAGCTGCCCCCGTCCAGGCTCGCAGAAGAACTAACCACGGTCGTGGCAAAGACGCTGGCATAAGCGTTGGCCGCCAACATGAGCACGGCCGCACCGATAACAATTATTTTCAATGTTTTCATACTTTAATCTCCTATGACCGGTTCCCGATGGGCCGCGTGTGAAACCGGCCGCCATCGAAAACGCTCTGTTCAAGAATTAATGTTTCCGGCGCAGGCCGACCAGACCCAGCAGACCCGAGCTCAAAAGCCAGACCGCTCCCGGGATAGGCACCGGGGCCACGTCGGCAAATCCGTCCACTTCTGGTCGACTTGTTCCGTTGGATTCAACCCGGATATAGCGTATCCAGTCGAGTTCAACCCCATACAAATCATTGAGATCGGCCAGATCATATCCGGTGCCTCCTGCCGAGCCGTCATAGAGGGCGATAACTTCCGCAACCGAGAGACCGGCGAAATCTTCGGTCGGATTCAGGCCGGGATCCACCGGTTTTGTCCAGTCGAGTTCCTCGCCCCATGTGTCGTTTTCGCTGTCCCAGGCAAAGGCCTGTGTGGGATAAGTGGTCGTATCGAAATAAGGGCCGGTCTCAAAGGTGTACCAGGGGCCGTCTATATATTGGGCCACACTGACGACACCGGGATCGGACCAGCCGGTACCGGAACTGATGGTATATTCATCCATGTCCGTATTTGAATAGATCATTCCGCTTCCCCAGTAGAGATCGTTTCCGAATACGATAAAATCGATTCCGTAAGGGTTCAGCGGATCGTCCACGATATCATGGTCAAAGGTGACCGTGATCTGATCGCCCGGCGAAAGCGTGACAAGGAGTTCGTTTCCGTCCGGATCGGTATTCCACGCCGGGTAGGCCATGGAAGCGGCCATACCAACGCCGCCCACATCACTGCCGCTGATCCATGTGGTCGGTTTGCCGAGGGCAGACGCAGGATCGTCGTAAAGTGTGACGCCGGTCGTTACGGTAGCGCTGACCACTCCGGTGGCATAAGGACTGGCAAGGGCAGGCGCGGCCATAACAAGCCCCGCCAGGATGGCTGTAAATAATTTCACGAACTTCATTGTGCCCCCTTTGAGTATTGGTTAGGGGTGACCCGATGCCCAGGTGCCGTTCTGCTGGCCGGCCCCGTAGATGTCCGGAAAGACGGAACGGCAACCAGGGATTTCGGGTCACTCAGGAATTTCTGCGCCGGATGCCGACCAGGCCGAGAATACCTGAGCCAAGGAGCCAGACCGCTGCCGGGACGGGCACCGTGGCCGCGTCGTCGTAATAGGTCCGGAATGGAAGGTCATAGCCAGATGTATTCACACTGCCTCTAACAATATATGCCCCATCATCGTAGTTATTACGATACGCTGAAACTCCGTTAGGAAAACTCGAAACAAATTCAAGCACGTAGGTTTCGTCAACCGTCAACCATGCATAGGAATCCAGTTCGATCAGGTTCCACCCGGTAACAGCACTTTCAATTGACCCGGTCCCGACAATGGTTCCGTCGATGGTACCTTCCCGGACATTAAGGGTTACACCGGGCCCGTCTCCGCCGCCGCTGACGCTGATATAAAGTTCAGCCGCCGCCAGGTTTGAAACATCGGGAATAAACTCCTGCCCCAAAGGTGCAGCGTATCCCATATTCAACCATCCACCACCAACTGAAGCCTGCTCCTGATCAACAATAAGCGCCGCACTGGCGCCGCCCGCCATAACCAGGGAAAGACATAAAATAACTAACAACATCGTTACCTTTTTCATTTCACTTCTCCTTTCTCAAATCTTTATAATTATTTCCCTTTTTAATAAGTAAACGAAGCACCTCATTTTTGACCTCTCAGACGACGCCTGAATTATCACCCCCCTTCTACCTGCCGATAACATTCCTTAGATCCTGCTTTTACGGCGCATACCGACCAGGCCGAGCAGCCCGCTGCCCAGAAGCCATACCGCGGCGGGGACAGGCACCGGTTCGGCAAATGGAATCGTCAACTGATCGTCGGCATAATCCGGTAAGGAGCCGTAAAAAATAATGGCGTTGATGCCTTCGAACTGACCGTCCACAAGCAGTTCCGTGTTCATTAGACCGGTATTCATATCCCATTCGGAGTCCCCGTAGGTTCCCCATACGGCATCGGGATCGCTGGTGCTGGCCAGATTCCAGCTTCCCGATTCAACATGGAAATGGCTTTCCCCGTCCTCGTCGCCATAGTAGCCGATATTATCCAGCCAGCCTTCACCAAAAGACCCCTGAGTAACGGTCAGAATACCGGCTTCGTCAAAAGCAAGGAGCATGTCCAACTCGTAGGCCGTGCCGTCCCAGCGGTATCCGAAGGCATGGGACTCGGAAATGGTTGACTCGCCGGTGTCCAGACAGTTCCAGTCCACCACCAGAATGGTCTCGTTTTCCCCGGTGCCGGCCCAGGCGTCCACATCGATCAGGGTGCCATTAAAATCGTAGGCCGCCGCATGGGCGGACGCACCCATTAAAAACACGCATGTAATAACTAAAAATACCCCCATCATTTTTTTCATTTTCCAAACTCCTTCCATTGCAAATTGTCATGAAATAATTTCTGCTTTTTATGATTGATGTATGATTTACGCATGATTCGTTTTTCAACGCATACGGATCATCCCATGACTGCCCTGAAACCCGCTGTTAATCATATTCTGCTGACATTTGATTTTCATTTGCCAAAAAAAATCCCCGGACCGATGTCACACCAATCCGGGGATTTCCCTTTTTTATCCTCGTGAATATATCCGTGCCGTTGTCGTCCTCGAAAACGGCACGCGCTCTTTTTCAGGCAGGTCTTCTGACTTCCCCGCCTTTTCAACCGCCTTCCCATTCCGATGACCGGAACAGTGGCATGATCCTGCTGAAAAGGGTCCCCTCTGCCGTTAAAACAGACGGGCGGGGTCACAGCGGCGGGCCCATCCCCGAATTTCACGGGAGTTCCCTATTAAGCCTGTATTCGGAGATATTCCCGGCAAGGTCGGGTTTACAACAGCCAGCCGGGCACCTCCTGAAAGGCACCTGAAAAAATTTTCCGGGTTTGCTTCTGATTCCGGCCGTTTAATCTACCATGAAGATTCCGTACCTTCGTGGTGAAAACAAAAAAAGCCGGGCTACCTCAAATGGATCAAGGCAACCCGGCTTTCTCACTTTGAGATCCGCGGCTTTCCGACCCCGCCTCACGACGGGTGTAGCTTTTTCTTTAACCTGTTTTTGATGTGTCTACCCCATCTAAAATTAATTTACTCATAATTAATTGCGTTTAATTTGACTTTTCTTGCTTTTTTAAAATGCAGATAAAAAATGGCGACCGTTCGAAAACCGGTTATACATATAGTATACCGTGGTTTGGAACGACCGCCACATACAACAAAAAGCAACTGTTTTATGATGCTGTCAGCTTCCTGGACGGTTGTCGTAATCTTTTAATGCAACATTGGGCAAAAAAGATTAGGGCTACCTGCATTGCCCTTTCCGGCGAAATCCGATCAACCCCAGCAGCCCGCTGCCCAGAAGCCATACCGCCGCCGGCACCGGCACCGGCGAAGCCTCATCATCGTAATAGGTCCGAAATAGCATATCACATCCACTGGAATAGCCACCATTGGAGAGAAATCCCCCCCTGGTATAATAGTCGTCCCCGGAATTGTCTTTTCTGACTTTTGTTTCACCGCTCGACCAAACCACTTCGATGACATAGGAATTTTCCACAGTGAGCCATACGTCCGGATCAATGTCAAACGTCACATAATCGTCTGTACCACTCAGGCTTTCTGTCGTACAAATGATATCTCCGTCAATCCAGTTTTCACGAATATTTAAGTATACCGAACCACCTTCTCCAAGCCAAACATCAACCGCAGCAAGGTTGGATTGTGACGGTGTAAAAAGCTGACCCACTGCGTCTTCTGTATCCCCATCGAGGGGATATGCGCCTATCCACCCATTCTTAATATTGTACTGGTCTACAACAAGCGCCGCATTAGCGTTGCCTGCCATAACCAGGAAAAAACATAAAATAACTATGGTAGATCGCAGTAGCATCATAACTTTCTTCATTTTCCTTTTCCCCTTTTTCGATTTTTCGATTGTAATCATTATTTTTAATTTCCTATCACATGGACCAAAGCGCCCCGTTCTTCTCTCTCCCGTTTGTCTGAAGTCTTGTTTGCATGGCAGGGATGGTGAAGACCAGGGCGCATATATCCTCCTACCGCAAGAACATCTCGGCTCGGTCACCTATTTTTTCTGCGAATACCGATCACCCCCAGCAATCCGCTGCCCAGCAGCCACACCGCCGCCGGGACCGGGACCGTGCTTGCGGGGGCTACATCGGCAAAAGCGTCCACTTCTCCACCGGAGAAACCGCTGATGCCCTCCACCTTGACATATTGAATCCAATCATAATCCGATTCAGCGAGATCAAAACCCGTACCACCGCCGGAACCGTTATAAAGGGCGATGGCATCGGCAGCGGACATGCCGCCGGCAAGAAGTGTTTCGGCCAGATCAGGATCCACCGGTTTGGTGAAATCCGACTCCGTATCGGTCCACTCGCCGTTCTCGCTGTCCCAGAGATAGGCCTGGGTGGGAAAAGCGGCGTCGCAGTATGGGCCGCTGTCATAGGTGTACCATGTCTCTCCGTCCTGGCTTACCGACACAACCAGACCCTCGAACCAGGCACCACCCACAAGCATATAGGTTTCCATGTCGGAAAGATCGCTCACGAAACCGCTCCCGACATAAAAGGAATTGCCGAAAACGATAAGGTCGATTCCGTATGGATTCAGCGGATCGTCCTCGACCCTGTGATCGAACTTAACCGTGACATACTCGTCGGTGTTAAGGGTGGTGATCAATTTTTCACCATCCAGCCCCACATTCCAGGCAGGCTCGACAAGTTTAACCCTGCCGGTTGCCGGACTGAAGCCCGAGTTCTGAAAATTTGTCGAGGGCTTTCCCAGTACCGCATAAGGATCATTATAAAGAAATGACCCTGTAAGGGAACTGCTGTAGTCCACCAGTTCCACTGCAAAATCGGAATAGCCGAACGCAGGCATGGCCATCATAACAACGACCACGCTCAATAAAAATGTTTTTACCGCTTTCATTGAATAGTTCTCCTTCTCGTTGTGATTTTAACTCAAATTTCAAAGCCCCAATGAATGCTCAAAGCACCATGGGAAGCCTCGGAATGCCCACTCCAAAACCAAAAGCAGGTATGCAATTGGTCAGAATAGTTGTACATAGAAAATTTTTATTAAACCTTCTTTTTTTACGCCGAATTCTTGCGCCGGCGCATACCTGCCAGGCCCATCAAACCACTGCCCAGCAGCCACACCGCCGCCGGGACCGGCACGGGCGATTGCGGGACATCCGGAGCCGCAAACGGCGTGGAGACGCTATAACCGAACCACATGCCGTCGACGAGTTCGATGGTGTCGAGGCCGTCTCTCATGTTCCCGAAAGAGCCATTGTTGCCACTGTTCCAATCCTCGCCATCGTCGCTGTAACCGCCGCGGAAGGGGACGGCACCGCCGGACCACGCATAGGAATACCCCTCGTATTCAAAGCCGATCTGGTAATAATAGCATCCATCGCTCGTGTCATAGTTGGTGGCCGTAAGTCTGCCGTCTGCATTCAAGACCTCGAACAAATCAAGGCCGTCGGCAGTTCCATCCCACCGGAAGCCGAAGGCAAAGGACGTGTCATCCGTGTCGCCGCCGTAACCGTTGTAATCGACGATCAACAGGGCCTCGTTGACGCCGCTGCCCACCCAGAATTCCGTATCCACCTGATCGAAAGTATAGGCCTGTGCCGAAACCGCCATGACGAACAGGGTTGTCAGCACAATCATTCCGCATGCCGTGTATCGTTTCATAAACTTTTCCTTTGCGCCCGATAAGAATGTTTTGACTGCTTTCATTGAATGGTTCTCCTTTTCGTTGTGGTTTTAATTCAAATTTTAGATCATAAAAAAACCGGGTACCTTTGAATAAGTAAGGCAACCCGGCTTTCTTCGACAATTCAATAAAGATCCGCGGCTTTCCGGCCCCCGGTCGCCCGGGGTGTGGCTTTTTCTTTTATTTCTTTTGAAATAAAATTATGCCTTTTTCATAAAAAATACTGAAAAATTATTGCGTAAAATTTGACTTTTATTGCTTTTTTCAGGTTGGGGGGGATAAGAGGTGGATTTTGGGTAATGGGCCCGCCAGGGAAAGCACTTTGGCCCAAAAACTGGTGATAAGTACTGCGCACCGGAAAACGGCGCCGGGAAAAAGGGAACTGCTGAGGACTGGGTAAGTAATGAGGGATGAAAAGGACCGTCGCCATCAGACGGTCCCCTTTTTTGAGAATCAACGCATTTTTCGTAACTTACCGGTGGACGAACAGAGTCTTTTGACGCCTGAACACAAAAAGCCTTTTACCGGCCCGGTTCAAGACACTGAAAATTTTTTTCAGCCCGAACCTGGCAACCGATTTTTTAGATTCAAGGAGAATCAATCCGTAACCGCAATCACATTCCGGGAGCTTGTGCCGGCAATAGGGACATCGCCCACTGTTAGGGGGCGTGAACAGCCCATCCTGCCAATATCGATAACTCGTGTAATTTCTGTTTCTGCCATACATATCCATTTTTAAACCTCTTTTGTTAGCGACAGTTTTTCGTAAATGCCGCTAATGAATTAAAAAAATGAAAAAATCAATATTTTTTTGCCTCTCTCGGCCGGATATACACTTCTTTAATCGAAAATACTGAAACAAACTTGCGTTTTTTTAGACTTTTTTTGTTTTTTTTTGGGGGGGGGGTGAAATAAGGAATAAAAAATTGATTAACGGGTGGGGAGAACCATGCCTGACTCGGAAGGTAAACAAAAAACATATCCCGTATGCGTTCCACCGCGGAATGGCCGGGAAATGAAAACCGGGAACCGTACCCGGTCCCTTACTGAACTTCGGAAACCACACCGAAACGGGCAATGGTCGGCGGACAGGGCGGGCCGAAGGCAAAATCCACGGATCCGGAAAACCGTCCCAGGGTGCTCAACGGGGTGATATCCCAGTCAGGGTCCTCCGTGCCGCCGAAGGTATAGATACTTTTATCGGCAATCACCCGGAATCCGTGATCCCCGGTAACGGCGGCGGTGCGCCAGGCAAAATGAAAATCTCCGCCGCAACGGACCACCATGGCGGAAATTTTAACGGAATTTACCAGCACATTGACGGACCCGGCCGTGATCAGGATGAATTGCGCGTCACCAGGAGTGCCATAATGCAGTCTGCCCTGGGGACTGTTGACGGGATTGTTGGCAATATACACATTGGCATTGGTAATGAAGGTGACATTGGCAATCACCGTATCACTGTCTGTTGCCGCAGCCGGAATGATGGCCACACAGACGGGATAAGCGTCCTTGTCCGGCTCGGCATCGAAAAAAATCACCTCACGCCCGGTTCTGGCCCGGGTCAGGTCAAAAAAATACTGCCGTTCCCGCCCCACGGAAAGACCTGCACCGTAAAATACCGCATCCTGGCCGGCCGAGTTCGGGGTGTAAACCGTATCGGCGGTGGATTTTAAAGAATCCACATAATCCTTATCGCAGGGTCGCAGGGAGATGCGGGCCGTCTCGGACATGGCATTGGGATGGTTGCTCAGGGAACCCGTTGACCAGTCAACCCCGGTGGCCTCTCCTGAAGCCCCGCAAATAATGGGACAATCGAATATCCGGCCCCCTGCATAAAAGGTAACATCATCAAAATCCGGTGCCTGGTAGGACGCACCGCCCCCGAACCAGCCGCCGGAACAGGCCCCGTTGTTAGACAATTTAATGTCCCCGGCCGCATAAACGGCACCGTTTTGCCAGGCGCTGTCCGGGCCGATCTGAATCTCCCCGGCTTCATCCAGAGAGATCAGGCCATACCGTTTCAGGTAGGCCACGGATACCGCCTTCACCTGTCGATTTCCCTGAAGACCGGTCAATCCGTCGGTATCTTGGTTATACGTTACCCGAACGGCATTGACAAACTCATCGGGATACCCGGGATCGTCCACAGCGATGAAATCCTTGTAGGGCACAAAATCGGCATATTGGTTATCCGTATCATAATACCCGGTCGCCACCTGGAAACAGGTGGCCTCTTGGGAAAGACCGTTGGCAGCAGCCACATAACCGGCGGCAACCGATGGGGTACCGGAGTCCAGATCATAGACACCGGCCAGGGCCGACGCATCTACGGCATTTTCCAGACGACTCTTTTCACTGTAAAGGTAGCCGCTGTCCAGCACCAGGGACAGAAGGGTCAGCAGCAGCCCCATGCACAGGGCCACAACAATGGCCACGCCCCCGTGTTGATTCCGGCCCGGGCGGAACCCAAGCATCATCGGGCGGATATGGCAAAACCGAATCAAAAAATCGGCCATGGATTACCAGGCCGCCGTTTCTTTGGCCACCTGCTCCAGGTAGGTATCATTGTAGATCTGGACCCCGGTATAGCCGGGCATGCCTCGGGCGGCCGTCCGATCTGCCGGGGCTTCGGGGTTGACCACCTGGGCCGAAAACAGTCGGGCACTGGTGGCGCCGAAATCATCGCTCAGGTGGGTGGCGGCCGTCCTGCAGCCGGTCATAGCCGTTGCTGAAACCAGCAACAGGCTGACAAAAACCAACCGAAAATATATCATGACACTTCCCTTTCATTTTTTAATTTTTTCAAGATTGTTCCGGGCCACAGCACACTCAGCATCGATGGCCAGGGCTTTTCGGTAGAAGACGGCGGCCTTTTCAGGGTTGCCGAGCATCTGATGAAAAACCCCGAGGTTGGCATGGGCCGCGGCCCGGGAAAACGTCTGGGATAAAAGGGCCAGGGCCTTTTGGTCATGGCCTTCCATCACATGACAAAGCGCCAGATTATTGACCGTTTTTTCAGATGCCGGGTCCAGGGCCAAGCTCTTTTGCAGGTGCCGCCGCCCCGCTTCGATCCTGCCGGCCAGTATTTCCGAATACCCCAGGTTATTTAAAAAATCGGCCCGGGCCGGGTTCAGGGCAATGGCCCTTTGATAGCAGGCCCGGGCCGCTTCAGGCCGACCGCAAAGGTCCAGGGTCAACCCCAGGTGGTTGTGGGCCGGTGCATATCCGGCATTTTTTTTCAAGGCGGTGCGAAATCTCTTTTCCGCTTCATCCAAGCGCCCGGTTTCCCGCAAACATCGGCCCATGAGGCAATCGATCCGGGCCGTCTTGTCACCGTTGTCGGCCGCATTTTTCAACTCTCCCAGAGCCACCTCATAAAATCCCCGGTCTATCAAGGCCACGGCCAGATCCAGATGCCGGGGCTGCGGCTTGTCAGGCACAAACCGCTGCCTGGCGGCGGCTTCCCGGGCCAGCTCATCCCTGTCGGGAAGCACTGCCGGTTTATGGGTCGTACAGCCACCCAACAAAAAAAGCAGGATCGGCAGCAACCGGAGAAGGCGTATTTGCATTTTTTCAGATTTCATTTTCATAACCATTCATGGGTTATAAGGCTTTATTTCAGCCGTTCAACGAGGTTGATGGCCGCCGGTCCAAGGATAATCAGCATCATGGCCGGCAGGATCAAAAGCACCGTGGGAAAGGTCAGCTTTGTGGAGATCTTGGCCCCCTTTTCCTCGGCCAGGCGTTTACGTTCCAGACGCAGGGTTTCCGAATACACCCGCATGGCTTCGGCAATATCGGTGCCGAACCGGGAAGACTGAATCAATACCTGAACAACGCTGGACAGGTTTTTTTCACCGTTACGGCGGGCCAAATTCTCCAAGACCTCACGCCGGGGTAGCCCCCCCTTGATTTCAAGAAAATACTGGCCGAATTCTGCGGAAAGCACCGGCGCAAGAGTTGCCAGTTCCCGGCTGACCCGGTACAGGGCCATGTCAAAACTCAAACCCGCCTCCATACAGATGAGCAACAGGTCAAGGGTGTCGGGCAGCTCCTGGAAAATCTGCCGGTGACGCCGCTTGATCCGGTCGGTCAGGATTATCTGCGGCAGAAAATAACCGGCGGTTAAAGGGAAAAACCCATATAACAGCTCACGGGGTCCCAGGGTACCGCTGGCCAGGATGGACACGAAAAACAGGCCGCCGAACATAATGGCCAGCCCCAGACGGGTTCCGAAATAAATCACCGGGGCATTTTGAGACCGGTATCCGGCATATCCCAGTTTCCTGCGCAGGGCCGATATTTCGGATTGTTTTTTAGGAACCGCGGCATCTCCCAGAATCATCAGCATTTTTTTTAACGTTGTTTCCGCCAGATGCCGCTGGTAGCTGCCCTTTTCACCGGTGGTGCCCGAAAGCCGCCGGATGGTGACCATGCGGTGCACATGGGCTTCGACGCACAGGTAAATATAAAAAAAACCACCGGATACAAAAAAAAAGAGGCATATCTTGATGAGGTGTTCTGGGGTCATAATTTCACTTTTTCCTACACCTCAATTTTCGCCATGTTGCGCATGATCAAAAACCCCATCACTTCCAGGCAAAGGGCCCCGGTCAGGAGTATTTTCCCCATGGGATGCACGAACAGTAAAGAGATATAAGTTGGATTCAGCAGCCATGTCAAAAACGCAAAGGCCACCGGAATGGCGGCCAGGATGACGGCCGTTACCCGCCCTTCGGCAGTGAGGGCGTGCACCTGCTGTTTCAGTTTGAAGCGTTCCCGGATGGTGGCGGACAATCCCTGCAGGATATGAGTCAGGCTCCCCCCGGCTTCCCGCTGAATAATAAAGGCGGAGCAGAGGATCTTCACATCCGATACCATGGGAAACCGTTCTTCAAAATTGCGGATGGCCGTTTCAAAGGCCAGGCCCATGGCCATCTCATCGTAAATGGTACGGACCTCGGTGCCCACCGGGGCCGGCAGGCTCCGGCTGACCTCCATCAGGGCGCTGTCCACGGACTGACCGGCCCGAATGGCCCGGGTGATGGCATCGATGGCATCGGGCAGTTGCGCCACCAGGGCGGATTCCCGTCTTTTTTTGCGCAGGAGTACCACCATGACCGGTGCGATTGTGCCCAAAAGCGGCAGCAGCACAAGGATCAGTGGGTGGGGAAGAAACAGGGCTCCGGCCAGCAACAGCACCAGGCCGCATCCCAGACAAAGAAGCAAAAATCGTTCCAGTGAAAGGCCGACATCAGCCGCGGTGAGCAGGGCCTCGGCCCGGTCAGGATCAATGAACCGTCCCAGGATTTTGCGAAGCACGCCTTTGGGGCGGTCTTGTTTAAGAATCGTCCCGGCGGCGCCACGGCCTGAAGGGGCCGATATTTTTTTTAAAAACCGGGTCTTGCGCGCCTCCCGGCGGTCCTTTTCAAGCATAAAAAGGGCCAGCACAAAAAAAAGAACCCCGAAAAACACACTGATGCCGATAACGGTTTCCATAGCCCTATACCACCTCCCGGCAGATGGTGAAAATCGCAGGATCCAGATCAATACCGTTGACCCGGATATGATCGAGAAATTTCGATGGAGTGCCGCTGCCGGTAAAGGTTCCGTAAATCCGGCCCTTTTCATCCACCCCTTTCTGCACAAACCGGAAGATGTCCTGCATCTTTATGGTGTTATTTTCCAGGCCCAGGATCTCGGTTACGGAGATGACCCGCCGCCGGCCGTCGGGGAGCCGGTTGAGCTGAACGATAATGTCGATGGCACTGGCAATCAGCCCCCGCATGGCCCGTTCCGTAAAAAGGGCCGTACCCATGCTGAGCATCACCTCCATGCGCGAAAGAGCGTCCCGGGGTGAATTGGTGTGAATGGTGGACATGGATCCGGGATGCCCGGTATTCATAGCCTGGAGCATATCCATCACCTCCGCCCCCCGGGCTTCCCCCACGATGATCCGGTCCGGGCGCATGCGCAGACTGTTTTTGACCAGATCCGTCAAGGTGACCTCTCCCCTGCCCTCGATATTGGGGGGCCGGGATTCCAGCCGCACCACATGGGGCTGACCCAGGCTCAGTTCGGCACTGTCTTCAATGGTGACGATCCGCTCGGTTTCCGGAATATAATTGGAAAGGACATTGAGAAAAGTGGTTTTCCCGGCCCCGGTGCCCCCGGAAATCAGAATATTGAGTTTTGACCGGACAGCCCCCTCCAGAAAAGCGGCAATTTCCGGCATAAGGGATTCGGTTTTCAACAGGTTGCCGATGGTGAGGGCATGGTGGGCAAATTTACGGATGGACAGCACAGGGCCGTCCAGGGCCAGGGGCGGCACAATGGCATTGACCCGGGAACCGTCAGGAAGGCGGGCGTCCACCATGGGGGAAGATTCATCGATGCGCCGGCCCACCCCGGAAGCAATCTTGTCGATGATCTGAGACAGATGATCGTTATCCCGGAACTGAATCGGGGTCAGGTGCAGAATGCCGTTCTGCTCCACATAAACGCTGTCATACCCGTTGACCAGGATATCCTGGATGGCATCATCTTGGATGAGCGGTTCCAGCGGACCGAACCCCATGATTTCGTTCATCAGGTCTTCGATGAGCATGCCCCGCTCCTTCTGGTTCAAAGGCGCATTTTCCGAGGTGGTGATCTCCTGAAGGGCATCTTTTACAATGGCGGCCAGTTCCGGCCCCGGGGTGCGGGTCACCGATGTGAGGTCCAGACGCTCCACCAGACGGAAATGGACCAGGGTTTTCACGGCATTATAGGTTTTTCGGTCCAGTCCGCCACCCTTGAAGGCCCCAGAGGTCGTCGAAGAAACCATCTGCCCATTTTCCATTTTCAATCGACGGCTCAGCTTCACCCGGCACCTCCCCGGGTGCCGGGCAAGAGCCTGTTGAAAAAACGACCGAAACCACCGGCCATAGCTGCTCGGCGGGTACCGGTAAGCTGACCGGCAAGCCGGGATAAGTCCTGATTGGCCCGGGACCGGGGCAGGGTTTCCGCCACGGTTTTACCCTGGCTAGCGGCCCGGCCAAAGGCGTTTTTATCCATTGAAATTTTATCAAACACCGACTGTTTCAACACATAGCCGATATCATCGATGGTCAATTCGTTTCCAGCCTGGTGCAGGTTGATGAGCACTTTTATTTTGTCTATATCAAATTCCAGTTCTTCAAAAAAGCAGAGCACCTTCTGCAACGCCTTTACCGCCGGCATAGCCTGGCGCCCCACCAGGATGAGCCGGTCGCAGGCCTGGATCGCCGCCAGTGTTTTCTCACTGAAATCATGGGGAAGATCGATGACGATATAGGAAAAATAGGGTCTCAGTGCCGCAAGCAGTCCGGCGATATCCGAAGGGGTGACCCCCTCTCCGTCATTGATGTCTCCGGGCACGGACAACAGGTAAAACCCGTTGGCATGAGGCACCAGGGAGGAAAACAGCAGGTGTTCGTCCAGGCGGTCCATATCCCGGATCAGATCCGGCAGATGGTAGCCGCCGGTATGATCCAGTAAAAGGTTGATATTGCCCAGGTAAAGATTCAAATCCAACACCATGACCCGATCGGCGGTGATACGATGCAGGTGATCGGCAAGGTTGACTGCCAGGCTGGTAATGCCCTGCCCCCCCACGGGACTGAACAAGCCAAAGATATCCGCCTGTCGGAATCCGCCCAGGGACCGCTCAAGCGCCTTTTCCACTGTTTTCCGGACCCGGGTATCCTCAGCGGGAAACTGGATAAAATCAGCAGCACCGGCCCGGAATCCCGCTAAAACAAGATCCGGGGTCTCCCGGGCCGCAAAAAGAAACAGCGGTAAAGGCCCAAGGGTTCTGGAGAGCATCCGCATCAGGTTTACTGCCTCGGTTTCATCCCCGTCCCCGCTGATAAATACGGCCTCGGGCCCCAGGGATTTTACCTGAATATAGGCCACGGCCGGATCGGGCAGGATTGCCACCACTTCCACGAGGTTACCCAGGGCCTCGACCAAATCTTGGCCTCGTTGGCGATCCGGGCCGATGATAACGGATTTTAATTTCTCAGGCATATTTTTAAAATTCTCATATATTGATTATTCACCTTTCAAACCCCATCTTTCCGGTGATCTGCGGCATCTCTTCGGGCATGGGCACCTTTCGGGGGCCGGCCGGTTCTTCCACCCGGTTCCGGATAAAAAAATCCAAATCACTGATGCAGTCTCGCACCATGTCACCGGGCAGGGCCTTCACATCCCCGGGGTCAAGGGGCTGCACCAGCCTTGGCGTGACAATGATCACCAGTTCGGTTTCATCCTTTTCAAACTCTTTGCTGGTAAACAGGGCCCCCACCAGGGGCAGGTCCCCGAGCAGGGGAATTTTGCTGACCACCGAGTATGAATTTTCCTTGAGCAGACCGGCCATGACAAAACTCTGGCCGTCTTTGAGTTCCAGGGTCGAACTGGCAATGCGGGTTTTCAGACCGGGTACGGCCACCCCGCCCGACATGGTGCCCAGGGAATAATCCGGTGAACTCACTTCAGCCTTGAGCTTCAATGAGATAGTCTCTTTGCCGATGACCACGGGGCGAAAGCGCAGCAGGGTGCCGTATTCCTTGTATTCGATATTGGTACCGCCGTTGTCTCCGGCGGTGGGCACGGGAAATTCGCCACCAACGGTGAAGCTGGCTTCCTGACCGCTCATGGCCACCAGGGTGGGGGTAGCGAGAATCCTGGACAGGCCCTGCCCCTTGAGCAGGCTCAGGATCGACAGCATGTCGTCATGGGTGGAGTGCAGCAGCACCTGGAAAGCAGCACCAAAAGTCGACGCGACCCCCACCGTTGATGCAAGGGTTGCAGCACTTTGGGAGGTGAGGGCCTTTCCCGATACATCCCCGGTGGGAAACACGCCGATGGTCCAGTCTTTGTTGTTGACAAAGGAAAGGCCCATTTTTTTGATGCCGGACCGGGATACCTCGGCAATTTTAGCCTCGAGCTGCACCTGCTGAGGGCCTTTGATGAGCACCAGGTTGTTTTTGATGGCCAGTACCGTATTGACGTTTTTTTCCATCTGGCCCTCGGTGTCACTCCCCCCCCCGGCATCGCCGGAGGGGGCGATGTTGATGACATTGGAGGTTTTGCCGTCATCATCCGGCGCTTCGGCCATACCGTTGGGCAGGGAAAAAAACGGGGTCACCACCTGAATGACCCGCTGCATATCGACCAGGCTGTCCACCTCGCCCTCCAATAAAATCTGGGCATCGATGGGGATGATTTTTACCCGGGCATCGGGCACCAGTTCTTTGACGTATTTTTCGGCCCGGGCCACCACCGCTGGATCGATGCCCACCCTGAACTCATATACCCCGGGTGCCTCAGCACCTTCGTACCAAAGGGTCAGATTGGTCAGTCCCGGCTTAATCCCCTTGATGATCAACATTGTCTTTGACACCGACCGCACACTGGCAATATCAGCGTCTCCCACCACGACCCTGTAAAAAGGTGCATCTTCAAAAATCACGGTTTTACCGAGGTACACCCCTTCGATGGTTTCAGATGGCAAAATTTCGGCACCGGCAACTGAAGTCCCCACCCACAGGGCAAACAGAAAGACCAGCAGAAAGGCCGGGGGCGTGGTGAATTTTATTTTTTGAAGAACGATTTTCGTGTTTGACATAGCGATGGCTCAAATCAATTTTTATTTTTTTGGGGTGATGGCGGATATTTTTCAGCGCTCAGTTTCTCTTCAGCCGTTCCAATAGGAATCCAAAATATTCTCGGGTTTACCACCCCTTTAACGACCCGGTCTCGTCGGTGGCCGTACCGGTGATGACTTCCACGACATATTCGCGACCCACCACGATCTCATACTCCCGGGCCATGACTTTTTTACCCGCAGTCGGGTTGTCATACCAGATAATCAGGTTGGTTCGCCCCGGATTTTTGCCCAGGATGCGAATCAAACGGGGGCTCCGGGTGGGGGGCAGTACAATGTCGGCAATTTCGTCGGAGCCAACGGATACCTGGACAATATCCCTGGCGGTCATGATTTCCCTGGCACAGTGGGTCTTGACATGGATGGTACCCATATGTTCCACAACATCCTTTTCACTGCTCCCGTGGGCCGATGGTACCGCCAGAAAAAGAAACACCGTAAGCATCAGGGTTAAAAATCGGTTCATAATGGTTCCTCAATTGTAAAACGGCCGAATGGATCGCTGGTTGCCCCGGAACACCCGCACCCGGGTACTTTCCCGCATTTTCAACAGCAGATCGTTAAAGAAGATATCGGGTATGCGGCAGGATTCCGAATCGGTTTTATTCCTGGCGATAAACCGCAGCCGGGACTTTTTATCCACATCCCGGGCAACGGTCAGTTTCATGGCGTCACGAGTGGACACCAGCAACATGACCTTGGGGGACGCGCTATTGCCCGAGCCGGGCAGGGCCGGAATATCTTTCGTACCCCACACCAGGGCATTCTGAAGGAGCATGACCGATTTTTTACGCTTTTCCGTAATGGTGGCCTTGTTCCCGACCTCATAATCCCCCTGGGCATCAACGGCCCCGAGCATTGTACTTAGAATCACATCCACCCGGTCCCCGGCCCGGAGCACCCCGCAAAATCCGTCGGTTTCCTTCATGTCAAGGGTGACCACCCGCATATGGTCGGGGATGGGTTCCGTCATATTCTGCACCGGAACCGTTATTGTGCAGGGGCCCTTTTCGGGATTATAAAGATATACCTTGTCACGGGTTGCCACCTCCGGAGAACTGTTTTGGGCATGGACCTTTTCGGTTTCCGATCTGCGGGCCATGAGGGTGATCTCCGCCTGGCCGGCTGCCGCCGTGAGCATGGCCGCACTCTCGGGCAGGACAATAAGTGAGACGGTCCATGTTTTTTTCTGGGTCACCAGCCGCTTGGCCACCTCGGTGCCGCCCCCCGCCACCCGGCAAACCCGGACATTCTCAAGGATAATGCGGGACATGTGACCGGCGTTGGACCCGGGCAACGGGGTCGTAGCGATGACATCCACACGATCCCCGGCTTTAAGGTCCCGGGATATGCCGGTGACCTCATCCACCCGGAGAGTCACCTCACGCATGCCCGAAGGGATGCTGTTCACCTTTTTTTTATCGGCAGCCACGGCTACGACGGCGGTTTTCTCTTTTTTTTCGACCCTGGAGCGATGCAACTGATAATTAACGGCTTTCACCGCCAGCAACCCCAACCCCACGGCAACAATAAGGGCGACAACACCCCGCAATTTACGCATTTTTTTCAGCCTTGTCGTTCATTCTTCATTATCCACGCTGCATTGCCCCTTCCCTGCTAGGGAAACGCCATAACTGCCCTGGCCACCAATTTGTTCGGCAGCCATCCCGTCGGCAGAAACCCCACCAGGGGGGAAAATCCAAAGGCATTCACATTGACCTCAAGGGTTCTGGGCGGGCCGGGATAAACCGCCACCTGGACAGTTTCCAGGTCCCCGGGCCAAAAGGCCGCCTTAGCGGTCTCAACGGCCCAGACCCGGGCGTCCAGATCGGTCTCGGCCTTGATACCGGCGCGCGCACCGGCGGAAACCGCATTGACCAGCGATATCCGATTGGTAAAATACCACCCGTATTCGATGACACAGAAAAGGATTAGAATCAGAGGATATAACACCAGGGCAAATTCCACGGCTGCGGCGCCGTCCTGATTGAACATATTTTTTTTCCGGGCATGCCGCATTCAGATCACCGGCCCGTTTAATATAAAAAGGCCCAGTCCGGCGGCCATGGGAATGCTGTAGGCAAAGCCATGGCGACGACTGGAAAAATCAGCGCCTTCCCGCGTGAAAATTAAATTAAGAACATCGGTCTTCACCCGCCCGATTTTTTTAAAATCCCCGTGACGGGCCATAAGTACGATAGATATCAACGCACCGACCAAGGCACCGTATATAAAAAGGTGCCCCACGCCATGGGGACCGAGCCAGGCGCCGGCTGCCGCCAGCAGCTTGACATCGCCCCCGCCCATGCCCCCCAGGGCAAAGGGGATGATCAGCAGGGCACCGCCGAACAGGGCGCCCTTCAACGCCCACAAGGACCCGGTCAGGCCGCCCGTCGCCGCATGGAACATCAGGCCTCCCAGCAATGCCGGCAGGGTCAGCAAATTGGGGATACGGTGATCCCGGAAGTCGGTGACCAACGCAAGCAAAAATATCAACACGACCATTTTTATGGAAATTGTCATTACTGATTATTGATATTGTCGGTGGTTTCTTCCAACTTGCCGGATATGGCGTCGAACAGGTCCTTGAGTTTGTCGCTGAACACGCCTAAAACGACCACCAGCACCGCTGCCATCAGACCGGCGATGAGCCCGTATTCAATGGCGGTAACACCGGATTCATCCCTCCAGAGAGTCTTGATCATCTTTTTCATCATTTATTTCCCCAATATCCATTAAATATACGGTATGCAAAGGCCCTTGGCCCATCGACGGCTTATCAAAGGTATCGGCAGCCAAAGCCGTTCAAGCAGAACCGTACAAAACCGATCCTATCCAAAGCAGGTACCTTAAGTGAGGATTAATATCCTACTCGGGATTCGGAATGCTTGTATTTTATTGCCTAAAAATAGGATTATCTTGCGGTAACAAAGAAAAAATCGGGTGTGCTATCCGGAAAACGTGCCCAACAATCATTTTTCCCATTTATCGAGATTTTATATTGACAATTTAAATTTTTAAATTTATAGCATCCCGAAAAACAGCTTACTACTCTTTCAGATGCCGTAGCATGCCATAGAGGGAAAACGGTGAAAATCCGTTGCGGACCCGCCACTGTGAATGGGGACGAAAGTCGCAAAAACTCACTGTTCGAAATATACGAATGGGAAGAGGCGACCGGTAGAACGATCCATAAGCCAGGAGACCTGTCTGAATGAGTTTCTGAAACACGCCTCGGTGATAAGGCGGGAAACAGAGATGCACATGCACATGCACGTGCCAACCCTGCCCGGTTTACCGGGCGGGGTTTTTTTATGGCATCGATTTGCATCGGGGAAAAATCGAATGGATGCGTTTCATCGTTTAGGCCGGCAATATCCATACAGCAGTTTATCCAGAGAAGATTTTCTACGGATTACCCCCAGCTTCAGTGAGCAGCACCTTGGCAAAGGTGCTTATCTCCTTGTACCGGAACAAATTACCGAAAAAATAGGATTCATTCACACCGGCACTGCCGATCTGTTTGTAGGCCCGCCCGACGATTACAATGCCGCCTTCACCCGTATTTCGGACAATTCATTCTTTGGCATCATATCTCTGCTGTCAGGTGGGAAATACCGAATCTATGCGGTTTGCAGGGAACCGGTCATCTGTTATTACCAAAAAAAAGAAGACTTCATGCACAGTATTCATCAACATACAAAACTCATGGCATTTTTTTACGATATTGTTCTGCAACGAATGTCCCTGATATATGAGCGACCCAAAGGTTTGCATCACTTTAATAATCCTCAAAAGGACAAAACACCGCTCCCCATAAAATCCCTTTTTGTAGACAAGGCTCTGAAATATATAAAATCAAATTACTCCGATCCCCTGACACTTCACGAAGTCGCCAAAAAAACCGGTATCAGCAAATTTAATCTTTCCAGGCATTTTAAAGCCAATGCAGGATGTTCATTCAAATCATATCTCAATCGACAGCGTATCATTGCAGCCCAAGCCCTCATGGTAAATCCAGAGCAAAATATTACCGAAGCCTGCTTTGCCGTGGGGTTTAACGATCTGTCCTATTTTTCACGAATTTTCAAACAACGGGTGGGCCTGACCCCTTCCGAATACAGACGGAAAAATTTAAGGTATTTAACAAGGCATCCTTAAAAACAAATTTTCTTTAAAGCGCCTCCCAACCGGGGCGCTTATTCAAAAACCAATCCGGGTTTTATCTGGATTAAACAATTTACATTGTATTTACAAATATTTAACAACAATTTGGCCATGTAACTCAGACGGCGGAGCTATAGTCGGCGGTCTTTCCGTCGGATATCCCAGCGCCGAAAATAAAACCGGGACCATGGACTGGATATTTCGAGAATTAACACCATACACTAATTGGCTAAACCAATAATCCAATGAGCGTTCGCCACCTGTGGTTTACACCCTTTTATAACCAATCTGACAAACACAACGGTTTAAAATGAAAAAGGCACTCATCACCGGCATCACCGGTCAGGACGGCGCTTACATATCGGAAATGCTGTTGGAAAAAGGCTACGAGGTCCACGGCATCAAGCGCAGGGCGTCTTCGTTTAACACGGGCCGCATCGATCATCTGTATAAAGACCCGCACGAACAGGACCGGAACATAATCCTGCATTACGGGGATCTTACCGATGCAAGCAACCTTATCCGGGTACTTCAGCAGGTGCAACCGGAAGAAGTCTACAACCTGGCCGCCCAAAGCCACGTGCAGGTCTCCTTTGAGACCCCCGAGTATACGGCCGATGTGGATGCATTGGGCGCCATGCGACTGCTCGAAGGTATCCGCCTGTTGGGGCTGGAAAAAAAACCCGATTCTACCAGGCCTCGACATCGGAGTTGAATGGCCTGGTCCAGGAGATTCCCCAGACCGAAAAAACACCATTTTATCCCCGGTCGCCATATGCCTGTGCCAAACTGTATGCCTACTGGATCACGGTGAACTACCGCGAGGCCTATGGAATATATGCCTGCAACGGGATTTTGTTCAATCATGAATCCCCCATTCGAGGGGAAACCTTTGTCACCCGCAAGATCACCCGCGCGCTGGCCCGGATCTATCTGGGTTTGCAGAATTGCCTCTATTTAGGTAATCTCAACGCATTGCGGGATTGGGGGCATGCCAAGGACTATGTAAAAATGCAGTGGCTGATGCTGCAGCAGGATCAACCGGATGATTTTGTCATCGCCACCGGCGATCAGCGTTCGGTCAGGAAGTTTGTGGAAATCGCCGCCGGGGAGCTTGGCATCGCTATCCAGTGGAAAGGTGAAGGGATTAATGAAAAGGGCGTGAACCTTGCCAACAGGAAAACCATTGTTGCTGTGGATCCGGCCTATTTCCGACCCACCGAAGTGGAAACCCTGCTCGGCGATCCGACCAAAGCCAGGGAAAAACTGGGATGGACGCCTAAGATCAGCTTCGAGGAGATGGTCAAGGAGATGGTGAATGAGGACCTGGAAGAGGCCAGGCGTGATGAACTGTGCCAGAGGGCGGGCTTTCGAATTAATCATCATAGCGAATAGATCATCTGATAAGATTTAAAAAAATGGAAAAAACATCAAAAATACTGATCACCGGTGCATCCGGAATGGTCGGAAGTGCCATCGTTCGCAAGTTGCTTTTTATGGGCTACACCAATTTACTGGGCAGCTACCATTCCAGCATGCCGGATGCCGCTATCTTCTCCAATGGCAATGCTGACCAGGAAATACCACAGACGTTGAAATTGGTGAAGGTGGATTTGAGGGACCAATCCGCAGTCAACCGAGTATTTACCGAGGAAAATCCGGCCTATGTGTTTATAGCGGCGGCCAGGGTCGGTGGCATTCATGCCAACAACACCTATCCGGCTCGCTTCATCTACGATAACCTGACCATTCAGGGAAATATCATTCATACGGCGTATCGGGCCGGTGTGAAACGCCTGTTGTTTTTGGGATCTTCGTGCATTTACCCAAAGCTGGCCCCGCAACCGATGCAAGAAGCGCATCTGCTCACCGGTTTGCTGGAACCAACCAACGAGCCTTATGCCATCGCCAAAATTACCGGCATCAAGATGTGCGAATCCTATAACCGGCAATACGGCACGCGTTTCATGGCTGTGATGCCCACCAACCTATACGGCACCAATGATAATTTCGACCTGACCCATTCCCATGTCCTACCGGCCCTGATCCGAAAGTTTCACCTTGCCAGGCTGGCCACCGGAGGCGACAGAACGGGTATCATAAAGGACGAGGCCCGCTTCGGGCCCATACCGGCCGACATCAAGAATTCTTTAGACGCAACACTGAGCAATCGGCACTCGTCTGTCATCATTTGGGGAACCGGATCGCCAAAACGGGAATTCTTGCATGTAGACGACATGGCCAATGCCTGCGTGCACGTCATGAACCTCGATGAGGAGACTGCTTCTAAAATGTTTTTAAGCTATCCGAAACCCTGCTTTGTCAACGTGGGGTCGGGCATCGACGGCACCATCCAAGAACTGGCGGAAACGGTTCGGGACGTGGTTGGTTTTTCCGGTGAAGTCACATATGATAACTCCAAACCGGATGGCGCCCCACAAAAACTGCTGGATGTGTCGATATTGGAGGAGCTGGGGTGGCGGCCATCCATCGAATTGACCAAAGGCATCCGACAGACATACGAATGGTATTTGGAAAGGCTGAAGAACTGATTTGCAGGACGATGTGGCTGAAGCCCAACCCTGGCGTCCGATTGATTCAGGCCAACGCTTTTTTTAATGATAGGGAATGGCTTGTATAATGACATTTGATTGCAATGATGGCAAAATGCAACTGAGGCAGCCCTTATCGGTTGTTTTTCATTGCGAATTTTGCTGGTGCCTGAGAAGGTATTGGCGTATCAGCAGGATACCGGGGTTCTATTGAGAGGCCTCGCCCGTCATTTAAAATTTGGATACCTGCCATCATTTATCAGGCGAAACGAATTCATAAAAAACGTTGCTATTCTTTTCGGAGGCAATGCGCTTGCCCAGATGATAACGGTTGCGGCTGCACCTGTCATTTCCAGACTGTATGCCCCGGGTGATTTCGGGGCGATGGCGCTCGTCAATTCTGTCCTCTCGATACTGAGCGTATTTGTCTGCCTTAGATACGAACGAGCTATCGTATTGCCCAAAATAAACCGTGAAGCTTTCTACCTGTTGCAGGTATGCCTGATATCAACAGTTATAGTTACTCTTGTCAGTATCTTCATTATCGGCATCGGGAAAAATCACCTTGCGTTGTTATTCAACGCCCCGGAGTTAGAGGCGTGGCTGTGGTTTGTCCCCGCAGGCCTGATTTTGGTGGGATGCAGGGAAGCCTTCGCATTCTGGTTCAGCCGACTAAAACAGTTTTCGGACATATCAAAAACCCGGGTCTATCTGTCACTATGGCCTGCGGCCTTTAAAATCACGGCGGGTTGCCTGATAGGACCATCGGCCTTTTGGCTCATCGCGGGAAATATCCTTGGGTTCTTTAGCGCGAGTTACCCTCTCATCAGGAAGCAGGGGGTCGCTATTCACTGGCAATTTTTCCGAGGTATAAGCAGAAACAAAATTATATTTGTTCTGAAGAAGTTTCGGAGATTTCCAATGTACAGCATCTGGACCGGTTTGCTTCATGAAGTATCCCAGAACATTCCCGTCTTCATGCTTTCGGTGTCGTTCTCGCAAAATATCGTCGGACTGTATGCGCTTTCATACAATATCCTGAATCGTCCCCTGGACATGATATCACGGTCAATAACGAATGTGATTCTGCAACGATTTGCCGAACTGAATGCCAACAAGCAGGATATGCAGAAGGTCTTTACCAAGACAACCCTTGGACTTGCGATTGTAGGACTGTTACCTTGCCTTATTTTGTATGTATGGGGACAAACGATATTTGCGGTTATTTTTGGCCAAAAATGGGCAACCGCGGGTCAGTTTGCCGGTGCTCTTTCCCCTTGGCTCCTTATGACTTTCATCATGACGCCTGCGGTACAGGTGGTCACGGTTAAGCAGAATTTAGGGTTTAATTTAGCATTTCACTCGACGGTTGCATTGGCCAGGGTCGTCTCGATCGCTGCTGCAATAAGGTTTTATAACCAACCGATAACAAGTATATCTATATTTTCATGGGTTAACGGCATTCTGTATGCCTTTTATGTAGGATATGCATTCTTTCTCGTTCGAGGGACAAAATGAAGATCGGCGTACTGACCTATTTTTGGGATGAAAATCCCGGAACCTTACTTCAGGCATACTGCCTGGTGAATGCCGTCGCTGAGACCTTTTTCGGTGATCGCGTTGAATTGATCAATTATCAACACCTCGTCAGCCGATATCGATGCATCAGAAACTACTTTAAATACCGCTACGCGTTAAACGATCTGGTGCGGCTGCGGAGATACCGTAAGTTCAAAAGAAAGCACCTTATCATGGGGCAGCCAGCACTCGTATCTCAGGATCTGGCTGAAATTGTAAATTTCCTGAATGACAGCAACTATGACCTGATTATCGTTGGAAGCGATACCGTTTGGCAAATTTCCCGGAAGAAAGATCGGCCCTCGTTTCCTAATATTTACTGGGTTCCGGTGGAAGTCGATAGCCTGAAGGTGGCATATGCAGTATCGTCAAACAAAACCGCTATCGCAGATCTAAGTGATCGGCGCAGAGATGCGATGTCAGACATTCTGGATGGATTCGGTCTGATCGGCGTACGGGATACAATGAGCAAGGCGCTGGTGGAAGGATTGACAAGCCGCTTTATGGAGAAAGTTTCTCAGGTCCCCGATCCGACTTTTCTAAGAGACATCCCTCATGTGGATGTTGAATCAATTGTAGAGAGGCGTGGGATCCGGATTTCAAACGACCCGATTCTTGGCCTTAACTACCCGAACAATGATTTTTGCAAAAAAATTATTTCCCATTACAAGAATAGAGGCTTCAGCGTGATCTCCTTAGCTGAGAACCCCCATGCAGACCTTTCCCTGCCATGTCTGGATCCGTTCGCCTGGGCCAATATGTATAGATTATTCAGTTTGGTGATTACGGATCGGTTTCATGGTACTGTTTTTTCTCTGAAGCATCTCAAACCAGTGATTTCCATCGACTGGTCCGCGCATCGATTTGACAAGGAAGGAAACTCAAAACTTAGATTTTTACTGAAAGAGTTCGATTTGGACGAAACAAACCATTTCAATATCAAGGGTATTGAAAGAGATATACCGGGGTTCCTGAAGAAGGCTATATATGCGGAAGAGAAGTTTGACCGTGAAAGCGTTTCCCGGAAATTATCGGACATGAGACTTTGCGGGAAAAGCTACCTTGAAAAAATTTATAATTTCTTTCGCACTGAAACTAAAAAACAAAAGTAATCATAATCGAATTTGACGGGATAAATGCATTTAAATTCAGATGATTGAGCTAATCAATAACGATCCACAGAAGATGGTACTTTTCTTTGTGCTGCTGATGATCAGCATCTTCTATTTTGCCTTGAACGTTAACAGGCCGAAACGGCTTTATTGCGCCGCTGTTTTTTATATTCCACTGTCTTTTCGCTCACTGAGCGGAAGCCTTTCAATGTACCTGATCGTTTTCCTCTTTTTAATATTGACATTTTTCCACAGGGGGGGCACTTCAAATCCGCAGGAAGGAAGTTCAGATACCGTCCTTATTTATCTATTGCTGATCGTTTCGGCGCTGTCGGCATTAAGCCTGCCGCCGATATTCAATTCCGGTTATGGACGTATACGTCTGTCGGGCGATTATTTGAGTGTCCTTACTATGTTCTCCTGTGTCGGCGTTTACCAGATGGCCAAGCGCTTTGTTTCAACCCGGCAAGATCTTATTCGGCTTCTGAAAGTAATGGTTTTTTCAGGATCCATAGCCACCCTGGCGGGCTATCTTCAGTTGATCAACCCGGCTAATACTTTAATATTTAAATACATTGTTATCGCTGAAAATGTAAAATGGGCGAAAAGAATCGCGGCCACAATGCCGGGCTATGAACTTTTGTCAGAGTATACGGTGTTGATGATCCTGTTTTCCTATGTGCTGATCTTGGATGCGAAATCGCGAAAGGGCAAACTTCTCTTTGGATTTTTGATCCTTAATTTTTTAGCTATCCTCCCGTTGACCCAGACGAGGGGAATCTATGTGGCGATAGCTTTGGGGCTGGTATACCTGATCGCCCTCATGTTTCTCATGGGCAGAATAGGCGCCAGCATAAAGGCGTTTATATGCTCTTTTGCGGTCATTGCATTGCTGGTCGGGACAATTTTTGCAATTGATATCTTGAGGCCCGATTCCCAGTTCGTTGAGCGGTTGAAACCCGAAAATATCCATATCAATATCGGCAAGGGAAAGTTCGATACACGGACCCCTGCGTGGTTGTATGGTGTCGAGCTGATAAAATCAACATCCGCAATGGAAAAAATTATCGGCACCGGTTACAAGTATTTTGGAAAAGGTAAAGGCAAAATGAAGGTGACCGGTTGGCCGCACAGCCTCTATCTCTCATACATTCTGCGAGACGGCTTTCTGGGGCTGTTCGTTCTGTTGACATTTTTTACTTGGCTGTATTATCGGTCGATAAAGTCGATGCTGTTGTCTAAAACCCTTGAAGATACTTTCTGGCTGGAAGTTTCAACGATTCTACATGTGGGACTGATCATATTCTTTGTCAATGAAATGAAGATCGAGTTCATTCGCCATGACCGGTCCCAAAACATCATCTGGTTGTTTTTTGCGGTCATCGCCGTAACATCCGCCATGATTCGACGAGAAGCAATTTCAAAATCCGAGAACGATCGAAATAGGCCCATCCAAGCCTTGGTATAAGGCATTATCACCCACCAAGTATCTTATCACTTCAGAAGGATTGATGCGTCTCTTAATTGTCGTGGAAAACATACCGCCATACTGCGGTGGCGCGGAACAGGTCGCCTGGATGCATGCGCTGGCCTTTGCCAAAGAGCATGATGTTTTCGTTATCACCTTTGGGGAGCGGGAACATGAAGAACGCAGGGATGAAATAACGATCGTTTATCTGAAGAAGCCTAAAAGGCTGCTTCTCTATTACATCTGGAAAGGATACCGAGCTTTAAATGATCGCATTGATAAGATAAAACCGGATGTTGTTCATTGCCATATGCCCAATGTGTTGAGCCTCTTTGTATCGAGAAAATACACGCTTTTTTCTACTGTACATGACGGCGTGCCGGAGGACAAAGCCAGACAGCTAAACAACCTGACCTTTTCCGTATGGGCAAAAAACTGGCTTATTCGCAAACGCAACATAATGCGATCGAATTGCATCACATGCGTGAGCCGTCATAATTTCGAATTCATGCGTGAGCGGTATCGAAAGAAACAAGCGTGTTTCGAAGTGGTCGTCAATCCCGTGAATGAAGACTATTTTTCGCCTGTATCCTCTGAAGAAGGGACGTATGTTTTAAATTTCGGCCGGCAAATATCCCTCAAAATGGTTACCCTTATTGAAACGGCGAGGATTATGCCGGAGCTCGATTTCAAGTTTCTGGGCACCGGGCCGATGGTGGGGGATTACGGTTTAAAAAATATTGAATTCGTCGGATTCAGTTCAAACGTTAAAAAGTGGATAGATGGGGCACAAATTTGTGTCTTTCCGTCAAAATCGGAAAATTTTCCACTGGTCGGCTTAGAGGCGATGGCAAGGGGAAAGCCGGTGGTTGCGACTAAAATGGGATTTTCTGAATATATTGAACACAACAAAAATGGAATATTGATCGACGACAACGATCCCGAAACGATTAAAGCTGGGATTGAAAGGCTCTTGTCGGATAAGACGTTCATGCGGCAGATAAGCATAAATGCAAGGGCGGAAGCAGAAAAATACCAGCCGAAACAAATTTTTAAAGAATACAACAAGCTGTACATGATGCATTTAGGCAGGTCCAAAGAGACTGTTGCTTTAAATTCTCACGGATAGCTTCCTCTTCTGGCAAGGCCTTCAACCAGAGACTTTGGTCTCCATAACCCGTACAGCATCGGCGAGGTCAACAGGGCGTAATTGCAATGAATATCGCGTATATCACCGTCTCTTTCCCTTCGCTTTCAGAGACTTTTGTTTTAAGAGAGACAAACAACTTTTTGAAAGCGCATGAGGTAGAGAACCTGTCAGTATTTGCATACAGACTGCCTGCGCAGGATTGGATCAATCAGGATAACGCAGATAGGATAAAAACCACGATATATCTTCGCAGGCGGTTTTTGTTTAACTTTTTATCGGTGATGTTTTTTCTGTTAACCCGGCCGATCAAATTCGGTCAGCTTTTGTCCCTGTATGCCAGTGAATTGCCGAAATTGCCGCTGGTAAATGGGGGAAAAACATTGGTGCATATATGGGCCGGGTTCGGTTTGGCGCTGGAGGTGAAGAGGCGAAAAATCGACAGACTCCACGCTCATTTCGCGACAGCTTCCACGCTGGCCCTGATCGCTAATATCCTTACCGGGGTGCCTTTCAGCTTCACCGCACATGCATCGGGTGATATATACGTTTATTCCGAATTCCTTCATGAAAAAATCAAACGAGCCCGGAAGATAATCGCCATATCGGAATATAACAGAAAGTACCTTCAGCTTATCTCGGATTGCAGCCTCGTCAAGTCCAAGACGATTGTCATATATAACGGTGTTGAAATTCCACAACATCCAATTAAGAGAATATCCAACGATGTGCCGGTCATTTTTATGTCCGCCGCTTTTTCCGGATTTAAAGGGCACGGCACGCTGGTAGACGCTCTGGCGATTGTTGCCGCCAGGGGCCAGGATTTCGTCTGTCGCCTGGCGGGTAACGGGCCTCACTATAAGCGAATAGCCGCCAAAATCAGGGATGCGAAACTGGCGGATAAAATAGAATTGCTCGGTTCCATTCCACTCTCCCGGGTGTATGGGAATCTGTCCGAATCCGATATTTTTGTGTTTCCATCTGAAATCAATATAAACGGGATACGTGACGGGATGCCGACGGCAATCACCGAAGCCATGTCCTACGGGTTGCCCGTCGTGGCAACCTCCATCAGCGGCATCCCCGAACAAATCACCGACGGGTATAACGGTTTTATTGTCCCCGAGAGAGATGAACAGAAGCTCGCTGAGAAAATAATCCTTTTGCTGAAAAATGAGGCCCTTCGTAAAAGAATGGGTAAAAACAGCCTTATCGTAGTGTTTGAAAAGTTCGACATAAATCGCAATGTGAATATGGTAAGAAAGGCCATTGTCGAATCTGAGAATTAAAGAGAGCAGGAACAGTTGGGGTCGGAAAAATGAAAAAAGTACTCTTCATAATGGATCGTGTCACACACTACAACCGAGAGATGTTGACCCAACTGGAACCGAAGCTGAGATCGGAGGGGTATGAAATCCATTTATTCTCCGGCGAAGTACCGGAAGGGGCAACTGGACGTGTGGGCATAAAAAGCCGCACAATACATAACGAGACAAAGTATCGTTACCGGGAGTGGCGGGTCGGCAGTTATATTTTTCGGGAGCAGATCGGCTTAAAACGAAAAATCGCCATGCTCAAACCGGACCTGGTCGTGATGGGATGCTTTCCGGGCAGTATGGCTATATGGCGCTGGCTGTCTCTCAAAAAAAAGGTCGGGTACAAGGCGGTATCATGGCTGTGCGGGTATGAATTCAACCCCGGCAGAATTAAGGACATGTTTCTCAGAAAATTTATCCCGATGTTCGATTACCACCTCGCATACCACAGTAACGCGGAAAAATATGCGTTGGCGTATGGCGCACATGCGCGCCATATTACCATCATCCATAATACTATTAACGAATCCGGAATAAAGAGTCTTCCCAAGGGGGACGCCCGGGAATATATCCAGTCGATATACCCGGCAATCGATGGCAAGAAGGTTCTATTGTATGTCGGCGCTGTCCTCAAGGAAAAGCGACTCCCTGTTATTTTTAAAGCTTTGGACAGGCTGAATCGAAAAAATTTGGTTTTTGTCCTTGTGGGAGACGGACCATATATGCCTGAGATACGGCGTCAGTGTCAGGGCAGAGAGGATGTTATTTTAACGGGGAAAATTATTGATGGCGTCGGGCCTTACTTCGATGCCGCAGACTGCTTTGTCCTTCCCGGTACCGGCGGACTCGCCATTAACGAGGCGATGGCCCACGGCCTGCCGATTGTTTCCGGCTATGCGGATGGCAGCGCCGATGATCTGGTTCAAAACGGAAAGAACGGCTACCGGCTCTATGACAATACGTCGGCGGAGATCGCCGAAAAAATTTCGGCCGTCCTCGATGATCCGGGAAAGGCATTACGCTTCGGGGAAAAATCCAGGGCGCTGATAACCGGGCGGTTATCGTTTGACCGTTTCATCGATCGTATCTGTGATGGGATCTGCAAAGCCGATGCGATAATTTGAGGAACGGTCACTCGTCATGGCCCTTATGAAAATATTACAGATACACAACTTCTATCAGGTTCCGGGCGGCGAGTGCGCCGTTGTCAGGGCGGAAAAGGCATTGCTTGAAGCAGCCGGGCATGCGGTCTGCCAATTCGCCAGGGACAGCACATCCATCGACGGTTTGAGTTTGTATGGCAAGATAGCGATGCTGCGCCGTATTCCTCAAAATCCCAGCGTTGATAAAGAGGTGCTGTCAACGGTTAACCAATTCCATCCCGATGTAGCCCACGTTCACAATATTTTCCCACTGCTGTCCCCTTCTGTCTATGCCGCCCTGCGCAAGGCCGGTGTTCCGGTGGTCCAGACCCATCACAACTTCCGGGTTTTGTGTCCCAATGGCCTTTTTTTTAACCATGGTCGGATTTGTGAAGCCTGTCTGGAAAGTTTGACGGCCTGCTGTAAAAACAGATGTGTAAAGGGCAGCCGGATCTTGAGTGCGCTTTATGCCCGGGCCATCTACCGAGGGTGGCAGGCCAGGGCATTTTCCAGCGATATCACCATGCATATAGCGTTGAACCCTTTTTTCAAGGCCAAATTGACAAACGGGGGGGTGCCGCCGGAAGCCATCAGGGTCTGCGGAAACTTTGTCTCGTCATTTTCCGATCAAACCGCCGTCAAAGAGAATTATTTTCTTTTTTTAGGCAGGCTCAGCACGGAAAAAGGGTTATTTACCCTTCTTCAGGCGTCCCGACAAACAATGGCAACAATAAAAATCGCCGGAACCGGTCCGCTGTATACGGAAATTGCCCGGTTTATCGAGCAGCATGGACTGAAAAACGTCGAGCTTCTCGGGTTTGTGGACGGAGACCGGAAAATCGACCTGATCAGAAAAAGCATCGCCGTGGTGATTCCGTCACAATGTTATGAGAATTTTCCCATCGCGGGCGTTGAAGCACAGGCCCAGGGCACACCCGTATTGGCAAGCCGCATCGGCGGGATGCCGTCGGTTGTAGCGCACGGCGAGTCCGGTTATCTGTTCGAGCCCGGCAATGAAGGTGAACTGGCCGGTTTGCTCAATAAACTCGCAGGTTCGCCCGAACTGGTCCGACAATTGTCCGACCAGTCGCTGCAACGGGCAAAATCCTTATTTACGCCGGAAATTCATTGCCGGCGCTTACTGGAAATATATGCCGAAGCGGCTCGATAAAACAAAACACTGGTTAAGGTGCCGTAAAGTTCTTTGGCTGTTGCCCCTTGTGTTTCTGAGAACTGCCGGCATAGGGGCGGCCGATACCGGCAATCTTTTGAACAACCCCGGTTTTTTCGGTCCAGTCGGCTCCAGCGTGGCACGTCATTGGCAAGACAACAGCAAATGGGCCGATGTCGCGGTTTCATACGAACTTGTGCGGGATGCAAAGGAACAGACTGTTCAAATAATCGATTGTGCAATGTACAAATCCGGAGCGGTTCAATTTATACAAAGAGACATCGCTATCAAAAAAAATCACCCTTACAGAATCTCAGTCCGCATGAAGGGAGACATAAAGACACCCATTGAAATCATCATTAGAAAAAGAAACAGGCCCTATACGGTATATACCCGGAAATCTTTCAGGCTATCGGATGAGTGGAAAAACCATTCTTTTATCGGCATAGCCGCCGACGACGATACCAAGGCTGTTTTTCAGGTCCGCTTTGCAGATACGGGACGATTGTTCCTGTCCAGAGCTGAACTGATCGATATAACGAATAGCATATCACCGGCGCCGGCCACAAAAAAAAATCTGATGCCCAACGGCGGGTTTGAGGTTGGGTTAGACCGCTGGGGGGTTGATTTTCGGGAAACCGGCGGATATGCCAATGCACTGGCAATTGATTTCAGCAATCCCAAACCGTTCTTTGGCCGGAACGGGGCCATCCAGGGAGATGGATTCCTTGAACTGAATTTGCCGGAAAAAAGTCGCGTCAAAGTCACTTCTTCCTATGTTAACATATATCCCAACCGCAATTACACCATCTCATGCTGGATGACGGCTGATACACAGAGGCAGATCACCATCGGCCTGGGAAACGGCTATTTCGGTACCGGGCGCAAATTCAAAAAAACCTGCTCAGTTTCCCAGACCTGGCAAAAGTTCTCTTTTTCGACACCACTGGCGCCTGGTCCTGACAACGCTTATTTCTTTTTTATGGAGACCAGCGGCAAAGGCCGAGTTTTGCTGGACGGCGTGT
Source organism: Desulfobacterales bacterium (assembly GCA_963667755.2). Taxonomy (GTDB): domain Bacteria; phylum Desulfobacterota; class Desulfobacteria; order Desulfobacterales; family 4572-123; genus 4572-123. The sequence continues at coordinate 584,136 of CAXXLK010000002.1, read as the reverse complement.
GCCTGCGTGAAGAAAATGCAGATGCGTATAAACCGCCGGCAATGGCCGAGGTGGGATTCTCCCGCACAAATTTAAAACTGATCCGTTTTCTGGATGATTATGGCAAACTGGTTCTGAATGCCGTTAATCATACCCGGGCCGATGCTGAAACAATTGTTACATTTACTGATTATTGGGGAACAAAACATCAACTGGCCTCTTTCCGGGTTCCGGGGGGGAAGCGCATGGAACAAAATATCCCCTTGCCGTCGGACGCCACCGGTTACAAAAATATTCGTGCTGAAATAAAAATCAACGGTGATATCCAAGACGCTTCGGAATTGGCGATCGCCGTCGTTCCGCGTCCCATTGACGGTGCACAAACCGGTTCTCCGTTCGGCGGTCATGTGAGATTCAATTCCGAAATGCTTGAATACGCCCGAATGCTTGGGGTAAAGTGGCTGAGAACCCATCCACCGGATGGAACAAAATGGTTTGTGGTTGAAAAAAATAAAGGGACGTTCACTTTTTTTGACGCACCCTTTCAAATGGCGAAAAAAAAAGGATTTCATCTCCTTGGCTTGCTTGGAACTTCACCCCGCTGGGCATCATCTGCTCCCGATAAAGAAACTTCAGAAGCTGTTGGCAGTTTTCGATCATACTCACCGAAAGATAACCGGTACTGGCACAATTATGTTTTTAATACTGTAAAGCATTTCAAGGGCACCATTGACCATTGGGAAATCTGGAACGAACCGGATACGCAATTTTTCAAAATTCCTGAGTCTAATATTTTTAGACCCGATAAACCGACCGCCTATTGTGCTTTGCTGAAAATCGCTTACGACGCCGCCAAAATAGCCAATCCGAATTCCAAGATAATTGGCGGAAGCGCCGTCAAAGTGCCTCTTTCCCAATGGACGGAAGAAATCACTGAAGCCGACGCACTGAATTCACTCGATATTTTATCGTATCATCAGTATTTTGACAGACTACCGGGAACTTCTCTATTCAAATCCATTGCGTCCGGCGTCAATAATTTGAAAAGCATAATGGGGAAATCCGGTCCCGAAGTTAAAAAACCCATTTGGAATACGGAAGGCGGTATCATATTCACGGCGACAAAATACCGCAATATCCATGAAGTTACCCTTGATTACGCATTGCCGCCGGACGAGGGACCGATATACTTGATAAGGAACTATGTTCGCCTGCTGGGCAGCGGGGTCGAAAAACTTTTCTTCTACAACCTGTTTGCCAGCCATCAGATTGACCGGCGGGAAGGCACAGGCTTTTTTGAATGGGATGGATCACCCCGCCCATTGGCTGCGGCCTATGCAGTGCTGGCGAAAAACATCGGTGACTGCTTTTTTTTAAAGTATATTCAGGATAACCCGGACGTGACCCAGGCTGTGTTTTCCGGCAATTCTAAGAAAGTGACCATTATGTGGCGTAATAACAAATCATCGAAGAAAAAACTCCTTTTACCGGTTGGCAACCACCCCGATGCCCGGTTTTCGGATATAATGGGAAACTGTTATCCTGCCGAGATCGTTAATGGAAAAAAATTCCTGGATCTATCTAAATACCCAATTTACATGATTGAGCCGGTATAGATGGAAAATCTGTCGTCAAACGGTTCCGGCGCTATATCTGATTTTTAAAAAAAATTTCATTATGGGCAAAGACATCAGGCACCAAAAAATATTAAACATGCCGTTGGCCATTACATCCTGTGACGGCGCCGGCCAATGGGTCGAAAAAGCCGTAAAACGACCGAGGGGGCAGTACGTATGCGTCGCCAATGTTCATATGTGCATGGAGGCACATGACGATCCGGAGTTTCATCGGGTGGTGAGCCGTGCGGATTTGGTTGTTCCGGATGGAAAGCCTTTGGTGTGGGGGCTCCAATTGCTTGGCAACAAGCAGGCCTGCCATATTCGGGGCTCGGACTTGATGCTACGTTTGTGTCAAGCAGCGGATCGATCCGGAATCCCCATCGGTCTGTATGGCGGCACACCCAAAAGCCTGTCCGGTCTTAAACGATTTCTAAAAAATAAATTTCGAAATCTCGATATACCCTTCGCAAGTTCTCCGCCGTTTAGACCGCTTACCAGAGAAGAAGATGAACAGTGTACACGCAAAATAAAAACCTCGGGAATTAGAATTCTCTTTGTGGGGTTGGGTTGTCCCAAACAGGAACACTGGATGGCTGCACACAGCGATAATCTTGTCTGTGTAATGGTTGGTGTCGGTGCTGCGTTTGATTTTTTCAGTGGACAAAAAAGACATGCACCTCTCTGGATGCAGAATGCAGGATTGGAATGGCTTTTTAGATTTGCCAGCGAACCGCGTAGATTATGTAAACGTTACCTTAAACACAACCCCCGATTCATCTGGCATTTTTTAAAACAGTTCATGAAACAAAACATATAGAAGACTCAAGTTTACCCCTCTATTGATAACATATTGTATCATTTCTATCTCATACACAATTGGCGTGTCAAAATAAGTAGCGGCGCAATGACGGCTTGCAAATAATCTTTTCACCTGAAGGCGAAAGCTTATATTCTACCGATTGGAATAGAACATGAATAATCAGAACCTGAAGAAATACGCATTGCCCGGATTGATGACCGCTGCATTTGTATTGGGTTTCCTGCCGGTCCTTCAAAAACTTTCCATTCGATGGGAATCCGGCGACAACAGCTACTGCTACCTGATCGTACCGTTGTTTATCTACCTGTGCTGGGAGAAAAAAAACGATTTCCACTTCGGGCAGTTCTCCTGGAACCTGTGGGGACTGGTGCCGGTGTCCCTGTCGATTGTAACGATGATCGCCGGCGAACTGGGATCGGTGGAAACCCTGCTCTACATGGGCATCTGGGGGGGCATCGCCGGTATCTTGTTCATTCTCTATGGCCTGCGGCTGCAGCATCTGCTGTTCCCCCTGTTGATCCTGGCTTTCATCGTGCCCTTGCCGCCCTTTGTCAACCGCATGCTGACCTTCAACCTCAAGCTGGCGGCCAGCAGCCTGTCGGTGGTCATGCTGCGCCTGACCGGGGTGTCCGTGCTGCAGGACGGCAATATCATCGACCTGGGCATCACCCAGTTACAGGTGGTGGACGCCTGCAGCGGTCTGCGTTATTTCATGCCGCTGGTATTGATGGCCCTGTTGTTCGGCTTTTTTTACTGCACGCGATGGTGGCAGAAGGTTGTACTGCTGATCGTGGTACCGCCGTTGTCCGTCCTGGTGAACGGACTGCGCATTTTCGCCACGGGAATGTTGCACATGTGGGGCCATCCCGAACTGGCCGAGGATTTCTTCCACGATTTTTCCGGTTGGATCGTTTTCATGCTGGCCGGCGCCATTTTGTTCGGGTTTTCAATACTCCTGAAACGCTTTGGCGCCACTGAACGGGAAAGGAAAAAGACAAAGGACAATTCTATCACGAAGGGACCCGAAGAAGGACAAGGACAGCTCCGGGCGCTGCGCCCAAAGGACATGAGGTCTGAAACGGAGATTAAAGGGCCAAGGTCTGAGGAAAGGGCGGAAACCGGCGTTAACGTCCCCAGGGCATCCGGTCAATCAAACATTTACCTTAAACCCATCCTGATTACCGCCCTGTTGTGCCTGTTCTTTTTGGGCAGCGGCTGGACCCTGAAGAAACTGCCGTCGGCTGCCAACCTGCCCGCACGCAAATCCTTTGAATCCTTTCCCATGACCATCGGCGACTGGCGCGCCAAACGCTCCTACCTGTCCGATGACATCCTGAACAGTCTGTGGGCCGATGATTACGTCAGCGCCACCTATTTCAACGATGGCCTGCCCAACACGATCCACCTGTTGATCCCCTTTTACGAATACCAGGGCACCCGCCACACGGCCCACGCCCCTCAGTCCTGCATGCTGGGCAGCGGCTGGATCATGCTCGACGCCCGCGAATACAAAGTGCCCGCCGGCGACGGAAACGATTTTCTTTTGATGACGACAATCTGGGAAAAAGGCGATACGCGAATCCTGGGCAGCTATTTCTTTTTTCAGCGGGGCCGGGTGATCATCAGCCCCTGGATGAACAAATACTGGCTCATGGTGGACGCTTTTACCAGACAGCGCACCGACGGCGCCCTGGTGCGGGCGGAGCTGACCCTGGTACCCGGTCAATCCATGGATGAGGCGTACCGCATACTGACCGATTTCATGGCACGGGTTTGGCCGATTCTGGACCAATATGTTCCGATATAGATCGCTTGGAAAAGCGATTAATTCGGCTCAGCGAACCACAATCTTAATTGATAACATTACAAAAGTGTTATTACCCAGATCTTCACAATCACTTGTTCACTGCGGCTTCGCCGTCGTGAACTGCGGTGCTGGCTTCTTCACCGCAATTATTATTTTTTCAGACAAAATCGCAAGAAAGTACAAGCGTTGTATCCGCCTGTCTGTTATAAAAATATGGGGAATAAATCAAAATGAGGTTAAAAAATGAGAAATTTAGTCTGTATTTTTCTCGCTTTTTTACTATTCACCTTCGGATGTGCTTTTCAAGAAGCATGGTCTGATGATTTGCTCTCCCGCGATCAAGCCATTGCCATATTGATTGAACAGGTCATTACGCCAAGGGTTTATGAAGATTATTATATGGCGTTGACTACTTAGATGACCCTGAGGAAAGATGGGTGTCTGTAGACACCGTTTACGGGGAAGCACCCACTGGTCCGCCGACCATTCCACCGCGTGACCAATGAAAACAGAACAAATAAGTAGACACTGTTTTCGATTTCTCCTCGCAGCGTAGCGGCTTCGTTCAAAAAAGCAAATTAACTCGGATATAAATTCCGTTTCACTCCATTTGTACCGGCTACTTGCCAGGTTCTTGGCGGCTGCACCATCCCAACAATCTAAACGCTCCCGACATTAATAACCTTTAACGCTCCCAACGCCGAACAAACCAATGCTTCAACAACAAGTCATCATCTTGAACAATATCCTGCTGGTGCTGGATGCCATCGGCATGATCACCACCGGCTTCATTGCCTATTACTGGAGCTACGCCTCGTCCGGAGGGGTGATCCCCATCGAAACCAATGCGTTTTATTTCGCCCTGCTCGGCATGATGTTCATCAACAACTACATGATGGGACGGTTTGGCCTGTACAGTGACGTCCGGCCCAAAAGCTACCTGAACATCGCCTGGTCGGTGGCCAAATCCATCGTGATGGATTTCGCTTTTTTAGGTGCCGGTCTCTACTTTTACCAGCAGTTCGATTTTTCCCGCCAATTCGTCGGCTATTACGCGGCCCTGTCATTTGGCCTGATCCTAGGCGTTCGGTTCTGCGCCAAAATCTATCTGGATTACCTGTCCCCCAAGGGATTCAACGTAAATCATATCCTGATCGTCGGCAATCGGGACAGGTACGAATATGTCCGGCAGGTGCTGGAAGCACAGATGAGCTGGGGGCACGAGATCGCCGGACGGGTAAGTGTGGAAGCGGAAAATGATGATGCATTAGAACTGCTGGGCGTCCTTGATGACCTTCCGCAAATTCTGAAAATGCACTCCATCGATGAGGTGGTGTTTGCCGTTCCCGGCGACCGGTCGGTCGGTTTAGGACAACACCTGTCCTACTGCCATGAAATCGGCATGCCGGTGCGCATCCTGCCGGCCCTATGGGACAACAAAGAGTGTCTGCTCTCCATGGAAGTATGCCAGGGAGTGCCCTTTTTGACCATGCGGACAAGCAACTTCAATGCCGCCGGTCTGCTGTACAAACGTATTCTGGACATCACGGGCGGGTTAGTGGGGATACTCCTCTCCATGGTAATGTATCCCTTCGTGGCCCTGGCCATTAAGCTCGATTCAACAGGGCCGGTGCTGTTTAAACAAAGGCGTATGGGCCAGCACGGACGGGTCTTTGAGTTGATTAAATTTCGCACCATGTGTGCGAACGCTGAAGCGAAAAAGGCGGAATTGATGAAAGATAACCAGATGAACGGGGCCATCTTCAAAGTCGAAAACGATCCTCGTATCACCCGGGTGGGGCGTTTTTTAAGGAAAACCTCCATAGACGAGTTCCCCCAGTTCATCAATGTTTTCAAAGGAGAGATGAGCCTTGTGGGCACCCGGCCGCCCACCCTGGAGGAGGTGGCCAAATACCGGCCCGAGCACCTCAAGCGCATTTCCGCCAAACCGGGGATTACCGGCTTGTGGCAGGTGTCGGGACGCAACAAGATTACCGATTTTGACCAGATCGTCGCGCTGGACTGCCAGTATCTTGACCACTGGCGGTTTTCCGAAGATCTCAAGATCCTCACCAAGACAGTATTTGTTGTCCTTCAGCGTAAGGGCGCGATTTAGTATGCATATGGCTTGATATGCAGGATGAAATGCAAATTTTAAGGAATAGTTGCTATGATGAAAAAATTTACTCCGATCATATTGCTGCTGGTATTGACAACCCTGGTTGTCTCCTGTGCCAGCAAAGAAGAAAAACGGGCCAGATTCCTCGACAAGGGCAAGGCCCTATACGAGCAGGGCGACTATGTACGCGCCCGGCTGGAATTAAAGAACGCACTCCAGATCGACCCCAAGTTTGCCGACGCCTATTGTCTCCTGGGCAAGGTGGAACTCAAGGATAAAAACTTTAAACAAGCCTTTGGCTATTTTTCCCAGGCAATCAAGCTCGACGAGGGGCTGATGGCGGCCCGCCTGGAGCTGGGGAGGCTGTTTCTGGCCGGCAAGGCCCTTGAACGGGCCGCGGAACAGTATGAACTGATTCTGGCCAGGCAACCAGATGATCCGGATGCCCTGCAGTTCAAAGCCGCAGTTCTTATGGCCGAAAAAAAACCGGATGTGGCCAGCCCCATCCTGACCCGACTGCTGGAAGAAGGCCATACGGCATCGGAGGTGTATTTTATGCTCACCTCCATTGCCATGGCCGAAAAGGACACTTTGACGGCGGAAACCTTGCTGAAAAACGGGATTACAGCCAACCCCGACGCCATCATGCTGCGCCGGATCCTGGCCGGTCTGTATGCGGGAACCCAGAGAATCCAGCCGGCAGTCGATCAGTTGCAAAAAATCATTGAACTGGAACCGGAAAACCCGGGACACACGTTTGCCCTGGCCGATTTTTACTGGCGCTTTGATCAAAAGAACAAGGCCGAGAAATTGCTGGCTGACCTGTTGGATGCCGGCGGTGAGAACAACGAAAAAAACCGTATCGACGCGGCCCGGTTTTATGTGAACCGCAAGCAAATCGACCGGGCCATACAACTACTCGAAACCGGCGTCCAGTCAAGCCCCAAAAGCTGGCAAACCCGGCTGGCCTTAAGTCAACTGCTGCTGAGCCAAAAAAAAATGGATGACGCCGTTAAAACCCTGGAGGTCTACCTGTCCCTGGAAAAAGATACGGCTCTGCCCGGTGTTATCCGGACCAAAAACGCCTTGGCCGCCATTTTTCTAAAAACCGGGGAAACCGACCGGGCCGCACAACTGACCGATGAGGTACTTACTGAAAACGCCAAAAATGTGGAGGCACATTTTAATAAAGGACAACTGGCGTTGTTAGAAGGCGACGGTACTGCCGCCATCCCGGAATTCAGAACCGTGGTGAATGAAAAACCCGACTTTCTGCCCGGTTATCTTCATCTTGCCCGGGCCCATCTGCAGAACAAGGAGATGGAACTGGCCACAGACACCCTGATCAAGGCTGTAAAGATCGATCCGAAATCCCGGGAGGCCCGCACTTCATTGGCGAGGCTGTATACCGCCAAAAAAGACTTCAAAGCGGCGATAGCACAGTTCAAAGAGATGCGGCAGGTTTACCCGGATGACAACCGGATCCCCGCGGCCATCGGTGAAATCCATGAATTTGCCGGCAATCCCGAGCAGGCCGAAAAAGTATATCGTTCCATCATCTCTAAAACCCCTGAAAGTGCCCTTGGGTATCTACGGCTCAGCCGCTTTTACGCCCGCCGGAAAAAAATGGGTAAGGCCGATGCCACCCTCCGGCAGGGGCTTGAAAAAAATCCGAAATCCGCTGAAATCTTTTCGAGCCTGGTTAAATTGTATGCCGTTGAAAAACGATTTGACGATGCCATCGGACGATGTCGGGCCCAGATTGCCAAGCACCCTGAGGATGCCCTGTGTCACAACCTGCTGGGCGGGGTATATGCCATGAAAAAAGATTATGCCCGTGCGGAAAATGCCGTAAAAAAGGCTATCTCCCTTAATCCCGAATGGCAGGCGCCCCATAACGCCCTGGTCAGGCTCTACCTGGCGCAGGGTCAGAAAGACAAGGCCGTGGCGGACCTGGAAAAAACGCTGACAGCCAATCCGAAAAATTTCCGGGCCTACATGACCCTGGGGTTCCTGTACGAAACAAGCCAGGCCCATGACAAGGCCCGCCGGGTTTATGAAAAGGCCCTGGAGGTGAACCCGAACTTATGGGCGGCGGCCAACAACCTGGCCTTCCTGCTGAGCGAGGAGGCCCAATCGGAGGCCGATTTTGACCGGGCCCTGTCCCTGGCCGGCCGGGCACTGAAGGCCCGGCCGGATGACCCGATGGTTCTCGATACCATGGGGTGGGCGTATTTCAAAAAAGGCGACAATCAGCGGGCCCTGGGGATTATGGAAAAAGCCATTGCCAAGGCGTCGGAAAGCCCGGTGTTGAACTATCACCTGGGAATGGTCCTGATTCAGGCCAATCGGGCTGCCGAGGCGGTGGAAAAACTGGAAACGGCGCTTTCCACCGAGGATGATTTTTCAGGCCGTGCGGATGCCGAAAAAGCACTCAAGACACTTAAGGCAGGTGCCTGATAACGACGACAAAGGAGTATGTATTTGAGATATGTCTGGATTGGTGGGATCCGAAGTAAGGGAATAAACCAAAGGGAGCAATTAATAATGAAAAATTTTGTGTGTATTTCTCTTACCGTTTTAATAATCACGGTCGGATGTGCTTTTCAAAAAGCATGGTCTGATGATTTGCTCTCCCGCGATCAAGCCATTGGGATATTGATTGAACAGGTCATAACACCAATTGCATATGAAGATTATTATATGGCGTTTGGTCCCCAACATATGCTCACGACGGACGACATAGTTGAGCCAGAAGTTTTAGGCGGACAGCCCTATCCAGGAATGGGTAAAGACATCCAGGGACCTACATGGTTTTTTTGGGTGGATACCGATAAATGGGCGAGATTTGCGCATTGGGTTCATTTTGTTTACATCGACGCCTCCCATCCCAATCCAACTATTGGTAACGGCATTATTGTGGAAAATCAGGGATGGTGGCCTAATATTAATAGTGTTGATTACTTAGATGCCCCTGAGGAAAGATGGGCGTCTGTAGACACCGTTTACGGGGAAGCACCCACTGGTCCGCCGACCATTCCACCGCGTGATCAATGAAACAGTTTTTTACTTATTGCGTGTCCTCATCTTACATGGAAATCGCATATATAGAAAACGGGAAACATCACATAGCGTGGGTAGAACATGTTTTTATATAATTTTGGAGCTGGAATGCCTGACCAATTTGCTATGATGGATTTAAATTCCAAAATATTGGAAAAGGAGCGGAAATTATGTCCGCATTGAAAAGATTCAAGATTAAAACTCGTGCTCAGCATATATGGATTCGGGGTGTATTCGTATTCGGATTAGTAGGCCCATTTTTCTTTAATCTGGTTTACTATTTATTGTCCGGCGAAATTACAATGAAATCTGTGGTTATTAGCGTCATTATTTCATTGATGACAGGCTATTTATGGGGTGTCTGGACATGGAAAATAACCCCAAAAAGGCGAAAAAATAAAATTGTCAAAAACAAATAAAACTTTCTAAATAACCATTTAAAAGGAGGTAATTGTTAATGGCATTGGATTCCAGCTATCACAAAAAACAGGGGAATTGGTTTATGAAAAGATTGCTTATAATATCAATTTGTATTTCGTTTATGACTGTTATGCTTGTAGAATCTGCTTGGGCCGACGAGTACACCTATAGTCAAATTGCCGTTCTTAAATATGGTATTGGCGACAACCAGATTGGTTTAGTTAATGAGCCGGAGATGGAGCCTCATGGACCGCGAGCATTTTGGGTAACAAACCTTGGCCACGTTTTCATCCTCGACAATGTTAATATGAAAGTTATCCCTACAACGATACTTATATAAATTTTCTGATCTCTCTCAGGCGCTTTCGCCTATGTGACAGATAGGCCCGATGATTCCGGGCCTGTATCCAAACAATCTGCTCAAGCAATGTCTCAAGGCTGTGTTTTTTCATTGGTAGCAGCAATCTGAGCAAAACTCTAAGCTGCGGCAGCGTAATAGATGGCGCTTTTTTTTCCCATCCTGATTTTCAGGTGCCAGAGAAAAAAATGTGCCAGCATGCACGTTAGCATATGGTGGTGCCATCCCTTGAATTTACGTACTTCATAGTGATCCATTCCCAATTCGCCTTTGGTTTCCTCGAAGCACTGTTCAATTGCCCAGCGCATGCCGCTTAACCAAACGAGTGTTTTGAGTCTTGTGCTGCTCGCCGCATTGCTGATGAAATAGCTGTATTCCGGTTCATCTCCAATTGTGCGCCGAATGAGCAGCCATACGGTCTTTTGAGGCAGACCCTCGGCTGCCAAGATTACCTGTCGCCGGGTGAATTCATAAACGATAGGCCCCTTGGCGCCTTCGGATACCTGTCGCCGGTACCAGAAATAATCGTTAATGTTTTTGGCTAATTCGTCGATGGTTATCGGTTTGCTTTTATTGTCGGCCAAAAAAGTTTTGGTTCGAATTTTGCCACTCCACCGATATTGCTTGCGAATGATCATAGGCATCTTGAGCCAACAATGGATATTTTTTCGAACAGAAACAAGGTATGTCGTTCCGGGTAAATCATCCACCGCTTCAATAAACTCCGGGCTCATGCCGTATACTGAGTCAGCAAGGACATATTTAAAGGGCAGTGTCTTTTCTGAACTGATCTCTTTTAGCATTTCTGTAGCCAGTTGGGGTTTGGTCATAAATACTGTATCTTCAGGCAAGTTACATTTTTGCCGACGCTCACGGTACTCTTCCGAGAACCACTGCTCAGGTATGAAAAGGCGCTTGTCTACCAGGGCATATCCACGTTCTGATGCGTAGGCTGCAAAAACACCAACCTGGCAATTGTCGACCTTGCCCGCAGTTCCACAGTACTGCCGGGCAACACCCACGGAGTCCTGGCCTTTTTTGAGAAAGCCGCTTTCATCAAAGATCAAAGCTCCATCTTCACTACCAAGGTCTTCATTAACATAACTACGATACTTGAAAGTAATCTTACCATCATCCCATGGAGCAACACTGACAAACCGTTGCATAGCCCTTACGTTTCCACCTTCTATTGCAAGGGCGATGGGTTCGATAGATTTGCGCTCCAGTTGGCTAAATTGTCCAGCCATGTACTTAAAAAAATGTTCCCGAGACTCACTTCGGTGAAAGCAGTCGGCGAACTGCTCATGGAAACCTCTGAGTTCATTTGAAAAGTTTTTAATATCATTCTTGTTGAGATCAAACTTTGGAACCGGGTAACGGTGTTCATCACTTCTAATTTTCGGTAGCATGGTTTACCTCCTACTTTAAGGGATTTTGTCGTAGTATAGCAAACCAGACTAATTAAAACAAGATTAAATTGGTTTAAGTTTCGTTGTAGGGTTATAGCCTTATCATCTTCCGGCAAACTGCTCAAAAAATATGATCTTACTTTTTGGGTTAGGGATATGGTCGTCGACGACAACGGTGATATTTTTGTATTTGATTCAACTCGTAACGTTATTGAGCATATTGATAACGAGGGGAAAAACCAAGAATCTATAGTGGTGGATACAACCGGAAAGTCCTTATATGGCCTTCGGATAATAGACGACGATGTTGTTCTGATTACCGAAGACAGAAAAAAAATGGAAACAACTGTATTAAGTAAAAGGTTGCAGAACAAAACAATGTTGACCCACCCTTCGAAAAATTCGACGACACAATATAGGATAAGCCCCAGTGAAAGATGCTTCAGGACTTTCCTAAACAGACCGGAACGTCAAGCCGGTGTATTCATTTGGGACAAATGCGGTGAATTAATTAATAGATTTAATTTTCCGATCAAAGACGTTCTTTCGGTTGATTTTTTACGTGAGGACAAAAGTGGGAACAGCTACTTTCAGTTTGAGACTCGCGATCCAAATGCGACGGATAAGGTAAGAGATATCCTATTGAGTGTATATTACTTAGACAGCAAGGGACATTTCAATACCGCGGTTGAAAATATTCCGAACGACTACTTTGTATGGCTGGGTAAAATGCTGCAGGTCGATGACATGGGAAACATATATCAGGTTTTACCTACTCAAGACAACGTGGAGATAAATGTTTGGGAGCGGCAGGTAAACAACTTAAATTAAGTGCAAAAATAGCAATATCTGCAGGAGGTGTTGTATGATGGCATTCCGTTTAGTATTAACTATTTTCACTGTATTTATGACTATTTTTCTTTTATCGACAGCCTGTTTCGGAGGGTGGGCCGGTGAACTCTGGGGGCCGATGTGTCGCGAAGAAATATGTGAAATTGCTAATGGAATGATTGACGTAAGGTGGAGCCCAAAGAATGACATTCAGAATTATCGGTCTCCAAGTTATCCTCGTACTTCATTTTATGCAGGTACAACTTATTCCGGCGTAGCATATATGATGGGAAATCCCGTGGATGATGTGTATGATTTCTTAGATCATGTAAATAATACAGAAGGTGGTGAGACTGCATATGGAAACGACTGTTCTGCTTTTGTGAGCATTGCCTAGAAAATGACAATGCGTCACACTACAAGCACAATCGAAGAGGATTATCATGTCCAGCTGCTGGGAGAGGTTGGAGAATGTGAAGAGGTCGAACTGATCGTCGGAGACGCCTGCAATCGTGCCGGCCATCACCTCGTTCTGTTTGATTATTATTCTGACTTTGGTACGGGTATCTACACAATGGAACAAACCCCAGTAACCGCACAACGTGAGCTTCGGTCATGGTCCTGGCTGTCAAATTATCAAGCGCTACGACGGAGTGAAGTAGGTTATATGTCCATTCCGACTCTATCCGAATGGAAACAAATAATTGTCACACTGATATTGCTTTCTTTAGTGATGGGTTTTATGCATAAAGATAACTCCCAACTTGCTTTGTCCAGCAGAAGCACCTTGTTTAGAATCAATGTAGCAAATTTATTGGCTTTCAATAGACGAATCTATTATTCCGCATTGAAATGGGTCGGTATATTTACGCTTTTAGGACTTGCAGGAATTACAATTATCTTCGGTCATGTCAGTTTTTTTGATATTATCGGCACGCTCTTTTGTGGGCCACTGGTTGCCTATATCCTACATTTAGTGATTATATTTTTTCATAGCTATGAGGGCATTATAGAATAATAGTCGGCTCTTAATCAATGATTTGGGTCAAGGATACAAAACCATCTGCGGTGAAAATAAAAATGTCGCTACCACAAACCACCTTAAATTGGTTGAAACACAGTGGCCTGCGAAGCGGGATACTATTTCTTAGTTTGCTCATATTTGGATGCTGGTTCCTAAGTATTTATGGTGTTCAGGATAATTGGGAACAACGCTTTACTTTGATCACAGCCAAATTGGCAGCCCGGATCTTAACCTATTTAGGCATGAGAGTTCAAGCTAATGAAAATTCTATGGCGGGTTTGGGGTTCACCGTCGATATAGGGCCTGACTGCATCGCATTTTACGAGACGTTTGTTTTCGCAGCCGCCATCGTTTCATATCCATTGAGAGGAAAAGACAAGATTGCAGGCGTCGTGTTGGGTGTATTTGCTGTATGGACCACTAATTTACTGCGCATCATCGGTTTATTTTTGTCCGGAGTCTATTTCCCAAGCGTGTTTGAATTATTGCATGATCATGTGGCGCAAGCTATTTTTATACTATTCATGGTTGTTCTATGGGTCCTGTGGGTCGACAAATCCACCAAAAGGATCGCTGCGCAGTAAAATAACGCGATTTACGATCCGCTTTTGCCTGTTTTTTTCTGCTTTACTTGTCCCATGGCGCATTATTTGTCCGTACTACAGCGCATTACTGATTTCAGCGGCAGTAAGGTTGGCGCAGATTTTTACCACGCTTCCCCCGCTTATTCCCGAACTGCTGGAAGACAATACCCTATACCTGCACATTGATCGAATATGGATTCATTTGGATGTAGCCCGATTGACGGGTCCAATTCCGATTTTCGTCAGTTTGATGCTTTCATCCTCAGCCATTGCATTAATCTCCAGAATGAAAGCGATCCTCCTGGGGATATCTGTCATTTTTTGTTGCCAGAGCGTATGCACACTTTGCATCGTTTATGAGCAGCTTTATTGCTGGTATCATCGTTCGATACAGCAAGGTATCAATATGTCCGAAATTCTTGAATATAACCCTGACGGCATGGGGTTCGGCTTAAATTCATTTTATATTATCCTTTCAAACGATCTATTATTACTCTCGTGCCTTTGGGCCATTCTGGTATGTTGCCACAAACGGCCGTCCGACACTTCATTTCCAGTGTCGCTGTTATAGGCTAAAAAATGAACAAGTTACGTGTATTTATTCGTAATTCAGCCTTAACGATCAATCGAGTGGCAAAGTCAGTTGGCAATCTGATTTATCTGGCTATCATCACGACAGCGGTATATGGTTCCATAATCAGCCATCGGACCCTTCAAAAAAGCAGGATACCGGCTGACGCAAAGGTTGCCTATGACAAGGCCATCGCGTTCGGCAATAAAAAAGGTTATGAAAATGCGCTGGAATTATACAGTGAAGCAATAGCGGCAGCGCCCAACTTTACCCGGGCCTATGTTAGAAAAAGTCGTCTTTACAACGAGGCATTCGGGATGAGGGAAAGGGCTTTAGCGGATTTAACGGCTGCTATTCAGATTAACCCACGATTTTATCAAGCTTACTGCCATCGGGGGAAAATCTATCTGGCAATGGGGCGGTATGATAAGGCCCTATCCGATTTCAATATAGCGATTCACCTCAGTCCCCGGTTTGCTACGGGTTTTTTCCATCGCAGCCGCACCTATCAAAGAATGGGGAATAATAGTAAGGCAATAAAAGACCTAAGCAGGGCCATCCAATTCGATACTAATTTTGCCAATGCTTACAAAAGCAGAGGGTATCTGCACTTGGTGGGTGGACAGCACGTTGACGCTATTGCGGACTATTCTTCGGCAATTTCAATCTATCCCAATGATCCGGACAGCTATTACCATCGTGCAGTTTGCTACCGAAAAGCGGGATCGTTTGAAAAAGCCTTGGAAGATTTGGGCTCTACCTTGGCATTAGCCCCAGAGTCGTATGAAGCGCTTTATGAAAAGGGAATGGTTCGATTCGCCTTGAAACAATTTAGCCATGCCATTTACGATTTTACTTCAGCTATTAAATTGAACCCGAAATATTATCAGGCTTATGTCAATCGTGGTAACGCTAAAGCAAAAACTGGACAATACAAAAGCGCACTTGAAGATTTCAACGCATCCATCCGGCTCGCGCCGCAGGATGTGAACGCCCTTATCAGCCGCGGTGCTGTCTACATGATCCATTTTAGACAGACGGAAAAAGGCTGTTCCGACTGGAATCGGGCGTGTGAATTGGGGGATTGTCGAAATTATGAGATGGCAAAAGCAAGAGGGTTTTGCAAATAGAACAAATAAAATGGAGGGTACATTATGACTGCATTGAAAAGCATCAAGATAAAAACTCGGACTCAGAATATATGGATTCGAGGTGTCCTGATTATGGGGGGGGTTGTGTTTATCGGGCACGTCCTTATCAATTTATATCGCGGCACGCTAAACCCAGGGAATTTACTGCAGAATTTTATCATATCACTGTTATCTGGGTATATTTTTGGTATAGTTCTTTGGAGATATGCAAAAAAAAGAAAAATACCGATAAAAAGCAATAATCACGCCATAAAAACATCAAATGGGGAAGGAGGCATCATGATTAAATCAGCTTTACATAAAGCAAAAATACGCCCACCTAAATTGAAGCATTCTAAAATTATATCAGTGTTTTTCCTTCTGTTCGCTTTTGTTAACCCCGCATCATATCCTCGGGACCCTTTTTTGTGCGCCAGTGGTAGCATATATCCTGCATCTGATGATCTCATTCATTCATGATGATCAACGATCAAAGGGCTTTTACAAATGAACATCAGAAAAAATGCATTACATAATGAAAAACAGGGAACGGTCCCGGTTAAGGCCGACCGCAAACTGACTGCAGAGGAGGATATGGTTAAAAAAATTATTAAATTGGCAATTTTTATATTTTGTGCCGGCCTTTATGTTCTGCCGGCCTGGAGCGAAGAGGGAGCTGCCGGTGATATTGATCCCGCAGGGCCATTACCGGCTGCTGTGTCAGAGGCGCACTATGTCATCGGTCCGGGGGATATCCTGGACATCTCCGTGTGGAAGGATACGGCCCTGACCAAGGTGGTACCGGTACTGCCCGACGGCACCATCTCCTTTCCCCTGGTCAATGAAATGCCGGCAGCCGGAAAAACCGTGGGGGAACTGCGTCAGGACATGGAGAAAAAAATCGCCAGCTATATCGCCGACCCGGTGATTTCCGTATCCATTCAGCAGGTCAACAGCATGCAGATCTTTATTCTCGGACGGGTCAACCACCCGGGGCGCTTTGTGCTAAATCGTGACATCAACGTGCTCCAGGCTCTGGCCATAGCCGGCGGTGTCAATGCATTTGCCGAAAAAGACAACATCCGCATTTTCCGGGAAAACGGGGATGGGCAACAAGTCCTGGCGTTCGACTACGACGACGTGACCCGGGGCCGAAACATGGAACAAAATATCCCATTAGAGCGCGGTGATATTATATTTGTGCCCTAGGTTAGGGGTAATTATGGGTGGCAGGCATCGGGTGATGGGTATTGGGTGCTGGATGTTGAATTTAAAAAACGGGTATTTGGGTGCATGCTGCAACAATCTGAAATGAATAACCATTCCGGACCATCGGTTCATCGGTGGGGACCGGTTTTTTTATATCTTATTCTCCTGCTTGTTCCCTCTCCTGTCTTGGGAGATATGACAACCGTCACCCCATCTGTTTCACTCCGGCAGACCTGGAATGACAATATTTTCCTGGATACGGAGGACCCCGTCGCCGACTGGGTCACCAATGTGTCGCCACAACTGGTCTGGTCAAATAAGACCGAACGGCTGGGCATGGATCTGTCGGCGGAGCTGAACTGGATCGAATACGCCGAAACAGATGATCTGAACGATATGGAACAGGACTATGCCGCCGATATCGACTGGCAGTGGACCCCGGTTCTGCACCTGGCCGCTTCGGCCGGATACGTCCGCACCACCAGCCGGGACCGGGACATTGATACCAGCGGACTGGTGATACTCAGCAATACCACCCGGGACAGCCTGTATATGAACGGGTCGGCAAATTACAGCCTGTCGGAACTATCGATGGCCGATTTAAATTACACCTTTCAACAGGTCGCCTATGATGACGACGTCGTTTCAAACGTCAAAATCCATGTTGTTACCGGATCATTCACCCGGCACATCGGCAGATTCCTGGAACTCACAACAGGCACGATGAACCTTCAGTATGCCCGTTATGACTACGACAAGGCCGGATATGACGTGTATTCCACTACCCTTGGGTTCAGCCGAAAGATCAATGAAATCCTGACCCTGACAATGGATGCCGGGGTGAGCTATACCCGTTCCGAATACACGGTTCAGGCCATAGAATGGCTATCTCCTTTTTATTATATACTCCGGTCCCGGCAGGAGACGGACACCGCCTGGGGCGAGGTCGGTCACCTGGGATTGACCTTCAAGGGACAGGCTTCCCGCTTTAAGTTGGATTTTTCCCATGATGTCAAAGATGGCGGCAGCCGGGGTTCCACCACCACGCGTACGGAAGTCGGTGCCGACTTTAACCGGCGCCTCACCCACAGCTTGCAGGTGGGCATAAATACCGCTTTTTTTCATAATCACAGCGATCGGGCAACCACCTCGAATTCAGATATAAAAGAGGATACCTGGCGCATAAAGCCCCGCATCCGCTATAATATTACCCAGAACTGGTCCATGGAGACAGCCTACCAATACCTGTATCTAAAAGACCATATCGACGATACCACCGCCCAACGCAACCTGTTTGAATTTCGACTCTCTTACCGCTGGCCATTAACATGGTAGCCACCGCCTTTGGACAGATCGGACAACAATCATCAGGAGTTTTTAATGAATAAACCCAATAATTTAAATCTACATGACTATCTCAAGATGGCAAAACGCCGCATGTGGAGCATCCTGCTGCCCATGCTGCTGGTATTTGCTCTATCCGCAGGTGTGGCCCTGTTGCTGCCGTCCATCTTCCGCTCCACTTCCACTATCCTCATCGAAGAGCAGGAAATCCCTTCGAATTTCGTGGCGGCAGCGGTGACCAGTTATGCCGAGCAGCGCCTTCAGTCCATCAACCAGCGCATCATGAGTACGACCAAGCTCATCGATATCATAAAACGGTTCCATCTGTATCCAAAATTGAAAGACAGGTGGACCACCGAAGAGATTATCGACAAGATGCGGGAAGATATCCACCTGCAAACCATCAGTGCGGATGTGGTGGACCGTCGCACCGGCAGGCCGACGGCCGCCACCATCGCTTTTACCCTCAGCTACGAAGGTAAAAATCCCGGCAAGGTGCAGAAGGTGGCCAACATGCTGGCGTCGTTGTACCTGGAGGAAAATCTCAAGGTCCGGGAACGGCAGACCCGGGAGACCTATACCTTTATTGAAGAGGAAATGGAAAAGGTCAAAGCGGATCTGGGCGCAGTGGAAGCAAAAATTGCCGCTTATAAAGATCAACATATGAATGAACTGCCGGAGATGCTGCCCATCAACATGCAAAGCCTGAACAATACGGAGCGCAGCATCGATCAATTGACAGCGCAGTTGCGAACCATCCGGGAACGGGAAGGATACCTTCAAACCCAATTGGCCAGCATTCCCCAGATGGAGGACCCGGATAAAAAACGGCTGGAGGAACTTAACAACCAGTTGGCCTTTCTGACCACCCGGTTCAAAGACCAGCACCCGGATGTCCGGCACACCCGGATGGATATTGAAAAACTGGAACAAAAGATGGCCCGGTCAGGAAAAACGCTAAATGAAATACCCCAACCGCCGGACAACCCGGCCTATATCTCCCTGTCGGCTCAGCTCTCCAGTTCCCGGGCCGACATCGACTCACTCAAACGTCAAATTGCAGACCTCAAACAAACCCGGGCCCGATACCAGGCACACATCGAGAACACCCCGAAATTCGAGCAGGAATACAATGCCCTGATGATCGAACGCAACAACACCCATCTCAGGCTTAATGATCTGATGGCCAAGTTCATGGAGGCCCGGGTGGCCCATGGCCTGGAAACGGAGCAGAAAGGCGAGCGCTTCACCCTCATCGACCCGGCCCGGTTTCCGGAAGAGCCCTTTAAGCCCAATCGCCTGGCGATTATACTGATCGGAATGGTGCTGGGCATCGGGGCCGGTGTCGGCTGGGCCGCGATGCGGGAATTCGGAGATGATACCGTTTACCACGCGGAAACGCTGGCCATGGAAACGGGAATCTCTGTACTGGGCAGTATTCCGGCCATTATATTGAAAAAGGACATCATTCAAAAACGGATTCGACGCCTGCTCTGGTGTTTAATCATCATCGCCCTTATTGCCGCCGGTATTGCCGCATTCCATTTTCTGGTGATGGATTTGGACGTGTTCTGGGTCAAACTGATGCGCAAAATTGATCGAATGCTGGTTTTATAACCTATAATTTCGCATATTACCGGATTTTCATGGCCCCCTGTGTCCCATCGACAAAAAACGATTAACCAAAAGGAAATTTGCAGTTATGCAAGAGGTCCAGATAGAAAAAGATTTAATGACGACTCCGAATTACGGGTTGGTGCCGGAATACGCCGTCTCCCGCAAACTCCCGATAAATCCGGCGATTGTTGCCGGCAACCGCTGCGTGTGCATCAACGGAGATGCGCCGGAAATCGAATCCTATAAAGTCCTGCGAACCCGAATTCAGCAGCGGATGCGGAAAAACGGGTGGAGGACCCTCATGGTGACCAGTCCGACCCGGGGTTGCGGAAAAACAGTGACCGCCATCAACCTGGCCCTGACGGTTGCACGGGAGTTCAATCAGACGGTGCTTTTAGTGGACGGTGATTTCAAGCGTCAGCAGGTTCATCGCTGCCTGGGGATTGAAAGCGATGTCGGTCTCATCAATTACCTCCTGGAAGGGGTCCCCTTAAAAGACTTGATCATCTGGCCGGGCATCGACAAGTTCACCGTCATATCAGGGGGACGCACCATCATGGACAGCACCGAACTGCTCGGTTCGCCGGGCATGGGCGATATCGTTTCCGAAATGAAATCACGCTACGACGACCGGCTGATCATTTTCGATGTGCCGCCGATTTTAAACGTAGCCGACACCATCGCCTTTGCGCCGCTGGTGGACGGCATTCTGATGGTGGTGGAAAACGGCCGCACGGCTATGCGCGACGTGAAAAAAGCACTGACGTTAATACCCCGGAAAAAAATTTTGGGATTTGTACTTAACCGTGACGGCAGCGGCACTAAAGCCGTTTGATCGGTGGGAAACAACTCGACATCAGACCGGTTAAAACCGGTGACGGTCAATCTTTACCGTGCGCCAGAGTCCATTCGATCCATCTCCTTGCGAACACAGGCGGTTACGACATCGGCGGGAAAATCGGTACGAATACCCGGGCAGGATGCCGCCATGACATACCAATTTTCCACGTCCACCAGGACACTGTCGATGAAAGGCCAGCGGCAACACATCTTCGGTTTGACCGGATGGATGGTGCACACCTTGTCCCAGAACACACAATAGCCATTTTCGCCTTGGGCCAGCACCGGGCGGCTGCCGGACATTTGGCAGTAGTCTTTGACGAAGCATTTCGCGTCCGTATGGATGTATCGGGCGATATTTTCAATATCCGCCGGGGTGACAAAAGTGCCGCCATAGCCTCGGCAGCAGTCACCGCATTGCTGGCAATGAAAAATATCCGCCGGGGTGATATTTTCATACAGCATGGCGAGTCTCCATGGCTCTTTTTAAAGTCACCTGATCAACAAATTTTAAATCACCGCCAATGGGCACCCCCGAAGCAATCCGGGTCACTTTGACCGCCTGGTTCTTAAGGCATTGAAAAATATAATCTGCGGTGGCCTCACCTTCCACAGTGGTATTGGTGGCCAGAATCACTTCACTGATAGATCCGGAAGATATTCTGCTCATCAGTTCCCTGATCCTGATATCGTCGGGCCCAACCCCGTCCATGGGTGCAAGGCAGCCGCCCAGAATATGATACACCCCCCCAAAGGCACCTGACTTTTCAATGGCCACCATATCGGCCGGCTGCTCCACCACACAACAAATGGCCGTGTTCCGGGCCGGATTCCTGCAGATACGGCAAAGGTCGCCATCGCTCAGCCCGAAACACGAAGAACAGAGATGTATCTTGTCTTTCAGGTCGATGATGCTCCGGGCCAGTTGTTCCGCATCACTGCGGGGGGCTTTGAGAACATGCATGGCAAGCCGTTCGGCGGTTTTTTCACCGATGCCCGGCAGCCGGGAAAGATTTTTTATCACATTCAAAATCGATGACGGATAGTGATTCATAAGTCGGCTTTAAATAATAGATCGATTCAATAAACAGGGATTTTTCACGACAAACACCGGTTACATCAACCCGGGGATATTCATCCCACCGGTAAGCTTGCCCATCTCGCCGGAAACCATCTCCTGGGCTTTGTCCAGTGCATCGTTTGCGGCGGCCAGCACAAGGTCCTGCAACATTTCAACATCATCGGGATCCACGACCTCTTTTTCAATACGGATCTCCACCAACTGCTGACGGCCATTGGCAATCACGTTCACCATGCCGCCGCCCGAAGAGGCTTCCACTGTCCTGCCGGCCAGTTCCTCCTGCATCTTCAACATCTTGTTCTGAAGCTTCTGGGCCTGCTTCATCATATTCCCCATTCCCTTCATCTTTTCTTCCTCCTATCGTTTTTTTGCAAGATCATCAAATAGTTAGAGTTCGCAGCAAAAATAAATTCACCCTATTAAGCGATGAGACGCCCGGCTGGTTACAATTTTTTAACATCAACCAATGTGCCATTAAAAATTTCAATGGCATCCGAGACCAGGGGATGACTTAATGCCGCCTGTTCCTGTTGCCCCTTTGCTTGCGGCTTCTTTGAATTTACCGCTGGTACATCCTTTTTTCGGCATAATGCCACCTGCATGTCCCGGCCGAAAAAATGACTACAGGCCTGCTTCACCGCCTCAAGATTTTTAGTGACCATCTTGGTAACAAAGCCATTGCCGCTGACTTCGATATCAAGTGTATTGTCTTTAACTTCCTTTAACCGGCATTTGGCCATATTGGAGGCCACCGACGGTTTTTTTCGGGCCACGGCATCGATAATTTTTCCCCACAGGATTTCAGGATCATCGGCAGCATCAAACCGTGACACCACCTCAGCGGCAGGTGGTGCAGGTTCAGTATCCGCAACGGCTTCAAGTCGGGTTTCCTGTTCCATGTCGGCGACATCCTCATGGGGTGCCAATGGCGCTGCCATGGGGCCATTCGAACCGTATCCAGCCTGGGTTTCCGAAAGCCCCTTAACCGGAAGGGTACCCAATTCTTTCTTCAGGTGATCAAGCTTTTCAATGAGCACATCAATGGGCAGGACCGGTTTTAACAGAAGCAGGCGCATGAAAATCATCTCAAGGGCCAGTTTGGGCTGAGGCGCAAACCGGATAGAGGTCTCCGCTTCAAACAGAAGATCAAAGATCTGGCTCAAATAGGTTCCGGAGGTATCTTTCACCTGTGTCGCCATCAGTTCAATCTCATGGGCCGGCAAATCCACCAGTTTTTCCACCCCGCGGCCCCACTTGACCACCAGAAGGTTTCTTAAATGTTCTGTCAAATCGACATACAGCCGTTTCAAGTCATGGCCGTGCTCATAAACATCATCCAGGATATCCAGTACTTTGGGCAGGTCCGTGCTTAAAACGGCTGCTGACAGATCGAAAATAACCGTTCGGTCGATAACCCCGAGGATATCCACTATCTTTCCCGGTTCAATGGCCCCTTCCGTACAGCTCATGACCTGATCAAGAAGGCTCATGGCATCCCGCATACTGCCGCCTGCTTCCCGTGCGATCAGTTCCAGGCTTTCCATCGGTATCCGGATCTGCTCCCTGTCGCATAATGCGGCCAGATGGCCTGTGATCGATTCAATATTGATACGCCTGAAGTCATACCGCTGACACCGGGAAAGAATGGTAATGGGAATTTTATGGGGCTCTGTGGTGGCAAAAAAGAACATCACATGGGCCGGAGGCTCTTCAAGGGTTTTTAGCAGTGCATTAAATGCGGCGACACTCAACATATGCACTTCATCGATGATATATATCTTATAGGCACTGTGGGCCGGCATGTATTTGACATTTTCCCGCAGTTCCCGGACCTGATCCACACTGTTATTGGACGCCCCGTCGATTTCAAATACATCCACGGCATTCCCGCCGGTGATCTCCCGGCATGACGGGCAGTCATTGCAGGGCACGGGGGACGGCCCTTTTATGCAGTTCATGGCTTTGGCCAGTATCCGGGCAATGGTGGTCTTACCCGTGCCCCTGGGCCCTGCAAACAAAATGGCATGGGCCACCCGACCGGCGGTAATTGCATTGGTCAGGGTCTGGGTCACATGATGCTGGCCGATGACCTCATCAAATGTTTGTGGACGATATTTACGAGCAAGAACAAGATAAGCCATAAAAAAAATTTCCACCCGCCCGTCTTCCCCGGCCATGGCAGGCTGAAAAACCGCCTCGGTTCAAACCAACTGGATTCGATTTCATATACACGTGGATGCAAACCATGAGGTAAGGCCGGGAAAGATCTCTTGAGCCGGTGCCTGAACCGGCCCATCTTAGAATCGCAAACGCAATAACTTGAAATTAATGGCGGAGAGAGAGGGATTCGAACCCTCGGTGCCGCTATTAACAGCACACACGATTTCCAGTCGTGCTCCTTCAGCCAGCTCGGACATCTCTCCGTATAAAAAAAACAGACACCACATACCGCGTTACGGCTATTAATGCACCTAAAAAAACCAAATGACCGGATACAGATAATACCTGTCAATTAATGGCGGAGAGGCAGGGATTTGAACCCTGGAAGCGCGTAAACGCTTACTGCTTTTCGAGAGCAGCGCCTTCAGCCACTCGGCCACCTCTCCAGCACAAAGGGTCATTTCCAAGTGCAGGAAAAGTGCATAATTATCCTTTTTAACATCATCTGTCAATCCTCATCTGGATCAACCGTCATTTTTTTTTAAGCCCCTTACATAAAGATATTCGACCCGGGAAGATACAAGGCATCTTCAAAGCCGAATATCCATTTTTTAAACACTTTACCGCCAGGCAACCGCAAGACGCTGATCCGGCAATTCAAAAGTCAATGGAATTTCACCCTGCATTTGAGCCCGGCGGGCAGGTGGCCTTTGGGGTTGGGCAGGGTGAGCCGGACCCCGAAAGTGCCGCTGGCTGCATCAATTACCTGATCCACCACCTTGACCGAGCAGGCATATTTCCCCTTGATGGGGGCATCGAGATACGCCGTTGCCTTTTTTCCATTTTTGATTTTTCCGTAGCATTCCACCGGCACGATCACTTCGATGTACAGCGGATCAATGCGGGCGATGGTCATCACGGAACCTTCGCCGATATATTCGCCGCAGGTCAGTTTTCTTTCCATAACGACGCCGGTAACAGGGCTGGTAATCGTTTTCAGTTTCAGGATCTCCTCGGCTTCCTTCAACTGAAGTCGTGATATTCTCAGTTCGGTTTCCAGTTCGTCCTTGTCATGCTGGGAAATCAGTTTTTTCCGGTAGAGATCAACATTCCGTTCGACTTTACGGGCACCGAATTCAACCCTGGCGTTGGCCAGTTCCACCGAGACCTTTTCGACATTTGATTTAAGTTTTGCCAGAGGCTGGCCCTGATAGACCATATCGCCCCGGTCAGCAAAAATTTCATCGATAACCCCGGCGACATGGCTGCTGATCTCTATGGTTTCACTGGGTTCCATAAACCCCTCAAGGTTGTTGCAGCTGATATTTTCAGTCCCTGCCGCCCCTGCCCATAAAAAAACCGATATACAGACAATCCAGACACTTTTTTTAAATTTCATTCTCTTTCCTTACTCGAATTTACCTGAAAAAGACAGCATCTCACCCCGTTTCTGATCCTGCCTGAACATCTCTTTTCTAATCCGGGCATGCCGCTTTTCGACCTTTTTCTGAATCTTCCTGATATGTACTGCGCAAAGCCCCTTGGCCAGGCCGCCATGTATCCGCATCAGACCGGCCAGACCCCGGGTCACCACTCCATAGATACCGGTTTCGGCAATGGGGTCTTCCAGGGAAAGAATCGCTTCATAACTGCCGGGTTCTCCCTGCCGTCCGCAACGGCCGGCGAGCTGCCGGTCAATCCGGGCGGCCTCATGCCTTTCTGTCAGGATCACATGCAGGCCGGATAGGGCAGCCACCTCTTGGGTCAATTTGATATCTGTCCCCCGGCCGGCCATGTTGGTGGCAACCGTAATCACCCCCCTCCCCCCGGCTTTCCCGACGATCTCGGCCTCTCCCTTATCCTGCTGGGCGTTGAGTATCCGAACGGCCAGACCGGCTTTTTCCAGTAGACGACCGATATGTTCCGACGCCGCTACGGATCGGGTACCCACAAGAACCGGCCTTCCCATGGCATTCATCTCGGCAACCCGACCCACCACATCCTTCCATTTTGCCACCAGGGTTGAATGAATTCGGTCAGGCATCTGTTTCCTTTTCTTTTTCCGATTGTATGGGATGCGAACCACGGGCAGGTGGTAGACATTCCACAACTCGTCGCGAACCTCTTTTGCCGTTCCGGTCATGCCGGAAAGCGTCTGATATCGCCTGAAGAACTTCTGATAACTCATCCTTGCGAGGGTTTCCCGCTGCCCGGAAAGCTTACACGCTTCTTTGGTTTCAATGAGCTGGTGCAACCCTTTTTCCCAGGTCCTGTCCGCCATGACCCGGCCGGTAAATTCATCGATGATCTGTACTTTTTCATCCCGTACCAGATAATGTTCATCCCGATGATACAGGTAAACGGCCGACAGGGCCAGACTGACAATCTCTTCCCGCCGCACCGTTCCCCTCCACTCAGGACCGAGGGTCTCTGTTATTTTTTTTAATCTCTGCTTGCCCTCATCGGTCAATTCGATGCGCCGGTCTTTAAAGTCAATCGTGAAGTGGGCATCCTTGCTCATGTTATCAGCCATTTCAAGGGCTTGTTTATAAAAGCCGCTTTCCGCCGCCATGTCCGTACCCCCAGAGATGATCAAGGGGGTGCGGGCCTCGTCCACCAGCACGCTGTCTGCTTCATCCACAATGGCAAAATTCAACCCCCGGAGCATCAGTCGCCGCACATCCGCACCCCGGCCCTTGAGATACCCGGTGCAGATCAACATATGATCATCCCGATCCTTGAGTACGAGTTTGTCTTTTAAATAATCAAACGTCAGCTCCTTATTGGTGCAGTAGCAGACATCACAGGCATAGGCATCTCTTCTGGCATCACGGTCCATGTCGTGAATCACAAATCCTACCGAAAGCCCCAAAAACTTGTACACCGGCGCCATCAACCGGGCATCGCGCTGGGTCAGGTAATCATTCACGCTGATGACATGCACGGGCATGCCGGCAAGGGCTGCGGTGCCGGCCGTCAGGGTAGCGGTGAGGGTTTTGCCTTCTCCGGTACCCATTTCGGCAATCATCCCCATGAGCATGGCGTACCCGCCGATCACCTGCACATCAAAATGCCGCATGCCGGTTGTCCGGAAAGCCACCTCCCGGATGCAGGCAAATGCCCCGGCAACGTGATTTCTTTTCAAGCCATGGGTCTTCAGGCGGATGCCGATTTCAGCTATCCGTTTTTTTAAATCCCCATCCGTTAAACCGAACAGGTCTTTTTCGGCTCTGCGTAAAGGCCTTAAAATCCTGCGCATGCGAACGGCTCTGGCGCTGAACGACAGCACCATCCTGCCTTTTAGCCGATGCACGGCCTTATCCAGAAACGACTCGTCCGGGTCCTCCTTTTCGGGCCGCAGTTCATGGGTGGCCGGAGGGATATGGGTGATATGGTGTGTCAAATATCAAATCGGGACATGAACACCCGCCTCACGTATCGGTACACTCTGAAAAAGAGGGGTTCGGGTTCTAATTCGAACTTCACGTGCGCCCGTTCACCAATTCTGTTGATATTGCCGTCCTTCATCCGGATTTCGAACTGAAAATAGTTCTCGAACGTTTTCGGCGCTTCTCTTTCCCTGGGATCCAAGGCAATGCTGCCGCCTCCTTCCAGACTCAGGGCCATACTGGGGAGCGTATGCGAAGCCGCCGGCACCTCCCGGACAATGTCGCCCTCAAATTCGGCTTCAACGTTTCCGGCAAGCCGCACCAGAACCCTTTTCGCCCTTTTGCGAACAAGGTTGGCATCGGATTGGGAGATGACCACCTGAACCGTTATTTTTGAATAATCGATCACATACCCCGCCGGCATTCCCTGGTGGAGAAACCGGCCGATCAATTGATTTTCATCCGGCAATATAAAGGTTCCGGCCGCATGGCTTTTCACCAGAAGTGCATCCCTTTTCTCAAGATCCCTGTCCAGTTCACCGGTGATGCGTTTAATTTCATTTTTCAAGATATCGGATTCGGTGAGATTCACCTGCCCGGCCTGGTCGAGTCTGGCGGCCAGCTCTTTTAAAACGGCCTGTTTGATGGCCACCTGCACATCGACTTCCGGGTTTTCCAGCCTGATCAACGGCGTTCCCGGGGAGACAACGATACCCGAGTCCGCATAGATCTCCCGCACAAACCCATCGGCACCGACAAACACCATGCTCTGCTCCGGAATCTGGACCACCCCCTCCGAAACAGCGGCATACCGGACGGGAACAGCACAGAACCCATAGGCTGCGGCAATTAAAAACAACACCGAAAGCACCGTGATATAGCCTTTTTTACCGCTCAATTGATTATCATGCATCATTTTCTGTACCATGGTAACAACGGGTATGACAAACATGGAGCCGGTGGCCCAGACCGCCAGTAGAAAGCCCACGAAAAAAAACTTGCCGGCCACATACAACGCGATCCTGAGCGAAATAAATATCTTATACACAAAAGAAGCCGGTGCGTAAAGGCCCAGCCAGAATGCTTCGCCGGCAGAAGCCGCCGGTGAGTTTGTTTGACTGACCCTGAGCAGATGCTTTTTAATGAGATAACCAATATACCGGTTGCTCCGGGTCCCGAGGTTGGGAATTTCCAACAGATCAGACAGGATGTAGTAGGAATCGAATTTCAGCAGGGGGTTCCCATTGAACAATACCGTCGATACACTGGCAATCAGGATGATATTAAAGGCCAGGGACCGAACCAGGCCGGGTTCGGCGTGGACCCAGACAAACACCGCAATGGCCGCCAGGAAAAGCTCTACGAGAATTCCGGCAGCGCTGACGACGATCCGTTTCCATTTGTTCGCAAAGGACAGGGATGAGGAGGCATCCACATAAGGGATCGGCATCAGCACCAGAAACATGATGCCGATTTCATGCACCTCCCCGCCCCAGCGCTTAACCGCGCAGGCGTGCCCAAATTCATGAATGATTTTGATCACCGGATAGGCAAACCATAAAATAAGGATATTCTCAGCCCCCAGAATGGTATCGGTGATGTTTTGGGTCAATTCCGAAAAATGAATCACCGCCGTCACCACGGCCGAAATAACCACCGCCAACCAGACCATCAAAAAAAATCGACTGACGATCAAATCCGTTACCGGTTTTACAAAACGCAGCAGCCGGTCCGGATCCAAGATCGGAATTTTAACCGACATGGGCGACCTGAAGGTATTGACGATTTTGCCGGTCCGTTCTTTGGCATACCGTTTATACAGGTCCCGGGTATCCGGCGGGATATCCGCCATGAGAATATCCGTCCGGTGCAGGTTGGCCAGGAGGGCGATGACCTCATCCTGGGTGGGCATGTCATCTTCCAGATGAGTACAGGCGGCTTCCCAGATCTTTGCCAGAGAACGGTTTCCATCCATCAGCCCGACCACGTGATAGGCCTGCCTTGAAATTCGATGATACCGCCCGGTGAGGTGATCGGCAAGCACAAACCAGTCTTGGCCGCGATAGTCATGCCTGATGACACGGATATGGCTTCTGATCCGAGGTTTTAATTCAGATACACGATACCAGGTACTGCTGAAAAGCGTATTGCCCAATTAGCCGCCCCTTAATAAAACCATTTCCAAATAAAAAGACGGAGCCATTCCATAAAACTGCGGGTCCAGACCCGGATCAGTTTTTCCTGCCGGACGGTAATCTTGCCCACCCCTTCCATACCCGGGCGCAGGTTATTGGAAAGCGTTTCAAGACGTGCCTCCACCTTGAAATAATTGATTCCTTCCTCGGACTGGGAAATGGGGGTGATTCGCGTCACACTGAAGGCGAATTTCTCTTTTGGCATGGCTGCCAGGATCAGGTATCCGTCCTGGCCGACGCCGACATCGGCGATTCTTTTTTCATCCACCTTCAGGATGATCCGGTATTGATCAAGGGGCGTGATTTCAAACAGCACTTCGCCCTGCTCGACAAATCCCCCGAGCCGTCGGCTCAGATCCCCCCGTACCACAAGCCCTTCAAAGGAAGACACAATCCGGGTTCGCCCAAGCCGGCTTTCAACCAGTTCCAGCTGGGCCTCGGCCTGTTCTATTTTGGCCTTGATAATTTTCGTTTCAGACCGACTGTGTTTTGCTTCAGCCTCCTGAAGCTGCCTTTTCAACTGGGCCTTCTGGCTGAGCCATTTCAACTTTTCAAGTTTAAGATCCCTGTCATCTAAGCTGCAAAGCAGATCTCCGGATTTAACCCGGTCCCCGGCACGGATATCCGACCTGTCAATGTAGCCGTCAAAAGGGGCCGCCGCGATGCGTTTGATTTCCCCCTCGATGACAGAATCTGCCGAAATCCGGTAGGCTCCTTCGGCCATATAAAAAAATACCACCAAGCCAATCGCCAGCAACACCAGGAGTTTTCGGCCCGGATACCCGGCCCCCACGAACTTCCCCGCCAAGCTGAAAAAAGACTCCCAAAGCTTTGCAGCAATATGCCGCTCATTGCGCTTTTTTTCCAACAGTGCCGGGAAAACCAGGGCGGACACCCCCTTGCAGAACTCAATGTCTGTCGTTTCAAACGGCCCCCCGTCCGGTCTTTCAAGCAGCACCACCCCCACGTAATGGTCCTTGATAAAAAAGGGCAGGCTCAGAATCGCGCCGTTGCCAAATTTTTTCACCAGCATCTCATGTTTGCGGGTCACCGGCGGGGTCTTCTCGTCCTCGGGAACGGGGTAGACCACTTCCCGTTTCATCATGACGGCTTCATCCATGGCCTCCTCTATGGATGTGACAAGATTCATTTTTTTTCCAAAATTGGCACTATTGGACACGGCAGTGAGCCTTATCCGCCGACCTTTGACAAATCCGATGCTGGCCCTGTCACATTTTAGAACAACCGACAATTCGGTCACAAAACCGATAGCCGCTTCTTCCCATTTGTTTTTTGACTGAACGCCAGCCAGAAGATCCAGGGCCGCCTCCATCCTGAATATCTTCTTCTCATCATCGCCCATCCGGCTGCGCCTGAAATATACTTCCAGCCATGCCGCGCCCCACTGGACCTTTTCCATGATCGGTTTCAAGTCTGCTTCGCTTTCCACCATGACCTCAAGGGACACGGCACACACACACTTTGTATCGACGGTGACAGGATAAGACACGGCGTAACAGGCATTGCGAGCATCTTGCCGGGGCTCCAGTACCACCACCATGCCATACCCTTCAGACAAAGATTTTTCCGTGACTTCGACAATTCTTTCAGGCTTTTCCCCCTGATCCGGCCACAGTGCTACCGGCAGGTAGGCGTTGTCCTTCTCATCCTGTTTTACAAAAATCAGTCCCTGGATGATACCCGGTATGGATTCAGCTAAAATGGACAGCCAGGCGGAAAAATAGTCTTCCCTGCTGTCAGACCCCATAAAGGTCGTCCACAACGACGCTTCGGGTTGGTTTTCCGTTTCCGCTGTGCTTTCTGAACTATCGATATCACTTATCATATCGGGGCTCTTTTCATAATAAAGGGTAACCGTTTACGGTTGACAGTTATCGGTTGACAGCTTACAAAAACAGAGAAGACCCATAATAGAAAAAAGCTGCAACACAGAATCCCGAAGCAGCTTTTTTCATTTTTTCAAAAAATGTACTTATTTTTCAGGCGCATCGATTTCCAGTTTACCAAATCTTTTTTCATACTCACCCATCACGTTGCTAAGCAGCAGGGAAAGGCGTTTGGCCGCATAGGGGTTCAGCACGACCCGGTCGCTCAGCTGGACGGTCAATTCCTTCTGGCCCGTATGCCATGCCTGATTTGTACCGAACAGCACCGTCACTTCCTCCCGGGTACTGGACACGTTGCATACATTGGCGTAGGAACTGCTCATTTTGGAATCATCCCATCGGATCACCGTTTTTTGCGGTTTTGCCGCGGCTACATCGTTTTTTTTCACTTCTTTTTGCTTGTCAGTCATTTCTGCTCCTTTTTTAATTAATGGTACCATGCCAGATCTATTTTCTGAAAGCCGATCCCGTCCACCTCCTATACTTTCTTTCACCGGCTTTTGCAACTAGCTGGGAAAGTGCGTCCCGGTCCACCAGGGATTTTTTCTTTTTCCAGCCCTTTGCCGTGGCCATCCCCCAGCCCGCAAATCCGGCGGCAAAAAAGTTGACGGTTTCTGCCCTTTCCGCAACCGCCTGTGTGTCCTTTATCTTTTCACCGAACACCTTTTCGGTGTTCGGAGCTCCCTGTTTTTCTTCCGGTACATTCTCTCTTGTTTTGGGGACATTATCTGTATTTTCAAAACGTTCAGGAAACTCTGGGCCCCTATTTTTTCCAGGGGCATCAACATCACCACGACCTTCGTATTCTTCAAGCGGACCGCTGTTGGTTGCAGCGACCATCCAGGCATGGCCGGCCGGTTCGTTATGGGCCGGTTTCTGTACGCCCGTTTTTGTAGTGATGCTGCCGTCTGTCAAAGACAGGACGGTGCCTTTTTCACCAAACATGGTGTCCACGGTGTGCGACCGATAAATACCGAAATTGACCCCGCCGATAAACCCGATACCGGTCTGTGCGAGCCGGATCAGATACTTGATCTGATTATTATCATATTTTACACGGCCGTACTCCCCGATCATGATATCGCTGGAAAGGTCGCCGTCAAACAAGTCGCTGCCGAAACCGCCGAACATGACATCATTTCCCGATCCGCTGTAAAGGATGTCCGCACCACCGGTAAAATGATCCACGGTCTCAAGAGCCAGCCGGCTGCCGTCTTTATAGGTCACCATACCGCCGTCGCCGAACAGGACATCCCAGCCGCTGCCGGCATGGATCTCATCGTCTCCCGTATTGCCGATAAGCACGTTGTCGCCGTCGCCGCCATACAGAATATCATCACCGCCAAGGTCCGTATCCAACGACCGCATGTTTTCAAGCAGACCGTTGTCATCAAAGGTAACAATGCCGTTGTCACCGAGAATATAATCGTTTCCGGATCCGGCCCGGACAAGATCTTCCCCGACACCGGCAAAGACGATGTTGTCCCCATCCCCGGCATCAATCTCGTCCGGCCCCCCGGTGGCCTCGGAAGTGTCCGTGGTTTCCATCAGAGTCGGGGCGCCATCCGTATAAATACCCTTTCCATTATCGCCGAAAATAATATCCGATCCCGCGTTACCGTTGAGGAGATCCGCCCCGAAACCGCCAAAAATCAGGTCATCGTCTTCATCGCCGTCGATGCTGTCATTACCGCCGTGTGCGATTTGCGTGGTTTCAATACGCGTTATGACGCCGCCGGTAAAAAGCACCCGGCCGTAATCCCCGATCAGGGTGTCTTGATCACTGCCGGAAACCGGGCTGCTGCCATTACCGCCATAAATACGGTCGCCCGCCATGCCGCCCATGACGATGTCGTCACCCGCATTTCCCAAAAGGGTATCACCGGCACCGTCTGCTGTATTGCGGGCTTCCATCAGATCCAGGGTGGAAAGGTCGCCGTCACCGGCATTGTAATCCAGGATGCCGTGGTCGCCGAAAAGCAGGTCATTGCCATCGTTGCCGGCCATCGCATCCGCACCATTTCCGCCAAACATGCGGTCATCACCTTCATCCCCTGCAATGGTATCGCTTGATCCGGCGGTCTCGTTGACCGTCTGAATGCGCTCAATCGCGCCCGTAGTCAGAATGCGGTTGGTACCGGCGGTCTGAACAACTTCACCGTAATCGCCGAAGATCACGTCATCGCCGGATCCCCCGAAAAGGGTGTCCGCCCCGGTTGAAAGATCATCCCCGGTTGCCGGATGGTCACCGGCGCCGGCAGTCTGTACCACTGTAAGCACCTGGGTTGAGTGATCGAGACGCCGGGAGATGTCGACGTTAAAACCGGCATCCCCATAGATGTGATCCGTGCCGCCCTCGCCGTAAATGGTATCGTTTCCGGCGCCACCGGCCATGTGGTCGTCCCCCTGGCTGCCGTATAAGGTATCATCTCCGGCACCGCCGTAGATCACTATGCCGCTGCCGGCATTCCGGGCATCGATGGTATCATCGCCGGAATCTGCAAAGGACCGGGCACTACCGGTGATATTCGCCGTGGTAGACGTGTAAAACAGGCCGTCCTGGCTGGAATCGCCGAACACTATCAGGGGAGATGCACCGCCCCCGCCGCCGTTTACCGTGATGGTATCATCGCCGCCGCCGCCCTGTACCACCGTCATCGCACCGCCTATGGTATGATCGACGGTAAAGGCATCGTCTCCCTGACCGAGCAGGATGTCCACGACCTCCACGCCATGGTAGGTGATACCACCGTCAAAAATTCTGTCATCGGGCTGGGCATCCGTCCCAAAGTTCAGGGTCAAATCACCGCCCATGCCAAGGCCTGAAACGTTGCCGAAAGCCGTCGGGTCGATGGCCTCTTCAGACACCCCGTAGATAGCGGCAATGCCCGACACATGGTCGACATAATCATGACCGCCGGCATCGGATGCCACACTGCCGTCGTTAAAGACATTCAGGATATCGGTCTGCTGACTTTCGTCAATGTCGATATCCAGGACAGGCAGCGCGACGTCCGCCTCGGCGGGCAGCATCACCGCCGTTTTCAGGGTTCTGTCCTGGCCGGGAATCATGCTGCCCTCGATCACCAGCGGTCCCCGGATCTCCCCTGTCATGTGCGACTGGGCCGGGTATTTCTGAACCGGAAAATCCGAAACGTCGGCAGATGGGTTCACGGTAACGTCAATCACCACAGGAACATCCCAGTTGTCGGCGTCAAAGGTGACGACAAAGCCGTCTGTACTGCTGAACCGGTTATCATCAGAACTCACCAGGGTCTGCCCGTCCGACAGGATGCTTACCGTTACCGGTGCCGTCGGAGCTTTGGTCAATTTAAGGGTGTACGCATCCGGCTGATTCTCGGATACCAGAGTGGTGCCGTCTGTCTGGGTCACCACCAGGCCGCCGGAGTCATTATCCTGAACGCTCACCTCCACTTCCGGCTGTTCATAGACATTACCGTAAACGGACCCGTCACCGGTAACCGTATGGGTAATGGTCGCCAGCATCCGGTTTTCCACATCCGAATCGTCAACCGCGCTGAGGGTCAACGCAATCGTCTGGTCCCAGTTATCTGAATTAAAGGTGATCGTACGGCTACCGGCATCAAACCTTAAATCCACCGAATCCACAGCAATCCGACCGGCATCGTAATCCAGTGTCACAACAACGGTTTCACCCGCATCCGGCGCTTTGGTGAGTGTCACACCGTAGGTGTCGACATCCGAGCCTTCCACCACTTCGGAACCAATGCCGGTTTCAGCGATAATCAGACCGGCTTTGTCATCGTCGATGACCGTCACCTCTACGTTGGGAATATCGAGATGGTTAAAATCCGCATTGTCGCTGCGGATGGAATGGCTGATGACAACCGTGCGCTCACCCTCTTCGGCGGTATCGGAAGCCGCCCGGACATAAATCGCCTGGGTTCGGTCCCAGGCCTCAGCCCCTGCGCCTTCGGAATCAAAGGTCAGCACCAGGGAAGAAAAATAATTGACCCCGTCTATGGAAACCTCAACCGTCCGGCCGCCATTTTGCTCATCCTTGAAACCGGCCAGGGCCGCCGATACGGTGACAAAGGCGACCGTCGGACTGGCGGGAGCCGCCGCCGCGAGTTTGACGGTGTATTGATCGGTCAGGCCGCTGTCTTCGACCAGCACGGTCTGGCCGCCGTCTTCCGCCACCATCACCGTGCCGGTTTTGCCGCTCGCCACATTGAGGGCCACGCCTTCGGCAAAGACCCCGTTGAACACCGGGTCATCACTCTCCAGACTGTGGTTGATAAAGGCGCTGCGACCTTCGATGGAAAGCGCCACGATTTCCGCGGTCACGTCGCCGCCCACGTCAAAAGTATCGCTGCCCAGGCCGCCGATGATGGTGGTGGCCAAATTCGGGTTGGTACCCAGCACGAAGAAATGGTCATCCCCTTCCATGCCGTCGACTTCCAGTTTTTCAACCGCCGTGAAATCAACGTTCAGCCCGGCGCCCTGGACTCCGTCTTCGGTAATCACAAAGCTGTCATCGACTTCGGTGCCGATAATAACCACCGTATCAGTGCCGGCGCCACCATCGATATTGACCGGGGCATTGATGTTATACTGGATATAATCATCACCGACACCGCCGTTTACCAGTGTATCCGTACTGGACAGGCTGTCGGTACCCGCAATCACAAAGGCCCGGATGATAAATTCATCGTTTCCGCCCTCACCGAAAAGCTTCAACGACGCTTTATTGCTGTATACCGTAAAGGTATCCTCGCCGTCCCCGCCCAGTATGGTGGTGGGAAAACTGATACCGGAGCTTAAATAGCCCACGGTGGTCTCGACGGTGTCGATTTCGTCCCCGCCGGCCACATACGGGGACTGACGATCGGCACCGAACATCTGACCGATCTGGAAAGAATCATTGCCGGCCCCCCCGTCTAAGGTCATAATGCTGCTGTTGTCATCGCTGTAAAAAGCATCGTCACCTTCAAGACCGTTGATTCTCAGGCGCGCATTAATGTTCTCATTGTAATTAATCCGTTCGAACGTATCGTCGTATGCGTCATCACCCGCTTCCTGAAGATGGGCCACAAAATTTCGCCGGACAAGGAAGACGTCGTTTTCGGCCGTGCCGTTTACGGTCAGCCGGTCGGCGCCCTCTTCCGGGGCCCCCGTATCCGAAACATTGATCACATAGTCTGTCCGGCCGGTGGTGTTTATCGTATAGTGATCCGTGCCCTGTTCCCCGTCCAGGTCAAGGGTCGCGGTGCGTGAATTGAGATTGGAAACAATCAGGCTGTCATCGCCGGTGCCGCCCGTGACCGTGGTGTGCCCGATAATTTTGTCAATTGCCGACACCGGTTGTATGTGAATCCGGTCATCGTCCGCATTCCCCGAAATCACGATCTCGGGTGCCCGGACCGATCCCTGCATATCGATCCGGGTGCCATTGGCATCCATGGAGGCATAATCCCCCTGGAGGTAAACCGTGCCGTTTTCCGCCGTGATCACCGAACCGGATTCCAGCAGGATATCATCACCGGCATTGAGCCACACACTGCCGTGAAAGCTCGTGAGGCTGGCGGTTTCCGCCACCGTGATATCATCCCCGGGGTCGCTCTTTTCAACGGCTGTTTTGACGATATCCCCCTGGGCCTCGATAGCTTCATCAATCCGCATGGGGCTGTGGGTCACAGTGACAATGGAGCCGCCGGCCTGCATGCCGGGCGCATTTTCATCCACAACACCCCCCACCGTCAGGGCTCCGGTATTGGAAATCCAGGTACTGCCGGTGGTGGATACACTTTCAATATGCCCCACCTCGGTGGCGATGGCATTGCCATCTTCACCGATATCGCGTGCGGCAAACAGGTAGGTCTTACCGGAAAGAACATTGCTGCCGCTGCTGCGGCCGTTTTTGATACTGCCCTGTGGCGTTGCCACAAATGCCGTGTATTCACTGCCATAGCCCCCTGTGGAAACAGTATTGAGCCACAGGTCACCGAGGGTCTCAATCAGATAGGTATTGAGGGCGCTGTCCGAGGTCAGGGTTCCCGTTGCCGAATGGGCGGTATCAATATCCACATCATTGCCGGATACACCGATTCCGCCAAACTCGGCCGTTAACATGATGTTATTGCCAAAGATATCGACGTCGGGACGACTGGCAAGGCCGCTGCCGTCATCGACAAAATCAATGATCGACTGATGCGCCTTCAGATCGACATCGCCGGTATTGGACCGAACCGTATCGATATTCATATCGTTAAAGGTTTCCGCCAGCCAGATGCTGCCCTCTGCCGTGGCGTACACGGTTCCGGACAGGGCCATATCCAGTTCCAGATAATCCGGATTGATTCCTGCCTCACCAATCGCATCGCCGGCATCAAGAATAATCGAAACCGCCTTGATCTTCGTAAAATCGGTATTCAGGGCATCGACGATGGATCCGTCGGCGGTAAGACTTGCCACCCCGGTTTCGGAATAGATACTCTCAATATACATATTTCCGGCCGTACCGGCGGCATTGTGCTCACTGAGGTACACGCCGTCGGTGGCCCGGGCGGTAATCGTGGCCGTCCCGAAAAGATCGGTACCCAGAGGCACTGCCTGGGTACCGATACCGCCATCACCGGCTTCCAGCAACAAGTCCCCGCTCACAATATTAACGGAATCGGCACCCGCCGCATTGCTGATGCCGGCACCGACCTTGATCCGGACACTGCCCGGATCGGCCGTATCGCCGGCCTGAATCCGGTCGATCTGCAGAAGTCGCTCCAGACCGTCCACCGGGGCCGATCCGAGGAAAATATCATCACCGGCTGTTGCCGTCACCACACCACTTGTGTTCAGGTTCAGGTCATCCCGGTTGTCGATCCGTATTCTTTCGATGTAGGGGCTCTGCCCGCACTCGATGGTTACCGTAACCTCACCCTCGGTGGTCAGCTTGTCCCGTCCGGAAAGGGTGAGGACCGAGTCAGTAACCGCGTCAACCCGATAATACGCAGCGACATCGGTCGCATTGGCCGTAGCCCCGTCGATTTTTACCAGTGCACCGACGCTGTATCCATCAGCAACCCAGCTGCCGCTGTCGGTGCGGGTAATGGTGTCACCGACCCGTCCGGTACTTGTATAACCGTTGTCCGCAAAGGTGACTGAAACTGAAATACTGCCCAGGCTTTCAAAGGTCGGGTCCAAAACGATGGCGCCAACAGTCACATCCTTGCCGGCCTCGCCGATCAGTTCAGCACCGGCTTCAAGGGTCATAATCGCCCCGTCCACCGATTCGACGGTATAATAGGAAAGGCCCTCCGTGGCGTTGGCCGTGTTGCCGTAGACGCCAATGGCCATCCCGTCGCTGAAACCGCTCCAGGAGCCGCCGTCCGTGCGGGTCATGGTGTTCGCCGCAGCGTCAAAGGTCACCCTGGCATCGATGGTTTCGGCACTCAGGTAGGTGACATCGGCGCGCTCTGCCGCTGCCATGGCGACCCGTTCATCGGATGTGAAGACATCCCCGTCCAGTACGATTATGGTCGGTTCAACGGTGCGGCCGATCTGGCCCTGAACCGTCAGAGTCGTATCCTGAGCAATGATATTGGCGGATTCAATGGTCACCTGGGTATCGGTCACGGATTTGAGCAGACCGCCCCCGATCAGGCTGAGCAGTTCCTCTTCCGTCCATACCTTGATGCTGCCGGTCAGCGCGGTTTCTTCCGTATCGCTCAGCGAATAGGTAAAGCCACTGTCGTAAACGGTCGGGAAAGCCTCGCCCTGTGTCGTAAAATAATCGGTAAACTGCTCGTGCAGGGTGTGGTATTCAGCTGTCCGTTTGTTTTCAAGGGTGGTAATGGCGTCGTCGTCATAGCCCAGTTCAGACCGGTAATACGCTTCTTCGGCAGCGGACAGGGAGACCTGAAAATCGGCGCCATAAAGGCTTGAATCCGCCTGCTGACTGCGGTAGGTCCAATAGCTTCGGTATTCCTGTGTCTTGACGGCCCGGTAGGAAGCGAGGGTATCGGCGATTTTGTCGACGGCGCCGGTGGTGTCGGTTAACTGCAGGTCGGCCCAGACCCCTTCCCTGAGTTCGTTGTAGGTCCGCTCGTCCCGCACCTGAACGCTGTTGGCATCCAGCAGGTCCCCGTCGGGCACATCGATCCAGACGTTGCCGGTGGTGATGACCTGATCGATCCACAGGTCACCGGCCTGTTCCTGAAGGTATATATCACCGACCGCAGTAGCGGAAACACTGCTCTGCGCCGTGG
This sequence comes from Desulfobacterales bacterium, assembly GCA_963667755.2. Taxonomy (GTDB): domain Bacteria; phylum Desulfobacterota; class Desulfobacteria; order Desulfobacterales; family 4572-123; genus 4572-123. The sequence continues at coordinate 544,414 of CAXXLK010000002.1, read as the reverse complement.
TCGCCATTGCACCGGGTGCCAGGATTCCCGAATCGACGACCAGGAATGGCGCGGTGGTGCCGTCTCCGTTGCCGATCCCGCCACCTTCGGCATTCAGGCTGATCGAACCGCCGGACACCACCCCGGCATGCCAGGTGGCGGTGGTGGCGCGGGCCACGCTGATGGCCCCATCGGCGGTCAACTCGACATCGCCGCCGCCAAGGGCCGAGACCGTATCGACATAAAGATCCCCGTTCAGTTCGGAAATGGTGATATCGCCTGTAAGCGACGCCGCCACCAGGCCTTCGGCACCGGCGTAGGAAGACTCCGGCTCGGTCAGGTTGATGGCCAGGGCCTGGATACCGCCGATATCGCCGGTGGCGGTCAAGGAGATCTGGCGTCCGGTGATATAAGCGCTGTCACCCAGAGATTCAATCGCCCCGGTGGTGGTCACGCTGGTTACCCCGCTCTGATTGAGAATCGCCCCGTGCAGCAATACATCACCGCCGCCGGTGGCGTTGATCGTGACACTACCCTCACTCTGGCCGATGAAGTTGACGGCAATGGATTGATGGGCGTTCAGGGTATGGGTATGCCGGACCTCCTGCCCTTCGATCTGCTTGTATTTCGCCTCATAGACGTGACTGCCGTACCAAGTCCAGTAGTCATCATGCCAGTAGCGAATAATATCCGACTCGCTTAAGGTCACCGTACTCTTCGAATAGGTATAGGCCTCATCCGCATCGGACGAGGTATCGAAATAATAGTAAGGCCCGGTGCCGGCATAATGCGGTTCGCCCTGAACCTCAATGGTATCCCATTCGAAATTTTCATCCTGAAACACATCGGGTATGACGCCCAGCCAGGCCCCTGTCTTGATATATTCCTTTTTAATCAACTGCTGTTCAACCACGGTGGTCCAGCCGTAGCGCAACTGCTCATTCGGCTGATAGGTTGAACTGTAGCCGATGACCGTTTCCGTACCGAGATAATCCGAATCAACGGAACCGGTATCGGTGAGGGGCGTCCCACTGCTGGAACCGTTGGTGGTCAGGAGCACCCCATCTTCCGTCCACTGATACAGGGAGGTATAGGCATCCGCGGTGTCGGCATCAATTTGGGAAACATCCGGGGCGCCGTTGGCCTTGTCCTGTATAATCAATACACCCTTGCCGCGCTGGGACACATCCAGACGATTCAAGACCAGATCAAAGGCGGTGGTATTGTTAATCTCTATAGCGGCATAGCCGCCCAGGATCCGGATTTCGCCGGTACCGGTATTGAGGATATTGCCGATCAATTCGATATAGCCGCCGCTGGTCTTGAGCTCACTGACCTCAAACTGCCGGGTAGCGGCGTTGAAATAGACGGAAAATCCGGGGTTGGCCGAGGAGGTTTCACTCAGATAGATAAGGCCGGTCTTTCCCTGGGCCATCTGAATGACTGCCTCGCTGTAGGCTGCCGCATCGATGTTAAGGGTATAGGTATCCCGGCCACTCTGCATGATCCCGTTGACGTTGATATATTCCGCATCAATGTGGATCCGGTCGCCGTACATGCTGTAGGGCTGGGTTCCGGAGTCGTCGGCCACGGCTTCCACCGCCGCACTCGATGCCTCGGTCACCCCTGCGGCCGTGGCCGAGCCGGCGCCATAGGTGCCGGTGGTCCCGCCGAATACGGCGGCCAGCAGGCTGGCCGGCTCACCGCCCACCGGGTAGCTGGTCAAACCGGTGATATAAACATCACCGCCGGCAATGATGGTGATATCTTCAGCCCGCACCGTTCCCTCAATACGAACGTCCCCCTTGCCTTCGGCCAGCGTCTCGAGAATGACCTCACCACCGTCGTTGTAGATCCCCTCGCCCCCGTCATCAGGGCCGAGCACCGTAATGTCCGGCCAGGGATAGCTGCCGCCATCCGGCGGCGTGACCGTATTGACATTGAGGTCATTGCAGACCGTGATGACGGGAGTGTTGTCACCGCCGGTGACGGGCAGGTCAAAGCCGGCATGGCCCACGGTAACCGTGGGGTCGACACCGCTGAAGCCCTGGGCATTGTCATCGGCCGCATTGACGCTGTTGGTGTTATTAATCTGGGCATTATCTTCAATCAGGACGCCGTTGAGATAGAGTCCGCCGTTGACATCCGGTATGGTGATCCCCATCAACTCGATGAAGGCCGGCGTATGGTTGATGATCGTGACTTCGGTGTCGCTCGGAGCGATGAACGTACCATCGCCCTGGAGCTGGTCCGAGCGGATGTCGATAACCCCGGCCTGGGCCCAGATCGGTTCCACGGTCACCGTAAGGACACTCTTTTTCGGATAGATGGTAGAAACCGTACCGTCCGGGGCGGTGACCTGCTCTCCCAGCCCGGAGGCATCCAGTTCGGCCTTGATACGGGCGATCTCGCCTTCATAGAAATTTTTCAGGGTTGCGTTGGTATGACCGAACTCGGCCAGCATGTTTTCCGCATCCTGAAGCTGCTGGACGAGTTCACTTTCAATATCCTTGAAACCGGTAGTAAAGGAAACGCCCAGGTCGGAAGTGGCGGTCACGGTACCGGCCACGGGATCCCATCCGGTAATCGTCAGGGTCTGGTGCCGGGTCAAGCCCGTTTCAATGGTACCATCAACGGAAACCACACCGTGCGCTTCCGCCAGTTCCTGCCCCGCAAATTGTTCATCGCCCCCCCCGCCCAGCACTGAATTCAAGGCGTCGGAGGATTCGCTCACCCAGCTTACCGCCTTGGCCTTGCCGGTCAGGTCCACCAGTCCCTCGCGCTCGGCATACAGATTGGCCTGCCGGCCGGTCTGCAGCAATGCCCCTGATGCCACATCAATTTCGTTTTCCTGAACAATAAACGCCCGGGCATCGATATCGGAAATCGGAACCGCAGATCCGGCAAACCCATCCCAGCGGGCTTCCACCGTATACTGGTCCGCGGCCGTAATCATATCGGCATCGGGGCTCCGCCCGGCAGACAGATTCAGATCCCCAAGGGCCAGCATATGGGCACCTGCCCCCACCGCGATGCAATTCTCCGGGTGCAGCTCCACATGAGTCGTCCCCACTGAAACGGTACCGGCGCCAAATGTTTCAACGGCCGACTGGGCGTTTACATCACCCTGTCCCCGGGCAGACAAATGCATCGCCCCGACACTGGCCAGATTGGCGCCTGCGCCCACATTGATTTTGGCCAGGTCCCGGGTTGCCTGAATGGTGCTGTCGGCGCCGGCGCCAGCCAAAGCGCCGCCGGTTGTAAACGTTACTTTATCTTTGACATTGACAATATTCAAGGCTTCGAGGTTCAGAAGATTCTGGTTAGAAGCCATACCCACCACCTCAAGATCTGCACTGGCGCCTATATCCACAAGGGTTTCAAGTGATATAACCGTATCACTGTCGGCACCGGCGCCACTGACAAGTCCGCCGGTACTGCCATCGAGATAACTGTCACCGTCAAGACGATTCACGGCCGAAAAGTCGATTTTCCCGGCGATCACACTGGCATACTCGCCGACCCGGGCCGTTACGGTTGAATTAACCCCATTGTCGGCATCGGCTCCGGAACCGGACAGGGCCCCATAGGCATCCGTATCCACACCGGTGCCGAATTCGGCCATATGCTGGGCCGTAACATCCAGCTCACCGGAACCGGCACCGGTCAGGTCGATATGAGCATTCCCCCCGATCCCGGCCATGGTCTCGCTCGTGTTCACCGTAACGGGTCTTGCGGCTGCACCGGCCGCTACACCGCCGGCACCGGCCGTAGTCAGGGCATCATTGGCATCGGTGCCGCTGGCCAGGACACGTAAACTTTGGCCGGTGAAATCCACACCTGATCCCAAAAAGGCGGCAACCGTTGTGTCGGAAGATGCTCCGGCAAGCGTAGCACCGGCGGCCACGACACCTCCGGCCGTACTGTTGGCTTCGGCAAGCTGGCGGGTCTCGTTTTCAGCCGAAATCGTGGCTGCACCGCCGATGATCAGGATGGCACCATCAGCGACATAACTTTCAACAGTACTGTTGCTCGTGACATTGCTTATTGTGGCATCAATACCGATGAGGCCTCCGGCTGAACCCGTTGCAGTGGCTTTACCGGTATAACCGCTTTGAGGCAGCAGTTGTTCGGCACTTACATTGAGACTGTCGGCCTTTATGGTTTTACCGTTTCCGCCGATGTATGACTCAACAGTCGGTGAAACAGCAGCTTCAGCCTCTGAAGCCCCAACCGCCAGGGTTCCGGCGTTTACCCCGTATCCCCAAACTTCGGCTTTCGGCTGAGCCGCGGCATTTATGGTAATATCTTTCGCATCGACATCCGAATCTTTGACATACGCCTTTGTTGTTGAAGTTATGTGGCCGATGCCTATTGATCCGCCCTCCGCAACGGATATCATACCCGCCGCTACGGAGGCGGAACCGGTCTGGGCAACCGTAGTTGAGACATCCTTTGCATAGACATCAAGATCCCCGTTAATAACCAGATTACTCTGATCCGCAAAGGCCTCTGTTGTTGTATTTATTGTATTTATTGCGGTTGCTCCCCCACCGCTGACTGCGTAACCGAAAATAGTTGCGTTTACGGCTGCGGATGCCGCGACTGAAGTGGTTGTGACTGTAACATTTTCATTGGCTTCAACATCCATATCGCCGTCATCAGCGAAAACGGAGGAACCGCTCACAAAGGCACGGACCTTATTGGATATCCTGCTGTCAGCTGTTGCAATCCCCATAGATATTGCAGCACCCATTCCGCCGTATGATGCGGCAACCGAGGCTGCCCCGGCATTAGTTGTAATGGTTGAATCGTCATCTGCAAGAAGGGCCACGCTCTTTGCGTCAACATGGGAATTTTTGACAGATGCCTCCACGTCTGTGCTGATCATATTTGATGCAAGAACACCTGACCCGCCAATTGAACCGGCTCCGAGTCCTATTGATAATGCGGCTGATGCGGCAGCTACATGAGCATTGATTGTTTCATCTGCAACGGCAGACTGGCTGAGTGCTCCTGCAGCGTCTATTGTAGAGTCCTCTATATAGGCCCTTACCTCGTCAGGTTTATTTACACCGAAAAGATCATAACCGATCAGGTTGCGTGCGGCTGATCCCCCGATAGAAACACCTACACCGACTATGCCGCCTCCCAGGGATGCGGAAAGGGATGCGACAACTGCATTAATTTCCGATGTATCCGAAGCATAAAGGGTAACATCCCCTGCGCCTGTAACCGAGCTTCCGGAAATATAGGCATTTGTGCTGTTAAGAATTATATTTGTAGCAACAGCGCCTGCCCCGCTCACGGAAACACCGGCCATACTTCCAAGGGCCGCAGACAGCGCGGATGCCGAGGTTATGGAATTTATGGTCGAGGCCTCGGAGGCCCTGAGATATACGGATCCTGCCGGGTCTGTTGTTGTCACATCACTGTTGTTTATAAAGGCTGAAACTTCATTTCCGATTTCATTGTGTGCAACGGAAATCCCTATTGATACGGAAACACCAACCTGGCCGAATGAGGCTGCAAGGCTTCCTGTGCCTGTGAGTGCTGATATCCTTGAATTATCTTCTGCAATTACTGATACACTTCCCGTATCAATATCCGTAACACCGTCATCTTCATCAATAAATGACCTTATGTCCGATGTAATAGTGTTTACAGCGGCTGATCCTGCACCGCTGACGCTCACACCGACACCGCCGCCCGAGGCTGCTGTGGAACCGGATACCACGACCGCGTCTATTGACTGATCCGACCTGGATTCAAGGCTTAAAATACCCTGGGCATCGATGTCGGAATCCAGGATATAAGCCTGGGCCTCTACAGGTGCCTCTATAAGGTTGACCTGTTTCCATAGGTCCGTATTGCCGTAATCCTGGGCTTTAAGATCAACATAGGTATTGCCGTTTTGAGGAAGCTGTGATTCGGAGCCTATGTATTCGTATACATCTCCAGCCCTTACACCGCTTTCTATCTTTACCCTCTCTCCGTCAGTTATCTGTGTGCGTGAAGCCGAAGTAGTATAATCATAGGGAGCGTCTATTCCAAGGTCCCAGCCCACGAGGTTACGGGCAAAGGAGAGCCCCACTGATACTCCCACCCCCACAACGCCGCCTGCAACCGAAGCTGAAGCAGAAACAACACCTGCTGATATTGTAGGAGTGGTAACACTGAAGCTGTTACCCGCTCTTGTTATGACATATGCATTGCCCGTTATTCTGTCTATAACGGACCAGGTTGTGCCTTCATCCCTGGTGGTAACTGCAAGATCACCGGAATTTATTAACCCCTCTCCTGTAAGCCTTGAAGAGAGTTCCGCGATAAGCGCGTTATCTGCGCTGATATCATCATTTCTTTCATTTGCCCCTGTATCAGGATCATCCTCATCTGTTGATGATGCATCGTCCATCCTGTCGGCAAAAGAATTTCCGTCTGCCGCTGAAAAGGTAAATATATTATTTGAGGCTGAGAGGTTTTCAGCTGTTATGTTTACATCCGCGGCACTGTCAACCGTGCTGTCTTCAACATAGGCATTGGTTTTTGTAAGAACAATATTTGTGGCTTCAGCACCTGCTCCGCTTACCGAGACAGCAACTCCGCCGACAGTAAGGGCGGAAGAGGCTGCAGCGGAAATTGCGTTTATCTGAGAACGCTCAGCCGCATGAACCCCTGTGCTTCCTGTATCTGATGTTACAGTGCTGTCCATTATGAAAGCCGCAACATCATTTGCTATTATGTTCTGGGCAAAAGCCACGCCTATAGATACACCGACGCCAACCGCGCCAAATGCTGCCGCAACTGAGGCAGAACCTGCAAAAGCTGTTATCTGTGAAGTATCATCAGCCGTGATGTCAATGCTGCCCGCATTTATTATGGAATTCTCAACTGTTGATTTTATATCCGCGGCAATGGAGTTTACGGCAACAACCCCTGTTCCGCTGACGCCGACACCAACCCCGCCGGGTGCAACTGCTGCAGATGCCGCAATAACCGCAGCCCTGATATTTTCTTCTGATATGGCCTTCTGAATAAATGCGCCGTCCGCTTCAATTGTTGAATTCTTCACATATGCCACTGCGCCCGCATAATCAAGTTCGGAACCTATGAAGTTGCCCGCGTATGATGCCCCGATAGAAACGCCTACGCCAACTGCGCCGCCTGCTATGGCTGCGGTTGAAGCCACAACAACTGCATTTATTGTTGATGTGTCCGATGCCTGAACCGTTACACCGGCTGTGCTGTCAAGTGTGCTGTCAAGCACATAGGCTTCGGTAGTGGTGAGAAGTACATTGGTGGCTGCAGCACCTGCACCGCTTACTGCAACTCCGACTGCGCCTATTCCCACGCCAAGGGAGGCTGCTGCTGTAAGGGCGTTTATTGTGGCAGATTCTTTCGCATCTACTGTTATATCACCGGATGTGGTGGTTATACCGCTGCCCCCGACATTATAGATATAGGCGGCAACATCATTTTCGATCTGGTTATATGCCCCTGAAACACCTATTGATACGCCGACACCAACACCGCCCACTGCCGCGGCCAGGCTTGCCCCGGCTGTAACTGCTGATATTCTTGAAGCATCTTCGGAACTTACTGTAAGGCTGCCTGCTGTTATACCGTTTGTTCCGTCATCTTCTATAAAGGCCTTAACATCTGTTGCTATCGTGTTAACCGCAACAGCACCCGCGCCGCTGACCGATACGCCGACCCCGCCGCCGGTTGCGTCTGCTGATCCTGCAACGACAAGGGCATCAATGGACTGATCAGAGAATGCCGTTACCGACATATCTCCTGATGCTGTTACATCCGAATCAAGGATATAGGACCTGACCTCTACAGGTGCCTGGGTAAGATTTACCTGTTTCCATAAGTCCGTGTTCCCGTAATCCTGCATGGAAAGCTTTGCGCTTCCAACTGATTCCCATGTACCTGTATCAAGGTAATCCGCATTTCCAAGATCAACTGAAGTGCCGTTATTTCCGGTATAACGGTATATTGCAGTGCCTGTTCCCTTATTTGAATCGTAACCAGTGTTTACCTTTACAAGGTCACCTTCATTAAGAGTTCTTGTTCCATCTGAAGAGGTGTAGTCATACATGGTCGCATCAGGTCCCACATACTCATATACATAACCTTCACGCACACCGTCTTCTACTCTAACGGTATCTCCCTGCTCAAGTTCCCGGGGGTCATCGCCGGTTGTATAATCAGCCGGATATTCCACATCGATTTCAGCGCCGATCATATTGGCGGCAAAGGAGACGCCCATGGAAACACCCACACCGACTCCGCCGCCTGCTATGGATGCTGATGCTGCAACAACCGCTGATCCGATTGATGACATTGAAACTGTGAAATCGTTTCCTTCCCGTGTAAGGGTGTATGAATAACCTGTGACCCGGTCAGTTATTGACCACTGTTCGCCTTCGGATCTCAGGGTGACTGCCAGGTCGCCTGAATTTGCAATAAGGTTGTTTGCAAACAATGTCGAAAGTTCAGACAGAAAAGCCTTATCGGCAATAATGTCCTCATCTCTTTCATTTATGTTTTCAGTCTCTTCAACATCTGCATCTGTTGAAGATGCATCGTCGAGCTTCTCGGCAAAATCATCTGCCGCTGCCTTATTGGCCATTGAAAGGTCGCTCAGGTCAGGTGCAGCCGACAGGCTCTTTGCTGTAACAGCCATACTACCTGCAGCTGTAATATTGCTATCTTCTACATAGGAGTTTGTCTTTGTAAGGATAACATTGCTTGCCTCGGCTCCTGCGCCGCTGACCGACACACCGACTCCGCCGATGGCATTACCGAATGATGCGGCCGCTGAAACAGAGTTGATCAGTGATCTTTCAACTGCATTTACCTCGAGGCTGCCTGCTGCAGATGTGGTGGCAACCGTGCTTTCCTTTATAAAGGCCGCAACATCGTTATTGATCATGTTATGCGCCAGGGAAACACCTATTGAAACCGCAACACCGACTCCGCCGTATGCCGCTGCAATGGATGCAGCCCCTGCCAGTGCAATTATTTCAGAGGTGTCATCGGCTGTTATATCAAGGCTTCCGGCTGTTACAGTCGAGTAGTGATCAATATATGATTTTATATCGCTTGTCATATAGTTGACTGCAACTACACCTGTTCCCGATACACCAACTCCCACGCCGCCCGGGGCAATAGCTGCGGCCGCAGCTATTACAACCGACCTTATAATGGATTCGGATACTGCATACTGGGTAAGATCACCTGTAACATTTACTGTAGAACTGCTTATATAGGCATTTACCCCTGTGGTTTCAATTTCAGAACCTATTATATTTGTAGCAAAGGATGCGCCTATTGCAACGCCAACACCGACTCCGCCGCCTGCTATGGCTGCGGTGGATGCGAGGACAAATGCATTTATAGTGGAGGTATCCCTTGCCTCCATTACAAGATCTCCTGCGCCTGTAATGGTGCTGTCCTGTATATAGGCGGAGGTATTGGTGAGGATGGTATTTACAGCACCTGCGCCTGCACCGCTTACTGAAACACCTACACCGCCTATTGAAAGGGCAAGTGATGCCGCAGCAGTAAGTGAATTTATGGTCGCGGAATCTGTTGCCTTGACCGTTACAGAACCGGCACTGTCTGTTGTTACAATACCGTCATCAACATTATAGATATAGGCTGCAACGTCATTGCCTATCTCGTTATAGGCTCCTGCTACGCCTATTGAAACCGCAACACCGACTCCGCCGAATGCCGCTGCAAGGCTTGCAGCACCGGTAACCGCGGATATTCTCGATGCATCGTCAGCTGTAATTACAACGGAACCGGCCCTGATCCCTGCGGTTTCACCGTTTCCGATTGCCCTGTCGCCCCCGATAAATGACTTGATATCCGTTGTTATTGCATTTACTGCTCCGGCCCCTGCACCGGCAACACTTACCCCGACTCCGCCACCGGTAGCGGAAGCAGACCCTGCCACGACAAGAGCGTCAATAGACTGATCGGAAAATGCTGTTGCTGAAAGCGTGCCGGCCGCATCGACGCTTGAATTAAGGATATATGCCTGAACATCGGCAGGTGACTGTTCCCGGTTTACCTGTTCCCACAGGTCCGTATTGCTGAAGTCCTGCATGGAAAGCTTTGCACTTCCCACAGATTCCCACAGGTCTGTATTTGTGTAATCGGCATTTGCAAGATCGACCGTGCCGTCATCGCCCACATATCGGTATACAGCCTCATATGTACCCTTGCTCAGATCATATCCGCTGTTTACCTTGACCATATCCCCGTTATTTACCGTCCTTGATCCGTCAGAAGTTGTATAGTTATATATGGTTGCTGTTGGTCCTACATATTTATAAACATAATCTTCTTTTATACCGTCTCCTATTTTTACGGTTTTACCCTGCTCAAGCACAGCCGGACTGTCAGCAGTTGCGTAGTCTGCTGAAGCTTCAAGATCTATATCAAAACCGATAAGGTTTGTTGCAAAGGAAACACCCATTGACACGCCGACACCGGTTGTTACACCGCCTCCCACGGCTGCTGATGCAGATATAACAGTTGCGCCTATGGTTGCAGTTGAAATGCTGAAATCATTTCCATCCCTGGTAAGGGTGTATGAGTAACCTGTATCCCTGTCAGTTACAGACCACTGTTTTCCTTCTTCCATAAGGGTAACAGCCAGGTTGCCCGAGTTAACAACTCCATGATTCAGGAGCTCTGTTGAAAGAGACGCTGTAAATGCTTCATCAGCAGTTATATCATCTTCTCGTTCATCCACTGCCGCGGTATCCTCATTATCGGCATCCACTGATGAGGCATCATCCATGCTATCGGCAAAGGTATCAGCCGCTGCCTCATCGGCCATGGAAATATTACTCAGGCCGAGGTCAGCAGAAAGACTCTTTGCTGAAACATTTACGTCCCCGGCGCTTATGATATCGCTGTCTTCAACCCTGGCGTTTGTCTTTGTAAGTACAATATTACTTGCCTCGGCACCTGCACCTGAAACAGCAACACCAACATTACCGATAGCAACACCCAGGGCTGCAGCAGCAGAAGCCGAGTTGATCATGGACTGTTCAACCGCGCTTACAGACACATCGGTTCCGGTTGATTCAACATCGCTGGATTTAATATAGGCTGCAACATTATTATCAATCATATTATGGGCAATTGCAGCCCCTACAGATACAGCAACGCCTGTTCCGCCGAAACCGCCTGATATGGCTGCGGCCCCGCCGTAGGCCATGATTTTGGAGGTATCGTCTGCAGTAAGGCTTACGCTGCTTCCCTTAACATCGCTTGAGTTATCAATGTATGCCTTTATATCCGTGGACATCATATTTACTGCCACAACACCGGACACGCCCACGCCAACACCTGCAGTGCCGCCCGCGGCAATTGCCACTGCCCCGGCTGCTATTTTAGAAAATATTGTTTCTTCTGCTGTGGCTGAAACTTCTATATCACCTGCCGCAGTTATTACGGAATTATCCACAAAGGCCTGTACCTGGGCAGGGTCTTTTATGGGTATTGTACCAAGAAGAAGATCATAACCAATCATGTTGCCGGCGTAGGAGGCGCCTATTGCGACCCCCACACCGGTTGACATTCCGCCGCCAACCGAAGCTGCAACAGCGGCAACCGTGGCATCAATGGAGGAATTATCTTCTGCGCTAACTATCACATCACCTGCAGGCAGAAGGGTGGTAACTGTACTGTCTTCAATCCAGGCGTTTGTCTTTGTGAGGATTGAATTGGTTGCCGCGGCGCCTGCACCTGAAACAGCCACTCCCGTGCTTCCTATGGCAACTGAAACAGAGGCGGCGGTTGTGATTGTTGAAATATCGGAATTTTCCGAGGCGCTTACAGTTACTGCCCCTGTTTCAGCAGTGACATCATCGGCCCTTGTAATAAAGGCTGAAACATCGTTGCTGATGCCGTTATGGGCAAGGGCAACGCTTATGGATACCGCCACACCCGTGCTTCCGAATCCCGCTGCCAGTGTGGCTGCGCCGGTTATCGCATTTATGGTGGAAACATCTTCAGCATCAACGGTTATGGAACCGGCTTTAATACCTGAATTTCCGCTGCCGTCTATATATGATTTTACACTGGCCGAGATCAGGTTCATGGCCCCGACACCGGCACCTGACACGGACACTCCCGTATTTCCGCCTGACGCGGCCACAGCCCCTGATATTACGATTGCATCGATTCCCTGTTCGGTCACGGCCTTAACATTCAGGCTTCCATCTGTCTTTATGCTTGAATTGAGCACATATGCCTGAACATCAATGGGTGATTCACCCAGATTTACCCGGCGCCACAGGTCTGAATCAGTGTAATCCTGCATTGTAAGGCGGGCGCTTCCAACTGACTCCCATAAAGTTGTATCAGTAAAATCCTGAGCACTTAAATCTACTGCATCACCGTCATCACCGATATACCTGTAGATGGTTGTTCCGGCGCCCTTGATATTATCGTCAGGATCATCTTCACCGTATCCTGACTCAACCTTTACAAGGTCCCCGCTGTTTAATGTCTGAGAACCCTGACCCGTTGTATAGTCATAAAAATCAAAATCATCCCCAACATATTCATATACATTACCGGCACCTACTCCAGACTCTATCTTTACCCTGTCTCCGTTATCAAGGCCCGGAGGATCATCCCCCGTTGTATAAGTATATTCCGTATCAAGGATAGATTCCCAGCCGATCATGTTGCCGGCAAAGGACACGCCTATTGAAACTCCCACACCCGTATTACCGGCTGCAAGTGCAATTGATGCAGTGGCTATAACAGCCTTTATCACTGCATCATTATCAGCAAGGACTTCGACACTGGCAGAATCCGTAATATTGCTGTCCTGTATAAAAGCGTTTGTCTTTGTGAGTATCAGGTTTGTTGCCTCGGCGCCTGCCCCGCTTACCGCAACTCCTGTCCCTGACCCTGAAAAACCGGCGGCAACTGCAGCGGCTGCAGACACCGCGTTTATCGTCGCACTTTCATCCGCTGTTACACTGACAGCACCGTCAGCCTCTATAACATCCGCATTTTTCACAAATGACTGGACACTGCCGCTTATGGTGTTGTGGGCAAGGGATACACCTATTGCAACAGAAACCCCTGTATTGGTTCCAAAGGAGGCCGCAAGTGAAGCAGCTCCGGCAATTGCGGATATTGTTGATGTATCTGAAGCATCAAGGGTAATGTTGTCCGCGTGAATTCCTGAAGCACCATCTCCGTCAATGGACGTTTCTACATTTACGCCTATCCAGTTTTCAGAGTAAACACCGGAACCGCTTACGGCAACGCCTGTCTGGCCCACGCCCACTGCCGCGGCCCCTGCAATAACAGCCGAGTTTATTGTCTGAGCCGCTTCCGCAGTCTGGATGAGATCACCTGCGGCATCTATGCTGGAATCTGTTATATAGGCCCGTACATCAGCCGGGTCCTTTGAGTAGTTCCAGTCATAACCGATCAGGTTCCTTGAGACAGATGCCCCTATTGCCACACCGACCCCGGCCTTTCCACCGCCGCCTATTGCTGCTGATGCGGCAACAACTGCCGAGTTTATGGACTGATCGCTTTTGGCGGTTAAAAGGACATCCTCTCCGCTGGTGATAACGCTGTTTCGGATATAGGTGCCTGTTTTTGAAAGGATTACATTCTGGGAGAAGGCCCCTGCCCCGCTCACTGCAACTCCAGCACCGTCCGATTTGTAACCCACTCCCACACTCAGTGATGCGGCTGCGGTAACAGCATTTATGGTTGATTTTGAAACAGTGAGGTTCGAGCCGTCTATTTTAAGGACATAAGCAGCGCCTGCCCCGTCAATAACAGTCCAGCCGCCACCATCTGAAAGCTTGGTAATCTTGAGTTCTGCACTGACAAGCGCCCATTTGCCGGTATCGGAATAATCTTCATTGCCAAGATCTGTTGCGTTTACTGCATATGACTGCCAGTTTGCATCAACGGAAAAATCAATGCCGGTAAGGTCATTTATGGCCTCACCTTGCATATTTGTGCCGGCAAACTCGTAATAAAGACCGCTGGTCACATCCTTGACGATACTGCCTGTCGTGATGTCAATATTTGAAGATTCCGTTGAGAAATAATCCTGATGTCCGAGAAACCGGTAGGTTGCACCTGCCTGACCGCCGTTTGAATAATCGCCCACAAGGTTTACGGTATCGCCTGTATCCAGTGTCTGGTTTCCATTGGATGAGGTGTACAGAGCATCTCCCAGGGCAGTTACCAGTTCCCATTTTGAGGTATCCGAATAATCTTCGGACCCAAGGTCTGTCAGGTATTCCTGCCACTTATCGTCATTTCCAAAATCAATACCGGAGAGATCGGAGATTGCATCAGCTTCCGCCTTTGTGCCGGAAAACTCATAAAACAGGCCGCTTTCAACATCTTTGACAACAGTCCTGGCTGTTACGGTAACGCTGTTATTATTTGATTCATAATCAAAATAGTCGTTTTCGGAGATAAAATATTCCCAGTTTGTATCATTTCCGAAATCAATGGTTGTAAGATCCGATATCGCTGAGGCCGCTTCAGCACTCCCGGTAAATACATAAAAGGCGCCGGTCGCTGTATCCCGGACAATTGTCCGGCTTGTAACCGTTACACCGGATTCATCGGACAGATGGTCATGGTATCCAAGATAGTGGTAAATACCTCCGGCAAGTCCGCCGTTTTTGTAGTTTTCGGCAAGTTTTACCGTATCATCCGTTACCAGGTTCTGATCGCCATATAATGTTGTATAAAGGGCATTATTGGAAACAGAATCGTCCGGAACGAGATCTATCCCCTGTTCTTCCAGTGCAGTCCTTAATTTTGCCAGTATGGCACTATCTGAAAGCTTATCCTGGGATTCTTCATCCGTGCCACCGGTGTCCGGGTCATCTGCATCCTGTTCGGCCGCGTCATCAAGATCATCAAATGTAAATCCGTAATTGCCCGGATCAAGGGCCACTGCGCCGTCAGCGTTTGATCCTGAATAGAGTGAAACATCCCCTATTGTTGTAATGCCGTCATCGGCATTGGCTATAAAGGCCTCTACCTGGTTGTCCACCCTGTTAAATGCAAGGGAAAGCCCTATGGCCACCGAGACACCGGCGCTGCCGCCCACAGATCCTGCCACAGAGGCAGCCCCGGCGACACTGTTGATTTCCGATGAGTCGCTTGCAGTCATGGTGATACTGTCAGCGCTTATGCCTTCTGAGCCGTCCCCGTTGATAAAGGCGCGGACACCGGTGGAAATGTAATTTTCAGTATAAACCCCGGCACCGCTTACAGCCACCCCCACCTTGCCCCCGCCGGCAAGTGCAACGGATCCTGCAATAACTGTTGAATCAATACTCTGTTCGGAAACAGCATCTGCGCTTATATCGCCTGCTGCATGGATGCTTGAATTTCGTATATAGGCCTGAATTTCCGACCCTGATTTTGTAAGATCGACCCGTCGCCAGGCCTGTTTATCTCCAAAATCCTGTCCGTTCAGATCCAGCGCGCTGATATTATGCCAATAGTCCGTATCCTGGTAATCGGCCATGCGGAGGTCCCACTCGCCTGTTGTTTCTATGCCTGCCCCTGTTACGCCTGAAGCATCACCTGCCAGGTCCTGCTCAAGGTACAGCACATCACCTTCAACAGACCTGATTGTATAGATGCCGTTATTGGCGTCTGCATTGCTTATTGTTATCTGCTGGCCTGCACAAAAACCCTGTTCAGCCCAGATGTTATCTGTCCAGGTTATACTGTCATAATCTTCATCAGTGTCGTCATGTTCAAAATCAAGGGTTTCCCCTTCAAGGGAAACTGCATCTCCGTCGTAAATATACTGGTATATGCCGGCAAATGCCGCCCCTGAATACTCATCCTCAACCCAGACACTGTCACCCTGATCCGGCGCATATAGTCCTGTATCCGCACTGTAATCGGACCTGTCCAGGCCGGAGCCGATATATTCGTAGACCTCCCCTTCCCATGGGCTGTCACCGGTTACCTTGACCAGGTCGCCCCCATTCACGGTTTCAGGAGTATCCGAGCTGTTGTAATCAACCAGGATTTCCTCTGAACCGTAACCTATAATATTGCGGGCCACCGAAACGCCTATTGCGACCCCAATCCCTGCTTGCCCGCCGTAACTCACCGATGCGGCCACTGTCGGGACAACGGCAAAAATTTCGGAAGTGCTCAGGGCATCCAGGTCTATATTTCCAACCGGGCTGACAGCAGTTCCCAGGCTGCTGTTGTCGATATAGGCATTGTCCGATGATGTAATATAGTTTCCTGCTATTGCGCCGCCCCCGCTTACAGCAACACCGGTACCGCCCTTACCGCCATCAGACTTGCCCGTTGAAACTGCTGCGGATATGGAGGCAGACACGGCATAGGACTTTATATCTGCACCATCCAGTGCCCGGACAACAACATCATTACCGCCTGTCAGGACACTGTCCGCGTCTTTGATGTAAGCTTCGGTAGTGTTACCGATTGTATTATTGGCAACCGTTACACCGATTGACATGGAGGCGCCGGTTCCGCCGCCGCTTCCCGCACCCACGCCCACGGCCGCTCCGGCAGCAAGGCCCCATATAGCGCTGTCTGAAGTGGATATGACTGACAGGTCGCCATTAATATCAACATCCGAATCCTTTATGTAACTGGCGGTACTGTTGCCTATTTCGTTTATGGCAAAGGCCCCGCCCACGGCCACGCCAAGGCCCTTGCTTCCGGCGCCTACTGCAACGCTTCCGCCGATTGCTGCGGCAATGATTCCTGTATCGTCAGAGGCCTCAACCGAAAGCAGCCCTGTTCCTGTTACAGAGCTTGAATCCGAAATAGCGGCCTCAGTTGTATTATGTATAATATTTACAGAACCGGCCACTGCACCGCTGAATGCACCGCCGAACCTGTTTTTGCCGTAACCGACAGAGAGAGACCCGGCTATGGTAAGTGCCCAAATCTGTGATTCGGAATCGGCATTGATCATTACCGCGCCGACCGGGTCAGCAGATGTCCCTATTTCGGAACCCGATATTTCAGCCAGGGTTTCGTTGGATACAATATTTACTGCAACAGATCCGCCGATTGAAAGACCGAAGCCTGTATTTCCGCCTGATCCTACTGCAAGGCTCACACCGCCTGCATCAGCCATTATGGATGATTTATCAACGGCATCTATGGTTACATTTCCGCCGCTGTTGCTTGTGACATCGCTGTTTTCTATGTAGCCTGATGTGCTGTTATTAATAACATTGACTGTAACGGCACCGCTTATTGCCACTCCAACGCCAGTGCCGCCGCTGCTGCCCTGGCCGCCCTGAACATTCTGGTTCTGATCATTCGTACCGGACTGGTTTGCAGAATTTCCTACGCCGACACCAACAGAGCCGGCAATTGCCAGTGCCCATATTACTGCGCTGGATTCCGCGTCTATGTCCACACCGCCGGAAGACTCGACATCCGCACCGGATATGTAGGAAGTAACCGTATTGCTGACTGTATTGATTATTACGGAAGCGCCCATGGAACCGCCCACACCGGTTGTGCCGCCGATGCCGACCGCAACGCTTAAAACGCCCGCGTTAGCGAGTATAAGTGAACTGTCCTTTGAACTGATTACAACATCTCCTGCGTTTCCGGTTGCAACCGTGTGGACGCCTGTACCATCACCCTTTACGTAGGATTCTATGGAGCGTTCTATAATATTGAGAGAACCGGCACCGGCACCTGAAAAGGCCAGCCCGTATGATTCCGTTGCCTTACCGCCTGCACCCACACCGCCAAGGGTCATTGCCCATATGGTTGTATCTGCCCGGGAATCAAGGATAAGGCTTCCATCAGAACCTATAACGGAATTTTCACTGTAGGTCTTGATATCGCCTGTTACGGAATTTATTGCTACAGATGCACCCAGTGACGCTGCAACGGATTTGCTGCCCAGGGCAACAGCCACACCAAGGATTCCCGAATTTGCAAGGATTGTGGAAGAATCAACCGCCGCAAAAGATACATCCTCACCATTACCGCTTGTAACAGTACTGTTTACAACAGAACTTACAACATCACTTGCTATATCATTTACGCTTCCGGCCCCTGCTACAGACAGGGCGCCTCCAAAGCTTGTTTCCGATTTTGATCCTGCCCCCACGCCCCCGGTTGTAAGGGCCCATATTGAACCGCTGGATGTAGCATCCAGGTCAACCTTGCCGCCGGATGTGATAGTGGAATCGGTTACAGTGGTCTTTGTTTCCTTATCAAGAACGTTGACTGCAAATGATCCGCCGATAGAGGCTGCTACCGCAGATGTTTTACCCACTGCTGATGAAACACCCATAACAAGTGAGTTTGCAGTGATATTTGAGCTGTCCTCGGCCGAAAGGGTAACACCCTCAGTTCCGGCCTCAACAGTGCTGGATTCCACATAGGTCTCTACTGTTGAATTAATTGTATTGACTGAGCCTGCAGCGCCTGCAGCAAGGGCAAATGCAAATTTTTCCGTTCCCTTTGCGCCGGCCCCGAAACCGCCCGTGGTAAGCGCCCAGACATAAGCGTCAGAATCTGAAGTAACTGATACACCTTTTGCACCCTTTACACTGGCTCCGGATATGCCGGCCCGCACCTTTTTATCACCGGTATTAATGGCAAGGGCAGCTCCGAGTGCAACGCCTACACCCCATTCATTCCCCTTGGCATAACTGATTCCTATGGCTCCGGCATTACTAATAATAAGGGAATTATCCTCTGCGCTGATTACGACACTCTCATTCCGGCTCTCAATGGATCTGTTTTTAGATGCATCAGTATCCATTATATAGCTTTCGGCTTCTGCATTTATTACATTTATCGAAACAGCCCCTGCACCTGCAAGCGCAAAGGCGCCTTTTGTGGCATTTGCTCCGGCACCCGAAAGACCTGCAGCCAAAGAAACAACTGTTTCGCTGGATTTTGCATCAACCTCTATTACCCCGTCTGATATCAGGGATGAATCAAGTACATAGCCATGGACTTTGCTGTCTATGATGCTGACTGCAACCGATGGACTCACTGACACTGCGGCCTGTGATGTTGTATTATTTTCGCTTGTGCCGGTATTTCCCTGAGATCCGCTGCTGTTTGTATTGCCGGTATTTGTAGAGTCTGTAGAAGAAGACTTGTCATTTGTTGAGACAGTAACACTTAAAGAACCTGCACCGGTTCCTATTATATTGTTGTCGGTAGCGGATATCGTTATTCCTTCTCCGCCTGCCTGAACCACAACGCTGCTGTCAGAAACATATGCCTCGGTAAGTGCGGTTATAATATTTACTGCAGCAGAACCTGCAACTCCAAACCCGCTGTTATTTTCCGTGTATGCAACACTTCCGCTTGTGGCAACGCCTACTATAACCTGGCTTGTATCCGAAATAACCGTAAGGCTGTCATCTATTGTAAGGTTTGAGGAATCTACAAAGGCTTCGGTTTCACCGTAAATACTGTTGACCACTACGGATACAGACCCTGCCCCGGCTATAACGGGCTTGTTCTTTGCCGGCTCTTCTTTTCCGGCCTTTTTGGTATCTTCTGTTGCCGTCGTTTTCTGGGTGCTCTTAACGACACTCTTGGTTACACCTTTTTTAGCCGCAATAGCGCTCTTTATGGCCTTCTGTATATCGGCCACCCAGGCTTTCTGGATTTCATCCTGTGTTCCGGTGTATTCTTTTCCGGCCACCGTCACTTCAAACCAGACTTTTTCACGTCCGACAGCGTGGGCATCATAATCGCCCACGGCGAGCACAAAGGTTTTTGTTGTCGTGGTGGGAGATACAACGGTGGGCGGGGTAAACCAGTTGCTCAATGAAATGTCAGTCTGCCCAACGCCGCCCACACTGCCCTGCACCTCGCTTGTCGGACTGCCGGCGTCCGCCGTTGCAGTGGAAGAATCCCAATAGGCACATTTACCTGTAAATGTCAGCCAGAGCTGTTGATTGGCACGCAATACAACCGTGGGCACCGGGCGGACAATGGTATCATTTACTTTTTTTGCCGGTTCAGGCTGGGTTGCCGCCGGTTCTTCAATTTTGACGCTATTGTCATAATAGGATGCGGTGAAGGATGTTGACCCGGCATAGGATGCGATCCAGGCATTGTTTAAAGCTTCAACATCCACCTTTTCCGCGGCAAGGATATTGCTCTGGTACAGTTCGGCAATTGTCGTGTCATCGATCTGGTTATAGGAAACGTTGCCGGACAAAGACATTTCCGGCATCCATGTCGGAACAATACTGTTGCTGGACTCTGTTTCTGCCTTGGTACCGGCCTTTTTCTGATCCGTGAGTTTGTTGCTCTGCTGTCCTGCCGTATCCTCCTGTGCAGGTCTTTCACCCATAGACTGTTGAAGCACGCATGAAAGGGCAACAGAGATAATCCCGCCACCGTTTGTGGCATTTACGCTTACATTTCCATCACTGTAGACAAATACTTCTCCCGAAGAATCAACTGATTCGTTTCCTATCTCTGCGGACGTGGTACGGTCCACCATATTCAGGGCGATATTGGCAGCACCGCCAATATCTCCTGCATAGGCAAATGCCGTGCTGCCGTTTACAAGGTATGTTGAGTCATCGGCGTTTACAGTAAGATCCGTCCCGGTTTCGACTACAAATCCGCCGTCTATATGGGCACTTGTTATGTTGTCTATATCAACGAATGAAAATGTTCCGTTAAAGGCTATCTTGCCGGCATCCTTCACTCCCACGCCGGTTTTACTCTTTTTCTGAGACTGAATCTGGCTCTGATTGCTGTCATTTGGCGTAGTAGTTGTAGAAGTGGATTCCAGAAGCAGGGGAGAACCTGACAGGCTTGTGGTTACAATAATTGAATTATTGGCTGCATCTATATTGATTTTTCCTGCATCGGAAACTATAGAGACCCCGGTAACGGAAAATTCATTTGTAACCTCTGTATCATCCGTAAGATACAGGGTATCGCCGTCTATCGTCTTGATAACAAACGCTTTATTATTATCGGCGGTTCCGGTTACCGTGATAGTCTGCCCTTCAATAAACCCATCTTCATCCCAGTCTTTACCGTCATTTCGGACAATACTGCCTGCCCCGTTGGGGTCATATATAAAATCGATCAGGAGATCTGCATCATCAACTGAAACAACACTGTCATAACCTGTTACTGAAACACCTGAAACATTGCTCTCTGCTGCAAGATCATCATCTATATAGAGAGTATCGCCGTCGATATGATCTATATAGTAACTTTCATCATTGCCTGTTGTGTTTTCTATATATATCAGCTGGCCTTCATAGAACCCGTCAGTTGTCCAGTCTCCGCTGGTCCTTACAATAGTGTCCAATCCTGCCGGATCCACGACAAAATTAAGATCAGGGCTCCCTGTAATGCCGTTTGACTCTTCATATTCGGTTACTGATGTTCCGGTAATGGATTTTTCATTGGTCAATGAGGCCGCGGTAAGAAAAAGTACTGCCCCTTCAACCGAATCTATTATATAGCTTCCGTCATTGCTGGTTGACCCTGTAATGGTTATTCTTTCACCTTCGACAAATCCGTCATCCGCCCAGTCTCCGATTGATCTTGTGATGGTATCTGTTCCATCTCCGTCGTTATGGGCAAATTCCATTCCAAAGGTTTCTTCGGACAGGGCAAGAGACAATTTTGCCCCGTCGGCCTGGAGATGACCGACCTTCTGCACAGTGACATATCCGTCCTCTCCTGTACCGGCAAAAATTGACTTTGCCTCAAGGGCGAGTTCATTTGTCGTTACGTTTGTAACCCTGTACAGGCCGTCATCCGTATCAGAAAGGTTTGACAGACGCACCCAGTCTCCGGTGCTGAAATCCGTTGTCCAGTTACCGCCGTCGGCCCGGGTCAATATGCCTGTCCCGCTGTCAAAAGATAAATCACCATCGGCAACTGAAACCGGGCCTGCACCACCCTGACCGTCACCGACATAAGCTCCGATATTATTATCAACATTGTTTATGGTAACGGAAACACCCATTCCCAGGTTTGAGCCGTTTGTTGTTGACCCTGTATAGGTAACAAGAACATTGTCCGTATCTGCGGCCACGTTGATATTGCTGTTTGCATAAATAACCGCATCATCGCCGATGGTTGCAAGAGAAGTATTATCAATCTGCGTTGAGGTTCCGGCACCTGTCAGTGCAAGAATTCCTTCGGCAGAACCGCCGGCCGCTGTCAGGTCTATAAGCATATTACCGGTTGTTGACTCTACCCTGACATTTTTCTGGGATGACACCTTTGCGCTGTCATCTATAGTGGCAGTTGCGGTATTGGTATAGCCGGTGTGCTGAAAATTAATCCCCAGACCGCTTCCGCCGCTTTGTGTGGGAAAAAGCAGCTGGCTTTCAAGTCTTTCCAGGAGATCCTTTTGCGTAGTTCTGCCGACACCGGTCTTGCTCAGCGTAGTAAGGTTGTAAGCTATTCCGGCAGGCACGCCGATTACCGGGAGGGTACTCGCACTCTGCAAAGCCTTCTCCCTTTTTAAAGCCCTTTTCTGTTCAGGCGTAAGGGCTGCCTTCTGTGCTGCGGTAAGGTTCTTTGCCGGTGTGATTACAGGCGCTATTGTGTTACGGCCCAGCAGCAGGTTTACGATGTTAAGGGCCGGCAGGCCTGTCATGTTAATAGTTTCAACAGTCGTATCTGCAGTTACGATAACATCCTGGTCAGGGGATGTCATAATCTGGTTTATTTCCGCATTTTCACCTATGGCCGCATTTGCTTCTGCCCCTACAAGAAATACATTGATGGCCCCTGAAAAGGCGACCGATTTATCAATACCTGAACTGGTGGTTGTTGTATCTGTATTTTGTTGGGATTGTGATGCCTTTGCTGCCTGGGCATCAGCATAATCCTCATCTGCACCTGCTTTTGAACTTGCTGATACAAATGTGGTCGCCAGTTTCTGGAAAAAGTTCGGGTTCTCAAGCAGGCTCGGAAAATAATTTAGCAGTTCCGTTATATCTGCATTTATAGTGCCTTCAGTATTGCCAATAAAGGTTCCTGTTATGTTTGTTCCGTAATCCGTTGCCCCTGTAGCCAGTGCCGAGGTTAAATCAGTGGCTTCCTGTTGAATACTTATTGTTCCGTTTTTGATCTTCTGGACAATCGCAGCCCCTATTCCTGCAGGTGTTTCAGCATCTTCAGGCTGTCCCAGTCCGTAACTTGTAAAGGGCTCTATCCATGTATTCGAATCTGTTAAATTACTCAGCTTTTCCTTGAATTCATCCCAGGCATCGTCCAGGGTAATTTGGTTGGGTATTACTGTATCGGCGTTGACAGTAAGAGTTCCGCTGACATCCACCGTAGTGTTGTCGCCTATAAGTGCATTTGAGGTATTATTATAGTCACCTACAAAAACTGCAGCAGCACCGCTTACCGATTCTGACGGTTTGTTAACATGGGCGGTTACAGTTGCCTTTATGTTTTCTTCTGTGTAACCGTTTATGGTCAGATCACCGTTTTGAACCTCTATTATGGCATTATCGCCGACAACTGCATCGGCCTGGTTGTTACTGATGACAACAGCCAGGGCGCCTGACAGATTCGGGCCGCTGGTATTTGCCTCTTTCTTCTGTGCAGGGTTTGTAGCTGAAGGTTTGACACCTACATTTGCGAATGAACTCCACCACCTGGTAGTGCTGCTTCCCGAGGTCTTTGAAGGATTTACTGTGATTTTCTTTTTATTAAGTATTGAAGTTACAATGATATTGTTTTTATCAGTGGACAGCAGGTTTCCGAGAGCATCATAGGCGTCTGCGGAAGAATCTCCTGTAACAGACCTTGAGTCTATAATCAGGTCTCCATCTGTTACTGTCACATCACCGTCTATGCGTGCTACGCTGGTAGAAGAAATATCACTTATTCCTACTGCTGTTGCAACGCCGAATGACTGCTGAACAGATTCATAGGAAAGGTTGCTTTTGGGTACAGTGATGCTGAAAGAAGCAGCCTTGGGCTCTTCATCGGTGCCCGCGGCGAAAAACTGTGTTGCATTTGTAAGCTCAACGCGGACGGTATATTCACCTGCTACCGGAGGCGTAAATGTATATGTCTGTGTACCGTTTGATGCTGTTGTGGGGGTTGCCGTAAAATAGGTTCCGTTCGGCTTGACAAGGGTTACTTTGTATGACGGGGTGACACCACCTGTAGTTTTAGCAGGTTTAAGCGTAACGGTTAAAGCTTTTCCGGCTGTGGTTGCGGTGACTTTATATTCTGCCTTCGGCTTGGTTTTGGTAAGCTGATTTGTAACTGCCTTTGCAGTGGGCAGGGTGTTTGCAGACACCCTGAGATCAATGTTATTATCATTATTGGCTGTTACGCTAACGCTTCCGGCTGTTATAACAGTTCCTTCGCTTACAGTTGCACTTGAATTTGAGTCGGCAAGCGCTACACCCACTGCAAGCTGAAACTTGAATTTATCCAGAAGAGTGGTCTTGCTTGAGTTTCCCCCACCGCGCTGTTTTTTCTGGGTTACAGTAGCCAGCTTATTTGAAGTAATTGATAGGTGTTCAGTAAGGGTATTGGAAACATCCGCAGAAAGGGCAAAAGCACCTCCTGCCGTAATTACGGCATCCCCCGTAATGTCGGCTTTTGCTTCCGCATCTGACATTACTACCGTAATACCGACCGATACAGGAGTTCCAAAAAGTGTCGGAGATGTTTTAAGGCTGGCATCGGATACAGCCGAAGATTTTATTGTTACATCTTCACCTGCAGTTATTGTTGCAGCCCCTATGGTAATTATTGAAGTTGCATTGGACTCCAGCACCTGTACCGGTGGAGCTGCCGTGGCACTGAAACTGCTGCCAAGGGGCGAGTTCTTTAAAAACTGCTGGGCAAGCGGATTCAGTTTAGCTGTAATGGTTGGAAGCAGGGTACTTGCAATCTCGGCTCCAAGATTTGCCTGGGTCGCGCTGCTGGTTTCAAGCTGGCCAACTTCTTCACCAAGATCGCTTAATACCGATATGGGATTTGAGCTGAGGCGTGAGGTTTCCACCTCCTGGATAGTTATATATTCAGCCCCTTCTTCCTTTATAATATCTGCATTCCCATAGGTAGTAACCGTATCAGCCTGTTTATTCTTGCTGTCAGTTGCCGCAGCAGCATCAACGGACGTTACATAAAGGGTATTACTTTCCGCATCGACCTTTTCTATCCTGAACAGATTATTATTTGAAGCCGAGCCTGTAACAAGTATGGTCTGCCCTTCCTCAAAACCGGCATCTTCAAAACTGCCCTCTGCAGGATCCCAGGTTATTTTTGCTGCCGTGAGTACTGCACCCTGAACTACATTTCCGCTGGCATCCGTTGTTGAAGGAGCTGTTTCTGCTGCCGTAAATGTCATGGTACCGGTCACACTTGCTGTATCCAGTGCGTCAAGGCCATCGGCAAGACCTGTCCTGTAATATTCATACCCCACAGAACGCTTCGTGGTTGAAGTGGCTTCTATATATACATCCCCGGTAGTAGCCGTCAGTTCCACATTGTCATTTATGGTAATTTCAGCAGTAGCTGAATTGTTTGTATAGAAACCCTGCAGATCATTTAAAATATTCGGTTCAAGGTAGGCATTTACTTTGAGGACTATATTTCCTCCCATGGATACCAGCTTAACACCTTCTTCCACTGTGATGGATTCCGCAGATATAAACATGATGTTACCGGTTGCTGTAATACTGTGTTCAGCATCGGTTATGGTAATGCCGTCTACATCATTCAGGGTGAATCCTCCGGGGAAGACAGTGTCTATTGTATAGGACTTCCAGTCAGGCATAATATCTTCGCCTTCACCGCCTTCGATTACGTCCTGGCCCGTGGTCCCTGATCCCGCGACATCAAGAAGGGCAAAGGTATCAGCTCCTTCCCCGCCTGAAAGGGTATTGTCGTTTTCATCACCTATAAGGGTATCATCATAGGCGGAACCGGTTACATTTTCTATCCCGCTTAATATATCGCCATCCGCATGGCCGCCGCTGTATGTCCCGGTATCAAGGTTGATATAAACACCGGAATCGGAACTCTCATATGATACGGTATCGCTTCCGGTACCGCCATTCAGTATGTCTGCACCTGCACCGCCTTCGAGAATATCATCACCTTCACCACCTGTAATGGTATCAATACCGATGCCGCCCCAGATGACATTGTCATTATCGTCACCGGTCAGGGTATCATTTCCTAATGAACCGATAAGCCCTTCTATATCATTAAAAGTATCACCGGCAGCATCCCCTCCGAGAGCTGTACCATCTGAAAGATTTACCTCTACGGCAGAAGAGCCTTCATAGGACGCGCTGTCAACCTCAATATCTTCAGCCTTATCAGTATTGTCTATAAAATGGCCATAAAGATCATCGGCGCCGGCGCCGCCGACAAGGGTATCCGCCCCCAGACCGCCGACAAGCGTATCCGCTCCGGCGCCGCCCTTTATTATATTATCGCCGCTGTCACCAATGAGGGTATCATCGCCCGATCCACCGGTTATATTTTCAATGCTTGTGAGAATATCAGTACCTGCGCCAAGAGTGTTCTGCTCCTCAAGGTCTGTCAGGTCCACGTAAAGATCTGCAGTTACATTTTCATATGAAACAGTGTCATCCCCGAAACCGCCGTCCAGGTCATCATCTCCGGAAAGATCAATAAGAATATCATCTCCGGACTCGCCGAGCAGTATGTCATCGCCGGCGCCACCGTCAAGAATATCATCTCCTGACCCGCCAGTCAGGTAATTGCTTCCGCCGTCACCTGTAAGGATATCGTCATAATCAGATCCTGTAAGATCTTCTATACCGATCAGAGTATCCGCATTGCCGAATCCGTCGCTTGCTGTTCCGGTGGAAATATTTGCATCTACACCGGAAGTACTGGTTACATAGGAGGCTGTGTCGTAACCGGTTCCGCCTTCGAGGATATCGTCTCCGGCACCTCCAACCAGGGTATTATTCCCGCTGTCACCTGTCAGATGATCAGCATAATCCGACCCGGTAAGGTTTTCTATGCCGTCAAGTACATCGCCAAGGGCTTCACCTGCCGTACCTGTATCTGTTTCAAGGCTTACAGTAACGCCTGCCGCCGCATCCCCATAGAAAGCAGTATCATCTGCCGTATCCTCAGCAGGATCGCCTCCTTCAGTATATCCATAAAGATTATCTGCACCTGTCCCGCCGATGAGTATATCGCCGTCTTCACCGCCGTATATGGTGTCAGCACCTTCATTTCCGTAAAGGGTGTCAGCTCCGCTCATACCCTTAATAATGTCATCGCCGCCGGCACCCTTTATAATGTTGCTGCTGATGTCACCGATAAGTGTATCTGCGTATGCCGTACCGGTAAGGTCTTCCACATCGATCATTGCATCACGGCTGATTATGCCTGACGCTCCTGTTACAACCGCATCCAGTCCGTTAAAAAGGAGAATCTGCCACTCGCCGCCTTCTGTAACTGTTCCGCCAAGCTCAATTGTAACCTCTGTATCGGAAACAGCAGTGACAACCATTGTCCCGCCGGAAGGATTAACAAATGTGGCCTTGAATGTGTTACCATTGATGCTTTCAATTGTGATGGAATCGCCTGTAACGGTTGCAGAATAATCAGAGCCGGCGTTCAGGTTGATAAGGTTTGCAAGGCTGCTGGTAACATCAGTAACCGTGTCCGTAGCGGATGCCGCATATAAATGTTCGCTCTTAATACCGCCAAGGTCAGCATAAACACCGCCGGTTGCGTCGGTATAGTCTTCGTATGAGACCATATCGTAGCCCAGGCCGCCGTCATAAATATCATCGCCGCCCAGACCGATCAGGGTGTCATTGCTGTCTCCTCCGGATAAGACATTGGCGTTTTCATCTCCGATAAGTGTATCTGTCCCTGCAGAACCAAGGAGATTCTCAATTCCGTTAAAACTGTCGCCAAGGGCATCTTCAGTTGAATTACCGGGGGTACTAAGATCAACCGTTAAACCGTTGCCGTCCAGGTCGATCTCAAAACTTTCATATGATGCAGTATCGCTTCCTGTATCATCTCCCGGGGCTACCTCAAGATAACCGTAAAGCGCGTCAGCACCGGCACCGCCGTCAAGCGTATCATCACCGGCGCCGCCTTCAAGGATATCTGTACCGCCACCGCCATAGAGGGAATCATCACCCGCGCCGCCTGTCAGGTGGTCAGCCCCTTCACCACCGATAAGGGTTGTGTCTGCATCTCCTGCAATCAGGGTATCATCACCTGAACCGCCTGTAATATTTTCTATTGCATCAACGCCTGAGGTCCCGATGGGGTTTGCGCCGGAAGCTGACAGGTCAATATTAAGATCTGTTGTAAAGGCAGAATAATCCAGGGTATCGGAACCGTCATAACCGTCAATAAAGGGAGTGATTGAGGCATCCGGATCAAATATGAACGTATCGTCGCCCTGCCCGCCGATGATAGTGGTTATATAGGGTATATTTTCAAGGGTGCCTGTACTGGTATAGGCAGATACGGTATCGTCTGCATTGATTTCAATGGTAAGGGCATCTTCTAAAAGAGAAAAATCAAGGGTATTTCCGGCAGCTTCGTCTACTTCAGTTATTGTATCCGTACCCCAGTCACTTTCAAACCTGTAGGTATCAACGCCTGCGCCACCTTCGAGTTTATCATCTCCCAGACCGCCGTAAAGGAGGTCATCACCATCTCCGCCGGTTAAAGTATCCGCGCCTTCATTGCCCCACAGGATGTTTGTTTCCGCATTACCGATCAGGACATCATCATTGGCTGAACCGTATATATTTTCGATTCCTATAAGTGTATCCGATCCGCCGGAACCGTCAGTTGCATTGCCGCCAAGCTCAACATTTACACCTGCTTCATCATTTTCGTAAGAGACCGTATCTCCTTCTGTGCCGTTTTCGCCGCCCGTTATGGTGTCATCGCCCTCACCGCCTTCAAGAAAATCATCACCGGCGCCGCCATCCAGCGTGTCATCACCCGCACCGCCTGAAAGGGCATTATCTTCATCATTTCCGGTGAGTACATCATCATAGTCGGAGCCCACCAGGTTTTCTATTCCGGTAAGCGAATCTCCGGCAGCCTCATCACCGGAACCGGTAACACCATCCACCAGACTTACGGTAACCGCATTTTCGGCATCAATATATGTGGCCGTATCAGTACCTTCACCGCCGGTAAGCGTGTCGCTCCCCTCACCACCTTCAAGGACATCATCGCCTTCTCCGCCCTTAATAACATCAGCGCCCGCTTCACCTGAAAGGACATCATCTCCTGCAAGGCCCTGAATAACATCATTGCCCTCACCGCCAACAATCACGTTATCGTATTCATTGCCGATAAGTATGTCCGCTCGGGTGGAGCCTGCGATATTTTCTATATTTACCAGTGTATCGCTGCCTTCCTCATCATTTGTCTGGGCATCAGTAATCCTGAGGTCAACAGTTACTCCCCGGAGTGCGTTTGCATATGATACAAAGTCCCCGCCGTCGCCTCCGTCAATGATATCATCTCCGCCCCGTCCGGCGATAATATCATCGCCGTCTCCGCCTGCTATGACATTGTCATTATCGTCACCGGTAAGTTCATCGTCATATTCGGAGCCGATAATATTTTCTATACCCTCATAGGTGTCCCCCTCTGCCACATCTGAAGAACCCGCATTGGTATAAAGATCTACAGTTACGCTTGACTCTGCATCCTCATATGAAACGGTGTCTGCGCCGGTGTCATCATTTTCGAGTGCATCCTGAATATACCCGAACATGGCATCAGCGCCTTCGCCGCCAATAAGAACGTCATCGCCGGCGCCGCCCATAATGGTATCATCACCGCTTCCGCCGTATAGTTCATCATCGCCGGTACCGCCGGTGAGTACATCGTCTCCTGCAAGGCCGTAGAGTTTTACCCCGTTATTATTGGCAACAAGGATATCATCGCCGGCAGAACCTTCGATGTTCTGAATGTTGGTGAATGTATCACCCACTGCCTCCCGGGTGTTCTGGGATGCGTCGTTCATGTTTATGGTAATGCCGGTTGTATCATCATCGACATTTTCATCTGCAGCATTCCTGTAGGACGCTGTATCGTCACCTTCACCGCCGTCATAGGCATCTGCACCGGTGCCGCCTATAAGGACATCATCC
Organism: Desulfobacterales bacterium; assembly: GCA_963667755.2. GTDB lineage: Bacteria > Desulfobacterota > Desulfobacteria > Desulfobacterales > 4572-123 > 4572-123. The sequence goes on along the minus strand of CAXXLK010000002.1, from coordinate 514,253 downwards.
CCGGCGCCGCCGTATATAATATCATCACCTTCTTCACCCTGGAGAAGGTCATCGCCTGCATTGCCGTAAATGGTATCGATTCCGGCACCGCCCGATATTATATTGTCATTGGAATCACCGGTAAGAATATCATTATAGTCAGAGCCTATGATGTTTTCTATGTTTGAAAAGGTATCGCCTTCAGCCTCGCCGGTGTTTGAAGTCAGGCCGGTAAGATCAACAGTTACCCCTTCAAGGGCATATTCATAAGATACCGTATCATCACCGTCGCCGCCATCCAGTTCATCTTCTCCGAGTCCTCCGACAAGGATGTTATTCTCACCGTCCCCTGCAAGGACGTCGTTATGATCCGAGCCGATAATACCCTCGATGCCGGAAATCTCATCCCACCCGGTGGAATCTCCTGTTTCCTGCTCCCAGGTAATGCTCAGGTCTACAAATACAGATGTATCGGAAAGGGAATAGGAGGCGAAGTCAGTTCCGTCGCCGCCGGAAATAATATCATCACCCGCACCGCCCTGGATGATATCATTACCTGCCTGACCCATTATTATATTGTCATCAGCACTGCCCGTGAGGAGGTCATCATAATCCGTTCCGATCACGCCTTCGATATTGTTCAGGGTATCAATGCCAAGGGCTTCGGTATCCTGAGCCTCCCCCTGAATACCAAGGTTGACAACAACACCGCTTTCGCCCTCTGCATATGATACGGTATCCTGCCCGTCATCGTCATCGGATGATCCGCCCTGGATATACCCGTCAAGATAGTCATCACCGGAACCGCCGCTCAGGGTATCATCACCCGCGCCGCCGTAGATGGTGTCGCCACCCGCTTCACCTGAAAGGGTATCGTCACCTTCACCGCCGTATATAATATCGTCACCTTCACCACCGGCGATGATATTGTCCTCATCATTACCAGTAAGGGTATCAGCTTCCTTTGAGCCGATTATATTTTCAAAACTTATAAGGGTGTCATTGCCTGCACCCACGGTATTCTGTGATTCAGTAGTGGAAAGATCAACTACAACGGCCTTTCCGGGATAAATGTAGGATACAGTATCGCTTCCTGTACCGGCGTTCATTATGTCATCACCGATACCGCCTTCTATGGTATCATCGCCGGCGCCGCCAAAGAGAGAATCATCGCCCGCATCACCGGAGATAAGGTCATCACCTGCCAGGCCGTAGATGATATCGTTACCCGCACCGCCAATGAGCATATTGTCCTGCTCATCACCTGTGATGGTATCGTTGTAATCAGTACCTACCGCGCCTTCTATCTCTTTAAAAATATCCGTACCGGCCGCAACAGTATCCTGCTCACCGTCTACAAGGGTCAAATCAATGGTAACGCCTGTGTCATCAACCGTGTTTTCATATGTGACATATGAAACCAAGTCATAGTCTTCACCGCCGATAAGGGTATCATTTCCCTCACCGCCCTCCAGAACATCGTCGCCTGCATTTCCTTCTATAAGGTCATCACCGGCGCCGCCCATGAGCAGGTTGTTGTCGGCAGAACCCTTAAGCGTATCATCACCGCTTCCGCCTATGACATTCTGTATGTTGTAGACACCCTTTGTCCCCTGTGCTTCACCGGGATCACCGTCTTCGGGTGCCTGGAGGTCAACGACAACCGATGTGGTGTATGCCGAGTAGTCAAGGGTATTTACATCCTGGGTTGCGTCCGGATACTTCGTGTAGTTTGTACTGCCGCCGTCGATCTTTCCGTTAAAGGCCTCTCCGTCTGCAAAAATGAAGGTATCGCTTCCACCGCCGGTCAGAATGACTTCCATCTCGGAGATATCATTGGTCTTGTTTGTGCCGTAGGCTACATTTACATCCCCGAACCCCCTGATATTGACAGTAAGGTCTGCGGTAGCCTCTGAAAAATCAATTGTATCGGGTATATTTTCGGCAGATTCATCTTCTGCGCCGGTAAGGGACTCCAAGATGTCACCGGTATCAAAGGTTTCAGCAATCCATTCACTGGCAGTGGAAAGCCCGTTGGATACATAATCAAATATATCTGCATTACCGTCAATATAGTCCACCAGGGCCTCTATATCGTCTATTACGATATCCGATCCCCAGCCATCCCTGAACCTGTATGTATCGGCCCCCTTTGTTCCGGAAATAACGTCATCCCCAAAACCGCCATCCAGTATGTTGTTTCCAAGGTCACCGATGATGATATCGTCATAGTCAGAACCGGTTACGTTCTCTATTTCACGGAGGGTATCAATATCGCTGCCGCCTGTTGTCTGGGGCAATGTATCCCACAGATTTACAAATACACTGCCGTCCGCATCTGCATAGGAAATGGTATCGCTGCCCGCGCCGCCCTCTACGATGTCAATACCCTTACCGCTGACAAGAACATCATTTCCGGCACCGCCCTTTATTATATTGGCCCCATCCGTACCGATCAGGTAGTCGTCATAGCCCGAACCTGTAAGCCCCTCCATGTTTATGAGGGTATCTTTACCCGCGCCGTCACTGGTGTATACCTTGTCGCCGCCTGCAGTGTATGTGATAATGTCACCATTGCTCAAGCCGTGGCCTGCGATGGTAAACGTGTCGTTATCATAATCCAGGGATGCATCTTCGATAGGCGTATATGTGATGAGTTCCCCATCCTTTGTAAAGCCATGGACACCGCCGGGAAGCGTAAGGGCCAGGACTATTGCAGTATCCGCAAGGTCCTTAAGCTGAAAGGTATCATCATCTATCTTGACGACCCTGTAACCCTGACCGTCTGCAAGCCCGCCAATGGTGTCATTTCCGCCCGCATCATATGTTATAACCTGGCCCTCTGTCAGGCCATGACCTGTTATCTTTATCTGATTGTTTGTATAGTCTATTGCATCGAAAGCTGAAGGAGAAAAACAAAGTGAGCCGTCATCGGTTGTGAATATATGAGTCCCTTTGGGCGGAGCAAGTACAATATCGATCTCCTCGCCGGTCCTGCTCCTGAGGCTGAAGGTATCTCCCGAGACACCCGTTACTTCATATTCCTGGCCGTCAACAAGGCCGCCTACAACATCATGGCCCTGTTCTTCAATTATCCACTGTCTTGTGTCCTGGGCACCGTTGATGCCGAGATCAACTCTTACACCGCTTGCTGCATCAATATATGACGCCACATCCCTGTCACCGGCCAGGGTATCATCTATCGCACCGCCACCGTCTATAATGTCATCGCCGGCCCCACCCACAAGTGTATCAGAGCCAAGACCGCCATAGAGTTCATCATTTCCTTTGCCGCCTTTTATGGTATTGTCAAAAAGGTTACCCTTCAGGATATCATCATAATTTGAACCGATAACATTGTGTATTCCGACAATATAGTCATGACCCGCTGCGCCTTCACTGTGGGGAACAAAATCGGAAGTGTCTTTTATGGCATCAGGTGAAAGGGCCAGCAGATTGTTCAGGGCATCGGCACCCGAATTCAAATCAAGGCCGAGATCTACCCCTACTGATCCTGATGCATTTGCATATGTGACTACATTCTCATCTCCTGCAAGCTTGTTAAAAATATAACTCTGTATTGTGCCGCCGTCTGCAACATAGGCAATAAGTTCCGGTGCCGATACAAGAAACTGGTCGGCTATTGCAGCAGGATCCTGCAGGAGCGAAACAATAGTCGTGATATCCGAAGTACTCATGCCGCCTACCAGGACATCATCCCCAAGGCCGCCGTCAAAGGTATCTGCGCCGCCGCGGCCGTATATCACGTCATTACCTGCCCCGCCGGTAAGCTTGTTGGCAGAATCATTTCCCATGATAACGTCATCTTCCTGACCGCCGATAACGTTAGTGATATTATTAAAGGCGGTAACAAGGGCAACGTTCGCATCCGTATCCCATGCCTGCTGGAAAAGGATGGTTTCAAGAGTTGGAATCTGCACCCCCAGATCCACATATACGGATGAGGTATAGGCTGACAGATCAAGTGTGTTGGAACCGTAATCTATAAGACTGGTTCCAAGAAGCTTGTCTATCCAGTCCGCCTTGCCGATTATGCCGTCAAATGTAGCGCCGTCTTCAAACACGAAGGTATCATTCCCCTGGCCGTCTATGATTACCTCTATGTCATCAGTTGCCAGGACCTTGTTTGTTCCGTCAGTTACGCTTATGGTTCCGTCCGCATGGATAGTGAAGGTGAGATCAGCAGTGGTCAGTGTAAAATCCAGAATATCTATTCCGCTGCTGTCGTCGATGGTATCAACACCCCAGCCGTCGGCGAACATGTAAGTATCAGCACCGGCGCCACCCTGAAGCAGATCATCCCCTGCATTTCCCACGATGATATTGACGCCGGAATTACCTGTAAGCACATCGTCACCGGGCGTACCCTCAATATTTTCAAGGCCTATCCATGTTAATGCGCTTGCAATAACACCCTTGTCGTCGGTAAAGGAGACTGTCTCGTTTTCCCTGTCCGAAAAGGTGATATCAAGCTGTGTCTTTATACCGACTACCCGGTTTATGTTTTCAATACCGGCTGTTCCAGTTGCTGTTCCGGACACAAAATTTACTGTTGCATCACTGGTATAGGCGGAGTAGTCAAGAGAATTGGTACTGTCTGCCGTACATTTGAGTGTGCCTGAAAATACGGCGCCGTCTTCAAATATAAAATTATTATCTCCGCTTCCACCCACAAGGCCCTGGACATTTTTGACCGTATCAATGTTTATAAGGTCCGTAAGGACCGCAAGGACATCTTCGGGGATGATGCCGAGGGCAGACCAGGCATCGGGCGTACTTGTAGCGGAAACCGAACCGTCGGCCTTTACTTGGAAAGCAAGGCTGTCCGAAACAGATGCAAAGGAGAGGGTGTTGGTTCCGCCCCTTCCGTCTATGGTGCCGAACCATTTTGCATTTGTTTGAATATTAAAGGTATCAGAAGCAGTTGCAGAACCTGTGATATTTTCAATGGCACTGAAACCGAATCCGTTTACAAGGCCTTCGCTGTCACCCGTGACATACCAACTGGCACCGGCTTCCGGGCCAATAATGGTATCACTTCCGCTTCCGCCGATTATTTTTTCAATGTTGCCCGTTGCAGTGACAGTGCTGGTCCCGTCCGTAACGGTCAATGCCCCGTCATTATTAACGGTGATGGTAAGGTCTGCAGTAACTGCTGAAAAATCGAGGACATCGGTTCCTTCACCGGATGCCTCAACAACAACATCCGTGCCCCAGTCATCTTCAAATGTGTATGTATCATCACCAGCCCCGCCGGCGATTAAGTCATTTTCACCGATATTACCGGTTAGGCCATCATCGCCATCCGTTCCGGTGATCTCTTCCAGGATAAAGTTATACCGCTGCAGGTTCAAGGTATCGGCGTCCACGGTGCCGGCGCTTTTCTCCAGATCCCAATCGCCGCCCCTGTTTTCATTCCCGGTGGTGTCATCCGATGCGGCGACATCCGCTTCGGTGATCTCGGATAATCGGTTTACAAAATCAATTCCGGCCTTACCGTCACCGATACTGCATCCGTACAGCAGGATGTCTCCATTTTCCGCAAGTGCATCCCCCCAACTGCCGATTTCTGCCCCTCTCTGCCCCAAAACACCTTCATCAATGCACCCGTTGCCCAGAATCAAACTGCCGGACGAGCCATGTGAAAGGATATGCACCGCTGCCAGGTCATCGTATTTTTCCAGATAATCGGAAATCTGGGTGATCCCGTCTGCTTCCGGGTCAAGCATGATAACATCATAATCCGTGTGCTCTGAAGGTGGGTCTATTTCGGTGGTATCCGCTTGAGCTCCGGCAGACAGAATCTCTTCCGCCAGCGATTCATACTCCTGGACCTGTCCGTCAATGAAAACCACCTCCCTGATTCTGGATGTGGCATCGGTGCCGTCTTGTGCCGCATCCGCGGCCTCCTCCCTATCGGACGCTTCCGGCAACATCACCGTGATATCGGGACTGTCACCGGCATGGGTGTCCTGCTCCGTAATCTTCGTGTCCATTTCTATGATGGCGTCCGAGATATCGGGAACCATATCAGGGGATGTGATGGTATCGGGAAGGTCCACGGGAAGGTCCGCGGAAAGGAGAATTCGATGCTCCAGAGATTCAAACCGGATCTCCCGGCGTTTACGGCTGTCTCCCCCTTTTTTTCCGGAGAAAAACCTTCTTACGCTTCTGGCCACATTCAAAATAGGATCAAACATGCCTTTCCTCATAGTTATGTTGATTTATGTCCGCACGAATGGATCATGTTGTTGCAATTCACACCGTTTGACAACCGACTGAAAAAAACGAATTTATGCGCCCTACTCGAACCACGTCTCCAACAATTCCATGTCCTCCCCGCTCAAGGTGCCGGCCGCCTGTTTCAGTTTGAGGCTGCTGAGGATATAGTCGTACCGGGCGCGGGCGTATTCCTGACGGGCGATTTCAAGATCACGCTCGGCATCCAGATACGCCAGAATCGGGTACAGGTTGGACTTGAATCCTTCCATTTTTGCTTCCGCCGCCAGTTCATGGGCTTCGACAGACGCTTTCAGGGCCTCGGTTCTCAAAATGGCCGTTTTCACACCGAAAAATGAAGAACTGACAAGGCGTTCCACTGCCCGGCTCTCCCTGTCGAGATCGGCCTTTGCAGCTTGAAGCATCTGACGGGCCTGGCGTGTTTTGGAATTGACGTAACCGCCCTGATAGATCGGCAGGGTCACCTTGATGGCGACTTCCTGGGTATCAACCTCACTGCCGCCACCGAAAAGCGATCCATCGGTTTCATTATAATTATACCGCGCGGACAGATCCAGGGTCGGGAAATGACCGGTCCGCTGTTTTTTGACCTCTTCGTCGGCCACCGCCACCGCATATTTTTTATGAATCAGGGCAAGGTTGGTGTTTCTGGCGGTTTCGATCCAGGTGTCCACAGCATCAGGGGCCGGCGTTACAAGGGCGATATCTGCCTTCAGACCGGATATATGTTCATCAAATGGCCCGGTCATTTCCTGAAGCGCTTTGACAGCATCTTCCAGAAGATGCTCGGCCTCGATCTCCGCGGCCATCACCTGGGAAAGGCGCGCTTTGGCATCATACAGGTCCGTAACCGGCGCCTGCCCGCTCTCGTGTTTTGCCTTGGCAAGGAAAAAGTGCTTTTCCACGGCTTTTTTCTCGGCAGCGGCGGAAACAACCGCGTCACGAGCTGCCAACACGGCAAAATAAAGCTCCGAAACCTTGATCATCACCTCCTGTTCGGCAATCGAGTAGGCCACATCCGCATAGAGCAGTTGTTTCTTTGCCTGCCGGTATTGCACCCAGGTGTCGTAATGAAAAAGGGGCTGGCTCAAGGAAACATCGTAGGTCGTGGTGGGAAAATCGGTGGATCCGAAACCAAACACCTCGTTGTCGGAACTGACAATTTCCTGATCCGTCTGGATATACTCACCGGTAAAGCCAACCTGCGGCAGGAATTCGGAAAACGCCTGTTTTTTGATTTCCCTTGATGCCGCATGCTCAAACCCGGCCCGTTTCAGTTCAGGATCATTGGTCAGCGACGAATGGTAGGCATCTGTGATTGTTAATGTGAAAGCATTTGTAAACAGACCGCACACCAGAAACAGTTGCAGAACCACTCGCCAGCACAGTAAAAAAAAATTCCTTTGGATGACATAATTGTTCATATTTTCTCCATTTTTTAAAACTTCTCAACAGCAGCCTTGCCCCAACGGGCAAAAAATTAAAAATTTTGACGAAATATGAAAGACACAAAAGATGGCCGACTTCGCTTTGTCCATCCTACATATCGAGACGCACCACTCACTTGACACCTGGAATTTATTTTTCCCGAAACGGGAACAGAAAGCTGGCAAAAAATACGCAGGGTAATAAAACGACCTCTGCAAACATAGGGATGGCGTGTTCTGCATGAATTTACCTGTTGTATGCAGCGTTGCGTTTAAGCCGAATAAAATCCTTTTCCCGAATCAGATCCATTATAGTATGCAAGTTTTCAATCGAACACGGAAATTGATATACCATATTTTTAAAAATTTAAAAATAAATTTAAAAAAACAAACCACTTCACCGCAATTAGCAGGGAACCACCGGGGAAGGAAATGAATATGCCGGTAAACTCCCGAAGCTGCAAATAAATCATTGGCCACCGTCAATCCCCCCCCGTCTTTCCCGCAGCCAAATTTATCCGGCGTTCCTGTTCCTCCGCAAAAAGTCGCCATCTGCTATCGGTTCTCAGATATATACCGGCGAGTTTGTTGTACTGGGCCGCCAGTTTTAAATTGCCTTTTTTCAGCCATGCTTCTGCAAGATAGTAATACCCGGCGCCGTCCTTGGAATTGATGCCGATGGCCCGTTCCAGAATCGATATGGCACCTTCGATGTCGCCCTTTTTGATGCGCCTGTCACCTTCTTTGGTAAGGCTGTTGGATGCCATGATGATTGAAGTGTTTCGACTGCTCTCTTCCTCAACAATTTCCTGAGGCGGTACCGCACCGTCGGGAGCAGGAGGCAATGCAGTTTTTACAGCACACCCGAAACAAAGGCAGATGGCCATGGTAAGACACATCAGTCCCACTTTGTTTATCTCTCCCTTGAAAACACGCATCATGCAGATCGCCTTATTGGTTTCAAGCCATTTATCATCATTCATCATTTCCCCAAAAAAACTTTCCTTTATTAAAAAGTTTCCGGAAAAAACCGGATTCCCTGTGGATATGGCATTCCGATAAGGGGCAATTGGTCTCAAGAAAATACTCATCGTATATATCCGGGCATCGCCTCCTTGAAGCGAGTTCTCCGCTCTCTTTGCAGATGCTTTTTTTGACCACACCCGGAGGAATTGTGAAACCGTTTCCGGACGTATATTCCGGCATGGATTTTACAAGATCTGCCCATATCGGCAATGCTGCGCCACCTCCTGTAAAAAAAATCGGTTCCCCATTGTCGAAACCCACCCATACCAGGGCAAGAAAATCCGGCGTATACCCGACAAACCATGCATCCCTGAAGTTGTTCGTGGTCCCGGTTTTACCGGCAACCGGGAAGGTAATGCCCAGTCCCGAAAGAGACCTTGCAGTGCCTTCCTTGACAACCGACTCCAGCATGGAGGTAACCAAATATGCTTTCTCCGGTGATATGACAGAATCGATATCAACGTATTTCCGCACCAGCAGGTGTCCCTTTTCATCGACAACATTTTTCAATGACAGGGGATAGGGCTGAATACCGTCGGCGGCAAATGCACAGTACGCCGCGGCCAGTTCAAGGGGGAAGACCTCGAAAGCGCCGAGGGCTATGGACGGATATTCCTGAAAAGGGGTCGTGAACCGAAATTTATCAGCCATCGCAACCACCTCTGAAAGCCCGGTCCTGACGGCAAGATCCACAGCAGCCAGGTTGCAGGATACCTTCATCAGGTCCCTCATGGAGAGCTGGTCACCGGGTATTTCAGCAAAATTCTTCGGCGTCCACGCCTTTCCATCAACGTCATATGTCCTTTTCCGGTTCGAAAAAAAATCAGACGGCTTGAAGGTTTCAAGGGCCGCAGCCGCGACAAATGGCTTGAAACAGCTTCCCGGTTGCCGCATGGCCTGAACCGCGCGGTTGAACTGGCTCACCGAATAATCCCTTCCGCCGACCATGGCAAGGATATTACCGGTCCTCGGCTGCATAACAACCACAGCGCCCTGAAGTCTCTTTTCCGGACTACGCTGATAGAGCGCACCATTTTGTTTTTCAAGTCGCTCCAGGCCTTTCCTGAGGGCCTTTTCAGCAACGACCTGAACACCGGTATCCAGTGTGGTATAGATGGCGTACCCCAGGCTGGAGAGTACTGCGGAAGGGTAGAGTTCATTAAGCTGGGACACGACATAATCCATGAAATAGGGGGCATTTTTCCGATACGACAGATATGCAACAGGGCGCACCGGGATGTTTGTCGCCGCTTTATGCTCCTTTTCGCTGATCCATTCTTTCTTCAGCATGGTGCCGAGGACAAAATCTCTTCGTTTTCTGCATTTTTCCCTGTTTTTGTAGGGCGTATATATATTCGGTCCTTTTATCATGCCTGCAAGAACAGCCGATTCGGCAAGGGTGAGTTCTTCGATTCTCTTATCAAAATAAAAATCGGCCGCCGCCCCCATCCCATTCACGGAAACAGCCCCTTTCTGCCCCATGTAGATCTCGTTCAGATAAATCTCCAGGATCTCTCTTTTTGTATATTTCATCTCGATGGCAATGGATATGAACAGTTCGCTTATCTTTCTCTTCAGGGTTCGGTCATGGGTGAGAAAATAGTTTTTAGCCAGTTGCTGGGTGAGGGTGGATCCTCCCTGACGAATTTCGCCGTGCCTGAGATTTGTATAAAATGCCCGGGCCAGTCCAGCCGGATCAAATCCGAAATGACTGAAAAACCGCCCGTCTTCTGCAGCCAGAACGGCATGGATCAGGTGCTCGGGAACGTTATTGATCGAAATCAGGTTCCGCCGCTCACGCTCCTTGCCGAAAAGCTGCATCACTTCCTCGGGTTCAAGTTCTATAACGGGCAAGGCAGCACCTGTTTCCAAATGCGTGATCCCGGCTATCCGCCCATGGCGGATAGCCATTTTGGCCGGAAATCCCTTCCGCTTTTTCCAGGGCACCACCAGGTCATGAAGAAAAATGTCGATACCGCTTGTGGCATTTCGCCATTCTCCCTTCAAGAGTTTTTTGTTTTCGCTCTTTCTGTATCCGAGTCGCCTTAATTTTTCGATGAACGAATCCTTGGTTATACCCCGACCGGAATAAAGAACCGTGGCGTCGGAATAGACAGTGGACGGGACACGCCATCGCCGCCCGGAAAACCGATTTTCAACAAGATCTGTCAGGTAAAGCGTATAGCCGCCGCATACAAGGGCGACAAGTATACCGACAAAACCGATCCAAAGGGTAAACCGGAAGCGCCATGGCCGTATTTTCTTTTTTTTATTATCTCTGGTCTTTTTCATTTTTTATTATAAAATATAATGTAGCGCATGGCTGTCTCGATAGCAAATATACATCGCAAACAGTTTGGCGCTTTATGATCGATTCAAATAAAGTCAGCGGGGACAACTTAAAACTGTGTATCAGGGAAAAGGCTATTTTCCGACGGCCAGCAGAATTCCGGTAACGATGAGCAATAGGGCGACACTACACCGAAACACAGTTGCATTGATTTTCATTTCAACAAACTGGCCGCAGTAGGAACCGAGCAGGGACGCCGGCAGCATAAAAGCGGCCAGCTTCAGTATATCCAGGCTACCGATACCGGAACAGCCATAGACAATGATACGAATCATATCAAGAGAGAGAAAATAGATCAACAAGGTCGCCCGCAGGACTTTTTGAGAATCGATCTGATTTTCAAGATAGATCGTGATCGGCGGGCCAGGGGTACCAAAAATGCCGCCCAAAAGACCCCCCAAGGCCCCGGAGAGATAGCCCCAGGATAGAGGCCACTTTTTTCGCCGGGAAGATGGCAACCACAGATTGCAGACGATCCGGAGGGCAAAAGCAACCGTTATAAACCCAAAAATACGTTTTAAAATATGGACATTGAAGCTGATCAAAAAATATGACCCCAGCCCAATGCCCACAATGGTAATCGGCAGCAGAATTTTGAGATACTGACGATCAATATCATGACGGGCAGCGATGGTGATACTCGCCACCGCTGCTATTTCCACAAGGTTGATCACGACAACCGATGTCTGGATATCAAAAAAAAACAGCATCAGCGGCGTCATGACCAGGGCTGATCCAAAACCGGTGAGCCCGCGGACAAACATTCCGGCAAACCCGATCAGTGAAACAATAACAAACTGAGTCGTCATTGATGATTGCCTCTTTTTATAACCGTTTATCGCTGTTTCGTGCAGTTAAAATTGATTCGATAAAACCCCGGGATCCATTTCAAACAAATGACAAACAAAAAAACCATGTCCTAAGGGCATGGTTTTTTGTACACAATCTCTGTTTTATAACCGAACAAATGGCTTATCCAGCCAGCTCTTTAATTTTTGCAAGAATGTCCGCCTGACCAAGCCCCTGGGTCAGGATCTGCTCGGAAAGCCCGCCGTTGCCTTCCCGGACGGTGCCCATATGGGCATACCGCGGTGTATACCCCCGTTCCAGCAACCATGTGCCCATTCTCGTACCCAGCCCGGTCTTGGCATTCTGGGTTTCCACCAGCAGCACAAATTTGGCTTTGCCCAGCTTTGCCAGCATATCCTCATCAATCAGATTCAATGTCGGTTTGTTGACCAGTCCGATATTGAGACCTTCTGCTTTGAGCCGTTCCACCACATCCAGGCTGCGGTAGAGCATTTCGCCGTAAGACACCACATATCCGTCACTGCCTTCCCGGACCAGCTCATCTTTTCCGGAAACAAACTGATAATCACCACCATAGAGCGGGCGGTCATCCGCATCAAGGATAAACGGTGTGGCACTGCGGGTTGAAAAGACAAACCGCAGCCCTTTCTCGTTGAATATGGCTTTGAGCATGGCTTTCAGCTGATGGCTGTCGGCGGGGTAAAGCAATTTGGTGGTATCGTTTTCCAGCAGTCCGTTATCCGCATAAAAATTATTAAGCCCGAAATGACAGGTATTGTCACACATGTCATCCACGCCGGCATGGGAAAAATGCGCCAGCACATTGGCCTGGTTGAGACGAGCCATGGTAATTTCCGAAACCACCATCTCCAGAAATGCCGAAAAGGTACCGAAGATACCCTGTTTGCCGTCTGCAGCGCCGAAACCGGCTGCCACGGAAAAATTGTTTCTTTCCATGATGCCGCTGCTGACATAGACTTCAGGATAGGTCTTGCGGATATGGTGCAGGCCGCAGGAGCCTTCAAGATCCGAATCAACCACCAGTACCCGCTCTTTACGATCGGGCATATCGGCCAGGATCTCACACACAAACTTGCCGAAATTATCTCTATTCTTGGCAGTCTCGGTGGTGGAGCCCTTGAAACTGCTGCCGGATTTGGATTTTTCAGATGATTTCAAAATATCAACCGCCGCCGTCAGTCCTCTTTGCTCCAGGTAGGTGATGGCAAAATCCACCGGGATCACATCATGGCCCTTGGGCACACCTTCGATACCGGGCACACCCACAGCCATTAACCGTTTGTTCACCAGGGCCGCCGGACCGTCTGCTGATAGGGCGGCCTTAATTCGGCCGAACAGCGCATCGATATCTTCCCCGTCACCGGTGTCTACGGCAAGGCCATGGCCGGCAAGGGTTTTTTCAACATCATAACCGGGCATATAATCACTGGGATGGCCGGCAATGGTGATATCGTTATCATCGATCATCAGATTGATGTTCAATTTCTGGGCCACGGCGTACCGGGCCGCCTCAGCGTCGCCGCCTTCCTGCTGGCATCCGTCGCTGCCGAACATGACGACTTTCTTATCCGGGTTGGCTGCAGCGATACCGTTTACGTAGCTCCACAGGTGCCCCAGGCGGCCGGAACTGAAAAAAACACCCCGGGCATCGTCCCGTTCAGGATGGCCATAGAGCCCCTTGTTGTACTCCCTGTAATGAAAGAGATCTTCAATCTTCATATACCCGTTCACGGCAGCCATGAGGTACTGGATGGCCACCCGGTGGCCGGCTTCATCAAAAAAAACGGGATAGACGTCGTTGTCCCCCTTCATGAAACCATCTGTGATCAACACTTCGGGCACAATGTCATAGGCTCCGCCGGTATGCCCGCCGAGTCCTTTGGTATTGGCAAAGGCAGTAAAGAAAATAATGCTGTCTCTCACCAGTTGAATATTTTTAACAAGCTGCTCCTTTTGCGGGAGCGTCAGTTCATCCTGTGCAAGATCAAATTGCAGGGGCTTGTATTGATTCAAGCCAATCGGAAATTCCATATATTACCTCCATGCAGCCGATAAAAATACAAAAGGGCTGCTATGTCTTTTAACGTTTTGAACCCTGTCGCACATCAAAAGCAAGCAGCCCTTTCCCATTTTCACGGTAGTATGACTTTATTTATTGATTATTACTTTTTTGCCTTACGCTCTTCGGTGGCGGCTTCAAATTCAGCATAAATACTGTCAAGCTCTTTTACAACTGCCTCTGAGCGCGGTTGGGTTTTATGATTTTTAAGGATTTCAAGCGATTGTGCATATGCCTTTTCAACGATATCAGGCGATCCCGCCGCTTCCCAACCTTCCCGGGTCATCCGGTTCATCAGTTTGGGAGAGGACATCTCCCTGAAATGGTCAAAGGTATGCTGATGGGTGATAAACTCGCCGGCCGGGCCCACCTCTTTTATAACATCATAGGCGATATTGGCCTCTGACACCCGAATTCCGTTTACCACTTGCAAAACCATATCCAGCATCTCATTTTGCATGAGAGCAGAGGCATAATCCCAGGTCAGTGCGCTGTCGATCATCCCGACGCCATAAATCATGTTGGCACCTGCCAACGCGGGTATAATGGCGGTCAGGGTGAATTCGTGAGCTGACTGGGCATCGGCTTTCTTTGAATCCGTCTATCCACCACCTACCCAGGACGGCATCTTGTAAAACTGGGCAAGCTTGGCGACCGCAGCGCTGAGCATGGCCATTTCCGGTGCCCCCATGGATGCCAGGGAAAATCTGAGATCCATCATGCTGGTGGAACTGCCGTAAACCATGGGAGCGCCTTTGCGAACCAGTTGTCCGATGGTAATGGAGCCCAGGACTTCAGCATTGTGGGTAACAAGCGTGGCAGCGAGATCCACGCAGGTGGTCCCACCGGCCATTCCCAAGGGATTGATTTTGATGGGAACACCAAATTTACAGGCTTCGATGAGCACATCGGTGGCCTCTCCACTGAGAACCAGCGGGCTGATGGGGTCGGCCGAACAGGTAAACAGCGGCGCATTGGCCAGTTTATCCTTGCCGCCGGCCATGACAGCACCCATTTCTACGGCCGCCCGAAAATGATCCACCGTATAAATGCCCAGGAAACCATGTTTGGAAGAGCCCTTGAAAAAGGCTAAGGCATTATAAATACTGGCCATGTCCGGATCAAGATCACAGGGGGTCAGGGGTCTTTCCCAGCCCACGATATTTTCCAGGGTATCGATGAAACGGACGGTATCATCTACATCTTTTTTCGTGGCAGCTCTTACTTTGCGCGTCACGGGATCCATGAGGGCCGCTGCTTCACCGAAGTTGACAAAACCGGTTTTCTTGCCGCCGGGCACGTAATCGTTTTCAGGGTTGATGGCATGGGCCCGATACGTTGCCGGCGTACTGATAATCGCGTCTTCCACCAGATTGGGCGGAATTTTGACGATATTGGTTTTTTCGTCGACCATTGCACCGTTGTCCCCGAGGATCTGCCTGGCGGTGGCACTTTCGACCTTGATGCCGATACTCCACATGACGTCCAGTGTCGCCATGTGAATCTGGTCCAGGTCGTCTGGGCTGAGGACATTGAGTCCAAAGCTGCCGGCCCGGAGCGCGTTGGCATATTTGTAATTGATTGTCATTTTCGTCTCCTTTTGTTTTATAGGTCTTACATTGTTTGAAACGGGCCGTGGCCGACCCGTTTCAAACGGAAACTATGATTTTATTTCGAAAACCGCATTCAGTGCCGGTTATCCGAAATAAGCATTGATGAACTTCATGAATCTTTCACATTCCTCATCGGACCCGGGAGTTACACGGAAATAACCGCTCTTGCCGTGAATTTCACCGATTCGTTTAAGGTAAACTTTTTCCATATCGATGGCAGCCTTCAGAATTTCGGCTGTGGTATGCCCCTTCATGGTGGCATCCACCAGCATGTAATTGCCATGGGCCTCGTATGGTTTCAGGCCCAGCTTGACACACTCGTCATAAAAAATCTTCATCCACTTGTTGTTGTGCTCAACTTTGGCTTTTACCTCTTCGGGGTTATCAAAAACCGCCTCGGCGGCGGCCGCGGCCATGAGACCTACATTCCAAGGCAGCAGCATGGCTTTAAATGCTTTGGCCATTTCTTCGGTGCCCAGTACAAAACCAAACCGGATACCGGCAAACCCATAGGCCTTTGAAAAGGTAGACTGCAGGAAGACATGGGGATATTTCTTAATCAGATAGGCTTTAGAGGCTCTTTCCGGCATATAATCAAGATACGCTTCATCGATACACAGGGGAATACCCAGTTCACAAAAACGAATCAGGTCATCATCATCGATGAAAACACCGGTGGGATTGTTGGGACTGATGATCAGGATCAACTTGGTTTTCTCATTGACCGCCGCCAGCATTCCCTCTACATCATAATTCAGATCGCTTTCTCTCACCGGAATCGACACGACCTTGGCGCCGCACAATTCAGCCCGGGGCGGATAGAGGCCAAAGGTCGGTGTGGACATGATGATCTCATCACCGGGCTGCAGAAAAAGCCGCATCATGGAATCGATAATCTCCGAAGAACCGTTGCACAGTTCGATATTCTCAGGACCCAGATCATATTTGGCTGCAATTTTCGTGCGCAGTCTGAGATAACTGTCCGGGTAGCGGTTACCCTTTCTGACCGCATCGGTAACAGCCTGAACCACTTTTTCCGAAGGGGGAATCGGGTTTTCATTGAGCATCATGCGGGCATGATCCGGATTGGCCCAGGCAGTGTCCAGGATACTGTAGTTATATTCCCTGGCTGTTGCCAGCCACGGTACGAACATGTCTTTTAATTCTGTCATTTTTTGATCTCCTTGCTCATGGTTAAGATATAGGACCGGGCAACCGTTACCCGGCCCTTTCTCAATTCGTTTCCAACATTGCATATCCGCAATGAAGTTTCGGATTTACAATAAAGTGCTTAAATCCGTATATTCAAGGCCGAATGCATCGGAAACGCCTTTATAGGTGATTTTGCCGTCGATAATATTGGCACCCTTGGCCAGATCCGCATTTTCCATACATGCTTTTTTCCAACCCTTGTCAGCCAGTTCCAGTGCATACGGAAGTGTTGCGTTGGTCAGGGCCTTGGCCGAGGTATAGGCCACTGCGCCGGGTATATTGGCGACGCAGTAGTGAATCACACCATCCACCTCATATATGGGGTCGTCATGGGTGGTCGCCTTGGCGGTTTCCACACAGCCACCCTGGTCAATGGCCACATCCACGATCACCGATCCTTTTTTCATCAGCTTGATCATATCGGCGGTCACCAGCTTGGGGGCCTTGGCCCCGGGGATCAGTACCGCACCCACCAGAAGATCCACACTCGGAAGCAGTTTCCGGATTGCATGGGGGCTGGACATCACCGTGTTCACGTTGGCCGGCATAACGTCATCCAGGTAACGCAGTCGATCCAGACTGATATCCATAATCGTCACGTTGGCACCGATACCCGCAGCTAACTTGGCTGCCTGGGTCCCGACAATACCACCGCCCACCACCAGCACAGTTGCCGGTTCCACACCCGGAACACCCGCCAGCAATTTACCGCAGCCGCCAAAGGTCTTTTCAAGATACTTGGCCCCTTCCTGCACGGCCATCCGACCGGCTACTTCGCTCATGGGCACCAGCAGCGGCAGGGACCTGTTGGGTTTTTCCACGGTTTCATAGGCAATATCAATGGACTTGCTCTCGATCATGGCATCGGTGAGGGCCTTGTCCGCGGCAAAATGGAAATAGGTAAACAACACCTGTCCCGGACGGATCATGGGATATTCAGATGCCAGGGGCTCTTTAACCTTCATGATCATGTCCGCTTTGGCGAACACATCAGCTGCCTTGGCGCCAATCTCAGCACCGGCTTCCACATACATTGCGTCTTCAAAACCAGACCCTTCACCGGCGCTTTTTTCAACGATCACCGTATGGCCGTGTGCCACCATCTGCTCGGCCCCTGAAGGGGTCATGGCTACCCTGTACTCCTGGTTCTTGATTTCTTTAATAACGCCAACTATCATAATTACCCCCTGTTTTATTGACTTTTTATAAAATAATCAATTAAACGCACTTAAGATCATAGCCGGACAATCCGGATACAATCAGCCTTTAAGACATTTTTCAGCAAAAGCCACCGCCTTGCCCGTTGCCTTGGAAAACTGATCGGCGGTTTTCTGCAGGGACGGATGGCTGTTGAATTCTTCCCGCGTATACCCATCTTCGCTGTAAGCTCTTTCAAAAAACGGTATGCGCATCAGCTTTTCCATGACATCCGACGGGATATCTCTTTCAATGGTATTTTTTTCAAAGACAATATTCTTCTGGTTGTCAAAATTCATGATCGCATCGATATATCCGGGAGGACAGGTCATGACGATATCGGCACCGACTTTCTCTTCCAGGTGCCAGACCCGCTCTTCACCATTGATGGTGGGCCCCATACGCAGTGAACAGGAAAGCATCTTGCTCGGATAGTTGCCCTCTTTCAAAAATCGGCAGGCTTTTTTAAAAATGGCCAGTTCGGCCCAGCGCACATCCGCTTCACTCAGCTCAATCCCCTGCTCCTTGCCGAAATCTCTGAGACCACCCAGATCGCCATACCTGGATTCCATGGCGGTGATCACTGAACGCCATTTACTCAGATCCACGCCATTTTTTTTGGCCCTTTCCAGGCCGCGTTTGACTGTTTTGGCGCAATCCACAAACTGGGGCAGAATAAAAGAGAGGGTATTGTTGGTGGCGATACCCCGGGCTGTGAGTTCTTCAATCACTTCATACCCTTCTGCCGTGCCGGGCACCTTGACCATAACATTGGGGTTGATGGCGGCGATTTCAAGGGCCTGCTCAATCATGGCATCCCTGTCAAAGGCACTGCGCGGGTCCGTCTGGCCGGAAAGAAAACCTTCCTTGTAGCCGGACTTTTCAAACAGGGGCAGATATGCCTCGGATCCCAGCCGTACGATCTCCTTGTAGTTCATCCAGAAGAGCCCTTCCACATCGATGCCCGGGTTTTCCGCGATAAACCCGGCTGCGATTTTCTCCCACCGGGGGACATCGTCTTCGATGGCCTGAAGCGACAGGGGCGGGTTAGTGGTAACACCCCTGAACAACTGGGTCTCCGGACTTTCCGGATTATACATGCGGGCAAACTGGGCCTTCATTGTATCATGATCCGCAACATCAGCCTTGGCCAACATTTTTGTGCACCAGTTTTCAAAAATAATCGGTGATGAATCCCACCATATTTCCATGCCCGGACTCAGTTCCACCAATTTTTCAAATAAATTTTTTTCTTCCATTTTTTTCCTCCCTGAAAATTGTTTTGGCGCCGTTAAACAATTTAATATATTTTAACGGCGTGCAAGTTATACCTAAAAACTACTGTCATTGAATTTAATTGTAATTCTGGCCGCCGTCTACCTGGTTGCCGTTCATGATATGGTACTGCCCCAGTTCAACCTCAAATATATATTTATCCCCGCGATAGTAAGAGCAGAGGACTTCCACGGGGATATTACGCTCGTTATACGTCAGGCTTTCCATATAGAGCCCGGCAGCGTTGGCAGGCAAATCAAGATAACGCGCGATCTTACCTCTTAAGTTAACCGCCTGAAGTGTCTGCTGACATCGGTCAAGGACCACATTAAACTGTTTGGAAATAATTTTGTACATGGAGGTAGTGAGATCCATTTCAAGAATATTATGAAACATGTCCGCCGGCAGATAGCTTTCTTCATAAATAAACGGTATATTATTGCCCGTCCGGAGACGCTGAATCACGATCACCTTGCTGTCGTTTCTCAAATTCAAGGTGCGGGCTATCCGTTCGTTTGCATCTTGAACGCTTTTTTTCAGCAAAATGGTTTTTTCACTGACGCCGATTTCAAGCAAGTCATCCTTAAAACTGGTAATCTGCTTGAGTTTATGCTTCAGTGCAATGGGTGTAGCCGATGCCACAAAGGTTCCCATCCCTTTTTCCTTACGCAAAATGCCATCGGCAACAAGGTTTGATATGGCCTGACGCAACGTGTTGCGATTGACGGCGCACATGGACGAGAGTTCCAGTTCAGAGGGCAGTTTTTCCCCTTCGATATATCTTCCGCTTTGGACGCATTCCTTTAACCACGAGGCGATCTGAAGATACTTTGGAATTGGGTTGGCTGGATCAACAATGCTCAATTTTTTCTCCCTGACAATTAAGGAGTGGTTTGTCTAAATGCATACCATTATAGATGTATATACAATATGCCTTTTTTAAATAAAGCTGCACCCGTTGTCAAGTAAAAAATTTCACTATTTTGTCTGAAGCCCAACATACATATCAGGAACCGTGTCCACATAAGAAAGTCTTTAAAAAAGAGCTCCATCAATACAGTGCATCTGTTCACTAATTGTGAACAGATGCACTGTATTGATGGACTTAATTTTTTTTTGCATAATTGCGCATTTTCTATAAAGATTTGTTTTTTAACTATTTAATATTTATTTTAACATATTTCTAAAGTGGGCACATTTTTTGTAGTATAATATTTATTCGGTTCAGACCATTAATCCGATTCCATAATGTGCGGCAACTTAAAAAACCATTGTATGGTTTATATTCGGCTGCTGTGAGATATTTGTTAACAACTCCATACAACCCGATTATGGGTCATTTATTCCCTTTTCCGGGGAATAAGCCTAATGCGATCCAAACAGATAGACACTGTCAAAGGAGGAACAATTGCTCGAAAAACAGACATTGCAAAAAAGCGACACCTTATCAAATGAATATATCTACGACTGGGCACTGAAACTTTCTTCAGCCGGTCTGGAAGCAAAAATTCCCTTAAAACTCCTGGGGGCCACCGCTTTTATTTACCGATGCCCAAAATACCGGGATCTTTACTGGCAATTCAGCCGCAGGCTCACCGATGTTGACGTTGTCACATACAGCAGTATCGACAGCACCAAAATTGACAAATTGCTCAACGATTTTGGTTTTAAAAAACAAGAGAACTATATCTGGCACGCCTCGACCAGGGATCTTTTTGTCAGCGACGACGGGCTTTTGATCGATGTTTTCCGGGACAAACTTGATTTTTGCCATCCCGTCCTTTTTAAAAACCGTCTGGATTCCGATCTGCCCACCATCGAACTGGAAGAAATGGTACTTCAAAAGTTGCAGATTGTTGAGATCAACGACAAGGACTTTAAAGATTTATGTATCCTGTTCATGGAGCACGACATCAGTGACGGGCCTTCGGAAGGCATAAACGGACAATTCATTGCCGACATCTTCTCCAAAAGCTGGGGCTTCTACCATACGGCTACGACCAATCTGAAGAAATTGAAAGACTACCTGCCCGAAATCCCCATCATTACCGATGACAACCGGGAAACGGTTCGGCGTAAAGTAGATCAGTTGCTTGACATGATTGAACAAAAATCAAAATCCCTCAAATGGAAATTGCGTTCTAAAATCGGTACCCGATTATTATGGTATAAAGAAGTTGAAAATATTGAACGGTAAACAGGCCCTTTATCCTTAGACATAATGGTTGACACTAGGCCCCGGCAGTGCGAGGAGCTATTGCCGTAAACCCGCCCAGAATCATTATGGGTTCCGACGAGCAAATGAAGGCCCATTCTCACCCATAATGATTCTGAGCTAGTTGCTTCAGGGGGCCGTTTATAAAAAAGACCTGCCATCCTTGCAAACGTGGGTTATGTTAGATGTCATTATAAACAACCTAACACAGAGCCAAAACCAAGGAGGCAGGTCATGACAAATTATAGCACATTTATTGGTATGGACGTACATAAAAATTCCATCGATATCGCCACTGCTCAATCAGGCCGCAAAGGGCAAGTGCTGCATTACGGCAAAATAGACGGCACCCTTTCGGCGCTGGACAAGATGGTTCGAAAGCTGGTGAGCAAGGGCAGTCGGTTGCATTTTGTGTATGAGGCCGGTCCCTGCGGATACCAGATATACCGCCACCTCACCGGTCAGGGCTTTGCCTGCACGGTGGTAGCGCCATCTCGGATTCCCAAAACAAGCGGTAACCGGATCAAAAACGATCGTCGGGATGCATTGATGCTTGCCCGCTTGCATCGTGCCGGGGAGCTCACCGCTGTTTACGTTCCCCGCCCTGAAGATGAGGCCATCAGAGATCTGACCCGGGCCAGGGAGGATGCCAAAAGCGACGAGAAGAAAAGTAAACAGCGACTGTTGGCCTTTTTACTTCGCAGCGGGCTTCGATATACGGGATCAGGATCCTGGAGCCAAGCTCATATGCGCTGGCTGTCCGACATCAAGATGCCCCATCGGTCCCAGCAAATTGTCCTGCAGGAGTATATCGGCACCCTGAACCAATGCAAAGACCGGGTGCAACGGTTAACCGAACAAATCCAACTGCTATTGCCCGAATGGCAGTTGTTTCCGGTCGTTCAAGCACTTCAGAGTATGCGCGGTGTTTCCATGATTGTGGCGGCCACCACAATTGCGGAAATCGGCGACCTGAAAAGGTTCCACAATCCCTCGGAACTGATGAGCTATCTCGGCTTGGTGCCGTCGGAACATTCCAGCGGCCCGAAGACTCGGCGTGGTTCGATCACCAAGACCGGCAATGGCCACGTACGCCGTGTGCTGGTCGAGGCGGCCTGGGCCTACAGGTTAAGGGCTCGGGTCAGTCGGGTATTGCTCAAACGGCAAGAAGGTCTATCGCAATCGGTTTGCGACATCGCATGGAAAGCCCAACTTCGTCTTTGCTCACGTTATCGGCACCTGTGGGCCAAAGGTAAATCCAAACAGGTCGTCGTAACCGCCATCGCCAGAGAGTTGTGCGGGTTCATGTGGGCAATCGCTAACGAAATTGAAGTGCCGGTAAACGCGTAAAAATAACAAATAATCAAAGAACAATAATGATCAACGGAGGTCAATAAGCAAGTAAAAACATAACATTTCAAGGCAGCCACAGGGGCGCAACCACGGTCAGGAGAATCCTCGAAGGCACTATTGGATAAGCCTTAGGGCCGAACTCCCGAAATTAGACCGAGGCAGCTCCGCGACGAAGCTAAGTCATGCGGTACCCAACCCGCGAATATCAGAGTGATCAACCGTCGTCATACCGGTTCCGCCTCTTTGGGTGCCTTGAAATTTAACCACGACAAGGACCGCTGAAAAACAGTTGGCAGGGGATGCTTTTTTCTCTTGACAAGTGTCAACCATATCAGTGCCCGATATCGAATATCCTGGAAAGGAGGTGATCGACCGGAATTCAGCACCATAAAAAACATTTACCTTGATAGATTCTGTTATTTTTTGAATAACGTAACCACAAGAAAGGAGTAACTTAACTATGGCACAGGAAGTTTTTACACGTAAGGCATCGGGACTCATAAGGGTGATGTCCCCTTTTTCGGCATTTGCCTATAATGTCCTTACCATGAGCCTCATCTTTCCCTGGGTCTATCTATGGGCCCCCCAGATTTTCCCGGGCTGCAGTCTCTGGCTCGGTATTATGATCTGTACAATTGCCCAGGCCTTCGTATCCATCACCATTGCTTTCCTCGCATCGGCCATGCCCCGCAGCGGCGGGGACTATATTTTCCAGAGCCGCATCTTCGGCGGCGGCATCGGATTTACATCGGTGATGAGCGGATTTGTCATCTGGATTCTGCAATGGGTGGCTTTGGCCGGCTGGCTCATGGCAGCGCTGGGACTGGCACCGCTGTTTTTGACCCTGGGTGCAGCCATTGATTCTCCGGCCCTGATCGCTTTCGGAAAATGGTGTTTCAGCCCGACCGGTATTGTGGTTATCTCCATTGTTCTCACCATTTTTGTTGCCTGGTTCCTGTGCACCGGCACACGCAATTATGTTATTCTTCAATACTTCCTTTTTTTCGCCACGATTACAGGCTTTGTCGTTTCCCTGATCGTACTGGCGGGGCTAACACCCGCCGAGTTTGCACCCAAGATCAATGCTTTCCTGGCCAAAGTGGACGGGGTTACCGGCAGTTATGGTGCCATCATCGGCCAGGCCAAAGCCGCCGGCCTTGATCTGACACCCAAATTCAGTTTTCTCATGACCCTCGGCGTGGCCCCCCTAGTCTGGACCAGCCTCCAATGGGCCTCCTATTCCGTTCAGCAGGGATCGGAAATCAAAAGCGCACATAATTTAAAATCCCAGATGTTCATCATTGTCGGTTCACTGACCTTTGTCGGCGTTCTTCTGGCCATCAACGGTTACCTGTTTGAAAAAGCCGTCGGCACCGAATATCTGAACGCATCTTCCGCGGCCTATAACGGCCTCATCGGCGGGGAAGGACTGGGAACACTATTAGGGGTCAATTTCCCGAGTATTATTGTTCAGGCCATTTCCCATCCCATTGTCATCATCCTGGTGGGTCTCGGCTTTATTGCCAACTCCTTTCAGATCACCTGCAACTGTTTTATCGGCATGACCCGTGATATGGTTGCCATGTCCCTTGACCGGACCCTGCCCGAATGGTTTTCCCGGGTCAACCCCAAATGGCATGCCCCCACGAACGCTTATCTTGCCTACACCATCGGCGGGATTATTGTTATTTTTTGCTATAACTTTGTTCCCGGGTGGTTTAACCTGACACTGGGTGTCACCTTCGCCTGCGGGTATGTATTTGTGCTGTCATGCCTGTCCGGGGTATTTTTCCCCTCCAGAGCCAGATCCATCTTTGAATCCTCACCGGCAGCAAAATACGGTAACGCCATTATCTATACCGGCATCATCGGCAGCATTTTCTGCGGCGGCATGGTTCTCGCGTTTATCCTGCATCCTGGGCTAAGGCTGTTCAGCTCCGTGCCCACAGCCCTTTTCAATGTGGCCATCATTGTCGTGGCAGCCATTATTTACATTGCGATGAAAAGCTACCACGCCAGCCGGGGAATTGATATTACCATGGCATTTAAAGAAATTCCGCCTGAGTAATTCACCCCCTTTGGAACGTGTCATCGGTTATTCATGATAAAATATAAACACCGACACGGCTCAAATTATTATTGGCAGAAAGGCCCCGGTGATATCCTGCCGGGGCTTTTCTGATACAACCATAAACAATGACAACGGAAAAAAAATGGTAAACCCCCAACATAAAGCCGCTACACTGACATGCTGGCGAGCCAGCGTCACCCCCGAACCCCTTTCAGGGGGTATCACCAACAGTAATTTTGCGATTGAAGAAAACGGTGAAAAATTCGTTGCCCGAATCGGTGAGGATATTCCGGCACACTGTATTCTTCGTGCCAATGAACTTGCCATCTCCATTGCCGCCTTCAAGGCCGGGGTTTCACCCGAGGTATACCATTACGAACCGGGTGCACTGGTGATTCGCTGGGTGGAGGGAAAAACATTGACCCCCACCGATATCCGGGACGATAAGACCCTGGTCCGTATCCTTGAAGCAATTAAACGATGCCACCGTGAAATTCCCCTTCATCTTAAAGGGGTATCCCCTCTTTTCTGGGTATTTCAAATTATGCGTGACTATGCCGGTACCCTGCACAGAGATAATAGCCGCATGATATCCAACCTTCCCGAATGGACCCGCCGATCCGAAATACTGGAATCCATTGTCGGTCCCACGGAGTTGATTTTCGGTCATAATGACCTCCTGGCCGCCAATTTTATGGATACCGGTGAAAAAATATGGATTATTGACTGGGATTATGGTGGTTTTAACAGCCCCCTTTTTGACCTGAGCGGTCTGGCCTCCAACAATGGACTGTCCCGCAAACAGGAAAAATGGCTTCTGGAGGCTTATTT
This sequence comes from Desulfobacterales bacterium, assembly GCA_963667755.2. Classification (GTDB taxonomy): domain Bacteria; phylum Desulfobacterota; class Desulfobacteria; order Desulfobacterales; family 4572-123; genus 4572-123. The sequence continues at coordinate 488,553 of CAXXLK010000002.1, read as the reverse complement.
TGAAAAACCGGTGACCGATGAATTGCACAGACGCTATAGTGCAATGAAATGCGCTTCTCTGCTCCGGGAAGCCATGTGGAGCATGGTCTCTGAAATCCACTCACCCCTTGATTTCGATTTTATTGCCTACACCGAGGAAAATCTTAATCGGTTTGAACAGGCCTGGCACGATTTAAACCAGCTATGACCGAAACCGGCGTGAATATTAAATACCCATGAAAAGGAATTTCTAAAATGTGGTTCTTCAACAAGAAAAAAACCAAAAAAAAACCGAAATTTACCAAAATTTTTTATGCCACGGATATACATGGATCCAAACCGACATTTGGCAAATTTGTTAATGCCGCCAGTTTTTACAATGTCGACGTCATCGTTTTAGGCGGAGATATTACCGGCAAGTTGCTGATCCCCATCATCAAAGAAAACGGGACTTTCCGGGCCACCATCATGGATGTGCTGCATACCGCCAAAAATGACCAGGACCTGAAAAAAATTACCGATTTGATTGAGCATCTGGGGTGTTACCACGCGCATATGTCGGCGGATGAATTTGCCCGGCTTAAAGAAAACCCGGCTGAAGTTGATCTTCTTTTCAAACAGAAAGCCCACGAACGCTTGACAAATTGGTTAAAAAAAGCCGATGAAAAACTCCAGGGCCAGCCGGCAAAATGTTATATCACCGGCGGTAATGATGATGATGATCAGGATATTGAAATTATAAAGGCACACCAGACCGAAAGAATAATTTTTCCCGAAGGCAGGGTCGTCATGATTGACGATATACACCCCATGGTCAGTTTCGGCTACAGCAATCCCACTCCTTGGGATACCCCCCGTGAACTCAGTGAAGATCAGCTTGCCGCCATGATAGAAGATATTGTCAAGGATATAGATGATTTTTCAAATGTTGTTTTTAATTTTCATTGTCCGCCCAAAGACTGCACCCTGGATCTGGCGCCTAAACTGGACACCTCGTTTGATCCCCCGCGACCGGTCACCACGGCCGGCGAGGCCGTCATGGTGGGGGTGGGCAGTTCCGCGGTGCGGGATGCCATTGAAAAATATCAGCCATTGCTCGTGCTCACAGGCCATATCCATGAATCCAGAGGGGTTGTCAAAATCGGACGAACCACCATTGTCAACCCGGGCAGTGAATATGGTGAAGGCATTTTAAAAGGCGCCATCATCAACATCCAGGATAAAAATGTGTTGAGTTATCAGATGACTTCCGGGTAATGTACCCGATGAGAGCTAAAACCCCATACCGGAAAAAAGGGAGCAACATGAAAATATTAGTCGGGTTTAATGGATACTATGTCTCCAAAGACGCGGTGAGTCTTGCCGTAAAACATGCCGAAGCGTTTAATGCCTCTGTTGATATTGTCACCATGCTTGAAAAGGGCCACGCCCTCCATCTGGATGATATGGAAAAGGCGGACAGTGCCCTTGAAGAAGCCAAAAATGCCTTTGACGCGCGAGCGATCCCCTGCCGGACCTATGTTATTACCAATGATCTGAGTGCCGGCGAAAACCTGGTGGCATTTGCCCGGGACCATGACATCGACATGGTGATCATCGGCATCAAACGACGGTCAAAAGTCGGCAAAATACTTCTGGGATCAACAGCCCAGTATGTTATCCTGAAGGCACCCTGCCCGGTGTTGACCATTCAGTGATATCCATATTTTCAGCCATGCAAACAGGGTAAGTCCATGCCCGCCATTTTCAAAAACAGGGTCATCGCCATAGCGGTCTTATCCGTTGCCATCTTTGTCCTATTTCCGTCCTTTGCAGACACCGGGGATCAGATGACCCTGCGGTTCCTGATATGGGAAGGCTATGCGCCCTATCCACAACGGCAAGTGTTCAAACAAAAAATTATTGAAAAATACGGCATTAATCTGAAATTTGACGTGCGTCACGCCTCAAATCCGGATAGCTTTTTCAATGAACTCCGCAAAGGGACGGTGGACATCATTTCCCCGGCGCATAACCTGCCCAAAGATTCACGCTACAACTTTACCACCAGCGGTTTGACACTTCCGGTTAACCTTAAAAATGTACCCAATTACCATACCATTGCCCCTGCCCTTCAAAAACAACCATGGGCAGTTGAAAATGAAAAAATCTATGCCGTCCCCATTATCCAGGGGCCTTACGGCCTCGCCTATAACACGGCTATTGTAAAAGAAGAACCGGTAAGTTGGAATGTTTTCTGGGACGATCGCTATATCGGTCGATATGTGGTACAGAAAGATTACTATGAACTGAATGTGTATATCGCCGCACTGGCATTAGGGTTTGGTCCTGAGGAAATCTTTCATTACGATGTCATCAAGGGGCCGGCCCTGGAAAACAAAATCCGGCAGCTTGCCATTCATGCCCACTCCCTGTGGATCGGTTTTGATCAGCCCATCCATTTCAAAGGCAAAGCCCTAGCGACCACATGGCGCGCCACTTTCCCCGAATTAAACAGACTGGGTGAAAGCTGGCGTATCGCTGTGCCCAAAGAGGGTACAACGTGGTGGGTTGATACCCTCATGTTGAGCCATACCCTGAAAAACGATCCTCTTTTGAAACAAATTGCAGAAGAATGGATCAATTTTATCCTTGAACCTGAGGCTCAAACCGATGTACTGGCGATGAAACTGGGCGTCTTTCCGGTTACCACGCCGGCGTTAAATCTTTTCGATAAAAAAATGACGGATCACGACTTTGTCAATCAAGACCGTCTGCTGAAAAATCATATTCCCTGGCAATTGCTGAACACACGCGATCGAAACGCCTTCAGCCTACTCTGGAAAGAAGCCCTTGAGGCCAGAGCGACCGTCAAATCAATCAAATAGTGCAATATAATGGGATATAGATCTAAAAAATACAAGCTGGAACGGTCCCTTAAATCCAAATTTTTAGTGGGTATCTGCATGGCCATGCTGCTCACCACGCTAGTATATATGGCCATTGACTATTACCTGGTATACAACCGCAATACCCGAATGCTTGAAGCGGAAATTACATTAAAAATCGCAAAGGCAGCCAAGACCCTTGCCCATCCGCTCTGGATCTATGACGTTAATTTCATTCGAGAATATTCCAGAATTCTGACCCATGACAATAGTGTGGTAAGGGTTACGGTGTACGATGAACGGAATAAATCACTGGTGCATCTGGAAAATATCGAGGTCATCATTACCCCCAGTACCCTCAAATGGTCCCTGCAACAGGAAATTTTATTTCAAAACCAATCGGTGGGTCGCTTGGTCATCACGTTCTGCAATGCAGAGGTCAACCAGCTCACCCGGCAGATTCTGGTGTCGGATATCCTGATTCTATTTTCAATGCTTTTAGTGGTTCTGGCCACCACCTGGTTTCTGCTCGCCCGGCAGATATTTACCCCGCTGACAGCCCTCGAACATACCCTTAAAAAGATATCCACCGGTGATTATTCAAGGCGGGTATCCCTTCACATGAAAGGCGAGCTGGGTTCCATTGCCGACGAATTCAATACAATGGTTGAACAGGTTGAGCTGCGTGAAAACAAAATAAGGGAGAGTGAGCTTAAATATCGCAACCTGGTGGAAAGCTCTACCGATATCATTTTTATGACGGATATCAAGGGTAAACTGCTGTTCATGAACCATAATTTCCAAAAACTGACCGGCTACCGGATTGAAAATTTTATCGGCAGGCCATTTACGGACATGCTCTCTTCGGACGACATTCAAATTTCCCTGGAAATGTTGGAAGGCGGGCTGAAAGGGGTTGCGATTCCGCTTTATGAAATAGAATTTCAAAAAAAGGACGGCACCACCGTCCCCATGGAATTGAATCTGACCCTGCAGCGCGATATCAACCATACGCCATTTGGCGCCTTGGGTATTGCAAGGGACATTGCCAAACGCAAACATTCGGAGGCTGAGCTGCGAAAATATGAACAGATGATCGCTTCAACAACCGATTTAATGTGGCTCATCGACCGTGATTATATCATCCGGGCCGTAAATGATGCCTACGCAAAACATCATCAGGCCGACAAAACTCAACTCATCGGCCTGAATGCGGAAACGCAGGTGGGACACGCTATATTTGAAAAACACATAAAACCTTATGTCGACAGATGTTTCACCGGCATCAACGTCCGCCACCATACATGGATCGACCTTCCGGGCGCTGATGCGCGTTATATGGAAATAACCTACCACCCCAATTTTGAACCGGATAAAACAGTTTCCGGTGTGGTCATCAGTGAACGGGATATCAGCGAACGCAAAAAGCTTGAAACCCAGCTCCAGCAAACTCAAAAAATGGAGGCCATTGGTACACTGGCAGGGGGTATCGCCCATGACTTTAACAATATTTTAGGCTCCATCATCGGATACGGAGAGATGATGGAAATGTTCGACGTCAAAAAAAATACAAAATTAGAAAACAGACTGAACCATATTTTAAAAGGAGCCTATCGGGCCCGGGACCTGGTGGACCAGATTCTGACGTTCAGCCGTCATACGGATCAGCAGAAAAAACCGTTGCGACTCACACCGATCCTGAAAGAAGCCCTCAATTTTTTAAGGGCATCCCTGCCCGCCACCATACGAATTGATGAAAACTTGAAGTGCCGTGATGACGTGGTCCTGGCCAACCCGACACAAATACACCAGGTATTGATGAACCTTTGTACCAATGCATCCCAGTCAATGACGGATTCAGGCGGCACCATAACCGTTAGGCTGAATCAACTTAGAAATGAGGTATTGATACCGCCCACAGGGCTTGACCTTGACTCGGGACCTTATATCAGGATATCGGTTGCAGACCAGGGAACGGGAATCGACAACGCGATTATCGACAAAATATTTGATCCTTTTTTTACAACCAAAAAGCCCGATAAAGGTACGGGGATGGGCCTGGCGGTGGTGCATGGCATTGTCACAAACCATAATGGCGTCATCGAGGTTAAAAATGGCGCTAAGGGCACGACGTTCAACGTTTATCTCCCCCTTCTGGATATCGCACCTGTCGCAGTAGAAACCGCCGGTCCCCTGTCACTGCCGAGGGGGCAGGGAAATATATTATTTATCGATGATGAAAAACCACTGGTTCAATTCAGCAAGGAGATTCTCGAATATCTGGGATACACGGTCACGGCAAAAACAGACAGTATCAAGGCCCTGGAAGCCTTTAAACAGACACCGGACCTTTTTGATCTTGTCATCACCGATCAAACCATGCCGAACATGACCGGTCTTGATCTTGCTACAAAAATACTTGCCGTCAGACCGGATCTGCCCATTGTTCTGTGTACCGGATTCGGTACCGAAGCAACCGAAGAAAAGGCCCGGACCGCAGGGATTCAGACCTATATCAAAAAACCTTTGGGGCCCCGAAAATTAGCTAGGGTTGTCGATAAAATATTGAACCCGAATCACCCGCTGGAGGTTGTTCATGGCCAACGTACTGATCATTGATGACGATGTGGAAATGTGCATGATGCTGGCCGACCTTGCCGAAAGTATCAAGCACCAGTCCGAGTTTACACATACCCTTACCGATGGATTAAATCGCGCACTGACCGGCAATTTTGACCTGATTTTCCTTGATGTCAAAATGCCGGACGGCAACGGCCTGGAAATTCTGCAAAGAATCAAAGCCATCCCCTATCCGCCGGAGGTCATTATTATTACGGGGGCCGGTGATTCCGACGGCGCTGAAATAGCCATCAAAAACGGGGCCTGGGATTATCTGCAGAAACCGCTTTCCCCCAAAAATATTATCCTGCCGCTCACCCGGGTATTGCAATACCGAGACGGGCTAAAAAAATCCGAAAAACCACCGTTCTTACTCAATCGTGAGGGCATCATCGGTGACAGTCCCAAAATAAGAGAATGTCTGACCACCATGGCCCAAGCAGCCAATACGGACGTCAATGTCTTTATCAGCGGTGAAACCGGTACCGGCAAGGAATTGTTTGCCCGGGCCATTCACCGCAACAGCCGGCGATCAGAGAATCCTTTTATTGTTGTTGATTGTGCGGCCCTTCCTGAAACACTGGTTGAAAGCACCTTGTTCGGGCATGAAAAAGGGGCGTTCACGGGGGCCGATCAATCAAAAGAAGGGCTTATCAGACAAGCCCATGGGGGCACCCTTTTCCTGGACGAAGTCGGCGAACTCAGCCCCAAACTGCAAAAAGCCTTTCTGCGTGTTCTCCAGGAACGTCGCTTCAGACCGGTGGGCAGTAAAAATGAGATCAAAAGCGACTTCAGACTTATTGCGGCCACCAACCGTGAACTGGATCAAATGGTCGATAAACAGATGTTCAGAAAAGATTTTTTATACCGCTTAAAAAGTATCTGCATCAAGCTGCCACCGCTCAGGGAACGCCTGGGAGATATTAAGGATCTGGCCGTTTACCTCACCGACAAGATCTTTACCCACCACCACATTGATCCCAAAGGCTATTCCCCGGATTTCATCACGGCCCTGGGCCAATACGAATGGCCCGGTAACATACGCGAACTGGTCAATACGCTGGAAGCAACCATCAGCCAGGCCCTTTATGAACCCATATTATTTCCCAAGCACCTGCCGGAGCCCATCCGAATTAAAATGGCCCAGTCAACGCTGCCCCATGCACCTTCAACCACACATTTTGCCATCACAAAGCCCCCGGGTGATCACCCGGACAGCCTGCCATCCTTTAAAAGATTCAGGGATGCGTCCCTTGCCAGCGCGGAAAGCCGTTATTTCTCCAAATTGATGGAACTGACACGGGGTAATATAAAACAATCCTGCCTCATATCCGGCCTCAGCCGAACCCGGCTCTATACTCTTTTAAAAAAACATGGCATTGACCGTACCGGCTGGTCTCAAAAAAACCGCTCCTGACGAGACACCTACACCCCAGCCAGCCATGTATCAAATTCAGGATTATAATAATTTTCCCGGAACCTGGCATAGCGCCCGATGCCATACCCGTAATAATCAAAACTAAGGTTGGAAATTTTATCCTGAATCATGGCCCACAGGCCCCACCACAAATCAGCGGTCAATTTATGCAGCAGAATACGATACAGCCGGTGGATCTGCATCTCGCCGCAATACGTTTGAACCATCAACTCTTCCTGTTTGCGTGAAAGGGGGTGTTCAACGGCAAAATCCCCCAGATCGAAAAAAGGATCGTTCATACCGCAATATTCCCAGTCCAAAAGCCACATTTTCCCGGATGCATCCAGGATAAAGTTCTCCGACAGCACATCATTATGGCAGGCTGCCAGCTTGGGTTTATCCCGATCCATGGCTTTTTCAATTTTATCGGCCACCTGGCACATCCAGTCAAAATCATGGGGAAAGAAAGCATCCCTCTCCCTGGCCCAGCGTGTATATTTCCTTATCATATCAAAAACATATGTTTTTTTTTCAAAAACGGCCTCACTGTGAACGCTTTTCAGCACATTGATAATCTTAACGATTCTCCCGTCATCTGCGGCAATCGTCACAGGATTCATCACCTCGCCGTCAACAAACGGCATCACCATGGCATCTTCAGGCGTTACAATGCTCAACACCTCCGGAGATACCCCTATTTTCGCGGTGGCGAGTATGGCCCCCCGCTCATTGCCGCGATCAATAAAGACATCGGTACCCTCACCGGGAATCCGCAATACATATTTTTTCCCATCGACAAAGCAGGTATAATTGTTATTTGAAAGGCCCCCCGAAAGGATTTCATGTTCCACCGCTTTGCCCTTCCATATATCAATACGCGGGATGATCGATTCAGCCAAAGTTGATTTCATAGAACACCTCTCTTAACCCAAGTTCGTCAAAATCAGCACCTCGGGGGCTGATTTTTAGCTATTTTGGTCTTTCTCGTAATCTTAACCTATTGATTATATTAGACGTGAAATTTTAAAAGGTCAATGTAGTGACCCATAGATCAATTTTATTGTTGACAGGGCGCGGATTTCATAGTATGCACCACATCATGTATATTAAAAAGGTCCGCAAATCCAATCGTAACTCCAGGAAGATATACGAGTACCTCCACCTGGTAGAAAATGTCCGCACCGATAAAGGTCCCCGGCAAAAGCTGATCCTCAATTTGGGCAATCTGGATGTGCCCGCCGAGCAGTACAAAGAACTGGCCAACTGCATCGAGGCCATGCTTACAGGCCAAAAGCAGTTATTTAGCCCTGACCCGAAGATTGAAAAGCATGCCCGGAAAGCGCTGCAAAAGATCCGAGCCAGAAAGAACCAGACACAACCGGATAATAAGGTGGATTCGTCCGAGCCTGCCGGTGTGGTATATCAAAATGTCGATACCGCCTCGATGCAGGCCGGAGAAATGCGGTCCCTGGGACCGGAATACGTTTGCCACAGCATCTGGAACGAGCTCAAGCTCAATGAGGTCCTCATGGCCAACGGGATCTCCGAGCATGTCCTGCCGTTGCTTGAGGCCCTGGTCGTCGGACGGCTTGTATCCCCGGGCAGCGAGCGCCACACCTGGCAATGGGTGGAGAATCGATCCGCACTTTATGAACTGGCCGGGACTCCGATGCGGGCGTCCCTCAGTTCCCTGTATCGTGCCGGCGACAGCCTGTTTGAGTGCAAAGACAGCCTGGAAAGCCACCTGGCCCGAGAGGAAAAGGAACTTTTTTCTCTGCCGGAACGAATGTGCCTGTTTGACCTGACCAATACCTATTTTGAAGGCCGCGCAAGCGGTAACCCCAATGCCCAACGCGGACGCAGCAAAGAAAAACGGTCGGATTGCAAATTATTGACCCTGGCGCTGGTCGTTGACGAGCACGGTTTTGCTAAATACAGCCAGCTGTATCCGGGAAATCAGGCCGAGTGTAAAACCCTGGCGCAGATCATTGAAAAGCTGATCTGCATACGTCCGAATCTGGCCAAAGACCGAACCGTGGTTTTAGATGCCGGCATTGCCACCAAAAAGAACATCAAGTATCTGCGAAAAAAGCAGTTTCACTATATTGTGGTCAATCGCGGAAAAGGCGATTTTACGGTTGCAGATACTCAGCAGATGCAGGTGATTCGGCAAACCGATGAATATACCCTTGAAGTGAAACGGCAGGAACAAGACGGCCAGGCCCTGCTACTGTGCCGGAGTTCAGCCAGAAAAAGCAAAGATTACGGGATCCGCAATCGTCAGGAACAATTGTTTGTTGAACGGCTGCAGTATTACCATGACGGCCTCGGCAAAAAGGGCCACACAAAACGCTATGCCAAGGTTGTCGAGATGATCGGCCGCCTGCGGGAAAAGTATCCGCGGGCATCCAAGCTCTATGAGGTAACGGTTGTACCGGAAGACAAACCGGTCAAATCTGTTAATGCCAGGGCCGTTGTCTGGAAAAAGCGTGAGCAGTATGATGAAATTAGTAAACTTGACGGATGCTATGTCTTGCGCACGGACCGCCTGGACCTGACCGACAAAGAGATTTGGGAAACTTACGTCATGCTCACGCGGGTGGAAAGTGCGTTTCGCTCCATGAAATCATCGCTGGGTTTGAGACCCAACTTTCACCAGAATGCAGAGCGTGCCGATGCCCACATGTTTATCTCCGTGCTGGCGTATCATATTTTGCATACCATTGAATACAGATTGCGTCAGGGCGGCGACCATCGCTTATGGGCCACAGTCAGAGCGGTTTTATCGACGCATCAGCGGCTGACCATCGAATATAATGTCAAAGAGCATAAACAGGTTCAGCGCCACCACTTGCGGCTGTGTAGCAATGCTGAGCCTGAACACAAACGAATTTACGAGAACCTGGGACTCAGTAACGTCCCGTTGCCGAGGAAATTACATGCCGCAAAATGAGTAGTGACCATAAAATCTACTGAGCCCTCGAGCGACGCCGACCCTTGATTTATTTTGGCGAACTTGGGTTAAGATAATATTTTTAAATAGCCATCCGGGGCAATTCTGCCCACTTCAAAATAAGCCCCCTGTCATCCTGATTATTCCAAGATGCGTGCCAGATCCGAGATCGGGACATTTAGATGTAACTCATTGATATTTAGACAGATGGGCAAAAACAGATCAAAGATGTCACAAACAAACCGGTCATTCAGACAGAATAAATGTTCTGTTTTTGATACAAATGTTCATTTTTACAGTAATTTAAATAAACATCGGGCCTGGCGACAGGGCAAATGGCTGCACACTGACAACAGGCCCGTTATTTAAATCATTTTAACCTGAAACAAAATTTCAACCGGTGGCAACTTCTCCACCGGATTTTCTACTGACCCATCGGTTGATAAAATGCAGCACCCCCAGCATCGCAAACACAATGGCGATAATGCAGGTACACATGGCATTGGCGCTGGCTGTCCAACCGTCATTATCCAGCATGATAATCTCTATTGCCGCCAGATGAACCGTGGCGGAAACCAAAAAAATAACGGCACTGATGGTGGTCATGGAGCGCATGAAAAAATAGGTGAAATTCTGAACAAAAGCCACCCGGGACAACGGAAAAATAATCTTGAAAAAAGTGCTCACCGTATCGCCCCCAAGACTGATGGAGGCTTCTTCAATGGACGGATCGATATTTTTCAAATTCGAAATACTCGACAAAATCCCCAGGGTAAAATTACAAATAACAATATTGATAACAATAATCCAGGGGGTCCCGTAAAACCAGTAAATGGGTTTATTAAACGCCAGGATATATCCCAGTCCCATGACAAGTCCGGGGATGGCCGCCGGCATCACCGAAAAGAAATAGACCACCTGCTTAAAATAGGGCTTCCGGGTTTCCATGGCATAGGCCGCCACCAGTGTGATGAATGACCCCACCACCCCCACGATCAGCGAGATCCAGACACTGGTCCAGATAGCCGAATAACCACCGATGGAGGGGAATTTGTAGTGTGCCAGAGTTAACGTCCAGTCGTAGGGCCACACCTTTACAAAGGAGCCGATGATGACCGTGGCAAAAATCAGAATGATCGCAAACGCCATTAAAGAGCAAAATGCGCTGTACAACAGTTTTTTCAGGGGCCGTGTGGGCGGAATAAAAGGCCGGGCCGCCCCGCTGATCATGGAAAAACTTTTGCGCGAAATATAATAATTGAGCATAAATGCCGCCAGGGACGGCACCAGCAGGATAATACTGATGGTGGCACCCAGGTCGAACCGATACAGGTTGGTGACCTGGGCATAAATTTCCGTGGCCAGCACACTGTAATTACCGCCGATGACCACCGGATTGCCAAAGTCTGTAATCGTCAGGTTAAACGTCAGGGCCGCGGCACTCAAAATACCGTACTTGGCTGACGGCAGCGTGATCCGGGTGAACACCTTAAGCGGTGATGCCCCCAGGCTTTCCGCAGCCTCGTCCAGGCGGATATCCACCGCCGAAAGGGTGGTAAATAAAATAACAAAGGCGTGGGGCAGGCAGTACAGGACTTCAGAGATAATGATACCTGTGGCACCGTAAACATTCCAGTCCGTCTGAAAAAAATGGGAGGTAATCAGCCCGTTGCGGCCGAAAAGATAGATTAACGCCAGGGCCTGCACAATGGAAGGGGCTACCAGCGGCATCATGATAATATTGCGAAAAAAAGTTTTACCGGTAATGGTGGTGCGCGTCAGGGCATAGGCAAAAAAGAACACCAGGACCGTAACGATAACCGTGGTGACACCCGCTATATAAAGGCTGTGCCACAACGAGCTCAATGTGTAGGCGGTGGTAAAATACTGCTTGAAATTAACCAGTGTAAAATTGGCCAGAGCCAATTCCCCGCCCTTAAAAAAACTCAGTTTTAAAATCATCCACAGGGGAAACAGCATGAAAAAAAACAGCAACAGCAAAATAAAAACGGTCACCGTGGGAACAATGAACTTATCAAATTCCATTCGCGCGGATGAAACCGTATAGTTGGCCAGGGGGGCATTTTCTCTTTGGATTGAATTCATTTTTCCATCTTCCTTTTCCGGTAATCAAAATGTGCCATATCGTTTAAATCAATTTCTTGAATATTTCCGAATAAACATGGAAGGCATCCGGCGGAAAATAGAGCTTAATGTTATCTTTTTCTTTAATCGGTTTTTTTGCGAACTCTTTCTGGGCAATATCAACAATCATTTCCTGTCCTTCGAACTTAACGAGAAGGCTGACAACGGCGCCAAGAAACGTCACCAGTTCAACCTTAACATCGACAATGTTGGAAGCAACGCAATCGTCTGATGAAACCGTTGCCCCGACGATTTCAATATCCTCGGGGCGAATGGCCAAATAGACCTTTTCACTGTCTGCCGTATCTATTTCAGAGACCTTGAATGCAGACTGGCCGTAAAGGACCCGGTCATCTTTTTTCCGGCCTTCAAAAAAATTGGACGTCCCGACAAACTCGGCGATAAAACTGGTCTTGGGTTTCTTATAGATTTCCCAGGGTGACCCCACCTGTCTGAACTGCCCCTGGCGCATCACCACAACACGATCGGCCATGCTGAGGGCTTCTTCCTGATCATGGGTCACATAAATCATGGTAATACCCAGGTCGTTCTGCAACCGCTTGATCACGGCCCGCAGGCGCACCCGGATTTTCGCATCCAGGGCACTCAGGGGTTCATCCAGCAACAGCACATTGGGTTTTATGGCAATGGCCCGACCCAGCGCCACCCGTTGCTGCTGCCCGCCGCTCAACTGGGACGGATAATGGGTCTTCCATTCGGCAAGCCCCATCAGGTTAAGCATTTCATCGACACGCTTATCGATTAAATTCTGCGGCATCTTGCGCATTTTCAATCCGAAAGCAATGTTCTGGTACACCGTCATATTGGGAAACAGCGCATACGACTGAAAAACAATGCCAAAGTCTCTTTTCTGCGGTATTACATCGTTGAGGTTCCTGTCACCATAGGAAATATCCCCTGACGTCTGAAACTCGAACCCTGTAATGATCCTCAGCAAAGTGGTCTTGCCGCATCCGCTGGGTCCCAGGAAACAGATAAATTCTCCGGGGGCAACAGTGAGGCTGACATTGTCCACCGCAACCAGAGAACCGAATGATTTGCTGATATTGTTTAAAACCAGATTTTTTGACATGGTGCTTAGATATGCTCCTTTCCACTACAGATAACATTTGAAAACGGACATCTGCACACCCCATAACGGCATCCGGCAATAGCGACAGGGCGCGTTGGGTGGGAATACCGGGACATCTGCCCCATAATCCAAAAGTGCATAGATGTTTATACCGAAAAAAACGCAAAAAAGAGCTTCATGAGCACAAACCCCCAATGCCCATGAAGCCCTTTGGTTGCTCATACGGTCAAATTAATGCAAAAACAGATTCGACCAGACTTCAAGGATTTTGGTACGATTTTTAGACTGCCATGGAAAATCCATGGGCGCCAGCTTGATGGAATCCAGCGACGGCATGTCCGCAGGCCCCTGGATGCCCGGATAGGTGACGCCCAGTTTAAACTTGGCATACCCCTTCATGGCACTTTTGGATATGGCCCAATCCAGAAATTTTTTGGCGGCGGCTTCATTGTTAGCCCCTTCGAGGAGTGCATTGGCCTCCAGTTCAAAACCGGCCCCCTCTTCGGGCAGCACCATAACCACTGGAAATCCTTTTTTCTTTAAAGACGAATAGACAAAGGCAAAAGAACAGCCGATGGCATACTCACCGGCAGCGGTCAACTTGGCCGGCTTTGAACCGCTCTTGATATACTGGCCCATATTTTTATCGAGTTTCTTTAAAAAATCCCAGGCCTTGTTGTCTTCCACCGATTTGGTTTTGTAATCCGGATCCAACATCTCCAGCAGACTGGCGACCTGCAAAAATCCGGTGCCTGAGCTGGCCGGGTTGGGCATGATCAGCTTGTCTTTATAGGCCGGGTTCAAAAGATCATTCCACCCCTTGGGCATGGGCAGATTTTTCTCGGCCATCACCTTTGTATTGATCACAAAAGCGGCGGCATATAAATCAATGGCGGTCCAGTATCCATTGGGGTCTTTGAAATGGGCCGGAATTTTGTCCCAGCCAGCCGGTTTGTATGGTTTTATCATCTTCCGGGGGACGAACTCTTCCATGTTGGTGACGGCCCAGCCCCAGACACAATCCGCCTGGGGATTGTTCTTTTCAGCCAGCATTCGGGCACCCAGTTCACCAGTGGAAAGCCGAATCGCCTGAATATCAAGATCGGGCAACTCCGCTTTGGCCTGTTCCATGTACTCCACCACCTCTTCATTTTCCAGAGAAGTATAAACGACTACCTTGTCTTTGGCCATGACCGGCCCGACCAGAAGCATAAACGCAATAGCTATCGAAATAAATAAGATACTGAATTTTCTCATAAAACGTCCTCCTTTTTAGGTGTTGGCATTAATAATCACATGATAAATAAAAGGATACAACCGTCGGGCAGAGATCAAAAATGGACGAAGATATCGTTACAATCGTGTCTACACCGTTTTTTAAAATTTCAAAAATCGGAGGAACATGATTTGCGGTAACAACAATTATGGTATCCATTTTTCGAAGAGTTAAGTTATAACTTATGGATTGTATTTGTCAAGAAAAATACAATGAATTCTGAAGCACTACTTTTCTCCTGTTATTTTCGAAATAAAATAAACCTGAACGATAATATAAATCCTGGCCACCGCGTATTCCCTCCGATAAAGGCCGAATCACCCGTCTTTTGCACCCGATTTTTAACTTGACAAATCAGGCACCCTCTTTTACCCACTTAACTGTTTTTAAAAAATGCAACAGGAGGTCTTATGCAATTCAATGCCATTCTTTTTGATCTTGACGGAACCCTCTTAAATACCCTGGACGATCTGGCCGATGCCATGAATGCTGTTTTGCGCCATCATAACTTTGTCGAACACGATATAACGGCTTACCCGTATTTTATCGGCAATGGCCTGGCGGCGCTGGTCCATAGAGCGCTTCCCGAAGGTTCCCGTGATGATGCAACGGTCAGTATTTGTTTGGAAGCCTTAAACAAAGAGTATAGAAACCGCTTAACGGCCAAAACCCGCCCCTATGGCGGCATACCCGAATTGCTCGACAAATGCACTGTTTCAGGCCTCAAAATGGTTATTCTGTCCAACAAACCGGACCCGGCAACTCAAAAAATAGTGGCAGCACTGTTATCCTCCTGGCATTTTGAAATTGTCCGGGGTTCAAGATCAGATATTCCCCCAAAACCCGACCCCGCCGCTGCCCTTCTGATGTCCCGAACCCTGGGTATGGCCCCCGGAGATTTTATCTACCTGGGCGATTCAGACGTCGACATGCAGACCGCTACCGCGGCAGGCATGTTTGCCGTCGGGGCTCTCTGGGGCTTTCGCGACGCCCCGGAATTGATTAAAGGCGGTGCAAGAATGCTCATCAAAACCCCCATGGATCTTATACCTTTGATTTAACCATATATAAAATAATCCCTGCACGGAAGTTCTTTTTTTTGCCCAATAGCTTCGTAATGCACAAAATCAACCCTTTCTCATCCTGCCCGGAACACCGTATGCCCATGCCGGTAAATCAGCCGGGAATATCCCCCTTGTAATAATTATCAGATAGAACATAACACATCGTTATACATGATATGATAATTATTAATTTGATTTATATTGACTGCTGCATTATTATTATTGAATCTTATTTAACAAATAGAATCATTCCTATAGATTTTTAAACGAATCAAGTATTTCAACAATGTTTTAACAACGTCCTAACAGCATTCCACTACGTCTCAAGGGACTGAATACTCTGGACGCGAAAGGAGGTGCAATTCCCGGACCTGTTTTATTTGGAGCCCCTGAAATAGAACTTTGTTTGTCATGCTTATTTAGTTAACAGCCAACATGATAGGAGGTACAAAATGAAAGGTAAACTGTTTACAATCTTTGCCATCGCACTTTTCCTGACATTGGGATCAGCGTCCAGCGGTCTTCAGGCAGCTGATTCCATCAAGGCATACATGGGGTTTTCACGTGAAGTCAATGAAGCTCTGGCTGCCCGAATTCAGGAAAAAGTCGGAATCGAAGTAAAAAACATTACCCTTTCCTGGGGCGAAATCTGGGCCCGGGTCAAAACCGAATACCCGCGATTCAACGCAGACATGGTGCTGTCCTTTGGGGCCAGTGAAGCCATCAACGGCGCCCAAAAGGGATATTATGAAGCCTATCACTCACCGGCCTGGGACTCAATAGGTGACGCCTTTAAATCTCCGGACGGCACCTATTATGCACTAGGCACCTTTTCTTTTCTGCTCATCGGCAATAAGGAAAAACTGGCTGAAAAGGGATACGGCATGCCCATGAGCTGGAAAGAGCTTTTGGATCCCAAATGGAAAGGCCAGATCGTAGCGCCATCTCCCCGAACTTCGGGTACGGCATTTATGATCAATTACTCTTTCCTCCAACTGTACGGTGAAAAAGAAGGCTGGAAATTCCTTGAAAGCCTGGACAAGAATATGGCCTTCTACACCAAAAGTGGAAACGCCCCCACCGACCTTGTGGGCCGCGGCGAATATCTGCTGGGACTCACTGCTGACGAAAATGTCCTGAAAAGAATCAATGACGGGTATCCCATCGTCTGGACCGTGCCGGTGGAAGGCACCGGATACGAGGGTAATTACTGCACCATCCTCAAAGGCACCGAAAAATTAGCCCTCTGCCAGAAAGTTATGGATTACCTGGGATCGGAAGATGCCAGCCAGTTCCTCGGATCTATGGGTTATATCCCGCCACGTTCCGGTATAACCAGTGCACTCTATGGAGCTGCCACCCCCAAATTCATCAAACTGGATCATTCGTGGGCCGTCAAGAACAAACGAAAAGTCGTCAAACAGTGGAAAAGCAAGTTCATGATGAAGGAAACAGCCAAAGCCAAAAAAGTCGGCGACGAAAAAGAGAAAAAAGCCGCCCAAGAATAATACTACTTCATTTCAGGATACAGGAGGAACAGATAAATGACAGATGTTGCACTGGGCGATGGCGGAAAGAACAGTATCACCTATAGAATCAGAACCTTCCTCAATGCAAAGCTCATTAATCTGTTTGCCGGCACTTTATTTTTACTGCTGGTCATCTTTCTCCTGTATCCGATTTGTACCGTTCTCGTGCAGAGCTTCTGGGGCGATGACGGATTTACCCTGGAATTTTACAAGGAATTTTTCAGCTATAATTTCTACTACTGGTCTTTGTTCAATACCTTAATTTTAGGATTTACCACCATGGCCATTTTATTGGTGGTGGGTTTCTGTTTTGCCTATTTGACCACACGGGGCCCTTATTGGATCAGAAAACCGCTAAAGGTTTTGGCGCTGTTGCCCCTGGCGGCGCCCCCCTATATTTTTGCCATTTCACTGATTACCCTGTTTGGCCGAAACGGGCTGATCAACAATACGTTTCACCTGCATTTGAATATCTATAGCTGGGGGGGCGTGATTGCGGCCCAGTGTTTGGCGTTTCTCCCCTTAAGTTACATGATGATCGAGAATGTGATGAATTCCCTGAACCCGAGTCTGGAAGATACGGCCAGCGACATGGGGGCTTCGGAAATACGGATCATCCGCTCTATCACCATTCCCCTCATCGCCCCGGGACTCCTCAAGGCCGGGCTGCTTGTTTTCGTGATGACCATTGCCGAATTCGGAAACCCCGCCATCCTCGGCGGCAGGATCCCTTTTCTGGCCCCGGACACCTACCTGATGATCACCGGCGAAGGTGATTTCAACATGGCCAGTGTGCTGAGTGTTGTCCTTATCCTGCCCTGCATCGTTATTTTTGTGCTGCATAACTACGTGCTCAAGGGTAAGGGGTATGCCACCATCGTGGGGAAGCCCACGGCGTCGGAATACAAGGAAATGTCACCGGTGATCAAAATTCCGTTTATGATCATTTCTTTTTCCGTGGGCATATTGGTGCTTTTGAGCTTCGGCGTCATTGTCCTGGGGGCATTTGTAAAAATCGTGGGTGTGGACAACACCTTTGTCATCGACCATATCCTGAATACCCAGTCCAATATCGCCATATGGAACAGTATCAAAGTATCCCTGGCCGCCGGACTGTTCGGCGCCATTGTCGGGACGTTGCTGGCCTATGTGATCATGCGGGGCAACTTTCGCGGTAAGCACATTATGGAGATGCTGGCCCTTTCGGGGTTTGCCCTGCCCGGGACCGTTATCGGTGTCGGCTACATCATCGCCTTTAACAAACCGCCGTTTCTGTTGACCGGTACCATCTGGATCATTATCATGAACTGTGTGTTCCGGTTTGTTGCGGTGGGTGTAGAAGCCGGCATCAGCAAACTGCACCAGATCAGCATTGAGATTGAAGAGGCCTCGGCCGACCTGGGGGCCGACTTTCTAACCATATTTTTCAAGATTATACTGCCCATCATGTTTTCGGCCTTTGTAGCCGGTTTTATCTATACGTTCATGACCACCATGATGTCCCTGAGTTCGGTCATTTTCCTCGTTACACCGGGCTTTGATCTGGCATCCGTGTATATTTATCTGACGGCCCAGCTTGGCGAACTGGGGCTGGCGTCAGCGACGACTGTCAAAATGATTCTCATCGTCGGTTTCTGCATGGCCATCCTAAAAATAGTTGCCAAGAAAACCGGACTTGATGTCAGCAAAAAGCAAGGAGCGTAATAAATGAATTCGCAGGCACACCCCATGTTGGTACTGGATGATGTTTACAAAAATTTCGGAGATGTAGAGGTGCTGAAGGGAATTTCAGCAGAGATACAAAAAGGCGAATTGTTGACATTTGTGGGTCCCAGCGGATGTGGAAAGACAACCCTGCTCAGGATTGTGGGCGGTTTTACAACACTGTCTTCCGGACGCATCATTTTAGACGGTCAAGATATCGGCAAGCTGCCCCCGAACATGCGCAATACCAAAATGGTATTTCAAAGCTATGCCCTTTTTCCCCATATGGACGTGGCCAAAAATATCGGTTTTGGGTTGAAGCTTCAAAAATGGCCCCAGAAAAAAATCGATACCCGTGTGGAGGAGCTTCTCTCCCTGGTCCATATGGAAGGCCTTGGCAAGCGGACCATCGACCGGATCAGCGGCGGCCAGCAGCAGCGGGTTGCCCTTGCCAGAGCCCTGGCATTGGAACCCAAAGTCCTTTTGCTTGACGAGCCCTTGTCCAACCTGGATGCCAACCTGCGAGTGGTGATGCGCGACGAGATTCGCAATATCCAGGAAAGAATCGGGGTCACTACCATATTTGTGACCCATGACCAGTATGAAGCCATGAGTATTTCGGATCGCATCCTGGTGCTCAGTGATGGCGTTATCCAGCAGATCGGATCCCCCATGGAGATTTATGATCAACCGGCCAATGAATTTATTGCCGGTTTCGTGGGATATGTAAATTTCATGGAAGGCCGGGTCGCATTAATCGAGGAAAACACCTGTCACGTGGCTACCGAATATGGTGATATCGAACTGGACCGCGTCCGGGAACCGCTTGAAAAGGGCGATACCGTGGTGCTCGTGATCCGGCCGGAAACCGTTTCTCTTTCACCATCAAAAGGGACCGAGCGTACCAATACGTTTCACGGCACCATACTAAGCCGCATGTACGCGGGCAATCTTGCAAAGTATACGGTCAGTTTCGGAGATAAGGAAATGGTGGTGGACCAATACAATCCAATTGGCTCCCAGCAGTTCCAAAAAAACGATGAGGTCAAAATTACCGTACCGCGGACCGTTCATGCGTTGAAAAAAAAGAAAAAGTAGTGGGGTTGGGTGGGCAAAAATTGTCTGGAGAGTTTTGGCAGACGGACATTCGCCTGCCAATACCTCCTTTAATCCATTATCTTCAACTTTACATCGTGCGATATAATAATATTTTATTTAAACAGGCTGTTCAGCGTATCCACCAGTGCACCAACCACGAAATCAACAAGCTTCATTTTCATTTACCTCCAATTTTTAATTTACAATGACAAACAGCGTTTTTTTTATTCTTTGCCTGTCATCGTTGTCCGCGGATCAAAATGTTCTTTATTCTGTCCCACCGGGTTTGTCCTATACAATAAAACCATTTGAGAACGCCGGTATTTAAACGATCCGCGGTTTGATGTCAATAAAATTTTGAGGTAAATTTTGTAATACCTGAGATGATAAATTATATAAAAAAGACTCTGCCTTTTTAGCCACTAACTTTTTAATTTTATATTAAAACGATTCCTGTCTTAAGGCCGTCAGCAATTGGGCCATGTCGCGCGCAACAGGCGCATCAAACACCATCCATTGGCCGGAGGCAGGATGGGTGAACCCCAGATGTTGGGCGTGCAGCATCTGTCGCGAGACATTTTGTTGTTCTAATATCTTTTCGATCCTGTTTCTACCACCGATCTGTTTTTTTTTACGGGGACAATAGACCCCATCACCGACAACATAATGGTGCATGGCAGCGCAATGCACCCTTATCTGATGGGTACGACCGGTTTTCAGATCAACTTCGAGAAGGGTCAGTCCCGGGAACCGCTCCCGTACTGTCCAAAACGTCCGGGCCGTTCTGGGGTGGCGGCTATGAATGGACATCCGCTTCCGGTCAACGGGGTGGCGGCCGATGGGAAGCCTGATAGCGCCGGATTGATCTTTCATTTCACCGTAAACCAGCGCAAGATAGGTCTTTTGTACCTGCCGGGATTTGAATTGTACGGAAAGATGTTGATGGACCTTATCATTTTTGGCAATCACCAGAGCACCGGACGTATCCTTGTCCAGCCTGTGAACAATTCCCGGCCGCATTTCCCCGCCGATACCGTCAAGGAAAGGGCAATGGTTCAGCAATCCGTTAACCAGGGTTCCCGAATAATGTCCCGGGGCCGGGTGCACAACGATCCCCGGCTGTTTGTTAACCACTATCAAATGGTCATCTTCATACAGGATTGATAGGGGAATATCTTCGGGTTCACAGGAAATTTCAGCAGGAGGTGGAATGCAGATATGGATGATATCGCCGTCTACAACCCGGTAACCCGGCTTTTTTGATAAACCGTGCACCGTTATATGGCCCATCCGTATCATCCGGGCGACCTGTGAACGGGAGCAATCCGCCACACGACGCGCGACTATAACGTCCAGACGCTCGGTGGTATCGGATTCATCTGCGATAACCGTAAAAATACTTTTGACAGACATGATCACCCATCAGGCGGGTTCTTCAGTTTGGGGGGGCTCTGGGAACAAGGCGATGATTTCTTCAAGAATTGAATCTTCATCCGTATTGCGGGCAGTGGAAATCTCTTTTATCAGCAGAATTTGAGCGGTATCAAACAGTTTGCGTTCTCCAAAAGAAAGATCCTTGGTATATTTCAAAATGTAAAGATCCCGGAAGACTTCAGCCACCTCATAAAGGGATCCGGTTTTGATCTTTTCCATATACTCCCGGTACCGACGGTTCCAGGTCTGATTGTCAATCAAATTATCACGATTGTCCTGAATGACCGCAAACACCTTGGCAATATCTTCTTCCTTGATGACATTCCGTAAGCCTACGGATTCAACATTGGAAATTGGAATCATGATAACCATACCGTTTTCCAGAATCTTCATGATATAGAATTCATGGGTCTCGCCGTTTATCACACGACTTTCGATGGAATCAATCCGTCCTACGCCATGGGCGGGATAAACCGCCAGGTCACCGACTTTAAATTCCCGGAGTTGTGTTTTTGGCATTTCCAAATTATCTTCTGTTATTTTATCCGTCATTTCAAGGCTCATTTTATGGCAATATTTAAAAAACATGGACCGTTAACTTTGATCAATGGTTAATTAATACCACACCTACCAGTAACAATCAATAAAAAAGGATTGGCGACAAAAGTCACCAATCCTTTTGGTTTTCACGACACAATCAGATTCTGATTGTTGAAGGTCCTGCTACAGTAAAAAAGGCACCATAAGCAGCGCAACAACATTGAGAATCTTGATCATCGGGTTAACGGCAGGTCCTGCGGTATCCTTGTAAGGATCGCCGACGGTGTCGCCGGTAACAGCAGCCTTGTGGGCTTCGCTGCCCTTGCCGCCCAGATGACCGTCTTCAATATATTTTTTCGCATTATCCCAGGCAGCGCCACCCGTTGTCATGGACAGGGCGACAAATACACCGGTGACAATGGACCCGATCAGCAGTCCGCCCAGGGCGACCTTGCCCAACAGAAAACCCACCAGAAGCGGTGCGATGACAGGCAACAATGCCGGTACGAGCATCTCCTTGAGGGCAAATTTAGTGACGATATCAACACATGCACCGTAATCCGGTTTTGCGGTTCCTTCCATGATGCCGGGAATTTCACGGAACTGACGGCGCACTTCTTCAACCACTGCGCCCCCTGCGTTCCCCACCGCCTTCATGGCAATGGAGGCAAACAGGTATGGCAGCAGGCCACCGATAAACAGACCGATAATGACGTTGACATCGGCCAGATCAAACTTGATGCCCTCTTTGGCGCCATGGATGGTGAATTCCTGGACATAGGCAGCAAACAGTACCAGGGCGGCCAAGCCCGCAGAAGCAATAGCATATCCCTTGGTAACAGCCTTGGTGGTGTTGCCCACCGCATCCAGAGGATCGGTGACAGCGCGGACACTCTCATCCATTCCGGCCATTTCAGCGATGCCGCCGGCGTTGTCGGTGATGGGGCCGTAAGCGTCAATGGCAATGACCATACCGGTCATGGAGAGCATGGACATGGCGGACATGGCAATACCATAGAGGCCGGCAAAATGGTACGCGCCATAGATGGCCAGGCAGATGGCAATAACCGGCGCTGCGGTGGCCTGCATGGAAACGGCCAAACCGGCAATGATGTTGGTGCCGTGCCCCGTGGTGGAGGCTTCGGCAATACTCTTTACCGGGCCGTAGATACCGGTGTAGTATTCGGTGATAATGACGATGACAACGGTGAGTATCAGGCCGATCAATGTACAGAAATAAATACTCATCGCACTGAGGTCACCCAGGCCGACCATGAATTTGGTGCAGGCAAAATAAAACGCCACGCCCGCGATGATGGCGGCACCGAACATGCCTTTATAAAGGGCACCCATGATATATCCGGTCTTGCCCAGTCGTACAAAAAAAACGGCGATCATTGAAGCAATAATCGAGATGGCGCCCAGCACCAGTGGAAATTCGGTTGCCATGGGAGCCTTGGGAAAAAGCAGGTGCCCGATCAGCATGGCCGCCACAGCCGTAACCGCATAGGTTTCAAAAAGGTCTGCCGCCATTCCGGCACAGTCTCCCACGTTGTCGCCAACGTTATCGGCAATGGTAGCCGGGTTGCGCGGATCATCCTCGGGGATGCCGGCCTCCACCTTGCCCACCAGATCAGCACCCACATCTGCGCCCTTGGTGAAGATACCACCGCCCAATCTGGCAAATATGGAGATAAGACTGCCACCAAATCCTAAGGCCACAAGGGCCATCACATCGTGGGTCGCGGTATAGTACCCGGCCACTGAAGTCAGGGCCAGACCGGCAACGATCATTCCGGTAACGCTGCCGCCCTTGAAAGCCATGGCAAGGCCTGCGGCCATCCCTTTTTTAGCTGCTTCTGCTGTTCTGACATTGGCCAGAACAGACACCCGCATACCAATATAGCCGGCCATGAAAGAAGCCACCGCACCCAGCAGAAAACCAATGGCCATGGTGGAACCCAAAGTAGTGAAAATGACGATAAAAATAATGATACCGGCAATTCCCATGCTTTTCATCTGACGATTAAGATACGCAATAGCGCCTTCCTTGATGGCACTGGCGATTTCCTGCATTTTTTCATCGCCGGCCGGTGCACTCTTGACAATACCGGCGAGTAAAATGGCAAAAATTACGCCCACAACACCAACCATCGTACAATACAGCGGTAGATTATTTAATACAGCTTCCATTCTTTCCTCCATCTAAGTGATTAACGTAAAATCATGCCTTCCTCTTATTGAAACGATTCATCCCCTCCAATATTCCCTTGGAAAGAATCGTGACAACGGCCTCCAGGGTGTTTTTCAGGATCGGGTCCAGGTATTTTATTTCATCCTCGCTGAAACTGCCCAGAACGTGATCCATCACACTTGAATCCCCGAATTGTCCGCAGTCACGCCCGATGCCGATGCGAAGTCTGATAAAATCGTCCACGCCAAAAGCATCTATTAACGACCGAATACCCTTGTGTCCCCCACTCCCTCCTTTCTGTTTTATTTTGAATCGTCCGAAAGCAAGGTCTATATCGTCGTGAATAACCAGTATATCCCTGCTTAATATGCTGAACTGTTCGGCTGTCTTGAAAATCGGTAAACCGCTGCGGTTCATGTACATCTGTGGTTTGACCAGCACAACCGGGATGCCTTCGATGACCCCGGTGCCCCAAAGAGCACCGAATTTCAGGGTATCAAAATCAATCGCGTATACATGGGCAATTTTTTCAACCGCCATGAAACCGGCGTTATGGCGGGTGTTTTGATATTCGGTTCCAGGATTCCCCAGCCCTGCAACTAGATAAAAACGGCTTCCGGGCATTTGTTCCTCTTTTATACAAAGACCCCTGTTCTCCGAGGATAAAACCCGTGGAATTGATCCTGTGTCACACCACTGGCCCATCAATTGAGTGCCTGATAGTCCAATACGGTAAAAGGCTTACTCTTCGGCATCATCCGTGGAAGCCACTTCCTCTTCAGCGCCTTCCTCAATATCTGCCTCAGCTTCCTCAACTTTTTCTTTCGCCGGGCTCAGGATCGTCAATACGGTAAAATTAACATCGGGGGGAATTTCAACACCCTCTCCAAGGGGAATCTCATCCACATGAATGGAATCACCGATATCCAGATCTGTAATATCAAGTTCAATGGCTTCCGGGATATTAAGGGGCAGGCAGAAAACTTCCAGTTCCCTTCGGATAATCTGCAGCATACCGCCCAATTCCACGCCCACGGATGTGCCTGTGGTCACAATCGGTACATTGACTTTGATTTTGCGATCCATAGCGATTTCATAAAAATCAGCATGGAGATACGCCTGTGAGACAGGGTGCACCTGCAGTTCCTTGAGCATAGCCGTTCGGGTGGATCTTTCCTGATCTTGAATAACCAGTTCCAGAATCACCTGAGCGCCTTTACTGCCGCGCACAACCTGCTCTAATTCTTTTGCGTCCACTGAAAGTAATACGGGCTCTGTACTTGGACCGTAAAGCACCGCCGGCATTTTACCCTCTCTGCGCAGGACCCGGCCGGGGCCGTTTCCGGTTTGTGTTCTAATATTTGCATTAAATTTAGTTAACTCCAAAAATAGTTCCTCCTTAAAAAAACTTTTTTATTCCAGACGATTCATCCCCCAAGTCTATGCAGTAACACCTACCCTTAAAAGTATACGGTTATCTGTTTCCCGGGCGATTCAATGACTGGCGATCGTTTATTATCATTATCGTGTTACACAAAAAGTGATGTTACCGAATCACCTTTATGGCTTCGAACGATGGCTTCCCCCACCAGTTCCGCAATACTCAGCACAGTTATTTTCTCACACACCAGCGCTTTACCACTCAGTGGAACGGTGTCGGTCACCATGATGCTTTTCAGCGGTGAATCAATAATCCTGTCTACTGCGGGGCCTGAAAGCACCGGATGGGAACAGCAGGCATGCACCTCATGAGCGCCATCTGCCATAATGGCGCTTGCAGCCTGGGTCAGCGTACCGGCGGTATCAACCATATCATCCATAATAATGGCGACTTTATCTTTTACATTACCAATCAATGCCATGGCTTTGGCCTGGTTGGGCGCCGAACGCCGTTTGTCAATAATGGCCAGATCGACGCCGAGTCGTTTTGCAAAGGCCCTGGCCCTTTCGGCACCACCGGCATCAGGTGAGACAATGACAATATCATCGCCAAAATTAGTGCGGATACAATCAAGAAGAACAGTGGCTGCAAAAAGATTATCCACCGGGATATTAAAAAAACCCTGAATCTGCCCGGCGTGCAGATCCATTGTGATCAACCGGTGAGCCCCGGCAGTGGTAATCAGGTCCGCCACCAGTTTAGCACTGATGGGCACTCTGGGGGCCACTTTTTTGTCCTGCCGCGCATACCCGTAATAGGGCAGAACAGCGGTTATCCTGCGGGCAGAGGACCGTTTGAACGCATCAATCATCAGCAGTAGTTCCACCAAGTTGTCATTCACCGGACGACAGGTGGACTGCATAACAAAGACATCCTTTGATCTTACATTTTCATCAATTTCAATCTGAATCTCACCATCACTGAAGGTCTTGACCTTTGCCCCGCCCAAGGGCATGCCAAGATAGTCACAAATTTTCTTAGCCAGAACAGGGTTTGAATTCCCCGTAAATATTGCAAAATCAGTCATTATTCTACCTGTTTCAGACTTTAAAATGAGTGGCTGGGGCGGGAGGATTCGAACCTCCGAATGCAGGAACCAAAGTCCTGTGTCTTACCGCTTGACGACGCCCCAAAATTGTTCT
The DNA here is from genome assembly GCA_963667755.2 of Desulfobacterales bacterium. Taxonomy (GTDB): domain Bacteria; phylum Desulfobacterota; class Desulfobacteria; order Desulfobacterales; family 4572-123; genus 4572-123. Next base: position 462,058 of record CAXXLK010000002.1, on the reverse strand, counting down.
TACCCGACTGCTGTCTTATATTTTCAGCAAAAAACCCTTGCCCCCGACACATTCAAATCTGTAAGATGAACATCCCAGTCTTCATTACCGGCAAGGGATCGGCGGGCACTGCGCGCAGTAGCCAGATCCGAAAACAGACCGAAAACAGCCGGTCCGCTGCCTGACATCAATGCGCCCCTGGCACCCTCGCTTAAAAGAGCCTGTTTTGCCTTTTGAATAACCGGATATTCTGAAATGGATACCGTTTCCAAATCATTACACAGATGGTATGGTACTTCAAAATTCCGATCTCCAAAAACGAAATTATTAATTTTTATTTCACATTTTGTCAATCCCAAATTCAATTTTTTATATACCGCCCGCGTTGAAACACTGATTTTCGGGCAAACCAGCAGGACAGGGCAGGGGCTCAGTTCAATGACAGGTTCCAGTTTCTCGCCGATACCTGTGGCAACAGATGGTTTCCCGTATACAAAAAAAGGCACATCCGCTCCGATGGTAAGTCCAATGGCCATCAGCGCTTTTATGGAAAAAGGCCTTTGATATAAACGGTTCAGGCCATGCAAAACGGATGCAGCATCACTGCTGCCGCCGCCGAGTCCTGCAGCCACGGGAATACGCTTTTCAATCGCAATGGTTACCGTGTCCCGCCGCTTCAGATTTGTCATAAAAAGGCTGGCGGCCCGCCATGCCAGATTGGCTTCATTTTCAGGAACATCCGGATGGCTGCAGACAACCTGAACCCGATTCCCTCCTGGTGTCACTGAAAGTGACAGCGTATCATGAAGCTTGACAGCACACATGAGGCTGATCAAGTCATGGTAACCATCGGGTCTTTGGCCCGTTACGGCCAGGAACAGATTTATCTTGGCCGGCGCCGGCAGTTTTAAAGACTGCGTCTGTTTGGTTTCCACCGTCACATTATCATTTGGGGACAAGCAATAAGGTTTGATATTTTCTCACCACTCACGGGTCATCCCTTTTCCTTCACATAGAGGATACGGAGGTCATAAAGAATGTGTTTGAGCATATCCTCTTCTTCCCGGGACAGATTTCCCCTGGTTTTTTCCTCCAGCAGTCCAAGAATATCAATGGTCTGCTTTGCCAAGGGCAGATTTTTAGCCTTCTTGCCGGTACCCGGGTCATCCATCAGCCCGAGTTGCACCAGGGCCGATGAGTTCAGGGAAAAAATAAAAGTGGCAAAATTGATCGCCGGTAATCGAAACTCTCCTGCAAGGCTTTCAGGCCCGGCGGTTTTCTGATCTTTCGCGTCACTGCCCGGCGCATCCCCTGATTCCGTATCCGCCTTTTGCCCATTACCCTCTGACTTTTCCTTTAGGATAAAATCTTTTATTTCCGTCATAATGAAAGGTCTCCTGTTTGGTCGCCGTAAACCAATATTAGAATTCAAGTGGAATAACTGTTTTCACAAGACTCAGATTGCGCAACTCGTCAACCACCTGATCTGGGATAGGGGTGTCAGTGGCCAGGAAAATAATATTACGATCCCCCTCTTCTTCCTGACCGACCTGCATCCGGCCGATGTTGATCTTGTGCTTACCAAGGGTCGCACCGATCTGACCGATGGAACCGGGTTTGTCGATATTGTATATCAGTGCCAGATGACCGTCGGGAACCATTTCCAGCCGAAAGGTATTTATCCCGACGATCCGGGGATCATTTTTTCCGAAAATCGTTCCGGATACGGCATTTTCCATCTCAGTGGTAATCACCCGGACAGTGATCAGATTGACATATCTGTTCGCTTCGGCGGTTGTCGTTTCGGTAACCGCTATCCCCCGCTCCTTGGCCAGGATGTGGGCGTTGACAAAATTAACATCATCTTTAAGAATCGGTGCCAGCAGCCCTTTTAAAACAGCAGTTGACACCGGGGCCATGTCAAGCCCTTTGAAATCTCCGGCATATTCAATCACCACTTCTTTGGCAGGCCCCTTGATCAACTGGGCCTGGAGAGAGCCGAGCTTGTCCCCGATGGAGAGCCATGGTCCCAGTTTTTCAAGCAGATCGCCGGTAACCGACGGCACATTAACGGCATTGTTTATGGTGCCATGCTGCAGGTAATCGATAATCTGTTGGGCAACGGCGACAGCAACATTGGTCTGGGCTTCCCGGGTTGAAGCCCCAAGGTGTGGCGTACAGATAAACCGGTCAAACTCGAACAGGGGTGAATCGCCGGGAGGTTCGGTCTCAAATACATCCAGGGCCGCCCCGGCAACCTTTCCGGATTTCATGGCCGCATACAGATCTTTTTCATCAATAATACCCCCCCGGGCACAGTTGACAATCATAACGCCGTCTTTCATCTGATCAAATGCCTGTTTGTTAATAAAACCAATCGTATCTTTCAGTTTGGGCACATGGATCGTGATATAATCCGACATCCCGAGCAATTCTTCAAAGGTAACACTTTTAAATCCGGCCTTTTCAATTTGTGCGGGGGTTACAAACGGATCATAGACAAACACCTGCATCTTGAGACCCCGAGCCCGGTCAGCCACAATGGAACCAATTTTCCCGAAACCGATAATGCCCAGACATTTATTGTATATCTCCCGTCCCTGGAGTTGCTTCTTGATCCAGCGCCCCTCCCTCAAGGATGAGGTCCCCATGGGAATGTTACGGGACAGCGACAGCATCATGGAAATCGCATGCTCGGCCGTCGTCACCACATTGCCACCCGGTGTATTCATAACAATGACGCCTCGTTTGGAAGCTTCGGCGATATCCACATTGTCAAGACCGATTCCGGCCCGGCCGATAACTTCCAGATTTTTGGCTGCCGCCAGCAACTCACGGGTCACCTTGGTCGCACTTCGAATCACCAGTGCATGATACTCACCGATGATGCCTTTAAGCTCTTCAGGGGATAATCCGGTCTTGACATCAACCTCTATGCCCTGGGCTTCCTGAAACATTTCAACCCCGATTTCACCGAGATTATCACTAACCAGAACTTTCATAATCCCCCTCTCCTTAAAAATACCCACCCACGAATTAAACCGTATTAAACACGAGCACCCAATTCCGGCAAACCAAACTTAATAGATTAATAAATCAGATTTTTTTGTCAAGAATAAAGCAAACAGGGCGACATTTTGCATAGCTGGCATATGGGCTTAAATCCTTTTACTCAAACCTGCTCACCCATGATTTGAATCGCAGCACCTTATCGCTGCCGTATTTTTCAAGATCCTGCAAAATGGCCTTCACGCTCTTTTCTTTGTCTTCCCACAGTCTGTCTTTGGAATAAAACTTATCGGCATAGCAGATGATCTGTTCTTCAACGGATACCGGCATCATATCGCGCAGGGGCAGAGGCAGATTCCCCTTTTTTATCTCCCCGGCACTGATACCCACGCCAACATGGGTTTCACAGACCCGGCCATGTCGGAACAGCCTTTTTTTTTCAAGCATCTTTCTTCCCAGATAGCCATGGGCCACATAGGCATGGGGGCCATGGCAACCGATAGACGGCGCATGGGTCATAAAAATACCGATATCATGCAGCATGGCCGCCGCCCAGATAAAATCAACATCCGGGGCATGGGTGCCGGCGCGATCTGCTATCCTTATCGCCTTGGCCGCCACAAGCTCACCATGTCGGACCAGAATATCATGGGCCGGTGATGCCACAGGATAATATTCAGCAATGATTTCAAAAGGGTCAATATCGTTTGTGTCTGGTGGAAACATGTGGTTTATGACTTTTTAGCCAGCAGTGCGCCTTCGATAAAAGGATCTATGCCGCCGTCCAGCACCTCATTTACATTACCGATATCCATCTTCAGGCGATGGTCCTTTGCCATCTGATACGGGTGTAAAATATAAGAGCGGATCTGACTGCCCCAAGCGATATCATCCTTGGCATCATGAATTTTCTGCAGTTTTTCTTCCTGTTTTTGTTTTTCACTGTCATACAGCCTTGATTTTAAAACCTTCATGGCCATCTCCTTGTTGCGGTGCTGAGATTTTTCCTGCTGGCACTGCACCACAATCCCACTGGGCAGATGGGTGATTCTCACCGCAGAGCTGGTCTTGTTGACATGCTGCCCCCCGGCGCCGCTGGCCCGGAAGACATCAATACGAAGGTCCTTGTCGTCGATATCGATAACAATCGTATTATCCAGTTCCGGGTACACAAATACCGACGCAAACGAGGTGTGCCGCTTGCCGTTGGCGTTGAACGGTGAAATCCGCACCAGTCTGTGAACCCCCTGTTCAGCTTTCAGATATCCGTAAGCATATTCACCATCGGCCGTAAAGGTAACGCTCTTGATGCCCGCCTCATCACCGGGTTGAAAATCAATAATATCGGAGGTATAGCCCTTGCGCTCAACCCAGCGGGCATACATTCGGAAAAGAATTTCAGACCAGTCCTGGGCTTCTGTACCGCCAGCCCCGGCATTGATGGAGATGATGGCATTGTTTTTATCATTTTTACCGTCGAGCATCATGTCCAAACGGTATTTGCGAATCCGGGCACCGATGGATGCCACCTGTTGTACGACCTCATCCATGGCCTGTGTGTCCGACTCCTCTACGGCCATTTCAAGCAGCAGTTCGCTGTCCTCCAGATCTTTCTGCATCTCATGGAAGCCATCTACCCTGCCGGTGAGAAATGTTCGCTCCCGCAGGATATCCTGGGTTTTTTCGGGATGATCCCAAAAACCGGGACGGGCGATGATGGATTCTATTTCCTGGATTCTTTTTTCTTTGCCGCCCAGGTCAAAGATACTCCTTTAATTGATCCAGTTTTGCGTTGCTGTTTTTGATCGCTTGTTTAAGTTCGATGGACATATAATGCCTCCTGATATTTTTATAATTTTTAAAGGCAAGAACGGTTTAACCGTCTTGCTTTTTTCTGAATCGACCGGTCAATTGCCAGACGATGACAAGCAGTATACCGCCCAGGCAAACCTGTGCGAACAGATCCCCCCGGCGGGTGTAAAAACTGATGTCCCTTCCAAGGGATACAGCCTGCGTTACCACGGCATCTTTAAAAAGAGGGGTAGTTGCCGTAACACGACCCACCGGATCAATAAATCCGCTGATTCCCGTATTGGCAGCCCGCACCACCCAGCGATGATTTTCAACGGCCCGCAGCACCGCCATGGAAAAATGCTGATACGGTGCACCAGTGCGTCCGTACCAGGCGTCATTGGTTAAATTAAACAGGATATTGGCCCCGTTTTTAACCGCGGCCCGGGCCAAACCCGGGAAAATCATTTCATAACAAATCTGTACGCCCAGGCGATAGTCCTGCCAGTTAAGGGTAGCACCCTTGGGACCCGGTTTAAAGTCACCCACATGGTCCACTATTTTTCCGGCAAACGGCAGCCATTTTTTTAGCGGCACATATTCACCAAAGGGGACCAGATGCGCCTTGTCATACCGGCCCCGGGACTTTCCGTCCGGATGAATCAGATAGGCCGAGTTGAAGTATTCGATCCGGTCTTTTTTCCGAGAGAAAGAAGGGCTACCGATTAAAAAAGCACAGCCTGCTCCGCGCACCCCCTCTTCCACAATTTCAGTCAACCGTGAATGATACAAAAAATAAAACGGCGTGGCAGTCTCCGGCCAGACAACCAGATCCGGCCTTTCAGGTCGTGTCTCAAGGGAAAGACGCACGTATTTTCGGGTGGTTTCAGTCTGAAACGCCCGGTCCCATTTCAGTGCCTGATCGATATTGCCCTGAACAACGGCAATCCGGGCCGACGGCACCCGGATCATGGACCGGTCAACAGCCTGCATGCGCCAGACACCGTATCCCCAGAGACTGCCCACGACCAGGCACAGGGCCAATACCTGCACGGCAATGGCACCTTTTCCCACCGCCGCAGTCTGCCACGGCCGGGTGATGCAGCATAAAACGGCCCGGCAGATCACGACATTGGCCAGTATGATCAAAAAACTCACCCCGTAGATACCGGTTATATCCGAAATCTGAATCAGAGGCAATAGATCAAACTGGGTATACCCTAAAAGTTCCCAGGGAAAACCGGAGAAAAGGAAAGCCCTTATATATTCCAGAGCCACCCACAAAAACGGTGCCGTAAGCAGGCCCCACGACGCCCCCCGGCCCACCCGGATCAGAATCATTGCAAAAAAAGCGACATAGCAGGCCAGGTAAGCGGCCAGGAGAAAGAGTATAAGACCGCTCAGATACCAGGGCATGCCACCGTAAATGTTCATGGTATAGGCCAGCCAGTACATCAGCGTCAGATAGTGGGTCATACCGGTGAGAAATCCGGCTTTGAACCCGTTTGCCGGGGACAGATCCCCCAGGCATATCAGCAGCGGAACCAGTGCGATCCAGGCCAGATACGAAAAGCCCCAGTCGGGGAAGGCGCCGGTAAGCAGCAACCCACTGACCAGGATCAAGGCTATTTTTTGTCTGTTAAGCAAGGTGCTCCCATGCAAACTAAAACCCCATGGCCTGGTTCACCAGGATGACCGCTACCTGGGTCAGTCTGGGCTTGTAATGCAGGATCGTGGTAATATTGCAGATACGCTGGGGCGACCGGCAGTCACTGCATACACCGGTTTCGGCACAGGGTGTTTGTGTTTCAAGGCTTTTCGCCCGCATGGGGGCCGCTTTTTCACGAATGCGCACAAGGGCCGCGTCAAGATCCGGCGCAACCTTGTTCATACCCGCGATGATGAGCACCTTTTCAGGGCCAAACGTCATGGCCGCCGTGCGGTTCCCAATGCCGTCCACATTCACGATCTCACCGGTTTCAGCCACTGCATTGGCACTGCATAAAAAACAGTCACAGCGCCCCTGGGCCAGCCGTATTTCCAGATCCTGTGCCCGGGTGAGCCCGGGAACCCAGTGGTCATAAATAATTTTATCGGATTTTTTAAGCATCTCCACGAGCCCCAGCTCCCGGGTGGTGGCTGATCCGCCGAAACCAAAGGTTTCGCAACCGGTGGTAAAATCAAGGGCCCGGGTTCGGGCGCTCTCCACATCCGGGACAAAATAAGCCTCAAAACCACGCTTTTTCATGTTTTTCACGCATCGTTGCCCGGATTTTTCCCACAACCACTTCAATTGCTCATCACTCAATTTCATCTCCTGAGTATTCGAATTATACTTTATTTTCAGCCACCAGCCGTGCAAAATAGTCAAAGGACCGATCAAACGTCTGTTCCGCATCATTTGGAAAACAGCATGCCGGAAGCTCACGACTGCTCAAATGAAAGCGTATGCACTCACAGCACACCCCCTTGCGGGAGCAGGGTTCATAGGTACAATTGCATGATGTAAGATTTTTATCCTGCCTGCATTCCATGGCAACCTCTTGAGGTTTAGAATTTATACCACAAGTTTCATGTGACAAACCGCATGAAACCGGAATATGCGAAATAACCGGAGAAACAAACCAAAAAAACAGCGCATCCCGCTATAAGATACCGATAGGTACGATCACTCAAAAAAGATTTACCCTTCCACACGGCCATGGAGATAAGTGCATACCAGATAAAATCCGCCATAATATGACCGGTAAAAAAGAAAAAAACCCCCCATTTGCCAAACTGCAGGCTATGCATGATATACGCCAGGCCGATGGAGACCCACCAGATGGTCCAGTAGGGGTTGACAAGGCTCATCAGTATACCGGTAATCAACAGATTGTTTTGGCCTGTTTTATCATCACTGCTTTGCAGGCTCAATCCCGGCAGCGCCCGCATCATTGAAAAAGCCATCCAGATCAGTACCACGGCCCCTGCCAGGGAAATGGTGATAAATACATATTTTTTCAAAAGAAACGGTGCGAGCCCCAACAGCAGGGCCATCACAAGAATAAGTTCCAAAAGAGCATGGCCGGCGATGATAAGGGGCCCGGCGGCTGCACCACGCCGGGCACTTTCACTGATGGTGATGGTCAGCAGCGGTCCGGGCATCATGGCGCCTGAAAAGGCCACCAGAAAAGAGGTGACAAAAATAGTAAAAAGAGCCGTCATTGAAACCTGTATAGTCAATTTACGCGTCCACGACCTCGACCTTGATAAGGGTCACCGGCGTTGTCGGGACATCATCAAATCCACTTTTTTTACCCGTGGGTACCGCCTTGAGTTTATTCACCACACCATGCCCCTTGGCCACCTTTCCAAAAACCGTGTACCCCCAGCCTTTGTCGGTTTTGGCAGTATGGTCCAGAAATGTGTTGTTTTTCACATTGATAAAAAACTGGGCCGCGGCGCTGTGGGGGTCACTGGTACGGGCCATGGCCACGGAGTACGCCACATTTTTAAGCCCGTTGTCGGCTTCATTTTCAATGGGCTTTCCGGTGGGCTTTTCCTGCATATCTTCAGTGAGTCCGCCGCCCTGGGCCATAAATCCGTTAATCACCCGATGAAAAATGGTCCCATCATAGTGGCCCGCTTCCACATAAGCCAGAAAATTGGCTACGGTCTTGGGGGCTTTATCTTCGTACAATTCCAACATAATTTCACCCATACTGGTTTCTATCTTTACCAAGGTAAACTCCTTTCAGATTCCGGGGAATACCCTCCCCTGATTTAAAATTAAACGGCAACACCCGCCAAAGGGCGCTGCCGATACCAAACAGAACAACCCTAATAATGGCCGGGCGGCAGCATTGTCAACCATTTTAAAAACAGCCGTCAATAAATCCCGGGAGAGGTTCTGTCATCCGTCAGATGATAGGGGGTCATATTGCCAAACGGCCGGCCGGCAGCATTTAATCAGGCAGTATGTCATAGAAATACAGCATTGCGTCGGACCGGGTGATGATGCCGATTATTTTGTCATCCTCAATGACCGGCAACCGCCCGATATCATGCTTTACCATGAGCCGGGCCGCCGTCATGGGGCTGCTGCCCGGAGCGATGGTCATCACATGTGTACTCATGAATGCTTTTACCGGTGCTTTTAACTGAGAGGATTTCCCGATCCGTTTAAAATCTCTGCGGGAAAGAATCCCCACCACCTTATCGTTGTCCACCACCGGGACCCCGGTGCATCCTTTTTCCCGGAGCAGGGCGGCGGCCTTTCGCATACTGACGGTGGGGGATATGCTGAACACCGGAAAGGACATGAGATCACTCACCTGGACAGACGATTGCTGGTTGCCGGCGATAAACTCACAGAGCCACTCCTCCACAGCCTCGGGGGTAACCGATGCGATTACGGCAGCCCCAGCCCCCGGATGCCCGCCACCGCCCATGGCGTGCATGATGGAACCGATATTGATATCTTCTATGGTACTGCGGCCGATAACAACACACTTTTTTTGTTTTGAACTTGAAAATATGCCAAAGGCGGCATCGACATTGACAATATCCATGTACATGCGCACCACCACGGAAAGATTATTCACATGCCCGGTAAGCGCCTGACGATTGAAACTGATGCTGTATCCTTTAATTTTTCGGCGCTCAGCCGTTTGAAGCATCTTGAACAGCATCTTTTTCTGGTTTTCACCATAGGCCGGCCGCAAAAAATTACGGACAATCGTAAGGTCCGCCTTATGGTCCAGCAGATACCCGGCAGCATAGGCATCTTCTGCTGTGGACGACCGAAACATGAGACTGCCGGTATCTTCGTACAAACCCGTTAAAAAAAGCGTGGCCTGCATGGGGGTCAATATTTTTCGTTGCGCTTTGAGCGCTCGTATCATCAGTGTAATATTGGCCCCCATCACTTCCCGGCATGCCCAGTCGGCCTGGATATCCCCCAAGCCCGGATGATGGTCCCACAAAATAACCTCAAGGGATGTTTTCCGGCGAAGGCTGTCCATGCCTTCAAGGCGATCCCATCGATTGATATCCACCACTACAAGCTGCGTAACCGTCTCAAGATCGATCTCATCGACAAAGGGCATCTCGAACATATCCTTGTGGATGGACAGGAAGGCTTTTACATTCGGGTTGACGATTTTAGCCAGTACCGGTGTTGCTCCGGGATATAACAGCGAAGCGGCAATCATAGATGCCAGGGCATCAAAATCAGTATTCTTGTGAGTGGCGATGATCTGCGTTGGCGTGATTTTTTCAGGCATCTGGCACCTTATCCATATCCATTTCCGGCAAGCCCGGGTTTACAACCGCTTTTTCATCAGGCATTCTTCAGGTTTTTTATTTCAATGGCCATAGCCATCCTTTTCTGATACCATGGCTTGGGTTTTTTATTCAAGATTAAATTTTATTTTCCTGAAAAATCAAAAAGATAGATAGTGGACGTCCAAAAACAAGGATTTTCGTTCAAAATCAAGATATGCGAACATTTTACCACAGGCGTAGAGTTAATATCCCAAGGATAACGCGGAGATTAGGCGAAAAGACCGTTTCTGGATGGGCAGCCTGTGGTCCAATTGCATACCGTACAAAGAGGCAGAATATGATCCCTGGTATAAACATCCTGGCTTTAGGGGACAGCCTTACCGAAGGGTTCGGCGTCGGCCCCCAATACAGTTACCCGGCGGGCCTGGCGGCACTTTTACACAAAAAAGGATTCAACTGCAATGTGATCAACGCGGGGTGCAGCGGGGATACCTGTCGGAATTTGATGGCCCGAATGGACCGGGCGCTGGATATTGGCCCCGATTTTGTCATACTGGAAATCGGGCTCAACGATATCCTGATGGGGGCCATGCCCGAGCAGATCAGCCGGATGATCACCTCCATTGCAAGGCGGATCACCGCCAGGGCCATACCCGTGATACTGGCGGGAATGATGCTACCTGCCATGGGCGATACAGAGACCGAAACAGCCTTTGCCGCTATTTACCCGGCGGTGGCGCAAAACCTTGATCTGGCACTGATCCCCTCTTTTAACGGCCCTGCCCTGGAAAAAACCGGGGGTATCCAGTTTGACGGCATTCATCCCACAGCAGCAGGCTATGCCGCCATCATCGAACATATTCTGCCATGGGTGGTTCAGGCCTTGGCGCACTAAAAAAAGAGATTGCCTTTTTCCAAACAAAAACTATGATAGACTCATAAATACCACTATTGAATTCATTCGCGATGTTGTCTTTACGTCCTTTGACTTCCCGGTGTATCCAAATGGTTGCTCCTTGGGATGGGAGACTGGCACATTATGGCTTCGGCGGTTAAACCGTTTCCACATAAATCGGACGGAAACGGCTTAAAAAATAAACCAATGAGAATCTGGGGTGAAGGGAAAACCTGCGGTGAGCCAGATCTCTTCTGGTGATCGGGCATTTGCTGGTTATTTCAAGGAGTCTCCTTTGAGCTGTAGATATGTACATCCCGTTGTGGAAAGGGAATCTCGATTCCAGTTTTTCTGAATTCTTCGAAGATCTCAAAATACAACCCACTGCGAACACGTCGCCTTGGCGTCAGCCTGACATCTATCCATATCAACAGCTCAAAATTGATGGAACTGTCACCATATTCGGTAAACCGAACCAGGGGTTTCTTGAATTTCGAAACCATCGGCTCTTTCTCGGCAACCGCCAGTAATATCTTCTTAACCTGCTGAGGGTCGGAGCGATATGAGACCCCCACCGGCAGTTCAATGCGAATCATCGGTGATGCCAGCGAATAATTCACAATCGTGCTTGAAATAAGGTTTGAATTTGGAATCAGGTATTCAACATTGTCTCTGGTTCTCACCTTGGTGGCTCTAAGATAGATATCCGTGACCGTGCCCAGTCCTTTCTCCACTTCAATCCAATCGCCTTTTCTGATTTTGCCCCCGAATATGATTGCAAATCCGCTGATTATATTGCCGGCAATATCCTGCAGACCCAGTCCGATGCCAATGCCGGCGGCACCTGCAAAAACCAAAAAAAAGCGAAGATCAAGCCCCACCACATTCAAGGAAATCAAAACACCGACTCCAATAAAAATATATTTGAATGTGGTGTTCAGCGCATACCCCAGACCGGGGTCGATCCCAAGTGAAGGATAAATTTTATAGTCCAGATACCCTTGCAGCATACGCGCGGCATAAATAAATGCCAGGAGGATGATAACCGCCTTTATTATCAACCATGGTGTTACCGGTGTCGCCCCAAGTGTTACAACCGAAAACGAAAAAACGCGTTTAACCAGGTCCAGTAGACCTAAAAGGTTCAAGATAATGCCGATCGTTACCAGTATAGTGGCGTATAACAGCATTGTCCTGAATGATTGGAAAAGAAATTGAGCTGCCTCATCTGAGACATCTTTACTATCGTACCATTTCTGTAGCCATCCCCTTATTTTCCGGTAAGCCAGCATAATCAAAATATACGTACCACCTGAAAACCATATTTTCATCAAAACAACCCGCCCTAATTGCCTGTAACCGATGCACCAAAGGAGTGCCGTGACGAAAGAAAAAGAAATAAAGGGATAATAGAATCTGTTCAGCATTCGAATAAACCCCTGGTAAGCGCGAAGGGGCATATCCGGCAGAAATGACATAAGAGCGTTTTTCATCAGATGAAACAAAAACAGAATCACCACAATTGAAACCGAGATTGCAAATTTCAGCAGGTTAATCACATCGGATCGAATTTGAAAGGCTTCGGCACTCTGGATTACAGCAATGCCGACCAGACCATATAAAAACGCCAGTCTCCCGAGTTGAAAGATCTTTTTTCCATAGCGAGCGGTTGCCTGAAAAAGATTTTCCGTCAAGGACTCACGCAAGAGGCTGATCATCAGGGAACCGATCGCCCAGAGAATCATTAAATTCCCGGTTAGCTGGAACCAGACTGCCCGATAGCGGATCATGGCGTTGATCAGGGAATAAGCGCCGAGCAACACAAGCGGTATCAATGCAGAGACTAAAATTTTAAGGGCTGAAAGAAAAAATGGATAAATAGCCTGCGGAATTTTCCGCCGCAGCGGCTGCACCTTCTTTTGGATCTGAACCAGAATCCGTTTCCTTCCCAGCAGGCTGTAGGTTACGGTTGCCAAAAAAATAAATATGATGCAGGACCCCGCCACACCGAGAACACGGCTTTGCGCCATAACCTGGTCAATAAATTCAGGGAATTTAAACGGCAAGCCAACGCCCCATTTATACAGATACCCGATCGTATTCCAATCCCAGCCGATAGGTTCGCGTTCAAAAAGCGAACTGGCTCGACTTGCGATCTCCGTTTTAACACTGGCCGCTTTTTGGGAAATGGTCGTGCCGACATCTTCGGGAAGGGATATCACCGGCAGTTTTTGATTTTCAGGCGTCGGCTGCAGAGCGGCGGCATATGAAAACGGCCGCCACAGGGCTAAAACAATAAAGACAAGTGTAAGACACCGTGTTTGTTTAGCTATTATAATAATTCCAAGGGGATAAGGATTGTGAACCCGTTTGACTCAATTTTTAATTTCTCATATCCAAAAAAACATCTCGCCTAAAAACTAAGGCATTTTTATCATAATCCTTAACTCAAATAACTTCAATATCCTATCCAAATTCCGGATGAATTTCTGGTGCAACTTTTTTGGACACAATTATCTACCGAAACACGGGTCGAACAGGATTCAATCCGGCCGGACAAAACAGCCTGGTGAGAAAATACCATATCAATCGCGGGGAAAGACCTTCCATCAAATCGGCCAGGGTTTCGCCGCAGGCGTTTTATCTTTTCTCTGCGCCCCCGGAGCCTTCTGCAGTTAAACCGTTCCCACATAAATCGAACGAAAGCAGCTTTCATCTTTTTTTAAGGCCCATGCGATCCGGGCCATCATGTGGGGTTTGTCTTCGGGGAGTCGGCCTTCAATGTCAAGGTAGTTGGTGTAGTGGTCGCTGGTGAGCTGGGATGACACCGTCAAGGGTTCGATGATCCGCCGGGTTTCCAAAATAGCGTCGTGGGGACCCAGCATCTGGAACCGTCCGCTGTTCACATCAGCCAGCAGCGGGGTGTCGATCTTGGGCAGAAACGTTCGAAGACGGATGAAAGTCGGCGCCACCGCATTGAGAAGGCGTGCGGTTTCTGTGGCATGCGGCATCGTGCGGTCCTGCCCGCCAATACCGATCATCACGTAAAGGCTCAATTCAATACCGGATGCCATCACCCACCTGCCGGCTTCCATGGCCTGGGTGCTGTGGGTACCCTTTTTAATACGGCCAAGCACGACATCGTCCCCCGACTCCAGCCCCACGTGGATACGTGAGAGCCCGGCTTCTGCCAGCTGCTTCAAGGCGTTTGGGCCTTTTTGATAAATATACTGGAAGCTGCCGTAAACCGTAACCCGTTTCAGGTTTAAAAACACCTGATATGCATAGCGGCATATCTCACAGAGATCGGCTGTCTTCATGGCAATGGTGTTCCCGGCCGGGAAAAAAAGGGTCGATACCTCTGGACCGTGCATCTGTGAGGCCTCGAGCAAATCCCGGCAGATGTCTGCAACCGGTCTCACCTTATACCGGGGACCTTTTTTATACACCATGCAAAAGGTACAGCGGTTATGGGGACAGCCGACGGTGGCCTGTACCAGAAGGGAATGGACTTCACTGGGGGGACGGTATATGGGGCCTTCGTAATGCATATTCGTCTAACACCTATAAATGCCGCAACGGATCGAAAAGATATTCCAAGCCGTTTACTTTAATCTCATAAACCATGCGCAGCAGATCACCCAGGTGTCCACCTGGAAAGCCTTTCTGGGCAAACCAGACCACATAGCGCTCGGGCAGATCGATCAAGCGCCGATCCTTATACTTGCCAAACGGCATTCGTGTTCCGGCCAGTTCAAGCAATACCGACGCATCCGGTTTGCACGCGTTCATGACCATCTCCTTTTTGATGCGCCCTCAGCCGACATCACGATACCGGACCAGATTCATGCCCATCATGGATACCACGACATCGTTTTCTTGATTGACCATCTCGCAAAAGGAGAACAACACGGCCCGGTCCGGTTTGCTACGGGACGGTTTCACTTTATGCACGGCAATACGCAGGGTCAGTTCATCGCCGGGGCGCACCGGATTGAGCCAGCGCAGTTCATCCACGCCCGGGCTTCCCAGGCTGGCCGGGCCCGGCAGGTAGTGTTCCACAAACATCCGCATGAACAGGCTGCAGGTATGCCAGCCGCTGGCGATGAGACCGCCGTAAACCGTGTCCCTTGCCCCCTCCGGATCTGTGTGAAAAACCTGTGGGTCAAATTGTTTGCTGAACCGCACGATTTCATCTTCGGTAATCGTCATCGGGCCAAACTCATGTACGGCGCCTTCCACGAAGTCTTCCAAATACCGCTCTTGGGTTGTGGTGCCAAAACTGCCTTTACTCATTCGTGTTGTTCCCTTTACTGATGGTCAGAAAATATGACCGTCTTGTTAATACCTTTGGATTCTCAAGTAAATGGTGCCTGAACGGAAACCCCTGTTCTGGGTTGGTTTGGAGCACCATGCGAATAGACGCCATTAAGTGATTGATATTTATATCGCAAAAAAGAATCGCACCGGCCTTTTAACGACCGACCATCATAGCCCAATAGTTTATTCCCCGCCTTTACCGCAACTTGTTTGATCTGCTCCAGATACTGCGGGGTAAGGCAGCGAGATATTATCCTTTAGCGTCTGCAGCGCGTATCTTTAATCGAACTTATAACGGGTATGGCCTAAAAAATCACGCACTGTTTTATGGTTGTTAGCGATTTCCAACACTTTATCGTAGTCCCGGTGGCAGTTCAGGCGCAGTGTGCCCAACATCAATTGCCAAAACTTCTGCCGGAAGGTACGATAGCGGAAGTGGAAGCAGCCGTAAAACAATCCATAGAAGCGGCGGCACCGGGCGGCGGATATAGTGTCTGCTCTTCAAACGCCCTTCACCCGGGGGTAAATCCGGAAAACTGCATTGCCATGTTTGAGGCCGTTAAAAAATTCGGTCTTTATGGGCCGGTAACCGTTAATTCCCATCCGTAATTGACCTTTTGTCCAGTCTTCTAATGCCGCCAAAGCAGATCATGACGCATGACAACAATGCCGGCGGCGGCATTGCCGAACAAATTTTTCAAAAAAGCTGAAAGCTATGAGTGATTCACCTGTCCCAAAAAGCAGCGGCGGAACATCCTCTCCCTGCTATGTCTTCTGTCTCTTATTTCTACTCTATATGTTTGACTACCTGGATCGGTTGGTCATTGTCTCGCTTTTCCCTTTTTTGAAGCAGGACCGGGGGATCACCGATACCCAGTGCGGCCTGTTTGTATCGGCGGTATACTGGTCAATTCTTATTTTCACGCTGCCGGCATCGGTTATCATCAATCGATGGCGCCGAAAAAAAAGTATCGGACTGATGGCAATATTATGGTGCATGGCAACCCTGGCCTGTGCGTTCACAAAAAACTTCAGGCAGCTATTTGTTGCCCGCACAGCCATCGGCCTGGGCGAGGCGGGTTATGCGCCCGGCGGAACGGCCATGATTTCGGCCCTGTTTCCCAAAGAAAAACGGGCCGGAATGCGGGGTCTCTGGAATGCCTCTATTCCTTTAGGAAGCGCGATGGGCATTATTTTAGTCGGCATCATTGCCGAGCACTTCGGCTGACGACATGCCTTCGGTATCGTGGTACTGCCCGGCATTATCGTGGCCATATTGCTGTTTTACGTAAAAAACTGCCCGACCGTTGCCCTGACAATTCCGATTGACTCAGGAAAAGAAAAAGTCGATACCAGGATGCAATGGAAAAATATCATCCGCCGTTTTACAACAAATAAAACATTATCTGGTTATCCATAAAGCTAAAGTGATAATGGCCTAACATGCTGAATATGCTGTAATTTTACTTCAAATCGGCTTTTTTGACAAATTGTCAGTATTTTCAATGCATAACGCAATGTAACTTTCGCTTTATGGATAACCAGAAAACATTATTATTCAATAATACGGCTCCTCGCTGTTACATATGGGTAAATTTGACCGACTGCAGTCCCGGGATGCTTTCATTTTGCTGCTCGAAACTGTTTGAGGGGCTTAGCGATCGTTAGGCCGGACAGTCATCAAATATTCCCCGATGGTTTTAATTTTACATAAATATCAATATGATAATTTATGACGAGACCCTGTCCGGCGTTACGACCGCTTTGCGCCGAGTTTCTCGAGCATCAAAATGAAAGCATCCCGGGGCGCCCATACAAAACAGCGAGGAACCAATAATACTGCCTTTGCTGCCAATACATTTGTAACCACGGCCCTTTTGACATGGCTGCCCAGTTATTTCCAGAGGATAGAAGAGATCTCTGTCAGCAAGGCCGCCACCAAGGGCGCCGTGGTCATGCTGCTGGCCATTATCGGCGCTCCCTTAGGCGGTTTTCTAACCGACAGATGGCTGAAAAAAAGAAACACCGCCTGCCTTCTTTTCCCGGCGATCTCTTCTCTGGCGACATCTGTTCTGCTCTTTGTCGCATTTTATTTTTTTAGGGGCAGGCTTCAGTATGTGGTTTTGCTAGGTGTGGGGGTCACAGCGGTTGCCTTCGTACCTGCGGCCGTTGCCGTCACCCAGAATGTGGTTCATCCGGGCCTGCGGACCGTATCGTTAAGTCTGTGCGTGATTGTCCGGCACCTGCTGGGCAGTGCCCTGGGACCGCCGGTCATCGGTGCCCTATCAGATGCCTACGGACTTGAAAGGGCCATGGTGTTTCTGCCGATTTTCACCCTGCTGGCCTCGCTTCTGTTTTTTATCGGCTCCTTCAGCTATACTGCCGATGCCGGGCGTTTTGACACATAATCGCGTATAAATTTTACTGACACGCATTGGGGAAGTTGACCAAATTCAAGCCCTCATCAATTGTCCAGACATCAGGGCTTCCGGATTTGAGCGAAGTTGCACTTGCCCTTGCTAAAAAGGTGGTGGTACTGGCTGAAGATAGGGTATAGGAGTAACGCTTCTCACCGGTGCCACTAAACCCGATTGAGTTTAAAGATGCCGCATATTCATCGAATTCAGCATAATAAGCCACTTCCCCTTTTGCAATTACCCCCAGATGCTGCTTGGCTTCGCTCTGCTTCGCCTTACACTGGTAGTTGAGATAATTGGGGATGGCAATGGACGCAAGAACGCCAATAATTCCCACGACGATCATGAGTTCAATCAGGGTAAATCCCTTCCGATTGTATTTTAATTTTAGCGACATGATAACCTCACACCTCAAATCAAAGCTGTTTTTATTCTGACGAGTCGAAGAGTAGCCCTGCAACTTGAGTGCCACATTGCAAATTCTACCCTTATCATCTTTATTTTAAACTAGTTATATTTCTTTATCGGGTTATCCCCTTCATCAAGGCGATAAGGATCTAAACAATCGAACATATTGTTATTTTACTTAAAATGCGTGCTTTGATAAATTGTCAATAGTGTCAGGGTATACTACAAAGTCACCTTGGCCTTATGGATAACCAGATTTCTTCGCTAAATTTATTGATCAAATTAAATCCTTAAAAGCATCCCTGTTTAACAATTTTTGTTTTATCTGCCAATAATTGTCACTTTCTATATCCGGATCAAGTTGATTTTTTTAAAATTATGGGATAGATGTCGAAACATTTTAAAAACTACCTTGAAATTTTTATGAGCCGTATGGTCTCTTTTCCGACAGACAAAAAGATCAGGAACAAGACTATTTTTTATAACTTGGATTTCGCTTGTTAATTTCTCGGTTTCAAAAATTTAAAAATCAACGAAATTAAGCGAAAATGGCTAAAATCACGAGCATATATTCCATATTTTAAAATAATTCGCTGTAACCGACTGTAATCATTGAAAATAAAACTAGACTTTTTCTTGAATGCATTATAGAGTCTCTGTAAACAATAGGAGACTCTGCATATGGCTAAAAATATAGTAAAATCTGTCAACACCAAAGGCGTGAGCTTCGGCCCGATACTGCGTTATTATTTTAATCGGTGCGCTATCGCTGAAATTATCGACGAGAACGTGCCCCTTGATCCAAGAAGAAAAGTGCTCACCCATGGCCAGGCCAGCATCGCCATGATCACCGGTATTTTGTTCCAGGCGCTGCAACTCTACCGGCTATGCAAGTTTGCCAGTGACCGTAAAGTGCTTGGCGTCATTCTTCCGGGTATTGCGCCGAAAGAATATTTTGATGACCGATTGGCAGATACATTGGATGCCATCTACAGCTATGGCATCGGCAACCTGGAAACACTGGTCACCCGGAACATGATTCGGGAATTTAACATCCAAAGTGACCTGTGTCACAACGATACAACTTCGGCATCGGTTTACGGCGACTGTAACAAAAACAAAACCACTGGGAGCATCACCATCAGTTTCGGCTACAGCAAGAAGCATCGTCAGGATCTCAAACAACTGGTCTGGTCGTTGTCGGTCAGTTCAGACAGCGCATTTCCCTTGTTCCAAGAGGCCTACAGTGGCAATACGGCGGATGTGGACACCTATGTAACGCAATGGCAGCACCTTATCGACCTTTTGGGCCGCCAGGATTTTTTATATGTAGCTGATTCAAAGCTCGCCACCAAGGACAACATGGCCCATATTCATGATAATGAGGGGTTTTTCATCGCCCCTGCACCGATGTATGAATCATACAAAACCGTTTTCCATGAGGCCCTTGACCGGCATGGTCATGAAATCCTGATTCCCTACAAGGATCAGATAAATAGAGGGTTTGAGAAGCCCTTTCATTTTGTCCATGAAGAAAAGGAATACACCTTCAGAATGATTATCCTCTATGACCAGGGTCTGTTTGCCCGAAAACGTCGGACCCTTAAAAACCGTGTCGCGAAAACGAAAACGGAATTGGCGGAACTCAGCGGCAAGCTCAATAAATACAAGCTTAAAACCGAAACGGCCATTGAGCAGGCAGTCGCATCGATTTTGAAAAAAAATCAGACCGCCGATTTTTTTGAAGTCACTATCAAAAACGATCCGGTCGTAACCTATAAAAACAAAAAGCGGGGCCGAACGGCAAAGGATCAGAAACCGGAAAAAACGGCTGTGACGACAGGCCATTTCAGCATTGACGTCACCTTTGACGAGGCGATTTTCAAAAAGGCGATTGAACGCTGCGGCTATTATCCACTGATCACCAATAAAGCTGAAAAAGACTTATCGATCGAGGCCGCCATGATGGCCCATAAGAACCAGTACAAAAGCGAGCATACAAACCGGAGGGCCAAGAGCGCTTACAATCTTGAACCGATTTATCTGCAAACGCCCGAACGGATCCAAGCGATGCTGTTTCTTTTCAAAACAGCGCTGCAGGTCATCGTGCTCATTGAACGGGCCGCCAGAAAGAATATCGACAACCGGGATAAAGGTTTGGACAACTTCATGCCGAACAGAAAGGATGTTCGCAATCCCAAAACGGAATATCTCCTGGCTGAGTTTCAGGACATCGTCAAGGGTGAAATGGCACTGCCGGACGGTAAGGCCTATGGCTTTGTATCCGAGTTGACCGATTTGCAGAAGGATATCCTGTCGCTTTTAGAAGTCCCAGACCATGCCTACTCATACGAATATCTTTTTAATACGCGCTGATGAGAAGACATTGGCTATAACTTTTTGAATCAATCCTGGCGTTAACGCAACGTCAAAAAAATAAAAACGCAGTTTTTCAAAGAGCGAAATCAAAGTTATAAAAAACCATTGGGCCTGATGATCAGTGCCCATTTTTGACTTCATAAAGGAGAAACAGTCATGACAATACTGCAAATGATCCGGGAACAAGGATTGATATTTGACGGGGCCATGGGCACCATGCTGATCAGCGCGGGATTAGAGGGTGGTAAGGCGGCTGAAACATGGATACTTGAAAGGCCCGAGGAGATAACAAAGGTACATCAGGGATATTTTGATGCCGGCGCGGATATCATGACCACCGCTACTTTTGGCGGCAATCCCGTAAAATTAAAAAAAGCAGGGCTTGAAAAAAAGGTCGATGAGATCAATAAAAAGGCCGCCCGCCTTGCAAAGCAGGTGGCCGGACAGACGCGCTATGTGGCCGGCAACATCGGCCCGTCAGGAGAACTGCTGCAACCCAGCGGTCCTTTGACCATTGAAGCGGCAACGGACAGCTTTGCCAGGCAGGCCGGTGTGCTGGCGGAAAACGGCGCGGACCTGTTTCTGGTGCATACCTTTTTTGACATAAATGAATCCATTGCCGCCATCAAAGGCATTCAATCGGTATGCGCTCTGCCGGTTTTTGCGGCCATGACCTTTCAGGAACATCACAACGGATTTGCCACTATCATGGGCAACCGGGTAGAGCCGAGTATGAAAGCCCTGATTGATGCCGGTGCACTCGTTGTGGGGGCCAACTGCTCCATCGGCAGTGATCGCATGGTCTTTCTGGCCAAAGAGATTCGCCAGGCGGTGTCGACACCGGTGATGGCCAAGCCAAATGCCGGCTCCCCCCAGACCCGAGACGGTAAAACGGTTTATAGTGAGGATGCCAAAACTTTTTCCGAAAATATGCACCGCATAAAATCTTTAGGGGTACAAATTATTGGCGGCTGCTGCGGTTCCACACCGGAATTTATCCGCCAGATGGTACACCGTGTGCGAAGAAAAGAATCATCCGAAACGCATCCCTAAAAATGGACATTCTTTTAACCGTGGGCCAAATTAGAGCCCCCTTTTTATTCCGCTTCCCGATACAGGGCTAAAATTCCGGATCTTGCCAGTTTTTTGATGCCCATGGGCGCCAGCAGACGCATCATGGCTTCTATTTTTTCCTGACGGCCCGAGACCTCTATAATATAATGGGTTGCCCCCGTATCCACAATACGTGCCCGGAACGTTTCGACGATTCTGGCGATCTCCTGGCGATTTTCCGGCAGCGCCTGAATACAGACGATGGCCATTTCACGTTTCACGGCCTGTTCACCGGTCATGTCACGCACCTTGATCACATTGATCAGGCGCCGCAATTGTTTCATGATCTGTTCCAGTTTATCGGGGACAGCCCGGGTGGTAACGGTGATGCGCGACATCTCCGGATTGGCAGTGGGGGCCCCGCAAATGGTTTCAATATTATATCCGCGACTGGCAAACAGGCCGGTAACCCGGCTGGTGACGCCAGGTTCATTTTCCACCAGCATAGTGATGATGTGAGTTTCCTTATTCATAAAATACGCTCATATAAATAACTGTTGGTTGTTGAAGTATAAACCTGCTTTGGTGCCGCTCACGGCACCCCTGTTTTCTTTGCATCCGGTCAGGATATACTGTTTTGCATAATATGATGAAACTTGCGTACATGCTCCCGGGCAAGGGCTTTGGCCTCATCGGCCTTCTGGCTTTCGATGGCCTGAACAATTTCACAAAGATCCTTGTAATTTTCTCTTAAAACCTTTTCCCCTTTGAGTGCAAATCGGTCGGAAACCCCCAGAATATCTTCATGAACCATGTGCAGTACCGCTGAAAAGACGGGATTTTTTGCAATTTCAGCAATGGCAATATGCACCTGGACATCAATTTTGATAAATTGTTGCCAGTTATTGTCAGGTGCTTTAAAAAATTGTTCTGCCTTTTCAATAAGCGACTGTAATCGTTTAATATCGCTTTTCGTTGCCCTTTCAGCGGCAAGGGCGGCAACCATGCCTTCCACCCCTTCTCGAAATTCACGGATCTGTTCGGGTGATACTTTACGGCATTGCATCAAAAGGTCAAGGCCTTCTGCAATGGTACGGGTATCCGCGGTTTTCACAACGGCACCACCACCGACACCGGTCTTGATATCCACAAGACCTTTCTGTTCCAGAACCCGCAAAGCCTCGCGGATGGTTCCCCGACTGGTGTCAAACATGTCCTTTAATTTCATTTCAGCCGGCAGGGTATCACCGGGTTGCAGACGCCCGTCAATGATTGCCGTCTGAATCTGGTCAACCACGTTTTGAAAGATTCTGACAGGTTTTGTTTTTTCAAACGCAAACTTCATAAAACCGATTCCTCATCATAAGTTATGGATGATGGACAGGTTGATCAGATGTATTATATCACACCTAACCATCATTTACCTCAAATATTGTCCCGGCATTTCCCTTAACCGCCGATTCAAGGTCGTTGATGGAACAGATCACCGCCCTTTTGCCTGATTTTTTCACAAACTGTACGGCAGCCTTCACCTTGGGACCCATGGAACCGGCGGCGAATTCACCCTGGCGCAGATGGCGTTCGGCCGCTTCAACGGTCAGGGATGAGCAAACCGTTTGATTTTTTTCTCCGAAATTCAGCATCACCCCCTGGACATCAGTGGCCATGACAAAAATACCCACCCCGGTTTCCGTAGCCAGCAGCGCGCTGGCCAGATCCTTGTCAATGACGGCATTGACACCGCTGAAGGCCCGCCCTTTACGGATCACCGGAATGCCCCCACCCCCGCAGCAGATCACAATAAAATCCATTTCAATCAATTTTTTAATCTCTTTTTTCTCGACAATGGTCAGCGGCAGGGGAGATGCCACCACCCGGCGATACCCTTTGGCGGTTTCCATGACCGGATATTCCAGCTTAAGGGCCTGGGCTTTTGTATACACAGGCCCGATGGGCTTGGTGGGATGTACAAAGGCCGGGTCGTTTTCATCCACCACCACATAGGTAATCAAGGTTACCAGTGGTTTGGCATAGATACCCAGATCCATAAGTTCACCGTCTAAAGTGGACTCGATCATATATCCGATCTGACCTTCGGTCTGGGCACCCAGAATCTCCAATGGCAGTTTCGGAACCGCATCACAGCATTCCTGCTGGAGCAGCAGGTTGCCCACCTGGGGCCCGTTGCCATGGGTAATGATAATTTTATACTCCCGGGAAAGACGCGCAATCTGGCGCACCGGCAGTTTCAGGTTCTCAAACTGCTGCTCAATCGTGCCGGCCTGGCCTTTCCGGATCAGGGCATTGCCGCCCAGGGCCACCAACAAAATCTTTTTGGGGCTGGATTGCTCCGTCATAGGTGTATGATCCCTTTTTTAACCGCAAACCGATAGCTGTAAACCATGAACGGTTAGATTATGACAGACGCTTCACGAGAAAATCTGCCAGTGTCGGCTGACTGTTGTCTTTGTACTCGTAAGAGATGCGCAATGTCGGTTTGTTAATGGCAATCAGCTGGGTCAAATCAATGGGCGTTGCGGCTATCACCAGATCACAATCCGTATTGTTAATGGTTGTTTCCAGGTCCTTTACCTGGCGGGGGCTGTATCCCATGGCCGGCATCAGAATCCCGATATCAGGGTAAGTTTCAAAGGTTTTCTTTAAAGTGCCGGTCAAAAAGGGTCTGGGGTCGACCATTGCCGCCGCTCCGAACCGCTTTGCCGCGATGGTGCCGGCCCCATAGGCCATCTCCCCGTGGGTGAGAGTGGGGCCGTCTTCGACCACCAACACCCGTTTTCCCCGAATCAATTCCAGGTCATCGGCAATAATGGCTGAGTCCGCCAGCACGATATCCGCCGTGGGGTTATGCTTTTCGATAGTACTGCGGACCTGGGCCACCTTTTCAGGATCAGCACTGTCCACCTTGTTGATCACGGCAATATCAGCCATGAGCATATTGGTTTCGCCGGGATGATACGTCGTCTCATGACCGGCCCGGTGAGGGTCGAACACCACGATATTGACATCCGGTTTATAAAAGGAGGTATCATTATTACCGCCGTCCCAGATGATCACATCGGCCTCGGCCTCGGCCTGCCGGAGAATTTTCTCATAGTCGACCCCTGCATAAATCACGGCCCCCATGGCCACCACCGGCTCATACTCTTCTCTTTCTTCGATGGTGCAATTGTGTTTTTCAAAGTCCTCATAATGGGCAAACCGCTGAACCACCTGTTTTGTCAAATCACCATATGGCATGGGATGACGCACGGTCACCACTTTTTTACCCATGCCCTGCAGGATCCGGCAAACCTGGCGACTAGTCTGGGATTTGCCGCATCCGGTCCTTACTGCACAAACCGACACCACGGGTTTGGAGGATGCCAACATGGTATAAGGCGCGCCGATGATGATAAAATCAGCCCCGGCCGCCGTGACGATGGAGGCCTTGTGCATCACTTCGACATGCCGTACATCACTGTAGGAAAACGCCACCATGTCCACCTTGTTGTCTCGGATAAGGTCGGATAGGTTTTGATCCGAATGGATGGGAATGCCTTCAGGGTAAAGTTCCCCGGAAAGCTGCGGCGGATAGCAGCGGCCCTCGATGTCCGGAATCTGTGTAGCGGTAAAACAGATCACACGGTATCTCTTATTGTGCCTGAAATAGACATTGAAATTATGAAAATCACGTCCTGCAGCCCCCATAATGATAACATTTTCCACCATGAACTTTCTCCTTTTCGATATGCCCCTTCACAGGTCAAGGGATAGATTCTTCTGTTGAAGCAATACTGCTCCTGCAAACCTTATTTTATCTTTTGCCTTATTCTCAAGGAGCCGGCACAGGGGCCGGCCCCTGCAGCCTTTTCGCCCCGCCTTCCGCCCTTACGATCAGTCCCCCAGTACCACGGTAATTCTTTCCAGGGCCCAATCGACTTCCGCCTTTGTAATGACCAGAGGGGGGGCAAACCGGATAATGTGATCATGGGTTTCCTTGCAGAGCAATCCCTTTTGTTTGAGTGCTTCACAGAATTGACGGGCACCGCCGGCCTCGGGAAACAATTCCACGGCAATCAGAAGTCCCCGACCCCGGACCTCCCTGATCCTCGGGGCATTTATTTTTTGTAACCCCTCCATAAAATAAGCCCCCATGGCAGCCGCATTCTCAATCATGTTCTCTTCTTTCAAGACCTTGATTGCCATACGGGCAACGGCGCAGCCCAAAGGATTGCCGCCGAATGTACTGCCGTGCTCACCCGGACGCAGAACCCCCAGCACCTCGCTGTTGGAAAGCACCGCCGAAACCGGATAAAAACCACCGGAAAGGGCCTTGCCGATCAGAGTAAGGTCCGCCTCAATGCCCTCATGCTCCTCGGCCAGCAACTTTCCGGTGCGGCCCAGGCCGGTCTGGATTTCATCTAAGACCAGGAGGACATTGTTTTTGCGACAAATGGCCTGAGCTTGTTTGAGATAGCCTTCGGGGGGAATCATGACACCGGCCTCGCCTTGAATCGGTTCCACCAGAAAGGCTACGGTGTTGGTCGTTATCGTTGTTTCCAGGGCTTTGGCGTCACCAAAGGGAATAGTCTTAAACCCCGGTGTAAACGGACCGAAATTATCCCGTGCGTTGGGATCTGAACTGAAACTGATGATGGAAATCGTACGGCCGTGAAAATTATTTTCACACACAATGATCTCGGCCTTGTTTTCTTCAATTCCCTTGACCTGATAACCCCACTTACGCACTGCTTTGATAACGGTCTCAACCGCTTCAGCACCACTGTTCATGGGCAAAATTTTATGGGAGTTGGTTAATGCACACAGTTCTTGATAAAAAAGCGCCAACTGGTCATTCCGAAACGCCCTGGATGTCAACGTCAGCTTCTGGGCCTGATCGATCATGGCCTGTAAAATTTTAGGATGGCAGTGGCCCTGGTTCACAGCAGAATAACACGCCAGACAATCCAGGTATTTTTTTCCCGCCACATCCCATACCCATACCCCTTTACCACGGGCCAAGACGACATCTAACGGCTTGTAATTATGGGCACCGAGTTCATCTTCCAATTGAATATAATCTGTTTGGTCCATTGTACCGCCTCCCTTCTTACTTATAAAATAGGCCTTGGCTAATCGTAAAACCATCAAAACGTTAAACTGTTTAACCATTAGCACATGAAGACTGTCAAGAAAAACTTTTCACCTGATTTCATATCAGCTATTGACATGCCGACATCTATTTCTTATATAAAATTGCAGCATCCTTGAGCGATTACGCAAATATGGTATTAAACTTCTATTATTATTTAAAATAATTTTCTTATACCAAAGCTGGAAACCGTATTGAAATAAATGCCGAAACGACTGATCTTGCAAACTGCCGACTCAATCCCTGACTTGTTTTACGATCTTTACTTACCCTAAATTAAGGAGGACATTGTATGAGCGCTTTGTTGATTATGGTTCTTTCCTTTGCAGGCTACATTCTCATGTACAGGTGGTATGGCCGGTTTATCGGTAACAAAATTTTCAAGCTGTCGGATAGTGCCGTGACTCCTGCCGTGAAGCTTGAAGATGGCATCGACTATGTGCCGACCAAAAAAGAGGTGATTTTCGGGCATCATTTTACATCCATTGCCGGCACAGGCCCCATCGTCGGTCCGGCTATCGCCATTATCTGGGGCTGGGTGCCGGCACTGTTGTGGATTTTTATCGGCAGCATCGTCATGGGCGCGGTACATGATTTCGGCGCCTTGATTATTTCCATGCGCAACCAGGGTAAATCCATTTCCGAGTACACTGCCAAATATATCAACAGCCGCACCAAGTTTTTCTTCTTTTTAATCGTTTTCCTGGAGTTGTGGATCGTCATCGCCATTTTCGGCCTGGTGATTGCCATCATTTTTGCCATGTATCCGGCCACGGTGCTACCGGTGTGGTTTGAGATACCCATTGCGGTTACACTGGGCTATATGATTTACAAAAAAGGGGCCAACATCATGACTTGGTCCATTATCGCCGTTGTTGTGATGTATATTACCGTTTTTATCGGCGCCTACGTGCCCATGAAAATGCCGGCAATCGCAGGCATTCCCCCCACAGGTGTATGGACCATTATTCTGCTGATATATGCGTTTATAGCGTCCACACTGCCGGTCACCACGTTGCTGCAGCCCCGGGATTTTATAAACTCCCACCAACTGGTCATCGCCATGGCCCTGCTGATTCTCGGTGTTATCGCATCGGCTTTCGGCGGGCATCTGGAAATTGTGGCACCGGCCCTGCAGGTCACCCCGGCCAAGGCACCGCCCATGTGGCCTTTCCTTTTCATTACCATTGCCTGTGGCGCCATCTCCGGTTTTCATGCCCTGGTGTCATCGGGGACATCATCCAAACAGGTTCGCCTTGAAAGCGATTCTCTGTTTGTGGGTTACGGTTCCATGCTGATGGAAGGCAGCCTGGCAACCATAGTCATCATTGCCGTATCCGCCGGCATCGGCATGGGCTACACCACCAAAGCCGGTGAAGTCCTCACCGGCGTTGCGGCCTGGACGACCCATTACTCTTCATGGGCCGCTGCGGCGGGGCTAGGTTCCAAAATCAGTGCTTTTGTCGATGGTTCAGCCAACATGATAGAAAGCATCGGGCTCCACAAAAATATCGCACTGGCGGTTATGGGGGTTTTTGTGGCATCCTTTGCCGGAACCACCCTGGACACCGCCACCCGGATTCAGCGGTATGTGGTTGCCGAACTTTTTGGTGATTTAAAAATAAACTTTCTCACCGGCCGCTATGTCGCAACCTCTATTGCGGTCATTTCAGCCCTGATACTGGCCTTTGCCACCGGTGCCAGCGGCACGGGCGCCCTCAAACTGTGGCCCCTGTTCGGCGCGGTAAACCAGACCCTGGCGGGGCTTGCCCTGTTGATTATCGCCCTGTACCTGAAAACCAAAGGCGGTCTGAAATGGCTGATTGCCGGCATCCCGGCAGGCTTTATGGCCCTTATGACCATCTGGGCCGTGGTGATGAATCAGACTAAATTCGGCACTCAGCACAACATGCTGTTACAGGTGATCAACGCCATTATTCTGGCTCTGGCGGTTTGGATCGTCATCGAAGGGATCATCAAATTGTTTTCACCCTCTGACACAAGTGTCGATGATGCCACTACGCAAGCGGGCTGATCATAATCCGACAGAAACAGTAATCGCCCGGCTGAAACCAAAGAATCAGCCGGGCGATTTTATTGCCAATAGTCAGTGTCCGTATAGAAACGATGACTTTCTTTCTCACTACTCAATACTCACCACTCACGATTTTCATATAAAAAGCTCATGGTAAATGAATTGCGAAAAACATATTTTGCATGCCTGATACCTGCGGCAGTTGGTTTTCTGATCCTGTATACAACCAGGACCCTTGACCTGACGCCATGGGAACCGGCCCGGCCACCACAGGCGATCGGGGTGTCTATTTTTATTCTATCGTTTTTTTTCGCCATTGCCCTGCCGATCTTTATGCGGGCAATGTTCGCCCATAAAATGCAGGACAGAAAAACCATCGGTGAGGGTGAGCTGATCCGATTCGAACGTTATCTTATCGCCATGGCCATGGTGACGCCCTATTTGAGTCTGACGGCCTATTTTCTGGAATTGCCCGGTTTTTATTTCAGCGGTTCGTTTATAGCGGCCCTGTATGGTGTGTATTATTATTTCCCCTCAGCCAAACGAATTAATTTTGAAAAAAAGATATTCCGGGTAAAATAGATACCGATGTTTCAATTTATCATAAAAAAGATAATCGCCTTCTGGAAAATCTCTGATGAAGTGGCCCGGGGCAAGGCAATTGAAACACTGGAAGTTGAAGTTGAAGAGATGGATCACATACTGGGCATACTGGTATTGGGGGTTTTTATCGGCCTGCCGTCGCCCCCCATGCAGATTTCCCTTGAACTGATGCCGCTGATGGAAACAGAATTGTTATTGATGATGGAAAAAGTGGATACGGCCAATGAACCCATGGCCCAGCTTTTTTCGACACTGAGTATTGACTAATCATGAGCAACGCCACCAATATTTTTTTTACGGGCAAAGGCGGGGTTGGCAAATCAACATCGGCAGCCCTGCACGCTGTCTTTCTTGCAGAAAAAGGATATCGCGTCACCCTGGTCTCTTTAGACCCGGCCCACAACCAGTGTGATATCTTTGAAATGCCGTTTTCGGACAAGGCGCGCAAAGTGCGCTCAAATCTCTTTGTCATCGAAGTGGATCAGGAACGCTGGATCAAAACCTACCTCAAGGATGTTCAACAGCAGATCAACAGGACCTATGCCTACCTCACCGCATTTAACCTGGAAAAGCATTTCAATGTCATCAAGCACTCGCCGGGATTGGAGGCCTATGCCCTGCTCCTGGCGTATAAACATATCCGTAAAACCTATGCCGCTTTTGACTTCCTTATTTTCGATATGCCGCCGACAGCCTTGACCTTGAATTTTTTCAGCCTGCCATCCCTTTCCCTGATCTGGCTGAACCATCTGCTGGCCCTGCGCCGGGACATCATCCAAAAAAGAAACCTGATCACAAAAATCAAACTGATTAAAAAAGAACACGAACGCGACAAGCTGCTGAATAAAATCAATGACCAGAAACAAGATTATCAGGAGCTAAAAAAGGGTTTCGAGACCACGGACACCACCCGGGTTCATCTGGTACTGAACCCGGACAAATTGTCCCATGCCGAATCCGTGCGGATTTTAGACAAACTGGCTGAGCTGGATATCCGGGTCAGCAGGATTGTTTACAATAAAATGCAAACCGGGTCAGTCTGTGCAACCAATAAAAAATTTGAAAAGATCCCAAGCATAAAATTTTCCGCATCCCGGACGCCCCTCATCGGCATCAACGCCCTGCAGCAGTTTCTTAAAGAAAACAGAGACGCTGCGGAAAAACAATTATGACGGGTTAATCATCCTTTATTCTTGGTGAGCTCGTAAAAAGTGGAATTTAGACGGCCACGTAAAACTTGCGTTTGCCATCTGTAAATACACGGATCGACGCGAGCCCGCCCAGCACGGGCGTCGGCGCCACTGAATGAAATTCGGCGTGTTACTACAAAATCGAGGCTGTTTTAGCTGCGTTTTTCCAGGTGAATGAGCTGCTTGGGAGTCTTGATCTTTAACAAATTAAGAGTATTACGTGTGTCAGGGTAAATTTCGTTGCGTGCCAGGAAGCGAAAATTTAAATTAAAAAATTCTGATACCTGCAGTTTGTCCAGATCGCGCCGGATTTTATGCCAGGGCTTGCCGCAAGAAAGCTCGGCGATGCGTTCGATCAGCAATGCCAGAACGCAGATTTTGACGTGGGCCTCTATGCGCCGCGGTGCCCAATGGTACATGGGCATCATTTTGATCTGGGTGCGTTTCATCGAACGAAAGCAGTGCTCGATCACCATCAGTCCCTTGTAGCCGCAGGCGGCATCTTCCAGGCTGATGGTGTCGTCATTGGTTTCCAGGACCCATTTGCCGTCAAATCTGGCCGCATTCCGGATCTTGGCCCGATCGAGACGGATCTTGTTGCCCTTGGTAACCGAAAGGTACCGCTTGAACCGGCGTGACGCCAAAAGTTCGATGGCCCACTGGGCGGTGGCTTTTTTATTTTCATGGTTCGCCAGTTCTTCTTTCAGCATCTCGACGACTTCAGCCCGATGCTTCTGCTGGCGTTCGGCTTCCCGCGGATTGAAACACAGGATATACCGTTTGCGCCGCACACCATCGCCGACAACCACCTCCTTGGCCTGCAGGTTGTCACGGAATACCGTGTAGCGGCCGCGTTTTGTGAGCACCTTCTGTTTGATCTCGCTGACACTGGCCATACGGCAGGCCAGCAGGTACTTACCACAGGCACGGGCAAGCTCCTTACGGTTGTCAAACGAGTTCATCCCGGCATCGGCCACAAACATGGCGCGCCCCATCTTCCAGCCTCTCAGATTTTTGCGAACGGTCTCGATGGTCCGAAAGTCAGAGGTATTACCGGGAAACACCCAGGACCGTACCGGAATCCCCTCGCGGGTAACGGCCAGGGCCACAACGACCTGGGGTGTCCAGGTGCCTTCCTTGGAATGACCGAACTTGCGCAGGTTTTCGCCACCGGGTTCATCGTCTTCCCGGTCAATGGAAAACGAGGCGGTGGTCGTATCGTAAAAGATCACGTCGACGGCCAGATTGAACAGATCGGCAGTATGGTTGAAGACGGCCTTTTCAACCGCTTCCGAATGGACATGCAAAAGGTCCATAGCCCGGTACATCTGCTTGAGTTTGAGCTGGCTGCAGTCGGGCAGGTAAACTTTTTCAAGCCATCGATCCCAGACACCCAGCTTCGACTCGGGTTCACACAGCCGATTGGCAACCATGGCAAACAGCGCCCGTTCATAGGATAGGTTACGTTTGTCTTTGCGGATGATGGTCTCGAAGGTTTTCTTCAGACCCACCCGCTTCCAGAGCTCCTCAATGGCCAGAACGCATCCATAACTGGTTGTGCGGACCAATTTGAGGTCCCGAGGCAGCAGCCCCCAGGGTTCGTTCATCGCGCTATCTTGCTTGGCATCGGCTGGGTCGAGAACGGTAAGGCCACAGGCACGGGCAATGGACCTGCAGAGTCGGACTAGTTCCTCCCGGTCGAGCTGATCGGTTCGGCCGAAACTGTGGATTACCTTGGCGACGGGCTTCCGGGTGGTCGGGTGGCGTTCGTTGTGGGCGAGCTGGTAATACTCCACAACCGAGCCGTCTTTGTTCTTCCGTTTTGTCGTGCGCAAATACATGCTTACACAGATAGCGTGGATTTGCTATTATGTCAACATATAAATGGCAATTCGTGTGCCTACAGTTTTTGCGGTCGCCAATTTCATAAACTGCTGTTTTTCAAGGGGCGGCCCGCCAAATACCCCGATTTTGGGGGAAGAAAATGCTTACAGGTGGCAAACGCAAGTAAAAAGTTCAAATTCAAGGCGTGCAAATTTTGTTGTCATGAGGCGTACTTAGCGTACGTTGAGTGATTGCAGGCTGCAGCACAACGCAGGAGTTGGACTTTTTACGGGACCGTCATTCTTTGGAAAAATTTTTAATCATAATGTCACCCAGTTCCATGGAGCGCTGGGTGGCCGCCTCCACGGCATTGATGATAGTGGTTCGCAAACCGCCTTTTTCCAGCGTATGGATCCCTGCGATGGCGGTTCCCCCCGGAGAGGTCACCCGGTCCTTGAGTTGACCGGGGTGTTCCTTGGTTTCAAGAAGCAGTTTGGCTGCGCCCAGAACCGTCTGACTTGACAACAAAAGCGCTTCTTTCCGCGATAGACCCATTTTCACGCCGGCATCTGCCATGGCATCCACAATCAGAAAAATATACGCCGGCCCGCTGCCGCTCAATCCGGTAATGGCATCCATCAATTCGTTTTCCTTGATAAAAACACTTTTGCCCACAGAGTTAAAGATCGCCATGGCCATTTCGATATCCTCTTTACGGGCATTTTCACCGGCGGCCACGGCGGTGGCACTCTCTTTTACAAAAGCGGCAATATTGGGCATCACCCGGATCAGCCGCAGGTCCTTTTTAAGACTGGTTTCAATGGCAGCCATGGGAACGCCGGCGGCAATGGAAATGATCAGTTTGGACATATCGAGATAGTCGGCGGTTTCCCTGAGTACGGTGGCGATAATCTGAGGCTTGGTGCAATAAACAATAATTTCCCCGGCCTTAACGGCTTCAATGTTGCTGGTGGTGGTGTTAACACCGTATTTTTTCTTGACAGCAGCAAGGTTATCTTCCCGGACATCCGAGCAGGTAATATTTTCCGGTTTGGAAGATCCCGAACAGATCAGGCCGCTGATCAGGGCTTCCCCCATATTTCCAGTTCCAATGAAACTTATTTTTTTATCCGTCAACATATTGATAATTCCCCTGTCCAAATCATAAATTTAATAAAAAACGGCCCACCAGAATCCATTCAAAAGTAATTGGGATAAAACAATATCCCTGATGGTGATAGCTGCTGAAACAGATATAAATCTGGGGTAGAATTAATGCTTTACATGAATTTGTCAAGAAAAATGTAAACAACCTGAGGGTTTATGGTTCAGGGTTCAAAAAAACACCCCCTGCACTTTCCTGCGGTTGCAAAAAATTCATATTGATCCTATAAACACTTGTATCGTGGGCTTGCGTTAATATATAATACTGTTTAAATTAAAAATATCGGCTCCTCGCTGTTTCGTATGGGTAAATTTGACCGGCTACAGCCCCGGGATGTTTTCATTTTCACGCTCGAAACTGTTTGAAGGACTTAGCGAGCGTTAGGCCGGACAGCCGTAAAATAGCCTCCATAGCCTCTTTCGAGCATTAAGAAGAGACTCAGTTAAAGGTTGATACAATGCGTATTCTTCTGGTCGAGGACGACTTAAAAATCGCCTCATTTGTACGGAAAGGGCTCAAATCAGCAGGGTTTGCCGTGGACCATGCCGTTGAAGGCGAGACCGGACTGCACCTGGTCCTCACCGAGCCCTATGACGCCGCCATTATCGATGTCATGCTGCCTAAATTAGACGGTCTGACATTGATTAAAAAAATGCGCGGCAGCGGCGTCAACACACCGGTGATTATCCTCAGTGCAAAAGGGTCCACCGAGGACCGGGTGCGGGGACTGCAGGCCGGCAGTGATGATTATCTGCCCAAGCCCTTTGCCTTTTCAGAACTGCTGGCCAGGGTGCAGGCCCTGCTGCGGCGCACCGGCAATATTGCCGAACCCACCCAGCTGACCGTCGGGGACATTTTTCTGAATTTACTTACCCGGGACGTAAAACGGTCTGAAAAGCGGATCGAGCTCCAACCGCTGGAATTCTCTCTATTGGAATACCTCATGCGAAATGCCGGCCGGGTTGTTTCAAAAACCATGATTATGGAGCATGTCTGGGACTATCATTTCGATCCCATGACCAACGTGGTGGAAGCCCGTATTTCCAGATTGCGCGACAAAATCGACAAAGGATTCAGTGTAAAAATGATTCACACCGTACGTGGGGCCGGATATGTCCTTAGAGAATCTGCTTAACATCCGTCACACCCTGGCCTTTCGGCTGACCCTCTGGTATGCGGGCATATTCACTTTTTCAGCATGTGTGGCGTTTCTGGTTTTTTACCTGATGATGACGTCGGTATTACGTGACCGGACAGATCAGGAACTTCTGGGCCAAGTGAGCACCTTTACCTCTATTTTTTCAGCCAAAGGCCTTGAAGCAGTGAAAGGGGTGGCCCTCCTGGAATCCCAGGCCGCCGGTGAACGAAAAATCTTTTTCCGCCTTCTGTATCCCAACGGCATTACCTTTTCATCATCCAACATGTCCTACTGGCAGAATATCCGGGTGGGCCATTCTGCGATCCGGAGGCTGCTGGAGGGCCAGCTGCATGTTTTTGAAACCCTGACCATTGAGGGCCGTAAACACAAAATCAGGATACTCTACAGCATTATCGGCCCGGGTATCATTCTCCAGCTGGGCCGCTCCATGGAAAATCAGACCCGCATCATCGAAGCCTTCCGGAAAATTTTCATACTGATCATGTCCGGTCTCTTCCTTGTGGCGGTCCTCATCGGATTGTTCATGGCCCGCCGTGCCCTTGCCGGGGTGGCCGAAATCAGCCGGACGGCCCGATACATATCCGGCAGTGCCCTGGACAAACGCGTGCCCGTGAAACCCCGGGGCGATGAAATCGACCAGCTGGCCATGACCTTCAACCGGATGCTGGACCGCATCGAGACGTTGGTTACCGGCATCCGGGAAATGAACGACAACATCGCCCATGACCTGAAAAGCCCGCTGACCCGGATCCGCGGCATTGCCGAAATCACACTGACCACGAATCCCACTCACGCAGATTATGAATCCATGGCTGCAGGGGTCATCGAAGAGTGTGATCAGTTGCTGGACATTATCAACACCATGCTGGTGATTTCCAGGACCGAAGCCGGTGTTGAACGGCTGAACCCGGAACGTCTGGATCTGGGAAAAATCATCCGACAGGCAGGGGAGCTGTTCCAACCCATTGCAGAGGATAACCATATCACCATGAACTGCCGCACACCCGACAGCCTGCCGTACTACGGGGATCTCCGAATGTTGCAACGAATGATCGGCAATCTTGTGGACAATGCCCTCAAATACACACCCTCCGGTGGCCGTGTGGATCTTGCCGTTGAGAAGAATAAAGCGGACAGCGTCATCATTACCGTCAAAGACACGGGCATCGGTATTTCATCACTGGATCAGCCTCACATTTTTAACCGTTTTTTTCGCTGCGATGTCAGCCGGTCCCAGGACACCTCCCGGTCCGGTGCAGGATTGGGGCTGAGCCTGTGCCAGGCCATTGCCCACGCCCACGGCGGCGATATCACGGTGGACACTGCACCCGGCCAGGGCAGCCTTTTCAGTGTCACTCTTCCCCGATCCAACGTCTGAAAAAATCACCGTTTTCCGCAAAAATTACCATCTGGTAATCTTTGCGTCATCTTTTGGTTAACTTCCTGCGCTATTATCCCTTCAAGAACAAATCAGAACAATGCGATTATTTTACACACCATCATAAAACAGCGGAGGAAAAACCATGAAATCCACCAAACACGTTACCCGAATCATCATGATTGCCCTGGTCACATTAAGCCTATCATTTTTTACCGGCCCCCAGAACGTCATTGCCGCAGGGGGGGGAGACGGTCCCAACCTGATTCCAGGGAATTTCACTCACCTGGCAGCGGAAGCCCGACCCGGGGTGGTTAATATCCGCACCGTAAAAACCGTCAAAGGCGGCGGCCGCGTGTTTCAACATTTTTTCAACCAGCCGTTTGGCGACAATGATCGTCTCAAGGATTTCTTCGGACCTTTTTCCGGGGAAGGTCCCGGTCGTGAATTCAAGCAGCGCAGCTTAGGGTCCGGATTTATAATTGACCGCGATGGGTATATTGTTACCAATAATCATGTGATCAAAGATGCCGACGAAATCAAAGTCAAACTGGCCAATGAAAAAGAATTTGACGCCGAAGTCGTG
Organism: Desulfobacterales bacterium; assembly: GCA_963667755.2. GTDB lineage: Bacteria > Desulfobacterota > Desulfobacteria > Desulfobacterales > 4572-123 > 4572-123. Next base: position 425,447 of record CAXXLK010000002.1, on the reverse strand, counting down.
GGACGGGATCCCAATACCGATCTGGCCCTGATCAAAATAAATGCATCAGAAGACCTGACGCCTTTGAAACTGGGCAATTCAGGCCAACTCGCCGTGGGCTCATGGGTGGTGGCCATCGGCAGTCCCTTTGGGCTGGAACAGACCGTTACCGCCGGCATCGTCAGCGCCAAGGGCCGCATTATCGGATCCGGTCCCTATGATGATTTTATCCAGACCGACGCCTCCATCAACCCCGGCAACAGCGGCGGCCCCCTCCTGAATATGCAGGGGGAGGTGGTGGGCATCAATACCGCCATCGTGGCCAGCGGCCAGGGCATCGGTTTTGCCATACCCGTAGACCTGGCCCATGGGATTATTGAACAACTGAAAGACAAAGGAGAGGTCACCCGGGGATGGATGGGTGTTGCCATTCAGGACCTGACCCCGGAACTGACCGAATACTATGGTCTGAAAACCCCGAAAGGTGTCCTGGTCACCCATGTCTATGAAGGTGATCCGGCGGACGAAGGGGGAATCCGGCCCCATGACATTATTGTTGCCGTGGGCGATCAAACCATTACCACCACCCGGGAACTGTCCAGTGCCATTGCCGCCAGTGGGATCGGCAAAAAAACAGCCATCACAATTTTACGAAACGGCGCTGAAAAAATCGTGTACGTCAAACTTAAAAAACGTGACGAGGCCGCCCTGCAGGCGGCAGATAAACCTGCCGGCACCAGCGAACTGGGCATGACCCTTTCCGAATTAACACCGGAAATGGCCAATCGGCTTGGATTTTCCGAAGATGATCAGGGGATACTCGTCACCCAGGTTAAAAATGGCAGCAAAGCCGATGATGCCGGCATCCTCCAGGGCGATCTGATCAAAGAGATCAACCACCAAAAGGTCGATACACTCAAGGCCTATACAAAACAGTTGAACAAAATCAAAAAAGGAAACACTGTCAGTTTTCTGCTCAAACGGACCAAAGCCGGCTTTGTAGTGGTAACATTGACAAAATAACATCGAGAAAACAGCAATAAATCACTTCACTGTTTCAAGTGGGTTTCCCGTGCCGTTCCGACCGCTTGAAGCAGGGAGTGATATTTTTTGAGATATGAATGATGAGCAGCACACATCACTTTTATCGTTGTTTGCGAAATATTTTTTTTGGCTCCTCGCTGTTTCATATGGATAAATTTGACCGGTACAGTCCCTGGATGTTTTTATTCTGATGCTCGAAACTGTTTGAGGGGCTTAGCGATCGTTAGGCCGGACAGCCATCAAATAGTCCTCTATGATTTTAATTTTACATGATCGGTTATGAGAAGGACCTGGCCGGCGTTACGACTGCTTTGCACCGAGTTTTTTGAGTATCAGAATGAAAGCATCCCGGGGTACCCACACAAAATAGCGAGAAACCTTTTTTTTTGGTTATTACAATTTGTCTTGTTGACATAAAAACACAAAACATCAAACATAAGTGCCTGATGCAGCATCGCCATACAAAATCGACATTGCTGCAGAAACAGAAACAGCAGCACCCGAACGTTTGACGGTTTTGTAAAAAGTCCAACTCCTGTGCGTTGCGCTGCAGCCTGTAATCATTCAACCTACGATCAGTACGCCTCATGATTACAAAAGTTGCGCGCCTTGAATTTGAACTTTTTACAAAACCGTCTAAATCCGACTTTTTACGAGTTCATCAACTTTTGAATCATTGCCTTTGGGTCAAAACAAAAACGTTGTCTGACCCAAATTAATCTTTATGACAGGAAAACATAAATGAATAGAAAATTCCGCTTCACGGTTAGACAGATGCTGGCCATTGCAACCGTCATCCTTTTATACCACGCCCCCTTCGCAATGGCACAAACCCAAGCGCTGTATCCGGGAATACTGGATCGATCCCGGGCCATCAAGGCGGCGGCCCAGGTCACCGCAGTCAAGTATCCCGATGCCGACACCGTCGATATTGACATGCATAAATGGGTCAAGTACAGCGAGGACGGCACCTATATCGAATGGTTTGAATGCTACACCAAAATCCTCACCGAAAAGGGCCGCAGCAGCCTTAAGACCCTGTCTTCAGCGTTTACCATTCCCTACAACGACACTGCTTTCAAGGTGGTGGAAATCATCTCCGGTGACGGCGCCGTCAAAACAGTGGATACCGGCAGCAACAGCCGGGTCATGATCGAACCGTCCCAGATGGAATCCAATATCTATAACCCGAACAGTAAGATTTTACGCCTGAATATACCCGAACTGAACCCCGGCGACACCCTCCACTATATCATCCGCGACAACTTCACCAAGGTCCGTACCCCCGGCACCTGGAGTGATTATGTCACCTTTGAGGGGGCCAGTCCCATCAAACGATCCGCTTTTACCGTGATCGCTCCCCTAGACAAACCTTTGCAGCGGATTGCCTTAAAATCCGAAATTCCAGGCACCGTAACGTTTAAAAAGCGTAACCGGGGAGATGCCATCGTCTATAAATGGATCGCCAAAGACGTTCCCCTGGCGATTCCCGAGCCCGACATGCCGCCCCTGTATACCCAGACCCAGCGGTTGCTGGTCAGCACCATCAATGACTGGGAATCAATCTCCCGATGGTACTGGGACCTTTGCGAACCCAACCTTGAAAAAACAACCCCGCCCATGCAGGCACTGGTAGCCGAACTGATCCAGGGTATAGATGACCCCAGGCAACAAATACAGGCAATCTTTACATGGGTTTCCCAGAAAATCCGCTATCTGGGGCTGACGGTGGAAAAGGACTCCCCCGGTTATGAGCCCCACCCGGTAAGCATGACATTTAACCAGCGTGCCGGCGTCTGCCGGGACAAAGCCGCCCTGCTGGCCGCCATGTTGCGAATTGCCGGGCTGGAAGCCTACCCGACCCTCATCATGAACGGCCCTAAAAAAGATCCCGAGGTTCCCCAGCCCTTTTTCAACCATGCCGTTACCGCCGTGCGTGAACCGGACGGGTCCTACCTGCTGATGGATGCCACCGATGAAAATACCACCCGGATGTTTCCAAGCTACCTGAACAACCAGAGCTATCTGGTGGCAACACCCGACGGCGAAACATTGCAGACAAGCCCTGGTGAATCCGCCGAACAGAACATGATGGTCATTACCACCAAAGGATCTCTTGACATCAATGGGCACCTTTCAGCCGAATCAACCCTGCATTTCAACGGCATCAACGATAATGCCTACCGGGGGTTTTTTGCTCGAATATTACCGGATGAACAACGTGGCTTTTTTGAAAAAATAATCAAGACATTCGCCCCTGGGGCAAAGCTTACCCGATACACCATCCTGCCTGAGAACATGCTCGATACCACTCAATCGCTGACAGTGGTGCTTTCCTTTGAATCCGGTGATATCCGGGTTGCCGGTCAGGATACAATCATGCTGCCATTGCCAAAAATGGGCAACCACCTGGGCATGGTGCACTACCTGCTGGGTCGCACAGGGCTTGAAAAACGCCGATATCCGCTCTTCACCGAATACGCCTGCGGTGTCAGGGAAACCATAGATCTGAAACTGAACCGTGCCGTGGGAAAGCTGAAAAACCTGCCCCAGTTTCCGGTTATTGAAACCCGGGGCGTCACCTGGTCCCGCAACCTGGTACTGGCGGACAACACGCTCCATAATGAAAATAATTTCAAACTCAAATTGCCGCAGTATTCCCCGGACCAATACCGATCACTCAGGGAAACACTGAAAAAAATCGAATCTGCTAATCAAAGGATGGTTCTTTTCCAGCCCCCGCCAACAAGCCCGGATCCGGCGGCGGAAAAATGGTATTCATCCTTTCAGGCCGATGCTGTCGTATTGAATGAAGATTTAGAATATAAGGTGGAAGATACAAGCTGCTGGACAGAGACCCGAAATGCAACAATAAAAGTGCTGACCTATGCCGGCAAAAAAAAATACAGTGATATCCGCATAAATTATAATCCGGTATGGGAGGAGGTGCACCTGGAAAAAGCCAGTGTAACAAGTCCTACCGGAAAGGTTAAAACCGTTACAGGGCAACAAATCAATATAATGGATGCACCGTGGGTGGGCGGTGCCCCGCGCTATCCCGCAGCCAAAACCATGGTAGTCAGCCTTCCGGGAGTGGAACAGGACAGCATCATAAAAATCAGGGTGGTCCGCCGGGAAAAAAATCAAAATTTTTTCTCCATCGGCGGGAATTTTTTCAAACAGGAGATGACGGCGTCGAAACATGATGCGAGAATTCATAATCGTTTTTTTTCAACAAACCCTGTCTTTCGTTACACCGATCCGATTCTGAAAAAAACCATTCGGCTGCAAATCCCCTCAAATCTGCCCATAAAAATTCTCCGGGCGAATCGGGGGCTGGGACTCGACAAAACATGGAAACGCCCCCATACTCAGATGATCACTAAAAAAATCAGGACAGAGGGAGAATCAACCCTGTATGAATTTACAGCTGAGCATATCGCTCCGGTGAAACCGGAAAAAAATCTGCCGCCCTGGTACAGTTTTAACCCGGTACTTTTTGTGTCGGCAGGCGCCTGGGAAACCTACACTGAAAAAGTATACCGGGCCCTGCAAAAGGCGGCGCTGTTCCAGCCGGAAATCATCACCCAGGCCAGGGAGCTGATTGACGATTCAATGGACGACGACAGCCGTATAAAAGCCATCCGAGACTTTGTGGCCCGGCACATCGAACCCGTTGCAATAGGGCTCAGTGAACTGCCTTTAAATCAGATCACACCGGCGGCTCGGACGCTGGCCGATGGATATGGCAATTCCGCAGACCGGGCCGTTTTATTGTATGCCCTTCTGAATGCAGCCGGCTACAACCCCGAATATATCCTGGTGTCACAATCCTCGAAAGTGGCGGATCTGCAGCAGGCCATGCGGGAATATCCGGCCCCTCAATGGTTTGATACCGTTCTGGTGCGGGTAAAAAATACCGGTGGCATTGTTTATCTAAATGATACCGATGAGTATGCAAAACTGGGTACAACGCCTTCAGACGGGTTGCCGGGGATTGTGGTTTCCAGTGGCCGGTTTGAAATCATCCATGCCGCAGCAGCAGACCTGCACGATAACCGTGATAGTGTGTATCACATTCAACTCTTTGAAAATGGCGATGCCGTTGTTAAAAAGAAAATGCTGTATTATGGCAATGCATTCGCAGAATTTCACAAGCGATTCAGCGAAATGCCGCCGGAAAAACGCCGACGCTACATTCAGGAACAGGTCAACGATCTGAGCCGGGGTGCAAAACTCGATGGTAAATATGTTATCGACGACAATACCTATCCGGGAATCGAAGAATTTTCAGTTCGGGTGGACGACTATGCCACGCGGCAGGATAATTTTTTGTATCTCCAGCTGCCCGGGTTAATCCGTCATGTTGCCGATGTGGGCCGGGATCAGCGTCAAAACCCCTTGTACCGAAATGATTTCAATCACGAAACCGTTAATATTGAAGTACGGCTGCCGGATACGGTCGATTCAGTGGAGGTCATGCCCCCTGAAAAGATGATATTTCGTCTTCCCGGGGCAGGCACCATCAGCATGTTCACCCGGTCTGAGCCGGATATCAAAGGACAGATCCGCAGCCTCCGGATTCGGCAGGAACTGAATCTTGATCCGGTGGTGCTGCTGCCGGATGACTATTTACAACTATTAGAGATAGACAGGGTATTGAGCCATCCTCAAACAGGCATGGTACTGCTGAAAATGAAGGAGTAAGTCATAAAAAAACCGGCAGGGCCATCTCCTTTAAGGGAGAAGCACCTGCCGGAATAATTGTAAGACCCTATTATTACCAGAAAATAACATCCTCAACGGATTTTACAAGGCGGGCCATGTCTTCGGGGAAAACATGGCCGATGTTGCCGATCCTGAACGAGTCCACGTTGGTCACTTTGCCCGGATAGATGACAAAGCCTTTTGATTTCAATTTATCATAAAATTCCTTAAAGTTGTATTTTTGTGCTTTCGGGCTGTAAAAAGAGGTAATAATAGGAGATTGGTCCTCGTCCGGCAAAAGGGTCTCAAAATCGAGCTTTCGCATGCCGTGCACCAGAACCCTGTGGTTTTCCCGGTAACGGGCAGCTCTTTTTTCGATGCCCCCCTCTGCTTCCAGTTCTTTCATGGCCTGATGAAAAGCCCGGGTAACATGCGTCGGAGAAGTAAAACGCCATTTGCCTTTATCGGCATCCATTGTTTTCCACTGGCCGTAAAGATCTAATGAAAGGGAGCGTGCCTGCCCCTTTGTCGCCTGTATGGCGGCTTTTTGGGCAAGAATAAAACCAAATCCGGGAACCCCTTGGATACATTTATTGGCGCTGCTGACCAGAAAATCAATGTCCAGTTTTTCCATATCAACGGTGATACCGCCAAAGCTGCTCATGGCATCCACAAAAAAAGTTTTGCCGTATTTTTTTACAACAGGGGCGATTTTTTCAATGGGATTCAGCCGGCCAGTGGTTGTTTCGCAATGAACAACGGCGACATGGGTTATTGTCTTGTCCTGTGCCAGTGTGGCATCCAGCCGTTCGATATCAACAGGATAAATTTCCCCGCTGTCCTGAATGACGGTGTCGATATTGAGGGCTTCGGCAATTTGACCGATCCGGCTGCCGTAAACGCCGTTGGTGAGTACAAGCAGTCTGCCGTTTTCAGGCATCATGGTGCCCACCACGGATTCAACGGAAAAAGTGCCGCTGCCCTGCATCAGCACCGCGGTATAGTTTTCAATATCCGTTACGGCGAGTTTGACCAGGCCTGAGCGAACCTCCTGGACGATGCGTTTGTAATCATCATCCCAGGTACACCAGTCACGCAGCATGGCAGCCTTGACACTCTTGGTGGTGGACAAGGGCCCCGGGGTCAGTAGAAAATAAGGATTGTCCGGTAGATTATTCAGATCCATTGCAAACCTCCTTTATATTTAATAAACGGCAACAGCATAAAATCATTTTACAAATTCATTTATGCCGGCAAAAAACAAAACGCACCGTACAGAGACGTTCAAATAATGATGATCTATTTTTTAGTCCTTTGGGAGTATTAGTCAAACTAATAATAATCATGTATTTAATAACAATTGGTTATTATTTTACACAACTCGGTGACGCGATGTTCCGGTTTTCGGGAGGACATGTGATCCTTACCGGATCCGACTTGCTTCCCTGAAACCCTTGAACAGGCATAAAAAAAGGACCGGGAACACAAAAAATGTATGCCCGGCCCTCTATGATTTCGGAACGTATGGATGGGGCTGGAATTGACCGTTACAGAGTGGGAATCAGCCCATTGATTTCAAGGTTGCCAGTTCAAGCTGATCTGCAGCGTCTTCGGCCCGGTCAGAAATTTCTACAATACTGTCAAGAAAGAGTCTCAGGTGCATTTTGTGACTGAAATCAAGCGTTTGCTCCTGGGTGGTCAAAATCGCCTTGGTCAGATCCCATTCCTGCTTATCCACCACCGATTCCTGAAGACCCACCTCCCGGGTATGCTCACGCACCACGTCCATTTTGCACTCACCCTTGAAAAAACAAAGCACCGACAGCTTCAAGGGCATGATAATGCCCAGAGATTCGCGGCTTACGGAAATGAACGGGGCTTTTAATGCTTCAGGAAGAAACGGTCTTTGATTGAGAAGAAAATCGCAGCAGGCCTCTCCTGCATTGGCAACTTTATCAATACTTTCAACTAGTTTATAGATATCTTCGCGCAAAAGCGGCAGATAGGCACCGGAGTACAGTTTATCCCGGATTTCGTGTCTGATAAGGTCGGCCTCGGATTCCAGGGCACGGGCCTTGCGCCCGAGCAATTTGGCTTCTTTCACATTACCATTAATATAAATTTGAAGCGACTCCAATACGGTTCTCAGACACGCTTCAACCGCATCAACATGTTTTATCACCAGTGAGACAACTTCTTTTTCTTTTTTAAAAAACATATCGACTGTTCCTCATTACCGGGCTTATATTTTAATATATTAGGGATTCGCGGGTTCAGTGTCGTTTTTGTCGGACCGCAACCCTTTCGTCATCAAGAGGCCATGCTTCAATGCGTTCAACTCATTCGATCTTCCCTGATTTTATACCCATTGACGCTGTATCACTGAACACATGAACAGTTACCATTTTTCTGCCATAATTCTATCAAAAAAAAATATTTTTCACAAGTATACTGAAAACCGTCTTTTAACATCAAAAGACACCTATCAACCGATACAGCAAAAAGGAAGAACCGGCCGCGAGACAGGGCGTTAATACCCATCCGATGAGGATGGTGGCAATGGTCCTCTTGCTGATGGCGCCAGCGCCCTTGACCAGACCGACCCCCACCACGGCACCCACGATGGCGGAAGAGGTGGACACCGGAATGCCCAGGAGCGAAAAAAGATGTAGTCCGCCGGCCGAGGCGGCCTGGGCCACGAGAGCCCCGGGGATATCGAGGGGGGTAATCCCCTTCCCCACGGTATCGGCTACCTTTCTCCCATAGGTAATGGCCCCCACAGCAATGGAAATACCCCCCAGGGCCAGGAGGATTTTGGGGTGGACAATCCCCAGGTTGGCAATGGGGCCCACTGCATTGCCGGCATTGTTGGCCCCCATGGTGTAGGCCAGATAACAGGAAGACAATATGGCCATCCAGGCAAGCATACTCCGCACCCGCATGGGATTGCCCCGGTATCTTCGCAGGCCCATTTTCAATAATTTCGACATTGAAAAGGCAAGGGCCAGAACCAGGACCGGACAGACAATCCAGCTCCCGGCAATGGTGAGAAACTTGGCATAATTCACCTGAGCCCCCACAGCCAGTCCAATGCCCACGACACCACCCACGATCGCCTGGGAGGTTGAAGTAGGAATTCTAAAAAAAGTGGCCAGGGTGACAAAAAAACCGGAGCAGACCAGGGCCACCATGATGGCGGTGTAATTCAAATCCGCGTGAACGATCCCCTTTCCGATGGTTTTCATGACATGTTCGCCCTGAAACATGGCGCCCATAATGGCAAAAACAGCCACCAGCGCCACCGCTTTCTTAAACGATATGAGGCCGCAGCCAACCGTGGTGCCGATACAATTGGCCGTATCATTGGCCCCGATATTCCAGCCGACATACGCGCCGGCACCCAACAGAAAAAAGAGTATCATTCAGAAAATTATTTCCTCCCTGAGAACCAAGTATGGAGCATTATGATAAAATTGGGGCACCCACTTTTAGACCTTTTGGGTCTGATCTATAACCCTGCTGATGGAAACATATCACCTGTTCATGTTGATTAGTTCTGCCAATACATGTCAACTTAATATTTATTATATTGAAAATAACAAAAGGTTATGTATCGTCTACCCGACAATTTTTAGCCTTCTAAAACGAATGGTTGCCCATAAGCGCCCAGCATGATCGAAAAACACCGAAGCCTATTTTTCTAAGATATTTCCCGTCCGCATCCCAAAACCGGTATTCTTTTCACGGCAAAGGCATTCCTGCCTGCCGCCGTAACACCCCTTTCAATAACGGATCGATATTGTTCTGGAATTAAAAAAAAGGGGTGTTGTTAAATATCCATATTATCTATCTCATGATAATACTCGTATTTTCTCAACTCTTCTTCTTCAATATCCACGGTCACCGTGTAATTCAGCCTGTCTTTGGATATCACGTTATCACCCCAGCACCGCAGCGCCTCATCCACTTCATCGCAACTGTTCAATCTGAATGTTTTTTTCATGCCACCGGCCTCCTTATGTTTAACCCCACATCACTTAATATCCCATGCAAATAATATCCCATGCAAACTCATTTGCCGGCATTATCGCAATAGCCTATTACTTGTTGTAATACTAAAGTAACAATAATTATTAAAACGCATTCAAAAATACCTGTATTTTATATTTGCGGTATAGTATATTTTTATCTTGAACAAATCATCATTTTAAGATAAAAGCAGCATACATGCTGTATAGACATTTGTACAATTATTTTTTCAACAAATGGCCATCATTGTTGAATGCATTCGATTTTTTATTTACATTCCAGCCGCCGGTACGCGACAGGATAAATAGACCGCATGCGAAAAATATACTAAAACCGCCACAACAATAACGTCAATGAAGGGAGGTGATGGGCAGCAAAACCGCCACCCTATTTAACCGAATTTAATCGATAAAATATGCATCCCATTTTTTTCACTTTTAAAGTAAGGAGACAGGTTATGAAACGAAGCTCTATTTTCTTTTTTCTGTTGTTGATCCCCTTTGTTTTTACAACGATTGCCAGTGCCCAGCCCCAGGGTACACTGCGGGTAGCGCTGACTACCTTTCCCAATGCCCTGGACATTGCCTCTGCCGATGAACGCCAGGCCACCAATGCATCCGCTCAACTTTACAACTCACTGGTCTTTGTTAATGAAGAGGGCAAGGTCGTACCCGAACTGGCCGAGAGCTGGACGATTTCCGACGCCGGGGATGTATTTACCATGAAACTGCGCCGTGGCGTAACATTCCACAATGGCGAACCGTTCACCGCCGATTCGGTGGTCTATTCCTGGAAACGTGCCAGCGCCGATGCGATGAAATGGAGCGACCGATGGAAAGTCGCTAAAACAGTGGAAAAAATAGATGACTACACCGTAAAAATCACCACCGACGGCCCCAGCCCGTTGTTGCTTCGATACATTTACAGCGATTGGGCTATGATCCCCCCCAAATACCACCAGGAAAAAGGGGAGTCCTATTTTTTAAATCATCCCGTGGGTACCGGGCCGTTTGTGTTTAAAGAGTGGAAAAAAGGCGATCGCATCGTTTACGAAGCCAATCCAAACTATTGGGAGAAGGGACTGCCCAAGGTGAAAAATCTTATTTTTCGCCCCATTCCCGAATCCGCCACCCGTGTATCGGCGATTCAGGCAGGAGAAGTGGATATTGTCACCCGCCTAAGTGCGGAAGAATACGCGTCCCTCAAAGGAAATCCGGCGATTAAGGGGCTTACCTACAGCAAAAACAGGGTTTTTTATATTGCCTTTAACAATATGACATCCGGCAAAGGACTGCCCACTGAAAATCCACTGGTCCGGCAGGCCATGAACTATGCCGTTGATGTTCAGGCCATCATTGATGCCCTGTTTGAAGGATACGGCCGTCAGGCCACCAGCCTGGTAACACCGGCGGACTGGGGCTTTGATAAAACAATCAAACCGTTCGGATATGATGTTGCCAAAGCCAAGGCCCTTTTGAAGGAAGCGGGCTATCCAGATGGTTTTTCCATCGATTTTGCCTGCCCGGCCGGTGCCTACGCCCAGTTTGAGCAGGTTTGTGAGGCTATTCAGGGATACCTGAGCGAAGTTGGTATTAAAACCAATTTAACCATCATGGAATCCGGTAAATACTGGGATCTTGAAGCCAAAAAACAATTGCCGCCGCTGTTCGGCGACAGCTGGTCAGAACGATCCGGTGAAGCGCTTCCGCGACTCAAGGGGGCTCTGGGCGGCAAGGATGCCAGTTACTCTTCCTGGTCTGATCCAAAAATCCTTGCCCTTCTGGAAAAAATCAAGACCACCGCCGATGACAACGCCAGGGCCGACCTGTATGTGGAGCTTCAGCACCACGTGCAAAAAGACCCGCCGTTTATCTACCTGTATCAGCCGGTTGCGTTTGAAGCCACCAGCGTCAAGGTCAAGGGTTACAAACCCAATGCCGGGGAAAATTACTACCTGAAAACAGCCAGCGTTGAGTAATCATAGCCGCTGAAAGACAGTATGGGGGCGGGGCCTATGCGGCACCGCCCCTGCCCGGCTTTGCAGGAATGTGAATTAAATAACTTGAGCAATCACTTTTTTTGTGCTCTTAAAACCGATCATTGGTTTTGCCTGGCCTGGATATCGATTTTAACCCGTGCGCAACCGGTGTTCAATTTATTTAACTCATTTTCCTGAACCTGCGGTATTTTTTATTGACCTGCCGTCGTCTTTATCTTTACAGCAAAAAAAAAAGAGGTCGTTTGCATGCAACGTTATATCTTTTCCCGGTTGATTCAATCCCTCCTGATTTTGTTTGGCGTATTGTGCATTGTTTTTTTTATGCTTCAGCTCACCGGTGATCCGGTCTCCCTCATGGTGTCCCGTAATGCCAGCCCTGAGCAAATTGAACGGCTCCGTGAAGCAATGGGGTATAACCGCCCCATGATTGTTCAATTCGCTGACTTTGCCGCCGGTGCCGTGCGCGGTGATTTTGGTAATTCGGTCCGCCACCATCAGCCGGCCATGGGGTTAATTCTGGAACGTCTGCCGGCCACCATTGAACTGGCCACGGTGTCGTTGTTGATGTCCATGTTCATCGGCATTACACTGGGCCTGCTCGGCGGTTCCAATCCCGGCAGTTTGTGGGATGCCATCGCCCGGGGTGCCGGGTTAATTGGACAGACAATCCCCAATTTCTGGCTGGGCCTGATCCTGATCCTGATTTTTTCCGTCAATCTCGGCTGGTTTCCAACGTTTGGCCGGGAAACCTGGAATTTTTTAGGGTTTATCCCATTGCCCACCCGATCGGTCATTCTGCCGGCCTTTGCATTGGGGCTGTTTACCATGGGGCAACTGGTGCGATTCACCCGTTCGGCCGTGCTGGAAATTCGGGGTGAAGACTATGTTCGAACCGCCTACAGCAAGGGCATTGCCGATAAACGCATTTACGTTAAACATATTCTCCGAAATGCCGCCATTCCACTGATCAGCATTATCGGGGTCCAGTTCGGCTACCTGCTCAGCGGTTCCATCTATATCGAAACAATTTTTTCCTGGCCCGGCCTCGGGAATCTGCTGGCGGAAGCCATCGGTAACCGCGATTTTGCACTGGTACAGGCCATCGCCTTTTTCACCAGCATCGTGGTAGTGTTCCTTAACCTGATCACCGATATTGCCTATGGAATGGCAGACCCCCGAATCAGATATGGAGATTGACAATATGTCCCAAACACCGGAAGTAACCTCAACGGGTTCACGTGTCGACCAGGAAAAAGAACGCGGCTTGTGGCCTAAAATTGTTTTTGTCGGAAGACTGCTGGCCCGGGACCGGGCCGGCACCCTTGGCCTGGTGATGTTTTTAATCGTCGTTTTCACCGCAATTTTCGCTACATGGCTGTCACCGTATGACCCGCTGAAACAGAATTTAAGAGATGCCAAACAACCACCGGCCTGGTCGGAAAAAGGATCCATCCAGCACCCCCTTGGCACCGATAATCTGGGCCGGGATTTGTTGAGCCGGATCATCTACGGCACCCGGGTTTCTCTCACCGTGGGCTTTTTCGGCGTCCTCATCGCCGGCGGACTCGGACTGGTCATCGGCCTTATCTCAGGGTATGCAGGGGGGAAAACCGACAACATTATCATGGGGGGGGTCAATATGATCCTGGCCCTGCCCTACCTTGTTTTTGTGGTGTTTATTGCGGCCATTCTCGGTCGCAGCCTCTTTAACGTCATCCTCATTTTCGGATTTACGGATATTCCGATCTTTGTACGGATTACCCGGGGTGAAGTGCTGCGGATGCGGGAATCCGGTTTTGTGGAATCGGCCATCAGCCTCGGCGCCACCAGAACCCGTATTCTTTTCGACCACATTTTGCCCAACCTTATCGGTCCCTTGATCACCATCGCCACCTTTGAAATGTCGGCCATGATTTTTTATGAGGCCGGCCTTGGTTTTCTGGGCCTGAGCGTGCCGCCGAGCATACCGAGCTGGGGCAATATGCTGGCCGTGGGGCGCAAATATCTGACCATCTATCCCTGGATCGCGACATTTCCGGGTCTGGCCATTATTTTTGCCGGACTGGGAATGAACCTGTTGGGAGACTGGCTGCGTGACGTATTGGATCCCCGCATGCGGCGTATCAAAAAATAGCGATCGAAAAATACAGGATTTAGGAGTCGTTATGTCAACCATTTTAAAAGTTCAGGATCTGGTTACCCGCTTCTACACGTTTGACGGTGTCGTACACGCCCTGAACAAAGTCAGTTTTGACCTGACAGAGGGTGAAACGCTGGCCATTGTGGGGGAAAGCGGCAGCGGTAAAAGTGTTACCATGATGTCGCTGCTGCATCTGCTGCCGGTCCCTCCGGCAAAAATCGAAGGGGGCCAGGCCCTTTTTTATGAAAACGGCAATGCCATTGATCTGCTGCAGTTATCCAAAGCAGAAATATCAATAGTTCGCGGTGGAAAAATCGGTTTTATTTTTCAGGATGCACTGAGTGCTTTGAACCCGGTCATGACTGTGGGCCAACAGATCAGTGAATCTTTGATCGAACATCTGCAGATGGGCCAGGAAGAAGCCCGCAAACGTACCATAGAACTCCTTGATTATGTGGGTATCCCAGGCGCCTCCCAGCGTTTTTCCAATTATCCCCATCAATTTTCCGGCGGCATGCGCCAGCGGGTCATGATCGCGGTGGCCATTGCCTGCAACCCGAAAATTGTCATCGCCGATGAGCCCACCACGGCCCTTGATGTTACCATCCAGGCCCAGATCGTGGAATTGACGCAGCGCCTGCAAAAGGAACTCAACATATCCATTATCTGGATTACCCACGACCTGGGCGTTGTCGCCGGAATGGCCGACCGGGTACTGGTACTGTATGCCGGGTGTCCGGTTGAAATCGCGCCTGTGGACGAGTTGTACAACCACCCCAGCCATCCCTATACCATTGGACTGCTGGGTGCCCTGCCCCGCCTGGGGGAGGTTGTTTCAAAACGACTGGTAAGCATCGAGGGGTCCCCGCCGGACCTTCTCGAAGCACCACGCCACTGCCAGTTTGCCTGGCGCTGTCAGTTTGCCTTTGATCGTTGCTGGCAGGAGATCCCGCAATCTCGAGAAATCAGCCCGGGACATTTTACAACCTGTTTCTATGATGTTAATAACGGGAGGCCCTGCAATGACGCCTGAAGAAACCACTGGCCATACCGTGGCCGATAAACCCGAAATCATGGTCCGGGTGGAAAATCTAAAAAAACACTTTCCCATTACCAGGGGTCTCATTTTCAGCCGGCAGGTCGGTGCCGTCAAAGCCGTTGACGATGTTTCCTTTATCATCAAAAAAGGAGAAACCCTGGGCGTTGTTGGTGAAAGCGGGTGCGGCAAATCCACCACCGGCCGGTCGATCTTGCACCTGGAAAAACCCACGGCCGGGAAGGTCTTTCTTGGAGATATCGACCTGGCGTCACTGAGCACTGAGGAGATGCGGTTGATGCGGCCGCGCATGCAGATGATCTTTCAGGATTCTTATGCGTCCCTCAACCCACGCCACTCGGTGGGTAAAATTATTGCCGAACCCATGGTGATTCACGGGTCCCAGGATTTCGACGAACGGCACGCAAGGGTTATGGAGCTGCTTGACCTAGTGGGCCTGGATCCCAATCACTTTGACCGTTTCCCCCATGAATTTTCCGGGGGCCAGCGTCAGCGGATCAATATCGCCCGAGCCCTGGCCCTCAATCCGGATTTTGTGGTCTGTGATGAACCCATCTCGGCCCTTGACGTATCGATTCAGGCCCAAGTGGTAAATCTTTTCCAGGACCTGCAGCAAAAATTGGGCCTGACCTATATGTTTATCGCCCATGACCTGAGCATGGTCCAGCATATCTCAGACAGGGTTGCGGTCATGTACCTGGGCAAAATTGTGGAACTGACCAACCGGAAGGATCTGTTCTATTCACCACTCCATCCGTATACCCAATCGCTTCTGTCGGCCGTTCCCCAGCCCGATCCCGAAACCGAACGAAAAAGGCATCGCATTATGCTGGACGGTGAAGTGCCCAGCCCTGCCAACCCGCCACGGGGGTGCGTGTTCCACAACCGATGCCCCCTGGAACGACCCATTTGTTCCCAGGAGATACCGGAATATCGGGAAGTGCGGCCGGACCATTTTGTCACCTGCCATCTGGCGGATGATAAGGGCGGTAGCCGGATATCCGTATAGTACGGGTATTTATTAGACTGAAGGTGATTTAGGCTGAAAATGGTCAGCGGCTTAATTCTTTATTTTATGTTTTTATTACCCCAAAGCCCGGGAGCATACCATGAAAAAAAATTTCCCCCTAAACGCTGACGTCCATTGCACTGACGGATTTTTCGGCCGCTCAACCCATCTTTTGGTAAATCCGGCCACCGAAAAAGTGACCCACATCGTCGTCAAAAGCCGCAAAGAAAAACAACAAAAATTCATGGTGCCGGTCAGATTTATCAAAGAAACAACACCCGAACTGATTCTGTTGAACCTTACCAGAGAAAATCTGAAAGATCTTGAGCCGTTTGACCAGATCTATTTTTCCAAAAGGCAGATTCAACGTTTTGGCGCCGACCCCATGGTGACATTGTTATGGCCCTATGTCGTACCGGAGAATAAAGTCATTGCAGGCAAATACAGTTCCATCCCCCCAGGTGAACTGGCCGTCCGCAGGGGCGCAAAGGTAAAGGCCACCGATGGTCTTGTCGGCCAGGTGACTGATTTTATCGTCGATCCTGAAACCGGCTATATCACCCACATGGTGCTGCGGGAGGGACTTTTCTGGGATAAAAAATACATTACCATTGCCATCACTGAAATCGATCGCATCGATGAGAAAAAGGTCCACCTGAAACTCAACAAAAAAGAGGTAAAACAACTGCCGGCCATCCCGATTCGACGCCCTTAGGCGCTTGATATAATAATAAAGAGTTTGACCGTGATTAATGATGCGCCTTAATAAAACAGCGCCTCTCCTTTTCTTTCCTGATATAATTATTATCTTTTGGGTGTATTGTATACGCTATAAACGCGATCGACAATCTGATCATACAAGTCATTTCAAAAGGAGGTTCATATGGAACTCAAAGAATACTTTGAAAACACGGAAGGCAAAGGAGTGATGGCCACGGCAGACAGCAACGGCAAGGTGGATACGGCCATATATGCCAGACCCCATTTTATGGATGACGGAACCATCGCCATGATCATGCGTAATCGACTTACCCATTATAATCTTGAATCCAATTCACATGCCTGCTACATGTTTATAGAAAAGGGTCCCGGCTACAAAGGCAAACGCCTCTTTTTGACCAAAGTACGCGAGGAGCAGGATTCCCAATTGCTGCAGTCCTTGCGGCGACGGCAATATATCGACAAGAATGACGAATCGAAGTTTCTGGTGTTCTTCCGGATCGACAAGGAACTCCCCCTGGTGGGTGCCGGGAAATAGATGCAAGCGTATTGACCTGGGGGCAAGAGATCCATTTTGCTCCAGCAAACCTAATTTACGGGTCGCCTGGTCAACCCTCAGGGAACGCACTTTCTTTAGTGGCTCTTTTACCGAACATGGTATGACCTGGTCCTGACCCTATAGGGATATCATTGCTATGAAAGCAAATGAGCAGTTTCGAAAAAGACTGGAAGAATTGTTCCGCTCACAAAATCTGGCGACGTTATCCACGCAGCATGCCGGGCAGCCCTATGCCAGCCTGGTTGCCTTCGTCGCCAGCGATGATCTGGGTCGAATCTACTTCGCAACGCCAACGACCACCCGCAAATACGCCAACTTGGTTGCCGATAACCGGGTGGCGATATTGGTCAACAGCAGCATGAACCAGACTTCCGATTTCCATCGGGCTATTTCCGTAACCGCAGTGGGGAGGGCAGAAGATGTTACCGGAAAAGACAAAATGCTTATCCTGGACCGATACCTGGCCAAACATCCCCATCTGGAGGATTTTGTCCGTTCGCCGACATGTGCGCTGGTGCAGGTTTATGTTGACAGTTATTACATGGTGAAAAACTTCCAGAATGTGACGGAGATGCACTTAACATCATGAACTGGATTCTATCCACCGAAGAGATCCATACCGGAAATCGACGGCTCGTCGGCGGAAAAGGATATGCCCTGTCCCTGCTGGACAAAGCGGGTTTCAGGATTCCCAGGACGGTCTGCATCACCAGCAATGCCTATCATGAATATGTCAAAAAAAACGGCCTGCGCGAGCGAATCCTGCTGGAACTTCATCGTAAAGCGTTTAAGGAAATGCGCTGGGAAGAAATATGGGATTGCGCTACCCGTATTCGCAGCATGTTCCTGGCCAAACCGCTTCCTTCCGATCTCGCTCAGAAGATTCGCGAACATATCGATGAACATTTTCTGGGCAGAACCGTGGCCATCCGATCCTCGGCACCCGAAGAAGATGATGCCCGATCATCCTTTGCCGGGTTGCATGATTCCTTTGTCAACGTTAGCGGCACGGAATCGATCTTGAAACACATCCGCCTGGTATGGGCATCTCTCTGGTCGGATGCCGCACTGCTGTATCGCCAGGAAATCGGTCTGGACGTTGAAAAAAGTTCCATGGCGGTGGTAGTGCAGGAAACCGTGACAGGGGACAGGTCCGGGGTGGTCTTTACCCGAAACCCCAATGATGAGAATCAGGGAATTATCGAATCGGTTCACGGGTTGAATCAAGGTCTTGTAGACGGTACCGTCGAGCCGGATCGCTGGATAATCGATCGATACAGCGATAAGATTGTTTCGCACACGTCCCCTGAGCGAAAAAACTGGATCATCCCGAGCCCAAACGGTGTTCACCTGGCAGCCCTTCCACCAAATAAATCGACCCGACCGCCCCTGATGCCGCAAGAGGTCGCTTCCATATTTCAAACGGCGCTAAAAGCAGAAAAATTTTTCAAGACACCCCAGGACGTGGAATGGACCTATGACAAGGGCCAGTTGATTTTACTCCAGTCCCGTCCCATTACAACCCTGAGTTCAGATAAATCAAAAGATAAACGCGGCTGGTATCTGAGCCTGCACCGCAGCTTTGATAACTTGAAAGACCTCCGCTGTAAAATCGAAAAAGAGCTGATTCCCGCAATGATCGCCGAGGCTGAAAGACTGAGCGCAATAAGTCTTATCAACATGTCGGATCAGATCCTGGCAGATGAGATCCGAAAACGCCTGGAAATCAACCACAAGTGGGTCAACATTTACTGGGCGGATTTTATTCCCTATGCCCACGGTGTAAGGCTGTTCGGACAGGTTTACAATGATGCCCTACGTCCTGATGACCCATACGAATTCATGGATCTGCTTACCCATACCCAAATGGCCAGTATCGAGCGAAACAAGATATTAATGGATCTGGCCGCCATCATCCGCAACGATCCGCAACTGGCAAAAAAACTGAAACAGGACGATATCACTGACCTTGATGTCAATTTTACGGCCTTGGTCGATGAATTTATCGAAAGGTTCGGTGACCTCTCCTGTGCGGTCACCGGTGGTAAAAATTGTGTTCTCGGAACCGGACCGCTTTACCGATTGCTGCTCGAGATGGCCGATCATCCGGCCCAGACCAGCGACCAGAAAAACAAAGGCCGAATCAAACGATTGATTGAGAAATACCTGAATCACTTTGAAGAAGATCGCAAGGCCTGGGCAAAGGAACTGCTTGAACTGGCGAGAAACAGCTATCAATTGCGTGATGACGATAATATCTATCTTGGGCGCATTGAATCACAATTGCTGGCAGCCGTCCAGGAAGCCCAAAAACGCCTTGAAAGCCATGCCGACGATGCAGCCTCCCCCATTTTGAAACGCGTTTTAGAAGCGGTTGATTTCGGAACCGAATCGCACAAGACCACCCTCACAGAAAAAGCCACAGGCGACAGACTTCAAGCCAGGCAGCTGGTGGGCCAGCCGGCAGGCCCGGGAATTTCAAAAGGCAAGGCCCGGGTGATTCGAGGTCATTCCGACCTGGCGAACTTCAAGCATGGCGAAGTATTGGTGTGTGATGCCGTAGACCCCAACACTACGTTTGTCGTCCCCCTGGCCACGGCCGTTGTCGAAAGAAGGGGCGGCATGTTGATTCATGGCGCCATTATCGCTCGCGAATACGGCTTGCCCTGCATTACCGGTATCCCGGATGCCACCACCTTGATTCAAACCGGCGATGTGTTAACGGTGGATGGATATCTGGGGATTGTGACCATAGGCAGTTCCAGCCTGTAACAGTATAGGGAGGGCTTTCAGCATGGATGGCATCTTCAAAATAGGCATCAGCAGCTGTTTACTCGGAAATATGGTGCGCTGGAATGCGGGTCATAAGCTTGATCGATTCCTGACAAATACATTGGGCCAGTTTGTTGAATATGTTCCCGTGTGCCCTGAAGTGGAAGCTGGTTTCGGCATTCCCAGGGAATCGTTGCGCCTGGTGGGCAACCCTGAAAATCCCCGCTTGATGACCTTCAAGAGTAAAACAGATCGCACCGAACAAATGACCCGCTGGGCCATAAAACGCGTTAAAGAACTCGAAGGGGAAGGGCTGTGTGGGTTTATTTTTAAAAGCGATTCCCCCAGCAGCGGCATGATACGGGTGAAGGTTTACAATGAAAAAGGTATGCCGGAAAAGAAAGGGGTGGGCATGTTTACCCGGATTTACATGGATCATTTTCCGCTCATACCGGTTGAAGATGACGGTCGACTTCACAATCCTGCCATTCGGGAAAATTTTATCGAGCGTATCTTTACCCTGAAACGCTGGCGGGACAGCATGGCCAACTCGCATAGAATGGCAACCATAATAGATTTTCACACCCGCAATAAACTCTTATTCCTGGCCCACAGCCAGAAGCACTATCGATTGATGGGGAAACTGGT
Source organism: Desulfobacterales bacterium (assembly GCA_963667755.2). Classification (GTDB taxonomy): domain Bacteria; phylum Desulfobacterota; class Desulfobacteria; order Desulfobacterales; family 4572-123; genus 4572-123. Next base: position 404,784 of record CAXXLK010000002.1, on the reverse strand, counting down.
GGCAGAAGGCAGGAAACTGCCCCTAAAAGAGCTTCTTGACCGGTATGTGCAGCTTATGATGGAAGCATTGGCGCTCAAAACCACAACAAAGAAAAACATCAACGTCCTGCAGCACTTGATGGGATATTTCAAAAAAGAACTGAGTGGAGATGAAAAACAGGAATTGCTCGAAATTTTGGATCAATACCGTCGGGAACTGGTACCCCTGATCGTGCCTATCACCCTCATCAATCATTATGTGCGCAAATATGGCCAGCCCTACCTGAAACATCAGACGTATCTCAACCCTCACCCGCTGGAGCTTAAGCTCCGTACGCATGTGTGATTTAGGACCCAAAGCAGTCCGGCGTGTGAGACGATAAGCCATTACGAATACCTAAAGGAACTCCGGCAATGAACGCTGATATGATACTCGTTACCGGTGCCACCGGATATGTGGGTGGGCGCCTGATTCCCGCCTTGCTTGAGGCCGGTTATCGGGTTCGCGCCATGGCACGAAACATAAACAAAATGGGATGTCGGCCCTGGGCTGGCGACCCTCGTGTGGAGATGGTTCAAGGCGATGTTCTGGACCCGATATCACTTAAGCAGGCATTATCAGGGTGCAGGGCGGCCTACTACCTGGTACACTCCATGATCGCCCAGAAAGAAAAGTTTGTAGTGGCCGATCGTCGTGCAGCTCGAAATATGGTTGCAGCCGCATCCGCCGCGGGTATAGAAAGGATGATCTATCTCGGGGGGTTGGCAGCGTCCAACGGTGGAATTTTAAGTAAACATCTGCGGTCACGCATGGAGGTAGCTGAAATTCTACAGTCCGGGCCGGTCCCCACCACCGATTTACGAACACCGATGATATTGGGTAGCGGAAGCGCCTCTTTTGAGATTCTGCGCTACCTGGTGGAACGACTCCCCGTCATGACTACTCCCCGCTGGGTACGCTCTCTGAATCAACCCATTGCCATTCGCAACGTCATCACCTATCTCGTCGACTGCCTCGAACATGACGAAACCATCGGACAGACGTTTGACATCGGAGGGCCCGATATTCTCACCTACCGTGACCTGCTGGATATGTATGCCGAGGAAGCCGGGCTTCCCAAACGGCTGATTATACCCTTACCGGTTTTGACGCCCGGGTTGAGTGCCTTATGGATTCACCTGATCAGCCCGGTACCTAAATCCATTGCCTTGCCTTTAACCAAAGGCCTGACCAGTGATGCCGTCTGCACTGAAAATCGAATTCAATCTATTACCTAATTTGAGCGATTTTAAATAAAAAAAAGTCCTCTATCCGAAGATAATGTGCTATAATACTTGTTAAAACCGGCGAAAGCGTTAACAAGAATAGCCATACCAATCAGATGGAGGACTTGATGAAGAAACATAGCAAAATTTACCAAAAAAAGGAACTGAAAATTAGCAAAATTGAAATGACCGGCGAACGTTTGACCGGTAGAGCGGGTTTGACGCTGTTTGTCGCATACTTGCATCAAATCCAGATATTTTCTCTGATTGACAGATTTTTCGGTTCCATACGGAAAAGCAAAAAAGGCATCGCTGCCTTCGAGCTTTTCAAACAGATACTTTGCTTCATGGCAGACGGTACCAGTCGGCATTTGACATACTTTGATCAGCTTGCTCAAGACCCCGGCTATGCCGGAAGCATTGAAACAGATGTGAAAGAGATGGCTTCGTCCCACAGGATTAAACGATTCTTCAACGCCTTTGCCTGGACACGAATCTTTTTGTTCCGCCACTTGTTGCAGAGACTTTTTATCTGGCGGTTGAAGATCAGGCAACCGGAACTGATCGAACTGGGTATTGATACCATGGTGATGGATAACGATGATGCTAAATGCCGCCACGGAGTTAAACCGACCTACAAAAAGAAAAAGGGTTTTCAACCGCTGCAAATGAACTGGGGGCGATTGATTGTTGATGCGGTCTTTCGCGGTGGAAACAAACACTCCAATCATGGTAACACAGTACAACAGATGATTCGTCACATGGTCACCAAAATCCGCAAACAATATCGACAGGATGTTCCCATCATTATCCGTATGGACAGCGGGTTTTTCGATCAAAAAATTTTCACTTTCTGTGAAGAATTGAAAATTGGCTATGTCTGCGGTGGGAAGCTGTATAAAGATATCAAGTCCTTTGCCGTGGCTTCTACAGACGAAACATGGACCCGTTATTGTTCCGGCAAAAAAGACTATTGGGAGTATATTGAGTTTGGAAGTAAATGCAAAACCTGGGACCGGTTCAGAAGAGCTATCTATTGCAGACTGATCAATGATGGCGATCAGATCTATCTGCCTGGATGCCGGCCCGATACGGTTATCATCACCAATATTGGCCAAGGTCAGCAAATCGATACATTGCTCAAAAAAATTGGAGCTGAAGACTATTTGAAAGCAGACGGCATTGTTGCCTGCTACCATGAACGTGGCAGTGACGAGCTGGCAAACCGGGCCTTGAAAGACTTCGGCCATGAGCAGTTGCCATTCAAGAAGTTCAACCCTAATGCAGCTTGGTATTATTCGATGTTGCTGGGTCATTTTTTGATGGAAACCTTTAAAGAAGATGTTGGTACCCCGATCTTACCGGTTGGTGCTTATGCAACAACGGTTCGCAGAAAATTGATAGACATTGCCGGCAAGATCGTCTCTCATAGTGAAAAAATCATACTCAAGGTTTCTGCCGTTTGTTTTGAAAGTCTTCGCCTGCCGGAGCTTTTTAAACGCTGCCAATATGCGCCGGCTATAACTTAACGCTGGCGGTAACATAAAATTAATCACATAAATCGTATGGTGAGGTGCGCAAAATATCTGAGACATTTGACCCAATCGCGTTAAAAATCGTTTGCATTGCTGATTAGAGAGAAATGTCTCGCTCGATAGCAATGTCTCTTCACTTTTTGCCTCTCGCCGACAGGACTTTTTGTTGTTCAAACACAAAACCGCTCAGTTTAGGTATTATACAACAAAACCTGTTGAGCTGTCGGGAAGCCATAAAGCTGGCACTGGATCATGTTCAGCAAGAAAAGGTGGATACGTGTTGGATGGATGCGGGGAAATTGCTGGAACCGGAGTGGGCTCATTGCGGGGATGCCGAATGGGCCGGTGGCACCATCATGCAGTGCGGTTATCGTGCCCTCCTCCAGGCAACTCCGGATGACATCTGGGAACCCGTGGCACGCATCGGGGGTAAAACAGGCTGGTACTTTGGCAATTTTCTGTGGCGCTTGCGAGGGGTCATGGACAGCCTGGTGGGCGGCGTGGACTTACGGCGTGGCCGCCGTCATCCCATGGAACTCGGTGTCGGGGATGCGCTGGACTTCTGGCGGGTACTCAAAGTAGACCCACCACACAGGCTGCTGCTGGTGGCTGAGATGAAAACACCTGGAGAGGCGCTGCTTGAATTCCAGATCACCGGCAACAAAACCGGCCAAACCGAACTCAAGATGCTGTCACGGTTTCTACCCAGGGGTCTTTTCGGCATTGTTTATTGGTATGGCCTCTATCCATTCCATCAATGGATTTTCTCGGGAATGCTGAAAGGGATGGCTGGCTCCATTGGCAAGCCCATCATCACCGGGCCGGAACGATTTACACCTAAAATAACGAGAACCTGTGCGTTGCCTGGATCTTCGGTATGAATGACCGGGCCGGGTTCGAGCGGTCAATCTTCGGGAAGGTCCGCTACATGGCAGCAAGGAGTTGATCAATATGCTAAAAAGGTAACCCTGCTCTGATCCTTGGTGCTCAACGGAATAAAAGGATACAAACATGAAAACGTTAGCAGTCATCACGATATTTATGGTTGGAACATGAATAGGGGGCTGTCAGGCCACCAGCCCCATATATACCGGTTCAAAACGTCGATATCGTTCGTTTCATGGGAGACTGGTATGTCATCGCCAGCATATTCACGTTCATCGAGAAAGATGCCTACAATGCCGTTGAGTCCTGCCGTCTCGATACCGATGGTACGGTGCGGACAACCTTTCGATTCAACAAAGCAAATCTGGACGGGCCTCTCAAAGAATATCCCCCACGGGGATTCATACAGGGCCCCCAATCCAATGCCGTGTGGGCTATGCAATTTATCTGGCCCATCAAAGCAGAATACCGCATTATCTATCTAATCGAAGAATATACCCAAACCGTTATCGGACGCTCAAAAGGACTACAACCACCAGGCTCTCAAACGAAATTACGGCTGGGTAACAGACTACTTGGCACCGCGTAACAGCCACCCGGATAGTATCCTATGACGTTCCCACTATCCGGCCGCCAAGCCCAAAGGCCAAATACGCCACACCCAGGCCCGATATTGGGGACAAAGAGAGGGTCACTATCACCAGTTCCCCCAGGCAGGGGAAAACACCTTGAATGTCAAGATCGACGCCCTGCTTATCGAACCGATCTATCAGCCCCTCCGTCCCTGTGTGTCAGGGAATCACCCATAGTGCGCCGTCTGATAGAGTGTTGATCATATAACGCGAAACACTGCCAATGAAAAAGGATTTGTCAATACCGCGACGGCCGACAACCAGGGTATGGTAGTCTCCCTTTTCGGCAAAATCCATGACGGCCTTTCCGATCCGTCTTCGGCTCTCGATGGTTTCAAATCGCACCCGCTCTTCATCGATACCGGCCTGATTGAATTTTTCCAAAACACGGGTATAAAATTGATCGATACAAGCCTTGTCGCCACGAAGGATAATCTCCTCCAACTCAGCATCGGGTTTTTCTTGAAGATCAATCTCGCAATCGTTACGGGAATTGCTGGCAACGTGCAGAAGGGTTACCCGCATCTTGGAATCACCGCTCATCATAAAACTGAGATGATCCACTACGCGCAAGGAAGCCTCGGATCCGTCTACATCTGCCAGCACCTCGCCGGCACCCGTCTCACCGTCCACCAGCCAGACCGGAATCACCTGGGACTGCTCCAGGATATTGGCGGTGACACTGCCGGAATACAGTTTAGCGATTCCGGACAGCCCCCTGCGCCCCACCACAAGAGCATCGAAATGCCCCTGCTGGGCAAACTCGATGATATCCTTGGCATATCCAAGCTTACGCGCCTGTGTCACAGCTTCGATGCGATGGGCAACAATACCCCTGCGCATCATATCGCTGCGGTGTCCATCCAGCAGGGCATGGGCCAAGCGTTCATTTTCGTTCAAAAGCTTTTCCATCTTCTTCCTGGCCAAAACACTGGTCCGTGCCTCTTCTTTCAAATAAAGGGACACCATGGGCTGAATATGGAGTAAAACAAAATGCAGATCAGGGATCCTGGTTGACATCTGTACAGCGTAATCCAGTGCCCGTTTTGAAGGCTGAGAACTATCAACGGCAATAACTATTTTCTTATTCATGGGTTTTCTCCTTTCCCTGCAAATAGGCTTTGATTTCCGCCAACTCCCTGACCACCATCCGGTTGTTCACCGTGTTCCGGTATGCCATCATAATCAGCTTGACGGACACCAGGAAAACACCTGCCTCAAGAAGCAGATCATGTGTAAATCCCTTGGTGACCAGCGCCAGGGCAAACAGAACAAATGTTATTACAATAACGATCAACGCTCCCCCGTCAAAATGTTTGAACATAATATCACTCCTTCATTTCACAATTTGGGGTCAAATATTGAACCGAAACAGCGAACGTATTCCCGTGGCTTGTCGAAGATCCCGGTCTTGTTTTGTTATAATATATTGACGATGGGTCACAATTCAATAGGGGAAAAATAAGATTATGATGATAGGCAAAACCTATTATATTGTTTTTCAAAATAACGTTCCGATTACGCCGAAAACAAGGATCACATCCCTGGTGGACAAACACTTGAATCCTTGCCCCCTGGATCTTTTTCTCCCAACAAATTGGGAGAAGAGCCTTTCATTTTAACTGAGGGACATGAGATAGGCACGTAGATTGGTTTGCTTGTTGGTGAGGCCGAACTTGTTGCGTAAATTTTTTCGATGAAAATTAACCGTTGCTTCGGATACAATCAGGATATCGGCAATTTCTTTGCTGGTTTTGCCATCTTTGACGAGGGTGGCCACCTGCATTTCCTGGGGTGTTAAAAGAATATTGGCATTGGTAAGTGTCTGCATCAAAGGGGTAATGATATCTTGCAGATGGGTGTCTATAATCTCTACCAGTGCCTTTTCCTTGGCTTTTAATTGGGCGCTTTTCAATTTTTCCACATGGGGCAGAACCAACCCTTTGACGTTGGTCAAAAAGCGCTTTTCAAGCTCACGCCTGTCCTCCTCGCGCTGTTTTAAAAGAACCTTCAGGGCCACATTGGCTTCTTCCAAGCCTTGCTTCTGATCATTGAGATGCTCTTGACTTTCCCTGAGTGCCTGCTCTGTCAATTTCAAGGCCGTAATCTCTTCGTGACTGACCACGACCTGTACCGGATTCGCATCCGGGATGCGAATCACTCGCATGTAAAACCAGTGCTGACTGTCCGGCCGATGGCAGGGATAATCGTACAGGAATTCATCGAGATCCATGTTGATAACAGCCCGTATCCCCGTGGCAACATTGCAGGCATCCTTGCTGCCATCGCCGTTGGTGATATCGCAGAGAGAAAGATAATTGACACCATGAAAACTATGGCCAGGCAGCAAGCCTCCCTGGATGGCATGGTCCTGCCAGGCACGGTTTGTCGCCCGAATAACACCGTCGTGATCCAGAATAGCGATGTGGGCAGACAGGGCGTCAAAAGCAGATCGGGCCAAGGCTTCCGGAGAAGGGCTCGTATCCGTGGGCTGCGCCGTCATGGGATTGTTTCTCTTGCGTTCATCCATTTTCAATTTTCGTAACTTCGATATCAAGCCGCAACAGACCGAGGCGACTCATTTTCATTGACACGCACCGGAGGAAGAACCTGTGCATGATTGGCAGAGCTTATCGCATGTTCGTTGGAATTGCAACCCTATCGAAATCTCCGAAATGCCATGGTCTCAGACCCCGGAAAGGCATCCTCTGACTTGCCATTCGCCAGGGGACACTTACTACGGTTTATCCGTGACGCGGCTAATACGGTTGCCCGTCTTCAACCGCCCCGATACACTGGTCCAGGATATCCAGGGCCGTGTCCATTTCCTCCCGGGTGATCACCAAAGAGGGCCTCAGGGTAATGACATTACCCTCGATGGTCTTGAACGCCAGACCTTTTTCCATGCATTTAAACATCACGATTTCTGCTTCATCTACAGCCCTTTCCTTAGTCTTCCGATCCCTGACCAGATCGATCCCAAGATGCAGACCGGTGCCCATGACATTGCCGATAAGCGGATGTTCGGCCTGCATGGCCTTCAGACGGTTCATGGTATACTCACCCAGTTCTGCACAATGATCACACAAATTATTTGCCTCTATATAGTCTATCTCCGCCATGCCTGCCGCTGCCGACAGGGCATTTTTCTCATGGGTGTAATGTCCAATGGATCGGCGCTGTAAGACATTGTACCGGTCTGCGGCAACAATTCCGGCCAGGGGCAGCAGTCCGCCCCCCAGTGATTTTCCCAGCACCAGAACGTCCGGCGTCAGGTAATGCTCTGCGGCAAACATCTTACCGGTGCGCCCGAACCCCTCGATAATCTCATCAAAAATCAGCAGGGCGCCATAGTGATCACACAGTTTCCTGACCCCTTGCCAGTACCGTTTGCTGGGAACCACCGGCGTTGCCGAGATGGGTTCACCGATAACCGCTGCGACCTCGGGATGCCGCTGCATAACCATCTCCATCTGACGCAGGCATTCTGCATCCACATCTTCCGGATTCTCAAAATGCCATGGATTACGATAATAATTGGGAAATTCCACATGAAACGTCCCCGGCAGCATAGGCCCCAGACCGCCGCTGAAATGCTCTTCACCGCCGATGCCGGCGGCCCCGAATCCGGCCCCGTGAAAAGAATCCCAGAAAGAGATGGTCTTGAAATGCCCCGTCACCTGGCGCGCCAGCATCAGGGCCATTTCAATGGCTTCGGAACCACCCGGGCACAGCAGGGTCCGGCACAGGTCACCGGGCGTTATGGCCGCCAGTTTTTTGGCCAGCAAAACAGCAGGCCTGTTGGTGTACCGCCGGGGGGAAAAGGTCATCTGGCCATCGAGCTGATCCTTGACGGCCCGGATGACGGCCGGATTGTTAAACCCGGCATTGTGGACCCCGTTGCCATGCATATCAATGTACCGCTTCCCGTCCATATCTTCCAGATAGATCCCGTAAGCCCTCTCGACAACATTTAATACCGGCGTGGAAAGGCTCTGATGCAGAAAATAGCGGTTATCTTCTTCAAACCACTTTTTTGCATCACCGGACAGATTTCTCTCCCAGTATTTTTTTCTGTTTGCTGTGGTATTGACATCGCCCTGTTCTCTTTCCATCCGTTTTACGCGCTCTGCGGGCCGGTTCGGCATATTGTCCTCCTTACCTTAATTTTTACCAGACAGTATGAACATGCTGAAAAATCACCGATCTGGTCGAATACTCAATTAAAATATATTTATCAAATATTGAAAGAGAATGCCAAGCATAATACCGCCATAAAATAATTTTGGTTATCAATTCCATGAATATAATTTCTTTGACTTTAGCATCACATAAAAATATTCTACTATTTTCCGGTAACCTTGGATTCACCGGTTTAGGCTTTTGACGAAAATGGGACCCCCATAAACCATAGCAGGAGGCAAGTATGCAGAAACAGCATAAATCCGAAGGCGATATTAACATTTCCCCTCTGCGAAACAAATGGCAGGATCAGCACATCGACGCTGCCACCAAGGCCTTGCTCAAAGAAGATGAGCGCTATTTTCTGAAACAGTCCCTGTCCACGCCGTGTCTCAATGCCCTGAAATCCTGCGACGGGATTTACATTGAAGACCTTCAGGGCAACCGCTACATGGATTTTCACGGCAACAACGTCCACCAGGTCGGTTTTGCCAATCCTGAGGTACTCGACGCAATCAAGCGACAGCTGGACACCCTGTCCTTCTGCACCCGCCGCTATACAAACCGCGTTGCCGTTGACCTGGCCAAAAAGCTGGCACAGCTGGCTCCGGGGGATCTTGGCAAGACGCTTTTCTGTCCCGGAGGCGCCGAAGCCATCGGCATTGCCCTTAAACTGGCCCGCCTGGTCACCGGGCGTCATAAAACCATTTCCATGTGGGATTCTTTTCACGGGGCCACATTGGATACCATCTCCATCGGCGGCGAAGCGGTCTTTCGCCAGGACCAGGGCCCCCTGCTTCCGGGCACCGAGCATGTGCCGGCACCGGATCCTTCCAGGGCCTTTTTCGACCTGGGCGATGCCCACAGGTGGGAAATGTTCTGTGCCCGGTACGTGGAATATATCCTCGAGCAGGAGGGCGACATCGCCGCAGTGATTTCCGAACCGATGCGCAGCACCCCCTATGTGCCATCGGCCGAATACTGGCAGACGATTCGCAAGGCCTGCGACAAACATGGCGCTCTGCTGATATTTGATGAAATACCCCATGCCCTGGGCCGCACCGGAAAAATGTTCACCTGCGAAAATTTTGACGTAACGCCGGACATTCTATGCATCGGCAAGGGTCTTGGCGGCGGTGTATTTCCCCTGGCAGCCATGATTGCCAGTGAACGGCTCGATGTGGTCGGACACCGGGCCCTGGGTCACTATACCCACGAAAAAAACCCGGTGGCATGTGCCGCAGCCCTGGCCACCATCAACGCCATCGAATCCAACGACCTGCTGGCCCATTCCCGGCAACTGGGCAGATACGCCATGAAGCGCCTGGGGGAGATACAAAAAAGACACCCCCTCATCGGTGATGTTCGGGGCATCGGCCTGTTTCTGGGGATCGAGCTGATCAAAGACGGCAGGCATGCTCTGGATGAAGCTGAAAAAGTGATGTACTGCGCCCTTTCAAAGGGGGTCAGTTTTAAACTGACCATGGGCAACATCATTACTTTAACCCCGGCCCTGATCATTACCGAAAAAGAGATGGATCAGGCCCTCGACAGCATAGAGGACTGTATCGGACAGGTTGAATCCGGAACCATTTGACACTGACTGCCTGATCGGTTATAAATTGCCAGGATAGTTATACAGCAGGCAACCAGGCATTTTTTAGACAAACTTTATACTACAGGAGATTGCAATGAAAATCATGGTGGGTTATGACGATTCGGAAGTATCCAAAGATGCACTGAACTATGCCATACAACACGCTATTGCCTTTGATGCCAGTATCCATATCGTAACATCCATGGTTGGCGGCGTCGATGTTCCCAGAAAAGAGTTCGACAGGATTGAAAAAAAATTAAAATATGCCGAATCTCTGGTTATGGACAAAAAAATTCCCTGCAAAACCCATCTTCTGGTGCGTGGCCTGGAAGCCGGTGAAGACCTGGTTCAATTAGCCGGGGACAAGGGTATAGATGAGATTGTGATCGGCATCAAAAGAAGATCCAAAGTCGGCAAACTGCTGTTTGGGTCAACGGCACAATATATCATCCTGCATGCGCCCTGTCCGGTGCTGACCATCAAGTAGCGGGCTTTTTATAGATGTAACCGATCCAATACCTGAGCGCATGCAGAAAAATCATGCCTGCGAAAGCATTACAATCGATATGACGGCAAGGACCATGACACAACATTTTCGAGGGGTGATCCTTTCCATTTTCAATCCGACCGAGAGCAGAAGTGCGACGATAAAACTCATGTTGGCGATGGGAATGACGACGCTGGCCTCGCCGTAGTTGACTGCCAGCATCAGAAAATTAGCAACCCCAAAAACCAGCAGACCTGACAATAGGGCATATGGAAAAACGTCAGGTATTGCCGACAAATTTTTTTCTCTGAAAAACGCATATGCCGCCCCCCCGGCAATCCAGCTTGATGAAATCAACACCAGCATGGTCTGCAGGTCCGCCCTGTGCAAAAGGCCGGCTTTCGTGGTGATGCCGTAAAAGGCCCGCAGCAGAGATGCTGCAATGGCAATGGCATAGAATAAAGAACAACCGGAATCGGATCGGGACCTGTCGTCTTTCTGGTACAGAAAAACCACCGCCATAATACCGGCCATAATACCGGCCACCTTGAAGAACCCCAGTGATTCATCAAGAAGGATAAAGGAAAGAAAAACAACCCCGATCGTATTCAGGCGATAAATTGTTGAACCTGCACTGACATCAATCCGGGTCAGGCTTTCAAGCAGCAAAAGGTTGGACAGCGTAACAAAAATACCGGCCGCCAGACCAAACCCGATGCTGGGAAGATTGCAGACGAAATGACTGCCCTGCAATTTGAATAACAAGACCTGGGCAATTGTCCAGACGATACCGATCCCGCAAATATAACCCCCCAGAGACCGCTTTGTAAGTGTATATTTTTTAAATACAACGTCATTTACACCCGCGCATAAAAGACTCAAAAGAGCGAATACGGCCCCATAGTTCATGAATATATGATCCTTTTGCAGATATTATCTGCAGATACTTTAAAAAAACCAGACGGAGCGAATACGCCCTATCCAAACAGGTACCCGTTCACGGTTGTCGGTTCACAGTTGTTCCAATCTTTGATTGTTTCAACCGTGAACCGATACCTGGAAACCGTGAACGATTACTTAAAAAGAATGTGCTTTACTTCGCATAGGAACCGTATTCATGAGCGGCCGTCACTGCGGCCCTTATGTTTTCCTTCGGTGTACTGGGCGCCAGGTTGCATAGATAAAGCCACAGGCGGCCGTTTCTCCCTCCCACCTGAACGTAATGACGGATCCTGGCGGAAATCTCTTCCGGGGACGCATTGTTCAAAAAAACCGCTCCGACACCCAGCAACAGCGGCAGATCATGCCTGTCCGCGTATTTTCTGTAAAATTCAGGCCCCAGGGTCGCCACATCAGGATCCTGACCCTCCACATACAGCGGATTTGCCCGGCGGCGGAAATCCATAATCTTTTCAGGGTTTTTTGAATACCGCTCACCGGTATGGTTGGGTACGCACACATTCGGGCCAACAGCCTCGCGAAGCCGTTCAATATAAGGGACAACCCATTGTGCCATCATTGCCTCATTGATCACAGGCAAAGATGCCAGAGCATCGGCACCGACAAATGCCGGCGCCTGGGGGAATTTATCTTTCAGATAAAGCAACCACGGGATCAAGACCTCTTCCGTCACACACTCAAATAGATTTCGTGCGAAATCCGGCTGTTCCATAATATCCAGCAATATCTGTGAAATCCCCCGGATATTCGCCGCCAGACTGAATGGCGCACAAAACGCCGGTGAGGCCTTGCCGCCGGTCATTTTTTCAAACAACCGGTACATCTCCACCACCACAGGGCAGCGGGCGGCTTTATCGAAATCAGGTGTTTTAATCTTCCCCAGATCTTTTGGGTCGTGGATCAATGGATGAATGCGATCCACATCGGGCATAATATTTTCATCAAAAATCAAGCGCTGGCCAATTGCTTCGGCTTCGATATTATAGGCATCCAGATCAACAACCGGCACATCGATACCATACCTTTCGCAAATCTTGAAACTGCCGATGGTGATCAATTCGGGATCATGAAAAATTTTTTCCGCCGAAACCCCCATCTCCTCAGGGATCATCTCGCACAATTGCGCATAAATGGGCACTCGATCCGGGATACCTTGTGCAGCCTGCGCCACCAACCTGAACCCTTCCTGAAACGAATAGTATTTGTCCCCATAATTATCCATCGTCCCCCCACCTGTTACATGGAAAAACTGGTTTAAAATTCAATTAATTTTATACGGACACAGCTTGAACCGAAAAAAGGGTTACACTACTAAATTTTTATACCAATATGCAAAACAATTTTATATCCGTTCAGCAAAGCCTCTGCCTGACAATAAAATCCTGAAATTGGAAAAAAGTCCGGCCGAATAGCACTTGCACACCGGATGTCGGGCATGTATAATACCACAAGTGATGAAATCAATAACTTTTATAACCAGGTGTTATTATCGTGAATCTTAATCAACTTAAAATTTTTTATATGGCGGCTAAACATGGGAACCTCAGTTCTGCCGCCGCCGAACTCTTTATAACCCAACCCGCAATTACCAAGGGAATTCAGCGAATCCAGGAGTATTATGAAATAAAATTCGTTAATCATATCGGCAAAAAACTGGTTCTGACCGACGCCGGTGAGGCCCTCTATGAGATTGCCGAAAAAATATTTGAAATGGAAAGCCAGGCCGATGAAAGTATCCGGGATTTTCAACAGCGGAAAAAAGGACACATTCGCATCCACGCCAGCGAAACGTTCGGTGGCTACTATCTGCATAATATCATCGTGCCTTTCAGCAAGGCTAACCCCATGATTCGTATTCTGGCCAATATTCTGCCCACTGAGCAGGTCGTTGAAAATGCGGCGTCACTTCACAATGATCTGGGGTTTATCAGTTATGCCGTGGAACATAAAAAACTGAAAATTACGGAGGTCATGTCGGACCGCTACGTTATTGTGGCCCCCCCGGGGCATCGCCTCTCCCGAAAAAAACAGATAGTGGCCGCCGACCTGCAGGGCGAATACATGGTGATGCATGAAAAGGAATCGGCGACCTACCAAGTCATGGATAATTTTGTCCGAAAAAACAATCTCGACACCTTCATCCCCCTGGAGCTTTCCAATAACGAAAGCATCAAAAGGGTGGTGGAACAGGGTATCGGTCTGGGGCTGATGTCTCGAAATGTCGTCAGTCGCGAAGTGGACGCCGGGCGACTGGTTGCCATTCCGTTTACCGATCCCACCATGAAGCGAAAATTTTATATGGTCCATCACAAAGATAAATATATTTCCGAACCCCTGCGAAATTTTATCGATCTGATCCGGCAATGGGCTTCTGATTATCAGGCCGCAAACCCCTGATGGCGTCGCAACTTAGCCATCCAAATATTTTTTTTGCAAAGCCATTTCCTGGCCACAGGGATTTTTAAAAATTTTTTCGATGATGCATTACCGGATAAATTCTGATATGGATTCTGTGAATTTATTTTTTTATCCAAAGGATTCGATGCATGCAATATCCCTGTAGCGGAGTAATACTGGCAGGCGGTCTGAACCGTCGCTTTTCAGGCAAAGAAAAAGCATTTCTGCAAGTGGACGGGCAGCTTCTGCTGGATCGGCTCTACAATACGCTTGCCCCGATATTTGAGGAAATTATCCTGGTAACCAATACACCGCTGCATTACCTGCCGTGGGATCTGAGTATCGTGACCGACCTTTTTGAAGTACGCAGTTCTCTTACAGGAATACATGCCGGCCTGTTCTATTCCACGTTGCCCTATTCATTTATTGTGGCCTGCGACACCCCTTTTTTAAAAAAAAATCTGGTGCAGGCCATGCTTGAAAAAATTGACCCCAACTTCGATGCCATGATCCCCGAGACTTCGGCCGGTATGGAACCACTGTGCGCCGTTTATTCAAAAAAATGTGTCGACGCCATTGAAAGACACCTGTCTCAAAACAAGTTTAAAATCCGACGGGTTTTTAAAAAACACCGGATAAAAACGCTGTCAGATAAATTTTGCCGCACATTTGATCCTGATTTAAGCTCTTTTTTTAACATCAACACACCCCAGGATCATTCAAGCGCTGGAAAAAACATCAAGGAGCTTACATGAACAGCAACGACTTTATTAAAACCATCAAAAAACATCCGGAATATGACAAAGTAGGTATGATCCTCTGCCATAACGGCGTGGTCCGCGACACATCGCGGGACGGTCGCCGGGTGTCCGGACTTAAAATCAACGTCGACCATGCGAAACTTGCCACGGTCATAGAAGAAAACAAGAAAAAACAGGGCATTATCGAAATTCTGGTTAAAATTGCAGAGGATCTTGATTTGAAGGTTGGGGACGATGTCATGATGCTGGTTGTGGCCGGCGACATCAGAGACAACGTCATCAAAGTACTCCATGAAACCCTGAACGCCATCAAAACCACCGTTACCCATAAAACCCAATTTTATATTGACTAGACGGCATCTGTCATGACGCCTTAAAAACAGTTTTCACATTGTTGATTTTGCCTCTGGGCCCCTTTGTTTCGCAGGCGCTGCCATAAGCATTCTCCCCTGGTGCATGCCGCGGCTTTTTCCTTGACTTTCGACGGTCTCTTTTTTTATAATCATACCATCCAATGGAAAAGCGATTCAAACACCACTTCCACCACTTCAGGCAACTTAAAAATTGTTCCTGCTGATACGGATACGATTTCTCACCGCCAATACTATTATAAAATAACCGGTTTGCTAAATAAAACGGCACACTGCCGGTAACTGCGCATCTGCAAAACCAAAGAAGTGTTCACCTGCTGCAGGAGGCTATTCATAGTTTCTTCGAAAGGTGCCACGATAAGCCTCCAGGGGGTAATATCCGCCATGGAGGCTTTGTATTTTATGCAACAGGTATGGCACCAGTCGACCATATGCTTTCAGGGTCAACGCCCTTGACGGGAATCAATCGGTAAAACCGAGACGGGAGGAACAAATGGTCAATCAAGCCGACAATACATTTCAATACCACATGGCTGGCGTAAAGAAAGAAAAACGAATTTTTGAAAATGCCTTTTGCGGTGTTTCACGGATGATCCTTGAAAGCGATATTACAAAGGTTGTTGTAAACGGCAAAACAACCTTTGATTTCAGCATCTTCCGAACCGGCAACAAACATATCATCGGAATGTATGACGAACTCAACAGCTTTGTCTCTTATGTAAAGGATGCCGCCGAACGAGGATCATCCAGTGAAATGGCCTATGTACTGGTGGGAGAACCCGGCAACGGAAAAACATTTTTCGTTGATTTTTTATGTTCCCGATACCGACAGTTCCTGACCCGCCCTCAAAATCGAAAATATACGTTCCGGTTTAAACGGATGGATGACATCGGCGGCTACGGCAAAATAAAAGCCATTGAATCCCAGACCTACGAAGACCCCATGATACTGGCCATGAACCTGGTGGACAACCCGGAAGAAAATAAAGAACTGCTGGGAAAAAAATTCGGATTTTCAGACACCCGGATCGAGACTTTTTATCAAGACTATCGCCCATTGGGGGCCTGCACGGGATATATCTGGAATGATATTCGCACCAAAACGGACGGGGAACTTGATACCATGCTCGATTTTGTTGAAATCGTACCGGTTCCGCTCACCGAAAGCCTGGGGACCGTTACCGGGAAATACCCGGCGAAAGACAAAATCACCTCTTCGGCCGTGGACCTGCTGGGGGAGGAATCCATCCAGCGCCTCCTGCACATCAGCGACACCAATAACCCCTACCGGTTCGATCTGAGACGCGGAGCCCTGGCGCGGGTTGCCGGCGGCGGCATTCATTTCAGCGATGAAATTTACAAAAACAAAAAAGACCTCGTACAGGTATATCTGGGGGTTATCCAGAACCGGAGCATTGAAATCGACGGTTTTAAATGGCCCATCGACACGTTGATCATCGCCACCAGCAATAATATGGAATTCCATCGGTTTCTCGCTGAAAAAGAGGAGGCCCCCATTGTTGACCGCTGTCGCATCTGTTACGTTTCCCATAATACCAACTACAAGCTTCAGAAAGACCTCACCGACTATGCCGTCGGCAGTAAAACAAGAACCACCCTTGCTGGTGAAGCGCTTCATCAGGATCCCAATTTAAACTATGCCGTATCCATCGCGGTTGTCCTGACAAGGCTCCCGCGCTCTGAAAAGCTGACCCCTGTGGAAACCATGAAACTGGCGGCCGGAGAAGTTGCCGGCGAAAAAAGTATCAAAACCCTGGCCGAGGTCATCGACACCCTTAATCAGGATCCGGAAATCATTAACCGGTTCGGTCAGAAAGGAATGGGGCAGCGGAACCTTGGAAGAGCCATTCAGCTCTTGCTGGAAAGTTCGGAAACCAACGAGGGGTGCTGCATGTTTGCCTGCGATGTTTTTAAAACCCTTGAACGGATTGTCTTAGACTATGTGAACGATGCCAATGACCGGATCAAATACCTGGAAGATTTAAAAATTGCCAAGGGATTATACCGCGAACGGGTCATGACCGAGATGTTCAATGCGTATATGGATGAGCCTTTTGCCATCCGCCGGGATGTCATGAATTACGTGAATATGATTATCGGCATCGACGCCGAAAACCTGGGCCCCGATCAGATGTGGAAATACAAGGACCCCCAGACCGGGGAGTTGAGGGCTTTAAAAATCGATGAACGCTATATCAAGAGTGTTGAAGAAAGAATGGGGCTTAAAACCGAAGAGCAACGGGAAACCTTTAGAACCTCCATCCGTAAGATCTACGGTCAGAAAATTTCAGTTTCCCCGGATTATGATTTCATGGACAATCTGGAACTGGTCAAGGCCGTTACCGATGTGCGCCTCAAATCCGACATTGCCGGAACCGGAAGCCTCATCGGCGCCCTGGCAAACCGTACAAATGAGGAAAACCAGAAACTCTACGACCGGATGGTGAGCACCATGCTTGAAAAACTCGACTACTGCCGGACATGCGCCCAGAAAACCATCGAATATTTCTGTACCCAGGAGGATGAAAAATAATGGGTTTTTCTATTTATGGTATTAATGATCTTTTTTCATTGCAGGCCATGCAGGCGCCGCGTGTCTCCGTCATCACCTACCTTCATTCTCTGGATGAACTACTGGAAAAAGACAAGCAGCGGGAAGCAGATGGCTTCCCCCGCAAGATCCGCGTGGGACGGCTGATTAAACCGGGCCGTGGCGGTAAGGATAAAATCGTCGTGGTACCCACCACCGTCGAAGAGAAATTCATTCACGACACAACCTTCCAGCCCACAGACGAAGACCCCGGATCCGGCGGCTCAGGCGAAGGAGAAGCGGGTGACGTCATCGGCGAACAGCCGGTCCGCGCGCCGGAAGGATCTGCCGGAGAAGGCCCGGGGGGAGGGCAGAGTGGTCCCCATGAGATGGAATCCAGCGCCTATGAGCTGGGGCGGATATTGTCGGAAAAATTTAAGCTTCCAAATCTCGAAGACAAAGGTAAAAAAAGGGCACTGAGCCGTTATACCTACGATATGACCGACAGGCACAGGGGCTTCGGCCAGCTTCTTGACAAAAAGGCCACCTTGCGCGAAATCATCAAAACCAATCTTGGTTTGGGAAATATCCCGGATATAAACGACATTGATCCAGCCGGATTTCTCATCGCTCCCCGGGACAAAGTCTACCGGATTCTGTCCCGGGAAAAAGATTATGAATCCCAGGCCATGGTTTTTTTCATGCGCGATTACTCCGGCTCCATGGCCGGCAAGCCAACCCAGCTCGTGGTGGCCCAGCATGTTCTGATTTACTCCTGGCTACTGTATCAGTATGAAAAACAGGTGGAGTCCCGCTTCATCCTCCACGATATCGAAGCCACCGAGGTAAAAGATTTTTATACCTATTACAACTCAAAAGTTGCCGGGGGGACAAAGGTCGCTTCCGCCTTTCGGCTGGTGAATGAAATCGTAACCCGCGAAAATCTTGCCCGGGACTACAATATCTATATTTTTCACGGTACCGATGGTGACGACTGGGACACAGGCGGCAAAGAAACCATTCCGGAAATCAAAAAAACGCTTGGCTATGTCTCTCGAACCGGGATCACCATAGCACAGCATAGCCGGAGCGCCGGCAGCCAGACCGAAGTTGAAAAATATTTAAATGCTTCCGAGTTGTTAACAAAAAATGCCAGGCGGCTCCGAATGGACGTCATCAGCCAGGATGCGGACGAGCCTCGGCTCATTGAGGGGATAAAAAAACTGATATCCTGATTACAGGTATTCTGTCTATTCGGTGGGCACAGCCCACCCTACGATGACCTTTTACCAGATCATCAAAATTGAGATCTGGACATTGTTATTTGGAATTTGTTTGTCATTTGGTGCTTGTAATTTGTTATTTGCGGCGTACGCCTTTTCAACAGCACCGGTTTATCCGGGTTAGGATATAGGACACGGGCCATGGAACTCATTGACCAGCACACCAAAAAAATAATGGAAGGTTGCAAAAAAAGGGCTCGCGATGCCGGCTTACGCTTCCAGGACGAGACCCTGGAGTACATCGTCACCAACCGGGATCTTATTGAATTGTCACCCAAGATGATGATCCCCACACTTTACGACTACTGGGTTCACGATGTGGAAGTCTTAAAAGAAAAAGGCCGCTATGAGCTTTATCCCGGAAATCCCTATGAAACCGTGATCAACACCCGTCCGGCCATATCCTTTTACAACGACAACAATCCGGATTGGTTGAATGTAATGATTTTTTATCACGTCCTGGCCCATATCGATTTTTTTCAAAACAACCTGTTTTTCAGACATACCTGGGATTATGATTTTGCCGGGCAGGCCCTGGCCGACAAACACCTGATAGCCAGAACCAGAGCCGAGAAGGGCCGCTGGGTCGATTACATCATTGAATTTGCCCGCAGCATCGATAACCTGACCGGATATTATCATGAACTGGCAAAAACAGATCAACTACCGGCAACGCCCCAGTCTAAACGCCTTGATTTTTATTTTGATGTGTTCCTGCAAAATAGCCATCAATTTAAAATCAGTGACTATATCAAAAACATAGAACGCTATAACGACTGTATGCGTCAATACGGGGATCAGGGTGAAAAATATTTTTTTGCGGAAATGGAAACGCAATATCCCGAATTTGATGCTATTTTCAAGAAAAGCCTTAGCCAAAAATCGGAGAAGCACCTGGATCTCAGCCAGTTTCTCCTCCACCATTCACCGTTTCTAAATGCCGATGAAAACACCTGGATGAAACCGATCATCCAGGTGGTCCGAAAAACATCCCTGTTTTTTCAGCCGCAAATCAGGACCAAAATTCTCAATGAAGGGTGGGCCAGTTACTGGCATGAAACCCTCTTTTTGAAAGATGACCGCATCCAGGGACACGAAGTTGATTTTGCCAGAGTCAATTCAGCGGTGACGTCCATGCCCCGGGTGGGCCTGAATCCATACGCGCTGGGAATGCGACTTCTGTATTACATCGAAGAACTGGCTGATAAAGGGAAATATGACTACCGGTTCCAGCGTCTTCTGGATGCGGCCCAGCGTGACCGGTACGATCAAAAAACCAGCAAAGGGCGGGATTTTATTTTCACGGTTCGAAAAAACTTCTGCGATTTTATGCTGATCAATACCTTTGTCGACCAGGATTTTGTAACCGGCAACAAACTTTTTGTTGCCGGCAAACGGCTGAAAAAGGGCCAAATGGTATGGGAATACTATATCAAAAGCCGCAATGCAAAAGCGTATGCCCAAATGCTGAAAGACACCCTGTATCATCCGCCGCACATTGAAATCGATACCACCAAAGACGATAAAGGCAGCCTTTATCTGGTCCATCATTTTGAAGGCCGACCCCTGGTAACCGAATATATTGCCAACACCATGCTGGGGATTGAATACCTCTGGGGCGAAAAAGTGAATCTGGAAACCAGCGAGGTGGTTTCCGTTACCCCCCCGCAAGGTGCGCCTGCAACAGACGAAATAATGAAAGAGGATATAAAATGGCACCGGGTCCTGTACACGATGAAGAATCGAAAACTGTCGAGAAAAGTTATAACATAGGAAAAACATGCCATGGAAAACATTCAAAACGCACTGCAAAACCTTAACAGCTGCATGGGACAATATGATAAACGACTGGCCGTCCCCTTTGAACGGTTTATCAAAATACTCGCCCAGAATCCGGACAAAGTCCTTAGAAATGTTTTCCAGATATTTCACGACATGGTGAAAACATACGTTGCCGAGGGTATCGATGAATACCCCGACGACCCCGAATCCATCGGTTTTATCAACTATGATTTCAGCCGGCTCCTGGTCAAGGATGCGGATCGGCCGTTTTTTGCAGACCGCCTGTTTGCCAACCGCCTGATGGCTCACACAGAGGCCATGAAAAGAGGGGCACAGCAAAACAAAATCTATATTTTCGACGGCCCTCCCGGATGTGGGAAAAGTACCTTTCTAAACAACCTGCTTAAAAAATTTGAAGAATATGCCAATACCGAAGAGGGCACTCGTTTCGAAACGATCTGGCGATTAGACAGCAGTTTATTAGGCCCGGGCGGCGGGCATGAGGCCTTCCCCGCCATGGAAAAATTTATGCACATGATGATCAGCGCCATGGGAAACGGGCCATCACCATATCCGGAATCCAATAGAAACACGTTTGATGGCCGGCCTGCTGTGAACCTTGCCGTAAACCAGTACCCCCTTCTGGCCAGTGGATATATTGAAATTCCCTGTCCCGGCCATGACAGCCCCGTCCTGATGATCCCCAAACACTATCGCCGCACTTTTTTTGACGAACTTTTTCCAGACGACAAATTCAAATCAAAACTCTTTAATGAAAAGGAATATGAATGGGTGTTTCAGGATGAACCCTGTACCATCTGCAGCTCTTTGTTCCAATCTTTTTTATATGGGCTGAAAAACCCCCTGGAAGTATTCAAGATGATCTATGCCCGGCCTTACCGTATGAACCGCCGTATCGGTGAAGGGGTCAGTGTCTTCAATCCCGGCGACAAACCGTTGCGGCAAAACATCATATCCAACCCCATTCTTCAAAAACAGATCAATCAGATATTCAAGGGCAGCAATCAGATTCAGTATATCTATTCTAACTTTGCCAAGACCAACAACGGTATTTACGCCCTTATGGATATCAAGTCAAACAACACGGAACGCGCCATTGAGCTCCACAACATCATCAGCGAAGGGGTTCACAAGGTTGAAGATATCGAGGAACATGTAAATTCGCTGTTCATGGCCGTCACCAACCCTGAGGACAAAAAAAATATTCATTCGTTTCAATCTTTTACAGACCGCATCGAGTATGTCAACATCCTGTATGTCCTTGACCTGAATACCGAAGTCGCCATCTATCGTAATATTTTCGGCGATCATATCGACGACGGTTTTCTGCCCAGGGTCCTGCACAATTTTGCCAGGATAATCATCTCCTCGCGGATGAAAACCCAGTCAGAGGCCATGCTGGAATGGATTGAGGCACCTGATAAATACAGCCGCTATTGTGATAAAAATCTGCAGCTGCTTAAAATGGAAATCTATTCAGGGTATATCCCCCCGTGGCTTTCCGAAGAGGACATTAAGCGATTTACCGCCAAACGTCGACGACGCATCATTGCTGAAGCCGAAACCGAAGGGAAACAGGGCTTTTCAGGGCGTGAGGCCCTTAAAATATTCAATGAATTCTATAATACCTATGCCGGGGAAGACAAACTCATCAACATGTCCATGCTGTGCAACTTTTTTACCACGGTTCGCAAGGACCTCAGCACCTCGATTCCCGAAGGATTTCTGGACTCTCTGCTCCACATGTACAATTACACCGTGCTGCAGCAGGTAAAGGCCTCCCTTTACGATTACAATGAAGGACAGATCGCCAGGGACATTCAAAACTATATTTTTGCACTGAATTTTGAGATCGAATCAACCGAAACATGCACCTTTACAGGCGAAAAGATAGAGATCACCGAAACATTTTTAGAAAGCATTGAAAACCGCCTGCTCAACGGCGAGGTGGCGATGGAAAAAAGGCTGGCCTTCCGGAAAAATATCCAGAAAAATTACACCGCCGGCACCCTGACCCAGGAAATCATGCTGGAGCAAAAACCCATAACCCAAACCAAACTCTATCAAACCCTGCATGACCGGTATATATACAGTCTCAAAGAAAAAGTGCTGGAGCCGTTTTTGAACAATGAAAATTTTCGCCGTGCCATCAAGGATTTTGACAGGGAAGACTTCAATGCCTATGACAAGCGAATTAAAACCGATGTCACCTTCCTGATCAAAAACCTGATCCGGATGTACAAATATACCCCGCTGGGGGCCAAGGAAATCTGCATCTATGTCATCGACAACGACCTGGCCAGCCAATACTGACCGGCCCTTTCACCGGCCCGGCCCATCACCTCATATGCGCATCGAGCCAACATGTAAGGTCGGCCAGCACGTAGGCTCTTTGATCACCGGGCGCATTATAGATTTCATGATAGAGATCTTCATACTCATACAACTTTTTATCCGGGGCATTAAGGCGTTCAAAAAGACTGCGGGAAGCCCCGGCATCGACGAGATAATCATCGCCGGCCAGCTGCATTAAAAACGGCATTTTAAGCCCGGGCATGGATGCCCGGACAGCTTCCATGGCAGCCAGTGTTTCGGTAAACCATCGGGCCGACACCCGGCTGTGGACCAGGGCATCGTCTGTGTATGCCTTTACAACATCACCATCCTGGCTGATTTTAGACGGATCCAGTTCATTTTTGAGCGATAACCTCGGGTACAGGGACGACATGATGTTTCCCATAAACCGCTTGAGCCAGGGAACCGCTATCACCATACCGATGAGGGGCGAAGACACAATCAGGCCGTCAATCATTTTCTGAGATTTTTTTGCCAGGGCCAGGGCGATAAGTCCCCCCATACTGTGACCGAGTAAAAACAGTTTCCGGCCATCGGGTTTTCCCTGATGGGCCAGTTCCATCATCCGGCTCAGATCGGAGGTATACTCATCAAAGGCGCCCACATGCCCCCGATTTCCCTGACTTTTTCCATGACCGCGAAAGTCCGGGATCCACAGGGAAATCCCCATGGGAACAAGCTGACTGACCAGATTTTGATAGCGGCCCGAATGCTCGCCGAGACCGTGTGAGATAACCATGCGGGCCCTTTCATCGGGGGCTTCAAACATTCTAAAAAATATTTCATATCCCTTTTGCCCGGTAAACGTGTCCTGCTTTTCATCATATTTTTCCAATATCTTTTCCTTTATCTGCACGTTCATATAAAAAAACCCGCGCCCCTCTTTCCATTTTTGTAAATCGGCCCCATCTATTGACTATCCATCCGATCTGGTTTATTGCATCTGTGGTATAAACTGAATTCCGGCAAACCCGGGTGACAGCCAATTTCTTTCATAACCCATCGTATAAATAAGGAGAAATCCATGAATCATCACCATAGTCACGAACACGACCACCACCATGGGCATAGCCACACCCACGAACATGACCATGGGACCCCAAGCACACTGTCGTTTACCGAAAAAATGGCCAAACTGCTTGATCACTGGATTAAACACAATGATGACCACGCATCAGACTACCGGGCCTGGGCTGCAAAAGCCACGGCGGAAAACCTGCCTGAAGCGGCTGCTCTGCTTGAGGAGATTGCTGACATGACCCGGCAGATCAGTGAAAAATTTGAAGCAGCGGCAAAATCGATGACCCCCTAACCCGGATATTTACACCCTTCGGATCAGATCATTGGGCCGGCACTGGCATGACAGGTTTACAGAAACAGTGCTGCCCGGTTGGGCATACTCGGCAAAATGGCCTTCAGAATCAATTATTGAGCCGATGACATCCTGTTTAACCGGACACCCGGGACGAATAATGTCAACCCGGTCGCCTCGAAACAACTTGTTCCGGACCTGGATCGCCACCGTCTGCCCGCTTGATTCACCGGTTACCTTGGCCACAAAGGTATGGGGGGTATTGATATCATCCCGGTAGTTTGGAATGAGCTGACCGGGATCACCAAAATAAAATCCCGTGCAATAGCCCCTGTTGGAAATGCGGTCCAATTCACGTCCCCATTCCGGCTGTATCCGGTAGCTTTCGGGGTCATTGCAAAAACTGTCGATGGCCTCACGGTACACGTTGACGGTGGTGGCCAGATAGTTGATGCCCTTCATCCGCCCTTCGATTTTAAGTGCCACAATACCCGCCCGGATCATCTCCGGTATATGCCCGATCATGCATAGATCGTGGGAATTAAAAACATAGCTGCCCCGATCGTCCTCGACCAGAGGATAATACTGGCCGGGCCGCTTGGCTTCCATGACCGTGTAGTTGAACCGGCACGGTTGGCAACACATGCCGCGATTGGCATCCCGATTTGTCATAAAACTGCTGAGCAGGCACCGGCCCGAATAGGAAATACACATGGCGCCGTGTACAAACGCCTCGACGTCCATGGCACCGTTGACGGCAATTTCGCTGATTTCACCCAAGGTCAGCTCCCGAGCCGCATTGATTCTGCGGACCCCCAACGCCTTCCAGAACAGGGCGCTTCTGTAGTTGGTGGTGTTGGCCTGGGTACTCAGATGTATGGGGATTTCAGGAATCACCCGCCGGGCTTCCATCAGTATGCCGGGGTCGGCAATGATCACGGCATCCGGTTTGACATCGACCAATCGGGCAAGATAATCGGTGACCGCCTGCTGCTCCGTGTTTCTCGAATATATATTGCAGGCCGCATAGACCTTTACCCCATGGGTATGGGCCAGTTCAACGGCCCGGGCCATCTCTTCCATGGTGAAATTACCGGAAAAATTTCTAAGGCTGAAATCCTTTCCCGCCAGATAGACAGCATCTGCGCCATAATGGATGGCGATTTCCAGTTTTTCGAAATTACCGGCCGGGGCCAGCAGTTCGGGTTTGGGCATTATAGGCATTATGAATAAATCTTTCCAATGGCCCCGGCCAGGCTTTGCTGCCATGGTATCGTTTCAACACCAAACCGATCCCGTATCCGGCTGCAGTCAAGACCTGATTGCAAAGGACGCCGTGCCACTGAAGGATACTGATCGCTTGTAATAGGGGTGACCTGCCTGATTTTCAACTGCTCATAAGGAGCAGCCATTTTGAATATGGCTTCTGCAAATCCGTGCCATGTAGTCGTCCCCCGGCCGCAGTAATGATAGGTCCCCCAGCGGCTATCGTCACCGGCAATTATTTTACAGGCCATGGTCGCAACGGCCCGGGCCAGATCAACGGCACAGGTGGGACTGCCGGTCTGATCGGCCACCACACTTAACCGGTCCCTTTCCCGTCCCAGCGTCAGCATGGTTTTTACAAAATTATGACCCTGTGCACTGTACAGCCACGCTGTCCGGACAATCAGATGCTGTTTCAGACCGGTCCGGACCGCGGCCTCGCCTTCGGCCTTGCTCTTTCCGTAAACACTCAGCGGTGCGATGGGGTCCGACTCCAGGTAGGGGGTCTTTTTCTGTCCGTCAAAAACAAAGTCGGTGGAAATATGGATCAAGGGTATGGCAAACGCGGAACAAACAGACGCCAGGTGGGCCGGACCATCGCGGTTGACCGCGTAGGCGGCTTCTCTGTGGGTCTCAGCCCCGTCGACATCGGTATAGGCAGACGCGTTGACCACCAGGGCAGGGGCTGTCTCGCCAATAATTTTCCGGATTTGATCCGAACGGGTAATGTCCAGGTCCCTATGGTGCATGGCCAGAGGCACAAGCCCGAAGCTGCGGGCCTGTATAACAAGCGCCCTGCCAAGCTGACCCCCTGCACCGATGATCATCATTTTCATACAATTGCCCCCATCCGGGGCAATTGTTCCGGAACAAGGTCGGCAAGAAGGGGATAATACCGGTCCTTTTCAGAAATGATGGCATCGCAAACCGGCCATTGAATGCCGATACCCGGATCGGACCATAAGAGCCCCCCCTCATCCCCGGGGGCATAAAAATCCGAACATTTATATGAAAAATAGGCGGTTTCACTGAGCACACAGAAACCGTGGGCAAAGCCTTCGGGAATAAAAAGCTGCCGTTTGTTCTCCCCGGAAAGGATAATACCGGTCCATTTTCCAAAACCGGGTGACCCGGACCGGACATCCACAGCCACATCGAATATCTCACCGGCAATCACCTGAACAAGCTTTGCCTGGGGATGATGGATTTGAAAATGAAGACCTCTTAACGTATTTTTCACGGAAAAGCTGAGATTGTCCTGAACAAACCCATGGCTGATCCCGGCCTGTCGATAGCGCTTCAGATTATAGGTTTCCATGAAAAAACCACGCGGATCCTTAAAGACCCCCGGTTCGATAATCAGCACGCCGTCCAATTCCGTCTGGATAATATTCATACCGCTTCCTGTCTATCAGTTCAACATGACGTTACGGTTACACGGGGCAAGCAACCGGGTATCTGCAATTTTAAATAAACTATTTTATCACGATACGCAAGATGCACAGCAGAAAAACCGTATTGAAGGCGTGGCACATGTCAATTAACAACAAAAACCGCAGGTTGTAAAAAAATAAAACTTATGTTAATTTTTCCATCAGAATGTTAGCCAAAACAAATAGGGGCGGAAATGGACAATCTGATAAGGCGTTTTAAAAAAAACTGGAAACTATATTGTACAACCATCTGGATGTTTTTAAGTATAGTTCTTTTTACCTGGATCAGCTTGGGACTGATGCACATCAACAGGCGGCTTGATCTTGTGACATCCAATATGGGGGCCATTGAAAGCATCGTCACTGCCACGGATTTTAATGTGGATAATATAAACAAAAAGGTGGCCGCCGTTGAGTCTGTAGTCAACAATATTGCCCTGCGGGTAAAAAGAAGGTAAGCGAGTGCTTTGTTTGAACGTCGTTATTTTTTGTTCTACGTTTCACCGTTTTCTGCCGATCTGACAAATTATCCAAAACGGCAGGGTCGTTATGAATTCAAATATAAAGCCGATGGGAATAATAATCAGTATCAGGGGAAGACGGATAAAATAAAAGCGGAATTTGTCTTTGAGCGTACCGGGTAGTTCACGCATGCCAGTCCTGGATTCCTTATAACGTAACGGATAAGAATGGTGCCCCCGGCAGGAATCGGACCTGCGGCGCATGGATTAGGAATCCAATGCTCTATCCACTGAGCTACGGGGGCATATTGAAAATTGTTGAAATCCTTACATCAATTCCGGCATCTTTGCAAGCCTTCTTCCTTGATCAAGCGTTTAATTTTTTTAAGCTAAAAACTAACTGCTAATGGCTAAAGGCTGACCCATGACCGGGAATACTATTTCCGACCGGTTTTCAAATAGGCCTGAATCTGCCCGATGGTCATGCCCGCAAGGCCCAGATCCGTCATGTTGCGCCCTTCTTCCCACCAGTTTTTTTCATGGATCACATTGTAAATATTCACCACGGCATCGATATAGGTGGTTGCAACCCCGGCCTGTTTGCCGATATAACTCCAAGGCACCAGCCCATAGGGGGCATCTTCGGTGAGATACCGGCTGTTGATATCATGGGGCCCGCTGATGGACGTCAGGGAGATATCGCCATGGATACTTTTATAGAGATCCCGCCACGTATACCCTTCGTCCATGTTTGAAAAATCCTCAATGGGCCGAAGGTTATAGCCAAAGGCCCGGCCGATGGCCTTTCTTTCGTTGTCAAGAGCCATGTTCATTTTAACCGACGCGGGGGTCACCCCGTGCTCATACAGGAAAAAAGGCCGTTTGGGCCAGTTCTCGATATCATTGATGCTGAAAAGACACAATCCGGCGTGAAAGGCCGGGTTGACGATACTGAGCCCGGATTCCAACACATCGGTATACATCTTGACAAAAGGGTGCAGGGCTTTCACTTCCTCAAATAGGGCCGCGCCCTTGTCCGTCGG
Organism: Desulfobacterales bacterium; assembly: GCA_963667755.2. GTDB lineage: Bacteria > Desulfobacterota > Desulfobacteria > Desulfobacterales > 4572-123 > 4572-123. The sequence continues at coordinate 376,225 of CAXXLK010000002.1, read as the reverse complement.
GAAGAAAGCAATGTTAATGGCGTTAAACCCGTACAGCATCACCTTGGCCGGACCGGTCAACCGGGCATCGTAGGGCAGGTTGTTGGCCTCTCCGATCACCGGACAGTCAGCGCCCATAATCGATTTAAACAGCAGTCCGGCAAATGCACCGGGATACAAGATAATGATCTGATGCTGCTTGTCTGTTTTGCCTTTCAGCAGTTCGGCATACCCCTTATGGGCAAACGCCGGTGTGACAATCAAGATATACCGGACCCCGTCAATGGCTTCATCGATATCCGATGTCACCTTTTCCAGAGTATAGTGTCCCTTTATTTCGCCTTCGCTTTCAACGGTCTTTGTCTCGAACAGCCGGGACAGATTCGATTGAAACTCGGGCATCTCGAACAGGTTTACCTTGAAACCGCGTGAGATCAGGTCTGCCGCCATGATGTGCGCCCCGTTTCCCCCGCCTAATATCGCTACTTTTTTGGCATCAAATGGCATCATCGTCTTCCTTTCTGCAATCAAGCTTATTTATTTTATCGCAACTTAGGATCGCAAACTCAACAACTTGAACAAGATTACTCGTTTCTTGGCCCGCCTCCTGCGTTGCGTTAACGTCCACATACGTAAAGCATGCGGCCGCCAACGCGCCTTGAAGGCAAACCAAAATCCTTCGTAATCTTTGTTCAATTTATTTCGCTTCCAATCCTTATTCCGTCAATGACATAAAAACAGATAGCGCGTGAACACTATCCTGTTCAGCAGTCCTCTTTTCGATATGAACATCCTGGGCGTTGAATGATGATCAAAATCTTTTTCGGTTCGCCGGCTTCCGGATGCCGTTGATATGGTTAAAGTATACCCGGGTGTGCGCCTCCATATGTTTCCGGGCCAGTTTTCCATCTCTGTTTTTCAGGGCATCGAACATCAACTGCTGCTCATCGAACAGCCGAAACAACTGCTCTTCCGTAAAAACAAGATAGTACCAGAGCCGGGTGCCGATACCCAGGTATTCCAGAAGCAGTTCTTCCAGTTTTTTATTCCCTGTGGCGGCATATACAATGCGGTGAAAGCGGGCTTCAGACTGGACCAATTCCTGATAATTCAAATCCTCGGCCGCCTGGTCGGTCCTGGCCTTTTGGAGAATCTGTTCAAGAAGCACCAACTGGTCTTCGGTGATCCTTTCGGCGGCCAGTTCACCGGCAAGTCCTTCCAGGGCCACCCGCACTTCGGCCACCTGTTTGACATAATCGAGATCCATGGGCGCCACCCAGGTCCCGGCCCGCGGCACACGACGGATAAGCCCCTCCCTTTGCAATTCAATGAAAATTTCCCGTAAAGGGGTGCGGCCGAGCCCATAGTAGGCCATCAACTCCTTTTCTTTTAACAGCTCCCCGGGCGACAGGGCCTGGGTAATGATCCTGTAGCGCAGATCCTTGTATGCTTTTTCTTTGGTTAATTTCATCCGATTCCTGTTGTTTTATATAAAAATGGTAAGTGGCGAGAAAAAAAATACCTGCATCGTTTTCCCCATCACTCATTACTGTCCTTTTTTGTCAAAATCCATATTTTTTTTGCTCATTAAAATATGACGGCGCTTATTTAAAAAGTGACGGTATAAACAAGGTGATCTGCGGTATATAGGTCACCAGCAAAACAACGACAATGTTGGCCAGCAAAAACGGCAACACCGCCCTGCTGATTCTTTCCATGGATTCTTCAGAGATAATCGAAGCGGCAAACAAACAGCATCCCACCGGTGGCGTGGCAAGCCCGGTAATAAGATTGACACTCATGAAAAGACCGGCCTGGAGCGGGTCCATGTGAAGCACTTTAAACAGCGGCAAAAAAACCGGGGTAACAATCATAATCGCCGGGATGCTGTCCATGAACATCCCCATGCAGAATAACATCACATTGATCAAAAACAGGATCTGCCACTTGTGGGAGATATGCGCCACCAGCAGATTGGCAAACTGCTGGGGCACCTGTTCATTGGACAGGGCCCAGCCGAAAAGGGCGGCCGCAGCGATAATGATGGAAACACTGCCGGTCTCTACGGCCGAATCCCTGATGACCACCAGGAGCCGTTTAAAGGTTAAACTGCGGTAAACGAAAAGGGCGATAAAGGCCGCATAAAATGTAGCCACCACAGCTGCTTCGGTTGGGCTGACAATACCCAGGAGAATCCCCCCGAGAATAATGATCGGCAGCAGTAACGCCAGAAGTGCATCCGTGATGATCTTGACCCCTTCTTTAAATTCGATTTTTTCTTCTCTCCGGGGAAAGTCATGCTTTTTGGCCATGACCTTGACCACAGTCATCTGGGCCAGTCCCACCATGATGCCGGGGATGGCGCCGGCCAGGAACAGGTCCCGTATGGAGACCTGGGCAATGGAACCGTAAATGATAAACATGAGGCTAGGGGGAATAATGGGCCCCATGGTGGAAGATGCCGCCGTTACCGCCGCACTGAAGCTTTTGGAATAGCCTTTTTTCACCATGGTGGGGATCAACACCGATCCGATGGCGGTGGTATCGGAAATGGCGGTTCCGGTGATCCCGCCAAAAAACATGCTGACAACGATGTTAACATAAGCCAGGCTGCCTTTGACCCGACCCACGATCAGGTCCGACACCTTGACCAGTCGATCGCTGATACCGGCCTCCGACATAATTCTGCCGGCCAGCACGAAAAAGGGAATGGCCAGCAGAATAAAGGAATCAAACGACCGCAACAGACGGACAATAACGATGTTCAGCGGCAGGTCAGCCCCGAAATAGTAAACCAGGGTCGAAATAAGCAGTGCAAACGGAATCGGTACCCGAATGGCCATTAACAGGATGAAACAAATGAGCATAAAGATTACATATATCATGTCTCGCCCCTTAGTTAAATTTTATTTCCAGCATTTTGATAATAAGAAAAAACAGGATCACAGCCGCGCTGAGGGGCACTGACAGATAAAGCACACCGATGGACAGACCCTTTACAACCGGCGAATGCACCGGCCACATGGTGATCACATGCTTCATGCCGAAAACGAACAAAATACCGCACAGAAATATCATGCTCAGATAATGAATGATATCAAACACGCCCTTTATTTTTTTAGGTGCAGCGGCATGTATGAAATCGATCTGGGCATGACTGCCCTCTATATATGAAATGGCCGTTCCAAAAAGTACAATATAGATATAGGCATACCTTGTAACCACATTTGACCAGGATAGGGGGTTATCGAATAAATACCGCATGGTAATATTAGCGCCCAGTATAAGACCCATTGCCGTCAAGATGAAAAACAGGGCCACATTTATACCCCCGGTAATTTTTTCCAAGATGGCGTCAAGGGCTGATTTAAAAAAATGTTTATTTTCTTCAGATGTCATTATACAGACCCCCCTTCCAGAGATCGCTAAATAGTTTTTTCCCCTTTAGCACATCCGTACAGGAATCGATTTGAAGAAAAAAGTTCAAACCGATTATGAAACGAAGTGATAATCATACCTTAAAAAAACGATATCCGTCGCGCATGGGATCGTTCCAAACAACCGAAACAATCCCATGCGCGTAGATGGATAGCAGCCGGGAGCCCTAATGAGATATCCAAAAGGCATGCATTTGCTGCGATCATCGCGGTATTCATTGCAGCATTTTATTTAGACGCATCCGGCATTCTGGCACCCGGATCAAGGTACTGGATTTCATCGTACCAGGTTTTCCACTTAGGATGGTCTTTAAACCACTTTGCATAGACTTTTTCCGATGCTTTTTTAAATGGCGCCGTATCCGGGAAGGTCACATTAAGGCCTTCCTTTTTCGCAACTTCGACGTATTCTTTTTCCTTGGTATACTGCCATGCGTCGGTGAGTTCAATTGCTTCTTTGGCAACGGTCTTGACCAATTCCTGTTGATCAGGGCTGAGTTTGGCCCATGTTTTAGGCGCCATCATGAGAATTTTCTGTGTCCACATCTGATGTAGAACCGCGAAGCTGTTGACAACTTCCTTGAGCTTGAAAATATACTGGCAGTAACACCCCAGATCATTGGCATTCACCAGCCCGGTTTGCAAAGAGGTATACAGTTCACCCCAGTCAGTGGGTGTAACGGTAAATCCGAATGCGTTATAGACATCGATAAACAGGGGATTCTGCATGCAGCGCAGCTTGATGCCCTTGGCGTCATCAATGCTGTTGATGGGTTTGGTGCTGGCAATACCAAAACCGTTGCAATCCGAGTAGATGCCCAGGGCAATCAGACCGGTGGCATCCCCGACTTCTTTGAGAATCTGCTTGACGACCCCGGACTGCCGGGCGACATTATAATGTGCCGGGCTTTTAAACAGGTAGGGCAGTTGCAAAAACTGAATATCTTCATAATACCCGGCAATGTGGCCGCCGCTGTTGGCGGAAATATCCAACGTGCCCGATTTGATGAATTCAATGGCTTCTTCTTCACTGTTGGTCAACGTACCCGGGTAAATGGTCACCTGAATATCGCCGTTGGATTTTTCTTCAATTATTTTTTTAAATGTTTCGGCAAGAAGCTGGTCCGCATCAAAGACATTGTTCTGGTGGGAAAATTTCATTTTAATTTTACCAGCATCGGCATTGACCGTCCCAAATGCAACCACCATCAAAAGTACCGAAAAAACACTCAACCATCTTTTCCACAATCTGAATTTACGTGACATCATCCAATCTCCTTTTCAGTAAATTAAAAAGTTCGTTTCAATAAATTCCACCCCCTGGTTCTGTGTTGTGTCTGGTTATCCCCCCTTTCCTGTTTTTGACGGGTTGGTCATAGCTGCTTCGGTCATCGCCAAAAAACCCTGCAGAATATCATTAAGCATCTATCTGCCCCTTGAGAATATCTTCAAGGCGATTTCCCGCAGCTTTATATTTCATGATCTCAATGGCTTTTTCCGCCACAACACTGCCGGCTTCCACCGACGGCAGTCCGCCTGCATAAATATTGGTAATCAATGTATATTCATACCCGATGGCCGGACTCTGGCTGTAAGCCGCCGCGCGCTTTTGGACATCCGGGTCGTTGAGTTTGTAAGCCAGGTAGGCAGACATGCTCCGGGAGGCCAGGGCGTCCCCTCCCGGGCGCTCTCCCACCAGCAGGATGATCAATGCCGGTTCAAGTGCCCGGCCGATGCTTTCGGCCAGCTTGACCCGTCCGTACTGTACGAGAATATGCTGCCCCATGGTGAAATTGCGGCTCTTTAATCCGTCTTCAAGCACTGCCAGCATTTCCGGGACATTGTGATGGATCGCTTCGGCACTGAGACCATCGGTGATAACGATCTGGATATCCTTTTTTTCCGGGACAAGGCCCTCCAGGCTTTGCTCTGACAAACGGGAGCCCAATTCGGGATTCCGGAGGTGATCCGCCTTGTTTTCAGCCAGGGTTGTAAGGGTCCGGAATGAAAAATCCGCCAGTATTTCCGGTCGCAACTCGGAATGGACCGCCTCTCGTCCCACCGACTGGTTCAGCCGCAGGATGCGCTGAACGGCATTGACCGGACGGAGTCCCGCATTTTCAAACCCCGGGGCCGATGGCAAAACATCATGGAGGCGCTGAAACTCGACATCCGATGGACAAAACAGACGGGGATTCCCCCATTGAGGGCCGCGGCAGATCTGTCCGTCGGGCGCATGTTCAAAGATGCCCTTCTCAAGGGCCCAGGCCAGAAATTCAGGTGCCGGCCGGCGGTTGTGCACCTCGCGCAGGGTTTGATCGTCATGTCCGCTGTTGACAAAATGGGCCAGCATTCGGTCGGTGCCCAGGTAGATATCCATAAAAAAATTGGCGCCGGCGGCGGCAGCCAGGTGGGTGGTCATCTGCTGGCCTTCCAGGTGGGTCTCGGCGTGCAGGGTATAGCTCGGGCTGATGCCCATGGGCAGTCCCAGGATCTTGCCCATGAAATTATCCTGGAGATTGGCCATCATCAGTTCAAAGTCATTGAGAAGTGTTTCCGGGCCGATAAAACCGGTGGCGCTGTTGACCATAAAAGGATCGTACCGTCGGCACAACCCGTAACACAGGGCTTCACAGGTGGTCATGTCCATGCCGTTGTGTTTGCGATAGGTCATTTCACTGCCCTGGCCGGTCTCAAAATACATAAACTGCCGGGCTACGTCTTTGAGGGGCCCCTTGCACGCCATGATCTCATAGGCCTTATCCATGTAATCCACGGTGACGTCGAATTCATCGGTGAGGGTGCTTTCCGTACCGGCAAAACTCTGGAATAGAATTTCAACCGGTGCTCCCCGGTTCAGGGCCGCCAACTGGGCCTTGACATGGCCCAGGACACAAATCTGGGTGGGGGCACCGGTTTCCCGGCGCAACTTGTCGATGTGCCACAAGATGGCCGCAATATTGTCCACGGAGCCGTCGGACGGATTCACGCCGATGAGACAGTCTCCCATGCCAAGGGCCAGGTCCGTGTAAATCATCAGGGAAATGGCATCCAGGTTGTCCTTGGGATGATTGGGCTGCAATCGGAATGAGAGGCTGCCGGGCAACCCGATAATGGTCCTGGCCTTGGTGGGGCTGGAGACTTTTCGCGGAATGCAGATGAGTTCGTGGGCATCCATCAGCTTTACCAGGGCTGCGGCCATGACCGGCGTGAGCCCGCTGCCGGTTCGCTTGACTTCACACCCGTTGCTTCGCAGCAGATGATTTTTGACATCCCCCAGGGTCATGGAGGCAATGGACTTGAAAACCGCTGAATCGATATCATATCCCACCCGCATGACCGTATCCACACGTCCCTTGTCATCGGTGAGGGGATAATCATAAATATGCTGCAAGGTAAGCCCCGACAAAATGGTACGTGCCGCTTCACGGATCATTTCATCCGGTGACGCAAGCCCGGTATTCCGGTCCCCGGCTTTACCGATATCTGCGGCCCCCAGCAATTGTTTAAGCCCCTGGAAGCTGATTTGCCTGTCTAAAATCGTCATGCTGTAGGTTTCATCCGGTTTGGGCGGAGGTACATGGATATCGCTTACCGGCGTCATTTTTTTCATATTGACCTCTTATTTTTCAACAACTAGGATATTCCGTAAAAAGAGACAGGCACAATGTTATTATGGATCCGGCCGATATTGACAAAATGGGCTGACCGGTCCGGAATTTCGTCGATCACAATAAAATTAACCGGCGATTGCCGCCAGTTGCTGGCGTAGTTGCCCAAAACCTGACCATAATTAAGGGGCACCAGAAGCACCATGGCTTGATGGGGCAAGATCTGCAACCGGGCACAGCTTTGCGCGATACCAATACCAAAACGCTTTATTCTGGCCAGGCTTTCACAGGGCGGCAGGGCAATGCCCGCCGGCACCTTGTTTGTATCCTGATCAGACAGAATCTGAATACACCCCCCGGCATGGCCGCTTTCCACCAGTGAAAGGGCTTTCCGTATCTCCTTTTCCCCGGCATCAAGGGTCATGCGTGCAACAATGGGAAGATCCCGGCACGGAAGGCGCTCAGGATGCGATAGAAAAATGGTTGTACCGGACACTTCCGTACTGTGAAGCGCCAGGCCGTATACGGTGGCACGCCCCATGTTTTCCGGTATCATGGTCCTGATATGGGCCGACAAAACAGGTGATTTCATAATTTTTCGGGCCAGATCAATTCCGAGGTCACCATAACCCGTGGTACCCGGCAGTTCCCGGCCCTGGCTGCTGCGATAGATCAGTTCTCCGACACCGCCGGAAAAGGTCAGCACCGGTGATGACCCACCCAACGCCATATCAAAGGGGACCTGACAATGCCCGCAGGCAGCAGCCGTATCAAAAAAACCGGTATCGCCGGTAACCATTGCCTCCAGGGCGGAAATGTAAAATCCCAGGATCGCATCTGTTTCAGAAGAAGAAAGGGTGTCGCCGATATTTTTGGAAATCGCAAGGTCTTTCAGCAACAACCGGCCATAGGGGGACATCCCGTTAAGCCGGTATGTTCCCGGTGTAAACCGAAAATGACGCGCTCCGATAAAATAACAGCCGGTGTGAATGACGTTACCGTTGATGCCAAAAGCGGGGTTGGTGGTGCCGCCGCCGATGTCAAGATTGATAAAACTTTTTTCCGGATGAAATCGCGACAACACAGAGCAACTGCCCATAAACGCAAGCCATGACTCAAGGCACGGATCATCCGCTGTGGCGATGATGGCTTCCCCCATGCGTCTGCCCACCAGTCGTGCCAGTGCGCCGGCATTGGCCTGTTTTGCGGCCAGCCCGGTAATAATAACCCCACCGGCGAAAATATCATCACAGCACACACCGCTTTCGGCAATCCATTGATCGAGATAAAGCCCCACTTGCACGGCATCGATTTTTTCATCATCAAACGGTGTAAAAACAGGTTCCGACCGGTAAGCAACCTCGGGCCGCCCAAACTCCATCCTTCCGCTGGCTGAATTAAGCCCCACGGTTGCCCCTGCCACCATGGCACTGCTGGTGGTAGAGCCGAAATCGAGGCCCATCATGGTAACGCTTTCAGGGCTGCTGGGGCATGGCACGGAAGAACTCATGGAAGCTCCGGGTTTTTAATATATAGCAGTTAAATCCTGAGATTCGTGTTCTTTTATGTCAACAATAGAAGGTCACAACAATCAAAATGCACACCAATTCAAGACTGAATTAGATTAATCAAATGGCTTGGGGTTTTGTTTGACCCAAGTTTAAGATCAGGTGGACATTGTTATTTGAAATTTGTTTGTCAGCCGGTGCTTGTAATTTGTTATTTGCGGCGTCCCCTTTTTAAACAGCATCGATTTATCCGGGTCAGGAATACATAAATAGGGTCTGGCGTGACCGCAAAACGCCATATTGACTGAGCGTACAGCTGATATATCAACTGGGCTGCGCAGTGTCAATTCTTTTTTTCAAAAAACGCAAACAGGGATACCATATTGACGGATCTTCGAATTTCTGATAGCGATACCAGCGCTTTTTTAAAAAATAAAAATATCACCTATAAAACGGAAAGTAACAAAACAGGTTATGGACCTTCTTTTAAAAGAAAAACACCGGGCGGTCCGCCGCAGTGTCAGACGATTCTGCGAACGGGAGGTAAAGCCCATCGCAGGCGACATCGATCAGGAGGCGCGGTTTCCATGGGATGTCATCGAAAAGATGGCAAAACTGGGCTATTTCGGCATCCAGGTCCCCCAGAACCTGGGCGGAGCGGCTCTGGATACCATCAGCTATTGTATTACCATTGAAGAAATATCCCGGGTCAGTGCCGGCCTGGGGCTCTGTGTCACGGTGCACAACTCGGTGGCCGTCTATCCCATACTGGCCTTTGGATCCGACGCCCAGAAAAAAAAATGGATCCCGGCCATGGCAAAGGGCGAAAAAATCGGGGCCTTCTGCCTCACAGAACCCAATGCCGGATCCGATGCCGGCGGGATCGAGGCAACGGCCATCCTTGAAAAGGATCACTATGTCGTCAATGCCAACAAGGTTTTTGTGACCAACGGCGGCGTGGCGGACAACTGCCTGATATTCTGCCGTACGGATCCCGCACCGGGCCCCAGAGGCATCAGTGTCATTATGGCAGAGCGTGGAACCGAGGGTTTTGTGGTGGGTGATCTTGAAGACCTTTGCGGCATGCGGGCCAATCCGGTCAGTTCCATCCGGCTCAATGACTGCCGAGTTCCTCAAGGCAACCTCATCGGGAAGGCTGGCATGGGTCTTAAAATCGGGATGATAGCCCTGGATACCGGCAGGATGGGCATTGCGGCCCAGGCTGTGGGCATTGCCCAGGCCGCCCTGGAAGAGGCGGTTTTATATGCCCGGCAGCGGCAGCAGTTCGGCCGGCCCATTGAAAAACATCAGGCCGTGCAGATGATGATCGCCGACATGGCCACACAGGTGGATGCCGCCCGGCTCATGGTGTACCGGGCCGCCGCCTTAAAAGACAAGGGCGAATCTTTTTCCCAGGCATCGGCCATGGCCAAGCTTTTTGCGTCGGAAACAGCCTCGGCGGTAACCGATAGCGCCGTGCAGATCCACGGCGGTTACGGCTATTCCAAAGCCTATCCCGTGGAACGCTATTACAGGGATGCCAGGGTCACCCGGATCTATGAAGGCACATCCGAGGTCCACCGCATGGTCATTGCCAAAGGGGTTTTAAACGCCTAAACAGATTCACCTGTTCGGGAGTAAAACAACATTGCATATTATCGTAGCTATCAAATCCGTGGTCACCAGGGCACCCAAGGGTAAAACCGTCCGGTCGGCCCATCATTGCACGCTCAACCCCTTTGACCGGCCCGCCATTGAAACGGCCCTCCGGCTGAAAGAAGCACACGGGGGAACCATAACGGCTGTTTCCATGGGACCGGCATCTGCCAAGGCCGCCCTTAGCGAAGCCATGGCCATGGGCGTTGACCGGGCCGTGCTGACCTGTGATCCGGCTTTTGCCGGGGGCGACACCCTGGCAACGGCAACCACCCTGGCGGCAGTGGTCACCCACCTTTCCCCTTTTGATCTGTTGCTTTTCGGAACCCGGACCGCCGACAGTGATACCGGTCAGGTCGGACCCCAGACAGCTGTCATGCTGGACGTCCCTCTGGTGGCACAGGTTCGAACAATTGAATACGCTGCCACCCGCCTGCAGATGGAAAAAGTCATGGATGGTTATGTTGAAACCTGCCAGGTTTGCTTTCCCGCGGCCCTTACCATCTTGCCGAATTCAGTCCGGCCAAGGGACGTGGGGCTTGCCGGCATCACGCGTGCCTTTGAGGAAAAGGATATCGAGGTGCTCGACATCACGTGCCTGGGCCTGTCCGCGAAAAAAACGGGCATGGCGGGCTCTCCCACCCGGGTGGTCTCCATGCAGGCCGTCAAAAAGAAAAGGGCCTGTGAACTGATCAACGGAGCGGTCGAAAGCCAGGCGGATCAACTTATAAAACACCTTGTGGACAAAGGGCTTATCGGATGACACGACAACATATGAAACCATCCGGCAGCGGCGACATCTGGGTGTTCGGCGACCTGCGGAACCAGCGACTGTTCGACCTCAGTTGTAAAGTACTGTCAAAGGCAGCGATCCTGGCCCATGCCATGGATGCAAAGGCGGTCATGTTCTTTCTGAATGCACCCGGCGATCTGGCAGCTTCCCCGGGATCCGAAGAGGCCTGCCGCCTCCTGGATGCAGCCGGTGAAACAGCGGTGGCCAAGGGTGCCGATCTTGTTTATTTTCTTGAAAACAAAAAGTTTGTATGGTCTTCCCCCCACCTGTTTGCCCCGGCAATCGCCGAATTTGTAAGGGCTCGACGGCCGCAATTGCTTCTGTTTGCCCTCACCGACTTTGGCAGGGAACTGGCCGCCCGAACCAGTGCCATCAATCGGTCCGGCCTCATGGCCGACTGCGTGGACATTCTCATGGACGCAGATGGTGCCATCAAAGGACTTTGCCCGGCATGGGGTGGAGAGATCATGTCGGAGATAACCTATACCCCGGGATATGGCACCGGTCTGGCCACTGTCCAGCCCCACGGATTTACGACATCCACCACCCCGGGAAACCCCGGCCATATAGCGCATATTGCAACACCGGTCAAAGACAGTGACGGCATTCATCTTATTTCTTCGACCGTGGACCAAAACGATACCAACACCCTTGACACTGCGGACATCGTTGTGGTGGGCGGCGCCGGTCTTGGCAACAGTGAAGGGTTTGGCCGGGCCAGAGATCTGGCGGCAGCCGTGGGGGGGCAAGTAGGTGCCACCCGACCCCCTGTTCTTGAACACTGGGTGGATGAGGAAAGGCTTATCGGTCAGACCGGTAAAACGGTTCGGCCCAGACTGCTGTTTTCCATGGGCACATCCGGGGCCATCCAGTACACCGCCGGTATTATGGAGGCCGGCACCATCGTGGCCGTCAACCGTGATCCCCTGGCCCCGATTTTTCAAATGGCGGATGTGGGCATTGTGGCCGATGTCAACGCATTCCTTCCGGTTTTCAACGCCAGGGTCCGGCAGACGGTCTTGCGAAAGCTGGCAGATGTGCTGTGTGAAGACCAGCGCATCAAAACCGGAAAATCAAACTTCGGGGAAAAAATAAAATCATTGCGGGTGGCCAGGGACTGGACTGTGGAAAAACTGGCCGATGCCACAGGCCAGACCCCCGAGTTCATCAGCCACGTGGAAGCCGGCAAACTGTCACCGCCGGTGAGTTTTCTGGTACGGCTGGCAGGTGCTGTTGATGTGGACCCGGGCACCTTTTTAAGAAGCGATGAAAAAACAAAAATCCGCGCTCAAAAAAACCGGGATTATACCAAACGAACCAGCAGCTACTCATACCAGACGCTCACGTCCGGTGCGGAAAACGATCATCTTCGGGCCTTCATGGTGACCATCGAGCCCCATGACATCCACAAGCCCGTGGCCTACAAGCATGAAGGAGAGGAATTCATTTTTGTCATGAAGGGCGCCCTTGAATTCACCCTGGGCCGCAAGGTGTATGGCCTGAAAAAAGGAGAGTCCATTCATTTCAATTCGGACATCCCGCATAAGCTGAAAAGCCTGTCCGATGAGGCCACCCGATGCCTCGTGATTCTGTATACCCTCTGACAATTGACGGTCTCGTAAAAAGCCCAAGTTAGCGCTACGCGTCACTGCGTGTCTGCCTTGCGCTGCAGCCCGCAATCATTCAACGGTCGATGGTTACGTTTCATGATTCCAAAATTTGCACGCCTTGAATTTAAACTTTTTACGAAACCGTCTAAATCCGACTTTTTACGTGTTTGTCATAATTTTTACCCAAAAGGTTATAAGCAAAATCCCATCTTGACAATCCTCCCGCCATCCAGTATTCGAATAGTCAATGCTCAAAGCTGATTGGCGTTAAAAAGATTCTTTTCATTTTAACCCATTTCAAACGAACCGGGTCAATTTTGCCATGGCAGCCGAATCATTGTTTTCCAACTCGCTGTTTTCCAATAACACCCTGGACCTTTCAAAGGTTAATTATCTGGATGTTTTTTCGGCTTTTGACGAAGGAATCATCATTACCGATGCCACCGGCAAAATTATCTTCTACAACCAGGCCATGGGACATATCGACGATCTGACCCCGGAATACGCCATGGGCAAAACAACCACCGAAATCTATGATCTCACCGACAAAACCAGCATCATCATGCAGTGCATCCAGAAAAGCGAATCCGTGGTCAACCACACCTTTTTCTACCGGACCCGCCTGGGAAAAATCGCCAACACGATCCATAGTGTCTTCCCGTTATACACCGGCAGACAACTGATTGGCGCCATCTGTTTTGTCAGAGATTACACCAGCCTTGAAAAAACCATCTGCTCCAGACTCGCGCCATCGCCCCCCGGCAAATCCGTTACCGGCACGCGTTACACCTTTGAATCCGCCATCGGAAAAAATCCTGAATTTTTGCGGGCCATAAAGTCCGCGAAAATGGCCTGTGACACCCCGTCGCCGATCATGTTGAACGGCAAAACAGGCACCGGCAAAGAACTGTTCGCCCAGTCCATCCATTTTCACAGCCACCGCCGGGCAAACCAGTACATCGCCATCAATTGCGCCGCCATCCCGGAAAATCTGCTTGAAGGCAACCTTTTCGGCACAACCAGAGGCGCCTTTACCGGCGCCATTGACCGGCCCGGTCTTTTTGAAAAAGCCAGCGGCGGCACCCTGTTTCTCGATGAAGTCGACTCCATGCCCATCGGACTCCAGGCAAAACTACTTCGCGCCCTTCAGGAAAAAAAAATTCGCCGTGTCGGGTCTTTGAAGGAGATCGACATTGATATCAAAATCATCAGCTCGGTGAGCACCGCCCCCTATGAATCCATCCAGAAAGGCACCCTGCGCAACGACCTGTTTTACCGTCTTGGCGTCGTCCTTATCCGTCTTCCCGCGCTCAAGGAACGAACCGATGACCTTATGGCGCTGACCCAGCATTTTATCAATAAAAACAACCGCCAACTGGGCACTTCAATCAAAAAAATATCAAACCGGGTTGTTGCGTTTTTCAAAACCTACCACTGGCCCGGAAATATCCGGGAACTGGAACATATTATCGAAGGGGCCATGAATATGGTCGGATCGGAAAACACACTGAAAACGGGCCACCTGTCTCCTCATTTTTCAGCGTCCCCTGAATTTAAGCAGTTCGCCGGCATCATGCCTGAAACCAGTGCCGCTTTGCCCCCCAATAAAAAAAAGAGTCAGCGGGCACCGGCAAAAACACATCTCACCTTCCCTGCCGACCATGACGACCCTTTGGAAAAACTCTCCGAAGTTCAGGCGGAAAGCGAAAAAATTATAATTTTTCAAGCCCTTAAAGCCTGTAAGGGAAATGTTACGCAATCCGCCAAACGCCTTGGCATCTCACGCCAGCTGCTCAACTACAAAATCAAAAAATACCGTTTCAAAAAAAAAAATTTCACTGAAGCCGCATCGGACGCAAAAACGCCGTAAAAAATATTCCGCCCAGTCCCGCATCAGACCGGCTGTTACCCGAATCCTATCCATTTCCCATTTTCTAATTCCTATCTCCAGCCCTCCACCGGTAAAACACCATAAATAAATTCAGGTGAAAATTTTTTTGCTAAAATCGAAAAATTTTTTTCACTATCTTGGACCAATGCAAGTGAAAAAAAATTTGCACCCATGTTATCGGCATCTGTCTCGAGCCAAATTGTTGTTTCTTTATATAACAATTGATTTAAGTCGGTTAAGGTCCAAATAGTGCTACCGACGCCCCTTATTTCATTTTTTTTTCAAACAGGGCATACTTTTTGCTGCGCGTAATAAACAGGTTTCAAGAAACAAGTTCCGCCTGTTCCGGCAATGGTGTTGCCAATATCCTCAAGCAATTGTTTTCCATAAAAAAAATAACAAGGAGATATACATGTCACAATCACCGAGCAATTCAAGAATATTCGATCCCCTGGTATTCTGGGTTTCGGCTTCAGTAACGGTTCTTTTCATCATCTGGGCCATTGCCTTTCCCGAAAACATGACGGCAACCATCAACGCCGTTTTCGGATGGACCACAAAGGGCTGGGGCTGGCTCTATCTGCTTTCCGTCTTTCTGCTGGTCATCGCCTGCTTTGTGCTCATGGGCAATACCTACGGCACCATGAAGCTGGGAAAGCCCGAAGACAAGCCTGAATTTTCAACTTTTTCATGGATTGCCATGTTATTCGGTTCGGCCATTGCCGCAGGCATTGTCTTCTGGGGGCCCGCCGAACCGGCGTATCACTATATGACCCCGCCGCCCTTTTTCGGGGGTGAGGCCAAAACCGCCGTTGCCGGTGCCAATGCCATGACCCAGTCTTTTTTTCACTGGGGGTTGAGCCCATGGGCCATCTACGTCATGCTCACCGTTCCTTTGGCCCATGCCTGTTTTACCAAAAATCTGCCCTTTAAATTTTCCAGTGCCTTTTATTATGTGATCGGCGACAGGATTCACGGCACCTGGGGAAAAGTTCTCGATATTTTTGCTGTTTTTGCCACATTGGGCGGCCTTGCCACCACCACAGGCCTCACCGCCCTGCAGCTTTCCAGCGGATTTAAATATCAATACGGCATGGACGTCGGTACCGGCGGCATCTACCTGATTATCGGTGTGCTCACCGTTATTTTCACCATTGCCGTGTACACCGGTCTTGAAAAAGGGATTAAATTTATCGGCAACGCCAATATGATCGTGTTTGTCAGTGTCTGGTTTTTTATCCTGGTTTTCGGGCCCACCGTCTTCCTGATCAACCTGACCACCAACTCCATCGGCTCTTACCTGGCTAATTTCCTCCCGTTGAGTCTTTACCTGGCCCCTGGCATTGAGGGGAATTGGATCGGCGGCTGGACGATCTTCTACTGGGCTTGGTGGCTGAGCTGGGCGCCCTTTGTGGCCATGTTCATCGCCCGTATCTCCAAAGGGCGTTCTATTCGGGCCACGGTGGCCGCCACTTTGCTGCTGCCGACCCTGGGGGATTTTTTATGGTACGGTGTCGTTGGCGGCGCCGGCATCAGCTTTGATGTCACCGGCGTGATCAAGGAGCACGGGGTGGAAAGCGCTATTTTTGCCATTGCCCAGCACCTGCCCATGACCGGGCTGCTGGCGGTGGTGATGATTTTTCTCATCGCCACCTTCTTTTTAACCAGCGCCAACTCCGCCGCCATCGCACTGGCCATGTTTGTCTCCGGCCATGAAAACCCCGATAAGAATCTCCGGGTATTCTGGGGTATTGCCCTGGGCTCGGTAGCAGCGGTACTGGCCGGTACCGGCAGCCTCAAGGCGATCCAGACCGCATCCATTGCAACGGCCTTTCCACTGATTTTTCTGATGCTGCTGGCCATGTACGGGACCTTTAAAGGACTCAACGAATACCGCAAAGAGATGGGGCTGAATCAGCCGCCGGCCGGCGCTGTTATCCAGCCTGAAAAATAAGGGCTGCCGGAACGACAAAAACCGTTTGTCCGTTCCGGCCCCTGTGCCACCAATGAAACAACCTATTTTTTAACAAAAGGAGTTAATCATGTACGATAGAATGCAAACACTGACAAAAGGCCAGATGGCCAAAATCCACGACAGCGCCATGGACCTGCTGAAAACCACCGGTGTCAACTTTAATGACCCCGAAGCCCTTGACATTTTCAAGGCCCATGGGTTCACGGTGGACGGCAAAACCGTATTTTTTGAGGAAAAAGATATCACCAACGCCCTTGAAACAACCCCTTCTAAATTTACCGTCGTCGCCAGAAATCCTGAAAAAAATGTTACCATCGGCGAGGCGGATTTTGTTTTCCTGCCCGGCTACGGGGCACCGTTCGTCACCCTGGCCGACGGCACCCAGCAGGAAGCGACCATGGCCGACTATGATAATTTTTGCAAACTGATCCAGACGTCCAAATACATGGACATGAACGGCTTTATGATGGTGGAACCCTCGGATGTGCCGCCGGAAACCGCCCATCTGGACATGCTTTTTTCCAGTATGGTATTGTGCGACAAACCCTTTATGGGCAGCCCGGTCTCCAGGCAGGGCATCCTTGACCTCATTGAAATGTGCGGCATGATCTGGGGGGGCAAGGAAAAACTTAAAAAGATGCCCCCGGTCACCGTTTCCCTGATCAATTCCCTGTCGCCCCTGCAGTTTTCCGAAGAGATGGCCGGTTCCCTCATTGAACTGGCCCGCAACGGCCAGGCCTTTGTGGTGGCCTCGCTGATCATGGCCGGTGCCTCAGGCCCGGTCACCCTGGCTGGTGTGCTGGCCCTGCAAAACGCCGAAATCCTGGCCGGCATCACCCTGGCTCAGCTGGTCAATCCGGGCACACCGGTGATTTACGGGTCCACCTCTTCAGCCATGGACATGAAATCCGGCGCTCTGAGCATCGGCGCCCCCGAACTTTCCATAATCACCTCGGCAACGGCCCAGATGGCCCGCTTCTACAACCTGCCCAGCCGGGACGGCGGCGGACTCACCGACGCCCTGTTTGCCGATGCCCAGTCCGGTGTGGAATCCACCATCGCCCTTTTGACCGCTGCCAGAAACGGCGTCAACTTTATTCTACACGCGGCCGGAATTCTCGGTTCCTACATTTCCATGAGTTTTGAAAAATTCATTGTCGATGAAGAAATCTGCGGCATGGTCCGACACCTGCTCAAACCCATTGACATCACCGATGCATCCATTGATCTGGAGATGATCAAATCCGTGGGCATCGGGGGCCAGTATCTGACCCACCCGAAAACATTTGAACTCTGCCGGACGGCTTTTTTTACGCCGGACCTGAACAACCGGTTCAATTACGATACATGGAATAAAAAGGGCAAACAACGTATCGATGAAATCGCCACGGATGTGGTGAGCAAACGTTTGGCCACCTATGAAAAACCGGATATTGACCATGGTGTGGAAGCGGCCTTGTCCGACTATGTAAACCGGCGGAAAAACATGTAAATCAATAATGGCAGCAGGGAGGCAACATGGGCACACCCCATTTGAACTGGATCAACAGGCTCTTCGGTAAACAGCTGGACAAAAAGGTATTTTACACAAGCGTGATCCTGGCCCTGCCGTTTCTGCTGTTGGGGGGATTTTCGCCTGACCTTCTGGGGTGCATCAGTGACACGGTGCTGGCCTATCTGACCGCTTCATGGAGCTGGCTGTACCTGACAAGCGTCAGCGCCTTTGTCCTGGTCTGCCTGGTACTGGCCCTGTCCCCTTTTGGAAAAGTCAAACTCGGCCGGGATGATGAAAAAGCCGAATTCTCGCTGCTCAGCTGGTTTGCCATGCTTTTCTCCGCCGGCATGGGCATCGGGCTGGTCTTCTGGTCCATTGCAGAACCCATGTACCATTTTATGGGCCCCCCTGTGGGCCAAGGGTCGACACCGGCATCGGCCAGGTTAGCCTTTGAGATCTTTTTCTTCCACTGGGGGATTCATGCCTGGGGCACCTATGTGGTGGTGGGCCTGCCCCTGGCCTATTTCCAGTTCCGCAAGCAAAACCCGGCCACAGTGTCCCAATGCCTGACACCACTGGCGCAGACAGGGGCACAACCTTTTCCCGAAGGGCGGCCCTTTAATCTGGTCTCCCGGTCACTGGGCTACATTTTCGGCGCCCAGATGGACGGTATTTTCGGGAAAATGGTGGATGCCCTTGCCATCTGGGCCACCATTATGGGGGTTGTCACCTCCCTGGGACTGGGCGCCCTGCAGATCACCAGCGGGCTGGCCCATTCCATGGGCCTGCCCGCCGGCAAAACCACCACGTCGATCATCATTGCCGTCATTACGCTGCTGTTCATCACATCGGCCCTCACCGGCGTGAAACGAGGGATCCGCTACCTGTCCCTGGCCAATGTGTTTTTGATGGTGCTGCTGCTGCTCTTTTTTGCCTTTTTCGGGCCCCTGGGCTATATCGTCAAAACATTTGGCCGTGCCCTGGCCGACTATGTAACCCAGATCGTTCCGCTGTCCACCAGCCTGGAACTTTTTGACAATCCCGGATGGACCAAAGGCTGGACCGTCTTCTACTGGGCCTGGTGGGTGGCCTGGGCCCCCTTTGTCGGGGCCTTCATCGCCAGCATCTCGAGGGGGCGCACCATCCGCGAATTCGTCCTCTGCGTCATGATTCTGCCGGCCCTTTTTTCTTTTATCTTCTCAACGGCCTTAGGCGGCACCGCCATTCACCTACAGCTGTTTGACCATGTGGCCATCGGGGAAGTGGTCAAGAAAAGCGTGGAAGTGGCCCTGTTCGAGACCTTGTCCCATCTGCCCCTTTACGGGTTGCTGGCCCTTCTGGCCAACATTCTCATCGCCTCATTTTTCATCACCTCGGCCGATTCGGCCACCTTTGTGATCAGCCGCTTTACCACCGGCGGTCTGGGGGCCTCCGATAATCGATCCGGCCAGCGCCTGATCATCTTCTGGGGGCTTTTACTGGGCGGCCTGGCCGTGGTACTGATCTACTCCGGGGGCCTCAAGGCCCTGCAGACCGCATCCATCATCGGGGCCTTTCCCTTTATCTTTATCATGTACCTGCTGCTGATTTCCATCATCAAAGATCTTTTCCAAAACCGAAAACGTGCTTAAGACACCATCGTCTCTGATATTCTGGATGATTACCGACCGGCACAAGCGATCCATGGCATGATCCTTGATCACGCCCACTGCCTGCATGGGCATGGCAGACCGTGGGGCCGACAAATTTATTCCACTGCTGTTTTCTTCTCTCCTACTCGTCTGAAATTATTTTCATTGCCTCGACTCGAATTATGTCGTACAAATCAAGGTAGATAAAAAAATATTACATTTTAACGGCCGTCGCATCCTGCCGGGCAGCGTTGCAACAGCTTAAGAGATATGCCGAATATGCCTTAAGTCTTAGCGCCGGTGGCGGGCCTTCATTACTCATGACTCAACACCCATGGCGGTATCTCTTGCCTTGCCCAACAGGCCATGGCGGTGTATAATAATTTCAACCTATCGCATCGTACCATGAACAAAAAAAAACTCTACCGGTTATTGTATCGCTATATCCTGCCCTTTTGCGGACTGATAGTGGTGCGCGTACTTTCTTTAACCCATCGGGTCCGGATACTGGATGCTGAAAACGAAAAATCCAGCCTGGAAAAATTCGGCAGCGTTGTATATGCCTCCTGGCACCAACGATTTTTCCCGGGGATCACCTTTTTTTCAAAACGAAGTCCCATTACCATCATGATCAGCCAGAGCCGTGACGGTGAACTCATGGCCCGGGTGGTCACGGTATTCGGCTGGCATCCGGTGCGGGGGTCATCCACCCGGGGCGGCACACAGGCCTTGAACCAGCTGAAACAACTGGCCGCCGCGGGATACAAAATCGGTCACATCGTGGACGGCCCCCAGGGGCCATTTGGCGTGGTCAAACCCGGACTGCTGAGAATTGCCCAGGTGGCGGGCCGACCGATTATTCCGACCCTCACATCGGCCCAGAGACCATGGGTATTCAACAGTTGGGACCGATTCATGGTGCCCAAGCCCTTTTCCCGGGTGATCATCCGGTTCGGAGAACCCATTCATATTCCCCCGGATCTGGACAATTCCGAATTTGAAAAAATGCGGCAATCCGTAGAAGATAAACTCAATACCCTGTATGCCGATACCGACCGGATCTGGTTTGATCCGGCCAGGATCAGGGCATTCTTCGAATCATAAAAATTGGCGCCTTTGGCCGATCATCTGGCGAAAAAATTTGTGTCTTCTTCTGTGACATAAACAATCCCGCCTTCACCTTTCCGGCAGGTACCCGTCAATAATCTCCTGCCGGCGAAAACAGTCCATGGCATGGTCATTGACCATGCCCACGGCCTGCATGTGGGCATAGCAGATGGCGGGGCCGACAAATTTGAACCCACGTTGGCGGAGGTCTTTGCTCATGGCTTCGGAGGCCGGACTGGTGGCCGGATAATCGGCCATGGCGGTAAGTTCGTTGACCACCGGCCGGCCATCGACAAACTGCCACATATAGGCATCGAAACTGCCGAATCGGGCCTGGATCTCCAAAAAACGGCCGGCATTGGTGATGGCGGCAAGAATTTTCAGGCGGTTGCGGATAATGCCGGCATCGGCCAGAAGCGCGGTCACCTTGCGGTCGTCATAACGGGCCACCTTTTCGGGATCAAAATCATCAAAGGCAATCCGGTAGTTTTCGCGCTTGCGCAGCACCGTATACCAACTGAGCCCGGCCTGGGCCGCTTCCAGGGTCAAAAATTCAAACAGGGTCCGGTCGTCGTGCACCGGCACCCCCCATTCCTCGTCATGGTAAGCGACATAGTCCGGTTTGGTCAGATCGACCCAGGGGCAACGAGTGCGGCCATTTTCAGTCTGCATCTTCCCCCCTTTCAAACTTGAATTTCACAGAAGACACTCGAATCCGCCACGACCTGCACCGACCTCGCAGAGCCAAGGCCCCGGCTCAGATTCAAGAACTGCTCAGCGGTAACCGTTGTTGCGGTAAAACCGTCTTTGGTGACGATACAGCCGGCGCCGGTGGCGGCCTCATCGATCTTGCCGACCAACCCATGGGAGGATTGAATGCGAAACCAGTTCAACCGGTCCTCCCAGAACTTTTCCGCGTAACTTGAAAACAGCACCCTGCCCCCTGGTTTGGTAACCCGAACCGCTTCTATCATCAGTTTACGCTGATCCACGTGGAACGCCGATATGCCATTTTGAACACAGCACACCAGGTCAAACACACCTGCTGGAAAACCCAGCCGAATCGCATCCATCAACAGCAACATGACGTTGCCAGATCCCCTGGTGTAAGTCCTCGCCATGGCAAGATTTTGAAAGGAGACATCGATTCCGACGAACATTGCCGGCCGGTGTGAGAGCTCCCTGAGCACCCTGCCGTACCCGCATCCAAGCTCCAGCACCCGCCTGGACGAAAGGATGCACTCACTTACATGTGCGATTTCAGCAGCAAGATACCGTTTCACCGCCAACGGCGCCAGGTCGTAACAGCGTTTTAATCGCTCAGCCGAAAGTTTTTCAGTATAATAGGAAGGCATGGATGTCGTCTAATTTTTGATCCGGGTAAAATTCAAGATCGGCGATGTCATGCAACAAGCCATTTTCATTTATCTACCCCTGGTCGAGCACCCGTCCTATGATATTCAGCGCAGCCTGAATATCTTCAGCACTGATCTCATAGTGGACCACGGCCCGGATACACCCCTCCTCCATGGGAATAGGCATAGGCAATACCCGCAGCCCTTCTTTGTCCAGTTTTCCGGCCAGTGCCGATGCGGTGAGGCCGCTTTTTTGAACTGAAAAAAACACAAGGTTGGTTTTGATCCGGTCCACGTCAATTGAGATACCGTCCATGACCGCCAGCCCCTGGGCAAAGGCCCGGGCATTGGCATGATCCTCCGGCAATCGATCCACCATTTCTGTCAAGGATACAATTCCCGCCGCCGCCAGTATGCCGATCTGCCGCATGCCGCCCCCGAGCAACTTTCGGGCCCGGCGTGCCCGGGCAATAAAACCTTCTGAGCCACAGACCATGGAGCCGGCCGGAGCGGCCAGCCCCTTGCTCAGGCAGAAGCTGACAGAATCCGCATCGCTGACAAGATAACCGACTTTGGTTTGCAGGGCCGCCGCCGCGTTGAAAATTCGGGCCCCGTCAATATGCAACTTCAGATCATTATTATGGGCCATCTCGGCAACGCGCTGAATGTATGGCCGGTCAACAGGTGATCCGAAACAGCGGTTGTGCGTATTTTCAAGCACAATGAGCCGACTGCTGGGAAAATGGATGTTATCCGGGCGAATGGCGGCAGCAAGGTCTGCAAGGTCCATGGTGCCGTCCGCTTTATTGGGCACGATCCGGGGATGAATCCCGCCCACGGCCGCACTGCCACCCTGCTCGTAATAAAAAATATGCGACTGGTCCCCTAAAATCATCTCGTCCCCACGGCCGCAGTGGGCCAACTGACTGACCAGGTTGCCCATGGTGCCGCTGGTAACAAACAAGGCTCCCTGTTTACCGGTCATTTCCGCTGCCATCGCTTCCAGGCGGTTCACGGTGGGATCTTCGCCAAACACATCATCACCCACTTCTGCCGACGCCATGGCCTGCCGCATGGCATCCGTTGGCCGGGTGACGGTGTCGGATCGCATGTCAATAATATGCATACTCAACTCCTGCTGTGTTAATTACGGTTGTTTGATTTTTTATCCGATTTTAATTCCACCGCCCCAAAAACATGGAGACAATTATGAATACTTGAAATGCCATTATACCGCAAGTTTTAATACCGTAAAGGAAACCGTTCACCCGCCCAACTCATACCGTCAACGCATTGCAGAAATCGGCGCCTCGCTGTTTCGTATGGGTAAATTTGACCGGCTACAGCCCCGGGATGTTTTCATTCTGATGCTCAAAACTGTTTGAGGGGCTTAGCGAGCGTTAGGCCGAACAGCCATAAAATAGCACCCATAGCTTAATTTTTACACAAAATAGCGAGAAACCTACAAATCAATGCCCACGGGTTTGAAAAAAATCCCCTGAATATTCTATTTCTATAGCCTCTGATGCTATCCGGCCAATAGTTGCGGAATTTCATCCCGAAAACGCAGATCTAATTCAATGCGGAAATGTCCACCTGACCATATTTGAGTTGATTTTCGATGATTTTTCTCATAGAATTTTTCCACGAAAATTTTTCATTTTTGGATTTAAACTGCTGAAATGAAGGGTGGGCAAGAAAGGATCCATGACAACAGCCCTGGAATATATCGGCCGAAAGAATTATCCGACCGGCAAGTCAGCATAATGTACCCATCGAAAAAGAAAAGGAATTATGATAAAAACCGCTTCCGATAGCCATCATAGGCTTGATGATTCTTCAAAAAAAATGACTGGAAATCCCCAAAAATCCACTGCGTCAGGGGACCGACTGACGGCTGAAATTGAAAAACGGACCCGGGCCGAAACGGTATTACGGGAAAATGAGAACCAATTCCGGTCTATTGTCGAAAATTTTATCAGTGGCATATTTGTTGCTGATCGTGACGACAGAATTATTTATTTAAATAAAAAAACATGCGAAATATTCGGATATTCCCGCAATGAAATGATCGGCCGGGATTTTTGGAGATATCTTGCCGGAGAGAGCAAACAGATTATTCCAGTCCTTCATAAAAAGCACTTGACCTTAGAAAATCCGGAGCAACCCCCAAGATTTAATATCATCGACAAAAACGGTGAGAAAAGATGCGTGGAGGCCAGTGCAACTGTCATTAATGCGTTAACCGAAAAACAACAGACGATTGTTCAGCTCCTGGATATTACCGATCAAAAACGACTCACCGAAAAGCTCCATCAAATTCAGAAAATAGAAGCAATTTCAACCTTGGCGGGTGGGATCGCCCACCAGTTCAATAATGCGCTGTCGGGAATTATCGGAAACATTGATTTAATAGAAATATTTTTTGCCGATAACCGGAAGCTGTTAAGGTATACCCAAAGAATAAATGCGTGCGCGCAGCGTATGACGCAACTGACCGGTCAACTGCTGAACTATGCAAAGGCCGACCAATCCCAACCTGAAAAACTATTCTTGCGCGACTTGATCCATGATACATTGCCATTGGTCAAACATGCGATTAACCCTGCCGTCAGAATAAAAACAGAACTGACGGCTGAAAAAATCCCTATCACTGGCGATTTAGCTCAACTGCAGATGGTATTGATGGCTGTTATCGCCAACGCATCAGAGGCCATCGCAGACAAGGGCCATATTGAAATAACCTTGAAGCATAAAGAAATAACCCATGTGGCCACCACTGGTCTGCCCGACTTAGAACCCGGTGACTATGTCAGGCTGTCCGTGACGGATAGCGGCAAAGGCATGGATGAGAATGCCTGCAAACGGATATTTGACCCATTTTTCACAAAACGGTCTCTCGGACGCGGCCTTGGAATGGCAGCAGTTTACGGCATCATTCAAAATCATGACGGCGGGATTACCGTTGAATCAGAGCCGGGCCGGGGGACAACTGTCAAAATTTACCTGCCATCCATCCCAAAGTGCCCGGTCCGACAAGGGCATCTGGCCGCAGATGAAACAAAAAGCCAGGCCCGGCCAGAAAAGCCCCGGGGAAAAAGGCCTGCTGCCATTCTTGTTGTGGAAGATGACGAGAATGTCATGGCTGTAACCCAGGCATTGCTGAAAAAACTGAATTACCGTGTATTGGTTGCCCGAACAGGACAGGAGGCCATCAAGTTTGCCAGAACAGTTGAGACGCATATAGATCTTGTCATGCTTGATATTGGGTTGCCGGATATGGACGGCAATGCCATCTATCCGCTTCTCATGGAAGCCCGACCTGATCTGAAAGTGATTGTCTGCAGCGGGCGGTCCATGGATGGCCCGGTTCAGGAAATTCTGGAAGCCGGCGCTCAGGATTTTATCCAAAAACCTTTTTCACTTGCAAAATTATCCGAAAAACTGGAAAAAACAATTCAAGTATTGTAAAAAGCATTGCCCGTGGGCTTGAAAAAAATACTTGACAGAAATTTTAATAAATGGCACCGTTATTTAAAATTTAGCAAAAAGGCAGACATGAAAACGGATACACAGATAATTTGTAATTCAGATGTAAACTACTGGTGGTGGCAGGCCAACGTAAACAGGCATGCCGGCGCCGGAGTATATGTGTAATTTGTAAATAATTAAACGATACTTTTGGATCGTGGGCTGCAAAAGGCCCACGATCCTTTTTCATTTTTAAGGGTCGTGGAAATATCCACGGCCCTTTTTTTATGAGTCGATGGCTACTAAAACAGGAGAATAAACACCATGCTGCTGAATCAATTTCCGGACAAGGAGCGATATTGCCATCTGGCGGAAAAATTCAATGTTATCCCGGTATGCACCCAAATCCTTGCCGATACCCTGACGCCGGTGGCTTTGCTGAAAAAATTTCATACCGGTCAGGCACCGGTGTTTCTGCTGGAAAGCGTCGAAGGCGGGGAAAGATGGGGCCGATACAGTTTTCTGGGGGTTTCAGCCCACTGCCACATCCGGGTATATGCCGACCGGGTGGAAATAGAGCATCAAAACGACCTTGAGCAGATACCCCATGCCGGTGACCCGCTGCAGGTATTAAAGACCCTGATGAACACCTTCCGGTCGGCGGACCTAAAGGAACTACCGCGTTTCTGGGGCGGACTTGTGGGTTACCTGAGCTATGAGATGGTTGGCTTCTTTGAATCGATTAAGGGCCAGTCAAAAGGCGACAACGCCCTGGCCCGTTTTGTTATTCCCGATGAGCTGATTATTTTTGATAATATCCGAAACACCCTGACCGCCGTCGTGATTTCATTTACAGAAAGTAAACTCCCTGATAAGCAGGCCTATGAATCCGCTCGCATGCGGACAGCGGCCCTTTTGGCAAAAGCAAATCGGCCATTGCCCGAAACAGCAGACACCCCCGTCGCACCGGAATACAGACTGACACCGGTGGACACGGCCGCCGCCTTTCGGCTTCAGGTGGAACAGGTCAAAAAACATATCCGGGCCGGTGATATCATTCAGGCAGTTGTTTCCCAGGAATTTGTCAGCGATCAAATGCCTGACCTATGGCGGCTGTATCGCGCCCAGCGCTATATCAACCCGTCACCCTACATGTACTTCATGCATCTGGAAGAAACCGCCCTGGTGGGCTCCTCACCGGAAACCATGGTGCGCCTTGAAAATAAGGTGGCCACCCTGCGGCCCATTGCAGGAACCCGCCCCAGGGGCGACAGTGAGCAGACCGACCGGACCCTTGCCAATGATCTGATGGCCGATGAAAAGGAGCGGGCCGAGCACCTCATGCTGGTGGATCTGGGCCGTAACGATCTGGGGCGGGTGGCAAAAACCGGCACCGTTCAAGTCACTGATCTGATGGTGGTGGAGCGATATTCCCACGTCATGCACCTGGTATCCAATATCTGCTGTGACCTGCGATCCGACTGCGATGTCTGGGATCTTCTGCGGGCGACCTTTCCCGCCGGGACCCTCACCGGTGCCCCCAAGGTAAGGGCCATGGAAATCATTTCGGATCTTGAAAAAGGGCCCCGGGGGCCCTACGGGGGAGCAGTGGGGTACATATCATTTTCCGGCAATATGGATCTGGCCATTACCATACGCACCGCCTGTGTTGAAGACGGCCGCCTCACCGTGCGTGCCGGTGCCGGCATCGTGGCCGATTCCGACCCGGAAAAAGAGAGAATCGAGACGATAAATAAAGCCATGGCCCTGCAGCGGGCCTTGCAACTCATGCAGCCAAACCCTGCCAAGGAGACATTCAAATGATTGTCATGATAGATAATTACGACTCTTTTACATACAACCTGGTGCAATATTTCCGACAATTGGGCGCCCGTATTCAAATCTTTCGTAATGATGCCATATCCATTCCGGAAATTGCCGATCTGAATCCCGACGGCATCGTTATTTCACCGGGTCCGGGGCGACCGGATGATGCCGGGATTTCACTGGCGGTGATACATGCTTTTTCAGGCAAAATACCGATTTTCGGGGTATGCCTGGGCCATCAGGCCATTGCGGCGGCATTCGGTGCAACGGTTGTGGCGGCCCGGCATCTGATGCACGGCAAAACATCTCTAATTACCGCAGACGGACGGAACCTGTTTCAGGGCATACAGAAACCGTTTCAGGCCATGCGGTATCACAGCCTGGCGATTTCCCGGGAAAAATTTCCCGATGATCTGGAAATCACGGCCCAGTCCGAAGACGGTGAAATCATGGGGCTGAGGCATCGACGCCATTGCACAGAGGGTGTTCAATTTCATCCGGAATCCATCATGACGCCCCTGGGCAAACGGGTCCTGCGCAATTTTCTGAAAATCGCGGAAACATGCCAGTCCCTACAGGGACGGGCAAAATTGACTTGTTAAAGCCCGGGATACCCCAAAAAGGACACAACGACGGATAAAATCGTCTATCAATGACATCAAAATCGATAGCGCGTAAGCGCTGCCATATTCAGCATTCATAATTCAACATTCGGCATTTTCTTATAAAGGAAGATAAACCATGTTTACAGAAAATTTAAGTAAAATCATCAGGGGAGAAAACCTCAATGACGTCCAGATGGGGGAAATGATCAATGACATCCTGTCGGGCAAAGCCACCGATGCCCGAATCGGTGCCTTCATGGGGGCACTGGCCACCAAGGGAGAGACCTTCGAGGAACTGGCCGGTGCGGCCCGGGCCATGCGCCGCCAGGCGACACGGATACAGACCGCTGCTTCCGTGGTGGTAGACACCTGCGGCACCGGCGGTGACAGCGCAAAAACCTTTAATATCTCGACGACCACCGCCTTTGTGCTTGCCGGTTGCGGTGTAACCGTGGCCAAGCACGGCAACCGGTCCGTTTCCAGCCAATGCGGTAGTGCTGATCTTCTGGAAGCATTGGGGGTAAAACTGGATGTTGATCCGGAAATTGTCGAAGAAGCCATTGGCCAGATCGGTATCGGTTTTTTATTTGCCCCCCTGTATCATAGCGCCATGCGATTTGCCGCCAGAGCCCGTCAGGACATCGGGCTGCGCAGTATCTTTAACATGCTGGGTCCCCTGACCAATCCGGCCGGTGCCAATTGCCAGCTGTTGGGTGTTTATGCCCCGGAGCTCACGGAAATGTTTGCCCGTGCCCTCAAGCAGCTGGGGTCTAAAAGCGCCATGGTGGTTCATGGCCATGACGGGCTGGATGAAATTTCCGTTTGCGCGCCCACCCGTGTCACCGAACTCAAAAACAATACCGTCCGGACCTATGACATCCATCCGGAACAATTTTTCGGACAACTGGCCGATCCGGCCGACCTTGTCGGGGGCTCACCGGAAGAAAATGCCCGGATTACCCGCACCATACTTGAAGGCGAACCCGGGCCCAGGAGGGATGTCATCCTTTTGAATACGGCAGCAGCCCTTATCGCAGCAGGTCTGGCCCCGGATCTTGGCCAGGGAATCGGTCTGGCCAAGCGGGCCATCGACACCGGGGCCGGAAAAGCCAAGCTGGAAGCACTGGTCGACTACACCCAAACCAACGGATAATGGATAGAAGATGGATTTTTTAACACGCATTGTTGAATTCAAAAAAGAGGAGATTGCCGCGGCCAGAAGGCGGATGCCTGAATCCGTGCTTCGGACAAAAGCCCGGCAATATCAAAGCAACCGCGTTTTCGGGCAAAAACTCGCCACACCGGATCATACCGGCGTGAATATTATTGCCGAGATCAAACGGGCATCCCCTTCAAAAGGCATCATCTGTGCTGATCTGGATGTTGCCCGCCAGGCCAAAGCCTATGAAAAGGGGGGTGCGACGGCCCTGTCCGTGCTCACTGACCGGCAGTTCTTCAACGGCAGCCCGGCCGATCTTGAAACGGCCCGGCAGGCGACCACCCTGCCCTTACTGCGCAAGGATTTCCTGATTTCATCCTATCAGATTTTCGAATCAGGGGCCCTGGGCGCCGATGCCGTACTGTTGATCGTCAGAATTCTATCAAAACGTCAATTGCACGATTATCTATCCCTTTGCCGGGAACTGAAACTGGACGCGCTTGTGGAAATCCACGATAAAAAAGATCTTGCGATAGCCCTGCAGGTGGGCGCCCGGCTCATCGGCATCAACAACCGCAACCTGGCATCCTTTGAAACAGACGTCCAGACCGCCACCGCACTTGCCGGCATGCTGGGGCCGGATCAGGTGGCGGTGGCCGCCAGCGGCATCCGGGAGCGAAAGGATATAAAAATGGGCCTCAAGGCGGGAATCCATAATTTTCTGGTCGGCGAAAGCCTGGTGCGATCTCCTGATCCCGCAGCCATGTTGCAGACGCTGAAAGGGGTCAGAGCAAAATAAGGGATATTTAAGCTTTCAGCTATTGGCTGTTAACTTGAAATGATGAAAGAATCCTTTGGCTGATGGCTAACTGCCAGCAGCTGATTTTCAAAGATATATGGGTTTTTGGCCAAACACCAATTAGTTTCGTATCCTTAGAAAGGCATTTTAATGACCATGGAACATAATCCGAAAAACACGATGGATATCCCCCAGGTCAAGATCTGCGGCCTGACCCGTGTGGCCGAAGCAACGGCCTGTGCCGCACTGGGGGCGGATGCCGTGGGGTGTGTGTTTTTCCCGGCCAGTCCCCGGCATGTGGCAGATGACCAGGCCCGGGCCATCTGCGGGGCCCTGCCCGAACATGTCCGGTCAGTGGGTGTGTTTGTCGATGCCTCTTTTTCAACGATCATGGCCAAGGTAAAGCATTGCGGTCTTGGGGTCGTCCAGCTTCACGGCCGGGAATCACCGCAGCTGGTATCACGTCTTGCCGCGGAAGGATTGCCCGTGATAAAGGCCCTGTGGTTGGACGGCTATCCGTCACTGAAACACGCAGTCGCGTATCCGGCAGCGGCATTTCTGGTGGAAGGGTCTCGGGGGGAATTGCCCGGTGGCAATGCCCTGGATTGGGACTGGCATGGCGCAAGGGCCATCGCCCATGATTTTCCCCTCATCGTGGCCGGCGGACTGACCCCTGAAAATGTCATGCAGGCGGCAGGTCAATCCACGGCAGCGGCCCTGGATGTCAGTTCAGGTGTTGAATCAAGTCCCGGCCGTAAGGATCTTGACCGAATTAAAAAATTTTTATCCCGGGTGGCGTGCTGCCATACCAATCAAAAACAATGGAGAATTTTCTAATGCAACCAGCTAAAACAGATGTTACCATCGTCCAGAGACCGGATATCAACGGCCATTTCGGGCCATACGGCGGACGCTATGTGGGGGAAACCCTGATGCCGGCCATCCTCGAACTGAAGCAGGCATATGGGAAGATATCCCCTGACCCGGCCTTTCAAAAGGAGCTGAGCAACCTGCTGCAAAACTATGCCGGGCGTCCCACCCCGCTGTATCATGCCGGGAGACTGAGCACGTCCCTGAACGGTGCCGCCATTTTTTTAAAAAGAGAAGACCTGGCCCACACCGGGGCACACAAAATCAACAATACACTGGGCCAGGGCCTGCTGGCCAGTAAGATGGGCAAAAAACGGCTCATTGCCGAAACCGGTGCCGGTCAGCATGGTGTGGCAACGGCCACCACGGCGGCATTGTTCGGCATGGCGTGCTGCATCTATATGGGTCAGGAAGATATCCAACGCCAGGCCCCCAATGTCCGCCGGATGCGGCTTCTGGGGGCGGAGATCGTGCCGGTTTTATCGGGCACCGCCACATTAAAGGATGCCATGAACGAGGCCATGCGCGCCTGGGTGGGTGAGATGGAAAATACCTTTTACGTGATCGGTTCTGTGGCCGGCCCCCACCCCTATCCCATGATGGTGCGTGATTTTCAGAAAATCATCGGCATCGAAGCCCGGCAGCAGATCCTCGACGCCAGAGGGCGACTGCCGGAACTGCTGGTCGCCTGTGTCGGGGGCGGCAGCAATGCCATGGGGCTCTTCCATGCGTTTTTGGAAGATGACATCGAGATGATGGGTATCGAAGCGGCGGGCAAGGGGATTTCCACCGGCAAGCATGCCGCCACATTGGGACAGGGGTCCGTGGGTGTACTGCACGGTTCGAAATCCTATGTCCTTCAGGATGCCCACGGTCAGATCACCGAAGCCCATTCGATTTCCGCCGGTCTGGATTATCCCGGGGTCGGTCCGGAACACGCCCTTTTAAAGGATTGCAAAAGGGTGCGCTATGAAGCCATCGACGATGCCCAGGCCCTTGATGCATTTCAGGCCCTGTGTTCCATGGAGGGGATTATCCCGGCCCTGGAAAGCGCCCATGCCCTTGCCTATGCCATGACGGCCGCGGGCAAAAGATCCAGAGAGGATATTATCGTGGTGAACCTTTCCGGCCGGGGCGATAAGGATCTGGATATTGTTTTTGCCAATCTGGATATTTAATAAACTTTTAAATCAGGGAAATAAAAATATGAACCGCATCGAAGAAACGTTTAAACGGCTGAAACAAAAAAAAGAGGTCGCCCTGGTGGGCTTTGTAACGGCGGGAGATCCGAACATGTCGGCCTCAGAGCGCATCATTACGGGCATGTGCAAATCCGGGCTGGATATCCTGGAACTCGGCATCCCCTTTTCCGATCCCACTGCCGACGGTCCGGTGATTCAACGGTCCTCGGCCCGGGCTCTGGCCGCAGGGATCACCACCGCCAAGGTTCTGGAAATAACCTGCCGGTTGCGGCGTCAAACCACGGTTCCCATTGTTCTGTTCAGCTACTACAACCCCATCCATGCCTATGGTGTGGCAAAATTTTACCGGGATGCAGTGGATGTCGGCGCCGATGGGGTTCTGGTGGTGGACCTGCCCCCGGAAGAATCGGAAGAAATGACGTCACACAAAAAGGGGCATGACCTGCCCCTGATCCGACTGGTAGCGCCGACGACCCCTGTTGAGCGAATGCGCTATATTGCCGCATCCGCCAGAGGATTTCTGTACATGGTGTCCAAAACCGGTGTCACCGGCAGCCACGGACTGGACACAGGACCGCTCAAAGCCCATATGCGTCAACTGCAGTCTTGTACCCGCCTTCCCATCTGTGTGGGATTCGGCATCTCGACCACCGAAGAAATCACTGCTGTGGCAGCCCTTGCCGACGGTGTGGTTATCGGCAGTGCCTTTGAACGGATGATCGAGGAAAATCTGGATGATGCCGACCTTGGCCGGTTGCTTGCCCAAAGGGTCAACGCCTGTAAAGCGGCGACCATGGGTGTTTATCCTGAGCGGCCAAAGACGCATTGATTATAAATGCGGTTGCCCTGCGCTACGTGAATTCAACGCTTGATACCGGGCATCGTTTGTTTTATAACGGTCGATCATGATTATCCACATTGACATGGATGCTTTTTTTGCCGCGGTGGAGCAACTGGACAATCCCGAACTGAAAGGGCAATGCGTTATTATCGGGAGCCCTTCGGGAAGGGGCGTGGTGGCCACGGCCAGTTATGAAGCCCGCCGGTTCGGTGTGCATTCGGCCATGCCCATGTTCATGGCCCGCAAAAAATGCCCCCGGGGCATTATTATCCGACCCCGCAAAAAACGCTACAAGGAACTGTCTGTCATTATCATGGATCTGCTCCGGGAGTTTACACCACTGGTGGAACCCGTATCCATAGATGAGGCATACCTGGATATTTCCGGGTGCCGGCGGCTGCATGGATCACCGGAAGAGACGGCACAACAGATCAAGGCAAAAGTGTTTGATACCGTGAACCTCACCTGTTCGGTGGGCATTGCACCGTGTAAATTTCTGGCTAAAATTGCATCGGATATGGACAAACCCGGCGGGTTGACGTTTATACGGCCGGAAAATGCCACGGCCTTTGTCAAAACCCTGTCCATCGGGAAAGTGCCCGGTGTGGGCCGGAAAACCCTGGAGCATCTACAAAAGATGGGGATCACATCATTGGGGGATGTGCATCAATATTCCGATGAGATGCTGGAGAAAAAATTCGGTAAATTCGGACACCGGTTGAGAGATCTCTCCCTGTGCCGGGACAACTCCCGGGTGGTTCCTTTTTCCCCGGCCAAATCGGTGAGCAGTGAAACGACCCTGGCCGAGGACACCGCCGACAAAACAAAGCTGCGACGGCATCTCTTAAGACAGGCCGAAGATATTGGCCGGCAGCTGAGAAAACTGGAGGTCAGGGCAAAAACCATTACGCTGAAAATAAAACATTCTGATTTCAGACAGTTTACGCGAAGCGTGACCCTGGAAGCGCCCACCCACTCTTCCGAAACCATCTATAGGGCAGCTGCAGATCTGCTGGCAGCCTATCGGTTGGCCACCCGGATCAGGTTGATCGGTGTGGGCGCATCGGGCCTTGGTAAAAAAAAAGGCGCCGTACAGATGGACCTTTTCAAACAGTGTGAGAGCACAGATGCCAACTGGGAAAAAGTGGACCGGGCCGTGGATGCCATCTGGAAAAAATTTGGAAACAATACAGTGAAGAAAGCCAGTTTACATGACAAATCATAAAAAAAAATTTTGGGAAACAAAACCCATGGAAGAGATGACGACCCGGGAATGGGAATCTTTGTGTGACGGGTGCGGCCGCTGCTGCCTGGAGAAACTGGAAGATGAAGACACCAGCGAGGTTTTCTACACGAGCGTGGCCTGCCGATTCCTGGATCTTCAAACCTGCCGCTGCACCGTTTATGGAAAACGGACAACCCGGGCCCCCGAATGCCTGTTCCTGACACCGGAAAAAACCACAGAGATTGCCTGGCTCCCGGCCACCTGCGCCTATCGCCTTCTGGCCGAGGGAAAAAATCTCCAGTGGTGGCATCCCCTTGTTTCAGGTGATCCGGAAACGGTCAACCGGGCCGGCATCTCAGTTCGCGACAAAATCATATCCCCCAGGCACATCGATCCCCATTCCCTGGATGCCTATATTATTGACGGCCTGCTGTAAAATGAACCCGTCTACCATTCATCTCTCCGTTTAAACCCGATCATTCCGGGTTCAGGCAGCCTGGGTACCTGGCGTTTCATCTTACCGGTGCGGGTCAGCAGGATAACGGCGGCAAGGATAAAAAATCCCCCACATACCTTGAGCACGGTAATCTGTTCCCCGAGCAGAACCGCGGAAAAAAAGACAGTTACAACCACTTCAAATGTGGAGACCATGGAAGCATCGGTGGGATTAAGCCGTTTGAGCCCGGAAAAAAACAGGAACATACTTAAAACAGTGGAAAGGATGACGCTGCATCCAATGGCCAGCCACCCGCTGAGACACGACGGGAGAGCGATCCCTTCCACAGCAACGATGGGGGAAATGGCCAGGGCCGCCGAGGGGATGGTAACGGCCAAGGCCGGAATGCTGCCGGCCTTTTTGATACAGATACTGCCGAAAACAATATACAGCGCAAACACCACACCCGAGAGCCATGCCAGAAGCATGCCCTTGAACTCACCGGCGGCGGTACCTGACCCCACGGTCAATGCGGCACCGATCAAAGTAAGGCTCAGGGCAATGGCCATATTCCGGGTAACGGGTGTTTTCAGTAAAACCGCGGACAGCAGTGTCACAATGACCGGATAGGTATACGACAATACGGCCACAATCCCCGGTGGGGAAAAAAGCAGGGCCGAATAATAAAACCAGGTCGAAACCATCATAAAAACACCGCCGACAAAAATAAGGGTCCACAGAAGACGCCCGGTGGGAAACTTGCGATGCTGAAGCCGCATGATGACAAGCATGATTATCCCGGCAATGAGGAAGCGAATAAAAAGAAACGAGGTGGGATTTACACCGGCGGCGTAAGCAAAACGGGCCAGAATCGGATTGATCCCCGAACAGAGGGTTGCCAGAACGACAAGGCCGATACCGATGAGCTGCTCCATTGATGTACCCCGCACAACAGCCGGCAACCATTATGCCGGGTAAGCGTCAGTCAGAAAAATCCGGTTTTCGAGGCCGGGGGTGTCAAAATGCCGGAGCCGAACCCTGGGGGCCGCTCTATATTTTTTATAAATCTATCTTTGCCACCCTACTACCATTTCTACCTGCTTTGTCAATACAAATCGCAGAGGGGATACGCTGAAATTTTAACGGTGTTGAAAAACGCTGGCAAGGGCCTGGGCTCAATGGATGAGAAGAATTTGAACATTGTCAAATCTATGCATCCATTGGACCGGTCCGGTGGGGGAATTTTTACTTCAAAAGGGCGGCACCGAATGCATCATTCCGTCATGCCCTTTCCGGATTTTGAATACGCCAGAGCCGCCTTTATAAAAGAGGCAAACAGGGGGTGTGACGTTCGTGGCCTTGATTTGAATTCAGGGTGAAACTGGCATCCTAAAAACCAGGGATGATCCTTGATTTCTGCAATCTCAACCAGTTCTTTGTCCGGAGAGGTGCCGCTGATGACCAGTCCGCTTTCCTGCAACCGGTCTTTATATTCATTATTAAATTCATACCGGTGACGGTGACGCTCGGAAATCATGCCGCTGCGGTAAGCGTCATGGGCCAGGGTGCCCGGTTCCAGTTGGCAGGGATAAGCACCCAGGCGCATACTGGCGCCCTTTTCAGAACAATCGTCTCTTTTTTCCAGCTTACCGGTCTGTTCATCATACCATTCAAGCATCAGATAAATCACCGGAAACGGTGTTGTCGTATCAAATTCACTGCTGTTGGCGTTGTCCATTCCCGCCACATGCCGGGCAAATTCGATGACGGCGATCTGCATCCCCAGGCAGATACCGAAAAAAGGAATTTTGTTTTCCCGGGCATAGCGCGCCGCACAGATTTTACCTTCAATGCCCCTGGCGCCGAAGCCGCCGGGCACCAGTATACCGTCTGCATTCTTAAGGGCTGTTGCGCAGGTATTTGCATCCACGGTTTCCGAATCGATAAAAAATAATTTCACCTTGCATTTGTTTGGGATGCCGGCGTGGTACAAGGCTTCATTCAGGCTTTTGTAAGATTCGGTCAGGTCAACATATTTCCCCACGATGGCAATGAAAACCGTTTTTTTAGGCTCCCGAATTCCCCTGACCACAGTTTCCCAGTCTTCCAGCCGGGGGGCACGGGTCCATATATTCAAAAGCTCCACGATCTTATCGTCCATGCCCTCTTGGTGGTAAACAAGGGGGACGTCATAGATGCAGTCCACATCCTTGGCCGTGATCACTGCATCCTGGCTGATATTACAAAACAGGGCTATTTTGGCTTTAATCTCCGGGGAGAGGATCTGGTTGGTGCGGCACAACAGGATATCGGGCTGAATGCCGATGCTGCGCAGTTCCTTGACGCTGTGCTGGGTGGGCTTGGTCTTGACCTCTCGGGCCGTGGGGATATAGGGTACCAGCGTCAGATGAATATAGATGACGTTTTCCTTGCCGGCATCCGCCCTGAACTGCCGGATGGCTTCTAAAAAAGGCAGGCTTTCAATATCGCCGACGGTACCGCCGATCTCCACGATGACAACATCCACCCCATCGGCCACCAGACGGATACTGTCCTTGATCTCGTCGGTAATGTGCGGGATCACCTGGACCGTGCCCCCCAGATAGTCACCCCGCCGTTCCTTGCGAATCACCGTTTCATATATTTTACCGCTGGTAAAGTTGTTATTCCGGCCCAGTTTGGCATTTGTAAACCGCTCATAATGTCCCAGGTCAAGATCGGTTTCAGCGCCGTCATCGGTGACAAACACCTCCCCGTGCTGAAAAGGGTTCATGGTACCCGGGTCGACATTGATGTAGGGGTCCAGTTTTTGGATGGTTACCCTC
This sequence comes from Desulfobacterales bacterium, assembly GCA_963667755.2. GTDB lineage: Bacteria > Desulfobacterota > Desulfobacteria > Desulfobacterales > 4572-123 > 4572-123. Next base: position 338,917 of record CAXXLK010000002.1, on the reverse strand, counting down.
AGCCCCCGGCTTTCGAGCAGTGCCCCGATAGCAGCAGACGCGAGCCCTTTACCCAGTGAGGAAAGGACGCCGCCGGTAACAAATATGTACTTTGTATTCTCCGCCATGTTTACTCCGTTCTTGTTTTAAATCTATAATAATGACAATGCCCTTCGGACATACCAAAAAACAAAAAATAACCATGAAGGACATGGGTTCATGAAGTTTTTGCTTCAATTCCGTCATGTCCTTCATGGTAAAAATCGTTATTTTTTCATATCAAGGTCTTATCATTTAAACTGTTAGATAGTTTTCGTTCAAGCACTAATTAAGTTACCCATAAAACATGTTTGAGGTGCCTAAGAAAAATCTTCAGACACAAAGCATAGCGGTTTTTTTTCGACCGCTTTTTAAGAAGGACCCTCTGATAAAGATTTTCTCAACTGCCGGATATTGAACAGACTGGCGGGCAGTCCATCCAAAACCCGTACGCGATCCACTCGAATCTCCCGCACCAGAATATCCTGCCGAAGAAATCGAATCCGCCGCGGATACCAGAAGCCACCGGTATTTTGCCATTGTTCATACCGCACATCCAGATCGTTTCCCGATTTCAAAGGATCCGGGTCAACCATCAGCCAGCGGACCGGCCGAAAATGTTCCCGGTCGATCCAGACCTGGGACATTGACGCATCCGGATACCGGGCCCCTATAACAAAAAAAATACCGTCCTGAAGCCGCCCCAGACTGGAGACATGAACATCAACACCGCGCTGGGCCAGTTTATCCTGAACCAGGATCCGGGCTTTGTATAAAAAAATATCCTTATACTGTTCAAACTGATCTTCGGGGCCATCAACGACCCGGCCGTTGACCATGGTCAGCAGATGGCCACCGGCCACCAAATGAATATACCGGGTATCCGAACCGGTGATATCGGACCTGAAATCACCGTGAAAATTATAATACAGTATTTCTTCAACTTCAACAGCGCTGTTTCCCGGGCCCTGTTCATTAAAAATGACCCGTTGATCGATCCTTACGCCTTTTGACCGGTCAAGGCTGTTGGCCATCAGCTCCAGTATATGGGGCCCGGGCAACACATAGGCCCGGGCCACCGGTATGGTCTGAAACAACAGGGCCCCCAAGAGTGTAAGGACAAGGGCCATTTTTTTAAAATTCAAAACCGACATTTAATATCGTTACACTTCATCCGGATCTATGGATTCAGCATCGGCAATAAAAATATCACCGGCAAAGGTCGCAGCTGCCCCAAGTTCTTCTTCGATTCGGATCAGCTGGTTGTATTTGGCCACACGATCGGTGCGTGACAGAGAACCGGTTTTAATCTGCCCCCCATTGACACCCACCACCAGATCGGCAATGAAGGTATCCTCGGTCTCCCCTGAACGGTGAGAGATGACAGTGGTATAACCGGCCTGATTGGCCATCTCAATGGTGTCCAGGGTCTCGGTCAATGTCCCGATCTGGTTGAGTTTGATGAGAATCGAATCGGCAATACCACGGTCAATACCCTTTTTAAATATCTCCGGATTGGTCACAAAAATATCATCACCCACGATCTGAATGGTGCTGCCGAGCTGGTCCGTCATGATCTCCCAGCCGTCCCAGTCCTGCTCGGCCAGACCGTCTTCAATGGAAAGAATCGGATAGGTATCGATCAACTCTTCGTAGTAATCAATAAGTCCTGAAGCGGTGAGCTGTTTGTCTTCGGATTTTAACTGATACTTTCCATCACGGTAAAATTCGGACGCGGCGGCGTCCAGGGCCAGCCCGATATCCAGTCCCGGCATGTACCCCGCTTCGGTGATGGCGGTATTGATAAACGACAGGGCCTCATGGGTGGAACCAAAATTCGGTGCAAAGCCGCCTTCATCTCCCACCGCCGTGGAAAGTCCCTTTTTTTTCAGAATATTCTTCAAGCTGTGAAACGTCTCAGCCCCCATCCGAACCGCCTGGGCAATATTTTTAGCGCCGATGGGAACAATCATGAATTCCTGAATATCCAGGTTGTTGGCGGCGTGGGCACCGCCATTGATGATATTCATCATGGGAACCGGCAGACAGCGGGCGTTGATCCCCCCCAGATATCGATAAAGGGGCATGCCATACGCCAGGGCGGCGGCTCTGGCGACGGCCATGGAAACACCAAGAATCGCGTTGGCACCCAATTTTGATTTATTGGGTGTACCGTCAAGTTCGATCATATGGTGGTCAATGGCCACCTGGTCGCCGGCATCCATACCGAGCAGGGCCGGTGCAATAATAGTGCGCACATTTTCAACGGCTTTGGCGACACTTTTGCCGCCGAATCGTTTATCATCCCGGTTTCGAAGCTCCAGGGCTTCACGGGTTCCGGTGGATGCACCGGAGGGCACGGCAGCGCGGCCCATCGCCCCGCATGCAAGGGTGACATCCGCTTCAACCGTTGGGTTCCCCCTTGAATCAAGGATTTCTCTGGCCTGTATCTCTAATATTTCCGTCATATTACCCCCTGTTGAGTTGCTTTTGCGTTATGTTCGGACAAATCATTTTCAATTTTGCCCGAACCATGATTCATTTAAACCGGCAGTGCCCCTGAATAAAAAGGTCGTGATGCGGCCGCCGGCTGCTTGACAAAATTTTTGGAAATGTTACTCTTAATGCATGGACATGTCAAGGCGTGAACTCGGGAACCCGAATTAATCAGGAAAAACAAAAATGCAACAAAACGATTTTTACAGCAACGCCCATCTGGTGGTGGCGGCCATCCGTATTATAGAACATCAAAAATCAAGCGAACCCACAGTGGATGCTATCTGCCGGTTTTTGTCCTTTTCCCCGGAGCAGGGTAATTTTATCTGCCGCCAGCTCAGGACACTGGACATTTTAGACTGCATTGAAAGTGCCTACGGCATCCGGCTCTTCATCAAGAACCATATCAAACTGGAGGAAATTCCCAGAGGAGAGCAGGACACCCGTCTTGAAAAGGAACTGGCCAGATTCCAGAGCCACCGCGAAGATATTGACCAAAAAGTCAAAACCTTTCAATCTGAACAGGCCCAGAAGCAAAAAGACCTTTTTGCTGAACTGGAAAAAAAGCTGAAATCCGGAATAGAAAAAAATAAACCATGATTGATGAACTCGTCAAAAGTCTAATTTGGACGGTTTCGTAAACAGTTTAAATTCAAATCGCGCAAATTTTACAATCATGAGAGGTACTTAGCGTACGTTGAATGATTGTAAAATGAAGAGCAACGCAGGCGTTGGACTTTTTACGAGACCGTCGTGATCAGGCCAGGCCAACGGTCCAGTTCCACAGACCGGATCTTTTTTTCAATTTAACCTGGGGGGGTACCGGATCGTCCATATCCACAAAAAAACAATACCCCGCCGCTTCAAGATTTTTTCGCTGGGCACTCAGGTCCAGCCGCCAATTGGGGTAGACCCAGTAGGATGAACCGTATTTCTGCACCCATGATTCTTCCCCCCGGGGGCTGGTAAAGGCAACCCGGGGTTTCAGGTTGTCTGCCAGTGCCCGTGATATACAAAGGGGCCAGTTTCCGGCAATAACAATCCCTAAGGGCAATGGGGAATTCTGGGGAAGCAATTGATAATCCCCGCCGCCCAGTTCCGGGCTGACAATAACACCGCTAAACCCCATTTCAGCCAGCACAGCGATCCCTAACGGGTTGGCAATATTACAAAACGGCCCGGCCCAGAGATTGCGCTTTTCAGCATGCGGGAAAAAAGTCATCTGCCAGGGCGCATTCAAAACAAAATTTCCAGCCCCCTGTTTTAAGGCCGTGTTCACCTGCTCTGCGACCGCTTCTTCATCCTGGGGCCACAGGACCGGCGGCAGCCACCACCAGGTGTCGACCACCCTGTTTTTCGGTATATTTTTAATTGATTCCCCGGAAAGCCAGATCCCTTCAGGGCCCCGGGGAGATCGGCTTTTTTCCGTATCCCGGAACACGGCCATTTCAAGGGTTTTGATCCGATCGGAAAATCGTCGGGGCAACCGGATCTTAAAATCGGGTACAGCCTGCGCACCTGTCGCTTTTTCTTCAAGCCGGGCTTCGAGTTTGTCCATCATTTCCCTCAGGGCCTTTTCACGCCGGTCGGTGAGAAAAATCGGCGCTCCCTGGGGGCTGTTTTTCCCCGAAGCCATTTTCAGATGAAGACGTCCTTTTTTCGGGACATACCGACCCACGCGATGAACGGCATGCCAACTCTGGTCTTCATAGCCGATGCGCAACACATCCTCGGGCAAAAGTTCCTCCCTGGCGATCAAATAAGGGTTGGCCCGGGTGCCCTGAACTTTTCCCATGAACAGACCGGAACCGGTGTGCCCGGATGTATTGACCGGGTTCTGGATGCGCTGGGGCAATAAGTTATAATGGGTGGTACTGCGCCCCAGTGCCCGCTCCAGCATGGCCAGTGCATCTTTTTTAATCTTCGGATCTTTGCCGTGGTCCCGGAGCATCTGGTAGGCCTTGACCGTATAGAAGACATAATGGGGACCTTTTTTACGGCCTTCGATTTTCCAGGTGGCCACTTCGGGAATGGACATGAGCACCTTGACCAGAACGTCCACGCTTAAATCCGAACAGGAAAAAAAACGGGCGCTTTCCCCGGCCTGGGTGTAAAGCCTACGGCAGGGTTGCACACACCGTCCCCGGAGCCCGCTTTTGCCGCCGTAGTAACTGCTCCAGTAGCATCGTCCCGACACCCCGTAACACAGGGCACCATGGATAAATGTTTCCAGCTTGAGATCCTTTGGGCAGGCCATGGCCATGGCTTTGATTTCATCTACAGTCAGCTCCCGGGGCAGAACAACCCGATCCACACCCAGCTTGGCCCGCACTATTGTCAGCGCTGCGGGGAAAGTGGCATTTGCCAGGGTTGACAGGTGCAATTCCCCGGAAAAACCGGCCTGACGGGCCAGCTTTACCATGGCCAGGTCCTGAACAATCAGGGCATCGGGGTGCACCTGATGTTCCAGCCGGACCAATATCCGGCCCACCGGATCGAGGTCATCGACTTTCAGCATCGAGTTGAGGGTGACATAAACCCGGGTGCCCTGTTCATGGGCCAATCGGGTGAGGGCTGCCAGCTCTTCGATTTTAAAATTTTTAGCCTCCATACGGGCCGAAAAAGATTTCATCCCGCAATAAACAGCATCGGCCCCGGCCGCCAAAGCCGCCAGAAAGGATGCCCGGCTGCCTGCCGGTGCCAAAATTTCAGGTTTATGCTCACTTAGTTCGTTGGACATTCATTATTCCCTGTTCGATATTTAAAAATGGTACCCGTCCACGGGTGACCGTTATCGGTTCACGGTTGAAAAAATTAAAATCCCAAATGCGTCATTCGTTGGACTTATCGAATAAAAATTTCCGCCGGTTAACCAATCCCCTCTTAATCGCAAGTCTGTTCTTATTACAATCAGGGTTAAGAGTAAAGAAAAGTAACTGTAACGACCAGCAAAGCCAATCACTGCCTATCTTATTGACAGACCGGGAACCGACAACCGTTTACCGGCAACGGTTACAAAGTAGCATATATTGAGCCGACTGCCAATCCCCTCTTGCTCCGGCAGGATTTTGTGTTATATTGTAAAAGTAAACATAACGAAAGGAATTCATATGAAAATTGCGATAAGCGGAAAAGGCGGTGTGGGCAAGACAACCTTTGCTGCTCTCCTGGCACGCACCCTGAGCGAACAGGGGAAATCCGTTTTGGCCATTGATGCGGATCCGGATGCCAACCTGGCCGCAGCCCTTGGCATTGCCGATGCTGACAAAATTGTTCCCATCGCCGAAATGAAAGAAATGATTTTTGAAAGAACCGAAGCCCAGCCCGGCTCCATTGGGGGGTTTTTCAAGCTTAATCCCAAGGTGGATGATCTGCCCGATGCCTTATCCGCAAAACTCGGCAACATCAAACTTATGCGTCTGGGCGGTGTCAAAAAGGGCGGTGCCGGATGTATCTGCCCGGAAAGCACGCTTTTAAAGGCCCTTGTGACCCACATCGTTCTCTGTCGGGATGAGGTGGTGATCATGGATATGGAGGCGGGGATAGAGCATCTGGGCCGGGGCACGGCCCGGGCCGTGGACAAACTCATCATAGTGGTGGAACCCGGCCGCCGCAGCCTGGATACTGCGGAAAATATCAAACGACTGGCGGCTGAAATCGGCCTTGTCGATATCGCCATTGTGGGCAATAAAATCCGCAGCCCCAAAGATGAAGCCTTCCTTCGGTCAAACCTTGCGGATTTTGAATTTTTAGGCTTTATTCCTTATCAGGACACCCTCATCGAAGCGGATCTGAATGGCATTTCGCCCTTTGAGGTGGATTCACCGGCGAAAGTCATCATTAAAAAGATGGTCGAAAAACTATGACTGAAACCCATGGGAAATACCCCAGGCCGGCCCGGCGCCGAACCCGAAAAAAAACGGTTCGTTTAAAAATCATGCCCGGATCGGATGCGCACCTGAAAAAAATATTTTCAACTATCGGCGTGCCGGAGCAGATGCCGTTCACACCGGACCCGTTTCAGATAGCGGCTGTGGACGCCATTCAAAAGGGCGACTGCCTGGTGAGTGTACCCACCGGCTCCGGCAAGACCTGGATCGCCCGAAAAGCCATCGAGCAGGTCCTGGCAGCTCAGGGCCGGGCATGGTATGCTACCCCCTTAAAGGCCCTGTCCAATGCCAAGTATGAAGAATTCTCGGAAATCTTCGGACCACAGAACGTGGGCATCCTCACCGGGGACCGCAAGCAAAACCCGGATGCACCGGTCATTGTGGGCACCACCGAGATTCTGCGCAACCAGCTATACGATGCCATGCACCAGGGCCTGACCCTGGCTGCCGACCTTGTGGTCCTGGATGAAGCCCACTTTTTAGGTGATGAGGATCGCGGGGTGGTGTGGGAAGAGATCATGATCTACCTGCCGTCCCGGGTCCCGCTGCTGCTGCTCTCAGCCACCATCGGCAATGCCCGCCAGATCGCCGACTGGCTCGAATCCATCCGCGGCATAACCTGCACTGTGATTGTGGAAAAAAAGCGGCCGGTCCCGTTGTATCCGCTTTTTTTCCACCCCTCGGGAACCCTTTACCCGCTCCTGACCGGTGCCGACGAAAATGGGAAAAAAAAGATCTATAAAAAGGTTGGCGCCCATATTATTAAAAAGCACCCCCCCGAACTCGCGCCGCCCTATCGTCTGCCTCTTTTCGGGGATATCCTCCGGGTGTTGAAAAAATACAACCTGCTGCCGGCCATTTTCTTTCTCAAATCCCGGGCCGACTGCAACGGCGCCATAGAACTCTGCCGCAGCAACCATTCTTCAGATCCGGACATTGCCGCAAAACGCAGTGCCAGAATCGCCCAACTGGCGGCGGAAAGCCCCCATGTAACCCATCACCTGCAGCGCTCTCTGCTGGAGCACCAGGCGGTGGCGGCCCATCACAGTGGACAGTTGCCGGCCTGGAAACTGATCATCGAAACCTTGATGAGCGAAGGGTTGCTGGATGCGGTGTTTGCCACATCCACGGTGGCTGCCGGGGTCAACTTTCCGGCCCGGACCATTGTTTTTTTAAACTCCGACCGGTTCAACGGTCGTGAATTCCTGCCCCTTTCTGCAACGGAGCTGCATCAGATGACCGGCCGGGCCGGCCGCCGGGGCATGGATAAAATCGGTTTTGCCATGGTGCTCCCGGGCAAATTCATGGACATACGGCTGGTGGCCAGACTCTTTTCCGCTTCTTCCACCCCCGTGCCCAGCCAGATCAGGATCAATTTTTCCATGGTGCTCAACCTGCTGCTGAGCCATACCCCTGATCAGGTGGAAGAACTGCTTGACAGATCCTTTGCCACCTATCTGCTGATCGAAAAATCCGCCCAAAAAAACCCCGGCCGAATGTCACCTCATACCAACCGGAAACTGGGACAGGATTTTTTAAAACATTTGAATTTTTTAAAAAAGACCGGTTTTGTCAACGCCGACGGCACCTTGACCACGGACGGGCAATGGGCCTCCCAGCTCCGGGTAGATCAGCCGTTGATCATTGCCGAAGGATTCCGGCGGAATGTTTTTCCAAAATCCGACCCGGCCGTGATGGCCGGCATTGTGGCGGCATTTGTGAACGAACGGGAGGAACAGGACCGGATCGAGATCACCATCTCGCCGGAAAAACTCAAAAAACATTTTTTCAAGGTCCAAAAAAAACTGGGGCCCTTTGCCGAACAGATGCAAAAAAGCGGTTTTGATGTCCGGCCTTTATTCCTGCGACCGGCTGTGACCCTGTTTTTGTGGGCCTCGGGCCAGCCCTGGGAAAACGTACTCGACTTTTCCCTGCTGGCCGAAGGGGATCTGGCAATGCTGGTTCTGCGGACCGCCGATCATCTGCGGCATATCAGCGCCCTGAAAACAATTTTCCCGGAAGCGGCGGCCGTTGCAACCCAGGCCACCGAGCTGATCCTGAAAGATCCCGTGGTGACCCTTTATTCGGGTTGAACCGATCCCTTGTCAAAACCGTGCTCGTGAACGGGCACGCAAGTGAGCTTTGCCATTGGGCACAGCTGGATACCGGCCCCTGGGGTGCCGGATGTTTATTCATCTTTACGAACGGGCCGCATGACATCATAGCCCATAACACAATTTGGAAAACCTGAGTTCGGAAACAATACCGATACAGACGATGGCTGTTCACCTGATCATCTGACGCTGAATTTACTTTTGAAGACAAACCAGATGGGATACTTTGTTTTGCCACGGCCCCAAGGAGGGTATCATGACAGACAAGTATTATTTCAGAAATCTTGTTTTTGAAGGGGGCGGTGTCAAAGGAATCGCCTATGTCGGCGCCATTGCCGAACTGGAAAAAAGAAAAATTCTGGAAGCGATCCAGCGGGTGGGGGGCACCTCCGCCGGTGCCATCAATGCCATCCTGGTGGGGCTGAATTATACCCCGTCTGAAATGGATGCCATCCTCAGGAATTTGAATTTTAACAATTTCCTGGATGATTCATGGGGGATCATCCGTGACACACATCGCCTGATTGAACAATACGGATGGTATAAGGGGGATTTTTTTAGAGGTTGGATCGCCCGGATTATCGCCGCCAAGACCGGTAATCCCGAAGCCACCTTTGCCGATGTTCACCGCCGCAAAACGGAAAAAGGATTCAAAGATATCTATCTGACCGGAACCAACCTGTCCACGCATTTTGGCGAGGTCTTTTCCTTTGAGCACACCCCCCGCATGTGCATGGCCGATGCGGTGCGGATTTCCATGTCCATACCGCTGTTTTTTACGGCCAAAGCCAGCATGCGGGGCGATCTATACGTGGACGGCGGCATGCTGACCAACTATCCGGTTAAACTCTTTGACAGGAAAAAATATGTCGAAACGAAAAGCAGCATGCCCGTCTATTACCGGAATCACAATAAAAAACTGGCCGACACCGGCATTCAGGTCAACAACTATGTGTTTAACAAGGAAACCCTTGGATTCCGGCTGGACAGCGCCAAGGAAATTGCCGTTTTCAGGGACCATGCCGAACCTGCGGTCAACAAAATCGATGATTTTTTCGACTATGCTTTCGGGTTGATTGCCACCCTCCTTGAAGCGCAGCAGAACATGCACCTGCACAGCGATGACTGGCAGCGGACCGTCTATATCGACACCCTTGGCGTTAAAACCACCGAATTTGACCTGCCGGATTCAAAAAAGGACGACCTGGTGAACTCGGGTCGCAAAGGGGTTGAAAACTACTTTAAATGGTATGACAAAGCCGGGCCCAAAACCGCAAATAAATAAAAGTATTGAGTTTTGAGTGATGAGGAAAGCAAGGTTGCAAATGTATTTCACACTACTCAAAACGCATATCTCACTACTCTCATATTAAGAGGATTCACATGCGTATAGAGATACCCGGGCGTGACGCCATGGAAATAAAAGCTGTCGTATTGGATTACAACGGCACCATTGCCGTTGATGGTCAACTGATTGCCGGTGTCGGCGACATGATCAACGAACTTGCAGACCTTGTTGATTTTCACGTGATAACGGCGGATACTTATGGATCCGTGGAAAAGGCCTTGGCCCGGATCAGGTGTAAACGGGTTAAAATTCCCGGCGATAAGCAGGACCAACGCAAACTTGATTATCTCCTGAGCCTTGGGAAAGATACAACGATCTGCGTCGGAAATGGGAAAAACGACCGGTTAATGCTGAAAGCATCGGTCATCGGCATTGCCCTTATTCAGGATGAGGGCGCTTGCATGGCAGCAGTATTGGCAGCCGACATTGTATGCAAATCCATCATGGACGTTTTTGCCTACTTTAAAACGCCGGACCGGATCAGGGCCACTTTAAGAAATTAACGGCCAAACCGGTTGCAGCACTCCCCTGTCCGGCATTACGATGACTTAGTATAGTACCAGGACAGCACATTGCCGAACCTGCAAATCGATAAAAACCAACAGCTTTAATCGGTCATTCCGGCGGGGTAGTATTCGTTTAATTTACGGGGCCGGGCACCCGGCTCTTTTGAAAGGCATCATCTCCGAAGTGCCCATGTATTTATCGAACAAGAAAAGCCAGGACAGGTCCTGGATCATCGGTGCCGCCTTGTTGGCACTGTTTTTAGGGGCACTGGATGCCATGGTCATGTCTGCGGCCATGCCCACCATTATTGCCGAACTGGGGGGCCTTCACCTCTATGCCTGGGTTTACTCGGCCTATTTCCTTGCCAGGGCCGTTTCCCTCCCCGTCTTTGGAAAGCTGTCCGATCTGTTTGCCACCAAAAAGCTATTTTTGTTTTCCATCGGCCTTTTTATGTTGGCGTCGGTGGCTGCCGGCGCATCCCCGTCCATGGGCGCCCTGGTGGCAGCCCGGGTCTTTCAGGGGTTAGGGACCGGCGGTGTTTTCGCCCTGGTGTATGTGGTATTGTCCGATGTGTCCCTGCCCGGGCAGCGGGCAAAGACCCTTTCCCTTGCCAGTTCCATCTGGGGGATTGCCAGTGTCACCGGCCCGACCCTGGGTGGCTTTATAGTGACCTTTTTTTCCTGGCGCTGGATTTTTTTCATCAATCTGCCCCTGGGGCTGATTTCACTGGCCGGCATTACTCTTTTTTTCAAGGAATTGCGGGACAAACCCGGCCGGGTTCACCTGGACTGGGCCGGGGTCACCTGTTTGTCCGGGTTTATTCTGGGCCTGCTGACCCTGGTGATGGTGGGGGGGCAGGCCCTGGCCTGGGATTCTGTCCAGATTATTTTTCTGGTACTGACAACCATTATGATGGGGGCCGGATTTTATGTGGCTGAAAAACGGGCAACGGATCCCATTCTGGATATCACATTTTTTAAATACCCGGGATTTGCCATTGGCAACAGCATTGCCTTTTGTGCCAGCTTTTCCATTTTTGCCCTGTTTGCCTATGCCCCCCTGTTTCTCCAGGGGGCCCTGGCCCGGACCCCGCTCCAGGTGGGATATGCCATGCTCTCCCTGAGCCTGGGCTGGTCCCTGGGGTCTCTTTTCATCGGGCGGATAATGGACCGTGTCGGCTGCAGGCGGGCCACACTGACCGGGGTGATCTTCATGGTGGCCGGCGCCGGTCTGACCCTGGGCTTTTCAAGAACCACTTCCATGACAACCTGTTTTATGGTCTTCCAGGTGGTGGGGCTGGGCATGGGACTGGTCACCCTTTCCACCCTCCTCATTGTCCAGGACAGCCTTAAACCCGAGAATCTGGGAGTGGCCACCTCATTTCACCAGTTTTCCAGAACCCTGGGGGGCACCATCGGGGTGGGCGTGTGCGGCGGCCTGGTCACGGCCCGGCTTACAAACCGCCTGATAGCCACCGAAAGCCGGCTGCCCCAGGCACTTCTGGCCCGGTTGCAGGAAAGTATGGAACACCTGTTCCAGGCGGAATTTCAGGCATTGATCCCCGAGGGGGCCCGGGGAATTCTCCAGGAAGCCGTCGCCAGCGGGGTTTATGCCGCATTTGTCATCGTATTTGTGGTGTCACTGGCCAATATCGGATTGACCCTTCTTCTGTGGCACACCGCCTCCCGGGGTAAACGCCTCCGAACAACAACTGCCCCCCGGGTAAAATAGGATCACCCGTTGTCACTCTTTAACCGCCAGTTCCACACGCCGATTCTGTGCCTTTCCGGTAGCGGTTGTATTGGGTGCAACCGGTTTAGACTCACCACAGCCGGTTGTAGACAGTCGAGCGGAAGAGATGCCGGCAGAAACCAGATATGCCTTAACTGATTTTGCCCGTTTCTGGGAAAGTATTTGATTGTGTTGGGTCTGTCCGTCTGAATCGGTGTGTCCTTCAATAATCAACTGCATGGCCTTTTCAGACTGGAGCATGGCAACGATTTTATCCAGTGTCGGCTTGGATTCATCCCGAATAATATCAGAATCAACATCAAAATTAATCCCGTAAAGCCTTACCCGTCCGGTTTCTAAAAGCGCCTTGGTGATTTGCCCCTGTACCCCGCCGGCCCAATGGGGGCAACTGCCTACATCCGGGGATATTTTTTGGCCGGTCCATATGCTACCCCGTTCATTTTCCTTCCCTTCGTACCACCAAAAACCCAGAAACGCATTCCCCGCTGAATTGAATATCATGACGGCCGGACCTTGCCCGTCTTTTTCTTTCCAGGTCAATCTCATGATATTGTTTTCTATCCCTCCATTTAAAAGGCCCTGGTCCCATTCATAACAACCGGTAACGGCGGTTCCCTGTTGTCTGAGATGAAAATCATTGAAGTTGGTTTTATACATTCCGGAGACATCGGCCAGTTGCGTCTTTGTCAGTTGTTTTCCGTAGGCGCGAAAATCCATGAGTTCCGTGTAATCGTTTGCGCCGTGATTGTTTTGGACGGTCAATCGAAGCCATTTGCCGGACGTATCACCTGCCAGGGGAAAACGTTGATTGTCCTTTTTGTCAACCAGTGACACGCTCAGGATTTCTGCAAACCCTTCCAGGGGGCCGTCAGCCGAAAGTTCAACAACGATATCTTTTGCGCCACGTCCCTTTCCATCTATATGTCCCGTGTCAAATTCAAGGCGTTCCAGCACGCTTTTTTCTGCCAGTTCAATAACTGACACATTGTTCAAGATCTTCCCTTTGGGACAACACCACCCGGTTTTTGGATTTTCATCCAAAATCCAAATATTATCCCACCCAGCGTCGTATCCTGCCGGTTTCTCCACAAGTAATGCGCCGGAAGAGAAAGAGACAAGCGAAGCATCCGTTGCGTTTGCATCAGAACGAAATCCAAAGTGATAACATTGAAAAAAGACCATCAGCGATATCAAAATCAATTTTTTGCTCATATTTGACCCTCCTGAGTTTTCCCGATGTTCACCATAGTGCTCTTAATCACCAACCGTTCTTGTAAGTCCTTTTATAAATGCAGCTTTGTCAGCATCCGAAAGCCTGGTTTGAAATCACCGTCGCCGCGGTTATCAATAGCCCGGCAAAAGCACCGAAAATTAATTTGTACCGGCAAGCTCAACCGGTTCGCTGCCCGGAGCCGATATTTGGCGGCGGTATAAAAGTGAGCCTTCAAGGCGGTAGAAGTCGGTTTGGGCCATGAGGTAGTCGATCAGGGTGGAGACTTCGGCGATGCGGGCCGCCAGCAGGTCCCGCTGGGCCTGGGCCACCAGAAAGCTGGTGGAACGGCCCACCCTGAATTTTTCGGTTTCAATCCGCAGTTTTTCTTCCTGAAGCGTCCGGGTGGCGGTGCTGGCGGCGATTTGGGCCTTGGTGCGGTTGATTTCGATATAGGCCGTGCGAACGTCGGTTTCCACCAGTCTGGCCAGATTAGAGCAGGCATTCAGCGCCTGTTCACGGTTCAGCCGGGATTGCTTGTGGCGGGCAGTGGCGGCGCGGTTTTTCATGGGAAACGCGAAGTTTAAGCCCGCGCTGACATCGAAACTGTCGCCGGTCATGTCGCTGATGGAACCGGCGAATGAATCGGCATAACCGCTTTTGCCCAGGGTGATAAAAAGGTCCAGTTTCGGCAAAAGCCCGTTTTTGGTGCGGACGATTTCAAGCTCCTCGCGTTGAATCAACAGCTTGGCCTGGTTCAGCTCCGGTCGCATACGCAGTGCCACGGCGACATGGCGCTCGACGTTCTCCAGATTGTTTTTGGGCAATGCCGGCGCCATCACAAGTTTCAGGTCCCGGTTCCAAAAGTTTTTTAAAGGGGGGTTTAAAATCCGCATCAGCTTCAGACGCGCGGTTTGCAGGGCGCTTTTGGCGTTGATATGATACTGGTGTTGCAGCGCGACTTCGGCCTGGGCTGCGACAAGTTCCGCTTCGGCCAGGGTGCCGATGTCGATCATGGCGCGGCTTTCATCCAACTGCTGCTGGGCCACATTCAAGGACTCCGTCACGATCTCGATCTGGCGTAAAGCCAGGGCATAGGTCCAGTAGGCCTTTTCGACATTGGCCAAAAGGGTCTCGCTGAAACCGCGCAGATCGTATTGCGAAATTTTGACATCGATGGACGCCTGGCGCAGCCTGGCCAGGTTGACGGCATTGCCGTAACCGTTCAATAACGCCTGGGTGACCGAAACGCCCACACGCGATTCAACCAGATCGTCCGGATAAAGGGATGTATCGGTCACTGCAGCGGCGCCTTCGAGAATCACCGTCGTGCCGGTGGGGAAAAATGTTTCGAGGGCGATATCGCCCTCGTACGTTCTGGTGGTGGTTTTTGTGCGCCCGCCTGCCGATGTGTCAGGTATTTCGGCATCGCTCTGCCCCATGGCCAGTGAAACGGTCCCTACCGGATCAAAGACCGCCTTTTCCTGATCTTCAACTGTTTGCGCAATAGCGGGATTCAACTTTTCAACTAGTAAAGCGGGGTTGTTTTGAAGCGCCAGCAGTATCGCGTCGTCCAGGGATATGCGAAGGGGGCCTTCTTCGGGGAGCGGTACCGGTTTCATGTTTTGTGGAACAATTTCAGATAACGGCGGCGTCTCGGCAACGGCTACCGGTAAAAGGCAGAAAAGGAAAAAGACAACCAGTCCGCCTTTAAAAAGGAGTTTACGCCATCTGTATCGATTTGGCATTGAAAGTGACATCATACCGGCTCCTTGCCGGACGGATTTTGAGGACAGGCATCGGCAATCTGCGCGGCTTGTCCCCTTTTATGTTGTTTACGGTCAAAAAGCGAATACGCCGTCGGGATCACAACCAGGGTGATGAGGCTGGCACTCATCAGCCCGCCGATGATGGCCCGGGCCATGGGCGCCTGGGCCTCGCCCCCTTCACCCAGCCCCAGGGCCAAAGGCGTCATGGCCAGGGTGGTGGTGCAGGCGGTCATCAGAATGGGCCGCAGTCTCCGCCGGCCGGCTTCCACGATGGCATCTTTGAGATCCAGGCCGTCGCGGGTGCGCAGCAGCTTGATGTGATCGACCAGCAATATGGCGTTGTTCACCACGATACCCCCCAACATGATGCAACCGATAAAAGACTGGATGTTGAAGGTGGTGTGGGTCAGGAAAAGCATGATGATGGCCCCGATGCCCGCCAGCGGCACCGAGAACATCACCACAAAAGGGTCTTTCAGCGATTCGTAAAGCGACGCCATCACCATGTAAACCAGCACCAGGGCGAGGACAAAGGCCAGCATCAGCTCCTTGAAGGCTTTTTGTTGCTCTTCGTAATCCCCGCCGAACAGGATGCTGAAATCCTTGGGCACCGGGATGCTCTGCAGCCCTTTGCGGATATCGGCGTGGATGGCGCCCAGGTCACGTCCGCTGATGTCGGCGTTGATGTAAATGACGCGCTCCTGGTCCTTGCGTTCAATAAATACCGGGCCGCGATGGGGCAAAATGGTGACCACGTTGCGCAACACCACCGGTTTGCCGTCGGTATTGGTGACGGGCAGGTATAAAATTTCGTTCAACCCCTTTTTTTCGGCATCGGCTACCTTGACCAGAATCAGGTATTCGTTGCCCCCTTCGCGGAAATACCCGGCCGAGGTTCCCGAAAGCACGGTCTGAAGTATTTGGGCGATACTGGCCACGCTGAGTTTCATATCGGCGGCCTTCTGCCGGTCCACGATGATCAGTTCTTCGGGCACGCCGGTTTCCCGGCTGGTTTTGGTATCGGTCACGCCGCTGACATTGGCCACCATTGCATCTACCCGTCTGGCCAGGGCATCGGCGACTTCAAGATCATAGCCGCGCACTTCCACCTGTACCCGATCGCTGTCCGTCGTGCCCATCCGAAGCAGAAAAAGTCCCTGGCCGGCACGCGTGCGGATCTTAACCCCTGGAAGACCTGTCAGTTTTTGACGCAGGACGGCGGCAATCTGCTCGCTGGTTCGTTGCCGTTGCCGTATCGGCTTTAAGGAGATGCGCAGTTCTCCGGCATTGGAGCCCCGTCCCCGCCATGAAGAGCCGCCCAGAAAAGCCACCGTATTTTGAATTTCCGGCACCTCTTTTGCGACGATGGCCTCAATTTTTTTAAAAGCGTCATCCAGCACCTCGATCTTGGTGCCCACGGCCATTTCGGCTGAAACCCGCACTTCGCCTTCATCGGTGGCCGGCATCAACTCGACACCGATGGAAGGCACCAGCAAAAGGCTGGCTGCCATCAGCAGTAAAACAATGCCCAGTGTTGTCAGACGATGATTGAGACTAAACCCCAGAAGGCGGCCGTATCCATTTTCAAGGTCCCTGAGAAAACCGCTGACAATGCCCCAAAAGCCAGTTTTCTGTTTCGTCTGTGAATTGTTTCCGGCAGGCACCGGAGCAGGCATGCGAGAGGCCAGCATCGGTACCAGTGTCAACGCCACGACCAGGGAGCAGGCCAGGGAAAAACTCACCACATAGGCCAGTTGCTTGAACATGATGCCGGACATGCCGCGGGCAAAAACCAGCGGCAGAAATACCGCCAGGGTCGTCAGGGTGCTGGCGACCACCGCCGCGGCGACTTCATGGCTGCCGTTTATAGCGGCAGCCTTGCTGCCCTGGCCGCTTTCGCGCAGCCGATAAATGTTTTCAATCACCACGATGGCATTGTCCACCAGCATGCCGATGCCCAATGCGAGCCCGCCCAGGGTCATGAGATTTAGCGTAAATCCACCGAAATACATCAGGCTGAAGGTGGCCACCACCGAAATGGGAATGGTGGTGGCGATGATGGCGGTGCTGGCGATGTTGCCCAGGAATAAAAACAGGGCCACCACGGCCAGGGTGCCGCCGTACAAAATGGCATTGCCCACATTGGTGATGGAGCGTTCGATATAATCGGACGTGTCGATGATGGGCACGATCTGGATCTGGGGAAAATCCCGGTTGATTGTATCGATTTCAGCCAGGGCCGCACGGGCGACTTCGACGGTATTTTTGCCCGATTGCTTGCTGATGGACATGCGTACCCCGGGGCTGCCGTTGACCCGCACGATGCGCGTGATTTTGGTCCAGGCATCTTCCACCGCAGCGATTTCCTTGAGTTGCACCGGTGCGCCGTCACGCAGGGCCACCACCGTATCGCCAAGCTCGTCCAGGTTGTTGTAGATCCCCGGTGTCCGAAGGGTCACATCCAAAAGCCCCTGTTCAATGGACCCGGCCGGCAGGTTGATATTTTCATCCTTGAGACGCTCGATGATGCCTTCCACCGACAGTCCCAGGGCCTTGAGCTTGGCGGCGTCCAGATTGACATGAATTTCACGTTCAAGCCCGCCGCGCACATCCAGGGAGGCGACACCGGGAATGCGCTCAATACGGTTTTTGATCTGATTGTCGATGATTTTGCGCATCTGGATGGGATCCAGGTCGCTGCGGGCACCTAAAATCAGAATGGGGAAACTGGCCAAATCGAACTTGCGCAGCCTCGGCCGCTCGGCTTCTTCGGGCAGACGGGGGATGACCCGGTCCAGGCGATCACGGATATCGTTGGCCGCCGCATCCAGGTCTATACCCCAGGAAAAGGAAATCCGTACGTTGCTTAAGCCTTCGGCCGAAAATGAGGTGACTTCCTCGACCCCGGGAACGGCGCTCATGGCCTCTTCAATGGGGCGGGTGACCAGTTCTTCAATCTCTTCGGGGCTGGCGTTTTCATAGGTGGTTGAAACGCTCAGGGTGGGGTAGGTGATATCGGGCATCAAATCGATGGAAAGGCGCGACAGGGCGACGGCGCCGACGATAATGACGACCAGGGCGGCCATGATGGTCAGAACCGGGCGGCGGACGGAAAATTGTGCGATATTCATTGCTTTTCACCACCGGTGTCAGGCGGGTTCCCCGCTTCGGATAGTACAGCGGAAGTGGGGCCGGGCACGCCGGTGGTCCCCTGGTCGGGCAACACAATCAAAGCGCCGTCGGACAGTAAATGCTGGCCCAGGGTGACCACCGACCCGGAAATGGGCGGTTTCACTATTTCGGTCACAGCCCCATTGACAATGCCGGCGGTTACCGGTACAAAGCGTGCCCGCTTGTTTTCAATATCAGCCAGAAACAGGCCCTGGGAGCCGTTTCGTTTGATGATGGCGGCGGTGGGAACCAACGTGACGTTTTTGTGTTGGGCCAATTCGATTTCAACCCGCACAAACATCCCCGGTTTTAGCAACCCGTTTTTGTTTTCAATTTCAATTTCCACGCGGGCCTCGCGGGAGGTTTCCGTCATCATTGGCGCGATGTGGGCCACCTTACCGGAAAAAGTTTGCCCGGGAAAGGCGTCGGTGGTGATCAGCGCATCGAGTTTGGCGTGAATCTTGGGGTAATCGCGTTCAATGACAAAAATGACCGCGGTCAGCGTGCCGATATCCAATACCGAGGCGATGGGGGTGTTGGCCGCCAGCATGGCACCCTGGTCGACAAAGCGTTCGCCCACGACCCACTGGCCCTGGGCGTTGTTTGAGGGCACGCGGATTTTGGTGTAGGACAGGCGCACCCTGGCCGTGGCCAGCTCGGCCTCTTTCTGTTTTACCTGGGCGCTGGCCACTTCCAGTTTGGCCTGCTGAGATTTAAACGTCGACCGGGCCGTATCCAGTTCGGATTCGGAGGCGATTTTTTTTTGGCGTAAGGCTTCGGTTCGGGTCAGTTCACGCTGGGCATTGGCCTGCATGATGCGTCGCTCGGAAAGATTGGCCACGGCGACTTCGAGTTCCGCCTCGGCCTGGCCAATCTGCTGCATATATTCCTGATCGTCGAGTTTGGCCAGCAGCATACCGGCACTGACCGTATCGCCGATGTGGATGTCAATTTTTTCGAGCCTCCCGGCAACTTTGGGCGCCACCACAAATACGGATTTGGGATTCAGCGAGCCTGTAAAACGACCGGTTTCGATTATGGTCGCTCTTTGAATGGGGGCAATTTCAACCGCAACGGCAGGAAGGGGGCGTTGTTCCGGTTTGCTGCCGGTGGCATTGGACGTTTTTTCATAAATTCGCCAGCCCAGAAAAACAAGACCGAGCACAAGTATCACCGCGATAACATATTTTTTCATTTTCAATCCACGTATTGGGACAATACAAAAAATCGCAAAACCACTTCAATTGATTCCAAAATACATATATTACCTCTTCTTTGACGGTCAGTACAATAGAAAAAACAAACCGCTCAATTTTATTTTTACCGTGTATTCATTTATAAGAACCGGCCGGATACCCATCAGCCGCAATCCTTACTGCGCCTCGGATCCATACCGTTTTCAATGTACAGGGAATACTTCTTTCGTGGATTACCGGTGCGACGGTCGATGTGATGAAAACGATTAAGCGATAGGAAAATACCGTTAAAAATGGTATGAATTGTTGTGTGTGAATCGTTTTTATCAGAAAAGGATATCCAATGGACAACAGGGTCTTTGCGGTGCATTGCCCCGCCTATGATCAGGCCAAGGAACAGGTGACCCGGCTGCTGGACATGATGGGCGGCATGGGGGCCTTTGTTGCAGACGGTGAAAACATCGTCCTGAAGGCCAACCTGCTGGCTGCTGCTGCACCGCAAAAGGCGGTGACCACCCATCCGGCGATCGTGACTGCCGTGGGCCAGATGGTCGCAGCCAGGGGGGCGGTGCCGACAGCGGCGGACAGCCCCGGATCAGGCTATAAATACACAGAAAAAAACCTGAAACGGATCT
Source organism: Desulfobacterales bacterium (assembly GCA_963667755.2). Taxonomy (GTDB): domain Bacteria; phylum Desulfobacterota; class Desulfobacteria; order Desulfobacterales; family 4572-123; genus 4572-123. Next base: position 318,811 of record CAXXLK010000002.1, on the reverse strand, counting down.
ATCGCGTCTGCGAGCTGGCAACCGCCTGCGAGGGAGCGGGCATTCAACTGAATTTTGACACCTCGGCCAGGACGGTTTCCTTTCCCGACGGGCACCTGATCAAACGCTTTGAGGTGATTACCCCGATTGCGGAAGCAGACGGCGTACTCAACCTGTGCAAGCTCAAAACCCATCTTTTCATGTATATGACCGGCGCCGTCAAAAACAGTTTCGGGGTGATTCCCGGTCTGACCAAACCCGGGTTCCATGCCAAGCTCAAAGACACGGCCCGGTTTGCCGACATGCTCCTCGACCTGTCCAATTTTGTGGCCCCGCGGCTGTCCATCATGGATGCCGTGGTCGCCATGGAAGGACAGGGCCCCAATTCCGGCAGTCCGCGCAGGGTGGGGCTGATCCTGGCGGCAACCAGTCCCCTGGCCCTGGATGCGGTTGCCGCTGAAATCATGGGCATTGATCCGGACCAAAATCCCCTGCTGGCAGCAGCGGCACGCCGCGGCATGGGCCCCAGCCGTATGGATGACATTGAGCTGATCGGCCTGGCTAAATCTGACCTGCGGGTGCCGGGGTTCAAACTGCCCGCAACCCTTTACGGTGAAACCGGTCTCGGCCGTCTGGCCTGGTGGCAGCAAAAGCTGCTTCCCCTTTTCAAAGACGGCATGTCGGTCAAACCGGTCATCGACCCAAAAACATGCATTGCGTGCGGGGCCTGCCGCGAGTCCTGCCCCATGGATGCGATTACCCTGCATACCAAAGACTACGCCGAAATCAATGATACCCGGTGCATCCGCTGCTACTGCTGCCATGAGATGTGCCAATACGACGCGGTAAGTCTGCGAAAAAGTTTGCTGTATCGACTGGTCAACCCTTAGATGCCATAAGTAAAGAATCCTGGCCCAAAAGACCCGGTTTTTCAGGACAAATAAAAATGGTTGTTTTTCGTTTTTTTGCGCGGTAGTCGCATTTTTAAATTCCGATTTTCAGGAAAAAGGAGATACTTTTTTCAACATGAAAAAATCCCTGTTCCTTACCCTGCTGCTGTTCATACTCCCTCTTTTTTCTTGTTCCGCTCTTTCTCATGAAAAATATACCGCTGACGTTCCAAAATGCCACTGCCTGCCGGTTTTCCCGGATAAAGACGGCTGGTATGGCGGGGATGGCGCCTATTCCATTCAATTGGATGAGCAACGAACCTTGTGGCTTTTCGGTGATACCTTTGTTGCCGATGAAGCCGGCAGAAAAGACCGTATTGATATGGACGTCATCCTGGGAACAACACTGGCGATTTCCACCTGCTCGGACGATGGCGAATTTGCAATCCAGTATTATCTGAAAAAGGAAAACAAAAAAGTGGTGTCATCCTTCGGTGAAAATGAATGGCTATGGCCCCAAGACCCCTTTATCGTTGGTGGTGTGCTGTACGTCCCGCTGATAGCCGTGGCACCGGCCGATACGAAAGATGACCGCTTTCACTTTAAAATCAAAGGCCACAAATTTGCCCGGATACCAGATTTTTCAGCAAATGATCCCCATGACTGGCCTGTTGATTATATTGATTGGACCCCTGCCATTCCGCCAGGAATCACTGCTTTTGCGACAACTTCGGTTGTTCATGGGGATTATGTTTATTTTTATCCGCTCTATTCCTATTTCAATGACAAGCTGAATGTTCTGGGAAATATCCTTGCCCGTATTCCTGCAGATCGAAAAAATAATCCTGTGGGGGCCATTGAATATTATAACAATGACGGGACATGGCAGACCACCCTGGATCCCTCAAACGTAAAAATCGTTATCGATGCCTGTGTTTCCGAATTAAGCGTCAGATATCATGCTGACGATAAGAAATGGATTGCCGTTTACCTGTCCATAGAAAATAAAGGGGATCAATTGTTTTATCAATATGCGGATCAACCTGAGGGGCCCTGGAGCAAACCGAAATCCCTGGATGTGGATATCCCTGAAGTTGATCCTCAAAGTCCATTGTATGACAAGAACACTTTTTGTTATGCCGGGAAGGAGCATATTGAATTTGCCGGGAATGGGAATCGGATTGTCACTTACGTCTGCAATTCAGCGGAAGATGATGAAGCCAGCTTTATCCGTAGCCATCTTTTTCTTTACCGTCCTGTGGTAGTTCAAGTGCCTTGCTGTGAATAACGCCGATCCGGGACCCCGTCGATGAACGGTTTCAACGCCGCGTAAACCGTGGCATGGACCGGAGTCGGGACGCCGGTCTGTCTGCCGAGTCGGACCACCGCGCCGGAAAGGCCTTCCAACTCCAGCCGCCGGCCGCGCTCGAGATCAACAAGCTGGACGGTCACGACGAACGTCTCCGGCCCGAGCAGCGGCGCCAACGCACTCGCCGCCGACGCGGTGTCATAAAGCTTGACGCAGAACAACACGACGTCCACAGTGCCGATCTCTTCCGGTCGATCGGTGGCAATGACCTCCGTGAGATGAACTGAGTCCGCGCCACTCACCCTGAGTCCGTTCGTCCGCAGGGCCTCAAGATGGGCGCCGCGCGCGATGAAGCAAACGTCACGGCCGGACGCGGATAGCTTCGCACCCAGCCAGCCCCCCATGCCACCTGCCCCCATAACGGCAATTCTCATGAATCGACACCTCCATTATTGGCTCCTCGCTGTTACATATGGGTAAATTTGACCGGTACCGTCCCGGGGCACCCATACAAAACAGCGAGGAACCATTTAATTTTTGGGATAGAGTAGATTCTCAAATTTTTCAACCGAAAGTGGCGGGCTAAAGAAAAAACCCTGGGCCATGTGACAGTTTTTGTGTTTAAGGAAATTTAAACTCTCCAAAGTTTCCACGCCCTCGGCAATAACTTTGATATGCAGTTTATGACACATATCGATGATAGAGGAAATAATGGCACCATCTCGTCCGGTTAAGTCCGCATTTTTAATAAAAACCTGATCGATCTTTAACGTATCAACATGAAATAGTTTTAAATGGACTAAAGAAGAGTATCCTGTGCCGAAATCGTCCAGGGATATCTTAATCCCCATTTCCTTAAGCTCATTCGTTATCGAAATCGCTCTATCGGTATCATGCATCATTGCCGTTTCCGTTATTTCAAGCTCCAGAAAAGCGGGATCGAACTCAGTTTTCTCAATCGCAGATTTTATATTATCAACCAGATGGGGATCAAAAAATTGACGTACGGATAGATTAAACCCTAAAATAAGATTTCCAAAACCCCGATCATGCCAAATCTTTGCCTGGTGACAGGCCGAAGGCAGCGCCCAATTACCAATTTCGATAATCATTCCCGATTCTTCTGCCAGGGGGATGAAATTATTGGGAGAGACCAGGCCAATTTCTTTGTCCTCCCATCGAATCAACGCCTCCATGCCCATTAGTTTACCCGTATCGATGCTATATTGCGGCTGGTAATGTAACCGAAATTCGTCGTTTTTAATGGCGTACCGCAATTTGGTCTCCAGGTTGACGCGCTCTTTGGCTTTCCTGTTGATATCTGCGGAATAATACCGAAAGGTGTTTTTGCCTAACTTTTTGGCCTTATACATGGCCGCATCCGCATTTTTAAGCAGGGTTTCAACGTCATTTCCGTCATCCGGGTAAAAAGCGATCCCGATACTTGTCGAAATAAAAATCTCTCTGTCTAAGACACGGAAGGGTTCTTTGCAAAGGTTGAGAATCCTGCCAGCTATTTCTGTGACAAACTTCTTGTCAGAGATATCCGGGATTATAAAAGTAAACTCATCTCCGCCTATACGTGCAAGATAATCCGAATTGTTTTTGTAACCTGCGTTTTTAACCATTCCAAGTCTTCCAATGATGTCGCTTTGTCGCAGATATTTTTTCAGACGTTTACTCACACTGGCCAAAAGTTCATCACCTGCGGAATGACCGAAGGAGTCGTTGATCTTTTTAAAGTCATCTAAATCGAAAAAAAAGACCGCGATTGATTTGCCAGTTCTTTTGGCGCTATTTATTTCACGATTCAGGAGATCTAAAAACAAGAGCCGACTTGGAAGATCGGTTAAAGAGTCATAATAGGCCAGGTTTTCAATGCGTTCCTGGCACTTTTTTAATTCAGTGATGTTGTGCGATATAACCACGGCATAGGATGCCTCCGAGCCAGAAGTGAAGCAAGGCGTATAGATCGTCTCAATATAGTTGGTCTCATTTTTATTAAACTCATATGCCGCTATATGGGACACGGTTTTTCCGCTGAAACAGTCATCCAGCTTTCCTTTTATAACCTGGTCAAATATTTCTTTTCCCCAAACATCCGCCACTGAATGATTAAAAATATTTTCTCTCTTTAATTGGCGTGATTTCATAAAGCTATCTGTAACGATTCGATATTTATAGCTTCGGTCAATGAGAGTGATGGCGTCGAGGGAAGCATTAACCATCTTTTTGTATAAAAATAGTTCGCGTGCAAGCTGTTTATGAACGTGATCATTTGAGTTCATTTATAAAAACCTTCTATTTGTTGTAATAGCAATAACCCGATCTTAAAAACTTTGTGATATGATTTGGCTGTGTGTAACGCCGCCTTCACAAGCGAAGTCTTTGTGAAAGGCGTGGTTGTGAATTGTGCAGGCCTGACGTCCATGCCTTCACAGCTATAGTTTTACAAGGATGGTATCCGGTAATATTTTCACCTTTCCGACACCCGGAAATATTTTTTGAACACTTTCAGGATAAGATTCCGCTTTGATATCTTTACTCCATCCCTTATAGGGTTCTTTGACAACAGTTTTCAATAATCCCCAATACCGTGTCTTAACAACATCCCGCATCAAATCATCCCATGTCCGAAGTTGTACTGTAACATTCCGTTGCAGATAAAATTCCCATTTTTCATTGATCCTGAAACCGAATACACATCCCCATCGTTGGTAAGATTCCTGGACATACGCATTGCCATGCTTTTTTTCCAATAAATTGATAATATTCGCACCCGGTTGATTAAACCGACGGGTCTGTCCCAGGTAAGCATCTTTCTGCATAATTCGCAGCTTGCCTCTGGATGGATCATGGCCGCCGATGCGACATCGTATAATTAATTCCTCGTAAAAATTATTTCCCACAGGCTTGCACTGCTGCCCATCCGTTCCGGCATGGTATATGGTCGGATTTTCGACATTTCCGCTGAAAAAAACGCTACACCCACTCAGTGCTGCCGTAAAAAACAATTTGGGATGTTGCTTTTCCGTTAATCTCGTATTTTTGTTCGGGATCGTCATCCTGACAATTCCGCCTCTCTGATCCCAGGGAAGGAAATATGCCGGCAGTCCTCCCGCGCCCGGATAATTATACAGCCGTGGATTCACGTTAAGACATCCCCTGAATACGGGGTTTTCACTAAATTTGACAAAAGCCTTTTGATCTAACGGCCTCACCATCGTACTGCGCCAACCGCTATAATGCCCCTCATTCTCAATTGTGTGCAAATCCGCATTTTTTACTGAATATCCATATGCCTCATCTTTTGGTTTTAAAGAATGACTTAAAGCAAACGAAATTGGATCGCTATGAAATTCAATTTCCGGATTCATTTTTATACCTCCTTGATCATCAGAGATTTTTGGATAGTACTAAATTAAAGGCTATTTTCCTTTCCTGCCGCTGATATTTTCGCTGCGCTGTCCGCATTAACGAAGGTTATGCGGCTGCGCCGCTAAAGCTTCAGCGACAATATAATCTGGCAATTGCCATCCCCGGGCCCAGGGTCCTGATTAACAAATGATTGTGAATATCTAACACATCCCCTTTGTAATGTTATCCGGTCAAATGTGCCACTTAAGGTCTCAATACAGATACATTAATGATATTACACGAAAAACAGACAGCTACTATCTTGGAAGTACTTGCCACAATAATAACTATCAAAAATGACCGCTTAATTGTAAATATTACTCAGATATCATAGGTTTACATTGGGTTCAGTTTAAATGTCAAATCCAAATAAAAAAAGGAGGCAAATCATGAAAGTATCCAAAGCAGCAAAAACCTGGATCAATTATCATAACACCCATTTGAAAAAAAACCGCGGATGAGATCATTTTTCGTACGACGAAAGTCCGCAATCGGTTAATGTTTGAGTTAATGGCACGTGGTGGGATGCGGGTCGGCAAAGTGCTGCAACTCAGATTGAAAGACATTCAGAATCAAAAATTGATCCTCTGTGAACCCAAAAGTGGTAAAGAAAACGAGGTGGTGTTCATCCCACGGAAGGTGGCAGACAGACTTCGTGATCTGGTATATTCTCTATTGCGCAGCTTGGGGTCTAATACCCCGTCGCTTGCGACGATAAATCGATTTTATCCTTTGTTGATACCCCGCTGCTTGCGGCGGGGTGGCTCATTACACATCTCGCGGTAGAAATGCCAGTTATCTGGCGCCCTCCGCACAGACCCGGACGTGCGGTTTTATCGCATCCGGTTCCTCGGCTGTACTCGCCTTCTCGTAATGAAAGCAACCTTCTATGATTCATCTATGCCTGCTCTGCATCAAGATGCCCCTCTATCCATATTCGAACATCAGCCAACACCTGCTCGTGTCCCGGCTCATTGAAAACCTCATGATAAAGACCGTCATAGATCTTGATTGTTTTATCCTCTGAACTTACCGAATCATAGAGCAGTTGAGCACCACTGGCATCAGCCAATGTATCACCACCGCCCTGCACAATCATAATCGGCAATCTTATCTCTGCTGCAAATTCTGTCACATGCTGCATTGCCTTGAGCATTTCTGCACCAAGCCTTGCAGTGATTTTACCGGTATAAACCAGCGGGTCATTGATGTACGCATCTACCACTGCCGGGTCTCTACAGATGTCTTTCGCATCTAATTGAATGATTCCTGCCTTGGGCATTACAACCGATAATATTTTCCCTGCCAAAATAACAACTTTCGAGATATTATCGGGCACCTTTATCCCCGGGCCGGAAAGAACAGCTCCTGCCAGGGTGTTCTGGTGCTCCAGAAGGTATGCGGCACTGATCAATCCTCCCATACTGTGCCCGACCAGAAATTATTCCATGATCGATTACTAATGATTGTATTCTGCGGTTGTAGGATTGGAAAAAAATCGTTGTCAATAATTGCCCAATTTTAATCGTGATATTTTTTGTTATCTTAATTTTGTAACGAATTGAGCATTTCTTCTCCAACAACCCTGTGCACTACCTTTGTCGGATGCCACTCGTCCCAAAAATAGTGTTCATCTGGATTCCCCGCGGATATTTTTATTTCAGGATAGGTCAGTTCAAAGGGCTTATTCAATTCTTTCAGGCCGAATTGGCCAGGATTCGATCTGATTTTTGCACTCACAGCCGTATGATCGAACAGCAGAATATCTGCATTCACTTCTTTTTCAAAGCTGGGCATATTCTCTACCAGGCCTTGATTTACTTCCTCGGTAAACTGTTTTGCCTTTTGGGTTCTGTTGTTTGCCACTTCCCAGGGCACAATAGATAAGTCGGTTGAATTGACAATCATGAACTGTTTTGCACCTATCGAGACAAGTTTCGACACAGCTGTATAAATATTGGACACAGCCCGATCTGCGAGGTCGCTTATGGTTCCCGGCAGTCCATAGTCCATATACTGAAAGTAATCGTTTGCAGATATGAATATAAAATACAAGGCTTTGGAGTCTGCCTTCTTGCCATTTAATTCTGATTTAAATACTTCTATCTGGCCTAATGCCCCAGTATTTTCAACCTTGTTGATCCACTCATAATAATTGTCATTGCCGCTTTTGGCACCGCCAACTGCATAATTTTCAAGTTCTACTTGTAATCCCTCAGCCAATACTTCGACAGCAGTCGGCCCATTAGACCAATGTCCTTCCCAATAAAGGTTTGAGGTCGGGTCGGCAGGCAGCAGATAAGCATCAGCCGGTTTGTTCGGTAACGCCATGATTTTCCGACTGATTTTCATACTGGCGCCGTTATCCGTATAACTGTCCCCGAAAGCGATAACCTTGGATATTTTCAGTGCGTTTGCTGTCGGAATCGTATTCCTATCACAGCCGGTAAAGATAACTGCTATAGATATTATCATGAATCCAAAAAACAAATTCTTTTTCATAAACTCCTCCGCGATTTGATGTTATTTGCGATATCGTTCCACCCCCTGGTTTCGGTGCCATCAAAAAACTTGCCAGGGGCTTTTCCTGCGACTTTAGATTATCCACCAAAAATTTAAAATGACTTTTAAGTTAGTACGCGATCGTACCAAGCATGTCAACTTACAAGGCAAAACAGGCTAATTTGTAGAAGCCTGTGCATCCTTGCCATAATCTGAATTGAATCATTATGGCTTTTGGCCACCTTCTAACATCCAACTTAAGTACAAATTGATAGCGGTAAGCACCAGGTTTGAAATTCGTGTGATATTATTTGGATATGCAACGCTATAGTGATCCTGCTATGAAATGGTGGACACTCGGTTAAGCCATTGATAATAACAATGGCAGGAGGAAATTATGAGTGTTCAACAACGTAGAAAATATGATTCGGACTTTAAACGCAATGCGGTCCAGCTGACAGAGGAACCAGGTCGAACAGTAGCTGACGTAGCAGAAAATCTAGGCATATCAAAAGATCTTCTGTATAGGTGGCGGGGATCGCAACGTGTCAACAAAGAGCTTGCCTTTCCTGGCAATGGACGTGAGGCATTGACCCCTCAACAACAAAAAATTCGGGAACTTGAGAAAAGGCTCAAGAATGCCGAAATGGAGCGCGATATCTTAAAAAAAGCCATGGCCATCTTCAGCAGGGTATCGAAATGAGACTTAAATTCATTGGAAACAACCGCTTGTCATTTCCGGTGAAGAAGATGTGCCATATGTTAAAAGTTTCACAGAGTTGATATTACCGTTGGCGAAAGGCCCCATTAGCCTCTCTAAAAATAGAGAATGAAAAATTGAGCGCACGAATAAATGAACTGTTTGCAGAACATAATGGTATGGTCGGCAGCCCGATGATAACCGCAGATCTCCATGAAGATCCCGAGTTTTCAAAAGTAAGCAGGCCTCGAGTGGCCCGATACATGAAAAAAATGGGATTAAAATGCCGTACTGTGAAAAAGTTTGTAGTAACTACCGGCTCAAAGCACAAAGAACCTGTTTCTCCAAATTTACTTGATCATCAGTTTACGGTACCCACTCCAGACACGATCTGGGCGGGTGATATCACGTATTGAAAAATTGGAAGGAAGTGGCATTACCTCACGGTTTTTATCGATTTGTTTTCCCGGATTATTATGGGCTGGGATCTTATTGAAACACTTGAAAGATATTCAACAATGCGTGCTCTTAACAAGGCAATTCTTTGGCGCAGACCAGGAAAAGGGTTGATGATACACAGTGATAGAGGAGTTCAGTATGCCAGTGGCGATTTTAGAGAAATATTAAAAAAGCACCACTTTATTCAAAGCATGAGTAGGAAAGGCAACTGCTGGGATAACGCGGTGGCAGAATCTTTTTTCCATTCGATCAAAACACAAATGATTTATCATTGTAGATTTCAAAATGTGGCCGAGGCGGAGCGGGCCCTTTTTAATTACATTGAAGTTTACGATAATCGCCGGAGAAAGCATTCTACGAATGGTTATAAATCACCCGCAAATTATGAATTGGAATATTGGAATTTTAAAAAAGCGGCTTAACCTCGACTCCACTATTTTGTTGCAGGATCATTATGTAATTATGAGGTCCAAACTAATTTTTTCTTCTGAATATCTGTCGACCCCTAATCATTTTCACTAGCTCATATTCTTTACGAATAGAGGCCATCAAGAAATCTTTTGCTCCTTTGTTTTTCCTTAGATACCAAGTGTCTTCCTTTTTTACGATAAATTCAGGCCTTTTATTAAGTATCTTTATAATTTCTGATTTGGCTGATGCACCCGGTTCTGCAATGGCCTTAAGTAGAAAATCTTTTGAAATATTTGAAGGATGTGTGCTAAGTTTTGTGAGAGGCTTCATGTCAGCGAACCAATAGACAATGTTATCGGTCATGAGATAGACAGGTTTTCGTTCAGTGTTAACAATCTGTAAATATGCATCTATCTCATACGCAGCATGGTCGAAAAAAGTTTCTTTTTCAAGCCATTTTTTTGCCATTTGAGGATATTTAGTTATTATTGTTTTCAAGGGTAAAATAAGTCCGATTAGCAGAGCAACAATGATATAAAATCGAAATTTCGAGGAAAATAAAACATCGATACTTACTCCTGATAGCAATGCCATAAAAGGAACAATTTGGATAACATGATGTGAAAAGACAGCACCACTTTTTACAATTGAAAACGATGTGCCAAGTAAAAACAGAAATATTAAAATTATTTTTTTTCTTTTTTCTTGAATTAGATACCTGCTATTCTTGACCGTCCAAATTATTCCTGCAAAAAATCCAAGCCACAGGATGATGTTTGAACAACCGAATCCTTTTACTATCAATAGTGCTGCAGAGCCCACCATTGAATTTTGGGAAGTTGAATAGTAATATGGCGCCAAGAAAACGGAATTAAAAAATAATTTAATATGGCCAGTGTAAAGATAAGGAAAAGCGCTCACAGCAATTATTGTTACTCCGCCTAAAATGAAAGTAACCAATTGATAGAAATACATTTTATCTTTTTGGCGTATTAGATTGATAAATATAGCTATTAAAATTAAAATTCCTACGTAAGCGAGATTCAGGCGGATAAAACCAGAAATTCCTATCAATAATCCTGCTAAATAAAATGAAAAAGGAGTCTCCTTTTTTATAATTAATATTGTCATTGAGAAAATTAAAGGCACAATAGCTACAATTTCAGTCATTGTAGCTTGTCCGTTACCCATCAGGCTGGCAAACACGATGAATAAAGTAGCCGAAATAATTCCGGATCGATTATTCCAAATGTTTCTGGCAACGATATAAATTAAATAAGCTGTAGTGACCACGCAAATCGATCCGGCAAGACGAATTCCTATTATACTCTTACCCAAAAAGAGAATAAAAAAAGCGTATGATAAAAAAGATAACGGTGGTTTATTATCCCATAGATCTATGTAAGGTAGTTGCCCATCAAGTATGTTCTGACCCATTATTATTTGTGTACTTTCGTCCCAATCTATAACTGCCGGAAAAAAGTAAGGGAAGCGAATTACTACAGTAATAATCAAAAGATATGTGAGAACTAATAAATTCTGCAATAAATTAGTTTCGATAGGTTCTATAGTCTCTACTTCGCTCATAATTGCATCCGACGTTATATTAATTGGAGCAAAAAAATATCTTAATATCACGAATTGATTATAACTAGTGTCCATCCGGCAACGTAAGTTGCCGGATGGACACTAGCTAGTTGGAATATTACACAGATGCAAATCAATGCACCTAAAATTTTTAAAAAAGTCGCATTAACTTTAAAATGCCAGGGGAAAATCACCCAGCCTCGTAGCCGGCTTGGGCAATACACTTGTATCGCCACCATCTCCTTTTGACGCCAATACTTCCATGACCAGCTGTTGATCTCCTGACGTATCCGTTTTGCCGATTTCTGGCTAACGAACGCGGGGTAATGTGACTAATCATCCGCGTGGCCTTTTGCAGCGGCCGAATTAGCCTTGTTAGGCAGTTTATATTTCCCGATCCGATCGTTATGTAAACTGCCCAGATACAGATAACCGCCATATTCCCGAGCGGAAGTGATCTCCCTCAGGTATTTTCCTGAAGTGTCATGAAGACTTTGGATGATTTCTCCTTGTTCATCCAAAGCCAAAACCAGGCCATAAGGCTTTGGCTTTGGCCATAATGCTCTGGGCAGTTTGGCCATCTGAGCTTTTAGAAAGGGAATGGGATGAAGCCTGTCCATGACTGTATTTCGAACCGTAAAAAGAGCCAGCCAAAATGTTCCCTCATGGTTGCTTGAAATGTTATCGGGAAATCCTGGTAGATTATCAATGAAGATCTCGTGTGTTCCCGCCTTGGGTCCCTTTAACCAGTACCGAATGATCCTGTAACGGTAAGTCTCATTAATCAAAGCGAAATCTTCCTGCTGAGATAAGGCCACGCCGTTGGCAAAGTAAAGGTTCTTCAATAGCACCTTAATCTGGCCAGTGGCTGGTTCGTAGCTCATAAATCTGCCGTGCGGTTTTGCTTCTGAAAGGTCATAGAGATATTCATTTTGCCCATACTTGGAGCTTGCATCCGTGAAATAGATAGTTCCATCGCTGGAAATATCCAGGGCATCGGTGAACTTGAAGGGAACTCCCTCCGCTGAGGTGGCCAGAACTTTAATCCTTCCCTGCGGATTAATGGATAGCAAACCTTTATAGGAATCGCAGACGATCAGATTATTGTTCTTATCAAATTGCATGCCCAGGGGGCGGCCTTTGGTTTCCGCAAAAGTATCCAGCTGGCCATCCGGCAGAAGACACATGATCTTTCCATCCTGCGTTCCCCCATAGACGCACCCCTGACTGTCCACCGCCACTTCTTCCGGACCATTAATTTTTCCTAAGGCCAAAAGCTCGGCCTTCTGCAAAAGGTTGTTTGGTGCCAGCACACCGATTAACTCTGGTGCCTTTGGGGGTGTGTAAGCCGCCGGATTAATGGGGCCTGATTGGATAAGGAAAATTATGATTAGAATTGCCAGAATTCCAAATATCCCGAGGATTATTTTTTTCATACCTCGACCCTCCTTCTCAAAAATGGATGGTTCTCTATTTTTTGTTGCATGAGTTTTTTCCCATGGCTATCTCAATAAATAGAGCTTTGTTTGGATTTCATTTTCGTCGCCTTTGCTATCATCCAGGATGAAAAGCGCGCTTTTTGCGTCTATCTCGATCCGTTTGATGGCCGAGAGTTTCGAATTTACTCGGAATTTTTTTAATGCAAGCTCTGCATCTTGAACGATGGCCCCTGCTTTTGAGGGGGGCATCGACACGCTTCAGTCGCGCGGCTTTTTGTGTGTCGACTTCCGGGTAAAGGCACCGGTTACCCGGCGCCCTCCCCACAGATCCGTACGTGAAGATTTCCCTCATACGGTTCCTCGGTTCAGATCCTTTTTACCGGATCGTCAACCTGACAGGCGACACCCCGTCAGGCGTATAACTCTGCTCCCCATATCGCAGTTTACAGGGATTCCGGTGACATGATTTGTGGCCTCGGTGTGCCTCTCATCTTTCCTTCCTGTAAAACGTTATACCCTGCTTCACCTTCCCTACAGTGGGTCGCTTTGGGTGCCACTTCCCCACCTTACCGTCTCGTGTTTATACCCCGAGACATCGGTACTATGATCCGCTAAGACTTCCGAATGTCCATCCCGGGATTGTTCGCTTTTGGCTATCCGCACCCGGTACCTATGTCGTATTCATAGGAAACATTCGGACCTCCCGAGTTCCCGAGTCACCCCCATGAGAGCATGCCCTGGTCTCAGACCCCGGTGGTGTCCTGCATACTTGCCATAGCGCATACAGGACTGCTGCCTTCCATGTTTTGCACCACGTCGGCTTTCCCCTGTCTCCAGGTTTATCCAATGACCACGACTATACATTTTTCGGGGCCCAATACAGAGCCTGCACCCTTGATCCATCCGGCTCCAGACTCCCGTCTCCGGGTTTACCTGCGGATTTCACTACTGACCCGCTGGATCGGCTTTGGTCAGGTGGGACTTTCTTAACCTCAACGCCAGGGCAAGCCCTGCAAGAAGGAAGACGGTTTTACGGCCGCCCGATCACCCACTGGGTAACATTATCGAATTTCAAAGATCTCTCTTATTCCGACGATTCGGATTTAGCTCGGCGCGAGCAAGCGCTTGGTTATACAATTCATTTTTTCTTTTTCCGTGATTTGCTCTTCACAAATACCTTCGCATCCTTATTTTTGGGGAACTGCGCGATCCAAGTTGTATGAATTTTGTCCATTTCTTTTATATCAAATACGCCTTCGGTAATTAATGCCCCCCCGTAAGTCCGATGCTTCACATCAATTTTTTCAGTTGTCGGTATCCCAATTAGCGTGAATGCTATTGAAGTTATATAGAATTTCTCACCATCGGATTCTATGTATAATTCATGAATGGGGACCGTATGTTCGATGAGCGACTGTTTCTCGACATCAGCTCTGGTTTTAAATATCTTGAGAAAATTCTGTTTGTAATAGGGTTTAAGTTTCTTCTTTGTGCCCTCTTCATAGCAAAATTTTGTTAATTCTTCTATATTTCCAACAGCGCAGCCATCATTGTACACCAAAGTTGTTAGCGTTGGTTTCTTCTTTGGTGGAGGGTTGAAGCTGATCGTAACAGTTTTTAACTCAAAAATATGGGAAATAAATATTAACCCCAATTTGTGAAATTCCTCGCCAAAATTAATTTGAAGAGTTTCGTCTATTGTTTTCAAATCGATTCCATTTGCTTTTGCCTTCAAAATTGCAGCGCGACTGAATCCTGAATTTGAAACAGCTATTACCTTGTGAGCATCAAGATTTTTGTATTTTCCGACGAGACTGTCAACCCATGTGATATCATCTTTATCAGAACGGTCACGACATTCGATAGCGATTTTGGCTATTTTACCCTTTACTTCTTTTTCGATCAGGACATCAATTTCACGAGCAATCGGTCCCACTATATTTTTTTCTATTAGAAAAGCGGATTCTGTGACCTTAGCGTCGATATTTTCTATTTTGCTATGAATGTGATGTATAAGTTTCTGAAATGCGTTTGTCTGCTTCGACATTTTTATACTATTCCTGTGTATCGGTGGTAGGAACGCCCGTTACCGGGCGCCCCCCACACAGACCCGGACGTGCGGTTTTCCCGCATCCGGTTCCTCGGTCGCACTCGCTTCCGCGCGGATCTTCACAGTTACCCGTTACAAGATCCAGTTGCTATTCCCCGCAGTGAGGTTTGCTCGTGTTTATCCAGCCCTACATGTCCGGCACGAGTTTCCTTTGCGGGCTATATGCTTCCGTCAGGTCCTTCCCCTTGTGGCCGGCTTTCCCAACCTCTGATTCCTGAACGACCAAATCAGGAGCACAATGGGGCTTCCCGAGTTCTACGACACATCTCTTCCTGCATGCCACGGCCTGATGACTCCGGCGGACCTCCACATCCTCGCCTTTAGCGGATGCTTCTGTGTTGCCTTCGGCGCACGTTAAAACCCTCGGCGTCCGCAATTTGCATTTCGAAGCTGTACCAGCACTTCAGGGATCGCGGTCTCCCCTACGGCCTACGGGATTCTCTGCCTACGCTTAGCCCATCTTGTTCGATGTTCTCTTTTATTGATCATTCTGTGGGGTGAGACCATCCGCGAATGACACCGGTTTCCGGGTCGCGGCTCGTTTCCAGCCAAATAATGTTGGCGTCCAGCACTCACAATAACAAAAAGCACCTCCGCCATGGACCCAAGGCTCGATACGGGTGGGTGGCTAACCCTTACAGAAAGCCATTGCTGTCTTTCCTCCCGGCAGGGACTTGCACCCTGCAAGATGCGCCGAGCTTCCCTCGGCGCGATAACGCTGCGGTTCACCGGGCGGCCGGCTTTTTGGCCGATCCGGTGCAACCGCTTGTTCAAGTAAGCCGCTACGCGGCAGAGAGACCCCATTAGCTTTCAATTATTATTGACATAAAAACATTCATATTGCATAAAAACATTATGAATTTCTTCAATACAAAATACCACTTTCTTACAACCAACATATATCGTACCGAAATAACTATATAATCTGATGTCCTAAGCTTTCCCCCTATAGCAAATAACATGCCATTAAAAAAATCGGCTTCTTGAACCAAGGATTAGTACCGAGCCTCGTGCCTCGACTCGGTTACTAATCCTTTATTTGTTAGGCCCTATTGAGTATGTCGATCTAGCAAACAAAGGCGTCACCACGCGAAAAGTTCTAAAATCGAGGGCTTTCATGTGAGCAGGTGAATAATCCGCAACCCAATTGTTTCTGTGAAAAATTGGCAAGATGTCTTTTTTCTTCTCTAAATAATCAAAGGAGACAGACCATATAAATATGTCTCCTTGACTATTTTGCGTTCTTCTCTTCGATTCGAACCAGTCTTATGACTGAACTGAACCACATGTGCGAGTCTTAGACCTGACTTCTCAATAAAGGAGTTCAGGTAGGTCTCGTCGACGGAAAAACAAGAGCCGTGTTGAAGTTCAAACGATTGTGCCGCTCTCTCCGATAGGCCTTCGATCCATTCAGAAGCACTTCCGATAACGAATTCCTTATCGTCAATATACTCCCAGGAGTCCGTCCTTCGTTTTACGCCAACGCACTTGCCTAGCAGTCTCGTGGGAGTAAAGGCGTGATGATAACCTCGCCAGCACTGCCAGATGTTAATAACGTCCTGGTGTACCCGACCCAAGAGGGGAAAGATTTCTGCGTCCCCGAGCTCTTTTGGCGTTCTTTCAATCGTCGCATGGCCGGGAGCTTCAAGAAAAGAAATGGTCTTGTGATGTTCAGATGGAGGGACAACAAAGTCAGGAAGGTACTCAATTTCGGCGAGTATTTCCTCCGCAGTTGGTATCTTGGGACCATCCACCGAATATAGAAAACTTATCACACAAACCCGAGTCCTCGGAATCCCCTTCAGCCATCCCTCTTTCGGTTTTACGGCTCCATCCAAGCCGAGTATCACCTTCCCATCGATGCGAGGTAAGGTTGATAATTTGCCGTCGATAGAAAAGGTGACCAAGTCTCGTTGATAATCGGAATAGCTACTCGGCTCTGCATTTTGTGGCCACCATTGCGGTGATTTCTGCGGAGCGATTTGCCAAAAAGATAGATCTATAGGAACCGTCTTGTCGGAAAGAGTACTGTACGTCCACTCTTTAGGAAGACGTTTTTGAGCGGAGTAGTAGCGAAGAACTCGAGTAAACGCACTTTTGTATATCTCCGATAGTTTTGGGGAGAAACTAAGGATCGGATTTTCATATCCGCTCATGTACCGCTCGGCCGAGCCAATCTGCTCCTTTACGCCTAGTTCAGCGATGATCTGATCAGACTCGAATGCCCAGTCTCGCACAAAGTCAAAACCGCAGTTCCCCGAGATTTTCACCGCCTCATTGAAGTAAAATGGAGGCAGAAATCCGGTGATATGTTTACTGAAGAACTCACTGGGTTCGTAATCTTTAGGGGGAAGTCGGGTTGTAACCTCTTTCGCTTTCAGGAGAGGCACCGCTGTAGCATCAAAGCAAATGTTCTTAAAAACCTTTTCGATTGCCAGAGATGACTTCTTAATATGTGGAAGCAGCTCTTCACTCCTGAACTGATGCCCAAGAGAGGCGGCCTTTTGAAGTGCAAGAAGAGCCGTAACTATTTTAGTCTCCAGGGCCTGTTCGCCCATCCATTGAAAAACAACTTTGGGGTCAAGTTCACCACTTTTGATCAAAGAGCCAATTCCGGTAGCAGCTCTTTCCCTTATGGGTGGACTTGGCCAGTCAAGACGGAGAAAGAGTAATGTGGTCTCTGTCGTGTTTGGAGAGTTGAACCAGGTCTCAACCGGCAACTGGAGATTAGCCATTAATAGCTTGGTGAAATCTACAGCTGAACCTAGCAATTCTAACGCTCTCCTCGGTTTTCCTACTTCGATAAAAAAGTCCACAGCTCTGTCGATTGGACAGAGAACCTTCTCGGTGTCATATTTGTACTTAAGCGACCTCTGATAGAACTCATCGATTCGATGCGGGAAGTGTTTCTTAAGGAACGCCCACCGTTCACTCACTTCGGAGCTTCTGTTGCCCCAATACTTGCTCCAACCATTTCCGTTCTGTTGGGCAAGACAAAGAAGCCGAAAACTCTCTTCTGCATTTATTGTGAGTAACCGGGGGTAAAGATAGTCGAGAAGTTTGTCTTCAATCTCGTGGTCATCAAAGGCGGCTATTCTTCCAAGTAAGATTTGAACCGCTCGGGCCTCAGTAAGTGCACCATGCTTTACATTGTGTAGCGCCCACTTAAAAACATAGCCAGTCTGAAGCCATGGAGTGACCTCTTTTACGAGTCGCTTGTCGAGTGCACTTTCTGAAATGGCCGAGTAATCTTCCTTATCTTCAGTAGAGTAATCTTGGCTTCTGCTCGCTTCTCGTTCCCTGTCCTTTGGAAGTTCGCCCACATAGTCATGAATTGACTGGAGCGGCTTCTGAAATTCGGGCTTTTCCGCAGAAAGCTCTTTGAGGGCACTGTATGGCTCGTCATCAATTGCGGTGGCACAAATCGCCGAGCCAATCGGGGTAGAAGGGTTTATGAATTTCAAAATCCGAGCAAAAACAGAATCTGCGAGGTAAAAGTCCTCTTTGTCGGCTAGATGGCGATAGTAATTTATTGCAAGAGCAGGTTCTATTTTCCCGAGCAAGTCGACGAATATCTTGGGAACATGGCCTGTTTCATCTCCGTCTGTATATTCGCCTATGTTTTGTATGATGGGGTCCAATTGGATCGCCCATTCTCGAAACTGGTTGGGATTGAGATGGGCCGCAGATGTTAAAGCTTCGGTTACCTCGTCCAGAAACATATCCTTGTGGTAACCGTAAGAAATGAGGTTCCTACAGGCCAAGTCCAAAAGGGATTTCTGACTTTGTGTCTTTCCATATTTTCTCGCCAACTGCCCAAGCCGTGAATAATGGGTCGACCGTTCATTGAACGAAACAATAGCGTCTTTCCACAGACCTTCATCCCATTCGAGATAACAGTCTATGGCCTCGTCGCTAAGTGTATCGGCGCTTATAGACAGTAAAAGACTTAGCCACTTATCCCTATCAAAGAAATCGATAAAGAATAGTTCGCCAGAGACAAGTCTTTCCAAACGATCTTTGGCAATAGGGGCTTTCAGTTTCAGCTGCCCGTTGATTGCGTCCACGGCAATGAGTACTTCACGGATAGCCGAAGGAATGGCTCGTTGGTAGGTGAGAATCTCTCGATCGGATGGCCACCTCAATGGCACTACCTTCGCCAGTTCATTGAAGAAATCTTCAAAGATAATCTCTTGTTTGGATCTGATTTTGTTTGCAACTGCCTCAGAAAAATTCACCAAACAATCAATAAACGGAAATGGCCAGCGACGAGGCAACTGAGACCGCCATGTGGCTAACGCTTTATCTCCGCTTAAACTGGCAACCACCGACTTAAGGAAAATCTCTACGTAGATATGAGACATTTCTTCTTGTTTAGAAGAGTCGTGTTCTGCGATCTCACGAGGGTATGACTTGTTTTGAGGTGGTAAGACTTTTGGAGGCATCGGGCCTTTTATCGCTTTGTAGAGATCTGTCCATGCGCCGCCGGACTTGCTCTCGCCTAGAATCTTTTGAAAGTGAGTTCCAGAGTTTCGAAGATCAAATAATACACATTGCTTTTCTACGTATCTGATTTCCGGCTCAGTGAGATCGTCCTTCTGAAGTAATGATTCTACCGATGTAGAGAAACCGTTTTTTAGTAGGTGTTCCGCATACAGACCAAATAGATCTGCGGACCAGCCACTATCGCGGTAGCTCTTGAGATATCGTGTACCTGATTTGCGTCTTTCTTCACCATCCAGGGAGGCGATCTTAATAAGAGTTTCCGTAAGACTTGGACGTCCAGCAGCGACGTCTCCCTTGTTTCCAAATCTCTGGTCGGGATTTCGCTCGTTTAAGTTCTTAAAAATCTGCTCAAATAATTCTGTTTCCTTTTGAAAATGCGCAAGCGTCGCCAGGGCTTCAGCTTGGACTTCAGTGAGATTATCAATCCGATGGCGTGTTATCGGCGCGTTATGGGTATACAGAGACAACGCCCAAGCAGATTCGAATGCCTCGGAATTGAATTGAATCGTGTTATCCAAATATTGAGAAAGATAGGAATAGAGAAGAAGCTTTGAGAAGCTCATTGCTTCGAGAGCCGCTTTACTAGCCTCACTCAATTGAATCAACATTAAGTGAGCCGGTCGGCCGAGTCGCAGTCCATCAATTACCCAGTTGTAATTCAGTGACAGCAATAAGTTCGGATTTCCGAGTTGGTATTCGAGCTTGGCGAGCTCAGCCCACTTGATGAAGTCATCCGATGTAGACTGAACCCATCGAAGCAATGCTTTCTGCGTCGGAACTTTCTGATCGCCAAACTCAGGGGTGCGTTTCAAGAATTCTTCGAAGCTGTTGTGATAAATGGATAAACCCGTGGCTTCGCTCTTTAGGAGATGACGAATGTCGTTGAATGTCGTGGTAACAACGGCAGGGTTTGTATCGAATGTGGAAATCAGTTCCTTCAGATTGTAAGCATGTAGCTTTGTGTCTATCAAAGATAAAGAAATTAGAGCGGTCTTTCCCGATGAGGGTAGCCCTCGCCAGAGAGCTTGATAGTAGGACTCTATGTCGCCAGTGTACGGAAGAAGGCGTTCGCAATCATGGGAACTGACGGATCGGTCGGCGTTTCTATTCTTTAATGAGGCAAGAGTATAACGAAGATGTAGCGGATTACCTTGAGATACCTGGTAAACCTTGACGCAAAACTCTCTAAATCCGTGATCGTTGTTAGGAAGTTGCAGGCCAGTCTCATTCTTTTTGACCAAATTAACGACTGAGAACTTATCTAGTCCAGGAACTTGTACCCAATTCCTCTCCGGCCGTGCATTGACTATAGACTCCGGCAAATACGATTTTGCAGCAGGTTGAAGGCCAAACAAGAACCACAAGCCTGGTTGTGGCGAGCAAATGTCTTGAAGGGCCTTCTTGAGATCTTGGTCAAATCCATGTCTAACGGCGTGGTCCA
Source organism: Desulfobacterales bacterium (assembly GCA_963667755.2). Lineage (GTDB taxonomy): Bacteria > Desulfobacterota > Desulfobacteria > Desulfobacterales > 4572-123 > 4572-123. The sequence goes on along the minus strand of CAXXLK010000002.1, from coordinate 298,061 downwards.
GTCCGTCAATGATTACAACGGCTGACTTTCCCTGCTTGCACAAGGCCTCTGCGAGAGATGCTAGAAATTCTGATACGGAAACGCCTCGAGAATCCTGGAGAGCTAATTTTCCGATCAGTTTCCTCTGATCCTTCAGTTGCGCTTTGAGACCTTCAATGACTCTCTCTGCTCGCAACCTTTCGACGGGCTGTTGGTCACCAGGAGCAATGTGGTAATGGTGACGAATTACAACCGTTTGCTTCGCTTGTAGCTCCTCTGTCAGCTTAGACAGATAGGTGCTTTTTCCTGCGCCTGGATTTCCAACGAAGACTTGGATTCCCGTATTCTTGTTTTGAATCTCCTTAACGAGGTCTGCGTGCATGTTTGCATCAAACACCTGGAAATCAGCTGGGACTGCAAATTCTTGATTAAGGTGTCTCGGCCTGTCGAATTCGCAGAGATTTCTAATGGTCTCTATTGAAAGCGGACGCGTAAGCTCTTTGCGAATCTCCTTATGTAGTTCAAGAAGTAAGTTGGTCGTTCCGCTATCCGTAGCTCGAAGAGCCTCGAAGAAGTGTTCTCTTGTTTCGGATTCAAGTGCATCGATATCCGGTTGACCAAATCGGAATTGAAAGGCGTCTAAAAATTTCTTGGCTTTTTCTTCGGTACCGATTTGATCGACAAACCGCTCAAAAGTGGAGGGCTTTTCTTTCTGAAGTTTTGTGGAATCAATTAATCCATTTGTTGTGACAAAATTAGAGAGCTCGGTATCGCCAGTTCCAATCGTAATTAGAGCTGCTTCAAAAAGTTGACCTTCGTATTTAAAAAAGGACTTCGACCACTTTTGAATCAGCGAGTCCTTTGGGTTGCCCTTCTTGTTTTTCTCTTGCTTGAATAACTCTTCAAAACTCCAGTCGGCTGTGATCTTCACTTGATACATTCCGACTTTGTCGTCGGAATGACGAATGACTATGTCATCTAAGAAAAAAGCTTCACCTTCTGGGTATTCATCGGGAGTCGTTTCTAGATGGATCCATTTGAACTTTTCAGGATTGCTCAGCAGCTCAAAACAAAAGCGGAACGCCCACACAGTCTGATAGTCAAATCCAGTTCTAAGTGGACTAGAGATGTTTCTCCGCCGCTCCGAGCTCATTGATGTCTCCTGCCCTGCGCTGGTTCAGACCTTGCAACTCCCGAATTCCCATAAAGAATCCAGTCATCAATTTTCGAGAATTTGAACTTCCAGAAATTTCCGATCCTGTGGGCTGGGGTCATTCTTAAAATTCCATTATTTTATTATCATGGCCTAACAAGTAATTGTGCAGATCTGGATATCATCACCTTTGTAATGTTATTCGACCAAATGTGCGACTGTATATCTTATACTGATACGTTGAGAGTATCACACGAAAAACCGCCCGCTTAAATCGTGGCATACTTTGCCAATATCACCGCCGAGATTTAATTTATTGTCTGAAAAGCATCTACCCCGAAACAACAAAACCCCACCTCTCAGAATCTATCGAGAAATGGGGTTTTTTATATTCATCGTGTTTGCTCATCCTTCTTTTTAAAGTTCAGAGCACAAGATCTTATTTAAGTGAACGTGGAAAAAATATCGGACAATGACTCAAAAGTCAAGTTTTGAATTTTACACACAATAATTGGAATACTATGTTAGGGTTAACAGTGGGTAGGGCATAACCAGCGACCGCAGAAATTTCAAAAGAGCGGGTGAGGGATATCCATCCGGCGGCAAAGACTTTTCTTTCTGGAATGCCCGTATTGCGGTTTGCGTGCGGGGGCCGGCCAAACCGTCCTCTGAGCCAGCATCAAAGCCAAGGTGGTTGAGGCGCTGCTGTATCTCCATAATCTCGTCGCGCGTAAGCGGTTCATGTTCTGCACCCCGGCCGTTCGCAATCTGCGGCAGGCCGATGATTCGATCCGAGAGGTGGCCGACCGAGATTGCAAAGTTGATTGAATGATTCCAGCGCAAGATAGTCCGGAAATTGTTGTAGACCAGAAAGGCCGGGCCTTTATAGCCTTGTGGCAGCACGATGGAACCTTCCACATCCTCCTGCGGCAACGCCGTACCATTACTCCGCCGCACCCCAATCGACGCCCATTCCTTAAGCGACTTTTTCTTGTCCATCGTGGCAAGGGTCAGATCGAAGTTCTCAGGGAGACGCACCTCACGGCCCCAGATTTCGCCGGTCCGCCAGCCTATGTTAGAGAGAAAATTGGCGGCGGAGGAGAAAGCATCTGGTAGGCTACCCCAGATGTCCTTGCGGCCGTCGCCGGTAAAATCCACGGCGTGTATGATGAATGTGGATGGGATGAACTGCATATGCCCCATTGCCCCGGCCCAGGAACCCGTCATCGCGTCCGGCGTAATGTGACCCTCATCGATAATTTGAAGTGCGCTTAGAAGCTCAGACCGAAAAAAATCGGCGCGCCGCCGGTCGAAAGCCAGCGTCGCCAGGGCATCGATCACGCGGAAGTTACCTACATAATCGCCAAAATTCGTTTCCAGTCCCCAAAATGCGATGAGATAGCGCGGCGGTATGCCATATTCAGCACAGATCTTGTTCAGCAGGTCGCGATGTTTTGCCAGCAGCGCACGACCGCGTATTATCCGGTCGTATTTTACGCGCCGCCGGAGGTAAGTCCAGAAGGTCTGGGTGAACTCGGGCTGCCGTCGGTCAAGTTCGATCACATGCTGTACCGGCAGAATATTGTTCAGCGCCGCGTCCAACGTCGCATCGGAAATTCCTTTGCCGCGCGCCTCTGCACGCAGCGCCGCAAGCCACGCCTGGAAATCCTTGTCGGAAAGCGCCCCATCTGCCGCAGTTTTATCTGGCTCTTTGATAGCCTGCGCGCTATCCTGCCATAGGGCAATTGACAAAACCAGACCAATTACCACTACCGATAAAAATTCCTTCCACCTCGTCGGGCTTCGCAAATTCATTCAAGCCTCTTATTTGCCACATATTCGGTTGTTGCTATTATGCAAACGCTTGATCAGGCATTTGGTTTATGTCTGTAAATGTATAATAAGGTGAGTAAAGATAACGTAATTGATTTAAAAAAGCCAGAAGCCTTTGTTGACGATCCCATTACAGACATTTTACGCCAGGGAGCCAGAAAGTTAATAACGCAGGCCCTGGAGACGGAGATCGAGATTTTTCTTAACAACTATAAAGAGTTAACGGATGAATCAGGGCATCAAAGAATCGTGAGAAACGGGTACCTGCCGGAACGCAATATTCAGACCGGCATCGGCCCGGTGCCGGTTAATGCGCCACGGGTACGTGACCGGCATTGCAATTCATCAGATCGGATACAATTCAGTTCATCTATTTTACCGGCCTATCTGCGTAAGACCAAAAGCATGGAAGAATTGATTCCATGGCTGTATCTAAAAGGCATATCCACTGGTGATTTTAGCGATGCTCTTTCCGCTCTGGTTGGCAAAGATGCTCCCGGCTTATCAGCTTCAACCATCGGTCGTTTAAAAACTGTCTGGGAGCAGGATTTGCAAGGTTGGCAAAAACGTGATCTGACGGACAAGAGCTATGCTTATTTCTGGGTCGACGGTATTTACTGTAATGTGCGCATGGATGACAGACAGTGCCTGCTGGTGGTTATCGGGGCAACCGAAGATGGCAGGAAAGAACTGATCGCTATTGATGGTGGCTTACGTGAAAGCGAACTATCCTGGGCACAGCTGTTGATCGATCTTAAATCAAGAGGGCTTAAAAACGGACCCAGATTGTGTATTGGTGACGGCGCTCTGGGCTTTTGGAAAGCCATTGCCAAAGCATACCCTGATAGCATGTGGCAGCGGTGTTGGGTGCATAAAACGGCCAATATCCTCAATAAATTACCAAAGAGCATTCAAAGCAAATCCAAACAAAAGATTCATGAAATCTGGCATACCGACGGCAAGCGTGAAGCCGAACGTCTGTTGAATGATTTCATCCAGGCCTATGAAGCAAAATATCCCAAAGCTGCAAAGTGCCTTGAAAAAGACCGTGACGCCCTGTTAACCTTTTATGACTTTCCGGCAGAACACTGGCGTCATATTCGTACCTCTAATCCGATAGAATCAACTTTTGCGACAGTGCGGTTAAGGACAGCCAAAGTCAGGGGCTGTTTTTCTGTAAATACGGTAATGACCATGGCATTTAAATTATGTCAGTGCGCAGAAAAAAAATGGATACGCTTGCATCATCCCGAACGCTTGGCGCAGGTAATAAAAGGAGTAACGTTTGTGAATGGAATAGAAGAAAAACGGATCGCCGCCTAATTTTTCCATACACAACTCTTGACTATAACGCCCCTAAAGGACGTGGTTTTTTAAGGTTAAAATAAATTGTTATTACAGTTAATTGCACATTATGGAAATTAAAAAATGGGGACAGGGTAATAATGATAGACAATTTAATACGGCTATCTACAGGGCGGGCCATTCTTGCTTTTCAGGGTCTGTAGGAATTTTGCATTTTGTCCAAATTTGTTTTTTTCATTGCAAATTAACTTAACTTATGAGAAATTCACATACTCTGAACCAACTCGAAAAAGGCTGTGAGCCGTCAGATCCTTTGGCACACATAGACTGATAAATTAAGTGGCACATTCCCGATGGATTGCGAGTTTATATTATTATTTTGGACTCTTGCCAACACCTATAAATTATTCTAATTTGGGAGTGAGATAATGAGAATTACAAAAAAATTAATAGCAGTTGCTCTATTAAGTGTTGTCTTATTCATTTTAAGTGGATGTGGACATAATGGGACGGATTCTAGCGATGTGACAAAAATTGATCTTCCTACTACCGGTCAAACAACCGTGTATATAACTGGTGACGACGGAGATCTTCAGAAGGGTGTTGAGTGGCCAGATCCCCGATTTACGGATAACGGTGACGGAACCATCACCGACAATTTGACAGAATTAATCTGGCTGAAAAAAGCCAACCTATTGGACGCATATGGCAATGCCACCTGGAGCGAAGCCCTCGCTTTTGTCGAAGAGATGAATACCTACGGTACAATGGCGACAGGAACGGGTGCGGAGGTAGATGGAGGAGATACCAGCAATAACGGTTCCCACCAAACCGATTGGCGACTGCCCAACCGAAACGAGTTTGAAAGCATAATGACCCTTGAGCCGGGAGACAGTTTTAGCAATATCCCTGAATGGCTAGAAGATCAAGGATTTGAAGGTGTTTCAACAACGAATCGTTACTGGACCTCGACAACATATCCACCCACAGATGATTACCCCGCTGATGCCTGGCATGCACAGCTTTACCAAGGGAGAATAAGACACTGGGGAAAAGAAGACTACTCCGCGCCCGTGATGCTTGTTCGAGGAAACGGAGATGGCGCCTTGGCACAGGTTTGGAAAACCGGTCAAACAACCATGTATGAAGCTGGTGACGACGGAGATCTTCAGAAAGGTGTTGAGTGGCCAGATCCCCGATTTACAGATAACGGTGACGGAACCATCACCGACAATTTGACAGGATTAATCTGGCTAAAAAATGCCAATTGCGCTCAAACTTCCACTGATTGGGCTACGGCATTTGACTATATTACGGAATTGAACACTCAAGGGACCATGAATGGGAATACTGCCAGCGATACCAGTGCCGGCGGTTCTCACCAGACAGACTGGAGATTGCCCAACCGGAAGGAACTGTTCAGCCTGTTGGATATGTCCCAATTAAATCCGGCATTACCCAACGGCTATCCCTTTACATCGATTGGAGTGACTACTTCTGACACCCCTGCTCCTGGCTGGTACTGGTCTTCCTCCACTGATGACCTAAACACAGATAACGCCTGGGAAATCAGTTTAGGTAGTGGTAGTGTGAGCCGAACTTCCAAGACCAGCAGTGATAATTACATACTGCCGGTACGAGGTGCTGCTGACATACCAACGTCTTAACTTCATTTTTAAGCTCAATCTTTTTGCTTGAGTTTTAGATAAATCAGTATATCGAGTTTAACTTGGTAATTTCATTCTTGACGATAATTTTCAATAAATCGATCTAATCGCAACGTAGCCAAAAGCTGTGATGCTTTGGTGTTATTCCACGAATCAAACCCTCCGGGTTATAGTTGCCCCGGACTGCCACTATCTTGTTGCAGATTCTGGCTTCTCAAAGTACCACTGTCACATGAGGCCAAAACCTGTCCCGAAGGCATCATCGAAAGGTTCCTGAAAATCCTCATATTTAACCTCGCAGAAGGCATATAGTTGTTTCCATATGAGGATTACCGGTGGAACAGTATCGGCTACCATGTCCAGGCCAACAACAAGGACAGTTTTCTTTCCCTTGATTTCGGCCTTGAGGAGTTCAATGTTCTTAGGGCAGAGATTAATAGACAAGTCAATTTCGTTGATAAAAAGCGCAAGAGATCTTAAAGACTGGAAAAATTCAACGGAGTTGAAAAATATTGGCATGGAAATTATTCAGAGCTTTGAAAATCCTGAATCATTATCTGCTGGTGAAAAAGACGACTATGAAAAGAAGTTGTCTGTCTATTTCCTTGTGATGGAATGGGTGAAAAGTGTCATTGCCTATCAGTTGGAATTTGAGAATCAATTAGTGCACCAGAACCATAGAGATGTAACCAGATTGATGGCTATGAAAAACAAAAAGGAAATGCTTCAACAACTTTGTCCTGATCTAATTTTTCCTGGCTATAATGAAGTGTCACATTGACTATTACTTCAAATTAACGGCACCGAACGAATAAGGATAGATCATGAGAGCGAAGCGAGCCACGATCTTATCCGGTTGTTGAACAAGCCCGATATGGAAGGATGACCTATTTTATAACACTACTGTCCAAAATAATTCAAAACCGCATATGTGCTACATATAAATACAGTTAGTTAGGGGTCCACAACCTGCCTTTTTAAAATCAGGTTGTCGTTTTTATTTTGTGCTGTCCAATACTCCTGAAGGGAAGTTGATATTGGACGGACTTTGGTTCCAGGGGAGGGACATCGAACGGTTTGTTGATCCATTCCCACAAATCCCTGTAAGTAAAAAGGTTCCAACGCAAAAAAGCCACCAGATTCGATAGGGACCAGCCGAATTTGGATTTAAACTGGATGTGTTTGATGAGCAGCATCGCGATTAATGCTGTCCAAATTTGGATATAAAGCGCGTTCTCGCTGGTACCGACAAAGGTTTTTACCTTCAAATTCTGTTTGAGGGCTTTGAAGAACAGCTCTATTTGCCAGCGGTCTTTGTAAATTGCGGATATCGTAGAGGCTCCAAAGTCCATATGGTTAGTAAGCAGGACGATCTTGCGCTCTTTGACAGTGTCCCACACGATGACCTTCCGCAGGATGTGGGGGCATTTCTTTTGGGCTTCATACCCATTAAAACGGATCAGTTGATCTGCAAGAATGTTTCGCTTTTGGGGCACAGGCCGTTCTTTAACGACAGTGTAATCAGCGTTCACCTTCAGGCGGGTGACAAAAAAGATATTGCTTTCCGTCCAATAGGAAAATAGCCGGTAATCATTATAGCCTCGATCCATGGCAACGATCGAATGTGCTGCAAGGGGTACTTTACGGGCAACCGTAACATCTTGCTTTTTTCCATTTGAGATGTAGGCGTAGGTCGGCAAATAGCCGTCATGATCCAATAGCAGATGAAGTTTTACAGCCCCCTTGGTTCGGCGGAATTTAGCCCAGGGGAAAAGGGAGAGGCAAAGAGAAATTGTCGAACTGTCGAGGGAAAGTAGCTTGTTTTTAAAACGAAACCGGTGTTTCCCGGTGCCGTTCATTTTGCAAACTGTCAGGGTTTTATAAAAAAGGTCCCGATACATCTCCCAGGGGCGGTTTGCATTCGCATAGGACAGGGTTGATTTGTTCGGTGCCTTCTTCATCCCGAGATGACGCAGTTTGCCCATGCAGCAGGCTAATCCGCCGCAAATTTCACGAAGGCTTTTGGCTTGGGCTAATTGGCAAAATAACATGGCAACGAAATGATCCCAGCTGTTAAATCCTTTAGAAAACTGTTCCGCTTTATGTTGATAGACCAAATTATGAAAAATTCCTCGATCGAACAACGCTATCAGTTGACTAAACAAACTTGCATGGCTTACCATAAGACGACCTCCTTGTTTGATGGCTATGTGTTCGTTTGGGCAAACTAACCATGCCTCACAAGGAGGTTTTTTTTCAATAGATTTTTGATTTACTACTTTTCAAAACCGTTTTTGGACAAGAGTGACAAAATATACATAATCGGTATTCCAGAATACCGTAAATATTGCACCGCGCTTGAAGCATTTTTTTGGTTGATTGTCGATGGCAAAACAGACATCGCAATAAAGATACTAACGGATTATTCCCTGAGCGATTTGCTTGATGCGTCGTGGAATTATACCAGCAATTTTTTCGACTGCGATGATAGAATAATGCCTGTTGTTGAGTCAATAAAGGATAACCAGTTGAAGCTTGAATACCTGAATGATCTGAAGCAGAAAAACTATGAAAGAATACAAGTAGGCCTGTTCTCAGATTATTTCATCAACAGGGATATCTTCACTCAAAACGGACAAAAACAGATTGAATCGGCACTGCGGTATGTTAAAAAAAATGAGCGCTGGGGATCGCCGAAAATTATTTTGGACAGATTAAATGCGCCGGTATTGTTAGATTACTATATAAATCATCAAATTACCTACAGTTTCGATATCCCGGGTTTTCACAGATCCTACAGCACTGTTTTACAGACAAAGGTCGGAGATTGTGATGATTTGGCCTTTTTAGGGAAAATTGCGCTCAAAAGATCCGGCTATGATGTTTTTGGCAGAATCGTATCAAATTCAACACGTAATTGTCACATCGGATTAGGTGTTAGGCTGCCGAATGGATCCTTTTTATTGGCCGTGCATTTCAATAGATGGGGAAACCATATGTGCGGCCCATTCAATTCGATTCTTGAGTTGGATAAAGCCTTGGGTTATGGAACAAAATACGCCTTAAGAAATATCTTTAATTTTGATTGGCAAAAATGATGGTTGGTGTCCACCCATAAATGCCAAAATCTGATGTTTCGGCAAAATCTGTGACAAGGGTTAGGAATAATGCTCTAAAAACACGCCCCCGCTCGGTTTCACGAAAAAATTGGGACAGCGATGGTCCCCAAAAAGTTGAATAAATATGGCAAAATCGTTCGAGACGAATGGATGAAATCCGGAATGAAATTCAATTGGGTGAATTTGTTGTTACGCCCAATCATGTCCATACCACTGTGATGGTCCGCAGGGGCGACCGGTCCCTTAACATGGCAAAAAAACGATGAAATGAATGGTATCAAAAAATTAAAATCTGTAAGGATGGAGATAAAGAAAAATATTAGTAACTATTCAGCGAAAATAATGAAAAAGGAGTAAAAAAAGACTTGACAGGGTTTTTGCGAAAATTCCTGAATTTCAACCCGGGTCGACGATTCCTCGTATTTCGACAAACAGACGGTCTTATGGCATCATGTGTAGTTTTTTAAGGCGAGCACATGGCTCGTCAGGTCTAAAATATTTAAACGCAGCAGAGTAGACTACAGGGAGAAAAATATCGGTTTAAAAACCTGTGTTATAGTAGCTTCAATTGACAACACAGGAACCGAATGAAAATAGAAAACATCGACATACAGGCAACGATCGAAAAGGCACAATTTCTTATACGTGAAGACAAGCAATTGTCCGCGGCTACAAAATCGATGTTTGAAATTTTGATTCTGGTTATTACCCTGCTTGCCAATCGTTTGAATTTAAACAGCACCAATAGCAGCAAGCCGCCGTCAAGTGACCCGAACAGGATAAAGCCGACTCGAAAAAAGACAGGCAAAAAGCCCGGCGGCCAAAATGGTCATGTCGGCACGACACTCCAAAAAGTCGAAATCCCTGACAGGGTTAAGGAAATTAAGGTTGATCGGCGCAAGTTGCCTGCCGGACGATACCGGCAGGATGGCTTTGAAGCGCGGCAGGTGTTCGATATAGATATTTCAAGGGTCGTGACGGAATACCGGGCTCAGATCCTTAAGGATGACGAGGGGAACCGATTTGTTGCTCAGTTCCCAAAAGGTGTTACAAAAGCGGTTCAATACGGAACGGGGCTCAAGGCACACTCGGTCTATATGTCGCAATTCCAGTTGATCCCGTACAACAGAATACAGGATCATTTCTCCGACCAGCTTCATATACCGGTCAGCGAAGGCTCGATTTTCAATTTTAACAAAGAGGCCTTTGGGCTTCTGGACGACTTTGAGAAGCGGGTTAAACAACAACTGACGGCCTCAGATATGGCACATGCGGATGAAACCGGCGTCAACATAGGGGGTATCAGGCATTGGCTGCATTGCGTATCCAATGAGACCTGGACTCTTTATTATCCCCACGAAAAAAGGGGTATGGAAGCCTTCAATGATATGGGTGTGCTGCCCGGGTTCAAAGGGGTGCTGTGCCATGACCATTGGAAGCCCTACTATAAGCTCAATTGTACCCACGCTTTGTGCAACGCACATCATTTAAGGGAACTGACAAGGGCCTGGGAGCAGGATGAGCAAAAATGGGCGAAAAAACTCGGAGATCTGCTTGAAACGATCAACTGCAAGGTCAACGAGGCCGGCGGCGTGCTGGATGCCCCAGAGTCACAGAAATACCGGCTTAAATATAGAGCAATCCTGAAACAAGGCGAAATCGAATGTCCGGAACCAATCAAGCCAAAAGAAAAGGGCAAAAGAGGTCGCATTAAGAGGTCAAAATCCAGAAACTTGTTGGAACGGCTAAGGGATTTTGAGCAGGACGTTCTTATATTCATCGATAATGAACGTGTCCCGTTTACGAACAACCGGGGTGAAAATGATATCCGAATGACAAAAGTTCAACAGAAGATATCAGGCTGTTTTCGATCAATGGATGGCGCCAAAATCTTTTGCCGCGTTAGAAGTTACTTGTCGACTTGTCGAAAACACGGAGTAAAATCAAGTCACGCATTGGAATTGTTGTTTGACGGAAAACTGCCTGAGTTTCTTACCGGATGGGCAGTATAAATTTTATAAACGCTGAATAGTTACAAATATTATTGCCAATAAGGAAGTTGTTAAACTTCTTGAAGAGCATTGGGCAGATATGTACGCGACCACTCCCCCAGAAAGCATCCATGCCCTTGATTTATCTGAATTGCAAAATTCAAATGTGACATTTTGGACTGCCTGGATGGGAAATCAGCTTTTAGGCTGTATTGCAATAAAGGAACTGAATCCTCAACACGCAGAGGTAAAATCTATGCGTACATCAGCCTTGGCAAGAAATAAAGGTGTAGCATCAAAACTTCTATCTCACCTTATTCAGGTTGCGAAGCAAAGAGGTTATGTAGGGCTAAGTTTAGAAACTGGTTCTATAGACTTTTTCAATCCAGCCAGAAAACTTTACGAAAAATTTGGATTTACCTATTGCGAACCATTTGAAGGCTATAAATTAGATCCGAACAGTAAATTTATGCGCCTGGAGCTTAATAATCAATGTCTGACCGATCAGGACCACCCACCCGGCGGTCGTGGCGCCGTGGGCCGGCTGGTTAACCCTTAAAATGTCATAAACAGAAAGACACCCCGTGAAACCCGGTTACCCGCCTTTTTTCAACCCTTTAAGTGTGCATTAGTCGGATGAATCAAAAAAATCGGGTCCGTGCTAAAAAATTTGGCAAACAAAATATCCCAATCGCCGTTAATGGCACAACGAAATTGAGAAAAAAAAATGACACGCTCGAGTATAAAAACCAATTACACGAAAAGGCGTGTGCCCCATGAAAACGAAATAGTGAGGAATAAATAATGAGAATTAAAAGAATAGATCACATCGGTATTGTATTGGGAGAACAAGAAACATTGAAAAGCATTTTTAAAGATGTCTTAGGATTAAAGGTTGGGCACGAAGAGGTATATCGTGGTGGCGAGGGTGATGAAAACATATGTTTCATACATGCAGGAGATACAGAGGTCGAATTATGTTCATCAGTTGATCCTAGTGGGGAGAGTGCGAGGTCGGTTTCAGAAAAAGGGCACCATATCGAACATATCGCCTTTGAGGTAGAGGACATTGAAAATGCAATCAGAGAGTTAAAGAAAAAAGGAATACCTTTGATGCAAGAGGCGCCAATTCCTGGAGCACGTGGAAGCCATGTTGTTTTTATAGATACCAGGGCTACAAGTAATATAATGATCGAACTAGTACAGGCAAATCCCTGCCATGAGCCAGATGAAATGTCAGGCTGAAGTGGATATGCGCTGATTCAATTCATTTTACCTTTTAACCAGTTCTTTATATCATCAATTACCAACGATGCCGAATTGTCGGCCAATGATAAATTTAAGGCGTGATCATGATCCGGATAAAAGTAGTAATCGATATTGTTCTTTCCCGTCTTTTTCAAGGAATCAACCATTTCAGTTGCCTTCTCCGGTGATGCGGACCTGTCTTGCCCTCCCTGCACAACCAATACGGGAATCGCTATACGCTTAAGAAATTCCTGTTGATCAAGTGAAAGCATTGTTCTCCACCATGAATATCCATGATTGCTCATGGATATCTCGAATGGACCATTCGAAAGAATGTGTTCTGACAGTTGTTTAAATCCCTTTATGCTTTCCGCCAGTTCTTTCTCCGAGGTTATCGCAAATTTCATACTATGAACAACATCGTCTATGAAAAAGCGCCCGCCGCTGCCAAAGAGAACTACGGCATCGATATAATCCGCACTTGCCGCAAGCATATAGGCTATTACCGCCCCCTCACTGCCGCCGACTACGATTACCCTTTCATACATGTATTTGTTTCGTAATACGGTTGTTACTTTATTAAGATCAGATACCCTTTGTTGTGGATTGTCATTCTCAATATAGCCACTTGGGCAGTCGGATCTTTCGACTTCACTGCTATAACTTAATTCTTCATTAATCCCGTATTTTTCGACAGTGAGAATATCAGCCCCCGGATACACTTCAGCAAGTTTCTGAATGGTTTTGATTTTTCTTACGCTATTGCAATCAGACCCCTGAAGAATGACCAAAAGGTCCTTTGTATGGCTTCCCTGTTCTTCAAGTTGCAAATAATAGTTTACCGTTGTTTCATCATCCCTTCGTATCTCAATCGGATTGGTGATCAATTCCTGTGAAAACAGGGGGGTGACTATAAATAATTGCAAACTGATCCATAGAAGCCATTTTAAACTTTTCATATTATTTCCGGATTGTGTCCGGATTTTTTAGCACTTTTGTCTTTAGCTGTCCACCATCCGATGGGTTTGAATTCCAGAAGAATGTCCTGTCCGTCGAAAACCGTCTGAATCGCCGGAAATGATGAATAAGCGGATAAAACACTCAGAAAAAGCCATATGTCGATGGTCGTGATAAATGGAGACTCCCAACGATTCGGGCTTCGCCGGGCGCGGGAATTTACTGGTGGTGCCTTTTCGTACCGACAATCATGGGCTGGAAGAACCTCCCATCCAGAGGGTGCAGGCCCCGCGTAGAACTGTTTGATGTCTGTCATCATTACTGGCACAACCCTGCTTTTCAGCGGACGCGGCTTTTTGCGATCCGCTGAAAAAGCCTTGACAATAGTTATGGCCACCCGGCGAAGAGTCAACCGGCATCGATCTTCATGCCCGGGAGATGTATATCTCACAACGCTGTACCGAACCGGTCGCCCATATCAGTTTTCTTCTTGACAACCGCAGACCATATAGATGTTACGCGGCTGAGCTATATTTTTTCAAGTATTGTTAAACGAGGAAGATAGCCTAATTTTTGATAAAACGGAAATGCTGACTCGTTACCTTCAGCAACACCTATGATAATTTTTCTTACATTGTGTTCCGCCAACCATGCATGGGATTTTTCTATCAATTTTTTTCCCAACCCACGATGCCGATATTCTGCAACAACAAATATTGAATCTATTTCACCCACATTTTTTTCAACAGATACAAGGGCATATCCAACGTTTCCATCACCAGATTTGGCGACAAAAACTGCAAAATAATTTTTCTGATATATCAACCCCATTCTTTCTTCAAACGTGAATCTCGCAAAATGTTGTTTAAAATTGTGTGATAAATTCTCATGCAACAGGTTGAGTTGTTCCCACAACGGTTTTATTTCTGATACGTTATCTTCATGCAATTTGACGATGTCCATCATCTGTTCCTATCAACGCGTCGGGATGAGCGGTCCGACGCATAACAAGGAAAGACGCAGTCTCGCCCGGATGTTATGCGTCGGACGCGCCATCGATTTGTTGAACAAAGCCGTTCACGCGGCAGAAAAAAATCTTCAAATCCTGTATACTTTCCGTAATCGTCCAATTCAGGGCGGTTATAACATGAAGAAAGTATACCATGGACCAGAAAGAAACCAAACAATTCGACAAACTGTATCAGCGCCATCTGCAAATGCCCAGGTTCCAGGGCAAGAGCGAAAAGACCCGGGTTGATTTATTGCCAATTGCTAATAATGATGAATAGTTAAGACCCCAGTTATAAAATCAGCGCCTATAGCTTTCCCAATTCATCTAAAAGTTGAATGACTCTTAGAGATTCTCCGATCCCTGTTGTGCCCCGCATGCTGATAACAACTGAAATAGTCTCAAGAATTTCTTCCTTTGTCGCGCCCAAATTTAAGGCATGCTCAACTTGACTCAGAACACAATTACGGCAACCGACACCAAGCCCTATAGCCAACGCCATGAGCCTTTTTGTTTTGCTATCTATAACGCCGTCTTTATATGTCTCATTAATCTGCGCACCGAGTTGTTTAGCTAAATCAGGTATAAGTTCAAAAAGTAGCTCACGTTGTTTTTTGCGGTTGTTGTTTAACTCAGTTTGATTTTCTGTCATAACCTTTGTTCCTTTCATTTGAATTTATTTTACCCTTTCCGATCTATCGGAGTAATTTTTTCTTGACAACCTGAGGCCATATAGATGTTCGGTTTTTCGACTACAAGATCTGTCACTTCAGATGATCTTCCGGACCCGCCGATCTCTCGAAGAACATCTATGATTGGATTTATGTAGCGAAAGTGTTGTGGTAGATTTTGACTGGCCATTTTCAGATCCTATTTTGAAACCGAACGCTGCAAATAACCGGTGCAAATGGTCGAGTAGGCCAAAGGAACCTCCCCTTTGGCCTCTCACAGAACCGTACGTGAAACTCTCGCTTCATACGGCTCCTCCTGTCCACCTTTTTATCAATCCCATGGGTGCCACCCAATGGGGAAACCAGCCCGGATTCATTCTCCGTGCCCGATTTATCCGTCGAGCGGCCTGCATAAGCGTCTTTAGCTGTTTATACTTCGCTTTTGCCCAACGACTCAGGCGTTTGTCGAAGTGAAACAGGACATTTCGGATGATACTCTTGCCAAATAGACCATAATAAATCATCCAGCCTCGTAGCCGGCTCCGGCAATACACTTGTATCTTCACCATCTCCTTTTGGCGCCAATACTTCCATGGCCAGCTGTTGATCTCCTGACGTATCCGTTTTGCCGATTTCTGGCTAACGAACGCAAGAAAATAAAGCCCTTGCTGGCCCCGTTTTGTCTTAATCCAGCGTGGTCCGAACGTGTAGCCGAGAAAGTCAAAGGATACCGTTTTATAGTCGCCTTTGTTGCGACCCCCTTTGCAAAATACAATTTTTGTCTTGGCTGGATGGAGTTGCAAACCGCATTTGTTAAACCTGACATTGAGTATCGCCTTCAGCTCTAAAGCCTCCCGCTCACTAACACAATGACAGACAATATCATCGGCGTACCGCTCGAACTGAATACCTTTCCAGTTCTTTTCTACCCAAACATCAAACGCATAGTGCAGGTACAGGTTTGCCAAAAGTGGGCTGACAACTCCCCCTTGCGGCGTTCCTTTCCGTTTCTCCTCAAGTCGCCCATCCTCATATTGCACCGGGGCTGTGAGCCACCTCTGTATGTACATCAACTGCCAGGACTCTTTGACGTGCTTCCTCACCGCCCGCATCAGCAGGTCGTGATTGATCTCCTCAAAGAACCCCTTGATGTCCATATCCAGAACCCACCCACGCCTGTTGCATCGCTCTTTGGCCTTCAAAAGCGCCTGATGCGCCGACTTCCCGGGACGATACCCGTAAGAATTGGGGTGAAAGCGTCTCTCCAGTTCCGGTTCGATCTGAAGTTTGACAACCATCTGGGCTATCCGATCCGTTACCGTTGGGATACCCAACGGTCGAATGCCACCGCCTGGCTTTTCTATTTCTACTCGCAAAACCGGAGGCGGATGATAGCTTCCTGAGGACATACGGTTCCAGAGCTTATACAGATTGTTGCTGAGGTTCCGCTCAAAATCGGCTAAGCTCTGAGCATCGACCCCATGTCCACCTCTGTTTGCCTTGACCCGCTTGAATGCCTCAAAGACAATTCGTTTTGGGATATTGAAAGGTTTTATCTCCATCCGAAGGTTCCTCCCATCTTCTGGTTGACCCCCGATTTTCGAATGGACAGGCCGCCCCCTTTGCTCCATTTCCATTACAGAAACTTCACAGCTACTACGAGGCGGTCCGCCCCTGTGCCCCGCATTGGTACTCTCATTTTGTGGGTTTACCACGCCACTTCTCCCTTAACATCAGGACGACAGGTTCTCATGTTCCGTATTAAAGCCTGTTCTGAATTCATGCCACCTCCATGCCGGCTGCCGCTTCGCCCGTATCCAGATCACGTCGAAACTTATCCCGAGAATACGCTCGTTCCCCGGTTTTGACAGCGTTTATCCATATCGACACCTCATCAGTGGTTCATTTGCATTCATCTCTTCAGAACGCACCTGACAGATTCTTCTGCCTTTTCCCTATCGCTCACGACAAATACTCTTAATAAATGCCGCATAGGGCAGTTTGATCCCAGTCTCTGATGACCGAAACCGAGGGGCCATCCCTCATCTTCAACACAGCAAGAAAGACTTTCGTCTCTCGTCATGACACACGAGCGTAGCGTAATTTGCATCCGAGTTAATTTTCCTTGTTATGCATTGCGTGCTTCATTTCTTTATTTCTATTGATGCAAAGGTTCTGCGTATTCCTTTTTTATAATTCACATCAGGATATCCGAATATCACGAACAGTCCTTCACGGCTGGCATATTTTATCCCATGCGCTTCTCTGAATTTTTTTGCTTTATTGCCATTTTGAATCAGTGGATGCACTCCGCCCAGCATACATGTACCCAATCCCAGTGTTTCAGCAACAATCATGGCGTAGGTTGCAGCAATAATGGGATCTGCGGGGTCTGTATAAGGCGACCCGTAAAAATACATTGCCAAAGGAGCATCATAATTTACAAGATTGATACCTTTTTGCATATTTTTTGTGTAAATATCGAACAACGGTTTAACAAATTTTTTGAATAATTCGTTATTTGATTTTCCCCAGAAAGGTCTCATCAAAAATAAAAACCAATCGGATACAAACCACTTCATACCTTCCAGATATAAACAAAAATCTTTAGCAAAATTTCGTACCTTATCCTTTGTATCAAAAATCAGAACATTTACATCAGATGGCGGTAAGCCCATTGGGGCTGTTGAAGCTGCTTCCAATATTTTTGTTATCATACCATTTTCAACGGGCTTATCTTTAAATTCCCTGATACTTCTCCGCCGTTGTAAAAGAAAATGCATTTGTTCATATGTCGCTGCTTCTTCTTTATCAGGCAAATTAAACAAATCGTCTGGTGACAGTGTCCTGCCCAGAATTTTTATGGCATCTGATGGGCAGATCGCCATGCAATGCCCACAACCAATACATCCAAAAAAAGGATTGTCTGTTACTTTGGCTTTCTGATTTTCTATCTTTAAACTGTAATCCTTGCAAACAGATACACATAATCCGCATCCGGTACATTTTTCTTCATTAATTCCGATTTCAGCTTTGACCTTTGTCCTTGATGTCGGGATTGCCATTTACCCTCTCATGTTCTTATTTTGAGCGCATAACGTGGAATTTACCGGCGAGCCTTAGCGAGTTCGGTGGAATGATTTGTTAACCAAAATTTATATTTTTTAGTATACTTTTTAGCCACATATTTCCTTTGGGAGTGATCAACAAATACAACCCTCCACAATTTGCTATTGCAGTTATCCAGTATGTGATTCGGAAAGATAGTTTTTTGGATTTGTGCCGTAAAAAACTTTGGGCAATCTTGGCACCTGGCCAACCACCTATCAAGGACAAGGCATGAAGAGTACTTTCAGCAGTTCGCCATTTACCCCACTCGGCTGCATTTTTATCTTTTGCATACATTAGAAATGCTGCAACGCTCATGAATGCATATAGGTACACTATTTCAATTGGAATAAGTTTTAATTGAAGCAGACAATACAAAACGCCAGAGAAGCTGAAGAACAAAAGCACTGAAAAAAATTTTTGCATTAATTCTCTGCCGTTGTTTTTATGCCCTTTTAATGGAGCAACATCAACTGCACATTCTCGACCTTTTTGATCGGTCGACGAGTAATATTGCACTTCTATATTCTTTACAGGACGTTTATGCCGGTAGCTATAGTCATTGATGTGGAAAAATAGAGACTTACCACCAGATTTTGGAGTTATGAAACCAAACCCTTTTTCTTCATTCCAGTTTGATATGATGCCATTTTTCTATATTCATATAAGATAACTCGCAAAATATACAACTAATTTTATTGAAATGTCAAAATAAACCGGAGTTC
Organism: Desulfobacterales bacterium; assembly: GCA_963667755.2. Taxonomy (GTDB): domain Bacteria; phylum Desulfobacterota; class Desulfobacteria; order Desulfobacterales; family 4572-123; genus 4572-123. Next base: position 279,296 of record CAXXLK010000002.1, on the reverse strand, counting down.
ACCAATGAAAACCGTCGTATCTTTCAGCCTTCTTCCCCCCGATGATTCGCCCCTCTTTTCAGCGGCCAATTAAAGCTTTTCACCATTGATACTGAACCTGCATCCCCGCCAATTCTCTTTCACGGTTTCAGCACCTTTGTGCCCGACCAGTATTTCAGGCACTGACCATCGCCAACGTCAAGGGCACACTCGGCAAGCACATCATAGCCGAGATGTTCATAAAATCTCCTTGAGGGCAGAGAAACGCTCAGACTGATGTTCGAGAATCCTTTTACTTTCGCCCTTCTTTCAAGTTCAGCCATTATGGCCTTGCCATAACCCTTCCGGTGATAATTACGGTGCACAAAAACACCGGTTATTTCGGAGCTTATCAATGAACCGGTTGCCAGAATGGAACCATCTTGATTCACAAGCACCAGGACTTCCCCTGCGGCACTTCGTTCAATAATTTTTCCTTCCGAATGATACGCTTTGAAAAAGACAACCGCCCGGGGTGGATATATTCCCGTATATGAAGCCTCAATGGTACCTTGAATCATGCGATGAAGGGAAGCCAAGTCGTTTTTATTGAACGGTCGAATAATAATACTGTGCATGGGGGCCGGACCTTGAATTCTGCAATGACGTTTCATATTTTTTTCCAGGATCGCCATTTTTGCATATCGCTTTCGAAAACCTGCAACAATGTTACTGCCGGAAGAATATGTTAAACCAACACCCCCGTATTCACCGGGGTGCCCGTCCCCGGATGCTGCCCCGAATAAACAGCAAAACTCCACCTCTCAACAGTCATTGGGAAATGGGGTTTTTATCCATTGGGTCTGCCCGTCCTTGGTTAAGGGTGTAGAGCCATGTCAACTTTAGTATTGATTTAAAGCCATACAGGGTTTTCGGGCATATGTCAAAAATTAAATCTATGGTGCCTGCACAGGCAAAAACGGATTTTTGTTGTCCCGCCGGCAGTAATGTTCACCCTGTTGCCATGGAATCAAAAAAATGCGATCAAAGCCCGGCACGCCCGGATCAAAACTGCAGGGCGGCACTCATTCCGATGAGATGGGAAGAGCCGTTTTCAAACTTGCCCTCATAGACCCCTTCTTCGGATCTTGCCGTGATATCCCGTTCCGTGACCACCAGATAGGTGTAGGAAAAATCAAAGGTCCAGCGATGCCAGCGCACCCCCGTCCCCAGGCTGAACAGCTGCCTGTCGTTGGCCGGCACCGCATAGTCCACGTATTCATCCGAAATCGGAGATTCGTCAAATACATAACCGGCCCGCAGATCCAGCCAGTCGTTAACCATATACTCCAATCCCGCCTGAAACCGCCACGTATCGTTCCAGCTTTTTACGCTGGCCTGGTCCCCCAGCACATTGTCATATTCGACCACCAGCTGGTCATAGGCGCTCCAGCGGGTATAAACGGCATCCAGTTCCAGGGACCATCGTTCAAAGGGCGTTATCAATATCCCCAGGGAGATCAACTGGGGAATGGGCTCAGTGCCCTGCACATCTGTATCGCGAAGCGCGGCGTCCAGGTAATAACCCACCTGCTGAACACCGGCATCTGAAGAGCCCATCATGGCGGCCACGCTGGCCTCGGCACCGGAACTCCAGGAAAAATCCGCCTGTCCCTCAACAGAGAGCTGGATCTCGCTGCGAAACGATGCCCCCAGCGCCAGCCATTTTCTCGGCTTGTAATGCACGGCCAGGTTATAGCCGTACTCCCAGCCGTCGGCCCGGATTTCCTGTTTGATATCGGTATCGGAAAGATAGGGATTTACATCAGTATATTTATCATAAGAAAACTCAAGCCAGAGGGCCTCCACCCCCACGGCAAAAGAGAGCGCATCGGTGATCTTCACCGCCAGATTGGGGTTGATGGAAGCTGATTTGAGCCCGGCATAGGCGCAATTGTACCGGCCGGCAAACCGGTCCGCGTTTTCGACTTCTGTTCCGAGACCGGCACGGGAGTAGATGCCCAGGCCAAGCCAGTATCGTTGATTGAGCTGCTGGGTATAATATCCGCTGGGAATAATCCAGGTGTTGTCGGCCGCCGCCCCGTTTATCCCGGGCCCGTCCTTGAACTTAATGTCCAGGGACGGACTGATCACCGTCGCCCCCAAAAGGGCGGTTTTGCCCGGGAGCTGGGTAATTCCGGCAGGGTTGTAGGCGACTGCCGTGGGATCGTCGGCCCGGGCAACAATAGCGCCCCCCAGGGCATTGCCCCTGACCCCCCATTCATAAAGCCCGTAACCGGCCCCGAAGCAGGTCCCCGCCCCTGCCATTATCACCCCAAAAAACACAATTACCGATGAACATAGAATTTTCAGCACAGCTTTTTTGCCTGATGTCATAATCCCTCACAAGAGCGTACCCGATCCATTCCAAAAATCCGCTGCCGGTCAAACAGAACCGGTTTCGGGGCTACTTCGCCGTCTTAAATATATACTTAAATACCAAAAGGTGCTCTATACCACCGTGAAGAGAAAATTCAATCGTTAAAACGGTTTAAAATGTCAAAGAATTGTAAAAGGATGATGGCGTCGTATATGGCGCTATTTACTTAGCCATCCCAAATATTTTCACGAGTTCATAAAGAGATACATCAGGAGTGTTGATCGGAAAAACGGAAGGAATATTTTTTCACCAGAACCTGAAGGACTCGAAGAAATTATGTTTTTGTCTTCAGATGCTTCATGGTAGATCGGATCTCATGGGGATTGGCGCCAAGCCCTAAAAACAGCAGCAGCCGGCGCCCGGAAAAACCCTCCCGCACAATGGTCTCCTTGTCTGCCTTGGTCAGCTGCTTGATCCGGTATTCCGCCCTTGCCGCCAGGCTTCTATCTTCCAGCTGTACCTGGTAAACCAGTTCCACAGCGGCTGAAAACCGGGTATATTTGGCTGAGCGCCGGCGCCCTGACCGGTGCTCGGCAGTCCTTCTTTCGACATCGGTGGTCATGCCGGTATACAGGGCATTGTTGCGGCATCGGACCATGTAGACAAACCAGTCTGCCATGGTCAGCGCTTCAAACGGGTGTCGATGATGATTTCGGATGTCAAGGTCCGGTGGACCGGGCAGCGATCCGCGATTTCCAGAAGGCGCTGCTGCTGGGTCTCATCCAGGTCCCCCACCAGGGTCAACACCCGCTCGATGCGGTCCACCCGGCCGTCTTTTGATTCACAGGCCTGGCAATCGGCAGCATGGACCTTGGCATGGGACAGATGGACAAGGACTTCTTCAAGGGACCATTTTTTCCGGTCCGCATACATGCGCAACGTCATGGCCGTACAGGCCCCCAACCCGGCGGTCAGGTAGTCATAGGGCGTCGGACCGGTATTGGACCCCCCCACGGCAAGGGGTTCATCGGCCACCAGGGAGAGCCCGTTGGCCATGATTTCCGTGCGAAACCCGGACCTGCCGATGCGGGCCGTCACCCACGGATCAACGGGCTGCTTTCCGGCCTTTTCCGCCTCAAGATGGCCCATGTACTTGCGGGCCCAGGCCGCGGTTACGGTGCCCACATATTCGGCATCGGCGGGGTCTGCGAGCAGGTGATCGGCCCTGTCCAGGGAGACGAAGCTCTTGGGGTGACGCGCCGCCTGGAAAATACCGGCCGCATTTTCAATGCCCACGATCTGGTCCACCGGGGAATGGAAAATCAGTAGCGCTTTTTTCAGATTTTTGATGGCCGCGGTCATGCGGGGCAAGGCCAGGTCATCGAGAAACTGCTGTTTGATTTTAAAATCGCGGCCCTCGAGGGTGACCGTTGCTTCGCCTTTTTCGGCAATCGCTCCGGTATGGTCGTTCAGCAGCCGTTTGACATGCAGTGGATCAGCCGGAGCCCCGATGGTGGCAACGGCCCGGCACGCGGGTATTTTTACCGCCGCCTGCAGCACGGCGGCCCCTCCCAGGCTATGGCCGATGAGGATGCGCGGGGCCTCATAGTCCGCTTCGAGAAACCGGGCCGCCGCCACCAGATCCCCCACATTGGAAGAAAAATTGGTGTCGGCGAAATCCCCCTCGCTTTCCCCCAGTCCGGTAAAATCAAACCGCAAAACCCCGATGCGCTGCCGGGTCAGGGCGCGGCTGATATAGGCCACCGCCTTTAAATTTTTCGTACAGGTAAAGCAATGGGCAAACAGGGCATAGGCCATGGGGCGGCCGTCCACGGGCAGGTCCAGTTGGGCCGACAGCAGATTGCCCTGACTGCCCTGGAACTGTAATTTGGTTGATCTCATTTTGCCTCCCGCTATTATTATATTTGAAAATATACGATACCATACACGCCTGTGAAATCAACCCTTCAGAAAAGACAGTCTCGTAAAAAATCCAAGGCCGGCGTTGCGCTGCATTTCGCAATCATTTAACGGTCGATCAGTGCGCCTCATGATTGCGAGACATAAAGAAAACAGAGAACCGGGATTGAATCCAGCCTCTGATTTTGTTACCCTGTGTCCATCCGGAAACGGTTTTTTCGCCGAATCCTGGCATATTTACATTTTTTACAGCGCCATTTCAAATAACGGTTACAAGAGCATTAAGGATAAAATGATCTTACTTCTGATTATACTGGCTATTGTGGTTCTATATGGCCCCAGCTTGTGGGCCCGGCGTGTATTGACGCGTTATAACCGGGATGCCTATTTTTCCGGCAACGGCTTTGAGCTGGCCCAGCTGCTCCTGGACCGGCTGGATATGCGCGACGTGACGGTGGAACCCACCGCCCTCGGAGACCATTATGACCCTGAAACAAAAACGGTTCGTCTGTCAAGTGACCGCTGCGGCCGCAAAACCCTCACCGCCGTGGTGGTGGCGGCCCACGAGGTGGGGCATGCCATTCAGGATCATGACCATTATCCGCCCCTGAAAACCCGTACCCGCATGATCGGCACGGCGGTAAAGCTGGAAAAAATCGGTGCCGGCATCATGATGGTGGTGCCGGTATTTGCCATCATCACCCGGGTACCGGCAGCAGGCCTGCTGATCTTCATAGGGGGCTTTGCCACCCTTTGCATCCCGGTGCTGGTGCATCTGCTCACCCTGCCCTCGGAGCTGGATGCCAGCTTTAACCGGGCCATGCCCCTGCTCTCCTCGGGGGACTATATTCCTGCAGAAGATATCCCCGCCGCCAGAAAAATCCTGCTGGCCTGTGCCCTGACCTATGTTGCCAGTGCATTGATGGGCCTTTTAAATGTCTGGCGCTGGATCCGGGTGCTCAGGCGATAATTGTTTGCCGGCTCGACAACCTTGACTTTCCGGTCATTATCGGGTCTATTACGCTTTGTTTCATCATGTGTTTTTTTTAAAAAGCCATCTTAAATACGGTAAGCACGGTGACCCATTTTGTTTATCCTTATTTGAGCGCACAACAAAGGCAGGCGACAACGACAAGAAAGGAGCATTCCCCATGGCCGTCATAACAAGGTATATTGTAGTTAGAAATGGCGTTGAGCTGGATCAGGTGTTTACGGTTAAAAAAGAGGCCGAGGCATATGACAAAATGCTGGAAGCCGCCGAGGCGCTGTCCCGGTTTATCAAAAAAAACGGTAAAGATATTGATCTTGACGAAAAAACAATCGATGCAGTGTCTGTTTTTCTATCCAAAAACGGACCCGAGGTCACCAAAATTCTCAGAAATGTAAAACCCCTGGCGCCGCGGCCGAAACCGGCTGCTGAAAAAAAAGCGGATCAACCGGCACCTGAAAAAGAAAAAGCGGCCAAAAACAAGGTCAAACCCAAAATCAATTAAACACCTTCCGTCACAGTTTGCAGCGGTATATGGCCTTTTCAGGGGCATACCGTGTATCCACGCCAAGAGATGGCAGGCCTTGTATGATGCAGGGCTTATTTACCTGTGACAGTTGATTTTTAATCCATTTTATCCAAAAGCACCGTAAATAACCATATGCCTGTGATTTCAAAAACAGAAGCGGACAGATATGACAAAATGCTGGACGCTGCCGTGAACCTTGCCGAACTGATCGAAAAAAGCAGGCTTGAAATCGATGAATATGTCCTGGAGGAATTGACCATATTTCTGGCGACCAACGCCGTGACCGTCAAGCATATTTTAAAAAAAACGGATCGGACGTGGCCCTGAACCGGTCAAAAAAAACGCTATGGAACACTTACAACTGTGCCGGCCATGATGATATTAGAGTCTATTGTTTCTTTTTTCGGTGGCGACACAACCCTGATCGCCCAGTGGGTGAAGACATGGTCGGAGAACTCCTTTTTGTTGATAGGGCTGTCCGGGTTTTCCCTTGTCACCTTTGTCATGAGCCTGGTCGCCCTTCCGGTGATCATCGCAAAAATACCCTGGAATTATTTTCTGGAAACAACCCCGAGATTTCTTCAGCGCCTGGGGCTGCTGCCCCGAATCTGTCTTCTGGTGATCAAAAACATGGCCGGGGTCCTGCTCATCGCCATGGGGGTCATCATGCTCTTCATTCCGGGTCAGGGGCTTTTGACTATTATTGTCGGGGTGGCGCTCATGAATTTTCCCGGAAAAAAGAAGCTGGAACGGCTATTGCTCAAAGCAAAAAATATCCGCCGGGCCCTGAACTGGATCAGAAACAAAAAGGGTGTAAGGGAATTCAAATTTCCCTGATGTGACAGCTTAAATCCGCGCACCGTCAATACTGAAACCGCAACCGATCTATCGGCCCGGACAGGGACAAACCCTTACAGCGGCTGGGCCACTTTTACCACACGCCGCTGAACATACCCGCCGTTATCTAAAGGATACGTCATCTTCACTGTCTTCAACCGGTTTTCCGCAAAAAGCTGAATGCACTCCGGATAAAGCTGCCATTCCAGGGCCAATCCCTTTTTTTTAATGGCATCCAGGGTATCGTCCGCATGAATATCAAAGCTCTTCTGGCCGATGATGGGCCCCGAATCCTCCCCGTAATCGATAAAATGCACGGTACACCCGCCCACCCGGCACCCATAGCGCCAGGTATCCCCGTATCCGTCAACCCCCGGGAATGCGGGCAACAGGGCCGGATGGATGTTCATAATGCGCGGATTGACCGGATCAATGTTGACCCGATCGATAAAATAGGGCGTAAGGTTGCGCATGAAACCCGCCAGTACCAGCAGATCAAACGGCCGGTCAGCCATGGCCCCAAGCAATCGGGCCTCGGCGATCACCCGGCTGTGCATGAACCTGTTTATCTTTTCCATATCCGCATCACCGGCCACAAGGTGCTGTCTGGCGATAAGATCGGCCAGATCGCAATCATCGGGCAAAAGCGCCTTGTCCGGGGTTTCCCGGACCTTTTTAATAATGGCCGGGTAATCAATGACAAATGTCGGGATGCCTTTTTTTGTAGCCCTTTCAAGTCCTCTGGCACCGGGGTTGTCAGATCCAACAAATACCATTTCGGCATCTATTGCACCGCTTTCACAGGCATCGATAATCGCCTGAAGGTTGGTACCGCCCCCTGAAATCAATGCACCGATGCGAATTTTTTTTACGGTCATTTTTTTATTTCCTTTACGTTGTTCATCTCAGGTTAAAGGCTGAAGGTTGTTTAGCAAAGGGAATTCTGTCTATCTGGTGGACACAGCCCACCCTAGGATTTAACCTTCAGCCGTCTACCTTCCGACTTCTACCGGTTCAAATTTGATGCAGTGCCAGCGGATGATCCGCCATTTTACCGTTGGCGGCCGTCAGTTGTTCCTTGTTGGAAATAACCGCCACGGCATGACCTCGTGGCGATTGCCCAAAATATTTTTCCGCAACCGTTTGAATCTTTTCAGGATTGATTTCCAGCAAACCGGCCTTGAATTGTCTGCGCGCTTTATCGGGCAGGGAAACGATCCGGCGGTAAAACGCCTTACGGGCCGCCGGGCCGGGGGGATCCGGTTTGTCGATCTCGGAACAGACCTGCAAAATCGCCTCTTTGATATCTTCGCTGCCGTACTTGCCGGAATTGATAAACCCCATGGCCCCGGTAAACGCCTGTAAGGTTGCCTGGATGTGCGGATCACGATAAGAGGCAAAGGAAAAGATACCGCTTTCGGCGTTGTACAGTGCAAAACCGCCATAGGCCCCCCCTTTCTCCCGGATCTCCCGATGCAGGTACATGGATCGCAGTATTTTGCTGATCACCGCCAGGGCCGGGGCATCGGCATGGGACATACGAACCACGGCAAAGGCACGGGCCACAAAGGAAACCGCTGATGACGTATACCACCCTTCATGGGGGACCTCAGGGGGGCATTGAATATCCGGCGCACCAAATCCGTCCCCCGGATAATCCCCAAGTCCATTGAAAATGGATGCCACCTCTTTTTCCGAGGATGACAGGGCCATCTCTTCGCCCACCAGTGCCATTTTAAAATTATGGCCCGCGAAAAGGGCTTTGCCGATCTGTGAAAGGGTCTCTGAGATCCGTCCGAGCTTTTCTTCGGTCAAGTCCCGGGTCAATGCCTTGATGGTCCCCAGTTGGTGAATACCTTGCCAGATCTCACTGACGGCACAGGTGGTGTTAAAATTACGCGCCGCCAGAGACATGGCCAGCTGATGTCCATTCTGGACCACCATGGCTTCCAGACCGGCCCGGTACTCCAGCAGCAGGTTCTTCAGCCGGGAAAAATCGGTAAAGGCATGTTCAAACATCAATTCCTGAACAATATCGAACATGGCCTGCCGGTTACGGACCAGACATTTGCCGCCAACCGAGACAAAGGGCAGGCTTTGCCCCTCTTGCGTAAAACAGGTCCTGGACGCTGCTGCCAGGCCGATACCGCCGGTATACCGATCAATACGACGGGCCATTTCCAGATAATCCCGGCGGCAGGTACCTATTTTGGGCAGGGCATAGCAGAAAAAAGGCACCAGCCCGAGACTATCCGCGGAAACAATGCCGGCACCCGCGGCCCCGGCCAGATAGAAAATACCCGCCGTGGGCTGGTTGTAACCCAGTGCCGCCGTTGAATCATAGGCCCGGCTGGGCTGGAGGCTTTGGACCAGCGGCGGAATGTCGGAAAGCGCCAGGGTGGGAAGTACGGTCAGGTCCTCGTGACTTTCCTGGAGGCGGTTTAAGGTATCGGTTTGATTTTTTATCTTTTCAATCTGTTCGTCGGTCAGGCGAGATTGAATTTCCTGCAGCCGGGCTGCGGTCTGCATTGCTTCCCGGGCCGCCATCTTCTGATCCGGCACCAGGTGCAACAACACCCGGTGAGGGTTGTCTAAAAAATATTTTTGGATACAGTCTTCAAAAAAAGGGCCGGCCTTGAGCGCTTCGCGGATCTGCTTCAAATCGGCATCAAAATCAAAGCTTCTCACCGAATCACCGCCGTGAAACCAGCTTCCGGAAAAAAACAGCAGCAACTTGAGCCCGTACGGATAGGGGGTATTGGTCACCTCCCGGCGGTGGAATTCAAGCTGATGAATGGCCGATTCAATGGTCTCTTTGTCGATACCGGCCGTCACCAGATCCTTAAAAACACCCAGGATAATCGCTTCAATCGCTGCCCCGTCAGTCTTGTCGACATCCTTGAGACCGCACACAAACAACGTGTCCCGGTTATCGCCGTCAAATCCGGCACTGTCACACAAAGAGCTGCCCAGACCCGAATCGATAAGGGCCTTGCGCAGGGGGGAAGCGGCATTGCCGAGCAGGATCTGTTCCAGCAGGGTAAGGCACAGCACCCCAAAGGTGTCCTTGATATCGCAGGTGAGCCACGCCAGGCAGACCTGACATTTTTTTTCAGGTGTTTCCGACGGATCCAGCGGATAGGGGTAATCAACGGTTCGGGGCCTTTGCCAGCGGGGCTGGGACGGCACGTCCGTTCCCGGGTCGATGGGCGTAAAATGGCCGAGCACCTTGTCCTGAATAAAATCAAGGTGCCTGGCAAGGGGCAGATTGCCGTAGGTATAAAAAAACGCATTGCTGGGGTGATAATGAACCCGATGAAATTCCCGCAGCTGGTCGTGTGTCAGTTGGGGGATCACCGCCGGGTCGCCCCCTGAATTATGGCTGTAGGTGGTATCCGGGTACAGGGCGTTTAAAATAGAACGGCCCATGACCTGGCTGGGAGAGGACATGGCGCCCTTCATTTCATTGTACACCACCCCCTTGTATGCGAGGGATGCCGAACCGTCTCCGGTGTCTTCTGCTTCTTCAAACGCCAGACGGTGACCTTCCTGACAAAAACTGAGTTCATCGAGTTTGGGAAAAAAGGCGGCATCCAGATAGACATCCATGAGATTGTAAAAATCTTTGGGGTTCTGGGTGGCAAACGGATACATGGTCCAGTCCGATGCGGTAAAGGCATTCATGAACGTGCTCAGGCTTCGTTTAAGCATGGAAAAAAACGGGTCCCGCACCGGATACCGCCGGGAACCGCACAGGGCCGTGTGTTCCAGGATATGGGCCACACCGCTGGAATCGGCAGGAACGGTTTTAAAAGCAACACTGAAGGTGTTCTCCGTATCGGCGCTGGAAATATGCACATGCCGGGCGCCGGTTGCCCGATGCGCCAGTTCATAATAGATGACATCGATTTCCATAAGGGGGGCCATCCGCGTGATGTGATAACCGGATATCTCATCGCCCGGCTTTAAACCGGGGTTGTTCGGGTCTGATGTTACATTCACAATAGTATCCTTATGTTATTCTTAAAAAAATCTGGTTCCAGAGCGCAACGCAGGAGTTGGACTTTTTACAAGACCGTCACTTTTAAACGGCCGTATAGGTCCCCCGCCTGATGCGCCGGAGTTTTTTTTGTTTATGGAGCCTGAAAATAATATTACGCAATTTTTTTTCACCAAACCCGGTGGCCACCTGAATTTCCGCAAACCCGGCACCGGCGGGTAACCGCCGGACCGCTTCCATGACACGTTCAGAAGCGGTCATGACCGGACAGCCGCTGCCCATGGCCATGGTGCGGATATCACCGCCGATGGTATCTTTTGGGTTTCCCGGAAGCACCATGGATCGGACCAGTTGCTCCAGACGATCGATCCGGACCAATACCTTCTCAATATCCGACCGGGTGGCGATATTATAGTTCATCATAAAAAATTTGACCATGGCATCAAAGCTGACGGGTTTACCTTTTTTCCTTGTCACTGGCGACTCCTGTTGCATCCACTGTCGGACATATGATAGTATAAGAAAATTATGACATCACCCCGTACCCTTCTAAATGCCCGAAACCTGAGGGCTAAAAAACATCTGGGACAGAATTTCCTGAGCGACCCGTCCACAGCCCTGATGATCCTGAGACGGGCCGGTGTCAGCTCCGAAGACATTGTGCTGGAAATCGGCGCCGGTTTAGGTGCCCTGACAATTCCGGCAGCCGGTATGGCCCGCAGGATTTACGCCGTCGACAAGGACACGGATGTTCTGAATTTGTTAAAAAAAGAACTTTCCGATAAAAAAATTGCCAATGTTGACCTGATCGAACAGGATATCCTGCAAATCGATATCAATGCGCTGGCCCGGCAGCACGATACCCGCCTTCTGGTGCTGGGCAACCTGCCGTATAATATTTCTTCTCAGATCATTATCCAGTTGCTTCGTTCACGAAAGGTCATCCGCAGGGCCGTCATCATGCTGCAAAAAGAACTGGCCCAGCGCCTGACGGCCCGTCCCGACTGCAAGGAGTATGGCCGCATCACGGTCATGCTCCAATATTGCGCGCTCATCCGCAAGATTGCAGATGTACCGGCCACCCTTTTTTTTCCAAAACCCAATGTCGATTCCCAGGTGCTCGAAATCAGTTTCAAGGCCGCCCCCGATCATCCGGCCACCGACGAAGCCCTTTTATTTGCCGTCATTAAAGCGGCATTTTCCAAGCGCCGTAAAACACTGAAAAATGCACTGGCCGGCAGTGAACTGCGCCTCGATGCCCAGAGCGCCGGGCAACTGCTTGAAAAGGTCGGTATCGATCCCGCACGAAGGGCCGAAACCCTTGAAATAGCCGAATTTGTGGCGCTGAGCAACGCCTTACCCGCTGACGCGATGAACATCACCTGAATTTTTACCCCTCATGCCCATAGGGTCGCCATCGTAGGGTGGGCTGTGCCCACCCGAAAAACAGAGCGACGCGATACCAAAAATTTTTCACAGGGTGTCTGCCACGGCAACGGTGCGGTCCCCCAGCATATTGACATAGCTGCCCATTTCATTGTCGTACCAGCCATAGATGACAGCCTGGGTGATCGGGACACGAATGGTGACGCCTTTCACAGGGCAGCTGATGATGTTTTCGATTCCCGGAACATTTTCCAGGTCGACATTCAACTCGGCTGTGCGGGTATGGGTTTCATGGCCTTCGATAATGGCCGCGGCCCTGGGCATCCCCACAATATCGCCGGACACATTCTGCTTTTCCGAAAAATGCAGATACCCCTTTGCATCAGTTGCCGCAGCCTGACGATATATGGTGTTAATCAATTCCCGCCGGATAGGCGGCCCGTTCAATTCTTCCTGAAGATTCAGCACCAGGATGATCAGTGAGCCGGTGGTACTGGGAATTCTCACGGATTCAGCAATAAAACCGATCTGTTCCATCTCGGGTATCACCAGCCGTAATGCCCTGGCGGCACCGGTGGATGTCAGGATAATATTGTTCATGACACTGCGATTTTTACGCAGGTCCCCGGCCCCCTGCTTTGGCAGACGGTCCAGCACCTGCTGGGAGCCAGTGGCCGCATGCACCGTGGCCATGGAGGCCGATAAAATTTTATGGGGTCCGAGGGCATTCAGTAGCGGCTTCATCATATGGGCCAGACAATTGGTGGTACACGAGGCATTGGAAATCAGCCTGTGGCGCCGGGGGTCATAGTCATCCCCGTTCACCCCCATGACGGTGGTCACGGCATCTTCGGGCATGGGCCGGCTCTGGTCCATTTTAAAGGGGGCGGAAGCAATAACCTTGTCGGCACCGGCTTCAATATGCCCCCGCAGGGCCCCTCCGGGATGGTCCGGTGGCAGAAACGGCTCTAAAAACTGACCGGTGGTATCCACCACCAGCCGGACATCATGGCCGGTCCAGTCCAATTCAGCCGGATTCCGGTTTGATCGCAAAAATTTAACCGGTATGCCGTCAATGGTCATGGTGCCCTTTTCTTCATTCAGGTCCTTGATGACCGGCACGGCATTGCAGCCGTGCAGATACCCGCACAGCGACCCATAGTTTGAATCCCGTTCCACATAATGGGCGATATCCGATAGGCAGGTGCCGGCACTGCGACCGATATTGACCACCAGTTCGCTGAAATACCGGCGGGCCACATGGTGCCACAAGGTCAGTTTTCCGATCCTGCCCAACCCGTTGATCCCCAGTTTCAATCCGCTTTCAGCCCTCATATCGTCACCTCCTGTATTTCCCCCCGCCAGCAAAGGATAAACCGTATATTTTTACAATTACGCTTCCCTGACCTTTAAAAACCCCTTGCAGACAATTCCCTCCAGCCCGTCAATACTGATAAATTCCCCCGATTTCAGGTGCGCCTCATCAAAGGTGCAATATTTTTGTTTTTCATTACAGATCAAATTGCTGCATCCCACAACGCATGTTTTTCCCAGGCGATGGGCCACCACCGCAGCATGGGACGTCAGCCCGCCCCGGGCCGTCAAAAGGCCATCGGCGGCATTAATTTCGCGGATATCATCGGGAACCGTATCACTTCTGAGCAAAATCAGCAACGTATTCGGCTCCCGTTCCCGCCATTGATAGATTTCATCAAGATCAAAAACCACCCGGCCGCTCATGGCGCCACCGCTGACCCCGATGCCATGGCCGACGATATTTTTTTCAGACAGTTTTTCAGGATCAAATGTCAACACTTTTTTACGCTCACGCATGGCCATATCCCGGGTCTGAAGCAAAAAAAGATCTTCCCGGGCAGCACCTTCAAAGGTAAATTCCATCTCCTGGGGGCTCCACCCGCGCCGGCCGATCAACTCATGGGCACACGCCTTCAAAGCCGCATATATTTCCGGAAAATGGCTTTCCAGCGTCGTATCGGTATCCCGCATCTCAATATCCTGCTGGGCAATGGAAATCGGCAGGGTCCTGACCAGGCCCGAAACAACGTCCTCCCCCTGGTTGCCGATGGTGAAATCGCCCCAGAGCCTCAAACTGTCACCGGACCAGTGGGGATTATGGGTAAAAATAACACCGCTGCCCGACTGCCGCGACACGTTTCCGTAAACCATGGACTGCACCGTTGCCGCCGTACCCCAGTCATCGGATATGCCCATGATCCTGCGATAGGCCACGGCCTTGGATGATTGCCAGGAATCAAAGACCACCTTGATGGTGATCAGAAGCTGTTTCAACGGATCTTCGACGATATCGATCCCGTAATCTTTCACAAGTCCTTTGTAGGTCAACGCCACCTTGCGCATCTGGGGGCCGGTAAAGCGCCTTTTTAACGGGATCCCGGCCCGTCGCTTCATCTCACTGATAATGGAATCAAAATCGTCCCGTTCCAGACCGAACGCCATCCCGTAACATTGCAGGAACCGACGGTAGTTGTCCCATGCAAACCATCCGTTCCCTGTGACGGCCTCAATCCCGGCGGCAATATCCTCGTTCATCCCGACATTGAGCAAGGTATCCATCATACCGGGTTGGGAGATGGAAGATCCGCTGCGAACTGAAAAAAGCAGGGGATTTTCCGGGTTCCCAAAAATTTTACCCGTCGCTTTTTCCAGGATGGCGATGTTCCGGACGATCTGTTTTTTAAAATTGCGGTTGGCCTCAGGATACGTATCGAGCATCTCGCGACACCGAAACACTTCGGTGGTAATAATAAAACCGGGGGGGACGGGCAGACCGAAATTTTTCATGCGCATCATGTTAAGCCCCTTGTTGCCCAGGAAGATAATTCCGGTCACCTTATCGTTGGGTTTTTCCAGGTTGGTGATCGCCAATTGGGGATCATAGTTCAGCAACATACTGAGCCTGTCCGGCGGCAGCTTGTGGGACTGGTAAAACAATGTATTTAAAAGGTGGGCCAAGAAGACATCCAACTGCTGGAGCCCCAGCGAAAGTGCAATCCGGTCCCGAAAAAAAATCTCGGACACCCGATGATGCAGTTTTTCAGGATCACCCAGTTCCTGAATGGGAGTATATTTTTCCAGCAGACGATCCGGGGGCAAAACGGATAAAATCCGATCCAGGTTACCCTCGTGAACATTATTAAAATTGTCATTGATAATGTTTCTGACGGCCTGGACAAATCCTTTGAAGATATCGACATACTGGGTAAATGAAAACCCCCTCACCTCCAGTGAGTGGGCCAGGAGATCCAATTGCCGTTCACTCTCCACTGATCGCATACCGTCGATCTTGAGGGCCTTGTCAAACAACATCAACAGGTCGAAAACCTCGTAAAAAGTGGTACGCGTGATCAATCGCAGATCGACCTTATTGATCAGCTCTTCAAATAACACATTGACCAGCGATTCAATCCGGAACGTGAGTCCCAGGGCATCAAATTTTGTCTCATGATAACTACCGTACATGGAAGGGATATCAATGGTAATATGCCGTTTTTTATAAATATCCTCTTTTATCTCATACTTTTTCGAAGACAGTATCAATTTTTGGAGTTTTTCGAGATACTCCAGCAGCATGAACAGTTTTTTCGGTAAATCGGTTTCCTTAAGCGCTTTTCGGAGGTCTTCCAAATCGGGAAATCCGGATGAACCCAGGCGTGCCAGGTACCGGTCCATCTCTATAAAATTAAGATTATACTTCTGATGCAGAAACTTATACAGTTCAACGCCCAGTTGGACCCGCTCTTTATCCTCAGGGCATACATCAGGCACCTGGTCAATCAAAGGGCGCAATTTTGATTCCGGCCAGGTCAACAGATCCCATGGATGATCAACCCCGTGGTTCTCAAGATGCTGCATGATACGATGGACATCGTCGACATAGCGCCCCCGGGACTGGATCTGGCTGTATATCTGCGGCGGTATATACGATTCGAGTATTGATTTATCGAGGGTTTTCCAAAAGTCAAGGACCGCCTCCATCAAACCGATAATCCGGTTACTGCTTTCCACATGGCTTTGCTTGCGCAAAAAATGGACCAACACATCCTTTCGGTGATAGATCTCATCAATCCGGGTGGAGATGTCCCTTAAATCGCCTTCGGCACCGATATCATTGAAATAAGAGGGAAAAATCCGGGCGAGCTGTTTGACCAGGTAATACACGGACTTGATATCGCTGTTTAACAACCGGGTGATATCCCTTGGAAACAGGTCCGTATCCCGGATGAATATGCCACATAGCGACAGGTGAATAATCAGGCTGGAAAGCAGACGGGTGGACCATTGCGGATGCTGTTCGATCAATTCGAGGATCATCCGGATATTCAAAATATGGGATGTGTTGGCCCGAATCTGCCAGTCATTGCCGATGCCGTTGATCATGGGCGTCTGAAACCCCATGTCAATCACATGATTGATAAAAAAATTAACCAGATCTTTCTCATCTGTTTTATACACCCCCTTGCCCATATTCAGAACACAATCCAAAGCCGTTGCCGGAAAATTGATGGCCTGATCCTTTAAAATGGAAAATGTCTTTTTGATCAACTTTCTGATATTCCAGTGTTTTTCATGTCCGATAAGCCATGTCAGCGTCCGATTGATATCTCTTAATGCCTCTTCATGGATCATGGACAGTCCCTTGATACCCATGATATGAAACAAAAAAATGACTTTCCAGCCGTTCCCCCATTTTCCATCGCGCCCGGCCGCCAGCAGATGCTGGGGGAGCCGGCGATAAATATCAACAAACCGGCTGTAGGCAGGCAGTTCAAGCATTTGTTTGATAGCCTCTTTGGAAGTGGCCTCCCCGGCCAGGGTAATACCATTGAGTTGTGAATGCCATTTTGCGATCTGCCGGTGCGATATATCATCAAACAGGTCCCGCCAGTCTTCACCATGCCGGGGTTCTTCCAGCTCCGCCTCAAACCACTGCCCCGGATCAACTTCTCCAAGCCAGTAGTCATAAACGGTATGGTAATACCGTTGCAGCAACGCCTTGACGGGCCGTAGTTCACGGGGCCGATCCTCTATTCTTTGGATCATTTGATCGGCCAGCCGGGTGATCTGATAATAGCTTTTCACAAACAGAAAAAAATGGTCGTCCGGATATTTCCCGATCCTATCAAAGGCATCCTTGATGACCGGTAGAAAACGGGGAAATTCAGAGGCCGCATCGGTGAAAATCTTATTTAAAAACAACAACAGGTTGTCCACCGCATCGGCCCTGACTTCCGGGTCTTTTGTAAATTCAATGGCATCGGACAAAATCCCGATAAAAAGACCGGCGGCGTCCGGCCCCCGGGGGTGACCCTTCAGGAGATGAAAATAGTTCAAGGAATAGACCCTGGCTTCCTTGACGATAAACTGCCAGTTCCGATACGGGTGGGAAAGTTCCTGTAAAAACGTATTAAATCCTTCCATGATCCCGTAATACTGGGACATGACATCTTTTAGAAGAAAATATTTTTCATCGATGGCAACATCGACATGATAATCGGCGATATTAACTTCCAGCGCCTTTGATTTTATATTCAAATGCGTTTCTCCGGGAATGGCTGTGGTAAAAGATATCTCAGGCCCTGTACCGGGCCCCGGGCAATGATAATCAGTCTATCAAAGCTTATTTGCATTTTCAAGGGTATTAAGGTAAAGACACTTTCTGGATACACGGATCCGGTCCGCGTTTTGCACCCCCGGATATGTTTAAATCCTGAACGGTGACGACATCAACAGGCTTACTTTATAATGACCAGAAAAATCATTGCTGAAGTCCTTATCATTGTTTGTGCTGCTGTTTTACTGGCTCTCACGGTAAACCGGCTGCGCCCTGACGGACTTCCCCTGTTTTCTCCGGGAGACAGCATCGGCCCGTCAGAGCAAATTACCATAGGAGAGATATCAATGGCCGAGGCCATTAACGGTTTCCATGCGGGCGAGGCCCTGTTCGTTGATGCCAGGGAAGCCCCTGATTTCAACGCCGGTCACATTCCGGGTGCGGTAAACCTGACGGTGGCAGATATGGACAAATGGATAGACCGCTTTCTTGCCGATACCGCTCCCGATACCCTGATCATTGCGTATTGTGACGGCGTGAACTGCTCTCTGGGCCGGGAGTTGGCCGAACAATTCCGGCTGCTGGGATATGAAAAAGCCTATTATTTAAAGGATGGTTGGCGTCAATGGAAAATGCAGAACATGCCCACCGGTGCCATTGATTAGGATCAAAGATTGAAGAACCTCGCAGCAAGCTGCGAGGAGTCTTCGACCGTAAGGAATTCTGTCTATTTTAGATTCGCTCGCTAACCCCGCGGCAAGCCACGGGGTTAGCGCTCGCTGTTGCGGTTCAATTAAGATTGCATCATGGCCTCGATGCGGCTGTCTTTTTCATGCCAAAGGGTGTTCAGCCAGTCATGATAGCGCTCCCGAAATTCCCGGTTTTCAAAATAATCCCCCAAAATATCGTCGGTGAGCGGCAGCGACGCCACCGTCACTTTAATGCGGTCAATCTTTCCACACAAAAGGGCCCAGAAACTATTGGGTCCCACCGGATAAACAATGGTGATGTCCAGGACATGATGCAGATGCTCACCCATGGCGGCCAATACAAAGGCAACACCACCGGCTTTGGGTTTGAGGAGGTGATTATAGGGAGATGCCTGTTTACGGTGCTTTTCTTTTGTAAACCGGGTGCCTTCGACAAAATTCATGATAGACACCGGCACGGTTTTAAATTTTCGGCAGGCCCGGCGGGTGATTTCAATATCTTTGCCCTTCAGTTCAGGTTTTTTTTTGATCAGTTCCCGGGAGTAGCGTTTCATGAACGGAAAATCCAGCGCCCACCAGGCAAGTCCGAGCACCGGGACCCAGATCAGTTCCTTTTTCAGAAAAAATTTCAGCATGGGAATTTTTTTGTGAAAAATTTTCTGCAACACCAGGATATCAACCCAGGACTGGTGATTGGCCAGAACCAGGTACCATTCATCGTGCTTTAGGGCATCCAAACCCTTGACCTCCCAGTCAATATTGTTGGTGATCTTCAGGTTCAGGTTGTTGCAGAAAATCCAGTTACCGGCAAGGTTGTTCAACACTTTTTCACAAAATTTACGCCACTTTCCAATGGGAATGAGGATCTTTAAAAAAGCCACCAGAAACAAAAGGGTGCACCAAAACAACGTGTTAAGGGTATACAGCAGCAGGGAAATGACCGCCCTTACCGGACCGGGGAGAAACGCTATCATGGAATTGACTCCGGAATTTTATAAATCAGGTTTCCCGATTTTCCAACCGGGTTTTACCCTTTTTTTTGTTTTTCATTAAAAAATAAGTCGCTGTTAATTGCTCGACCTTAGAATGCCGTCTTGCCGGCATCAACGGCCTTTTCCTGAGTTTCTTTAGACCCGGATCTTTTAAGCGCCAGCAAGCGATCCAGATTGCGGGTGTAAAAAATGGTGATATGATATTCGGGTGCACCGTATGGATCCGTTCCCATGGATACGATCATGCGGTCGCCGGCCTTGGTCCAGGATAAAAATTCAACCCCGGCCTGGGGCCATTTGGTGACCACCGGAGTACCGTATTTTTCATGGAAGGTATTCATAAAATCGGTTTCACCCGTTACCGGTTCAATTTTAAAATAAAGCGGCAATCCGGATCCACCGGAAAAGACAAGTTCAATATAATAAAAAGGCGTTCCCCGACGGTCGGCATACCGGTACATCACCCGTCTGATGTCGTATTCAACCCGTTCACCCACGGGTGAATTCAGTTCCCGGTTAAGGGAATACAGATCGCTGAAGTATTTTTCCAGCGCCCCGGTGGGTCGAATTGAAAGATCAATCAGCCCCCTCTTTTCAAGAGAATGGGAGCCTAAGCGGTCATCCAGCGTCTGAAGAATTTCTTTGGATAAACGCGTGTTAACGCCCAGATCAAAAAAAGTGAAACTCTGGCTCATCTTTTCAGCGGGAGCCGATTCCGGAGGGGCCGAATCACTGCATCCCAGAACCGTCAAAAGCACTGTCATAAAAACAGCCCCTATGAAAAGGGCGCCGGGGCAATGGCATTTATTTTTCAACAGATTCATTATTTCCTTTATTTTGGAGATTCACACATTGATATCTTATCTAACGTATCGTAATTCATATCAAGGCTCGCGTCAAATCCAATCCTGATGGTTTTCTATAATTTCATCGGCACCGGGTGCCTAAAAATTCTACCCGAATTCGGAATTCATCGCCTGAAACAATTCTTGCCCGATGGCAAGGCCCAGATCAATGAACTCGGGCCCGTACGCTTTTCCCGTAGCCGTGCGAAAGGTGTCTTTAATGGCAGCGATTTTATCCAGGCCGCGGGGGTAATAGTGAAAAAATTTTTCCATGGACGGATTCAGGTAGTCAACCATGCACCACACCGTATCTGTAAAGTTGTCCGGCCCCCAGCGAAACTTATCGGCATCGTACAGACAATCGGAAATCATTGCACCTTCAGGGGAAACCGCCTTTTTGATCGGCCTGAAAGCCTCATGGTTTCCAATGGCCAGGCAGATCTCTTCTATTTCGACAGCGGACAAGGGATGGTGCCTTAAAATACGGGCAGCACAAGCAGCACCGGCCACTGCATGATTTTTATGTTTTCGTTTGATATCGTGGAGCAATCCGGCACAAAGGGCGATGACGACCCGGCGGCGGATATCTTTGTCGGGGTGCTTAAGACATCGGCTTTCAATCAATACCAGAGCACCGGCTTCCCCGGCAACTTTAATTGAATGTTTCATACCGTGACCAAAGTCATCTTCGATGTGCCCGGCTACCCAGCCTTTAATCTGGCCCAAAAGCGGTGTGTTTTCCATAATATCGAGGGACAAACCAACGGCCCGGGGGAAATGCCGATAAAAAGAAGGGACGGGGAGGCGGGCTGCAATCTGGCGCGCACGGGTGCGCAGGCGGATATAAACAGGCTGCATAAATAAAGCCTTAAATAAAAGCAGGGCCGATTCCCTGTCCGGCGGAAGCGGCCCTGTTTAAGGGTGTGGGTCAGTTATGCCCGGCAGTAAATTCAGCCGACCCGATGGATTGTAATATCAAAGGGTCGGTCACACACTTTCCAGGTGCTATCCTCTTTTACCAGATTGACAATTTGTTCAATCTGATAGGTTTTTCCGATCCTGAAAAGTCTGGCGATCATTGTAAAAGCAGGATGGATGCAACGCTTTGCACTGGCACTGACCTTGACACTCACCGTTGTATTATCTCGACTGATCATGTCTGTCCGGATATTCGTCAACTGCATCCGCATATAATTCCGATTGAATCCGAGCTCGGCGGCTTCTTCATCAACCGCATTCAAATAATCGGCCAGCAGATCTGCACCGTCGGGTTGGCCGGCCGTGCAAAGCTTATTCAGTGCTGATTCGTCTAGCGCATAACAGGCCTTTGTAAAAGCACCGGCGGCCCTGCCGGGAGTATCTCTGCCGTCGACAGCAATAAAAAGCAATTGAAAAACAGCCCCGGTTAATATGACCACAGCCAGAAGAATAAGGTCTTTACGCCTCATTAATCATTCCTCCCTGTTAAATTAGAATCATGGTTGACCCTATGGGTATGGATTGTCCCCCAAAAATCACTGTTTTGATAGCACGGAACCTTCGTTAACACAAGGATTATCCACAACACATAATTTTTAAATGATGCCATTACACTACTGCCAGCCACTATTTGCGGCTACCGGCGTAGCCGATGGAATTCAGCGCTTTTTCCATTTCCTCTAGAATTATCGGATCATCAATGGTGGCGGGCACCTTGTATTCCTTATTGTCAGCAATTTTCTGAATCGTACCGCGCAAAATTTTACCTGAACGGGTCTTGGGAAGCCGCTGGACAACTGTGGCGGTTTTGAAAGACGCCACCGGTCCGATACGATCCCTGACCATCTGGACCACTTCCTTTATGATGTCGTTGTGATCACGGGTCACCCCGGCATTGAGCACGACAAACCCGATGGGCACCTGGCCCTTCAACGCATCTGCCACCCCCAGAACGGCACATTCGGCCACCTCTGGGTGATCGGCCAGCACCTCCTCCATGGCACCGGTGGAAAGGCGATGTCCGGCCACGTTAATGATATCATCGGTGCGGGTCATGACGAAAACATACCCATCTTCATCAATAAAGCCGGCATCAGCGGTTTTATAATAACCGGGAAATTCTTCCAGGTAAGATTTGATATAACCGTCGTCATTGTGCCAGAGCGTCGGCAGGGCTCCGGGGGGCAGGGGCAATTTGACCACCAGGGCACCGATTTCACCCGGGGCCACAACCTCGTTATCCGGATCAACCACCTGGACGTTCCATCCCGGTGCCGCCTTGGTCGGTGATCCCTGCTTCACTTTGAAATGATGCAACCCGAGACAGTTGGCGCAGATGGCCCAACCGGTCTCTGTCTGCCACCAGTGATCAATAACCGGTACCCCGAGGTTGGATTTTGCCCAGTTCAACGTATCCGGATCAAGCCGTTCGCCGGCCAGAAAAAGGGCTTCAAAATTAGACAGATCGTATTTTTTCATCAGCTCTGCGGAGGGGTCCTCCCGTTTAATGGCCCGAAATGCGGTGGGGGCCGTAAAAAGGGCTTTGACCTTATGTTCGGAAATCACACGCCAGAAAACACCGGCATCCGGTGTGCCCACCGGCTTGCCCTCAAAAAGGATAGTGGTGCACCCTTTCAGAAGCGGCCCATATACGATATAGGAATGCCCGACAACCCAGCCGACATCCGAAGCCGCCCAGTACACATCCCCGGCATCCACATTGTAAACAGCCTTCATGCTCCATTTCAGGGCGACCATGTGCCCTCCGTTATCCCGCACCACGCCCTTGGGCACCCCTGTGGTACCCGAGGTATAGAGAATGTAAAGGGGATCGGTGGCCTCCACCGGTACGCAGTCATGGGGCCGGGCATCCCCCATGACCGCATTCCAGTCATAGTCCCGGCCTTGAATCATGGCAGCGCTCTCCTGGGGCCGTTGGAGGATGATGCAGCTTTCGGGTTTTGACTGAGCCATCTCAATGGCTCCGTCCAGCAGGGGTTTGTAGGGAATCACCCGCTGCACTTCGATACCACAGGAGGCGGAAACAATAATCCTGGGTTTGGCATCATCGATTCGGGTGGCCAGTTCTTTAGCGGCAAAACCGCCGAACACCACGGAATGAACGGCCCCCAGGCGGGCGCAGGCGAGCATGGCAATCGCGGCTTCAGGAATCATGGGCATATAGATCAAAACGCGATCGCCCTTTGTAAGGCCCATAGCTGCCATGGCACCGGCAAATCCGGCAACCTGGTCTCTGAGTTCCGTATAACTGTATTTTTTGACCGTACCGGTAACCGGGCTGTCGTAAATCAAAGCAGTCTGATCTCCCCGACCGGCTTCAATATGATAATCAAGCGCATTGTAGCAGGTATTGACCTGTCCCCCGGTAAACCATCGATAAAACGGCTTTTTTGAATCATCGAGGACCTTGTCCCAGCGTTTGTACCAATGGCAGCCTTCTGCCGCCGCTCCCCAAAATTTTTCAGGTGTCTTGATCGAACTTTCAAAAGCCTCATCATAGGGATTGCTCATGCCTCATCCTCCTTGTTTATGTTCAGCGTTTTTATAAAAGTACCACCGCACATTTCAGGTATCAGGTAATGGGTTTTAAATCTTTTTGTACCGATGGGAGACACGTATGTTTATAAGAATCTGGTTATCCATAAAACGAAAGTTACATTGCGTTATACATTGAAAATACTGACAATTTGTCAAAAAAGCCAATTTGAAGTAAAATTACTGCATATTCAGCAATTTAGGCCATTATCACTTTAGCTTTATGGATAACCATGTATAAGAAAATTCCCAAGATAGAATAGCTGTTGATTACTATGGAAAAAAAGATTGATGGTGTCAAGTAAAAAATATGAATTTAATACATAGAATGAATAACTTTTTAAAAATTGACCTGAACTATTGAGATGTCTGGATAAAAACAGGTTATGGGCCGAATCCCGATTTCCCGCATACCGTTTCGCGAAATAGGAATTCATATCATTCACGGATTTCATATAATTAAAAAACCACCCGGTACCCGTTATTCAGTGTAAACAAAGTTCATATTTTTGTTTCTTATTTTCTTTGCGAAACCATCCTTTTTTTAAAAAAATAGCGTAAAAAAATTTAAATCACCCTTGACATGAACGTTGTTATATCCTACTGAGTTAGTTCTTATTTCGAAATCTTTTTGATTTGTAAAAAAATTTAAGACCTTCCGGTTAATTCATATCAACGCCGACTTATTAACGCACCAACGCTTTAGAAAAAAAAAGGACCGGTTATGGACCATGCTGATACAGCCCGCTTAAAGCCCTCCAACACACTTGCGAAATTATTGTTTGACGCCACCGGCATCAGCGTATCTGACTGCTTTCAGTGCCGCAAATGCACCAATGGCTGTCCGGCCACCTTTGCCATGGATATTTTTCCGGACCAGGTCATCCGCCTGGTGCAGCTCGGCCAGGAACAGCGCGTATTGAACTGCTCTACCATATGGATCTGTGCCGCCTGTGAAACCTGTACCACCCGCTGCCCCAACGGAGTGGATATCGCAGGCGCCATGGATTTTCTCAAAGAACGCGCAGTGGCCGCGGGAGTTAAGATTCCCGAAAGCCGGACCTATGCATTCCACCGTTCGTTTTTAAATGATATCCGCCGCCGCGGCCGTATTTTTGAAGGCCGCCTGATGATGGACTATATGATTCGAAGCGGAGAGCTGGGCCGCAAACTACGACACAATGACATGGGACCGGATATGCGTATGGGGTTTAACATGCTCAAAAAAGGCCGGATGCCGCTGTTGCCAAAAGGGATCAAAGACAAACAGGAAATCAAAAAAATTCTGCCATGAAAATAAGCTACTATCCCGGGTGCTCACTGGAAGGCACCGCAAGCGATTATGAAGCCTCCATACGGTCGATATGCGCAGCACTGGATATCGACCTTGTGGACCTGCCGGACTGGAGTTGCTGCGGTTCCACGGCGGCCCACAGTATCAATCGCAGGGCGGCCATAGAACTGGCCGGCAGAAATGTCGCCATCGCCGAAAAACAGGCACTGGATTTGATGGTCCCCTGCCCCCTGTGCTTCAACCGACTGAAAACAGCAGAGAAAGTGCTCACCGGGCCTACAAAAGACGAGTATCGCTTTGTTCTTTCCGGTGACAAAACAAAAATTTTCGATATTGTCGATTTTCTGTCTGGCGAAACGATACTGCAACGAATTCATTCCAACGTCACCACCCCCCTGACACCACTCAAGGCGGTATGTTATTACGGCTGCCAGTCAAGCCGGCCACCGGAGATTACCGGGGCAAAGGATTATGAAAACCCCATGGGCATGGACCGTATTTTAAAGACCCTGGGGGCAAGCCCGATTCAGTGGTCCTTTAAAACCGACTGCTGCGGAGCAAGCCACATCCTGCCGCGCCAAGACGTGGCATTTACCATGATTGAAAAGCTCTATAAAGGCGCCATGGAGGCAAAGGCCGCTTGCTTTGTGGTTTCCTGTCAGATGTGTCAACTGAACCTGGATGCCTATCAGGCAAGGATAAACAAGGAAATGAATACCGATTATTATCTGCCGGTGCTGTACATCACCGAGCTTATCGGCATGGCGATGGGGCAGACGGAATATACCAATTGGTTTGGGCGTCATTTTGTCGATCCGGGCCGGATGCTGGCGGACTGCGGTCTTGCGTGAGAAAGGGCGTAAAAAGTGGAATCTATGGTTGAAACGGAAAATTTGAGTCCGGTACCAAAAGAAACGGTGGGCGCCGTAATGGTGGTGGGCGCCGGAATTTCGGGAATGCAGGCATCTTTAGACATCGCCGATTCCGGTTTCAAGGTCTATCTGGTGGAAGAAAATTCCACCATCGGCGGGATCATGGCCCAGCTGGATAAAACCTTTCCCACCAACGACTGTTCCACCTGCATGATATCCCCCAAACTCATTGAAGTGGCCTCTAACCCGAATATTGAAATCATCACGCGGTCCCGTGTTGAAAGTGTCAGCGGAAAGCCGGGGAACTTCAAGGTCAAAATAAAAAAACGGGCCCGGTACATTGATCTTGATAAATGTACCGGCTGCGGAGAATGCGCCAAGGTATGCCCCGTGGATGTGTCATCTGATTTTGATGCGGATATGGGATCGCGAAAGGCGATTTATCGCCATTTCCCCCAGGCCATTCCCGCTGAATTTGCCATCGACAAGGCAGACCGGGCCCCTTGTACCCTGGCCTGCCCGGCCGGCATCAATGTTCAGGGCTATCTGGCCATGATCAAGGTCGGCAAATACAAAGAAGCCATCGAGATCATTATGCGGGAAATGCCGCTACCCGGTGTATTGGGGCGTGTCTGCATCCACCCCTGCGAAAAAGCCTGTCGACGGGCCGAAGTGGATTCGGCGCTGTCCATCCGGGACCTGAAACGGTTTGCCGCCGACCAGGTGGATCTGGCGTCACTGCCGGTACCCGCTATCGACTGGAAAGATGAGAAAATTGCCATTATCGGGTCCGGACCGTCCGGGCTGGCAGCAGGCTATTTTTTAGGACTGGCCGGATACCGGTCCACTATTTTCGAGGCCCTTCCGGTTGCCGGCGGGATGCTGGCCATGGGCATTCCCGAGTATCGACTGCCGGAAACCGTTTTACAAAAAGAGATTGAAAACATTACCCGCTTCGGCGTTACCATTAAAACGGATGCGCCCATCGGAGTCGACCATACCATTGAAGATCTTTTAAATGAGGGGTTTTCAGCCGTGTACATTGCGGTGGGTGCCCAGAAGGGTGTTGATCTCAGAATACCCGGAGAAAAAAAGTTTGGAAATGTCCGGCACGGGGTGCAATGGCTCCGGGATGTCAAACTGAAACAGGCCGGACGTCTTGACGGAAAAAAAGTAACGGTGATCGGCGGCGGCAACAGTGCCCTGGACAGTGCCCGCACGGCCATTCGATTAGGGGCGGGGCAGGTGGATATACTCTATCGTCGTACCCGGGAAGAGATGCCCGCTGATCCCGATGAAATAAAGGATGCGATAGAAGAGGGTATCCATATTCATTTTCTGGTATCCCCCATAGAGATAACAGGGACAGATAACATCGCCGATGGCGTGATGTGCATCAAAAATAAACTGGGCACCCCCGATGCCTCCGGCAGGCGCCGCCCGATTCCAGTGGAAGGTTCCGAATTTAAAGTAGCGGCGGATCTTATCCTGCCCAACATCGGCCAGCAGCTGGACAACAATTTTGCCGGCACCAGCCCCATCAATTTTTCACGTCGGGGATTTATTGCCGTCAATGCCAGCACCCTTGAAACGAGTGCTCAAGGCGTTTTCGCCGGCGGCGATGCCGTGGCGGGTCCGGCGTCGGTCATTGAAGCCATAGAACAGGGCAAGCGTGCGGTTCAATCCATTCTGGCGCATATTGCCCATGAGCCGCTGCCCTCTGAAGACCTTACCGATTTTAAGCCGGACCCGGATGCCAATTACCGTCCCATCGATCCGGATAAGGGGCACCTGGAAAGGGCCCAGGTCCCCATGGCCGATGCCAGACAGCGGGCAACAGATTTCAGGGAGGCGGCATCGGCCTTTTCCGCTGAAACTGCTGAGAAAGAAGCGGCAAGATGTCTTGATTGCGGCATCTGCTGCGAATGCCTCCAATGCGTGGGTACCTGTAAAGCAGACGCCATTTGCCATGACGATGCGGATCGCTGGGAAGAAATCAGCATCGGGTCCATGATTCTTGCACCGGGGGGCAAGCCCTTTGATGCGAATTTGAAACCGGAATACGGCCACGGCCGCTATCCCAACGTGCTCACCAGTATCGAGTACGAACGGGTGATTTCGGCAGCCGGCCCTTTTCAGGGCCATATCGCCCGGATATCGGATCAGCGCGAACCGAAAAAGATGGCCTGGATTCAGTGTGTGGGAAGCCGGGATGCGGCCAGTGGGTGTGATTATTGTTCGTATGTCTGCTGCATGTATGCCACCAAACAGGCGATTATATCCAGGGAGCACAATCCCAATATCCGCCCGACGATTTTCTATATTGACATGCGGGCCCAGGGCAAGGGATTTGACCGCTATTATGAGCGTGCCAAGGACCAGGGCGGTGTACGCTATGTCCGGTCCATGATCTCCCGGGTGGTTGAGAATCCTCAAACCCACGACCTGACCATCAATTATGTGGATGAGGCCGGCCAGATGCAGGCTGAAGAATTTGACATGGTGATTTTGAGTGTGGGGCTTCGACCCCATCCGGCGGCTGGAGAACTGGCGAAGAGGCTCGGTATCGACGTGAACCGGTTTGGTTTCTGTAAAACACCCCCTTTAGATACGATTGCGACATCAAGAGACGGGATATTTGTCAGCGGCGTGTTCCAGAGCCCCAAGGACATTCCCGACACGGTGATTCAATCCAGCGGTGCGGCGGCGGCGGCGACAAGCATCATCTCCACGGCAAGGGGAACACTGGAGTCTGTCAGCCATTACCCGCCTGAAACAGATATTATGGATGCGTCGCCCCGCATCGGTGTATTTGTCTGTCACTGCGGCATCAATATTGCCGCTGTGGTGGATGTAAAAGCGGTCAGCGAATATGCAGCCACCCTTGCCGACGTGGTGTATGCCGATGATTTTCTGTTTACCTGTTCCACCGACACCCAGACGGAAATCAAGGAAATCATCGGCCGGGAAAATTTAAACCGGGTCGTCATTGCTTCCTGCAGTCCACGCACCCATGAGCCGCTGTTCCAGGATACCTTACAGAAAGCCGGATTGAACAAGTATCTTTTTGAAATGGCCAATATCCGGGACCAGGACTCCTGGGTCCATGCCGGGGACAAGGCCGGTGCCACGGAAAAAGCCAAAGACCTGGTGCGCATGTCAGTGGCCCGATCCCGAATGCTGCAGCCCCTGTATGAGGTCTCCATGAAGATCACTCAAAAGGGGCTTGTCATCGGCGGGGGCCTGGCCGGACTGGCCGCCACCCTGGCCTTGGCAGAGCAGGGGTATACCACCACCCTGGTGGAAAAAAGCGCTGTTTTAGGGGGCAATGCCCTGACATTGTATTATACTGAAGATGGTGCGCAACCGGCCGATTACGTCAAAGACCTGATTCGACGTGTGAAGGCACATCCTTTGACAACGGTATATACCGAGGCGGAGGTTGTGGATTATGCCGGCGTCGTGGGGAATTTCAACTGCCGGGTGCTGACCGGGGAATCGAAGATCGAGATTGCCTGCGGGGCCATTATTATCGCCACCGGTGCCCAGGAATACAAGCCTGACGACTGGCTGTATGGAAAAGACGTCCGTATCCTGACCCAGAAGGAACTGGAACAAAAACTGTTTGACCGGGATGCCGCCGTCAAGGCTGCCAAAGCCACCGTCATGATTCAGTGTGTCGGCTCCAGGGATGAAAATCGACCCTACTGCAGCCGGGTCTGCTGTACGGCGGCTGTGAAAAACAGCCTTAAGATCAAAGCGGACAACCCCGAAGCCGACATCTATGTATTGTATCGCGATATCCGGACATTTTCATTCAAGGAACTGGCCTACAAGGCGGCACGGGGAGCCGGCGTCAAATTTATCCGTTATGACCCGGACAAACCGCCGGTGGTAAGCAAGGAGAATGACCGGCTTGCCGTTACGGTGTTTGACTGCAACCTTGGTATAAACATTACCCTTGATGCCGATATCGTTGCCCTGAGTGCCGCCATTGTCCCCCATCCGGACAGCCGCAAAGTGGCTAGTGTTTTCAAGCTTCCCCTGGATCAGGACGGCTTTTTCATGGAGTCTCACCTGAAATTAAAGCCCCTGGATTTCAGTGTTTCGGGAATCTTTCTATGCGGCCTGGCCCATGGCCCCAAATTTGCCGATGAGGCCATTGCCCAGGCCAAAGGCGCTGTTTCAAGGGCCTGCACCGTGCTCTCCAAGGCAGAGCGGGATGTGGGCGGCGCCGTGGCCGTGGTTAATAACCAGCAATGTGTTCTCTGTATGACCTGTGTCCGGACCTGTCCCTTTGGCGTACCCGGGCTCGATGAGGCAGAAGGCGTCATTTATATCGATCCGGCTGCCTGCCAGGGGTGCGGCAACTGTGCTTCAGCCTGTCCGCGCAGTGCCATTACCATCGGTCATCATACAAACGATCAGTATCTGGCCAAAATAGAGGCGCTGTACTAGACGCTTATGCCTGAAGTTTTTATTTGCTACAAATTAACAAAATGCCGATGTTGCGGCATCAAATAAATGGCGTCAATTCCATGGAGGCATGAATGGAAGATTTTCAACCTAAAATCGTCGGGCTGCTGTGTACTTATTGCACCTATACTGCCGCAGACATGGCCGGTTCCCAGCGGTTGCAGTATCCGGGCTCTATCCGGATTGTCAAGTATCTGTGCACCGGCAAAGTTGAATCGATTCATATGCTCAAAGCCTTTGAATCCGGAGCGGATGCTGTTTTCCTGGGCGGGTGTGAGGTCGGCGATTGTCATTTCCTGGAAGGAAATCTCAGAGCGTGGGAAAGAGTGCAGTACACAAAAACACTGCTGGATGAAATCGGTATCGGCGGGGACCGGCTGGAGATGTTCCATATTGGTGCCTCCGATGCCAAATTGTTTGCAGACACCGTGGAAGAAATGCACCAACGGGTCCTCAAGCTGGGACCCAATCCATTGAGGCGTTTAAAAGATGAAATTTCGCCCCTGCATTGATCTTCATCAGGGTGTTGTCAAGCAGATTGTGGGCGCGACACTTTCGGATAAAGATGAAAAATCCATAAAAACCAACTTTACGGCTGATAAACCGGCCCACTGGTTCGCGCGGCAATACTGCAAGGACGCGCTCACCGGCGGCCATGTGATCATGCTGGGGCCGGGCAATGCAAAAGCAGCCCGGGCCGCCTTGAATGCATGGCCCGGCGGGATGCAGATCGGTGGCGGCATCACCATTGATAACGCCCAAAACTGGCTGAACCAGGGCGCATCCGCCGTTATTGTCACCTCATGGGTGTTCCATGACGGAACAGTGGATGAAAAACGACTGAAACGGCTTGTGGGGCGTATCGGGAAAAAACGCCTGGTGCTGGATTTGAGCTGCCGCCGACAGGCTGAGGGTTACCGGATCGTAACAAACCGCTGGCAGACCTTCACCGATGAGATGATAACACCGGCCCTGCTGGACCATCTGGCCTGTTTCTGCGATGAATTCCTGGTTCATGCCGTGGATATGGAAGGCAGATGCCAGGGCATTGAAAAACCCCTTGTCAAACTGCTCGGCCAGTGGGCCCGAATTCCCGTTACCTACGCCGGTGGCATCCACACCATGGAAGACATCCAAATCATTGAAAACCTTGGCCGGGGCGCCGTTGATTTTACCGTTGGCAGTGCCCTGGATATCTTCGGTGGGACCCGGTTTACCTACGCTGAACTGGCGCGCCGGTTTGCAGGCACCTGAAAAAACAGATTCCCCAGTTCCCCCATCGCTTCAATCACCGGCCGGCATCTGACCCAAAGGATATCAATGGTCCAAAATGTCACAAACGGCCCTGACGGCAGCATCGATGGCGGTGCTCTTTGTATTGATAACCAAATCGTAATTCAGCGGGTCCGAAATATTGGCATTGAAATACTGGCGGACAAATGCCCTGCGCTGTGATTCCGATTTGATGACATGACGCTGGGCCTCTTCCATGCCAACGTTGAATTCCCGGGCAACGTTGCTGATTCTGTCCTTGAGAGGAGCGATAACGCGTACCCGGAACCTTTTTTCAGGGGGCAGAATAAAGTTCGCCCCCCTGCCGACGATAACCGCCTTGCCATGCTTTCCGATGGTCCCGATGACTTTCATGAGATGCTGCAGGTATTCATCAGGCCAGATATGCCGTTTGTGGACAAGTGAAGATATCCAGTCTTCCAGAACCGAAAGCCTTTTTTCATCCAGGGTTTCAAGGATTCGGGTTTCGGCCTGAGTGCTTCTGGCCATTTCATGGATCAGCTCCTGGTGAAACAGATCAAGCCCGAGTTTTTCGGCAATGCCGGCGGCGACCAGTTTACCACCACTTCCCGGCTCCCGCGACACGGTTATTACCGGAAACGCTGTTTTTTCAACACGTTCACTGTGCATAATTTGCCATTTCCGGATCTGTTCTTCGACAATTTGATGGATGGAACGGCGTTTTGTTTTCATATTCCCTCCTCTCATAGTTTGTTACAGAAACCTGGTTGTAGTAGGGTGGAAAACAGAATTTATGCCCGGTCGGTGATGAATATAGTGGTCTATCAGATGTTTGATTTCTTTTGCAGAAGAGATGGCGCAGTTCAGTGGCTTTTCAAATGTATCGTCAAGCCCCCCCCCCCCGATCCATTCAACCTTGCCATGTTTATAGATTATACCAGTGGGAAAATGTTGTCAAGCCATCCCATACTTTTCTCACAACCCCAAAAGCAATGTCCCCAGGGCGGCCAGTATGATCGCAAGAACCATCAGCAGGCATTCCATGATTTTTTCACCTATTTGATTTATCATGATATCTCTATATGCCGCAACTGCTGTTAAAATAATCGGTGGCCTCTTCGACCGTATCGAAGAGCAGCCAGTCCCGGGCAATCACGATTCTGCCGCGTTTACGAATTCTTTCGATGGCCGTGTTTCCGTGATACTCAAACTTCTCCTGATAGTTTGGATAAAATTCAATTTTCCTCATTTTGAATCCCCCTGTAAGCAACGGTTTGCATTGGAAATATTAAAACGGTCATGTAATGCTGAAATCATTTTTAGCACACGGGTTTGACAGATACGGTCAAACACAAAAAATAAAACTTTTTTTATGATGAAAAAACAGGGGTTCTGTAAAAATTTTTAGGCCGTGAAGCCACTTTTCTTAAACAATCCGATAACCCCTTTTCGAGAATTATGATCGCTTTAATTTCCAGCCTTGACAGCAAGAGGATTTGCTTGATATAAATAGTTTATGAAAGCAATTTAGTTTTTATGCCATGCACCCAAACATAAGGTTGACTAAATTTATTGTATTTTGGATATTGATTCGGGTTAAATTTAATTTACGTGGATCATGGGGTGTAAAATTCAGTCACCTGAGAATGAACCGGAATCCGGAGTTTACAGCAAACCGGCCCAACTCCGATTTACCCGTCGATTATAGATACAATATGCGTCATCAAAAAAAACAAATATCCAAAAGACTGGCACTTAATGTAAGACACAGCCGGGCCTGGTCGGAAAACCTTTCTTTTGTAATGCAACTGGGTCTCACCATGGCCGGGTGCATTTTTTTTTGTTTTTTTATAGGTCGACTAATAGATACCCTTCTGAAAACAAAAGGAATATTTCTAACCCTTTTTATTTTTTTAGGCGTCATCGGGGGCGCCAACGTTGTCTATCGTCAGATAATGGAAATGGTAACGCCAAAGCAAAACAAAGACAAACGATCGGGGCATCTGCAAAATGGAACAGATTAGACAAACGCAGAAGAGATACTGTTCCCTGGCAATCATTATTGCCATTATTGCCGGGTTTTGTTTTATCCTCGCAGGTTACCGCCCCATTGGAAAAGGACTGGTGTTCGGGACGTTGTTCAGTATCTTTAATTTTATTTTAATCGGCGAAACCCTTCCCATGCGCATTAACAAAACCCGGAATATGACATTGCTTCTGGCTTTTGGCTCCATTTTTTTCAGATACGGTTTGATGGCAATTCCACTTGTTCTGGCAATCAAACTGGATCAGTTCAACCTTTTTGCAGCCATCGCCGGGCTTTTCCTGGTACAGGCGGTCATACTGGGTGATCATCTGCAGCACCTGTTGCTTCCCGCCAGAGGGGCTAAATAACCTCCCGCATGGCGGGCGGCATAGATTTACGGCCGACCGCCAGGAATTGAATACAACCGGCATCTCACCGTTTACCCGGATATTACCGTATGCCGGGCAAGTGGTGAAAAAGAAGTCAACCCTAAGGTATTAACGACAATTATGGAAGAATTAGGCCGAATCCATCAACTCATCGTTCCGCTTTTCGGGCATAATATGGTATTCAACCTGGAAGTCATCTTCATGACCTGGATTGTTATCGCCATCCTGATTGTCTTTGGTATTGCCACAACCCGAAAAAAAAACATGTTACCCGGGCCGCTTCAGATAGTGGGGGAATTGTTTGTGGGCCAACTTTATGACTTGACCGAAGATGCCCTGAACCGCGAAATGGCTCAAACCTATGCACCGTTGATATTCGCGTTGTTTCTTTTTCTGGTACTGGGCAACTGGATCGGCATGGTGCCCCATCTGGAAGAACCCACCAAAGACCTTAACACACCCTTAAGCCTTGGCCTGATGGGCTTTG
Source organism: Desulfobacterales bacterium (assembly GCA_963667755.2). Classification (GTDB taxonomy): domain Bacteria; phylum Desulfobacterota; class Desulfobacteria; order Desulfobacterales; family 4572-123; genus 4572-123. The sequence continues at coordinate 244,826 of CAXXLK010000002.1, read as the reverse complement.
TCATTGCCCACTATGCCGGGATAAAAAGCAAGGGATTCAAGGCGTATATCAAAGAGTATTTCGAACCTATTTTTTTTATGATGCCACTGAATGTGATCGGAGAACTGGCCAAAATAGTGTCCATCTCCTTTCGTTTGTTCGGAAACATCATGGGGGGATCGATTATCATCCTGGTGGTCTCTCATCTAACCTGGAGCATTGCGTTTCCGCCTTTTTTAAATGCTTTTTTCGGGCTATTTGTAGGCGCCATTCAAGCCTTTGTTTTTACCATGCTTACAGTCGTCTATATTTCGGTTCAGGTAAAATAAATTATGGCCTATGATATTCAAACCTGGGTTAATCTTGCCGCTTATACAGGAGGCGGCCTGGCGATGGGGTTCGGTGCCATCGGCGCCGCCATCGGAGAAGGCTATACCGCGGCCCAAGCCAATACCGCCATAGCGCGCAACAGCGAACTTGCCGGGGATATTTTTAAATCCATGCTGGTGGGGCAGGCCATTGCGGAATCGGCATCTATTTTTGCCCTGGTGGTGGCGATGATTCTGCTGTTTACCGATTTTGCCGCCGCCTCCTATATCACCGTCGCTGCGGTAATGGGGGCGGGACTGGCCATGGGGCTTGGCGCCATCGGATCGGGCATCGGTTCCGGGTTTCCCGCAGGGGAAGCGTGTATCGGGGTTGCCCGCCAGCCGGCCATGAGCGGGCGGTTAACCACCAATATGCTCATCGGAGCGGCCGTATGTCAAACCCCGTCCATATTTGCCCTGGTGACAGCGTTTATTCTTTTGTTTTCGGATTTCTCGGCCAACCCGACATCACCGACCTGGGCCGCTGTTTTGGGGGCGGGACTGGCTGCAGGGCTCAGTGCCATTGGCTCGGGTATCGGCGGCGGTGTAGTGGCCAAAGCAAGCTGTGAGGGCATCGCACGCCAGCCGTCGGCAGCGACTCCGGTCACCAACATTATGCTGCTGGGGCAGGCCATAACCCAGACACCGGCGATCTTGGGTCTTCTCGTGGCATTTATTCTCATTTTCAGAGGGTATCCCGCTTCGGGTTTCCTTGCGCCCCCCATGGCGCTGCTGGCAGCAGGTCTATGCATGGGCCTGGGTGCCATAGGACCGGGGATCGGTGAAGGAATAGCCGCCAGCGGCGGCGTCAAATGGGTCGCCCGCAATGAACAGAGTATCGGTGATCTTACAAGATCGATGCTGGTTGGAATGGCCGTGGCCGAATCCACGGCCATCTATTCCATGGTAATTGCCCTGGTTCTGATTTTTGTTGTATAGATCCAGGTAAAAAATAGAAAAAAACCAATTTCAACGAGGAGATAAAAATGGCAATTGAAGGTGCGGATATTATCAAGGCTGCGGCATTTTTAGGAGCGGGATTATCCATGGGGCTCGGTGCCATAGGCCCCGGTGTTGGAGAGGGTATGGCGGCGGCCAAGGCATGTGAGGCCATCGGTAAAAACCCCAGGGAAGCAGGGCTTCTGACACGAACCATGCTTGTCGGGCAGGCGGTATCCGAGTCCACCGGAATTTATTCCCTGGTCATCGCCTTGCTGCTTTTATTTGTCGTTTAATTTCCCAAACAAGCCCGTCCACACAAAAAATTCAGCAAAAAAACGGGGATCCATCCGGTTAACGCATGGATGGGCCGGCGACGCGACATCACACGACAATCAAAGCAGGGCTTTTTGTGTGACGCCTGCCCCCTCAAAGCAATAAAACAGGTTGGAATAATTTTATGCAGATTATCAGCAATATTGCATTAATCAGTATTAATGAGACACTTGTTGTTCAGTTGATCTCGTTTTTGATTTTTCTTTTCATTATCAATCGCATCATGTTTCGTCCGTTGAGACGGATCATGATTGAACGGGAAAATCATATGGAAAAAATAAATCTGGATATTGTTGATGCGGGAAAATCACTTGATCGTATAACGGATCAGATCAGACAAAAAAAAACAGTGGTTCAAAATGAAGCCTTTGACTTGAGTAAAAAAATCAGGGAACAGGGAATTCAAAAATCTGCAAAAATGCTTTCGGCAGTCAGGGCCGAAATCAGCGAACTGCAATCCAATGCCCGAATTAATGCCGAAACCCAGCTTGCAAGCGCCAGAGAAAAACTGGACGGTGAATCGGAAGTGCTGGCTGTCAGTATTATGGAAAAGGTGTTGGAACGGAGGCTGCTTCCATGAACAACGGTATTAATCGAAGGGGATACCTTCCATATTGGCTCTTTGTGGTTCTGCTGTCCGTTTTTATCTCCTGTGGTAATGCTTTTGCAGTGGAAACGGCCGCAAGCTGGCGACCGACATATGATCTTGTCATGATGTGGGTCAATTTCCTGATTCTTGTTTTCCTGGCATTCAAATTCGGGAAAGCACCCGTAATGGAATTCCTGAAAGGCCGAAAACTTGAAATTTCAGAAGAAATCAATCAGATAGAGGAAGACAAAAACAAAATAGCCCATAAGGCCAAACAAGCACTTAAAATACTGGATGAAAGCGATATCCACCTTGCAAAACTGAAAGAAAAAATTTTAGAGCAGGGTGAAAAAAAAAAGCATCTAATTATCAAGGATGCCGAACAACAATGCCGATTCATGATGGAAACGGCCCAACGCAAGATAGAAAACCATATTATGAAGGCCGAAGCACAATTCAGGGCCGAGCTGATTGACGAGGCCACAGAACGCGCACTTGAAATTCTGCCCCGCAAAATCACACCGGAAGATAACCAGAAAATGTTAAATGAGTACCTTGAATATACACTGTTGATTCAAAAGACAGGTATATAAGGATCGCAATCTTTGTTCAATTTATTTCATTTCCAATCCTAATTCCCCCATACCCCCCATTAAAATCCCTTGAACGGCCATCGCAATCACCCATAGGATCTGTTTTCTGTTTATTTTTGCTGTAATCGGATACAGGTGCGGAACAACAAAAAGCCACCAGAGGAAAAGTGACTTTTTGTTGGGGGGAGGAATAGTAAACCCACGGATGGTTACGGAGATTTTTTTATTATCATCGGGCGTATTATTATCGCTGTCTTAAAACATTTTGTCCCAAAACCAGGGCGGCAATCAGCACCATGAGTATCCAGCAGTGCGGATACCCCGTGATTAAAAGCGATCCGGTATTAACCGTACCGATAAAACATCCGCCGCCTCCGCCACTGGATTCGCCGCCGGTGACATCTATCTGATCAGCAGCAGGTTCCGGGTTGCTGATACCCAGCCCCGAGGGATCGAGAATCATGGCATCGGCCTGACGGTCGTTATCGCCGACCCCGCCGTCTGTGAGTACAAGGGTCACCTGATCCCGGGTTTCATTAAATTCAATATTGCTGCTGTAATCCTGCCATCCGGTGACATCGCTGTAATTATACCAGGTCGCACCATCTTGCGCCCCCTCAGGCAGGTAAATGGTCAAAACAACCGAACCGCCGGGACTCGATGCCTTGATATCCATATCAAGAAGCCCGTAAGGCAGCACTTCGGGACGATCCGGGGTGTCGGCTCCAAAATCAGGGGCCACCGCTTCCAACCGTACCAGATAACCCCCGTCATGAACCTGGACAGCCAGAGGCTGACCGTCAATGGCATAAAACGTGATGGCATCGGCGGGGAATCCGGTGATGCCATTTTCCTGGATAATCACGTCAATGGCGTCAGTACTTTCGAACCCATCCTCATCCGTGACCTTCAGGGTAAATGAAAACACCACATCATCACCGGAAACCGGCGGGGGCAAAAAGGTCGGGGCCACAGCCATTTCATCAGACAGGACGACTTCCGGCCCATCGATCTGCGTCCACTGATAGGCTGCGATTTCACCGTTTGCATCATAACTGCCGGATCCGTCCAGGGTAACGGTGTTGCCTTCTGATACCATCTGATCAAAGCCGGCAATGGCCACCGGGGCCTGGGGGGGGATTGAACTGTTATCCGTGGGACTGGTTTGATACTGGTATTCCACGACATTGCTGAAACCGTCACCATCGGCATCCTCACCATCGTCAGCGTTCAGCGGATCAAGGCCGTATTCAACCTCCCAGGCGTCGGGCATACCGTCGTTATCGTCATCCGGGTCCTGGTTGTTGCCGATTCCGTCACCGTCACTGTCGGTCCACTCTTCCGGGTTATCGGGAAAGGCATCCTGTTCATTGGCCACGCCGTCACCATCTCTATCGGCCAGGACAAGATCATTGACATTGATGGAAACCGTATCTGAGTTTGTTAATCCGCCATTATCGGTTACGGTCAATTGAAACACTAAAGTCGCACCGGCGCTGGATACCTGAGGTGCAGTGAAATCGGGTTTGACGGCAGCAGCATCAGACAGTGTGACTATCGGACCGATGGTCTGGACCCAGTGATACGTCACGATGGTCCCGTCGGAATCAACCGAAGCCGAACCATCCAGGGTCACCGGATCTCCTTCGGGGATGATACCATCGGAACCGGCATTTGCAATAGGCGGGTTGTTTTGGCTCTGCGGTACTGAATAATACACTTCATTGGAGTCTCCACTTTCAACGCCGGCCGTATTGAAGGCCCGTACGACAAAATAATAGCCACTGCCCTCATCAAGATTTTCAAGGGTGCAACTGTTTTCAATACCTGACCAGGTCGGCGAAGAATAGTCGTAACTGCCGCCAGCATTATGAGAAAAAACCCGATATCCCGCAAGATCAGACTCCGTGTTGGCGTCCCATGCCAGCTTGACGGTACCGGCAAAAGCAGCGGCAGAAAAAAAGAAAACAGAAAAAACGATAATTAACAAAAGATCGATGAGAAAAAATCTTCTGTATTTTGATAAAATACCAACTTGCAGTTTCATGCAGCCTCCGGGATTTGTCTGTGTAACACAAAATCTTTATCGTCGATGACATCTCGAAGGCATTACCTTTGCTTTCGGCAACCCTGCGGCCCTATCTTTTTTCCAAAAGACTTAGGTCAGTGGTTTTGCGCCCCATCCTTTCGAAATGGTTTGCCTTTATCGAGCTGTCAAAACCAGCATATTAAAACATTTTTCATATTAAGGTCATGCAAAATCAATACCACATCAAATTATTTTTTTTAATGGTATTCGGGCGGATTATTCCGCTGGCGGCAGCACAGAAAGGATTATCGGCACCAAGACTGTATAATAAAATACACATTCGATTGCATAAAAATTTACAACCGATCTTAATTTATTCATCCAAAATAACGGAAAATTTCCCCTCGACATCCTTGACGAAACGCGCTTTTTTGTTATACAGTTTTTTACAGGCCCGGCTGACCACCCGATGGCGACAAAACAACAGCCTACATTTCGGCCACACTTTCTCGAACTGACTTAATTTGTTAATTTTAAACGACCCCTGCTCAGGATTTATGCCAGATTTCATTCCTTGCGGAGCAAGATTTTTACAAGGCTTCAGTGAAGGGCTCATGACAAACACATTCACCCTCACAACAGAAAGGAGAAAATCATGGGCAATAGTGTCTACAAGGTCGTGGAACTGGTGGGGACAAGCACGGTATCCTGGGAGGACGCAGCTAAAACCGCCGTGGAAACCGCCTCGAAATCACTAAAAGATTTAAGGGTGGCAGAAATCGACAAACTGGATCTTAAGGTGGAGGATGGAAAAGTGGTTGCTTACAGGGCCAGGGTAAGCCTCTCATTTAAATATGAAACGGATTAAAAAATACAAATTTTGGTAAAACCAGAAAGGCTGCCGGGTGGCAGCCTTTCTGTATAAAACCCCTAGCGGAGACAAAGATGAAATATTTCTGGCGGCTTTACACATCAGGTTTTTTTTATTTTTTTATTTTGTGCGGCTGTGGTCTCTTTTCAATATCCTTCGGCCCGCGAGCGGCATGTGGCGCTGAAAACAATTCAGATGCCGCTGGGGCCCCACTTTTTTCTGCTGCCATTAAAACCGTTCAGGTAGACATCGCCAACGTCCGAATCAAGCCGTCGGTAAAATCAGCGGTGCTCGTCAAGCTGAAAAAAGGAGACCGGGTAGCCATCATCAGCCGTCAGGATTCCTGGCTGGCCGTAAAACTGCCGGACAACCGGCTGGGATGGGCCCATCAGAACCTTTTTTCAAAACCGCAAACGCCCCCCATTGATACTGCCGCCGGAAGGCTGATCAACGAAATCCAGAGCGAAATTATATCAAACAATAAAGAAAAAGTGATCTTCAAATTAAACGGTGATTACCCCCCTGAAACCTTTGTCATCGATATTGAACAACCTAAAATTGTGTGTGATTTTAAAGGGTTGCTCATAGGGAGCGGCATCGGGCGAATCATGAAAGTCAACGGTGCACTGATTGAGCAGATCCGAGTTGCCTATCATGAGAAACCGGACGCCAAGGTAAGGGTGGTTGTGGATCTATCGCCCAAACAAAAATATAAAATCGCCCAGACATTTTATCGACAACAGCATATTTTCGAATTAACCATCCAGCCCGAGCAATAACCGGCCGGACAAATTTTTTATTGTCCGCCAAAAGATTTTTCGTGGATCTGCACAGCCGCATGGCTGGTTGCTTTGATCGCTGCCATTTTGCCCAGGGTTACCGGCAGCAGCACATTAATGCAATATTCAGCCGTCTTGAGTTGCCCATCGTAAAAAGCCGCCTCCTTGTTCTTTTCCACCTTGGCCATGATGGCATCAGGGTCGTTTCCGCCGGAAAGCTTTTCCAGCTTTGGCATGGCAACCACAGCACGCCATAGATGCATCCATGCCATAATCACATCCCCCGTACAATCGAGAAATGGAGAGGCGAAAGAAAACGCCGTCTTAAATTCCGGTGACATGGCGGTCTTGCCCATGTGCATGGCGACCTCGCCCAGTTGATTGACGGCGACATCAACGGCATCTGCCAATTTTTCCAACCCACCTGTCTTTTTAGCTTCGGTAATGGTTTTTTGAATTTCCGTTAAAAAAGACATAAAGACCCGCCCCTTATTCATTCCCAGCTTGCGTCCCAGCAGATCCATGGCCTGGATACCATTGGTGCCTTCATAGATCGTCGTAATTTTGCAATCCCGCAAAAGCTGCTCAACAGGATATTCACGGGTGTATCCATAGCCACCAAAAACATTCATGGCCAGATTGCACACCTCGAACCCGCGGTCACTGCAATAGGATTTCACCACCGGTGTAAGCAGCTCAATCAGCCCCTGCCAGCGTTCTTTTTCCGCCCGATCCGCGGTACATTCCACCATGTCAAAGCAATAGGCCACATAAAAAGTAAAACTGCGCATGCCGTCCACCAGTGCTTTCATGCGCAGCAGCATCTGACGAACATCCGGATGAGAAATAATCGGCACCTGAGGTGCAGCAGGGTCTTTGCCTTTGGCCAGGTCCTTTCCCTGGCGTCGCTCCCGGGCATAATTGACCGCATACAGATATGCAGCGGAGCCATGAAGGTACCCCTGGGCCCCCACCCCCAGACGGGCTTCATTCATCATATGAAACATAACAGCCAGGCCCTTATTTTCCTGACCCAACAAAAGCCCGTGACATTCGCCCTTGCTCCCCAGAGAAAGACTGCATGTGGGACTGCCGTGGATACCCATCTTTTCTTCCACCCCGGTGCATACGATATCGTTGAAATCGCCCATGCTGCCGTCATCATTGACCCGGTATTTTGGAACCAGGAAGATGGATATTCCCCCGGCCCCTTTGGGTGCCCCCTCTATTCTGGCCAGTACCGGGTGAATGATATTCTCCGTGACATCGTGATCTCCACAGGTGATAAATATTTTACTGCCGGTAATGGCGTAGGTACCGTCGGTATTTTTCACCGCCGTTGTTGTCAGAGCGCCCAGATCCGAACCGGCCTCAGGTTCCGTCAGCAGCATGGTACCCGCCCAGATTCCGGAATAGACCTTTTTCAAGAACATTGCTTTCTGCTTTTCGGTTCCGAAAATCTCGATCATTTTACCGGTACCGTGCCCCAGGATAGCAAAGGCGGTAAAGGCAAAATTGGCCCCCACCAGGTAGTCATAGGCAGCCTGCTTGATCACGTGGGGCAACCCCTGTCCGCCGATTTCAGGATCTTCGGTCACAGCAATCCACTCGCCTTCGGAAAACAGCTTATAAGGCCTTCGAAAGCACTCGGGCACCTTGACCTGGCCGTCCACCAGGTGGACCCCTTCCCGATCCCCCTGGGCATAAGTCGGCAGAATCTCCTTAATGGCAAAATTTCTTGCCTCGGTCACAATCATATCAAACATTTTGCGGTTCAAATCATTGTATTTTTCTGCCTTGACCAGGGCCTCAATGCCCAGTTGCTCATACAAAACAAAATCAATATCCCTACGTTCTGAAATTAATTGTGCCATGATTAAACTCCTTTAAATAATCGGGGTGAGGTGCCGACAATGCTCTATAAAGAGACTTGCCAAACAAATTACATATGACTTAAAAAATTATAATTTTATGTGATTTAATGATGGTTTGTCAAGACTTTGAATTACAATTTAGCAAAAACCGCAAGGATCACGGTATCGTTATATCCTGCTTTTTGAAAGGCCTTGATGACTTTTGGAAAAGGGATTGACCCTTCTTCAACGGGGAAATGATCATCTCCATGGCCCAGGGTGTCACTGATGTGAACATGACCGATACGATGGCCGAATAATTTGATAAATTCAAAAATCCGGCGGCCGCTGGGACTGTCGATACCGGCATGGCCGATGTCCAGCGTCAACATGAGATCCGGGTATTGTCCGAAAATATCCTTAAATTCTTCAGGCTCGACAAAGGATCGGTAGGCGGGAAACATGTTTTCAAGGCAAAGATATCAATTTCCCGGAGAACCGGTTTTACCGGAAAATTCATGGCACCATATCGCATAAAAGCGCCTTTTAAAGTCCCCCTAAATACTTCTGATCTCCCTGATCTGCTCTTCCAGCGGTTCCAGTTCCTTTTCCCGGCCCAGGCCCCGCAGTGTTTTTCTGAGCTCGTCCAACTCCTTTTTCAATTGGGGCAGGACCTCTTGTTTTAATTTTTCCCGGGCTGCTGCACTGGAATTTTGTATCTGCTCCAGCAACTGTTGCAACTCCTGTTGAAGTATCTTGAATTTTTCCTGTTCCGGCAAATGTTGCAGGTCTTCTATGATTCTTTGATACTCTTTTTTAAGATAATCAAACCCTTTTTCCAGCTCTTTTCGTATTTTTTCGGAATAGAATAACAATGCATCGGATCCATCGATTGTCGTATTGTTTTCCAACAGATTACCGCCCTTTTCAAGCAGGCACATTTCAAGGGCCTTTTTTTGTGGGTCGGCCGGGTCGGCAACAATGACAAAACGCGAATATTCGGTAATTGTATTGGAAAACTCAGGACGTATGGATAATTTTACAATATAATTTTCATTTTTTTCATAATCGAGATTGCTGACACGGCCGATCACTTTTGAATCAAAAATAACAGCGCATCCTTTTGTAAGCCCCCCGACCCGATCAAACCGGACATTGAGGTCAAGCCGGCTCGGATTGCAGCTAGCTTCCAGTATGGCCATGATAAAAAGGGCCAGATAAATTAATTTGGGCATTTTGGTCTGCATGATGATTTCTCCTTTTCCGGATGCTGTCAGACTCAAATATGATGCTCTCGTAAAAAGCCGGTTTTAAACGGTCGCACAAAAAGTTCAAATTCAAGGCGTGCAAATTTCGTAATCATGAGGCGCAACCATCGTACGTTGAATGATTATGAAATGCAGTGCAACGCAGGCGTTGGATTTTTTGCGGGACCGTCAAATATTGGCCGCGGTCTTCAGGTAGTCTGCCAGTAGCATCCCCAGCATGGCCAGGCATTCCATATCGAGAAATTTTTCGGCCCGTTTTTCAAACAACACTTTGCACTGAGTTGAAAATTCATCGTCGCCATCATTAAAAAGCAAAAACAGCGGTACCCTGGGAAGGGGAACAAACCACATGGCCAGGTCATAGGGCAGGTTAATCCCCTTAGGGGCGCCGCCGTTTAATATTTTACAGGCCTGCTTGAGTTCATCCAGCTTTCCGCCAAAGCTTATGGCGAGGGCCTGTTCCACATTTTTGCGATAAGCGTCTGCAAAGGGGGTCGCATCTTTAAAATCCTGATAGGCGGCCCACTCATCCCCGTCCGGTTCGGTGTCCGGGCACATGAGCAGATATTTACTCAAAACCACACAGATGGCATGATTGGGCTTCTCACCGGAGGGGTCAACAATTCCGGCGGGTGAAACCCTGTGCAATATTCCGAAAAAAGGAATGCGCACACCGTCTCCATCCGTTTTCACGCCAAGCCTGTCAGAAACAGCTGTCAGATCAAGTTTTCCAATTTGCGTCAGGTAGTCTTCATACGTTTTTTTAAAAACTGCGGCCTGTTCCCTCATCGTTGCATTCCTTTTTTTTGATCAAAAAAATCCCATCATCTGCCGATTATTGCGGGTTGTCTTTTTTTTCCCGTGCCACTGATGAAACGCGAGAGATGCCGTAATCATGGCCGGGCCAGACAATCGTTTCATCCGGCAGCGTATAAATTCTCTCCCGAATGGCGCGGGAAAGCTGTTTGTAGGACCCCCCGGGCAGATCAGTTCTTCCCACAGCCCCTACAAAAAGGGTGTCGCCGGTAAAAATATTGTTTTCCGCCAGAAGACAGATCCCGCCGGGTGTATGTCCCGGCGTATGAATCACGTTCAGCACCGTGCTGCCGACGGTGATCACATCTTTATCTTTGAGCAGGATATCCGGCCGGGGCGACGCTTTGCCGCCGAGCATCCGGGTAAAGCTCCGGTTCAGCATCTTCCCCAGATTTTCGGCATCCCGTTCATGTATCAGCAGTTTGGCCTTTGTAGCAGCGATAATGGCGGCATTACCGGCGGTATGATCACTGTGGCAATGGGTATTGATAACATGGGTGATACGATATCCTTTTTCTTTTACAATCTCCAATATCCGACCGGTTTCAAAGGCCGGATCGATCAAAGCACCGGTACGACTGCCTTCATCGCCGATCAGATAACAAAAAACAGCCATTTTATTAAGGCGTATCTGTAAAATTTCCATAATGTTGTCCCCCGCCCTCAAAAAAAACATATCAAAAAAAACGGCACCATCGCAAAAAAGAATTGCTTTTCATTTTTTTTGGATTTATAAGGCCCCGTCAATGCAGTCTCATAACTTAAAAAAAGGATTTTTAAAATGGATATATATGCAAACAATAACACATGTTACCACTATTATTCGAATGGAATGATATCCCGTTCGGCAGCCAGGCGATGCCCCTATTGCAAACACGAACTGCCCGAATGTGATTGCGGGTATGGTTTGATAGCCCTCGAACCCAAACCGTCGGCGGCCGGAAAAAGTATTAAAAAACTTTTTACCCTTCTTTATCTTACGGGAAAAAAATTTTTTACCATCAAAATCCGCAGGCACGCACTCCATTCCAGATAGTTCGGGGCGTTAATAATCCCTAATGGTTCAGGCGTTCAAGATCAGGACATAATGGCGCGCAAAAACAAAAAATAATACATTACCAAAAAAGGGGCGGCAATTTATTGGCCGCCCCTTTTTTTAGGATCGACCGGATCATAGGTTAATCAAAAAAACGGGTAAACACATGCAACGCTTCCCGGGGGGTGCGATAGCTGTTGACCTTTGCCTGAATGTCCTCATACCCTAGCGCCATGCCGCACATCAAAATGCTTTCATCCGGATATCCCAAAGCTGTTTTTACGATATGCGGGTATTCACCCAATGCGGCCTGGGGGCAGGTGGCAAGCCCCTGCTCAACAGCGGCAAGCATGACAGATTGCAAAAACATGCCGTAATCCAGAAACGAGCCTTTTTCCATATCCGGATCTATAAAGAAAAACAGAACCACCGGTGCATCAAAGGCTCTGTAATTCGCGGCCCATTGTTCCATCTGCCGGTCCCTGTCTTCCCGGGTTATTTCAAGTGTCGTATACAACTGAAGCCCGCATGCCCTGCGCCGCCCCTTATACGGTTCTTTCCACTTGCGGGGATAATATTGATAGTCCATCGCCCCTTTGACGCCGCTTCGGAAAGCATCCTCCAGCCGTTTTTCCAGGCGTGCCTTTGTATCGCCGGTAACCACGGCGACCTGCCAGGGCTGCGCATTGGTGCCGGAAGGTGCGTGTTTTGCAGCGTTCAGTATTCGCTGGATCGTTTCATTGTCAACGGCCTTGTCAAGGAAGGCCCGCACGGCTTTCCGTGTTTTTAATGCATCCGTAACATTCATACCCACCTCCTTGCATTATTGGGATCGGAAAGAAAATAACGACCATGACCAGAAACAGGTTACATTTCCAGGAGGGATTTGACCAGATCGAGCCAGGAATCCTGTAATGCTCGCCATACCGGGTGCAAGGCCCTGCCCTTTTGCCAGGTAAAAGTCACCGCATCATAGCGTTCGGGAATAATTTTTTCACCCTCGGCCCCATATATCAGCGCCGGATAATATTCCACCCAGAGCAACCTGTCCGGATCCAGCTTAAATTCCCGGGTAACACTGGTGGCGATATGGCTACTGAAGTTTCGAATCGATGTTTTGCTTTCAGGAACATCCGTCACCACAGCGATCAACGGTCGCAGAAAAACGATTTTATCAGGTGCTTTTCGAAGATCAAAAATTCGCAACCAGCATTTGCCCCGCCCCAGACGCAAGGCACCGCCCCACCCTTCCCATGAATATATATCATCGTAGATCAACATATCGCATCCTGTCGCAAACAAATTTGTTTAAAAACAGTGCGCGTTCCCGGCACTTCAGGATCGGGTCAGGGCACTGTATATTCTAAGCAGACGACTGGGGAGTTCACACACATCTGATATCACATTGTGACTCATTTCGCCATAGATCGCATCGAGCTTTACATCACGAACCATATTGACGGTGATGGCATGGGTAAATATCTGTTTTGAATGTGCCTCAAAAACAGCCTTGCGCGTATCGGAAACGGCATATTCCCTTTTATATCCGGTGTCATTGGGGAAGCCGTCCCCTAAAATGATCAGCAGCCGCACCTTGGCGGTCACCTTGGCAAGCCGGGTTGTGGCATGACGAATTGCGGCCCCCATACGGGTACTACGCTGGGGGGCCATGGCATTGATGCGCTGCCGGACATCTTCTTCCATGGCCTCCTCAAAATCCTTGATTTTAAAATAATCAACCCCCAGGCGACCGGTGCCGGAAAAACCGGCGATGGAAAAGCGATCGCCCACCACGGACAGGGCCTCGCAGAAGAGAACAATGGCTTCTTTTTCAATATCCAGTACCCTGGTCGGCCGATCCGAACCCGAGGGGCAGACACAGTTGGCGGTGGACCGCGAGAGATCCACCAGAAGCAGCACGGCAACATCACGCTGCTGTTTGATCCGTTTGCGGTAAAGCCGCTCTCCGGGCATTCGGCCTGCTTTTTTATCAATAGCAAAATCCAAAAGACTGTGATAGTCGAATTCATCCCCTTCAAGCCAGGGACGCAGCAGGACAAGGCCTTCGGGTTTGAGAAGTTCAAACGCATGGCGGATCTGTGTTACAAGCCCCTGGTAGCGCTGAAGGGTATGGCTGTAAAAATCATTTTTTATGCCACGGATATTTTTTTCCAGGACCCGGGTATGATCACCGAGGTAGTCATTGAGGGTGCAATCCCACTCTTGATACCGAAAAACGGATCCGAGGGTGTTGTCCGTTGCCTGCTCTTCGATATCCTTTTGTCTTAAAAAGCCACTGAGATCCAGCCATGAAAGATCAAAAGAAGGCCCTTTTTGCAGGGCAAGGGCGGGATCGGAAGATCTGCGGGCCGACAGCACCAGTTTCTTGATATCCTCCAGATCAAGCGCTCCGCCTTTTTCAACCAGGGTGCGCCGTATATCTGCTTTGTACACGTCAATGTTTTTTTCCGCAAGAAGGGCTTTTATGGCACCGGCCATATTTTCAGATACCCTGTTGGCGGCAAAATACAAATCCGGCCGTATACAGCACCCAAAAGGGGTTTGCAAACAGCGATAGCCGTCCCTGATATGGTGTCGGCTTCGATGACGGGCGACCATTGCCGCCATGCAGTCATATACGGTTGCCGTCAGTTCGGCACTGGTTTCCACGACCGGGTCTTTTTCCATACGATGCCTGAAAAACCCGGATATTTTTCTTACCGCCGATTGTTGTGCGGCATCAGCCTTAACCGGCGCATCCGGGAAAATATCCAGCGCCACCGTCAGATAAAGGCTGAAGAGCATAGAGGGGGGCTCTTTTCCCGCCATTTGAAGTGCCTGGGTTCGAAACAGGGGACCGGCGTTTTTCACAAGACCCGGATACCGACGGCTCAGACAAAGCCGGATCCGGCCATGCTCAAAAACGGTAAACAGGTCCCCGGCCAGTTTGGGTTCCGGAAATAAGGCGAAAAAACGATCCAGATCGGAAATCTCCTGTTTTGGATCCGGCATCATGCAGGATTTCTCAAAAACAGGAGAACATCCCCCGCCCCTGGGCCATCTTTCTGCCAGTTTTTCCAGGTCAAAATCAAAGGTACCGAACTCGTGGAAGCTGGCCTCAACCTTTGTGAGGCATTTGTAAAGCACTTCATTCTGCTTTTTATCAGGGTAATGCCCGATCGCATCCGGCAGATAGATCGCTTTGGCATCTGAAAAAACAGATATCGGCTGATTTTCGTCCATCCTCATTTTCATCGGCAGCGACGTGATGGAACGGACCGTCAGGCCCGGGCCTGTTCTGGCGCAAAGATAACAATTAAGATCGGAACAAAGCATCCCCAGTCCCACGGTCACCTGCAGATCCTCAAATTGTTGCTTACCCTGGATAGAGACCAGGGATAAAAACCGGATCCCGGCATCGGGTTTCTGTCTAAATTTCTCTAATCCGGCAGAGACAAATTGTTCAAGGGCATTTTCATGCAGGAGTGTCAGCCCCTTTGCCAGACCGTCGAGAAATGGTTCCACAAGATGCAGATCCGTCCGGATAAGTCTGGCCAGCTGCCGCACCTGCCAGGCCCTTTGTAAAGGTGAAAAAGCGTGTACGGCCCTGGGCAGGATGCAGGTAAAATGCATACTCCGGTTATAGGTCAGGGGTTGGCCGAAAGTGTCCTGCAACAGATCCATAAAAGCGGCGGCGCCGGGCTGATCGCCCTCATCCAGAAGACCTGCCAGCACATCCAGAGGATCTTTGAGGGTGTAGACCCCTTTTCCCATCATAATTTGAACCGTTGCCAAAAACTGTTCCAGCAATGCCCCACGGCCCTGGCGAATGACCGGCACCAGATAAGTGGCCATGAGCCTGCCGATGGCAGGGCCCTGCACCCCGGCCCCATGGACGATCTGCGCGTATCTTTGTATCCCGGCCGTATCTGTATCCCCCAGCAGCCCCGCAAACCCCATGGCCACGGCCTTGCCAAAGGTGGTTTCCCGCGAAAGGGCCCAGATGGTTTCGTCGACCATGATGGCCGCGGCCTGAAAATCGCCCTTCCCTTTTTTGCGCTGCAGCGCCGTCTGCACCCTATGGGCAATGACCGGGTCGGCGATAAACAATTTTTCCATGGGTTCTGTCATCGGGTTACTCAAAAGATATCTTCTATCAAATCACGCATTGTCTTCTGCAGCCGTTCATCATCGGTAAGGGGCAGGCAAACGGCACACTGGCAGGCATCCGCTGCCGCCACCCCTCTTTTCATCAACTGGGCACCATAGATCAGCAGCCGGGTACTGGCCCCTTCGGTGAGCCCGTGCTCCCGGATATTCCTTATTTTTTGCCCCAGCAACACCAGTTTCCGGGCCGTTGGCATGTCAATCTGCCCTTCATTGGCCACAATTTCAGCCTCCTGCTGCGCCGCCGGATAGTCAAAAGCCAGGCTGACGAACCGCTGGCGGGTGCTTTGTTTGAGGTCTTTTAAAACCGACTGATAACCGGGATTATACGAAATGACGAGCATAAATCCGGGATGGGCCCTGACAATCTCCCCTTTTTTATCAATGGGCAGGGTCCGCCGGTTATCGGTGAGCGGGTGGATGACCACAGTGGTATCCTTGCGGGCTTCCACAATTTCATCCAGGTAGCAGATAGCCCCCATCCGCACGGCCCGGGTCAAGGGCCCGTCCATCCATACGGTCTCGTCGTTTTTCAGCAGATACCGGCCGATCAGATCCGATGCAAACAGGTCTTCATGGCAGGCCACTGTAATCATGGGGCGTTTCAGGCGCCAGGCCATATGTTCCACAAAACGGGTCTTGCCGCAGCCGGTGGGTCCTTTGAGCATTACCGGCAGCATGGCATCAGAGGATGCTTCGAACATGGCGATTTCATTATTCACAGGCAGGTAGTAGGGTTCTTTGGCAATCATATAACGGTTGGAATCCGGCATTGGCGACCTCCGGTACTGTTTTTACGTTTGAGATAAATATGCGATTATTCCCGATTGCATTGACATCTGGGATCTGATATCTATTTTACTCTTTTGGGTCATCGGCAGTTAATGGCCCTGTCTCTGGTAACGGTTTGCCTTTATCGATTCACGGTTAAAAAAACAAAGAATTGAAATCAATTTAAAAGGAATATATACAAAATTCAAATGACAAACAACAGCAATATGGTTCATCACCTGAAATCAGATAACCGTGAAATCATTCTCCTGGGAACCGCCCACGTATCCAAAGAGAGCGCCGATCTTGTTAAAACCATAATAGAGCGGGAAACACCGGACACGGTGTGTGTTGAACTCTGCGAGTCCCGCTTTCAGTCGATCCGGCAAAAAGCCCGCTGGCAGGATATGGATATCGTTAAGGTCATCAAGGAAAAAAAGACATTTTTACTGCTGTCCAACCTGCTTCTGGCTTCCTTTCAAAAACGAATCGCTGAAAAATTTGATATCAAACCCGGGGCTGAAATGATTCAGGCCATCGAATCCGGCGAAGCCATCAATGCCCATATCCACCTGGCAGACAGGGATATTCGGGTGACCCTGTCCCGTACCTGGCGGGTAATGAGCCTGTGGGCAAAGCTGAAAATCCTTTTTCAGATGCTGCTCTCCGTGGGTGAGGTGGACGATATCTCCGAGGAAGATATTGAAAAAATGAAGCAGGAAGATATGCTTGAATCCCTGCTCGCAGAAGTCGGCAAATCCATGCCGGTGATCAGGGAAATCCTGATTGACGAACGGGATCGGTACCTGGCGGAAAAAATTAAAAGCGCCCCTGGGCGAAAAATAGTTGCCGTGGTGGGTGCCGGTCATGTACCGGGCATTAAAAAATACTGGAATACCCACATCGATATCCAGGAGCTGGAAAAAATTCCCCCAAAAGGCAAATTCAGCGGCATTTTTAAATGGGTTCTGCCCATTGCCATCATGACGCTTTTAATGGCAGGCTTTTTTTACGGCGGTGCAAAGGCAGGGACAGACATGGTCGTCTGGTGGATTGCAGCCAACGGTATCATGGCCGGACTGGGCGCCATTATTGCCCTGGCCCATCCGTTGACCATAATTTCCGCCATACTGGCGGCCCCCCTGACATCTTTAAACCCCATGATCGCAGCCGGATGGGTCTCGGGCCTGGTGGAAGCCTTTTCCAGAAAACCCAAAGTGCGGGATTTCGAACGCCTGCCGGAAGATATCTTATCCATCAAGGGATTCTGGCACAACAAGGTAACCCGAATTCTTCTGGTGGTTGTCTTCACCAACCTGGGCAGTTCCATTGGTACCTTTATCGCCATTCCACTCATGGCCAAAGTTTTTTAGGCCTCGGCCCCATTCAATGATTAAGAGGCAAGGAGCGAAGATATGAACCAGAATAAAGTGTCGATACTGAACGTGCAGCAGGCCAGAGAAGAGGGCCGCAAACTGGTCATGGTCACCGCCTACGACTATCCCTTCGGGCTGATGGCGGACCAGGCCGGCGTAGACATCGTCCTGGTGGGCGATTCGCTGGGTATGGTGGTCATGGGACTGGAGGGCACCGTGGCGGTTACCATGGAACATATGATCCACCACACCCGGGCCGTGGTGCAGGGCTGTAAAAATCCCCTGGTGGTGGGTGACATGCCCTTTATGAGCTACAATACCGGCATCCGGGATGCCGTCATCAATGCCGGTCGTTTAATGAAAGAAGGGGGCTGTGATGTCGTCAAACTGGAGGGGGGCGTCGATTTCGCAACGACCGTCAAGGCCATTGTCAAGGCCGGCATTCCGGTGCAGGGACATATCGGCCTGACCCCTCAAACCGCCAGTGCCCTGGGCGGTTTCAAGATGCAGGGAAAAGATGTGGCTGCGGCCCGAAAAATTATCGACGATGCCAGAGCCCTGGAAGATGCCGGTGCTTTTTCCATTATCTTAGAGGCGGTTCCGGCCCCCCTGGGCAAACTGGTGACCCAGGCGGTTAAGATACCGGTCATCGGTATCGGAGCAGGACCGGATGTGGATGGCCAGGTCCTGGTAACCCACGATATGATCGGCCTTTTCGACAAATTTATTCCAAAATTCGTCAAGCAGTATGCCCATATCAGAGAAACCATCATAGCGGCCATTGGCGAGTACAAAAAAGAGGTTCAGGAAACAACGTTTCCCGCTGAGGCCCATTCTTTCAAGATGCCCGCCGAAGCCCTGGAACAGCTGATAAAAGATCAACAATAAAGACAGTCACCGATCACGGTTCACGGTTCACGGTTTGTCAACAAACCATGCAAATATTGTTTTACAGCCCCGCCACCTCTTTGCCGCAATGCTTACAAATCTTGGCCCGGGCCTTGATGATTTCGGCACAGAAGGGACATTCCCGGGTAAAATAGCGGCCATGAATTTTTTTCACCGATTCTGCCACGTTTTTCTGCAAAACATCATTTCCGAACTTCAGATTCCGGATCGGGTCGATGGCCTCCAATTCCCCGATATCGCCGATCATCTCAGCCGCTTTAACCCTGACCCGCATGGGCTGAGTCACATCCGTCAACAGGCCCAGAACAGTTACCCCGTCCTTGTTGACATAACAATCGGCCAGTATGGAAAATCCTTTCTTGATATTTTCCTTGAGGACCGCCTCTTCCATCAACGCCTGTTCATCGATGATCTGACCGGTAGCGCCCACAGGGCTGAAAACAGGCATCACCTCAAACGTATCGGTTCCCGGATAGTTCATGCACCGGTAAGATGCGTGATGGGAATAGTTCTCCATCATGTTGTCCCAGCCACTCTTGTAATTAGGACACTCGTCATTAAAACAGATAAACAGATAGGGCACGCCCCACCCCAGCCCGTCGCTGAAGGTAATGGGAGGGACCTCCCACAAGTTCATTTCCTCATGACAGTAGGGACATTTTGGTTTGGGCTGGGAAAGAATTTCTTCGAGGACCTGTTCTTTGGTTTCAAACGCCATCTGCAAACCTCCATCATATGCAAAACATGAATGATAAAAATCATTTTCGTAAATTCCAAAAACACGTAATAGTAAAAATAAGTGCTTTTGCAGGTTTGTCACGATTTTTTTGTTTTGCGGGGTGCCAAACGTATAACGGCCAACCGGAATAGTCCGATTGGCCGTTAAGGAGGAGAACAGATGAAAAAATTATTAGGTTAACTATTTTTAATAGCAAATAACCTGCCAACTTTATATTTTTTTGTAAATTATTTTTATTTTTATTAATTTTATATTTTATTTCAGATAGTTGTGGCTAACCCCCGGGCGACAATTATTTTCTCGGGCAATCTGTTTTGGCGTAAAAATAAGCATGGCCGACGATAGCGAGGTTCAAAATCTTGAACCCCTTTCGACCACAATAGATAAAACCTGTTGTTTTTAAATGGCAATCACAAAAATCCGACAAAGTTCAAAATTATAAACCGCTTCCTTTTGTGATTCACCTGTTAACCGATTCGGGTCCGGGCCTGCTCAACGATGTCGCCCCTTGTGCTGATAACAACTTCCCTGAGGTCAATTTTTGTACCGGCTGCAGCCATTGCTTTCTTGATTATCATGGGAAGCCCTGAACAGCAAGGGACTTCCATGACCACGGCGGTGACGCTTTTAGTACCCGCCGTCTTAAAAATATCCGCAAATTTATCGACATACGCATCTTTGTCGTCAAATTTGGGGCATCCCATCATCACCACTTTACCATTGAGCATGTTTTGGTGCAGACGCGGATAGGCCACGGCACAGCAGTCGGCCAGCACCAGCAGGTCTGCGCCTTTTAAAAACGGCGCATGTGGGGGCACGAGCCGTATCTGGACCGGCCAATGGGTCAGGGCCGACCGGGTATCTTCCATGGCGACCGGCGTGTCCGCCGCCTCACAGGGAACAGAAGATGCCAAGGTCTGTATCTGTGTTGACGGGCATCCGCAGGCCATGGCCGGGGCTGCATCCTGTGGGTTGCTCCGGGTCAAGTGTTTTTCCACAGCGACTTCATCAAATTCCTCGGCTTCGCGTTCGATGATTTCCAGAGCGCCTTCGGGGCAGTCTCCAATGCATGCGCCAAGCCCATCGCACAGGTTGTCGGACATTACCCTGGCCTTTCCGTCGATAATTTGAATGGCCCCTTCCGCACAGGCAAGCACGCACTGTCCACATCCGTTGCAAAGGTCCTCATCTATTTTGATGATCTTTCGTTTTACTTTCATGAATTTTCCTTTCTTTTAATGCCCAGCACCTTTTGGGCCTCTTCCCTGCCCCCGTGTGTCAAAAATGACCGCTTAATAATGTCGGCAACTCTTTTGGGGTCCAGGGGCTTTTTATCCTGCTTTTCTTCCAGGTTGGCGATGAGATCCGCATCATAAAGCACCTTGAAGTCCAGTGTTTCTTCAGGTCGCGGGTGATGGTGATGGCCGATGATATCACACACCGTATCGATCATGGCCGGTTTTGCCCCGAGTTTTTCCATAATGGCCCTGGCAATGGGCGGGCCTTCCTGCTCCTGAAAACGGGCCGCCGTACTGTTATATTTTTTTTCCGCTTCAGGAATACCGATATCGTGGAGGTAAGCGGCGCAGAGAATGACGGCAAGTCCGCCGCCTTCGGCCTTGTTGATGCGTTCCGCATAACGGGCCACCCGGGTGGCATGGCCGATTCTCTTGAAATCCGATTTAAAATAGCGTTTCATTTCAATGGCGACCCGGTCTTTCAACAGGTCTGCCTTCTGGTCCAGAAACGCCTGGGGCAACGTGCCCAGGCATTGCTCCGCATACTGGCAATAGGCGGCACAACCGAAATCCATCTTGGGGTTTACGAACCGGTGACCGCAATGACCGCATTTTCGGGCGGTATCGTCTTTGAAAAATTCCACGACATGGCCGCACTTAGGGCATTTTTTCTCGAAAATAGCACTCGGTTTCCAATATTGCGTATCCTGTCCCGGACATTTCATAATCTTCCTCCATTCAAGCATTGATAACCATAAAAAGGATAAAGGCCATCCTGTATGCAGTTTCTACATCAAATATCACAACAAATTGTGTCCGACCTTGATTTATGTCAAGAATTTAAAAAAATCGCGGGAGGGGTGTATCGTAGCGTTGGCAAGCCATACCGGGCGTACCAATAGGTACCATAATTTACAGACGGTAGAAGGGGAGGCTTGAAAAAAACAACCAGCGGAAATTGGTGACAGGATCAGCCGTCTTTGTTTTTTGAATATGGAATGTCGAACAAGGACCGTTGAAGGCTGAAGTTAAATCCAACCCGCACACTTCGACACCCGGCATTCCCTGTTCGGCATTTAACGGCTTTTTCTTGAAAAAGGCCGAGGTTGGAACCGGCCCCGAGTTCCAATCACATGGCCCTGGCGATATTTCTGCCAAATTCATAACAGGCCTTGACCCCATCACCATCGGGTACATATTGTAATTTCAATCCGGTATCGATGATGTCAAATTTCATTGCTTCAAGTTCTGTATTGATCAGCCGGACCGCCTCACCACTCCAGCCGTAGGAGCCGAAGGCAGCACCGATTTTGTTTTTCGGCTTAAGGCCTTTGATATAGGTCAAAACATCTGCGACGGTGGGGAACATCTGATTGTTCAATGTAGGAGATCCAACGATCACCGCTTTGGCGTCGAGGATTTCCGTTATGATATCGCTTCGATGGGAGCTTCTGATATGAATCGGTGTTGCCGGAACACCCTCGGATGCCAGCCCGGAGACGATGGCGTTTGCCATGGTTTCCGTACTGTGCCACATGGTATCGTAAATCACCACGGCCTTTTTTTCAGAATCCTGCCGGCCCCATTTTCCATAGGCATCAATGATGGACCCAATGTTTTTTCTCCAGAAAACACCATGGTCCGGACAAATCATGTCAAATTCAAGTCCAAGTTCCTTAATCTTTTCAATCAGCTTTAAGGTCTTCGCCCCGTATAACATGAGGATGTTGGCAAAATATTTCTTGGCATGCAGCATCACCGCATCGCCGAGCTGGTCATCAAAGGCTTCCACACCGGCGTAATGCTGGCCAAACGCATCACTGGAAAAAAGGAGTTTGTCTTCTTTTACATAGGTAAACATACTGTCCGGCCAATGAAGCATCCGGGTTTCAAGAAAGGTCAGTGTTCTTTTACCAATGCTCAGCGTCTCATTGTTTTCAACAGGGTGATAATGCCATTTTTGCGTGAAATGACTGGAAAGATTTTTAAACCCCATCTTGGAACAATAGATCGGTTTATCGTCTCCGATTTTGTGCATAATCCGGGGCAGGCCCCCGGAATGATCCATCTCCGAGTGATTGCTGACGACAATGTCGATTTTTTTGGGATCGACAATCTGTGAAATATGATCAAGCAACTGACCGGAGAATTCTTTTTTAACCGTATCAATGAGAATAATTTTTTCATCTACAATTAAAAAAGCATTATAAGTTGTTCCCCTATGTGTAGAATACCCGTGAAAATCTCTGATATTCCAATCGGTCACGCCCACACTGTAAATGCCTTTAGCGATTTCAAGCGGTTCCATAGTTATCGGTTTCTCCTGTTAGGGTCGCAAAAAATATCCCGTGGCTGTGAATTCCTTCTGCACAACCACGGGACAAAAAACCTTATTCTTCTTTTTCAAAATCCTCTTTGGAAGCCCCGCAAATCGGACATTCCCAGTCCTCCGGGACATCTTCCCATTTGGTTCCGGCCGCGACATCATTATCAGGGTCGCCCTGTTCCGGATCGTACACATAACCGCAAATCGTACATACATACTTATCCATTATTCTTCTCTCCTTTCCTGATTTTACCATCATAACATCAATATGCCCTAAAACGCCATGTCTGTCTTCCATACCTCCCAGACTTTTCCCACAAGATCCGGGCCTGGTTTCAAGGTCATTTTCCCCGGTTCCCATCCGGACGGAGTGGCCTCTGCCCCTTTACTGTTGCGTACCAGCTGGAAGGCCTGAATCTGCCGCAACGATTCCTTCACATTTCTTCCCACCGGAGGGGTCAGGACTTCATATCCCTGGACCACGCCATCCGGGTCGATGATAAATCTTCCCCGGGTTTCAACTCCGGCGACCTCATCGTAGATGCCATACACCGTACCGACTTTTCCGCCTGCATCCGACAACATGGGAAAAGGAATCCCCCCTTCCACCATCTTGGACAATTCATGGTCATTCCACATCTTATGGACAAAAACACTGTCAATACTCATGGAAAGAATGCTCACACCCAGTTTTTCAAATTCAGCATTTTTTTCGGCAACTGCCGAAACTTCAGTCGCTCATACAAAGGTAAAATCACCCGGATAAAAACACAACACCACCCATTTTCCCAGGTACTCAGACAATTTAACGCTGACAAACTTTCCATTAAGGTATGCAGGGGCAGTAAAATCAGGTGCCTTCTGACCGACTTTTATCATAGCAGGTGTCTCCTTTTTAATGGTTACGGCTTCTTTTTCATTTGTTTCAACAGCCCCACCAACAGGCCCTCCCGTTGGTCGTGCACACCCCACTTCCATTTCTTCAGGCATACGCAATCTCCTTTGTGATATTGTTTCATATAAAGTAATGAGATATGGGTTCTAATTACACATAATCACCTAAATTTCAAATTGAAAATATATGTCCATTGCTGCATCTCCGGGCAAAACACGCCGATCTCGCTGAAGCAGACGTATCAATAGCCTACCTCTTCTTTTGTCACCTTGACTTTAAAAAGGTGATAGGCCCATATCTGATACGCCAGAACAACCGGAATGAACATGATCACGACAATCAGCATAATCTTCAGGGTCAGGGGGCTGGAAGAGGCATTAAAGGCCGTCAGGCTGTATTTTATCTTTATGCTGGAAGGAAACAGATTTGGGAAAAGCCCGATGATGCCAAAAAAAGTGGACCCGATAATGGTAAGGGCGGAAGCCAGCCAAGCCTTGAAAAAAGCACCTTTTGCCAGATACACCCTTACACCGAAAAGCGCTGCCACCGTTATAAAAATAACACTGAACAGGATCGGATGGGCCACATAGTTATCATAGAGCCGTGTGGTATACGCACTGGCAATGAGAAAACTTAACGCCACAACCAGCAATACAATCCATAATTTACCGGTGGCGGCGACAGCCCTTTCATGGAGATCCCCCTCGGTTTTGAAAGACAGCCACAGACCGCCGTGCACCAGAAAAAGACACAGAAAAAAAATACCCCCCAGCAGGCCATATGGATTCAGCAATGTCAGCAGGGTTCCATGATAAACACCTTGCCGATCAAAGGGAATACCCTGGAAAATATTGGCAAATGCCACCCCGAAAAGCAGGGCCGGCGCAAAACTGCCGATAAAGATACAGCCATCCCATACTTTTTTCCAACGGGGATTGTCCACCTGGCCACGGAATTCAAACGCCACGCCCCGCAGAATCAATGCAAACAAAATCAGCATCAATGCAGAATACAGCGATGAAAACATAACGGCGTAAACAAGTGGAAAAGCGGCAAAGGTAACACCACCGGCTGTTATCAGCCATACTTCGTTGCCATCCCAGACAGGACCAATGGAATGAATCATGACCCGTTTGTCCTCATCGGTTTTACCCAAAAACGGGTAAAGTGTACCAACGCCGAAATCAAAACCGTCCGTCATGAAAAACAACGCCCACAGCAACCCCCACAAAAAAAACCAAATTGACTGTAACACCATTTTGTACCCCCGATTTTAAAACACCATCGTATAAAATTCAGTAAGCAGTCATTAAATGACACCAGATGCCCGATAAATCAAAAACCGTTCCGGCCAGATTACTCTGAAGCAGATCCAGGCGCTTCATCCATTCCCATGGTCTTTGTCCCTGCACGTCCATTTTCCGGACCGGCCATGGCTTTTTGGGCCATCAGATAAAACCCGACGGCGCCCAGCAGGCCGTATACCAGAAAAAAAGCAATCAAAGAAAACAGCACCTGGGCTCCTGCCACAGGAGAAGCAGCATCCGATGTTTTCATCAGACCGTAAACGATCCAGGGCTGACGTCCGACCTCTGCAAGCACCCAGCCCAGTTCGATGGCGATATAGGGTAAGGGGATAGCCCAGACCATTATTTTCAGATACCGCGGGCTTTGGGTCAAACGGTGGCGCTTGAACCAGCCGATAATAGCCAGGAGGGGAAACAGCGTGCCAAGGGCGACCATGGTTCTGAATGCAAACAGGGTAATCAAAACCGGAGGTCTTTCCGCTTTCG
Source organism: Desulfobacterales bacterium (assembly GCA_963667755.2). Lineage (GTDB taxonomy): Bacteria > Desulfobacterota > Desulfobacteria > Desulfobacterales > 4572-123 > 4572-123. The sequence continues at coordinate 219,156 of CAXXLK010000002.1, read as the reverse complement.
GGAAATCCCTGAGCCCTTTCACCTCAGCGTTAAAATCATGATATCCCAAAAAACTCAGCATTCCGGGTATTTTACCAATTTCCAAGATGTTTCGTTCATTTTCCTCATCGGGTATGGCAAAAAGGGTGATGGGGGCTCTTGCCCCTGTTTCCCAGTGCGCCTCCATGGCGGCAAGTTTCACCGGCTGGGTTTTGGTCACGTGGACACCGTGCATATCCCCCTCAAAAACGATAAGAATTGAAAAAACAATCCCGAACCCGAGGGCAATCCGAAAAGAGTGTGTAAAAAAATCAATATGCTGTTTTTTCAACAGATGATAAGCACTGATCCCCATGATAAAAAATGCGCTCAGGATAAAAGCTGCAGGTATAACATGGAAAAATTGCAGCATCGCAAATTTATTGAATACAACGGCTGCGAAATCGGTCAATTCAGCCCTGCCGTTACGGATCGTATACCCAACCGGATGCTGCATCCAGCCATTGGCAATGATGATCCATATGGCAGACAGGTTCCCGGCACCGGCCACAAGCCACATCACCGTTGCATGGGCTTTGGCGGACAATTTCTGCCAACCGAAAATCCAGATGCCGATAAAGGTGGACTCCAGAAAAAAAGCAACCGTAGCCTCAATGGCAAGAAGGGAACCGAAAATGTCACCCACGTATGCGGAATAGCGGGACCAGTTGGTGCCGAATTGAAATTCCAGGGTAATTCCGGTAACCACCCCCAGGGCAAAGTTGATTAAAAAAAGTTTGCCCCAGAATTTTGTCATCCTCAGATAAATCTTATCACCTGTTTTCACATACTTTGTCTCCATATAGGCGATAATCACGGAAAGGCCCAGTGTGAGCGGAACAAACAGGAAATGAAACATGGTCGCAACTGCAAACTGCAACCGGGAAAGCATCACGACGTCCATACATCACCCCTTTTACGGGCCCATGGCCCGCTTTATAGGATAGCCCCCCATGCCCGGGGGTAAAAAATAAAAAATTTTGACAAAAAATAAAAGTAATGCGTGGTGAGTGTTCACCCGCCTCACGACATTTATATAAAAAACATTAACAATGGATTGCAAAACTACCCATGCCGACAATCATCAGGCGGCACCATCCAGTGTGCACTGATTAAAATCAATTTCCTTGCCGCACTTGCCGCAGAGGTGCGTTTTATCAAATTCATCTGAAAAAATTTCTTTTTCGTGTCCGCATTCGGGGCATTTACATTTAAACGACTTCAAATTCTTAAAATTCTGAAACCCCGGACAATGTGTTGGCGTGGACATGATAAAACCTCCCTTATTAATTTTGTGTTTTGAATAATGTCGTCTTCGGCGCTTAACGATTATTTTCGTGTATTTTATGGCAGAATATATTTGTATAACAAACGCAGGAAAATTCGAACAGCAGAACCACAGAAAAATAAACCGTAGAATGTCGAACCCAAAATGAGCGGTTAGCGCTTATATTCTGGGCGTTTAACGGTAATGCAATTTTTACCCAATGGGTGGAATGATGGCATTTGACAATATTTCGAAATTATTGGGCTAATTGCTAAAAGCTTACTGCTAATCGCTTAATTTAGGTTCGACATTCCAAGCGTGAACATAACCATCTATTTATGAGCACTTAACTCTTCCATAGGCCATGAAGATTGCAGTATTCTCTTACCGAGACCTGATCGGCTTTCACATAAAAGGTGGCTTCCGGCACATCACCCGGGTTTAAAAACTGCCTGTAGGCCTTGCCATCAGCCATAATTTCAATCCACTCAATATAATGCTTTTCTTCCATCGGGTGCGCCACATCACCGACTTTGACTTTTATGCCCCCCTCAATTTTTTCAACCACGGGAACATGTTTTTCTTTTGCCGCGTCCACGGTATTTTCCTTGAAAAGCTTCATGGGCTGGCCACAGCACACCAGTTCTCCAGCGCCGCCATGCAGTACTTCAACAATGTTTCCGCAAACTTCACATTTATAAATTTCCAATTTTTTCGCCATGATTGCTCCTCCTCTTAAGGGATAAAACCCATTAATTGTTTGTAAAATCGAAGACTCGATCTTACCCCGATCATATTGCCTATTTAAAAAACAGAGGACACCCTCTAATGGTTAGATAGCCGGGCAGGTCTTTTACGGGATCATCAAAGCAGATGATCCCGTAAAAAGAATAGACGATGGTCGGATAAAATCTTCATGAACAGGGATTATCTGCAGTTGCTCAGAAGAAAAGGCCTGCCCTGAGAGTGTCAAAACGCCACACGACAGCTATAATGCAGTATAACAGGGCCATCATAATATACTGCCGCTGCCCTGTGGATGCTAATAATTCTCGCCCAGCAGTTCGAAATGGGCCTGGGGGTGTGCACAGGCAGGACACATCCCCGGGGCCTCTGTGCCTTCGTGGAGATAACCGCAGTTACGGCATCGCCAAACGGTCTTCTCGGCTTTCTTGAATACGCTGCCCGCTTCAATGTTTGCCGCCAGATCATTGTATCGTTTTTCATGCTGCTTTTCCGCCACGGCAATGGCTTCAAATATAGCGGCAATGGCATTGAACCCCTCCGCCCGCGCAACTTTGGCAAATCCGGGGTACATTTGAGTATGCTCGTAATTTTCGCCTTGGGCAGATGCTTTGAGGTTTTCAAGGGTGGTGCCGATAACGCCGGCGGGAAATGCGCCGGTAATTTCAACTTCTCCGCCTTCGAGCAGCTTGAACAAACGTTTGGCGTGCTCTTTTTCCTGATTTGCCGTCTCTTCAAATATAGCGGCAATCTGAACGTAGCCCTCTTTTTTGGCCTGACTTGTAAAATAGGTGTACCGATTTCTTGCCTGGGATTCACCAGAAAATGCCGTCAAGATATTCTTTTCAGTTTGTGTTCCTTTTAACGCCGTCATGTTTCCTCCATTTTATATCTGTTTCTTTAAATGTTATCTTTTCAAAAGTCGACCCCGGATAGGGCCGCTTTTCCCCTATCAGTCTTCTGTAACCGTTTTTTGTATATCGGTCTATCTGTGAAGGGCCACCAGCTTGCCGCTCAGGAGTTTGATATGCGCCATCTCCTCCTTGATAATGGTGTTGAGTTTTGATTTTTCAAAATCTTCCGAAACCATTTCTTTCATGCCCAGGTAAAATACAATGGAATCCTTTTCGGCGATAATAGCCGCCTTAAGGATTTCTTCCATTGACGAGGTGTCGATTGTTTTTTCAAAAAATATCTTAACATCGGCCAATGCTCGAAGGTAGAGCATTGTCTCGTTTTCAGGATCAAATGCCGTTGTGGCGTTATCTTTTTCGGGCAGGCCTGCTCTTAAATCGGCGAATGTTTTTTCATGCTGATCTTCCATTTCAGCCAGTTCTCTCAAAAGCGTCTTCTCACCAGGATCGGTAACCGAGGCCGCCGCATCCCTGTAAAAGGTTGCCCCGTTTCTTTCAATCTGTTCAGCCATTTCAAATATTTCATCTATGTTAAAAGCATAGCTCATATTTTTTACCCTTTCTTGTTTGTTTTGATGTTTTGTATAAATATTTTGAAGTGCCCACTATGAAGCAGGCATAACCGACATTTTTTTAAACACCACTATACATCACCCAATGTGTAAAAACACCGCTTTGGGGATACCACCTTACCGCTTTTTTTCAGCTTACTGATAATTTTTGACACATCTTTGCTGTCTTCCCCAAGCAGTTTGGCCACATCACCGGGTCTCACCGGTTTTCCGGCTTCTTTCAGGGCATTCAATATCCTGTTTTCCATGTGTTCCTCCGATCCGTTTGTACTGATGCTTTATTGTTAGATCATTTCCAAAAAAAATTTGTATAATATCTGGATTTACGACGCGTTTATCCCCACCCGCCCTTCCGTATGTGACTTTCCTTCTCCGCTTCAGCGAGCTTTTTCAATTTATATGCACAATCCCGCAATACGCCATAAAGAATACCACATCTCGTATCTTCCCTATCCAGGTCGCCTTTATTTGCAAGATCGATCATATCATTTGCCATTTGAAGCGTATCTTTAATATTTTTATCACAGGGTTTCACAAATTTTCAATCCAGTAAATTGTTAGCGCCCAACAATCTAACTCAAAAAGATATACTTGATGTCATATTGTAATATCAAGATGCGTGCCAGTAAAGGCCTCTTTTTTATTTTTTATGCACCGGATCTGCAATAAACACTCTTTCCGGCAATTTGACATAAATTAAAGGGATACTAACCGGCGTAAAAAAGGCGGGCACATGACCATAGATCAAGACATACCGTTCGGGCATTGAAACGATCAGGAGATATAACATTTTAATATTATAACACAAATAATGTAAATTTCGTCTCACTATGGCTTGTGGCACAAAACTGTATCATAAGACAGATAAAGCCCCATTTGAAACAGCGAAAAAACAAAATCCCCATCACCGGATGGGCACTAACTGTTTTTGACCAGGCGTTGCTCCCCGCAAAATACCAGCAATCCTGATGGTTTGGCCAGACAGGCCAATGTCATATTCAACCGTTTTCCCAATTCAACGGCCAGGGCCGTGGGACGTGACATGCTGATAAGGATAGGCAAATGGGCGCGAGCCGCCTTCTGAATCAACTCATAGCTGATCCGGGAAGAGAGGACGGCTATGCGGGCCTCTGACAACCGACGACTCAAAAACAGTTTCCCAATGTTCTTGTCAAGGGCATTATGACGTCCCACATCTTCGGCTGACGACAACACGTTGAGCTGCGAATCATACAGCATGGAGGCATGGGAGGCGTGGGTTTTTTGATAAAGATCCTGATAATCGTTAAGTTTATCGACACAGTCAACGGCCTGGCCAATGCTGATTTCAATTTCATCTTGAACCGGTGTAAGCACCTGAGCCAGTTCTTCCATCATCTCCTTGCCGCAGATGCCACAACTGGTCTGACTGATAAAGCACCCTCTTTTTAACAGGGAAGCCACTTTTTTCCGCCGGGCAGGATGAAGCGCCACCGTCACCACGTTGGGGTCCAGTCCCTCACAGTAACCAATGGTTGTAAAATCTTCGAAATCATTCACAATACCTTCTCCCAGACAAAAACCCGCCACATGGGGGATCTCTTGTCCGGGGGTGCGCATAATGACCGAATAGGGCTGGTCTTCAACACGTATTAAAAGAGGCTCTTCCCCGATCAACGCCTGCTCATACGTCCGGCAGGCGCCATCTGCAGTATGCAGGGCAACCTTTTTAGACTGGATATTATTCATTTTCATATTCCTGAATGGTCCTGTAGAAAAGAGTGGATGCAAATCACCGGTTTTTATTCATGACAATGGTCACAGGTCGTTTGGCTTTTGGTTGCCCTGTTTGTGACGGCTGTTTTACCGTTTTTCTTCTCTTCGTATGATTTAATTGCCTCATTCAGGGCCTGGGCCCCCAGGTTGGAGCAGTGCATCTTTTCCTTTGGCAGACCATCAAGGGCCCGGGCCACGGCTTTTTTCGTGATTGCCTTGGCCTCTGCCACTGTTTTTCCCTTGGTCATTTCACTGACCTTGCTGGACACGGCAATGGCCGCCACACATCCAAAGGTCTTATATTTTACATCCACTATGACATCATCCTTCACCTTGATATAAAAAGTCATCATGTCCCCGCAAACAGGATTGCCCACTTCTCCTATACCGTCCGCATTTTCAATGATACCCACATTTCTCGGATTTGAAAAATGGTCCATTACTTCTTCTGTATACATGTTTGCCTCCTCAACGAATCTTTAGGATCCTTATCTGTTTTTTCCATCTCAAGCAATTTCGATAGTGTTATGGCATTCAAGCTATCATACATGGCGTTTGAGGCCTCTTCCCAGATGTTGCGTGTTATGCACCCGCAGGCTCTTTCACACTCATGGGGATTTTCGATGCAGTCGGCCAGACCAATGCCGCCTTCAAGGGTTCTGACAACTTGCCCCACGGTTATTTCTGCCGGGGGCCGTGCCAGCATATGACCGCCTTTGGGTCCCCGGACACTTTTTATAAAATTGTCCCGCTTGAGGGGAATGATAAGCTGCTCAAGATACTTGACCGAAATATTCTGCCGTTTTGCAATTTCACCGATCCTTACAGGGCCCTTATCATAATCTCGTGCCAACTCCTGTATCATTCGGGTACCATAACGGCTTCTGGCCGATAATTTCATGGGTTGATCTCTCCTTCCCGGCGACCTATTTTTCATTCCACACGGGAGATAGTTCCCGAAGCCTTGCCGCAACGATGGGGAACTTATCGAGCACATGGTCCACATCCGCCATGGTATTTGTGCTGTTTAGTGTAAAAACAACGGATCCCTGGGCAAGTTCCGGGGGAACGCCGATGGCCACCAGAACAGGCGATGTCTTGAGAGCCTTTGAAGCACATGCAGAACCGGTGTTGGCATAGATACCATGCTGGTTGAGCATATAAATCAATGCTTCACCCTCGATGCTGCTGACGCAGAAACTCGCATGACCCGGAAGCCTGGCATCGGGGTGCCCGGTATGTTTGACCTGATCGATGCGTTCATGAATACCGGTTACAAGGTGATCTCTTAACCGACGCATTCGGATCTCATTTTCTGCGAGTGCCTTTTTGGCAATGTCTGCTGCCGTGCCAAGGCCGACGATGGCCGGGACGTTCTCGGTACCGCCTCGCCTGCCGCTTTCCTGAATACCCCCGTGAATCAGCGGCATGAGCCTCAACCCTTTTCTGAAATAAAGTGCGCCGACCCCTTTGGGTGCACCAAAGGAGGCCCCTGAAAGGCTCAATAGATCCACCCCCAGACGTTTGACATCCACGGGTATGTTGCCCACGGTGGCAACCGCGTCAGTATGGAAAAAAACGCCCTGTTCCCGACATATGGCGGAAAGTTCTGCTATAGGCTCAATGGTGCCGATTTCATTATTTGCGTGCATGATCGACGCCAGGACCGTCTCCGACCGTATGGCATCACGCAGACGCAGCGGGTCAACAAGCCCATATTTATCCACCGGCAGAAACGTTACCTCATAATCCATTCGCTCAAAAAATCTGGCCGAATTCAAAACCGAATGATGCTCTATGGCGGAAACAATGATGTGGTTTCCCTTTTTCTGGCCGGCAAAGACCGTGCCCTTGATCGCCAGGTTGTTGGCTTCGGCGCCTGACGATGTGAATATGATCTGGCCGGATTCGGCACCGATCAGTGCGGCCACCTTTTCCCGCTGATCATCTATGACTTTTTTGATTTCATGCCCCATGTCATAAACATTGGACGGATTACCGAAATGCCGGTCAAAATAGGGCAGCATTGTATCAAGAACCGCCTTTTGTACCGGCGTGGCCGACGCATGATCCATATATACCCGCTTCATGTCAATCTCCTTTAGTGGGTCTTTTTAATATACAGTTTATAACAATCCGCTTCTTCTTCCATGCCTAGAAATTCCTGACTGCATTTTTCACACCAGGAGGGAATGTCCTCCAATGCACCGTCATAATCGGTCAGTACTTCCAGTACCTGCCCCTTTTCCAGACACGCCAGTTTCTCCCCGGGTTCCAGAAGATGTAGCGGACACATGCGACAAACCAGATCCAGGGTGGAATCAGCCTTCTGGTTTTCTATAAATTTCATTTTAGACTCCTTTTTTGCCTGATCAAAAAAACACACATAAAAACAATATTTTAATCTATACTTATTTAGTATAGATTATATATCCTTTTCTGTTCCTGTCAAGCACCGCTGAATGCGCTTTTTGCACGTTTCTTTTCCTGGTTTACCCCTGTAAAAACATTTTTAACTATAATATTAAATAAATAGACAACTTCAGCCCAAAATCAAAACAATGTTTTTTTACTTGTATCTACGCTACTTAGAAAGAAAATAAAAATACCCCCTTCTCTTTTTAAGGCACCGGCTTATATTTAAAGAATTAATAAAAAATCGACAGGGTCAACAGGAGAAAAAGCACCGTGTCCCCGGACAAGTTGAAGTGTGAACTCGATAAGCTGTACCATCAATATAACCGGCGCCGGTATGTTCATCCGGATCCCCTTGAATTCCTGTATTCATACAAATCGCTGAGAGACCGTGAAATAGCCGGTCTGATTGCCTCTGCACTTGCATACGGCAGGGTGGCCCAGATTTTAAAAAGTGTCGCCCAGGTCCTCGGTCCCATGGGGGCCTCCCCGTATCTGTTTTTATCAAATGCGGATCATGACTTTATTAACAATGAATTTAAAAATTTCAGACACAGGTTTGCATCCGGCAGTGATCTTGCCGCATTGCTTTTCGGGATTAAAAATACAATAGACCGGTTTGGTTCTCTTTATCACTGTTTTTTGAGTGGCTTTTCGGAAAAAGAGGATACGATTGTCCGGGCCATGAGATTGTTTTCACATGAGCTTGTCGGCCATCAAAACAGTCCCGGGCACCTTGTGGCCCTGCCTGAAAAAGGCAGCGCCTGCAAGCGAATGAATCTTTTTTTAAGATGGATGGTGAGAAAAGACCGGGTCGATCCGGGTGGATGGGAAAAGATACCGCCATCCAAACTCTTGATTCCCATTGATACCCACATGCACAAAATCGGCCTTGCCCTGCAATTTACAAAAAGAAAGCAGGCGAACATGGAAACTGCCCTGGAAATAACCCGGGCGTTTAAACACATGGTTCCCGATGATCCGGTTAAATATGATTTTGTATTAACCCGTTTCGGCATAAGAGATGATATGAATATGGATTGCCTTATTGAAAAAACGCGATAAACGTGTTATTTTTTCAAATATAATTTAAACATTCTTCGTCTCCTGGCGAGATGTCGGACCCAGGTTATAATTCTTGAAATCCAACTTGTCTATTCACGATTTAAAAACTGCAAAAAAGCCATAAAGGAAACCGGATGATGGCCCCCAAAAAGGTTAAAATATACTCCCTGAGCACATGCAGCCACTGCAAATCAACCAAAAAATTTTTAACCGACTGCATGGTCCAGTATGAATTTGAGGACGTGGATCTGCTGGAGGGTGAAGAACGCAAATTAATACTGGAAGATGTGAAAAAAATAAACCCGAAATGCTCTTTTCCAACCACCATTATCGGCGACAAAATCATAGTGGGGTTCAAGGAAAAAGAGATAAAAGAGGCGCTGGGACTATGATGGAAGCTCAAAATTTATACGAAATGCTGAAAAAAAGCCAGGAACCCAAGGGGTATTATTTTAATATCGACAAAGAAAAAGTCCTTGATTTATTAAATGCCCTGCTCACCAATAAAAAGCGGTACGGATATATGGCCTGCCCGTGCAGACTTGCCTCGGGAGACAGAGAAAAAGACAGGGATATCATCTGCCCCTGTGTCTACCGGGGGCCTGATGTGGAAGAATATGGAAGCTGTTACTGCAATCTCTATGTTTCAAACGAGTGGAATGCGGCAACCAGCGACCACCCGTATGTCCCCGAACGGCGCGATCCTGAAAAAATGGGGTTTTAATCTGCGAACGAAACGCCCTGTCGTAAATACAGGAAGCCCCAGCTGGCATCATACCTTCGCGTTGATGGATAACCGGCGGCAATGGGGCCTCCTGTCCGTTTAAAATTTATCAAAGGCAATCATTTCCGGGTCCACACCCAGGCTGTCAAGCATTTCAATGATAGCATCCAGCATCATGGGCGGGCCGCACAGGTAGTATTCGATCTCCGTGGGATCAATATGGTCTTTCAAATAATTGTCATAAAGGCAATTGTGGATAAAACCGGTCATCCCATCCCAGTGGTCTTCGGGCTCGGGTTGTGAAAGGGCCACGTTATAGGAAAAATTTTTAAATTTTTTCTCAAGGGCCTTGAACTCATCATCAAAAAAAAGCTCCAGCTTTGACCTGGCGCCATACCAGAAAGAGACCGGCCGGGTTGTATGCAATGTGTTGAGTTGATGTAAAATCTGACTTCTCAGGGGCGCCATTCCCGCACCACCCCCTATAAAACAAATCTCTTTTTGGGTATTCTTGACAAAAAAATCACCATACGGGCCGCTTAAAGTCACCTTATCGCCTTTATCCAGGTTGAAGATATAAGATGACCCCATCCCCGGAGGGGCTTTTTCAACACCCGGCGGTGGGGTTGCAATGCGAATGGTAAACCGCAACGTATTTTTTTCAGAAGGCGGGTTTGCCAGAGAATAGGCCCTGAATATCGGTTTTTCGGTTTTGGATCGCAACCCCCATAGATTAAACCGGTCCCACACCGGCCGGAACCGCGCTGCCATCCTGGCCCTGAACTCGGCAAAAGACAATTCATGCTCGGGAATATCAATCTGGATATAAGCACCGGCCTCGAATTCCAGCGCTTGTTCCGGGTCTGTTTTAAGGACCAGTTCTTTGATAAAGGAGGCAACATTCTCGTTTGATACCACTGTTGCCTGAATTTTCTTGACACTGAAAATTTCTTCCGGGAGATGGATATGCAGGTCTTCTTTTACCTTTAGACGGCATGCCAGACGGATATTCCCTTTTTTTTCCTTTCGGCTCAAGTGGGCGAGTTCTGTGGGCAAAACACTGCCACCGCCTTTATCCACCCTGCATTTGCACATGCCGCAGGTACCGCCGCCGCCGCACGCGGAGGGGATAAAAATATCGTTATCCGCCAGCGTAGACAACAGGGTTGAACCGATTTTCGTGTGTATGCGTTTATCCTGGTCCTCGTTGATAACGATTTCGCAGGTCCCTTTTTTGACGATTTTTGCCTCAACCAGTAAAAGAAGGGCCACGAGAAAAAGAATAACCGAAGAAAACACGACGATGCTGATGATAAAAATCAAACCGGGTTCCTTTTATACCTGACAAGGTGTTTAGGTTGAAGGCTGAAGGTTGTTTAGCTGAAGGAATCCTGCCTATTTTTTGATTAGCACCTTCAGCCTTCTACCGTCTACCTGTTTAAAGTGTTATTCCCGAAAAAAGCATAAACCCCATGGCCATCAAACCGGCAACAATCATTGTGATACCGAATCCTTCCAGCCCTTTTGGCACGTTGGCATACCTGAGCTTGATTCTGATAGCCGCCATGGAAACAATGGCCAGCAGCCAGCCGACACCGGAGCCAAAACCGAAAACGATGGACTCGGAAAATGAATAATTTCGTTCAACCATAAACAACGATGCGCCTAAAATAGCACAATTGACGGCAATCAACGGTAGAAAAACCCCCAGGGCGTTATACAGGGCCTGGGAATACCGGTCGATGATCATTTCCACCGCCTGCACCATTGCCGCGATAACCGCAATAAAGGTAATTAATTTTAAAAAACTCAGATTCACATCTTCAAACCCGGCCCATGCAAGGGCACCGGGCGCCAGCAGGTAGTGGTATATCAGCCAGTTTATGGGCGCTGTCAGCGTCAGCACAAAAACCACGGCAAGCCCTAAACCAATGGACGTGTCCATATTTTTGGAAATGGCAACAAAGGAGCACATACCCAGAAAATAAGCCAGCAGGATGTTACCGACAAATACGGAATTTAAAAAAATGCTGATCAGATTTTCCATTTAAACTTATTCCTTTACAATGGATTTCTGGAGCCAGACCAAAAGGCCGATGATGATAAACGCCGCCGGTGCCAGAAGCATGAATCCCATATTTTCATAACCGGCGGCATAAAAGCTGCGGGGAATAACACCGTAGCCGAACAACTTGCCCGAGCCTAGAAGTTCCCGGATAAAGGCCACCGCCACCAGAACACTGCCGTATCCGATCCCGTTTCCGAGTCCGTCAAGAAACGAAAGGCCCGGTGGATTACCCAGGGCAAACGTTTCAGCCCGGCCCATGACAATGCAGTTGGTGATGATCAATCCCACAAAAACGGAAAGCTGCTTGCTGATATCGTAAAAAAAAGCCCGAAGCAGTTCATCGGCGATGATGACCAGCGTGGCAATGATGCTGAGTTCCACAATCATCCGGATATTTCTGGGAATGACCTTGCGCAGCAGAGAAATAAAAAGATTTGAAAATGCAAGGACAAAGGTCAGGGACAATCCCATGACAAATGCGGTCTTCAGCTGCACCGTCACTGCCAGGGCACTGCAGATACCGAGCATCTGCATAAAAATAGGATTGTTCTTAAGAAAGGGCGTTGAAAATATTTTAAATTGCTGCGTCTGGGTCACTTTCATTTTTTATTCCTTGGCTGGACATGTTTTTTCTTTACCGGACAAGTGCAGCAACTGCCTGGATCTGAATTTCAGGGACACCGGCTCATAGGTGGCCAGGGTATTCCTTAATCCCGATGAAAGATATTTTCCGGTCAATGTGGCGCCGCTGATCCCGTCCACATAATTGGCCTGGCGGTCCTTGCCCACCACATTTTCGACGTTGCCCTTGGCAATGGAAACGGAAAGAAAATTACCGGCATGATCCACGATTTTTTTTCCTTCAAAATTTTTCCGGAACCATTGTTTTTCGATCTCCCCCCCCAGCCCCGGCGTTTCAGAATGCTTGTACACCGTAAAACCGGCGATGGTGGCGCCGTCATTTTTCAATGCAAGGTAACCCAATATGCGGCCCCACAGACCCCGGGAATCAATGGGCAGGACATAGGCCTGGATCTGCCGGTCTTTCATATACAGATAGACCGGCAGTTCCCTGTCGGCCCTTTGGTTTTTTACAAGAATGGCACCGGTCTCATCAACCCGGACACACTGTATGTTGTCAGCGTACAGGCGATCTATCTCACCGGGTGTGGTACGGCTGGTTTCAGCAAGCAGCCCCACTGATTTTAATATATTTTTCTGCCGGTCAATGGCGATGTTTTTCTGCTGACGCCCTTTCAGTCCACTGGATGCCGCTGTCAGAGAGAGCGTGCAAATCAGACAGGTTGCCGCTGCAAAAAGAAATGATTTTAGCGCATCAGACATTTTCCATCCTTTTTTTCAACCTCAGCTTGATCTCAAAATAGTCCAGCAGGGGGGACAGCAGGTTCATAAACAAAATGGCCAGCATGATCCCTTCGGCATATGCCGCATTAAACACCCGGATCAAAACGGTTAAAGCGCCGATGCAAAATCCATAGATCCATTTACTCCGATTCATGCCCGGCGCAGAGACCGGATCTGTGGCCATATAGGTAATACCGAAAGCAAAGCCCCCCATGACCAGATGATAAAACGGGTTAAGGGAAAGCCAGGCCATGGAGGCATCGGAGGAGACCAGATTAAGCAAAAAGCCTGTACACAATACCCCGAGAACGCCCCCGAAAATAATCCGGTAACTGGCGATGCCCAATAGAATCAACAGGGCCGCGCCGATCAGGCATAACAGGGCCGAGGTGGCACCGATACTGCCCGGATAGTTGCCCACAAACAGTTTTGTGAAGGAATAGCCGCCCTGGGCGAGCAGCAAATCGATTTTTTCATGGACGCCGGCAAGACCGGCAATGGCCAGGGGAGTGGCGCCGCTCACCGCATCTGCGATCTTTTCTGTGGTGCTGTCCACCACCGTCCAGACCGTATCACCCGACATCCTGGCCGGATAGGCAAAGAACAAAAAAGCCCGGGCCGTCAGGGCCGGGTTTAAGATATTTCTGCCGGTCCCGCCGAATATCTCCTTTCCGATAACAATACCAAAGGAGATGCCCACGGCAACCTGCCACAAGGGAACAGTGGGCGGCAGGGTCAGGGGAAACAAAAGCCCGGTGACCAGCAGCCCCTCACTGATGGGGTGTCGCCGGATTACGGCGAACAGGATCTCCCAGAAAAACCCCACACCGTATGAAACAACGATAATCGGGCAGACAATGACCAGCCCTTTTAAAAAAACACTGCCCATGTCAAGGGGCAGTCCCGATGCCAGGGTGGACTGGTACCCGGCATTGTAAATGCCGAAAAAAAGCGGCGGCATCAATGCCAGTATCACGATGCTCATGAAGCGCTTTAAATCAAGGCTGTCACGGACATGGGCATCCTTGGTCGTGGGGATACCGGGAAGAAAGAAAAATGTTTCGGTCGCTTCAAAAAGCGGTCCTAATTTTTCAAATTTCCCCCCCTTGGCAAAAAGCGGGTGTTGCCGTTCAAAAAAATTTTTAATAATTTTCATGGATTTCTTTTATCGCTCCCTCCATCATCACACCAGTTCCTGGTAATAAGCCCTTTTGGCTGCGGTAAAGGCGTCACAAAGCGCTATCTTGGAAGGACAGACGTATGTGCACAGGCCACAGGCCACACAATCCAGCAGACCATGGGCAAGGGAGTCCTCCACCTCGCCTGCGAGAATATGCTTCAAGGTAAACTGTGGCAGTATGTCCACGGGGCAGACATCCGTGCAGTATCCGCAGTTGATGCAGGCCCGCTCTTCCCCGTGAAGCGTACAATCCATCTTCAGTTCGGCAGTGTTAAAAAAGGACAGAAAAGTCCTGGAATGACTGGGCTTGCCGAACCCGGGCCGTGCAAACCCCAAAAACTCCTTTTCATCGCCCTCAGGGAGCAAGGTGACCGCTGTTTCGTATAATCCGAGGTATGATGCCGGGGAGAGGGCATACCCCCTGAAAATTCCCCCGGCGATGAATCTGACGCCCGCTTCCCCGACACGACCCCGGACAATATGGGAAACGGGCACCCCCATACGGGTTCGCACATGGGTCCCCTGTTCCACGGAGGACCCGGCAACGGCGACGGTCCGGAAAAGGGGATAAGTGCCGGTTTTCAGCAGGTGCGCCAGGAGCAGCACATCCTGTCCCTGGATGTACCAGGCATGGTTGTCTGCAGATGATTTCCGGGTATAATAGAGAAAGACCCCCGGATCATCCGCCGGGTACTGACCGTGCACCACATGGGTCACGACGCCGTTTTTATGGTGAAACGCAGTGGCAAGATCCGGGGATCTGAAAATATGAACCTGTTTTGCCAGCTTTTGTAAAATATTGACACCAAAATTAAAAAGCTCTGATTGACCCTCCAGATACACATCCGGATCAACCTGAAACGGTTCCTTGCGGCACAGATTAACAAAGATCGCCGGTGGCGTTTTGCCGGGCCGGGCCAGATCCCTGAAGGGCAGTTCCCGAATAAAGGGCCAGAGCCCACCGGCCATTATTTTTGCAACCAGTTCCTTTCTTTCAATCCGGGTCAGCTGTTCTTCTGAAACCGGTTCGAATGTTTCCGCCTGTTCATCAGCATCCAGGCGTATGACGATTTCCCGGATCACCCGGCGGGGACCGAAATTGATATTCACCACTTTCCCGCCGCCAGGAGATAAAAACTTAATATCCGGATTTCGCTTGTCTTCAAAAAGAACCGATCCAATTTTAACCGTATCATCGAGACGAATTTTCAACCGGGGCTTGATAAAGGGTATCTTTTCTGGGCAAAGCGCCACATGATCCGGCTTATCCAGTATTTCGACGTCTGGAGAAGGCCTTCCGGCAATCTTTAAATCATACCCTTTTTTGACATGAAGTGGAGACATAAACGCATCCTGAAGGTAAAAATATTTTTTAAAACGCCTCGCTGTTTCGTACGAGAAAATTGCCGCTATAGCGTCCCTCAATCCAACTGAAACAGCGAGAATTTTTTATTTTACTATTTCACGTAAAGCATTGTCAATGTCGGGATACTGAAATTCAAACCCATACCCGGTCAGTTTTTCCGGAACGGATCTCTGGCTGTTTAAAAGAGATCTCCCCAGTTCCCCCATTATCAGATGGATCATAAAGGCCGGTGCGGGCATGAAAGCGGGTCGATTCACGGCGTTTCCCAGGGCCCTGGCAAAATCCGCGTTCCTCACCTGACCTGGCGCGCAGAAATTTACAGGTCCTTGTATGGCCGCGTTTTCAAGAAGAAAGCAAATCGCAGCGATAAGATCCGTCATATGAATCCAGGGAAACCAGTGTTTCCCATTTCCCAAGGGTCCCCCGGCACAAAGTCTAAAAGCCAAAAGCATCTTTTCAATGGCGCCCCCGCCTTTTCCAAGCACGACGCCAAAACGCATGACAACGACACGGATACCCTTTGCTTCAGCCTGACAAGCCTCATTTTCCCAGGCAATACAGACCCTGGCCAGAAAATCATCCCCGGGACGCGCCGCTTCATTTAAAAGTTCATCCCCCCGGCTGCCATAATATCCCGCAGCAGAGGCACTGCAGAATGTCACATCCCGGTTGTCGGGCAGGGCCGCCACCAGATGGCGTGTCGTCAAAATACGGCTATCATAAAGTTGCGCCTTGTAGCGTTCGGTCCAGCGCCTGAAAATTGTTGCGCCGGCAAGATTTACCACTGCATCCACCTCTTGAAGCCGGTCTTGCCAGGCCCCTTTTTGAGTGGTATCCGCTGAGATATAATGAAAATTTTCACACCCGGACCATCCATGGACCGATGATCTGCCAATGGCCGTGACGACATGTCCCTGTCCCAGCAGATAATACGAAAGCGCCTTACCCACAAATCCGGATCCACCCGTGATTAAAATATTCATGGTTTAATTTGCCTTGTTGATATTATTCCCGATATTTAACCGCTTTCAGTTTTACCGAAATAACATGTTGAATAATTAAATATTCAATAAATGTGCCATATAGCCGGGTATCATTTTTTTGAAAACGAATCCGATTTCCGCCCCTCGCAGGATATACCGCCGGGCCGTAAAATGCGAATTTATCCGTGAAGCAAAGCCTGGTATGATTGTTGCTAAATAAGCTGGTATGATTGTTGCTGAATAAATTGTAATATATTTTTTATAATCATTACGGTTTGGAGGTGAATCATGTCAAAAAAAAGATATACCATAAAAACAGCGTGCCCCCAGTGCGGCTGCAGTTTTGCCCAGATTTTATCCCCGGAGGAAATCAAGGCAAGGTACGGCGATGTTCCCAACGTGGAACTGGAATGCGGCACGTGCATGGCGAAATTCGATACGGATATGAAAACCGCATGTCCGGAGTGGGATAAAGAATGTCGCATGAATGAATAAAACCGGACCTTAAAAGCCATTCTTATGACCGCTATAAGGGCAGCGACATGTCTTGAGAGACAGGTCTGTATCATTAAAAAATGAGACAATACCTGTCTCTACTGTTTCCATCAGGAGAGTGCTGGATAGATCCTTTTTGTCTGCTTAAAATAATACAGACTTAAAATTATCGCATCTTCGCATTGCTTTTTAAAAATTTATAAAACCATCAGCTTGCCGGAGGAAATCGTATGAAAGCAGCAACAATTGTGGTGATAATGGCAATCTTTATTTTTACGGGAGCAATAGCGGGTGCAGTTCAGAATGGTGGTTCCAGGGCTATCCGGCTGGACGGGGGCACAAAAGGCGAAATTGATTTTCCACACCACCTGCACCAGGATGCCATCGGTGACTGCAATGCCTGCCACAGTGTTTTTCCCCAGAAATCCGGCATCATTAAAAAATTAAAACTACAAAAAGAACTTAAATCAAAACAGGTTATGAACAAAACTTGCCTCAAATGCCATAGAGAACGAAAAAAGGCCGGCGAAAAAACAGGGCCGACAAAATGCGCTCAGTGTCATGTCCAATAGACTGACTCCCGGCATTGACCCGGTACCCCCCCGAGATACTGTATTCGGAGACTAAAACGGGCTGAAGGGTTTAGTGATTCACCCTTTCAACGTTGGATCCGCCAGAGGTGGACAAGTGCCCGTCTCTGGGGACGTGGATGTTCAAAAATTTCTATTTGGCAGTGTGGGGACCACAGCCCCTGTACGAAGCTGAAAGATGACCGTCAAGACCGGTAAATCGCCACTTTAACGGATGATATTTTCAGGCGGGATTTTATTCGGGCACTATTTAAGCAGGTAAGCGCCAAGTTTGCCAAAATTTTCCATCGCAAAAAACTCCACACCGACGGACTTTCCATGGATATTTCGTACACTCACATCTTTTTTTATCAACGATCGGTCTCGATCATCCAGATTGAATTCCACGGTCAAATGATCGCCGGGGTGGAAATCCCGTGCCACATTTACACGAATTTTCAGGCCGGTACGAGAAATATCAGTTACCGTCATAAGGCCCCGGTCGTCTTCACTTTCACGGGTATAGGTGCCCGGTAAATTGAGCTTTTTATGAATATACGCTCCGGGAAAATCCGCGCCTTTACGGTAAAATTTTCTTCTTTCCAGCATCACCTCGTAGGAATGCCCACATTCACACCGACAGTCTATCACGGCAATGGTATCTGCTTTTTTATACTCTGATATATCGACTGTCTTGTTTTTATGGCACTTGGGGCAAAGTACAGTGACGGTGCTATCTCCGTTGGCATATATTTTTTGAGTCATTGTCTTTTCGTTGAAACCCGGTTTAATTCTACGTTATTAATTTGGAACCTTTATTCAGGGCTGCATTTTTAAAAAAAACAAATCGTTTTAAATATATCATTTAAAAACGCCGTTGTTTTAATGCCCCCCTTACAATATCCGTATTATCTTAGGCTGATACTCCTGTTTTTGCGACATTGTGTCGGATTTTATTTTAATGACCAGTACGGCCATCGCAAAAAACAGGAACCCGGCAAAGACAGACATGACAGATGAACTATAGCCCAAGACGGGCGCAATTTTCTGCCCGACAACCGCGCCGATGATCATACATATGATCGGGAATACATACAGCAAAAAGGTAGCTCTCAATAAAGCACCTGTTTGAAAATTCAATACAATGCGGTCCCCCACCTTGGCACCGACCAGATTAATGGCCTTCACCTTCATATCCTTGCCGGCGGATTCGCATGAATCATGGGACGCACACCCTTCGCAACTACTGCTTCTGACGGTTTTTACCCAGGCCGTGTCAACCTGCCCGATTTGCGTTACAACACCTTCTTCTGTTGCCACAACAATACCTGTATATAAGTCTATCTGAAATAAGTTTCTATCTTTAAATATCCTCGTGGATACCTAAAACAGTCACGCTGATCAAAATTTGGGTTAATTTTTCACCATTCACTGTCTTTTGGTTGAATGGCAGTTGTCATCTACTTAAAAATGGTCATGAGCCGATCCCTGTGTCATGCGGATTTCTTTATACATTGCGCCTGATAACAGATCAACCCGCACTGCAGGCAACGATCCGCCTCACGCCTGGCCATTTCTTCACTGAATCCTTTTTCCTTTTCATTGCCGGCGGCTAGTTCAGCAGCATTGGCAAGGGGCATAATTTCACGCGCCTGGGGTGTGATCCCCTCAACATGGACAATGTTTTGAATCACAGCCTGAGGGTTCACCGTATTTTCAGGCAGATACAATGAAATACCATACATCAGTGCATGAATTGACGCCGCGCCCCTTCGACCGGCCCCGATGGCTTTCACCGCCGCACCGTAATCGGTCACAGCATCTCCGACCGCAAACAAACCGGTCTGGTTTGTTTGCGGTATTCTCTTATACGGTTCCACCCCTTCCCAGCGCAATACCGCTTCCCCATCTGCATCAGATCCGGTCGTATCTTTTTCGGTGCGTGACACAAAGACAAGTTCCGGAAAACGTCCGGCGGAAACAATAAGCGTTTGTGCCGGGATTGTTTGTCTGGCGCCCGTATCAATGTCCATATATTCCAACTCCGTCAAATGACTGCCCGCACCCATCAGACGGCTGATACCAACGTTAAATATAATGCTTATTCCCTCTTTTTCAAGAGCACGAATATCATTTTCGTCAAATGGCATCTGATCGCGTGTTTCTCGATAGGCAACGGTTAGATGCGTTGCCCCGGATGCCAGACATATTCTGGCGGCATCAACGGCCAGGCGGCCGCCGCCTTCGATAACCGAATGGGGATTACAACAAATTTCCGGCTGTCCGCTGGCACGAGAATTCAAAATATCCAGCAACAAAAAGGTGTCGGGCAGCACTTGTTCTACCGCGTGTCCGGCGTGACGCATCATGCGGTTGTCCCAGCCCCCGGATGCGGTAAAAACCGCTTCAAAACCATCTCCCAGCAACGAATCCACTGTCATGTCCCGGCCCATTTCTTTTTGGGTCCGGGCCTCAACCCCCATATCGAGAATGCCCTGAATGTCCCAGTCCAGAATTTCCATGGGCAGGCGCTCCCGTGCAATAGCATGTCTTAAGAGTCCGCCCAGCTTTTCAGTTGCTTCAAAAACAGTGACCGCATGTCCCAAACGGGCCGTAAAAAAAGCGGTGGACAACCCTTCCACACCACCACCGATCACAGCGACACGGCGACCGGTGTCCGGCGCTTTAAATGGCTGCACCCGGGTGTTGTTCTCTTTTTCATAATCCGCGACAAACCGCTTCAACGCATCTATGGCGACCGGTTCATCAGCATACTGCCGGCGGCACTGGTCTTCACATGGCCTGGGGCAAATCCTGCCGATGACCCCTGGAAAAGGCAACCGTTCTTTGATGACCTGAATACTTTTTTCATAATTGCCCAGGGTAATCTGCCGGATATATTCCTTGATATTAATTCCAGCCGGACAGGCCCGCTGGCAGGGTGTTGTACAGTCTTCCAGGGTATATTCCCTTAGAATTCTTCTGGTGACCGATGAAAGGTTGATAATATTTTTCGGGCAGACCCGCTCACACGTCCCGCATCCGGTGCATTTTTCTTCATCAACAACCGGCAAGCCATTGGCCCCCATGACGATCGCGTCAAATGGACAGGCCGCGGCGCAGGTGCCAAGCCCGAGACATCCGATGGAGCAGACCTTCATGCCACCGTTGAGCATAGCCGCAGCACGGCAGTCGTTCAGCCCGTCATATATATACTTGAGATCCGCGTCCTGAACACCGTAAGTACATCCCGGCCTAGCGATATCAGGCTCTTTGGCTTCAACGGAAACGCCTAAAATACCGGCAATGGCAATGGCCACCTCCGGGCCGGCCGCAACGCATGAATTTGGTGCGGCCTTTCCCGCGACAATTGCCTCGGCATTGGCACTGCATCCCGGCAATCCGCATCCGCCACAATTGGCACCCGGCAAGGCATCTTCTACGGCAAGTATCTTAGGGTCAACATAGACATAAAAAATTTTGGATGCCGCCGCAAGCACAATACCAATAACAACTCCCAACCCCCCCATTATACAAAGCGCCTGTATCATTAGCCGACTCCTGTCTCCTCTTTTGCTTCAGAACGCTATTTCGCTGAAAAAACGACTTCTGAATTCTCCAAAAATATAAAAAATGCAATAATAGCAACCGGTTAGAAGGCCGTCGCCCGACTATTGTTTTTTTAAATGCCATACCACCTGAGCCATCGGCAAACCAAGGGTTGGGACAGATGGGCAAACATTAAACGACCTGAAAATAATCACCTGTCTTATATTCTACCATGATCCGTCGAGCCCTCTTAAACCACTCATATAAAGTCGGCCGCAAGCTACAAACAGTGAGTAACTGGTCAATAACAATGGAATTTTACAGGATTGCGCCAACTCAACAAAGCGCTGGTCCGGTTTTTTACCCCTGACCAGAACAATTGCGCCAACGCCTGATATTTCCGCTGTCCGAAGGACCTTTTCATTGGTCAACCCCGTTAAAAGCACTGACCCTCTTGCAACCGCTGAAAGGATATCCTCCATCAAATCAGCACCGCCACCGGCAACAATCGATCGGTCAAGGCCATCTTCACCTGTCGCAACAGTCGCTTTTAAAATGTCCTTTATTTCGAATATTTTCATAACAAAATGCCCCATATCTCAACACACGTTTACCGCAACCTTTATGTAAATCTATTATATAAAGTTTGTACTAGCGCATAAAAAATGAAAACTGTCAATGATATTTGAGCGCACCATTAGCGTGTGGTCTCACTGGTTTGGGATGGGAGCCAACACCTGAAAGTCATGACCTTTGTTTAAAACCAGATTTTCAATGATCTCAAAGGCCAGTTTCCGATTGATCGGTTTTGTAATATAATCATCCATGCCTGCCTTGAGACATTTTTCCCGATACCCTTTTAGCGCATGTGCCGTCATGGCGACGATGGGAACCTGTCCCCGGATGGCCATTCCCGCCTTATCGTTTTTGGGGTTTTTGTTCTCCCAGTATCGGATTGCCCCGGTAGCTTCAAATCCATCCATCTCCGGCATCTGAATATCCATAAAAATCAAATCAAAATCCCCTGGGGAGGCCGTATATTTTTCCAGGGCAATCTTGCCGTTGTCGGCCACCGTAACTTGATACCCCGCATTGCTCAGCATCATTTTCACCAGTTTCTGGTTGATCGGATTGTCCTCAACAACAAGAATACGGACATTGCCCTTGATCTCTTCTCTCACTGTATATTGCGTAACCATTTTCTTTTTCTGCGTATCCGGCTTTTTATCGATCAATTGCGCCAGAATTGTAAGCAGCATCTCTCTTCTCACCGGCTTTTTTAAAAAACCATCAAATCCGGCTTCTTTACATTTATGGGCATTGCGTTCCATGGGCAAACTCATTGCCAGCAGGACAATACCCGTTTTTAAATGACGCCGGATCTGCCGGGCCACTTCATACCCTGATATTCCCGGGAGCTGAATATCAATGATGCAGACATCAAAGGGTCGCCCCTCTTCCATTTGTTTTTGCAGCATGGGCAATGCCGCTTCCCCGTCGGTCACGCCCACCGCGTCCATGTCGGCCGAATGCAAATTTTTGAGTAATATATCCAGGCTGATTTCATTCCCGTTAACAGCCAGAAGTCTCTTGCCTGCCAGCGCTCCCGGCATCTTTTTTTTGATCTCAGACTGCTCTGTCTTATTGAACCATGCCGTAAAATGGAAGGTACTGCCTTTCCCCACAACACTTTCAACCCACACATCACCCAGCATGAGATTGGCGATTTGTTTGCAAATCGATAACCCCAGACCGGTCCCCCCGTATTTTCGAGTGGTTGAGCCGTCGACTTGTTGAAAAGGGGAAAAAATTGCTGCCCGTTTATCCGCCGGAATACCGATCCCCGTATCCCGGACAATCGCATGTGTCTGTATCCGGGTCGACGTTTCATCCTCAATGTCGATACACAGCTCGATGGTACCGGTTTGGGTAAACTTGGCCGCATTGTCCATCAAATTGGTCAGGACCTGTTTGAACCGTACCGGGTCCCCGTTTACATAGGAGGGTACGTTGTCACCGATATGACAGGGGATATCAATAGATTTGCTCTTGGTTTTAAGTAAGGTGAGTTCACAAACATCATAGGCGATAAGCTCCTGGTCAAAATCAATATTCTCAAAGTATAATTCTCCGGCCTCTATTTTGGAGAAATCAAGAATCGCATTGACAAGGGAAAGCAGGGCGTTTCCGCTTTTCTGAATAGTGCTTAAAAGGTCACACTGATTTTCATTTAGTTCAGTATCCGCCATAATGTCTGAAAATCCGATAACCGCATTCAACGGGGTGCGGATTTCATGACTCATATTGGCGAGAAATTCACTCTTGGCCATATTGGCCCTATCTGCCTGCTCGGCCATCTCATTTGCCTTTTCGATGGCCTGTTCAAGCTTGCGATTGGCCCTTGAGAGTTCATCTGTACGCTCTTTTACCATTTCATCCAGATGCTCTCTGTGCTTTTTTAATTCTATGGCGGTTCTTTCATGCCTTGCCACTTCCGCCTGCAATTGCTCATTTTTTTCCTGAATTTTCCGGGTCAGTTCTTCATTTCTTTCAAAAACCCATGAAAACCGCTTCAGCAAATTGGCTTTTTCTTCATATTTTTGTTTATTGGCCTTAAGCGCCACAGTCATTTTATCTGTTTTTTCAAAAACCCACGAAATAATGTTAAACCATGGCTTCCAGTTTGTCGGGATTCGGGTATTCAGATCGGACACCTGACCCCGGCTGCGAATCACAATATAGTTGACCAGTTTTTCCATGGGGCCGACAAATCGATACCAGACAAGGATCAGTATCGTGCACAGCAATAAACCCGCAACTGCGCCAAGTCCGGCAGTGATATAGTTTTCATGCAGCCTAAGGGTGTCAGTGGATATAAAAACCGACACCGCCGGGAATTGAAGCATAATCAAAAGGGCCAACGCGAGGAACAGAGCACCGAACAGGTATATGAGCAGTGCTTTATGATGCATCCTGAATTTCAAATTGGTGCCGGCAGCAGCTTTTTGAGATTCCCAAATGGATTTAGAATCATGCATATTTTTTATTTTTTGTTGTTTTAGACATGAGCGTTAAGGATCGGGAACAAAACAAATTTATTCTCCGGGCAGGGCGGTTATTTATATTGAGAATGGAACTGCATTTTTACAGGCCCAATTTCAATGACGTCAAACTCGTTCAAACGAACAACTGATTTAACCGTTTTGTAGTTAACCTTAAGCTTGGCCCGCCCTTCAAGGCAGCTTATGGTATAATGTCCGTCATGCCTGTTGATCACGGCCGCCGTCTGACCCACCATAAAGCCCTTAGCGATAACATCGGATGAAGCACTTTTCCCGATGGTAATTTTTTCTTTATCCAGTTTCACCGGGGGCCGGTCACCGGAAAGAAAAGAGAGTATGCCAAGCATCTGGTTTTCAGGATGAATGGATACCATTTTTGAAATGCTGTGGGCTAGTTTGGACCGATGCTGACTGGTGTCGATGGCCATGGTGGCCTGGTCGACTGTTTCTTCATCGTCAACAGGATGGTTTTCTTTTGGGGTGTATTTAAAAATAAGCTTATGATTGCCTATGGTTATGCTATCCTCATGTTTTAATTCACGTGAGATCACAAGCTGTTTATTTACAAAAGTACCGTTTTTGCTATGCCGGTCGGTTAAAAAAAATCGCTCATTCTCAAATTCGACCTGGGCATGATTTCCAGAAACAGAGGAATCATTGATCATAATATCGTTGCCTGCCTGACGCCCGATTTTAACAGTCTTATTTCGTTCAAGGGGATATTCGCCCAGAACCTTTCCGTTAAGATAAAGCGTTAAAAATGGCATTTTCACTTCCTCACTTTTTGTTCCCATGGCTTTAAAAATTAATATGCAGCATACCCGACATCTTATCCATGGTCAACATCAAAACCAATAAGAGACCGGAATGATGGCGTTAAAAAGGTTGCCCGGCAATATCTTTGCCGTGCCTTATGCCAAACAACCTGGCAAACAATGTCTGACGGCCTTAACGCTACTCCGGAAGCAAAATCAATCGGATGTTGAAGCATATGACTGAATCTGTTAGGGTGACAAATAATGCCCGTTATTTAAAATTTACAACTGCCTGCAAACCGCCTCTATGGGTAACGCTTATGCCTGAAAAATCAAAACAGACCGATCAGGAACAAATTTGTCATTTTTTCCTGAACCTGTACCGGATTCAATTAGGCGTCGCCAATCCAGATGAAAGCCTTGTCAAATCCAGGCGGCTGCAATCTTATGATAATGGAATTGACAACACCTATGAATTAAGCGTGCGCCAGGGCAAAGACTGGAAATCGAGACGTATCACCATCGGACCACTGGGTGCGAGTGTTCAAAGTAAAAGCCGGTGCTACAAAGTGGTTTATGATGATATTCTGGTTGTTAAAATTCCGGCTACGCCCATTACCACGTTTAATCGTTATCTCTCCGGTATCTATGCCGAAAGATGCATTGCGGAAAAACTGGCACCGGATGTTACATGCGTTACGCCAGGCATCTCCTCAATTTTAAAAAAAATACCGCGTTTTTGTGACAGAAAAGGCCTTTCTCCTGAAAATATTGAACAAAAATATATAAATGAGTTGAAAAACCATCCCGAGGCCCAGCTATATTTGAAAATCGGTCCCACATTTGTTTATTTTATGAATCTTTCTGAACATCCCTTTCTCGGTGATCTCATAGCGCCGCTGCATGTGATTGCCGATAAAATTGAAAAACAAATTACCGACAATCCCGGGGCATTGTTGGATGTTGATGTTTTTACAGCCATTTATGGAAAATCTGCCGAAAATTTATTTTTTGATATCAATGACATTTACATCGAGTATATGGCTGGCTGTGCTCAACTGCAAAAAAAGTACAACCAACAGATCGGTGCCATAACCCACAAAATGGAGACAGGGTTTATCCGATATCTTGCAGGAAAGTCCGCCCTGGCTGACGATAGCGGTATGACAAACGATCTTGCACATGCCTGGAATACGCATCTGGAAACACTATTTCAAGACAAAAAAACGGATATAAACAATTTTAAAAAAATCGTTGCAGATTATATCAGAAAACAGCATTTTGAAGCCAGCCGCCCCCGTTTCGCCGGCATTATCAGCCGTAT
The DNA here is from genome assembly GCA_963667755.2 of Desulfobacterales bacterium. GTDB lineage: Bacteria > Desulfobacterota > Desulfobacteria > Desulfobacterales > 4572-123 > 4572-123. Next base: position 192,966 of record CAXXLK010000002.1, on the reverse strand, counting down.
CCTTGATCTGTTATACCACCTGAAGATAAAAAATATTGCGATAAGAGATCTAAAACCTGACAACATGTTGCTTATCAGTAAACAAAAAAATGATGCGCACTTATTGTCCCGGCCATCCGAGTATTCACTGGGGCTTATTGACCTTGAGACGGCTTTTGACCTTTCCGATAAGGGGGATGGCTTCAAGCACCCAATGCTCGCCGGCACGGCCTGCTACGCAACGCCCTCTCATGTTTTTGAAAAAAGTGTGTTGAAAAGCTTTTTCAATGATGTTTCCAGTATCCTGACGATCCAGGACTGGTATGCTGCGCTGGGAACGATTTTTAATACGGTTACCGGCGACTTGCTTTTCAAAAAAACCGGCCGGCTTTTGCCGGAAATTATCAGGGCAAGGCAGCGGGCCGGGGAACAGGTACAAAATTTGGCAGATGCATTTAAAAACAGCAGCTGGGTGTTCTGGCGCGGTGCCGTCGATGAATTTTATGAAAACATCAGAGAAAAAGAACCTGAACTCAAACAAATTTCCCTGAAAGTCCCCACCGGTGTTGCCGGCATGTTTTGTCATGAGATGAACCGGGCAAAAGTCGAGACCCGGGAAATGATCCTCAAGTTGATTACATCCCAGACTTTTTTTAAAAGCCCAAAAAACCGGCAACAATTGGCCAAATCATCCATTGATGCCCTTGCGCGCTACCGGGACAATTGGCGGGAAAATATCAATATCCCCCAGACAACACCTGAAAAAAAAGATCGAATTCTTGTGTTTCTGAAAAATCTGATATGGCTCAAACAGCGACTCAAACAGGAAACCCAGACAGTGTCCATGCTGGCGCACGCCCCTTTGCAGATCACTGCCGATACTCTTTTAAAAATAATTTTTACCATTGTTTTTCATGCGATGTACTGCCCGGCATGGATCAATCGTGAACCGCCCCGCATCGAAATAGAAAGGTAATTCATGTTCATAATCCTGATCCTGATGGGGGTTGTTCCCTTGTCTTATTTCCTGGGCGCCATTCCCTGCGGACTAATCCTGACGCGACTCTTTGCCTCAAAAAATATCACTGCCACAGGCAGTAAAAATATAGGGGCGACCAATGTAAGGCGCATCGCCGGGTCCAGACTCGGTGGCCTGACACTCTTGGGTGATATGGCAAAAGGGGCGCTGCCTGTTTATTGGGCCGCCAACCTGGCCGGCGCCCACTTTTTATCGGGAGAAATTATCATAAGCCTTGCAGCCCTGGCGGCATTTGCCGGGCATCTTTATCCAATCTATCTGAAATTCAAAAACGGCGGCAAGGGGGTTGCCACAGGAGCCGGTTGCTTTTTGATGCTGTCACCCATGGGGGGCATCGTCAGCATCCTTGTTTTTATTCTGGTTATCTGTATGACCAACCGGGCCTCCATGGGGTCTCTGGCCGGCAGTGCCATTTTGCCCCTGAGTGTGTGGGTGGCCTCCGGTTCAGCCGTTTTTGCCCTCACGGCCGCCATCATGACGGTTTTTATTTTTTATCGTCACCGCGACAACATCAAGCGACTGCTGGCCGGCACCGAACCGGTGATCTGGGATAGCCAAGGTCGATCATAAGGCGCCTTTTCTCCCCTTTTCCCGTCACGCCCCTCTTCCCAGCCCATTCACGCATCTATTTTTCATGAGATATTCAGATGGACACTTTTTTCTTATTTGACATGCCCTGGTTTATAGGTTAATTAGTAGTATCTATAAATAATTAATTTTATTAAAAATCAAGCCCCGCCAAGAAAATACCGCAGACATATGTTTGGGTATCGCACAGATTAGGGGCAAAAAACCACCCATGGATGGGCCCTATCTGTTCAACTCTCAGTGCCTATTGTCGATGGCATAACACCTGGACCCAATTTTGAAATGACCGGTTTTTCTGATTGACCTGCTTTCCAACTGTTTCATGAACTGAATTGCGCATGCATACTAAAATCACTCCCAAAGGACATCTTCAACCAGAAGACTTTCCCGCCGCCGGGCAATATCTGCAGGACAACCGGATTCCTTCCCGAGTGAGCCCGGATTCCCTGACCGCCTATCTCATGATGCAGGAAAATTCCCCCGACGATATCGCCAAACTCAAAAGTATGCTGCAAATGGACAAAATCATTTTGGAAATCGGCTGCGGCAGTGGCGGTATTGCCAGGGAAATTGCACAAAAAAATCCAGACATCGGCGTCATTGCAACAGACCAGTATGCTTGGGCGGTTCCGGCCCGGCATGCTTCGAATTATCAAAAAACAGCCTTGGCCTGGAAGGAAAAACGACTTGAAACCCAAAGGGGATCCCAGGATAATCTTGTACTGCTGAGGGCGGATCTCGACATATTGTACCATTTTCCTGAAGACTGTGTCGACACTATTTTACTGGTCAATTCCGAGCCGAACGTCGGTCTGGCGTTTATGAAATCGCTTAGAGATCCGGTCATGTATCGAAAGATAAAATCAGGAGAGAAACAGATTGTCCTTCTGCCGTTTTCAAAAGAAATGGGCGTGGCATGCTGCGGCGGTTATGAGTTTGATCATGGCGAGGACTGGTCCCCCGGTTTGGGATTCATGATGGCCAGCGGATTTGATTTTCATAGAGGAGAGCCGGTGCAGTGGCATGTGAACCTTGTGAAATCCTCCCCCTATTCCGCCAATTCGACCCAAAAGGATGTCTACATTTTCAGATCCGGCCTGCAACCCGACGGGTCCGCAAAAAAACCATCGGGCTTTATCTCGAAACTAAATGGATTTGTCCAAAGCGTAAAGCATGCGTTCACGTTTCAGGTTTGAAACCGCCCCGGGATAAAGGACACGCCCATTCACAAGCCCTGCAATAGGGAATGACCGCAATGACCTTGCCCCCCATGGTGATCATTTTTTGATCTGCTTCGTCCCTCAGCATCTGGTTGCTGCAAAGGCTTCGCTGAAACGTACCGCTTTTAAAGGCGTTTTGGGGACACGCCCGCCGGCATGGGGCCGGGCAATCATCACAGGGGGCAAAACGCAACGGTTTGTCCGAAAGGATGTCTCGGTCCAGAAACAATGCCCGTAACCGCACACTGGCGCCATATTGCGGTGTAATCAACAGATTGTTTCGGCCGATAACTCCCAAACCGGCCATGACTGCAGCCTCCTTGAGAAATATACCGCCTTTTCCCACATGATACGGAAGAATTCGGGAAGCGATCTCAAAATCATTTCTCAACCAATTTTGCAAAGATCTACTGATGCGATGCAATTCTCTGTTTCCCGATGTACCGCCCCGCCCGCTCCACCAATCCAGCAACGGCGTCGATGCGGGATGTTCCAGGGCCAAAACGATAAAGGCCCCGCTGTTAAACCGCCGCTGAATGCCCCCATTATCTTGATGAGACGGTGTCTTCAGCACACAACGGCAACCGGCGATCCCTACCAGCGAAGCACCCAGAGAACCGGCTTTTTCTTTGATTGCCTGTGATAGTGTTTTTCTGTTCACCTGTGCCGCCTCCATAAAAAGGACGGTAATCTTCCACAGCCTGTCAGATGCCGGTCGTTGGTGTCTGGCCGGGCACCTATCACCGGTGTGTCAAACGGGATTTTGCACCTGAATTCAAAATCGTGTCTTTTTTAAAGCAGTTCCAATTTGTAGGCCGTTATTCTCATGATGGGATGGTAGGATTTTTTAACCTTGGCAATACCCGGAATGCCCATATCACTTTCTTTGTTGATATACCGGTAACCATCGAAAAGACGCCTGGCACACTCCCGATCAAAATACTGATAAAGGCCCTTGATCCCGGCGTACGCCTTCTGGTACTGGAGCACACCCATCTCTTCGACAAGATGCGCCGCCATGGCCATGGCGCATACCTCGTTATCGATACGCAACAAAATACCCGTTACCTCCATCACCGCCATATTTTCAATGGTGTTTATAAGCGCCTGCTTTTCACAGGCCAGGCCGTCCTCATCCGAACTTCCGCAACCGCGCTCCGCACACCATTTTTCCAGAAATCCGAGACACTCCGCCACACTTGACGGGGTAATAGGCGCCACCTCCAGGCGGCGTTTTTCCACAACCTGCTGCTCAAACTGATGGATCAAATTTCGTTTTTTAGAATACCGATTGCCTTTCAGGCCCGCCAGATCTTCCGTGCGATAGACATAATCGCTGTACTCATCATGATCTGTCACCTCAAAATATTTTTCAACCCGCGCCTTCCCGAATTCCTTAATGTAGCTCTCAGGAACAAACCAATATCGCTCGATTCCATTTTGTTTGGCCAGATCCCGCAGTTCTTCCGGTGGAAACGCCCTTTCAGGGGATATGGGCAGGATCATGTGCCGATTGTGGGTTTCCGTCGTGAATTCAGCCTTGACAATCAACGCATCGCCATGAACAGCCCCATAGGGCTGATACGCCTCGCTGCTCCAGGCGATAATTGACGACAGTGCATATCCGCACAACGGGTACCGCTGATTTTTAAAGAATTTTTTATACTCGGAATATTGCGAAGGAACCATCTGATTGAACTTCATGACTGTTTTTTTACCATCGGGGTTGACCGGGGCATTATTTCAAACCCGATTTTTTCATAAAAAGGGCTGGATCCCCGTTCAGCGATCAACCCGATCCAGCCAAGCCTGTCCTTTTCAAGTCTTTTCACTATTTCCCTGACAAGTTGAAGACCGATGCCTCTATTTCTTAAGCTCTTTTCAACCGTGACATCCTGAATATAGGCATCGCTCACACCGTCACTGATGGCCCTTCCCATACCCACAATATCACCATTCATGAGGGCTATGGCAAAGCAGTGGCTTCCGGCCACGATCCGAGCCACCAGATCCCGGTTCGTTCCGGGATCTGTCCACCATCCGGCACTTTTATAAAGAAATGTTATCCGGTCGATCTGCGCCCTGGTCGGTTTTTCTAAAAATAAAAAATGAACCATTGTCTCTTCGTTCAACATGCGTCTCCTGAACCGTTCACCTACATTTCATCCTGACGTAGACCGTCAACCTCGTTTTTATCCATAATGTAAAAGCATTGGGCCGGATCGGCAAATTGAACCTCGCGGATCGGGCGATTGAGATTTAACAGGGTAGCTGATCATAAAACCCAGGAAAATACGGCGGTGCCAAGGATAATGATAATGATGCCGGACAGCCGGCAGACCTGATCGGACATTGCCTTCAGATACCAGGTTACCAGTTTTTCCCATAACGCTTCGGGGTTGAAAAAAATAAACCCGCCCTTAATAATGGCCATGATGCCGATGAATCGAATAAACCCCGGATAATGGCTTGCGGATGCAGCAAATAAAAGCAGCAGCCCGGTTATGAAGGGAAAACACCAAAGAAATTTCCGGTCAGTTGTTTTAAGCATATGTTTAAACACACGCATTGTTTCACCAGTGTACAGGATCATGCAGCATCCGATGGCCACCCAGAACAGGCTGATGACATATAAAAACCATCTCATTTATGGGACCTCCTTGGTCAGGGGTGAAAAAAAGAATGTGAGGCTGTCACAAAAAATGGCACCATCCACGCCTTCTGTCAAGAAAATAGCCTGAGTCAGACCCTTTTCAAAAAATAATAAAAACGTCATTTTCGACTTGACATGCGGATGCCTGGATATTATTTTACATCATATAAATCTTGATAACAGAATCTATCCAAGTTCGCTTTCTGTCAATTCAATCCCCTTTCCCAATCCTGTTCTCATTCTTTTTTTGATTCGTTTTAAGTAACTGTGGTCCATGGCAGTATAAAGACTGCAATGGTTTTAAGCCTGAAACCTTATTCAGGGGGGTATCCGTGCTGTAAAATTATTTGGAAAAACATACGTTTAATACAAATATGGCTCTTGCTTTACAAAATTTGTACACTGAAATGTTTCGTCGACAGGGGCCGGATACACTCCTGATTTTTTAAATCTTTCACAATTAACAAACATTCCTGTGTCACCTTTCACATCAACCTTAATCCATTAATTTTCCTTTCGTCCCCCCATCTCTTTTGTCCCTCCCTTAACTTAACAATCAAATGTTTCCAGGAAAAATTATTCCATAGCCAATTAAAAAAAAATTCGTCGTGAGACGGCAAAAGCGCATGAATCATTCTCTTTGGTGAAATTTTTCCCAAATTAATTGGTTGTCCGAAACCCAAGTTCTGGTTTCAGCCTTCTTTATTTATGTTTCTTCAAATGCTTTTCGAGCATCTCCGATAGCTCGGCGATAAGAAACGGCTTGCAAAGGCTTGCAGTGAACCCGTATTGTTCCGGATTCGCCATGATCGGGTCATTCGAATAGCCGCTTGCTACAAAAGCGGGCGTATCTGAGCATATTTGCCTGATTTCTCCGATCGCTTCTTTTCCGCCCATGCCGCCGGGAATGGTCAGGTCAAAAATCATTCCGGCAAGTTCCCGATCTGCTTTGATTTCTGTTTCGATGAAATCGATCGCATCTTTTCCATTCTCTTTGAGCACGACCGTGTAGCCAAAAGATCCAAGCATTTTTCTCATAATCTCTCGAATTACTTCCTCATCGTCCATGACTAAAAAAGTACCGCTTCCCGTATGCTTCCCTGTTGATTTTCCTGCCATAGGCGAAATGGGTTCGGTGGAGGCCGGTAGATACACATGAAACGTACTACCCGTGCCCGGCTCCGATTCAATATCCATATACCCGCCATGCCGATTGACAATTGAGTAACAGGTGGCAAGGCCCAGTCCGTGCCCTTTGGGTTTTGTTGTATAATACGGATCGAAAATGTGCGGCAGGAAGTTTTTGGGTATCCCTATGCCCTGGTCTTTAATGGTTAACTTCACATAATTGCCGGCGACAAGTGAGATATGCTCTTTTTCGGACAAAGAGATATTCCGGGCAGAAACCTCAATCGTGCCGCCATTCGGCATGGCTTGCTGGGCATTTATGGTGAGGTTATCGATAACTTGACCCATCTGGTTTTTGTCAAAATTGCATGGCCACAGGTTTTCCTGAATCTGGAATCTGCTCGAAACCGATGACCCGCTCAACGCAAATTGAACGGTTTCCTGAACAAAGGGAAACAGATTTTCCACTTTTTTTATTGGCGCGCCGCCTTTGGCAAAGGTCAGTAATTGCCGTGTAAGCGCACGCGCCCTGTCTAAGCTGCTTAATGAGTGGGCAAGAAAAGTTGAAACACGCTCTTCCGTGGTTTCCGCCATTGCCATTTCAATATAGCCGAAGATAGCACCGAGAAGGTTGTTGAAGTCGTGGGCGATACCTCCTGCGAGAACGCCGAGAGATTCTAATTTCTGCGATTTTTGAATGAAATTTTCGAGTTTCTGTTTTTCGGTCATATCCCGAAAAACAAGAACAACGCCGATAATTCGGCTCTCATTATCATGAATCGGAGCACCGCTGTCGGCGATTACAATTTCCCGACCGTCTTTTGTTATCAGGCTGGTATGATTTGCCAATTCCACAATCTTGCCGGCTGAAAGCACCCTTTCAACCGGGTTCTCACATTGTTGCCGTGTGCGTTCGTTGATAATATTGAAAACCTTGGGTAATGGCTGCCCGACGGCTTCATCGCAATTCCATCCCGTCAGCGCCTCGGCCGCTTTGTTGATCGTGACGATATTGCCGTTCATGTCGGTGGTGATCACGCCGTCGCCGATGCTGCGAAGGGTGACGGCAAGACGTTCTTTTTCGGCGGCGAGAGCAAGTTCGACCTGTTTGCGCTTGGTAATATCTCTCGTTATTGAAAGAATGTGTGCCACGCCTTCCAAATCAATGATGCTGGCGGACATAAGAGCAGTCGTGATAGAACCGTCTTTCCGCTGAAACTTTGCCTCCAGATTGGTATAATGACCTTTCTCCTTCAAACCCCGCACCAATTCCTGCCTGTCTGCCGGGTTGTGCCATATGTTGATTTCAACCGATGTCTTTCCTATTACATCCTCCCGAGTATAACCGGTCAGCAGGGTGAATCCTTCGTTAATGTCAATGTATAAACCATCTTCCAGCCGGTTTATGTTGACTGCGTCCGGACTCGTGTAAAAGGCTGTCTTGAAGCGATTTTCACTATTCCACAGCGCATCCTCTGCCCGCTTACGTTCGGTGATGTCTTTTATTACAGAACAGCCGACAACCTTTTCATTCAATGCAATTGAATATCCATCTAATTCTATCGGAAACACGGTGCCATCTTTCTTTTTATGCCATCTGAGCGTCACACTAAATCTACCGTCTTCATCAGTGGAAGAACTGGCTTTAATGGATTTTTCAACTTCGGCACTAAGGTCGAGACAGTTCATCCCTACAAGTTCATCGTATCTGTACCCATATGTTGCTGACATAGCAGAATTTGCATCAAGAATAAGCATCGTCTCAAGGTCATAGATAAAAATAGCATTCCCCGCCTTTTCAAAAAGAGCGCGGTATTTCTCTTCACTCTTCCGCAGGTTTTCTTCCGCTTGCTTACGTTCGGTGATGTCATGATAATTGAGCAATACGCCATTGATTGCGGTGTCGTTTATACGATTTACAGCAATCAGTTCTATCCATTTATAAGTGCCATCTTTACATTTGTACCGACATTCAATCGTCGCCGAGGCGTTGTCTTTTTCGATCCCTTCATAAAATTCTTTCTGAAGCCTTTCAATATCTTCCGGATGTGCGAGTTCCCAGCCGTCTGTACCGACCAGATCCTCTGGCTTCCATCCAAACCATCTCTCAATATTTGGACTTATATATTTCATAATGCCATCAGCCCCTATGATGCCAATAACATCACCGATATTTGCAATCATCGCAGAGTGCCTTGCGTCGCTTTCCTGCAGTGGCTCGTTCTTTTCGTGTTTTTGCCCCGCCTGGTTTTGGCGCATGACAACCTCCCTCATCGTTTTTTTCAGTGTTGGCTATTCCATCGCGACGTTGCATAATCGCCATCAGTTAACGTTTCTCACAGACCGCACCAATTCAGCTTGTCCGGCTTTTTTGTCCGACGCCTGTTCCGTGCTTCCCCCACTCACAGTACCCCCGCATGCGGCGGCTATCAAGAGGCAATCAGATCGGGATATCATTTACCTTTGTAATGTTATCCGTCAAAATAGGAGACTTCGTGGCTCAGTGCAGATAGATTATATGTGTTTTATCCATTGTCCTGCAACAGTATTGAACAGAAAATACAAATTTTCCCGGTCAGCTACAAGAAAAATCTAAAATAAAGTTAAACAAGGCGAAATGATGGATAAAACACTTATACGCTATCTTGCCTCCGGATCATTAAACATGGTATTGAGACTGTAGAGTCATTTGTAGAACAAATCATAGGTGCAGAAAAATAACTGAATATCAGATGCGAAGAGCGAAAGATTATGAAAAAGGCTGAATGTCCTATTTGCACTACAGAGAAAATCTCGATATTATGAAAAATTTTCGCCGGGAGATGGCTCCCTATCAATTGTAAATGTGGCGCAAAATTAATTCCTCATAAACTATCTACAATTATATACGGATTTTTTGAGGCCGTTATCCTGATTATATCGTACATTCCGCACCCTTTTGAAGGGTTGTTTGAGCAATTATTATTTTACGGATTTTCAAAATGAGTATTTTACTTCCTACGGAACGGTGAATACTTCGGGTGTGACCCCCATAGCTTGCAAATACTCGCGTTGAAAATTTTTTAACGGCCTTGCCAATTGACGGTTTTTACCCATGGTTATCACCATTATTCCGGCAAACTTGGTTGTCATCATAAAAGACGTCGGTTTCTTTGTCGGTCGCCGTTCCCAACCGGTTAATGTACAGTCGTTTGCTTCCACGTACTGGCGCATGGAACGCTCCATCAAACGCCAGATCAACAGGGAGATTAGAAGAACAAGACCAAGCACTTCGATTCTTTCAGCCTTTTTGAGAAAAATGCTGTTTATAATTGCCGGATCTTTCAGAAAGCTGAAGTTCTTCTCAATGCCGATTTGGCTCTTGTATAGTTTTAAAAGATCGAGTGCCGGCCACTCATCCTGTTGCCCGATCAGATTGGTAATCAGAACAAAACAACCGGCCTGAAGCCTTAATGGATCTACCTTTTCCGGTGCTTCAACAATTTTGGCCGTTAACCGATATTCATAACGCAACACAGTTCGCGGTTTGTTTTGGACGGGCCTTCCGCGACCATACTTGGGTATTTTTTCGATGTCGGCCGTTATCCGGTGATAGCCCCCGGTTGCCGTGTGGATGAGTTTCTCAGATGCCACCTGAGCATCGGCACGACAAAAAAAGGCGGTACCTGTCACTTGCCTGCAGACCTTTTCAAGCTGGCTACGATCCTGCTTTAACAGGCGATCAATTCTTTTGTGGCGGCGTTTGTCGTGGGCACTGGAATGCACGACGATGGCCCGGTATGTTTTACCGTATAGGTCAACGATACTGTCGTAAGCTTTATAGCGTGCTGTCGGTCGTTTGGGGCGGCTATATTCTTCGGCCAAAGGGCCTATGTCAATCCAGTTATCGGCACTTACCGCTTGACGGATCACCCGTCCACATTCGTTATAGGTGGCCGGCAGGCGTGATAAAAACATGGTTTTATCGGCTTTTTCCAGATTATCTTCGGTAACAAAAGCAGCATCAGCCACATAAACATAGGCTCCCGAGGCAAGGCCGTGTCGTGCCATATGTTTTGAGATATTAGTGAGCACCTCGTTGTTAATCGTCTTATCTGAGGCGTTGCCGTCCCGGGTGACGCCCAGGATAGGAATATTGCTGTCAACACACAGCATGGCTATTAAAAATTGTTTAAGGTCCGGCCGTTTGGCTTTGCTGTGACCGTAAGTGATTTGAAACGGTGGATCGGCCAGATCGTAGTCTCCATATACGCTGACTGATGTTGTATCAAAATGAACACGACGGGCATCAACGTCGAACACGGAAATGGCATTTTGGGCAAGTTGGGAAAAGATTTTCAACGTTCCGGTTTCAAAAATCTTGTCCATTGCCCGACCCAGGTTTGTATCGCAAAAGCAATCCGGCTCGATGGCTGATCCCAGCAGCAGTTCGGTATCTTTTTCTTCAAAAAATTCCGTTAACCTGTAAAGGGGCGTTCTCCCGGAAAGGGTATCGAGAACCATGGCCAAAATGGCCATGCCCGGTGACAGATCCATCTGGCTGTCAACTAAATGGTTTATGGTTTCTACCAGGTTGATGCGCTTGGCATATTGCTTGACAATGGGCAAATGCCTGGCATCGGTGAATGTCATCTTCTCGGTATTCAGCTTTTCCATTATACCCCCAGATGCCTTGGAATTGACGTTTGAGGGTAGTGTATCAGTAAGTGTTTGAAATGTCTAGATATTTTTTATTTATAGTTATATCAATATGTTGCGAGTATTATCTACTTGATTTAACTGTCTTTTAAATTGGCCCATATTCCTTGCTTTGGGGTGCGGAATGTACGTTATATCCGGCTTCTGGTTATTCATTAAATACAGTTTCCTACCTGGCATGATTGACGTTATTTTAATAGGATTAGCGTTAGAGTTGATAAGAGCAATCTCCGTACCTTTGGTAGAGGATAAAAAATAATATTTAAAAATGGGTCGACCAGGTGTATTCCGGGAGCACGGTTTATGCGGAACTTTACGGTTACACCCCCGCAGAAAAAATGGGCACACTTGGATACGGCAACGGCGCTCAAAACACATGGACCTATGACGCCCTGTCCCAACGGCTGATTACCATCGAAACGCTGGACATCGATTCAACCCTTATCCAGGACAGATCCTACACCTACTCGGCAGCCGGGGATATCACGCAAGTGGCGGATGATGTAAATGGGGTCACTTATAACTATGGCTACGACAGCCTGCACCGGCTGATTTCAGAAACCGGCACCGGCAATTACACGGTCCCCGCGTCCATGGCGATGGTATACGGCTACAACGATGCCAGTCACCTGAACGCGGTGACCGATATCGACCTCAACGGCACCAACCGCAGCTTTTCATACGATTTAAACGGCAACATGACCGGCGGGTACGATCTGACCGATCCGGCAGCGGTGGTTTCGCGTAGCATCTTCTACACGGCCGACAATATGCCCGATAGTGTTACCCGCGGCGCTGCAACTACCAGCTTTATCTACGACGACGACGGCCGCCGGACCAAAAAGACCGCCGGCAGCAACACGACAATATACGTAAACGATCTATACGAGATCATAAACGCTGCTGCCGTCAAATACATCTTTGCCGGCAACCTGCGCATCGCAAAAATCACCGGCACGGACATCAAGTATTTTCACAAGGACCACCTGGGCAGTTCCACGGTAATGACAGGTGCAAGCGGACTTTCAGTTGAAATCAGCGAGTATTTGCCCTATGGTGGAAATCGGGATCAAAGCGGAACATCGGTATCGGATTATAAGTTTACCGACCAGGAACTGGATACGAGTACCGGGTTTTATAATTATGATGCTCGGCTTTATGATCCTGTAATTGGGAGGTTTATTACGCCTGATACTGTAATCCCTGACATCTATAATCCCCAAGACTTGATATCCATATAAAGAGCTTGTTGAGCAGCGACAACCGTAGTGCTTCTCATTTTACTTTTCAAGCGTGATCTTTTCCTACGGAAAATATCACTACAGCCTGAAAAGTTTGAAAAAAGCACCTCCAAAATGTATAAATAACGGAAATTGCGGTTTTCATCAATTATACACTTTTACAGGAGGTGCTCAATGGAACTATACGCCGGGATCGATCTGCATTCAAGCAATTCTTACATTGGAATCATTGATGAACAATTGGAGAAGGTTGTGGGAAAACGATTAAAAAATTCTCTTCCACTGATTATCGATTACCTGGCACCTTACAAAAAAGATCTTCAGGGTGTCGTGGTTGAATCCACCTATAACTGGTATTGGTTGGTAGACGGGTTGCAGGATCAGGGGTACACGGTTCATCTGGCCAATCCTGCGGCCATTAAACAATATGATGGAATCAAGTATAGCGATGACAAGTGGGATGCATTGTGGTTGGCCCATTTACTTAAACTTGGCATTTTGCCGCAAGGGTATATTTACCCCAAAGAAACCAGACCCATGAGAGACCTGTTACGGCGCAGGATGCTGTTTGTCAGACAGCGAACCGCTGATATTCTCAGTTTTCAAAGCATGATCACCAGAAATACAGGAACCCGGATATCTGTAAACAACATCAAGAAACTGACCGAAGAAAACCTGGAGACATTGTTCCACCATGAAGATCTGATTTTCATGGCTCAAAGATATCTCAGCATTATTGACCTTTTGTCCAAGCAGATTAAAATGATCGAAAAACAGGCGACGAACAAGATCAGCTTGACGGAACCATTCAAGTGGCTATCCACCATCAACGGTGTGGGCAAAATCCTGGCAATGGTCATCATGATGGAAGCAGGCGATATGGGCCGGTTTAAGAAAGTGGGCAACTACTGTTCTTATTGCCGATGCGTCAAGTCCGAACGGATTTCCAACGGAAAGAAAAAGGGTGTGGGTAACAAAAAGAACGGCAACAAATACCTCTCCTGGGCGTATGTGGAGGCGGCCAATTTCTGCATCCGGCACAACGTCCAGGCGGAGAAGTTCTATCAGCGAAAAAAGGCGAAAAGCAATGGAGTAGTAGCCATCAAAGCTTTGAGCAACAAACTGGCCAGAGCCTCTTACTACATGATGCGCGACCAGGTCCCCTTTGATAGCCAGATGCTTTTTGCCTGACAGTTTGGGTGCTGTGGGGAACCATTTATGGGGTTGGCATAACCATCAGACTTGATTGGGAACCGTATCACCCATCAAATATTATCGGCATGTTTTTGCTTTAATGCTTTGATTTGCCTGTGCCGTGAGTCTATACGGGGTTGGTTAAAAACCATAAGATTTGTGACCCAATCATTTGAACACGGTACGGAACCGACAGATTTCTGGGGTCGATACAGACCAGGGGCCGGGGTATCCTGTAGCAGTCTTACAATACACCACTGCCTTGATCCAGATGGGTGACCGGTGCGGATCAGCTATTGTCTGGCCGTAACCAATAAAAAAGAAATAGCGGGTGCAGATGGAAGACAAAGCAACATCGTGCTGATTGGAGCATTTAAAGATCAAGCGAAAAAAAATTCTATTATTTTTGCATGGAGAGGTGTTTTTTTACTTGACCAGCCCTTTAATGGGTGACCCTTTTATTGTTAATACCGGGATGAGCGGTCCGGCGCATAACGCGGGAAGACGCAGTCCCGCCCGGGCTTTATGCGGTGAACACCCTATCGCTTTATTGGCCAAAATTATTTATGATTTCAGTTGCTTCAATGGCATTTATATTTACACCAAAGCTTGTGATATTTGATAGTGTCTCATTATGGTGTTTTCTTATAAATTCTGCACTTGCAAGACTTTTATCGTGAGTCGTGTGACCATCTGATACTATTTCGATCTCATATCCCGGGGCCGCAACTGCCCTAACTGTTGTATCAACACAAAACTCTGTTGCATACCCACAGACTATTATAAAGCTCCACTTGTAAATCGATTATTAATATTGCAGATTTCATATTATTTCTCAACTTACGCCTTGCTTTTCGCCCCTTCCAAATCCGCCCAGCATTTAAGCCCGAAAAGAGAATGGGCCTTCTTCACCGCAGAAATGATGGCTCTCTCCATGACTCTCGCCGACAGTAGGCCGAGAACACTTAAGTCCGCCTCAATGTGCCCGGTTGCCATGGTGAATACGGTATCCCCATCGAACATAGAATGTGCGGGTCTCATAGCTCTTGCATAGCCGTTTTGGGCCATGGAGGCCAGTTTGGTAGCCTGGGATTTTGTCAATATCGCATTTGTGGCAATGATTCCAATTGTTGTATTACCGGCAAACAGGTCCTTCTTTTCAGTACAGGACTGAATCATTATTGCTTCGGTATTTTCCAGCCCCGTCAGGTCATCGTTTAAGGGTCCTGCAAGTCGTTCTCCTGTCTTGGGATCGATCACATCCCCAAGGCAGTTAACCGCAACAATTGCCCCTATTTTTAACCCATCAACATGAATGGCATAACAGCCAAGCCCACTTTTCATGGCCCTTTCCGTGCCTAATATTTTACCTACCGTTGCACCCGTGCCGGCACCAACGCAGCCCTCTGCACAAGCGAGATTTGTGGCATTCCGACTCGCCTGATAACCCATTTCTTTATCCGGTCGTATTTCATGAGCGCCCACAGCAAGATCGAACAAAACCGCGCCGCATACAATCGGAACCCTGGTAACCTGGACATCAAAACCGACATCTCTCTCTTCCAGGTATTGCATCACACCGGAAGCAGCATCGAGACCGAATGCACTGCCTCCCGACAATACGACGGCATGTATTTTTTCTACCAGGTTTACAGGATTGAGCAGGTCGCTTTCACGTGTTCCTGGGGCTCCGCCCCTGACGTCGATTCCAGCCGTAGCCCCGTTTTCGGAAATGACGACGGTGCAACCCGTGCCGGCTTCTAAATTGTGTGCATGTCCTACTTTTATACCATCTATGTCGGTGAAGGCTATTAACTTCATACAGTTCCTCATTTATTTGCGTATATCCCGGTATCTCCGACGCTCTATTCAAGCCCGATGCTGCGGTTCCGGGCCGCGAGATACGAGCGGTCCTTTGTGAAACCGCATGTCAGATAGTTTCTGTCATATTAATTTCTGCATTGGTGTAAAGCACATACCATCTTCGTCTATTTCATTCCCTTGAGCTTTAAACCCGATCGCCTCATAGAATGTTTTAGAATTTGTTGAAGAGCTTACAGTTATTGTAGATAAATTAGAGTTCCGATTCAAACATTTTTTAATCGCTTCGTCGATAAGATTTTTACCCACACCTTTTCTCTGGTTTTCTGAATCAACAAATATCAAGGCTATATGGCCCTTATCTATTACCGCCAGCATTCCAACAATTCTTGATTGATCCTGGGCTAAAATGACAAATGAGTTGCTTCCATTTCTCATAGCGCTTAATCCATCTGGTGAAATCATGCCGAGAAACTTGGCAATACCATTTTCCGAATAAACAGGGGGCGATATGCTTATGAAATACACGCAAGAAGAGTTCGTATGTTTGCTGTTCTTCGCCTTCTTGCATTGGGGATATATCAATCACGATTACTACCTTTGTAGACAACTCGTGCCTTTTACCGGCCGCGGCTTTTTGCGGTCCGCTGCAAAAGGTTGTGCGTGTAGTTGACTTCTATGCATAATCTATTGAAGCAAAAGTTCTGCGTATTCCCCTTTTATATTTCACGCCCGGATGACCAAATATTACAAACAATCCTCCACGACTTGCGTATTTTATTCCTTGTTTCTTTCTGAATCTTGCCGCTTTCCTTCCGAGCTGAATCAACGGATGTATGCCTCCGATCATACATGCTCCCAAGCCAAGAGATTCGGCTGTAATCATGGCATATGTTGCGGCAATAACCGGATCAGCAGGATCAGCATACGGTGATCCGTAAAAATATATTGCCAGGGGAGCATCGTACGTTACAAGATTAATGCCGTTATTCATATTTTCCGTATATACCTTTAATAAAAGGTTTGACAAAATATCTGAATAATTCATCATTGGTCTTACCCCAGAAAGGCCGCATTAAAAACAGGAACCAGTCGGATACGAACCATTTCAGGCCTTCCAGATAGGAACAGAATTGGCGAAGCAATATTTTAATATATTTCATCCACCCAATTCCGGGATGAGCGGTTCGACGCATAAAAAAGGGGGACGCCGCCTCGCCTCGTTATGCGCCGGACGCTCCATCGATTTGCTGGACGAAGCCGCTACGCGGCAGAAAAATCAAAAACAGTGTATACGCCCCCTGTCTGTCCAATTTCGGGCACTTATAAAAAAAAAGCATACCGCATGAAACCAGTAGAATCAAATCATTTTAAAACCGCTGTCAACGCCACCCGAGATGACTCAAACGTCAGGGCAAAAGTCAAAAACCCATTGAAGCCTGTTCCCGGGCCGTCCGCCGGATCAACGAACATTTTGACTGCTGCCCGGACCAATCCTGAATCCCAGAAGTTAAGTTATAAATAGTTGCCGTGGGCGGCCCTGAATGCGCCACTTTGCCATTGACAACCGGATTCCAAATAAGGTTTACTGTGATTTCTCTTTCCCATATAATTGGGACAGGCTGATGCCTTTTTACTTCTATAACTTCTTCTGGCTTTCAGCTTGTTCGGCTATAAGGAAAGCAATGAACCGAAAAAGTATCTTCGTTCATTGGTCTTGGGCTTTGGTTTTACAGGTAACTGAAAATGGACAACAGGCAACAGATCTCATCGGCCTGTCTGATACTCGACAAATGGAGGACATACCATGGAAAAAAAGTTTTGTGACAAGGATGCGGTTTCGACAATAGACAGGCGGTTTTTCCTGAAAACGGCTGTGGCGGCCACGGTCGGGGCCGGACTGCTCCGCCATATGCCGGCCGGTGCCCGCGGCATACCGATTTCCGCCCTGCCGGGGCACCCCGCGGCCAGTTGCTATACCGGTCCGCCGGCCAAGAAAATTACCACCGCCATCACCGATCTCTTCAAAGTCGGACCGGGTCCTTCCAGTTCCCACACGCTGGCCCCGCTTCGAATCGCAAGTGATTTCCGCGAAATGACAGCATCCCTGCCGGCATCCGTGCTGGCCGCCGCAGACCATATCGAGGCCCACCTTTACGGCAGTCTCTCGTCGACGGGAAAAGGTCACCGGACGGACAGGGCCATACTGGCAGGACTGATGGGACAGAAGCCCGAAACCTGCGACCCCGCCGTCATGGATGCGCTGAACGACGAGACCCGCAGGTTCGATGTGACCATCGACAAAAAAGCCTTCAGTATCGGCAGGGACACGATTGTGTGGGACCGCGTCGACCACGATTTTCCATTCAGCAACACGCTGGTCATGCAAATAGTGGACAAGACTGGCAAGGTGGCCGCCTCCCGCGAATACTACTCAACAGGTGGCGGATTCTTTTCCTGGAAGGGCCAACCGGAAGAAAACCGCGGCGCCCCCGCTCATGTATACGGCAGCATGACGGCCTTCAGCGCTCTGGCTCAAAAGAAAGGAAAAACACTCGACGCGATCATGCTGGAAAACGAAACGGCCATTACGGGAAGGGATGCGGCCGCCATCAACCGCCACCTCGATCTGGTGCTCGACACCATGCTCGAGGGCGTCGACCTCGGACTCCGCGAAGAAGGCCTGCTGCCCGCACCCTTCGAATTCCACCGCAAGGCACGCTGCATCCACGAGCAGGCAAAGGGCATGCAGGGGGGCGACGCCTTCATGCAGCTTCTGAGCAGTTACGCGCTCGCCGTTTCGGAAGGAAACGCGGCGGGGCGGTTGGCCGTAACCGCACCCACGCTCGGGTCGGCGGGCACCATGCCCGCGCTGGTCTACATAATGAAGCATCACCTCAAGCTGGAGCGCAGCGCCATGCGAAAGGGCCTGCTCGCCGCTGCACTGGTGGGATTTCTCTGCAAGAACAACGCAAGTGTGGCCGGTGCCGAGGTCGGCTGCCAAGGGGAAATCGGAGTGGCCTCCGCGATGGCGGCCGCCATGGTGGCCCACGCCTCCGGTGCGCCGCTGGCCGTTACCGAACTGGCCGCAACCATCGCGCTGGAACACCATCTCGGGATGTCCTGTGACCCGGTCGGCGGGTTCGTTATCATCCCCTGCATTGAGCGGAACGCCTTCGGCGCGCTCAAAGCGTACAACGCCTGGCTGATGGCGAAAAGCGAAAACACCGCTCAGCACTGGGAAGACCTCGACCGCGTCATCATGGCCATGCTGCAGACGGGCAGGGCGCTGCCGGCGCCCTTTAAGGAAATGGGCACCGCAGGGCTGGGCATGACCATGGTGGATTGCTGAAAGGAACGAGGCCATAAGGAATTGTCGTGAATAAACTTTATCGTGTATTCGCCTTGGCATGGTTTTTTTCAGCATTGTTCGCTTCATCGGCTTGGCCGCTTCAGGCGGCGGCTGACTTCGAAGGCGGCCGCCGCCACAAAGCCGGAAAAATCAACGTGCTTGAATTACACGGTTCCTATCATCAAATGGGACGTCAGTATGGGTATCTTTTAAAGGAGACGCTACAGGGCCTCTACCGGGAAGCCGTCATCGACCATTTCCAGGGAAAGAAGGGTCACGCCCCCGAACTGCTGAAAGCAACCGCCATGTCCCTGTTTCGCCTGTATCCCCAGCGATTTCGGGACATCATCACCGGCATGGCGGAAACTTCGGGGCTGACCCTTGAGCAGCACATCCTGCTCAACGGGCTCGAACTGTACGGTGCGCTGCCCGGGGGCTCCGCCATCGCAGCCTATGGGGAATATACCGGTGGCGGTCCCCTTGTGGTGGGCCGCAACTACGACTGGTACGACAGCTATGCGGCGTTTGCCCGCACCCTCACCGTCACGGTGTTCAACCCCGATGGCGGCATTCCAACAGGCATCGTCACCTTTGCCGGGGTCATCTATGCCACCACCGGCATGAACGCCCGGGGGCTTTTCCTGGAACTGAACAACGGGCTGCCGTCGGGAGGTGGCCTGGCCTACACCAATCGCGTGCCTGCCATCGTGCAGCTTCTGGCTTTTCTGAACGACTTCGGCAGTATGGAGCAGCTTGACGCCGCCTTCAACACGACCCGGTCCAACTTCTCTTTTATCATCAATGCGGCGGACAGGAAAAGCGCCTGGTCCTACGAGTGGCCTCCTTTTGATATGCACAAACGTACCGGGGAGGGCCAGGGGCTTCTGGTTTCCACCAACCACTTTGTCGATCCCGCATGGGGCCTTGTTCTGCAGGGGAACACCGGGTTCAAGTCGGTTCTCCGCAGAGAAAATCTTTTGACACTTGGCGGCAAGCACAAAGGACACATCGACAGGCAAACCATGATGGCCATCCTCGATACCCCCATGGAAAAAGGCGGGGCCACCTGGCCCCGCGGGGGGGTATCCGCACGGTGTATCAGGTCATCGCCGTGCCCGAACAGCTTCAGATGCTCGTGAAGGTGCCGGGCTACCAGAATTGGACCACCGTCAACCTGGCAACGCTTTTTGCACCGCCGGACAGTTTGCTCGCAGGGCTTTTATGGAACACACAGGGCGGTGGCGATTTGCGTTTCCGGGTGGAGCGGGACGGAAAGGGGTATCGGATCCAGGTCGAGCGCTACGATTTCAGGGGGACGGATGCGATATTGCAGCTAACGGCCGAAAACGCCAACGTTTTTTCCGTGGTGGACCACCTGTTTGCGGCACCCGCCGAAATCGACAACATGACCGCCGCCCCGGAAGGTGCGACAGGAACCTGGACGACGGTCACCCTGCGGTTTGCGGATGAAAGCGAAAAAGTCTTAACGGACATCGATGCTCTTGGCCGACTGAATGCGCTTTACCGGTTTGTTGAACAGGAGACAAAAGAGAAATTGCGTCAGGACTGATGTACCGGACGCTCTATCGATTTGCTATCGAATCACCATTTTTTCTTTACCTCTAACCGGCCAGAGGTAAAATTCAGATAACGGCTTATGGCCAACGCCAACGGCCCCATCGACCATATATAATACCCACGCATAATTTATGTCATACATGCTTGTGGTTGAAGACCAGTAAAACTCCCGAACATTATTGAATGAATGACCGGCCGATAAGGCCGGTGAATGTCGGCCCATATCTGTTAAACTATCGAGTTCAATAATGTTTGGAACCCGCCAATCATTATGACCACATGCCATTTCGCTGTTCATCTTCGAAATCAAATCAAAAGCCGAATTCCAATCCATCATGTCCCGGTGGACATCGGCATCTCTCAACCATGTTAAACCAGTATCATTGTCATCGATAGTCTGTATGCTTTTTGTGAAGCGAGGTTTGGTGAACTTCAAGCCGGCCTGTAGTTCACCATCTTGACCGGTGTCATGACAATCTATAACCATACCGCTTTCATCAAAACATATCTTTTGTCCGGTCCGGAATAGCTTGCTTTTATTTTGGTTTTCTACGGTTCGAACGGGCCAAACCATATATGAACCATGTTTCATTCCTTTGAATACCCTGGCTCCTCCCAAATGAATATACCACGCCTGGTTTGGCAACCTTGCACAGGTTGAAGAAGTCCAGTAGTAACCGTTAAAAACATTCGTAAAAGGATGGCCGATCGGAAGGCTTGGATTAATGGTACCATGATTTATCAAACTGAATAATTCTTTACGATTTGGAATTTTCCAATTGTGATAACCATAAAGGCCTGACCTATTGAGTTCTTTAACAGTATGTAACGCCTCATCCCAAGTCAGGGGAAAATCTAATAAAGAGGCATTTTTTATCCACATCAAACCCGTCTGTCGATCAGTTACAGTTTCATTTTCTAACAGAAAGCGACTCATTATTTGCCTGGTTTTTCAAATGAAAGCCCGTATAAGAGATGAGCGGTCCGGCGCATAACAAGGAAAGACGCAGTCCCGCTTCGTTATGCGTTGGCCGCTCCATCGATTTGCTGGACGAAGCCGCTACGCGGCAGAAAAATCAAAAACAGTGTATACACCCCCTGTCTGTCCAATTTCGGGCACTTATAAAAAAGGAGCATACCGCATGAAACCAGTAGAATCAAATCATTTTAAAACCGCTGTCAACGCCACCCGAGATGACTCAAACGTCATGAGGGGGGGGGCGTTCGTGCAGGAGGGGGGGGGACGTTCGTGCAGAAAGTGCTTGACGATTAATCGTAAGTGAACAATGAGGATAGGTAAATAATGTGGCCCCGCGTCCATGGCGATGGTATACGGCTACAACGATGCCAACCATCTGAACGCTGTGACCGATATCGACCTCAACGGCACCAACCGCAGCTTTTCATATGATTTAAACGGTAACATGACCACCGGAGACGATCTGACCGATCCGGCAGCGGTGGTTTCACGCGGCATCTCCTACACGGTCGACAACATGCCCGATAGTGTTACCCGCGGCGCTGCAACTACCAACTTTATCTACGACGGCGACGGCCGCCGGTATCCGGGTACATATCAGATAAGTTATGCCTATTGCCCCGGTGCCAATCTGCTCCACACGGTAACCGGTTCCGACAGTCAAGCCTTTGCCTCAACCTTCTTTGCAAGCTCTAAGGAATCAACTATCTTTGATTTCCGCTTGCCGTTGAAAATCTTGACTGTCACTCTGTACTTACGGTTGTTAGGTGTGAATTTAGTGCCACATTTCTTGCATTCTTTGGTGCCGATCTTAGCGCCAGATTTGCATTCGGGACAGTGTAGATTGATTGTCATGCGATACCCCTTCTTGGTTTGGGTATCTTGAAAGGTGTGTAAATAGTGTGTAAGCAGGACGTTCTAAAGGGGGATAAACGTAAAAAAGGGCTACGTCTTAAATAACGTAACCCTCTAATTTTCATGGTGATCCCACCGGGATTCGAACCCGGGTTACCGGCGTGAGAGGCCGGCGTCCTAACCACTAGACGATGGGACCATTGATCGAAAGAATTTGTGTGGCATCAATATATAACTACGGCATTTTTGTCAAATATTATTTTACCTAAGAAAAGGCGAAGCGATACAATCAGTATTCAATACTGATGAACTCGTAAAAAGGCGAATTTAGACGGTCTCGTAAAAAGTTCAAATTCAAGGCGTACAAATTTTGGTGTCATGAGGCGTAACCATCGTACGTTAAATGATTGCGGGCTGCAGCATAACGCAGGGGTTGGGCTCCTTTCGAAACCGTCATGCCTAATCATCAGCCTTGATAAAAGCATAAATCCGCCGTTCACGGTCTGTCAGTGCCTGCTTCCGGTCATAGGTTTTTTCCAGAAAATAATGATAAAAATCATGACGCAGGCTGTCCCGGCAGGCGATGATAAACCAGCTGTTTCTGGACCAGTTGATAACCGATGTCTCTTCCGTGCCTGTCTCGAAGATGCCGCTCAGGGCCTCTGCGCGATCGGCGATAACGTCGAATGATCGACCGCCGATGGTGTTGATGACCCGTTCCGAATCCGGATGGATGACCTGAATATCGAATGTCAACGGCATTTCGCCCATGGCAATGTACCGGATGCCCACGCCTCTGTCAGCAGCCTTGTGCAGTTCCTTTTCAAGCAGGTCCGCCGAATTTGGAAACAGCCGCACATAAAGCTCCTTCCGGGTCGATGCGATCATCTCCCGGGCCTTTTCAATGGCCACGCTGTAACCCTGCAGGGTCCAGATATATTCACATGACGCTTCCTGGGAGGCTGTTTGGATCTCTTTTTCAAAATCTGCCAGATCGGATTCAAACTTGCCCCGCATCCGTTTTACCAGTTCATCGGCCGGCAGGGGCACATACTGGCCACTGTCCACCTCCAGAACCAACCCTTTCTTGATCATGTTACGCAAAACATCATAAATCCGGCTGCGGGCAATGCCGGAAAGGCGGCTGAGCTGAGACCCGTTGCACGGATGCCGAGCCACCAGGGACAGATAACAGGTGATTTCGTACTGTGAGAAGCCTAAATTTTTTAACGTATTGTAATCATACATAGCCGTTATCCGTTGCTATCTTTGTAGCAACGCTTATAACAATGACCGCTGCCCTGTCAAGGCAATTGTCCATTCAATTGTCAGGCACCTGCCCCTCTTACATTATTTTGTATTCGTGAACGGACGTCGATTAACCGGCGGCAGATATCATCACATGGGTTCACACGGCCGGATCCGGCCCCACCTTGACGATCATCTTGCCGAAATTTTCCCCCTTGAACAGACCGCAAAAGGCGGAAGGGGCATTTACAATGCCTTCGACAATGGTTTCCTTCCAGGTGATACGGCCCTCGGCGATCCATTTCCCCATATCAGTGAAAAACTGCGGCAGTCTGTCCAGGTAATCGGAAACGATAAACCCCTGCAGGGTCAGGCTTTTGCCCACCACGTACACCAGGTTGGCCGGACCCGCCGGCGGTCTGACGGCATTGTACTGGGAAATCATGCCGCACATCACCACCCGGCCGTACGTGTTCATGCTTTCCAGGGCCGCTTCCAAGTGCTCACCGCCGACATTTTCATAATAGACATCGATGCCACCGGGACACAGCGATTGAAGGGTGCGGGTAAGATTTCCCGATTGCTTGTAGTTAAACGCACTGTCCACACCGGCTTTTTCCAGCAGCCAGGCCACTTTTTCGTCGGAACCGGCACTCCCGATGACGCGGCAGCCCTTTAACTTGGCAATCTGACACACCTGGGACCCCACCGCGCCGGAGGCCGCCGAAACAAACACGGTATCCCCGGCTTTGGCCTTTCCGATCTCCAGCAGGCCGACGTAGGCCGTCAGGCCGGTCATTCCCAGGACCCCGAGATAGGCGGTCACAGGGGCCATGCCCGGATCCACCGGGGTCAACCCGGTCCCGTCGGACACCACATACTCACGCCAGCCCTGAAAGTTCAGTACATAATCGCCGGTTTTAAACCCATGGGCTTTCGAATCCACCACCTGCCCCACGGCACCGCCCTCAAGGGGCTGATTGAGTTGAAACGGCGGCACATAGCTCTTACGATCCATCATTCGCCCGCGCATGTAAGGATCCACCGACATGTAGATGTTGCGGACGAGCAATTCGCCATCCCCGATATCGGGCACCGGCACCCGGGCCAGTTCAAAATCACTGTCCACCGGCAGGCCTTCCGGCCGGCGCTGTAATCGGATTTCAAGGCTGATAATATTTCCCATAATAAGCCTCCTTTGTTTTTGTGCATTACCCCTTATCGGAGATCCGCCACCGATTGCATGGCAAATATGGCTTCGGGCATCCCGATACGGCCGTCCCCGTCCACATCTGCCGTCAAAACCGGTGAGCGGGTCCGATCTGAGTTGGTCAGGACCTGCAGGATCAGAATCAGGTCGTCAAGGGTGATATCACCGTCACCGGTAACATCACCGGAGATCGTCAGGCCGATCCCCAGGCTGGCCGCCAGGTCGGCCACGGTATAATTCAAATCATCGCAGGTGACGCTGAGGATATAACCGCTATGCGCTGCATCTTCCGGATTATCGGGGTCGTATGGATAATAGTATCCGGACAATGGATCTTCCAACGAAGCCGACACTGTGTATAATCCGGGCGCCAGGGTTTTGGATATCTCATAATAATTATCCTCGGGATCATTATCGTCGGGTCCGATCACGATTCCGCCGCTTTGATTTTTGCCCCACATATAAAAGGCCTGGCCATCGTATCCCCGATCACCGCGAATGATCGTGTTTCCGCCCAGATACACGGTATATTCATCCACTTCGCTCTGATTGGCGAATTCACCGCCGATATCAAACCGGGTGCCCAGATAAATTTTCTCGTTAAGGCACAGCACTTTGAAAACGCTGGTGGTGGATCCGTCATACGCCTGGGCAGTGACGGTGACCCGGCAGAAAACATCACCGCCGACAGGGGTCAGCGTCAGCAGGTTGCCGTTCATCTCCGCCTGCAGGGCATTGCAGGACGATGCAGCGGTCAGGGTTACCGGATCACCGTCCGGGTCATGGGCCTCGATGCGCAGGATCGTAGCAGCATCAATCACCCGATCCGCCGGGATCAAAGCGATCACCGGCGGGTTGCCGCCCCCGGTGGGTGCATAGGGCTGGCATTCATCCCCCTGGCATGGGTAGATATTGTAATAAATGGTATGGTCAGGGGGATACGGATACGGACCAATGATATTGGTTTGGTCAAGCGCGTAATAGTCATCGTACAGGCCGCCCCAGCCCAGATTCACGTGGATCATGTTACCGGCCTCGTCGGTGGCATACCCGTCGGCCACGGTCATGTGCCCGGGCATGGACAGGAGCACAGGCCGCAGGTTGTCGATCTCATCTTTTATGGTGGTAAAAAAATTTGAATTTTCACTATCCATACGTAAAATGGGGCCATAGCCGAACGCCCGCCGGAAATCATTGTAACGAAATGACGTCGATGTGCTGACCACGCCAAACTCAGCCCGATTGAGGATGCCGATATCCCGCATCAGGGCCGCCACCTCATCCTGCTGGTATTCCGGTACGCTGCCGTTGACGACGTCCGGCATTGCCTGCCAGTTAAAGGGCCGGTTCATCACGGCGGTCAGAGTTTCATCATTCCAGGACCAGGTAAAAATGCCGGAACCGGCAGCCGGGTGTGCATGAAACCGCATGACCTGGGCCACGGCGGTCTGGGTGCAGCCGGTCACAGTGAGACTGCCGTCCACAGTGGGGTTGAATTTGTTGTACGGATACCCCTGACTCCAGCGGGTGGTGAGCAGGAAGGTGTCCGGTGTGTAGTCCAGGGCCGTTTTCGCCGGGGGTTGGGTTAAAAAAGCCCAGTAGGGCGCATTGAGATCATCATCCTGGGTTTGGGTGCTTTTTGCAGTTGAAACGGGAATTTCAAGTTCATTGAGCAGGTTTTGAGCATAGGCTTCGGGCAAATCGGAAAATGCGGAATTGAGCGAATAGCCTTTCACCGGTACCCGAAACGTATTTCCGGCGACAAGAATATATCCCCTGGGAGACAGATTGACAAGATGCGCCACCGACTGCCCGGACCGCGACAATAATTCAACGCTACCGAGGGTATGGGCCGACCGAATGTGTCCCAGAAAATTACCGGCCACCTGTTTTGCCAAATCCGATGAGACAGTGGCCGCCGTCCCGATGCGCGCAACCGTAATCATCCCCACCAGCAGGCAAAGGAAAAGGATGCAGCGTCTGAACCGGCCCCATACAATCGATTTTTTGTTGCCGGTCATGGTCCTCCTTTGATTTGCTGCTGTTTCATATAGATCCCGCCCAAATGTGGCCACAAAGCCCATGGGACGTCATCCAATAAGAACCCAAATACAGAAGGACACTCGTAATGTCAACACAGCAATCAGCTGAAACAGGCTGGGAATAATCCTCCGAATATCAACTATATGTCTCCGGTTATGGTGATCACCTGCCCTGATCTTGAACAAAACGCCTCATTTCTGGAGGTGCACTAGAGATCAAAATTGTGCTGTCTTGATTGACCGCAACGGTTATGATTTTCCCCGGCCTTTTTGCAGCTCCCGCTCGCGAAGTTCCTTGCGCAGAATCTTACCCACGGCACTTTTCGGCAATTCATCGATAAATTCTATGGATTGGGGGATTTTATAGGGGGCCAGCCGTTCCCGGCAATGGGTTTCCACTTCTTTTTCCGTCAGGGTTTCTCCGGATTTGACCACAATAAAGGCTTTTACGGTTTCACCGCGATAGTCATCAGGAACCCCCACGGTACAGGCCTCTAAAATTTTCGGATGCTCGAACAGCACGTCATCCAGCTCCATGGGATAGATATTGTAGCCTCCGGCAATGATCATATCTTTTTTCCGGTCTACAATGGTCAGGTAACCGTCCTCATCCAGTCGGCCGATATCCCCCATTTTAAACCAGCCGTCCTTTAAGGCAGCCTTTGTTTCCTCGGGCTTCTTGTAATAGCCCATCATAATCTGGGGGCCTTTGATGACGATTTCACCGACCTCTCCCACCGGGACCTCGTTTTCCCCGGTTTCAAGATCCATAATTTTAAGATCGGTATCGGGTACCGGTACGCCCACGGTGCCCGGTTTGATCTTACCGCCCCAGGGCGTCACCGTGACAATGGGCGTGGTCTCGGTGGAACCGTAAACTTCGCACATGTTCCCGCCGGTGAGTTCCTTGAGGTCGCGTATGGTATCGCCTGACAGCGGGGCCGCACCGGAGAAAAAGCCTTTGATAAAAGAAAGATCCAGTTTTCTGAATTCGGGATCCGCCAGCAGCCCGACAAAAATAGTGGGAACACCGGGCAGAAAGGTCGGTTTGTATTTTTTAAGAATTTCGATGTTGATTTTAGGCTCGGGCCGGGGAACCAGGATCGTTTCCCAGGCATGCCAGATAACGACATTCTGCATGGTGGTAAACCCGGCCGTATGAAAAATGGGGAAATTCCCCACCAGTTTTTCCCCGCCGGGTTTCAGGTCGGGAAACCCGGCCAGAAACTGCTGGACATTGGAACTCAGATTGGCATGGCTCAGCATGACGCCTTTGCTTACACCGGTGGTACCGCCGGTATATAAAAGTGCCCCCATCTCTTCCCACCGGCTCAGGTCTTCAAGGGGATCTCCGGGATACTGCCCCATCAAGTCCTCAAACACGAGGATGTCATCCGAGGGATCAATTTTACGGTACATGGCCTTTTTCACAAAAGGGAAAAGCTGTTTTTTCGGAAACGGCAGATAGGAATGGATATGGCACCCGATAATTTTTTCCAGCTTTGTTTTGGGTTTGACCTTTTCCATCCGGGGAACCAGCAGCGACAGGGTAATAATCATCCGCGAATCGGAATCATTGAGCTGGTAGGCCAGTTCCCGTTCCGTGTACAGGGGATTGTTCTGAACGGCTACCGCCCCGATGCGAAAAATGGCCAGGTTGGCGATCACCACCTGGGGGATATTGGGCAGACACACCCCGACCTTGTCTCCGGGTTTGATGCCAAGCGCCTGCAGGCTCCGGGCAAAGGTGTTCACCAGACGATCAAGCTGTCCGTAGGTGATTTTCTTTCCCATGTAGTTCAGGGCCGTGTTATCGGGAAACCGCTTTGCAGAACGGCTCAAAGCGTTTGAGATGGTAACTTTTTCATATTCAAGGCTTTTTTTGACCCCTGGTGCATAGGATTTATGCCAAAGTTTTTCCGCCATCTTGTCCTCCCTGTGGTGGTGATGTAATTGAATAGTGAATAGTGAAGGAATTCTATCAATTTTATTTAATGCCCGAGCGATCCTAAAGGATTTACCGTTCCGCCGAAAATACGTAACAGCGCCGGAACAAAGCAGTTTTTTAATATCCAGCATCGAATGGTTCAATCGCTTCAATCCGCCAGTTTATGGTTTATAAAAATAAAAAAGACAGAGCGCAGCGAAACCGCAAATTTTCAATTTTCAATATTCACTTTTCGATTTAAATTTTCCCCCGTTCCTTTGCGATATTCATATATGTCTCAAAACCGGATTGCGGCGGTGTATACAATAGATCATCGGATTTTTTGATCAACGTCATGGCTTCCGTGGGGCAAGTGGTGACGCACAGCCCACAGCCGATGCAGCGGTCAAGATTGATCCGGGCGATATCATCTTCCATCTTGATGGCATCCATCTGGCATCTTTCCAGGCAGGTCTCGCAACCGGTGCACGCATCATCATCCACCCGGGCAAAATAATTGCTCTTTACCGAAGCAGCCGGTGACGGCTGTCTTTTCAACGATTTCAACACCCCGCAGCAGCATCCGCAGCAACTGCACATGCCGCCGGCATTCTGAGCATTGAACGGCTGAATGACCAGACCGGCCTTTTCATTATTGATGATGATCTCTCTGGCCGCTGCTTTGGTGATATACCGTCCCATCTTGTTTTCAACGTAATAGTCGGCATGGGACCCAAAAACAAAACAGGCTTCCAGGGGTTTGCCGCAGTCGTGCCCGGCCTTGCGGTTCATGGTGCGGCAGACACAGTTGGCCACGGCGATTTTTTTCTGCTTGTCAATAATTTCCAGGGCGTCTTCATAGGGCGCCACGGGCCAGTCCGCCACGATCTGTCGTTTGATGGGAATGGTCCGCATCACCGGTGTATCGGTGGACCCGATGGTCGGGCCGAATGCACCGTCAAAATAGTCCAGGTTATCCCGGGCAAATGTTTCGTCCATGGCATTGAGCTGAAACTCGAAGAGTCCCACCACATAGGGCACTGCGGCATAACGCAGAAGATCGTTCTTGCGCAGGCGGAAGAGCAGTCCCTTCTGGGCCATGGATTCCATCAGAACCTTGAGTTTCTCAACATCCCGGCCCGTACGCTCGGCCACGGCTTCGGGGGTTTCGGGAAACGGCGACATCTGCAGAAAAAATTCCGCTTCTTCCGCATTAAAAAGCTGTTTGAGTATCCTGATTTCGATACCGCTTTGGGTGGCCGGATACCCCGTGGCCATGTCGTCCAGACGCTGTCTTAAATCGTTGTAAATATCGGTCATTGAATCAAACTCCCTTTGATACAGGTTGTGTGTTGTTTGTTGTTAGTTAGGCCGCCACATAGGACGGCCCTACCTTTTTAATAGTCATTTTTGATGAACTCGTAAAAAGTATTTGAGATGGCTAAGTAAAAATCTTCATATACAAGGCCTAGCGGTTGTCCAGGGGCGAAGGCATACATATGGTATGTCGAGTCTCTGGACAACCGCTATAACGCAGTAGATGGAGACTTTTTACGACGCCATCATTTTCCCTTATACACCGGCTTTCTCTTTTCCATAAAAGCGGTCACAGCCTCCATCAGGTCTTCGGATTTAAGGGCGGCGGCGTTTTTCTGGGCGACATATTGAAGACCGGGATAAATCCCGTTATCACGGCTGTAGAGGAGGACATCCTTGGTGCCCTGTACGGTGAGGGGCGGGCAGGCAATAATATCGTCTGCCAGACGGGCGGCCTGCTCATAAAGCTGCTTCCGGTTTTCACAGATAGACGTGATAAATCCCATCTGCAGGGCCTCCTCAGCCGTAAAATCCCGCCCGGTGAGGGCCAGTTCGCGGCAATATCCGTGTCCGATGATGGTCGGCAGCCGCTGGAGGGTCCCGATATCGGCAATGACACCAATACGGGTTTCCCGAATACTGAATATGGCATCGTTGGCGGCAATACGGATATCACAGGCACTGAGCATATCGATACCGCCGCCGATACAGTGACTGTGAACCGCTGCAATCACGGGCTTGCGGCAGCGTTCAATGACGTTCATGCTTTCCTGCCCCTGCATGATTGTCCGGCGCAGCACTTCCCGGGCGTCTGCCCCCCCATCTGCCAGAAGAGGGCCCAGGGCCATCAGATCAAGTCCGGCCGTAAAACTCTTCCCCTCGGCCTTGATGATCACCACCCGGACCGAAGGATCTTCATCAAATTCATTAAACCGCTCGATCATCTTTTTGAAAAAATCAAAATCCATGGTATTGCGTTTTTCCGGCCGATCCAGGGTCAACCAGGCGATATAGCCCTGTTTTTCAACTTTAAACGGACTGCTGTTACTCATCATATCCCTCTTTTTTAATTCTTTTTTATGTTTTCCTCTTCCCGTAAAACCTTGCGCAGCACCTTGCCGATGACCGACATGGGCAATGAATCACGGAATTCAATAATCTTGGGCACCTTATAGGCAGCCAGCCGTTCCCGGCAGAAATCAATCACATCTTCTCTGGTCAATGTAACACCTGGAACGGGAACAATAAAGGCCTTGACGGTTTCCCCGCGATAGGCATCCGGCACGCCTATGGCGCACCCGGCCGCGATCCCGGGATGTTCATACAATACTTCGTCTATTTCACGGGGATAAATATTAAAACCACCGGCAATGATCAAATCCTTGCTCCGGTCCACGATCCAGAAAAACCCGTCTTCATCCATTTTTGCGATATCACCGGTGTACAGCCACCCGTCCCTTAAATTCTGAGTCGTTTCTTCCGGCAGGTTAAGGTAGTGTTTCATGATGGGCGGGCCCTTGAGGACGAGTTCTCCCGCCTGATTGGGGGGCATCTTTCGGGTACCGGTTTCAAGATCCATGATTCTGGCATCCATATCGGCTGTGGGCAACCCGATACTGCCGACCTTGCGTTTTCCCAGGAAAGGGTTGAACATGATGGGGGCCCCGCCTTCGGTAAGGCCATACACTTCCACCACCCGGCAGCCGGTGATTTTTTCAAACTGCTGCATGGGTTCCAGGGGAAAAGGCGCAGCGCCTGAAATACAATACCGGATACTGCTCAGATCATATTTTTTTACGTCCGGATGATTCATGACACCGATAAACATGGTGGGGACACCGGGGAACCAGGTGGGCCGGGCCTGATCAATGGTCTGCAGCACCATACCCGGATCATACTGGGGTACCAGGTGAACCGGAATGCCGGCATACAGACAGAACGTCATGATCACATTGCCCATGATATGAAAAAGCGGATTGACCAGAATAAACGAATCTTTTTGGGCCTGCATGCTCGGATCCAGCGAATCGAGCAGCAGGGAAGAATAAACCTGGCTGCGATGGTGCAGTACAGCCCCCTTGGAACGTCCGGTGGTCCCGCCGCTGTACAAAATAAGGGCGGGATCATCAGGCGCGATATCCATATCCGGGTTGGTGTCTTCCTGTGACCCGATAAAGTCATCGAGCAGCACACTTTTCTCAGGCAGGGGCATGTCCAGGCCGGGTATGGGCACCACAACCAGATCCTTTACGGGGACCTGTTGCCGGACCTGGGCCACATTGTCGGCAAACAGACTGAGGACAACCACCATACGGGCGCCGGAATCAGCCAGGATATGGGAAAGTTCCCGACCGGTATACAACGGATTGACCGGCACCGCAATGGCACCGGTTTTGAGAATGCCGAACTGACAGGAGACATAATTGGGAGAATTGGCCATCAGCAGGGCCACCCGGTCACCTTTCCCGATGCCCCGCTGCATGAGGGCACGGGCAAACTGATTTGCCCGTGCATTCAGTTGGCGATAGGTGGTCGGCGCACCGAAAATCGTTACGGCGATCCCTTCGGGTATCCGATGGGTTGTTTTCTCGAGCAACTGGTGACAGGTAAGGGGTGGAATGTCAAGGTGGTGCGGAACGCCCGGATCATAATGTTTCTGCCACGGTTTTGTTTCCATTATAACTCCTTTTCACCCAATTGAGCGATCAGCCTTCAGCGCTGCAAACCGGGAGATTCTGTTAATCAACCGGCCATCCGATTCAAACGATCGAGTAGCGCATCGGCTTCGGATATGATATCGTCGATAATTTTTTGAACCGGCTTGACCTCATCGATCATTCCGACGATCTGACCACAGGCAATGGGGCTGATTTCAGGATCACCCGAATCATAGGCCATTTGGCCCTTGCCGCCGCCCACCTTCATCAGGATTTCCTCAAAGGAAGCCCCGGCTTGTTCAAGGGCGATGCATTCATCCGCCAGCCTGTTTCCGGCACAGCGGATGGGATTTTTGATGGACTCCAAAAGGAGTTTGGTATCGGTTTCCCGGGTCTGAAGGAGCTTTTCCTTGATGCACGGATGAACCGGCGACTCTTCGGATGCAAAAAAGGCCGTACCCATGAGCACTGCCTCGGCACCCATGGCCAGGGCCCCTAAAAAACCGGCACCGCTGCAAACCGCGCCACCCGCAATAACGGGAATCGTCAGTTTTTTCACGGCAAGGGGGATCATGATAAACGACGCCACGTTTTCCAGCCCGATGTGCCCCCCGGAGCCAAAGCCGATCAGCGTCACCGCATCCACCCCCAGCTTCTGGGCGCTCATGGCATGACGCACATTGGTCAATTTGTGAATCACCTTGACCCCGCCTTGTTTGAGCACCGGCATCAACGGCTCCGGGCTTCGGCCGGCGGTCTCCACTATCTTCACCCCTTCCTCGCACAGGACATCGCAAAACCGCAGCGTCCGTTCAGGCAGGCCGAATTCGGGAATCATGGACAGGTTGATGCCAAAGGGCTTGTCGGTCAAATCCCGCATAATTTTAATCTCTTCCCTGAGATCCGCCGGTTTTTCAAGGGATTCGGCGGTGATAAACCCCAGCCCGCCGGCATTGCAAACCGTTGACACAAAGGGTGCGCGGCTGACCCACTGCATGCCGCCGCAAAGGATCGGATATTCAATTCCCAGCATTTCTGTAATTTTGGTCTTAAATTTTTTAGCCATCGTTATCTCCTTTTTACCAATATTTTTTGTATAGGTTCAAATCGTTAGAGCGTAAGGCGTAAAAGCGATAAAACATCAGGTGTTAACAGGCCAAGGGTTCTGGCTTCTGATTTCCGACTTCCGACCTCCGACCTCCGGGTAAACAATTTCAACCAATTGGTGGGCACAGCCCACCCTATGATTTACTCATCATCGTTGTCATCATCATCATCATCATCATCGTCTTCTTCCGGAAGAAACCGCTTGATAAATCCGGTATCAAACACCCCTTTTTGAAAATCAGGATCATCCATGACGTCAAGATACAGCGGGATGGTTGTTTTCAGCGGTTTCAGGGTAAATTCCGCCAGGGCCCGACGCATGATCCGGATGGTGCCGGCCCGGGTGAGGTCAAAGGCAATCAGTTTAGCGATGAGGGAATCATAATAGATCGGCAGTTCGTAACCCTGGTACAGATGCGTATCCAGGCGCACCCCGAATCCGCCCGGGGGTCGATATTCCCTGATGGTTCCCGGACAGGGCATAAAATTTTTATCCGGATCTTCGGCATTGATACGGCACTCCATGGCCCATCCGCGAAGGATAATATCATCAAAGGTATAACCAAGTGCTTCACCGGCCGCAAGCCGGATCTGCTCCTTTACCAGATCGATACCGGTGGTCAGTTCCGTAACCGGATGTTCCACCTGGATGCGGGCATTGATCTCGATAAAATAAAAATGGCCCTCTGTATCCAGCAGAAATTCAACGGTGCCGGCATTGACATAATCAACGGCCCGGGCGGCTGCAACAGCGGCTTTTCCCATGGCCCCTCGAAGTTCGGGCGTCAGTCGGGGCGAGGGCGCTTCCTCGATCAATTTCTGAAACCGCCGCTGGATAGTGCACTCCCGTTCTCCCAGATGAATCACATGACCATGACGGTCCGCCAGAATCTGGAACTCGATGTGACGGGGCCTGCAAATATATTTTTCAAGATACACCTGATCATTGCCAAAGGCGGCCCGGGCCTCCATTCTGGCCACGGGAAACTCCTCTTCCAGCATGCTTTGATTTTCACAGATGCGGATACCCCTGCCGCCGCCGCCGCCGGAAGATTTGATCATGACCGGATAGCCCATATCACGGCAAATGGCCCGGGCGGCGTCAAGATTGTCCACGGCCCCCGGGCTGCTGGGGATAATCGGTACCCCTGCCGCCTGCATCAGCCGTTTTCCGGTGATCTTGTCCCCGGCCAGGGCCAGGTTTTCAGGGGTAGGACCGATGAAAACAAGTCCCGCATCGGCGCAAGCCCTGGCAAAAGCACTGCTTTCGGCAAGATACCCATAACCCGGATGAATGGCCTGACATCCGGTATCCAGTGCCGCAGCGATAATTTTGGGAATATTCAGATAACTTTTGGCACTGATGGGGGCACCGATACAGACCTGTTCATCCGCCAGATCCAGATGCAGGGCCGCATGGTCTGCCTCGGAATAAACAGCGACGCTTTTGATGCCAAGCTCTTTGCAGGCCCGGATGACCCTGAGTGCAATTTCACCCCGGTTGGCCACCAGAATTTTGGTAAACATGTTTTCCCCTATGTTTCCGATTTCAAATTTTCAACTTGATGAACTCGTAAAAAGTATTTGGGATGGCTAAGTAGAAATCGTCATATACAACCGCTATAACGCAGTAGGTGGAGACTTTTTACGACGCCATCAGGCTTCAATCACAAACATCAACTGCTCATCTGTCAATGCCGTCTCATTTTCAACTGCGATTTCAACTATTTTTCCCTTGGCCGGGCATTTTACCTTTTGAAACACCTTCATGGTTTCCAGAAGGGCCAGCACCTGCTTCTTTTTGACTGCATCACCGACTTCCACATAGGGCGGCTGATCCGGTGCCGGTGCACGGTAGAATACACCGGACATGGGGGCCTTGACTTCAATTCGCTTGGTCTTTTTGTCACTGCTCATATGTTCTCCTTGCAAAGTATGGTGTTTGTTGCCTGTCTATGGTTATTGAATCATTGTGATTTGTTTGTTTTTGGGTATTGCAATTTATTTTTTACCCTGGTGCCGTGGAATGCATTTTCGCCCGTGGCGGCAGAGATACCGTTTTGGTGCGCAGGAGGGCCAAAGCTTCGATGATCTTCCGGCGGGTCTGGGCCGGTTCGATAATTTCATCCACCATCTGGGCCGTCCAGCTGCCGGCCACATCGAACACGTCGATCTTTTCCCGGGAACGGTCAAGATACCCGGTGTGGGCATCTCCCTCAATCCCCTTGCCGTATATTTCACCATAATCAAGGGTGGATGCCGCTACGGCAAAACGGGCCATGGGCCAGGCATAACAAAGATCGGTGCCCATGCTTTTCACCCCGCCCATGATCAGGCTGCCGGCATCGGCATAGGCCTGTCGCAGGATAATACTGATTTTGGGTATCGTTGCCGTGGCATAGACATCGAGGATCTTGCCCATGTGGCGCAAAAGACCTTTTTCTTCCTGTGATTCGCCGGCAACCATGGCCGGGGTATCCGTCAGATTGACAAGGGGAATATTGTAGGCATCCAGCACCTGCAAAAAACGGTAATACTTGTCGCAGGCGTTGATATCATAGCCGCTGCCCGGCGCTGCGGGGTTGTTGGCCACAAGGCCCACGGCTTCACCGTTGAAGCGGCAAAAACAGGTGATGAGATTTTTGGCGTATTCATCCTTGATCTCGAATAGGGTGCCATCATCCACCAGTAATTCAATGACATCGTGCATGTC
Source organism: Desulfobacterales bacterium (assembly GCA_963667755.2). Classification (GTDB taxonomy): domain Bacteria; phylum Desulfobacterota; class Desulfobacteria; order Desulfobacterales; family 4572-123; genus 4572-123. Next base: position 156,420 of record CAXXLK010000002.1, on the reverse strand, counting down.
GTAGGGTTTGTCATAGTCATCGGGCACCATGTCCATAACGTGGCTGATATCCCGGTCAACGTCATCGGTCACCGGGACAAGAGGCGGTTTTTCCCGGCAATTGGGCGGCAGATAGCCCAGAAGCGCACGGGTTTTTAAAATGGTTTCTTCATCCGTATCGCCGACCACATCACAGGTGCCGCTATAGACCATGTGGTAGTCGGCGCCCCCCACATCATCACCGATTTTTTCAGACGTGGCCGCCTGGGTCATCCGCGGTCCCCCGAGCCAGAGATGGGCCGTTTTCCGGCTCATCAACAGAAAATCGCACAAGGTGGGGCAATAGGCCTGCCCTGCAATGCACGGCCCCATGAGGACATTGATCTGGGGAATCAGGCCGGAATAGCGCGACTGCAGGGCAAACCACCAGTCAATGCCCGCCGAGGGCACATCCTGGTATCCCAGCCGTCCGCCCGAAGAGTCCAGGAGCCAGACCATGGGAATCCCGCATTCGGCCGCCATCTCCATCAGTTTTACAAATTTAACCACATGCTGGGTCCCCAGAGAGCCTCCCAATACGGTAAAATCACTGGCATACACCACCATCGGCCGGCCGGCCACCTTGCCACTGCCCACCACGGCCCCGTCGCAGGGGGCGTCTGTCCGTCGGCCGTCGATGCGGGCGCCGGTAGTATTGACGTAGGACCCCAGTTCACTGAAAGTACCCGGATCCAGCAGGCAGTCAATGCGTTCCCGGGCCGTGAGTTTACCCCGGCTATGCTGGCGTTGAATATGGTTTTCACCGCCGCCCAGAAGATTGGCCTGTTGTATATCGTGCAGTCGCCCGATGGCGGCTTTCATTTTTTCGCCCATAGTGTCTCCCCCTTTGTCATCGTTCACAGTTTTTCAATAAACTATCCAACGATTGGCGTTACGCATTGTTACAGCATGTTGAATATTGATTCCGATTCTTTTTTTTAACCGTGAACCGATAACTGTCAACCGTGAACGGTTATCTTCTTTTGTTATGCGGGTTTGATGAATCTGTTTTTTTTCGGTAACGGTTCCTGCTTTTTGGCAAGGGATTGGAGTGCCCGTATAATTTTCGACCGGGTGTCCCGCGGATCGATAATTTCATGGGCCGTATAATAGGTGGTCCAGTGCTTGGCCAGGTTCAGTACAGAAAACTGTTCCCGCAAAATACCCAGAAACATGTCGTAGACCTCGTCGTAATTACCCTTTTCCTTTGCCTTGGCCAGTTCCTTGTGAAATACCGCATGAACCACGGTTTCCGGCCCGGTGGGCGCAAATTCAGCGGTGGGCCAGGCATAAATAACGTCGGGAAACATCTTGGAACAGCCCAGCACGATATTGGCGCCGCCGTAGGATCGCCGCAGGACAATGGTAATCTTGGGGCAGGTCAGGTGGGCGTAGGAATGGAGCAGCTTGGCCCCATGACGGATAATTCCCAGCCTTTCCCAGCGATCCCCCGGTGGAAAGGCGGTGGTATCCACGAGAGTGACCAGCGGAATATTAAACGCGTCCAGAAAATTCATGAAACGATCGTACTTGTCCGAGGCATCCGGTTCCAGGATACCGCTGAGTTCATCGGGATTATTGGCCACGATGCCCGCCACCTGCCCGCCGAAACGACAGAACCCCACCACGAGGTGGGCGGCAAACTCTTGCTTGAGTTCGAAAAATTCCCCGTTATCGGTAATCTTTTCGATAATTTCATGGATATCATAGGTGAATTTGACATTGTCGGGCATCACATCCAGCAGCGCCTCTTCCCTGCGCCCGGGATCATCGCCCGTGTCCTTGTGGGCCGGTTTTTCCCAGCAGTTGCCGGGCAGAAATGTCAACAGCTGCCGGGCTTTATCAATGGCATCTTCATCACTTTCAGCGATCAGATCACACTGGCCGCTGGCCTCCATGTGAAACTCGGCATTGCCGGCCGCTTCTGTCTGCTTTTCCCCGCCGAGCCACATAAACCCCAATTTTTCATTGATAATCAAAAAATCGGACAATACCGGCACCGAGGCAAAAACCCCTGTACAGGGTCCGAGAAGCAGGGCAATCCGGGGCACAACCCCGGAATAAAGGCAGTAATTCCTGATCAGGGCGCCAACCGCATTGAGCCCGGAATCCCCGCCCTTGAGACTGAGTCTTTCACCGGCCGAATCAATCATGCCGATGATGGGCATCTGTCTTTGACCGGCCATTTCCATCAAATCCGCCAGTTTCCAGGCCGCCTGATCGCCCAGGGAGCCGGACATGACGGTAAAGTCAAAAGAGTATACCATCACCGGGCGCTCAGCGACCGTGGCAAACCCCATGACAATCCCCTCCCCCGGACTGGGCCTGGCCTTGCCGTCAAAGGGCTGACGGTGGTCCCTGACAACAGAGCCCATCTCTTCAAAAGAACCGGTATCCACAAGCCGGTCTATCCGCTCTCTGGCACTCAGCTTGCCCAGCGTCTGCATGAGGGCCATGCGCTCCGGGCCGCCGCCTTCCAGATTTTCCCTGCGGACAGCGGCCAGCTTGTCCATATAACCGTTCATCCATGTTCCCATATCAGCTTCTCCTTACTATTTCCGTAACCGTTTACAATTACCGGTTATTGCAAAGGTGGCTTCAAGCTTCCCGACGTTCAATTCCCCTGAAAGCAAACTCACAGATATCATCGGTGAGCTGGTCCGGAGAGATGTCACGATCAAAAATGATGCCGGTGAGACAGGTGTGCTCGATGGCCCCCAGGAGGCCCTGGCGGATCATCCGGGGGGATATGTCGTCACGGATCTCACCCTGGGCCATGCCTTCTTCAATGGCGTCCAGCAGAACGTTGCAGTACGCTTTTACAAATTCATAGGTTTCACTCTTATAATAATCCGGATAATTCCTGACCTCGATGAGCAGAATTTTCGCAAATACCCGGTTGGTGGCATAGGCATGGATATGGGCCCAGATCAGCTTTCGGATTTTATTTAAGCCGCCCTTGATCCCCTTCAGGTCCAGTTCGAACTGAATATAGTATTGTTCGAGATACTCCCTGAGAATCTGGTGGAGCAGATCCCGTTTGTCTTTGAAATATTTATAGATCAGCGCCTCAGTAACGCCGGCGGACCTGGCAATCTCGGCTGTGGTGATGGCATTGAAATCTTTTTGCTGCAGCAAATCCTTTAACGCATTGACAATTTTAATATGGCCGGGGGGCAGTTTAGGAGATTTCGGGGTATTTTCAGGGCCGCTCTTTGTCCGGGCTTTGCTCATTATACGCATCCTTGTAAAAAATTTTATATTTTCTGATTTTCAGTTTCAATCTTAGCCTGCAAATTTACCCGCTTTCGGGCCTTCGGCCGCCGGGCCGGCAAAGGCCTGGGCAACGGCCATCCATTGCCTGGCGGTGTCGCCTGATATTATCAAACCGGTGTCCTCGAAATGACGCCGCTGGACCACCACCAGGCAAAAATCTTCGGCCAATCCCTTGATCGTGTTTTGAGCATCCCCGGGCCCCCAGCGCCAGGTCGTGCCCGAGGGTGCCGACAGTTCTACCCGGACCGGGTCTTCGGGGACATCCATCTGCCGGCAGGAAAAACTCCAGCCGAAGGTGGCGACCCCCAGATGGGCGATATGCCGCAACCGATCCGTGGCCGCGCGATGGACGCCCAGGGCATCGACGATATCCTGGCCATGGGCCCAGGTTTCCATGAGCCGGGCTGTGGCCGATGACTTTGCGCTCATGGGCAGATGCCAGGGCAGGCGGGTCTTCGGGTCCAGGGGTCGAAACCCCGCCACCATCGCCTCAACCCCCGCTCGCCACCATTGCAGAAGGTCCGAAGCGCTCATGGCCAGTCCCTCTTCCCGGGTGATTTCAAACATCTTCTCGAAATTTTCGGCCAGATGTGTCATTTCCCGTTCAAAGGCTTTGGGATCGGTGGCGGAAAACCGGACAAACCGGTCAAAATAGGCCAGATGACTGATTTCATCCTTGATGGTCCAGTCGTAAAAAGGGGTCACCCGGTTCCAGGCGGCTTCGTCCAGACTGCCGATGATGTGATCGAGGGCCTGGCACTCATCGGCGAGATCTTTGCATATTTCTTTCATATTTCTGCCTTCTCCTTAATAAAAACAGACGGATTTCAATATCCTTCCAGCTTGGCAATGACATCTTGCATAACCTCGTCGGCCCCGCCGCCAATGGACAGGCCCCGGGCATCACGATAATACCGGGAGATGTCCATTTCATTCATAAAGCCCATGCCGCCGTGCATCTGAAGGCAGCCGTCGGCAACCCTGTTCAGGAGCCGGCCGGCCATGAGTTTGCCCATGGAAATTTCCCGGATGGGATCCAGACCGGCTTCTTTCATGCGGACGATATGATAAATCAAGTGCTTCAGGCATTCGATTTCGGTAAGCCAGTCCGCCAGGCGGTGACGCAGCACCTGTTTTTGTATCAACGGCTTGCCGAATACGATTCTCTTGCGGATATAGTCCACAGTCAAATCGATGATATCCTTTGCGGCGGTGCAGGCAAACGGCAGAAGAGAAAACCGTTCATGCTGAAACTGCATCATCTGGTAAATAAACCCCTCACCTTCCCGTCCGATCAGATTTTCTGCCGGTATATACACATTGTCAAAAAAAAGTTCCGCCGTATCGCTGATACGGGCCCCCAGTTTGTCCAGCTTGCGGCCGACTTTGAAACCGGGCAGGCCGGCGGGCACGACAAAAAGACCAAAGGAGTGATACCCCGGTGCATCGCTGGTCCTGGCCAGGAGCGTATAAAAATCGGCCTGGGTCCCGTTGGTGATATACATCTTGGAACCATTGATGACATACCCATCTCCTTTTTTTTGGGCCGTGGTGACCAGGGCCGCCACATCCGAACCGGCGCCGGGTTCGGTGACGGCAATGGCCCCCACCATATCGCCGGCAATGGCGGGCGCAAGATAGGTCTGTTTAAGGTATTCGCTGCCGAATTCATTGATGGCCGGGGTGGCCATATGGGTCTGGACGGTTATGGCCACTGCAATGCCCAGAGCCCTGATATGGCCCAGTTCTTCGAGGAATACGGTATCGTACCAGAAATCCAGTCCCTGTCCGCCGTATCGGGTATCATAATGAATACCCAGAAAACCGAGGTCACCCATTTTTTTAAACAGCTCATGCAGGGGCGGCACCCCTTTTGCTTCCCATTCATCAACATGGGGATTGATCTCTTTGTTGACAAAATCCCGCACCGCTTTCCTGACCATTTCATGATCTCTGGTAAAATAGAGATGGGCCGCTGATTTGATTTTTTCTGTCATCTTCCCTTTTCCTTATACCTGTAAAGGTCAAACCGATCCGCAGATTTCGCAGATTACCGCAGATGGAAAACGCATAAAAACAGTTATTTCTTCTTCATCTCCAGAAACATCTTTACAATTTCCCTGTTTTCCTTGGACTGGAGCATGATCGACTGGTGGGCCGCCTCCCATTCCAGGACCTGGCTCAGGGTCATATCAAAGCTGTTTTCCAGCCCTTCCTTGATCAGGGCCAGGGCCAATGCCGGTTTTCGGGCCAGCTTCCGGGCCAGGTCATCAACGGTTTTATCAAGATCCGCTTCGGGCACCGAACCATAAATAAGGCCCATTTCGGCGGCGGCCCGGCCGTCGAACTCATCTCCGAGCAGGGCCAGTTCCCGGGCTTTTGCCAGGCCCACCAGCCGGGGCAGAAAATAGGTGCCGCCGCCATCCAGCACGGTACCGATATTGACAAATACCTCGCAGAACCGGGCCGTATGCGCCGCCACCACGAAATCACCGGCCAGGGCCGTATTGGCACCAACGCCGTAGGCCACACCGCGGACCTTGCAGATAATCGGCTGGGGCAGTTCCCGTATGCCCATGATCAGCTTGCGCAACCGCCGCATAAACACTAGCATCTCGGGTGAATAATCGGCCTGATCCAGAAGCAGCATGTCGGCTCCGGAAGAGAAATGTTTCCCCGCTCCTGTTAAAATGACGACCCGGATCGTTTCATCGTCCGCAATACGAGCCAGGGCTGCCTGAAACGCCGTGAGCATTTCCCGGCTTACCGCGTTCATGATGCCCGGCCGGTTGAGCGTCAGGGTGCATATGTTATCGTGCGTTTCAAATAGAACCATGTCTTCGGTCATCTTGTCTCCTTATTTCCATTCCTAAATTCCAACTATGATGAACTCGTGAAAAGTCTAATTCAGACGGTCTCGTAAAAAGTTCAAATTCAAGGCGTGCAAATTTTGCTGTCATGAGGCGTAACCATCGTACGTTGAATGATTGCGGGCTGCAGCGCAACGCAGGAGTTGGAACCTTTACGAGACCGTCAACCCTCAATACCCCTCCAGCTTGGCGATAACATCACTCATGACTTCATCGGCACCGGCACCAATGGCAATAATACGGGCATCCCTGTAATATCTGGATATCAGCATTTCATTCATAAACCCCATACCGCCATACATCTGCAAACAGCCGTCGGCCACCTTCCGCAGCAACCGGCTGCCGAAAAGTTTTCCCATGGAAATCTCCCGGGTGGCATCCAGCCCGGCGGCTTTTAACCGGGTGACGTGGTAGGTGAGATGCCGCATGCATTCGATTTCGGTGAGCCAGTCCGCCAGTCGATGCCGCAGCACCTGTTTTTTGATCAACGGTTTGCCGAAAACGATTCTTTTTCGGATATACGCCACTGTCATGTCGATGATGTCCTTCGCGGCGATATAGGAAAGGGGCATGGCGGAAAACCGTTCATGCTGGAACTGTTTCATCTGGTAGATAAATCCTTCCCCTTCCTCGCCGATCCGGTTTCGGGCGGGTATGCGCATATTGTCAAAAAAAAGTTCCGCCGTATCGCTGCTCCGGATGCCGAGCTTGTCAAGCTTGCGGCTGACCTTGAAACCGGGCAGGTTTGTGGGTACCACAAAAAGGCTGAAACTATGATAGCCGGGGTCATCGCTGGTGCGGGCCAGCAGGGTAAGGTAATCCGCCTGGGGGCCGTTGGTGATGTATGTTTTAGAGCCATTGATGACATAGTCATCGCCATCTTTTTGAGCCGTCGTAACAATGGCGCCGACATCGGATCCGGCCCCGGGTTCGGTAACCGCTATGGCGGTCACCATATCTCCGGCGATGGCCGGTTTAAGGTAGGTTTCCTTCAGGTACTCACTGCCGAATTCATGAATGGCGGGGGTGGCCATATGGGTCTGAACCCCGATGGCAATGGGCAGGCCAAAGCCGTGGATGTGCCCCAGTTCCTCCATCATTACCAGCTCATGCCAGTAATCCAGGCCTTCCCCGCCGTATCTGGGATCGTATCGAATGCCCAGAAACCCCAGATCACCCATTTTTTTAAAGAGATCGTGCAGGGGGGCAGCCCCTTTTTCTTCCCATTCATCCATGTAAGGATTGATCTCCTTATTCACGAAATCGCGCACCGACCTGCGGATCATTTCATGCGCTTTGGTAAAGTAGAGCTGCTCGACGGACTGAATTTTACGTCCCATAGGATTCTCCTTGTGGCCATCACCAGCCCTTTTTGGGGCAAGGACCGATTTTATGGAAAGTTGTAAAAAATATGGAAATAAAATTATTCTTGCTTGAATTTAAATTTACGAAATGTTAATTTATGAATGCCAATTTAGTGACACTAAGTTAGTAAGTGTCACTAAAAAAAATGTCAAGCATTTTTTATCTGAATTACAATGACAGGAGCAAAACATGCCTGATTTAATCAGCTTCTCAAGAAATCGTTGTGTCAGTGTGGAGCAACTCGACAGCCAGAGCCTGCGATCGTCATGCCGGCTGCAGGACACCCTCATCGATGCATCTGTCGAAATCACCGTGGGCCTCCCGGATCTGGAGATTACACAGGTCTCCTGTAAAGTAAGGCGCACCTGCCTCGAACAGTGCCGTGACCCGGGCGACTGCCTTCAGAAAATAATCGGAACCCGGGTCGGACCGGGAATGCTTAAAATTATCAAGGGCCTTCTGGGGGAGGCCACCGGTTGCCGGCAGCTTGTGTTCATGGTGGAGGAATGCTGCCACGGGATCATCCTTTCCTTTACCAAAGATATGCTGGCACTGGCGCCCCAGGGCAGGGAACTGGCCGTTGAGGACTGCAAAAAAATGGTAACCGACAATATCCGGCTCTATAACCGCTGTGCCGCCTTTGCACCGGGGAGCCGCATCGTGGAAGGCATTGAACCACCGTAATGGCAGGTTGAAGGTGGATCAGGCTGAAGGTAAAAAACATGAGATATAAGCGCCTAACCCGGATAAACCGGCGCTGTTGAAAAGACGTCCGCCCCAAATCACAAATGACAAACACCGGCTGACAAACAAATTCCAAATCTCAATATCCAAATCTCAAGCAAGATTAAAAGCCATTTGATTATTATGATTTTTTGACATAAAAAACAAAAATTTCAGAATTTAGGTACTAAAAATCGGAGCCTCACAAATATGTTAAAATTCAAACGGGATAAACTGGTCAATATCGTCGAAAAAGAAGATACCCTGGTTGCCCACGGGGTGCTGGATGACGACATATACAGTGTTGAATTAAATATTGTATTCAGGATGTCCGATCTGGAAATCCTGTCCATCAAGGGTCGCTGGCACCGCTGGACCACCCCGGAATGCCCGCGATCCGATCAATTTCTCCAGGAGGCCATCGGATTCAAGGCAGGTGACGCCGACTTCAACCAGAAGGTCCACAAAATTGTCGGCCGCAAAGCCTGTCGCCACTACGCCAATCTTCTCCTGGAATGCGGACACAGTGCCATCGAGGCAAGGCAAGTGATCCGATACAAGGCTGCCCTTGTCAAAAAGCCTGAACTGAATTTTGAGGCCTTCTTAAAAGAGCCTCCGCTCCATGAAACGATCAAAACAAAAATTGTCCCGGCCACTGACGGTAAAGCCGGTACCGCTGAAAAAGAAAAAACGGCCAGTGCTGCCGGACCGGCGGATGTCATTGAAAAAGTCGATCCGTCCAAAGGCTTTTATATTGATCTGCATACCCATACGTTTCCGGCATCCGCCTGCAGTTCGGCCCCTGTGGATGATTTAATCACAGAGGCCCGGCGTATCGGACTCAATGGCATCTGCCTCACCGACCACAATTATGTCTGGCAGGCGGACCAGGTGGAAGAACTGCGCCAGAAACATGGGTTTCTCATCCTGCGGGGCAATGAAATCACCACGGACCAGGGCGATATGCTGGTTTTCGGGCTGGAAGAAGACATTCGGGGAATCATTCAAATGGAAGCGCTGAGAGAAAAAGTCCTGAATGCCGGGGCCTTTATGATCGTGGCCCATCCCTTTCGGGGTTTTCTGGTGTTCGGCGCCAGCCAGGTCGGCCTGACGCCGGAAAAAGCAATGGAAAGGCCCCTTTTCAAACGGGTGGACGGTATTGAAATCATGAACGGCAAGGTCACTGAAAAAGAAAACACCTTTGCCGCAACGGTTGCCGCCGGATTGGGCCTGCCGGTGACCGGCGGCAGCGATGCCCATGAAGTAGAAGACGTCGGCAAATATGCCACCTGCTTTCCGGGGGTGATAAACGATGAAACCGATCTGCTTGCGGCACTTAAAAGCGGCAATTATTCGGCTGTGGCTTTCAGAAAGCTTAACCGTTAACGGTTTACAGTTAGCGGTTTACGGTTACAAACCGGAGACTTTAAATCAATTGGGACAGTGCATCTTTCATATTTTGTTAAAATCTTTATTTTTTTTACCAGGCAGGGCATAACCGTTATCGACAAACTGTGAACTGTAAACCGACAACCGTGAACAGTTCCAAAAAATGATAAAGCCGAACCGGCAATTTGAAAATAAAATTTAAGAATTGTCAGGAGGGCACCTAAATACAAAAGGAACTAAAATTATGGATCAAAAGATTGACTGGGAAAAACTGATTCGCAGGATGGAACTTCTCATGCGGCTGAAATCTTTTCCGGTGGGGTTTAAACTGCTGGAAAAGAAGGAACAACTGGAAAGCGTCCCGTTTATGCGCCCCAACCAGGGCAAGGTAACGCTCTGCCAGCTGATCACCAAGGTGCGCAGTTTTGACTGGACCGTAGGGGCCGTGCTGGAAGACTTTCTCTCCCCTGTCTGTCCTTCCATGATCGGGCTCACCGAGATTCCCGAATTCGGATTCAAAGACGGCACCTTCCGTTCCATCGTATGGGTCAAGACCAAGGAAGACGGGCGAAAATATGAAAATGCCATTCCCCGCCTGCCCGTGGGCAAATACGAGGCGGTGGCCATGGGCCCCATGGTGTATACCCCCTTTGATCCCGACATCATCTTAATCTACGCCAACCCGGCACAGATGATGCTGCTCATCAACGCCCTCCAGTTTGAGGACTATGAGGTGATGCAGTTTTTCTGCGTGGGGGAATCCTCCTGTGCCGATGCCATTGCCCGTTGTTATCTCAGCGGAAAGCCCTCTTTAACCATCCCCTGCTACGGTGAGCGCCGCTATGGACACGCCCAGGATGAAGACCTGGTCATGGCCATTCCCGCCGGCATGATGGAAAAGGCCCTCAAGGGGATGGAAACCCTCTATCGCCGGGGCATCCGCTATCCCATCAGTTTTGCCGGCGCCGAACAGGACCTGGGCAGTGCCTTCCCCATGTCCTACGGCGGAATGGACCAGCTCAAAGACCTGAAAGGAGACGACAACCGTCTGCTGCTGGGTATTACCGGCGGCATTGCCGGCGGCAAGACCGCTGTTGCCAACATGTTCAAGGAACTGGGGGCCCCCATCATCGATTTCGATATCATCTCACGGGATGTGGTGGAACCGGACAAACAGGCATGGAAAGAGATCGTGGCGTTCTTTGGCGAACAGGTCCTGCAGGAAGACCGCACCCTGGATCGCCAGAAACTGTCGGATATTGTTTTCAACGATATGGTCAAGCGGAAAAAACTGGAGAGTTTTATTCATCCTCAGATCGCCGTGGAATTTTCCCGGCAGGTTCAGGAGATTGCCGCTGAACAGCCGGGGGCCATCATCCAGGTGGTGGTACCCTTGATGATTGAAGTCAACCTGCAGTATATGATGGACAAACTGGTGGTGGTCTACGTGCCCCAAGAGACCCAGATCAAACGGCTGGCCAAACGCGATACCATCACCGAAGCGGCCGCAGCCAACATTCTGGCCTCCCAGCTTTCCATCGAAGAAAAAGTATCCTATGCCGATTATGTCATCAGCAACGAAGGCACCCTTGAAGAAACGCGCAAGCATGTGGAAAAACTGTGGGAAACGTTGAAGCAATTCCAGAAAGACAGGATAAAGTAACCGTTTACGGTTGAAAAAAACACAATGGAAACACTCAAAACAGCCCAATTAGATGATCTGGATGCCGTCAGAGATCTGAATTTTTTGTTGCGCCTGGATCCTGTAACCGATTTTTACTGGGATGGCATCCCCTATGTGACATCCGCCATCCTTGAAGGTCGCTGTTATGTGATCAAAGACCACGGTATTGTCCAGGGGGCGATGATCATTGAAAATCGCGACCCGGACAGCGATTACCCTAGGGTCTCTTTGGCCATCGGCACCCTTGCCGTGGCCCCGGGAGCCCGGAAAAAGGGGTTCGGCAGCCGTCTTGTGGAATTTGCCAAAGCCCTTGCTTTCAGGCAGAACAAACGCCTTTTTGTGGAATCATTTTTTAATTACCGGAAGTTGGACTTCTACACCCGCTTAGGGTTTGCCAGAGCACCGTTTAAAAAATATAATGGACTGCCCTACCATGTTTTTTTTATGGACCCCGGTACCCTGCCTGCTTTTCCCGCGATGTAAAGAATCAGCCGTTCCCACCGGCATGAGTATCTCTCATCTCTTGCCCAAATGCCGGTAATCCCCAGTGATGTTACCTTTGAAAACCGGTTTTTATATAACAGTTGTCATAGAAAAATCTATCGTGGCCTGCTCAACAAAAATGTGATTGTCCTGACCAAAGACGATACCGGCCAAAGCCTTTAAATAGTCAATTTTCAGTATTCAGATTCCAATTCCCCTTGTAATTTTTTCCTTCCCTAAAAAAAATATTGACACCCAGCCGTCGGACAGGTTACTAACCAAAAAGTTTAACTAAACGGTTAGTTTGTCCATATAGTCAAATTTTTAGGAGACAAATATGACATCAGCAACGGAAAAACGTGACAGCACCATCCGCAGCATTCTTGACGCGGCGGCAGACCATTTTGCCCAATCCGGCTTCGAAGGGGCCCGGATGGACAAAATCGCAGCCCAGGCCAAGGTCAACAAGGCCATGATTTATTACCATGTCGGCGACAAAAAAGCCCTGTATGCCAAGGTGCTGCATGACATCATCGGTGGTGCGGCCGCCCGTTTCAAAGAAACTATCGGCCAGCTCCGAACCCCGGAAGAAAAATTAAAAACAATGATCCATGCCATTGCCCTCACCATGGATCAGCATCCCTGCCTGGCACCGATCATGCTGCGCGAGCAGGCATCCGGGGGCCGGAACCTGCCCGAGGTCATCGCCCGGGACTTTGCCGGCATTGTCACTATCGTTACGGACATCCTTGACCAGGGTGCCCGTCAGGGCGTTTTTATCCGGACCACGCCGTTTATTGTCCATTCCATGATTACAGGGGGTATGCTGTTTTATAAAGGCAGTTTTCCCATTCGATCCCGGCATACTGTTTTTCCTGAAACGGTTCAAAAAATGGGGGGCGGCCTTTCCGACGATGTTGCCCGGGAAATTGAAAAGCTGGTTTTAAAAGCGGTCAAAAAATAGAATTTAGACGCTCAACAAAGCAACATCGACAAAGTTCTGCCGATTATTTTTTATCGATGATCAATCTGTAATTGGATCTACCATGAAGAACAGGTCATGAAGGACAAAACAATGATTTCTTCATGTCCTGCTTCATGGTAAAAAACAGTTTTGAGTCATCTCAAAGTAGTCGGGAATAGAGTCAACTTTGGAATACATGATTAATATCAACTATCCCGAAGGGACCTCTTTTCCCGAACAAAGTCTCGGTAAAAGCTTAATTACGACCCTGGAGAAAAAATGACATCGATTCGGAATAAAATTGAAAAAGGGTTTGAATCACTGGCAAAAGTCATATTTCACAACCGATTCAAAACCATTTTAACCATGCTCGTCATAATAGGGGCCATTTTGTCACAACTGCCAACGCTGACCGTGGATATCTCCACGGAAGGCTTCATGCACCCACTCGATCCGACCCTGGCTGACTACAATACGTTTCGAGATCAGTTCGGCAGGGATGAATTGATTATCGTGGCCATCACCGGCGCCGATGTTTTCGACGGCCCCTTTCTTGAGAAATTAAAAAAGCTTCATGAAGACCTGCAGGAAAATGTGCCTTATCTTGAAAATATCACCAGCCTTGTCAATGCCCGGAATACCAGAGGGGAAGCAGACAGGCTCATCGTTGAGGACCTTCTTGAAAACTGGCCCCGGACACCTGAGGCCATGGCCATCATCAAACGCCGGGCATTGGAAAACCCGCTGTATAAAAACCTGTTGATATCTGAAAACGGCCGGATGACCACGATTATCCTTCAGGCCCAGACTTATTCGGCAACCGATGGCGATATGGATGTCCTGGAAGGGTTTGAAGCGGCATCGGATATGGACCCGGCCCGTGTTGACGGGGCCAATGAAAAAGGCTACCTCACCGACAGCGAAAACAGCGAAATGGTCACCGCCGTCAAAAAAATAGCCAACGGCTATGCCACCCCCGATTTTACCATTGATATTGCCGGATCATCGGTGGTCACCCATTTTTTAAAACAGGCCATGATCAACGATATCCGCAAATTTTTACTGCTTGCCGTTATCACCGTGGCCCTGTTTCTGTTGATCATGTTCCGCAGGATCTCGGGGGTTGTCCTGCCGCTTCTCATCGTTTTGCTTTCCCTGCTGTCCACTGTCAGTCTCATGGCCATCTTCAAAGTGCCCATCAAATTGCCCACCCAGGTTCTCCCCTCTTTTATGCTGGCGGTGAGCGTGGGTTACAGTGTCCACATCCTGGCAATATTTTACCATCGTTTTCAAAAAAACGGGAACAGGGAAGCAGCCATCGTACATGCCATCGGTCACTCAGGCCTGGCCGTTCTGATGACCGCCGCCACCACTGCCGGCGGTCTGTTTTCATTTTCAACCTCACAGGTAGCGCCCATTGCTGATCTGGGAATTTTTGCCGGCATCGGGGTCCTCCTGGCCATGGTGTATACCATCATACTCCTGCCGGCGTTTCTGGCCATTATACCCATTAAAAGCAGGCTTCTCCGAACAGGGCCAGAACCAGATTCAGCCACAGACCGCCTACTGGCAGCGGTGGGCCGTGTAACCACCACCCATCCGTATAAAATACTGATCATATCAGCGGTTGTCATTGCGATCTCCATAGCCGGAGCCATGAGAATCAAATTTTCCCATGACGTTTTAAAATGGCTGCCGAAAACCAATGCGGCCCGGATTGCCACGGAAAAAATCGATCACGATCTCAAAGGGTCCGTGGCCCTGGAAATTATCCTTGATACCGGCAGGGAAAACGGATTGTACGACCCGGATCTGTTAAACCGTATCGAAGAGACCATCGCCTATCTTGAAGCCTTGAAAGTCGGTAACATCTTTGTGGGTAAGGCCTGGTCTTTGACAACGATTTTAAAAGAAACCCACCGGGCCTTGAATGAAAACCGCCCGGCATTCTACACCATTTCCCGGGATAAAAAGCTCATCGCCCAGGAACTGCTTCTGTTTGAAAACAGCGGCTCGGATGACATGGAAGATTTTACCGACAGCCAGTTTTCCAAAGTGCGCATGATGGCCAAAGTCCCGTTTAAAAACGCCCTTGCCTACACAAAGTTCCTGAAAAATGTAAACCAGCATCTCCAGGAAACATTTCCGGACGTAAAAATCACCACCACCGGCATGATTGCGCTTCTTTCCGGAACCCTGAGCAATGCCATCGACAGCATGGGGAAAAGCTATCTCTATGCCCTGCTGGTCATCACCGTGTTGATGATTCTCCTCATCGGGCGACTGCGCATCGGTCTTCTTTCCATGGTGCCCAACCTGACACCCATTATCATCATACTGGGTATCATGGGCTGGTTTAAAATACCCATGAATCTTTTCACCATGCTGGTGGGCAACATTGCCATCGGTCTGGCCGTGGATGATACCATCCATTTCATGCACAACTTCAGGCGGTATTTTGAAAAGAGCAACGATGCAACAGCAGCGGTCATGGAAACGCTGCACACCACGGGCCGGGCCATGCTGGTGACATCCTGCGTATTGTCCATCGGATTTTTTATATTCATGTTCGCCACCATGAACAATCTTTTTCATTTCGGTCTGTTAACCGGGCTTACCATTATCCTGGCCCTGCTGTCGGACTACTTTATTGCACCGGCCCTTATGGTGGTGGTGCATTCGAAAAAACAGGTGGAAGTTGGAAGGTAGAAGGGAAATAGCAGGCTGGGCGTTGCCCACCGATAGACAGAAGACCACTGCCTTCAACCTAATAACCTAATAAACGGAGAAATATCATGAACAATAAAACGAAACTTCTTTTTATATCCATCGTACTGGCCGCCGCCCTCATCGGTTTTTCCGCGGCACTGGCAGGGGCAGACGACCTCAAGGCCCGGGCTATCATGGAAAAGGTGGATGCCAGGGATGATGGTGACAACCAGGTTTCCGACATGGAGATGGTGCTCATCGACAAAAAAGGCAAACAAAGAATTCGAAAGCTCCATACCTTCAGCAAAGATAAGGGTGAAGACACACTGAAACTCATGTTTTTCGAGCACCCGGCCGATGTCAAGGACACGGCATTTTTAACCGTTGACTACGACAGGCCCGATAAAGACGACGACCAGTGGCTGTACCTGCCGGCCCTTAAAAAAACCAAGCGCATTGCATCCACCGATAAAAGCGGCAGCTTCATGGGGTCCGACCTGACCTATTCGGATATGACTTCCAGAAATCTTGAAGACTACGATTATACTTTTTTTGAGAAAACACCGGAAAAAGAGGTAAATGGCGTTAAAACATGGGTCATCTGGTCAATCCCACGCTCAAAAGATGTGGTGGAAGAGACCGGATATGAAAAATCCCTTCTGTTTGTGCGCCAGGACAACTTTTTTGTCATCCGTGCCCTTCACTGGGTCCGCGACGGCGGCTACCTGAAATATATGGATATCCGCCGGCTCGACAGGATCGACAACATATGGGTGGCCACGGAAATGCATATTACCCAAAAAAAGGCCAAAAAAACCGCGCATAAAACCATCTTGAAATTCAATAACGTAAAATTCAACCAGGATCTGTCCGTTGACCTGTTTTCGGTCCGGACAATGGAAAAGGGCTTTTAATCGTTTTTCACGCAAAGTCGCAAAGCTCGCAAAGAAACAATAAAAATGAAACCAATGCCGAACAGTTATACATCCAATATAAAAAAATACCGGGGTTCAAGACACAAACCCCTTTATGTCATGGCCGTGATTTTCGTTTTGCTGCTGTTTTCAACTTTTGTATCGCCTTTCCCATCTTTTGCAGCAGAGGGCGAAACACCCGATGACATTCTTGGCGATGTTGACGACAAACCGTCTGAATTATCTGAAAACACAAGCGAGGATGTGCTTGACGGCTTTGACGACCCACCTGAAGATGCCCGGCCAGGCCCAACGGAAGATAATTTCCTGGACGGCTTTGATGATAAAATCGTCCAGGCAGGTACCCCAAAGAAAGAGGATAGCAAACCCGGTTCCATCTTCAGTCTGGACGGATATGCCAAACTGGGCAGTGCCTATGCATTTGCCCACGACAAACCCGATAACGGCGACACCGACTGGCGGGGGCTGTCCCGTCTGCGCATGGACCTGAACCTTGAACTCAACGCCCGCTTTTCCAAACAATGGCAGGCGCGCATCACCGGCAAGGGGGCCTGGGATGCTGCCTATGCCGTCAAAGGCCGGGATGAGTTCACCGATGACGTGATGGATCATTACGAAAAAGCGTTTGAACTGGGCGAAACCTATGTTCAGGGCAGTCTGACAGACCGTCTGGACATCAAATTCGGTCGCCAGGTGGTGGTGTGGGGTAAATCGGACAATATACGGGTGACGGATGTCTTAAACCCCCTGGACCTGCGTGAACCGGGCATTACCGATATTGAAGACCTGCGACTGCCCGTGACCATGACCCGGCTGGACTATTATATCGGCAACTGGAGCCTCACGGGCATTGCCGTTCATGAGATCCGCTTTAACAAAAACCCGGAATACGGCAATGACTTTTACCCGGGTGCCACGTGGCCGCCCCATGAGGATAAGCCCGGTTCGGATATCGGCCATACCGAATATGCGGCGGCAATCAATGGCATCTTCAGCGGATGGGACATCTCATTTTACGGGGCCGACGACTATAACGACACCGCCCACGTGCAGATTGTCTCCCCCGGGTTACCCCCCGTGGTAAACCGAAAGCATGCCCGCCTGAAAATGCTGGGCGCAGCCTTTAATGTTGCAACCGGCAACTGGCTCTTTAAAACAGAGGGCGCCTGGATAGACGGATTTAAATTTTTCAACGCCCCAGGCAAAACTTATTCCCGGACCGATATTCTGGCAGGGCTCGAGTATTCCGGATTTACCGATACCACCCTCACCATTGAGGCGGTAAACCGGCACATAAACGGCTTTGATAAAACTTTAAAATCAGCACCGGACAGCGCACAGCCCGATGAATGCCAGTGGACGGCAAGAGCGAGCAGGGATTTTTTAAACGACACCCTGACCTTTACCCTTCTCCTCTCCACCTACGGCGGCAAGGGCGAAGATGGGGCCTATCAGCGGTTTACAGCCGAATACGATATCACCGATTTTCTTCAAATCAGCGGCGGTGTGATACTGTACGAATCCGGGGATCTTGCCGCCTTTAAACATATCGGGGACAATGACCGGCTGTTTTGTGACATCCGGTACCGTTTTTAGCTGCAATCACCGGCTTTACAATCCACGATTCTGCCATACCTTATACGGTGCAATCCAATGTCATTGATTTAAAGGAATACCCGTCCTCCAAAGAAATAATTCTGACGAGCGAACCAACAACCTATCGACATTGCAGCGCAATTTAAAAGATTACAGACAAGAGCGTCAGAATTTATCGGGCATCTTTTATCAAAGACCCTGAAGGATACAACTTCACGCTAAACGGTTTCCAATTATTCTGTGGTTAAAAAAATATACATCGGCAAATAAAATTTATGAAGCTTTATAACCAGAAAGAAATTGACAAGAGACGCACCTTCGGCATTATCAGCCATCCGGATGCAGGCAAGACCACATTGACCGAAAAGCTCCTTTTGTTCGGCGGCGCCATCCAGCAGGCAGGGGCCATCAAGGCCAGAAAAGCCGCGCGGCATGCCACCAGCGACTGGATGGCCATTGAAAAAGAACGCGGTATTTCCGTAACCAGTTCCGTGATGAAATTCAACTACAGGGATTTCGAGATCAATCTGCTGGACACACCGGGCCACCAGGATTTTTCCGAAGATACCTACCGGGTGTTGACGGCGGTGGACAGCGCCCTGATGGTCATTGACAGCGCCAAAGGCGTGGAAACCCAGACCGAAAAGCTCATGGAAGTCTGCCGGATGCGCAACACCCCCATCATTACCTTCATCAACAAGCTCGACCGCGAGGGAAAATCCCCCTTAGACCTTTTAGATGAAATCGAAGACAAACTGCAGATCGAATGCACCCCCCTGTCCTGGCCCATCGGCATGGGAAAAAGATTCAAGGGGGTCTATAATATTTTTCAGCACACGGTTCACCTTTTCCAGCCCGGTAAAAAGACGCTTTCCGATCAGGGCATCATGATCAATGACCTGTCGGACCCGGTCCTGGATGAACTTCTGGGCGGCCAGGCAAACGAGCTGCGGGAAGATATCGAACTCATCGCCGGGGCATCGGACCCCTTTGACCGGAACCAGTTTTTAAAAGGCAGTCAGACGCCGATTTTTTTCGGCAGCGCCGTCAACAATTTCGGGGTCCGGGAAATGCTCGATGCCTTTGTGGAACTGGCCCCCCATCCGGAACGCAGGGCCGCCGTCCCCCGCGAGGTGTCGCCGTATGAAAAACCGTTTTCCGGTTTTGCATTTAAAATACAGGCCAATATGGACCCGGCCCACCGGGACAGGATTGCCTTTGTCAGAATCTGCTCGGGGAAATTTACACGGGGCATGAAGGTCATGCACCACCGCATCGGCAAGGCTGTCACCTTTGCCAATGCCACCATTTTCATGGCCCAGGACCGGGAAAATGTGGAAGAGGCCTTTCCCGGGGATATTATCGGCATCCATAACCACGGCACCATCAAGATCGGGGATACCTTTACGGAAAAAGAGCCCCTGAAGTTTTCCGGCATTCCCAATTTTGCCTCCGAGCATTTTCGGCGCGTTCGCCTGAAAAACCCGCTAAAGGCCAAACATCTCCGGAAAGGGTTGATTCAACTGGCTGAAGAGGGGGCCATCCAGGTGTTCAAGCCGGTTATGGGAAGCGATGCCATTTTAGGGGCCGTGGGCGTGCTCCAGTTTGAAGTCACCATGGCACGCCTCAAGGCAGAATACGGCGTGGACGCCGCATATGAAGCGGTGAATGTCGGCGTGGCCCGCTGGGTGGGATGTGATGACCCGAAAAAACTGGCTGAATTTGAACGGGAAAACCGGGCCAACATGGCCACGGATGCGGAAGACTGCCTCTCTTTTCTCACCACCAGTGAATGGCAGCTTGAATACTGCATGAAACAATGGCCGGAGATCGAATTTTTCAAAACCCGGGAAGTGATCTGATCATCCGTTTTGCAACCGGTCAGCGCAACTGACTGTCCTTGCTGCCGCGGCGATTAATGCCGGCAGATGTCGTCTGCCGGCTTTCGAGATCTGACTGGCAAGCAACGCACAATCGCACCCCGGGGATGGCCTTGCGGCGGGCCTCGGGAATGACGGCATCACATGCCTCGCAATGCGTTAAGCCCTCACCTGCCGGCAACCGACTCCTGGCCAGTTTTACGGCGTCTTCCACACCGGCGTCGATCTGTTCCTGAACGGCCCCGTCACGGGCCCAGCCAACCGCCATAATGTCCTCCTGTATAAAATAATGCCGTCTTTTGAATTGTCAGCACTCAGATCACCCCTGAGTTGAGCGATCAGCACAACAAAATATTGATTATCCATCCTGTGAAATTCTGTCAACGGTGATGTTAAGCGTTTTGGCAATGCGCATACCCGGCACAACCAACCGGCCATGGCAGAAAAAGGGCACCATTATATTTTTTCGGCGTTGCCCCAGATAACATCGTTTCCAAAGCGTTGACGCCACCATTCGCCGGGCGACAGATACTTTTTCACCTCATCTCCGGCAAAAGAGTATTGATAGTGATTGCAGTAAGCCACAATAACCGCATAGGCAGCTGACAGCCGCTGGGCCATCTTTCTGCAGTGCTCAGGATCTCCGGTGCAATGATCCGGATGCCATTTGCGCATGAGCCGCCTGTAGTTAGATCTGATCTCTTCCATGGTGGCGCGTTCCGCAAGTTCCAGCAATGTCCTTGCCTCGGTGATTTCCTGATATCTGTCCATTTTAACTCCGCAGTCAAAAGCCCCTTAGGCTGTTTCCATCGTCATAGCCCTTAGGCGTGCCCTTGTCCAGACAAAAACAACCGGTCCAATTCGAGAAACCATCGGTCAGCATCAGCGGCAGCCATCCCTGTCGAACGATGCCCGCCCACCTCTTGTCAGCACCAGGCAGGCACACAATGCCATTAACTTAACCCTATCGTTGCAATAGCCGGATGGCTTCAGAGCCGAGGCATCAAGGGTGAAGCTGTCGTCATCTACCGCAATCCCTTGATAACGAAGGATATGGAGTCATCCGGCTTTCCCGGAGGGTAAAAAATTATGCCCTTTTGTACTTTTTCTGGATATCACCATCGTTGAATTCCTTAAAAATTGCATCATTCTTGCTGAATTCTTTCTCTTGGCGGATTTAGATCAATAGCGCATGTTTTTATGCAACTATAGGGTTAATACAGACAACATCTGTTTTTTACCATAAAGGGCATGAAGCACATGAAGGTTAAGGTCCGATAATACATTGTTTTTTCGGTTGTTTTTCAGTAGCTTCATGGTGAAAGGCAGTTTTAATTGATCCAAAAACAACCGAGAATAGAATCAGACGTCATAGCGATATGCATGTTTACGATGAGCCACCGTTACGACCCAAACCGTTAAAGCGTCATCTTGAATTGAATACAGAATACAGTAGCGTCCCTGACGTATACGATATCGTTCCTGACCGCTCAGTTTTTGAGAACCGGCAGGCCTGGGATTTTCCGCTAAAGAATCGATCCTTTTGACAATTCTGCTTAATTCTTTTTTCGGTATTGATTCAAAATCTTTCCAGACCGATTTTTTAAAAAAAATTTTATATACGGCCATCTTTTTTAAGCCTCTTTATCATCTGCTCGTAGCTGATCACTGGTTCATGGGCTCTTTGTTCAAACGCTTCAAGGTCCTCGGCATCTTCTGATAAGGCTTCTTTAATGGCTTCGTTGACAAGATCAGACATCGATCGGGACGTTTCAACAGCCTTAATTCGCAACGCCTGATGTAACGCAGGCTCTAAATAAACAGTCGATCTTTTGGTTAATGCGGCCATGGTGCCACCTCCTTTTTAGCTATAATGGTACCATAACATCACAACGTCAAAGCGTCAACCATGGAAACAAACGATAGAAAAAACTAGAGTGAAAAATAGGATGAGAATCCTTCATCTGATCGTCGAAAATCCGCAGGCACCACTCACCACTCAGCCTCTGTCCTTCACACGCAGTGCGCCCCAAAAAACACATTGACACGCCTGTTTTGGGCATGTTAACTAAAATTTGCACACAATTTCTTATCTCATCACTATAAACTAAAGCGCGACTCAGTTTAGATATCCATCTCAATCTGGAGTTGTCATGCTTTACGGTCAGTATCGCTTCCACTGCCGCCTGGACAGAGACGCTGCTCTTCCGGCCTATAAAGGATCCACATTCAGGGGGGCATTCGGCATCGCCCTCAAACAGGTCGTCTGCGCCCTGAAGCGCCGGTCCTGCGACGACTGCCTTCTGCGCGGTCAATGCCTGTATACCCGGGTGTTTGAAACCCCTCTGGCCCTGGCCCCTGAAAAAGAAAGCCGCATGGCCCAGGTGCCCCACCCCTTTGTGATCCAGCCTCCGGCCACAGAACAGACCGATTTTCCGGCCGGTGCCGATTTTGATTTTGAATTGCTGCTGTTCGGCGAATTCAACCAGCACCTGCCCTACTTCATCTATGCCTTCAACCGCATGGGCCATACAGGCCTCGGAAAAAAACTAAACGGCCGGCGGGCCGCCTTTACTTTAGAAACCGTGCATCTGAACGACGCTGAAATTTATTCCAAAACCACCCGATCCATCCGGGTAAAAAAAAGCGTGCCGGTGCTGCACCTGCCCGACCCGGCGACAGCCGATCCCCCAACCACCCGGGTAAGAATCACCCTGGAAACACCCCTGCGCCTCAAATACCGCAACCGGTTCAAGGCCGATCTTCCCTTTCACGTACTGGTCCGCGCCATGCTCCGTCGCATCTCTTCGCTGATGGCCGCCTACGGCAACGGCGAACCTGCGCTTGATTATACCGGTCTGGTAGCCCGGGCCGAAAATATAAAAATTACCGATTCAACCCTGAAATGGGTCGACCTGAGCCGATATTCCAACCGCCAGAACAGCAAACTGTTCATAGGCGGCCTGGCCGGCATCATCACCTATCAGGGGGACATGACCGACTATCTGCCCCTGATTGAATTCTGTTCAAAGACCCATATCGGCAAACAGACCGCCTTCGGGCTCGGTAAAATAAGTGCGGAGAGTGTTGATCCTGGGGCAGCGGCAGTACCTGGCCATGTGAATGCTGCGTAATGATTAATAAATAATGGCATATCTGACCAGATTATTTACCTTCTTACACGGCTGTATGTCGCTTTACCGGAAACAAAAGCCGAAATGCAAGACATGCCGATTTTTTGTTTGAAAAAATCAATTGATGCGCATGTGCATGAGGCCAGTCACATTACAGAAAAATTTAATATAATCTGGTTATCCATAAAACGAAAGTTACATTGCGTTATGCATTGAAAATACTGACAATTTGTCAAAAAAGCCGATTTGAAGTAAAATTACAGCATATTCAGCATGTTAGGCCATTATCACTTTAGCTTTATGGATAACCAGATAATATAATTTAATACATCAAAATACACAGGTGACAAAAATGCGAATTAAATTAAAAACGCTGACGCCTATCTGGACGGGAGGTGTGGAAAAATATTGTGATCGGATCCATGAAACCGGAATAATCGGATCCATACGCTGGTGGTATGAGGCCATCGTTCGAGGTTTAGGTGGAAATGTTTGTAATATTATAGAAGCAGAAACATCTTGTCCAACCAAGGATGCCTCTGGGAATAAATATTGCGATGTTTGTGAACTCTTTGGTGCCACCGGCAAAAGCAGGGCATTTAGGCTTGAAATAGATGAGGTAGATGAGGAATGCGGTTCTTTGACACAAGATGAATATGATAAAAAGAAACCAATCAATATCAGACCAAGCAAACGAACCAGAGGCTGGTTTACTGGTGCCGGCAGATATACAATCGATGGCACGTTTATTAATATAAACATAGTTAATCTCCGAGACAGCGAAGATTCTTTATCATCAAAACTTATTCCGGTTTTTAAGCTGATTAATAACTGGACCGCTATCGGCAGCAGAACTCAGCATGGTTTTGGTGTCGTAAAAATTACCGATGACCAAGGAAATGATTTAGAAGGTCCAGAAGACTTTTCCCTGCCTGCAGCTAAGGAAGATATTCGCTATCTACCCAATATAAAGGATTTCTTTTTTACCAGGCTGAATATTTTTCCAAAAAATGAGGACGATTGGATGAATGATATTGATGGCTTGAAAAACACTATGACCGCTAATCCAGATTTAAGGAGATATATTCCTTATTTGGATCAACGTATAGAAAAAATGCCGAACTCCATCCCGATTGCCCCTGCCGTAAAAAACTGGCTGCGTTTCACATTCTTTCCAACCTTTAAAAAAAATAAAAATTGTGAACAGTTTGTTTTTGGAAAGAGTATTAATAAAGATAAACAAGCTTCGAAAATTTCCGTATCCGACGCGTATAAAGTGGGTGATAAATGGGAATTTAGAATATGGGGGTGGTTGCCTGCGGCGAATCAAACATTTCAAGCCAATCACAGATCTGATTTTATAAATAATCTAAAAGAAAACCTCGCAGCGCCTTTAGAGTTAACATCAAAATTAGAAGAATTTCTTGGTAATAACAAGATAGAAATGATCGAATGGAGAGAGTTCAATTCAGAGAATGATACAGTTGATAAAAAACAAAACGATATAAACAAATACTTAATAAGCTTGCTTAAATGACTATCACCTTAGCAAAGGAATTCAGCTATGGAAAAATGGGAATTGTATCCAGCCAGCTACGCGGATAAAGCTTGGTTGGATAAAGTTAGCCAAGATAAAGACACGGATGTGTACAGCAGAATCATGGCCCTGACAGGAGCATTAACCTCAGAAAAAAAAATAGAGATAACAAGAAATAAATGGGGCACTCCTGTCATGGAAAAAACAAAAGAATACGCTAAAGAAAACTATCGAAAATTGCTTTCAAAGGAGGGGCAGTATAATACCTTCATAAAAGACCAGTTTACTTCATTCCCAGCATTCCTCACCCCCATCTCATCACCTGAAAAGACACTAAGACATCTTCCCTTCTGCTCCTTTTTCTTGTCGTTTAAATTTGCGCTTAAAAAGCCGTATATCAGCAGGGATGACGAACCGTATTACATAATAGACAACCCCGTTCGCAAAGAGAAGGTGTTTAAAATCCCAATGGTTTCCCCATCCCAGTGGAAAGGCACACTCCACGCGGCCATGGCAAGAGACATCTTGTCGGAAGCTTCAGACGCCGACTTCATTACACGCCGCATTCAAAGTATCGAACTATTCGGCCATGAAAACGCTACCGTTTCTAGTTTTTTAAATAAAGAGAGGCCTGAGACAAAAAATGAATTCGAACGCCAATTAAAATGGAAAGTCAATATTGATGCCAATGGGAATTTTTTAAACGCAGGTCGCTTGAGATTTTCGCCCTCTTATTTCAATAAAATCAGCATTGAAATCATTAATCCCCATGATCGTGTAAAAAAAGCGGGAACCAATCCCATTTATCTCGAATGTGTCCCGAAAAATAGCCATGCTTTGTTTCAGCTACTGTATGTGCCATTTGATTTAATCGGAAAACCCAGAGATCTAATTATTAAAGCGGTGTTACGTGATCTTGGAGCCGTGGCAAAGATGATACAAGACGTTTTTATAATCTATGGATTCGGTGCAAAAATAACTAGCGGTTTTGGTGTTGCGAAAAATGAGCTCACAAATGGAAGTGCCTCCATAAAAGGATATCACCAAAATGGTCATAAAAATATTCCGATAAAATTTTCATCATTCAGTGAGATGAAAAACAGGTTTGACGAATTCATCGAAACAGACGGGAGGGACCTATATGAGTGAGCTGATAGAAAACCGGAAAATAATTCTGTTCGTTGAGCTTGCCGGACTGTTTCATGACATCGGAAAACTGAACAGTAAATTTTTAAAATATCGACAACACTGGCAAAAAGAAGGCGGCCATGACCCGCACGCTGACGGATATTTCAGTAATGGATATGAAACAGAAGAATACCCGGAAGCATTTAAGTTGAAAATAACAAAATTTGGATCTTGCCTCGGTGAAACTGATTTTTCCATTGAAAAGGCGGTGAATGAGCATCATGATAGAAAAAGCACCAGTGAACTAATGGCCCTATTAAAAGCCGCAGATATTAACGATAGTGCAGTCGACCGCAACAACCCCCTATATTCCGCAGAACAGACGTCTGAGAAAGGCCCGATATACGCATCAACTGTTTTTGGACATGAATGGCCATTGGGAGAACTCGGAGAGCAGGATCAAGCCAGAATAAAATTATACGAGGCATTATGTCCGCTTTTGGAAAAATATCTTTGCGGGGGTAAGTGTTTTCAGCCAGATACCCGTGATGAAATTTTCCAGGCGGTTCAAAATGCTTTTGAAAAAGGGCTTGCCGACACAAACCGGCCTGGAAATGACACCACCCTATGGGAACATTCATACGCAGTTGCTTCCATTTTAAAAATATTGGCCATCCATAATATTTACCACGGCACAGAAAAAGTTCAAGAGGCTAAAGATGTAGTATACGGCATCTGGGGTATCGGATGGGATGGGATGCAATTTTTATCCTACGGACAAAAAATAGGTGATATTACTCAACGAAAAAAAATTATTGGCAGTATACAGGGTAAAATAAAACACCTGGTTGAAAATGAGATTCCCATAGGAAATACCATTTATGAAGATGACAACGGAATTTATTTCATTGTACCGGCTAACTTTATGCCCGGCGTCATCAAAGAAGACACTGAGGACACCACAGAGCCCCAAAAAGGCATTGAGAACACCACAGACCCCCAAAAAGGCATTGAGAACACCGCAGAGCACGCGATATATAAAAAAGAATTCCTTGAAATTAAAAGCAACATTCAGTCCATTGTCGCCGAAAAATCAAACGCTGAACTCCAGGCATCCTTTGCAGGCAAAGCAATGTGCAGGCAATTGACTGCGATTATTAATGTTATCGAAAAACTGGAAACTAAAACAGGGTTCAGGTTCAACAATACTGAAGACGACAGTGATTTCGATCAAAATTTCAACAAAGAGTTCCTTTCACAGTCTGATGATTCAAAGGAAGTATGCTCTATCTGCCGGTTACGCCCAGTCGGCTCTGCTTTGGACGAAGATAATAATAAAATATGCTCTATCTGCAACACGCGGCGTAGTGATGCCTCAAGTGACAACAAAAAAGATAATTCAGGCCAAACAATATTTATTGACGAAATTGTAGATAAGAATCAACGTGCGGCCCTTATTATTGGA
The DNA here is from genome assembly GCA_963667755.2 of Desulfobacterales bacterium. Taxonomy (GTDB): domain Bacteria; phylum Desulfobacterota; class Desulfobacteria; order Desulfobacterales; family 4572-123; genus 4572-123. The sequence continues at coordinate 129,264 of CAXXLK010000002.1, read as the reverse complement.
AGGTTTGAACTGAAACAGTGGTTGAATGGAGAAATGGTCCGAAGCCTGTTTGTTACCGAACCCAAAGGAATTGAAAATGAAATTAAAAGTTTAGGTTCTATTTTGGATTTTTCCAAAAATGGAAAAGAACTTGAGGTACGAAAAAAACTGGTTGATCTGGAGTATGACTACCATAGAATTGTTGAAGATATCGATGCACTTTTGAAGGACGGCCCCCTTTCGGAAACAGCGCGTAATACTGCATTCCTGTATGTGCACGGGCGGGGAAAAATTGTTCCTGCAAATGTACCTGTTCGTGAAGGAGATCCCGACCCGAAAGGAGATCTTAAAAAATTTATCGAACAAATACGAAAGGTTGCAAATAAAGAATATGAAGAAAAAATATGGAAGTATAATTTCATAAACGCTAAGAGCCCTACCCCCTCGACACTTCTTGACGTTTGGCGCACCACCAAAAAATTTTTCAAATTTCACGCCGTCAGCGCCATTGCGGAATCCTTAACCACATTTCAACGCATAGCCATAAAACTGGATAGGGAGCCTATTATACAAAAGAGAGGGTCATACAAGGCTGAAATAGATGGTATCAAAGTGGAAATTCTATTCACTGAAGGAAATAATGCGAACCTTATAGCCACTGAAGCAACAAGAAAAATAATCGCCAAACTGCCTGATCACGCAAAAAAAAATAGGCTGATTATAACAGATAAAAACTTTGATCAAAGCGACAATAAATTCCGGGTGAAAATAATAGCAGCATCAGGAACTAAGTATTATCGACCTTACAGGATAATTACCGCTTCACCCTATCTTTTCATGGCCATTGTGCCTGCCGATAAAGCCATAGATATATCAAATGAAATTTTTCAAAACTACCAGTGGCAGTTCGGCAAGGTGACCGGGCGATTACCGTTCAGTATTGGAAATATATTTTTTAAGCGACGCATGCCCATGTTTGTTGTCCTCGACTCAGCCCGGAGAATGTTGCGCAACTTCGAAGATGCTTCATCAAGCAAAGATATTTTTGAAGTCGAGAAAAATATTTTCAAGAGCGGGAATTTAATTGACATCAATTTAAAAACAAACGGTAAAACCATCAAGTGGAACATACCGGCAACACTCGGCAACTGCGATGAGGATCGTTATCACGCCTATGCACTTCTGAATAAGGACCATACCGCATCCGGGAGAAAGGGATATTTCAAAACAATTGTTGGGGATGTAATTCCTTTCGGGGAATTGGAAAAAGGGGATAAATTAAAGTGTCACCCGAATTATTATGATTTTATTTTTCTCGACAGCAACCAGAAACGTCACGAAATATTAAAAAAACCAAAGGATCAAAAAAAGATTTTATTGGAAGAGCTCAATCAGAAAATTATCCATATCTGGAATGATATCATTAACGGTGGTGGCTTTGCGGGGATAACCCAGGCAAAGCTGAAAAATATACAGACACTATGGGAGATGAAATATCAATCATGGGGCGGAGATAATCCGGAATTTGAAAAGCTTGTAAAAGCCACCATAAGTCAGGAATTCCCCAAAATACAAAAAAAACACAAAGCCCTAATCCTTGAAACAGTCAAAAACGGATTATTTTTCAAGCTTCTCCAACTGCAACTCGGCATACTAAAAAATAAGGTGGATGACAAAGACTAAGGAGGATAAAAATGGCAGACCCTTTTACCCCAAAAACGTATTATGCAATATCCCTTGACCCGGTTCATATCGGAACAGGCGGATACAGGCTGGGACACGTGGATAATACAATTTTAAGAGAAAGCGGTACGAACCTTCCTAAAATTCCCGGCAGCAGTCTGAACGGCGTCCTAAGAGCCTATACTGCAATGGTGGTTCAGGAGCAGTATGACACGATTGGTCCCAAAGAAAATTCGGAAGGCTTATGGGTGATTGATTACGAAAAATACCGGCAAATGAAATACATGAGGCCCGATTACGTTTTTATAGAAAACAAAATGCACCCTTCGGGATACCGGCATGACCCAAAGAATCAACGCTATATTTTTTTATCCACCACAAAAGGCCCTATGATAAATACAAATCCTAAAACCGGAAACAAAATATACTTAAGTTGCGCAGGTAAGGGGGCAAATAATGGTGAAGGGCACTGTGGAGATGAAGATTGCCCTGTCTGTGTAGCCTTCGGCTTCTCAAAAGGCGATAAGGGAAGCTTCCAGGGCCTAGTTCAATTTTATGACATGAGGATTCTGTTTTTCCCTGTTTATACACAACTCGGGCCAATCTGGATAACAAGTCCCTCAGTTTTAAATGAATTAAACAACAATACTGGAGTTGAGGATGTTCAAGATAATGAGTTTATCTCAAAAGCAGCCACTATGCCTGAGTCGCTGTATATCGGCGGCTTGAAGATAAATAAATCAGAAACCGGATCAGCACTGGAACTCAATGCAAAGGCAGCAGAACATATTCCAAAACCAATCTCTGGTAGAACAATTGTTGTGTCCAACAACTGCTTTTCCAGATTTGTAAACGACAACCTTGAAGTTAGAACATCTGTTTCAATTGACCCTGCAACTGGAGCGGCGGTTGAAGGGGCGTTATTTACATACGAAGCAATTCCACGTTCAACCGTGATGTGGTTTGATGTCGTTTATAATAAACCGGAATTTTTTCGTATCAAAAACAAATCGATATCGCTGAAGATATCTGCCATCAAAAAAAACATTGAAAAAAGTATGGCTGTTATGAAAGCCCTCGGGATTGGCGGAATGAACACAAGGGGCATGGGGCGGGTTGAAGTGCTGAATCTGGACATCTAACTGGAAGGAGGGGCCATGGAAAGCATTGATTTAAAATGCGCCGGGTATGGGAGCCGCATCGCTGCGAATAAATCTGTCGATAAAAAAATCAAGCAGCATTTGGTAAATTCAGCATTGGCCGTTTTATTGGAACAGGGCGTATATGCCGTGTTTCTTTTTTTATGTTCCAGATCCGAGAAAGAACAAGTTGCGGCAAAATCGGTTCGAGGGCACCTTTTTAAACTAATAAAAGAATATTTCTCGGATTTGCAAGAATACACTGAGACACCTGATAAAATAGAACTAATGAAGGCCTTAAGAAAAAAATTCCAGAAAGACTACGAGGACACATTTTTTGCAAAAGACCTCATTGAAAAAACCCTTGTTTATGCAAGATATCATATTAAGTCAATGGAGAATTAGCAAATGGAGTGGACGGCACGGAAACTGGTATATAAGGCAAAGAGCCCGGTTCATGTAGGCTGCTATACCTTAGGCTATATAAAACTTACGCGGCCTTACATCACAGGAAAGGCGATGTGGGGTGCAGCCACAGCAAATCTGACCCGCGCATTCGGCAAAGAAGGTACTGATGACTACCGTCTGTTTGGCGACGTTTTGAAAAAAGACATCATTTTCAGCTATTTTTATCCGGCCCTTGATGAAACCGCCCCTCTTTTACCTTATTATACAAAAAATGGAATTAAATACGGAAAAGAAAAAATGACCGAAGATAAATTTAATAATTTATTCATTGGGTCATCTTTTCAAACCGCTATTTTACCAAGTTCCAATTCAGCTGAAGATGAGACTTTGCATGAATCTGAATTTATAAAATCCAGAATTAGGATTAATGATAATGATGTAAAAGACGTCCTTTTTGTTGGATATGTATTCATGAAAAATACTGCTGCAAAAGAAGGCCAACCGATTACTTGGGCAGATGGTGGCATCAATCTTAAAAACGCAATAAAAACAATTTTTATTGGTGGTGATATAAAATACGGGTGGGGCAGGTTGGAACTCGAACCGAATGATATTGAAGTAGATGAAATATTCGGTCATAAATTCTATGATGATAATGATAGTAGTGGGAATCTGCCTATTATTGAAATTAAAGACGACGAGCCGATCCCCGCCCATTTAGCCATTAGTAAAGGCAATGAAAAGCTAAAAGGGGATATCGAACCCTTTGTGGGAAGAGAATGGGAAGGCTCACCCAAGTCTCGAAATAGCGGTGCTGGCCAAAAAATAAGCCCCGGTCAGATGTGCTGGGTTCCAGGTTCTATATTTATGGGAAAAGATTTGAATTTAAAATTAGATACATACGGTATTCTTTCAACTTAATAAAAATGGACAAAAATTATGGCGGAAAATTTTCAAAGCTATAAAGCATTTTTTCGAGAATTTGTTATTAGCCTTTTTTCATGCATAGCCTTTGGTTTCATTACGGGAGAAATATCCGGTAATGTATGGTTGGGTTTTATTATTTTCATTATTTTGATAGCAGGCCTGTCCTTTGTGATTTTTAAAAAATACGATCGCATATTCAAACTAATAAAATCAGGCGCATCAGGCTATTATTACAGCTACAACCAAGAAAAGGATTCAGCAGGTGTATACAAAGATGCCGGCAATAGTTTTTATTACCTTGGTGTAAGTGGCGGATCGATTCTAGAACATTTTTCCAACTGGTCAAAACAACATAGCCATATAAATGATTACAAATTCCTCCTAATGAATCCGGAAGGAAGGATGCTGAAGAAACAAGTCGCTTTCGAGCAAGGTGTCGGGCTTGACACTGATATCGATTCCCTTGAAACAAACTTAGTCAAAACCATAGAAGAAAAAACACTTGCGGAAAAAACCAGAATCCAAAGTTCAATTAAAATATTAAAAACGCTGCCGGCATACAAGGAAGGAAAACTTCATATCCGGTTATGCGACCAATTTATTCCTTGGTGGATATATCTTTTTGATGAGGAAAAAATTTATATCGGAATTTTAGAAAAAGGGAAAAGAGGGTACGACTCACCGCTAATGGTATTAAAAAAAATCCAGGGTTTTTCATCACCGTTCACACTTTTCAAAAATTCCTGGGAAAATATGTGGGCAGAAGCAGACATAATATAAATGCTTAAAATAAAATCACTATACACCGCCTTCGAATCCGTCAAAGCCAACCACGGCTGCGCCGGTGTGGATAGTGTTACCATTGCCGCATTTGAAAAAAATCTGAATCATAACCTGGCAGCATTGCAGGATGAACTTCACCGGAGAAGCTACATTCCAAGGCCACTCATGCAAATTCTGGTGGCCAAAAAAAACGGAGAGCCCAGGAAGCTTTGTATTCCCTGCGTTCGGGATCGAATTGTCCACCGGGCCATACTGGATCAGATATCACCGATCATAGAAAAGGAATTTGAAGATTGCAGCTATGCATACAGATCGGGGCGTTCGGTCAAGCAGGTTGTATATAAAATTAAAACCCTTTACAATCAAGGATATAAATGGGTTGTCGACGCCGACATCGATGCGTTTTTTGATAATGTTGACCACAGTTTGCTGGAGGAGAAGCTTAACCGGTTTGTACACGATAAAAACATTCTATCATTGCTGAAACAATGGATACCGGCTGAGGTTTGGGATGGAAAGTCATTAGAAATAATTAAAAAGGGTATTCCCCAGGGGTCGGCCATCTCTCCGGTACTGGCCAATCTTTTTCTGGATGAACTGGACGAGGCGATGCTGAAAAAGGGATACCGATATATTCGATATGCCGATGATTATGTGTGCCTGTGCAAAAGCCGTCGGGAAGCCCTGAATGCCCTGGCGCTGTCAAAGGAAGTCCTCGACAAGCTGGAACTGGAATTGGACGAAGAGGATGTCCGGAGTTTTGACGAGGGGTTCAAATACCTGGGTGTTGTTTTTTTGAAAAGCATGGTCATGAAGCCCTTTGAGACCCAGAAAAAGAAACGTAACGTTTTGTATTTCCCACCGCCTTTTAATATGGATGCATGGTTACTGAAAAAGAAAAAAAACTGGTGAATATGGCAAACCTGTACATCACTGAACAAAACAGCGTTCTCAGAAAAACCGGAGACCGTTTGATCGTGCAAAAGGAGGACCAGATCCTGCTGGATGTCCAATGCCATAAGATTGATGCGGTGCTGATCTTCGGCAATGTTCAGTTTACCACCCAGGCGGTTCATGAACTGTTTGAACATGGTATTGAACTGGCGATTCTCACCAGAAACGGTCGTCTCATCGGCCAGATAACGTCCCCGGCAACCAAGAATATCACACTCAGAGTTGAGCAGTTCAGAAAGTATGAAGATAAAGCCTTTCGGCTGAATATCTCAAAGACCATCGTGGCCGGCAAAATAAAAAATTCATTGAATTTCATCCGGACCTTTGCCTACAACCATCCGGAAATCAATTTAAGTCAGGAAACCGGTACACTATCTGCCAAAATTAAATCGGCCAATTCTGCCGAACGAATCGACCAACTGCTGGGCTTGGAAGGTACCGCCGCAAAAGCACACTTCACGGCCTTTGGCAAGATGATCCTGGCGGATTTCCAGTTTCAGGGCAGACAGAAACGGCCGCCGCCGGATCCGGTAAACGCCATGCTCTCGCTCAGCTACACAATGGTTTTCAACGAAATATCATCGCTTCTCGACGGCCTCGGCTTTGATCCCTATTTGGGCTATTTTCACAAAATTGACTATGGCCGGGCATCGCTGGCCGCAGACCTCATGGAAGAGTTTCGCGCCCCCATTGCGGACCGATTGACGCTGAACCTGATCAACAATCGGATTTTCGCCACAAACGATTTCAGACCGGCCCCCAGAGGCACCGGGATTTATTTTAAACGCGATCCCATGAAGCGTTATTTTACCGAATATGAAAACCTGATCAATCACGAATTTGTGTCTTCTCAATCCAATGAAAAGACAACCTTACGAAAATGCATACGCAAACAGACGGAAAAACTGGCCGCCACTATTCAACATGACAATGCTGTCGATGGTCGTGATAAAGTGAGCCAAAAATGGTCGTTTAAAATTGAGCCACCTTTTTGAGAAAGAATGATTAGTTTTGGATTTTTTCTCTGAAAACTAACCGGGAGGTTCAACTTGTGAAAAAAAGGAGACCATTTTGGATATTCTGACCCTGCACCGTCAAGGTCTCAAGCAACGGGCAATTGCCAGGAGGCTCGGTATCAGTCGCAACACCGTAAAAAAATATATCGAGAACCTGGATCCGGTTTTTACTACGGAAAAGCCCCGGCAGCGAAAAAGCCTGCTCGATCCGTTTCATGACAATATAGCGACTTGGCTCAATGAAGACGATTACAGGGCTACCTGGATTTATGATCGGCTGGTCAACATGGGCTTTGCCGGCAGCTACGAGATCGTTAAACGAAAGGTTTATCGACTCAAGGGCCAGCGTCAGAAAGTGGCCTACATGCGATTTGAAACGGAACCCGGCTACCAGGCGCAAGTCGATTTTGGTGAATTCCAAGTTGAACGACCCAGCGGGCGTATTGAAAAACGATATCTGTTTTCGATGATCCTGGGCTATTCGCGAAAGATCTATGCAGAACTGATCGAGCACTGTGATCTGCCGACGTTTCTGGATTGCCACATTCGGGCATTCGACTTTTTTGGCGGTGCCCCGAATCAGATTTTGTATGACCGCATGAAAAACGTTTACATTGGCTGTCTGGCAGGACGTCACAAGTTCAACGACGCCCTGGTCGGTTTTGCCCTGCACTACGGGTTCACACCGCAGGTAGCACCGGCTTACGCCGCCTGGGTAAAGGGAAAGGTCGAACGGCCGTACCCATTCATTCGGGAAGGTTTCTGGCGGGGATACAGCTACTTTTGTCTCGATACCGCCAACCGGGACCTGATGGCATGGTTACACAAAAAAGAGCAGCGGGTGCACGGCACCACCCATGAGGTTGTGGTCATCCGTTTCGAACGGGAACGGCCGCACCTGAATGCGTTGCCGCCCACGCCCATTGACACCGCTTACCGGATTTATCGAAAGGTCTATAAAGATTGTACGATTCGTTTTGAAGGCAACAGTTTTGTTGTCCCGCATCCGCTGGTGGGAAAACAGATTGTCCTGAGAGTCAAAGAGCAGATTATGCGCATCTTCGATGATGACCGTCTGGTGGTCACTTACCAGATTCCATCAACCAAAGGCAATCTTGTTCAAGACCATCGGTTTTATGCCGCCTTGAGAAAAGACCAGGAAATGAACCGACGAAAATACGGCCATCATAAGCCTGGCAAGGGCCGGGCCAAGCTTACCATCAGTCCGAGCAAACCGAAGTATGATATACCGGTGGATGTCCGCCCCATTGACGTTTACGATCAGTTTGTTCAGGAGGTGCGGCCATGACGGAGACGCTTGTTACCGAACGCATTGAGGCCAACCTTACCCGCTTGCGATTGCCCCGGATACGTGAAATCCTGGATCAGATCATTCGATCCGCAGAACAGAAAGGCCAGAGCTATTTGACCTTTTTAGACAATTTGCTTGAAGAAGAAGTGGCTCAAAAAGAGCAACGCCGCATCGAAACAGCATTAAAAATATCCGGGTTGCCGTTTATCAAGGGCATCGAGGAATTTGATTTTACCTTCCAGCCGAAACTGGATCGACAGAAGGTAATGTCCCTTTTTGACCTGGTTTTTATCCGCCAGAAAGGTAACGTGATCTTTCTCGGTCCTCCCGGTGTCGGCAAGACCCACCTGGCGGTAGCGTTGGCGTTAAAAGCCTGTCAGGCGGGGTTAAGCATTTATTTCACTACCATGTCGGATTTAATCATTAAGTTGAAAAAAGATCATGATGCCGGGCGGCCGGGTAAGGGCCGAAGCTACTACAAGTCATCTCTGGTGATTGTCGATGAGGTGGGGTATACGCCCGTCAGCCGCGAAGAGTGTAATCTGTTTTTCCAGTTCATCGCCAAACGATACGAAAAGGCCAGCACCATTATTACCTCGAACAAGGCTTTTTCTGACTGGGCAGAGTTACTCCAGGACCCAATCATTGTGACCGCTATACTGGACAGGCTGCTTCACCACAGTGCAATAATCAATATCAAAGGAAACAGCTACCGGTTAAAGGGCAAAAGGATGAATGAACAGATGAATGAGGTTCAGTAAATATAAGGTCGTGGCTCAAATCTCACGACCCAAAATGGCTCAATTCTAAACGACCGTTGACAAATGCCTACGAACCTTATGAGATGGAAACTTGACCATGCTTTATCTGGTGTCTTATGACATTCCCGATGACAGGCGAAGGACCAGACTGGCCAAGGCACTCAAGGATTTCGGGGACCGGGTTCAGTACAGCGTGTTTGAATGTCTGCTGGACAAAAATCTGTTTGACAGGCTGACCGGAAGAATGGAAAATATCATCAAGGACGACGAAGACAGTGTGCGCATATACACCCTGTGTGCGGGGTGTGAACAAAACATCATAATTATGGGCACAGGGGATATTTCAAAAACGGAAAATGTCTATATATTATAGGCAAATCGATGTCAAAATTAAACAAATTGTTATAAAATCAGCATGTTCGATTGTTTTTTAAAAAAGGCTGAAAAAGGGGTGGGGTTACAGAAAAGCTGTAACCCAATGGAATCACAATATTATTTTTTTATTTTATCTGGAATACAAAGGAGGTGATCCGTAAGTATGATGATGCAAAACAGAGGTTACAGAAAACAGCATTATAACTACCTGAATTTATTAATCGTAAAACCGGTAGTCTTGGAAAACTGACCTGATCTATGAAGGGATTGAGACCTATCCAAAGAATTCCTTGAGGTCAAAGATAAACCCCTTGGAAAACTGACCTGATCTATGAAGGGATTGAGACACGGTATTAAAATGCCAAGACAAGTAAGGTAGCATTTTCTTGGAAAACTGACCTGATCTATGAAGGGATTGAGACGTTTCATCAGAACAATCACCGCGAAAGGAATCAACATCCTTGGAAAACTGACCTGATCTATGAAGGGATTGAGACGACGTCACTGACTATCATTCTCGGATTGGGATAAATATCTTGGAAAACTGACCTGATCTATGAAGGGATTGAGACAACTATCAAAAATAGATCTCGGAATTTGTCTATTTTTGCTTGGAAAACTGACCTGATCTATGAAGGGATTGAGACTCAAAATTATGTTATGAAGGTTGCGTATCTTTTTCCTTGGAAAACTGACCTGATCTATGAAGGGATTGAGACGAATCCCGGAAGCGCGAACGAGCGGCGCTAAAATCCTTGGAAAACTGACCTGATCTATGAAGGGATTGAGACTTTGAGTTTTTTAACCCGGCGTTCAAAGTCCTTCATCTTGGAAAACTGACCTGATCTATGAAGGGATTGAGACATAATCCATCTTCAGTGTTTCAGCGAGCCTGATAATCTTGGAAAACTGACCTGATCTATGAAGGGATTGAGACCAGAGTCAACGCTCCTTTTAAGTCTAAATCAATAATAATCTTGGAAAACTGACCTGATCTATGAAGGGATTGAGACGATATAACAGCTGGATCATTGATGCGCTGTAAAAATCCTTGGAAAACTGACCTGATCTATGAAGGGATTGAGACTTTCCATTGCAGAAACGAGAAAAGAATCTTCGTTACCTTGGAAAACTGACCTGATCTATGAAGGGATTGAGACAGAACTCGCGACTCCCACGGATGACTTCGTTGTCGAAACTTGGAAAACTGACCTGATCTATGAAGGGATTGAGACCTGGAAAACCGGTCTGGGCGACTTGAATACGGCAGTCACTTGGAAAACTGACCTGATCTATGAAGGGATTGAGACTGAATACACTGTTACCCACATTTTTACTCAGTTTAAACTTGGAAAACTGACCTGATCTATGAAGGGATTGAGACTAACCCGGCTTCGTCCTGAACTTTTCCGGTTGAACCCTTGGAAAACTGACCTGATCTATGAAGGGATTGAGACTTTGCCGGATCGCATCGGCAACTTTTCGTTTTGCCTTGGAAAACTGACCTGATCTATGAAGGGATTGAGACTCTGCAACTGAATCTTATGAGTAAATCTTTCGACAAACTTGGAAAACTGACCTGATCTATGAAGGGATTGAGACCGTATTCGGCGCACCAGCCGAGAATTATTTCGTCCCTTGGAAAACTGACCTGATCTATGAAGGGATTGAGACACGATACCAATATTTCTTGCGGAAGAGTTGAAAAGATCTTGGAAAACTGACCTGATCTATGAAGGGATTGAGACCTGGCCCGACTTCAGGCGCCACAGTAGCGGTCATGGTCTTGGAAAACTGACCTGATCTATGAAGGGATTGAGACCTAACATTGGGCGTCTTGGCCGTTCGTTTCTTGACCTTGGAAAACTGACCTGATCTATGAAGGGACAAATAGGGACAATGATGAATGCGGAATTATGAATGATGAATAAAAAACGGTGGGATGTGGGACCTCGGAGGGGTAGAGAAAATAATTACAATTCTTGTAGCGGGAGTGAAACTTTTTAAACATAAAAGCAATGACGCCTTAATCGTATTTCCGAAAATAGTGATCAGTTGCTCGAATGAAGAAATGTAACTTTACTTTATTTTATAAGAAAGGCAGAGCGAAGCGATACCACATTCATCATTCCGCATTCAGCATTCATCATTATTGTAACGGGAGGTAATCATTAAATATGAGGGTGCAAAACAAGGGTTACAGGAAACAGCATTATAACCACCTGAATTTATTAAACGTAAAAGCGGTGCTCTTGGAAAACTGACCTGACTTATGAAGGGATTGAGACGGCAAGTTTTCACATGCTCAGCAAATTTTTTTATGTCCTTGGAAAACTGACCTGACTTATGAAGGGATTGAGACGCGCCTAGCCGAATAAACTCCGTTAAAACTGGTTTTTCTTGGAAAACTGACCTGACTTATGAAGGGATTGAGACCCTTGTCGAAGGCGTAGCATTTCATAATTTCTTTCCTTGGAAAACTGACCTGACTTATGAAGGGATTGAGACTCAGCATATATCCTTACCCCCCAGTTAAAACTTTCGTACTTGGAAAACTGACCTGACTTATGAAGGGATTGAGACTTAAGCCCAGCGTCTCGTTTTGACGCGTTGGCTTTTACTTGGAAAACTGACCTGACTTATGAAGGGATTGAGACTTTTAATATGGGGCAAGTAATTAATAATACGTTTATTTCCTTGGAAAACTGACCTGACTTATGAAGGGATTGAGACTTAAGCCCAGCGTCTCGTTTTGACGCGTTGGCTTTTACTTGGAAAACTGACCTGACTTATGAAGGGATTGAGACGCCGGCTTTCTTCTCAGCCAGTCAAAAATCTGATCAACTTGGAAAACTGACCTGACTTATGAAGGGATTGAGACAGAAAATTCACCAAATCTCCAGATTCTTACTTTAAAAACTTGGAAAACTGACCTGACTTATGAAGGGATTGAGACCACTGAAAACGGGGTATCGCAATATTCATATAGAAACTTGGAAAACTGACCTGACTTATGAAGGGATTGAGACGGCAAAAGTTGAAGTTAAAAGAACAGCTACAATACACTTGGAAAACTGACCTGACTTATGAAGGGATTGAGACTTGCTTGGAATAATTTTCCCTAATCCTAAATGAACCTTGGAAAACTGACCTGACTTATGAAGGGATTGAGACCCGATGATCGGTGGGTATAAACGGCTCAAACCTCTCACTTGGAAAACTGACCTGACTTATGAAGGGATTGAGACACCAGATAACCCAGGCGCGCAGATGCGTATTCCACCTTGGAAAACTGACCTGACTTATGAAGGGATTGAGACATGAACGCTCTGTGAAGTGCATATCCCGCTGTATTAGCTTGGAAAACTGACCTGACTTATGAAGGGACAAATAGGGACAATGATGAATGCGGAATTATGAATGATGAATAAAAAACGGTGGGATGTGGGACCTCGGAGGGGTAGAGAAAATAATTACAATTCTTGTAGCGGGAGTGAAACTTTTTAAACAAAAAAGCAATGACGCCTTAATCGTATTTCCGAAAATAGTGATCAGTTGCTCGAATGAAGAAATGTAACTTTACTTTATTTTATAAGAAAGGCAGAGCGCAGCGATACCATATTCATCATTCCGCATTCCGCATTCATCATTTGGTTCGACCTGACTTATGAAGGGACAATAGGGACAATGATGAATGCTGAATTATGAATGATGAATAAAAAGCGGTTGGATGTGGGGGACCTCGAAGGGGTAGAGGGAATAATTGCAATTCTTGTAGCGAATGAAAAAATCTTTAAAACAAAAAAGCAATGACGCTTTAATCGTATTCCCGAAGCAATAACATCTATCATTATACATCGGGAATAATGTGCCGTTTTTATTTTCATAAAAAAGGACAGAGCAAGGACAGAGCGAAGCGATACCACATTCATCATTCCGCATTCAGCATTCGTCATTTTGTTCGACCTGACTTATGAAGGGATTGAGACTCCCTTGCTAAATTCTCAAACGTTGCGTATTCTTTCTTGGAATACTGACCTGACTTATGAAGGGACAATAGGGAAAATGATGAATGCGGAATTATGAATGATGAATAAAAAGAAGGAGATATTGGGGAATCATAGGGGGTAGAAGAAGTATTTGTAGTTCTTGTGGCGGGAGTGAAAACTTTTAAAACAAAAGAATACCACCTTAATCGTATTGCCGAAGTGATAATTTCTATGAGCGTAAAGATGGAATAATGAACCTCTCTTATTTTTATAAAATCGGAAGATCGCAGCGATACCACATTCCGCATTCATCATTTTGTTCAACCTGACTTATGAAGGGATTGAGACAAAAGCACCGCCAGCAGACCGAAAAGAATTTTATTGCTTGGAATACCGACCTGACTTATGAAGGGACAAATAGGGACAATGATGAATGCGAAATTATGAATAATGAATACGGATTATCAACTTGCCGCCTACGCCGCCGCCCTGAGAGTGTTAACTCAATACAACGATATTGAAGGCCAGGATATCCGGCATGAACTCTTCAGACAGCGTGAACCGGGCGAAAAGACCGCGTTTGAAAAAGTGATCGACCGGGCTGTTGAAATTGCCCCCGACCATCTGGTTCCTGTAGGAATTCACCGGCAATACTGGAAAACCCTGACGGCCCCGGAGCGGTTGTATCTTAAAGGTCTTGAACTTGAAAAGCACATGGAAGCCCGATCCGGCGCTTATCAGGAACTTGCCAAGGGATTTGGCGTTCGGGATTACACCTTTCTTTTCGCGGGGACCCGGGCCAATGCGGTTCGCTTTAAAACCGGATCGGAATTTAAAAAATCCTATTTGGGCGGGACCGGTTTCCAGGGGTCTTTGACCCGGAATATTCTGTTTGCCATTCATGAAACCGTTCACGCAGAGGATGCCCGGGAAGGGTTGCAATGGTTTCATACCGAAGTTGATAATTACTGGAATCAGCGCAGGTTAATCATTGAAATATTAAAATTTCTATCCACACCAAAGCATATGCCCCACATGCCGCACTGGGAAAAAGATGCAGATGCCGCACTTCGTCTTGCCGGTGCGGTGGAAAATGATCATGGGGGGCGGCTTTAATATTCAAAAAAATACATTGAAAGGTATTCTCAGGTGAAACAAACATACAATGTCTATTGCGATGAATCCTGTCACCTGGAAAATGATCAACATAAAGCCATGGTGATAGGGGCTGTTTCATGTCCACTTGAAAAAACGCGTAAAATTTCAGACCGTATTCGTGAAATCAAGACGCATCATAATTTGAAAAAAACATTTGAAGTCAAATGGACCAAAGTGTCTCCCGCCAAAGTATCGTTTTACAAAGAACTGATTGATTATTTTTTTGATAACAATGATTTGCAATTCAGGGCGTTGATAATCCCGGATAAGACAAAATTAGCTCACGAAAAATTCGGACAGGATCACAACACATGGTACTATAAAATGTACTTTGATATGCTGAAAGTTGTTTTTGAGCCTGATGGGCGGTATAGAATTTATCTTGATATTAAAGATACCTGTGGTGCTGAAAAGGTAGCAAAACTCCATGATGTGCTGTGTAATAATATTTATGATTTTTCCAAAAAAGTAATTGAAAGGATACAACTGGTTCGATCAGATGAAATTGAAATTTTACAATTGACGGATTTGCTGATTGGGGCCATATCTTACATTAATCGAGGCCTTTCGAATAATTCCGCCAAGGCCACGCTGGTTTATCGCATGAAAGACCGTTCAGGATATTCTTTAACCAAATCGACATTGCTAAGGGAAAAAAAGGTAAATCTATTTGTATGGCACGCGATTTAGGAGCCGGAGAGCAAACAGAAATAGTATGGTTGCCTGAACTTGTATTATTCGAATCGTTCAGGGGCAACTGGGAACGCTATTTTGAGGCATTATATAGGTATTTCAAACAGGATTTCATTGACAGTAAGCCAGTCTTCAGGGGCAGGAAACTCGCGCTTAAACGTCATCCATTATCGTTGGGTAAGGAGGCGACATTCTGGCATCTGATTTCCGAAGGAAAGACGGAAGCGGATAGAACGCCTGATATACGCAGGTGTGAGCGAATCCGCTGGCCAAAGCCAATAATTACCAATAGTGATGCTAAGGGTATAAAATGCTGGAAAAATATCAGGAGCGGACAATCCCGTATTTGTTTATGGCTTGAAAAGCACGAATATCTGGTTGTACTCGCCGAACGAAAAGGATACCTTTTGCTCTGGACAGGCTATCTTGTTGTAAGACCTCACCAGAAAAGAAAACTGCAAAAAGAATATGAACAATATCAAAAAAGTTTAAGCTCCTAAAAAGGCAAATGCCGCCTAAATAGTATTTAAACGGCATCGTTACTCCTTCTACACATGGCAGATGAGCTATACAGAATATAATAAAAGAAGGTATAAAAAGCAAGTTTTTTTTAATAATTGGTAACCCTTTAAAAACTTACCAAATAATAAGTAAAATATGTTTTTCTCCAAGCACAAATTTTTATGTGACTGGTATGTGGCTGCTATATTTAATTAATATTTTTCTATAGGGCATAAAGCATCATCATGATCAAACGGTTTTCATCCCGTCGTGGAAAACTGGATACCGCCTTTATCAATGAACGTTTGGTCGGGGCCGTTGCCTATGATCGTATTGCCGGATACTTCCGTTCATCCATGCTGGAGGTGGCTGGTGAACCGATTGAATCCATGCACGGCAAGATAAGGCTTGTCTGCAACTCAGACATCGACCCCAAAGACGTTGAAACCGCCAAAGCGGCTCAGCAGGCACTTCGGAAATCATGGTGTGACGGCAATCCTGAACAATTGGGTGGCTTATCCAAAGGTCGATTTCTCAGATTATATCAGTTCATTGCGGAAGGAAAACTTGAAATCCGTATTCTTCCGGATGAAGCATTTGGTTTGGTTCATGGCAAGGCCGGAATCATCACATACAAAAATAAACCTCAAATCTGTTTCATGGGAAGCACCAATGAGAGCCTTTCCGCATGGAAATTAAACTATGAACTGGTCTGGGAGGACGATTCAACCGATGCGCTAAAATGGGTTCAAGATGAATTTGATCGTACATTCCGCACCCTTTTGAAGGGTTGTTTGAGCAATTATTATTTTACGGATTTTCAAAATGAGTATTTTACTTCCTACGGAACGGTGAATACTTCGGGTGTGACCCCCATAGCTTGCAAATACTCGCGTTGAAAATCTTTTAACGGCCTTGCCAATTGACGGTTTTTACCCATGGTTATCACCATTATTCCGGCAAACTTGGTTGTCATCATAAAAGACGTCGGTTTCTTTGTCGGTCGCCGTTCCCAACCGGTTAATGTACAGTCGTTTGCTTCCACGTACTGGCGCATGGAACGCTCCATCAAACGCCAGATCAACAGGGAGATTAGAAGAACAAGACCAAGCACTTCGATTCTTTCAGCCTTTTTGAGAAAAATGCTGTTTATAATTGCCGGATCTTTCAGAAAGCTGAAGTTCTTCTCAATGCCGATTTGGCTCTTGTATAGTTTTAAAAGATCGAGTGCCGGCCACTCATCCTGTTGCCCGATCAGATTGGTAATCAGAACAAAACAACCGGCCTGAAGCCTTAATGGATCTACCTTTTCCGGTGCTTCAACAATTTTGGCCGTTAACCGATATTCATAACGCAACACAGTTCGCGGTTTGTTTTGGACGGGCCTTCCGCGACCATACTTGGGTATTTTTTCGATGTCGGCCGTTATCCGGTGATAGCCCCCGGTTGCCGTGTGGATGAGTTTCTCAGATGCCACCTGAGCATCGGCACGACAAAAAAAGGCGGTATCTGTCACTTGCCTGCAGACCTTTTCAAGCTGGCTACGATCCTGCTTTAACAGGCGATCAATTCTTTTGTGGCGGCGTTTGTCGTGGGCACTGGAATGCACGACGATGGCCCGGTATGTTTTACCGTATAGGTCAACGATACTGTCGTAAGCTTTATAGCGTGCTGTCGGTCGTTTGGGGCGGCTATATTCTTCGGCCAAAGGGCCTATGTCAATCCAGTTATCGGCACTTACCGCTTGACGGATCACCCGTCCACATTCGTTATAGGTGGCCGGCAGGCGTGATAAAAACATGGTTTTATCGGCTTTTCCCAGATTATCTTCGGTAACAAAAGCAGCATCAGCCACATAAACATAGGCTCCCGAGGCAAGGCCGTGTCGTGCCATATGTTTTGAGATATTAGTGAGCACCTCGTTGTTAATCGTCTTATCTGAGGCGTTGCCGTCCCGGGTGACGCCCAGGATAGGAATATTGCTGTCAACACACAGCATGGCTATTAAAAATTGTTTAAGGTCCGGCCGTTTGGCTTTGCTGTGACCGTAAGTGATTTGAAACGGTGGATCGGCCAGATCGTAGTCTCCATATACGCTGACTGATGTTGTATCAAAATGAACACGACGGGCATCAACGTCGAACACGGAAATGGCATTTTGGGCAAGTTGGGAAAAGATTTTCAACGTTCCGGTTTCAAAAATCTTGTCCATTGCCCGACCCAGGTTTGTATCGCAAAAGCAATCCGGCTCGATGGCTGATCCCAGCAGCAGTTCGGTATCTTTTTCTTCAAAAAATTCCGTTAACCTGTAAAGGGGCGTTCTCCCGGAAAGGGTATCGAGAACCATGGCCAAAATGGCCATGCCCGGTGACAGATCCATCTGGCTGTCAACTAAATGGTTTATGGTTTCTACCAGGTTGATGCGCTTGGCATATTGCTTGACAATGGGCAAATGCCTGGCATCGGTGAATGTCATCTTCTCGGTGTTCAGCTTTTCCATTATACCCCCAGATGCCTTGGAATTGACGTTTGAGGGTAGTATATCAGTAAGTGTTTGAAATGTCTAGATATTTTTTATTTATAGTTATATCAATATGTTGCGAGTATTATCTACTTGATTTAACTGTCTTTTAAATTGGCCCATATTCCTTGCTTTGGGGTGCGGAATGTACGTTTGATGCACTCTGGTATCACCCATTGGCCATACCGATAAGTAATTTTGTTGTCCGCGATATCGAACGACTGGCTTATCGGTGTGAAGTAACCATTGATGACTGGAAGCAGGATTCCGAAAAAGACCCTGCCTCCGGTGTCATCGAAACCCCTGTTTACCGTAGAGAATTCGGGCTTTGGGCGCATCAGAAATATTTCATTAAATTAGCGTTGGATCAGGTCGGTCTGGGAAAAACCGTACAACTCGCCCTCAGCGCTATGTTGATGGCACTGCATGGCGAAAAACCCGTCCTGGTCATCGTCCCCAAGCAGCTTACCCTTCAATGGCAGGATGAACTGCGGGATCTTCTCGGGATACCGTCGGCAGTCTGGACCGGAAGGGAATGGACGGACGAGCAGGGTGTTGTTTACCCTGCCGCAGGACCGGAATCCATCAAAAAATGTCCGAGGAAGATCGGTATTGTTTCTCAGGGGCTGATTACCGCCGGGTCTGATATTGCCGACTATCTCAAGGCGATGACGTTTGAGTGTGTCATCGTTGATGAGGCCCATCGGGCCAGGCGTCGTAAAGTCAACGATCAAAGTGTCTTTGAAAAGGCAGACCCCAACAATTTGATGCGTTTTTTGTGGGAACTGAGCCTGCGCACCAAAAGTTTGCTTTTGGCTACGGCAACACCGGTTCAACTGCACCCCATCGAAGCCTGGGATTTGTTGAATATACTGGCCATGGGGAACGAACAGGTTTTGGGTACCAATTGGAGCGAGTGGCGTAAGCCGGCCAAGGCCATTGCCATGGTAATGGGTGAATCGGAAATCCCCGATGAGATGGGAGAGGCCTGGCGATGGATCAGAAATCCCATGCCGCCGGCTGCAGAGGGCATTGCTTTTAAACATTTACGCAGACGACTGGGGATGAAAGATACCGATTTTGTGGCCGAAGGTGACAGCCTTGAATATTTGCGGGGGCCCGAGAAAACACGGTTAAAAAGCATGATGCCTGGATTTAGCAGGGAGCACAATCCTTTTATTCGGCATATTGTGAGAAGAACCCGGGAATTCCTTGAACAGACAATAGACCCGCTGACAAGTGAACCCTATTTGAAACCGGTAAAAGTGCGGTTGTATGGTGAAACAAGGTCGGAATCTTTGCCGCTGCCCCTTTATTTACAGGATGCGTACACCGCAGCCGAAGAATTTTGTGCCCTGCTGGGTCGACGCATCAAAGGCGCGGGCTTTTTGAAAACCCTGTTATTAAGACGAATCGGCAGCACAATTTTTGCTGGACGCCGGACCACGGAAAAAATGCTGACGGAATGGGGGGATGAATCAAAGACTGACAATCTATCTCTCTTTGCGGAAGAAGATGATCAAACCAATAGCAATGAGGCAAAAGGCGCCATGAAAAAACTGGCCGCAACAGAACGATCAGCCCTGGAGCGATGCCTTGCGGCACTGGATGCCAGCCGGGACAGGGACCCTAAATACCAGAAAGTCGTTGATTATCTGATAGGCCACGATTGGATAGCGCTGGGGTGCATCATTTTTTCGCAATATTTTGATTCTGTCTGGTGGCTGGCCGGACAGCTTTCAGAAAAATTACCTGATGAACCTGTAGGGATCTATGCCGGGGGTAACAATTCCGGGATACTTCTGGCAGGACAATTCAAACGCATGTCCAGGGATGACCTGAAACAAAAAGTGAGCCGAAGAGAACTGCGACTGCTGTTGGGGACGGATGCCGCCAGTGAGGGGCTTAACCTTCAGCGCCTCGGGACCCTTATCAATCTTGACCTGCCGTGGAACCCTACTCGTCTGGAACAGAGGAAAGGGCGTATACAGCGCATCGGTCAGGTCCGAGATGAAGTTTATGTTTGTAACATGCGGTATCGCGATTCTGTGGAGGATCGTGTTCATGAGCTGTTATCCGAACGTCTGGCGGATATTTTCGGACTGTTCGGCCAGATCCCGGATATTCTGGAAGATGCCTGGATCAATGTCGCCAACGGTGAAATCGATGCGGCTAAAAAACTTATCGACTCGGTCCGTCCCAAGCACCCCTTTGACGAAAAGTACAATCAGGTTGCCGATATAGACTGGGAATCCTGCGCCAATGTTTTAAATGCGCAAGATAAAATGAGGATGTTGCTAAATAAGTGGTAGGGTTTACCCACCCTATAGCCTCCTCCCACCAAGGAAAAGGGAATGGGATAAATGGGCAAGTCTACTATTGGCCCATTATAGATAAAAGGCTTTATATTACAGCATGCCACGATTACCCCTCCGGCATTTTGAAACAAGAATATCGATTAATTGCTGAAATGGGGCAATGTAGCATTGCTTAATTTTATAAAAAAGGCAGAGCGCAGCGATACCACATTCATCATTCCACATTCATCATTATTTGTCCCGGAACCTGTTTTTTCATTATTGATGCCGGACAACCTCGCCCAACATATCCGTGACACATTGATTGAGGCTTTTTCCATCAGCCGCAGCTTTTGCCGCGATCTCGGCATGTAATTCCGGTGGGACTCTTAGATTAAATTTACCGGAATATTCTTTATGTGCATTAATACCCTCCTCTTTACACATATCGAGGAATACTTTAAGAGAGCGCTTGCCCTCTTTTCGAAGATCCTCAATAGTTGTTGCATAAAAATCAGCGCCGCCATTCAGACCGACAAATTCACCGCGGAATTCATCCAACACAGGATCATATTTAATAATCGCCTTGTAACCATCAATTTTCATAATGTTCATCATGGTTTCACCCCATTTCTGTCCAGCCATTTTCGGATACTGGATACCGCGCCCTTATCTGTGTCCAATGATGGATGAGGCCTATGGAAGACCTGAATTTCTCCAAAAAGCACAACACCAATTCGGGAACCTTCACGTTCAGATATCTTTGCACCTAACCCTTTAAAAAGCGATTCAATGTCTGGCCATTTGATATTGCCGCTGACGGGTCGTGCGAATATCAGTTCTAATGTTTTCCCGTGTTTTCGTTTCACGTTAATATAGTACCGCTAATTGGTACCAAGTCAACAAAAAAACGTAAATGAGGCTTTTACCCATTCCATAAAAACCGCCAGAGCGCAGCGATACCACATTCATCATTCCGCATTCATCATTCATCATTCAGCATTATTGACCCATACCCCCACTGTCACAAATCCATCCATACAACGATCATCAGTTCAAGGCCTGATACCGGCGGCAATGTAATACTTTTGTAAAACAGGTAATTATGCCTGTCCTTTACAAAAATTTTCCGGTAGCCTGTCTCCACATTCAACAAACATATCGCACCCATTGCGCTCAAGGAGATCAAAAATGAAGACACCATATGCCGTCCATCCCAAGGGCACCCAGGCCAAAGTCCTGCTGTCCAGTGTATTCGGCCCCTTTGCCCAGGACAACCCCTATGGCAGCCGGGCCATCAATCCCATGGAATTGTACCAGAACCAGGTGACAAGGGTTCAAGGGGCCTTTTCCCTGCGCATGTTTCACCGCTCTTTTGGTCTGCTGCTCCTTCAGTCCAACATCGATGGGCCGTGCACCCTGCTGGATTTCCCCTCCATGGGCATCTTTATCCAGGAACTCAAACAGAGTGCCTATGATATCATCGGCATCAGCGCCATTATTCCCAATGTGGAAAAGGTCAAAAAAATGTGCCGGCTGATCCGGCAATACCAGCCCGATGCCACCATTGTGGTGGGCGGTCACATCTCCAACAAGGGGGGCATCGACAAGACCATTGATGCCGATCATATTGTCCGGGGAGACGGGGTCAAATGGTTCCGACGTTTTCTCGGCCAGGCTGTGGATGCACCGGTGAAACATCCCATGGCCTATTCGGCCTTCGGGGCCCGGACCATGGGGATCGCGCTGCCGGATAACCCCGGTGATACCGCGGCCATTCTCATTCCTTCGGTGGGGTGCCCGGTGGGGTGTAACTTCTGCTCCACTTCGGCCCTGTTCGGGGGAAAGGGCAAATTCGTCAATTTTTACGAAACCGGGGACGAGCTGTTTCACGTCATGTGTCAGCTTGAAAAAACGCTGAAAGTGCAATCCTTTTTTGTGCTGGATGAAAATTTCCTGATCCACCGCAAACGCGCCCTCAGGCTGTTGGAACTGATGCAGGCAAATAACAAAAGCTGGCTGTTGAATGTGTTCAGTTCCGCCCGGGTCGTGCGCTCCTACACCATGGAACAGATCGTGGGGCTGGGCATCGGCTGGGTCTGGATGGGCATCGAGGGAAAAAGCAGCCAGTACCGCAAACTCCAGGATATCGATACCAAAAAGCTCATCAAAGAGATGCAGTCCCACGGCATCCGCGTTCTGGGCTCGTCCATCATCGGCCTGGAAGACCATACCCCTGAAAATATCGACGCGGTCATCGACCATGCCGTCAGCCACAACTCGGATTTTCACCAGTTCATGCTGTACACGCCAAACCCGGGAACCCCGTTGTATGAACACCATAAAAAAATGGGGACGTTGCTGGACGAGGCGGATTTCCCGCCGGCGGATGCCCATGGCCAGTACCGCTTCAATTACCGGCACCGGCATATCAAAAATGGTCTGGAAGAAGGATTTCTGTTAAAGGCGTTTACACAGGATTTTAAAATCAACGGACCGAGCCTGTCCCGGTTGACCCGGACCCTTCTCACCGGATGGCAGCGGTATAAAAATTGTCCGGACCCGCGCATTCAAAGGCGCTTTGCCTGGGAAGTAAAATCGCTGAAAACCACTTATGCCGGAGCCGTCTGGGCCATGAGACGATACTACCGCCATGATACGGCCATGTGCCAGAAAATGAACCGGCTGTTCAAAGACCTCTGCACAGAATTCGGCCTTCGGACCCGAATGGCAGGACCGGTCATCGGCAGGTATATCTATCGAAACCTGATAAAAGAGCAGCGCCGGCTGGATGCCGGCTGGCAATACGAGCCCGCCTCTTTTTACGAAAAAAATGCAGCGGCCCTGGCCCTTGAATCCAGGACAAACAAAATCTTTACCCCACAGCAGAGGGACCAACACCAGCCCCTGATGGCGCCGGCGCCGGTGCTGAAAAGATAGGCATCAGGTCAGATAGACCCTGGGCACACGGGCCGTTATCCCGGAGACGACTTCATAATTAATGGTGTTCAGATCGGCGGCGATTTCATCGGCGCTCAGCGTTTCAGTGCCCTGGCACCCGAGGACCACCACCTCATCGCCCAGGGCCACATCGGGAATATGCCCCACATCGATCATGGTCAGGTCCATGCAGATCCTGCCGAGTATGGGCGCACTCACGCCACGGACCAGCATCCGGCCCTTTGAAGAAAGCCGCCGGTTGTAACCGTCGGCATAGCCCACGGGCACCACGGCAATCCGGGTGGGTGCCGATGTCGTATGGGTACTGCCGTAGCTGACATTGAATCCGGCACCGACCTCTTTCAGATGCGCAATCGTTGCCTTTATGGCCATGGCCGGTTTAAGGTCGATGCGGTCCAGTTGCACCTCGCTGGAAGGCGCCAGCCCATACACGGCAATACCGGGGCGCACCATGTCAAGATGGGTCTCGGGCATATCAATGGTGGCGGCACTGTTGGCCATATGCCGGATGGGAATGTTGATGCCGGCGTTTTCGATCTGACCGAGCAGATCACTGAAAACGTCAAACTGCCGGTTGG
Source organism: Desulfobacterales bacterium (assembly GCA_963667755.2). Lineage (GTDB taxonomy): Bacteria > Desulfobacterota > Desulfobacteria > Desulfobacterales > 4572-123 > 4572-123. The sequence continues at coordinate 105,229 of CAXXLK010000002.1, read as the reverse complement.
CCGAGGTCTTGTCGGCGGCATCGGCAATGGCAAAATGGGAGAAAATACCCTCCACCTCGAGGCCGGCGAGGCGGCAGACAGCTTCTATCTCTGCCAGGGCGCCGGCATCATCGCCCTTGCCGAAAATCCTGAAACCGTCGGAGAGAAAACCGTTCCGACCCATTCCGGTGTCAATCTTCAGGTGGACCCTGATTTTTCCTTTTGCCAGACCGGCGGCGGCAGCATAGCCGTGGGCGGTCTCACAGGATGAAACAGCGCATGTCAGGTTGTAGGCCATCAGTTCACGGGCAAATTCGGGCGGTGTATTTCCCAGAATGAGAATCGGTGCGGTAATGCCGCCTTTGCGGAGCTCAATGCCTTCGTTGATCCTTGCAACGCCGAGCATGTTGACGCCGCTGTCAAGGACCTGCCGGGCCACCCGAAGGGCGCCATGCCCGTACGCATTGGCCTTGACGGCAGCCAGCATCATAACATCCGGAGCAATCATACGCCGGATTTCCTTTATGTTATGGTCTATTGCTGAAAGATTGATTTCAGCCCGGATGAGCGGTGATGGCATGGACGACTCCTTGCGGTATTTTCGATAAAACGGATCTGTCGGGGAACAACAGGTACCGCCGCCGAACCGCTGCGGTCCGACGGCGGACAGTTTCAACAATTAGTTTCAGGACCGGGCGTATTCGGCTGTAAATTTTTTAAAAATTTCAGTGACACGGCGGACTTTCGGACCGATCTTGCCGTCACCGACGGTGTGATCGTTGATTTGAACAACCGGCACGATCTCCTTGTTGGAGGCGGATATGAAGGCTTCGTCGGCCGTTTCGATTTCACTCCGGTCGATATCGCGCATTTCGATATCAAATTCATCTTTGAGCATATCCAGAAGCACCAGCCGGGTAATGCCCGGCAAAAGGCCGTTATTGGCTGTAACCAGTTTATCGCCGATAAACAGGTAAAAATTGGTGGTGGTGCCCTCGAGAACGCGGTTATCGCGATCGACATACACGGATTCCACGGCATTTTGAGCCCTTGCATTGTTAAGGGCCAGCACCGCCTGAAGGTAGGTGGTGCTCTTGGCGCCCGGGACACAGCGCTCAGAGTCACTGGTCACAATTTTAACCCCATCGGTATACCATTCCGCCGGCAGGGGGTGGAGGTCGGTGACCATGACCATCAGTTTGGTGTTTTTTTCCGGGGTGATGGAGTCGTGGCTGACGCCACCGGTGATCACCAGCCGGATGTTGCTTTCCGCATGACTGTTTTTGGCCAGGGTCTGCATCACGATGTCGGCGATCTCCTCTTTGGAACAGGGCATGTGCAGCCCGATGAGGTTTGCCGATGTTTCCAGGCGCTGGATGTGCTCTTTCAGGTAAAAAGGCTTTCCCCCATAGGTCCTGAGAAAATCAAAAGCGCCGTATCCGCGAAGAACGGCCATATCTTTTACCGAAATGACGGCATCGTCTTCATCTACAAATTTTCCGTCAACATAATAAACGTCCATAAAATACTCCTTAAAACACTCCTTAAAAGTTGGTATTGTCTGATGGCCGTTGAGTGGGAACAAATCCTGCCGCCAAACAGGCGGCCGGATGCCTCAATCTTCGAACCGGGCTCCTATTTTTTCAAGCTCTTTTTTCTTTTTCCGGGCGATAGCCATCGCCTGGTCGATGGTCACTTTTTTAAACCGCATCACCTGCCCCGGCCCATACTGGCCGAGGAGATCGACATCTGCACTGATCACATTAAATATACGCGGGTAGCCGCCCACGGTCTGCCGATATTTCAGCAGAACGATGGGCCCTTTGGGGGTCAGCTGGACCGTCCCGTTGCTCACCGCCTCGGAAACCATGTTTTTGAGGGAAACCGTCGGCATTTTGCCGGAACAGGTCAACCGGATGCCCATGTCGCTGATATCCGGGGTAATTTCCCAGGGCTGGTCGATAAAAACGGCGGCATCGGCCAGATAGCGGTATTCGGGGCCCTCCACCACCCGGATGCGATGGTCCGGATCGGGCCAGGTCGCCACCGTCGTAAAATCCCCCCGCCGGCGGCCACGGATATCCCTGCTGTTTTTAGCGGCGGGCCGGCAGCACAGGTAGGCCCTGAAGCCATAAACCATGGCACCGAATGTAAGGGTGCTGCCGGCCGGGGCAAAATACACCGTGGCATGGTCTATTCTCTGAACCGCCGACACATCGGCGGGCCAGGTCAAGGCGACGTTGTCGTGCATGGCACCGGTCAATACAAAGTGCACATCCCGGGTAAATTTCAATTCCGGTGCGAGGATGATCTCCAGGGCAGCGGCATCTGCCCGGCTTCCGAGCAGGTTATGGCCGGTTTCAAAGGAAAACCGGTCCATGGGACCGCCGGGGGTGACACCGACATCCTGCTGTCCAAAAACAGGCCGGGTGACTGTTCTGGCAATTCCGTTTTGAATAATATCAAACATGAAATACGTTATCCGGCGTCCTTTTCCCGGCAGAGGGCGGCCAGTTTTTCAGCCAGTTCAAGGGCAATATCCGAGTCCGAATGGATGCATACCGTATCTGCCGAGATGGGCACGGTCTGTATACGGGTGGATCCGTCGGGACTTTCAACAACGGCATCAACGCTTTTGTTGGTAAGGATCTGGGTCGTATGGGCAACGGCCTTGTCACAGTCATGGATACAGGCATAGGGTTTTCGCCTGTTGACCAGGCTCAACCGTCCCGTCTCAACAGAATAGTCATATCTTCTTTCGGCAAAGGCTTCCGCCAGAACCCGGATACCCGATTCACCGCAGTGCCTGGCCAGCTCCGAATCGGCCGGGGTAATAATACGGGTAATTCCGTTTTTTTGCAACCATGCGACAAGCCCTTTGCTCAAGGCCGGGTCAGCGCAGCTGTCGTTGTAGAGGGCCCCATGAAATTTAATCATCTTGATGTCGGGCATCATCTGATATTGCTCATCCAGGGATGCCAGCAGATCGCCCATGCCAATGTCCATACTGTAGCGACCGAAATTTTCCCTGTCCGGATAGGACAGGTGACCGGCCACGGCAACATTGTTTTCCATGGCCAGATGCCGAAAGGCTTCCACGCTGGCCCTGTCGCCGGCATGTCCGCCGCAGGCAATGTTCGCAATATCGATATGGCCCATGAGCGCCACATCAACGGGATGGTCCGGGCCGCGTTCGCCGATGTCACAGTTTATTGTTATCATAGGGTTTCCACTGCCTCAAATTTTATGGTATCGCCGGGCTTGATGCGCGTCAGGGTTTCAGGATCGGTGACACCGACAATATTCCATCCACCGGGCGACTGCCGCGGGTAGACGCCTGTCTGGGCACCGCCGATGGCCACCGCACCGGCCGGCACCCGGGTCCTGGGATTATCCAGCCGGGGGGTGACCAGGCGGTCATCCAGTCCTATCAAATAGGGGAAATGGGGCAGGAAACCCACCATGGCCACGGTATAGACCGCGGCACTATGGAGACGGATCACGGTTTCAATGGTCAGGCCATTAACACCTGCCACACGCCCCAGGTCTTCACCGGTATAACATACGGGAAGCGTCACCGGATTTTTTCCTGCGGCGGATACGGTTTTCCGTTGCAGCTCGGTGTGGACAATCGTGTCAACCATGTCGATAATTTTTTGCACAGGCGATGCTGCCGGATCAATGTGCACGGCAACGGCATTGTAGGACGGTACAATATCCCGTACGCCGAGCTCAAAAACATCGGCCCGATTCTTGAGCGTATGGTAAATACGCAATACACGGCCTGATATCTCGCTGCTGATACTGTTGCCCAAGGACCAGCCGATACAGGCATCTCCGATGAAATAGCGTTCCACTGTCAACCGCTTCCCCCTCCCCCTGCCATGGTGATGCCTGACAACAGGCGACCCGGGCAAAGGGATTTCCCGGATTCACCGGGCTGCGAGTCTGCACACCTCACAAAAAATGGCATTTTCCCATGCGTATTCCAGGCCGTCCACCGTTGCTTCGGATTTACCCGAGACACCGTCCACTGCCCCTGCCGCAACATTTGATTGAATCAGTCTCTCGAGCCTTGCCGGTTCGGGCATGGCCGCGGGTTCTGCTATGTGGGACAAAATAGCGGCCATGGCGTAACCGGCCCAATTGCTGACACCGGCACAAATGCAATAGTCTGCATAGGTTTTACAGCTGAAGGCACGATCCGGGGCCACATGTTTGTCCACTGCCTTGGAAACCCTGCCCATGCCCAGTTCATTGCCGCCATCGCCAATGCCGATGGTGGTGATCTTGTTTTCTTTGGCGTAATGAAAAAGATCGTCCACGGGAGCGACAAAGGCGGAAATGTCCTGGCCCACAAAGTTGTAATATTTACCGTCTACGGCTCTGCCGGGCCTTTCCAGGGCGATGAGGTGGGTGGTTGCTTCGGTAAACACCGAATCCGGGGCAATGGGCCGGTCAACGGGCACCGTCACCAGTTTTATGTCACAGTTGAACAGGGCCAGCCCTTTTTCCATGATTTCTTTGGAGTGGGCATCAACCAGAATACTGACCTGCTTGCCCATCTTGCTCAAGGCCCTGGCAAGGATGATGGCACCGGGAGGGCCGTCTGTTTCAATGACCCCGGCTCTCAAAATAAAAAAACCGGTGGTAATCACCATATGGTTGCCGTCTTGAATGGACTTGATGGCCGGAAGCAGATCCCCCTGCCGGGCCCAGTTGCAAAGCCCCCGGTTGCCCGGGTCCTGCTGAATAAAGGTCTCGATACGTTCCACAATTTCTTTCATTTTATCTGTCCGTAGTTTTGTTAACCCGAAACAACGGGTAAAAAGCAACCATGCGCTGCCTGCCGGGACCCGTTTGACCGCAGGCCCTTTTTTAAAGCCGGTATTCGTTATCTTTTTTGTCACCCACGAACATATGACCGGGTGCATGGGTAATCATCAGGGGCGGGCGGGCCACCATGGCCGCCATTTGCGGGGTTACACCGCAAGCCCAGAACAAAGGAACCTCATTTTCCCTGACCGTCACGGGATCCCCGAAATCAGGCGCGGCCAGATCCTTTATGCCGATGGCCACAGGGTCTCCAACGTGAACGGGGCTCCCATGAACGGAGGGAAAATCCCCTGTGATTTCAATGGCCCGGATACAATCCCGGGGGCTGAAAGGCCGCATGCTCACCACCATGGGTGATTCCGGGAACTTTCCGGCCGAATGGCACATCATATTGGTTTTGTACATGGGCACATTTGATTTCTCGGTAATGTGCCGGACATCCATGTCCGCCTGGAGAAGGGCGGTTTCAAAGGTAAAGCTGCATCCGATCAGAAAATAAACAAAATCATCCTGCCAGAGGTCGACAATGTCGCCGATTTCATCCACCAGTTCACCATTTCGAAAAACACGGTATCTGGGAAAATCCGTTCGGATATCAGCGTGGTCGGCGCAGAACCGGGTGTATGGATTGCCGATATCACCGACTTCAATGATGGGGCAGGGTTTGGGGTTGCGCTGGGCAAACAGTAAAAAATCAAAGGCCCAGTCCGCCGGCAGAATCGCGAGATTCGCCTGTACATAACCAATGGCATGGCCGCTGGTCTGCCCTGTAAAAATACCGTCTCGAACCGCTTTGCGAAGTTCTTTTCCTGTTGAATACATAACCGCCCCCCCGGATATATAAAAAAATTCAGGATAGACCGTATCCTGAAAAAATGTCTGTCCTGAATTTTTAATACCCCCATGAAGATTTCTTACTTATTTGTTTCCCCCATGGACCATACTTACTTATTTGTTTCCAGTAGATAGATGTATAGACAATTTTGTCTATTTTAAAACGATTTATTTGTCAATTAAATTCTGATTTACCCGGATAATAAAACAGGCAATGATAATTATAGCGGTGCGGGGGACTTGCAAAATTCGGTAAAAGCAGCCTGAAACCGCCTGGGGGCTTCCATGGGCACGGAATGACCGGCATCCTTGAAAAGGAGATGCCGCCCCTTGCACAACCGGGCAAGTTTTCTGGCCGTTTCTTCGGGTGCGATGAGGTCTTCGGCCCCTGAGACAACCAATGCCGGCGTTTTCAATTCGTTGGCCAGCGCCGCCGGGGCCGGGTAGGATGCCAATGCGTCAAGGTGGGCGGAAAGGGCTTTTTCATGATTGCGCCGGACCATTGTTTTTACAATCATGCCCAGTGTATCTTCATTGTTTTTTAAAAATGCCTGACCGAAAACAAAGGGCAGCATGGCCCATGCCAGGGCCTCGATCCCCCCGGCTGCCAGAATGTTGCGCCAGGCGTTGATCATAATGCGTGCCCTGGGCGTAAAATCCGATCCAATGCCGCAGAGGACCATCCGGTCGACGCGCCGGGGGAAAGCATCTGCCAGAGCCAGGGCCAGATGGGCGCCGTGGCTGACACCCACAAGGGTGCATGTGGCAACCCCCAGGTCGTTTAACAGGTTTGACAGATCAACGGCATGTCCTTCAAGGGATAATTTCTGCTTCCCCAGATCACTGCGGCCCTGGGCCCTGGCATCATACATCAATACCTGGAAACGGTCTTTGATAATCCCGGCCAGGGGCCACCAGTTCAACGTTGTCTGGGCTGTCCCGTTTAAAAAGACCACCACCGGCGTTTGGGCACCCGCCCCCTTGGTCTCATAATAAATCCGGCAGTTGTCACTGGTGGTAAAATAAGGCATCGCTGTAATCGTTTACGGTTGTCGGTTCACAGTGCACAGTTTTTTACCGCTTCATACAGATCCTTAGCCTGATAAGAACTTCTCACAAAGGGACCGCTGGCAACTTCTGCAAACCCCATTTCAAGGGCCGTTTTCCCCAAGGCTTCAAATTCTTCGGGGGGGACGAACCGTTTTACAGGCAGATGGGCCTTGGACGGCTGCAGGTACTGGCCAATGGTCAATATCTTGCAGTTGGCGGTCAGCAAATCCTGCATCGTTGTCTGAATTTCATCAACGGTCTCCCCCAGGCCCACCATCAATCCGGATTTACCCGGAATCGACGGGTTGTATGCCGCTGCCCGACCTATCAGCTCAAGGGACCGCCTGTAAATGGCTTGGGGACGGGCTATGGGATACAATCGGGGCACCGTTTCAATATTGTGGTTCAGCACATCCGGGCCGGCATCCAGGACCGTAAGCAAGGCATCCGCGTCACCTTGAAAATCGGGTATGAGGACCTCTATCAGGGCATGGGGCACCTGCTCGCGAAGGGCTTTGATCACAGCCGCAAAATGCCCGGCACCGCCGTCGGCCAGATCGTCCCGGGTAACCGACGTTATGACCGCATACCGCAGCCCCATCTCTTTCACGGCCATGGCCACCCGCTGGGGTTCGTCCGGATCAAGGGCTTCCATGGGTCCCTGGTCTATATTGCAGAAACGGCAGTTGCGGGTGCAGCGGGCCCCCATGATTAAAAAAGTGGCCGTCTTTTTGGAAAAACACTCCCACAGGTTAGGGCATTTGGCTTCCTGGCAGACGGTGTTAAGATTGCTTTTATGTAAAAGGGTCCTGATCTTTTCATAGGTCGGACCCGTGGGCAGATTTCGTTTAAGCCAAATGGGTTTCCGCGTGCATGTATGGGTTGTCTGGTTCAAAGGTATACCTCAATTTTCATTTTTAGCTAAGTTATTCCTAATAGCTGCCGGCGAAAAACCAATCGCTCAGTTCTTCAATAGGTGGCGGCCTTGTCATGTCGATATTGCAAAGGCCTTGCAATGACCATATTATTTTGGATGGTCATGCCCTTTGAAATTTGACGGGCATAACCTTCAGCTGCCGCTTTTTCATTTTCACAGGTCACCGTACCTTCGATGGTCACGATGTTGTCACTTTCAATCGTGACGGCGAGGTGCGACAACCCGGGTTTTTCTTTTTGAATTGTCGCCTTGATCCTGGCCCCCAGTGAAAGCCGTTTTAATTTTTTACTGAATTTTTCCGTAAACGGGTGGTTCTCATCGATAAATTGCGCCCGGGCCGTCAGGATATCCACGGCCGACGAAACATCAATTTTTCGGGTATTGATAACAAGATCATAGGCATCGATATCCGACGGCCGCTGCCGGAACAGGTATCGGACAAAACCGTTGCGATCCTGGTCGGATTGATTGACGATCTCTTCGGCAATTTCCCGGCGGGGCTCGTTTTTCTGGACCCGGGTGATCCTCGTCGAAATGGGAGCGACAATTCTGACATTCAGCACTTCCGGATAGCTGCTCAGCAAAAAGTTGCCGCCGCGCCCCCGGATGACGACATTTCCGCGGCTGGCGATGTCGTAGATAATAGCGCGCACCAGGTTGTTGTAAATGGACCGGTCCCGAAGGAGTTTGTCGAAAAACCCCGGTTTCTTTTCGGCACTGATGGCATCCATCTCCCGGGCAAAATCACCGACATAATCCGATACCATGGCATTGATGCCATTTTTTTCGAATAGCCTGTATCCCAATTGCACGGCTACTTTGTCGGCGATTTCATCCCCCATGCTGCCGACCTGTCTTGAAATGTTGATAATGGCCATTTTGCACCTCCTTTGTCTTAAAACAAGTATACCCCGTTACAGGTGTGGTTTGTTTTTGTGACGAAAGAAAAGTTGTGCCCGGGCTGTCAATCAATACAGTCCGGATGCTGCCAAAAACAGGTTTGGATCCTGTATGCCGGCATCTGAGTTCCGGACAGGCCCGGTCGATTTGTCGGCAATGCGGTCATGTTTTAAATTAATTCTTTTTTGTAATGCGGCAAGTCTCTTTTCGATAAAATTTTCTGAAGCCACGAGGTTTCGGGCAGGGTAACAACCGATACATCAAAAACAGTTTCGATATGGCGACGGACCGATTGATATGCCTTTTCCATGGATACGCTTTGGCCCAGTTCCTTTTCAATGGACGTCATTTTGATGTCGTTCATTCCGCACGGATTAATCCATGAAAAAGGGTCCATGGCCGGATTGACATTCAGGGCAAACCCGTGAAAGGTGATGCCGTGCCGGATGGATATTCCGATACTGCCCATCTTGCTGTTTCCCACCCAGATCCCTCTGTTTTTTGAATTGCGCCCGGCGTCAACGCCGTAATCCCCGGCAGTGCCAATCATGATATCCTCAAGACGGCTGACATAGGTGTGAACATCCATCCGGGCATTTTTCAGATTGATGATGGGATAGCCCACCAGCTGCCCGGGGCCATGGTACGTGATATTGCCGCCCCTTTCCACAGGGACGATGGATATACCTGATTTTTTTAAAAATGTTTCAGGAACAATCAAATTTTCACGGCCGCCGCGACGGCCCAGGGTGAACACGGGCGGGTGCTCCAGCAGCAACAGGATGTTTACATCCGGGATGTTTACATCCGGGATGTTTGCATCCATCTTTTGATCAATGCGGGCGTCCACAAGCGCCCGCTGTAATTCCAGTGCGGTTTCATACGCTGTAGCCGGTAGCTGGAGACAATACCATATGTCTGACCCCGGATCGCCGGAATCGGTTTTTTCCTGTTTCATGACGGCTATATTTCAACCCCTTCAAATCGGCCGATAGAAGGATATATTATCTGTTCTCCGGGAAAAAAACAGCATCACAGTCTTTTGGCTCGAGTTTGAGGCGCTTCATGGCGATATCCACAACCTGGGCAATGGGATCATACATCTGTGAAACCGCCGGATAATATGACAGCTCCGTGTCCATGAGGTCATACAGGGTCATGTTACCGTGAATCGCCAGTGCAAAAACATTGATCCTGGCGCCGGCGCCCTCTTCACCGATGGCCTGGGCCCCTAAAATTTTACCGGTCCCCTCTTCCACGATCACCCGCAGGTTGATTTCCGTGACGCCGGGCATGTAATGGGGTTTATTTTCCCTTTTGGTGCCAATGGCCTTGGCCTGATAGCCCAGTTCTTTGGCAACTTCAAGGGTATAGCCGGTACCGGATATCTCCAGGCTGCCCACCGACGTTAAGAAGGTATTCATGACGCCCGGGTAGGAGGTGTTTCCTCCGGCGGCATTGATGCCGGCGGATATACCCATGCGAAAAGCCGACGTGGCCAGCTGCATGGTCGCCGGTGTATGGTCGATACGCGAATAGGAACTGACCATGTCGCCGATGGCATACACGTCTTTAATGCTTGTTTCCATTCGATTGTTCACCGCCACGGCCCGGTTCACGATCTTGCAGCCCATGGCTTCAGCCAGGTGGATATTGGCACGCATGCCAACGGCCATGACAACGATATCGCAGGGGATCTCTTCACCGGCGATGGTCACCGATTCAACACAGTCCAGGCCGTTCACCGAGTCGATGCCCTTGCCGAAGAGAACACGAATGTCCAGTGATTCGAGCTTTTCGACAATCTTGCTGCCCATGGCCGGGTCAAGGTTGCGCGGGAAGGGAGGCGCGGTTCTTTTGGTCACCGCGACTTCAAGGCCCAACGCTTTCAATCCCACCGCGACTTCCAGACCAATGGCACCGCCCCCCACCACAACGGCGCTTTTTTTGCGCGATGTTCTGGCAGCCGCCAGCAGGGCCTTGCTGTTGTCGATGGTCGACACAAAATGGACCCCCTTGTTCATAAATTCTTTAGCACCGGGGATCGGCAGGTTGACCGGTGTGGCGCCCGTGGCCAGGATGAGGCTGTCGTAGTTGAAGACTTTTTCTTCCGAGCTGTCCAGATCCACGGCCGTCACCGTTTTTTTACCGGTATCTACGGCCGTTACTTCGTGTTTGAGTAACTTGGTCAGTTTGTTTTTAATCTCAGGCACATCATGCTTGAGCATTTCAAAATCTTTTACCACCCCTTCAATGACAAAGGGCAGACCGCAGGGGGAAAACTGGTCAAAATCCCTTTTTTCGAGGATAGTGACGTGACAGTTACGATTGTAACCCAGGGCACTCTTAGAGGCATAAAGCCCGCTGGCGCCCAGGCCGATAATAATGATTTCCAGTGGTTTTTGCTCGATCATGATGGTTTAATTCTCCTACAAAACAACCAGTTGCGGGCTAACCGCGAATGGCTAATCGCTCATCTTGGGTAAAAATCAGGTAACCGTTCACGGCTGACACGCCACAGTTATTCCGATAACGGTAAACCGTGAACGATTACCACAATTTAACCGGCCAGAACCGGTTTCCGGGCCGCCAGCGTCTCGTCCAGGCGCCTTATAAAGGTGCTTGTCGGAGCGTTGTGCAACAGATCCGGATCTGTTGCAGCTTCCCTGGCAATGGCCTTGAAAGCCTCAATGTACTGGTCGATATCCTCTTTGGATTCGGTTTCCGTGGGTTCGATCATGATGGCGCCATGGACCACCAGCGGAAAATAAACCGTGGGCGGATGGAACCCGTAGTCGAGGAGTCGCTTGGCCATATCCAGGGTACTCACATGATACTGCTCCTGATTCTTATCGGAAAAAATACACTCGTGCATACAGGGCCGGTCATAGGCCAGGTGCAGGGTGTCCTTGAGACGTTCCATGATGTAATTGGCATTCAGCACCGCCAACTGGCTGGCCTTTTTCAATCCATCGGGTCCCATCATACGGATGTAACTGTACGCCCTGAGCATGATGCCCACATGACCGCGGAATGACATCATTCTGCCGATGGAGTCCGGCATATCTTCCTTGATTCTGTAGATGTCGCCGTCCTTGATCACCCGGGGGACCGGCAGAAAGCGTTCAAGGTTCTTTTTCACACAGATGGGGCCGGACCCCGGACCACCGCCGCCGTGAGGCGTGGAAAAGGTCTTGTGCAGGTTCAGGTGTATCACGTCCGCACCGATCTTGCCCATCTGGACGATACCCATTACAGCATTCATATTGGCACCATCGGCATAGATCAACCCGCCCTTGGCATGGATGATCTCGGCAATTTTCTTGAAATTTTCCTCGAACAGGCCCAGGGTGTTGGGGTTTGTGACCATGATGCCGGCCACTTCTTCATCCATCAGTTCCTCGATGACCTCAACGGCCATAATACCGTCGTCAGCCACCGGCACCGGCACGGGTTTGTAGCCGCAAAGGGCCGCACTGGCCGGATTGGTACCGTGGGCCGTGTCCGGCATGAGGATCTTGGAGCGCTGGTGGCCGTTGGCCTGGTGATGGGCATGGATGACCAGCATGCCGGTCATTTCACCGTGGGCCCCGGCGGCCGGCTGAAGGGTACAGGCGTCCATGCCGGTGATTTCCATCAGGTACTGCTCCAGTTCATACATCATCTGGAGTGCGCCCTGGGAAAGTTCATCGGGCAGCAGCGGGTGTGCCCCGGCAAAACCGGGCAGGGCCGCCTGCCGTTCGTTGGTTTTGGGATTGTATTTCATGGTGCAGGACCCCAGCGGGTACATGCCGGTATCCACACCAAAATTCCAGGTGCTCAGGCGGGTATAATGCCTTGCCACGTCGACTTCGCTTAAGTCCGGAAAGTCCGGGCCCTCCCCCACCAGGGCGTCATCCAGAGGGGCGGCGGCCACATCGCTCCTGGGGATCGACATGCCGCAGCGGCCCGGGGCGCCTTTTTCCCAGAGCATTTTTTCATTCAGCACCAGGCCGGTTGTTCCTAATCTTTCAGTCATGACTGCACCTCCTTGACCAGGGTGTCCATATCTTCTTTGGACATGGTCTCTGTAACGCACAACAGATAGTGGTCGGCAAGTTCGGGATAGTATTTTGCCAGGGGCACGCCCGCCACTATTTTTTTATCCAGAAGACGTTTGTAGACGGCATCAGCGCCTGCCGGAAATTTCACGACAAATTCATTAAATGTCGCCATGGCAAAGGGAATGTCAAGGCCTGCACTTTTCAACTCTTTTTTAAGGTATTCGGCTTTGTCGTGATTGAGCCGGGACAGCCGGCGCAATCCCGTACCCCCAAGGGACGCCATGTAAATGGCGGCAGTCAGGGCGCAAAGACCGTTGTTGGAGCAGATGTTGGAGCTGGCCTTTTCCCGGCGGATATGCTGTTCGCGGGTGGCCAGCGTCAAAACAAACCCCTCTTTTCCGTCAACATCCTTGGTCCTTCCAATCAAACGGCCCGGGAGCAACCGGAGATATTTATTCGTGCTGCCCAGCATGCCCAGGGCCGGCCCGCCAAAGGAACGGGCAATACCCAGACTCTGGCCTTCACCGGCGACAAAATCGGCCCCAAGGCTGCCCGGGCTTTTGAGCAGACCGTAAGCCAGGGCTTCGGTAAACCCGGCCACGAAAATGGCTTTCCGGCCGTGGGCCTTGTCGACAGCGGTCTTCAGGTCTTCAATGCAACCGAAAAAATTGGGCGACTGAATGGCCACGGCGCCGTAATCCTCGATTTCGTCCAGACCGGCCAGATCAGTGGTACCGTCGGCAAGGTAGGGCAACTCCACGATTTCCAATCCGGTGGGTTCAAAATAGGTGGCAATCACCTGGCGATAATGGGGATGAATCGTACTGGATATCACCGCTTTGTTCTTCTTTGACTTGCGCAGGGCAATGAGCAGCGATTCCGCCAGGGCCGTGGCACCGTCGTAGTGGGAGGCCGTTGCGACATCCGTACCCATCAACCGGGACGCCAATGTCTGGTATTCATAGATCGCCTGCAAGGTCCCCTGACTCATTTCCGGCTGATACGGGGTATAGGCCGTGACAAATTCGCTGCGACTGGCCAGGTATTTGACGGAAGCGGGAATATGGTGGTCATAGCTGCCGGCCCCCATGAACACCTTGTACTCAGGGGAAATGGCATTTTTAGCGGCGAGCTGGTCCATGCAGGCATCCAGTTCCCATTCGGTTATGGCCTCAGGCAGGTCAAGGGCGCCGGGACACCGGCAATCTGCGGGTATGGTCGGGAAGAGATTGTCGATGCTGTCAACCCCCACTACCTGAAGCATCTTGGCAATGTCTTCATCGGTATGTGGCAAATATTGCATAATGGTTTCTCCTTGATTAAGGGTTATGCTTCTTTTAAGGACGCCAGGCAGGCCTCGTTGGTCATCAGGGTATCCATTTCGGCAACATCGCCGGGCTTCACTTCCACTATCCAGCCCTTACCGTAGGGGTCTGTATTGACCAGTTCGGGTTCATCTTCGAGTGCTTCGTTGACGGCAACGATCTCACCGCCGATGGGCATGTAACACTCGGAAACCGCTTTGACCGATTCGACGGTTCCAAAAACGTCGCCTTTTTCAAAGGTATCCCCCACTTCGGGCATTTCGACAAAAACGATGTCGCCAAGCTGGTCCTGGGCATAATCATCAAGACCGACCTTGATCATATCGCCTTCCAGACGGGCATATTCATGGTCCTTTGCGTATTTGACATCGGCAGGCAAATTGAGTTCACTGATTTCTTTACTCATGATCTTTTCTCCTTTTGTTTTTTAAGGTTTGCGGCCGCGACAAGAAACAATTGCCCCGGCCCGGCATCCGAATCTTCAAAGCTGCCGGCATAGCGCAGCCGAATCTTCTATTTCACATAAATAGTTTCAACGGTTTGCGGGCCGTACGATCCGGCCGGACATCCGCTGCAACACTGACCGTCAGCTTGCGTTTTTTGTCCTGCAGTGTAATGGTCTCACCCACGCTGAGACGTGTTTTCACTTTCACATATCCGCAGCACAGCCCTTTGGCCTTGAAATTTTCAGGTTTGTCCGGACTGGCGATACTGTATATCTTGCCACCGACGCGGCCGACGGCAATGTCCGTGGCACAGGTCAGGACCGTTCCGATGTCGTTGCCCTCGGCATCCAGTACTCTGGCGTCATGGGCATCAACCTTGCGCAGATCGCTGCCGACAAAGGCGACGGTGTGTTCAGCGGTGTCCCGGGCCGCGACAAGGGCTTTGGCCCCGATAAACTCTTTGGTAAAGCCGCTGCCGTCATCCGCATAGGGAAGTGCAAAACACCAGGGGTGGTTGAGATAGGTCCAGTGACCGATATCCTGATGGGAAAGGGGCAGCAGGGATCCGGTCCGGAGAGAATCTCTGGAGGCCAGACCACAGGGCAGGCAACCGAATTCCTGGCCGGCGGCCATGATGGTTTCCCATGCCTTTACCGTGTCTTCAGGGGCGATAAAAACCTCAAATCCAACCTCTCCGGTATAACCGGAGCGGGAGAGCAGCAACGGCGTACCGTCTTTGAGCTGAACCTGATCGGCAAGCGGAGAAGCGGGGTCAAAATGGCCCTTGAATGAGAAATAAACCATTTTATCAAAGACTTTTTCAGGATCTTTGAGCACTTTCTGCATGATTTTAACGGACATGGGCCCCTGGATGTCGAATTTACCCAGACGATCGGTCAGGTCGGTGATGTCGACCTGGCGGTCACCTTTCACCGTTTCCATGTGTTTGGCAATGGCGCCGCCCATACCGGCGTTGACCACGATCATGTATTCCGTATCACTCACCTTACCGATGATGGCGTCGTCAATGGCATACCCGTTTTCGTCCAGGTAAGCCCCGTAAACGCAACGGCCGACGGCAATGGGCAACTTGTCCTTGCCGATACAGGCATTTAAATCACGGGTAAAACAAAGCTGGATCAAATCAAAGGCATCGGCGCCCTTGGCCATGACCACCGCCATGTGACTGGTGTCGAACATACCCGCATTTGTAAGAACCACCAAATGCTCTTTTTTGACACTCGAATACCAGAGCGGCATTTCGTAATCCCCGAACCCCACCAGGTTTCCCCCGTTGTCGGCGTGCCATTGGTTTAAAAATGTTTTTTTAATTTCTTCCATAGCCTTTTCCTTTATTTTGAGAGTTAACAGAATGCAACAACCCTTAAAATATATAAGGGACCTTCAGGTTGTAACTTTTGTAAACCACAAATGTCTCAACGGACTGGACCCCCTCTATACGGGATATTTCCTGGGTATAAAATTCAAGCAGGCCAAAGCCTTCCGTGAACAGAACCATCAACATCAGGTCATACCTTCCCGTTACGACACTGGCGGAGATGACCCCTTTCAATTCACTGAATTCTTTTCCCTTGGTGACCAGATCCGTTGTTTCCAGTTTGACCCCGACCATGATAATTTTTTGACCGGGCAGTGCCCCGGGGTCCATCAGCCCGGTTATTTCAAGAACCCCTTCCTTGATGAGCTTGCTGACCCGGGACCGTATGGTATTTTCGGAAACCGACAGTTCCCGGGCGATTTTTTTGTATGATTTTCTGCCATCCCGGAGGTGTTTGATGATGGCAATATGGATATCGTCTATTTTCATTCAATCAGACCTGTTATTCAATTTTTCATAGCCAAAGTACACGCCAATAGACTTACCCGAAGATACCCATCATGTGTTGCATACCTTTTGTATTCTATTTTAAATTCTAAATTAGACTGATGATAATGTCAATATTTTTATTTTAATTTTATGAAAACATCAATATTGGCATTATATAATGAGCATAATAGTCATTTATTTAAAAACAACTCGACCGTCTTTAACGCAGAGTATAAAAATACCCGTTAGACGAAAATGTGACCAACCATGCCGCACGGAAACGGAAAATCATTTTTTGAAACTTGCGGTTTGATCTGATTCATTATACCCTCAAAATACATTGTGAACAATGTTGAAAAGGTCTTCAAAAAAACGGAAGCGAGATATGATCAACAGGGATAGATATATAAAGGGTCTATCCGACTCGGTCATAACCATTAACGAGTCGGATAGACCGGTATTACAGATTCATCAGCATCAGAAGTTGTGGGAAAGCGATCATTTTATGGAGCTTTTTTTTGCCCAGTGTATCGAAGGGATCTGGTTCATGGAGGCCGAAGAGCCTTTTTTGTGGGACGATACCGTCGACAAGGCAAAGGCCCTGGATTACGCCTTCGCCCATCAGCATATTGTCCGGGTTAACGATGCCATGCTCCGCCAGTACAACGCGAATCAGGAACAGTTCATGGGATTGACCCTGAACGATTTTTACAGACATGACCTGAAAAACGCCAGGAAAATGTGGCGACGGATCTTTGATGCCGGCAAGCTCACCTGCGAAACCTGTGAAAGGCAATTCAGGGGAAGCGATAAATTTGCCGGCGACATGGTCTGGCTGCTGGGTGATTATTTCTGCATATACAATACCGAGGGCAAAATGGTCGGCCATTTCGGCGCCCAAAGGGACATTACCCAGCGAAAACTGACTGAACAAGCCCTCTCGGAAAGTGAAAAACGATACCGGTTTCTAACCAAAAATGTGGCCGATGGGATAATGGTGGTATTGGGCCACCACCTGATGTTTGCCAACGATGCGTTGGTTAAGATGTTCGGGTGCGTCGACGCGAATCAGTTGCTTGGAAAGGATATTTTTAACCTGATCGCAAACGAATCCCAGGATCGCTTCCACAAAATGCTTGTCAATTTTCAGGAAGAGGGACAATCAGGGGATATCTTCCAGACGATCTGTGTGACCCGGGAGGGTCGCAAATTTTGGGCTGAGGTCAATAATGCTACCATCAACTGGAACGGTGAGCCTGCCATTTTATGCACGATAAGAGATATAAACGACCGAAAACTCCGTGAACTGGCGGCCTGGGAACAGGCTGAAAATCTCAAACAGTTGAATATCAAACTGAGATCCAGCATCCGGGAACGCTTCCGGTTCGGCAATATCATAGGCAAAAGTCCGGCCATGCAGAAGGTCTATGAACTGATCATCCGTGCGGCCAGTTCCGATGCCAATGTGGTGATATACGGCGAATCGGGCACAGGCAAGGAACTCGTGGCTCAGGCAATCCACAAGATGAGCAACCGCAGTGAAAAGGCGTTGGTACCTGTTAATTGTCATGCCATCTCGGTGTCCCTGCTGGAAAGCGAATTCTTCGGCCACCGCAAGGGTGCCTTTACCGGTGCCTATATCGACAAGCCCGGTTACCTGGACCGGGCCGACGGCGGGGATCTGTTCTTGGATGAGGTCGGCGATCTTGACCTGGCTATGCAGGGAAAACTGCTGCGGGCCATCGAAGGGGGAGGATATACACCGGTGGGCAGCCAGGAAGTGTGCTATTCAAATTTCAGGATCATCGCGGCAACCAACAAGGATATGGCCGAGGCGGTGAAAAAAGGGACCATCCGGGAGGATTTTTTCTACCGGGTTCATATCGTTCCCATCACGTTGCCCCCGCTGCGGGATCGAAAAGAGGATATTCCACTGCTGGTCGACCACTTCACGGAAATCTTAAACAATGGCAAGAAAGTCGGCATTATTCCCGGATTCATCACCGACACCCTGATCAATTACGACTGGCCCGGCAATGTCCGGGAACTGCACAATGTGCTGCAGCGATATCTGACGGTGGGCAATCTTGATTTTCTGGGCGATCCCCAGGTCCGGATCCAGCCCGGAACGCTGGCAATAAACACCGAAAAAATTCTAGCCAACTCGAATCGGGATTACAGCGGCACCCTGGAACGGTTTGAAAAAAATCTCATAATAGGGGCCTTGAACGAAACCCACTGGAATCGCACCAAGGTCACCCGACTGCTGGGTATCCCCCGAAGAACGCTCTATCATAAAATAAAAAAGTTCGGGATAAATTAGGCCCAAGATGTGCAATTATTGCCCAATAAGAGATTTACCCCTGAAATAAATAGAAATTCTTTGACCACCTTTTAAGATGTGTGCCAAATCTGCCCATTTATATTTTTTTCAACCCCTCTCCCGAATCACCCCATCCATCTAAAAAACAATAAAAACAAATAGTTAGATAACAAATCAAAAACTGGTACACTTATTGCTATTCACCGCACCGACAATCAAATTATGATACTCGTTTCCGCATAATTTCTTCAAAAAACATTGTAATTCAAATATACCGATCGTTTTTTGAGGATAAATGCAGATTTACCATTTAGGTCGAGAAATATCGAACTGTTCAGCCTGATGGCGGCGGGCAATTTTTGCAATGCCAGAGCCTGCCCCGACATAACCGATTAATTTACCTTTGGAGGATTTGGTATGAACGAAGAGAAAATTGTTTACCCGTACGTTCCCAATTCAGTGCCTGAAGTTCAGGCCGAGATGCTCAAGGAAATAGGTGTAAAGGATATCATGGATCTCTATGAAGAGATTCCCGAGCATCTTAAATTCAAAGGCAATATGAACCTGCCCGAACCGATCCTGGATGAATACGGCATCCGGCGGCACGTGGAAGGTCTGCTTAAAAAAAACAAGAACTGTGATGAGTATCTCAACTTTCTGGGGGCCGGCTGTGCCCAGCATTTCGTTCCTGCGGTGTGCGACGAAATCAACGGCCGGGGCGAATTTTTAACCGCCTACGTGGGCGAATCCTATGCCGACCACGGCAAATGGCAGGCCCTTTTCGAATACGCCAGTCTGATGGGTGAACTGCTGGACATGGACATTCTGAGCTGTCCGACCTATGACGGCATGCATGCGGCAGGCCGGGCAATCCGCATGGCTTCCCGGGCAACCGGGCGCAAGGAAGTGCTGATCCCCGAATTTGCAAATCCCCAGATGATGATGGTCGTCAGAAATTATCTCAACGGCGTTCCCGAGCCGGACCTGGCCATCACCATGGTGGGGTTTGATAAGCAGACCGGCCTGCTGGACATAGAAGATCTCAAAGCCAAGATCAGTGACAAAACGGCGGCGGTTTTCATCGAAAACCCCACCTACCTCGGCAATCTTGAAATTCAGGCATCTGAAATCGGCAAGATTGCAAAAGATGCCGGTGCCGAGTTTATCGTTTCCGTTGATCCGATCAGCTGCGGTGTCATCGCCCCTCCGGCCCAGTACGGTGCCACCTTTGCCTGCGGGGATGCCCACAGCCTCGGCATGCATATGCAGTGCGGCGGCGGCCAGACCGGTTTTGTCGCCACACCCGATAAAATGCGATACATCAACGAGTTTACAGATCTGATGTTCGGCCTGACCGAAACGGTTAAAGAGGGTGAATATGGTTTCGGCGAAGTGCTGTTCGACCGGACATCCTATGGATCCCGTGAAAAGGGCAAGGAATTTACCGGCACCACCACGGGCCTGTGGGCCGTGACAGCAGGCGTTTATCTGTCTCTGATGGGTCCCAAAGGCATGCAGGAAATCGGCCAGACAATCATGCAGAACGCCCAGTACGCCGCCCAAAAAATCGGCGCTCTCAAGGGCGTCGAGATTCAGTTCAATACCCCTTTCTTTAAAGAATTTGTCGTAAACTTTGACAAGACCGGCAAGACAGTGGCTGAAATCAACAAAGACCTCCTGGCATACAAAATTTTCGGCGGCAAAGACATTTCCGGTGAATTTTCCCAACTGGGCCAGAGTGCACTTTACTGTGTAACCGAAATCATGACGAAAGAAGATATCGACAAACTGGTTTACGCCCTTGAAGGCGCTATCAAATAAAAAGTACCCGGTTATCATGGCAAAACATCAAGTTTACCGCTATTGAAAGGAGATTATATCATGGCAAGAGATAAAGATACGCTGCTTCGCAAGTTCCACGAGGCAAGATGGGACGAGCAGATAATATTTGAAATGAGCGTGCCGGGTGAAAGAGGCGTTCTGGTGCCCAGGGCGGATGCCGCCATCGCGGCTGAAATCGGCGACGGCATTTCCGCAATTCCCGAAAGCCTCCGGCTCAAAAAAACCCCTGCCCTGCCGGAAGTCAACCAGATGCGGGTCAACCGTCACTTCATGCACCTGTCCCAGGAGACCCTTGGAACGGATGTCAACATCGATATCAGCCAGGGCACCTGTACCATGAAGTACAGCCCCAAGGTTCAGGAGCATATGGCAGCCCGTCATCCGGGCATCACCGAGATCCATCCCGACCAGGATCCGGACACCATGCAGGGCATTCTGGAGATCTACTACAAGCTGGAAAGCTTCCTCAAGGAAATTTCGGGGCTCGACTATTTCAGCCTGCAGCCGGGTGGCGGCGCCCACGGTGTTTTCACCAACGCTTCCATCATCAGGGCCTATCACAAATCCCGCGGGGATGACAAACGCGACGAGATCATCACCACCATGTTTTCCCATCCCTGTGATGCCGCCACACCCTGCACCGCCGGCTACAAGATCATCACCCTGATGCCCGACATAAACGGGTATCCGGACCTGGAAGCCATGAAAGCGGCTTTGAGTGACCGCACGGCCGGCATTTTCATCACCAACCCGGAAGATACCGGGATCTATAATCCGCGGATCGAAGAGTATGTGAAGGCAGCCCATGATGTCGGCGCCCTGTGCTCCTACGACCAGGCCAATGCCAACGGCATGCTGGGCATTGCCCGGGCCCGGGAAGCCGGATTCGACCTGTGTCATTTCAATGTACACAAAACCTTTTCCACCCCCCACGGCTGTATGGGGCCGGCCATGGGTGCCCAGGGCGTCCGTGCGCACCTGGCCAAATTCCTGCCGTCTCCACGGGTGGAATTTGACGGCAAAAAATACTTTCTGGACTACAACCGTCCAGACAGCATCGGAAAAGTCCGGTCTTTTTTCGGCAACGCCTCCGTAGCGCTGAAAGCCTATGCCTGGATCATGCAGCACGGTGATGCCGGCCTCAAGGAAGTGGCCAAATGCGCGGTGCTCAACAGCAACTACATGGAAAAGAAACTGCGCGCAATCCGCGGCGTCACCGTCTGGTACGCCGAGGGCAAAACACGGCTGGAGCAGGTCCGCTACAGTTGGGAAAAGCTCAAGGAAGAAACCGGTGTGGGCACCGACGATGTGATGCGCCGCATGGGCGACTTCGGTCTACAGCACTACTGGACCAGCCATCATCCCTGGATCGTGCCGGAGCCGTTTACCCTGGAGCCGTGTGAATCCTATTCCAAGGACGACATCGACGAATATGTGGCGATTTTGAAGCATATTTCCGACGAAGCCTATTCGGATCCGGAACTGGTCAAGAACGCACCGTACAACCTGCCGGTGCACAAGGTTCCGGCACCCTCCATTGACGAACCGGAAAGAATCGCGGTCACCTGGCGTCAGTATTTGAAAAAAAAGGCCTGAAATAAAAATTGACAGGCCGTATCCCTTCCGCAGGCCGTTTTGCCTGCGGAAGGTCTTTTAAAAAAAATCGGTCCATTCACAAAAAACAAGCGTTTCGGCAGGTAATAATGAAAAAATTAGGTGTAATCGTCAATCCGGTGGCCGGCATGGGGGGACGGGTCGGACTTAAGGGCAGCGACGGTGCAAAGATACTGGAAAAAGCGATAGCGCTGGGTGCCAAACCGGAATCGCCCAACCAGGCAGTGACGGCTTTACAACTGTTGGCCCGATTAAAAGATGAGATAGAGATTTTGACCTATCCTTCTATCATGGGTGAAGAGGAGTGCCTCCGAGCCGGTTTGACACCCCGCGTGCTCGGTGCCATCGATCCGGGCAAGACCACAGCGGATGATACGCAAAAGGCAGCGCAGGAAATGGCCGATGCCGGTGTCGACCTGCTTTTGTTTGCCGGCGGCGACGGCACGGCACGTAATATCTATACCGCTGTCGGTGAAAAAGTGCCGGTTCTGGGCATCCCCGCCGGTGTGAAGATCCATTCGGCGGTCTATGCGGTAACGCCCAGGAGCGCCGGAGAAGTGGCTGCCATGTTTCTGGAACGAAAAAAGATGCGTCTCCGGGTATCGGAGGTCATGGACATTGATGAAGATGCATTCCGAGAAGGTGTTGTAACCGCAAAACTATACGGCTATATGCAAGTACCCGAAGAACCGCGGTTTGTGCAAAGCGTCAAATCCGGAGGGGCCAGGGCTGAAAAGGAGGTGCTGGCCGGTATCGCGGAAGATATCGTTGATGCCATGGACGATGAGGACGGCTATTTTATCATCGGGCCCGGCACGACAACCCGCTCCATCGTGGAATACCTTGATCTTAAAAATACGCTGCTGGGGGTCGATGTTATTAAAAATCGAAAAGTTGTGGCCAGCGATGTTAATGAGCAGCAGCTCTGGGATCTGATCAAGGGCCGGAAATCGAAAGTCGTACTGACGATTATCGGGGGGCAGGGCCATCTGTTTGGAAGGGGCAATCAGCAGATCAGCCCCAGAATTATCCGGGAGATCGGGCGCAAAAACATTCTGGTTATCGCCACCAAGGAAAAATTGATTGCCCTGAGGGGCAAGTCCCTATTGGTGGATACGGGTGACGAAGCCTTAAACAACGAACTGAGCGGGTTTATACGGGTCACTACCGGATATGAGGATTATACCATGTGCAAGATAGGCTATTAACCGATGATTTTTTTTATATCAATCAATTTGCCGCAGGGCAGACAAAAGGACGCAAGATGGGTAAACTGAACGGCAAAACAGCGGTTGTTACAGGGGCGGCCATGGGCAACGGCGAAGGTATGGCAAGGGTTCTGGCCAGACACGGGGCGCATGTGGCTCTCTGGGACATCTCAGACCAGGTGTTTGAAACGGCGAAAGCCATTGCCGCAGAAGGATTCAGCACATCGGCGTACAAGGTCGATGTCACCCGATTCGAGGATTGCCGTAAAGCCGCGGAAGCCACCATTGCAGATCGGGGTAAAATTGAAATCCTGTGCAACAATGCCGGCGTGATCCGGCTGGCGAATTTTCTGGAGATGAGCGATGAAATCCGCGACTTTCATTTCGATGTCAACATAAAAGGGGCCTGGAACGCCACCAAGGCAGTACTTCCTGGCATGAAGAAAAACCGATACGGCAAGATCGTGATGATGTCATCGGTGACCGGCACCATGGTGGCCGATACGGGAGAGACCGCCTATGCTACCACCAAGGCAGCCCTGTGGGGCTTTACCAAGGCACTGGCGCGTGAGGTGGCGGCAGACAGGATCACGGTCAATGCCATATGTCCCGGATATATCCTGACGCCCATGGCCGAACAAATTGCCAGAGAGTCGGATCCGGACAACCCCCAGGCCGTCATTGACAGCATATCCAGGGGGGTCCCCATGGGCCGAATCGGCAGTATTACCGAAATCGGCGAACTGGCGGCATTTCTGGCGTCGGATGAGTCGACTTACATCACCGGAACCCAGTTCGTCATTGACGGTGGCAGCACCCTTCCCGAAACGGTCGGTGTCGGTGCCTGACCTTCCGGCAGACGTCGAAGATTCGAAACATACGACATGGTCGAATTTGCTTAATACCGTTTTCAGGGGCAATATTTTGAGTTGATCTCCGAAAATTATTTTGAACGGCCTGTCTCTATGAGGTCTAAGTACAGATATTTGGGGAAGAATATGTTTAAACCATTGTAAAAATTGGTTTCTCCCATTTTTTTTAACGCAGGTAAAAACCTGACCGGACATTACCGATTATGGTTAGGCTTTTAGAAAAGCTTTTTTGAATTGAGAGGAGGTGAGCATATCCAACATCTGCAGGGTTGACCAGTTGCCTAATAAGATAGCGTTAAAAATTAATCTAACAAATAAATTTAACCGGAGGATTAGATATGTTTTGGTTACAGTTGATTATCATTCTGATTGCGCTGTGCATCGGCGCTCGAATCGGTGGCGTTGTGATGGGGATGGTCGGCGGCATGGGGCTCGCCGTCTTGGTTTTCATGTTCGGCCTGGTTCCGTCTTCGCCGCCCGTGGACGTAATGCTGATTATCACATCGGTGGTGTTGGCTGCGGCAGTGCTCCAATCATCAGGCGGGATGGACTTCTTGGTTTCTGTGGCAGAAAAAATTCTGCGTAATAACCCGAAGTACATTACATTTCTCGCTCCGTTGGTGAGTTACATCTTCACATTCATGGCAGGTACCGGAAACGTGGCGTTCGCCATTTTACCCGTGATCGCAGAAGTGGCACGTGAATCGGGCGTTCGACCGGAACGCCCGATTTCGATTTCTGTTATTGCCTCTCAACAAGCCATTACTGCCAGCCCGATTTCGGCGGCCATGGCGGCGTTGGTTGCGATGATCACACCGCTGGGCTTTGGCATGGGCAGCATCATGCTCGTGTGCGTGCCGTCTACATTGTGCGGGATCATGGCCGGCGCGCTGTATGCCAATTTTCAAGGTAAGGAACTTCTAAAAGACCCGGAATATCTGCGTCGATTGGAGGAGGGTCTGGTAAAGCCGCCGGCATCCCGAGGTGTGGTGGAAGTGACCAAAGAGGCTTATTGGTCCGTTTGGTTGTTCCTTGCTGGCGCCGTGTTGATCGTTCTGATGGGAACGATTCCTGCCCTCCGTCCGGATTTTGTGGTAGCGGACAAGGTTATCAAGATGAGTATGACACACGTGATCGAAATCATTATGTTGGTCGTGGCCGGCATCATGGTAATGATTTGCAAGCCGAAAGCGTCGACTATAGTAACTTCTTCCGTGTTCACGGCAGGGATGACCGGTGTTATCTGTATTTACGGCTTGGCCTGGATGGGCGACACGCTCGTGAGCGCGCACCTTCCGTATATCAAGGAAATGGCTAGACACTATGTGGATCTATATCCATGGCTGTTTGCTATTGCCTTATTTTTTGTATCCGCTTTGGTGCTGAGTCAGGCGGCGACCACCCGGTTGCTGTTCCCGTTGGCGATTGCCCTCGGGATGCCGCCAGCTGCGATGGTTGCGTCTTGGCCTGCCGTAAATGGCTACTTCCTTATTCCGAGTTATGCCACCTTGGTGGCCGGTGTTGCCTTCGACACCACGGGTACCACCAAGATTGGAAAATATGTGTTTAACCACAGTTACATGATTCCGGGATTAATTACCTGCTTCACAAGCGTTAGTATCGGTTTTGCAATCGGCTATGTGATTTTATAAAACTACTTTCATTTATCGGAGGAAAAAATGTCTACACGAAAAGAACATGACTGTCTAGGGGAAATGGAAATCCCTGACAACCTATACTATGGAATTCAAACGACCCGTGTGCTGTCGGTATCTGGTCTTTGTGGAGTGCCGGTCACCCATTACCCATATCTGCACCGTACGTTAACATACATGAAAAAGGCGAGCGCTTTAGCTAACAAGCGGATCGGTGCCTTGGATCCGGAAATTGCTGATGCGATTGCTGCCGCTGCTGATAAGGTTCTGACCGGTAAGTATGACGACCAGTTCCCACTGGATATACTCCAAGGCGGTGGCTATACCTGCGTTAACATGAACCTCAACGAAGTGCTCGCCAACTTGGCAAACGAAGCGTTGACGGGTCATAAGGGATACGAAAAAGTTCACCCGAATACCCACGTCAATATGGGACAATCGACCAACGACATGGTGACTTCGGCTGAGCACATGTGCATTTACCCGGCACTCGACAAACTGATTCCTCAATTACAAGCGCTGGAATTGGCCTTTTCGGCTAAGGCAAAGGAATTTGTCGATGTCATTAAAGTGGGGCGTACTTGTTTGCTGGATGCCGTGCCACTGACCTTAGGGCAAGAATTCAGCGGATATGCTGCCTTCTGCGGACGTCAGGTCGAGAACCTAAAGTCTCTCCGCGAAAAATGCTTTACGTTGATCGTAGGCGCTACAGCTGTCGGCACGGGGTTTGGTGCGGCCCCCGGCTACAAAGAAGCCTTTTACGAAATTCTGTCCAAAGAAATCAACGAAAAAGTTGTGTGCGATAAAAACCTATTCGACGGTATGCAAAATGATGATTTCTTTGTGACGGTGTCAGCTGCTGTTAAACAGGCTGCTTGCGGTATTTCAAAGATTGCCAAGGATATTCGCCTGATGTCTTCTGGACCGCGTGCGGGTCTTGGTGAAATATCGATTCCGGCGCTGTCACCGGGATCTTCGATAATGCCTGGCAAAATCAACCCAATTCTTCCTGAATTGGTAAGCCAGGTTGCTCAGCAGACAGTCGGTAATGACGTCGTCATCGGAATGGCCTTTGAACAAGGCGAGTTGGAAATAAGTGTTTGGGCTCCAACGCTCTACAAGAATTTATTTGAGTCCTTTTCTCTGCTGACCGGCGTAATCCCCTTGTTCATTGACAAATGCGTTAACGGGATTCAAGCCAATCGCGAACGTTGTGCCAAAGAAGCTAACAACACGCTCGCTTTGGCGACCGTCGTTGCGACAGCCTTGGGTTATGAAGAGGGAGTTCGTGTGGCGAAGTACGCGGATAGCAAAAACTTGAGTGTCCGCAACGCAGTTCTGGAAATGGGTATGATGACCGAGGCAGAAGCCGATCAGTTACTCGATCCCATGTTGTTTGTGGATCCGGACCGGATGTCCGAGGCGATTACAAGATGGAAAGCCTCTAAGACGAAGTAAAAAAGGCAGGTGAACAAATGCGCCATCGATAGATCATTACCTGTCAGTCGATGTCATTAACTTCAATGCAGGGGATAGGATCTCAACTCCTAATTTTACGTGTAAATAAGTTGATTATTCAGAATCGGCATGGTATTCTCTTTTTAAATAATTTCAATCAGTTACTATTTATAAAGGAGTATACCATGCCGAAACTTTATCCAAATTCCAAGGAAGTTGGCACAAAACAAAATCTGATTTCCATCAAGATGTACACAACGCGGCGATGAGAGAGAGAGGCAAACAGGATCCTTTTTAAAACTGATAAGGGACCTTTAAATTGTAGGACTTGTAAATAACGAATGTCTCCAGGGATTGAACCCCCTCCAGACGGGAGATCTCCTCGGTATAGAATTCCAGCAAACCGAATCCTTCCTTAAAAACGGCCACCAGCATCAGATCATAGCGACCGGTGACCACCGCCACAGAGACCACGCCTTTTAATTTGCTGAATTCACGTCCTTTTTGAACAAGGTCCGTCGTTTTAAGCTTAACGCCGATAATGACCGTACTGTGCCCGGGGATGGCGGAAGGATCCACAAGGCCGGCAATTTCCAGAATCCCCGCTTCACGCATCCTTTTTACTCTGGCACGGATCGTGTTTTCAGCGACATTCAGATCATCAGCGATGAGTTTGTAGGCTTTTCTGCCGTCGATCAGATGTTTGATAATATCAATATTGAGGTCGTCTATTTTCATTGGGCTTTGATCCCATGGCCTGTTTTTTGATTCAGTGCAACTCATTTTTTAAACAAGTTTAACGGATAGTCAATGTTTTTATAAAAAAATGGACGTTGAACTAAATTTTCAATAGTAAGTAATACTCATTTATTAATTGTTGACACATCGAAGTACCTTCGATATTCTTCACTTTATTTTAATATATTTTGATAAATTTTAATTGAACCCTTACGGTAAACATCACTCACCCGGAACACACCGGCAATTCTTCATTGTTCAACACCATTTAACCGATGATATAAAATTAAAAGGATTCATACGATTATGGAAATTCTATCCTATACGGAAAATCATCTAAAATTCAGGAAACGGGCGAGGCGCTTCATGGAGAAAGAGGTCCTTCCCAATGTCCATCAATGGGAATCAGAGCGAATGGTCCCAAAAACCGTCTGGGAAAAAATGGGCGAACAGGGTTTTTTATGCACCTGGGTTGATACGGCCTACGGGGGTCAGGCAAAGGATTTTCTTTATTCCGTAATTGTCTGCGAAGAGATGGCCCGTACCAATCAGGGCGGACTGAGTTCTTTTCTGCACAGCGACATCGTGGTGCCCTACATCGATACATACGGCACCCCTGAACAAAAACAAAAATACCTCCCGGGGTGTGTTTCCGGAAAAATTGTCACGGCAGTGGCCATGACCGAACCCGGTGCCGGCAGTGATCTGGCATCCATGACGACGTCTGCCGAGGAAAACGGAGAAACGGTTGTGCTCAATGGCTCCAAGACCTTTATTTCCAATGGTATCAACGCCGATCTGATGGTTGTGGCGGCCAGAGATAGCGGTGTCGACAATCCCTATGAAGCCATCTCCATGTACCTGGTGCCAGATGACACGCCCGGTTTTAAACGCGGCAGAAAACTGCACAAAATGGGGGCCCACAGTCAGGATACGGCAGAACTTTTTTTCTCCAACGCCACGATTCCCATGGAAAACCGCCTGGGGGGCAAAGGGGGCGGGTTTCTCATGCTCATGGAAAAACTTCAGCAGGAGCGTCTGATGACGGCAATCATCGCCATTGCGGCTGCAGAATTTATGGTGGACTGGACCCTGAATTACACCCGGGATGACCATAAATCCCGGCATCTATCACAGGCGGCCCAATTTGCCCTGGTTGAGATGGCCACGGAAGTAAGGCTGGGACGCACATTTGTGGACAAACTCATCGTCGATCATATGGAAAAAAAAAATGTGATTGTGGAGACATCCATGGCCAAATACTGGACCACGGAGATGGTCAAACGCCTTGCCGACCGGGCCCTTGATCTGGCCGGCGAGTCCGCCATGCTTGAAACCTGTCCCATTGTCCGCAGCTTTCGGGATGTGCGGGTCATGTCGATCTTTGCCGGCACCAATGAAATCATGAAAGGCATCACCGCCAAGTTTATGGGATTGTGATAATCTTTCTTTTCCTTGCAGGCCGCAGCAAAGACATGATAATATCCGACGGTCAGAATGTGTTTGCCGTGGAAGTGGAAGATGTTCTCATGGGGCATCCGGCCGTTGCCGACTGCGCGGCCATCGGGCTGCCCGACAAAACCTGGGGCGAGGCGGTCACAGCAGTGGTGGTAAAGGTCCCGGAGGAAGAGGTCACGGAAGCGGAATTGATTGCTTACGCCAAAGAAAGAATTGCCGGTTTCAAAACACCCAAAAAAATAATAATGTACGAGGAACTGCTGCCCCGCACACCCACCGGCAAAGTCACAAAATATGTGCTTACCGACAAATATGCACCAAAGGTCTGATATCCTGTTTATTTTAACCTATAGGCATTTTATATGAAAATGGTATTAAAACTGGTTTTAACGATTGCAGTATTGGCCGGCTTAACCCTCCTTGTATTGATCGTTTACGCAACTTTGACGGATTATAAACCCGATAAAAAAACGATTGTCTTTGAAAGCAAGGCACCCACGGTCATCCCGGCGGGGGCAGAGTTGACGTTTATGATCTGGAATATCGGCTATTGCGGCCTCAGCGCGGACATGGATTTTTTCTACGATGGCGGTAAGCAGGTCCGGACATCTGAAAAAAATGTTCGGCAAAATCTTGACGCGATAATCCGGCTCATCGACGAAAACCAGGCCTCTGATTTTATACTGCTTCAGGAAGTCGACCGTGATTCCCGTCGAAGCTATCATCTCGATGAATTCAATTCAATTTCATCGCGTTTAAAAAATTTCAAGGCGTGCTTTGCTGTAAATTATAAGGTCAAATTTGTACCGATTCCCATGACCGATCCGCTGGGCAAAGTATTTTCAGGGCTGGCAACCTTCAGTAAACAGGTTCCAAAATCTTGCGATCGATATTCATTTCCCGGAAATTACGGGTGGCCCAAGGGCCTGTTCATGCTGGACCGATGTTTTCTGGTAAACCGGTATGCGGTTTCCGACGGCAAGGAACTTCTTGTGATCAACACCCATAACTCCGCCTACGATGACGGCAGTTTGCGAAAAGGGCAGATGGATTATTTAAAAACGTTTTTAATTGATGAATATCGTAAAGGGAATTATATCATCGTCGGGGGAGACTGGAATCAATGTGCGCCCGGCTTTTCACCTGGATTTGATAAAAAACATTTCGATACCCATGAATACAGTCCCATTGCCGGGGATTATCTACCCTCGGACTGGACATGGGTTTACGATGACAAAACACCTTCAAACAGAAGACTCCAGATTCCTTATGATCCTGAAAAATCACTTGTTACCGTAATTGATTATTATCTTCTTTCTCCCAACATCTCAGGCGTTTTTAAACAGACCGTGAACCTTGGTTTTCGATATTCGGACCATCAACCTGTGCTGGCGAAGATGAAGTTAAAGATGAGCAATTAGCTGATAGCTGTCATATTTGGGCATTTACCGATAATGCGATTTTCAGGAAAAAAACGTCCAAGCGAAAAACACCATAAAAGAACACTGCTATAACGCAGTAAATGTAGAATTTTTACGACGCCATCATTATTCAAGGAGTGCAGAATGAAACAGACCCGTTGCCTTTGTATACTGATGTTTCTGATATTTGCTGCTGTGCCGGCCGCAGATGCGGATCAAAAGATCACCATTGTTCATTCCAATGATCTGCACTCTCATTTTCTGGGATTTTCCCCCAATATTGATTATTCTCCCTTGCAGATCCATAATGACGATACCGTGGGGGGATGGGCCAGGATTGCAACGGCCATCAAACAGATAAAACAGAAGCGAAGCAACCCGGTACTGGTGCTGGATGCCGGTGATTTTCTGATGGGCTCGCTGTTCCATATGCTCAGCCGCGAGAACGCTTTTGAACTGCAGTTGATGAAAGCCATGGGCTATGATGTCATCACCCTTGGAAATCACGAGTTTGATCTCAAACCCGCCGGCCTGGCACGGATTCTTTCAACGGCCCATGAGCTGGGGAAGCTCCCGCCCATTGTCCAGTCCAACGCCATTTTCAGCAAGGACAGCCATGATGACGATACCCTGGAAAAGATCTTTGACAGCGGTATTGTAAAGCCCTACCGGATAATGGAAAAAAACGGCCTGAAAATCGGTTTTTTCGGGCTCATGGGCAAAGATGCCGCCGAAGTCGCCCCTTTTGCGGCACCGGTCACATTTGATGATCCCATTGCCTCGGCCCAGAAAATGGTCAAGCGCCTGCGCGAAAAGGAAACGGTGGATATGGTCGTCTGCCTGTCGCACAGCGGCCTCGCTGATGACCCCAAGCGATCCGAAGATGAAATACTGGCCAGGGAGGTGACCGGGATTGATGTCATCATCAGCGGCCACACCCATACAGAAACAGATATCCGCAGGGTAAATGAGACCATCATCGTTCAGGCCGGGTCATACGGAAGACAACTGGGGGTACTGGACATCAACTGGTCCGGCGGCAAAGCATCCGTGCAGGCGTACCGTCTCATCAAAATCAATGACACCATTAAAGGCGACGCTGAAATGGCCGCCATGATCACTGGCTTTGAAAATCGCATCAACCAGGAACTTCTAACCGGTAAAGGGCTCGAATTTCGCAAACGCATTGCCCATACCGCTTTTAACCTTGAAATTCGGGAAGATGAATGCAATCTGGGTAATCTCATTGCCGATTCAATCCGCTGGGCCATCAATCAAGGCGATGCCGGTGCAAATGAGCCTGAGACGCCGGTAGCGGTGGGGGTTATCAGCAACGGGGTCATCCGGGATGATATCCGGATCGGACAAACCGGTGACATCGCGGTATGCGACACTTTTCGTGCCATCCCCCTGGGAATTGGATTTGACGAGACAGCCTCCATGGGGTACCCCCTCATCGCCTTTTATATCTACCCAAGTGAGCTTAAAAAAGCCCTGGAAATATTGACCAGTATCTATCCGATGAAAGGTGACGACTACTATCTTCAGATCTCCGGGGTCAAATTTTCATACAACCCCAACCGGATGCTGTTTGACCGGGTAACCCGGATATGGCTCGGAGACGAAGAAACCGGGTATACGCCCCTGAATTACTCGGCCTCGGACAAAAGGCTCATCCGGGTTGCCGCCGATATCTACAATGCCACATTTTTAAAAATAGTGGGAAATTTTACCTGGCATGTTCTGGACATCATCCCCAAAGACGCAACCGGCAACCCTGTGGACGACCTGAAAAACGCCCGGGTCGATGCTGATCCAACGGCCCCCGGGATTCAGGAACTAAAGGAATATATGGGGGTTATTTCGTATATTCAAAGCTTCCCCGACAGCACGGGCAACGGCCTGCCGGATGTCCCGGAAAAATACAGGGGGCCGCTGGGGCGACAGCTCGTCGAGGCGAGCTGGAACCCCTACAAACTGTTAAAACACGGGACCTATATAACCTGGATTGCCGTTGGTGTCCTCCTGGCAGCGCTGTTGTTCATGTTCCTGATCATCGGCCTTGCCCGTCGCATCATCCGAAAAGTTTAACACTCTTTTCAATGTAACCCTATTGCCAATGGATCCCCCTGATTATACGGTCATTGCCTTTACAGCTAAACACTTGAATTGCACACACAGTTTCTCCCCTTATTCTTGGCCAGATACAGGGCATCATCCGCTCTTTTTATCAACAAATCAATATGCTCCCCGGACGCAATAGAGCAGGAAGCCACACCAAAACTGGCAGTGATCCGAATCGATCGCGGGCCGTCCGGCAGCATGATTTCCATGTCTTCTATCTGCTGGCGCATTCTTTCGGCAACTGAACCGACCTGCAAGCGGTCTGCGCCCGCCAAACAAACCACAAACTCCTCGCCGCCGTATCTTCCCAAAAAATCATAGGGCCTTGCACAAGTCTGTAATTGACGGGTAAACCGTTGAAGCACAAAATCTCCGACCTGGTGGCCATATGTATCATTGACCCTTTTGAAATGATCGATGTCGGCCAATATAAAGGAAAGGGGTTTCTTTTCCCGCTGTGCCCGGGACATCTCCTGCTCCATTCTTTCCATAAAGGCTCTACGATTCAACAAACCGGTCAAAGGGTCTGTGTTGGCCAATTCCAGTATGCGGCGCTCCAGGTTAATGATTCTTTGACCTATCCGGGTTCGATACTTCAGTTCTTCCTGATTAAAAGGCTTGGTTAAAAAATCATCCGCGCCGGCCTCCAGTCCCTCGATGATATCTTTTTTCTCTCCCTTTGCCGTCAGGATGATAAAGTAGATATATTCGGATTTTTCCATGTTGCGTATTTTCCGACAAAGCGCCAATCCGTCCATCCGGGGCATCATCCAGTCCGAAATGACCAGACTCGGGGATTCGGGTTGTTGAATGAGCTTCCAGGCTTCAGCGCCGTCGGAAACAGCCGTTACCCCATAGCCCCATTTAAGCAAATTTGCTTCCAGTATGCGTCTGGATATGGGATCATCTTCAGCGATCAGAATCTTCATTTTGTAGTTCCTCCAAAACGATGTTCATTTCAGATACGAATCCGGTGACAGCGCTTTCAAGGTTTGAAAGTGCCTCCTGCGCTGTTGCCATTGTCCCTTCTTTTCCCAATTTCTCAAGGCAATAAGCAGCATCGTATACTTCCTTGGCGCCGAAATTGCCGACAGCCCCTTTCAGGCTGTGGGCTTCTCTCTCAAGGAGAACGGCATCGTTTCCGGTAATTCCTTCCTTGATTCTGGCTATGTAATCAGGCCAGCTTTCTATGAACATACCGGCGATTTCCCGGAAAAGGTCTTCATTGCCTAAAGCTGTCTCCATGGCACTGGACAGGTTAAACGTCGTTGGAGAAAAAGGGGTTGCCCCTTGCGGGTGTTGTGGTCGTTTTTGCGCTTTTTTAGTCTGCGATTTACGGGCAACTTTATTGATAGCACTGAAAAGCGCTTCCGGCTTGATCGGTTTGGACACATAGTCATCCATGCCCGCAGAGATGCACTTTTCCCGATCCCCCGTCATGGCATGGGCCGTCATGGCGATAATCGGAACCCTTTGGATTGTTGATTGTTGATTGTTGATTGTTGATTGGTTGGCGTCTGGTGCTTGTTTTGCCTTGATGCTGTCCTCTGGCGCCTGTCCTTTATCCTCTGTCCTCTGTCTTCTGTCCTCTGTCTTTCTAATTTCCCGGGTGGCTTCAAATCCATCCATTTTCGGCATCTGGATATCCATGAGAACCAGATCAAAATCCCCCTTTTTGAACGCTTCAACAGCCTCTATCCCGTTCGATGCCAGCGCAACCCGGTGTCCCCTGGTCTCCAAAAGCTTTGTGGCCAGGGTCTGGTTTATCAGGTTGTCTTCGGCCAGCAGAATATTATAACTTTCACGCTCCTCATAAATTTTGTGGCGAGTGATGACCGTCGGCGTTTCTTCTGAGGAAAGACCCATGGTCATCATGATGGCATCAAACAGGTCTGATTGCTTTATGGGTTTGGACAGATACCCTGATATGCTGACCGCTTTGCATCGTTCGGAGTCGCCCCTTTCTCCCATGGAAGAAAGCATGATGATTTTTACGTCTTTCCCCGAAGGCACGTCCTTGATCATTTTGGCGACATCAAAGCCATCTACTTCCGGCATCTGCATATCCAATAAAATCAATCGATACGGTGTTCCGGAACCAGACGCCTCGTTGAAAAGATCAATCGCTTCCTTACCATCGGCGGCAATCGTTGGAACGAGGCCCCAGGATGTGGTCATTTCCTGCAGCAGGATACGGTTGGTGTAATTGTCGTCCACAATGAGTACCGGCATCCCCGAAAGGTCTTGCGGTTTGGGGCGCGGGGTACTGATGGCTTTCGAGCGGCTTAGTTCAAAGCAGAGAGTGAAATGAAAAGTGCTGCCGGGACCGCCTTTGGATTGATAATCCAAAGGGCTTTCCACCCGGATCTCGCCCCCCATCATCTCAACAAACTGTCTGGTGATGGATAACCCCAAACCCGTGCCGCCGTACTTTCTTGTGGTGGAACCATCCACCTGTTCGAAACTTTTGAAAATTGAATCCAGCTTGTCCCGGGGAATCCCGATGCCGGTGTCCGATACCATGAAGTGGAGTTTCACCGAATCGTCCGTCTCGGATTCCAATTTAACCCGGATCACAATTTCACCTTTTTCGGTAAATTTAAGCGAATTCCCCGCTATATTGACAATAATCTGGCGCAGCCTGCCCGGGTCGCCGATTAAAGCGGTGGGCACATCCGGCCGGATGTGGCAAGCCAGTTCCAAACCCTTTTCGTGGGCCTTCAACGCCAGGGTATCGACAGCGTTTTCAAGGGTGACGCGCAGGTTAAAATCGATGGCTTCCAACTCCATTTTCCCGGCTTCGATTTTGGAAAAATCCAGGATGTCATTGATCAGCGCCAACAGTGAATCTGCCGATATCTTTGCCATTTCCAGATATTTCCGCTGGTCTCCGGTCAGGTCTGTGCCCAGGACCAGTTCAGTCATGCCGATGATCCCGTTCATGGGCGTGCGAATCTCGTGGCTCATGTTGGCAAGGAACTCGCTCTTAGCGGCATTAGCCGCCTCGGCGATCTCTTTGGCCGCCTTTACTTTGGTCTCCATCTGCTTGCGCTCGGTGATGTCCAGCCCAACGGCAAGCATTCCGTTGACATTTCCGTCCACGTCTTTGAGCGTCTTGTCATACCACTCAATCTCGCGTTCGGTCCCGTCCTTGGCTACGATGGAATTGACGTTGCCCCTTGTCTTGATATCACCCACGGCCCTCTGGAGGTGGGTGCGGATTCTTGCATGGTCTCTGGCAGGCAAAAACGTACTGATCCAGTCCTGCCCCCTGACCTCATCCAGCGAGTATCCGGATATTCCCTCCAGATAAGGGTTGAAACGAACAATTCGCCCCTTTGGGTCCAACACCAATATGATGGCCTGAGCGGTGTTGACCAGGCTCTCGGCAAAGTCGCGCTCGCTTTTCAGCGCCCTTAACACGGACCTTGCTTCCTGCAATGAAGTGGCATGCTCTTCGCGTGTTGTCAGCAACTCGATGGTGGTATCGTTTTCAGTAAAATCATCGAAGGAAAAATTATCCAAATCCGCCGACGTTTTTACATCCGGATCGGCCAACAGGATGAATCCGTTGCGCGAGAGGACCCATTGTCCCATCAATGGCGTGGGGTTGCCGCCGTTTTTCAGGAGAATTTTATACTGCATTCCCATATTCCGGGCGATTGACGATGGCGATATTTCTTCTCGGGGCGCGATGGGTTCGACGATATCAAAAACCTTGAGGCCCAGCGCATTCCCGGCCCGCCTTAACACCGACTCACTGGCCCATGTGATCGTCAACTGCGCATCCGCAGCCACTATAAAAGACCGGATTTCCGTCATTTGATCGAGATCTATCTCAACATTGCCATGTGTCATGGGAAGCTTACCTCCATTGTGCATTGGGGGTCTCCATTGTTCATGCAGGACGTCTTCTTTATCTGGAGTTTTTCGCCGAAATGGATTCCCACACCCAGAATAAGTCCGCGCAGTACGGCGCACAGTTTTCGGTCTGATCGGTAGTGCATGATCAGGCGGCCGTCGGGCAACTCTTCGTATTCAAAAATCGGCGGTCTGGCGTTGCGGATATGCTTCGTCGCCTGTTTGTGCACTTTGTTCAGGTTCAGCAGAAACTCCCGGGCAGTCTTCCCGGCCAGCTTAAAAAAAGTGGGGTATGATTCAATTCCTGTGTTCGAGACCCAAAACTTTCCGAATTCAACCAGAACCGTTTCCAGGGGAAGGCCGGAGACCTCGGCGGCCGCATTGGCCAGATCCAGTGTCATCTGATCGGGATAATCTTCGCTGGTCGAAAAAAACGGCTCCTTACACTTGGCCATCTCTTTGACCTTGTCCCAGGCTTCTACGCCGAACTTCGACTCGACTAACTCCTGAATACCCTTATTAATTACGCCTTTCATGATTCTTGACCTCCTTCATTGTATTGCCTTTGGCCTCGTCCAGCACTTTGCGGACCGTTTTTGCCAGATCTGCCTTTACGATCGGTTTGTATGTCAGCGCCTTGATACCGATCTTAGACACGGACGCATCCGACATCTCCTTGCTGTATCCGGTACACAGTATCACCGGAATACCCGGCCTTATGGACATCAACTCAACGGCCAGCTTATCGCCGGTCATGTTGGACATCGTCATATCGGTGATCACCAGATCAAATTGATCCGGCTTTGATTTAAACAGCGCCAGGGCCTCGATGCTGCTGGTGCGAGCAATGACATGGTATCCCAGGTGCTCCAAAATATGACCGCTCATTTTGGCTATGGACAGTTCATCGTCGATGAATAGAATACATTCATTTCCCGATGAGAAAAACAATGACCCACCCGTAAATGAATTTGATAAAACTGATTTTTTCTCATGGTTGTTGGTTTCGTAAAAATTCGGATTTAGACGGTTTCGTCTCAGGATAAATGAATTCGAGAATACTCACCTTTCGGATAATTAATCATGAGTAGAGACGTTTGCTTCATCCAGCACTTTCCGAACCGTTTTAGCAAGGTCCGCTTTTACAATTGGCTTATAGATGAATGCCTTGATGCCGATTGCCGCCACCGTGTCGTCAGTGATTTTTTTGCTGTAACCCGTGCACAGGATTACCGGGATATCCGCACGTATTTTCATCAATTCAACAGCCAACTCATCCCCAATCATGTTCGGCATCGTCATGTCCGTAATGACCAGATCGAAATCGTTTGGCTTTGATCTGAATAGAGCCACAACCTCTGCACTGCTGGTGCGTGTTGTGACGGAGTAACCCAACCGTTCCAAAATCTGGCCCCCCATTTTTGCTATGGGGGCTTCATCGTCCACAAATAAGATCCGTTCTGTACCTGTAGGGAGTTTTTCTGATTGATATGAGCCGTGTTCTTGACGCCTTTGGGTTACCGGCAGATAAATCGTAAACAGCGCTCCCTGACCTGGTTTGCTGTCGACTGAAATCTTTCCGCCATAGCTTTCAATTATGCCATGAACCGTGGCAAGCCCCATACCGGTTCCTTCTCCCGGGCCCTTGGTCGTGAAATAGGGATCGAAAATGACACCGATGATTTCAGGAGCAATCCCTGGGCCGGTATCCGATACCTTTATTTCAATGTAGTTCCCTGGTTTTAAATCCAGCTTTTCCCCGTTCACATCCCTGTCTATCACGACGTCTTTCAGGCTGAACTCAAGAATGCCGCCGTTATCCTCCATGGCATGAGCAGCATTGGTGAACAGATTCATCAGAATCTGGTGAATCTGTGTGGCATTACCCATTATCAAAGAGTCACTTTCGATGTTTTGCTTGATTTCAATGGTGGTAGGAATAGAGGACCTGATAAATTTAAGCACTTCTGTTGCAATCGTATCGACATAGATCGGTTTTAATTCCTCCTCTGATTGTCGTGCGAAAGCCAGTATTCGCCGGACAAGATCCTTGGCCCGTTTTCCTGCCGAATATACCTCTTGAAGATTGTCCTCAATGTGAGTTCCTTTTTCAACCTCATCAAGCGACAGTTCAGTAAATCCTATGACCGATGACAGAATATTGTTAAAATCGTGGGCGATGCCACCGGCCAGCGTGCCGATGGATTCCATTTTTTGAGCTTGCTTGAGTTGCCCCTCTATTATAATCTTTTCTTTCTCGGCATTATGGCGCTTTGTAATATCACGCGCTATCCCGAGAACGCCAACGAGGTTGCCATCACTGTCATACATTGGTGTTTTAATTGTTTCAAACAGGCCATAATATCCGTCTGCTTTAAATGTGAGCCATTCTTCATTTATGCTGGGGCCTCCAGCCGCCGCTGCCTTCTGGTCGTGTTCTCTAAAAAAATTAGCTATTTCTTTATCTACAAAATCATAATCTGATTTTCCGACAATTTCGGATTTGGTGGCCCCAAAAAAACGTTCAAAGGTTGGATTGCAATTGAGATAAATGCCATCTTGATCCTTGAGCCAAATTAAATCGGGAATCGTATCTACCAGTGTTCTCAGCTGCGCTTTAGCTTGAAGCGCAGCTTGCTCAGCCTTTACTCTGTCGCTAATATCCAAATTAACAATTACGGCCGCCGCTACATTGTCATTTTCATCCAATACAGGCGCTGTATAGTTCAGGATAGTTTTCTTAGTACCATCGAAAGCATCAATTTCAAGAAACTCATCCTTGACGATGGTACCATCCCGAATTGTGTGGGCCAAGGCCCAGTCATCAGGAGACAGCTCTTCTCTTGAAGGTAAACGCCGAGCTTTAAAAACACCATACTCCTCTGGTCCGACGTGAGGTTCAGTCCCCCAAATACGAATCCCCGCTGGATTGCCTTTTATTAATTTTCCGTTCTGATCAGCAAACCATAGTCCAATGGGTAAAATGTCGAATACACGTTGAAGCAGGCTTTCGTTTTTTCTGAGTTCATTTTCTGTACGCTTGTGTTCGGTTATATCAACCCACTGGCAGACTACATTCTCCAATTCACCATGATTGTTCAGTATGGGAAACATCAATACGTCAATGTGCATGTCACGGGCGTCTGCGAAATCAACATTCTCCACAAGACCTGCGTTCCAAATTATGCTGAATCTGGCTGTCTCATATTTTTCGAAAACGGCTCTAACCTTGGGCATGACACCAGCATTTTCTATGTTTCTGTCTTTAAATACATTGTATTCACCTATAATTTTGTCATCGGACAGCCTGATGGTTTTGCGAAGTGACTGGTTAATGCGTATGACTGTTCCATCTTTGTCGGACACCCACATCGAAACGGGACTCATATCAATAACTGCATCAAGAAAACTAATAGACGCCTTTGTTTTTTCATCCGCATGTCTAAGCGCTGCTATAAATTTTTCAAGGTCGCTAACACGCTGTTCAAGTTCCTTATAAGTTGGCTTAGGCATTTTTTTCAATCCATTTTATGAAATATTTGATTTTCATATGCTTGCATTGTTTTTGAATTTCGACAAACTCAAAAATACTGCTACTTGAGATAAGCGATGTGCTCTTATATTTGGGCATTTACCGATAATACGATGTTCACCCCCCGGCCTTCTTTGACGGCCTCGTAAAAATGTAACCTTGCGAACGAAGAACACTCACTGTTCAGTGTGATCCGCCGTTGAGCCACTCTTTCATCAAAACAGGCGCCGGGGCGCTGGTGGCCAGGGGTTTGAACTGGCACTGCGCGTTGAGTTCAACGCCACCTTGAATTACGGAAACAGGTCGATCCGAAGATACCACCACCACCACCACGTTTTCATGCCGGGCGGTAAATCGCAAAGCCGAATTAAACCGGGCCCCCCGGGCAAGATTTTCCCCGGATATGGACAATCCGTCCAGAATACAGGCAAACCCATGAAGGTGCAGATCGGCACCCATATGAATCGCCCCATCGACCTTTGACAGGGATTGGGCCATATCCAGCAAACGAGGATCCCTAAGGTCGATGGGGGCCGCCAGCTTCTGTCCTGAAATGTCAAGGGGCTTATCATTCAGATCAAGGACCAGAGTGCAGCCGTATTTCAGGTCTTCCGCATGATGAACCATCCGGGAAATGGTTTGAAATATAAGGTGGGGTTCAATTGACGCATTAAGATGGCTTTCCAGCAGAATCTCTTCTAATTGTACCAGTTTCGCGCGACAGGTAGTGGAATGAAAACCACCGTCGAAAAAACTGCAGATCCGATGGCCGTTCAGGCTTAAAAAACCGTGCCCTCCCCTGAAATCAGCCGCAATGCGATACCGGGGCATGGGGCCCATGGCAATACCTGCAATACACTGCCCGTCGGAAATAAGCTGGCGCTGCGATCCTTCAACTGCCAGGAGAAGCTTACGGACATGTTTGTGATGGGCCAGGTTCGGCTGTTCATAAACGGGAAACCGGGCCAGAAAATCAAGCTCATCCAGAGCCCCCGGCTCAATAAACGCCAGTTTTCCCCTGGGCCAGGCATTTTCTTCCATTGTTTTTGAAATTTCCAGGACGGCATCTAAAATGGGATAATTGCGCATATGAACATCCATCCCCATGGAATAATTGAGTTCATCCACGATAAAATCGCGAACCGCGTGGGTTGCATAGGCCCGCAGCACATGCCCCGAAGTACCGGTGCAAAGCGGATGATCCGAGGCCATATCGTTGGATAAAAGCCAGGCGGCGTGCTCCAGCCACCGCTCGGTAGGACCGATGGCGCACATATCCGGATGGTGTTCGGTGAACCACATCTGATAAAACACGGATTTTGACCGCCCTCCCCAGGAGATCAGGCCGGCAAGATCCAGATTTTTTTCAGGCAGAATTTGACGAGAATCTTTCATCCGGCCAAGGCCGGCAGGGGGCAGTCGCCAGTCTTCATTATCCAGATAGAGTTCCCGCAAAGGCTTTTCATGACCGGCCAGAAGATTCTGGGGATCAAAGACAACCATGGGGTCATGGGGTGTCTCTGCATAGATCAGGGCCGACCGACTGGGACCTGAAAAATGAGACAGGCCGTCTTGCAGGCCGTCAAATATATTAAAAATACACAGCTTCCGGGTGGATTTACTCAGCATATCAATGCTCCGGCAGGGGTGAATAGATACGACGTAACCGTTAAAGCAGTACAACTAACCAATATAATACTACATATCATGATTAATGATAAATTGCACATGATTTTAAACCAAAATAATTTGAATGTTCAGTCAGCGATTGAACAAAGTACAATTAAATGCTTGACTTTTGATTATGCAGGCATTAATTTATCTCCATCAAGTGATGGAAACATACAATGGGATAAAGTTGATGGACAAGAATATTTCAGCATAAGGAAAAATTTTAATGTCATCGCCCCTTGAAAAAGCACGCCTGGCGCCGGATTCCATGAAAGCCAGGATACTGACCGCGGCCAGGGGTCTTTTCGGCAGTTACGGATATCAGGGCACCACCACGCGCATGATTGCCCAGGATGTGGGCATCGATATCTCCACTCTCTATTACCACTGGGGTGAAAAACAGGATCTTTATGAAGCCGTCATTATGGATCTTAATGATGAAATTCAACTCAAACTGAAAGAGATTGAAAAACGCGTTCACGGAAAATCAGTGTCTGTTCGTCTTGAAGTGGCCATCGATATGATCAGTGACTATCTGTTTGACAACCCGGAAGCATCCAACCTGATCTTGTACCGCTATTTCAGCAAAACCAAAGATAACCTGGGTTTCGATATCAATGTTCCCGGGTACATTTCCGATATCGCCGTGGCAATGGGTCTGGCCCTGGATACAAAAACTATCTCTGTGCAGGCCAAGGCCCGGGTCCTGGCCGTGTGGAATTCGGTTTTCAATTTTATATCCGGAGAGGCCTATTTCAGACCCATGCTGGATGTGGATCGCCCCAAATATATCGAACTGGTGAAAGAGACATTGAAATTTATTCTGATTCCGGCGTTTGTGCGCCAGGATTAAAACCTTGAGAAGTGAGAAATAAAGGAATTCTGCCGATTTTATTTATAAAAAGACAACGCGAAGCCATACCGCAACGTTTCAATTTTCACTATTTTCCTGGTTCCCATGCTCCTGCGTGGGAACGAGAAAGCTCAATACCCATTTTCATTACAAAAAGGAGGAACACAAATGGCGTTAAACCTTGATTCAGTGGGCAAGAGAATCGGCCCTCTTTCCTCGGATTATACCTGGAAAGATGCGGTCCTTTACGCCCTTGGCGTCGGTGCCGGCTTTTCCGATCTGGAATACTGCTACGAAAAAGCGTTAAAAGTCATACCGAGTTTCGCCACCACCACACTGTATAATTTTATGCCCGAACTGATTACCGCTTCCAATGTAAACCTCGCGGGTATTCTGCATGGCGAAGAAGAACTGATCTTTCATAACCCCATCCCGTCCGAGGGCACCATGATCACCGAGGGCAAAATCACCGATTATTTTGATAAGGGTGAAGGCAAGGGTGCTCTGGTGGTGGCCGAAAGCGAAACCCGGCATTCCAACGGCAAGCGACTGTTCACGGCCAGGGCCACTGTATTTGCGAGACTGGACGGCGGATTCGGGGGTAAGAACGCGCCGAAAAAGGAGGTCGTTTTCCCCGATCGCGATCCGGATTTTACGGTGGCTGCATCCCCGACGGCTGATCAGCCCCTGATCTACCGGCTTTCAGGGGATGTGTTCCAGCTTCACGTGGACCCGGAGTTTGCAAAAATGGCCGGGTTTGAAAAACCCATCATGCACGGACTGTGCACCCACGGCTTTGCCTGCCGCGCATTGATCCAGAGCCTGATTCCCGGTGAGCCGGAAAAAGCGCGACGCATGTTCAACCGTTTTACCAAGCCCCTGTATCCGGGCATGCCCCTCAAGACGCTCATCTGGAAGGTCGCTGAAGGACAGGCCGTCTGGCAGGTGGTCAACGCCGAAACCGGCGACATCGTTATCAACAACGGCGAATTTGAATACGGTGACATTCCTAAAAACGACATCCGCTTTGACGAGAAGGTGGCCATTGTCACCGGTGCCGGTGCCGGCCTGGGACGGGTCTATGCCCTGGAACTGGCAAAAAGAGGCGCCAAGGTCGTGGTCAATGACCTTGGCGGTGCCCGGGACGGCTCCGGCGACAGTTCCACTTCCCCGGCAGACCGGGTTGTCGCCGAAATCAAGGCCATGGGGGGCCAGGCCGTTGCCAGTTATGACAATGTGGCCACGGCCGAAGGCGGTGAAAATATCGTCAAAACAGCCCTGGACGCCTTCGGAACAGTGGATATCCTGATCAACAACGCGGGGATCCTGCGTGACAAGAGCTTTATCAAAATGACCCCGGAAAACTGGAACGCGGTGCTCGCCGTCCACCTCAACGGCGCCTACAATGTGAGCCGCCCGGCGTTCAAGATCATGCGCGAAAAAGGCTACGGCCGCATCGTGATGACCACTTCGGCCGCCGGTCTCTACGGGAATTTCGGCCAGACCAATTATACCGCGGCCAAACTGGCCCTGGTGGGATTTATGAATACCCTCAAAATCGAGGGGCAGAAATACAACGTCAAGGTCAACACCATCGCCCCCGTGGCCGCCTCCCGGCTCACCGAAGATGTGCTGCCCCCGGATTTCATTGAAAAACTCAAACCCGAGTTTGTCGCCCCCATGACATTGTTCCTGTGTTCGGAAAAATGTCCGGTCACCGGCGCTGTCTACAATGCCGGCATGGGGTTCTTCAATCGTGCGGCCGTTGTCACCGGTCCGGGGACGGTTGTGGGAGACGGCATACAGGTACCGGCGGTGGAAGATATCGAGGCCCAGCTGAGTAAAATCGCCACACTCAAAAACGGCAAGGAATATTTCCAGCTCAATGACCAGCTTGGTGATGTCATGGCGGCCTTTACAGCCCCGGCCGGCGATTCGCCGGACACAACCGGCGCCACCGGTTCGGTGGCCGCTGTGTTTGAAGCCATGCCCGATGCCTTTAATGCCGATGCGGCCAGGGGTGTGGATGTGGTCTTTCAGTATAATATCACCGGTGACGGCGGCGGCGACTGGTCTTGTGCGGTT
This sequence comes from Desulfobacterales bacterium, assembly GCA_963667755.2. GTDB lineage: Bacteria > Desulfobacterota > Desulfobacteria > Desulfobacterales > 4572-123 > 4572-123. The sequence goes on along the minus strand of CAXXLK010000002.1, from coordinate 60,336 downwards.
AAAGACGGCAGTTGTACCATAACCGCCGGACAACACGACAACCCGGTGTGCACCCTGAAAATGGCCGCCACTGATTTTATCGCCATGATGGGCGGCACCCTGCCCGCCATGCAGGCCTATACATCCGGCAAGCTCACAATTTCAGGTGATATCATGAAATCCCAGCTCATTGAAAAGCTGTTCAAGTTCTAATCCGTCAATCCGGAGCTTAGGTGACGGACAAAAACCGGCCCGAATATCAATCACCGTTTTTTGTCCCTGACTGTTTAACCCTTTGACGAACACAGGAGAATTATAAAAATGATAGGTATTACTTCATACGGCGCCTATATTCCGCGGTTGCGGCTCAACCGGTCTGCCATTGTCCAGGGAATGGGCTGGTTTGCCCCCGCCATCATGGCGGTATCCCAGGGCGAAAGATCCATGTGCAACTGGGATGAAGATTCCATTACCATGGCGGTGGCGGCGTCCCGCGACTGTTTGATCGGTCAGGACAAAAAAAACATGGACGCCTTGTACCTGGCATCCACCACCCTTCCCTTTGCAGACCGCCAGAACGCCGGTATCATATCGGCGGCGCTGAATCTGAAAGAGGAACTTACAACAGCGGATTATACCGCCTCACAGAAAATCGCCACCACGGCTCTGGTGAGCGCTCTGGAATCGGTACAAAGCGGTGCGAAGAAAAATATCATGGTCACGGCCACGGACTGCCGGGAAACCAAGACCGCCTATTTCTATGAGATGTGGTTCGGCGATGGCGCCGCGTCTCTCATGGTGGGCGACACCGATGTCATCGCCGAATACAAGGGGTCTTATGCCATTTCCTGCGATTTTATCGATCATTACCGCGGCAGCAAGAACCCCTACGATTATGTCTGGGAAGAGCGCTGGACCCGGGATGACGGCTACGGCCGGATTATCCCCAAGGTGGTCAACGGTCTGTTTGCCAAGCTGGGCATCACCATGGACGATGTGGACAAACTGGTGTACCCCTGCTTTTTCAAGGGCGATCATCGCAAGATCGCCAAAAAACTGGGCGCACCGCCTGAAAAGCTGGTGGACAACATGCACGAGGTCTGCGGTGAAACCGGCGCGGCCCACTCCTTCATGATGCTGGTTTCTGCCCTCGAAGACGCCAAACCCGGGGACCGGATACTCGTGGCCGGTTTTGGCCAGGGGGCCAATGCGCTCTACTTCGAGGTCACGGAAAATATCACCAAACTGGCCCCGCGAAACGGTGTGGCCGGGTCCCTGGCCAACAAAAAAACCACCGACAACTACCTTAAATGGCTGAAATTCAGGGATTTGATCAAAACGGAAATGGGCATCCGGGCCGAAGCCCCCACCCAGACCGCCACCACTGTATTGTGGCGGAAAAACAAAATGATCCTGGGCCTGGTGGGGGGCCGGTGCCGTGAGTGCGGCACACCGCAGTTTCCCAAAATGGACATCTGTGTGAATCCGTCCTGCGGTGCCATCCACAGTCAGGATGATTATGAATTTGCCGATGTGCCGGCCAAGGTCAAAACCTTTACCGGAGACATGCTCGCCGTATCCGTGGATCCGCCGGCCATCTACGGGATGGTTCAGTTTGAGGGCGGGGGCCGGATGATGGCCGATTTAACCGACTGCCAACTGGATGACATCAAAGTCGGGTTGCCGGTGCAGATGGCCTTTAAACGCAAGGTCGCAGACAAAGACCGCGGATTTGTGAACTATTTCTGGAAGGCTGTTCCCGTTCCCGGTGCCGCCGAGGAAATGAATAAAATTCGCTATGACGGCCGGGTGGCCATCGTGACCGGCAGCGGCGCAGGACTGGGACGGGTCTACGCCCTGGAACTGGCAAAACGGGGTGCAAAGATCGTGGTCAACGATCTGGGCGGGGCCCGGGACGGTTCCGGTGCTGGCTCCCAATCAGCTGCCGATAAAGTCGTCGCTGAAATCAAGGCACTGGGCAGCGATGCCGTGGCCAGTTATGACAATGTGGCCACGGTGGAAGGCGGTGAAAATATCGTCAAGACCGCCATGGATGCCTTTGGCCGGGTGGATATCGTCATCAACAATGCCGGTATCCTGCGGGACAAGAGCTTTCTGAAAATGGAACCGGAAAACTGGCAGGCGGTCCTGGATGTGCACTTAAGCGGGGCCTATCATGTCAGTCGGCCCGCATTCAAGGTGATGCGTGAAAACGGATACGGACGCATCATCATGACCACTTCGGCGGCAGGGCTGTACGGCAATTTCGGCCAGACCAATTATTCGGCGGCCAAAATGGGCCTCGTGGGCCTTATGAACACCCTGGAGCTGGAAGGCAAAAAATACAACATCAAGGTCAATACCATTGCCCCCCTGGCCGCCTCACGGCTCACCGAAGATGTGCTGCCCCCGGAAATGTTCGAAAAAATGAAACCTGAATTCGTGGCCCCCATGGTGCTCTATCTTTGCAGTGACAGATGCGAGCACTCCGGTGATATTTTTAACGCCGGCATGGGATATTACAACCGGGCAACAGTGATGACCGGGGCCGCAACGTTCCTGGGCGATGCTGAAAATCCGCCGACACCTGAAATGATTGAAGACAACTGGGATGCCATCAATGCTATGGACGCTGCCAAAGAGATCACCGATGCCAATGCGGCCATCATGGACCTGATGACACCGGCAGCCGAAGCCCCATCTGCCGCGGCAGCAGCTGACAGTGGATTGGATGTGGCCGGCATATTCGATAAAATGGCCGGCAGCTTTAACGCGGATGCCGCCGCCGGAGTGGATGTGGTGTTTCAGTACAATATCACCGGTGATGCCGGTGGTGACTGGTCCTGTGTCATCAAGGACGGGGGTTGCACCATTAAAGCCGAACAGCACGATAAACCGGTATGTACCCTGAAAATGGCGGACACTGATTTTATCGCCATGATGAGCGGCAAACTGCCGGCCATGCAGGCCTATACATCCGGCAAGCTCAAAATCGAGGGTGACATCATGAAATCCCAGCTTCTCGAAAAGCTGTTTACATTGAACTAGGAGGTATCAAGCATGGCAACAGGAATAAAAGATAAAGTTGCAATCATCGGAATGGGATGCTCAAAATTCGGGGAACGCTGGGACATGGGCGCCGAAGAACTCATGGTGGAGGCATTCCAAGAGTGCATCGCCGATGCCGGCATTGAGAAAAAAGATATCGGGGCCGCCTGGCTGGGCACCTGTTTTGACAATATCAACGTGGGCAAGAGCGCTGTGCCGTTGTCCATGACCCTGCGGCTGCCGTTTATTCCGGTGACCCGGGTGGAAAATTTCTGTGCCACGGGGACAGAGGCGTTCCGCGGTGCCGTTTATGCGGTGGCGTCAGGGGCCTATGATATCTGCCTGGCCCTGGGCGTGGAAAAGCTCAAGGATACGGGGTATGGCGGCCTGCCCAGCTTTGTGGGCTCGGATTCGGGCAGCCTGACCTGGCAGTGGTTTCCCAATATCACGGCCCCGGGTTCATTTGCCCAGCTGGCCAGTGCCTATGGGGCAAAATACAAGATCTCGGACAGGGATATCAAGCGCGCCATCGCCCATATATCGGCAAAAAGCCATGCCAACGGGGTCAACAACCCCAAGGCCCACCTGCGCAAGGCCGTGACCGAAGAGCAGATCATGGCATCGCCGATCATCGCCCACCCCCTGGGCCTGTTTGACTGCTGCGGGGTCAGTGACGGAGCCGCCTGCGCCATTGTCACCACCCCTGAAATCGCTAAACGTCTGGGCAAGAAAAATCTGGTATCGGTAAAAGCCCTGCAGCTGGCATTGAGCAGCGGCGAGGAAATCGGATACAATGACTGGGACGGCGATCATTTCATGACCACCAGCAGAGCCAGCACCATGGCCTACAAAGAGGCCGGCATCACCAATCCCAGGGAAGAGATCAGCATGATGGAAGTCCATGACTGTTTTTCCATCACCGAACTGGTCACCATGGAGGACCTGCATATCTCCGAGCGGGGAAAGGCGGTCAAGGATGTCATGGACGGGGTCTTTGATATGGATGGACAGGTGCCCTGCCAGGTGGACGGCGGGTTGAAATGTTTCGGTCATCCCATTGGCGCTTCGGGCCTGCGGATGATTTATGAAATGTACCTGCAGTTCAACGGGCGGGCCGGAGATCGTCAGCTGGCGGATCCCAGGTACGGTCTCACCCATAATCTGGGGGGCTTCCCGGCAATGAATGTCTGCAGTATTTCCATTGTCGGCCGGTATGGCGAGTAAATGACGAACAATATCAGGGGTCGGGGGTCGAGGTCGGTGAGAGGCGTTTGTGGCCGCGATCCCCGACTGGAATAATGATGAATGATGAATATGGATTCGCTACGCTCCGCCTTTTTATAAATACAAAATTGGCGTTCGAGCGAACCCAAGATTCGCCCCTGCGCGTCCATCAATTTTTATTATTCAATTATCATGGGGTGGGCTGTGTCCGCCGATAGGCAGAATTCCTTAAATTTTCACTATTCAATTCTCACTTTTCGATTTTAAACGTTACCGTATATTTTTTGTATATTAAAAAACAGCATTAAACGCCCAATACCTGTACCATCGGAACAAGGGGAGAAACAAATGTTTGAACTGACCAAACCGCAAAAACAGATCCAGAAAGCGGCCCGGGCCTTTGCCAAGGGTGAATTTGACAAGGAACTGGCCCAGGAGATGGATAAAAGCCATGCGTTTCCCACAAAAATCTGGAAAAAGGCAGCCGATCTGGGGTTTGTCGGCATTCATTTTGCTGAAAAGTACTCGGGGGGCGGCATGGGACTGCTGGAAAACACCCTGATCGCCGAAGAATTCTGCCGCCGGGACTCCACCATCGGCATGGCCCTGACCAGCGCCGGTTTTGCGGCTGAATGTCTGGTACGATTTGCCCAAGAGGCGCTGAAGGCCAAATTTCTGCCGCCGGTGGCCGAAGGACAACTGCTGTCCGGCGGGGCTTTTACCGAACCGGGCAAAGGCATTGATATCTCGGATTTGAAAACAACTGCAACCGTCCAGGGCAATGACTGGGTCATCAACGGCACCAAAACCTGCATGACCAACGGCGGCGAGGCGGGATTTTATGTTGTTTTGTGCCGCACGGATCCAGATGCCGAGGCGGCCAGAGGCTTGAGCATGTTTCTGGTGGAGGCGGACAGAGAGGGCCTGACCATCCGAAATACCGGAGACAAACTCGGGTCCCGCATGGTGGCCAGTGCTGAAATTACATTTGAAGATGTCAGGGTGCCGGCAACCCACCTGGTCGGAAAGCAGGGGCAAGGCTATGACCAGGCCCGGCAGTTTGATATTGAATGCCGGTTGCTGATAGCCGCCCAGTCTCTAGGCATTGCCCTGGGGGCGCGGGACCGGGCCCTGGAATATGTCAAGGGCCGGGAACAGTTCGGTAAAAAAATCGCCCAATTCCAGATTACCCAGCACAAGTTTGCCGATATGGCCACCAAGATCGAAACCGCCCGGCTGTTGACGTATAAAACCGCCTGGGATTTTGACAAAGGCCGCAAAAGTGCCCATGGGGCTGCCATGGCCAAGATTGTATCGGCCCGGGCCGCACTGGAAGTGGCGGATGAAGCGATTCAGCTTCACGGTGGATATGGCTATATGACCGAATACGATGTGGAGCGGTTTTATCGGGATGCCAAAATTGCCGAACTGTACGGCGGCAACAAGGAAACTTTGAAAAATATCATCGGCCGGGCCGTCGTGGGCAAGATCAAATAATGTTTGGCCGAAAACTCATATACCGTTGAAGATCAGCCGTTAGCTATTAACAGGTCAATGTCATTAACTTTAACAGCAGTCGTATGGAACACCATGAAATATGATTCTATTTTCGATTGTTTTGGGATCAATTCAAACTGCCTTTCACCATGGAGTTACTGAAGAACATGAAGAAAATCAATGCATTATTCGACCTTAACCTTCAAGTCCTTCATGCCCTTCATGGTAAAAAACAGATGTTGTTTGCATTAAGTTAATGGCATTGATTAGCAGTTAGCCATTAGCCAAAGGATACCGTCATCATTTCAAGCTAACAGCTAAAGAGGGGACAAAGATGGAGATATTGCAATTTACGGAAAAGCACCATGATTTTCGCAAACGACTGAAGGCGTTTCTGGCCGAAGCGGTCATCCCCTATGTGGATCAATGGGAAAAAGAAAAAATCGAACCCCGGCAGATCTGGCAGAAAATGGGCCAAAACGGATTTCTATGCACCGATATAAGCCCGGAATACGGTGGGTTAGGCGGTGATTTTCTCTATACCGTCATTGTCGGTGAAGAGATGGCCGGCACCAACCATACCGGCCTGGCCGCCGGGTTGCACAGCGATGTGGTGGTGCCCTATATCAACAGTTTCGGCAATGCTGAGCAAAAACGGAAGTATCTTCCCGGATGCGTCTCCGGGGACATCATCACCGCCGTTGCCATGACCGAACCGAATGCGGGCAGCGATCTGGCCGGGATGACCACAACCGCCGTGGAAGAAGGCGACGAAGTGGTCATCAACGGCGCCAAAACCTTTATTTCCAACGGTATCAACTCGGACCTGGTGGTGATCGCGGCCAAAGATCCCGCCGTGAAAAACCCCTACCAGGCCATTTCCCTTTACCTGGTGGAAGGCGGGACAAAAGGATTTGAAAGAGGCCGGCACCTTGAAAAAATGGGGTGGTGGAGCCAGGATACGGCCGAGCTGTTTTTTACCGGCTGCCGAATCCCCGTGGCCAATCGTCTGGGAGACAAGGGCACCGGTTTTCTGATGCTCATGCAGAAACTGCAGCAGGAACGACTGGTGACATCCATCGGTGGGGTTACGGCAGCGGAAAAAATTCTGGAATGGACCATCGATTACTGCAAATCAGCGCCCGAGAATGCAAAGCCCATCTCCAAATATCAGGCCAACCAGTATACCCTGGTGGAAATGGCCACAGAGGTCAAAATCGGCCGTACCTTCATGGAAAAACTGGTGGCCGACCACATGGAAGGCAAGGATGTGATCATTGAAACATCCATGGCCAAATACTGGACCACTGAAATGGCCAAACGCACCGCCGACCGGGCCATGGATCTTTTCGGAGATGCGGGAATTCTGGAAACCTGCCCCATTGCCAGGGCATTTCGGGATGTACGGGTCATGTCCATCTTTGCCGGCACCAATGAGATTATGAAGGGTATTGCGGCTAAATTTATGGGGCTTTGATTTTTTACGATAGAATCTTGATTGACAGGGAAGGAAAAATGAGCCGGCAGGAACAGGCCCTCACACAAATCGATGCCCTTTTCCACCCGCGCTCGGTGGCCATTGCAGGATTGCCCAGGGGGATGAAAACCGGCAAGCTTTTCCTCATGGCCCTGCTTGATCAGGGGTTCAAGGGGCCCATCTATCCGGTCAATCCCGGTGCCGGAACCATCGACGGTCTAACGGCCTATGCCCGGATCACGGACATCCCCGGCCCGGTGGACCTGGTGATCGTCCTGGTCCCCCATGGTCACACCCTTGCCGTAGTCCGGGACTGTGCGGCAAAAGGCGTCAAGGGAATTGTTCTGTTTACCTCCGGCTACCGGGAAACCGGGACCAGAGAAGGGGCGGATTTGCAGGATGAACTCCTGAAAACGGCCCGGGCGGCAAACATTCGCATTATCGGCCCCAACGGCATGGGGCTCTACTGCCCTGAAACAGGCCTCAGCTTTTTCCCGCAGCTCTCCCGGGATCCGGGCCCCGTGGGCATGATTTCCCACAGCGGTTCCCTGTCCAACATCTTAGGCATTATGGCGCCTGAAAAAGCCATCCGTTTCAGCAAGGTGGTCAGCCTGGGAAATGAGTGCGACCTGTCTGTGGCGGATTTTTTAGGTTACCTGGCCCGGGATTTAAAAACCCATGTCATCGGCGGATATATAGAAGGTATTCAGCACGGTCCGGCCATGCTTGCGGCCCTTAAAGCAACCTCTTTGATAAAACCGGTGGTATTATGGAAAGTCGGTCTGACGGCCGAAGGCGCACGGGCCGCATCATCTCATACCGGGGCCCTTGCCGGCACGAAAAATATCTGGGAAGGGGTTGCCCGCCAGGGGGGCGCTATTCCCGTCACCGGGATTGAAGCCTTCATCGACACCCTGATGGGGTTTTCCCTGCTGCCCCAGGGGCTTGGCCGGCATATCGCCATCCTTTCAGGCCCCGGTGGTCTGGCGGTTTCAGCAGCGGAAGCCTGTGGCAGCCATGGGCTGGCACTGGCAGGCCTGTTGCCCGAAACCCGGTCAACGCTGGCCGAATTCGTCCCGGCTACCGGCACCAGTCTGCGCAATCCCATTGATGTGGGCCTTTCCGCCAGCCTGGATATCAGCATCTATGCCCGGGCGGCCCAATGCATTGCCGCCGACCCCGGGGTGGATGCCGTCATGGTCATCGGTGTTGGATTGACAGGCGAGGCCAATGAAGAATATTTCCAGGCCATGGCCCATGCGCATCAAACATCGGGCAAGCCGTTTATGATCGTCAAAATCCCGGGATTTGCACCGGAACTGGGCCGCCGCTTCTGTGAAGCGGGTCTTGCCTTTTTCGATTCCACCGAGCGGGCTGTTGCCACCTATGCCCGGGTGCGGCGATATCAGCGCTGGCGGGAAAGGCAGCAGGCTTGAAAGCAGTTGCCGGCATTCGTTAATGAAAGGTGGTTACACATTCGTTGAGCGGTTAGCTATTGGCTTTCAGCTCGAAATGATGACGGAATCCTTTGGTTAATAGCTAACTGATAGCGGCTGATTTTCAAAGGCATACGCGTTTTCGGCCAAACACTGAATATTTCTTATAGAGGTGACTATGAACTTGATCGAAAAAACTGTCAAAGAAGGGCGCAGCGCCCTGTCCGAATATGACTCCAAACAGGTTCTGGCCCAATATGGTGTCCCCTGCACCCGGGAAACAATGGTCACAACCTTTCCGGAACTGGATAGCGCCATCGAAAAAATCGGTTTTCCCCTGGTCCTCAAGGGCTGCGCCCCCACCATTGCACACAAAACCGAAAAGAACTTGATCCGGGTGGACATCCGGAACAGAGACGAGGCCATTGCGGCTTTCGGGGAAATTACAAAAGAAATGACCGGATCAGACGGAGGTGTTCTGGTGCAGGAGATGATCAAGGGGGCCCGGGAACTGGTGGTGGGACTGACCCGGGATGCCCAGTTCGGTCCCTGCGTCATGTTCGGCCTGGGCGGCATATTTACAGAGGTACTGGAAGATATCAGTTTCCGGGTAGCCCCTCTGACAAAAAAAGACGCCATGGAGATGATGCATGACATCAAGGGGCATAAAATACTGGGGGCCATCCGGGGAATGGCCCCCGCCGATATGGAAATGCTGGCGGATATTCTGATCCGTGTGGGGCGAATCGGCCTGGAAAACAAGGCCGTCAAGGAGATCGATATCAACCCTGTCATTCTGTCAAAAGGAAAACCCATTGCCGTGGATGCATTGGTGGTGCTGGAAGAGGGGAATTTTTAGTTTATGACAGACATACCCGTCACCCACAAAGTGGGACGACACTGCGCCAGCACGAGCATACGGGACATGATGAACCATTATGGCGCCAGGTGGAGCGAGGCCATGTGTTTCGGGATCGGTGCAGGCCTGGGCATATGGTATCTCGATATGCCTGACGGTTCCATGTCACGACTGATGCATACGCGCAGTGCCGATCTTGAAAAAGCGTTTTTCAACCGGATCGGTCTTGATTTTAAATGGGAACGACACACGGACCCTGCTGAAAGCGAAAAAATGCTGATCCGACGGCTGGACCAGGGCCGTCCGGCCCTGTTGCGCACGGACATTTATCATCTGCCGTATTATAAAACCCATACCCATTTCCCCGGTCATGCCATCGTGGCCTGGGGATATGACATGAAGCATCAGGTCTTTTCGGTAACCGATACGGAACGAACGGCGCCCATTGATGTGGCGTTTGCCGATATGCGATGTGCCCGCTACGCCAAAGGCGGACTTTTCAACATGACCGGCGATATGTTTGCCCCCGCAAATCTGAATGTGCCTGAAAATATACCCGCGGTCGTCAGGGATGCCGTTCTGACCCAGAGCCGTCTGATTATAGACGATTCTCACGATTTTCAGGGCATCGCCAGCCTGGACAAATGGGAAAAAGAGCTTGACCAGTGGAAAGCGTTTCCCGACTGGCAATGGACGACCCGGTTTACCTATCAGGTGATTGAAAAACGCGGCACCGGCGGCGGCGGCTTCCGGCTGATGTATGCCGATTTTCTGCGCGAGGCCGGTGACTATCTTCCGGCACTTGCCGAAAGCGGCCTGACCGATCAGATGCAGACAGTGGGTTTGGCCTGGCGGGAACTGGCCTATGCCCTCAAGCGGGCATCGGACGATAAAAAACCGGATTTCAGGGAAGTCGCTGCCGCAATACAGACGGTTCAAAAACTGGAAAAGGCGTATCACCTGGAAGTCATTGGACGCCTCGCAGATAGTTAATCAATTAAAAACTGCTTTTACCATGAAGGACATGAAGAAAAACTTCACTGAATTATCCAGCATGGTAATTGGGTGTGCAATTGAAGTCCATAAAACACTTGGTGCCGGATTATTGGAATCAACATACCAGCAATGCCTGGCACATGAATTGAAATTAAACCACATCAGTTTTCAATTGGAATTTCCGTTGCCGGTTAAATATAAAGAAATTCAATTGGATTGTGGATATCGTGTTGACCTGCTGATCGAGAATGAGATTATTCTTGAACTAAAAGCAGTGGATTCAATCAAAGCCATCCACGAAGCGCAGCTTTTAACTTACATGAAACTGGCGGACATAAAATATGGTTTTTTGATTAATTTTAATGTCACACTTTTGAAACAGGGGCTGAAAAGTTTTGTTTTTTAACCCTTCATGTCCTTCAGTAACTTCATGGTAAAAAAACAAAGGTTGTTTGTATTAAATTAATGGCATTTGCTAACAGCTAACCGCTGATCTCCAAAGGAGGCATGATGGCAACCTATGATGCAATCGTAATCGGCGCCGGAAACGGCGGCCTCACCGCATGCGCCACCCTGGCCCAGCGCGGCCTGAACGTCCTTTTGTTGGAAAGGCACAACATCCCCGGCGGCTGTGCCACCAGTTTCTGCCGCGGCCGGTTTGAATTCGAGGTCTCTCTGCATCAGCTCAGCGGGCTGGGCAGTGTTGAAAAACCGGGGCCGTTGCGGGGGACATTGACTCGCCTGGGGGTCATGGACCAGCTCGAATTTGTCCAGATGCAGGATCTTTACCGGGTCATCGTGCCGAACCGGCTCGACTTGACACTGAAACCCGACCTGGGTGAGATGATCGCCGAACTGCAAAAACAATTCCCCCATGAAAAGGAGGGCATCGCCGGTTATTTTGATTTTCTCTATCAGCTTTTCATGCAGGTGATCGGTGTCTTCTACCTCAAGGACCCGGACGTCAGCCGGGAAAAATATCCGCTTTATTATCAATATGCGTTAAAAACAGTCGCTGACGTTATGCCGCGGTTTATTCATGACCCGCTTTTGCAGGCGGCCGTATCCCCCTACTGGACCTACATGGGACTGCCCCCCCGATACATGTCCATCGTCGATATGGCGGCCATGTTCTTTGCCTATCTTGAATTCAAGCCCTATCATCTCAAAGGCGGCTCCCAGTCCCTTTCCAATGCCCTGGCCCATTCGATCGTCGAAAACGGCGGCACCATCCGATTCAACTGCAAGGTCCAAAAAATCATCGTCAAACAGGGGGCGGTGCAGGGGGTCATCACCGAAGCCGGAGAGGAGATTTCAGCCCAATACGTGATTTCCAATGCTTCCAAAATCAGCACCTACGTCGAGATGATGGACCCGGACCAAGTCCCGGAGGCGGTGTCGGCCCAGATAAAACAGTGCACCCTGAGCCAGTCGGCCTTTACCCTCTACATGGGGCTGGACTGCGAACCGGCAGCCCTGGGCCTGACCCAGTCCACCAATTTCATCCTGGGCACTGCAGATCCCGAAATCGCCTACCGGAAAATGAAAGTAAGGGATATTGACGATGAGGATTCCATGGTGTTGAGCTGTTACAATCTCATCGATCCGGATTTCTCGCCGGCCGGCACCTGCCAGGTGGCCATGGTCACCCTCAAGTACGGGGATACCTGGCTGAAGGTACCGCCGGCCGAATATGCCGCGGAAAAATACCGGATAGGAGATGCCATGGTAAGACTGGCCGAAAAGGTCTTTCCAGGCCTGCGCGATCATATTGAGGAGATGGAAATCGCCACGCCCCTGACCCATCTGCGTTACCTGGGGCATCCAAAAGGGGCGATATACGGTTTTGACCACCATATTAAAAATTCGGAACTCTTTGTGCCGCCCCAGTCATCTGTTCGGGGCCTGTACAGCGCCGGGGGGTGGATCGGGTATAACGGGTACCAGCCGACACTGGATTCAGGGGTCATGGCCGCAAAAGCCCTGATCGCCGACATGAACGCCTGACAGGAGGATTGCCATGCAGAAAGAAATCGTCAAACAGTTTGACGGCTACGCCGATATTGTTGAAGAGATCAAAATCGCAGAAAAATACGGGTCGGATTTTTCTGCACAAAAAAACGAGGTGACCGATTTTATCAACCGGCTTCATCCGGCCAGAATACCGCTGCAGATCAGCCGGATCATAACAGAAACCCCTTCCAGTGGCACGTTGCGCTTAAAGGCGGTCAATGGCCGTCTGCCTCCCTTTCAGGCCGGACAGTATATCACGCTTTTCCTTCATATCGGTTCGATCCGGACCAGCCGTCCCTACAGTATTTCCTCTTCTCCATGCCAGACCGGATACTGGGATATCACCATCCGTCGGGTAGAAAAGGGACTGGTATCCGGCTATCTGCTGGATGATGTTGCCAGAGGCGATATACTGGAAAGTTCGGGGCCCCAGGGAAACTTTTATGTCAATCCCATCATACACGCCAAGACCATGGTATGGCTTGCCGGCGGCAGCGGCATCACCCCTTTTATGAGCATGCTGCGTGAAATTGCCGACGGCGGCCTGGACCGCGCCGTCTATCTTTTCTACGGCAGTAAAACCATGGATGACATTATCTTTCATGCCGAGATCACGCGCCTTGCACAGCAGTTTCCAAACATACACTATATCCCGGTCATTGAAAATTCCGCCGATGACAATGCCTGCGAAACCGGTTTTATTACGGCCGGGGTGATAACAAAAGCCCTGGAACGGATCGATGATAAATCCTTTTTTATCTGCGGACCCCAGGCCATGTATGATTTCTGTCTGCCGGATCTGGAAAAAATGGGGGTGCCAAAGACCAGAATCAGACGGGAAATGTTCGGTGCCCCCCTCAACATTTTCGAATATCCGGGATGGCCGGTGGATGTCACACCCGATACTTTTTTTGAAATCAGGGTCAAAGACAACGAGGTATTCAAAGCCCGCGCCGGTGAGTCATTACTGACGGCGCTGGAGAGAAACCGTTTGTTTCTTCCCGCCCTCTGCCGTTCCGGCGAATGCAGCATGTGCCGGGTGAAGATCCTTTCCGGCCATGTATTCCAGGCCCCCGGCGCCCTGGTGCGCAAATCGGATCGTCAATTCGGGTATGTGCATGCCTGTGTTTCCTATCCCATCGATAACCTGACCATATTGTTGTAAAATCCATTCAAAGGAGCCCATGGATGTCTGAAAATCATATTCTGAAAACAAAAAAGAAAAACATTTTTTACCTGACCCTGAATCGCGAGCAAAAGCGAAATGCCCTGACCTTTGAAATGCTGCAGGAGATCTGTGAAACCATTGAGGGCCTCATCAATGATCCGGATATCCGGGTGGTGATCATCCGCGGCCAGGGTACCGTGTTCTCATCGGGTATCGATTTTAACTCGCTGGGCGCACTGGTGGGCCGGTTCATGACCGATGCGGCAGCCGGCGGTGCCCCCATCCGTGCGGATATCAGCAGATTCCAGCACTTTCTCAATCGGCTGGAAGCCATCGAAATGCCCATTATCTGCGCCATGCACGGCGGGGTGTTCGGCATGGCCGTGGAACTGACCCTGGCCTGCGATTTCCGGCTCATGAGCACGGACTGCGTATGGGGACTGCCCGAAGCAAAATTCGGCCTCATCGCTGACCTGGGCGGTACGGCCCGGCTGTCCAGAATGCTCAGCCCGTCCAGGGCCATGGAGATCCTCATGACGGCCCGAAATTATACCGCGGCCCAGGCCCTGGACTGGGGACTGGCAGCCTATGTCTATCCCACCCGGGAAGCCCTGTACGCGGCAGCGGATAGCCTGGCCATGGATATCATCAAAATGGCCCCCCTGGCCGTGGGGGCCGTTAAAAAGGTCGTCAACAAGGGAGAGGGGGTGGATCTGATGACCCACCTGGGCATGGAAGTCGACATGCAGAGTATATTGTTAAGATCACATGATTTTCAGGAAGGCATTGCCGCTTTAATGGAAAAAAGACCCCCCGTCTGGCAAAAAAAATAGGAGACAAATATCATGACCAACGAAGAGATGAAAGCCATCGCCGAAATGACCATTGACGGCATCCCCGCCATCAAGCGCACCGGCATCCGGGTACTCGACATCCGACCGCGCTACACGAAAATTTTGATGCCCCTTGAAGGCAATGTCAACCATGTGGGCATGATGTATGCCGGCTCCCTGTTTACCATCGGGGAAATTCCCGGCGGCATTTTGCACCTGGCCTCTTTTGACGTGAACCGGTTTTTCCCCATCGTCAAGGAAATCAACATCCGCTTTCGCCGCCCGGCCACCACCGATGTCACCCTTGAGATGGCACTTGACGCCGATCAGGCCGACCGGATTCAGGCGGAAGCCGAAGAAAAGGGCAAAGCCGATTTCTCTCTGGAAATGGAGATCAGGGATGCCGCCGGCGAAGTGGTCTCCATGGTCAATGGCACCTGGCAGATTCGAAGTTTTAAAAAATGATGAATGATGGATATGGGGCGCTGACGCGCCATCGATTCCACAACTATTCAAGCCTTCAGTAGTCAATAATAACAAGAGGAGCTAACCATAAAATGGCACAAGTAATTGCAGACCGCAGAGATGTTGATTTTGTCCTGTACGAACAACTGGAAATAGAGAAGCTCTGTAAAACCGAAAAATACAGTGGCTTTAACAGAAAAACCTTTGATATGATTATTTCCGAGGCCCGGAATCTGGCCATCAAGGAGATATTGCCCACGTTTTCCGAAGGTGACCGCCAGGGCCTTGTCTTTGAAAACGGGACCGTCCGAATGCCCGACTGTTTTCATCGGGCCTACGACCTTTTCAAGGAAGGGGAATGGATCGCCCTTACCGCATCTCCGGAACTCGGCGGCCAGGGGCTGCCCTCTGTGGTGGGCCAGGCCGTGGTGGACTATTTTTTAGGGGCCAATTATTCACTGGCACTTTGTGCCTGGGGTGGTTTCGGGGCCGGGGAACTGGTGGAAGCCTTTGGCACTCCCAAACAGAAAGAACTCTTCCTGAAAAAGCTGTATTCCGGCGAGTGGGGCGGCACCATGGCCCTCACCGAGTCCGATGCCGGTTCGGATGTGGGGGCACTGACCACAACAGCGGTAAAAAATGACGACGGCACCTATACCATTACCGGCAGCAAAATATTTATCACCAATGCCGAGCAGGACCTGACTGAAAACATCATCAACCCGGTCCTGGCGCGCATCGAAGGGGCCCCGGCCGGCACAAAAGGCATCTCTTTGTTTCTCGTTCCCAAAATATGGGTCAATGAAGACGGAACCCTGGGAGAGCCCAATGATGTGGTCTGCACCGGCATAGAGGAAAAGATGGGCATGCACGGCAGTCCCACCTGTTCTCTGACCTTTGGCGGCAAAGGCAACTGCCGGGGCTTGCTGCTCGGGGAGGAAAACAAGGGCATGCGGGCCATGTTTCACCTGATCAACAATGCCCGGCTCATCGTGGGCGCCATCGGCTTTACCAATGCATCCACCGCCTACCTGTACGCCGCCAATTACGCCAAACAGCGCGTTCAGGGACGCACACTTGAAAACACCATGAATCCGGACGCGCCGTCGGTGACCATCGTCCAGCATCCGGATGTCCGGCGCATGCTCATGTGGATGAAATCCCATGTGGACGGCATGCGAAGTCTGCTTTATTACGGCGCCCACCTGCTGGATCTGGAAAAACTGGCCGACACCGCCACAGAACGCGAATACTACGGGAATCTGCTGTCCCTGCTCACACCGGTGATCAAATCCTTTTGCACGGACTGCGGTTTTGAAGTCTGCTCCGAAGCCATGCAGGTACTAGGTGGGTATGGGTACACAAAGGATTTTCCCATTGAACAGCATTTGCGGGACGTTCGCATCGCCGCCATTTACGAAGGTACCAACGGCATTCAGGCCATGGATCTGCTGGCCCGGAAACTGGGTATGCAAAAGGGCATGGTGTTCATGAATTACCTGCAGGAAATTCAAAAAACGGTGACCCGGGCAAAGGATTCACCGGCCACGGCGGATCTGGCCGACAAGGTCAAAAAAATTGCCGACAAACTGGGCGAAACCGCCATGCATATGGGTAAGACTGCCATGTCACCGGAATTTAAAACCGCATTTGTGCATGCCACTCCCTTCCAGAGAGCCATGGGAGAAGTCACCCTGGCCTGGATGCTGCTGTGGCGGGCCGCCATATCCGCTGAAAAACTCACAAACAATGCCAAAAAGAAAGATACCGTATTCTACGAAGGACAGATCCAGACGGCTGCCTTTTTTATCAATGCCATTTTGCCGATAACCGCCGGCAGGATGGATGCCATCCAGGCCGGCGACGCATCTGCCCTGGAAGCTGCCGAGGCTATTTTCGGCGGTTAAATTTAAAGGTTCCTCGGACAGTTTCAAGCTTCCGGATAAAAGCATCCCGGGGCTTTATCGAGCCATCTTTACCCACATGAAACAGCGAGGCGCCAATTTAAAAACCATCCCTCGTGTCCCCCTTTTGAAGGGGGACACGAGGGGAGTTTCTCATTGCACATCGCCTTTTCAACTTTCCATACATAAAATATTGTTATCAATTCAGCTAATTAGCCCTTCCCCGCTGAATAAAAAATCAGGCTTTTCGCTGTTTCATATGGGTAAATTAAACCGGTACAGCCCCAGGATCTTTTTATTCTGATGCTCGAAACTGTTTGAGGGGCTTGGCGATCGTTAGGCCGGACAGCCATCAAATAGTCCCCCTATAATTTTAATTTTACATTGAATATCACCCTAATCGGTTATGAAAAAACCCTGTCCGGCGTTACGACCGCTTTGCACCGAGTTTTTTGCGTATCAGAATGAAAGCATCCAGGGGCACCCACACGAAACAACGGGGAACCAAAAATCAAAACTGCTGACGACTCAAAACTGATGAACCCGTAAAAAGTCGGACTTAGGCGGTCTCGTAAAAACGCATTTCCCAAAACTTTCATATAAAAATGTAACCGTTTCAGGCATCATCGCGACTCCAATAACAGACACTGCTGAAAGCGAAATTGATCGGCAGTTGCCTGTTCTCCTCATGTTTTCGGTGCGGCAAAAACCGCATAAGGGCATGCGGGTTCTGCCGTACCGAAACAGAACCTGAAGAAATCAATTTCGTAAAGCAAAACCGTATCGGACATTTTATCGAAACAAAATGTATCAAAAAGAAAGGAATAAAAAATGAACCTCAGCAAAAAATTTGCAATGGTATTGACAGTTGTGATAGGTCTGGCCTTAACTTCGACGGCCAATGCCCAATTCGGACATGGACGGATGTCAGGTTGCATGGGGCCTGGATTCCCGGGATTAAAAATGGTTATGCATCTTGACCTTTCCGATACCCAGCGGGATGAAATTCGCAGCATCGTCAAAAAGTACCGGACAGAAGGAAAGGAAATAAGAGAAGAGCTGGCTTCGGCAAGGGAAAATATGGCGGCCATTACGTTTGCCGACCCACTGGATGAAGCCGCCGTTCGCAGTCAGTTCCAGGCACTTGCACCGCAGATGGAAGAACTGGCCGTTTTAGGGGCTCGGATCATCAGCGAGGTTAAGACGGTGCTCACCCCGGACCAGATTGCATTAATGAAGGAGATGCGGTCTGAGCGTATGGGAAAACAGGGACGATTCCGAAGGTGTCAACAGGCATCAACCACCGAATAATGGCCCGACCCTGATCTTTACCGCCGCCGGTTGCAATATAGTGGCAGAGAGCCTTGGCACCGGCGGTGTTATTAAAATTGACGATTTCGTAAAAAGTATTTGAAATGGCTAAGGGTGGGAAGATGCACCCGACTGACGCCCATGGGGTTGAACGGGATTGGAAACCGAAATTGATGTCTGGTCAAACCGCACAGGAAAACGATGTTGTCGTCATCAACCGGGTTCTGGCCGGCGAAGTAAATGATTTCAGTTACCTGTTGGAGAAATACAAGGGATATGTCTTCAGCATACTACAAAAACACCTGCCCACCCATCAGGTGGAGGATGTGGCCCAGGACGTGTTTATCCGGGCCTATCGATCCCTGCCGACACTTAAAAAAAAATCGGGCTTTAAAAACTGGCTCTCTTCCATCGCCGTAAAAACAGCCTATGACTTCTGGCGCCGGCAGTACCGGAATCGGGAAGTGCCCATGAGTACCCTTTCAACCGAAAACAGCCACTGGATTGAAAACATTATGGCGGATGCATCCAGCCGGTCTTTTCAAGCCGTCAACGACCGCAAAGATGCCCGGGAAGTCCTTGACTGGGCACTCAGCCGGCTTTCGGCAAAGGAACGGATGGTAATCCAGTTAACTTATCTGGAAGGCCTTTCAGGTGAAGAAGCGGCCAAACGATTAGGATGGAGCAAGACCAATGTAAAGGTAAGTTCTTTCCGGGCGCGCAAAAAACTCCGGAAACTGCTGGAAGAGCAGGCGGAGGCGTAACTTTCAAAAAAACAGGAAGCATCATGACACGATCGACAAAAAATGATCACAAAATCAAAAAGGCATTGGCCGCTGCCTGGGATAAACCGTCTGATTTCAGGGAAAGCCGAACCTGGCAGGCAGATACCATGCGGAAAATCCGGCATATCGGGCCGCTCAACAGCAACCCGGGTTATTTCCAGCAGTTCGGGCAGAACATCTGGCGCCTGGCGCCGGTGGCCTGTATTTTAATCATAGCCCTGACCGCAATGGTGATCCAGACTGATTTTATTCCCCAGGATGCTGTTTTGGCCGTCTTTGACTATGACATGGAAGTGTTGACCCTCAACCAGGTCGTGGGACTGTAAGGAGTGCCATGAAGAAGTGGAAGATATTCACAGGGATATTTTTGATTTTTGCGATAGGGGTGTTAAGCGGCGTGCTGGGTACCGGATTGTTTGTCAAACATCGCATCGTCGAATTTCGCAGCGGTGCCCCTCTTATGCGGGACCGGTTTTTGATGCGCCGGCTGACCCGGGAACTGGATCTCACCGAAAAGCAGCAGGAAAAAGTCGGGACCATTCTGACCGGTATGCGCACGCGTCATAAGGATTTTTTTCAAGCCAGACGGGCGGAAATGGCAAAAATCATCAACAGCGAACTGGTGGCGGTGAAAAAAGAACTGACCGTAGAGCAGCAGAAAAAACTGGATCAGTTGATGGAAAATTTTCGCCGGCACCGGTCCCGTTTCCACGATAATCCGCAGAAAAACCCCAACAGGCAAAGAGATTGCCCTACCCCTCCGGATGGGTAAAGCAAGCCATTGCGCAGTCCCTGATGGGGACCAGACCAGACCTCCCGCACTTGAAATTTTTGGCTCCTCGCTGTTATATATGGGTAAATTTGACCGGTGCAGTCCCGGGGCACCCAGACGAAACAGCGAGGAGCCAAATTTTTTAACCGCAGCCATAAAAAAGCATCAACCGGCTATGACACTGCACCCGGACCCGTTTCGAGGGGCGTTTCATGGCCGGTTTTGATCACTTTTTTTTCTTCTTGTCCTTTCCTTTTCCTTTTTGATCCTTCTTACCCTGGTCGTCATACAGATCCTGACCATTTTTCAATGCATGGAATGCAGCTGATCCGGGCTTGATGCCCAAGCGTTTTGCGACTGCCCCCCAACCGCCGGCCTTGCCGGTCCGGTATTCTTTTAACACATACTCCGGCCGCTGATTTGACATTTCACCAAGCCTGCAGACCATATAGGCATCTGCCTTATTGTCAGTGCTGCCCAGCACGGTATTAATGGTTGCTTCACCAATTTTAAAACGGGCTGCCAGCCGGGCCCGGAACCCCGAAGGATCTAGTTCAGCCCTGATATTGAACCCCTGAATCCAATCGAAATCGCCCGCTGTCGCAAATGGTGCCGCCAATAGAAGTATCAGCGCGACGCTGAACAGTATTTTAGTTGATTTCATTTTTTCTCCTTTTTGTCATATCTTCATAAATATCATTCATTTCTCAATTCAAAATATTGCTCGTTAACTGTGGTGCCCCATTGAACGCCATCTTGCTGCCGGATAAGCTGAAAGCCGGCTTCCTCATACAGGTGTCGTGCGGCATTCAGGCCCTCGAATGTCCAGAGATATGTCTTTTGATACCCCTTGCGCCTGCAAAAATCCATGGCGCTTTTGATGAGTTGTCGGCCGGCCCCTTTCCCCCTGAGCGCCTCTGAAATAATGAACCACCTCAGGTGCGCCCCTTTGCTCCCCGCATGAATACCATCGATGACAATTGAACCCTCAATACGGCCATTTACGGTGGCAATCCAAACGCCATCGCAATTTTCATTGTATCGCCGGAGAAACGCCGAAAGCTCGGTAGCCACCTTTGCCTCAAAATAAAGCCCAAATCCCCAATGGATATGATAATAGGTGCCATGCAGTTCCGCAATTCGACCGATGGCGCCGGGCTTATATCCTTTTTCTATTTTAAACGCTTGCACACGGGTCATCACACCCACCCTTTATCGTTGCATAATCGCTGTGGAAGGGATATCTGTTTAAAATACATTTTGTAGACACAACTGTCTCACAACTATCAATTTTATTCAAGAGTGGGGACAGTCAAATTTTGCTAACCGCTTCAAACAGGAACTGACAAATGGGTTTTTTTAGTTTTCTTTCCGGGGGCACACCTGAAAAATTTGAACAGAAGGCAGATGCTTTTGTGATCAACGGGTCCTACGGCCATGCGAAAACAGAATATGAAAAGGCACTGGCCAAACTCGAACGGCAGACAGACGCCAAACCCGACTACGGGCAGCGGATAGAAGATAAACTGCGGTACTGTAAAGAGGCCCTCGCCCTTGAGCACAAAAAAAACGGGGATGCCCTGGTTGAATCCGGTTGCCATGACGATGCCATGGAACTGTTTCACCTGGCCCTGGAGTTAACGACAGACCCCGGCCTGACCACTGATATCCAAAAACGCCTTGACAATATCCCGGACGCTGCCGATAAATCTGAAAATTATACATTGCCTGACGACATCATGGCTGACACGGACGCTGATGAAACGGATGATCCCGGATCCGAAGATGAATACTTTACGGCCCTTTGCAATTCACTGGAAGATGCCGAACAGGATGAATACCGCAGTTACCCGGACACCTTCAAACAGGGTTTTATCGCCCTGAACCGCGGTGATTTCAATGCCGCAGTGGCCCTGCTGTCCGAAGCCCATAACGCCTATCCTTTGGCGGCCAACTATATTACCCTTGAGCTTGCCACCGCCCATCTGAACCTGGGCGACAACGAGCAGGCCCATGAATTGCTGGCATCCTTTTTAAAAGAACACCCGGAGTCCTTGAAAGCGTATTACCTGATGTGTGAGATCCTCTGGGAACGCAACGCATTCGATGCCGTGGGGGAACTGCTCTCAAACTGCCCGGAGAAGCTCTTGGACACACTGCCGTTTAAAATGCTGGCAGGGGAAACACTGCTCCGGTCAGAACGCTACGAAGAAGCCGTGTCTTTTTTTCGGGAAATACTGGATACCGGCCCCTGGGACAACACCGTCGCGCAGACCCTTGCCAGGGCCTATGAGGCCCTGGGCCAGCCGGAAAAGGCCAGGGCACTTTACGCTGAAATAATGGACGCCTGCACCGGTTGTAATGCCCGTGTGGACCCGGCAGTCAAACTGCGCTATGCTGAAACCAGCTTTGCAACCGGTGATTTTTCAACGAAAATTCTGGAGCTGTACCTTACCCTGGCCCGGAATGATCCGGCCAACCGTCTTGATTGCTACCGCAGAATCAGCTATATCTACGGACAGCAGGGAAACGAAACCGAATCCCGCCGATTTGCAGCCTTCGCCCAAAAACTCGCAGAAGATATTCCACCGGCAGAAGGAGAGGGGTGACCCCCGGTGCCGAATCAGGGATTGACCCGTTTTCCGAGAATAGCAAGACTGTATGCCTTTCCGTCCATTTCGGCAACATCGGGAAGCGTTCCCCATAGCTTGAAACCAAATGATCTAAAAAGACGAATACTGGGTTTATTATGCGCGAACACGAATCCGACAATGGTCTGGATGTCCAGAGACGCGGTCATCTCCAGGGCCTGGCCAAGAAGTGTTGCACCCAGTTTCCTGCCGCGGTATGCCGATGAAATGTAAATACTGATTTCGGCGGTATGGGCATAAGCAGGCCTGCCGTAGAAAGACTGAAAGCTCACCCAGGCCACAACGCGGCCATCTTCTTCGTGAACCAGGAGCGGTCGCCTGTGGGCCGTGTGCCGCCTGAACCATTCTGTTCGGGACGCCACCGAAACCTCGGTTGTGTCCGCGGTGGACATCCGCGTCCACACCGTGGCATTGTAAATCGCAACAATGGCCGGAAGGTCATCTTCTGTAGCAATACGCATGACAAGCGGTTCCTTATCTTACCTCACCATATCTTGACGGTTTCGTAAAAAGTCCAAATCCTGCGTTGCACTGCATTTCGCAATCATTCAACGTAAGATGGTTACGCCTCATAATTGCAAAATTTGCGCGCCTTGAATTTGAACCTTTTACGAAACCGTCTAAATACGACTTTTTACGAGTTCATCATATCTTAGTCTTACCGAAATTATCAATGATAAAGGAATCGGTTCCCGCCAAAAAAATAGCGGCGCCAAATAGAAAAATGATTCTTTTTGGCGCCTCGCTGTTACATATGGGTGAATTTGGCCGATTGCAGTCCCAGGATGCTTTCATTTTGCTGCTCGAAACTGTTTGAGGGGCTTAGCCGATCGTCAGGCCGGACAGCCATCAAATAGTCCCCGATGGTTTTAATTTTGCATAAATATCAATATGATAATTTATGACGAGGCCCTGTCCGGCGTTACGACCGCTTTGCGCCGAGTTTTTTGAGCATCAAAATGAAAGCATCCCGGGGCACCCATCAAAACAGCAGATGGAGATGAAACGCTCACACCCCCACCGCTGCTTACCACCTCTAACGAACCGGCGTTCGATAGATACAAAATTGTAAATAAAAAATATAAAAGTACATTTATGTAATTTGGCGATTCTTTAAGGATCGTCGATTCCCATATGATGGGAAAATTTTTATGCAACAAAATCAAAAACAAAGATGCATTTCAGACAAATTAATCCCGGTTGGCACAATGTTTGATACATATATCAACAAATGCGCATCACACATACAGAAAATGTAACACCAAACAAGGAGAAAAAAGTTGAAAAAGGTAGAAGCGGTGATCAAACCATTCAAGCTGGATGAGGTAAAAGAGGCCCTGAACGATGCCGGTGTCCAGGGAATGACGTTGACCGAGGTCAAGGGATTCGGTCGCCAGAAAGGCCACAAGGAGATCTATCGGGGTGCTGAATACCAGGTCGATTTCATACCCAAAATTAAAATTGAGACCGTAGTTGAAGATGCTTCGGCAGAGCGCGTCATCAAGGCGATCCTCAAAGCGGCCGGCACGGGTAAAATTGGGGACGGCAAAATTTTCATATCACCCATTGAAGACGCCATTCGGATCAGAACCGGTGAAAAAGGCAACGATGCCATTTAAGCTAAAGGAGAATTGAGAAGATGAAGATTGCAATTGTAACAATGTTTTTAATTTTTGCCGGATTCACAGGTGTATGGGCCGGAGACGAACTACCAACCGCCGCATCAAACCTGACGGCCATTAAACTGGTACAAGCCCATGCAGATTATCTCTGGACACTGGTAGCAGCCGTACTGGTTTTTTTCATGCAGGCCGGTTTCGCCATGGTTGAAGCGGGTTTTACCCGGGCCAAAAACGCCATCAATATCATGATGAAAAACCTGATGGATTTTTCTCTGGGGACGCTGGGCTACTGGGCCATCGGGTTCGGGCTGATGTTCGGCGTCAATAATTCCGGACTGTTTGGCAGTTCCGGCTTTTTCCTCAGTGACTATACCCCCGGGGGGGATCCCTGGGTCCTGGCGTTCTGGATGTTCCAGGTGGTGTTTGCGGCAACGGCTGCGACCATAGTTTCAGGCGCCATGGCCGAAAGGACCAAATTTACCGGATACCTGGTGTATTCGTTTTTCATCAGCGCCCTGGTGTATCCCGTATTCGGCAGCTGGGCATGGGGGAGCCTTTACAATGGCGGGGGATGGCTTGAGGCTTTGGGGTTTATTGACTTTGCCGGCTCCACGGTGGTCCACTCGGTGGGCGGATGGGCGGCCCTGGCCGGTGCCATCGTCCTGGGGCCGCGGCTGGGCAAATATACCGCCGACGGCAGGACCAGGCCCATTGTCGGCCATAACATCCCTCTGGCGGCGCTGGGTGTTTTTATCCTCTGGGTGGGCTGGTTTGGATTCAATCCCGGATCCACAACAGCGGCCAATAAAGATATTGCCATGATTTTCGTCAACACCAACCTGGCTGCCGCCACCGGTTCCATGATGGCTATGTTCGTCTCCTGGTTCAAATTCGGCAAACCCGAAGTGGGCATGAGCTTAAACGGGGCACTGGCCGGACTGGTGGGCATCACGGCAGGCTGCGCCAATGTCTCGCCGGGCAGTTCGATTATCATCGGGGCTGTGGCCGGAACACTGGTGGTCTTCTCGGTTCTGTTTTTCGATCGCATCCGGGTGGATGATCCCGTGGGCGCCATATCGGTGCATGGCGTTTGCGGGGCATGGGGAACCCTGGCCGCAGGCCTGTTCAATGTGGGTGGATTTTCATTGAAAATTATCGCAGTGCAGTTAATCGGCATCGGGGCCTGCTTTGCCTGGACCTTCACCACGGCATTTGCCATCTTCAAGCTCATCGATTTGGTGATGGGGCTCCGGGTCTCAAAGGAAGAAGAGATCGAAGGATTGGATTTTTCAGAACACGGTGGTGTCGCCTACCCGGATTTCGGCGTCTCCACCTACGGAAGCAGTGCTGCCGGTCTGCCCGGCGGCTTTGGACCAGGGCTCTCCGCAGCAGGGTTCAAACCGGTAGCATCGTCGGAAACAGTTTAAGGCATGCGATGCGACATGACTGACAATCCTTAATGCCCTTATGGTTGCAAGCCTCACGAATAAGGGCATAAAGGGAACTGTTGCCGCCGGGAACAATGGGGTTTCCGGCGGCAACGGTTCGGGCCCGGCTGCATCCATTCGATACAACGGTGTTTTGAATGGATGCCAGCCGACCGCCAATGGGTAAACCCTATCGTTGCAAAAGCCGGATGGCTTCAGAGCCGAGGCATCAAGGGTGAAGCTGTATTCATCTACCGCAATCCCTTGATAACGAAGGATCAGGCGTCATCCGGCTTTCCCGGAGGGTAAAAAATGGTGCTCTTTTGTAATTTTTCCGGATATCACCATCGTTGAATACCTTAAAAATTGCAATATTCTCGTTGAACTATTTCTCTTGGCGGATTTAGCTCAATAGCGCATATTTTTTATGCAACGATAGGGCAAACTCAACGCCCCCGTACTCTTCATTTACTCAATGACAACCGGTGACGCATTCTTATCAAAGGGATTGGTTCGCATGCAATTCCTTTAAATCCAACGCTGCGGCATCCACTCCGACTTTTGATCCCCGGATCAGATTCAAAACGGTTGAGAATCGCTCCGCTGTCCAGCCAAACCGGACAAGCAGATGTTTCTTTACATCGCCGGCAACATGATCGTGATTTGAAAAACGGCCTAACAGTTTATAGCCGACCTCACTGAAAAAAAACACCCAGCACCATATTGACCTTTTTTCTTCTGCTTTGTAATTCTCGCCTTAATATCAATATCTCCGTGGCATTTGCAATGACACCCAGAAAGGTGGCGCCGCCCATTACAATTAAGAGCACGGCAAATATGCGACCGGCCTGGCCTGTATTTTTCCTGATAATATCGTTTGGCTTTTTCAGTAACACCCTTGATAAAATCACTCTTGGCATGGGTGTAGGCCACGCGGTCATTATGGTATGCACCGGAAAAATTCTTTTTAAGACGACCATATTCCCGGGCAACACCCGGATGTTCGATAAGATAATCCCGAAACAACAGCCTGTCCCACTGCTCGAAATCCGCCTCGACCATATGAATGTGATGCGTTCTTTCCCCGCGACCATCACGTTTGATGAACCAGGCATAAAACGGTGGTGTGGTGTCGCCAAACGACGGTCGCCAGAAATAATCATAGCCCTGTGCTTCCAGGATCGGTGCAATCACCTGCTTTGTATCATGGAGACTGGTCACCTCCACCAGCATGTCCACAATGGGTTTTGCCGGCAGACCGGGGACAGCAGTGCTGCCGAAGTGCTCAATTCTATTGATCAGCTCAGCCGGCAGGCATGTCAGCAGATGACATCGTTCCTGCTCGAACAGTTTGGGCCAGGCAGGATCGTATGCCACAACGGTCACATTCTCTTTCACCACCCGGGCGACCTTTTCCTCAAGCGTTTCCATTAATTTTATTCTATCATCCTTTCAAAAACAGAACTTAATGCCATGAAATCAACAAGCATCTCTTTTTCTTCGTTTCTTTTTTGGCCGTCCGTGTATGCCGGCCCGAAAAAAAGATCGATCTTTATTTTTTTCCGGTTGCAATAATCCGTTAACGTCGGCTTTGCCATGCTGCCGATCATACGGGCCTTTTGTTTTTGGCCCCATTCAAAATGCGGTCCATCTCCGCCGCTGTCGCCGATGATCACTACCTTTTTTGCAGAGACACCAAAAATTTTCACCGCACGGGCCGTATTTTTACCCTTGTCCCGGATTTCTTCAAGCGCATACATTTCAGGCGGGTCCGTCTCTGAAGAAGCATATCGAATCAATGAATTGGCCGATAGTACGGGAACTTCAGGCAGCAATTGTTTTGCAAATATACGTTGAAAATATCCCATGAAGCCCGTTGTATTGATCATGAACAGGATGTTATTTTGGGCACACCAGCCGATTAGCGCCGGCACCCCCGTATAGGTGATAAACGCCGCATCCAGGTAAGCATCCATTTGTTGAATCGATAGGGGCTCGGGAAGCAGTTGTTTAATTTTTTGACTGGCCATGCCCAGGGATATTTTATTCCCCGTGTATGCCTTAAACAGGGTTGTCACGTCTGACGTTAACTCCGGATAGGTATGGATAATCGGGTCAAAGGGGCCGCAGGGCGCCAGACACTGGTTCCAATCCGCTGAAACGATGGCCTTGAAACGATCCGTTTTCATTTTTAATCCATTCAGAAAAATGGCTCCTCGCTGTTTTGTATAGGTAATATAACCGGCTATGGCCCCGGGATGGTTTCATTCTGCTGCGCGAAACTGTTTGAGGGCCTTAGCGATCGTTGCGCCGGACAGCCATCGAAGTGTTCCCTGCGATTCAATTTTGAATTAAATATCAATGCCATATTTGAACCGAGGCCCTGCCCGGCGTTACGAGCGCTTTGGCCCGAGTTTTTTGCGTAGCAGAATGAAATCATCCCGAGGCGCCCACACGAAATAGCGAGGAACCAGAAAAATCACCCCGCACGAACACCATCGGGCACCGGTTTTTCAGGAACCGACAGCACGGGCGGTATACCGTCGGCGTAACCGATATCAAAGAGCATGCCTTCGGAAATTTCACCCATCATTTTGCGCGGTTCAAGGTTCACGACAAACAATGCCTGTTTCCCTTCAATCTCTGCCGGGTTCTCGCGTTCCTGCTTGATGCCGGCCAATATTTTTCTCTCGTGATCACCAAAGTTAACCAGCAGCCGCATTAATTTATCAGACCCGCGGATTTCTTCCACCCGGATAATCGTCCCGATTCGAACATCCATCTTTTCAAACACATCATAGGGAACCAGGGGTTTGATGGGAACGCTTTTTAATTTTTTCATTCTCTCTTCTCTCAGCATAAGGGTTGTGGAAAGCAATACCGCAAATAGTCAACCCGGTTCCGGGTTGGCGTTTATATATTCTCCCATGAGCAGCCTGTTTTTAGGGGTAATATCGCCTGGAATTCGCTGTGTCACAATCTGATACCCCGCTGATTTGAGTCGCAGGGCTCTTACGGTATCCACTGCAAGGGATTTGTCCATCCATCCTTCAAGGCCGTCTGTGGCAGATACCTTTAAATCGTGGCAGCAGGGCAGAACCGCTACACGGGCATGCTGTTCAATGGCCTTTCCCATAATCAAATCGGTCAATGATCCACAGGCATGGGCAGAGACGACAATGTCATACGGGGAAATAGTGATTTCCTGAACAGACGTTTGTCTGTAAGTAATTCTGTTTTTCAGTCTTGGCCAGGAAGTGATCAACGCGTGGGATAATTTTTCTGCATTTAGAGAAATTTTTTTGTCCACAGCAAGGGCTGACGCTGAACTGTCATCCAGGATAAGCATGATATGCGCCAGCAGGCCGTGACCGCAGGCCAGATCCAGAATCCTGCCGCCCCGGTACCTTCGTCGGACCCTTTTTGCCATTTCCCATGCTTCATGGAGCTCTTTTCTCGGCAGCGTTCCGGCACGGCAGACCGCCCGCGCAATGTTATCGAAAAGACTGTCACCGGGAAAACGTAACGCCTGCCCGGGTGTCAGCCGGTTTTTTGAAGATTTTTTCATAATCCGGAAGATACGTGATTATCTGTGCTTTTACAAGCCCTGGTATAGAAACCGCCTCCTTGTTTTGTATGGATGAAATTGCCCCGATACAGCCCCGGGGCAACCGCCTTGAAACAGCGAAACGCCAAAATAAATCTGCCTGAAAAGCCACCGTCATTGCAACCTGCGAAACCCCAAGGAGAGGATGCCGGCTGCAAGATAGCAAAGACAGGCAATGACAAAGACAGCCGTAAACCCCATGGTAACTGCAAGAACAGTCGCCAGCAGAATGCTGATAACGGAAAAAAATCCGTTAACGCCCCAGGCCCAGGATGTTGCCTCTTTTTCAATTTTTTTTATTGCGGTAAGCCCCTGGGGAAACGGAACCCCCATGAAAAACCCTAAGGGGGCCATCATCAGACACACAATAACGATTTTTCCGCCAACAGGAAAAATCACGAAAAATGAAAACAGGTGATCGATAGACCAGAGATAAAAAAGCGTTATCAGGCAGATGAATACAGTTGAGAAAAAGATCCTGTTATCGGTGGAAAAAAGCCGGTCTGAAAACAAGCTTCCGATCCCTGTGAAAACCAGGAGCCCGGCGATAATCACCGCAGTGGAATAAGACGGATGCCCCAGAAAAAGGGCCATCTTCTGTATCAGGGGCATTTCAATAAAAAAATAGCCGACGGCGATTAAGGAAAAATAAAAAAAAATAACTTTTCGGATCCCTTTTGCTTTTTTATGGCGGTTCAATACCGGCAACAGGATAAAAATAAAACTGATGGCCACCACCGGCACAAGAATGATCAGCAATATCAGGTAGCCCCACTCTGTGACCGGCATCTGGGCGGGGCCATAGGTTAAAATATACCGGATGACACCGGGTTTGAAAAAATTGTAAAAATAGGGCCGGTTGTCTGTGGCCGCGCTGATATCAAAATCATACCCGTCAATAAAGGATTGTGCCGCCGGCGTAAACAGCGCTTGCAGGGCATGGTAGTAAACAGGCGTTTCGAGTTTGACGAATTGATTGACGTCTGTTTTTCGAATACCGGGGATATGCACCAGATCAAAGAGCCGAGACCGTGCAAAGGCTCTGGTGCGATGGATCATCTTTGGGGGAACCGGTGTTTTTGAAACCAGCAGGGTAACGGTTTGAAGGGATCGGATGGCAATCAAATGCTTTTTCACATCTTTTATACCCGCCTGCCGCAAGGCCGTGATGACCATATTGAACAGTTTGAGATTATCCCTGGCAGGAGTGACCACCCACCGGCTGATGGCCAGAAGCCCTGTATCACTCAGGTGGCTAAAATATTCCCGGATGGATTCAATGGTATACAGATAACTTTCATTCAGTGCATACACGCCGGATGCGGCGGCATTGTACCCGTCGATCATGGAAAGGTCTATCAGGTCATAGCGCTCTTTTGTCTCTTTGATAAAACTTCTGGCATCGCTATCAAAGACCCGGACATTGGCGCGGTTATAGATATTTCCCGAAAAATCGGCAAATTGATTTTTCATCAAAAAAGCCACCCGGAAATTGGCTTCCACGGCATCTATTTGTTTATAGTTGCTTAATACGGATTTTAAAATGGACTCCCCACCCCCTGACCCCAGGATCAACACGCGGTTCCTGCTGGTTTCATCTTTGATGTAAAACGGCAGATATGAGGTCAGGTATTCCAGATACCGGATGTCATCGGTATTCCCCTTAAAGGGCGTGATGGGGCTCATTGAATCCGCGTTTAAAAATATGCCTTTCTGAACCGGTACCTGGAAAACAGATGCCAGGCTCAGCCCTGCCGTGGACCGAAGTCCCTCTGCCTGAACCACCTGCACCACTGCCAGGGGACAATAGGCTTCATGGACGATTTCGGCTTTTGGCAGGTTTAATGCCCCTGAAATTGATTTATACGGGGACACCTTTTTAAACTGAGGAAACGATACGACCGCCGCCAGAACGGCAAGATTCAAAACAACCACTGCCGCTGCCAGACAGACAAATTTTGTTTTGCCGTGAAAAGAGACGATCACGGCCGGGACCGTGGCAATCATGATAATCCCGGCCATCATAGTATAGGGGTGCAGGAGATAGGCCGCACCTGCCACAGCCAATGCCCCTGTACCCGACCCCACAAGATTGGCAAAATAAGTTTTTGAAATGGAATATCGTAAAAAAGCGATGCAGACGATGGCCCCGCCCCAAAAAAACGGCAGTGCCATGAGAAAAAAATAGAGAAAAAAGAAAATCACCTGTCTGGGGGCAACGCCTATTTCATAGGGATTGAACATCAAACGGGAGGAGATGACAAACCCGGCCCCTAAAAAAACCGGAAATAATAGGGTCGCGCCAAAAAAACAACCAACATAGGCTTTTTCGATTCTTTTGTGAAGGATGCTGACAACAGAACCGCTGGCACCAAATCCTAAAAGCGCCATGGTAATAACAAGGGCGGAAAGGTTATGCCATTGCATATAGGCAAACACCTGGGTGAAAACGATTTCGTAGCTTAAAATTGAAAACGATATCAAAAAGACGACCCTGTTAACACGAGTATGGCCGAATCGTTTCAATTCATTCCCCTTTTCGTGTGAGGGGCACAAACCGCACCGAGGCAATGACCTTTGTTGAGATTGTCCCTGTTTCCGTCTTTGTTATCAGAACGAGGTGCTGAACCTTGAACGGCGGCCCCACCGGGATACACATTCGCCCACCGGGTTTCAATTGCTTTATCAAGGGGGGCGGGACAAAATCAGCGGCACAGGTGACGACAATGGCATCATAGGGGGCATGGACCGCCCAACCGAAATATCCGTCTTTGTTCAGGGTGCTGATATTCTTATACCCGAGCCGGCTTAATGTTTTTCCAGAACGGACATGGAGCGGTTGTACGATCTCAACCGTGTAGACCGCTTTTGCGATTTCGGCCAGAACAGCCGCCTGGTACCCTGACCCCGTACCAATTTCCAGGACCGTTGAATCATGGTCCACTTTGAGCAGCTGGGTCATGAGGGCCACAATATAGGGCTGCGAAATCGTCTGGCCATACCCGATGGGAAGGGGTCTGTCGTCATAGGCATCTTTTTTCCGGGACGATGGCACAAATTCGTGGCGCAACACCCTTTCCATGGCCGGCAATACATTCGGGTCAACGATGCCCCTGGATTTGATCTGATGCAACACCATATCTTTCCGGGCCGCAGTATAGGCATCATCTGCTCCGGCGGCAGTGCCGAGGGCCCCGAAAAAAAGAAGCGTCATGACCGGAAAGCATATAAAAAAGGATGCACCCCTCTTTAATTTTTTCATTTCACCACTCCCCATCGCTTCGGAGCATCATCGCTGATACTTCACGGGACTGCAGGCGGCAACTTGATGAACTCTTAAAAAGTCGAATTTAGCCTCTTAGAAAAAGGGCCTTAATTATGTGGCCGGCGATTTTGGGATTTTCTTTCAGCCGCCGTGTGGAATAGCCGAACCATTCTTTGCCAAAGGGCACGTACACCCGCATGGTGTGACCGCCGGTCACAATGGACTGTCTCAAATCCGGGGTTACACCGTAGAGCATCTGGAATTCATACCGGTCCATGGGGGTCTGATATTTTTCGAGCAATTGGTACGCACCGGTGACAAGGGGTTTGTCGTGGGTGGCGATACCCGGATATACACCGTTTTCCAGCATCAGTTCAAGGTCCTCAAGAAAATGGGCGTTGATTTCCCGGTACGCCTGGAAGGCAATCTCCGGCGGTTCGGTATAAATCCCCTTGCACAGCCTCAGGTTCAGGGGAATTTCCGATGAATGAAGATCCAAAAGATCAATAATGTCTTGACGGGTTCTTTTCAGGTAGGCCTGAACCACCAGCCCCACATTGAGTGGAAATTCGGCTTTTAATTTCCTGAACAGTTCGATCTCCAGATCCACGCATTGAGAATCTTCCATATCGATGCGGATAAAATTACCAAAGGCCGCCGCCGTGGCCACAATTTCCCGGACATAGCGATAACAGGCGGCCGGGTCGATGAGGAGGCCGAGCATGGTGGGCTTCAGCGAATAGTTGCCATCGAGTTTTTCATTTTCTACGGTATTGATGAGCGCAATGTAGTCGTCTCTGTTCACACGCGCCTCTGACAAGCCCGAAATAAATTCACCGAGGATATCCAGCGTAAATTTGGCGCCCTGGCCGTTGATGGCTTGTGAGGCGGCCACGGCATCGGCCACCGTCATCCCGGCAATGTATTTTTTTGAAAAAATCCACACCAGGTTTTGGGGCATGTGCGGCAACATCCCAGTGATGATGTCATTTAATTTTTTCATATTGCCCCCTGCCGGTTTTACGACGCCATCATCCTTAAAACACTATCAAAAATAATAACAAAATGAATCAATGTCAAATCCACGCATCCGCCCGTCTCCGCATCCAAACCAAAGGTGGCCGGCACCTGAAGGATTAATCAAACTCAATATTGTTTAAAATCAGCCCCGAAGAAGGCGCAATATGCCTGAGTGGTCGATCGTCGTTTCCTTTAAGCGATTTTGCGATATCGTTCAGGCTGATCTCTCCCCTGCCCAGACTCAGTAATTGCCCCATAATCAATCGAACCTGATACCGCAAAAATCCTTTTGACCGGATGCAGTAGGCGTAACTTCTGGGTGGAAAAAAATTGGCCGTATAAATCGTATTTTCTGTAATTTCACTTACCAGGATCTCTCTTTCAAATGTGGCGCCCGGTTTCGGCCTGGTGCAGTATCTAACAAAATTATGTCTGCCCTGGAACAATGCAGCGCCTGCTTTCATCAGTTCAATGTCCAGATCATACTGAAATGAGCCGATCAACGCCGCACAAAAGGGATGGTGTTTTTCACCATACGCAAACAAATAGATGTATTCCTTTATTTTGGAGCCGTTGATAATATTGAAACCTTTATCCTTTTCTTCAATTTTTAACACTTTGATATCGCTGGGCAGATTAAGATTGAACTCCGTCAGTAACCGGTCCGGGTCCAGGGGTTCCTGGATAAAAAGTTCAAAGGCGGAATGATTGGCAGATACCCTGGCATCTGTCCGGCTGGCCGCTAAAATTTTAAATCGGGTATGTCCCAAAATAAACCGGAGCGTTTTCTCGACCATATATTCAACGGTTCGCAATTCAGGCTGTTTGAGCCAGCCGTGGTATCGAAGCCCCAGATATTGAAAATGAACCAGGTAGTAATGCGTCTGCATAATTTAACCGCCCGTGGATGCCGAATAATTAAAAGGGAGCGCGGCTAACCAGACGCGCGGCCTTTTGCGTTGGCTGAATTAGCGGCGTTATACGATTGTTTTAGATACCCAACGGGCAAGATACAAGGAACCTTTCGTTTGTAATGAATGTATTCGGAACCAAAGACTGATTCTAAATATATCTCCTCTTTTTTGACCAATCTACACAATATAACGTACATGAATATCGGTGTTGTCAGCCCGAGCCAACTATTTACCATAAGGACGATCCCAGGGACAAAAAAAACCACCCATGATGCATATAAGGGATGGCGACAACATTTGTAAATACCGTCAGTTACAAGCTCATCCGCATTGTATGCGCGCATAACCGTCTTAACGGAAATAATAAAAAAAGGGACCCCGATCACTATCAGAGTAACGCCAAGGATAGTCAGAAACCAATGAGGTGCCAAGCCTATTTGGAAGACAGGGTAAAAATAGCGACTTATGACCATAGTCGCAATTCCGTAGCCCATGGACAGCGCCGCAAAAATTGGGCCTGTTCCCCATCTGCTCATTTTTTCTTGCATGGTGATCCTCCATCAAACGGGTATAACCGTTGTTCCGGCATGAAAAAAAAAGGCCATGATCCGCCTTTTCCAAAAAACCATCGTCCCGCTGATTGCCGCGCGACAGCAGATGGTATTAATCCCCTGCATATTCATTACGGCAGCGTCTGCTCATAAGGTCCTGACCGGCAAAGCGGTCGTTTTGCCGATCCGTATCGACGATTCACCCTTTGGCCATTATGTCTGCAGGTTGTTGATGGCGGATTTGAAACGGTACTTTTGGTAGAATATTTTACCGACGATAACGATTCAAGCATTTTCTGCACCAACGGCCTCCATTGCGCATGGTTTTTTCCTTGACTCGCACGTGTCTGTCTCTATAATATTTGTCTTGAACAGCAGATTTTTAACACCTTACCGGTATTCCGTAAGGAATCAAAGACACTTTTTCAGGCAGATTCGATCAGCCCATCCATTATCGGTTTAATTCATTAAAAAAAGGAGATTGAAAAATGACAACAAACGGCGCGACAGAAAAAAAACCACTCTGGCTGTTAATCGAGGAGAATATCCTTGCGCTCGATTCGCAGGATTTCTCAGAAAAAAATCTGGAAACAACGATTCAACGGCTTGCTGTTGCACTTGACAATACGGGTTACAATGTCTCGCGTCATGGGGGCAATATGATTGAATTGCGATGGGCCGTGAAAGATACCATCAAAGCCGGAAAACCCCTTATGAAGGATCTCAACACTGCGCTTGCGGCATTTACACTGGCGGACGTGGCTGACCCTTATCTGGCAACGAACAAGCTCATTGGTGATATCGGACAGACGTGGCCAAAACTCAAAGGCGCCAAGTACCGACCGATTGTGATTGATTTTGTCGAAAAAACAAAGCTCGATCTGCTGATTGCCAAGGCAAAAGACCTGGAAGGCGATAACGGTATCCGATTGCTCATTAAGGAAAAAGTGGATCCCGGCGTGATCATCGACGCGTTTGAGATTACCGATGAAAAACTGAAACAGGTCAACGCCGATATAAAAAAGGAGCTGGCAGAGCGGGCAAGAGTCGCCAAACTGATCGCGGCGGCAGACGGCAAGTCCACAGAAGAAAAGGTCAAGCACCTCATTCAACAAGCCGTTTCCGAAGAATTGATAATCGAAATGGCGGAAGTTGACCAGAGCACAATCGATGCCGTCAAGAAGGCCATGGAAGAGGAACTGAAGGAGAAACAACGCCTGGCAGAAGAGGAGGCCGCACGGAAAAAAGAAGCAGCTGCAGGGCCTGCGCTGGAAGATATTTCGCCCGAGGAGATGCTCGAATACATCGAGTCGATTCGCGAAATAATGGAATTCAGCGATCAGGAGAAAGAAATCAGAGTGATGTGCGAGCAGAGTTCCATCCCAAAGAGCCTTGTGGACGTTGCGGTTTCAGAACCTGACAAACTCGATGAGCTGGAAAAAAAGGCGGAGGGATAAGAATTATATGGTTCCGGTCCGTCCTTGAAGGTGGTCGTAACTCCGTGGTTTTCGATTTGTATCTTTTTCCGTATCGCTTTTCGGTTGCCAGCTGATGCCTTCTTGTGGCATCGATACGGTATGTGAACGGCTGAATTCAAAAACGATTCAACGGAGTTATGCCATATCAAACCCGGTATGTCATATCGGTTCGACCGGAAGGGAACCGTCACTTTTCTGTATCTTTGTCGGCTAAGCTGTGTTGGGAAATGAAAGTATAAATATCAACCATGCCATTGGGCAAGGGCTCATTTGCAGGGCGGAAAATCGCTTTTAAAAAACTTTCTTTTCTGGCAACAGAATATGGATAGGGATTGAATTTTTCATGTTCCCCCGATGGCAAAATGACACCTCTCTTTTTTCCCATTAATTTTAAAAGGTTATCAGAAAGTCCCGGCTCTGGGATTTTGATAGTCATCAATAATGTCCTTTTTCCTTTGTGACATCCGTGCAATAGGAAACGTTCGTGCAGAACGTTCACAACTTTAAATTAATGCCCTCTATCTCCGGCTTTTTCCCTGCTGATACCATTCGCGTCACACAAGCGGTCGTAACACCGAGATATCTGGCAATATCAGCCCCGGGATATACTGTATGCCTTCAATGCCGGGCACAACGTGCCGGTTACCACATCATTTCGACATCATCTTCCATATCATTTTCAATGACATCATCCAGCAGATTGTTAAAATCAAAACCGGTACGCGCCTCCACCTCATTCACACTGACAATAAACTTCGGCAGATCTGATTTTGATATGCCGGTATGCGGCACGATAAAAGCGATACAATCCTGGTTTGCGGCATCGTATACCACCTTGAAAAAGTGTGTCGGCACACCCACACCAGTCCCGATTCTGGGATGCTGTCCTTCAAACATCGCACCGGTGACAACGTACAGTTCACCGCGTTTATTGACCCAGTCACGTATATCCGATTCAAGCTGCCGCCACCCCTGGCGGTTTAATGATGGTAACTGAGGCGTCATATTGGACATCAAAAAAGACTGCATCATGGCCTTGTCTGAACTGTCCACCGTCGCCGCGGCCGCCATATGACCCCGGTCATATCCGCTTCCCCTGTAATCGGCCAGGGTTGACCGGTATTGTTCCGGTATGTCGGCATCTTCTATGAACTTGTTTGACCGTTTGAATTTTTTATTCACGCTTTCCTTAGTGAGATGGTAGGCCACCCATATCGGATTCTTCTCGGCATAATCGTAGCCCACGGCATAACCGTCTCTGCAAAGTAACTGGTCCGTGATTGCCGGTATACCGTAAGCGATATGACCATTGCATTTAAAGACAGGATCGGCATCGGCAGTGCGGCCGGTGTCACATTTTTCACAGTCCTTGGATCGGCATTTTTCGGATAATGGGCTGCCGTCCGCACAGGCGGTAGTAATGCCGTCACTGCAGACGACCCCACCGTGGCCGACACAGCATCCACGGCAGTCGGCATAGGTACAGGTGCTTGAAAGCAGGAGACAGAACAGACCGACAGATAAGACAAGCGCAAGGCATTTTTTCATTTCAGGTTCAGGTGCCGCCAGCGTCAGAATTCATTTTATGTGCAATACCAGAAGACAGATGGGTATATTGACCCTTGTTGACGCTTTTGTCAAGGAACCATATGTTCGGCACGATCACCCCGATCGGTCACGGGTGCCAGGTCCCGCCGCCATGCTATTCATCACAAGACTTCCCATGAAAAAAACCATAAAAAGCATGAGCCACCCTATATTGTGCCACTTTTTTCCCTTGACTCACAAGAGCCCGTTCCCTATACTTTTCCTCGAAAAAGCAAGGTCTTATCACTATTTTTCAAAGGAGAAATTCGATGGCAGAAAATAGGGATCAGGTTCTAGCGCGGTTGGCAAGAGGCGACGTCGTCGGGCTGAGGGACAAGGCGGCCTCCCGACATTACAAAGAAGAACTGGAAGCCGCGGCGGATCGTATCGGAACCGTGTGCGGTGAACCGCTGGCAAAGATCAACCCACTCGCCAGGCGGAATGCTTTTGCCGCCAAGGATGCTGCGACACAAGCACTCCCGAAGATGGTGAAGCTGCTGGAGGACTCCCGGCTGACCATCAACTTCAAGGCGCCCAGTTGGTTCTACAACAAAAACCCCTATAAGACCTACACGAACTTCTGGGAGCGCGGTACAACCGGTGCATCGCCCGACAAGCTTGCCAGGGATCGAGCAGAATTGGAACTGGGGAACTACGCCGGTAACCAGCGCTCCCAGGGAAGACTGACCGATAGGGAGCAGAAGGCGCTGGACCGGATCACCGAGTACGGAATCAGGGACGGCGACCGCTTCGTTCCCCGGATGCGACCGCGTTATGCAGCCCTCGACTTCCCTGGATGCCGGTACGGTGGCTGCTCGAAATACGGTCACTCCTACTTGGTCCTCCATGATTTTCTAAAGGCCAACGCGACCTTTTGCCACATGGATTCGTTCGGTGTGGATCGGGATTTCATCGAACGGAAAGCCGAATACGGCGGAAAGGTGCATAGCCTCCAGTCCACGACCTGCACCTTCTCCACCATTGGGCGACTCCTTCTATACTGCCGGCCGGAGCAGCTCGTGGAGATCGCCAACTACGCTCTGGGTGCAAAGGTGAAAGGGACCGCCGACAGTATCTTCTACGGGAACCTCTACATTGAAGCCCATCTTCACGCGGACCTGGTTTTCGCCCGGGATGCAAGGTTCCTGATGTTGGCCAAAGGCAAGGGACTGGAAAGGGGTATCCATCCCCTTTTCAAAGCGAAGTGGCCCTATAAGAAGACCAATTGGGACGCCAAAGACGACAGCCGGGTCTTGAAAAACGCGAAGCGATTCGCCCGGGACAACTCTCTCATCCTGCTTCAAGTGTAGATCCGGGTACAGACGAACCGACTGGGAAAACATTGGGGACAGTCTATATCTCCCTTATGTCAGTCGGGTAGCAGTCTGGGGTCGGACCAACATATTGTAAAACCGCCTAAAGATACCAGAAATTAGGCTCTTCGCTGTTTCGTATGGGTAACTTTGACCGGCGACAGCCTTGGGATGCTTTCATTCTGATACCCGCCCCACGATCCCGCCCCAGTCACTTTCGTATCGAAACATTAAGGCTTAATTCAAAGTGAACCCAGTCATGCATTGTCGCTTTTTGTTTTGGGTTTAGTTATTGACATAGTAGTATGGAGCATACTACTACGTCAATAATCTATATTCCTTTTATGTTAATTTAAATAAGCCCGCACATATATTTTAAAGGGGAAAACAAAATTGATTTATCTAAAACAGGTGAATGTCCATATAGAAAAATTTCCCGTACTTGATTACTATCCGTTTAATCTGAAATTATTTCAAAATACAAATAAGGTCCTATTTGACACACCCATTACACTTTTCTGCGGTGAAAATGGCACCGGCAAATCCACTTTGCTTAAAGCCATTACCATTAGATGCGGAATCCATATCTGGCAGAATCATACCGGTTTAAGACACGAGCCCAATCCTTACGAAGAAGATTTTTATAAAGCCATTTCGGTTCAGTGGGAAGACGGGCCTGTACCGGGTTCGTTTTTCGGCGCTCAAATTTTCTCGCATTTTGCAAAGAATCTTGAAGAATGGGCTCTCAGTGATGCCAGAATGTTAAATTATTTTGGCGGCAAATCCCTGGTGACGCAATCCCATGGGCAATCACTTATGTCCTATTTTCAATCGCGCTATAGCATTAAAGGATTATACTTTCTGGATGAACCGGAAACGGCACTGTCGCCTTCATCTTTGATTGAACTTTTAAATCTTTTAATTGAAATAAGTCGGCAGGGTCATGCCCAGTTCATTATTGCGACCCACTCTCCGTTATTGCTGGCGTGTCCGGGTTCCCGCATTTACAGTTTTGATAGCCCGAAAATTGATTCCATAGCGTATGAAGACACCGATTATTATAAAATCTACAAAACCTTTATGAACGGTCCAAAAAAATTTATCAAATCGCCCACAGTATAATACTAAAGATACAATCATTGGGCCTATGGGTAATTATGGTTAAAAAGGAGTCAGTATGTCAGCAGTTAACTTGGTCATTCTTGGTATTTTGAAAAAACAAAGCATGAATGCATATGAAATGAATAAGCATATTGAGCATATAAGGTTAAAAAACTGGATGAAAATCGGAGCCCCAACCATCTATCAAAACTTGAAAAAATTGGCTGAAAATGGATACCTTTCCACCAGAATCGTTAAGAGCGGCAATATGCCTGAAAAAGTGATATACACCGTAACAGATTCCGGCAATGATTTTTTCCAGGAACTGATGGTCAAATTTTCTAAAACGCCTAGTCCTATTTTTTTTGATTTTAATGCGTTCTTGATCGTACATTCCGCACCCCAAAGCAAGGAATATGGGCCAATTTAAAAGACAGTTAAATCAAGTAGATAATACTCGCAACATATTGATATAACTATAAATAAAAAATATCTAGACA
Source organism: Desulfobacterales bacterium (assembly GCA_963667755.2). Classification (GTDB taxonomy): domain Bacteria; phylum Desulfobacterota; class Desulfobacteria; order Desulfobacterales; family 4572-123; genus 4572-123. The sequence goes on along the minus strand of CAXXLK010000002.1, from coordinate 19,533 downwards.
TTTCAAACACTTACTGATATACTACCCTCAAACGTCAATTCCAAGGCATCTGGGGGTATAATGGAAAAGCTGAACACCGAGAAGATGACATTCACCGATGCCAGGCATTTGCCCATTGTCAAGCAATATGCCAAGCGCATTAACCTGGTAGAAACCATAAACCATTTAGTTGACAGCCAGATGGATCTGTCACCGGGCATGGCCATTTTGGCCATGGTTCTCGATACCCTTTCCGGGAGAACGCCCCTTTACAGGTTAACGGAATTTTTTGAAGAAAAAGATACCGAACTGCTGCTGGGATCAGCCATCGAGCCGGATTGCTTTTGCGATACAAACCTGGGTCGGGCAATGGACAAGATTTTTGAAACCGGAACGTTGAAAATCTTTTCCCAACTTGCCCAAAATGCCATTTCCGTGTTCGACGTTGATGCCCGTCGTGTTCATTTTGATACAACATCAGTCAGCGTATATGGAGACTACGATCTGGCCGATCCACCGTTTCAAATCACTTACGGTCACAGCAAAGCCAAACGGCCGGACCTTAAACAATTTTTAATAGCCATGCTGTGTGTTGACAGCAATATTCCTATCCTGGGCGTCACCCGGGACGGCAACGCCTCAGATAAGACGATTAACAACGAGGTGCTCACTAATATCTCAAAACATATGGCACGACACGGCCTTGCCTCGGGAGCCTATGTTTATGTGGCTGATGCTGCTTTTGTTACCGAAGATAATCTGGAAAAAGCCGATAAAACCATGTTTTTATCACGCCTGCCGGCCACCTATAACGAATGTGGACGGGTGATCCGTCAAGCGGTAAGTGCCGATAACTGGATTGACATAGGCCCTTTGGCCGAAGAATATAGCCGCCCCAAACGACCGACAGCACGCTATAAAGCTTACGACAGTATCGTTGACCTATACGGTAAAACATACCGGGCCATCGTCGTGCATTCCAGTGCCCACGACAAACGCCGCCACAAAAAAATTGATCGCCTGTTAAAGCAGGATCGTAGCCAGCTTGAAAAGGTCTGCAGGCAAGTGACAGATACCGCCTTTTTTTGTCGTGCCGATGCTCAGGTGGCATCTGAGAAACTCATCCACACGGCAACCGGGGGCTATCACCGGATAACGGCCGACATCGAAAAAATACCCAAGTATGGTCGCGGAAGGCCCGTCCAAAACAAACCGCGAACTGTGTTGCGTTATGAATATCGGTTAACGGCCAAAATTGTTGAAGCACCGGAAAAGGTAGATCCATTAAGGCTTCAGGCCGGTTGTTTTGTTCTGATTACCAATCTGATCGGGCAACAGGATGAGTGGCCGGCACTCGATCTTTTAAAACTATACAAGAGCCAAATCGGCATTGAGAAGAACTTCAGCTTTCTGAAAGATCCGGCAATTATAAACAGCATTTTTCTCAAAAAGGCTGAAAGAATCGAAGTGCTTGGTCTTGTTCTTCTAATCTCCCTGTTGATCTGGCGTTTGATGGAGCGTTCCATGCGCCAGTACGTGGAAGCAAACGACTGTACATTAACCGGTTGGGAACGGCGACCGACAAAGAAACCGACGTCTTTTATGATGACAACCAAGTTTGCCGGAATAATGGTGATAACCATGGGTAAAAACCGTCAATTGGCAAGGCCGTTAAAAGATTTTCAACGCGAGTATTTGCAAGCTATGGGGGTCACACCCGAAGTATTCACCGTACCGTAGGAAGTAAAATACTCATTTTGAAAATCCGTAAAATAATAATTGCTCAAACAACCCTTCAAAAGGGTGCGGAATGTACGCTTGATCAACCTGGATCTTGTTGACAAATCCAGCGGTATTGCCATGCTCAAAGATCTGAGGCTGTATTTTCAAAGCAGTCATGCCAATCTAAAAAAAGACAGAGAAGCCATTAAAGATCCCCTGATCGGTGGACATGCCATAATGGAAGAATATGATCGATTGTTCACCACCATGGTCGAATGGTCAAATAACCTGATTGCGTTATATGAAAAGGATTCCTGTCATGACACAGGGCAATCGTAAAGATATTGTTCGTTCTCAGTTTAATCGCCATGCGTGTCGTGTAAAAATAAGTTACGCCTGTCAGCAAAACGCTGGTTAAGACAATCAAGCTTATAGAGATGCCGGTTAATTTTATTCTAAGTGACATATTTTTCGACATTTCAATCTCCTGTGATAATATGTGTCATTCTGGAAACTAGTCTGCCGCCCGTTTTATGATCATCTTTGAATCGCCGATCAGCGGCCCAACCCGGAGACCAGGAACAGACCGGCTGTAGCGGCATCGTTTGTAAACCGGTAGTTGACACTGCTGTCAATAGACGATTTACAGCGTCCTATCGGGGATGGTATAAAGAAATTATGCGTTACCCCAAACCACATGCAAGCTGGTTTGGAATGCAAATTGCGTCGACTCAAACCCGGGCAGCGAATACCACCTCGTTAAGGACAATATTTATTGGGGACAACACGAAACATGCCAGTATGATCTTGCAACAAAATAGTGGGGTCGAAGTTAAGCCGCTTTTTTAAGATTCCAATATTCCAATTCATAATTTGCGGGTGAGTTACAACCATTCGCCGAATGCTTTCTCCGGCTTCTTCCCTGATGATATCATTCGCGTCACACAAGAATTCGTAACACCGAGATATCTGGCAACATCAGCCCCGGAATAACCGAGCTGCCTGGCAAAATCTCCGTTGCCGAATATCCGCTGATCTGCTGCCGCCCTTTCGCCACCGACCAATTCCGGCCGACGCCCCTGGTCAATACCGTTCTCAACATATCGGGAATAATTCTTTCCTGAATTGCCATTGCCCCCGAAAAAAGACAACACGTGCTCGGTGTTCTGCCATTTTCTCTCAACTTTACCGACAAGGGCCGAATGGCCGGACCAGGGATTTCAGCTCAGTTCCTTCAGGCCCTTAACCAGGCCTGCCCGCAGCAGATTCAGATGAATATATCGAACCAGTTCTTTCAGATATACATCCTCCTGACAGACAATGGATTTATATCGGTTTTGAAACAAATGGCCGTATCTGCGATGGCGCCTGTTAAAATTTACGACATACCGGTGAGGATTTTGCGCATACTGGAGGATAACTCCAAATTCTTTGTTTTAAAAATGGTTCGGCATCAAACCCCAGGCATAGATTTCATTGCGCCATCCTGGGCCTGGGTCGACAAACGGCCTATAAAATCATTGCGATCGATATCGCTGCGAAATATCTCCCTTCGCTCAATACCCCGGCCCATGACATGGTGCAACACGCCCGGGGCATCTAATCTTGCTAATCTCGGCATACCCTGTAATTTGTATACTTACGATTAATCGTCAAGCACTTTCTGCACGAACGTCCCCCCATTACGCGTTCCGTTGATGGCGGAAGTGCGATATTATATGTATTACAGCTCAATTTTGCATGCTAAACCCGTTCGCTGTTGTCACTATTATCCACGTGTGAGTGTCTCTTCCACGCCATCGTGGTTAAATTTAATGGTGAAAGACGAACCGTTGTCATCCCAGACCTGCCTTAATGACCACACCGCTGCATTGCCGTTCGCGAGAGTTGCGTCGATCTTTACCATGTAAGACCCTTCGTCGACGTTATTTATCTTTACCGGGACGGTGTTGCTGCCGATTTCGATGGCCTTTTGTTTCCCGGAAAAATCGATTCGAATGGGTTCGTTGTTCTTGTCGCTTTTCCAGGTTCCGGTCATTTCAGACATCATACTTTTTGTTTCACCACAGCCGCTATACATAAAACCCAAAGCAACAACGATTGTTAGAATTATCACTATATTCAAATTACGCATAATACCTCCTTTTGGGGGGTGAAATGTTTGGTCATGCCTTTTTTGTTTCTCCAAAGCCTGTTCGGTGCCGGGCTTGCCCGAATCGATCTGAAACAGGCCCTCACGTCTTTTTCTGAATTTCCGTCCGTTTTTGATGCCAGAATTCCGGTGCCCCGGACACGTCGCGACCAAATGACCCCAAGGCATAACGACAGCCGCCGCTGGGAAATTGTGCACAAGCTTCAATGGTAAGTGATTGCGTAATGGCGGCCGGTTAACAGCCATCCGGAGAACAGATTGGCTTTGGCAATCCCGCCTGGGGTGTATCAAAGAGACACGCCAGCGCCCTTGTCCAGGCAGGGGGATAAACCCAAAACGATAACATCATCAGATAGTTTGGAAATAGGCAGGCAAATAGGACGGAGGGGCTCGGTTTTTACAGTTTTTGCAATTTAAATCCAGAGGACTCAGGTTTCGAAAAGCGTTTCCCAGCAGCAGACCTGGTTCGGGGGAGGCAATCTTGTAGTGACCGGGGGGAAGACCTATTTCGGGAAACAGCTCCGAGGCTTCGGTTCCAGTATTAATGGAAAGGTCAAGGGTGATATCATGGAAACACGCCTGTTTTTCATCCCCCGCGGGCTCTCCCCACTGGTACCAGGCCAGCAAAAAAATCGCGGCCGTTAATAATGAAAAAACACGGCGCTGATAGTCACGCACGATCGGCTCCCATTTTATAGTTGACACAATTAAATGAATCAGATTAAATATCTGAAGTTCATATATGCCATATTGAATGCCGTTGGTCAACCTATATCTTGCCGCCCATCTTGGAGTGTTTTGGGTTAAGCCGGGGTAACTATCTGAAAATAATAATAATGGGGACCTTCTATACCCTTTTATGTCCCCCATTAAGGATCCACGACCCGCGCAGGCGCCCCTTTTCCTTTCCCGGACTCAGGCCGTCACCACCAGGCCGTCATAAGCGCAGGTCTCCGGCACGTCATCCACATGAGCGAGCATGTCGCTGTGCATATGGGTCAGCACTGTTTTTTTAGCCGAAAGGCGGGCAATATCCGGATAGTTCAGATGCCACTTGACCGTTTTGCTAAAATAATAACTTTCCGCAATGAGCAGGTCGGCACCGGCAACGAATCCGGCCAGCGACTCGGTAAAGGCCCCGTCGCCGGTATAGGCAACGGTCTTGTCTCCCGCCTGAACACGCAAGGCCAACGGGTGGGTCTCAACGGTGTGCCGGGCCTCGATGGCCGCAACGGAGAGTGCCGGCAGGGGGACGACAGTCTCACCCGGCGCGATCTCGACACAGGTGACCTGGAATCTTGGGTGCATCACATGACTGCCGGGAAACAATACCTCCCGAAGCTGGTCCAGGTGTGACTGTGTATCCTTGGGGCCGAGGATGGTCAGCGGTCTTTCCCGTTTCGAGCCGAGCATACCGTCCATGAGCAGAAACGGCACCCCGCCGCAATGATCGCCGTGCAGGTGGGTCAGCAACACGGCATCGATGCGGTTGGGATCGATCCCCTGCTGACGAAGCCCGATCAAAGCGGTCAGGCCGAAATCCAAAGCAAAACAGACCCCCTCCCCATCAATGAGAATGCAGGGCTGCAACCGGCCGCCGGAGCCGAAAGCGTCTCCGGAACCGATAAATCGTGCGGTGATGCCCATGTTTTTGTCTCCCCTAAGAGCATTGCAAGTTTTGAAATCAATCGTAGGCAAACAATATTAAAAGCGAATATCCGATTATGTCTTTCGAAAATTAGAACCCTTCCTTGACCGATACAACCGCGGCAGTTGCCTGGCAGTCAATCCCGATGTTCTCGGTTATGTGTATTCCTCCTTCCTGAAATATCTGGGAGTAGTGAAAAAGTGGGGCACAGATTTCCATTGCGCCATTCCGGGCCAGGGTCGATAAAATCATTTCGATCAATATAGCCGTGAAATATTTCTCTTTGCTCAATACCCCGCCCCATGACATGGTGCAACACACCCGGAGCATCTAATCTTGCTAATCTCGGCATACCCTGTAATTCGAAGGTCCCCCGTTACGGTCGTTGCGGTGAAGACGATTAATCCATAGGAAAATACCTTTTAATATGGACTGAATTTTTGTTGGTGAATCGTTTTTATCGCGAAAGGAGATCCAATGAACAACAGGGTTTTTACGGTGCATTGCCCCGCCTATATGATCAGGCCAAGGAACAGCTGCCTCGGTGACATTGAGCTGATCGGCCTGGCTAAATCTGACCTTCGGGTGCCGGAATTCAAACTGCCCGCAACCCTTTACGGTGAAACCGGTGCATCCGCTGCTACTGCTGCCATAAGATGTGCCAGTACGACGCGGTAAGTCAGCGAAAAATTTTGCTGTACCGGCTGGTCAACCCTTAGATCATAAATAAAATTTGTTATTTTTCGCTTTTTACGGCATTTTTAATTTAAAGTAACGTTGTTCTGCCCCCGAGCCACCCGATCACAAAGATTTGAGTGGATGAAGCTTTTTGTAGATGTTGAGAAAAGTCTTGTGAGCAGGTGAGATCTCCTCCCAGCTATCGGCGAAATTTAGGCCGTGAAAGGTTAATTGTCCCTTTAGGATTTCCATGGCATCGGCAATGATATTGTCTTCGTAAAACAAATTGAGTGACGCGTTGTATTCATACGGGTTCTCGTTTGCCAACTCAAAACGAATGAGATCGTGAATCGCCCGGTACAGTTTTTGTCGCCGGATCGGTAGAAAATCGAAGTTGTTACACCAGAAACACCAATGGGCGGCTTCATCGAGATCTCCGATTGCCAGGGCCAGCATTGCCTTGAGTTCTCCAATGCGTAGCGAATGCCAGTATGTCCCTTCATCGAAGATCACGCCGATGGCCTTTGAAATTGATTGCTGATCGCTCAGTCCGAGTTTGTTGAGGTTTTCAGAAAAATCTCTTAACGCGTCGACTGACATCGTATTTAGTGTGAGTAGTTGTTGGCGAAGTGTGGCGCCGGTGATTTTGTTGTTCCAGATCAGATCATCGATTGGATAGACTTCAGACATCCCGGGGACGATGATACGGCAGGTATAGATACCGCAATGCAGGTACTCGGCGAAGTAGGCGTCGTAGCCGAGGCTACGGACAATTGATTTCAAGCGATCGTATTCTTCTGCTGTGGAGCCTTGGAAATCCCAATCGTTAAATTTAAAATCCGGCTTGTTACCAAACATCTGCCATGAGAGCAGTCCATCCGAACTGATAAAATGACTCGCCAAATTCAGACTGTCGGCAACGGCTTCCAGATCGTGGCAGGGCGGATCAAAAACGTCCAGTTGGTCGAGTCCGCGTCCCTGTAGAAGTTCAGTGACAGTACGTTCGAGTGCCACCTCGAAGCGACAGCTCGCACCAAAAGAAGCATAACATCCACCGTTTTGAGGATTGATCAGCAGGACACAGATCACAGGAAAATTGCCTCCCAGAGAAGCGTCTTTGATCATGATTGGAAAGCCATGCTCCTGAAGCGCTGAAATGTCTCTTTGTATTCGTGGATAACGATCGAGTACAGATTGCGGAACATCCGGCAAGCAGAGGCCTTTGGCGATGATTTCGTTTTTAACGTATCGTTCTATGATTTCTGAAATCGCCTGTGCCCGGCATTCCGTTGACGTATTGCCAGCCGCCATACCGTTGCTCAAATAGAGGTTGTTGAGAATACTGATAGGGAAATAGACCGTCTCATTATTGTCTAACTGTTTAAAAGGCAACGCAGCGATTCCGCGATTTGGATTATCACTATGATTGTCCAGTAGCAGAGCGGGGGTCAATTCACCCTCGGGATTGTAGAATTGACGAAGGTTTTCATTGAGTAACTCTATTTGGTCCAGACGGTGGTACGTTGGAATCGTCGAGGGGTCTTCAACGGGAAACCATTTCTCATCTGGATAAAATACAAAGTCACTTTTTGCGATATCTTCTCCAAGGTAATAATCTACAAAAAAAAGGTTGGTAGAAATTCGTTCAAAAAACTCGAGAATCGCGCTCACCTCACTGGCAAGTTGAGTGCCTCCCTTGCCGTTGGTATAAATTTGAGGACATTCTGTTGAACGCAGGTGTACTGACCAGCAATTCTCGACAGGATTTTGCCAGGAGACCAACTCAATTGAAAACCCATGTGCATTCATCAGGACCTTGGCTTTTTCGATCGTTTCTTCGAGAGGCGCGTCCTTGCCGGGTATATGTGTTTGTGGGACCATTGATCATCCTTAAAAAAAAATAAGGGGTTGCTTCATCCACCCCCTTGTTTGCCTTGTTTGGCATAGTCTGTCAACTGTTTAGGCCCGATACCCATTGCTTTATTATTGATGTCATCTATCTCCGACTTCTTCCCTGATGATATCATTCTCGTCACACAAGAATTCATTACACCGAGATATCTGGCAATATCAGCTCCGGAATAACCGAACTGCCTGACACCGATCCACGACATCGCACGCCGGGCGTTTACCACCGCCCTTCTTCGACCCCCTGACCGGAGTTCACCAATGAAAACACCATATCAGGAATAATTCTTTCTTGAATTGCAACCATCGGCGTCGATCTATTGCAAATTTAAGCAAAAACTCCTTTTTGTGACACCGATGCGCAATGTGCCGTACATGCCTTGGCCGGAAATGCCGTTTCGCTCTTGCCATATGCCCGTGTTGTTCTCTTAAAAGTGTGTTTTCGATCCTAAAAATGGCCATTTAACTTACATTTTCGCGCTCTTTGAAAAATATTCTTGATGCTGATTGCGGCCTATCTCATTGGCTACTCGGTCACAAAAGAAGATTTCAGGCAATACCCCTGGATGAAACCTGCCACAGGTGAATCAGATACCGGGGTTATAGTTTCTTATAACAGCCAGGCACCCGGGGCGAAGGGATCTCCGGTCATTCTACCGGGCGCTTTTTGCATTAACCCTCTAAACTGGAAAACAGATGGTACCCCGGCAGCCGCCTCGTCAAATCTTGGCGCTGTTTTTTTTAAGGCAGATGGCAGTGTTGATAAGGTTGTTCCGCATTACTCAGGTGCAACGATTGATATAGCCACGGGCGCACTGACGACGGTCCTTCCCGAAAAATTGGATACAGGGGGATTTCCGAAAGGTGTATATCATATTTATGATTATTCACTCTGGTTTAATAATCTGAAAAAAACATAAAACTGCGATCAGAGAATTATATGAAATCTGCAAAATAGCGCACCTTTGCAATGTTTGCCGAAGTCGCCGCACCGGCAGTTTTAATGTAACATTCGAAATCTGCGGCTCATCCTCAAAAGCTAACGCTGACCTTCACCCGCCGGGCTGAAAACCCGAAAAAGGTTGAAACGGCACCGTAAGTCCGGTCGGCTGTGTAAGGGCTTTTTAGCGTGTCTTGGAATTGCAACGAACCACTGCACGTTTTTAACTGCCAATTTTGCTCTCTATACCAATCGGCAATGAAGTTGATCTATAAACCCCTGCTGCATCGTTGTAGTAGGGATCAGCGCCTTGTGGGAGGTAAATCAGCTCCCGTCGCCAGTTCGGTTTGGATTCTGCATGAAGTTGCCAATATTCTTCGGCTATCCGATCTGGGTCAAATGGCCCCCCGGCCTCCACGATCCCGCAAACTGCGATAACGGCTACGTGGATTTCTTCCGGAGATAGTGCCTTGTGCAGTGCAAGCGTATAGTTGCGTAACGCAGCTTTCCCAGCGGAAAGTGATGCCCAGTTAGGATAGGGTTCAAGCCCAAGTCCGCCACCGGTAATCAGAATTGTACCACCACCACGCCCACGCATAGTTGGCAATACCTGAGTGACCGAACAAATCGCACCTCCGAGATTAAGAGCCATCTTGTCCATCATTGAACTCGGTGTCATATCAACTACGTTATCGGGGATCATTGCGGAAGCATTATAAACCAGAGCCCCGATATCGCCGCTCCATTGGGTGATGCGAGAAAAAGCTGACTGAAGCTCTTGCTCTATGGCGGCATCGGCGGCGAAGCCTTGAGCGGTATAACCTTCCGAGTTTAATCTTTCGGCTATACCATCCAATTTACTCTGATCACGACTGATCAAGGCCATATCGAAACCGCCTTGTGCAAACCGGCGGGCTACATTCAATCCAAGCCCAGGCCCGGCACCCACTATAACGCAACATGACTCATGCAAAATACATCTCCTGTCCACATTTGGGCGCAGTGCTTACACTGCACGCATACGATTTGTTCGCCTTCATTGTTCGTGCCCTCCGTTCGCTCATTTTATTTGAGAAGGCCGTTTCGTGGTGGTGGATGGCTGTGTGTACCAAAACCTTTCCAGCGAGGGAAACTCCGGCCGCCGAGCGTATTTTTCAGTGGCGAAGGAACTGAGTCCATTGGAAAAAGAGGTTATATTTTCTTCGGTGGAACAAAAAAAGTATCCATTTATACATCAGGCAATAACAAACACTTGTAAACAAAATAACACAATCCCAAAGATTGCACACTGATATTTCATACTTTTAATCCAGAACATTATAACTGGAAACATTATAGTCGCAAAATCAAATATAGAAAGAAAGAATATGTCCACCTTTCCATAATTGGGAACGCTTATGTCTTTTTATCCAGCGAATTTTCCCCATAGTTCAATTTGTGGCAAAAGTGTTTCCTCAATTACATCTCTTATAAAAATACCAATCCTGTGAATACATCTAATATTTTTTGCAATCATTTATCATAGAGCATAGAAATATCCTATCTTCCTTAAAAGACAGAAAAATATAACCAGCAAACCCCGCGGTTAGCGCAATTTACCTTTTATTAATAGGTGTTTCATGATGGCGCATGATTACAAACTGAAGGTGAATCATGCTCAATCACTATTGTTGCCAGTTTTTTGAATATTGTCAATTGGCCGATTTCTCGGCGCGCTCCATCCATGTCACAAATTACCGGGTCTGTGTTCTCAGGCAATTTTACTATTTTTTGTCCCTTCACCGGATCGTACCTGAAATGCGCCATTTTTCTTGCCATGGATTGTCCAGTAACTTTTTCATATCGAAGCATTAAGCCTTAATTCAAGGGTTGAACCCAGTCACTGGCCCCCCTCTCGACTGTAAATAGCCAGCAAGCCTGCACAATATTCAACGAACGCACGAGTCGATGGTCGAGCGCCGAGATCCCGTTTCGCCTGTTCCGGGTCTATCCGGATTCGGGCGGTCGGCGTAGCGGAAAGCAGCGCCTTCCTGCGGTACCGGGCATCGTAGGCGCGAACAGTATCCGAGCCATCCTTGAGTTTGCCGATTCTGTCGAGCGCGACGCCGATGTCAGGAAAGGTCTCCCGTCCGCCGGTCCAGCGATAGGTGGAACGCTCACTTTCCGGCATGTCAAAGATGTCATAGGTCACCGTTCCGTCCCGCTTACCGTAAATCGGCTTGTTCGAACCGACTTCGTAGAGCCGGGCCCATGTAGTGGGCGTGATACGGCTGGCGTCGAGCCAGACGGCAGCCCTTTCTGCACCGTTGCGGTAGCGCTCGTTGCCGGTGCTGAGGTAGAGATCGATCAGGGCATTGATGGCGTAGGCGGATTCGAGAGATGAATAGCCGGCGGGCTCAAACTTTCGTGCCGAAGCCGGCTTTAAGGACGAGGAATATTGCTGGGCGAAGCCCGGCTCATTGCCGATGCCCTGGACTTTTAGCAGGAAATCACCGCCGCGTTTTGCCGCTTCGAGATATTCCGGCCTGCCCAGCCTGTCGTAGCCAACGAGCAGGACGCGGATCAGGCCTGTCATAGCGTCGTCATTGATCGATGCGAACCGATGATATCCGTGTGCCTCGTATTGTTGTGGCCAGCTCCCATCTGCCGACTGTGTTTTAACGATAAAAGAAAGCCCCCTGCTGACCATGTTGTTGAGCCATAAGGGTGCATTTAAGCCTCGTTCGGCGAGCAGGTCTGAAAGATCGAAGGCGAAATAGAGGATCGATGCCATCGTTCCGTCGTCAAAGGTCGCATGCTTGTCCGGGCGGCGAACGAAGTCGCGCCCGCCACATTTGCCGGATGCGACGGAATTGCTCGCCCATCCTCCGCCTTTCGTCTGGGTGCAGTAAAGAGCGCGGCCGATGTGGAGCGCATGGATGAGAAGCGATTTACTGCCGGTGACTCTCGCAACTTCGGCAAAACAATCACCAAGTTCCTGCGCGGAACCGGGTGGCCGTGTCACGACGGAATTTGACGGCAGTGGCGCTTTAGAAACAGCCCGGTCAAAGCGTTTGATGCGAATGCCATCCGAACGGAAAACGCCGCCGATGCCTCCGTTCAGGAACGCAGGCGCCTTTGAAAGCAAATCTGTCTCGATGGCGGGCCTGACTGTTTTGGGTAGGAATATGTGGATTTTATTCTTCCCGGGAAAGTCGAAGTCGGTTCCGACTTCATCCATAATATTAGAGACCCGATCAAGAAAGGGGCGATCATAGGAAAAACGATCGAGCAGGACCGGCGCGTCTGGATGAACAGCCACTTGGGCAAAAATATCTCCTTCGGTCAGCCGACCCGTCTTCATTCGCTTCTGTGACCACACGGCGAGCTTCGGCGGAACGAGCAGATGCTCCTGATATGCCAGGATCGGCCTGTCGGTGATGAGCATGCCGGCGCCTTGCGCGAGAATGGCCGCGTGGAGACGGACCATTTGCTCGTGCGCGCCAGGGCTGTCCTCGAAATAGGATCGGACATGTCGCACATTCTTGGAGATCTGAAGGGCGAGCACCACAAATACCACCGCAAGAAGCATGACCGATGCAAAGAAGATGCGCCGATCGGCGTTTCGTAACATCCAGTTCCAAAACTGCCGACACTTTCCGCTATAAAGCAGGCTTTTGAAGCCGACCCCACCGAGCCAGCAAAGCGGCGGGACGAGGATGAGAACCTGATGGTGCCAGAGCGGATGGTGTGTCGATAGCAGGACGATGCCGGAGATAAGCCACACGAATGGAATGGAAAGGCAACCTGCAGGACGCTTAAAAAATGCGCTGAAACAGAACAGGACCGTGAAATAGAAGGCAAGAGGCGCTTCCCGGGCAAGGACTTGGAAGAGCGTCTTAAGGCCGCCCACATCGCAGTAACCCGCAACGCTCTTGGCGGATATATGCGTTGCAACCAATTGCTCGAACGGAAAGTACCCGGTATTCACCAGGATAATGACACCGGTTATGGCCAACCCGGCGAAGAACCAGGTCGCACGAATAAACAATTCGCGCGAGAAGTGCAGTTCCTCCCGCTTCTGTGTGAACCAAAAGGCCGTCAGGACGGCAGGCAGGGCGATTGCGACAAACAGTTTCGTCAGCAGGGCGGCGCCGAATAGCGCGCCGGCAAACAACGGAAGAATCCACCCCCCTCTTTTTCCAATAGTTGTGAGATCTATCGCCAGCATGGCGAGCGCAACGGCCGGCAGTCCAATCATAACGGAAACACTCAGTTTCAAGAACAGTTCGCTCGAGATTAGGAGAAAGACGGACGACCAGGCGGCGAGCGATCCCTCGAACCGCAGAACAACCCTGAAGAGGCTGGTTGCCAGCAGTATCGAGAAAATCAGAATTGTCACGCGCGCAGCCGCTATCGAAAAGGGGAAGGCATGATGAACGAGCGCCAGTATATAGGTAAGCAGCGGCGGCTGGTCGCTCCAAATTTCGTGATAAAGGCGGTATCCATTGTCCACGAGAGCCGCCTTCACCAGATTAAGCCCCTCGTCAACTTGTAGACTGTAAGCCCCCCACCAATTGCCTAAAAGACAGAGTAATACGACAACAATGAGTGTGAGGACGAGTTGCTGGGACAGGCTTTTCCTGAAAGTCTGGACCATGGTATCGCCGGACAATGTACTAATTCGCATATTTTTTTCCTTTTAACTTTAACGGTGAATTGAGCGAATCGATTTATTTGTTGGCATTCACACAACATGTATCAAAAATAATTCATTTTATTTTAAACGTGGCGGCACAAAACCCTTCATGGTTCGAACAATCCGAAGTGTAAACAGGCCTCCAATCAACACAAAAAAGATAGTCGCCCATAATCGTGAAATAGCCTGAAGTATCGATGATGCGGCAAAACCACTGCCAAACATTGCAAATATTACACCTTGAGGAAGAAACCCAATAAAACTACCCAATAAAAAACGGCTGTGATTAACTTTTGTCATACCTAATAATATACTAACCATTGCCCCCCATATCGGTAATTGTCGACACAAAAACACATCTATTATCGTTGGATTCTGCAGTCGTTTTTTTAACCGTTCATATCTGCCAAGCCTGCTCAGAAGCCACCCTCCTGCCACCCAACGAGAAAACATAAATGGAACATAAGCACCTAATAAAGCCGATGTTTGCGCAACAAACAACCCAAGGCTAAATCCAAACAGCAAACCAGCCAATGTATAGAACATAAGTCTGGGAGCACCTAAAGACGTGGCAACTATAGTGACACCAGCAAATATAAATACTGCAGAATAGCCTTCATCAGCGACAACAGCTTGCAAGTCTTGAATCCCTGCCAGGTATTCTTTTAGCGGAGATAAATGTATCAATAAAATACAACTTGTAGCAAAAAATGTTATTAAGCCGATGCACTTATATGAATTGCGAACACCCTTTTCAGATACCTCTCTGGCCAAAAAATCTATTTCTTCTACATTCATTTCTGAAGATTCCGGCTTCTCACTCATCCAAGTCGCCTGCCTTGCAATACTCGTGCTTTATACCAACGAAGCGCAAAACAATCACGCAAACCTCGGAATAAACGATTAGATATTCCATACTTGGACGCACCTGTTAATCTGGGGCGGTGTCCAACCGGTATTTCAACAACATGATATCCTTGCAGGCGTAAAATACTTGGTAAAAATCTGTGCATGCCGTTAAATATCATTAACTCACCAAGGGCCTCACGTCTAATTGCCCGAAGAGCACAGCCTGTGTCGGCAAAGCTTGCGCCAGTAGAAATACGTAGAAATTGATTTGCAATCCTTGAAGATATTCGTTTAATAATACCATCCTGACGTTGATGTCGCACCCCGCAAACGCAGTCAACATCATCAGTTAATTTTTCTATCAATAATACAATATCGGCCGGGGCATTCTGTCCATCACCATCAAGGGTGATGATGATATTTCCTCTCGCAAAACTGAAACCCGTTGCCAAACCAGCGCTTTGCCCGTAATTCATCCGATGATAAAAAACGCGAATGTTTGCATGTTGTTTTTCAAGCGCTCTTAATACTTTTTTTGTATTATCGGTGCTGCCATCATCCACCAGGATAACTTCATAGGACAATTCAATTGAGTTAACCACTTCATGAATCTCTTCCACAAGCCCGGCGACTGCGCCCTCTTCATTAAACAAAGGGATGACAATCGAGATCTGAATACTTTCTTCAGCTTCAATCTTTGTTATGTCTGATGTGCTCAATTGTGTGTCTCCGTGTTTTCATGTAGACATTTTAATTATACTGCATTTAAGTTTTATTCTTTTATTTTGTCCATTGAATTGCGATACTGTTGTCGTTGCTCTTTTGTATCTCGCGGTAGGAAGGCCGGTTGCCCGGCGCCCCCCCGCACAGACCCGGACGTGCGGTTTTCCCGCATCCGGTTCCTCGGTTGTACTCGCCTTCGCGCGGATCTTCACAGTTGCCCGTTACAAGATCCGGTAGCTATTCCCCGCAGTGAGGTTGGCTCGTATTTATCCAGCCCTACATGTCCGGCACGAGTTTGCTTTGCGGGCCATGTGCTCCCGTCAGGTCCTTTTCCTTGTGGCCGGCGGCTTTCCCAACCTCTGAGTATTATGCCTGACAAGACACCCCGCCGGCATATAACCGCCTTACGACGACCCACCTGGATCATGGACTATCCACGTCAGCAGCACAACGGGGCGTCCCGAGTTCTGCGGCGTCTTTCTTCTTGCATGCCACGGCCTGAGGACTCCGGCGGACCGCCACAACCTTGCCGAATCGGATGCTTCTGTGTTGCCTTCGGCGCACGTTAAAACCCTCGGCGTCCGCAAGTTGCATTTCGAAGCTGTACCACCACTTCAGGATGCGCGATCACCCCTGGGGCCTACAAGATTCTCTGCCTAGGCTTAACCCATCTTGTTCACTACTCAAAATACGACAGCTCCGCCACGGGTCCGATGCTCGATACGGGTGGGGGGCTAACCCTTACAGGAAATCATTACTGATCCCCTCCCGACAGGAACTTTCACCCTGCAAGATACGCCGAGCTTTCCTCGGCGCGATAATGACGAATTAAGCGGGCGTGCTGTTTTCGCTCCGCTTAAATGACAGGTTCAATGCCCCCCCTTTTCCTCACCAGGTAGGATCTGGCAGGCATGCTTTTGGTTCTTTCTCGATCCATGAAAACCGTGAACGATAGATCCTTCAAGGACTCAAAGCCATACCTCGCCATGAATTTGGCAACCTGTTTTGTGCTATGGAGGTACATTGTTACAGTCTTTTCCGATTTTGTGTGTTCCCCCCCCACTTCAACCACATGAGCCTCGGTCTCAAGACGATCCCCAACCACGAATACAAATAATCCACCCTTGCGAATAATGCGACTGGTTTCTTGGAAAACAGGAGATAGATCGCTGAAAAAATTAAAAACGCCCGTACAGACGGCATGATCTATGCTCTCTGAATCGAACGGGTAAGGTGTCTTGCTCAAGTCATGCAGATGCAGAGACGAGAAACCTTTGCTGCGGCATGCGTCAAGCATCTGCGGAGAGATGTCAATACCATGGATTTCCAGACCTGCTTTAATGAATAATATTGATCCCAAACCAGTGCCGATCCCGATATCGAGCATAGACTGACCTGGTTGAACATGAGCGTAAGTCAGGCCGAAGGCAACCTCGGGACCGTACCAACCAGTTGCCTCTGCACCTTCGTCATAGGCTGTTATCATTTCATCTATCTGATCCATTTTTTTAATGCCCTTTCTTGAGCATCGAACGTCGCAAACGAATAGTGCAAATAAAGCGCAGCGGACTTGGCATCTGAGTTAGTTTGCTTTGTTATTCGCTTCGAAAATTTACATTGCATGCTCTCTGGCCAGCATTGATAGAAACTCATCAACAGCTTTATTATCAACACCTACGGCGCGGAACACAGCCGCCGAAAAATGTGCTGGCGCATTGCCTGCTGCAGTAATGACATTCTGATCTACAACGGCAGTCGGATTATCTACGTAATGAGATTGTCCAACGTAGACTGTTGAATGGCTGGCCAAGAAATTGAGGTCATTGCTCGTATGACGCTTATTGTTGAGTATTCCGGCATTTGCGAGTGCGAGTGTGCCGCCGCATATAGCGGCTACATGTTTTCCGTGATCAAGAAATTCGAACGCAAGACGTTTCATGTCCGGCGCTTTCGGTGTTGTCCATGTCACTCCCCCGCAGATCACCAGCGCATCAAATACTTCTGCTTTAACGTTTTCGAGGCTGTCATCGGGTACTGTTTGGACGCCACCTTGTGAGAGAATTTTTGCCCCAACTGGAGCAACATTAGACGTTTCTACGCCATAATACGCGCTACCGATACCGTTTAGGAACGCGCACTCCCAATCGGCGTATCGGTTGGTCAATACGATTGCAATTTTCGACATACATTTTCCTCTGTTGTATTATTTGTTTTATGAGAAATGGGGTCATGAGAAATGGGGTCACCCATTAAAGGGCTGGTCAAGTAAAAAAACACCTCTCCATGCAAAAATAATAGAATTTTTTTTCGCTTGATCTTTAAATGCTCCAATCAGCACGATGTTGCTTTGTCTTCCATCTGCACCCGCTATTTCTTTTTTATTGGTTACGGCCAGACAATAGCTGATCCGCACCGGTCACCCATCTGGATCAAGGCAGTGGTGTATTGTAAGACTGCTACAGGATACACCGGCCCCTGGTCTGTATCGACCCCAGAAATCTGTCGGTTCCGTACCGTGTTCAAATGATTGGGTCACAAATCTTATGGTTTTTAACCAACCCCGTATAGACTCACGGCACAGGCAAATCAAAGCATTAAAGCAAAAACATACCGATAATATTTGATGGGTGATACGGTTCCCAATCAAGTCTGATGGTTATACCAACCCCATAAATGGTTCCCCGCAGCACCCAAACTGTCAGGTAAAAAGCATCTGGCTATCAAAGGGGACCTGGTCGCGCATCATGTAGTAAGAGGCTCTGGCCAGTTTGTTGCTCAAAGCTTTGATGGCTACCACTCCATTGCTTTTCGCCTTTTTTCGCTGATAGAACTTCTCCGCCTGGACGTTGTACCGGATGCAATAATTAGCCGCTTCCACATACGCCCAGGAGAGGTATTTGTTGCCGTTCTTTTTGTTACCCACACCCTTTTTCTTTCCGTTGGAAATCCGTTCGGACTTGACGCATCGGCAATAAGAACAGTAGTTGCCCACTTTCTTAAACCGGCCCATATCGCCTGCTTCCATCATGATGACCATTGCCAGGATTTTGCCCACACCGTTGATGGTGGATAGCCACTTGAATGGTTCCGTCAAGCTGATCTTGTTCGTCGCCTGTTTTTCGATCATTTTAATCTGCTTGGACAAAAGGTCAATAATGCTGAGATATCTTTGAGCCATGAAAATCAGATCTTCATGGTGGAACAATGTCTCCAGGTTTTCTTCGGTCAGTTTCTTGATGTTGTTTACAGATATCCGGGTTCCTGTATTTCTGGTGATCATGCTTTGAAAACTGAGAATATCAGCGGTTCGCTGTCTGACAAACAGCATCCTGCGCCGTAACAGGTCTCTCATGGGTCTGGTTTCTTTGGGGTAAATATACCCTTGCGGCAAAATGCCAAGTTTAAGTAAATGGGCCAACCACAATGCATCCCACTTGTCATCGCTATACTTGATTCCATCATATTGTTTAAATGGCCGCAGGATTGGCCAGATGAACCGTGTACCCCTGATCCTGCAACCCGTCTACCAACCAATACCAGTTATAGGTGGATTCAACCACGACACCCTGAAGATCTTTTTTGTAAGGTGCCAGGTAATCGATAATCAGTGGAAGAGAATTTTTTAATCGTTTTCCCACAACCTTCTCCAATTGTTCATCAATGATTCCAATGTAAGAATTGCTTGAATGCAGATCGATCCCGGCGTATAGTTCCATTGAGCACCTCCTGTAAAAGTGTATAATTGATGAAAACCGCAATTTCCGTTATTTATACATTTTGGAGGTGCTTTTTTCAAACTTTTCAGGCTGTAGTGATATTTTCCGTAGGAAAAGATCACGCTTGAAAAGTAAAATGAGAAGCACTACGGTCGTCGCTGCTCAACAAGCTCTTTATATGGATATCAAGTCTACTTTTGACCCTTAGTAGCACTGTTTTGTATTTCATTTACCTGTTTTTTTATTTGTCTGTCACTTTTTATAAGCCTCGAAACGCTTCTCAATATGCTGCTGACTGTGCTATATGCCTTGATGTTAAATAATTCACTGATGTTGTCAAGACTTTCGCCCCGGATATGACGTAACAAATAAACGGCAATGTTACGCGGTTCATTAAAAACCCCACGCCTTGTTATCAATAGTCCGACATATCGTTAACCAACCCCGCTTTTACGGGATTCTTATGTGTATATCTCACAAGTTGGAGAAGATGGCTGCCATTACAGGCAAGGATCGATTTATACCTTCCCCTGAAAAGCT
>CAXXLK010000001.1:0-1831587 GCA_963667755.2 Desulfobacterales bacterium | reverse complement strand
GTATCCCCGCCAGAAACCTTCCCGAATGAATGGGTACGGCCGTTCGACCTTTCCCTTTACCCAGGCGGCGTAAGCCGGTGCTACCTGCGGTGTGAACCCGTAGTGCAGGGCAAAACCGACCAGGGCGTCGTTGAACTTGTGACGTCCTGCCAGACAGCCAATGTAAACGTTTTTCATGCGGTCATACAAAATCTGATTCGGGGCACCGCCAAAAAAGTCGAATGCCCGAATGTGGCAATCCAGAAACGTCGGCAGATCACAGTGCTCGATCAGTTCTGCATAGATCTTTCGCGAATAGCCCAGGATCATCGAAAACAGATATCGTTTTTCAATACGCCCGCTGGGTCGTTCAACTTGGAATTCACCAAAATCGACTTGCGCCTGGTAGCCGGGTTCCGTTTCAAATCGCATGTAGGCCACTTTCTGACGCTGGCCCTTGAGTCGATAAACCTTTCGTTTAACGATCTCGTAGCTGCCGGCAAAGCCCATGTTGACCAGCCGATCATAAATCCAGGTAGCCCTGTAATCGTCTTCATTGAGCCAAGTCGCTATATTGTCATGAAACGGATCGAGCAGGCTTTTTCGCTGCCGGGGCTTTTCCGTAGTAAAAACCGGATCCAGGTTCTCGATATATTTTTTTACGGTGTTGCGACTGATACCGAGCCTCCTGGCAATTGCCCGTTGCTTGAGACCTTGACGGTGCAGGGTCAGAATATCCAAAATGGTCTCCTTTTTTTCACAAGTTGAACCTCCCGGTTAGTTTTCAGAGAAAAAATCCAAAACTAATCATTCTTTCTCAAAAAGGTGGCTCAATTTTAAACGACCATTTTTGGCTCACTTTATCACGACCATCGACAGGGGTTAAGCATTTATTTCACTACCATGTCGGATTTAATCATTAAGTTGAAAAAAGATCATGATGCCGGGCGGCCGGGTAAGGGCCGAAGCTACTACAAGTCATCTCTGGTGATTGTCGATGAGGTGGGGTATACGCCCGTCAGCCGCGAAGAGTGTAATCTGTTTTTCCAGTTCATCGCCAAACGATACGAAAAGGCCAGCACCATTATTACCTCGAACAAGGCTTTTTCTGACTGGGCAGAGTTACTCCAGGACCCAATCATTGTGACCGCTATACTGGACAGGCTGCTTCACCACAGTGCAATAATCAATATCAAAGGAAACAGCTACCGGTTAAAGGGCAAAAGGATGAATGAACAGATGAATGAGGTTCAGTAAATATAAGGTCGTGGCTCAAATCTCACGACCCAAAATGGCTCAATTCTAAACGACCGTTGACACCCATGCCTTTGAATGCCGGTATAGTGTATCATGAAAGATAGGAACATGCCATGAATTACGCGGATAAATACAGACATGACAAACAGGTGGAAACAGTGGATACGGGTAAACCAGGGAACAGGGCGCTGAATTTGTCCGGCGCATCAAAACAATCAAACATCTACAGTTAAACTTTGATTTCGCTCTTTGAAAAACTGCGTTTTTATTTTTTTGACGTTGCGTTAACGCCAGGATTGATTCAAAAAGTTATAGCCAATGTCTTCTCATCAGCGCGTATTAAAAAGATATTCGTATGAGTAGGCATGGTCTGGGACTTCTAAAAGCGACAGGATATCCTTCTGCAAATCGGTCAACTCGGATACAAAGCCATAGGCCTTACCGTCCGGCAGTGCCATTTCACCCTTGACGATGTCCTGAAACTCAGCCAGGAGATATTCCGTTTTGGGATTGCGAACATCCTTTCTGTTCGGCATGAAGTTGTCCAAACCTTTATCCCGGTTGTCGATATTCTTTCTGGCGGCCCGTTCAATGAGCACGATGACCTGCAGCGCTGTTTTGAAAAGAAACAGCATCGCTTGGATCCGTTCGGGCGTTTGCAGATAAATCGGTTCAAGATTGTAAGCGCTCTTGGCCCTCCGGTTTGTATGCTCGCTTTTGTACTGGTTCTTATGGGCCATCATGGCGGCCTCGATCGATAAGTCTTTTTCAGCTTTATTGGTGATCAGTGGATAATAGCCGCAGCGTTCAATCGCCTTTTTGAAAATCGCCTCGTCAAAGGTGACGTCAATGCTGAAATGGCCTGTCGTCACAGCCGTTTTTTCCGGTTTCTGATCCTTTGCCGTTCGGCCCCGCTTTTTGTTTTTATAGGTTACGACCGGATCGTTTTTGATAGTGACTTCAAAAAAATCGGCGGTCTGATTTTTTTTCAAAATCGATGCGACTGCCTGCTCAATGGCCGTTTCGGTTTTAAGCTTGTATTTATTGAGCTTGCCGCTGAGTTCCGCCAATTCCGTTTTCGTTTTCGCGACACGGTTTTTAAGGGTCCGACGTTTTCGGGCAAACAGACCCTGGTCATAGAGGATAATCATTCTGAAGGTGTATTCCTTTTCTTCATGGACAAAATGAAAGGGCTTCTCAAACCCTCTATTTATCTGATCCTTGTAGGGAATCAGGATTTCATGACCATGCCGGTCAAGGGCCTCATGGAAAACGGTTTTGTATGATTCATACATCGGTGCAGGGGCGATGAAAAACCCCTCATTATCATGAATATGGGCCATGTTGTCCTTGGTGGCGAGCTTTGAATCAGCTACATATAAAAAATCCTGGCGGCCCAAAAGGTCGATAAGGTGCTGCCATTGCGTTACATAGGTGTCCACATCCGCCGTATTGCCACTGTAGGCCTCTTGGAACAAGGGAAATGCGCTGTCTGAACTGACCGACAACGACCAGACCAGTTGTTTGAGATCCTGACGATGCTTCTTGCTGTAGCCGAAACTGATGGTGATGCTCCCAGTGGTTTTGTTTTTGTTACAGTCGCCGTAAACCGATGCCGAAGTTGTATCGTTGTGACACAGGTCACTTTGGATGTTAAATTCCCGAATCATGTTCCGGGTGACCAGTGTTTCCAGGTTGCCGATGCCATAGCTGTAGATGGCATCCAATGTATCTGCCAATCGGTCATCAAAATATTCTTTCGGCGCAATACCCGGAAGAATGACGCCAAGCACTTTACGGTCACTGGCAAACTTGCATAGCCGGTAGAGTTGCAGCGCCTGGAACAAAATACCGGTGATCATGGCGATGCTGGCCTGGCCATGGGTGAGCACTTTTCTTCTTGGATCAAGGGGCACGTTCTCGTCGATAATTTCAGCGATAGCGCACCGATTAAAATAATAACGCAGTATCGGGCCGAAGCTCACGCCTTTGGTGTTGACAGATTTTACTATATTTTTAGCCATATGCAGAGTCTCCTATTGTTTACAGAGACTCTATAATGCATTCAAGAAAAAGTCTAGTTTTATTTTCAATGATTACAGTCGGTTACAGCGAATTATTTTAAAATATGGAATATATGCTCGTGATTTTAGCCATTTTCGCTTAATTTCGTTGATTTTTAAATTTTTGAAACCGAGAAATTAACAAGCGAAATCCAAGGTTAAAATCATCTACCACTTGATGCTTCTGTCTATGGGCCCCATGGTGTTGATGAGGAATTCAACCGTTCAACAGCCACTTCTCGAGCCAGGCAGCGGCATATGCTCTCATTCCTGAAGTCACTTTGTGGGCAAGGCCCGGATACTTTTTTAGTTCAAGCCGGTGGCCGCATGGGTATACCGCCTTCACTTTTTTGTAAAATAGCTCGATACAAGCCAGCGGGACCACCCGGTCTGTCTCACCTGCTGTGAGGGCGGTGGTCCCCAAAAACTGGACAATGTGATAAGCTCTAAGTCAGCACAAAAAATGAAAGGAGTTGACATGAGCAACAAACGTAAACGTTACCCCCCGGCATTCAAAGCGAAAGTGGCATTGGCCGCTTTGAAAAACGAAGAAACCACCGCCGAACTGGCCCAGCGTTTTAGCTTGCATCCGACAATGATCGCTTCATGGAAACGAGCGTTGGTGGATGGTACCACTGACATTTTCGATAAGGGACACAAATCCCGCAAGCAGACCGAAGGCCAGCTCAATGAACTTTATCGCCACATCGGGCAACTAAAGGTTGAACGCGATTTTTTGGAACGCAAGCTCGGCAGCTGAATACTTGCGTTTGCCACCTGTAAGCATTTTCTTCCCCCAAAATCGGGGTATTTGGCGGGCCGCCCCTTGTAAAAACAGCAGTTTATGAAATTGGCGACCGCAAAAACTGTAGGCACACGAATTGCCATTTATATGTTGACATAATAGCAAATCCACGCTATCTGTGTAAGCATGTATTTGCGCACAACAAAACGGAAGAACAAAGACGGCTCGGTTGTGGAGTATTACCAGCTCGCCCACAACGAACGCCACCCGACCACCCGGAAGCCCGTCGCCAAGGTAATCCACAGTTTCGGCCGAACCGATCAGCTCGACCGGGAGGAACTAGTCCGACTCTGCAGGTCCATTGCCCGTGCCTGTGGCCTTACCGTTCTCGACCCAGCCGATGCCAAGCAAGATAGCGCGATGAACGAACCCTGGGGGCTGCCTCGGGACCTCAAATTGGTCCGCACAACCAGTTATGGATGCGTTCTGGCCATTGAGGAGCTCTGGAAGCGGGTGGGTCTGAAGAAAACCTTCGAGACCATCATCCGCAAAGACAAACGTAACCTATCCTATGAACGGGCGCTGTTTGCCATGGTTGCCAATCGGCTGTGTGAACCCGAGTCGAAGCTGGGTGTCTGGGATCGATGGCTTGAAAAAGTTTACCTGCCCGACTGCAGCCAGCTCAAACTCAAACAGATGTACCGGGCTATGGACCTTTTGCATGTCCATTCGGAAGCGGTTGAAAAGGCCGTCTTCAACCATACTGCCGATCTGTTCAATCTGGCCGTCGACGTGATCTTTTACGATACGACCACCGCCTCGTTTTCCATTGACCGGGAAGACGATGAACCCGGTGACGAAAACCTGCGCAAGTTCGGTCATTCCAAGGAAGGCACCTGGACACCCCAGGTCGTGGTGGCCCTGGCCGTTACCCGCGAGGGGATTCCGGTACGGTCCTGGGTGTTTCCCGGTAATACCTCTGACTTTCGGACCATCGAGACCGTTCGCAAAAATCTGAGAGGCTGGAAGATGGGGCGCGCCATGTTTGTGGCCGATGCCGGGATGAACTCGTTTGACAACCGTAAGGAGCTTGCCCGTGCCTGTGGTAAGTACCTGCTGGCCTGCCGTATGGCCAGTGTCAGCGAGATCAAACAGAAGGTGCTCACAAAACGCGGCCGCTACACGGTATTCCGTGACAACCTGCAGGCCAAGGAGGTGGTTGTCGGCGATGGTGTGCGGCGCAAACGGTATATCCTGTGTTTCAATCCGCGGGAAGCCGAACGCCAGCAGAAGCATCGGGCTGAAGTCGTCGAGATGCTGAAAGAAGAACTGGCGAACCATGAAAATAAAAAAGCCACCGCCCAGTGGGCCATCGAACTTTTGGCGTCACGCCGGTTCAAGCGGTACCTTTCGGTTACCAAGGGCAACAAGATCCGTCTCGATCGGGCCAAGATCCGGAATGCGGCCAGATTTGACGGCAAATGGGTCCTGGAAACCAATGACGACACCATCAGCCTGGAAGATGCCGCCTGCGGCTACAAGGGACTGATGGTGATCGAGCACTGCTTTCGTTCGATGAAACGCACCCAGATCAAAATGATGCCCATGTACCATTGGGCACCGCGGCGCATAGAGGCCCACGTCAAAATCTGCGTTCTGGCATTGCTGATCGAACGCATCGCCGAGCTTTCTTGCGGCAAGCCCTGGCATAAAATCCGGCGCGATCTGGACAAACTGCAGGTATCAGAATTTTTTAATTTAAATTTTCGCTTCCTGGCACGCAACGAAATTTACCCTGACACACGTAATACTCTTAATTTGTTAAAGATCAAGACTCCCAAGCAGCTCATTCACCTGGAAAAACGCAGCTAAAACAGCCTCGATTTTGTAGTAACACGCCGAATTTCATTCAGTGGCGCCGACGCCCGTGCTGCGCGGGCTCGCGTCGATCCGTGTATTTACAGATGGCAAACGCAAGGAATAGCAAGCAACGAAAGAAAATGATTGATCCATTACAGAAGCCGAGCATTTCACGTCAATGTCATTTGTTGGGTCTGAGCCGGTCCTCGATCTACTACAAACCGCGCCCGATCAAACCCGAAGATCTGGAACTAATGCGTCTGATTGATGAGCAATACATGAAAACGCCGTCTTACGGCAGCCGGTCGATGGCACGGCATTTTCGTCGACAGGGCCGTAAAGTCAACCGTAAACGCATTCAAAGGCTGATGCGGCTAATGGGCATAGAAGCGATTTACCCTAAACCTCACACAAGTCGGCCGCATCCGGAACACAAAATTTACCCGTATCTGCTTCGAGATTTGACCATCAATCGTCCCGATCAAGTTTGGGCAACTGATATTACTTACGTTCCCATGGCTCATGGTTTTATGTACCTTGTTGCCATCATGGACTGGCATAGTCGGAAAATCCTGGCCTGGCGGATTTCCAATACACTGGAACCTGACTTTTGTGTTAACGCATTACAAGAGGCTTTGAGACGCTATGGTGCGCCGGAAATTTTTAATACCGATCAAGGTGCACAATTTACCAGCAAGGCTTTTACCCAGACACTCCTGGACCACGGGGTTAAAATCAGCATGGACGGCCGTGGAAGATGCCAGGACAATATTTTCATAGAGCGGCTATGGTGGACTATGAAACACCATTATCTTTACCTGCATTCGTTTGACGGCGGTTCTGATTTACGCCAAGGTCTGAGCCGCTGGATACGCTACTACAACCAAGAGCGAGGACATTCTTCTCTTGACGACCGAACACCGGATGAGGCATATTACGGACTTCCTCACCCATTCGCCGAGGCTGCCTGATGCCTCTTTTTCAATACGCAGGCTTCGAGCTTATTTCTATTTCAGGCTGTCCAAACATTGGGGTCCATCGCCCTGTGTTACTTTGTTTTCTTCTCCCAAGCAGAGCCATTACCTTTGAAGAAATCATAAAGCAAATGAAAATCCGTCATAGGAAGCGCCGTGATTCAATTGAGTTCGCTTTCCGAAAACAACTGGAATCTGAATATGAAAATGCTTCTCTATAATGTGACAAAATAGAACTATACATGTCCATAATAATCTCTACTAACTGATATGGAGTAAGCATAATCCAGCAATGTTCCCCAACTATAAACTGGTAGATCAACTGCTCTTTGTATTGCTCTAGCAAATGGTGTCATGGTGGTGCACTCTAACAAAAGTGCTCCCATACGAGAATTTTTGGCAACAAAATCTTTTGCTATTTCGACCAGTTCTTTTTCATTTTTTTTGTAGTAGCCTTCGGCAGGACCTAAATTGTGATTGTATAAACTTTCAAATTGTTTACAAGTATACTCATCTCTTGCTCCAGCTATTATGAAATTACTATTCAAATCAATATTTACAGCTTTTAAATGTTCATCTTTAAGATGATTTTTTTCTGCACACATTATTCCAATAGCTTTTTGAGAACTTATTGATTGCTGTATCCAAGGGAACTGGATCAAGCTTGACATAAAAACGGGTACGTTTACATACTCTTTTACATCTTTCTGGAAATATGCAAAATAACCACATTCAGATAGGATAGCTCTGCATCCCATTCTTTCTAATTCTTCAGCTGCATCTAAAATGGGTTTTTTGCAAGGATTTTTATCTTCCCCTCTTATTAATATTTCACAGTCAACACCTTTTACAACAGAATATTGTATTGGATAAGGATAAGCACTTGGATTTCTAACATCTCCAGGATAAGCTGGATATACCTCATCCAATATCATAATACCTAATCCCATTCCGTAGCCCAATTTTCCTTTTCTTGCTTTGATATAATTAATCCCTGAATCTCTTCCATAATTATACATTTTGACAATCCTTGTTTATTATTTAATTAATTTGTGAATCTTGTTTTATTCGGGTAATAAAGACAAATAATCATCCAATTTCAAGCCTTTTCTTTTCAATATTGTATTCATTGTTCTATCGAGCGCTTTATCTTTTTCCGGGCTTAATCTGTTTAATTTTGAATTTTTTAGAATTTTTTCAACGCACTCCTTTGCTTTTTGGGGACAATCTATAGCGCCACCAATTTTCCAAGTACTTTTACTCTTTCTACTCAAAATATCGGCTAAAACATACTCTTTTTTGAACCAATCGAATGTAGTCTTTTTGCTTAAAAAATCACCATCATGTCCAACTTCTTTTATAGTATCAAAAGCTAACGTTTCTTTAGAAACATTTATTCCTCTCATAAATCTTTTAATAGATTTAAATATTTCATGATCCAAAACAATTTTTTCAAAACTATTAGCCTCCATTCCTGCCAATACACCTATACCATAAACAACATTAGCACCACTTAACGATAAAATTAATTGTCCAATCGCAGATTCAGCTCCCCCTTGATAATCATTTTTTTTTGTATCGCTATATCCAAAAATTGCTCCCGTACCAGAAGGAATTTTAAAATAATTTCCCATTTGAATTGTTGCTGCATCCATCATTTGCGCCTCGATAGAACTCATAACATTTGACAGATCTCTCATGTCAGCATGAGACGAACATCCACCATAAACAGTAGGTAGTCCAGGACAAATTAATTGCATAAGAACTAATCCGCTTAATAATTCTGCTGTTTGCTGAGCAATTGTTCCCGCCATTGTCACTGGAGATGAAACACCTGCAAATGGCATAGCAATCATCAATGCAGGCATTTTTCTCTTTGCACTCTCAATTAAATATCCTGCACCTTCATAAGTCCATGACATAGGAGACATAGGACAAGGTTGCACTATTGAGAAAGGTTTGTTTACAAAATCCTCCTCATTATCGCGTATGGCCTTTAACATTTCACAATTATCAAATAGATCAATAATATCTAAGCCATCAGAACATGATGGCTTAGAACCGTATTTTAAACGAATATAAAATCTCCATATAGCTGATATTTCATTTGGAACGTCTGTCACAAATGCGCCTGGCGCTGTCCAAGATATTTCAGGCAAATTATCAGTCAATTTATACATATTTATCAAATCTTCTGTATTTGGTTCTCTGAAAGTTTTTCCATCGCTATCTAAGATATTAATAACAGAAGCACCTGATCCAAGTTTAATTTCAGAATCTCCCCATATATATTCTTTTGTCATATCTCTATCATACATACTAAATTGTGAAGGCACAGTTTTCAATGCTTCATTAACTAAATCCTCTGGTATTTTAACTACTTCAGATTTAAAATCAACTTGAACTCCAGCTTTTTTTAAAATTTTCAAAGCTTCTTTATGATGATATTTTATCCCAACATTTTTTAATATTTTTAAAGCAGTTAAATATATTTGTTCCATTTGCTCTAAAGAGAGCAAGTTACATGTAAACATTTTTCCGCCTTTTCATTTAAAAAAAATCAGTTCGATTTATGAAAAATTTAAGGAGATTATATTTTTTGATGCTTTTTCAAAAAGTACTCTTAAAAAATTGCGGCAACCATATAGAGCGGTATAATAAACGATTCGCCGAAAATATTTACAATGAAATATATACAGGCTTTTTAAATACCTTAAGCACTATTTGCTGTGATCGGATTTCATATTTTCGACTTTTTACGAGCCATTTTTTTATTCTTTATAGGATAATCTTGGGCTTACAGATTAAAATGGAAACTTTTTGACAAGTTCCTCCATCAACAAAAATATTACGCTACACCAATGGTATCGCATTGTTTCCTATTGCGGCGAAGCAGCAGATCGTCCAGCCAGTCGGCATCCATTTCCGGAACTGAGGAGAGGAGCAGTTCCGTGTATTCGTGATGCGGGGGTGAAAGGATCTCTTTTTTCACTCCCTGTTCGACAATCCGGCCCTTGAGCATGACAACGATCTCGTCGGCTATGGCTTTTACCGTGGCCAGGTCGTGGGTAATAACAAGATAAGACACGCCCAGCTCGTTCTGCAGATCCTGCAGCAGTTTCAGTATGTCTTTGGCCACTATCTGGTCCAGCGCCGAGGTGACCTCATCGCAGATGATCATCTCCGGTTTGGCGGCCAGGGCCCGGGCAATACATATTCGCTGCTTTTCACCACCGGACAACTCCCCGGGGTAACGGTCATAATATTTTGGCAACAATTCGATCTTGTCCAACAGTTCAAGAACTCGCTCTTTTTTTTCATTTGCACCCATGCCGAAATAAAACTGGAGGGGGCGGCCGATGATTTTGCTCACCCTTTGCCGGGGGTTTAGGGCCGTATCCGGCATCTGGTATATCATCTGCATTAGCCGCGACTGCTCACGATCCCTTTTATTCAAGGCCGGTGACAGTTCTATCCCGTTGTAGATGATTTGACCTTCCATCGCCGGCAGCAGTCCGGTAAGCACCCTGGCCAGGGTGGTTTTCCCGCTGCCAGATTCCCCCACCAGTGCCACAGTGCGACCCTTTCTGATCGTTAGGTCGATATTTTCAAGAACCTTTTCTTTATCCGTATAGCTGGCCGACACGTTTTTGATTTCCAGAAGCACATCCTCTTCCGAAATGGCGAGGTCTTTGCGTCCTTTTGGTGTTCTGACCGCCAGCAGTTCTCGGGTATACTCTTCTTTGGGATCTGCCATCATCTCCCGGGTGGCGTTCTCTTCCACCAGTAGGCCATGGCGCAGTACCATGATTCGATCAGCGATCTGGGCCACCACGGCTAGGTCATGGGTAATGTAGATGGCCGCGGTGTTGAACTGTCTAACGATGCGCTTGATGGCCGCCAGCACTTCAATCTGGGTGGTTACATCCAGGGCCGTAGTAGGTTCATCAAAAATGATGATGTCCGGCTGGCAGGCCATGGCCATGGCCACCATGGCTCGTTGTAGCTGTCCGCCGGAAACCTGGTGCGGATAGCGGTACCCAATTTTTTCGGGATGCGGCAGAAGGAGATGGGTGTAGATTTCCACGGCTTTTTTTTTGGCTTCAGCAAAATTCATGACCCCGTGCTGCACCGGTGCTTCTGCGTATTGTTTGATGAGGCGATGAGCCGGATTGAACGACGCGGCCGCACTCTGGGCCACGTAGGCGATCCGCTTGCCCCTAATTATTCGCAAGGACTCTTTGGGTGCCCCGAACAGCTCCTGGCCGTCAAAGACGATCGACCCCGAAGCAATCCGGCAGCCCTGGCGCGTATAGGCCATGGCGGCCAGACCCAAGGTGGATTTTCCGGCGCCGGACTCTCCGATCAGCCCCAGCACCTCACCCTTTTCAAGAGTAAGATCGATGCCCTTGACGATGGGTAGCCATTTTTCGTCGATGTACCCTTCGATTTTAATATTTTTTATGTTGAGTAGGTTTGCCATATGTGCTTTCAACCCTGTTTTTTAAGGTTATGGTCAGTCCTTCAACCCGCTGGCAAGATGAAGAAACCAGTCGACAATCAGGTTCACGCCGACGGTCAGAAAGGCAATCGCTCCAGCCGGTAACAACGGCGTTAAAATACCGAAGGTAATCGCACCGGCATTTTCTCGGACCATGCCGCCCCAGTCCGCTGCGGGAGGCTGGATACCAAGCCCTAAAAAACTCAGCGAGGCAATAAACAAAAAAACAAAGCAAAAACGTAGGCCAAATTCAGCCACCAGGGGTGGCATGGCATTGGGCAGAATCTCATGCCGCATGAGCCACCAAATGCGTTCGCCGCGCAGCCGGGCCGCTTCGACATATTCCAAAACCGCGATATCCATGGCCACGGCCCGGGACAGCCGAAACACCCGGGTGGAATCCAGTAGCGCGATGACCACGATCAGGGCCGTGGTGCCGGTGCCCACCACCGAAAGAATCATTAAGGCAAAAATCAGTGTGGGAAAGGCCATCAGGATATCGACCACCCGGCTGATGCCAAGATCTGTCCACCCGCCTATGGTCGCTGCAAAAAAGCCCAGAACAGTGCCCACCAAAAATGACAACACCGTGGTAATAAAAGCGATAACAATGGTGTTGCGGGCGCCATATATCAAGCGCGTAAACATATCCCGCCCCAAGTGGTCAGTACCGGCGAGATTCTCTTTGTTCGCTGTCAGCCAGATATTCCCTACCACTTCCGTTTCACTATAGGGGGCGATGACCGGCGCGAATATTGCGACGGCGATGTTCAGCAGCACAATGCACATGCCGATCCTGGCGCTCCAAGGGGATTGTCTGAGTAGTTTGAAAAAGGTCATGTGAAGACTCTCCTTATCTGGGATTGCGCAATCTGGGGTTGCTAAGAATCGAAAAGACATCTGCGAGAAGATTGAGCCCAACATAGGTAATGGCAAAAACAAGCCCGCTACCCTGAACCACAGGGATATCCCGTTTGGAGACCGAGTCCACCAGCAGCTGACCCAGCCCCGGATAAACGAACACGACTTCCACGATCACCACCCCCACCACCAGATAGGCCAGGTTCACCGCGATCACGTTGATCACCGGTGAAAGGGCATTGGGCAAGGCATGCAGGACAATCAGTCGGAATCTTTTGATCCCTTTCAATTGGGCCATCTCAATAAATGGGCTGGCCAGGATGTTGATAATGGCCGCTCGGGTCTGGCGCATCATATGGGCCACAACGACCATGGCCAGGGTCAGGCACGGCAAAACAATGGAATATAGCCTATACCCGAAGGACATTTGATCATCGATACTGGCGATGCTGGGGAACATCATAATTTTGACTGATAAAAGGCTGATCAGAATATAGGCAATAAAAAATTCAGGAAAGGAGATCATGCTGAGGGTGGACATGGAAATGATCCGGTCGAACAGGCTGTTGCGGTAAAGCGCCGCCAGAATTCCGAGCATCACGGCAAGCGGCACCGCAATCACGGCTGCCGAAGCGGCCAGAAAAAGGGTGTTGGAAAATCGCCAGCCGATCAGTTCGGCAACCGGGTGGCCATTGGCCAGGGAATTGCCCAAGTGTCCCTGCATGGCATCCTTAAGCCAGGAGAAATAACGGACATGGGGCGGCAAATCCAGTTTGAGCTCCTTTCGAAAGGCGGCGACCGTCTCTGGTGTTGCTTCCTGGCCAAGGATGGCCTCCGCCAGATCCCCGGGCAGGGCCTCCACCCCGACAAAGATCAAAACTGAGATGACAATGATCGTCACCAGTCCCAGTACAAGACGTTTGATAACGATTTTACCTATATTCATTCTTTCTTCTCCCGTCTCAAATACCGTATTTGGTAATGTTTTGGCATTTTAGGTCATTTTGTTACGGTAAAATTCTCGATACTCACTTCCGGGAGAATAGTCAACTCGAGGCCCCCTTGGTTATTAAGATAATGCTTAAATAGACCATCTTTGAGTATCATTGCTCAGCAATAATGAATATTCTACATCTTAGTACTTTGGGTATTTAATTGCCGGTTTTATAGAGAGGAAAGTCCCGGCAAAGTTCCGATACGGCTTTTCTGACAGATTCGAGAACAGTTTCGTTATCTGGATTTTTCAGGACTTTCGCAATAAAAGTAGCTATAATTGCAGCCTGGGCCGTCTTCATCCCCCTTGATGTAAGAGCCGGGGTGCCCAGACGGATGCCGCTGGTCACAAAGGGACTTTTAGTTTCAAAGGGGATTGAGTTTTTGTTGACGGTGATGCCCGTTCTTCCAAGAAGATCCTCAGCATCCTTGCCGGTAATATCGAGACTGGTGAGATCAACCAGCATCATGTGGTTATCCGTGCCGCCCGAAACGAGATTGATGCCCTGGGCCATTAGGCCCTCGGCCATGGTCGAGGCATTGTCTACAATATCCTGCTGGTAATCGGTAAATGAATCTGAAAGCGCCTCTTTAAACGCAACGGCCTTGGCTGCAATCACATGCATCAGAGGTCCTCCCTGGATTCCGGGAAAAATAGCACTGTTCAGCTTCTGTCCCATTTCCGATTTGGCAAGGATCAGGCCGCCCCTCGGGCCCCTTAAGGTTTTGTGGGTTGTAGATGTCACAATATCCGATACCGGGACCGGCGAAGGATGCAGACCCACCGCTACAAGGCCTGCAATGTGAGCCATATCCACCATGAGTCGTGCACCCGTGGCTTCGGCAATTTCAGCAAAAACATCAAACTCTATGATACGGGGATAGGCACTTGCGCCGGCAATTATCATCTTGGGGCGATGTTCCCTGGCAAGCCTTGCAACCTCCTGGTAATCGATGGTGCCGGTCTTTTTACCCACACCATAATGGACAAAATGATAGAGCTTACCTGAAAAGTTTACCGAATTGCCATGGGTCAGATGGCCACCATGGGAAAGGTTCATCCCCAAAACGGTGTCACCGGGTTTCAGTACGCTCATAAGGGCAGCCATATTGGCCTGGGACCCGGAATGGGGCTGGACATTGGCATAGGCGGCGTTGAAAAGCTTCTTTGCCCTTTCAATGGCAAGACTCTCGGCAGCGTCAACAAACTCGCATCCGCCATAGTACCGTTTTGAAGGATATCCCTCGGCGTACTTATTAGTCAACACGCTTCCCTGGGCGTCCATGACAGCCAGGCTGACACTGTTTTCAGAGGCGATAAGCTCCAGGCCGTTTTCCTGTCGCTGTATTTCCTGTTCTATAATTTTTGATATTTCAGGATCTGTGTTTAAAATGTGGAGTGAAATCATAATTTATTTTCTCTCTTAGTCCCGGGAGGGGCTAATTGCTTCCCTGAATCAATGGCCAAAAATTTATAAACGAAAAAATCTCGCCCGGTCCCCCTATAAGAAAAGGAGGACTTAGGGAGATTTTATTGCAGATGCACTTATAAAAACTGAATTACGATTTAAACCACCAACGTTCAGGTCCTCTAGCATCGTCCAAATCCAAACCTGCACCAAAGTTTTCATATCCGAGTTTTTTACTTGCGACCACAACGATATCGGAAAACATGGGTACAACAGTTGCACCTTGGTCACTTACAATTTTTTGTGTTTCATAATACATTTCAGCGCGTTTTTTTTCATCCAATTCAGCACGAGCCTCTACAAGCAACTTGTTAAAGCGTTCATTCTTCCAGTTGGTTTCATTCCAATTAGCATCCGCTGCGTAACAAGTGGTAAACATCAAATCTGCAGTGGGACGGGCACTCCAATAACTCATGCACCAAGATTTTTTCATCCAGACATTACTCCAATATCCATCACTGGGTTCTTTGACCACCTGAATTTTTATACCTGCTTTAACGGCACTTTGTTGGTAAAGAAGCGCTGAATCGACTGCCCCAGCAAAAGCCCCATCAGCTGTATGAAGCTTAAAGGTGTGGTCCAGCATCCCGGCTTTTTTCATATGATATTTTGCTTTATCAGGATCGTAGTTTCTTTGTGGCAAATCGGCAGCATAATATTTTACATTGGAAGCTATTGGATGGTCATTGCCAATCGAACCATATCCCATTAATACCCTTTCTACTTGCTCTTCACGATCAAGTGCATATTTTAAACCTAGTCGCACATCGTTGTTGTCATAGGGTGGTATGCCAAACGACATAGGCATAGTGCTGTGGCTCCCACTTGTTCTATTTATTACCTGAATGTTTTTAAGTTTTTTAAATAAATGCAGTGTTTTAAGGTCAGGACGGTCCATAACATCTATCTGGCCTGATCTCAGTGCGTTTGTCCTAGCATTAGTGTCTACAATACTAAGCATTTTTACTTCGTCAAAGTGAGCCCTGCCATTTTTCCAATAATTAGAATTTTTTATGGTTAAAGAACTAACACCCGGCTCCCAAGACTTAAGAATATACCCGCCTGTGCCAATGCCTTTTTCAAATTCAGGCCCCTTGGTACCGTCAGGAAAAATAGTCAAATGGTAGTCAGCCAAAATGGCAGGAAAATCTGCATTACCGCTTTTTAAGGTAAATATGACGGTGTTTTTTCCATCAATTTTAATATCTTTAATTGGGTCAAGGAGTCCTTTTGCACCTGATTTTGAATTTTCAGCGCGGTGATGATTCATTGTATACATGACATCAGTAGCATCCAAAGTTTTCCCATTATGAAATTCAACACCTTGACGGGTTTTAAAAATCCACTTGACGGCATCTGCTGATGGCTCCCAGCTTTCAGCCAACTCTGGGATTGCATTGGAGTTGTGGTCTATCTCAACCAAGCAGTTACGCAGTTGAAAGTTAAGAACTTGATTATATTGCGAAGTCAATTGCCCCGGATCTAAAGAGTCGCTTGTAGAGCCGCCCGTACAAGCAATGCGTAGGCGGCCACCCTTTTTCGGTGTTGCGGCATGTGCGAAATTCGTCAAAATTGCAGGAGAAATTGCAGCGGCTAGGCCTAAAGCAGACACCCGGGCAATAAACTCACGACGGCTGATCTTCCCATTGGCTAACATTTTTTCAAGTTTTTTTAATGTAGACATGATAATTTTCTCCTCTTTTTGTTAGTTAGTGTCCATCCAGAAACAGGGAATTTCGAAGTAGCCGAGTTCCCAAGAAATATTTATTCCTCCTAATTTGCGAGAAAAATATAAAAACGCATCACAGAAGAAGAGGAGAAAGCACTATAAATGTAATTTTGGACATGCTTATCCTGTTAGATCTTCTTCGACGTTGTAAAAAAGAGTGGCCAGGCTATTGCCAGTTTTTTCTGGCCATAGCCTGGAAATTGGCCGCCACTACCGATGTTAATACATAGCATTTGAAAAAACGAAACCCTTTCCAAGTGCAGCGTGTCAGCCCGAAACTGCGTTTGAGCCAGGAACTTCCAGCCTCGATTCCGGCCCGAACCCGTCGTAGTCTTTTATAAACATACTCGCTGCGGCACATATCCGTTTCTTTAAGGCCGCGTTTCTTGGTAAAGCAAACGTCTTTGATCTCTCGGCCTTTTTTCACCATCCTGGACAATACCCGTACACAATCGAACAATTGAACTGAATCGTATGGCTTATGGATATTGGATTCGATCACGGTACAATCGATGCGAACCTTTTGGCCCTTTTCGATATTTTTATTTTTGGTGAAGCCCAGTAAATCACGGAAAATAATTTCCCAGGTCTGATCGGCACTCATGCCCCGTGCTTCTGTGCGGCGTTTGATAATTCTACCCCGATTAAGGTCTTGAAGAACATATCCCCAAATGGTAGAAGTACTATCAATGATGGTGCTGATGGCCTCCAACTCTTTTGATTGAGGATGGTCGGATGTTGAACTCATTAGCGGCATTTGTTCTTCGCGCATTTTGTGTGCAACTCATTTTGTCGTTATATACTCAACTTTCGGGTTCCATAACCAAATTGTTCTTTGACAAGCCAACGCACTGCAAAGCCGTGTCCATGATGGCATCAAAAATGGTTGAGGCGGTTTTTTCACAAAACTCGGCGAAATCTTTCAACCGGTCAGCCACCATGGTCAATATTCTGTAAAGCGCTTCGATAAAAGATATGTCGCTGACTTCATCGCAGCAGAAATAAAAAAGATCACCAAAAGTTCGATGGTCGGTTTCGATCCTGCACTGATAAGCTATGAACATATAGCGCATAAATACGATGGAAGTATGGGCAATCAGAGCATCAAAGTCACGGCACTGGATTTCTTTGGTCAGTTTCAAGTGCTGCTTTGCCATTTTGAAAAAAACCTCGATATCCCATCGCTTACCATAAATGCGAACAGTATCGGCATCGGGCAAAATGGTATCAGTGGTTAGCAGCGCCAGCCAGTCCTTTTTGCGTTTATCTCGGACAAAAACCAATTTGGCGGAACGCCCATCTTTAAGCTCAACCAGGGCGCTGGCCAATATCTTGGCCCGTCCCCGTCGCTTTTTCAATTTGCGATAGATATCCATCAAGTGCATGCGGTGCCCGTTGTAACGATAGAAAATTTTTGGAGACTTTTTCACCATAACATCGATATGTTTGGCCAAAGTAGAGACGATAGCAGGCATCGTAAACCAGCTGTCCATCAGAAGATATTTGGCGCAGATACCGGATGAAAGGATCCGGTTGACCATGGTTTCCAAATGCGCTGTGGCCTTGGTAGTAGCTTCTTTTCTTCGTCGATACGCACAACAGCGTTTATCCACGGCCTTTTTGTTTTCGCATAACCGATTTTTCGGATCGGTAGAGGAAAGCAGTGAAAAATCCAGTGGCAGACAGCTGCCACCGTCTGACCAGCATATGGTGAGCATTCGGAAGCCTTTCAAATAGCGACCGGTACTATGATCCCAGACCCGGGAAAGCAGTTCAACCTTTTTGGACCTTGACCGGTCGTAAGGGCTATCATCTATAATGAGTACTGATTCTCTATCCTCGCTGGTCAGATTGTTGAAAAAAGCAAACAGTCGGCGCCCCAGAAAAAGAAGCAGGCGTCTCCAGTTGTATGTAGATCCTTTGAGGAGCTGATAAGCCGCATCTTTACCAAAGGAAAGATCCTGATTGATGACAATGCCGCGGAAGAAGTTTTTCCCGACAAAC
Source organism: Desulfobacterales bacterium (assembly GCA_963667755.2). Lineage (GTDB taxonomy): Bacteria > Desulfobacterota > Desulfobacteria > Desulfobacterales > 4572-123 > 4572-123. The sequence continues at coordinate 1,813,152 of CAXXLK010000001.1, read as the reverse complement.
GGTAGTGTGAATATGGCTTGTGTCAAAGAGCGAACACTATGGCCGTGGCGTTTTTTTAAGCCACAGCGGTGTAAAAGAGTGTCAATCTGAAATCGATCGAAAAAATCACCAATTTTGCTTTGAACCTGAATGTTTTCTTGTGACTTAGAGGTAATACTGATATGGTCCATTTGAGCCCTTTCTGTTTGATATTATTGTGAATTGTGGAAAATCCACTATAAATCAAATGTTAGGGCTCTTCAAGTTATTTGTTCGTAAAATCAAATAATTAGACTATATTTTTGCCTTCCAAATCTAAACCCGAAAATTGAGTTATGTAGTTATATTATTTTTTTGGACGCTTCTAATATACTACACTCTGGGAAAAAAACTCACTATAAGATGCGCTATTTTATTGCGCAGCCTAGGGTTTAATACCCTCGTCGCTTGCGACGATGAAATCGATTTTATCCTTTGTTGATAACCCGCTGCTTGCGGCGGAATGGTTTATTTATACCAGTAGCTTATGTCTCCTGGTGGACACTATTTAATATTTTATATATGACACCTCCCTCACAAAACCGTTAATTCCTCAGGCAATTTATTAGTTACAAACATTTGTGTTTATAGAACTCCACTCTCCACCCCTGACAATATCACAAAATTCGCATAGCATCATGCCCACTAACTTCCTTTCACTTAAACCCCACTCATTCAGGTTCTTCCTTATTCTCTTAAAATAATCAAGTAAACATAACGTCAATCAGGTTGTGAACTTGAGACCATATGTTTTCATTTCATCTTTCATTTTATAATAAAGTTCACGATATTCAGTTCCAGGCTCTAGGGTTTCAATGTTGAATAGTTCTTGAAAGCTTTTTCCAACAGGTGCATCCGGAATTTTTGATTCATATTTATTCAAGAGGTCTTTGACAATTTCATTGGCATTGTCTCGTTTCATTCCAACAGTTGCGAGTGCTATCTCAACCGAAAACTTCGGATCCCACGGCGTCAGATGGTCGGTTTTGACATTTTTGGCAACACCTACCGCCAAGATGCCACCACCGGATACGCATGTTGCTATGGTTCTGGCAGCATTTTCGTAAAAACACATCTCAGTACCTGGGCCTGAAGCTAAAATTCCAGAAGTAAGAAGAGGAAATTTACTGTTTCGAGATATTGCCTGGCTGCTTATGCTGGTTGCCCACAGGGTATTTCTGGATGTATTAGAAGAGAATTTGAAGTGGATCGGGAAAGTGAAATGAACTGATCCTCGCTGCACCAGAATTCCTTGCAAATGATAGGCCACGTTAGCTACAGCAACTCCTTCCGGACCACCGCAATACCCTCCCAGTAAGGGGCCGGATTCTGCCACAATATTAATTCCGGAATGCAATGCATATGCAATTTCGTTTAATCGCTGGAAATCCATCTTCAGCTCGGACATTGACCCCACCATAACTCCGTCCGACGGATTCAGGCCGAATTGACTACCGGCAATCTTGGCAGCGTCGGTGGTTGCCGTTGAAATGGCATTCATGATCGGCATCTCGGCTCTTCCCACTTTTCTCAAGGCTGCCTTGGAAACCTCCACTGTTCTTATTGCCCCTAAGATCTCTAAGGGAGTTTTGGCAATAATTGGCCTGCCGTTAACTTTTGTAATTGACGGTGTCGTAATAGAATCCCCGTAAGGCACCAGACCATAGCCTTCCACAATGGCGGACAACACCCGTTCATCCGTAACTGCCGCCCCTCCCGCCCCAAGGAAAAACCAGGGTGGCTTATTGCTTTCGGGAGGTCGGGCGACCAGCTTTTTAGCATCTTTATTTCTACCGAAGATGGGATCTTTGGGCGCCTCAGCAAGGGCTTCAATAATTTCCTCTTTTGAAAACCTTGCCACGCGCAAGGTGTCTATGCAGTAGCTACCTATTTTTTCATAGAACTCTAAACCAGCGGCAAACACATTATCCGCCATCTGATCATCATTGGGGATCGGGTTTTTCGGATCATATTTAATACCGTATTTTTTAACGGTATCTCTCAATTTTTGATCAAAATCCAGGTCATAATCCATTTCAGCAACGTGCGGACCTTCCATGAATCTGTAAAAAACCTCATAAAAACTGAGCATGAATTTATCTCCTTGATTTTTTTAATATATTTCTATTTTGCATCAACAAGCTTCAGTGCCAGTCGAACCGCCTCTTCAGCGGTCTCGGCATAACCGTCGGCACCTATCTCATCAGACCATTCCTGATTGACGGGGCCACCGCCAACCATAACGAGAAAATTATCGCGTATCTCTTTTTCTTTCAAAAAATCTATCACTTCCTTCTGGGCAGACATGGTGGTCGTCAATAAGGCCGACATTCCAATAATATCGGCATTTAATTCCTCTGCCTTGCTCACAAATGTGGATAAAGAAACGTCTTCACCAAGATTATGAACCACAAATCCCCGTGTCTTTAACAGCATCGCCAATATTTCTTTACCGATTTTGTGAACATCGCCTGCAACGGTTCCCAGAACGACAACTCCTGCCTGGCTTTGACTTTCCCCGAGTTTTGCAATTTCTGGTTCCAGCACTTTCAGCCCTGCATTGAAGGTGTTGCCGGCGCGTATCAATTCAGGCAGAAAGCATTCTCCAAGGTTGAACTGGTCACCTATGATTGTAATGCCCGGAGATAGGCCTTTCTCAATGCCGACCAGGGGATTAAGTCCTTGATCAATAAGATTCTTGGCAGCTTCGACAACCTTTACATCATCCAGTTCTATAACTGCATTCTTTAAATCTTCAATTATTTTTTTTTTACTCATAAGACCCCCGACCATGGTTTATTTTTTATTTGTTTTAGACTACCAGCAGATCACGGGACGATTTAGTTAACGGTCGATAGCCGTCAGCAGTTACCAAGATGGTATCTTCCAACTGAATTCCCCCTAATCCCATTTCATAATAAGGCGTTTCCACATTCACAACCATTCCTTCCTCAAGAATGTCCTCGGATGTTGAGGTTAAGGATGGTAATTCATAAGGTTCGATGCCGATTCCATGACCCACATGATGCCTGCGATAGTGTGGAATACCCGCATTTCTGACACCCTGAACAGCTTCTTTGAATATTTCTGAAGCACGTACACCTGGCCGAACGACCCCTAACGCCTTTTCTATACCGCTTCGAAGCGCATGGTGATAGGTGCGTTTTTTTTCATTCGCTTCTCCCAGAACAACTGTACGCGCACAATCCGAATTGTAATATTTGTAAACGCAACCTACATCAAAGCGGATGAGATCTCCTTTTTTTACCGGATGTGGAGCAGGAATTACATTAGAGAGTCCACCTCGCAGGCCAACCCCGACAGCCGGCCAGGACGGCAAAGCACCCTCTTCTATGACCTTTTTAAAAAGCGTCTGCCATATTTCGAATTCGGTAACACCTTCTCGAATAGCCGTTATCGCATTTTTGATGCCCGACTCTATAATTTCGGAAGAACGCTCCAGTCTGTTTACTTCATCATGCGTCTTAATCAGACGTATTTCCCTCAGGATTTGATACCCCTGAATAAATTCAACTTTTGGTAAACTGTTATTAATCGTATTATATGCATCCGGTGTAATATTACCTTCATCAACGGCGACTCTGCCCCTGGTTATGCCGATATTCTCCAGACATTCCGTCAATGCCGTTACAGCATCCTTTTTGGGTTTTGATAAATCCAGAAGTCTTTGATAACGCTTTTCCGTGTTATTGAGAACAGCCTCGGCAGGACGCTCCAAATAAAATGTTCCATAGGTTAAAAAATTGTCCGTCCAGCAATCTTCCTGGTCTGCCGCAAGATCCATATCGCCAACCGACGTAATGATAAAAGGATTTAAACCCTGCTTTCGAGTAAATATGGCAAAATTTTGGGTTGCTTTTATCAAACGGTGAGTAAGACTCCAGAAGTCGGTTAAATATGTCACATTTTCCGGCATCGTGGCTATGATAGCTTCAATGCCGTATTTTTCCATTATATCGCAGGCTCGATCCCTATTGAGCAGCATAGTACCTCCTTATCTTTCAAATAGCCCTCATGCCCGGCGGACACAACAAGGAATGAAGAGATAAAAAATAAATAACATTTTCTTCGTGATCTTAATGGTGAAAAAATAGTAATTTATCCCCAAATGGGCAAAGTTAAATCCATCCCTGATTATTCTCTATTTTCCAATTTTATAAAAATCATGTCGTAAAATGCTCGGAGACAAGATAGCGATATCTATTGTCAGCTAAAATCGTAACGATATTTTTTCTCGGGCCGAGTTCCTTTGCGATTTCCATACATACATGAACATTGGCACCCGCTGACATGCCGCAAAACAGTCCCTCTTCCTCACACAACCGGTGGGCCATGGAAATGGCATCTTCATCTTTTACCAGGAATGTTTTTTTGACAAACCCTCTCTCCTCGATTTCGTTGACAAGCAAACCAGCTACTCCGGGAACACCGTACTTTTCCATATAGAATTTTATCTCCGGTGCCATTTGAAGCAGTGAGGAACTGGAAGGCTCGACGGCATAAATTTTCACATCGGGATTAACTTCCAACAATGCTTTACTGACTCCCAGCAATGTCCCTCCCGTTCCCACCGCACAGACAAAGGCGTCAACTTTCCCATCGGTTTGCTCAACTATTTCTTTCCCGGTTGTTTCCTTATGGGCTAAAACGTTATCCTGATTCATGGCTTGTCTCGCCCACCAGGCGTTCTCATTATTTTCTTCCAACTCAAGCGCCTTAATCCGCGGAATGATCTCCACAACCCCCCCATGAACGCTTTTCCCTTGCAATTCATCGAGGATTTCTTTGCCCGGATCCACTTCTATAACTTCCGCTCCATAGGCTTCGATCATTTTCCTCTTATCTTCAGGTATCCATCCTTTTGGCATGTGCATCACTGATTTGTAGCCTTTCGCGGCACTTACAAAAGATAGTGCGGTCGCTGTATTGCCGGTGCTTGACTCTGTTACAATTCCCCCCTTTTTCAGCTTGCCTTCTTTTTCTGCCCCCTCAATCATTCTTAATGCCATCCGATCTTTCATGCTCCCGCTTGGATTGAGAAACTCACATTTGACCAATATATTCGCAGATACATCTTTTGTGATCCGATTGAGGCGAACCATTGGGGTATTGCCAATGCACTCTAAAATACTTCCGTGAATTTTCATAAACTTCTCCCTGTATTTATAATTGTTGAAAAATTATTGTTTTAACCATCAACAGTCTTTCGGTTTATAGCTTGATCACCCATCAGGCTGTTCGTCAATAGGGTACACCTCCCTTTGCCTTTGCCTTTGTGTACGCAATAAGAATGCCATCTTATCCAATTAAAAATTACAATTTATTTTTGATGTTAAAAAGGATGGACTAAAATTTAGATTTTAAACCCTGATCTCGTATAGGTTTAATGTGCTGTATTTTTAAATCAATATTCATTCTAAACCAACAAAAAGAAAAATAGCTACATTTGACAAAATTTTGAATAATGGAGGAACTATAAAGAATTGGGTGGGCAATTGGTGTTAAAACGCAACGCGTTGCATTAATGCAAACAGAGTTCGCGTATTTTTCCATAAAGATACAATAAAAAAACCTTTTTCAGTTTAATTGTTGACGATAAACAATGTTTGAATTAAATAATGTTGCATAATTACAACATTATTTTCCGTTCTTAAACAGGGGATTGAGAAATATGTACAAAAATAACATTGCAAATAACAAAAGAGGTGGTTCAGTCCAAAAAAAACTTAAAGCAATCATGAATTTTGATAAAATTATTAATTCGTCTTTGGACAGCCTCTGGATTGCGGATGAAAATGGGAAAATCCTTCAGGTAAATCAAATCGGACTTAAACTCTACAATCTTTTGCCAGATGACGTAATCAATAAAAATGTAGATGAACTTTTAGAAAAAGGTGTTTTTGATCGTTCAATCATAAAGGAAGTCATTCGGACTGAGAAATCTCATATGGCAATAAACAAGCTCAAAAGTGGAAAACAACTACTCAGGGTCGGTAATCCTATATTTGATAAAAATGGAAAGTTGTCCCTTGTCATCATTTATGAAAGGGATATGACTGAGCTATATCTGTTGAAATCAGATTTAGAAAAAAGTCAAGCGATCAGCGAGGGATACCGGTCGCAGCTGAAGCAACTTACAACTCAGGGTAGTCAGTGGTCTGAGGCTAACATTCGCAGTCCTACAATGTATAAGGTAGTCGAAAAGGCGATCCGACTTTCACAGGTTGACACGACGATTCTATTACAAGGTGAAGCTGGTACTGGTAAAGGATACTTTGCCAACCTTATCCATAACACCTCGCCTCGAAAGGACAAACCTCTCATTCGTGTAGATGCTGGCGCTATCCCTGAACAGCTCATCGAATCAGAGTTATTTGGATATGAAGGCGGAGCTTTTACTGGTGCACTCAAAAATGGAAAATCAGGATATATTGAAATAGCCGAAGATGGCACTTTGTTTTTAGACGAAATTGCAGAAATTCCGTTGAATATTCAAGCAAAGCTTCTAAGGTTTTTAGAAAACAAGCAAATAGTTCGCGTTGGAGATACAACAATAAAAACGATAAATACCCGTGTGATAGCTGCCACTAACAAAAATCTTGAAAAAATGGTTAAGGATGGTACTTTTCGCAAAGATTTTTTTTTTCGGTTGAATGTGATACCTTTAGAAATACCACCTCTTAGGGAAAGAGTGGAGGATATACCGTCCTTAATTTACTATTTTTTAAAGAAATACAACGAGAAATACTCCGCACAGAAAGCAATCTTTCCTCAAGCACTCGAATGCCTTTGTTCTTATTCCTTTCCTGGAAATATCCGTGAACTTTCAAATCTTATCGAGCAAATCGTAGTTTTGTTGCCAAATAATAAGATTGATATTGAAGATATTCCTTCCCATATTAGGATGGGATACAATAAAAAAATATTTCCCTCGCATGGATGGAATCTTCAAGAAACGGTAATAAAAATTGAAACGAATTTAATTGATCGGGCTATAAAAAAGTTTGGTAGCCAACGGAAGGCCGCTGCCCAATTGGGCATTGATCACTCAACACTATCAAGAAAAATTAAAAAATATGGTATTCAAATGCAGTAATGATTTTGAACGCCCATAAAATTATAACTCAACTTTCGGATTCCATAACCAAGTTGTTCTTTGACAAGCCAACACACTGCAAAGCCGTGTCCATGATGGCATCAAAAATGGTTGAGGCGGTTTTTTCACAAAACTCGGCGAAATCTTTCAACCGGTCAGCCACCATGGTCAATATTCTGTAAAGCGCTTCGATAAAAGATATGTCGCTGACTTCATCGCAGCAGAAATAAAAAAGATCACCAAAAGTTCGATGGTCGGTTTCGATCCTGCACTGATAAGCTATGAACATATAGCGCATAAATACGATGGAAGTATGGGCAATCAGAACATCAAAGTCACGGCACTGGATTTCTTTGGTCAGTTTCAAGTGCTGCTTTGCCATTTTGAAAAAAACCTCGATATCCCATCGCTTACCATAAATGCGAACAGTATCGGCATCGGGCAAAATGGTATCAGTGGTTAGCAGCGCCAGCCAGTCCTTTTTGCGTTTATCTCGGACAAAAACCAATTTGGCGGAACGCCCATCTTTAAGCTCAACCAAGGCGCTGGCCAATATCTTGGCCCGTCCCCGTCGTTTTTTAAATTTGCGATAGATATCCATCAAGTGCATGCGGTGCCCGTTGTAACGATAGAAAATTTTTGGAGACTTTTTCACCATGCCGATAACATCGATATGTTTGGCCAAAGTAGAGACGATAGCAGGCATCGTAAACCAGCTGTCCATCAGAAGATATTTGGCGCAGATACCGGATGAAAGGATCCGGTTGACCATGGTGTACGCCCGGCATGGGCGTGAACTAATGGGGTTAAAGTCCCCTGTAAGTGTTCCTGTGTTATGAGATTTAGCGTAACATAAATTACTAGCCGAAGGCAAGGGCGTCACCGCGAGGTGGGGTCTGAAGGCGGTCGAGTAGGCCAAAGGAACCTCCCCTTTGGCCTCTCACAGAACCGTACGTGAAACTCTCGCTTCATACGGCTCCTCCTGTCCACCCTTTTATCAATCCCGTGGGTGCCACCCAATGGGGAAACCAGCCCGGATTCATTCTCCGTGCCCGATTTATCCGTCGAGCGGCCTGCATAAGCGTCTTTAGCTGTTTATACTTCGCTTTTGCCCAACGACTCAGGCGTTTGTCGAAGTGAAACAGGACATTTCGGATGATACTCTTGCCAAATAGACCATAATAAATCATCCAGCCTCGTAGCCGGCTCCGGCAATACACTTGTATCTTCACCATCTCCTTTTGACGCCAATACTTCCATGGCCAGCTGTTGATCTCCTGACGTATCCGTTTTGCCGATTTCTGGCTAACGAACGCAAGAAAATAAAGCCCTTGCTGGCCCCGTTTTGTCTTAATCCAGCGTGGTCCGAACGTGTAGCCGAGAAAGTCAAAGGATACCGTTTTATAGTCGCCTTTGTTGCGACCCCCTTTGCAAAATACAATTTTTGTCTTGGCTGGATGGAGTTGCAAACCGCATTTGTTAAACCTGACATTGAGTATCGCCTTCAGCTCTAAAGCCTCCCGCTCACTAACACAATGACAGACAATATCATCGGCGTACCGCTCGAACTGAATACCTTTCCAGTTCTTTTCTACCCAAACATCAAACGCATAGTGCAGGTACAGGTTTGCCAAAAGTGGGCTGACAACTCCCCCTTGCGGCGTTCCTTTCCGTTTCTCCTCAAGTCGCCCATCCTCATATTGCACCGGGGCTGTGAGCCACCTCTGTATGTACATCAACTGCCAGGACTCTTTGACGTGCTTCCTCACCGCCCGCATCAGCAGGTCGTGATTGATCTCCTCAAAGAACCCCTTGATGTCCATATCCAGAACCCACCCACGCCTGTTGCATCGCTCTTTGGCCTTCAAAAGCGCCTGATGCGCCGACTTCCCGGGACGATACCCGTAAGAATTGGGGCGAAAGCGTCTCTCCAGTTCCGGTTCGATCTGAAGTTTGACAACCATCTGGGCTATCCGATCCGTTACCGTTGGGATACCCAACGGTCGAATGCCACCGCCTGGCTTTTCTATTTCTACTCGCAAAACCGGAGGCGGATGATAGCTTCCTGAGGACATACGGTTCCAGAGCTTATACAGATTGTTGCTGAGGTTCCGCTCAAAATCGGCTAAGCTCTGAGCATCGACCCCATGTCCACCTCTGTTTGCCTTGACCCGCTTGAATGCCTCAAAGACAATTCGTTTTGGGATATTGAAAGGTTTTATCTCCATCCGAAGGTTCCTCCCATCTTCTGGTTGACCCCCGATTTTCGAATGGACAGGCCGCCCCCTTTGCTCCATTTCCATTACAGAAACTTCACAGCTACTACGAGGCGGTCCGCCCCTGTGCCCTGCATTGGTACTCTCATTTTGTGGGTTTACCACGCCACTTCTCCCTTAACATCAGGACGACAGGTTCTCATGTTCCGTATTAAAGCCTGTTCTGAATTCATGCCACCTCCATGCCGGCTGCCGCTTCGCCCGTATCCAGATCACGTCGAAACTTATCCCGAGAATACGCTCGTTCCCCGGTTTTGACAGCGTTTATCCATATCGACACCTCATCAGTGGTTCATTTGCATTCATCTCTTCAGAACGCACCTGACAGATTCTTCTGCCTTTTCCCTATCGCTCACGACAAATACTCTTAATAAATGCCGCATAGGGCAGTTTGATCCCAGTCTCTGATGACCGAAACCGAGGGGCCATCCCTCATCTTCAACACAGCAAGAAAGACTTTCGTCTCTCGTCATGACACACGAGCGAAGCAGAAGGCTCACTGAAGGTGAGAGCGACCGCAGGGAGCGTCCAACCCTGATGGCAAACTTGTGAGTTGACGAACAGAAACGTCATATAAGGCCGAGTCCCCGGGTAAGGCAGCACAACATGTCAACGCCCAGGGAACGGGGGATACGGTAAATGGCGCGGCTGCACAAGGGAAGTTCACGTCATTTTACCCCTCAAGGGGGTACTGAAAAGAGTCCAGGGAGACCTGTTTTCCATGCAGTACGAGATTGTTTCCAGTGAAATAACCGGCAGGGGCTACCGGTACCCAAATGTCCCGGCACAGATGATGGAAAGTTCCGCCACACTGTGAGAAACAAAACAAAGATGAACGGACAGGGAATGATTGTTGTGCAGCGCCATTTGAAGTAATTCGTCTGGTGAGAGAGCAGGAGTCAGCAGAAGCCATAGTAGCCAAATGCCGGGGGTAATGTCCCGGACATGGTGAAGGGCCGAACATCAAGAAGAGAAGGAGGTATCCATGAGCTTTGTGCATACAGTGAACCCGAACGGGGGAGTAGTGTACAGGCGCGTTATGGAAAAACCGCTCTCAAACGATCAACTACTGGAATGTATTCTTGCGACAGATAATATACGCTGTGCCTGGAAACAGGTGCGTTCCAACAAGGGTGCCCCCGGTATCGACGGTGTAACCGTTGAGGACTTTCCGGACACCCATCGTGAGTGCTGGCCTGAGATACGTTCAACCATCCTTGAAGGGAGTTACATTCCTTCCCCTGTTCTCCGGGTGGAGATACCAAAACCGGACGGCAGTAGCCGCCCACTGGGTATTCCAACCGTGTTGGACAGGGTTGTCCAGCAAGCCATAGCCCGAATTATGGGGCGAATATTTGATCCCTGCTTTTCGGAATCGAGTTGTGGCTTCAGACCGGGAAGATCGGCCCACGATGGTATTCGGAAGGTGAAGCAGTTCATAGGACAAGGCTACGCCGTAGCCGTTGATATGGATTTGTCGAAGTTTTTCGATACGGTCAATCATGACGTTCTGATGGACCGGGTTTCCCGTCGGATACAAGATAAGCGTGTACTTCAGCTTATCGGTAAATACCTTCGGGCTGGTGTTATGGTTAAAGGCCGCCTTAAGGCGACTCCTATGGGGATACCCCAGGGCGGACCGCTTTCACCGCTGCTTGCCAACATCCTCCTTGACGATCTGGATAAGGAACTGGAAAGGCGTGGTCACTACTTTGTCCGGTATGCGGATGACTTCATCATAATGGTGAAAAGCCTCTCCGCCGGCACACGAGTGATGGCCGGTATCCGCCGGTTTCTTGAACGAGAGCTTCGGCTCAAGGTCAACGAGAAGAAAAGCAAGGTGGCTCCGGTGGGGGCGTGCGGTTTCCTTGGCTTTGTTTTTGTGCGGGGCAAAATCAGGTGGAGTGAAAAATCCTTCCAGGAATTCAAGCGGCGTATACGTCTCTTTACATGAAGGAGTTGGTTTGTTTCCATGGAATACCGGTACAGGAAGTTAGCGGAATATGTGCGGGGGTGGATGAACTATTACGGGATATCGGAATACTATCGACCCATCCCGGGATTAGACGAATGGCTCCGCCGCCGAATGCGGATGTGTTACTGGAAACAGTGGCGCTATGCCCGCACAAAAGTCCGCAATCTTCTCAAACTGGGAACTTTTAAAAGACAGGCCATCATGACAGCGATTAGCCGTAAAGGGCCGTGGCATCTTGCCAGGACCATTGCTACGCAAACGGGCATGACCAATAAATGGCTGGCTGAACAGGGGTTGATATCTGTTAAAGAACAGTGGGTGAAAATTCATTACCCGGCTACGGCCCGGTAATCTTGATGAACCGCCCTATGCGGACCCGCTTGTGGGGTGGTGTGTGGGCTGGGGGAGAAAAACCCCCGGCTACCCGATTTCCAAATGCGCTGTGGCCTTGGTAGTAGCTTCTTTTCTTCGTCGATACGCACAACAGCGTTTATCCACGGCCTTTTTGTTTTCGCATAACCGATTTTTCGGATCGGTAGAGGAAAGCAGTGAAAAATCCAGTGGCAGACAGCTGCCACCGTCTGACCAGCATATGGTGAGCATTCGGAAGCCTTTCAAATAGCGACCGGTACTATGATCCCAGACCCGGGAAAGCAGTTCAACCTTTTTGGACCTTGACCGGTCGTAAGGGCTATCATCTATAATGAGTACTGATTCTCTATCCTCGCTGGTCAGATTGTTGAAAAAAGCAAACAGTCGGCGCCCCAGAAAAAGAAGCAGGCGTCTCCAGTTGTATGTAGATCCTTTGAGGAGCTGATAAGCCGCATCTTTACCAAAGGAAAGATCCTGATTGATGACAATGCCGCGGAAGAAGTTTTTCCCGACAAACGGTAGTGTGAATATGGCTTGTGTCAAAGAGCGAACACTATGGCCGTGGCGTTTTTTTAAGCCACAGCGGTGTAAAAGAGTGTCAATCTGAAATCGATCGAAAAAATCACCAATTTTGCTTTGAACCTGAATGTTTTCTTGTGACTTAGAGGTAATACTGATATGGTCCATTTGAGCCCTTTCTGTTTGATATTATTGTGAATTGTGGAAAATCCACTATAAATCAAAGGTTAGGGCTCTTCAAGTTATTTGTTCGTAAAATCAAATAATTAGACTATATTTTTGCCTTCCAAATCTAAACCCGAAAGTTGAGTAAAATATATTTCATCTAAAAATAAAAAAACGTTTCGGCGGGAAATTCATGGGGTAAAGGTCCTATCTTGCTGATTGTGATTAGAGGGGAAATGGAAAACCATTTTTTACTGTTTTAGATGATCCCGCTCCCAAATCCAAGACGCCTGGACAGTGTCTCCGCACCTTCACGAATTACGCCTGCCAGTTCATCTTGTTTGCTTGAATTCATACGGTTAACCGGGACTGAGAAGCTCATTGCAGCAACCATCTCTCCCTTATCGTTATAAACAGGGGCGGCTACGCAACTGGCATCAATGTTTGATTCGCAGTCATCAAAGGCCAAAGCACGCCGGCGAATCACCTCCAATTCTTTAATCAGTTTTGATACAGAACCGATGCTGTTGGCTGTCATTTTTAATAATTCATTTTGACCTTCATATAATTCTATTATTTTCTCGTTCGAAAGAGCTGAGAGAAGCATTTTGCCGACACCGGTACAGTGCGCCGGCAACCTTGAGCCCACGGTAGATACGAGCCGCACAGCTTTTGAACAATCAACCTTTGCAATAAAAACGACTTCAGTATTATCGCGAACTGCCAGTTGACAAGTCTCATCGCATCTTTCGACAATATTTTCTGCTATTTTTCTTCCCTCTGAAATCAAGTCAAAATTATCAGCATATGCACTACCCAATTCGAACAGCTTAAATCCTAAAGAAACTTTGGGCTCCTCGCTGTTTCGTATGGGTAAATTTGACCGGCTACTGCCCACACAAAATAGCGAGGAACCGTTAATGGGTGTCCCAAAACGAGGATTTCCCTTCAAGATCAAGGCATGCACAGATTTTGCCACAGGCATCTATTTGATATTCCGAGGATAAATTATTTCGCATAACGCAGAGATTGGGCAAAAAGACCGTTTCCGGATGGGTATTAAGATTCAGGGTAATCTAATGGGGAGATATTCTGATAAAGCATACAAACCCGCATCAATAGGATACGAGAGACGATCGGGGGCAAAACTGGAATTGCTGATTATATCGACATCTTATTCAATTTTCAAGCTTTGGCCCCAAGCCCCTCAGTTATTGTTAAAAAACAGCGTCAACTAATTTTGACGCAATTATAAAAACCGCGCTGCGATGTGTCGGCTTGTCAAATTACAACTGATTTACCCTTACCGCTTAACCCTGAAAGTTGCGTTATTTACACTTCCAGGCAGGACAGGAAGAATGTTTCTGCCTTCATTGCAGGCGTCGTAAATGGGAAACAGCCTTTTCGACAACTGCCACCGTTCGGTCTATTTCACGCAGGGTGGTAAATCTGCCCGTGGAAAAACGCACTGTCCCCATGGCCCACTCCGGGGGAACCTGCATGGCGGTCAGCACATGGGATAATGTTATGGTGTCTGAATGGCAAGCTGCTCCGGCCGATACGGCAACCTCAAGACCGATCTCCTCTATAATGCGATTGGCGGCCAGGTTCTTGAAAGCCAGGCTCAGCGTATTCGGCAGCCGATGTTCAGGATGACCGTTGAGACGCACATCGTCCAGGCGCGTCATGATACCCCGCTGTAACCGATCGCGCATTTGTTGCATATGCGCCATATTTTTTTCCAGATCGCGGCTTGCCACCTCACAGGCTTTCCCCAATCCGACAATCTCGATAACATTCTCTGTACCGGCCCGCCAACCATTCTCCTGCCCGGCGCCATGGCAAAACTTATCGAGTTGAACGCCTTTGCGGACATAAAGTACGCCCACGCCCTTGGGTGCATAAATTTTGTGGCCGGCTACTGAAAGCAAATCGACCCCCAGGCCCCTGACATCTACGTCGACTTTACCCGTGGATTGGGCAGCATCCGTGTGCATCAATACGCCATGCCGGCGCGCAATAGCGGCGATGTCGGCAACAGGTTGTATCGTGCCGACCTCGTTGTTTGCGTGCATCACGGTAATCAGCATGGTATCCGGGCGAATAGCATCCGCCACAGCCGCCGGTTCAAGCATCCCCTGGTTGTCCACCGGCAGACAGGTGGTCTCGATCCCCTCATTTTCAAGATAACGGCATACCTCCAAAACGGCCGGATGCTCAAAAGCAGTGGTAATGATATGCCCGCCTTTCGCTTTTCTGCCCCGGGTCACCCCCAAAATCGCGTGATTATTGGCCTCCGTGCCCCCGGATGTAAAAATAATTTCTTCAGGACTACAGACCAGCAAATCGGCGACCTGCCTGCGGGCAGCTTCCACCGCCTGTTTCGGTTTAATGCCATACCAGTGGCTGCTGGATGGATTTCCAAATTCAGTTTGCAAAAAGGGCATCATGGCTTGGACGACTTCAGGATCGTGGGGGGTGGTGCCGTTATAGTCAAGGTAGATCGGACGGATCATTGCGTCTCCTTTGTATGGCATTTTTCGCACGGCAGCCGATGAACCCGGTATCAGTAGAACAATCCGTTAAATTACGGTTATTGAATATCGTCCATCGGACCATCGTTAAATTTGGCGTCGCCGGAAAATTTTTTATTCTTTCTCGGCCTTTTAGGCCTTGCAGGCAAACTGTACCAGATAGTTGGCGCTGTAAAACATCGCCATCCCCACTTAAGAATGCCGACAAGGGTAAATGATATCCAAAGTGCCCAGACGAGCATGGCGGCTCGGTAAGCAAACATTGGGACTGAATAAACCCATGCCCGGGGGAGGGTGTTGTCGCTCACGTCCTGATACCATCTCAGGAGATCGCTTCTTGAACCGTTCCCGACGATATTCATGTCCGGGTGACCAAGCAATCCTTGAGAAATTGCAAATACCAGAGACCCCAGAGCCAAAACCGTTAACATGCCGATGCCGATTTGCACCAGATCAAACGTTTTTTTCTCAAGACTTGCGGCTTTTTTTCTAAAATCAAGGGCAATGAGCCAGCCGACGACGAAAAAGCAGGCGGCAAGGTTGCTCATGGACATCCCTATTCCCAGCAGCATCCAGTGATAAAACCTAAGGGGGGTCAATCCTGTCATCGAAAGGCCGAATGCCACCAGTACGATGATAAAAATGACTGACCAAAAGAGAACTGCAGGGCCTGCCAGTTGTTCGCCGCCGACAAATAAAGGCCAGCGACTGGGAGGCAGAAAGAGATCAACGCTTACATTGACACTTTGGGTGCCGAGGTCAATTTCCGGGGTCCTGAACCGGGAGGTCATCCCTTTTGAATCAAGCCATTGCAGTTTAATTTCCTGCTTGCCTGGGGTAATCGGTAGCGGCACCTTTCGTCCCTCCTGGCGAATCGGCTGAATTTTCCCACCGATTTTAACTTCCTGAAGCTGGGCGTCAGGCGGCAATAAAATGATGTGCTGCCCCCCCTGACTGCTTTTAATTGTAAGTGATAGTTTCGTATGGGTTGTCCGGCTACCCGGCCGCACTTCAAGGTGGCTCTTTTCAATGGTCATTGTCTGGCCGGTAATACCGGCGGGGCGGGAGATCTTTAAGATGACTTTTTCACCCGGCCATGGATGCCAAGTCGGGTACCACCTGTCTCCGGATTTATGAAGAATTACCGGAATACCTTCGGTTTCCAGATGGTATATGGGACTGACATCGACTGTCCATATTTCAGTCCAGGCATCTGTCTTTGAATGGATCAGTATGATTGAATCAACCGGTTCCAAAAAGGATTCCCATGTCATGTTGTCCTGGTCGGCGCTCAGGTTGATTCGGGCAATCCCGTTGTCAACTTGAACGCCTTCCGTCGTTACTGATTCTCCGGGAAGGAGGGGAATATTCATAACTATCGCCGAACCTTTTGGGCTTATTCGCTGAATTTTAGTTTCAACTTTCCAGACAAGGCCTAATAATATATTTCGTTCTATCAGGGCAAATGACGGGAGTAAGCCAGTCTCAAGGATCTCTGTTATTTTATTTTCATTTTCAACAATTCGTTTGAATTGTAACTGGGCGTCAAAGGTACCGTCCGGATGAACACCCTCTACAGACCACCCCTTTGCCGTTATTACGGCGTGATGCGGTTTTAAAGGAAATGGCAGCTGTAATGTATTTTGCTTTCGGATGGCGCCGTTGAGTTTCAGCAAGTGTTTGCCGGATGGCACCAGTACCCACAAACTGTTATCTGATCGAAAGAGCCCCTTTACAGGGCCGTCATCCACCATAACCTGCTGGGGCAGCCACTGTTTAGCGTGGCCCGGCAGGGGAACGGCAGTGTCGATTTGAGCGTCTACACTGGCAACAATGGAGAGCTTTTCTTCAGTGATCGTTATTTTAATGTCCGAGATATCGGCACAGGAAGGAAAACAGTCATTTTTTTCAAGGAGCCTTTCCTGCAATTCATTGAGCATATCCTGGGAAGGAATCTCGCCTGCCTGAATAACGCCTGGCGTCAAAAAAAAGAGCATCAAAAATATAGCGATAAAAAATGTTTTCAAATTTGGGAAATAAAATCCATTGCTGCGTCTGTATCTTATTCGGCACATTCCCAATGCCAAAAGGAGGATCAGGAAAACACGAATAAAAGAGAGAACAAAATTTATTTTAGGGCCAATTAATGTAAATGAAATGGTTTGATCGGGGGTCACCGGCCCGGCCCAGCTGAAATTTATGGTTTCAAAGGGTTGCCAGCCGGGGAGGCCCGGGCCTGTTTGGGTGAGCGCCTTTGGATCATACTGAATGACCCGGTTTCGATCATATGATGAACGGTCGCCTCCCATGGAATCTGCAACAACACTTTGTACCATATCCTTTGCCAGCCCTGCTGTTTTCTTTACCTTTGACTGTTCCATACGGACGTCAGCGGTGGCTTTGATTCGAGGGGGTGCGAAGGTCGTCTGCTGCGGCCGGGAATAATCCGACATAGATATCCAGGGCCTTTCCAATTGCGGGTAAATACCGATCCTGAGCGCCTGGATTGAATACGGTATAACAATAATCAAAAACATCAGACCGGCCACCATCTGATAGAATTTAACGGTCTGCTTGAATTTACCGTCCGGCAGGTGTTTAAGTAAGGCAAAACCGAGCAACAAGGCCAGCCAGATATATCTCGGGGCATTTGGTTCATGATAAGTCAGTACCAGGGTTATAAAGGCAATCACCGCCAGCGGTTTTGAAAAAAGTTTTGCCAGAGAAATGGTAAAAATAAGAACCATAAAAAAATCCAGGAGGGTCCAACGTTTAACCCAGGTATGCGGAATGTTGTCAATACCGCCTGCGTTGATCAGTTTCCAGCCTGGCGGCAAAAACAGTTTTCCTCTGACCTGCTGAAAATCATGGTCCCAACCGGTTGCCGGCAGCGTTGAGATATGTCCCTGGTAACGGCTGTCCGCAGCGAGTTTTAAAATGCCCTTCCGAAGCTCTACACCTGTTTTGCCTGACCCTTGACGTTGCGTAATGGACTGTTCTTTTCCGTCAACGGCAATTCTGCCAAGTTTGATCGAGGGGCTCATTTCCAATCGCCAGTTCGTATTTTTTGTCCCCTCGATATTGTCCTGAATCGTATACCCGGACCCATCAAAACGTAACCATAAACTACGATTCAGCGTAAGCTGGTCAGGCGCCGGGTGTGGATCACCCCGTTTGATTTCATGCAACCGCATGGTTTCTCCGGGAAGTAATCTGTAGGCGGGATGTTTTCGCCAGGTTTTCGGGATAGACGTTTGCTGGGGATCAATGGGCGTTACACCTTCAACTTCAACTATCCTTAAGTCGGAACGGGCATTAAATGACCAGATTTCCTGCTCCGGCCAGAAACCATCATCAGGGCGTTCAAAGGAGAGCGTCTCGACTTGACCGATATGCCGTATTGTTAATACAAATCTGTACCGACCCGGGCGTACCTGCACCCGAATTCTCGCATCCTTTTCCAGCCTGGCCGGAAGTGAACTTTGCAGGGATACCGGAATGAATTTATCAGGGGAATATATGGGTCCAAGCGTGATTTCACGAGCGGATCCTGCGACATCGAGACTGACATTGATCTCTATCCGGGTGGGTATGCTGTCATCAATCAGCCTGAAACTTTCTATCTTCAGTCGATTTTCTATTTTTTCTTCCTTTTGATCTGTTTTCAACCACAATATCCCTGATGCATCGATATTTGGGAATTCAATTGTATGATCGTTCACAGAGAGGGAGATGAGAGCAGATTGCAGCGGTACTTGTAAAAACTCAGGCAGTCTGGACCATGTAAAATTACCGGTAAGGGTATACGACCCGGGTTGCAGCAAAATTCCGGGCCTGTCATGTTTCTGTATCACAACGGCAGGTTTTCCATCAACCTTCACATCCCGGGGCCATTGTTTACTGTTTCCCGGCAATGTGACCCAGCTCTCATGCTGAATCTGCCAGAACTGACTGAACTCACCCCCGTTACCGTTTAAATTGACGATGAGTTCTGTCGGCCAATGACACTGAAGTTGTTCGGGATTGTTGTAGTGAGGAATACATTGCAATTGATCCTCTTGGTCATGCAATACCCAGTCAACCCAGGGTTGAAGTGGCTCAGGAATATTGATGGCGATATTAGCTGAGCAGGGTTGGTAGAAAACAAGTAACAAAAACGCTGTCAAAAAGGATCTGAATATCGTGTTAAAAAAAGAACCATGCATTTTCATTATTCTTTTCCTTTTCTCAAATATTCTTTATCACGCGTCCCAAGAACCGGTCCGGGCAGCGGCGTTATCCGTCCGCCGAAGGGCTTTGCCGGATAAGTTTATTGCCCGATTTCTGCGACGAGCTCAAGATGACCGGGATATGGGTGTCCAAAAAGAAATTGATCGTCTTTATAAGGAGCCAGAATGTCAATAAAGGCAGGATAATCACCTGAATCAGAAAAACACCGACATATAAAAATGTGAGTTGTAACAGGTTTTCTATGATGTCGCCCATGTGGCTGGCGGTGATCTCGATGGCCTCTTTAAATTTCATGGATTTTTGCTTGAGAAACGACGCACTGTTTTCGATAGTTTTCAAAACGCCATCGATTTCCGGAAGGGAAAAATCTTTTATTTTATCAAGCCTGGCAGACACAAGAGAGAGTTCATTGGTGGCTTCTGTTATTTGATCGGCAAAAAAATGTTTTTGAAGAAACGTATTTGCCACGGATGACATGGGAAGGCAAAAACGGGCCACAACAATAATGAGGAGCATCCCCATGGCCCCTTTTTTAAGGCGGGCGGTCTTTTCATTTTCAAACCATATGAGAATGGACAGGGCGAGGAGGAAGACGGCAAGGATGGGCGGTGCAAGGGGTAGGCTCATTTCATAGGCCAGTTTCTGAACCCCCAGAGAGGTAATGGCCGTGACCAGCACATCGGACAGCCGCTCGGTCATATCATCGATGGGATCCAGGGCCTGCCCCACGGCCAGGGACACACCGATGCCCGCGGGTTCCAACTCAAGGTGCGATTCTTTTACAATGGAAACAGCCGCATTCACGACCCGGCAGGTGGCATAGGCCACCCCGGCTTTGGTGATGGCTTCACGGAAGTAGGTATCCGTTGACGCGTCTAAAACCGGAAGCCTGAGCCCGGCGGAAAAAAACAGTACTACCGCTGCCAGTATCCCAAGGAATGACCCGATGATGTTTCGTTTTTGTGCGGTTGTCATGTTCAATCGCTCAACTCATAAAATTGCAGGACGGCCTTATTTACCGCAGCATTTTTTATATTTTTTCCCGCTGCCGCACGGGCAGGGATCATTGCGGCCCGCTTTTTTTTCCACCACCGCTGGTTTCGGCAAATTCAATAATACCTCTAAATCGCTGATATCCTCGGGTTTATCAGGTTCTAACCCAATGGTATAGCGCCATCCCTTTTCTTCAAATATGGATACGACTTCCTTTACTCTTTCTTCTGTCTGCACGCTGACAACCGCAGGGTTTTTTGTAGTGCCTAATTTAGACGTCTTTTGGCCATTAAATTTTTTTTGCATCTTTTCACCATTAACCCTATTGTAGTAATCAATTATCGGTTTTACCGCTTCCCTTGTAATATAGCCTATTGATCCTGATGGATCAAGCCCTGAAACAACAAGGCCGCCACATAGGACGGCCTTACCATTTTCAATATTTTTTTTACGCCGCCATCACCTTTACCGTGTGTGAAGTCTTTGTGCGCCGGATCATAATAAGGTACCATAGGGAACAAGCATTGATGGAATCGTAAAAAGTTGGACTCTTTACGTGACCGTGAGCATCAGGACTTTGACAATTTAATGGTCGCATCTGCCGGCAGTGCAAGGCCGGCGGCAATCTCAATGGCCTTGATGATCCCTGCCGGAACCGGACAGGCTGCGTGGGCACAGTATTTTTCGGCCATCCGCAACGTTGTTGGCCCTTGCCCTCTGAAGGTGATCTCCTCAAACGGATTGACGTGTTTGATCGACTCTGCCAGCTTCTGAATTGATTTACAGTCGCTTTCAATGGAGATATCACATTGGGATCCATCCATTGCCGTTTCAACCGTTGTATTAAAGCCGCAGATACCGGCAAATATCTCTGCTTTCGCCATATTTTTTCCTTTCGTTTTAGGTTTCAAGAAAAAGCTTCAAGTCGCAAGCTACACGTTCCAAGCCTCACCACTCACTACATATACAGGGCCTTTATAAATTCCGCCTGAAATTTTTCACTGACGGTGAGTTCCAGGTACTCGACCCGGTCGCCGATACCGGCAGCTTCAGCCCGGCGTGTGGTGGATAAAAGCGCCTGCTTTGCACCGATGCCGGCGGCATTACCCACCTGCCGGAACCGATTCAGGGGGATATCGGGAAACATGCCGATACCGACGGCAGCTTCAACGCTGATGTAGGAACCAAAGGCACCGGCAATAATAAATTCATCGACATCCGCTGCCGTGACACCTGCCGCATCCAGCAACAGTTCAATGCCCGCCCGCATGGCACCCTTGGCCAGTTGAATTTCATTGATATCGCTGCGGTTCAAGACAATATCATGACCGGTTCCGGTTATGTCGGCAGCTGCCAGAAGCACTTCGGGCAGTTTTTCACCCTCGCGTACCAGGGGATGCTTGACATCCAGGGCCCCCTTGTCGTTCATGGCCCCGCATAGCTTGAGCTGGGCAATGGCATCCAGGATACCCGAGCCGCAGATCCCCACAGGCGCCGTATGGCCGATGGTCTGGAAAGCCAGCTTGTTTTTGACAATCTGAACTCTTTCGATGGCGCCGTCAGCGGCCCGCATGCCATACCGGATATGGGCCCCCTCAAAAGCCGGTCCCGAGGCGGTTGAGCAGGCAATCATGCGACCATGGGCCGCAAGGGTGATTTCCGTGTTCGTACCGATATCAAGGCTGATCACCACACCTTTTTTCTTATGGGTATCCGTGGCAAGAAGCATGGAAAGATGATCGGCCCCGACAAAGCCGGCAATATTGGCCAGCAGATGAACCGTGGCCCCGGGCGAAAAGGCCAGATCGATTTCATCCGCCTTGACATCCAGGGGTGACGATACCGCCGCCACATAAGGCGAGAGACCCAACTGCTCCACCGGCAGCCCCAACAGCAGGTGATGCATGGCCGTATTACCCACCATGACCGATTCCACGATCTGAGCCGGCACATAGACCGGTGCTTCAGTGCCGCCATCTGTCCCGGCTGCAGCGCAGAGATCAATGGCCAGTTCATTCAACGCATCGATGATGGCTTTTTGCAGAATATCCGATCCGTTCTCATGCATGAAAGAATAAGTAATCCGGGCCATCACGTCTTCACCGTAGGCAATCTGAGGATTCATGATGCCTTTCATGGCAAGGGTTTTTCCAGTGGCCATATCCACCAGGTACCCGGCCACCTTGGTGGTGCCGACGTCCACGGCCATCCCCAGCAAAGGGGTTCCGGGCGCACTGACACTGACCAGTTCATCGCCGCGCAGCCCCACCCGAATTGTCCACTTGTTTTCACGCAACAAGCCCGGAATTTGTTTAAGAATAGTCATTCGGCGGCAGCGCAGGGTAGTCCACCCGTTTTTCAAAACAGCAGCGCTGAGTCGTTCAAAATCCGCCTGCAAATCAGTGGCCTCGGCTTTTGACAAGGTCAGATCCAGGACCTCAATGGGCGATTCAAATCCAAAACTGATTTCTTCCCCTTCCACCTGGGTGCGCTGGGTTGCCGTCATGGATTCGGGGGGCACATCCACCCGGGTGGGCCCGTAAATTTCGGTCTGACAGGCCAGCCGTATGCCCGCAACCAGATCATCGGCGTCCAGGACGTCGATTTCGGTCTCGTTCGGCTGGCTCACATGGCCCTGGTCATCCAGACGGACCCGACAGGCGCCGCAGGACCCCGCACCGCCGCAGATAGCTGAAATACCGACCCCTGCCTCCTGGGCCGCTTCTAAAATCGTTGTGCCGGAATCAATCTCCACATGTTTGCCGATGGGTTGAAAATCCACTTCAATTTTCATCTTCAAAAATCCTTTTAAATTTTTTAAGTCTAAAGATACTGTTCTTCTGTTCTGGTGAGTAGATGCATAAATTCTGTTATCCCGTAAACCCGACACCTCACCTGGCAAAGCCAGAACCAAATTAAATATTATATAAATTTAAGCGCCCAATATCCATAAATCTTTTGTTTATCCGAAAAGATCGATGAATTCAATATCTATGCCATCTTTTTACTTTCAGATTCTTCTCTCCTTTAAGCTATCGGAAAAGGCGACCATTGCCGCCTTCTGACTTTTTCAGCGGCCCTTTTACCTGAAACAACCTGGCAGCCTGGAAAGACGGAGCCGATCCGACAACCGTTATGGTAACGCATGAATCGTTATCACGGAGGCCCGGTAACGCAACTAAAAACTTGTTTATCCTATCGATTCAATCTTCTTATAACAGCGACACCTTTCATAACAGACTATTTTTATCCAATTTTATCATTCTAAAACGATTTGAGTACCCGATTTAGTCCCAGTTGGCACAATTGTTGAATTAGCCCTCTGGACACAAAAAAAACGGACACCTGTTTGAAACAACACCAACCAACAAAAACCCATTAAGGGAGAAAATATGTGGCATATTTTATCCAAGCTTCAAAAAAATCTGGTATGGGCCATCCCCATAGCCATGTCTCTGGGACTGTGTTTCGGCTATTTTTTTAATGCGGCCCCCCTGAAAATATTCATCATCCCGGTAACCTTTATCATGGTATACCCCATGATGGTAACCTTAAATCTAAAAAGTATCTTTAAAGGTCGGGATACCTCCCTGCAACTGACCACACAGTTTATCAATTTTGCCGTCATCCCGGTGATTGCTTATTTTACCGGCAAAATATTTTTTTCCGGCGGACTGGAAAAGCATGCCCTGTGGTCAGTGGGTCTGTTTCTCATCGGTGTACTGCCCACATCGGGAATGACCATATCCTGGACCGGTTTTGCCCGGGGAAACAAGGAAGCGGCCATCAAAATGGTGGTTTTCGGGCTGATTATCGGATCATTGGCCGCACCTGTTTTTACTAAAATCTTCATGGGCGCCACCGTTGAAGTCAACATGCTCCACATGTTCAAACAGATTGCTTTGTTTGTTTTCGTGCCTTTGTTTGCCGGGCTGTTGACCCAGTATGCGGTCAAAAAAAAATATGGGGAGAAACAGTGGCACCAACGGATTAAACCCAAATTTCCGCCCTTTTCAGCCCTGGGGGTTATCCTCATTGCTTTTTTAGCCATGTCCCTCAAGGCCAGAAACATTATTGCCAACCCCGGCGACATCCTTGTGATACTCTTGCCGCTGGTTGTTTTTTATCTGATTTCCTATGGAATGCTGACCATCATCGGGAGGCTGTTTTTCAAACGGGAAGATGCCATTTCCATGGTATTCGGTGTGGTGATGCGGGATCTTTCCATTGCCCTGGCCATTGCCATGACCGCTTTTGGAAAGCAGGGAACCACCATTGCCCTGTTGATTGCCCTGGCCTATGTCGTCCAGATCCAGAGCGCTGCCTGGTATATCAAACTGATCAACCGGTTGTTCGGAAAGGCGGCAGACGCCCCGGAGCCGGCATTGATACCGGACCAAGAAATTTCGACGATACAGGTGACTGACACTGCTTTACCCCTTGAAGGTTACGCCCTGGTGCCTGAATTTAAAAAAATTCTCTATGCCACGGACCTGTCCGACACGGCGCGGCATGCCGTCAAATATGCGTGCAGTCTTGGAAACCGCTATCAGGCGGAAGTGACCGTCCTTCACGTCATTCCGGACCTGCTCGAAGAATTTTCCACAGGCGCAGGCATAAATCTTATGGAACATATCGGGCGCAAAGAATGGGATGCATTTAACCGCACCAGCATCGCAAAGGCAAAGCGTGCCATCCGAAACCGAATACGTGAAACCACCCGCACAGTGATCAGGGAGGTTCCATTTTGCCCCCTGACATTGGAAAATATCATGGTAAAAGTCGGCAAACCGGTGGAGCAGATCGTCGAAAGTGCCCGGCAGGGGGGCTTTGATCTGGTGATAATGGGCGCCCACGGTCATGGAAAACTGGAAGAGGCCCTGGTGGGAAATGTCACCACGGGCGTCATTCGAAAATGCACCATACCGGTGATGACCGTGCACCTGCCCTGACCGCTTCGATAATCAAATAATCTCTGAAAAAAAATCAGACCAAGCAGTTCCAAATTTTCAACAATTGTGTCTCATTTTTCATTGACAGATTCCGGGTGATATTAGAATAGAAGAAAGCATCATAGATCGCTTTGGCATATAGGGTGTGGCAAAAAAAATTCTACGTTCACCATCAAAAGGAGAAGAAAATGAAAAAAGTATTGTTGGGATTTGTTTTAGGGTTATTTCTGTTCAGCGGTACCGCTTTCGGCGGATATGAATATAAAGTTAAAGTCGCTCATGAAGGGACTGATGTTACCCCTTCCCAGGCTTTTGAAATGGTGCAGAAAGATCCCGGTCATACCGTGATTATCGATACACGGACACGGGCTGAATATCAGTTGATCGGTCATCCGGTGGGCGCCTATAATATTCCGCTGAAATTCTGGACTGGAAAATTCGAAGGAAAAAAATACGGCATGTCAGATAATCCCGACTTTGCTAAAGCGCTGCTTGCACAATTCAACCCGGCCACTGACAAACTGATTTTTATGTGTCGTAGCGGAAAAAGAAGTTGTCTTGCATGTACTTCTGCGATCACAGCAGGATGGGATCCTAAAAATCTGTCCAGCATGTCCGGTGGTTTCGAAGGCGATAAAATTTCAAACGAAAACAGTATATACAACGGTCAGAGAAAACTTGACGGTTGGAAAAATGAAGGCCTTCCTGTAACCTATCATATTGACAAAAAGCTTGTTTACCAGTCTGATCTCGCACAGTAATAACGAAACACTGAATTGCCACACAGCGATCAGGTCGCGGAAACAATACATTTATCGGAATCAGGCTTACATTTTGACTCGCCGGTTCTGCCGGTTGATGGAACGCGGTCACGCACTGAAGCAATGCGTCATCCCGGGTTAAAAAGACAAGCAGGACGACAGAATAAATTATTTTTTCCGCGGCCCTAAACCTCTAAGCGTTGCCCGGGCACCAGTCCTTCTCCGGCCAGGTAGGCATGAATCTTCCGGGGAGAAAAGTTGATCATATTCTTTGAAAGTTTATGGACCCGGCATCCCTGCCGCGCAAGGGTATCTATACCCGGATATAAAAAACGGCGCATCCTTGCGGAAGCCGCGAGAATAACGCTGCCGGCATGTTTGGCGGCAGCCAGTGTCCGGATGCGTTCGAGGATCGCGGCAGCAAACCGGCGTCTGAGTTCATCCATGTGCTGATCCCGTTTGTCGTCATATCCGTGGACTTTCCCCCCCAAAGGGGCGGCAGCGCCCCGACCGGTCTTGGAGTCCGAAAAAATATCCCTGGCATCGCCGACTTCCGGATTTTCGAGTTCTCCACAGGCAGTCAACCGGGGACCGGACTCCAACTCCGGGAATTCAACCGGTTCTATGGTGAAAAAACGTGCCTGCGCACGATTGACCAGTACAATCAGATAATTGCTCATAAGCCTGCCTCCATTTATGGGGAAACGGTTTGGGGTTATTGGGTTCGTGCTGCATATTGAACTTATGGGTCAGCCATAAGGATCAAGCGCTTTTTCCGCGAGGAGATATCTTTGCCGACAGAATCAGGTCTACCTGGTGACAGAATGGGGTCTTTGGAGAATTGTGTTCGAATTCAGATATACAAACAGCAGGAATTCACGTGACGGTGCTCCGGGCAACGCCGGCATCCGGACCGTTTTTAAAATCCGGTGCCATCAACTATGAGTATTATACATTGATCGCCCGCAAAATCAACTTCAATGTGTTCCGGGTCAGGCCCTTATCCCGGACAGGGCTTTGACAGATCCGATGACAACGATTTTATCGTTCTGATTTAATTTATCGTCTGCCCTGGGAATGTATTCAAAAGAAGAATCCCGATTCTTCTTTATGGCAATGACCTGTACATTGAACCGATTGGTCAGGTCAATGGTTCGAAGCGTCTTGCCTGCAAATTTGTCGATGGTCATTTCCCGGATAATCATCTCTGAATCAAAGGGAAGCCTTTCAATGAATCCGGGCATATGGATACGGTCCGCCAGCTGTTTGGCCGCCATATGTTCGGGTATGACGACCTCATCGACACCGATCTTTCCCAAAAGTTTGGCATGGTCCTCATTAATTGCCTTAACCCAGACATTCTCAACGCCCAGTTCTTTCAAATACATGGATATCATCGTACTGGCGGCAATGGAATTCCCGACACTGACCAGGATATGGGTCATGTCGGATATGCCCATCTGTTCTAGGGCATCCTCCCGGGTAGCGTCGGCCTGAAAAACCTGGGTAAACACCTTTTGCGCCCGTTGAATATTTTCAGGCTCACTATCGATCCCCAGCACCTGATGTCCTAAATTCAAAATTGTAATGCCGAATTTATATCCGAATTTTCCCAAACCAATAACGCCGATTTGCGGTTTTCGTGCCATGGGTGGTGCTCCTTTTAATTTTTCCGGTTTGTCGTTTATTTTTTATCCGATCATCGGATTTTTTTCGGGAAGGGCATACCAACTCTCTTTTTGAAACGCCTGCACGGCTGAAATCAAGAACAGGGGGCCCAGGCGTCCCACCAGCATCAAAACAATTAATATCCACTTACCGGCTGCAGTGAGGGTCGGGGTAATTCCGGTACTCAGGCCCACCGTGCCAAAAGCCGAAACGGTCTCGAAAAGAATTTCCAAAAATTGTCCCCTTACCAGGTCATGGGGCTGGTCGCCCCCTTCGGTGAAATCAAGCATAAAAGAAGCAATAAAAACAATGGCCACGGCAAATACGAATAGAACGAACGCTTTTTTGATGGCATCTTCGCTGATGGCGAATTTTCCAATAACCGATTGCCGGCGGCCGCTTAACTGGGACCAGACAGCCGCAATCAACACCCGAAATGTAGTCACCTTGACCCCTCCGGCGCAAGAGCCCGGCGCACCGCCGATGAACATCAACCCCAGCATAATAAACAACGATACATTGGTCATTTCCGAAATATTCAGGGTATTGAACCCCGCCGTTCTGCAGGTCACCGACTGAAACAGGGCGCTTAAAACAGCATCCTCGGTTGCGGTCATCCGGTGATAGCCCACAAACTCAGCCAGATAAATTAAAATCCAGCCCAACAGGATCAAAAAGAGGCTGGTTTTCACAACGGTCAGAGTATACCAGCTCAAACGGTTATTCACGTTCACTGCATCTGATTTAAATCGATTGATGCCAACACTCTGCCATTCGATAAGAACCGAAAATCCGATACCGCCCAAAAAAATCAGGGCGATAAACGTCAGGTTGACCCCCCAATCCCCCTTCCAGGTCATCAGGCTGTCATTGAACAGGGAAAAGCCGGCATTGCAAAATGCTGAAACAGCATGAAAAACAGCTGAAAATGGCGTAAAGGCATCCGGGGCCTGCCAGAAAAGCAGCAGGGCACCGAGCAGCTCGATGAAAAAAGTAACACAGAACAGCTGGATCAGAAACCGGCCCAGGGCAAATCCCGGGTCGTGCAGCAGGGATTGTCCCACAGCAATACGGTCGGTAAAAGAAACCCTGCGCCGCCAGAGATACAGTGCCAGGCTCGTAAATGTCATGATGCCCAGACCGCCCGCCTGCATCAGCCCCAAAATAACGACCTGGCCCCAGCGGGTAAAAAAAGATCCGGTGTCCACAACTGAAAGCCCGGTCACGCATGTTGCCGATGTCGATGTGAAAAAAGCATCGGTCCACGACAGGGCACCGGCTTTGCCGCCCTGGCCGTTGTGGAGCAATAGCCCGCCGGTTAAAATAACAACCACAAAAAAAACAACGGGCAATAGCAGTGGTGATCGGGTCAAATTACGCATTTTACTCTAAACTTTGATTCATGGTAGCGATGCATCATATCTTTTTGAACCGGCAGAAAACCGAATATCACTTTATCTCAAATAATGAAAGCGTCTAAACGGAATCGGCATTTATCACCATCCCGCCCTTGGATGCAATACAAGAATAATCAAGATACTAAAAGCATCGGGTCGACCATTCGGACCGAAGCATGCTCATCATCACCAGGTTCCAATATTGATTTTTGTACCGGCAGGCATGACGTTGGATCCCTTCCCGAACAAACCCACTGCGCTCATAACACCGGATGGCCGAAAAGTTAAAGTCGAAAACGCCCAGTTCAATACGATGCAGCCCATACGTTTCAAACCCCTGGGCCAGGGCCTGCCTGACCATCTGTACGCCGATCCCCTTCCCCCTGCATCCGGGAGAAACAATGACCAACCCCAGCCTGCCCATCCGGTTTTCCCAATCAATGCGATGAAAGTTGATACCGCCCAGCATCTCATGACTGTTGCTGTCAACCGCCTTAAAGGCCAGCCGCTTGGGGTGATCTCCCCCGCAGGTGTTCAGGTATGTTTGCAACTGATCATGATCCAGGGGAAACCTGAAGGTCCGGCCGGCCCACATGATCTCCTGTTTTCGGGAAGTGATCCATGCTACCAGGGTTTCGAAATCCGATGCTGTGAGCGGAAAAAGTTCAATGTCATGTCTGTTCATCTCATTATCCTTGATGCTTTTGTAAACTTTATTTGCCATCCCGCTGCCCATCATTGTCAGGAAAAAAAAATTTGAGATGGTGGATATCACATGATCGGGCAAATGCAATAATCGGGGCTGAGTATCTGCCAATACAAATAATTCGGGCCATGAACATCCGGCAGTTCTCTTTGCTCAGGATATCCGCAGATTGCAGAATACGGGGAAAAAGCAGTGCATTGATATAGGGAATCCGGTGGTCCCGGCACCAGGCAGCGCCCCTGCCGTCATCAATGATGATAAACTCCCCTGCTCCCTTGTCGAACAGCAATAGGGTGTCCCGCTCACCTGCGCCAAGATGGCTTGGCAGGTCTGTTTTCACACCCTGCTCGTCCCCGGGAAAAGGGTTCAGGGAAATCACCTGAATTTTGAGACAGACACGACACCGTCGGAAAAAGTCGGCACCGGCATATCCTTTACGGGTCACTTCCGCATATACCGATGTTGCCATGCGGATGACATAGGTCTCCATGAGGGACTCAAACAGGCCTGTTTTAAACAACAAAATTGCCGAGGAAGCATCGACAAGGGCCTTTCGTTTGTGCAAACATGTTGACGTCATACGTTAACCCTGCTGTAAGATATCTATTTTTTGCGAGACCATCATTTTTTTAGTATCGAAAAATCAAATCGATTACAAGCTTGGAGTGGGGATTAGTGAGTTCATGGGTTATCGGTGCGGATATCAGGTTATGAAGCACACGGCGTAGGTCGGGTTGAGTTAAAAAATATTTCGACATAAACCGTTTATGTGTTATTTTATAGAAATACAAACAACATCGTGGCCTCCCGGCCCGCGTTTTTACCGGTACGGTGACCGCTTCAAAGCTTAAAAAAAGGATACTGCCATGAAAAAGCATCATTTTTTACCTTTAGTCGTTATCGGTGTGGCCCTTCTGGTTGCAGGATGCACCACCAGTTACAAGGCAACGCCACTGCCCTTTAAGACGCCTTCCGCCTACGGCAACCTCACCGTGGTGGCTCAGGCCCAGATAGGGGCCAAAGCCTATGCGGACCCAAAGGATGCCAAAGCGGCTTTTGGATTTGACATAAGGGGTGCGGGCATGCTTCCGGTACAGGTGGTTTTCGACAACCTGGGACCCCATTTTCTGGAAATTGACGGAACCCAGACCTTTCTTGAAGATGAATCAGGCAATCTCTGGCCGATTTTAAGCACCCAGATTGCCTATGATCGGGCCACAAAATATGCCCAGACCCAAAAAATATTTAAAGAAGGCGCCTACTCAGGATTTCTGGGAGCCGCCGCAGGGTCCATTATCGGGGCTGCCGTGGGGATTGTTTCAGGAAACAACATCGGCGAATATGTTGGAAAAGGGGCTGTCATTGGTGGCGCTGCAGGCGCCACCATGGGCGGCACCCAGGGATATGGATCCGCCAATGATGCCCGCAGGGCCATCGTCAGCGACCTGAAGGAAAAATCACTCCAAAACCAGGCCATTTCTCCAAAATCAATGGCCCATGGTATTATCTTCTTTCCCGGGGAAGCCAAATCCGTCAAAAAGCTCCGGTTAAAAATTACTGAGACAGATACGGGTGAGAGTCATATCATCACCTTTGACCTTTCAGGCCCGGTACAGAAATAAAGAAACCTGGCCCAAAGGACCCGGTTTTTCAGGACAAAATAAAGCCATCAACGGGAGCAACGGCATGGTCACCAAAGCGTCAGCCGGAATCCATTCCCCTGCATTCTGGATAGCGCAGTGGGATAAACTGCAGGGTAACGACACCGCCCGGGTCAGCAAAGGATACGCGTCTGCCGACTACTGGGACGCGGCAGCCAAAGAATACGACAATGGCCTTGACAGGCCCTACCACCAACGGCTGGAAGACCTGGTAACGCGCCTTGAGAAAAACCGGATGCTCGCCGACGGCACAACTGTGCTCGATGTGGGTTGCGGCACCGGCTCTCTGGCGTTTTTACTGGCCGGCCGGGGGGCCCAGGTGACGGCTGTTGATTTTGCAGGGGGTATGCTGCAGCAGGCCAGAGCCAACTGCCCTGCCGGATGTAAAAACCGGGTCCACTTTGAACAGGCAGACTGGAAAAAACTGGATCTGAAAGATCGGGGATGGTTGAAAAAATTCGACCTTGTCCTGGCCCACATGACACCGGCGGTGAAAACCCCTGACCTGTTTTTAAAACTGACGGCCGCATCCCGGCAAAGCTGCTGTGCCACCAGTTGGGCCGGAAAACGGAAAAACAACCTCAGACTGGGGCTTTGGAACAAAATTATGGGAAAACCCCTCCGGGACCATCCCGCCGACCTTCTGATCCGGTTTAATCTGCTCTATGCCATGGGTTATTTCCCCGATATTTTTTTCACCGACGTTTCCTGGCAGAAAACAATGTCCGTTGACCGTGCTCTGGATTATTTTTTCAACTTTTTCAAAGGCATATCCACAGACCCCGAAACCATTCTACGAGAAAAAATCAGAGATTATCTTGAAGAAATTGCCGTGGACGGAAAGGTCGTCAAAAAAAATTTCGGCCAAACCGGCACCCTTTGCTGGCGCGTGGATAAAGACCACTACACCTCATACAGATAATCCAGGTATCCGAACACCAGATCGGTGACCTGCTGGTTACCGTCGATACTGCCCCCAAGACCGTACAGGGCGGTTGTTTCGGCAACTTTTCCCTCATTGACCCTGGCGTAGGCGACACCTTCCTTTAAATCTTCGATCAACTGTTTTGCCACATCCGGCACAAACGTCTGGGGCATGGTCACGCAAAAATGCATGCCCGGCGGCAGTTGCAGGCAATTAAACCGCCATCCTTTTGTCTGCATAAAATCATTTACATGGAACACATCCACTACATCGGACACAAAACTGATCACAAAAGTGGAATCGCCCACCAGTGCCAGCTCCGGAATCGCTTCCACGCCCTTTTTAATTTCATCGGCAACGGTCATGATGGCTTTTGCCGCCTTTAAGTACCCGTCTTCTCCCAGGTACATCATGGACGCCCAGGTGGCTGCGGTCAAACCGCCGGAACGGCTCCCGGCAGCCGTGGGAGAGGCGTAGATGCCGCCGGCCCAGTCCGGAACATTGAAATACTGGTGCCGCCGCAGCGCACTGTTTCGATACAGCACCACGGAGGTGCCCTTTAACCCGTATCCGTACTTGTGGGTATCCGCCGACATGGACGTCACCCCGGGCAGGCGAAAATCAAAGGTCGGAATGTCGTAACCCAGTTTTTCGATCCAGGGCAGAATAAAGCCCCCCAGGCACCCATCCACATGAAAACCGATTTTATGTTTTACAGCCAGCTCCGACAGTTTTTCCAGAGGGTCTATAAGACCGTAAGGGTAGTTGCCGGCACTGCCCACAAGGGCGATGGTATTTTCATTGATCCGGGCTTCCATTGCCGCCGGGTCCACCCGAAAATCGGGCCTGGAAACCGGTATATGGACCATCTTGATCCCAAAGTATTTCCCCGCCTTGTCAAAGGCCGGATGGGCTGTATGCGGCATGATGATCTCCGGGGCCGTGATATTTTTTTCAACCCGGGCATGGTCCCGATAGGTTTTCATGGCCATAAGAATGCTTTCACTGCCCCCGGACGTCATTGTTCCGCAAACCTTATCGGCCGGATTGCTTTTTTCAGGTGCATCTCCATGGAGCATTTTTGCAGTCATGGCAATGATCTCGCTTTCCATTTTGGACATACTGGGGCATAAATCGAACTGAAGCGTATTCACATGGGAAAACAGGGAAAAAGCCTTATTCAGATAGGCCCGGTGGTCCTCACCGGCATGATAAAACGTGCCCGATACCTTTCCATTTTTCCATTTTGCATTTTCCGTTTTGGCCATGAAGGAAAGATCCGCCAGAATCTCATCCCGGTCACGCCCTTTTCCCGGCAGGTGATCAAAACTTCCCAGACGGCCCTTGTATGGTTTATACGGGTCGACATCCTGCATTTCTTTTTCCTGATCAGACATGGGGTTCTCCTTTTGTTTTTTTTAAAATCATTTATTCATCATTCAGAATTGATGAACTCGTAAACGTAATTTGAGATGGCTAAGTAGAAATCGTATATACAAGGCATAAGGATTTTCCACGGACGAAGGCATACATATGGTAAGTCTCTGGAAAATCCTTATAACGCTGTAAATGGAGACTTTTTACGACGCCATCAGGATTCATCACTTTCTTTATGCTCATTCAAAGCCTTGAATACCGGCTTATTTTTCTTGAACAGCTCACGATACTGGCCATACATCCTATCGTAAATTTCCTTTTTTGAACTGTCGGGTTCAAACACTTTTTTAATTTTGACAAGACCGGCAATATCTTCCAGGGAACAATACCCCAGGGATCTGAGTACCAGCAGGGCCGTGCCGCGCACCGTGGCATTGATCGGATCATCCACCTGATGAACGGGAATGCCCAGGACATCCGCGTGAATCTGTGCCCACAGGTCCGAAAGCGCACCGCCCCCGGAGAAGCGGATGCTTTCCATTTTTCGGCCCATGAGTTTTTCAGCCGGTTCCCGGGTCCAGCGATTATTGAATGCAAGGCCCTCCATGATGGCACGGGACAGGTGTGCGCGGTTGGTCTGTAAGGACAGATTCATGAACCCGGCCCGGGCATGGGGCTGTTCATCGGGAACAATGGATCCGTTGAGCCAGGGCAGAAAAATCACGCCATTGCTGCCCGCCGGCGCCTGGGTTGCCATGGCATTAAACCGCTCGTAGGCATCAGCCGGTTTCATGCCGGTCTCGAACGCATCATCCGGATAAACGAATTGCTTGAGAAAAAACTCTACACATCTTCCACCGGCTCCCTGCTCTCCCAGCAGGTAATACCGGTCCTTAAAAGGAGCGGGCAGCGTTGTCATCACATGGGCAAGATCGGTTTTTTTAAAAGGCAGATGACAGGTCATATACATAGAGGTCCCGATATAGATGATGGGTTCAAAATCCCGGACAGCACCTGAGCCGATGAGGGAGGCATTGGAGTCGCTGATCCCGGCAACCACCTTTGTGGACGGCAGCAGCCCGAGTTTTTCTGCCACCGAGGGTTTCAATGTACCCACAACGCCATCGTTTTGCAGCAGTGTGGGAAATTTTTCTTTGTCCACACCCGCCATGGCCAGCAATGCATCGCTGTACTGCACGGAACCCCACTGCCGGTTGTCCACAACACCAAAGGGGACCATGGTTTTCTGGGTGGCCGTAATCCGGCCGGTCAACCGTGCCGTTAAGTAATCCATGGGTTCCAGGAACTTATAGGTTTTTCGGTAGATATCCGGCCGGTCATTTTTAATAAAAAGTACATGACCCAGAGAATCGATACCGGACAGGGTGGGGGCCAGCCCGGTGAGCTTCACCCATTTCAAAAGCTTGAGCAGACCATACCCCTTGATGCTCGGGAACCCGGCCACAATCTTCCGGTTATATTTTCCACCGCGGGTATCGAGCCAGTGAACAGCGTTCATCAGGTGGTCCCCGTGTTCATCCACGGGCACGGCCAGAGACCACAGGGAATCACATCCGATGGCGATAATGTCTTCTTTTGCCACCTGGGCCTTTTGGATCACTTCCATGGCCCCCGTCAATGCCCCGTTCCACCATTCATCGGGGTCCTGTTCAGCACCGCCATGGGGCAAAAGACAGGTGGTGATACGCCCTTGTGTACTGGCCACCACATGGCCGGTTTCCGCCACCAGGGCCACCTTGTGCCCCCCACTGCCCAGATCAATGGCCAGCACATATTTGGTAGGGCCTGATACGAATTTTTCCCTGCTCACCTTTTCCGTCATAATATGGTTGATCCTCTTTAACCGGTCTATCATCCTTGACGGTCTCGTAAAAAGTCCAACTCCTGCGTTGCGCTGCAGCCCGTAATCATTCAACGTACGATCAGTACGCCTCATGATTACAAAATTTGCACGCCTTGAATTTGAACTTTTTACGAGACCGTCTAAATCCGACTTTTTACGTGTTTATCATCCTTTGATGGCATGGATATCACTATTGCACCCCGTTTCGGCCGAAAGGCTGTCCAGCAATCCTTTAAAATCCATGTCCGTGCAGAGGTCTTCCCGTTTAAAAAAAATTGAAAAAAGCGACATGCCTTCGGAGAAAGCAATCAGTGTCAGGCTCATCTGCCGGGCAATCATCTCATCCTTGACAAAATTTCCGACCAGTGAAAAGATCCTTTTTTGCCAGTGCTGGTAGTGATTTCGCAGTTTATCCATTATCTTTTGATTGTAGAGTGACAGTGCCCAGATCTCGGTAAATATTCTGGCGGCTTCTTTATTAAAGGCAATCTCATTCATCATCCAGTGGTACTGCTCTTCAAATGATGTTATATCGATCTCAACGTCCTTGAACCGGGTGGCAAAGCGCTCCTCAAACAGTGCAAAATAATGATCGAAGGTGTATTCTATGTATTGGAGGAGAATATCTTCCTTGTTTTCAAAATAATAATGCAGAAGGCCGTGATTAACCTTTGCCTTAACCCAAGTTCGCCAAAATAAATCAAGGGTCGGCGTCGCTCGAGGGCTCAGTAGATTTTATGGTCACTACTCATTTTGCGGCATGTAATTTCCTCGGCAACGGGACGTTACTGAGTCCCAGGTTCTCGTAAATTCGTTTGTGTTCAGGCTCAGCATTGCTACACAGCCGCAAGTGGTGGCGCTGAACCTGTTTATGCTCTTTGACATTATATTCGATGGTCAGCCGCTGATGCGTCGATAAAACCGCTCTGACTGTGGCCCATAAGCGATGGTCGCCGCCCTGACGCAATCTGTATTCAATGGTATGCAAAATATGATACGCCAGCACGGAGATAAACATGTGGGCATCGGCACGCTCTGCATTCTGGTGAAAGTTGGGTCTCAAACCCAGCGATGATTTCATGGAGCGAAACGCACTTTCCACCCGCGTGAGCATGACGTAAGTTTCCCAAATCTCTTTGTCGGTCAGGTCCAGGCGGTCCGTGCGCAAGACATAGCATCCGTCAAGTTTACTAATTTCATCATACTGCTCACGCTTTTTCCAGACAACGGCCCTGGCATTAACAGATTTGACCGGTTTGTCTTCCGGTACAACCGTTACCTCATAGAGCTTGGATGCCCGCGGATACTTTTCCCGCAGGCGGCCGATCATCTCGACAACCTTGGCATAGCGTTTTGTGTGGCCCTTTTTGCCGAGGCCGTCATGGTAATACTGCAGCCGTTCAACAAACAATTGTTCCTGACGATTGCGGATCCCGTAATCTTTGCTTTTTCTGGCTGAACTCCGGCACAGTAGCAGGGCCTGGCCGTCTTGTTCCTGCCGTTTCACTTCAAGGGTATATTCATCGGTTTGCCGAATCACCTGCATCTGCTGAGTATCTGCAACCGTAAAATCGCCTTTTCCGCGATTGACCACAATATAGTGAAACTGCTTTTTTCGCAGATACTTGATGTTCTTTTTGGTGGCAATGCCGGCATCTAAAACCACGGTTCGGTCTTTGGCCAGATTCGGACGTATGCAGATCAGCTTTTCAATGATCTGCGCCAGGGTTTTACACTCGGCCTGATTTCCCGGATACAGCTGGCTGTATTTAGCAAAACCGTGCTCGTCAACGACCAGCGCCAGGGTCAATAATTTGCAATCCGACCGTTTTTCTTTGCTGCGTCCGCGTTGGGCATTGGGGTTACCGCTTGCGCGGCCTTCAAAATAGGTATTGGTCAGGTCAAACAGGCACATTCGTTCCGGCAGAGAAAAAAGTTCCTTTTCCTCTCGGGCCAGGTGGCTTTCCAGGCTGTCTTTGCACTCAAACAGGCTGTCGCCGGCACGATACAGGGAACTGAGGGACGCCCGCATCGGAGTCCCGGCCAGTTCATAAAGTGCGGATCGATTCTCCACCCATTGCCAGGTGTGGCGCTCGCTGCCCGGGGATACAAGCCGTCCGACGACCAGGGCCTCAAGCAACGGCAGGACATGCTCGGAGATCCCGTTGGCCATGAGGACCTCATTGAGCTTGAGCTCGTTCCAGATGCTGTGGCAAACGTATTCCGGTCCCAGGGACCGCATTTCTCCGGCCTGCATCGAGGCGGTATCGACATTTTGATATACCACACCGGCAGGCTCGGACGAATCCACCTTATTATCCGGTTGTGTCTGGTTCTTTCTGGCTCGGATCTTTTGCAGCGCTTTCCGGGCATGCTTTTCAATCTTCGGGTCAGGGCTAAATAACTGCTTTTGGCCTGTAAGCATGGCCTCGATGCAGTTGGCCAGTTCTTTGTACTGCTCGGCGGGCACATCCAGATTGCCCAAATTGAGGATCAGCTTTTGCCGGGGACCTTTATCGGTGCGGACATTTTCTACCAGGTGGAGGTACTCGTATATCTTCCTGGAGTTACGATTGGATTTGCGGACCTTTTTAATATACATGATGTGGTGCATACTATGAAATCCGCGCCCTGTCAACAATAAAATTGATCTATGGGTCACTACATTGACCTTTTAAAATTTCACGTCTAATATAATCAATAGGTTAAGATTACGAGAAAGACCAAAATAGCTAAAAATCAGCCCCCGAGGTGCTGATTTTGACGAACTTGGGTTAAGGGCGATATCTTTTATAGACGTCTGGTGGAAAGGTTTTTCCAGCAGGCACCGGTGAAGGGCTTCTAAAATTTGTAATCGACGTTCATTTCGAACCATTTTTTTGGACATACCGACAGTTCTTTGCCATTAGGAGAACAACGAGAGATAAAGGGTGAGTTAGTTAAACGACTTAGTTTGTAGACTAAGTTACATGTAACCAAATTGTCAATCAGAAAATTTTCACAGCCTTATTGGATGAACTCGTAAAGGTTCGGTTTTAAACGGTCTCGTAAAAAGTTCAAATTCAAGGCCTGCAAATTTTGTAATTATGAGGTGTAACCATCGACCGTTGAATGATTACAGGCGGCAGCACAACGCAGGAGTTGGACTTTTTACGAGACCGTCTTATCTAATGCCATTAATTTAAGGAGCACGGCTTGAAGACATTGATTCTTACGGAAAAGCCCTCGGTGGCCATTGATTTTGCAAGGGCCCTTGGCATACGGGGGAAAAAAAACGGCTTTATCGAAGACGACCGTCATATCATCACCTGGGCCGTGGGCCACCTGGTGGAACTTTACGAACCCGATGACTATGATCCGGCCTGGAAGCACTGGAATTTTGAAAACCTGCCCATCATCCCCGCCCAATTCAAATACAAACCCGTGGCAGCCACCCGCAAACAACTCAATGTCATCACCGCGCTTTTGTCCCGAAAGGCCATTGATAAAATCGTTATCGCCACCGATGCCGGGAGGGAGGGAGAGGTCATTGCCAGGACCATTCTCCTGACGGCCGGGGCCGACACAAATGGCCCTGTTTTCCGGTTCTGGACCAGCCAGGCCCTTACCCCCGGTGTGGTAAAGGCGGCATTAAACAATCTCAAACCCGGTAGTGACTACGACCGGCTGTGGCATGCCGGCCGCTCCCGACAGATCGCCGACTGGCTGGTGGGCATGAACGGATCAAGGGCCGCCACCATCAAGTTAAAGGACCTTTTCAGCATCGGCCGGGTCCAGACCGCCGTACTGGCCCTTATCGTGGACCGTCACAAGGAAAGGGCGGCATTTGTATCCGAACCCTTCTGGCAGGTGAAAGCGTCGTTTTTTAATCCAAAGGGCACGTGGCAGGGGCTCTGGGTGCTCGACAACCAGAGTCGCATCCCCACAGCGGCTGCGGCCCGGGACCTGATCCAACGGATCGAGAACCAGACCGGGGTTGTAACGGCGGTTAAAAAAGAAAAAAAGCAAACCGCACCGCCCCTCCTGTACTCCCTTACCGATCTCCAGAGAGATGCCAACGTCCGGTTTGGTTTTTCCGCCCGGCAAACCCTGGATATTGCCCAGGCCCTTTATGAACGGAAAAAATGTCTTTCCTATCCCAGAACCGATTCAAAAGTCCTGGGATCTCAAAATGTCGCCATGACGGCCAAGCTGGTGGAAAAACTTTCCGGGACCTATCGTGAAATCTTCTCCGGTGTGGACAAGACCCTGATCCGGCAAAGCAACCACCGGGTGTTTAATGACGCCCGCCTCACCGACCACCATGCCCTGATCCCCCTGGCACCCATCCCCGGGAATACCTCGGATGCGGAACAAAAAATCTATGGCCTGGTCTTAAACCGTTTTGCCGCTGCCTTTTATCCGGACTGCCGGTTTGAGCAGACCGAAATTCACACCCGGGTTGGGGACACCGATGTTTTCCTCAGTCGTGGCAAGGTCATCATCGATGCCGGCTGGCAGAAAATCCCGGGGATCACAACCCGGTCACCGTCAAAACCTGAAGAAGAACAGGAAAACCTTCCGCCCCTTATCACCGGTGATCCGGCCCGGGTGACCGGCACCAGACGTTTAGAAAAAAAGACAACCCCCCCGCCGGAATATACCGAAGCCCTTCTTTTAAAGGATATGACCAATCCGGGAAGATATGTTCAGACCGCAGACCTGAAAAAAATATACAGAGGGGATGTGGGGCTGGGCACCCAGGCCACCCGTGCCCAGATCATCGAAACCCTCCTGGCCCGCAATTATATTGTCCGGGCAAAAAAACAGCTTAAAGCCCTGGAAAAAGGCATCCTGCTCATCGATACCCTGAGAAAATTCACCGTGGCCGGCACCCTGGCCTCGCCTGAAAAGACGGCCCGCTGGGAACTGGATCTTGATCAAATCGCCCGGGGAAACGGGTCCATGGACCAATTTCTCACCGGCATTGAGACCTTTGTTCGAACCATCGTGAAAGAATTTCACCAGGGGCATGTGCCGCCGGCTCCCGAAACCGTGATCGGCAAGTGCCCGGCCTGCGGTGGTGAGGTCGTGGAAAGATTTAAAAACTACGGCTGCGCCAACTGGAAAAAGGCCGACGCGCCCTGTGACTTTGTGATCTGGAAAACCATTGCCGGTAAAAAGATCTCCCCCAGGGCAGCGGGCTTCTTGCTCAGCGGCAAAGTGACAGGGCCATTCAAGGGCTTTATCTCCAAAAAGAAAAAACGCTTTTCCGCCGGCCTGCAGCTTGTTCACGAACAGGGACGCTGGCAGGTCCGTTTTGTATTTGACGATGTTCCCTCTCCTGCCCCCAATGCCCCTGTTGATACCCCTGAGGCGTCCCCTCCATCATCAACTAAAACCGATACCGGCGAATTGGGCGCTTGCCCGGTCTGCGGCGCCAAGATCATCGAAGGAAACCGCGGCTATGGATGCTCACACTGGCGCAAATCAGACGGCGGCTGCAATTTTGTCATCTGGAAGACCTTCAAGGGGAAAAAACTGACCCCGGCCAACATTAAAGCCCTGGTCACGGGTAAAAAAACCCGGGCCTGTGTATTTACAACCGACGATGGCCAGAAAATAAAAGCACGTCTGAAACTTGAGCAAAAAAATGATCATACATGGGAAGTGGTACCGGTGGATGGCTGAGGAATCGTGAATGTCAAAAAAATGCAGAAAATCCCCCCTTTTTTATGGATACACCATCATTGCCGCCTCTTTTATTATTCAGGCCCTTGCCTGGGGCATCAGCAATAGTTTCGGTGTATTTTTCGCTCCCCTGTTAAACGAATTTGGCTGGACCCGGGCCACCATATCCGGGGCCGCCTCCCTATGTTTTCTGGTGTATGGCGTCACCAGCATCCTCATGGGGACCCTCAACGATCGGTATGGCCCCAGACTGATCATGACCGGCTGCGGCCTTTTTTTGGGAATCGGTTTTTTGCTGATGTCAGGCATCCATTCCGTGTGGCACCTGTACCTTTTCTACGGGTTGATTGTCGGTGTGGGCCTCAGCGGAACGGATGTGGTCCTTTTGTCCACCATGGCCAGGTGGTTTGAAAAAAAAAGAGGCATGATGAGCGGCATCATCAAGGTCGGCACCGGGGTTGGCATGGTGATCATGCCCATCTTCATCACATGGCTTTTGAAGGGCTATGGATGGCGCACAGCATTCACCGTGCTGGGTGTCATCATCCTGGGGGCCGTGATATTTTCCGCCCAGTTTCTGGTACGGGACCCGGCCCTCAAGGCCCAGTCCATGGACAACAAAAAACCTGATACCCAGAGCAGTAAAAACAAAATCGAGACGGGTTTGACGTTTCAGGAGGCCATATTCACCCGGCAGTTCAAAATTGTTTGTACGGTTTACTTTATCATTCTTTTCTGTACCTACACCATCCTGATGCACATTGTTCAGCATGCCATCGATCTTGGCATACAACCTTCGGTGGCGGCCGGAATTCTGGCGGTGGTGGGCGGAGTGAGTATTGCCGGCAGGTTTTTAATGGGAGCTGCCGGAGACAGGATCGGGGACAGACAGGCATTGACCATCTGTCTTTTATTTCTGTTAACGGCCCTTGTATGGCTGCAGCTGGCCAGCCAATTGTGGATGTTTTACCTGTTTGCGATACTTTACGGTTTTGCCCACGGCGGATTCTTTGCCCTGAATTCCCCCCTGATGGCAAGGTTGTTCGGAACAAGATCCCACGGTCTTCTCTTTGGCATCGTCATCTTCTGCAGCACCCTTGGCGGGGCCATGGGTCCCTTTGCGGCTGGCTACATATTCGATGTCACGAGCAGCTACAAAATCGTCTTTTTAACCCTTGCAGCCATGTGTGCCCTGGCCATCGCACTGACGGCAACCCTGAAACCCGTCACAAACGCTGAAATGTAAAATGATGTATGATGACGGAATGCTATCGCATTTTGATCCGCCCCGGTGAAATGCGCTACGTTTGCCCTGAAAAATTTCACAGGGCAGACAGATTACAACGCATCTTGGTTAGGTTTATGGGTACTGGGTTTCAGGTTCAGGTCATCGTAGGGTGGGCTGTGCCCACCAAATGACAGAGCGCAGCGATACCACAATTTTTCACCTCTCAACCGTCAATATTCAATTTGGTTCTGGCTTTGTCAGGTTAGTTTAAGGAATTCTGCCTATCGGTGGGCATAGCCCACCCTACGATAGGACAGCGTTTTATAAAAACGGCAGAGCAAAGCGACATCCATATTCATCATTCATAATTCATAATTCGTTTTTACCCGTGCACCTTCAAAACGTATACCCTATGGAAAAATGAAACCTGCCGGGACTTTCCCCGGCCATGGGGTCCAGTTTCCAGCCATACAGAACGCCAATGGCGCCGATGGGGGTGACATAGCGCAGCCCCAGGCCGGTGGTGGAACGAAAAGCGTCTGGAATGTCACTATTGTCCGTCTTCCGGATACTGCCGATGTCATAAAAGGCGGTTGCCTCAAAATTCATCCCCAGGTCATAGCGAAGCTCCAGGTTTCCCAGAAACGACTCCCGGCCCCCCACGGGATCGTTGTAGGCGTCAACCCGGAGCATATTCTCGTCAAAGCCCCTGACGCTGGCGGTACCCCCCATAAAAAACAGCTGATCTTCCGGTATATTGCTGTCTGGCGTCCAGGGATGCAAACTGCCGTACCTGGCCCTTGCCGCAAGGGTCAAGCGATGGACCGGGGTATAATAGGTCCTGGTTTCCAGGCGATATTTTAAAAAATCATCCAGAGAATTTTCCAGCCCTTTTGAAATATCCAGCATGGCAGAGGCGTATACGCCCCTGGTGGGTCGCGTAAAGGAATCGGTGGTATTATAGAGCAAAAACGGCGTTGCCACCAGACTGGTTCTCGCCGAATAGGCTTCTTCATCTTCTGCCAAAATCGGCGCATCGCTTTGATGGTATTGATCCCGGCGTTCGATCAGCAGGGTCAGCGTGGATTTCAACCGGCCTTCCATGAAACTGCGGCCGAAAATCTGGGAAAGGCCCTGGCTGCTGATTCCGAAGCTCTGGTTGAAATCTTCGCGGTTTTCTGCATAAACACTGGTGGTGGATGAAATGCGACTTTTAAAAATCCGGGGTTCCGTAAAGGCAAGTTCCATCCGATAACCGATTTCACTCACCCCGAGGCCCGCTGACAGATCTTTGTTACCTCCCAGCAGATTCCGATCACCGCCTTTTAGATTAAAATACAAATGACTGACAGCATCGTACCCGCCGCTCATTTCAAACCAGTAGGGTTTTTCCTCCTCCACCGCTACAATCAAACTGACCTTTTCCGCCTTTTCCTTAAGTCCGGGTAGTTTATAAGAGGCGGCTTTAACAGCTGCAATGTTCTGAATATTGCGTTGTCCTTTGAGAATTCGGGTACTGGAAAAAGGATCCCCGGTATGAATATCAAGTTCAGCATCAAAAATTTGCGGATCAGTTCTGAAATTACCCGTATAATAAATGGCCCCCATTTCCATCCGTGGCCCCTGATCCACATCAAAGGTAACGGCAGCAAGGGTCGGGTCCGGGTCTGGGATCACCTTTTCCTGAACCTGGACCAGGGGATACCCCTTTTCAGCAATGGTGGACGCCAGTTTATCTTTACTGCCGGAAAGCGCATCCGTTTTCAGGGCATCGCCTTGTTTAACGGTGACAAGGTCCCTGGCGGAAGATTCGGTCAGAGCCGTCACACCGTTGACCGTAAGATCCGACACCCGGGTCCGGGCCCCCTCGTCAATCAAAAAGGTTATTCCGGCAAGGCGCATGCCGGTTGACCGCCCTTTAGCATCAGCATACCAGTCGATTTTTTTATCGATTTTTATTTGGCGATACCCTTCATTCACATAAAAGGCTTTTATAGCGGCCATATCCTCCGCCACCTTTTTCGGGGTGTAAGCACCCTTTGAAAGCAGGCCTGGTGTACGGGTAAGCATCAGCTGTTGAATCTGCTTCATCGGAAAAGAACGGATGCCTTTGAGCTGAATCTCCCGGACAATGGATTGCGGTCCTTCATGAATGATCAGACGTAATCGGCGCTCGCTACTGTTTTTTTTTGGTATTTCCGCTTCCTTGACCTCGACCCTGGCATCCAGGTACCCGTCGGCCCGATACCGATTGATAATGTTCCGGATACTTTTCTTCAGGCCGGC
This sequence comes from Desulfobacterales bacterium, assembly GCA_963667755.2. Lineage (GTDB taxonomy): Bacteria > Desulfobacterota > Desulfobacteria > Desulfobacterales > 4572-123 > 4572-123. The sequence continues at coordinate 1,768,458 of CAXXLK010000001.1, read as the reverse complement.
ACCGTTGAGGTTACCGCTTTTGGAAAGCGTCAACTCTTTTTTAAGCGTCAACCAGCCCCAATACGCCCTGTTTCCTTCAAACCGGATATCATAGCAAGGCCCCTCTGTGATGGTAACAAGGATATCTACCCGGGAATTGGCCCGGTCCATTTCGACGGTTGCCCCGACCCTGGCATCGGCATATCCCCTGGCCCGATAAAAAGAGAGCAGGCCTTTCACATCCCTGTCAAGATCCTGTTGCACGAACCGGCTGATACCGCCGGGAAAAAGCGATGCCTGCCACAGGGACATGCGCGCTTTTAACCGACTGCTGAAAAATGCCCGGTTCCCCAGTATCTTTAACCTTCCGATTTTATAAAAATTTCCTTTTTTAATCGTGACATGCAGCGAGACCTGCCCGTCTTGTGGCCCTTTCTGATCGGCGATGGCGACATCAGGGGCGATATAGCCCTGATCCTGAAACAGTTTGACGATATTGTTCTTCCAGGTTGCCGTTTTTTCCGGTAGATAGGCGCCACCGACCCGGAGGGCCATGGCATTCAAAACTTCTTGTTTAAAAACCGGAAACGCGCCTTTAATATAAATTTCCCGGATACGCTGGAAAGGGGTCAGTTGAAAAACAAGCTCAATCTCTTCCCTTGCCCAGTCCGGGTCCGGCACATGAATGTGCTGAAAAAGTCCCGAACTCTTCAGCAGGTCAAGACTCTTTTCAAAGGCTTTGGCGGAAAAAGGAATCCCTGCCGGGCATAAAATCATCTGTCGGGCGGTTTCTTCCAGCCGGGCACCATCGGAAGCAGGTCCTTTTATGTCAACCCGTATACTGCCTACAATCGGGGCAGTTTCAACTCCTGCAACACCGGAGCCGGTTTCCATGCCCAGCCCGTCCGAACAGATGAAAAGGCAGAAAAAAAAGATGGTGATTATTTTATGCATCAAGGATGAATAAGGTATCATCGAAACTCCAACCGAAAAGTCAACTCTCCACCAAAATTACCGGCAGTATCCTGAAAAGCGCTCAGCAGCAGATTTTCAAGGAGCCTGTATTCCGTAGAGGCCTGCTGGATGGTCTCCCCCTTTTGGGTTCGCGCCTCATATTTGACCGATATTCTACGGGAAAGTTCCTTGCCAAGGGTGACGCCGATATCATCCGACATCGCCCCTGCCCCGTTTCCATATTTTAATTTCACGGTATCCAACCCCGTAGCGCCCCGGACACCGGCACTCAGTTTTTCAGCAATCAGGTCCGCAACACCTTGTTCACCGGAAAAAGAAGCGCCGGAACTGCCCTTAGTAAGCTCACCAACCGTTTTTTTAAACAAAAGCAGGGATAGTATGTCGCCATGTTCCAAGGGCGGTGTCGATGACAACTCAAACATAAGATTTTCGGGCGTGCCCAGGATATGGAGCATGACGATCCATTCCCGAACATCAGCCGTTGCCTGAATGTCCATGTCCGGTTCTATACGATACGGGTTGACGAAATCGATGACGGCCCGTTGTATTTCAAATTCGGTCTTCTGATAGGTAATGACCCCCCCATCGGCCTGGGCCCGCCCGCTGATAACCGGGTTGTCGAGTGTTCCCGACACCCGAAGCACAGGGACTATTTCCATAACCGCCATATTATTTTCCACCCGAACAGGTTGGCGACTCTCAATACCGATATCCAGGGTCAGGCCATGCAAAAACGATATCTTCCCGGTTGAACTGTCCGGTGCCCCGGTTCTTTTGGGTTCCCGGATACCCTGTAGCAGGTTCAGCTTCACATCCTTATAATATAGCCCCTCCAGGATCCGGATATCACCCCGAACATCGAATTGGCCGGCAGCTTGTTCAGCCGTTTTGTCGGTGATACCGTCAAATTCGAGCTTGCTTTCCAATAGCAGGTCCAGTGTATCGGGAATCTTCACCGGAAACTGAAGGGCTGTTGCCTTGATGTTCCAGCTGTGAGGTTTGAATTTTTCAAGCGCAACGGTTCCTGCCAGGGAAAAGGTGCCTTGGTCCAGGCCCCCGGTGATCTTTTCCAGATGCAGGGCCTCGGGGGATATCCGCAGATGGCCGGAAAGATCGTGTAATCGCTGGCCTGAGTCCGGTAGCGTCATGCCGAGACGATCCAAAGCAAGATCCGCATTTAAGTCCGACTGTTTCAGGGTTCCGGTCATCTGGGCAGAAATTTTTATATCACCCCACGCGTCTGCATCCGGAAGCAAAAAAAGCACCATGCTTTTCATGGGGATAGCGCCCTCAAGGGCCAGGTCCATATCTCCGGCAAGATCCCCCCGACCGGTCAGAAAAAGCGTGCCCTTTTGCAAAAATGTTGCCGCAACACCGGGAATTTCAAAAACAGTGCCATCCAGCTCAGCCTTTATCGCCGGAATATTGACCCAGTCCTTCCCGCCGGTGACAATTTTAACGCGGGACAGATCAACCGACACCCTGGCTTTATCCATCTGTCCTTCAATACCATGGGCACCGATGGTGCCGCTGACACTACCGCTAAAATCCTTTAGGCCGCCCATGGTAAACCAGGAATCCAGTTTCGTATCATCCAGTTGGATAACGGCATCAAACGCTCGTTTATCCAGATGATAGCTTGCCTCAAGATCAAATCCCGGGTGCCCCCAGACCTTTGCCAGATGATCTTTGATGGATAGTTGCAGCTTGACATCTTCGACAGCTGCCTGATTGACGATAAGGTTGTTTATAAAAACCACACCGTCCATATGCGGGTCGGTCAAGGTGCCGTTACCGGAAAGATCAAAGGCAATCTTGCCGGACACAAAATCCTGTGCATTGACCGCCTTGATATGGGTAAGGTCGATGCCCGGGGATGAAAGCGCAAAGCTGCCCGCACCCTGCCCTGGGGAAAATTTTCCGTTGCCCGTGATCATTTCCCCGGGGGCCAGTGTCACCTGCAACAGATCGACGTGGACGTCCGAGGATTCCAGGTGGGTTGTCAGCTCAATCCCCGCAACGGCCTGGCCGGCCATGAAGAGGTTTTTGCCTTTAACCGCGATCTTTCCCGAAAGTTGGGTAACCGGACCTGCCAACTGCCCTGAGAGAACAAGGGTCCCTTGCATCTCATTGTTAAAATCAGCCAGATCCAACGGGTTTCCACTGAGGGTGATATCCAATAAAGGATCTTTCAAAGGCGCCAGGGTCCCGGCAGCCAGCAATCGTGCCCTGCCGGAAAGAGACATGGCGGACCGGCCGTTTTGGAGCAACAAGGGTTCCAGCACCAGTTCACCGTCTGAAAAATGCCCCCGGGCATCGACATCTCCGATGCGGTTTTGGTTGACGGCCAGATCCTTTGCCGCAAGTGCCATGCTTGCCCGTGGAGCGGTGAGGTTTCCTTGCAGATGGACAGCGCCGGTGACATTACCGGTAACTTTATCTTCACCCCCGAAAAAATTCGACAGATTCACCGGGTTCAATTGCAGGACAAGGTCCATGGGAAGCCCGGCACCTGGTTTCAATTCCGGTTCCGCCAGAAAAACCGTACCGGCGGCAGTGATTCGGGAATCCATATTTTCAAGCGCAAATCGTTTAACGGTGACAACCCGGTTCGAGTCCAAACCGGCTTCCAACTTCAAGGCCCCCAAATTAAAATCATTGAATGCCAGGGCTTTGCCGTTTAATTCAAGGTTCACTACCGGTGCAGCAAGGGTGCCGTTGATACCGGCGTTCAGGGTCACATCTCCCACCGGGCCTGAAATGCCGAAGTAAGACAGGAGTTCGGCGACGTCCGGCACATGGCCGGTAACCGCAGCTTGAACATTTTCAGAGTTCATCTCATAACTGCCCCGGCCATCAACCAGGTTCCGGCCGATGTTGATCTGTACGGCATCTGCCGATATTTTATCCCCCACAATGCCCGCCGTTACATTCACGGTGCCGCTCAACGGTTGTCTCAGATCGGGTCTCTTTATGTTTGTTGCCGTGAGTGCCAGTCCGGCTGAAAAATCGGGAAATCCGTTGGCGCCGGACAATCCCTTCAGATCGGCATTGACCTGAACCGTTGCAGCGCCGCTCCATTCCGGATCTTTAATCATCACCTGCCCGGCCGTCAGGGTCAGGTGCCCCGTGCTTGACGGCAGGATCAAATCGGTGCCGGTCAAAAAAAAGTCCGAAACAACGATCTCCCGAAATTTTTGCGGCTCCTCATAGCTAATCTGCCCACCTGACAGTTCCAGGGCGACAATCTCGATCTCAAACGGAAATTTACCGGCATTTTCAACTCTTCCGGCCTTGTCCGGGCCCGGTGTCGAAAAAGCCTGCTGCACGTTCAGCCGGCCGGCAGCATCCATGACCATGCCGGCCATGGGATTTACGATCCGAACCTGCTCTGCCACAAGCCGGTGTTTTAAAAGCGGTGCCCAGGCGATATCGATATACAGTTGCCCGATACCGGCCATACGATCATTGCCGGGTCCGCTAAGTACCAGGTCATGGAATTCCATGCGACCGTCCCACAGGTCCACATCCAGATCCGACCAGGTGATGCTGCCTGGAATCGCATGGTTTATGCGGCCCTGGACGTAGACCTGGGCCGTTTCCGTCTGCAACAGAAAATAAGCGCCCCCGGCCGCCAGGAGGATCAGCACAATTCCGGCGGCAGCGGTTATAAACAAAATTTTCAGTAGTTTCATTTTTTAAAGGTCTGAATTGAACCGCCCTGATCAAAACCATCGGCCAGGGTTCGGATGGCTGCCATGTACTCGGGCAGACCTCGGGAAAAAATATCGTTGTGGTTGGCCCCGGCAATGGTCAGCAGTCTCTTTTCCCGGGCCGAAGAGGCATCATACAGGGCCTGGCCGTCGGAAAAGGGAATGATGTGGTCAAACTGTGCATGGATTATCAGGGTGGGTTTGTCAAATTTTTTAATCTTGGTCTCGTTTTCAAAAAGATCCCCCTCTTTGAGTCCCAATGCGTCCGGGTCTATACCCAAAAGTCGCAGCAGGGGCAGGGCCCTGGCAAAACCACTTTCGATGATCAGCCCGTCTATTTCCGACACGCGGGAGCAAGCCAGTTCAAGGGCCGGGGCACTGCCCAGGGATCGACCCATGACCATGACAGGACCTGTAAAGCGTTCGGAAAGGCGCCATTGGGTGACATACTCAAACACGCCATGGCAGTCCTGCATCATGGCCGTGACCGTAGGCGTTCCCGTGGAAAAGCCGTAGCCGCGATAGTCCACCGGCAAAAAATTGATGCCCATCTGATTGTACAAAGGTCCCAGTTCATCATAATCCGATATGATTTCACCGTTTCCATGGAAAAAAAGAATGCTGGGCCCTGTCCGTGACGTCATGTGAAACCGGGCACCGATTTTATCCCCTTCCGACACCGGTATCATATGATCGGTGATTGAACAGGGGTCCGTCTGCCCGCGGGTCTCGCCCCGGGCCGCTGAGGCCCTGGGATGAAATAAAAAATTGAGAATTTCCGGCCTGTCGAGGATGGTGTAATCTGTTTTTAAAAAATCGTTCACGCCCTTTCTCCCTTTTTTGTAGCTGTTTTTTACCTATAGCAACAATGGCCCTTCATGTCGACAGAATCGATTCAGAATTATCATGGGCACGGCCACCCACGTTTTTCAATACGGTTTTTTCTGAAAAATTGGCATAGCAGTACCGACACAAATGGGGGCAGGTATTATACTGGCCGATATCCTTACTGACGATACACCGGCATGCTTTTCGCTGCCCCTTGTCTTTCAGGTTGGGACCCTTCCTTGCCTCAAACCCGGGGAACAGGCGTGGATATGAATTATCCACACCTAAAAATGCCATCAACCGATCATCGGCGGAAAAATTTTTGACGATCAGTCCATCATCGATACATTTATTATGGCCGATGCCATGGGCACCTAAGTCAACCTCTTCGGCGCAGGTGGCCACTTCAAGGCCAAGATCGTCTCCTAATTGCCCCAGTTTTTCCGCAATAAAGCAAATGTCTTCAGCACTGAAAAACCGATATGGGATACCGGCACGATCAAGGTTTTTGCGTACATTCGGGTAGACGGCGATATCCGCAAAACTGACCACCAGTTTTTCCGTATAATTTGAAATCTTCTCCCCTACCCTGTAAATTTTTTCGACAAGCGTCCGGGCATCGATACGAGCAGTCAGCACAAGGGGATCAAACCGCCAGATGACCCGCGCCTTCCCGATTTGATCCGAAAGCCGTTTAAAGACCTCAATCCTGTGGCGCAAAGGGGGAACAGCGGGTTCCAGGTCATCGGCGTCATAGTCATTTAAGGTAAATTGAAAATAATAGTTGATCTTCCTGCTGTCCAACGTCTGAAGACGCCCGATCATTTTTTCCGGATTTTTGCTCCAGAATACAAAGAGCCGGGTTTTATCAAAACAAATGTATTGACGCTTCCGGTTAAAGGGATTGATCCAGAGGCAATATCCCCGGTCCAGTCGGTTGAAAAACCATTTTGAATAAAATGCGGGAATATCCGTTGACCGGCTGACAGAGACAATGACCGGGTGAATGGCGGCCACGGTCTGCCCCGCATCCGTTTGGATCTCGCTTTTTTCCCAGCCTCTAAAGCTCATTTTTTCCGCTCATCACTCAAAAGGTGCATATCAAAGATATGGCATTCCACCGGTTCATCCACGGCAATGGCTGTTTTTCCTTCGGGCATAACGATAAAACAGTTTCCGGCGGTCATGGAAGATAAAATACCCGCGCCCTGGGTCCCGGTTGACGTCACGACCAGCTCAAGACCCTGGTGCCGGAGAATACCCCGGACAAAATGCACCCGACGGGGCTTATTCTTCAGGGGCACCTGGAGTTTTGCGGTCACCGACGGCAGCAACAGATGCTCAGAGCCCATCATTTTGAGAATGGCCGGCCGGGCAAACTGGTAAAAAGAGATCATGGTGGCCACCGGGTTACCCGGTAGCCCGATGGCGGGAATACCGTTAATCTCTCCAAAGGCCAGTGGCCTGCCCGGTTTCATGGCCACCTGCCAGAAGGCCATATGGTTGTCTCCGGAGGTCATGACCGCCCGGACCAGGTCGTAATCGCCTTTGGACACGCCCCCCGATGTCAGAATCAGATCGGCACGCCCTGCCATGGCCAGTTTTTCTTCCAGGTCATGCCGGGTGTCACCGGCAATGCCCAGAAACAAGGGAATGCCCCCACACTCTTTGATCAGGGAGATAAGGGTATAGGAATTCGATGCAAACACCTTACCCGGCACCAGGGTTTCATCCAGGTCAACCACTTCGTCCCCGGTGCCCAGAACCGCCACTACAGGCCGTTGATGGCAATAAATCATAAAACGGCCGATGGAGACCAGGACACCGATTCCCGAGGGCCCTAACCGGGTTCCCCGAGACAGCACCCTATCCTGCAAGGCAATATCTTCACCGGCAAAACGGATATTGGCATGTTTTTCAGGAACACAATTGATGATTACCTGCTCTTCGGACTCATCGGTCAACTCCCGCATGACCACGGCATCTGCCCCTGGCGGTATGGGGGCACCGGTCATGATCCGAACGGCCTGACGGGGCCCCACCGAACCTTTGGGCAGTGATCCGGCCGGCAGATCATAAAGGACTGACAGCCGGGTTCCCGGCGCAATGACATCCCGGGTGCGGACGGCATAGCCATCCATTGCCGAATTATCCACCGATGGTATGGCAATGGGAGATCGTACATCCTCTGCCAGATATCGTCCCAGAGCATCCTGGATATGCAGTTTTTCCGGTGCCAGTTTTTTTACCCGGGAGAGAATCGTCTGCCGGGCATCATCTATCTTCATCATTTGTATCACCTTGAGTTATCCGTTCTCTTCCTTCTCTGACAATATCCACTATTTTTTTTGTCGTTACGTTTGCTTTAATAGAGGGGACGTCTAAGGGCGAAGTCGCGATTGCTTCGGGAACAATGTCCATATTTGCCTTTGGCGTGTTTTATTATTATTAACAATTGTACAACAGTTGTACGATTTATCAAGCGTATTGACAGATAGAACGGTTATAGTCATCGGCATGGTAGCTTGATCCGGTTAATTTCAGGTTCAGCCAAGTCCACGGGCCGATCTGCGACAATGCGTATCCACCTCTCTTTATTCGTATTAAAAAAGAGACAAATAACTATTTTTTTGAGTTATCCATATCTTGTGGGAAGACGAATAGATCGATTCCGAACTTGACTTTTAAGTCAATGCTTGTTACTCAGATTCTGCATGTTTATCCAAACAAAAAAATCTGAAGCGCTCTTAACCTTTAACAGGTAGGGATAATCAGACACGATGAATACAAAAAACCCCATTTCTCAATTAAAGCTGAGAGGTGGGGTTTTGTTGCTTTTGACAGATCTCCGCCGGACAATAATTTTGATATTAAATTTGGGATTATGGCAAGTTATCGCACGATTTTAGCAGTTTGTTTTTTTTGTGATACTTTTAACATATCTGCTCAGAGACATGAAGTCGCACATTTGGTTGGATAACCTTACAAAAGTGATGTTATCGTCCAGATCTGCACAATCATTTATTAGCGTTTAATGCTTATGAAATGTATTTATTGCTTAATTGATAAACCATTATCCAATTTCAAAAAAAGAGAGCATGTCATACCTCAGTGTTTTGGAGTTTTCCCAAATGGTAATTTAGTACTACATAAAACGGTATGTGATGATTGCAATCAATACTTTGGTGATAAAATAGAATTGTTTATGGGGCGTGATTCCTTTGAGGGGTTTGCAAGAATTAAACATGGAATCAAACCCAAAAAGCCATTGAAAAGTCGTCGTCGGATTAAAAGCAAAATAAAAAACGGAGAGCATAAAGGGGTAATTGTCACTGAAGAGAAAGTTGGTAATGACGGCCAAGTTAAAATAGAAAAGGTGCCACAAGTTGGTTTTTTCAATGGTATACATCAAGAGCATATTTACTTTGAAATGGGACAAATTCCCACTAAGGACCATCTTTTAAAAAAAGGGTTCTTGTTAAAGGATGAAACAATTTGGATTATTGGTGACGAGAATGAATATAAGGCTCTTGTAGAGGGACTTAAGGAAAAAGGAATTACACTAAGGTATGATGATGCATTTTCGAAGGATGAAACAAACGGTGTGTCTGTTCTCGTTGAAAGTACGATTACAGTTGATAGGACAATCATGAGGGGGTTATGTAAAATAGCATTTAATTACTTGACCTCACAAGTAGGCGCTAATTTTGTTTTGTCCGAAAATTTTAATCCAATAAGAAGTTTCATACGTTATGGGAAAGGTAATTCCGATAATTTCTTACTTGTTAACCAACCACCAATATTGCAAGACGACAAACTATTAGAAAAATTTGGAGCAAAAGTAACCAGAGGGCACCTCATAGTCTTATCATGGGCTAAAGATTTATTAATCAGCAAATTAAGCCTTTTTAACGAATTTACGTATAGAATCAATTTGTGTTCTATATATAAGGGAATTTGGATTCCAATAAAGGTTGGGCACCATTTCGACTTGGATAATAAAGAAGTTACAAAAATAATTTCTGTTAGTAAAAGATTATTAATATAAAAATCCGCTAACTATGGCGTTCTGTCGGACTCGCTTTGCTCGTCGCAGACGCCGAGCGTTATGGCACATGAGGATAGACATTGATGAGAGTGGATGAATGGTGGAAAAACTTTGGAATGGGTATGGAAATAGATGCTGCTGGTGCGTTTATATACAATTCAATTAGGCAATTGCATGTCATAGACACATTAAATCAACCCGTTGATATATTTGAAATACTATACGGTTTATCTGTTGGTATCGAAAGACTGCAAAAAGTTGCTATCATCTTGTTGGAACATGATATCAATGAGGGTACTGAACAACTAGAAGATGGTTTGCGTACCCATAACACTATGGATTTGTCCAACCGCATTGATGCTCAAGTTCTTCAGTCTTTATCATGCGTACATAAGGAGTTTTTGTCCATTTTATCTAAGTTTTATAAGACACATCGGTACGGCAGATATTCAATTTCATCAGTTCCAATAATTGACTCCGAAAAGAAGCTGTTTATAGATTATTTGGCAAAGCACCTTAAAATTGATTTGCCAGATGATGAAAATTTGTTTGGTATACCAAATAGTGACCAGATAAAAAAGTTTGTCGGAAAAATTGTAAGACAGATTACTCAGAACCTTTACGAAATAATTTCCAATAGGGCCGAAGAATTAAATCTGTATACACATGAATTAAGAAATGACTCTAAGGCGATGAAAGTCTTCATGGGAGAAAGGCTCGATTTTATAGATGAAGACAAGATTCGTCGAGAGATATTGTTGTATCTAATGCATCCAGGTTCAGATGGCGACCATATAAGGTGTATCCGTGACTATGATGCATTGGATTTAGACCCCGGATTGGCTCCAGCGTATATCAAGTTACTTATCAATGACTCACCTAAAAATTTTGGATACGTTTCCGGTGAAATTGAGGAGCAATACTCTGATGTTGACGATATTGGCGAAAGATTTGAGTTTTTGAATATTATGGACAATGAATGGCTGTCGTATGAACCTTGATTAAGCCATAACTATGCTAATACAGCCGACGCAAAAAGCCGCGCTGCTGATTAGCGGCGTTGTAAATAGCCATGTCTAATCACACGCGTATTTCACTTGCATAACTGCTATTAATTTGTACTTAGATTGAATTTGGAGGGTGGCAAAAATCAATACATGTCCCAGTTCAGGTTATGGCAAGTTATCACAGATTTTGACAAGCCATTTTTTATTGGGATATCCTCAACGTATCAGCACAAGACATGAAATCTCACATTTGGTCGGACAACATTAAAAAGGTGATAATATATAGATCAGCACAATCACTTGCTCGACGTTGAGTTGAAATTATGAATAAGCAGCCTGTTCACAGGGAGTGCTGGACTGGCCAGGCAACTGAAATGGAGCAATCGCCAAGCCTTGCCATGCACATCGTAGGGAATTTTTCTTTGATCCCTACCCACGGGTGGTGGCAAGGATCGGTATAAAGCTATTATGCGTGGAACCAGAAGTGTGGAATCGTTACAGAATTGGCCCTATGGCAAACAAAAAAGTCAGTTGGGGAGGACGATGATGGCCTAATCACCCGGAGAAATCCCCTATCTGCCTCTGGATCCACCGCACCATAAGGAGCGACGTAATGGGACATTCGTGCAGAAAGCGCTTGACGATTAATCGTAAGTGAGAAAAATTACAGGGTATGCTGAGATTAGCAAGGTTAGATGCCCGGGCGTGTTGCGCCATGTCATGGGTCGGGGTATTGAGCGAAGAAAAATATTTCGTGGCGATATCGATCGCAATGATTTTACATGCCAACGAATCGATATTAAAACACTTGCCCGGAAGGTGGCTAAAAGATAAACTGTTTCCATTGGTGAACTCCGGTCATGGGGTTGAACAAGGGCGGTGGTAAACGCTCGGCGTGCCATGTCGTGGATCGGTGTCAGGCAGCTCGGCTATTCCGGAGCTGATGTTGCCAGATATCTCGGTGTTACGAATTTTTGTGTGACGCGAATGATATCATCAGGGCAGAAGCCGGAGACAGATGATATCAATTTAGACTTGTGAACGTTATGCACGAATGGCCCCGAAACGCGTTTATGGTAAAACGGATAGTCCGGAGTTCATGAATACCTTTTCATGGGATGTTGGGAATTCGCATCCTTAATTGGTCGATTTTGGCAGAAAATTGACTGATTAAGAACAAAAAGGGATAGTGTATAGAAACTTTTATGTCTTTTTACAATAGGTTGCCATGCCCCACACCTGCCCCACGCTGACCCATGGCCCACAAGCGGGATTTTAAATACCCAGGTAGGCCTCACGCACCTTTGGGTCCTGGCCCAGTTCTTTTCCGGTTCCCTCGTGAACGACACGCCCATTCTCAAGGACATAACAATAGTCGGCGATCTTAAGGGCCTGGTTGACATTTTGTTCCACGAGCAATATCGTGCGTCCCTGGGCGCCCAGCTTTTTGATTATGTTGAAAACGTCCTGCACCAGAATCGGCGCCAGGCCCAGGCTGGGTTCATCAAACATGATCAGTTCGGGGTCCTGCATCAAAGCACGTCCGATGGCGAGCATTTGCTGTTCTCCCCCTGAAAGGGTCTGGGCCTCCTGTTTCTGCCTGTCTTTAAGAACGGGAAAGAGTTCATACACATAGGCAAGGTTTTTATCTTTGTTTTTTTTTGCTCGTTTAAGGTAGGAGCCCATCCTCAGGTTATCTTCCACATTCAGTTGGGGGAAGAGCTGGCGTCCTTCGGGAACCAGTGCGATGCCGCAGTCCGAGACTTCATGGGAGAGAAATCCGCTGATGGTTTTGCCTTTGAACGTAATTTCCCCTGCTGCTGACGGCAACAGGCCTGAAATGGATTTGAGGGATGTTGTCTTGCCTGCACCGTTTGCCCCCAGTATGGTTACGGTCTGGCCCTGACTGACTGAAAAAGATACATCCCACAGGGCCTGGATGTCACCGTAAAAGACAGATACGTTATTTATGTCTAAAATTTTCATGCAGCTTCCTCTCCCAGATAGGCTTCAATCACAACAGGGTTTTCGGCCACGTCCGCTGGTTTGCCCGTGGCAATCTGTTTGCCGAAATTTAACACCACAATGCGGTCACTGATATTCATGATGACCCGCATGATATGTTCCACAATCAAAATACTGACACCCTTGTCCCGGAGTTTCAGGATCAAACGAGTCGTTTTATCGGCTTCACTGGGGTTCAGTCCTGCAACCACTTCATCGAGCAGCAGCAAGGTCGGTTCCAGAGCCATGGCCTTACTGATTTCAAGCCGTTTTCGGCCGGCCAGGGTTAAACTGGAGGCGGGCTTGTAGGATTGATCGGCCAGACCGGTGAACTCAAGAATTTCAAGTGCCTGCTTTTGGGCTTGTTTTTGTTTGGGATAGCGGGCAAAAGAGGCGATAATAACATTTTCCAGTACCGACAAGCCGGGGAACGGCTTTACGACCTGAAATGTGCGACCGATACCCATGTTGGCCAGGTGGTAAGGACGATGCCCGCTCACATCAATGCCTTGAAAAAAAATGCGGCCCTGGGTGGGTGGGTAATACCCACTGATCACATTAAACATGGTGGTTTTCCCGGCGCCGTTGGGGCCGATGAGGCCCACAATTTCGCCTGCGTTAACATCAAACGAGATGTCACTCACCGCATGCAGTCCGCTGAATGTTTTGGTAACGGTATCTATTTTTAAAATAGGCTCACTCATGCACTCTATCTCCTTTGTCCCCCTGTTTTTCAGTACGCGAAGAACCGGTTTCCAGGCTTTTTTTTAGAATTTCCCGGGCGCTTGATCGGCCGGCCAGGGTCCCCCAGAGGCCATTGGGCAGAAATACGACGGTCAAGGCGATTGTCGCCCCCAGGATGATCAGGTAGAGTACCTGGTAGTCCGAGAGATATGCCCAGAAAATGGTTTTAAAGAAAAAAATGATAACGGCACCGATGGCAGGCCCTATAAGGGTTCCCAGTCCGCCGAAGACAGCCATCACGGTTGCCTGGTCAGCAATAATATCACCCAGAACCGATAGCGGATCAATAAAGGTGATCCAGTACGCATAGACGCCGCCCAGCACCCCTACGGGCACAGCGGAAAGGATAAACGCCTGCACTTTGATTCGCGTGGGGTTCAGTCCAAGGGCCATGGCGCCTTCCTGATCTTCGCGCAATGCCTTTAATTTCAGGCCAAAGGGTGCCCGTTCCAGAAGAATCCAGTAAAGGATAAAGGTAGCCGCAACGATGCTGAGCATTAAAAAATAAAAATAGTCGGGATGCAGAAATAGCGGCAGGCGAATGCCGTCCGGTCCTCCGGTAACCTCTAAAACAAGGGCCAGCTGCTGTATGGCCAGTGCAAGGGACCAGGTGCCGATGGCAAAGTAAGACCCTTTTAAACGCAAGGTGGGTACACCGATGACCAGGGCCAGCAAGCCGGCAAAAAAACCACCTATGGGCAGGGTTAAAAGGAAGGGGCAGGCCGTGTGATTCATCAAAATTGCCGTTGTATAGGCACCGATGCCAAAGAACATGGCATGCCCGAAATTCAGGTATCCTGTATAGCCGGCCAGCAGATCCCATGTAATGGCCAAACCGATCCACATAATGGTTTCGGTTACGATTCGCAGGAAAAAAGGACCGTCATAGAAAAAAGGCAAGGCTGTCAATAACAGGATAATCGTTGTGAACCATATATAATCATTGCGACGCATATTTTACCAACCCTTTCCAAAGAGACCTTTAGGTGATACCAGTAGTACAATATAGAGAATACCAAACACCGCCAGCATGGTGTAACTGGCACTGATATAAACAATAAAGAAGGACTGGACCAGTCCAAGGAAAAGAGCAGCCCATGGGACACCGGACAAATAGCCCATGCCTGCCAGAACAACGACAAAGAAAGACAGCACCGTATATTTCCCGCCCTCCATGGCCGTTATGGAGAAAATACAGGCGATCAATACACCAGTCATGGCGCTGATGCCGACATAAATGCCGTAGATATAACAATTGGTGCGTTTACTGTTGACCCCCATCAACCCGGCAGCGTCCGGGTTTTGGGCCAGCGCCCGCACACCGGTGCCAAAGTCGGTTTTTCTCAATAGGTAGTGCAGAGCCAACGCAATGACGATGGCAAAGACAAGTCCGGCAAATCTTACGAGGGGCACGGTCAAAAAGAAGTCACCTTTCTCATAAACAAAAGAAGAGGCATTCAGGGCCGAGGGGATGGAACGGCTGTAAAATCCAAAAATGGTCAAACCCAGGCCGCGAATAATCATCATCACGCCGAAGGTAAACACCAGGCCCATGAGCAGTGGATTCCCCCGGTGACCGCTGATAACCCGCTGTATAACCGGCAGCAGGACGTAACCGATGCCAAAAAAAATAAAAAAAACCAGTGGCAGCAGCAGGAAGGGATCGACCTCGAGCCATAGGTTGAGATAGTACCCCATAAACGCCCCTAACATGATCCACTCGCCCACTGCAAAATCGATGATATGCATCACACCGAAAACCAGTGAAAATCCGATGGCGATGGTTATATAAACACCGCCAATCATAATTCCATCTATAATTACCTGCGGCAGAAGCTCCATACCTGTTTCCTTTTATTGATCAATACGCCCGGACAGGCTTTTTTGTCTGTCTAAGGTCTGTGAAATCGGGTAAACCTTTACCAGCCAAGGTTTACGGCAATAAAGCGGTTTTGATTAAACGCCGGGAACAAAGTAGTGAAGATGAGACGATGTGTAAGCACACACCGCCTCATCTTCAAACCTTGTTTCCCGGTTGCTCAGGACCTGTATTTTTTAAATACTGAACTGTTTTATTTCCATTTCTTCATGGGGTACTGGGCTTTGGCTTCTTTGAAATCCGCCGGGCCGATAATCGTGGGGACACCGTTCTGGATTTGAAGGGCCAGGGGTGTAAGGCCGATGTTGGCATGGTAAAACTGGCCTTCACTGGCAAATTTTACAGGCCCGTAAAAAGTTTTAAGGTCCAGTTCTTCCAGGGCCTTAACCAGGGCCAGTCTTTCAGATTCATCCAACGGGGGCGTTGCCCCGATACGCATCAACGCCGCGTGGAACGCCAATCCGGCTGCAGAGCTGCCGGCCATGGTATAATCCGGGGTGATGCCGTATGCTTTTTGGGCATCTTCAACAAAGCTTTTGGAGTCTTTCCAGATGAGCTCTCCCGCCGTTTTTAAAGTGGGGGTCCAGACCGATGCCCCCCATACCTGCTCGGCATCTTTTCCCAGGGCTTCCACAAACGCCGGTTCTGTAACGCCGTAATGCATCAGCAGGGCCTTGGGCGCATAATTGATCTGGCGCAGGGCCTTGACCAGTCGGATCAGTTCCTCATCATGGCCCCCAAAGGCGATGACGTCGGGACGCCTTCCCCGTATAGCAGACATATAGGGGGTAAGATCCTGGCCGGAGGGGACGATATCGTATTTAACGACCTTGATATTGAGCTCTTCGGCAATGGCCTTGAACGTCTCCGCCGTTGCTTTGGAAAAAGCATCATTGGAACCGATGACAACGGCTTTTTCGGGACGGGGGGTGAGGGCGGCAATGGTTTTTAAAGGACCGGAACCGGTGAAGTTAACCGGCGGGATGGTGCCGAAGGTGTATTTAAATTTTTGTTTCCAGATCAGTGGCGATTCGGCAGAGCCGGTGATCAAGGGAATTTTATATTTTTCCAGAACCGGGGCCGCGGCAAGGGTAACCCCTGAAGAATAGGGCCCCAGGGCGCAATCAATTTTTTCCTGGGTCGCCAGGCGCTCTGCTGCGGAAGCCGCCTGGGACGGTTCGGACTGGGCATCACCGTAAATAAGCTTTACGGGATATTTTTTACCATTGATTTCTATACCGCCGGCTTCGTTCACTTTGGCGGCCCATAAATCATACCCCTGCTTGGTGATATTCCCTCCGGTAGCCAGACCGCCGGAAAGAGACGTGATCACGCCGATTTTGAAATAGTCCCTTGCTGCCAGGGCACCTTGCGGGGCAACCAGACAAAGAGCGAAAAATAAAATTGTGCCAACTATCAGATAACGTTTCATCTTTTTCTCCTTTTTTCTTCAGGTTAGTAAAAAAAACAGGCTTGTTGACATTACGCAATTTTCTCTTTACGCATTATATGAAAAGTCATTTCGCGCCTTGCCAGAGCTTTGAACAATCGGTCGGGATCGACAACCTGCTCCGGTGCCCATACACCCGGTGCCACAACACCTTCAACCTGCATTGCGGATACGATAGCCGGTGGTATTCCGGTTGCCACATCAACACTTGAGCAGTTCCACCGGCTGTGGGAGCGCCCGATACAATCGACGATATACTCCATAGGGCGCCCGTCTTTCGTTCCGGACACCAGAGAGCGGATGCACAGAGAATCTTTCGGTTCGAGTTCTACGCCGGTTAACTTCTGATCGACATGTCTTTGCACCACTGAGGCCAGACAGTCTACGGGTGCAATTTCACAACCGCCGACTTTGACAGGTGTTTTCCCCCCCATTCCGATATTGGCAAGAAAGTTGGCCTGGCTTTCCATCACTTCAGGCAGGCTGAGTCGCCAGGTCACTTCCTTGACACCTTTGTCTTTGAACGAGGAAGGTATGGTCGCCGGCTCCGAGTGCAAGGTATGAATGCATTCTCGTCTGCCGATCGGTTCCGGAAAATCGACCGTCATCTTGCCGGATATTGGCGGAACGATCTGATATTCACCGTCAATAAACTGCTCCGAATCCTCTGAATACTCCTCCATGATCGTACGGATGGAGTATGGCGGCAGGAACATGTCAATACCTTTCATATCCGTAAAATCGGCACTTGCAAAGAAAAGTTGGACGGAATCCACCGTATCCAGTCTATCATAGGCATATCGGCTCAATACGTTGGTGATTCCGGGGGCCGCTCCCATTCCGAGGATGGCCGACACACCCGCGGCTTTGAATTCTTCATCAAGCTTGAGTTGTTTCCTCGTGAAATAAAACAAACCCCCAAGATCGATATAGTGAACTTTGGCTTTAATACAGGCCTTCATGATATCCAAGTTCACATAGTGTTGGGCAGAATTGACCACGGCATCATAGTTCTTTATGAGATCAGCCGTAGCATTAATATCCGTTGCATCCACGAAACATCCCTTTATTCGCGGATCGTTAAAGCTACCGGCATACCTTATCGCTTTTTTATCCTGGTAGTCTGCCACCAGGATTTCTGTTACGTTATTGTTCTCGGATAAATCCCGCACTGTGGTTCGTGCCATGGCTCCGGCTCCGCCGATAATTGCAATTTTCATGATCTGCTCCCTCCTAAAAGTTTTTTGAAAGTCTGAACCACCTTTTTGTTTAAATACACAGCATATTTAACCTTGCAGTGGCGTCTGGGATGTGTACATTCGAGCCTCGGCCACGGCAATGTCCTGTATACCCATTTTTTCCCATAGACCCCCTGCTTCCATTGCCGAAGCCAAGTCATGGGCATACCGCTTAAATGTTGACCGACTTTTTCAGCCATACGAAAGTAGGGCTGCGCCAGGGTTGACGGTACATCGGCCTGTAACTTGATATTAAATATTTCCTTCTTGGCAGCAATACTTGACAAAAACATTATAATTACAATTGATTACGCTTTAATGTATGGTTTTATCTTAGTGCCTCCTTTATAGCATAAGTTATAGATGATCGCGAAGGTCGACGTGTCGCCCGACCTCTGTTTCAGGGAAAGATGAGGATTTTTTAACAGTGATTTTTGGGTTAAGACCTTATATGCGAGTTCGCAGCTCGGATGCAACCGGTCCAGCGTTCGAGTGTTACCGCGAATACCGATCTTGGCCCTATATGCTATTTGTCAGCGTGTGCCTATTCCCACAAATACTTATGGTAATACAAAAGACATGCCAATGTGGTGTTATCTATCATCAAAAGTTATAACATATTGAATTATAATTACAAAAAATGATACAGAATATAAGCCTAAAGCTTTATGATATCTCATTTCGAGGTATAAATAGGCGATAGACAATTTATTTTTCAGTATTTTGATAATTATATCTATGGGTTATAGAATTATTGGATAAGGAAGGAGTAGCCAACAATGGGTAGTATAGGTGGCTAAATTTATTGATTTGTCAACTTTTCTGGTATGTTGAAACATTATAGCAATATATGAATAATTACCCAATTTTGACTATGATGAGGGATTTTGAATTCGCTATGTTGTTTTCATTAATTAACCTTAGAGGCATTTTTAAGGTTCATCCGGATGAAGGATACTTTTAATTGAAAAATATGGACATACGTGTCTTTTCTAAAGAGTTGCCCAACTCTAACCGAAAGGAGCTAACGTATGTCCACCAGTTTGCTGTATCATGCATTTGGGATCCAAGGCTATCATTATGTTGGAACGATCTATAAAATGGGACAAGTTATTTTTTCCATAAAGCCGGCGCCCTTCTCATTGCGCTGCCCTATTTGTGACAGCAAAAAGGTAAAACGCAGAGGCACCCGAAAAAGGATGTTTAAGACTGTGCCCATTGGAAATAAATCGGTATTCATTCAGCTACATGTTCAACGTGTTCAGTGCTTATGCTGTGGTGCTATTCGGCAGGTAAAGATTCACTTTTCCGAGTGGCGCAGAACCTACACCAAAACATTTGAACGCTATGCCTTGGCACTGTCTAAGCATATGGCGGTGGTCCCCAAAAACTGGACAATGTGATAAGCTCTAAGTCAGCACAAAAAATGAAAGGAGTTGACATGAGCAACAAACGTAAACGTTACACCCCGGCATTCAAAGCGAAAGTGGCATTGGCCGCTTTGAAAAACGAAGAAACCACCGCCGAACTGGCCCAGCGTTTTAGCTTGCATCCGACAATGATCGCTTCATGGAAACGAGCGTTGGTGGATGGTGCCACTGATATTTTCGATAAGGGACACAAATCCCGCAAGCAGACCGAAGGCCAGCTCAATGAACTTTATCGCCACATCGGGCAACTAAAGGTTGAACGCGATTTTTTGGAACGCAAGCTCGGCAGCTGAATAGCAAGCAACGAAAGAAAATGATTGATCCATTACAGAAGCCGAGCATTTCACGTCAATGTCATTTGTTGGGTCTGAGCCGGTCCTCGATCTACTACAAACCGCGCCCGATCAAACCCGAAGATCTGGAACTGATGCGTCTGATTGATGAGCAATACATGAAAACGCCGTCTTACGGCAGCCGGTCGATGGCACGGTATTTTCGTCGACAGGGCCGTAAAGTCAACCGTAAACGCATTCAAAGGCTGATGCGGCTAATGGGCATAGAAGCGATTTACCCTAAACCTCACACAAGTCGGCCGCATCCGGAACACAAAATTTACCCGTATCTGCTTCGAGATTTGACCATCAATCGTCCCGATCAAGTTTGGGCAACTGATATTACTTACGTTCCCATGGCTCATGGTTTTATGTACCTTGTTGCCATCATGGACTGGCATAGTCGGAAAATCCTGGCCTGGCGGATTTCCAATACACTGGAACCTGACTTTTGTGTTAACGCATTACAAGAGGCTTTGAGACGCTATGGTGCGCCGGAAATTTTTAATACCGATCAAGGTGCACAATTTACCAGCAAGGCTTTTACCCAGACACTCCTGGACCACGGGGTTAAAATCAGCATGGACGGCCGTGGAAGATGCCAGGACAATATTTTCATAGAGCGGCTATGGTGGACTATGAAACACCATTATCTTTACCTGCATTCGTTTGACGGCGGTTCTGATTTACGCCAAGGTCTGAGCCGCTGGATACGCTACTACAACCAAGAGCGAGGACATTCTTCTCTTGACGACCGAACACCGGATGAGGCATATTACGGACTTCCTCACCCATTCGCCGAGGCTGCCTGATGCCTCTTTTTCAATACGCAGGCTTCGAGCTTATTTCTATTTCAGGCTGTCCAAACATTGGGGTCCATCGCCGTTGCCAACCATTTGCAGGTCGGTTGGGATGTCATTAAAGATATACAAAAACGATATCTCACCAAAAAGTTCAAACGTCCTCGGCTCAAACATGTTAAACAAATTGCCATTGATGAAATCAGTATTGGTAAAGGTCACAGATATTTGACCGTAGTATTAAATCTAAAAACCGGTGCAGTCATATTTGTCGGTGACGGTAAAGGCAGCGATGCATTGACTCCTTTCTGGAAACGTCTCAGATACGCGAAGGCACAAATCAAAGCGGTTGCGATTGATATGTCACCGGCCTTTATTGCCGCAGTACTTGAAAATTTGCCTGATGCCACCGTTGTGTTTGACCATTTTCATGTGATCAAACTCTACAACGACAAACTGTCCAAATTACGCAGAGAAATTCAGCGAGAGGCTGAAGGCCCATTGCAACAAAAAGTGCTGAAAGGAACCCGCTGGCTTCTGCTGAAAAACACCAATAATCTTAATGAAGAAAAAAATGAGAAAGAACGTCTTGAACAAGCTCTGAAACTTAACAAACCATTGGCCACGGCTTACTACTTGAAGGAAGATCTAAAACGAATATGGCTTCAGGACTCTAAACTCGAGGCAAAAGAAGTACTGAACCAATGGGTAAAAAAAGCAAGAAGCACCAGCATTGGAATGCTCAAGAAATTTGCGAATACTTTAGCAGGCCATGCTTTTGGGATTCTCAATCACTATGATTATCCTATTTCAACAGGACCTTTAGAGGGAACAAACAATAAAATTAAAACTCTCCAAAGGCAGGCCTACGGATTTAGGGATATGGAGTTTTTTAAATTGAAAATTTGCGGACTTCATGAAACAAAGTACGCTTTAGTCGGATGAACCATTTTCATTTTTAATATATTTTCTAATTTTCCGAGATGCCGACGTTTGGCTAATCCCAAGATATTTACCTACGCCAACACTCGTTCTTGTTTTTGAGTAGGCCGTTTTGACCATATGCTCCTCCATCCTCTCCTTAGCTTCAGTGAGACTCGTGACATTTTTAAAAAAAGATTGTGCATGGTCCAACACATGTATCGGATTTTTCTCACCAATAATATTTTGATCCCCTGTAATGACGATCCGCTCTATGATGTTTTTCAGTTCACGAATATTCCCGGGCCAATCATGGCTTAACAGCATTTTCATTGTGGCGTTGGATAGGGCAACATATTTATTGTAGGCCTTGTTCAAGTTTGACAAAAAATAAGATATTAATGCCGGAATGTCTTCTTGCCTATTTCTTATAGGAGAAATTTTGATCGGCACTACATTTAGCCTATAATAAAGGTCCTTTCTAAACGTGCCTTCTGTTACCATTTTTTCTATATTCTGATTGGTTGCAGACACGAGCCGAAAGTCGACTTTGATAGGCCGAGTTCCTCCTATCTTCACAATATTCTTCTCTTGGATAACTTTCAGTAATTTTACCTGTAGCCCGATTGGCAGATCACCTATTTCATCTAAAAAAAGAGTGCCTTTATTCGCCATTTCAATAACGCCAACTTTTCCCTTCCTGTTAGCACCTGTGAATGCGCCGGTCTCATAGCCAAAAAGTTCAGTCTCCAACAATGCTTCAGGAATTGCGCCGCAGTTGATTTCAATAAACGGTCCTTTTCCCCGATCGCTCTCTTTATGAATTAGACGTGCTATTAGATTTTTCCCAACGCCTGTTTCTCCGGTAATTATTGCATTAATATCTGTTTTAGCAATTTTTAACACAAGCCTTAAAACATTTTTCATCTTTTCACTTTTTGCTATAATACCGGAAAACTGCATGTCCTTTTGTCTCAGCTCAATCAATTCCGATGAATAACGCGTGAGCTGCCTTTGTAATCTTTGATATTGTTTCTCCAGTTCTACAAAATCATTTATGTCTTGAGAATAACTTACGACATTTTTAATTTCACCATCTTCATCAAAGATCGGAACTCCCGTCATTAAATGTTTTTCACCCTTTTTATTATGTTGAATGATGGTTTCTTTTTTCTTTGTTTTTAAAACGATCGCAGTAATAGAAGGATAGAAAATTTTTCTTTTTTCCATTTCATAGACGTTTTCCCCTATCATTTTTTCTGGGTTTTTCCCCCAAAAGTTTTTAAATTTTGCAGTAACATGAAGAATGATTCCTTTCCCGTCCGTGATTACGAGATCATTAAAAAGCGATTCAACAAAAGAAAGATTGCAAAAACCATTGACAAAATCATCTATTGCTTTTGCAGATTTATGCTTAGAAATTTCAAGCTCTGATTTCATTTTTGACCTTTCAGATATGCTTTACGTTAATTAGCGGTTTTAATATATTAACTAATTGTTTTAATCAATTTTATTTCATACAATTTCCACCATGCGGAGATTGTCGAAGGATGAATACCGGTTATCTCGCTGATTTCAGAACGTCTGTGGCCCCGTTGTTTCAGACGAATAACTTGATAACGGATTTGCTATTGCGCATCCGTGCTAAACTTTCGTGCGTCAATTTTTTTCATGAAATTATAATAGCAAATTACTATAAAATTATCATGTATTTTTTGCCGGATTAATATCCTAATCGCAACAATTGAAAACATTAAATTTCTCGATAATACCATGTGGTATATTTGACCATCTTTTTAAATAAAGTCGCAGTACACCTATTGTGGCGCTCACATTTCGGGCAAAACTTGCGATATCTCCAACTAATCTGTGCAGACAGTGAAATACGTATAGCTGCTATGAAGCACTGATTTTGGCATAGCGAATAGATATTAAGAATAAACAATTAATTTCATCGCGAGGAAAAATAATGGATGTATTTCAAGATAAGGTAATCATCGTAACTGGAGCGTCCGAAGGGATAGGACGTTCTTTATGTTTAGCACTTTCTTCTCAGAGACCTAAACTTTTATTGGCCGCAAGAAATAAAGATCGACTCATGCAATTAAAGAAAGAGGTAGAGACTAAAGGTGCAACAGCAGTTGTTGTGCCAACTGACGTGAGCGAAGTGAAAGATTGTAAAGATCTTATTGAAAAAACCATCTCAGAATTTGGTTGTTTAGATGTTCTTGTCAACAATGCTGGCAGAACCATGTGGACAACGCTCGAAGATATGGCGGAACCATCTATTATTGAACAGCTAATGAGGATTAATTATTTTGGCGCTGCCTATTGTACCTATTATGCGTTATCTCATCTAAAGAAAAGTAAAGGACGAATTGTCGGAATTTCAAGCCTTGCAGGTTTGAACGGTATGCCAACCCGAACAGGTTATTCAGCATCCAAACATGCCATGTTTGGCTTTTTTGATTCGCTCAGGATTGAATTGATGGGAACCGGCGTTACAGTGACGATGATAGCCCCGGATTTTGTTCTCAGTGAAATTCATCGACGTGCATTCGGCAAAGATGGAAAACCGCTTGAATTAAGTCCAATTCAGGAAGGCAAAGTTATGACTGCAAATGAATGTGCATCCAGAATTATAAAGGCTATGGAAAACCGGGATCGCCTGGCAGTTTTATCATTTCGTGGGAAACTTGGTCGATGGATGAAGCTGATAGCACCGGGAATTGTTGATCAGGTAGCTTCAAAAGCAATTCGCGATGCGAAATAATCGCATGTAGATAGCCTGGCGCAAAAACGGTTATTTATTCAACTTATCACAAATTCGGTAGTTGTTACGTATAGCTGCTATTAAACATAACAATATTAATTCAGCTGATGCCAAAAATCGCGCCGCTGATTCACTCTGCTCGGCGAACACAATGAACGGTATGTTGCGATGGAAACGCCGGATATGCCATTGAATCGCATGTTTGGTGTGACGTCTTTTGAAATCGGATACGCCAGGCGTCTAACAGGGCCAATCAAGGCAGATGCGTCAATCCGTGCCACTTATTTTTCAAGCGAATAAAAGCCATGGCGATTCGGGTGGCCAGGTCCCTGGGCGTTTGGGGCTCGGTGCCGGACAAATCAACGTCAAGCGCATCAGGCATCCTGCATTCCGGGCCGTACATGTTCATCATCATTTTCAGCACTTGCTTGCGCACCATGCCACGAAGGGGGACATGGGCGATCATGCCGTACATGGCGGCGCCGCCCTGTTCGGCCAGCTCCGGATGTCGTCGTACGTGGTCCACCCCGGCGCGAAGATCCGCCAGGTAAGATTCGACCACCTCGGCGTGCAGGGGCGTCACCATGGCATGCAGACATTCGGGTCGCTGGAGGCGGTCCACATGCCATCCCTTTTGCTCCATCTGATCCCCCACAGCATAGATATTGACCGCCTTTTCCGTGGACCGGTAGGCAAACAGTGCTGCGGGTGGATCGCCCAGAACCGCCAGGCCGCCAATGGCGTTGATGCCGTCCATCAGGGCCCGAGTGGTTTTCATGATGGTTCGGGCGTGATCCAGGTAGCCGTCCTCACCCATGGCCTGCATGGCGGCCCATGCCGCGGCAATGCTGCCGCCGGGACGGGTGCCGAGCAATGCCGGGGAGGCAAAGACACCGCCGGGCCAGTTTTCATGGACAAATATCTGGTGCTTCAGGATCTCCATGCTGCGGTAAAGCAGGGTGGAGGCACCCTTGGCGCTGTAACCGTATTTGTGGGTGTCGGCCGAGATGGATGTAACCCCAGGGACCCTGAAATCATAGGGAGGGACCGGATACCCGAGTTTTTCCACAAAAGGGAGCAGGTAGCCGCCCACACAGGCATCCACGTGAAGGGGGATGTTGCGGGCCGCGGCCAGTTCCCCCAGTGCTTCGATGGGGTCCACCACCCCGTGGGGGTATTGCGGGGCCGAACCGAGAATCATCACGGTTCGCCGGTTGATTTTGCGCCGGACCGCATCCACGTCCACCCGAAAATCGTTGGCTAAAGGGACATGGACGGCCTTGACATCGAAATATTCGGCCCCTTTTTCCCAGGCCACATGGGCTGATTCCGGCAGAATCATCTCCGGTTTTTTCAGCCACGGACGTTGGGCCCGGGCCATGTCCCGATAGGTTTTCACCGCCAGCAGGCAGCTTTCGGTGCCGCCGGAGGTCATGGTGCCCACCACAGCCCCATCGCCGCCGAGCAGGGTGGCCGTCATGCGGATCACTTCGTGCTCGAAGCGCTTGAGGCTCTTGAATGCCATGGGGTTCAGGCCATTGGCACTGGAATACATATCATAGGCATCCCTGAGAAACCGGGTATGTTCCTCGCCAAGCCAGTAGACCAGGCTCCAGGTACGGCCTTTTTTATAATCGGGGTCCGCGGCGCCGAAAGTCTTCATTTCTTTTAGAATTTCCGTTTTGCTGCGCCCTTTTCCAGGAATGGCTTTACTTTTCAAATTTGAATCCTTTTTCTCTAAACACTTTCAAGCAAACGTTCGCCGCATCGGTATCATAGATAATCCCCTTGTTCTTGGATATTTCCTCTAATGCCACATCGATTCCCAATGCCTGGCGGTAAGGCCGGTGGGAGGCCATAGCTTCTACCACATCGGCTACGGCCATGATTTTGGCCTCCAGAAGGATCTTGTCTCCTTTAAGTCCCTGGGGATATCCACTGCCGTCTATTCTTTCATGATGCTGGTATATAATCTGGGCAATCGGCAAAGGGAAGCTGATATCTTTGAGTATGTCGAAACCGACTTGAGGATGGGTTTTAAGCAGGTTGAACTCTATTTCAGATAATTGGCCGGGTTTTGACAGGATTTCCGACGGTATGGCGATTTTTCCCAGGTCGTGGATCACTCCGGCCATTCGAATAGCGTTTATACGATCTTCCGAAAGATCCATATCTTTGGCTATTGCACAGGCAAGCTCTGCCACCCGCTTTTGATGCCCTGACGTATAAGGATCCCTGACTTCGACAGTCGATGATAGCGTCAGGATCAAGCCCTCCATGATCTGCTGTTGCTGCTGCAAGGCTTCGTTGCGCTCAAAGCGCAAGCGCCTTTCCCGCAAAATCCTTTTAAGCCGGATCGAGACCTCTTCGAGATTCACGGGCTTTTGGATAAAATCGATGCCTCCCTTAGCGATGGCATCCACATAGGTGAGGTTTTTGGTGTAACCGGTCATTATAATCACATCTTGATCATATTGCGCTCTGATTCTCTCTGTGAGTTTGATGCCATCCATTTTGGGCATGGTAATATCCGTAATCACCACAGCCACATTCTCTCGCTCAAGGGTCTCCAACGCCTCCTCCCCATTCGAGGCCTGAAAGCAGATATAGCCATCTTTTCTTATTGCCAGCTGAAGTAAACGCCTGATTTGCTCATCGTCATCGACGATCAAAATAGCGAACGCACTCTGAAAGTCTTTATCCATCTATTTTCCTTTCTGCCCCCCTCTTTATTGCAATTCAGATGAAAATCTCCTATGGGCCGTTCATCATGCCATAATCAACGTTTCTTTTTAGCCTCATCCAACACTTTTCTGACTGTTTTCAACATTTTCGTTTTATCGACCGGCTTCATTAAAAAACCATCAATATCCTGGCTCTCCCCATGATCATGGCGATGGACCCCAATGTTTGGACAGCCTGAAATAGAAATAAGCTCGAAGCCTGCGTATTGAAAAAGAGGCATCAGGCAGCCTCGGCGAATGGGTGAGGAAGTCCGTAATATGCCTCATCCGGTGTTCGGTCGTCAAGAGAAGAATGTCCTCGCTCTTGGTTGTAGTAGCGTATCCAGCGGCTCAGACCTTGGCGTAAATCAGAACCGCCGTCAAACGAATGCAGGTAAAGATAATGGTGTTTCATAGTCCACCATAGCCGCTCTATGAAAATATTGTCCTGGCATCTTCCACGGCCGTCCATGCTGATTTTAACCCCGTGGTCCAGGAGTGTCTGGGTAAAAGCCTTGCTGGTAAATTGTGCACCTTGATCGGTATTAAAAATTTCCGGCGCACCATAGCGTCTCAAAGCCTCTTGTAATGCGTTAACACAAAAGTCAGGTTCCAGTGTATTGGAAATCCGCCAAGCCAGGATTTTCCGACTATGCCAGTCCATGATGGCAACAAGGTACATAAAACCATGAGCCATGGGAACGTAAGTAATATCAGTTGCCCAAACTTGATCGGGACGATTGATGGTCAAATCTCGAAGCAGATACGGGTAAATTTTGTGTTCCGGATGCGGCCGACTTGTGTGAGGTTTAGGGTAAATCGCTTCTATGCCCATTAGCCGCATCAGCCTTTGAATGCGTTTACGGTTGACTTTACGGCCCTGTCGACGAAAATGCCGTGCCATCGACCGGCTGCCGTAAGACGGCGTTTTCATGTATTGCTCATCAATCAGACGCATCAGTTCCAGATCTTCGGGTTTGATCGGGCGCGGTTTGTAGTAGATCGAGGACCGGCTCAGACCCAACAAATGACATTGACGTGAAATGCTCGGCTTCTGTAATGGATCAATCATTTTCTTTCGTTGCTTGCTATTCAGCTGCCGAGCTTGCGTTCCAAAAAATCGCGTTCAACCTTTAGTTGCCCGATGTGGCGATAAAGTTCATTGAGCTGGCCTTCGGTCTGCTTGCGGGATTTGTGTCCCTTATCGAAAATGTCAGTGGCACCATCCACCAACGCTCGTTTCCATGAAGCGATCATTGTCGGATGCAAGCTAAAACGCTGGGCCAGTTCGGCGGTGGTTTCTTCGTTTTTCAAAGCGGCCAATGCCACTTTCGCTTTGAATGCCGGGGTGTAACGTTTACGGTTGTTGCTCATGTCAACTCCTTTCATTTTTTGTGCTGACTTAGAGCTTATCACATTGTCCAGTTTTTGGGGACCACCGCCGTGTATCATCACCGACAGTTGGTGGCTCCCACTTAGTACCGATTAACTCCTTTTTCGATTTATTAAAAAACTGACAATACATATCGTTAACAAAAACAAACTTCCCATCAGGTTTAAAACGACTGATAGGGTCGGTCTGATTTTCAATCAAGAAACGATAGCGTTCTTCGCTTTCCAGAAGGTTTTTTTCTATCAATTTAGTTCGATTCAAGGTCCAGAAGGCCACCAAAAGCGATGTTAGGATACCCACGATCAAAAAAAAGATTGAAACCACATTCAACCTTGAATGTACTTTTTCAGTTTCACTCGCAAATTCTGATGCTTTATTTCTGGCTTAGTTCGCAAGACCAAGCATTTTCTTTTCTAACAGGGCAACATGAGCGGCTCCATTTCCAGTCGTTATGTTGGCTGCATTTTCTCTTTGATCATTATAGACCAATCCGATAACCTCATTTCGAATCGGTCGCCACTTATTGAATAGATTTCTGGCCGCATTTTCAAGAGCCTTGCCTTCTTCTCCCAAAATGTTGTTTTTAACAATATTGAGATGCTGGTACACATGTTTTTCTTCCTCATTAACCGCCTCAACGGATTGCCGAATTCTTGATAAAGAATGAACAAAAACCACATCCTTCATATTTCGATGCATTTTCGCGATGGACACATTTGCTTGAAGAGCTGCATTTGATACAATCAGTGGGTGGTTGTAAATAATTCGACTCAATTGAGAAATTCTGTGGATATCATACAAAGTATACACGCCGAATAGAAGAAACATTGAGATCAATGCACAAAAGCCCAATATCAATCTTTGTGTAATGTTTGAATGGTTTGGCTTACTCATCACGCCCCCACTCTATGAATAATTTGGAAATGAAAGCTTTGTAAGCGCTCTATGAACCGCATCTTCTCAAGCAGTCCACACCATGCCATAGTAAGCCAACTTTCACAACTAAGGAGGCTTCAATCATGGCAGATCAGTTCCAGGGAAAAAATTCGAATCATAAACGGCGGCAGTTCTGGCAAGCCCATTTGGACGCATGGACGCTCACTGAACTTAGTCAGGCAGAATATTGCAGACAGAACAATTTGCAGGCCCATCGCTTTACATACTGGAAGCGTAAATTTTATAGAGAAAACTTGCCCGTTGAGTTTGTCCGGATTCCTGACAGACCTATCAAATCCAATTGTTTCTTTAATGGTGCCCCTCTGCGTCTCACTGTAAGCTCCCGGTTTATGGTAGAAATCCCGGACGGTTTTTCCCCCGCCAATCTGGAACAGGTCATATTGACCCTGGAGGAGGTCTGATGTTTCTACCGGCAGTCAATACCAAGGTCTATCTGGCGCTGGGCAATACCGACATGCGCAAGGCCATTAACGGGTTATCCATTTTAGTCAGTGAACAGATGGCGCTTGATCCCTTCTCCGGTCACCTTTTTGCTTTTTGTAACCGAAATCGAAACATCCTCAAAATTCTGTATTGGGATAGAAACGGATTCTGTCTGTGGCATAAAAGGCTGGAGAAGCATTCTTTTAAATGGCCGACATCTAAAAAGGAGACAATGACCATTGGAAAAAGGGAGATCATCTGGCTGATGGACGGTCTTGATATCTACCAGAAAAATGCCCATAAAACCTTGAAATATTCGACACTTTTTTAAAAAAAGACTTTTAAAAATCAGTTGTTTATGCTATGTCTCGATCATGATTTCCGAGGTTGTCATAGAGACTGAAAATATTGACGAACTAAAGCAGATAATCGATTCTTTTTTAAAAAAAGAGCACGAGTATTTATCTGAAATTAAAATTCTGAAAGAACAGCTCCGCTGTCTCCAGGGCAGATTGTTTGGTCGTAAAAGTGAAAAAATATCCTCTGATCGTGAGCAACTTTCTCTTTTTGAGCCCATCGAAGATCATTTCCCCATAGCCCAGGCAGATGATGAAATTGAAATCCCGAGCCATAAACGTAAAAAACGCGGACGGAAAGCTATTCCGGAGAACCTTCCCCGGGTTGAGGTCATTCATGATATAGATGAGGCGGACAAGCAATGCGAATGCGGTTGTATGAAAGAGGTCATCGGGAAGGAAGTCTCAGAGCAACTTGATATCATCCCTGCAAAGATCCAGGTGATTCGCCACATTCGTTTAAAATACGCCTGCAAAAATTGTGAAGGTGTTGAGAGTGATGGCCCCACGGTAACCATCGCTCAATTGCCCGAACAGGTTATTCCAAAATGTATTGGGACACCCGGTCTGATTGCCTTTGTTCTCGTAGCTAAATTTGTCGATGCACTGCCTTTTTATCGCCAGGAAAAACAATTCTTGAGAATTGGAGTTAAAATCTCCAGGGCAACCATGTGCAGTTGGGCCCAAAAAATTGCAGAAAGTTGTGATATTCTCCTTACGATGCTTAAACAAGAGATCCTTTCCGGATCGTTAATCAATATTGATGAGACTCCTGTCCAGGTTCTCAATGAACCAGGCAGGACCAGTCAATCTAAATCCTATATGTGGATATTCAGGGGTGGGCCCCAAAAACATCCCGGTATAATATTCGAATACCACCCAAGCCGTGCCGGCGATGTGGCGGCTACATTCCTGAAGGACTATACAGGCGTGGTTCAAACGGATGGGTACGCCGGTTATGGCTTTATCGATGATATCAAAGAAATTTCGCATATGGCGTGCTGGGCACACGTGCGCCGTAAATTTTTCGAGGTGGTGAAGGCGGCCTGTAAACCAAAAGATGGCAAAAGAAAACCCGGTAATGCCGATCAGGCGTTGAAATATATCCAGCAGCTTTATAAAATTGAGAAAGAAGCCAAGGAAAACGGTCTGTCCAATGAACAGCTTCTCAAAGAACGACAGGAAAAAGCCAAACCTGTACTGAATGAATTTAAACGCTGGTTGAATGTCAAGGTAGATGAAGCACCTCCAAAATGTCTGCTGGGCAAAGCGATTCACTACGCCTTAAACCAGTGGCACCGACTTGTCGTCTATGCTGATACGGGTCATGTGTCCCCTGACAACAACATGGCTGAAAATACCATCCGGCCGTTTGTGATTGGACGAAAAAACTGGCTGTTCGCCGGAACTCCCGAAGGTGCATCTGCCAGTGCTGCTCTCTATAGCCTGATTGAGACAGCCAAGGCAAATGGACTTGAACCGTACTGGTATCTCCGGCATCTCATAGAAAAGCTTCCCGATGCCATGACCGAGGATGATTATAAAGCACTGCTGCCCCAGTATCTTGACCCGTCGCAACTCGCAGGCCCGCCTAATATCCCATAATTTGCCGGGCCTGCCAAGGTGTGGTTAATAGAGCGCTTACAAAGCTTTGTTTTTTATGATTATGTTCCGGTCATGAATACTTGCATAGACAGAAAGTATTTTTCTGTCCGATTCAATTTTTCCTATATTTATAGTATCCTAAACAATAGCAACCTCTGCAATTTCAACCATGGGATAATCATTGTTGCGTTTTACGTTTGGGTTCATCCCCGCTTTCAGCGGGAGCTACACTTCGCTTCGACAAGCATCTAACACTTTTCGGACTGTTTTGGCCAGATCCGCCTTAACAATAGGCTTATAGGTAAATGCCTTGATGCCAATCTTCGTTGCCTTTTCATCTGAAATATTTTTGCTGTATCCTGTACATAAAATCACAGGAATATCGTGTCTGAGAGCGATCAATTGCACCGCCAATTCATCTCCTGTCATGTTGGGCATCGTCATATCGGTAATCACCAAATCGAACCCATCGGGCTTAGCGCGAAAAAGTTCCAGGGCCTCGACAGAACTTGTGCGAACGGTCACTTGATATCCCAGTCGTTCAAGGGCTTGGCTACCCATCTTTGCAATGGGCAATTCATCGTCAACAAGCAGAATGCGCTCTGTCCCGGAAGACAGCTCCTCTTTTATGTATAGTCGATGATCTTCACGCCCCTTTATTATGGGCAGATAAACCCTAAAAACAGTTCCTTGGCCCAATTCGCTGTCAACGGTAATCTCCCCGCCATAAGATTCGACAATGCCATGCGCCATCGCAAGCCCCATTCCGGTGCCCTCGCCGACGCCCTTGGTGGTAAAATACGGCTCAAAAATGGAGCCAATGACATCCGGTGAAATACCGGAACCGTTATCCGATACGGATAGTTTAATATAGCCTCCAGACCCCAACTTCGATGCCGGCAGAGACGATGGGCCGATGTGTTCGACATCCACCAGCCTGACTTTTAAAATACCCCCGGTATTTTCCATGGCTTGGGACGCATTGGTGCACAGGTTCATTAAAAGCTGGTGGATTTGTGATGGATTGCCCATGATCAATGAATGGCTCTCTATGTTTTCCTTGATCTCAATGGTTGTCGGAATCGTGGATCGGATAAGCTTCAGCACCTCTTTTGCAATGATGTCCACCTGTATGGGCTTCCGTTCCTCATTAGACTGGCGGGCAAAGGCCAGTATTTGTTTGACCAGCTCTTTCGCCCGCTTTCCCGCCGTATACACCTCCTGAAGGCTATCTTCCAGCGGTGTTCCTTTTTTGACATCATCAAGGGCTAATTCTGTAAACCCTATTATGGATGACAAAATGTTGTTAAAATCATGGGCGATACCACCAGCCAGATTGCCGATAGATTCCATTTTTTGGATCTGGAAAAGCCGTGCCTGCAATTTATCGCGTTCTTTTTCAGCTTGTTTGCGTCCGGTAATGTCAACTATTGAGCCTTCTATGTATCCCTTCTCCGAGAAGATTGTCGCTGAAAAAACGATCCACAGAGGGCTCCCATCTCTGCGATTAATTTTCGTTTCATAATCGTTAACATAGCCTCTGTCTCGTAGAATCTTCAACAGCTCATCACGATCGTCAGGACCAGCCCATGCATCGCCCAAATTGAACTCTGCCATACAGTCTTCAACTTTCTCATACCCCGCCATTTGAGCATACCGCTCGTTGATTTCAACCAGTTTGCCGTCAATACTCGTTCTGAAAAGAGCGACCTGGGCATTGCCAAACAGGGTTTGGTATTTCTCTTCACTCTTTCGTAAAGACGCTATGGCATGTCCTCTTGCAACTAACGTTATACCCAGACACAGAAATAAAACAAAAATAACAAAGGGGAAAATAGCCTTACCGATAATTTCTTTATTCCAGTCTTTTGCATCTACATCCATGCCAAGAACCGCTAAAAGATGACCTGTATGGGGAATTTTTAGTGGAACCAAGGCTGTCATTAATCTGCCCCACCGGTCGGTAACAGGTCCGACAACGGCTTCTTGGCGATTCGTAAAAACGTTAAGATAGAAATTCGAAACTTCCTTATAAACCAATCCAGGCGATGCGTAGTCTTTAGAACCTTCGGGAAGAGAGTCAGCAAAAAAGAAAACGGTACCGTCAGAACGCCGTCCCATCAAATAAAGGAAACGGCATTGCTGTTTAGCATTGCGCATTACTGCCAGCTGCGACTTGATACGCAGATAGGCAGGATTGCTTAAATCCTTTTCGGACCCCGATAGAGAAGTTATGTCCTCGATATTGATTGCATACGCAGCAATCCTTGCCTTTTCGAGCAGTTCCGCCTGCATATGATTATTGGTTGAATGGATTACCCACCAAATGAACGTGACTCCTGCTAAAAAAACAAACAGAAGCGAAACCATGTTTCTTCCTTTAATCAATTTATTCATGGGAGTTTAATCCAAATCCTTCTATAAGGAGACTTGCATTATTGAAGCTAACCAAACTGAGCTATACTAACAATATATGAGACTTTTAATTGCCATCAGCATCTATTGTTCATTGGAGACATATAATGACGGAGCTCAAGCGCAACAGGGCCACCGCCTCCAGCCATTTTGGATCGCCCGGCACGAACGTGAACTTATGGGATGAAAGCCCCCTATACGTGAGGTCTGTTAACACAGGTATTGTTAACACAAACATTAGCCGAAAACAAGGTCGAACCGTTAGGGAACGTCCGAAGGCGGTAGCTTTGCGACCGGTTTGCCGGAGGCAAAAGTTAGCATCGCGGGCGTCCGACCGGGAGGACAAAACTATCCGTCAACAAACAGAAACAGCAGATTTTGAGCAATCTCAGGTGACGTTGATGGCGTTTTTTAAATCGATTTACTTCTAGCGGCTTCATGGTATACTTCTTTTTTATAAGTACCCGGAATGGGGCACATATGATTACAAAATTTTCTTTGGAGAGGAAGGTCGTGATGAAACCTTCGGAACGGAAAGCCTGGGAAAAGACCCAGCGTACCGGCCGCATCGTGGGTGTCGCCCAGCAGGTCTTTTTTGATTTTTCTCTGCCCAACCCGGAGTATGCCGAACTGATCATGATTTTTGAAGCCAAGACCTGCGTTTATTTCAAAGATGCGCCTGAAAGCGATGCCACGATGCACCGGTCGACAAGGAAATCCGAGGATTTGCGAGCGGCCTGCCAGGCGGTCACCGACGCCAACGCGGATATGGCCACCCGGGCCATTGCCGACGGTATTGACAGTGGCGCCATCCGCTCCGGCATGACCCCCCAACAACTGATGCGTGTCGTCTGGGGACGGATTCTGGGAATACTGCAAATCCTTCAAATACGAAAAAAACACTTCCATAACGCCTACGGTATCAGTCACGAGACACTTTTCAACCGGTTCATGGAAATGGCGGAAAAGGAACTGGCCCCACCTGAGTATTCAACTTTTGGTCGCGGTAGGAACGCAGGTCACCCTGCACCCCCCGCACAGATCCCAGCGAGCGCTACTAACGCACTGGGCTCCTACCTCGGGTTGTGACGTACAGTTGCAAATTGGGATACGGATGCATAATTCGGACTTTTGGCAACCATCGTTCGATCAGGCGGTTCATACGTTCCCAAGTCAGCTTTGATCGCTGACTGCGGCGACGAAGTGCTTTGTACCATAGTTGACTTAGATGATACCTAAAGCTCTCCAACTTGCGACCATTCCCAGGAACACCAAAGTAACGATAGTGGCCGTGCAATACAGACCCAAGCCACTTGCCGACAAACGGAACAGGCATGTGGAGTCGGATTCGCAACTCCTTGCCAAGTTCTGCCAGCTTCTTTTGGATCCCCTTTTTCTTGGTGTGCCGCAATACAACGAACTTCCCTTTCCGGGTTCGACCGCATATGTGCGTAAATCCAAGGAAGTCAAACGTCTTGGGTTTGCCCAACCCTCTGCGCCTGCGGTTTTGCGCCGCAAATCGTCCAAATTCGATCAATCGGGTTTTATCGACATGCAATTCAAGATTAAACTTTCTAAAACGCTCAACAAGCATTTCCTTGAATTGCTCGGCATCCTGCCGGTACTGGAAGCCCACCACAAAGTCATCGCAAAACCGCACTATGATCATGTCGCCGGTTGCACGCATTTGCCTCCAGTGGTGCGCCCAGATGTCGAAGACGTAGTGAAGATAAACGTTGGCAAGCAACGGACTGATACTGCCCCCCTGCGGTACGCCTTCTTCGCTAACAACCCTTGCGCCTTCTTCCAGAACTCCCGCATTCAGCCATTTCTTGATATGCCGCAAGACCCTTTTGTCTACGACTCGATGCTCGATGAATTTTACCAGCCATTCATGGTCGATGGCATCAAAATAGCCACGAATGTCCGCATCAAGCACCCAGCTTACCTTCTTCGTCATGACCGCCGCGTTGAGCGCATTCAGAGCATCGTGTGGACTACGTCCAGGTCGGAAACCATACGAAAAACCCATAAAGTCGGTTTCATATATCGTATTCAATACTGTTGTGGTCGCCCGCTGAACGATCTTGTCCTCCAGTGTCGTTACACCCAATGGCCGTTGACGGCCATCGCTTTTCGGTATGTACACTCTTTTCACCGGTTTTGCTCGGTACGCCCCACGCTTCAGACGGCCGGACAGGTCATCAAGGTTGCCCTCAAGTTCCTGCCCATAATGCCGCCATGTCTCACCATCCACTCCCGGGGCAGCGTCCCGCTTAAGACTGTGGTACGCATTGCCGAGTGCTTCGATGGTGTATACATGATGCCAAAGAGAGGTAAACCGCATCCTTCTATCACGTTCTGCTGCCTGTCGTACCCGTTCCAGCGCTTTTGGCAAGCCGAACAGGTGAAACTGACGATCTCTGGCCGGCCGTCTCAGCATTCTAACGCTTTGGGGCCATTCGAATTTCGTCATTCTCACCTCTTTCCCGGTTCAGCGCCCGGAGCTTGTTTGGCCAGATCGGATTCCCCTTGGCCAGACCCCTTTCCTCCACCACCTCCGCTGACAGGAGTCACACCTGCCTTTGTTCGGCGATCTCCTCGGTACTATGGGTCTGTCCGACTTCCCACGCCCGTACGCCGCAGTCGCACTCCCTTGGGATTCACTGCGCGGACCTTGTCACCACCAGGCCAGACATGGGACCTCCCGGTTCCCGTGCGAAAAGCTTCCGTGCATGCATGGGGTCTACGACCACGCGGAGCCGAAACACATCTTGCGTTAGCGATGTATTCCGTGTTGCCTTCCGTACACGTTGACGACGTCGGCACTCCGAAGCAAACCCCCTTTCGCGGCTCAATACCCAGCCTGCACGTTCCCCTGTCAACGCTTCGCGAACCACCTTACGGGGATGCACGCATGACTCGGGGCCGATGTGATTCGCTAAATCTTCATCGTGTGAAACTTACATTCACTGCTCTCCACCGGTTTTTACCGGCGCTCCAACGTTGGGGTAAACATACCGCACAAGCGTTAAATGACCATTTGGCGACCATAGGGACATATCAGAAAGGACCCGATACAATGCATTTTCAATCACCGATTTCCATTCGCCGCATTGCGGTGCGAATAGCCGTCCTGCTTTCCCTTTTTATTATTTCCGCTTGCGCAGCCCGGCAACCGTTTTTATCCGCGGAAAAAATCCAAACCGCTTATCTTGCCGCCATCAAGGATGCTGCCATTGCCGAACCTGGCGAAATATACAGAGATCTTACGGCCATTACCGCATCCAATCCGGATCTGATCTGGCAGGCGGTACCGGGTCGGTCAAAAGTTCTGGTGGCAACCTGGACAAGCTGGGAAGGATATAAAAAACAGATCGGAACGGCTGTAACGATCCCCATTTTTTGCTGGGTTACGGTGGCACCGGAACTGCAATCCTTCTGTCAAAACTGCAAAGGCGATCCGGAAGCGTTGAGCCTTCGCCTGAAGCAGCTTCTTGGACTGCCGCCAAAGAGTCAAAAATCATTGTTTGTTGAAATGTGGGTAGATCCGCACGATCTTTTCAGGCCCAGCCCTGATCCTGAAATCACCGACCATGAAGGGGAGCTGGATTTTCCTGAATCGGGTCAGTTTGTAAAAATCGCGGATCACCACATCCAATGGATTTCAGACCTGAAAAAATCGTCTTATTCAAAAAACGGCTACCCCTGGACCCGGCTGGGGTATACCTATGACTGGGGCAACCCGGAAAGTGACGTCGGACTCAGCGAGTTTGTCATCCAAAAAGGAGCCACCGTCTCGATCAAATCCGTATCAACCCTTGATGAATATTGCAGATAGTGTCCGTCCAGCGTTTTCAAACACCCATCACGCCCCGGCTTCCAGAGTGACCGTCTCCACTCGCACCCGGGCCGTCCCCTTTTCATAAAAACCGAGTTTTCTGGCAGCCCCCGCACTCAAATCGATGACCCGGCCTTGGACAAACGGTCCCCGGTCATTGACCCGCACAATGATATGCCGCCTGTTTTCCAGATTGGTCACCCGCACAAAGGTGGGCAGGGGCAACAATTTGTGAGCTGCATTGAAGCCGTCGGGGTCAAAGGCCTCACCATTTGCCGTCATGTGCCCGCCCTTTTGCCGGTAAGTTTCATTGCCATACCAGGAGGCGATCCCTTCCTGGCAATACGTTTCCGACGCTTTAACACTCATGGGGACATATCGCCGGCCGCGCACCACATAGGGCGATGTCTTGACCCGGCCCTGTTTGATCGCCTGTTTGGGGGGCATCTCGTCTATGAGGTCAATCTCCCCCCGGGTCAGGGGCCAGGACAAGGGCGCCATAACCACCTTGAAAGTAAATTTACCCACCGTATACACGGTTTTACCAGAAAATTTTGTCACCTTGTAGGCGGCTTTGACGGTCCCGGTGGTAGCCCTGTAGGTGAGTGTCACCACGCTGCAACCGAAAAACCCCAGGCAGGCGGTTACGCCTAAAACGACAACTAAGCCGGCCATCTTTTTCAATGGCCGCATCACAATAAAATCCGGTTTTCCAGGGATCGTGATTCACCGGCGGAAATGGTTCGGATGGCGGATTTGCCTTTAACCGGGCATTTAAATTCACAGATGCCGCACCCGATACAGCGTTTCAGGTCCACAAAGGGAAGCTGGACCTTGATCTTCCGGCCGTCGGGTCGGGTGATGACATCCTTTTTAAAATAAATGGCTTTGGGAGACGTGGGGCAGTGTTCTTCACAGACAATACAGGCACTGTTTCCGTTCCAGGGCAGGCAACGCCCCCGGTCAATGTAGGCCGACCCGATGCGCACAGGGGTCTGGATCTTGTCTTTGACGGTGAGTGACTGGATGGCGCCGGTGGGGCATACGCTGGTGCAAAGGGTGCAGGTATATTCGCAGTACCCCAGACGCATCACCAGCGTCGGCGTCCAGAAACCGGCAAGGCCCGCTTCAGCAAAGGCCGGGTTGATCACATTGGTGGGGCAGGCTTTCATGCACAGCCCGCAGCGCTGACAACGGTCTAAAAATTCTGCTTCGGGAAGTGATCCCGGGGGACGAATCAAATCAGGAAAAATGGTTTTCGATAACGTTCCGTCCAGCTGACCCAACAGCGGCAGGGCCACCCCGGCCATCAGCCCGCCCATGACGGCCCGCCGGCCGATATCGGTTTTCGCGCCTTTGCGCCCGGGCCATTTGAACCGAAAGGCCAGCGCATCTTCCGGGCAATTTTTTGTGCAGTTGAAACATAAAAGGCATTCACTGTTTTTCCATTGCGCCCCGGGTTCCGGGGCGGCAGCCCCCTGGCAGGTCTTGACACAGGCCCCACAATGGGTGCAGCGGGTGTCCTCTTTTTCCAGGGTCAGGATGCTGAATCTGGCACAGATGCCCAGCAGCGCGCCCAGGGGACATAAGACCCGGCACCAGAAACGGGGCCGGATGCGGTTTAAAAACAGGACCCCCAGAAACAAAAACCCGATGAGCCAGCCGGTCTGAAATGCCTTGTTTTCATAGCCGAAAACCGGGTAGGCCAACGCTTCCAGGCCATAGCCCAGATAATTTAACAGCTTGATATCGCTCATGGCCAGGGTGTCAACAAAACCGTTTAACCCGATGCCCATGGCCGGCAGTATGGACAGACCAAGGCTTCTGAATAAAAATGAGATGGGATCCATGAAACCGGCATAATTCATGCCGATACATGCCGCCGCCATAAAACCGATAAAAAGAAAATATTTTATCCGGCGGCTGTCAGCAGATCGGTTGGCAGCGACCATGGCCCGCCCTTTAAGGGACGGCCGGATGGATCCGATCATGTGATGCACAGTGCCAAAAGGACAGACAAAGGCGCAGAAAAAACGGCCCAGCAGGATCGTTGCGACGATCACTGAAATGGCCCATCCGAATCCGACGATCCACTGTCGCGCGGAAATCACCGCTGACAGCCAGACCAAAGGATCCATCTGAAAAAAAAAGGTCACCGGTCCGTTTATGCGAATGTCATGGGATCCGCCAAAGGACTGGGAGTAGTCCATGTAAACATCCTGGGGCAGCCGGGCCCTGACCAGAAGATAAACAAACAGGCAGAGGAAAAAAGCCTGACAGACCCGGCGGATCCAGACCATATGGCGTGCTTTCACAGGACCACCGAAAATTGTTTCAACTGCTTTAGATCCAGTGTTCCCAGCCCCCATTTATGCCCCAGTCGAATAAATCCGATATCTTCCGGATTTTTCCCGAACAGCAACGCTGCCCGGGCATCGGCCGCCACCGGGTCATTGCTCAGGATCAACCGGTTCACCGCCCTGACATCCGACAAGCTGCCCCCGGAGGGGCCGTTTGAAATCATGATCCGCGTGGCATCAATCAATGTGATCTCCGGTTTAAAAAATTGGGCCAGATCAACGATGGTCTGGTGGATATCCTGGTGGAGGGCACCGCGCCTGCCCCCCACAGCGCCGATCCAGTTTTTCATGCCCAGGGTAAGGCCGCTTAAACCGTGCACTTTGGCCACCGGCAGGTTGATGACTTTATCGGCTTCCACCAGAGGGGTAAAAACCGGCCAGATATCCAGGCGGTGGCCGTGGAGTTTCATTTTTTTCATTCTGGAAGATCGAGGCTGGACCAGGTCTGCGCCGGTTTTTTGCGCCACCTGACCGGCACCGGTAATGGCAAAGCATCGCCGGGCAGTATGGATAGTATTGTCGGCAATGCGGACTTTTTTTGCACCGGCTTCCTGGCACAGCTCAACGACGGCCGCCAGCACTTCCGGATTGGTGGTAGCCCCCAGATGCGGTTCCCGGGCCCAGGATATATTCGGCTTTATGGCCACCACATCCCCCCGGGAGATAAAACGATGCATGCCCCCGGCTTTTTCGAAAACACTGCGGGTCAACGCTTTCACCGAATAACCGGGCTGTCGGCCAAGACCTTCCACGATCCAGCCATCGGTTGCTACCCCAGCTGTCCCCTGCTTTGGGGGAAATAACAGGGGCGCACTGCCGGCCACCAGGATGCCGCCGGATAAGCGAATAATTTTTTTAACGGCGTCTCTTCGGGTAACGCTTTGATTTTTCATCAGGCACCTCCATATCCTATCGAAGGAAACAATCGACCTATAGAAACAACTATAAGTTCAACCCCGACGCAATGTCAAGCTACGACGCTCCAGAACCGTTAATGCGGCCAACCGGTCCAGGGGTTCGCATAATTTTACTTTTTCACTTAACCCTGGACCTGGCCTCAACCCATTGACCCAAAAAACCGGATGTACTTTCAGCGGCCCGAATTAATCATTTACAGCCGTCAATTGCTTGGCCACCTGCACCGCCTGGCCGGCTTCATCGGCATAGCCGTCGGCACCGATCTTACGTGCGAAATTTTCGGTTACCGGTGCACCCCCCACCATGACTTTGACTTTTTCCCGCAGGCCGGCATCCGCTAATGCATCAACCACCTTTTTCATCTCAGGCATTGTGGTGGTAAGCAGGGCCGACAGCCCCAAAATATCCGGATTAAATTCTCTCACCGCTCGGATAAAATCTTCGGAGGCGACATTTATGCCCAGATCTTTTACTTCAAAGCCTACCCCCCGGAGCATGATGACGACCATATTCTTACCGATATCGTGCAGATCACCTTTT
This sequence comes from Desulfobacterales bacterium, assembly GCA_963667755.2. Classification (GTDB taxonomy): domain Bacteria; phylum Desulfobacterota; class Desulfobacteria; order Desulfobacterales; family 4572-123; genus 4572-123. The sequence continues at coordinate 1,726,806 of CAXXLK010000001.1, read as the reverse complement.
ACCGTTCCAATGAGCACTTTAGCGGGCAACGCCCTGCCGTCGCCGGCCAAATAGGGTTCCAGAACTGCGAGGCCGTCGTTCATGGCACGGGCGGACAACAGAACTTCGGGCATGAACATCTCGTCGTTTTTAAACTTGACCCCAATCACTTCCATGGCCATGATCATTCCCTGCTGGAGAATATCGCCGGCGGTCAACCCAGCTTCCAGGCACTGACTCACATGGACTTTAATGGTTTCATTATCGCCCTTAAAAACATCATCCTGAACAAGCTGCAGCAACGCATGCGCCGCCGGCTTGTCTTCCCCTGCTGCGGCGGTCTGGATTGGGTCCTCGCGTAAGAGACGGTACGCCCCGCCTTCGAGGGGCAGACGGCATTCGGCCGCCACCCGTTCCCCTATCCTGACCAACCGATCGAAACTGGCATTGGGGGTCACTGTATCGGCAATGCCCAGAATTATCCTGTTGCCCGGTACCACCGCCTTGAAAAGATGGCTCAGATACGCCTCGAATTCGGCATCGTCAATAAGTTCCGGAATCAGCATGTCAGAGGGAATCCCGCCCATGATGGTCAGCGACTCGCTCCATTTGCCGTAGAACTCCTCAATTTTAACTTTGGTCATGGGGTATGGGCACACGGAATCGGCCACATCAATTCGCGATTCCCTGATGAGATCCATTAAACTGTGATTTTCACCATCCGTATGCGAAACCACGATCTTACCCGCAGCCCGAAGACGGTAACTGGCCTTTTGAATCCAGGGTAAAATTTCTTTTTTCAGATAAGGCGGCGGGGTGATGGTGCTGTCAATATTTGCACCCCAGAAAACGGCTTCCGCGGGAGATCCCGAAATAATTTCAAGGGCCTGGTTGTAATAATTTTCAATACTGTCTGCCAGCGCCCGCATCTCCGCGTAATGATCGTTGTAGTGGTAAAAGAAGGTCGTGGCATCCACAAAGTCTTTTTGAATGTGGTGCATGGGAGAGCAGGCCTCCGAAGCAATGGTGACGGCCAGCCCATCTTCGTCGATCTGGTTTTGCCAACGAATAAAATCGTCAAAGTCCGGCACCAGTTCCAAATTATCGAACAAATAAGCCGTAACTTTATAGTCTTCGACGCTTTTTATGACATGCTCTTCAACCCAGGCCTGGGTTGCACCCGATTTTACCATCTCCTCGGTAAAAACTGTGGACGTGCTCACCATACCGATGGGCGTATGGTATTCCACGCGGATCCTATGACCCTGCTCGATGCATTTAATCTCAACGTCCGGGGAAAATTTTACCCTAAACACAGCCTCTTTTATGGGATAAAGGCCGATTCCACGATGCAGGGCATCACTGATATCCCGCATCTGGTCATATTCGGGGATAACCTTGTGAAGGCCCCAGCCCTCTGCCCGGGAGATGTCGTCCCGGGGCGTATTCTCGTATTTTTTCGGCAAGGTACCCATGAGCCGATTGGCATTATACCAGATATCGAGCCTTGGGGCGAAAGGGATCTGGTCTGGCATCTCCCCCCTTGCTGCCAGCAACATTCTTTGTTTGTTGGTCATCATGTCGATATATCCTTAAAGCCAAATATATTCTAAAAAAATCGCGCATACCGGGCACACGTGTCATGACCACACCCGCTTATGCATCTCGAAGCGCCGTCAATTCTTTTATATCCGAAACGGTATGTCGAATGGCACTCAGCACCATTGACCCTCCTGAAAAAAATATCACAAAAGACCACAGATTCATGGGAATACCGAGTGCCAGGCTGCTCGAGGCCGAAGCGATCTCCTGAAGCTGGACTTCCCCGTAAATCAATATCCCAAAAAAACCGATGGCAGATAGGGAGGCGACGATATTGCAAATACAAGCCACCGGCTTTGATACAAACTGGTCGATGATAAACATGGTCACCAGGTCTCTGTGGCGATAGGCAATGGCGGTGCCGATAAAAGACATCCATATGGTTGAAAAACGCGCCAGTTCCTCACACCAGCTCAGCGGCATGTTCAAGAAATACCGAAAAAACACTTCCATGGTAATGCTCACCACCATGAGCAGGACAAACATGCTGGCAATAGCGTACTCGATGAATTCAATAATTCTCTCAATTTTTTTCATCACGACCTCACTGCCGTTCATCTCCCCGGAGACCGGGAAGATGAACGACCTGATGTTGATTACCTTTAAGCATCTTAAAAAATCATGCGCCCCGATTGGTTAAAAACCCTCCCTGGACGCTTGTGCTTCACCTATTTTTGAGCCGCTTTTATCTTATCAACAAGCCCTTTTTCCCAGCGGCCTTTGTTTTCCAGGACATACCCCACATCCTTGACCTTCTCCATGAAGGGCGCCGGATCGACTTCGATGATAGTGGCCCCGCCGGCAATCATTTTCTCTGCGTATTTCTGCATTTCCGCTTCCATCAATTTCCGCTTGTACACCCCGGCTTCTCTTGCCGTTTCAAGCAGAATCTGCTGAATTTCGGGGGTCAGACTGTCAAATTTCTTTTTATTCATGACGACACTGGCGGTTGTCTCCAGATGCCGGGTCATAATAATATACGGTGCAGCCTCAAAAAATCTTTCGGTATAGGCGGCATCGTAAGGCGGCTCTGCTGCATCAACGACGCCCTGTTTGAGCGCAAAGAGCAGTTCGGTCCAGGCAATGGGAGTGGCCTTGACACCCATGGCCCGCCAGGCCACCAGATACGGTTCCATTTCAGGAACCCGGAGCTTCATGTTTTCAAGCTCCGCCGGGGTTTTAGCGGGTTTCTTGCTCACAACGATTCGCGGGGCATACACCCAGTTATGGGCCAGCATCATCAGGTTCACCTTGCCCAGGCTATTTTCCAGGTCCTGCCCGATGGGGCCATCGAGAATCTTCTGCAAATTATCCTGCCCCTTGATCAAAAACGGCACGTTCAAAATTGAAAAATTACTGTTGTAAACCGAGTACCAGGTAAAATCCTCGCTAAACATGTCTATGGATCCCATGCGCACAGCATCCACATGATCCAGGGTGCCGCCTCCCAGTTGACCGGAAGGATAAATTTTAATTTCAACCTCTCCATTGCTTTTTTCATTGACCTTTTTCGCAAAATATTCTGATGCCGCCTGTTGCAGATCAACATTACTGGCCACATTGGCAAACTTCAGAACCACCTTGGCATGAACGCTGCCCTCGAACAAAACTGTTGCAAAGACAATAGCAACCACCAGAGCCGACCATCTCGCTAACCATCTTAAACAATTTGACATTTGGTATTCTCCTCTAATATGGTATTGTATTTCCAGCTACTTTTTGACTTGAGACAATCACATCCAAAACAAAATTAAAGTTACAGGGTCACCTCCTTTACAAAAAATTTTAAAAACATTTTTTATACATCACCGCAACGTCAGATGCCCGCTTTTGAAAAATCAACCTTTCAGCCTTTGAAAATCGTCGGCACCCAGAGGGACAATTCAGGAAAGACCGTTACCAGCACCAACACCAACAACAGTGGAATAAGAAATGGAAAGGTAACCCGTATGGCCTCATGCAGGGGAATTTTGGCGACCTTGCCCACAGCATAAACACAAAGCCCCACTGGGGGGGTCAAAAGACCGATGTATGATCCCACCACCATGACAACACCCCAGTGCACAAAAGAGATCCCCATGGTCTTCATCAATGGCGCAAAAGTCGGAATCAAAATGAGCATCAGGGGAATATTGTCCATAAAACAGCCGCCGATCAAAACGATAAGGTTGAAAATCAGCAGAATAACAATTGGATTCTGAATGTGCGCCGTCGCAAATTGAACGATCATCTGGGGGATCTGATCCAGGGCGATGACGTATCCGAAGAGTACCGCAACACCGGTCAGGACCATAATCTCTCCCGATTCGGTAACGGTCTCTTTTAACATTTCGTAAAAAATTCTGAGGTTGACTTTTCGGTACACCAGTCCAAGCACCAGTGCATACACAATGGCCACACAGGCGGCTTCGGTGGGGGTAAAGATACCCGCCGTTATGCCCACCAGCAGCAGGACCGGCAGCATCAAAACCGGAAGGCCCCGGAAAAAACATCCCGTCATCACGCTCACCGGCTTTCGCGGCAGCGGCGGGGGAAGCCGTTTTGCCTCAGAAATACGGCCATAGAGAATCAACGACAAAGCCATCAGGCAACCCGGAACAATGCCGGCCAGAAACAGACCCGCAACCGACGTACCGGTCATTGCCCCGAACAGGACAAAGGCGATACTGGGGGGAATAATCGGGCCAATCACGGAGGAGGCGGCCACCAGACCGGCACCGAATCCGTGATTATACCCCGCCTTGTCCATCATGTTCATCTCGACCCTGCCAATGCCGGCGATATCGGCCAGGGCCGCACCGGACATGCCGGCAAAAATCATACTGGCGAGGACGTTTACGTAGATCAAGCCGCCCTTGAAATGCCCCAGCATGTTCTGCACCACGTCCAGAAGCTGATCGGCCAGTTTTGTCCGGTTGATGACCACACCCACCATCACGAAAAAGGGAATTGCCATCAACGGAAAACTGTTGAGCGTTTCGTAAATTTTCTGGGGAATGACAGCTAACGGAAAATCGCCTTTTATCAACAGGACGACAATCGGCCCGATTCCCAGCGCAAAGAGCGCCGGAACCTTAATGATCAGGCAAACCGCCAGGATGACAAGTAACATTGCTAAAGTTAACATATATTCTTCCTCTTTCCGCTCTGGTCCTGACGCATGTGATTCAAACTACGCCAGGACTTGGTTTCCCGGTCTTTCAAAGCCGACTGAAACGGCGGTGGCAAAAACCGGTTGCCCGGCAATATTTTCAAGGCTGGATTTCTCATCTCCCATCAGCGACCCCGCTTCAGGTTTTCGGCAAAACCACCATAATCTTGAGATCGTTGACATTGGTGCCCGTAGCGCCTGTTTCAACGGCACCGCCGATCGCTTTCAAGGCAGCCGATACATCATGGCGTTTCAGACAGCCAAACAGATCGATGCCGGATTCAGCCGCCGCTGCCACCGTGTGTGCGTCCACCAACCCCCCGGCCAGATCAGTGGGGCCGTCCGTGCCATCGGAATCGATACCCGCCGCGCCCACATTTCCGATATGGTCGATGCCCAGGGCCACAGCCACAGCGAATTCCTGGTTGGGGCCGCCGGTGCCCGCCGCACCGTCGATTTTCACAGTGGTTTCCCCGCCACCGATAATCGCGCATGGCGGAACAAGGGGCCGCTGGTTTAAAATGATCTCCCTGGCCATGGCCGCAAAAGTGCGGCCGAGTTCTTTGCTTTCGCCCTCAAGCATGGTGGAAAGCACCATGGTTTCCAGTCCCATCTGGCCCGCCTTTTCGGCGGCCCCCTCACAGGCGGCATCGGCGCTGAGCATCACGAAATTATAAATGCTGTGATGGGCCATGTCGGCGGCCTTGGGGGTTTCCTGGTGCGGACCGCCATTTTTGAGATAGTCGCGGACACTGACAGGCACTTTCTCCCACAAATCGTATTTGGTCAGGGTTGCCCGGGCGTCATCAAAGGTCGACGTATCCGGAACGGTGGGGCAGGTGATATAGTCCAGGGCATCTCCGATAACATCGGAAACCGTCAGATTGATCAGCCGGGCCTGGGGGTGAATCTGTTGTGCCAGAAAGCCGCCCTTGATTTGACTCAAATGCTTGCGGACCGCATTGATCTCCACAATATTGGCCCCACAGGTCAGCAACAGCCTGTTTACCTTTTTCTTTTCTTCCAGGCTGACCCCGCTGACCGGAAGTGGCATCAAAGCCGAACTGCCGCCGGTGATACAGGCAAAAACGATATCTCCGGGTCGGGTCCCACCAGCCAGGGCCAGGGCTTCTTGGGCATATTCCAAACCGGCTTCATCCGGGATGGGATGGCTGGCAAGGCAGAGCTTTGATCGGCTAAGCGCCCCCTGCTGACCGTATTTACAGATCACCAATCCATCTGTAATCCGGTCGCCCAGCAGATCTTCCAGGGCTCTAGCAATAGGAAAAGTGGCCTTGCCGGTGCCGAGAATGTAAATGCGCGGTTGGGGGTTCAGATCAAATTTAAAATCACCAACCATCAATTGATCACCTTGAATCTTTACCAGCTCTTTGGTGGCACGATAGGGATCGGCTTTGGCAATGGCACTGTCGATGATCTCTATGAGCGTTTTACGGATCTGGCGGTTTCCGTGGGATAAAAGCTGGTGTGTATTTTTAATGTAAGACATGAACAATCTCCATTACTATAAAAAAAGAACCCTTCGGATAAAAAGACTCCATCGGTGAAGTTAAACGGATTTCCGGCCTGCAAATTGCCCGCAGAGTCGGGAATCCGTCCTATTCTTCACTGCCATTGAGAAAGACGGCAACAGCCGAAAATCCCTCAGGCGGGGCAGGTAAAATTCCGTCCGGCATAGGTGGCACTGGCCCCCAGTTCTTCTTCTATCTGAAGCAGTCGGTTATGCTTGGCGGTTCTCTCACCCCTGATCGGCATGCCGGTCTTGATCTGGCCGCTGTTCAGCGCCACAACCAGATCCGAAATGATCGGGTCTTCGGTTTCACCGGATCGCTCGGATACCTGAACACCGTAATGATGGCGATAGGCAAACTCGGCGGCATCCAGCGCTTCGGACAGGCTGCCGATCTGGTTGACCTTAAACAGCAGCGCATTGGCCGCCTTGAATTCAATACCCTTGCGCAACCGTTCAACGTTGGTGACAAACAGGTCATCACCCACGATCTGGGTGCCCAGGTCCCGGGTCAGCTGTGCGAACCCTTCGAAGTCTTCCTCTTCCAGGGGATCCTCCATGGAGCCAATCGGGTATTTGGTGGTCATCTCTTTGTAGAGGGCCATCAGGGCCTCACGATCATAGGTTTTCCCGTCGAGCTCATACAATCCGGATTTTTCGTCAAACCAGGAATTGGCAGCCAGATCCATCCCGTAAACGATATCGCCGTCAAAGCCTTCCTTATAGCCGGCCTTTTCAACTGCCCGGGACATAAATTCAAAGGGTTCGCGGATGCCCCGCAAAGGGGTGGCAAACCCGCCTTCATCCCCGGTGTTGGTGGCCAGGATACCGAATTTTTTCATCACCAGATCGCGCAATACTTCGTTAATCTCCGTGGTGATGCGCAAAGCCTCGCTATAGGAAGGCGCGCCGATGGGCAGGATCATGAATTCCTGAATTTCAAGATCATTGGCCGTCAATTTGCCGCCGTTTAGACAATTCATCAACGGTACCGGTAGCACATGCCCGGTGGGGTTGATATAGCGGTATAAGGGCAAGCCGCACACATTAGCCGCGGCCCGTGCCACTGCCAGTGATACGCCAAGGATGGCGTTGGCGCCCAGATGGCCTTTGTTCGGGGTGCCGTCCAGCACTTTCATGGCCATATCGATTTTTCGCTGTTCGGTGACATCCATGCCGGCAAGGGCCGGGCTGATGACCTTTTTAACGTTTTCAACGGCCTTTAACACCCCAAGGCCCTTGTACCTTTTTGCATCCCCGTCGCGGAGTTCATGGGCCTCATGGGCGCCGGTGGAACGGCCGGAAGGCACATCGGCACGCCCCATCAGTTTGCCATCTACCCACACATCCGCCTGAACCGTGGGCCAGCCACGACAGTCAATGATTTCTCTTGCGGTAATCTGGGAAATACTGAATTTTGACATTTTAACTTCTCCTTTTTTGCTGTGATAAATAGACTTATACTCCCCATTGGGAGATATAATCCTTAAAAAAATCTACACTCCAAATTTTTCCCCAACCATTGCAACTAAACAGTTGTGTGAATCCTGAACCTACCCTTAGGTTTTGACATATCCGAGTTTTTTTGATATCTCCGCAGAAGCCTCTAAAACCGCTTGTATATTCAATTCCAGTTGTTCCTCTGAAAGACGAAATACCGGACCGGAAATTGTCAGACTTGCCACGACGTGCCCGGCGCCTTCACGGACAGGAGCCACCACCGAATAGGCGTTGGGCTCTCTTTCCCCTCTACTGATGCCAAAACCGATACGCCGAATCTCTGCCAGGGATTGTTCCAGTTCTTCCACCGTTGCCAATGTCTGATCGGTAAGCTTGTCAAGGGGCGCTTGAGAGAGGATCTGTTCTCGCTGCTCGTTTGAAAGATACGCCAGCAGGACCCTGCCGGAAGCACCGGCATGAAGGGGAAGCGGACTTCCCACATGTGCCACCCGGGCAAGTTCATGCATGCTTTCAATCCGTTCAATGCAGACCCGCTGGCTATTCTCAACGACATAAAGACAAATCTCTTCCCCCACCTTGTCCCTGAGGGTTTCCATAACCGGTCGGGCAATATTGTTCAGGCCGTTTTGCTTTTGGCTGATGAGTCCCCATAAATAGATCCGGTATCCCAGACGGTAGCGGCCATGGCCTTCTACTGATTCAACACATCCTCTGCCATTCAGTGTCGAGAGCAACCGGGAAACCGTACTTTTCGTAAAACCGGTCATCCGGCTGACCTCCCCGATTCCCAAAACCGGTTTCCCAGTAGTAAAGCAGTTTAGCACCTGAATCGCCTTGTCAACGGATTTTATCATTTATCCAACCTTTCGTTGCATAATACGCAACATCGTTGCATTATGTGTTATGAATAACACAATCTATTTGCCCTGTCAAATAATTTTTTTACCCTTTCGCAATCCCCGTCATCGCCGATGAACGGGGAGGGGGTGGCCGGGGCGTTGGACCATTGCAACATATCGAGATATCGAATAAAAACAATCAAACAGATACCTTTATTAGGGTTTTTAATAGTTATTTTCGGGGCTGAAAACACATTTCAAAAGGTCGGCATTTCCCTCTTTTCAATTTTCTTCTGGTTCAGTCTTCGCCGGGTTGGGGTCACGGAGAATACTAAGGATCGCAGAATTAGGCGGGGGGTTGGCTCATCTTTATTAATTTCATTTTTTATGCCATCGGGATAAAATTGTGCAGGACAGCCATAGCGTATTTCACCGGGGTGGATTCAACTATCCGAAGGTGAAACCCGCAACGTCGGCTCTTTTATGTCCCGGATAACCGGCCTATCGCCCGGCATCAGCGGTGATTCACTTATACCAAGGGCAGAAGCGGCGAGCCGAGTGGCACGGTTTCTCAAACTGTCCGGGGTTGATTTCAAATTCTGCCGCGCCTGGCACCGGAAAGCTTGATGGGCAGGGATATTTGAAAGGCCGTCCCCCTGCCCGGCTCTGAATCCACCGATATGCGGCCCCCGTGTTTTTCGATGATTTTACGGCAGATAAACAGACCCAGGCCCGTGCCTTTTCGCCCCTTGGAAGAATAAAACAGGGTGAAAATATTTTTCAACGCAGCCGGATCCATGCCGACCCCGGTATCATCAATATCAAACACCACCGAATCCCCTTTGGGCCTGACCTTGAAACCGATGCGGTGGGCTTTGTCGGAGACATCATCAATACACGTTTCCATGGCATTTTCCAGCAAATTGACAAGGGCCGTCCGGACCAGCGTGGTATCGATTTCGAACTTAAGCAACGAGGGAATGAAACTGCATGAAAACTGAATATTCACGCCTCGGATCCGCTGCTCCATGTTGGCCGCCACATCGGCTGCAAACTGCATGGCATATACACTTCGCGGCTCAAGGGGCCGCTCTTTGGCATAAAAGAGGATATCGGCAACCAGTTTTTTGATCCGCTCTGCCATCACCCGCGTGACATCAAGGCCCTCTTCTATCCGTCCGGGCTTGTCCCGGTAAAAACCGGTATCCATCAGATAAAGCCCGGCATCCAGCCCGGTGAGACATCCTTTAAGGTTGTGGGAAAGGGTGCCGATCATGAGGCCGAGCTGGGAAAGGTTGTCCTTGAGCTGCCGGATCTCGGTCACATCGAGGAAGATCATCAGCACCTGCAACAGTTTACCCGCCGCCGTATGAATGGGGGCGGTCCAGACCATCATATCGTAGACGTCACCGTCACGGGTGGTCAGAACCATTTCAGACTGATGGGCTGTGCCGTCTTTTATGGTCTGCGTGATGGGGCAGGTATAGTGCGCGGTATCGTGCTGCCTGAAAGCAGTCCAGAATTTTTGGCCGGTCTGGTCCCCGAAATCACCCTTGAAGCGTCGATTGACAGCGGTTATCCGCATCTCCCGGTCAAGCACCGCAATATGACTCGGCACCGCATCAAACAACCGCTGATACCGCTGCTGGGTCGTTCTGATTTCCACAGCCAGGTCATGGGTCTCCTTTATGCCGGCAAACACTTCCAGGACCAGATCGATCTCGCCGTCGTTGTTATATATAGGACTGGTGTGCACCATCACCGGCAGGCTGACACCGCTGCTGTATTGTACCCTGGCCCGGGTGGACATGACATTGTTCGAACCCATGGTCTGCCCCACGGGACAGGTCTCAGGACTGGCATGCAGCCCCATGTATATGGCCCAGCTTGGTTGGGATATCCGGTTTCCAAAATGCTGCCGATAGGTGGAATTTGTGGCCAGCACCCGCATATCGCGGTCATGAATGCTGGTAAAGTAGGGCATCTGGTTGAAAAAGGGCATATCGCCCTGAACTTCCTGGACGATCTTGTCCACGAAAAGGGAGGTTTTATCTACAATCTGACGGACCGTGACATAGCGCTCATCCACCACCATCTGGCCGGCCTGCTGCCGGGCGGCACCCTCTATATCGGCTTCTATTTTTGCCAGACGCCGGGATAATCGGCCAAATGCCATGGCCCTTTTGACCGAGATTTCCAAAAGGTTGGGATCAGGGGGTGTCAGTCAGGATCACATCATCGGCAAATGCCTTGATGCGCCTTGTTTGCTCGGGCTGAACGCCGGCTGCAGCAAGCACCAGGATCTGGATTTCAGGATAACCGGACCGTATTTCCGTTATAAACGCTTCACTGCCGGGCCCATCAAAATTGATCAGGATAAGGCCGGGCCTGTAAGCGGCAACCATTTTACGGCACTGCTTTATGCCCACCGGCGTTAAAACCGTCAGGCCCTGTTGCACCAGTACCATCTTCAAGGTCTGCCGAAACCGCTCGTTTTTTTCCAGTATTATCGTATACGCATTCATGGTCATATTTTGACGGTATTTTGAAAAATCTCTATTTGCCTGCTCTATACAGTGGTTTCATCGTGAAAAGGATGACATACCAGATTTAAAGTGTCAAGCAAGGGCTTTGCCGGCAAGACTCAAGAGTGCAGGCATATTTTACATACAAAATAATCTGATATTTGAGAATCCAAGCAACTAAGTGTTCAGGGAAACCTGTATGCCGGGTTAATGTAAGGGTATTCAGATCATTTATTCAAGATCAGTGGGTTGTCAACCGACGCTTTGTTAACCGCCTCTTTCCATGCAGAACCAAGTTACGCGTGCAGCAAACTTGCTGTACGCCTCGAAGCGACCATCGGGGACGGCTGGTTTGTACCGACCCGCCTATTCAACGGCGAGAAGCATCCGCTGGCCATGGGCAAACATCTTGTAACCGGCTTTGTTCTTGGACACAACAGAATTGAAGCTGAAAATGCGGCAAAATCATTAAAAAGCAGCCTTGAGGCATAGGACCCGGTCTGGGGTCAGCTTACGATGCCGAAGCCCTATAGCGGTAGACCTCCATATCGGTATGCCCAGAATACTCGTTTACACAAAAGGCCACCAGCACGTATAGGCCCTTGCGTATAAAGGGTAGCTTTATTTTTGCGTAGCCCTTGGATGTCATATTCCAATTTTTAAATGTTATTGCAGGTATCGTTTTTACATTATATAAAATATTTGATGGAAATGTTCTGATAGCAATGGAAATCGCAAAAAATAGAAGGGGACGGGAAATGGAAAAAATAAATATCGCTGAAAAACTAGCCACGTTCAACGCGTACTGGAAACCCAAAATCGTGGGTGAGTTAAACGGCCAGCAGGTCAAGCTTGCAAAACTCAAAGGTGAATTTGTCTGGCATCATCATGATATCGAAGACGAGCTTTTCATGGTGATCAAGGGCCGGCTGGTGATTAAACTGAAAGACAGGGACATCGTCCTGAATGAGGGTGAATTTTTCATTATTCCCCATGGCGTTGAACACAAACCAATGGCCGATGATGAAGTTCATGTCCTTCTTTTTGAACCCGATACAACGGTAAACACCGGCAATATCAGGAATGAGCGGACGGTGACAGCACCGGAAATAATTTAATGGTGCCTTCCTGTTTCGTATGGGCAGAATTGACTCGATAAAGCCCCTGGATGCTGTATACGAAGACTCGAAACTGTTGATTTAATTCTGATGGCGTCGTAAAAACTTACAGGCAGCGTCACAGGGTATCAACTTTTTCGTGATATTACGTCTGTTCCGGAGGACCGATGAACCTTGAGAAACAGCTTCTTGATGCGGCCATGAACTGGGGAGTGGATTATTTCGGCATCGCCGATCTGTCCCCTGCCCGTAGCACGATTCTCGAACAGGGAGAGATGCAGATGGCAGAATATCCCCGAAGCATCTCCATTGGCATCGCTCTGCTTCATGCCATCGTCGACCAGTTGTCCCCACGCCCCGGACGTGCCGCAGCCGTCAGCTATCGTTCCCATGGGTATGATATCATCAATGCCCGCCTTGACCGGATTGCATCCCGTCTGGCCAGTGTATTGCAACGCAAGGGATACAACGCGTTTCCTGTTGCGGCATCCAAACGGGTGGATGATGATCGAATCCGGGCCAGCTTTTCTCACAAATTGAGCGCGCATCTGGCCGGACTGGGCTGGATCGGAAAAAATTGCCTTTTGATCACACCGGACATGGGACCCCGGGTGCGGTGGGCCACCGTGCTCACCGATGCCCCCCTGGAAACAGACCGGCAACCAATGGAAACGCGTTGCGGGGAGTGTCGTGAATGTGTGGACATCTGCCCGGTCAGGGCTTTCACAGGGCAATCGTTTATAGCAGGACAACCGCGCTCAGCGCGTTTTGATGCCGGCCGCTGTGATCGATATTTTTCCAAAATGAAAGAAAACGACGCTGAAACAGCCGTATGCGGGTTGTGTCTGTATATCTGTCCCCATGGAAGACAATAACCATCAGAATATCGCCCTGCCTGACATCAATAGGTGTCTAACTCTGAATTTTATGTCAACAAAATTACAATAATCAAAAAACAAACATGCTTGATCATACATAGTTATACTGACAAGCCTCTAAACAATTAGAGGCCCATTCAGAATTTGACTTCATGAGCATTATTTGATATACGATACTATCGTATCCATTTAAAAATAAAAAGCCTGAAACAATCTTAGCACCCCAATTCTCAATGAACGCTGAGAGGTGGGGTTTTAGTGTTAATACCACAACACGGAGGCAAGACCATGACACGTTCAGCATCCCCTCTTTCCCCGCAGGACAAAGACAGATATAGCGTCATCAACAAAGAAAACATCGAGTTCATCACAGAGCGCAACAACCCCATCAACCGATGGGTCATCGCCGATATGCTTCGGAGAACAAGCTACCATTTTCCGGACAAAAAGGCCCTTGTTTTCAATGATATCATTCGCACTTACACCCAGCTTGAAGATGACTGCAACCAGGTGGCCAATGCCCTTGCCGACCTGGGGGTCAAAAAATACGACCGAGTGGCCATTTTAGCCCACAACACCCATCACCATGTACTCACCTGGCTGGGCAGCAGCAAAATAGGCGCCATTTACCTTGCGGTGAACTATCTCCTCGGCGGCGAGGATATCGCCTATTGCATCAACCACTCGGAAAGCAAGGTCTTTATTGTCGAAGATGCCCTTTACCCCCAGGTAAAGGATGTTTTAGACAAAATACCGTCGGTGAAGACCCTGATCTGGTCCAACCAGGGCCAAGGCAAAGCGCCGGCTGGCAAATTTCTTAATTTTGACGACTGGTACGCCCCCTATCCCACCACGGCACCCGATGCGATATTGAGAATCGAAGACCCGGTGCAGATGACCTATACCAGTGGCACCGAATCCCTTCCCAAGGGCGTCATCATCAGCAACCAGGCCCTCATCGCCGAATACATGGGGTGCATCATAGATGGCCGATACGACAGCAGTGACATCAATATCAATGCCTTGCCCATCTACCATTGCGCCCAGCGGGATGTGTTCATGAACCCTGTTTTCTGGCTGGGCGGCACCAACATTTTCATGGGGCCCGACATCGGCCTGATTCTCAAAAACATCAGCACATACAAAGCCACCATGTTTTTTGCACCGCCCACGGTATGGATCGGCATGCTGCGCCATCCGGATTTTAATAAATATGATCTGTCAAGCCTGGTTAAATGCTACTATGGCGCCTCCATCATGCCCCGGGAGATCCTGCGGGAGCTGCTGGACAAATTCCCCGACGCGGGCATCTACAATTATTACGGGCAGACCGAACTGGCCCCCTATCACACCATCCTCAAGGCCGAAGATGCCATGGATAAAATCGGCTCTGCGGGCATGGGGGGCCTGCACATGGAAACCCGGCTCGAAGACAATGACGGCAACGTCATAACGGACATCGACGTACCCGGGGAAATCTGCGGCCGAGGACCCCATGCCATGACCATGTATTTCAAGGAACCGGAAAAAACAGAAGAGGCCATGAAGGGGGGCTGGTTTCATTCAGGAGATTTAGGGGTTCTTGACGATGACTGCTATATCACCGTGGTGGATCGCAAAAAAGACATAATCAAAACCGGCGGTGAAAATGTAGCGTCAAGGGAAGTAGAAGAAGCCGTATACCTGCACCCGGGTGTGGAAGAAGTGGCCGTTGTGGGGATCAGCCATCCCAAATGGGTGGAGGCGGTGGCAGCGGTGATCAAATTGAAGGTCGGCGCAACTATTACCGAAGAAGAGATGATGGCCCATTGCAAGGCCAATCTTTCTTCATTCAAAACGCCCAAAAAGATTATCTTTGTGGACGAACTACCCAAAACCCCCACCGGAAAAATACTGAAAAGGAATATGCGGGAATCCTACAAAAATATTTTTTGAACATTCGGCCGTCAAACATCCGGCATCGAATTATGCAGGCTTGACGGTGGTAAGATGCTTGGTAGAGAATACGTCCTCATGTTAAAACCGCATCTTCCATGTGGCCAGGAAACCGACCCCCGGCTCTTTCAATTCGATATCCCGGGAGGTGGACAAATAATTCCGGTAATCCCGGTCAAACAGATTATCCACGCCAATCATGATTTCATGACTGATTTTACCCACCGGGAACCGATAACCGGCCCGCAGGTTTAAAGTTTCCCAGCTACTGCTTTCCGTACCGCCGGACGGCACCTGATCCTGGCTGGCGGCCCATTCCATCTCGATACTGCCCCAAAACCCGGCGGGATCATCGTACCGGAGACCTACCAGCCCGTTGAGGGGGGGAATAAACGCCAGATTTTCATCGGTAGTGGTGTCTTCTCCGTCTGTAAACGCTACATTGGCATAGGCGCTCCACTCCGGCAAAAAGAACCATTCCACATCAACCTCGGTTCCGTAAATCTCGGCTTCATCAACGTTCTCCATGCAATGGACCGTATCGCTGATCACTTCTTCAGTGATCAGATCATCCAGATGATCGGCATAGACACTGGCTGTAAACCGCAGGTTCGTTGTGTTGTAATGAAGACCGTATTCAAAAAAAAATGACCGCTCCGGGTCCAGATCCGGATTGCCGAACAGTTCTACACCGCCGCCCAGGCTGATGTACTTGAATCGATCCATCAGGTCAGGGGCCCGGTAGCTGGATGCAGCGATAAAGGTCATGGACCACCTGGGCACAAAATTCCAGGTCAGTCCGATGTGGGCATTCCAGCTCACATCGTCGTAATGATCCCCCTCCCGAGTGAGGACAAGTGCCATTGATGGCGACGGCGGATCGATCCAGTTGTACAAATCATCGCTTTTGGCCTTGATATAATCAAGGCGGCCCCCGATATTCAGGATAACTGGATCGCTTATCTGCCAGTCGTCTTCTGCAAACACCCCGCCCGAAAACTGTTCCACATCCCCTATGGAGCTGTCCACACCGGTCAGACCGCTTTTAAGGGTTTTGTAACGGTTGGAATCTGTGATCTCCCAGTTCCAGATATCGGTTCCGGCCATCAGGGTATGCGATCCGATATCAAACCGGTTCTGCCACTTGAGACCCCACGTTTTATGATCCGCCCCCGGCCGGTTCTCTACCAGCGAATAGAATTCCGGAAAGTTATCAATGACAACATTTCGCTGAATTTCTTGATAAAAAAGGCTGGCCCCGGATTCTTTGAGACAACTTCCCTCCGGTGTAAACGTGTGCGTCATATTCAACTGGGAAAGTGTCGTTCTTGAATAGGTTACATCCGGTCCCGACGGAAGAGAGAGCCCTTCTCCGGGAATGCCGACATTGTTCGCCTCTGAATACTGTCCTTTGATCTCAGTCACATTCAGGGGATTCCACTTCACCCCCATACCGGCCTTTGCATGACGATCCCTGAACTGGCTGTTGGCAATCTCATTGTTGTCCCCGGCCTCATAGCTGTCATGATCCCGGTAACTCCCGGACGCAAACACCCAGCGGTCCGGACTGTTGTAGGAAACATTACCGTAAGTGTCGAAGCCCCGGGGATTATCTTTATATGACACGGCTGTTTCGCCTTGCCATTGGGGGGTCTCTGAGAAATATCCCTTCCGGATGATCACATTGACCACACCGCCGGTAGAGCCGGAGCCATACAGGGCGCTGACAGGGCCTTTGAGCACTTCAATTCGCTCAATATCCGACGGGCTCACCAGCCCAAACCGGGCATTGATGTCCGTGGCCGTGTTCACCCGGCAGCCATCGATGAGAAACACCACACTGTTTCGGCCCAGCCCCCGGATATTGATGGACGATCCCCAGGCCGAATCCGATGATTTTTCCACACCCGGAATACGGCGAATCACGTTGCTCAAACTCAAGGGCTGCTGATCTGAAACGACTTCCGCGTCAACCACGCCCACGCCACCCGGTGTCTGTGAAACCAAGCTCTCCATACCCCGGGCTGTGACCACTAACTCATCAAGGCTCTGCGCCGTTTGATATTCCGGCAATGTCTCCTCCGAAAAAGAGGGCACCCCCGTCACCAACGTCATCAATACCGTTACCACAATACACCTGAAATACAGTCTCACGTTTTCCATCCTCCTGTTCTTAGGTTGTCTACATCAGATATTGCCGAAAAGCCGGCTTGTCAGATCCTGCATGCCGGTGTCAGCCGATATCTCAAAAATCTCATGGGCACCTGAAAGCCACGATTCTTTAAACACCATCACTGTGTTGGTCATCAGCGGAATTTCATGGGGATCATGGGTGACCAGCAGAAACGTGACATCCGGACGGGCTTCCCGGATATGAGCCGTGATCTCTCGTCTGACAGCCATATCCATGGATTTAAAGGGCTCATCCATAAGAATCAGATCCGGGCCGGGCAGAAACGCCCGGACAATGGCAACCTTCTGCTTCATTCCCCCTGAAATCTCATAGGGATAATAGGATTCAAATTCCTTTAATTTTGTAAGGGCCATCCAATCTTCGTACCGCCGAAGAATTTTCTTATTTAAAGCAATGTGGTTGAGCTTCAGGGGATACAAAATATTCTCTGCCACGGTTTTGTACCAGAACAGACCGGGCTCCTGAAAGACAGTGGTCCGGCACCGGGCATTGACAGACAAACAACCGGAAAACTGTTGGTCCAGACCGGACAGAATACGAATCAGGGTCGATTTGCCGGCACCGGATGGCGCAAACAGGCAGCGTTTTTCCCCCGGCCGGACCCTAAAACTCAGATCCTCAATAATGATTCGGTCAGCCATGATTTTGGTTAAATTGGAAACGGTCAGCATCGCATCAGTCCGGGTAAAGGTATTTTTCAAAAAAAATGACAAAAAGGCTGTTCACGATGATCTGCAGGCATACAATAAGCAGAAGAATGACAAAAAGATAGAAAAACACCGCCTCCATGTTGAAATAAATCTTTGAGACGTTGAGCAGATACCCGATCCCGTTCTCGGATGCAATAAATTCCCCCAGCAGAACGATCTTCAAGGCCATGACCACTCCCAGGGTGGTATTGGTCTTCATGCTCGGGATAAGGGCGGGCAGGTAAAGGTCAAGCAGAATGTGCCTGAAACCGCCGTTAAATGAACGGATGACCCCGTCCAGCAGGGGGTTCTTTTTCAAAAGCGTATTGGCGGTGTTGACGGCGATAAGGGGGGTGGTAAGGGTGATGATGAGGCACACAGGCACCGCACTGCCCACACCGAAAATCAACAGAAAAACCACTCCCAGAATCAACCCGGGCGTTACCTGGAACAGCACCAGGATCGTCTCCACAGTCGTAGCGATCTTAAGGGTAACGGACAAAATACCGATGGCTGTTCCCAGGGCGAAAGAGATACAAAATCCCATCAGCACACGACCGGCTGAAATTCGAAGATTTTCCATGAAAACGGCATCACACAACGTGTGGATATTTCCCATCACCGTCAGCGGAGAAGGCACGATATAGGATTCAAAAAAGACCGAAAGAAGGGACCAGAGCGCCAGAAACAGGAAAAAGGCCACCAGATTGTGGCGCACCGGTTTAAAAAAAATCTTCAAATGTATCATCCAGGGGCACCCCTAAGGTCTGGTAATAATTTTCAACTTCCCGTTTCAAATCACTACCCTGCAATAAATAAAAATCGGTTTGCCGGAGGGCCGCCTGCAAAATACCCGCTGAAAATTTCATAAACGGCTCCACCTTTTTCACGGCCGCATCCGGTGATTGTATCACAAACAAGATGGCCCGGGCCAGGGCCGCGTTTAATTGCCGGATTGCAGGGCCGTGAGACTCGGCCCATGATTGAAGCACAAACGTGCCCATTTGAGGATAACCGTCCCCATGGCCGGTATGCTTCTCCCACAACGCCTTGTAGCTGAGGGTATGAATATCCCTGCGTGTCTGAAGCATTGAAACAAAGGGCTCCGGCAATGCAGCGGCACTGATTCGGCCCTGTTGCAGCAGATTGACGGCCCCGGGAAACAAGGTATGCCCGATGGGAATATCGCGGTTCCATACCAGCCCCTCTGCCGCCACAAAAAACTGTGTTATCTCCTCAATAGGTGATCCGGTAAACGGCAGATACAGCATCTGTCCCTTCAAATCCCGAAACGTTTTCACGGACCGGTTCGTTACCAGGTAGGTCAGCCCGGACACATAGGAATTGACGATTTTCACCGGCACGTTCTGACGAAAAAAACGGACACCCACTGAAAGCCCGGTGGACAGTATCTGAACATCGCCTTTTAAAAACAGAGAATGGGCCTTGGAATGGCTTGTAAAAATTTTCACGTCCATCCCGGGCAGGGTTTGTGCCGCCAATATCAGCGGAACGGACGCGGGTGTGGCCGGTACGTAAATCAGGGTCGACTTTGTTATCCCGGCATCCGCCGGTGATGAGAGGAAAAGGAAAAGGCTGAAAAAAAAAGTAGCTTTTATAGACAGCGTATTCATCAGATTCTGTCTTTGATCTCCTGCCAGATCTTTTTCATGGTATGTTTTACCGGCCGCCTGCGGTTACTGTGCAACAGGCGATGGGATTAATTCCGCCCGGGTTCGGCGACAGGCCATCTCGCGAAACCGGGTATACACCTGCCTGCAGGTGGCGGCGATCTGTCAGGGCCTTCCCTGAAATAAATGAAAACAAAAAAACCGTTTAGAGACAGCTAAACCCACCGGCTGAATCCGTACGCATAGATCAAAGCAATTAATATACCAATGCCGACGGTCGTGCATGACTATTTATAACATATTGATATAAAATCCTGATTATACACTCTTAGGATATGACAAAGGACATCGCCTGCTGTCAGCTTCTTTTACAAGTTGAAAAGACAGGCGATACACTTGATGACATATTGACATGACTCGGTATGATAATTCATTCGATGGGTTCGGGCCTTTCGGGAGAGCGTCAATAATTAAATAAAATATCATTTTCCAGATAAGCCTGTTCAAGTTTTTCCTGGTGAGCCTTTAGTTTCTCCCCCATATCTGCCGCCAGTGTGTTGACCAGATAATTAATCAGACTCATCAGGGATGCCGGGCATTCGAGAAAAGGAATTGTTTTCAAAGGTGCAATAAGATGATGATCACTGAACTGAACCATTGGACAGGATGGACTATCCGCCAGCAATATCAGTTTCAGCTTATGGCGTTTTGCAAGCTTTCCCATTCTGATCAATTCATTTGGATATCTTGATGTGGCAATAACGACCACGGCCGATTTTGGGGAAGCGAATATCAACCGGTCGATTGTTGTTTTGTCACTTCCGCTGAAAACATTGACATTCTTCCGTATTTTGGCCATGACCCAGCCCATGTAATAGGCGGGTGCATAGGAGAGCCTTGAACCGATAATATGGACTTCCTCAGCTTCTTTCAGGATTTTCCTGATTTTTTTAACTTCCGACAAATCAAGATTTTTATGCATGGCCCGTATGTTTTCAATATCCTGACTGGTAATCCTGTCAAGTTTCTCATCGTCACTTCGCACATCAGAGTTGGCAAGCCGGCTTCTTTCCATCAGGGTGAATTCGGTATCAATAATCTCTCTCAAGGCTTTGATAAACAATGCATAACTCGCATAATCCAATTGCCGGACAAACCTGACAACGGTAGCTTCGCTGACACCGACGGCCGCGGCAAGCTTTCTTGTCGTCATGAATACGGCCTTGTCCGGGCTGGACAATACAAATTCTGCCAAAAGTTTTCCTTTGGATGTCAACTCAGGATAGTGTGCATTGACAATCTTATTCAAAGAAGTTGTTTTTTTACCCATGGGATCTCTCATATATTTAAAAGGTTGAAGATTGAATATTTGTTACATTTTTATCCTCTGCTGTCAAGTTTCTGCTTAATCCTGACGCTGATAGCTGTCAAAAGACACACCAACAGGTTTATTATCAATGAAAATTCCACGCCTGCCGCTTAATTGCGCCTTGGCGACAAAACAGTTGTTTTGAAACAAATATTTGATAATCATAACATTTATCAGTTTATGATACGGGTTGACAAATTTTGTAACAGGACCTATCAATTTTGACTTTTATCTTGACAATCATTGTTAAATATGAAAACTTTTGTTAACTTCATTACGCTTTAACAGTGCTGCGTTGAACACCGCCGCAAATCTTCATAAAAAATTCATAAATGACTGAAATCACGCTGGCGGGTGCGGAAAAGGCAACGTCATGAAGTTTCGGTTTTTCCGCCTGACACCACTTTTTCAGGCCGCCAATCCGTTAGACAGGAATTTCTCTCCATGAAATACTTTATTTTTATGGAGCCATTAAATACGACACACCCAAAATTAGTTTTATCATGGAAAGCGGACTTTCTTTTTTCAGGGGATTTTTAGTCTTGACCATTGTTTCGTGCCTTGCGAATTGAAATGCGCTGAAAATTCCCCAAAAACCGAAAGGAGGTGGTCAGAAAGACTTACCGTTCATCCGGAGCCCGAGAATTTTTTATGAAAGTCAGGATAAAATATTATTTACCCATAATTTTCAAACAAGGACAGATGAACAGAAAAGGTGATAAAATGAAAAATTTCCTTATTTTCGCACTGGTAGGCGTTTTAACAACAGCCCTATGCGGCGCTGTTGATACCGGCGCTGCAGACAAACTGGCATCAAAACAGGTTTTGCGAATTGCATTTGATTCCGGAGACGCTAAAACTTTTGATCCGCACAGAGCGGCATCCACCGTGGATAGAAGTACCGTTGATATGATATTTAACGGCCTCGTACGATACACACCCGGCAACCAAGTCGACGCGGAACCGGATCTGGCCGCATCATGGGACGTATCAAAAGATAAAAAAACCTGGACCTTTCACCTTAGAAAAGGGGTTTTTTTCCACCCATTCCCGGGATTTTCCTCCGGATATGAATTAACCTCCGAAGATATCATCTATTCTCTAAAACGAGCCTCAAACCCGGATTACTCCTCATATGCCGGAGAATATTCCGGGGTCCATGCGGTGGCAATTGACCCTTATACCGTAAAAATTACCCTCGAAAATCCGATTTCAGATACGCTGTTTCTAGCCAAATTCGCCAGCTATGCCGGCGGGTTTATCGTCTGCAAAAAAGCAATTGAACAACAAGGGGAAGATTGGACTAAAACCCATCCGGTCGGAACGGGTCCTTTTATCTTCGAATCCTATGATCCTCGACAGAAGACGATTTTGAAGCGCAACAGCCGATATTTTCGCGGCGCGCCCATATTGGACACTGTCATCGTACGGTATATGCCCAGCGTCAGTTCTCGTGAATTCGGCCTTCGTACCGATGAACTGGAAATTATCGAAGGCCTCAAAGAAGACAAATGGATCGCCAAGGTCGCCACATTTCCAAAGGTAAAGGTCAAATCATTCGGCCCCTGTGAAACACAAATGTGCCATCTGAATATGACCATCCCCCCCTTCAACGATATCCGCGTCCGGAAAGCGTTCGCTTATGCCATCAGCCGAAAGGAAGTCGCCGCTTTTATGGGAGAAAGCCTGGCAATCCCCATTTACTCCGCCGCTCAGGCACCACCGGCGCCGGGCGCTTTGACCCGGGCGGAAGCTGAAACAGCGGGCGTTGTGTATGAGGACAATATCGTCAAAGCCAAGGCACTTCTTGCGGAAGCCGGCTATCCCAACGGTTTGCAGACCGAAGTCATTATCAGTGAAATGGCAAGCAGTTATCGTAAACCAATGGTTGCTATTCAAGCCCAGGTTAAAAAGGCCGGTATTGATTTAAAGCTTAAAGTCGTTGACCATTCATCCTTTCACAGCCTGGTGAGGCAAGATGCCAGCCCAATCGGGTACTATGCCTGCTGGCGCCCCAATGTCGATGTGTTTCTGACTCGTTTCTACCATTCGGACTCAACCGTTGTTTCCGGGAAAAAACCGGACACCAATTTTTCCCACTACGGAACCCTGGATGCAGACGGGGATGGCAACGTTGATAGCATTGACGCTATCATCGAAGCGGCACGATGGGAGCTGAACCCCGATAAGCAGAATGATTTGTGGAAAAAGGCGCAGATCCAGCTTCTCGGAGATGTTGCTGCTGTACCGATTATCCGATTGAAATATGCGTTCCCAATGAAATCCTATGTAGATCTGGGGCATCCACTTGAGTTCAGTTGGGCGACATACTCACCCCAGATAACCGAAAAGACAAAAATTCTGGCCCATTGATAAAAAAACGGCAAGCCCTTCCAAAGGCCCTTAATATAGGTGCCTGCCTGCCGCAAAATAACTGAGGCAGAGAACGAACAACGGTGCACGGACTTCCGGGCTGCTGATAACAGCCCGGAAATGCCCGGCGCTCCTGCCATTTTTCAGATCTATAATTTGTAACCGTTCACGGTTACAAAAAGTGGTATACGCCTATGTTTAACTACATTGTTCGAAGAATCCTTCAAAGCATTCCGATCCTTTTTATTGTCCTGACGCTGGTGTTTATTGTTGTCCGTGTTCTTCCCGGAGACCCTGCCGTAGCGGCCCTGGGCGATTATGCCAGCAAGGAGGCCGTAAATGCCCTTCGAGAAAAAATGGGTCTGAACGCACCGTTGTGGCGCCAGTATTTAAGCTTCCTCGGAGATCTTCTCCAAGGCAATCTGGGCATTTCGACCATAACCGGGTATCCGGTCGCCGCCCAGATCGCAAGGGTCCTGCCCTACACCCTGGAATTGACATTTGCCGCCATTGTATTCGGTTATATTCTGGGGGTACCCCTTGGTATTTCCGCCGCAGTGCGACGAAATACGTTTATCGATTATTTTAACCGGATTTTTTCTCTTCTGGGTCTATCGGTACCGGCCTTTTATCTGGGCATTTTACTCATTCTGGTGTTTTCAATCAAATTCCCATTGTTCCCGGTGGTGGGTGGCGGTGATTTTTATAACCTTGCGGACAATCTGCGCCACCTCTTCCTGCCCGGCCTTTCACTCGGTCTGTTGATGACAGCGTATGTAACCCGCATGACCCGGTCTTCGATCCTTGACATCATTCGAGAAGATTATGTCCGCACCGCATATGCCAAGGGAGTTGCCGAACGAATTGTACTTTACAAGCATGTCCTGCGTAATGCAATGATCCCGATTGTGGCCCTTGGGGGACTTTACGCGGTGGTACTCATCGGCTCATCGGTCATGGTGGAAATTGTATTTTCCCGCCCGGGTCTGGGGAAATTGATGGTCGGCGCCATCAAGCAGAGAGATTATGCGACCCTTCAGTCCGTCATGGTGTTTTATGCCGTCATCGTCGTGGTGATTAACCTGTTTACGGACATGATTTACGGCCTGGTGGATCCGCGAATTAAATATAATTAAATACAAAACGCCGGACAGATCATTTACGCGGCCGGTCCCGACTAACCGGAATCGAATCACTGTCATTAATCTAATCTCCGTTCCTAAAGAGGATAGTATGCCGAAAGAAATTTCACGAGGCCGGCGAATGCGGTCCGCGTTCCTGAGAAACAAAACCGCTCTGGCAGGTGGCGTACTGACGATTTTAATCGTCTGTATCGCCCTTTTTGCCCCATGGCTTTCCCCGTTTGACCCTCTTGGTCAGGACGCCTTTTTCCGCCTTACCGGCAGTAACGGCACCCATTGGCTGGGAACCGACGATTTCGGCCGGGATGTTCTATCTAGAATTATATGGGGCAGTCGGGTGTCTCTGGTGATCGGGTTTTCTTCTGTTTTCATCGGCCTGCTGTTCGGCACCGCCATGGGAATGGTGGCCGGATACTACCGTGGAAAAATTGAAACCGTTATCATGCGGGCCATTGACGTACTCATGTGTTTTCCGGACCTGATTCTGGCCATAGCGGTTACGGCGATGCTTGGATCCAACCTTTTTAATTTGATCATTACCCTGGGTATTGTCATGATCCCCAGATTTGCCCGCCTTTCCCACGGCTCACTCCTGTCCATCAAAGAAAGCGAATATGTGGTGTCGGCCCAAGCCATTGGCGTCAAAGTGCCCCGGATACTCGTTCGCCATATTTTCCCCAATATTTTTGGCGAGCTCCTGGTTGCCGGAACACTCTGGGTGGGTGTAGCCATAAGGCTTGAGGCAAACCTGGCTTTTATCGGTCTGGGGGTCCAGCCGCCGACCCCTACCTGGGGCAATATGATCCGTGAAGGGGTGGATGTCCTGATCAATGCACCGGGAATATCGATTTTTTCCGGGCTCAGCATTTTGATTACCATTCTTTCATTCAACCTGCTCGGTGATGGCATCCGCGACATGGTCGATCCCAGGCTTCGGGGAGAGTAAAGGTTACGGGCTACAGTGATAACCGGTTGTATCTGCCGGCACTATCTACAGGAGACAATACCCTTGAGTGATATACTTCTGGAAGTAAAACATCTAAAAACCTACTTTTATACGGAAGAAGGGATCGCCCGGGCCGTTGACGGAATGGATTTCGTCATCAAAAAAGGCCAAACCATCGGTATCATCGGTGAATCCGGCTGCGGAAAAAGTGTTTCCGCTCTTTCCATCATGCAGCTCGTACCGATACCACCCGGTAAAATCGTAGAAGGGGAAATCTGGTTTGAAGGAGTAAACCTGTTGAAGCAAAGCCCCGAAGAGATAAGAAAAATCCGGGGAAATGATATCTCAATGATTTTTCAGGAGCCGATGACCTCATTAAATCCGGTGTATACCATCGGCAATCAGATTATGGAGTCAATCATCCTCCACCAGAAACTGGATAAAAAAAATGCCCGAAGGAAAGCCATCGAAATGCTGGATCTGGTAGGCATTTCCTCTCCGGCAAAACGAATTGACGAATACCCACATCAACTCAGCGGAGGGATGCGCCAGCGGGCCATGATCGCCATAGCGCTTTCGTGCAAACCCAAACTGCTTATTGCCGATGAACCGACCACAGCACTTGATGTAACCATACAGGCGCAGATCCTTGAACTTATAAAAAAAATAAAAAAAGAGATCGACATGTCCGTAATGATGATCACCCATGATCTGGGCGTCATCGCCGAGGTTGCCGATGAGGTGATTGTGACATATGCGGGCAAGGCTGTGGAATATGGCGATGTGAGGTCTGTATTCAAGGCACCCGGGCATCCATACACCCGTGCACTGTACGACTCTATCCCGCGGTTGACCGACAATAAAAAACGTCGGCTGGAAGCGATATCCGGGATAGTGCCCGATCCACTGGATTTTCCGGACGGATGTCGATTTCATCCGCGCTGTAAATACGCCAGAGCATTTTGCCGGACAGAGACACCGGCGCTGGAACAGGCCGGCCCGGGCCATCGGGTTCGTTGTTTCAGGTACGATAAGGAAAAACGCAGGCATTTTGAATAATCTTTATCCATGAGAGGCTGTTTACCCGATCCATGCGCATTGCCCGGTGGAATGCAATAAAAAGGCCCCCCATGGTCATCGACCGGATTGTTCGCGGGTGTTAGGATCGGCTATCGCCGAGTTTTTGAGCATCCGGGGCGCCCCACTTGAAACAGGGGGGCCGAATTTACGGGCGGGCACCCAACAAAACCTGTTTTGTCCGCTAAAACAGGAAATTTCGGGAGGCGGCACTTTGCTTAAAGTTGAGGGCTTAAAAAAATATTTTCCGATTCGGGGCGGCGTTTTTTCCCGGATCATCGGCCAGGTACAGGCGGTAGACGGTATCAGCCTTCATATCAAAAAAGGCGAGATCCTCGGGCTTGTAGGAGAATCCGGCTGCGGCAAGACCACTGCCGGCAGAGTGATACTGGGACTGCTGGAACCCACGAAAGGCCGTGTGTTATTTGACGGAAAAGACATCTTTGCATTGGGCAAAGAAGCAATGCGATCGCTAAGACGGAACATGCAGATCATTTTTCAGGATCCATTTGCTTCTCTGAATCCCAGGATGTCCATCGAAGATATTGTCGGCGAACCCATTTACGTCCACAAAATGGCCGGCGGCAAACAGCGACGGGACAGGGTCGTCGATTTACTGGAGACGGTGGGGCTTTCCGCCGGGCATCTCAAACGCTACCCTCATGAATTCAGCGGCGGCCAGCGCCAGCGCATCGGTATCGCCAGAGCCCTGGCACTCAATCCCCGGCTCATCGTATGCGATGAGCCGGTTTCGGCCCTGGATGTCTCGATCCAGGCCCAGGTAATCAATTTGCTTGAAGATCTCCAGGCGAAATTCGGTCTGACCTACCTGTTCATTGCCCATGACTTGAGCGTCATAAAGCATATTTCCGAACGGGTGGCCGTCATGTACCTGGGCAAAATCGTCGAGACCGCCGATACGGCATCGCTTTACGGCCACCCGCTGCATCCCTACACCGAGGCACTTTTGTCAGCTGTGCCGGTGCCGGACCCCACTTTGGATCGCAAACGGATCGTTTTGCATGGGGATGTACCCAGCCCTATCAATCCACCTTCCGGTTGTTCTTTTCGAACGCGATGTCCTAATGCCATGCCGGTTTGCCGCCAGGCGGAACCACCCCTGGTGGAAGTTCAGGTGGGCCACTGGGCTGCCTGTCATTTTGTGACGTAACACTTTGTAACAAAAGCTATCAAATTTGACTTTTTACTTGACAAACATATCCCATCATGAAAGATTTTATTTTACTACTGTTTAACGGTGCCGCATAAAAAATTCATCAATCACTGAAATTACGCTGGCGGGTACAAACAAGATAATGTCATGAAATTTCGATTTCTGGCCCGACATTGCTATTTCATGTCCATTAACCAACCCGGTATTGACATGATTTTCCCCATCTAACGCCTTGCTCTTTATTGAGTGATTAAATACGACGCATTAACGGTCAGTTTTATAATTCGGAGGTGAAAATGATGATGGAAATTCCCATATGCCCTGAATGCAAAAAGGAATTGCCTCTAAATTCAACGAAGTGTCATCATTGCTCAAAACCTATTGCATCTTTAAAATTTCGCAAAGAATTCGGCTGGAATTGGGCTGACAGGGTATTTCTTCTCTTCTCGGTTTTAATTTTTGTTTCATTTTTTTTGCCGTGGTTTCCCGGAAGATTCCTTTTGCAGGAAAAACCTTTGTCCCCGCTTAACATGCTTCTCAATCTTGTGGACCTGGATGTGGCGTTCCTTGAATCCTATGATATCTTGAGAATGATTTTGATTGTACCGCTATTTGCCCTGCTTCTTTTTTTAATGGTTTATCAAGGCAACAATCTGAAAATCACACCCTTCCCCGGCCTATTTCTTATCTTTTTCATCCTTGTGTCCGTATTTACCTTTATTTTTCAAACCTTGTCGGGTGTTTTTCGATGGGGAAGCGCCTTTCTTTTTTTCGGGGGATTTTTATATTACCTGCAGCACTGTTACAAAAAAGGAACCCTCGGCAGAATATCTTATTATCTTTTGTTTATTTTTGTTCTGACCTCTGTTTTTTTATATCTTTTTGATCTTTCGACACAACTCTATACCAAACTCGATCCCCTCATGTTGAGTGACACCTGGGGATTTTTTATGGTCTGGGGTGTGTCGTGCCTACTTGTTGTTGTGGCGGTTCTTCATAACATGCGCTCGGTTGAGGATTTCTGGATGGTCATATTGGCACTGGGTTTCTCCGTGGTTGCCTATCCAACACTGATTCATCCTTTATTTGTATCCGGGCCATTAAAGTTTTTTGCGGATAACCTCCATGAAACATTTGTTCAGCTTGCCGCCCATATGCGTATTGTCGGTATTGCCCTGATCATCGCCATTGTAACCGGTGTCCCGGTGGGTGTTTTTATTACACGCCGTCCGGGTGCCGCCGGAATTGTTCTTTATTTATCCAGCATTCTCATTACCATACCCAGTATTGCCATGTTCGGGTTTATGATGCCGATTCTGTCAAGTATTGACAATGCATGGGATGCGGTCAGCGGGATCGGGATAGGGGTTGTTCCGGCAATCGTGGCATTGGCCCTGTATTCCCTGCTCCCGATTATCAGAAACACCTATATTGCATTAAAAAGTGTGGATCCTGCCACGATTGAGGCAGGCAAGGGAATGGGGATGACCAATTTTCAGCTTCTTGTCCAACTGCAGCTTCCTTTATCGGCGCCCATTATTATGGCAGGCGTCAGAACGGCAGTGGTCATGGGGATCGCCATTGCCGCCATTGCCGCATACATCGGTGCCGGGGGATTAGGGCTTTTTGTCAGTAAAGGTCTTCAGATGTCAACCAATGATTCGGTTATTGCGGGCGCCATTGCCATGAGTCTTCTTGCCATTGTAGCGGATATCTTCCTGGCGAAGGCAGAGGATTGGATTACACCCACCGGGCTTAAAGTCGGACAGGCAATGGAATAATGAGGAGGAAATTATGGGAATTATGTTGAGCCTTCAGAAAGTCACAAAAATATATCCCGGTGCAGGACACGTCAAAGCTGTTAACGAGCTCTCCTTTGAACTGGAGGAGGGTGAGATCTGCACAGTTGTCGGACCCTCAGGGTGCGGCAAGACCACTGCAATGAAAATGATCAACCGCTTGATCCCCATTACCAGCGGCAAGATCATTATCAACGGCGAAGATATTTCCAGGCTTAACACCATAGAACTTCGAAGAAGCATCGGCTATGTGATTCAAAATATCGGTTTGTTTCCCAACATGACCATTGGCGAGAATATTGCCATTATCCCGAAACTTCTAAAATGGGACAAAGCCAAAATCGATGAAAAAGTGTTGAGGCTTCTTGAAATCGTCAATCTTGATCCCGATGAGTACCGGGACAGGTACCCGAAGGAACTTTCCGGCGGTCAACAGCAGCGGATCGGTGTAGCCAGGGGTATGGCCGGTGACCCGCCCATCATGCTCATGGATGAACCCTTTGGCGCCATTGACCCCATTAACAGGGAACATCTGCAAAATGAATTCTTAAAAATACAGGAGAAGGTTAAAAAAACCATCGTTTTTGTCACCCATGACATTAATGAGGCCATAAAAATGGGTGATAAAATCTGCCTGTTAAAAGACGGTCATCTGGTCCAATTTGCATCCCCGGAAGAGATCCTGACCTATCCAAAAAATGATTTTGTCGCTGATTTTGTGGGTGGAGACCGGACCCTCAAACGGCTCAACTTATTTACCATAAAACGGGCAATGAAAGACAAGCCGCCGGTTATTGACCAGAATGAAACCATTGAAACCGCCCGCAATATGTTCTCAGAAGCTGATACCCGATACCTGATTGCAGTAGATGGAGAAGGCACACTCACGGGGATGATCGATAAGGGCACTATTTCTGATAAAGCAACCCGGGTTAAAGATGCAGTTGCGCCCACCAATGCATGGCTGACAGAAAATTCGAGTCTCAAGGACGGTCTGTCTGAAATTTTTACCCATGATTATGGGTTTTTGATTGTGGTGGATGACACCAAAAAAGTGCTTGGTTGGCTTCACACGGAAGATATAAAAGAGACCTTGAAAGGATAGAATCATGCCTTTACGAATTTGGTTCGAACTTGCCAAACGGTTTATACCGGTCTTTTTAACCATCCTTTTTATTGTATGGCTGTATACCTTTTACGGGGCCTGGGACTACACGATCAAAAATATCCCGGAGTTTTTCAGATTGATTTGCGAACACTTTGTTCTGGTCCTTATCAGCATGTTCTGTGCCGTCCTTGTGGGGGTGACCCTTGGTACTGTGATGACGCGAAAAAGTATGAAAAGGGCGTCTTCTTCCATAATGGCTGTGGTCAATGTCTGGCAATCTGTCCCCTCCCTTGGGGTGATTGCCATGGCCTACGGTTTTTTGCCGCTTATCGGTCTTTCAGGCATTGGTATGGTACCAGCGCTGATTGCGCTTTTTCTCCATGCAGTGGCACCCATTGTCAGAAATACCTATGCAGGGATCGATTCGGTGAGTAAAGATGTCATCGAGGCAGCCACCGGAATGGGAATGACCAAAAGACAGGTCCTGTTTCAGATTGAACTTCCCAATGCCATGCCTGTTATCGCAGGCGGTGTAAGAACATCAACCGCCATTATTGTCGGTACAGCTCCCCTGGCATTTCTCATCGGTGGCGGCGGACTCGGATTCTGGATATTTACCGGTATTGCCCTGGTTGACATGGGCATCATGATGGCAGGTGCCGTTCCGGTAGCTCTCATTGCCATGCTGTTTGACTATTGCCTCAGCCTTTCGGAAAAAGTTCTTATTCCAAGAGGTACCAGGACAGATGAACTTAAAATAGCGTAATCGTTTAAAGGGCCGGATATAAACCACCAATGGATATTCGGTCATCATTGTCTGTCTGCATTTTGCCTGCAGCCATTAACATCAAACCATATTTCCAGGAGGGTCAATTATGAAAAAACTTATTTTTTTAGTGATGGCAATTACATTTATTATTCTTCCCATGTCCGCTTTTGCAAAGGGCCCTGTCAAAGTGGCATCCAAGGATTTCACCGAACAGGTGGTCCTGGGCAAAATCATGGTCGCCCTGTTAGAAGACCGGGGAATTCCTGTTGAAGACCGTACAAGCCTCGGGGGAACGAATGTGAATCGTACGGCCCTGGAACAGGGACAGATTGACGTTTACATGGAGTATACCGGAACCGCATGGCTCTCCTTGTTCAAAAAAACAGAAGTGGTTCGCGACGCGAATGAGCTGTATGCCAAGGTTAAGGCAGAGGATAAAAAAAATGGCCTTGTATGGCTTGCACCTGCAAAATTCAACAATACCTATGCCATCATCATGAAAGCCGCCACTGCGGATAAACTAGGTATCAGCACCCTGTCCCAATGGGCGGCATGGACAAAAAACAATCCCGGCAAAATGAGTGTTTCCACCAACGCAGAGTTCTATTCCAGAGCAGACGGATTCAAGGGGATGATGAAATATTACGGTCTTGATTTCGGAAAAGATATACCGGATTCAAAAGTCATGAAAATGGAGACCCCCCTCGCCAAAAAGACGGTCAGGGACGGTCAGGCCATGTGTGGAATGGCGTTTGCCACTGATGGCGAAATTCAGGATTATAACCTCACGGTGTTAGACGATGATAAAAGCTATTTTCCCATCTATAATCCTGCACCGGTTATAAGAGCGGAGGTGCTCAAAGCATATCCTGAAATCAAATTGATTTTAAGCCAGATCGGTGCTTCCCTGGACACGGCCACAATGACACGCCTCAATTACAGGGTTAATGTAAATGGTGAAAAACCTGAAGCAGTTGCCAAAAGCTGGCTTGAGGGTGTGGGACTGATTATCAAAAAAAGAAAATAGGCCCATCATTTCAAATGCCCGGGCCTAAAACAGCGCCCGGGCATTTGAAATTTTTAAATTCAATATCTTACAAGCCCAAGGAATTTTCTTAATTTTCCCAAAATCTTTCGTAAGGGATTGGAAATAATTTTTGAATAACTCTCAATGGTGGTGAGGACTTTTTCCGGCTCAAACTTATCCTGAAAAACAAGGTGTTTGTATTTGGTGATCCAGATATAGAAATCCGTTTCTGTCCTGTGGGGAAATTTTTCCATAATACCGTTGTTGTGGATCAAAGCGGCCATGGGGGAGTAAATATTGTCAAACCAGGACATTGCCGCTGCTTCAATGCTGACGTCTCTTTTCTTTTTTGTGGCCAGGTAAAACCGATGCCGCTGTATATGTTCCATGAGGATAGGATACCCACCCAAAACAGTCAGATGAAGTTGCGGATGCCTCATTTTCTTCAGCCCTGTTTCCCTTAAAAACCGCTGATATGTTTCAAGAATGGCAATCTGTTCCAGGTCTGTTTTATCATCAAGGGAGAAATCACAGTCATATTCAAATACCCTGGCCTCAATGGCGCCTCTGTCCTTTGCCCGGGCCACCGATATCCTGTGGTGACCGTCTTTAACAAAATAGGCATGGCACACCTTGTAGAGCTCAACGGGCGGGAGATCTTTACCGGCTGCGACAGCCGCCTCGATCTGTTTCCATCGGTTTCTTAAATTTTCGTCCAGGGGAAGAAAATATCTCGTAAAATTTTTATAGCGGCCCTGACTGCCGACGATTGAATCCAGCGGCACAGACTTGATCCCCAGGTCTTTTACATGCCAGAGTTCGAGTTTCTCTTTCACTTCATCAAAAGGAAGGAGGCGTCTGGATTTTCTGAGCAACAAATCTCTGAGCTCCTGCATAAACGCTTTTGAAATTGCCTTTGAAAAGGCGAGATCTGAATTGTATTTTGATGCCGCCTCGTTATTTGTCTTGTCGCTGAAAAGGACCATTTTTAAATATTCAAACTCCGGTAGTGATTTTATTAATAAGTTATGGGGCATTAAACGTGTTCTTATATCTGTTATGTTGAATCATGGTGTGACTATGAATATGATATTGGGGTTTGGATTGTTTGTCAAACAGCCTCAGTGACTATACGAGAAACAAAAGTCGACATAATTTGTTTTATTTTTTAAAAAATAATATTTTGATGACTTTTGTTACATTTTTGTTGACAGAAATTATAACCCGTGCCATTTAAACGCTTATCAAAATAAAATTCCAAAAAAACAATATCTTTGGGTTCGCTGACAGCGCGTTGGGCTTTTTGGGGTAATGAAAACAACTTAGCGAGGGGATTGAGATGAATTTAATGGGCTTACAAGGTGGCCAATATTGCCCCCTGTCACCGCAACAGATCGAAACTGTCCATGAAGCATCCCTGAAAATTCTGGAAAAAACAGGGATTACCTATGAACATGGGCTGGAAGATACCGTTCAAATGCTTGAAGGCAACGGTGCCGCCATTGACAGAGGTAGAAAAAACATCACATTCCCAAAAAAGATGATTGTTGAACAGGTGGTAAAAGCGCCTGAAAAAGTCCTCCTGTGCGGTCAGGACCCAAAACACGATCTTCATCTGACCCGGAATCGAGTCCATCTGGGAACCGGGGGGGCTGCCATCAAGATTCTGGACCCGGAAACCGGCAAGATCAGATCCACAACCCTTAAAGATCTCTATGATGTATCGCGGCTTGTGGATCATCTGGACAACATCCATTTTCTGGTAAGGCCCTGCATTCCCACAGACATTGATAAGGCAGACTATGACGTCAATATGTTTTATGCCTGCCTTGCAGGATCTGCGAAACATGTCATGTCCGGGGTGAATGATACAAAGGGACTGGAGGAGGTTATTGAAATGGCTTCCATGATTGCCGGAGGCCGGGACAAACTTCGGGAAAGACCATTTATTTCCGTGATTACCTCCTTTGCCATCAGCCCGTTAAAACTGTGTACCCAGTCCACCCGTATCATGCAGAGAGCAAACCACAGCCTTATCCCGGTTGCCCTTTCATGTGCACCCATGGCCGGATCGACTTCGCCTTTGACCATGGCCGGCACCCTGGCCCTCATCCATGCCGAGCAGCTTGCCGGCATCACCATCTGCCAGCTGACCAAGCCCGGCGCGCCCCTGCTTTACGGCGGTATCCCCGGCATGGCAAATCTCAACACCATGGGGTATTTAGGCGGTGCCGTGGAATGCGGGATGATGAATGCGGCCATCCACCAGCTGTCAGATTATATAAAAGTACCCAATTACAATTCTGCAGGACTTTCCGATGCCAAAGTCTCCGACGCCCAGGCCGGGTATGAGAAAGCGTTGACCACCGTGCTTGCATCCATGGGCGGCTCCAATTATATCCACCACAGTGCCGGCATGCTTGAATCCATGCTCACCATCGCCCATGAGCAGTTTGTTATTGATGATGAGATTATCGGTAGCTGCTGCAAGGTTCTCAAAGGGATTAACTGCGATGCCGAACACCTTGCCCTGGACGTAATCGATTCGGTGGGTCCGGGGGGGAATTTCATGGCCGCTCCCCATACAATGGCCCATATGAGAACCGAGTACTACGGCGGCAATGGCGTTACCGACCGGAAAAGTCGGGAAAGGTGGGAAACCGAGGGTAGTCGTGATATCAGGCAAAGGGCACTTGACATGGCAAAAAAACTGCTTGCCGGTCCCAAACCGGCCTATATTCCCGAAAAAATTGATAAGGCGATAAGGGAAAAATTCAACATACTGCTGTAATGTCGAAAAAAGCTGACGATTTGTCAGCGAATGTTTCGTTTTTGGGGGCTGCAAGGACAGGTGGATTTTAAAGACACTCTAAGAAATGGGGCTTCATGGAAAATAATGACTATGTCCTGAATTTTATCATGGAAACGGATTGGTCCGAATTGCCCGGCAATATTCAACATCAGGCAAAACGATGCCTGATGGATACTTTAGGTGCTCTGATAGCAGGGCATCAGACACCTGTGGCCGACCTGATGAATTGCTTTGCCCAAGAGCAGTTCAAAGGTGATGATGCCACTATCCTTGTCAAAGGCAGCAAAGTTTCAGCATCAGGCGCAGCCCTCGCCAATGGGTTTGCCGGCAACGCCCTGGATATTGATGACGGCTACAGGGAGGTAAAAGGTCATCCCGGCGCCTGCATTCTTCCCGTGGCCCTGGCGGCGGCAGAAGTCACACCGGGTATTGGCGGCAAAAAATTCTTAACCGCCCTGGTTATCGGTTACGAAGTGGCTATCCGGGCCGGATTGATCCGTCATGCAAATGATGCAACTTACCATTCCTCGGGAAGCTGGGGTGCCATCGGAGGGGCCGCTGCAGCGGGAAAGATTCTCGGGCTCACCCGGAAAATGCTTTATCATGCACTGGGCGCTGCCGAATATCATGCCCCCATTGCCCCCATGATGAAGTGCATTGAAATCCCGGGTATGGGAAAAGACAGTATCGGATGGGGATGTATGGTGGCCATGATGTCTGCAATTATGGCGGCCAGGGGATTTACCGGAATCAATCCGATTTTTGATGATTCCCCAAAAACGGAATGGATTAGATCCCTGGGCCGATCCTATGAAATCATGAACCTTTATTTCAAGCCCTATTCAGCCTGCCGATGGGCTCATCCGGGAGTCGACGGTGCCCTGAAAATCATGGCAGAAAACAGACTTGTTCCTGAAGATATAAAACAGATCAAGGTGTTTACATTTAAAGCATCAGCCGCCTTAAACACAAAGTATCCGCAAACCACGGAAGACGCGCAGTACAATATTGCATTTCCCATTGCAGCCGCCCTCCTGGATGGAGAAGTCGGACCCGCTCAGGTGCTGACCCCAAGATTTTTTGGAAAAGATATCCACAGAATGATGGATAAAATCCAAATCATTGCCCGGGACCGATTTGAAAAAAAATTCCCAACCAAAGCCGAATCAGAGGTTGAGATCACGATGACAGATGAACGTGTCTTCTCATCCGGTGTATTGTCCGCAAAATGGGACCCGCACACGGCACCCCCCACCGACCTGGAACTTACAAACAAATTTTTATGGCTGACATCTCCTGTTTTGGGAAAAACCAACGCCAAATCTCTGGTAAGCCTGATACGGAATATCGACCGGGAAAAAAACCTCGATAAATTAATCCGTCTATGCATCATTCATCGTTGATGGACTCGTAAAAGCTCCTGACATTTCAACGGCACTATATGCTTCTTTAAACTTCTGTTATCACCATATATTGTAGCTATAAACGGTTTATCCAGGCCGTGAACCGGTCTTCCCCTGCAGGTTTGAGAAAAAATTCAGCCCCTGCTGCCAGAACGGCGTGAACCATGGAGTCAGCGTAACCGCGGCTGCAGGTGAGGAGAAACCCGCCGGAACCATTGGCGGCTCTTTCCAGGACGACGACCTGGCAGGGCACGTGGCAAAAAGGACCCTGCAGCAAAAAGGGCGTTTTACTGGCCGGGTCGTGAAGATCCAGATTGCTCAGTTTTTCGCTGATAGAAAACACCTTGGGACCAAACAGGGCCAGGAAAACCGTGGTTTCGGTGGTATCGGTATAGCCCGAAAAGGCGGGCATGGCCGGTGTGGCCGGACCCAGATGATAAATGGATGCCTGGGTGCGATTCATTCGGTTGATCAACGTGTTGCCGGAAAAGGTGCACTTTCCCGGGGCTTCAGGTACCGCCAGACGGCAGGGTGTCTGTTCGACGATCTTGTTGTCCTGCAGGTCCCAGCGAATTTTGTGGGCCAGGTCCACCAGCCAGGGGCCCTGGCCCTCATCGCCATATTCCAGTGCCACCGTCCAGTTGTCACGCACCTCGACCCTGATGGGGTCAGCATTGAACTGTACCGGTGAGTGTCTTCTGATTTCAACCATAAGGGTTACCTCTTTAACTTCTTAATTGTCAAATTTCTGTATTTTGCGGCAAACTTACATTTTCATCCGCTTGCCTTCGGGGTCGTAAAAGGGCATGGGCGCGACGCGGGCATACAACCGAACGCCCTTACACTCATCCTCAAAAATTTCCAGCCGGGTCCCTAACTCCGATAACGGGGATTCCACCAGGGCCATGCCCACGGCTTCGCCGGTGGTAAAACTTTTACGCATGGTGGCCACGTAACCGCGAACCTTGTTGTCGACTATCAGGGCGCCGTCTCGGGCGGGCCGGGTGTCGTCCTCCATGCGGATCCCCACCAGCTTGAGCCGGCCGACATCGTTTTCAGCCTGGCGCAAGGCCACGGCAC
The DNA here is from genome assembly GCA_963667755.2 of Desulfobacterales bacterium. Classification (GTDB taxonomy): domain Bacteria; phylum Desulfobacterota; class Desulfobacteria; order Desulfobacterales; family 4572-123; genus 4572-123. Next base: position 1,689,194 of record CAXXLK010000001.1, on the reverse strand, counting down.
CCACGGTCTTGGCGTCGGTTTTTTTACGGTCCCAGAGAACGCCCAGGCCCACATCCAGCAGGTTGGTGCGCTGTTCGGACTCAGAGCCGAGAATAATGTGGCACTTTTCCATACGTAACACGTTCTGGGCTTCAACGCCGAAGTTGCGGATACCGAATTCGGCGCCGGCGTCTTTGAGCATGTCCCAGACCGCCTGGGTATAAGAGGACGGCACGTGCAGCTCGTAGGAGAGCTCGCCCACAAATCCCAGGCGCATGGCACGCACAAAAATGGTATCCCTGATGAACAATTCCTTGTAACCGGCGTAGGGAAAAGCCTCATTGGAGACGTCAATATCCACGATTTTGGCCAAGACCTTGCGGGCATTGGGACCCGACAGATTGATAACGCCCATGGCATCGGTCAGATTGACCATGTTGAAATCCCAGCCGTCGAAACGCGTGTGGTAACGGACCCACTCCACGGTCTGTCCGGCCCGGCCGGTGGAAGTGGTGAAATAATAATCGTTTTCACCCAGCTTGACCACTACGCCGTCATCCATGACACAGCCGTCATCGTTGCACATCGCCGAATACTTGATGCGGTCTTCCCGCACCTTGCTCATGTCCGACACGTACACCCGCTGCAGGGCGTTGAGGGCATCGGGTCCGTGAATGCGGAATTTTCCCAGGGTGGAGCCGTCGAAAATACCCACGTTGTTACGAACGTTGAGGATCTCTTCCCTGCAGTCGAAATCCTCGGAAAAATAACGGGCCCGCTGCCAGACGCCGATATTGCGGAAAATACCGCCGTCCGCCGTCTGGGAGTCGTGAAGCGGGGTGTGCTTGAACATGTGGTGGTTGTAACCGGCGTAGGTGGCCAGAAAAGTGGGTACCAGCGGCGGCCGCACCGTGGTGGGCACCGGTGTGTCGGTGGACGCCGTATACCTGGCCACGAACAGGGGCAGATTGTGCCCCGGGATGCCTCCCTGGCCCGGGCCGGTACCGGCCGAGGTGAAACGCTTGATCAGTTCGGGGACATCGAAGCCCATTTCGATGGCCTGCTTGATATTTTTTATCGTGGTATCTTCATCAAAACAGATAAAGCTCTTGCGTCCCCTGACCGGAGCAGTGACCAGTTTGCAGCCCCGCTCCGGCCCGGGAAGAGCAGAAACAGCTTTTTCGGCATCGGAAACGGCTTTGCCCATGTCCGCGCCGGCGGCAACCGCCGCCTTGAGTCCGGCGAGACGCCCGGAAGCTTCAATGGCATCGGGATTGTTGACGCCGGTCATACAGCCGGCGGGAAACATCTTTTCAGGCAGCCCGATGGGCAGGAAATAGCCGGTGTGACCGTCGTACCCCATTTCAGCCTGGGCCAGAATAAAGGGACCGGTCACCGGGGTCAACCCCGCGGATGCAACCAGCAGATCGCAGGAAAACTGGCGTTTGACGGTGGCTTCCACGGTGGAAAGGGTGACCTTATCGACCCGCTTGAGGCCGTGGGCTTTGGTGGCTACCCAGCCTTTGAGAACCGGGATCTTGCGCCCGGCCAGGGCCAGCATCAGTTCCAAGCTCTGACCGTCTTCGCGGATATCGGCCACGCAGTTGATTTTCAGCCCCAGATCGAAAAGGTCGATGGCCGCTTCCAGGCCCAGGTCATGGCCCACGGAAAAAACCGCCTCGCTGCCCGGCAGCAGGCCGTACGTGCGGGCCATGCGATGGGCGCACCCCACCTGCATGACACCGGGACGCTCGTTGTGATCGAAAATCAGAGGGCGCTCGATGCAGCCGGTGGCCACAACAACGCTGTCCGAACGGATCTCGAGGTAGCGCTCGGTAAAGGCATCGCCAGCTTTGCCCACCTGAAAGGCGGTGATCAGGTTGTTGTTGTAGGCCCCCACCATCGAGGCGTGCTTGAACACGCGGATGTTGCGGGTCTGTTCAACCTTTTCGGCCAATTGGCGGGACCGCTCGTACAGGGGCGTACCGCTGCCGGTGGTGGTGACCCGGTAGTCGAAGCATCCGCCCAGATAGGGTCGGGATTCCAGCAGGACCACCCGGAGGCCCGACCCGGCGGCAGCCAGGGCAGCGGTCATACCGGCGGCGCCGCCGCCGATGACGGCAACTTCGGCTTTAATGAACATTTCATCATACCGACCCTTCATTTTGTAGTCGGCGGAAATGACCCCCAGACCGGCGGCTTTGCGGATCTGCCGCATGGCCAGAGGCCATATGAAGGCGGGTTTATGCATGGTCTTGTAGTAAAAACCGGCCGGCATCATCCAGTCCAGCCTGTCAAGAAAGGCCAACCAGTCACGGTCCGCCGATCCCTTGACATTCTGGGCCTTGACCACCATACCGTCCTTGAGCAGCGTATTTTCAGTACGTACATTGGGAACGCCGTTGACCTCCATACAGGTATTGCTGCACTCACCGTCAAGGCTGTAAAGCCCGCGGGGACGATGGTATTTCAAACTGCGTGCATAGATCCGTACCCCATTGGCATAAAGCGCCGTTGCAACCGTATCTCCGGCAACTCCCCGGTATGATTTTCCCCGGTAGTTCAGGGCCAATTTTTTCGCGGGATCAATGCGGAACGTAGGCAATTGGTTCAGCCGTTTCATTTACGCGCCTCCGGTTTATCCACTTCGAGGTTTTTGGTTGTATCACGCCAAATGGTGAACCAGGACCCGCATCCATCACGATGAAACCACCACTCTTTCTGGACGCCCATCGTGCACTTGTTCATATGGACATAATCACACCAGGCACCGGGGGTCAGATCCGCTTCATCCGGGCGCGGTCCCTTGTCTTCTCCCCCATAGCGGAACTCATAGCCGTTGCGTTTGCCGCAGATGGGACAGGTGAGTGTTAGGGCCATAATTCAATCTCCTTTGTCAGCATCCACCCATAAACGACATCTTGCGGCCCAGCTCGGCGTTCTCACGATTTGGAAATCCTCGACGTAGCGCTGCTACGCCTCCGGTTTCCAAATCGCTGCGGCCTTGATCTGAACCACAATCTACCATTTCTGGATGAATACTATTCAGTTTCAATATATTTTTCCAGATGCACTATGCATCAATTATCCGGTGTGTAGCTGACCAGTGCGGCGGTTTCTCCCATCAACCGGTGGTTTTCATAGCGGCGCAGGTTAAACGGCCTGAGCATGTCCGGGCAGTTACCGGTGGCCATGTATTCGGCCATATACTTGCCCACGGCGCTGCATGATTTAAAACCAAAATACCCCCATCCGCAATCCATGTAAAACCCCTCGATGGGATCGTTACCATCCATGATGGGCGCCATGTCCGGGGTCATGTCGGCCAGACCTCCCCAGATGCGCATAAATTTTACGCCACGCAGGCAGGGCAGCCAGTCGGACAGGGCCTCGGCCTGATGCTTGATGTAATGAGCCGTGTTCTGTGTCGTATAATTAGGCCACTGATCCATGTGGGCGCCGGTGACGATCTCACCTTTCAGGGTCTGGTTGGCATAGCAATGATAGGCGCCGGAAGAAACCACGTAATTAAGCAGCGGTTTCAGCGGCTGGGTGACCATGGCCTGAATGGTGAGCGCGCTGATGGGCAGTTTGAGGCCCAGCATCTGGTGAATGATGCCGGCACTGTAACCACCGGCGGATACCAGCACCCTGGAGCACTGGATACGGCCGCCCGAGGTCTCGACGCCGGTAATCTTGCCGCGCTTAGTCTCAATGGCGGTGGCTTCAGTGTGCTGATGAATATCCACACCGTGGTCGGCACACCCTTTGGCCAGGCCCCAGACCACGGCATCATGGCGCACGATGCCGCCGGGGGGATGGTACATGGCTCCGTGGATGGGAAATGTGATGTCTTCTGAGATGTTCAGCGCCGGCACCATTTTCTTGGCTTCTTTGGCGTCAATGAGATGGCTTTCCACGCCGTGGAACTGGGCCGTGGCAATGGTCATGCGGGCCGCTTTCATGGCCGCTTCGCTGTGCATCAGATTCAGGTTACCGCAATTGTTGAACATCAGGTTAAAATCCAGCTCTCGGGTGAGTACCGGCCACAGGTCCAGTGCCTCTTTATATAGCGGCACGTTATACTGGGTCCGCTGATTGGCACGAACGATTGCCGTGTTTCTGCCGGCCGCCCCGAATCCGATGAAGCGCTTTTCAATGATGGCCACATCCCTGATGCCGTGCTCTTTTGCCAGATAGTAGGCAGTTGCCAGACCGTGAAGTCCACCGCCAATAATAACTACGTCATAGCTTGATTTAAGTCTGGTTTTTTTGCCCCACAGGGGTTTCTGTTTCAAAAACATTGGCCTTCTCGCAAGATTTTGGGTTGATATTTTATACTGCCTGAATATTGATTTCATTACTCCATGAAACAAAACCTGTCAATAATTTTCTTTTGATATGATAGTTCTGGTGTTTTTGGTGTTAAATAGAGGCTGATTTTTATAAAAAATCAGTTAAATCAAGATATTATATTATGAAACAAATATCAGCTATTTAAAAATTGTTTAAATGGCTGATATTGGTCAAGTCAGGGATGGCGGGGGGCCATTTCCCGAAGCCTGCTCCGGCACAACACCTGCCATGGCTGCGGTCACCAGATCCAGGACAAAGGGAAGATGCATATCCGACAGGGGAACCGGTTGGTCATACCCCGGCAGGGATGGGAGCCGGATCAGACCGGCCATGGGATATTTCACCAGGGATTTCCAACCGGGCATACAGGCAAAGGCATCCTGGGTGATAACCACCATCTGCGCATACCGGCATCCAAATACCGATACCTCGTCCATGGCATCATCAAAACAGGTTTCACTACTGGCGTCGATAAGGATGAGGTTGTCTTCCCGGGCAGGGAACCCGGGTCTGAGCACCGGGAAAAACCAGTCGCCTTCAGCAAAGAACACGGTGTCCCGGCCCCGGGCCGCGGCCTGAACCGGAGACGCCATGAAATCGTCCACAACCGTTTTGCCCAGAAATTCTTCTTCCCACGCGGCTATCTGGCCCTGGCCGTATTCCCGGACCATGGCGCAGCGCTCCTTGAGACGGACGTACTTGGTTATGAGCCTGTTTTCCACAGTGACAAGAGCGCCGTGGGCAGCGGCGCCGAACGGGAGGCTTTGGGGAAGAAAATGTCCGGCCCTTGCAAAGATTCCGGCGGCAGCCATTCCCGTACCATCCGGGGGTGATATCAGGAGCATGGATGTATAGCGCCGGTTTTGTTCCATGACCTTCCGCACCTGGCAGGCCAGGTCCCTGTTTTTCAAACAGGCCGTAACGGCCAGGGCAGAGCGTCTGAAATGAGATTCCAGAGCATGACTTTTGTCCGGCTGGGCGACAGACCAGGCCCGGATCAATAACAGGGAAATCCCGGCATAAAGAAAGGATGTATCCATATCGGCATAGGCAGGGACAGGACACACCGGGCCCGGAACATTCGGACCGGGGAGCGGACCGCTGTCCTGCGGTGCGATCCACACCAGATTTCCGGGATTCACACTCTCCGGGCCTTCCCATGGGTCGACGTCTTTGGCCGATGACTGAATGGTCATGACAATACAGTCATCGCTCAGGGTCCCCGGAGCGGTACGGCGGGGGACCACCCGGATACGGCAAGGCAGGTATGGTTCCAGGTTTTCCAGAATGGTCAAAGCCGCAGCCTGTGAGGATCGGTCCAAGGGCAGGAGCAAGAGTTCCGCATCCCGGCCACCTGTGAAAAGGAGGTTGCCCAGGGAAAGAGCGACCGAAGTGCCGGACTGAAAGAACCTGTCCAGGGCCTGGGCATGGACCATATCCGTGGCGATGTTCTCCAGGTGCCGGAATCTGTTCAGCGCCTGGGCTGAAAATGTCCCAGCCGTCCATGGTGACTGGCCAGGCAACCCTTCCGGGATCCGCTGGGGCAAGGGGACCTGGGCGTTCCGGTCCCGAATAACGGACATGGCCTTTTGGCGGTTTATGGCCTGTTCGCCGGTAGACCGGGAGGCGGTGACGGATTTAGCCCGGTTCCTCGGGTAATCGTCCGGCGTTCGGCCCCGGACTTTGCCTGCTGAAAGAGCCAGGTAATAGTAAAATACCAGATCCATGAAGGGTTGAAAGCAGTCCTCCATCCGGGACACGATCACAACGTCCAGGCACAGCTGGCGTATCCGGGACAGCCGGGTGTCTTCCACGGTGATGGTGTAAAAAGGAATCTCCCGGAGATTGAGCTGCTCCATGATCTCCAAAGCCTGGTCCAGACGGCTGCTGGTAGTGGCATTTACGATGACGAGGCTGCCTGCTGCTGCAGCGCCAACCGCATCCATGTCCACATCCGAATAGTCAACGGTCATGCCTTTGACGGACCAGGTCATCTCCTGGAGTTTTATCAGGCCTTCATCACCGGTTCCATTGGTGTGTAACGCGTCTATGATCAGGACACGGTCATCGGAGGCACTGGCAAAGGCCAGGTCATCGGCCCGGGCTTTGAGATCCGATTCAAGGATGGCGTAACGGATGAGAAACGGTATTCGGGACAGGGTATCGGCAAAGCCGGGATCAACACTTCGCCCCATGGGTTCCCGGACCAGCCACAACAGGAAAAGCTCCAATGCCATGAGGGTGCAGAATGTACTCTTCACAGCAGGCACCGTAACCTCTTCTCCGCTCATGGCCGGTATGATCCCGCAGCTTTTCCGGGCCATGAGGGCAGTGTCGCCAAAGGTCTTTTCCGTCACGGCAACAAACAGCACGTCATGCGCCTTGAGGCGTTTTGCCAGCCTTACCATGTCAGCAGTAGTGCCGCTCCAGGTGACAAGGATGACAAAATCGGTGTCCCTGTCCACCCTTGCAGACAAGGTTCTGACGTCAACCGGCTGAAACGGGACCACCTGGATATCGGGCAGAAGGGTTCTTGCAAAACATGAAGCAAACCGGCTGACGTGAAAGGATGTCCCCATTCCGGCAATGAGAATCCGTCTCATATTCTTCAGGTGTTTTCCAAATCGTCGAACCAGGGAAGCGGGGGTGATCCAGGGGGGGGCAGTCATGCCGTCACGGGTAAGGGAGGCGGCAACCAGGGCCTCCAGCAGGTCCGGCACTGCTTCCATGTGGGACTCGAAAAAGGACTTATCCAGATCCCTGTGAACATTGGGTGGTGTAAGGTTGATGGTCACCGGTTCAACCGTATGCAGGGGAGTGCCCTTGAAATCAAAAACCGCGATCTCCCTGATGCCTGGCCGGCCTGAGGGGCTGCCAATTCTGGCAAAGACGTCATCTCCATCCAGACTGAACACCTCAACGCTGAAGCAGGAGAGGACCCCATTGATTTTGCGGGAAAATTCGGCATCAATGGCTTCCCACTGCTGTTTCAGATCAGGATGGTCGCCCAGGGATGCAAGGGCGTTCTCCCGTTCTCGGGCAAGGCTGTCGTAATCCCTGGCGGCAGCGGCAATGATCGATTGGGAAAACAGTCCTATGGCGGCATTGACGTCCGATACCACCATGTAATCATGGCACCCTTTTCGACGGACAACAAATACCGGCCGTTTGCTTGCCGCCACATACAGGGTGCCGGGGGATGCCAGACTGATACCGGCCACGGCGATCTGGCCGCCCTTTTTAGTGAACTTGCCGGCAGCTTCCACAAAGGCCATTTCATCCAGTTCCCGCATGGATTTGCCATGGACCAGCTTCAGGATCTGATAGTTGATGGAGCTGACGCCAAGGGCATACTCTTCCAGCCCCTTTTCGACATAGTCCTTGACCTCCTGGTACTGCTTGCGTTTCTCACCGAGCCGGTCGCAATAGTATCCCCAGAGCTGAGCAAAGTATTCGGCTGAATTTTCCGTTCTGAGGGTAATACCGGCGACCCCTGTAAGAAATGCGGCCAGCTCGTCTTCTACCTCCGGTGAAAATTGGCCGTTGAGCACAATGGCGCGGATGTTGTCCTTATCTGTAAAGGGGTGGGAATTGGTAAGGGTCACTGCTGACTGGATGGCCCATCGACCGTGGCCGATGGCCGGCTGAACCAGGGCCGTCAAGGACCGGGGATCAATGTCGGCCCCGGGACCGGATGGGTCAAGGGCACGATGGTGTTCCAGGAGCCACGCCAGGGCCACTGCAGCTGCCTGCCCGTAAAGGTTGGCACCCTTTTCGGCCCGATACAGGGTCTTCCAGTCCCAGCCGACAGGAAGATGGGGCAGGCGTTTTGCCAATCGTTTCTGGAGGACCTCATCCAAGTGGGCGTAAAGGGCCATGGCGGAAACCAGGGCCTGGTCAAGTATCCTGAAAAGGCCCCGGATGCCGTCCGGGTCGAAATCCGATGGAAGAGAAAGGGGCATGGCGGAGATCATCCGCCACAGGTGCTTCTGAGCCCCAGGGTTGATGTGGAACCGGCCGGGTCTCTGCCGGGCAGGCTGACTGGGCCGGTACTCGGTGAACAGCGTCTGGAACAGATGGTCAAAGGCATTGAACACGTCCGATTCACAGATTGCAGGGGGCAGAGGCTCCGAACCGGATACAAAGAAATCCTGTAAGCCCTTTCTGAAAAGAGACTGAATAATCACCGGCGAGATGTTTCGTTCCAGGAGCAGGTGGCGGATTACCGCCCTCAGGTCTTTCCTGGAGCGGACCCGAATCGCCGGAAGCGGGCATGGCCTCCCCGGAATACCGGGAACCAGACTTCCCGCGCCTTTGCCTGACACAAGATCCTTGACCGACGGCCATGACCCTGTTTCGGCCGGAAAGGCGGGGCGCTCTGTTTTTGAAAGGCCTTCCAGGTCAAGGAGCCCGTCCTGGAGGTCTGTCAGGTCCGACGGTTTTCCGGTGCCCAGGGTCATGGTCAAAGCCTCTGGATTCTCGTAGAACGGAGATTCCAGCATAACACCGATCAGTCCGGAGACCGATCCCAGGGTCTTACGCAGGACCACCGGATGATCAAGGTTACCGAACATCCCGATGCCGGTGCTGTCCGGCGCCCTGTAAATAATGGCCGACATCCCGGTCAAAAGCCTGGTGATGGTGTCGGGTGCATTGCCGAAATAGGATACAATTCCGCACATAAAGACCTCACATCAGCTAAGCCGCCCCTGGGCCGGCTGCCGGGATCATGATGGGGTGATGCCTGTTCCTGTCTGTATCAGGTCTTTTCCTTGACATGGAATCTGTTGAATGTCAAGAAAGTGTAACAAAAATATTCATAATTCTGTTCACTCCTCCCTTCTTATACCCATTTGACCGGATTATTTGATTATTTTTGTTACATTCAGTCTCTGACGACACTGCCGTACTCCCGGACATCGTGCACCGTCCCGGACAAGCAGGTCAACAACCGCCTTTCCCATGGTTCCTGTTGCATTTGCAATAATTTTACACAGTCACATGGTATTTGCATTCCCTTTTCACATGTGATTGGCTTTGATACTCTTTCACGAATACCGCCTTCTTTAGACTGCCCAAAACAAGGGCGCATATACGGACAAAAAGATTGCGGTCTGTGTGGGTGACAGCATCACCCACGGATCAGTGTGCGCCAGTTATGTGGACATGCTGCAAAACCACCTGACACCCCGGGCTATGTGGTGGTCAACGCCGGCATCAATTCGAACCTGGCCTGGAATGTGCGGCAACGCCTTAACGACATCATCAGGTGCAATCAGGACATTGTCACCGTGATGGTCGGCACCAATGACGCCAATGCCATGCTCCATGAGTCAAACGCCCGCCGCCTGATCAAAAAAATGAGCCTCCCGCGACATCCCGATCATGACTGGTTTCACGACAATCTCGCAAAAATCATCATGCGGTTGAAAAACGAAACCCACGCGAAAATCGCCCTGCTGTCCCTGCTGCCCATCGGCGAAGATCTCGATAGTCCGGCCTGCGATGCGGCGGCGCGATACAGCCGGAAGTAAATTGAATAGTGACGATTGAATTTTTATTGTATCTCCCTATTGATTGAATGGTGAATAACGAAAATTTGCTATGTCGAAACATTTGCAAATTATTGCGACCCTATTCAAAGCTTGACTTTCAACCCCTTATTCACTACCTTTCTATTGCATGTTCGCTAAAATAAAAAGATCTGAAGCGTTCTTAACCTTTGGCAGGCTGGGATAATCAGACACGATGAATGCAGAAAGACCCCATTTCTCAATGACTGCTGAGAGGTGGGGTTTTGTTTTTTATCGGCAGAATGATCAGTGGACAATAAAGCGATGTCTGTTGCGGCATAGGATTTAAGATAGTGGCAATAGCATTAAAATCATAGTACAAAGGAGGCAAACAAAATGTCACATAAGCAAATACAAAGCCTCATCCTTTTTCTGTCCATGCTCTTTTTTTTATTGTCCATAAATGCCTGCCGGACGACAGGTGGCAGTATTGGGGTGGATTGGGGCAACCGGGCGGAACCCGAAGCGCCGCCGCCACATCAAAAACATAAGGTCAAAAAACACGAACCTCCCGCACACGCACCGGCCCATGGATATCGTGCAAAACACCGGTACAGATACTATCCCGATTCCTATGTGTATTATGATACCGGGAGAGGCGTTTATTTCTACATGAACAATGGCGCCTGGCAGATGTCTGTTTCTCTCCCGGGTTTTATCCACCTGGAATCCGTCTTTGTGTCCCTTGAAATGGATATTGGAGAGCCGTACCGTTACAATTATGAACACAGAAAACAATATCCACCGTCAAAAAAGAAACATAAAAAGAAAAAATACGATTAGCGATAAATATTTGATCTTGTTTGATATCTTATATCTTTATTTCAAGCGGACTAAAATCTGCCCAGAACCGTCTATCCACTTCACCATTGCGTCCGCTTCTATCGTCAGTTTTCCCGGTTTCAAATAGCTATACTATTGTTGAGTTCAACGTAAATTAACAATAATGCGAGTATGTGTGATTGCTTTCGTTATCAAAAAGGCCGCGGTACGCAAAGGCTGGAGGAATACCCTAAATGGACTCACCCTTGGCCAGGATCATCTTGGCCACCTTTGGCGGATACCTTATTATTCTGCTCTTTTTGTCTGTTTACGACTGGATCGCCGAGGAATATCCAAAACGCCCCACCAAACCACCGAGTTCAGAGCGTATACAGCATCCCTTTTATCATGAAGAAGCAGCCAAAGCTCTACAACGATTTTCCCGGCTAACAAGATCCGAAAAAGCTGCAATTCAAAAAAACCTGCAATTCAGTTTGATCTCCATTGAGCAATGGCTGACACATCTTGGCCAATCAAATTATCAGATAATGTGCATGGGCGAGCTTCATGAGGAATCAACACGCAAATTTCTTGCAGAAGAATTCTTTACAAAGATTACTACCGATGTCCTTCTGCTGGAAGCTACACCTATGACTTTGAGACGTTTAATCAAACGTATCGACGCTGGCAGGGATTATTATTTTCCATTGCTGGATGCTGATATAGTGAAAATACTTCGTACCGTTAAGCATACCAATCCGTCTATCAAGGTATGGGGCATTGAAGAAACCGATGAACAGCAAAAGGAAAAGCGTGGTCCTTCTAATTCACGCGATCAATCCATCGCCAATAACTTCTGGAACAGATTCCAGCCGGGGAGGCGTCATATTATTTTGTTTGGAGCTTTACATTGCACCAACGAATCAAATTGGCTTTTCAAAAACCTTTGCAAGCATGCTCCTCTTCATCTGAAAGAACGGATGATTAATGTACAGGTATTGGGGGAACATCAAAATGGACCATTAGAAGCCTTTGTGTATTTTTTGGATGAGATCGGAATTGAGAAAAAAAGCTTTGTCATTTCTGACACCGGCGCACTGCATCCTCATATCTACGATTTTTTTCAGTTGTTAAACCGACAAACGCTTGAAAAGTATGGTGCCCTGATTGTTTTCCGTATATAAGGTTAAAATTGATAACATCAATAGTCAACACGCAGCTACAGTAGTCTCGGTTCCATCGCCGAACAACCATATCGATCATCCTGTATATCCCCTTTTTTTCCCAGTCCCTGCGAACCACCACGCGGTCGTCCATCACATCCCGCAAGCCCAGTATCGACCGAGACCGCGGCAGATGTTTTTTGAGCCATTCCAGGGTCGGCAGCACCTCTTTTTTCAATCCCAACGGCTCTTTGTCCACAATGAAAAGATCCGGACGAAACGTTTTGGCCGTGGCCGTAATAATGTTTTTCCTAATCCTGAGGGCCTGCAGGGGATCGATCTTGATGGACAAGGGCCGATATTCTTCATTGGTGTGTTTGATCATACCGGGAATCCGGACGAAATCCACCTGACTGGAAAACGTAAAACGACCGGCAATGGGGGAACCGGTTAAAATCAGAATATTGATATTGGGCTGTCTCAACTGGGAGGCGATGGACATGGTTCTGCGAATATGCCCCAGGCCGTAGGTGTCGTGAGAATATATCAAAATATTGTAGGTCGAAGGCCCGCGGTCATGGACGCGTCTCCGTTGGGAAATACGTTTATGAGAGGTGGGTTTTGATTATTTTAGCGGCTCTGGCCCGACGGGGTTACCGCCAACACTTTGCACCCGGCGCAAACAATGCTTCTGGCAATACCTGAATCAATATGATTGATTTTGATCAGTATGTTGTATCTGGGCGCTGAAGTCAAGCGTTTACGCCTTTGACGATGCCCTGCCCGGGATCGGCGTTCTTCGGATTTGCATCTCCCCTGAAGATGTGATACTGACCAAAAGCATTGAAAAAGGCAGATAACAGGCGGCAAACCTGTTTGCCAAAGGAGAAAAATGAACAGGCTGTTTGAACCCACCCGGATAAACGGCATGGCGCTAAAAAACCGTTTTGTCAGATCCGCCACCTACGAGGCAATGGCAGCAGTTGATGGAACGGTAACAGACCCGCTGTTGGACTGCATGGCAACCCTTGGCCGTGGCGATGTAGGACTTGTTATTACCGGCCACGCCTATGTAGCAAAGGAAGGACAGGCCGGCGCCCGGCAGATGGGTATCTATTCCGATGAAATGATCCACGGCTTGAAACAGGTGGCTACGGCGGTTCACGAAAATGGCGGCGTTGTGGCCGTGCAGCTTGCCCATGCCGGGCAAAGGGGAATCGGGAAAGATGCGTATCCCGCCATCGGCCCTTGCGACACGTTTGAAGAAGGCGTTAAAAAAGCATCCACGATGACCGTTGACGATATCAAAAGAACCGTGAAAGCATTCGGTGATGCGGCCAAAAGGGCCGTTCAGTCAGGCTTTGACGCGATTCAGATCCACTCGGCCCACGGCTATCTGCTGAGTCAGTTTCTATCACCCTACTACAACAAACGGAATGACGTTTACGGTGGCACTCTTGAGAACCGGGCACGACTGCTGGTGGCCGTTTATACAGAAATCAGGCGACGGGTGGGCCCTTCATTTCCGGTCATGGCCAAAATCAACTCGGAAGATTTTCTTGAAAACGGCTTCACCGTGGAAGAGATGATCAAAGTGGCCCATATGCTGGAAGATCGCGGCATGGACGCCATCGAAATGAGCGGTGGATCCCTTGAATCCGGCAAACGCGTTCCATTCAGGGTCGGCACCTCAAAATCGGACGAACGGGAGGGTTACTATCAAAAGGCTGCCAGGGCCTTCAAGAAGGAACTCGCTATCCCGCTCATTCTTGTGGGCGGTTTTCTATCGTTTAATATAGCCGAAAAAGTCGTCACGTCAGGACTTGCCGACTATGTTGCCCTTGCAAGGCCGCTTATCAGGGAACCACACCTTGTCAAAAGATGGGCCGGCGGAGACAGGCGCAAGGCATCGTGTATTTCGTGTAACAAATGCTTTACAACTTTCTTCATGGAAGAGGGCTTGCACTGCGTGGCTGCAAAAAAATCTGAATTATAATGGATAAAACGACTAACCGAAAAATCAATAATGGAGGAAAGCAACATGAAAAAAAAGATGATGGCCCTGTGTTTAACGCTGTTGACAATATCATTTATGATCATCGGATGCGGGGGGAAGTATTCTGAAGCGGAAAAATTGAACAAGGAATACCTTGCCCTGATGGAAGATTATATTGCCAACATTGACAAGGCAGACAATGCAAAGGATGCGGCAACGGCGATGAACCGATTTGCCGACGGCATGGAGGACCTGATGCCCAAAATGCGTAAACTTTCTGAAAAATACCCGGAACTCAAGGACCGATCCAATCCGCCGGAGGAGCTCAAGGAAACCCAGGAAAAGGCTGAGGCAATGGGCCAGAAAATGGTCGGTGCCATGGTAAAGATGATGCCCTACATGATGGACCCCGAAGTTCTGAATGCCCAAAAACGCTTGGGTGAGGCCATGATGAAGCAATAAAAAAATTGAATCGCGAAGCCACAAAGCTCGCAAAGAAACAATAAAAATTCTCTCTTTCCCATGCGCCTGTATGGGAAAGAGAAAATTTTTTAGCTGTCAGCAGTTAGCCATTGGCCGTTAGCTTAAAAAATAAAACAGATAACACATTCAGCTAAGAGCTGACAGCTAATGGCTAAAAGCTGATAGCTTTTCTTCTGTGGCCGGGCCTGCTTGATGCCCAGCCGGATGATTTTTCGGCGCAGGGTGTTTTTGTCAATTCCAAGGGCATTGGCGGTGGCAACCCGTTTCCAGAGATGCTGCTCAAGGGATTGCAATATAGCGCGTTTTTCTATCTCTTTAAGCGTTAATCCCGGCAAAATGGGCTTAAGGGCTGCTGGCGGAAGCACGTGATCCAGAAGGCAGGAAATTCTGATCATCTCCTCCTGGCAAAGCACAAAGGCGTATTCAATGGCATTTTCCAGTTCCCCCGAATGTTTCCCGGCCAGTCATCAAGCATGAACGCGGCCATGGCTTTGTGTGAGATTCCGGCGATGTGTTTGCCTGTATGATGGTTAAACTGTTCAATGAAATGATGGGTCAGCAAGGCGATATCCTCTTTACGAGCTGCCAATGCCGGCAGGGAAATTTTGACAACGTTGATACGGTAATAGAGATCTTCCCTGAATCTGCCCTTTTTGACCAGCTTTTCAAGATTATGATGGGTCGCCGTTATAATCCGGGCGTTGGTCCCGACTTTTATGAGCTGATAAAGCCTTTCCCGGGGGGCGGCCCCCATTCCCGTAATGGATGTGGCCCGGGCCCTGGCCGGCATCGGCACGTCAAAGCGGTTTGACATCATCATCTGGCAGATCCGGCTGCCCCAGGTCCTGGCCGCCGTGGTGGCAGGGGCCGGTCTTTCCGTGAGCGGTGCGGTGATGCAGTCCACCCTGCGCAATCCGTTAGGGTCTCCCTTTACCCTGGGCATTTCCCATGCAGCGGCATTTGCGGTTATGATTTTAGGGGCCGGGACCATAACCAGCACCCAGGTGGGGGCGATGATGGTCTCCAACCCGTATGTCACCACGGACATGGCCTTTGTCTTTGCCATGCTGGTCACTTTTTTCATCGTGGCTCGGTACGGTGATGGTGGAGGATAAAAATGTACTGACGCTGGCTCCCGTGGCCGTGACCCGGCGCATCGGGTACGTGGCCCAGCGTCAGAGACCACCGGAAAAATCACCGCCTTTGGTGCCATTTGGATGGGCCGGCGACCGCACATCCGGTTCCGGGTCAGGCAAAATGACCTGCGGATTGTGGATGGCGCCATCAAGAGCCTGCGCCTGGAAAAACTGGCCATGCGGCACATTGATAAAATGAGCGGCGGTGAACTCTATAAAGTGGCCATGGGCCGAGCCATGGTTCAGGAACCGAGCCTGTTGCTGCTGGACGAGCCCACCAGCAGCCTGGACCTGAAAAATCAGGTGAAAATTTTAAAGCTGATTCGCCACGTGGTCCTTGAACACCAGGTTTGTGCCGTGATGACCCTGCACGATCTGGCCACGGCCCTGCGATTTGCCGATAAATGTCTGTTTTTAAAAAACGGCGGCATTTACGCTGCAGTTCGCCCCCGGGACGTCACAGCGGATATCATCAATGCGGTATACGACATCCCCGTGGAAATCCATCGCCACCACGGGTTTCCACGGGTCATTCCGCAATAATAGGAGTAAATTCAATGAATATCGAAAATACAGCGACGTCAATCAAACCAAGCACTGAATCCATCGCTCTTCGTCCCATCGGTACGGTGCGAAGTGATATAACATCGGCCATGCTCAAAGCCCGGAAAGACGGCCTGAGTCTGCAGCAGCACATGGCGGAAATAAAAAAACACCATAAAAAACTCAAAACCCTGGTAAGTGAACTGGTGCTGGCCCCATCATTTTCCGCTTTAATCGAAGGTATCGATGAATTTTCGCACATTCTGGTGCTCTACTGGCCCCACCTTGTCCCCTCTTCCGGCCGCACCCTGGAAAAAGTACATCCCATGGGACGAAAGGATATCCCTGCAAAGGGGGTTTTTGCCACATGCAGCCCGGCCCGGCCCAATCCCGTGCTGGTTACCGCCGTCCGGCTGCTGGAACGCAGGGCCAATACCCTTCGCGTGATCGGATTTGAAGCTGTGGACGGCAGTCCGATTCTGGATATCAAACCCTACAACCCGCTTTATTACCAGGTTGAAAACCCAGTGGTCCCAGAATGGATGGATCGGATTCAGCGGGAAATCGAGGTAGAGGAATAATCGTTTTATCGTGGGGCCGGGGTCATCATGTAGATCAATATCTTTGTTTCCGGGGACTTGTCTATTGCACCCAATGCGTTTTACCAGTTTTCATAAAGCAGTTCAAAACAACCGGTCGGTTTTACACAGGCAGGGCACTTTTCAGGGGCTGCCGCCGAAAGAAGATTGGCCCGGGTATCTTTAATGACACCGGTGGGAAAGGTCCATTTTATTTCAAGCTCCCCGCCGTTAAAAAATTTAAAAAACAGCGGGGCATGTTCAAATTCCTGATCCGCCGTTTCATTAAATATTTTTGCAATCTGGACAAACCCATCACTCCGGGCCTTGTTTGAAAAAAATCATACCGGGGCACCCACACAAAATAGCGAGGAACCAAGAAAAATTGGATACAAAAAACATTCAACACATTGCCATCTTGAAATAATTTCTAAAAACGAAAAAAATATCTTGACAGCTATCCGTGTTTAGCGTGCTATATATTAAAAAACGGTTCCTATCAGGTGGTCGTATGGAAAACAAAATATGTGAATTAAGGAGAGAAAAGGGATTAAGCATAAAAAAGATTGGGGACGCTGTAGGAACCAGTCAGCAGCATATCGAACTAATCGAAAAAGGCCTTTCTTCTCCACACTTTGATCTAGCCGTAAAAATCTGTAAAGTGTTAGGTGCGCCCTTCCAAACAGTATTTCCAACAACCAAAGATGCTATTGCGTCATACCATCGCCGAAAAGATCTAAATGAAGGTTTTTTTCAAGACGATGAATTTTTAAATGATATGCTTTCAGCGGGCATAGACATTAACTTTGAACAATGGTTTTTCAGTTACGCACTGAGGGGCGGGGCAGAAGGAAACCTTCCAATATCAAACACTGAAAAACAGAAACTATCCACCGCTGTTCAAAGGATATTACACACGAGCCCATATGCCGTGTTCGATTCGCCCTATCATCGTATATTGCTGAATCTCGATCACCTCATATTCTGGCAGTTTCTTTTCGAAGGCCAATTACCGATCAAACCCAAAAATAAAGGCCTTGAAGATAAAAACGATTATGTCTTTGTATATGTGTATGATCGGGCGACACCCTTCAAGCTGCGTGTCAATCCGGACACCGCCCTTTTAAAAAATGCCACTGATTGGGAAGCTGCACAACTGCAATCAATTATAATGACTGCTGAACGAATTGAAAAAACCAATGTATTTATGATCACAGATCAAGAGGGGGAAGTTTCATTTTTTAAAATCCGTGATGTCGCTTTAATGAAAATACCGCTGGAAAACGTTGAAATCGGGTTGGCTGAAAAGGCCCACCCTTAAAAAAATACAACAGCCCCGGTGACTATCCTCTAGCGGTTCACTACATCTTCTCTCATTTTTTTAACAGGGTCTTACCCGCAGGTGGTTTATTATCCATTATGTGAGGGATTGATCTGAATTGTATCGTCATTTTATTATCAGCGGTAAAAATATTTGATATATCGAAATTGACAGTTAATACTTTTTCCAAAAACTCTGTCGTTATCGGATCAATTTCCTGAAGCTCCATAGGATATTCAATATCACTAAAGGCGATAAACAATGAATTTATAAAGATTTCATTGTAGCCCGCGTTTTGACTATCAACTGGATTTATTAAATGGGGCTTGATGTAAAAAACGTTCTTATCAATATCAAATCGAAGAAAACATTCCCAATCGTTAACCAGATTCATACTCCCTATCTCTATACTTGCAGTCTGTTTGCCCATTTTGGCAAAATATGTAATGTCTTTAGCGTAAATATGCAAAGAGAAAGAGATTTTATTATCTTCAATTTTAATATTATCTATGGCTTTAATAAAGAGAGTCCCCGAGAAGTTTTCGCCCAAATTTATCTCATATGGCAGTAACTGGGTCACAAATTTTGCAATACTCTCTGTCGGCAGAATAATTGAAATGTCTTCAGCAGTATCTTTTTGAGCAAAGGTATTTAAATTGAATAAAAAAACAAACGCCACGCTAATAAACAGAATCGCATATATTCTTTTCATATTTACAGTCCTTTGGGGGGCAAGGATTAAAGCCTATCCGCCACTGTCCTTTTCACTATAGATACCATTATTTCCCGGCCCGCACGTCAAGAAAAGTTTAGGGCTCCTCGCTGTTTCATATGGGCAAATTTGACCGGCTACAGCCCCGGGATGCTTTCATTCTGGGGCACCCACACAAAATAGCAAAAAACCAAGTTTAGCATAGGTTCCGGCCCTTGGGCGGACGACCCGCACAAACCAGCGCAAAACCGCTTTTACTCGTGCCTGAGCGCCTCGATGGGATCAAGCCGGGCCGCTTTGCGGGCCGGGAAATAACCGAAGATGACGCCCACGGCCGCGGAAAAAAAGAAGGCAATCACCACAATCTTCAGATTGAAAAGAAACGGAACGCGCAGCGCATTCGCCCCGACAGCGGCGGCCCCAAGTCCCAGAATGATGCCGATGAGACCGCCGAAACAGGAAAGGACCACCGCCTCCACCAGAAACTGCAGAAGCACTTCGCTCTCCAGGGCGCCGATGGCGAGACGCGTACCGATTTCGCGGGTACGCTCCGTGACCGAGACCAGCATGATGTTCATGATGCCGATGCCGCCCACCAGCAGGCTCACGGCAGCCACCGCCGCCAGCAGCGCGGTCAGCACCCGGGTCGAACTCGTCAATGCGACCATGATCTCCTTCATGTCCCGTACATTGAAATCATCCTCCCCGCCGTGACCGATCCGGCGACGTTCGCGCATCAGACGTTCGATATCCGATTTAACCTTTTCCGTGGAAATCCCGTCTTGGGCCGACACATAAATGGCCCTGACATCCGTATCGCCGGCGATGCGCCGCTGGAATGTGCGCAGCGGAATCAGGACAAAATCATCCTGATCGCTGCCGAAACTGGATTGCCCTTTGGATTCGAGCACCCCGACGACCTGAAAGGACAGTTTCTGAAGCCGAATCGATGCATTGACCGGATCCTGGCCGCCAAAGAGTTCCTTGCGAACGGTAGAACCGATGATGCAAACATTTTTTCCAGCCCGAACCTCACCTTCGGTAAATTCGCGACCTTCCGCCATCGACCAGTTCCGTACCTGAAGAAACGCAGTGGTACTGCCGGTGACCGAGGTGGACCAGTTTTCGTTTCCGTAAATCGCCTGGGCTGAGCCGGATGCAACGGGTGCAACGGCGGCGAGCCCTGAGATATTGTTGGCGATGGCCTCGGCATCCCTTATTTTGAACATGGGCGCGGCGGAACGTGTCCCCCCCGGCCCATGCATTCCCTGACCGGGACGGACCTGGAGCATGTTGCTCCCAAGGCCGGCGATATCGGCGGTGACCTGGGCCGTCGCACCGCCGCCGAGGGTCACCATGGTAATAACGGCCGCCACCCCGATGACGATACCGAGAATCGTCAGCGACGATCGCAGCACATTGCGCCGGATTTCCCGCTCGGCCAGAAGAAAGGTTTCCCAGATCATGCGTTTTCCCTTTCCGTATCCTGCCGGTTATCGATGACGCCGTCTAAAAAATGAATCCGGCGGCCGGCATAAGCCGCCATCTCCGCTTCATGGGTCACCATGATGATGGTGATATGCCGCTCCCGGTTGAACGTCGTGAGCAATTCCATAATTTCCCGGCTCCTTGCCGAGTCCAGGTTTCCCGTGGGTTCATCGGCGAGCAGCACCATCGGCTGGGTGACAATGGCCCGGGCAATGGCCACACGCTGCTGCTGGCCGCCGGAAAGTTCTCCCGGCGTATGGGTTTCCCATCCCTGAAGCCCGACAGATGCCAGGGCTTCTCTGGCGCGTATCCGGCGTTCGGCGATGGGAATCCCCCGATAAATCAGGGGAAGTTCCACATTTTCCAGCGCCGACGTGCGGTTTAAGAGGTTAAACCCCTGGAATACGAATCCCAGATAATGTCGGCGCAGGAGGGCGCGCTGGTTCCGGGACAATGTGCCGACATTGATCCCTTGGAGCAAATATGCCCCGTCTGTCGGGGTATCCAGACATCCCAATATATTCATGCAGGTTGATTTGCCCGACCCGCTGGGTCCCATCACGGCAACGAATTCCCCCGCATCAATTGAAAAATCAACCCCCCTGAGGGCATACATGGCCACCTGGCCCTGGCCGTATACCTTGGTCACATCGTTGATCGTGATGATAGCATTCCGGGTGTTTTGACGAAAATTTTCGGTTTCCATATCAGATTCATTTCCCCGTGGTGATGGCATCAACCACCAATGCCATGCCGATGGCGACATCCCCGCTCTTGATCTCGGTCATACTGCCGTCGGATTCGCCTGTAACCACCGCAATGGAAACAAGCTGTCCGTTGTTTTGCGTCCAGACCAGCTGATGATTGATCGTTGGGTGCACTGCCTCCCGCTGTCTGGATGGACGCGGGCGACTGGGGAAAAGCTTCATAAATCCGCGCCTTGAACTCTCCGTCGTCTCTGCGGTTCGCGGTGGCCTAAATCGCAAAACGGCATTGGCCACGAGAATGGCATTGTCAATTTTCTTCACAACAATATCCGCCGTAGCGGTCATTCCCGGCCGCAGCGACAAATCGGTGTTGTCGACATCCAATACGGTTTCGTAGGTCACCACCCCGTCGACGGTCTTTGAGCCGTATCTCACCTGGGTGATTTTTGCGGGAAAAGTTCTGGCCGTATAGGCATCTACTGTAAAGGTGGCCCCTTGTCCTTCCCTGACCTGGGCCACATCGGCTTCATCCACATCCACATGAAGTTCCATTTTGGTCAGATCCTCGGCCAACGTAAACAGGACCGGCGCCTGCAGGGACGCCGCCACGGTCTGACCGGGCTCCACGGATCGGGTCAAGACAATGCCATTGATCGGAGAACGAATGACGGTTTTGGACAGTTCCGTCAAAATCGACTCGAGTGCGGCATTGGCCAGATCCACCCCGGCTGTGGCGCTGGCCTGGTCTGCGACGGCCCGATCCAAAATCGCCTCGGCGGAACCCACGTCCTGCTGGGATACGGCTCTGGCATCACTCAACCGGCGTACCTTTTGAAGGCGACTGAGCTGATTACGCGCTTCTTTGACGGTGGCCGCGGCCTGCAAAACCTTAGCCCGGGCGGATGCCAGGGTGGCTTTGGCCTGAAGGACTTCGGCATCGATCCGGGAAGTGTCCAGTTTCGCCAGAACCTGACCCACTGCCACGCGATCATTGTAATCCACCTCAACCGTCTCGACAATGCCGGACAGTTCACTGCCCACTTCCACCTGATTGGTCGGCGCCAGATTGCCGGTAGCGGTGACGGTGATCGTCATGTTGCCGCGCTTGACCGGCTGGGTTTTATACTGCGTTTCCGCGGTGGCGTTACCCAGATACCATTTGATCAGCAGCAGGCCAACGACCAGCAGCAGCAGCGTCCAATAAAGCCGTCGCTTAACCGTTTTTTTCCGGCCGGAGGCCGCATCAAGCCCCAGTGTTTTTGCAATTTCCGAATGCTGGTCCGTATTTGTATTGCCCATTGGTTTACATCCTTTTATTTTGTCCTGAAAATCCTGGTCTTTTGGGCCAGCATTCTTTATTTGACATCTGTCCTGGTCATCGGTACGACCGATTCCCATCCGCCGCCCAGTGCCTTGTAGAGCTGAACCAGGTCGGAAGTGACCGCCCCGTCGCTGATGGCCAATTGCTCCTGAAGTGAAAACAATGACCGCTGCGCGTCCAAAACAGTGGTAAAGTCCACCAGGCCCGACTGGTACTTATCCCGGGCCAGCGTTTCCGCTTTTCCAGCGGCATCCACCGCATCCAGCAGCCGTTCCCTGCGAATCTGCTCCCCGGCATAGGCGGCCAGGGCATTTTCGACTTCCTCGAGGGCATTGAGGACCGATTTTTCATAGGCAATCAGGGACTGTTCCTGCAGGGCCGATTGAATTTCAATATTACCGCGGATCGAGCCGGCATCAAACAGATTCCAGGAAACGCCCGGACCGAAATTCCAGAACCGGCTGGCGGATTTGAAAAAATTCGCGAATTGCGTCGCTTCCAGTCCGATGGTTCCCGAAAGCCTTAATCGGGGATACAGGTCTGCTGTCGCAACGCCGACCAGGGCGGTCTGGGCGGCCAGTTCGCTTTCAGCCACGCGGATGTCCGGGCGCCGCTGCAAGGTGTCGGCCGGGATGCCCACCGCAACGGTGGGCGGCGTAATCGGAATCGGACGGGGCTCGGACAACATCGAATCGACCTCGCCCGGTATTTTCCCCGTCAACACCGCCAGTCGATTTTTGGCTTCCGCCAGCCCGGTGCGGAGACTGGGAATCTGGGCGCGCGTGCTTTCCAGATTATACCGCGCCTGCTGCAGGGCCAGCTCGTCGCTGAGCCCGGCCTGATACCGGAATTGAATTAATTCAAAAGTTTCTTCCTGGGCCTGAAGGTTGCCGCCCGTCACGGCCAGCCGTCTTTGAAAGGTGCGCGCTTCAACATAATTCAGGCCGACTTCGGCAGCCAGGGTCACCCGGACATCCTCTAACGCCACGGTCCTGGCCAAAAGATTCGCATCAGCGGCTTCCACGGAACGTCGGGTGCCGCCGAAAATATCGATTTCCCATCCGGCATCAAATCCGGCCTGGTAAAAATCATTGGTGCCATTGTTACTGTGACGCCGGGTATACGCACCGGACGTATCAATCGCGGGGAAGCCCCCTGCCCTGGCGACGACCCGACGGGCACGGGCTTCACGGATTCTGGATTCAGCCTGTTTCAAATCGAGATTGCCGTTTTCAGCAACAGAGATCAAATCGGAAAGCACCGGGTCATTAAAAACCGTCCACCATCTGGCCAGAATTTTGGAATCAACCGGCGCTGCGGTCAGTCCGTCCTCAAGGGCAGCATGCCAGTCAGCCGGTGCCCCGGGTTGCGGAGGGTGATAATCCGGTCCGACAGCGGCACAGGATGTCAAGACCAGCAATGCGCCCGCAACCATCAGAAAAACCGTTTTACGCGAAAAATAAAAATCGCCGAAGCGATACCGGATTTTATTTTCTCTCATCAATTCACCTTCATCGGAAAGACACCCCATAAAATTAACGCTGACGTCTTAATAGTCGTCTGAAATGTAAATCGGGTTACAGATTTGCTTTAAAACCTTTGCTTATGACTGTCTTTTGTCTATTCGATTGACCTGGCCGCAGCACAATCAATCAGATGCCTGTGATCATGCGTCATCATGAACCACCCGTTAATAAAAGACAGATTACCCTAACCGCGGAGTTTGCCGGTTGGGCAAACAATCATCCGGAGAAAAATATGAAACAAAACGGTCCCGGCCGAACAGCATATAAAGTTGCAATTATGCGGGCGGTACGTCAGATTTTTGACCATCCGAAGGTGTTTGAAGATCCAATAGCGTTAAAAATTATCGGGGCTCAAGGTGATCTCGAAATTCGTTCAGAAAAACGAAAACTCAGTACAAGGCTGCATATTTTTTCAAGGATCGGGCAGACAAACTTATGGTTGGAAAATTCGGACATCTGATGAAGGCACACCTGTGAAGAAATGCCCGGGCGGGTAGCCGGGGGTTCTATCCCACAGCCCTAGACCATCCGGCATGCGGGGCCTGACCGCCCGTCCATAAGTAAATGAGGAGTTTCGTTTATTGACGTTTCTTCCTGTTTTTGGTCAGACGCATTCCTTTACCGGATAGAATGTGCTTTATCATATTATCCGTTAGTTCATAGTTGAAAAAATGCTTGTAAAATTGGCGGGTTTCCATTTTCAGATCGATACTATCCCCATATTCTGGATAAATGGTCTTGACCGCCCAGAGAAGCGCTAAGGGCGTTTCAAGAGAGCCCGGGTGTCCCCATCTGGAAATACCGATGGGCATTTGATAAACGCGATTGTTTTTAACGGCGTCGACGGGCGCCCATTTTGGACTTTGATTGATAAGATTGGTCACGCCCGGCTCATTGACGGTAATAACTTGCGGATTCCACAAAAGTATCTGTTCGATTCCGACCTGTAGGGCGCCCTTCATCAATTGTTGCGGGTCTGCCGCAGAGACGTTGATGACACCGGCGCATCTGAGCCAATCTGCTGAAAGACCGTCCCCTTCAATGGTTCGCGTGGCGTCAACGGTTGCGTGATAGAGCCTTATCCGATTTTTTTCAGGTAGTTGCGATGTCGCTTTGATTACCCGATCAATACATGATCGGTAATACGCATTGTATTGCCCCGCCCTCTGTGAAGCGCCAATGGCGGCCCCGATGATTGACACCGCATTCTGCTGCTGTTCCATACTGTGGAAATCAATGGCAATCCATTTAAGACCGCAGTTGTCCAATTTGAATGTTTCCCCACTGTTTTTACCCGTATCCGCGGCCACAAATACAATATCCGGTTTGGCCCCGGCCAATTCTTCCACGTTAATGGCGCCCTGGAATTTGGGCACCACGGTATTGTTGATGGACGGGTACATGGTGTTCAGCAGAACATCCCGTTTAAGTCCGTTCGAGACGGCGACAATGTCATCGGCCCTTCCCAGCATGGCGACGACATGCCCGGTAAAGGCATACATGCAGGCAATGCGGTCCACGTTTTCAGGAATTTCAACCCTGCGTCCCAGAGAATCCGTGACAAAATCTGCTGCATGAGCCGGGGGATGGAAAAATTGGACAAATATCAATCCGATGAATATAAAGGTTAACCATCGCCTGGTGCATTTTATATTTTTTTGCTTTTCCGTTGACATCCGCTTCAATCGTTTATTCCTCCGACGTTCCCAACGGTATGATCTGCTTCATGGTTTTCCCATGTCCGTTTTTTACGGTGATGACATCCGCATGAATGCCATAGAGGGTTTCGATATTGTTTTCCGTCAACACATCCGCCGGCGAGCCGGTTGCCAGAAATTCGCCCTTGTGCAAAAGGGCGATTCCCGTATTGAGGCCGGCGTTTTCAAAAAAAAAGGCATGATTCGGAAAATGGGTAGCCATGAGAATAGACAATCCATTCTCCTTCACCAGTCTCTTGATGACTTCCATGATCTTCAATTCATAGCGGAAATCCAGGTGGGCCGTTGGTTCATCCATAATCACCAGCGGTGCCTGTTGAACCAGGGCACGGGCGATCATGACCAGTTGTGTTTCGCCACCGCTCAGCCGGGTATAAGGCCGATCTTTCAAATAGCCGATGCCCATATCGTTGAGGGCCGCCTCCGCAATATTCAGATCTGCCCGGGAAGGGGATTCAAACAGGCCCAGATGGGCGGCCCGGCCCATGGTCACGATCTGGTGTACCCGATAGGGAAACGTGGGTTCATGTTTTTGCGGAACATAGGCGATCAATCGGGCAATTTGGCCGGGCTTGTAGGCCTTTGAATCCCTGTTGTTAATTTTGATACTGCCCGACTGCAGGCGGTGCAGGCCGAGAATACAATCCAGAAGCGTGGTTTTCCCGCATCCGTTGGGACCCAACAGGCAAAGGATTTGGCCGGGAAACAGGGTGAAACTGAGCCCCTTGAAAACAGCATGCGACCCGTAGGAAAATGACGCCTGATTAGCCTGAATTAAAGCTGTCATTTCCAACCGCCGCCTTTGGTTCTTTTGATCAAATACACAAAAAACGGACCGCCCACCAGCGCGGTCAGAATGCTAAGAGGGATTTCCGATCCGGTGATGACCCGGCCCAGATTGTCCACTATCATGAGAAAGCAGGCGCCCAGGGAGAGGCTTGCCGGAATCAGTATCCGGTTGTCATTGCCCACCAGCATTCTTCCCACATGGGGGATGACCAATCCGATCCAGCCGATGACACCACTCACACACACGGCACCGGCAGTGGCCAGGGTGGAGCACAAAATAACGAGGGCCTTGCTGACGCCGGTATTGACGCCCAGGGTATGGGCCTCGCGGTCTCCCATGGAAAGCACGTTGATCTGCCACCGGATGCTGATCAGTCCCACAATGCCGATTATCATTGGAATTCCGGCCACCTGAATATCGTGATACCGGGCGGAGGCCAAACTGCCCATAAGCCAGAACACAATGGTAGGAAGTTGTTCATAAGGATCGGCCACATACTTTAGGAAAGACAGCAGTGCGGAGAAAATGGATGACACAATGACGCCGCCCAGAACCAGCATAATCGCCGGCGCCTGGCCGTAAAGCCTGCCGATCAGGTAGCTGCAGATGACCGCCGCAATTCCGAAAAACAGGGCAAAGGGGTAGGCGGCGTTTACCGTGCTGAACAGGACAATGGCCAGCGCCGCGCCGAAACCGGATCCGGAACTCACACCGAGAATGCCTGAACTGACCAACGGGTTCTGAAAAAGTCCCTGGAAAGCGGTTCCGCTGATTGCCAGGCTGGCCCCCACCAGACACCCCAGAAGCGCCCTGGGAAGGCGGATCTCCCAAATGATGTTCCTCACAATTTCCTGCCCCATAGGCGCGTTCGACCATGGTCCCGACATCAGGGTCTTCACCACATCCGAAAAGGTAAGAGGGTAACGGCCCATACAGAGCGAGATAAAGATGCATGCAAGGGGTGCCAGAATCAAAACAATATACAAAATGAGATGATTTTTTTTTATTTCCACAAAGGCCCCTTAGCACATGCCCCCTACAAAATCAATTTGTAAAGGGCTTGACAAAAGGATTCACCAAAACCTCTTTTGTTTGAATAATAGCGGATTAAACTGGGTGCCCGTCGGCTTCGTGTTAACATCGGTCATTCCAGGTAAGTATTTTCTTTTATGATTGAATATTTTTGATAATAGCACTGCAATGATTGACGTGTAAATGAAATTTGTATATATGGTGCCATAATAAATTGTTTTCTTAGGATTGTTATTGCTTGTGTGGGTAACTCTACCTGTATAAGTGAGTAGTTAAGGGCTCATTTGGCCCTAAAAAAACCATAAACGACTTGGAGGTAATAATGAAGCGTGTGATTGGCGGTCTGTTGACGCTGGCAGTGGTATTGTCATGGCCGGGAGCATCTATTGCGAAAGAGACAAATTCCCCTGAAGGGGCCTATCGGTTGGCGGAGATCGTTGTGTCGGCCGAATCCGAAAGTATTGTAGAATCTGTGGGAACCCTGCACCGTGTCACAGCTCGCGATATTCAGGACAACGGAGCCCGCACGCTGGATGAAGCCCTTGAGCTGATTCCTGGTCTCATTATTCGCGAGGGCGGGGAAGGAACGCCGCGTATCGATATTCGCGGCTTTCGCACCCGTCATGTACAGTTGTTTCTCAACGGAATTCCCGTAGTGGATACCTATGACGGCCAGTTCGATCCCACCTTGATTCCGGCTGAAATTATCTCCGAAATCAAGGTGACCACCGGTGGGGGATCGGTGCTCTACGGGCCCGGCGGTAACGGTGGAGCCATCGATATCATCACCAAAAGCGGAAGGAGCGGTCTACACGGCACAGTCGGTGGTGAAATTGCTGAAGGCGAGCGTTACCTTGGAAAGGCCAGTCTTTCCGGAGGTGGTGAGAAGGCCGATTATTATCTGGGAATCAATGCCTATGATCGCGACAAATTTACCCTGTCAAACGATTTCGACGATACTAAGGATGAAAGCGGAGACTACCGGGAGAACAGCGATCGGGAGCGCACCCACCTGTTCGGCAACACCACTTACCGCCTGGGAGACCGCACCCAGATGGGATTGACCGTCAGCCATCTGACCGGTGAAAACGGAAAACCGGCGGTGACCAATTATGACGATGCCGACCCATTCACCAAAAAGCCCAAATATGAACGTATCGACGACCTGGAGACCTCCCTGGTCCAGGTGGCCGTCGACCACAAAACCGCCGGGCCTTTCGAATGGCGCGCGTGGGGCTTTTTCAGCCAGTCGGAGATCGAAGAGAACCGCTACGATAACGACACCTATGATACCCAGGCGGCGAAGGGCGCTTACCATCAGGACACGGACATGCAGATTTACGGTGTCAGCACGCAGTTGCGCTACCGCGTGGGAACCGTCGGCGCGGCCACCCTGGGACTCACTGCAGAAAATGACGAATGGGATGTCGACGGGTGGAGTGTGGTCGATAAAGAGGGAACTATCGAGGACTACGACGATGACAGGGATATCCAGATCTACTCGGTAGCCCTCGAGTACGAACATCAGTTGGGTGATCGCACCGGCATTGTCATCGGCTATGGCCACCATTTCCAGGACAAGGACAGCGGTGGCAGCGACGACGATTTTTCCTACCTGCTGGGCGTCAGCTACGACCTGACTGACACCACCCGTCTGAAGGCCAGCCACGCGCGCAAAATCCGTTTCCCGTCCATCAAACAGCTCTACGATGGGGATTCCGCCAACCCGGACCTGAACACCGAGGTAACCCTGCACTATGAAGCCGGCGTCCGCCAGATGCTGCCGTTTGACCTGTCCCTGGGCGTCACCGGTTTTATCATCCGTGCCGAAGATTTTATCGAAAAAGACGAAAGCGATGTGAACCGGAACTACCAGGACCTCCGGTTCCACGGAGTGGAGACCGATCTCGTCTATCAGCCCGGCGACGCGCTGCGGCTTCGTCTGGCGGTTGGCTGGCTGGAGACCGAAGACCGGTCCGACGACTCCGATCGTGACGAATTACAGTATCGTCCGGAGTGGACCGTCGCGCTGGATGGCCGTTACCGTTTCGATTTCGGCCTGACGACCAGTGCGTCCCTCAAATATATGGCCGACCAGTATTTTTATAGCGACACCGATCCGATTCAGAAAAAAGAGCTGAACGATTTTACCGTCGTCAGCGTCAAGCTCAGCCAGCGGATTGCCGCATCGGGACTCGACATATACGTGGGCGCCGACAACCTCTTAAACGAGGACTACGAAGAGAGCTATGGTTTGCCGCAGCCCGGCCAGACCTTCTATGGTGGCGTTGAGTACCGGTTCTGAAAAAAGGAATAACGATAAGGAATAATGATAATGAAGGTCTACATTGGATTCGACGATACGGATGTCGTCGATGCCGACCGGGGCACCGGAAAACTGGCCCGCTGGTTTGCTGATAAATTGCCTGAAGGGGTGACCTTGAAGGGTGTGGTGCGCCAGCAGCTTCCGGTGATGGATGGGATCCCGTTCACCTCCCAGAACAGCTCCGCCTGTTTGATTACTGACGTGGCTGATCCCGGACTGGTCGATAATCTTATCGATCTGGCCACCGACCACATCCGCGAACACTTCATGGATGGCAGCGATCCCGGATTGTGTGTGGTTACCGAGAAAAGTGCTCATCTCAGTGAACTCATGGATTTCGGCAGACGGGCCTGCTCGCGAATTGTCACGCAGAATGAGGCCATGGCAGCAGTGAACGGCGCTCATCTTTCCGGGCACGGCGGCACCATGGATGGGATTATCGGTGCGGCGGCAGGTGTGGGGTTAACCCTTTCGGGATGGAGCGGCCGGTTTATCGAATACAACTGTCTGCGCGACTTCGGGACGAACGTAAGCGTAGCCGAACTGGAAGCCCGGGGCATCCGGGTGCTGTCCATCGACCGCAACGCCCTGGTGCCGGGACAGGAGGACCAAGTCGATACGCGGGACTGGCTGCGGCCCCGGTTGTGGGGTGGTGGCGCGGTATTGCCGGTAGAAAATGCCGGACGCGGTCTGTGGCGATCCATCAACACCAAAAACCGAACGCATTGATAGAGTAAATAGGCACCACACGCCGGTTCGACATTTTCAGATACGATCCCGTGAAGCGACTGTGACCTGGCCCTTTGGGCCAGGTTTTCTATGTTAGGCCGCCCCGCCCCCTTTCTGAAACCTTCCGCGTCCAATTGAATAATTCCGCCTTGGGTATTCTGTTGGCATTAATAGCAGCTATACGCAAGCGGAGCACGCGTGTAATTAGAGATGGATATTTATACAACGGCCCGCGGATCACCTGCAAGGTCTGGGTGTGGGCCCGAAGGGATCATGCCCGGGCCTTGACAGATGGATCCGCATGCCGGGTGGCATGGGGGCTGGGGGGGGATGCCCCCCTACCCGATTAGGCCTATTTTTCGAGTGGTTTATGACAGAACCACCAGTCAAAGCATTCAAATGCATCAGACTTCTGAAGACGTGTTTCTGCATCTGCCTGGTTCGTTGCCGGTGGCATGATGATTCTATCGCCTATCAACTCATTATTGGGCCAACCAGCAGCAACAGCTCCCTGTTGGTCAGATATCTGAAGCGCTTTGACCGCACGGACAATTTCATCCATGTTCCTACCCACCTCTTGTGGATAATACATGATCAAACGTATCTTGCTATCCGGATCGACAATGAATACTGCCCGCACAGTATTGGTTCCTTTACCCGGGTGCAACATGCCGAGTTTCAGAGCAACTGAATCATTGGCTGCCACAATAGGAAATTTGATTTCCACATCGAGCTCAGCCTTGATCCACTGTACCCACTTAATGTGAGAGAACACTTGATCAATGGACATGCCGATCAACTTGCAGTCCAGTTTTTCGAATTCCTCGTATCGTTTTTGAAACGCCACAAACTCCGTTGTGCAAACGGGTGTGAAGTCTGCGGGATGACTGAACAGCACAAACCATTTTCCCTTCATATCCCCCGGGATATTCATGGGTCCGTGTGTTGTCTGAACTTTTAACTCAGGGAACGCATCCCCGAGCAACGGCATGTTTACTTTTACTTCTTCCATTATCTCTTCTCCTTTGCATGTACCGCCATGTTCTATTTCCAGCATTCCAGATGGCGATGTTAATCTGGATGCCTATTTCAACGGTGGAATTAAGCCGCCGCGTTAGCGGTCGGCTTCAATGATTTGCTCCACGCCGGACATTCCTCCTAACTATTGTGGTTAAACCTTTTCTGCTTGAGAATTTGTTACCTAAACCTCTGATGCTAACGGTGAGTATATGCAAGGTAGGCGATTGTGGGCTTCATACTTATCAAACCGTTAAAAATTTGAAGCGGGCTATGACCGTTGAATTTACAACTATCACGCCTATTTTGTATATACAATGTTGTGCGTAGTATTTTTATCTTAAAACCTTTTTATCTCCCCCTCCTCCCGCACATTGATATTTATAAGTCGCGGGATGTCGCCTGCTATGGGATTTCCTTTTCACTCCTATCAGTGTTCAGTGTGTTTCATTTCCTTAACGCCGAACGCCGAATTTCTAACTCCATTTTAATATTCAATCTTTTCAGGATTTTCACCGGGCATATCCAAACCCCATTCCTCTTCCAAAAATTCGGGATCAACCATTTTATCTTCCGGAACAATAAAATATTTTCCTTTTGCAAAAACGGCTACCGTTCCATCGGGCAACAATATCTCTCCTTCTCCCTCAAAAAAACGGGCATTTTTACTTGTAATCCTTGCCACAGCCCTTAACTCTTGTTCCAATGGCACCGGACGACGGTATTTTATTATTAATTCCGTAGTTACTCCCCAAATCATATCACCATTATTTCCCGCATTAATAGCACGACCAATTGTTTCATCCAAAATGGCACTTGACATTCCGCCGTGCATACGATTCGGATAACTCTGATGTTCATCTTGGGGCGTAAATAACGCAACCAACTCATCATTATCTGTTTCAAAGAAGCGAACTTTCAGACCAAAGTCATTTTCAATTCCACAAATAAAACAACGTTTTGAGCTCTCCTGTTTTCTTACTACCTTGTGTTCCATCTTATTCCTCAAATATTTTATCAAAGTAAGCGCTCTATTAACCCCATCTTGTCAGGCTCACCCAACTATGAGATTATGAGATATCAGGCGGGCCTGCAAGTTGAGATTGATCCAAGTACTGGGGCAGCAGTGCTTTATAATCATCCTCGGTCATGGCATCGGGAAGCTTTTCTATGAGATGCCGGAGATACCAGTACGGTTCAAGGCCATTTGCCTTGGCTGTCTCAATCAGGCTATAGAGAGCAGCACTGGCAGATGCACCTTCGGGAGTTCCGGCGAACAGCCAGTTTTTTCGTCCAATCACAAACGGCCGGATGGTATTTTCAGCCATATTGTTGTCAGGGGACACATGACCCGTATCAGCATAGACGACAAGTCGGTGCCACTGGTTTAAGGCGTAGTGAATCGCTTTGCCCAGCAGGCTTTTTGGAGGTGCTTCATCCACCTTTACATTCAACCAGCGTTTAAATTCATCCAGTACAGGTTTGGCTTTTTCCTGTCGTTCTTTGAGAAGCTGTTCATTGGACAGACCGTTTTTCTTGGCATCTTTTTCAATTTTATAAAGCTGCCGGATATATTTCAGCGCCTGATCGGCATTGCCGGATTTTTTCTTACCATCTTTTGGCTTGCCGGCCGCCTTCACCACATCGAAAAATTTACGACGTACGTGTGCCCAGCACGCCATATGCAAAATTTCTTGGATGCCATCAATAAATCCATAACCGGCATACCCGTCCGTCTGAACCACGCCTGAATATCCACATATAGGATTTAGATTGACGGGTCCTGCCTGGTTCATTGAGAACCTGGACCGGAGTCTCATCGATATTGATTAACGATCCGGAAAGGATCTCTTGTTTAAGCATCGTAAGGAGAATATCACAACTTTCTGCAATTTTTTGGGCCCAACTGCACATGGTTGCCCTGGAAATTTTAACTCCGATTCTCAAGAATTGTTTTTCTTGGCGATAAAAAGGCAATGCGTCGACAAATTTAGCCACGAGAACAAAGGCAATCAGACCGGGTGTCCCAATACATTTTGGAATAACCTGTTCGGGCAATTGAGCGATAGCGACCGTGGGGCCATCACTCTCAACACCTTCACAATTTTTGCAGGCGTATTTTAGACGAATGTTGCGAATCACCTGGATCTTTGCAGGGATGATATCAAGTTGCTCTGAGGTTTCCTTCCCGATGACCTCTTTCATACAACCGCATTCGCATTGCTTATCCGCCTCATCTATATCATGAATGACTTCAACCCGGGGAAGGTTCTCCGGAATAGCTTTCCGTCCGCGTTTTTTATGTTTATGGCTCGGGATTTCAAATTCATCATCTGCCTGGCCTATGGGAAAATGATCTTCGATGGGCTCAAAAAGAGAAAGTTGTTCACGATCAGAGGATATTTTCTCACTTTTACGGCCAAACAGCTTGTCCTGGAGACAGCGGAGCTGTTCTTTCAGAATTTTAATTTCAGATAAATACTCGTGTTCTTTTCTTAAAAAAGAGTCGATTATCTGCTTTAGTTCGTCAACATTTTCAGTCTCTATGATAGCCTCGGAAATCATGATCGAAACATAGCATAAATAACTGATTTTTAAAACTCTTTTTTTAAAAAAGTGTCGAATATTTCAAGGTTTTATGGGCATTTTGCTGGTAGATATCAAGGCCGTCCATCAGCCAGATGATCTCCCTTTTTCCAATGGTCATTGTCTCCTCTTTAGATGTCGGCCATTTGAAAGAATGCTTCTCCAGCCTTTTGTGCCACAGACAAAATCCGTTTCTATCCCAATACAGGATTTTAAGAATGTTTCGATTTCGGTTACAAAAAGCAAAAAGGTGACCGGAGAAGGGATCAAGCGCCATCTGTTCACTGACTAACAGGGATAACCCGTTAATGGCCTTGCGCATGTCGGTACTGCCCAGCGCCAGATAGACCTTGGTATTGACTGCCGGTAGAAACATCAGACCTCCTCCAGGGTCAATATGACCTGTTCCAGATTGGCGGGAGAAAAACCGTCCGGGATTTCTACCGTAAACCGGGAGCCTACGGTGAGACGCAGAGGAGTACAGCTACCTTGAAAAAAACAATTGGATTTGATAGGTCTTTCAGGAATCCGAACAAACTCAACGGGCAAGTTTTCTCTATAAAATTTACGCTTCCAGTATGTAAAGCGATGGGCCTGCAAATTGTTCTGTCTGCAATATTCTGCCTGACTCAGTTCAGTGAGCGTCCATGCGTCCAAATGGGATTGCCAGAACTGTCGCCGTTTATGATTCGAATTCTCTTTCTGGAACTGACCTGCCATGATTGAAGCCTCCTTAGTTGTGAAAGTTGGCTTACTATGGCATGATGCGGACTGCTTGAGAAGATGCGGTTTATAGAGCGCTTACAGTGATTATACAGATCTGGATATCATCACCTCTGTAATGTTATCCGTCAAACATGATCATGATGAGCATTAGAGCATTATGCACTGGACTGGATCAAAAGGCAAGTATTGCTATCAATTCATCATATAACGATTACCAGCCTTTCCCGTCATGATAGACCATTTGGTGATTAAACATGCCGCCGTATTTGGCTTTGATTTCCTCGATCAGCAGTTTGTGTGCATTGGTTTTCCCATCGTTATCCCGGTCCCGAGCCGATGCTTCCCACCTGAAAAGGCCTTGTTGCCCACATTTTTTCAACCCTCAAGAACGCATTTCCCGGATGATCAGGGCAATCGCATGTAAAAATTAAGCCGCAAGGATTTTAAGCAGGTAGTCATGATCCCATGCCGCTTTGAGCCGTTTGGCTTGGATGCCTCCTTTGAGCGAGGTTTCCCGTTTAAGCAGGTTGATCGCCATATGACGGATGATACCGAAATTTTCCGGAGCATGGTCTTTGCGGATACGGCAGTGGTCTTCCCGAAAAGCTATGTCCAGGCACCAATGCAGACTGTTTTCGATACCCCAGTGGGCCCGGATGGCATTGGCGATGGCAGCAGCGTCGTTATTGAGGCTGGAGATGAAGTAAGATTTTTCTGTAGATGTCTTTCCTTTTATTTCCCGCTGGCGTGTGACCATAGCAATAGTTTTCATTCCGGCCCACAGATGTTTTCCCGGAAGCCAGTCAATATCACTGGTGGTGAGATACTGTCGGGTTTCGATGCGGCCGTGCTCTCCATCGATTGTTTCGCAAAAGTCGGTGGTGCCATTAGCGGTATCTTGGAAGAACAGAGCAATATCCTCACGGAGGCATTTCTGGTTGTCTTTGACCTGGATGACGTAATCGGCTTTTTCGTCGATAATGGCATGGGTAATTTTTTTCTGACAGCCCATGGTATCAATGGTGACAATGGCGCCTTCTAAAGCCAGGGTTTTAATCAGTTCCGGGATAGCAGTGATCTCGTTGGATTTGGCATCGGTTGTGAGTTGTCCCAGCACCATCCGGATATCTGAAGACCAGGCGCTGATCATGTGTGCGGGTGACTTCCCGATGGCCCTGTCATGTGGTCCGCGTAAGGTTTTACCATCAATGGCGACCGTTTTGCCTTTAAGGGATTCGGAAATATCCTGTACCCATCGGGAGAAGAAAGTTTGAAAGCCATGGGGATCGATCCTTGCGAAAAGGCGGCCGAAGGTATCGTGAGAGGGAATGCCGTTGGGCAGTTCCAGAAATTTTTCAAACCACTCCAGTTTGGAGCGGCCGTATTCGGCCACGTGTGTCCATGCGTCAGCTCCGCTGACAATGGCACAAAGGGTAATCAAGAGCATGTCATACAGCAGATGTCTAGTATTGTGATATCTGGGGTCCTGGATGCAATCAAAGTGTCTGGCAAGGGGGGAGTCGGGTGTTTTTGTCATGGCGTAACCTCCTAAAATTAAAGTTATTCAGATGGTTACCACAAAAACAACCAAATGTCTAGAATTTTCTGTTATTTCAAGAAGTTATGTTGACTACGTGGTATATTTAATATTTCCGGGTAGTTGCGAGGACGCGTCAGATAGTATAACTTTTTGAAAAAGCATGCCCCATGCCAAAGTTACATGCGATTGCCCTGCCCGGATGAACCAAAATTATTGACATACTTCTACGTTCACTTATACACTGCTAATTTTGTATCCAAGAGAACGGGATTAGAATTCTTTTAACTTCGAATCATGCGAATAGCGGTGCCGTGTTTATCGCTTAGAGCTGAGTCCTGCGGGTTTGAAATGTCCGTTTGATTAATGATTGGTTCAAACCTGTTGTAAAAAATGAGCCGAAAGGGATGACATTGGCAAACAAAGGCCTTTTACAAATTAACATTTGCGTTCTTCTCTTCGGAGGCACGCCGCTTTTTGCAAAACTGATAAGCCTTCCAGCGGATTCCATCACATTTTTTCGTTCTATCGTCGGCGGGTTGGCCCTGGTCTCAATAATGATCATGACCCATTCGCCTTTTCGGCTTCAATCACCCAAGGACTATTGGATGATTATTATTACCGGCTTGCTAACCGCTGCACATTGGGTGACGTATTTCTATGCAATTCAGATATCAACAGTCGCCATCAGTATTTTATCCCTTTATACATTTCCGATAATGACCGCTTTCATAGAGCCACTGTTTGATCGTGAAATGATCAGATTTGGTAGTATCATTCGCACAATAATCGGGTTTGTAGGTATTTTGTTGGTTATTCCTGAGTTCGAAATTTCAAACCAAATGACAGCCGGTGTGATATGGGGACTTGTTTCCGCGGTATTGTTTACCGCAAGAAATATCACGGTGAGAAAGACGCTCAGCCATGTATCCAGTGTTACTACCATGTGTTATCAATTGGTGATTGTCTCTATCTTGTTGCTGCCATTTGTTTCTTTTCAAGACAATTTGATGGTTGACAATCGATTGTATTTATTGCTTTTGTTGGGTGTGCTGTTTACAGCCACACCTCACGCCCTACTGGTTGCAAGTTTTCGTCAATTAAAAGCTTCAACAGCAAGCCTCATTTTATGCATGCATCCGATGTACAGTATCCTTTTTGCTGCAATTATAATTTCCGAGATTCCTCCACCCAAAGTCCTGGTGGGCGGCATTTTAATTTTTGGAATTTCCATTTATGAGTCCATTCGCGTGCGACTTGAAAATAACAAATGATATCCCGTCAACGATGGAGAAGTGTTTTTTATTGACAGAGGCCTTTTAACGGGTGCCATAATTCCAAATTTAAGAGGGCTACATTTTTTGACATACTACCCAATCTGTTTCCCCCCTAGTTTTGTAGTTGAACCCTACCAGAGAAAACCCGCGCTCTTGCCTGAGCCAACTGCAAGGTGCCTGTTTTAAGACTCCGTTTAATTTCCCGCTTGCCAATTATGGGACGTAAATCCATAGGAACAGATAAACGAAAATAATAACCAGACGGGCATTGAATAAGGTAGGTGGGGGTCACAGTCAGCGCCTTTCTTTGTACCAAGATTTTGTACTAAAACGTACATTCCGCACCCTTTTGAAGGGTTGTTTGAGCAATTATTAATTCATACATACCCTCATATCCGCTATCCATATTGATTTTTTATCAATATGGATAGCCCCTGCATTATCGAACCTCGGTCCATTTGGGTCATTAGAATTTTTACCTAAAATAAGCGATTAGCGGTTAGCTCTTATATTTGGGCATTTACCGATAATGCGATTGTATCCGTTGGGTGAAATGATGGTATTTTGGCAATATTTCGAAATTATTGTGCTAAAGGAGGATCTTTAATGGCGAAAGTACTGGTAGTCTATACAAGCAGAACTGGAAATACGGAGAAAATGGCTCAATTTATCGCAGAAGGTGTTCGAATTGAAGGGCACGAAGCGGATTTGAAAAAGATTAAAGACATTAAATCTTCAAAAGATTTTTCAGGTTACAACGGTTTTGTATTCGGCTGCCCGACGTATCACCGGGACATTACAGCCGGTATGAAACAGTTCCTTTTTATCGCTGAAAAGGCCAATCTATTGGGAAAATTCGGCGGGGCTTTTGGCTCCTATACCCACAGCGGGGAGTCCGGAACCATGCTGTTTGATACGATGCTCCATGTATTTAAGATGGACATGGTGGATCTTGGCCCGCTGTCGTTAAAGGAAGCTGTTCTCTCGGAGCCGGATGGGCCCAAGGCCTGCCAGGATTACGGCAAGGCCGTGGGAAAAAAATTATCATAATAATGTGTTGTAATATACCGCCTCCAAATTATTGGAGGGAAAATAAACACGCAATTTCAACACCGCTTGTCCGGGTGTGGTGGGGTTCAATGGTCTTATCGAATGCGGCACCATTTTCCAAGCAGATGTTAAACCAGGTGCCGACAACCTATTTTGGGGTGTAGCGCTGTTTTCACTCCTGTTAATGGGAAATCTATACTAGCTCTGAAAACAAGCTATGGGCCGGACAAACCCGAATTCCCTCGCGATTTATTCTGTCCGGGCCGTTTCCCCGGTAGATCTGGACGGCGGCGGCTTTCTGAAAACGGACCTTTAAGTAATGCAGAGAACGGGAAATGGATTTGTCGCTCTGTTTACATTCGACCAAGAGAATCGGCCGGCCGTTTTCAGTCACCACGAAATCCACTTCGCGGCGATCGACATCCCGAAAATAGCGCAGTTCCATATCTCTGGCCTCGGTATCCTGCAGGAAATAACACCACTTGAGTAAATGGCACGCCGCCATGTTTTCGAATCGCGCGCCTGCATCCGGTACGACACACCAGTCGAGATGATAGTGTTTGGCCTCCTTTTTCACCGCCCGAATATGGGGCGCGCCAAAAGGGTAGAGCCGGAATACCATATAAAGATTTTCCAGCATGGCAATCCAGCGGGCCACCGATTGATGGGCCACCTGAAGGTCCTCCCGCAGGGCATTAAGTGAAAGGGGGGAACCCACCAGCGCCGGCAGGCGCAAGACCATACGCTCGATGGTTCCCAAATCCTGAACGTTTTCAAGGTCGGCCAGGTCTCCGGTGATCACCCGCGTTCGGTAATCTCTGCTCCAGCGACGGGTTTCCATCTCCGACTGAAGCAGGAAAGGCTCGGGAAATCCGCCATAGGCCAACAGATCGTCGATGGTAGCCGCTGTTGGTGCACCTGTTTCGACCAGACTCAAAGGCATGAGCCGGTAAAAAAAATAACGTCCCTGAAGTGAATCGCCGCCCCTGCGAAAGTGGTCCAGCCTGGCGCTGCCGGTGACCAGCACCGGCACCTCATGACCGCGCTTGTCAAAGAGACCTTTAACCACCTGACGCCAGCGGGAATATTTGTGAATTTCATCCAAAACCAGCATTCCCGGTGCGGTGGGAAATTGCTCCATGAGAATCTGTTCACGGTCCCCGGCGGCATCCCAGTTTAAATACCGTTCTTCGACACGGACACCGGCCTCAGCGCAGAGGTGCTTGGCCAAAGTGGTCTTGCCGGACTGCCGGGGGCCCCCGACGAACACCATTTTCCGTTTAAGGTCTGCAATGGTCGCTTTTTCGATGTAGCGGTTAATATATTTGTGCATTTTGCACCCAATCTTAAATTACACGCGTGTATTTTAGGATGAATATTAATATACACGGACTGTCGGGTGTTGTCAAATCAGATGCACATGACCGACACTTTTCTCCTTTTCATTGATAACCCCCATCAGTGATCCTGCTATGAAATGGTGAACATTCGGTTAAGCCATTGATAATAACTAATGGCGAAAGGAAATTAGGAGTGTTCAACACCGTCCTGCTTGTCACCCCATACCACCGAACTTGCCCGGTGGTAATTCACTTAAAAAAATAGATTAAATCAGCTTAAAAAAGCAGGGTCCCTAAAGATCCTGCTTTTTAAAATCCTTTGTTTGAGAATGTTCTGTTTCTTTTAGTGGTTCACTATCTCTATGTGGTTTTCTATAGCACCGCCGGGTCCGTAAATTGTCGATGGAATACTTGCTCCTAGGCTTGGGAGATAATTAAGCAGTGCCATCCATTCCTTGAGTTCCTGTACGCCAGCAGTAAGCGGGTCTCTATCGATCCGGAACCCCATGTAGTCGAGGATCGGGCTGCCATCTTTATCCTTGGGAATGATTGAAATGCCATAGGGAGCAAGAAAATCGTTTACCACATACAGCAGCTGGAATGCATACAGGTCAACGACTCCGTGATATAAAGTAACAGGATCACCAGGATCCACGAAAGTTGTCGGCCCTAAGCAGAGCGGGTCATCCGGGGCATAAAGGCTTACGCCCCTGACACCCTGCAGATAAGGAGCATATGCCGGGTTATAGGCAATTTTGGCACCTGATAAATTCAGGTAGTAGGTGTTTCCGAACGATTTAGAAACCGTTAGCCCGACTTCAGCAATAATATAAAGCTCCATGCCGGTAAAATAGGCGTGCATCATGGGATAGCCGGGAACAGACTGCGAGGTGTCGGGGGACATGCCCAGGGGCAGGCAATTGTATACATCTGAAAAAGTAACAACACCTGTATTGCCCGCAAATATTTCATCCCGGACGACGCCGTTTGGCACAATGCCCACATCAACGGGGATTCCGTCAAGTTCGCCATGGGTCACCAGGGAGTTGGCAACATTGCGGACAGAATCCGCGCAAAGACTGCCGAGGCCAGTTACACCGGTTGCCTGATACGCCCCCATCTCCAAGTCAAAGCCGGTGGTTGTGATGGTATCGCCCAACTGCGGCAGTCCAGCAGCTGACAGTGATGCATTAATCCCCGCATTATATTGATCAACCATATCCTGCATGTCCGAATTTCCAGGCACTGTATCATCGACAGGCACAAGATTAAATTTATATCCGACAATACGACCCAGTTTTTTATTATATGTAAAGTCAAGCCGGCTGACCCATTCTCCATATTCACCCGGAGAAAAAATGATCGAATTCGAATCGCCTTTTATAACCGCTTCAAAAATTTTGGTGTGAGAATGACCGGATGCGATGATATCAATGCCGGTAACCTTTTCGGCTATTTCAGCATCTTCACCATTGCCGCTTGAATTAACACCGGTGTGTGACAGAGCAACCACAATATCTACCCCATCATTGTTTCTGAGGTCATCAACACAAGCCTGAATAAACGCATAATCATGATTAAACTCTATAGGGGAAGCCACAGGCGCATCTTCATCCGCATTTTCCCCCATCAATCCTATAAGGCCGATTTTAAGGCCATTATCCTGTTCGATGATTTTTTTGTTTACGATAGCGCCGGTTGACATCAGGTATTCGATACCGTCGTCGCCCGTGCCCGATTCCCCGTCCGGTATGGTATTGCTCGCTACAACCGGGACGTTGAATCCGTTTGCCAGGCCGGCACTCAGTAGCATATCGAGTCCGCCTGGTGACCAGTCAAATTCATGGTTGCCCAGCGTGATGGCGTCATATTCCATGAGCGTGAAGAATTGAAGCGCAATGGGATTTGCGGCGGTGAGGTCATAAGTGGTTCCCATAAAGTAATCGCCGGAATCGATCAGCAGCGTTGGGATGCCTGCCATGGCCTGCTGATACTTGATACCACCGATGACCGTTGCCAGTCTGGCATATCCCCCGGTTACACCGTCATCTCCGGGAATGTCCGGGGTATAATCGTAATAGGGACCATAACCACTCGCATGGTGGTGTATGTCGGATGTCTGTAAAATTGTAGATTTTATGCCTTTTGCTTTGACGAAAACCGTATCGGATCCCTGGAAATCAATCCCGTCGGCTGTCCCGCTGATGACTAATTCTTCAGAACCTATAAACATATGGGACTGCAACAATTGTCTGTCAAATTTGACCATCAGGTCCGGCACGCCGTCACGATCATAATCACCGATTCGATAGGGTTTGGTTTCCGCGGTGAAGTCGTATCCATTTACATTTAATGTGACACTGCCTACATCGATGTATCCGGCATCGCTTGGGCAGTTATTCGGAAATTCGATATAAACGGTTGCCCATTTCCCCTTACTTTCAAGGTTGAAATTGTTTGGATTCACGTCGATTAAAGCTTCAATTGAATCATCGGCTATTGCTGATGAAACGGGTCCGATTAATATCAAGGTTCCCAAAAAGGCTGTCATAAGTAAGACTGATAGGATTTTAGTAAAGTCTGATAGGATTCGTTTCATAGTCAAGTCTCCTTTCATAAAAAAATTAATTTAATAAATCCCCAGAAATCGAGGATATCGTTTTAAAAAAAGGAAGGGCGGATGGAGAACAGTGGGTTTTGCCGAGTGTTTGTTGAAAACAAAAAATTGTTATTTGACTTTTTCTTTTATTAAAAAATTGTCAGGGTCTATGATTTATATCAACTTGTTTTTCTTCTGTCTTTACTCTTCTTGACTTGACTTAACCTTGATAAGAACTTGCTTTCATTGGTTTTGAGTATAGGGAAGCCGCCTTGGTATGTCAATGAAATATTGCCACAAAATGTAGTGCTCGACACTGATGACCATGCCTGTGATATATCGCGACATTGATCCTGCTATGAAATGGTGACACCCGGGTAAGCCATTGATAATAACAATGGCAGAAGGAAATTAGGAGTGTTCGACAACGTAGAAAATATGATTCGGACTTTATACGCAATGCGGCCCAGTTGACAGAAGAACCAGGTCGAACAGTAGCTGGCGTAGCAGAAAATCTTGGTATATCAAAAGATCTTCTGTATGGGTGGCGGGGAAAAATGGGGACGGGCAAATACTGTCATAATAATGTGTTATAATATGCCGCCCCGAAATTCTTGGAGGGAAAAGAAACGCGCAATTTCAACACCGCTTGTCCGGATGTGGTGGGGCTCAATGGTCTTATCGAATGCGGCACCATCTTGCCAGGACAAATCCGGTGTTTTGCCCTGCAGAGAAGGGAAATGAACCAGCTCTGGTAAAAACGACAGATCGACCGATTCGGCGGACGCTGTCTGCCGAATTTCCAAATTTCCCTATGGCGGCGCTACCCTCCTCAAATTTTTCAAATTTCAAAGAGGCAGTCCGTTGAGCACTCTTTCCTATTTTCTCGGCTTTCAGCTTGCGGCTTGACGCTTGTTAAAATTATAAATGAGTCAAGGGCAGCCCTTTAATGGGTGACCCCGATTCTATTCTCATATCGAAAGTTTGGATGCGCCTGTGATACATAAAATCTATCCCAGCATCTATGCGGAGGTCCCTTTAAATTTTCATTTCAATTTTAGTAGTTCATCATCTAATCCATAGCGAACCACATCTATTCGGGCGGTGTTCTGAAATACAAAATCTCCTGTGATGGTTGGAAGCTGGAACGCAAAAAATGCGGGGCTATTTAACAGAACACTCAACGTTCCCTTGCCTTCGGGGACAGCATGAAGTGTTGCCTCAAGCATTAAGGTAAACAATTTCGGATCAGAGATGATAATGGGTTGTGCCTTCGTATAGCAGCCTTTTTCACCGGCATCCTTCAGAGCACCCCATTCAACAAAAGAACGGATGACCCTGCGTGAACTTCTTTCTACCGTGGACCGCTCTCCCATTGCCTCAAAGCAACGCGTTCGGATTTGGCTCTGGGTAACCGCATCTTGAAGGTTCAACAACCTCCCGATCTGTTCAGCCAAACGATACCAAAAAGGGTAGGCGGCAATTGTCACGGCCCAATGCAAAGCGATTCTTAACGCCCCTTTATTCTTTTGTGCATACGACAAGGCGTCATTTCGAAAATCGATCAGTTCATGATCCGGCAATACCCAACTTTTCATAATCTGGGTCACAGCTTTCGTGTATGTCTGCTCGCCTCGCTCTCCATAACCGCCACTTTGCAAACGCTCACGGATAAATTCATCAAGTTGTCCACGAATTTCTTTTGAAGACAGGCCATCGATTAGCATATTCAAGGCATATTCATACCATTCCAAGCGCACAACTTGTTTAATTCCAATGGCGTCATGTCGCTTCCCCATCACCGTGATCTCCTTTCAAATTTCACAAGGGGCACGATGACTTCTTCAATGGCTACACCGCCGTGGCCGACGATGGTGTCTCCGGGGGTC
The DNA here is from genome assembly GCA_963667755.2 of Desulfobacterales bacterium. Taxonomy (GTDB): domain Bacteria; phylum Desulfobacterota; class Desulfobacteria; order Desulfobacterales; family 4572-123; genus 4572-123. Next base: position 1,644,934 of record CAXXLK010000001.1, on the reverse strand, counting down.
ACGAAGGCATCCCGGCCTCCGGCAACCAGTGGATAATAGTCCGATGGCAGACCAACCGGCTGCCACTCGTGGGCAAACGTAAATGCTTCGGCCACCTGTGAGCGCAGCTCAGGGATCGGGTAGACACGAACCCGCTCACCGCGAGTCTCAGCCATCACACCCTCGGAGGGACGGCCCTTGCCGACACATTCGATGTTACCGTGATCGGCGGTCAGCCAGACCGCATACCCATAGTCCAGCAGGTGTCCGACCAGCGCACCAAGGAAACCGCCCTGACACCACTGTTTGATCTGGTTGTGCATCCCGGCCGAACCAAGCTGCATGCCGTGCATGATCTTGTCGACCTTATCCACGACCAGCCCCACCGCTTTGGTTTCTCCGGGATTGATCACCGATTCAAGTATATTGACGGCGTCACCGTCACCCAAGCCACGTTGATAGGCGATGTCGAGACGAGAAAGACCGTTACCTTCCCAGAACTGCTTCCAAAGATTCCCTTCATTATGTGTCGAGTTTATGGATGAAGGAAAATAAAGTGGCAATTTGCCGGAAAAGATCGACTGACGGGACACCGAAGTCAGTGTTGGAATCCAGGCAAACGCTGCGGATTCACGCATGACAAGGTTACCATCCTGCCTCTGGAGAATCTGGCGAACGGTCACCCATTGATCCATGGAAAGGCCGTCCACCACGATCAACGCAACCCGTCCATCCTCGACGCTTTCCATATCGCGAGCCAGTCTTCGCGGCACATGATGCAACATTGCCGGTGTACTCGGCGCCAGATTTATCAGGCCGGCATAATGGCTCTGTAACCACTCGGCAAAGGTATTGTTAATTTTTTCCTGCAAACCCCGGATAGATCCAGATAAACGCAAATAATTCTCATCATATTCGCGTTCATTTGCGTCTACTTGCGGCTTCGTATGGAAAAGCGCCGAGAGTTCGGCCCATTTCAATACAAAAGAAATCCAGTCAGAATGCCTGAAATCAGGTGTCGGAAGGGTCCCTTCAATTAGCTTTAAAAGACGGGAGATTCGGACATCGTTATCATCTGCGCTCTCTTCGATAATTCCGCATCGAATCCACGAATTCCCATCTACATCAAGGTCACCGGCTTGGACCGGTGCAAGTTTGCCTTCCACAAACAGGTTGTCGATATAAACTCTGATATCCTGGTGATCAAACGGAAGAAAGGTAGGCCCTGGATATCTGAGACCATAGGAGCGGCCCTCTTTAACTTGGTCGACTTTTTCCGGATCACTTAAAAACACCGGCCAGCGCTCCTGTAAAAATTCAAAAAAAACCGCCTCATCCGGCACAATCTCATCAAGGGGCCACGCATGAAAATCGCCATGGCCTTTGAGCACTTGAACCAAGCGGTCGGCCAGATTTTTCGGTATTCTTGTTTTGCTGTAATGCATACGCAGCAAAGCCCTCAGAAGATCCACTTCGCCGGAAATCAGCTCGGCCGCAATACCAAACACATATCGCAGGATAAAGTCTTTGGTTGCATTATCTCCCATTCGATCTGGTGATGATTTGCTTTGGGCATCGAATAGAATATCCAGCAGGCTTCGATCCAGATCTTCAATTACCGGATAACTCAAATTAGGAAAAAACTTGCCAAGGCTGAAAGAGAGCTTTCTTCCCGCTCTCAGAAGGTCGTAAGGCAATGAGGCCAGTTCGGCATCCTGCAGGCGAAGAACAACCACCAGATCCGTGTGTCCACCACGATCCCAGATAGCACGATACTTAGATTCATATGCGTATCTGAACTCGATGGCATCATTGAATTCAATCAGATCAAATCCGCGTTCTCGCAATTCCATCGCCAGTTTCTCTTCGGTCAGCAGGCTGTCCGGATCGGCGACCAGGGTAAGTTTGCTGACGTTGGGAACAAAATCATTCAGGATGGCGTCTCGCCAGGAGGGAGAGTGCGAAGTGCGTGGTGCAGAGTGCGTATTCATACTTTTGCACGCCTTTCTATCCAATGACTGATGCTGGAAGCACTCATCCGTGACCCTCCAGACGCAACCGGTTTGGCTTGATGGCTGAACGGGACCAGTGCTGCTCCACCGACTGGATAAACGCCGGGCGCACCAGCTTGGCCCTTTTCGCCAGCCAGTCATTCTGATCGAATCGAAAATAGAGACCTTCGGCCGGCTGATCGGTTAGGTTTGACTGCGACAGGAGCTTCTTAAGCTCTGGAAAAGTAAAACGCCCGCGTGCGATTATCGGGACTTGTGCAATTCGCATTTTCTTGAAAAGTTCGTCACGGCGGGACGAGGATAGAAAGCGGCCAGACTGCTTGTCATAAAGATCGAACCCCAGAAACCAATCCGGCAATCGATTATAAGGAACCGAGTGCTGGGCGTAACACCATTCCCCGAATAGGATGTAACGATCGGAAAGATGCTCAAAAAGCGCATCAATCCGGGGCGTAAGCCATTCACCAAGCTTTTTCCATTGGCCTGACCCTGGCAGGTGCAGGTATGCGCCCCGGTTCTGAGATCGAATATTCCCTTCTGAATCAAATGAGATTCCAAAATTTGCACCATCCACTTTTTCTTCAATGACAAGATCGTGCTGCAAGAATTCCTCTCGTTTGGATTTCGACAGCACCTTATCTCCCCTGATGTCAACACCAGGCAGCGTCGCCAGATGTGGCGTGGAGGGGAATTTGAAGAAATCGTCTTTCACGTTCCCATCTTCTCCGCGTATTTGGCCTGGGCATATTCAGGGCAGAGAAAATGAACGGTAATGCCAACTTCTGCCCAAAAATCCTTCCAGCGTTTGAAGTTTTGTATTCGTAATTTTTTTAGCATTTTCCCGCCTCACCGCTTCGATAAATCAATCTGGCCTTTTCAAGAAACTTTTGTTCCGAAGTATCACCGGAAACAGCCAGATCGTATTCTCTGAGCAACCCCTTGAGTTTATAGAGCTCATAAACCATGAGTTTCATATATTGAATTGTTTCCGGCTGATGCTGATATCCATAAGAATCATCAGTCGACTTGGAAACATCATATTCAATATCATTAAATTCGATATCCTTCTCAAGCTGCTCAGCTATGTATACCAGGTAATTATCTTGATAATCAAAATGTCCGCCACTCATTTTATTCACCTCCTTTTTTAGGGTTGAGGGACGAGGTGCGAGAGACGAGTTTGTTGATCAGGGCGTTGGTCATTTTGTTTATCTCCATTTGGAGAGACAGTAATTTACTTGCATACTCATTCCTTTCTCACCCCTCACCCCCCCCTAATCCCTCGCCCCTTGACCAAGCCGCGTAACGGCTTGATCAAACCACATCAGCAGTTTTGGATCTTCTTCCATAATTTTGTTCGGGATTTTGTCGGCCACGGCGACGATGACGGCGTAGTCACGCTCCTGCCAGGCTTTCTTAAATCCGACACGGACGGCCTCCAGGCGAAAGACTTTGAGCTTCTTCTTGACCTCTTTATATCCCTCGAACTCTTTAAGCAATGCCTTCTCGCGCAGCTTCTCCAGATCACCTGCCTTATTGGGGTCGGGAACGTACCAGCGGTTCTCCGCTTCGCGGAGGAATACGGGGTGCGGGGTGCGTAGTGCGCCGGAATCCTCCTTCTCGCACCTCCCACTTCGCATTTCCGCACTAATCAATTCCCGCAGTGTCGAACTTTTCATCATCCAAGAAACGATCTGTGCGGGAATAGATCCCTTACCGTCGTAACAGAGGAAATTCTGGTTCAGCAGTTCGCGCAGGTCGAGCTGGGCCTCGTTTTTGCTCCAGCCGCCGAGTTGCTGCATGAACTGCGGGTTTATATCGGAGAAGGACCGCGGTTTCTCTTTGATGAGCTGACGCAGCCACTGGATCGCGGATGCCTCGTCGGAAACAAACATAGACATCTGCGCCAATTCGCCCGAGATCATTTTTTTGCGGTCATATTCGGCCGCCTGGTCAGGCAGAAAATACATGCCATCACGCTCGATGAACCGCTGCGCCAGCCCGATCTGAAATTCCTGGCTTGAAATCGGAACAGAATAGCCTTTGCGAACGTAGAACGCAATCATCTGGTCGAACAGAATGCGGGGGTCTCGTTCTGGGACAAATTGCAGTAAGGCGCCTTGCCGCTTAATAACTGGAAGATATTTCAAATGTGTCCGGACGAAATCCCAAACGTCTTCTTCTGTCTGGGCTTCCTTTTGGAATCGTTCTTCAAAACCACCGTTGGGTTTGTAGGCGGAAATAACGAGGTCTTGCTTGACGGATGTTGTGTTGGTGACAGCGTTGAAGCTCCCCTGTTTTTTGTCAAGAGCCGACACATTGGCAATAATAAAGCCCGAATTCGCCATCGCGTTTTGAATACTATTCCAGATACTTGCTTTAGTGTTTGAAAACTCGACGGTCATCCATCGACCGGGTTTAAGCATCCTGTGAAATTCTGAAAAACAAGCCCGCATCAATTGGTGGTAGGTTCCAACATCCTTGTTTTGATGTTTGCTGACAATAGCCTCTGCTGACATGTTTGTGAAAACTTTATGGAATGCCTCAAGAATAAAATTAAGTTCTCCATAGGCAAGATTATCCCCAAATGGCGGATCCACAAAAACATAATCCAGAGAGTCGGATTTCAATTTCAGGTTTGACGAATCACCAGTCGCTATGGCGCACCTTGTGTTCGAGTGCTTAATTGCAAATGCTTTAGCAAGGCGCTTAACTTTTCCAGTCAGGTTATACCAAGGGCTGCATTCAGAATGCTGCGAAGCAATATAGTAAACACCGGTCATCTGCCTGTTGACTTGTGAGAAATGAGTTGGGCCATACCGATTAAGAAGAGACAGTCCCATGACAGACTGTTCAAAGCAGAATTTGACAAAATCTCGGGATTGACGGTCAGAAACGGTCTCAATCTTTGACCAAATGGCGGCAAGAGTACGCTCAGCGCGTGGTATATACAGGTGATGAACATGACTAAAAGACGCTGTTCCCGCTCTCCATTTGTCTCCCCAAGCGTTTACATCGTCAGGTGCGTGCATCATGCGATCAATCGGAAAAAAACCTTTGCGTTCTTTATCTTCGATTTTTTTCAAAACATCCAAGTCAAACTGGTCTGGTACTTTTTCAAATTTTTGCTTACCCAAGCGGTAAACGATGAGGGCAGGTTCTCTGCGAGTTCTCTTCACAAGTTTGTTGATAGACTTGTCAAACTTGGATTCTTCTCGTCTTTCCAATGCCTTTTTATTGAGAGCAGCCCTGCAATGTGGGCAGGGAAAAATCTCGCGTACCTGTTTGGTTTTCAGGTCCAGCGCTTCGTTTAGAAAAATGACATCGCCTGCGCACTCAGGGCAGGAAAACACTTCGCTCCATACGGTGTAATCAATTCGTCCCACTCGACCATCAGAATGTTTGGTCTCGTACATCCAACCGAATTCTTCCTCTACCTCCTTGAGGATGCGCTTGGCTTCTTTTTCAAAAACCGCCACATCCACCGGTGTGTTGTAATTGTATGCAATGAAGGTCGCTGCTGGGGATAGATCATTCAAAATGGCCCTCCGAGCACCCAGTTTTGAAAAAGGCATCCAGACCCTATTGCCATCCTCGTCGATTTCTTCCTGAAAAATGGTGTCATCTGGTTTGACCTGGTAGCCGAGTGACATCACAACTTCTCTATCCCCACACATCTGCGCAGCCACGCCCGTCATGCCGGTTCCGCAGAAGCCGTCGAATACGATATCCCCCGGCTCCGTATAATGAAGGATATAACGCATGATGGCCTTGTGTGGAACCTTGGTGTGGTAGGAATGCGCGTTGTAGATCGGGTCGTTTTTTCCTTCACTGACATCAGCCGCAAAGGGTTCACGGTGATAGTGGTAGCCATCGGGCTTTTCCGGCTTCTGCGTTTCCCATTCGGCGATAAAATCAGCGATCCAAGGATTCGGACACGCCGTATAATAAGGCGGATCACTCAAGTTCAAAATAGCCTCATCGTTTCCAATGGGAAAGCCTTCGATCTTTCGGAATTCCGGGTCCTGGAGTTTTTTGCGTAGCTCCTCGGTGAAGTGGCCGCGGCGGGCCTCATCGCTGTCAAAGGTCATGCCGAGGCACGTCACGGGGCCGGTGTTAGCCACCAGTTCCTCATCAAACAGCCTGCCAGAGCCCTCTTTGGCCGGAACAAATTTTGTTCTAAATAAATTTTTCTGTTTCATGAAGTCTCCAGCAGTTTCCGGCCTTTTGCGGTCATGCGGTATTTTTGATTCTTACTGCGAACGGCATCAGGTTGCGTTCTTTCCAGTGCTGCAATATCATCAACCAGTCGCGATAAAGCTTTTTTAAAGTTACCTGTTCGAGATTTGTAGCCAAGCGTCTTGAGCAATTCGGGTGTACTCTGCGGACCATTCAAACAAGCCGTCAGAAGAGACTTTTCTGTAGCGGATAGATCATGGGCCTCGTCATGGGCCTCGTCATGGGCCTCGACTTGTCCGATTGCCGGTTTAGCGCCAAACTCCGGCACTTTGATGATTATACGAAACAGGTCGCCCTCGATAAGTTGGGGATCGGCCCCACCAAATACCTTGCCGTATTTCATCATTTTCCGCATTCCTGAGCCCAACTCATCCGCTCTGTGAATCTCCCGGAAAACCGCACCGATGACAGGGTTTTTGGGATAAGGTGCGAACGTTTCAGGATCGAGTATACCAAATCCATGTGGCCGATTGGCGTTGTAGGTGGTCACCTTGCCGTATTCGATAATGAGTCTGGCGGGAACACCGCTGGCATATTCGCGGTGAATAAGGATGTTGGAGGCAACTTCACGAAATATAGCATCGCGCAGACTTCGACGCTCTATGCCTTCCAGATAAAATGGGTCCGGCAGGTGTTTCTGAACAAAAGCAAGAATCCTGTCATAGCTGTCGATAAGGTTGGTCCGCACCAGGTCACGGTCGTCGTAACGATCCACATTCACCTTGCGCAGGATCAGATCTGTTCGATGCGCAGGACATACCTTCAATATAAGCGAATCCGTCCCAAACAGCATTACGCCGGCCAGCGTGACGCCGCTTTGCCGGTTCAAGGGATCGGTTTGATAAAGCTGGGCGCTTTTGAGAAGCTCAAGATCGTCCAGTTCCGCCCAGGGATGATTGTCTGCATTGATCCGGACATGTTTTCGACATTTCTCTATCAATTCCGGGCGCAGGTCATGGACTTGTATCCAGGGAAACACCTTGTTCTCGCTGTAGGTCGCCTGTTTGCGCTGATAAAGAAGGGCCACCTGCGCAGTATGGTCGGTGATATCCAGATCGCCATCTTCATTCCTGTCGTAAATACGCCCGTTGCAACGGTGAACCTGAGAGCTTTCGGGCACATAGATGCGTAGCATCTTCTTTTGTTCAATTTCCAACTCATCAATGGCCAGATAAGTCGGCGGAGTGATCTTCTGTGGGTTATTGATGGCGGTGACGAAATCCTTGCGAATCTGAACCACGGCATCCGGGTTAATACCCTGAATCGTCCCATTGTCCTGAACACCCAATAGAATCGTACCGCCATGTCGATTGAGAAAAGCGCAGACCGTCTCATAGACATCGCGGTTGAGTTGATCGCGGCAGGTCTTAAACTCGATATCGAGCCCTTCACCTTTTGCAATCATTTTCTTGATTTGGTGTTCTTTTGTATTCATTTGTGTTCTATCCTTCGAGCACAATCCGCACCTTGGCAGGGTCCTTGCCTCTTGTGAGCTGATCGATGAATTCCTCAAAGCGTTTCTTCATCTCCGCCGGGGTCGCTGGGCCGTCGGTAACCTGCAGGGCGGTATGCAGTTCCTGGGCCTTGACGGTGACTTTGACCAGGCCAGAGAGCACGTCTTTCAGGGCATGAACAAAATTGCTGTCAAGCGGCACCGGCAGTTCCCGCAACTCGATGAAAGCTTCCAGCGGTTGGCGGTCGTCAATCTTCAATAGGTTCATCGCCTCTTTGGTACTTGGGGCATCCAAATCGTTGAGAAGACGCGAGGTCCAATCGGAAACCATGACATCGAGATGGGTGTCCATCTGGTCGATCATCTGGGAGCCTGCGGAAGCAACGGTTTCCACCGAAGGCCGGAAGCCACAATGCGGGCAGATGGGCGTGGCGTCGAGGTTTTGCTCGGTCAGGGCAAAGCAGCTCTTCAGCCCGGCCAGGCGGTTCTGATAATCGGTGAGCTGCTGCCGGGGCATCAGGTCGATACCGGCCAATTTCAGCAGGATTTGCAGACGCAGATCGTTGAGCAGCGCCGCTTTGCGTTTGTCGTCGTTTACACCCAGGCGAGCCCTGGTGTGCAGGCCGATGTAGGCGACGGTGTAATTCTTTTTCAGCTTTCGCATCTTTGCCCCGATACCCTGGGACTGCGCGGCCAGTTCGGTTAGATCCGCCTGCTTGAGCGCGTCCAGAACGTCCTGCCGGGAGGTCTTCATGCGGTCCACCCAGTCATGCTCGGCCGGCAGCACCGCTTCGGCGGTGGAGAGCCAGGAAGCCGTCGGGCTGTGATCCATGATGAACTCGCGCAAGGCATCCAGTTCATCCAGGGCCTTGACGGTCTTTTCATGGACCAGAACCTCGGAAGCGCTGTAGCGGAAGTTTTTCAGCTTACCCGGCGATGAATAGGCCTGAAGCGATTCAAAGAAGCTCTTGGCCTCGTCCAGTCCACTGATCTGGCTGGCCAGATCGGTGCCCGCAAGCAGATCCAATCCCCAGAAGGAAAGCCCATCGCGCAGGGTCTGCTGGGTCATGACAATGCGTTTGACCACCTTATTGACTCGATCAAGCATCTCTTTGACAGGTGTTTCGTTGCCCTGGCTGACTAATTGAGGGTAACCGGTGGGGAGCCCAATCAATTCAAAAAGCGCCTTGAGCGCGGGCAGGTTCCATTCCTTGGGCTGCTCCAGATGCTTGAAGCGGGTGAGTTCGTCCATGCCGGTGGCGGCAAGCTGCGGCAGACCGGTGGCGTCGAATTTCTTGCCCGGTATGGCGAGCACAATGTCACCGGAATAGACCAGTGATGCCAGGATGACCGCCACCCATTCGGGTTCGAGTCGACCACCGCCGGGGTTCATGTACTCCAGCCCGTGGTTGTCCTGGATGATCTCACTGCGGTTCACCACCTGACCGTGGCCCTTGGCCTTGACGGCATCGAGAATGAACCGGGTGTATTTCGACTTGTTTGGATCGATTTTCTCACCGTCGAGCAATTCCAGGGCATCCAGCACGGCGACAGCCTGCTTGGTACGGCTTAAGCCCGCGATGGCCCGCAAGGCATCTTGAGCGGCCTGGGCGCGGTTATTGCCGGTGATCAGCACCGAGAAAAACGGATAGTTCGGAGCCTGGTTTTCGAAGTTCGGAGACAGGCAGATCCCGGTAAGGGTGTTGACCAGGTCGCGGAAGTTGATGGTCTCGTGGGGCGACAAACCCGACAGGTCACGGATAGACTTGCCCTTGGCCCACTCGGTCATGGACTTGGTGCGGCCCTGGTAGGTAATCTCGAAGGCGTCGCTCATGTGTTTTTGCAGCCACTGGACCAGCTTCTTCAGAAAGCCGTTGGCCTTCGACTCGTAGGTGGCCTTGGCATGGCCCGAGGAGGTGGCTGCAAGATCCAGGGCCGCTGCATAGCTTTTCAGCGCAGTCTGGAATTCCTTGTCGGTGCCTTTCAGGCGGAAGAAGACCTCGTCGCCCGCCTTGTCATCCTTGAAACGGGGCGGATCATTCGGCTGTATGAAGTAGAGGTAAAAATCCCGTTGCGGCACGGCGGTGGAGCGCTCGTTGGGGGCGCCAAAAAAAAGGTAGCCGGAGCGGGCAGCCTTATGTTCCTGCCAGACCAATTCATGCTGCCATATCTTGTACCCGGTCACATAAGTGGCATCCTGGCATTCCATCACCCGTTTGAGTGCTTCATAATAAAAGCGGTCGAGCTGAGCCTGTCCCAGACTTTCGGCCCGCTTGTCGATCAGGGCGTCAAAATCGTCGGTCTTCTTCAGATCGAGATAGAACTGACGGTTGTCGGCATTGAAGGAGATGAATTGGCCGCTGACGGTTCTGTGGATTTCACGCAAGACGGTTTCCACATGGGTCTGCAAGTCCTTGTCGGGTTCGTCGCCGCCCAGTTCGGCGATCATCGGTTCGAAAAGGCAAAGACGGTCCCGCAGTTCTTCGGCGGATGCGCCCATGGGGGCATAGATGTCGCCGGTGGTGAGGCGGTGGACGGACAGCGCATGGATCAGGCGCAGGGCCATCGGCTTGTACTGCTTGCGGGTGATGGCGTTCTCGATACGGGATTCCAGCACCTGGCTGCAATCGATGACGGCCCGGAGTTCAGGGATGGCGCGAAAGGATGCATTTTGTTTGAGCGTGTTCCAGTAACTGTCGAAGGCGATCAGGCCGGGCTCGTCCAACGGCACATCCTTACCCAGGATACCCTTCATGCTCATGGACAGGGTTTTGAGCACCTCGCGCTTTTCCACCACGGTGACCCGCTCGAAGGTATCGATATAATCAGGATGCACCGGGAAAAGCCGGACGAATTCATCCATCCGCTCGTTGAGACCGCCATAGTATTTGGCAAAGGGCGTCAGGTAATCGCGGATCTTGGCCTGCTGCTCGATGCTCTTCTTGAGCAGACGCTCGGCCACGACGAATTTAACATCGTTGCGGGCGATGAGGATCTGTTCAAAGCGATCCTTCACACGGCGGATGCTGTCTGACACAAAGGCAAATCGGGGACTGTCAAAAATGGCTTCCTGTACCCCGGCCATGAAGCGGAAGCGCAGATCCTTGCAGACCTCGCCGACCTCACGAAGGAAATTGAGATCGAGGATCAGTTCCTGATCCTTGCGGGTGCGCAGATAGTCCAGCAGTTCATCGACCACCAGCAGCAGGCCGTGCTCGGGGAACACCTCGCCAAATTTGGCCATCATGTCTTCGAAGGCCCGTTTGTGGCTGGTGATGGTGCCCGCATTAGGAAACACGTATTCCACGCCGAGTTTTCCGAGATGCTCTTCCAGTTCGGCAACCATGATGTCTCTCAGAGACATGGTGGTGGCACCGATCTCGGTGCGGATGACCTTGAAGCGCCCGGCAATTTGAGCAGCGGCATCACGGACGCCTTCGTTCTTCAGTCCTTCCAGCAGGGAGGCGTCTGCGGCAAGACTGGAGACCACCGACATCAAGTGCGATTTACCAGTGCCGTAGTTACCAACGACCAGCAGGCCCTTGTTGTCAACCGGTTGATCGAACTGCATCTGAGGGATGACAAGTTGCATGAGCCGCTCCGCCATCTCCTCGGAAATGACATAAGTGTTAACAAGACGTTGCGCTGCGCTGAATTTGACCGCATCACGCAACTGAACGACCGACTCAATCGGGTCGAATTGGATAAGAACTCCGTATTTCATGCCTGTCCTGCCTCTCTATTGTTTTTTGCCGAATCGACCGTGGCCGTCCCATCCATACCCACGATCAGCGCGTCAACCGATTCATAGCTGCGGTACTCGGGGTGTTCCATTTCAGCGTATAAGAGCCTACCGTCGGTAGAGGTCCCGTTCCATGAAACCACCATTGAGCGGTTTCTCGAAAGGCCCTGCAACAGGCGCAAAGGGTCCTGTTTGAGGCCCTTATCGAACAAAATTTCGAGATTATCCAACACCACCGGTGATTGGCCCTTGTCTACGATTTGACCGAGGATTCCCGGCAGCCACAGCGACCGCTGATTGGCTGTCAGCTCAAGCAGCTCAGTTGAAAGCACCAAATTTATATTGATGACAAACGTGCCGAAAGTATGGGCGACATCCCGAAGAACGCCGGTTTTGCCTGAACCGCTCTCCCCCACCAGCAATACGAGGCGGTGGTACAAACCTTCAGTTGCCTGCAGGGATCGTTTTATCTTGTCGTGAATCGGTCCGGCCATGGTCGCTCCTTATTTTTCGGTGTCCGACTTGTCAATTTTATCTGCCGCACCGCCGGAGCGGACCCATTCGTCCACTTCGTATTGTTTGAACATCCAGCGACGGCCAACCCGATGACCGGGCATGGCCCGCCCGTCGATCCACTTGTAGACCGTTTCGTTGCTCACATTCAGATATTTGCAAATATCATCGACCGTCAGCCATCTTTCATCCATAACCTTCGTCCTTGGTTCATCATGTTCTCAGTAATAGCCCGAACGAATCCGGGAAACCCGAAATCCGGACACAGTGCCGCCAATTACTTCCACAAACTACTTTGATGGCTTGCCAAAATCAAGCGTTTTGTGCCGAATAGAGTCGATTTTTCCTAAAAAATCTGATTGTCATTCTTGATCCACCTTCTGCCACCTGGCGATATCATATAGGGTAATCCCATCCCGCCTAAACGGTGGCATCACTTTTTAATGCCACCATTAAAACCTAACAAAAAATGGGGTCAGGTAAATAATGTTTTTTCGAGATGTCGCCACACGACACCCGCAATTTTTTGAAAAGTAACCTCGCAACCCGTCCTAGGGCGCACATCAACAAGGGACACCGTATCGCCAACTGCCTTAAATTTTATTGGGTTCTTTGATTCCCATGGAATGCGCCATGACAGCGCTTTTGTTCTTTCATTAAACAGCCCATTTCCAGATCACGCCTGCCACAGCGCCCAGCGGCACCAGATAGTGGATGGGAAAATGAAATTTCTGCAGCAGCAATAACGAGAGCCCACCGGATGTCAGTGCAAAAAAATCGATGCCACTGTCGGGCATCATCACCTTATACCCGAACCACACCGCCAGGTTGAGTATCACCCCCACAACCGCAGCGATGACGCCGGTGAGTGCGGCTTGGAGGCGCTGGTTGCCCGCCATGGCTTCGATGAATGGCGCACCGGCAAAGATAAAAAAAAAGCAGGGCAGAAACGTCACATAGGTGGTGATCAAAGCGCCCATGATTCCCGCCGTTAATGGATGGAGCCCACCGGGAAAATTCCAGGCCGCCAGAAAACCCGCATACTGGGTGACCATGATCAATGGGCCGGGGGTTGATTCGGCCAGACCCAGGCCGATCAACATCTGCTGCGTTGAAAGCCAGCCGCTGGACACCGCGACATCGGTGATATAGCTCAATACGGCGTAGGCACCGCCAAAGGTGACAAAGGCGGCCTTGGTGAAAAACAGACCGATCTGGGCCAAGATGTCGCTGGACCCCCGCCAGATCCATAGGGTTCCGACCACCCCCACCCACAAGACAAGGCAGATCAGAAAGACCCGTAAGACATGGTTAAAAGACGGCCGGGTGATATTTTGGCCGGTGGCGGGTTCAGCTTCGATACGGCATTCACGGGTTTGCGTATCAAAGGTGTCCTTGCAGAAAACCTGCGGCAATGGCCGCTGCATGAGCAACCCGCCGAGTGCCGCCGCAGCCACGATATAGGGGAACGGGATTTTGAGGAAAAAAATGGAACCAAACGCCAGGGCGGCAAATGCGTAGAGCACGCTGTGCTTCAGCGCCTTTTTGCCGATACGCAGCACCGCTTCAATCACAACAGCCACCACCACTGGCTGGATGCCGTAGAAAGCGGCTGCTACGGCGGGGATGTCGATATGGGCCACGGCCAGATAGCTCAGCAGCATCATGACGAATATGGAAGGGATCACGAAAAGCGATCCGGCCGCGATACCGCCCCATGTGCCATGCAGCCGCCAACCGATGTAGGTAGCCAGTTGCTGAGCCTCCGGGCCGGGCAGCAGCATGCAGAAATTGAGTGCCCGCAGAAACGGGCTTTCACCGATCCATTTGCGGCGTTCCACCACCTCCTGGTGCATGATGGCGATCTGACCGGCCGGGCCCCCGAAGCTGATAAATCCCAACTTTGCCCAGAACTTCAGGGCCTCTTTGAATGAAACCGTCGTTGGCGGAATTGGATTGGATAGCGTCATCATGCATCCTCCTTGTCAGGCCCCTGGACATCGCGGCTTTGACGACGTGTATTTTTTGAAACGGCTGTCTGTGAACTGACACCTGTGAGCAGCGCAAATAATTTAACGACGTCCTCTGGAAAGAGGCAGGCTGAATCCTGTTTAAAGGGCTAAAAACAAAAAACCCCCTGAATATACAGGGGGTTTTTAAAAATGGTGGCGATGCAGGGAATTGAACCCCGGACACTGCGGATATGAGCCGCATGCTCTGACCATCTGAGCTACATCGCCGTATTTTTTATCGATGCAGAGCGTCGATGATGACCTGCTCTTAATTTTGACAAAACGAGTGTCTACCAGCTCACATTCATTAAGTCAAGCAATAAAATCAACTTTGAATTTTACCGGAAGCATGCATGCAAACGCTTTGCCCGCCTTTCAAAATCAAGTTAACAGGATAAAAGTGCACCCGCTTGTCCGGACTGAAGTTCCGGTGTTTGGCCAAACCCCGGATGAACCGTGCCGCCAGCGTCCTTACTCGGCCAGAGACCCCGTCGCTTCTATGGTATATTCCTCAAGATTTTCCGGCAGCTCGGTAAAAACCACCATGAAAGGAAGTATTTTACCCGGAGCGACATTTTCATTGGATCGGTTGTCACCAAGGGGGTTGGAAAGCCTTTTATTGATGGCTTCGACATCCAGTTCGCCAAGTTCGGTATTGGTCAGCAGATTTCCGCAAAAAACCGTTTTTGCCTTTTCCAGCGTTTTTCCCTTTGAATAGAGCTTCCCACTGATTTTGATAGAACTCCGGGGTTCCGGATAACCATTTTTAATCTTACCGGTAATCACAAAAAACCGCCCGGCATGTTCATTTTCAACAAACCGGCTGCTGATACCGAACGTCGTCATTTTTAATCCACCGTCATCTATGACTTCCGGGGCTGTCAGCTCACTGAGAAACGGAATCTTGATATCGGTATACAAGTGTACGAGATAAACGCCCCCGGCCAGAAGAGACAGTACCAGCAAAACAACCAGCGGAAGACTGACGCCTTTTTTGACCGGCATCGGCGACAGATTTTTATCCCTTTCATCTGTTTCTTCCACCGCGGAAAAGGGTTCCTCTTCTTCTATCTCGGTGTCTCGTTCCGGTTCCCCCATTTCAAACGTTTTAATCAGTTCCGCCTCTTTTTCAGCCATTTCCGCCAGATCGGGAAATTCTTTGTCCCTGCCAATGTCAAAACCCGGTTGCAGTCTGGTTTTTGCTTTAGTCACCCCGGAAGTTTCCAGGTCTGAACGGTCCCCGGTTTCTGCGTCATCTTCTTCAAGGCTCAAATCAAAGTCAAGATCGAGATCAGCCGCATCGGCCGGCAAAGCCACCTGATCTTCCTCCAGAATATCTTCAAGCTCGGAAAGATCAAGCTCATCGGATTCAAATTCAATTTCAGACACCGGCGGCGCCCCAACCCTCTGATCCGGTTCAAGCTCAAAGTCGAATTCAAGTTCTTCGTCTTCATGTTCGTCTTCAGCATCGATTCCGGATTCATCTATTTCAAGCATTTTTTCGATATCTGACAAATCAAGTTCTTCTGCCGATATTTCAGCCTGTTCATCGGCATTGACGACCGCGTCTATTCCCGTATCCGGTTCCAGGTCAACATTAACCGCATCCGTCTCTTTTTCCAGTCCGGATTCTTTCGTATCCGTTATTCCATCCAGTTTCAGAATTTTTTCCAGTTCGGACAGATCGATATCTCCTGAATCATCATCCAGTTCAATATCCTGCTTGTCTTCATCATGCTCCAGTTCAAGGTCGCCTAAGTCATCGACATCGAATAAATCATCGGCATCAGGTAGCGCAAGCTCACCCAGTTCATCGCGCCCGTCTCCGGCATCGGTCTCCCCCTCCGGGTCATCTGAATCCATCTCTAAAGAAAAATCAAGATCCCCGGCATCAATTCCAACAGCGCCATTTTTCCCGGTTTCAAAGAAATCCTCCTCATCTGAAAAATCAAGATCATCAGATCGGGCATCATTTTCCCTGTTTTCCTTAAAGTTATCTTCGGCACCGGTATCAACATCAAAGCCGGCAATTTGCGATTCTTCCCGCAAGGGTGTCTCAGGGGCTTCAACAGATTCCGGCGGGTAGGCAAAAAAAACATTTTTGCACTTTGAGCAACGAACTTTTGAACCGGATGGTTTCAAAATTTTCTCGTTCAAATTAAAACTGGTTTTGCATTGTGAACAGGTAATGATCATGATGCATCCTCGCTGCTTAAAATTTTAAATGGTAAATTTCCGGCAAATTCCGATATTTCTCTGCATGGTCCAACCCGTACCCAACCATGTATCCCTCCTGAGCCACATGCCCGGCATAATCAACGTGAATATTAACCTTCCGGCGCTCACGCTTGTCGATAAGGGTACAAAGCTTTATGGAATGCGGGTTAAACGATTTCAGGTGCGCCATCAGATAGGACAGGGTAAGGCCGGTATCGATGATATCCTCGACAATCAGCAGGTCCCGGCCCTTGATATCCGTTTCAATATCCTTGGTCAGTTGAATCTGCCCGGATGATTCGGTGCCGGTCCCGTAACTGGCAACTCTGACAAAATCTATTTCAACAGGGATGCTCAAATGCCGGACAAGGTCCGCCATAAAAAT
Organism: Desulfobacterales bacterium; assembly: GCA_963667755.2. Classification (GTDB taxonomy): domain Bacteria; phylum Desulfobacterota; class Desulfobacteria; order Desulfobacterales; family 4572-123; genus 4572-123. Next base: position 1,628,382 of record CAXXLK010000001.1, on the reverse strand, counting down.
AAAAGCACCGTTTAAAACACCTATAACCGTCAGATCCCGATGGGCATAATCCAATGAAATAGTGCGGGCCATTGACGCTACGGCTTTACTGATATCTTCTTTTTTTATGACAGGAACAAGTTCAGGCATATGCAAAATAATGAACTGTTATATCGTTTTTCGGGCATTAAATAGAATTATCGGCCTGTTGGCCCATCTTTAATTCAAAACTGAACAAAAATACATTTTATCATAGCACTTGTCAATAAAATGCTAACCGATGGGCGGTCACAAAAAAATCCTTATGGGTTAAGAACATTTTAGAGACCGGCATCTGCCATTTTTTCAACCAGCTTCTTTTGTTTGTCGGTCAACTTTCGGGGCATTGTCACCTCAATGACGACATAAAGGTCCCCCTTGCCGGATTTATCCATACGGGGCAGGCCACGACCGGTCAGACGCATTTTGGTCTTGTGCTTTGTCCCGGGGGGCACTTTCAAGGTCAGCTCTTTGTCGTCAAGCGTGGGAACGGCTATCCGCGTTCCTAAAAGTGCTTCGCTCAATTTGATTTCCCGATGGATAAAAAGGTCATATTCTTCACACCGGAAAAGCGAATCGGGCATCACCTTGGCCTGGATATACAGATCTCCGGGCGCCCCTCCGTAGGGACTGACATTTCCCTTACCGGCCAGCCGCACTTTTTTACCCGAGATCATCCCCGCTGGAATTTTCACAGTCACTGTTTCGGAGGCCCCCTGATGCTCCAGGGTGACTGTTTTACTGACCCCTTCAGCGACTTCCCTCAAGGTCAGGGGCAATTCATAGGCGATATCGGAACCTTTGGGCGTGGGTTGCTGACCGCGTCCCCTTCCGCCGCCAAAAGGACTGCCACCGCCAAAGGAAAACCGCGTACCACTGCCGCGGCCCTGCTTCCCAAAACCGAATTCGCTGAAAATATTGGAAAAATCAAAATTTTGGAAAATATCTTCCTGGGAGTAGCGCTGATGGAAACCGGTCGAGCCAAACGTGTCGTACTGCCGGCGTTTTTCCGCGTCACTCAAGACCGCATACGCTTCGCTGATCTCCTTGAATTTTGCTTCCGCGGATTTATCTCCCTTGCTGTGATCCGGGTGGTATTTCATGGCAAGCTTGCGATACGCTTTTTTGATTTCGGTGTCGGAAGCGCCTTTTGAAACCCCCAGGCTCTTGTAATAATCAGTCTCAGCCATATCTGGTTTTCTCCAATATTATTTTTTATAAATACCCACTGTTTGCTTTTAAAGCAATCATCAGCACGGACAATGCAGCGGGTGTGATCCCGTCGATGCGGGAGGCCTGGCCCAGTGAGGCGGGCCGAACCCGCGATAATTTTTCCTTGAGCTCATTGGAAAGGCCATGCACGGCCCAAAAATCAAAACCGTCTGGCGTTTTCATCTTTTCCAGGTTTTTGAATTTTTCGATTTCGCTGAACTGTCTGCTGAAATACCCCTCATATTTAATTTCAATTTCCACCTGTTGTACCACACGGGGATCAAGGACCACAGGACTTTGGGCCAGTTTTTCCACTGCCGTGTACTTGATTTCGGTCCGTTTGAGAAGCTGGTCCATATAAATCCCGTTTTCGATGGGATTGCTCTCGCAACTTTTCAAAAAATCGTTTACCGCCGCTGAAGGCTTGATAATGCTCTTTTTTATTCTTTTAATTTCACCATCTATGGCAGCCTTACGCGTTTTCACGTCTTTTACCTGGTCACCGTCGATGAGGCCCAGTTCATGACCGATCTCCATGAGGCGCAGGTCCGCATTGTCTTCCCGCAGCATCAGTCGATATTCGGCCCGGGAGGTAAACATGCGGTAGGGTTCCCGTGTGCCCCGGGTGACCAGGTCGTCAATCATGACCCCCATGTAGGCCTGGGAGCGGTCCAGGATAAAAGGCGGGCGCCCTTGAACCTTGCAGGCGGCATTGATCCCGGCCCACATTCCCTGGGCAGCCGCCTCCTCATACCCGGAGGTGCCGTTGATCTGCCCGGCCATGAACAATCCGGAAATTTTTTTGGTCTCAAGGGTCGATTTGAGCTGCAGCGGATTGACATAATCATACTCGATGGCATAGGCCGGCCGCATGATCTCGGCTTCCTCAAGACCTTTGACAGACCTTACGAACTGAATTTGAATATCCACGGGCAGGCTGTTGCCCAGACCGCTGGAATATATCTCTTGGGTCTCAAGTCCTTCGGGTTCAAGAATCACCTGGTGGCGGTCTTTTTCCGGAAAACGAACGATTTTGTCTTCAAAAGAAGGGCAGTACCGGGCGGCCCTTCCTTTGATCATCCCCCCATACAGGGCCGATTTTTCAAGATTCCGGCGTACCAGGTCATGACTTCCGGGATTGGTATAACCGATATAACTCGGCAACTGAGGAAGGGTAATCTGCCGGGTGAAAAAAGAAAACGGCCGCGGGTTTTCTTCGGGTTCCTGGACTTTGAATACCGTAAAATCGATGCTTGATTTTTTTAATCGCGGCGGGGTACCGGTCTTGAGCCGGCCCAGATCAAACCCCATTTCCCGAAGATGGGCCGGCAGGCCATAGGACGCAAATTCTCCGGCCCGGCCGGCCTTGATGGATTTGAATCCAATGTGCACAAGCCCGCTCAAGAACGTTCCGGTGGCCAGAATAACCATGGGGGCAAGATACCCGAACCCCGTGGCATCTTCCGCACCGATTATTTTCCCATCTTCGGTGACCAGGCGTTCTATCATGGCCTGCTTAAGATCCAGGTTGACCTGATTTTCCAGGATGGATTTCATGACCATATGATAGCGGTTTTTATCATTCTGGGTCCGTGAAGAATGAACGGCCGGGCCTTTTTTGGTATTCAGGGTCCGGTATGCGATGGCGCTCTTGTCCGTTACCCGGGCCATCTCGCCACCCAGGGCGTCGATTTCCCTGACCAGCTGCCCTTTGGCCATGCCGCCGATGGAAGGACTGCAGGGCATGGCCGCTACCTTGTCCAGATCTATGGCGGTGAGCAAAACCTTACAGCCCATGCGGGCAGCGCAAAGGGCCGCCTCGCAACCGGCATGGCCGGCCCCCACCACGATGATGTCATATCTTTCTAAAGTAGAATTCATTCTCCGTCCGTTTTTAAAAACCGGTGATTTGCCTGTTGTATGATCCGGCCCGCTATGGTAATTTTATTTTTTTTACGACCTTTTAAACTAAAAGTATATAACCGCTTTGACAACAGGTCAAGTTACACGATGGGTTTGCAGAAGAAAAGATATACCGACCTGAACACATACCTTAGGGGTCTGTTCGGATGCCGGGTACAAAAAATCAGTGTCGATGCCGGTCTTTCCTGCCCCAACCGGGATGGCACCATCTCAAGGGGCGGATGCAGTTACTGTAATGCCAGGGGGTCGGGAACCGGTGCGCATACCCTGGGGCTTTCGGTGACCGACCAGTTATTAAAAAGTCGTCAGATACTGGCCCGACGATACAAAGCCAAAAAATTTATTGCCTATTTTCAATCCTACACCAACACCTACGCACCGCTATCCACTTTAAAAGCACTTTACGCCGAGGCCCTGGCCGTTGAAGATGTCGTGGGCCTTTCCATCGGAACCCGGCCGGATTGTGTTGACAAGCCGATCCTGGACCTTTTACAGACCTATGCCCAAAATTATCTGGTCTGGCTGGAATACGGCCTCCAGTCTGCCCATGACAGGACATTGACGCGCATTAACCGCGGCCATGACGTGCAGTGTTTTAAAAACGCCGTGGCCCTGACAAAAAACAGGGGCATTATGATCTGTGCCCATATCATCCTCGGGTTGCCCGGTGAAAATCGGCGCCACATGATGGAAACCGCTGATTTTATCGCGTCCATGGGCATTGACGGGATCAAGCTGCACCTGCTGTATGTCGTCAAAGGCACCCCACTGGAACACCTGTACCGCAAAGGGGACTATACCTGCCTGGAACAACGCGAATATGTAGACAGGGTCTGCGACTTTCTGGAACGTATTCCACCGGACATTGTGATCCAGCGGCTCACCGGGGACCCCCACCCCGAAGAACTCGTGGCACCTCAATGGTCCCTTAAAAAGGCAGAGACATTGAACCTGATCCGGCAGACACTTGAAGACAGGGATTCCAGTCAGGGCAAGTACTGTCCGTAAGCCCGGCCATAAAAAAATCCCGCCCCATGAGGGGCAGGATTTTTTTATTCAATTTGAATAATCAACACCGATTATTTTTTATCGTCCTTGACCTCTTCAAAGTCGGCATCCACCACGTCATCTTCCGGGGCGGCAGTGCCTGCGCCCGGCTGAGCACCGTCTCCAGGACCGGCTCCCGGCTGAGCACCGGCTTCCTGAGAAGCCTGCTGGTACATGGCTTCGGCAATCTTATGGGAGGCCTGGGTCAACGCTTCGCTAAGGCGCTTGATCTCGGCCGTGTCATCACCATCGATGGCTTTTTTAAGCGGTTCAATAGCACCCTCGACCTTGGCTTTGGTTTCGGCATCGACCTTGTCGCCCAGATCTTTAATGGATTTCTGGGTCTGGTAGATCAGGGCGTCGGCCTGGTTGCGCGCCTCCACCAGTTCCTTCTTTTTCTTATCGTCTTCAGAATGCAGTTCCGCATCCTTGATCAATTTATCGATCTCCTCCTTGGACAAACCACTGGAGGCCGTGATCTGAATGGACTGCTCCTTGCCGGTGGCCATATCCTTGGCCGACACCTTCACGATACCGTTGGCATCAATGTCAAAGGTGACTTCGATCTGGGGCACGCCCCGGGGTGCCGGCGGAATACCCACCAGTTCAAAGCGCCCCATGGTCTTGTTGCCGTCCGCCATCTCCCGCTCTCCCTGGAGCACATGAATGGAAACAGCCGGCTGACTGTCGGCAGCCGTGGAAAAAACCTGGCTCTTCTTGGTGGGGATGGTGGTATTCTTCTCGATGAGCCGGGTCATGACACCGCCTAAGGTCTCGATGCCCAGAGAAAGCGGCGTTACATCCAGCAGCAGGACATCTTTGACATCACCCTTTAAAACGCCGCCCTGAATGGCGGCACCAATGGCCACCACCTCATCCGGGTTCACGCCCTTGTGGGGATCCCGGCCGAATATCTGTTTAACCCGTTCCTGAACCGCCGGCATCCGTGTCATCCCACCCACCAGGACGACCTCGTCGATATCACTGGCACTCAGGTTGGCGTCTTTCATGGCGGTGCGGCAGGGTTTTTCAAGATTATTCAGCAAATCACTGATCAATGCCTCGAGTTTTGCCCGGGTCACCTTGATGTTCAGGTGCTTGGGCCCGCTGGCATCGGCCGTGATAAACGGCAGGTTGACATCTGTCTCCATGGCTGTGGAAAGCTCCATTTTCGCCTTTTCCGCCGCCTCTTTGAGTCTTTGCAGGGCCATCTTGTCACTTCGCAAATCAATACCCTGGTCTTTTTTGAATTCATCGGCCAGATAATCGATGAGCCGCAGGTCAAAGTCCTCTCCACCCAGATGGGTATCCCCATTGGTGGCCTTGACTTCAAATACCCCTTCTCCGATCTCCAGAATAGACACATCAAAAGTCCCGCCGCCCAGGTCAAAAACGACGATCTTTTCTTCACTTTTCTTGTCCATACCATACGCCAGGGCCGCAGCCGTCGGTTCGTTGATGATCCTCAGCACATTCAATCCGGCAATCTTGCCGGCATCTTTGGTGGCCTGCCGCTGGCTGTCGTTGAAATACGCCGGAACAGTAACCACTGCATCGGTAACCGGTTCCCCCAGATACTCTTCAGCGGTCTTTTTAATGGTTGCCAGTATATAGGATGATATCTCGGCCGGGCTGTGCTGGGTGCCCCGAAGGTTGATGCGGACGTCACCGTTGCTGGCCTGTTCGATCTTATACGGCAGTATTTTGATGTCACCCTGAACTTCAGGAGAGGAGTACTTGCGCCCGATGAGCCGCTTGACGCCAAATACTGTATTTTCCGGATTGGTAATTGCCTGGCGCTTGGCGATCTGGCCAACCAGACGTTCGTTGCTTTCGGAAATGGCAACAATAGAGGGAGTCGTCCGCCCGCCTTCGGGGTTGGTAATCACTTTTGCGTCCCCGTTATCCATTATGGCCACACATGAGTTGGTTGTGCCGAGATCAATACCTATAATTTTACCCATTTTCATCCTCCTTACACATTATATTTCAATATTTTAAATTTAAATACCAATATCATCTTTTTCTTTTGCAGGCTTGCATTCAGAGGCCATGGCCTTGGAAACGACTACCATGGAAGGCCGGATAAGCCTGTCATGAAGCATGTATCCTTTCTGGAACTCCTTTAAAACGGTATTTTCCGCCTGATCTCCGGTTTCTTCCTGAAGGACCGCCTGATGGAAACAGGGATCAAAGTTCTTTCCCAGGGCATCTATGGGTTTGACACTGAACCGGTCTAAAATTTTCAATATTTCCTTGAGGGTCAACTGGATGCCCGCTGCAATACTGTCCGTTTCCCCATTGTCTTCGGATGATGCCAGTGCCCGTTCCAGATTGTCCACAACCGGCAGCAGATCCTTGACCAGAGACTCGTTGGCGAATTTTCGAAAATCATTCATTTCACGTGCAGTGCGTTTTTTATAGTTATCAAATTCTGCGGAAACCCTGAGAAAACTATCATAATTTTTATCGGCGGTCTTCAAAGCGGTTTCAAGCCGCGCTTCCAGGTCATCAGATGGCGTTGTTTCTGCCTCCGATGCTTCCACGTCCGGATTTTCAGAACCAGCCGTCTCTTCGGTTTCTGTTGCTTCGAACCTGGTATCTTTTTTTATATTTTGTTTAGGGGACATCAGCAAAAACGCTCCGAATTATTATTTTCTTATTTTATTATAGTGGCCCGACACCAAGCATATCTTTCTTTTTCGGTCAAACCGCATAACCGTCAAAAACGAACTTGACCGAATGCTTGTTTGATTGCCGGTTGACATACTTTTTATGTTTTCGGGTGATCCTTATTATCAATGATTGTATGATAATAAATCGTGAAAATTTATTGTCAAAAAAATAAGACCTCCTGAACCAATGTCAAGACACCGGAAACAACAATTAACAAAGGTAACCGTCTGTTTCACAAATCTTTTTTTGCTACGGGCATATTGCCGGCCAACGAACGGACCTGCAGCAAACCGCGTAACATCAACAAGATATGTCTCCTTGTCGTAATATAAAAGGATGCAGAAAAAATCTTAAACAAAAATAGTCCTTTATAGCGGACACCATTAAACCGAGGATTATCATAAGGCCTGTTACAAAATTTGCAATGACGGTGGATGGCAAACCGATGAGATGACAAAACGATGATCATTGCCAAAAAAATGTGATCCTATGATCCTATAGGAAGGGTATAATGACGCAGTGAATAGGGGGAAAAGGTTGTGCACCCTTTATCGAATTTTGCCTGAAAACATAAGCCATCAAATTAACCGGGATCGATCCACGACACAGACTGCATCATTTATCGCTGCTTCCTTCCGGACCTGACGAGGTTCATGACCGTCTGTTGCATGGCGGCCGGTAGGAAATGGCTATATTTTTCCAGGACAATAACCCTCAAAAGGGAATTCAGCCCCGCATAAAGCGGATTTCGGGAAAAGGGCACCGCTAGCTCCCCGCCTAGCACAACCAAATATAAAGTATATAGCATAAAACTTATTTATCAAGTAAAAAACGATAACTTGCAGAGCAGTCGCATTTTTATGCAAATCCGGGCAAAGCGGTCACAGTTCCGGGATAAAGGCCTTTTCTATTGACATTAAACCACCGTTATCTTAACTATGGGTCAATGGAAGCGCTAAAAATACCGTACCGGCAAGGAAAAAATAAGCGATGGTGCCACTACCGATTCGCTGAAGCACCAATGATGGTTCTGTGGTCGAAGGGCAGTTCATATGATTAAAAAAAAATCTTTTTTCATTTTTTTGTTTTGAGCCTGGCCCTGCCCGGATGCTTTCCGTTACTTCTCGGGGCCGGCAGCGGTACAGCGGTTTATTCCTACACCAAGGGAAACCTGACGGCTTCCTATCCGGCGGCATTTTACGAAACCAACCGGGCCTGCATGGACACCCTGGCCTACCTGCAGATCAAACTGGTGGATAAAACCACCACCGGCATCAAAACGACCCTGAACGCAGAGCGTTCTGATGGGGTTCCGGTAACCATTGAAATCGTCATGCGCGCGCCTCGGGTTACCGAGATTTCTGTCCGGACGGGTGTTGTCGGAATATGGGACAAAAAAAATTCCGAACTCATACATGCCAGTATTGCCCAAAGACTCCAGTGACAGTCCCCTGGTAAGGGCGGCTGTCCGAACGATTATCGATCATGAGATGCTTGCTCATGGCGATCATATTCTTGCAGGCGTATCCGGCGGACCCGATTCGGTGGCTCTTTTGCACCTCCTCTTATTGCTGGCCCCGGAATTTTCCCTGCGCATCGGCATCGCCCATGTAAACCATTGTCTGCGACCGGCGGAGTCAGACCGGGATGCAGCGTTCGTAGCGGATCTGGCAAACCGATTGAATCTGCCCTGCCACAAATGCCGGATCGATGTAAACCAATACCGTGACCAAAACAGGCTTTCCACAGAAGAAGCCGCCCGACGTGTGCGCTATGCTTTTTTCAACCGGATGGCCCGGGAAAACAGATATACCCACATTGCCCTAGGCCATAATTGTGATGATAATGCCGAACTTGTCTTGATGAATATCCTCAGGGGAAGCGGCCTTCTGGGCATTTCCGGTATCCCTGCGCTGCGCCGTCAAAATGATCCCGACCCTACAATCATTCGTCCCTTAATTGCATCAAGTCGGGATGATATCATTGCATTTTTAAAAAAATTCAGCTTGAAATATGTTCTGGATTCATCCAATGCCGATACCCGGTTTCTTCGCAATCGAATCCGGCACAAACTTCTTCCCCTGCTGCAGAATGCCTACAACCCGGCAGCGGTTAAAAACCTGAACCAGCTCTCACACATCGCCCGGAGTGAAGAACCATGGATTGAAGAGATGGTCACCCCGCTATTCAACAATGCGGTCGTGGATGTGAATTCCGGCAGTATAACGCTTTCCATCAAAGCCCTCTCAAGGGCTCATGTAGCGGCCCGGCGAAGAATAATCAGAAGGGCCATCCTGGCCTGCCGGGGTAACCTGCGACGCATCGGTTTTTCACACGTCCAGGCGATCCTCGAATTGCTGCACAGCAAGACTCCGGAAAAGACCCTCGACCTGCCGGATCGGATACGGATTCGGCGCGGCCCTGAGACCCTTAAGATTACCCGGGAAAAAGGCCCGTTGCGGGAAATTTCACCTTGGCTGGCGGTTGATTCGACACCTGATTTTTTCTACACCCTTACAGCACCGGGAACTGTTTATGTGAAAGAGTTGAACCGCTTTTTAAAACTTACCATCGTTGCACTTGAGCATCTTCATGATATCAAAGGCAAGGGTCCGGATACGGCATTTCTTGATATGGATACGTTCTCTTTTCCCATTATTGTGCGACCGCCGCTACCCGGGGATCGTTTTACGCCCCTGGGCATGAACGGCAGCCAGAAACTGAAAAAATATTTCATTGATCACAAGACACCCCGATACGAACGAACAAAATGCCCGCTGCTGGTGAGCCGTGACATAATCATCTGGGTTCCGGGCCATAGAATAGATGCATCGGTTAAAGTGACACCGGCAACCCGAAATGTCGTAAAAGCGGAACTTTTTCTTGCCTAATGCATAATAATGCATTATTTTTTTATACCTTTAACTATACAACAATTTGAATTGAGCTTAAATTATTTTATAACAAAACGGACACAGACGTCCGGAACCAAAATTTTTCAGGAGGTAACTGAATTTGAATCCGTTTCATAAAAACCTGGCATTATGGCTCGTCATAACACTGATGATGATTATGCTTTACAATCTTTTCAATCAGCAGCAGATGCCTGAAACCAAGATCAGTTACACGGAATTTTTATCCATGGTTGAAAATGAACAGGTCTCTGAAGTGACGATCCAGGGCCAGGAATTGATTGTCACATCCAGCAACCGTAACCGGTTTAAAATATTTGCCCCTCAGGATGGCGAGCTGATTAAGACCCTGCGGGCAAAAGGCGTATCCATCACGGCCAAGCCGCCGGCGGAATCGCCCTGGTATATGTCTGTACTGGTCTCCTGGTTTCCCATGATTGTACTCATCGGTGTCTGGATCTTCTTCATGCGCCAGATGCAGTCCGGCGGCGGCAAAGCCATGAGTTTCGGCAAAAGCCGGGCCCGTTTGCAGTCCGACAAGTCCGCCAAGGTTACCTTTGAAGATGTGGCCGGCATTGATGAAGCCAAGGAAGAGCTGGGGGAAATCGTCGAGTTTCTCAGAGAGCCCAAAAAATTTACCCGCCTCGGGGGGCGAATTCCCAAAGGTGTGCTCCTTACCGGACCCCCGGGCACCGGAAAAACCCTCTTGTCACGTGCCATTGCCGGAGAAGCGGATGTCCCTTTTTTCAGCATCAGTGGCTCGGATTTTGTCGAAATGTTCGTGGGTGTCGGTGCATCACGGGTCAGGGACCTTTTTGTGCAGGGTAAAAAAAATGCCCCCTGTATCATCTTCATCGACGAAATTGATGCCGTCGGCCGGCACCGGGGTGCGGGATTGGGGGGTGGCCACGATGAACGGGAGCAGACCTTGAACCAGCTTCTGGTGGAAATGGACGGCTTTGAATCCAATGAGGGCGTCATCCTGATATCCGCCACCAACCGACCCGATGTGCTGGATCCGGCGCTTCTTCGGCCGGGTCGCTTTGACCGTCAGGTATATGTTTCGCTGCCGGACATAAAGGGCCGGGAAAAAATACTGAAAGTCCATATGAAAAAAACCCCGATTGCCCAGGATGTCGACATCCTGATCCTAGCCAAGGGAACCCCGGGGTTTTCCGGAGCGGATCTTGAAAATCTGGTAAATGAAGCGGCCTTGCTGGCTGCCAAACGGGATAAAGAAAAAATCGACATGGTCGACTTTGAAGACTCCAAGGACAAGGTCTATATGGGGCTGGAGCGAAAATCCAAGGTCATCAAGGAGGAAGACCGCAAAACAACGGCTTATCACGAAGGCGGACATGCCCTGGTGGCCCGGTTTTTACCGGAAACCGATGCCGTCAACAAGATTACCATTATTCCCCGGGGCCGTGCCGCCGGTGTCACCTGGTTTTTACCTGAAGAGAGAGATTTCAAATACAAGGATCAGCTCCAAAATGAACTGTCCGTGGCTTTTGGGGGCCGGGTGGCCGAAGAAATTATTTTCAACCGCATCAGTACCGGCGCAAGCAATGATATCAAGCAGGCCACCGCTATTGCCCAACAGATGATCCGCTCCTGGGGTATGAGCGAAACCCTTGGCCCCTTGAGCTACGCCCAGGGAGAGGAACAGGTTTTTTTAGGACGAGAAATTTCGCAGCACCGGGATTACTCCGAGGATACCGCCCGCAGAATCGATAAAGAAGTACAGGATCTGATTATTTCATCCTATGACCGGGCCAAGGAGATTCTTGCGGAAAACGTGGATATTCTTCATCGGTTGGCAGATTTGCTGCTGGAAAAAGAAACGGTTTTGGGTGCCGAACTTGATGAACTTATTTTATCTTTGAGGCCTGACTTTGAACCCCCCTTCCATGCCGGTACCGATACCGATAACACAAGACCCCGTGCCGAGGAAACCGCCGGTAAAACAACGGCCGAGCAAGGGGAAAACAGTGCCAAGGAGGAATCAACGACGCCCCAAAGCCCTGAAAAACCATAATCATCCGAAATCAAAATGAACCATAAAAAATGAAATCCTATACCCTCACCTGGGGCGACCATCGTCTTGAGCTGGGACAGCGCACCTGTATCATGGGCATTGTCAATGTGACCCCGGATTCTTTTTCAGACGGCGGGCGCTATTTTTCCATGGATACGGCCCTGGCACACGGAGAACGACTGTTCAAAGACGGTGCCGATATCCTTGACATCGGGGGAGAGTCCACCCGGCCGTTTTCCGACCCGATCTCTGCCCATGATGAAATGCAAAGGGTGGTACCCGTGATCCGTGAACTGGCCCGGCGCGTGCCCATACCGATTTCCATAGACACCCAAAAAGCAGCGGTTGCCAAAGCAGCAATTGATGCAGGCGCCAGCATCGTAAACGATATCAGTGCACTGAAAGCCGACCCCGACATGGCCGATGTTGTCGCCCATGCCGGTGTACCCGTTGTTTTAATGCACATGCTGGGAACCCCGAAATCAATGCAGAAGGCCCCGGTATACAGGGATTTAATCCCCGATATTATAAAATTCCTTGCAGATGCCATAGCGCATGCCGAAAGCCGCAGCATCCCAAAGGCAAAAATTATTATCGACCCGGGAATCGGATTCGGCAAAACCATTGCCCACAACCTGGCCCTGATCAAAAATCTTGCTGCATTCAATGCCCTTGATACCCCCCTTCTGATTGGTGTGTCCAGAAAAGCATTTATTCGCAGCATTCTCAAAAAAGAGTCCGGGGATACCGTAACACCCGACTCTCCATGTGTAGAAACCGCTACTCAGGGAGCAGTTGCCGCTGCGATTCTACAGGGTGCCCATATTGTCAGGGTACATCATGCGGCAAACAGCCGGGCAACAGCCGACATCATAGACGCTATTAAAACGGCCCAAAGCCTTAGGATTTGAATGCTTTTTCGTCACAACACCGTCACGATAACCGGTCTGATTTTAATACTCGGGGTCATTGCCGTCTTATTATGGCCCTTTGCATCCATTATCGAAACCACCATACGCATTCCCGTGAAAGTCAGTGACATCCCCGACGGATTGATCTTGATCGGACAGCCCCCGAGTGACCTGGAACTGATTATCAGAGGACATAAATCTGTCATCAAGGCCCTGCCGGGCCGTTTTCCATATTACGCGCTTAACCTTTCTACGGTAAAAGAAGGCCAACAGACGGTTGCACTGGATGCAAAAAATATTTTTCTACCCAAAACCATCAAAATCAAAGAGATCACCCCCCCTTCTTTGAATTTAACAATTGAAAAAAAAATCAGAAAAGCCTTACCGATAGACCTGCTTTTATCCGGCAAACCAGCCAGCGGTTATACCCTCACCGGGACCGTTGTAAAACCTGATGTTGTTGTTGTCACCGGCCCTGCCAGGGCTTTGGCCGGTATTGTGCGAATCCGTACGAAACCAATCAATATAACCGGAACGACCGAATCATTTAAAAAAGAAATCACAATTGATCTGCCTGAAAATGTGGTCATGGCTGCCCCGGATAAAATCATTCTTGCCGAAATCCATGTAGATCACCGTATCACCACCCGAAAATTCAGCGGTATCACTGTAATGGCTAAAAACACACCGCATGCGGTGACGATTACACCGCCGAAAATTGATCTGGAAATTCAAGGGCCCGTTAATCTTGTCGACAACTTCTATTTAAAAAAAACCCCGGATGTTTTTGTCGACCTCAAGGGGCTTGAACCGGGGATTTATGTCAGAAGGGCAACGATTTCGCTACCGGTTAAAATTATTCTGACAGGGGTTTCGCCGGAAGTTTTTTCTGTGAACATCATAGGCAAATAAGGGAAAAAATGCTACTGGTCATTGATGTCGGCAATACAAACACGGTAATGGGGATTTATGATGGGTCGACGCTTGTCATCGACTGGCGGATACGCACGGAAAGAAATACAACCGCAGATGAATTTTATGTCCTGACCACAAGCCTCTTTGCCGGGAACAAAATCAGAGCCAAAAATATCTCCCGAACGATTATTTCCAGCGTTGTCCCCCCCATGGTCAATATCCTGGATGCGTTCTGCCGCAAATACCTGGCTCACGCGCCCATCTGGGTTGATGCGAAATCCGTAGCGACCATGCCCATCCTTTACGACAATCCGGCCGAAGTCGGGGCCGATAGAATCGTCAATGCGGTAGCGGCCTTTCACGAATATCAAACCAGCCTGATTATCATCGATTTCGGCACGGCCACAACCTTTGATGCGATCTCTGAAAAAGGTGACTATTTAGGTGGCGCCATCAGTCCCGGAATCATGATTTCCGCTGAAGCACTGTTTATCAAAGCCTCAAAACTCCCCCGGGTCGATATTTTCACCCCTCCTGAAAATGTGATTGGCACGAATACGGCCGACAGCATTAAAGCCGGTATTATTTACGGTTATGCCGGTCTGGTGGATGGCATCGTACGACGCATGAAAGCAGAAATGGGCCTGTCTCCGAAAGTTATCGCCACCGGCGGGCTGGCAACGATCATGCAGCAGGTAGCGGAAACCATCGAGGCCGTGGAAAGCAATCTTACCCTGGAAGGCTTACGGATTATTAGCAACTCGCTTGGTTGAGGGCCCGCAGATACCCCAGAAAGCCCCGGATGCTGTTTTTTAAAAACCCCCGTTCACGTGTTTGTACGGTCCCCTCAAGACGGGGGAAACCGCTCAAACAGGGATCATGCGCCAATACATTTTTCAAGCAGGCCTCCTCAATCGATTCAGCCCCTGCGTGGCGCAATACATTGCCGATGATCTGTTCCCAGTGCAACAACTGACGTTTATGCATCTCCAGCATTTTTACCGCATTTTTACGGGACCCGTAATGGCCGTAGTGAATTACCGCTGGATTTTGCGCCAGCAGTGCATCAACACTCTCGACGGCCGTATCCAGAAAAAGTCTGGGGGGCGTAGCCGGTCTCAAGTAGGTGTGGCCGCACGGCAGATCCAGGCATACACCACCGGCTTCTCCTGCGAAGAGGTGTTCCCCCATCAGGTAGCTGACATGATGGGCCGCATGCCCCGGCGTGATCAGGGGCCGGATTAAATCAGACACAAACAGGGACGCATCGACAAAACGATGGGCTGAAACCGGCCGGATCGGTCCGTAGATCCTGGCTAAATCACCAAGGGTCTTCACCGTACCTTCCCAGAGCCGGGTCGGATCAATAAGGTGGGACATACCGATGTTGTGACAAATAATCGGCGTTGTCGGAAAAAACCGAGCCATTTCACCGATACCGCCGGCATGATCAATGTGAATATGCGTTAAAAAAATATAATCAAGGCTTCGAATGCCAAGGGTTTGCAAGGCCTGAAAAAGACTCGCGCTGGTAGCGGAGGGCCCCACATCCACTACAAATTTTTTCTTACCGGTGAAAACCCATGCGCTGATAAATTTTTTAAACCCTGTAATAGACGGGCAAAGGGTAACCAGGAAAAGATTTTCATCTATCTGCTGAATTTCCGCCGTTGCAGGTTGCATCAGTCCATTCCCATGGCAGTTTCCAGTCCATGAATTTCCCTGATAATTTTCTGCCGCTCTTTTTCCGTTAAATCGTCCTGGTTAAGGCGTTGTCGCAGACCATTTAAAATCATTTCCGATCTGTAATCGGCACAGGTATATTTTAATTTATGTTCCAATCTCTAAATCCGCCCGGCTTCTTTCAGCAGTTCTGTATAGAGACGAAAAAACAGGTTCGTGTCGGTTATTCCCCGGCTCAATATTTTACCAATATCATCAATATTCTTGATGTTAATAATCATGTTGACACTTTTATGCAACGCCATCATATGGTCCATCGTTCGAAACCGATGGCTTATCATGGCCACAAAGATATTGCGGCGCACCTCCATTTTCTGACGCGCAAGATAAATCAGAACTTTGTTAAAATCCGGATCAGTGGTATTAAAGTTTTCATCTATCAATATCAAATCATACTTGTGATATCGGATCTTTTTTAATGCCTCCCGATCACTCTTCACAATGGTGATATGATATTCCATCAGTTTTAATACATTTTTTACCCTTTGGAGAATTTGTTCATCCGTCTCGCACAGCAAGGCGGTTTTCCCCTCCTCTTCGATAAAATCAAAAGGTCTTTCGGAAGCATCATATTCATCAAATTCTGTTTCCGTATCGGAGTCATCGCGAAGATCCGGGGGGGGAGGCGTATCAGGTCCGTTTTGTTCTTTTTTTTTCAGGGGTCCGACAGATATCCGGTTTTTGCATTTGGGGCACAAAAAAGAAGCCGACTTTGTACGGGAAAGTTTTTCATCAGGTATATTGAACTGGCTCTTGCATTGCTCACAACTGATATTCATCGTATGTCATGCCTCCTTGCAATATTCGTATCCGCACCTGGCTGATACCAGGCCGAAAACCCCGCATACATTGATCCCCGGGCATATCAATAGCTTTTTTCATAATTAAGGTCGATTTCCAGGTTGCTAATATCGGTGGTGGCTTCGCCACGAGAGCTCTTCACCATATCGATGCCCCGACCAACAGAGCCCCGGTGGGAGGCATAGGCCAAGGCGGTCTCCTGGGTAATCAAGCCCTGCTCATAAAGCCCGACGATATGCCGATCAAACGTCGTCATGCCCAAATGGACACCGGCTTCCAAAATATCATGATATGTTTTACCCTCGGATTCGCCATGCAAAATAGCATCTTTAACCCTGAGGTTCGTGCAAAGAATTTCAAAGGTAGCCACGCGACCGCCGCCGATTCGCGGCAACAGGCGCTGACAGACGATCCAGCGGACAGCATCCGCCATTCTGATCCGCATCTGATTTTCTTCTTCACTTTGAAACATACCCAGCATCCGGTTAATGGTCTGACCGGCGTCCACCGTATGCAGGGTGGTTAAAACCAGGTGGCCGGTTTCAGCAGCGGTCAAGCCGATCTCTACTGATTCCCGGTCACGCATCTCTCCCACCAGAATCACCTTGGGGGCCTGCCGGAGTGCGGCCCGAAGGCCGTTGGCATATGTATCAAAATCACTGCCCAGTTCCCGCTGATTAAAGGTCGATTTTTTATGGGGGTGTTGATATTCGATAGGGTCTTCCAGGGTCACGACATGCACTGAACGATTTTCGTTGATCTGGTCAAGAACAGCGGCAAGCGAGGTTGACTTTCCCGAACCGGTGGCACCGGTAACCAGCACAATCCCGTTCAATTCTTCAGCGATTTTGAAAAATGACTTGGGCAGATTCATTTCCGTTATGGTGGGTATGCGTGACTCAAGTTTTCTCAATACAATGGAATAATTGCCGGACTGGGAAAAAATATTAACCCTGAAACGAGCCTTGCCGGGCAGTGAATAGGACAAATCACAGGAACCGGTTCTGAGAAGCATTTCGGTGAGACGGCGGTCGTTGTTGATAAGATTCAGTGCCAGTATTTCGGTTTGAAACGGTGTGAGTTCACGAAAATCGGGAATCGTATCGACTCGGACCAGTTCACCGGAACTTTCCACCTGCAGGGATTTCCCCACAGTAAAATTAAGATCCGAGACATTATCATAGGAATCCAGCATTTTGGTGAGAATATGGTCAACTTCCTGTTTTTTCATGCCCTTCCCTCGTATATTTTTTTCAGGCTTCTGTAAAATCAGTGGGCGGCGATTTTAAAAGGGGTCTGAATCTTGCCTTTTCATTGGCCTTGGCATACGCTTCGTCCGAACCAATATAACCCCGGTTATAAAGCGCCATAATGGCATCGTCCAAAAGCTGCATGCCGTATTTTTTACCGGTCTGCATACTGGATGCAAGCTGATGGGTTTTTGATTCCCGAATCAGGTTCCGAACCGCAGGTGTTGCAATCAATACTTCAAGTGCCGCAATGCGGCTCCTTTGATCGATCCGTTTGAACAGAACCTGGGCAATCACGGCTCTGATGCCATCTGCTAATGTGGATCTGATCTGGGCCTGTTGATTGGCAGGGAATACTTCAATGATACGGTCCACCGTTTTGGCGGCGCTGGTGGTATGCAGTGTGCTGAAAACAAGATGACCGGTGGAGGCGGCTTCAATAGCCAGAGAGATGGTCTCAAGATCCCGCATCTCACCCACCAGGATGATATCCGGGTCTTCCCGTAAGGCCCCCCGAAGGGCATTGGCAAAAGACTTTGTGTGCAGCCCCACTTCGCGGTGATTGATGATGCACCCTTGACTGGTATGCACAAATTCTATGGGATCTTCAACGGTGATGATATGATCCTTGCGAAGCCGGTTGGCCTCATCGATAATGGCCGCCAAAGTGGTTGATTTACCGCTGCCGGTGGGGCCCGTGATAATGACCAGCCCCCGGGGAAGAGTGGCCAGCTTGGAAATAACCGACGGCAACCCCAGTTGTTCGACGGTCATGATGGCACTGGGGATTTCTCTGAAAACGGCCCCGACACCATTTTTCTGCATAAAAAAATTAGAACGATACCTTGCCAGACCGGGAATTTCATATCCGAAATCAACATCTCCGGTTTCCTCAAAAGCCTTGATTTTATCTTCCGGTGTGATTTCATACAACATGCTCCTTAACGCATCGTTCTCCAGCACATTGTACTTTACCCGTTCGATGTCTCCCCTGATTCTCAGTGCCGGCTGCTGACCGGCGATCAAATGCAAATCCGAGGCACCCTGATCATTCATCAATTTGAAAAAAGCATCTATTTTTGCCATTCACCGCTCCTGCCGTTAGAGATGTGTCTTTCCAACCCCGCAGTCAAAAAACGCTTTAAAACCATACAACGATCGGTTGCATTCATCCTGACATGCCCCCTTGCAGGGCGTGCCCGTTATGGCTTTTTAATAAATTTAAGCTTGGATTCATCCTCATCAAGGGCGGCCATGCCCTCTTTACCGATATCAAGCAACTTGGTATGAGCATCCAGAACCGCACCGATCTGGACTTCAATCTGCATTCTCTGCCGCTTCAGTTCCATAATATCTTCGTGAAGTTGAGCCAATCGGTTGTGGGCCTTGTTTAAAATTTTTTCTGCCTGCACCTCAGCCTCTGCAACCACCAGTTCCGCTGATTTGCGTGCATTGTTCTTCATCTGCTCAAGCACTTTCTGGGAATTCAGCATGGCCCGTTTAAATGCCTCTTCCCGTTCCTTATAACCCTTGTTTTCCGCCTTAAGACGCTGGATTTTTTGAGAAAGGCCCTCGTTTTCCCGGAGCATCAATTCAAACGCATCGGCCATCTGCTCCAAAAAGCCATCCACCTCTTTAACATCGAAACCCCGAAACTTTGTTTTAAACTGCTGCTGTTGAATATCAAGGGGGGTAATTTTCATTATATCTCCTTTCTGACAGCAGGGCTCTATACCAGGGCTGCCGACAATCGCAAAAGCGTGTTGACAACAAAGGTCCGTAAAAAAATAATTCCCAAAAAAACAATAATGGGTGAAAAATCCATCCCGCCATAGTTCACCGGTATCTTCGACCGGATGGGGTAAAGCACCGGTTCGGTAATATTATGGATAAACCGAACGATGGGGTTAAACGGATCGGGACTTACCCAGGACAATATGGCCCGGGCCACAATAATCCACATATAAAAAATCAAAACAAAATCAAGCACATTTGCAACAGCTTTTAAAAAATAACCCAGAATAAACATATTTACAGCAACCTTTTCCCTTTAATGCACAATACAATGCATTGATATTCTATATAGATAAACATCAAACATTAAGAAAATTAGTTATATTCTATAGATAAGTCAAGAAATTTCATGCAAAATCATTGACATACTCGCACCCCGAACGATATATTTATATTTTTTCAATGTATTGAAACGGTAATCCGATGATTGCCATGGCGTGTCCTGCAGCCATGACAGATATTTATAATTTTGCAAACAAAGACGACTTTTTTTGTGTAACCAAATGCGGTGTAGGGTACTCTTAATCTCTTAGATAAACAAACATTCATTGATGTGGATATGCTAACCCAAAGGAAACATATGCTGGCCGGCCGGTTTAAACCGCTGTATATATTTTTGCGTATGTTGCTGGGACTTGTTTTTGTCTGGGCCGCTTCAAGCAAAATAATGGACCCCAACGGATTTGCAATCATTATTAAAAATTATATGATCCTTCCGGATTATTTAATCAACACCTTTGCCGTTGTCCTTCCCTGGCTTGAAGCCCTGTGCGGGCTTTTGCTGATAACGGGCTATCTTGTTCGTGGCAGTGCCGTTCTTGTCAATTTATTATTGACTGTGTTTATCCTTGCCCTGTCTTTGAATATTTTCCGGGGCATTGATATCAACTGCGGCTGTTTTTCACTGGGAACAAAATCCCGCACGAACATCTATTATTCCCTGCTCAGGGATCTGCCGTTGTTAGCCCTGGGCGTCTGGGTTTTTTTTGTAGCTTCAAATCCGGCAATTCACCCGGATCATGGGAAACGATAGACACATGCACCACAAACCGACATCTAACCAATAGGCCCTAATGTTCACAGAAACCGTACATTTCCCCGCCGCGTTCATAGCCGGCCTGCTTTCTTTTTTTTCACCGTGTGTGCTGCCGCTTATACCCGCTTATTTTACATTTATATCCGGCTTCTCCATGGAAGAGTTGACCTCGGACTGCAACGCGGAAACAAGGCGGAAAGTATTTTTGGCAACCCTGGCCTTTGTCAGCGGATTTTCATTTATTTTTATTCTACTGGGGGGGTCGGCATCGCTGATTGGATCCTATATTTTAAAATATAAGGATGCTATACGAATTGCAGGCGGCGTCCTGATCATCATCCTGGGCATCCATTTGACCGGTCTGTTTCGGATCCGCAAACTCGATTTTGAAAAACGAATACACCTGAACAAAAAACCGCTTCATTTTTTCGGTACGTTTGTCATCGGAATGGCCTTTGCCGCCGGCTGGAGTCCCTGTATCGGTCCCATGCTGGGCTCTATCCTGATCATTGCCGGCAGCAGCGAATCGGTCTTGCACGGCATTGCCCTGTTAGCCGTATATTCCATCGGGCTGGCCATCCCGTTTATTATACTTTCAGGTTTCATAAACCTGCTGTTAATTTTTTTAAAAAAAGCCACCCGAGTGCTGAAATACATCAATTATGCGTCCGGTTCTTTCCTGATTGTCATTGGGCTGCTGCTGTTGAGCAACCGACTGATGTTTTAAAGAAATTGCCGAACCGGCTTAAAATTTCAGGTAATCACAGTCGATACGCTGTCAGTGGTTGCCCATAAGCTTTACCAAAAAGGATTTCAAATGAAACATAAAAAATCGCTGTTCCACATTTTACAGATCACATTTTTTATACTGGCAATGGGATTTTCAATATCCGCCGAAGCCAGCGAAATCATCTGGCATGATTATGAAAACGGACTGGCCCTGGGTAAAAACAGTCAAAAAAAAATAATGATCAATTTTTATGCCGATTGGTGCGGTTATTGCCGAAAACTGGAAAAAGAGACCTTTGCAGCAACCAGGGTCGCTGACTATCTCAACGCTAATTTTATCTCAATCCGGATAAATTCCGATAAAAACACACAACTGGCCAAAGCGTACAAAGTCACCGGACTGCCATCGACATGGTTTTTAACTGAAACCGGCGACCGGATCGGCAACCGGCCCGGTTGGATAGACGCAGATAAATTCCTTGAGCTGTTAAAATACGTTCATACCGAGGGGTATAAATAACACGGTTTATTTGTTTCAATATTTCCCGTCGGCATAATCCACCCACCCGCCGGAACCCACCAACTCGCGGTCAAACTCGGAAATCGAAAACAAAATTTCTTCCCTGACGTCGCCGGCTGTGAGGATAAACTTATTTTTTTCAAGATCTGTTTCGAGGTGGGTATCCTTCCGGGTAAATTTTGAAATCACGTGGTCTATGGTCTCAGATGGCAATTCTATTGCCATCATGCCGCAGTTGAACATATTCTGCCTGAAAATTCTGGCAAAGCTTTCGCCGATCACCAGGTGAATACCATTGGCTTCAAGTGCCCAGGGGGCATGCTCACGGGATGAACCGCATCCGAAATTACCCCGCGTGATGATGACACGTTTACCGGCGATATCCTTTTCAGGGGAGAATCCACCAAGATCCAGATCCTCCAGCAGATAGGGCTTGAGCGCGCTTTTATCGTTTTCGGTAAGGTACCGGGCCGGAATAATTTCATCCGTATTGATGTCCGAGCGATCCAGAATCAGAACATTACCGCTGAATTTTTTCATAATCCCCCCCTTTGTCCCGCAAATATTTCCGAGTTGGTGATGCAGCCGGCCACAGCGGTGGCTGCCGCTGTGGCCGGGCTCATCAGATGAACCATGCCCCCGCGCCCCATACGCCCACTGAAGTTACGGTTGGTGGTGGAGGCGCAGGCCTCACCTTGGGCCAACACACCATTACTCATTCCCAGGCAGGCACCACAGGTCGGATTGGTAACGCAGAATCCGGCGGATAGAAATATCTGCAAAATCCCCTCCTGCAGGGCCTGTTCATATATTTTGGGGGTCGCAGGGGAGACAATGCCGCGCACCTGTTCGTTAATTTTCTTCCCGTCCAGAACACGGGCCGCAACCCGAAGATCCTCTATACGGCCATTGGTACAGGATCCGATATATATCTGATCCACCGGCGTACCGGCCATTTCCCGGACAGCCTTTACCTGATCCGGCTTGAATCCAAAGGTCACCATGGGTTCCAGATTGGCCACATCATGCGTCATAACGGCATCATATTCGGCATCTAAATCTGAATTCCAGCTTTCAAAGGCGGCAAGCGCATCTTCTGCCGATGGGTAATCGCCCTGAATAAAGGGCCACAGGTAGTTCACGGTGGTCATGTCGGGGGGGCATATTCCGCAGGTTGCCCCAGCTTCGACGGCCATATTGCACAATGTCATCCTCGCTTCCATGCTCATGGCCGATACAACCGGTCCACCGAATTCAATCACTTTGTTTGTGGCACCGTTCACACCTATTTTGCCGATAAGGGACAGAATCACATCCTTGGCATACACACCGGGTTGCAGCTTGCCGGTGATATTGACTTTGATGGTTGCGGGTTCCCGGAAGACGCATACGCCCTTTAGTATCCCCACTTCAAGATCGGTGGTGCCGACACCGGCGGCAAAGGCACCAAAAGCGCCATGGGTACAGGTATGACTGTCGCCCATGATAATCGTAAAACCGGGACGGGCAAAGCCCTTTTCCGGGAAAAGGGCATGGCAGATACCATTGCGACCAATATCAAAAAAATCGGATATATGATGGCGGTGCGCCCAATCCCTGAGAATTTTGCCCTGGGTGGCTGTTTTGGAATCCTTGGCCGGTGAAACATGGTCGATGACGACCTTGATTTTAGCGGGATCAAATACACGATCCTTTCCGCGCTGAATCAAATCATTGATCGCAATGGGTGTGGTTATTTCATGGCAAAAAACAGCATCCAGCCGCAGTACCTGGATATCGCCACTGGGATTGTCAATCCGATGAGAATCGAATATTTTCTGTGCAAGGGTTCTTCCCATAAAAGGCTTCCTTTCCGGTGAACATTTCAGGTATCTAAAAGCCCACCGTATGTTTTTTTCACGTATAGTCCGGATTCAGATATTTATCTATATCAATCGGAATCGGTTTTAAGTACGGCCAGAAAGGCCGACTGGGGGATCATGACCTGGCCCACCATCTTCATCCGCTTTTTGCCTTTTTTCTGCTTTTCCAACAACTTGCGCTTACGGGTAATATCACCGCCGTAACATTTGGCCGTCACATCCTTGCGAAAGGGCGATATGGTTTTACGGGAAATAATCTTGGCACCAATGGCCCCCTGGATGGCGATTTTAAACATCTGGCGCGGGATTTCATCCCTTAATTTGGAACAGGCATTCCGACCTCGCTCAACGGCCTTGTCCCGGTGAACAAGCTGGGAAAGCGCATCCACGCGTTCACTGTTGATCAAAATGTCGATTTTCACAAGATCGGTCTCCCGAAAATCAATCAAGTCATAATCAAAGGAACCATACCCTTGTGTAACGGATTTCAGACGGTCATAAAAATCATACACCACCTCTGCCAGCGGCATCTCGAATATCATTTCCAAGCGATTGCTGGTCAGGTATTGATAATTCTTATTGATTCCCCTGCGGTCCAGACAAAGCTTCATGACCGCTCCCATATAGCGGTCCGGAATGATGATTGCGGCCCGGATAAAAGGCTCTTTTGTATATTCAATGAGGGTGGGATCCGGATACAGCGCCGGATTATCAATGATCATTATGGTTTTGTCCTGCATCCCCAGCTCATACTGAACCGACGGGGCCGTAAGGATCAGGGAGAGGTCGTATTCCCGTTCAAGTCGCTCCTGGACCACTTCAAGATGCAGCAAGCCTAAAAAACCGCACCGAAACCCGAATCCTAAGGCCGCCGAAGAATCCTTTTCATAGACAAGGGAAGCATCATTGAGCTTTAGCTTTTCCAGGGACACCGCCAGATCTTCATAGGCATCCGATGCCACCGGATAAATCGACGAAAAAACCACCGGTTTGGCCTCTTTGAATCCCGCAAGGGCAGCCTGGCAGGGGTTGTTTCTCAATGTAATGGTATCGCCGCAACGGGTATCACTGACGGTTTTAATGCCGGCAATCATATAGCCGACCTGTCCGGCCGCCAGGGTTTTGACCGGCTTTCGCTCAATCTGAAAAAGGCCCACTTCCTCTACCCGGTATTCGGCATTGTTAGACATGAAGACAATGCGGTCACCGGATTTAATTTCACCCTGGAATACACGAAAATGAACAATCGTTCCTCTGAAAGGATCGTAATGACTGTCAAAGATCAGGGCTTTCAAGGGTGCCAGGCGATCTCCCAAAGGAGGCGGTAGACGATGAACCACGGTTTCCAGCAGATCCTGAATACCGATGCCCTCTTTGGCGGAAACCTGGATAGCACTTTCTGCATCCAGCCCCAGATCTTCGTCGATTTGAGCCTTGACCCGTTCAATATCCGCAGATGGCAGATCAATCTTGTTGATCACGGGAATAATTTCAAGATCATTTTCCATGGCCAGATAAAGATTGGCCAGGGTCTGAGCCTCCACCCCCTGACTGGCATCCACCAGCAGCAGAGCCCCTTCACACGATGCCAGTGCCCGGGAGACTTCATAGGTGAAATCCACATGACCGGGGGTATCGATGAGGTTGAGAAAATAACGGTTCCCGTCTTTGGCCGTATAGGGCAGGCACACGGACTGGCTTTTAATGGTAATGCCCCGCTCCCTTTCTATATCCATGGTATCCAGAATCTGATTTCTGAAATCCCGATCCGCCACCAGATCCGTGTACTGAATCAGGCGGTCGGACAAGGTTGATTTACCGTGATCGATATGTGCAATGATGCTGAAGTTACGAATATTTTTCATTTTAACAACAATCTGTTACTTAAATTATAGCCCATCCCAGACCCGCCATACAGGGTCTGCTCAGGCCGGATGATAGTGTTCCCATAGTCAAATATGAAAAGGCTTTAAAACATATCCTTGTCCAATTTTTCTCAAACTTTTAAAATTGGGATCCTATCACAATTTACAGACAAGCCACAACATAAAATCCCGCCCCTTTCAACCATATGGCACCCTTCATTATATTTTCGTGCCTTTGTAACTGACATCCACCCGCCAAGTGTCTGAATCAATGCCAACCATCTGAATTAAAAGAGGCTGCTATCATTGTTTTAGTTATCTAACTTTATATTCAAAAAAAACCGCCATTGTGCTTTTTTCAAAGATGGCGACAATTCCGGTATACGCTGCAAACTCGGGATTTGCCAATCAATACTGCCGGCACCAACCGTTCACAAATGCCGTGTCCCAAAACAACAATGAAGACAAAACAACAAACACGATACGTCGACAACACCGAGTCTTTTCGGTTTCTAATCTTTCAGGCAATCAATCTTTTTCTTGAAATCAGAGGAAAAACTCAGGGTACGTTCAGCGCAATCATCAGGCCTTTGACCATGCAACCGAAATTCTTCAAATTGAGACAACCAGCTTTCTCCCGCCCGGGGGCATGCCTGGATAAATTCCATAAAGTCGGTAATGCTGCTCAAGGTGCCGGTGCTGAGCGCATGCTCCATTCTACAGGCCTCTTCATCGGCTGTCTGTGGTTTAATTTTCAAAATACCCGTCAAAAACTTGAACAGCACCTGATGTCTCCTGGAAATTTCCTTCCCCACGGTGATGCCATTGACCGTTAATTCAACATACTCATATTTTTCATAGTTAACCAGCCCTTTGACACTCAGGGTCTTGAGCATGCTGGTCACCGTAGGCATCTTTACATTCATCCGACCGGCAATATCCTTGACCCGAACCGCTTTCTTGTTTTTTTCCAGGTCAAAAATCGCTTCCAGATAGTCTTCCATGGTGGGGGTCAGCGGTTTTTCGGGCGGATAACCACTTTTTGCAGATACCATCATTATGCCTTTCCTGCTGATAGATCTTTCAAACATTATTAACAAATTCTAATAGCCACCGGACGCCCTTATTGTCAAGGAATTTTTAGCATTTGAAATCCCCCATTAAAGAGTACAGGGATATCCACAGTAACATCTTGAATTTACGCAAAAAAGGGTTTGGTTAACCCTATCGTTACAAAAGTCGGATGGCTTCAGAGCCGAGGCATCAAGGGTGAAGCTGTCATCATCTACCGCAATCCCTTGATAACGAAGGATCAGGCGTCATCCGGCTTTCCCATAGGGTAAAAAATTGTGCCCCTTTGTACTTTTTCTGGATATCACCATCGTTGAATTCCTTAAAAATTGCATCATTCTCGTTGAACGCTTTCTCTTGGCGGATTTAGATCCATGCTATTTCAAGGTGTGATTTTGCATTTTTGCAGGCCCGCGCCCCTAATCAGCATCGCGGCTTTTTGCGTCCGCTGCATTGGTATTGTCAGGCAATTTTCCATGATCGACAAATATCAATTGGTTCGTTTCAAATCCCGATGCTGCTGCTTCTATGAGCGTATCTTTTATATCTTGTTTCATTATTGGGCTTCTTGCCAGAATCCACAAATAAGATTTGGTAGGGCCGCATACGAGTGAATATTGGTAATTCTCATGGTCAAGTCCCAAAACGATATAAGAACCATAAAAGGGGCCAAAGAAAGAAACTTTCAGGTAACCCTGATTAGATCCTTTCACAAAATAAGCCTTCCCTTCGGCTTCTTTCCATGAGCCTGCTTTAGCAGAGTACCCACGATTCAGTACTCTGACACCACCATCATCCCGCAAACTGTAATCTGCTGTTACGTGGGTCAAACCGCGCTCAAATGAATGATCCAACCTTGCAATTTCGTACCACTTGCCCAGATATTTCTCTATCTTGAAATTATCAACGGGTTTTACATTTTCAGGTATTCCAACACACCCCATTAAGAATAAAAAAAATACGATTGATAGTTTCTTCATCTCTTTTACTTTATCTATTAAGCCTCTCGCTATTTTAAGGGCCCGGGCGTGATTGTATCGGCATGAGTTCACTGCCACAGCAGGCCTTTTGAATTGCCTGGTCAAAAACGCCCCGGATGGCCCGGTCCCTCTTCAAAATGATGTTGGGTATTTTCTTTTTTTCCATATAAATACATCATTAAAAGTCTGTTTACTGATTAATCAATCGTTTTTGCAAATTGAAATCTGTGAATTGAACCTTGACCGATTATAGCCATACAGCCCAGTCGCCATAGTCAAATGTTCCGCTGCCATGATGCAATTTGCCCGCATCTTTCAACCGCCGAAAAGCGTCACGCGTTCTGCCCAGAATCTCAGGCTGAATATTCAAACTGTGATGTGCCGGGAACACATACTCCACCGACAGCGCCGACACCCGCTCCAGAGAGTTGAGATACGCCCCTGGATCGGTTGACGGAAAGTAGGCCAATAACACGTGTCTTTATAAACCAAGTCACCAGTAAAAAGATAACCGCGCTCTTTTTCCCAAAAACACATATGCCCTGGCGAATGGCCGGGCGTATGCACTATTTGAACAAAGCGGTCTCCAATATTAATAACTTCATTATCCTTTAGTACACTTGTCGGCTTACCCTGAAAGAATTCATATTTGTTTACATCATACCCTTTCGGCAGGTCACAGCGGTCAACGACCATGCCTTTAATCTGCTCCATCGTCAGAGGGAACTCTCCGCTAAGCCAGTTCAATTCATTCTCATGAGCGTAAAAGTCTGGAAAGTATTTATGTCCGCCAATATGATCCCAGTGAATGTGGGTAGCTACTGCGGTAACTGGCACTTTGACGCAGCCAATCGATATATTTGGTGTAACCCAACTTGTTATAGTTTTTTGAAAATTTATTCATGAATCCATGCAAATACGGTGTCTTATGAAGAACTACATTTTTCTTGTCTGATAGACGGGTCACTAATTCATCAATGCTGAATCCTGGTTCATGCATTGGCAGTACATATTCGACCTCAACGTTCGGAGTTATCTCCGATAAGTGTCTAATCTGCGAACCATAAAAACAAACAGCACGCTTTACTCTCTCAGTGCTCAAGGACTCGGAAATCCGCCAAATAGCAGTGGCTCCAACACTAAAACCTATCAGAGTTGCAGGTGATGGTGTTTTCTTTAACCGCCATTGCAGTAAGCCACAACATTTATCCAAACCCATATTTGCCATGAAAAATTCATAGGCTTGTTCTTCGGTCTGAAAGCCCATGTATTTTCCATCATACGGATCGATGATATCGACATCGTCACCTATAGCCATGCATAATTGTTCTAGTGCCGGTGTTTTCCCAAAAATGTCGGATACAACAATTTTACGCATTATTTTCTATGCCCAGTTAATGCCGAGATGAGCGGTCCGACGCATAACGAGATGAGGCGCGGTCTCCCCCGGTTGTTGAATGAAGTCGCTACGCGGCGGAAAAATCAAAATAGTGTATACTCCCCTTATCTATCAAATTCCGGGCATTTATAAAAAAGGCGCATGCCTCATGAAGCCAGTAAAGAAAATCGATTTAAGAACCGCTATCAGCGTCACCTGAGATTACTCAGATTTCAGGGCAAAAGTCAAAAAACCATTGATGCCTATTCCCGGGGGTACGCCGAAGCAGCGAACATTTTGACTGGACACTAGGATAACGCTTTTTTACCGGCAAAGGCTTTCAATTCATTCAAAACAGGAGGAGAGCACTTTTATGGAATAGTTGTTTTTAAAGCCTATTTGCAGGTTAATGTACCCGCTTGCCCTGAAAAAGATGCGTTTCTTGAAGACGGATCTCCTGCTGCCCCTTATTCAAAAAAAAGATATTTTCTTATATACACCTAAAATGAACGATTAGCTCTTATCTGAAGTTTCCTGTAAAAGTATCACGCCGCCATGCGCAGTAGCACGGCCACAAGAGAATTAACCACGGATTTGCGCGGCACAGGGAAAAGTATACCAAAATTATCATCCAGTGCCTCCTTGGCGACCAATCTTCGGACATCGGAAAAGGCAAAATGGTTGCGACCTTTAACGATATGTCGTCGATTCGGCGTTTTCTCAAGTAGGCTTGCGTAAATCCAAGCTACTGAAGTTGCCATCATGCAAAAATGCAGGTGGTTCATGACGGCTTTAGGGTGCCGGGTCTGTGTTTCCGCGCTGCCAATATCTCTTTTGAGTTCCTTGAAGGCCGCTTCAATCTTCCACCTGGCTCCGTAGTATTCGACAATTTCTTCAACGGAAAGAGTCAGGTCGGTAGAAAACAGTGCAACCCACTGGGTTTTACGATAAACCCACACAACTTGGATTGCACACTTGAGCGTTTTGAGCATCACGACACGGTTGTAAGCTGAAACGGTCCTGATACGGCCATAAAGATTGACGTTGTATTCCTTTGCCAGATGCTTGCAGCTCACGGCCAAGGATGATGCGTTTCCAAGTTTTTTACCATATTTTTTTGGACGCCCGGGACCGATTTTGGTACGGGAACCAGGCAGATCGAAAACGTTATTGTTAGATCGTAGTCGGGATATCATATGAAACCGTTGGCCCAAATTGTGATGAAGCGGTTTCCAAAGTCCGTTATTGCCGAACCATGAATCGGTTATTGTGATGATGCGTGTCGGTTTGAACGCATCGGCAATACCGATTATCATGTCAGCAGCTTGTTCCAGTTTGGTTTCAAATTCGATTTCAGGCTTGCCGAGAGCCTGCTTTCTTTTTTCAATAGTTTTCTTCAAATGATAGAAACGATAGCTCAAGGGCAGGCAGGCCCAGCGTCCTTTGACCACTTTTAACAGCCCAATGGCGACAATGTTTTGTGCCCATGGATATCTTGACTGATTTTGCTTGGCGGCATGGTCGAAGATCTTGTCGCATCCAAAAATTTTTCTACCCGTCTTTGGGTTAATGTAATCGTCCAGCGCCAAGATCAACCGGTCATTTGTCAAGGGCTCGGGAATCATCTTCCATAGACATTTCCAAAGACTTTGCCAAGGGATCTTGGGCGATGCCATGAAGGTGTAGTATCGCTTCTTTCGAATACCTGTAAACCCGAAAAGACTTTTAAGGCACCGAAGCAAGTTTGAAGTCTTAGACGAAGTAAAAGGGATAATGATCGCAACGAGCGTGTAGATAAACCAGGTTCCGCGTTCTTCGCCTTTTCGTGAATTAGCAAATTCTTTTTTGAGTTTTTTGAGAATGTCGTGTAGTATAAACATGCGAGGCCTTTCTGTGTTATGTTATTTTTGTTCTCGTAAAATAAACTTACCATAACACAGCCTCGCAATCAACACTAAATATCTGAAATAGTTATGTTTTAACGATTTTTGATTAAAATCGGAGGCCAAATATTTGTAGTAATTTCAATAGGTTGCAAAATTCCGAATTTTCATTCCTAATTACCTGATTTTTCAACAATTTAGTTATAAGCCTCGTTGCGGCCTCCCTCCCCTCGGGTGTTCCGTTTTCGGGATTTCGACCCCGGCGCGCCGGGTTGGCCCTTTAGAACTAAAAAAAATGGGAAACTTCAGGCTCTTATCCATTAGCGGTTAAAACTTATATTCTGGGCGTTTAACGGTAATGCGGTTTTTATTCAATGAGTGAAATGATGGCATTTGACAATATTTTGAAATTATTGTGCTAATTACTAAAAGCTTACTGCTAATCAGTAATGTCCGGTTAGGTTTTTGCGTACATTTAAAAAATGAAAAAAATCAATTTTTCTCTTGACAATTAAACGAAAAAATTTTCGCGCTTCTTGTAATATTCACTGTTATTACAAGGATTAATGCATATGCCGCGATCATTCAAGCCGTGCCAAAAAAAACTTCGTTCTGATTCGTTTTTAAATTTTTACAGCCAGTTGAGAATATTCTTCCCCAAATACCTGTACTTAAACCCCGTGGAGACAGACCGCTCAAAATGACCTTCGAAGATCAACTCAAAATACTGGTTTTTTCCATCTCGAGGAACATGTCTCGGCTCGTCATATGCTGCAAGTCCTTGAACAGGATGACTTCGCTCGTTAAAATATTGCTCAGAAAGAAGGCATTAAAAAAAGCAGTTTCTCGGAGGCTATCAATGAACGGGGGCTTGAACAGTTCCAATTCGTATTTGAAAAACTCAGCCTTAAGGCGTCTAACATACTACCCAATAGATACCCCGAACTCGGTGAACTGGTTGCCCTTGATGGCTCATTGATAGATGCAACGCTGTCCATGTACTGGGCTGATTATCGCAAGGATTCAAAAAAAGCTAAAATTCACCTGGGTTTTGATTTGAACCACGGAATCCCATCGAAAATACACTTCACAAACGGCAAGGAAGCTGAGAGACCCTTTGTCGATCCCATCATTTCCGCCGGCCAAACAGTGGTAGCCGATCGAGGGTACCAGAAACATGCCCTGTTTGATCATTTACAGGCCCAAGGTAAACATTTTGTTATTCGAATCAGGGCCAATACAACCAAAACCATTATCAAAGAAAACAACGCCGGCCCTACAGTATCGTTTTTTTCGATGCAAAAGTGCTGCTGGGCACCAATCAAAACAAACAACAATCAAAAAAACAGGCACGACTGGTCGGATACCATATTTCTGGCGTCGATTAATGGATAGCAACAGATCGCCGGGATCTGACAGCCGAACAGATAGCTGAGGCCTATAAACTCAGATGGAATATCGAAAACTTCTTTGCCTGGTGGAAACGCCATCTGCGCGTCTATCATCTGATTGCAAGAAGTCAGTATGGCTTGATGGTACAAATTCTGGCAGGCCTCATTACCTATCTACTACTTGCCATTCACTGCCATCAAAACCATGGCGAGTCGGTTAATATCAAACGCGTGAGAGAGCTGCGGATTAAAATTATAAACGAACTCCGCATCGCCGATGCGTCACCAGACCCTCAAATTTTTAAAGAACAGGAACAACAGCACTTACATGCAAAAACCTAACCGGACATTACTGATATGAAATCTGTAAAATAGCGTACCCTTGAAGGCAAACAAACGATTGCTGAAAATATACGACATACATTGCATAACCTAAACTGAGCGATTTTGTGTTTGAACAACAAAAAGCCCTGTCGGTGAGAGGCAAAAAGCGAAAAGACCTTGTTGTCGAGCGAGATATTTCTCTCTAATCAGCAACGCAAACGATTTTTAATACGATTGGGGCAAATGCCTCAGATATTTTACGCACCTCACCATACGATTTATGTGATTAATTTTATGTTACCGCCAGCGTTAAGTTATAGCCGGCGCATATTGGCAGCGTTTAAAAAGCTCCGGCAGGCGAAGACTTTCAAAACAAACGGCAGAAACCTTGAGTATGATTTTTTCACTATGAGAGACGATCTTGCCGGCAATGTCTATCAATTTTCTGCGAACCGTTGTTGCATAAGCACCAACCGGTAAGATCGGGGTACCAACATCTTCTTTAAAGGTTTCCATCAAAAAATGACCCAGCAACATCGAATAATACCAAGCTGCATTAGGGTTGAACTTCTTGAATGGCAACTGCTCATGGCCGAAGTCTTTCAAGGCCCGGTTTGCCAGCTCGTCACTGCCACGTTCATGGTAGCAGGCAACAATGCCGTCTGCTTTCAAATAGTCTTCAGCTCCAATTTTTTTGAGCAATGTATCGATTTGCTGACCTTGGCCAATATTGGTGATGATAACCGTATCGGGCCGGCATCCAGGCAGATAGATCTGATCGCCATCATTGATCAGTCTGCAATAGATAGCTCTTCTGAACCGGTCCCAGGTTTTGCATTTACTTCCAAACTCAATATACTCCCAATAGTCTTTTTTGCCGGAACAATAACGGGTCCATGTTTCGTCTGTAGAAGCCACGGCAAAGGACTTGATATCTTTATACAGCTTCCCACCGCAGACATAGCCAATTTTCAATTCTTCACAGAAATTGAAAATCTTCTGATCGAAAAACCCGCTGTCCATACGGATAATGATGGGAACATCCTGTCGATATTGTTTGCGGATTTTGGTGACCATGTGACGAATCATCTGTTGTACTGTGTTACCATGATTGGAGTGTTTGTTTCCACCGCGAAAGACCGCATCAACAATCAATCGCCCCCAGTTCATTTGCAGCGGTTGAAAACCCTTTTTCTTTTTGTAGGTCGGTTTAACTCCGTGGCGGCATTTAGCATCATCGTTATCCATCACCATGGTATCAATACCCAGTTCGATCAGTTCCGGTTGCCTGATCTTCAACCGCCAGATAAAAAGTCTCTGCAACAAATGGCGGAACAAAAAGATTCGTGTCCAGGCAAAGGCGTTGAAGAATCGTTTAATCCTGTGGGACGAAGCCATCTCTTTCACATCTGTTTCAATGCTTCCGGCATAGCCGGGGTCTTGGGCAAGCTGATCAAAGTATGTCAAATGCCGACTGGTACCGTCTGCCATGAAGCAAAGTATCTGTTTGAAAAGCTCGAAGGCAGCAATGCCTTTTTTGCTTTTCCGTATAGAACCGAAAAATCTGTCAATCAGAGAAAATATCTGGATTTGATGCAAGTATGCGACAAACAGCGTCAAACCCGCTCTACCGGTCAAACGTTCGCCGGTCATTTCAATTTTGCTAATTTTCAGTTCCTTTTTTTGGTAAATTTTGCTATGTTTCTTCATCAAGTCCTCCATCTGATTGGTATGGCTATTCTTGTTAACGCTTTCGTCGGTTTTAACAAGTATTATAGCACATTATCTTCGGATAGAGGACTTTTTTTTATTTAAAATCGCTCAAGTTAGGCATAAATTAAACGCAACAGATGAAAAATTAGAATATTTTCCCAAAACATGCTGCCCTACAGGCCGCAGATGTTCAAAGCCCACTGTACAGCCATCGTAATGGGGGACATTCTATACCCCCTTATGTCAAGATGTTTTTTTTATCGTATAATTAATTAGTTATAACTTTTTAGAGATTCAGAGCGTACCTCAACGGCTGTAAATGAAAGAAGTATTTCGGCAGTTTCTCTTCACGGCGAACACCAATGCTGATCGTTACGTTTATCCGGCATCCCATGCACTTGCATGCCCCCCCATCATTTCTTATCCAACATAAGGGGTTATAGAATGTCCCCCATTATCCAATTATACCGGGCTTCAAAATGATTTTCGACACACTTATAATACGCGCTTGCCTTAGGATTGCGCGGCTGATAAACATCATAATTGTATGTTGTCGGCTGGGCCATGGGGAGGGGATTCAATATGAAAATCCGTTCGCTGGAATCAGGGCGGCCCAGGTCTATGAAAAATATTGACAAATAAAATTCAATTGACTATTAGACCTTTAAAATATTATTCCTCAAGAAGAGGACTTAAATAGAAAAAGGATGAAAGCTCATGTAAACACACTTCGTCCAGAATAAACATAGATGCACAATAAAGCCACGAAGGCAAACAGCAGAAAAGATCTGCTTTGTTTTCGTGGCTTTTTTTGTGGGAGAAGAAGAGTGGATGAAAGATAATATCAGCCCGGGCGGCATCCTGAACCCCGGAAGGCTGTGGAGAGCGCAGATTCAGGCCTGGGAAAAAACTCCGGGCCAGAGCTGCAGGGAAACCGGTTCCAGAAAAAAGACGGCATCGGGATATGTTGAAAAGAACAGTCTCCGACATGCCGGAAGGGTGCAGTCAATGCTTGAAGGGCTTGATCTCAAACCCCATTACCGAATTCTGGACATCGGTGCCGGCGCAGGAACCCTTGCCATTCCTATGGCCGGGAAAGTACGTCAGGTCACCGCAGTGGACCCATCAACGACCATGTGCTCGGTTTTAACCGATTACGTGACGGCGCGGGGAATCATAAACATTTCTTGTATTCAAAGGGCATGGGAAGATCCGGATATCATGGATCACCTTGAGCCTCCCTATGATGTGGTGGTGGCCTCCCTGTCCCTGGGAATGCCGGACATAAAAGACGCCATCGAAAAAATGGAAACGGTGGCATGTGGGGATATTGTCCTTTACTGGCATGTCGGAACCCCGGGCTGGGAAAAGATGCCAAGGGCACTGTGGCCCGCACTTTTCAAAACCAGCTACCATGGAGGACCGAAAAGTGACCTCCTTTTTCTGGTTCTCTATGAGATGGGGATTTCTCCCCGTGTGGATGTCCTGACGTGTCGGTTTGATATGCGGTTTGCATCCGTTGATGCAGCCGTGAACCACTATGCTGAAAAATTTTGCGTAACGGACAGGACATTATTTCCGGTGATTGAAGGCGCTTTGAGAAATGACCTGATCCCCCAGGGTAATGAATGGATACATTCTATTGATCATGTGGTCATGAAATTCCAATGGCGGGCGGGCAGGCGTATCGGTATGGAATGATAACAAATTCAGGAAAAATAAAAAAGAGGGGGAATGGCAGCCCCTACCGGCCAAGGTCATGGGCTGCCATTCCCGGTGCTGGCGGATGTTTCCACCGTAATTCGACTTTATCAGGGATAAAGTTTGAAATCAAGTGGTGGCACCACGCAATTCTAATTCTAACTCAAAATGGGAAGGCTCATGAACCACCCCGGGCAGCCAAAATTAGAAGTGCTGGTGAAAAAGCATCTGCCTTTCAACAGCTAAAACCAAAAAGGAGGAAAGATGAACGTGTTGAAAGGATTACTGTGTAGTATAGTTCTGATGGTGGCGATGACCGTTTGGTGCAGTGCAGAGGAACCCTCGGCGGTTCTGGATACCCTGGTGGTCACCGCCACCAAATATGAAACCCCGTTAAAGGAGATTCCCGCATCGGTGACGGTGATCCGTGCCGAAGACATTGCAAACCAGCATCTTCCCAATGGAGATGTGGGGGATGTACTAAGATCCGTTGTGGGAATTACCACCCGAAGGGCCTATGCGCCCTTTCCCACCTACCCCAATATTCGAGGCATGGGCAGTGATGCCACGATGACCCTGGTCAACGGGATTCCCACCAACTGGGAGATTACCCAGGCCATTCCCACGGGAAACATTGAGCGCATTGAAGTTCTTAGGGGGCCGGCCTCGGCCCTGTACGGGGGCAATGCCACCGGGGGCGTGATCAACATTATTCTCAAAAAAGGGAAGAAAACCCCGGCGTCCCATCTGGGTGCGTCTTATGGACGATTCGAGACCCTGGGCCTCTACGGTGATACCCAGGGGGCAGTGAACAAATTCAACTATGCTTTGGCAGCCTCCTATGAAGACTCCGATGGTGCGAATGTGGTGAAGAACAAGCTCAACCCCAGCATCACCATGATCGACACCTGCGATTACTCCAAGAAAAAATTCTCCATGAACACCGGATATAATCTCACCGATGACAGTGAGATTTCTTTTTTCTATAATTTTCTCAATGATGAGTATACTCGGGGACGTCCCCATGTGGGAGGAGACTGGGACCGTCATCTGGCCGGATTGAGCTATTCCAAAGACCTTGGAGACCGTCTTTCCTTTATGGCCTATGCAGGATTCCGGTACGATGATCTTCTCCATCTTTATGACAACGGGGGAACCAATTATGATGCCAAGCAAAAAAGATACACCGATTATTATGAAACCCCGGCAGAAATAAGGCTTACGGCGGATGTAGGGGGGAATCATATGGTAACCACCGGATTCGCCTTCAATGAAAACCGAACGGATCAGGACTACTATAGCTGTTCCACAGGGGAGTTGACCCAAAAAAATGAATATAAGGTCAGAGCCCTTGCCGGATATGTTCAGGATATGTGGCATCCCATTGCCCCCCTGACCATCCATGCCGGTGTGCGCTACGATCACTGGAAAAATTTTGACAACTATTTCAGCAGTTATATTGATGACAGCCTGGAGGACCGAACGGACAGCCAATGGAGCCCCAAGGTGGGCATGCGGTATCAATTCACCGATCAGATGTCCGGATGGCTCAACTATGGTACGGGATTCACGCCCCCCACCTCTGAGCAGCTCTACGACGACAGAACCTCCGGCGGCAACCCCAGGGAGCCCAACCCGGACCTGGAACCGGAAAAAACCCAGGCCTGGGAAATCGGTCTGGAAAAATGGATGGGAAGGATGTGTCAGGCCACCGTGGTCGGATACTATAATGTTACCGATGATAAAATTTTATCCTGGTTCGATGAGAGCAATGTGTGGGTAAATAAAAATATTGGAAAAACAGAGTCCTATGGTACGGAAGTAAGCCTTGCCCTTTACCTGTCGGAAAACTGGACGATTAATGCCAACTACACCTATACCCATGCCACCATTGATGAAAATCCCTCGGACACTGACAAAGAGGGCAACTACCTGACCTTCACCCCCAAAAACAAGGCCAATATCGGCATCACCTATGCGCAACCGGGAAATTTCTCCATCAATGTCATGGGGCGGTATCTGGGGGAACAGTTTTGCAGCGACACCAACGCCAAGGTTAATTCCAGCGGAGAAAGCCTTATTATGGAAGAATCCATTGTCTGCGATGTCAAGGTGGTCAAACAGTTAAAACCCGCCCTGAGAGGCATTAAAGGCATTGATCTCTCCCTGAGTGTGGATAACCTGTTTGACGAGGATTACAGAGCCTATTACATGTATGAAGATCCGGGAACGGTGCTCACCGCCCAGGTGGAATTTACCTTTTAAGGAAGAGAAGAGACCATGGCCGGGATATCTTTTAAAAATGCCGGGACAATAATAAGGTGCCTTACGGCAGCTGTTCTGCTGGTGGCTGCCGGATGTTCAGCGCCACCAGACAGGGATATGAAAGGCACCGGCAGGATACTCAGGGTGGGAACCCCCATGAAGATCAGGCAGCTCAATCCCCTGGCAGACTATTCCTGTAATATCCTGGCCATGCTGTTGACCCATGACACACTGATTCGCCTGGACCAGGGGCTTCAGCCCATTCCCCAGTTGGCCCGATCATGGTCCAGCAACGAAGAGGCCACAGAGTGGACATTTGATCTTGTTCCCCATGTTTTGTGGCATGATGGAGAAGAGGTGACCTCACAGGATGTGAAATTCACCTTTGAATATCTGGGAAAAAACAACCCGGCCCACGCCTGGATACCGTTGCTGATCAAACAGATCCAGGCAATGCCGGGCCGGGTGGTATTTGAATTGAATTACCCCTGCAGCCGTTTTCTCA
Organism: Desulfobacterales bacterium; assembly: GCA_963667755.2. Classification (GTDB taxonomy): domain Bacteria; phylum Desulfobacterota; class Desulfobacteria; order Desulfobacterales; family 4572-123; genus 4572-123. The sequence continues at coordinate 1,589,919 of CAXXLK010000001.1, read as the reverse complement.
TCAACGCAGGATTCATTGTTCGAATATTGCCTGAACACGTCTGGCAGCACATCGAGGACCCCAGGGCCGGTGAAAGAGAAGAAATGACGGTGGGGTGCGGTCCCTATTGCTTCTCCGGATATGACCGGACAGCCGGTAAAATGACTTTCCAGCGCAACCCCTCATACCATGGGGGGGGCACGGGCATTGAAACCATTGAATTTTATCTGAATCGAAATCTTGATATCATCACGCTCTCCCTGAAGAAAGGCTCCATGGATATTTACTACAAATATGCTTCGGGATTTCCTTTTCCCCACCTGAGGGGTCTTGCAGGAACAGAAAAAATTCGGCTTATCACAGCGCCATCCATGGGCATATCCGCGGTCCTGGGATTTAACATGGAAAAACCGCCCCTTGATGCCGTTCAATTTCGAAAGGCCATCTCCCTGGCCATTAACTACAAAGGGATCAATGAAAGTCTTTTCATGGGAAAGGGGCAACTTCCCGGCGCAGGTTTTGTGCCACCTGCCTTTCCCCTGCACAGTGAACACCCTCGGCTGGAACAAAATCTGACCCAGTGCCGCACCCTCCTGGACGCGCTTGGTATGAGAGATGGAGATAAAGACGGCATTCGGGAGGGAGGGGATGGACGTCCACTGAACCTGGTGCTTCTGGCCCGGTGCGATCTTGAGGGGCACGATGTGGTGGCCCGGCGTCTGGTGAACGACCTTAAAACCGTGGGGATCAGGGTAACAGTGAAAAAAACGGATCTGTCGTCTTGGATCGCCGCTGTTCAGGAAAAGGAGGCAGACCTGATCCTTTTTCGCACCACCCCCTGGGGTATGATGATGGGGGCCGGACATGGCAGCGGTTATTTTGATTCCAGAAGACAGGGGGGCGGGGTTCTTGCCAATATAACGGATACCGTTTTTCATCACCTGTGTGATGCAATTCTTTCCACCACAGATCCGGACAGGCTCAAGGAACTGTATGAACAAATGGGGGACTATTATGCCCGTAATCTTCCGGCCATTGCACTGGGGTGGCACCCGGTGATCTATCCATGCCAAATCAAGTGGCCGGTCCCCTTTGTTAACCAGATTGAGGGAGGTATTTTAAATCGGGCCACCCTAAAAAAATGGGGTGCGGCAGCGACCACTGCACCGGAGGCTTTGTGACATGAAGCAGTTGGCGGCCGCCCTTTGTCAATATTCTATGGCATTTTTTGCTGTTTTGACCCTTAACTTTCTTTTAATTCACCTGATGCCGGGCGACCCTCTGGTCCATATTCTGGGTGAGGAAGGATATTTTTTTTTGAGCAGCCGGCCCCCGGCGTACCTTGATACGATCAGGGCGGCATATCAACTGAACGGCTCTTTATTTCAACAGTTCCTGACGCATATCTCCCGGATACTGCAGGGGGATTTGGGATGGTCCCATCACCACGGCATGTCCGTAATGAAAATCATTTGTCCCCGCATGGGATGGACACTTTTACTGCTTCTCCCTTCCGTTCTTATCTCCACCATTGCAGGGGGAATACTGGGGGCTCTGGCCGGCTGGTCGCCCCGGGGAAAGATGGACCGTATCCTCACCCCCCTGTTTCTGTTAATCTATTCCATTCCGGGATATTGTCTGGGGTTTTTTCTGCTGATCATAGGCTTTCATGTGGACGCGTTTCCCATGGGGGGAATGCCATCGGGAAAAACAGAGATGATTTTGTACATGATGATGCCCATGGGCGTCCTTGTTCTCCACAGTACGGCATATAAATACATGATCATGAAAAACGCCGTGCTTCAGGAAGGCCAGGGGGCCTATGTCCTGACGGCCCGTTCCAAGGGACTCAACGACATGGGCATTCTGTTTGGACATGTGATGAAAAATGCATTACCGCCGTTCATCACCGTGGTGGCCATGCATCTGGGATTCATGATGGGTGGCGCCCTGGTGGTTGAGATGGTTTTCTCCTGGCAGGGCATGGGCACCCTGATCTATGATGCGGTGATCTCCCGGGACTATCCCCTTATTTCAGGCTGTTTTATGATTATCTGTGCATCGGTGATCCTTGCCAATGCCGTGGCGGATATGATCCATGGTCTCATGGATCCCCGCATCCGTTCCGGAAACCGGGTAAATGAATAAGCGTTCCCGGCACCGAAGAAAAGGGCATCTTCTATTCGCGGCTGCAGCCCTGGTGGCTTTATCTCTCATCCTTCTCCAGGGCATGGGATTGCCCACGGCACTCTCTTCTCCCTGGTTGCCTCCGGGTGATGGTCACCTGCTGGGCACCAATGATGTGGGGCAGGATCTCTTTTTTCAACTGATATACGCCGGCGGCCGTTCTTTGATGGTGGGCATCATCGCTGCTTTGGCAGCTACTTTGGTGGGGACCCTCACCGGATGCCTGGCAGGCTATTACCGTGGCACTGCCGACCGCGTCATCATGGGGCTTGCTGATATATTTCTGCTAATCCCCGATATCCCCCTGGTCATTGTGCTGGTCTCGTTTCTTGAACCGGGTCTTTTCAACGTTATTATTGTCATTGCCATGACGTCGTGGCCCGGTACTGCAAGGGTGGTACGATCCAGGGTGTTGAAAGTAAAGGCGTACCCCTTTGTCTTAAATGCAAAAAGTCTGGGAGCCGGGGATGGCCATATCCTTTTAAGACATATTCTGCCCCACACCGGGGAATTGATTCTGGCCAAGGCCACTCTTGCCGTGGCAGGTGCCATGTTGACGGAAACCGGCATCAGTTTTCTGGGCCTTGGAGATCCCTGCCAGGAGACATGGGGAAGCATGCTCCATGGGGTATTTGCCGGTGCCGGTCTCATCAACGGGTACTGGTGGTGGTATCTTCCGCCGGTGCTGTGCATTTCTTTCACCGTCATGGGATTTAACCTGGCAGGCCTTTGGCTGCAAAATGGATGGGGATACGGTGTCCCGGACGATTTCCCGTTAGCCAAACAACCACGGGAGACAAAACAGTCTTTAAGCCCAGTTTTAACGAAAATAGACCCCTCAATTTACCGCATCCATAACCTTGAAGTTCAATTCCGGACAGGTCAGAAAAAGAACGTAAAGGCCCTAAATGGCATAAATCTCATCCTGAAAAAGGGAGACCGCATGGCCATCATCGGTGAGACCGGCAGTGGAAAAAGCATACTGTTTCTGGCCATGCTGGGCCTTTTGCCCCCAAACGCCCGGATATCCGGAGAAATCCTTTTCAGAGGGAAAGGGCTAAATCGTTTTTCCCAAAAACAATTTCAGACCATGCGAGCGTGGGACACCGCCTATATTCCCCAGGGCACCGGTAATGCCCTGAACCCGGTCATCAAGCTGGGCCATCAGATTTCAGAACGGTTGCGGGTCCATGGCGGTATTTCAAAAAAACAGGGCATGGACATGGCGGCAACACTGTTAAAACAAACCGGGATTTCCCATGCCCGCCAACAGGTCCACCACTACCCCCATCAGTTCAGTGGCGGAATGAATCAGCGAGTTCTGCTGGCCATGGCCATGGCCGGGGAAAGTCCGGTACTCCTGGCCGATGAACCCACCAAGGGGCTGGACCACAAAACCAGGGAAGATGTGCTGGAGCTATTTCTGGGTCTTGACCGGGAGGCCATTGCCGTGGTGACCCATGATCTGTGGTTTGCCAGACAATTTGCCATGACCATCGTGGTGATGTACAAGGGCATCCTTCTGGAACGGGCACCGGCAGCATCTTTTTTCAAGACCCCGTATCATCCCTATGCGGTGGCCCTTTTAAATGCCCTGCCCTCCCGGGGCATTTTTAATGGACCATCGCATACCTTTTACGATGACCATGGCCCTGGCCATAATAATGGGTTTTATGACCATGATGGTGGCAACCATGATAGCCGTTTTCCAGGAGGGTGCCCCTGGGCCGGGGAGTGTCGCCGATTCCATGGCCGCTGTGTACATCTGCCCCCCCTTTTCTCCCACAAAACCCATGAAATAAGGTGCTGGTGCTATGCTGCTTGAGCTGAAAAATATTAACAAAGGGTATCATCATGGCTGGTTTCAAACAAAACGTCCGGTCCTGGAGAATGTCAGCCTGACTCTGGAGAAAGGTCATACCGTGGGGATCATGGGGGGAAGCGGGAAGGGGAAGACCACCCTGGGGCTCCTGATGGCCGGGGTGATCCGTCCGGACAGGGGACAGATTTTTCTCCATGGCCAGGACATCTGGGCCGATTCCCCCCGGGATTGTCTCAAAAAAAGAGGACAGATTCAAATGGTGTTTCAACATCCGGAAGCCGCTTTTAATCCCCGTTGGACCATGGAGCAGAGCCTCAGGGAACCCTGCCACATTTACAGGGCCTCCCTTTCCCAACAGGATATTACAGAAAAAATGGCCATAGTCGGTCTTGGCACAACGCTTCTCCAGCGATACCCCAGTCAACTTTCTGGTGGCGAACTCCAGCGCATTGCCCTGGCACGGCTTTTAACCATTTCACCATCGGTGATTGTGCTGGATGAGCCTACCAGCATGCTGGATGTCATCACTCAGGATAGAATCATCCGGCTCCTCAAGGAAATTCAGTCAAATACCGGTATCAGCTTTGTTTTCATCACCCATGACCGGGACCTTGCCCGGATGATGTGCCATAGAATACATGATATCGAAGAGTTGTCCTTACCATAATGGCGGGCTCGTTGTAGTCCGCCGTAAGATCGATCATATGACGGCAACGAACCCTTTTGACGGAACGGATTCTTCGTGTTTTTAAAAAAATGTTAATTCGTTGAACCTGCTGTTCAAAGCCCTGATGGAGCGTGTCGAAAAATCGGCCAATTGACAATATTCGAGAAACTGACCACAATAGTGATGGAGCACGATCGACCTCCTGTTTGTGATCACTTTGTCAAGAAACAACGCCCATTAATAAAAGGCAAATTGCTCTAACCGCGGGATTTGCTGGTTATATTTTTCTGTCTTTTAAGGAACATAGGATGTTTCTATGAATGATTATAAAGAAACAATTTTAATAGAATATTTTAAAGAAATGAGGGCAGAAATTAATTTGCGGACTGGCAATCATAACAAATTAGTTGCTACAAAAGTTGTCACTTGTGGAGCACTTTTGGGTTTCTTGTTGAATGAACCACCCCGCCGCAAGCAGCGGGGTATCAACAAAGGATAAAATCGATTTATCGTCGCAAGCGACGGGGTATTAGACCCCAAGCTGCGCAATAAAAAAAGGGTTTACAGATTTGATTTTTCTGTAAACCCTTTTTAATATGGGTGGTGCCGAAGGCCGGACTTGAACCGGCACGGGCGTAGCCCACTACCCCCTCAAGATAGCGTGTCTACCAAATTCCACCACTTCGGCACATGAGGTAACCATCGAAAAAATACACTAATCGGTTTTCGCCGGCTGTGCCGGTTCCACCGGTGCAGCACTGCCTGTATCCTGTGGGGTTGCGGGCTGCTCCACCTGGGCAGGGGCCGTCGTTTTCATAATGGAGACGCCGGTCTTTTCATGACTGCTCGCATACGCCAGCACAAGGCAGGTCAGCATAAAAATCACTGCCGCAACTGTGGTGGCCTTGCTTAAAATCGTTGAAGAACCGCTACTGCCAAACAGGGTCTGGCTGCTTCCGCCGCCAAAAGCGGCCCCCATGTCCGCTCCCTTGCCGGTCTGCAAAAGGACGATGAGAATTAAGGCGATGGAAACGATAACGTGTATAACTATAAAAAATACTGACATAATATATTTCTTTAAAAACCCGTCGGCTTGTTAATAAAGGACAATTTCACTGAACACTTTCGCATCAAGGCTGGCGCCGCCGACAAGTGCACCATCAATATCCGGTAAATCCATCAGTTCTTTGATATTACCCGGTTTAACGCTTCCCCCGTACAGTATCCTGACGGATTCGGCAAAAGAACCTGAAAAACTTTCAGCCATCAGCGACCGGACAAACCCATGAACCTCCTGTGCCTGCGCGGTTGTGGCGGTTTTACCCGTTCCAATAGCCCAGACCGGTTCATATGCAACAACCAGTTTTCCCAGATCATCTGAAGAAAAATCTTTTAAACCTTTTTTTATCTGTTTGTCAAGAACAGAAAAAGTTTCTTTTGATTCTCTTTGTTTTTCGGTTTCACCGATACAGAAAACCGGGATAAGATCGGCCGTGACGGCAGCACGGATCTTTTTATTAACGGTCTCATCTGTCTCACCAAAATACTGCCGCCGCTCACTGTGTCCGATAATCACATAACTGCAGCCTGTTGACAACAGCATGGGCGCTGAAATCTGACTGGTAAAGGCCCCTTGGGTTTCCCAGAAAAGATCCTGGGCACCAAGGGAGACCTTGCTGCCCCTAATGGCTTCGGCCACAACCGAGAGCGCTGTAAATGGCGGCGCAATCATCACATCAACAGTGGCATCAGTCGTCAGTGCTGCCAGACGGGCGGCCGTGTCCTTAGCCTCCGGGCAGGTTTTAAACATCTTCCAGTTCCCGGCAATCAACGGTTTTCTATTTTTCATACGATTTCTCCATCCATTCATGACCGCTTTGTTACAACTGTTCTCCAATCATGGCGGCCAGGTCAACCATACGGGTTGAATAGCCGGTTTCATTATCATACCAGGAGAGCACTTTGACCATATTATCGACCGCATAGGTGGTCCCCGCATCAACGACAGAGGACAGGGTCGATCCATTAAAGTCCGTGGATACCAGCGGGGCGTCACAATATCCCAGGATGCCTGACAGCATTCCTTCGGAAGCTTCCTTGAGCGCGGTGTTGACATCAGACACGGTCACCCCTGATTTTTCCAGTGTAGCCACCAAATCCACGATAGACACATTGGGCGTGGGGACCCTGACGGCCAGGCCATTGAGCTTACCGGCCAGTTCGGGCAATACCAGGGCCACGGCCTTGGCTGCACCGGTGGTTGTGGGAATCATGGACAGGGCGGCAGCCCTTGAACGGCGAAGGTCCTTGTGCGGAAAATCAAGCAGCCGCTGATCACCTGTGTAGGCATGGATAGTGGTCATGAGTCCGCACCGGATGCCGAAATTTTCCAGTAGCACCTTGGCCACCGGGGCCAGACAGTTGGTGGTACAGGACGCATTGGAAACAATATGATGATTGCGTGGATCATACAGGCTTGAGTTGACGCCCATGACAATGGTAATGTCAGGATCTTTGGCAGGGGCGGAGATGATCACCTTACGGGCACCGGCGGAAAGATGTTTGGAAGCACTTTCAGCATCCCTGAACAACCCGGTGCATTCGGCGACAATATCCACTCCGAACTCTTTCCATCTGAGAAGGGCCGGATCTTTAACGGAGGTTATGGGGATGGACCGGCCATCAACTTCAATGGCGCCCTCTTTGGCGGTTACACTTTCCGCCAAACGGCCGTGAACACTGTCATACTTCAACAGGTGGGCCATGGTGACCGAATCTGTGAGATCGTTGATGGCAACAACCTCCACATCGGGATGCTTCATAGCGGCCCTGAAAACCATCCGCCCTATTCTGCCAAATCCATTTATACCTATTTTTGTACTCATAATACCTCCCCATCAAATTTCCGGCAACCCATTGCCGGAATTTATTTCAATCGTTTTTTGCCGTTTATCGGCGCAAAAGCCCAAAGCCAACTCATTCAACCGCACCTATCACTACACTTGAGCGCAGTGTTATGTGCACATAATGCACAGAAATACAAACTCTTTTTTAACAAATAGTTCAACTTCGTTTATTGCCCCTTAATATGCCACTGGCCATGGAGATGCTTTTTTTACCATAAACTTCGAGGGTTTCGGTCAGTTTACTCAAATCCATGGCAGACCGGGTATTCACCGCCTTGATAAGGATCGGGAGATTAACACCCGATAAAACTTCCACAAGGCCCTCATCGAGAAAAGCGTAGCTCAAATTGGAAGGTGTCCCACCAAACATGTCGGTCAGAATAACCACCCCCTGCTGCCCATCAACCTCTTTTATGCCACGGGCAATCTTGTCCCGCAAATTTTCAGCATCTTCGTTGATATTGATGGAAATGGCCAGCGTCGCTTCAAGCTTTGCGGCAAGAATGAATTCCGCCGCATCAATCAATGCCTGTCCAAGCTTTTCATGGGTGACTATCAGTATACCGATCATATAAAAATTCCTATTATTGGGTGCGATACGCGACCGGTTGCGTTGCCCTGCCTTGGGGCTGGCAACTAAAGATCTATATCTCTGTGTGTAATGCCGGTTTTATACCCGGCTTTATTTAAATATTCATTAACCGCCAGCGCAATGGCAACAGAGCGGTGATGACCGCCGGTGCAACCAACGGCAATGGTCAGATACGATTTACCCTCATTTACGTAAAGGGGGATCAGATAATCAAGCAAATCAAGGTAATGCTTTAAAAATTGGATGCAGCTTGAATTACCTAAAACAAATTCCCGGACAGCCGGGTCTCTACCGTCCCGATCTCTAAGGCCATTGACAAAGTATGGGTTTGCAAGAAACCGGACATCCATAACAAGGTTGGCATCCATGGGGATGCCATATTTGAATCCAAAAGAAAGGATACCGATTCGCATCCCCGAAGGATTTTTGTTTTTATGGGCCAGGCTCTGTATACGGGTTTTCAGTTCATGAACATTAAAGTGGGAGGTATCGATAACTCTGGCAGCGGCGGACCTCAAATCATGCAATAGATGATACTCATAGCGGATACCGTCTAAAAGCGTTTTTTCACCAGACAGGGGATGCTGACGGCGGGTTTCGCTGAAGCGCTTCATCAGGATCTCTTCAGCGGCTTCGAGATAAATGATTTCGAGATCGTATCCATCTGCCCGGATAGCCGCCAGTATGGCCCCATATTCCGTTAAAAACCCCTTTTCCCGCGAATCCATGACAAAAGCGAATCCGGCAATACCCGGATCGGTCTGAATGGGCAAACCAAGGAATGCCGGCAGAAGCGCTACGGGCATATTGTCGACACAATAAAATCCTGAGTCTTCAAAAGCATCAAGGGCCGTACTTTTACCGGAACCGGCACAGCCTGTAATTATAAATATTTTTAAGTCCCTCACACTATTTTTTAGATTCAGAACTCTTCGTCTACCTCCCTTATAATGGAAACGATGTCATCGCTGTCAACGGCCACCAGCAAACGCTGTTTGAATTCATCGCTTTTAAGCATTCTTGAAATTTTTGCAAGCACTCTCAGATGAAGGCCGGTTGAATTTTCAGGTGTAACCAGGAGAAAAAACAAGTGCGTCGGCCGGCCGTCAATGGATTCAAAGTCAACCCCCTTACGACTGAGGCCAAACCCCAGACACAGGGAGTTTAAATCTTTGAATTTGCCGTGTGGAATGCCGACTCCGCCTCCAATTCCTGTGCTGCCAAGGCGTTCACGCTCAATTAAAACCCTGACAAGGTCTTCCTTATTCTGATTTACGATCTGCGCCACTGGGGTTGCCAGTTCATCGAGAACCCCTTTTTTATCACTGGCGTTCAGGTTCACTAAAATCGCTTCTTTTTGCAGTGCATCAAGTATTTTCATATAATTACAAATTCGCTGAAGGGTAGTGGCCAACCGTCTGGGTTGTTAAACATCAAAACTGAAGGCCGCAAAAAATCAAAAAACACTGTATTCAACTGATATCCCCTGCCACATAAAGCCTTAAGGGCAGTGTTACATGTAAAGTAACAAGGCAGAACCCGTCACCCATCCGGCAACGAATTTCCAGGGGCTACCGGTTTGGCTGAATTAGTCCGTAGTGACCGTCTTTGCAGCGATAAAGGACATTCACCTTATCCGTCCGGGCATCTGTAAACACCAGAAAATCCTTGTTGCCCAGTTCTATCTGCATGACCGCCTCTTCTACATCCATGGGCTTGAATTCTATATTCTTAACTCTGATCTGGGTGATACCGTCATCATCCGGGCCAGTTGTGACAGCCGTATCAAATTTCCTGTCCTTGCCTTTTGCGGCATTCCGGTGCGCCCTTGTTTTCTGTTTACTTTTTTTTATCTGTTTTTCCAGCTTATCCAGAACCATATCAATGGCGGAATACATATTGTCGGTTTCTTCTTTACCGTTGATATTCAGCCGATCTCCGGAAATATTAATTTCAGCCTGATGCCTGAATTTTTCCACCGCAAGGACGACGCTGGCTTCCGCCGGATTGTCAAGTAGACGATCAAACCGGTCGAGTTTGTTACATACATATGATTTCAGATTTTCGGAGGAATCGAGGTTCTTGAATGTTACCGCTGTCTGCATACACAACCTCCTTTGTAATGGGTTTGAAAGAATTGAACCGGGCAAAACAGGTTAAAAGTTGTCATTCCGATTTGTTCGAATCCCGGATTGCATCCTCCCGCTGTTTAAAACTGCTTGCGCTTGCTTGAGGACAATACACCTAAAATTTCCCTGTACTTGGCAACCGTTCGCCTGGCGATATCGATATTGGCTTCTTTCAATATCATTTCAATCTTTTTGTCGCTGTAGGGTTTTTTAGAATTCTCTCCTTCGATAATTCGCCTTATTTCCTCCTGTACGCTGGCCGACGCGACGGATTCCCCATGAACCCGCTTAATAGAACTATTAAAAAAATATTTCAATTCAAAAATACCCTGGGGGGTATAGGCGTATTTGTTGGTTGTCACCCGGCTGATGGTGGATTCATGCATTTCAATGTCATCGGCGACATCCCTGAGCACCATGGGTTTTAGATGGGTGACGCCATGCTCGAAAAAATCGCGTTGGAAACGCATTATACTTTCCATCACTTTATAAATCGTTTTCTGACGCTGATGAATACTGCGGATCAACCATGTAGCGGAACGAAATTTTTCCTGAATATATTCCCGCGTCTGCGCAGACACCTCCTGCCCCTTCATAACGGCCTGCTTATAAAAATTATTGACCCGCAGCTTGGGCATACCGTCATCATTGAGCATAATGACAAATTCACCCTCCATTTTGTAGACATAAATATCCGGGGTGATATAGATCGGTTCTTCTTCGCTGAATTCCCTTCCGGGCCGGGGTTCCAGTCCCTTGATAATTTCAACGGCGGAAACGATTTTATCGATACTCACCTTTAACGCCGAACTGATGGCCTTGTAATTTTTATTCTCAAGGTGGTTGAGATGATCGTTGATAATATGGGTGACGAGGCTGTTGTCGATCTCAAAATGCCGAACTTGTATCAAAAGGCATTCTTTTAAATTCCGGGCGCAGATACCAATGGGATCAAACGTCTGAAGCAACGCCAGAACATCCGCCACCTTTTGGGGATCGATATTGCTGCGCTGTGCGATCCCTTCCACCGTTGCATCCAGATACCCTTTTTCGTCCAGGTTACCGACAATCAAACTGCCAATGATTTCCTGCTCATGGGTCGGATCGGTCATGGCAAGTTGCCAGAGAAGATGATCCCGAAGGGTTGTCCGGCTGGCAAGAAAGGTTTCAAAACCGGGCCGGTCTTTTTTTTCGGACTCAAAATGTGTTTTTCCGGCGGAGCTATACTCATCCATATAGTTGGCCCAGTCAATTTCATCGTGGAGTCTATCGTCGATGGTTACTTCCTTTATCTCCGATGAATCGGGCGTATCACTCTCGCGAGTGGTGACCTCCACCGATTTTTCTTCAACGGTACCCTCCTGCATCTCTTCGAGCGCCGGATTTTCTTCTATCTCTTGACGGATGACGTCCATGAGTTCCAGACGCGATAATTGCAGCAGTTTAATCGCCATCTGCAACTGAGGGGTCATAATCAATTGCTGGGTCAACTTCAGTTGTTGTCGTAATTCAAGGGCCATAGTTAAAGTTTAAACTCGTCTCCCAAATATATTCTTCGGGCAATTTCGCTTGCGGCAATTTTTTCCGACGTGCCTGATTCGATGATCTTACCATCACTTAGTATATAAGCCATATCGCAGGCTTCAAGGGTTTCTCTTACATTATGGTCGGAGATCAAGACGCCTATACCACGATTTTTCAAATGGGCAATAATTTTTTTTATATCGATCACCGCCAAAGGGTCAATGCCGGCAAAAGGCTCATCCAACAAAATAAATGATGGTTCGGTGGCCAGTGCCCGCGTGATCTCCAGACGGCGTCGTTCACCACCGGATAACACTCCGGCCTTCTCATGGGCAAGGTGCTTTATGCCCAGTTCATCCAACAGTGAATCGGTTAATCCTTTTCTGCCGGATTTTTTCCCCGGCAGAACCTCCAGAATCGCCATGATGTTCTGTTGCACCGTCAGCTTCCTGAAAATAGATGTTTCCTGGGGCAGATATCCCAATCCTTTGCGTGCCCGCACATACATCGGATCATCGGTGATATCTTCCTCATCAAGAAACACACGACCGCTGTCGGGCTTGATCATACCGACGGTCATATAAAAAGTAGTGGTCTTGCCGGCCCCGTTGGGGCCCAGCAGACCCACCACACAACCGCCGGGGACCTCCAGGTTGACGGAACTGACAACCTGGCGGCCATGATATTTTTTTACCAGCTCCTGTACTATTAATGTTGTCATCGCATATATTCAGTGCCTGACCAAAAATCAGTTAAAGCCTTTTCCATTTGTAAAAAACAAGGCCTTGACCTGATTTTCCACACTATTTTGAACCGTTATCCGGCTACTGGCCCGATCCAGGGTGATCTTGGCGCCAACAATGGAATTGTGGCCACTTTTGATCATTGAATCAGGGCCGGTCAAGACAAGCAGGCGACTTTCGTTTATATAGGAAGCCTCGCTGGTAAAAGCCGTCATGTCTGCGGCCTTTATTATTACATTACCCCTGGCGATTATTTTTTCAACGGCATCTTCCCCCACAGTCAATTGCCCGGAACGGTTCGAGGTGCTTTTGAAAAAAATCCTGAGCCGATCGGCTGTAATGACAGTGTCCCCCTGAACAGCCTTGACCGTGCCGCTGAATTCAGAATAATTTTCTTTGAGATCGGCCTCCAGCCGATCGGCCGTGATCACCAGCTCCTGCCCTTTGTCAATCAGGTTACCGGTAACCGGCAACGAATTTTCAGCAGCACCTGCCGACATGACACCAAGGTTGATATAGGCAAAGCCTAGCATAACAATTAAAAAAAACCAAGAATCTATTTTTTTAAAAAATACCGATGCCATTAAAATTTCCTTTTACAGACCCGGTAAGGCGGGTTTTTCTGGTATTGAGATCAAAAAAAAGTGCATCGGCCGTTATTTTCGTTTCCGGCCCCTCAATTTCAACCGGTCGATTAGATGAGATGATCCGTTTTTCATGCTGATAATCCAGGCTTTCGGTTTTTATCTCATATTTTTCATTCGTTAAAACAACGTCACCAGACACTTCAATATCTCTGCTCTCGGTATGAAGTACCCCTTTTTGGGCTTTCAGAAAAAGCTTTTCACCATTTTCCAGAAAAAAGACAATGGAAATATGATCTAAAACCGCCTCGTTTTTAGAATCACTGTACTTGGCCGAATCCGCCTTCAAGATCCATTCGGTCATTCCGTTGCGGGTCGCCGTTTGAGAAATTTTTTTGACGGATAACAGTCCCTCCTGGCTTAAATTTACGGAAATGTCCTCCGACAGATTCATGGTGTTCCGATACCGTGCATAAATAACAATCAAAGTGCAGAGAATGCCGATAACCACCAGGATCGATACCAGTTTTATCTTTTTTATGTTACCACGCTGCTGAGGCATTATTGTAAAAAACGGCCGATAATCTTAGCCCAAAGCCCTTTCGCCTTGAGGATCGCTTCACAAACTTCCCGTACGGCCCCGTCCCCGCCTTTTGAACATGTTATCAGGTGAGCATGTTCCAGCACGGTTTCATGGGCATCGGCCACGGTTACCGCCAGCCCCACTCTTTTCATCAACGGCAGGTCAATAAGATCGTCCCCCATGAAGGCGATTTCTTCCGAACCAATGCGAGTCTTCTGTAATACCGGTTCCAGCACACGGTCTTTTTCGATGATGCCGTCAAATATGAGGCTGATGCCCAGATTTTTACACCGGTGCAACAGTACACCTGATTTTCTGCCGGTGACAATGCCAACGTCTATGCCTGCATCCATCAATATTCTAATCCCAAACCCATCGCGACAGCTAAATTTTTTAATTTCCTCGCCGTGGTCGTTGTAGATAATGCCGCCGTCAGTCATAACACCGTCTACATCCAGCAGGAGCAGTTTTATGCGTTTGAGTTTTTCAATAACGATGGAATCTATCATGATACCCTTTCAATCCGGTTCCGACAAGGCCGCCGTACGAATGGCTTTGAACCGTGCCAGCAGTTCGGCCAGAGAATCAAGGGGCAGAGAGTTCGGCCCATCGCAAAGGGCCTTGTCCGGGTCAGGATGGACTTCCATGAACAGACCGTCCACGCCAACGGCAACGGCCGCTTTGGCCAGCACCGGCGCAAATTCACGCTGCCCGCCGGAAGAGCTGCCCGATCCGCCGGGCAGCTGGATACTGTGGGTGGCATCGAAAATGACCGGCCAGCCCATATCCTGCATGATCTTCAATCCCCGAAAATCCACCACGAGATTGTTGTAACCGAACATCACGCCCCGTTCCGTCAGCAAGATCTGGTGGCTGCCGGAAGCGGTGGCCTTGTCCACCACATTGGCCATATCCCAGGGCGCCATAAACTGTCCCTTCTTGATATTCACGACCTTGCCGGTCCCGGCCACTGCCGTGATCAGATCGGTCTGGCGGCATAAGAAGGCAGGAATTTGAATAATATCCAGAATCTGGGATGCTTCGGCAATTTCTTCAACGGAATGAACATCCGAAATAATCTGGATGTCCAGCTCTTTTTTGATCTGGCCGAGAATATCAATCCCCTTGTCTAACCCGGGGCCTCTGTAGGAACTGATGGAAGTCCGGTTTGCCTTGTCATAGGAGGCCTTGAAGATAAATCCCATGGACAGGCTGGCCGTGAGTTCTTTCAAAAAACGGGCAATTTCAAATGTTGTCTTATAATCTTCAATGACACAGGGGCCCGCAATCAACAACAGTGGGCATCCCCTGCCGATGGAAACCGGGCCTGTCTTAACAATGTGATTCATATTCTGGAGTCCTTCATGGCCGATCAAGTTATATTTTTTTCATTATTTATCGTGGAGGTGTTTAAAAGTCAAGCAGCGAAAAAGGAAATCAGGTCTTGATTACATTTGCGCAAGCTGCTATTATCACTGGAAAATTTAAACAAACAAAATGTGGTGCAACTAATTGAAATCAAAGAAAAAAAATATTAAAGCCTATCTATTGGCA
Source organism: Desulfobacterales bacterium (assembly GCA_963667755.2). Classification (GTDB taxonomy): domain Bacteria; phylum Desulfobacterota; class Desulfobacteria; order Desulfobacterales; family 4572-123; genus 4572-123. Next base: position 1,574,649 of record CAXXLK010000001.1, on the reverse strand, counting down.
ATCGTTTCCTTAATCATCATCGTGCCACTGGCATGGCTTCTGTTCACACGCATGGAAGGTGAGACGCCTTCCATGGGTCCGCTGCCAAAGGGACCGGCAATCGGGTTGTCCCGAACGATTCATATCCAGGTTTCAGATACCAAAAGTGGTATCAAACAGGTGCGACTGACCTGCCTGCAGGACGAAAAAGAGACTGTTTTGTTTGAACAAAATTTTTCATCCGCCGGTTTTTTAAGGGGCGGTACAGAGCATCGGGCAGATGCGGATGTTCTGTTTGAACCGGCAAAACTGGGAATAAAAGACGGAAATGCGGTCCTGCGTCTGGTTGCCAGGGATTTTTCCTGGCGCAGCTGGGGTAAGGGAAACAGGACCGACATCCAGAAAGAGGTCATTATTGACACCATCGCGCCGGAAGCCGATGTCCTCAGCCAGGCCCATAACATCGCCCAGGGCGGGTCCGCCCTGGCAATTTACCGTCTCTCCGAGCCCTGCCGAGAAAGCGGTGTACAGGTGGGGAAAAATTTTTTCCCGGGCCATTCAGGCTACTTTTCAAACCCGGATATTTTTCTGGCCTTTTTTGCTTTGAATTATGATCAGGGCAAAGATACCCGGATTTTTATCAAAGCCGTAGATACCGCCGGCAACATCACCCAAAGCGGCTTTCCGCATTATATAAAGGGCAAAACATTTAAAAAAGATACCCTTACCATTTCAGACCGGTTTCTCAGTTGGAAAATGCCCGAATTTGACCTGTCCGGTTCCGGGAATACAGGCCTTTCTCCGGTTGAAAAGTTTTTAAAGGTTAACCGGGACCTGCGCAAGGCCAATTACCAGAAAATCCTGAGCGTCAGTCAGACCACAGAAAACCAGCTTTTTTGGAAAGGGGCCTTTTCAAGGTTGCCCGGATCAGCCCGCCGGGCCGGGTTTGCCGATCATCGGGAATACCGTCATAACGGCACCGTGATCGATCACCAAGTGCACATGGGGATTGATCTGGCTTCGGTAAAAAGGGCCGCCGTGCCGGCAGCCAATTCCGGCAAGGTTGTCTTTTCAGGCCCCCTGGGCATTTACGGTAAAACCGTTATACTGGATCATGGCTTTGGCCTGTTCAGCCTATATGCCCATTTAAGCCGCATGGATGTGGAAAAAGAACAAATGGTGGCAGAAGGCGACATCCTTGGCAAAACCGGACGGACCGGCATGGCCGGCGGTGACCACCTGCATTTTGGCATGATGGTCCATAATACGTTTGTCAACCCGCTTGAATGGTGGGATGGTACGTGGATCAAAAATAATGTCACCGCCAAAATCAATGTCGTCAGGTCACAGTTAAAATAATTAAGGAAAATTAAATTTCCATCAGGAGCTGTTTTTGAATGAAAAAATATAAAATCAACAAAACCTACCAGGAGATCAATGCAAAAATAAAATCCGGCAAGGTTGTTGTGGCAACCGCCGAAGAGATCATCGGCATGGTAAAAGAGGCCGGTGCTGTTGAAACTGCACGGCATGTGGATATCGTTACCACCGGTACGTTTTCCCCCATGTGTTCATCCGGTGCGTTTATCAATTTCGGTCATTCAGTGCCCGGTATCAGGGCCTCCAAATGCTGGCTGAACAATGTGCCGGCCTATGGCGGCGTAGCGGCTGTGGACTGTTATATCGGCGCCACGGAATTATGTGAAGACGATCCATTAAACAAGGTTTACCCCGGGGAATTCAGCTATGGCGGCGGCCATGTTATCCAGGACCTTGTCGCAGGAAAAAAAATTCACTTAAAAGCCACCGGGTATGGCACCGACTGTTATCCCCGAAAAAAGCTGGAACAGGAACTCACGCTGGCATCGCTGCCCTATGCCATGCTGTGCAACCCCAGAAACGGTTATCAGAACTACAACTGCGCCGTAAACTTAACCGACAAAACGGTATATACCTACATGGGGACCCTGAAACCCAGGGCCGCCAATGCAAATTATAGTTCGGCCGGTGAATTAAGCCCTCTGTTCAATGATCCTTATTTTAAAACCATTGGTCTGGGAACCCGTATTTTCCTTGGCGGCGGCATCGGCTATGTCACCTGGAGCGGCAGCCAGCACAAAGGCCTTGTCAAACGCACCGACAAAGGCATCCCCGTAACGCCGGCAGGAACCCTGTTTGTCATGGGTGAGCTTAAACAGATGAGTCCCAAATGGCTGGTGGGGGTCAGTATTCAAGGATACGGCGTCTCTCTTGCGGTGGGCCTGGGCATTCCGATTCCCATCTTAAATGAAGAAATGGTTCAGTATACCGCAATTTCAGACGAAGAGATCTTTACCCAGGTGATCGATTATGGCGCTGATTACCCGGCGGGCAAGGCAAAGAGCCTGAAGCAGGTCAGTTATGCACAGCTGAAAAGCGGCCATATCGAACTAAACGGTGAGCAGGTGCCCACCGTTCCCCTGTCCAGCATGGTACGCGCCCGGGAAATTGCCGAAACGTTAAAAAAATGGATCACAAGCGGCAAATTTTTGCTCGGTGAGCCCCAGATGACACTGCCCGCCACCGGCAGTCAAGAGGCTTTTTGATGGGGCAGGAGATGGAGAAAAAATCCCTGAGAGCATTTGTCGCAGTTCCCCTGCCCAGGGCCATCATCGCGGCCATGGGCACCCTTCAGGATGATCTAAAAAACCACGGGCTGCGGGTGCGCTGGGTCCGTCCTGAGAATATTCATCTGACGTTGAAATTTTTAGACGACATCAATCCCGAGGATGTGGCCGGCATCATTGCAGCCGTTGAGTCGGCCGCCAGGGAACAAAAACCGCTTACCCTGTCGGCCCGGGCCGTGGGTGTCTTTCCCGGACTCAACCGGGCCCGTATCATCTGGACCGGACTGACCGGGCAGGTCAATGCCCTTACAAAGCTGCACCGCGCCTTGGATACCAGCCTTGCAAAATTGGGTTTTCCGAAAGAAAAACGTCCGTTTAAGGGTCACTTGACATTGGGGCGCACCAAGGGAAATACAGACCCCCAAAAACTGGATCGCGCCATCACGGCTTGCTCGGATTTTAAATCCGAACCGTTTACAGCGGACCAATTAATTCTATTTAAAAGCGATTTACAGGCTTCCGGTGCCGTCTACACAAGACTTGCCGAGATATGCCTTAAAAAAACTTTCACTGACTGACCATGAACAACCCAAGGAGAACACACATGAATAAAACACCCGACCGGGAAAAAGCCATAGAATCCGCAATGACCCAGATCGAACGCCAGTTCGGCAAAGGTTCCATCATGAAACTGGGCAGCCGCGCTGTAATGGATGTACCTGTTATTTCAAGTGGTTCCATCGCTCTGGACAGGGCGCTGGGTATCGGCGGCCTGCCCCGGGGCAGGGTCATCGAAATTTTCGGACCCGAATCATCCGGAAAAACCACCCTGGCCCTGAATGCCGTGGCCGAGGCACAAAAAAAGGGCGGTATTGCGGCGTTTATCGATGCCGAGCATGCCCTGGATACGGGATATGCCAAGAAACTGGGGGTCAACTGTGATGAACTGCTGGTCTCCCAGCCCGATACCGGAGAGCAGGCCCTGGAGATCGCCGACATGCTGGTCAGAAGCGGCGCCATCGACATACTGGTCATCGATTCGGTGGCAGCCCTGGTGCCCCGTGCTGAGATTGAAGGCGAGATGGGCGATTCGCATATGGGGCTCCAGGCCCGGCTCATGTCCCAGGCATTGCGCAAGCTCACCGGCACCATCGGCAAAACCAATACATCCATGATCTTTATCAATCAGATCCGGATGAAAATCGGTGTAATGTTCGGCAACCCGGAAACCACCACCGGCGGTAATGCCCTGAAATTCTATGCCTCGGTAAGGCTCGATATCCGGCGTATTGCTGCGATTAAAAACGGTCAGGAAGTAGTGGGAAACCGCACCCGGGTACGGGTGGTCAAAAACAAAATGGCACCACCGTTTAAAGAGGCTGAATTTGATATCATGTATGGTGAGGGCATATCCAAAACCGGTGATCTGCTAGATATCGGGGTGGAAGCCGAAATAGTGGACAAAAGCGGTTCATGGTACAGCTTCAATGGCGAGCGCATCGGTCAGGGCAGAGAAAATGTCAAAAAATTCATGGATGAAAACCCTGACGTCTATGCTTCCATATATGATGAAATACGGGAAAAGCTGGGGCTTGCAAAAAAGAAAGACGCGCCGGCGGAAAATGGAAATGTGAAAAATAAAATAGAAAAAGCGTGACGTGGAACCCTTGGAGACATGCAGCTTGTAGCAATAGATCAATTTTATGGAGCATCTCATGACAGGCAATGAAATACGCAGACGATTTTTGGAATATTTTGAAAAACACAACCACCGGAAGGTCCGGAGCTCATCCCTGGTGCCCCAGGATGACCCTACCCTGCTGTTTGTCAATGCCGGCATGGTGCAGTTCAAGCGCACCTTTCTCGGCGAGGAAAAAAGAGACTATGTCCGCGCGGTAACATCCCAGAAGTGCGTCAGGGCCGGTGGCAAGCATAATGATCTGGAAAACGTGGGGTATACCGCCCGGCACCACACCTTTTTTGAAATGCTGGGCAATTTTTCGTTTGGGGATTATTTCAAGGAAAATGCCGTTGAATTTGCCTGGGACCTGCTCACCAACGGGTATGGACTGGATCCTGAAAAGCTGTGGATCTCCATCTATTTGGATGATGACGAGGCTTATGACCTGTGGCATGAGAAAATCGGGGTGCCGGCCGATCGGATTGTACGACTGGGTGAAGCGGAAAATTTCTGGTCCATGGGCGATACCGGCCCCTGCGGTCCGTGCAGTGAGATCCATTTGGACCGGGGCGAGGCGTTTGGCTGCGGCCGGCCCGAGTGTGCCGTGGGATGCGACTGTGACCGTTTTCTGGAAATCTGGAACCTGGTTTTCATGCAATTTAACAAGGATGCCTCCGGAAAAATGACACCGCTGCCCAAGCCCAGCATCGATACCGGGCTGGGACTGGAACGGATGGCCTCCATCATGCAGGATGTGCCCAATAATTTTCTAACCGACCTGATGCTGCCCATTATCAATAAGGCCGAGGAACTCTCCGGGAAAAGCCTGGGCCAGTCATTTGAATCCGATGTGGCCATGAAAGTCATTGCCGACCATAGCCGGGCCGCGGCCTTTTTAATCGGTGACGGCATTCTGCCCGCCAACGAAGGCCGGGGATATGTACTGCGCCGGATCATGCGCCGGGCCATCCGCTATGGCCGCAATATCGGCCTGACAAAACCCTTTCTGCATGAGACCGCTGCGGTTGTATTCAACATCATGATAGAGGCGTATCCGGAATTAAATGAGGCCCGAGCCTTTATTACAAATGTCATCAAAAACGAGGAAATCCGATTTTCCGAAACCCTGGACCACGGTCTCAAGGTGCTCAACGACGCCCTTGCTGAGATGAGGGTTCAGGGCCAGACCCAGGTCCCCGGGTCGATTATCTTTAAATTATACGATACCTTTGGATTTCCCGTGGACATTGTTCAGGATGTTGTCCGGGACCAGAATATGACTCTGGACATGGCAGGCTTTGACCTGGCCATGGACGGCCAGCGTGAAAAATCCCGCTCAAAAATCGCTTTTTCCAGTGCCTCCAAAGCGTTTCGCGACCTCTCGGCCCAGGGCATCAAACCCGAATTTATCGGTTATGACAGACTTTCGGACAAAGGCCGCATCCTGCTGATTGTAAAAGATGACCAGGCCGTCTCCATAGCAAAGGCCGGCCAAAAGGTTGAAGTGGTCACCGACCGGACCCCTTTTTATGGTGAATCCGGCGGGCAGGTCGGGGACATCGGCATCATCAGCGCAGCTGATTTTGAAATGCAGGTCAAAGACACCTTAAAGGATCCCACGGGCCTGATTATACATAAGGGGTCAATTGTTTCGGGCAGCATCAAAACGGGCGACGAAGTCACCCTTGACGTGGATGAAAACAATCGCAGGGCCACCGCCTTGAACCACACGGCCACCCATATTCTGCACAGCGCTCTGCGTCAGGTACTGGGAGATCATGTCAAACAGGCCGGTTCCCTGGTGTCCGCTCAACGATTGCGGTTTGATTTTACCCACTTTTCCCAGGTGGAACGGGCCACGATAGATGACATCGAAACGGTGGCCAACCAGCGCGTCAGAGAAAATGCTGTGGTCAACATCACTGAAATGGCGGCTGAAAAAGCGTTTAAATCAGGGGCCACCGCACTTTTTGAAGAGAAATACGGCGACCGGGTGCGGGTCATCGACATGGCCGGTTTCAGCAAGGAGTTATGCGGCGGCACCCACACCGGCCGTACCGGGAATATCGGCATGATCAAAATTGTCAGTGAAGCCAGCGTGGCGTCAGGGATTCGCCGCATTGAAGCCGTCACGGGATCTGCGGCCTTGGCATTCAGTCAGAGCCGGGACAAAATTGTTTCCGATATCTCCGGCCTGATGCGCGAAAAGCCAGAGACCGTAACCCAAAGGGTTGAAAAACTCATCGCCGATCAAAAAGCCCTTGAAAAAGAAATCGATCAGCTTAAAAGCACCCTTGCATCCAAATCAGTCGGCGATGTAGCAAGTGAAATTAAAAATATCAACGGCATCAGCGTCATCGTCAAGAAGGTGACCATAGAAAAACCCGCGGCCTTGAGAGATCTGGCGGATCGCTTCAAGGATAAAATCAAATCGGGCATCATTGTCTTAGGGGCGGTCATCAATACCAAGGTTTTGCTCATCGTTATCGTCACCAAAGACCTCACCGGCCGCTATCACGCCGGCAACATCATCAAGCAGGTGGCCGCCGTTGTGGGCGGCGGCGGCGGTGGCCGCCCGGACATGGCCCAGGCCGGCGGGACAAATCCGGAAAACCTGGAGAAGGCCTTTACCAAAGCCTTTGACGTGATCAGCTCGGTTTAATGGGGGGCCAGGTGATCAAGATGTATTGAACGCTTAATTTTGGGAATTTATGCTTTTTAGGTCAATAAAATCACAATAATCAAAAAACAAATGGCAAATAAATCACAATAACGCCAAGCGCTGTGTGAGTAAAAATTTCGCTTTGGCTCTTGTTTGGAGTTTGGAATTTATTTGAGATTTGGTGCTTGACATTTGTTCTTTCTGGTTTTTAAGGAATCTTCTATGAAAAAAATAACCATGACCGCCCTGTGTTTATTCTCCGCCCTTGTTATCTTTTCGGGAACCGCCTCTGCGGATACGAAAATCCTGGTGGGGATATCAAAAATCGTTGCCCACCCTGCCCTGGACGCACTTGAAAAAGGAATCCAGGACGGCATTAAAAAAACATTTCCCCATGCCGTCTTTGATCTTCAAAACGCCAATGGCGAGATTTCAACGGCATCTTCCATTGCCCAGAAATTCAAGGCTGAAAAGGTATCTGTCGCCGTAGGCATTGCCACCCCCACGGCCCAGGCCCTGGCCAATACCCTCAAAGAGATTCCGGTTATATTCAGCGCGGTGACGGACCCGGTGGGTGCCGGTCTTGTGGCATCCCTTACAAAGGGCGATAAAAACATTACCGGCATATCGGACATGACCCCTGTAAAGCAGCAGATCGAATTGCTAAACCGCATAAAAAAGCTGAAAACCCTGGGGCATATTTACTGCAGCAGCGAATCCAATGCCGTGAGCCTTGCCGCCATCGCCAGACAGGTGTGCAAGGAGATGGGCATTGAATTCATAGAAACAACCGTGACCAATTCCGCTGAAGTCAAACAGGCGGTTCAAACCATTGCCGGACGGGTGGACGGCATCTACCTGAGCAACGACAACACGGTATTTTCCGCTCTCAGCGCCGTCACCGACGTGGCCAGAAAACATCGCATCCCGGTGATGTCGGCGGACCCGAGTTCGGCCATGTCCCATGAGGTCCTGGCTGCCTGGGGGTTTGATTATTACAAGATGGGGGTGGCCTCCGGTGAACTTGCAGCGCGGGTGCTCAACGGTGAAAAACCTGAAAATATCCCCACCTTGTTCATGACCGATCCCTCGGATGTCGACCTTTTGATCAATCTGGATTCGGCAGCATATCTGGGCCTTGAAATCCCTCAGGACATTTTGCAAAAAGCAAACACCATTATAAAAGATGGCCAAACAATCAAAAAGTAATTATCGGACGTATCCATGATTGAGGGAATCTTTGTAGAGGGCCTGATCTATTCGATCATGGCCCTGGGTGTTTTCTTTACCTTCAGAATTCTTGATTTTCCGGACCTGACCGTGGACGGATCCTTTCCCATGGGTGCCGTGATCATGGCCATGTCGATTAAAAGCGGCATCAACCTGCCCACGGGGCTTTTGCTCTCATTTGCCGGTGGATTGCTGGCGGGTTTTGTAACGGCAACCATACACAATTACCTGAAGGTGCCCCACCTCCTTGCCGGCATCTTGACCATGACCATGCTTTACTCCGTGAATATCCGGATACTCGCCGGCAGAGCCAATCTTCCCCTGTTGCGATCTAAAACAATTATGACAGAGGTGTCGGGCACCTTGGGCAAGATCATGCCTGACGCCTATGCCACCCTTGTTTTTTTTATCGCTGCCGTACTGGCCATCAAATTTTTGCTGGATATTTTTTTTCATACGGACATGGGCCTTACCTTCGGAGCCCTGGGAAACAACCAGCAGATGGTGGTGACCCAGGGGGTGAATCCGGCCACCATGAAACTCATCGGCGTGGGGTTGTCCAATGGTCTGGTGGCGCTTTCAGGTGCTTTTGCGGCCCAGTACCAGGGGTTTGCCGATATCAACCTCGGCCAGGGAATTGTCATCTCAGGACTTGCCTCGGTGATGCTGGGTGAATTCATACTGAAAACCAACCGGATCTCCCTTCTCACGTTAAGGGTTATTTTAGGCGCCATTCTTTACAAGGCCATCATGTATCTGGGCCGGTATTACGGGTACTATATCAACATGACCCCCAATGATCTAAAACTGATTTCCGGCATTCTCATCATCTGTTCCCTGATGGTGACAAATTATAAAACCATGGGCCGATAAACCAATATGATCCGTCTTCAAAACATCAACAAGATATTCAATGAGAACACCCCCAATGCGGCCCACATCATTAAAAACATCAACCTGACCGTCCAAAAAAATGATTTCATTACCATTGTCGGCAGCAACGGAGCCGGCAAAACCACCTTGTTCAATCTGTTGTCGGGAAACATATTTCCCAGTTCCGGCGATATTTTCATTCATGAAAAGAATGTCACAAAAGTCCCCGAATATAAGCGGGCCGGATATATCGGCCGGATATTTCAGGATCCCCTTCTGGGAACGGCCTCGGGAATGACCCTGGAAGACAATATGATGATCACCCGCAAAAAAGGGTTTAAAGGGCTCAAGATCAGTTTGAACAAAAAAATGAGGGCGGATTTCAAAAAAAAACTGCTCCGGCTGGATATGGGTCTGGAAAAACGGATGAAAGAAAACGTCAGCATGCTCTCCGGTGGCCAGCGGCAGGCCCTGACGCTGCTCATGACCGTGCTGTCAAATCCTGAAATCGTTCTTTTAGATGAACACACCGCGGCCCTGGATCCCCGCAACGGTGCCATTGTCATGGACCTGACAAAAAAATTCATCGAAGAGCAATCCCTGACAACACTTATGATCACCCACAATATGAAGCATGCCATCGCCTATGGCAACCGTCTTCTCATGATGGACAACGGGGAGATTATCATCGATATCGAGGGGGCTGAAAAAGAAAAACTGACCACCATGAAACTCATATCCATGTTCAGTGACATCCGCCGGGAAGCGTTTGAAAATGATGAAGTCCTACTGGCCAGGTAATCCCTAACCTGGCTAAACCGTACTATTGAAAAGGCTTACGCCACAAATCACAAAATACAACAAATTCTAAACAATAATATCCACCTGATCTTAAAACTGGGTCAAACAAGATCAAAGGCCATTTGATTAACCCCATATCGTCTTGGGTTGGTGTTCATTTTGATTTTTCCTTATTTCGGAATTCGGAATTTTAATCATTGTGATTTGTTTGGAATTTGTCTTTTGATTATTGTTATTTTTGGTTCCTCGCTGTTTTGTATGGGTTTCCCGGGATGCTTTCATTTTGACCGTTTTTTGATGCCTGCCGCCAGAAGCAATAAGAGCCCTGATATCAGAGATATCCGCCCGATATAGTCGCCATGGACGGCAAAAAAAGTCCGGCCCTTGCGAAGATGAATCTTCCCTTTGAGGGTTGCCTTTTCCCACCAGGGGGTCCGGGCGATCACCCTTCCTTTCGCATCGATAACAGCGGAAATTCCGGTGTTGGCCACCCGGATCATATCCCGTCGGCATTCAATGGCCCGAACCGGGCTGAAATTGAAATGATGTTGATACCCCGGTGTATTTTTCCACCATCCGTCATTTGTGATCATGCAGATAAACCCTTTCTCGGATGGCAGACGGTTTGCGCAGTAAGGGCCGAATACCGATTCAAAACAGACAATGGGCAGGATACGAATCGAATTGCCGGGCAATTGAAATACGCGGCTTGTCTGACGGGGACTATAGGTGCCAATATACCCGCCAAGCTCCAGGGCGTATTTCCCCAGAAAGCCGAGATACCGGACAAACGGCATGCGCTCGAACAAAGGGACCAGACGGGTTTTGTGGTAAAATTGAGGGGGGGCGCCAGGCGCCAGGAAAAGGGCCGTATTAAACGCTTCATAATAAAAATTCTTCTCCGGGTTGAAACGACTGTCCGGGGGGCGGTCTTTCGCATCCAGCCGCCGGTAGCTGTGTATCCCCAGCAGAATATTGAGTTTCGGGTATTTTTTCTGAAAATCCAATAACTGCCGATAGTGCGGGGATGCCAGGGGATCTTCCTCATCAATCTGCGCCACGATGAGGGTTTCGGGACCCAGCAGGTACTGGGTCTGGTCATCACAAAGGGCATCGGCTGTCTTGAAAAACGTCTCCAGATGCCGGGCCTGCCTTTCCGGTACAAATTTTTCCGTATACGGATCCAGATTGGGTTGAATCAGGGCAAAAAAGACGGTTTCGCTACCATCTTCAATATTTTGCAACAGCTGCCAGGAAATAAAGCTGGGAACAAAAAAAAGAAGTAATGCCGCCGCAGCCGGCAACAAGACACCTGTTCTTTTTTTCCAATAGAGATCAAGTGCCTTCCAGACGGCAACATTGATCAGTATAATCCAGAGGCTCCCGCCACGAACACCGGTATACGCATACCATTGAATCAGCTTTGGCGCCGTGGCCAGGGCATTGCCCAGGTTAAGCCAGGGCCATGCCAGATCCCAGGACAGATGGAAATACTCATACCCCATCCAGAAAAGCAGAAACGGAACCAGCCGGGGGACCTTTAAGGTCACCCGGACACGACTGGCTCCCCAGAATATAAGGGCCTGGATAAGGGAATTCGCCACCATAATGAGAATGGCGCCCACCAGGTGTGCCCGGGACACCCACCATGTTCCCAGGATATTCCACAGCAAAAAACCGGCCAGGGCATAGTTGAACAGGAGATAGGGGTTTGGATGATGCCTTACTTTTTGTTCCAGGACGAAAAGGGGCACCCAGGCAATAAAAATTAAAAAAAACAAAGGTGAAGCAGCCCAGGGGATGCCCAGCAGCAGGCCACCGGCCAACGCCAAAAAAATGTTTTCTCTGCTGTCCTTACTCATTATTAACCATTCCGGCCGGCAGGAATCTCTGGTGCAAGGCGCTCAAACCGCTCAAAATAACCGATCAGATGACCGGCCGGATCACGCACAGCCACCATGGAGGCCTTTTCATTTTCCGGGGTAACCTTCACAAACACCTCATTTTCACCCTGCTCCAATCGATGGTAAAGCCCGAGGAGCTTTTCCCGCGAAGCAACCTGATGACAATCAAACAGACATTTTCCCACAAGGTCGCTATAGCCGCGCTTTTGGTAAAACCAGTTTTTAGCGGCCCGGTTCAGGTATCGGATAATGTGATCGGTGTCCACAAACACAAGGCGATGGTGGATGCTGTCGAGAATCGCCTCATAGAGAGATAGGTCAGGCATGGGAATCCTTTTTTTAAGTCATTGCAAGAGCAGTCCGTATAATGGCAGGCAGGCGCAAGTCAATCAAAAACATTTGATTTTTTGCCTGCCAGGGCATAGGGTTATTTTTTTAATTACGGCTTCGGATCTTTAAAACAGGGTTGCAAATACCCAGAGGACAGATAACAAATGAAATACAACTTTGATGAAATTGTCCATCGTGAAGGCAGCCATTGTTTCAAGTATGATTTCAGGGAACAGCTTTTCGGAACAAACGATGTACTGCCCATGTGGATTGCCGACATGGAATTTAAAACACCGGATTTCGTCGTGGCGGCCGTAAAAGAAAGGGCGGCCCATGAAATCTATGGCTATGCCCATCTACCGGCAGCATTTTGTGATGCCGCCCGGAACTGGGTCAAAAAAAAACACGGATGGGAGATTCAAAACTCCTGGATCTCTTTTTCACCGGGAGTCGTGCCGGCATTAAGCGCCCTGATTCTGGCCCTGACACAACCGGGGGACAAGATCATTACACAGCTGCCCGTGTATCCGCCATTTATATCCACGGTGAAAAATCACGGCCGCCAGTTGATCAACAATTCCCTGGCCTGTCAAAACGGCCGATACCGAATGGATTTTACCAACCTGGAACAAAAAATCGATTCCCGGGTCAAAATGATACTCCTTTCCAGCCCCCACAATCCCACCGGGCGGGTCTGGGAAAACAAAGAGCTCATGCAGCTGGGTGAAATCTGCCTGGCCCATGACATCGTCATCGTATCTGATGAAATTCACTCGGATATGGTCTTCAAGCCCCACCGGCACATTCCCATGGCGATGCTGTCCAAAAAAATAGCCCGACAGACCATTACCTGTATTGCGCCGAGCAAAACCTTCAACATGGCCGGCCTCTCCACGTCGGTAATCATTGCCGAAAACCCAAAACATAAAATTGCCTTTGACAACATGCTCGCCACCCTGCATATCCATGGCGGCAATATCTTCAGCTACCCGGCCCTGGCCGCTGCCTATAACCATGGGTCGGACTGGCTTGAACAATTGCTTGATTATCTGGGGAAAAACATCGATTTTGCCGTTGATTTCATCGAGGAGCACCTGCCGGTGATCAAAACCCATAAACCCGAGGCCTCCTACCTGCTCTGGCTTGACTGTCGGGCCATGGGCCTGGATGACGGGGCGCTTTTTAAGTTCATGGTTGAAAAAGCCCGTGTGGGCCTGAACAGCGGCATTGATTTCGGAGGCGAGGGAAAGGGCTTTATGCGCCTGAATGTGGCCTGCCCCCGGGCAATGCTGCAAGAGGCACTGGTTCGGATTGCCGGGGCAGTCAACGGGCCGGCGGCTTCATAAATAAATAAAAAATTAACCTGGGTCATAATCGGGAGACACAAAATGGCATTGGAAAAACTGGATATTGCATTGCAGAAAAATCTGGCGGATCTGCGGACAAGTGGACGGGACAAAGGACCCGAGATGGTTATTGAAACGGTCATCAGGGCATCGGGGACCAAAGGACCGCGATATCTCATCGAAGGGGGCGGCAACCGGGAATTCATCAAGATGAACGCCAACTCCTATCTGGGCATGTCCATGCTCGAGGAGATGATTGCAGCTGAAGAGGCCGCAGCCCGGGAATACGGTGTAGGTCCCGGTGCAGTGCGCTTTATCAGCGGCACCCATCGGGTGCACATTGAGCTGGAAAAAAAACTGGCCCAATTTCACGGACGCCAGGCCGGCATGATTTTCAGTTCGGCCTACGTGACCAGCCTGGGGGTCATTTTCCCCCTGATAACCCCGGAAACCGTCATCGTCAGTGATGAACTCAACCACAATTGCATCATCCAGGCCATGCGGTTGAGCCGTCCGGCGGCAAAACTGATCTACAAACACAACCAAATGGATGACCTGGAAGCCAAGCTGCAGGCCGCTGTCGGCAAGGGACGGCGCTGTCTTGTGATTACCGACGGAATCTTCAGCATGCGGGGGGACCACGCACCCTTTGACCGGATCGTCCCCATCTGCCGCCAGTACGAGGACCGGTTTGAAGAAGGGGTCATCACCATTGCAGATGATAGCCACGGCGTTGGTGCTTTCGGGGCCACCGGCCGCGGCACCGAAGAATATACCGGCGCAAAGGTGGATGTTCTGGTGGGTACCCTAGGCAAGGCGTTCGGGGTCAACGGGGGCTATGTGGTCGGGTCAACCACCCTGATCGAATATCTCCGTGAAACCGCCCCTATGTATATCTATTCCAATCCCATTACCTGTTCCGAAGCCGCCGCCTCTCTCAAGGCCCTGGAAATTCTGAACAGCCCGGCGGGTCTCGAGCGACTCGGGCATCTGCAGAAAATGACCGGCAAGTTTGAAAAAGGACTGGTGGATCTGGGTTTTGAGACCATCCCCGGCGACCACCCGGTGGTGCCGCTGGTGGTCCGGGATACGCCGCGAACCGCCGAAATCGTGAACTGGCTCAAGGATCATGGGGTCCTGGCCACCGGGTTGAATTTTCCGGTGGTGCCCAAAGGGGACGAGGAGATCCGCTTCCAGGTCAATGCCGACCATACCAGGGCCGATATCGACCATGTCCTCGACGTGTTGAAAAAATATTCAGCCGCCCATTGACCGGCGCCCCGTTCCCTTTGAACCGGATCGATCCTTTTTCAGCAAGGTCACAAAATCTCTTTTGACCTGACTATTTCCGATTACCAGAGGGCTGCCGCATTCATCTTGACCGCGCATGCCAGATGGATATAGCCGGCTTCGTAATTGAATTTTTTCTATTGTCGGTTTATATTGCCCTGTCGTTTGGTCAGGTCAGGAACGGGATTGTCAGCCGTCGCTGAAAAACAATACAGGACAAGCGCATTCGGACCCAAAAACCGCCTGCAAACCGCCAAACGGTTCCTTAGTCCCGACGCTGAATAAAGGAGGAGATGATGAGCAATATAAAATTGGATTTTAAATCGGCATACTACCCGTCACCGATCGTCCTTGTCGGTGTAATGGCTGACGGCCGGCCCAACTACATGACGGCGGCCGGGTTCACAAAGGTCAACAACTCACCACCGATGATAGCCGCCAGTCTGGGCAGCGGGCACTTTACCGTCAGAGGAATAAAGGAAAACAAGACCTTCAGTATCAACATCCCTGAAGCGTCGATAATTGAAAAAACCGACTATTGCGGACTGGTATCCGGTCAACGGATTGACAAGTCGAATGTGTTCACCCCGTTTTACGGTCAACTGGATTCTGCGCCGATGATACAGGAAGCCATGATCAGCATGGAATGCACCGTGGCTGAAATCATTTCGCTGCCCCAGGATGACCTGGTGATCGGTGCGGTTGTTGAAACATATGCCAATGAGAAATATGTAAGCGAAGGGCACATAGATCCCCAAAAAGCCGTGCCCTTCTGTTATGTCTCTCCGGAAAAAAAATACTTCGGGCTCGGCATCCCCCTCGGAGCGGCCAGGGGTATCGGAAAAAAACGGCTTCCCCAATAAGCTTGTTTTTTATCAAGAAAACCCTGCAAGGCCCATCATCTACAGCTTAACCGGCGCTGTTTCCGATACGGCGTTTTTGCTTTTTTCAAGCTGCATTGAAAGCTCGACCGTCTCACCCCGGGTGCAGGCCGGAAAGGCCTCGCTGTACCGTTCTGCTTTTGATGCCCCGACGCCTGTGACCTGCAGGAAGTCGTCCACTGTTACCGGCTTAACCGAAGCCATTTCTTCTAAGGCTTTCAGGGGGTTCAGGATTCATTTTGGCATACCCCTTCCTGCCCGGCTATTTTTTTGGCATACGCCGTTCCTTTTTCCGTCAGGGCCCAGTATTTGTTTTTGAATCGCTTCTCTTTGCTTAAAATGCCCTGCTTTTTCAATGAATTTGCCAAAACCCGGATGGTGGTGTCATGCCTAAATCGCTTGGATGCCGTCAATTTGTAATCCGCAAGGGACAATTGCCCCTTGACCCTTTCAAGCGTTTTGGCAATGGCATCAAGGCCCGGAAGGCAGCCATTGTTTTCGTAGATCGTCAGGACAAGCTTGGGTTTGTAGAACTCGGCTTTATGGGCCTGTGCCACCGACCCTTCATCTTCGGTCAATACCTTATTCCATGTATCAAATTCTCTCAGCCGGTAGCGGGTCAGAAAAGCCTGCCGTTCTTTTA
Source organism: Desulfobacterales bacterium (assembly GCA_963667755.2). Taxonomy (GTDB): domain Bacteria; phylum Desulfobacterota; class Desulfobacteria; order Desulfobacterales; family 4572-123; genus 4572-123. The sequence goes on along the minus strand of CAXXLK010000001.1, from coordinate 1,558,423 downwards.
TTTCAACCATTGCGATAATTATTTTTTTGAGCTTTTTTTTAACTGACAGATCCGTTTCTTTTTCCCAGGCGGCAATCAGTTCAGACCATTCTGTCTTTTTTTCCGGATCATTTATGTCATCAAACATACACAATTGGCTGGCTGGCGCTTCTATTGACCGGTTCATTCTGATCCATTGCCTCCGCTGGTTGCCATTATACTGCCGAATTTATTTGATACCTGCTGCGTTGAAAAGATTTAAAACAGAAAATTCATAAAAATCTTCTGTGGAAAAACACCGGTCAGGGGTGCCAGACAATGACCTGTCTTTCAAAATCAATTGTGTAGCTCAAACCCTTTAAAAATTTATGCCCAGCAAACCGTCGTAGGAAGGATCGGGCTCTCCCTGATAGTCGACAATATCCACGCGCAGGTCCGTTTTTGTATGGGGCCCGACCCTGGCATGGGTCAACCGGGTGGTCATTGTTTCGATCTCTATGCCGCCGACACCGAACCCTCTGGAATAGGCGGCATCATTAATCCCTAGTGCCTGTGCAGCATCACTGTGCAGCACAAGCCCCCCCGCACCGGTATCAAAAAGGAGTGTCGTTTCAATTTCCCCATCGCCATACCCCAGGACAACCGGGGCAAAAACTTTGTTGTCTTTGATGACCACACGGGTCAGGGTTTCAAAAACAGGCGCCGGCTCAAAAACGGCCTTTGTCTGAGAAAGCAGTGGCATCAAACGGTCTTCCTGTCCCGGACTGAAAATGTGAATTTTGGACAAGATCAGTTTTTTTCAAATGTGCTGCCGGTGCCCTCGTTGGCCAACTTCCAGAAGAACACATGATTTAACGGCTTCAGGATTGATTTCAACCCCTCTTCCAGATTCCGGTTTTCAAATGCGGCCGATAGGGTCGGATTGAGCTGGGGATCGATTTCAACACTGATGCCGTAGCCGGCGACTTTTTGCAATATGTCGTGCAGGGGCACTTTCTCGGCCCGAAGGGAAAACCGGCCCCCATCAATCCGCAGATCAAAGGCGCCTGCAGTCGCGGCCAATAGCAGGATACCGGCAAGAACGATCATCTGTATAAAGTGGCCTGTTTTGGACAAGCGCTTTTTGAAAAAAAATAGGGATTTTGAATTTTCATGCGCGTTTCTTCTTCCATGGGGGGCCATCGACAAACGGCATCTTTGCATCACTGGCACCATTCCCGTTCATTTTCAATTTTCGAAACAGGTGATCTGCTTTTAGATCAAACGCATAAATTCGCCATTTGTGCATTTACCGACAGGATAAAACTATACCGCGGGCTATCCGGTGTCAAGCGTGGGTTGTCAGGCACTTCATGTTCCATGTCCCTCCGTACCCAGCCGCCATGGATCAGGTACCGGCAGTCCAACCCTTAAAACTAAAGCTATGATATCCTCAGCAGCCATCCCGGCGTGGACGGTTATTACCCTCATAGTTGCATAAAAAATATGCGCTATTGATCTAAGTCCGCCAAGAGAAAGCGTTCAACGAGAATGATGCAATTTTCAAGGAATTCACTCATAGTGATATCCAGAAAAAATACAAAAGGGCACCATTTTTTACCCACTGGGAAAGCCGGATGACGCCTGATCCTTTGTTATCAAGGGATTGCGGTAGATGACGACAGCTTCACCCTTGATGTCTCGGCTCTGAAGCCATCCGGCTTTTGCAACGATAGGATTAATTCAACTACTCTACCGATCTACCATTCTTCTGTTCTTTCAAACCAGTGCCCGGTCCGCCGGGTAGCTGCCCAGACATTTTAAGGAGATGGTCATTTCCCCCATCTTCCGGAGCACGGCTGCGGCCCGTTCTTCCTGTTCAGAGGCTTCAAAATCCAGGAAAAAACTGTAATTGCCCGGATCTGTACGCAGGGGCATGGACGCGATGCGGGACAAATTGATATCGGCTTCAGCAAACAGACGCAGCACCCGGTACAATTGCCCGGCCTCGTGGGCTGTGATAAAAATAATGGATGTTTTTTCGCCACGGTCCACGCAAGGCTTTCGGGAAAGCAACAGGAACCGGGTTGAATTGGACACGCCGTCTTCGATGCCACTCTTGATAATTTCCAGGTTATACAGTTCAGCACTCAACGAACTGGCAATGGCCGCCGCGGCCCTTGGATTTTCACGGGCCAGCATTTTAGCAGCGCCGGCGGTGTCATAATAGGGTCGGGGCTCCAGCTTGTTGCGATTCAAGAAACCACGGCACTGGGCCAGGGCCTGGGGATGGGAGTAGACCTGCCGTATTTCACGGTAATCCGTATCAGCGGTAGCCAGCAGGCAGTGCATCACGGCCACTTTTGTCTCCCCGATGACCTTTAAGTTAGTTGTGGTCAACAAATCGTTCACCTGGGTGACGGCACCTTCCAGAGAATTTTCCACCGGCACCACCCCCAGATCGAAATGCCCTTTTTCAACCCCCTGGAAAACATCGTTGAATTCCATACACGGGATGTAGGCCCCCCCCGGGACCAGTTGGCGGGAAGCCACTTCGCCGTAGGCGCCGTGTTCGCCCTGAAACGCCACAAGAGGCCGATCTTCCTCCTGAAGCCGTTTGCTTTCCGCAATGATGGTTTTGAGCAAATGCCGGGTAAAAGGACGATCCATGAGATCCAGGTTCAGTCGCTCAATTCGCGCCAGCATATTTTCCTCCCGCTCGGGATCGCTGACAGCCTGTTTGAATTTTTTTGAACGAAGGGCCATTCCCATGCGCTCTTGAAGCAATACCAGCAATTCACGGTCTATTTTGTCGATATTTTTTCTGATTTCAGAAAGATTCATGTGTTCACCTTTGGGTTGTTGGGTTGGTTGAGTAACGTCGCCAGCGTTGACGATAAGACTCCCACGTTTTCATTCTACGTTTCGGGTATTTTCAGGTCCCGAATGTCCGTGCACTGAATCATCCGGCTTCCCGGCACTCTGGTCCATAAAGGTTTTCAGGGGCCGCAGGCGCCGCATGATATCTGCAAACATCACCGGGGTCAAAGCCTGGTCCGCATCACAAAGGGCCTTTTCAGGATTGTTGTGGACCTCGATAATCAGTCCGTCCGCACCGGCCGCCACAGCGGCCAGACTCATGGGCCCGATCAGGCTGAGCCGGCCGGTGCTGTGGGTCGGGTCGACGATGATGGGCAGGTGGGTCAGTTCTCGAAGGGCCGGGACGGCGCTCAGATCCAGGGTGTTGCGTGTGTATTTTTCAAAGGTGCGAATACCGCGTTCACACAGAATAACGTCCGGGTTGCCCTCACTGAGGATGTACTCGGCGCAGTTGAGCCATTCTTCCAGGGTGGAATACATGCCGCGTTTGAGCAGCACCGGCCGGCCGGCCCGCCCCACCTCCCGGAGCAGGGAATAATTCTGCATATTGCGCGTACCGATCTGCAGGACATCGGCAAATTCGGCCACCCAGGAAACGTCCCGGGGGTCCAGCACCTCCGTTACAATGGGCAGGCCCGTTTCCCGACTGGCCTTTTCCAGAATCTTGAGCCCCTCGAGTCCCAGCCCCTGGAAGGCATAAGGGGAAGTGCGCGGTTTAAAGGCACCGCCGCGAATCATGTCGGCCCCTGCCCGTTTGACCGCACGGGCGGTTTCAAGGGTCTGCGCCTCACTTTCCACACTGCAGGGGCCGGCAATCACCACCAGATCCTTGCCGACGCTTATCTGGGAAACCTTGACCACCGTGCGTGTTTTTGCGGTCCGGGAAGCTAGTTTGAGATTTTTCATTTGTCCATCCTTGTGTTATTGGGTGTGTCTCTATCTTTGATGCTCTCGCTAAAAGTCGGAATTTCCGTTTTTCGTTTCTATAACCGGCTGATATTATTAAGTGGAAAATTACAAAAGCACATTTTTTTGACTTTTTACAAGAGCGTCATCTTTCGAAAATAAAAAAAGGCCCCGGAAAATTTTCCTCCCGGAGCCTTGATAACCATGTTCCGGGTGGATCTTGATTGGGTCCACCCGGGTATTTTACGATCGAGAAAACGCGCTAAACAACCAGATGGACGCTTCTAAAGCTAAAAAAGAAGCGAAAAAAACAATAAAATAGACGACCGGCTGTTTGTGCTGTGTTCATTTGAATGCCCTTTGGTTGGTACGTAATGGTCTTTTGGTAACACACCCTTTAAGGGCCTGTCAAGTGCAACCATCTCGATTTTTAGACCGCTCGCCTTTTGCCCTATACGTTTTTATTAAGCACCATGCCGCAAGGCGATCTTTTCAAACATCAAAGCAACGCCTTCATTAAGCGTATAGTTGGATTCAATGTCAAGATTATCATCAGATGCAGCATCAAAATAGATATGCAGACTGGATTCAAGGCCATCTTCCGGTCTCCAGTAGCAAACCATTATCGGAAAAAGAGGCAGGGGATACAAAACAATTGAAACATCTGAGTCAATCTGACTGACGATTTCTTTTCCATCAAAAATTTCCAACATATCTTTAAAGAAATCCGTATAGGTATCGGCAAGCCGCTTTAACGGTTTTTCACAACGTTGTTGAAAATGAGCATATCGGGAAGGCCCGCCGGTCAACTCCCGGAAGGTGATCCAATTCCCCTGCGGAGATTTACCCGATCCGTTCAAAATATAGTTCAGTGCCGGCACGACCATATATGCATTGATATGAACTTCAGATGACAGGTTGCCCCTGGCATCAACGCTGAACTTTTTACCAAAAATCTTTATGGTCAGTTTATTGTTAAAAACCTTAGCGCCCATGCGTTTGGCTGCTTCGGAAAAATCAATTAAAGATATCTTCTGTTTTAGTTCTTCAATGGCTTCTGCTTTATATTCATCAACGGTATTGGGTTTCTCAATTGCCCCCCCATACCGATCAATCACTTCTTTTTCCAAATAAGGACACGCATGTATCGGTTTTTTTTCCTTAAACACGGCCACTGCAAATGCCAGACAGGTTTTTTCACCACATTCTCTACAGTTAGAGCCATTTAACAACTTAAAAATTTCCATGGGATTATTGATATGTGACATTCAAAAATATTCCTTTTTAAAAAAACTGGCTCCTCGCTGTTTCGTAATGAAAGCATCCCGGGGCACCCACACAAAATAGCGAGGAACCTATTTTTCTTTTTCACCTTTTTCCAAAAGGCAGAGATTACAAATACCCGTCAACTCCCTTCTTCGGACATTAAGCATCTTTTTAAGATACCGGCCCGTATGGCTGTGTTCATACCCGGCCACATTTTCCGGTGAGCCTGCTGCCACCACTTTTCCGCCGTTGCTGCCCCCTTCAGGTCCGATATCAATGACCCAGTCCGCCGTTTTGACGACATCCAGGTTGTGCTCAATGACGACCACCGTATTTCCTGCATCAGTGAGCCGCTGGAGTACGGCAATGAGCATGCGCACATCCTGAAAATGCAGGCCGGTGGTGGGCTCGTCCAGAATATAAAGCGTATCGCCCGTATCCCGTTTTGCCAGTTCCCGGGCCAGCTTTATGCGTTGCGCTTCACCCCCTGACAGTGTTGTGGCAGCCTGGCCCAGCTTGACATAGGAAAGGCCTACATCAATGAGGGTATTCAGGATATGGGTGATTTTCGGATGATTTTTAAACAACTCTCTGGCCTGGATCACGGAAAGATCCAGAACATCTGCAATAGAGTGGCCTTTGTAGCGAATTTCCAGGGTGGCCTTGTTAAAACGCTTTCCGGCACAAACCTCGCAGGGCACAAAAACATCCGCCAGAAAATGCATCTCCACCTTGATATACCCGTCTCCGTTACAGGCTTCACACCGTCCGCCCTTTACATTAAAAGAATATCGCCCCTTGTTGTATCCCCTGGACCGGGATTCAGGCAACAGGGCAAATAAATCCCGGATAGGGTCAAGCGCTTTGGTATAGGTAGCCGGGTTGCTTCGGGGGGTTCGGCCGATGGGTTTCTGGTCGATGTTGATAACCTTATCGATATGGGAAAGGCCGGTGATCTCTTTATGCTTTCCCACACTCATCTGCGACCCGTTGAGTTTGACAGCCAGGGCCGGGTAAAGAATCTGGTTGATCAGGGTGGACTTGCCGGCACCTGAGACCCCGGTGACGGCTGACAAAAGACCCACAGGAACTTTGGCGGTTAGATTTTTCAGGTTATTTTCGTTTGCGCCCTTAATGGTAATCCACTTATTCCCCATGGCTTTTGGCGTGCGCCTTTTCAAGGGCAATGCAATATTTTCTCTGCCGGTCAGAAACTTTCCGGTGACAGAGGCAGGGTTGTTCCGAATTTGTTCCGGGGTTCCCTGGGCCACAATTTCTCCGCCCAGATGTCCTGCTCCCGGGCCCATATCCACGATCCAGTCCGACTCTTCCATGGTTTCCTGATCATGCTCCACAATAAGCAAGGTATTGCCAATGTCCCGCAGATGCTTAAGCGTGGATAAAAGTTTGATATTATCCCGCTGATGAAGTCCGATGGAAGGCTCATCCAGAATATAGAGAACCCCGGTGAGTTCCGAACCCACCTGTGAAGCCAGCCTGATCCGCTGGGATTCCCCACCGGACAAAGTGGGGCCGGACCGGTCCAGGGAGAGATACTCCAGACCGACATTGACCAGAAACCCCAATCGATTGGAAATCTCCTTGAGCAGTTCGTCGGCAATCAGGTGTTTGTTTCCCTCGAATTTAAGGCCATTCGCAAATTCATACGCTTCTTTAACCGTCATTGCAGTGACGTCAATGATGGATTTTTCATTGATCTCTACATGGAGGATCTCATCTTTGAGGCGCTTGCCCTCACAGGCAGGGCAGGTAGAAGCGGTCATGAAATTGGCATAATACTTTTTCTGGTGCTCGGACTGGGTATTCCTGTACCGGCGCATCAGGGAATGGATCAGTCCTTCGTGGGTGCGGGTAAATTCCCCCTGAATTTTGGCGGAATGCCAGTTGACCGTCATCTGCTTGGTGCGGGAGCCGTACAGCATAAGATCCCGGTGTTTTTTAGGCAGATCCTTCCAGGGTTTGTCAAAATCTATACCCCATTGTTCTTCCATGGCAAGCAACTGTCCCCTGCCCCATGAATTGTCATTCTGGAACTTGGGATTTTTGATAAAATAATTTTTCCAGGGCACGATAGCGCCCTGTCGGATGCTCAGGGTTTTATCCGGAACCACCTTGTCCGGATCCATGGCCAAAAGGGTGCCGATACCGTTGCAATCCGGACACATGCCCAAGGGGGAGTTGAATGAAAAAATTTGAGGGGTGAGTTCAGGATAAGCAATACCACAGCAGGATCTTGCCTCACTCATTTTGAGATCTTCACGCCCGAGCATATGAACGATGAGCTGACCGTTGCCTGTCTTGAGGCCAGTTTCAACGGAATCGGTGAGCCGCTTTTCGAATTTTTCATCCGGTTTCACCACGAGACGGTCAATGACCACCTCAATGTGATGCTTTTTATTTTTGGCCAAATTCTGTATATTTTCAATGGCCTGCACCACACCGTCCACTCTTACCCGGGCATAACCGTCTTTTTTCAACGCTTCCAGATGCTCCCGGTGCTCCCCTTTCCGGTTTTCCACAATAGGGGCAAGGATCAAAATCTTTGATCCTTCCGGCAGATCCAGAATCTGGGAAACCATTGACTGGGCATGGCCCCGGCCCACCTTTTTCCCGCACTTATAACAATATTGGGTTCCCACCCGGGCAAAAAGCACCCTCAGGTAATCATAAATCTCAGTAATGGTGCCCACAGTGGATCTCGGGTTTTTTGAAGCTGCCTTTTGTTCAATGGCAATAGTGGGGGAAAGCCCCCGGATGGTTTCATACCTGGGTTTTTCCATCTGACCGATAAACTGCCTGGCATAAGATGACAGAGATTCCACATACCGGCGCTGGCCCTCTGCAAAAATGGTATCAAAGGCCAGGCTGGATTTTCCGGACCCGGAAACCCCGGTAATCACCACCAGACGTTTCTTGGGGATTTCAACATCAATATTTTTAAGGTTATGTTCTTTTGCGCCCCTGACAATTATCCGATCGAGTTCTTTGCTCTGGCTTTCATAACTCTCAGGCAAGGGACTTAAAGGGACAAGGGGGGACTCAATGTCCACAGATTCAGGCATATGGGATACGGCACTTGGGTTGCGTTTCATGATCTTCCAATAATTTGACGGTCTCGTAAAGGTTCCAACTCCTGCGTTGCGCTGCATTTCGTAATCATTCACCGTACGATGGCTACGCCTCATGATTGCAAAATTTAAACGCCTTGAATTTTAATTTTTGAACACTTTTATTCATTCATTATAGATAATCACCTCTGCATTATCATGCAGACGCATGGGAACAAGGATTATCCATTTTCCGTGTATTCCGTGTGGTCAGTGGTTAAAAAGATCCCCGAGGAAAACATTAAACCACTGACCACACGGACAGACTTTTGTATAAGGGACTGTGTTGTCCAACTATTTTGTTAAAATTCCCGAAAATGTTAATATTTAAACATGACAATCTCGTAAAAAGTCCAACTCCTGCCTTACGCTGCATTTCGCAATCATTCAACGTACGATGGTTACGCCTCATGATTACAAAATTTGCGCGCCTTGAATTTGAACTTTTTACAAGACCGTCTAAACTCGACTTTTTACGAGTTCATCAAACATATATCGGTATAAAATTTTTACTGAAAAAAGAGGTCTTTGTTAGGTCATTAAAATCTCTTCTGTTCAGCAAAGGTATTTCGTATACAATCCGAAAGCAATTCGGTAGTCAAAAATATTTATAATTCATTAATGATAACCATTATTAGATATTTTGCGATAGGCAGGATAAATAAAAAATTATTGCAGCTGCTTCCTCATCAAGACCGAGCTTGAGTTAACGGTGGAGGGGAGTAAACTTCATGCTTTTGCCGCCGCCAAGCTGGGTGAGATTGAAACACTTTACCAGGGCTATCTTGAAAAAGAGTTCGGCACTACGGTAAATCGACACCGTACCGCCAGCCTCATGTTACATATTGGGGGGATACGGGTTTACGGCTATCAACGCCGTTCTGCTGACCGTATGCGCCCTCTGCGGTAATCTCTTTTTCATTTATTTACAACCCCTTACGTTTTAAAACAGACAATAATATAAAAACGACATGCGCTGCAAAGCCATCAGGATATATCTTTCTCCTCAAATTCCGGTTTGTTAATTTGAAAAACGACATCAAAAAGGCTAAAATCGTAACATGAATCCCACTATTGACGCCATTCCCTGGAACCGGCGGGACGTATGGCAGGCGGCCAACGCCAGCTTGAACCATACGATTGAGAAAAATTGGCCTGCGCTGGGCGAATCCAGGCACCTGGCCCACGGTCTTCAACTGCACCTCGCGGCCCTTTTTCCCATCATGGATCGTCTGTGCCAAACCCTGTGCCCGGGTTGCACAGACAATTGCTGCCGGCGCGCCTGTGTGTGGGCGGATTTCAAGGACCTGCTGTTTTACCATCTGGCGGACATCCCCGTTCCCGATCAACAATTGCTCAGCCGGCGGGGAGCGCATTGCCGCTATGCAGGCGCCCACGGCTGCCTGCTGGATCGCATCCAGCGCCCCTTTGTCTGCACCTGGTACCTGTGCCCGGCACAAACCCGATACCTTCGAAAAACGCCAGCGGCAATGAAAACGGTGACAGGTGGTCTTGAACAGATCAAACACCTGCGGCAAAAAATGGAAACAACATTTATCCGGGCCATTTTATAGGTTTCCGATTAATGCCAAAGAAGAAACAATAAAATTCACCTGGCCTTGAATCAGTACTGGCTTTTCAGGTACTCTTTATCCGCGGGCAAATCTTTATTTGCCATCGCTTCAGTGGCCAGCTGATCGCAGCGCTCATTGCCGGCGTTGCCGGCATGACCCTTGACCCAGACAAATTCAACATCGTGCTTTCTGCACAAAGCCAGCAACTGGTTCCACAGATCCCGGTTGAGGGCCGGTTTTTTATCGCTCTTAACCCAACCGTTGAGTTTCCATTTAGCGGCCCAGCCTTTGGTGATCCCGTTGACCACATATTTTGAATCACTGTAAATCGTCACGGCGTAAGGCTTTTTCAGCTGACTCAGGCCGACGATACAGGCCATCAACTCCATCCGGTTATTGGTGGTCAATTGAAAACCGCCGGAAAATTCCCTGGTCGTTTTCCCTTTAGAGATCACAACCCCGTATCCGCCGGGACCCGGGTTATTGAGACAACCGCCATCGGTGTGGATGGTAAAATCAGCTTTCCGGGCAGCGACAGATTTTGTTTTTTCAGCCGCCGGTCCGGTTTTAGCACTGGAAAATTTAGCACCGGACCTCTTTACCGGCTTTTTACCGAAATTTTTCTCTATAAAAGCTTCGGCCTCTTCCCGGGTGGGAAACCCTTTATATCTGGCTCCCGGAAACCCTTTGATCTGAATTTCAGCCCCCTTGCTGCCAAACCATTCAGTATAAACACCGGGTTTTTCTCCTACGGCTACCGCATAATATTTCTTCTGGGCCATCTTTAATCCATTCCTTTTAATCCGTATCTGTTTTTTGGAGAAGCGTCACCGCTGTTTCATCATCCAGCATCAGTTTATTCCATGGCAAATTCAAACCGGTTTTACCACGCCTGACAATGTTGACCACCTTGGGTGCATCACACATCATTGACCAAACGTATTTCTCTAAAAGTTTGTCTGATCAATGGGGAGTCAATAGCGCAATTCAGTTTTCCCCACAACAATTTTATGTCTCCTCGCTGTTTCGTATGGGTAAAACCTTGCACCAGCGGCCCCAATAGATGGCCTTGCTATTGACAGGGTTTTTAAAATAATCTAAAAATTGAAGAATTAAAAAATGGATAGTCTCAATTCAATACACAAAACGGTTTCCCGGATGGGGTAATGTTTGATCCAAATAAAAAGACAATTGCGGTAGATTTTGATGGCACCATCGTCGAGCATGCCTTCCCTGAGATCGGTAAAGAGATGCTGTCTGCCTTCGAGACATTGAAAGCGCTTAGGGATAAAGGCCACAGACTCATTTTATGGACTTTCCGGGAAGGGCAATATCTGGAGGATGCCGTCGACTACTGCCGTAAGAATGGCATTGACTTTTACGCGGTAAACAGGAGTTATCCGGAAGAAGAATTTGACCTTACCATCAGCCGTAAAATTCAATGCGATATTTTTATAGACGACCGAAATATCGGGGGATTTCCCGGATGGCCTGAGGTGTGGCAAATGCTGCACCCGGAATCAGGTGATTTTTACCATAAGCTGAAAAACGAAGAAGCGCATTATAATTTCAGAAAAAAACCGTCATTGCTCAAAAGATGGTTCGGATAATAGCCGCAACAGCAATACCGGAAATTTTCAATAAATCCTCGCTATTTCGTATGGGTAAAATTAACTGGATAAAGCCCCGGACTGGTTTTATCCTGGTGGTCAAAACTGTCTGAGGGAGTTAGCGATCGTTAGGCCGGACAGCCGTCGAACTGTTTCCACGGCTTCGATGTTACACCCCATCACAGTATACTGTATATGCCCAAGCCCTGTCCGGCGTTACGAGCGCTTTGTCCCGAGTTTTTGGGGCATCAGGATAAAATCATCCCGGGGCGTTTCACTAAAGACAACAAGCAAACCGTAACCGTTGAATATAAATGCGACTGCCGTGGATCAGGTAATTGTCCCTCGGGTTTTTGCTTTATCGAGCTGGTACAATGTGGCCCCCACCGGCGCAAAGGACAACAGCAGGATATTGAGTCCGGGCACCAGAAACAGAATGCCGAATCCCAGGTGAAACCAAAGGTTTCTCAGCAGTTGTGCAAACCGGCGCCCAAAGGGCACCATCTGACGGGCCGGCATCAGATCGGTGCTGTCCCAGGCCAGAAATATCGCCGAAACACCGGCGGACAGGAACGTCAGCACCGGTGCCAGAGGCGTCAGCCACCCCGCCACCAGGATAATCAACATCAGCAAAAGCGGAAGAATACTTCGGGGAATTTCCTGCCGGATTAAAAACCAGAATCGTTGCGGCAGAGATCTCCGGGACGGTTTTTGCTCAGCGCCGTCACCATCCGCTCGGTCATCAGAGACATATAGTCCATGATGACAACACTGAACAGGATCTGTGCCAACAGGTAAGACAATATCACCGCCAGTCCTACCAGCAGAAGGGTAAGCAGCCAGGCAACAATCTGCCATGCCCAGAGGATCCAGAGACTTTCCGGTTTAATCCAGACCGTGTTCAGAATCTGTTCATGGTGCACCAGCAGCAACCCGGCGGCAAAAATCGCCGGGACCACCACTGCGGCAAATCGGGTCATCCCCATCAGCAGCAACCCGGGTGTCGTGATCCCCATCTTCAGCCCTTTGAGATTATAGCCCATTCCCTTGAAAAAATTCATGATCCCTCCAGACAAATCAAAAACCGGGTTATTCGAAACAGATGCCCATGGCCGCCATTTCTTTTTCCACCACGGCTTCCCATCCCTGGTTGGCTCGGGGATTGGCCGGGCTGGGGTGGTTGATGCGGCCCACGACGATATCCGTATTTGCCAGGGCCGTGCGGGCCCGGGTCGCAGCAAATTCCCCCACCCCCACCACAAAGCGAGGGGTTAGGGCCGTAACGGTTCGTTGCAGGGCCAGATCACAAACCGCCAGAAGCGGCTTGCGCTCCATTGTGCGAAGAGTGTTGGGGGTCCGGTTGCGCCCCCCGGCCTCGATGAACAACAGCGGACAATAATTGGCCACAAAAAAACGATCGAAAAACCGCTCAGGGCTTCCAAACCGATTTCTGGCCCACCCCCACAACCGGCGGCCGCTGACTTCACTGCGGGTGCACTCAAACCCGTTAACCGGCTTTTTGGGGTGAACAACCGCCGGCTGTCCCACCGGTGCGTTGATCTGCAACCAGTTTTTAACAATATCGATCTCTCCAAACGGAACCCCGGTCTGGGCCATTCCCCAGGGTCCGGGATTCATCCCGAGCAGGATGATCTCCCTTGAACCGGTGCCATACCGCTCCATATAAATGTCGTATGGTTTGCGGGCATATTCCAGGGGATTGTAGACGTGGCTTACCGGCAGGGTAAATTCAAGCGCTTGCAATGCCTGAACAAGTTTATCGGTAATGGTATTTAAATCCATAAAAAAACACCTTTATAGTGTCCATCCAGAAATAAAGATTTTTGTTCAAGATCAAGGCATGCGGAAAAAATAACCGGAGGCATATATTTGATATTCCGAGGATTACTTTTTTCGCATAACGATGAGGTTGGGTAAAAAGATCATTTCTGGATGGGCACTTTCTACAAAATGGTCATCAAGGTCATGGAAATTCTGCCGCCGAAACAGACCGCCACATCTTTGCCCGGTTCCCGGGGCCGCTCGTGGTAGCATCCCTGATAGACATAGGCATTGTCTTTTTGATGATAATCCACATGGTGAGAGCACGTATCCAGACCGCAGTCTTTGGCCTCCGGTGTTGAATCGAGCCGGAGGGGATGGGGCAGATTGATATTCCAGAAGGCACCGTCTTCAAGAGGCCGATTTATGAGCATTCGCAGCACCGGCCCGCTGTGATGACCGGTTACATGCCAGTCGACACCGTGGTCTCTGGCGATGTACTGGGAAATCGCAATGGATTTACAACCCAGCATAGCCGCTTCCCGGGCCGCAGCCACGGTACCTGAATTGTATACATCCAGGCCCAGGTTACCCCCCGGATTAATGCCGGCAATCAGCCAGTGGGCATCCGGTGCAATCACCCGCAACGCAATCCGGGCACAGTCGGCCGGGGTTCCGTCAACACTGAAACGGTTGAACCCAAGTTCATCCACCACCAGGGGATCTTTTGTGGTGATCCGATGTCCCACCCCCGACTGGGGTTGTTTCGGCGCCACAATCACAACGTCGCCACATCCGTCCAGACAAGCCACCAGCGCCTGCAGGCCGGGTGCATCGATACCGTCATCATTGGTCAAAACAATTTTCAAACAACCTCCCTTAAATTCGGTGGGTCCGCAACCCTATAACTTGATATTAAAACAAGAATCACACACCCCAAGAATAAACCATCGGCTACAGATATTCAACCATCGTTTAGGGGAAGGCACTTTTGCGTTTCGCCCACAGACTTTTCCTGACTATCGATAAACCCCTTTGGCTCAAAACAAAGGCACCCCGGGGCCCAAAAAAATGTCCTGCCGTATCGGTCAGGCCCCACTCAATTAAAAAATCGAGGCTTAACGTTAATGGGCAGCCCATGGGTTCCGGGCCTTGCACAGAATCGTCCGCCACAACGTTTGCCATAGCTGCCAGGGGCCGTTCACCCCTCGAAAAACAATCAGATCCCGGTTTAAGGTAGGGCCGTAAGCGGCAAGCTGCGCTTCAAACAACTTCACGCCGTCAGTATACAATATCTCATCCAGATGGTTGTCGGCCTTTAGCCGGGCGCTCACGGCTTCCGGCAGCATGCTGATATCCGGGCGACTTTTATTGACCATCCGGCGGGTGTACAGCGGCATTCGCCATCCCAGAGCCTTGGCCAGCAGCAGGACCGTTTCGTCAAACCGTTCCATCAGTCCGACCACCACACATTTTTTCAGGTTACACCTGGCCCGGGACAGCATCTCTTTCGGCGGTGGAAGCAGCCCGCCGCCGTATGGCCCGCCCATAATGCGGGTCTGCAGGTTGGACTCGATCTGCCCGGCGATATGGTCATAGAGGTCAACACTTTCCGGCCGGTTCCAGAAATCGACGGTGAAGTAATAATGGGAAACAACACGTTCCTCGGGTTTCCGCAGGACCGTAAAAGAAACCAGCGGACAGGGCATATATTCGTGAAGGCCGAACTCGCTGTGGGAGCCGTAAATAGCACGCGTATCGCTGCCCTGCCCCACATCCATGCGAGTCAATCGCCGACCCGCCTCACGAGCCGTTTCGGTGTGCCATATATTTTTTGTGGTGGTGGTATGCCTCGGCCCTACGAAAATACCGATGCCCTGGTCGGCGGTCTTCTTGAGCTGGGGGCCCCACAATGTGGCTTCAATATGATCCCGGCCGTACTGTCGACGCAGAATCATCAGAATGGTATTCCCGCCGGTTTTGGGGATATGAACAAAGTGAACGAGCGGTGTGACGACAGCCATACCTTTCTCCCTGAGGCGGTTGCCATGATTTTCGCTCAACGCGAACCAACCGCGTTGCGTATCGCACTTGCCGGGAAAAATATGACGTAGCGGGTCCGGCTGCATTGGAAGCTTCCGGACGAATCCATTGATTATTTTAATAAAGGAATTTTAATTTTTCATCAACAAAAAAAAGACCCGGGGTCCGGTTCGATTTATTTTTTATGATCTCTTCGGCAGGCCCACTATCGGTCGATTAAAAAAATTTGCATTCCCCTATACGGCTAAAATGCCAAGTGCTTTAACTTATTGGCAGCCTCGGCGTTTACCTGTATTCAACCGTCAGTTCCGGGAACGCACGTTCGAGTTCCGTCTGCAGGTTTTTTTTAACTGTCGACAGAACCATTCCACTCAAGAGGGAGCAGCACACCGGGCCGGGCCTTATGAAAGTTAAAAGAACAAGCAGTTTTTTGCTTTCTTTTACGTAGCGTATTTTCCGGACCAGTCCCAGTTGGGCCACCGACAAGCCGGTTTCCGGATCTTTGACCCGGTCTAAAACCGTCTGGAGCGTCTTTTCCATCTGTTCATTCATAACCTGAACACCACAAAGGCCTAATCGGTTTCATAACAGGCCATGATTTCACCAAAATAAAGGGTGTGATAATCCCTGTCCGCATAGAGTCCGGTATTGTAATCGTTGTCTAAAAAAACCGGATCCATGGCGGACTTGAAAATAATTTTGCACTCATAATGGCGTCCGCAGGTTTTGATCACCGGAGAAACCGCATGGCGACTCTGGGCCGTTTCGAGATTACAGGCCCCGAACTTATTTTGGTCCCGGCCCGATTGCGTGCCGCAAAAGGCGATTTCTTTCTTCATATCCGTAAGGGGTATGGTTACCGTAAAGTCATGGGCTTTTTCAATGATGCCAAAAGTATGGCGGGATTGACGCACCGCCACCATCATGATGGGTTTACGCCAGACAACGCCGATGGTGGCCCACCCGATGGTCATGGTGTTCAAATCGTCTCCGGATTTGACGGTCAAAAAAACCCCTTTCGTGATCCGATCCAGACTGTCGGGGGTGGCTTGCTTATAATCGATATCCTTCATTTTTGACTCCTTGAGATAGGGGCGTTTCCCGGTTTGAGTAAAAATTCTTGGCCCAACGGACCAGGTTTTTCAGGGCAAAATAAAAATGTTTGGGCCCACCGCATTTTTCCCCGGCTTATTTGTGATGGTCTCGTAAAAAGTTCAAATTCAAGGCGTGCAAATTTTGCAATCATGAGGCATACTGATCGTACGTTGAATGATTGCGAAAGGCAGCGCAACGCAAGCGTTGGATTTTTTACGAGACCGTCATTTGTATTCGACAAAATGGGCCGCAGCCAGAGCGGCGGTGGCACCGTCTGCCGCCGCCGTGACGATCTGGCGGGCATACTTTTCCTTTAAATCGCCGACGGCAAAAATACCCGGGACATCCGTTTCGCATTTGACGTCGGTGATCACATACCCGTCCCTGTTTTTACGAATATCCGCCGGCACCAGTTGGTTATTGGGCTCAAAGCCGATAAACACAAACACCCCGTCGGTATCCAGATCCCGGGTCTCACCGCTTTGGGTGTCTTTAAGCCCGACGGCGTAAACCCCGTCATCCCCGGACTTGATGTCGGTGAGCACGGTATTCCATAACACTTCTATTTTACCCTCGTCTTTGACCCGCTGCTGCAACAACATCCCGGCCCGCAACGCATCCCGGCGATGGGCAATGTAGACCTTTTCTGCCAGCTTGGCCAGATAGAGCGACTCTTCACAGGCGCTGTCACCGCCACCGACCACCACCACGGTTTTATTACGGAAGAAAAACCCGTCGCACACGGCACAATAGGAGACACCCTTTCCGTAGTTGTCCTCTTCTCCGGGAATCCCCAGCTTACGGGGGTGGCCACCGGTGGCCATAATGACGGCACCGGTTGTAAGCCGTTCACCACTGGCCAGCACCACCGTATGAAAAGCCACCCCGGGTTCCACGGCCGCAACTTCATCGGTTCGAATCTCAAGACCGTAGGATTCGGCATGCTGCGCAAAATTCATGGACAGTTCCGCGCCGTTGATGCGCTGGGTGCCAGGCCAGTTCTCAACCTCATCGGACAGGGTCATCTGGCCGCCGGGAGCAATTTTTTCAAGCAGCAATGTATGAAGTGCCGCCCGCTGGGCATAAATCCCGGCCGTCAGGCCACCGGGGCCGCCACCGACAATAATCAGGTCATACTGCTTATCTTTAGACATCAGAACCTCCTATGGGTCATTTGGGGAATTATCGCAGTTTTTTGATGCCTTCACACGTCATTTGTTATTATAAAGATTCTTTCCCAATTCACAATCTGTTTTTTATCCCGTGCTTTTTCCCTTCAGCCGCATCATACCGGTCTGTTTTTATAGAGTTCAAGCTCGTGAAGGCAATTGGGTGTAAAATAACCACGCTCCTTGCTGCAGGCAATCTCTTCAAGCTTGAAAAAACGCCCATCATCGATCTCTTTTTCCTGGATATGAATGGGCCCGTCAAAGGTGCAGACATAGGTGGAAACATATTCGGCTTCAGATTTGTTAACATATAGGTATTTGTGGAGAAAAGTGATCTCACAGTCTTTGATCCCCAGTTCTTCGCCCATTTCCCTCAGGGCCGCCGTTTCATAGGATTCCCCCGAATCCAGATGCCCCCCCACGGATGTGTCCCATTTACCGGGTTGAACATCCTTGTTCATACTTCGCTTCTGGAGAAAAAGCGCCCCTTCTGAATTGAAAACAAGCACGTGGGCCACCCTGTGGATAAGCCTGGGGTTGCCGTGCACCTCACTCCGCAACGCCGTTCCGATAATCCGATCCCGCTCATCAACAACATCAAACACCTCTTCCATATCCAAACACTCCTCTTATCTTATCCCGAACCGGCCTGAATACCCCTGGGCTATTCAGGGATAACGCAACGCTAACTTTACATTTAAATGCCGATGCATTCCACCTGGCTTCGTTGTGAAAGCTTAAAAACATACCGGATATCCCGGTGCTTTCGGGCCCTGCCGGTCGGGCACTTCATGTCCCAGCTGATGATCACCCAAAAAACAAACAGCCTCGCATATTCCAGACACCGGAGGAACATCGCCTGCCCCCGGAAAAATATGATATTTACATCTGCTTTCATTAACAAGTCAAGTCATAGCAACCAAACCTGTCAAAGGTATCCTTCCGGGTAGACATCTTTCATTCCGCTTATGCATAATGGGGATGGTTTGGCCGATGATGAAGTCAAGCGGGCCAAGATGCTGCCTGACTTGGGGCATGTTTTTTTTGCATTGGATCTTTTTGGTGCCGGCGTGTGTCCTCTGAACTGAAAGATAAACGCCAGCATACGGGTGCGCTTTATAAAAACATTAAAAGTAAGGCTTCTGATCAATCAATATATGATCTGGTATGCTGGTATTGATTTGCCGGTGGGCCACGATCAATAGCCCGAACTTTATAATTATTATGAGGGCATACCGTGGCATTTATTACATCGCACAAGATCGCCTTCTACGTATGTTACGGTTTTATCTTCGACCTGAAAGCTTCGCGTAGCAGGAATTTTTGCCAGAGGGGTTCCGGTTAAATCCTGTCCATGGCATGCTTTGCACCGGATCTTGTCGTCATCGTAAAAATCCTCATGCCCCCCATCGTACCAGTGTTCATCATTAACGTTATGGAGGCCGTGGGGTCCGTTTGTTGTCAGCGGCAGGCTGCCCGACTCATGGCAGGTGCTGCATTCCATAATCGTGCCGACATATCCCTGCAGCATCATCGCTGCATTGTTGTCATTGGCACCAACTGTTTCGTTTGGCCAGACGGCATGGGTACTGCCATGACATCCTTCACACATAATTTGACCATGCCCCCGGCTGAAACGAAACAGGGTATTTGTGTCTTCTGCAAATCGTTTATTTGAAGCGAGCAAGGGCGAGGCTGAATCGTCTCCTGTCTTAAAAGCCTGTCGCAATCGAAACGGCCAATCCGGGTCACTTATCAAATTGGGCCCCGTCAAATAGCTGATGGCGTCTCCAGTGTGGCAGGACTGGCAACGGGGGAGATCCAGCCATGGTCTTCGAGTGCCCCCATCATTGGCCCCGTCCATGCTGCCATCTTGAGCAAGGGGAAACTTGCCGCCCACAGAGAGCATATCGCCGTGGCAATCATTGCAGTCCATCCCTCCCGTCTTCATAGCACCGCGCTGGCACTGAGTGATATTACCGGGATGACACTGGAAACAGGTATCCGTAACAGGTCCGGCAGATAAAAACAGGGGAATATTATTTTCCTCAAGTTCACCATGGTATTCGTGTATAGCCTGGGAAAAATTCGGTTTGCCAACCTGATCCCCGGAAGGCCCCGTGCCGGACAGATCAAGTGCAGGAGAATAATGGCATTGGGTGCACAAAACCGGCTGGGCATTCTCCAGATTTGTGGCCTCTTCATTGTCGTGTAGTTTTAATATATTAATTTTGCTCTGTATTTCCAGATCCTGGTCATTAGACCAGCCGCCCCCTTGTGCTGCTATCCCCCCTGTATTGTGACAATTTCGACAATCGGTCTCCGTGGCAACCGGTACAACGATATCTAAGCCGCCGATTGGTTCCCCGCTCACTGTATCACGCGCAACAATCCTCATCAGTGGATATGGGTTGATATCCAAGGCGTCATCAACCGGCGTCATCGGAATACCCGCCGCTGAATACCACATATGCTGAAGATCATACGCCATCGACTGAGGGCCCCGGCCTTGAGGATTGTCATCCGGCATATAAAGCCCGGTCAGTCCCTCCCCATTTTGAAGGTTAACGCTAAAAAGGCTATCTACATATTGCCAGAAGGTTGTTTTCCCAATACTTCGGGTATTGATTGAGCCGCTATCATCACTGACGGCATCATAGAATAATTCGACATCACCATCATCTGTAAGGTAAGGTCTCCCGTTGCTATCTCTTTTCATTACCTGGGCATTGACCACATTAAAGGGCGGCAGGATTGAAAAAACAGAAAACTCCCTGTCCATGCAGTGCATTCCAAGATCGTTTGCAGCAAGCACGATTGCCACTGTTATTACCGGTGGTTCAGTGTTACCATCATTTGAGGCACTCCCACCATCTTCTCCACATCCGGACACTATAGAAAAAACACATATAATCAATATTCCCAAAAAATTGCGCATAACAGCCACCCTTTCAGCTATTTGCCATAAAATAAACTCTTTCTGTCAAAAATGAACCAAATACTTACAATACACTTATGAATCAGGTGTTTATGCCTTTTTAGAACACTTCATTGTGCAATCATTGGAATTTTCGAAAGACCGCCGGGTTTACAGACGTTGGGACACACGCTGTATAAAATTGAGGTCAGGATAAGCTTAGCGTTTAGAGGGCATCAAAGCCGGGCAGGACAGACGATTTAAGCACGCCTGCACAAAATATCAACTTAACGGTTCCTTTTTTTATACCACAAGTTTAATAAAAAAAATATTAAACCATCCACTATTTCATAACGCCAATACCACTCCCCGAAATACCCCACAAAATGTTTTGCCACACCCCCACTCTTTTCTTTGAATCAGTTGTATCATGAGACAGTATTGCATTTCACTAATTTGATACGCATCATTGCAGCGAAGTTACGAATCATACGAGAAACGGTTTCAACACCTTTAAATTCAATGAAACAGGGTCTTGGCGCATTCGCCGCATGCGGCAAAATCATCATTTTTAATTCTGGCATGATTTTTGATTAAACTGATAATGAACATATGGTTTTTCACACTACTATATCAAGAGAGGTTAAGCATGCTTGAACTAAAAAATATCCATTTTTCCGTGACCGATGAAAGTCCCGGACACGCCGGCACAAAGAAAACCATTCTTGACGGCATCAATTTCACTTTCGAAAAGGGAAAGTTTTACGGCATCACCGGCCCGAACGGCAGCGGTAAAACCAGTCTTGCAAAAACAATAATGGGAATCAACGAGGTGACCTCCGGATCCATCCGCTACAAGGGGAAAGACATCACAAAGATGACCATCACAGAGCGGGCACAAGAAGGCATCGCATACGGATTTCAACATTCAGCCCGGTTTAAAGGGGTGACGTTCAGAGACCTGCTGGGCATCGCCGCCGGCACCGAGGATGAAAAACAACTAGTTGATATCATCGCCAGGGTCGGCATATGTTCCCTCAGCTTTCTGGACAAACCCGTGGATGCCAAGCTCTCCGGCGGAGAGATCAAAAAAATCGAACTGGCCACCACCATCGCCCGCAATCCGGGACTGGCCATTTACGACGAGCCGGACACCGGCATCGACTTGTGGACCATCGATCCCATGGTGAAGCTTATCCGGAGGGAACAGAAAGAGCATGAAACAACAACCATCGTGGTCAGTCATAACAAAGCGTTTCTTGCGGCAGCCGACCGCCTTTTACTGATAAAGGACGGAAAAATCGCCTATGTCGGTGATTTAAAAGGGGCCACGCCCATGCTGACCGATTTGAGCGTCTGCGGATACGGAGATGTATGCGAAGGAGAGAACAATGTTAAATGCTATCGATAAAACATTACTAAAGACTGTAGCGGACTTAGAGGGGATTCCCAAAGGCGCTTACAATATTCGAAAAAACGGCAAACTTCTGGGGCGGGAGGTTTCAGGCGACATCAACATAGAATCCAACCAGGACGGGACCGGAATTGTGGTTACCATAAACCCGGGTGTGGTGAACCAGTCGGTTCATATCCCGGTTATCCTGAGTCAGGCCGGTTTGCATGACGTGGTGTACAACACGTTTATCATCGGTGAGGGCTCCGACGTCACCATTGTTGCCGGTTGCGGCATTCACTGCGGCAGCTCCAGGGACGGGGGGCATGAAGGCATTCATGAATTCCAGGTGGGAAAAAACGCCAGGGTTCGTTACGTGGAGAAACACATCGCCATTGGAGAAGGGACCGGGAAGCGGTCACTGAATCCCACCACAAAGGTTTTCATGGCGGAAAACGCTGTTGCGGAGATGGAGCTGACCCAGATCGGGGGCGTGGACGAGGCCAATCGTTTAAACGAGGTCGAACTTTCCGCCGGCGCCTCGCTTTTCGTCACCGAGCGGATCATGACCGATGGAAATCAAACGGCCGTCTCCCGGAACAATATTCTTTTGAAAGGGGATGACAGCAAGGCAAACATCGTATCCCGGTCGGTGATAAAAGAAAATTCCAAACAGGATTTTTACGCCAACATGGAAGCACGAGCCAAGTGCTTCGGCCACATCGAGTGTGATGCCATCATCATGGATAACGGCATCAATGAAACCGTACCGGCCTTAAGAGCCCTGCATCCGGACGCGGAACTGACCCACGAGGCGTCCATCGGCAAAATCGCCAATGATCAGTTGATCAAGCTGATGAGCCTGGGGCTTACTTACGATGAAGCCGTTGACAAGATAATCAGAGGATTTCTTAAATAGTATTCATATGGCTCTTCGCTGTTTCGTATGGGTAACTTTGACCGGCTACAGCCCCCACACAAAATAGCGAGGAACTATTCATATTATCGCCATTGGGGCGGCAAAACAAATACCCTGCGCAAACCCTCTTTAAGGGAGATGGCTTCATCAGGGCAGAACCGGGCACAGACCCCGCATCCGATGCAGGCATTTTCATCCCGCTCTGCAAGCCCGTCATCATCCAGGGCAATTGCGTCGGTTGGGCACCGATCCACACAGGTGCCGCAGCCGGTGCATGTTTCTTTATCGATAATGGAAAGATAATAGGTGGAATTGATAAGCGGCAGGGTCCCCTTCCGCCACAGGCCAAACGTATCACAACAGTCCTTGCAGCAGTTGCAGATACTCGTTTCCGGGCTGGTTTCTCTCGCTCCGGGGTGAAAGGCCTTGTGGATAAGGCCGGCGGCCTCCGCCTCTCTCATAATGGTCCGCGCTTCTTCTTTTGAAATCTTTTTGGCAAAGCCCTGGGCGGATGTATGGCGAGCGGATTTGCCGAATGAAAAGCAGTTCAGTGTGGGAGCGCCGGTGGCACACGCATCGCCCAGAAGACTGCGCCGCTGTCTGCAGAAGCAATACCCCACGGCGATGTCGTCAAATTTATCGATGATATCATCCACGGTCTGGCTTGGCAGGACAAAATCTTCAGGCGTATCAATGGCCTGATCCACCTTGATAATATTGATGTTTTTACCGTCATCTGTCCGCTGTGGGGGAACGGTTCTGTCCACAGGGGGGGCCGCAGCAAAAAGGGGCTCAAGCGCCGTGCGGTTAACATGGATGTCGTCTCTCAACTCCGTCAACAGCCGCTCAAACAACTCGGCAAGTTCCCGTTCTTCATGGCTGCCGGTCACTTTTGTCATGAATTTGTATTCCATGAGCCCGATCATCATCAGCGGCAGGAGGCGATAAACCATCACCCCGCTTGAACTCGGCTGGTTGAAAATAAGTCCTGTTTTTGCAAGGCGGGTGGTAAGCCGCTCAATGGTTTCCTCTGAAAAACCGCTCGATTCCTTGAGCTGGGCCATGGTTTGGGAGGAGGCCGCTTTGAATGCGCAAATCATTTCGAGCTCTGCCTCTTCCACCACAACGTGTCTGATAATGGAGATGGCGGTGTCACTCAACGGGAATGGGAACATGCCCTGTTTACAGATAATGCCGGTGGCTTTTTTAAGTTTTGCATCCAATGATAACTCCGTCATCGCTTTCCTCCGTTAACGTTTAAAAATCAGGTGGTGCCCCAGACTCACTTTCCTCCGGGCGAACACTTTTCACCGAGTATCCGTATTTCTTGTTGCGGGAAGGGGATGGTGATACCAGCCGCCTGTAATGCTTCAAAAATCGCAGCGTTGGCACGATAGCGGGTTTCAAAATAATGCCGGGTCGGTGCCCAGAAGCGAATACCGATATTGATGCTGCTGTTGCCAAAATCTTCTATGCCGATCAGCGGCGTTTTTATACTACTAACCTTATCCGTCTTCGCCAGGGCTTGCCTGATCTCTGAGATCGCCTTATCGGGATCATTATCGTAAGCGATACCCACGGTTTCTTCTGCCAACGTATCCGTGTGGGAATTGTGAAGGATTTCCCCGACAATATGTTTATTGGGAATAGTGATTTCCATATCATCTTCATCAGTAAGCCGGGTGAATGCCAGATGTACTGCTTCTACCTGACCCACCACATTCTGGACACGAATGGTGTCTCCAACCACAAACGGACGGGTAATAATAATGTTCAAACCGGCAGCGTAGTTGGACAGCAGTCCCTGCATCGCCAGACCGGCGCCCAAGGACAGGGCACCAATAGCCGCAATAAAAGGGGTGACACTGATGCCAACCTTTCCTATGGCAACAATCGCCACCATGGCAATAATGGAAACTTTTGTCGTACTGGCAGCAAAGCGACTGAGGGTGACATCCAACCCTTTGCGCTCACAGAGCTTCAATACGATACCACCGACTTTCCGAGCCACCAGTAAACCCAGTATCAGAATAATAAAAGCACCCAGAATCTGAAAACTGTAATTAACAAAAAACGCTGTAATGAGCTGGTATATCGCTTGCACCTGTTGGATTTCCTGTTCCATGATGCCCCCTGTCATTGATTATAATTTTTATTTCTACCGAGCTTCAGTAGAGCATCGGTCCCGGTTTTTGACATTTTTTCAAACTTTTATCACGTTCCCGGTTGGCCGCATCTGCCCGGGACGGGGGAACCTGCAGGCACCAATCATAATGATAATCGAAATCAGCTGACCAGTCGCTGCCTTTGAACCGGCAACCGCGACGGAGGTTCTCCTTCTGCTGGGAAACCGCTGTTTCAGCATAGCGACGGCATTGCTGCCGCTTGTTTGCCTGGGGTGCCGGCGCGCAGTTACGTTTGAGTGTCTCTGCACGGGCACGGTTGGCCGCATCTGCTCGGGCCTGGGGAACCTTCAGGCACCAATCATAATGATGATTGAAATCAGCTGACCAGTCGCTGCCTTTGAACCGGCAACCGCGACGGAGGTTCTCCTTCTGCTGGGAAACCGCTGTTTCAGCATAGCGACGGCATTGCTGCCGCTTGTTTGCCTGGGGTGCCGGTGCGCAGTTACGTTTGAGTGTCTCTGCACGGGCACGGTTGGCCGCATCTGCCCGGGACGGGGGAACCTTCAGGCACCAATCATAATGATGATTGAAATCAGCTGACCAGTCGCTGCCTTTGAACCGGCAACCGCGGCGGAGGTTCTCCTTCTGCTGGGAAACCGCTGTTTCAGCGTAGCGACGGCATTGCACGATTCTGGGATCCCTTTGCCGGCCAGACCTTGAATCGCACCACGGAAAAACAGACTTCAGCTGGCTGGCGGAAAGCGAACGGACCGATTGAATCCCGCTCCTGGATACCCGCGCCTGTTGATGTCGTTGCAGGATTCGATTAACCGGTCGTTCCATCGTCACAGTGCCGGATAATACAGTGATGATGGTTTCGTGATCCGTCACAACAATATTGACTTTGGAATTGGCCAATCCATAGACATGGGGCGTTTCAATGCAAATTCCGGAACCATCCGTAGCGACCTGCCCTTTAAAAATGGTAACGAGGATACACCATGCGTCTTTAAAAAAATCAGGATCGGTGTTCTGATCGATGGTCACCACGCCGCCGTTTATCAGTCGTACCGTTGCGCGGCTGTTTTCCCCGGTGGAGACATTGTCCCCGCTTCGAATGGGTTGGCCACCGCTGGTCGGCCGATGATTGTAATAAACATGAGGGCCGTCGGCGTGAAGATTCCCAATCACCGGATAATCAGGTTGATGCGATGGTGGCTGCTGATGCGAAGGTAACGGTTGATGTGGATAAGGTCTTGGCTGAATGCACCCGCTCAACAGGCTCACCGCCAGGCCGGCCAGAAAACAGGTGCAACAAAACCGCCAAAGGGATGTGCATAAAATCATGGGGAATCTCCTTTTGTGAGTTTCTCCTCCAGTCGCGCCATGGCCGCCATGAACGCCTGGCGTTTTTCTTTGGCATAGGGGTTGTAATGATGCATGTCCGCAAACAGCTGCCATGTATCATGGGTAACAACGCCGAGGATATGCAGCAGCCGCTTGTACCCCTCGGTATCGATGATCAACTCTTCGGCGCTGAATTCATCCAGTGCCCGGCCGATAAAATGGGTCAGGGACAGGCTGACGGCAATCTGCCGGTCATGGGCCTCGGGGGTGGAATCGATAACGATGAGTCCCTTGCCGGTCAGGTACCGCTTGATTCTGGAAAATCGGGCATCACTCATGCGAACCTTGCATACAACGATCTTTCCGTTATGAAGAGAATCCGCGGCGCTGTCCGGGCCGAACATGGGATGGGTGGCCACCAGAGATACCGATTCGGGCAGAAGATCCCGCATCCACTGTACCGGGTAAACCTTGACCGAGCAGACATCTGCTACGACGGCATCCTTGCGCAGCATGGGGGCGATTTTTGTCAACATCACCTGCATGGTGGAGATGGGCACGCTGAGAATCACCACCTTCTGGCGGCAGGCTTCCGCTAAAGAAACTGAAACGGCACCCGCCGCTTCAATCTCTGCCCGCTTATCACTCCGGTTATACACCTTGACGTTAAAATCCCTTGAAAGATATCCGGCCATGAGTTTGCCGAATCTTCCGAAACCGATGATACCGATCATATCAGAACTATTGCATCCTTTTCGTAATGGTCCGGACCCGTTGTCCCAGACTTTTTTGAATATCTTTCCATCAACAACAAAAACAGATGCGGCCATGTCGATTGTACCAGGAATCTCTCCGGGTGTCACGGCCACAACGGTCGTTTCCACAAAATCCGCCGCAGACAACCCTGATGATCACCGCATCTTCTGAATCAGCACCATATCCGCCAGCACCAGGGCCGCCATGCTCTCCACAATAGGAACGGCCCGCGGCACCACACAGGGATCATGGCGCCCCCTGGCTTCAATCACGGCCTCTTCCCCTTCAAAATCCGTTGTCTGCTGGGCCTGGCCAATGGTGGCAGGGGGTTTGAAGGCCACCTTAAACCCTATGGGTTCACCGTTGGAGATCCCCCCCTGAATGCCGCCGCTGTAATTTGTTCTGGTGCCCAATCGCCCGTCCTTCATTTCAAAGGGATCATTATGTTGTGAACCCCGCATACGGGTACCGGCAAACCCGGAACCGATCTCGAACCCTTTGGTGGCAGGAATAGACAGCATGGCATGGGCCAGTTTGGCCTCCAGTTTGTCGAAAACCGGTTCCCCGAGACCAGCGGGCACATTCCGGCAGATGCAGGAAACAACGCCGCCGATGGAGTCGGACGCCTCTTTTGCGGCTACAATGGCATCTGTCATGCGACCGGCGGTTTCACCGTGGGGACAGCGAACGGCAAAAGCATCCACATCCGCCCGTGTCATCGCCTGTTCTTCGAGCTCGGGGGCCGTCACACTGCCCACCGTTGAAACCCAGGCCACGATCTCGATCCCCAAGGCCTCCAGAAGGTATTTTTCCGCTACGGCACCGGCGGCCACCCGGCCGATGGTTTCCCTGGCACTGGATCGCCCACCCCCCGACGACGCCCGGATGCCGTACTTCATCTGATACGTAAAATCGGCATGGGAGGGCCGGGGAATAAACCGCATCTCCCCGTAGTCATGCGGACGCTGGTCTTTATTGGGGACCATCATGGCAATGGGCGTGCCCAGGGTCAGTCCGTTTTCCGTCCCGGCATAAATGGTTACACGGTCCGATTCATTCCGCTGGGTGGTGAGCGGACTCTGCCCGGGTCTTCGCCGATCCAGTTGGATCTGAACATCGGCCTCGGTCAGAGGCAGTTTCGGTGGGCATCCGTCGACAATCACGCCGACGCCTTTGCAATGGGATTCACCAAATGTGGAGATACGGAATAACGTTCCGAATGTACTGGACATAACCCCTCTCAATATTGATGGCGTCATAAAAATCTCCATCTACTGCGTTATAGCGCTTTCCCAGAGACTCGACATACCATATGGTTGCCTTCGTCCCTGTAAAATCACTATGCCTTGTATAAGAAGATTTTATATTTAGCCATCTCAAATAACGTTTACGAATTCATAATGTATTAAAAATGATAGAAAAACACTTTTCATTCAGATATTATTTAAAATTATCACCGGATAATTTTTTAATGATTTCCCCACATAGCGCATCTATTGTACGGTGATCGGTGTCCACACTGATATGGGCGGCAGCAAGATAAAGCGGGTATCTGTCATTCAGGGTTTGTTCAATTTCGGCCATTAACCCTTTTTCGGTCAACACCGGTCGTTGACCGTCGGTTGCGGCATCTGCAGCCATTCTTTCTTGGATTGTTTCCACACCGGCCCGAAGCCAGACAACCGTTCCTGTGTCACGCATTTGGGATACATTGGAAGGATCGAGAATTACCCCGCCGCCGGTGGCAACGACCTGGCCCGGTTGACGGCACAGCTGCTTGATGTTGGCCCTTTCCCGGCCCCGGAAACAAGGCCAGCCGTATCGCTCCACCATTTCCGTGATGGACATATGGTATTGCCGGGCGACGACGGCATCCGCATCAATAAACGGCCGATGTAGTTTTTCGGCAAGGCTATATCCCACAGTGGTCTTACCGGTACAGCGATATCCGATCAGATAGATATTCATCGGGCATACAATGTGCTGAACACATCCCAATAGGTTGGAAAAGATTTGGCCACACAGTTTTCATCCATGATCCGGACCCCGGGTACCCGCAATCCTGCCACACTGAAACACATGGCCATGCGGTGATCGTTGTAGGTTTCGATGTCCCCTCCGTGCAGCGGGCCGCCGGTCACAAAAAGGGCATCTGGCGTACATCGGGCGGCGATACCTATTTTGCCCAGTTCTTCAGCAACGGCAGCGAGCCGGTCGCATTCCTTGGCTTTCAGGTGCGCCACATTTCGAATGGCCGTGGTACCCTCGGCACACGCCGCCACCACGGCAAGGGTGGGCACCATATCCGGCATGTCCCCCATATCCACATCAATGGCCGACAGGTGACCGCCGGTCACAGTGATGCCGTTAACACCGCGATCCACCTGGCATCCCATCTTTTCAAAACAGTCGAGCAGACGTAAATCTCCCTGCCGGGATGATTCGGTCAGGCCGTCCACCGTCACACACCCGCCGGTGACGGCTGCCGCAGCCCAGAAATAAGAGGCATTGGAGGCATCGGTCTCAACCCGGTAGTCTCCGGCCCGATACACCTGCCCGCCGGGGACGGTAAACCGGTCATATCCTTCCCGGTCTACCCTCACCCCGAGCCGTTCCATGACATCCAGGGTCAAATCGATGTAAGGCCTGGACACCGGGCCCTCGACAATATGGATGGTGACACCCCGGGGGGTAAGCGGCCCAACCAGGAGAATGGCAGACAAATATTGACTGCTGATACCACAGCGCAGGGTGATTTCACCGCCGGTGGCCGTTCCCCCCGTGACCGCCACCGGCGGACACCCCGTGCCGTTTAAGGATCGAATATCCGCACCCATCTGTCCAAGTCCGTCGATGAGATCTGCAACGGGTCGCTGCTGCATCCGGGTGCTGCCGGTGAGAACCGTCGGCCCGTCGGCCAGGGTCGCCACCGCCGTCAACAGACGCATGCCGGTACCGGAATTGGCAAGGTAGATCTCGCCGGCACCGATCAATCGTCCGCCAGTGCCGTTGATGCGCAGCCCCTCCCCTTCCTTTGTGATGGGGACCCCCATTTGCATGAGCCCGGCCCGGGTCAGATCCGTATCCTCACTTTCCAGAGCGCCCAAAACCCGGCAGGGGCCGTCGGACAGGGCCGAGGCAATCAACAGCCGGTGGGTGTAGCTTTTGGATCCGGGTACCACCACCCGTGCCGTCAGCGTTTCAATGGGCTTAATTTCAAGCATCCGTATATCCTAACGATTCCATAACAGCCGATCGCATCACAGCCCGGGGGGCCGCCCGGCCGGTCCAGAGCTCAAATTGAAGGGCGCCCTGATGGACGAACATGGCCAGACCATCTATCACCGTGCATCCCCGTTTTTTTGCCGCGCGAAGCCATCGGGTTTCAAGCGGATTGTAAACAATATCCATCACCACCGCTTCCGGCTCGAATCGTGCCGGATCAGTGGGCATGGCGTCAGTATGGGGCGTCATCCCCACTGATGTGGTATTTACCAGAATATCATATCCGTTGCCCGCAAATTCAGCAAGGGGTATGAAATCGGCATTCACGACCGCGGCCAGGGCCTCTCCCCGTTTAACCGATCGGTTGACCACCGTCAGGTTCCCGCCACTGGATCGAATGGCAGCGGTGACGGCCCGGGCCGCACCGCCGGCGCCGATGACAGCCACCCGACGATCCGCTATAATCGTTTGTGCCGCAAGGGCCGATACCGCCCCCAACCCGTCCGTGTTATCCCCTGTAAGATGCCCATCCCGGTTGATAACGGTATTTACGGCACCAATCGCCATGGCCATGGGCGTGCACGTATCGAGATATTCCATGATACTGACTTTATGCGGAATGGTAATGCTGACCCCGAGGATATTCAGCGCCCGAATACCGGCTGCTGCAGATGAAAGGTCCGTGACGTCAAATGCCAGGTAAATCCCGTTAAGCCCGGTTTCCCGGAATGCCGCATTGTGAATGGCCGGGCTGAGGCTGTGCCCTACCGGATGCCCGAACACCCCGCACAACTGGGTCTGGGACTGATCTGCAATATTTTTCATGTGATTGGTGCTGGCATCATCAGCAAAATTCATTTATGACATCCTTTAATTCCGCCATGGAAATTTCTTCGACAACCGCCCGGCCGATCCGTTCGAGCAGAACAAAATGAATGGCATCCCCGACCCTTTTTTTATCCCGTTTCATTGCTTCAAAGGCTTTATCCCTGGCAATATCAAGGCGGGTGGGCAGTTTCAAGGCCTTCAGAAGCCGGTCCAGTCGCTGAACATCGCCGGGGTTGATATATCCTCGCCGGGCGGAAAGGGCTGCAGCCACCATCATACCCATGGACACCGCTTCGCCGTGAGGTACCTTGCCGACCTTTTCCACAGCATGCCCGAAGGTATGACCGAAATTGAGTTTACGCCGCTCACCGGATTCTTTTTCATCCCGATTGACGATCCCCGACTTGATGATCACCGAATCGTAAACCATCCGGTGGACGGCATCAACGGTCATGGCCATAACGGCTTCGACATTATTCTCGATATAGGCAAACAGATCAACATCGGCAATGACCGCATGTTTAACGATTTCAGCCAACCCGCACCCGCGGTTCTGCACATCAAGGGTTTGAAGCAATGAGGGATCACAGATAACAAACTCAGGCTGATTGAATACCCCCACCATATTCTTGTAACCGGAAAAATTGACCCCGTTCTTCCCGCCGACACTGGCATCCACCTGGGCCAGCAACGTGGTGGGGACAAACCCGAAACGGACCCCCCGAAGATAGGTCGACGCCGCAAAACCGGCGATATCACAAACAATGCCACCGCCAATGCCGACAATAAACGCCGATCGATCCGCTTCGTACTCGATTAATTTTGAAAAAATCGCCGTCACTGTGTCCAGGGTTTTAATAGTCTCCCCGGCGCCGATCTTTATAGTATGGCCGTCGGGGAACCGGCCCCCGTAAAGGCGGTGGACCGTGTCATCGGTGATCACGATCACCGGGGATGACGGCAAATACCCGGCAAGGCGATCAAGCTTTTCCCCCACAAGCAACCTTGATTTCCCTGTACTGCCATTAATTTCAAGGATATCCATCTTTTGCAACTCCCATCGAAATAAACATTTCTTCAAAAACACCGTGTCAGACACCAGATGCCACGGAGTATCGACCAGTTTTAGTCGACACATTACCGCCCGCTTTTGCGCTACTGTTTCGAAGCAGCTGTTCATGGGCCGTCCGCAGCAGCCTTTCAGTGGTATCCCAGGAAATGCAGGGGTCCGTGATAGATACACCATATGCCATGGTACTCAGATCGCCGGTGTTTTTCTGACGGCCTTCTTCTATATTGCTCTCGAGCATCATCCCGACCAGGGCGTCATTGCCGTCAATCCTCTGATTGATGACATCCTGCCAGACAATGGCCTGGTTCTCGTGTTTTTTAGAAGCATTGGCATGGGAGCAATCCACGATGACGGCATCGGATAATCCTTTGCTCTGCAACTGGCTCACTGCCTGACGAATGCTGACGGAATCATAATTGGGGCGTAACCCGCCCCGCATGACGAGATGGGCATAGGGATTTCCGGTGGTGGCGACAACGCTGGCCCGGCCGTGGGGGTCGATGCCCAGAAAACTCTGGGGGGACCCCGCCGCGATTATGGCATTGATGGCCGTGGAAAGACCACCGTCGGTACAATTTTTAAACCCCACGGGCATGGAAAGGCCCGAGGCCATCTCCCTGTGGGTCTGGGACTCGGTGGTACGGGCGCCGATGGCCGCCCATGAAACCAGGCCGGCCATGTACTGCGGGGTGATGGGATCGAGCATTTCCGTACCCGTGGGCACACCCATTTCAGTGATGTCCAGCAACAATTTCCGTGTCCTGCGAAGACCCGTCATCATATCGCAGGTACCATCTAAAAGGGGGTCATTGGCCAGCCCTTTCCACCCCACGGTGGTTCGGGGTTTTTCAAAATAAACCCGCATCACCAGCACCAGGGTCTCCTCCACGGCTTTGCTCAAGCGTTTCAACCGCTGGGCATAATCCAATGCCGCCGCTTCATCATGAATGGAACACGGCCCTGTCACCACTAATAACCTATGGTCTTTCTTCCTCAAAATATTTTGGACCTCTGCCCGCCCCTTCATTACCGTATCTCCGGCCTTTTCGGAAAGGGGCAACTCCTCTTTCAACAGATCCGGGGCTATCATTGGGGTAAAAGACTTTACGTGAACATCATAGGTCTTATTCATGGTACTCTCCTTTTTGGGGAAAGCAAAAGGGCCGGGGGAAGTTTTTCGCCTCCCGCGGCCCTTTCAAAATAAAAAAGCCGCGGGCTTTGTCTGCCGCGGCTTTTGCTTTGCTTGGTTGGACTCCTTCAGCGCACCACAGGCAGACAGATGGTAAAAAAATAATAATAAGAAAATCTGTCTGCAAGGTAGTTGATCATTGAAGTCATCCTATAAAGTAATGGCTTTTCCTGAACTATTAAATAAATTATCATTATTGGTTACAGAAATTGATTTAAGATGTCAAGCGCTATTTGCTGATTTAAGGATACTGCCCTGTTTCGACAAATCGGTGTTAATCGGTATTAAAAGGATTGACAACCATTCGAGATACTACTAAAAACCCCGGACAACGAGTAAGCGCGGGATGGCCCTTTAAATGTTTGAAAAAAAAAGTTCAAACCCGCTGGCCGGCATCGGCTTTATAATCACGATAACGGTCTGTTTTTCCCTTCTGGATGCTTCTGCCAAATACCTGACCGGTGAACTTCCGCTGTGGATGATACTATAGGGTCGTTATCTGTTCCACTTTCTTTTTGTTATGGTCTTCTTTTTTCGTGGCAGCCCCCGGAGGATCATTTATACCAAAAAACTGATAATCCAGATGTTGCGGTCTGTTCTGATATTCAGTGCGGGCGTTGCATTCTGGGGTGCATTGAAGTTCATGCCCCTGGCCGACTGCATGGTAATCGCCTTCGCATCCCCCCTGTTCGTGGCGGCACTCTCTGCGCCTGTCTTGAAAGAGACCGTGGGCAAATATCGCTGGGGGGCATCGCAATAGGACTTTCAGGGGTAGTGATCGTCATGCGTCCCGGAGTGGGGGTTTTTGAATGGATTTGCTGTGCTGCCGCTGCTCGCTGGTCATTTTTTACGCGAGTGCCCAGATCACAACGCGTATTCTCTGCCGGACCGACAACGCACTTACAACCCTTATCTACTCCAGCATAGGCGGGCTTCTCTTCTCAAGTGCCGCTGTTTTGATAGTCTGGGTTCCCTACTCTCCAACAGTGGCTGTTACTGATGTGGCCGGGATTTCTCGGGGCCGCAGGCCTAATCTCACCAAATACCTCAACAGACCAGCTTTTACTGACCTGACGGCCCCCCTGTGACGCTAATCGATGCGATACCATTTTTACCGGAGCAGCATATTAAAACGCGAATTAGACCAATGAAAAGGGAGGCCTGTTCATTCATCATCCTTTGAAGGTTCTTCCGGTTCAAACTGTCCCCATTTACCCGAGATCAATCCATCGATGGTAATCTGGTCAAGGCGTTCGAACATGGCGTTACTGGCTTCGATCCAGACCTGGCGGGAAAGACAATCCCCCGCATTTTTACAGATGGCGCACAGTTTTCCCTCCTGCTCTGCGCAGTCTGTAATGGCGGAGGTTTCCTCAAGTGTCCTTACAATATCGCCCACGGTTATGCACTCCGGGGGCTTGTCCAGCATATGCCCGCCAAACGGGCCGCGCTGGCTTTTCACCAGACCGGCCTGCTTGAGTTTTGAAATCAGCTGTTCGAGATATTTCAGCGAAATTTTCTGACGCTTGGACACATCCCCTAAGGGCACCGGTTTATCTTTCGCATTGACCGCCAGATCAAGCATAAGCCTTGTTCCGTATCTACTTTTGGTTGTGAGTCTCATTCGTTGCCTGTGTTGTTTTGTCAAGCAGGCCATTGGCCCATTTTTCATGAGAATCACCCATGGAAGGTCGCTCAGGCCTGTTCCGGGGCAAACAGATCCGAAACTGCGAACCTTTCTTGAGTTCCGACGTAACTTTGATGGTGCCGCCGTGCTCTTGAATCACCTGGTTGGCGATAAACAGACCGAGCCCGGTTCCCCGCGAGCCTTTGGATGTAAAAAACAGGGTAAACATTTTTTCCCTTGTCTCTCGCTCCATCCCCATGCCGTTGTCCTGGATGATGAAACAGATATGATTGTCCCCTGCGTCAGACACATCAAATTTAACGATGTGCGCTTCTTTGCTGCGATCGGAGGTACACGCATCCACGGCATTTTCCATGATGTTGAGCAGGGCCGCCTGCATCCAGCTGCGATCCACTTCGATGGTGCCCAGATCACTTGAGATGTTGGATTCCAGCTGTATCCCATTTTTATCAGCGATCGCCTTTGCATCGCTGACCACTTTCCCGGTCATCTTTGAAATATCGACCGACCTGTAACTGAGTTCCCGGGACTTTGCGTAATACAGTATCTCAAGAACCATTTTGCGGATCCTGCCTGCCATCCGCTTGACCTGGTCGAACGCTTTTGTGGTCCGCTGTTCATCCTTGCGAGCCAGGCCGGTTTCCAACTGATAAATTCCGCCGTCCAGGGCTGTCAGCATCCCCTTAACACCATGCGACATGGAACCGATCATGAGTCCGAGGGAAGTCAGATGATCCTGAAGCTGCCTGAGCAGGGTAATATTCGTAGACATCTCAATCACCTGGGTAATCTCTCCCGATGAATTCACGATCGGGGCGGTCCAGGTCAGCACATTATACTGTTTGCCGGATTTTGAGGTGACAATTTCCTCTGTAGGGTGGGGCTGACCGTCTTCAAAGGTTGATGCCACCGGGCAATTCCGACAGGGTGTGCCTCTGTGCTTGTAAATTTTATAGCAATGGGATCCGATTTCATCACCAAAATCCCTTTTAAACAACCGGTTGGTTGCCGTAAGCCGAAACTCCCGATCCTGGACCGATATATAGCAGGGGACCTCATTGAACAGCTGATGGTAAAAAATTTGTGCATTGCGTAGATCTTTGAACTTTTCCTCATACCGATCGGCCTTTTTATTCATTGCGATCCAGGTGCGGGCCTGTCTCATGGCAAGGTCCAGGGCAGCACTTTTCACCGGTTTCATCAGGTAGTGTACCACATCTTGCCGCAGCATGTCCATGGCTTGATCGAATTGATCTCCGGGTACCATGATGATGGACTGAACTCTCGAATGAGACATTTTTATCTGCTTCAGGAAAGAGACCGTGTCTGTTTCCGGCAGGTCAGGATCAGCCAGTACAATTTCAATGTTCAGATTATCAAACAGCAGCAGCGCATCGTCGGGGTTATCGGCTTTAGAAACCTTGAATTGCCTGCGCTCCAGATATACACTCAGAGCGCCAGCGTGGCTCTTGTCCTTGTCAATGAGCAGTATTTCAGTTGCCACGTCGGGTGCCCTCACTCATTTTTATTAGCCCCCGAGTTGCCACGTCGGGGAAAGTGCCTGGTTGTCCGCAATCTCTTTTAATTCCAAATGCCTTTCCGGACAAAAAATCGCTACCGCAGGGTTTCTTTGACAATGCCCAGCAGTTCTTCCCGGTCGAAGGGTTTGGTGAAACTGGCCACCGCTTTTCCGATGGCATGCTCACTGCCTGAAAAACCGGTAATGACGATTACCGGAATATTTTTCAGACTTTTTTCCTCGCTCATCTTCCTGTAGAAACGGAGTCCCCATTCACCCGGCATTTCCAAGTCCAACGTGATCAGGTCCGGCAACTCTCTTTTGGCGACATCAAACCCTTCCCGGGCATCTCCAGCCGAGCAGGTGGTGTATCCGTTGTCTTCAAACAGTGTCGTCAGGTAGTCAACGATATTGGGGTCATCATCGACAATTAATATTTTTTTCATTATCACTCCCTCTCTTCAGATTTTTCCCTGTCTGGTTTGTAAATCCAATCTTACCCCCGGATAATGATCTACTTGTTTACGCTGATAACAGGACAGCCCGCCCTGACAATGACCTGTTCGATATTGCTCCCCAATCGGGCATCTTCTGTAGATGCCTTGCTGGTGTGATGTGCCATGACGATGAGGTCTGCATGTTTTTCCCGGGCATATTTTACAATTTCGACGTATGGCACGCCTTCCCAGACATCGAAAGAGTAGTCTTTTATGTCATCCCTGATCTGGGTGACGTACCTGCCGCGTATTCGCCGGAGCGCTTCCCTGATTCTCGTTTCGATTTCATCCTGGGTCAGCAGGCGTCCCATGTGCATGGTGCTGATATCCAGGGCGTGGAATATGTGCAGTTCACAATCCAGCGCTTTCGACAGCTTGCAGGCAAAACCGAAGGCGGCATCGGACGCTTTTGAAAAATCGGTCCCGAAAACGATGTTGGACATCCCGCCCCAGAAAGAGGCCGCCGGGCGGGTAACCGCCAGAATCGGGCAGGGTGCCGCCTTGGCTACCCGCTGAAGCGTAGATCCGACCATGCATTTTTTGTACACGGATTCTTCCTCGTCCCCGGTGCTGCCACCCAAAACAATCAGATCCGGCTGGCTTTGCCGGGCCTCGCGCAGGATTTCACGGTGCGGAAAGCCGACGACGACCTTGATCTCAAAATCCTGGGCGCTTTTGAGCTGTCTCGCATAATGAGTTTTGACTTCCTCCTCGACCCATGCGACATATTCATCGTCGACCACCAATTTTTCCCGGGTTTTGACATCCTGAATCACCTGGCTGAAACCCCGTGTCGGAACCCCCAGCACATGAAAGATCGTGATGTGGGCCCTGTAGTTCTGAGCCATGTTGAATGCTACCCGTGCTGCGTGATCGCTCGCTTCTGTCGCGGATGTGGCAAACAATATTTTTTTAAACATAGGTCACCTCATGTCCGGGTGCGGTACATCGCCCCATCATCCTATTCTTTGAGTTGTAAATGCTCCGGTATTTCAACCATGCTGATCAAAAGCGGCTTTAAAAACGACCATTCAATGCCGATTTTATATTCTTCCTCAAGGTCCCGTATGGCATCCCAGCAGTTGTGACAAGGTGCGATCACAAGTTCTGCGCCAGTGTTTAAAATCTGATCCCGTTTGGTGATCAGGGCCTTATTCCGCTGAGGTCTGAATATACCGATCCCGTTGAAACCGCCTCCGCCGCCGCAGCAGTAGTTGTGCTCCCGGTTGGGTGCCATGTCGATGAAATAGCCCGGGGCGACGATGTAGCTCATGATTTCTCGCGTAATGTCCTTCAAGCCCTGGTTCCGGATGTAGTTGCAGGAATCCTGAAGGGTAACCGGACGCTGGATGCGTTTGGCCGGATTGATCTTGAGTTTGCCTTCGCGAAGCGCTTCCGCCAGCCATTCGACGTAATGAATCGATTCAACCGGCGGTTGTCCGTTGCTGCGTCCCGCCCAGTAGGGCCCCTCAATGACGGTTGCCCGATGTGCATGCCCGCATTCCGTACCGACCATCCGTTTGGGTTTCAGGCGCTCCATGGCGGCATAAACGCTCTCCACTTGCATTTTGCAGGCCGCCCAGTCGCCGGCAAACATGGCGAGGCTGGTCAGTTCCCAACCTTTGGAGGGAACCGTCCAGTTTTCTCCGGCCAGGTGGAAAAGGATGGCCGCCTCGGCCAGATCCTCAGGGTAATGTTTGACCTCTCTGGCATTGACCGTGTACATAATGTCGGCGCCTTCTTTGTCCACCGGCACCCCAAGCCCCGGATAGTCCTCTTCGTACTCCTCAACCATCCATTCAAAGGTCTCCACAAAATCTGCGTCGGTCACATCCATCTGCGCCCGATAGACCCGATGCATGCCCGCTCCGATCTTCAGCTCCCAGGGCACGAAACCCTGCTGGTAGAGCAAGCCGCGAAGATAACCGAACATGATGCCCATGTCGATGCCATGGGGACAGTACATTCCGCACCGGTTGCAGCAGGTGCACTTGGCCCAGGCCGTTTCCATGGCCATATGCATAAACGCATTGTCAACCTTACCCCGGCGTTTGACGATCTCCCCCAGTGTCGACTGGATTTTGTAGGCCGGAACCTGTTTCGGGTCACAATCATTGATCAGGTAGAGGAAACAGCTGTCGGCACACATCCCGCAGTGGGCACAGATTTCAAGCCAGGTCTTCATCCTGGATTTCAATGTGTTTTGTATCGTCTTCCACAAAAGTTCACTGTTTACGTCCAGCGACTTCATCTCCTCATAATAGGTGCGCCCGCCGGTATCAGCCAGAAGCGTTCTGAGCGCTTCTTCTGTTTCAATCGGTTTTTTATTGCAGAGTGTTCCTTCAGGCATGGGTCACGTCCCCCTTGGTATGCATCCCCTTATTGTTCAAAAGGCTATTTTTATGTCCTAACCTGGATAAACCGAAAATCTTAAATTCCAAACACTAAATGACAAACAAATTCCAAATCTCAAACAAGATCAAAAGCCATTTGATTAACCCCATATCGTCTTGAATTGCTGTGCATTTTGCTATCTCATATTTTTGATGAACTCGTAAAAAGCCGAATTTAGGCGGTCTCGTAAAAAGTTCAAATTCAAGGCGTGCAAATTTTGTGATCATGAGGCGTACTTATCGTACGTTGAATGATTGCAAAATGCAGCGCAACGCAGGAGTTGGACTTTTTACGAGACCGTCAATTTTCACCAGGCCATCCCCTCCTTTCCTTTCATACCGCCCCTTTTGATGCCATAATCCATTCCCAACTGCGCCCGCGATGCAAAAAAGAGGAAGATGTGCGAGAGTTTCGTAAATGGGATGGCAATCAGGAGCACCTCCCCGAGAAGGATGTGCAGGGTCAGCCAGAAGGTATAACTGCCAACTTCATAGCGGGCCATCAGCCCGGAAGCAAAAGGCGCCACAGACAGCAGCAGGATCAAGTAATCGTAGGCGGTCGTCAGAATTCTGACTTCCGGCAGCGCGATGCGACGAAGGGCCAGAAAAATAGCGCTGATGACAACCGACCATGTCAATATGTCAGCCACCCATGGATTCAGCGCCGGCAGCGAAAACCCGATTTTTTCTTCCCAAAAAACAGTGTGGGCCAACAAAAAAAACGGAACAAGGACGGCGCCGATGTGGAACCCGAAAAATATGACAGTCATAAAGGGCTGCTTGCGCCAGCTGCGGGTTCCAAAGGGCAGCAGCCATCGGTAAATAGACCGCCAGGCGCCCTTTAGCCCCTGGACAGGAAACGCCTTGTAGGCAACGCGGTCCAACTGCCAGTGCAACCCCTTGAAATACCGTATAAGCCGTACAATCATGCCGATGACGCAGATGCTGATGGACAGCCAAAACATGGGGCCGGTTAAAAATTCGTACATGGATGCCTCCATAATTTAAAACGTTCGCTTTTTTTCATCCCTGCCATTTAAAAATCGCCAAAAAAGCGGAAGGGCAACAAGCACGATGCCCATCACGATATAGGTGATGCTTTTTGAGTGAAGCATGAAATCCTGCAATGTATAAAAAACGCTTTCCATTGGTTCTCCTTTACTTCGTCTGCCTTACGGGCACCATGGGGTTCCGGTCACCGGCTCAGTGATCGGTCCTGTAATCCGGATGCTCGTAAAGAATCGGCATACGGGTGGCAATAAAGCGATACACCACAACGCCGACGGTGACGATAAAAACGGAAATGGCAATCTCCATCCAGCTGGGAAAATACCGTTGGGCCGATGGCAGATGCCAGTTGAACACCACCAGGGAAATGTTCAGCCGGTTTAAAACCAGCCCCAGGACGGACCATACCGCGGCCCATCTTGCCAGACGCAAATTCCGGTCCCGTGCCGCCAGGGCATATACAAAAGCCGGCAGCGCCACAAAGCCGATCAATTCAACCAGAAACCAGATGCCCCACCCGGTGGCCAGATAGTGCCAGTTGTTGTCTATGGCAAGGCCGATCACCTTGATGCCGACATAGCCCATCATCACGAAAGCGGCCGCTTTGGCAAACCCCAACGCCACTCCGGTGCTTTCCGCCAGATGGGTTGCATCCATTTTGTGGTGCAGGTAGCGATGCGAAAGAGAGCCTTCGAATATCACCATGGACAGGCCTGCAAAGATGCTGGAGATAAAAAAGTACACCGGCAGGTAGCCCGAATACCACAAGGGGTGCAGTTTCGATGGTGCAATCATGAACAACGCCCCCAGCGAAGACTGATGAAGCGTGGAAAGAATCACGCCGAAGATAGTCAACACGAGCGTCATGCGGACGATGAGGCTTCTTATTTTTTTCAACCCCAGCCACTCGAGGGCCGCAGGGCTGTATTCTATAAACAAAACAGTCAGGTAGAGGAAAACGCACAACCCCACCTCGTATAGCAGGGACGTGGTTCCCGGGGACAAGAATATCGGGTAGGGCAGGCGCCAGGGCCGCCCGACATCGTAATGCAGCGCAAAAACCACCAGCGCATACCCGAGAAAGGCCGTCAGGATCGCCGGCCGGACCGCTGAATGGTAGCGCTTGAGTCCGAAAATATAACAGGCGGCAGAAGTGACATACCCACCGGCAGCCAGCGCAACACCGCACAGCAGATCGAATCCGATCCACACCCCCCAGGGGTTGTTATCGTCCAGATTGGTCACGGCCCCGATCCCCTTGGTGAAGCGCAAAACGGTCAACACCAGGCCTACAAGAATGATAATACCGGATATCACGTTAAACGGTGTGAGTATCTTTTTATCATCACGGGTGTTATCCTGTGACATCTATTTTTCCTCCTTGGGCTTTTCTTCAGCAGCACCGCCAGCCGCTGCCGTTTGTTTTTCGGCTTCTGCCTCTTTGGCCGCCTGATCGAGGGCCTTTTTGACTTCCAGATTGATGGCCGCGTCCTTTTCTTTGTTCATTTTGTCTTTCAGGCTGGCCAGCTTGGCGTTCATCTCCTCGTTGGCATCGGCTACCGTTGTGGCAATCGCCTCAATGCGCTCCTGCTCAGCGATCTTATCCTTGCGCCGGGATATGGCATAAATTCCCGTCAGCAGCACCGGCCACAATCCCACGATAACCGGGACGGCCGCCAGGGGGCCGGCAGTCAGACTGGGCGCTGATTGGACGCCCAGGTCTTCGCGCAGGCCGATTTCCGAAAAGGGTCTTCCGGAAAGATAGAGCCAGCTGGTGCCCCCCATCTCCGACTCGCCGTAGATGTGGTCGACATAGCGGTCCGGGAACCGGTCAATTCTTCTGCGCGCCTCTTTGATGAGCCGCTCCCGCGGGCCGAAGGTCAGGGCTTCCTTGGGACAGGATTCAACACATCCCGGCAGCTGGCCTTTCTCGATCCGGGGCTGGCAGAGCGTGCATTTCATCACCCGGGGGGTAAACGCCTTGTCGTATTCATACGCCGGAATGTTGAACGGGCAGGCGACCATGCAGTACCGACACCCCACGCACAGCGAGGCATCGTAGGACACGGCCCCGGACTTATTCTTCCGAAGCGCCTTGACAAA
The DNA here is from genome assembly GCA_963667755.2 of Desulfobacterales bacterium. Taxonomy (GTDB): domain Bacteria; phylum Desulfobacterota; class Desulfobacteria; order Desulfobacterales; family 4572-123; genus 4572-123. The sequence goes on along the minus strand of CAXXLK010000001.1, from coordinate 1,516,072 downwards.
GCAGGCGGAAGCGCAGGCGGGCTCGAGACAGTGGTTGCACTGGGTCTTCACGAAAGTCGGACGGGTCCCCTCTTTTCCCGTATAACGGTTGACCACCGTGTAGGCGTCTTCGCTGGTGCGGCGATTTTCGTCCAATACGGTCAGATCGTCAAAAGGCCGTTTTGGATTCGGCAGTTCGTTTACAGTGTTGCAGGCCGCTTCACATTGTCTGCAACCGATACACCGTGTGATATCATGGAGAACGCCAAAACTTCCGGGATAACCCTTAAAGTGTTTGTTGGAAGCCGCAAAAGCACTTTTATCCATGATTGCGGTCGTGCCCGCAGCTGCACCGACCCAGCCCAGAAATTTTCTTCGGGTGACACCCATAACGACACCTCAACTTTTATTTGTCTATGCTGATGATCCTTTTCCCAAACAGTGGGTTTCAAATCAGGATTTTCTCTCTTTATGGCACTTGATGCAGTCCGTTGCGGCCGGTTTTTCAATTTCCATCCCCTTGTGACAGTCAAAACACTGACCGTGATAGGCCCCCTTGAGCCCCGGCCGGCCATCCTGTTCATTCTTGAATGCTTCCCCGTGGCACGATGCGCATTTAGGCGGGTTCAGTGACGCCGGGGAGTTGTGGTGGCATCCACCGCACAAGGTGATGTCGTCATTGTGAAAATAGGCGGCCAGATTGTTGTCCCCAACCCTGGCATATAACGCCCGCACGATCTTCCGATGCGGCAAATCGACGGCCTCGAACTGGTTTACCATGCCATCGATCTTTACCTTTTCCGGGATCTGGTCATCGGGAAGGGTCCCAGATGCCCGGACATGGGATTTGAGGGTGTTTTCCGCCATGGCCGTTCTCGCTTCCGCCGGCATGGGAAGCGGCTGAAGAAGCGCCCGATTCACGGCATGACACTGGGCACATGCTATTTGAGAAAACTGTTTTTGAGGCATGGCGGCGTGGCACCCGGCACAGTCCTTTGTCTGCTTGACCTGGTTGTGGCAGCCAGTGCAGCTGTGGGATGATTCCGTGTTGTGCATGGCCTGTGCGAGCTGTACACCCCCACCCTTTTTATCCCCTTTTTCGGTATGGCACTCACTGCATTTCTTAAGGGTCTCATGATGGCAGACACGGCAGCTGGCGTTTTTGCTCTCGTGAAAAAGATGGTTGAATGCCACCGGGTCCATTTGTTGTTTCATGGTGGATTCCGATACACCATCTGCCGCCATCCAGCTTGCCAGCAGAACCGTATCGGGCTGGTTCCGTTTGAGACGCGGGATGGTGTCGACAACCTTTATTTTGCGCTGCTTGAGGGCATCATGGCACCCCGCGCATTCTACCGGTCCGGTTTTTTGCGACCGGGCTTTGAAGCTCTGGTGACAGCTGACACAGGCGGCGTGGGAGGCGGTCTGAATGGATGAGGTGGTATCGGTCCCGGCAGTCTTGTGGCAAGTGAGGCAGCTTTCTTCGGTACCCTTTTTATAAAATGTTTTTTTGACCGACTCGTCATATAGATGGTGACAGGCACCGCAGTTCACATCATCAGTCATTTCGGCAGGTGGAATGGCTTCAGCGGATACATGACGATAATGAAGCGATTTGTCAAAGGCAATCGGCTGCAAAGAGGATGCTGCTCCGGGCTTTGCCGTGTGACATGATCGGCAGTCGCCGGCTAACGGACCGGCTTTTTTGCCGGCGCCAACGGTTTCCGAATGGCAGGCGATACAGTTGTCGTGATAAATGGCCATGTCGTTTTCAGACGTAGTGTCTTCCAGACGCTTGAATTTAAAGACAAAACGGTCTTTCTGCTGAAGATGGCAGGTGCTGCAGTCTTTGCTTTCCCCCAATGCCTGGGTGTGCCTGTCGTGCAAAAACTGAACCGCCGGAATTTTATCGCCATCAGGGATCGCCGGCAGGTCTATGTAAACAATATCAGGGCGATGGGCCTGGTTATCGGCGCTGCTGTAAACACTGACCCACCCAACCAGGGTTATCATCAGAATAATGGCCGGAACTGTAACGATCCGCCATCGACGAGGAAATCTTTTTGCCATAGTTCCATCCTCTGATTTTTCAAACAGGTTTTCTGCCAGCCCGAATATGTAATACCCAAAAACCGGATAAAAATTTCAAGCTGTCATCTAAAACACAACAATAAGCGCATGCACCAGTTGGAATAATACCCTAATTAATAAGCAGGATACATTCATACTAATTTTATGTGATACTTTCCTACCATTTATATGTGATATGTCAAGAAAAAATTCGCTGCATGATTTTTTTTAAACCCCGACTGTACCGCTAAGATCTGGAACGGTTACTATTTTGATATTTGAACGAACAGGGATAAATGTGGCAGCGAAGCGAACCACGATCTTGCCCGGGTGATAGACAAGCCCGGTGTTTCTATGTTGACTTGACCTGGCAGGCCAGTCGCAAGCTTGGAGAATCCCGAGAAATTGACATGCTGTGCAAGACCGGGGTTACCATGCCACTTTTTATATCGGGCTTTTCTTGGGGGATGCCCAGTTTTTCTACAACCAGGGCTTCCAGTATTTTCCCGCCGGCACCGAACCGCCGGGCAATGGTGATAACAGCCATAGCGGTCTCCCTTTGGTTATACAGCGGTTTTATTTATTGAATTTCGGCTGAGGTCACTGATGGGAGGTGTCGTTGCGTGTTTGGAAAAAGCAGGCGAGAAATAAAAAACTCCGATTTTCTTCAAATAATTTTTGGCATCTGGAACATCATATTTTTAAATTTTACCTCTGATGCCGGATAAAAAATGATGCCGGTGTCAAAAGGATTGACAGCCAGAATCAATCTTTTAGGTGAAGAACTCCACACCTACAAAGCCAATTTACACATGCACAGCACGACTTCAGATGGCGAATACCCCCTGCCAGAGACTGTGGATTACTATCGGGAAGAAAAATATGATATTCTGGCGGCCACCGATCATTACGTCACCAATCGTGTCAGCGAAATAGATTCAGGAAAGTTGCTTTTAATCAGCGGCATGGAATTTCATCCTGTGGGACCGCGGGGCATAATACTGCATCTGCTCGCTTTAAATGTGTCCGAAGATTTCCCGGATCCCTCCCAGCTGCCGTATCAGAGGGCGATAGAATGTGTTCGAGCAGCCGGCGGGGAATGTATTCTGGCACATCCGTACTGGAGCGGTTTGAATTGTACGGATATCCTGCAGATTAAAAACATTATCGCAATAGAAGTTTACAACGCCTCCTGCCGCTACATCGGCAAGGCATATAATATGCAAGTATGGGACAATATCCTTCAAATGGGCTATCCCCTGCCGGCTATTGCGGTTGACGACATGCATCATGCCCAGGATTTTATGGGCGGATGGACAATGATATGCGCCAGAAAAAATACACCTGAAGCAGTGATGAAGGCATTAAAAACTGGCGCCTTTTACGCTTCACAGGGACCTGTTTTTCACACGATACGCTTTGAGGACAATGTCTTTTCGGTTGAGTGCTCGCCGTGTACGGAAGTAGTTGTCATGGGCGATTGCGATTTCGGTTTTTGCGGAACAGTACCTGGATTCAATGTTGCCGATATTCAGGAACTGAAAAAGGCTGAAGTCAAAGAAATGGCGTCGTTTGAAACAAAAATTCCCGTTGATGCCGGGCTTACGTATATTCGCTGCCAGTTGAAGGACAAAAACGGCAAATATGCCTGGAGTGCACCGATAAAGCTTGGTGGTTAGCAAATTTTCACACTGCCCGAAACAACAATGTTAATTCAAAAACCTTTCCCGTTTCAAGAGGGATAAGGGGACAAGCCTGTTTTTAACCCTTGTGCCGTTATGATGGGAAAAAGGGAGGCGGTACGCAACTGATGAGCGCGTCCGGCTCTTCACCCCGGCAACCCCGCAAGCGACGCATGCGCCGATGCGACCAGAATTAAGCGCTCCCCCTTTTTTTGTATCCGGAAACCATCCCCTTCATTGGTCAACTGTACGGCCGGCACCTGCAGCATTTTCTGGCACTTTCTGAGACACCATCATTACTCGAGAGTTGAAAGATAGGATTCATGGGCTCTGTGGCAGGCCACCAGGTGCTCGTCTCCTGTGACACCTTTGACAGCAATAAGTTCCGGTTCTTTGTGAAAGCACAGGTCAAACGCCACAGGACAGCGCGTATGAAACCGACACCCTTGGGGCGGATGAATGGGAGAAGGCACATCCCCTGATAAAGTCTGCCGGTTTTTTTTAATCGCGGGGTCCGGCACGGGGATGGCGGAAATAAGGGCACGGGTGTAAGGATGGAGGGGGATCTGGTAGAGCCTGTCCGCATCGGTATACTCCACGATTTTCCCCAGATACATGACGGCAATATGATCGGAGATATGTTTCACCACCGCAAGGTCATGGGCAATAAACACATAACTCAGGCCCATTTCCTGCTGCAGTTCCAGAAGCAGGTTCAAAATCTGGGACTGAATGGAAACATCCAGTGCGGACACCGGTTCATCACAGACAATCAGTTTTGGTTTTAAAGCGATGGCCCTTGCGATGCCGATGCGCTGACGCTGACCCCCGCTGAATTCATGGGGGAACCGGGTAGCGGCATCAGGGAAAAGTCCCACCCGTTCGAGCAATCGGCCCACCCCGGCTTTGCGTTCTTCGGCTCTGCCGATATTGTGGATGGCAAACGGTTCCTCGATGATATCGCCGACCATATGACGGGAATTCAAAGACTCAAAAGGGTCCTGGAAAATCATCTGCATGTCCCGCCGCAATCGTCGCATCTGCTGCCGATCTGCCAGGGAAAGGTCTTTTCCCCGGAACAACACCCTGCCAGCCGTGGGTTTATACAACTGTACAATTGTACGCCCGATGGTTGTTTTGCCGCATCCGGATTCTCCGACGATCCCCAGGGTTTGGCCGTGCTCGACTTTAAAGGAGACCCCATCCACGGCATACACCTGTCCGGTCCGGCGCCGTAATATACCGCCGCGCACGGGAAAATGCATCTTCAGGTTTTCAACTTCGAGAATAGTATTGGACATAGCCAATTTTCACTTATACAAATGGCACGCCACCAGATGATTATCACCCTCATCATTTAACGGCGGCACTGTTTTACATTTTTCCATGGCATGGTTGCAGCGGTTTCGAAACCGGCACCCTTTGGGCAGGTCAAGAAGGCTCGGCACCATCCCCGGAATCGTTTTCAACAGTGACTTCCGGGGGCTTTCCAGCCTTGGAATCGATGATAAAAGACCACGGGTATACGGATGAAGGGGATTTTTGAACAATTCCCCCACAAGTGCCTGTTCAGCCACTCTTCCCGCATACATGACCAGAACAGCATCACAGACCTCGGCAATAACCCCCAGGTCGTGGGTAATAAAGATCACCGCCATGCCCATGTCCTGCTGCATTTTTTTGATCAGGTCAAGGATCTGGGCCTGAATGGTGACATCCAGGGCCGTGGTGGGTTCGTCGGCAATGAGGATATCGGGTTCACACAAAAGGGCCATGGCGATCATGATCCGCTGACGCATGCCCCCTGAAATCTGGTGCATGTATTCATTCAGCCGGGCCTCAGGTTCGGAGATGCCGACTTTATCCAACATCTGTATTGATTTTTCCCGTATCGTCTGTTCGGTCAGGTCGGGGTAGTGAAGCCAGAAGACCTCTTTTAATTGTTTCCCGATCTTTTGAACCGGATTCAAGGCGGTCATGGGCTCCTGGAAAATCATGGATATCCGATTACCCCGGATCCCGTGGAGTTCATCGGCAGGAAGCCTGAGAATATCCGTACCCCGGAAAAGAACCTGACCTTTCTCGATGATGCCCGAGGGTTTGGGCAACAGCCGCATGATGGACAGTGCGGTGACACTCTTTCCGCACCCCGACTCCCCCACGATCCCCAGGGTCTGGCCGGGTGCCACCGAAAATCCCACATCCTCCACGGCCCGGACCCGGCCTTCTTCGGTTTCAAAGGCTGTCACCAGGTTTTTTACCTCTAAAATAATGCCTGATTTCAAGTAACGATTCCCTTTTGGATGCAGCGTTTCAAGTGCCATGCTTCAAGTTACAAGTCAATTTTCAACTTTTTTAAACGTTTCATCGATGATGGTGACCGGGGCAAATGTCTTTTTCTGCTTCATCGCCTTTCGGGTCTCCTCATACAGTTTCTTGTCATACCAGAAAAGGCCGCCGGTGGTGCTGTCAAAGGGGCTGAAAAGACTGTCGGAAACACGGGTCCCCGGGACATCTGGCAGGCGCCACCAGCGCCAGTATGCCTCCCGGGTATAGGGTACCATGAAGGTCGGCACAAAACAGCCGATGGCATGAATTTTTGCCTGAATTTTAAGAGACAGCTCGATCCGCTCGTTCTCATCCAAAGAATCGCGAAAGGCAGTGATGAGGCGGTCCATGTCCGGATCATCCGTGTTGGTGATATTGTTGGTCTGGGGTTTGTGCGCATTCACTGAATGAAAATGCTCCCAGTACTGGGGCCGAAAAGATGTACTCCAGCCCATCCAGGCCACGTCGTGTTTTTTTTCAATGACCTTTTTATAGGCGGCCGCCGGGTCCAGGCGCTGGAGTCGCAATTCAATACCCGCTTTTTTGGCCTCTTCCTTTAAGACCACCAGCCGGGGCGTATGGGCATCCTGGCTGTAGGAGACCTCCACGGAAAACCGATGATCATTTTTCTGCCATATCCCGTCGGGACCCCGCTGCCAACCCGAGGCCTTCATATAGTGGTCCACCCGTTCAAGATCAAACCGCCGGGCCCTTATCGTGGTGTTGGAATAGGGGCCATACCCCACAAACCCGTGCTCCAGCCTGAAATAATCATTGCGCAGCACCTGCTCGATCACCTTCTGGATATTCATGGCATGGGCAAAGGCATACCGGACATTGGGGTCTTTGAAAATCTCCCGGTCCTGGTTGAGCCACAACCCCATGGCCGATTGCTGGGTATCGTTAAAAAACCATATCCGGTTTACATACCCGTCTTCCACCACCGGTGTTTGGCTGCGCACATGCCAGAACTTGGGCATGACCAGGGAAAAGACATCCACCCGGCCCTTTTTAAAATATTCCCACTGCAGGTTGTAATCCCGGACCACGGAAAATTTAACCGTGTCCACATTAAACCGGTGTTTAAAAAACCGCAGATCTTTTGCCCACCAGTCCTTTTTCCGCTTGAAGGTGACCTGCTTTCCTTTTTCGACTTTTGAAATCTGGTAGGCCCCGGTATTGGGCACAATTTTCCAGTTGTATTTTTTGACAAAATCCTTGTCCAGGGTGTCGTAAAAATGACGCGGCGTAGGACTGAGGCCCAGCTTCAGATTTAGGTCCGGCTGGGCCTTGGTGCTTACCACCGCCAGGGTGTGATCATCATAAATAATGACCTTTTCGATCTCCTTGGTATAGTAATCGTTATACCAGGGTGCCACAATATGTTTTGAGCGCATGAATTCCAGGGTAAAGGCAAAATCACCGGCTGTCACCGGCACACCGTCGGACCAGCGGGCCCTCGGGTTCAGCTTGAAATACATGGTCTTTTTATCGTTTCCATAGGCCCAGTGGGTCGCCAGTTCGGGAATCGTGTTCAAGGTGTTGGGATGAATCCCGATGAGACCCAACTGATTACCTAAAATGGCACCCCTGAAACTGCTGTTGGAGTCCGGTCCCACCACCCGGAAAGTCAGGGGAAAATCGAGTATGGCATTGCGGAGGATGCCGCCTTTTCGGGCATCGGGGGACGCAAACACCGGATCCGAATCATTGGTCAGCCATTTCAGGCCCCCGGGCAGATCTTCGGTTGCCAGGGACAGTGCCGGCAGACTTAAAAAAAGGCACAGCAGCCCGAGGGTTGCAACTATCGTCAATCGTTTCACCATATTAACGATTCCTTTCATTGCTTTAAAAATTTCATACGGGCAAAGTGCCCCGATATTCATAACCGTTCACAGGGGTATAACCTTTTACCGCAACATAGCAAACTGTAAACGTTTATTCATAGGTCGTATGCCGCTTTGGATCAAAAGCCTCCCGGATGGCCTCGCCGGTAAAAATAACCGTCATCAGGGTAAGGGTCATGGCACCGATCACCGAAGCGCCGATCCACCAGGCATCCAGGTTGGCCCAGCCCTGCTGCAGCAGCTCCCCCCAGCTGGGAGTGGGCGGCGGCAGGCCAAACCCCAGGTAATCCAGGGATGTCAGGGCCACGATGCCCCCGGACACCGCAAAGGGCGCATAGGTCACGATCACGGCAATGGTATTGGGAATGATATGACGAAATATGATCCTGAAACTACCGGCCCCCAGCACCCGGGCCGCCAGTACATACTCCCGCTCCCGTTCCTTGTAGGTAACCGTCCGCATGGTCCATGTCATGCCGATCCAGCCGAAAAAGGCCATGATTAAAATCAGAATAAAGAAACTGGGCACCACAATGGAGGAGATGATAATGATGATATACAAAAAAGGTACGTTGGACCAGATTTCGATGATGCGCTGGAAAAAAAGATCGAACCGGCCCCCGAAAAACCCCATGGCACTGCCGATGGCAATCCCCACGCAATAGTTTACCAGCAGCAGGACAAGGGAAAACAAAATGGCGATCCGAAACCCGTAAACCAGGCGTGCCACAATATCCCGGCCCACGGTATCCGTCCCCAGGTAATGTTGGTCGGCCCAGGAAGGGGGAAACGGCGGAAAGGTATCCGCTTTCAAATCGTTTTCATAGGCGTTCCAGGGAACGGGGGGCAGCAGAACCCAGTCGGGGCTGTTTTCCTTTTCAAACTTTTTTTTCAATTGCCGGTAATCGGTTTCATAGTCATACTCAAGCCCGAAGGTCTTCCCGGCTCGCTGATACCCGTAGGTGGGGAAATAATAATGCCCCTGATAGCAGACGACCAGTGCCCGGTTGCTCACCAGCAGTTCTGCACCAAAGGACAGGGCGATCATGGCCATGATGATCAAAAACGAATAATAGCCCCGTTTGATGGACCTGAAACGCTTTATTTTTTTTTGGGTCAGAGGATTGAGTGTCATATGTGATTTACTCGAATTTTACCCGCGGGTCCACCAGGGCCACACATATATCCGAAAGAATATTGCCGATCATGAACAGCAGGGATGAAATCACCAGGATACCCATCACCACCGGATAATCCCGCTCCACCACCGATTCATAGCCCAAAAGGCCCATCCCGTTGATATTGAACACCTTTTCGATGAGAAAAGATCCGGACAGCACCACCGACACATTGCTTCCGAAACTGGTGGCAATGGGGATCAGGCTGTTTCTGAGGGCATGCCGGAACACCGCCTTTTTAAAGGGCAGCCCCTTGGCAATGGCGGTGCGCACATAATCCGCCGACAGATTGTCCATGAGGGTGTTTTTCATGAGAAAGGTCATGACGGTGAAAGACCCCAGAACATATGCCAACAGGGGCAAAATGGTATGCCAGAGAAGATCGAGTCCCCTCTGAAACATACCGAAATCTTCGAAGCCGTCGCTGACCACGCCCCCCAGAGGGAAAAACTCCCAGTGCGAGGCAAACAATACCAGCATCAGCACCCCGATGACCCAGCCGGGAACCGCATAGCCGATAAAAACAATCATTGAAGAGAGATTATCAAAAACGCTTTTGTGCCGGATGGCCTTGGCAATCCCCAGGGGGATGCAGACCCCGTAAACAATGACCATGGAGATGAGGCCGAAATAAAGTGAAATGGGAATGCGTTCTGAAATCATGTCCCAGACCGGATCATAATACCGGGTGGAGGTCCCCAGGTCCCCGGTCAGCACCTTGCCCAGCCACAAAAAATAGCTGACGACAACCGGCTTGTCAAAGCCGTAGTAACGATTCAGCTCATTGATCTGATCCTGGGACAGCGGCTGGGTCTGATTGCCGCCTGCAGCCGGACTCCCGCCGTCGATACGCTGCATCTGCCGGGCCTGGGCAATGATCCGTTCAATGGGTCCCCCGGGCACAAACCGGGTAATGGTAAACACCATGATGGTGATGCCCAGAAAGGTGGGGATAATCAGAAGCAATCGCCGGATAAAATAGGCTGCCATACAGGCCTCAGAAAATGTTTTAAAATTTGAATACTGAAATTCTTGTTTTTTATGTCAAAAAAATCACAATAATCAAAACCAAATTTCAAACAAATCACAATGATTAAAATTCCAAATTTCAAAACCAAAAAAATCGAACTGCACAACAATTCAAGAGACCATAGGGTTAATCAAATAGCTTTTAATTTTGTCTGAGATTTGAAAATTGTTTGTCATGTGGTGTTTGTATTTTGCGCTTTCCGTTTACCTGGTCAAGGTATACAAAATCCGCTGCACTTTCAAGTTTTAATAAAACAGGCAGGGGCGAAGCGAAACCCAAACTGCTCACTTCTCATTTCTCACTTCAACCTTAAGCATTCAACCTTCTCCGGCTTTAATCTTAATCCAGACCCCGTTTATCAAGGCATTAAGGGCCATCTTCTGAACCAGGGGGATCTTATCAGAAACGACAAAATCCGTCAGATCATCGACGGTTTCACCGGCAATATCACGGGTAACGTCACGACACCAGATTTCAAAACTTCCCAGATCCCCCACCAGTCCTTTTTCATAGGCATCGCTCAGGGCCAGGGCAGACTGGATAAAACCGGCATAGAAAGGATCCAGCAGGAGGCGTTCCACGCCCTCGAAAAATGCCGGCTTCCGGGCAGCACAATTACAGGGCATATCGGTCAGCAGCTCAAATACCGTGGTTTGTCGCTCGTTCAGGCGCTGAAACACGTTCCGGTCGGGCGTGTGGCCGTTCTGCTTGAAAACAGCCTCTGCAACACCGGCATAAACAGCCTTTGCCAGCAGTTCGCCCATTTTGGTGTGACCTCCGCTGTTGTCGATATCTACGCCCGTTCCCTGCACCACGATAATGTTGTCGGTCCCTGTACCCGTGGCCTGATGCCGCATGCCGGAAAAGCTGCTGCGGATATCCAGATCGGCCAGGGCCGCCGTCTTGGCCTCGGTGGCGGTAATAATCGCCCGGGTCATGGCCCGCTGGCTGAGCGTCATGTTGGTCAGCAGGATAATATTGATGGTGCCCGGTTCATAATAGTTGCCTTCATCTACTGAGGTGCGAAGGGCGTTGGATGACACCCCGGCCGTGACCAGGGCATACACCCGCATATCCCTGAACGCGGCTGTTTGAACAGACAGGTTATCCATGTCCGCCCCGGTCATCATAAAACTGGAGTGGTTCCGGCTTCTTTCCATGGCTTTGCATATCCGGTCTGCCATGGCATCCATACCGTCACGATGGGCCACGGCCCAGCATGGCTGGGATGCATAATGGTTGCCCACGGTGGTGATATCGCTTTTAAAACCGGCAAGGGTGGAAACAATATCAAGGGGCCCTTTAAAATCGATCACCAGGGTTTTATTGATAAAATCATAAATACGGCTGTAAGCAATTTTCGCAGCTTCGATATACTCAAGGTCAATATTCAGGTTGCGGGTTTTAAAAATTTTATCTTCCAGAACACCGGCCCCTGATGCCACGAACTCACCTGAATAAAGCCTGGCCGCCAGCCAGGAGACAAAATAGCCGGTATGGGTGGCGGCACGGCAGGTCAGGTCACAGGGAAAAAAATAGATCCGACCGCTTTTCACCGCATCCACATCCTTCCACCCGGGCTGTTCCAGAAGACCGGCAACAAGGGCCCGGTCCCCTCCGCAGCCGTAGATCACCTGGGGATTGAATTTTACCCACTCGTCCATGGTCACCGGCACCACGCTGCCCGTCTTGCCGAAATCAGGGGCAATGCCCCCGGCTGCACGAATCATCTCGCTTTGAAAACTGTCATTGCCCGGCGTCATCATGGTCTCCCGTCCCATGATCCGCATGACCCGGCATCGCTTTGCCGCCGGGATCTGATCGATCTTCTGTGAGACAAGCGTCATCTCATCCTTGATGTCATTCACAAGTAGTTGCGCCTCCTTTTCATGATCAAATATTCGCCCTATCAAAACAATATTGTGATAGCTGTCGGCAAGTGAACCCGTTTCCAGATTAACCATGGCACAGGCACTGCCGGCAAATTTATCAACCACCTTCTCCTGAAGAGTCGAATAAAAAATCATATCCGGTTTTGCCTGCTCGATTTTTTCCAAGGCGGGTGAAAAAAAACCACCCATAACCGGAACATCCGCCGTTTCCGGGGGCCAGGTACCGTGATAGGTCCGGCCCACAATCCGGGCACCGGCCCCAAGTGCGAAAATCGTTTCGGTAATCCCGGGAACCAGGGAAACGACCCGGGCCGGAGGTTTCTCAATGACGATCCGATGGCCGCCCGAGTCGGTAAAAATCAGCGGCGCTGCATGTACGGGCGCACCGGTAAAAAGCAACATGCCAATACAGAAAAAAACAACTCCGGCGATAGTCGAAACACTTTTTCTATTTCCCATGAATACCCCCTGTTGCAAAGACAATCCCATCATGAATCATAAAAAAAGGGACGCTCCAAGGCGTCCCCTTTTTATATATCTCTTTTTTACGAAACAACCAATATCAAATTAATAACTGAACCTCACACCCACCAGGTAAACGGCCTCGGGCATGGGGTAGTAAGTTCCATCGGGTGGCGTCACATAGGACCGATAATATCCGGAATCGGAATATTCTTCATTAAAAATATTGGTTGCATTGGCAAATATTTCAAGTCCTTTAAATTATAGGAAAGATACATATCCACCGTATTGTGGCTATCCATCTTATCGTAGTTATTGCCGTAGTCACTTCCAAAGTATTGCTCGCCCACATAATTATACTGGACCCGATATCTCAGGCCATTGACAGACTTGAAATCGATTCCCGCATTGGCTTTCCAGTCCGGCACCAGGGGAATATCTTTTCCGTCATTGGCGCCCTTGGTAAATTCGGCATCCGTATAACCGCCACCGCCATAAAGGGCCATAAAATCAGTGACCTGATAATTAACATCGACCTCACCACCGACGTGCCGAGTTTCATCCAGATTTTCGTTCTGGACACCGCTCCAGACGATTTCATCCTTCACTTCCATCAGGTACCCTCTCAAGTTCAATTTAAGCTTTGAAAACAGGGTGAGCCCGAGGCCTGCCTCATACCCTATGGCCGTCTCCTGTTGTAAATCCTTATTGATTTCACCGGTGTAATAACTGGTAAACTCGTCCACCACCGGATATCGAAAAGAACGATAGACACGGCTGTAGATTTTTGAACCGGGTAAAAAAGAATAGGCCAGACCGATATTCCAGGCCCATTCTCCCTCATCCATTTCCTCGTCTGTCACATTTCCTGGAATATCGGCGCTTAATTCTATTTCAGGTTTTTCGTACCGTGCACCCACATTCAAAAGCACCGAATCCGTCAGGTTAAACTCATCTTGGATATAACCGGCCAGTGTCTTTTTACTGTGATCATAACTACTGCTTCGATCGCCTTTAAAAGAACCGCTCCACGCTTCGAACCGGGTATCATAAAAGTCAACACCCAGCGTCAGTCGATTGTCTTTCCCCGCCAGACTTTTTTCAAGAATATACTGAGACGTCAATCCCAGGGTTTGCACATCAAAAACCATATAACTCCACCAAGAGGCCATATCACTGTCAATATCCTCGTCACCGTAACTTAAGTTAATCTTCAACGCACCATATTGTCCAAAGTCTTTCTTGGCACCCAGCGTAAAGACAACTTTTTGGGATTCTCCCTCATCATCGGGGTTGATTGATTGTGTGCGGTCGGCAGCCATCTGAGCTTCAGTCAGGGCTCCCGGAAGCTGATATTCGGATTCACTGGCATTCACATCAAAAAATACAAAAAAACTATCCGTAAGATCGGCCTGGAGATTTCCATACAAATTTTTACGATTAAGCTCAGATCTGTCCCGATACCCATCTGTCTGATATTCGGTATATCCAAGGTCCAACCCTATCGCACCTGCATTGAATCCGCTGCCGATCCTGATCTTGTTAGTATTGTCTGTCCCGGTCGCTATCTCTGCCTGAAACTTCGATCCTTCGCCGCCACGCTTGGTAATGATATTGACCACACCGCCCATGGCATTATCTCCATACAAAACAGAACCCGAGCCATGGAGAACTTCAATACGTTCTATATTTTCAACCGGAATAAGTGACCAATTTACGCCAGCCTGGTCAATGGGGTTTACCCTGCGGCCGTTAATCACCACTGCCACATGGCGATTTGCAGTTTCGCCAAATCCGCCCATATCAATGGTTTGGTTGTTGCCATTACCGTTCAGATCGGAAACCAGCACACCGCCAAGACTGCGCAGCAGATCAGGAACCGACTGGGCTCCGCTGGCCTTGATATCTTCCGCCGTAATAACCGCGACATGCGCCGGTACTTTTGCCACGTTTTGCTCGGAACGTGTTGCCGTAACAATCATATCCTCCATGGTCGCAATATCCTTACTCGTCTCAGCCATGGTGCCCACCGGCAAGACCAGTGTTGCAACGAGCAACCCTAAAACCCAATACATTTTCTTCATTTTCCCCCCTGTTAACCCAATTAAATCTAAAGGGTCCGGAGAAAAAAAATCCCCGAACCGAAAAAAATCGATCCGGGGACATCCCTTTTTTTATCCTCGGGGTACCGGCGCAGTTTCATCCGCGAAATAAACGCCTCACAATTCAGGCAGGTCTTCTGACTCTCGGATTATCCTAATTGCCGCGCCTTCCCATTCAGAAAATTTCTCTACAACAGTGGCAGATTGCGGCTTTCGTCCCCGATCACAGCGGCGGGCCCGTCCCCGATTTCAACGGGGTTCCCTATCAAGCTCATCATGAGCACCTGAATTTTCCCCCTTTACAGTACACAAAATACAAAGTCAACTATAAAAATTTATACGCCCATCAGACACCGTCATGCTTTTTTTAACGAATTTTTTTCACTAAATCTTTAATACACAGGGGAAAATAGTTATTTTATACTATTTTAGTATCCGCTCACGGCCTTTATTTCCGTATCAAATGTCAATCACATGTAATCACATGTAATCTTTTGAATTGTAAGCGTTTGCAGGGTGCTGCAGATGCAAGGCGGCGGGCATGCAAACGTACCAATGTACTTCAAGTGCCCGCCAACGCAGCAGGTGCGGTGCCCTGTGAACGCTTACCTATTTTTCAATTCCGACCCTGGCCATTACACCATTTTGATAATAGTGTTTGACCTCCTTCATCTCGGTGACCAAATCGGCTGAATCAATAATCCGGGGAGCGGCATAGCGGCCGGTAATAACCAGCTCCAGTTTTTCCGGTTTTACGGAGATGATATTCAGAAGATCGTCCACCGTTAACAAACCGCACACGACGGCCATGTTGGCCTCTTCCAGAATCACCAGCTGATATTTACCGGAGGATACCACCTGCCGGATCTTTTCATATCCCCGACGAGATTCCGCGTAATCCTTTCTGGAAGCCTTGCTTTTGATAAACCGCCCCGTTCCAAACTGTTCAATCCGAATCGAGTCGGAAAATCGTTTCAAGGCTTTTATTTCACTATACTCACCATTTTTTATAAACTGGGCGATAAACACCTTGAACCCCGCACCCACAGCTCTTATGGCCAGCCCTAGAGCGGCCGTTGTTTTTCCTTTGCCATTACCCGTGTAAACATGTATATAGCCTTTAATAAAAAGATCTGGCGTGCGACTATCCATCAGTATTGCGCCTACTTTCAGGTTTTTCGGGAAAATACTGGTTCACATTTAAAGAAATTATAGAAAATATCCAATTATCGGCATAAGTGGCAGGGACAGGAGGGGTGGTTTTTTCTTTTCAGCTGGGAGACGTCAGCCGTACAGAAAATAACCTGTCTCGTTCCTCCCCTCCTGTCCCTTTCCTCTGCCGGTATCAGAGGAGACAAAATAAAAAAAGCCCTTCAAACTTACAAAGTCTGAAGGGCTGCACCCAGTTTCTTGGCCCTTGAATAGTGGTGGCACATTTTCCGTCAAACCGCAGAAATATGGCACTATATCAAGGCAGGTCTTCTGACTCCCGGATCATCCTACTCCCCGCACCTTCCCCCCGGGCTATCACCCGGAAGTGGTTTTTGCAGGTTTCGTCCCCGATTACAGCGGCGGGACCGTATCCGATTCTAACGGAATTCCCTATTAAGCCGTCAAGGCACCTTAGCGTCTAACATAGATGATGACGAAGGGGTTGTCAAGAAAAGATTTGCCGTCAAAATCAAAGATCCGGGAAAAACAAATCAAAATACTTCTTACGCCCGGCTACCGGCAGAATCCGGAAACCGGTTGCGATGAAACTGCATGCAAAAATAAAGGTGTTGTTAGTGACTGACCACGGCCACAAGATCGACTTTCAGTTTTTTTTCCACCTCCTGAATTTGCCTTAATTCGTCGTCGGAGATTTCGGCCGGTACAAAATCAGGATAAATTGCCAATATCCTCCTGCCGAGTTTATCCTCCAATGCCTGAAGGGTCTCTCTGCCTTCCTTGTCAAGATTTGCCCAAACATAACCCATAACGGCCCCCTTTTGTAAAATTATTCTTGTTATTGGTCTCCTGCCAGAATTTGTATTTAGTATAACCGCCGATACAATACAATTCAATGACCAAAGACTGATAGCAAAAAGGTAGGCTGAAACTACTATTTGTCCAGGGAGAGAAGGTGGGTTTGCAGGTTTATTTTTTTGCGATTCAATCCCAGTTTGGTCCTGATGTTTTTACGGTGAAAGTTAACGGCATTGGGCGATATTGAAAGAATTTGGGAAATTTCTTTGCTGGTATTGCCATCTTTTACAAGAGAGGCCACTTTGATTTCCTGCGGGGTGAAATTAAAATATTTCGAGGAAAGATTTTTAACCAGCGGTGACATGATGTCATTGAGGTGGGCCATTGTCGTGTCAATGAGCAGCTTTTGCCCAGATCGGCCCTTTGCTTTTGCCAGTTTATCGATATAGGGGCTGATCATATTCTGGATATTCAAGACAAACCGCTTTTCCATCTCCTTCCGGTCGGCCTCTCTCTGTTTTAAGAGAATTTTAAGCGCGGTTACGGTCTCTTCAAGATCTTCTTTTTGAGTCTTCAATTCTTTCTCATGTTGTTTCAATGCCGCTTCCGCGAGTTTAAGGGGGGTTATGTTTTCATGACTGACCACAAGGCGCAGGGGGTCGGACCCGCTCAGTCTTGTGGCCCGCATATAGTACCAGTTTTTTTCTCCGGGGCCGTGACATGGGTATTCAATGACAAATTCGTCAATTTTACCTTCGACCAAAGACTTGATACCACCAGATACCCGCTGAGCGACGCCGGTGGGTTCGTCCAGGGCTGCATCACAGATTTCAAAATAATTGATATTAATGGTATCCGGCCGTATCTTGATTTTATTTGATTTTGCGAATTGTTTCCAGGCGCTGTTTGTTTCAAGGATAACACCGTCCCTGTCCAGAATGGCCACATGCGCAGACATGGAATTGAGGATGGACCGGGCCAATTGATCTGTCAGTTTCACAAAAGCTTTCCTTTTATTTAGGATGGGACAAATCTATAACACCCATATGTTAACAAAATCATCCGATGACAGCGATAAAAAAAATTGCGCCGAAAACGGCAACGGCCATTCCCGAAACCAGGCCGACACCATGTTCGATCATTTCAGCGCGTTTTCTGGGGACGGTTTGTAAAGCCCCGGTTTTGCCGACAAGCACGGCAATGACAACGCCTGAGATGGTCAGCGCCATCCCGAGAGAGATAAAAACCGCCAGCACCAGTCCGAGTGTCAGGGCGTCCATGGAAAGACAGAACAGCATGACCATCACCACTGCCGGACAGGGCACCAGCCCAACGGCCAGGGCCCACGGGACAAGGCCTTTGCGGTATCCCTTTGTTTCCTGCACATGGGGCCTGGGTGGCGGTTTTGAAAACAACGCATAACCGTTTTTCAAAAAAATACCCAGTCCCAGAAGTGTAATCAGGCCAAAACTGATAATCTGGGTGGCCGTGGTCACCGATCCCAGGGTTTCACCCACCCCTTGCTGGAGAAGATAGCGCAGGCCCAACACCCCAACCGCTCCTGAAAAACCATGTAAAAATGCGGTCAGGGTCCCGAACAGCAAACCACCCATAACAGATGATTTGTGAGACAGCATGTAGGAGATGGCTACAAACTTGCCGTGTCCCGGTCCAGCTGCATGAATGGCACCGTAGCTGGATGCCAGAGCCACCAGAAACAGCAGCGGCATGGGATTTCCCGTGGCCTGTACATCCCTGATGAGTTCGGACATTTTTTGTTTGATATGGTATTGCCAGGTGATGAGCTTTACAAAAAAACGCCCTTTAATCACCGGCGGCACGGCTTTTTGCCGGGCTTCCGGTTTGGCGGTGAACGGATTCTGCGCAAAAACAGGCACAACCCAGGGGCCGGTTACGGCAAAAAACAGCAGTATAACGATGCATTTTTTCATCACTTCAGGCAAAATTCCAGAAAAAGCGTCCAAGGGTGAACCATGCCATAGTAAATCGTGGTCGCCGGGTCTTCCCGAATGGCTGTTTTAACGTCACAGGCATCCGCAGCGGTCAATGAAACAGGCCTGTTTTTGGCAAAAAAAATGGCCGTGTAATAGGACGGATCATAGGTGGCCACGGTGATTTTCTTTACATTCCGGGCTGCCCTGACATGGCAGGGTATAAAAAACCGGTATTCCAGGCGCCCGTCTTCGAGTGTCGCGGTAAAATCAGTGGTGTATTTCACTTTGAACGGTTTGTTTTCTATTTTTATAAAAACAAAATAGTTAAACTCCGCAAGATATGAAAAGGCGTTTTCCCGGATCGATTGCACCTCATCCGTTTCCAGGCGGCCGCTGTGGTTGCGATCATGGTCTTCGGCAATCATACCGGCAAACATGTCATCGAATTTCCAGCGAACATGGAAACCCGCCAGTCCCTTGTCATCAAATACCGCCGCCAGCCGTTGAACGATAAAAATATGGGGATGGGCAGTTGCATTTACAGCCGACACACACAGCATCGCCGCCATGATAATGATAGAAGCTGCCACCAGCTTTAATAATGGGGCGAATCTATTTACCGAGATTTTATTTTCCATCCTGCTTCCGCCAAACCCGTTTCTTTTAAAAAAGGATATATAACAGGATGGTGCCGGGTGGTCAAAAGTTTTCTGGATACCTGTTTTCGGCCATATCCAGATTATCCATTGGAAGGGTTGCGGTATTTGAAGATTTCTTATTTTCTGGCAATATCCATATCAACCGGACCAAACGCTTCCATCTCCACGTCGTTCAGGGTGCGGCTGCGAACCGAAACAAAGCCGGCGCCAAGCATGGCATCGGCGATCACCCCCTGCTCGAATGACATGTCACATCCCTGGAGAGAGGTGGCCAGCCAGCTGATGACCATTGCCGAGGGCGATGTTTTTTCATGGGTCAGCCCGTCGGATGTAACCATGAAAATCCCACCCGGCTTAAGTGCCCGGTAAACCTTTGCCACGATTTCATCCAACTTGTCTTTATAAAAATTCAGTGTAAAATTAGCCATAATAAAATCATACCCATCGCCGATGGGATCATTCATATAATCGCCGCAAAGGGCCGCAACACGGTCCTGCATGCCGTATTCGGCAATAACCGCCTTGGCCACATTGGCAACCGCGACCTGATCAAACAGGTAACATTTCAGTGACGGATGAGCAGCAGCCACGGCAATACCGATCACGCCGGGGCCCGCGCCCAGGTCCAGTATCCTGCTGAAAGACGAAAATTCCGGCAGTGCGGACACATGCGATGCGATCAACTGCGCACGCCCGGTGCGGGAGTTGTTCACAGATACCCGCGCCCCCTTTTCCCATGTGCCCTCATCAGCCATATTCTGAGCAGAAGGCGGACCGTTTTTGATCAACCCCGCCATCTTGCCGTTTAACACGGCGGTGTTCCACTGGTCCATGAACATCAGGACACCGCCGATGGAAGTATCTCCACCGCTTGTCAAAAATGCTTTTACCAGGGCTGTATTCAAAAACCGGCCATTTTTTTTGGCCAGCCATCCCATGGCTGTCAGGGCATTTAAAAAATGCTCCGTATTCCCGGAATGCAGTGTCAGGGCGGCGGCAACTTCTTCCGCTGTTCTGAATTCCGACAGGTGATCAAACAAATTAAACTCAATCGCTGTTTTCAACAATTCCCATTTCACGGCATCGTACGGCAGTTTTAAAAGTTCGGCGGGTTGCATATCAAGGTCGGGCAGTGTTTTTTTCATCTTGTATTCTCCTGTAATTTTTCGGCATATGCGCCGAGGTTATTTTTATCCTGCATCACGGTCGATTTTTTATATCTCCAAAGCCGATATTTGTTTTCCGAAAACCCTTAACCGGATTCTTGCCCGCGGAAATGCTGTTTGTAATTCCTCTGTAGCTGCTCATGGACGACCCCTTTTTTTATAATTTTCAGGGTTTGACAGAGAGACTGACGGTGGCACCGTAGTAAATGGTCTGGCATTTCTCGACAAGATGCTTGAGTTCATTGTCAGGTTTTACCTCTTTTCTCACCATAACGCTTACGACCCACTCTCCTGCGGTGGGCACACGGACCTGGGCCTTGCCGTCCATGATATAGGATGCCAGGAAAAACTTGTCAGGCCCGCCATAGGTGTTGCTGGTGGCAAACAGATAGTTCATGCCATCCATATCGCAATTGAGCTTTTTGCCGTTGAGCATGGTCTCGAAGGTGATGAGATCTCCGGCATGGACATCGCTCAGGTCGCAGGTGGGCATAAGTTCAAGCTCGTGGCCTGCGGGCTTGGGCGTGGTCCATTTATTGATGGCCATGTAAGATTTTGCAACCGCCTTGTACCGACAGCTAAAGTTAAAGGTCTTGGCATCCTTGATCTCGTCCATGGCCTTGGTGGCCATCTTGGTTTTTCCGCTTTTGTCAACATATCCGGTAAAAAAGGTCGCCTTTGATTCTGAAACCACCTGATAGGTCCCTGGTACTGTCTCTTTTGTAAGGGAAATTTTTCTGAGACCGAGATCTCCCGGTATGATATCCATGCCGGTTTTGGATTTCACGATCTTCTCTTTTTTGATTATCGGCAAGGGTATGGCGGTTTTGCTGTTGTCCGGTCCGACCAGCTCATACCGCTCAATGGTGACGGCTCCGGCCTCGGACATGAGAAAATCGTCCATGGGAACGACATGTCCCCATCCAAGGGAGGAGATGGCGTGGCCCGGGGGATGGGCAAACGACTCATTAAGGTTGATCCAGAGGGAATGGGCAAAGACATTGGTTGAAAAAATAAGTACTGCCATCAAGGTAAACAATGCGGTGAATCTTTTCTTCATTATACTTATCTCCTGTTGTTATTACCTTCGCTAATTTTATTTTGATTCTTAACCTGTATATTGTGACCCAATACTCAATATCGGTACTATAGACGGTATTTTAATCGCTGAATTTCAAATCGCTTTTGAATTTCACGAAGGTATTGGTTGTTAAACTACGTTGTTAAATTGAATGAATCATTCAGACCATACATAGCAAAAAAAATCTTAATGCTTAGGGAAGTCAGAGCAAATCAATAAAGTCCGGCTGAAAAGCCGATATATCTGAGTTTACAAAAACAAGTGGTAAATTGAAAACTTCTGCCTCCCTCATGGCTGGCATCAACGGGGACCTGTTTTACGAACCGTGTGCCCGGGGCCTCCGTCAAGAAAGATGCCATAGGGAATCTTGGGTTTTTCAAAGGTCGCCTCCCCATTCGCACCCATCTGCATTTTTTTTAAAATTTCCCCCTTTTCATCCTCCAGGTAAAGGCTCAGCCCTGCGGCTGTGGCACCGGTGGAGAACATCCCCTCAACGGTGACAGTGTTGTCGTCGTTATCCACCACATTCATGTACAATGTGTGAGAGAAACAGACAGAAGCGGTCATACCAAGCACCAAGAAAATACCCACCAGGGCCTGGGACCCCATTTTCCAAAATTGATTCAATTTCCCGTCTCCTTTCTATTTTTAATAACTGCCACGGGCGGACCGGGATTGGGACTCGGGTCCACGGATTTATTTCCCAAATGGCTTTGACCAGACCAAAAGTATGGGAGTAACAAAATAATCTGTTAAAAGGGCCGTCATTATCCCAACCCCCGTGAGAACGCCCATATTGACATAGACCTTGGCAACGGATGTGGTATAGACAGAAAAATTAGCAGTGATGATCAATGATGTCAAAAGCAGAGGCACCCCTATCACAACAAATGTTTTTCTCACGCTCATATGGTAATTCCCGGTACGTTCATATTCCAGCTTGGCGTGGTTGATAAAATGAATGGTATCATCCACGGCCAGGCCCAACAGCATGGGCATGATACAGATAGTCATCATGTCAAGGGGAATGTCCGCCCATCCCATGAGTCCGCCCACGGCAATGGCCGGAGTGATGTTGGGGATCATAGCTATAAGCCCGGTCTTTACACTGCCGAACACGATCATCATCATGATGGTGATCACCCCCATAGCAATGAAAAACGATACGAGCTGTCCCCTGGAAACAACATCCTGCATTACGGTAAACTGGGCAATGGCGCCTGCCAGGGTCACATCCTCATCCGGAAAAAGTTCTTCAGCCCTGTTTTTCAGAGCCACGAGCTCTCTTTTCGCTTCAAGGGAATTGTAGTCCTCCAGATCAACCATGAACCGAAGTCGCCGATAATCATAATCAATCCATTTTTCTGCCTCTTTTCCTCCGGCATTTTCATAGAGGAGCATAATCTGGGCCACCATCTCCCGGGTCTTGGGGATGGTGTAGTATTCGGGGTCCCCCTGGTTCAACACCTGATTCATATCCTTTATTATCTCGACGATGGAAGTAATTCTCTTTGTAAGCTCAAACGTCTTTATCTCCGCCATGAGGGAGTCAAATTTTTTAAGATTTTCAGGTTCCCTTGCCAGCCCGTTTTCATTGAACGCAACAACCAGATTATAGGAATAAAGGGAACCTACCTCAGAATGGCTGACATAGTCGAGCCTTGCCACGTAGGGCACTTTAAACCCCATGCTTTTTCTTATATCAAAGGAGACCTCAAGAGACTTCAGACCGACACCGCATAAAACTACCCCAATGACAAAGACGATCATGATGATTTTTTGCCGGGAAAGGACAAAAATGCCGAAATTCTCCATGAAGAGCCCAAGCTTATGATTAAAATTTTGAACCCTGTTTTCCTTTTTTTCAACCTTCCTGTCCTTGCCAAAGCTGAGAAGGGTTGGAATCATGACAAGAACAAGAACAAATGTTATAAAAATCAGCATTGATGTGGCAGACCCGATCCAGCGCACAGGCTTTACATCCACAAAATGAAATGATGCCAGAGCACCAATGGTTGTGAGTGCCGTGAACAGGATGGGCCAACCGGTCTCTTCAATGGCATGACAGATGGAGGCCCTTCTCTTTCCTGTTTGTGCGAACTCCCTGTCAAAAAAAGAAAAAACATGGATGGAGTACCCAATGGCAACGGCAAGCCCCAGATAAATGGGCACCACAACCATGCCCACATCAATGGTGATCCCCAGTATTCCTTGGGCACCAAAGGTGATAAGTACCGCCCCAAAGGCGACGAGAATGGAGATAAACACTCCCCGTACCGAGCGAAGAGCTATGATCAGTACAACAAGGGAAGCCAAAAGAGACAGCCCCATGGTCCGTTTCATCTCATTCTTAAAAAAGCCCATCTTGTCATGGGCGAGAACAGGTAATCCTGCGGCCCGGGGATTAAGCATGGCGTATTTATCCTGATGGATGATCTCAAGGGCCTTTGTTCCCACCACCATATCCGCTGATTTATTGTTCTCATCTCTCCATCCCTTGGGAAAGGGATGAAGACGGAGCATCACCCAGGACTGAGTGCTGTCCCGGGAAACAAGTTTTCCCTTAAGCAACTCCTTGCTAAGGGCAAGCTCCCGAATTTTCTCAAGTTCAGCCGGATCTTCCGGAATGATGTCCGGCACAAGATTAATGATCTCAAGGCCGAACTTGTTCCCCAAAGAGAATTCGCAATCGGTAATGGACCGGATATCATCGGCAAAGGGTACATTCCGCTTAAGCTCTTTGCCAAGCTCCCGTATTTTTGAGAGCACCCCGGGCGTAAAAAGATCATCCACCTCCACCATGACCGCCACGTAATCACTGTTTCCAAAAATATCCTTAAACGCATCATCAGCGATCTTCAAAGGGGATTTTTCAAGCATCCAGGAATCCCACCCGGCATCGGGCTTGATCTTTCCAAGCCCGCTAAAGGCTATCCCCACCACCAGCATGAAAATAAGGATATTCATATATCTGAACCGGATTATTATTTCGGCAACCCGGCCAAAAAACAGGTTAATCTTATTAATATTTATCACTGCTGTACCTTTCCTTTATCTGACTTGCTTAAAAACTATATTTTGCCTTGGCCCATACCTGGGTATTGTCCCTGTATTTGCCAAAATCCCCTGCCCTGTCTCCCTTGAATATGTCTGAACCAATGAACAGGGAAAATCCGTCCTTCAACTCATATTCCACTGAAAGCCGGGTGAGACTATCCCCCTCATCCAGGTTGTAATAGTGCATCCCGGACACGGTGAATTTCTCCCGTAACAGTTTCTTCGACAGGTTGAAGGTCACCATGGCAGATTGTTTATCCCGGGTAATTTCGTCTGAATATCCAAGAATACGATCCCCTGTAACCTGGCACAGGAGGGACCAGTTATTACCGGGATACCAATCAAGTCCCAGCAGCCATTTCACCTGATCTTTCTTGTGAAGGGGAATTTCTTTTTTCCTGGACGAATAGCGATTGCCATGGAGAAATCCGGCCTCTCCCCGGAACACAAAATCACCGTGGGGTTTGGAGAATTCCAACCCTGCAATGTGGATACGATGAAATTTTGGAGTGACAAGGTAAATATCGTCAGGTTCTCCCGCTTTACGGGTGAACGCGTAATAGGGCAAATCGTTCCATGTGTAGAGATAAGACAGGGCAAAATCAAATCCTGGAAGAAAAAAGGCGTATTTTGCTGCAATCTCTCCGTTTTCAAGAGTCCTGGCAGGTTCTGCATCCCCTGATGACTCCGTGAGCGTATCTGTTGAAGATAATCCGCCCAAGGCCCATGGACTATCATCTTCCGGTAAAATGCCAGCCTTGAAAAAAGGAAGATAAATCAGTTCGACAGTGCCATGAGATCCAAACATGCGAAATTTGAATCCATCCACCGCCATGCGGATCTCATCAAAATCCCGGGTAATATATTCCGACAGATCAGGTGGCGAGATATTGTCGGTGATGCGCACTCCATCGGCGTTTCCCCAGGTGATTATCTGTCGACCCGCCCTCAGGTCCCATGAGGATGAGACATAATCAATATATGTTTCATGAATGGACACTCCGGATTCCTCCCTAAAGCGATGATTGGCCGACAGATTTACCGAGGTAAACAGAGAAAAGGCCTCTGTTGAGGCCCGCCCCTCCAGCCTTACCAGGGTCTCGGATGCAAGGCAGTCATTGGGTCCTTTTGCCTGGAAGCAATGCCGTGTCTCAACATATCCAGCCATCTCCGGATTTAAACCGGCTGAGACCCCTTGCGCCATTGCGAACAAGAGTATAAAAATGGCCGCAACACCCGTTTTCACCGAATAACACCCCGGGAAATGGTGTCCACCCTAAAAAAATTGTCTGACACCCCAATATTATACTCAACATTCATAATTTTCATGATAGTGGTGTGATCTTCTCTGGGATTAGTCATCTCCATCTCAAAGATGGTCCAGATGTTATCTGGCTTTTTCAGATCATGGACGAAAAAAGTTTTTATCAGGCCCTGGGAGTCATAATACTCGGCCTTGACAACAACATCTGCGTCCTTCCTGACCCAGACGATCTTTTTATTATAATAGTCCTCATCACCCACGGGCACAGACTCGACCACCCAGCAGCCTGTCCCTTGAATAACGGCTTCACCAGTCAATGTATGAGTGTCCTCATCTACATTTCGATCCCCCATGTCATCATAGGTAAAATCACTGCCCATAAAATAGTCTTTGGTAGACTTGCCGCAAATTCTTCTCACCTTTCTCAAGGCCGGCATATAGAGCCATTTATCATCGTCTTTTTCAGGGTCGTCATACTCCCAGGATAGAAATGCGGTTCCCTTGACATCCATGGGCTTTTGAAAATACATCAGTTTTTTGGAATCTTTACCGTAATCTTTGGAGTAGGAGAGCATCCGGCGAACACGCTTTTTCCCCCTGTGATTAATCAGGGTCATCTCAAGCACCGATTTCCGGTCATCCCCGTCCTCACGATCATCCACCATGACCATCACGTCCCTCCCGGATAAAGCCAGGGCATCTGCAGAAAAAACAACCGAGATAAAAGCCAGGATAATCATTGGAACATATATATTTTTTTTACACATACCCGCCTCCATATTTCATACGGTGACATTATTATCACCTGTCTTTTGAATATTTTCCGCGCAAAGCCGGCAACGCAAAAAAGATTGACCAAACTATGATTGATGAATCTAATATTGTTTAAAAAATAGTTCTACCCGTATAGGGATAAACAATACTCCCGTACGGATTTTTTATATAACGGCCATGGCAGAGCGATTTGCCACAACAAAACATGAAAGTCCAGGAACCTGCGAAGACAGGGACTTTCATATAAAAGAAATAGTTCCGGGAGTTGGAAGACTGATGTTTAAAGCTCCGGATTCGAGAAGGCGGGAACACGGGAAATTTCATAAAATACTTGAAAAGCCTGCGAAAAAAAGATGCGGGTTATTGACTATCATGGAGGACAGGTAAATCCCGAAAAAGGCCACCGCCAGTAAGGAGAAATCGTATTGATGAAATCCAATTTTTTTGATTTAACGACCCCGTGCAGCCTGGCCCCCATGTCTGATTTTTTTCAAGAATACTCCGGGGTTTACACCGAATTTATGCCTGTATGCTTTTATAAAATGGCTTACATTGGAATACCCTATCTCCCATGCAACTTCGCTTACATTCATACCACCTTTTTCCATCATCTTGCATGCCTGTTTCATTTTATGATCCCGAAGAAAACCGAATGCCGTCATATTAAAAACCTGCTTAAACCCTATTTTAAGTTTAAACTCATTGGTTCCGGCAAGCCTGGCAAGCGACACCAGGCTCGGCGGAGCCTGCATATTATTGATGAGTATATCCCTGGCAGCATAAATAGCGTCAATATCCTTTTTTTGAAGCTTCCGTCTCTGGTTTGCGCCGGCATGACTCGTCAATGCCTCTATCTGGAGCGCAAGAAGCTCAATGGCTTTGCTTTCTAAAAAAAGCTTGCCGACATTACCCGTATAAGGGGAATTTATTATCTGGGAAGCCGCCATATGTATGGCAGGGGTCATCTCGGATGGCTGAATAAATCGCATGCGTCTACCCTCCAAAAAGGCCTTCAAAGATTTGGGAATTTTATTTAATTCCGAATCAAGATAGGAGAGAAGAAGTTGGGGATCGACTAAAAGGCCAACGCCCAACGTACTGCCGTTAAAAGAATAATTCATGTTGCCATGGGTATTGGAAAGGCTTGACACGACATTAATGCCGGGCCTTGATTGAAATTCATAAACGCCTTTGTTTTTTAATCCCCATATCCTGATGTTGTTTTTTCCTGCCAGACAGTATGAAAACTCCACTGGTGAATGACATGTTTCAAAAAAAACTTCAGCGGTTTCACCCGGACGATTTAATATATATGAAAGATAAAACCCTGGCTTTACAGAAAATATTTTAAATCTCCAGATATCATTATCAGGCAGGTTTTTGATCTGATAAATCACCTTTCCATATTTATTACCGTTTCCTATTGAAGATATATAATCCGATTTGAACAGTATCTTTTGCATTTTTATTTAATTGTCCATTGTTTTTATTTTTTCCCGATTCCAGCGGATTCAACGAATTTACTGAAAACACCTCCCAATTCGGTTTTTCAGGCATGGATTCCTTTCCGACAGGTCATCTCAATCGACCGGGGTTTTAACCAGTCTGGCGGAATTTAAAACCACAAGAACAGAGCTCACATGATGAAACAGGGCCGCCAGCCAGGGGCTCAGGAACCCCGCCGTGGCCAAGGCAATGCCAATGGTGTTAAAACCGATGGCCCAGGTATAATTCTGTTTAATGATGCGGATCAGTTTCCTGCCTTTTTTAATGATGGTAATCAGGCTCAATGTGTCATCCCGCAGCACGATAATGTCCGAGGATTTGATGGCCAGATCAGCCTTGGTGCGGCCGATGGAGATCCCCACATCCGCGGCGGCCAGCGATACGGCGTCATTGACCCCGTCGCCCACCATTATCGTAATTCCCTGTGCCTTGAACTTCTTCACAATGGATGTCTTATCCGCCGGCTTTAATCCCCAGTGATATCCATCCGCCCCGATAAGTTTGGCCACACGCTGCGCTTCGGCTTCTTGGTTGTCCCCGGTTGCCAGTTCAACGTGTTTAATGCCAAGGCCGTGGAGGGACCGACCAAGGTCCCGTGCATATTCCTGCAATTCGTCCTGGATAACGATAGCGCCTGCGACCTTACCGTCGATACAGATCCACGTAGCTCGTCCCTTGAGTTTAACGTCCAGAGGAACGATCACGCCCAGGGCTTTCACCGTTTCGGTGGACCCCAGAACCACTTCACCACATCCTTCCACAAAGGATTTTATCCCTAAACCAGGCAGATATTCGGACCCCTCCGCTTTTAGAGGATGCACTCCCCTTACAGATGCATATGTCACAATGGCATTGGCAATGGGATGATTAAAACCCGACTCCACCGATGCGGCGATTTGAAGCAGTTCCCCGGAAGATCCCCCGAATGACTTGATCCCGGCCACCTTGGGTTCGGCCAGAGTGATGGTTCCTGTTTTATCCAGCACCACATTTACCACACGACCCGTCGCCTCAAGGGGCGTTCCACCGCGCACCAGAATACCGCGCCTGCTCAAGCCCCCGATGGCCGCGGCAAAAGCCGTCGGCACTGACAGTGCCCATGCACAAGGACAGGCCACAGCAACCACGGCGGCCATGCGGATCAAGCCCGCATCACCATTTCCGGTCAAACCACCGGTGAAGAGAAACACACCGATTGCGTAGAGGACCACACCCGAAATAAAAAACTGCACGATCCTGTCGGCTGTTCGATGGATTTCGGGTTTGACTTTCAAAGATTCCGCGATTTCCCCGGTCATAACATAGAGAAACCCCTTGTCGCCGGCTTTGGCAGCCTGGATCTTCAACTGTGAGGTGAGAGAAATGGCCCCGGAGGTTACGAAATCCCCGACCTTTTTATACACGGAAAAGGGCTCACCGGTAATCACGGACTCGTCAATGGAGGAAGCTCCCTCTATAATTTTTCCGTCCACCGGTATCATTTCCCCCTGAGGGACAATGGCCACATCACCCGGACGAACCTGCTCAACGGGCAATTTCAACATATTCTTATTTCTTACAACACGAACAATCTTGCCCGTCTCTTTGGTAAGGGCTTCGATTCTGCTGCGGGTCCTTTCAATAATGGCAAAGGAGATGGCAAGCCCCATGCTGATAAACCACGCCACAAGAGCGCCGCTGAGTGGTTGTCCGGCCAGGAACGAGACCACCATGACCGTTACGACTAACAGGTCGGCCGTAACCCTCCTGGTCTGGATTAACGCAATAAACAAAGCCCGTGTATACATGAAAAAGCAGATACAATAAAAAATCAAGCCAAACCATTTGAGCGGTTCAAATCCTGTCCACTTGTGAACGACAAAACTCAGGACGGCCATCAATGCAATTATTGTTCTGATGATAAATATTTTTGCAGACATTTCATCTCTACTTTTCAGGTTTCTTTTTAACCTCCCTCGGTAACTGATCTGGCCCATTCCTGAATCTCGTCTTCGGCGTCTCCAGGATATCCGTCGATCTTCAGACCGTCCGCCGCCATCTTCCCGCCGAGTTCTTCGATTTTTTCCTCCAGCTTATCCACTGACCCGCAAAAATGCGTATACGAGCTGTCGCCGGGAGCGAAAACGGCGAACCTGCCACCATTCAGGTTGATGCCGTCCAGTTGTTCATAAAATTCATCGAAATCCTCCTGCAGTTCAACATCATCATCACCATAGGCCGGACATCCCAGCAAAACCAGATCATAGCCGGCAGTCAGATCCGTTACCACGGCTTCGGTTACATTTTTCATCTCCGTTTCAAAACCGCATTCCGCGATCATCTGCCTGATGATGTCCGCCATCTCTTCCGTGTTACCGGTTGTCGTACCAAAAATAATCAGTGCTTTTTTCATTTTTTCTCTCCCATTGTTGTTTACTGATAGACACCCGATTGCCGCCGAGCACGATTTTAAAATTCCGGACTGTCGATCTTGACCGATATCCTGTCCTGCCCGGTAATCGCGAAAATAAAAAAAAGCGCCGCCGGCCCCATATGGTCATGAAACCTGCTGCGCCTTCACTTGTTCCGCCTTTTATCGAAACCCGTAAGACGTGCCGATGTTATCACCCGGCACTTTATTCCCAAATCTTTCATGGCAAAGCAGCCCAAGCCGCCAGCCGCTTTTACGTCATCCCCGTATCTTGAATCGCCTTGTCCCTCGCAAACTGGCAACCTCATCGGGAATTTGATCCTGCCAGCCGGATCGAACCGCTTCTGTCGGGCCAAAACGTTCAATATAGGGTTTGATGTCGATCAGCGGGGTATTGTTCAGCATATCGGCACCGTCAATTTCTAATACATTGCCGCGAACCGCCATCAGCCGTACAAGGCTCATGCCTATTTTATTGGGTCTGTGCGGCGCACGGGTCGCGAAAATGCCGCGGATCTTATCGTCAAGATAGGGTTTTACCCGCAGTTTCGTTATGGTTGAACGGTCAAAATAATAAAAAAGATAAATATGCGAAAACCCATCCAGATCCGCCAATCCGTCGACATAATCGAGAAACAGCGTTATCTGACCCCGCATCCCTTTAGAGAAAACCGGCTGGATAGGTGTTTGAAGAGGATCGGTATGCTGCGTATGGATGATGCCGATGGACTGGATGGTAAATTTACGCTGTTCCATTTTAATTTATTTCCTGTTCACAATCCGTGAGTTTTCATGAACGTCTCTTCAACCGGACGCAGCACATTGAGAATAAAAAATATTGTTCTGCTGTAACTTCTGTGCCCCGATCGAAGCGGGACGCCCCTTTAGTATTTTTTCGGTTTAAAAACACATGCCGCCGGCCGGCCGTTACCCATCCATAATTTTTTTTGACGAATGCAGCAATTTTTTTTTCTGAAACCCTTTTACATCACCACATACGGGCGGGCTCTGCGCATCGAAACCGGCTATGATCCTCCCCGCGGCTTTTGGTCGGTCGCCTGCCTGCGGACAGCCGAAAGAGCAATCAGCGCATCCGTTGCAGCTGCAGGAAGTGGCGCCTTTTTTAAAACTTGCAGCAAAGTGTCGATATAAACATAAAATCGCCAGGCCGACAATGACTATTACAATTATGGTATCCATTTGTTACCTCCACGCATAAGACACCCCTTGCCGCCGGGAAAGAATCACCGGGTGGCCCCGCGGGGTAAAAATTAGGGCCCCCGGTGATTGATTGCCGCACAGAGGAGAAAGCGGCGACAGGAAGGCTTTTACCGTTACCGCTTATAGGGCGGCACTATTTCATATCCACAGCCTTGATCCAGATCACTGCATCCCGGGAGCATTTCTTTCCCTGGTAGGTGTAATCGGGATCAAGATCCAGCGCTGCAAATCCCCACCAGCCGGACTTGGGAATACCGAAGGTAAATATACCGTTGGCATCGGCGAAAATGGTCTGCAACACAAAGGCATCCTGCGGTGCTTCTGCCCTTGCTTCTTTGGCAAAGGCGTTCTTATCCAGCAGCGGCTTGTGGTTCATATATTCAATCTCGATTTCCGCTCCGGAAACAGGCTTCCCCTTGCACAGGACCTGCCCCTGAAACACATTCCCGGTCCAGCGGTCATAGGGTTTGGCCAGAGGTACGATTTCCGTCGGAATCCCGACAGGTTCCATCCAGGCACCGGGCTCCCCGCCTACGTTGATGATGACCTTGGTATTCTGCTTGATGTAGAACCCCTCGCCCCCTTCCCAGTATGGTTGCGGAACCAGGCAAAAGATGTGATCGCCGCCCCTGGCGCTGTACTCGGTCTCCCAGGCCTTGCCCGAGTTGGTGAGACTCGTCCAGGTGATGGGTCTGAGCTTGTTCAGAAGATCAACTTTTTTAGGTGTATTCTCACCCCGGGACTGCATAACGAAAAACTGCTCGGGGGTGCCCATATCCATGGTGTGCCCGGCCTCAAAAGGATGGGTGAAAACCAGCTTCAACGGTATCTTACCGCCCTTTACCAGGGCCGCCTCCGGGGTATAAATCATCTGAAAATGAGCCATCGCCGGCGCTGTCAACGCCAAAACCATCAATCCCGCCAATACAAAAATTGCTTTTTTCATTGATACCACTCCTTTCTCATGTTCATTTTGTTTTTTTGAAAATCCGATTTGAGAGGTCATCTCTCATAATTCAGCGTTTAAACTGTCAAACCGTCCTACTCCATAATATCCTTGCCGTCGACTTCAATGAGATGACCCGGCCCGGCGTCAAACACCACCTTGTAGGGGCCGTCCGGTTTCTCCACGGTAAATTCGCTGTCCTCGTTCATTTTACCCTTGGTCAGCACCTTGCCGTCCTTATCAAGCACCCGCATCTCCACCCCGGAGGCTGATGACCCGTCGGAGAATCCGCCTTCGCAGGTAATAGTGCCGTCTCCGTTGTCGTAGCAGGAACACAGCGGGGTGTGAGCAAAGACCTGTCCGGCCAGGAAAAGACCGACGGCAAGCAGAAGCAACAGATAAACTTTTTTCATGACACTAACTCCTTTTTCTTTTGTAATTTATTGATATTCATGCCTGGGATTGACCAATCCCATGACAATGGTAAACGTCAGCGCTATTCCGAAAAAAACCGCCATGGCCTGAAGACCGTCGAGCCCCAGAAGGCGGCTGCCGGTAAACACGAAACTGGCCACCGTGATGCCCAGCAGCATCTGGTAGGCCATGGAAAACAGCATCCATTTCACCGAACCGGTCTGAATCTTGATGGTCAGCACCGCTGCAATACACGGCGGGAACAGGGCCATGACCAGCAGCAGAGACAAAGCGTGCAGGGGCGTAAATTGTTTTTCCGTTTCCGCCATCCGCTTTTCAAGGGTGGCGCCCTCCTCGTCGGATTGATAAATCGCGCCCAGGGTGGCCACACTGCTCTCCTTGGCGGCAAATGAGCTGAGCAGGGCCACGTTGACCCGCCAGTTAAAGCCGGCCCATTGGGTCACCGGCTCGAGACTTCTGCCGATTTTTCCAAGAAAACTGTTATCAATCTTTTCCGCCTTGATCTCCCGTAGAATCTTCTTCCTGGCGGAAACCAGCTTTTTAAACGCCTTTTGAATTTTTTTGGCATCCTTGTCCCTTCCCGGCTTGATTACTTTAAAAAAGTTTTCGTTTTTCGCGACAAACCGTGAATCAACAGCTTCGGCTTTTTCCGGGTCCGTGATTCCCATGCGGGCCTTTTTGTATTGATCCGCATATAAAATAAGGGCCATGATATTGTCTCCCCGGACATGATCGGCATATGGATTACCTTTGATCTTTTGATTAAAAACGGTCCTGGCCTTTTCCGCCTCCCGGGCATAACGAGCCCTGCCGTCGCTGTTCAGCCCGGGAAACTGCATCAGAACGAAAATAACAATAGCTACGGCTGCCACGATGGTGACGATCTTTTTTAAAAAAAGCCAGATCCGTTCCACTGCACGGCCGAGAACACCCCGCAATGTGGGCAGATGATAGGGCGGCATCTCCATGATAAACGGTGCGGTTTCCCTGCCCTTTAACAGGGTCATGGAAAGAAGCTTGGCCACCGGAAGTGCCATCAAAAGTGTTATCGTGGCCATGAACATCATGACCACGCCCTTGTGGGCGGCAAAATAGATATTGATCATCAGGATATACAAGGGGATCTTGGCCAGACAGTTGAGCATGGGGATGATCAAGGTCGTGGCAAAACGCGCCCTCTCGTCGGGAATCCCCTTGGTGGACATAATGGCCGGCACGGCACAGCCGCCCACAAAGACGCCGCCCAAAACCATGGGCAACGTGGACTGGCCGTGCAGGCCGAAGCGCTTGAAAAGGCGATCCAGCAAAAACGCCATACGCGGCATGTAGCCAGTATCTTCCAAGATGGCAATCAAGGCAAACAGGATAAAAAAAATGGGTATATAATTGAGCAATGCATTGACGCTGTCCACAAACCACAGGGCCAGGGACCGAATCAAAGGTTCGGTGACAAATGCGGGATCCGGCAACAGGGAAGCAATGGCGCTTTTCAGCCATGCCAGCAGGGGCCAGGTGTAGTTGGTCAGCTTATAGCCTTCGACAATGGAGAGATGATACAGGGCATAGACAACCCCCACCAGAACGAGGGGGCCGACGATTTTGTGGCAGACAACCTTATCGATTTTATCGGACCAGGTGGTGTTCTCCTTGTTTTTGACAACAACACTTTCATCGGCAACGATATCGGCCGCCTTGTATCTTGCGTAGGCAATGTGCTGTTCCGGGAGCTCGTCAAATTTATCCTCAAAGACCCGTCGTTTCAATTTAACGGCAGTGATAACGGCGTCGGCCCCGCTTTGGCGGACGATTTTTTCAACTTCCTCGTCGGCCTCCATCAGCTTTACGGCAAGCCATCGCAGCGGATAGTCCGGAGCAACAATATCCGCGAGCATTTTTTCGATCTCTTCAAGGAAGGGCTCCATGACACCGTAATCGACTCTGAAGACACGCTTGTTCTTCTCCGATAAGCCGGTCTCACTGATGACACTCAGGAGATTTTTTTTCCCCTCCCCCTTCTTAATGGCAGTGGGCGCAACCGATACGCCCAGCAGCTCTGCCAGACGATCAAAATTGATCTCAACTCCGCGACGCCTTGCCACATCCATCATATTCAGGTTCAGGACAAGGGGGACCTCCATCTCGAGCAGCTGAAATGTGAGATACAGGTGGCGTTTGAGATTGGATGCGTCCATCACATTGACAACCACGGAGGGCTTATCCCGGAGGATAAAATTACGCGACACCCGTTCCTCCAGGGAATAGGAGGTCAGGGAGTAGGTGCCGGGCAGATCGACGACACTTACCTTCGTACCGTTTTTCCGATACCCGCCGTACATCTTTTCAACGGTGACGCCCGGATAATTGGCAACATGCTGGCTCGCGCCGGTGAGTGCGTTGAATATCGTTGACTTTCCGCAGTTGGGCTGTCCGGCCAGGGCCACAAGACATTTTGGGGTATTCACAGCAGTTCCACCTCCACAAAAACGGCTTCGTCATGACGCAGGCTCAAAAAATAACCGCCAAGTTCGACCTCCACCGGATCTTGCAGCGGTGCATTGCGAATCACCTTCACTTTAAGCCCCGGATAAACGCCCATATCCATCAGTCTCTGGCCCAGTTTATCCCGGGCCGACAGTTTCACGATGCGGCATTCATTGCCCGGTTTCATTTGATCTAGTTTCAAAGTTCATCTCCTATCCGTTCCAAAATAAAAAAGGCGCAACCGGCTATACCCAAATAGCACACGTTACGCCTTCACTTTTCCCGCACCGGAAACCGGTCGAAAACCGTAAGGTCAATCTTACATAGTTAGATACTACTATCTTTGCAAGCGAGATCTAATTCGCACAATAAATTTTATTAGTCAAGCCTTTTTTTATTTTTTTACAAACTAAATTTTAGAAAAAATTTTTGGGGGAAGGAGAAGGATTGACAGACACTGTATACCGGCGATGCATTGATATTCTTTGTCGGGGTTCAAAAATCGTTTATATTTTATTGACCCCGTATTTCAGGGGGAAAGATACCTGCAGTACTGAATCAGGGCGTGAACCACTTACGCGGCCACGCCCGCCACTGTGATTTTTTTTTAAATATGTTTTTCTATAATCATCACCCCCTTGCTGCGGTCGTCGGAACCCGATCAAACAGACCGGCCGCGCCGCTTGTTATATAAGACATGTTTTTTTATATAAAATAAAAGTTAGCATCTTCTAAGTCGTGCCGCTACCCCCAAAAGCTATAAAACAAACGCTCAAGGCCATTTTTAAAACGGGGCGATAGAAAACGCCTTGCTGTTCCGTTCAAGATTTTCCTCCAGAATCGCCATATCCAACGGCCTCATTTCCATAAGAGTGCTTGCCGAAGTCATCATAAAGACCCTGTCTACGATCTGCGCCACCTCCTTAGGAGAATGGGATACGTATAGGACAGTTGCTGGCTGGACGGTCAGTTGATCCGCGAGCATGGCCTGCAGTCCTTTTTTCAATTTGATATCCAATGAACTGAACGGCTCGTCAAGCAGCAGGATATCCGGCTCCACGGCAAAGGCCCGGGCCAGGGAAACCCGCTGGCACATACCCCCGGACAACTGAGCCGGATAGTTTTCCATGAATGCAGACAACCCCATGGCATTCAGCAACCGGACGGCCCTTTCCACCGCGCTTTTCTTTTTAATACCGATTGCCGTCAGCGGGAGTGTCACATTTTCCAGCGTTGTTTTCCAGGGCAGCAGACGAGGTTCCTGAAATACGTAACCGATGCGCTGGGCCCGCAACCGGACCCTTCCGCCGGTCGGCCTTTCCAGACCGGCGATGAGTTTCAAAATGGTACTCTTGCCGATGCCGCTACGCCCCAGCAGGCCGACAATCTCCCGGTGATGGATTTCAAAAGAGAGGCCGCTGAGCACTTCCCGGTGGCCGTAGCGTTTCACCACCGCGTCGAAACAAATGGCCGGCGTCATGGCTGCCACTTTCTGAAATGCTTTTCCACGGGCCGCAACAGGCAGAACTCCAGAACGGAGACCATGACCAGGCTGACCAGGATCCAGGCGAACAGCTGGGGCGTATCCAGATTGGTTCGCGTAGTGCCCACGGCATAGCCGATACCGTCGTTGGCGCCCATGAGCTCGGCCAAAAGGACCACCCGAACGCCCATACAGATCACCAGCATCATGGCCGCACTTAGAGGGCCGATAATGGCCGGTGTGTAGAGGTCCCGAATGCGCATGAAGAGGCTGAAGCGGTACAGATGGGCCATCTCCACCAAAGTGGCGTCCACCATTTCGATGCCCTTGACGGTGTTCACGTAGACGATGGGCATGATCAGCACGGTGGCAATGAAGATCACCATGGTCGATCCCATGCCGAACCAGAGCATGGCCAGCACCACCACCACCACCGGGGAGATACTCAGCATGATCCAGCGCAACGGGTTGAGGAGATTGCGGATGTCGCGGTTGAGGCCCGCGGTTATTCCCAGGACAAATCCGCTCATCCCGCCAGACAGGATGCCAAAAAAAATGCGTTTCAGGGTCACCCAGAAATGCTCCCTAAAATAATTCGTTCCGATCATCTCCCCCAACGCCGCCACGGTTTTGGCCGGGGAGGCCACCAAAATGTCGTGGGTGAAGAGGGAGAGCAGTTGCCAGCCGCCCAGAAGCAGCAGAAAGCCCAGGGCGGTGAACAGTCTGTCCCGCCATGCGGTATTCAAGAAACGCATGGGTTCAGGGTGTCTTCCAGTAAAAGCCGTCGTCGGGAAGCCTGCCGCCGATCTTGGCAGGATTGAGTCCCATTAAAATCTTATAGAATTGGACCAATTCCGGTTTGGCCGCCCGGGCTGTGACAAACTGCAAACGGGCGTTTTTCAGGGCCGAAGCCACCGGCCCCGGTTTCAGCCCCGGGATCTGCTTTGTTACGATTTGGGCAGCCCTTTTCGGATTCGTCCGGCACCACTCGATGGCGGTACGGTACGCATCCTGAAAGGCCTCGATTACCTCCGGATGACCGGTGATCCGGGGCAGGGCGCAGATGCCGGCTTCGGCTATGCGTGGCTTGGTATGGTGCACCCTGCCCCACTCCTGTTGGATATCGATGGCCCGGTAAAGCCCGGGGGCCTTGCCCTGCAGCATGGCGGACTTAAGCAAAGCTGCTGATGCCATGGGTTCGGCCAACATGGCATGTTTGGCCCGGCCGCCGATCACCTCTTGGGCCGCGGCCGGAAAATTCGGCAGATAACGCCGTTTGAAATCCCGGGCCGGATCAAGCCCTTGTCCGGTCGCCAGGCTGGTCAGGACCAGGTCCGGCAGGTCTCCTCGATAGGTGAGCAGGATCTCCTCACCCTTTAAATCGGCAAGGCTTTTGATCCCGGGATCCGCGGAGACGATCCACAAAACGCCCCACACCGAGATGTTCAGCAGCCGCAGGGGAACCCCCCGGTTATAGAAGTTGGCGGCCACATAACTGGGCACGGCCGAGAAATCGGCCTGGCCCCCGGCGACCAGGGCCCGAAGCTGGTCGGGGTTATCCCATACCACCAATTCGACCTCGTCGGCCCACTCCTTGAGAAGACCGGCCTCGACCATGTACGCCAGGGGATGGGTCACCGTGGATTTGGGACCGGCCAGAACCAGTTTTTCCATTTTCGCCAGGGCCGGGCTTGCAGCCCATACCAGGGCAATGAACACAATCAAAAAACCATACTTTCGCATATTCATTTTTCCTGTTTATCCTTTTACTCAAACGGCGCTAAAGTC
Organism: Desulfobacterales bacterium; assembly: GCA_963667755.2. GTDB lineage: Bacteria > Desulfobacterota > Desulfobacteria > Desulfobacterales > 4572-123 > 4572-123. The sequence goes on along the minus strand of CAXXLK010000001.1, from coordinate 1,477,308 downwards.
CCCCAACGCCCCCGCAAAATCATGAGATCCGCCATTCCCACATTGCCATCACCGTCAAAATCGGCCACAGCTTCGCTTGAGCTCCAGAAGTCGCGGAATTGTATAAAATCGGCCATACCGACATTGCCGTCATTGTCCAGGTCGCAGTCACAGGCATTGCCATAACCGTCAATATCCGTATCCGCTTGGTCTGCATTGGCCGTGGCAGCACAGTTGTCCCGGAAATCGGGCACGCCATCTGCATCGCTGTCCGCCGTCGGGCCCTCCAGGGTTCCGGCAAGGTTGAGCATTCCCCCGGTGGCCACATCACCGTCAAGGTCGGCCGTGGGCTGGGTGCCGGCCAAAAGGCAGGTCTTGATATCCGTGGCGCCGATACCGGGAAAAACCGCAGCCACCAGACCCGTTGCGCCAGTAACCTGGGGCGTGGCCATGGAGGTACCGCTGTAGTAGGCGTAAGGGTAGATCGTTTCCGGCACACCGATACCCGCATTGTCAATATAAACCCCATCTTTCTGAATGGAATAATCACTGTGCAGTACGAAACGGAAGCGGAATCCCTCCCAGAAAAAACGCCCTGGAATGACTGCCGAGTAGGTCTCCCACGCTCCGTCGGAACTGCCCGCAATGGCCCCGATCTTCTCCCATTCCGGATCGTCCCCATCGGTTTCAGAAGGCGCCAGGTACCAGACTTGGAGGCTGTCGAAATAACCGTTGTCGCCCGCCTCTTCGATTTCGTAATTAATTAAAAATCCCAAGGCCAGAACCGTTGTCGCCTGGCTGAGATCGATCACCGGGCTGGTCAGGACCATGTCTTCGTAGGTACTGTAACGGCCATCGGGACTGTCCGACCAGGCATGCGACGGACTGTTGGCCGGCGCTTCCGTAATGGCCCAGGTGCCTTCGGCGTCCCAGTTGCCGGCACCGGATTCCATGTCGTCGAAAAACAGATCCCCGGCCACCGGGGTGTAGACGTAATCACTCATCACGGTGCTCAGGATTTCATCTCCCGGCGCGGCCAGGTCCACGCTGACGGTACCGTAATTCGAATAATAGGCCAATTGACCGTCGGCATCACTGGCGGCCACGCTGACGATGTTATCGAGATCGTAGGAAGACGGATAGTGGCCGTAAGACGAATTATCGTTGTCGACAGCACTGTTGCCGGCGGCGGCCATAAAGAGAATCCCGGCCTCACCCAGGGCATCAATGGCCTCTTTTTCAACCTCGTCTTCCGAGCCGGTGAAACCATAGGAAGCATTGACCGCCACGATGTTAACCCCCTTGGCCTTCATGGCCAGAATGTAATCAATGGCCTCGACTTCCATGGTGGTATCCATCCCGTCGCTGGCCTCTTCAAAGCCCTTGAGGACCATGATTCTCACCTGCCAGTTGACACCGGCAACGCCCAGGCCATTGCCGCCCACAGCCCCCATGATCCCGGCCACATGGGTGCCGTGACCGTCGTAATCCAGGGGATCGCTGTCCCCATCGCCGCTGTCGATGCCGTGGATATCGTCCACGTAGCCGTTGCCGTCGTCATCAATGCCGTTGTTTGCAATCTCCCCGGGATTGGTCCAGATATTGGCGGCCAGGTCGGGGTGGGTGTAGTCCACGCCCGAATCAATGAGCGCCACAACCACATCGACTGACCCGGTGGTGATATCCCAGGCCTTGGGAGAATCCATGTCGGCATAGGGATTGTCCGTATTTTTATGGCACCACTGGGAAGAGAAGTGGGGATCGCCGGGCAGGGTGCGCTCCAGGCGCTTGACAATGTTGGGGAAGGACTGAATACCGCTCCTGGTGTCATTCTTTTCCAGAGCCCTACGCACTTTCTCGACCTGATTTTCTTCAATCAGATAGTAAGCGCTGCCGGTCACCGCCGACAGGGCCTTGAAACGCTGCTGGTCACCGGTGACGCCCTCTGGCAGGGCCGCCTTGCATTTGACGGCCGAAGGGGGCACCCGAAGGATGACCTTGCCGATGTTACGGGTGATTTTGGTTGTTGCCGTGGCATCGGCCCGCAAGCCGGTGCCCGAGGCCATGAAAACATTGGGGGCGGAAGCGGTTCGGCCATGCAGCGAATTGGGGAATTTCTCCGCTTCCTTTTCAGCCGCCAGGGCCGGCATTGTCTCAGCCAGTAACAGAATTGCGGCCGCTATCAAAACGACTATCAGATTTTTATTGGATCCGAGCATTGTTCTTCCCTTTCAGCGACCATTACGCCGATCGTCTCTTTAATGCGGCCAGGCCGGCAATGCCCGAGCCCAGCAGCCATACCGCCGCCGGCAGGGGCACGGCCGAGACATCGCCGCTGACCGTGATGCGATAGTCGCCATGGTCCCCTTCGCCTTCAGAGTAGGGGATGATGGCTCTCTGGTTATATCCGTCCACCGCCTCGTCCACGGTGAAATAGCCCGGATATTCTCCATAGGCTGGATAACCGCAGGAACTGATGGCGATGATGTAGTCCCCGGCTTCGAAAGTCTCGGATATGTAGGAGTCGTTGCCGCGAATGGTGCCGTCGTCGCCGAAGTTGCCTGCGCTGTCATCGTTGGATGCGTAGATGTTTTCGGCGGCAAGGGAGTCTTTGAAAACACGAATATAGGAATCGATAAAAGAGTCCTCGCCGTCGCCGTTGACGTCCACCCAAAACCATTCATCGGGGTCCCGCTCCCAGGAGAGCACATCGATGGTCACCGTTCCGGTGGTGTTGACGGTGAAGTTCCAGTAATCCACCGAGATGATATCCTGGTTCACATCACCTGCATCGTAGGACTCTTGGATGATGGAGGCTTCGAAGACCATTTCCGTTGCGCCAACATTGCTGGCAAACATCATTACTACAAACAAAGCCGCAAAACCGATAAGTACTTTCGCTTTCATCAATGGATCTCCTTATTGTTTCTTTCTCAGTCCAACAAGTCCCAGCAGGCCGGAGCCCAGCAGCCAGACTGCCGCCGGCACGGGAACGGGGTTGCCGGTGATCTCGATATCGTCTACCATAAAATAGCCGTCGTAGTCGGAGACAAACTGGAAGGTGAGGTCCAGGGTGGAGGCCCCGTCGGCAAAAGAGAGGTCATAGGGCTGGGAATCGCCATCGGGCCAGTCTTGGCTGAAGAAATCAATGGTGGTGGAAACGGCTGCGCCGTCCACATAGCCAAGGATATAGCCGACGGCATTGGAATCGCCATAGTCACCCTCCCAATAGCCTACGTTGAGCGTCATCTGCAGGCCGGTGTAGCCGTTGATGTCTATGGTGTACGAGAGTTTGTCATTATATTCCGAATAATAAAGATAGGCATCGGCTGCCGCGCAATTACCCGTTCCGCCGGAATAATTCCAGCCACCGTGATACTCGTCCCAAGTATCACGCGTATCCCCGCCGTCCGTGATGGTCCAATTCGAAAACCCCGGTCCTTTGCCGTCGAAGTTTTCCTGGAACACCACGTCCGCGTGAGCCACAGGGGCGAAAGCCATCATTAAAACTGTCGTCAGTACTAAAATCGTCTTTTTCATCTTCCATTTCCTTTCATTGGGTGAGGGTTCCGCTGCCCGCCGCGGATGCGGCGGACGGAGCGGGTTAAAATTTTGTTAATTACTCGAAGGGCGCCACGCTGCCCCATCGGCCCCGGAAGATCACGAAGTCGCCCATATTGACCATACCGTCGTCGTTGAAATCGGCGACCGCTTCCGCGGTCCCCCCCCAATAGCCGCGGAACTGCATGAAGTCGCCCATATTGACCATACCGTCGTTGTTCAGGTCGCAGTCGCAGGCGTTGCCGTAACCGTCGGCGTCAGTGTCCAACTGGTTGGCGTTGGCGGTCTGCCGGCAGTTGTCGTCCCGGTCGGGGATATTGTCGCCGTCGCTATCGGTGATGTCGCCCATATCCAGAAAAGTGTTTTCGTCCATGGCATCGTAGGCGGGTCCGAACGCGGTGGGCTCGTTGACATTGATGAAACCGCCATTGGGGCTGAAGATGCCGGTTCCGGCCACGAGGATAGCCGGGGCGGCCAGTTTGGCCCGGACAAGCTGCCGGTCGGGCAGGCTCGACCAGGTGTCGGTTTGGGTGTCATAGCGCAGAACCGTATCCTTGGCCGTGCACCAGAAGTCGTTGTTGGTTCCGCCCACCGCATAGATAAATCGCCCGTCCGTGGCCGTGCCGAAGCGGGCCAGGGGGATGGGCATGGGCGCCATGGAGGTGACGGTGCCGGAAGCGGGATCGAAAATCTCGCCGCTGGCTGTGTAAACCTCCTCGTCTTCCCAGGTTTCCAGGCCGCCGAAGGCGTAAATTTTCCCGTCCACGGCAATGGTTCCGTGGGCAAAGCGGGCCAGGCTCAGGGCGGCGGTTTCGGTCTGCCACCGGCTGCCCGCGGCCCGGGTCGGGTCGAACGAGAGTATCGCACTGACGGGGACGTCATCGGCATCCAGCCCGCCCAGGGCGTAGATCCTGCTGTCAACAGCAGCCGCCCCGGGGAAGCAGATGGCATAGGGCAGGGGATCATCGGCGGTAAAAACGCGGGTGACCGGATCAAAGACGGTCACCACATCCAGGTTGCTGCCATCGTCCCGGGTGGTGTAACCACCGATAAGGTAAATCCGGCCGTCCAGAACGGCCGAGGCCAGGTGAGCCCGGTGGTTGAGCATCCAGTCGCCGTAGGGATATTCCCAGGAGTCGGTGCCCAGAGTGTATATCTCCCAGCTTCGCAGCGCGTTGTTGCCTCCGGCATAACCGCCGAAGGTGTAGATCCTGCCGTTAACATAAGCGGCGGTGCCTGAATCGCGCTTGGTATTGGACGCGGTCAGGGTGGTCCAAAGGCTGACCTTCATGGGCTTCCTTCCGGAACGGGTGCCGTCACTATCGACAACGTAGAAGTAAGCGCCGGAATAGGGCGGTTTTTCCACGGTGATGGCGGTATCGCTCCAGGAGATGATTTCCCCGGCCACGCCCGTATCCGGGGCGCAGGCATCGTGGAAGAAAACCTGCCCTGGGGCACTGCCGAAGAAGGTGCCCTGGATTTGAACGGTGCGCTCCCCGGTAAGTTCATACTGCTTCACCAGGGGGCTGGTGGGCAGGTCGGGGGCCAGGGAGGCGTTCAGGTTGATGCGCCGGTCCGTGGCCATGATTCCTTTGAGGCTGTCCAGGCGGTCGCCGCCGTTGTAAAGCCGGCTGATGCGACGGTCCATGCTTTCGTCCGGGTAGAGGGAAGCCATCAGGGCCAGGGTGCCGGAGACGTGCGGGGCGGCCATGGAAGTGCCGTTGGCGAATTTGAAGGCGCCCATGGCGTTGGCCTCGCCGATGCCGATCTCGTCAATATAAACCCCGTCGGCCGCCCCGTTGGGCCAGATGTCCATTCGAAAGCGGATGCGAAAACAATCGCTCACCAGTTCCGCGGGGATGGCGTAGGAATAGGCCTTCCAGTCCGGATCGGATCCGGTGTGGGCCGCCAGGACGGTCCAGGTTTCGCCGTCGTCGCCCGAGATCTCCACGTAGAAGGTGTCGCGCTTGCCGCAGGGCGTGGCGTCGGGCAGGAGATCCTTGTAGAGCACGAAACCGATCATCAGATCCTTGTCCGTTTCAGCGGAAAGATCGATGGTTTTGCTCACCAGGCTGAAATTCATTTCCACACCCGAACCGTACTCGTAGTCCGCGCCGGGGCTGTCACTCCAGGCATAGGAATCGTCAAAGGCGTTCTCGTCGCTGATGACCCATGCTCCGGTGCTGGCCTCCATGTCCCAGAGATCGTCGCCATTCTCCATGTCGTCGTAGAACGGATCGGTGGAGATGGCCGTATAGCCGCCGCCGGGAATGGCGCTGAGAATGTTGACCCCTGGGGCGGCGATATCCACCTCCGAGGCCCCGTAGTTGGAGAAGTCGGCCAGGCGATCATCCTGGTCCGTGGCACCCACGGAGATGACGTTTTCCACGTCCTGGGAACTGGGGTAGTGCTTCTGGTCTCCGTCGCAGTCATTGGTGTCGTTGCCGGCGGCGGCCGCCATGATGATCCCCGCCTCGGCCGCGGATTCCAGGGCAATTCCGAGGGTATCGCTGGAAGAGGCGCTGCCCCAGGAGGCGTTCATGACCACGATATCGTTCTCCGGCCGTGCATTCATCTCCAGCAAATATTCGATGCACTTCTCGGCATCCGAGGTGGCGCCGCGTCCGGAGGCTGAGAGGAACTTGAGGGCCATGATCCTGGCCCGGTTCCAGGTGATGCCGGCAATGCCGGTCCCGTTGTCGGTCACGGCCGCGATGGTGCCGGCCACATGGGTGCCGTGGTAGTGATCGTCATAGGGATCGGAGTCGCCGTTGCAGGTGTCGATACCGTAGATATCGTCAACGTAGCCGTTGCCGTCGTCATCCACGCCGGTGGTGCCGTTAAGCTCGGCGTCATTGGTCCACATGTTGGCGGCGATATCCTCGTGGGTGTAGTCTACGCCCGTGTCGATGACCGCCACGATCACCTCGGCGTCGGTCGCACCGAGCCGGTCCCAGGCCTCGGGGGCGTCGATGTCGGCGTCCGGCGTGCTGGGTTCTTCATCCACCACCTGGCCCGTGTTCTCAAGGGCCCAGAGCTGGCCGAACTCGGTGTCGTCGGGCATGGCATCGATGGTGATGATGTAGTCGGGCTCGGCGATTTCGATATCCGGATGGCCCTTGAAGTGTTTGAGCATCTCTTCCGTGGTGCGTCCGGGACAGGTCATCAGGACCAGGTCCTGCCCGCAATGAGCCTTGATTGCCGGGAAGCGTTCGAGCGTATAACCGCTCTTGCCGCCGGCCAGGCTCTCCAGACTGTTGCGCACGGCGCCGGTCGAGGCACCTGCTTTCATTTTTAATAGTAAATGGCCTTCCACGAAAGCCGGGGACACGGGCGATGCCGTCGGGTGATTTTTCAGGTACCCGGCGTCAGCGGCCCAGACGTGGGTGGCCATGACCAGCGCCAGGAACCCTGTCATTAAGATTCCGATGCGTTTTATTTTCAAAATTCCATCTCCTTGTCTGGTTTTCGGATAAAAAGGGACGGCCACAGCAACAGGACGGCCGTCCCTTGACATCAATTATACGCTCGCCGGTCAGTTCTTTCTACGACGCAGACCCACCAGCCCGATCAGACCGGAACCGAACAGCCAGACGGCTGCAGGGACGGGGACAACGCCAATATCGGGATTCAGGGTGGAGTCGGTTTCAATGGCGATGATCGTCGTGTAATCTGAAAGCGTAAACCCTTCCCAATCAAGCGGGTCGTTGGCCTCGACAAACACATCCGCCTCCACGATACCGTTCAGCAGATCCGGGTTCAGGATGTCGAAAACGACTGTGGCAAGGGTGTTCTCTCCTGCGGTGATGGTAGGGGCGCCCATACTTAATCCGCTAACGGCAAACACGTCATCTTTCAGAACGCCATTGTACAAACTGGAGGACATATAAGAACCATAGTACGTTACGTTATAGTAATCGTGTTCCCCATCATTTTCAGTGATATCCGGGGTGAGTTCATTGACATCGAACCACAGGTCGATATCCCAGCCGATTGCGGAAAACGCGTCATCCGTGTTGTCATAAATAATATCAAAGGCGATTTGGCTTTGTCCGGTAATATCGATTTCGCCATTTTGGGAAATAATCCACTGTGAAGCGAATGCGGGTGTTTGCATTCCCACTAACACTACCATGAACAGGGCAATCAGAATCAATCGTTTCATTTAAGCTTCCTCCTTGAATTAATAATCAATTGGTTAAAGTTTAATACCAGGGATAGTCGGTTCCGAAACTGCTCCGGAACGTCCCGAAGTCTCCCATATTGACGTTGCCGTCGGCATTGAAATCGGCTGTCGGATCGGATGTGCCCCAGAAACCACGGAGCAGCGCAAAGTCACCCATGTTCACCGTCCCGTCGTTGCTCAGATCGCAGTCGCAGGCGTTGCCGATGCCGTCGCCGTCGCCGTCCCACTGGTCGCTGTTGTCGGTCAGCGGGCAGTTGTCTTCATAATCCCAAACACCGTCGTCGTCGCTGTCCTGGTCCACGGCGCAGACGTATCCGGCAAAAAATCCGGGGTCCGAAACCGGGGACAGATAATCGACCGCGGTAAAACCGGGTATGTCATAGGCGTGGGGCGTTGGCGTACCGGGTACGAATTCGGCGTCGGCGACCAGGGAAACCGGGTCAACACCGGTGCAGCCGTCAAGCACGTTCAGGTCCTGGCCAAATTTGATCATAAAGCCATCGTAATCACCGCCGCCAAAGGAATTGGAGCGGCCCACGGCCACGGCGCCGTTGTCCGCGGTGGCATCTACGCTGTACACGTAGTCTTTGCCGCCGTTGTCGTATACTTGTTCATTTTCCAATACCCCTCCGACACTGAAGCGCAGAAGCCATGTGTGGTCGGCAAAATCCGTACTGGCCACGATCAGGTCGCCGTCGGCAGCCTCGGACAGGCTGCGGTAGGTCCCGGTGTCGCTCGATCCGTCGTTGTGGTGAAAGTATTTGCTCCACAACATGGTGCCGGTGCCGTCCACCTTGAGCAGATAAGCAACTCTTCTGTCGTTTGACCAGGAGGGATCGGTGAAATTGTAGCTGCGGCCCAGCACGGCAAACCCGCCGTCGGCGGTCTGGAGGATGTCATCGACAAAGTCGTTTTCCGGATTGGTGTGGGTTTCATCGGCATATCCGGCGTAGTTGGCGGCCCACAACAAGGCGCCGTCATTGTCTATGCGGATCAGGACCACGTCAGAAGAATCCACGCTGTTGCCCATGGCACTGCTGTATTCGGCCAGCAGGTAACCGTCCGGCTCGCCGGTGTTCAAATTCTTGACGGAAATGATCCGGCACCACATGTCGAATGCGGATGATCCGTAACGCCTGGCCCAGGCCAGGCTGCCGTCGGCCGCCAGGCGGAAGACGGTCCACTCGTTGCTGTCGGTAGTTGTCGAGAACTGGGAAGAGACGGCGCAGCCGCCATCGCCCGAGGCGGCAATATAGATCCCGCGGGAGGAAGCTGTGGCGTGGGTAACGATCTTTTCCCAGACAACCGTCCCCCAGGGCGCCAGCTTGGCGACCCACAGGCTTTTGGGATGTTCCGCCGTTGCGCTGACATAACCGGTGATGTAGATAAAACCGTCGGCGTCCACGTCGATATCGTTGGCGTTTGTATGCTTTACCTCATCAAAAAGATAGCGCCATTCCAGGTTGCCGTAGACGTTGATTTTTGCGGCCACGGTATCACTGCCTACCATGCCGACGACCGCATATCCGCCGTCCGGGGTGGTTTTCACCGCGTTGAAGCGGTCACTTCCCGCGGTGCCGAAATTGACCATGAAATTGGGTTCGGCCATTGCCGCGGCCATGGCCCCTGTGGAAAACATGAGGGCCGCAATGCTCACCAGCGTCCATAACATCATTGTTTTTTTCATTCTTATTCCTTTCTGTTTTTTTTGCGATTACTCTCTTTTTTTAAATCCCTGAGATAGCGGCCGGGTTTAACATCAGGCAATTAAAGAAACAAAAAAAGGCGCCGCCCGAACCTTCATTCAAGTTGCGCCTTCGCTCTCACTGCTAATGCAGTGCTCGCAAGACATCCCTAAATTTAATTTAGTGAATCACCTCCTTTTTGCGGTTAAAAACAATAAACGTGTCCAATTTTTCTACCAGACAAACTGTCGATAAAACATCCGCCACCGCCTTCATCGTGCCAGGTGTCCACCGTGGTTGAGTCGGCCAGTCCCGATGGGTCCTTGATGATCCCGTTTGCCAATCCATCGTCATCGTATGGACCACCGTCCGTTAGCGTGACGGCCACAACGTTTCGATCGGCGTTGAATTCGGCGCCGTCGCCAGTGCCATTGGATATCGAATCACGGCTGAAATCAATCCAGCCCAAATCCTCGCTGTATTTGTACCAACGGTAATCGTCCGCAGCGGCCTGGGGCAAAAATATGGAAATAACGGCCGACCCACCGACGACATCCGTTTTAACGTCAAAGGCCAGAAGGCCGTAAGAGATATTCTTGGGACGATTTTCGAAATCATCGATATAATCCGAAGAAAGGGTGCTGTCGGAGTCCTGGGCTTTGTAGAAGGTGACGCTGCCACCCTCACAGGAAAGGCCCATAATACAGGCGGTTTGGCCCAGGTTGTCCGCCCCGACATTGTTGTTAAACACAATCTCGGCCTGCGAAAATCGATTTTCTTCAGAAACGGACAGGGTAAGGCCGTTATCGACGACGACGATGCAAACCTCGTCTTCAGTTTCGGCAGAATTTTCGGTGCGGGTCACTGTGAAACGCAGCTCGGTCTTGCCGCCGTCGATCATGGGGGCGATAAAGCCGGGATTCTTCGCGCTGGCGTCGGAAAGCACCACCGGCAGCCCGCCGGTCCGTGTCCAGGTGTAGGTGACCACATCCGGGTTATCGTCGCTTCCATCGGAGCCCAGCGTCACGGCCGTGCCCTCGGTCACGGTCTGATCCCGGCCCGCCGCACCAATTTTTCCGGGAATTCCGTAGACACCCGCCGCCGCGTCGATAAATCGCCCGTAGGTATAGCCCACCTTGGTTTTGTTGATGCGGACATACTGGACCCAGGCGACACCGGCATCGGAAAAATCGTAGCCCGCCGTATCCAATTGGCTGCCGCCGTTGATGCCGGTCGGCAGTTCACCGAGGCTGACCCATGTAAGACCGTCCGTACTGACCTGGACATTGGCCCCGCCCCGGCCGAAATGGTAAATGTTCAGATCGTCGCCCTGGCCGTCGAAAAAGGGCTTGTCGAAACCGATGGTGAGACGTCCCGCCTCGACCATCCACCCGGAGCAGTTGCCGATGCCGGCGGTGCTGTCGTCGTAATCCGGTTTCCCCAGGGCGTTTTCGCCGTCATCAGCCTGCTTGGCCACCCAATCCACACAGCCGTCGGGGTATTCGTCGTCGGTGTCCTCGGACGTGGCACCATAAACCCGAACCGGGACGAATACCGCATCGATAAACCGGGCCACGGTTCCCGTTTTTTCAATCTTAACATATTGGACGCCGTCGATTCCGGCATCGCCGAAATCGAACGTGGCGTAGGCAAGCCCCCCACACGCATCCGAACCGGCAGGCAGGGTGCCCAGGCTGGTCCAGGTCTCGCCGTCCGCGCTGACCAGAATTTCCGCCTCACCGGTACCACAGTGGGCGATGGCCAAATCGTCCAGGCCGTCGGCGTCTTCCAAGGGATTGTTGAATTTGACCACCAGATAGCCGCTGCCGGTGTTCCAACCGGAACAGTCCCCTTCCGAATCCGGCACGTAATCGGGCAGTCCCAGGGCATTTTCTCCGCCGTCGGCGGTCTGCTCGCTCCAGGAGATACAGCCGGACTCCTCCTCCACGCTGGAGGCGTAGTAATCGGCGATGTCGGAAACTTTGATAATGGTGACCTTTACCGTGTCCGTGTCGGATTGCCCGGCGGAGTCTGTCACGGTCAATTCAAAGGTGAGCGTTTCTCCGGGGGCGTCCGGCGCGGTGAAGGTCGGCGTCGGGCTGGTGGCATCATCCAGCGTAACGGTTGTTTCAGCAGTCGCATCAATCTGGGTCCACGCATAGGTGGCAATGCCGTCGTCGATATCCTCGGAACCGGTGCCGTCCAGGGTCACCTCGGCGCCTGGGTCGACTTCCTGACTGACACCGGCATCGGCCATGGGTGCGACATTCATCTCTCCACCTTCCACCGCGTTGACGAAAAAGGCGCGTCCGTGCCCCCCGGTGCCGTCGCCCAGCTCGAACCTGAGATACGCAATCGCCCCGTAGTAGGTGTTGGAGATGTCATCGTCCAGATCAATTTGCATGATCACGGAGGGTACGCCGGGGCTTGATTCGGTGAAGTCCGGGTTGGCCACATAGCCTTCTTCTCCCGGGGATCCGGTGTACTCTGAGATTACAGTCCAGTCCGTGCCGTTGCCCGAGGCATATACCTTGACGGCACCCTTTTCAGTCGGACTAAACGGCGTATTGTAGGCATAACCGAAGCCATAAACGACAATGTCGGCGGCATCGGTGCCGTCGGCGGTAAAAGCCGTATCAAAAGCAAGGATCAGATAGCCGCCATTGGCGTCACCCCCCCAGCCGGCAGCCCTGGTTTCATCGACTTCCCCCAGAAGCCAATCCAGGTTGGCCCCGGCATCGGGGTAGGCATCCACCGGATTATGGTAAAAACCATTGGTGCTGTCCCAATTCATAAAAATGCCTTCCGCGGGCGCGGGTGCCGGCGAAGCGGAATAATCCTCAACGGCTGTTGCAAAAGTTGAACCCGCAGAGGCAATACCTCGCCCTCCAATTATAACAATTACCGTAATAACCACGATCATAACGAATAGTCTTTTCATGTTACCTCTCCACTTTCAATTGAACGATGACCGTTCAGACCTTAGTCGATCAATAACTCAGCTTTATCCTACCGAAAATCATTCTACCCGGTGTTACATGCATTTCCGTTTCCTGCCAGGCCTTATCCAGTATATCCGTAACTTCAAGTGAGGCTGTCAGATGGGGGGTAATTTTTCGGGAAAGTTTGATGTCAAAGGTGATGAATTCATCCAGTTCAACCTCATTTTCTATATCCCAGTAGCGTTCTCCGACATAGCGCATGGTGAAATGAACGGTCGCGATATCCGGATTGAACCAGGTCAGGCCGGCGTTGACCCGGTTGTGAGGCTGCGTTGGGAATTGGTTTCCTTCCAGGTCCGAATTTTTGTAATTATGCCCCTTGTCCTGGAATTCAATAATTTCCGAATCTGTATAATTATAATTAACGAAAAGTTTGAAATCATCTGTGGGGTAGCATTCCGCCTCCACCTCTATTCCCGCGGTTTCGGCTTTTTCGATATTCTCCCATCTCACGGAAACGGCCGAGTATTCGGGATCATTGGTTGTCACTTCCTGCATCCAGTCACGGATATCGTTGTAAAAGGCGGTCACCTTAAACATAACACCGTTGGCAAAATACTGTTCCAAACCGGCTTCGTAACTGTAGCTGTATTCGGTCTCAAGGTCAGGGTTCCCCAGCATCATCCTGCCGGGGGGCGTCTCATAATTGCCGATGAGATACATAAGCGGGGGAAAGGTGGAGACACGGCCCGCAGAGGCTTTGAGAATCGTCGCATCTGTAAGATTGTAAGCAAACCCGATTTTCGGATTCCACTGGGAGTCCCTTCGATCCCGGTAGGCGGTATAGGTTGTCTGGTCCTCGAAAAAAAAATCATATGTCCTCACGGCATCGTGTCTGAGACTGAGAGTGGTTGTAAGCTTTCCTGTGGTGATGGTGTCCTGAACAACCCCTCCCCATTTATACTGTCTACCCTCGGAGATACTCAAAGTCTCTGCAGTTTGTCCCTCATACTGCCTGTTTTCCGTACTCACCAGGCGATGATCGGTTGAAAGGGTCAATAGATGCCGCCTTGCAATGGTTTTACTGAAGCTGAGCATACCGCCGACATCGGTTATGGGGATGTCGTTCTTTTCCCCCTGGGTCAACCAGGTGTTTTCTCCTTCTCCCACGGTCATCCATGGCGCCGGCAGCACGGGCTGGCTTAAATATATATTTTCCTTCAGATAAAAAAGATTTGCCCGGATGGACAGGTCCCCTGTTTTTTTATAGTCAATGCTTCCCCTGCCCCTTTCCTGGTTTATGTAGCCGTACTTGTATCCAATGTCGTTATCGTTTTTCCAATATGAATAGGTAGCGTTGATTGTGGAAGAAGGGGTTACATCAAACTTCAATTTGGCAAAAATGTTATCCATCTCTCTTTTCTGCTTTTCAAGGGAAGAAAGATAGTTGTCCTTGACCGGCGCCCAGGAGGCCAGGTTTTGAAGCGACATGGTCTCGGCCCTTTCCGCCACCCAGGAATCGGCCCAGGCAAAATACCCGTCCGTGTCAAAGTGGTTGTAGTTTACCTGCATGTTTGTTCTTTTGCTCACGGGTCCGTTTATAGCGGCATTGGTGGTCCATGTGTTGTGGGAGCCGTAGGAGCTGTCAACGGTGGCATTGACTTTGTCTTCAAGCTTTTTAGTCACAATATTTATCACACCACCCATGGCACCTGCACCGTATAGGGAGGCGTTTGCCCCTCTGACGATTTCCACTCGTTCAATAATATCCACAGGAATTTCATTGTGGATGGCGCCGCCGCAAATCATTCGATTGATGGGCATTCCGTCTCTCAGGAATATCGTTGCCCTGGGGTTGGCAAACCCCCTCAGGCGCACATGGCTGGAGGGGCCGAACAGGCCCCAGGGTTTGTAGACGTCCACCCCTACGGTGGTTTTCAGGAGATCGTCAACGGTCCTGGCCGGGTTGGCCGCGATTTCTTCAGCCGTAATGATGGTGACGCTGGCCGGCGCCTCCAGAACGGATTGATCTGAAAGGGCCTCACCGCTGACCACGATATCGTCGAGTTTCACGACTGACGGCCCAACCGAATTTTGGTCCGCCTTCTTTTCATCCGCTGCTGCAACGCCGACAAAGAAAAAAAGAAGTACCAGTATCCACGTGAATACGGCTTTTTTTTCCCCGCCCCTTTTACTGGATATATTTAATAATGACATGAATTACCAATCCCGACATCTATTGTGAAAAGTGCCAGGCCGGAGCCATCGGCATCCGGCCTGGCGCAAGGTTTTATGCTATTATCTGTGCAGATAATTACAGCGACCGTCTGCGGATGCCCGCCAGCCCGATCAGTCCCGATCCCAGCAGCCACACGGCGGCCGGTACGGGCACAGCATTGACGCCCTCGACACAACTGGTGAAAAAGGCCCGGCCGTGGCCGGTTTCACCATCGCCCAACTCGAACTTGAGGTACGAGATCACCCCGTCGTAGGTGTCGGAGATGTCGTCGTCCAGGTCGATTTGCATGATGATGGACGGTACGCCCGGAGGGGACTGGGTGAAGTCCGGGTTGGCTTCCCAGGTGGAGCCGCTGTCGTAGCCGGCATAGTCGGAAATTACGGTCCAGTTCTCTCCGTCGCTGGAGGCGTAGACCGTCATGGCGCCCCTTTCCAATGAAAACGGCGTATTGTATCCGAATCCGAATCCGTAGACGATAATATCGGCTGTAGTATCGTCGCCGTCGGCGGTAAAGCCGGTTTCGTAGTAAAGGGTCAGGGTGCCGCCGTTAGCGTCCCCGCCCCAGCCGGCAGCTACACTTTTGTCTTCTGCACCCAGGAGCCAGCTCAGGTCGGCACCAGCGCCAGAATATTCGCTCACTTCATTGTGATAGAATCCGCTGGTGCTGTCCCAGTTCATGCAATAGGCATCATAATCCACCACCGACGTAGCATAGGTGGACGCAGCGGATGCGGACGCGACCACTGCAAAAAACGCGATCATTAAAATCGATATCTTTTTCATTGAATTACTCCTCTTTTGTAATTGACAATATTAATTCCTTTCATTGATCTGTTGTATCTTATAATCAGGTTTTCCGATCACCCCCTTCCCAAAAATGTTTTTCCCGCACCGGTGCATTGACCGACCGACCGGCACCTTCAGGAAAGGCACATAAAATAAGGCGCTTCCTGAATGTCTCTTCAAGTCGCGCCTTCGCTGTCATCGTCCGTACGGTGATCGCAAGACCGCCTCGCCGGTGACTGCCGATTTTTAAAAACAACAGCCGGGTCACCTTTTTTCCAGGCAACCCGGCTGTCCTCTTGGGATCCGTGGCTTTCCGTCCCCGTCTTGCAACGGGTTTGGTTTTTTCTGTTTAGAAATTGTTCATGAAATTACAAAACGTAATGTTTTGTTTATCAAACTATATTCGAATATGCTAACCCGAGAAGCCAAAAAAATAGCCCGAAAAGTCAATCATCCATCCCACTCATCAGTTTTCTCCATCCAGCCGGCGGATTTTTGCACATTGGAAGGTCTTACGCCGAACTGCCGGACAAAAGCCTTGGCAAAATGGCTGGGGCTGCTGTAACCCACCGCCATGGCCGCATCGGTGACATTCATCGCCCCTGTAATCAAAAGGTGCCGTGCCTTTTCCATGCGCACCTTTCGCAGATACGCATACGGAGGCACGCCACATGCTTTTGGAAACAGTTGTTTGAACTTTGACAGGCTCATCCCCACCCGGGGCGCCAGGTCTTTTAAAGCGGGCGGCTCCTCCAGATTATTTTCCAATATAAACCGGGCCTTCCGAATCGCCTCACGATCACACAATTTAACCTGTATTGCCGTAGATTCCCTTTTGGACCGGAAAAAAAGCCAAAAGAGCTCCAGGGCCTTGACCAAAAAAAATAAATCGTACCCATCACCATGGAGGCATGTATCTTTTATCCGATCAACAATCCGATTCATTGCAGGTGTGATTTCTCGGACCATATGGTGAACACAACTGTTCTTGTTTCTAAATTCAGGCGGAAGCCAACCCTCCCCCAGCAGCGCTCTCAGTGGCTGGCAGGGAAAAACAAGCTGAAGATTTTTTGTGCACTCCCCGCAGGCACATTCAACGCAGCGGCAGTCCCGGGGGCAATAATGAAAACAGCATTGTCCCGCCGGCAAAAAGGATTCGCTCTTTTCCCCGTTTCTGAAAATATAGAATTTCAAGTTGCCGCAAAGACAAAATGTTATTTTAAAGGTATCTTCGATAAATAATTCCTGTTTCGACCGCGGTCCGGCACCGTTGCCGCACAAATTGAAGCACTTCACGGAGATATGGCGTAGCGGCCGGACCTCTCCGGCCGCCGGCGTTGCCTTCATCTTTTTTGAATTCGTTTGATTCACCAATCAACCCGCTTGATTGTTTCTCACCCCGGCGCACAAGGCTGCACAGGGCCGCTGTCGGCACATACCGTGCCCCAGCTGATTACCCCTGGGCGGCGTAATAAGAACCCGGCTGCCGTTGGGTGCGATGTCAAACCCCTTTTCCCCTTTGAAAAAAAGACGCCGGAAGGGCAGAATTGTCGCATCGAGATGATCTTTAAAGATACAACGGCCAAAGGGAGAAACTTCACCCAACCCGCCGGTATCGATAAAAACCCGGCCCTGTCCATCATATTTGTCATGGACCAGATGTATTAATTCCCAGGCGGAATTGCCGTCAAAGGTCCCCTTGGGCCGAAGGTGAAGATTGCCCCTGCTTTTTCTGAATTTTATGTGAAAATTGGATGCCATCGTTTCAACCTTTTCATATTTTAACATTTAGATTTATTTTCCTTTTGTGTCTGTACCCTCGATAATTCGCCGAATCTCTTCGGCCACCGGATTACGCCTTTCCAGATGTGACCTGCAATTAATCAGACCGCATCCCTTGAGTTTCAATTCTTCAACGGCCATGGGAGACCATGATGTCAACGATAGTTGAGTTGTCTTACGCTGCATTTTCTTTCTCCTTTACTTTGGTTATTTTTTTCAATTGATGACAAAATTGCACTGATCCGCACCCCGGATCACCTGGGACACCGCATTCAAACTGAATTGCGCCAGCATATGGACCGACTTGTTGTGTTTTTTGCCTAAATTCTTCACCATTGAACAGGCCGCATGGCTGTTGCAATTCACCGGGCAAAGCACGACATCCGCACGCTTTAACCTGCCTTCGAGTCCCTTTACACCATTTTTCATATATCCGTCGTGGTATTCAAATACACCGCCGGCACCTTCGATGAGCTGCCGGTACAATGATTTCATCCGGGTGATGCCGCCGACAATAAGAATTCGTTTTCGGCAAAGATCGAACGCAGGGCAGGCCGGGCTGCAGGTGTTCAGCTCGGAAATCTGATCAACAATTCCCGTTATTTCCTGCTTGAACCGATGGTTCACCTCCCGCTGGCAGGTCAGTTCTTGAGAAAGCCGGTTGTTTTGCTTCTGCATGGCCCTGATATATTTTTTTTGATTCCCCGCCTGAAGGATCGTCAAATTCAGTTGTGTTTTTAATTGATTGTTTTCACGTTTGGTGTCCTCAATGGATGCCATGCGTTTCAACCCCACTGACTTGCTTTCGGGTACTACACTGTCTTTCTCGAAACGAATTATTTTGTAAGTCAGTTCATTCAATTTTTTTTCCAATCCAGCGCTTTCCTTTTGCAGGGCTTTCCTTGCACGTACTTCCGCGTCGAGTCTGCTTTCCAATTTCAGATTTTGTGCCTGCTGATATAACAATCTCTTTTTAAGTTTTTTATCCTGTTCGGCACTCTTGTGCATGGCCATATGCACGGCCCCGAAAATTTCCCTGCGGGCCGTGATCGATAAATCAGACCGCAGGGCCGCAATCCAAAGACATCCCTCATATGCCCCGTTTTGAAAACGGCTTTGCCATTGCTGCATAAAAATCTTTTCATCAAGCGCCAGCAGAATTTTTATGGCTTCTTTAAACTTATGATTCAAAAAACTGTCGACCCTGCGGGACAACGGGCTTTCGTTGTCTGAGCAGGCAACAAGGATTTCATGAATTTCAAAACGATTTTTACTGTTAAAAGTCATCCCGGCCTTTTTCAGCAAATGTTTCTGTTCGGCAAAGGTCAGGCAGATGCCCACAACAGGACATTTAAAACAACAGTCAACTTCCCAGAACCTGTGGCAGGACGATAGATCCATGCCACTTACAATGCGTGGAAACGTGCCTGTTTTATCCTGTTTCGGTAAATCCGAAGCCGTTATCTTCCCGTCGTCCATATCTTTCTCCTGCGATAATCTCCATGCAGATCCATGTTTTTAACCGGGCATAGAACCTGCGTATCAATAAAAAAAGGCGCAACCCGATCGTTTTTCGATCTCAAGTTACGCCTTCACTTTTTCCATGCACTCAGACACGAAACCCGTAAGACATTCCGGCAATTTAAATTACAAAATAACTATTTTATCTTTTACCCTGCCTTCCCATTGCTACACCACATTGATCAGCACCTTGATAAGTTTCTTGCGAAGTGTCTCAAGCTTTTTCGATTTAAATGCCTTTCGGCTTTCTTCCAGCACTTCAATGGTTTCCTGTATAGCATCTTTCATCTCCTTTTCCCGCCTCCGTGAGGGACATACGCCCATTAACTGCCGATAACTGTCTTTATCGATCTGCTGTTCCAGAATGGATGACAACAAACAACGATGTGTATCAATACCCTGCTGCAATTCCTGGACACTCTCGTTAATAGCACTGATCAGTTCAATTTTATCCCGCTCAACCAACTTAGTAAGCCCTCCTATTGTTTTAGCCATCTAACTTTAAATATCCAAAAAAATACCGTCTGTTAAACCGTTTGCAAAAAACGGTTTTTCATTCCGGTATATGGTGAAAATTCGAGACCGTCGGCAATGGTCGCAGCTGCAACGCATCGGGGGAGTTGGTTTCCAAACTGATATAAAAACTTGTACGCCGACAAATTAAAAAACCGGAAACCCACCGAATTTTAATTTTTCGGGCAATCAGCCTGATTTTTGAACTGTGAGGAAAAAATCAAGGTACGTTCCGCGCAGTTTTCAGGCCTGCCACCGTGCAGTCGATATTCTTCAAATTGAGCCAACCAGCCTTCCCCGGTCCGGGGGCACGCCTGGATAAACGACATAAAATCGGTAAGGCTGCTCAAGGTGCCGGCACTGAGAGAATGTTCCATTCTGCAAGCCTCTTCATCGGCGATTTTGGATTCTATCCTCAGGATATCCGTTAAAAACCGGAACAGCAATTGATGTCTCCGAAAAATTTCCCTTCCAACCTTGACGCCTTCAGCCGTCAACTCAACATATTCATATTTCTCATAGTTGACCAGTCCTTTACCACTCAAAGTCTTGAGCATACTGGTAACAGTAGGCATCTTTACATCCATCCGGTTGGCGATATCCTTGACCCGTACGAATTTCTTGCTTTTGTCCAGATTGAAAATCGCTTCAAGATAGTCCTCCATGGTGGGTGTCAGCATTTGTTCAGGCAGATAGCCACTTTTTGAAAATACCATCTTTGTCCCTTTTCTCCTTTCAATTGTTAGAGCAATCAAACTTAATTAAGGAATTCTAATAACGTTAACTATTCATACTGTCAAGCGTTTTTTTATCGGAAACCGTTTTTATGTTCAGAAGCTCGTTTTAAGGATATTCTTGATAAATCGTTGAATTAGCCACTTCTTTTGTGTCATCCCCGATTCACAACGACTGCTTTGACTCCCCCCTAAAAATAGGCTATACATTCTCAAGTTTATCATCCATGGTCCCGGGTGTGGCAAATCATAAGACGTGGTTGTAATTGCACCACTGTTACTTTTTGAATATTAAATATTGAACATGGAACGCTGAAGACTCCAGACCATGAAACAATTTACCTGTATCCCCAAAATTTTACTGTCCGGTCTACTCCTTTCCCAGTTGCTTTTTCTGGTGCCGGTGTATCAATCGAATCTGCATCTTTTCCAGACGGCCACCGTCATCGATGCCGCCGGCTATCTTGCCATCCCCAACCTGAAAATACTGCCGGCCCTGAAAACCGTTGCCACCGCTTTTATGGGAGGGCTTTTTTTCACCTTCACCCTGGGTGCCGGGCTGACCGTCAGCGCCTTTGCCTGCGCCTGGGCCTGGGATCGGTTGCTGGGCCGTCAAAACCGTTTTCTGCTCCTTTTTTTAATCCCCTGGTGGGTCTGCCTCATCGCCCTCAATATCCATGGGTTGATTCTTTCCGCCAGCGCCGGCTTTTTTTTGATTCCGCCAATAGTTTTTTTTCTGACCTTAAAATGGATGCCTGAAAAATCCGCTCAAAACCCATTTCCCCCCCTGCTTTTGCGTCTTGCCCCCCTGGTCGTGCTGGCCGTTGCCTGGCTCAGCGTATCGGGCACCCATATATTTATCAACGTCCGGGATGTTTTTCTGCTTTCCAACCCCGCCGGTATCGCCATAAACGATTTTTACTATAACTATACCCTGTACCCGGCCCGGGTATTCAAAACACTGAATCAAAAAACGCTGAAAACCTGCCGCCTGGAAAATATCAATGAAAAACCGGTGCGAAAACAACTTGAGAATAGACTGCTCCGGTATGACTACCTGCCCGTGGACCATTTTGAACCAGTGGACCTGACCCTTCGAAAAGAGGCAAATTTTTTGATATTCAAAAATCAGGGCCGGGAAATCCTCAGGTGCCCCATAGGGGAATTTATCGCCCGACCGGGATCACGGCTGAAAAATTTTTCATCCGCACTGGACCGCTACCGTCTATTTCGGCAATTGACATATATTTCGCTGCTGGCAGGGCTGCCGGTACTGGTTTACGCCCTGACCCTGTGTCTGCTGCAGATACTGTTTTTTCTTGCAGGATTGCCACAGGGACGCTCTTTAGCGGTCTCCCTTGGCCTGATGCTCATCGCCGGTCTGGTTTTAACGGCATGGCTCTCGCATTTTTCAGGCAAGGCCACACCCCATATGCAAAACCCCATTCAGGCCCTGGGATCCAGGCACCTGCACATCCGGGTGGCCGCACTGAAAACCATTGCTGACAAGCACTTAAACATCACGGATTGTCCGCACTATAAAACCATACTGGAAAGCCCGCATATTGCCGAACGCTACTGGGCGGCCCGGGCCCTGGGGGCCGGCCAGGATATAAAAAGCAGCAAAGCACTCCTGGCCCTACTGGATGATCCCCACCCCAATGTGGTGTGCCAGGCCTTTTATGGGCTCGGACAAAGCAATGACAAAACCATGGTTCCGGAAATTCTAAACCGCATCAAGACATCGGATCACTGGTATATCCAGTGGTATGCCTACAAGGCTGCAAGGAAGCTTACATGGAAACAGACCGCATTGCGGTAAAACCCTTTGTCATCTCGACTGTGGCATTGATTGCAGTGGAATCCGGCGGGGCCTTGGCCTTGTCCGCCTGTCCCGGGCTGCCCCCTATGGGGGCGCTGCTGATCATGCGCCTGCTGGAGATATCGCTATTCTTCGGAATTATATCCATATGGGGGGATGGACCGAGTGCTGTCGGATTGACCTGGAAACTGTTCTGGTCCGGCCTTACCAGAGGCATTCGCTGGTCTCTGATCTTCGGGGCCGTTACCGCCGGCGCCTTTGGACTTCTCATCTTCGCAGGCATCAATCCGTTGCAACTGCTGCGGGTTCGTCTGCCGGCGGCGCCCCTGCAACGCCTTGTCTTTTTTGTTGCCGGCGCCCTTATCGGCCCCCTGGCCGAGGAATTTTTTTTCAGAGGGCTTCTGTATGGTTTCCTGCGCCGCTGGGGGCTGGTGACGGCCCTTGTGGTCAGCAACCTGCTGTTTGTGCTGATGCACCCGCTTGCCGGGTCGGTTCCCGTGCCTCAGATTGTCGGGGGGATTGTTTTCACCCTGGCCTATGAGCGAAAAGGGGAATTGATGGCCCCGGTGGTCATCCATATCCTGGGAAATGCGGCCCTGTTTTCGCTCTCACTCTTCAATTAACCGGCGGTCGGCCGATACTGAAATAGGTAAACCCCTGGGCCGTCATCAAAACGGGTGAATAGAGATTACGGCCGTCAAAAATCACCGGTATCTTCAACTTTGTTTTAATCTGCTCAAAATCAGGATTGCGAAACTGGTTCCAGTCGGTGACAACCGCCAGGGCATCGGCGCCGTGCAATACGTCGTACTGCTTTTCCATTATCTCCACCAGGGGATTACCGGCCAGCGCCCGGGCGGCATTAGTGCCGGCCTCCGGGTCAAATGCACGGATCTTCATACCGTGTTCGGTGAGGGCCCGGATAGTATCCAGGGCCGGTGTTTCACGAATATCATCGGTGTTGGCCTTGAACGCCAGTCCCCACAGGGCCAGGGTTTTGCCCTCAAGGGCGGCCGCAGAGCCGAAATAGTCTTTAATTTTCCGGGCCAGCACTTTTTTCTGACGAATGTTGACGCTGTCCACCGCCGCCACCAGTTCCGGGGCATACCCGTTTTGCCGGGCCGTATTCATCAGGGCCTTGACATCTTTTGGAAAACAGGACCCGCCATATCCCAGGCCCGGATAGATGAAATGGTATCCGATGCGGTGATCAGCCCCGATCCCCTGGCGGACATCGGTCACATCGGCCCCGACCCGTTCACAGATGTTTGCCATTTCATTCATAAAGGATATCTTGGCTGCCAGCATGCAATTGGCCGCATACTTGGTCAATTCCGCACTTCGGACGCCCATGACGATGAGTTTACCCCGGCTGCGGGCAAATGGCGCATACAACGCTTCAAGCAGTTTGGCAGTCCGGACATTGTCCGTTCCGACAATCAGACGATCCGGTTTCATGAAATCATTCACCGCATCCCCTTCTTTGAGAAATTCCGGGTTGGACACCACGTCAAACTCAAAGGTAAGGCCTCGTTTGCCGATTTCAGATTCAATGATCACCCGAACCTGATCGGCTGTGCCCACCGGCACAGTGGATTTGTTGACAATAATCTTATACTCTGAAATCGTCTGGCCGATCTGGGCCGCCGCCCGGGTGATATAGGTCAGGTCACAGGCCCCGTCCGCCATGGCCGGTGTTCCCACACAGTTGAAGATAAAAAGGGCATTTTCCATACCCTCGGCCAGATCCGTGGAAAAAACCAGGCGTCCCTCTTCCACGTTGCGCCGGACAAGGGGTTCCAGCCCCGGTTCGAAAATATGAATCCTTCCCTGGTTCAAATTTTCGATAATCCTCGGATTGATGTCGATACAGCAGACCTCATTGCCCATTTCCGCAAAACAGGCAGCCGTCACCAACCCCACGTATCCTGTTCCCACAATACATATATTCATAATTTTTCCTTTACGATAAACATATCCGGACAGGCCGGAACCAAATTGAAGGCCCCCTTTTTCACCGGGCCAGTTTAAATTTGTGGGGTACCGGTGTCACCCGGGGGAATTCCCCTAAAGGACTCTTATCCACGAGCAGCAGGCAGCCATAGGCCTTTTCCAGGGTGTCAAAGGTGAGAACATCATCAGTCCGGCCCTGGCTGATAATCCGGCCCTCTTTCAATAAAAGAAGGCAGTCCCCGTACATGGCAGCCAGATTGATATCGTGGGATACCATAATGACGGTGACGCCCTTTTCGTTTTTGAGCTGTTCCATCAAATCCATGATACGGACCTGCTGGGCCAAATCAAGGGCAGCAGTGGGTTCATCCAGCAAAATAATCCGGGGTTCCTGGCAAATGGCCCGGGCAATAAAAACCCGCTGTCGTTCCCCGCCGCTCAACTGGTCTATCTTCCGGTGGGCCAGATGTTCTATCCCGGTAAACGCCATGGCCTGATGTAAAATCCGGGCATCTTCTTTTCTTTCCAGCCCTAGCACCCCCTGATGCGGGGACCGGCCCATAAGCACGACCTCGGAAACGGTAAAAGAAAAATCAACCGGTATGTTCTGGGGCACAAAAGCCAGGTTCCGGGCCAGCTCCCGGCGAGAATATTGGCTACAAGGGCGCCCCATGATCTCCACCCGGCCTTTCTTAAGCCTCCCACTACCGGCCATAATATTCATCAAGGTTGTTTTGCCTGAACCATTGGGGCCGATAATAATATAAAAAGCCCCTTTTTGAACATGAAAAGAGACATTTTTTAAAATCGGCGTCGCCCCATAGTGATAACTGGCATTATGAACGGCAAGCGCAGGAGTCATCGACCGGCCCTCTTTAAAAGATAGATAAAAAGAGGCGCACCAATAAGGGCCGTGACAACACCGGCGGGCATTTCCCCCTGCTGGGGCAGAACCCGGGACAAAATGTCACAAAACACCATATAAGAACCACCGCCGATAATACAGGCCGGCACCAGGGTCCGGTGATCCGGTCCGATAACAATCCGTAGAAGATGGGGCATCACCAGCCCGACAAACCCCACAGGGCCGCAATAGCTTACCGTAATACTGACCATAAAAGATGTCGCAACAAGAAGGGACACCGTTACAAGCCGGATATTGACCCCCATGGTTTCAGCCACTTCCGACCCCATCAGCAGTAAATTCATGGAATGGGAAAACCGGAATATCAGGCCAAAGCAGGGAAGCAGCACGAGGGCCAGTATGCTGATCTGGGACATATCAGCAAGGGAGAGATCTCCCATGAGCCAGAACATGATATTATGAAGCCGTGAATCCTGTGTCATGGACATGAGGAACATGATAATCGCTCCGGCAAAAGCGTTTACCATCACACCGGAAAGAAGGAGGGAATCTTTGAACTTCGAGTGACCGGAAGACATGAGCAGCAACAGCAAAAGGGTGACCATACTGCCGGTAAAAGCCGTCATGCTGACGCCTGGAAACCGGGCAAACCCCATCAGTATCCCGATGATGGCCCCGACGGCAGCCCCCCCGGAAACGCCCAATATGTAGGGCTCGGCAAGGGGGTTGCGCAACAGGGCCTGGAAAACAAGTCCTCCCAGGGACAGCGTTGCGCCTACCAGGGCGGCCAGGATGACCCTGGGCAGACGGATATTCCATATAATGGCCGCGACCATGGGATCGCTTCGGGCATCGTGTATCAAAGCCCACCAGGCCGCCTTGAAACCACTTCCAGAAGAACCGGTACTGATGCCGGTTAAACAAGCGGCAAAAAGCAGCAATGTCAAAAAAGCAGAAACCATCAAAATTCGCGTTGCAATTCCCCGGCCGTCTTTCGACACTATTTTTCCTCGACAAATTCAGGGTGAATCAATTTAAAAAGGAGTTCCAGTCCGTCCACCAGACGCGGTGCCGTCCGGTTGAAAAGATTTGAATCAACCAGAAATATCTGCCGGTTTTTTACCGCCGGCAGACTGGGCCAGCGGTTCCATTCCGCCTTCATCCGGTCAAAGCCCCCCTGTCTTGCCATGGAACAGATAATGATCACTTCAGGGGCCAGAGCCAGGACCTGTTCTTTGGAAAAACGGGGGTAAGCACTGCCCCCGTTGACCAAATTCCTGCCACCGGCAAGCTGAATCAGTTCATTATTAAAGGTGTTAGTACCCACGGATACAATAGGAGATATTCCGATCTGAAAAAATACACCGGGATGATGCTTGATCTGTGCCACTTTTGTTTTAATATTCCGGATACGGGCTTTCATATCCCGGGCGACTTTTTCGGCAATGGTATCGGCATTCAGGAGATGCCCGATTTCCAGAATCGTTCCAATCACCGTATCAAGATTCCGCGGGTCAACCGCGTAAACCGGTATGCCCATTAACTCCAGACGCCGGACAATCTCGATGGGGTTGCCGTCCTTCACCGCGATGCACAGATCTGGCTTGAGGGATACAATTTTTTCAAGGTCCAAATTGACATAAGATCCCACCTTTGGCAACAGTTTTGCCTGCTGCGGATAATCACTGAATCGGGTTACCCCCTTTAAGCGATCGTCCTGTTCCAGAACGAACAGAATTTCGGTAATACTGGGGGCAAGGGATATCACCCGCAACGGCTTATCCGGGATAACGACCCGTCGCTGTAATTGGTCGATAACGGTTTTTGCCGACACCTGAACGGGCAAAACAGAACTGACAAGGGCAACCAGAAGCAGCAACAGCAAGCCTTTATGTGGGCACGCGCAGGCAGGCTTGATGAAAAAATATCTCATTTTTTAGATAAACACAATGGTTGGCGGGCGTGGAATGAATGATCCGGCGGTCTTACGAAAAGCTGAAAATACGGAGATAAATAAAGAATTAAACCGAACTTGAAATGCTTCATGACATGACAGTACACGAATAAAGTGAAGGGAATAGAGCGCTCTATTCCCTTTTCAAATTTGGAAACAAAACACTATTTTATCGTTTGGAGAACTGATACCGGGCTCTGGCGCCCTTCTGACCGTATTTTTTTCTTTCCTTGACCCGGGGGTCCCGTTTAACAAAACCGGCTTTTTTCAATGCCGCTCTCAGATCAGGATCAACCAGCATAAGCGTCCGGGTGATACCGTGACGGATAGCGCCGGCCTGCCCGATAATACCGCCGCCGACAACCGTAATCCTCAAATCAAAATTTCCGGTATTATTAGTCAATTCAAGCGGCTGCATCATAATCGTCTTAGCTGAATCCACCGCAAAATAGTCTCCGATAGCCCGATTATTAATTGTAATCTCACCACTCCCGGGTTTCAGCCAGGTTCTTGCAATGGCACTTTTCCGTCTGCCGGTTGCATAATAAACGTTTTCTGCGTCCATTTAATTCCTCGATATTTAACGATTGAATAATCTTTTGGTTACGCTATTTCAAGCACTTCAGGATTCTGCGCCGCATGCGGATGCTGATCACCCGAATACACCTTCAGTTTTTTGAACAGCTCTCTTCCCAGTCTGTTCTTGGGGAGCATGCCCTTTACTGCAAACCGGACAAGATCCTCCGGCCTTTTTTCCATCAGTTTTTCAGCCGTGATGGTCGTCAGGCCACCGATATAACCACTGTGGCGGTAATAACACTTCTGTGCCCATTTATTCCCCGTTAGAACAATCTTTTCGGCATTAATAACAATAACCGAGTCACCGGTATCCACATGGGGGGTATACAATGGATTATGTTTGCCTCTCAGACGAGCGGCCACGGAAGTTGCCAGGCGACCCAGCACCATGTCTTTTGCGTCAACCACACACCATTTGTCTGCATTATCGGACTTTTTTGCACTATATGTATATTTTTTCACGTTTGTCTCACTCCTGTTAATAAAGAATCAGAGTTTATTAAATAATTAATCGTGTTGTGTCAAGCAAAAAAACATAAATTCATTTTCGATGGTGATCTATGGACAATTGCCTGCATGTAATATTTTCCGCTTTTATATCAAAAAACAAAATCACGGCACTTCCGAAATACGCCACGCCTTCAGGTAATAGGGCAATCACAGGGTTTCCGCCAGTCTTTCGCAGGTTTTGATAAACGGATTGAGCGAATCATTGGCGGGCCGTTTCCCTGAAGCCTGATAGGTATCCCCCACTATCTGAAACCGGCCCCTCACACTTTTAAAAAACAATTTCCGGGTTCCCGCCGACTGGTGCCGGCCGCGCGCTTCAAGTATCTGATCAAACAGCGCCACATAACCATCCCGGTGCCTGTATACAGCAATCCGTTTCATTCTCATTGACAAGGGAGAAAAATTGACGCGAAAGACTTTATTCATTTTTTCCCAGTCATACCACCAGGCCGACACCCCGGCCAGGGCCGACGAATTGTAAAGTCGCATAAAATCAGGCCGTGACCCGGTTTCAAACGCCCTGTTCCAGGCCATCAAAAAACCGGAAATTTTCGCTTTACCTGCCTGATACGTTTCTCTGTCCTGAAACAACAGATGCGGTACAATGATAACCGGCGTCCGGTTCAATGCAACATACTGCCCGACCTGCTCTATGGCTGAATTTTCCAGGACAATACATCCGTTTGAATTTCGATCTTTCAAGGGCTTGTCCGATCCATGCATCCAGATCGAATATCCCGTTCGGCCGGCCATGGTATCCAGAAGATTGGGATAATCCAGTGGAAAGGCCCTTGTACCGTAAACAGGGGTCAGGTCCTTTTCTGAAAATCGGCTGACGATAAAATAAACACCCTCGGGGGTTTTTTTGTCTCCGGACCGTTTTTTCGGCCCAGGGGCCTCACCGGTGGAACATCTGAAACGCCGTTTTTCGAAGATACCGTCATTGCGATTCTCATAAACGATCAACTGCTGTTTTTCCTTGTCCACCAGCAGCGCATAAGTGCCATTATTCCCTGCATCGGAGAAGGCAAATACATCCGGCAGAGTGTCACCGGCATCAGAGATACGGCTCTGGGCCAGACATCCGCAAGGGCCGAAATAGAACATCGTAAAGATAGCGGCCAGAAAACCTGCTGTTTTTTTAAAGAAGTATAAATTCAACATGTTCCTCTGATCAAATCGCCTTTCTGTGCTCCGAAAACCGGTTTCGCGCTACCGCCGTTTAGACTGATCTCAAGATTTTTGCTAAAATATCTTTTTCTGAAACGGCAATCCAAGATGCCGATACGCCGCATCGGCTGCCTTTCTGCCCGAAGAGGTCCGCATAATCAGGCCGATCTTCAAAAGATAGGGTTCTACAACATCCACCAGGGTATCGGTTTCTTCCTGGAGCGTTGCCGCAATCGCCTCAATGCCTACAGGCCCGCCTTTGTAAAACCGGATAATGGTGCTCAGATACCGTCGGTCCAGACTGCTCAACCCCTTTTCATCAACCCCTTCCAGATCCAGGGCCGCCTTGACGGTTTCACTGGTAATTCGGCCATGGGACCGGACCTGCGCATAGTCCCGGACCCGCTTTAAAAGGCGGTTGACGATTCTGGGGGTGCCCCGGGAACGTTTTGCAAGTTCCAGGGCGCCACCATTGTCACTTTCAATATCAAGGAGGGCCGCCGATCGTTTACCGATCTTCACAAGATCATCTTCATTGTAAAAATCAAGGCTCCGGAAAATACCGAAACGATCCCGCAACGGGGCCGATAAGAGCCCCACCCGGGTGGTGGCGCCCACCATGGTAAATTTTTTAAGACGATAGCGATGGCTGCGGGCATGCACCC
The DNA here is from genome assembly GCA_963667755.2 of Desulfobacterales bacterium. Lineage (GTDB taxonomy): Bacteria > Desulfobacterota > Desulfobacteria > Desulfobacterales > 4572-123 > 4572-123. The sequence goes on along the minus strand of CAXXLK010000001.1, from coordinate 1,447,862 downwards.
CCTTATCAAAGATAAAATCCACTGCAAAATCTTCCATGGCCGGATACAAAAATTCTTCAACAACCTTGGGCATTCGATGGATCTCGTCTATGAACAGAACATCACCCGCCTCAAGATGGGTCAGGACACCGAGCAGATCTCCCCCTTTTTCCAGGGCCGGTCCGGATGTAACCGTTAAGTTGCCCCCCATTTCATTGGCAATAATATGGGCCAGTGTGGTTTTTCCCAGACCCGGGGGACCGTGAAACAAGACGTGTTCCAGGGGTTCTTCCCGCAACAGGGCGGCTTGAATAGCAATTTCAAGGGTTTCCACGACTTCGGCCTGGCCGATATAATCCGCCATTTTTTCCGGGCGCAGGGAAAGAAGCTCAGGTTCCTGATCCACCGGCAGGTCCGATGGGGTCAGGAGACCCTCTGTATCTGATGAATACTTCATGACATCATCGGTCATGGACAGCCTTTACCCTTTCTGGTCTTCTCCCCGATAAACTTCTTCAAAAAGCGCTTCGGGGGTTTCGATTGTACGGTTTCGCTGCATGGCCTCGGCAATCATCAGGCGCGCGTCACCGGCCTTGTGTCCCAACTGGGAAACCAGCACATCCAGCACCTGGGCCTGGACATCCGCCACCTTCGGCGTTGCCTCGGTCCGGGTTTTCTGGATCAGGGCGAATTTCCCCATTTTTCCCTCAAGGGTGGCAATTATTTTCTGGGCTGTACGGGCACCGATCCCCTGGAGGCGTTTGAGTGTGTCTACATCCCGGGCTTCAATGGCCCCGGCAATCTCCCGCACAGGGATATGCATGGCCTTGACTGCTTTTAAAGGGCCGATGGCCTCCACCGATATAAACGCCTGAAAAAAATCTTTTTCGACTTCAAGGTTAAAACCAATCAGTACAGGCTTGGGCTGCCGATCCGTCTGGTAATAATAAATATACAGCGAAAGTGCATCCCCTACTGCCACGGAGTGCATGCTTTCCATCACCACCACCGGCACCAGAACTTCATAGCCGACCTGATTGGCGAGCAGCAGAATCCGGTCTGATTCCTTTTTTAAAAGTCGGCCTTCCAGATAACCGATCATGAGCGTGCTCCATTGACAAAAAAATTACAGACCAAGGGCCATATCGACATCAAAACAAAGCCCCTATTATCAAACGCCCTGCCGGGAATACCGGTACATGCCGATCATGGCCAGGGCCAGGGCATCCGAAGAATGAAACGGCCGGATGGGCGCATCCCGATTCAGCTCATGCCGGACAGCCTTTTCAAGCTGGTCTTTGCTGGCATTCCCGTTGCCGGTGAGAATCTGTTTAACCTCCCGAACCGATACTTCAACCACCGGAATCCGATGCTCACATCCGGCCAGCAGAATCACCCCGGTCACCTTTCCCAGCGTAATACCCGACTTGGGGTATTTTTCCAGAGAAAAAACATCTTCCACTACCATAAGATCAGGCTTTTCAGTAGTGAGCACATGGGACAGTTTCGTATAAATCAGGTGGAGACGCTGGGGAAGCAAAATTGTCTTTGAGGTATTGATACTGCCGAAGGAATAACCACTGACCTTGATGCCATGTCCCCGCACAACGGCAACCCCGGTGGCCGCCAGTCCCGGATCAATGCCGATTATTCTGGCCATTGCTGTTAAGTCCTAAAGCCCTTTCAGTTTCTTTTGCGCAATCTGGGCTTCTTTTGATTTGGGATATTTTTTAATCAATTCCTGCAAAATCAGGCGGGCATTGGCCTTGTCTTTGAGATTATAAAAACTGAAGCCCTGTTTCAAAAGCGCAGCGGCCACTTTGTTGCCCTTGGCGTATTTTTCAACGACGATCTGGTATTCCAGGATGGCTTTTTCATACCATTTTTCCCGATAATAAATTTCACCGATCCAGAACTGGGCATTATCGGCATGCTCCGACTTTGGATAGCGTTTGATAAGGGCGCGAAATCCCGCTAAGGCGGCATCAAAATCACCTGTGTCAAATTTTTGTTTGGCCTGCCGGTATCGTTCCGCCTCGGAAAGAGTTTGCTGCTCCGGCGCCGGGGTTTTCTCACCCACATCCGCATTGGTTTTTTCCAGGTTCAGGTACTGCTCCAATTTGGTAATTCGCTGTTCTCCGGCAAAGACAGAAGACTGTAACTGCTGCATCAGCGTTTCATATTTCCGATACGTGTCTTTGCCGGTCATCCCCTCCTGTTCGACCATATACTCAATTTTATCCAGCCGGCCGTTTATTTTGCTGATTTCAACCCTGATTTCCTCGATGGTGGCGATGGCAGCAGCCGACCGGTTCTGAATCTTCTGTTCAGCCGATTGCCTGACCTGATTTCGATCGGTCATTTCGGCTTCCAGGGCAGCCTGTTTCTGGTCCAGATCCTTGCGATGGCGGTCCATGGCCTGAATCCGCTGTTCCATGGACATGAGCCGGTTGTGGAGAAGATTGACATCATCTTGCATGGCACAGCCGGAACATAAAAAAATCACGCAAAATATCATTAAAAAAACCGGTTTCATTGTAGACATCCTTTGATGGGGGGGTAATGCAGGTCACCAAAAGATTGCCCGCCATAGGGCGGGCAATCAGAAATTACCTTTTACGAGGTCGTCTTCTTTAACAATTTGTACCGCTTGTAATTTTACAAAGGGCTGCAGCCTGGCCCAAAGGGATTGTCCAAGGCCGCAACCCTGACAACGGCCGGCGTTTTTAACCCACTTCAAAATGAGCCCGACGGTTCTTGGCCCAGGCTTCCTCATTATGTCCGGTATCCACGGGACGTTCTTCCCCATAACTGATGGTCATCAGGCGACCGGCGTCGATACCCACATTCACCAGGTAAGCCTTGACGATCTCGGCTCGTTTGTCCCCCAGGGCCAGGTTATATTCATTGGTCCCTCTTTCGTCACAATGCCCCTCAATGGTCACCGACGCATTGGGATTGACCCGCAGCCATTCCGCCTTGGCCATAAGGATATCCTGGGCAGATCCTGTAAGTACGTAGCTATCGAATTCAAAATAGATATCTTCGTTGACAAACAGGCTTTTGGCCGCCATTGCCTCACGCTGAGCAGCGGCTGCCTCTGCCTGAAGGCGTTCTTCTTCAAGGGCCTTTTGCCGGGCAATCTCCTCTTGGCGTGCTTTTTCAGCGGCCAGCTTGGCTGCTGCCTCTTCTGCCGCCGAGTCCGTCTGCGCCGCGGGTTGTTCCTGGGTCAGTACCGGCGACGACCCAACTGTTTTTTTAGCACATGACGTAAAAAAAAGTAACCCCGGCACAACAAGTAACAAACTTAAACATATCAACATTTTTTTCTGCATTTTTTCCTCCTTACCAAAATAAATCTTCAATTATCGACAACAATAGATGATGACCACTTCGGGTTGCTCTGCTCCCCCGGCAACGTCAGCAGACGCCTTTGATCGGTTCCGTAGGACGTCATGACATAAATCCTGGACACCCCCCCCTCCCGGGTCGAGCTGAACGCAATCATGCTGGCATCCGGAGACCAGGTCGGGCACTCGTTGTTTGCCGCATCCTGGGTGAGTTGTATCAACCCCTGGCCATCCGTATTGATCACTCGGATATTGATATGGCCGTTTTCCAGTGCCGAATAGGCGATTTTGTCGCCTGCCGGAGACCAACTGGGCTGGGTGTTGTAATGGCCCTCAAAGGTCAGCCGTTTCACCTGGTCGGTTTCCAGATGTTTAATATAAATCTGAGGACTGCCGCCCCGCTGGGAAACAAAGGCCATCTGTTTTCCATCCGGAGAAAAAGACGGCGAGACATCGATACCCCGGCTATTGGTTAACCTTTTAATAATTTTCCCTGTTCCGGTCAACAGGTAAATTTCCTGATCCCCGGAAAAAGAAAGCGTCGCAGCCAGCGCAAATTGACCGGGAACCCAGGCGGGCGTGGCATTGATACCTTTTCTGGCAACAATTGATCCCCGTTTTTCTTTTAAATTTCTTATAAAAAGATCCGGTCTGCCGTTTATAAATGACGTATAAGCAATCCATTTATTATCCGATGACCAGGCCGGAAACAGGGTGATGTGTTTTGTTCGAGTCACCTGTGTGGGCTGATATCCATCAAATTCACAGGCATAAATTTCCTTATTGCCGGATCCGGTGGAGACAAAGGCGATTTTACTGTTAAAGAGTCCACGCTTGCCGGTGAGCATAAAAATGACATCACTGCAGAAACGGTGAATCATTTTCCGCTGATCACGCTTTTCCCCCTTGTACCGCTTGCCCACAAGAAGGTTTTCCTTAAAGGTGTCAAACAGGCGCAACTCCATTTCAAGCTGGTTGCCGTGCATGGCATAAGCACCGGTAATGAGCAGTTCCGAGCCGATGGCCGTCCAGTTTTTGAATTTTATATCGGGCATCTTGATGGCCGCCTGGCCCGGTTTTATCAAAAATGCCCCACGGTCCATAATTTTGAAATAACCGGTAAATTCAAGGGCCTCGGAAAGCATATCAGCGGGCTTGCCGGCTGTCTGGGCATCACCGGCGCCGTCAGACAGATTTTTAAACACCGGAATGGCAATGGGGAGTTTACGCAAAAAAGGGTTGCTGATATTGATATAGGTGGTATCCGCCAGACATACCCCGGACATAGAGAAAAATAAAATAGCCGCTGCGATTAAAAAGATAATTTTTTTTTGATATCCGGCAATCACGATACGCCTCTTGATTGTTGTATTCATTATATAAAAATTTATTTAATTAATGCCCTCGGGTGTAAATTCCAGCCCCATTTCCACGTAGGGCCGCCGGACACCTTCGGGATGCGGTTTGACGGGAGTTGATTTTTTAATCGCGTTATAAGCGGACTCATCAAGATAAGTATTGCCTGATCGATCCGTAAAAAAAATGTCCCTGATTTCACCATCCGGCATTATGTTGAATACCAGGCTGACCTTCAAATCCCCTCGTCCGCCGGCCAACTGGTCGGAAAAAGCCCAGTTTTTCTGAATCTGGTAGGCCACTTCAACCCGATAGATATCAATGAGTTCAAGAATCTTGCCTGTATCCGAACCCGAGCCGTTCTGCCCGTTGGTCCCCCCGGCCGATACTGTTTTACGACCCGGGGGAAGGTCCTTGTCGCCGACCTTTTGTCTTAATTTATCCATGGCCGTCTTCAGCGGATCGGGTTTGGATTTATCGATATCCTTTTCAATTCTACGGATAGCACTTTTCAGCACCTTTGTCCGCTTGAATGTCTTTTTTTTAAGTGACTGTTTCAACTTTTTAGGGATATTTTTTTTTACAACCGCTGCTTCGGTCTGTTTCTTGATGGTTACAACGGGTTCCGGCGTATCCTCGGGCTCGGGTTCTGGTTCGGGTCTGACCTCGGGTTGCACCTTTTCCGCAACATCCGGGGTTGCCGCCTGGGCAACATCCGGTTTGGCCGGTGGGGTTGCGGCCTCCAACGTTGAAAAGCTTACCATGGAAACGTTGATAACCGAAGGAATAATTCGTTTATGGGGGTTTAGCGCGGGGCCATATATTAAAATGGCAAAAAACAGCGCATGGCATACAATCGACACCACATAGATCAAAACAACGGTTCGCGTATTTTTTGGCTCTTGAAAATTTACGGTCGCCCGTTTATCAATATCTTTTTTCATTAGATCACGGCTTTTTGCCCGGCGATTTTTCGTCTTTCTGCAAAGGCACGGTAATCATACCCAACTTTTCGACACCGGCATCCTTTATCTCGGCCATGATACTCACCACCATGCCATAAGATACGGTTTTATCAGCACGAAAATACACCTCACGGTTCTTGGCATTCTGTAATATCCGGGTCAATTTTTCCTGTAAAAAGTCAGGTTCAACCTGAAGATCGTTGATGAACACCTGGTGTTGATCATTCACCGTAACAACGAGATGCTCTTTTTCCGAAGAAAGCGGCTGAGTGGATGCTTCGGGCAGATCAACATTGACACCCTGCACCATCATGGGCGCCGTAACCATAAAAATAATCAAAAGCACCAGCATCACATCCACGAACGGTGTGACATTGATGTCCGACATCAAACGATCCTGGTTGCCGCCAATGGTCATCGACTGTTCCCCTTTGAACTTAGGCTATCGCGTTCAATAATATTTAAAAAATCTGAGGAAAAACTTTGCAACTCAGATTCGATAACACGAATTTTCTGCATAAAATAGTTAAATGCGATAACGGCAGGTATGGCCACCGCCAATCCTGCCGCCGTGGCAACAAGGGCCTCAGAAATACCCGGTGCCACCACTGCAAGACTTGCAGATCCTCTCTGGCCGATACCATGGAAAGAATTCATAATTCCCCAGACCGTTCCGAACAAACCGATAAACGGGGTGGTATTCCCGGTTGTGGCCAGAAACGGCACCATCTGCATCATACGCATGGTTTCCGTGTTCGTGGCCCTGCGCAGGGCCCTTTTAAGGTTATCCGATCCCGCAAATTTGGCACTTAAGGGCAGCCTGTCTTTTTCCGTGGACATCCCCCTCTGGCCGGATAGAGAAACCCCGGACTGGCTGAGTTTTTTCAGTTCCAGATAACCGATCCGGAAAATCCGGGCAATGGGACTGCCGTGTAATTGTTTGGCCCTTGCAAATGCATCTGAAAGGTCCCGACTTTTCCAGAAAAAATCCGTAAACAGTGCAGACTCCTTAAACGCCTTTCGTATATAAAGGTATTTGATTAAAATGATGGCCCAGGATGTGATGGAAAAAAAAAGCAGCAAAAAAAGCACCAACTGTACCATCAAGCTGGCATTACCAACCATCTGGAGGATATTGATCTGTCCGGGAATCATAATTCACTCCGCTTTACATAATGCCTGACAATGGTCAACTGTCGGCTTAAAAAAAGTCATTTATATTAATTTAATTCAGGCACCGCCATAACCCGGTATCGGGTAGAACCCACTGGGCAAAAGAGGATAGTATGAATCCATCTTCGGTGTCAAGGGGGTTTTAAACATCAAAAAATTTATGCAAAAAATTAAAATTTACCATGGGAAAAGATATGTTGGCCTATCCAAAAACCTGGCCTCCGGCAAGACATAAAAATCGTACCGGGCGTTCAATATTTTGCTATAAGATCAAATCAATAATATTCTAGATGTTCCCTCAATTATTACATTGACAGATCGAACATTACTTAATAGATAATATTTTTTTATACAAATCTATTTACATTCCGGAGGAATATATGACCTGGTTTACGCAAACCCTTGGATCGTCCATCGGGAAAAAATTACTGATGGCACTCACCGGCTTTAGTTTTATCGGTTTTTTAACCGTCCACCTGGCCGGGAACCTCACGGTATATATGGGTGCGGATGCTTTTAACGCTTATTCTGAGCATCTGCACGCTTTAGGCCCCCTGATTACCCTGGCCGAATGGGGTCTGCTGACCCTGGCACTGGTCCATGTGCTCACCGGCACGACCCTTTTTTATCAGAATGTCAGCGCCCGTCCGGTTCGCTACAAGGTCAGCAAACGGGCCGGGGGCCGTACCATCGGATCCGCGACAATGCCCTACACCGGTTTTCTGCTGCTTGCCTTTGTTATTTTCCACCTGATGAACTTTCACTTTGTGGATAAAACCGATACCACCACCTTTCAAATTGTATCCCATGCATTTGGGGATCCGGTTTACATCGGCATCTATATTACGGCCATGATCATTGCCGCCGTGCATATCAGCCACGGATTCTGGAGCGCCTTTCAAACCCTTGGCGTCAATCATCCAAAATACACGCCCTTTATTATGGGATTCGGGATTGCCCTCAGTGTAATTTTCGGCATTGGTTTCGGCTTTCTGCCCATCTATATTTCGTTAATTGCATAAGGAGGTTTCAATGCAGCTTGATGCAAAAATCCCGGCCGGCCCGCTTACAGAAAAATGGGACAACTACCGCGACAAAATGAAACTGGTCAACCCGGCCAATAAAAGAAAATTCAATATTATAGTGGTCGGTACCGGTCTGGCCGGCGGGAGTGCTTCGGCAACCCTGGCCGAACTCGGCTATAACATAAAAACATTCTGTATTCAGGACAGCCCCCGGCGGGCTCACAGCATCGCCGCCCAGGGGGGCATCAATGCCGCCAAAAACTATCCCAATGACGGGGACAGTATCTGGCGTCTTTTTTACGATACCATCAAAGGCGGCGACTTCAGATCCCGGGAAGCCAATGTCTACCGCCTGGCCCAGGTGAGTAACAACATCATTGATCAGTGTGTGGCCCAGGGCGTGCCCTTTGCCAGGGAATACGGCGGACTCCTGGCAAACCGCAGTTTTGGCGGTGCCCAGGTATCCCGGACCTTCTACGCCCGGGGACAGACCGGGCAGCAACTGCTGTTAGGGGCCTACAGTTCACTGTCCCGCCAGATCGCCGCCGGTAAAGTGCAGATGTTTACCCGCCGTGAAATGGTTGACCTGGTTCTGGTCTCTGGCAAGGCCCGGGGCATCATCGTCCGGAACCTGATTACCGGAGAGATGGAACGGTATGCCGCAGATGCGGTGATCCTGGCCAGCGGCGGTTACGGGAATGCCTTTTATCTGTCCACCAATGCCACCTCCTGCAATGTGGGGGCCGCCTTCAAGGCTTACCGGAAAGGGGCGCTGTTTGCCAATCCCTGTTTTACCCAGATCCACCCCACCTGCATTCCCAATACAGGGGAGTATCAGTCCAAGCTGACCCTCATGAGTGAAAGCCTGCGTAACGACGGAAGGGTCTGGGTGCCGCGCGACCCCGATGATAAACGGCGGCCCAGCCAGATCCCCGAAGAAGACCGAAGCTATTACCTGGAAGAAAAATACCCCAGTTTCGGCAACCTGGTACCCCGTGATGTGGCATCCCGCAATGCCAAGGAACAGTGCGATGCCGGCAAGGGTGTGGGGTTGACCGGCTATGCCGTTTACCTGGATTTTGCCGATGCCATCAAACGGGACGGCAAGGAAGCGATCCAGAAAAAATACGGCAACCTGTTTGATATGTATTACAATATCACCGACGAAGATCCTTACCAGACCCCCATGATGATCTATCCGGCATCCCACTATACCATGGGCGGGTTGTGGGTGGATTACGAACTCCAGAGCAACATACCGGGGCTGTTTGTCCTGGGTGAAAGTAATTTTTCAGATCACGGGGCCAACCGGCTGGGTGCCAGTGCCCTCATGCAGGGACTGGCCGACGGCTATTTTGTCATCCCCTACACCATCGCCCCCTACCTGGCCGAATCCGGCGTTTCCGATGTTACAGCGGACCACGTAGCCTTTACCGACGCCGCAGATCAGGCCGATGCCGCCATCAAAAAACTCATGGCCATCAACGGCCGCCGAACCGCCGATAATATCCATCGGGAGCTGGGCAAGATCATGGTGGATCATGTGGGCATGGCCCGCAATGAACCCGGGCTTAAAAAGGCGGTCGGTCAAATTCAGTCCCTGCGCGAAGAGTTCTGGCAGAATCTTTTGGTTCCGGGAACCGACAGGGATTACAATCTCAATTTGCAAAAAGCCGGCCGCCTGGCCGACACGTTGGAATTTGCCGAACTCATGGCCGTCGATGCCCTGACACGTGTAGAATCCTGCGGCTGTCATCTGCGTGAAGAATCCCAGACCGAAGAAAACGAAGCCCTGCGGGACGATGATAATTATCGCCATGTCGCTGCCTGGGAATATGCCGGTTATGGCGAAAAACCAAAACTTCACAAAGAACCGCTGACCTTTGAAAATGTTGAATTAACGCAAAGGAGTTACAAGTGACGCACGCAACCGATACCATCACTATAACACTGAAGGTCTGGCGCCAGAAAGGTCCTGGGGACCGGGGCCGCTTTGAAACCCTTTTGGCCAATGACATCCATACCCACATGTCTTTTCTGGAAATGCTGGATGTGGTCAATGAACGCCTGGCCCTGGACGGCAAAGAACCGATTGAATTCGACAATGATTGCCGGGAAGGCATCTGCGGTATGTGCGGCTGTGTGGTCAACGGAACGGCCCATGGCCCTGAAAAGGCCATGACCCTGTGTCAACTGCATATGCGCAAGTTCAAAAACGGCGACACGATTGTAGTGGAACCATTCAGGGCCAGGGCATTCAAGGTTGTCAAGGATCTGATCATCGACCGGAGCCCCCTGGACCGGATCATCCAGGCCGGGGGGTACATTTCCATGAATACCGGCGGCGCAGCAGATGCCAACAGCCTTCCTGTTTCTCAGGTCATTGCCGAGAAGGCCATGGATGCCGCCGCCTGTATCGGATGCGGTGCCTGTGTGGCCGCCTGCCCCAATGCCTCGGCCATGCTTTTTGTCAGCGCCAAGGTATCCCAGCTGGCCCTGCTGCCCCAGGGACGTCCCGAAGCAGCCCAACGCGCCATGGATATGGTCCATATCATGGATGCCTGCGGTTTCGGCAACTGCTCCAACGAACGGGAATGCGAAAATGTTTGCCCAAAAGAAATTTCCATCGTCAATATAGCCCGGTTGAATCGTGAATTTTTTAAAGCCGCATTTATTTCAGATGCCGCGTGAATTGAATTATGAATGATGGATAGGGTATTCTGCCTGTTTTATACTGTACAGCGCGCAGCGATCCAATATTCAGTATTCATTGTGAGGTGAGCAGTAGATTTTATGGAAACATGGCAGACCCTGTTAAATAAATTCCTCGAACTGCCCGATGCAAAAACAACCTGGACAGGTATTTTTCTAAAAGCGCTCCTGGTTGTCCTTGCGACGTTTACGGCCTGGATGATCATAAAGGGGATTCTTTCCATTGTTGCCAGACGGTTAAAGACGTTCAAGTTGTTTGATATGTCCGATCAGTTGTTTATGATCATCCGCAAATCCATTCGGTATCTTTTAATTCTGATCTCGGGAACATATCTGATTCGACTGTTTGGCATCACCTTTCTGGAAAAAACCTTCCATTCCCTGTTGATCATTTTAATCGCCGCCCCCATCAAACAGTTCTTCGTCATCATCTTAACGTACCTTGAAAACAGCATTGCCAAAAAAACCGAAACCAAGGTCGACAACATTATCTTTGACCTGCTCAACAAGTTTGCAGGGGTCATTGTGTATGCCTTTGCCATTGTTCTGGCACTGGATATACTGGGCATCAATGTCATGCCGTTTATTGCCGGTGCCGGTATTTTAGGGGTCGCAGTGGGGTTTGCAGCCAAGGACACGTTGTCCAACCTGATTGCCGGTGTTCTGCTGATTATCGATCGCCCCTTCGAAATCGGTGACCGGATAGAGGTATGGAGTGCCCCTGCCGGCAGTTCCACCTGGGGCGATGTGATTGATATCGGTCTGCGGGCCACGAAAATTAAAACAACAGATAATATCGTCATCATCATTCCCAACAATGAAATCATGACCCGTGACATCGTGAATTACACGATTATGTCATCTAAAATCCGGGTGAGAATCAATATCGGCATCGCCTATGAATCAGATCTGGAGACAGCCAAAGCGGCTATCATAAGGGTTGCCGAGGCCGTGAACTGGGTCGCCGAGAATCCAAAGCCCAAAGTCGTCGTCCGTAATTTCGGTGAATCTTCCGTCGATCTCCAGTTGCGGGTATGGATTAACGACGCCCGCAAACGCATGGACACGATCTCCCATATTACCGACAGGGTTAAAACCGAATTCGACAAAACCGGTGTCGAGATTCCCTACCCCAAACGCAACATTACCATCATTCAAAAAACCATGTAACCCCTATCGTTGCAAAAGCCGGGTGGCTTCAGCGCCGAGGCATCAAGGGGAAGCTGTCATCATCTACCGCAACCCCTTCTTTAAGACACCCATCACCGGTATAAAAGCGCAAGCCCCACGCCAACCTCTTTCAAGGCAACCACACTGGAAAGCGCCCGTTTTGAATCAAAATCCGTGCAATGGCAGGCATGGACCCTGGCCGGCTGCCATTTTTTAAAATATGAAACGGTCCCGGCCAGTTGCTCTTCCGGCGGGTCAAGCAAATGAAATCCGCCGATAATATCAACTATTCTTTTCTCCTTGCAGACCGCCATGGCATATGCCACTGTGTTGCAGATACCGGCATGGGCGCATCCGGTGATGATCACCAGTCCTGCGGCCGACTTAAAGACAAGTGCCGAATCATCCATCAGAAAATCGTCTTTTTCCCCATCCGGGCAATGAATTTTCCCGATGGGGGTTTTAGCCTCAAAGGGCATTGTTCGTGGAATTTCTCCAAGAAAAACCAGGCTTGGATGCAGCCAGACCGGTTCCCGGCTAAGCCTGATATCAAAATAGGGCATAACGGTTTCTTTGGAAACCAGGCACCCGAGTTCACCGATCCCTTCAATTGTGCGAGACACAAAGATGGATGGATGGGCCATGAGAACAGGCCGCTTATGGGATTTTTTTTCAAATTTGGCTTCCGCATAATACTGAATCAGGTGCCCAAGCCCCCAGGTGTGATCCAGGTGGGCGTGGGACAGGACGATAAAATCCAGATCAAGCAGGTCGATCCCCATTTTTATCGCATTTTTGATAAAAATATCGGAATACCCGGCATCAAATAAAATTCGGCCCCCATTATTTTCGATAAAATAGGAAACGGCCGGTTCACCGAGAAAATATCGGTCAATGAGGGTGTTGTTATCCACAAGAACGTTCAGTTTCATCGTTTTTTCCCCTTTTTTAAACCCCCACTGTTTGAAGGTGACGTCTTTACAGATCCATTCCCATAAGATACCATTATAAAAAAATATGAGGCATCTTCCAGCCCCCCCCTCTACCGGGCATGAAAGGATAAACATCGTTTGCCAAATCAAGTTGCACCACAGGCCGGCATGCCGGTATCCGCCGCTGTTTTCACAGCACTGGTGTGTGTATTGTTCGGTTCCAACCCCGTGGCCATCAAGTTCAGCCTCACCGGCCTGGGACCCTTTACAACGGCGGGCCTTCGGTTTGCCATGGCGGCCGTAGCCGTGTCGGTGTGGGCCAGGGTGACGGGCCGGGATTTTGCTTTAAAACCGGGGCAACTGCGCCAACTGATGGTTATTTCCATCCTGTTTTCAACCCAGCTGTCCATGTTTTATCTGGGGCTCAGCCATACCACGGCTTCCAGAGGTACGCTCATCGCCAATTTTCAACCCTTTCTGACCCTGCTGTTTGCCCATTTCTTTCTGCCCGATGAACGCATGACCCTTCGCCGGGTGCTGGGCATGAGCCTGGGATTCATCGGTGTGGCGGTTTTGTTTCTTGATAAACAGACGGCCGGCGCCAATGTGCGCCTGGGCGATATCTGTATCTTTATGGCTGTTGTCCTGTGGGCCGCCAATGCCGTATATACCAAACGGATCATTTCCGAATTCCAGCCGTTTCATCTGGTGGTGTATCCCATGCTCATGGCATTGCCTGTTTTCTGGCTCAATGCATGGTTCTGGGATGGGCGAATGTTCGGCACCATCACCCCACAGGTGGTGGGCAGCATCCTTTACCAGGGACTGGTGACCGCATCCTTCGGGTTTGTGGCATGGAACAGTCTTTTAAAACGCTATGGCACGGTGACCCTGCATTCCTTCCTGTTCATCATGCCGGTGTCCGGGGTGACATTGGCCGCCTGGCTGCTGGGAGACCCCATTTCCGCCCATATCCTGATTTCCATGCTCTTTATCTCCGTGGGTATCGTGGTGGTCTATCGAATCCCCCAAAAAAAATCCATCCCCATCTTCCCCCTGAGCCGGAACATCTGAAGGACTCGAATAGATAATCGGGTGTTTTGATTAATCCGTCATCATTTTACGAATGACAAAAGGCAGTATCCCGCCGTTTTCAAAATACGCCACATCCACCTCGGTATCCAGGCGGGACGTGGCGGTGAAGTTGATTTCACTGCCGTTTGCCCTGACGGCTTTAACGGCCAGCGATTTCCGGGGTGCCATACCGCCGATACCCGAAATGGTGAAAGTTTCCGAACCGTCCAGCCCAAGGATCCGGGCGTTTTCCCCGTCGGCAAACACCAGGGGAAGCACCCCCATCCCCACCAGATTGCTGCGGTGAATACGCTCGAAGGACTGGGCGATGACAGCCTTGACGCCCAGCAGACCGGACCCTTTGGCAGCCCAGTCCCGTGATGATCCGGCGCCGTATTCTTTTCCGGCCAGAACGATCAGCGGTGTGCCCTCTTTCTTGTACGCCATGGCGGCGGTATAAACGGTCATCTCTTCCTTCTCAGGAAATTTAAGGGTATAACTACCCCTTTTGGGGGCCACCAAATTGTTTTGGATACGGATATTGCCGAAGGTACCCCGCATCATCACCTCATGGTTGCCCCGGCGTGACCCGTAGGAGTTGAAAGCGACCGGGTCCACGGATTGTGAGATCAGGTATTTGCCGGCGGGATAGTCTGGGGGAATCGCACCGGCCGGAGAGATATGATCCGTGGTCACTGTATCGCCCAAAGCCAGCAAAACCTTTGCGCCGGTGATATCCGACGGCACACCGGCATTCTTGGCAAAATTTTCGAAATAGGGGGGATTTTTGATGTATGTGGATGTTTCATCCCAGGCATAAGTGGTGCTTTCCGTCACAGGGAGACCCTGCCAGAACTCGTCGCCGTCGAAAATACGGTCGTATTCCGCCTTGTAGAATGCCGGTCTGACATGGGCGTTGACCAGGGCGGTGATCTCCTGGTGGTCGGGCCATATGTCGTTCATGTACACCGGCTCCCCGTTGGGATCGATCCCCACCGGTTCCGCGTACAGATCCGTATCGATCCGGCCGGCCAGGGCAAAGGCCACCACCAGCATGGGTGATGCCAGAAAATTGGATTTGACCAACTGATGGATGCGGGCTTCAAAATTACGGTTGCCCGAAAGGACGGCGGCGACGGTGAGATCGTTTTCCCGCACGGCCTGTTCGATGACCGGGTGCAGGGGGCCGCTGTTGCCGATACAGGTGGTACATCCGAACCCGGCCGTATGAAACCCCAGGGCCTCCAGATAGGGCATGACCCCGGCAGCCTCCAGATAGCGGGTGACGACCCTGGACCCGGGTGCCAGGGAGGTTTTTACAAACGGCGGCACGTGCAGCCCCCGGCGCACCGCATTGCGCGCCAGAAGTCCGGCCCCGAGCAACACAAAGGGATTGGATGTATTGGTGCAGGAGGTGATGGCGGCAATCACGATGCTGCCGTCACCGATCTTCACCGGGTTGCCGTTGAGTTCCAGATCGAAAAGCCGTTGATTCACCGGCACACACCGGCGGGTCCTGTGGGCTTCGCCGCCTGACGGGTCGACGAAAGTGGCATCGGCGGACACAGTCGTATCGCCCTCGTATTCACACCCGATGACGTGGGCGAATGTTTCCTTGATCTCCTGAAGTTCGATGCGGTCCTGGGGCCTGGCCGGACCGGATATGGCCGGTTTCACCGTGGCCAGATCAAGATCCAGAACATCCGTGTACGCAGGATCGGTCTCGCCGGTATAAAACAGGCCCAGCTCGCGTGTGCAGGCGTCCACGACCTGTGACAGTTCGGCCCTGTTGGTCATCTTGAGATAATCCACGGTTTTTTCATCCACCGGGAAAAAGCCCATGGTGGCGCCGTATTCAGGGGACATGTTGGCGATGGTGGCCCGGTCCGGCACGGAAAGCTGTTTCATACCCGGCCCGAAAAATTCGACAAATTTTTCCACTACAGTGTATTCCCGCAGCATCTGGGTTACCCGCAGCACCAGGTCCGTAGCGGTGACACCCGGTTTGAGCGCGCCGGTCATCCGCACACCGATCACCTCCGGTATGGACATATAGTAGGGCTGCCCCAGCATCACCGCCTCCGCCTCGATGCCGCCCACGCCCCATCCCATCACGCCGATACCGTTGATCATGGTGGTGTGGGAGTCCAGGCCCACAACCGTGTCCGGATAGGCGATGGTCCGGCCTTCCGCGTCACCGGTAATGATGGTTTTCCCCAGGTACTCCAGATTGATCTGGTGGCAGATACCCGATCGGGGGGGCACGACACTGAAGTTGTCGAAACTCCTCTGGGCCCACTTCAAGAAGGTGTATCGTTCGCCATTACGCTCGTATTCCATGGCCACGTTGAGCCGGGCACAGTCGTTGGTCCCGTAATAATCCACCTGCACGGAATGATCGATGATCAGATCCACCGGCACCAGGGGATTGATTCTTTTGGGATCGCCGCCCATCATCTTCATGGCGTCCCTCATGGCCGCCAGATCCACCACCGCCGGCACACCGGTAAAATCCTGCATCAGCACCCGGGCCGGGTGGTAGGGGATTTCCACCGGTACCGGGTATCGTTTCTGCCACCGGGCGATACGGGTCAGATCTTCTTCCCGGACGACCCGGTCGTCCAGTTTCCGGAGCAGGTTTTCCACAAGGATCTTGATGGAAAAAGGCAGGCGGCTTACGGCCCCGATGCCTTTTTCTTCAAGCCGGTTGATATCGTACACCCCATATGACGTTCCCCCCACCAAAACCTCTTTGAGAAATTCCGTTTTATCCATGTTACCCTCCGGTGATACAATTTTTCAACTGTTGCCCCATATCCTGTCGACAAAAGCCCGCGCCCGCCCGCCCATACCTGAATTTATTCCAGGGGTCACGGCAACAGGACCATGCCTTACGGCCAGTTCATTTTCAAAAACCGGGATACCGGGGCCAGAAAAACGAAAGCGGCAGGACCCGCCGCCACGAGACGCTCCCGGTCCTGGCAGAAACCCGACAATGAGGCCGATAAGAGAGGCCTTAAAGGCGGCACGATGACCGGGCAGGAAATGATCTGATATTTAAAAAAATTGACACTGCCTTTTAATTATGAAACAAAATATGTCATCGGTAGAAAAAAGATGACAATGTCTATTTATATATCGTTTATCTCCGCCGAAATCAAGTTACAACAGAAAGAATCATCGTTCATGAAATCCGAAATAATCAACAAGGGGGTATTGGCTGCCGGTCTTTTTCTTGCCGAAAGCGTCGGGCGTATTGCCGAAGAGCCGCAAAATCAGATCACCGCTGCCTGTTGATACCAAACAAAAAAGGTTGACCCACCATGATACAGATACAAAAAATACAGGTAAAATCCACCATCGTGGAACTCGATGGAGACGAGATGACCCGGGTGCTGTGGGGCATGATCAAGGAACAACTGTTATTTCCCTTTTTGGAAATGGACCTGGACTATTACGATCTTCATGTCAAGCACCGGGACGACACCGATGATCAGGTGACCATCGATGCCGCAAAGGCCGTGGAAAAACACGGTGTGGGCGTCAAATGCGCCACCATCACGCCCAATGCCGCCCGGGTAAAGGAATATGATCTGAAAAAAGAGTTGAAAAGCCCCAACGGCACCATCCGGGGGATCCTGGACGGTACCGTGTTCAGGGCACCGATTCTGGTGAAAAATATTGCACCGGGAGTACGCAGCTGGACCCGGCCCATCACCATTGGCCGTCATGCCTACGGTGATGTGTACAAAAACGCCGAAATCCGCGTGGATGGGCCGGGCAAAGCGGAAATCGTCTTCACCCCGGAAAACGGTGCCCCCCTTCGCAAGGTCGTCCAGAATTTTAAGGGCCCGGGAATTGTTCAAGGCATCCACAATACGGATGCATCCATTTCAAGTTTTGCCAAGGCCTGCTTCACCTTCGGCCTGGATCAAAAACAGGATGTCTGGTTTTCCACCAAAGACACCATTTCCAAAACCTATGACGCCCGGTTCAAGGAGATTTTCGAACAGGAATACGAGGCCAACTGGAAAGAAAAATTCCAGGCAAACGGATTGACATTCTTCTACACGCTCATCGACGATGTCGTGGCCCGCATCATGAAATCCGAAGGCGGCATGCTCTGGGCGTGTAAAAACTACGATGGGGATGTCATGTCGGACATGCTGGCGTCCGCTTTCGGCAGCCTGGCCTTGATGACTTCGGTGCTGGTCTCTCCCAAAGGCTGTTTGATGTACGAAGCCGCTCACGGCACTGTCCAGCGGCATTACTACAAATACCAGGCCGGCGAAAAGACCTCCACCAATCCCATGGCCCTGATTTTTGCGTGGTCGGCCGCATTGAAAAAACGCGGCCAGATGGACGGCACCCCCGATGTGATCCGCTTTGGCGACGCTTTGGAGACCGCGTCCGTAGAAACCATCGAGGCCGGCACCATGACCGGCGATCTTTTCAAACTCGCCGCCCCCAACAAAAACAACCGGCGTGTTGACAGCAACGATTTCCTTTCCGCCATCCGGGGCCGTCTTGAATCCGCTTTGGCAGTATCGCTTCCATAGATGAAATCAGGCAGGGGTAGCCTTACCGGCTATCCCTTTATCTGCTGAATTACCTCATTTGCCCCGTGAAAGGGCCAGTCGTTCGAACAGCAAAGCGTTAATCCGCCGTTCCAGTTCCCGCGTTGCCCAGTGGGCATTGACTGTTTCAACCTCATAAAAAGTGCAAGCCTCCTGTTTTTCCACCCGAAGAAGCAGCCGGTAATGTGTCCAGGATAATTCTGAACGCAGTGCGTTCATATTCGGGTAGGCCAGGTAAAAATTTCGCATAAACCATAGGTTGCGTTGATGAAATCCCTTCCCAAACTCATCCGTAAGCCTTCCGGAAAGGTCTTTGATCACTCCTTTTCCATAAGCAGCTCGTGTTTCGCCCTGTTGTTCATTCTCGATAAACCGCCTGCACGGCGGTGAACAAACATTCCGGTCTGTCACAATACGCCGTTGATTTCTAAGCCGCCTGCACGGCGGTGAACCAAATAATCCTCAACCGCTATAATCCCATCAGTTTCTAAGCCGCCTGCACGGCGGTGAACTAGCGACATTTAAAAATCGCCATCGTTCCTCATTTCTAAGCCGCCTGCACGGCGGTGAACCCATTGCGCGGCAGGGAATTTTAATTTTTTGTTTTCTAAGCCGCCTGCACGGCGGTGAACTGCTGCCGTTCAGCTTGATCCAGCCATTGCGCTTTCTAAGCCGCCTGCACGGCGGTGAACCATCGGCCATACAGGCTTCAACCAGCGCCCGGTTTCTTAGCCGCCTGCACGGCGGTGAACCCGTCCATCGGGTGACGTTAGACGATGCCCTCTTTCTAAGCCGCCTGCACGGCGGTGAACCCATGAGGGCAAAATGGCACCTGTCCCCCAGGTTTCTAAGCCGCCTGCACGGCGGTGAACCGGTCATCCTGGTCATCTAAGGCCGTTTCAATTTTCTAAGCCGCCTGCACGGCGGTGAACTTCGCCCGCATAAAATAACGGGAGGCGGTTATTTTCTAAGCCGCCTGCACGGCGGTGAACCTGACCGTGGTGATGATCCGCAATATCGTGCATTTCTAAGCCGCCTGCACGGCGGTGAACGGCAGAGTACCGGCAATACTGCATTGACTTCGTTTCTAAGCCGCCTGCATGGCGGTGAACGGTAACGCTGCCCGGCGGGGTCTTTCGTCAATTTTCTAAGCCGCCTGCACGGCGGTGAACTCCATGGCCTCGATGTCATCGGCCCATTTTTGTTTCTAAGCCGCCTGCACGGCGGTGAACTTCAGCTAATCCGACCTGTTCAGAAAAATGGTTTTCTAAGCCGCCTGCACGGCGGTGAACCATCAGCAGAAAAACTGCATGGGTAACATTTATTTCTAAGCCGCCTGCACGGCGGTGAACCATCAGCAGAAAAACTGCATGGGTAACATTTATTTCTAAGCCGCCTGCACGGCGGTGAACAAAGAGTTTGGTTTGCCCGGCTCTTATTTTGATTTCTAAGCCGCCTGCACGGCGGTGAACGGTCTGCAACCGGTCAGCTTCGAGCACTTCCATTTCTAAGCCGCCTGCACGGCGGTGAACTTGCAAATCAATGCGCCTCGCATGGTCCAGTCTTTCTAAGCCGCCTGCACGGCGGTGAACTCAATGTTCTTCGGAAATTGCGCATTTATTGCTTTCTAAGCCGCCTGCACGGCGGTGAACTGTATATCAACTGTATTATTATTGTACTGAGATTTCTAAACCGCCTGCACGGCGGTGAACGTAAAACAGTACCCTGAAAAAAAGAACCGGTAGTTTCTAAGCCGCCTGCACGGCGGTGAACGTTTCGGTGTCGTTTTGCTTTCGTTTTTGGTCTTTCTAAGCCGCCTGCACGGCGGTGAACAATCCTGCATATATTAGGCGTTATAATGAGAATTTCTAAGCCGCCTGCACGGCGGTGAACTAAAAAAAGCTATTGATTTGTTGATAGAGTTTTTTCTAAGCCGCCTGCACGGCGGTGAACGGCCATTGCCGCTATGTTTGCTATGCATAGTTTTTCTAAGCCGCCTGCACGGCGGTGAACATCCACGTGTTTTTATTGGGGACGGTCCTGGTTTCTAAGCCGCCTGCACGGCGGTGAACCTATATCCATTATAGGTAAAAATGATAATGTCTTTCTAAGCCGCCTGCACGGCGGTGAACTAGTAATTTGTTTAATAGATTCTTGACATTCATTTCTAAGCCGCCTGCACGGCGGTGAACGAACCACATAATGATTGGTGTAGGAACAAATATTTCTAAGCCGCCTGCACGGCGGTGAACACAAATCATCAAAATTATCGCTATCTTTTTCATTTTCTAAGCCGCCTGCACGGCGGTGAACTATCCCCTTTACCATCGCAATTAATGCAGTCATTTCTAAGCCGCCTGCACGGCGGTGAACGGGCAAAGATAAACCCAAACTGTTTATTATATTTTCTAAGCCGCCTGCACGGCGGTGAACGGACGTAATTTGAGCAATCCGAATTTATTGAGTTTCTAAGCCGCCTGCACGGCGGTGAACAAGTAATTGGTGGAGTATTTAGAGAAGTAAAATTTCTAAGCCGCCTGCACGGCGGTGAACAGTAAAAGGGGGAGTAATTAGCGAAGACAACATTTCTAAGCCGCCTGCACGGCGGTGAACTTCGGCGCCGGCCAGTGGGTCCTGAGCATATTTTTCTAAGCCGCCTGCACGGCGGTGAACACGCGATACGGACAATCCGTGACGTTTTACCATTTCTAAGCCGCCTGCACGGCGGTGAACCATTTCTTGCGGCATCCGGTAAACGCCTGTCATTTCTAAGCCGCCTGCACGGCGGTGAACGGGGAGCAGGATGTGCTGCAGGTTCGGTTGGCTTTCTAAGCCGCCTGCACGGCGGTGAACTCGACCCAAAGCACCCCGGGCACCCTTCAAACTTTCTAAGCCGCCTGCACGGCGGTGAACAACCAGTAGACTCGTTCATAACATATTTAAAATTTCTAAGCCGCCTGCACGGCGGTGAACGGATATCCCAAAACGGTGCGTCAGCGCATCCTTTTCTAAGCCGCCTGCACGGCGGTGAACTTATGTAGGTGGGGTTTGTCATATCTTTGATATTTCTAAGCCGCCTGCACGGCGGTGAACTAACTACAGACCCAATTCCAACCAATGTTTTATTTCTAAGCCGCCTGCACGGCGGTGAACTCAAAGATGTCCCTTCGGTCATGGTTTTATATTTTCTAAGCCGCCTGCACGGCGGTGAACTCCAGGTTCTGGAAAAACATATGACGCTATTATTTTCTAAGCCGCCTGCACGGCGGTGAACATCTGGTTTTAATACAAAATACTTCATTTTAATTTCTAAGCCGCCTGCACGGCGGTGAACCCCGATGCCGTGAAAACAACAGTCTCACATATTTTCTAAGCCGCCTGCACGGCGGTGAACTTTGGATGGCTGACGAGTTCGGTAGAATTTTATTTCTAAGCCGCCTGCACGGCGGTGAACACTTTTGTCGTGAGTTATGAAATTTTACATCATTTCTAAGCCGCCTGCACGGCGGTGAACGCAAGGGATCGTTGACTCCAGGCGCTTGCATCTTTCTAAGCCGCCTGCACGGCGGTGAACTAGCTGCGGAATTTAAATTTAAATTTGGAATTTTTCTAAGCCGCCTGCACGGCGGTGAACGGTAAAAAACCCCTGCCCCTTTTTATTTATAATTTCTAAGCCGCCTGCACGGCGGTGAACTTTTGCAATTTACAATTTCCATACCAAACAAATTTCTAAGCCGCCTGCACGGCGGTGAACAATTTTCTCCTGAAAGAAATTGCAATCGAGATTTTCTAAGCCGCCTGCACGGCGGTGAACAAACATGTCCCCTGGCATCCTCTTTACTATCCTTTCTAAGCCGCCTGCACGGCGGTGAACCATTCATTCATTTTATCTTCAGTTTCCTTTATTTTCTAAGCCGCCTGCACGGCGGTGAACGCAAATTGCAGATTAACCGTAGACAGCCATGTTTTCTAAGCCGCCTGCACGGCGGTGAACCCAGCATCCCCTCCGGTTGTTGCCATATAATATTTCTAAGCCGCCTGCACGGCGGTGAACTTCGAATTCCCAAATCACTCTCCTCTGGTCATTTTCTAAGCCGCCTGCACGGCGGTGAACTTTTTCGCGTTGATTTGCGTCCTGATGTACAATTTCTAAGCCGCCTGCACGGCGGTGAACAGCAATTGGCTCGCTACTCAGTCACGTCATTGTTTCTAAGCCGCCTGCACGGCGGTGAACACCGGCGCTCATTTGGCTCATTGAATATTGCATTTCTAAGCCGCCTGCACGGCGGTGAACGTGCAACATATCTTCTAAATCAAAATTTTGAATTTCTAAGCCGCCTGCACGGCGGTGAACGAATTGATTACGGCATCGGCCATTCCGGTGCTTTTCTAAGCCGCCTGCACGGCGGTGAACGACTCATCTTTGGGCTCGATCACTTCCTTGTAGTTTCTAAGCCGCCTGCACGGCGGTGAACCCATACCCTCACCTTGATACCTTTTTGGGTTTTTTCTAAGCCGCCTGCACGGCGGTGAACTGGACAACCCCCCGGCCGTTTATCGTTATCCATTTCTAAGCCGCCTGCACGGCGGTGAACGGGATGATTACGATAATGATGGTGTTCTTAATTTTCTAAGCCGCCTGCACGGCGGTGAACCGGGGAGCCGTTGGGGGGCAGGATGTGCTGCATTTCTAAGCCGCCTGCACGGCGGTGAACAAACTATTTGACCTTTAAATTGAAAAGGTGAGTTTCTAAGCCGCCTGCACGGCGGTGAACCCGTCAACTATTCTGAGTTCTTTTGCACCTGATTTCTAAGCCGCCTGCACGGCGGTGAACCACCACCAGAGGAAAGAGTTGAACGCATGGCGTTTCTAAGCCGCCTGCACGGCGGTGAACGCGCATGAACAGGGTTTCGGCCGTTACCGTCTTTTCTAAGCCGCCTGCACGGCGGTGAACGATTTCAAATGGAAGAATCTGGACGTCCTCCTTTTCTAAGCCGCCTGCACGGCGGTGAACTTACCGGGATGAATTCCCGAAATACAAGGCCGTTTCTAAGCCGCCTGCACGGCGGTGAACAATAGTAACGGAATTGCAGAAATAGTTGATACTTTCTAAGCCGCCTGCACGGCGGTGAACCTCCTGGAGCTGAAAGAGCGGGAAGCGTGGCATTTCTAAGCCGCCTGCACGGCGGTGAACTGCGACATAATAATAATAAAGCAAGCTACAATAAGTAGTGGATAGAAATTGGACCTAAAAACCAAAAAAAATAGATGTGCTGCAACTTATTGATAACAATGCTAATTTTATTGCTGCATTTTTTTAGGTTAAAACAACGGTACTGTGGTTGTATTGCTCAGACCATAACATGAATACAAGCCTGTTTGTGGTTGCTCCATTGCCTGCTTTTCAATAAACAATCGGAAACGGTGTCCGTTTGTCTGACTGGTCATGTTGATATAAGGCAGTTTTGTGCGCTGCTCTTCAAAATTTTCAAAATGTGTCAGGGCCTGTTTCATTGTTTCTCCATTGCGTTTGGCCCTGCGCCTTGCCAGCTTTTCCTTGTTGCCTTTAAGCTTAATATGCTTGAAACAGGCATGTCCCGCTAATTTTCCAGGCACAGATTTAATGTGGCTTAAATGCACATAATCGCCGAGCCGATTGAACCACTTTTCGAAGTGCATCTGTTCCAGCGATTTCTCGTTTTCTGCGAACAGTCGTAGTTTTGTACCTATATAAAATTTATCCGCATTATATTCTGGAAACGCCACACCAATGGCAGATGAGTTACCCGCTGTTTTGTTTTCCACCAAAGCAAGATGTATCTGCTGATACAGTTTTTGCCAGATGAAATACAAGTTTATATCCGCATTGGGCAATAAGGTAATTTCTTGATAGTAGCTCATTTTAGCTCCTTATTTATCACTTTTGCCGAAAACGCCACCACGCACCAGGACTGCCATAACATAGTGTTCATCCTCAATTCGTTCCAGTTTTTCTCCCTGTGCAAATTTATCAAAAAAAGTATAAAAATCTTTCTTATCTTTTGTGGGATGACGGAAAGCTCTACCAAGGTTTGTCACTGCACCATAAGGCTCAATGGCGATAGGGCCGGCTGAGTTTTCCGGGTCACCGAAGTCGGGGTACCAAGTGTCAATGGTGCGCAATGCGTTTCCGATTTTTTGCGAGTGCATGGCGGCAATGCCATCCACTGAATAAAGCACCTTGCTTTTTTTCCCTTTCCCTTTATCCAGTACCAGCTCCTCGCTAGGATAAATTTCCTGTGCCTTTCCGACTTTGGCAAAACAAGTGATTTCCAGCATCAGAAAATCGTTATCGCTCGATAGTGCTGCGGCAATGCGAGTTGCCAATGTTCCCACTTGCTCATCATCAACATCAAAATTTCTTGTGCTGAACTTGTTTGCATCAAATACCCAGGTCTGCTCCGCACCTTTATTTAAGGCTTTTACCTGAACTTCAATGTTTTCCGCTCCAACCCGATTACGCCATAAAAAGCGTGCATTGGCAATATTCGCGGCATATCGCTTTGCCAATCTCCTGAAGCCTTTTCGGCTTATGTAGTCATTGGCTGCCGCGTAATAGCTTTTGTTAAATGCCGCATTATTGCAGGCGGATGGGTAAACTACGCCACCTAGAACCTTTAATGTAAAATGCAGTTTTAATGTATCTTGTTCCGTTCCTAAAGCACTGACATCAATTGTCTGTAAATTAGGGCTTTCCACCTTTGCATCCAGCTTTGCAGGATCCTTTTCAAATGCTGCTTTATCCTTTTTGTTCGGCCTGTTCGAAATAGTTCCTCGGACTGATTTTTCAATCAGCGATAGAGGCATAGCTTGATCGTTTCGCAGATTCCATATGGTGCCATACATTCGCCCATCTGAAGGCACTAATTTCTTTTCAAACGCCAGTACAGTTGCGATGTTCTCTTTTTTTGCCATGACTTTTTTCTCCTATTGATCGTTATTAGTTTAAGTCTCTTTGACTAGTTTGTTGACACAAGTATAGATTTTTTTTCATATCAGCATGATAGCACCAAAGGATTTCATCCAAAAAGTGGATACGGTGCAGCATACGAAATTCACCCAGTGTAACGACACTTTCCGCGAAGCGATGGTGTGTATTCGGGTCACGCTGGTTTTTTGCCAGCCCTAATTTGGTGATACCATGAAAGCCCGTGGCGATTGGCACAATCCAGCCCGAGGTTTTCCGTTGGCTTGTCCAGGCTACATTGCCTGCATCATCTTGTTGACAACTGTGATGGATGGCCAGATAATCGAGCAAAGCATCCATGGCTTCTTTGCCCTGCTCCATGGCGTCTATCATTAACTCACGGCGTTCGATTATGGCAAAGCCGGGCATTAACTTGCGAGTCAGTCTATGGAGTTCGGTATCGTTACCCTCTTCTATTCTGTGCAGTGTTGGTTTTTGAAAAGATAATATATCGCCACCGGCTATTTTCATGGAGGCATTGAGATGATGAGTAACCTGTTCTATTAATCCTTTTTCATCGTCTCTATCGATGCGTGGGTATTCAATAAGAAAAGAAACATCCAAATGGCAGCGGGCCTCTTCTATAAATGATGGCGCTGAACCAGCATTAAAATCTGTTAACTCTTTCTTTGTTGAAGGCGGCCGCTTTGGAACAATAATAGATTGTACAAAATCTCCCTGTCCAATTTTTGTTTGCAAATTCATATCATGGCTGACAACTGCAACCTTTTCAAAATTTACGTTTCGCAAACCACTCGCATTAACTTTTCGCTGCAATGCATGAACAGCGCCCAGCCATGCCGTCATTGCGGGAAAGCCAACAGTAAAAGGGCTGGATAAAGCATTAGCATTATGCACTTTAATATGTGGCACGAGTAGAACCCGTTTAATATCTCCAATCATCGTAGCGCCTCCCTGTTTTTAGTTACAATCTCATGGATATGAAGTCGTACCGATTCTCCCAATTTATAAGCCTGCTTATCCAGCAATCTTTCATAGGTCCGGATGACCCAACTGCTAATCTCCTTACATAACTTATCCATCCAATCATTATCTTCTTCACGGATGTGTTGGAATTCCTCACAAAGCCAAACCTTTTGGTGTGGTTTTAACTGTGAATGCTCCGACCGATATTGTTCTTTTGAAACAGCCCGGACCGCCCACATTTTGTTAATAATTCGATCCATTAAATCTTGCAGACGATAATCTCGCCCTTCCCGGATGCGTACATTGTTGTAATCTGTTTTGAATAGCTTGTGCAGGGCGTCAAAAACCTCTCGATACTCGTAATCACGGAAGGACTCCCTGAAGAAATTTTTTTTCGGAAAATAAATGTCGTGTTTTTGTAAAGTTGGCGGAGCAGAGTGTAACAAATAGTACGATTGATATTTATTATTTAATCCACTGATGTTTTTGGGATGCTCTCCACCATGTCGAATCATGGTAAGGTTTGGTATGGTTGAATATCCAGTTTCAAAATATTCGGTATTTTTCTTCAGTTTTTTTCCTGAATAAGCGGCTGGTGATCTGTCATTAATAGTGTCTATTCTCTCTTTTAAGGAAAAAACCAATCCAGATGGATTTAATAATGACAGAAGATGATATTTATCTTCCACCGGGAAATATACCTGCCTGACATACTGGTTTGTTTTTGTGTCCTGATTTTTTATACCAGCTGAAAAGTTCTTAAACCACTTTCTTGCTTTATCTTCACTTATTCCAAATAGTTGTTTAAATATTAATTTGTTCTCATTTTTAATATATTCCAGCAACGGCTTTTGCCTATATAACAATGATACAAATTTAAAGACTTTTAAATTTACGGCATTGATATGCATATCAAAGAGCGCCTTGGAATTTCCGGTTCGAATAAAACCATCTGGGGATGAATTTGAAGCTGCAAAAACCTTTGGAAACTTACATTCAGGGTTAGTCATTTTTGCAGGGTGACTGACGATTGCACCGTGTTTGCTGTCTTCGGAAAGTTTGTCTATTGTTTCACAGACACCGTCCATGCATAAGTTTGTATTTTCCAGTTCTTCTTGAAATAGCGAATAGAACGCCAATGGTTCCGGGTTGTGTAATTTTGCTTTTTCAATGCATTTATTGAGTGATTCTTTTTCAACCTGCAAATCTTCCAGTAACTCGACAATAATCGGATGGCCATCATCGCAGGCAGATTTAAAGGTTCGTTTGTATAGCACTTCCAAATTTAGGAGTTGAAACAAATCTTCCTCATCCTGATTGGAAGGGAAATACGAATCTCCTAAATCTTGTGACAGCACTTTATCTACCCAAGCACTATACTCATATTCTTTATCAAATTTTTCCTTGATATTTTTCCTGATTTCATCTTTTAGTTGTTTTTCTTCATTTTTATCTAATGGTGCAGCCGACTCATTTTTAATTTTATCAACTTCGCTATCGACAAATTCCTTCAGACGTTTTTTAAACAGCTTATCAATATGCTCTTTTATCTTGTTTTCCATATGCTCTCTCCTCAGTCATCAACTTTTAAGATCAAACCAAACTGATCTGAATACTCATACACCTGATTTTCTCGATACACAAAACTCAATTCGCCGTAACGAAGCGAAATGCTTTTTTTACTCCAATCTGGCTGTTCCGCATACTGCTCAAGCAATTCCTCATAGTCACGCTTTAGCCATATTCTCTTTTCATGTTTATTACTAATACCTTGTTGGTATATTTGCAGAATATTTTCCCTGTCGATGGGGTGGCCTTGCTCATCCTTTTCAATAAATAGACAGCGCTCTTCATCCGGATCATACATCAAAAACACACTGGTGGTTGGTTCGCTCTTACGAAATGGGTTAAGAGCTTGCGGCAATGCAGTTAAGTGCCAATTTTCAACAAGATAGCCTTGCAGTTTTTCCGGCCCCACACCCGTATAGTTGGCAAGCTGTATTTGAGTGACATGATGCTCCAGATCGGCCAGTGCCTTTCGATAATTCAAATGCATTGGTTTTTGAATTCGCGGGATAGCGTTGACACTTTGTGCAATCGCCTTGGTATCGATAAGCTCGCATAGATTATGAGTATCCAAAACTTGCTTGTCTTCGTATCCAGGACGACAGAAGTATTTTTTTCCCGGCTGATTTCCGGATTGGATCGTCTTCCAGTTGTATTGCAGTAAAGCAATATTAGGATGATTCACCTCACCTTCTCTATGTCGACGAACACGGCCCGCGAGTTGAATAATAGAACGATATGATGATGGTTCAACCACTGCCCAGTCAAAGTCATGGTCACGTCCAATTTCTTCCACCGGCGTGGCCACTAGAATAAACAACATATGCTTAGCGTTGCTTTTATCCAAATGTTCCCGTATAATTGTATTGTTAAAAGCATTAGGCTCTACAGCTGTACCTTCCTTACGTTTCAATATGCTGTCCAGGTGTTTTTCTTGCTCATGACGCAAGAGTAAAACTTGCTGGGAGTGATACGCCATGATCTTGGTATCGACATCATCTGGCCAGTCACATTTCATGAAATATTTAGCTACGGCGGCACAAGGGCCAATATTTGCCACCCGCACGACGCCAAATGACACACTGATGCCTGATCGTTTATCTTCGATGCGATGATGCTGGTGCTTGTCTAAAATAGCTTGCTGTATTCTGAAAAAATACTGTTCTTGTTTGTTCTCATCACTGTCATATTCATAATCATCGACAATGCTCTGGCACTCTATGATGCCTGCTTTACGTCTTGCCGGTTGTTGTCTCAACTTCTCCACCCGTTTTGCAACAAACTGCTGGTGATAGTCACGGTATGCCACGATTGAACCATAATTTTGTCGTTCATCAATGCTTGTTACGATAGTTTTAATTTCATCTATCCAAGCGCAACCAATTTTGTTGCCGGCATCACGGGTCTGGCTATATATCTGCCATCCAACTCGGTAAGCATTAAAGTAGCCTTCGGCCAAGTCAGGTGGAATCGTGGCAGATGAAATCATCACCTTGCGGCCTAACATCCCGGCAAGGTGGATTAAGCGACCGATGGCAATCAAATCGCTGCCGGTAAAATCATCCACCTCATCAATAACTAAATCAGATGACATTAGCCGTAAACTCGGCAGGATATAACGACCACCCCGCTTGGTTTCCGTCGAAGCCATCATATGATCGATGGTGCAAGCCAACACAGGCGCATACAGAAATTGACGGTCGCGCTGTTGCTTGAGCACAGTTGCCAAGCCTTCTTCTGGAATGTCGCAATCGTAATCAATATCCTCAATCAACAATGGTTCCAAGGATTCAGACCCCAGCGGCTTATCCTTTAAAAAATCATCGTTTTGTGCTGCCTGGCTATGAAGTTCGATGATGGCTTTAGAGCCAATCAGCACTGCCAGTTCACTGTTATCCAAACCTATACGATCACGGTATTCATCTCCGGTTTGCAGGGTCAGAGTGCGTAAGCCTAGGGCAAGTATATAGCGCAGACTATCACCATCCGATGACAATGCCCGCATGACCTTGGCATTGGCAAAGGTTTTACCACAACCTGTACTGGCCATATTGACGGCAAAGAAACCATATTTCGATTTGTCCTGTTGCCTTCGCCACTCTTTTATTTTTTCAACTGCTTTATCCTGCCAATTAAACGCCTTTGGGCTGAATTTTTTCAGGGCGAGTATACCCTGTGCTGCGGGAGGTTCATGTTCAAACTTTGGCAATAAGTGGGCAGTGTGCAGAGCATTTCTCATTACACCCACAAGATGTTCATCCAGTTTTTGTTTGAATGCCTTTGTTTTTCGATCCGTGTTTGCGAACAATCCCGTGGTATCTTGCCAGTTTTTATCCGCCTCCTGGGATGAGTAAAAATGATCTCCCAACATTAAGCATAAACGGGCATGATGCAGAATCAAGCGATAGCTGCCATCGCTTATGCTTTGCTCAATCATAGGCAAACAATCTTGCAGGCGTTGCGCCCACTTTTTCAATTGTTTTAACCACCGTGACGATTGACTTAACAAGCCTTCGGGAAATTCAAAACAGGCACTTAACCTTTTTTGATATTCCTGCTCGTCTCTTCGATTTTCATAGCCCCAGTCCTGAGTGATATATTTCAACACTGAATCAATATCAGGGGCAGGTTCGTCACGCCAATTTTCTTTATCATATGGCAAAGGCATTCTGTGGTGAGACACAATCAACCACGAAATTAATTTTGCCGCTGGGGGAAGTTGTTCAAGCGGTTTTTGTTCTTGTTGCTTTACTGTATTTTTTAGCCGTATTTCATCTAATTTGCCATTGACCAGGGTCATCAACCAAAGTGTATCATCTTTTTGGTTACCATTGGTTTGTGTTATCGCATGCAAAATCAAACAGGAAATCCATTCGTGACGGATGGGATCGCCCAATCTATAATTATTTTTCAATTTTCCCTGGAATAAAGACGTGGCTTTGCCCCAATCATGCATTAAGGCCGCGAGTGCTGAAAGCGCTTTAATCAGAGGCAAAAAATGCCAGTCATTCTCAAATTGCGAAATAACCTTTTGGGTACTATTCACCGGCACAACACCCTGTTCATCAAACTTGCTTTTATTTCCCACAACCCACAAAAACTGGCTTCTGGAGCGGCTCCTGATCCAGTGGCAGGAAACGGCTGTACTTTTGCTGGCGGTCTGGCGCAGCATTTTTTTGACTGTATTGAGGCCTTCTTGGGTGATGACGGTCTGCCAAGTATTGTCACCGATGCGATTAGCGAAGGCGTCGAGTACCCGGCGGGTTTTCTTGAGTGCGTTCTTTTCACACTGGGAGATGAAGGTCACCATCATAGCGGCTCATTCTCCTTGCCGTCTTTCATATTCCGTTCTTTGCCCGCGAGAGCCATTACCTTTACCTGGTCAAACATGGCATCCAGCGCTTTGTGGTCGGCAAAAGATTGCAGGCATTGTTGGCGAAATTCTTGCTCGGTGGCGTTTTCCTTGGCGCAGATGAACGCCCAGGGGAGGACGATGGCATCTTTGACCAGGTCGGCTATATCAAACACCAGCGCTCCCCGACGGGTTTTGCCGTGCATGACGGCGAAACTGTGGGGGATGCCCAACACCCAAAGCGTTGAGGCGGCCAGGCCGTATGCGAGATAATTGCCATGATTGAGAAAGCCGTTGGCCTTGTCGGTGGCTTCACGTTTCCGGATAAAATCAGCTATATTGGTATGCCGGGCCGCCACTTTATAGAGTTGTTTGGTCAGTTTGGCCTCAGTGGTAAGCAGATAGGTGGTTTTTGTTGCGGTATCTATATGGGCTTCATTGGCATCCAGGGCATGTGCAATGGCGGGATCACCGGCATCAAAACCCGCCAGTTTAAGCTCTCGATCCTTGGACCAGACTTGCCGCAAATAGGCGATGCGGGCGTGTTGCAGATCTTTTGCGGCCTGAAGCCGCTGCTTGTCATCAAACCAGAAAGAAAGCCAGCCTTGCAGGTATTCCGTTGGACGGTATTCGCTCTGTGGCGTCAGCCATTCGATCTCATTGCCCATGTAAAGCGGCGTGCCACCCCCACCACAGAAACCGAGGAGCACGCCTGCCTGAGCCAACATGCGCACTGCGGCCTGGGTGATGGAAGTACCTGTTCCCAATAGTATTACAGTGGTATTGGCAATGGGTATATTAAAATAGAGGCTGTCTTTTTTCGCTTCGGTGAGATACAAAACCCTGCCATCTTTTTGCATGACACGGCAGTGCTCCAAGTAATACATATTGGCCCGCTTGGAATGCAGGATTGTTTTCAAATCCGACGGCGACAGATCGTCCATCTATTCTGTTCCTTTTCAATTATCATATTTATGGACAGACGGGTGCCGCAACCGCTACACCCAGACAATGATATGGTCAAAAGATGATAACTGCCATCTTTTCCGGCTTTGCGCCAATGCCCAGCCAGGGTTTGAGTTGGGGTGTTATTTTTGAATTGATTGACAACTCCCCTGTCATGGAGATATCGGGAATATTCGCTGGAGAATTTTTTGATGAAGGCATAAATGGCGTAATCGCGGGCGTAATTGCAATTAAACGAAATGACGGCAGGCTGCTGGGTTAAGGCTGTTATTGTGACCCGCATAACATCTCCTTGTGACCACTGTGACGATTCTGTTCTTGAATATGTCAGCGCTTCATTTTCGTACGATTTTAAGCCTTTTGATCAATTGTTGTATTTCAACGATATCGTCTTTTGCATCGGTTATATTTTCGGCTGTCAGCAGCAGATCAAAAAACCGGCCGTTGGGGGTAAGGCACCTTCTGGTGGAGTCGGGTTCCTTGAATCCGGTGGAATCGTAAAATGCCTGTATCCCGGCATCAAGCTGCTCTGCCGCGGGATTGGAAATCAGGCCAAGTTCTTTGAGCCGGTACAAAAACGCCTGGGCCGATACCCCGAACCGGTGTTTGATGCGCAGTAGCAGGTCAAAGGACCAACCTTGTGCGCTGATGCCGAGTTGACCGACGGTTGTGCGGACAGCGGTCTCAGGCATCAGAAAGGTGGCGGCAAACCGCCGGGCGGCCCGATCCGGTGTGATGGGGCGATCGGCTTCCAGGTCATTGTTGCTGTTGGGGAAAAAAGGGGTAGCCCCTATCCGCATCTGGTTGGATATCAAAATTTTGCCCAGCTCACAGGACAAAGCAAAGAGTTGTCGTTCAGGGTTGCGTCTTGAATTTAAAAAAAAGAACGCATTATGAAAGGCCGGCTCATAAAAGGAAATGGAATCCATATGGGTGGCCCCCCTGCCAAAGGCAAACAGAACGATTCGCAACCCGAAATTTTCAAACAGCTCGAAATAATCAAACACCACCGCATCACCGGTTCCCAGGTAGCTTCGCACACGGGTTGCAAGCTGGTCCACGCCCGGGTAATCCGGCGTAAATGGCACAGACAGGGGAAGATAGGCATGTTTCTGCACCCGGCAGGTATCCTCAAGGAAGTGAAAAGCGGCCATGATGTCACGACAGGCGTTTAACAGGACCGGCGGCGGGGCCACCGGTTCCGGATCGATGGTTACAAAGCAGGCGTCCCCCATGTCGGCGGCGGTGACGGGACCATGGCCGACTACGGTGGCAAACAGGGCATCCACCGGAACATTCAATGCCATTGAAAGTTGATATAGAACAGCTGCCGACGGCAGGTTCAGCCCCCTTTCGATACGGCCCAAGGGGCCTTCATGAATACCGATTCGGGATGCCAGCTCAAAAAGGGTCCAGTTTCGGGACTGCCGGAGAAAACGAATATTTTTGCCGATAAAGGCCAGGGTAGTGGGCATAATCCTTTAAAACCATATAATACTTTTTGTGTCAACAAATTTAATAAATATTTGCTAAAACGAACTAAGTTATATTTTTAAATCTCGCTTTGAAGAGATAGTCAAACAGATAAAATACAACAAAAACATAAAAATATGTATTAAAAACGGAAAATAGAATTAATCATGGTTGGAAAACCATAAAAATGGGCTGACAAATGTTTTAACAACGGTATGCTTTTAAAGCAATACAAACCCCATCCAACAGCAGGTATGAATTTATGGACACCATCGATGAAAAAATTCTCACCATCCTTCAAACCCGGGCCCGGATCAAAAAGAGCGAAATGGCCAGGGAGCTCAAGTTGCCGGCGACAACACTGCAGGAGCGAGTTCGCCGGCTGGAGAAAAACGGGACCATTAAACATTACCAGGCCGTGTTGATCCTGGAAAAATCGGAATGGCCGTCCAGGCCATGGTGGCCGTTACACTGGATCGCCATGAATCCAGTGATATCCGCAGTTTTGAAAAAGACATCAAAACAATCCCCGGCATCAAGGCGTGCTACCATTTAAGCGGCCGCTTCGACTACCTGCTGCATGTCGTGGCAAAGGATCTTGAAAAACTCGGGGACCTGGTTAAAATCAGCATTACCGCGCTGCGTGATTTCGGCCGATGTGAAACTTATCTGGTGTTTTCCGAAGTCGAAACGGCACAAACCTGGCCGTTTCAGGACCAGAACGGATAAGTCGAAGCAACCTCAAAAAAACCAAAGGAGGTGGCCCAGGCCATCCTTTAACCCAGAACAAGCGCTGATGGAAGCACACCGGGAATTTGGCGAACACGGCGGCGTTGCGCCGTCCATCTCGCGATCCGCCACATTTACAGTGCAGCATCCGGAAACCATGCCGGAAATATTCGGCGGCCTGAAAGGACCGGAAAAAGGCGGGTGTTTCCTTTACAGCCGGCACTTCAATCCCACCGTGGACGTTTTGTCCCGGTATCTGGCCGCCATGGAGGGCACCGAGGCGGCCGTCTGCCCATCCGGATGCTCCAGGACATGGGCATGGCCGTGATTTATCCGGGACTGCCCGAGCATCCCCAGCATCAGCGGGCCGGTTTAATGGCTAACGATGGCTTTGGTTACGGGGGAATTATCGCCATGGACTGCGGCAGTCGAAAAAAAGCGGAAGCCTTGATGGAGGTTTTCAAAACAGGGAAAATTTCGGTCTGATCGCCTTGTCACTGGGGTATTTCGACACCCTGATCAGCTGCCCGGGCGCTTCCACCTCATCGGAAATCGCCGTTGAAGATCAGCAGAAGATGGGCCTGTCCCCGGGTCTTTTGCGCATTGCCCTGGGCTATACCGGCAGCCTGAAGGTGCGCCTGGCCCAGATGAAACGGGCGTTGCAGGGGATTCTCACAAAATAGGTATTGGCTACATACCCATATAGGCCTTGCGAACGGTCTCGGACCCCATGAGATCTTCTGCAGGGCCCGTTTGTACGACGCGCCCGGTCTGTATCACATAGCCCCGGCGGGAAATTTCCAGCGCTTCTTCAACCATCTGTTCAACCAGCAGTACGGTCATCCCGCGCTCGTTGACGGCCAGTATGGTCTCCATCATCTTTTCCACCAGTGAGGGCATCAACCCAAGGGACATCTCATCGAGCATGAGCAGTTTCGGGTTGGACATCATTCCCCGGGCAATGGCCAGCATCTGCTGCTCCCCGCCGCTCAGGGTCTCGGCCACCTGATCGGCCCGCGTTGCCAGTATGGGAAACAGATCAAACATTTCTGCCAACCGCGCCTTGATTTTTGCGCCGTCATTTTCCGTAAACGCGCCGAGGGCCAGATTTTCCCGCACGGACAATTTGGCAAACAGCCGGCGCCCTTCGGGAACATAACTGAGCCCTTTTCGAACCACCTGGTGGGCGGGCATCCGGGATATATCTTCACCATCAAAAACAATGGTGCCGGACAAAGGGTGCATCAAGCCGGCGATGGTGCGCATGGTGGTGGTCTTGCCGGCACCGTTGGCACCGACGATGCACACCAGTTCCCCCGGATTGACGTTCAGGGAGATATCATGGATAACCGGGACACCATCGTAACCGGATTGGATCTGGTTGACCACGAGAATCGAATCAGCCATTTTGACCTGCCTCTTTTTCTTGGCGCATCTGTTTTCCGAATTTGTTGCCCAGATAGGCGGTAATCACCCGCTGGTCGGCGATGATCTTGGCCGGTGGTCCCTCGGCAATGCCGATGCCCCCGTCCAGCACCACGACTTTGTCGGCAATGGGCATAATCGCTTCCATGATATGTTCCACCACCAGAAGGGTAACGCCGCTGTCCCGAATCGTTTGAATCAATGCCACAGCCGCCTTTACCTCGGTGGACGTCAGCCCGGCCATGGCTTCATCGAGCATGAAGAGCTTGGGCCCCGTTGCCAGGGCACGGGCCATCTCCAGCCGTTTTTTCCCGCCGATGGTCAACTCCCCGGCAGGCTTATCGCGTTCTTCCCACAGGTGGCACAATCGGATGCAGCGCTCGGCAACCGCCAGGGCCGCAGCTGTTTTGCGATGCCGCATAAACGCCCCCACCAGGACATTGTCTTGCACCGTCATCTCTTTTAGCGGATGCACCACCTGAAACGTGCGTACCGCGCCAAGGCGCGACACCTGGTAGGGCGGCAACCGGGTGATATCTTTACCGTCAAAAACAATTCGGCCGCCGGTGGGCTGATAAAACCCGGAAATGCAGTTAAAAAGAGTGGTCTTGCCGGCGCCGTTGGGGCCGATTAATCCGACAATGGTGCCCGGTTCAATGGTAAACGAAACATTGTCATTGGCCAAAAGGGACCCGAAGGCCATGGTCACGTTGTTGACTTCGAGCAGTGCCATTTTATTCGCCCCCCTTTGATGCATCCGCCGACCGACTCAGCCGCCGGCCCAGCCCCCTGAGAATACCCATGATTCCCATGGGCTGCTTGACCACTACGACAACGATCAGCAGACCGAAAATAATAAGGTCCACCCCCCCGCCGAGCCCACCCCAGAGGGCACGGCTGTATTCCTGAAGGGGGATCAGGACCGCTGCACCGAGCAGGGGTCCCAGTAATGTGCCGGCCCCTCCAAGGATGGTAATCAGGACAAACTTCATGGACATATCCAGAGACATGACCATGGAGGGGTCGACCCTGAGGTTGTACTGAACGAAAAACCCGCCGCACAACGCCGCCAGAAAAGCTGAAACCGCCATGGCGGATATTTTGACCCGTGTACTGTTGACCCCGAGGGATTCTGCCGTCTCCTGCCCTTCCCTCACGGCCCGAAGATAGTAACCCATGCGATTTCTTTCCATCCAGCGAACCGACCCAAAAACGAGTGTGAATAAAATCAGCGCCCCGTAATAATACCCATCCTTGGACTCATACCACATGAAATTTCGCCAGCCTTCTGCCACCAGGGGGTAATCCAGCCCCAGGGCACCGCCGACCCAATACCAGACCATGAACAGTCGATTAAAAATTTCCACAATGGCAAAGGTGGCAATGGCAAAGTAATGCCCGCTGAGCCGGAAGCAGGGATAGGAAATCAGTACTGCCACGACGGCTGCCGCACAGGCCCCGGCAAGGATTCCCGGCCAGGGTGACAACCCGTATGTGACCACTGCCATGCCGGCACCATAGGCACCGATGCCGAAAAACACCGAATGCCCGAAAGACACCTGTCCACAGTAACCACCCAGGATATTCCAGGCCTGGGACATGCTGGCAAACAGCAGAATCAGGATAAACACATGCTTTGTAAATGTGCTGGGCAGTAATCCGGGCATCAGCGGCAGCACTGCGAAGAGGCCGATGACCCCTATAAGAACACCGTCCTTGCTTTTGATCGCTTGTATCTGCATGACATCACCATCCGAACAGGCCTTTGGGTCTGAACATGACCACTGCCAGATAGAGGCCGAAAACAGCCACATATTTAAACACCGGGGCAATATAAAATCCACTCAACGCTTCCACCAGTCCGATCAGCAACGCCGCCAGAAGAGCGCCTATCACACTGCCGAAACCACCCAATGCCACACAGACAAAGGCCAGGAGGCCGAAAAGCGTCCCCACCTCGGGATGCACCGCCAGGTAGGAGGGCAAAAGACCGCCGGCCAGACCGACACAGGCCCCCCCGAGGCCGAAAACCAGGATATAAATCCGTTCCGTATTGATGCCCATGAGTTCGGCCGCTTCCTTGTCCATGGCCGTCGCCTGAATCGCCCAGCCCAGCCGGGTCTTGCGGATCAGAAAAAAAACAGCGGCGATGACCGCCAGGGCCAAAATAGCCGTGCTCAACTGCGGCAGGGGTACAATGACAGGGCCCAGGTTAAACGTTTTGCCCCCCAGCACGGTATCGGAGAGAAGCCTGAAATTGGGCGAGAACCGGTTGAGGCAAACATTTTTCAACAACATGGACAGCCCGAATGTTGCCAGAAGCGCCGACATCGCCGATTTTCCAATGGTATGGCGGATAATCAACCGATAGGTCAGCGCCCCGACGATAAACAGAAACGCCCCGGACGCCACCACCGAAATCAACGGGTCCACATGCATCAGAAACCCCAGCCAGTAGGTGACATACATGGCAATCATCAAAAATTCGCCATGGGCAAAGTTGATGACATCCATGACACCCCAGATGAGGCTGAGGCCAACGGCCACCAGGGCATACAACATGCCGTTGAGCAGTCCATCCAGAATGACCTGAATCAATATCGACATAACGCCCCCTCGCCCTGTTTACAAACCGTGCACCATGCGGAAACTTGCCGTTATAAGGCCACAAAACACCCGCACAGGCCAGGCAAACCTCAGATGTAAACCCCGTCCGCCAATGGCTTCGAAAGGCTATTGGCGGGCGGGAACCGCTTGACTATCGCCGGTCCCATTCGACCATGGGAAACACAACGGCGGAATCGGCCAGGTCGGCGGGGTACACCCGTTTATAGCTGCCGCCCTGAAGCTGGGTAATCAGGCTCTTGGCCTTGATATTCTGTCCCCCCGGTGCAAATGCCACCTCTCCGCCCAGGGACAGGGGAGATTTCCAGGTATTGTTGGAAAGGACCTGGCTGACGGCGGCATAATCCAGCGTACCGGCCTTTTCAATGGCCTGGGCCAGGACCAGCATGGCCACTGCTTCCTGAATGCTGTCACTGTCAAAGGGCACGCTCGGCTCGGTTTTGGCCTTATATATTTTTTCCACTGCCGCAACGGCGGGCATGAGTTCGGCAAATTCCGGAGAATACCCCGTACCGCCCATGAAAAAATCGGCATCCGGACCCAGTTGCCGGGTAATAACCGGATCCTGGTAACCGGTGCAGTAGTTGAGTGCCACCTTGGGCAGCCACTTCATCTGCTTCATGGTCCGCACCCAGAGGGTATAATCGCCGCCCAGGCATGCCCCAAACACCACATCCGGATTCTTGGCCTTGAGGGTCTGCACTTCGCTGTTTAAATTTGTCGCCCCGGGACTGAAGGGCACATCGACGACCACCTGGAAACCGCCGGCCTTGGCCGCCTTTATGCCTTCATCGGCGGCATGCTTGCCGAACTCGCTGTTCTCATAGATCAAGGCAACGGTCTTAAGGCCCGCCGCCTTGGCCTGGTTCAGCCATTCCATGACTTCCACGAATTCGATGGATTCGGTTTCATCCGTAGGCGCCATACGGAAAAAATGGCTGAACCCCCGTTTGGTCAGGGCCGCGGAGCTGGAACAGCCACACATGAACAGTTTCTTTTTCCGTTCGGCCACAAAACTGGCCGGCTTGGTCACCGAGCTGTTATAGCAGCCAATGATGGCATACACCCCCTCCTGGTTGAACAAGCGTTCAGCCTCGCCTTTACCCACATCCGGTTTACCCTGGTGGTCCGCATTGACCAGGACGATCTTTTGCCCGTCGAGAATACCGGCCTGATTTGCCAGCGGGACATCGATATCCGCATGCCGGTTGTTGATGATCTCAACGGCTGTTTCAACCGCAATCTGGCAGCGCTGCCCGGCCAGGGCACAGGGTCCTGTCAACGGGAACAGCGTACCGATTTTAATGACCTTTTCCTTGCCAAGCGCCGGCATGCAAAAAAGTCCGACCACCACGGTGACCACCATCAAGACCTTTAAAAAATGTTTCATCCCCCAATTTTGTCCCATTGCCTTTCTCCTTTTCACAGTTAAAGGTTAAGAAAAAATTATCCGGCCGCCGCAACCGTTTCCAGCGGCATATCCCCATCATTGAGGGGGTCGGCAAGTCCATGTGTCGAAGCAGACACGCCCGGCGCCAAATTGCCGTCACCCTTCAAGTCGCTTGAAGCCATATCGTTATGGCTGATGCCCCGTGGAAGTGGAACTGTATACTCTGGTTGTCAATGAATTTTAGTGGTCTGTGATGTTTTATAAGAAATAGCATGAAACATGCCAGGTTTCCCAAAAGCACTCCAAGCGACTGAATTTTAAGTTTATGTGCATATGGATGGTCGCAGAATAAGGCTGCAGGTGTCTCCTGTCGGAAGACAATTTTAAAAACAGCAAGAGACAGTAATGCGTTCTTCATGAAGAAAAGAATTTTGGGGATTTGTAGCGGAACACAGAAGGAAATAAATATTGAAATTACAAATATCAAACTTTAAATGCAAGACTGATCTGATGGGCGCTAAACTCAATTTTTTTATACCGCCCCGACAACCAGTTTTCCAGATCCGAGCAGTACCATTTGGAAAATCTGCGATCAGACGGCCCGCCGGCCATATTGGTATGAATTTCGTCGGCGCCCAGATCGATCACCATCCTGAAAGAGGGCGAAAAAGTGGTCTGCCGGCCGCCGCTTTTGAAAATCTGGCCCTGGTGGGGGGTGGCAAGGCCTCCGATAAGGGTGACGGGACCGCGATCAAACCCGAGAAATCGGGGGAGTTTGCCGTCAAACACGATATTTTTTAAAATAACCTTCCGGGTGTCTCCCCATTTTTGAACCGGGGCGTTCAGTGCCTTTTCAGCCGCCTGCCGGTAGATCTCCGCTCTTGTCCGGCCCCCGAACCATTTTGAACGTTCAGAAAGCAGTATCCGGTCGAAACTCAGGTAAAAATCATTGAATATGCCGGTCTGGTTGTCCATATACTCAAGCGCATCGGCGCCCAGACCGTTCTTGCCGAAGACCTCCCGGTAAAGGGCCTTGTAAAACCGGTCGAACAGACTGGCCCCTTTTGAATCCGCAGCATATTCAAAATTCCAGTCCCTGAGAACGGCTGCCGCCGGGGTATCGGGAAGCAAGGGGTCAAGAATCTTCATAAAAACTTCTGCCTGGGTGGAATAGACATCAAAATGAAGATGGTACATATCCTCCCGGGTGATCTGGTTGTTTTCGGCCAGAAGTTTTCCGATGCGATCGGACCGATAAGGCCCCATCCCCATATTGATGGGCGCCACCGTTCCGTATGCGTTCAGGTCCTGGTTGGACGTGACAAAATAGCCGCATTCGGGATTATGGCATCTCGGCAGGTCTTCGTGCTTTTCAAATCCCTGCCAGTCATTTTTCGCCTCCCACCCGGGCAGGGGAACAAACCCGCTGACCCCTTGTCGCCGTTTCGGCATCAGACCGGACATCTGGTAACCGATATCCCCTTGTCTGTCGGCGACAACCCAGTTCCATGAGGTCTCTATACGGCCCAGAAGGTCCATTCCCTCACTGACCGTTTTTGCCTCAAACAGTTTAAGCGTGCTGTTGAGCGTAACGGCACCTGAAAAAGCCGATGCCCAGGTGGTGGCAATGTAATGCCCTTCCCGGTGCGGGTCTCCTTCAAGAACACCGTGGGGATTTTCATAAAAGGTAACGGTGACCGGTTCTTTTTTCTTTCTTTTAATGGTCTCCTTTCTTTCGGTAAAGGGTATCCACTCATCTGTTCCCCGCAGGTAACTGCCGTCTTTACACTTTTCAATCCAGGAATCCGTACTGTCCATGAAGGTGTAGGTGGCGCCCCAGGCAAGATCCGGATTTTTGCCCACCAGCAGGGCCGGCATTCCGGGCATGGTGGCCCCCAGGGCATATCTGTCTTTTGTTTTGAATGCAATTTCATACCAGACATTCGGGAGCCGGTTGACTTCCAGGTGGGGATCGTTTGCCAGAATCGGCTTTCCCGACGCTGTCTTTTTTCCGGAAACCACCCAGTTATTGGATGCCATGGCCAGCGGTGCGGCGATATTCCAGAGGGAAGCCGGGTTGACGAGTCTCTCCTGCAGTTTGATCTGTTTGACCAGGTTCATATCAAGACCACCGAGAATCCCGGGAAACAGTTCGCTCAACCGGTCTTCATCCACACCGGCCTGGACCAGCTCGATCAAAAGCCGTTCCATCTCACCCTGGGACTGGGCCAGGGTAAGGTAGCCGATCATCCGTGAGATCAAAACAATATCTTCCGCACACCAGGGTTCCGGTTTATACCCAAACAGCCGGCATTCCCATGGGCACTTTTCCGAAAAGGCCCTGTTGGCGCCGTCACAATACGCTTTTATCAGTGCTTTTGCTTCTAAAGAGAGTTTTTCAATTTCCAGAGAAATCGACCCGAGCCAGTTCATCCGCCTGAAAAATTTATCGATGTCAAGCATTTCATCGCTCGACGCCAGAATTTCAGACGCCCGCCCCTGACCGAGAATACGCATCAACAGCATCTGCATCCCCCTGTCTTTTGCATGCGCGTACCCCACCAGGCCGAACACATCCGCCTTTTCTTCCCCCTCAATATGACACACACCCTGTTCGTCTCTCCATATTTTCCCACCGGTGTTCATATTCCCTCCTGAATTGAAATTTAAGTTTGATAATAACGCCGTTTTATCATTAAAAACAAACACAAAATATCATCTCCCGGGTATGCGCTCACACAACAGTGTGCCGTGTTAATAGTTGACAGGCAGGCCCTATAACCGTATATTTGTGACTATAAAGAAATAAGTGTTATCTCCATGCACCCAATTATCGCCTATATCTATAGTTGTGTTGCAATTTAATATCTACATCGAATTCCAATTTTCCAATCCCCCTATCCTTCGTGCCGGAGAGGTTTTTTCCCCAAAAACAACAGCGCGTATTTTAACAAAAGGAGGGTATCATGGCAATTTCAGTTATTATCCGACGCACCGTCAGTGATGAAAAAAAAGCGGCAAAGC
This sequence comes from Desulfobacterales bacterium, assembly GCA_963667755.2. GTDB lineage: Bacteria > Desulfobacterota > Desulfobacteria > Desulfobacterales > 4572-123 > 4572-123. The sequence goes on along the minus strand of CAXXLK010000001.1, from coordinate 1,405,065 downwards.
TATACCTGGCCCCTTTAATCGTAAAAATGAGATCCCTTGCCACCATCCAGCCCGGCTATATCAGCGGCCAGACATTCAACTGTCTGAGCAGTCCGGGGGAGTACCTCGTCCTGAGCACATGGAACAGCATCGAAGACTGGGAACGGTGGTTTAACAGCGACCATCGCAAGGACCTTCAAAAGCAGATTGACGACCTGCTGGGGGAAAAAACCCTTTATCAAACCTACGAACCCATGGTAGGGGGTATTATCCCGAAATTTTAGATTATAAAATGCCTTTGTTTCAAACCGTTCAAACTGTTTTTAAACGGCTTCACCCTGCACCGCTGAACCTTTAGGGCCTATTTTCACCCTATCGTTGCAAAAGCCGGATGGCTTCAGAGCCGAGGCATCAAGGGTGAAGCTGTAATCATCTACCGCAATCCCTTGATAACGAAGGATCAGGCGTCATCCGGCTTTCCCAGAGGGTAAAAAATGGTGCCCTTTTGTACTTTTTCTGGATATCACCATCATTGAATTCCTTAAAAATTGCATCATTCTCGTTGAACATTTTCTCTTGGCGGACTTAGATCAATAGCGCATGTTTTTTATGCAACTATAGGGTTCAGGCTGTTTAAGCGACTATTAGCCAAGGCCCTGCGCAGCTTTCCGATATTACGGCCGATGTTTTGAAGCCGATGGGTATCGGACCCCACGACCAGAGGCAGTTTACGGTCGACACATTCGGCGATGATCCACAAACTGGGATATGGGGCCGCCACGGGATGATCAAATCCGGCCAGGTTAATTTCGATCTTCATGGCGGCCGCACCTGCGTGGGCCAGGGTCTCGAGTACCAGATCCTGGTACCAGGTCGCATCTTCTGAAAAGTAGCACTGGTTTTTATTGTGCTTTTTGAAAACATCCAGATGACCGACGGTGGTAAACAGGCCCGAATCAATAACCACCTGAAGACGTTTATAATAATAGGTGCAAAATTCCCGGGCGTTTCCGTCAAAGCCGCCGTACAGTAACTGATCGAACTCCTGACGCGTCCCGTTGACCAGGCTGTGATGCCCTTTGGGGATAAGCCCGTGAATCGACCCGATGGCATATTCCCATCCTGCCCCCACTATCTTTTCCGTCCAGGCCTCAAAACCCGGCAGGTATTCCATCTCCAGCCCGATCTGCACATGGATACGGCCCTCATAATCCGTCCGGACACACCGAATATCTTCCGTATACCGCTCAAGGTCGTCCGGACGCATGGCATACCGGGTATGAAACGGCAGGGGCATGTGATCGGTCAGGGCAATCTGCCGGAGTCCGTTTTTCATGGCGGCTTCAATGGTTTCACGAACAGTGGCGCTACCGTCGGAATACCGGGTGTGGATATGGTAATCTGAAGAAAAATCAATGTCTATTGCCACCGGGATCTCCTTTCATCGGCAATCAAAAACAAGGGGGCATAGTACAACCATTTTTTTTACTTTAAAACCCTTTTTTAAAAAATCGCCTGGGTTGTCAGGGTGTGCCACCGGGTCCCCGGCAGGTCCGGCGTATCCATTTTACCTCTACCCGGGCCGTCGGCAGTCAAAAATATCAGCACCCTCATGATGCTCCCCTGTGGAAGAAGCTTGTCGCGGGGGCGTCCATATGCTACAGGAAAAATTCTCACAGCATCCATGGGACGGAAAGGGTTTTGTTTTTCGGGGTGCTTAAAATCTTAAACCAATCTCTGAGGCAATCCGGGTAAGAACCGGGGAAACGACAACAGGAGCAGGATGAGCAGCGCTGACAGCAACATTCGATTGCCCGGACAGGACCGGTATCTTGAACTTTTTCAGGAAGTCACCAGAATGATTACCTCCACCCTTGATGTAGACGGGGTGCTGGATCTGATCGTCAAAAAAATTCCCCAGGTCATGGGGGTCGATGCCGCCACCATCCGGCTGATGGATCCCCTTGAAAAAAAACTGTTGCTGGTGGCTGCCAGCGGATTGAGCGGTGAATACCTCCATCGGGGTCCGGTGGATTCGGAAAAAAGCGTCACCAGGGCAATGGCCGGAAGACCCGTGGCCATCTACGATGCCGGTACCGACCCCCGGGTGGACTATCCGAAGCAGGCCCAAAAAGAGGGGGTGAAAAGTATCCTGGTGGCCCCCATTGTTTACATGGGAAAGGTCAGAGGCGTGCTCAGGCTCCTCACCAGGGTTCCCCGGCGGTTTGAAAAACGCGAGATCGATTTTGTAACAGCTCTGGCCGAGCAATGCGGCATCGCCATCGAAAATGCCCGGGCCTATGATATTCAAAAGCGCCAGTTGGGTTATTTCACCACCCTGTACGAGATTGGTAAGGCCCTGAACGCAACGCTTCAACTCAACGAGGTACTGGATCTGATCGTGGACAGGTTGCCGGCGGTCATGGACCTCAAAGGCTGCACCATCCGGCTCCTCGATCCGGACAAGGGCCACCTTGAACTGAGGGCCGCCTCGGGTCTGAGCCGGGAATACCTGGACAGGGGCTCCATCGACGATGAAATCGGCACCCACAAAGCCCTGCGCGGCGAGCCGGTTTTTATTTTTGATGCAACAGCAGACCCGCGCATCCAGTATCCGGCGGAGGCCGAAAAAGAAAGGGTGGGCAGTATTCTGGCCATACCCATTATTGTAAGGCAGCGCATCATCGGTGTACTGCGTCTGCTCACCGGGCACAAACGCTATTTCAATGATGCGGAAATCAATTTTGCCATGGCCATGGGGGAACAGGGCGGTATTGCCATCCAGAACGCCATCCACTACCGGAAAGTAATGGACCTGGTGACCGAACTGGAACACCACGAAGAGTTTCTACAACAGATTCTTGACAGCCTCAACGCGGATCTGTTTGTTATCGATAAAGACCTTCGCATCACCATGGTCAACCGGATTTTTCTCAAAAACCACGGCCTGGAGGAATCCCAGATCATGGGCCGGCCCATCCATAAAATTCTCAGGGTCGGCGAGACCCCGGAAAATCTGCATCAACTGCTGAGCCATCATTCCGGCATCGTCACCTTCACCCGAAAAGTACCCCGGGGGGACCAGGATCGTTACCTGGAAGTGATGGCCGTCCCCATAAACCTCTATGAGAATGATGACAAAACAGATTTTATTGTGGGCACCATCCGGGATGTCTCCGCCCATATCCGGCTGAAAAAAGAACTGCGCCACCGGGAACGGCTCCAGGGGGTTATCGAAATGGCCGGCGCGGTGGCCCATGAGCTTAACAACCCCTTGTCCATCGTGCTGATAACCGCTGAACTGCTGCGCAGGGATTTGTTTCGGACCGGCCAGAGCACCGAGGACCTGGAGAGCATGATCAAAAATCTTAACCGCATGTCCGACCTGATCCGTAAGATGACCCATATCACCCAATACAAGGCAAAAAAATATGTCGGCGGGACAAATATTATTGATCTGAACGGCACCGGATAGAATTAAAAATTCCGATAAAACATGAAAGTGGTGAATGCTGACGTGATAAATCAAACTGCCAATAACATCATTTCAAAAGATGGCCCCACACCAACGCCATCACGGATCAACAGCTATCATGGGGTTGAATCCTATACCGCCGGCAGTCCGATTCAGACAAAAAGGATCTCCGGATCAAAATTAAAAGCCGATGCCATATTAATGCCGAAAGAAATAAGCACCCAAAACTTCAGAAGCCTTTTTAACACCGCGGCTGAAGTATTGAGAAGTATGGATACGGCAAGAGCGTTAATATTGGAGGGTATCGATTTAAGCAGATACTACCTGGAAACAGATGAAGCCGGCATCGTGGAGCAATTGACCTTTAATCATTTATTGCATGAAGATTACTGGATTTCAAACAACCTGTCCTCCCGGATTTATGCAACGGCCGAAACGATTCTTAAAGATACGATGCTCGGTGAAGACCCCTTGTTTGAGGCCGGCAAATTGTTTGGGGTAACGTTTAGCAAATGGAAGATGGCTGTTTTTCAATTTATGTCCATTAAACAGCTTATCAAGGTCGTGCAGCTATTCAACGAATCATACAATACGATTACGAAAATAAACATTACTGAGAATAAAAATAAAACCCGGCTTGAGTATACATATAACGATAATATAACAAAAGCGATTAACAACAGGCCCATCTCAAAACAGGTATGCAACTGGAACAGAGGGGTCTGGTACTATTTTACAAAGCTTTTATCCTATACCCATATTACGGTGATTGAAACCGAATGTGTTGCCGATGGTGCCGATAAATGTGTTTTTGAAATAACTTATCGCTCGGAAAATATCAGGCATCGGCTGCAGAAAATCATTTTATCATTTATATTACCGGATCTAATTGAAAATTATGAACGTGCATTGAGACAGACCAACATTGTGAACTATAATCTGAAGCAGATCGTTCGTAAACAAACGGCTGAATTGCAGGATCTGAATAATACGGATGCCCTTACCAAAATCAAAAACAGACGATATTTCGATGCCAAAATCGGTCAGTACACAAAAATGAGTTCCCGGGCCATGAAAACGATATCGATTATTATGTTAGATATCGATTATTTTAAAAAAATCAATGACACCTATGGCCATCCCTTCGGTGATCGTTGTCTGCAACTTGTTGCTCAAAATCTTAGCAGTCACATTCAGCGCGAAAATGATTTCATCGCCCGATATGGGGGGGAAGAATTTGTGGCTGTTCTGCCGGCTACGGATATCAATGGGAGCAAAATCCTTGCTGAAAAAATGCGTCAATCCATTGCGCAAATGAAAATTCCCATAGAAAATGAAAAAAAATTCATCACCCTGACGATCAGTGCAGGTGTCGCTGAAGGGTCGAAAGATGAGAAACAAATCATAGCGGCAGCCGATGGGGCATTATACCGTGCCAAACGAAATGGGCGCAACAGGGTAGCGATAAATCAGTAAAAGCATTCAACACGTCATCCAAGATCGCCTACACCAGGGATTCAGGCGATATCGGACCCGTAACGACCCGGTAGCGGTCCCCCTTTCACGGTCCCGTCACAATTTGCCGTGACTTTTATCCGGCATTCGGATATGTTTATCCCTTTTTTAATTTTAAAGGAGTCCACAAAATGAAAACAGTGATCTATATAGCGGCCCTTTTGCTGGGGCCGTCGCTGGCGTTTGCCGCCGGCGGACATGACGGCACCGGTGTCGTTGACTTTACCCGGACGGTTTACGGGTATCTCGGGGTATTGATCTTTGTGGGGGCCTACACCCTGGTCCCCCTGGAAAACAAGATCCATTTACGCAAGAGCAAGCCGGTACTCATGGCCGCCGGCCTCATCTGGGTGCTCATCGCCATCGCTTATGTGCAACAGGGAGACACCCACTCGGCCCACGAAGCCATCCGGCATAATCTGCTCGAATACGCCGAACTGTTCCTTTTTCTGCTGGCAGCCATGACCTATATCAACTCCATGGAAGAGCGCAACGTGTTTCAGGCCCTGCGCGCCTGGCTGGTCACCCGGGGATTTTCCCTGCGATCCATATTCTGGATCACCGGCGTTCTGGCCTTTTTCATCTCACCGGTGGCCGACAACCTGACCACGGCCCTGCTCATGGGTGCCGTGGTCATGGCCGTGGGGGGAGACAACAAACGCTTTGTCACCCTGGCCTGCATCAACATTGTCATCGCCGCCAATGCCGGCGGCGCCTTCTCTCCTTTTGGGGACATCACCACCTTAATGGTCTGGCAAAAAGGCAAGGTCGCCTTCACCGAATTTTTTCACATTTTCATCCCCGCAGTGGTCAACTGGCTCGTACCGGCTATTTTTATGCATTTTGCCGTCAGCCAGGGCCCGCCCAAAAAACTCGATGAACAGGTGACCGTCAAGTACGGCGGGCTGGTCATCATCGGGCTTTTTTTATCCACCATCGCCACGGCGGTGGTGTTCCACAACACGCTGCACCTGCCGCCGGCTGCCGGCATGATGCTGGGCCTGGGTTATCTGGGCGCTTATTCCTACCACATCAAACGCCATGAAGGCCGCAGTGATCGCTACGATTATATTCTGGGCGCCCGGGGAAACGAGGCCTTGTACCCGCTGGCCACCGTCATAAAAAGCAACAAACGCCTGGACAAGATCATCAACGATATTCCCGCGGCCACTTTTGCCATCGACACCTGCCACAGAATCACCCACTGGAACGGAGGCATGGAACGCCTCACCGGTATTCCCGGGGCAAAAGCCATCGGCACCCGGGACCAGTGGCGCCCGTTCTACAATGAACAACGTCCCGTCCTGGTCGATCTGGTGCTCAACTACATGCCGGACAAGCAAATCAAACAACAGTACGGGGATAAATACCGCAAGAGTCCGTTCATCGAGGATGCCTGGGATGCCACACGCCATTTTGAAAACCTGGGCGACGGCGGCAAGCTGATCTCATTTTCCGCCTGCCCCCTCAAAGACAAAAACGGCGACATCATCGGGGCGGTGGAAGTTCTCGAAGATTTCACCGAACGACAGCAGGCCGCCTCTCATTTTGACGTGATGAAAAATATCGCCCGGGCCGAATGGGACACCCTGCTGTTCTTCTACGGGGTCATCCTTTGCGTGGGCGGCTTGTCTCAGCTCGGCTATCTGTCCCTGATATCGCACAAGATGTACGTCGGCATGGGGCCGACCTTTGCCAACACCATGGTGGGCATCCTGTCAGCCATTGTGGACAACATCCCGGTCATGTTCGCGGTCCTGACCATGGAGCCTGCCATGTCCCACGGCCAATGGCTGCTGGTCACCCTCACCGCCGGTGTCGGCGGCAGCCTCCTGTCCATCGGCTCGGCAGCCGGGGTGGCCCTCATGGGCACGGCCCGGGGCACCTATACATTCGGGGCCCATCTGCGCTGGACCCCCGTCATTGCCCTGGGCTATGCCGCCAGCATCCTGGTGCACCTTTACATCAACGCCCATTACATGTAAACCTGAAGTAAAGAATCCTGGCCCAGAGGACCAGGCTTTGGTTATCCCAAAAGGGGATTGGATTTATGGGATTTCATTGAATGACATAAATTTCAAATAACAGATCCCAAAATTCAAACAAATAACAATGGCCAAAATTCAAATCCCAAACAAAAAAACATTACCTTGAACCGGTTTGTAATTTGGGTTTATTGTAATCTATTGGTAAACTGGTACCTGTAATTTGGTGCTTATATTTTGTGATTTATTGGTATTTTGGTGTTTGGACTTTGGTTTTTTTACAAAACGCATAGGCATATATCTCTGACCTGGCCCAAAGGATTAGGTTTTTAAGGCAAAATAAACGGTCCCCGGCAAAACCAGAACCAAAGTGAGAAGTGAGAAGTTGTGGCATCGCTTCGCTCTGTCTTTTGGTGGGCACAGCCCACCCTACGATGGACTGAACCTGAAGGCCATTGAAAAACACGAATCTCAGAATTTAGCTACTAAACCCGGCCGTTCTCCACCCAGCGGGCATGGCAGCGCCGGACACTTTCAACAATCTGCTCCCGGGGCACCAGCAGAGAGATCCTGAACGATGTGGTGGTGATGCCCGAGACCCGGATATGATTTTGCTTTAAAAGATCAAGGGTTTCCAAAAGGGTCACATTGTTGCGGTTCAGCCCCTCACCGATAAGGGAAACGGCTGCAAGGTCGGTATCAAAGAGGATCTTTCCATCATTTTTTTTCTGCAACCCGGCCTTGATCCGATCCCAGTCGTAGACATGACCTGCAGAAACAACAAAAGACGCTTTGGAAAGTTTCCCCTCATCGGCGCTGTCCGTAACATTGACCTCCTTGACCGTCACCTGTTCGGATTCAAGATAGGCCAGGGCCTGACCGAAACACGGCAGGACACCCGGTCCATCCATCCGGATGCGTTCGATGCGCGCTTCGCTGACCACGGCCTGCACACCGCTCAGGACACCGGAAGAGAGCTTTCGGACGATGGTCTCACGCCCCGGTTCAAAGCTGCTGCGGGCATATATGGCAATATTTTTCTCTTTGGCAAACTGAACGGCCTGGGCGTTGAGCACCTTGGCGCCGGCTGTGCTCATCTCCTGCATCTCCGGATAGGAAACCTCAGGCAGGTGCCGGGCCTGTGCCACCATGGCCGGATCCGCCGAATACACCCCATCAACATCCGAATAGATTTCACACCGCTCGGCATCCAGGGCTGCGGCCAGGGCCACGGCCGTGGTGTCGGAGCCCCCTCGCCCCAGGGTGGTGATATCGCGTTTATAACTGACCCCCTGGAACCCGCCGATGATCACCACCTTGCCCCGGGCCATTTCATCTTCCACCCGGAACGGGCGCACCTCGATCACCTGGGCGTCGTTATGCCGGTCATTGGTGATAATGCCGGCCTGGGAACCGGTCAGCGAAACAGCGTCAATGCCCATTTCCGAAAGGGCAATACACAAAAGGGCCATGGTGATCCGCTCCCCCGTAGAAAGGAGCATGTCCATCTCCCGGCGCGGTGGTTTGGGGGAAAGCTCGCGGGCCATGGTCAGCAACTTGTCGGTGGATTTACCCATGGCCGACACCACAACGGCCACATCGGTCTGCCGCCCCTTCACTTCAGCTATAAGGCGGGCTATTTTTCGCAGTCGTTCCACATCGGCCACACTGCTGCCGCCATATTTTTGTACAATACACGTCATGTCAGCCTGCTTTCCTTTCCGGATTCAAATTTATCTTCGAATGCTTTGGGATGAAATAAAAAAAACGCCCCTATCGACCTTGTGCTCTTTTACTGTTGCCCGCCAAAGCTGTCAAGAAATAGGAAAAAATACCATTGACCATGCCGGTAAGGGTAAACCGGCATGGTCAAAATGGCTTTTAATCTGTATAAAGGGTGCCTCGCTGCTTTAACTGGGGCGCCCCGGAATAAACCAGTGCTGTTGAAAAGGCGTACGCCGTAAATAACAAATTTCAAGCACCGGCTGACAAACAATGTCTAAACAACAATGGCCACCTGATCTTAAAATTGGGCCAAACAAACCCAAAACCATTTGGTCCTGAATTGATGTGCCTTTTGATTTGTTTTGCTGTGGCATTTGAAATTTTAATCATTGTGATTTATTTGGAATTTGCATTTTGATTATTGTGATTTTTTATTTTTTGACATAAAAAACACGAATTTCAAAATTTAGTTACTACGCTTTTCCCTATATTGTTTTTTAAAATTTTTCATCGTCGAAAGAGAGCTCCCATGGAAATCAGTTCACGCTTTGCCGGAACACCATTAAAACAATACCGGACAATGGTGACCGCCCGGGCGGCCATGAATTATGCCGCCGCCGTCAATGACACCAATCCCTGTTATTTTGATGATCAGGTTCATACCGGTATCCTGGTCCATCCCATGATGGCCGTTGCCGTCACCTGGGAAATCACCGGAAAAATCTGGGAGTTTATTGAAGACACCGATTTTCCCATGGCGGTCCTGCTCACCCAGGTCCACTATTCCGAAGACCTTTTATTTCATCGCATGGTGATTCCCGGCGAACCCCTGACCATAAAAGGTGAAATAGCCGCCATTTTACCCCATAAGGCCGGCACCCGTGTGGTCATTCAATATGATGCCATGGACGAAAAAGGCCTGCCGGTATTTACGGAATATTTAGGGGCGATGATGCGGGGCGTCACGTGCCCCGACGGCGGTTCAGGTGAAAACAGTCTGCCATTGCCACCCCCCCGGCAGGATCTTCCCAAAACATACTGGGAAGCACCGGTGGAGATCGACCCCATGCGCCCTTTTATTTACGATGGCTGCACAAACATCGTCTTTCCCATCCACACGTCTAAAAAATTTGCAACGGAGGTGGGGCTCCCGGGCATCATCCTGCAGGGAACCGCAACCCTGGCCTTTGCCGTTCGGGAAATCATCGACAAAGCGGCAGACGGCAATCCTGCCCGGTTAAAACGCCTCTGTTGCCGCTTTACCGGCATGGTTATCCCGGGCACCCGGATACGGGTGCAGGTCACCGGGATCGAGGCATCAGGCACTGAAAAAAATATTTTTTTCAAAGTCGTCAACCCTGACCGGGGCACCGTTGTTTCAGACGGATATGCCCTGATTCGGACAAACCGGCAATAAATTGAAATCCTTAAAAATCAAGGAAAGACCCATGAACTCAGATGACAGATTACCGCTTCTAAATTCCTATATCGAACTGTGGGCCGGTAAACGGCCCGCAAAAGCAGCCATGATACAGCATGAAGACGGTAAAACGGTTTCGTATAAAAAATTCGCCACCCTCATTGATTTTTTCGCCCTGAAACTTCTGGACATGGGCATTCAAAAAGGCGACATCGTGGCCACCCAGCTGGTGCTCATACCTGAGCACATGGTGCTGATGTACGCCTGTTTTAAAATCGGTGCCATCATTGCCCCCCTGGACCTCAGGCTCCAGGATCACGAGGTTGTCCGCGATATCGGCAAGATCGAGCCCAAGGCCTTTTTCTTTCTGGGCAACACCCCGGTCAGGGATTTTCGAACCGTGGGAAAAGCGGTTCAAAAAGGCTGTCCCTATGTCAAGCACCTGGTGCAATTTACCCCGGATCCCAAGCCCGGCGATATTATAAAGGGTGCCGTTGCCATCACAGACCTGATGAATAAAGGCAGCCTTATACGCCTCAAGATAAAAGATATCTTCACCGGCAGGCTTAAACAGGCGTACAGCCGGATCGAGACAAAGACCCCGGCCCTGATCATCTTCACCACAGGCACCACCGGCAGCCCGAAACCGGCACTGTTGTGCCATGAAAATATCATTGTCCAAAACCAGATCCTTTCCCGCGGCATGGGACTGACCGCCGATGACCGGGGGGTTGTACTGATCAATCTGCCCCCCAGTCATGTGGGTTGCGTCACCGAAACCTTTATGACCACCCTTTTTCTGGGCGGCACAACTGTTCTTTTGAGAATTTTCGATGTAAAACTGACCCTGGAGGCCATCGAAAAACACAAAATTGAAGCTTTGGGCCAGATCCCCACCCAGTTTCGAATGCTCTGGAATCACCCCGATCATGACCGCTACGACCTTTCCAGTCTAAAATTTGTGGCCTACGGGGGATCGGCGGTGGATATCGGATTTTTAAAACGCCTCTCCAAGATGGCCCCCCGTTTCGGAACCGGCCTGGGAATGACCGAAAGTGCGGGATTTGTCACCTTCACGCCCAACGACATCTCCATCGAGGAGATGGCCGGGCAGGTGGGCCGGGCTTATCCGGATCTGGCCGAGGTATCGGTTCGAAAGCCCATGGATGGCACTGGAAAGGCCGGGCAGGCCCTTGAGGACGGCCAGACCGGTGAAATCTGCTATCACCCCCCCATTGTCTTTTCAGGCTACTACCACCAACCCGAAGCCACGGCGGCAGCCATATCAAAAGAGGGCATCCTCTATACCGGCGATATCGGTTACTTCAAACAGATGGGGGGCTACCGGGCGCTTTTTCTCTGCGGAAGACAAAAATTCATCATCAAACAAAAAGGATACAATGTTTTCCCCGGAGAGGTAGAAGACCATATTGCCGCTCTTGAGGGCGTCGAAACTGCAGAGGTGATCGGCAAAAAACATGCCCTCTATGATGAAGCCGTGTTTGCCTTTGTCCTCCCGGAAAAAGGGGCTCAAATCGAGCCGGAACGGGTTATGGCACACTGCCGATCCATTGCTTCCTACAAGCGGCCATTGCATGTTGAAATCTGGCCCACAGACAAGGCGTTTCCCATTACCCGAAGCACCAAGGTCGACAAAATGGCCCTTGGGAAAATCGCCGACGGGGTTATTCAGCGGCTGCAATCGGAAGGCGGATGGGACAACCGCTGACCCCGGGCAAACGGATAGATGGTCCTTTGCCTGCGGCACCATGGCCGGGAAGCGCTATTGCGCTGAAAAATAGATATCGCCATAATAGGCCGTCACCAGCCCCCCGCTGTTGTCTGTGTCGGTCATCAGGGCCATGGCATCGATATACCGAACCGATTGGCCAAACACCTGTTTAAAATCCTGGTAGATGTTCCGTTTTTCCGTATACCAGGTGGCCACGGCGTCTTTATGCGATCGAAGGGCCAGCATCATGGCATTTTCACCGACAAATGCATTGGGCCAGATGTGCCCTGCCGGCAAGGTATCCGCCCAGACATAATTGAGGGTCCGGGTATTCCAGAATTTCACCCCGCCGGATACCACGACATAGATTCTGGCCCCATAATCATCCCCTGTTTTTTTCTGTTCATCCAGCCCGGTCAGCCGATTTTCAATACGCCAGCGCCAGTTTAAAAACGGATATTTTTCCAGATCGATCCGGACTTTTTTGAATAACCCCGAGGCACTGGCGTGGCTATGGGCCCGAAGGACCTGCAGGCCGTCCACCTCGGCCAACTGATACAGGGACTCGTCTTTAAATTTTTTGGCCTGCCATTCCTGCATGCGGCCCGCAGAGAACTCCCCTATGGCAATCACTTCAGGTTCCACGGCCCATGCCGAAATACACAAAAAAAGAAAGCTCAACAGGGGCATCAATGCCTTGAATTTCATCCTACCTGCCTTTTTGTGATATGCCGACAATTGTTCAATACCCGAATTGAACCGTCCGTTGCCATGACTGAAGCCGATTTTTTCACTTTTTAACGAGAAATGACGCCTCTGACTGTCCGGCACCAATGATCTTTCTCAACTTCACGACAAACCAGACAATGGCCAACAAAAACGCCGGCAGGTAAAGCCACCAGGCAAAAGCGCCGGGTATCCCCGTTCTTTCACCATCACCGGGGAGTTGAAGGATGTTCCGCCAATCCCAGCAGAATGCCACGATCATAACCAGGCCACAACTCAGTTCAACCGCCATATCGTACCATCGCCAGCGGACATCATGTCCCTTTGTATCATAATAAATGATAAGGGTGCCTGCCGTCACCATGGCAACTGCAATGGCTACCGGGGTGATGACCGGGCCTACCCAGGGCAGCGGCACATAAAACAAAAGGTCCCATGTCATGATGCTTTCGGGCCAGCCCACCATGACGTACAGCCAGACGTAGTAAAATATATCCCATATGCCGAAGGCAATCATAAAAAAGCAAAACCGTTGGAATCTGTTTTTCCCGGCAATCCAGCCCACTGTCACCAGCATGGTGATGGTGGCCATTTCACGGATAAACTCGATGCGAAGCAAAGGATCGACAACGTGTTTGCCATTTTCCCACTTTACGATCAGGGGAAAGCTGAATCCGCCGTCAAAGTAAATTTCGCGGAGATAGACAACAACAGCGCTTTCAACCCATGCAAAGGCAAGGGCGAAAATCACCACCTGAACCCAATTTCCAAAGGCGGTTTTAGATTTTTTTTTAAAATGGGTCTTTACCATGGCCTAGGGGTCACTTGACCGGCCTCCGTATGGGTATCGTCGAAACGATGGATCAGGAATTTCGCCATATCAAAAGGCTTTCTCTGATATGGAACGGACCCAGGCAAAACCGTTTTATATCTGTCTGTCCAAGCCAGTCCTTATTAATTTTCAGGTTGGACGCCCGCCCGTCATCAGACTTGAGAACTTTAACATTTCCACGCATCCCGCGTACAGACATCCGCCGGTAAGAATCAAAACAATATACCCATTCGTCTTCAATGGCGGTGATCATGATATAATGTTCTTCCCGGGGGGTTAAAAGCATATTGCACAAGACAATCCCCCCTTCCTCCAGACAGGTATGGATCTGTCCGCCCGTTTTCAGGTTGACCCTTTCCCTGTCTAAAAATTCAGTACAAACCGAAAACTTTTTCATTTTATAGGAATTGAGCCAGTTGCCCAGGAGCCGTACGGCAAGTTTGCTGGTCCCCCCAATACCAAACCGGGCATCACGGCTGACCGTGTCCATACAGTACATATAAATGTGCTGGATGACCATGGGGGGAATCTCGTTTCGGTGAAACAGATAGCTTACGGCATTGATCATGGATACGGGGACACAGTCATATTCAGACACCTGGTAATGAAACGGGACATACATTAAAACGTCTCCTGATTTGCGGTCTTGTCTTTCAGTCGTTTCAGCCCGGTTTGATCCGTGAATCGCACATTATATAAACCGGGCATTGAAATTTACGCCCATCAACTGTAATAGGAAAGATATCTTTTTTCCGGAAAAAAATCAAAGAAATAAGGAGCGCAAAATGGCTGGGATTGAATTCATCATTGGCGCGGATCTTCTCTATAACGGCAAAACAAAAGCATCCGCGAGAACCATTGTGGTGCAGGACAATAAAATTGTCGAAATAAGTTCAAAAAAATACAAATCCAATGTATCGGGAATCGTCACCCCGGCCTTTATCGACCCCCATTCTCATATTGGCATGGAGCGACAGGGAGAACCGGCAAGGGATTCGGAGGTGGATGATACCCTAAATTCTTTCACCCCGCTTCATAACCCGGTCAACAGTATTTATTTTGATGACCGGGCATTTACCGAAGCCGTTGATTTCGGGGTATTATACAGCTGTGTTCTGCCGGGAAGCGCAAATATCATCGGCGGTCAGGCAATGGTCATTCGAAATTTTGCCTCAAATCGTCAATCGGCTGTTATCAGGGAGTGCGGATTTAAAATGGCGCTGGGATACAACCCTCGAGCCGTCACCGACTGGAAGGGGCAAAGACCCAGCACGCGCATGGGAACGACAGCGCTGCTGGAAAATTATTTTTCCGAGATCCTGAGGAAGGAAGAACAGGCGCGAATCAAAATGGAAAGGGATGTTTTGGGTCTTTCAGATCACAACAATGAGAAACTTCCGGCTCTCATCAAACAGGCCTATGAAATTGCTTTATCAAAGGAACAATGGGCCATTTTTAAACTTCTCAATAAAGAAACCACTGCAAAAGTCCATGTTCACAAGGAAGACGATGCCCTGTACCTCATTGATTTGAAGCGCCGGTTCAACCTGAATGTAACAGCCGAACATGCCTCCGATATTTTTAATATTGATACTTATAATGCCCTTGCAGAAAATAATATCCCCATTGTTTACGGGCCTGTGGGATCCTTTGATTACAAGGTGGAACTTAAAAACGCATCCTATAAAAATGCGGCTTTTTTGATGAAGTCCCATGCTGATTTCGGACTCATGACCGACCATCCGATTGTCCTGGCGCATCACCTCCGGGATTCTTTGAAATATTTTTTAATCCACGGGATGGCCCCGGAAGACGCCATCTCATTGATTACCCATAAAAATGCCACCATCCTGGGAATTGATGACTGCCTGGGAACCCTTGAATCCGGAAAGCTGGCCAGCCTGATTGTCTGGGACAAGGACCCCTTTCATTTGGGGGCATTCCCCTTGCTAGTCATGGCGGAAGGCTGCATTCTCCGGGATCGGCGCTGACCGGTTTTGATAGCCCGTCGTCGTGGCATTGAAAGTCGGTCGTTAGTTGACAGGTTTCGCGGGCGACCTGGGCCGCATATCAAATCAACTGCGCAATTTGACTGGCTTTTGGAATCCCGGCGTCAAGGTGATTCAAATGAACTTAAGGATATTATTTCAAAGCACGTGGTTACCCAGAAGGATGTCGATCGATATCGGGATGAAAGTTGGGCGCCTTACAGAGATTGTTTTTGTTTTCCCTCCCTCCTGATAGCCGCCTCCGCTATACTTTTCCGGTCAATCTGATAAGTACTGGCCCGAACAGGGGACGCCTTATGTATGACTGTCACCTGTGGAGGGAAACACCCGGCGACATCACATTTTGTGCACTTTGTATCCCCGCACAGCACTCGCTTGGCATTGTAAACCTGCATATGGTTGAGCTTCCCATCTTTTGTCTTAACGATATGAGTCGTCTTATGTATAGAGTTGGTCAGTATCACCTTAACCCAAGTTCGTCAAAATCAGCACCTCGGGGGCTGATTTTTAGCTATTTTGGTCTTTCTCGTAATCTTAACCTATTGATTATATTAGACGTGAAATTTTAAAAGGTCAATGTAGTGACCCATAGATCAATTTTATTGTTGACAGGGCGCGGATTTCATAGTATGCACCACATCATGTATATTAAAAAGGTCCGCAAATCCAATCGTAACTCCAGGAAGATATACGAGTACCTCCACCTGGTAGAAAATGTCCGCACCGATAAAGGTCCCCGGCAAAAGCTGATCCTCAATTTGGGCAATCTGGATGTGCCCGCCGAGCAGTACAAAGAACTGGCCAACTGCATCGAGGCCATGCTTACAGGCCAAAAGCAGTTATTTAGCCCTGACCCGAAGATTGAAAAGCATGCCCGGAAAGCGCTGCAAAAGATCCGAGCCAGAAAGAACCAGACACAACCGGATAATAAGGTGGATTCGTCCGAGCCTGCCGGTGTGGTATATCAAAATGTCGATACCGCCTCGATGCAGGCCGGAGAAATGCGGTCCCTGGGACCGGAATACGTTTGCCACAGCATCTGGAACGAGCTCAAGCTCAATGAGGTCCTCATGGCCAACGGGATCTCCGAGCATGTCCTGCCGTTGCTTGAGGCCCTGGTCGTCGGACGGCTTGTATCCCCGGGCAGCGAGCGCCACACCTGGCAATGGGTGGAGAATCGATCCGCACTTTATGAACTGGCCGGGACTCCGATGCGGGCGTCCCTCAGTTCCCTGTATCGTGCCGGCGACAGCCTGTTTGAGTGCAAAGACAGCCTGGAAAGCCACCTGGCCCGAGAGGAAAAGGAACTTTTTTCTCTGCCGGAACGAATGTGCCTGTTTGACCTGACCAATACCTATTTTGAAGGCCGCGCAAGCGGTAACCCCAATGCCCAACGCGGACGCAGCAAAGAAAAACGGTCGGATTGCAAATTATTGACCCTGGCGCTGGTCGTTGACGAGCACGGTTTTGCTAAATACAGCCAGCTGTATCCGGGAAATCAGGCCGAGTGTAAAACCCTGGCGCAGATCATTGAAAAGCTGATCTGCATACGTCCGAATCTGGCCAAAGACCGAACCGTGGTTTTAGATGCCGGCATTGCCACCAAAAAGAACATCAAGTATCTGCGAAAAAAGCAGTTTCACTATATTGTGGTCAATCGCGGAAAAGGCGATTTTACGGTTGCAGATACTCAGCAGATGCAGGTGATTCGGCAAACCGATGAATATACCCTTGAAGTGAAACGGCAGGAACAAGACGGCCAGGCCCTGCTACTGTGCCGGAGTTCAGCCAGAAAAAGCAAAGATTACGGGATCCGCAATCGTCAGGAACAATTGTTTGTTGAACGGCTGCAGTATTACCATGACGGCCTCGGCAAAAAGGGCCACACAAAACGCTATGCCAAGGTTGTCGAGATGATCGGCCGCCTGCGGGAAAAGTATCCGCGGGCATCCAAGCTCTATGAGGTAACGGTTGTACCGGAAGACAAACCGGTCAAATCCGTTAATGCCAGGGCCGTTGTCTGGAAAAAGCGTGAGCAGTATGATGAAATTAGTAAACTTGACGGATGCTATGTCTTGCGCACGGACCGCCTGGACCTGACCGACAAAGAGATTTGGGAAACTTACGTCATGCTCACGCGGGTGGAAAGTGCGTTTCGCTCCATGAAATCATCGCTGGGTTTGAGACCCAACTTTCACCAGAATGCAGAGCGTGCCGATGCCCACATGTTTATCTCCGTGCTGGCGTATCATATTTTGCATACCATTGAATACAGATTGCGTCAGGGCGGCGACCATCGCTTATGGGCCACAGTCAGAGCGGTTTTATCGACGCATCAGCGGCTGACCATCGAATATAATGTCAAAGAGCATAAACAGGTTCAGCGCCACCACTTGCGGCTGTGTAGCAATGCTGAGCCTGAACACAAACGAATTTACGAGAACCTGGGACTCAGTAACGTCCCGTTGCCGAGGAAATTACATGCCGCAAAATGAGTAGTGACCATAAAATCTACTGAGCCCTCGAGCGACGCCGACCCTTGATTTATTTTGGCGAACTTGGGTTAAGAAACTCATGTTTAATTTCCGGAGGTGGCACATACCCTTCTCGTTCCCGGGAAGATATATACTTAAAATGCCGGCACCCGTGCTTTTTCCCTGTAATATATTTAACACCATCCATGTTTGGGCCGATAAACCCGGCACCATCGATGTTGGTCATACCATGGGCTTCAGACATGTTAGTGAAATGCGTGTCCGTGCATTCACCAAAAAGTTGTCGCTCCAGGGTGCCCTTGTTTTGTTTCCATGCCCTGCAATTATAACAATAGCCCATTTCAACTGTCCCTCCCCTTATGAGGTCTGCCGGCCTGAATCGTCGGCGTTGGCAGAATATGCGAAAGAATGATAACAGGGTGTTAAATTAAAAATGAATTTTCCCGATTTTTGATTTTGCCAATAAAACAAATATCGTAAATCAATTCTAATATTTATACGTTATGTTACACGATATTCTCAAAAAACTCAAAAAAAATCGTTCGTTCATTTTTTAACCTCATATTTTGACCAGAAACTTCGTTTACGACCATGCGCCTGAATGATCTGTCCCTTGAATGCGTCGTGACTCTTAAAATTATTCCATTCGGGTATGGTCACTGCCAGTTTATCCAGTTTCTTCAGATACCGAATGCCATGCGGATATGCCTTGGCATACCCACGTTCCAGAATAGAGAGCAGCAGACTGCGGTACATAAGACTGGCGGCAAGATTCCTGTTTGCCGACACCATCGCTTCGGCAAGAGAGAGCAGACTTCCATAGTGATCACCATCCAGATGTTCAGCCCGCTTAAGAAGGTATTCTTCCGCTTCATCGATCTTCCCGACCACAATCAGAAACTCAGCATCCGACTCCCGCAATGCAGTGCTTCCCAGAATCAGAGCGACCTCATCTGCAATGACGTCATCCCGCTTGTCATGGCCAATAACATCCAGAAGCGCCTGAAGGGTGTTGGCAGAATGATAGGACCTGAACTCTTGATACAAAAGGTCAGTCAATTTTTGGGTATTGCCCTGCTTTTTATAAATTTTCAACAGCAGCTGGTCCCGTTTGTCAGTCTGAAAGGTTTCTCCTTCCGGAATTTTTCTGAGCCATGAGTAGGCCGTCTCGACATCTCCACTTTCCAGATAGACGCTGGCAATATCAATAAGACCCGCCGTTGACAGCTTCCCCCATGAAGCAATGCGTGTTTGCTGAAAGAGTTTGGCATCCTTGATCTGACGGGCCAGCGATTCAATCAGCATCAAATGATGTCGCCTGCCGTATTCATCCTTTTCTTTGGCTGCCTGCTCCTGAAGCGTTGTTATCATCTTTCGGATAACCGGTTCGGGCAGACATCCTCCGGCACAGTCAATCAGCGTGTCCCGGATGCCGTAATCATTTTTCCGGTTCAATTTAAGTATAATGTCTGCGATTCTTGCTTTATCGGTACAACGGGAGGCATATTCCACAAACAGCTCTTTTGCATCATAGCTGAACACATCGCCCACATCCCCGCTGGAATCATCACACATCTCAAATATTGAACTGTCTGCCTCGTAAAACGCTGCGACAAGCTCCACCCCCATAAGCGAATCAGTAACACCTGTCTTTAAATCATGCAGCAGCATGGAAAGTTCCCGGGCAAACCCGGCAGATCCTCTCCAGTCGATAAACCGACTTGAACACTTCAGGCTGGAAAGTTTCTTTTTGAATCGCTGAATGTTCTCTTTGGGGGTGGCAATCAGATGATCGATCAAATCATCAGCTGCCTCAGAATGCACAGCAAGTTCCAGCAGGGCATCTGCAAGCGTTTCTGCTCCGAGATCAATCATCTTTTGTTTGCGATAATTGCTCATTACACGCATTTCCTGAAAATTCCTCAAATGCATTGTTTCTCTTTGCCAGCCACCTCAGCTTGATTCAAACAACGCTGAGAGCACTGCGGCACACTCAAGCGGTTAAAAAAATAACATTACACCGATATTGTGTCAATAGGACCTCCTAAGAGCATAGGGGGGACTTTTTTTATGCAAAAAAATTGGATTATAAAGACATGTCAAGTTGTCCTGACAATTTCTGGAGATTAGGGATATAATAACCGGAAACACATTTGGGATACAAAAAAAAGGATGTTATAAATTAACATCCTTAAATTGCATAAAAAATTGATGGGGGCGGCGGGCGCCGAGCCTAAGTCCAAGCTCGTCTGGCGCGGGTTTGCGAAGAACTGACCCACAAGAATTCCATAGGTGGATAACCGAATACTACCGTTGAACAAAACACGGGTAAAAGGGGGAATTGAAAAAGGTTGAACCTGAAGGCGAGCAAGTCCGTTATCAATTAGCTAACAGAGCGTTAAGCATCGGGGCGCAATCCATCCGGTGGTTACAAAAGGATTTGATTTCATTGTGATTGTGCGGCGTCGAGTATTAGCTCTTAATGTGCAGGACGCTATCAGCTGAACCTTAAGCGGAGGATGCCATGTTATCGGCTTCATTTCGATGGACAATCTTTACCGTCGCCATCACTCACTATCACTGAAAGAGTTTACAAGGCCGGCTTGCTCTCGCTTGCGTTTGCCACCTGTAAGCATTTTCTTCCCCCAAAATCGGGGTATTTGACGGGCCGCCCCTTGTAAAAACAGCAGTTTATGAAATTGGCGACCGCAAAAACTGTAGGCACACGAATTGCCATTTATATGTTGACATAATAGCAAATCCACGCTATCTGTGTAAGCATGTATTTGCGCACGACAAAACGGAAGAACAAAGACGGCTCGGTTGTGGAGTATTACCAGCTCGCCCACAACGAACGCCACCCGACCACCCGGAAGCCCGTCGCCAAGGTAATCCACAGTTTCGGCCGAACCGATCAGCTCGACCGGGAGGAACTAGTCCGACTCTGCAGGTCCATTGCCCGTGCCTGTGGCCTTACCGTTCTCGACCCAGCCGATGCCAAGCAAGATAGCGCGATGAACGAACCCTGGGGGCTGCTGCCTCGGGACCTCAAATTGGTCCGCACAACCAGTTATGGATGCGTTCTGGCCATTGAGGAGCTCTGGAAGCGGGTGGGTCTGAAGAAAACCTTCGAGACCATCATCCGCAAAGACAAACGTAACCTATCCTATGAACGGGCGCTGTTTGCCATAGTTGCCAATCGGCTGTGTGAACCCGAGTCGAAGCTGGGTGTCTGGGATCGATGGCTTGAAAAAGTTTACCTGCCCGACTGCAGCCAGCTCAAACTCAAGCAGATGTACCGGGCTATGGACCTTTTGCATGTCCATTCGGAAGCGGTTGAAAAGGCCGTCTTCAACCATACTGCCGATTTGTTCAATCTGGCCGTCGACGTGATCTTTTACGATACGACCACCGCCTCGTTTTCCATTGACCGGGAAGACGATGAACCCGGTGGCGAAAACCTGCGCAAGTTCGGTCATTCCAAGGAAGGCACCTGGACACCCCAGGTCGTGGTGGCCCTGGCCGTTACCCGCGAGGGGATTCCGGTACGGTCCTGGGTGTTTCCCGGTAATACCTCTGACTTTCAGACCATCGAGACCGTTCGCAAAGATCTGAGAGGCTGGAAGATGGGGCGCGCCATGTTTGTGGCCGATGCCGGGATGAACTCGTTTGACAACCGTAAGGAGCTTGCCCGTGCCTGTGGTAAGTACCTGCTGGCCTGCCGTATGGCCAGTGTCAGCGAGATCAAACAGAAGGTGCTCACAAAACGCGGCCGCTACACGGTATTCCGTGACAACCTGCAGGCCAAGGAGGTGGTTGTCGGCGATGGTGTGCGGCGCAAACGGTATATCCTGTGTTTCAATCCGCGGGAAGCCGAACGCCAGCAGAAGCATCGGGCTGAAGTCGTCGAGATGCTGAAAGAAGAACTGGCGAACCATGAAAATAAAAAAGCCACCGCCCAGTGGGCCATCGAACTTTTGGCGTCACGCCGGTTCAAGCGGTACCTTTCGGTTACCAAGGGCAACAAGATCCGTCTCGATCGGGCCAAGATCCGGAATGCGGCCAGATTTGACGGCAAATGGGTCCTGGAAACCAATGACGACACCATCAGCCTGGAAGATGCCGCCTGCGGCTACAAGGGACTGATGGTGATCGAGCGCTGCTTTCGTTCGATGAAACGCACCCAGATCAAAATGATGCCCATGTACCATTGGGCACCGCGGCGCATAGAGGCCCACGTCAAAATCTGCGTTCTGGCATTGCTGATCGAACGCATCGCCGAGCTTTCTTGCGGCAAGCCCTGGCATAAAATCCGGCGCGATCTGGACAAACTGCAGGTATCAGAATTTTTTAATTTAAATTTTCGCTTCCTGGCACGCAACGAAATTTACCCTGACACACGTAATACTCTTAATTTGTTAAAGATCAAGACTCCCAAGCAGCTCATTCACCTGGAAAAACGCAGCTAAAACAGCCTCGATTTTGTAGTAACACGCCGAATTTCATTCAGTGGCGCCGACGCCCGTGCTGGGCGGGCTCGCGTCGATCCGTGTATTTACAGATGGCAAACGCAAGTCTCGACAGTCTTCACTGGGCCAAAATCCGCAATAGTGAATGCCTATACTCAATACGGTTTAATTATTAAATTTTGAAAGGCAGCGATTAAGAGTGGTGCAAAACGAATGGTTCCGCTTGAATTTTAAAAATATCATTCAGAAATATCTAACTTTTCAGGGTCGCACAGCAACAGAGGATTCACAGATATTTGACCACAATTTCGACATTGCCATCTATCACTATGAGCTTTGTTATGACAGGCTTCTGGTGGTTTAGACCCCTTAACACCACACCAGTCTGACTTCATACCCATACCCTGGACCTTACAAATATTGTTGGCATCGAGCGCAACAGCTCCACAGTTAGCACAAATGAATGCACGCGTATTCTTCGGGACGGGAACATGTTTTTTTTCAGTCATTATGGAAAACTCCTTAAATGAATTTATCTCAGATTTCAGATTCCTATATCTAATATTAACCCAAAACACAACCTCTTTGAGCAAATATATTGGGTTTACTATACATAGCGTCTTCGTCACCCATCAAATGCCCCTCGTGTACCTTGCATTCTTTTTGTATTGCCATTTCTCTGATAATTTCACTAAGATATTTTCTAAGATTGCCGTATATCACTTCCTTCCGGCACTTGGGAATCCACACAAGATGGGACTTGCAATCCCGCATGGTGTGGTTTAAGCTTTTTACGTAATTCATCGAAAGCCTCCTCTTTTGTGATCTTTGAGCGGTTCACTTATTGGGAGGCTTTCGAATATTCCCGGAATTGTCAAACGATAGGAGTCTCCCCGGCAGAGCCAGGGGTTTAACGAATTAAATTAAAAACTTATATAATATGACATTTCCAAATAGCTGATATTTCGGTTAGTCAATGGTTGGCCATATCCCAAAGTTGTTGTGCTTTTATAATTGATCCCCAAGTAACCGAAAATAGAATCAAACTTCAAGTGATTCATACGGTTGCAGCTAAAATTAATAACATTGATAAATTTGTACTTAAATTTCCGGGTAAAGGCACCGGTTACCCGGCGCCCTCCCCACAGATCCGGACGTGAAGTTTTACCTCATCCGGTTCCTCGGTGCTATCCCTTTTTAAGGATAGGAACCACGCAGGCGACACCCCGCGTGGCGCATAACTTTGCCGCCCAGGCATTAGATATTGTGGACTATTCGTGGCTTCGGCAATGGATACTTGCAGCGCAGGTCCTCGAATAAGACAACGCCTTTGCTGCTCCGGCGGCTTAACCACCGCCGCCAAGCCTTCTCGGCATATTCAAAGACCACTTCCAGCGCTTTGTAGTTACTCCGGACTCCAAAATACTGATAGAAGCCCCGCAGCTTGGAGGACAGTATTGCGTGCTGCTCTGACATCGGTTCATGCCGATTGGCTTTACACCAGAGCCATAGCTGCTTCATGAAGCGGCTACGGCGCTTCCGTGCCGTCTTCTTCTTGATCACCCAATAGCCCTTGAGCGTTTTGCCCCAGTGGAACGTAAAACCCAGAAAATCGAATGTTCCGCGTTTGCGGCCCTGCTCGTCCGACCGAGGTCGACCGAACCCGATCAATTGGGTTTTGTCCGGGTGCAGTGACAGCCTGAAGCGATTGAAACGCTTCGGTAAAACCGCCATTAAACGATGTGCATCTCTCCCCAACTCGCAACCGATAATGAAATCATCGGCCCACCGGATTATGAAACTACGGCCTTTCAGTCGGGGTTGTACCTGTTTGACGAACCAGTCGTCCAACACGTGATGCAAGAAGATGTTACTGAGCACGGGTGATATCACCCCACCTTGCGGCGTTCCCTTATCGGGATAGCTCATTGCACCTCCCTCAACCACTCCGGCATTTAGCCATTTGCCTATCAGGCGCAGGATAGCGCCATCGTTGACCCGTTTTTGGATGATACCTTTCAGAAGACTGCGATCGATGTTATCGAACAATCCTGTAATATCTGCGCTCACGATCCAGCCGATGTTCAGCGCACGGCACTGCTCGCGAAGCTCTTTAATAGCCTGGTGTTGGCTGTGACCCCGCCGAAACCCGTGGGAAAAATCGTAAAACTGGGTATCGTATGCTGTCTCCAGCAACGTTGCCACCGCTCGTTGGACGATCTTATCCTCAAGCGACGGTATTCCAATCGGACGTTCCTTCCCGTCTTCCTTTTTGATATAGGTTCGTTTCACCGGTAGCGCACGATATCGACCCGTTTGCAATCGCTGGTGGAGGTCATGGAGATTGTCCATGAGCCTCTCCTTGTATTGCACTGCCGTGATTTCATCCACGCCAGCCGAGCGAACCTTACGTAATTGCCGGAACGACTTTCTCAGCAGAAAGACATCTATCCGGTGGGCTATACAGTTGAACACCAAGCCGGGATCAGCTTCAGCAAGTAACCTGAGATTAAGCAGCGATGATTCGCGCACCAGCAGCGGACCTACACCGGCCTGCTTCTCAGCGGTTGCGTAAGCGACCTTTTGTGCAATTTCCTGGCGTTGTGTTGATATGGGTTGTGATCTCGGTGTATCTTCCATAGTTCCTGCCAGAAAAACGTTATACCCTGCCTCTCCTTCCCTACAGTGGGTCCCGTGGGCGTACAGTTCCCCACCTTCCCGGCTTCCCAATTGCTGAAACCCTCGGTACTATGATCAGCTAAGACTGCCGAACGTCCGTCTCCGAGTCGTTCGCTCTTCGCTGTCCGGCCCGGATACCTTGCAGTGCCTGTCTGTTTCGTATCTCACCACGGCGCGCAAGCTCTCTACCATGGTGCCGGGATTTTCCCGATTCGCCGCCGGGCGGATATCCCTGTCCGATACATTATGCAAGGAGATCATTCGGCTCTCCCCAGTTCCCGAGCTACCCCTTTGAACACATGCCCTGGTCTAAGACCCCGGTGGTGACCTTCACACTTGCCATGACGCATGCAGGTCTGCTGCCTTCCGCTAAATCCAAAGCGTCGGCTTTCCCCTCATCTTTCCGAGAGTTATCCTTGCGGACCACAACTATACATTTTTCGGGGCTCAATACAGAGCCTGCACCCTTGCTCCATCCAGCTCCAGACTCCCGTTGCCGGGTTTACCTGTGGATTTCGCTACTGACTCGGTGGCTAACCTTTCGTCAGGTAGGACTTTCGCTTACGACGATCACCTACTGGGTAACAATATCGAATTTCACCTCCTTATGGAGTCTTCCAACGATTCGGGCTTCGCTGGGCGCGAGCATCCGCCTTGTTGAGTGAATTAACTTAAATTTTATTCGGATGATCAATTAATAGACACAGAATATGCTTCTGATTCAAGAGACTTGTAATTCTCAAATTCGCATATGATACGGAGATTGCAAGTCTTAATTTCCTCTGTATAGCCTAAGAATATTGGGTGTTCAGGGATTGTAGAAATAATTTTAGATGTTTTAGGTTTTATTATTTTTTTATAGGTAAGTTTTGATTCAATCTCTGATTGAACATTGTTTACTAACAAAATCGCTTTAACCTCAGAGAGGATCAACTCGTCTTTGTTTTCGATGCCGTTTATAACATCAAAGCTAAATATAATGTTGTACAAGTAAGGGTATTCTTGGGAATTGAAATTTGGATGCTTCCTTGAGTCCTTTAGTTGAGCACTTTTAATCTCGATAATAGGTTTCAAAATCGCGGTTTGGGGTTGGCCTTTATCCGATACTCTAAGGGCTCGTGTCCCATTTTCACTTACAATGATACTCGAAACCGAAGGAAACCATTCTTGCTTTAAATATGAACTCAATTCCGAAAGGCCATATAGGACTAAAGCCGTTATGAGGACTACCCGTAACCGTTTCTTAGTATCTATCCTCATAGATATAAATAAGATTGCAATAAATATAGAAAATAATATGAGGTGATATAGAATTTTCATGGCATAGAAATGATATTATTTTTCAACCCAACGGTGGCGATAAGGGGCTGGCGGATTAATGGTGCAGATGGACGATAAAATATAAAAACCATTGATACCATTAAATTTCAATCGACACGATAAACAGCCAGTCGCCCTTAATTGATAGGTTATGAAATGTTTTTATTTGATTTATGAAATGGTTGTATTACAAATACTGCCATAGCAATCATAGCTAAACCAGCTAGTGCACTGACTAATTGTTTACCTGCCATGATTGCACCTAAAGATGATAGCGCCCCAAGAATTGATACCGTACCAAAAGTTAACCATTTTGATGTTTTATTTTCTTCTGGAGCTACTTTAATTGATACTACAATAAATGCCCCACCTGAAACCGCGCCGCTAATTAACCAAACGTACCAGCTTGCACCACCCATTACCTCAGTAATTAGGTTGGCAAAATAGCCACATATAACTGAAGCAATAAAGCCTAGTGGGAGAAAAAGTGCCCATCTTAAAAACTTCATATTTTCCTCTTATCCTTTTTCGTTATGCATTTTTCTTAGGTGCTATTTTAATTTTAGAGACCGAGAAATGCCATGTTGGAATTACCACAAAAAGTCCGATGATTGGGCCGAGAGAACTAGCCCAACCACCTTCCTCTTGGCCTATCGTATAGATAGCCCCAACAACAACGAACATAGTGACTATCAACACACTGAAAAAAATGCCGATCAATACTAAAAACGCATTTAGTGGAGAGCGGCTTGGATGGCGCTTCTTATTCGCATACCAAAACAACACCCCAAGGATGACAATCCACCCAACTATCGAAAATAAAATATCTCCAGTATTCATTTCTCTCCTGATGCATAATAAGTAATTATGCAGGACTGGATAACATCACCTTTGTAATGTTATCCGACTAAATGTGCCTTAATGTCTCAATACAGATACGTCAAGGATAGCACACGAAAAACAGTCCGCTAAAATCGTGGAGTACCTTGCCATAACCACAGTCATTGAAAATCCCAACACCCACAAAAAACAAAAACCCCACCTCTCAGTATCCATCGGATCGAGAAATAGGGTTTTCCGTATTCATCATGCCTGATTACCCAGCCTTATATTTAAAGTGAGATTCAACAAAAATTCATACAGTCATTAAGAGAATATGTCAATAAGATAGTCATATTACACACAGGCTACCAGGTCTGATACTAAATAATCTGGTTATCCATAAAGCCTTTAAAACTTAACCCACCCCCACCCCAGGCATTCCGTCTACACCCCCCACAAAAAAAACTTTTTCCCTAAACGCCCTATTACCGGGTATTCACAACCCCTCCCCCCCCTGCCCTGCTTAACTTTTTCCCAGAATCTCCCAATATGTTCATATGGGGGTTGTGTGTGGATTACAGCGACCCTCTTTAATCCTTAGAACCCCCGGGAAAAATATCGCGATATGCCTGAGTTTAGCGTTGACACAAAATCCAATTGTGAAATAATGTCGGTCAAGGATGTCGCTCAGTTCCTTCAAAAAAGCGAAAGCTGGGTTTACAAGCACTGGCAGGAATTGGGCGGTAGGAAACTCGGGGGTTCTCTATTTTTTCATAGTAAGGAGGACCTCTATGAGCACGTATTCAGTAAAAGGGAAAGGGTGGAGGTACGACTTCACCCTGGCAGGGACCAGGCACACAAAAGTCTGGTTCAAAACAAAAACAGAGGCCAAAGCGGCCGAAGCAACAAGAAGGGAGGAAATAAACAACCCAGAACCGGAGCCGGAATTGGGGGAGACCCCAATAGACATGGTTTTTAAGGAACTCCTCAATGAACGGCTCGATTATGTGAAGGAATATTTTTCAGCCCGTCATTATTCAGATCATATTTATATGGCCAAAAGATGGACCAAACTGTGGGGTACGCTGAACTGCAACGAGATAACAGCATCCATAATCCAACGTTTCTTGTTGCAAAGGAAGCGAAAGACATCTGGGTATACCGCTAATAAAGACTTAAGGATGCTCAGGGCTGTATTTAATTTTGCCATGCATTCAACACGTGAATGGATGGATCACAACCCTACTAAAGGTATCGATTTTTTCCCTGTTGAAAAGCGCATTAAATATGTGCCGCCGAAGGAGGACGTGCTCAGGGTAATTCTTGCTGCAGAGCCCGACACCCATGACTATCTCTGGACGATTGCACTCACAATGGGACGAATGAGCGAGATCAATCGTTTGCAGTGGAAAGACATCAATCTGAATGAGCGGTCTGTAGTCCTTTATACCCGGAAAAAGCGTGGTGGGCATTTAACCCCAAGAAAAATACCAATGCCGACACGCCTTTATGATATTCTAAAAAGGCGTTACGAAAAGCGGGATAAGGAAAAGCCATGGGTGTTTTGGCATCGGTACTTTGATAAGAAACAACGTAAATTTATCAATAAGCCCTACAAAGATCGAAGCCAGATTATGCGCTATCTATGTAAAAAGGCAGGAGTGAAATATTTTCGTTTTCATGCATTAAGGCACTTCGGCGCATCAATGCTTGATCAAGCTAATGTTTCTATCGGTTCCATCCAGCGAATCCTTGGACATGAAAATAGGACCACAACCGAGATTTATTTACACTCGATTGGCACAGCAGAAATCGAGGCAATGGAAGTTCTGGATAACCAATTTTCAGACGGAATTTTTAAAAAGTCTCACACAGATTCTCACACAGAAAAAACAGGGGCCTACCGCGCATCGCGATAACCCCCTGAAATAATTGGTACGCCCGGCCCGATTCGAACGGGCGGCCTACGGATTCGAAGACTGGCTCTCTGTGTCTTCCAAATTCCTTAAATTATTACAACTTATTGAATTAAAAAAACATCCAAATTCCATATAGTGGCAGATTTTAGCAAAATTTAGCAGCACTTACACAAAAAGTCCCTCGCAAAGTCCCTCGCAGTTGCCTATATAGATCCTTCCACTGTAAACCTCTGCAATCAACAGTCACGGAAGATTTACTTGGAGATGCCCACGTTCTACAATGCCTACAGTACATTCTGCAGGTGATTTGGCAATAATCTGCCATAATCGGCTTCCGAGCGAAACTTCGCTGCTCTGTTATTCCCCCATAAGGCCCAGATTGTTTTTAGCTTTCTGTCCCACCACCGAGTTCGGAACAAGTTTCACCACCTTTTTGCATTCAAGAATACAATCCTTTCTCATACCAAGTCTGTAGTAGACGCTCGCAAGGTTCCAATGCGCTATATAAAAATTGGGACTCAACTTGACGGCCTTTAATAAGTATGTCTTGGCGTCCTGAAGGCGGCCATTGTCTAAATAAAAACTGCCGAGATTGAAACATTCGAATTCGCCCGCGCCAGAACACGCCACGGCCTTCTTGAAGTACTTTTCAGCATTGTCGTTGTTTCCCCGAATTGTCTGTATCAATCCTAAATTGTTATACGCTTGGGCACAATCGGGGTCGAGTTTAATCGCCCTCTCGCTCACACGGACTGCATCATCCAACCGGTTCTTAGCACCGTAGCCAGCACCCATTAGGGAGAGAACTATGCTATTGTCTGGCTCAACGTCAACGACTTTTTCGAAATACTCCAATGCACGTTCGAAGTCGCGTCTGCCCCGCGCATAGAATGCCCCATTTAGCATCAAATAGTTGGAGTTTTTGGGCTCTGCAACCATTAAGTCCTGAATCCACGATAGCAGTTGGTCACACACGTCCTTGTCGGAGTATGGGAAATCTGAAATCGATCGGGACGGATGCTTACGGGTCTTCGTCATGAAGCCAGCGACATCTTCCACAAACAAAGCGACGGCTGCCGCAGGATCATCCTTGGCCCATACTTCAGCGATGGCCTTCGCGGTTTTCCAGTCTCCATTTTGGATCAGGACGCCGATCTTCTGCTGGTCTTCATCGTGTGATTTTTCGTTTTTTTTTGTTTGGGTAAATGCGTTTTCACATAGCCCCCAAAAAAGCAGCAGTGTAGCAAGCGACCCAATAATAATCAAAGTGTTGATCCGAAAGTCGCGATTTCCGACAACCTCCTTTTCCGGAACTATATGATGTCCGAACATAAGCAAACCTCCTATTTGGCCTTGTCGGTTATGGAAATGCTGTTGACAATGAACTGAAATGCCTGGGCATCGGCATCGCGGTAATCCTTGTCCAAAGCGGTACATGTTATGGCGTACAATTTCTCGTTCTTGACAAACAACACAGATCGCTGTCGCTGTTTATTATTCCAAGCGAAGAATGAGTAGTTTATCTCCATAGCAGGGACTCCGGCAACTTCAACTATGCGATGAGGGAGATCTCTGTAATCGGTCAACATTTTTGCCATATTCTGTGAAAGTGCCTTGGCCATCTCATTGAGCTCGTCAGGGGGAACGAAATTATGGTTAGGGACCGTTGAGATCATAATGTTCACATTTTGGCACCAATTGTCCGGGTTGGACACGACAAGGACACAGCCTTGCGTAAAAGCACTCTTTCCTTTAGTCCGCAATTTGAACTCATCAGGCGTCAGAACAATCCAGTCGTTTGGGTAACGGAAGGATAGTTCAGTGCCCTCAATAGAGTAAGTGTTGAGACGCCTCTTCGTCGACATCTTGGCTTCAAGCCGGCGGATTTCAACCCGAGCGTCGTCCGAATATGATCCGCTTGGATCGAGCGCTATGAATTGCTTCAGGGATTCAATGGCTCTCTGCACGTCCCCAACTGACGCGCTCGCGAGCCCCAGACCAAAGTGGGCTGACGCATACTCGTTATCAACCTCAATTGCATTTTCGAAACAGACGATTGCGCGTCTTGGATCACCCATCGCTCGTAGGGTAACCCCCAGTTCATACTGCCCTGGGGCAAAGCGTGGATTGGTCTCGATACTCTTTTCAAAGAACAACACTGCCTTGCGGAGACGTTCATCCAACACGCGTTGTGACATGGAGATCGCCGGCTTGTCGAACAAAGCGTATTCGCGCAGAATGATTGCCTTTATCCAATATTCTTCGGCGGCAAACTCCGGGGCTTTCTCGAAGGCAGCATCCAATGCTTCGAGAGCATCGTCATACCGCTTTTTATGGTATAAAAACAAAGCGTGTTGACAAAGAGATGCGATGCGATTGGGATCGGCGAGGCTGTGAGGCATTGTAACTCCAGTGACTTGGCCGTCCCGTATTGCAATCTCAAAGGTCCAACTTACAGCTTCACGCGGGTGGCGAGTATTAACGACAAGCTCCTTCAACGCTCCAGCATCGCCTCCTTTGATCCGAGCCGCGAGAGCCGTGAGTTCCACACCCCCGCTAACACGGATTCCAACTTCACGATTCTCGACGTTCAATACTTCAACCTCGGTGGGTGTATTCACTTGGGCTACCGGATAATTCTTGAGCCAAAAAGTCATGTCAGCCGAATTATCAGATTGTACCAGGCCCTTTGACAGTGCTGCCAGTCGAGTCAAACCGCGGAGCGTGTCGAGAACCTCATTTGTTTTCGCTGCAGCGTCGAAGTTGTCGCTGAACGATCGGGAGAAACTTTCGGAGGGACCGTCTTGGAAGCTGTCCAAGTCGGCTAAAGGTTTGCCGTCAACTTCGGCGTACATGACCTCGGTAAACACACCCATGCGTAATTTTTCAAGCAATACAACATCGTCGAATACATTAACGCGGTTGATTATCGGAAAAAACCAGAAGCGTGAACTAACCTTGGTTGCTCCGCGTTCAGAAGCGCGATGCTCCTGCACTACGAGTTCATAAAATATCTGAAGGTTCTCGACTTCCAGTTTGTCAAGGCCAAAGCTCACTCTCTTCATGAGCCAGTCGGCGTCAAAACACACTTTCCCAAAGCGTGTGCCGTTAATTCCGCCAAAAAACCGAACTTTTTGCGGAGAAACATGGGGGCACCATTCAAAATTTGCAGATTTGCTAGATATCTGGCATTTTGAAGGGTCAATGGTTACTCCCGGATCTTGCACAGGATGAAGGAAACGGGCACGGAGCGCTACGACCAAATCGTCAAGTGTGAGAACGGCCGCATCGGGATCTCGCTCGCCTACTAAAATCCAGTCAGCACTTTCTCCATCCAAAACTATAGCTATAGGGCGTGTAATACCTCCTAAATGGTACACATCTTTGTCGTGAATGCGGAAATCTCTTCCCGTGTTGACCGCTTTCTCGATGACGGCTTGCGCTCCGGCCATTGAATATGCCGTGAGAGCCTTGCGCTCTTCGCCAAAAACTGGTGTCGAAAGGAAGAAGACGCACAACGCGACAGCACAAACTATCTTGTATATTTCAACTTTTGTCGTACTCATGGCGGTTTCCTAATCTTGCGGGGGCGGACCGAAAATCATAAACGGACAGATAAAGGCTGCATGATGAATGACTTGGGTTGTCTGATCATTACCGAACAGCTCACTGGTATCTGCGGTTCCCTGAGTCTCAATTTTTCGTCTTCTTGCATCTTTTATTTACCTCTCAAGCGCTGATCGAGAGCCGTTCCATCGTTCTTAGATTTTGAATAGCGCTTAAGTACAAAGCTACGATTCCTATGACAGTTTACACAATTCTGAATGTTCTTTGACCTGTCGAGTACATTCTTGGTTCCACTCACAACGCCAATGGGTCTTAGTGCAATACGCATATTGTCTTGCGTCATTTCCAGCCAGGTCACGAAGTTTTGCTATTTCACCCCTCTGTGCCACATCATTTTCTATATCCAGCAAGATCTCCGTTTTGTTTATTGGTGTTCTCCAAAAACTGGAAATTGTGATAATCTCTTATTTTAACCAAGAAATGACCTATCGATGAACAATAAACTCTTATTTTCGCCCCACAATTATGTTCGCTGATAGCACGCCAAGCACTATCGCAGCGATGATGTAAATAAACCCACCTCTGTGTCCAAGT
The DNA here is from genome assembly GCA_963667755.2 of Desulfobacterales bacterium. GTDB lineage: Bacteria > Desulfobacterota > Desulfobacteria > Desulfobacterales > 4572-123 > 4572-123. The sequence continues at coordinate 1,371,802 of CAXXLK010000001.1, read as the reverse complement.
TTGTCTATGTTGCGCCAGAAATATAAAATTCCTGCCGTAACCGCTACAAATCCCCAAGGCAGTCCACCAGCGACAGGCTTTTGATCTGTTACTTTTTGTATCTTTTCTTTACCGATCAAGGGCTGATCGAGAACAGGGCCATCGTTCTTAGATTTAGAGTAATGCTTAAGCACAAAGTTCCGATTCCTACGACAGTTGGCACAAAGCTGTACGACCTTTGATTTATCGAGAGCGTTCGCCGTGCCACAGACACAAACCCATTGAGTTTTAGTGCAATATGCATACTGTTTAGCGCCACGTCCAGCTATGCCACGAAGTGTGGCTATTTCATCGGAGGAAAGCGCTGCCTCTCTATTCTTCGCTGTGCATAATTTCTGTTCCACGCCTTTTGTCGCTTTCTGAGGTGCTGTCGCCCCCTGACTCCAATCTTGTTTTTTTATTAAATTATTTGCGGTGTCTCCCTCTTTGGGTCGATTTTTAGAGTGGGCACCACGCTGAAGCAGAAGATTCACCATTGGCCATCGACCCGAAGAAGCCGCTTTCGTCAACGGGCTGACACCCCGGTCGTCTTTACAATTCGGATTAGCGCCACCGTCAAGAAGAAGTTCAGCAACATCAACGTGCGGGGTCGTGCAGACCGCCATTAATGCCGTCATGCCCCTATGTATCGATGCGTTCACTTCGACTCCGTCTTCGAGGAGCTTGCGAACGGTGTCAACATCACCCTGTGACGACGCAATGATAAGAGTCTCTTCATCGGAATTCGCGTTGGGGTATAGTGTGGTAACGGAAACTCCATGCGAGTTGGCTGACCCGACAATTCGTTTCTGAAGAGATGCTTTATCAGCCTTACCTCCGTGTTGCCTTATCAGATCGGCGATTCGGGAATGATCGTTCATCGATGCGACTTCAGCCGGAGTAAACCCCATATCGTCTGTCAAGGACGGATCGGCACCTCGATCAAGCAACGTTTTCACTGTTTCAGCATGATTATAGGCTGCTGCACTGATTAAAGGGGAACGCCCAAGCGAATTTTTGGCATTGATTTTGGCCCCTTGATCAAGCAGACTTAGAACTGTCGCTGTTTCTCCTGCCCCAGCGGCTGAATTGAGTTGTTCGTCCAGTGATTTTGCTCCTGCTTTTGCAATATGACTATCACTGCTAACCATAACACTCTCCATTTCGCCCTTAAGCATATTTTCAGGGGCGGCAAGCTTTTTGCCATCCTCTATGGTATCAAGGTTAGGCAAATCTATCCAGTACAAAGCGAAGTTTTACATTCATATGAGGACAACGTCTTTATGGGAGATTATTTTCTCATTATCATTATATTTCGAGCGAAATTTCCAAAAAGAGCTGGAGCTGATGTTGATTTACAGTCTTCCAATGATGAGCATTTCCAACCAGTGTATGTATAAATTGCTCCATATTGACATACTATCCCAGGAGGTGCCTCGATCTCTATATATAAACCATCTTTTCTTTTTAGGTAATATGCTATGTTAGGAACTGAATCATATTTTTTACAACAACCATCACAGTGCAATTTATCAGATAAAATACATATCCTTGACTCATCATTATATAACTTTTCTTTCCGTTCTTGTTCAATGGCAAGCGTTTTAAGAAATTTTCTTGCCTGAAAAACAAAAATCCCCCCTGGGTATTCTTCTAAATACCTACTATAGCTTTCGTGAGTATTTTTATTTTTTGCACCCTCAAACATGACATCTTCTCTGAATTTGTTTACCTCCGAGATGAAATGACCTTTAGGATATTCCTTTATATACCTATCATATCCTGAGATGGTATTTTCTTGTTTTGCACCCTCAAACATGACATCTTCTCTTAATTTGTTTACCTCCAAGATGAAATAACCTTTAGGATATTCCTTTATATACCTATCATATCCTGAGATGGTATTTTCTTGTTTTGCACCCTCAAACATGACATCTTCTCTTAATTTGTTTACCTCCGAGATAAAAAAACCTTTAGGATATTCCTTTATATACCTATCATATCCTGAGATGGTATTTTCTTGTTTTGCACCCTCAAACATGACATCTTCTCTTAATTTGTTTACCTCCGAGATAAAAAAACCTTTAGGATATTCCTTTATATACCTATCATATCCTGAGATGGTATTTTCTTGTTTTGCACCCTCAAACATGACATCTTCTCTTAATTTGTTTGCTTGAGGTGCAAATTTACTGTCGCCATATTCCTGAATAAATAGGTTATAAGCCTCGACGGTGTTTTTCTCTTTGGCGGTTTTAAATGCCCCCCCTGCACATCCTACAAATGTCATTATTATTAACAATATGACAAACAGCCGCACACTTAATATAGATTTATTTTTCATTTCTTTTCCTCCATATTTAATTCTCTACGTATTCAGCGGGCATAGTCCCCCGCCTTAACCTTTTAAAATCAACTACTGCCCGTAAAACGGGTGGTTTGATGAAGGCCTCTCGAAGGGGTCTAAAAGCATCGCGAATCTTTCAGGTTACGGTCCAATCGATGAGGATGGTGCTATCAAAACAAAATATTCTACCGATTATTTTTGCTGGGGGAGCACTTCTGTTTCTCAGTATAAAATCATCGATTTATCATTCGATTTTCAATGCTGAATGTTGGATGTTTAAAAAAAATGCTTTATTCTGACTCTATGGTGTCTATCGATTCTCACCGGAACGGTAAAACCTTTTAGGGTCGCTCGGGCAAAGCCCGAGGTTTAATTAAAAGCAATTATATTAACTTGTCAATGTGTTCACCCATTCGCGATTAGCATCATTTATAAGTACGCCTATTCACCCAGTTGACGTAGCATCCCCGACGCCTGCCTTCCCATTGGCGACTGCGGGGCAATCTTGATCATCTCCTTAAGCTGTTGAACTGCCCTGGATCTCTCCCCGGAATTGAAATACACACCACCCAGGTTCCATCTAGCCTCAAGTAGCTTCGGACGAAGTTCTAAGGCCTTCTCCAAAGGAATCCTTGCTTCACCTGTTCGATTCCTTTCGGCGTAGTAACTCCCGAGATTGAACCATGCCATACCATCATTTTCATTCACCTCAACCGCTTTCTTCATCGCAACCAACCCCTTTGTTTGTTGGCCTTTTTTTAGATAGGCAACACCCAAATTTGTGTATGCTCCGCTCGCCTTGGGGTTCATTTCAATTGCTTTCGTAAGCACTTCAATGGCCTTATCGTATTTAGCTTGTGCCCCGTATCCAACTCCGAGAGCCTGAAGGACGAAGGCATTATTAGAATCAAGGCGTTGCGCCCTACCAAGAAACTCGACAAACATGTCAGCGTCAGCAAGCGCAGCAGGGCTATATGCCATCGCTGTCAGAGTTGCGAGATGTACGTTTTTAGGATTCGCAACAGCAGCTGCCCGTGCCCAATTGGCTACTTCCTGCATTGTTGCACGGTCCGAGTATGGAAAGTCGTACTCACCGCGTCGCAGCTTGTCCTCTTCTCCTCGCACCTGTACGGCCACGTCGATAACAAATAGCGGGATAGCCGCCTTTTTATCTGCTTCTATCCATTCCTGTGCGTAAGCCTGGGCAGTATCCCATTCCCCCTTTTCAATCAGGGCAAAAATAGTAGTTTTGCGCTGTTCCGAAGGCGAATTAGTCGCTGTCGTTGGCTGCGTGGCAAAGGCATTCACAGCACTAATTGACTGATATACTAAACAAATAGCCAATACCGTCGTTGTAATAAGAATTTGCAGTCGCTGCAATTTTAACATGACCGACTCCTTACATAGTAGGTTTCTTAATCCATTTATTCTTCATTAATAGTTTGCACGATGAGCTGGAACTTTTTATCCACTCTATCAAAAATGTCTTTCTTCGCAGTACAGCATATAATAAATGTTTTATCGCGCTTAGATATAATGTATTCCTTGCACTGCATCCATACACCCATACGCGTACTCAACATAACGTATTCAAGGGTTGGGGAACCTTGGATAGTAATGACCTTATGAGACACCTTCTTGAAATTTGTATATTGCTGTGGCATAGATCGATCCAAAGTGGTGGCCAGTTCGTAGAGTTGTTGTTTGGACAATATGCCTTGCTGCCGCATGTTGATGAGCTGGATTGTGACGTTTTGATCCCAATCATCAAGATTGCCGACCGCCAGCACAAGATTGGGATTGCCAGCACCTATCATACCTTTGGACTTTTTCGCGATATCGTCACGTCTGAGTACTACCCAATCCGCAGTATATGTAAAAGAAATTCCAAGATTTGCATCAATAAAATTTTTTTTATTGGCGAAATGGGTTGCCTCTTTGTTGAAGTGATTTAATATAATCCTCGCCTCACCAGCATGTAACCCAGAAGGCTCTTTTGATAGAAACAGCTTAAGATACTCGGCACCGCGTGCACGGTCTCCTGCATGGTTATGCTCGACACCGAGCTTGAAATAAGCCGGTGAGTAGTCCTTATCGATGGTGATTGCACGTTCCAGACATTGGATGGAAGCCTTGTGGTCTCCTAAAGCTCCGAGAGTTACTCCGAGTTCGAAATGAGCTGGTGCAAATTCGGGATTGAGCGCAACGGATTTCTTAAACATAGAGATTGCAAGCTCAAGCCGATACTCGGCCAATGCTTGAGACATTCCAGGAGTTGCGGAAGTCGCCAACCCGTATTCCCGTAAAATGACGGCTTTCATCCAATATTCTTCGGCGACAAACTCTGGAGCCTTCTCGAAGGCTGAATCCAATGCTTCGAGAGCATCTTTATATCGCTTTTTGTGGTAAAGGAACCATGCGTGTTGACAAAGAGAGGCAATTCGGTATGGATCAGAAAGATTGGCTGGCATATTGACTCCGGTCACCTGTCCGTCATTCATCAAAATCTCAAAAGTCCAGGTCACGGCATCAACGCTGGGGCGAGTCGTGATGACCAATTCTTTTAAAGCTCCGGCATCCCCTCCCTTTAGTCTGGTTGCAAGAGTCATAAGGTTGACTCCACCACTGATGCTGAATCCGGATTTCTGATTCTCAACATACAGCATCTGAACGTCGGGTGGCGTTTCGATTCTTTCCACGGAATATTCTTTCAACCAATAGCGAATATCAACCGGATCTTCCTCCTGAAGCAGCCCCTTCGCCAATGAAGCAAGTCGTGTTATGCCGAGAAGAAGATTGAGAGTCTCGTTCTTCTTCGCTGCGACAGAATAGATATTACTGAATGATTTAGAAAATCCTTCAGACGGTTCATAGAGAAAACTGTCCAGATCGGCTACAGGTGTGCCATTGACCTCTGCATACATGATCTCGGTAAACACACCCATTCTGAACTTCTCAAGTAAGACTACATCGTCAACAACATTAACCCTGTTTACCGTTGGCATGAACCAGAAACGCGTGAGAATTTTCGGGGAAATTGGGGAAGTCGAAAACTGAAAATCTCTTTCGACAAGATCATACCATGTTTCGAAATCTTTTACTCCCAGATCTTCAAGGTTGACACTCACTCGTTTTAGAAGCCAGTCTGCATCGAAGCAGACCTTTCCAAACCGTGTCCCTTCAACCCCCGCAAAAAAGCGAATCGGCAATATAGGAGCCATGGATAAGTTTGAAAAACCAGTGGCATTGCTTTGTGGACTAAACTGAGGAACTATCGTTACCCCTGGATCATCTGCAGGATAGAAGTAGCGGGCTCGTAGCGCCACGGCCAAGTCGTCCAGCGTAAGGATGGCGTTATTGGGGTTCCGCTCTCCTATTAGTATCCAATCCCCTCTTTCCCGGTCCAAAATAATCGCCATTGGGCGGGTGATTCCACCCAATTGGTATGTGTCAATGTGTACGGTGCGAAAATCCTGCTCCGAACAAATAGAGTGTTCTATGATCTTCTGGGCGGCCGACATGGAGAACGCCGTCAGTGATTTTAGCTCTTGACCTTGTGCTAAGCTTGCAGAGAGAAGCAAGAAAAGAAGCACCAACGTGAATTGTTTAAGTATTTGTGTAGTGGCGCAATCCAACGGGAGCGCTCTCCTCAATCTGGAAAGAGTCCTTAATCGCATCGTTATTCACTCCCCAACAAATCAGATGTATCGGCGGGCTGATCTTTTACTACTTCTGCTCCAAGTAATACGCCTCCACGTGTTGAAAGCGGCTGACCGCCGGGAGGCGGAGGTGGATCATCACCGCCCCAATAAAACGGCCTATGAGTATCGACCCATTCTTTTCTAGTCCGGGGCGCTAGCTTGGGGGGCTCAAATTCACCTAAAAAATTCGGAGCAGCGATGGTGTGTGCTTTGCTGGCGTTGGCAGCGAAACCTGAATGCGTATATCCACCAAGAGTCGATGGAATGCGTGGATCAAAATGCAAATCCTTCTCAGTGATTCCGTAGTATGGCGCGGCAACTCTCGGCATTGATGATTGTATTGCGAATCCATTGCTGACTGATATGGGAATATTGGCCGTCCTTCCAACACTTTCAATTGCACTGGCAATAAAGTGGGTGGTGGTGTCGGACATTGGATTGGATGATTGAACACGCACTCCCCCTGCATCTATTTCGACTGAGAACACCTCTGAGAAATCTATGTTCTGATTCCTTCTGTTGGTAAATTGGATATTATTCTTCGCAAAAGCCTTTGAATAGCTTTCAATTGGAAAATCAACACATTGATTCGATTCTCTATTAACGCCGGGCAAAACATAATCCCCTCGGTTACTACCAAGGGATTGTATATTAACTTCGAAATTGTCCTGAATTACTTTTTGCTTCAGAGTACTTGGCAGCTTGACAAGCGTGGTCTTCTCTCCATTGTACATACATGGGATATCGGACTCAAGAAGGCGGTAAAAATTCTGATTGGGGCCTGTATCCGCCGTCCAATGCTTGGGTAGAATGTAGGCTTGGTTTGTGCGATCAATCTTGACCAACTCAACCGAATCAAAGGGCATGTCTCCGATCTTCTGAGGGCCAAAGTATGTGTATGTGTGAGGTATTGTTCCAATACCACCGGTACGAACCACGATATCGCCCGGTTGCGCGATTTTAGAAACCCCATTGTACTTCGGCAATTCCGGTATGGGTGAGTTCGTTGCCTGAGAAGATATCTGTGCAAGGTGCTCTATTCTTCGGTCAGGAGTGATTGGCTTCGCCGCGGCACCTGATTTCATAAGATCTGAAACGTCGTACGGTTTCCAGCTAAGCACTTTTTGGGGTAAGTTGGAGAAACATAGAACCTGAGCAGGTTTGGGGTATGCAATTCCCAACTCTGTTGAAACCAGGTTGTAGTTTGGCATTGTGGCGGCACGAATCGTCGTCTCTCTTTTTGTGGAATTGGGCAAACTTTGCATCGGTTCGCTATATAGCTTTGCCTCATTAACCACGGTCGAGAATTCAATACGGGAGGATGCCATACGATCAGCATTATTGTGCACATATGTCCAGAACTTGAATGATTGTATGGCATCTTTCCGTGACATACCTCTATAATTTAAATAGTAGTAGTGCTGATTGTCTATAATTGCACCGCCATCGCGCCAAATAGGTGAGTCACCCAGTTTGCCGATAAGGTGTCTGAAGAGTTCCCTATTAATTACCGCGATCGTGCAAATGTCATCCTTTGTGGTCGTACGTGCCAATCCGATTCGATATGGTCCGACAGGCCCTGGATCGGGATCATGGAGATACACAGGCAAAGTACGGGATAGATCGGGAGAAGGAGCTAAGTATTTATCAGCAAACCGCAAAGAATCGTAAAGAAGCCCACCAACATCTGGTTGTCCCATAGCAGCATTAGCCACCATAAAGATACAATACAGTAGCACGTAAATATAAGAAATCCTTAAATGCATCTTCATCACTTTTTTCATTTCGGCATCTCCTTATTATCCGCTGCTCCGGGCAAACAGGTCAAACGTTCTACCAATGGCGGTATCATCTACCTTGACGCGGTCTAATCTTGAGGCCTTTTTCTGGGTTATAGAACCGTAGTTTTATATTCTTTATCAATTGATTGAATTATGCAGAATTCTTCTTTTTTCCACTAAACACTATTTTCAACCTTTTTTATCACGGCGCTGGAGATCGTCCGCTGCAAATACACTTAGCATTCAATTCTGCAGCCCTTAAAATGAAAGGGAACCTCGAGTTGTTTCCATAGCTGAAACCCTATGACAGTCCATCGATGTCTGATGTTTTTTATCTCAGCTTTTCCTTTAGTGAGTGCCATTGCAACCCGGGCTTTCCCGCGGATCAACTGTATAAGTTTTGGACAGTAAATCTGCTTTAATAAAACAAAGGCTTTTCATTTTTTCCGCATGCTAATCGCAATGATCTTTAAAAAAATACCACCGACCAAAAAAACACCGATACACAATGGCATAATGTTCGATAAATCTGGAAATCGTTTCGCAAATCCAGTGATGTATCCTAATCCAAACAGTAGACCGTTAAAAAGGCAGATGTTTGCAATTTCATTCATGGTTCTACCTTTTTTTCTTGCTCGGACTTCAGCATTGTCTTTTCATCTCGTTTCTTTCTGTTCAAATCTTTGATCAACATGACTATCGGGTAAATCAACCCTAATGCGATTAACAATAAATTCGTTTCCCAAGAAAGCATATTATCCTCCTTTTTTTAAATGTGATGCGAGATGCGTGGGTGTGCCACTTCCGCGCATCACACCTCGTCGCTCTCCATACAATTCGACAGCCTACTTGTTTGCCTCCATAATTGCATCTGACCAATCTTCGGTAGTCTTCCGAAGCCATCTGACAGTCTCTTTATCCTTATATTCTGCATAGAGGTATACAAAGAGGAGTCTCGATTTGACGCGCATGAGTGTAGCGCCCATCCCCATCTTCATGTTCTCCCCACCCATAGATAGGGGCGTTAACATTCCAAAGCCGTACGCATCCTGTTTTGAAAAAAGGCAACCGAGTTGAATCGGTTTGCCAAAACTCACTGTAGCCGCGTCCAAATCGAGTGACTTCATACGCCTGTTGAATTCGTACTCGGCCTTCTTCGTGGAGGAACCAATAACTTCACCGAATTGCGCTTTTATACTATCAGTCACTTCTTTGAAATCACTTGATTTGCAGTCCATGTATTCACCACGTCGAGACACCTGAACCATCGCGTATTTGGATATCATCAAGCCGTCCAATCCCTTTGTGAGTTTCGGGAGGTCCTTGGTCAGTAAAAATGCGGCGATTAGTCGGTTATTTGGCGCTACGACTATCTCCATGAACTCACGGTTGTCGTGTCCGGCCTCGCTCATCTTAGTAATTGGGGGTGGAATAGCGATTGATGTCCCCCCAACCTTGAAGGATTCAGCTGGTACGGCTTTCGTACCGCTATCCTGAGCAATGCTCATTGCGGCAATCCCAAAAAACAACAAGCAGGCAATCATCACTTTTTTCATTTCGGCATCTCCTTTACGTTCTTCGATCGTTGATTCAATCCATGTTTCCCAAGAGCGTATTGCTACGATCGCGATACCAATTGCCGCAAGCACCATGATGTGGGTGCCATCTCAGTCCCAAAATTGGACCGTTCTTCTGGATACAGCTCTATACTCTGCCTCTATGCATTTCTTACCTCGCACACCCTTTCACTGGTTTCCAACTACAAACCTGCGGATATCGGTTTTAACCTCTTTCAACAAGCCTATGATATCACTTAAACCCTGGTACGTTTTGAACCTGTAATAGAAAAAAACATGGCCCCGTACGATTGTCATGGCCCACACCGCCGCCATCACCATTTTTTCGTCGGCGACTGACATCGAAAGGGTTCCGCCAATATAGCCTGCGTATTCATCAACATCAATTGGTTCCACATGACCACCCAATTTGGCACCGGCACCAAACACTTCATTGAAGCTTTTTTCGGAAAGTTTTGATGTGTCGCTTAACAATTCTCTGAAATCTATCTTCTTTAATTGTTTCATGAAATCACGAATGAGCGACTGCCTCGAAGGAATGCGCTTTCCGATAGATGCCTTAGGTGTCTTAAGCGCACCCCATTTTGTAAAATCCGAGTCTCTGCCCATTTCGTTGCAAAGCACTATAGAGAAATGCGTCATGTTGTGGCTATCCATAGACGCACATGTCTCAACTATCTCTTTGTCTATTCCCGTAGGCGTACAATCGCCTTCCGAGAGTTCGAATTTGTAGCTGACACCTGAGAGGGAGAAGGAAACTATTTTCAGATCCTCGCTCTCCGCGAGAACGGGTGTCAATAATAGTGCAACGCTTATAATGATAAAACTGATCTTCACACTAAGATTTGATTTAGTCCACACGGTTCCTCCTAACGCAAATACCACCCAACGATGCACGTTGCCCGGTATTTGCGTTCTGTTCAGTACTTTATCCTTAAAATATCAGCCACATACCTCCGAAAAATTTTATCTCCGGCCTTAATCTCGACCCTGTTTACCTGTTTCTGGATGGACGTTCTCTGTTTTTTATTTTTCAAATGCTTGATTACTGGGGATGTAAACGGAGCACTATAAGAGTTCAAAAAAAAAGCCAGTCTATTGTAATATTAACCCTTTTCTCAATGTTTCCTTTTGAAACAAATCTACATCCAGCGGCAGATTCTCCATCCCCCTTTACAATATCTGCCCATATTGTATTGCCAGTGTAACAATAGATTCATCGCATACGTTGTACGGTTCGAACGAGATAAGCGGTTGCCAGACTGAAACAGTATTCGAAAATAAGTATCTGTATAAATGGTGGGTGAAAGCTGGCCAGAATTTAAGCATCAAGAATCTTGGCCTATACGGGGGTCCCGGCACACGACAACAACAGAACTTGCACGGATACCATGCATTCCATTTGTCGTTTTTGATTGCCGACTACCAGAAGGTAATATTGCCCAAGAATTTGAAGGATGCATCTTTATAGTACCATGCACAACAGGGCTGCGCGGCGAAGCCGTCAAATGCTTTAAGCTTAGCAAAGGCCACGCCCATACGGAAGTCTAATTTCGAATTTTATCCATGACCGTGCATAGAATAGCACCCATTGCGCCTCCGATTGCACCTCCAACCGCGCCACCTGGCACGGCTCCTTCAGTAATTTTATTAAGAGCAAAAAAACAACCACCTCCAGCTAAAGCCCAAAGAGTCATATTCCCTTTTTTTTCAGCTGTAGGGATTGCCTCTTTATCGGTTATTTGAGCCGAATCTAACTCTTCATTCATTTCTTCTGGGATTGACATTAGGTCTCCTTTTTAAATTTACCAATATTATTAAGTTTTCTGGTTATCCATAAAGCAAAAGTGACAAAAATTTAATTGGCCAGAAGACAATATGGAGAAAAACCGCCTATGATTTCTTTGTAAGTTGTTTTAGTTGACGAGTTTACCTGTTGAGTAATTCGCATAAATTTTTATGAATTTGGCAAAATAGATAAACTATCCACAAAACTTGGGTTTTCTTGCCGCGCATTAGTCTTTTGGATAAGAACCTGTCTGAATCGCACCGTCCTCTTCGATGTAGACTGTGAACGTCGGGTGCCCGTTAACGTGTGACCAGGTGCGGTCGGGTATGACGATATTAGTTGTCTTGCCGTTCAGGCTGAGGCTGTAGTCACCAGGAAGGAACTCCATCTGATCGGATTGACCGCTTTCCTCCTGTCTGTGGGAACCTGGAACCAACGCGGCGAAAATGCCCAGCGACATGGGTTTACCGATACGTTCCCCATTGATGCTCACGTTTGCGTTGGCCGCCATCCTGTTGACGATTGTCACGGAGATCTTCTTGTTCGAAGCACGCCGTCGCTCTGCCAGTTCACTTGCCTTCTGCTCCCGTACCGCAATCTCGGCCGGAGAGGGCCGGCTCCCAATGCCTGTTCCAAATTTCGTAACCTTCCCCGCCCGATCAGTCTCTACCTGCACGATTCCGTAGTACCTGGAATTGTCTGGGTACAGTTGCCAAAGAAGGGACTCACCCACGACGCTAAAGTCCTCTATAAGCATCCCACCACTCGCGGGCTTGCCCAGGCGGGCGGTGATCTCCGAAACCTGGATGCCGATCTTGTTGCCGGCGACGACAGGGTCGGACGCGATTCTTGATTGGATGTCCTGAAGTCGGGTTCGGAGGCGACGTGCTTCCGCGGTGTAATCGGAGTCGGGATAAAAGTTGATGAACCGTTGCAGTTCCTCCTCGCTAACCGATTGCACCGCCCGCTCAAACTCAAGTTCTTCCAACTGCGCCTTTGCTTTGCTCGCTTGTTCAGTCTGCGGATATTTTTTAAGGAAATATCTGTACCCAGCTATTGTGCTGGCGGCTTTTGCCTTGCACCACTCTTCATTGGCTCGAATTGCTCGCAAATCCCCCAACCGCTGCATAGCTATGCGTCCCTGTTCAGCATCTGGATGAGTCTTTAAAAACTGTTCATATGCTTGAATAGTGTCATTGGACAGCGCTTGTTGCCATGCTCGTTTTAGTTTGAACTCTGGGCGTACAGGCAAATCAAAGAAAATCTGGTAGCGCGCCCCCCAACTTGAAACCTCTGCGTTCTGAGTATGAGACGGCTTTGAGGTATAATTGATGCCAGAGACAATACCATCCTCGTGTTCAGCAAGACTGGCTTTAATTTCAATTTTCTGAATAGTCTGCAACAAGAGTGTTCTGTCCCATGCGAGTGGAGTTTTTCCCTTAAATTTTCCGTTAAGGAAGATATCAACGCCAGGAGGAGTCGAGGCAATATCAAACTTGGAAGTACCAGGGAGAGGAATTGGAAAACCCGCTCCCATGATTCCTACGCTATTTGGCCCCGCACACCCCGTAACAAGAACGGGAATGAGCAACAACCAATATAGAATTTTAACAATGATACTCGCCCTCTGTCTATTATTGAGGACCAGCCTAACATTTTCAATAATTCGTGTTTTCATTTTGGTTTTGCGAAGATTTGAAAATGCATCGCAACTACTTGAAGATAAACAAAATAATATTGAAAATATCCAAATAGTACGTCTAAACATTATTATTACTCCTTTTTTTGAATATCTACGCATTGTTCTTGCGACAAAATAGTGAAGTCGGTGTTGAGCCATAATAGGTCTGAAGATCCTTTACCGGGATTCGTTCTACCCCATTCCCTATCTTCTTCAAAAGCCAGTCGGTCTGAAAGCAGACCAATCCAAAGCGGGTTTCCTTGATTCCCCAAAAGAACTGAACAAAATTGAAATCAAAAATCTTCATGTCCTAAAATCCTTGAAGTCATTGGAATGATATGCTGATTAAATAACCGCTTGATTGGTTGCTTCAACCGTTCATTGTCAGCAACTGGGCGCGTGATCCAGGGTCCAATCTGATGGCATGGCCATATGAATGCTCGCCCAATTATATACTTGGGCGTTCTTTTGATCTCGACCTCGTTTGCATTGCCTTCATACTTAGTTCTTCAATGGCAATGTGCTGGAATTCCTCATGCAGATCCAATCTTTCCGACCACAACAGTTTCAGTAAGGGCTTAGAGTGTTCCCGGCCACTTTATAATGACCAAATTGTTAAATTTTAGTTTCACAGGGCAAGCAAGGGTTCCTCCAAAAATAGGCTGTCCACCATTTAATGGCAGGATCAAACTCTCACTGTAACTGTTTTCAAAGTGTATATTAAAGTATAAATTTAACTTCAATACACTTATCATATCTCTTAAATAATTTTATATATTTAGGGATGTTTGGCACAATGAACAAGTTAACTTTTCCAAAGACTTTTGGCCAGTGAGCTGTTCCAATAATCAAAAATTGGCTACCTGTTATGAAAGAGGCTCTACAAACATCGAATAAACCCTGATAGTTTAGTGTACCTAAACCTATTTCTTCTGTACTTTTAATTTCATCAAATCGTTTTATTGGATTATATGTAGAAATAAAATATTTAACGCCATCCTTAAACTCCTCTTCCCAATTTCGAAGATATGATAATGCCCTTATATGTATTTTTACAGTAATGAATCTACTCTCGATATTTTCAATATATTTAATCCTTTTCTTTGCATCTGGAATAAACTTACTATCCTTGTACTCCGCAATAAATTTTTGATACGATAATATTGTATCTTCATTTTTCGCGTCTTCCCATTTTTCTATTGGTATTTCCTTAATTCTTTTCTTAGCCTGCTCTACATGTATACTATTTGGATAATTATTAACAAATTTTTTATACGTTAGCATATTATCTTCTTTGGTAGCATTGTTCCATTCAGTCATAATAGTAATTTTTATTTGAATATCTCTGTTGTATGGACTGTTAGGATATTCTTCAAGAAATTCTGTATATGCCTCAGTTGTGCCCTTTCTCATTACTTGTTCATAGCGCTTATCCATGATTTCGATAAGTTTCTTATTTATGCCAGCTGAGTATTGGCTATAAGGGTACTTTTCCAAGAATTTTTTATAGGCAAATGTTGTATCTTGATTCATAGCATCTTCAAAATTAAGTTCCATTATTCTATTTTTTATTTCTTTGTTATATGAACTGTCGGGGTAGTTTTCTAAATATTTTTCATACATTTCTATTGAATCAATTCTCCGTGCCTCATCATATTGTGACCGCATCGTAGCACAATTGAGAAGTAGAAAAGAGACAAAGATACAACAGAAAGACAATATAAATAATCTAATATTCATCATTTTAATCCTTTCCTTTAGCTTACTTTTCCAAAGCACAAAAGTATTTTAAATACCCCCCATTGGAACTATCTAAACATACGCCAAGCTCACCTACTTAAAATTATCTTGGTATCATCGTTTGCCTCAAAAAACCCAATAAAATTGGCTGAGCAAAGCGAAACCTTTATTTCTCTTTGTCAACAACAAAATTGATGAGTTCTATTATATCTGAAAATTTTATTCAAAATTAATTGATATTAATCCGGCAATTAAATACACTACGCCTTATATGTAGAATATCCATAGATGTTCATTATTGCTGAGTTTACGAGAAGAACGACTAATTTAAGGTGGCCTATTAAATTGCCAGGTTAATAATCAACAAAAGGTTCAGGCAAAAGCCAAAGCAAGCTATCCCATACCAAGACGCTTCCAAAGATAGTGATTTCCGCATCCAGCAGCAGGAGAGGTAGGAAGACAGGCCGAAGTTGCTTCTTTGGTTACGCTGGGCAAACACAGCTGGGGCAAACCTTTGCTTCAGCGCTGATTCCATGGTCGCATTCTCGACAATTTATAAGTGCCATAATATTTCTCCTTTATTTGTTGGGATCAGTTTTCTTGGTAAAGGTTTTTCGAATTAATAGGCCTGATGCTAAAACGATTGCGAATGCAATCAAAAACTGCGCAAGGATTTGGTAGGCATCAGGGTATGTCCTCAAAAGATACATGAAATTATTATAGAAGAAGGTCTTCCATAATAATTCAACGCCGTATTGTCCGAAAAGCATGAGTAATGCTCCCACAATTGCTAACATTATTTTAGTGACACGCCGGAAACCCGCCTTGCCGCCACAAATATAGAACCAGACACCCGAGGCAATTATGAGGGAAATTGGGATTAGAGCGAATGGATGCATTGTTATTTCCTTTCTTTAGCAGAACGTATAGAGTTTTATGCAGCGTCCCGCACAACAGAAATCTGCACGGCCAAGTCCCTTTAGACGGATTAACAAAAAATAGACTCCTCGCTGTTTCGCGTGGGTAAATCCTTGCAGCACTACTTCTAACTTTGGCTCCTTTCCATTTCGTGCGGGTAAAATTGATCCACTGCAGTTCCTATCTGCAGTTTTGAAATCATCATTCAAACATCCTTTTCCCCCATTATTTTCACATCTGCTTTTGTGGCCAGCTTTTTCGCCCCCCCCTCACAAACGCTTTCATGTTTTCCCTAACTGCACACTCACGACAATAGGTGATGCGAGCCATGCCGACAAAATCATTGGAGCTAAATCCTGATTCGTAGGTTTTTGCCCAAATAATTTCTTCAGACAAATTTATGAAACGGTAGGTAATAGTAATTTTACCACGGCACTCAATCCCAGCGCTTTGGTTTTGATATTGAGCGCGTACAATCACCAATAGATCAAGGGACCTTGACCCTGATCAATTGAATCGAAAAAGCCTGTATTGCTAAGCGTTTTTGTTACTACCAATTTTATATCTTCAAGTTGGGCAAAAACCATTCCATTGGACTTAGGTTTTTCTTGTCCTGAAAAAACTATTTTACGAATGCTTTCATTTGTCTTGAATAGAGGCACTTCAAATTCAGTTGGCACCATCCTCTGGACATTTAAGCTTGGACCCCCTGGGTAATCGATAGTACTAAGAGCAATAAAAAAAACTTAAATTTCATATGAAATCCCCCTTTTTTATATAGACGGTGCCGAATGCTAAACTCAATGCCGTTTCCTTAAGGCCTAAAAGATAATAATTCTTTTAAAATACAGACATTTATGCTATTATCAACTATCATGAATTGGATATAATTTAATTTCAAAAAAAGGAGAAAAAAATGTCAGAAAATGAAAAAGTTGGCACAGAACCTGAATTTCCAGAATCGTGCCACAACTCATTGAATCGTTGAAAAATATCATTACTTCTGAAGATTTCTGTCGTCAAAACAAAATGCATCCAAATGACTTTATCAGAGATCGCCTTTTCCCCTTTCATGACCTGATCTTTTTTCTTTTGAATATGAACAACAATTCTTACCAAGATGAGCTTGACCGCTATTTCCAAACTGTTCACAAACAGGAAGTACCCAAACGCATCCTGTATAAAGGAAATCTTTCCAAAGCCAGGGCAAAATTGAACCATGCAGCGTTTATTGAGCTAAATGACCATTTGGCAAGATTCTTTTGTGAATCCTTCAATCCTGAAACGTGGTTTGGTTTCAATCTCCTTGCTGTTGACGGCACAACCCTGCGCGTGCCGGACGAACATGCAATATCAAGTCACTTTGGCGTTTGGAATTCAGACAAAGGTCAAGCACCTTGTCCAATGGCACGGGCATCTCAGATGTTCGATGTGTTAAACAAAATAACCGTTGATGCATTAATTAAGCCCAAGAGCCAAGGGGAAAGAAAGCTTGCCTCATTGCACTTTTTAAAACTTATGCCACAGGATCTCATTCTTTTGGATCGTGGTTATCCGGCGAACTGGCTGTTCAAGCTGATACTTTCCATGGATGCAAACTTCTGCGCAAGAATTTCCTATAAGCGGTGGCGTGTCGTCAAAAAATTCTATCTTTCCGGAAAAAAGGAACAAATCGTTAAAATAAAAACACCTCCCCAGTCTGTTCAGAAATGTCGCGAAATGGGTCTTGATATCAACCCCATAAAGGTCCGCATGATACGAGTCGAACTGGAGTCCGGTGAAACTGAAATCCTTGTTACATCCTTAACAGACATGCAAAAGTTTTCCTATGAGCTGTTCTCCGACTTATATCACTGCCGCTGGCCGGTGGAAGAAGATTATAAAACCTTGAAATACCGGCTTGAAGTCGAGAACTTTTCCGGTAAATCAGTGCATTCTGTCTATCAGGATTTTCATGCCAAAGTATTTTCAAAGAACCTGGCCTCAGTTATTGCCAGTACAACGAAAAAAGAGATTGCCAAAAAGTCAAAGCCACTCAAATATGTCCACCAGATTAATTTTGCCCAAGCATTATCAAAAATGAAAAATACGATCGTTCTTCTTTTCAAACGACCTATTGACATAGTAGCCGAACTTGTCGAAGATCTACGAACCATTTTTATTAAAACAACTGAGGCCGTTCGACCAAACAGGAAATTTCCAAGAAACCATAGGGTTAAACAAAAACGATTTTCCCTTGAATACAAAACAACCTGTTAAGGAAACGGCATTGATGCTAAACTCTGCAAACGATTAAAACGCTCATCCATAAACAACAAAACCCCATCACTCAGTATTCTTGAGAAATGGGGTTTTCTATATTCATCATATCTGCTTATCCCTATCCGTTAATGGTTAAGAATGCTTCAAATCTTTATCTCTAAGTGAATATACAAATTCGTATAACAAGCAATATCTTCAAAGTCAAGTTTTTATGAATGGTTTTACATTTGTTTAATACCACTTCAGTACAGTGGTTCAAAATTAATGCTTGCTTGTGCTAAGGGTTTAGACCAATACTAAATCGCCATCTGGCAGATTATCATTTGGTCGGTTGTTATTGATACTTTGCTTTTGCACCCCAATATTTTAAATCACTCATTTGTCCAATAGCCTGTTGTGCAGATTTTTCAAGTACTGGAACTAAAGAGTGTTTACCGTGAATTGTTCCAGTAGCCTTATTTATATACGTTATGGTATCATGCCGCCTCATCCACACATAAAGGGTCTCGCCTTTACAACTTTGCACCCAAATACCACCATCATTTCCTTCTGCCCAACCATCTGGATCTGTTAGCCAAACATGATAATAACTAGGGACAACATCAATGTAAAAAAAACAACCTGAGCCTGATTTGCCGACATTTTTATTATTAAGATATACATTTGCAGGACAAGCGATATGTCTTGCTCTACAGAAATAAAACCTACTCATTTCAGGTTCAAGCATTGGTAATTTGCCTTTGATCTCTGTGTATTTTGGACCATTAGGAGTAGTACAGGACGCAATAAATAGAACAATCAAGCAAAACATTATACCCATTAATTTTTTAAACATTTTACCATCCTTTCATGCTGATATTTATTTGTATGTTTGTAACAAATAGCTAAAAGCCTGGGAAACAAATCTTATAGGAAGCTGATTATGGTTCTCCGAAATTTCAAAGAATTAACCATTTCAAAAATGTAACCTCCTTTCCTTGTCCAGTTTAAGTGACGATTTAGATCTACAGTTTATTCTTTTTCGCTAACTGTGTGCCCATCAGGAACCACCCTACACCACCTAAAAATAATGAGATAATTTTATTTGTTTTAGAGTAAGTCTATCCAACTTGCCACATCATTCAGCACCTGCTCATGCTTCGGTTCATTGAAAACCTCATGATAAAATCCATCATAGATCTTGATCTTTTTATCCTCTGAACTTACCGAATCATAGAGCAGTTGAGCACCACTGGGATCAACTAATTTATCCCCGCCGCCCTGCACAATCATGATCGGCAATCTTATCTCTGCTGCGGATTCTGTCACATGCTGCATTGCCTTGAGCATTTCTGCACCAAGCATCGCGGAAGAGGCACCAGATTCTCAAATTTTTAAAGAACAGGAACAACAGCACTTACATGCAAAAACCTAACCGGACATTACTGGAAAACCAGAAATACTTTTTTTGTATTAAAAATTTTTTGGAAAAATTAGATATGCGCCATGATGGCGGCCTATGATTTCAGGAATAAAATTACCTACATCGCGCACAGCCACTTGACCGACCGCGGCATGTCCCCCGATGGTGCGGTCCAGTTCCGGGCTCACCATTCCAAGCGGTTGATTCAAGGCACGATAAATTTTTTCTTGAAAGCCGGGACTGATTTTACCGATGTCATGCACGGCCGCTACCAACTCGCTGCCTTGCGGGAAGAGCACATCCCTCAACCAATCCGGCTGGCGCCGAATCAGTTCACGCGCCACAAAACCAACATTTTTGCAATGCTCGAAAACATCAACCCCTTTTCGCCTTTTTCCACCAGGTGACAGGATCGTTTTCGCGATATAATCAAAACCTATGAAGCCTTCCTGTCTTGTTTTCGGTTTCATTCTATAGGGCGGTTTCATCGCGATTTAACCTTTACATATTCTACTTGATTTAATCGATATCAATATCGGGGTCCCAGCAGCTACAGGGTATCGCGTTGAATCGGCGGATGCCGCAAAAACCTCGCCTTCCTAATGTTATCCGATCAAATGTGCGACTTCATGTCTCTGAGCAGATATGTTAAAAGTATCACAAGAAAAACAAACTGCTAAAATCGTGGGGTACCCTGCCATAATCACAGACATTGAAAATCCCAACACCTCAAAATACAAAAACCCCACCTCTCAGTATCCATCGGATCGAGAAATAGGGTTTTCCGTATTCATCATGCCTGATTACCCAGCCTTATATTTAAAGTGAGATTCAACAAAAATTCATACAGTCATTAAGAGAATATGTCAATAAGATAGTCATATTACACACAGGCTACCAGGTCTGATACTAAATAATCTGGTTATCCATAAAGCCTTTAAAACTTAACCCACCCCCACCCCAGGCATTCCGTCTACACCCCCCCCACAAAAAAATACCCTTTTAAACGCCCTATTCCCGGGCATTCACAAAAAAGTCCCCCTACCCTGCTTAATTTTTTCCCAGGATCTCCCAATATGTATCATTGGGGGTTGTGATTTGCACGTAGGTCGCGGCCGAAGATTCAGATATAGGCGGGAAAATCAAAAACGATATCAGGAATAGCTACAGCCAAGCTCACTGATATTATTATACCTGCCACAAATCATGGGGACGATGATACATGAATACTCAGGATGGTCATAAGATTTACTTTACCCAAAAAGAAATGGCATTGCGCTGGAATATTTCGGAAAGTTGTGTTAAAAATTATAGGGAACAGGGCAAAATACCTTTTTTTAGGATGCCTGGATCAAACAGAGTCCTATATCCGGTAAAAGGGATCGAAGAAATTGAAGCCCAAAACACAATATCCGCAAAGGAGGTGGTAAAACGAACAAAGCCAACTGAAATTAAAAAGGAAAAGCCTGGGGTATCCTCCACCCCAAAAAAATGGAGGATATAGCATGCCTAAAAACAAAAACCACCACTTGGCTAAGCGTGGTGACACTTGGTATCTGAGAACAACTATTGACGGCAAACGGTATAAAAAAGCTCTTTCAAAAACAGTCACTGAAGCGAGACGCCTGCGGGATGGGTATTTAGCTGAAATCAAGCAGTATGGCCGAATCCACCAGGAGGAAACAGAAACACCTGAAGTGGTTTATTTTGGCGAGGTAGCCAAAAAGTGGGCGCTGGTCACACAAAAGAGGATTAAATCATCGACTTTTAGGGATTACAAATCGGCTCTGAACTATTACGTATTGGACCAGTTTGGGGGCCGCCCCATAGATAGCATCACCTTTTTAGATATAGAGGCATTTATCTCAGGGCTAAAATGCACTAATAAGCGGATCAATAACATCCTCGTGCCAGTAAGGTCCATTTTCAAACTGGCCCTGAGAGCCGGGTATATTGATAAGGACCCCATGGCGTTGGTGCGGAATTTAAAAACAGAAAAACCTGACATCAAACCGTTGTCCATGGATGAAGTCAGGCTATTTTTAGATAACGTCGCGCCACGCTACAAAAATTTCTTTATCATTGCATTTTTTACCGGGATGCGGTTCGGGGAGATGTCAGCCCTAAAATGGACCAATGTGGACTTCCGGTTAGGTGTCGTTAAAATTAGAGAAACACGTGTTTATGGTGAAGAAGGCCGGCCTAAAACAGCAGGGTCAGTTCGAGATATCAAAATGCTCCCCCCTGTAGTGGATGCCCTGAGGGATCAACGCAAATCAACCATGGGAAAAAGCAAGTACGTATTTTTAAATTACTATAAACGCCCTCTATTTGCCCATTCAGTGAATATCCATGTGTGGAAAGATGCCCTTGAGAAAAGCGATCTGCCTCCACGGCCACTTTATCAGACCCGACATACATTTGCCACTCTGATGCTTGATGCCGGTGAGCAGCCGGGATGGGTTGCCCGTATGATGGGGCACGTCAACCTGAAAATGATTCACGAGCATTATTACAGCTACATTAAGAATTATCAGAGGGATGACGGGGTGGCGTTTATGACCCATGTCTACGCTTCAAAGACAGAATCAGAAGATAAAAAAAGTGAGGGTCACCAGGGTGCACTTGAGTCGGTTGCGTGAAAAAATGGCCCCAAAATGGCCCCAAGCAAAAAAAAGGGGAAGCTGGTAAAATCCCAACTTCCCGATTTATTAACATATTTCAATTTATAAATTGGTGGAGGCGGCGGGAGTCGAACCCGCGTCCGAAAATATTCCACAATGGTATCTACATACTTAGCCTGAACTTTATAGTTCGCCTCTCAAGTCTCCATCAGGCAGGATATTCGAAAGACTAACCTGCATTAATTCTTTTGTTTCGGAGCAGGTATCCAAAACAAATATATCCCGCTAGTCGACGCTCTTACCGGACCCGCAGGAATAGCCCGGAAGAACGCTGGCCTTAAGCGGCCAGAGCGTAGTTATAATCGTCTGCGATTATGTTTATTTCCCGCCGGTTTTACGAGCTGGCAGGACCTCGGTATGCAACCATAGCTTCTACATCCCCGTCGAAGCCGTTTCGCCCCCAATTTTAAAAGAACCTGATCCGGATAAACCGGAAAATAACAAATGCCAAGCCCAATGGTCTGGTCTCTCAATAAGCACTTGATACACGTATGGTAAGCCACAAACAGTGATATGTCAACGCCTGGATTCAGGCTGACCGGTAAAAACAGCTAATATTCTTTTTTGGCCCGGTCCAGGTCCCGCTTCTGGTCCCGGTCCCGGATGGTATCCCGTTTATCCACCTTGCGCTTGCCCTTGGCCATGCCCAGACTGATCTTGACCTTACCGTGGCTGAAATATAATCTCAGCGGCACCAGGGAATATCCCTTTTCGTTGACCTTGCCGTAGATTTTTTTAATCTCGTGGTTGTGTAGCAAGAGCTTTCGAATCCGCAGGGGGTCGTGGTTGTCGTAATGGGCAAACGGATAAGCGGCAATGTGCATCTGGTACACAAACACCTCACCCTTGTAAATCCTGGCATATGAATCCTTGAGGTTGGCCCGGCCCAGCCGCATGGACTTGACTTCGGTGCCTTTCAGGACCATGCCGGCTTCATACTCATCTTCAATGAAATAATCAAACCGCGCCTTGCGATTTTCCGCTATTATTTTTCCATATTTTTTTTCTGCCAAAACAACCTCGTCGATCTGAAAGTTCTGCACATCCGCCGGGATTTCAGGGTTTCATGGGACACCAGGTGCCCCCCCAATTGGGCTGATGCCGGATTCAAATTCAAAAAACCAAATGGTAGATGCATGCTATTGGCGATACAGTTTTTCGGAAAAAACACTACCGAAATGATGTTGAATCAACGCTTCAATGTCCGTGGAATTGGTCTGTTTCAAAACTTCTTTCATAAAAGATGCCATGTCCGATTTTTTCAATGCCCTGACAACACTTTTAACCAGCGGTATTGATTGCGGGTTCATACTCAACTCTTTGATCCCCAGGCCCATGATAATGGGGGTGCATAACGGGTCGGCTGCCATCTCGCCGCACATGACGACATCAATACCCTTTTCTCTGGCCACATCGGTAACGCGCGCGATCATTCTCAAAATTGCCGGATGAAGCGGCTGAAACAGATATGAGACTTCCCTGTTACCGCGATCAATGGCAAGGGAATACTGAATCAGATCATTGGTGCCGATACTGAAAAAATCAACCATATCCGCCATCATATCCGCTATAACAACCGCCGAAGGAACCTCGATCATGATACCGACTTTGATATCCGTGTCAAAGGGAATCCCCTCCTTTGTAAGCGATTCGGCTGCCTTGTCCAGAATCACCCGGGCTTTTTCGATTTCACTGCAACTGGATATCATGGGGATCAGAATTCTGACATTCCCAAAAGCGGACGCCCGTAAGATAGCCCGCAACTGGGTTTTAAAGACATCCGGCTTTTTGAGGCAATACCGTATGGCCCGAAGCCCGAGGGCGGGGTTGAGTTCATAGCGATCACCAGAGTTGGCAACGGCCTTGTCACCGTTGATATCCAGGGTACGGATGGTGACGGGTCGAGGCCCCATAACCTCGACAACATCCTTGTATTTTTCAAACAGTTCCTCTTCAACCGGGAAACGGGGTCTGTTCAGATATTCAAACTCTGTTCGGTAAAGACCGATGCCCTCCCCGCCGTTATCAATGACCGACACCACCTCCTCGGGCAGTTCGATGTTGCCCATGACCTGCAACCGCACCCCATCTGTAGTTTCAGCCGGTCGCCGACTGCCCCGGACCAATACCGCTTTGTGCTGTTCAAACCGGTTTCGACGCCCCTCGTAATACAAAAGCGCCTCTTCGCACGGGTTGACGATGACTTTTCCGGCGGTCCCGTCGACGATAATGATCTCATCGGTCCGAATAATATCCGTTGCATTTTCAAGCCCCAGGACCGCAGGAATTCCGAGACTTCTGGCAATAATGCTCGTATGGGATGTTTTACCGCCGCGGTCGGTAATAAATCCCTTGATCCGTTCAAGCTGTATCTGACTGGTCTGGGCCGGGCTTAAATCAAAAGCCACCAGGATCACCCGTTTGTCAATGTCAGCGATATTTACCGATTCCACGCCCACGAGTTTTTCCATGATGCGATTGGCAACATGGGTAATATCACCTTTCCGCTCTTTTAAATATTCATCGCTGACGTCCTGAAACATGGCATTTATGTCTGAAATGACCATTTTAAGTGCCCATTCGGCATTGACATGCTGACCCTCGATGGTCTCGATGGCCCGGCCATAGAGCATCTTATCTTCCAGAAGGGCCACATGGGTTTCCAGGATATAAGACCCATGGTGCAATTCTTCGGGGGTGTTGCTGATAATTTCCACCAGTTCATCCCGGGTCTCTTTAACAGCTGCCTTGAAACGGGTAATTTCATCTGCCAGAGCATCACTGTGGATGAAATATTTTTCAACAACATCAACTCCTTCCGTATCCACCAGGTAGGCTTTGCCGATACAGATGCCAGGAGCCCCGCTTATACCGTCCAGTGTTATTTGTTTTTTAGCCATCGTGGTAATTTAAACCTATTCCCCAAATCCCTGTTGAATAAGATCTGCAATCGTATTCAAAATATTCAAATCTGTGGGATCCTCAATTTCTATTGTTATTTTCGAGCCTTTGGCGCAGCCAAGGGTAAGCATATCGATGACGCTGGCGGCATCCGCCGCTTCCCCGTCCTTTGCCAGCCACACATTTGATCGGGCCTTTTTTACAATTTCAGCTATCTTACCCGCCGCTCGCGCATGCAGGCCCAGCTCATTCACAATTACGGCGCTCTTTGAAATCGATTCCACCTGATTTTCCATTTTTGTTTACATATAATTAGATCAATCTGGCCTTTTACCAATGAACATTCAAGGTGTCAATCTGAAATCATTGACCAAACACTAAACTGTTGATATGATTTTTATTGCTATTTTGAGTCCAATTCGTCCAAAGGGGGTATCACGTTCTTAAAAAGCATGATCAGATCATGTGCCATACAAAAGACAGGGGGAATACAACATGACTGAGAAAATTTTAATTTTCGGAAAAAACACGTGACCGCATACCAAAGCAGCTCGTGAAGCATATGCACAAGAGGGTAAAATAGTGGCTTATGTGGATGTCCTGGCCGATACCGACCAATTGGAACGGATGCTGAAATACTCGGAGGGTACCCGTAAAGTGCCCGTTATTGTATATCAAAAAAATATTGTAATCGGATTCAAAGGGAAAGGCTGAACGGTATAACCCATCGGCTGGAAGCCGATTGAAAGCACCGACAAAAAACAATTGTCAGCATTTTGCATCTATAAACCCAATAACCTAAAACCCCACAATCAGGAGGCACATGGAAAAACAATATTTAATTGACGACTTTAAACTGAGCGAGTCATGGCGTCTGTTTAAAATCATGGGAGAGTTTGTCGAGGGAGTGGATACACTGCATAGCCTGGGCCCGGCGGTGAGTATCTTCGGCTCCGCCCGTATTGCCGCAGATACATCCTGTTATCAAAAAACAGAAAAAATCGCGGCACTGTTCGCGAAAAATGGCTTTGCCGTGATCACCGGCGGTGGCGGCGGTGTGATGGAGGCTGCCAACAAAGGGGCTGCCGAAGCTGGGGGAACCTCTGTCGGCCTGAACATCCACCTGCCTTTTGAACAAAAACCGAATCCCTTTGCCAATATAAGCCTGGAATTCAAATATTTCTTTATCCGCAAAGTGATGTTTATCAAATATGCATCCGCCTATGTGGTGATGCCCGGCGGTTTCGGCACCATGGATGAACTGTTTGAAGTTCTGACCCTGATACAAACCCGTCGCATCAAGCAGTTTCCGGTCATCCTGGTGGGATCTGATTACTGGAACGGACTGCTGGACTGGATTAAATCCCAACTGCTGGCCCAGCAGAACATATCCCCTGAAAATCTGGAGCTCTTTCAAATCATGGATGATCCCGAAGAGATTGTCGACAGCGTCCGGAAGATGGTCATTGTGTGAGTGGAAGGCCGAAGGCTGGAGGGGCCGGTTCCCAGTTACCGGTTCACGGTTAAAAAGCAGTGACGGGAGGCCAGGTAGCTGATAGCTAACCTAACGTAGCCAGAACCAAATTGAACAGTGAGAAGTGAAAAGTGAAAACTTGTGGTATCGCTCCTGCCCGCCATCGCTCTCGCTCAGGCGTGGCGGGCGGGTCGCTCTGTCTATTGGTGGGCACAGCCCACCCTACAATACTTCCACAATTCATAAAAAACAGCTGAAAAGGCAAACGGCAGAATTCCAGAAAAGGGTATTCTGCCGTTTTTTTAAACCGCAAACTGTAAACCGACAACAGTAAACCTTTTTTTACCCATCCCTCATCGCCGCCCTTTACATATAAATATCCCTTTGCTGCTCCCGGATCACTTTTTTATTAAACTTGCCCACGCTGGTCTTGGGAATTTCATCGACAAACAGCACGGCTTCGGGAAGCTGCCATTTGGCAAATTTGCTGGCCAGGTGCGCCACAATGTCGTCCCGGCTCACTTTGCCTGCATACCCCTCCCTCAACACCACCAACGCTACCGGCCGCTCCTCCCACTTGGGATGCGCCACTCCGGTCACCGCCGCTTCAAGCACCGCGGGATACGCCATGATTTCGTTTTCCATATCCACCGAGGAGATCCATTCGCCGCCACTTTTAATCAGGTCCTTGACCCGATCGGTTATTTTCAGATACCCTTCCTCGTCAATGGTCCCGGCATCGCCGCTCTTCCAGAAGCCGTCTTCTGTGAACTGACTTTCCGAACCGGGTGCATCATGGTATGATCCGGTGATCCAGGGGCCCCGGATCAGAATTTCACCGGCGGATTTGCCGTCACGGGGCTGTTCCTTGCCGAAGGCATCCACCACTTTCACATCCAGGCCCACAACCACATAGCCCTGCTTTCGTTTCAAGTCCCACTTTTCGTCTTCGGTCAGCTTGTCCTTCAGCCATGGTTTAAGGCGATTCACCGTAACAAGAGGGGTGGTTTCAGTGGCCCCGTAGGCATGAACAATATCAGCACCGGTCAGGTCCCAGAAGCCCTTCATCATGGCCACGGGCGGCTCAGTAGCGCCTGAAAGCAGGCGTGCCCCTTTAAGGTCGGGTTTTTCATCCATATTGCGGATATGCTCCAGTACGGGCATAAAAATGGCCGGTGCCCCGTCGGACACGGTCACTTTTTCCGTGACAAACATTTCAGCCAGGGGCGCCAGGTTTTCGAGGGTATACAGGCCGGGCAAAACAATCTTGGCCCCCACCAGTGTACTGGCCTGGGGCGTGCCCCAGCCCAGGGCATGAAACATGGGTACGATCTGAAAAAACACGTCATTTATGCCGATCTCGGCATTCAAGGCAATACTCATGCTGTGCAGATAAACATTGCGATGGGAGTAATACACCCCCTTGGGCTTGCCGGTGGTGCCGGTGGTATAACATGCCCCATACGCTGATTTTTCATCCAGCAAAGGCCAGTCAAATTCAGCTTCGGCCGCACCCAGAATCTCTTCATAGCTATAGACCGGCGCCAGTTTGGTCTTCACATCTTTGATATCTTTGCCGGTAATGACGATATAGCCCTTGACGCTCTCACACAGCGGCGCAACGGCCTCGGCAATGGGCAGAAGGGTTTCATCCACGATAATATACTTTGCCCCGGCATGATTGATGACATAGCTCAGGTCCGGGGGTGAGAGCCTCAGGTTGAGCAACAACATGACGGCCCCGGTTCCGGGTACACCAAAATAGATTTCGTAATTCTCATAGGTATTCCATGCCAGCACACCGATCCGGTCCCCGACTTCGGCGCCAATGGCGGTAATGGCATTGGCCAGTTTCTGGGTGCGCTTATAAGCGTCGGCATAGGTATACCGAAACAGGGTCCCATCCAGCTTTTTACTGACGATTTCCTGATTGCCGAAACTTAAGGATGCCTGTTTGAGGATACTGGTGACATTCAACTGGTAATCATTCTGGGATGTAGACGGAAAGCCTTGAACGATGGTGCCCATAGTTGATCCTCCCTTTTTAAGGTTAACAATAATAAATAATATTGATCCATTTTAAATGAATTTCATCTATAATTTATTATTAATATAATTATTTGTCAACACATCGTGTCTGATTCGACACGGCGATAAAGGAAAAGCGGCACATAAAAAACCGGTTTTCGCTCTGACGCCCCTGGATTCAAGGGGTTGGTTCGAACTTACGAAACAAGGGAGGGGCCTCACCTGGAAAATTGCTTATGCAAAAGGTTGCCAACAGTAAAGGTCATCTGTTATACGTTGCTACATGGGCACCAAGCCGACATATGAGGAACTGCAACGCCAGGTCGAATCAGTCCGTAGGCGATCCGAAAAACTGGCCCGGGCCGAAAAGGCGATCCAGCAGCAAAACAGATATCTGACGATTTTACATGAAACCTCTCTGGGCCTTATCAATAAGCTGGACAAAACCCAGCTATTGCGAACCATCTTGAAAAGCGCCTCTGCTTTGGCCTGCACAGATCATGTTTTTATTTATTTAAAAGATAATAATTCGGACGATGATTACATCCGGATCTGCCTGGGCACAGGCTTTTTCGAAAATCAGGTCGACCGTCGGGCCCGCCTTGGTGAAGGGTTGGGCGGCAGGGTGTGGGAGACGGGACGACCCATACTGATCGATGATTACAATACCTGGGAAAACCGCATGACCGATCCTGGCTTAAACGATCTACACGGCATTGTCGGCATCCCTTTAAACTTTGGCCATGGCATCGGGGGCATCATGGGCCTGGCCCATATGGAGCCGGAAAAACGATTCGGGCAGGATGACTGTATGATCCTCACCCGGCTGGCTACCCTGGCAGTGCTGGCTCTGGAAAAGGCCGAATTGTATACAAATGCCCGCCGGGAACTGGAAGAACGAAAAAAAGCCGAAACCCTTATCCGCGAAAGTGAGCAACGCTACCGTAACCTGCTGGAATCGTCTCCTGATCCAATTGTTGTATATGACATGGAAGGGGTGGCTGCCTATATCAATCCCGCCTTCGAACAAACGTTTGGATTGTCACGCAACGAGCTTCTGGGCAAGCAGATTGATTTCGTCCCCCCCGAGGCCTGGCCTGAAACCAAGGCCGCCATCACGGCCATGCTCAACGGCAAGAAAATCAATTTATTCGAAACCCGGCGCTTTACCAAAGAGGGCCGGTTGCTGGATGTTCAGATCAGTTCCACGCTTTACCTGGACCAGTCGGGCAAACCCTCCGGCAACATCGTAACATTAAGGGACATCAGCGCCCGCAAAATAGCGGAAAGGGCGTTGTGCAATTACCAGGACCAATTGGAAGAACTGGTGGAGGAACGCACCGATGCGCTCGGTCAGGCCAACCGGAAACTCGGTATTGAGATAGAAGAACGTAAACGGGCTGAAAAAGCCCTTCGGCAGCGCGAAAAAGATCAGCAGGCCCAGGCCCATCACCTGGAAGAGGTCAACACTGCTTTAAGGGTTCTGATCAAACAAAGAGAACTCGACAAAACCGAATTGCAGGAAATTGTATTGTCCAATGTAAAAGAACTGGTCACCCCATATTTGAACAAAATTAGGAAAAGCCGCCTCACCACCCACCAGCTGACCATGGTCAACATCCTCCAATCCAACCTGAACAATATTATCTCACCGTTTATCAACAAACTCTCAACAAAATATTTTAATTTTACGCCGAGTGAAATCCGGGTAGCCAATCTTATTAAAGAGGGCAAAGCCAACAAGGAAATTGCGGAGATATTGCTTATCTCGAAAAATACAGTATTGTTCCATCGGCATAATATCCGCACCAAGTTAAGAATAAAAAACACTCGCGCCAATCTGCGGTCTCAACTCCTGAATTTTGATGAATAGTGGTTTAGCCCTACTATTCCCCCGCTATTTTAACCACTTGACAATACATATAATTTTTTTTTAATACACCGTGCACTTGGGTCTGCTCAACAATTAAGCACCATAGCGATCTTCGATAGTTCAAATCCAATTTGTTTGAGTTAAAATCACAAACAATCAGGATTACAGCCGATTTAAATCGGACAACTGGAGAAAAAGAAAATATTTTCCTTGACTATGAAGAAAAAATAGTAGTAAATTAGGGTTTCATGAACGAAATTCATTTTTTTATTTTTTTCAATTGTATGAACTTAATTCAAAAAAATCAACAATGCTATTTTCTCGCCATGTATAGAATTAATAAATAAATGAAACCTCTCAATATCGAAAATATTACGCTTTCATTTGGCGGGCTGGATGCGCTTTCAAAGGTCAGCATGACCATTGAACCCGGGCTGATTACATCCGTCATCGGGCCCAATGGCGCAGGAAAGACCAGCATACTAAACTGCATCTCGGGGTTCTATCATCCCAAACGGGGAAGAATTGTCTACGGTGAAAAAAACCTCACCCACGCATCACCGCACCAGGTAACCAAAATGGGCATTGCCAGGGCTTTCCAGAATCTGGAATTATTTGGGGGCCTTTCCGTACTGGACAACCTGCTGCTGGCCAGACACACCAGCCTCAAATACAATTTTTTACAGGCCTGCATCTACTTTGGCAAAGCATCCCGACTGGAAGCTGAAAACAGGGACTATGTCGAGGCTGTGATCAATTTCATGGAACTGGAACCCTACCGCAAGCATGTTGTGGGGAATCTCAGTTACGGTGTCCAGAAACGGGTCGAAGTGGCCAGGGCACTTACCCTGGACCCTGAACTGCTGCTGCTTGATGAACCCATGGCCGGAATGAATATAGAGGAAAAGGAAGATATTGTCCGGTTCATCATGGATATCAAGCAGGAGCGTAAAAATACGATTGTACTGGTGGAGCATGATCTGGGCGTCGTAATGGATATTTCCGATCAAATCTATGTGCTGGATTTCGGCCAGGTAATCGGCGCCGGCACCCCCGAAGAAGTGGCGTCAAATCCAAAAGTTATCGAAGCCTACATCGGAGAAGATTAATTGAACAGTCAAGACAAGAGTCCTTTATTGGCGTTGACGATACCCCAGTTACTGCGATGGCGGGTAAAAAAAACCGGCGACAAGGTTGCCTTACGGGAAAAGGATTTTGGCAGATGGAACAACTATACCTGGCAACAATACTATGAGTATATCCGCAAAACAGGCATGGGGCTTTCAACCCTGGGGTTGAAAAAAGGCGACGTTATCGCACTTATCGGCGACAATATCCCCGAACTTTTATTTGTCGCGCTGGGCGCACAATCCATGGGTGCCATCTCCGCCGCCATCTACCAAACCACCATGCCCGAAGAGATCGCCCAGCTGATCCTCTACATGAACGTGACGGTGGTTTTTTGCGAAGATCAGGAACAGGTTGACAAGCTTGTAGCGATACGAGACCAGGTCCCCATGGTTAAAAAAGTGATCTACGAAGACCCGCGGGGTATGCGTGAATACCGGTCCGACGACTGGTTCATGTTGATAGATGACCTGTACCGGCTCGGAGAAACGGCTTGCCGGAATAAGCCCGGCCTGTTCGAATCGATTCTTGACGAGGGCAAACCCGATGACGTCTGTCATTTCTGTCTGACCTCCGGCACCACCGGTCTGCCAAAAGGCACCATGCTGACCCACAAAAATTACATCAGTATGGGCCTGCAGCTGACAGCAGTGGATGCCCTGGAAGACACCGACGAATATGTTTCTTTTCTACCCTTTGCCTGGATCGGCGAACAGATGAATTCCTTTGGCGTGGCAATGGCCACCGGGATTACTCTGAACTTCCCGGAATCGATTGAAACCGCCATGGAAGACCTTAAGGAAATCGGCCCTCATTTCATGTTTGGCGCGCCCAGGATATATGAAACCATCCGATCCCAGATCTGGCTCAAAATTGATGAGTCCTATCGGCTGAACCAATTGTTGTATAAATATTTCATCAAAATCGGCGAAAAAGCGGCCGGCTTTCGCATGGCCAACAAAAAGATGTCGATACCGTTGAGATTCAAGGCCTGGCTTGGCTACCAGATCATCTTCAGGCCCCTGATCAACCAGATCGGCCTTTTGCGCCTGCGCCGGGCCTATACCGGCGGTGCCGCCTTAGGACCCGAGCTGTTTACCTTTTATCAGGCCATCGGTGTCAACCTGAAACAAATCTACGGCCAGACGGAAATCGTGGGCATCGCTTACATGCACCGCGACGGCGATGTCCGACCCGATACCGTGGGCAAGCCCTTGCCCGGCACCGAATGCAAAATTTCAGACGAGGGCGAAATTCTTTCCCGCAGCCCGTGTGTCACCCCCGGATATTTCAACCTGCCTGAAAAGACCAAAGAGCTGCTCGAGGGTGGCTGGCTCCATTCCGGGGACGCAGGCTATATTGACGAACACGGCCATCTGGTGGTCATTGACCGGGTATCGGATGTGATGCACACCAAAAACGGCGACATGTTCAGCCCCATGTTTCTGGAAAACAAACTTAAATTCAGCCCCTATATAAAAGAGGCGGTAATATTTGGAAATCAAAGATCGTTCGTCACCGCCCTGATCAATATAGACCCCATTGTTGTCGGGAAATGGGCTGAAGATCGGGGAATCTCCTTTACCACCTACATGGATCTTTCCGCCAGACCGGAAGTCGCTGAGCATATTTACCGGCAGGTCGCCGATGTAAATAAAAGGGCCGAAAAAGCACACTTTAGGATAAAACGATTTGCCATCCTTTACAAACTGCTGGATACAGATGACGGCGAGCTGACAAAAACCGGCAAAATCCGTAGAAAATTTGTCCGAGAAAAATACAATAGCCTGTATGAAGCGCTATACGACACCAGCATCAGGGAAAAAGAGGTCGAGGCTTTTTTCCAGTATCAGGACGGTCAGTCAACAACGGTAAAAACAACCATATCCTTTTATACAATGGAAGGGGTCTGATGAGTTATTTTTTTCAACTGGTGGTCAGCGGCGTCGTCGTTGGTTCCATTTATGCCCTGGCGGCGCTGGGCTTTGTGTTGATTTATAAATCAAGCAAAGTGCTCAACATCGCCCATGGTCAAATTATTGCCGCCGGCGCGTTTATCACATACGCCCTTACCGGCTGGCTGGGGCTTCCCATCTATATCTCCTTTGTGCTGAGCATGATCATCACGTTTTTCCTGGCCATGAGTGTAGAGAGAATATTTCTCCGCCGCCTTATCGGCGAACCCATTATTTCGGTCATTATGGTGACCATCGGCCTGATGTCGATTATCGACGGCCTGATCTTTCTGACACCCTTTGGCTCCGTCAATTTTTCCTTTCCGCCGTTTCTACCCAAAACCCTCATCGCTTTTGGCGGCGTATCGATTTCCTGGACCCAACTGGTGGGCGTCATCGTTACCGGCATCATGATCGCCGGGTTCTCGTTGTTTTTCAAAAAATCCACCATCGGCATCTCCATGAGGGCCGTATCGGATGATCAACTGGCATCCATGTCCATCGGCATTTCCGTGCCCAGGGTATTTGGCCTGGCCTGGGCCACTGCCGGACTGAGCGCCGCCGCTGCCGGCTGCATCATCGGCAACATCACCGGCCTTAACTTTGAAACACTGCAGGCCTTCGGGATCACAGTTTTTCCGGTGGTGATCCTGGGCGGCCTGGATTCCATATTGGGCGCTGTTGTGGCGGGCATCATCATGGGATTGATACAACAATTTGCCAGCGGCTATCTTGACGGCAACTGGGGGCTCAACGGCACTGCAGAGGTCTTGCCGTATATCATACTGCTGGTGATTTTACTCTTCAAGCCACACGGCCTATTCGGAATACATGAAATTGAGCGGGTATAATTTATGTCAGCAAATCGTTGGTTAGCGACCGGTAATTACTTTACCTCCTATAAAGATGAACAGCGGCTTTTTTTCACGCATCTGGACCGCACCATTTTTGCGGTTTTCCTCACCGCGCTTTTTGTCTGGCCCCTGCTATTTGATTTAAGCAACAAATATATGCTGGTCATAGACAATGTTCTCATCGCAGTGGTTGCCGTTATGGGCCTTAACATCGTCACCGGTTTTGCCGGTCTTATTTCCATCGGCCATGCCGCTTTTGTCGGCATCGGCGCCTACACCATCGCCTCTGTCGTAAGGGTTCTGGGAGACAGCCATGTTCTTTTAACCCACGCATGGCCGTTGATGATCGTCCTCGCAGGCATTGTAGGGTCAGTGTTCGGCGCCATTGCCGGTCTTCCGGCCATTCGGCTCAAACATCTTTACCTTGCCATTGCCACCCTTTCTTTCCAGATGATATTTACCTGGACCATCAACTTCATGGAATTTTTTAACCAGGGCCAGACCATTGCCGTCAGCAGGGTATTCTGGTTTACCGGCAAACTGGCAAGGGAGCAGCACTACTTCTTCTGGTATTATGTCATTATGGTGGTCATCGTCATCCTGGGATTCGGGGTTAGAAACCTGCTGCGAACACGCTACGGAAGGTGCCTGAGCGCTGTCCGCGATAACGACAGGGCCGCCGATGCCATGGGCATGCACCCCGGACTGACCAAGGTATACGCATTTGCGCTGGCCGGTTTTTTTGCCGGCGTGGCCGGTGCCTTGCATGCTTACGTATACCGGGGCGTCGGCATAGAATCCTTTTCTCTCCATGCCTCCATCAGCTATCTGGCCATGGCCATCGTGGGTGGTCTCGGGACATTAAATGGGTCCTTCTGGGGACCGGCGGCCATCATCATGCTGGAACTCCAGGTGGAGACCCTGGCCGAACAGGCCGGTCACCTGCTGCTTTCCGGAATGAACCTTGCCACGGCCCTAAAGCCCCTTTCTTTTGGCCTGGTAATCGTGCTTTTTTTAATGTTTGAACCCAGGGGCATCGCCAACTGGTGGCGCATCGTTCGATCCTATACCAAATTGTGGCCTTTCCGTTACTGACAATACTGCCGATAACGAATGGGATATAAACACTGTTCTTGATTTTAACCGTTAAGCAACAACCAGACAAAAGG
Organism: Desulfobacterales bacterium; assembly: GCA_963667755.2. Lineage (GTDB taxonomy): Bacteria > Desulfobacterota > Desulfobacteria > Desulfobacterales > 4572-123 > 4572-123. The sequence goes on along the minus strand of CAXXLK010000001.1, from coordinate 1,336,520 downwards.
GGGGAATATGAAAACAGTCAGAATAACGAGCACTCTTTTAGTTGTTTTGTGTCTTACACTTTTTCTGTATGCCTGTGGCGACAAAGAAAAAACATCTGAACTGGAACAACAGGTGACACAATTAACCTCAACCAACGCCAGTTTAGAGGAGCAAATCGCTGCCTTGAAAGGCCAGGTCGCCGTACCTGATGCGGGCGCAAAAGTATACAAGTTAGGCCTGTCTCTGGCGATTACCGGCCCCACATCTGATGCCGGCGACCCCTATTCCAAAGGCGTTGAAGATTATTTCAAATATGCCAACGACATGAAGCTCCTCGGAGCTGATACAATCGACTGCACCATCCGGGATGATCAGTATAACACATCCGTTACCAAAAGAAATTTTGAAGACTTTCTGGACCAGGGGATTGTTTTTTACCTGAACTATTCCACCGGCAGCACACTCTCTTTGAAAAAAGATTTTGAAGAAGAAAAAATGCCGGTTATTCCGGCTTCATTTCATGCCGGAAACCTGATTGATTCAAACTATATCTTCCTGCCCATTGCCTCCTATTCGGCCCAGGCCATCGGCCTGGCGGAATATATCGTCAAAAATCACAAGGGGGGCGTTCCCAAAGTCGCGATGTTTATCCACCCGTCCGCTTTTGGCAGAGGTCCTGTTTCGGACGTGGAAAAAGCCGTCAAGGCCGGTCTTAAAATGGAGATCGTCGAGATTGTCGAGCACGGCAAGGATCTTGACAACACGGCCATGTTGAAGCGGCTTCGCAGCAAAGATGTCCAGTACGTCATATGCCAGACCATTCAATCCCCGGTGGCAACAATGCTCAAAGACGCCAGCCGCCTGGGAATCGTCGCAAAATCATTTGGCGAAAAAGGTAAAATTACGTTCACGGGCTGCCATTACACCGGCGGCAACGACCTGGTTGCCCTGTCCGGTGCGGCCAGTGAAAATTTCTACTGGACGACATCCTACATCGTTACATCAGAGTCAGGAGCAGGTACCGATGCACAGCTCGCTTTGGCCAAACGCTACGGAAGAGATGACAAAGCCGCCAATTCTCACAACTATGCCAATGGTGTAATGGTGGCTCAGGTGGCTACGGAACTGATCCGCAGGGCCAAGTCAAAGGGCGCCGAAATTACCAAAGAAAATCTTTACGCGGAACTGCAGGAAATGAACGGGATAAATGCATTTTATCCGGTGACCACGGTGGGGCCGGTGACCTATTCAAAAACCGATCATGCCGGCGTTGATACGCTGCAGATGTATGCCGTCAAAAGTGGTGTATTTCATTCCGTGGGCAAACCGTTTATTCCGGAATACACAGGCAAAATCTAATAGATACGGATTGAAGCACCTCGCGGCAAGCTGCGAGGAATCTTCGGCCGTAAGGAATTCTGTCTATTTTAGATTCGCTTGCTAACCCCGCGGCAAGCCACGGGGAATGCCCTCGCTGTTGCGGTTCAAAAGATTCAAAAATAGTTCAATTTATTATGGCCCAGCCTGCCCGGACCGTCAATTCTGTGCCGACTGACGGTCCGGAAACAGGTCAGACAAATTGATTAATTGATCGGACAAACAGATTGCCTGAAGTGGTTGCTCTCTTTAACCGTTGACAAGCCATTCACAATTGTACAATTTAAAAAATAACACGGACCACACACTGAAAACCTGAATATGGATAAAAACACACCTGAAAACCTGCTTGAAGTAAATAATATTGAAGTGGTCTACAACGATATCGTCCAGGTTTTGCGCGGGGTCAGCCTGGCCGTTGAAAAAGGCGGCATTGTTGCCCTTCTCGGAACCAACGGCGCCGGCAAAACAACCACCTTGCGTGCCATCAGCGGGCTGCTCAAACCGGAAAACGGACATATCCGTGCCGGCCATATTAAATTTAGGGGGGAAGATATTACCAATGTCCTTGGCACCCATGTCGTCAAACTGGGTGCGGTAATGGTTCCCGAAGGGCGTCGCGTATTCAAGCACCTGACAGTGGATGAAAACATAAGAGTGGGATCCATTACCCGAAAAGATGGCGCTCGCAATATCCGGGCGGACAATGAAAAAATGTACGACCATTTCCCCCGCTTGTCCAAAATCACCAACAGAATGGCCGGATACTGTTCAGGCGGAGAACAACAGATGATCGCCATTGCCAGAGCACTGATGGCCTCTCCGAAAATGCTGATGCTCGACGAACCGTCCCTGGGACTGGCACCTTTGCTGGTCAAAGAAATCTTTCAAAACATCGAAACCATCAACAGAGAAATGGAAACCACCATCCTGGTGGTTGAGCAGAACGCCAAAATTGCGCTGAAGGTTTCCAACTATGCCTATATAATGGAATCCGGTAAAATCGTTCTGGAAGGCCGTGCAACGGAACTGCAGAACAATCCGGATGTAAAGGAGTTTTATATGGGTATAACCCAGGGCGGGGGCAGAAAATCTTTTAAAAATGTCAAATCCTATAAAAGACGCAAACGCTGGATGTAAAATCATCCTCTGAAAGGACTCAATGGTGAATATCCTAGTCGCGTACAACGGATCCGACGAGGCAAAGGCAGCCCTGGATCTGGCCAGAGAATATGCAAAGACACATAATGCCGTGGTTCACATCATAACATCCATGGAAGGCGGTCCCCGGGAAAAATTAAAGGCCATCACCAAAACTAAAAATGATCTCACGTACGCCCAGGCGTTTATGAACACAAGCGGGGTTAAATGTGAGAGCTATCAGACGGTTCGCGGGCTTTCACCCGGAGAAGACATTATCCGGTATGCCGAAGAAAACGATATCAGGCACATATTTGTCGGTATCGAAAAAAAATCCCGGACCCGAAAACTGTTGCTTGGCTCAACAGCGCAGTATATTATCTTAAAAGCGTCCTGCCCGGTAACAACCATCCATTAAATCAAAGGGTAATCTATGGGACTTTACGATGTCACGTTTTACGATGTTGTCAACCGGAATGCCATCTGTCATCCAAAACGCCCCGCCTGGTTTGATGCAGAAGACAGGCACACGTATACATTTTCAGACATTAAACACCATGTCGATTCTCTGGCTGCCGACCTGATACAATCCGGGGTGAAGAAGGGGTCACGAATTGGTGTGGTGGGTAAGAACTGTTTTGACTATTTTATCGTGTATGGCGCTGCGGCCGCTGCAGGGGCCATTGTCGTTCCGATCAACTGGCGTCTTTCCGCCCGGGAAATTGCTTTCAACTTAAACGACTGTGAACCGGTCTGCCTCTTTGTCGACACTGAATTTGAAAAACTGATTCTGGGTATCCAGGCCCAGCTTCCCACCATTGAAAAATACTACAACCTGGGGTCCGGTGAGGGTAGCTTCCATGACTATGACCCTTTGGCAGAAAAAAACACGGCGATATCACTGCCCGAAGTCGCCGCTGATGACGGTTTCATCATCATCCATACAGCGGCTGTGGCCGGACGCCCCCGGGGTGCCCTGTTGAGTCACCGGAACATTCTGTGTGCCGGCATGGAATTTATGACTGGCCTTGGATTGGCTGCCGATGATGTCCATTTGAATCTACTCCCCCTGTTTCATGTCGGCGGTCTGTTCATGGCCGGCCAAAGCTTTCTGGCCGGATCGCTGAACGTCAATATGCGTAAATTTGACGCACGGGAGGCTGTTCAGCTCATCGCCGATAAACAGGTGTCCGTATTTTTTGATTTTGCACCGATTTTAGATGCCATACTGAAAGAACAGGCAGAAACAGGACTCGATATCAGCTCTCTGAAAGCCGTCATCGGACTCGATACCCCTGAAACCATCCAGCGATATCAAAACCTGGCCGGCGGGACCTTCTACACCATGTACGGCCAGACGGAAACCTCGTGCCTGGCCACCCTAGGGCCGTTCAATGACCGCCCCGGGGCAGCAGGGAAGCCCATCTTTCTGGCCCGGGTGGCGCTGCTCGATGATACGGACCAGCGGGTCCCTCCCGGTGAAACCGGGGAAATTGCCCTGCGCGGTCCCATGGTATTCAAGGGCTACTGGGGTCTGGAAGCGGACACGGCGCGAACATTTCGCGGCAACTGGCATCATACCGGCGATCTGGGCCGATTTGATGAAGATGGATTTTTATGGTATGCGGGCCGCAAGGCTGAAAAGGAATTGATCAAACCCGGCGGTGAAAATGTCTATCCGGCTGAAGTTGAAAAGATCATCCTTGAGCATCCGGCAATTGAAAAAACCGTTGTATTTGGCGTGCCGGATCCTAAATGGAAAGAAGGCATCAAAGCCGTCTGTATTCTGAAACCGGGTCACCACCTGTCAGCCGGTGATCTTATCGAATTTGTGGGATCACGCATTGCCCGTTTTAAAAAACCCCAATACGTTGAATTTACGGATAACCTGCCCGTCACCCCGGATGGCGTCACGGATCGAGCCAAGGTCAAAGAATTGTTTGGCGGTGAACAGACCGGATAAACGGGTTATCGGGTATTGAGACAAAATAGATAACGGTTACACGCCGTATAGATGGCAATGCATCTTTGCATTGCCGTTTTTTTTTGTATTTTAAGCTATTTTATGGTTTAATAAAATCCATCAATATAACTCACACCACCCGCATGAGATAAAGGAGAAAAAAATGATCAGAACTGAAATTTCTCTTTTTTTAAAAAATGTTCCCGGTGAACTGGGAACATTGGCCACACTCTTTGCCGATGAAAAGGTCAATATTGACGCCCTGACCATCCAGGATGCATCGGCCTATGTTCAGCAGCTTTTCAGGGCCAGGGGGAAGTCGTTAAAAAGAATTGCGTCGGCCGCCAGTTACAATTCCATGAGCAAAGATTCCTCCCAGTATGCGCTGATCCGGATGCTGACGGACAATACCGATAAGGCCGTAGATCTTTTATCTAAAAACAATTATATTTTTGATATCATACCGGTCATTGCCGTACGGCTTGAGAACAAACCCGGTGAACTGGCCAGAATAACGGCCAAATTCGGCGAGATAGGGGTTAACATCAACTACGTATACGGATCCGTTTCATCTCCTGATGAAAAATGCCTCTTTGTGTTTTGTCCCGAAGATATTGATCTGGCATCCAAGGTTTTTAATGAATGATCTGACCTAAAACCGGAGTTCAATTGTGGACAAAACTATTCATCTTCTTGATTTAATTGAAAATAAAAAATTAGATGATTTTCTCGAGGCTTTTAGCAAAGCCACCGGTGTGTCATCTATTATTGCCGATATCAAGGGCCAGCCTATCACACAACCACACAATTTTTCAGTACTTTGCAAAAAGTACTGCCGCTGTACTGAAATAGGAAAAAGAAAATGCTGGGAAAGCGACCGTTATGGGGGTCTAAAATCCGCCAATTCAAAAAAGCGTTTTATCTACAAATGTTTAAATGCAGGGATATGGGACAGCGCATCTCCTATTATTATAGATGGGTATCATTTAGCGACAGCCCTGTGCGGTCAGGTATTAACAGAACCCATTGCAGAAGATGTCGCAATTGAAAGGGCCGTTTCCATTGGAGTGGACGACACCAGAGGGTATTTGAATGCGTTGGACAAAATTCCGCTCATGAGTTTTGAGCACTTTGAAAATATCGTTAATTTGATGGGGGTTGTAACCAACACGATTAGTGAACTGGCGCTTCAAAAATATCTTTCTTCCAAACGTTCCCAAAATTATTTAAACAAGATGATCGACAGCGTTTCCGACGGCATTATCGCCATCGATAACAACGGAACGATATCAACCGTCAACAACGCTTGTTTAACCATGTTTGGACATAAAAAAAATAAAATTGTCGGCACATCCATTTTTTCACTGCTATCGGGTGCGGATTCAGTTGAAACCCTCCAGAATCAGATAGAACGAAGCCTGGAAGCCAACACACGAACTGAATTGCCGGCCGTCACTGATAATAATAAAACGTTTCCTGTACAAATATCGATTTCAAAGCTCAAAGCCGAAAACCAAGAAGAAGAATCTTATGTTGCAATTTTAAGGGATATTTCTGAAGAAAAAAAAATTGAACAGATAAAAGCGGACCTTGTCGGAATGTTGACACATGACATGGGGAACCCAGTGCTTTCTATACAGAAGGCGATTCAACTGATGGTGGATGAAACATTAGGGGAACTAAGCCAGCATCAAATGGAAATCATGAATCTGGCCCTAGGCACCAGCCACCAACTACTGGGGATGGTAACAGATTTTTTAGATATTTACCGTAAAGAAAACGGGAAATTCCTTTTGCGCAAACTGTCAATGGACTTAAACCAGATGATCCATGAGGGAATCAATCATTTTAAGATATTCGCTTTGGAGAAACAAATATCAATACACTCTCAATTGTCTTCTGGCGCGTTGTTGATCAAAGGAGACCGCAATCGACTGTTGCGGACATTTATTAACCTCCTGGATAATTCGATCAAATTCAGTCCCAAGGGTAGCGAAATTGAAATCAAATCGGACATATTAAACGAATTGAACAGAGAAAGAATAGAGACAATTGTGAAACAATTTTACACCAACCGATTACAACTGGATCAGGATTACGTTCTCATTGACGTAACAGACCACGGGCCGGGCATACCCAAGAAAAAGCAGCAACACCTTTTTGAAAAATTTTTTTCTATAAGGAGAAGAAAAAAAACCGGAAGAAAGGGACTCGGCCTGGGCTTGGCCTTTTGCAAGCAGGTTGTAGATGCCCATGACGGTTTTATCTGTACGGAATCCCCTCTTCACAAAAATGATGGGATATCGGCAGGCTGCCGTTTTTCTTTTATTCTGCCTATGATTTCAGCCGGAAAGCCTGCAACCGACGTCGGCGTCGGCGTCGGGGAAAGCCAAAAACAATGAAAATAAAAAAGGTGATCCGAATTTTTTTAGCTGACGATCATCCGTTATTACGAACCGGACTAAGGTTCAGCTTTGATCAAAATGAAGAAATCGAGCTGATTGGTGAAGCCGAGAATGGTTACGATGCGATTCAAAAAATTCGGTCAAATCCGCCTGACGTCGCTTTAATTGATATGGATATGCCGGGATTGACCGGAGCCGGCACAATTCGGGTTTTGCATAAACAATTTCCCACTTTAAAGATCCTCATTCTTTCCAATTATAGCGATAATGCTTATATTCAATCCGCTATGGATGCTGGCGCTGACGGATATGTGCTGAAATGCGTTGAAATTGATGAGCTGGTCAAAATCATCAAATCGGTTTGGGCGGGGAAACCAGAGCTTTCGCCCTATCTTGTCAATTTGACCGAGGGTTATCAGAAAACGGATGAATCGAGTTTAAAGAATAGAAAATATTATTTGACCCGGAGAGAGCGAGAAATTTTGCAGCTCATCGCCCGAGGAAAAACCAATAAAGAAATATCAAAATTGTTATTTATCAGTACGGAAACAGTCAAAAGCCATATCAAGAATATTTTCAAAAAGCTAAATATCAAAAATCGCGTCGAAGCGATCGTGGAAGCTCGAAAACAAGGAATTGTCGACTGATTCCCACATTAATAGCGCCCCCCACCCTATCCTTCTCCCCCAAATTTCCCCCAAAAGGGGTAAACTATTTCCTACTTTTGCGGGATTGAAATTTCCATTAAAGTCTGTTTTAAATAAAAATACCAAAAATCGCTCAGCCTGAATATCGTCTGGCACGATAGTTATTTCTTTCTGCTTTCATTTTAGCATGCTTCACGATTCTTTATTTTCAGCCACGGATATTTTTTGTAAAGGCCACTATTGTTGCCATTATGAACAGATAAGCCATCGCTCCATTGTTCAAAAGAAATGCTGCAAGAGTATCCAACCGGTCGGTTTTTGACCATAATGAATTTACCAAAAGGAGATACACAATGAGTAGAATGTTGCTATCACCAGGACGGTATGTCCAAGGAACGGGAGCCATGAATGAAATCGGAACCTATGCCGCAAAATTAGGTTCAAAAGCGTTGCTTACCGGAGGGAAGAGAGCTTTATCTTTTTGCGGTCCGACAATTCAAAAAAGTCTTGAAGAAAATAAAATCGGCTGTTCCCAGGAACAATTTAAAGGAGAGTGTTGTGATACTGAAATAAACCGGCTGGTCGAAATTGCAAAAGCCAATGGCGCCGATTTAATTATTGCAGCCGGCGGCGGGAAAGTCATTGATACCGGCAAGGCGGTCGCTCATGAAATGAAAATCCCGGTCATTATTTGCCCCACCATCGCCGCAACAGATGCACCCTGTTCTGCCCTTGCCGTTATCTATACGGAAGCGGGTGTTTTTGAACGTTACCTGGTATTGCCCACGAATCCGAACTGCGTCCTGGTCGACACGAATATTATAGCACAGGCCCCTGTGCGTTATCTGGTCTCCGGTATGGGAGACGCGCTGGCTACCTTTTGGGAGGCCGACACCTGTGCGAAAAGCTGCAAACCGAACGCATTGACCGGATCCACGCCTCCAACGCTTTCAGCCCTGGCCCTGGCCAGGCTCTGTTACGATACACTCCTGGAAAATGGCTTATCGGCCAAACTGGCAGTTGAAAGAAAAGTGGTAACCCCGGCCGTAGAGGCGATTGTGGAAGCCAACACCCTGCTGAGCGGTATCGGGTTTGAAAGCGGGGGACTTGCCGGGTCCCATGCCATACACAATGGCCTTACTGTTCTGGAAAAAACACATGGCGAACTGCATGGGGAGAAAGTGGCTTTCGGAACTTTGACGCAACTGGTCCTGGAAGGCCGTCCTTCATGTGATGTAGATGAAGTCTTGAATTTTTGCTGCAGCGTCGGTTTGCCGGTCTGTTTTGAAGACCTTGGGGTCATAAATCCAACAAAAGATGAGATCAGGCAGGTTGCAGAGGGTGCGACGGCAGAGGGAGAAACCATCCACAGCACCTGGTTTACAGTGACCGCTGATATGGTAGAAGCGGCCATTTGGGCGGCAGACGCAATTGGTCAAGCATTCAAAAAGGAGGTATAATCATGGCTTTACTCCCCGTATCGATCTCAATCGGAATATTGTGCGGTCTTTGGTTTCAATTCACAATCTGGATTCCATGGCTGGTCCCCTGGGTTGGTTTTGCTGCTTGGGCCAGTTTTTACTATGCAGGAGGGGACAAGGCGGCACTGCCAAAGTCATTAGCGGCAAATGTAGCGGGCATGATTCAGGGGGCCATCTTTTTTTGGCTGTGGGTCAAGTTCGGCGGTGGCAACCTGATTCTTCTTTCAATAATAATCGGAATTTTTTGTTTTATTATGACGATGGAAGGCGGTATCGGTTTTCTGGCTGCCATACCGGGGCAATTTGTAGGTGCTGCCGCATACTTTGGAAATCTTGGTGCCCACAATGGGGACATCTGGGCGACTCTTTTAAGTACGCTTGTTTGTATGATTATTGGAAACGTTGCAGGCTTGTTATCTGCAAAACTGCCTGATTTATTTAAAAAATCTGAAACATCAGCGTAAATTTAGGAATTATTAGGGATGTATTGGGGATAAAAGGGGATACGGGGTTTTAAAGCGCCGTATCCCCCTTTCAATTATCCGCTAAATTTAAAATACTATCATAAGGGAGAATTCTAAATGACAACAAAAGAAGCATTGGGAATGATTGAAACAAGGGGGCTTATCGCCAATATCGAAGCCTCGGATGCAATGGTCAAGTCGGCTAACGTCGTTCTCATCGGGCAGCGGCAAATCGGTTCCGGCCTTGTGACGTGCATGGTGCGAGGAGATGTCGGAGCCGTGAAAGCAGCCACGGATGCAGGTGCGGCGGCGGCGGCAAAAGTTGGTGAAGTGGTCTCCGTACACGTTATCCCCAGGCCCCATGAGGATGTGGAAATGATTCTGCCGAAGGGTCCTTCGGGTGAATAAGGTCGTCACACTATCATTCACCCATTTGATGGAATAAAACCGGGAGGAAATACTCTTATGGAAGAACAATTGATTAATAAAGTGATGGAAGAAGTGATGAAGCGAATTGGGGACGACACCCCCAGCAAGGCGGTTCCTGAAGCGGAAAAAAAGAAAAAACAACCGGATGGTCTCTCTAAAGCGGCGGATTTTGTCGGGGTGACGGAATTTGTGGGGGCAGGCATGGGAGATACCATGGGAATCGTCATTGCCAACCTGGACCCGGCCATACATGAATTGATGAAATTCGACAAAAAATATCGATCCATCGGCGTTATTGGAGGTCGCGTCGGCGCTGGACCTCAACTCATGGCGGCCGATGAAGCGGTTAAAGCCACCAATACCGAAATCATCCGTGTAGAAATGCCAAGGGATACAAAAGGCGGAGCCGGTCACGGGAATCTGATTATTTTTGGCGCTGAAGACGTATCCGATGCCCGCCGGGCCGTGGAAGTGACCCTCGAAGCACTGCCTAAATATTTTGGTGACGTGTATGGCAATGAACAGGGATATACTGAAAATCAATATTCAGCCCGGGCCAGCACTTGCCTGAACAAAGCCTTTGGCGCACCGGTGGGTAAGGCATTTGGATTAATTTTAGGGGCTCCGGCGGTAATTGGAATGCTGATGATCGATGCGGCTGTTAAGGCTGCGGACGTAGAGGTTTTAGGCTATGGCTCACCCAAACATGAAACATCTCTAACCAATGAAATTTTTATTTGGGTGACTGGTGATTCGGGAGCGGTCCGGCAGGCTGTTATCGCCGGTAGAGATATTGGCAACACACTTTTAAGCGCATGGGGAGAGGCACCTAAATCACTATCGACGCCGTATATATAGGGGGTGACAGGAAATGAAGAAAAGGCAAAAGCGCTTTGAAGTCTTAGCTAAACGGGCGGTCAATAAGGACGGCTTTATCAAAGAATGGATCGATGTGGGTCTGGTAGCGATGGATAGCCCGAACGATCCGACCCCCAGCATTAAAATAGAAAACGGCCAAGTCATCGAAATGGACGGCAAACGTCTAGAAGAATTTGATATGATCGACATCTGGATCACAAAGCATTGCATTGACGTCGCTGTAGCCGAAGAGGCCATGGCAATCGACTCGCTGAAAATTGCGCGTATGCTGGTAGATATCAACGTGCCCCGGGAAGATATCGTCCGTTTGTCCGTCGGCATGACACCGGCCAAATATATAGACGTGCTGAAACAAATGAATGTGCTCGAACTGATGATGGCCATGCAGAAATTGAGACCCAGGCGGACACCGTCAAATCAAGCTCATGTGACCAACCTCAAGGACACACCGGCGCTTCTGGCGGCAGATGCGGCTGAGGCCGCCTATCGTGGTTTCAGTGAAATTGAAACCACCGTTGGCGTGGGCCGTTATGCGCCCATGAATGCCCTGTCGCTTCTCGTTGGCGGCCAGGTCGGAAGACCCGGGATCATTGCACAATGCGCCGTGGAAGAAGCACTGGAACTGACGATGGGAATGCGCGGATTGACAAATTATGCGGAAACCGTCTCGGTATACGGGACGGAACAGGTTTTCGTAGACGGAGACGATACGCCCTGGTCAAAGGCGTTTCTGGCTTCAGCCTATGCTTCACGGGGCATTAAAATGCGGTTTACATCGGGAACGGGGTCTGAAGTCCAAATGGGATATGCCGAAGGTAAATCGATGCTGTATCTGGAAATTCGGTGTGTGATGGTGGCCAAGGGAGCCGGCGTGCAGGGATTGCAAAATGGCTCCATCAGTTGTGTGGGTGTCCCGGGAGCGGTGCCCTCAGGCGTTCGTGCGATGCTGGCAGAGAATGTGGCGGCTGTTCTAAACGATCTGGAAGTGGCCTCCGGTAATGACCAGACGTTCACCCATTCACCTATTCGTAACACCGCCCGAATGCTGATGCAGTTTATTCCCGGAACCGATCTTATTTTTTCAGGATACAGTGCCGTGCCAAACTATGACAATATGTTTGCCGGCTCCACCCATGACTGTGACGACTATGATGATATGCTTGTATTGCAGCGGGATCTTCAGGTGGACATGTCTCTGCGCCCTGTAAAAGAGGAAGATATCATCGCCATCCGAAACAAAGCGGCTCGCGCACTGCAGGCTGTTTTTATGGATGTCGGTCTTCCGGCTATCAAGGATGAAGAAGTTGAGGCAGCTACCTATGCCCATGGCAGCAAAGATATGCCCGATCGCGATGTTTCCGAGGACCTGCGTGCCATTGACGGATTTATGAAACGCCGCACAACCGGGCTGGATGTCGTACGGGCGCTGGCAAAACACGGATTTAACGACATCGCCGAAGCGGTACTCAATATGCTAAAGGGTAAAATCAGCGGAGACTATCTCCAGACATCTGCCATTTTTGATGAAAATTTTAACGTGGTGTCTGCCGTCAATGACTTGAACGACTATACAGGACCGGGCACCGGATACCGTCTGGAAGGAAAAAGATGGGAACTATTGAAGGACATTCCGGCAGCGATCAGTCCTGAAGATGTATAAGATTGCCTGAAGGAGGGCGAGTAATATGAAAATTTCTGAAGATATGGTGAAAGAAATCATCATAGAAGTCTTGCAACAGATGCAAGGAAATGGAAAGTCGGAAATTGGACAGACCAAAAAAGCGGCTCCCCTTCAGTTCCGGGATATTGGAGAGGCAAAAGCCGGTATGGATCGAAACGAAGTGGTCATCGGAATACCCGCGTCCTTTGGTACCGCCATGACGCAAACGATTATCGGTATTCCGCATCGAGATGTGCTCAAAGAAATTATGGCGGGTATTGAGGAAGAAGGGCTGAAAGCGCGCCTGGTCAGAGTCAACAAAACTGCTGACCTGGCTCTCATCGCCCATATTGCTGCGAAGTTGAGCGGCTCCGGGATTGGCGTTGGTACGCTTTCACGGGGCACCAGCATCATTCACCAGAAAGATCTGGCGCCGCTCCAGAATCTGGAACTTTTCCCACAGTCCCCGCTGGTGGAATTGGCGACTTTTCGAGCTATTGGCCGTAATGCCGCTAAATATGCCAAAGGTGAAAACCCGCAGCCGGTACCGGTACGCAACGACCCCATGGCCCGGCCAAGATATCAGGGTCTGGCCGCTTTGTTGCACAACAAAGAGACCCAGCATGTAAAGACGAACTTGCCGACCATCGAAATAACGGCCCAACTCTGAACACGGCAATAGCGGTTTGAATGTAAAAACCGGTTTTTGTCAACGAACGATGATCTAAACAGGAGGAAATATATGTCTCAGTCAAGAGATATGAACATCTCCCCGGACATGATTGCCGAGGTCGTAAAACGGGCAATGGCTGCAATGAACCAGAAAAGCGGGGTGGCTGTTCCAACAGATGCTAAAACAGGAAAACTCGATGCCAAAAAAGATTTTCCGCTAGGCGCCAAACGGCCGGATTTGGTAAAATCTGCCAGTGGTCTGTTGGTAGAAGATATTGTGATGGAAAAGGTCGTAAACAAGGAAATTGGATTTGATGACATTAAAATCCGTGCCGAAACCCTTGAATATCAGGCCCAAATTTCTGAAAGCAGCGGAAGGCCAATTTTAGCATCCAATTTCCGACGAGCCGCGGAAATGACTCGAATACCCGACGAACGGGTGCTTGAAATGTATAATTCCCTGAGACCGTACCGATGTACAAAGCAGGAACTGATGGACATGGCAAATGACTTGGAAACAACCTATCAGGCAAAAATTTGTGCCGCGTTTGTCCGTGAAGCGGCAGGTGTTTATGAACAACGGGGGCGTTTAAAACAATAACTGGAGCGTAACGTCCATGGCATTTATAGCCGGTGTTGATATTGGAAATAATACAACTGAAGTTGCCATTGCTGAAACCGCCGCCGACGGCAAAGTCCGTATTTTATCCAGTTCCCTTGTAAAAACCACTGGCATCAAGGGCACGCTCCAGAATGTGATAGGCATTATCGATGCGCTTGACCAGGCTTTGGTACCGATAGGAATTCCGCGTAAGGATCTTGGCAAGGTACTGATTAACGAGGCGACACCGGTTATCGGCGATGTGGCGATGGAAACCATTACCGAAACGGTCATTACCGAATCGGCCATGATCGGCCATAACCCCTCCACCCCCGGCGGATTGGGACTGGCTTTAGGAACTACGGTTGCGTTGAAATCCATCGCAAATAAGTCTTCAGATAGTGACTGGATTGTCGTTGTTCCCGGAACGGTAGACTTTCAGGAGGCGGCGGCGCTTTTGAACGCCGCCGTTACAAAAGGAATGAACATCACCGGCGCAATCGTTCAGAAAGACGATGGGGTCCTCATACAAAACCGTCTGAACAGATCGATTCCCATTGTTGATGAAGTTTTGCATATTGACCGCATTCCCATGGGGATGCCCGCTGCGGTAGAAGTCTCATCTGTTGGAAAAACCATCGAAAAATTATCCAACCCCTATGATATTGCAACGTTGTTTAACCTGACACCGGATGAGACGCGGAATGTGGTTCCCATCGCCAGAGCGCTGACCGGAACGCGAAGTGCGGTGGTCATCAAAACCCCCCGGGGAGATATTCAGGAACGGCGAATCCCCGCCGGAAAAATATTTCTAATCGGGAAAAAGAATAAAATGGAAGCAAGGGTCGAGGAAGGCGCCGACGCCATCATGGATAAACTGTCGGAGGTCTCCCCGCTCGAAGAGATACAGGCCGAACCCGGAACCAACGTGGGTGGAATGTTTGAAACGGTTCGCAAGGTAATGGCTGATCTTACGGACCAGCCCATCAGCGCTATTCGTGTGCAGGATATTATTGCAGTGGACACGCTTGTTCCGCGGAAAGTAATCGGAAGTCTTGCCGGCGAATACGCAACGGGGAATGCTGTCGGATTGGCGGCAATGGTAGAAACCCAAAAACTCCCCATGCAGCGACTAGCCCGAAAGCTGAAAGAGGAGATTCTCGTGCCGGTTTTTATTGGGGGTGTGGAAGCCGAAATGGCGATCCTGGGCGCCTTGACGACCCCTGGCACAAGGGCTCCATTGGCCATATTGGATCTGGGCGGGGGTTCCACTGATGCATCCGTTATCAATGAATCAGGGGAAATCAAAAGTGTCCATCTGGCCGGGGCCGGCGATATGGTTACCCTGCTCATCGATAAAGAATTGAGACTGGATGACCTTGAACTGGCCGACCATATAAAATTTTATCCTCTGGCAAAGACAGAGACCCTTTTTCACATTCGGCATGAAGATGGTTCAGTTCAATTTTTTCATGAACACCTTGATCCCCGGCTGTTTGGACGGGTCGTTGTCATTACGGAAAATGGTCCCATACCGATTGAAACACGGGAACCCCTGGAAAAAATAGCCGCTGCTCGAAAAAAGGCCAAAAAAAAAGTTTTTGTCCAAAATGCCCTTCGCGCTCTAAAAAAGGTGGCACCGGCCCATAATATCCGTCTTATCAGTTTCGTTGTCCTTGTGGGTGGATCCGCCCTGGACTTTGAGATACCCCAGATGATTTCGGACGCTCTGATTGAATACGGTGTTGTAACAGGCCGGGGAAATATCAGAGGCATCGAGGGGCCACGCAATGCGGTGGCAACCGGCCTGGTACTTGCCAAAGCGGAAAGGGGGACAATTTAAGTTCATGGTCACTGAAAAATCTATTGACGGGAGCGCTAAACCGGCGGTTCAGATGTTTGTGCAGGAACCATTCCCCGAGGATATCATTCAATTTGTTTTATGGGGACTGGAAGAAGAGGGCATTCCTGCCGAAATTCACATACGTAAGAATGAAAACGCCATAATACTCGGCAAACAGGCGGCAAATCACTCGCCGCTCAATGTCGGTATTGGTTTGAACGACAAGGAAAAAAAAATCGTCTTGCATCATCGTGATTTACCCGAGGATAAACCACTGTTTTCATTGCAGGGTGAAGCCATGCAGGCCGGCGCGCTTCGCCGTATGGGCGCTAATGCCGCCAGACTGGTTAAGGGAAATCCGCTGCGGATGAATGAATTGCCCCCGGATCAAATAAAATCAGAAGATCCGGCAAAATTTCAGGAGGAATGGATAGAAGAAGTCGTCATGCGGATCATGATGGAAATCCAGAAAAAAAATAGGTGACATCAATGAAGAATAAAAGCCTGGGTTTGATAGAAACATGGGGTTATGTTCCGGCCATTGAGGCAGCAGATGCAGGGGCCAAGGCTGCGGCGGTGACTTTGCTGGGCTATGAAATCACTAAAACAGCACTGGTGACAGTGAAGTTTATAGGTGATGTTGCAGCCGTCAAGGTGGCAGTTGCGGCCGGAACGGCGGCGGCAAAAAAAGTCGGCAAGGTCGTCAGTGAGCATGTAATCCCGCGGCCAGATCCACAACTCAGTCTGTTTCAGGAAAAACATACCCTTGTTCATATAAAAAATTCCTGCAAATCAAAAACGTTAGTGCCCCCCAAGGATAACCGTCTTCAGGATAAAATACCCTTAAAAATGACGCCCCCTGTTACGGAGAGCTTTCAAACGTCAGGAGAGAAAATATCGTCGAGACAAAAACCGAAAAAAACGTCGGCACCCAAACCATCTGTTCGTTCGAAAAAGGTTAAAAAAAATGAAAAGCCGCCGCAGGGCCTAAAAAAAAAGGTCGAAAAGCCTAAAAAAAAGAAAACGACTTAGACCGCGGAACGCTGCCCGGTTATTAAAGGGAAATAGCGATAACAAACTGAATCGTGAAAGGAATACAAGATGGCAGAACTTCGTTCTTATGTGTATATAGACCGTATGCAACCTCAATTCGCTTCTTATATAGGGGCGAATGCAAGGGGGTATATTCCCATTCCCGGCATAGCCGCAATGCTGGTGGAAATTTCCCCCGGCGTACTGATAAACGACGTAATTGATGCAGCGGTTAAAGCCGCAAACGTTCGCCCGGGGCTCATGGTTGTTGAACGTCATTTTGGCGTTCTTGAATTTCATTCACAGGCACAGGCTGAAGTGAAAGAAGCCGGCCGTGCTGTGCTCAAGACGCTGTCCATGACCATAAATGACCGTGTAAAACCCAAAATTTTAAGTTCTCAGGTCATCCACAAGGTAAATGCCTATCATGCCCAGATGGTCAATGTTTCTCGCCTCTGCTCCATGCTTTTACCCGGACAGGACCTTTACATTCTCGAAGTCCAACCAGCGGCCTATATCTCTCTGGCAGCCAATGAAGCTGAGAAAAATTCAAACATCACACTGGTAGACTGCAGAACATATGGTGCGGTTGGACGGTTGTATCTTGCCGGCAAACAATCCGATGTGGAAAGGGCCGCAAATGCGGCTGAAATGGCCATACAGCGGCTAACCGGGAGAGATGCATAACACGTGCAAAAAACTGTCAAAACAATCGCTTCGGCAAATCAATTGATCGCATCGTTTGAACAGACACTGCATTTAAACGGGAACCGGATAACCAAAGGCCCCCTATATGCAGGTGTGGATCTGGGAACGGCCAATATCGTTACAGCCGTTGTGGATGAAAACGGTTTGCCGGTCGCAGGTGCACTGACAGGCGGCAGATCCATCATCCGTGACGGACTGATCGTGGAGTATATCAGGGCGATCGACATATTGAAGAAACAGATTAATATGCTCCGCAACGCGGGTTATATGATTCAAGAGGCGGCAGCCGCTTATCCGCCCGGTACCGGTGGCAGGAACATCAAAGCTTTCGGCAATGTCCTGGCTGCGGTAGGACTGAAAGTGGTCGGACTGATAGATGAGCCGACGGCCGCTTCCATTGTATTGAACGTTGAAAACGGTGCCGTGGTGGACATCGGTGGCGGCACTACCGGTATATCGGTGATTAAAAATAAACGTGTCGTCTACACGGCAGATGAACCCACCGGGGGAACCCATGTGGATCTGACCATCGCGGGCCATTATAAAATTCAGGATCATCAGGCTGAGCAGATGAAACTGGACCCTGACCGTCAGGCGGAAATTTTCCCCCTGATAAGACCCGTATTCCAAAAAATGGCCAGCATCGTCAATGCGCATTTAAGAAAAAATCCTGTCGAGACCCTGTACCTTGTCGGCGGAACGAGCTGTTTTCCGGGCATTGAAAGCGTCATACAAGATGAAACAGGGTTGTCTGTGGTGCGACCGTACAATCCATTGCTGGTCACACCTTTGGGCATCGCGCTGGGTCTTTTAAAAAATAAACTGATTGAATTTTAGCGTTACCGGGAGCCATTATGCAGGACGAACAGATCCAGCGCATTGTTACCGAAGTCATTCGAAAAGTGGCTGTCAAAATCGGTGCCGACGGCAGTCGCGGAACCCTTATTGCGATATTCACCGCTGCAACTGTTGAATTCAGCGAAGCTGTTTCGCAAATTAGAAGGCTTTCCCTTGACGGGTATCGGATACAATTGGTTTTTTCGGAAAATGCCGAAAACCTCTATGGCAAAGTGGTCAGAGAGCAACTGGAAGGCTTTCCCCATATTGAAACGGTGGTGCCTTCCAGGTGGTATATAATTTTCAAAGAGGCCCGTGCCCTTATCGTTCCGCTTTTAAGCATGAATACCGTTTCAAAAATTTCCCTGCTGATTGCGGACAATCTGGCTATAAATCTTATCCTTCATGCGTTTTTTATGGGGGTACCGGTTTTTGCCGCGCAAAACGGTGCCCGCCCTGAGGGAAGCCACTGGGGCCAAAAAATAGGACCATTACCGCAAAGTCCGGCACTGGGACAGGCCGTAATCGACAGGCTCGGAAAAATAGAGGCGTATGGATGTATTTTGACGGACATACTTAAACTTAGACATACGATAAACAGTTTTCTATATAAAAACAATAGGATAAAAAATAAAATATCTGAAAATACACAGGGGAAACCACGAACGGCCATTGATCCGGGAGAAAAAATTATCACCGCCGCCCGAGTTCACCATGCATATCTTCAGGGAACTGATTTAATTCTGCCCCCCGGGTCATTGGTCACCCCTCTGGCTCGGGATGTGGCTCTAAAACACCGGGTTGCATTAGTGCAACCGGAGAAAGAATAGCCCATCCGAGGAGGAAAACCCATATGCTGATTGCACAAATTATAGGTACCGTGGTGGCCACCCGGAAGCATGAATACCTGGTGGGCAGTAAAATACAGGTCGTCCAGCCACTGAAACCCGAGAGCCAGACGCCTGAAGGCGAACCGTTTGTGGCCATCGATACCGTCGGTGCAGGCGTTGGAGAAATTGTCATTATTGTCAAAGGAAGTGGCGCGCGTCAGGCGGTTGATAATGAAAAAATGCCTATAGATGCCGCCATTATTGGCATCATCGATCAACTGGATATTGAAAAAATCCAATGAATGGCCACTTCAAACGGTATGTTTCATTGAAAACAACTCATAAACAACAGGCCATTAGGTTGAATGCCCAAGTTAAGAAAAAAATATGAAACTTTATACCAAACATGGGGATCAGGGAAACACTCGGCTTCTAAGCGGAGAAAATGTACCAAAGGATGATCCCCGGATTAAAGCTTACGGCGCTCTGGATGAACTTCAGTCGTTTCTGGGTCTGGTTCGATCAATGACCGGCCAGGAATCTCTGAAATCAATTATTTATACGATTCAGAAAAATATTTTTATAGCAAGTGCGGAACTGGCATCAACCCGGGAAAAACTGTCCCGGCTGAAACGACGTATCGACAAAGAAGATATCCGGCAGATAGAATCCTGGATTGATGCCCAATCTGCTGTCTATGGTCTGCCCGACCACTTTATCATACCCGGCCATACGCCTGACAGTGCTGCGATGCATATAGCCCGAACTGTTTGTCGGCGCTGTGAGCGTTTAATTGTCTTTTTAAACCACGCGACGGGTGATTACGAAAAATTGATTGTTTTTTTTAACCGCCTCAGTGATTTGCTTTTTGCGCTGGCATGGTCACTGGAGTTGATAGCGACCGTAGAGAGTGCCGTACGGGATGTTTTGCGAGAAAAAACAATACCGGAGAAATCGACATGAAAATCTCTAATCATATCGCGCAACTGCTGGCGTCTATTGCTGAAGATAAAGCCTCTTGCATGGCAGTCCCCATGGCGATGGCATTTGCAGATGAAAGGGGCGGGCTTATTTTTTTCACCTGTATGGACGGATGCCTTCCGGCAGGCACCGAAATCGCCATATCCAAGGCCTATACTTCGGCGACTTTGCAAATGACGACAGGCGAAATAGGCAAACAGGCGCAGCCGGGTAAACGCCTGTACGGTATTCAAAACATGTTAAATGGACGAATTGTGATTTTTGGCGGCGGATTCCCTTTGTATTTAAACAAAAAAGTTATCGGCGCAGTCGGTGTTAGCGGTGGGACGGTTGAAGAGGATGTTCAGGTGGCTCGGCACGTTATCGATGCACTGGCGGAAATGGAACTGTGGGCAAAAAAAATAAAGCCGATTCTTTCGATAAAACCCCTGGTACCATCACCCATGGCCTGGATAAAAAAACAGATCACACAGGTACTGACCCAATTGAATTTTCCCATTGGCCCAAACGATGCTATTATTTTAACAGGTGCAATACTGATCGCCATGGATTGAAGAAAACAATTTAAATAAATTCAATACTTCTTCTAATCAGGCCGATAGCTGATTAGAAACTTTATGGTGAGGAGCAAGATGATGACTGTAAATGAAGACCTCATAGCCGGGATAGTAGAAAAAATTTTCATCGAACTATCTAAAGAAAATAGACCCGATCAACCCTCAGCCAATGGACTCTACAATACCATTGATGAAGCGGTGGAAAATGCCGTCAAGGCCCAAAAACAATTAATCGCCATGTCACTTGAAGATCGGGATAAAATCATCGGGTCCATTCGACAGGTCATACTGGCCCATAATGAAGAAATCAGCGCCCTGGCCATTCAGGAAACAAAATACGGACGATATGAAGATAAAATCAAAGAAAATATTCTCTGCGCTACCAAAACACCCGGAACCGAGGATATCCACCCTGAAGCGACAACCGGAGATAATGGTTTGATGCTTCTCGAACATGCGCCTGTCGGTGTTATCGGCGCCCTGACCCCCATCACCAATCCCACCGGTACGTTTATTTGTAACAGCATCGGCATGATCGCTGCCGGCAATGCTGTGGTCTTCAATCCACATCCCAGTGCTAAAAAGACAAGCGCCCGGACCATTGAACTCATTCACAAAGCCATTGTTGATGCGGGGGGGCCCCATGGTCTTGTCTCTTCAATCATTGCTCCGGATTTAAATTCAGCCAAACAACTCATAAAACATCCCAGGATCAATATGCTGGTGGCAACCGGTGGTAAACCCGTGGTCAATGTGGTGTTAAGTTCGGGTAAAAAAGCTATTGGCGCAGGATCAGGCAACCCGCCGGCCCTTGTGGATGAAACCGCTCATATCAGAAAAGCGGCTGAATCTATTATCAATGGAGCCAGTATTAATAATAATATTTTTTGCACATGTGAAAAAGAAGTCATTGCGGTAGAAGAGATTGCCGAAACACTCATAAAATTCATGCAGGAGACGGGCAGGGCCTATCTGCTTTCTCCTGATGAAGCTGAAAAACTCACCGCCCTTGTGGTCAAACCTGACGGAAAAATCAACATTGACTATATTGGTAAAGACGTACAACTAATTTTAAAGAAAATTGGGATCGAGTTAGATGAAAAATATCGAATAGCCATTTTCAATGCTCCAAAAGATCATCCCCTGGTCTGGCTGGAGCAAATGATGCCGATTCTGCCCATTGTCAGGGTCAAGGATGTGCAGGAAGCAATTCGGTTTGGTGTTGAAGTGGAACAGGGTAACCGTCATACGGCCATCATGCATTCTACCAATGTTGATAATCTCACAGCCTTTGCCCGCGCCATTCAGACTACAATTTTCGTGAAAAATGGCCCGGCTTACGCCGGTATCGGCCTGGGGGGTGAAGGCCATACGTCCTTTACCATAGCAGGACCGACTGGCGAGGGGTTAACGTCAGCACGATCCTTTACCCGTCAACGGCGGTGTACACTGGTTGAAGGGTTCAGGATCATTTAGCCTTTCTCGGCCTTTGGGTATTCATCCGTTAATTGAATATGTCGGCTGCCAAATAGGGTGATTACATTACAGAAATAAAGGAAAAAGAGGTGAACATCAATCTGGATTCGGCAATGAAAATCATTGCGGCAGCAACCGAAAAAGCCAAAGACATAAATGTTCCCATGGTCATCGCCGTAGTGGATTCCGGGGGTAACCTTGTGGCACAACATCGTATGGATGGAGCGCTCATAGTCAGCATTGAAATTGCACTCAACAAAGCTTATACGGCCGTAGCGATTCAGGTGCCGACGCATGAACTATCAAAGGCAGCTCAACCCGGACAGCCCCTTTTCGGCATTCATAATACACAAGGGGGCCGTATCATTATTTTTGGCGGCGGGTTTCCATTGCAGCGCGATGGAAAAATGGTGGGTGGCATTGGCGTCAGCGGCGGCAGCGTTGAAGAGGATATTCAATGTGCTACTGCCGGGCTGAATGAATTCGAAAGCAAAAAATAAAGACGGTCTCGTAAAAAGTCCAACTCCTGCGTTGCGCTGCATTTCGCAATCATTCAACGTACGATCAGTACGCCTAATGATTACAAAATTTGCGCGCCTTGAATTTGAACTTTTTACGAGACCGTCTAAATCCGACTTTTTACGAGTTCATCAATAAAGCGGGTAGCCATGAAAATAGAACTTATAAATGCACCTTCCAACGCTTTTCTGGAAATGATACTCAACAACGTTCGATTATCGGACCGAAAACGCCTGGAAATGGCCCGCCCAGGGGCAGTGGGTCTCATTCAGGCACCATTGATTGATCTATTCAAGAGTGCAGATTTAGCTGAAAAGGCAAGCGACGTCATCACGGCATTGGTTTTAGGAAACTGCCCTCAGCATATTCAAATGCTTGCCATTTTTGGAAAACAGGCCGGTGTGAAAACGGCTCTCAATAAAATCAACGAAATCTACAATAAAAAACAATGACGCTGATCAAGTGAAAGCAGACAATGGTTTATCGCAGAGAAAACAAACAAAATGCGCCATCCTTTATTTATGAGATCCTGCACGGAAGGCCCAAGTTTATTCGCGGACGGACGATAGAACACCGTGAAAAAATATGGAACGGTATTGCCATCGATGCTCATATTCCAACGGATGCTTTGGACAAACTGGACCGGATAGAAGAAATTGAGTTAAGATCGTCGTGTGAGGGATCGGGGCCGGAGCAACCCACCTTTTTAATATTCAGGTTCAGAGAATCAAAAGACATCAAAAAAGCAGAAAATTTTGTAATGGCACTAAATTACTTTGAAGATATAAAATGCGGTTTTGATACGGGGAATATGGGTCTTCTCAGAATCGGCGTAACAACACCGCTATGGTATGAAAAAAATCCTGAAAAATTTAATCAGTGGTGGATGTCTCTGCCGGTAAAATTTGCGGTTGTACTGGCAGTTAATCAAATGATGGCCTCACAAGTGATGAAAATAAATGATTTCAACTATAGAAATTAAAGAAAACGGTATTGTGGGTGCTGGTGGTGCCGGGTTCCCGGCCTATGTGAAATTAGGAAACAAGGCTGATATTTTTATTGTCAATGCCGCCGAATGCGAGCCCTTGCTCCATAAAGACAAAGAACTTCTGATGCATAGAACTGATTTCTTTTTTGAAGGGCTCAGGCAATGTATTCGCATGGTGGGTGCGAAGAGATGCATTATTGGTATAAAATCAAAATATGACCACGTAATTCGCCACCTGAAAGGGGGGTGCAACCATAAAATCAGTATTTTCCCCCTGGACGACTTTTATCCCGCCGGCGATGAAATCACCCTGATATATGAGACCACCGGACGTGTTGTCGGCGCCGGCGCATTACCGGTTACCCAGAATGTAATCGTTCACAATGTCGAAACCATATACAATATCGGTAGACAGAGTCCGGTCGTTTCAAAGTTTGTCACCATTGGCGGAGACGTCAAAACCCCCGTTTCCGTAGAAGTCCCCATAGGCATCTCATTTCGTGAGGTGCTTGCCCTGTCCCAGCCGAATTCAGATGATTTTGAAGTTATCGTCGGCGGCCCCATGATGGGCAGGATAGCCAGCAGCACTGATCAGGTCGTGACCAAAGTAACCGGCGGCCTTCTTGTCTTTCCAAAAGAACATATATTAATCAAAAGAATGAAGACGGCAGGTCATGAAAAAACAGTGAGCGCGATCGGGAAATCAGCTTGTGATCAGTGCAGCATGTGTACAGAACTGTGTCCCAGGAGTCTTCTGGGACATCCCATTGCGCCGCACAAAGCCATGCGAGACCTGGCATTTTCGCATGCTCCAATAGAAACCAGCAGGCTATCGGCCCACCCCCTTTTTTGTTGCGAATGCAATTTGTGCTCTCTGGTTTCCTGCCCGGAAGATCTTTACCCGGCTCAAGTCTGTATATCGAGAAAAAAGGCTTTGATGTCGCAAAAGATAACCTATAGCGGAGAAAGCCTCAATGTTGCGCATGACCTCATCGGGTTCAGAAGGACACCTATAAAAAAAATAATGGCCAAACTGGACCTGTTAAAATTTAAAAACGAAGGCCCGCTTGTTGACTATCATTGGCAAGCCAGACACCTTAAACTGATGCTCAGCCAACATATCGGCGTACCGGCCGATCCGGTGATAAAATTAGGTCAGGCGGTATCGGCAAATCAAAAAATCGCTTCTGTTGGAAAAAATCTCGGGGCGGAGATTCATTCCCCTATTGATGGAAAAATAACTAAAATCACAAAAGATTATATTTTAATCGAAAAAAATTAGCATAAGGGAAAAGAATGTCCTCCGCAATCGGAATTTTGGAACTTTCAAGTATCGCCGCCGGTTTTGTGGTCCAGGATACCATTATCAAGGCTGCAAATGTAAATCTGCTGATTGCCAGAACCATATGTCCGGGAAAATATATTGTGGTTATTGGTGGAAACGTTGCGAATGTAAAGATTTCGATTCAAGCAGGTGTCAAGGCCGGAGCCGGATTTATCGTCGACCAGTTAGTAATTCCCAAAGTGGACAAAAAAGTATTTCCCGCTTTGACCGGATGCGTCGAAATACCGAAATCTTATAGTAAATCATTGGGAATCGTCGAAACGTTTTCAGCCGTCACGATTATACAAGCGGCGGATGCAGCTATAAAAGCGGCGGATATTGTATTGTTTAGAGTGCATATTTCCATGGCAATTGGCGGGAAAGGCTTTATGCTGCTGTGTGGTGATGTAGCAGCTGTAAATACAGCCGTTTCCGCCGGCGTGGCGAGTATCAAAGAAGAAGGAATACTTGTAAACAAAGCGATTATAACAGGTGCGTCAAAAGAACTCTTTAAGGAATATATTTGAAATATCCCAGATATCCACAATTGTTAAAAGACTGTCGCCATTTAGGGTTTTCGCCTGTCCTTTAAGACATTGTTGGAAATCACGATCCGCTGAATTTCCGATGTGCCTTCATAAATGGTGAACACCCGGGCATCCCGGTAAAAGCGTTCCACGGGATAGTCTTTGGTAAACCCATATCCTCCGTGAATCTGCAGGGCTTTTGCCGTAATCCGGTTGACCATCTCTGAGGCAAACAACTTGGCCATGGAAGCCTGGGTCGTATAATTTTCACCCCGGTCTTTCATTGCGGCGGCCGACAGCATTAACTGTCTGGCCGCTTCCAGCTCGGTGGCCATATCGGCGATGATCCAGCGTAACCCCTGAAATTTGGATATTTTCTGGCCGAACTGAGCTCTTCCCTTGGCATATTTAACTGCGGCATCCAGGGCCGCCTGGGCAACCCCTACCGATTGGGCCGCAATACCGATCCGCCCGCCGTCCAGTCCCTTCATGGCGATCTTGAATCCGTCACCGGGAGTGCCCAGCATATTCTCAGCCGGGACCCGGCAATTTTCAAAAATCAAATCGGCCGTATCCGAGGCGCGAAGTCCCATTTTGTCCTCTATACTGCCCACAATCAGGCCCGGGGTCCCCTGTTCCACCATAAAAGCACTGATGCCTTTGTGCCCCTTGGCCTCATCGGTTTTGGCGGTGACGATAACCAGGCCGGCATTTTTACCCGTCGTGGTAAACCGCTTGGTGCCGTTTAAAACATATTCATCACCGTCACGCAGTGCCGTGGTGGACTGGCTGACCGGGTCGGAACCGGCATGGGGCTCGGTAAGGGCAAAAGCGCCGATAAATTTACCGGCGGCCAGCGGCTTTAAATATTTTTCCTTTTGTTCCCGGGTTGCAAAATTCAAGATACTTTCACACACAATGGAATTGTGAACCGACATGACCACGGCAGTTGATGCACACGAATAAGCGATTTCCGAAAGGGCCAGTACATACCCCACCGTATCGGCGGCGGATCCTTCAAATTCAAGAGGCACCATCATCCCCAGCAGGCCCAGATCTGCCATTTTTTTCAGATTGTCGGCCGGAAATTCCTTGGTGCGGTCCCGTTCCGCAGCGGTTGCTGCAACAACCTTGCGTGAGAATTCCCTTACCATACTCTGAATCATCTGTTGTTCATCAGTGAGATTGAAAGCCATGCTGTTCTCCTTTAGAGTAAGGATTTGGAAATACTTAAAATGACAAACTAATTTCTGCGCGAACCCTTAGGCGCTGGAAATCAGGGGCCGTAAATCACCACCAGAAATTCAGCCGTCTCCGGGGACACATTACGCAGCTTGTGCTGGATGCCGGAATTAAAATGCAAAGAATCTCCCTCAACCAGGCTGTTGACATTATCCCCCACCACCACCTCGATGTTGCCTTTCAGGACATAAACAAATTCTTCACCTTCGTGCTGATAACCGACCCCCTTATGCTCTGAACTGCCCTCGACGGCGACCCGGAACGCCTTGAGATGCTTGTTCTCAGCCCCCGGGGTAAGGGTGGTATAGGCATAATTTTCAGTGCGCTTTTTATAGTCCTTGATCCGATTTCGCAGTTTTGACGCCTGCTCTTTAAAAAGAAGACCCGAATCGATCTGCAACGCCCGTGAAACCTGCAGTAATGTGCCCACCGGCGGCATGACTGTGCCGGCCTCAAGCTGCTTTAGGTAGTCCACGGAGCACCCGGTGTCATTGGCCAGATTGCTTAAGCTTATTTTTTTCTGGGTCCGGAACTGTTTTATTTTTTTACCCACCGGGACGATGGGATCCGCTTTTTTCTTTATCATGCTTGCCTCCCCGCGTTAATATTTGTAAAATCCACGGCCGGTTTTCCTGCCCAGCCAACCGGCTTCCACATATTTTCGAAGCAACGGACAGGACCGGTACTTGGAATCGGAAAATCCCTCGTAAAGGGTTTCCATAATTGCCAGACAGGTATCCAGCCCAATCAGATCCGCCAGGGCCAGGGGCCCCATGGGATGATTCATACCAAGCTTCATAACCGTGTCGATATCCTCGGCGTTGCCCACACCATGATACAGACAATACACCGCCTCATTGATCATGGGCATCAAGATACGATTGGCGATAAATCCGGGGAAATCATTTGCCTGGGCAGGTGTTTTACCGAATTTGACGGCAAGCGCCCATGTCGTATCAAAGGTCTCGTCACTGGTTGACAGCCCTTTTATCACCTCCACCAGTTTCATCACCGGCACCGGATTCATGAAATGCATACCGATCACCTTGTCCGGACGCCCGGTCTGGTTTGCAATCCGCCCGATGGGAATCGAAGAGGTGTTGGTGGATAGGATTGCCCCGGGTTTACAGATTTGATCCAGATTTTTAAAAATCTGAAACTTGATGGGCTGATTTTCCGTAGCGGCCTCAACGATAAAATCCGCTGAAGCCATGTCGCCAAGTGCCACACTGGTTTGAATTCTCTCCAAAACCGCTGATTTTTCGGTTTCGGTCATCTTCCCTTTGTCGACACTGCGGGCCAGGTTTTTCGTAATGTTGCCGATGCCTTTTTCCACAAATTCGGTTTTGATATCATTCATGATCACATCAAGGCCGCTCATGGCCGCCACCTGCGCTATCCCATTTCCCATCTGTCCGGCGCCAATCACGCCAAATGTCTTTATTTCCATGAACAATCTCCTTTCTATCGTTTCACCACCATGGCAACGGCTTCACCGCCCCCCAGGCACAGGGAAACCAGGCCGGTTTTCTTGTCCTGCCGAATCATCTCATGAAGCAGCGTCACCAGAACCCGGCAGCCACTCGCACCGATGGGGTGCCCCAAAGCCACGGCCCCGCCGTTGACATTCACTATGGCCGGGTCCAGGTTGAGTCCTTTCATAACCCCCACCGTAGATCCGGAAAACGCCTCATTTATTTCGTAGAGATCCACCTCTTTCAGCCCGATCCCCTCTTTTTTGAGACATTTGGGAACCGCCCATAATGGTGCCATGAGGACATATTTCATATCAATCCCAAATGATGCCTGGGCCCCTATGGCCGCCATGGGGCTTAACCCCAATGCCATGGCCTTGTCTCTGGCCATCACCACCACCGCAGCGGCCCCGTCGCTGATGATGGACGCATTACCGGCGGTTCCGAGACCGCCTTTTTTAAAGGCGCCCGGCATACCGGCCAACTGTTCATAGCGGGTTTCCCGGGGGCATTCATCCTCATCAAACATCACCGGTTCTCCCTTGCGCCGGGGAACCGAAACAGGCACGATCTCCGCTTTGAATCGCCCGGACACACTCGCATCAACGGCCCGGCGGTAAGATTCAGCGGCATACCGATCCTGGTCCTCGCGGCTGACATCATATTTTTCGGAGCAAAGCTCGTTTGAAATGCCCATATGAAAATCATTGACAATGTCCCAGAGCCCGTCATGGACCATATGGTCCTCTATGGTGCCCTTTCCCATGCGATACCCGGTCCTGGCCTTATCCAGATAATAGGGCGCCCTGCTCATGGATTCCATGCCGCCGGCAACGACTATGTCGGCATCGCCGGTCTGAATCGCCTGGGCCGCCAGCATCACGGATTTTAACGCGGAACCGCAGACCTTGTTCACCGTAAAACATTCCACTTCCCAGGGCATGCCGGCCAGAACAGCGGCCTGCTTGGCCGGATTCTGGCCATATCCGCAGGGCAGCACCTGACCCATAATGACCTCATCAACCATCTTTTTTTTGATCCTCGCCCGTTTGACGGCCGCATCGATCACAATCCCGCCCAGGGTTGTTGCGCCCATGGCGCTCAAAGAGCCGTTAAACGCCCCCAGCGGTGTCCGCACCGCACTTACAATAACTGCCTCCCGCATTCTACGTATCTCCTTTTTTCCCATACAAATATGACGGTCTCGTAAAAAGCCCAACTCCTGCGTTGCGCTGCATTTCGCAATCATTCAGCGTACGATAAGTACGCCTCATAATTGCAAAATTTGCGCGCCTTGAATTTGGACCTTTTACGAAACCGTCTAAATACGACTTTTTACGAGTTCATCAAATATCAAACAACGTAAAAAACAGACATTTCCATTAAATGCCGGTTAAACCGAAAATATTAAATTGCCTGCACCCGCTGACAATCAACCTGTCATAAACGGACAGATAATGGATTACCATACCCAGCTCTCAAATAAAATACTTATGAACGTCGTGGTGGTAAACAACAAACCGATCTAAGTTAACGGCATTGCCTCCTCAATTGTTAAAACAGCTGCAGCACTTTGTTAACGGGACAATTTAAAGTTTCCAGGGGGCACTACATATTGCGACGATACTGCCCCCCCACATCATACAGGGCCCGGGTAATCTGCCCCAAGGAGCAGTAACGCACCGTATCCATAAGTTCCCCGAAAATATTCTCACCGGCCAAAACGACCTTCTGGAGTTTTTCCAGGGATTCGGGGGCCTTTTTTTCGTTCCGCTTATGAAACTGGACAAGGCGTTTGAGCTGTGACTGTTTTTCCGCATCGGTGGACCGGGACAATTCCAGGCAGGACATGGTCTCATCAAAATTCAATCCGTCGGCATCCGGATCCCGGAAGGTATTGACCCCGATAATCGGCAGTTTACCGGTGTGCTTTAAAACTTCATAATAGATGGATTCATCCTGAATCTGACCCCGCTGATAGCCGGTTTCCATGGCACCCAGAACCCCGCCCCGCTCGGCGATACGGTCGAACTCCATGAGAACGGCCTCCTCCACCAGGTCGGTGAGTTCTTCAACGATGAAACTGCCCTGTAGCGGATTTTCATTTTTGCTCAGCCCCCATTCCCGGTTGATGATCAACTGAATGGCCAGGGCCCGTCGCACCGACTCTTCGCTCGGGGTGGTGATGGCCTCATCAAAGGCATTGGTATGCAGGCTGTTGCAGTTGTCATAAATGGCGCACAGGGCCTGCAGGGTGGTCCGGATATCGTTGAACTGGATATCCTGGCTGTGCAGGCTGCGGCCGGATGTCTGAATATGGTACTTGAGCATCTGGGATCGTTTGGAAGCGCCGTATTTTTCCCGCATGGCCACCGCCCATATGCGCCGGGCAACCCGGCCGATAACCGTATATTCCGGGTCCATACCGTTGGAAAAGAAAAAAGATAAATTGGGGGCAAACTGATCGATATCCATTCCCCGGGAAAGGTAATATTCCACATAGGTAAACCCGTTGGAAAGGGTCAATGCCAGTTGGGTGAGGGGGTTGGCGCCGGCCTCGGCAATATGGTATCCGGAAATAGAGACCGAATAAAAGTTATGCACCTCCCGGTCAACAAAAAACTGCTGAATGTCCCCCATCATTTTTAGGGCAAATTCAATGGAAAAAATACAGGTATTCTGGCCCTGATCTTCCTTCAGGATATCCGCCTGGATGGTTCCCCGGACGCTTTTCAAAACATGGTCACGGATCTCGCAATATTTGGCATCGGTGAGTTTGGCCGCACTTTCGGCCAGGTATTTGTCTACCTGCTGATCAATGGCCGTATTTAAAAACATGGCCAGCATAATGGGGGCCGGACCATTGATGGTCATGGAAACGGATGTGTTGGATGCGCACAGGTCAAAACCGTCGTAAAGCACCTTGACATCATCCAGCGTACAGATACTGACCCCCGAATTACCGATCTTGCCGTAGATATCCGGCCGATCTTCAGGATCATACCCATAAAGAGTGACCGAATCAAACGCCGTAGACAGCCGCTTGGCCTCGTAATTGGAAGAGAGTAATCTGAACCGCTGGTTGGTTTTAAATGCATCGCCCTCACCGGCAAACATGCGGGTGGGGTCCTCATCTTCCCGTTTCAACGGAAAGACGCCACCGGTAAACGGAAAATAGCCGGGTAGATTTTCCCGGCGCATCCAGCGATAAATCTCTCCGGGATCCGTGAATTTGGGCAGTGCAATCTTGGGAATCTTCTGGTGAGACAGGGATTCGCTGTGCAACGGCACCCGTATCTCGCGATCCCGCACATGATAGACCAGTTCGTCCCGGGTATAGGTTTCCCGCATCCGGTCCCACAGCGCCAGGTGCCGGCCTGTTTCTTCGGCCAGTCGATTTTCGGCTTCGGCCACTTCTTTTTGCAGCGACGCAATACCACTGCCAGCGTCATTATCGGCCGGTTTTTCTTGCAACACTGCGATGCTTTCCTTCAGATGCCATATTCGCCGCACCACCGACGCCTGTTTTTCCGTGTCCTGATGATAGTCCCTCACCGCCATGGCGATCTCCGCCAGATACCGGGTCCGCTCAGGGGGGATGATAATGGTCTTGGAGCTGGATGTTTTCACATGGATCCGCTCCTGGGTGGATTCAAATTTGACACCGGTATTTTCAAAAATCGTATCCAACATCGCCTGATACAACCCGGTCACCCCATCGTCATTGAACTTGGAGGCAATGGTGCCGAACACCGGCATCTCTTCCACTGCTTTTTCCCACTGATCGGAATTGCGCTGGACCTGTTTACGGACATCCCGAACCGCATCTTCTCCGCCCTGTTTCTCATATTTATTGACGACAATCAGGTCGGCGTAATCCAGCATATCGATTTTTTCCAGTTGTGAAGCCGCACCGAATTCACTGGTCATGACATACAAGGATACATCCACCATGTCTGAAATTTTGGAATCCCCCTGACCAATTCCGGCGGTTTCGGCAATGACCAGGTCATAGCCCGCCGCTTTGACCACATTAATCGCTTCCACCAGGGCATCGGTCACTTCCGCATTGGATCGCCGGGTGGCAAAAGATCGCATATACACCCTGGAATTCATGATGGAATTCATGCGGATGCGGTCCCCCAGAAGAGCGCCGCCGGTTTTACGGCGGGATGGATCACTGCATAGAATTGCGACATTCACATCTTTCAAGTCATGCAGCAGGCGCAGGATCAGTTCATCGGTCAACGATGATTTTCCGGCACCACCGGTGCCGGTGATGCCGATGACCGGGACTTTTCGGTCACCGATTTTTCGCACCAGAGAATCGTGAATCGCACTCAGGCTCCCATCGCCTTTGGCTTTGGCCAGTTCCACAGCCGTAATGATATTGGCCACCTGATATTTTCGGTCCGGCTGCAACAGATCAACATTAACCCCGGTGCCGTTGGTCGTTGGGAAATCAAGCATTTTCACCATATGGTTAATCATGCCCTGCAATCCCATTTTAGTGCCGTCCTCCGGGGAATATATCTTGGCCACCCCGTAGGCTTCCAGTTCCCTGATCTCCTCAGGGACAATAACACCGCCGCCACCCCCGAAAACCTTTATATGGGCAACATTGTTTTCCCTTAACAGGTCCACCATATATTTAAAAAATTCGATATGACCGCCCTGATAACTTGAAACGGCAATGCCCTGGGCATCTTCTTCTATGGCGGCATCGACAAATTCTTTGGCCGACCGGTTGTGCCCCAGATGAATGACTTCCACACCATTGCCCTGCAGCAATCGACGAATAATATTGATGGACGCATCGTGACCATCAAAAAGGGAAGTTGCCGTGACGACCCGGACATGGTTCTTTGGCCGGTAGGCTTTGACGTCAGGATTCATTTTTCCTCCTTTTAGAATTTGGATATCTGGCAGAACCTGTACGATGGAACAACAGGCGGATCAACCTCACCCCGCGGTAAGCAGAAACGAAACGGCGGTTCAACCTTAGAAAGAGGGATTTCAGGATGTTTTAAATTAGGTCACACGGGGCTATTCTGCCAGCTTCTCGCCAAGGATAAATTCCGTTTGCATCTCGATGTAATCCTCAATGCTGTAATGGCGGGCCAGAAACCAGCGGCGAAAAGTCCACATGTGCCCCATGACGGTAATGTTATGAGCCGCCAACTCCAGAAATTTTTCATTTAACCGGGGCAGATCGCCACTGTCAATCAGATGCGCCAGGACATCGATGAAAATCCCGGTAACCCGTACCTCCTTTTCCAGTACGCGTTTGCGCCATTGCGGGGGCAGTGACTGGGTTTCCTGATAGATTAAAAGCACATGATCACTCATGCGATGACATACCATGAAATATTCACGAATAACCTCAGTCAGTGCACTCTTTCCGCTTTGGGCCCTTCTTAATGCTTCGGATACAGCACGCTCGACTTCGTCATGAATGGCGTCACATACCAGATACAGCACATCCTCTTTGGACCCGACGTACTCATAAAGGGAACCAATGGAAAATCCGGCCGCCGCCGCTATCTGACGCGTCGTGGTTTTGTGAAAGCCTTTTTCCACAAAAAGCCCTACGGCCGCATCAACAATTTGACGTCGCCTCTTTTTGACCAGATCGATATTTTTGATCTGAGTGGGAATACCTTTCATTCCGCCCTGTTCGAGCACCATGAACGTGTCTCCAAAACTTTAGATTTGCAATCTGAATATATTTATGCCACCATACGGCCAAGTGGAACGAATTTGAACGAGCGCTCAGTCGATTTTATAGTACTGTAATCCCCCGAATGTCAAGTCTTTTTTTAACCGTTCGGGCCACGTCCCTTGACATCGGAAAGACAGCAGGCGCCTTCGCCCCCCGAAAAATTGTGATGCCCTGCATATGAAAATTTCTGCATAGCCATTTCAAATACCGTTTCCAAGAACATTACCGTTGAAACCGCCAGCCTTTTCACCGGAGTATAGAGATGCTGAAAAATGAGATCCTTAACGTCCTGATGCACACCGATCCTTTTGAAATGCTTGACACCGAGGTGCTGTCAAGCCTTGCCGAAACCATGGAAAGCAGACACTATCCCCCCGATGCCTATGTATTTAAACAAGACGCCCCCAGCCAGGACTGCCTGTTTATCATCGCTTCCGGGCTGGTTGAGATCACCTCGGCCAACGACAGGGGCATTGAAACCGTTGTCGGCATTCGCCGGCCCTATGATTTCTTCAGTGAAACAGTGGTCCTTTCTCAACAGCGGTATCCTGCCTCGGCAAGGGTCCGGGAAGACCTGATCTGCTGTCTGGTCAAAAAACAGGCGCTTGAACGACTGATCTACACCTACCCTGCATTTTCCGGATTTTTCAATACCCTGCTCGCTGAACGCATGCGCATTCTCTATTCTGAAATCGTTTCCGAACAGTCCTGGGAAGCCTACGGTCGAAACGATTCTCCCATGTTCAGCAAACATGTCAGTGAAGTCATGTCTTATCCGGTGATTTCCTGCCGGGCCGGGGACCTTGTCACCGATGCCGCCCAAACCATGGATGAAAAAGATATCAGCACCATTGTGGTACTGGACCGGGGGGGAAAACCGTGCGGCATTCTGTCGGAAAAAAATATCGTCAAATATCTTGTCGCGTCGCGTAAATTCGCCATCGACACTTGCCGGGTCGAGAATCTGTTGACCAGTAATATCGCCCATGTGAGCCCGGAGTCTTTTCTCGGGAACGCACTCGTGGCCATGATCAGAAGCAAAACAAAATATCTGCTCGTGATGGAACGAAGCCATCTGGTGGGCATCATCACAATGGTGGATCTGATTAAAACCCGAAGCACCGGCACGCTGCTGCTCACCCAGGATATTGAATCCCAACCGGACCTTACCGGGCTATCCAAAATAAGCAGTGAAATCGACGATATTCTCTATGCCATGCTGGCCGAAAAGGCGGGGATCAAGGAACTGTTCGAGGTCATGTCCGAACTGCATGAACGTCTGAGCCGACGGGTTATCCAATTATCGGAAGAGCGTATGAAACTAGAGGGTTGGGGAGCCCCACCCGTGGAATACTGCTGGATCAACATGGGCAGTGCCGCCCGTTACGAGCAGACCTTGAGAAGCGACCAGGACAATGCGATTATTTTTAATGACCCGGCAGAAGGGCACCTGGCAAAAACCGATGCCTACTTTGCCCGGTTGGCGGAATTTATTATTGAGGGCCTTGCCCGATGCGGATTTGAAAAATGCCAGGGCCAGGTCATGGCCACCAATCCGAAATGGCGGCGCCCCCTGAGTGCCTGGATCAAGTCCGTTCACGAATGGACCCGATCGTATGATCCCGAAGACACCCGAACCCTCACCATTTTACTCGACTATCGCCCCATATGGGGCAACACCACCCTGGCCGAAAAATTCCGTCAGGAAATCTTCACCGCCTTCAGGGATTCCCTGGCTGCCAGACACATGATGACCCGGGACGATCTGCAGTACAAACTGCCCATCAGTTTCCTGGGTACATTTATTACCGCCAAAAGCGGTCCCCATAAAAATCAGATTGATCTCAAAAAAGCCGGGACCCTCCATATTGTCAACGGTATCCGGATCTTTGCCATCAAAAACCAAGTCCGGGAAACCGCCACCTTTGCCCGTCTCGCCCGGCTGGTGGAACAAGGGGCCATATCCGAAGAGGATGCGGACCTGTTCGAAGCCAGCTTTGAAACCCTCATGATGTTTCGCATCCATGGAAATGCTAAAAAGGTCAAAGAAGGAAAGGCGCCGGACAACCACATCGACCCCTACGGACTGAGAAAAAGGGAGCGAATCATTTTAAAAGATGCCCTCGCCGGTGTCGTCCAATTGCAAAAACGGGTCAATAGTCAATTCAACGTTCCCTGGTTGAAGCACTGGGTGTAATATTTTCGGTAACCTACGCATGAATTTCCTTCAGTTTATATCTTATTGACAATCTAATTAAACACATCATTTATTTTGATTTGTTTAAAAAAAGTTTGACAAACACAAAATAAAGGCTATAAGATAGCTCGAAAACAACTGACTGAGCGCTCGTTCAGTTCGGTTATTTTATTCGTTTGTTTATTTTTCAGCTGGACATTCGAGTAATCGCTCGTTTGACAGAATCGCAAAGGAGGTGGTCTTAAACCGATTAAAATCGATTCAACTGTATTTCGTATTGATACAATTCACCCGGTGCCTGACCTTTCCCACCGAACGCTGACAGAAAAAACAATGGAGAGTCCATGCCCCATCCGCACAACATGACGGATTACGACAAGGCATTCGCCCTGTTTAAAAATACCGTCCCCAAGTATTACAACTTTGCCGGTGATGTCATCGACAAATGGGCTGCAGATCCGAAAAAACTGGCCATGCTGTGGGTCGACGATACCGGTGCAACGGTTCGTAAAACCTTTCTCGACCTAGCCCGGACGTCCCGAAAGCTGGCCAATGGACTGACAGCTTCGGGGGTAAAAAAAAATGACGTCATGCTGGTCATCCTGCCCCGCAATTACGAGTGGTGGGAAATCATGACCACTGGTATCCGTATGGGTACCATCCTCGCACCGGGAACTACCCAGTTGACAGCCAGTGATCTTGCATTCCGTGCCAACAAGTCCCAGGCAACCTGCATTATCACCACCGGACCGCTGGCTGACGCCTTTGACGCCGTTGCAGACCAGTGTCCCACCGTTAAATGTAAAATCGTGATTTCAACCCCCAGGAAGGGCTGGCTTTTTTACGATGACCTGCTGGCCAGCGGTCCGGAAGAATTTGCCACGGCCAGAACCCGGAGTGAAGACAGTTGTCTGGTTTACTTTACCTCGGGAACCGTGGGGTCGCCCAAGATGGCCCTGCACACCCATGCCTCCTATCCCATCGGCCACCGGGCCACCGGCCGGTACTGGCTGGACTTGACACCGGAAGACATGCACTGGAATATCAGCGACACAGGATGGGCCAAGGCTGCCTGGAGCAGTTATTTTGGGCCATGGAACTGCGGTGCCGCCCTGTTCGTTCACCACACTGATAGCTTTGATCCGGTTGCGGCATTAGATCTTTTGCAGCAATATCCAATCACCACGTTTTGCGGAACGCCGACCATTTACCGGATGCTGGTGCGTCAGAATTTGAGTCACTACCGATTTTCAACGTTGCGCCACTGCGTGAGTGCCGGCGAACCCCTCACTGCTGAAATTGTCGACCTATGGAAAAAGGCCACCGGCACCATCATTCATAACGGCTACGGCCAGACGGAAACAGTCCTTTTAGCCGCCAGTTTTCCCTGCATGACGCCCCGTTTCGGATCCATGGGCAAGCCATCTCCGGGTATCGACCTGAATGTCATCGATGAAAACGGTGATGTTCTACCCCCCGATACCGAAGGGGAAATCGCCATCCGGGTAAAACCCCACCGCCCGATCGGGCTGTTCAAGGAATACTGGAAAGAAACCAACCAGACCGCATCGGTATTCAGGGGCGACTGGTATCTCACCGGTGACAGGGCCTTTGTGGATAAAGATGGCTACTTCTGGTTTACGGGACGGTCCGACGACATCATCCTGACCTCCGGCTACCGCATCGACCCCCTTGAAATTGAAAGTGCCCTGATCGAACACCCGGCCGTGTTTGAATCAGCTGTGGTCTCAAGCCCTGGTGAAACCCGGGGAGAAATCATAAAAGCCTTTGTTGTTCTGGCCCCCGGCTACACTCCGAGTGAGGCGGTGATCAAGGCGCTTCAAGGCCATGTCAAAAAGGTTACCGCGCCCTATAAATATCCAAGAAAAATAGCGTTTGTCGAATCACTGCCCAAAACCGTCAGTGGAAAAATCCGCCGCAGGGAACTTCGAAATGCGGAATGGGGTCACCCCTGATGAAAATGTCAATAACCCCCTGCTTCGCATTGCAGGTCAACTGTCTGCACAAGGCTTCAAGACGCACTTGTATGCCATTGAATATAGCACCTGAAGATCGCCCTTTGCTTTCAAAATTCGTCCTGGGCCCCTGATGCACACGCGACACCGGATCCGACAAGGGTGTCTTGAAACCGGCAGATTTTAAAATAGGCTGTATTTACGCATCACTAATAACGGGAGGTAAAACATGTTTAAAGGTATGCCAAAAATTTTCTGGGTCGGTATGGCAATCATGTACGGCTGGTGTTTTCTGTTCATGATCCTGGAAATGACCATTCCGGGATTGCCCCTGAAAAAATTTCTCGGTGTTCCGGCCTGCTACATCTACAACTGGATTTTCGCCCTCTGGCTGGTCAATGTCTTCGTGTCCTATATTTTCTACAAGTCCGAGGAAAAAAGGGAAGACGCAAAAGAAGCCGCAGCAGCTGGCAGTGTTCAAAAATAATCTTATCAGAAAGGAGATATTACCATGGGAGTGAATCCGATTGTTATAATAGGCGCCCTGGCCTATTTCGCCATCATATTCTGGATCGGCTGGTCCTCACGCAAAGCATCTTTGGATGCGTCTGATTATTATGTTGCCGGCCGCAAAATCGGCGCCTTTGTCAACGGCAGCGCCCTTGCCGCCACTTATTTCAGCCCGGCCAGTTTTCTCGGACTGCCGGCGTTTATTTTTATTCTGGGCTACCCTTTCTGGTGGGCACTGGTGGGCATCATCGGCGGTATGCCCATTGCGACCCTGTTGACGGCGGCTCCCCTGCGCAAATACGCCCCCACCTCCTTTACCGACTACTATGCCGATCGGTATGACACCAAGTGGATGCGACTGATCGCGGCGATACCGACGCTCATCGGCGGCCTGGCCTATGTGGTCCTCTCCATTGTGGGCACGGCCCTTTTTCTGCTGGCCATCTTGAAACTCAATTTCACCCTATCGGTCATCCTGGCATCGATGGTGGTGTTTCTTTACATCTACTACGGTGGCATGGTGGCCACCACCTTTTCCACCGCCTTCCAGGGCGTTGCCATGACTGTGGCGTCGGTGCTGGCCGCCGGTTACGTCATCGCCCATTACGGCGGCTTGAACGGCCTCACCGACGCCACGTTGTCCGTGAGCGCAAACTTTTTTAACATGCCCTATGTGGCCGACAAGCCCTCCCACGCCCTGATGGCCTCATGGACCGGGGTGGTGGGTTTTTTCTTTGTCTGGCATTTCGGATTTTCCGCCATGCCCTACACCGTGGTCCGCTTTTTTACAACCCAGGACATCAAGTCCGCCCGCCGGAGCGTCTTCTGGGCCGTTGTGATCGGGGGCCTGATGTACTGCGGTCTGATCATCATCGGTACCGGCGCCCGGGTGCTCATCGAACAACTCCACCCGCTGATGAAAACCGAGGGGATCACCAGTGCCGTGGCCGTCCTCAAACACATGAAAGTTGCCTACGGTGTTGCCGGTGCATCCGTCACCGACTATTCCATGATTGCGGCCATGGAAGCACTGTCCAGTCCTTTTCTCCTGGCCGTTGTGGCCGCCGGCGGCCTGGCCATCGCCATGGCCACCGCAGCCGGCTGGACCATGGTGCTGAACGTCCTTCTGGGGCGTGACCTCATCGGCAAAGTATTCGGCAGTAAATGGCCCGAAGAAAAACCGGTGCAGTGTACCCGCCTCATGACGACTCTGATTGTTGTGGGCTGCATGTTCCTGGCCTTCAAGCCGCCGGCACTGGTGCTGGATATTTCCGGCGCCGCATTTATCGTCATCCTCTGCTCCGTCGGTCCCCCGCTCATCCTCGGTCTCTGGTGGACCCGTGCCACCACTTTTGCGGCGGGCACCAACATCCTGGTCATGACAGCGGCCTCCTGTGGCAGCTGGATGTACGCCAAGTATCACCTGGGCAGCTACCACTGGTTCTTTTTGAGCGATCCCGCCCATAAAATCAGCACGCCCCACCAGTTTTACTGGGTTTTTGTCGGATTCGCGTTTTTCATTCTTCTCAGTTTGGTCACCAAACCAAACCGTGATGAAGTCATTCAGAAATATTCACTTGACTTGAGACCTGATCTATAAGGTTTTTACCCGGTGGTCGGCTGCCGACCGCCGGGCCCTTTTTTATCTTATACGGTCATCATTTTTAATTATTTTAGGGGGTGTATTGAATGCAACTGCAACTGCCAAAATTTGAAATCGGTCAAACAACCATGGGGCAACTGCTGGATCTGGTAGCCGAGCAATTCGGCGACAGTCTGGCCCTTAAATACCATCAACTCGGTATCAATTACAATTACAGCCAGTTCAGAGATGCCTGCAATTCGGCGGCCAAGGGGTTTATGGCCATCGGTGCCGAAAAGGGAGACAAAATCGCCATATGGGCCAACAATGTGCCGGAATGGCTGTATACTCAATTCGGCACGGGTAAGATGGGCGCCATCATGGTAACGGTGAACACCAGCTATCGCAGTTTTGAACTGGAATATCTCATGAAGCAGTCCGATTCGGTGACACTGATTTTGATTGGCGGCGTCAGGGATGCCGACGAGTACATCAAGGTGATCTATGATGTCTGCCCTGAGCTGAAAGACTGCGCGCCCGGAAAACTCAAGAGCGCCAAACTGCCCGAACTGAAAAACGTCGTTTATATCGGCAAGGAAAAAATGCCCGGTATGTACAACTGGGATGACATCATCGCACTGGGTCAAAACATCAGCGATGATGAACTCTCCGCCCGGCAGGATACCATGGACCCCGATGACGTCATCAACATGCAGTACACATCCGGCACCACCGGTTTTCCCAAGGGGGTCATGCTGACCCATACCAACATCATCGGCAACGCCAAAAGCATCGCCGCCTGTATGAATCTTTCTGCTGTGGACAACCTTTGTATCCCCGTGCCGTTTTTCCACTGCTTCGGCTGTGTGCTGGGAACACTGTCCTGTGTTGTATCGGCGGCCGGTATGTCCCCGGTGGTGGCCTTTAAGCCGGATGCGGCCTTAGAAACCGTCCAGATCTCCAGATGTACGGCCCTGCACGGGGTACCAACCATGTTCATCGCCGAACTGGAAGAGATGGAAACCTCGGGAAAAACATATGACACATCCCTGCTGCGCACCGGCATCATGGCCGGCTCTCCCTGCCCCATTGAAGTGATGAAAAAAGTGGTGGATAAAATGGGGGCCTCAGAAATGACCATTGCCTACGGCCAGACCGAGGCCTCTCCGGTGATCACCCAGACCCGGCCGGATGATTCACTGGAAATCCGGGTCAGTACCGTGGGACGGGCCCTGCCCAATGTTGAGGTGAAAATCGTGGACCCGGCCACCAACGAAACGGTTGCGCCTGAGGTTCAGGGAGAGCTGTGCACCCGCGGATACCATGTCATGAAAGGGTATTACAAGATGCCCGAAGCCACCGCTGAGGCCATTGACAGCGACGGCTGGTTGCACACAGGGGATCTTGCCATCATGGATAAAAACGGCTACTGCAAAATTACAGGCCGCATCAAGGATATGATCATACGCGGGGGGGAAAACATCTACCCGCGGGAAATCGAAGAATTCCTGTACACCCATCCAAAAATAAAGGATGTTCAGGTGGTGGGTGTGCCGAGCCTCAAATACGGCGAAGAATTGGCGGCCTATATTCAGTTGAAACCGGACGCCGTCAGCAGCCAGGAAGAAATCCAGACGTTTTGCAAAAATAAAATCGCTTTTCACAAGATTCCGGCGTTTTTCTTTTTTGTCGAAGAATATCCCACAACCGCCAGCGGCAAAATACAAAAATACAAACTGCGGGATATGGCCACCAGGGAACTGGGTCGGGAAAATGACGCCAAAATTGAAACCGCGTAATTTCAAGGGTTTCATCCGTTTCGTTTTATGCCACCAGGGGATGGGCACATAAATGATACCCCATCCCCTGGTTTTACAGTCTAAAAAAATTGGATCATAATAGAAAATGCCACTTTCCATTGCTTGTGGAATAAACGCTTGACAAAAAACCGGTTTAATGTTGAATAGATCAGAGGCCTACCGTCCGGTCGGTCAGTTTATCCTTTAGCGGTACGGTCGCCCTCATGATTTTTAAAGATAAAATTTGGCCCGTTAAATTAATTCGCACATCGATTACCAGGTTCTTTACGTCAAGCCGGCCCTGCATGTTGATGGCCGGTAAAAAAACAACATGGGTAACCCAATGCCGTCGATTTCAGCTGACGAGGGCACCGTCCGGCACGGGGGTTTTCATACCGGGTGTTCACGTCAGGACCGTGAAGGGGGTTGAATATGGAAAATCCATTGTGGCAACCATCACCAGAACGCATCAAAAACACAAACATCTACCGGTTCATGCAATTTATTAACAAAAAAACCGGCAGCCGTTTTTCAGATTTTAGCCAACTCTACCAATGGTCCATTGACAATATCCCCGATTTCTGGGCCACCATGTGGGATTTTGCAGAAATCAAGGCCTCAAAGCCCTGTGATCGGGTAATCGATGACATTACCCGAATGCCCGGCGCTCAATGGTTTGAAGGCGCCAGATTAAATTTCGCGGAAAATTTGCTGCGCTACAGAGACGATCAGGTGGCCATCATCTTCAAAGGCGAAGGGCAGACGGCCACCCGACTCACCTATGCACAGCTGTACCGGGAAGTTGCGGCCGTGGCCCGGGCCCTCAAAGACGCCGGAATTTCCGTCGGAGACCGGGTGGCCGGTTTCATGCCCAACCTGCCCCAAACCATTATCGCCATGCTTGCGGCGACAAGCCTGGGTGCGACATGGTCATCGTGCTCACCCGATTTCGGCATCAAGGGCGTTTTGGACCGGTTTGGCCAGATCAAACCCAAAATCCTGTTTACGGCCGATGGGTATTTTTTTAAGGGCAAAAAGATTGACTCCCTTGAACGGATCAGCAAGGTTCTGAAAAAGCTACCCTCTATCCAAAAGGTGGTGGTGGTACCCTACACCGAACCCCGGCCGGATATCCACGCGATACCCAACGCCGTGCTTTTTTCAGAATTCAAATCCACCGAGCAAAACCTTGACGTCGAATTTGTACAACTGCCCTTTGGGCATCCTCTGTATATCATGTACTCTTCGGGGACCACCGGTCTGCCCAAATGCATGGTTCAAAGCGCCGGCGGCATACTGATCCACCAGATAAAAGAGCTCATGCTGCACACGGATCTGAAACGGGAAGATGTGATTTTTTATTTTACCACCTGCGGCTGGATGATGTGGAACTGGCTGACCTGTTCCCTGGCCGTGGGCGCAACCCTTGTTCTTTTTGACGGGAATCCTTTTCATCCCCATCCCGGTGCCCTGTGGGAAATGGCCCAGGATGAGAAAATAACCGTTTTCGGCACCAGTGCCGGGTATATTGCCGCCCTGCAGAATGCAGGCGTCAAACCGGGCAAACAATATGACCTTTCAGCCTTAAAAGCCCTTTTGTCCACAGGGTCCCCCCTTTCCGCCGAGGGATTTGATTTCATCTATTCGGAAGTTAAAAAGGATCTCCAGCTCGCGTCGATATCAGGGGGGACGGATTTAAACGGTTGCTTTGCCCTGGGAAATCCCATGGGCCCGGTGTATGCCGGTGAACTGCAGTGCCGTGGACTCGGTATGAAA
The DNA here is from genome assembly GCA_963667755.2 of Desulfobacterales bacterium. Taxonomy (GTDB): domain Bacteria; phylum Desulfobacterota; class Desulfobacteria; order Desulfobacterales; family 4572-123; genus 4572-123. The sequence goes on along the minus strand of CAXXLK010000001.1, from coordinate 1,292,921 downwards.
GTTGAGGCCTTTGACGACAATGGCAAACCGGTCTTAAACCGTCAGGGAGAACTGGTCTGCACGGCCCCGTTTCCTTCCATGCCCATCTATTTCTGGGATGATCCGGACGGGGCCAAATATCATGCGGCCTATTTTGATGTTTATCCCGGCATCTGGCGCCATGGTGATTTCATCAAAATCAACGACCATGGCGGCGTCACCATCTATGGTCGCTCGGATGCGACCTTAAACCCGGGAGGCGTGAGAATCGGCACGGCGGAAATCTATCGTCAGGTGGAACAGATGGCGGAAATCGAGGACAGTGTGGTCATCGGCCAACCCTGGGAAAATGATGTGCGGGTCATTCTGTTTGTCAAACTCCTGGCCGAATACAAACTGACCGACGACCTCAAGGCCAGAATTCGCAAGACCATCCGGGACAATGCATCGCCGCGGCATGTGCCGGCCAAAATAATCAGCATACCGGCGATACCCTATACGCTGAACATGAAAAAAGTCGAACTGGCCGTCAAAAAAGTAACCCTGGGGCAACCGGTCCTGAACAAGGATGCCCTGAGCAATCCGGAAGCACTGGACTACTATGCCGATATCCCGGAACTTCAGGAACCCTGACCTGGGGTCTTGGAAACCAATTGGAATCGATCTGCAAATTGTCATTCAAATTTTATCCGGTCTGACCGGTTCAGGCGTTACAGGCAAAAACAATATATAATCAGATGGTAATCAAACACAAAGGAGGCGTCCTGATGGCGTTGCAAAATTTATACAAAGAAGTAATGGCATTAAACACCCTCAAGGACATGGACAAGAGGGAAACCGCTGCACGCTCTTTTTTCGAAAAACTGAACCATCTACCCCTTCCGGAAAAATTCAATTGGGTAGCGGAGATATTTGAAGGCATTCATGTCAAGGAACGGGGGGATCAACCGGCGTTGATCTGGACGGACCTTGACACCGATGCGGAACGTCAGTTCACCTATACGGAGCTCGGGGCAAACGGAAATAAAATTCTTAATTTCATGAGAAACAAAGGTGTCGCAAAAGGGGACAACATGTATATGCTGACCCCCATCGTTCCGGAAACCTGGTTCGCAAGCCTTGCGGCCCTGAAAGGCGGCTTTGTGGCAGTCCCTACGGCCACATCCATGACGGAAAGAGAGATTCAATTCAGATTTGAAGCGTACCTGCCCGATGTTCTCATTGTCATGGAATCATTGACCGATCTGGTGGATGATGCGCTAAAGACAACCGGCTGCACCCCGAAAGCCAAAATCGTGCTGGGTCACAAAGAGGGCTGGGCGCCCTATTCCGATATTGACAGCGAATCCGCCAGTGCTGATGCCGCCGATGTCGGCAGCCAGGATGTACTGTTCTGTTTTTTCACCTCAGGCACCACCGGACTGCCCAAACGGGTGGGCCACAGTGCCACCTCCTACCCGGTGGGCCATCTGTCGACCTCTGTCATGATTGGACTCGAGCCTGGAGACGTTCATCACAATCTAAGCGCTCCGGGGTGGGCCAAATGGGCATGGAGCAGCCTTTTTGCGCCCCTCAATGTTGGCGCCACCGCAACAGGGTTTAACTTTACGGCATTGAATATCGACAAATACATCGCGACGGTGGCCAAATACAAGGTAAACTCCTTCTGCGCCCCCCCCACGGCCTGGCGGGCCTTTGTGGGTCTGAATCTGGACAAATACGACTTGTCGGCCATGAAATATTCCCTGAGTGCCGGTGAACCCCTGAACCCGGAAGTCATTGAACAGTGGAAAAAAGTGACGGGAACCGAGATCAGGGATTTTTACGGCCAGACCGAATCCACCTGCATGATCGGTAATCCACCCTGGATGGAAGGAAAAATGCGGTTTGGGTCATTTGGGTATCCCGCCTATATGTACGATATCATCCTGACGGACGATGAGGGCAATGAAATCACCAGTGCCGACGAGCCCGGCCACATCGTGGTTCGCCTGACCGACTGGCGGGCCCTGGGGCTTTTTCAGGAGTATCTCGACAATGTCGAAAAAACCGAAGAAGCGTTCCAGAACAACCTGTACTTTACCGGGGACAAGGCCTCTTTTGACGCCGACGGATACTGGTGGTTTGTGGGTCGGTCCGATGATGTCATTAAATCGTCCGACTACCGCGTGGGTCCGTTTGAAGTGGAGAGCGCATTGATCGAGCATCCGGCGGTAATGGAAACCGCTGTTGTGGGCAGCCCCGATCCCAAGCGGTACCAGCTGGTCAAAGCGTTCGTCATTTTGAACAAAGGCCATAAACCGTCCAAAGAACTGGCCCTGGAGTTGTTCCAACACACCATCGATGTGCTGGCCAAATTTAAAATCCCGAGAATCATCGAATTTGTCGATGAACTGCCCAAGACCATCAGCGGCAAGATTCGGCGGATAGAGTTAAGGGAAAATGAGGAGGGAAAAAAGAAAGCAGAAAAAGTCTCTTTACCCAACGAATATTTTTACCACCAATTCCCGGAACTGAGCTCCAAAAAATAGATTCAGGCAACTACCATACATCAAAAAAGGCAGGGAACCCTAAACGTTCCCCGCCTTTTTTGATGACAGACGAAGCAACCCACCCTATTTTTATCGCGGGCATTGATAGTGAACAAAAATACCTATTTTGGGAAGGGCGGTATCTTACTTACAAACCCATGCCATATCATTCAGGAAAAATAATCTCAAAATTTTCCGGGTCCCCGTAGAACGCCGGATCAATTTTCTGCAAATTCACTTCTTTCAAGGTAACAGCCTCTGATTTAAGCTGTTTGGTGATGGTCTTGGGCGTATCCGTATCCGCACCGGTGGTGTATTGGGCCCGCACCGTTAATCTGGTTTGTACGGGGTATCCCCTGACCTGACTCAATTGTTCATGAATTGGACCCAGGGAGCCGTCCCAGTACCTGAGGATAAAATTAAAACATCCCAACCGTTCAGCTTCAAGGCCGAGTCGCCGGGCAAGGTGCCCATGGAATTTCTGATAGTCGTCAAATCCCGGCACCGCTTCTGAAACCCACAGGGTCTGATCTACAAGGGTCACACTGGTGGCATTTTTCTTCCGGTCAACTGTTTCCAGGCGCAGATGCGCGTCGGCCACGCGACATACAAACCCCTGAATCGTTTCTCGGTCCTTTCGGATTTGAATGGACAATTGCGGTACTTTGACCTTGTAGCGATCCTTGATGATTTCCGAGACGCCCTGATAAGCATCCTTTTTTTCTTTGATCCATTTAATATTGGTGAGATGGTCAAAGGGGAACACATAAATTCTGTTATTCTGCCAATCGATCTCCCGAATCTGATTTTCGGCCAGCAGAAAAAAAGTAGCCACCTTTTCTTCTTTCACCTCTCCAAAAAAACGCTTCATCCAGCCCCCGGTGAATCGCGTCGTTTTTTCAACAAACATGGACTGCCGGGTAAACCCCACCGATAGCCGGGCCTCTTTTTTGCCCAATAGGTATTCATCAACCTGGTAATCATTCACAAAAAGCGCATCCGCCCGGCAGGGTCCCGAAATCCATAAAAAAATAACGACAGCTGTTACCAGAAACCGGCAAATCCTTTTGTTAACAAAATGACCGTCCGCCTTGAATTGTTTCATAGGCCTATCAGCTTTTGGTGGATATAACCACAAACGAGCATTGTTGAAATGGGGATACCCAATCCGAAAAGAGACCCCCAGAAAAGACTATTGCCGGGATTAAATCCGTAGGGTTTCGTAAAATAGAGAATAAAGTTGATCCCAACCCCTGCAAAAAGATACACGTTGTACCACTTTCGCCGATTTTTCATCCATTTTTCCTGGCGTGCGTCCAGGTCATTTAGTTCCATACGTATAAGCTCTCCCATGGCTGCAATTATTATTTAAATCTGATTTAAAATTTAACATAATGCCCTTTTTTTTAAAAGTTATTTTGCCGAAGCAGCGCTCGGCAATCGGTGGTTCAATTTTTATTAGAAACAAATACGAACAGTTACATAGATAATAATTTTCTTGACATCCCTTGCAGAGCCCGATAAAGTTGATTGAGCGCTCGTTCATGCTGGCTTGGTACCGCCCGGTCTTTACGTTACCCACTCCACGCACCCAAACGGTTTTTAAAAAACAGCCACCTTAAAAAAAAGGAGACCTACATGTCGTCTGCACCCATCCTGACCGATCAAAAAAATCATGTCGGCATCATTACCCTGAATCGACCCGAAGCCTTGAACACATTTACCCTGCCATTTGCCCAAAACCTGAATGGGGTGCTTCAGCAAATGGATGAGGACGACGATATTCGTGTCATTATTATTCGCGGGGCCGGAAAGCATTTTTCCACAGGGATTGCCCTTCATGAGTTCAAGGATAAAAATTTGACTGAATATCGCGAAATGATACAGGTGATGGACCTCCACAACCATACCATTGCCCGCATGAAAAAAGTGGTTATCGCATCGGTACAGGGCTATGCCATTGCCAACGGGTCTGGTCTTGTATTTGCCTGTGATCTGACGGTTGCTGCCGAGGATGCCCGTTTTGGCACAACGGCCATCAATGTGGGGCTGATATGTCTGGGGCCGGCCGTCCCCCTGGCCCGGCTGGTGGGGCGTAAAAAAACACTGGAAATGGTCCTCACGGGGGATTTCATTTCGGCCGCCGAGGCCCAGCGTCTGGGCCTGGTCAACCAGGTCGTACCTCCCGAAGAACTGGAAAACGCCACCATGGAACTGGCCCTCAAACTGGCCGCCAAAAGCCCGCAGGCCCTTCAGATCGGCAAACAGGGGATATACGGCATGATGGATCTGCCCTATCACCAGTCCCTTGATTATTTAGGCGAACTGTTTGCCTCCCTTTGCGTCACTGAAGATGCCCGGGAAGGATTGCTGGCATTTGAAGAAAAACGCAAACCCGTCTGGAAAAACCGTTAAATGAAAAACAGGCAGGCCCACTTTTTTAAAACCATTGCCCGGATCAACCGGGCCATTTACCGCGGCCGTAGCGCGGACATGATTCTGCAAATGATAGCAGAGAACATTACCGCACTGTTCCATTCTTCCTGCGGCTGTACGTTGAGGGTGTTAAACCGCCAAAGCAACCTGCTTGAACTCCAGAACGCCTGTGGTATGAGTCCGCGATACCTTGCCAAGGGACCGGTACGGGCCGTTGACGGCCTTTGTGAAATTTACGAAAAGGCGCCGGTGGTCATCCGCAATATCGCAGAAGACCTGCGCGTCCAATATCCGGAAGATGCCCTTGCCGAAGGGATCGTGTCCATTGTCGGATTGCCCCTTAAAATAATGGGCGACATGCGCATGGTGCTCCGAATTAACCTGAAAAGTGAGGTCGATCTGTGCTCCCATGATATGGTGTTTTTAAGCACCCTGGCCGAACAATGTGCCATTGCCGCACAAAATACCATATTTCCCGACCGTTATCTGAATATTTTTCGCAGGGTCAGTTCGGCCATTCATTCCGGGCACGACACCCGTGCGGTTTTGCAGGCCATTGTTACCCAGATTACCGAAGTGATGACCGCCAAAGGCAGCATTTTCTGGATTATCGACAACGATACCCGCAAAATCAAAAACAAGATCACCTGTGGCTTTGCATTTCAAAGCCTGTCAGCAGTTGATTTTGAAACACTGAAAAATATTTTTGTAGCAGGCAAAGACGGGACGGTCCATATCCGGGACTGCCGCTATGACCCCCGGCTGCCTGATCTGGAGCGACTGGGAAAAAAACAGATCGTATCGGTAACCGGCATCCCGTTTAAAATCGTCGATCACTTATCAGGCATCCTGGCCGTCTATTTCAGTCATGAAAAAAAATTAACACCGCGTGAAACAAAATTTTTACAGGCCCTGGCCGAACAGGGGGCTATTTCACTGCACAAAGCCCTGCGATATGACGACAGGATGCTTCAGGCGTTCAGGGAAACCATTGAAGGCCTCGTCCTGGCCCTGGAAGCCAAGGACGTCTGCACCCATGGGCACTCGGTTAAGGTGGCCCATTATGCCCGCATGACCGCTATAGAGATGGGATTGTCCGCCCAACAGATTGACAATGTGTATCATGCCGGGTTGCTGCATGATATCGGAAAAATCGGAATGGAAGACGGCATCCTGTTTAACCTGGGGAAACTCTCCCTTCAGGAATATGAAATCATCCAGAAACACCCGGTGATCGGTGCCAGAATACTCAAACCGCTTTCTTTCATGAATGACATCATCCCCCTGATCCTGAATCATCACGAACGGTTTAACGGAAGCGGTTACCCCCAGGGTAAAAAAGCTGGCGATATCCCCATGGGGGCTCGCATACTGGCCGTCTGCGACAGTTTTGATGCCATGATATCCGAACGCCCCAACATGAAAAAAGTCAGGCTGGACAAGGCCCTGTCAACCCTTCGCAAACAGGCCGGAATATTTTTCGATCCCACCGTTGTCACTGCTTTTATCGCAGCCGTTACAAAAAATCCGTCGGCGGTCAAACCGTTTGAGCTGCCGGAAAATTATTTTACAAAATACCGAAATGAATTAAAATCATCTAAAATAAACGATCTCTTATCCGGGAATACGCTGACAGGCTTTACAGGCGGCATTTAATACTTGACAAATCCGTTTTTTTATGAATTTAATGCGATGACCTACCGGTCGGTCGGTAAGTTTATCACATTCAGGGCTTTTGCCCGACGCTGGGTTCTTGCTGTTTTATTACTTTTTCGCTTACATACATCATCAATCATATTCTATGCTAAAAACAAAACATACGATCAAAGATATCGCCATCGAACTTTTTTACAAAAAAGGTTATTTCGCCACCAGTATCAGCGAAATCGCCATGGGCTGCGGCATTCGCAAAGCAAGCATCTACTACCATTATCCCAGCAAGGAAGAGCTTCTATTTTCGATCCTGCTCGAAACAATGACGGACCTTATGGATCATCTGCACCAAGGTCTGGCGGGCATTGAAGATACCGAAGATCGCATGCGGGCCGCCGTGCGCGGCCACGTTCAGTTTCACCTCAACCGCCAGAAAGAAACCTTTATCGCCAACAGTGAGCTAAGGGGATTAACCCACACGCATTGCCAGCACATCGTAAAAAAAAGGGATGCCTATGAAAAACTGTTTCAAGGCCTTATCCTGGAGGGCCGCCGAAAAGGCGTTTTTACAGATTGCGATGTAAAAATACTCTCATATGCCATTTTGACCCTGTGCACCTCCGGCGCTTCCTGGTTCAATCCGGATGGCCGGCTGAGCGTTGACGAGATTGCGGGCATTTATGAAAATTTTATTCTAAACGGCCTGAAATAGGACTTTGAAAGGAGGAGATGTGGATTTTGATCTTACCAAAGAACAGGAAATGATTCGCAAAGAAGTTCGCAGATTTGCCCAGAGTGAAATCGCCCCAATAGCTGCCGAACTGGATGAAAATGAGACATTTTCCGCTGATCTGACTCAAAAAATGGGTAAAATAGGGCTCTTCGGCATGTTTGTGCCGGACCACTACGGGGGTCAGCAAATGGATTATATCTCCTACATTATTGCTGTTGAGGAAATTTCCCGTATCGACGGTTCCCAGGGTGCCACCATTGCCGCAGGAAACTCGTTGGGTATCGGCCCACTTTACTACTTTGGCACTGAAGCGCAGAAAAAAAAATACCTGCCCAGGCTGTGCGCCGGGGAAGGTCTCTGGGGATTCGGGCTGACCGAACCCACTGCCGGTTCAGATGCCGGCGGCAGTAAAACCACGGCTGTCCAGGACGGTGATGACTGGGTCATTAACGGTTCCAAAATATTTATCACCAATGCCGCCTGTGAACTCACCCTGGGCGTAACCGTCCAGACCATCACCGGTACCCGGGCCAACGGCCGACCCGAATATACCTGCTTTATTGTCGAGCCTGGCATGCCCGGATTCAAGGCGGTGGCCATGCATAAAAAAATGATGTGGCGGGCTTCCAATACGGCCGAACTCTATTTTGACAATGTCCGTGTGCCCAAGGAAAACATGCTGGGCAACCGCGGTGACGGCTTTCATCAGATGCTCCAGACCCTTGATGGCGGGCGGCTTTCCATCGGCGCCATGGGCCTGGGTGGCGCCCAGGGGGCCTATGAAACAGCCTTGAAATACGCCAAGGAGAGGCAGCAGTTCAACCAGCCCATCAGCAAATTTCAGGCGGTGGCCTTTAAACTGGCAGACTGTGCCCTTGAAATTGAATGCGGCCGCAACCTGCTGTATAAGGCCTGCTGGCTTCGGGACAACAGTCGCGCTTTTGAAAAAGAAGCGGCCATGGCCAAACTGTATTGCTCGGAGCTTATGGGCCGGGTGGCCAATCATGCCGTTCAAATCCACGGTGGATATGGCCTGATGAAAGAATATAATGTGGAAAGATTTTATCGGGATCAGAAACTCCTGGATATCGGGGAAGGCACCTCTGAAGTTCAACGGCTTGTCATTTCCAGATACATCGGGTGTTGAATTATTGGATATTGAAAACAGGAGAGAGTGTAATGAATGAAAAGGTTCTTTTGGTGGAACAGTCAGATCAGGTTCTCCTGGTGACACTGAATCGTCCACAGGTGATGAATGCCTTTAACGTTGACCTATTGAAAGCCCTTGAGGAACAGATCAGGGCGTTGCGGTTCAACACCGATATCCGGGTGGTGATCATCACAGGTGCCGGCGAAAAAGCGTTTTGTGCCGGGGCCGACCTCAAGGAACGGGCAACCTTAAGTCCCATGGCGGTCAAAGAATTTATTTTCACTATCCGCAACCTGTTTACCGCCATCGAACAGCTCAACAAACCGGTGATTGCGGCCGTAAACGGGATTGCCCTGGGCGGCGGAACGGAACTGGCACTGGCCTGTGATATGCGTATCGCCGCTGACAATGCCACCATGGGGCTCACCGAAACAAGGCTTGCCATTATTCCCGGGGCCGGCGGCACCCAGAGACTCCCCCGACTGGTGGGACGCGGCAAGGCCAAGGAGCTGATTTTCACCGGCCGCCGCATCGGCGCTGCCGAGGCACTGAACATGGGCATGGTCAACCGGATTTGTCCCCAAAGTGCCCTGCTGACCGAATGCTACGAGATGGCCGCCATGATCTGTGAAACAGGGCCCATTGCCATTGAACAGGCCAAATATGCCATCAATTATGGGCTGGAAACCGACCTTGCCTCCGGACTGGCCATTGAATCCAATGCCTACTGGGTGACCATTCCCACAAAGGATCGCCTCGAAGGCCTGGCCGCATTCCGGGAAAAGCGCAAACCGGTTTACCGGGGTGAATAATGCTTAATACAGCAGAGGAAAAATTATGACGGACATCAACAATCGCGCCTTCTGGGAAAATGAAGAAAGGCTACTGGACGAACGGGTCTACCAGGCCATGTGGCCCGGTGGTGAAAAAGCGGTAAACAGGCTTGCGAAACAGGGTAAACGCCCGGTACGGGAACTGATCGACAATCTCATTGATCCGGGCACTGTTTTTTTTGAACTCTCCCGTATTGCCGGGTTCGGGGTAGATTATCCGGGAGTAAAAGATGTTCCCTGTGGCGGTGTGGTCACCGGTCTGGGCAAAATCAATAACAACTGGACCATGATCATTGCCAATGACAGCCGGGTCAAGGCCGGCACCTATTTTCCCATCACGTTGAAAAAGCATATTCGGGCCCAGGCCATTGCCGACCGCTGCGGCCTCAACTGCGTCTATATCGCCGATTCCGGCGGCGCTTTTCTGCCCATGCAGGCCGATGTCTTTCCCGATGATCAGCATTTCGGGTCCATGTTTTTCAATATGGCCCGCATGTCGGCCAGGGGGCTGAAGCAGATCACCCTGAGTACCGGCGGCAACACCGCCGGCGGTGCCTACATCGTTTTCATGGCCTGCCAGTCCGTCATGATCGACCAGATGTCCTACTCTTTTCTAGGCGGCCCCCCGCTGGTCAAAATGGCCACCGGTGAAATTATATCGGCCGAGAATCTAGGGGGCGCCCGGGTACACACCGGCACCTCCGGCGGCGCCGATCATTTTTGCGGCACTCAGGATGAAGCCATCAATCAGGTCAGAGAGATACTGGCCCTTGAACCCCCGCAGACGCTACACCTCCACCGTTATGCCGAAACCCCGCCCCGCTTGCCCGCAGACAGTCTCTATGACGTTCTGCCGGCGGCCATCCATCAGGGCATCGATGCCCGCCAGGTGCTCGGGTGCATTGCCGACGACAGTTATTTCTATGAATACAAAAAAGCTTACGCCTCCGGCCGGGGGGACAACATCCTTGCCGGAAAAATCCGTATCAAAGGATTGCCCGTAGGGGTTATCGCATCCAACGCCGTAGGCATCATTTTTGTTGAAGCGGCCCGCAAGGCCACCGAGTGGATCGTTCGCTGCTCCCAGGAAAAAATTCCCCTTTTGTTTCTGCAGAACTCTCCGGGCTATATGGTGGGCTCCGAATCCGAACACATGGGTATCGGCAAGTACGGTTCTGACATGGTGCGGGCCGTTTCCTGCGCCCAGGTGCCCCGTATTCAGATGGTCATCGGACCCGATAACGGAGCGGCCAATTACGGCATGTGCGGTCGGGCCTACAGGCCTCATTTCCTGTTTACCACCATGCGGGGGCGCACCTCGGTCATGAGCGGACGCAGTGCCGCCGGGGTCCTTTTGAGCATTGAAGAACGCAAGCGGGAAGCCCGGAACACTCCCATGACGGAAACGGAAAAACAAGCTTTCCGGGACAAAATGATTGAAAAATACGACGGCGAAGCCCATCCGTTTTACTGCGGCTCCCGCCTGCTGAACGACCGGGTCTTAAAATTCGGTGAAATTCGGGACTGGCTGGCCATGGCCTTTGAAGTCAGCCTTCTTTCCCCCATTGGTGAACCGGCATTTGGTAATTTCAGGTTTTAGGTCAGCGAACCGCCTTTAACCGTTTACCTTCAGCCTTTAACTTTAAGCCCCTTAAAAGGAGGACCCCATAAATGACGGAATATGATTACTGGAAAATTTTTCCGAGAATGCCCAAAAAAGTGACCATCGGCGATATTACCATTCGCGACGGGTTTCAACATGAAGAAAAATTCATTTCCACCGCCGCCAAAAAATTTTATCTGGAAGAACTCATCTTTGCCGGTTGCCGCAATATTGAGGTCACCAATCTGGGCAACCCTTTTCTCATGCCCCAGTTCAAAGATGCCGAAGAGCTGCTGGCCCATTTAAGAAGCGACCGGTTTAAACAGCGATGCGCCAAAAAGGGAATCGACTATGACGATATCTGCCTTACCGCCATCACCATCCGGGAGCCTTCTGTCAACCGGGCCATTGCGCTGAGGGAAAAAGGTATTGGGCCTGATCGGCTGCTGATGATGGTTTCCACCGAAGAAGAGCATCATTTTGCCAACTCCGGCACCACGCTGCCCGACTACTGGGCGGAAGCCGAACGCTGTATCAAAAAATGCAATGATGCCGGCATGAAGATGTGCGGCACCGTCAGCACCATCTGGGGCAGCCCCATCGGCGGTGCCACAAAACTTGAGGATGCGGTGGAATTTTCCAAACGCTTTCTGGAAATAGGCGCCCACGACATCGAACACGCCGACCACGACGGCAGTGCCTCGGCCCCGGATGTGTATCGCTATTTTTCCATGATCCTGGACGACATACCCGACCCGCGGTATCATATCGCCCATTTCCATGAAACCAAACGGATCTCCTCCGCCTCCGTTCTGGCGGCCCTGCAGGCTGGTATCACCCATTTTGAAGGCACCCTCGGCGGGCTGGGGGGCCAACCGGCCAATTTCCTGGATGACTGCCCCACCAAGGGAACCGGCGATTACTATTACACCGATCCCCGGTACGTGGGTCTGGTCACCCTGGAAGACACCCTGGTTCAGATCGATGAAATGGGCATAGAGCACGGGTATGATGTGGACCGGATTCTCTGGCTCGGCCGTCAGATGGAAAAAACCATTGGCCGGCGATTACGCTCTGAAGCGGTGATCAACGGCCGTACATTAAAAGGGGGCCACATGGAATTTGCCCGGCCGGGTCTGGCCGACCGCAAGAAAAAATTGGGTGAACAACCGGATCAGAAACTGCCTGAAACCTGGGCACCCAAAGCCGTACTGCCCCCAAAATGCCGACGGTAAATTCGAGCATATTCCGGCGGGCAGTTGGCTTTTGACCTTATTTGAAATTTACTTGCAATCTATTGTTTGTAATCTGTTATTTCCGGTTTAACCGGGTTAGGAGTTGAACATGGCAACGAATGAACAAAAACCGCATATCAATGTCGATTTTTTTGAAGACCTGACCGGCGATATCAAAAAAACAGACCGGGAAGTCACCGAAGACATGGGCCAGCGGCTCCGAATACTGCGAAAAGAAAAAAAACTGACCCTTGACGAACTGGCCAACCTGACCGGCTTTGACGTCGAATTTTTGGGCAAAATCGAGGCCAATGACGTTCACCCCCAACTGGGAACCGTCATCAAGTTGTCCAAGGCCCTTGACGGTGCGTTCAGCCGCCTTATTTCCGGCGTTGGCAGCCGGCTGTATTCGGTCACCCGAAAGGCCGATCAAAAAATTGTTTCAAGGTCCACGGCACAGAAAGGCAAAAAACAGGCCTATACCTATAAAAGTCTGGCCCCGGAAGTCAAAGGGCGTCATATGGAGGCGTTAATCGTTCATCTGGAGGAAAATCCCGGAGCGGACTTATCGGTCCATGACGGTGAAGAGTTTATATATGTGCTCAGCGGCAATGCCATCATCACCATCGGAAAGGAGACGTTTATCCTGGAACCCGGTGACAGCATCTATTACCTTTCCACCACCCCCCACCTGATTGCCGCCCATGAACAACAGGCCACAATCCTGGCGGTGATTTATGACAAATGACATGCCGCTTCCGGCACCGGACACCGCCCCCCCCCGTCTTCCTGGGTGAAAACCCATTGTGCCCGCATGGATCATGGCGGCTGCGGGCTTCTGGCCCAGATTTCGGACAATAAAATCCTCCGGTTAAAGGGGATCCGGACGGATACCTCAACAAGGGCTATATCTGCCCCAAGGGCCTGGCTTCCGCAGAGCGCCTCTCCCACCCGGACAGACTCACCCAGCCCCTGCAAAGGGTGGGGAAACGCGGATCCGGCAAATGGACAAAAATATCCTGGAAAAAGGCCATTGCTACCATATCCGACAATCTGTGCCGCATCAGAGAAGAAAACGGTGCTAAAGCCGTGGCATTCTGTCAGGGCATGCCCAAGGGCCTGGAGCACTTTGTCCTGATCCGCCTGGCCAACATCTTTGGTTCTCCGAATCTGGTGGCCTGCCAGGATGTTTGCCATGCGCCTGGGAAATCGGCGGCAGCCATACCTGCGGTTTTTATCCGGTGGCAGACTTTCACCACCCAGTTTGCCCGGCTGACCGAAACCATTAAACCGGGAATTGTGTATGCCGCCTACGGCTGGTGGTTTCCCGAGGGCCGGTGTGAGCAGCAGTATAAATGGAAAAAATCCAACTTCAACATTCTGACGTTCACCCGGGTGCTGGGAAAAGAGTCCGGCCCACCCAATATGAAAGGGCTGCGCTGCAGAATCAGGAGAAAAATGCAATGACGGAATATGTTAAGGATATGGAAACAATTGATGATGATATGCTGACAGATCTGGTGATCGATGCCTTTCGCCGCATCGTGGTCCATTACGGCCACTGGTTTGCCGAGGTTGAACATCAATTGGGTCTGGAAAATACAATGGAGATCGAAAACCGGGTCTGGGATGCCAGTTTCAAAAATCAGGTCACGCGGCTGGGGAAAACAGCCGGTTTTGAAGTAACCGACGGGGTTCCGTCAATCCTTTCAAAACTGCCCCGTGAAGCCAAGCTCACCCTTTTAAAAAATATCGGTGTCAACTGGCTGGCCAATGACGGCATATGGTTTCAGGCCGTGGAAAAAAAGTATGGTATGATTGACGCGAAAAGATGTAACGACACCTGCTGGACCCGGTATTCACCATTTGAGGCCACGCGGATCAAAGACCTGCTGAAATTACCTGCAGATGGGGGTATTCCAGCCCTCAAAAAGGCACTGGCCTTTCGTATGTATGCCCATATCAACGAGCAATCCATTGAGAACATCGACGAGCACTGCTTCATTTTTCGCATGAACAAATGCAGGGTTCAGGCCGCCAGAAAACGCCGTGGCCTGCCGGATTACCCCTGTAAATCCGTGGGCAATGTGGAGTATCCCTATTTTGCAAAAACAATTGATCACCGGATTAAAACCGAATGTATTGCCTGCCCGCCGGACAAACACCCGGAAGACTGGTTTTGCGCCTGGCAGTTTACCCTGGTAGAAAAATAAACTTTTTACAATACTTTCTTTTCGCCAAGGCCCCTCCCGGAGAAGAAGGCCTTGATGAAAATCCGACAAAAAATGCATCGGGCAAAAAAATAATCCTTAGTGATCGCAAAGGTTGTCGCCGGTGGTCAGGCTGTTTTCCAGGTAATTTTTGACAATGGTCTCAGGCTCAAGCGCCGGTGCCCCCAAGACAACCTTGATGCCGTTTTGCTGGAAAAGGCCCACGGCCATCTGCCCCATGCCACCGGCAATAATCACATCGGCACCCATTTCATGCAGCCATTTGGGCAGGACCCCGGGCTCGTGGGGCGGCGGCGTATGCAGTTCTTTGTTTTTGATCTCATCGTTTTCCACTTCAATAATTGCAAATTCCCTGACATGCCCAAAGTGGGCGGCCAGTTTTCCTTCTGCCATCGGTATTGCAAACTTCATTTTAATTCCTCCGAATATATATGACTAAAATAAAAAATTATCCGTGGCCGGTTGTTGGAAATGCAAAACAACAGGCATAGCCCTGCCCCGGCAACGACGTTCATGAGACCCTGGCACCTATACAAGCGTGCTCATTCTTTCGGCAACCTTTGCAAAGGCAAGGGTTACCGGTGAATCGACGTACATTTCCTGAAAGCAAGTGCCCGAGTCACCGGCAGTGACCATATTCAGATCAAACGGAATCCGGCCCAGAAAATTGATACCCGCATCCGTTGCGGTCCTTTCACCACCGCCGGCCCCGAACAGTTCAATCAATTTCCCGCAATGCGGACACTCCAACCCGGCCATGTTTTCGATAAGGCCGAAGATCTCCATCTTAACGGTTTTGCAGAAATTAATCGATTTTCTGACATCCGCCAGACTCACTTCCTGAGGGGTTGTTACAATAATGGCCTTGGCATCCGACATGGTCTGAGCAATTGTCAAGGGCTCATCACCAGTGCCCGGAGGCGAATCCACGATTAAAAAATCAAGCTCACCCCATTCCACGTCGGCAATAAACTGCCGAATGGCTGAATACTTAATCGGACCACGCCAGATAACGGCATCATCTTTGTTGGGGGTTAATGATTCTATGGACACCGCTGCCAGGTTTTCCGAATATGTCATAGGATTGAGTTTCCGATTCGGGTTCAGGTCCAGCATTCCGTTGAGCCCCAGCATTCGCGGCACATCAGGGCCGTGAAGATCCACATCCATGAGCCCGACCTTAAATCCCTTTTTAGAAAGCGCAATGGCAAGATTGACCGAGGTGCTGGTTTTCCCCACCCCGCCCTTGCCGCTCATAACGATAATTTTGTTTTTTATTTTCTGCAAAGAACCTTTGACCTGGGCATCCTGATCCTCCTTGGCCTGATTCTTCTTTTTTGCAGCTGTGACACTTTCCTGAAGCTGAACCATTATCCGTTTCTCCTTCTTACCTAGCGCTCACTCTTTGTCAAAACTTTGATTTTTTACCCGGCCAGATAGTCGGTTGCAACGGCAGGTGTGAAAACGCGCTGTAGCCAATCCAATACCTGGCATTATTTTTAATTTAAACCCAATGGCCGTCTACATTGGCAGCATCTGTTACCGCCAATTCACCGCGCTTATATTTCTCCACGGCATCTATTACCGACCCCCCGGGGCCCACCACAACCTTAACACCTGCACTGTTCAACACCTTAAAGGCTTTGGGGCCGCAATTCCCTGAAATCAGGACATCCACATTGTTTTCAACAATGGTTTTTCCGGCCTGTATCCCGGCACCCTGGGGAAGATTCAGGTTTTGTGCATTTTCCACAACCTCATATGCCATGGAATCGGCATCGACCACAATAAAATACTCCGCCCGTCCGAAACGGGGATCAAGATCCGACCGAATGTCACGTCCCGTTGCTGTAACCGCAATTTTCATAATAGCTAATTTTCTCCTATCTGTTTTTATAAAACATCCCCTGATGCCTAGGGAACGTTCCTGCCTGTGCCATGCACGCAGGCCTGCCACACCCCTTGCAGGCATTGAGGTCTGCGCTGGTTCATCAAAAGTATCCTGTCTAACCGGAATCTCAGAACAACACGGCAGCGTTTGAAGGCAACAGCCATTGCAGTTGAGACATTCACGAAATTAAAGGCCCGACAGCGCGCCCCAATCGTTTTTTATCTATTCGACACAAACGGCATCGGCAAAGCAGTGCCCCGGGCCCTTTTATCCATGAACGGCCACAATCATCTTATTTTATCCGCTTTTACCCGAACGACCGTAGCGGCCTTGCAGGTCGGACATTCCTTGGGTTTACCGGTACCTAAAGGAGCTTCCCACCGGTGACTGCAGGCATTGCACATGAAGACCCTTTTATCCTCCACAAGCGCATAGGTGCCACCTTCGATCTTAATGGCTTTCCCATTGACGATGGCATTTGCAATAACCTTGCGTGCCTTGAGGATAATCCGACCGAAGGTAGCCCGGGAAACACCCATGGCCTGACCGGCCTCCTCGTGGGACATGCCTTCAAGATCAGAGAGCCGGACCGCTTCGTAAGCATCAATGGTCAACTGCATCTCATCAAGTTCAAGCATGGGAATGCCTCGGGGTTTGAAATAGCTGACACTTGGGTTGTAGGCCACGATACGTTTTTTTTGAGGTCGCAATATGAATCCTCCCTTATGAGATTATACTCAGAAATTGTTTAAAAGTTAATTATACTTCGGCCCTTTGTCAAGTAAATTTTTATTGCGCCGGACAAAATAATAACAAAAGGTCTGCTCTGATTCAGCGGACCGTCATAAAACAAAACGTCATGTATTACAATCAAACCGGTATGCAAAATGAAACCGTTATATCTGGAAAAATGGTCTTTCGCCCCTAAATTAAACGGGTCGCTATCTCATATACGGAGGCAAGAGCGTCACTCGCCTGACTAAGTTCCGTCAATGGCGCCATTCTGGAAACCATCGAATAAATTTGTTGATCATAAGCAACGCTGCCATAATCCACAGGATGGAGCATTAAATATTTTTCAGCAACCAGCTGAACGATGCGGCCAGCATTTTTCTCTCTGGGATCTTTGACCATATTGGTGATCACTGCCGGCTTGATCCTGGCAATCTCATTTTTAAAAATTTTTGCTGTTTCAAAATCCCCCGACTCCTGGACAACCTGAAATAATTCCTTGATTGTCCGTACCTTTAAATCGTTTTTCGGATCCATTGCCGTTTTTACCAGAATCTGCAGCGTCGGCTTTTGACTGCAAATCTGGCTCAGCCTTCGATAAACGGCATTCCGAACAAAACCATAGGCATTTTGAATCGATATGGGCTGCGGTGTCACCACAATGATTCTTTTATGAGCAAAAAGAAAAAAATCCAACACATTAAATGATGTTCCGGCCCCCAAGTCAAGAATAACATAATCCGCATCCAGCTTGAAAATATTTTTTATAATCTTTACCTTTTGGGAAAAATGCGGATTTGAGAGTGAAAGAATTTCACTGGCGCCACTGATCAGTTGTAATTTTTTTTCAGGGGTCGAGATACATATATCTTCAAGAGAATCATAGCGTTTGGTGACAAAATCATTCAACGTCCGTTCCGGGTTCTTGATACCCAACAGGGTGTGCAGATTGGCGCCACCCAGGTCCATATCAACCAGAATCGTTCGTTTGCCCATACGCACCAGCCAGAATGCCAGCAACGTACTGATAACGCTCTTACCGACCCCACCCTTGCCACCGCCAACGGCCCAGACAACGGGGGCGACATCTTTTTTTTGGGTATCTTCCTCTTTCAAAATACGCCTTTCAGACAAAAAATACTTAAATTGTTGTGTTTTTTGAATCCTTGGCCGGTTGCTGGTTACTTAACCATGGACTCCCACAGGTTCCAGATAAGATTCTGTTCTCCTTCACTACCGCTGCAATAATCATGGAGTAATTCACGATCATGATCCCTCATTTCGGTAAACCGAACACCAACGGCAACACTTTTTTTACCTTCGAGCAAGATATCTTTTCCCCAGACAATCTGGCCCAGTATCGTCAGGCGCACAGCGGCGTTGGATAAAATGACCTCAAGTTTGACATTTTTATGAACCATGGTATTGGGCGATCCAAACCGGTATCGCTCCCCGATCACCACACAGGCACCGCCAGCGGAGATATCATCGGTAAAGCCTTCTATCACCAGGGGATGCCCCCCGGATGTGGTATCAAAAACCTTCATGTACACCCGGGTCGGTAACTGATGTCTGACCGTCTTTCGGACAACCTGATCCGCAGCCTCATCGTCACTTTCATTACGCCACCGGTATAATTTGTCAATTTTCAGGCCCATATCACCGTATTTTCTACTTATTTTAATCAGATCCGGTTTTGTGATTTTAACCACTTCCACGTTGGTAATGGTTCCGACCTGCGAATGGGATACGTTTTCCTGCTCAAACGGATAAATGTTTCCAAAAAAGTCACTTTCAATCAAATCTGTCTGATGCCGGCCGTTTGATTCCGGGGCACTATTCGATCGGGGGAGAATAATTTCACTCACCGCGCCACTTACAACAAAATAAAGATAATTTTCAATATCTCCAGGTCTTTTTATAATGGTATCGGCCAGAAACCGGCATGGCACCATCTTCAGCAGCAGTGATACAAATTCATGATAGGAAAGGTCGGATAAAAATCGATTTAGTGGTGTATCCATAACCTTGCAATCACAGACCAGACGGTGGAAATCACGCCCTTCTTCATGACGCGGCCTGACAATACGCCATTTTAAAATTTTTGCCACAATTGCCGGCAGTATCCGGCCCTTATCCATGAACAGCGCCACCGACTGTTCATAAGCATCATCGGCGGCCTCCCTGGAATTGTTTTTTACCAGCAAATCAGCTAAAGCCCTGTGAAGTGACGGCTCATTAGGAAATATTTTCAACAAATTGTCAAATTCTTGTTCAGATTCAATATTGACTGAACCATCACTAATCCGATTTACAATACTGTCCTGTCTGCCTGGATGCTTTCTCACTTTCTTCTCCCGGATCGCTTGTCCGTTGTGGGTACGCCCTTAATGAAACGCCGGCATCCGGTTTCTCCACCGTCACATCCGGCAAACCAAAATATATCGCAATCTTTGTTCAACGTGTTTTGTCTCGGCCCCTTACGATTTTATCGTTTCTATGACCGTATTGATCCTTTCGTTCATAATTTCACTTTTCTCATGGGTCAGACAAATAATTTCATAGAATGCCTTCATTCTGGCATCAAATTTCATCAACATTTCGCCATGTCGTGCAAGCAGTTTTTTCATTGCTGCGAGTTGTTTCTGAATATCTTCAACCGAACTTTCGGAAGCGGGCCTGTTTTGTCCGGCGCTGAATTCTCCTATCAATTGTTCGAGATCGTTTTTTTCCGCCAACGAAAGCCCGATATTGATATCCGGTCTTATTTTGTCCGTCATGATTAAGCCTGTTTAATTTTCTTTATCTTCCTGTCTATCTTTGCATTGATCGCCGCAATGGTTTCATCGTTTGTTTTTAAAGAATCCAGCCTTTTGACGGAACGTAGCAAAGGGACGGTCGTTTTTTTCTGAAAAACCATAAAAACAAAAAGCACCATAATAATGACCGACAGCCCTATCAGTATGGGCAGCAGATATACCTGCAGACGATTATTGTCGCCACCGCCCCTCACAATATCCTCAATTATAAATGCCGGATCTTTCTGCTCATCGACGGCATTATTGCCGACGTGGTCATTAAGTCCGGTGGGCACCGGGTCGTATCTGCGCCCGGGCGCCTTTAGAACAAATTCTCCGACGTCTTTTGGTATATCCGCTATATCCGCCGTGGTTTTTTCAGGAACCGGCGGTGCGCCTTTCGCCCCGCCTTCACCGGACAAACCCGGGATGCTTTTCTCTATGGCGATTTCCGATTCAAGGGCTTCATGAACAGCATCTTCTTCCGCCACCGGGCTGTATGTGGAATCTTTAAACATCATTTTCTGGAGCACAATATTACCCGGGATGACATCAATCGGATCTTCCAGCCGATAGACATCGATCACCAGCCTGTCGGGTTCAGCCAGCAGGAACGATTTGAGCCTGAACGCGGAAAAAGACATGGTCACATTTGCGCTCAGGTTGGACTCCTGCTGCTCGAATTCAATGGTTTCTACCCGTTCGGTGTCATCAAGCCTTATCTGCCAAGGCAATGCTGTTGTGGTATCAAAAAAAACAATCGCAAACTTGCCCCCGGGGGCGATAATCGGCGTAGTATATCTGACCGGTTCCTTAAATTCAAATACAATCCGGGTGTAACTTTCATGTTCACCGATTTTAACGTATTTTAGTTTGGCGGCTTGCACAATTCGGGTGGACGTTTCATGTTCACCAATCTTGATATATTTAAACGTTTCAGCCTCGCTGTCGCAAAAAGGGTATAGTAACGACAACAGGCAACTGATCAAAAAAACACTGACCATGGTGATTTTTCGAACAGCCTGAACAGACGCATGGGCGCTTTTCAGGCGGAGACCACCGAATATATTTTTTTTACCACCACCTGTATCCGGCGCATCATATGCCTGGACAATGATGGGATCAGGACTGTTTTCTAAAAACACGGGATGCGGTCCTTATCTGATGTTTATTTCAGAATAGAGAAAAAACGGTTGTATGTCAACCAGATATAGGGTTCTATCCCAAGTTGCAGAACACGTCCCTATCTACTGCCCCTGCCTGATCTTTTCGATCTCTTTGTTCATGCTTCCCTGCACATAACCTTCCAGATCCATTGCCACATATTTAAAACCGATGGTTTCCAATTGTTTGACAATGGCTTTTCTACATTTACTGTTGTGGAATTTGCGCATATCTTCAAGTGGCACTTCGATTCTGGCCATCTCACCATAATGCCTGACCCGGCAGGTTTTAAATCCTGATGACACGATAAAGGCTTCTGCCTGTTCAACCATTTTCAATTGTTTTAAAGTGATGGGGACGGCATAGGGAATTCGGGTCGCCAGACAGGACATGGCCGGTCTGTTCCAGGTGGGCAGTCCCGCCTGTTTCGATAATATCCGGATTTCCTGTTTGGTCATACAGGCATCTATAAGGGGCGCCACAACGCCCATTTCCGAAGCTGCTCGAAATCCGGGACGAAAATCATCCAGATCATCCAGATTGGCGCCGTGGCCAATGGTTTCGATACCCACTGCCAGGCTGATTTCCTTTATCTTCCAAAATAGATTTTTTTTACAGACATAGCATCTGTCACCGGTATTTTGTACAAAGGCGCTGATAGCCATCTCGTTTGTATCTATAATATAATGTCGTATACCCAGTTGCTTTGCAAATGCCATGGCAAATTCAGTTTCCGTTGCAGGATGGAGGGGCGATCTGGCGGTGAGGGCAATGGCATTGTTCCCCAACGCATCATAGGCGCTTTGCAGTAAAAAAGTGCTGTCGACACCGCCTGAAAAAGCAATGGCGATTTTTTCAACCTTTTCCAACAGATGCATAAGATGTTTGTTTTTCTTTTCAGCGTCATATCCGGTCCTGTCGGAAATGTTTTCATTTTTTTTCATTTATTCTGCCCACTATCGCCTGTCGGGTCTCAATTGTTTGATATACGGCCGAAAATATTTTTTTGATACCCTGTTTAAAATACAACCATCTAAAATTGTTGGCTTCGACGATGATTTCAACATTGTCTGCCTTCAGGTCTGTCCTTAATTATATATTTACAAATTCATTCATTTCGTATATTAAATATAGCGCATGCAGCTTAGCGCTATTTACAAAAAAGTTTTTTATTTCAAAGGGGATTCCATGGGAAAAAAAAGCCTGATAAAATCTACAGCAAAGAAAAAAGTGACCCAGACAAAAAAAACAGCCGCTAAAAAACCTGATCCTAACACAAAACCCTCGGTAAAAACAAAAAAAACGGCACCGAAGGCAAAAAGTGATGCAAAAACAAAACAAACCGATACAAAGCCGCCAGCAAAAAAAGTAACCGTCACCCCCAAAAAACTCACCATGAAAGAGCTGCTGTTTAAAAAATTTGAGCCGACCGCTTTACAAAAAAAGTTAAGCGCTGCTGATGTTGATCTGGTTACCGGAAATTTCACGGCACCTCCCTTTGTTTTTTCTGACAACGATAAAAACAATCAAAAAATAAAAAAACTATTATTTAACACCTACAATATGGAAATTCTGAAAGCGGCGGCCGAGAAAGCTGCCGCGGAAAAAGCGGCTGCGGAAAAAGCGGCTGCCGAGAAGGCGGCGGCGGAGAAAGCGGCTGCGGAAAAAGCGGCTGCCGAGAAAGCTGCGGCGGAGAAAGCGGCGGCCGAGAAGGCGGCGGCGGAAAAAGCGGCTGCCGAGAAAGCGGCAGCCGAGAAAGCGGCTGCAGAGAAAGCGGCTGCCGAGAAAGCGGCTGCAGAGAAAGCGGCAGCAGAGAAAGCGGCAGCCGAGAAGGCGGCGGCAGAGAAGGCGGCTGCGGAAAAAGCGGCGGCAGAGAAAGCGGCAGCAGAGAAAGCGGCCGCGGAGAAAACGGCGGCCGAGAAAGCGGCGGCCGAGAAAGCGGCGGCAGAGAAGGCGGCGGCCGAGCAGGCGGCTGCGGAAAAAGCGGCTGCGGAAAAAGCGGCTGCCGAGAAAGCGGATCCAATGGATAAAACAATCAAGTTTGCGGCCATTGCTTTTGGCCTTATTTTCATCGTACTTGTTCTGGCCAGTATTTCTAACTCTTACAAATATACCCTGCAGCCCGCCGACGGCGCCATTGAAATCTGGCAGGGTGATTTTGCCCCCATGGGCCAGAAACTGATGCTTTCCATCCCGGGCGGAGAAATGCCCCAGCCGACAAAACCGGAATACCGCAAAAAAGAGGTCTTCCCGCTGGCTTTCAACTACTACATATCCCAGGCGGATGCCCTTGCGGAAGTGCCCGGTATGCCTGATTTTGAGGGGATAAAAACCTACCTTAACAAGGCCCTTGATTACGCCACGGACCGGGCAGAGATGAACAGTGCCAATATTCGTGTCAATACCATCGAATTACTGGTACTCCTGTACAAGGCCCAGGCCGCTGCCGGCCAGGCAACTCTGGCAGGCCTTGAATCAGCAGTGGATTATCTTGAAGAAGCAACCATGCTGGACATTGATGCCGCCCAGCTCGCCCTTGTGGAAGAAAAAATCAAAGCGGTTACCGGAATGAAAGCCGAACTTGCTGCCCTGCAGGCCGCTGAAGAAGCCGCAGCTGCTGAAAAGGCTGCTGCCGCTGAAGAAGAAACCGCCGCAGCAGAAAAAGAAGAAGCAAATCAAGCCGCAGCGATTGCGGAAACTCAATTGGCGGATAAAAAAAATACTGTCGTGGCTGAGACGCCCCAGACGGCTGCGGAGAAAATCGCCCACACAGAATAATCATTTTGGCGTGTCCCCGATAACTTTAAAAATTCGTACTGAAAAAGGCGGATACCAGGAAAATCGCACCTGTTATCCGCCTTTGGTTTTTACCGTTTCGCTTCACACGCAACAGAGAGGGGCCGTATTATTCAAACAAATCATTATATTTTCCGTACCCTTCCTTTTCAAGCGCGTCTTTGGGGATAAACCGCAACGCTGCCGAATTGATGCAGTACCTGAGCCCGGTGGGCTGTGGACCATCTGGAAAGACGTGACCGAGATGGCTGTCTCCGTAACGGCTTCGAACTTCAGTCCGGGTCGTGAAAAGGCTTTTGTCTTTCCGCTCCACAATATGGTCTGAGACCAGGGGTTTGGTAAAGCTTGGCCAACCGGTTTTGGAATCATACTTGTCCGTTGAACTGAACAAGACCTCGCCGGATACAATGTCCACGTAAATACCGGCTTTTTTGTTGTTCCAGTAAGTATTATCAAAAGGACGTTCAGTACCGTTCTCCTGGGTGACACGATACTGCAGGGGGGTGAGTGATTTTTTCAAATCCGCTATAGGCGGTTTCTCGAAACCGGACATCCCCTCTTTCTTTTGGGGTTTGTCATCAATGTCACGCCAGACCTTTTTCAAAAACTGGTCCCGGCCTGAGCCGTACCTGTAATATTTGTAACGAACCGGATTTTTCCTGTAATAATCCTGATGGTATTCCTCAGCCGGGTAGAAAACCGTTCCGGGAAGAATCTCCGTCACCACGGGTTTATCGAAAATACCGGATTTATCGATCTCTTCCTTTGAAGCGATTGCCGCTTTCATCTGTTTGTCCGAATGGTAAAATATAGCGGTTCTGTACTGACGCCCCCTGTCTGCGAACTGGCCGCCTGGATCCGTGGGATCCACCTGACGCCAGAACAGGTCCAAAATTTCGGAATATCCAATCTTATCGGGGTCAAATGAGATTTCCACAGCCTCCATATGTCCGGTTTCACCGCTTGAGACGTCCTGATAGGTGGGATTTTTTTTATGGCCTCCGATATATCCTGAAATAACGGAAATAACCCCATCTACCTGCTCAAAAGGTTTTTCCATGCACCAGAAACACCCACCGCCAAAGGTTGCCTTTTCAAGGCGGGGTTGGGCGTCAGTGGCCAGGGGAAACACCAGCAGGCCCGAAAGAAGAAGCAAACTTGCATAATACAACATGACAGCCCCCTTTTCCCGGTCGATTTAAATTTTCGATCGGCAGTTATTTGATTTTTAAATTTACTATCTTGAGAAAAATATAATCATTGGACCACGAATATCAAATCGACGAACTGGTTGAGGCTTATATACGGGTATGGATGGGGATTATTTTGAAAACGGAGAGATATTGCTCTTCGTGATTCTCAGGATGGCAGCGCATTCGCCCCCGGGGGGTCACATTTTTTTCAATGGTTTTTCCGGGTCCACTGACCCGGGATTCAATGCATCAGCCGCCTGGGCCGCATCATCGGCTTTAACCTTGGCTTTAACCGCACTTCGATAGGCCTTTTTTGCACTGGATTCAGCATCCTTGAGTTTCGCTTTCAAAGCATGTCGGGCATCTAAGGGCACCGCACCGGAAACGCCTTTTTCTTCCAGCGCTTTGAGACGGTTGTTGAGTGTTTCCAGAACCGTTTTTTTCTCAGCGGCCGCCTGTTCGGCTGCCGCGGCTTTTTTTCGGGCCGCTTCCAGATCATCGGCGGCTTTGGCAACCTGGGCGGCCAGTCCCTCTTCGGGCGCCGCATCCAGGTCTATATCCTCAGCGGCCATGACCACGGCAGATACCGGGAGACGGGGCAAGGAGCGTTCAAAAGAGTTGCCGGTGGGATCAAGAATACGGTTCTGCCTGATTCTCATGGGTAGAAAAACAAAGGCCGCATCCGCCGACTGCTGGACAATGGTGTCGGCGTCAACCCCCTCAACGATATGGGCGGCGGCCTCGATACGAACCTCCTCCAGAATTTTGTTTAAATTTTCCTTTTCCGCTTTGAATTGCTTGCCATCTCCCTGGGTCAGTACCCGAAGGGTGGTTTTGTTCCACGGTTCGTTGCGGGTCATCAGATATGCCAGCAGCAACATCAACCGACTGGTGGCATCGCCCTGCCACCACACATCGATGCGACGGCCCTCTATGGGTTCGGTTTGAAGCCGGTTCCAGGATTCTTGATCCATGTGAAAAACCACCAGATTTTTGCCCTGCCTGAAAATCAGGCTGAGGTTTTTCACGTAGTTAAAGGCATTGATGCCTGGAATGGCTTTTCCGGATGCCCCCATCCAATTGACCACCACCGTATTGGGGCGCAACGGCCCCATTCCCGAACTTTGAATGAGAATATCCATGGCCTGGGGGTAATCCGATGCATACACGGTAAGGGGAAACATGGCATGTTCACCACGGGTAATGGCCTCGGCCAGGGCCTGGTGAGCCGATTCCATCGCTTTCCTGCCCGCAGTTCCCTCCCCCTCAACAATCTGTACCGCCTCTGTAAATCCACTACCCCCTTCAATCCAGGCGGCAAATGCCAGCAATGGGGCGCGGCGCTCTGAATCATTGGTAAACACCAGCAACTGGGGACGCCAGTCCCTGGCATGTTCAGGATCTTCCCCTGCAGCGAGCAGATGATGCCTCACCTGCTGCAGATGATGGGACCGGGCACTGTCGGCCCACCGGGACGGGCCGGCAGTGCGTTTGAGATACTGATAGACCGCAAACAACAGCGCGATGGCCGCAGCCCCGCTCTTGGGGTCGATGGCCAGCATGGCACCTGAACAAATAACAAACCCCAGCAGGCTCAAATGCGGGGAAAACCATTTAAACCGCGGCCGAAAAGAGGGGCTCTGGGTTCTGGCCTCAAAAAAGGTGGCATAGTTGAGCAACCCATAGGAAATGAGGAAAAACATGGAAACTACACTGGCTACCAGATTCAACCGCCCCAGGGCAATGGTGACAAAGGCGATACCGGCAGAAAGCAGCACCCCCCGGCGGGGATTGCCCGAGGGGGCACTGACTTTGGCAAAGGGTGTCAGCATGGAAAAAATCCGGTCGGCAGCCAGGGACTGTAAAATTCGAGGTGCCCCCATGAAGGATGCCATAGCCGAAGAAAGGGTGGCGGCAATCACCCCGGCATCAATGAAAAAACCGACGGCGGACACGGTTTTCATGGCACCGTAGTCCGATGACAAAATGGCGTTGGGCAGGGCCCCGGCAAACAGAACCGCTACGGAAAAATAGACAACAATAGAAATCCCCACGGCCAGAAAGGTTCCCATGGGAATACTTTTCCCGGGATTTGCCAGGTCCCCGGACATGCTCACCCCCTGGGTGAACCCGGTGACGGCGGGGAAAAAAATTGCAAAAAGGATCCAGAACGGAACCCCGTTTTCCGGCGCAACCCAGTTGGCGGCCAAAAGCGCCGAATTCCAGTTGCGGATGCCGCCGATAAAAAAGGAGACCAGCGCAGCCACCAGCAGCGCCATGACACCGAACTGAAACCGGGTGGCCCAGTCAGCCCCCTGCCAGGCAAAAATGAAAAGAAAAACCACGCTGCCGGCGGCAATCAGCTGCACGGTCAAATGGTGTACATGGGGAAAAAAGGTGGCCACCGCCTCTGCAAATCCCATGCAGTAAAAGGCGATGGATACGCTTTGGGCCAGAAAAAGGACCAGCCCTATGGAACCGCCGAACTCCAGTCCCAGCGTCCGGGAGATCAGGTAGTAATCACCGCCCCCCCGAACCTTGAGATTGGTGGCCACGGCAGACAGAGAAATACTGGTGAGTACGCTGATGGTATTGGCCAGGGCAATGATGATCAGCCCCCTTGCCAACCCGGCACTGCCCACCACATACCCGAGCCTGAGAAAAAGAATGATCCCCAGTATGGTCAGAACACTGGGGGTAAAAACCCCGGCAAAAGTGCCCAGTCCACCGGTAGAATCAATGGTGCCTGTTGATGATGCTTTTTCATGAGTGCCGTTCATCTTTGTTGGTCCTTGTTTCATGCCCCATTGCAATTTACCAAATGCCCCATCAGGCCGAAGGCGCTCTGGATGAAAACCAGAGGAGCGGACCGGCAATGGACATTTTGGGCCGATATTGTTTCTGCATACAAATTCTAATTGGACTTTAATTTAAGTTTTATGTATATTTATTTTTTACTACTATAAAATAGCATAAACAAAAAGGCATTCTTTCAAAGGGTTGTCATATTGTTTATACACGAATACGGTTGCCCTCTTTATTCATAAAGTATCCTGTCCGATTTAATTTTACGAAAGGAGAAGATACATGCCCCAACACGCCCCCCATTTTTGACGATCAGCGAGAATTGTTGTTGGACATTGTTGTGGGTTGACAGACTGTCAATTTTGTGCTCTTTAAATTCAATTTTACTTAAAATCTTTCATCCTTTGCAAAGCCGGATGAAAATAACGATCTGATAAAAAGGGGATATCGGATGAAACAGAAATATATCATTAAAAAAGATGATGCCAAAAGCACTTTGGCCATTAAAGAGTATGCTGAACTGGACAAGGAAATCATGTCGTTTATGGGAGAACATGAGTATAAAAAGGAAGATATCACCCTGGCCATTGCCGGCGGCAGCGATGAACTGATCAGGGCGTTACGGTGTCATGAGTTTTATCCTCCGCAGGGTATTGCCGATAAATTATCTGAAAAAATTACGGAAATTTATGATGCGGGCATCGATGACGCCGTTGAGCTTTTACTCAATGATGTCGATTCCCTGGCAAAGGTTGAGCCGAAAGAGCAGGTGATTATTCCCGAAATCGAAGAAGATGACGATATCGTGGCGGATGATGTTGATGACTTGCTTGAGGACAAGCTGGACGACGATCTTGTTGATTCAAAAGGTATCGACACCAAAAAGACTTCCATTAAAATCGTCGACGACGATATATTGGACGACGATATATTGGACGACGATACAGACCTTGATGAATAAATTCAGGAATACCGGGGACGCCGTCAATGGCGTCCCCTTTTTGCAGTAGCCTTCCACGTTCCATCCGGCACTAAGATAATTTAACGCCGAATGGAATATGCCTATTATTCCCCTATGGGGATCATTCCCCTGTCCCGTATCATTTTGCGCCCTTTTGGAGACAGCGCAAAATCGATGAACTGCTTCACCGCACCGGAAGGGTTTCCTTTGGTCACAAAGGAAAATACCTGCGAATAGGGATACGCTTCATCCTCGGGGGAGAAGCCGTCAATGCTCAGCCGTTTCAAGGAAGGGTGGTTCATGGCCGCACCGTTTGAAATAAAGGCAATGGCCCAGGGATGGTGACTCACGATATCCAGCACGGTGGTTGATTGATACGTCAGACAGTCATAGGTTGTTTCATCGTGTTTCATTACCAGTTTATCAAAATTTCGATGGGCGGCCGTTTCTTTTCCCGGCACAACGACAAGGATCGCTTGGTCCGGGCCTCCCAGTTCTTTCCAGTTTTTGATCCGCCCACTGAAAATATCCTGTAACCGGTTTGTTGAAATGTCGTTAACGCTGCAGCCTGCATTGGTGATAACCGCTAATGGGTCCCTGCAGAAAAAGGTTTCGACAAAGCCTTTTTCCTTGTGGCGGAGATAAAGCCGCTCGGAGGAACTGGCAACATCGCTCAAGTCGTTCATCAAACGCAATATGGAGGAGTAGGATGCGCCCACATGAAGATCTATATCGATGCCGGTGTCGCGGGTAAAGGCAGTCAGTCGATTTGTCTCAAAGGCCTCAAAAACCTGTGCAGAACAACTGTAACGCAATTTTTCTCCGGCAGTTGCGGTTTTGGCCGGCACGGTTAACCATGCTATACCAGCCATACTGAAAATTATCAGGGCGGTCATGAGTTTAAAATTAAAAATATGTCGGTCTTGCTTCGAAAAAAATAGTTTTTTGATAAATTTCAACATAAAAATTTCTCCTTTCCTTTGATGTTAAGGCCCGACAGCTTGCGGGATGGTTTTGTATTTTAACATTTTGGGGACAAAGCCATTAATTACCGCCCGTTTTTGTTCATAACGACGGTATTTTTTGTTACAGCAAAACGTATGCCAGGAGAGTGTTTGGTAGGTATTCATATATTAATATGTTGATATAATTATTAAAAAATATTTTATTGAGACTAACGTTCGGATTGGTATCGGTTTTGATATCGTCTGTTTTTTTTACAGACTGTAAACACGTTATAACTGCCGGTTTTTTTAAATTGCGTTTAGTGTCCACTTATATCAGCCGCCTTGATTTTGAACCAGCGCTTGCCTTGACTTATTACATAATTTAGTTTATAAAGATAGTATTTAATTTATTGTCTAAATACTAATGCAATTATTAAAATTTTAGTTTTTAAATATTCATAAATTAGATAAAACTAATTATTTTAAAAACCATATTTGCCTGAACCGCAATTGATTTTTTTTAAAAAAACCTTAACGGGGGAGGAATTTTATGAAAAAAAGAGAGCAGGCGTTTTATGAAAAAATGGAAGCGAAAGGGGTTTCCAGAAGAGACTTCATGAAGTACTGTACATTCCTTACCGCAACCATGGGGCTTTCAGCGTCGTTTGTGCCAAAAGTCGCCACGGTTTTTGCGGCACCGATACAGCGTCCGCCGGTGGTCTGGCTCCATTTCGCGGAATGCACGGGGTGCACCGAAGGCTTTTTAAGATCCATGTATCCCTGGATTGATGAACTTGTTCTGGATATTCTTTCCGTAGAATACCATGAAACCATCATGGCTGCGGCAGGGCATCAGGCCGAGGAAAACCTTCAGACGGCCATCCAAAAATACAACGGTGAGTTTATCTGCGTGATCGAAGGCGCGATTGCCACCGCCTATAATGGTGGATACGGCAAGGTCGGCGGCCGGACATTTCTGGAGATCGCCGAAGAAGTCTGCCCCCGGGCCAAGGCGGTAATATGCCTGGGCACCTGTTCTTCATACGGTGGCGTTCAGGCAGCCAAACCCAATCCGGGCGGATACAAGGGCGTCGGGGATGCCCTGGGTATCAAGACCGTTAATATTCCCGGGTGCCCGCCCAACCCGGTCAACCTGGTGGGAACCATTGTCAATTACCTGCTGCTGGGGAAACTCCCGGATGTCGACGACAAGGGCCGGCCGCTGTTTGCCTATGGCAAGACGATTCATGACCAGTGCCCGCGACGATCCCATTTTGAAAATGACGAATTCGTGGAAGTGTTTGGTTCGGAAGAAGCCAAAATGGGCTATTGTCTTTATAAGATGGGGTGCCGGGGACCCGAGACCTACAATAATTGTCCCACGGCTAAATTTCATGGTGGTACAAGCTGGCCGATTCAGGCCGGTCATCCCTGCCTGGGTTGCAGCGAACCGGATTTCTGGGATACCATGACGCCATTTTACCAGGAAATATAGCACGTCGCAACCAACACATAAGCCTTTTGATAAAAAAGGGGAGGATTGAATATGGGGCAGAGAATTATAGTTGATCCAATTACCAGAATAGAAGGTCATTTGAGAATAGAGGTTGAAGTTGAAGGCGGCAAGGTTGTCAATGCCTGGAGTTCGGGCCAGATGTTCCGCGGCATTGAGATGATTTTGAAAGGACGGGATCCGCGGGATGCCCCCCATTTCGTGCAACGGTCATGCGGGGTGTGTACCTACACCCATGCCCTGGCATCGGTACGTGCCGTTGAAGATGCCGTGGGGGTCAAAATCCCTGAAAATGCCCGTATCATCAGAAATCTGCTGCACGGCACCCAGTTCCAGCATGATCATATGGTTCATTTTTATCATCTCCATGCGTTGGACTGGGTGGATATTGTCAGCGCCCTTGCGGCGGATCCGGCCAAGACATCAACCCTTTCGGAAAATGTGAGCGGTGCCCCCTGGGGCGGAAGAACCTATTTCAGCAATGTTCAGCAACGGCTGAAAACCTTTGTGGACAGTGGGCAGCTCGGACCCTTTGCCAATGCGTACTGGGGACACGAAGCCTATAAGCTGCCCCCCGAGGCTAACCTGATGGCGGCTTCCCATTATATCGAGGCCCTGCGCCTGCAGGCCAAAGCGGTCAAGATGCATGCCATTTTCGGTGGCAAAAATCCCCACCTGCAGTCCCTGGTGGTGGGTGGCATCACATCGGTCAGGGATTTGAATCCGGATCGGATCGCCCAGTTTCTGTACCTGTGGAAAGAGACCCAGGGATTTATCAAAAATGTCTATATCCCGGATCTTCTGGCCATAGCCGGCTTTTACAAGGAGTGGGGGGGGATCGGCGGATGTACCAATTTCCTGTGTTACGGAGACCTGCCGGAAACCGACCTGGAACCGGACAGTTTTTTCATGCCCCGGGGGGTGATTTTAAACCGCGACCTGGCCGGCTTGCAAATGACCGATCAGAAACAGATCACCGAACATGTTAAGCGTTCGTGGTATGAAGATGGCGACCCCAAGCATCCGTTTAAAGGCGAAACCCGACCATTGAAGGAAAATCCGGCCTACCGACCCGGAGATGGGAAGTATTCCTGGATCAAGGCCCCGCGCTATAAGGGCGAACCCTGTGAAGTCGGTCCCCTGGCCAGGGTCCTGGTGGCTTATGCCAGCGGAAAAAGTGATGTAAAGGCCCTGGTGGACGATACCCTGGCCAAACTGAACATTCCGGTGGGCGCCCTTTTCTCGACCCTTGGCAGAACAGCGGCCAGGGCCCTCGAGACCGTGGTGATCGGTGATGCCATGGAAGGCTGGATCATGGAACTGGTGAAAAACGTCAAGAACGGGGATACCAAAACCTACCAGCCCTGGGAAATGCCGGACAAGGGCATGGGGTACGGGCTGAATGATGTGGCCCGGGGCGCTCTGGGCCACTGGATTGAGATTGAAGACAAAAAGATCAAAAACTATCAGTATATCGTTCCTTCCACCTGGAACCTGGGCCCGCGATGCGACAAGGGTAAACGCAGCCCCGTGGAAGAGGCCCTCATTGGAACCCCTGTCGCCGATCCCAAACAGCCGCTTGAAATTCTGCGGACAGTGCATTCTTTTGATCCGTGTATTGCCTGTGCGGTTCATGTCATGGATCCCGATTCCAATGAAATTTATAAAGTCAGGGTTGTCTAATAACAGATATCCGAAACATACCATCGCCCCCGATCCGGTGTTAAACGCCGGACGGGGGTGTTTTTTTGGGTGGAAACAATATGGAAATACCTCAAGTCACGGTACTGGGCGTCGGCAATATTCTACTGACCGATGAGGGGTTTGGTGTCAGGGTGGTTGAGGCCCTTTATGAGCGCTATACGTTTTCTCAGAATCTGTCCCTAGTGGACGGCAATGTCATGGGCTTGAATCTTTTAGGGATTATCTCCGAGGCCGATCATCTCATTGTTGTGGATGCCGTGAAAAACAAGGGAACCCCCGGCGACCTTTATCGGGTGACTGGCGCTGACATTCCCCGGCGCATCCTGGCCAAAAATTCTCTGCACCAGGTGGATCTGCTTGAAGCCTTGACCTTGTGCCAGGTATTGGATAAGGTACCGCATACGGTTATTCTCGGCGCGGAACCGGCAGACATTGAGACCCTTGGCATTGAATTGACACCCGTGCTTGCAGAACAACTTGATCCGATGATCGAAAGGGTGCTGGCGGAACTGGACCGACTGAACATTGTTTATACAGAAAAAAGCGCATAAGGGGGGTTATCGATAATGTGCCTTGCAATTCCTTCGCGAATCGTAAAAATAGAAAATGAAATGGGCGTTATCGATGTGGAGGGTATCCGGCGGGAGGTCAGCCTGCTGCTGCTTGAAGATGCTGTCATCGGAGATTATGTGATCGTTCATGCCGGTTTTGCCATCAAGAAAATAGATGCGGCCATCGCAAAAGAATCCATCGACCTTTTGCGGGAAGCGGCCAGAATTGCAGATGAAGGGGCATGACCGTTTTTGGGGGGCCAGTACAGGGAATGTCCTTTACAGCGGCGGCAACAGAAAAAATATCAGCCCGAAGATTATCTGTCAAAGGGATTGTACAAGGGGTTGGTTTCCGGCCCTTTGTCTTTCAACTGGCCACGCGCTGCGGTGTCAACGGCACGGTTGCCAATACCGCCTCGGGCGTATCCATTCACATAGAGGGGACAGAACTTGCCCTTGACCTGTTTGCCCGTGATCTGATCCGACAAAAACCGCCCCTTGCCCATATTGTCAATGTCACGGCCGAATCTGTCTGTCCCGCCGGTTTTCCGGATTTCACCATCACCCAGAGCAAAAACACGACGCTGCGCAATACGCTGATTTCCCCGGATGTCTCCATCTGCGACGACTGTCTTGCCGAACTGTTTGACCCGGACAACCGCCGCTATCGCTATCCTTTTATCAACTGCACCAACTGCGGACCGCGCTATACCATCATCGACGATATCCCCTATGACCGACCCAGAACCGCCATGAAGCATTTTAAGATGTGTGAAAAATGCCGGGTGGAGTATGAAGACCCCGACAACCGCCGGTTTCATGCCCAGCCCAATGCCTGTGCGGCATGTGGCCCCCATGTGGCCCTGTATGACCGTCACCGCCGGAAAATAGACGCCCGGGATGCCATTGATAAAACCGCATCCCTGCTGAAACAGGGCTATATTGTCGCGGTCAAAGGACTGGGCGGATTTCACCTGGCTGCAGATGCACGCAACGACAAGGCGGTTGCCAGACTCCGGCAAAAAAAGCAGCGTGAGGAAAAACCGTTTGCAGTCATGTCCCTTGATCTGAATCGCATCCAGACCTACGCCCATATCGATTCGACGGAAAAAAAACTGTTGACCGGTATCCGGCGGCCCGTGGTACTGCTAAAAAAAAAGACGCCCAACGATTTGTCAGCGCTTGTGGCCCCGCGCAATGGCTGTTTCGGCGTCATGCTGCCCTACACGCCGCTGCATTACCTGCTGGCCGGCCGTGATTTTGCCGCCCTGGTGATGACCAGCGGCAACGTCAGCGCAGAACCCATTGCCATCAACAATGACGATGCGTTTGAGAAACTGGGGCATATTGCCGACTATTTTCTGATTCACAATCGCGACATTGTTCTACGTAGCGATGATTCCATTGTCCGGCATACAGCCGGAGCCGGTCGGTTTATCCGGCGATCCAGAGGGTATGTGCCCGCTCCGGTGTTTCTCAAGTTACCGGTCCGGCCGATTCTGGCCTGTGGTGCGGACCTGAAAAATACCATTTGCCTGACCCGGGACGATACCGCTTTTTTGAGCCAGCATATCGGCGATCTTGAAAACCCGGCAGCCCTGGATTTTCTCGCATTGACAGCCCGGCATATGCAGCGCATACTGGATGTGCACCCTGAGATTGGGGCCTGTGATCTTCATCCGGATTATGCCAGCACCCGATATGCGGAAGACCGGACCGGGTTGCAGCTTGTCCGGGTCCAGCATCACCATGCCCACATCGTCAGTTGCATGGCCGAAAACCATATCCTTGATCCGGTGATCGGTCTGGCCTTTGACGGTACCGGTTACGGTCCGGACGGCACTATCTGGGGCGGTGAAATCCTGATTGCCCGGCCCGGCAGATTCGAGCGGGCCGCCCATCTGGGTTGTGTGCCCATGCCCGGTGGGGATGCCGCCGTCAAAGAGCCCTGGCGAATGGGGGTCAGCTACCTGCAGGATGCCTTTGGAGCTGATTTTGAAAATATGGATCTGCCGTTCTTGAAAGACCTGCCGGGGATGAAGGTACAGATCATGCGCCAGATGATGGCCGGTGGCATAAACGCGCCTTCAACATCGAGTATGGGTCGCCTTTTTGACGCGGTTGCGGCCATAACGGGGGTGAGAAACAGGGTTTTTTTCGAGGGGCAGGCGGCCATGGAACTGGAGATGCTGGCCGGGGAGATGGGCCATGGGCATTACGAGTATGAATGGCAGGCCAATGGTCTTTACCGGATCATGCCCGGGCCCATCATAAGGGGCGTGGCCATGGATGTGGTAAAAAAGGTGCCGATTCCCGTGATCAGTGCAAAATTTCACCAAACCCTGATTCGTCTGTTTACCGATCTTTGCTTGATTTTAAAAAAAGAATGCGGGCTGAACAAGGTCGCCCTGAGCGGTGGTGTGTTTCAAAATTCGATTCTTTTAACCGGCCTTGTCCGGGCCCTTGGAAAAAAGAACTTTCAGGTGCTGACCCATGAACAGGTACCGGCTAACGACGGTGGTATTTCCCTGGGCCAGGCCATTGTTGCCGATGCTGTTGCAAACGGATAAAAGATACTGACGGTCTCGTAAAAAGTCCAACGCCTGCGTTGCGCTGCAGCCTGCAATCATTCAACGGTCGATGGTTACGCCTCATGATGGCAAAATTTGCACGCCCTGAATTTGAACTTTTTACGAGACCGTCTAAAACCGACTTTTTACGAGACCATCAATTATGACCCTTGAATATGTTGACGGCTACCGGGATCCCGACATTGCCCGCAGGCTTGCGGACCGGATCTGTGGGACCAGCCGGAAAAAAATTCGCCTCATGGAGGTGTGCGGCACCCATACGGTTTCGATTTTCAGAAGCGGCATCCGGTCGCTTTTACCGGAAACCATATCCCTGCTTTCCGGCCCCGGGTGCCCGGTTTGCGTTACGGCCCAGGGGGAAATTGATGCATTTGTTGCCCTGGCCCGGGAAAAAGAGGTTATTGTTGCGACATTCGGAGATCTTATCCGCGTACCGGGAAGCGGATCTTCCCTGCAACGGGAAAGGGCTGCCGGGGCCGATGTCCGGATTGTGTATTCCGCCGGTGACGCCCTGAAGCTGGCCCGGGAAAATCCCCAGAAAAAAGTGGTTTTTTTAGGGGTGGGGTTTGAAACCACGGCACCGACCATTGCTGCGACCATTGCCTCGGCCCGGCAAATGAAAGTAAAAAATTTCTCGGTAATGCCGGCCAATAAAATCGTACCCCCGGCATTGATGGCACTGATGGCGGACAGGGACACGAAGATTGACGGGTTTATCCTTCCGGGGCATGTGGCCGTGATTATCGGAATGGATGCCTTTTTGCCTTTTTTCAAGGCCTATGATATTCCGTGTGTCGCTGCAGGGTTTGAACCCATTGATCTGCTCCAGGCGATCCTTTCCCTGGTAAAACAGATTGAGACAAAACGGCCCCGGCTCGAAAACGCCTATCCGCGGGTGGTCACCACCGCTGGAAATCCAAAGGCACGTAAAATAATGGAAACGGTCTTTGAGATCAAGGATGCAAAATGGCGTGGACTGGGAACCATCAAGGACAGCGGATTGCATATTCGTGATGCGTATGCTGATTTTGATGCCCTGCGGTTGTTTAAACCGGACCTGCCGGTTGTAAAAGAAATCGCCGGTTGTGCCTGCGGTGAAATTCTGACCGGGGCGAAGATACCGCCGCAATGCTCGTTGTATAAAAAAATATGCACGCCCATGAACCCCACAGGCCCCTGTATGGTTTCCAGTGAAGGTACCTGTGCTGCCTACTATCGCTACCATTCGGAGTAGATTAAGTTAAAACCCATCAGCCTGCTTTGTCCGCCGGTTGATTCAAAAGAAAGATAAGTTTATGAAAAAAGATGCAATTTTGCTGGATCACGGCAGCGGCGGAAAGATGGCCCACAGACTGACCACCGATATTCTGCTGCCTTTGTTTGACAATCCTATTTTATCTCAGTTAAATGATGGGGCAATTTTTGATATAAACGGTGTACGGCTTGCTTTTTCCACGGACACCTTTACCGTGGACCCGCTTTTTTTCCCGGGGGGTGACATCGGGGAACTGGCCGTGAACGGCACGGTGAACGATGTGGCCATGTGCGGGGCCATCCCCCTTTATTTGAGCATGGGGTTGATCATCGAGGAAGGGTTTTTACGTCAGGATCTGGAAAAAATACTGACCAGCATGCAGGGTGCTACCCAAAAAGCCGGTGTCAAGCTGATCACCGGTGACACCAAAGTGGTCCCCAGGGGTTCGGTGGATCGGCTTTTTATCAATACGTCGGGAATCGGCGTGATTCCCGAAGGGGTGAATATCTCAGGGGATCGTGCCCAGGCGGGTGACTGTATTATTTTGAGTGGTTATATGGCGGACCATGGTATCACTGTTTTGACCCAGCGGGAAGGGATGCAGTTTAATTCTGCGGTCAAAAGCGATTCGGCGGCGTTAAATCATATGGTTCAAAAAATGCTGGCATGCAGTGACCGGATTCATGTGCTCAGAGACCCCACCCGGGGCGGTGTGGGGACCACGCTGAATGAAATTGCCGGGCAGTCAACAATCGGAATCCGTATTGAAGAAAAAAAGATTCCGGTCAGACCGGAAGTGGCCGGCATCTGCGAACTGCTGGGGTTTGATCCGCTCTACCTGGCCAACGAGGGCAAATTAATCGCCTTTGTGGCCCCGGCCCATGCAGACAAGGTTCTCGCGTGCATTCAGGCGGATGAATTCGGCAAAGATGCCCGTATCATCGGCGAGGTAGTGGCCGATCATCCCGGGCGTGTTCATATGCGGACATCCATCGGCGGTGAGCGGATCATTGATATGCTCACCGGTGAGCAGTTGCCGCGGATATGCTAGGGTCGGGCGTTTATTTAAAATACATGAAAATAGATAGAACCAAAGAAGGATGCCTGTATTGTATAAAAAATTAAGAATCCTGGTTTTTATTTTGCCGGTCCTGGTTTTATTCGGGTGCGGCATGAAAAAGGAGGTCCGGCTGACCGGCCGGACCATGGGAACAACCTATCATATCACCATCATCAGCGGTTATTTCAATCCACCCTCCGGACTCGATAATAAGATTGCCCAGCGGCTGGAAGAGATCAACAAAAGCATGTCCACCTATCTGCCCGACAGCGAGATCAGCCGCTTCAATTCCCTGAAGCAGATCGATGAAACCATTAAAATATCGAGCGACTTTCTGCACGTCATGATCATGGCCCGGGACCTGTATGTGATGACCGCCGGATGCTGGGACGGGACGGTGAAGCCGCTGGTGGATTTATGGGGGTTCAGCAGCCCGGCAATTCAGCAGGCGATTCCGGCGGATGATAAAATCAGACAGACGATGGAACAGATCGGATTCGGACAAATTCAGATGGATGAGGAGGGCAATCTATCCAAAAAAAAGGCCAACCTGGCGCTGGACCTGGGTTCCATCGCCAAAGGCTATGCGGTGGATCAGATTGCCGAACTGATTCGGGCCGGTGGATGGACGGATTTTCTGGTGGAGGTTGGCGGGGAAGTGTATGCCTCGGGGGTACGCAAAGACGGGCAGCAGTGGAAGGTCGGTGTGAATCTGCCCGACAAGAATGCCGCCTATAACCAGGTGTATAAAGTCGTGACGCTGAAAGACAATGCCCTGGCCACCAGCGGCGATTACCGTAATTTTTTTGAGGTGGGACAAAAGCGGTATTCCCATATCATCGATCCCAGAAACGGATATCCGGTGGATAACGGTGTCGTCAGTGTATCTATTATAACCGATACCTGCACCCTTGCAGACGGCCTTGCCACTGCTGTTATGGTGATGGGTCGGGAAAAGGGGCTTGAACTTGTCAATCGGCTTGACAGTGTTGAATGCCTTATTATTATAAAAGCCCCGGATGGCGGATTGACGGACTATTATTCCACCGGGTTTAAATCGAAAGTTGAAATATGAATTTATTCCTGGAAAGTCTGGGGTGTGCCAGAAACCTGGTGGACAGTGAAATCATGCTGGGCCGTTTTGCCGCCCATGGCTGGCAGATCACCAAGGATCCGGCCCTGGCCCATGCCATTATTGTGAACACCTGCAGCTTCATAGAGGCTGCGGTGAATGAATCCATCGATACGATTCTTGCCCTGGCCAGGTTTAAAAAAACGGGGACCTGTCAACGCCTGATAGTGGTCGGCTGCCTGCCGGAACGGTTTGGGGTAAATATTGTCGATACCTTGCCGGAAGTGGATGCGTTTATCGGCACGGGCGCTCTGGATCAGGTTCTGGATGCTGCAGACATTACCGGCCCCCGGCACGTCTGCACGCTGGCCGATCCGAATGCCGCAAAACTGTCATTGTCCCAAGCGCCGCGAATACTGACCTGCGCCCATGTGGCCTACCTGAAGATCGCCGAAGGGTGTGAGCGGCACTGTACCTATTGCATTATCCCGAAGTTGCGGGGTCGGCTTCGAAGCCGGCCGGTAAATGATATTATCCGTGAAGCCAGACACTTGATTGCATCCGGTGTCCGGGAAATCGTGCTGGTTGCCCAGGAGACGACAGCCTATGGGCACGATTTGGACAGATCCGTTGGACTGGGGTTGTTGCTGGAAAAAATTGCTTTGATTTCCAAGGATGTATGGATCAGGGTGCTTTACGGGCACCCCGGGAGTATTGACGATGCGGCCATTGACGCCATTGCCCGGCATTCAAATATATGCCCCTATTTTGACCTGCCCATCCAGCATGCCGACGACCGGCTCCTGCAAAAGATGGGGCGTCATTACACCCGAGATGACCTGCACCGGTTGTTTGACACCATTCGCACCAGGGTGCCGCAGGCTGTATTGCGGACCACCGTTATTGTGGGGTTTCCCGGAGAAACAGAGCAGGCGTTCAAGGACCTGATGCAGTTTGCAAAAGATATTCGGTTTGATAACCTGGGCGTTTTCACCTATTCCGATTCCGAAGATCTGGTTTCCCACAAGCTCGCCGATCATGTGGGCATCAAAACAGCAAAGCATCGTTGTGACACACTCATGGCCTGTCAGAAAGATATCTCCCTTGAAAACAACATTCGGCATATCGGCAAGACGTATGATGTCCTGGTGGATGAAGCGCCCGAGACGCATCTTTTTATCGGACGGACCTGTTTTCAGGCACCTGAAGTCGACGGCATCACCTATGTTAACGCCGATGGTTTAAACATCGGTGATGTTGTCCATGTTAAAATTACCGATGCCCTTGAATATGATTTATCAGGAGAACCCGTATGAGCACTGTTAAAGCCAGGGTACTGGAGATGGCCAAAAAGGACCTGGCTGACATTGAAACCGCCCTTAAGAAGAACCTGACACCCCAACTGGATCTGGTTACCCGGGTTTCCGGGCATATTCTGTTTGCCGGCGGAAAAAGACTGCGGCCGCTGTTGATGGTGCTTTGCGCCAGGCTCTGCGGATACGCTGGCGAAGATATCAAAGCCTTTTCCACCATCATGGAATATTTGCATGCCGCAACGCTGTTGCATGACGACCTGGTTGACGGCGCTGCGGTGCGGCGGGGAAAACCCGCAGCCCATTGTCGTTTCGGCAATTCCACGGCCGTGCTGGTGGGGGATTTTCTGCTGGCCCGGGCGCTTTCCATTGCCGCTGCTGCCGGGCGCATCGAGATCATCAAAATTATGGCTGACATTACGGAAAACATGTCCCAGGGAGAGATCCGGCAGTTGATGGGCAAGGGAAGGCTGGATCTGACTGAGGATGAATATATGGAGGTCATTCGGTGCAAAACCGCAGTACTGATTCAGGGCGGGTGCCAGGTCGGTGCGATTTTTGCCCATGCGTCGCCGGAAAAAGAGAAGGCCCTTGCCGCCTACGGGTTTCACCTGGGCATGGCTTTCCAGATGGCCGATGACCTGCTTGATTACACCGCCGACACTGCCGTCTTAGGGAAAACCGTGGGGGCCGACCTGAGAGAAGGCAAGATGACACTGCCGTTGATATATGCGTTGAGAAAAGCCCATGGGACAGATGCCGGTTTAATGAGAAGCATTATCGAAAACAGGGATTTTTCAAATGATGCGTTTAACCAATTGCGCTGTCTGATGGAAAAATACGGTGGTGGCGACTATACCCGCAGGAAAGCTGCTGAACACATCGCATCTGCAAAAAATGCCCTTGCTGTCTTCAACCCCTGTGAATCGAAAACTGTTTTGCTGCAGGTTGCCGAATTTGTATTGTCCCGTAAATCCTGATGGATTTTTAAATTATCTGAAAACAACCGTATCCCAAGAGGGGGAAAATTTAACATGCTGCGTTTCGCCATAAATCCGAATATATTCATCCAGGCAGTTGTTATCGGTGCCATCTGTCTGATGGGGCCGACAATTTTATCTGCCCGGCCGGCTGATTTTGAAGATACGGTGGAGGCCATCGGCACGGCCCCAATTCAAAGTGAAGCCATTCAGGCGTCCCGCGACCAGGCCATAGCGGACAGCCTGGCAGCGTCGGTGGCGATTGCTGCCGGTAAAATAGCCCCGCTGGACGCCATCGTCAGAAATTTTAAAACTTTAGATGAGGTGCTGTACGGCCATACCGATGAGTTTGTTCAGGACTACAAAGTGTTAACGGAGTTGAAATCAGATAGCCAATACCGGGTACTGGTGCAGGCGACCGTCAGGGCGGATAAAATCAAGGCTGAAATGGAACGGCTCGGGATCATCATCGGTTTGAAATCGATCCCCCGAATACTGTTTTTAATGGCCGAACAAAATATTGACGACCTGTCGCCGCGCCATTCGTGGGACCTTGTTTCCAGTAAAACCCCGTTGCATTCAGAAGAAGCCATGGCTGAAATCATGCGGCAGAAAGGGTTGCTCCTGATTGATTCGGGCGCTATGGCGCCCCAGGGGCAAACGATGCCTGGGGCCACAGTGCCCGTTGATGACCGGACAGCCCTTATGCTGGGCCTGAAGATGCAGGCGGATGTGGTGGTGATCGGCAGCGCCAGTGTCATTCGGTCGGCCAATACAATGGGTGCAGATAACAGGTCCTTGAAAGGTGTTGTAACGGCCCGGGCCCTGCATACCCTGACCGGTGCTGAAGCGGCAAAGACCAGCCGGGCAGTGGTGTCGGCCGGAGGCGATGCCGAGGCCACCGGCCAAGAGGCCCTTACAAAAGCCGGTGCTCTGGCCGGGCAGGACCTGGCAACGCAGATTATTGCGAACTGGAAGAGGGCGCTGGCATCATCTGCCGACCTGGATGTCGTTGTGGGCGGCACCCGCAACCTGGCTAATTTTGTTACATTTCGTCGAATCGTCAACGGTATTGAAGGCGTTTCCTCGATTCTGGTTAAGGAGATCAAGCCTGATGAGGCCATTATTGGTATTGATTTTGACGGCGATGCACAGATGCTGGCGGAAGCCATGATGCTGCAGACATATGGCGCCTTTGGCATCAATATTTATGATATGTCCGAAGGCCGGATCATGCTCGAATTGGTGCC
Source organism: Desulfobacterales bacterium (assembly GCA_963667755.2). Classification (GTDB taxonomy): domain Bacteria; phylum Desulfobacterota; class Desulfobacteria; order Desulfobacterales; family 4572-123; genus 4572-123. The sequence continues at coordinate 1,249,961 of CAXXLK010000001.1, read as the reverse complement.
CGAGTAAATGAAATTGCCGATAAACATACCCAACCTGCTGACAGTGGGCAGGATTCTGCTGACACCGCTCTTTGTTATTTTTCTGATACGCGGTCTATATATCCCCGCCCTTTTCGTGTTTACCATAGCTGCCGTCAGTGACGGGCTCGACGGATTCATCGCCAGGGTGTTTAACCAGCGCACGATCCTGGGTGCCTACCTTGATCCCATTGCCGATAAACTGCTTTTATCTTCGGCCTTTGTCAGCCTGGCGGTGCTGGACGTTATTCCGGCCTGGCTCACGGTTATCGTTATCAGCCGGGATGTTATTATTTTCATGGGCATTGCGGTGCTGACCCTCACGGCCAAAACCGTTGCCATAAACCCAAGTCTGCTCAGCAAGCTCACAACCCTGGCCCAGTTGATAACCGTTTTTGCCGTGCTGATAGAGTCCGATGTCGCCGGTTTCGGGTATGTGGAGGGCGTTTTATTCTGGACGGCAGCCGGTTTGACGATCCTTTCGGGCCTGCATTATATCTATATCGGTCTGAATATCCTTCAGGGCCCATCGGAAAATACGGATTCGATAAAATAAGGGTGCCCCGACGGTTGCCATATTTTTAGCTGCATTTTACTTGACAGCCCGGTCATCAGGTGGTATCAGCTTAAAAATATTTCAGGCACGTAGCTCAGGGGGAGAGCGCTACCCTGACACGGTAGAAGTCGTTGGTTCAAATCCAATCGTGCCTACCATAAAAATAAAGGGTTTATAGAGCATTCGTTCTGTAAACCCTTTTTTTATGGGGTTAACGCCGATGCCCGCTATCGGATGGGGATCTCTCCGGCAGGGTGATGCAGGGGCCCAATTGCGTCCAGAGAAAACCTTGAAAAGGACCTGACGGTTTGATAGCGTTCTACAAAACGAGGACTCAAAACAGATATGCATACGGAAAAAGTTGATACCATCATCATTGGGGGCGGCCTCAGCGGGATTTATGCGGCCTTTCTGCTGTCGGCAAAGAAAAAATCCTTTGTTTTGCTTGAAGCCAGATCCCGTGTGGGGGGCAGAATTCTAAGTCCGGACCATCAAGGCTTTTTTGCCGACCTGGGACCATCGTGGTATTGGCCCATGATCAACCCGAAGGTAAACGCGCTCATACAAACACTGGGCCTTAAGGGATATCCCCAGTTTGAAACAGGCCTGGCCCGATTCCAGGCCAGGGAAGGCCATGCTGAAACCATTGAAGGCTATCCAATGGATCCGCCCGGATGGCGGATTGCAGGTGGTATGATCTCTCTTGTCAAGGGGCTTTGCGCCCGGATTCCCAAAAATAGTATCCGGCTGAATCACCCGGTTTGTGAAATCCAACGGCGGGGCAATGGTGCCCGGGTCACCGTGGGGCGTCATGATCAGGAACCCATATGCCGACTGAAGGCGGATAGACTCATTCTTGCGTTGCCGCCCCGGCTTGCTGCCGGCTCTATTTTATTTACCCCTGATTTATCCTACAATCTTACCCAGGCAATGTTAAGGTCAAGCACCTGGATGGCGGGACAGGCAAAATTTTTTGCCCTGTATGATACGGCGGATTGGCGTAAGCTCGGCCTTTCCGGCCAGGGATTCAGCCTGTGCGGCCCCTTAGGGGAGATTCATGACGGATCCGGCGAGGCAGACAGACCCTATGGGCTGACCGGGTTTGTCGGTATCCCGGCATTACGGCGCAAAAATAGGGAAAGCATGGTCCGGGCCATCCTCACACAGCTTACCCTTCTTTACGGTCAGGCGGCCGGAGAGCCGGTCAGCATCTATTACCTGGATTGGGCAAGGGAAGAATTTACAGCCACTGAATATGACCAGCGGGCTGTCCACAATCATCCCGAATTCCTGCCGCCTTCCGGAAAAACAAGCATCTGGGATGACACCTTTCACTTTGCCGGCACAGAAACCGCAGATCATTTGGGCGGTTACCTTGAAGGTGCATTGTCCAGTGCTGAACGGGCTGTTTCAGCGGCAATCTAATTCCGTGTATTCAGTGTATTCCCTGGTGAAATTGAAAAACATATACTTTGCCCTCAGGTTGTATTATAGACCCTTTGCGACAAGAACCGAAAGGCGTTTTACCTATGATTGTTCCCTATGAAAAACTCAGCAGGGAAGCCCTGCAGGGACTGATTGAGGAGTTTGTTACCCGGGATGGAACTGATTCGGGCTATATCCAAAAGGGCCTTGCCCATAACGTGGATATGGTCATCAATCAACTGCGGCGCGGTGATGCCGTGGTGGTTTACGATACGAAAACGGGCAGCGCCAATATCGCTCTCAGGGATGCCCTTGAAAAGCCCGGCCATGAGCCGGTAAGATCAATGCAGGATAATGATTCACCTCACCGCTGAACAAAACGCCATCGTCGATTGTGATCTCTCACCGGGAGAAGCCCTTAAAATAACAGCGTTTGCCGGTACCGGAAAAACATCCACCCTGATCGCATATGCCAGGGCCCGGCCCCATATGCGATTTTTGTACGTGGCCTTCAACAAAAGCGTCCAGCTTGAAGCCGCTGCAACATTTCCTCAAAACGTGGTTTCCAGGACATCCCATGCCCTGGCGTTTCACACCCACGGATATAAACACAGGGACAGAATTGTACCGGGGTTTAAAGCCAATACGGTGATGGATGCCCTGCATCTGAGCAACTATGAAGATGCCCGGTTCACCATGGACACACTGCACAACTACCTGATCTCAGCAGACCCGAAGGTATCAAAACGGCATGTCCCCTACCCGGCCATTGCCTTTTATGACCAGCAAAAAAAACCATGCCCGGACCTGATCACATGGGCCAACCGGCTGGGCCGTTTAATGTGTGACGGATCTGACGAAAATATCGGCATGCTTCATGACGGCTATCTGAAGCTGTATCAACTGTCAAATCCCGTATTGGATTTTGATTGCATCCTGCTGGACGAGGCACAGGATATCAATCCCGTGACCAGTGCGTTTGTATTGTCCCAGACCAGCGCCCGTGGCGGCAAAGTGCCGGCATCAATAATCATCGTCGGTGACAGCCATCAGCAGATCTATAGTTTCCGCGGGGCAACCGATACGTTGAAAAAAATCAAAACATCCAAAACCCTGTACCTGACCCAAAGCTTCCGGTTCAACAGCAATATCGCTACAGTGGCCAATATGATCCTGCACTCCTTTAAACATGAAAAAAACCGGATCGTCGGCAGACCTTTCCAGCGGTCAACAAAACCGGTATGGAACCCAAAAGGCTACACCCTTATTGCCCGGACCAACGCCGGTGTTTTTGATCAGGCAGCCAGGCTGTTCAAAAACAATAAACTCGGATTCATCGGGGGCGTTCAGGGGTATCGGCTCAACACCATCAAGGATGTCTATCGCCTGTATAAAGGCACTCACGAACACATTTTTGACAACACCATCAGGCGCTTTACAACTTATACGGATCTGAAAGCCTATGCCGCCGCCGTTGAAGATATCGAGCTGTTAAGCGTCTGCAAACTGGTGGAAAACTATAAAGCAGCTATCCCCGGACTTGTGGACAGAATCAATGAAAAGGCGGTGGAAACAGACACTGCCGACATTATCCTCACCACCGCCCATAAATCAAAAGGGCTTGAATGGGACAATGTGCTGGTCATGGATGATTTCCCACAGCTGATTGAAAATGATGCGCCCATGGACCCGGCCGGCCTGGAACCGGATGAATTCAATCTCATATATGTGGCCATCACCCGGGCGATTCATAATCTTCGATTTCACCAAAACAGCAGCATTTCGGCGTTTATAAAGATGATCGGAGGACGGAAGACGAAAAGGCGTGAGGCGGAAGGTGAAGTGAAGGTAGTCATTAAACGGGCAGAATTCCTTTAGCCTTCAGTCTAAACAACCTTCTATCTATCACCTGTTTAGAATTAAATTCCTTTAGCTAAACACCTTCAACCTTCAACCTAAACAACCTGAAACAGAGGTATTCATTCGGCATGTCGTGTCTCAGGACAAGCCGCTATAACGCAGGCGTTGGACTTTTTACGGGACCGTCAATCATGCCAGGGGAAGATGGATGGAAAAAGTACTGCCCTGGCCGGGGGTGCTGGTGACGGTGACATGACCGTTGTGGGCCTGGACAATGTGTTTGACGATGGCAAGCCCGAGACCGGTGCCTCCCTGTTGGCGGCTTCGGGCCTTGTCCACCCGGTAAAAGCGTTCAAACAGGCGATCCAGATGCTTTTTTTCAATACCGATGCCGTCATCTGCAACGGCGATAACGGCCCCTTCCCGGTTCCGGGAGACAACGATCCGCACCTGTCCCCCCTCCCCTGAGCTGTAATTGATGGCATTGTCGAGCAGGTTCACCACGGCCTGCTCAAAAAGACGCCCATCCACGGCAACGTGGATATTTTCTTCTCCCATGAGATTGATGGTGATGCCCCGGGCCTCGGCCCTGCCCCGGCAGACCCCGATGGCTGTTTTGACCAAGGGGTGTAAAGGGGACAGTTCAAACCGGATTTCGTTGCCCTTTTTCTCCTTTTCAAGGCGGGATAGCTGCAACAATCCTTCCACAATGGCGCCCAGCCGGTCCACATGCCGCCCGATGATCCCCAGAAAACGAACCGTCTCCTCCCGGCTGTCCACGGCCCCACCGGCCAGGGTCTCCACAAATCCCTTGATGGCCGTAAGCGGGGTCCGGATCTCGTGGGAGACATTGGCCACAAAATCACGGCGCATGCTTTCAAGGTGCCGAAGCTGGGTCACATCATTCAACACCAGCAGGGCTCCGATCCGGTTTCCGTGGGCATCGGAAAGGGGGGTGGCGTGGACATTCAAAATCCGTTTTTGCTTCAGGTACAGATCCACGTCCTGTTTTACCGTGATTTTTTCATGGACCGCATCGATGACAAACTGCTGGAAATCCCGGTTCCGTATCACCTCCTGGATACTCCGTCCCTTTATATCGGATATGTTTCGTTCCAGCATGCCGGCCCCGGCTTGATTCACCGAAAGGATGACTTCCGCCGTATCCACGGCAATGACGCCTTCGGTCATGCTCGACAACACCGTCTCATACTCATTGCGCTGGCTGACAATGGCCTCCATCCGGCTTTCCAGGTGCCGTGCCATGCTGTTCATGGCGTCGGCAAGGTCGGCCAGTTCCATGGTACGGGGCACCGGCAGCCGATGACCCAGTTCACCTTTGGCAAAAAAGGCGGCCCCCCGCCGCAGATCTTCCACGGGCCGACTGATGCGACGGGACATGAAATAACAGATGAACGAAGCGATAAGGGCAATGACCAGCCCGCCAACGGCAAGCCGGATACGGATCGTTTTCACTTCTGCGTCAATTTCCGTCAGGGGCAGCGATGTTCGTAAAATCCCCAGTACATGACCGTTTTCTGCAAGGGGCAGGGCCACGTACATCATCTTTTTTTCAAGGGTTCGGCTGTATCGAATGGATACACCGGTAGTGCCTTCCCTGGCCTGGATGATTTCGGGCCGATTGGAATGGCGTTCCATCTGATCCGGGCGCTTCTCCGAATCACCGACCACACGGCCGGTAGGCAGAATCACCGTTATCCGGGTGGACGCCAATGCACCGGCCTTTTTGCACAGATCGTCAATTGCCGATGTCTCGGATCGCTTGAGATAATCGATCACCTGGGGACTCAGGAGCCGTGCCTGGGTCACCAGACCGGCCTTGAAACGGCCCAGGGAAAGACGCGCCAGGGAACCGGCGGTAAACCAGCTCATGGCTCCTCCTAAAATCAGAATAATCAGGAGATAGGAGGGATACAGCTGCCAGAAAAGTCTTTTTGTTTTTTTCATGGATTTTCCGAAAACCGGTACCCGACGCCCCGTACGGTTTCGATATATTTGCCGAAGGAACCGAGTTTTTTCCGCAACCCCACCACCTGGACATCGATGCTCCGATCGGTCACCGGATAATCACTGCCCCGGACCGCATCCACGATCTGCCCCCGGGTAAAAACCCAGCCCGGCCGCCGGGCCAGGTAGGACAGGATCTGGAATTCCGAATAGGTCAGGTCAATCGGAACCCCCGCGGCAACGACCCGCCGCCGGCCCGGATGAATCGCCAGATGATGGACGCTGAATTCATTAATATCGGTTTCCTGATCCACCCTGCGACGACGAAAAAGCGCACGGATTCTGGCAATGAGCACCTTTGGCGAAAACGGTTTGGTGATATAATCATCGGCCCCCAGTTCAAGTCCGGTGACAATATCGGATTCATCGCCCTTGGCCGTGAGCATGATCACCGGAATCTGATTTTTTTCAGAATCGGCTTTTATTTTTCTCATCACCTCAAGGCCATCCATGCCCGGCAGCATCAGATCCAGCACAATCAAATCCACAGGCGTCGTGCCCACTATTTTTAAGGCTTTTTCACCAGAGACGGCACACGCGATATCATAGCCTTCCCGGGCCAGGTTGAACCGGACCAGTTCGAGGATATCTTCTTCATCATCTACTACCAGGATTTTTTCTTTGGTCATGATCGTTTCATTTGTGGTTATGAGTGGTGTGTTTTGAGTAATGAACAAATACAAAATCCGCATTAGTTCTCATTGCTTGAAATTGATATCTCACTATTTTCATAAAAAAGTCAACAAAGTGAACGGCTGAAGGTAGAAGCTATCCATTAAATAGCCAGAATTCCTTTAGCCTTCAGTCTGAACAACCTGAAACAAAAGCAACCATATGGTATGTCGAGTCTCTGGACAACCGTTATAACGCAGTAGATGGAAACTTTTTTCGACGCCATCAAAATTTCCCGTGCCTGACAATGTCGCCTTCTATCATATAGATCACTTCTTCGGCGATATTGGTGGCATGATCGGCCAGACGCTCCAGGTGGCGGGAAATCAGCATGAGGTTGATCAAAAAACCCATCTGTTTCGGTTCTTGGCCAATGGAATGCTTGATCTTATCGTAATTTTCTTTATTGATATGATCCACTTCGTCGTCTAGAATCAAAACCCTGAATGCCAGGTCCGCATCCAGGTTGATGAGGGCGTCCAGGCTTTTTTTGAGCATGTCTTCCGCCTTTTCCGCCATAACCGTATAATCAAGAACGACATCGGTGGCGCTGTACTTGGCAATGATTGCAACCCGCTCGGCAATGTTGACCGCCTCGTCCCCGATCCTTTCCAGATCGTTGTTGATCTTGATGACGGCGATGAGAAACCGCAGGTCCACGGCCACCGGCTGGTACAGGGCCAGTATTTTGAGGCACTCTTCCTCCACCTCCACTTCCATCTCATCGATTTCATAATCAAGGGAGATCACCTTTTTTGCAATATCGGCATCTTTGTCTTCAATCGCTCTGATGGCCATTCGAACCCGTTCCTCCACCAGGGCACCTAAGGAAAGGATCATTTTTTTGATTTTTTCAAGTTCTCTGTGAAAATGTTTTGCCGCCATTTTAACCCCTCTTTTTTCAACCGAATCTGCCGGTAATATAATCTTCCGTCTGTTTAAAGGCCGGCCGGGTAAAAATCGTATCGGTCTCACCGATTTCAATGATCTTGCCCATATAAAAAAAAGCCGTCATACGGGACACCCGGGCCGCCTGCTGCATGTTATGGGTAACAATGATGATGGTATACTTTTCCTTGAGTTGGTGAATCAATTCCTCGATCTTCTGGGTGGCAATGGGATCTAAAGCAGAGGCCGGCTCATCCATCAAAACGACTTCAGGCTGCACGGCCAGGGCCCGGGCAATACACAGCCGCTGCTGCTGCCCCCCGGAAAGACCCAGTGCCGAATCATTCAACCGATCCTTGACTTCGTCCCATATGGCGGCCTGCTGCAGGCTCTCCTCCACCCGTTGCCCGACAAGGGTTTTATCCTTTACCCCGTTGATGGAAAGCCCATAGGCAACATTGTCGAAAATCGTTTTGGGAAAGGGATTGGGCTTCTGGAAAACCATGCCGACCCTGCGCCGCAACCGCACCACATCCACTGCCGGAGCATAAATATTTTCATTGTCCAGCAGAATTTCTCCCTCCACCCGGGCGATGGGAATCAGGTCGTTCATCCGGTTCAGGCACCGTAAAAAAGTACTTTTCCCGCAGCCTGAAGGACCGATCAGGGCGGTTACCTCCCGGGGTTTGAATTCGATGGAGACATCGTGCAGGGCCTGAAAGCCGCCATAGAAAAAATTAAGGTGGGACGATGACATTTTTGATTTATTTTTCATGATACCTTCTGTTGATAATCAATTACTGCAACCGGCGACGTAACCGGCTGCGAAGTACAATGGCGATTAAATTCATCCCCAGCACCAGGGCAATCAGGACAATGGCGGTGCCGTATTGCAGATGACGGGTGGCTTCGATTTCCGTTCCGGCGGTGGCCAGCACATAAATATGGTAAGGAAGGGCCATGACCTCATCAAATATGGATGACGGCAGACTGGGGCTGAAAAACACGGCACCGGTAAACATGATGGGCGCGGTTTCGCCGGCTGCCCGGCTGACCCCTAAAATCGTACCGGTGAGGATACCGGGCATGGCCGCCGGCAGCACCACCCGATAAATGGTCTGCCAACGGGTGGCCCCCAGCCCCAGAGAGGCCTCCCGATAGGTGTCGGGTACGGATTTCAATGCCTCCTCGGTGGAACCGATAATCACGGGCAGGGACATGGCCCCAAGGGTCAGGGCACCGGCCAGGATACTCACGCCCATCTTTAAAACCACCACAAAAAACGCCAGACCGAAAAGACCGAATACCACCGAGGGAACACCTGCCAGGTTGTTGATACTCAACCGGATCACCCGGAGCATCTTACCGGGTCTGGCATACTCGCTCAGATAAACCGCCGATGCCACACCGATGGGCAGGGCCACCACCATGGCCCCGACGCTCAGGGCAAGGGTCCCCACGATGCAGGGCAGAATACCGCCCTTTGTCATGGAATCCATGGGGGACTGGGTTAAAAATGTCCAGGTAATGGCCCGCCATCCGTTGGCCACCATAAAATAGATGATGATAAAAAGGGCCAGGCCGTTGACAGCGGCCGACAGACGAAAGCCCCCGAACAAAACACTCTGAAGGGTTTTACGGCGCTGGAGCCGACGGTGCGCCGCCCCCTCCCCCGCTTTCCCCGAAAGCATTGGTCTGTCTTGTATTTCAAGTGCGAAGTCATTCATGTGGTCAGGTTCCCGTTTTTACGGTTTCAATTTTGGTAAGCTCGTAAAAAGTCAAATTTAGACGGTCTCGTAAAAAGTTCAAATTCAAGGCGTGCAAATTTTGGTATCATGAGGCGTACTTGTCGACCGTTGAATGATAGCGAAATACAGCGCAACCCAGGCGTTGGATTTTTTGCGAGACCGTCAATATACCCCGCATCACAATGTAGCATCCCCGACCTGTTTGTATTTGTGAGCGATATGGTCGGCAACGATGTTGAAAATCAGGGTAAAAACAAACAGCACGATACCGGTGGCAAACAGGGCATAATAATGATCCCCTCCCACCGGCGCTTCAGCCATTTCTGCGGCGATGCTGGCCGGCATGGGCCTCACCGGGTCAAACAGGGAAACCGGCACCATGGCAGCCCCCCCGGCCACCATCAGCACCACCATGGTCTCGCCGATGGCCCGGGACATCCCCAGAATAATGGCCGTACTGATGCCTGAAAGAGACGCCGGCAAAATGACCCGGACAATGGTTTCCAGATGGGTGGCCCCAAGGGCAATGGACGCTTCCTTCAGGGCATTGGGCACGCTGTGGATGGCATCTTCGGATATGCTGCAGATGGTGGGTATGGACATGAAGGCCAGCATCAATGCGGCATTGAAAAGATTCAATCCCGTGGGAATGTCAAATACGCGCTGCAGAAACGGCGCCACCAGCACCATGCCAAAAAACCCGATGACCACCGACGGCAGCGCAGCCAACAGTTCCACCATGGGCTTTACAATTTCAGCCAGTCGGTGAGATGCGATTTCAGCCAGATAGATGGCCGTCATGACCCCTAATGGAATGGAAATTACCGCTGAAAAAAAGGTCACCGCCAGGGAGGCGACAACCAGTGGGAAAATCCCGAAATCAGCCGGGTCAGAGGTCGGATACCAATAGCGGCCAAGGATAAATTCTTTGACCGAAACGGTTTTGAAAATCGGCAGCCCCTCCTTGAACAGAAACAGCATAATCAAAAACAAAATAGCAATGGACGCCAATGCAATGGTAAAAAAAACAAACTGCATGGATTGTTCGGTGGATAAACGTTTGGGTGTCATGGGGCTGCCTTTATTTCAGGTTGTTTAGGTTGAAGGCTGAAGGCATTCTATCTATTTAATGGCTACCCTCAGCCTTTTACCTTCTACCTTCAGCCTTCTATCTTTTAACTTCTAACTTAATAAAGCCGTACATATCCACTGTCGGAAACATGCTTTTGCCCCTTTGCCGGGCTGAGCATGTAGTTGATAAAATCAAGGGTCTCGCCCTTGGGCCAGCCATTGGTGAACATGTACAGGGGCCGGCTGATGGGGAAACTGCCGTCCAGGGTGCTCTCTTCGGTACCTTCAACGCCGTTCACCGTAAGGGCCTTGACACCCTTGTTCAGGTAACCGATGCCGATATAGCCGATGGCGTATTTGTTGCCGGACACGGCCTGGGCGATGGCACCGTTGGATGCCATGACCTGGGCGGCCGGTGTGACCCGCTCTTTTTTCATGACCTTACCTTCCCAGGTTTCATAGGTGCCTGAAGAGGTGTCGCGGGAATTGACCACAATCTTCAAATCGGGGCCGCCGAGTTCTTTCCAGTTTTTGATCTCGCCTTTATAGATGGCCTTGAGCTGATCCGTGGTAAGATTGCCCACGGAGTTGCTCGGATGAACGATGGGTATGATGCTGTCATAGGCAATGGCAAACGGCACCGGGAAAACACCTTTTTCAACAGCCGTTTTAACTTCCTTGTCCTTGATAAATCGGGACGCGTTGGCAATGTCGGTGGAACCATCGATGATGGCCTTGATCCCGTTGCTGGAGCCGCCGCCGGAAAGGGTAATCTTTACATCCGGATTTTCCAGCATGTAAGCCTCTATGGCCTTCTGGGCGATGGGCAATACGGTTGTGGACCCCTTGATCACCAGATTCCCGGCAAAGGCCATGCTGGTGGTTGACAGAAAGATTAAAGCCAGTGCAACCAGTAAACAGTTTCGTTTTTTCATTTTACCTCCTGTTGTGAATCAATTTAGACAGTGGGACATAAAGTGTTTCCGTTTTGTTGAATCAGCACCCGGTTCTGGTTCACGGCATGATAAAACCCTTTTCTCCGGACAATTGACCTGTGCCGATCAAAGTTGACCAGAAGGTACCCTTGAATTGTTAGGGGAATATTAGGGCGAAGTTAAAAATTGATGGATATTGATTTTTGGGTCAAAGACTGGAAAGGGATATAGGAAACGGGAAAGAGGATAGGGGACAAGGGATGGATGGAATGAAGGATAGAAGATTAGAGGAATGGAAGATCAGAAGAATAGGAGATAGCAAATCAATGAATCGTCCGATTTCAATTCTCATTTTAAACAGTCATGCCCCCAAAGCTGCCCGCTCAGCCCCGAGGCACGCTGCACGCGGGTTAAAACCGCCCGGCGGATAATGTCACGGGAGGCCACCAACACCACTTTTTGTCTGGCCCGGGTCACTGCCGTATAAAAAAGTTCCCGGGTCACCACCGGGGACACATGACGGGGCAGCACCAGCAGTACGGTGTCAAACTCGGTTCCCTGGCTCTTATGGACCGTCATGGCATAAACGGTTTCATGGGACGGCAGTCTGGCCGGCGAAATCATCCGGGACTTTTTATCGCTGTCCATGAACAAAGCACTCAGCCGTGACGTGTCGGCATCGGGCCTCACGATGAGCCCCACATCGCCGTTGAACAGGTTCAAATGGTAATCATTGCAGGTCACCATAACCGGTCGTCCCGGGTACCACTCCCGGGCCGTATCAATCCCGGTATAATCTTTTAAACTGGCTGCGACCCTTGCATTTAAAGCCGTGACCCCGTCGTCTCCGCTGCGATGGGCGCAGAGAATCCGGAACCGGGTAAACTGTTCCAACTGCATCAGATTAACCCCATCATCAAAACACGGGCCGTAATACTGCCGGGCCAGGGCGTCAATACAGGCCTCTACCCGACGGGTATCATCCGGGTCTATCATCATGACCTCAGGCCTGGCCTCGTCCTGCAAGACCGCCAGTGCCTCATCGGCATCGCCCCGGTTGATGGCCCGGGCCAGACAACCGATGCCGCTGGTGCTGTCAAAGCGATAGCTGTGGGTCAGGTTGACGATACAAGGCCCGATCCCACCTGATAGTTCTGAATCGCCCACGCCCTCGGGCGGTGTACAGATATCCCCTAAAATGGCCCCGGCCTCCACCGATGCCAGTTGATCCTTGTCGCCTAAAAGAATCAAGTGCGCATGGGACGGCACGGCCGCCACCAGGTTGGCCATGAGGGACAGATCCACCATGGACGCTTCATCCACGATGAGAATATCCACGGCCAGCGGGTTGTCGGCATCATGGGAAAACCGGTTGGATCGGTGGTATTGGACCTTCAGCAACCGATGAATCGTGGCGGCATCCTCGGGGATATGCATCCTGACCGCATCACTGCACACAAGGGCCCCGGCACCTTCGGCGGCTTTGGCGTTTATGACGGCTTCCCTGAGACGAGCCGCCGCCTTACCCGTGGGTGCCGCCATCAGGATATGGGGTATCCCCTTACCCGCTGCCATGGCCTGCTCAATGGCCAGGGCCAGAATTTTGACCACGGTGGCTGTTTTACCGGTACCCGGACCGCCTGAAATAACCGTCAGATGACGGTCCAGGCTGACCCTGGCAGCCATGCGCTGCATGTCCGGGCCGGACAGATCCACCGAAGGTGGAAACAACCGATCCAGGCTCTCTTCCAGCAGATCCGGGGCCATGGTTTCCCCCGGGTGTCCGACCCGCTCCAGCAATGACCGAACCAGAAACTGCTGGTACTGCCAGTATCTTGCCAGATAAAGCCGACCGCCCTTGTCCAGCACCAGGGGGGCGGCCCTACCGTCACCGGCCGTCAGGGGACTGGCTTTCACCGCCGCCCGCCACTGTGGATCTGCCGGCCAGCGCAGGCCCGGGAGTTCACCGTCATGGCCCACCACAGGCCCTTTGGCAAGGGCCTTCAGATCAACACACACATGTCCGTTGGCAATAAAACGGCTGCAAAGGGCCGCGGCAAGGAGCACCGTGTCGTCTTGTTCATTGGCCAGCCGTCCCATGGCCCGGGCAAAATGCAGGTCCAGCCGGGACAGGTAGCCGTTGCTGAAAAGATCTTCGATTGTGGGAATCATAGGCAATCACAAGTTCAAGGTTGAAGGCTGAAGGCTGAAGGTAAAATCAAATCCAAACAAGGTATCCTGCCGATTTGGTGGGCACAGCCCACCCTACTATACATTTTTTATGAAAATCAAAACATTATCCGATCATACCCTTGATGTCCTTCAATAACTTCATGGTAAAAAACAGAGGTCGTTTGTATTAAATTAATGACATTGATTCATATTTCATAATTTATAATGCGCACTTCTGGTCAGCCCCCTCAAACAAGGCAGACAACCCCTGAACCAGTTCCAACGCAGGCCGGTCCCTGAAAACCCCGCAATCCGGGCCTGTTTCAGGGGACATGCCCCGGATAAACAGGTAGTAAACACCCCCAAAGTGGGTCTTGTAGTCATAATCGGGCTGACGCCAGGCCAGAAAGCGATGCAGGGCCGTGGCATAGATATGGTATTGCAAAAAATAATGATGATGGGCCATGGCATGGGTCAGTCGGTCACCGGTATAATCGGAAAACCGCTTTCCCAGAAAATTGGATTTATAATCCACCACGTACCACCGGCCCTGGAATTCAAAGATCAGGTCGATAAACCCTTTTAAAAACCCCTTGAGGGGTGCAAACCCCAGGTGGGCAATTTGTTTCGGGTATTGCTCCGGGATTACCCGGCTGCCATATCGGGAAAACAGAGCCGCCAGTTGTTCGGCATTGACAGGCCCTTTTTCAGCCCCTCCACCGGCCACCGGAAAGATGAACTCAAGCTCATTAAAACGGCGTTCATTGGATACAGCACCCAGCTTCAAACCAGGCAAATCATGGTCCAGACCGGTAGCTACTGTCTGCATCACAGCCTCTGCCGCAAGCGTCCATTCGGCCGGGTCAAAACCAAAGATTTCGAGTTTCCGGACCACCAGGTCTTTCACTGTGTCCATATTCCGGCATGTAAAATCCAGGTCTTCATATACCCCATGAAAAAAATTACCGGCCCTGACGCCCCGGCTGAACTCCGCCAGCGGCACCACCATGTCCCCGGTCAGGACCGACGCAGCGGACACCTCAATTGCCGGCAGGGGAACATGGCCTCCGGCCGGGTCATGGTCCCGCCCCCTGTCCTCATCCGGGGTCAGGTCCGTGGCATCGGCCACCAGCTTTGAAAAACTCGCCGTCACCCATCCCGGGTGCAGGTGCCGGTGACGGTGCCGGCATTCAAGGGGCCGGTCCCCTGCCCCGGGTGCCTTATACGGTTCCGGGGTATCGGGCAGCAGTGTTTCCACTGCTATGGACCCCCGGGCATCATCGGCAAGACGGTTTAAATCCCCAAGGATCTGCTCATCGCCCAGGCTGCGGACATGACCGGTAAAACTGGTTAAATCCGTTGCAGGGTCTATCTGATGCTCCGGTGGATGCTCTGGTGGATGCTCTGGCTGATGCAGCAGCCAGGCCAGAGGGGAGGTTTCGAAATCCCGCACAGCCCCCCAGACCACCCGGCAGTGATGCCGGGCCCGGGTCAGGGCCACGTAGAGCAATCTCAAATTTTCCGCCATCTCTTCCCGGCCGGCCAGGGCCAGGTGCTCGTCCATATCCGATGATCCCAGGTCCAGTATGGGCTTATGGTCTGACGGGTCATGAAACCGGGCCGGGGCCGTTGAATTGTTATACAGCCGCCCGTCCCATAGAAACGGGGCATAGACCACCTGGTACTCCAGGCCCTTGCTCTTGTGAATGGTCACCAGCTGGACTGCCGTGGCATCGCTTTCAAGCCGCATTTCAAAGGTATCGGGCACCTGGTCCGTGGCCGACAGCTGCAGTTCGAACCAGCGCAACAGCCCGGGCATGCCCAGATGCTGCTCCACAGCGGCCCCGTGCAGCAGTTCCACCAGATGATCCAGATTGGCCACCTGGCGCTCTCCACCGGGCAAAGCCAGCAGCCGGGCCAGGACAGAAGGGCTTTCCGGGCCGGGGCGCAGGAAAAAAATCGTCTGCATCATCTGAATAAAACCGTGGCCCTGCCAGGTGGCATGCCAGGATCGAAAGTGCATGACCCAGTCTTCCCAGTCCGCCTCATTTTCCCGGAAGCTGTGGATCTCATCGCCGGCAATCCCGAAAATGGCCGTGCACAGGGCCGCCGCCACCCGATGGTCCCCGGCAGGATCTGCAATGGCCGACAGGAGATGGTACAAATCCATGGCTTCAGGGGATAAAAAAACGCTTTCCCGGCTGGTGAGCACACAGGGGACGTTCAATCGGGCCAGGGCCTGCTGCATGAGCCGGGCCTGGCGGTTGGTGCGCACCAGCACCGCAATGTCCCCAGGCCCTGTCAGGGCCGCTGTTCCCGTTTCCCCGGCCGTGTCACGGTCCAGCAGCCGTGCAATATCAGCGGCCACCCGGTCCGGCAGATGATCCATTATCCAGCCCTTGTTGATCAGGCCTTTGTTCAGGGGGATATCCGGATCGCGACGGACAAATAAAAGTTTAAATGAAGGGACTGTTTCACCGTCCGGGGTCAAGGCATCTGTTGCACCGGGCCGCGGGGCCACCGGGGAAAAATTGATCTGTCTGTAGAAAAAGGGATTTTCAACCCGGCCAAACAGCGTATTCACGGCCTGAATCAGGCCCGGGTCAGACCGCCAGTTCACCCCCAGGGTAAAGGATCGGTCCCCGGCATCGGTTACGGCGGCCAGATAGGCGAAAATATCCGCGCCCCGAAAGGCATAAATGGATTGTTTGGGATCACCGATGAGAAAAAAAGGGGCACCTGTGCCCTGGTAGATCCGGTTGAAAATACGGTACTGGGCCAGGTCCGTATCCTGGAATTCATCGATGAGGGCCGCCGGGTAGCAGTCCCTTATCTTACGGGCCAGCAGTCCTGCCCCGGGTCCCTGCAGGGCCCGGTCCAGGTTCTGGATCAGATCATCGAAAAACAGGATGCGCCGGTCAATTTTGCGGGTGTACAGCGCTTCCCGGGCATAGGCCATGAACTGCCGTTTAAAGGCGATGCACCAGCCATGGGAAAAGGTGCACAGACCTTCGCAGGCCGAAAAAAAAGGATGCTCGGGGCAACCCGGCGCATTTTTCAGTGTAGCGCCGGTCTCTTGGAGCCGGGATCGGGTAAACTTGTCCAGGCTTTGCTCGGTTTCAAAATTTTGAATCTGTGGGGGCGCAAGAAACGCATCAACATTTTCCAGCCATCGGGCCAGATTTTTTTTATTGTAGGAGCGGCGGTTCACCCCGGGATGAGATGCCAGAAGGGCCTGGACGTCATGACCCTCCTTTTGCCAGATATCCCGAACCGTTTGGTACAGGTCGTCCAGCCTGCCTTCGGTCATGTCAAAACCTGTATCCGGCGGCAGGACTTTGCGATCGGGTTCCGCCGCCAGGGACAGGGCCAGGTCCATGAGCGTGTCCGGGGTAATCCTGTTTTGCTGAAGCAGCCGGATAAAAATCTCGGAAAAATCAAACACCTGCCGTGTCCAGAAATCGAAAACGATCTCCCGGTACAGGGCCCTGGCATCGGTCATCAGTTCCGCATCAAACACCATACCGCTTTCAAAGGCGTTTTCCTGGAGGACCCGGTGGCAGAACCCGTGAATGGTAAAAATCGCCGCTTCGTCAAAGGCCCCTAAAGCCGCCCTGATCCGGTTGCGCAGCACATGATTTGCCGTGCCCGGCCGGGTCAGCAGATATTGCAGGAACGGATCATCGCTGTGTCCGCCTTCTATGGCGGCCAGGGCCTGGACCAGCCGCAGTCGAATCCGGTCGCGCAGCTCACTGGTGGCCGCCTCGGTAAAGGTCACCGCCAAAATTTGCTCCAGCTGGAATCCGTCCAGAATCAGCCGCACAAACAAAGAGGTAATGGTATAGGTCTTGCCCGTTCCCGCACTGGCCTCGATGAGGGTGGTACCCGCCAGGGCTATATTTTCCGGCTGCAACTGTTTCATCTACATCCTTATTTGGCTCCTCGCTGTTACATATGGGTAAATTTGACCGGCTGCAGTCCCGGGGCACCCACACGAAACAGCGAGGAACCCCTTCTTTTTTAATCCACAGATTTCGCCGATTACACAGATTACCAATATACGGTTGCAAATACCCAACCCGGATAAACCGGCGCTGTTGAAAAGGCCTACGCCGCAAATAACAATGTCCAAATCTCAAACAAAAGCCAAAGCTAATTGAACTTGATTAACCCAATTCAATCCCGAATTGGTGTGCATTTTGATTTCTCTGTCATTTGGAATTTGGAGTTTTAATCATTGTAATTTATTTGGAATTTGTATTTTGATTATTGTGATTTATTATTTTTTGACATAAAAAAATTTCAAAATTTAGTCACTAAAATGTGAAATACCTAAAATTAAGGTATTGCTTCGCTCTATCTTCATATTAAATCGATCGTACACGGCGTGCACGCCTCAACTTTAGGCATTTTAGGCATTTCTTTCATGATTTTCCGCATCGATTAACGGCCCGAAAACCGCCAGGGCCGTGCGGGCAAAACCTTTTTCAGGGTCATCGCCCCTCTCTTCCAGAGGATCTTTTCCTTCAAAGGCTTTGCGCACATAGGGATTGTCCGCTTCCCCCATCGGTCCTTTAAACCCCGTATGCCAGCGTTTGTATGCCGCCATCATGGCTTTTTGTTCGGCCATGGCATCATCGGCTGTGAGCCGGGCTCGGGCATAGGCATAGGATGTTTCCGGGAAAAAGGCCAACGGTGCCTGCTGCCCCAGCCGGTAAAGGCGGACCAGGTCTTCCAGCAGACCCGGTGCCCGGTCTTTCAAATCAGGCAAAACCATCTGCTCGCAGTCCGCAGGCCCCCGCCCCATGAGGATGGACTTTCGGGCAAGGCCGTCCACGTCAAGGCAGTTGAGCACCAGGTGCTCGATCCAGAAGACCAGTTTACGCCGGGCGCTCAGCCGGGCATAGGTGGCCGCCACCCGGGCATGGGACCGGAGGTCCCCTATTCTGCCGCTGATGCGAATCCCGGAAAGCGCAAAATCAACCCCCACCGGGTCCATGGGTTGAAAAGCAAGCTCGGCGGCCAGGGCCTGGTGGATGGGGGTCGCCAGTTCCATGACATCGGTGAAAAAACAGCGGCCGGCCGTGCCCGGTGGAAGGGTGCCCATGGCGCGAACCACCGGATAGCTGTCCGCCATGGTGTCGCCCGCCGTGCCCTTATCCAGCAGAAAAGAGCCTAAAAAATACTTTTCCAGGGCATCGGGCTCCACCGGTTCCCGGTCCTCAATGCGGTCAAAATTTTCATCCAGATAGATCCCCAGCCGGTTTTGCAGAAAAAAGGCCGCGGGCATGGCAAAAAAACGGGTCAGTTCCGCCAGGCTGATGGCAGGCATGTCATCTGCAGCCGGGGACAGCGCCTGATGTAAAAACATTGCCGGGTCATGAACTTTCTTCAATGTGGCATTGGCTGCCTCAAGATAGGGACCCGAATAAGAGAACAGTTCAGGCACCCCGGGGTCGAAATATCTTATGTCAAAGGGATTGAGGGGATGGACCGTGACCAGATGCCTGCGCATGGCAGTGCATCGCGTGTCATGATTTTCCTCTGAAGCAGCCGCGGCCGGATAAAACCCGTCACAGATGGTATCCAGCAGTTCGCTCACCACCACCGAGGGCGGCAGCAGGCTGTTGTCTTTGATGCTCTGGCCGACATAGGTGATCAGCAGCCGGTTTCGGGCCGACAGCAGGGCCTCCAGAAACAGATACCGGTCGTCATGGCGCATGGAGCGGTCCCCGGGCACAGGATGCTTTGCCACCAGATCAAACCCGACGGCCTGCCTGGAGCGGGGAAAATCGGCATCGTTCATCCCCATGAGGCAGATCATCTTGAATGGGATGCTGCGCATGGGCAAAAAATTACAGAACGTGACCCTGCCGGACAGAAATCCCCGGGTTGACGGCTCTGCCGTGAGACGCCGGGTCAACAACTGCAGGACAATATCAAGGGACAGGGGCTCTTCAAACCCGGCACTGTCAGCCTGTTTTGCCATGCTCTGCAGGGTATCGCGAAGAAATTGATGCTGATATTCCAGGTCCTGGCTGCCGTGGATCATCTGCCCTGTCAGTTCCAGCAGCAGCTGCTTCCAAAGGGCCGGCGACATGGGCCGGGCCATCCGTCTCACATAGGAAAAAAGGGTTTCACAAAAATCGGCCAGTTTACCGATAATGTCGGCATCCTTGCCTTCGGCGGCATCACAAGGCAGCACACCACCGAAAAGATCACCTGACTGGCCGGGCATGGCATAGCCCAGAAGCAACCGATCCAGGCCAAACCGCCAGGTATTTTCATTATATTCAGGCTGGCCCACCTGTTTTCGATGATGTTGATCCATGCCCCAGCGGACACCGGCCGACACCACCCAGGTACCGGCCTTTTTGGCTTCCTCCGGGGAAAGGTCAAACGCCTGGCGCACCGGATCAAGGGCCAGCAGGTCCAGCACATCCTGGATGGCAAGACGGCCCCGGGCCAGTTTAAGAACGGCTAAAAAGGCATCGACCACCTCTCCTTCGGCCCGAAGACTCCGGTCGCTGATGGCATAGGGAATCAATGCCGTTCCCACGTCAACCGCGCCAAAGACGGCGTCGATATACGGCGCATAAACGTTGACGTCGGGCATCATGACAATGACATCTGCCGGTTCCAGACGACCATCACCTTCAAAGGCGGCAAGCAATTGATCGCGCAGGACCCTCATTTCCCGCATGGGACTGTGACAGGCATGCACCATCACCGAGTCGTCCGCCGGGTCAACAGGCAGGGGCTCAATCTCCCCGGGCCGGCGAAGCCTGAGATGCAGTATGTCGGATTGCAGCACATGGAGCAAATTGCTTTTCCCCGCTACAAAAGGATCCACATACAGGTCTTCCCCCGGTTCGTTGTAGTCGGCCAGGTCCTCGGCAATGGTCTGGAAATCCCGTCCCAGTCGCCCTAACGTCGCCAGCAGGGTATTGCCCTCTTCCAGGTACAGTTCCCGGTCCATGAGCAGGCCCGCATCGGCATCGGGCCCAGTGCGTCGAAGGGCCTTTATAATGTCATGCTTTGACCGGATATAGGCCCAGTATTCCCTGGAAGGACTCAACAGAAACAGATTCACCGATATCGGCTCGGGCAATCCGGCCAGCACCTTGAGGTAGAGGGGCGGCAGGGTTGAAATGCCGAACAGGGAAATCCTCGCGGGCAGTACAAAAGAATCGTGGGCACGATGTTGCAGGGCATCGAAAAAAAGCCCGGCGGCCGCGGTCATGTGAAGGGCCCCGTATTGTTGCACCAGGGCCCGCCAGAGCATCGGCTGCCACACATCGTCCCTGCCCAGGGATGCATCGTCTCCTGATTTTTCCCAGCGATTGACCATTTCCGGACGATAGACCGCATATTGATCAAAGGTCCGGGCAATCTGCCACGACAACTGGAAGCGTTTAAGTCCGGCTTTGTCATCATTCAGATACTGTTTTAAGGGTGCAAATTCACGCCGGTCCATAAACCCGGGCAGCAGCCCCATGATCCGCCAGACCAGGTTATCCGGCTGAGAAAATGCCGTATCCGGCATCGTTTTGCCAAGAACCCCGGCCATCACCTCTTCAACGAGTGTCCTCGGAAACGGAAAACAGGCATTTGCCCAGATCCCCAGCCGTTTTGACAGTTCCATGCCCAGCCAGGTCCCGAGCCCCTGGGTCGGCACGGCAATCCACTCCGGATCATGGGGCGTGGCCAGCGGTTCGGCCACAACAGCGGTCAGGGTATCGACGAGTTTTTCAATCCGGTTGCTTTTGTATAGGTTCAGCATTCAGTGGTACCTGATGACAAAAAAAACGATATACTATGCGGCATTAAGGGGATCTATTTTTTTCAGTTCTTTTTGGTACCGTTTTTCAGATTCCCAAAGATCTCTTGCATATTGTGCGTTGAGCCAGAATTCGGGGCTATTGCCGAACAGACGAGACAATCGCAGTGCCATAATGGGTGTGATGGACCTTTTTTTTCTTAAAAGTTCATTAATCGTTTGACGGGAAACGCCTAAAGCATTGGCCAGGGATGACGTCGTCAAATTGTAATCCGGCATAAAATCTTCCTTTATCACTTCGCCGGGATGGGTCGGGGGTATTTCCCGATTTATTGTATTGGGTATAGGCATCATGTTGCTCCCTAATGGTAATCGGTTATCTCTACGTCAAAGGCATCACCATTGATGAATCCGAAACAAATACGCCACTGGTCGTTGATCGATATCGAATATCGCCCCTCCCTGTTGCCTTTGAGGGCATGTAAACGATTGCTTGGCGGAACCCTTAAGTCATTTATATCGGTTGCCCAATGGATGAATTCCAAACGACGAATCGCCCTTTGGATCAAATCCGGCGGCAGACGTTTTGATTTGCCTTTAACAAAAAGCGCTTGAGTTTCTTTATCGGCAAATGTTTTGATCATAATTTACCTGTAAACTGTAACGTTACAATTGTCAACTTAATCATTTTGCCAAATTGTGCCGCCCCCGGAACCATCCGACTGTCGCTGACCGCAAAGCTAAGATCAACACAATGGTTCGGTCCGACCCGCGATTCTTTTATCCCTTATCGTATATCCCTTGATACCCACATCACTTTTCCTATAATGCGGAAATTATCCATCTCATTCAGGCTCAGGTAAACAGGTTCATAATCTTTATTGTCGCTTCTCAAAACAAGTTTGCCCGGATGTTTCTCTATTCGTTTTACCATAATGGTATCTTCAATTCCCACGGCATATATTGACCCTGCCAGTATATTTTTCTGAGAGGTATCAATCATCACCGTATCGCCATGTTTTAATTCGGGTTCCATGCTGGTGCCGTGAATGTCGATCAGGATCATATGGGCGGGGGACCCTTTCCGTTTCAGCCAGTCGGCCCTGAACATCCAGTAATCATGAATACTTTCATCAACTTCAAAAGATCCGTCACCGGCGCATAGACTGGCTTTAACATGGGGCGCCCGCCTATATTCCGGGGTAACCCCGCTGCCGTCCCTTTCTGCGATAAACATCTTCCCTTTTCCGGTTTCAATCCAGTCCGGATTAATGCCGTATTTCCGGTAAAGCGCCAGTATCCATTTATCGGGAACCGTGCCCTTGTTTTTAGCCTGGGTAATCCCGGCCCTGTTGATCCCAAGAAGGATGGCGAGCCTGTTCTGGGATGATATTTTAAGCGCCTCAAAAGCACGGCGGATGAATATGTCAAAATTCATAATGGTTTTCCTCTGACCGGGGTATTCAATATCGGACATATACTCCCAGTTCACGTTTCAATACCTGTTTATAAAGAAAAACAATGGCATTGAGAGCCTGGTTCTGGGTACTTGCGGCAACATTTTTCTTTACCCCAGTGTTGCAAAAGAACGAGGGCTTCAGAGGCAAGGCATCAAGGGTGAAGACGTAATCTTCTACTTCGAACCCTTGATAACGCGGCATCTGAAGTCCTCGCGCTTTCCCATCGGGTTAAAAAATATAACAAATAGGATATCTCCCGGAATCCACAGTTGGTGAAATCCAGTAAACGCCTATAACGTGATTAAGTCATCAAAATATTTTCTAAAATAGAAAGTAGTCATATTTTTTAATGCAACATGGGGGTTTACCGCAAGGTAGGATATGTAATCTGAAATTTCGCTCTCCCCCATATCCTTTGGATGTTTTTTTCCATGGAACAGTATAAATCTTTTAATCCAATCGGTATAAGCCTGTTCCGTACGGATTGAATAATGCTTCTTTCTTATAACGTGACGGACCTGATCTAATAGTTTCATCTTCAGCTCCTTTTATCACAAACAATAAACTTAAAATATTTGACAAGACAGTAATAATATGTGAAATTATTTTGGGTTTTATTCATAAAACAGTCTCCATGTTGATTTTAATTAACATATCAAATTTTTATTGCAACACTTTTTTATGTTTTTGTACGTATTTCCAGTTTCAATATAGACCTCGACTGCATTGTATTCATTTTAATATCATAATGTTATTTAATTTACGAAAAAAGTAATATACGGCAAAACAGCCGCGTATTAGAAATAGGCGGCACTTTAGCCGTATTTCACCTTTCAATATGAAACATGTGTGAATTATAATACGCTGTATTGTTAATATTTTTTAACTTTTTGGCGGCAAATAGCCGTAATTATATACGGCTATTTGGCCGTCTAATCTATGTTGAACTAAGCCGCTACGCGGCAGTAACGACCCGAAAATATAGTATATACCCGCCTGTTTTCATTTTCACGTCTGTTCTATTATATTTATCTTCATCATTATAACCCTTTAATTTTATTGATGGAGGTAAATCATGTCTGAACTTCGCAACAAAATGATCAGGGCCATGAGGCTCAAAGACTACGCCCCTAAAACCCAGAAGTCTTATCTTTCGGCCGTTGAAGGGCTTGCCAAATTTCACCAAAAGTCACCGGAACTATTAAACCAGGAAGAGGTGAATGACTATCTTCTTCATCTGAAAGACGACGGTAAGACTTCCAGCACAAGGAACGTTGTCGTTTCCGGCTTGCGGTTTTTCTACAGCAATGTACTTGAGAACAAGGCGTTAAATTTTAAATTTCCCTCCCGCAAAAAACCGAGAATTTTGCCTGAAGTGCTCAGTGGGCGTGAGGTTATAAAGCTCATTGACGCAACGGAGAATATCAAACATCGGGCAGTTTTGATGACGGCGTATTCGGCAGGCCTCAGAGTAAGCGAAGTCTCCAAATTGCAGATCAATCATATCGATAGCGAGCAAATGGTTGTTCGAGTTAAACAGGCAAAAGGTATGAAAGATCGCTATACACTTCTTTCCACAAAGTTGCTCAAAGAATTGAGAACTTATTATAAGGCATACCGTCCGAAGAATTACTTGTTTTTTGCGAAGGATCGAAATCTCCCCATGAGCATTGCAACTATGCAGAAGATATATCGTAAAGCCAGGAAAAATGCCGGCATTACAAAAGGCCGAGGGATTCACACACTGAGGCATTGTTTTGCCACACACCTTCTGGAAGCCGGGTACGATGTCCGAAGAATTCAGATTCTCATGGGACACCGGTCTCTATCCACCACCATGGTCTACCTTCATGTTTCCAGAGGCGGCCTTGCAAAGATAAAAAGTCCCCTGGATTTTATCGATGATGCCGAAGATTATACATCTCCATGGGACAATGGCGATGACAGCGTCAAGTGACCAGACGGCATCATTTAAAAACTGGGAAGTTGCAGACATTTTACGGCGGCATATCGGAGATTATTTACAGAGATACAAAATGCCTCCTGAGCACTATAAGGTGGTGTACGACATTCTTAATTGTCGCAATGCCTATCTGGGTGGGCGCGTTGAAAGATGCGACCACTGCGGTTCGGAGCGTATCTTGTACAACTCGTGCCGTAACCGGCATTGTCCAAAATGCCAGACAGTTACCAAAGAAAGGTGGCTGATGGCCCGGGAAGCCGAGCTGTTGCCGGTCAAGTATTTTCATAATGTGTTTACGCTTCCCCATACGTTGAACCCGTTGATCCTGTGCAACAAGGCGCTGCTGCTTGGCTTTCTATTCAAAGCAGCAACAGGGACTCTCCTTCAATTTGGACAAAATCCTGATAACGGTCTTGGAGGCAAGCTGGGCATCATCGCTATTTTGCATACATGGACTCAGACGTTGATGGATCATTTTCATCTGCACTGCCTGGTTCCGGGTGGGGCGATTTCAGAGGACGGATGGGAATGGCTTGACTGCACCGATGATTTTTTGTTCCCGGTCAAGGCTCTTTCAAAGGTGTTTCGAGGGAAGTTCATATCGTATCTGGAAGAGGCTTTCGAGAAGGGGCAACTGAAGTTTCCTGGAAGCATCGGTTCATTGAAGAGCCGGAAGAGCTTCAGGAAACTCGTCAATCAGCTATGGTCCAAAAGATGGGTTGTTTACACCAAAGAACCCATGAATCGTCCCGAGTGGGTGCTGGATTATCTGGGTCGTTATACCCATCGCATTGCCATATCGAATCATCGTATTTGTGGTTTTTCAGATGGGCAAGTGACATTTACCGTGAAGAACAGGGGACAAAATACGACCGAAAAAATAACGCTTGACGCCGTTGAGTTCATCCGACGGTTTCTGCTCCACGTGGTCCCCAAACGTTTTGTTCGAATCCGGCACTATGGGATTCTGGCAAACCGGAACAAAAAAAAGGACATAGCCGTCTGTCGGAGCTTATTGGGGCAAAAATCGAAAATGCCGGAGGTGGCCAAAAAGTCAGTTGGCGAGATCATGCTGGAACGGACCGGTATTGATATCAGCCGCTGCCCTTGCTGCAAAACCGGAACGATGAAAAAGGTGCATGAAATCCCTGAAGGCGCAGGCCCCAGTGCATTTCAAATTATTTGTGCGGGAAGGATAAGAGACGGGCCGTAGCCGGCGCCGTTCATGACAATCAATTTAAAAGGCTTGATCATCCGGGTGAAAAAGCTTACGGACAGGTGCGTTTTTCCGACAGAATTGAGGAAAAAATCAGGATCATTTCTGGTGATCTCAGCGGAAACAGCATGATAAAATTGCTCCAACATGCGCAGAAAGCCAAAAAACATACACAAAAAGATGCCCCAGCCCCGACCTTTCTTTACAAACCCCATATATAATGGTAAACACAAGGAAAACCAAACGACTGCTTAGTCCAACATGATTTTATCCATCATCCCGCAGTCCGAGTCTCATTGCAGCACAAATTTCAAAACACCGCCTGAGAGTATTTGTAATCCTTCGTATTAAAATCGGCGGGACGACGGATAAAATTCTATACGTTTTAATCGGAAGATCATCAGAAGGATGAAAATATGCTCAAGATTGTCAAAATAGCTCTTTACTCTTTCATTATTGTCTTTTTTTTAACGACGTTACTTGCTCTGGCTGGACTCGGATATCTTTGGTTTAGCCCTGAAGCAAGTTCGCGAGCTGACTTGCCATATCTCGGAAACCTTGTAACTGCTGCAATTCTTGAGGTCATTGCTGTAGTTATTATGCTGGTAAAAAAAGGATTCAGGTATCTTCCTCACGTTGAAAATCACAAAACAGAAGCTGTTACTCTCTCGTTTATGAAAAATTTTGTAACAAGTGGAAGTACCGTGCAAATTGTTAGCAGTCGGCTATCCTGGATTCGAAATTCCCCAGAACTTATGGATTCGGTGAAAAAAAAGGCAAGAGAAGGTACTTCTGTTGAGGTGATCACTCCCAACCCAGTGGAAGATGATATTAGAAATGAACTAGAGCAGGAGGGAATTCGCTTCTTTGTTACCAATGAGGACACTGCCCCTGAGGCACGTTTCACATTAGTTAATGGAAATCGCAGTGGTGCAGAGCGCCTTGCCATAGCTCGAGGTTCACATCCCGAGCATGAGGTGACAATATTCGACAATCACTCTGGTCCACAGATTATTGGAATGGCGAAAGACATTATTCGTAAGTCAAAGGAAAAAGCTAATGCCGCAGAGGTGGGATGACTTCGCATCTGTTCGACGGGATCAGATAGAATCGGGAAAGGATTTAACATTCTCCAAAGTTTTCCTTCCATATTATATGGATTTGGTGAAGGAATTTCATCCGGAATCGTTAATAGAGGTAGGGTGTGGAACCGGGCATCTTTCACTAGCCCTAAGCAATCATGTGAATAAAGCTATCGCAATAGAGCCATCGAAAGGAATGCACACCATGGCAGAACAGGTAGTGGAAGGAAGTGGTGTCCAATTGTTTTTCTTGAGAGCCGAAAAATTTAAAAGTGAGCATTCCTTTGATTTGATTATTTCCCACATGGTTCTACAGCTTGTTGATAATTTAGAGTCGTTTATTGCAAGTGTGGCCAAGTTTATGGGAAACCGATCTCGTTTTGTTTTCGCTATCCCTCATCCTTGTTTTTACAATGAATATAAAAAATTCTTTGGGCCATCTGAGTATCATTACATGGAAGAGACCACAAAGACCGTCTCTTTCGCCGTGACAAAAGATCCGAATACTATAATTTCTGGTGTCCCGTATTGCCACAGGCCTCTTTCTCGATACTTCTTTATACTTAAAAAGTTCGGTTTATATATTGTTGATTTTGAGGAAATTTTTCCGGGACCAGAGATACAATCACTTTATGGCATGGCCTGGGATTTCCCTCGCTATTGTGTATTCCATGCCCAGCGAGGCAAAGACCGCGAGATACTCAACAAAAGCGAATCGGGTAGCCGGGGGTTTTTCTCCCCCAGCCCCCACACCACCCCACAAGCGGGTCCGCATAGGGCGGTTCATCAAGATTACCGGGCCGTAGCCGGGTAATGAATTTTCACCCACTGTTCTTTAACAGATATCAACCCCTGTTCAGCCAGCCATTTATTGGTCATGCCCGTTTGCGTAGCAATGGTCCTGGCAAGATGCCACGGCCCTTTACGGCTAATCGCTGTCATGATGGCCTGTCTTTTAAAAGTTCCCAGTTTGAGAAGATTGCGGACTTTTGTGCGGGCATAGCGCCACTGTTTCCAGTAACACATCCGCATTCGGCGGCGGAGCCATTCGTCTAATCCCGGGATGGGTCGATAGTATTCCGATATCCCGTAATAGTTCATCCACCCCCGCACATATTCCGCTAACTTCCTGTACCGGTATTCCATGGAAACAAACCAGCTCCTTCCTGTAAAGAGACGTATACGCCGCTTGAATTCCTGAAAGGATTTTTCACTCCACCTGATTTTGCCTCGCACAAAAACAAAGCCAAGGAAACCGCACGCCCCCACCGGAGCCACCTTGCTTTTCTTCTCGTTGACCTTGAGCCGAAGCTCTCGTTCAAGAAACCGGCGGATACCGGCCATCACTCGTGTGCCGGCGGAGAGGCTTTTCACCATTATGATGAAGTCATCCGCATACCGGACAAAGTGGTGACCACGCCTTTCCAGTTCCTTATCCAGATCGTCAAGGAGGATGTTGGCAAGCAGCGGTGAAAGCGGTCCGCCCTGGGGTACCCCCATAGGAGTCGCCTTAAGGCGGCCTTTAACCATAACACCAGCCCGAAGGTATTTACCGATAAGCTGAAGTACACGCTTATCTTGTATCCGACGGGAAACCCGGTCCATCAGAACGTCATGATTGACCGTATCGAAAAACTTCGACAAATCCATATCAACGGCTACGGCGTAGCCTTGTCCTATGAACTGCTTCACCTTCCGAATACCATCGTGGGCCGATCTTCCCGGTCTGAAGCCACAACTCGATTCCGAAAAGCAGGGATCAAATATTCGCCCCATAATTCGGGCTATGGCTTGCTGGACAACCCTGTCCAACACGGTTGGAATACCCAGTGGGCGGCTACTGCCGTCCGGTTTTGGTATTTCCACCCGGAGAACAGGGGAAGGAATGTAACTCCCTTCAAGGATGGTTGAACGTATCTCAGGCCAGCACTCACGATGAGTGTCCGGAAAATCCTCAACGGTTACACCGTCGATACCGGGGGCACCCTTGTTGGAACGCACCTGTTTCCAGGCACAGCGTATATTATCTGTCGCAAGAATACATTCCAGTAGTTGATCGTTTGAGAGCGGTTTTTCCATAACGCGCCTGTACACTACTCCCCCGTTCGGGTTCACTGTATGCACAAAGCTCATGGATACCTCCTTCTCTTCTTGATGTTCGGCCCTTCACCATGTCCGGGACATTACCCCCGGCATTTGGCTACTATGGCTTCTGCTGACTCCTGCTCTCTCACCAGACGAATTACTTCAAATGGCGCTGCACAACAATCATTCCCTGTCCGTTCATCTTTGTTTTGTTTCTCACAGTGTGGCGGAACTTTCCATCATCTGTGCCGGGACATTTGGGTACCGGTAGCCCCTGCCGGTTATTTCACTGGAAACAATCTCGTACTGCATGGAAAACAGGTCTCCCCGGATAATGACGTGAACTTCCCTTGTGCAGCCGCGCCATTTACCGTATCCCCCGTTCCTTGGGCGTTGACATGTTGTGCTGCCTTACCCGGGGACTCGGCCTTATATGACGTTTCTGTTCGTCAACTCACAAGTTTGCCATCAGGCTTCCTTCAGACCCCACCTCGCGGTGACGCCCTTGCCTTCGGCTAGTAATTTATGTTACGCTAAATCTCATAACACAGGAACACTTACAGGGGACTTTAACCCCATTAGTTCACGCCCATGCCGGGCGTACACAACTGCTTTGAGAGGGACTTTTGCTACGCTGCCGCTTCGCAAAAGCCCCTCAAGCAGGGCGTTAAAAACCAAAAGAATTGTTCGCATTTATAAAAGGCTTTTATTCAAGTCAGGATACCTTTAATGAAAGATGAAGATCTTGATAAATATGTTTCTAGTTCCATTGAGGACTTAGGCGAGGACATTGCTAGGCGTGCAGTTTTTGGTGAAACAAAGGACATTGGGAAAGATGCATGTACAAAGATTTTTGGAGAAGGCATTTTGGGTTCAGTCGGATATATGGCTGTCAATATATTAACTGGAGGTAGTTTGTCGTTACTAAAATGGCTCGGGCCAGCGGAAAAAGTTGGAAATAATCTTGGGCGGATGAATTCTGAAAGAGCCAAAAGGAAAAAAGGCAAATTGATACGAGAGATGCATGGTTTGGTTAAGGAATTTACAGCTTTGGAGAAAAGGTTTAATAAAGAAGGTATCTCCATTTCGGAACGGAATCGAATTTCAAAAGAAATAGCTAAAATAGCAAAAAAGCAAAGTTTGCTATCTAAAAAATTACGTTTTTAACCATGCAATGCATTTGACCGCCAGGTCCGTGCGAGTTTAGAAAGTCAGTTTAAATTGATCGTCATCAAGTACTTAACCAAATAGTGGGAACCCTGGCGGCAACTGATCGCAACGTTATGCGTAGGAATGTAAGGAAAATAGTATGGCAAACTCTAAGCTTTTCAATCAAATGTCTTGGATAGCCTTTCTTGGAGCCTTTGCATTGGCTATTGGAGTAATTTTGCATAACTTTTTTGCGTTCAAGCTACCAACGTTTAATTCAACATCCTACATGCTCGTATATGGAAGCCTTTTATTTCAATTGTTCACCATATTAGGTGGTATTATTACTTTTCGTAAGATTACTTTTTGGTCAAGATTAAGGTATATATTTGCTATTCCTTTTACAGTATTTGTTTTGATAGTTGTGCCTTTTTATGTTTGCTAATGAAAACAATAAATTTTGCATAACATTTTGCTTCACCGGATTCGGGCCAAAAAGCGGCCCTCTCCGGTGAGCAATGCGTTATCCCCTAAAATGGAAACCCGTACATGTTAGATGCTTTAAAATGTCTCAATTCAGAATGGCAAGGCTGTGAAAACCCAATTCTTCAAAAGGGTGCAAACAAACTTGCACAAGAATTATTTCTGCATGACGAATATTTAAAAATTGATGATTTTTTACAACAATCTTTAGAAAAGGAAGATGGCGTTTTTGCACTAAATGCTATTGGTCAAAGATTTCTTCATGTGCAGAAAACATTAAACAACCTTGCTCCTAAAAAAATCATAACAGTAGGAGGTTCATGTGGAACTGAGGCCGCCCCAGTCTCGTACCTGAATAATTTATATAAAGGCAATCTTGCTGTTGTTTGGTTTGATGCGCATGGAGATTTGAATACTCCCCAATCCTCTCCAAGTGGGCATTTTCATGGGATGGTGCTTAGGACTCTTCTCGGAGAGGGACCAGACGTTTTTTGCAAACGAATGGATAGACCTATCGTTGGCAGACAAGTTTTTCTTGCAGGGGCAAGGGATCTTGATAAAGCAGAACAAGAATACATCAATAGTTCAGATATTACTCTATGCGATGTGAATGAAAAATTGACAGACCAAATTTTATTTTCGGGGTTCCAAAAGGCTTACATACACATTGACGTTGATGTTTTAAATCCAGATGATTTTTCTGATGCTTTAATGCCGACAAAAGGTGGGCCTACCCGTAATGAATTGACAGATTGTTTGTCTGTGATATCGAATCAACTTGATATAGTAGGTGTTGGCATCGTTGAATTTTGTGGAAAAAACAAAGAAACTGAAAAACAACTATCTAAAATTTTAAGGATATTGGGATAATCGGGATAGGACTCCCCATTACTGAGGAGCCCTCCCACACCACCTGGACATACGGATCACGTATCCGGCGGTTCGGCTGATTAAGGAGGATCAGTTACCGGGCAGATACAACCCTTTCTCAATAAAATATTTCTCGGGCATGGCGATGGCGACCCACTTGATTTTGCTCATGCGCCAGTATTTCTTGCGGGCATTGCCGCAGAGCATGGCGTCCCGATGAGCAATGCCAAGCTTTTCAAGGTTGCGGACTCGGGTTTTCGGGTTCTTCCACTGTTTCCAGATAAGACTGCGCAATCGGCGCATGATCCATATCTTTAGTCCTTTGAGGAAGGATTTGGCTTCCGTGAGCCGGAAGTAGTTCCACCAGCCCCGGAAGTACAGGTTCAGCTCCCGGATGACCTGCCACAGGCTTTTACCCCGCTTGCGGCTGGTCAGCGCCCGGACCTTGTCCTTGAAGCGTTTCATGCTGTTGGCATGAATGCGTATCTTGGACTGGCCACACATTTGAAAATATGTGAACCCCAAGAATTTGCGCAGCCATGGCCTGCTGACGGCGCTTTTGTCCTGGTTTACCTTAAGCTTGAGCTTCCCGGTCAAAAACCGGGTGATGCTTTGCATTACCCTTTCGGCGGCTTTCAGGCTTTTACAGTAAATCCTGAAGTCGTCGGCATAGCGGACATACCTGTGCCCTCTTTTCTCCACCTCCTTGTCCAGTTCGTCAAGGACGATATTGGACAATAAGGGAGACAGCGGGCCGCCTTGCGGCGTTCCTTCTTCCGTGCAAACCGCGACGCCTTCAATCATAACGCCGGACCTCAGATAGTGCCGTATGATCTTCAATACGCGCTTATCCTTGATCCTTGTGGCAAGTCTGCTCATCAGGCGGTCGTGATTGACCCGGTCAAAGAATTTGGACAGGTCCATGTCGACGACGTAGGTATACCCTTCAACCATGTGTCTTTTACCCTGAATAACCGCGTCATGCGCGGATCTGCCGGGCCGGAAGCCATAGCTGGCCTCAGAAAAGACAGGGTCCCATATCTGTTCTACGATTTGGGATATGGCTTGCTGGATAAACCGGTCAAGCACCGATGGGATGCCCAGTAAACGGACGCCGCCGTCCGGCTTGGGGATCTCTTTCCGTCTCACCGGCAGCGGTTTATGAACGCCATTTAGCAGGTCCTTCTTGATTTTCGGCCAGTGCCTTTCCAGGTATTTCCCTAATTGATCGGTTCTCATACCGTCAATTCCGGGGGCTCCTTTGTTGGCACAAACCCGTTTCCAAGCCCGGATAATGTTATTGCGTTCAAGGATCGCTTCCATTAACCGGTCACTTTTCCCCAGACTTTCGGCAATCTGCGACGCTGCGAATATTTCCAACTGCTGTGGCTTTATATTCACAAGTACACACCTCCTAATCATCACTATCATTTACCCGCACCATTCGGTCCGGGCACCGTTCGGGCCTTCACCGGGGTGAGTCCTCCGGGTATACTTCTCCCACTTAAGGGAGGCCCGGCTCGTTTCCTCCGGCTACTATGCCTTCTGCTGACTTCTCCCCTGCGGTCAGGGCCGGTTACCCGACCCTCAGCCGTTTTCCGGCACATGGGAGACCTCCCGGGGTAAACACATGTCTTTCAGTACGTAAATGCCGAGTTTACGGACACGCCCTAAGATGGATAGAGGACTTTATCTTGTTGTGCAGACTCGTCCCGACGTGTGCGCCTTATACTCGATTCCTGTGCGTCATCCCGTACCTTCGCGGTACCCGGCCTCGGCCGGGCGGCTTCCTCCCGAAGTGCCGTCGCCGACACCCCGTTGCCATACCGCTACACCCTTCGCCTCCATCAGGCTGGGTCTAAGACTTGCCAAACATCTGAAACTCATGTTATATTTGGCTCACTTTTAAGAACATGTGCCGTGCCCGGCACACACCAAACGCTTCAGCGGATTTGCGGGGGCTCCGCTTCGCTCCGCCCCCGCAAACCGCTGAGCTTATCGTTAGCGCTATGACAAGGAGGATTTCATGCCAGATGGAAGTATTAAAAGCGCATTTATTTTAGGTGCTTTTATTTTTTTAGGATTAGCTGCCTTAGGATTTTTTATTGGATCCAGTTTTATAAAGTCTAAAGAATATGAGCGAACAGTCACTGTAAAAGGCTTATCAGAAAAAGAATATCCTGCGGATATCGCTTTATGGCCCATTCAGTTTATGGCTTCAAATAATGACCTGACAGGATTGTATGAATCCATCGAAAAGAATGCGAGTGAAATAACCAACTTTCTAAAGGCCAATGGTTTTGAAGATAATGAAATAACCACATCTCCACCAAGTATTGTTGATAAGCTGGCACAAGGGTATGAAAAATCAAAAATTGAGTTTAGGTATTATGCTACACAGACAATAACAGTATATTCAAACAAGATTAAATCTGTCAGATTAACAATGAACAAATTAGCTGAACTTGGAAAAAAAGGAATCGTACTTACAGATGGTGGCTATCAAATAACCACAGAGTATCTTTTCACTCGGCTGAATGAAATCAAACCAGAAATGGTTGAGGAAGCAACCACAAAAGCTAGGGAGGTAGCAATAAAATTTGCCAAAGATTCAAATAGTAGATTAGGAAAAATTAAAAGAGCAAGACAAGGCCAATTTTCAATAACCGATAGGGATAAAAATAATCCGCATATAAAAAAGGTAAGGGTTGTCTCGACTATCGAATACTATCTGTCTGATTAAAGACGCTAACAAATAAAGGATTAGTAACCGAGTCGAGGCACGAGGCTCGGTACTAATCCTTGGTTCAAGAAGCCGATTTTTTTAATGGCATGTTATTTGCTATAGGGGGAAAGCTTAGGACATCAGATTATATAGTTATTTCGGTACGATATATGTTGGTTGTAAGAAAGTGGTATTTTGTATTGAAGAAATTCATAATGTTTTTATGCAATATGAATGTTTTTATGTCAATAATAATTGAAAGCTAATGGGGTCTCTCTGCCGCGTAGCGGCTTACTTGAACATTTTTCTCCAGCGGACTCGGTTCCCTCGCCGCACAGCTCACTGTTGTGTGTGACTAAAGATGAAAAAAATTATATCGATAATTATAATTATTTTATTCGTATCTTGTATGGCACAAGGTCAAGATCAAAAAGGATCGGGAATGCTTTTTTTTAAGAAAAAAGATTCAATAGAAGGTTTCTGGAATTGGTTTACAAAACACAAGGATGATCTCAATAAGATAGAAAATAACAATAGAGATCAAATATTGAATAGAATTTTATCGGAACTTAGTAAAATAAAACCGGAATTATCAATTGAAATTTCAAAAGAAGAAAATGGCATAAGAGAAATGACCATCTCACCTGAAGGTGACAGAGATAAATTTGAAACTGTAATATCAATTGTTGAAAAAGCTCCTAAAATCGAAGGTTGGAAATTTGTGGCTTTTAGACAGCCGCTTGGTTTTGATTTCACTCTTGAATATCAAGGCATAAAATTGACACCTTCAGAATTATTTTTCTTCCCGGTCAGGGATGAAGAATCACTTGATATTATAATATATGGTAAGGGTTTCAAAGAACATGATTTTAATACACTGGCACATTATGGCTTGATTATGATGGATAATGTGCTTGGTGAGGAGTTATAGTCAAGAGTTGTGTATGGAAAAATTAGGCGGCGATCCGTTTTTCTTCTATTCCATCCACAAACTTTACTCCTTTTATTACCTGCGCCAAGCGTTCGGGATGATGCAAGCGTATCCATTTTTTTTCTGCGCACTGACATAATTTAAATGCCATGGTCATTACCGTATTTACAGAAAAACAGCCCCTGACTTTGGCTGTCCTTAACCGCACTGTCGCAAAAGTTGATTCTATCGGATTAGAGGTACGAATATGACGCCAGTGTTCTGCCGGAAAGTCATAAAAGGTTAAAGGGCGTCACGGTCTTTTTCAAGGCACTTTGCAGCTTTGGGATATTTTGCTTCATAGGCCTGGATGAAATCATTCAACAGACGTTCGGCTTCACGCTTGCCGTCGGTATGCCAGATTTCATGAATCTTTTGTTTGGCTTTGCTTTGAATGCTCTTTGGTAATTTATTGAGGATATTGGCCGTTTTATGCACCCAACACCGCTGCCACATGCTATCAGGGTATGCTTTGGCAATGGCTTTCCAAAAGCCCAGAGCGCCGTCACCAATACACAATCTGGGTCCGTTTTTAAGCCCTCTTGATTTAAGATCGATCAACAGCTGTGCCCAGGATAGTTCGCTTTCACGTAAGCCACCATCAATAGCGATCAGTTCTTTCCTGCCATCTTCGGTTGCCCCGATAACCACCAGCAGGCACTGTCTGTCATCCATGCGCACATTACAGTAAATACCGTCGACCCAGAAATAAGCATAGCTCTTGTCCGTCAGATCACGTTTTTGCCAACCTTGCAAATCCTGCTCCCAGACAGTTTTTAAACGACCGATGGTTGAAGCTGATAAGCCGGGAGCATCTTTGCCAACCAGAGCGGAAAGGGCATCGCTAAAATCACCAGTGGATATGCCTTTTAGATACAGCCATGGAATCAATTCTTCCATGCTTTTGGTCTTACGCAGATAGGCCAGTAAAATAGATGAACTGAATTGTATCCGATCTGATGAATTGCAATGCCGGTCACGTACCCGTGGCGCATTAACCGGCACCGGGCCGATGCCGGTCTGAATATTGCGTTCCGGCAGGTGCCCGTTTCTCACGATTCTTTGATGCCCTGATTCATCCGTTAACTCTTTATAGTTGTTAAGAAAAATCTCGATCTCCGTCTCCAGGGCCTGCGCTATTAACTTTCTGGCTCCCTGGCGTAAAATGTCTGTAATGGGATCGTCAACAAAGGTCTCTGGCTTTTTTAAATCAATTACGTTATCTTTACTCATGGTGTGTGTATCCTTTCCAATTTTTTGGTCGGTTAATTGCCGCGAAACAGTCAACCGATGGATACACCACCTACCTTTCTAAACACAACTTTTGTTTATAACTCGTTTGTTGCCATTGTCAGTTCCTTTTTTGGTTAGGTTGACTTAGAGCTTATCACATTGTCCAGTTTTTGGGGACCACCGCCAAATTGTAAGGTAGATGGTTATATTAAATGTCTTTTTTTTACAGAAGCGTTATAATTTGAGGGTAGATTCAGAGAAGTATAATGCGAACTCAGTTTATCGCCAATCCTAAATAATTTTATGAATAAGCATCCTAAAAAAGGCTCAAGCCATGAAACAGTTTAATCTGAGTTCTCTTGTTTTAATCTCACTGATTTTTTTTTGTTTAATACCGCTTACCATTTTCTTTTTATTCACCCAAGAAAAAGTTGTTTCAGAATTAAGAGCCTTAGAAGAAGAACAACAACTCCATCATATGAAAGATGAACTTGGAATGCTGGAATCAAAAATTGCTTCTTACAAGAACATGATTGGTTTCGTCTCTCAGTTACCTGCTGTTATTGAAATATTAGATAAAGGGGATGAATTGGCAGGATCGATCAGTCAGAAGACAGCTTACGAACGTTATACAGGTGTTTTAAATAGGGCTTTCCAAAGGAATAATGATGTCATTAGTATTCACATCCTAAATCTAAATTCGAATGTTCAATTTTCATTTTTGAAAGATCAAGAAACTTCTCAATATCATCAAGTTACTGACACAAATCAAAATTTTGATCCAGACTTTTTGAGCGAAACACTTCAAATGAAGGATAAGAGTTTTTTGATTAGCCCGCTCCTCTTATCCGATGACAATTTGAGTAAAGATAAATCTCCACCCAAACTCCTTTTCCGCATTTTCACACCAATTTTTCTAAAGCAAAAAAAAATAGGGGTGTTTTGTAGCGACATTGACATTAGTATCCTTACTCACTCATTTCCAGGAATCCATTGGGTACTCAACGATGGCTCATATTTAATTCTCGAAAGAAGTGACGAAAATGCTTTCGCAAATTTTCCAGGACTACAAAACATTTTTCTTGCTGATAAAGCAGGGGTATGGAGAAACGATCGAACTATGATGGCATGGATGCCGGTTTTTAAAGGTAAAGATGTTTCTCTTGTCCTTTGGGCTGGGAAAGAAATAGCTCTTCGTACTGTGCAGGACACTATACAAAAAATGCTTATTGAGATTTTGAAGGTTTTCCTTGTGTTATTAGCACTCTTCTTTTTAATATCATTTTGGCTTTCAAAATACACAAAAAGAGTTTCCGCAAAATTTTTCGACGATTTACGACAATCCATATTTAATCAACAAAAAGTATTCCCAGGATCGAAGAAAAGAATAAGGGAATTCTCCGATTTTTCTGAAAACCTTGCCTATATTCTCGACCAAAATACTAATTTAGAAAAACAACGCCAACAGACACTAACGGAGCTAAAAAAAGCCCTTGATGAAATTAAAACCTTACGAGAAATTCTCCCTCTTTGTTCATTTTGTAAAAAAATTCGTAACGACAGAGGATACTGGGAACAAGTGGATGTTTATATTCACAAAAATTTTGACGCAGATATCAGTCACAGCATATGCCCTGATTGCATGAAAGAGCATTATCCTGAAGAATATGAAGCAATTGAATCAGATAAAAATATGGAATAGCCGAACCCATCATTCCAGCGGACGGTATGGGCTTCCACTTTGCTTCAGTCCACGCCGCCGCTGAATTCGTTGTTATATTATCAAAATAAAATAAACTGGCCGGTTCGTCTTGCCAATTCAAAGTAAAGTATCCCCCAGAACCGCTATCAGCTATGACTTCGCTGGGCTTGAACTGTAGGCTTTCGAGCACTGAGCGCCTCTTTTCAGCCCTTTGGTTGAGAGTTAGGCAGACCGAATGTTTGCATAAGCTTATTTATACATACTCCCGTATTTCTTCCAAAAGTCCAGAGTTTTTCTTTATACTGTCGGTCAAACGAAAAAATTAAATTTCCTTGTTTACCCGGTAGTTATTATAGTTTTCAGCTTTTTGTTCAGCCCAAGGGCAAATGTAGCAGTTAAAATAACCGAAAATAAATCTGCCGCAGGCTGGGCCAAGATAACGCCCTCAAGCCCAAGCAGTCGGGGCATGATCAGAATAGCTGGGATAAAAAACAGCCCCTGACGGCTGATACTGAGAAGTCCGCCTTCTCTCCCGCGCCCCAATGCAAGGAACAGGGCCATATAAACCATCTGGAAACCGTATAAGGGAAAGATGATTCCGTTTTGAATCAGCATCCGGGCTCCGATATCAATGAGGATCACGTCATTTTCGGAAAACAATGAAATAATCTGTTTTGGAATGATAATCATCAGTAGAGCCACGGCGGTACAGAATATTGTCGCCCATTTAAGTGATACTTTGGTAGCCTCATTTAGCCGGTGATAATTTTTCGCGCCGTAGTTGTATCCCGCCACAGGCTGAAAGCCCTTCATATAACCGAAAACAACATAGGTGCCAAGCGTCATAATGCGTGTCACTACCCCCATAGCCGCCACTGCCGAGTCACCGTATTCGCTGGCCGCAGTATTGGAAAGCCCCATTGCGATGCTAGATAAAAGCTGGAATACAAGAATAGGCACTCCGACCTTGAATATCTCCCCATAAATTGAGCTGTCAAAGGCAAAGAGGTCGGGAGAAAAACGGAGATAACCTTTCTTGCCAAATATATACCATAGATAAAAGCAAGTTGTAGCTACTTGGGCGACAATCGTCGCAATAGCCGCGCCTCGGATACCAAAACCCAATGAGTATATGAATATGGGGTCTAGTATTACGTTGAGACCACCGCCGATCAGCATGGAGATCATTGTCAGTTTCGCCCTACCCTCAGCGGTTATGATGTTGTTCATGGTGACGTTGAGTATGTTTAAGATTGAGCCGGAAATATAGATGAGCGCATACTCCCTTGCATAGGGCAAGATCGTTTCCGTCGCTCCCAATGCGGTCAGTATGCTATCGAGGAAGCACAATGCAATCACAATGGAAACAATCCCGACAAAAAGGCTTGAAAATAAAGCTGTTGACGCAGTTTTGTTTGCTTTGTCCACGTTTCCTTCACCCAGGAGGCGGGAGATATAAGAGGCCGCGCCGCTTCCGAAGGTCATGCCTAGGCCGATGATAATCTGCACGATTGGAAACACAATGGCCACCGCGCCCATCTGGCTTGTGCCAAGCCCCCCAACGAAGTAGGCATCTACCACGCTGTAGAGCGCCGAAACCATCATACCGATCATTGTTGGAACCCCCATCTTTAATAGTACATTTGGGATTTTTTCATCGCGCATCATTTGAAGCTTTTGGTCATTTATATTCATGAATCGATAATTCCTTTTTAAGTAGTATAGTAGCTATACACTTTTTGTAAAAAAATACTGTTCGTTGATTTGTTGATATATTTTCAACATATCTTTCATAGTCAGTGTTCAGGATGCTCAACTCTTTCGTAAGTATCAATTTTCTCGTCCAACAAGTTCAAAAAGCTTTTTAAAAATGCCTTGTTTTCATCCGATACGTTTTTGAGCGCAGCATTGAAAAGGCTGTCAAACTCCTTATGCAGTTCCTCGTGGTGCAGATAGGCCGTTTCGCCTTTTGGAGAGAGCTTCAGCACAAGTCTAGACAGATTGCTTGGATCGGTATTCTTGACGATCATGTCCTTACGTTCCAATTTCATAAGGATCTGGGAAACAGCGCCTTTCGTAACGCCCAACATATCGGCTAAACCCGTCACATGGATACCCTCATTTTCTTTGATGGATTTGATCATATGAATTTCAGCTTCATGCAATGGCTGATCAGTCCCGTAATACCTGGTTCTTCTGCTAATCTCCGTTAGCTTGGTGACTACCCTCAAGAAAATATAGCTTATTCTTGTTCGGTTTTTGAATTTCATATTCATCATGCAAATAGTATATAGCTACTATACGCTCTTGTCAATACCCACTTCCATTATTGCCGGGAGCGTCGTAATGTTCCCCGTAATAACACTTGATAATCATGCAAACCATATAGTGCTTCCCTTAATAATCATTTTATAGTAATCCAAAAATTATAAAATAGCCCGCTTTAACTCTTTCTCAATTTTGCTCAAAGACTCGTCATCTCATCTATTGATAGGGGGGTATAGGATGA
Organism: Desulfobacterales bacterium; assembly: GCA_963667755.2. Classification (GTDB taxonomy): domain Bacteria; phylum Desulfobacterota; class Desulfobacteria; order Desulfobacterales; family 4572-123; genus 4572-123. The sequence goes on along the minus strand of CAXXLK010000001.1, from coordinate 1,209,361 downwards.
AAAGGTATATTTCAATAATTACCGGAGTATCATTTATCGCATTAGCAACTTCCGGTATGATGATGATATTTATAGGTGGTTTTGAGCTCATGCTCAGGATGCATCTGGTACATAACTTTTTTGGCATAGTTTTGTCCATCGCAGGAATATTTCACATCTATTATAATTTCAAGCCCATAAAAAAATATCTGAAGAATAGACGGATCGTAATTTTCACCGCTTTTCTCTCGGTTGTTCTCATATTCTTGTACGGTATTGGGTTATATGTGGATATTAATCTGGAAATGATCAATCAGATAGAAGCAATACTTAAGAATCATATGCATTGATACTGATTCTTTCTCCTTGCCAGAGAGATGATAGATGAGATGAAAATAATATGGTATACGACAAAAGCATTACTTTTATTGGTTTTAATTAGACATAATGGTTGACACTAGGCCCCGGCAGTGCGAGGAGCTATTGCCGTAAACCCGCCCAGAATCATTATGGGTTCCGACGAGCAAATGAAGGCCCATTCTCACCCATAATGATTCTGAGCTAGTTGCTTCAGGGGGCCGTTTATAAAAAAGACCTGCCATCCTTGCAAACGTGGGTTATGTTAGATGTCATTATAAACAACCTAACACAGAGCCAAAACCAAGGAGGCAGGTCATGACAAATTATAGCACATTTATTGGTATGGACGTACATAAAAATTCCATCGATATCGCCACTGCTCAATCAGGCCGCAAAGGGCAAGTGCTGCATTACGGCAAAATAGACGGCACCCTTTCGGCGCTGGACAAGATGGTTCGAAAGCTGGTGAGCAAGGGCAGTCGGTTGCATTTTGTGTATGAGGCCGGTCCCTGCGGATACCAGATATACCGCCACCTCACCGGTCAGGGCTTTGCCTGCACGGTGGTAGCGCCATCTCGGATTCCCAAAACAAGCGGTAACTGGATCAAAAACGATCGTCGGGATGCATTGATGCTTGCCCGCTTGCATCGTGCCGGGGAGCTCACCGCTGTTTACGTTCCCCGCCCTGAAGATGAGGCCATCAGAGATCTGACCCGGGCCAGGGAGGATGCCAAAAGCGACGAGAAGAAAAGTAAACAGCGACTGTTGGCCTTTTTACTTCGCAGCGGGCTTCGATATACGGGATCAGTGCCTAATATCTGAATGTTTCGGGACAATACCGCTAACGCAACATATCGTTTAAAACCCTTAAGGCCATGATCGCGGCAACGATCCAAACCGTGATTCTCCAGTGCGTTTATTGCCGATTCAACTGCCGAATGCTTATGCCGTGCCTGGATAAAATCCTCTGAATATTCTATTTCCCTGGCCTTTTTAGACAGCCTACCTTTTCGAGGAAGTACCACTTGATCCAATAACGGTTTAAGATCTTCTTGATTCTTGGGGCTATGAAATCCCTTATCAAAACTGCAACTGGTAAGGCCCCCATGCTTTTGCTTGGCATCGGCCACCATGCTAACCGCGATTTGATCATCGGTTTGATGTTCCATAACATGATGGTGGAGAATAAAACCGTACTGATCTTCGAGGATACAAACTTTTAACCCCAATTCTTGTGGCACACCGGCTTTGCCTTTGCTGATCCATTCGGTATGTTCTTCAAATAAAGAGAATACCTTTTCACTGTGTGCAATTTTCTCATCATTGATCACTCTGCGTAAGATTTGATCGATCTGGCGCTCGGCATGCATGATAAAATGCTCAATGACCATCAACTGAGCTATGCTGGAGATACCCGATCGTTTTAAAAAATCGATATCAAACCTGGCGCGTTTAATATAAAGTCGAGCCAAATCAACATATTGCTGGTGAGCCTGAATAATTTGTTGTTCTTTTTCAGCCTTACGCTCTTCTTGTTTTGAATTGGACCGTTTGAGTCTGCGTGCCCGGGTAAACAGTTTCTTGATTTTACGCAGAACATATCTACTCTGGCGCCATTCGGTACAATCCCCTGCGTACCGAATTCGGCAGCAGTCAGCGTAATGATTTTTCGTATCGCATCCCAAAGTAAATTGATATCTGTGGGATAATGCACATTTGTTTCCAATACGAAAGAATCGCACCGGCCTTTTAAAGACTGGCCATCATAGCCCAATAGTTTATGCCCGGCCTTTACCACAACCTGGTTGATCTGATCTAAATGTTGCGGGGTAAGCAACGAGACATTATCCTTTAACGTCTGCAGCGCATATCTTTGATCAAACTCATAAATGGTATGACCTAAAAAATCGCGTGCTGTTTTATGGTTGTTGGCGATTTCCAACACTTTATCGTAGTCCCAGTTGCAGTTCAGACGCAATGTGCCCAACACCAAAATCGACCACAAATCCATGCCGGGTCTGCCATTCCCGGTATCAGTGTTCTCAGGAATAATATCGTCCAAAATTGCAAATACCTTGTTGCGGGTTTCACGATTCGTGTAAATGGCCTTTAGGCCAGCCAATAGTTGTGGAATTTCATCCCGAGAACGCAGATCTAATTCAATGCTGGAAATGTCCACCTGGCCAAATTTAAGTTGCTTTTCAATGATTTTTCTCATAGGTTTTTCTCACGAAGATTTTTTGTTTTTGGGTTCGAAATGCTGATTCGGCAAAATCTGCAAATGTCGTTTTGTTTTGTTTTTTCAATACCATAACTATCGACGACGGCCCCCGAATGCAAGTAAAAAATGCATCCGAATGAAAAATCTTCGTTTTACTTTTTTAAACCTAATCTATTGAAATTTAAAGTGCTTTTCGCTTTTCGGTCTGGCACTAACTAACTGTTTGCCATACGCAAATTCATCAATATTTCCAATGGCGGTCAGGATTGCGGTTGCAGTAGGTTTTCCGATACGCGGCAGACTCATGAGAAGTCCGAAGTCATTTCTTTGGCAAACCAGTTCAATGGCCTTGTCGAGCCACATTTGGGCTTTGGTTACCGCATCTTCCAGGTCTTTGGCCATGGTTTTGATTTCAAATTCATCAATGCGTTGCGGGTCTTTTAAACCGATGCTCACTTTAGCCAGTTCGTAGATAAGATTAAATTTATCCGGACGCCATTGTCCGCAACGTCGTCTATGCTGCCATTTTTGCATAAAACGTTTTTTACCGTTTCGCATCACGGATTCGGGTGTCGGGTTGGATTGTAAAAAACGAAGTGATGTAGGCAAGGTCAGATCTTTGACTACATCGTTGAGTTCAGGAAACGAAAGATGCAGTGCGCCACGGATCTGGTTTCGAAGTCTACTGATTCGTTTTTTCAAGAACATATGTTTTCTCATGAGCCTGTAGGCAGCAGCCAGCTCAGGATCACGCTCTACCGGCAAGAAGAATTTGCCTTGAGTCAAAAGGTCATAGATACTGTGGGCATCCTTGGGATCGGTTTTGCTGGAACCGTCATGCATGGTTTTGCGATTGTTCTTAACAGCCAGGCATACGCTAAAGCCACATTTTTTAAGGCGTTCGTATAGGCCATACCAGTATAATCCGGAGGGTTCCATACCGATCAGGACTTGTTTGCATTTTGCTTTTTAACGCATTTTACGAATGTTGAATTCAAACTTTTTGAATCCATCGCGGGAATTTTTAAAATCGAATTTTTTAGACGAAACCGTTGAATTTGTCCCAAAACATGCGCTGTGAGATGATTTTCCTATATCGACACCGACAATTAAAAGTTTTGGATTGTTAACAAATTCTTTACGAAGCTTGGGTTTTCGTCCATAATTTTTAAGTCTCATGGGGATACCTCCTTTATGGTTAGATGATTTATATGGGGATATAAAACTTCTAATATAGGTGTTCCCATGGGACAACTAACTTCTGATTTCTTATACGAGCTTTATATGGGAGTTTATATGGAGTCTCTCGCAAAACTTATTTCAGCATTATCGTCATTAGCATGGCCAGCCCTTTTTGCGGTACTGATTTATAAATTCCACGAGCCCATTAAGGCTCTAATTGAATCTGCTCGTGGCAGGAAATTTACAATCAAGGTTGCTGGAAATGAACTAACTGTAGAAGAGGCGTCTGAACAACAGCGAAAAATTGTAAATGATGTTCAATCAAAATTGGCTAAAATTGAAAAGCGCATGGAAGCTGAAAATTCTATAACTCTAAATACGGATATTCAAACAAATACCAAAAACAAACGTATTTTATGGGTAGACGATATTCCCAAGAATAATAGCTTTCTTGTAGCTTCCTTGCTGGAACGAGGCCACAATATAGAAATAGCCTTAACCACAGATGAAGGAGTGAACAAATTTAAATCTCAATCATACGATATAATTATATCCGATATGGGAAGGCCAGGAGATGGAAAAGCAGGTATAACACTTGCAAAGAAAATACGTTCAATCAATTCAGAAGTTCCGTTATACATTTTTTGCGGCGGATGGGCAGCCAGAAATCTAAGAGAAGAAGCCCTTGCAAATGGGGTAACAGACATAACCTCGTCTGGTACTACTCTGTTAAGTCGGCTTCCATTGTAAAGGAAAAGCTAACAAATAAAGGATTAGTAACCGAGTCGAGGCACGAGGCTCGGTACTAATCCTTGGTTCAAGAAGCCGATTTTTTTAATGGCATGTTATTTGCTATAGGGGGAAAGCTTAGGACATCAGATTATATAGTTATTTCGGTACGATATATGTTGGTTGTAAGAAAGTGGTATTTTGTATTGAAGAAATTCATAATGTTTTTATGCAATATGAATGTTTTTATGTCAATAATAATTGAAAGCTAATGGGGTCTCTCTGCCGCGTAGCGGCTTACTTGAACCAGGCGCTAAACTCAGACGGCTATTACCGAGCCGATATGAACTTATGCAAAATCAATAATTATATGAGATTTCCACAACGTTAAATTTAAAAACGCCGCTGGTTATCTCAACGTTGTGTGTGACTAAAGATGAAAAAAATTATATCGATAATTATAATTATTTTATTCGTATCTTGTATGGCACAAGGTCAAGATCAAAAAGGATCGGGAATGCTTTTTTTTAAAAAAAAAGATTCAATAGAAGGTTTCTGGAATTGGTTTACAAAACACAAGGATGATCTCAATAAGATAGAAAATAACAATAGAGATCAAATATTGAATAGAATTTTATCGGAACTTAGTAAAATAAAACCGGAATTATCAATTGAAATTTCAAAAGAAGAAAATGGCATAAGAGAAATGACCATCTCACCTGAAGGTGACAGAGATAAATTTGAAACTGTAATATCAATTGTTGAAAAAGCTCCTAAAATCGAAGGTTGGAAATTTGTGGCTTTTAGACAGCCGCTTGGTTTTGATTTCACTCTTGAATATCAAGGCATAAAATTGACACCTTCAGAATTATTTTTCTTCCCGGTCAGGGATGAAGAATCACTTGATATTATAATATATGGTAAGGGTTTCAAAGAACATGATTTTAATACACTGGCACATTATGGCTTGATTATGATGGATAATGTGCTTGGTGAGTATGATTGCGTAACAAAGATAAGACATTATGATTTTAAAGACATATCAGAATTATCAGATACTGATGATTTAATACCCTTAACAGAATTAAGATCATATATTGATCAAAACACACAACAAATGCATTAAGTCGGATTTGGCGAAAAGCTTGCCAAACCGCTTATGCGGGTCGTTAGCGCTATGACAAGGAGGATTTCATGCCAGATGGAAGTATTAAAAGCGCATTTATTTTAGGTGCTTTTATTTTTTTAGGATTAGCTGCCTTAGGATTTTTTATTGGATCCAGTTTTATAAAGTCTAAAGAATATGAGCGAACAGTCACTGTAAAAGGCTTATCAGAAAAAGAATATCCTGCGGATATCGCTTTATGGCCCATTCAGTTTATGGCTTCAAATAATGACCTGACAGGATTGTATGAATCCATCGAAAAGAATGCGAGTGAAATAACCAACTTTCTAAAGGCCAATGGTTTTGAAGATAATGAAATAACCACATCTCCACCAAGTATTGTTGATAAGCTGGCACAAGGGTATGAAAAATCAAAAATTGAGTTTAGGTATTATGCTACACAGACAATAACAGTATATTCAAACAAGATTAAATCTGTCAGATTAACAATGAACAAATTAGCTGAACTTGGAAAAAAAGGAATCGTACTTACAGATGGTGGCTATCAAATAACCACAGAGTATCTTTTCACTCGGCTGAATGAAATCAAACCAGAAATGGTTGAGGAAGCAACCACAAAAGCTAGGGAGGTAGCAATAAAATTTGCCAAAGATTCAAATAGTAGATTAGGAAAAATTAAAAGAGCAAGACAAGGCCAATTTTCAATAACCGATAGGGATAAAAATAATCCGCATATAAAAAAGGTAAGGGTTGTCTCGACTATCGAATACTATCTGTCTGATTAAAGACGCTAACAAATAAAGGATTAGTAACCGTGCCGAGGAACGAGGCTCGGTACTAATCCATGGTTCAAGAAGCCGCGGATTTGATAGGGGGAAAGATCACCGATTTTCTGGATGTTTTACGGCAAGCGGTGGTTAAAATTTCGACAGAGGGTTCTTTTCCGGGTGTAAAAGCCAAAAATAAGGCCGTTGTAGCCATTAATCACCAGGTTGAAAATTAAAATACCGGCAATTGGGCGCACGGGTTCAGCAACATACCCTTTGATAATTGACAGGGATGTTTATAATGTTGATCAATACCGGATAATCGGTTTTGTTATCCGGGCCTGGCCCGTGCATCAGGTTTTGCAAAAAAAATGAATTTCAGCTCATGACCACAATGGCCGCATTTAATGCCGGGCAATTCCGGCTCCGGGATTTGAGAAAAAAGTTCAATAATGTCATGGATGAATGAGATGAGCTCACGGATTTTCTCAATGGACAAGGCACAGTTGGGATTAAGAAATCCATAATGTCTGATTTTCATAAATCCTTTTGGGAGAACATGCTGCAAAAACCTTCTGATAAACTCCATGGCATCCAGTGCCATGACTTTCCATTTTTTCTTTTTGCGGTCTTTGTATAAAAATTTAATGACCCCATTTTCAATGCTTTTGATACGATTATTGGAGATGGCAACCCGGAACACATATCTTGAAAGATACCGCAGGGAATTGTGTCCCTGTCCCACGGCCTGGCTGTCAATCACCCATTGCTGTTTCCAGACTGCAGGATCTATTTTATGGAGCAGCCCGATTTTTTGGGACGAGTTTGGGGACGTCCATTGGATTATTGGTTTACAATGAACGACACATATGATAATGGAAATGAATGCCACGAAAAGCTAGAATAGACACGCCCGGTGCACTGCATCATATCATTGTTCGAGGAATTGAGCGGCGAAGGATTTTCTACGATGATCTGGATCGGGAAAATTTTATTGAACGCTTTGGCATCGTTTTAACCGAAAGCGATGCCCCCTGTTTTGCCTGGGCCTTGATTCCCAATCATTTTCATTTGTTATTGAAAACAGGGACGACGCCGATGGCCACGGTGATGCGACGGCTTTTGACCGGGTATGCGGTAAGCTTTAACCGGCGCCACCGCCGTCATGGCCAGGTGTTTCAAAATCGGTACAAATCCATTTTATGCCAGGAAGATGCGTATTTAAGGCAGCTACGGCACCAAAAAAACAGCCGCCCGAAAGGGATACCGTGAATATGTCGAAAAGGGGATTCCCGACGGTCGCCGTCCGGGCCTGGTCGGCGGCGGGTTAATCCGCAGTGCCGGTGGTTGGGGTGCCGTCAAAACCCGCAGTTTATTATGCTATTGGGGAGCACGGGAACTCGGGATGACGACAGTCGCATTGGCTGAAAAAGTCAATTTAGCGCAACCCACAGTCAGCCAGGCGATTTCAAGGGGGCAAAAAATTGCCGAAGATCTGGGATTACGGTTTTGCGATCAGATAAACCAATAATCCAATGGACGTCCCCAAAATCCTCCTGACTTATGCTATTAAGGCCCTCTCGGGCTACATGATTTCGGCTTTAGGTGCTATTGGAATAATGCAATTTTTAAAAAAGAATGAAGATAACCTAACATCTCTATATCCATAGGTTGTCAAGGAAAAACCACTCCATAGATCGAAAATAGTAAATAATGAATAAGTTTTCCGCCTTTACTTCAGATTTCTTGACAAACAATTCGTTGGATCCGGCTTTGGTCTTCGGCCATGGACATTAGAGGTGTTATTTTAACGCGTCTGTGCTCATGATGGGGAATCGGTCCTCTGATAATGACCTGGCCTATAGCTTAACTTTCCCCCGAAGCTGTCTGGACGATGGGGTCCACCGCCGATCGATCGATCCCGCAGTAATACTGGTGCTGTTGATTGTAAAATCGCATAGTTTGGGCTCCTTTGGGTGAAAGGATTTGGAGTTGGAGAATTCCATTTTAACCTTTCATCTGAGGGAAGGCCATAACTAGTATCAACGGAATTAAGAGCGACGACAAAAAACCGCAGCGCCTTATGCCGGACGTTATAAGAATATGAGCTATGTGAATCATGAAGGAGGTTAACATGAGAGTAACGTTATTTTTGATGATGGCTGTGTTAATGCTCTCAACGTCCAGTTGTGAAAAAGTAAGTGAGAATGCAGTCAAATTATCCGTTGATTTCACATGGGAAAACATGAAACCTTGTGGATGGGGCAATCCCCAGATTACCTTTAGTGGTGTACCTGATAGAACCAAGTTTATAAGAATCCATATGTTCGACCATGCATATAGTTATGATCATGGAAAAGTGGAATTTCCCTACAAAGGTAATAATACAATTCAAAAAGACAGATTCATGGATATCCAGGGGCCATGCCCGGCTTGGAGTCCGGGAGAGTATGAAATTACAATTAAAGCAATAGATGAAAATGACATTATCATTGGGATCGGTTCGAAGACCCGTTTCTTCCCGGAAAATTGAAATTAATCTTATAATCAAAAAATTCAGCAGCCCCAAAGGACCGCGCCGCTTTACAATTTCCATATGTAATGGTAGTGATTTCTCAGCTTCACAAAGCGGCACAGTCCAACCAAGTTTTATACATCATCCCGTTTGTTAAACCCGTCATTTGCAGTTTTTGTTAATTCGTCTCAAGGGACTTGGCCATGCAGATTTTTGTTGTGCGGGACGCTGCATAAAACTCTCTACGTTATGTGGCTGGAGATTATCAGCAAATTTGGATAGATAAAAGATGAATAGAATGAATTTGTAAAAGGTTCTAAAATTCATCTGTTAAACGTGTACTTTAATATCATATCATTATGGGATCAATGAACCGCCCCGCCGCAAGCAGCGGGGTATCAACAAAGGATAAAATCGATCTGTCGTCGCAAGCGACGGGGTATTAGACCCCAAGCTACGCAATAAAGTGACACAAAACAATCATATTATGAAAGATGTGAACAAAACTATTTTTCGTTATTTTTTCCTGATTTTTCTATTCTTTGGATTAGTTTTATCAGGTACGATCGGAATGGTGTATAATTTAGAATCAAAGGGTTATTTAAAACGACTGGAACTTGAGGAACAGGTAAATTTAAAACTGCAGCTCTCAGTAATTAAGAACAATCTTGATGCAATAATTTCAGACCTCTTGTTTTTATCAAAGCAGAATGAATTGCAACACCTGATAAATGATAACGAACAAAAATATAAGGACTTGATTTCTTATGAATATTTAGAATTATGCCGTAATAAACGTATCTATGACCAAATTAGATACCTTGACAGAACAGGAATGGAGATTGTCAGGGTCAATTATAACAGCGGGGACCCTAAAATCGTTGAACAAAGCGGTCTTCAGTTCAAAGGAAATCGTTATTATTTTAAAGACACCTCTGCGCTCGAAGCTAATGAAGTATTTTTATCACCACTGGATTTGAATATTGAAAACGGAGAAATTGAAAAGCCTTTCAAGCCCATGATCCGTTTTGGAGTACCTATTTTTGATAATAAAAAAAATAAACGTGGTGTAATAATTTTTAACTACTTGGGCGGAAAATTAATCGATTCTCTTAGGGAGGCTGCTACATTAGCCCTTGGAAATATAATGTTAGTTAACGCTGAAGGATATTGGCTTTGCAGTCCTATTAAGGATGATGAATGGGGCTTTATGATAAAGGAAAGGAATAATCGGAAATTTTCCTTAAGCTACCCTAAAGCCTGGAAAGAAATATCATCTTCAGACAGTTATCAGATCTACAATAAAAATGGATTGTTTACTTCTGCAACAATCTATCCATTGAGAGAAGGATTGAAATCCAGTACTGGATCAGCAATTGCCTTTGGCGATAGTGAAAAAAAGCTGAGATCAAATGAATATTACTGGAAAATAATTTCACACATCCCGGTGAACGATTTAAAATCAGTAAATAGGAGCCTTTTGTTCAAACTTTTTCTTATGGCCTTTTTGTTGTTTTTGTTGGCCTCAATACCATCATGGATTATCTCAAAAGCCATTGTACAGCGCAAGTTTCACCAGATGGAACTCTATCGTTCAGCCAATTATGATAAATTGACCGACCTTCCAAATCGTTCCTTATTCCATGATCGACTGACTCAAACGCTTAAACAGTCCAGGCGGTACGATAGGGAATTTGCCTTAATGTTCATTGATTTAGATGGTTTCAAATTAGTTAATGACACGTTAGGACACGATGCCGGGGATGAACTTTTAATCAAAACAGCGAAACGGCTTTTAAGTTGTGTCAGGGAATCTGACACCGTTGCTCGAATGGGCGGCGATGAATTTACCATTATCCTCCAGTCAATATCTAAAAATGCAGAATCAGTTGCGCAAAAAATCATTAACAATTTATCAGATCCCTTTAAACTAAAAAAAAATAATGCACAAATCGGAGCAAGTATCGGCATTAGCTCATTTCCTGATAATGGCGATGATATGGAAACCTTGCTCAAAAAAGCAGATCAAGCCATGTATGAGGCAAAAAAAGGGGGGAAAAATGGTTATCGATTAAGCAAATAAAAAATTTGTAAAATCGGCTCATTTATATGGATAAAACAAAAGCTACAATAACTTTATTGGTGTAGGAATTATGAATGAGCAGTATCGATCTCTGCTATCAATTTGCCTTTATTAAATATCTCGCAAAAGTCATGAATTGCAATGCCAATATTAACTTTATGAAATTGAAAGATTGAAGTTACATGTGAAAAACGTAACATAATCGGGTAGCCGGGGGTTTTTCTCCCCCAGCCCCCACACCACCCCACAAACGGGTCCGCATAGGGCGGTTCATCAAGATTACCGGGCCGTAGCCGGATAATGAATTTTCACCCACTGTTCTTTGACAGATATCAACCCCTGTTCAGCCAGCCATTTATTGGTCATGCCCGTTTGCGCAGCCATGGTCCTGGAAAGATGCCACGGCCCTTTACGGCTAATCGCTGTCATGATGGCCTGTATCGAAAAACTTCGACAAATCCATATCAACGGCTACGGCGTAGCCTTGTCCTATGAACTGCTTCACCTTCCGAATACCATCGTGGGCCGATCTTCCCGGTCTGAAGCCACAACTCGATTCCGAAAAGCAGGGATCAAATATTCGCCCCATAATTCGGGCTATGGCTTGCTGAACAACCCTGTCCAACACGGTTGGAATACCCAGTGGGCGGCTACTGCCGTCCGGTTTTGGTATTTCCACCCGGAGAACAGGGGAAGGAATGTAACTCCCTTCAAGGATGGTTGAACGTATCTCAGGCCAGCACTCACGATGGGTGTCCGGAAAGTCCTCAACGGTTACACCGTCGATACCGGGGACACCCTTGTTGGAACGCACCTGTTTCCAGGCACAGCGTATATTATCTGTCGCAAGAACACATTCCAGTAGTTGATCGTTTGAGAGCGGTTTTTCCATAACGCGCCTGTACACTACTCCCCCGTTCGGGTTCACTGTACGCACAAAGCTCATGGATCGTACATTCCGCACCCCAAAGCAAGGAATATGGGCCAATTTAAAAGACAGTTAAATCAAGTAGATAATACTCGCAACATATTGATATAACTATAAATAAAAAATATCTAGACATTTCAAACACTTACTGATATACTACCCTCAAACGTCAATTCCAAGGCATCTGGGGGTATAATGGAAAAGCTGAACACCGAGAAGATGACATTCACCGATGCCAGGCATTTGCCCATTGTCAAGCAATATGCCAAGCGCATCAACCTGGTAGAAACCATAAACCATTTAGTTGACAGCCAGATGGATCTGTCACCGGGCATGGCCATTTTGGCCATGGTTCTCGATACCCTTTCCGGGAGAACGCCCCTTTACAGGTTAACGGAATTTTTTGAAGAAAAAGATACCGAACTGCTGCTGGGATCAGCCATCGAGCCGGATTGCTTTTGCGATACAAACCTGGGTCGGGCAATGGACAAGATTTTTGAAACCGGAACGTTGAAAATCTTTTCCCAACTTGCCCAAAATGCCATTTCCGTGTTCGACGTTGATGCCCGTCGTGTTCATTTTGATACAACATCAGTCAGCGTATATGGAGACTACGATCTGGCCGATCCACCGTTTCAAATCACTTACGGTCACAGCAAAGCCAAACGGCCGGACCTTAAACAATTTTTAATAGCCATGCTGTGTGTTGACAGCAATATTCCTATCCTGGGCGTCACCCGGGACGGCAACGCCTCAGATAAGACGATTAACAACGAGGTGCTCACTAATATCTCAAAACATATGGCACGACACGGCCTTGCCTCGGGAGCCTATGTTTATGTGGCTGATGCTGCTTTTGTTACCGAAGATAATCTGGGAAAAGCCGATAAAACCATGTTTTTATCACGCCTGCCGGCCACCTATAACGAATGTGGACGGGTGATCCGTCAAGCGGTAAGTGCCGATAACTGGATTGACATAGGCCCTTTGGCCGAAGAATATAGCCGCCCCAAACGACCGACAGCACGCTATAAAGCTTACGACAGTATCGTTGACCTATACGGTAAAACATACCGGGCCATCGTCGTGCATTCCAGTGCCCACGACAAACGCCGCCACAAAAGAATTGATCGCCTGTTAAAGCAGGATCGTAGCCAGCTTGAAAAGGTCTGCAGGCAAGTGACAGATACCGCCTTTTTTTGTCGTGCCGATGCTCAGGTGGCATCTGAGAAACTCATCCACACGGCAACCGGGGGCTATCACCGGATAACGGCCGACATCGAAAAAATACCCAAGTATGGTCGCGGAAGGCCCGTCCAAAACAAACCGCGAACTGTGTTGCGTTATGAATATCGGTTAACGGCCAAAATTGTTGAAGCACCGGAAAAGGTAGATCCATTAAGGCTTCAGGCCGGTTGTTTTGTTCTGATTACCAATCTGATCGGGCAACAGGATGAGTGGCCGGCACTCGATCTTTTAAAACTATACAAGAGCCAAATCGGCATTGAGAAGAACTTCAGCTTTCTGAAAGATCCGGCAATTATAAACAGCATTTTTCTCAAAAAGGCTGAAAGAATCGAAGTGCTTGGTCTTGTTCTTCTAATCTCCCTGTTGATCTGGCGTTTGATGGAGCGTTCCATGCGCCAGTACGTGGAAGCAAACGACTGTACATTAACCGGTTGGGAACGGCGACCGACAAAGAAACCGACGTCTTTTATGATGACAACCAAGTTTGCCGGAATAATGGTGATAACCATGGGTAAAAACCGTCAATTGGCAAGGCCGTTAAAAGATTTTCAACGCGAGTATTTGCAAGCTATGGGGGTCACACCCGAAGTATTCACCGTTCCGTAGGAAGTAAAATACTCATTTTGAAAATCCGTAAAATAATAATTGCTCAAACAACCCTTCAAAAGGGTGCGGAATGTACGATGGATACCGCCTTCTCTTCTTGATGTTCGGCCCTTCACCATGTCCGGGACATTACCCCCGGCATTTGGCTACTATGGCTTCTGCTGACTTCTGCTCTCTCACCAGAGAAAATTACTTCAAATGGCGCTGCACAACAATCATCCCCTGTCCGTTCATCTTTGTTTTGTTTCTCACAGTGTGGCGGAACTTTCCATCATCTGTGCCGGGGCATTTGGGTACCGGTAGCCCCTGCCGGTTATTTCACTGGAAACAATCTCGTACTGCATGGAAAACAGGTCTCCATGGACTCTTTTCAGTACCCCCTTGAGGGGTGAAATGACGATAACTTCCCTTGTGCAGCCGCGCCATTTACCGTATCCCCCGTTCCCTGGGCGTTGACATGTTGTGCTGCCTTACCCTGGGACTCGGCCTTATATGACGTTTCTGTTCGTCAACTCACAAGTTTGCCCTCCGGGTTGGACGCTCCCTGCGGTCGCTCTCACCTTCAGTGAGCCTTCTGCTTCGCTCCGCCTTCAGACCCCACCTCGCGGTGACGCCCTTGCCTTCGGCTAGTAATTTATGTTACGCTAAATCTCATAACACAGGAACACTTACAGGGGACTTTAACCCCATTAGTTCACGCCCATGCCGGGCGTACACAACCGCACGCCCCACAGCATGGCGTTGGGCTTGAAGAAAGCTGGATTGACACCGATATACGCCGAGGAAAGGAGGTCTGCTTGGAGCAAATAATTTTCGCCGATATAGAGGACATCAAAGTAGGGCATGCCCAGAATTTAGATGCCGGCACGGGTTGTACCGTAGTCATTTGCGAAAAAGGGGCGACGGCTGGAATCGACGTCAGGGGCGGCGCCCCCGGAACGCGCGAAAGCGACCTGCTCAATCCCGTCAACCTGGTGGAAAAGATACATGCAGTCGTGTTGGCAGGAGGCAGCGCATTTGGTCTCGATGCAGCTGCCGGCGTGATGCAATACCTGGAAGAGAGGAGCATTGGTTTTGACGTCCAGGTAACCAAGGTGCCGATCGTGTGCGGGGCGGTTCTGTTCGATCTGGTAATCGGCGAACACAGAATAAGACCGGACAAGGAAATGGGCTATCAGGCATGTCGGAATGCTACGAATGGGGCCTGTGCTGAGGGTAACGTGGGTGCCGGTACCGGTGCAACGGTGGGCAAGATACTGGGCATGGCTCGGGCAATGAAAAGCGGCCTTGGCTGCCACGCTATCCAGGCAGGCGCATTGAAAATCGGTGCGCTGGTTGCGGTCAACTGTCTTGGCGATGTGATCGATCCCGAAAAAGGAGACCGGCTGGCAGGCCTTTTAAACGCAAACTTGACGGGCCTGGCCGACACGGAAGCAGTCATGATTCAATCTTATGCTGACAAGAAGAACCTCTTTGCCGGCAACACAACTATCGGAATCATCGCCACCAACGCCATACTGACAAAATCCCAGGCCACTAAACTGGCATCTATGGCGCAAAACGGCTATGCGAGAACCATGCGGCCTGCGCATTCCATGTTCGACGGGGACACCATATTTACCATGGCGACGGGACATGTCGAGGCAGATTTGAGTGTTCTCGGCCTGCTGTCGGCAAGGGTAATGGAGAGAGCCATCATTTCGGCCGTAAAGAATACCCGTCCTCTCTTTGGACTTAAATGCTGGGCGGATTTGAAAGGTGTAAAACGTGAAGCGTAAAGCAGAAGAAGTAAAATAGGAACGGACGTCCTTCATTTGTTCACTTCATAGAGTCGGCGGGGGGCATTGGTGAAAGGTATACATGTGACGAAGGATTCGGTTTGACTTGCTATGCAGGGAGATTGCCCAACAATGCGCTGCACGTGAGCGGCGTGCATGAACGCCTCCCCGTGAGCTTTGTGGGTTAACAAGGTAGAAACATGAAATACGAGATATCACTATCCGAGGATAATACATTTATTCGGATTCGGGTGTTTGAAACCATTAATGGAGAAATAGAAAGGGAGTTCGCGGGAAAGGCAATCACCGAAGCCAAACAGCGTAACATAAGGCAATTCTTGGTTGATGTACGTGGGACAACGAATGTGGCGAGTTCATTCCAACATTATCTTTTTGGATACGAAGATATGGAAGAGTTAGGACTCGCTCTAAATTCGAAGATCGCCGTTCTTGCCGATGAGAGTGACAGAACACATGATTTTATAGAAACAATCTTTATAAATGCTGGACATCGTTGTCGTTTGTTCCGAGTAGAAAAGGTAGCATTAGAATGGCTGTTGTTAACAAAACAATAAACCCGACCGGTCGATAAAACGCCGTCCGGCCGGTTATCGTGTCGTTCTGTGGCTTCAAAATCATGAAATATAAAAATATCTACTCCGCAATTCATAACTTTGGTCATAGTTTTACGGGTTTGATGAATTATGTAGATAGTGATTATGTAATTGATGAATTAACAAAAATTCATTGCAAAGGCTATGATATTGAGGTTGATTGGTTCACTTGTAAATTTCAGCCTGCTCAACTCGCTTCACCAAGAATACAAAAATCAATTGGCTATTGGGCGGGGTCTCTGAAAAAACAACTTTCTTCACAGAATGTTGAAATCGAAAGACTTAAGTCATTGCACCTTAAATGGCCAGCAGGTAAACGAAAGTACATGGTTGCTGTAGATGACAGAGGTAAAAAATATAAAATTTTCGTGAATGAAATTAAATGACCACAGAACAAGGCAATAAGTTCAGACCCCAAAAACCGGCTCTGATTTCACTTGTTGCAAGTGTGTAGTTTAAGAAATTTTAATATAAATTCAACCATTCTCGGCGGCTTTCGGGTCTGGTTATCTGAAGCGTTAGGCTGCATTATTAATGTTGGAGTTTGAACAAATGTATACGCCTGCGAAAAATCCAAATGACCTTGAAAAGCATTTTGTAGAGCGTGCAAATGAAGGAGATGTAGAAGGATTAGTGGCACTTTATGAATCTGAGGCCATTATAGCAGACGGCGAAAGCATAGTTGCTGTGGGTCGAAACCAAATTCGAGAATTCTTTATCAAATTTCTGGCTAATCGTCCGCAGTTTGATCCAAGCATTCAAACAGAGGCACTGTGCAGCGGAGACGTAGCACTTACGTCATCCCATACAAGCAATGGTAGTATTACAGCCGAAATTGCAAGACTTCAGCCAGATGGTAGTTGGCTTTGGGTTGTAGATCAGTTTACACTTGGAAACATTAAATAGAGTTGTCGCCTAACGAATATTTGGAGCTGACGGCAAACGCGCCCAACGATAGTTCTTTTCCCAAAGTCTCGGTCGAAACATTATCGTTTATCCACCGTCTGTGAAGCTGCAGCTCAAAACGGTGTTATGCTTAAAACAAAGGAGGAATATTAATGAAAAGAATTATTGTTTGCCTCTTACTCTTTACACTGCCAAGTCTTTCATATTCAGCAGATGAGAGCAAAAGAGAAAGTGTGGAAAAATTACTGGTCCTTATGAATGCAGAATCTATGATTGACAACATATATTCTCAAATGGATCAGGTGATGCAGGGTTTGGGGCAGCAACTTGGAGTAAAACCTTCAGAGCAAGAAATATTCGATAAATTTATGTCAAATATGGTTTCAATGATGAAGAGTGAGATGAATTGGGCCAAAATGAAAAAACCAATGATAAAAATTTATCTAAAGCATTACTCTGAAAAGGAAATTAAAGATATGGTTGCTTTCTATAAGAGTGATTCAGGACAATCCATGATACAAAAAATGCCAGCAGTTATGGGAGACTCAATGCTTCTATCTCAGGAGATGATGAAAGGCTTTATTCCCAAGCTTCAGAAAATGTCAAAAGAGTTGGAAGAAGAGTTAGCTGCCGCAAGAAAAAAATAGTGGTAATGCATAACCACACCATTCACTTAATTCGCAGGGTCGGACCACTGCAGCTCATGCCTGATTTTGCGTCAACGTGCTTCTGCAAAGGCATCATTACCCTGCTCATATGTGATGGTGGCCGTTGGCCTCAATAATTATGAACATTATCCGAGCAAAAACACCGCATGAGATTGATGAGGCTCGAAGGCTTTTCCGGGAATACGAGACTTATCTTAATGTCGATCTATGTTTTCAAAAATTTGAAATAGAGGTTGCAAATCTTCCGGGAATGTATTCTCCACCATCTGGTACCCTCATTCTCGCCAAGGATAAGCAAACTGCAGTTGGCTGTGGTGCATTGCGAAGATTAGGTGCTATTCAAGACCGCACTTGCGAGATGAAGCGGTTATATGTTTGTCCTGAAGGAAGAGGACGGGGCCTTGGTAAACAAATAGCCGAACGGCTAATTCAGGAAAGTATACGCCTTGGCTATTCCAAAATGGTCCTTGATACGCTTAATAGGCTGGATGCTGCTATACATCTTTACAAATCATTAGGTTTTGTGCGTACTGGACCTTATTATGACAATCCACTGCCGGATGTCGTTTATTGGAGCCTGGAACTGGGCCAATCGGGTAGCCGGGGGTTTTTCTCCCCCAGCCCCCACACCACCCCACAAGCGGGTCCGCATAGGGCGGTTCATCAAGATTACCGGGCCGTAGCCGGATAATGAATTTTCACCCACTGTTCTTTAACAGATATCAACCCCTGTTCAGCCAGCCATTTATTGGTCATGCCCGTTTGCGTAGCAATGGTCCTGGCAAGATGCCACGGCCCTTTACGGCTAATCGCTGTCATGATGGCCTGTCTTTTAAAAGTTCCCAGTTTGAGAAGATTGCGGACTTTTGTGCGGGCATAGCGCCACTGTTTCCAGTAACACATCCGCATTCGGCGGCGGAGCCATTCGTCTAATCCCGGGATGGGTCGATAGTATTCCGATATCCCGTAATAGTTCATCCACCCCCGCACATATTCCGCTAACTTCCTGTACCGGTATTCCATGGAAACAAACCAGCTCCTTCCTGTAAAGAGACGTATACGCCGCTTGAATTCCTGAAAGGATTTTTCACTCCACCTGATTTTGCCTCGCACAAAAACAAAGCCAAGGAAACCGCACGCCCCCACCGGAGCCACCTTGCTTTTCTTCTCGTTGACCTTGAGCCGAAGCTCTCGTTCAAGAAACCGGCGGATACCGGCCATCACTCGTGTGCCGGCGGAGAGGCTTTTCACCATTATGATGAAGTCATCCGCATACCGGACAAAGTGGTGACCACGCCTTTCCAGTTCCTTATCCAGATCGTCAAGGAGGATGTTGGCAAGCAGCGGTGAAAGCGGTCCGCCCTGGGGTACCCCCATAGGAGTCGCCTTAAGGCGGCCTTTAACCATAACACCAGCCCGAAGGTATTTACCGATAAGCTGAAGTACACGCTTATCTTGTATCCGACGGGAAACCCGGTCCATCAGAACATCATGATTGACCGTATCGAAAAACTTCGACAAATCCATATCAACGGCTACGGCGTAGCCTTGTCCTATGAACTGCTTCACCTTCCGAATACCATCGTGGGCCGATCTTCCCGGTCTGAAGCCACAACTCGATTCCGAAAAGCAGGGATCAAATATTCGTCCCATAATTCGGGCTATGGCTTGCTGGACAACCCTGTCCAACACGGTTGGAATGCCAAGTGGGCGGCTACTGCCGTCCGGTTTTGGTATTTCCACCCGGAGAACAGGGGAAGGAATGTAACTCCCTTCAAGGATGGTTGAACGTATCTCAGGCCAGCACTCACGATGAGTGTCCGGAAAATCCTCAACGGTTACACCGTCGATACCGGGGGCACCCTTGTTGGAACGCACCTGTTTCCAGGCACAGCGTATATTATCTGTCGCAAGAATACATTCCAGTAGTTGATCGTTTGAGAGCGGTTTTTCCATAACGCGCCTGTACACTACTCCCCCGTTCGGGTTCACTGTATGCACAAAGCTCATGGATACCTCCTTCTCTTCTTGATGTTCGGCCCTTCACCATGTCCGGGACATTACCCCCGGCATTTGGCTACTATGGCTTCTGCTGACTCCTGCTCTCTCACCAGACGAATTACTTCAAATGGCGCTGCACAACAATCATTCCCTGTCCGTTCATCTTTGTTTTGTTTCTCACAGTGTGGCGGAACTTTCCATCATCTGTGCCGGGACATTTGGGTACCGGTAGCCCCTGCCGGTTATTTCACTGGAAACAATCTCGTACTGCATGGAAAACAGGTCTCCCCGGATAATGACGTGAACTTCCCTTGTGCAGCCGCGCCATTTACCGTATCCCCCGTTCCTTGGGCGTTGACATGTTGTGCTGCCTTACCCGGGGACTCGGCCTTATATGACGTTTCTGTTCGTCAACTCACAAGTTTGCCATCAGGCTTCCTTCAGACCCCACCTCGCGGTGACGCCCTTGCCTTCGGCTAGTAATTTATGTTACGCTAAATCTCATAACACAGGAACACTTACAGGGGACTTTAACCCCATTAGTTCACGCCCATGCCGGGCGTACACATCCGCCTTCAGCAGACCGCGGGTAGATCGCCGCAGCTGCTGAGGCATGCGTTATCGCTGGTCAAAGACCAAAAATTGCCGACCATAGTTGGCGTAAAAATAGGGAGTAAAAAACGTAAATGAATGATTGGTTTACAATAGATCAAGTCGATGACAACACATACATCATTAGCGAATATCGGCATTGGGAAGAAACACATTGCTATCTTTTAAATGGTTCAAAACATAGTTTACTGATTGATACCGGACTTGGGATTTGTGACATACGAAAAAAAGTGACAGAGTTGACAGACAAACCGATTATAGCAGTAGCCACACATGTTCACTGGGATCATCTTGGCGGTCATAAATATTTTCCGAATTTTTATGCGCATGAAGCTGAATTGAATTGGCTTAACGGGGAGTTTCCTCTATCAATGGAACAAATTAAAGAAATGGTTATTGATCGATGTGATTTGCCCGAAGGGTTCGATGTAAATAACTATGAATTTTTTCAAGGTACACCTACTAAGCTTTTGCAAGACAATGATGTTATTGATATTGGAAACAGGAGTGTTCAAATATTACACACCCCCGGACATTCGCCAGGTCATATGTGTTTCTGGGAAAAGGATACAGGTTTTTTGTTTACCGGTGATTTGGTTTATAAAGACACATTATTCGCATACTTTCCGTCAACTGATCCCGAGGCATATCTTAACTCGCTTGAAAGATTATCGATGTTACCAGTTAATTCGGTATTTCCAGGCCATCATAGTCTGAATATTCAACCTGAAATATTAACGCGAATGCGTGATGCTTTTCAACAACTTAAGGTCGATGGAAAATTGCAACACGGTAGCGGGACATTTGATTATGGTGACTGGGCCGTTTGGCTCTAATTTTTATTCCCACTCAGCGCGATAGCAACCGCTTGCACGAGGGCACCTAACCGCGCTATCGCGCGGTCAGGCGCCCGTGAAGCGGGGCGTTGTGCTCAACAAACAAACTGATTAGGTATCCTATGATTAATCCTTCTTATGATATTAAAATTATTGAGTCACCATCGGATGTAATTATCGAAAAAGCAATAGAGATGGATCATATGGCATTTCAAGAGTCGGATTGGATTACAAAAAAAGACGCATATTTGATCTATCATAATAAAAGTGACTGTCTTATTATGTTAACGCAAGATGATGAGCCTATAGGTTTAGCCACAATATTTCCATTGAGTCGAAATGTGCCTATCAAAGCAATGGAAATAAACAAACCAATCTACAAACTGTTAACACAGGAAACGCTAACGGATACTGACACACATATCCTTTATTGCCATTGCTTTATAATTCTCCCCAAGTTTAGGAGAAATGGATGGATATACAAATTATATGAAGGTATCGGCACGTGGCTTGAAAAAAAAGGGACCGGATACTCTCTTTTATATTCGGATGCTGTTTCAGCAGAAGGAAGGTGCTGTCTGGAAAGATTGAATTTCACCTCGATTCATACCTTTGGAGATGAAGGTGAACTATATAAAGGGGATAAACAAAGTGTTGTCAATGCCATTGCCGGCAGGGCCACCCAGGCCAATTGAAAATTGATAGATAATGATTTTTTTGTGTTATTTTGTTTTATGGCAAAAAAAATATTGCACCACAAAACGCTGCAGCCGACCCGGAGGGATAGCGGCTTTTCGGAAATGTTCAGTTTTCGATAAAATTTGGCTTCAACCACCTGCTCAGCTATATGCCCCGGTCGGCTGAGTTACCCGTTATGCGGTAAAACAAAAATGAGGAACGAATAAATCTCTATGATGCTGTCAACGAATCGTCTCGAACTAGTAGCCGCTACACTTGACCATGTATGTGCCGAGTTGGAAAGTGCTGATCGTCTGGCATCACTATTGAGAGCTCATGCAGAGCCGGGGTGGCCGCCGGGTGAGTATGATCGGGAAGCCCAGGTGTTTTTTCGAGACCGTCTAAAAGAAGGCGGCGCGTCAGTAACCGGATGGTACTGTTGGTATGCACTCCGGCACGGAAGTTCAGATGCACCTCCGGCACTGATCGGAGCATGTGGATATTTTGGTCCTCCGAGTGAAGAGGGTATAGTTGAAATCGGCTTTTCAATATTGCCTGAATGGCAGAATCTTGGTTACGCCACAGACTCAGCCGGGCTGCTTATCAAAAATGCCTTCGCGGATAGTCGCGTGCAAAAAGTCATTGCCCATACAACACCGATGAATTTGGCATCACGCAAGGTGCTTGAAAAATGTGGGTTTAATTACGTTTGCAGGGAAGATGAGTCCGACAACGATCTTTATGCAATAATGCGAAACATCAGCGCATAGCCAACTTATCCACCGGACGGCTTGCAGCCGCCGGTGATCAGCACGTTAGGAATCTATCATGAAACAAGCATTTTTACTTTTTCTACTGTTTTGCGTTGCAACATTCACCACAAACGATGTGCACTCAAAAACATTTGAAGCCAAAGGTTTATACTCACTTGAACTTCCTGATAATTGGATAGAAATACCCCGAGACGCTTTAGATGAATATTCTGAAAATATATCCAACCTTGCTCCCGAAAATCCTAAACAAACATATGAGTATGGCTACCAATTAAAAAAGAACCATGCTTGGATGACCCACCCCTATATTTTAGTTCAAGTAAAGAAAAAGCGAATACCAGAAAAGGAACTATCCAGGTATAAAAAAATAAAATCTGGAGTTGATGAAGCTATAGACACTTTTGGTAAAAAACTGTCGGGGATTATATCTACTATAGAGACAGGGGAACCAATTTATGATGAAACTAACAAAATTTTGTGGATGTCAATGAGTTCCTATGTTGCTGAAGTTGGGTCCGTCGATGCTCTCATAGCTATCAAATTAACAAATTTTGGTACTATTAATTTCTACGGGTATGAGGCAACAGGTAACTTTACTGATTCCCTAAACGTTTTTCGAGATGCTGTGATCAGAGCCAGACTGAATGATGCGGTCATCCATGAATCAAAATTTGAAGACAAATTTCCAATAATAGATGGGATAGCTGTCGGGCCAATTTTAAAGGACGGGATAATTGGTGGTTTAATTGGCCTACTTGTCGCCGGGATATATGGTATTATTCGCAAAATTAAAAGAGGGAATTCCTAACCCATCACTGGACGGGCCCGCGAGCAGCTCAGCCGCCTTTTTCAAGTGCTGTGGCGCGGCCCGTCAGCTCAACCGTTATGTTTAAGATAGAAAATCAAATACACACTTAAAAATGCAAACATTCTGTATATCAAAAAAAATGAGAGGGCTGGTATTGTTCTCTGCTATTGTATCAACAATATTTGTACTTTTTGGGGGGACATTCCGCCGAGAACTTTCTTTTATTATAGCCATATTATCGTGGGGCTTTTTTTTGTTTCAAACTTACAAAATCGAAATAATAGATGATAAAATAATCCGGTTTAAAAAAATAATAAGGACAATTGAAGTTAAAACCGAAGATATAATTTTGCTATCAGAACATTGGAAATACGATATCATCCATCACAAGGGTGGAAAGGTCTACATAGACCCTTTTACAAATAATTTACATAAATTAAAATCGACATTAAAAATTCTAAATCCAAAAATCGATTTTAAGGACTCTGTTCTTGACAATCCTATCAAAACGGGTAGTCCACTTGAATTATTTTTATCCATTATTTTAGCACTGATATGGTTGACACTTGTCAAGAGAAAAAAGCATCCCCTGCCAACTGTTTTTCAGCGGTCCTTGTCGTGGTTAAATTTCAAGGCACCCAAAGAGGCGGAACCGGTATGACGACGGTTGATCACTCTGATATTCGCGGGTTGGGTACCGCATGACTTAGCTTCGTCGCGGAGCTGCCTCGGTCTAATTTCGGGAGTTCGGCCCTAAGGCTTATCCAATAGTGCCTTCGAGGATTCTCCTGACCGTGGTTGCGCCCCTGTGGCTGCCTTGAAACGTACATTCCGCACCCTTTTGAAGGGTTGTTTGAGCAATTATTATTTTACGGATTTTCAAAATGAGTATTTTACTTCCTACGGAACGGTGAATACTTCGGGTGTGACCCCCATAGCTTGCAAATACTCGCGTTGAAAATCTTTTAACGGCCTTGCCAATTGACGGTTTTTACCCATGGTTATCACCATTATTCCGGCAAACTTGGTTGTCATCATAAAAGACGTCGGTTTCTTTGTCGGTCGCCGTTCCCAACCGGTTAATGTACAGTCGTTTGCTTCCACGTACTGGCGCATGGAACGCTCCATCAAACGCCAGATCAACAGGGAGATTAGAAGAACAAGACCAAGCACTTCGATTCTTTCAGCCTTTTTGAGAAAAATGCTGTTTATAATTGCCGGATCTTTCAGAAAGCTGAAGTTCTTCTCAATGCCGATTTGGCTCTTGTATAGTTTTAAAAGATCGAGTGCCGGCCACTCATCCTGTTGCCCGATCAGATTGGTAATCAGAACAAAACAACCGGCCTGAAGCCTTAATGGATCTACCTTTTCCGGTGCTTCAACAATTTTGGCCGTTAACCGATATTCATAACGCAACACAGTTCGCGGTTTGTTTTGGACGGGCCTTCCGCGACCATACTTGGGTATTTTTTCGATGTCGGCCGTTATCCGGTGATAGCCCCCGGTTGCCGTGTGGATGAGTTTCTCAGATGCCACCTGAGCATCGGCACGACAAAAAAAGGCGGTATCTGTCACTTGCCTGCAGACCTTTTCAAGCTGGCTACGATCCTGCTTTAACAGGCGATCAATTTTTTTGTGGCGGCGTTTGTCGTGGGCACTGGAATGCACGACGATGGCCCGGTATGTTTTACCGTATAGGTCAACGATACTGTCGTAAGCTTTATAGCGTGCTGTCGGTCGTTTGGGGCGGCTATATTCTTCGGCCAAAGGGCCTATGTCAATCCAGTTATCGGCACTTACCGCTTGACGGATCACCCGTCCACATTCGTTATAGGTGGCCGGCAGGCGTGATAAAAACATGGTTTTATCGGCTTTTTCCAGATTATCTTCGGTAACAAAAGCAGCATCAGCCACATAAACATAGGCTCCCGAGGCAAGGCCGTGTCGTGCCATATGTTTTGAGATATTAGTGAGCACCTCGTTGTTAATCGTCTTATCTGAGGCGTTGCCGTCCCGGGTGACGCCCAGGATAGGAATATTGCTGTCAACACACAGCATGGCTATTAAAAATTGTTTAAGGTCCGGCCGTTTGGCTTTGCTGTGACCGTAAGTGATTTGAAACGGTGGATCGGCCAGATCGTAGTCTCCATATACGCTGACTGATGTTGTATCAAAATGAACACGACGGGCATCAACGTCGAACACGGAAATGGCATTTTGGGCAAGTTGGGAAAAGATTTTCAACGTTCCGGTTTCAAAAATCTTGTCCATTGCCCGACCCAGGTTTGTATCGCAAAAGCAATCCGGCTCGATGGCTGATCCCAGCAGCAGTTCGGTATCTTTTTCTTCAAAAAATTCCGTTAACCTGTAAAGGGGCGTTCTCCCGGAAAGGGTATCGAGAACCATGGCCAAAATGGCCATGCCCGGTGACAGATCCATCTGGCTGTCAACTAAATGGTTTATGGTTTCTACCAGGTTAATGCGCTTGGCATATTGCTTGACAATGGGCAAATGCCTGGCATCGGTGAATGTCATCTTCTCGGTGTTCAGCTTTTCCATTATACCCCCAGATGCCTTGGAATTGACGTTTGAGGGTAGTATATCAGTAAGTGTTTGAAATGTCTAGATATTTTTTATTTATAGTTATATCAATATGTTGCGAGTATTATCTACTTGATTTAACTGTCTTTTAAATTGGCCCATATTCCTTGCTTTGGGGTGCGGAATGTACGTTGAAATGTTATGTTTTTACTTGCTTATTGACCTCCGTTGATCATTATTGTTCTTTGATTATTTGTTATTTTTACGCGTTTACCGGCACTTCAATTTCGTTAGCGATTGCCCACATGAACCCGCACAACTCTCTGGCGATGGCGGTTACGACGACCTGTTTGGATTTACCTTTGACCCACAGGTGCCGATAACGTGAGCAAAGACGAAGTTGGGCTTTCCATGCGATGTCGCAAACCGATTGCGATAGACCTTCTTGCCGTTTGAGCAATACCCGACTGACCCGAGCCCTTAACCTGTAGGCCCAGGCCGCCTCGACCAGCACACGGCGTACGTGGCCATTGCCGGTCTTGGTGATCGAACCACGCCGAGTCTTCGGGCCGCTGGAATGTTCCGACGGCACCAAGCCGAGATAGCTCATCAGTTCCGAGGGATTGTGGAACCTTTTCAGGTCGCCGATTTCCGCAATTGTGGTGGCCGCCACAATCATGGAAACACCGCGCATACTCTGAAGTGCTTGAACGACCGGAAACAACTGCCATTCGGGCAATAGCAGTTGGATTTGTTCGGTTAACCGTTGCACCCGGTCTTTGCATTGGTTCAGGGTGCCGATATACTCCTGCAGGACAATTTGCTGGGACCGATGGGGCATCTTGATGTCGGACAGCCAGCGCATATGAGCTTGGCTCCAGGATCCTGATCCCGTATATCGAAGCCCGCTGCGAAGTAAAAAGGCCAACAGTCGCTGTTTACTTTTCTTCTCGTCGCTTTTGGCATCCTCCCTGGCCCGGGTCAGATCTCTGATGGCCTCATCTTCAGGGCGGGGAACGTAAACAGCGGTGAGCTCCCCGGCACGATGCAAGCGGGCAAGCATCAATGCATCCCGACGATCGTTTTTGATCCGGTTACCGCTTGTTTTGGGAATCCGAGATGGCGCTACCACCGTGCAGGCAAAGCCCTGACCGGTGAGGTGGCGGTATATCTGGTATCCGCAGGGACCGGCCTCATACACAAAATGCAACCGACTGCCCTTGCTCACCAGCTTTCGAACCATCTTGTCCAGCGCCGAAAGGGTGCCGTCTATTTTGCCGTAATGCAGCACTTGCCCTTTGCGGCCTGATTGAGCAGTGGCGATATCGATGGAATTTTTATGTACGTCCATACCAATAAATGTGCTATAATTTGTCATGACCTGCCTCCTTGGTTTTGGCTCTGTGTTAGGTTGTTTATAATGACATCTAACATAACCCACGTTTGCAAGGATGGCAGGTCTTTTTTATAAACGGCCCCCTGAAGCAACTAGCTCAGAATCATTATGGGTGAGAATGGGCCTTCATTTGCTCGTCGGAACCCATAATGATTCTGGGCGGGTTTACGGCAATAGCTCCTCGCACTGCCGGGGCCTAGTGTCAACCATTATGTCTAATATTCATGGGAGTCGCTCTATATTATATGATAACCAAATTATTTTGATACTCCCCATTAAAACATAACAAATAAAGGATTAGTAACCGTGCCGAGGAACGAGGCTCGGTACTAATCCATGGTTCAAGAAGCCGCGGATTTGATAGGGGGAAAGATCACCGATTTTCTGGATGTTTTACGGCAAGCGGTGGTTAAAATTTCGACAGAGGGTTCTTTTCCGGGTGTAAAAGCCAAAAATAAGGCCGTTGTAGCCATTAACCCTACAACGAAACTTAAACCAATTTAATCTTGTTTTAATTAGTCTGGTTTGCTATACTACGACAAAATCCCTTAAAGTAGGAGGTAAACCATGCTACCGAAAATTAGAAGTGATGAACACCGTTACCCGGTTCCAAAGTTTGATCTCAACAAGAATGATATTAAAAACTTTTCAAATGAACTCAGAGGTTTCCATGAGCAGTTCGCCGACTGCTTTCACCGAAGTGAGTCTCGGGAACATTTTTTTAAGTACATGGCTGGACAATTTAGCCAACTGGAGCGCAAATCTATCGAACCCATCGCCCTTGCAATAGAAGGTGGAAACGTAAGGGCTATGCAACGGTTTGTCAGTGTTGCTCCATGGGATGATGGTAAGATTACTTTCAAGTATCGTAGTTATGTTAATGAAGACCTTGGTAGTGAAGATGGAGCTTTGATCTTTGATGAAAGCGGCTTTCTCAAAAAAGGCCAGGACTCCGTGGGTGTTGCCCGGCAGTACTGTGGAACTGCGGGCAAGGTCGACAATTGCCAGGTTGGTGTTTTTGCAGCCTACGCATCAGAACGTGGATATGCCCTGGTAGACAAGCGCCTTTTCATACCTGAGCAGTGGTTCTCGGAAGAGTACCGTGAGCGTCGGCAAAAATGTAACTTGCCTGAAGATACAGTATTTATGACCAAACCCCAACTGGCTACAGAAATGCTAAAAGAGATCAGTTCAGAAAAGACACTGCCCTTTAAATATGTCCTTGCTGACTCAGTATACGGCATGAGCCCGGAGTTTATTGAAGCGGTGGATGATTTACCCGGAACGACATACCTTGTTTCTGTTCGAAAAAATATCCATTGTTGGCTCAAGATGCCTATGATCATTCGCAAGCAATATCGGTGGAGTGGCAAAATTCGAACCAAAACTTTTTTGGCCGACAATAAAAGCAAACCGATAACCATCGACGAATTAGCCAAAAACATTAACGATTATTTCTGGTACCGGCGACAGGTATCCGAAGGCGCCAAGGGGCCTATCGTTTATGAATTCACCCGGCGACAGGTAATCTTGGCAGCCGAGGGTCTGCCTCAAAAGACCGTATGGCTGCTCATTCGGCGCACAATTGGAGATGAACCGGAATACAGCTATTTCATCAGCAATGCGGCGAGCAGCACAAGACTCAAAACACTCGTTTGGTTAAGCGGCATGCGCTGGGCAATTGAACAGTGCTTCGAGGAAACCAAAGGCGAATTGGGAATGGATCACTATGAAGTACGTAAATTCAAGGGATGGCACCACCATATGCTAACGTGCATGCTGGCACATTTTTTTCTCTGGCACCTGAAAATCAGGATGGGAAAAAAAAGCGCCATCTATTACGCTGCCGCAGCTTAGAGTTTTGCTCAGATTGCTGCTACCAATGAAAAAACACAGCCTTGAGACATTGCTTGAGCAGATTGTTTGGATACAGGCCCGGAATCATCGGGCCTATCTGTCACATAGGCGAAAGCGCCTGAGAGAGATCAGAAAATTTATATAAGTATCGTTGTAGGGTTAATCACCAGGTTGAAAATTAAAATACCGGCAATTGGGCGCACGGGTTCAGCAACATACCCTTTGATAATTGACAGGGATGTTTATAATGTTGATCAATACCGGATAATCGGTTTTGTTATCCGGGCCTGGCCCGTGCATCAGGTTTTGCAAAAAAAATGAATTTCAGCTCATGACCACAATGGCCGCATTTAATGCCGGGCAATTCCGGCTCCGGGATTTGAGAAAAAAGTTCAATAATGTCATGGATGAATGAGATGAGCTCACGGATTTTCTCAATGGACAAGGCACAGTTGGGATTAAGAAATCCATAATGTCTGATTTTCATAAATCCTTTTGGGAGAACATGCTGCAAAAACCTTCTGATAAACTCCATGGCATCCAGTGCCATGACTTTCCATTTTTTCTTTTTGCGGTCTTTGTATAAAAATTTAATGACACCATTTTCAATGCTTTTGATACGATTATTGGAGATGGCAACCCGGAACACATATCTTGAAAGATACCGCAGGGAATTGTGTCCCTGTCCCACGGCCTGGCTGTCAATCACCCATTGCTGTTTCCAGACTGCAGGATCTATTTTATGGAGCAGCCCGATTTTTTGTATTGCACCCTTGAATTTGGCTTTAAAAATGATCTCCAGGGGTTTTGTGTGAACAAATAGATCCTGCCTGGAAGAAAGCCATTGGTCGTTATTATCAGATAAAGCGCCTCCGGGAATGATCAGATGCAAATGAGGATGATACTGGAGCATGCCGCCCCATGTGTGAAGCGCTGCCAGATATCCAATTCGATCAGAGCCTATAAACCGTGTGTCCTGTGCTAATTTTTTCAGCGCTTCATTGATGCATGAAAAAAGGGCGCCATAAGATTGTTTCTGATGAGATCTTACAACTTCCCGGAGACCTTGAGGGAGTGTAATTGTCAACAGGAAATAATGGGTGGGCAGCAATTTTTTCATCTGCTGATGAAGCCATTGATCCGCCTTATTCTGCTGACAGTTGGGACAATGGCGGTTGCCACAGCAGCAGTGAATAAAATGCAGATTACGACAGTCATTACACTCATACACCATTGTTCCAAAGGAGCCCTTTTTACAGGCAATGATATCCTGGATGGTTTTTTTATGAGATTTCGGCATTCGATCACCATAAAGTGCCATATATTGCGAACCATACATTTGGAAGATTTTTTGAACAGCACTCATGACAGCACCCCCTGCATGACCTTGGAGACTTTGTCATTGGAATCAACCCGGGCCTGTGTGGTTACATGCAGATAAATCATGGTGCTTTTAAGCGTTTTATGGCCTAATATTTTTTGAACATGTCGTATGGGAATATTGGCTTCCAGTAAATGAGTCGCATACGCATGGCGGAATACATGAGGGTGAACATGTTTTTTAAAC
This sequence comes from Desulfobacterales bacterium, assembly GCA_963667755.2. Classification (GTDB taxonomy): domain Bacteria; phylum Desulfobacterota; class Desulfobacteria; order Desulfobacterales; family 4572-123; genus 4572-123. The sequence continues at coordinate 1,178,582 of CAXXLK010000001.1, read as the reverse complement.
TTCAGGCGTTTCAAGGTAGATCGTAAAACGCCTTGAACGCCACTGTCACTCACATGATTTTTGGCATATTGAGCGTCCTTGCCGCCATTGCGGCCTAAAGCAGGAAATATCCATTTTGGGTTACGATGAGTTTTATAATACTTGCGCAACGTTAACAAAGTTATCTGAGGTAAGGGTACGGTTCTGTCCAGAGCTCCTTTTCCGCGGTGAATATGCACAAGCCCCCTGTCGGAAAGGATATCTTTGACTTGGAGCGTTGTTGCTTCCCTCAAACGCAGTCCCATGGAATATAATGTCAAATAAAAAGTATGACTTTGCACAGTGGGAAGGGCATAGATTATCTTTCTGACTTCCTTCAGGCTCAGAATAGTCGGTAAGGTCTGTTCACGCTTCCATTTGATGTCGTTGAAAACATTCCAGGATTGGACCAGTGTTCTGGTAAAAAAATGTTGAATACCAGAGTAACTGATACGCAGTGTTGCGGCGCTCCAGCCGAACTCATTCTGGCAGCACAGCCAGTATTGACGGAGCTGTTCTTCGGTGATATCGTCAAGTGGTTTATTGTAAAAACGCTGCAGCCTTAAAACAGCGCTGGTATAGGATTGAATACTTCGCTTAGCATAACCGGCTAACTGGAGATCTTCTTTAAAACGTTTGATTAAATTGCTCATGGTATCTTCCTTTCTTCGTTAAACCTTGTCGGGTGAAGATACCGTCCTGCAAGCCGGTAAGAAGATACCATGAACAATTTAATTGAGCAATGATGCCACGCTTAATCTGCCGCGGAGCGGCTTACTTGAACATCGCACTTGAGCTGACGGGGAACACATTGCGGTTTTTTGTAAAAGGCATTGGTGAATTGCGGTTTATATAGCCCACAGCTCAGTTTCACGTTGAACGTTTCTCGCGCAAGTTGGACAAAGAAAATTTAACCATATATAAACTGATTACAAAATATATAGGTAACAAACATGAAGAATGACTTTGGAAACGAAATTTTGGCTCAAAAATGATACGTGAAGAAAAATCTAACGACACCTTTGGTTGTGGCTTTAATAAACGCAAATATGCAGGTGATGCGAAGCGCTGTAAAGAACTCGGTATAGACTTCAGGATCCACTGTATGGGACCTGAACGCATCAAGCGTTATTTAAAAAAAAAATACGACTTCGAGATAGACATCGAAGGAAAGGGCCATTTTGACATTACCCGAGAAAAACAGGGACAGGTAAATAATTTTAGACACTCCAATATCCACGTAATCTCGATATCCGTGCGGTTGTTTTTGACGGAAAATAAGAAAAGGGCATATTATGGCCAGGACTGCTTTAGATGGCTTTCCTTTCGGATGAGATGCGGAAAAAGAATATCTCGTTTCGGTGCTCAACAGGCTTCGCAAGGTCTATTTTACTGAAATACTGGGTTTTTGCTGTATGGGGGATTATTTTCCTTTGCTGGCTCGCATGCTGCCGGACGCTGATTTATCCCAAAATTAATTTCCGGCCTTGACGGCGTGTATTCTTTAGAGAAACTGACGGAATAAGACTGCTGTTGTAAAGGAATCATACCTGTTCTTGACGCTTCGTGGAGCCAGTTGATAAGGAGGTCTGGTAAATGGCGGCTTATATCCCCAAGCAGGAAGGTATCATTGCGATCACATTTGACCCGCAATCAGGGCATGGGCAAAAAGGCAGACACCCGGCTCTTGTTGTCAGTAGAGAATCTTCGACCGTAAGGAATTCTGTCTAATTTAGATTCGATAGCTAACCCAGCGGCAAACCACGGGGAATGCGCTCGCTGTTGCGGTTCAAAAAGTAACATGCTACGGTTGCTTCCTGAAAACTTGGAAGTGCCGGACAATGCCACGGCCATTGACATCAACCCTTCTTTCCCGCCGAGGACAAAAAATGCTCTTAAAGTCGTTTCATCTGGAAATCGTCAACAACCACTGCATGCCCGGCGCCATGAGCGTCAACGGCATTGCCCGACTGGACCAGGATGTGGGGTGCGTCATCCCTTATCTGAATGCGGCCCTTGGCGGGCATCAATACGTAAAAAATCCCCCGGCCGTCACTTTCCAGACCGAGGGCCGGCTGATTTCAGTTCAGGCAGACCGGATCACGGTCAACGCGGTGAAGGACAGGGAACAGGCCTTGAAAATCGTTGAATGGATGCGCCGCGAAATCAACGAGACCTGGGACAATCGAAAAAAGATCACGCCGAGTTATAAGAGCCCTGAAAAACCGAATGTGGTTAAAATTTTAAAATGTCTGCCTAAAACCAATTGCGGGGAATGCCGGGAACCGACCTGCATGGTTTTTGCCCTGCGGCTTGCAGAAGGTGTCAAGGGTATGGATGCCTGCCCGTATTTGGAAGACGGGCCGAAAACGGCTTTGGAGACATACCTCTCCGGATTTGCTTTCGACGATTGAACAGCCGCACTCATTTTACCAACTTCGGGGGCCACCCGGCAGAGCCGGGCGCTTGCCTTTACCATTGGAATTGTCAGCAGTAACTGCTGGGTACAAGATCCCAAGGAGACTATCCGAAAAGCCGATTTTGCCATGTACGAGTCCAGACGTTCAGGCCGAAATACAATTTCTGTTTACACGGAAGAGTTGGAAAAATTAAAGATAAGCGCGAAAAATAAAAAACCCCATAAAGGAGTGCCCCATGACCCAAAGTATTTACCGGAAGTTGCAAGAACGCCTTGATCTTTATTCCATGGGATTCCCCGCAGCAGCGTCGGGCATTGAAATAAAAATACTGAAATATTTATTCACTGAAAAAGAGGCCGCCCTGTTTTTGGCCCTGTCCCCTGCTCTTGAAACCCCTGACGCCATATCGGAACGTATCCACGAACCTTTGCAGGAAATGGCGGAAAAATTGGATGAAATGGCGGAAAAAGGATTGTTGTTCCGCTTGAAAAAAGGAGATGTAGTTAAATATGGTGCCATTCCCTTTGTCCATGGCCTGTTTGAATTTCAGGTAAAAAGCCTGAAACCGGATTTTGCCAAAATGATGGGGGACTATTTTGAAGAGGCTTTTGACCAGGCAATGATCAAAAATGCAGCACATTTTTTACGGGTGATCCCCGTCAACAAATCCATTGATCTCACACACCATGTGGCCAATTATGAAGATGCGGTACAAATTTTAAAGAGCAAAGACCGTATCGTCATTGCAGATTGTATTTGCAGAAAAAGAACCGAAGTCATCGACCAGGGGTGCGGCAAACAGTTGGAAGCCTGTTTTATGTTTGGGTCCATGGGCCAATACTACCTTGATAAACATATGGGAAGAAAAATTTCGTTTGATGAAGCCGTTGCGGTGCTCAAAAAATGCGGGGAAGACGGGCTGGTCACCCAACCGGCAACATCGCAGAATCCCGCGGGGATGTGCAATTGCTGCGGTGATTGCTGCGGTGTATTGGCGGCCATAAAAAAGCATCCCGATCCGGCATCCATCGTTTTTTCAAACTATATCGTAAATATTGCCAACCAGGATTGTACCGGGTGTGAAACCTGCCTTGAAAGATGCCAGATGGATGCCCTTTCCGTGGGTGAAGACGGGATGATCGAGGTGGCCCGGAACCGGTGTATCGGATGCGGCCTCTGTGTGACCACCTGCCCGGTTGGAGCCCTTGAACTCATCGACAAACCAGATAAGGCGAAACAAATCCCCCCGGCCAGCATGGGGGAACAGATGATGGGAATGGCCAAAAGCAGAGGGATTATATAAAGAAGAACGACCCCGCCGGACCAGAAAAAACAGGGGTGGGCCTTCCGCTTCGCTCCGCCTTCAGACCCTGCCTCACGGCAACGCCCTTGCCTTCGGTTGATAATTTATGGTACGCTTAATCTCATACCACAGGAACACTTACAGGGGTCTTTAATCCCATAAATTCAGGCCCATGGTGGGCGTACACATTTTTCTTCAACGGACTCGGTTCCCTCGCCGCTGAGAAATGGTTATGGATGAATTGATGCTGCTTACGGATGGAAGTGTAAATACCAAGTCCAATATTGGATATGGGGCTTACCTCGTTGTGTCTGAACATGGACTTTCATTGGATTCGTTGAGGGCGCAGGTGAAAGTGAGGCGATTTGAGCATACATCTTCAACGAAACTGGAATTACAGACATTATTATGGGCGTTAAACGATATTAAAACACCAGGGTGTAAAGTAATCGTGTATACGGATTCTCAAAACATTATGGGGCTACAGGGAAGACGTGATCGACTTGAACAAAATGATTTTTTTTCAAGGAAAAATCAGCGCCTCAACAATTATGAGCTGTATCAGGCGTTTTATAAAATAACCGATCAGTTGGATTGTGAATTCGTTAAAGTGCATGGCCATCGGGCATCGAACCAAAAAGATGATATTGACAGGCTTTTTACCCTTGTGGACAGGGCTTCAAGAAATGAGCTGAGGGCAGATAATGAGTGACCAACAAGCCAATAACAAACTGCACGGCGTGACCCTGGAACAGATCGTGAACAGTATAGTTGAGTTTTATGGATGGGAAAAGTTAAGCAACCGCATCAACATCCGGTGTTTCAACAGCGATCCTTCCGTGAAGTCCAGCCTTACGTTCCTGCGAAAAACGCCCTGGGCAAGGAAAAAAGTCGAGAATTTATACATCGCCATGCAAAAAAGTGCGCGAAAAAAAGACAAAAATAATGGGGAGGGCCGAAAATAAATCGTTCAGGCCCTTTATTAAAATCCCAAAACCGGAGACGCAACCGATGAAAAAGGAAAATTTCAAGGAAAAAAGTTTTTGGCTGTCAACCCGGACGTATGCACCGGGGAATCCGTTGAATGGGAACATCGACGTGGACGTGGCCATTGTCGGCGGCGGTTTCACCGGGTTGTCCTCGGCCTATCACCTGAAAAAGGCGGAGCCGAATCTTCGCATTGCCATTGTGGAAAACGAGGTCGTCGGTTTTGGCGCCAGCGGCAGAAACGGCGGTTTTAACATGACCCTGTTCGGTCTGACCCTGGGGATCACAGCCATTCGGTTTGGTAAAAAAAAGGCAAAAGAAGCGCATCTGTATATGGAAAAGGCCGTGGATCTGCTCCGGGACCTGGTGGAAGAACTGCATCTGGACTGTGATTACGAGCATCCCGGTTTTTTGCGCGTGGCAACGTCTGAGAAATACAAGGCCCGCATCCAGGAAGAAATTGAACTGGCCCACAAACTGGGTATTAACGGGATCGAATGGATGGGAAAAGACCGGCTTGAAGGCCAGGTTAAAAGCCCCATGTACCTTGGCGCCTGGTGGGAACCGCGATGCGGCATCCTGAATCCGGCCAAACTAGCATGGAGTTGGAAGGACGTGCTGGTCCCCATGGGGATCGAGATATATGAAAACACTCCTGCAGTAGAAATTTTTCAGAAAAACGGAAACGTATTTCTAAAAACCCCCGGCGGCCGCATCCGGGCCGACAAGGTGGTAATGGCCACCAATGCATGGTCTCATTTTTTCCCGAAACTGCGACGCAAGCAGATTCCGGCATGGACCCACATTGTCCTGACAGAACCTATCAGCAAGCAGCAGTTTGAAGAAATCGGTTGGCACAACCGACAGGGAATTGAGGATGCCCGCAACCTGGTCCATTACTATCGGCTCACTGCGGACAACCGGTTGCTCATGGGCGGCAGGGATGTATCCGTGTCCACCGGCTATGACATGGACCGTGACCTGAATCCGGTCACCTTCGAGGGGCTGAAAAAAGATGTCCGTCAACTCTTTCCGGCCCTTAAAGATATTTGCTTCACCCATGAATGGGGCGGCCCGGTGTCGGTCCCCCTGGATATGGCACCGGCTATAGGATACATGGGCGACAAAAACGTCGTGTACAGCCTTGGCTGTGTGGGGCACGGGGTCAGTCTCACCCATCTTAATGGGAAAACCATCAGCGACATGATCCTGGAAAGGCAGACCGAGCTCACCGATGTGTTTTTCGTCAACCGAAAAACACTTCCCTGGCCCTCCGGCCTGCTGAAAAACATGGCCGTCAAAGCTATCATGGGATATATGCACTGGGAGGACCGACGGTTTGATGCGCCGACGGCCTCGAAGGATTCGGGACAAACAAATAAATAGTTTCCATCCAGAAACAGAGAATTTAATTTATTAAAAAAAACAATGACTTATATCCAACGTGTAATCGGGATCAGACGTTTGACGATTAATGGTAAGTATTAAAAATGACAGCGTATGCCGGTGGCATACGATCCGGTGAACTGTCAAAAAATGATAAAATTGCCTGAGAGTCCAGCCCCTGTATTTCGTGACATAAAGTGAGGGCTCGCTGCAATCCGCAGTGAAATCAATCGGATGTCGATAGCGAACCTTTTTAACACCTCGGATGTATCGAGTTTTCAAGAAATTTACCAATTCCTTGAGCCTGACGGTCAAGGCTTCAAAAAAACGCATCGAAAAATCAGCCAACTGACAATATTCAAAAAACTGGCAACAATATCGAGGGTGCATGATTCACCTCCGGTTTGTCATCATGATCGATCATGAAAAACCCATTAATAAAATGATAGATTACGCACCCCCATCGTAACCCAACGGCCTTCAAAAAGAAGGATGTTGAATTTTGCTTGCAGCGTTAAGACAGACAGTGATATAACTAATTGAAATAGCTTGTTTAAAAAAAATAATTCCCCTTTTATTATTTTCTTGCTTTTCCCCCAAAAAGGCCTATATTCCGCCCATCAAGAATTGATATATTTTGCTCGGAGGAATCCCGGCCGGGCCGTAACCGATCCCAGATGAAATATGTTAGAATCGTAAGAAGTTCCTCTTTGGATTTTTTGCAGTTCCATCAAACCAGAAAAAAAGTCTTAACATAGGAGACAGAAGCAATGCAAACTTCATTGTGGGTTAATGACCAGACGATAAAAAAGCCCCCCAGTACCATTGCAGAGGAGTCGGATGAACCTCCCGACCCCTTGCTTAACCTTTGCCCCACCCTCCATTTTTCATCCCCACAGGTTCACAGCAAGCCCAGCCCATGCATCGTCCCATTTCCTTCTTCGCGTACAAGGTCGTCCAGCCCGGCGGCACGTGCCTTCAAAAAACGCTTTTATCCTGCCGTTTCGTCCAAAGAGTGGAACGACTGGCGGTGGCAGGTCGGGCATCGCATCCAGCGTGTGACCCAACTTGAGCAAATGCTCGTACTTTCCGAGAATGAGCGATCGGCCATGACCCGGTCGACCGGCAGTTTGCCCCTGGCCATTACCCCCTATTACATGAGTCTGTTGTCCCCGGATGACCCGCAGCAACCGCTGCGACGCAGCGTGGTGCCCACCCTTGAGGAGACGATCAGGGGACTCGGGGAGGCGGACGATCCTTTAGGCGAAGAATCCCAAAGCCCGGTGCCTGGATTGATCCATCGATACCCGGACCGGGTGCTCCTGCTCCTGTCGGATTTCTGTTCCACCTACTGCCGTTATTGCACCCGCTCGCGCATAGTGGGCCGGGGAGGCCTCCACCCCAGCCGGTCAAGGCTCGAGAGCGCCTTTGACTATATCCGAAAGACGCCTTCGATACGCGACGTCCTGCTGTCGGGCGGGGACCCGCTGCTGATCGGCGAGGAGAGGCTCTCGTGGATCCTGTCCCAGTTACGGCAGATCCCACATGTAGAGATCATTCGCATCGGCACCAAAGTGCCGGCGGTGGTGCCCCAGCGCATCACCCCGAAGCTTGTGCGCATGTTGCGGCAGTACCATCCGCTCTGGATGAGTCTCCATTTCACCCATCCGGATGAGTGCACGCCCGAGGCCTACCGGGCCTGCGCCATGCTCGCCGATGCGGGCATCCCGTTGGGTTCGCAGACGGTGCTGCTCAAGGGTATCAACGACAATGTGGAGACCATGCGCGCCCTGATGCATCAACTCATGCAAATGCGTGTCAAGCCGTACTACCTGTACCAGTGTGATCCTATCACGGGATCGGCCCATTTCCGGACACCCGTGGCCAAGGGCCTCGATATTATTCACGGTCTGCGGGGATTCACCAGCGGGTATGCCGTGCCCACTTACGTGATAGACGCCCCCGGGGGAGGCGGGAAGATTCCCCTGATGCCCGAATATATCGTGGGCCGGGAGGATGGCGTCCTCCTGTTGCGGAACTATGAAAAGAACCTGTACCGCTATCCGGATGGCCCCAATCGCGGGAATGCTCCCGATGGTTTCACTGAGGTCCCGGAAATCAAGACACAGACTGCGGGCATCCCTGTTGGTGTTTCAACCACCGATCAAGTCGTTTGCTGTAATACCCGTCATGGGACCCTTGCAAATGGACCACACAGGGAAGAACAATGGATCTTGTCGGGGGAACAATCTCCGATGAAAATGAAGATCGGCTTGACGTATGACCTGCGCTCCGAATACCTGGCACAGGGCTATACGCAGTTGGAGACCGCCGAATTCGACCGGGAAGACACCGTGGAGGCCATAGAAAATGCCCTTCATTCCCTCGGGCACGCGACCGAACGGATCGGCAATGCCAAGCAGCTTGCTGCCGCCCTCGGCGCAGGAAAACACTGGGACCTGGTGTTCAACATTGCGGAAGGTCTTCATGGCATCGGACGGGAAGCCCAGGTGCCGTCCCTTTTGGATCTGTACGGGATTCCCTACACCTTTTCGGATCCCCTGATTATGAGCCTGACCCTCCACAAGGGGATGGCCAAGCGGATTATCCGGGATGCCGGTATACCCACCACAGACTTCGTGGTCGCGGAAAAAGAAGATGACGTTGCCATGGTTACGTTTCCCCCTCCGTTCTTCGTCAAGCCCGTGGCGGAAGGGACCGGCAAGGGGATCACGCCCACCTCCATCATTTGGGACAGGCAAAATTTGCCTTCAGCATGCAGACAGTTGATGAAAGCCTTCAGGCAACCGGTCCTGATTGAACCCTACCTGCCCGGTCGTGAATTTACGGTGGGCCTTGTCGGCACCGGGAGTGTTGCCATGGCCCTGGGCACGATTGAGGTGCATCTCGGGGAATCGGCCGAAGCGGGTGTCTACTCCTATGATAACAAGGCCAATTACGTGGGGAGGGTCTCCTATGAACTCATCCGGTCTGAAAATGATCCGGTGGTGGCGGCTGCGGAACGCATCGCGCTGGCTGCATGGCGTGTTTTGGGCTGCCGTGACGCTGGCCGGATCGATCTGCGGTGCGATTCCGCAGGCCGGCCATTGTTCATGGAGGTCAATCCTCTGGCCGGTATCCATCCGGTGATTTCGGACCTGCCCATTATCTGCAGCCATCTGGGGGTGCCCTATGTAGACCTCATTGAGCGGATCGTAGCCTCTGCATCCCTCCGGATCGAGGAGACGCTCTAATGCGCGTCGCCATTGTCCACGATGATGTGGGTCCCAGGGACGGTCCGGACGATCTGGATGTCCTGGACCAGGCGCGGGCCGTACAGGACGGTGTCACGGCCCTGGGCCACACAGCCGAATGTTTTCCATGCACCCTTGACCTGGCGGGCGTCGTGGACAGGGTGACATCCTGGAAGGTCGACCTGATCTTCAACTTGGTGGAGTCCCTGGAAGGCAAAGGACGGCTCATTCATCTACTTCCCTTCTGTCTGGAAGCCATGGGTATCCCCTATACGGGCGCCGGCGCCGAGGCCATGCTTTTCACCTCCAGTAAAATCATGGCCAAGAAGCGGATGGCGGCGGCCGGTATCCCGACGCCGGCCTGGATGGGTCCTTATCCGACCACCGGCCGACAGGATTCGGTGGCTGGCGGAGGACCGGACACGTGGATTATCAAATCCGTCTGGGAACATGCGTCCATCGGTCTGGATGACAAGAGTCTGGTGACGGGTGCGACGCCTGAAAAGGCCTTGGCTGGTCTGGCCACACGGGCGTCTCAACTGGGCGGTTCCTGTTTTGCCGAGCGGTTCATTGACGGCAGGGAATTCAATCTGACGTTGCTGGCGGGCTCCAGGGAAGTGCAGGTGATGCCCCCGGCGGAGATCGTTTTTAAAGGCTACAGGGCCGACATGCCCCGTATCGTTGACTATGCAGCCAAGTGGGAAAAAGATTCCTTCGCGTATCAACACACGGTGCGCCGGTTTGACTTTCCCCTGTCTGATCAAAGGTTGCTGGATGCCCTTGTGGTTCTGGCGAAAAGGTGCTGGGAGGCATTCGATCTCAGTGGATACGCCCGGGTGGATTTCCGTGTAGATGCGGATGGCCAGCCCTGGGTGTTGGAAGTAAACGCCAATCCCTGTCTTTCACCGGATGCGGGGTATAGTGCAGCCCTGGCAGAGGCGGGGCTCTCTTTTACTGATGCGGTGGTGCGGATCATGGCGGATGTGCGGCGGGTTTCTCCGGGGTGAAAAAGTAAAGCTGTTTTCTGAGCCGGGGTTTGTTTTTTATGGATGGATCGGTGATGGTCGGTCACAAAATAATGATAAACGGCAGGAGTGCCCAACATGCTTCATATACGACGCATCTATGATGATGTGCTTCCCGTAAACAAGGGAACACTGGATCAGGTCAAAGAGATCCTTCGCAACCGCTTCTCAAAAATCCGTAAGGACGACATCGACCTGATCGGCGAAAAGCTCCGGAACCCTTTTAAACAGCGGTTCCGTATGATCCTTTTCGTGGCCGAAAGCATTAAAGGCAGAGTGCGGGGATTCGCCACCATCCTTCACGAACCGGATATCCGGTTTGTCTACCTGGACTGGATCGCAACGGCCTCCAGCAGGAGTAGCGGTGTCGGCGGTGCCCTCTATGAACGGGTCCGGCGGGAGGCCAAGACCCTTGGGGCCAAGGGCCTTTTTTTTGAATGTCTCCCCGATGACGCTGAAAACTGTCCGGATAAGGCCGCACTGAAGGAAAACAGGGCCCGCCTGCGTTTTTACGAGCAATATGGCGCCCGACCCATCGTTGGGACGGCATACGAGTCGCCCGTATCGCCGGATGACACCTGCATGCCGTACCTGGTCTATGACGGGCTTGACCACCAGACACCACTTCGAAGCCGTTTTGCAGGAAAGGTCGTCCAGGCCATTCTGGAAAGGAAGTATGCGGATTACTGCCCGGCCGACTATGTAGAAAAAGTGGTCGCCGGTTTTCAAGCGGACCCGGTAAAATTGCGGCCGTTTCGCTATGTCAGACCGGAGGCGGTCAAAACAGAGGTCGAGGGCCGCCCGGCGGAACAGATCACCCTTGTCGTCAACGACAGGCACGACATCCATCACGTCCACGAAAGGGGCTACGTGGAGTCCCCCGTACGCATCAAGAGTATTCTGGAATCCTTAGAGCCCAGTGGTCTGTTTGCCCGCATCAACCCCCGGAAATTTCCCGGCAAACACCTTCTTGCCGTTCATGATCTTGATTTTGTTCGCTATCTCAGGAAGGCCGGCGCCGATGTGCCCGCCGACAAGGCCCTCTATCCCTATATCTTCCCCATACGCAACAAAACGCGCCTCCCCAAAGAGGCCTCGGTTCTATCGGGTTATTACTGCATCGACACGTTCACGCCCATCAATGCGAACGTTTACCCCGCCGCCCGGCGAGGCGTGGATTGTGCCCTGACCGCTGCACGAGAGGTTCTGGATGGGCAACGCATCGCCTACGCCCTGATACGGCCCCCCGGCCACCACGCGGAACGACGATCTTTCGGCGGATTTTGCTACTTCAACAACAGCGCGATTGCCGCCCAGTACCTGTGTTCATACGGCAAAGTGGCCATTCTTGACATTGACTACCATCACGGAAACGGTGAACAGGACATCTTTTACAAAAGGTCGGATGGCCTGACGATCTCGATCCACAGCCACCCCAGCTTCGCCTACCCCTATTTCAGCGGTTTCGATGAGGAACGCGGGGAAGAAGACGGGGAGGGCTTCAATCTGAACCTGCCATTGCCCGAAGCCGTGGACGGAGAAAAGTACCGCAAGGTCCTGGCCCGTGCCATTCGGAGAATCGAGGCGTTCGTGCCGCAGTTTCTAGTGGTGGCCCTGGGGTTGGATCCGGCCAAAGCGGACCCGACCGGCACCTGGTTTTTGACGGCCAGGGATTTCATGAAAAACGGAAAAATGGTCGGTGCCATGGGGCTGCCCACGGTGGTCATCCAGGAAGGGGGATATCGCACCAGGACCCTGGGACACAACGCCATGTCGTTTTTCCGTGGCCTCACCGATGGCAACACGCAATGGGCCGACAGCCACCACGCCGCTAAAGATAGGATTCACGGAGTGGTTCTCCGAAATGAGCTGCAACCGCAGGACGTGGAGCGGGTGCGTCGGCTGGTGGAGATTACCGGTTTTTTCTCCCCCGACGAAGTGAACATTGCAGCGGAGCTGGTGACCGAACGGTTGGCCAAAGGAGCGGAGAGCGGTTATGACTTCATTATGGCCGAGCACTATGGCCGGCTCGCGGGGTATGCCTGTTTCGGGCCGATTCCAGCCACGGCGACCAGTTACGACCTCTACTGGATCGCCGTGTCCCCGGATTTTCAGAGAAAGGGGCTTGGCCGGCGCCTTTTGAAAGAAGCGGAAAAGCGCATCAGTTCAGCCGGAGGCAAGCGGATTTACGTGGATACCTCACAGCGGGTTCAATATGCCAGTACCCGGGCCTTTTACGAAAACGCCGGATACCGCCTGGAAACAATCCTAGAGGATTTTTACGACCAGGGCGAGGGCAAGGTAATCTACTGCAAGGCGTTGCACTAGCATACATTCCTTGTTCTCAGGATCAGACTGATTGTATAGATGGCCAATGCTTACAGATGGCTGATAGACGCCACGTTTTTTGGATACTTCTGTGGCACTGAAACCCAGCTTTCTCACCGCCCAATAGCACAATAAACTTCGCCGGCTTCGAATCAGACCGCCTTCAACCAATTCCGGTCTGCGGCCTTTAGACCAGTATTCTTTTGAAAAAATATTGTTTGCTTATTGATATCGCAATGCTGTACTAAAAAGTATACCACTGAGCCCTTCGTCCATACAGACATCATTTGGCTCTTTTCCATTTCGTGTGGGTAATCACTGTACACTTAATTACAACGAATCGCTTCGCTCTATCAATTTTATGGGTTTTTTAAGGCATAGGCAAAAAAGCTTGAATAATTAATAGGCGTTAAAATTATCTGTAATAATAAACCCTTAATCCTAATATGAGGGTGTCCCTGGAATCCGCATTTAACACTATTAGTGAACTGAAACCTCAAAATTCTGATTCTTTCATTGAAAGAATAAAGAAACGTTACCCACACGAAATGGAAAGGAGCCCATCATTTCAATCGTTGCCTATTTATTTGCAGGGGGATGATGAATACTCAACTTGGATATTTTCACGGAAAACTATTGTTTAGGATAGCGATTGGTTTGTTTGTTTCATTGCTGCTCACAAGCGGTCTTGTGCAAGCTGCCGATGATGTCGTGCGCGTTGGCGTGTATGAGAATGCGCCAAAGATATTTACTTCTGCGTCAGGTCAGCCCTCTGGGATTTTTATTGATATTATTGATCACATTGCGAAAAAAGAGGGATGGGAAATTACCTATGTACCCGGGACCTGGGGGGAAGGGCTGGACCGTTTAAAAAAAGGGGAAATAGATCTCATGCCCGACGTCGCCTATACTGCCGACCGGGAGGAGATATTTTCATTTCAAAAAGTGCCGGTCCTGTCATCATGGTTTCAGGTATATGCCCGCAAAGGCAGCAAAATTAAATCGATATTGGATCTCAACGGAAAACGCATTGCAGTTCTGGAACGTTCGGTTCAGCAGGAGGCGTTTGTCAGGCTTGTCAAAGGCTTTGAGTTAAAAACCGTTATCATTTCCTTGCCGGATTACTCAACCATTTTTGAGCGGGTTAAAAAAAAGGAGGCCGACGCTGCCATCACCAACCGTTTTTATGGGTTGTTGAATGCAAAAAAATATGATCTTGAAAATACGGCTGTTATTTTTCACCCTTCCGATCTTTTTTTCGCGGCCCCAAAAGGCATGAATCAAAAGCTATTAGATACGATTGATACCCATCTTGCCAGTTTGAAGCAAAATACTCAATCCGTCTATTATCAGTCATTAAAAAGATGGATTTCCGAGGATGTACAATTTGAATTGCCGGCCTGGCTTCAAATGTTCGGCATATTTCTGGCTTTGATTTTTGTTTTAAGCCTTGTGGGCAGTATCCTCTTAAGAAACCAGATAAACACCCGAACGATGGAATTGCAAAAGTCGAACCGAGTGTTGCACACCTTAAGCGAATGCAATCAGGCGCTGGTCCGTTCCACAAATCAAACCGAGCTGCTTGAGGCGATCTGTAGAATCATGGTTGACATCGGCGGTTATCGTTTGGCTTGCGTCGGCTTTGCCGAACCGGAAAACGCTCAAACCATTTTCCTTGCGGCCCGGGCAGTCACAAAAAATACAAATTCTGCACCCACAAACAACACCTGGAACTCTGCTGATCCAACGTTTATGCTGGCAGTCGACGCTTTCCAAACCAGTCGGGTTCATTCTGCCCGGAACATTTTAGGTGATCCGGATTTCAAGCCATATCGGCCTGATGCACTCAAAGGGGGTTACGCCTCCGTGCTGATGCTGCCGCTCATTTTTAAGAAGGAGACAATCGGTGTACTCGGAATCTACTCGGTTGAGCCTTTAGCCTTTGATACTGAAGAGCTTGCTCAGCTAACCGAAATAGCCGGGGACCTCACGTTCGGTATTGTCAGCCATCGGACGCATGCCGCACGAGACAAGGCTGAAACAGAGAGACAACTGGCGCAGCAACGGTTCGAGGATATTGTAGAATTTCTGCCCGACGCAACATTTGTGATCGATCAGGATAAAAAAGTCTTGGCCTGGAACCAGGCATGTGAAATCTTGACCGGTGTGAAGAAGAATTTATTGATAGGCAAAGGAAATTACGCCTATGCTGAACCGTTCTTCGGTGAACCGCGCCCGATTCTCATTGATCTGCTTGACCTGCCCATGCCGGATGCGGAAGCCGGTTATACCTATACTGTGCGTTACGGCGATAAACTTTATGGGGAGTCATTCCTCCAGCATCTGGATAATGGCAAGGGAATTCACATATGGGGAGTTGCCTCGCCCTTGTACGACCAGGACGGCCATCGCTGCGGCGCGATCGAAACCGTTCGGGATGTGAGCGAACAAAAAAATCTGGAGAAGACGCTGCGCACTAGTGAGAAAAAATACCGGGAGCTGGTGATGCTGGCCAACAGTATCATTCTGCGATGGTCGCCCAAAGGACAAATTTTGTTTCTTAATGAATTTGGTTTACGTTTTTTCGGTTATACGGAATCGGAAATTATTGACCGATATCTGATCGGAACCATTGTTTCGGAGGTGGATACGGCAGGCCAAAATCTGCGGCAATTGTTGGAGGACATCCAAAATGATCCGAAAAAATTTGAGCATAATATCAATGAAAATATATGCCGTAATGGCAAACGGGTTTGGATCGACTGGAGGAACAGGGCTGTTCTTGATGAACAGGGACAGATAAAAGAGATCCTCAGTATTGGTTCCGACATTACCGATCTCATACAAACTGAAGAACAGGTTCGGCGACTCAATGATGAACTGCAGCGTCATGCAGAAGTGCTGGAAAGACGAGTGGAAGAGCGCACCGCAGAGTTGGCCATCGCCAAGGAACAGGCTGAATCTGCCGACCGTCTTAAATCGGCCTTTCTGGCAACCATGTCCCATGAATTGCGAACCCCGCTGAACTCGATCATTGGGTTTACCGGTATCATGCTTCAGGGACTGACCGGACCGTTAAATGAAGAACAACAAAAACAGATGGGCATGGTCCAAAAAAGTTCCCGCCACCTCCTGGCGCTGATCAATGATGTACTGGATATTTCTAAAATCGAGGCCGGACAGCTGTCGCTTTCATTTGCGCCTTTTGACTTAAAATCTTCCATTGAAAAAATGGCCAAACTGGTTTCACCCCTGGCCGAAAAAAATATGAATACGTTGGAGCTGTCTATAGCCGATGATGTTTCAACAGCAACCCTGGATCAGCGTCGCATGGAACAGGTTATTCTAAATTTGATTAACAATGCCTTAAAATTCACGAAAAACGGGCATGTCACCATTTCCTGCAGGACTGACAGGGATGATTACCTTCTGTCGGTTTCAGACACCGGCATCGGCATGAAGGCAGAAGAACTTCAGGGCCTTTTCCAACCGTTTCACCAGATAGATACAGGGCTTTCACGCAAACACGAGGGCACCGGACTGGGGTTGTCTATCTGTAAAAAACTGATTGACATGATGGGTGGAACCATTGATGTTAAAAGCCAGTGGGGCAAAGGCAGCACGTTTACCATCCGTCTTCCAAAAGAGATACGGACTGGAGATTTATCATGAGCGACACATTATTAATCATCGAAGACAATGAGCAGAATTTTTATATGATGCGTTTTCTGCTTGAAAAAAATGGATTTAGCGTCATCGGTGCAGAAAACGGACGGGATGGTATTGAAAAGGCATTGCACTGCAACCCGCGCGCAATATTACTGGATATCCAGCTGCCTGAAATGGACGGATATGCCGTAGCCGAGGAACTGAAAAAACATCGTGAACTTGATGTTGTGCCCATCATCGCCGTAACCTCCTATGCCATGGTGGGGGACCGCGAAAAAATTTTAGCTGCCGGCGCAACCGGTTACATTGAAAAACCGATTAACCCGGACACATTTGTGGATGAGATTGCCAGTCACCTGAAGTCAGACTGAGGCAATAAGGAGAAAAGGATGAAGGCAATTATCGTAGACGATAATGAAGAGAATATCTACCTGATCGAGAGCCTGCTCAAAGCAAACGGATACCATACCGAATCGGCTGAAAACGGCTCCAAAGCCCTTAAAATGATAAGAAATAATCATTTTGATTTAATCATCAGCGATATCCTCATGCCGGTCATGGACGGATTTCAGTTATGCCGGATTGTCAAAACAGACAAAGCCCTGTGCCACATCCCCTTTATCGTCTATACGGCTACCTATACGGGCCCACAGGATGAGGTCTTTGCCAGGAAGATTGGCGCTGATTGCTTCATTGTCAAACCTTGTGAGCCGGAAATTTTCATCGCTACTGTTCGTGATGTGATGAACGCTGGCAAACGCATCGATATCCCTGAGACGCAACAGCCCCGTGAAGAGGAAGTGCTCAAACTTTACAGCGAAAGGCTGGTCAGAAAACTTGAGCAGAAAATGTTCCAGGCAGAAACTGAACTCCATAAGAGACAAGCGGCTGAGGAAGAGCTGAAAGAAAGCGAGCAAAAATTGCGCCTGATCACAACCTCTGTCCAGGATGCCATTATTATGATGAATGACCAGGGGAAAGTGTCCTTTTGGAATAAAGCGGCTGAGCGAATTTTTGGATATTCGGACCCGGAAATAATCGGAAAAGACCTTCATATAACGTTGGCCCCCGGAAAATTTCATGACCACTACCATAAAAATCATCTTTATTTCAAAGAAACCGGTCAAGGCCCTTACCTGAATAAAGTGGCTGAACTGGCAGGCAAAAAAAAAGATGGTACGGAGTTCCCCATAGAACTGTCGCTATCAGGTGTTGAAATCCATGGGAAATGGCATGCCATAGGCATTGTCAGGGATATTACCGAAAAAAAACGGATTGAAACCGAGCAAAAAAAGATCGAAAAAAAAATACAGCAAACTCAGAGAATGGAGGCGATTGGAACCCTTGCCGGCGGTATTGCCCATGATTTCAACAATATCCTTTCGGCCATGCTTGGATATTCACAGCTTGCCCTTGACACAGTTGAAAAAGACAGTCTTCTTCATAATGACCTGAAATGCATTTATGATGCCGGAATACGGGCAAAAGAACTTGTGCAGCAGATATTAACACTTGCAAGACAGTCAGACGATATGGTTCACCCGGTTCAACCCGGTTTGATCGCAAAGGAAGCTCTAAAATTACTTCGATCCACCATACCAACCACGATTGACCTCCGTAATAATATCGTCAGCGAATCCATGATAATGGGCAACTCTGGCAAAATTCACCAGGTTTTAATGAATCTTTGCACCAACGCCGCCTATGCCATGGAAAAGGATGGCGGCCTTCTGGAAGTCGGCCTAAAGGATGTTACCATCAAAGATACCGCTCCCATGTCAAATGCTACATTAAAACCAGGCGATTATGTCGAATTAACCGTATCCGATACCGGTATTGGCATACCCGCTGATATCATCGGATCAATTTTTGAGCCGTATTTTACCACTAAGGCTCCTGGTGAAGGGACCGGTATAGGCCTTGCGCTGGTCCACGGGATTGTTACAGGCTATGGCGGTAAAATCACCGCGGACAGTAAAATGGGAAAGGGTACTGTCTTTACGGTTCAACTGCCCATTACCAAAAAGCATACCGCTTGTCAACCCGGTGATTCAGGGACATTACCATCAGGTACGGAACACATATTATTTGTGGATGACGAAGAGCAAATCGCCAGGATAGGCAGCCGTATCCTTGAATCTTTGGGATATACCGTTACAACAAAAACCGTCAGCACAGAGGCGCTTAGCCTGTTTCGATCCAAACCGGAGGACTTTGATCTGGTGATCACCGATATGACCATGCCAAACATGACGGGGGATATTTTTTCAGCTGAGCTGATGAAAATCCGACCGGATATACCGGTAATTCTATGTACAGGTTACAGCAAGAAAATGTCTAATCAAGCAGCAAAGGAAATGGGTATAAAGGCTTTTGCATATAAACCTGTTGGAATGGCAGATCTGGCAAAAACAGTTCGAAGAGTCTTGGATGAGACCCAAAAAATCAGGTCATGATTGTATAATTGCAGCATGACCGGCAGGGATTTTTCTGAAAGATCGATTTCCGCACCACAGCAAACGATGTCCCTGCGTTGATGGTGGCGGTGAAAGGAAAAAACGGTTCCAAATGGTTTACACCGGTCTTGAAAATCTTATCACATCACCACCGGACTGGCTCAAAGGCCGGCGACTGGGACTGCTCTGCAATCCGGCCTCGGTGGGTCGCGATTTCCGGCATGCCCGGCACCTTATCCATGAGCGCTTTCCCGGGCAACTGACCACGCTTTTTTCTCCCCAGCATGGTTTCTGGGCCGCAAAACAGGACAATATGATCGAATCGGAGCATACCCTGGATCCGGTACTCGGCATCCCGGTCTTCAGCCTTTACGGAAAAACCCGAATCCCCACCGAAAAAATGTTCGAGGCCATAGAGGTCCTGCTCATTGATCTTCAGGATGCCGGGACGAGGGTCTACACCTTTATCTATACCATGAGCTACTGCATGGAAGCGGCCCGGCGCTATAATTGCAAAGTCGTTATTCTGGACCGGCCCAACCCTGTGGGTGGGATGGTCATCGAAGGGAATCTGTTATCAGCGGAGTATGCCTCTTTTGTGGGCCGTTTTCCCCTGCCCATGCGTCACGGGCTCACCATCGGCGAGATCGCCCGGTTATTCAACGACCGTTACCGGATCGGGTGTGACCTGGCAGTGATTCCCATGAAGGGCTGGCACCGGGCCATGTATTATCAGGATACCGGCCTTGCCTGGGTGCCGCCGTCGCCCAACCTGCCCACCCCGGTTTCCGCCATGGTCTATCCCGGCCAGGTCCTGCTGGAAGGCAGCAATATTTCCGAGGGCCGGGGCACCAGTCAGCCATTTGAACTGTTCGGGGCCCCCTATCTGGATAGCGACAAACCCCCGGTGGCCCTGCCCATGGACACCTTTGCAGGGATCGTTCTCAGACCGACGGTGTTCGAACCGGTGGCCAACAAATGGCAGGGCAAAAGCTGCAACGGGTTTCAGATCCATATTGTTGACCGCTCCAGCTATACCCCCTATCTGACCACCCTTAAACTGATCCAGGCGGTGATTTCAAATCATAGGGACGCCTTTGCATGGAAGCCGCCCCCCTATGAATATGAATTTGAAAAACAGCCCGTTGACCTGATCACCGGCAGCCACGAGATACGCCAGTGCCTTGAAGCCGGGGAAGATATAGACCAGTTGGCCGGATCATGGCAGGATGACCTTGAAAAATATAATACGATAAGACAAACATATTATCTTTACCCGTAACCTGAAAAACAAAAAAACCCCGCACCGTTATACGGCAGCAGGGTTTTTATTTTTTATAAAAATTGTTTGTTAAGCTTTTTCAGCCTTTAACGTATCAATTTCTTTTTTTAAATCATCAATTTCTTTTTTATATGTTTCGACATCATCTGCAGGCGCATCTGCGTCGGCTGTGGTATCATCTTTTTTCCAGGAATCCTTGAGTTCATCAAATCCCAGATAAAGGGCGAGCCCGCCGCCAAGCAGAAGCATAGCCGGAATTGCCCCGGCCAAAAGGTTCAAGAAGGGTTTAAACCATACTGCAAGACCTATAATTCCCAAAACAGCAGCCACCGCACCACCAATTAACGTTTTCATAAAAATTCATCCTCCTTTAACTATAATTGACCTGATTCTATTATAATAAAATGACCATATCACTTTCGCAGGGTTAATGCAAACCAAACTGTCCGGCAATCATTATATCGGCTCAAACAGCGCGAGTTAAAACAAAATACCAACAAAATCAATCATATAAATTCAATGACCGTTCACTTCATTTCGTGATTTGATACCACATCAATTATCATAGCGCAAGATTATTTTTTCCACGGTTCCAGGGCACCACTGATATGGTTGACACTTGTCAAGAGAAAAAAGCATCCCCTGCCAACTGTTTTTCAGCGGTCCTTGTCGTGGTTAAATTTCAAGGCACCCAAAGAGGCGGAACCGGTATGACGACGGTTGATCACTCTGATATTCGCGGGTTGGGTACCGCATGACTTAGCTTCGTCGCGGAGCTGCCTCGGTCTAATTTCGGGAGTTCGGCCCTAAGGCTTATCCAATAGTGCCTTCGAGGATTCTCCTGACCGTGGTTGCGCCCCTGTGGCTGCCTTGAAATGTTATGTTTTTACTTGCTTATTGACCTCCGTTGATCATTATTGTTCTTTGATTATTTGTTATTTTTACGCGTTTACCGGCACTTCAATTTCGTTAGCGATTGCCCACATGAACCCGCACAACTCTCTGGCGATGGCGGTTACGACGACCTGTTTGGATTTACCTTTGGCCCACAGGTGCCGATAACGTGAGCAAAGACGAAGTTGGGCTTTCCATGCGATGTCGCAAACCGATTGCGATAGACCTTCTTGCCGTTTGAGCAATACCCGACTGACCCGAGCCCTTAACCTGTAGGCCCAGGCCGCCTCGACCAGCACACGGCGTACGTGGCCATTGCCGGTCTTGGTGATCGAACCACGCCGAGTCTTCGGGCCGCTGGAATGTTCCGACGGCACCAAGCCGAGATAGCTCATCAGTTCCGAGGGATTGTGGAACCTTTTCAGGTCGCCGATTTCCGCAATTGTGGTGGCCGCCACAATCATGGAAACACCGCGCATACTCTGAAGTGCTTGAACGACCGGAAACAACTGCCATTCGGGCAATAGCAGTTGGATTTGTTCGGTTAACCGTTGCACCCGGTCTTTGCATTGGTTCAGGGTGCCGATATACTCCTGCAGGACAATTTGCTGGGACCGATGGGGCATCTTGATGTCGGACAGCCAGCGCATATGAGCTTGGCTCCAGGATCCTGATCCCGTATATCGAAGCCCGCTGCGAAGTAAAAAGGCCAACAGTCGCTGTTTACTTTTCTTCTCGTCGCTTTTGGCATCCTCCCTGGCCCGGGTCAGATCTCTGATGGCCTCATCTTCAGGGCGGGGAACGTAAACAGCGGTGAGCTCCCCGGCACGATGCAAGCGGGCAAGCATCAATGCATCCCGACGATCGTTTTTGATCCGGTTACCGCTTGTTTTGGGAATCCGAGATGGCGCTACCACCGTGCAGGCAAAGCCCTGACCGGTGAGGTGGCGGTATATCTGGTATCCGCAGGGACCGGCCTCATACACAAAATGCAACCGACTGCCCTTGCTCACCAGCTTTCGAACCATCTTGTCCAGCGCCGAAAGGGTGCCGTCTATTTTGCCGTAATGCAGCACTTGCCCTTTGCGGCCTGATTGAGCAGTGGCGATATCGATGGAATTTTTATGTACGTCCATACCAATAAATGTGCTATAATTTGTCATGACCTGCCTCCTTGGTTTTGGCTCTGTGTTAGGTTGTTTATAATGACATCTAACATAACCCACGTTTGCAAGGATGGCAGGTCTTTTTTATAAACGGCCCCCTGAAGCAACTAGCTCAGAATCATTATGGGTGAGAATGGGCCTTCATTTGCTCGTCGGAACCCATAATGATTCTGGGCGGGTTTACGGCAATAGCTCCTCGCACTGCCGGGGCCTAGTGTCAACCATTATGTCTAATTATTACGGGCCTGTATTTTTCGCAATTCAGCTTAGCGCAGGTCGTTGCGCAAGCCCTTTCCAAGGGCCGAAACGGGAAGGCTGTCCCAAAATTAAATTTCATGAGCATTATCCGGCGCACCTTCTTTTGAGAAACCAGCAGATGTTCTGGACCATCCGGAGCAGCACCCATAATCAAAAAGCAAACAAACCGTTTGCAAACAACGCCCGCTTTTGCTATTTTTGACCATAAACGTCCCAAGGCTAGGAAGCACACGAAAACACTTTAACGACAACGGCTCACGGCTCATACCGTTCAGGCGGATAAGACCGATTTGATATGAAACTAAAAATAAATAAAATAACAAATAGAATACACAACTGGGAAAATGCCCTCCTCAAGGGGCAGGCGCACCATTTCAGTTGTTTTTTGCCAGGTAAAAAGGGATTTGCCGCATCGTGGCTGCTCAGGCTTTTTTATCGCGGCATAACCGTGGGCAGTGATCAAATGGCCGTTCTGGACAAAATTCCCGATAACGCCATTGTGGTGTATGTCACCAAATACAAAAGTCACTTCAAATACCTGTTTTACCATACCCGCTACCAGCAGCTCGGACACCGTTTTCCTGAAATCGGGATGGGATACGACGTCTTTTTGTGGCAGCCGCTCTCCCGGATTTTCAGGATATCGCTCTTTTATCTGGACCATATCCTGCGCCATTTTTCCCTTCCCGATCCCTACAAAACCGGATATATCGGCACCGAACTGCTCGCGGGCAGGACAGCGCTTCTGTCGCTGGTCAGTTCCAAAGGATTTTACCGCCGCTTTGTCAAATCGGAAACCGGCCCCATCGAGTATCTGATTGAAATGCAGAAAGCAATTGACCGCCCTATATTTCTTGTTCCCCAGCTGATGTTTTTCAGCAAAAAGCCATCACGGGCCATTCCCGGCATCATCGATATTTTCTTCGGCACGGAACAAAAGCCCGGCAGGCTGCGCCGTCTGGTAATGCTTTTTAAAAACCCCGGCAAAGTATTTATTGAAATTTCAGAACCCATGAATCTGATGACGTTTGTTGAACAGCAGTCAAAACGCAACCTTGGCAATGCACATCTCTGCCTGATGGTCCGCCGCAACCTTTTGCAGCAGATCAATCGGCACCGCCAGAGCATCACCGGTCCACAGCTCAAATCCATCGAAGAGATAAAAGAAAGCATCCTGACACGTGACCGGTTAAGCCGTTACATGCGGCAGCATGCCAAATCAAAGGATGTTACCATCCAGAAGACACGCAAAAAAGCCGATGCGTACCTTAAAGAGATTGCCGCCCGATACAGCCCCTCCATGATAAAAATGTTTGACGGGTTTTTAACCTGGATATTTAAACTCATGTTTGACGGATTCACGTTCAATCAGCAGGGGCTCAACCGGGTTAAAAGCATGTCTCAGAAAGGGCCCCTGATTCTCATGCCCTGCCATAAAAGCCACATCGATTATCTGCTGCTCTCCTATATCATGAATCAAAACAACATGCCGTGCCCCCTTGTGGCTGCCGGCAAGAACCTCAGCTTCTGGCCTTTAGGCACCATATTCAGAAAATCCGGCGCCTTTTTCCTGCGGCGGACATTTAGGGGGATGCCTCTTTATGCCAAAGTTTTTTCAGAATACATTCACAAAATACTGGAAGAAGGATTTAACCTTGAACTTTTTGTCGAGGGCGGCCGGAGCCGGACCGGCAAATTACTGATGCCCAAACTCGGCATGCTTTCCATTCTCATGGAGGCCTATAAGAACGGGGCCTGTGAAGACCTTATTTTCGTTCCGGTCTTCATCGGCTACGACAGGGTCCTGGAGGAAAGCGCCTACCTGCATGAACTGGAAGGGGGACAGAAAAGCCCTGAAAGTTTTTCCCAGATGATCGGGGCCAGAAAATTTCTCAAAAAAAAATATGGTCGAATCTATGTAAAGTTCAATGAACCCTTTACCCTTAAAAATTTTTTACGGCAAAACAATATCGACATAGCCCAGGCTGATAGCCGCACACAGAAAAACCTGTGCCGCGTTATCGGTCACAAGGTATTAAACGCCATTGATACAGCAACCGTTGTCACCCCCCATGCACTGGTTGCCGGTGCTATTTTAAACTTTTCCGAAAATCGTTTTTCCTACGACCGGATTCTATCTCAGGTCGAAACCTATATCCACTACCTTCAACACCAGGGCGTCACTTTGTCGGACACCCTGGTCCTGGACCATGGGTATGCCGTTGAACAGGCCGTTGATTCATATATTCAAAGAAAATTTATAATATTAATTTCAGGTGAGAAATCAAAGCCTTATACAGATGCCCAATTCCAGGTCAATATTGCCAAACGGCCGGTTCTCGACTACTATAAAAACAATAGCATCGCATTTTTTGTACCGGCGGCATATACGGCTCTGGGAATTCTAATGAAAAATGCGTTCCAGTTTACCGCATCTGATCTGCATGCCAGCTATACGCAGCTGGAGAATTTCTTCAGATTTGAATTTACGTATAATGCAAACTTCTCTGCGGATATTCTTGTCCGTAAAAATATTAAGGCGTTTATTAACGATGCCATCCTCATGCCCCATGCCACACTCCCGGATACATACAACCTCACCGCCGAAGGGTATAAAAAACTAAAAGGGTATGCCCGCTTTCTTAAAACCTACTTCGAATCATACCAGGTCGTATTGCAATATATGGTTAAAAACCGCTCCAAAAATGGTAGTACCAAAGAAAACCTGAAAAAAATTCAATCCCTTGGCAACCGGATGTATAAAAAACAGGAGATCGAACTTAAAGAAGCCCTTTCCAAGGCAAATTACAGAAATGCCATCGACCTGTTCAATGCAAAAGACCCATCGGTTCCTGACCCGGAGAAACAGCTTACACTTTTTACACAAACCATAGAACAGTATCTGGAATGCATGGTAAAGTAAAAAAAGGGTGCATAAAACAGACAATTCATGAAAGCCTTGATACTGGCAGCCGGTTTCGGCACCCGGCTCCTGCCCTATAGCGCCCATACTCCCAAGCCGCTGTTTCCCATAGACGGTCGCGCGCTGCTGGATATCATGATTTGCAACCTTGAACAGGCCGGCTGCCAGGCGATCATGATCAACACCCATCATCTGGCCAAAGAGATAGAGCTGTTTCTTGCCGGGCAATCCTATTCCATTCCCATTGAAACGCGTTATGAACCGGAAATTCTCGGCACTGGCGGTGCCCTCAAAAACACCGCCGATTTTTTCGATGAGGACCCGTTTATCGTCGTCAACAGCGACATTGTGACCAATATCGATTTTAAAAGGCTCTACCGCTTTCATATCGGACATCCCTATCCGGCCACTCTGGCGCTCTGCGACAATGACCAGTTTAACACGGTCAGCGTAAGCCGCGAGGGCTTTATCACCAATTTTCAGCACCACAAGGCTGTCCCAAAAAACACCCGACAGCTGACATTCACCGGTATACAGGTGCTGGACCCGGGAGTGCTGGATCTCATACCATCCCATGGCTTTTCGAGCAGTATCGATACCTACCGGAAACTGATGGCCCTGGGCGAAAAAATAAAAGCCTTTATGCCCGGTGACTTTTTCTGGCAGGATATCGGCACGGTCGACCAGTACCGCCGGGTAAACCTTGAGCGTCTGACGGCCAGGGCTTTGAGTGGCGCTTCGCCGCTGCAGGCGTCAGGCAGACACACAGGGGCATTATCTGATCTCAAACCGGATAGAGATCAAACAACCATTGAATTGAAAGGAGACGGCTCGGACCGCCGCTGGTACAGGATCACCCGGCCAAAAAATTCTTTGATTCTCGCGGACCACGGGCTGCGACGGCAAAAGGCAACTGCCGAGGTGGATTCATTCATCGATATCGGCCGCCACCTGCATCTCCGGGGACTCCCCATACCTGAAATCCTGGCCTTTGACCGGTTCAGCGGCCTGGTTCTGATGGAAGACCTTGGCGGCACCCATCTTCAGGATCTGGTGAACGCCATGGTGGACAAAAACAACGCCCATCCGCTGTATAAAACCATCATCGATACCCTGGTGACGCTTTCCGTAAACGGTGCCAGGAGATTTAATCCCGAGTGGACCTGCCAGAGTGCCTGCTATGACCGCGATCTGATTCTGGAAAAAGAATGCCGCTATTTCACAGATGCCTTTTTAAACAACTATCTGAATTTCGACATCCATTTTGACGAATTGATAGCAGAGTTCTCCCAGCTTGCCGATGAAACCGTCCTTTATTCATGCAACGGTTTTATGCACAGAGACCTGCAGTCCCGAAATATCATGATCAAAAACGGGCACCCTTTTTTCATAGACTATCAGGGGGGGCGCACCGGTCCCATCCAATATGATCTGGCGTCTCTTTTAATCGACCCCTATGTGGCACTGCCCCTTTCTTTGCAGACCCACCTGCTGGATTACGGCATGCGGTGCTACCGATCCGCTGTTGCCTGCAGCCGTGAAAAATTTATGACCGGATATCAATATTGCCGGATTACCCGAAATCTGCAGATGCTCGGGGCCTTTGCATTTTTAAGTCAGGTCAAGCACAAGTCTGATTTCGAGGCGTACATCCCCGGGGCTGTCCGGACACTGGCCCAAAGCCTGACCGAAATCGGAGAGACGACGTTTCCCCGGCTGTCGGGCCTGTTGCCGGAAATTCAAAACCGTTTGACCCGGACAAACGTGAAATTACAACATACTAACCCTGCACAAAAGGAGACCCATAAATGAATCCTGTCAAAATAATGGTAAACGGGCTGCCGGGCGATATGGCCGCAACGATTGCCAGGCACGCCATGAACGATACACGCTTTGAAGTTGTCCCCTACTCCCTGACAGGCCCCGAGATAACCGATGCAGATTGCCGTATCAAAGATCAGGCCATTTGCCTGGTAAAACCGGATCAGGCACTGGCGATGATCGGCGACATCAAAACCGGATTTTCCCCGTTTATCAGCATCGATTTTACCCATCCGTCAGCGGTGAACACCAATGCCGAATTTTATTGCCGCCATGACCTGCCCTTTGTCATGGGCACCACCGGCGGGGACCGGGACCGGCTTTTCCAGAATGTGTGCGACGCTGAAATCAGTGCGGTGATCGCCCCCAACATGGCCAAACAGATCGTGGGGTTCCAGGCCATGATGGAATGGGCCGCCCAGACCTTTCCCGGGCTCTTCGAGGGCTACGCACTTGAAATCCGGGAAAGCCACCAGAAGGGCAAGGCCGACACCAGCGGCACGGCCAAGGCCATGGTGGGATATT
The DNA here is from genome assembly GCA_963667755.2 of Desulfobacterales bacterium. Lineage (GTDB taxonomy): Bacteria > Desulfobacterota > Desulfobacteria > Desulfobacterales > 4572-123 > 4572-123. The sequence goes on along the minus strand of CAXXLK010000001.1, from coordinate 1,150,867 downwards.
TCAACCAGCTGGGGACGCCCTACACGGCAGACCAGATACAAAAGGAGAGGGACCCTGAAAACCAGCAAACCACTTGGGGTGTACCAAAACCCTATCTTTCCGGACACGCCTGGCACACCTACAGCCTGACCTCGGCAGACGATACCGTCAAATTCGCGTTTTCCCACAACGTCAACGGCCGGGACATCTATGCCCTGGGCACCCTGGATGCGGCAGACTATCTGGCGACAAAATTGAAACAAGGCAGTAACTCTGTGGTTTACTCGATGATCGATGTTCTTAAAAACCGGTAAAGTTTATGTTATAAAAGATCACGCCCAGAAAACGGCCACCACGGATGGGACGGGAGGCATCCTGACCTTGGGTCGCCATTCATTTCTCCAACTATAGATCTATCCCTTCGGTGATCCTTCTTTTCGCAGCCGATTTTTCAAATGAATTTGCTCAAGTTGTTCAAATCATTTTAATTGAACCAAATGTGCGGATTTCGCCCTTATAATCGACATATGCAATAGCGATAACGTTTTTTATGGACATCCATACCGATAAATTTTATATTACTTATCATGATCTGCATCCTTGGTGGTGGCTCTGTAATTGTTGATCGGACAAATCCATAACTAACGTTTGCAAGGGGTCGGTCAACCTTTTTAGAGAGCATTTATAAATTTTTAGTTAATAAGATGCGGGGTCATCAAGAAAGATTTGACACGATCGTAGAAATAGAAAGAGATGTTGATACATATTTTTCACAAAATGCGATAGAATGCATTTTCAGAGTCAAATCATCTGAATCGGGGAAAACACTCACACAGGTCAGTAAGGACCTTTTTGACTTGTTACAGCAATTCAAGGCAACCTCTGAATTTGATAACGCATGTTGAAAAGGCAATATGTGCCTTTATATCCACTGGCGACAAAAGGATCACGCCTTCCGACCAGCCGGGCCAAAGTTTCAATACGGGTACATCATACCAACAAATATCCGGCCGGGAAAACAGTAGTAATTATAAATGGACCCATTCACTGTAATGGAACCAAAACAGCTGAAATCCGGAAAGGACCTTTCTATAGGCTTTATTCTGGCCCCCAAGTTTACACTGATAGCCCTTTCCGGATTTCTTGCCGTATTACGACAGGCATCGGATGTAGGGGATAAAAGTCGTCAGATAATGTGCCGCTGGACGATAATGCAAAAGGACCTCCATCCGGTGATTTCCAGCACCGGTGTGCAGGTAATCCCTTGGGAGACCTTCAAGGATCCTCAGAAATTCGATTATATTGTAATGGTAGGCGGACAAATCGACAGCGCCCTGCCCTACGACATGACGCTGATCAAGTATCTCCGGCGAGCGTCAGATCGAAATGTCAAACTGATTGGACTTTGCACCGGCAGTTTCTACCTGGCCCGCGCCGGGCTGATGAAAAATCGCAAATGCTGTGTCCACTGGTATCATTTCCAAGATTTCATTGAGGCTTTTCCAGATCTTGTCCCTGTTACCGATCAGCTTTTCGTGGTCGATAAAAATCGTATCACCTGTCCTGGTGGTAATTCCGCGGAAGACCTTGCCCTGTATCTGGTGGAACGCCATCTTGGGAAAGACCGGATGCTCAAGTGTATGCGCCACCTGCTGCTGGACAGGGGCCGCCCCCATGATCACCCGCAGACGCCTTTCACCGAAGATTACGCCTCGATTTTAGATCCAAGGGTCAGAAAGGCGGTGTTTCTGATGGAGCAGAGTATAGGAGGTGAAACACTTTCCGTGGATCAAATTGCACGCCAGGTCAATACCGGGGTAAGGCAGTTGGAAAGGCTGTTTCAGGATCATTTCGGGAAAACTCCGGCAGGCTATTTTCGGGAGGTTAGACTGAAATACGGCCACTGGCTGCTGATCAATACAGATAGAAGTGTTACCGAAATCGCCTATGAATGCGGTTTTGCCGACGGCTCCCATTTTTCACGGTGGTTTAAAGCCCAATTAGGTGCCTCCCCGGCCGCCATTCGCAAGCAGAACAAGAAATAAACCGCGCATCTCTACTTATCTCCCTGAGGCTACCGGGACAACATCTTTTTCTATCAGTACGGGATAAGTACTCACCTCACCAGCACAAATGTATACACCGACCATAGGATCGTTCATGGACCAAAATGCATGGGGCCGCCCTGTGGGAATGAATACGGCAGTCCCTGGAGGTAGACTGATGGTAGGGCCATCGGCAAGGTGCCATGTTGACCTACCCGTAAGGACATACAGGCATTCGATTGTGGGATGGGTATGGGGAGGGTAATAGGTATCGGGGCCCAGCAGCATAATCCCCATTGAGGCGGTATCACTATAGAACAGCCCATCCGGGCCAATCAGTTCCGCAAAGGCATAGTTGTCCAGAAAAAGCTGTCTTGTTTTTTCTGGGGTGTAATTGGGGTTGCCCATCCAGCATAAATGCGGCGTCAGCGATTCAAGCAACGGGCCGAGATTGGCTGCCGGTCCGATGGATATGGATTTCAACGCCTTTTTCCAGTACCGGGTTACCGGTTTACACCCGGGCGATTGCGGCTGCCGGGAACCTGTCGCCGCCTTGAGTTTTAAAAGTACCTTATGGATTTCCGCCTGTTCCGCTACACTTAACTGACTGGCATTTTCCATGTGGTCTGTCAACCGTTTTAAGAATGTCAAAACCACGTGTTGAATATCCATTTTTACCCTTCCTGATTGACGCATAAAAATTTTATGGCGATACAACGTCTATCAGACGACGGGCCATGAACTTGCTCAAGTCATAAGACGCTACCCGTTTTCCAATAAATATCACGTTCAAGGGTACTCCCCGGCCATATTCACACGAGCGTTATTTTCTGTAGAAATATCTGTACCAATATGCGTAGAATTGCCGACCATCATGTTAGAATTGACCGTCTGCTTTCCATTAGAAACAGTGGTATATTGGTTGTCGAAAGCGTCTGTTCTGGATTCAAAATCCAGACACCCTTTCAATTCCTGTTTTTTTCGAAGCTGCCATATACCGACTGAAAACATTTCCCGCATCCGCCTCGCGATAGGGTTCCGTCAGGCCGCAATGCCAAGATACATTTTCTGGATATGATCGTTTCCCAACAAATTTTTACTCAAATCGTGCATGGCAATTCGCCCCTGCTCCATCACATAAGCCCGGTCGGCAAAATTCAACGTCGTATCCACATTCTGCTCGACAATGAGCACCGTTACATTCTCCTTCCGCAACTTTTCCAGGGTTTCAAAAACAGCCACCACATTTTCCGGCGATAATCCCATGGATGGTTCATCGAGAATAATCATCTTGGGATTGGACATCAACCCGCGGGCAATGGCAAGCATCTGACGTTCACCGCCACTCATGGTTCCGGCCAACTGGGGTCGCCTCTCCCTGAGCCTAGGAAAGAGGTCAAAAACATATTCCAGATTCCGGTTAATTTTCTGTTTATCCCTGATCGAATAGGCCCCCATGAAAAGATTATCCTGAACCGTCATGGCCAGAAACAAGTTTCTCTCCTCAGGGATAAACACCAATCTCTGCTCAGTCAGCAAATGGGTAGCCCTTCCGGTAATCTCTTCTCCTAAAAACTTGACCGTGCCGCTTTGGGGAGGAACGAGTCCCATGATGCTTTTGAGGGTGGTGGTTTTACCGGCCCCATTGGGACCTAAAATGGCAACGACTTCGCCCTGTGAAATTTTAATTGAAAGATCCCAGATGATCTGAAGCTTGCCGTAACTGACGTTAAGATTGTTAACTTCCAGCAATTGTCTCTCCTTTTTTTAATGCAACTTAGCGTTCGCACCCAGGTAGGCCGTAGCCACTTTTTCATCCTTTGTAATTTCGTCAGGGGTTGCATCGGCAATTTTTTCACCAAAATTCAAAACGGCAATCTGGTCACAGACGCCCATGATCAGTTTCATCAGGTGCTCCACGATAAGAATTGTCACGCCGTTGTCCCGAACTCTTTTGATCAGAATCGTAATGTCATCGAGTTCTACCGGGGTAAGGCCGGCAGCGACTTCGTCGAGCAGAAGAAATTCACAATTGCCTGCCAGTGCCCTGGCCAGTTCCAGCCGTTTGAGCTGTATGGTATTAAGATTTTCAGCCAGGATGTCATGCCCCATGGGAAATTCTACAAAATCGAGCATCCGGGCTGCCTTACGGGCCGGGTCCTCACCGTTTTTATGCCGACCAAAAATTGATCCAACCATGACATTTTCGATGACGGTCATTTGCGGAAAGGATCTCACGATCTGGTAGGTTCGGGCCATTCCGGCCCGGCAGCATTTGAAAGCCTTGAATCCGGTAATATCTTTCCCTTTGAACTTTACCGACCCCATGGTGGGGGGGTAGGTGCCAGCAATACAGTTCTGAAATGTGGTCTTGCCAGCGCCGTTGGGACCGATCAGTCCAAAAATCTGGCCTTTTTTGATGTTAAGGGAAACATCGTTAATTGCCTTCAAGCCACCGAAATATTTGCTAACTCCTTGCGTTTCTAAAATCATGGTGTTCACCATCTTTGTTTTTATCGCCGCAGCGTTTTTGTGGAAAGCGGTGCCGGCAATGCAATACCGGCATCGCATCCTGTCATACGGGTTATAATTACTTAATGCTGCCCGGAACCTGCATATCCTGCTGCTTCCATTCTTCGGGCCAGACAATCTTCGCCTGGCCGTCAAAGTACTGAATAACCGGGAAGATGTAGTAGCCTTTTCCCACGATGGGATCCGGAAAGGTCTCGGGGGTATATTTGTATTCTTCCATCAGCAACCCTTCCGTCAGGGTGAGCTTTCCGGTCATGACCAGTTCTTCTGCACATTTGACCAAATTTTCACGATTCAACTCACCGTATTCTTTCAAAGTGGTCTGCAACACCTTTATAAAAAACAAGGCGGTGTCATGGCAGAGTCCCCCGGAAGAAGCCCCGGGTTCGAAACCGAAACGGTCTTTAAAATCATTCTTGAATTTCTGGGCTGCCGGTGTGGTCCACTGGGGAATCTGGTCGAGTACATAATCAGAGGCATCACCGGTAAGGCTGTACCATTCACCAACCCAGCCCAGACCATCGGATAGAATCATGGATTTAACACCAACTTCCCGGCTCTGTTTGATAAAAGCGGATACTGAGGGCGGATCAGACATGGACCCAACGGCTACGGACACTTTTTTGCGTTTAATTTTGGAAAGCAACGGATAAAATTCGGTTTCCCCCAATTGAACATATTCTTCGGTAACCACTTCCCATCCGGCGTCTTCAAACTGTTTCTTAACGGCGCCACCAAAATTACGGCCCCAGTCATTGTCCACGCCATAAACCGCAACCCGCTTGGTTTCAGGCTTCCACAAACCCTTGGCCATAGCTTCTTCCAAGGCTTTGATGTAGCCGATGCTCAGTTTTTCGGGCAAAGGCCAGGTTTTGCCTACCCAATATTTATATTTTTCCGGATTGGAGTTATATTTTTCATTCATTATCTTTCCGGCGCCAAAGCTGAAAAAATGGGGAATTTTGTATTTGGCGGCCACTTCCATGCACGAGGCAGATACCCAGCTGTGCCAGGTATTATAACCGACATCGATTTTATCCCTTACGATGGCTTTTTCATAAGCCGTGGCGGCTTTTTGCGCATCGGATTCCGAGTCGACCCAGACAAACTCGATTTTGTAGTCTCCAACTTTCCAGTTGATCTCATCAAAGGCCATTGTAATGGCATCTTTAAACTCTTCACCGACCCTGGACGCCGGACCGGTGAAAGGACCGATGGAACCGACCTTGAGAATTTTTTCCGTAGCCGCATTGGCGGCAGATAAACCAAAACCCGGGAGGCATAAGCTAATTGCAAGCAATAAAGCAAGTGCCCCGGTTAATTTTTGTGAACCAATTTTTGTAGCAAAACATTTCATGTGGTTTTGTCTCCTTTTGGTCTTTTAAATTAAATTTTGTGTAAATTTCCTTATCATCAATTTGGAAGATTAATGAATACCGTCATACGATTCTGGGTATTTCAGGTCCATAATTTGCCAAGACTTTTGAGCATGCGATATCCGGTCTCAATCATTTTTACTTTACAGTTGGCCTCCTTTCGTTAATGCTTTCAATATATTAATTTTTCACCCCTTTGCCTGGTCAAACAGTTTTTCCATGAAAAGAGGACCCGTTCTTTTTCCCAACCAGCGCCATGAATTTTTCCCAGAGCCCCACAAGCCCCTTAGGATAATAGATCATAACCACAATCATCAGCGCGCCGTACATGATAAGTCGAAATTCCAACAGGCCTTTGAGAGATTCCATGGCAGGAATCATGATCATTGCCGAAACCAGGGTCCCCCAGATGGTCCCCCGGCCACCAATATAGGCGATGGCCATGATTTCAACCGTATGACCGGTGTGCATGACCGCCGGTGTTAATATCCCGATAAAATGGGCATAAAATCCGCCCAATAACCCGGCAATGGCACAGGAAATGGTGAAATTCATCACCTTGTAGCGGATGGCATCAATACCGGAAGATCCGGCTGCTTCGATATCCTGACCGATGGCGCGAAAGGCCAGGCCCACCCGGGTTCTGGTAATGCCCACCAGAAGGATATAGATCACCAGCACCATGGCCAGGATCACATAGAAATAGGGCCAGTTTTTAACGGTATCAAATAAAAGGGGAATGGTGATGCCCGCATGGCCCTGGGTCAGTTCCACCATATTACCGGCAGTGCTCATCATGGCAAGGGCCACAAACCAAGTCATGCAGGAAGCAAAGATACCCCCCAAACGGATGGTCAAAAGCCCGAGTCCAAAACCGAAAACGCCGGCTGAAGCTGCCCCGGCCGCCATACCCAGCCATGGAGACCATCCCAGCTTCACTACCAGCAAGCCGGAGGTGTAGGCCCCCAGCCCCATAAAAGCCGCAAAACCAAAATTAACAATATTGATAAATCCAGCAGTAAAATCAAACGCCATGGCCAGCCCGCCGAACATAAGTGCCGAAATCAGCAGACGCAGGATAAATTCATCTTTTACCAATACGGGTACCAGAGCCAGGCCCGCCAGTAAAACCAGTCCTAAAGGCTTAATACCGAAGGCGGAAAGTCGGTGGGACCATTTTATGTCAACCTGGGCCATCGGTTGTGTTACGTTCTCCATTATCACATCTCCCTTTATCTTCATTATTCTACAGCGCTCTTTACGCCTTTTGCACCAAACAGGCCGTTGGGTTTAACCAGCAGAATCAGAATAATTACCGAAAGGCTGATCACATCCTGCCAACCGCCACCAACATAGGTATAGGTTACGGTCTCCAACAACCCGACGATGAGCCCGCCGATGATACTGCCGCCCACATTGCCCATGCCCACCAGAATCAACACAAACCATGACTTATACAGGGGCTGAACCCCCATCATGGGATAGGCCGGGTTGATGGACAACAAACATGCACCCGCCACAGCGGCCAGCATGGCGCTGAGCGCGAAAGTAAGGGTCTGAATATTGTTGAGGTTAATGCCCACCAGCATGGCCCCGGTTTCATCCTGGGATACGGCCCGGATGGCCCGGCCGGTACGGGTTTTATTGAGAAAAAACACAAACCCCCCGATGGTGACCACCGCGATCAGAAACCCCACCACACGATCCATGGATATGGACATGCTCGAGATCCAGTCAATTCTGCCCGGCCAGTACTCGGTAATGCCGTGATAGGTGCTGCCCCATAGCAGTTTAACCGAATTTTGAAGGATAATGGCAATGCCCAGGGTAACCAGAAACGAGTTCATAACCCATTGTTTTTTGGACCGTTGACGCAATGGATAGAAAAAACTTTTTTCGATAACGATGCCCACAGAAAAGGTTAAAACCCCTGCCGTCAGAATACTCATCACCGGTCCCATATTAAAGATAGTATGGGTAAAATAGGCAAAATAGGCACCGAGCATATAAAGTTCGCCGTGGGCAAAATTGGCAATATTCATAACGCCAAAAACCAGAGAGAGCCCCACGGCCATCAGGGCATATAATCCTCCCCGTAAAATACCGGTGACCAGCAGGTCCCACAATTCGATCAGTAAATCCATACTGTTCTCCTTCCTGTTACATTTGTACCAATACGATTATTCAAGAATCAGACATGACCATAATAGTCGCGATGCGCCACCACTGAAAAAGCGTAATCCAGCAGGGTGCCCCAGCTGAACACGGGCAAGTCCAGTGCGCGCTGCACGGCCCTAGCAAATGGCTGCATGCCGGTGCATTCGAGCATGATGGCCCCGATGCCAGGGTTGGCGCCGACAAAATCCGCACAGGTCCTGATCATTTGATCCTCGGCCTTGTCGTAATAGATTTCCGGACATGCCGGACGTTTTTCAGGATCCCAGAGATGGTCGAATTCCGTGCAGTAGTATTCATCCTGGGCCCCAGCGATGACGATATTGGAATCCGGATCGATGCCCACATTACCCAAATGCGTTTTTGTAAGAAACCGTTTCTGGGCGCAAACAATGCCCACCTGTTTTTTCGGGCCGATGGTCTGCTGAATAAACGGTACCTGGAGCAGGCTCGACATAAACACCGGAACGTCCACATATCCGGCCACATCCTTCTGAAAATAGGCAAAATAACCACATTCGGCTGCAATGGCCTTACAACCCATCCGCTCCAATTTTTTGGCCGCCCGTAAAATAGGCTCCCGGCAGGGGGATTTATCCTGCTCCCAGACCAGGGTATGGTTGTCCACCCCTTCGGCGATTTCATATTGGACCGGGTAGGGAAATGCACTGGCATTTCGGACATCCCCGGGAAAGCCAGGGTAGGCATCATCAAGCACCATAATGCCGATGCCCATGCCGTAGCAGACGTGATCTTTTCGGGTTTTAATGTAATTAATGCCCATATCTCTGTTATGGTACATGGGTTGTCTCCTTGTTTTGATACTCCCGTTGTGAATTTATTCCAAAAAATTCCGTTCGATTCCCAGATCAGTCAGATAACGGTCCAACCGGACTCTAATCTCAGGGGCAAGGTCTGGTGGCCGATAGGCGTCCAGTATTTTCTGCTTTTTCGACTGAATATTCAACAAGATCTGGCTGTTGAAATCGGTCCCGATTTTCACATTGCGGGCGCTGATATCCGGCTGCCACGGCACTTTTCGACAGTTTTCAAGGGTGTGTCGACAGGTCAGGTATTCACCGCCGGGACCGACCTCGGTAATAGTATCCAGTGCCAGGGTATCGTCGTCCACACACACCCCTTTTAGATAATGACGGACCATCCCGATCACTTCCAGATCGGCAAAAAATTTTTCATAGGACATGGCACCGTAGCCCTCCAGGATACCGGCAGAATGCAGGATCAGGTTGATTTTTTCCTGGCAGGCCACAAGCATCTGAAGCATGCTTTCATATCCGCTTTGAACACAAAGGGCCTGGGCATCGGTACTGCAGCCACCGCCCCTGCAGGGCAGGCCGTACCGTTTGGCCAGTCGGGCGCAACCGGCCGTCTGGAGGGCAAAATCCGGGGTGCCGATAGAAATCCCTCCGGTCCGCATATCGGATGTCGTGGCCTGCAAGCCGTACACCACCGGCGTGCCCGGCTGCAGTATCTGACAAATGGCAATCCCGGCCAGGGCTTCAGCGTTTCCAAGCGCGATATTGCCGGCAAGTGTGACCGGTCCTGTGGCCCCGGCCATGGGCCCCGGAGAAATTATGACCGGTTGATGGTAATGGGTGCAGATCCGCATCGTGTCCAGTGTATTGACATCCATCTGAAGCGGGCTCAGGGTATTGACCAGGGTCAGGACCCTGGGTTTTTCCGCCAGCCGGTCCATACCACCGAAAACAATCCCGGCCAGATCCATTATTTTTTGAACATCTTCAGCCCGGCCCGGCATACCGAGAAGAACCTTGTCGGAACAGCACAAGGCCGAATGGGCCATCACAGCATGGGCATGATCCGCTCCAAGATCTTCGGGCTGTACCAGAATGCCCCCGTTGAGTTTAAAGTAGTCGCACTGGTGAACCAGTTTAAGAAAATTAAGATAATCGTCAAATCGGGCATTTCTGCGACGGCCATCCGGGTCAATAATGGCCGGGCACCCGTAACCGGCGCCGAATTCAACACTGTCCCCGCCAATAATTAAATCATGTTTTGGATTACGAGCGTACACTGTAAATTTTTTCGGTGCTGCGTCAACTCCGGCCATAACCTGATCACGGCTGAAAAAAACGATTTCACCGGTCACCTTGATATTGTTTTTTGTCAGCAAATCAAGAATTTCTCGATGGTGTACCCGGATACCCACCCGCTCTAAAATTTGCATGGATGCATTGTGAATCTGATCTGTCTTTTTCTGCAAAATCTCTCTCCGAAATCAACCCCTCCCCGGATAATTAATAGGGTGGTTAGCATTGATATGATTGATGATGAATCGATCGACCCCGGCAGTATCGACCAGATAGTGCTCAATTTCCGTCTGCAGTGCAGGATCGAAGGCCGGCCGGTGGTAGGCATCCAGGGCGGAGGTCATTCGTTTTTCGATACTGCTCAAAAATTTGGCGTTGACCGATTCACCGGGTGCGGTATTCCGGTCTCCGATGTCCGGCAGAAAGGAGTGAGTCCGGCATTTTTGCACGGTGTCCGCGGTGGTAAGAAATTCTCCACCGGGTCCCACCGACTGGATCAGATCAAAACCCAAGTCCGCATCGGTTTCGATCCGGATCCCGTTCTGGTAATATTTGATTCTTTTGATGATTTCCAGATCCACAAAAAACTGTTCATAGGAGATGCCGGCAAAGCTGTCGAGTATTCCGGCGCTGTGGACCATGAGGTTGATCCCGTTCTGGAAAGAAGTGAGCATGGACATCATGCTTTCATATCCGCTTTGAGCCGTCACGGCGCAGGCATCGGTGGTAGCACCGCCGCAGCGGGAGGGCAGACCGTAACGCCTGGCCAAGGCCGCGCAGTATCCGGCCTGAATGGCATATGCCGGAGAACCGATGGCAATATTGCCCGTCCGCAAATCCGCCCCATAGGATTGCAGGCCGAAAATGACGGGGGTTCCCGGACGAATCATCTGAATCACGGCGATGGTGGCCAGGGCCTCGGCGGCAGCCAGAGCCACGTTGCCCGCCAGGCCGATCGGACCGGTGGTGCCGGCCGCCGGGGCCGGTGAAATAATCATCGGTTGGTTGTGCGCGCAGCAGGACAAAATGGAATCCAGTGCCATCTGATCCACCACAAGGGGGCTGATGGTGCTGATCATGGTCAAAACATGAGGTCTGGCCGTAAAGTTTTTTCTGCCGCCAAAGGCGATAGCCAGCATCTCCATGGTCTCTTGAATATGTCCGGCAGGACCGGGGATGCCCATGAGGCACTTGTCCGAAAGGGCCAGGGCCGCATACAGCATCACCAGATGACTGCGGTCCGGGGGCACATCCGCCGGCTGGGCCAGGATACCGCCGTTGATATTAAACAAATCACTCTGTTGCACCAGCCGGGTAAAGGTGAGACAATCTTCCAGCACAGCATCTCTTCGATCCCCGGCCGCATTGATGATGGTGGGGCAGCCGTATCCGACGGCGCATTCATGATGGGCCCCGCCAATGACCATGTCATATTTCGGATTCCGGGCATGGAGGGTAAAGGCCGCCGGGGCCTTGGCAACGTGTGCCAGAATCTGTTCTTTGGTGAAAAAGGCCAGATCTTCTGAAACCTGAACGTTATTTTGCCGCAAATACTCGAGAATTTCAGGATGCAGGAACCGGACACCAACTTCTCCCAAAATCCGCATGGCCGTCTCGTGAATTTTTTCTATATTTTTTTCCACAGTCTACTGGCTTCCTATTGGTATAACAATTGTTTCACCAGAAACAGAGAACGTATCGATTTTATTTTTTCTCTGCGCCTCCAGACCTCCATCAAAATGCGGCAAGGCATAGCGCTTTAGCGAGCCTCGAGATTAGCGGCCCACTGGTCCAGCTGTGCAAAAATCGCTTCATCCAACGAAGGGGATTGATAATTTTCCACAATATTTCTAATTTTACCGCGAATTTTTCCGCGCACTTGAGATTCATCCGGGTTGTTCATCGTTCGACTGAACAGACTCGGGTAAAATACCTTTCGAAAATTTTCCATGGTATGAGATTCGCTGAGATAGGCACCGGCCGGGGCAATTTTTTTAATCAGTTCCAGGTTCAATTCTTCGGTATTGACCTCGACCCCCTGGCTGTAGTGCTTGAGCATCTCGATGATCTCATCGCACAACACCACCAGTTCTGGGCTCACGCTATTGCAGTGATCGGAAACCCCCACATCATGAATGATATTAGCACGGCTGAGCAGTGTGGAAAAAATCTCCATGGTGGATTCGGCCACAGCCTGTTCATCCATGGTTTTAGCATCGGTGCATCCGGCGGTTCCGTAAAAGGGAATCTGGTAATAATTCACGATCTCCGAGGCTGCCGCCACCAGCAAATGGAATTCAACGGCCCCGTAGCTGCCGATGGTGGTTTTCATATCCATGATCGACGGCATGGCGCCATAAATAAACGGGGCGCCTTCACTCACAAGCTGGGTAAGAACCAGCCCGGCCAGGGCCTCTGCATTACACTGGGCCAGGGTGCCGGCAAAACTCATGGGCGAGGTACCACCCATCATACAGTAAGGCATGTAAACCACCGGGATTCGGTTTTTAGCACTGATATAGAGTTTTTCAGTACTTTCTTCAGGATGGGTCAGCGGCGGAATGGGCTCGCAATAATTGAAAATAAACGGCTTTTCCTGCAGCTTATCATGCCCGCCAGCCACCATCGCGGCAATGTCGATCACTTCCTGAAGTGATTCGATATCGTTAGTGGAAAAATTGATGGTTTTGGAAAAGTTCTTGACCGTCTCAATAAAAGAAATCTGGGTCTGAATATCCGACCGGACATCCTTGGACATGCCCACGGACAGGACAAAATGAATGTTTTCCAGCGCATCAGCGATCTTACACATGGTCCGGGTATCTGATTTCAAAAAATCCCGCACCTGACCGGTGACGGGATCAACAAATTCCAATTGATCGGAATGGGTACCGAAATATACGGAATTATCGCTGTTAATGACCATGTTCGGTTCACCATCCCGATTATAAAGAATCAGTTCCTTGGGCACGGTCTCAAGGGCTTTTTTCACAAGGGATCGCGGGATCTTTACCAGGCCGTCGTCTCTCACCTCGCACCCGGCATCCTTAAAGGTCTGCAGGGCTCTTTCACCACCCACCTTCATCCCGACCGTTTCCATGAGATAAAGGCTGGCTTCATGAATTTTTTCTATTTTTTCAGGGCTCAGAACACTGAAGTTTATATTTCGTTTTACTGAAATTCCCATAAATTTTCCTCCTCACCCCAGGATTGCTGCCGTTATTTCACGAATTTTCGTCAGACAACGGCAGGAACCATCGGCAATGTTTTCAACTGACTATTTTTTCGCTGTATAAATACCTTCATTCAGATATTTGAGCATCTCTTCCTTGCCCATATGCCCGAGGCCAAGATAGTCGAGGGTATAACCACTTTCGTAAAAATCCGTCTCCACCATGACGCTGGCAAGGTTGATCAGGGAGTCGACCACAGGAGTCTTAACATCGAATTTTTTACCCAGTTCATGGTAGACATGGCAACCCACCGGAATATCCTCGGTGATGTAGCGGTTATGAACGGTAAATGGACCGGTGCCGTACTGGATGTAGTCGTGTTCTTCAAAGGGCACTTCATAATCCATACCCATATATTCGCACCCAAGGATATTTTCCCGGGAGAAAAACTGTTTTTTCTCAAACCCCTGGATGCCGACCCCCATGGCCTCGGCCAAGGCGCATTGTTCCTGGTACAGGGAGTACTGGACCTTTGAAATAGACGGGCAGTAGGCATGAGAATAAATGGAAAAATCATTTTTCTCATCACCGAAAATAACTCCCCAATTCTCCATAACACCCACCCCTAAAATCGTACCAGGGCAGTGCAGTACCGGATTGACATTGGAAAAACCGGTATCCATCACCGTATTGCCGCCGGTGACACCGTCTCCTGTGGTAACCGCATCCATACATCCCATGTATTTTGAGCTCTCCAAGAAATCCGCCTGGTCAACGGTGGGCAGGGCCGCCCCCCGGAGGGTAATGGCACGGTAATAAGCCCGAATTTTGGGCAGGATAACACCGCCCTTGATCTCCACCCGGGTGCCGTAAGGCGCACTGGACCACCCGCCGATGATCACTTTTTTGTCACACCCGGCTTCGCGCATCATTTTCCGAAGCAGCAGGCTACCGTAATTGTCCGGGTAGATGTGAATCACCATGCCGTCTTCCAGAACCGGAATGAGCTGCTCAAAAATCAACTTGTGGGCAATGGACGGCGTGGGGATAATCACGATGCCGGCACCGACAACGGCTTCGGCCAAGTCCGTAGTTACCTTGTCGAACCGGGCCACACCGGATCGTTCGAAACCATAGAGGTTCAACTGCTGACCATAAAGGGTCAAACCCTGTTTTTCGATCCCGAACAGGGTTTTTTCAGCAAACCCCGGGGAATCCCAGAGGCGAACGGTATTCCCAGAAAGGGCGCAATCGGCAGCGCAAGATTTGCCCACAGCACCGGCTCCGAGAACGGCAATCGGTTTGTCTTTTAAATGTTCCATACTGCTCATTGAGATTTCTCCTTACACTTTATTTTTTATTAACTATTTATTGGAGACGCATTTTCTGTATTCGCCCCCGACGGGTATTGAAAACAACAGATTTCAGCCTGCCGACATGCCCCACGGTGATGGCCCGTTACTCGAGAATCGCCCTCAGCTTGGGCAGTTCCCCTGCCACCATCTTATAGGTATGTTCATCGGCCGGGAATTTTTTGTCGCGAACATCGACCGCGTATTCTTCAAAAACCTTCTGAATCTGATCCCCCAGTTCAGCGTAGCGTTTGACGAATTTGGGGGTAAAGGCCTGAAAGATTCCCAACACGTCACTGCAAATCATCAACTGACCGTCAGCTTCAATGCCGGCCCCAATGCTGTAAACCGGAATGTTCAAGTCCCCGCGAATGATTTTGCACACCTCCGGGGGCACGGCTTCCACCAGCAGGGCAAAGGCACCGGCGGCTTCAATAGCCCGGGCATCTTTAATCAGCTCCATAGCGGTTTCCGCAGTACGACCCTGAGCCTTGAATCCGCCCAACTGGCCGGAACTCTGGGGGGTAAGCCCAATGTGTCCCATAACCAGCATACCGCCATCGGCAATGGCCCTGATCTGGGGGCACACCCGCAACCCGCCCTCGAGCTTGATGGCATCCACACCGGCTTCCTTATAAAAACGACCGGCGTTTGAGACTGCAGCCTCAACACTCACCTGGTAGGAAAGAAACGGCATATCCCCTATAATAAAGGTATTAGGGGCTGCCCGCCGCACTGCTTCGCTGTGGCAGATGCACTGGTCCATGGTCACCGGCACGGTGCCGTCATACCCATAGACGCACATGCCCAGGCTATCGCCCACCAACAGCATGTCCATACCGGCCTTTTCGGCAAACTGGGCCGTGGGATAATCGTAGGCGGTTACCCAAACCGCTTTTTCACCGGCGGTTTTCATCTTCTGCAAATCAAATCGTGTAAGTTTTTTCTTCATTATGGTATCTCCCATATCGATTGTCATATTTTATCACCGTCCTGTGACCGGACGGAAAGCAGCAAATCCTTGTGCTGCAACCTTTCTCAATGCAAAGTATATGCGTTATAGCAGTGCATCAAAAGATAAAATAGGATACCGGCGACATGTTTTGGTATAAAACCGACAAGCTTCGCAAACGGTATTCTGCAAAAAGGAAATAGGTCCAGACAGAAGCCGGGATGGCTCAAAGGACTGCAGGGAAACCATTATAATTGAAAATTAATGGGGAGTTACTTCTGGTAAAGGATACCCGGGGCCACAATGCCCTCCAGGTGGGGAAAATCATCGGTCATGTGAGGCAGCTGGATGGCCTCCATCAGCTGGCGCTGGAAATCCTTTTCCAGGGTCAGTTCCACATATTCAACATTCCGGGCCAGGCGGTCGGCTTCCGAGCGCATGGCCCGGTTGAGCAGGACGATGCGGCATCCGTCACCGGCGGCATTGCCCACCGATTTAATTTTATCGATGCTGCAATCCGGAAACATGCCCAGCACCAGGGCCAGTGCACAGTCAATATGGGCGCCAAAGGCACCGGCGATCTTCACCTCATCGACCCGCTGGATGTTCATCTTCCGCAACATGAGTTTACAACCGGTATAAATGGCCGCCTTGGCCAGTTGAACCTGCCGGACATCTTTCTGGGTGATCACAATATCCCTGCCGATAACCGTTTCATCGGCCCAGGCCAGCACAAATTCCGGCATACCGGTTTCAGGGTGTTTGCGCAGCCGCCTGGAAGGGCCGCCTTTTTTGGTAAAGGCCCCACTCTTACCGATAATGCCGGCCATATAAAGCCGGGCCACCCCATCGAGTATACCGGACCCGCAGATCCCTGCCGCCTGGATCTCTTCCGGCGCCGAGTAGCTGCGCCAGGCCTTGCGGCCCACAACCTTGTAATCCACGGCCCAGGTATCGGCATCAATAAAAACCCGTTCAATGGCACCGGGCGCGGCGCGCATGCCGAACTCGATCTGAGCCCCTTCCAGGGCTGGCCCCGTGGCACAGGACGAACAAAGCAGGCCCTTCCGGTTACCCAGTATCAGTTCGCCATTGGTGCCGACATCGATGATGAGGGAAATGGCATCGGAGCTGTGGGGTTGCTGGGCCAAAAGCACACCCACATTGTCCCCCCCCACAAATCCGGCTTCATTGGGCAGGATAAATATATTGGCCCCCGGATTGATGTCAATCCCAAGGTCCCGGGCCTTTATATCCAGGCTGTGATGGATTACCGGTGCAAAAGGAATAGCCCCGATACTTTCCGGGTCCAGCTTCAACAGGATATGATGCATGGTGGTATTGCCACAGACCGTCATATCCTCGATATCTTCACGATCCAGATGGCATGGCCGCGCTTCCTTACCCGTCTGACCGGCCGGATCGCTGTTGAGGCCGGACAAACGCAGGGATGCGGCTTTTAAGGCATCACCAATGAGACGGTTGATGGCCTGAATCATATCATCGTGCATCCGACATAATCCGTCTGCGTGATGCATATGATAACTGATTCTTGACAGCACATCTTCCCCGTACCGGCACTGGGGGTTCATCATGGAGACGGTGGCCAGCACTTCCATAGTGGCCAGATCACAAAGGTAGGCGGCCATGGTGGTGGTCCCCACGTCCAGTGCAAGACCGCAGGTCATATGGACCCGGCCCGGCCTGACCCGAATAATTTCCCGATCCATCCAGACACTCACGGTAATACGCCAGTTGCCTTCTATTAAGGCACCGGGAAGCCGGCGCAGGGCATGGATATCGATCTTTTGCAACCTCAGGTCATAGTGCTTTTCCAGTGCCCCGCAAACCTGTTCAACATGTCCCAGAGGATTTTCAAGGGTCGATTCCGTCAGCTCGATATCATATGATTTTACGGCCGGGTCATGTTTGATGTCGATGCGGCCTGCATCCTTGCTCACCACCTGTCGACCGACCCGGGATGCGTCCGGAACAAAAACAAGCAGATCACCGTTGACCCGGGCCGCACATCCAAGGCGATATCCCTGTTTTTTTTCCGCGGCACTGATATACCGGTCTTCGGAGGCCTGCCAGGGCCCGGCATTGGACCATTTTGATTTGATGCCGTATTTTTCAAAGACCCCTTCTTCAATACGCACCCTGCATTTACCGCAAACCTGTTTGTCCCCGCAAAGGGCTTCAATATCGCCTCCCAGCCGTCTTGACGCCTCGAGGATGGAAATACCGACAGGGACGTTTCCCCTCAGGCCCGAAGGCTGAAATATGATCATTGCACGGTTCTTGTTCATGGGCTATGCCTTTTCCAATCTCACCGGTACGGCCTTTAACAGCGGAAAGCCACTGATGGGGTCACAGCGTTCATCACAGGTCACCAGATTGGCCTGCCCGTCTTCCCAGCCATGATACAATTCAAGTACCTCGGGCAGGATCTCATTTTCATGGACGATACCGGCTGTCACCACAACGGATCCGACCTCGGACATGATCCGGACCCGATCACCGTCAGCAATACCCCGGGCATCTGCCGTAGTAGGGTGGATTTCCACCCGGGCACCGGTGAATATCTTTCGAAAATGGGGAATATTCTGGTGCCGGGAGTGGTACAACAGCGGCTTGCGGGCCCCGGTCTGGAGCACCAGGGGGAATTCCTTTTTCAGGGATTTGTGGCAGGGCGACGTATATTCGGGTATTTCCGGCAGGCCGAATTTTTTCAGATACGGAGAAACCAGTTCAATCTTTCCGGTGCCCGACAGGGTGGGAAACGGTGTGTCTTCATATTTTTTATACCGCACCGGCTTGTACACGATACCTTCGGGATGCGCTTTTAACGCTTCCAGGGTGATGCCGGTGGGTTCCAGAATCCAGCGGGTCACCGCCGCTTCATCGGGCCAGGGAAAATAGCGCTGCCCCAGCCCCAGGCGATGGGCCAGGTCGTGCCACAGCATATAGTCATCTTTGACCCCATTGATCTCAAATACTTTTTGAGACAATCCCACCCGCTGGTATCCCGAATACTCGTGAAGTTCCGACCGTTCCAGAAAGGTCACCGCCGGCAGTATATAATGGGCCAGTTTAGCGGTTTCGGTCATAAAAAGACCATTGACCACCAGCAGATCCAGACTTGAAAGGGCCTTGACCACCTTGCGGGTATTGGGGTTGGTGACGGCGGGGTTGGCGCCGGTGAGGATCATGCCCTTGAGGGGATACGCACCTTTGCCCAGCATGTAATCCATGGCCGTCATGGTATGACATTCACGCCGGACATCATACAGCACCGGAAATTTATCGGCCCCGATGGGATTTATACCGGCAAGGGGCAGTTCATCATAAAGAGTCAGGTCCCGCCGGCCCATAAACTCGGGCCAGGGCCATCCGCCCTTGATATCCACAGCGCCGATAATGGCTTCCATGCCGGCGATGACCCGGATATTATTGACGCCGTTTTCCTGGTGTTCCAGCCCTGCACCGGGATAGGCAACGACCCGGGGTCGATTGGCACCGATCATGGCACCGATATCCAGGAGCATCTGCCGGTCTACCCCGGTTTCCCGCTCCACGAACCCAGGGGTAAATTTTTCAGCATAGGCGGCAAACCGTTCAAACCCCATGCAATATTTTTCCACAAAACCGTGATCGTACTGGCCACTTCTGATCAAATAGCGGCACAGTCCCCATGCCAGGGCCCCGTCGGTGCCGCTCACAGGCCGGGCATGAATATGGGCCTTGTATGCAACAGGATTCATCCGGGGATCGATGACGATGAGCTTTGCCCCCTTTTGCAGTGCATCGGCAATGTCCCGCATAAACGGCAGATGACAGGCCGGGGGATTGGTGGCCCAGAGAATAATCAAATGGGCGTTCTGGAGCCCCGGATTATTGTTCCAGAATCCATTGGCCAACCGGAATCCGAGATAACGACTGTTAAAACAGGCCGAGTCATTGGAGAAATAGTTGCCCGAGCCAAAGGCATGGATGAACCGCCGGGCATATTCTTCCTGCTGGGCGAACCCTAAGGCCTCGCCCTTCCAGACGCTCATGGCCTGGGCGCCGTACCGGTCTGATATCCCACCTATTTTTTCCGCGATTTCATCCAGGGCCCGATCCCGGGAAATTTCCACAAATCGACCATCGGGTCGGCGCTTCAGCGGCTTGAGTATGCGATCCGGATGATAAAACTGATCCATGGCCGCCAGCCCCCGGACACATATCCGCCCTTGATTGACGGGATGATGGTCATCGGGCATAATGTTTACCATGATACCGTCTTTGATCTTGACCTTTACGGCACAGCGGGTATCGCACATACGGCACATGGTATGCACCGTTCCATTTTCCACAACTGCCCGGCCCCTCAAAGTGCCCCGCCTTTTGTGCATGCCACTGCCCTCACCGAAAATTTCCGGTCGGTTTGTGTTTGTCTGTTTTCCACCACTTCTTTTAACTCACCAAAATTTAAGGCCTTTGCCATACAAAATGTAACGCAACGGGGATCCCCGCCGCACAGATCACATTTTACGGCCATTTGGCTGTCATTATCAAAATGGATATTTTCAAACGGGCAGGCGGTGATGCACATCCGGCAGCCGATGCAGAGATCGCCATCAATTACAATGGCCCCTGTGGACGGATCACATTGCAGGGCCTGAACCGGGCACTGTTCCATACAAAAGGGAGTTTCACACTGAAGACAGGTAGCCGTGGAAACCGTCATCTCCGCAGGATCGACATGGACGCGGATACAGGCATTTTCCAAATTCAACCCATTGCTGCCCTGGAGCGCACAAATCCATTCACACTGCCGGCAGCCAAAGCAGCGGTCAAGATCAACATACACAATTTTCATTTAATTTTCCGATTCAAGCCTGATGGACTCGTAAAAACTCGAATTGAGACGACCTCGCAAAAAGCCCAAATTCAAGGCGTGCAAATTTTGTAATCATGAGGCGTACTTAGCGTACGTTGAATGATTGCAGGCTGCAGCGCAACGCAGACACGCAGTGAAGCGTAGCGCTAATTTGGGCTTTTTACGAGGCCGTCACGTCTAATCCAGGGAACAGCATTTAATCTTGCCCACTTTCTTTTCAACGGCCTCAACAATGCGGTTGCTGCGAATAAGGGCAACCATGGTTTCAATATCCCCCGAGATGACCCGGTCTTCCGACAGATACGGTACTGCTTCCCGAATGACCCGGTATGCGGCCATGGTGCCCCGTCCCGCTTCAAGTGGATTGTCCTCGGTGATCAAATCATAGGCCTGGGCCGCGCAGAGCATCTCCACTGCAATGACATGTTGGACATTGTCCAGAATCTCCCGGCACTGGCGAATGGCAATGGTGCCCATGCTCACATGGTCTTCCTTGTTGGCCGAGGTGGGAATCGAATCCACACAAGCCGGATGCGCCAGCACCTTGTTTTCGGACACCAGGGCCGCCGCCGTATACTGGGCAATCATGTAACCGGAATTAAGGCCGCCGTTTTTGACCAGAAAAGCCGGCAGTTCACTCAGTTGCGGATTGACCATTCTTTCAATGCGGCGCTCCGATACATTGCCCAGTTCGGCAATCCCCATGGAAAGATAATCGGCTGCCATGGCAACGGGTTGGCCATGAAAATTTCCCCCGAGTCGAATTTCTTCGGTGTCCGGGAAAATCAGCGGATTGGTGGTGGTGGAATTGATTTCAATATCAATAACCCGTTTGGCATGGACAACGGCATCTTTACTGGCACCATGGATCTGGGGAGAACAGCGCAGGGTATAGGCGTCCTGAACCCGTGCACAGCCGGCATGGGAAAGAATAATCCGGCTGTCTTCGGTAAGCCTGAGCATATTGTCCGCCGATGCAACCTGCCCCGGATGGGGGCGAACCTGGTGAATCCTGGGATCAAACTCAGTGTTACTGCCCATGAGGACTTCCAGGCTCATGGCACAGGCAATATCAGCCATTTTTGAAAGACGAACGGCATCATGAACCACCAGTGCGGCAATGGCGGTCATGACCTGGGTGCCGTTGATCAGGGCCAGGCCTTCCCCGGCTTCAAGAACCAGGGGCGGCAGTCCGATCTTTTCCAGTGCCCGGGCCCCGGACATTTTCCGCCCCTTGTAAAATGCCTGGCCCATACCAAGGAGAACAAGCCCCATATGGGCCGTGGGGGACAGATCGCCGCTGGCGCCCACCGAGCCCTTTTCCGGAATCAGTGGGGTAACCCCATGATTTAAAAATGCCAGCAGATACCGCAGGGTTTTGATACGGCAACCGGAATGGCCCATGGCAAGATCATGCACACGAATGGCCATAACCGACCGCACAACATCCTCGGGCAGGGGTCTGCCCACGCCGGCGGCATGGCTCATGATAATCTTTTTCTGTAATGCACGGGTATCGGATTCCGAGATGGACACATTGCACATGGCACCGAACCCGGTGGTTATGCCGTAGATAATTTTCTTCTGCCCCACCCACTTGGCAATCAGCTTCCGGGCACGCTCCACCCGCTTTTCCCCCGCAGGGGTCATTTCCACCGGTGCACCATGGCGGGCAACCGCCACAATGTCATCAATGGTCAGGGTGTCTTTGTCCAGCAATATCGATTTCATGTTTTGGGTCTCCATGCACGGAAAATCTTTCAATCGATCCCACCAAGTGCCTGCGTTCCTACCCGATAGCCGACCATACCTTCTCTTCAAGAATCCCCACCACGGCATCGATTCTTTCTAAAATCAGTTTGATCTCCTGATTGCATTCGAGAACAAAGGCCTGCTCGCTGATGCCGCCAAGGTTTATGCGAACATTATAGGCGGCCGCATAGGCAGTTGTCCGGATGAGTTGAACGGCGGTCCCCGCATCGGTAATACAAGAAGGGTTGCCATTTTCAATGACAGCGGGAATAAAATTAATCAAATGGGATACGGTTCTCAGGGTATCTAAAGGAACAGTGGCCGCATTTCGACGGGCCAGTGCCATGGCCGATTTTCGGTCAGCCTTTTCCCGGTCGGTTCCTTTGGGCAAGCCAACGGCTTCGATCACCTGGTTATAGGCCTGAGTATCTTCGTCGACGAGTTGGAGCAGACGCCGGGCCAGGCCATCGGCCCTTTCCATCACATCTTCCATTGTCTGCCGGGCATTTTTATATTTTTTTCTGTCCACGGTCAATCGTGCCACCATGGCGCACAGGGCCGCACTCAAACTCCCGCACAACGCGGCAACACTCCCGCCCCCCGGGGCCGGAGACTTGGACCCCAGCTCCTTCACAAATCCATCCACGCTCATTTCAACAAGTTTCATTGTCTAATCGCTTTCTCTTTCATCTCGTTTTCAATATCGGCCATGACCTGTCGGGCCAAAAACAGCATCACACAACCCGCTCACCCAATTTATATACCGCCTTCACCGGGGACACCCCTGCATGGTAGGCGAAAATGGCCGGGGACGCGCCATCCAGAAGGATCATATCCGCCTGCTTGCCCACATCCAGGCTGCCCACCTGTTTTTGCATGCCGATGGCATAAGCCCCATTCAAAGTGGTCCCCACCAGGGCTTCTTCAACGGAAAGGTCCATGTTCATGACGGCCAGACCAAAAACAAAGGGCATGGATTCGGTGAAACTCGACCCGGGGTTGCAGTCCGTGGCAAGGGCCACCGGAACGCCGGCGGCCACCATTTTACGGGCCCGGGCATAGGGTTTACGGAGACTGTACGCCGTGGCCGGCAGCAGATTGGCGATGACCCCGGCCCTGGCCATGGCCGCGATATTCCCGTCGCCGGCGGCCAGCAGGTGTTCAGCCGATATGGCCTTAAGTTCCGCGGCCAGACCGGCACCGCCCAGATCATGGACTTCATCTGCATGCAGTTTAACCCCCAGCCCGGCATTTTGGGCGGCCTTGAGGATTTGACGGCTCTGGTCCACTGAAAACACGCCCTGTTCACAGAACACATCGCAAAACCGGGCAATGCCCTGATCACAAACCGCCGGCAGCATCTCTTCTATCACCTGATTCACAAAGGCATCGGGCCGCTCTCGAAATTCACCGGGAACCGCGTGCGCCCCCAGAAAGGTCGGCACAATATCAAGGGGTGTTTCCTGCCCCACCCGTTTGATCACATTCAGCATCTTCAGCTCGGATTCAGTGGACAGGCCGTACCCGCTCTTGATCTCCACCGTGGTCGTACCCAGCTTCAGGGCGGCCAGGGCATTGTCACGGGTTGCCTGATACAAAGCGGTCTCGGATATTTTTCTCACCGCTTCCACCGATGACAGGATCCCCCCGCCGTTGCGTAAAATTTCAAGATAGGTTGCCCCTTTAAGGCGCAACCCGAACTCGGCCTCCCGTCTTTCGGCAAAACACATATGGGTGTGGGGATCCACAAACCCGGGCATCAGGCACATGCCATCGCAATCAACTGTCATATCAATGGATTCGTCAGCCAGCGCCCGCCTGACATCAATTTCCATGCCCACTTTTTCCACCCGTCCGTTGCGGCAGAAAAGTGCCCCTTTTTCATAACAGGTAACCTGGCCCTGCCGGGTTCCGCAAAGCGGGATGCCCTTGTCCATTGCCGTAAAAATCCGGGCATTGTAAAACAGTTTGCTGATCATTATTATCGGTTTCCCATCATCTCCGGCAACCGGGGTGCAATTATCTGACTTAAGGCTGCGAAAAAATTTCATAGAATCGGTTGAAAAATTCAGTGCTTGTATATACAGTAACGGTTATCCTTAAAATCATCTGTCCGGTCTTGTCAAGAACAAACCGGTAAAGAGCGGATGGGCAGGACCGTTGCAGCTGAAAAACAGCCGCACAAAAACCCCCTGCACCGGCAACCCCCATCTGAAAACCGGCGAAATTTGACGATTAAATGGGAAAAAACAATATGAAAAAAAAACTGCCCAAATATGAAAAGATCAAAGACTATATTGTCCAGGGCATCAAATCGCGCAATTTTACCGACGCAGTTCCCTCTGAAAACCAGCTGGCGGCAACTTTTTCCGTAAGCCGCATGACCGCCCGGAGAGCGCTGAGAGAAATTGAAAAACTGGGATTTGTAAACCGAATTCCCGGGAAAGGCACCTTTGTTAAAAAAAAGAATCATTACACCACCGGATTTTTCCGGGTACGCCCGTTTCAGAAATGGGCCGAAGATTTGAATGTTAAGCTGACCGTTAAGGTTCTGGAGACGGGTGTCATCGAACCGCCGGCAGAAGTTATGGAAAAACTGCAGCACCCGGATCAGGTGATTCTTATTCGCCGGCTCTGTTATTTTGACGATACCCCGGTACGCTATGAAATCCATTACCTGAGGGCCGACCTGTGTGCCGGCATCCTGTGGGAAAACCTCCGGGACCATTCCATACATGATATCCTTATAAACACCTACAACCTGCCGCTCACCCGGATGAGCCAACGTATGGAGGCGGTTGTCCTGTCGGCAGAAGATGCCCCCCTTTTCAGGGAAGCCCCGGGTTACCCGCTGTTCCGCATCAACCGCACCGTTTATTCATTTAACGAAGCCGTTACCTATGTGAAATACTTCATGCGGGGAGAGATGGCCTTTAACGACGACTTCTCTCCCCGTTTTGAACACGCCGACTTTGGGCCCCGTGAATAAATTGAAAACTCATCACTTTCATACCCAGTTCCAAAATAGCTTGACAAGCATTTACCGCTTATTTTATAGAAACAAAGGTTGTATATACAGCTTTATAGTCCCATAAAAATGCGTGCCGCTCAACAGCATAAGGATCAATATTTAAACTTAAGGAGACACACGATGTCGCTGGAAGCATTAGGCAGTCTGGTGGAAGAGGGTGAGACGGAAGAGGCTCGGGAACTTGCGGAGAAACTTCTGAAAAAGGGCGCCGATCCCCTGTTGATGATCGCCGAACTAACCAAAACCATGGCCCATGTGGGAGATCTTTTTGCCAAATTGGATATTTTCCTCCCTGAAATCATGCTGGCCGGTGAGGCCCTCACCGGGGTTGTGGAGGTAATGGCGCCCTATCTTGATGCTGCCGGCGGACAGAAGGTCAGAGGCAGGGTAATCATCGGCGTGGTAAAGGGAGACCTGCATGAAATCGGGAAAAACATTGTCCGGCTGATCCTGGAGACCAACGGTTTTATTGTCAAGGACCTGGGATATAATGTGGATCCGCTGACCTTTGTAAAGGAGGCGGAAGCCATGGATGCCGATTTTATCGGGGCCTCTTCCCTCATGACCACCACCATGCCGCGCCAGAAGGAAATTATCGAAATTTTAAAGGACAAGGGCATCCGGGACCGTTTCAAGGTGATCATCGGCGGTGCCCCCACCTCCCAGATGTGGGCCGATGAGATCGGTGCCGATCTTTATTGCAAGGATGCCAAAAGCGCTCCTGATCTGATGGCCGCCCTGTTATCCTAAGGGACATATTTTACAAAAAAACCGGCTGCCCAGGGGCAGCCTTACATATGATAAACTCGTAAAAAACCAGATTTAGACGGACCCGTAAAGGTTTCAAATTCAAGGCGTACAAATTTTGCAATCATGAGGCATACTTATTGTATGTTGAACGATTGCGAAATACAGCACACCGCAGGCGTTGGACTTTTTACGAGACCGTCACATATGGAGGTCATACAATGACAACTGCCTATCGACACTGGGAGATTCTGGAACGCGCCACCACCGGACCGTTCATGGACGAAGATGATTTTCTGCCCAGACGCTTCACCCCCACACTCAAAAAATTGATTAAAAAATATGAAATCAAATACGACCCGGCCAACCCCTGCCCCACCGACGATGCCATGGCCGACCGGATCTGGCAGGCCGCCTGGGACCTGTTCCGGGATGTGGGTTATTACAACACCGACTCACACCGCATCATGCAGGTCTCGGATGAAGAGATAAAAGAAGCCCTTTATATGGCCCATGATCAGTACTGGGTGGGTGGCGGAAAGGATGCGGTCCTCTGGCAGCACCGTCAGGTAGAGGATACGAAACCCCCTTTTTGCATCATGAGCCCGGATATTACCTGTGATGAAAAATATCACCAGTCCATCTGCATGGCCTACCTCAAAGAACCTCTGCTGGACGGCATCTGCGGGCCGATTTTAGAAAAAACCTTTGGCCACCTCATCGAGTCCTCGGGTCCCAGTGAAATCAGCGGTTGTATTCAGCACATCTACAACCAGAAAATGGCGGCCCGGCTTCTGGGGCGCCCCGGCACATTCATGGTGGCGGTGGGCACGGCCGAGCACGACAGCGGCCAGATCGCCGTTTCAGACGACAACTGGGGGGTGCAGAAAACCGATGCCCGTCTGGTGGGCTCCCTCACCGAATTTAAAACCGCCGACACCCTGCTCAACCGATCGTTGCACTATGCCCAGTACGGCTGCTACACCGGTAATCTCACCGGCGCCATCTACGGCGGCTGGTGCGGCGGATCAGAAGGCACCGCCGTTACCACCGTGGCATACAGCCTCATCGGCCTTCTGATGCACGGCGCCATTTTCAACCAGCATTTTCCCTTTCACCTCAACTATGGGTCCAATACCACCCGGGAACTGCTCTGGGCCATCTCCATGGCCGGCCAGGCCCTCTCCCGCAACAGCCATCTGTTGTATACCTCCAACGGTTTTGCCAATGCCGGCCCCATGACTGAAATGCTTTTCCGCGAAACCGCGGTTCATGCCATGGTATCGACGGTATCGGGCTGGCACCTCTGGGAAATGGCCTCCACCCGGAACAAATACCGCAACCGGGCAACGCCGCTGGAAGCCAGGATCGGTATGGAGGTTGGCCATGCCGTGGCCCGCCAGGGGCTGACCCGGGCCCAGGTCAATGAGATTGCCAATCGCTTGCTGGCAAAATATGAAGATCATGCCGCCGATGCCCCCATGGGCTGCGAATATCATGAATGCTATGATGTGGACAAAGCCGTGCCCACCAGCGAGCATTACGATATGTTCCGTAAAATAAAAGATGAAATCGCTGAAATGGGCATCGACTTTCCCTACTGAAGGTGTTCTGTCTTTTGGTGGGCACGGCCCACCCTAGGATGGCTATTTAATCATAACCGTTCAAAAGTATTTGAGATGGCTAAGTAAAAATCTTCATATACAAGGCATAGGGATTTTACAGAGACGAAGGCATATATATTACATATGGTATATCAAGTCTCTGTAAAATTTCTATAACGCGGTAGATGGAAACTTTTTACGACGCCATCAAGGTTGTCCGTGATGATGCATATAAGCACTTGCAAGCAGCCGGCGTTAAAAAATACCCGGCATAAAGAGAACTTTTCAGATCCGGCCACCAGAATTATTCCGGTGGCTTCAAAAGAGATCCGCCCCCTGCCCCGGGAGGTGGGGCGGTACTTCGGCGGGCCGAAATACAAAATAACCCCCAAGGTACATGACAGAATTTCCAAAGCCACCGACGCCGTTGCAGGGCTTGTCAGCCCCCTTGTCGGCTACGCTGTTCACCACCTTGACCGCCTTGAAGAGGAAAGCAAACGCCTGCTGGCTAAGGGGGTGACCCTTGATTTTCCGGCAGAAGCAACAGCTCTTCAGCCACGATATCTGGCCGGTTGTATCGCCACCCTGGGGCCTGCCCTGGATTCGGCCTGCCGGGAACTGGCAGACAAGGGCCAGCTGTACCAGTCCATGCTGCTGGATGCCGTGGGCATTGCCATGCTGGACAGGCTGGGGCAAACAAGCCGTGATCTGCTGAACCGGCAGGCACAGCAGATGGGCCTTTTTGCCGGTTGCCGGTTCGGACCTGGTTTAAACGGCATGCCCCTGGAAGGACAGGCCCTGCTGTTTACCCTGACCGCTGCACAAGCCATGGGCGTCTGCCTGAATGAATCGTTTATCATGGAACCTGTAAAATCGGTCTCTTTTTTCATGACCTTCAGTTCCGATGAAAATGATGACCATTGCCGACCGAAATGCCGGCAGTGCACCATGCCGGACTGCCAGTTCAGAACGGCTGCATAAAATCCGCAGAATATTTTTTAAAAAGGAGCATTTTTATGGCAAAACAGATGTTGATTGATGCCACCCGGGGACAACGGACCGAAAAGCCCCCCTGGGTTCCCTATGCCGGTGTCAACTGTGCCTTTCTCATCAACGAAAAGGCAGACAATTTTTTTCAGGATCCGCAGCTGCTGGCCAAAGGGATTGTCACCGCCGCAAAAACTTATCATGCCGACGGCATCCCGTTGCTGTTTGACCTTTCCGTGGAGGCCGAAGCCATGGGATGTGAACTGGAATGGTGGGCAGACAACGTCCCATCGGTGCGGACCCATCCCTGCCAGCAACAGACCCCTCAGGAACTGGGGCTGACACTGCCCACCAAAGCGTCCGGCCGCTGGCCCGTCATCTTTAAGGCCGCTGCCATGGCAAAACCGCAGTTGGATAAACTGGACTGTGCCATGCTGGGTCTTGTCACCGGGCCCCTTACCCTGGCGTCTCATCTGGCCGGGGTCCGCATCTTTACGGCACTGAAAAAAAAAAAGGAATATGCCCATGCGGTGATTGAATATGCCGGGCGGCTCTGTGCCCAGGCCGCGGGTTTCTATGCCCAGATGGGATGCGATATTATTGCCATTGTGGATCCCGTGGCGTCCCAGATCCGACCTGAAATGTTCAAAGAGTTCGTCACCCCCAACTGCCAGGCGGCCCTTGAGGTGATTCATGATGCGGGTAAAACGTCTTCCTTTTTTATCTGCGGGGACTGCACCAAGGTCATCGAAGAGGTCTGCAAGGTCGGTACCCATGGGTTTGCCATCGATGAGCAGATGGACCTCAATTTTATCCGGGACATGGCATTGAAGTATAAAAAAGGGTTTGGCGGCGCCCTCAAGCTGACGCTGGCCCTGAGTCTGGGGTTGATTTCCCCCAGGGAAGACGCCCTGATCAACCTTGCGGCCGGGGGCAGTCACGGATACACCTTTGCCCCGGGCTGAGATATCCCCTTTGATGCTCCGGCGGAGCATCTGATCCAGGCATGGGAAGCCCGGGAATGGTTTTATGAACAGTATCCCCGGTACCCTGAATCCAATTATTAAGTATCACCACCGATTTTCAGGAGAAAACACACCATGGCATCTAAAATACGCATTGACGTCCTGACCCTGGACAGCGTTCAATGTGCTGCCTGCGGGTATATGATGGAGTCCATTGCGGCTCTGCCCGAAGATATTCAGGCGTTGATCGAGTACAGGGAGTGGTCCATCAAGACCAAAGAAGGCATCGGCATGTTTACCCGGCTGAAAGGCAAGGTACTGCCCACCATCTGCATTGAAAAGGACCTGGTCTTCCAGAGCATGATTCCCCAGTATGAAGAGCTCATTGATGCGCTTGCCAAAAGGGCCCCCACCGATGCCATGAGAGAGCATATCCTGGCCCTGCGTGACCAGGGCTTTGACTTTGACAACATCAAATCCAACCTGGACCGGGCCGGCTCAGGTCACCATACGCGCTCTGATGCATAATAACCGTTGATGGCGTCGAAAAAAAGGAAATAACCTGTCATGTCCGCAACAAAGGTTTTTCTGATCACCGGCTTTCTGGGAAGCGGCAAGACCACTTTTCTCAACCGGATGATTGACGCCTTCCCCAAAGCGTACAAACTCATGCTCCTGATGAATGAATTCGGCGAGATCGGGATCGACGGCACACTTGTGGAAGGCGATGACCTGGAAATGCTCGAAATCAGCAAAGGATCCATCTTCTGTGCCTGCGTCAAGACCGATTTTATCAAAGGCCTGATGGAAATAGCCAAAACCATCCGACCCGACGTTCTGCTGATAGAAGCCACCGGCGTTGCCAACCCTGCGGATTTGAAGCGCGACCTGAAGCTTCCCCTGTTCAAAAACCGTTTCCAACTGGCAGAGCAGTTCTGCATCATCGATGCCCCCAATTTTGAAGATGCCTACGACACCTTCGCATCCGTGGAAAAACAGATCGAGACATCTTCCCTGTTTATCATCAATAAAATCGACCTGGCCAAAAAAGAAACCATCCGCAAAATAAAAAAAATCGTGTCCCGCCACCATCCGGACCCGAAATTTGTGGAAACCCGTTATGCTGATATCCCCCTGGATAAATTTCTGCCCGCCGCAGTGTCCTCCCGCAAACCGCCCGCCGAGCCTGAAAATTTTATTTCAGGCCGGGAACTTGACGAGGCCATTGAAAAACTATTAAAAAATCCTTTTAAATTTACCACACCGCCGGACCGTCTGCTGTCTGCGGTCTACACATGGGGGAAAGCCTCCCTGGCAGAATTTCAAAAAGCGATCTTGCACCTTCCCAAAGGCATTGTCAGGGCCAAGGGATATCTGAATGACGGGGCCGACACCTGGCTTTTCAACCGGGTCATGGACAGGAATGACTATACCCGGACAGAACCCTCAAAAAAATTGTCCGGCCTTACCAACCGCTTGATCTTTATCGGATCACCTGAAGCCATGCAGCAGATGGAAACCATGAGCCGGGCAACACCTTTCTTAAACCTGCTGTCACGTCACGATGCAATGAAAGGAAAAATTTAAAAATGGTCATGAACACGGGTTTTAAATCACAATGCATGCCCACTTATCGGATACTCACCGAAAATCAGATTAAAAGCCTCCATTGTGCCACACTGGAACTGCTTGAAACCATCGGGGTCAAGGTAATGCATGAAGAAGCCATCGAAATGATGGCCGATGCCGGATGCCGGATCAAAAAAGACAATATCGTCCAGATTCCCAACTACCTGGTGGAAGCGTGTATTCGCAGCGCCCCCTCCCGGATTACCTTATATAACAGGCTGGGCCGGGAAGCCATGCACCTGGAAGGCAGCAAGACCTACTTCGGCATGGGAACCGATCTGATCAAAACCTGGGACCCTGAAACCGGCAAATTGAGAGAATCAAAACTCAAGGATGTTGCCAATGCCGCAAAAATAGCCGATTATCTGAAGGAAATTGATTTTACCGGCTCCTATGCCCTTCCCTATGATTCGCCCACCAATCTGATGTACATCGACTCTTTCAAGGCACAACTGGAAAATTCAATCAAACCCATATTTTATACGGCAGCGGGCATGGAAGACATGGCCGTTATCAATGACATGGCCGCCGCGGTCATGGGGGGCAAAGCGGCTTTACGGGAAAAGCCCATCCACATCCATTATGCAGAACCCTTAACCCCCCTGCTGCACTCTGCAGGTGCCCTGAAAAAGCTGTTTTTCTGCGCGGACAACGCTGTCCCGGTGACCTACACCCCCGGCATGATGTCCGGCGCCAGCGCCCCGGTGACGTTGGCCGGCGCCATTACCGTGGGTAATGCCGAAGCGCTGAGCGGTGTGGTGATGCACCAGCTCAGGTCCAAGGGGGCACCGATCATTTCGGGCTTTGGCATGTCCACCCTGGACATGAAAACCGCCACCTGCAGTTACGGCTGCCCGGAATACCGCCTGGCCATTTCCGCCTGCGCCGACCTGTATCATTATTACGGCATCCCCATGTGGGGGACCGCCGGGGCGAGCGATGCCAACTGCATTGATGCCCAGGCCGGTATGGAATGGGCCATCTCCCTGTTAACCGCCGGGCTGGACGGGTCCAACCTCGTCCACGATATTGCCTATATGGGGCAGGGCCTCATCGGTTCTCCGGCGGCCCTTGTCATGAACGCTGAAATCATCAGTTATGTCAGACGCGTAATCAGGGGGTTTGATATTGATTCGGAACATATCGGTATGGATGTCATCCGGCAGGTGGGCCCCCAGGGGGCGTTCATTAATACCGAGCAAACCATGAAGTTCTTTAAACAGGAGCATTGGCAGCCCAGACAATGTAACCGCGCCGGCCTGGACATATGGCAGGAAATGGGCAGCAACACCTGGCATGACAAGGCCGCCGACAAGGCCCGTGATATTCTGAGGACCCACACCCCCGCGGCACTGACCGAAGATGTCCGGAACACCCTTGCCGGCATTCGGGAAAGAGCCCTCCACAACCTGGCAGATAAACAGTTCGAAGCCTGATTCAGATTGTTTAGGTGGAAGGCTGAAGGAATTTTATCTATTCTGGTTATCCATAAAGCTAAAGTGATAATGGCCTAACATGCTGAATATGCTGTAATTTTACTTCAAATCGGCTTTTTTGACAAATTGTCAGTATTTTCAATGCATAACGCAATGTAACTTTCGCTTTATGGATAACCAGATTATCTATTTAATGGATCCCTTCTACCTTCCACCGGATATATGACCATTCAGACATAATGTGCCCGAACTTATTGAGAAGGCACCTGCACCCCGGTCATCTTTCTGATTTAATTATTTAT
The DNA here is from genome assembly GCA_963667755.2 of Desulfobacterales bacterium. Lineage (GTDB taxonomy): Bacteria > Desulfobacterota > Desulfobacteria > Desulfobacterales > 4572-123 > 4572-123. The sequence continues at coordinate 1,117,873 of CAXXLK010000001.1, read as the reverse complement.
ATACCTGATCGACACGATCTCCATTCCTCGATTTAACGGCCCGCCATAAAATAAAAGTTTAAAACACGCTCATTTTATTGTATAAACCTAATTATAAGCGTTTAGGCACTCCGCTCCTGGCAGCGGTCAAAACAAAAACACACAGTTGGATATGATGAGCGCTGCCCCGATCCATTGCAAAAATGTAGACACAATCCTTGATAAGGCCGCAAGAAAATCCATCCCACGCCATAGCGCCCATTATCCTATGAACGAATTTATTATCAGGACCGCCGCCGTTAAGCGATCTTTTCCCCAAAACGGGCCACAACCCAATCCTGCTTATTAGAGGGAATTTTAATATATGCAACCCAAACAACTCGGAGATGACATCATCACCGTTGATAAAATCAACAAAACATTTGCCAACGGGGTGCGTGCACTCTGCGATTTTTCCACCAACGTCCGCCGAAGCGAAGTCCTGGTCGTCATCGGGCCTTCCGGATCCGGCAAATCCACCTTTCTCAGGTGCCTCAACGGATTGGAAACAATTGACAGCGGCACCATCATCGTTGACGGCATTGCCCTGGATGACAACAAAAAAAATCAACTGGAAATTCGCAAAGAAGTGGGCATGGTGTTTCAGTCCTTTAACCTTTTCCCCCATATGACGGTCCTTGACAATGTCACACTGGCCCAGAAGCTTGTCCGCAAAAAAAATAAAAATGAAGCCATTGAGATGTCCATGGAACTGCTGAACAAGGTTAATATTACCGAAAAGGCCCACAGCTATCCCAGCCAGCTCAGCGGGGGTCAGCAACAGCGGGTGGCCATTGCCCGGGCTCTGGCCATGATGCCGAAAGTGATGCTGTTTGACGAAGCCACCAGCGCCCTGGATCCGGAAATGATCGGAGAGGTGCTCGAAGTCATGAAAAACTTAGCCAAAGAGGGCATGACCATGATCGCGGTAACCCATGAGATGGGCTTTGCCCGGGAAGTCAGTGACTGGGTTGTTTTCATGGAGAACGGTAAAATCGTCGAGGGGGGAACCGCCGATCATTTTTTTACAAACCCCCAGGAAGACCGTACCAAACTTTTTTTAAACCAGATTCTGGCGTAATGGACATCAAACGAACCTTTGCGATAACACAAATTTAATGCTAAAAAAAAGACGCTCCCAAATCATCGATATTATCAAATTCACGGTGGTGGCCCTTGCAGGGATATGGCTTCTTGTACGCGGTTCCGGTGAACTCGGCTACAACTGGCAGATGTACAGGATTCCCCAGTATCTGTTTACCATTAAAAATGGTGTTTTCACACCCGGCCCCCTGCTCGAGGGACTGGCCATAACCCTGAAAATATCCGGTATAAGCCTTGCCCTGGCATTTACCGTTGGTCTTCTGACTGCCCTTTTACGGCTCTCCGACTCTTTTGTGGCCCGATTTCTTGCCCGATTATATCTTGAACTGGTCAGAAACACACCGCTGCTGGTGCAGATTTTTTTTATTTACTTTGTCATGGGTCCGATACTGGACATTGATCGATTTTTTTCAGCGATATTGGCTCTCAGCCTGTTTGAAGGGGCCTATGCCTCGGAAATTTTCAGGGCCGGCATTGTATCCATTCACAAGGGGCAGTGGGAGGCGGCGCACAGCCTCGGTATGAACATCTTCCATACCTACCGCTGGATCATCCTGCCCCAGGTAATCCGGCGAATACTGCCGACGCTGGTGGGCCAGGGAATTTCCCTGATCAAAGACTCGGCCCTGGTCTCCACCATTGCGGTATACGATCTGACCATGCGGGGTCAGGTGATTGTTTCAAAAACATTTTTAACGTTTGAAGTCTGGTTCACCATCGCCGCCATCTATCTTGTGATAACGGCAACCCTGTCATTTATTGTGAATATGCTTGAAAACCGTATTAAAATAATAACCTGAAGAAAGGGGGTGGCTTTTTAACCGGTCAAAATCAACATTTTATACAAATGCTTATTATCATCATACGTCAACATTAGGAGGACATCATGAAAAATCTATTCAGGATACTGCTGGTCATCACACTTGTTTTTTGTTTTACCGGGATTTCTGCTGCCGGTGACATTCAAAAAAAACTGATTGATGAAAGCACCATCGAAAAAATCACTAAAAACGGTAAAATGCGGGTGGGCATGTCAACCTTTGTTCCCTGGGCCATGCAGGATAAATCCGGCAAGTGGATCGGTTTCGAAATTGACGTTGCCACCCAGCTGGCCGAAGATATGGGCGTCAAACTCGAACTGGTACCCACCAAATGGGACGGCCTGATTCCCTCTTTGATTACCGGAAAACTCGACGTTATCATTGCCGGTATGGCCGGCACCCCGCAACGGGCGCTGAAGATCAATTTTACCATTCCCTATGATCATTCGGTGGAAAACATGGTTGCCAACAAAGCGCTCGCCGCCGGGTTCACCAAACCCGAAGATTTCAACAAGAAGGGCGTTACCGTTATTACCCGCCTGGGCGTCACCGCCAATAACACCATCGACAAGCTAATGCCCCTGGCCACCAAACGGGAATTTCCGGATGAAGGATCGCTGGTACAGGAACTGCTCAACGGCAAGGCCCATGCCATCTTGATTTCGGCGCCCCTGCCGGCTTTCACAGCCCTTAAATATCCTGACAAACTCTTCTTTTTACCAAATCCGCTGAAATCCTATCCCATCAGTTTCGGTGTCCGGAAGGGCGATCCGGATACGCTGGCCTATTTCAACAACTGGATCACCGTAAAAAGAGATCAGGGCTGGCTCAAGGATACGGCTAACTACTGGTTCCAGACCCAGGAATGGAAATCCAAAATCCAATAATCAAGGAATGGTGCAATACAAAAAAGTGACACCCCGTTAAATGGATAAATAGCATTATCTCAATGATGCAACCGTCGTATATTGCACCCATCAGGCAGCCACTAAAAAGGGGGCGGCAATCTGCCCCCCCTTTACTATAAAATATGAAAAAGAAAAAAATCAACCGCACCGATTTAGTGGTTTTATCATGCATTGTCGTAGCTGTCATCTATTTGATTTACCGGCTGACCGTCGGTTTCAGCTACCGGTGGAACTGGTCAGTGATGCCCCAATACCTTTTCAGATTTAATGAAGAGACCGGGAAATGGGTGCCGAACATGCTGATCAACGGCCTGCTGACAACGATTCGGATCAGCATCTGGGGGACCCTTCTGGCCACGATCATCGGGGTTGTCATGGGGCTGTGCAGAACCAGCCAAAGCCTGTTTAACCGCCTGATCAGCCGCACCTATGTTGAACTGATCCGGAACATCCCGCCGCTTGTCATCATATTTCTGTTCTATTTTTTTATCAGTGATCAGATCATGCCGCTGCTTGGCATCGATTACCTGATAGAATCCTTTTCCGGAAAGATGTCAGGGACCATGCGACTTTTTTTCGCCGATCCCGTTTATGCATCAAACTTTTTCTCGGCCCTGCTCACCCTTGCCATTTTTGAAGGCGCTTATATTACGGAGATTATCCGGGCCGGTATCCAGGCCATTGAAAAAGGCCAGTGGGAGGCATCCCACGCCCTGGGCCTCTCGAGATGGCAACAGATGCGTCACATCATCCTGCCCCAGGCCATCACCCAGATCCTCCCGCCTTTAGGGGGCCAGTTCATATCACTGGTCAAGGATTCAGCCATTGTTTCCGTTATTTCCATTCAGGAACTCACCTTTATGGGTACAGAACTGATGTCGGGTACATACCTGACCATAGAGATATGGATTATCGTCACTGCACTATACCTCATGATCACTCTACCCTGCTCGCTGCTGGTGGAACGACTTGAAAATTACATGTCCAGGAGCCGGGCATAAAACCACCCTTTTTTTACCCCTGAATAAAAAAAACTTGCTTTCCTTAAAAAACCGGGTATTATATCCGGTGATAAGTAGGGTTCATTTTGGATGGGCCGTTTTTATTCCGCAGGCAAAATCCATTTTATAAAATGGCAGCTTTGAGTGTGGAATGTTGAAATTGTTAATGAATAAGGAGGCTGCTATTATGGAAACAGGTATCGTAAAATGGTTTAACGACAGTAAGGGCTTTGGTTTTATCGAAAGAGAAGACGGACCAGATGTTTTTGTTCATCATTCCGGCATCAATGCCGCCGGCTTCAAATCTTTGAACGAGGGTGACCGGGTCAGCTTTGACATTGAGCAAGGCCAGAAAGGACCCGCCGCTACCAACGTTACAGTTATCTAAAATTTATCATTAAAAATTCTCAAGGCATTGTCGGAACATTTCCGGCAATGCCTTTTTTTATCCATACGACCCCCTGTCTTTTCGCGTAGCATCCCCTCACCATAGATAGTCTGAAACAAAATTTAATCCCCGCGATCAACTCATACTTGATTATTATAAAAAAAAAAGGTAACGATATGGGGTCGTCCTACCTTAGCGATATACGATACAGCACTTTAAAGGGGGCCTTATGGCAACAGACACTTACTGGGCTGACAGTTATGTCGAAAAACAGCGGTCCGCTTCCAAAGCCATCGGCATGATTCGCCAGGGGCAGAGAGTCTTCATCGGATCCTCATGCGGTGAACCCCAGCATCTGGTCAGGGAACTTTTTAAATCAGCATCCTTTTTTACGAATCTTGAAATTGTTCGACTGCTGTCCCTGGAAACCACCCCCCTTACAAATGTTGCCGACAAAACCCATGATCAGGGCATGAATATCCGCTCTTTCTATCTGGGTTCCGCCAAACCCAGAGAGCTTGCCAGAAACAAGCGGTTTATCACCCCCGTAAACCTTTCCGCCTTACCGGGCCTTTTCAAAAGCAGAAAAATGCCCATCCAGGTGGCGCTTATCCAGGTGTGCCCCCCGGATGATTTCGGCTGGATGAGTTTAGGGATTTCGGTGGATATCACCCTGGCTGCCGCGCTATCTGCCGATCTGGTCATCGCCCAGGTAAATACCCGGATGCCCAGAGTTTTAGGACGCAGTTTTATTCATGTTAACGATGTGGATATCATTGTTGAACATGATGAAAAACTGATCACCATCGGCCAGCACCCGGAACTCGAATCCGCTAATGTTATCGCAAAACAGATCACCCGCCTCATTGACGACGGCTCAACCATCCAGATCTCTCTGGGAGCGACCCCCCAGGCCATTTTGATGGCCCTTTCCAACAAAAACGATCTGGGAATCCATACCCAGTATCTCACCGACGGCATTATGCACCTTGTATCCAGAGGGGTGATTACAAATCGGAAGAAAAAATTAAACGAAGGCAAACTCGTTGCCAGTGCCGCCATCGGCACGGAACTGTTTTATGAATTCCTTGATAATAACCCGGCCATTGAATTTTATCCCTCGGACTATGTGAACGACCCTGGCATTATCGGCCGACACAACAAAATGGTGGCCATGAATGTCGCCATGGCCATGGATCTCACAGGCCAGGTGGCTGCCGATGCGCTGCCGTACAATAACTTTTCAGGTGTTACCGGTATGCTCGATTTCGTCAGAGGGGCATCCCAGTCCAACGGTGGCAAGTCGATCCTGATGCTCACCGCCACCACTGCCAACGGCAAGAAAAGCCGCATTGTCCCCATACTGGAAAACACAACCGTCGTGGTGCCACGGGGGGACGTCCACTATGTCGTATCTGAGTACGGCGCCGTCAATCTGTTTGGTAAAAGTCTGCAGGAAAGAGCCGTGGCCATGATCAGTATCGCCCACCCCGATTTTCGGAACGAACTGTTTGATCAGGCCCGCGAACTGGGTCTGCTCGGCGCCGAACGAACGATTAAAGAGTCAATTCACGGGATATACCCCGTCAACCTGGAAGCGGTCATCAACATCGATGGCGAAGCGGTCACCATCCGACCGGCCAAACCCGTGGATGAACGCAGGATACAGGAACATCTTTATGATCTGGACAAAAACGATGTGATTGCCCGATTTTTTCATCAAAAATCAAGCTTCGGGCGTAGCGATATAGAGGGTATATTTCAAATTGACTATATCAAGGATCTGACCCTGGTAGCGCTGGTGGGGGAATTTGGATTCGGGCAGGTCGTCGGCGTTGGCGAGTATCTCCTTGACCCGTCCAGAAATATTGCAGAAGTTGCATTTTCCATCAGTAAAAAATTTCAGGGTAAGGGACTGGGAAAAATCTTTTTAAAAAAACTTTCCGAGACGGCCCGGGAGAACGGGATATCCGGACTTATTGCCTATACGGCACCTGGAAACAAGGGCATGATCCGCCTCTTTAAAACCTTACCCTATGAAATAAAAACAACATTTGACGGGGATTTTATAGCACTGTCCTGTCGCTTTGACAAACTTAGCGAATAAGCACAGCTGTTGCCCGGCAACGAATAAAATAACTGAACTGAATCAAGACATTAATTATTGTTCATGCGCATCCTCTCTTGACAAGTGGTGTATATCCACGATACGAGATAATGTTTGAAATTGCAAATGACCAGATTATTGATTTGAAAATTTTGTAGACACCTTGTTTTTCTTTTTCAGATCAGACGAATCCGATCAAATCAAAATCCTGGTGCTTAAAATGTTAATATTTTTTCGCACCCATTCATACGGCCAGGTCTTTGTTGAAACACAGATCTTTTTAAAATGTCATATGGTTATCGACTTTTCGGAAACAACTGTTTTTTTGATAGGGCCTGCCGGATAACGAAACATAGTGTCATTATTAGATAAATTTAATTGTTTCGTCACAACAGACCGAAAAAAAGTAGTGGCACATTCTGTAAACGAAAAAACTGACACTATGTAAACAACCGGGTGACAATTCCGAATAATTAAAAATACATTTTTCAATTCGGCAAAGGTGTCACAGGCCGACAATGTAGATTATATCCATGATGTCAAAAGGTTAAATTTTATAACGGCCGAAACGGGCCAGTTGGCATAAAAATTGAGTGCAGAAGCACATCAAATGAAATGGCTTTTACCCCAATGAAATAGCGAGAATATTTTTTTTGCGAAAGCATTGTTGGGATGACATAGATAAAAAAATATTTTCAGTTAAAAGGAGGTGATCGGCAACCGGGCAATGGTATTATGGCCCGCAGGTGTTCATTGTTACATAATTTTTTAAAACCTTATAATCACTTTTTCCAAAGGAGGTAACATTGGGCTTTGAATTTTATAAAGAATCTTATGCCGGCAGCGTAAAGGAGATTGCTCTGGGCAAGGGCGACAAGGCCGTTACTGTTGGCGGCGAAACATGCTATCCGTTCTATCAATTCGAGGGCGAAATGCCCAACAAGCCCAGGATCGCAATGGAAATCTGGGACATGGAACCCGACGAATGGCCGGAAGCCGTTATTGAACCCTTCAAGGATGTCCTTTCAGACCCGGCAGCCTGGGCCAAAAAATGTGTGGCGGTCTATGGTGCCGAGATGATCGCGCTGCAGCTCAAAAGCACGGATCCCAACGGCAATGACGCCTCGCCTGCGGATGCCGCAGCCATCGTCAAAAAGGTACTTGGCGCCATTGATGTCCCCCTCATCGTCTGGGGCACCGCCAATGTACAGAAAGATGAGGAGGTCCTCAAAAAAATCGCCGAAGTATGCCAGGGCGAAAACCTGATTATCGGCCCCGTGGAAGATAAAAACCACAAGGGTATCGGTGCTGCCGCCATGGGATTCGGCCACACGATTATTTCATCTTCCCCCATCGACGTCAATCTGGCCAAACAGGTCAATATTCTGCTTGAAAATTTAGGGGTTTCCCTGGATCGCGTGATTGTGGATCCCACCACCGGCGGACTCGGGTATGGTATGGAATACAGTTATTCGGTCATGGAGAGACTGCGCATGGCCGCCCTTAACCAAGGGGACGACAAGCTTCAGTTGCCGATGATCAACAACCTGGGCAATGAAATATGGAAGTGCAAAGAAGCCAAGCAAACCGTGGAAGAGGCCCCGGAACTGGGTGATCCTGAAAAACGGGGTATCCTCATGGAAGCCGTGGGCGCCGTCACTTATCTGATGGGCGGATCGGACGTTTTGATCATGCGGCATCCCGAGTCCATCCGTCTGGTGAAAGCCTATATCGATCTGGTCGCAGACGGCGGCATGGCCAATGATATCGCGGCCATCAAAAAAGAATTCGACGATGTCGACATTGATCTGGCCGCCATTGCACCTGAGCCGGACCTGACCATAGAAGCGGAAAAGGTCAAAAAAGCGGCACCGGCCAAAAAGGCTGACGCCAAACCCGCTGCTGAGAAGAAAGCGGCACCGGCACCTGAAAAAAAGGCCGCTGCCAAACCCGCCGCTCCTGAAGTTAAAGCAAAACCGGAACCCAAAGTCGATGCGGAAGCCGACATCAAAGCCAGGGCCGAAGCAGAGGCCGAAGCAAAAGCAGCGGCAGAGGCTAAGGCAAAGGCGGATGCAGCGGCAAAGGCAAAGGCCGAAGCAGACGCCAAAGTTAAGGCCGAAGCAGCGGCAAAGGCCAAAGCGGATGCAGATGCCAAGGCTGAGGCCCAGGCAAAAGCAGCGGCAAAGGCCAAGGCAGATGCCGAGGTCGAAGACCTTCGCCAGAAAAGAGCGGCAGAACGTGAAACACGGGCCCAAAAACAGGCTGCAATCTCTGCTGCCGCCGGTGAAAAAACCATGACCCCTGCAACCCGGCAACGTGCTACCGTCGACATCCTGATGGACAACCTTAACTGGATTCATAAACGGTAACGACCGCTGTATCGATAAAACCGTTGTACCAGATGTAACTGGTTATACATAAATTATGAGGAGGAACCTCGTATGGCAGAAGAAAACGTAAAAAAAGTGATTAAAAAGGTTGAAAAAACCAAGAAGATGGCCGACCCCGTGGCCGCAACCATTGATGTTGCCAGCCAGCAAATGATCAGAAGAGCCCAGGAACTGGGCATTGACACCGCTTTTGACAGAGCGGTGACGTTGAAAGCCTGTAATATAGGCGCTCAGGGCACCTGCTGTAAAAATTGCGGCATGGGGCCCTGCCGGTTGCCCCTGCCCAAGGATTATGATGAAGCCAATGATAACCGCAAGGGTATCTGCGGTGCCACCGCCAACACCATTGCCGCCCGTAACTTTGTGCGCATGATCGCCGGCGGGGCCTCGGCCCATTCGGACCATGGGCGTGGTGTGGCCGAAGTCTTCCTGTCTGCGGCCCGCAAGGAAACCGATGTCTACAAGATCAAAGATACCAAGAAACTTCTGGAAGTGGCCCCCACCCTGGGTGTAGCCACCACCGTAGAAGTTGACGGTGAAGTGCTGGAACGGGATACCGATGAAATCGCCATTGAACTGGCTGAAATTGCCCTGAATGAATGGGGCAAGGCCGAAGGGGAACTGCTCAACGCCAAACGGGCACCGGCCCCCCGCTATGAACTGTGGAAAAAACTGGGCGTTATACCGCGCAACATCGATCGTGAAATCGTCGAGATCATGCATCGCACCCACATTGGTGTGGATCAGGACTACAAAAATCTCATGAAACAGGGTACCCGGGCTGCCATTGCCGATGGCTGGGGCGGTTCCATGCTGGCCACGGACCTGCAGGACATCCTGTTCGGCACCCCCTATCCGCTGGCTTCAGAAGCCAACCTCGGGGTGATGAAGGAAGATCATGTCAATATTGTCATCCATGGCCATGAACCCATTCTTTCCGAAGTCATTGTCCAGGTTGCCAATTCCCAGGAGATGATCGACTATGCCAAGACAAAGGGTGCTAACGGTATTCAGCTCTCGGGCATCTGCTGTACGGCCAATGAGCTGCTGCAACGCCACGGTGTGCCCCTGTGCGGCACCTTCCTGCAGCAGGAACTGGCCATTATCACCGGGGCCGTGGATGCCATGGTGGTGGATATCCAGTGCATCATGCAGAATATCGCCAATGTGGCCAATTGCTTTCACACCAAACTGATCACCACCCATCCCATTGCCCGGATGGAACAGGAAAATGTCGTCCATATTGAATTTGACGAGCACCACGCTCTGGAAGACGCCACCAAAATCGTTAAAATGGCCATCGACAACTTTACCAATCGGGGTGCCGAGGTCATGATTCCCCGGCAGAAAGCGCCGCTGGTTGCCGGTTTCGGGGTGGAATCGATTCAGTATCACCTGGGCGGCAGTTTCCGGGGGGACTATTACACCCTCAACGACAACATCATCAACGGCCGGATCCGCGGCATCGGCGGTGTGGTGGGCTGCAACAATGCCCGTACCCGTCACAATGAAGGTCATATCGCGGTTGTCAAGGAATTGATCAAAAACGATGTCATCGTCCTGACCACGGGCTGTAATGCCATTGCCTGCGCCATGGAAGGGCTCCTGACACCTGAATCGGCCGCCGTATACTGCGGACCGGGACTGGCCGAAGTATGTGAGACTGTGGGTATCCCGCCGGTGCTGCACCTGGGGTCCTGCGTGGACAACAGCCGGATCCTGCTGGCCGCCACCGAAGTGGTCAAAGCCGGCGGCCTGGGCAATGATATCAGCGACCTGCCCGCTGCCGGCAGTGCGCCGGAATGGATGAGCGAAAAAGCCATCAGCATCGGCCACTACTTTGTGGTTTCCGGTGTCTACACCGTTTTCGGCGTTACCTTCCCCACCGCCGGTGCGCCGGTTTTCCAGCGCTACCTGTTTAAAGGGTTCGAAGAACTCTACGGCGGCATGTGGGATTTCGAGCCGGATCCCATCAAACACGCATGGAAGATGATTGATCATATCGACAAAAAGCGTGCGGCTCTCGGCATCGACAAGGCCCGGGAACGAAAACTGATGGATTTCGCGGACCGCCAGGCTCTGGAAGGGTAACCCAAACAGACATTCACAGGATACTTCAAATCCTCAACGAAGGAGGAACATATGTCAAAGTTAGTTGCTTTTGCCGCCATTCAAGGGGGCTACAATATCGTTTCAAAGGTCGAAGGCGACCTCAAACTGGCACTTCAAACATTTAACGCGGATACCAAAGTCGGTTTTCCCAATACCGCTTATTACCTGCCGGTGATCTATTCTCTCCTCGGCATAAAGTGTGAAACCCTGGAAGATCTGCTCAAACCCATGGCGTTTGCCCGAAAACTGCTGCCGCCCCATGTCAAGGGAAGAAACCACCTTCCCTACCTCGGGCCCCTGCTGGATGCCGGCATGGCCGCCATTTTGTCCTTTGAGGTCAAAGAGGCCCTGCGCTATCTCAACGATCCGGATTTTTACTTTGTGTCCGAAGAAACCGACGTGGAAAACGGCAAAATCTGGCTGGGCGCTGCCGAAGATACGGTGTTCAGGGTCAGGGGTGTTGAATTTGTCGACGGCTCGGCGCCGGGCTTTGCCGCCATCGTCGGCGCTGCACCCAGTCCGGAAATCGCCAAAAGCATTATTGAAGAGTACCAGAAACGGAGCATCTACGTATTCCTGGCCGCCGGTCATAACGGCACCAGCGTCGCCGAGCAGTTGATAGAAGCCGGTGTTCAGATCGGATGGAACACCAAGATTGTGCCTTTTGGCCCCTATATTTCATCGGCGGTTCACGCCCTGGGGTTTGCCAACCGTGTGGCCATGGCATTCGGTGGTGTAAAACCGGGTGATTACCGCAAGATATTGAAATACAATCAGGATCGGGTGTTTGCATTTGTCAACGCCCTGGGGGATGTAGGCACTGAATGGGGTGCGGCCGCCGCCGGTTGCGTCAACTGGGGATTCCCGACCCTGGCCGACACCGATATTCCCGAAATTCTGCCCACCGGTATCTGTACCTATGAACATGTCGTGGCCAATGTGCCCCATTCTGAAATCGTACAAAAATCCATCGAGACCCGGGGACTGAAGGTAACCATTTCCGAAATCGACATCCCCTGCAACTTTGGTCCGGCCTATGAAGGCGAGCGGGTCCGGGGCGCCGATCTGCACTGCCAGATGGGCGGCGGCAAGACCCAGTGTACCGAGCTTGTCAAAAGCGCCCAGATGAACGAAATCGAAGACGGCAAAGTGGTCGTGGTCGGATCTGACATCGGTGACCTCAAAGAGGGTGACGTGCTGCCTCTGGCTATTTTCATCCAGGTGGCCGGGCGCGAATTCCAGGAAGATTTCGAACCGATCCTTGAACGACAGATCCACCATCTGGTCAACTATATCCAGGGCGTCATGCATATTGGCCAGCGCGATATCTCCTGGGTCCGCGTGGGCAAGGCCGCTGTGGAAAAGGGCTTTACCCTCAAGGATATCGGCGTTGTGCTCCATGCCAAGCTGCATCAGGATTTTACCAAAATCCTGGACAAGATACAGGTGACCCTCTACACCAACAAGGAAGATGTGGACAAGATCACCGCGCAGGCTCGGGCCGAGTATAAAACGCGTGATGCCCGGGTGGACAACATGACCGATGAGGCAGAGGAAATCTTTTACTCATGCACGTTGTGCCAGAGTTTTGCCCCCAACCATGTGTGTACGGTCAGCCCGGAACGTACCGGTCTGTGCGGGGCCTATAACTGGATGGACTGCAAGGCCTCATACGAAATCAACCCCACCGGCCCCAACCAGCCCATTGAAAAGGGTGAATGCCTGGATCCGAAACTGGGGCAATGGAAGGGCGTTAACGACTTTGTCAACAAGGCCTCCCGCGGTGCCGTCACCCATTATAACTTCTATAGTTTGGTTGTCGATCCCATGACCACCTGCGGCTGCTGTGAATGCATTGCCGCCATGCTGCCCGGATGTAACGGGGTCATGACGGTCAACCGGGAATATACCGGTGAAACCCCCTGTGGCATGAAGTTCACCACACTGGCCGGTGTCATGGGCGGCGGTGCCTCCTCCCCGGGTTTTGTAGGCCACTCCAAATACAATATCACCCAGCGCAAATTTATCGTGGGTGACGGTGGCCTGGCCCGTATGGTCTGGATGCCCAAAATACTCAAAGAAGAGATCAAAGACCGGATCGTCAAGCGCGGCGAAGAGCTCGGCATACCGGACCTGTATGATAGGATTGCCGACGAAACCGTGGGTGTTACCGAAGAAGAGATCATGCCCTGGCTTGAAGAAAAGGGACATCCGGCCCTTTCCATGGATCCGCTCATTGGCTGATCTTATGTTTTAAAACCGTTGCGGGAGCGTCAGGAGACGGTGCTCCCACAACGGGCTTAAAAAAATTTCAAAGTGGCACTTTCAATTAATTCGACTTGCCTGTGTTCAGGCGTCAAATAAGTAAGGAGACAAAAATGGCATTAACCGGTATTCAGATTTTCAAACTCCTGCCGAAAACCAACTGTAAAGAATGCGGGGTTCCTACCTGTCTGGCGTTTGCCATGAATCTTGCATCAGGAAAAGCGGAGCTGGACAGCTGCCCCTACGTGTCCGACGAAGCGAAAGCGCAGCTGGCTGAAGCGTCAGCACCCCCGATTCGTCCGGTGGTTATCGGCAAAGGGGTCCGCAAATTAACAACCGGCGGTGAAACCGTCCAATACAGGCATGAAAAAACCTTTTTTAACCCCACCGGCCTGGCAGCTATGCTTGCTTCGGATATGCCGCAAGCCGATCTGGCCGGCAAACTCAAGTCATGGAATGCCCTTCAATACGAACGGGTCGGATTGAACCTGCGCCCTGAAATGGTGGCCTTGAAAGATGTCACCGGAGATGCCGATGCATTTGCCGAAGCCGCCAAGACCATTGCCGAAACATCGGAATTCAACCTGATCCTCATGAGTGAAGACGCCGGCGTTATGAAAGCCGGTATTGCGGCCTGCGGCTTCAAACGACCGTTGATGTACGCCGCCACCGCGGATAATGCGGACGAATACGGCGCCATGGCCAAGGAAAACGATCTTCCTCTGGCGGTAAAGGCCGACTCTATCGAGGCACTGATGCCGTTGATGGAAAAATTGACAAAAATGGGACTCAAGGATCTGGTCATCGATCCGGGATCCCGTGAACTCAAACCGGCCCTGGAAGACCAGCTCGCGATTCGCCGGGCCGCCTTGAAAAACGGTAACCGTACCATCGGATTTCCCACCATTACCTTTCCCTGCGAAATGGCCCCGAACCTTGATATGGAAACACTTATGGCGGCGACCTTTATCGCCAAATACGGGGCCATTGCCGTGCTTTCCGATTTTGCCGGTGAAAGTCTGTTTCCCCTGCTCCTCGAGAGACTCAATATTTTTACCGATCCGCAGCGGCCCATGACCGTAACGGAAGGTATCTTTGAGATCAATAACCCCGATGAGAATTCGCCGGTGATGGTCACCACTAATTTTGCACTGACCTACTTTATTGTATCCGGTGAAATTGAAGCCAGCAAGGTCCCGGCCTGGCTGTTGATCAAGGATTCTGAAGGACTTTCTGTGTTGACGGCCTGGGCCGCCGGAAAATTCTCCGGCGATGATGTGGGCATGTTCGTCAAAAAAAGCGGCATTATGGATAAAGTCAAGCACCAGGAACTGATTATTCCCGGGTATGCCGCCTCGATTGCCGGTGATGTCGAAGAAGAACTGCCTGGTTGGACGATTACCGTGGGACCGCGCGAAGCCGCACATCTTCCCGGTTTTCTGAGAGCCAGATAATTATAAATTGTCATTCAAACCCAATGGAGGCTGTATGTTACTTATCGGTGAAAGTTTAAATGTCATATCAAAAAAAATCGGACGGGCGTTCAAGGAACGAGACCCCAAGCCGATTCAGGAAGAGGCCCTTTTCCAGAAAGAAAAAGGCATGGATTATATCGACATCAACCTCGGTCCTGCCAAAAAAGATGGCCATGAGTTGATGCCCTGGGTGGCCCAGGTGATTCAGGAGGTGGTGGATGACACCCCCCTGGTCCTGGATACCTCCAACATCGATGCCATTGAAGCCGCTCTCAAAGTGCTGAAAGATTGCGGTACCCCCCACGTCATCAACTCCATCATGGCCCGCCAGGAACGATACGAAAAAATGATTCCGCTGGCAGCCAAATACAATGCGGATTTCGTGGCCCTGATGTGGGGCCCCGATGGCCTGCCCAGGGATGAGAACGAACGGGCCGCCCTTGCCGTGGAACTGCTTTATGCTGCCAATGAGGCAGGCATTCCCAATGAAAAAATTTGGGTTGACGGTATTGTAACACCCGTGAACATCCAGCAACCCCAGGCCATCAGTTTGATGGAATTCCAGGGAATGATCCAGGATATCGCACCGGGCGCCCGCAGCACCTGCGGTCTGTCGAATATATCCAATGGTCCCCCGGATCACCTGCGGCCTATTTTAAACCAGACCTACATGGTGATGTTGCAGAAATACGGCATGGAATCCGTGATTGCAGACCCCATGGATGCCCAGTTGATCAGCATTGCCAGGGGAGAGAGGCAGGACATCGTCGACTTGGTGTACAATGTTATGGACGGCAATGAGCCGGATATGGCCAGCCTTTCCAAAGAGCTGCAGGACTACAAGAAAAGCGTTGATGTGATTCTTGGTAAAACGCTTTTCTCTGATTCTTATCTCGAAATATAGAATTGATTGACTAAGAAAAGCCCCACCCTCCACGGGCGGGGCTTTTTTTATCTGCTGTGATTGTTAAAATAAACACAGACCGGATCAGGAGCGAAAACAAGCATGGCACGCATCGATGACTACAGCAATGCCAAAAAAATAGCCGTTGCAACGCTAATGGAACACAATTTTGAAACCATTGCTCAAAATTCAGGATTGACGCCCCTTACCGGAGATACCTTCCGCCTTGACTTTCTTGACCGCAGTTACCGGATCAACTATCCTCACTTTGATTTTGCAGATGAGAAAGGCAGTGCCAACGAGATTCCCCTTCAGGAGCAGGTTCTTATTTTGCACTATATGATTGGATGCAGCGGTCGAAAAATTTCTGACAACTGGATCTCCTACCGGGAGATCCCCGGCGCCGGGTTTTATTTCAGCGCATTTGTCAAACGGGCCATCGATCCCCTCAAAAAAGTATTCGGCACGCACAGCGCCGGGATTGTCAAACCTGCTCAAATGCTGAAAGGCACTCCCATCGAAGCAGGGGATGCCGGTTTCCAGTTCTCCGTTTTACCCAAAACACCGCTTCAGTTGATTCTATGGGAAGGTGCCGATGAATTTCCTGCAGAAGCCAATATTTTATTTGATCAAACCGTCGGTGACATTCTCTCCCCTGAAGATGTCGCCTGGATGGCGGGAATGCTGGTATATCGTTTAATTGCCATCTCTTTTCGATAGTCCCGGGCCATGCAATTGAAGATTCCTCGCAGCAAGCTGCAAGGAATCTTCGACCGTAAGGAATTCTGTCTATTTTAGATTCGCTCGCTAACCCCGCGGCAAGCCACGGGGAATGCGCTCGCTGTTGCGGTTCAAATAAAGGGATCGATATCCAGGGTGCGACCATCGGTGGTAATGGTGATTGCCCCGTTCAGGTCAGTACGGTAAATCCGGCATCCATAATGTTGATAGCGTCGAAGCACCGACACGTGGGGAAAACCGAAGCGATTGTTCCATCCGGCCGATATTACGACTACCTCGGGATCTGTTTTTTCAAGCAGCACATCCGTACTTGAAGTCTTACTGCCATGGTGTGGCGCCACCAGCACCGTTGATGCGAGATCTGATCCGGACAGTTTTACCAACTCTTTTTCAACCACAGCTTCAATATCGCCTGGAAAAAGAATTGATTTTGATCCATACTGGCAACGCAAAACCAGTGAATTATTGTTTAAATTCTGCCACACCACCCGGTTATCCGAAAAATTTCGGGGCGGGTACAGGATCTGCACCTTTGCACCGTTGATCATGCTTGTACGGGGAATATCAGAAAACCGCGGCCAGCGGATAGCCTCTGACCGAATGATGTCCACAAACTGCTTATACCCCATGGTGTTTGCCGCCTGATGATTCGACCACACATTTTTTACGTTAAACTGTCCGGCAATATACAGCAACCCGTTTAAATGATCCGAATTGGGATGCGAGAGCACAAGGGTTTCTATGGTTCGGATCTTCCGTCGCCATAAAAAAGGGGCAAGTATTTTCTCACCCACGTCAAAACCGGTGTTCGTGGCAAACCCGCCACCGTCAACCAACATGCAATAGCCTCGGGGAAACTCAAGCAGGGCCGCACTGCCCTGCCCCACGTCAATAAAGGTTGCCCTGAAATCATTTCGCCAGAACCGTTCATGGGCCCAATAGGCAATGTCCGCGCTCAGGGTGAGCAATACGACCATCACCATTGCCCTGCGCCATCGGTATCGCCGCATTTTGAAAACCACCAGAAAAAAAACATAATAACAGACAATCTCAAGAATGGACGGCGTTATGGTCCTGACGGCGGAAAAGGGCAAATGGGCAATCAGGTCCAGAAGAAGAACGGCTTTTTCCAATACAAATCCGGCGGCCTGTACGCCCATGGCCGCTGCCGGAGGACAAAATGGATAAAAACAAAGCGCTGTCAATCCTAAGGGCACAACCATGAATCCGATCAAGGGGACCCCAATCCCATTGGCCAGCAGCCCCACCAGAGATACCTGGTTAAAATAATAAAGCGTCAGGGGCAAAGTGCCCACAATGGCCATAAGGGTCATGGCGAAAAAAATAACCAGTCTGGCCGCAATCTTGTACCAGGGACCGGACTGCCGTGCTTTGGGCACCCTAAAAAAAGGCAACCCCAGTATGATCGCCATCACAGCGGTAAACGAAAGTTGGAAGGAGATGGAAAAAAGAGCCGGCGGAAAGCAGACCAGAATCAACCCGGCGGCGATGGCCAGTGTATTGACAGCGTCCTGCTCCCGTTCAAACCAGAAAGTCATCAAAAAAACGAAAATCATGATGACGGCACGCTGGGTGGAGGGAGACATTCCGGCAACCAGTGCATACCCCATCACCGGCAACATGGCCAGCAGGGCCGCGCATTTTTTCGTCGCCGCCCTTAAAAGTAGAAAATGAGATAAAGAAAGCAACCGATTGAAAAAGTAAAATGCCACCGTTGCCACAATGCCGATATGAAGACCCGATATGGCCAGCAGATGACCCACACCGGCCCTGTTGAATATAGTGCGATCAGTCTTCGGGATATCCGACCGATCGCCCAAAAGCAATGCCTTTAATATTGGTCCTGATCGCCCTTCAACAGCGGTGTCAATAAAGCGGCCGACGCTCTCACGCAACCGTGCAAGGGAGATGGCCATACTTTGATATGGGGATGCGCCGACCCGCAGGATATGCTTACCCCGGGTATAGGTGCTGCACCATATTTGTTGTGCGGCCATGTACCCCCGATAGTCGAATCCGCCTGGATTATTAAAATTATGAAGGGGTTTAAGCTTGCCGGGAAAAGAGATATCATCACCCACAGACAAGTCCGGTGCCTGCCCTCCCACCGTCACCCTGACTTTTCCGGTAACCGGAAAAGAGCGCTCCGCCAGGGTAAGCGATCGGGCCGCTAAAACAAATTTACTGCCGTGGGGACGGCTCACCGGTTGAGTGACGATGGTGCCTGAAATCTGCCGGTACTGATTGTCGCTGAAACGGGAAATATGATTGTCGGGGAATACCGGTGCCGTCCAGTGCAAAATGGCAAGATACCCAAGCCCGATAAAAAACGCCAGGGCGGAACTGGTGGCAAGCACTTGTGAAGATATAGGCACTGGCCCGAATTTGGCTGCGGGGAAAAAAAGGGCGCCGGCAACGATGATCATACAAAAACAGATGACCAGCCAGGCAATTACCCCGTATCCGGGGTGTATTGCCCCAAGGGATATCCCTGCCATCATTGCAATGAGCAGCGGTAAAATGGGGCGATAATAAACATTATCGGTCATCATGACAATCGCCCATTGTAACTAAATGCTTAGATTTGTGTTTTTAATGTCAAAAAAATCACAATAATCAAAAGACAAATTACAAAAAAATCACAATGATTAAAATTTAAATTTTCAAAACAGAGAGAAAACAAAATGGACAGCGATTCAAGACGATATGGGTTAATAAAATGGCTTTTGGTCTTGTTTGTGATTTGGACATTGTGATTTGCGGCGTACGCCTTTTCAACAGCGCCGGTTTATCCGGATTATGGGTTCATATTTGATGCCCTCGTAAACGGTCGGACTTAGACGGTTTCGAAAAAAATTCAAATTCAAGGCGTGCAAATTTTGCAATCATGAGGGTTACTTATCGACCGTTGAATGATTACAAAATGCAACGCAGGCGTGGGACTTTTTACAAGACCGTCATATTTTAACGCGGCGTATATCCGCCCCAAGATGTAAAAACTTTTCCACCAGGGCCTCATACCCGCGATCCAGATGGTAGACACGATTGATTTCAGTGGTATGAACGGCGGCGAGACCGGCAAGAATCAAAGACGCGCTGGCACGAAGATCACTGGCCATTACCGGCGCACCGGAAAGTTGGGGCACACCTTTTACCATGGCGGTATTACCGGATATGGTAATATCAGCCCCCATGCGCCTGAGTTCACTGACATGGATAAACCGGTTTTCAAATATGGTTTCGGAAATTATACTGAGCCCACAGGCCACGGACATGAGCACCATGAACTGGGCCTGCATATCCGTTGGAAATCCGGGATAGGGCAATGTTTTAACATCAACACTGCTGATTTTCTCAGGTCCGACAATACGAATGGTATTCCCAACCACCGTTATATCGGCACCGGTGAGTTTCAATTTATGGATAATCCCGCCCAGATGATCCGGTTCACAGTCAGTAAGGGTGATATCTCCGCCGGTGACGGCCGCAGCGGCCATGAATGTACCGGCCTCGATACGGTCGGGGATAATGGTTGCCGTAATCGGCATAAGGGAAGCTACCCCCTCAATGGTGATAATGGATGTACCGGCCCCTTTAATCTTTGCGCCCATCTGGCATAAAACTTCCGCAAGTGCCAAAATCTCGGGCTCCCGGGCTGCATTTCGCAATACCGTTTCGCCCTTGGCCAGAACCGCGGCCATCATCATATTTTCGGTTCCGGTGACACTGGGCATATCAAAATAAATCTCATTACCCCTTAATTCCGGGGCCGTTGCCTCGACATATCCGTGCTCCAGTGAAATTTTGGCCCCCAGACGCTCCAGGCCTTTTAAATGAAGATTGATGGGTCTGGCGCCGATGGCACAACCGCCGGGCAGTGATACCCTGGCCTTATGTAAACGGGCCACCAGAGGGCCTAATACGAGAATGGATGCCCGCATTTTTCGAACCAGGTCATAGGGGGCCTCATGCCTGGAAAGAGCGGCAGCATTGATCCGGACCGTATGGCCGCTGGTCTCAACCCGTGCGCCCAGGTTCTCCAGAAGCAACTTTGTGCTCTCGATATCCATTAATTTGGGAACATTGTGAAACGTATTCCACCCGTCGTTGAGCAAAGAGGCAATGATGATGGGCAGGGCAGCATTCTTGGCCCCGCTGATTTTTACCTGGCCGCAAAGCTTGATGCCGCCGTTAACAATAATTTTATCCATTAGACGACTCTCTATTGAACAGTCAATTTAAATTGGGTTTAGCCAGGCTGAAGACTCATCGTTTTAAATGGTTTTGCTTTTTTTGCAAGGGACAAAATTAGCTGTTTCAAATCCGCATCAAACAAAAAGCGCCGCCCCCATTTCAGTGAATGCGGCCGGCGCTTAAAATTCAATCCCGATTTTTATCAGATTTAATGACCGCCCTTCCCTCCAACAGTGTCAACAGCAGCCTTGATAACGCAAAAAGTCATTCCAAGGCCTATGACGGTGAGCGCGTACCACAGGCCACCATGGAACACCATGTGGCTCATATCCCATATCCACTCAAACGAAAACGGAAACATATCAACTCCTCCCTGCCTGCCGGATTATGATTCGGCCGGGCTTAGGTCCTGTGCCGCAACAATCGGCGGTTGATCAATAACGGATTCTCCGGTCTGACGATCCGCGTCGACAATGGGATTCAGTTCGGCTTCCTGCGGAAATATGGGCAGGTACCGAAAGGAAATCATAATCAAAATGATGCCATAGGCCACGGGCAGGATCGTTGTCGCCACTTCCTGCCAGCTTGGATAATAAAGCTGCCAGGTATCAAATGTCAGCACCGGGACGGCCATGGTCTGCAATACCATCACCCAGCGGTTCAGGCAGACCCCGACCACACCCAGAACAAATGCCACCAGCCTGGCCGAGGGGTTGCGTCGTCCGGCCCCGGTCATCAGAATCGCTGCCGGAACGATACCGCCGATAACGATTTCAGCGATGAGAATCCAGATACCGTAAAGGGCGTTGTCCGAGTAAAAATCCATCAGCGAAAATCCCCTGGCAGGGGCTGTAACCGTTGCCCAGTACCAGGTATCGATTATTTTGGCGATGATATAGGTCCCGATCATCCACCCGGAAATTTTAGCCAGAAGCTGTATGACGTTTTCCTTGACCAGTTTTTTACCGGAAACAACTTCGGTTATCCGGGTGACCAATAAGGTGAAGCAGGGGCCATAGGCCGCCGCAGACCAGGTAAATAAAAAAAAGGTCCATGGCCAGATCAGCACCCCCTCCCTTACGGCGAAAGGGCGGCCGAAAAGCACACCTGAAACGCCGCCTAAAGAGCCCTGGTGAAAAAAAGACAAAAAGGCGCCGGTGGCTGCAAAAATTGCCATGACCTCATGCATATTGTGCCCCAGGTTATGAAAAAACGGAACCTTATCGACCTGACGGTTTTCAAGAATAAGCGGAATATATTCGATGGTCAGAACGGCAAAATAGCAGGAAAGACAGAAGGCCACCTCCGTGAGCATGGAGTGCACATTGGCGTGCCAGAAAATAAACCAGGACCTCAACGGCTGTCCCACGTCGATGGCCAGAATCAGCAGGGCCGAGCTATAACAGATAAAACCGATAACCACCGCGAAGTTAATGATATTTTTCAGTTCATCCTTGCCAATGAGATATCGTAAAAACCCGGTAAAAAAGGCGCCGCCCCCCAGTGCAATGACTGCAAGATCGGCCCAGATCCACAGGGCAAATCCATAGTAATCATTCATATTGGTCTGATTCAGACCCTTGAACCAGCAAAGCAGCATGGCATAGACACCCCACAGCAGTACAATGCCGACGATGCCGAGTCCCAAAGCGAACTGCCATATGGGACAACGTTTGACCCCTTTAGGTATTAATGCAGAATCCATATGCGGTATGCTCCTAAATCTATTCTGTTGCTGTTGTTAACGCCGCTGTCTGCGGTTTAACCGTGACTTTCGGTCTTTGGGGATGCGGGTTCATCGGCCAGATAATTATCACCGGCCCGTCGAACCCATTCCCGGCTCGACAGATAATAAATTTTAGGGTTGGTGCCCAGTCGCTCCAGCAGACGGAACGCATGGGGGTTTTTAGGCCGTCCCCCATGGCGGTTGTCCGGCTGTGCAATCTTATGGACCGCATGCTTCGGATTGTTCAGGTCACCGAAGGTAATGGCCCCTGCCGGACAGGCCTGGGCACAGGCCGTCTGGTATTCTTCTTCTTCAACTTCAGGCCGCCCCTCAAATATTGCTTTATCCTTGGCCTGCTGGTACCGGTGAAAGCAAAGACTGCATTTTTCCACAACCCCGCGCATTCGCGGGGAGACATTGGGGCTCAGGCTTTTTTCCATGCCTTCGGGCCATACCGGATCCCACCAGTTAAAATATCGCGCATGATAGGGGCAGGCAGCCATGCAGTACCGGCAGCCAAAGCATCGGGTATAAATCTGGCTGACAATGCCGGTGTCTTGGTCATAATCCGTGGCGGTGGCCGGACAGACGGACACACAGGGCGAATGCCCGTTATGCCCCTCGCAGTGCTGACAAGGACGAGGCAGATAGCAGATCTCGGTATCCGGAAAGGCTTTTCCATTGGTTAGCTGATAGACCCGCATCCAGGTAATGCTGTCCTGTTTATTGGATTCATCTTCCTTGAACGGAACATTATTTTCAGACATACAGGCAACCATGCAGGCCCCGCAGCCGGTGCACTTGTCCAGATCAATGACCATTCCATATTTTTTGACCCCGTGGTGTCCTTGTTTCATCAGAACCTCATATCATAAGTTAGGCTTTTACCAAATTAGCGCGTATTCCCCAGGCGGCATTCATGCCTGAGACAGGATCCGCCATCGGACCGATAAGAGCATTGACATTGACCCCTTTGTTCGCCAGGTAACCATCATAGGCGGTGTGTCCCAGCCCCCGGGGCATGGCAATCAGATCCGGCATGATACCGTCAAACAAATGGACTTTAACTTTTACCTGCCCCTCCGGTGTGCTCAGCAAGGCATATTTCCCCTCGCCCAGGCCAAGGGATTTGGCAGTTGACGGGTTTATTTCGACCAGAATATCCAGGCCTTTCAACAGGGTATCCGGAACTGTTTTGATAACAAACGGCGGATCACCAACGGCACCGTTGGCAAGGCGCATGGAATCATAGGGGATAAGGGTCAGGGGAAACGATTTTTCATCGCCTTCGGGAGCAATTTCTGCAAACAGCGATGTCAGGCTTATTTTTTGATTCACAAACTCAAACTTTTTTGAATCGGTTGCAAAGGAACGCTTCCAGGTCGGCGGCGTGTAGTCAGCCTCGAACCAGAACCCCTTTTCCGCCAGGACCGCCCATTTATCCGCCATGGTTTCCTCCAGACAGGCCTGGTAATTATCCCATGGAAACGCATCGGCCAGTGTGCCGCCCACCGCATTGGCCAGCAGAATCAACGCATCCCCGACATGTCGGGTATCAAACTGAGGCGGCACCGCAGGCCGGGAAAGGCCGATCATGGGCGTTTTAGCCCCCGGCGGTGTCGGGACATCAAGGTACCGTTCAAGGTGGGCATGATCCGGTAAAATAATATCTGCCTGGGCTGCCGTTTCATTCATCCATGGTGAAAAACTCACAATCAATGGAATTTTATCGAAGGCCGCTTTGACCTTCTGGCTGGATGGCATTGTATAATAAGGGTCCGCTCCTGAAACGAAGAGCAGGTCAAGGGCCGTATCAGATCCCGAATTGATCACCTCCGGAAGACGGTCAAGCAGGTAGCGGGCATAGGGATATTTCCGGCTGCCGGCACCATCGATCCGGCCCTGCTTTAATCCGGCACGGGCGATTTTATCCATTTTGGGCCCGGGCCACTGAACATAATCCGTTTCGGGCAGGGCCCAGACCCCTCCCTCCCGGTTAATATTGCCCACCAGGGCATTCAGGGCATGAACGGCCACAAACTCACCCATACTACCCGGTGTCGTCCCCTGGCCTTTGCCGCAAAGCGCCAGAGGTTTCGCCGCCCGTGCAAACTGCCTTGCCAGGGCGATAATATCCGATTTTTCAACGCCGGTTTGCCGGGCCACCAGGCCGGTTTCAAAATTGGCCGTCACAAACTGCTCGAACTGATCAAACCCGGAAGAATATTTTTTTACAAATTCCTTATGGTACAGCGATTCTTTAATAATGACACCGGCAATGCCAAGGGCCAGGGTCGATTCCGTACCGGGTTTCACCGGTATCCATTGATCGGCCTTGGCAGCGGTGTTGGAAAGCCGGGGCTCGATCTGAACCAGCACAGCTTTTTTATCCGTCAAAAGACTCCTGGCCTTGAACATCCGGGCCGATGCGCCCCAGCCGTCGATGATGCCGCTGCCGAAACTCAATACAAAATCCGAATTTTCAATGTCAAAGCCCGCATCTGCCGACACACCCTGCATCATTTTCAGTGTAAGCCGGTAACTGTCTTCCATGGATGGTGTGCAGAAAAAATTAGGGGATCCGAAGGTTTTCATAAATCGTTGAAACAGCTGGGGCACCGTCCCCTTATCCGAACCGCTGATACAGGCTATTTTATGCGGTCGCCCCTCTGACCGAAGCTTACCCAGTTGTCCGCCGACTTCAGAGATGGCCGCATCCCAGGAAATTGCCTGCCAGCGGCCCTGGCCCCGGCCGCCCACACGTTTTAAGGGTGTCTTGATCCGGGTCGGGCCATAAAGTAACTGAAGACCCGCCAGACAAAGGTTGCATACGCCGCCGTCACTTCCGGGATATCCGTTCATCCCCTCTATCTTGACGGCCCGGTTTCCGACCTTGCGCACCGATATACCACATCCCCCGGGGCAGAGGGTGCTCACGGAATTGACCGCAGTGACCGCGCCCTCCATGGGAACAGGTGTCCAGGGCCATGTCTGGGACCAGATAGACAGATCATCGGTGAGCTTCCAGGGCAACGGAGAAAGGGCGGTACCGGCAGCCCCGCCAACCACAAGTGCCATAAAACTTCTTCGATCTATTTTCATAAAAATACACCCCTTACACGCAATAGGATCAAGCTTGTCGCTGTATTGAATTTATACTGCGCCGATTTTCAACACGTCGAGGATTTAAAAATCGGCCCTGTTGAAAGAGACAAAGAGACTATTTATGACAAACAAAGCACCCGCCCTTTTTCGTCTGCACACTGGATTGATGAACGTTTTCTCTGACATGACACGCGGAGCAGTCATCCATCTTCATCCGATCCCATGAATTTTTCTTGAAGCCACCGATCTGGGTTCCCCATATATCTCGACTGTAGCGGGTTATACGGTTTTCCTGATAGGGTTTAAGGCGCTCTGATTCACCGATGTGACCATGGCACGAAACGCAATCCATTTTTCCTGCCAGGACATGGGCTGCATGGGAAAAAAATACGCAATCCGGTTGTTTCGAATAAATCAGCCAGGGTACTTCACGTTGCTTTGAAACATACTCTTCCACGAATTTAAGTTCCTGGGTGGTTTCGCCCATGGGTTCTTCATGGCATTCGATACACTGCTGAAGCCTGGGAGCACCGGAAAAGGTACCGTCTTCACGGAAAAAATGACAGCTTTCACACCCGTTTTCAACCTCTTCCATATGCAGCGCATGATTAAAGTCTATGGGCTGACTCTTTTTGGAATAAAGCAGGCTCGGGTAAATTACCCAGCCTACAACAAGGCTTGCAACAAGTCCGATAAAAAAGAACAGGATAATATATCCTGCTGCATCTGCCTGTTTGCTGTTTCCGGCTTTGTCGGCAACTGTTTTGTTTTTATCATCAAATGTGGTCATGAATACTCCGTCAAGCTTTGGTTGAATAATTCTGCGTGCGCTGAACAACCGATACACCGTTTGAATTATATGCAAATAATAAAAAGACGGGTTAACCTATTCGGTCTTAAGAATATTAGTACCGGTGCATGACCGGATCGTAATGTACTTATATGCCTTTTTGCTAAAACGATAGAATAACAGGAGAATTTGTACCTATAGAATGCCCTTTTGTCAAGAAGAATTCACTGCCCCATTGAGCCGTAGCTGTGCAGCCCGGGCAACAGATTCACACCAAAATAGGTAAAAAGAACCGCCATGAAACCAAAGATGGAAAGGTAGGCAATTCTTTTTCCCTGCCAGCCGCGCATGAGTCGGGCATGCAGCAGCATCGCATACAGAAACCAGGTAATCAAAGACCACGTCTCTTTGGGGTCCCATCCCCAGTAACGGCCCCAGGCGGAATTGGCCCAGACGGCCCCGGTGATGATGCCGGCCGAAAGAAAAAGAAAACCGAACATAATCAGTTGATGCGTCAACTCGTCCAGCACACCGGGTTCAGGGAAATACTGCATCAGGGAGCGTTTAGAAAAGACCGGTTTTCGTTTCAACAGATACATCAGACTGACGCCGAATGCGATGGCAAATGCCGCATATCCAAGAAAGCAGGCGATGACATGGGCGATGAGCCAGTTGCTTTTCAAGGCCGGTATCAACGGCTGGATGCGGTCGCTGATATTGGGAGAAAGGGAGGCATAGGCCATGGCCGCAAATGCCAGCGGGGTTATGAAGGCACCGATGGTCCGGTTCTGATACTTTATTTCTACCGCCAGATATAAAATCACCGTGGTGAAGGCAAAAAAAGCCAGGGATTCATAAAGATTGGAAAGGGGTGCATGGCCAAAGCCAAGTTCGTAGGATTCAAACCAGCGCAAAAAAAAGCCGCACAGATTACCCGTGGCGCCGGCAATGGTCACCCACATGGCGGGTCCACCGACAGCCGGTTTTTTAAAAACCCAGGCAAAAATGTACAAAAAAGCGGCCAGGCCATACAAAAAAGTTGTTATCGATAATATCTGCGAGCTGGTCATCATATATCCTTTTCCGCTGCCGCCAGAAGTTTCCCAATTTTTATTATCTTCTGGTGCATGCCCGTTTTGTTTTTATTGGCGGTTGCCGTAACCGTTGTCCGGCTTTTTTCTCCCACCTGCACGACTTCTATGCAAAACTGCTGGTGGGACATAAAAAAAGTGATGAAACACCCGATGATGATCACCACAAATCCAGCATAAACCACCGGAACGCCGGGGTCACTGGTGATCTGGAGCCCTGTGTAATACTGCTCCTGCAGCGGTTTGGGCTGTTCCGGCGCCGCCGATGCGGCCCCGGATACGGAAATGACCATGGCCCCCCGGCGCATTTTGTCAAAATTTACAAACCGCGTGGGCAGCAACACTTCAAGTGGATCTTTCCCTTTCGGCGTAAGAATGCCCACAAAAGCGCTACCGATATCCTGTCCCATGAAATCCGCAGACGGCCGAAATTCCGTAATCGTCAGCTTACCGGCGCCTTCGGGCATATCCATCACTTTGCCGATAACGGCCTTTTGGGTATACACCATCCCTGTTTCATGGCTGACAAACTGTACAACGAAGTCATCAATGGAAATTTCCTGTTGGGGGGACTTTTCGGGGGGAAGCTTACCGTAACTTGACTGAAATACATTAACGCCTTTAAACCACAGCGGGTCATTGACGATGATATCTTTTGTCAAAACAGCCTTTCCATGCTCCAGTACGGTTAGGGTGGACCGGTATTCTTTGGGCATGCCGTTTTTGTAAAAACTGATATCAAAATCATCACACCGAATAGCAAAATCCAGGGCCAATGATGTGTCGCTGTTTCGCTGATGGATATGATCAATGGTTTGTCCCTCGGGAATATTGACAAACCCTTCAAATCCAAAAAAGGAGCCCAGCAGACCGCCACTCAGCATCAGCACAATACTTAGATGAACGGCATAAACACCCAGACGGGTCCAGCGTCCCTTTTCGGCAAAAATATAAAAACCGGTCTCGGTTGACCCGGTACGATAAAATCCAAACCGACGGGACACGATGGCTTCATAATATTTCACCAACCGGGCAGCACCATGATGGGTTGCGAATTCCGCCTTGGGAGACATTTTTTGAAACCGTGTTATTTTAAATGTTGGATTTTTTACAAAAATTATTTTCCAGGTGGCCGCAAGCCTGTCAATGGAGCACACGATGATGTTGATGGTCAGCAACAGCAGCAACAGCCGAAACCACCACGAATGATACATATCAAAAATATCAAGTGCCGCAAAAATACGATACGCTGTTTCGCCGTAATGTTTAAAATAGGCGGCATGGCTTGCATTTTGGGGGATAATCGTTCCAATGATGGAGGTCCCCGCAAGGCATGGCAGCACAATCACGGTAAGCCGAACCGAAGCAAAAAAATCCCATACTTTTTTCAAGGGACCGGCAAACGTCACCTTTTTATCCATTGACTGTTTCCTTATCCTAAAGAAGCCAAGATGCCTCTTTTACCAAATGTATCGTCCCTGTGCAATAAAAAATCAAATTCCCAAAAAGGATACCGGAAGGCCCGGCATCGGGCACTATCTTGAAACATCCGCAACCAAAAAAAAACAGCCTGCAGGTTAATATTTCTGCAGGCTGATTAAAAAAATAAAATAAGTACTATTTTTTCTTGCTATAAACACCCCGTGATTTCGATACGATCCTGCCCTTTCGTGAAAGTTTATAGACGGCATTGCTGATCTGCCTGGACGTTAATGACGTCTTTTCTTTCAGTTTGGCGATGGTGGCACCGTTTCTGCTTCTTCTGATAACCTCATAAACCGTCTCGAAAACAGGCATTGGTTTATCAGCTGAATCCTTGACTTCAGGTTTGGCCTTTTGGGCCGGTGCCGATTTCTTGGCTGATGCAGCCTTTTTTGCAGGGGCAGCCTTCTTCGTCGGTGCGGCTTTTTTGACAGGTTGTAATTCCGCTATTGCTGCTGTAATCTTTTCCACCTCCTCTAAAAGCGTCGCGAGGGTCTTGGAAACCGAGATCAATTGCTGCTGTAATTTCTTCATTTCGCATTCCTCCTGTGCCGTTTAATATCCTTATTAAAACTAAGCATTTATATGCTCCGTAATATAATTTTCTACAAATGTCAAACAAATCGGTAGAAAAAAAGATATTTTTTCTTCCAACAGTGCTTTTTCGTTGGCACGATGGTTATCGGCTCAATGAGAGGTATCGCTCTTTTCCCAGAAGCATTCCTATCTTTTCAGGGGTGAAACATTTTAAACCGGGGTGTAATCATCACCAGGCATCGGCCATAGAATTGGTGCGATTAAAAAAAAGCCCACCAGACATAAGCAACAAAGACAATCCATGCAACAATGCAGACGACATAAGATATCCAATCCGTCGGCTTCCGTGCCGTACCGTGTTTTTCCACCTCGCCCACCGTCTTACCACAGGTGTCGCATTGTTCTGCATCAACGGGCAGGTGCGTCTGGCAGTAGGGACATTTCTTGGTTGAAAAGGATTCGTGGTCAAATTTTTCATCACTAAATTTACCCATTGGAGCTCCTCTTCCATTTTTGAAAGCCTTAAATATCTACAATTCATACTTTTCCGATAGTCATTACGGTAAAGCGCCGTCTACTCCAAGATACTTTTTTCAATCACTATTTCGCTTTTATCTTTTACCTGGGCCAGCCAGGTCTTGAAGACGTCATTTCTTTTTTGCTGAAGCAACCGGGTTTTGATCTTTTTTTTCTCTTTTTCAAATGCATCGGCAGCGGGCAATTTCCGCTGTTTTTCCTGAATAATATAATAGCCATCCGCCGATTCTATCACTTTATCGGCCAATGGCTTTTCAGCGGTGAGCAAAAAAGCAGCCCTGGCAATTTCCGGTGCATTACCAATTCGGGGAATGGCACCGCTTCGTTTAAAAAATCCGGTGTTCAGGGGCGTTACAGAAAAGGCCTTACCGGCCACTGCCATGGATTGCCCGCCCTGAATGGCCTTCAACAGGGTCTCGGCATCCGAGCGGGCACGGTTTGCCTTTTTTTCTTTTTGCAAATCAGCTCTCACACGGTCCTTAACGGTATCAAAAAGGGGAATCCTGGACGGAATTTTATTCACCGACTGCATGATATAATAGCCATTTCCAAAATCCATCGGGGTGCTTATTTCCAGTGGTTCAAGGGCAAATGCAGCCGATGCGAATTTTGCAGGCATCGGCACCACATCTTCCGGGCCTTTTCCGGAAAATTCCGCCGTCAGTACTTTCATGTTTTTTGTACGTGCCGTTTCGACAAAGTCATCACCTTCAAAAAAGGCATCATAAAGTGCTTCGGCCTGGTCATAGGCAATGTTTTGGGCTTGTTTCGCGGCAAGTTTTTCGCCGATTTCAAGCTTTGCTTCGTCAAAGGAGCGCGTCGAAGCGTCCTTAATATGTTCGATTTTAATAATATGCCACCCGAAACGGGTTTTCACCGGCTCACTGATGTCACCGGCGTTCATGGAAAAGGCGGTATCTGCAAAAGGCTTGACCATCTCTTCTTTTTTAAAATAACCAAGATATCCACCGTCTTCTTTACTGGGGCCTTCTGAATACTTCCGGGCCAGCTCAGCAAAATCCGCCCCATCCTTTCGGGCCATTTTCATAATATTTATCGCTTCTTCTTTTTTCTCACCGACGATTTCCGGCAACGCATCAGGGGCCACCTTTATCAGGATATGACGTGCTTCGACTGTTTTCGCCGTTTTGAATTCAGCCGGATTTGTATTGTAATAGTCCTGTATTTCTGTATCACTGATATCTGTTCTGTCCATAAAATCATCAGGGTTGAAATGAATATAGCGGACATTGACCATGGGTTCTGTTTTATAGGCCTCTTGATGGTCATCAAAATAGGTTTTAAGCTCTTCAGCGGTCAGGTCACTGTCTTTGTAACTATCTGGCCGAAGTACGACAAAATCAACATCAACGGATGCATTGGTGTATTGAAACCACTCTTTTGCTTCATCGTCTGAAACCTTGGCACTGTCGCTGACAAAGGACCGCATTTTCTCCATCAGCATGGATTCCTTCTGCAGCAGTTCAAACCCTTCCGGTGTCATGTGGTACCGGTTTAAAATTCTGTTGTAAAGCCGGTTATCAAACCTGCCCTCGCTTTGGAATACCGCCATGTTTCGAATAAAATCAGCGAGGGCTTCATCGGAAACCCGAAAATCAAGTTCTGCCGCCTGCTGCAGGATCAACCTTTTTTCAATGAGCTGGTCCAGGGTCTGCTGTTTGACATTCAGCATTTTCAACATGTTGTCGTCCAGATTATTTCCAAGCCGCTGCTGCAAATTTTCAATCATCTGGTTATACGCAGCATTATATTCCTGCATGGTAATGACATCACCGTTTACCAGGGCCACCCGGGCGGCCCGTTTTGACGTAAAACTGCCAACCCCCCAGAAAACAAAAACAACAACAATCGCCCCAAGAATAAATTTTATCAACCAACTCGATGCATAGTCCCGCATTAATTTGAGCATTACAGTTCACCTCTGTAGACACTGACCTTAGCTTCCCGTTAAGGAAGGGCAGACAAGACTGCGTTAAAAAATATGACCTTAAGTGCGTTATTTTGAGTTAATCGGCGCCGATTTCTCGCTCATCAAGATACACCACATACTCCCCAAAATCATACACCTCAAGTATTAATGATCAAAAATAAACAAAATTAGTAACTCTATTTTTAATCATTTTTTTTGTCAACTATTTCATTTGCTGCACACGTAAAAATGATTTTCGGACCACCGCCATAAAAATCTTCCCATTCAAGACATCGGACAAGAGACGGTTGCCACCTTAAAGCGCATCAAGCAATTTTTCCACCCTCAAAAAAAGCCCGGTGTTCCCCTTTTCGAGGATGCCGGGCTTTTCATTTTATCGATGGTAAATGAGCAGCCCACCGAACAAACAACTTTAAGTTGACAACGAATTTTTCATATCATTGAAACCTATTCGGGCACAATAGTTAAAAGCCGGAAGATATCGTTCCATTGATATAATCGAATTGGGAAGGGGGTTTATGAATGCAAGAAAATCGTTATGCCATTGTAAACAAACCGATGCGACATTCTTTCCGGCATCGAGATATATGGCAACACTCATGTCACAAAAGCCCGGGTCTGGACCCTCAGGCATTTTTACCTTTTTGGGACACCTGTCAAGTTATTTGCTTATTTATGGATATCACCATGTGTGAATTCCTTAAAAATTGCATCATTTCGGTGAACGCTTTCTCTTGGCGGATTTAGATCAATAGTTTATGTTTTTGATGCAATTATAGGGTTAACCGATTGAGCAGAATATCTTCAACGTTCTGCCGAGAATCAAATAGTGACAATACGTATATTTCCTTTTCTGCGATTCTGTATACTAACCGCCACGGGGATATAGCCAATTCTCTATATTGCGATATTCCTTGTTCCTGAAGCTCTGGTACAATACGCCCCCTCTCAGGGAAGGCGTATCGACTTGAAGCTTTGGACTTGATTTTCTCTCTCAATGAATTCTCAAGGTCTTTAAAAACGTCCTCCTGGGATCTAAACTTGCCATCTCGAACGTCACTTTCACCTTGAGATATCAGTTTCAACAGACCAATTGCATTCCGCATATTTTCATAACTTTCAGGATCCTACAAGACGGCTCTTGGCTCACCATTTTGAGTTATAATTACAGGGCGATGAGTTTCGTTGACTTGATTCAATAAAAGTGCAGCTTTTGATTTAAGGTAAGTCACAGGTTTTATATCATTGGTTATATTCATTTTGCTAACCTCCGGTCTGTATATGGTACCAAATTAAGTCCGGGTGCCAAGGCATATTTATTCCTGCGAGCGCTATGATAACCAGCCTTTAACACTCAGACGGTTTTTTCGGCTGAGTGTTAAAGGTCTGTGTTGATTAAATTCGTTAGAAAATTATTCACGCCAATGTTCTGGTTTATTCAACATGTCTGAGCATCTAATTTTACCAGACACGCTGCCTATCACGCCTGGACGTAGTTCCTGAACCATCCAAGCATTAGCATGTTCTTCTGGGATTGGGTAAGGGGCTTCAAATCCCTGTACACCGGCAGGTTTAAAGCCATAAAGAGGGTAATATCCCGGGTATCCGAGAACGAAGACTAAATCAACGTTAGCGTTTGCCAGGTGCTGTAAGCCGCGCTCTATGAGCTTACCCCCTATACCTTGTTTTTGAAAACCAGGGATAACCGCTAAAGGAGCTAAGAGCGATATAGAGACACCATCTTTTGTGCCCTCTAATCGTGCTGATGTAAACAAAATATGCCCCACGGCTCTATCATTATTATAAGCAAGCAATGAATAAAGAGGCTTTGCACTCGGATCAGTTAATAGATCCTTTACGAGATTTGCCTCTTTGTCATATCCGAAGGCTTCTTTCTCCACTAAAAATACATCATTAAAGTCTGAATCAGTTGCTTCTCGAATTTTTATTATTTCCAATATTCTCTCCAATTAATTGTTTTTGATTTATAGAAATGTAACCATCCAAAAAATTTCTCACAAAATCCAATTTAGCATGTTTCATCATTTTTCTCATTTATTATACTGTTTTCATTCTAACGCTGAGTTCACCGACGAGCTTCAGCGAGACCGGTGTAACGGGTAGTGAGCATATCTATCTTTTAGAAATCGGGTAAACCCAATGTATACCGAAAATCGCAATAATCAGCACCTTCCATAATGGTTTGTGAACGTTCAAGTTTCAATTGAGGATGAAAGCCGCGGGCAAAAGGTTCATCACGACAACAGGAAAAAGCCACACCATACTCTAAGAGTCCTAGTTCTTGATATTTTTCATAATATGGACAACGAGTTATATTAAAATAATACGTCCTGGATGTTTGTTCCAAAACCTCCATTTCCAGATCCCCTCCTATACCCCAAGTAGCAACATCTTCGACTAATTCAGAAATTCCTGTATTACCTAGTCGTCTTCTTATGGATTCCCCGCGCTGGAAAGCTTCTATTTCGTTTACTTCCTTTAGAATATTTAGAGCTTCCGCTTCTCCAATTCGTTCAGCTAAAGCTTTTATTATTGGGATAATAGCCAATGCTTCAATTGTCCTTTTTTCAATCCGGTCTAGTTCTTTTTTATCATTTTGTGTTTTCACTTCTATCTCCTCATAAAGACCTGGCTTCTTACAATTTAACAGCTAAACGAGATATTTATGATGTTGTTCAATGCTGACGATACCGGTAGCGAGAACAGCCGTTTCAGATGCGCCTTGTCCCAGCAAGCGTTTCACCGCAATTCGATCTCCGGGTCGTACTTTCTCGAACCGCCCTTGCCGGTTTTTGATGGAGTTACCAACCCCCGACTCCTCATCTGAGAATTTGTTCGCATCCCAGCAGTACCAATAGCCCCTTTTTATGAACTTCGGCAGCACATCCTCTGTTCCGCCCCAAGTTGCGCCGACTACCCAATACTGTCTCTGCATAGTTTTCCCTTTTTTACGGCTAACGGGTGCTTCACGCGCGACGGCTTTTTGCCGTCGCCGTGGAAGCAATGGTTGGCATCTCTATTATCATCGCCCAATAGCTTGCCATCAATTAAAATATGCCGGGAATTAGTCTATACCGCACCTGTTTGGAATAAGTGATATATCCATGAAGTTCCTCCATAAGCACGCGGTCTTCTTTGACGGTTCGGCAAACGAGAAGCACGGCAGTACCAATACCAGGCACCGATGCAAACCAAGATCCCAAAGCCACAGGAACAAGCAGATTGAAAAGAATCGAACCGGTATACCCCGGATGGCGAACAAACCGATACGGTCCGGTTGTAACCACAACATGCCCGCGCTCTGCCTGAATGCGAACGTGACTTGAGAAAAAATTGTTGACGGCAATGGCGCGATAGGTGAGCAAAGCTGCCGGAGCCATTGCAATGAACGCCGCAATAGAGACCGAAACCGAAACAGGAGGAAGCCAGCGAAAACGTATGTCTATTGCCGCCACAAACAGCACGACCGGCAGTGCCAGGTTAATAAGACGGACAAATTTTAAATCCCATTGTTTAGCCTTGGCAGATGCCGTCCTGCGCTCTTCAGCCAACCCGGGAGATTTTTTAACCCGTCTTTGAGTATACGCACCTATTAACATCAAATATACAATGAATACCCATGCATTCCACCATGCCACAGTGCCTGCGACACCGAATAGCATGATTATAGCAATCACAGTCCCGGACAGTATTCCTGCAACTTTTTTCATTTACCTCTCACAAAACAACCAACTTCTCAAAATATTTACTCTACAATTCGTGGTGTTGCCAGCCAACGTTGAAGCTGTGCGGTGCAAACGAAGCACAGCGTAGTTTGCATCCGAACGAGCGTTTTGTTATGTGGTTTAATATTGCTCAATTGAGGTGCTGCTACTATCATTAATATTTACCTCCTTTTATGAGGAGCCAAATTGCAAATGACATTTCTCCCAAAATACTCGGAATAGCTACAAGCGCCAAGAAAATTGATGCATAAGCCTCATAATTTGGAAGTGTGAAATGGGCGGCGGTATCCATCATATACATGATGCCGGCGATAATGAGAAAAAATGCGATTATTTTTGGTTTCGCAATTATTTTTCCTAATAGGATAATATGAATACCGAAGAAGAAAAGCCCTAACAGCCAAATCGTATTAAAAGTATCAACTTGCTTTAGAATTTCTTCATTATTATTTAAGGTGAATACTGCAGGAAGTGCAAAAATTGCAACCCCCATAATGGCTGCATGCATCATTCTAAATAGTGTACTTAAAACAGAAAGAGGGTGTTCTTTGAATAATTCGTAAAGAGCCCATGCCACAATAACATCAAAAACTACTGTTATCATAAAGGCCATAATACCAGCTCTCACCAGAGCGTGACTTTGTTGGACAATTGCTAATGGATCAATTGCTAAAGATTCAAGAACAAAAAAATTGGCGAATATAGCCGCAAAGAAAATAATCCAGTAACTACCGCCCGCTATCAAAGCAAATGTCCTGGCGCTGTATGTATTAGTCATCTTGATCTTCCTTAAATAGTCACATTGAACACATCTCGCGGTAGGAACTCCGGTTACCCAGTGCCCCCCGCACAGACCCGGACGTGCGGTTTTCCCGCATCCGGTTTTTCGGTTGTACCCGCTTTCGCGTAAGACAATTTCTATGCAAACACTCGATGTTGTCGGTTGACAATCTGCATCCTGGGCCTGGCTATCCCACACCGGTCTATGGCTTTGTTGAAGGCCTTCCAGATGAAGCTTTTTCGCTTACCGCCTCGCCGATTCAGCCATTTGAACGAACACTCAACAGCCCAGCGGTAAAAACGCCATAGGGAGGACAGGTTGCCGGGGATGTTGTAATAATTGTAATGCCCTCGCAACCGCCTATTCAGCGCTTCTATGAAGCCGCGCCCCTTTAGATGTCGATTCTCCTTTATCCATTCCTTGATGCGTCTGCAGGCGCATTGGAGTTTCTTGCGCGCCGTTCGCTGTTCGACTTTGACAACGCCATTGCTGTCCTTCATCCAGTATGTTTCAAAACCTAAAAAGACAAATCGCCTTTTCATGCCTGGATGGAAGCGACTGAATCGTATCAACCCGGTTTTCTCCGGTGCCACTGAAAGGTTGAATTTGCTCAGCCTGTTGGGAAGCGCCCGATAAAACCGCTCGGCTTCATCTCGATATCGAAATGCGCAAATGAAATCATCGGCATATCTGAGGATAAACGCCTCGCCTTTGCAGTGGGCCTTAACCCTTTTCTGGAACCAAAGATCCAATCCAAAATGCAGGTAGAGATTGGCCAACACAGGAGAAACAATCCCTCCTTGCGGGGTCCCCGACGCTGGATGCAGCACCTTGCCATCCGTGTCGAGTATTCCAGCTTTCAGCCACTTCCGAACAAGGTTCAAAAAGGCAGCATCGTCGATCCTCTCCCGGAGCATACGCAATAGATTGATGGTTTTATTCTTTGCTAATCTATTTTCGTTCATATTATTTCAGCACAATACCAAACCAAGGGGCCGGGAAACGATTATAAAAAAACCGTCTTTAAAGCCACAACGCAAAGATATGAGTCCTATTTTCTAAAGAGGCACGGCTTTCCCGGTCCCTCTTAAGTGACAGGTCAGTGATTTTTCTATTTCTATTCTGCGCTTTTATCTAAATTGATTCCCATAAAAGATAATTGGACATTCTTTAACAACTCAACAGCTTCCTCAACCTGGTCAGTTCTAATCATGAGTCTTACTGGATCAGCAAGTGGTTGAACATACATAAAACTTTCGCCCTTAAAAAAATATTGTATGCCTTCACTTTCTAATAATGACTTAATAAACGCCACATCCCCAGGATTATATGTTGTAAGCACCTCCTTGAAGTCTATAAATTCAGATTTTTTCTCTTTTGGAAGCGCATCAACCAAATCGATATTGCAATCAGCACAGACAGTGAAACCTTCACGATATTCCGCTCTGCAGTTTGGGCAAAACATAAATACTCCAATTATCCAGATGGTCACTAACGCATCGCATAACCTGCATGTGTGTAGCGGCAGCGGAACACATGTAAGATGTTAAGGCAACTGTTATGTGATGCCTTCGTTCATATTTTTCCAACAGTATGCAATTTATTAGGCCAGGTATTCATGAAGCAATTTGCCTTTAATTAATGGGCGTTTCATGATGGCGCATGATCACGAACCGGAGGTCGATCATGTTCCCTCACTATTGCGGTCAGTTTCTTGAATATTGCCAGTTGGCCGATTTCTCGGCGCGCTCCACCCAGGCCTTGAACAGAAGGCTCAACGAATTAACAATTTTTTTAAAAAGGTTCCTTACCGTCATCTGATCGATTTTACGGCGGACTACAACGAGCCCCCCATTCATGTCACAAAATCCGGTGTCTGGGCTCTCAGGCAATCTTACCTTTTTTTGACACCTGTTAAGTTATTTACTTATTTACAGACGTCACGGAAGCTATTTTAAGGCTTAAAGAAATCCCCATTTAGGATATATTGCAAATATTACCGGTATGTTGGATCGGTCCGATCCGCGAGGGACGATGGCTGTAAACCAATAATCAAATGGACGTCCCCAAACACGTCCCTACTGGGTAACACTATCGAATGTCACCTCCTTATGGAGTTTTCCAACGATTCGGGCTTCGCTGGGCGCGAGAAACGATTGGTTAAAACATTTTTATTCTTCTGTAATTACATCACCTTTTGCAAGATCGAATACTATGTCAGAGATTTGAATATCAAACCACTCCTTAAATTCTTTATATGTTCTTTTTCGTGGCCAAACACTTGGGTCCGTCATCCAGGAGTCCAACTCTGACTCAAATATTGTCTTGAAATTTTTCTTTAAGAAATTTTCATAATTATATTCGTCGTATGTGTCAGGGATAAGGAATGCTGTTGTATGAAGA
Source organism: Desulfobacterales bacterium (assembly GCA_963667755.2). GTDB lineage: Bacteria > Desulfobacterota > Desulfobacteria > Desulfobacterales > 4572-123 > 4572-123. The sequence goes on along the minus strand of CAXXLK010000001.1, from coordinate 1,079,275 downwards.
TCGTTTATGTCCATTGTTGGACCACCGTCATCAAAACTATTGGCCCATTTCACAAACGGGTCCTTACCTTTAACAGTGATCACTGTACGATTGATGGTTTTCATGATTTTGGTTTTAACGTTTTAGGGGTTTTGGGGACGTCCATTGGATTATTGGTTTATCTGATCGCAAAACCGTAATCCCAGATCTTCGGCAATTTTTTGCCCCCTTGAAATCGCCTGGCTGACTGTGGGTTGCGCTAAATTGACTTTTTCAGCCAATGCGACCGTCGTCATCCCGAGTTCCCGCGCACCCCAATAGCATAATAAACTGCGGGCTCTGACCCTTTGGGGGTATTTGCCGGCGGACAATATCTCATCGGGTTCGAGATTCATCAACAGCGCGACACGCCCAACCAGCCAGTCAAAACCATACCCTTTCGATTTGAGTTCATATTGGCTTTCCAGGTTTTCCCGGGCGGCCTGTAGTGCGGATGCCACAAAACTTCCGTCACCCAATATGCGCTCATCTCCTTTCATCCGTTCCATCCCGCGACGCATGGCCTTGACGGCACTCCAACCACCGGCACTGCGGATTAACCCGCCGCCGACCAGATCCGGGCGGCGACCGTCGGAAATCCCCTTTTCGACATATTCACGGTACCCCTTTCGGGCGGCTGTTTTTTTGTTGCCGTAGCGTTTTAAAACATAATCTGCGTCCTGCCAATCAAACTTTTTTTTACCCGTCAAGACACGGTGACCGCTAAACGGATATGTGTCCAACCCCTTCAGATCTTTGACCAGGCCAGCCCGTAAGGGGTTTAAATGAATATAGCGCACCAGCTGCCTTAAATACGCATCTTCCTGGCACAAAATGGATTTGTAACGATTTTGAAACACCTGGCCATGACGGCGGTGGCGCCGGTTAAAGCTTACGGCATACCCGGTCAAAAGCCGTCGCATCACCGTGGCCATCGGCGTCGTTCCTGTCTTCAATAACAAATGAAAATGATTGGGAATCAAGGCCCAGGCAAAACAGGGGGTATCGCTTTCGGTTAAAACGATGCCAAAGCGTTCAATAAGATTTTCCCGATCCAGATCATCGTAGAAAATCCGTCGCCGCTCAATTCCTCGAACAATGATATGATGCAGTGCACCGGGCGTGTCTATTCTGGCTTTTCGTGGCATTCATTTCCATTATCATATGTATCGTTCATTGTAAACCAATAATACAATGGACGTCCCCAAAAACGCTTAACTTTTTACATCACTGGAGAAACCAGATGCATGTTTGCTGTTGGAAATTACTTGAAGTGAGTGTCAAACCAAAATCCACCCATATTTTTATTTTGCTTGCATACCCACGAACGAACTGCCCGGCATCAGGTCTGAAACTCTGACGATTGAAAATCCACTTTCCCTAAGCTGCTCCCTGAGTCTCACCGGATCAGGCAACAATGTGACCCCTTGGATGGAAGCGTTGGCCATATTCAGGTTGGCCGCCCCGAAATCAGAGTCTTTTCCCTGCATGTTCATGATGATAACAAGGCTACCACCGGGTGCCAGTCTGGATCGCAGCGTTTTGAAAAGTTCGGGACGCTGTTCAAGTGGGAAATAGTATACAACATTAACCAGGGTAATCAGATCAAAATGAGGCATATTCTCCGGCAGATCCCTGATATCCCCCTTGATAATCTCAAACCTCTCTTGAAGTTCCCACTTTTCCATATTCTGCATCGCCTGCCTGGCTGCGGCTTCATCGACGTCAATCCCCAAGCCGGACAGATCCGGATTAATTTGCGAAATGCTTTTTAAAAGAAGGCCTGATCCGCATCCGATGTCCAGGACCCGCAATCCCGGAACCGTTGGCAAGATGTCCGACAGAAACGAATTGATCACGGGGTCTGAAAGTTTTGAAAATCTGGCAACAATATCACCGGCCCATTTAAGGTCATCACCCAAGGCAGCGCCTTTCATCCTGGCTGCAGCATGACGGTATGAATTGTTATAATAAGTCACATTGGCCTGAATTATTGCTGACAGGGTATCCCCGTAAGCACCAACCATAGCCAGAGATCTTTTACCCCTGATACCATAGCGATCCATTTTGCAGTTCAGTTCTTTAATAGAAATACCGACTTTGAGCAAGGCATCCAATATGTCCGGGTTTTTAACCTCCAGTTTTTCAATCAGGTCGTTCCTGGAACAAGGGGTTCTCAAAGCCTCAAGAAGCCCGGATTCAACCGCAGCGTACAGAAAGTGATATCTGACGATCCTTTTAAAGTCTGAAACCACGGAAAAAAGCCCTGGTATTTTGAATATTTTAAAGAACGAATACATATATTTTAATTGCATTTAATTTTCCTTTAATATCAATGGGTTTGCCCCACACCGGTCAGAAGCTGATCGAGCATTCTTTTCAGTGTGTCTAGCATGGTTTCTACATCGACTTCGGAACTGTTTAGTCCTTCATAAAGGACAATCAAATAGTGGGAGAAAAAGGCCCTGGCGCACAGGAGGGTGTCGGCTTCGGGTCGAATCTCCTTTCTTTTCTTTGCCTGTTCCAGCATATTGCTGACCAGAAGAACGAATTCAAAAGCTTGTGTGGTCAGTTTCCCTCCCCATTCCCCTTTTACAAACCAGAGTTCCTTTAATAATGTCCGGGACAGATCAGGGCGTTTTGAATAATAGGTGTAAAAAAATCGGGCAAGATGAAGAAATCTGTCACACACATTAGCGTCTTTGGGCATGCTTTTCATGGCGTTGGCCTGGGTGGAAGTGAGATCATCCAATAATGCGGCAATAAGCAGTGATGACTTGTCCGGGAAATGGCTGAAGACCGTTCCGACGCCCACACCGGCCCGTGTTGCGATGGCCCGCGTGGAAGTTTTGTCAAAACCCAGATCATTGAAAAGCTCCCGGGATCTCTCAAGGATAATTTTTCGCGTCTCCTCTTTTTGTATATGCCTCCGGCTTCCGGTACTGGTTTCTTTGCTATCCATTGTTCCCTTCAAAAATGGTGGTGATGAACTTGCTCATTCACTGAGCATGCTCAATTTAACAGAACTGTTTTTTTAATGCAATTAAAAATGAAAAAGAAGCATCAGGGTTAAGCAGGTTGTATTTCACACCATATCGTGTGAGTTTTTGATTTGGTGGTGCGGGAGCATAACGTTGCGGTAAGGGACGCGCGACAGAAAGCATCGGAAAAGCCACCCAAGTTCATCGCGTCCCCTTGACTGCATGGTTATTCATTCTTTATCTAAGATTATATCGAATCTTGAAACGTACAATTCTAATGGATTAAGTCTTTCATCTTCAGATGACAATTCCGCCCCATCACCTGAAGTGCCAGGAATATCGATAAAATTTTTTCTTTGTAGTCTCACGCTCAGACTCTTTTTGCCCAATTTACCATTGTTCCAATCAAGGACCACACCTCCATAGTCCCAATCAAACCCTGCAAACAAAATATGCTTTCCATTAATCCGAACAAGATTTTCAATTGAAGTCCCGACCCTAATACCGTTGTCGGTTTGCCAATTAGCGTTTTTGGAATCAATGATTACCCGATTAGGAAACCTACGCCCTGACTTGTCTGGCTCTTCCCACAATATCGATATCTCATTCGAAGTACCTTTAAAAAGGATACTTCCTAATTCGAAATAACCTTCATCCACATAAAATTCTTCATGTGTTATATTCTGTTCTCCAAATATTTTGACTAAATCATTCTCAGTGGTTCTTGATGTGATAGGGCCAACTTTTTCACCAGGAATGCATATCCAGTCAAAGGGCTGAATCTGTTCACTGCCATAAATTGGAGTAACAGAAATAAGTGCTATGAAAAATACGAAATGGATAAATTGATATCGTGTCTTGAAAAAATTACTTACTTTCATTCACAAACCCAAGGTTCTTTTAATGAATGTTCAGGATATGCTGCAAGCCGGGTCGACAAAGGGACTGTGCCAATTGAAATCGGCCTGCATTAAATCCTCGATTTATCAATTGAAGACCGAGTTCAGGCTTGTCAGTATCATCCTGTTGGTTGGACGATGCGTCGAACGGGACTCCATTATATGGATTTTTCTGATATATGGATTTTTCTGAAAGGCCCGAATCTCTCGGAAATCCTTTTATTTAATGTTGCGCCTGCCACTTCCTGACCATGTCGATCAATCCGTGAAGAAAAATCACGTAAATACCGGTGAACTTCCGAAAAGGCAGGAGTTTTCTCCTTAATTTGGGCCCAACGATGTCCTATGAAACCCCCACCGGTTAAAAATATGAACATTGACAGCGTCATGCGGCCAGCCTCCAGGGTTCAACGCCCGGCATAAGGCGCGGCGGCTTTTTGCCGTCGCCCTTAATGCCGTTGTTCGCGGTTTTTGTTATCTCACGTCGAAGTCTACTCGACATGATGGATCATCTCTAAAGAAACAGATTAAAGTTGAATACGGTCCTTTTGAATTATCAATATTCATCCCTATTACGAGACATTTTTGTATGTGTTTTTGTTCAAATGTCTGAGAAGCCAAGTCATACATAATATCATGCCGTCTTTCTTTTAAAACTTCCTTGAAACCATAGAAAACTAGTGCATCTGTCCGACGTTCATGCGGTATGACGACAACTGATGACAGATGCTTAGGATCAGTGTAAGTCCTATGAATATTCTTGCTCACTTTCATAAACATTTTGTCAGTTTTCTGCTGATCTTCATGCGAGCAATTCAACAGGATACAAACCATATCCGTCCAGCCGCTGAATCGACGATTCTCTATTGCTTGAAGGATCTCGGCCCAACGGTTTGTCAGTCTTAATTGAGGTTTCACTCTCGCGATGCCCTCAGCACGAGCCATGCAATACTCGTCTACAGCTTTAGACATGCTGGTAATCACCAGACCATCGTTAGAAAACTCTGCAGGACCAATATTGAATCCGGTCGTGAGGTAAAACCCTATGAAATCAATTTCATCGCCGACAATATTCATGTTTTCAGCGAGTTCTGACCTTCTTCGCAGGTAGTGAATCCTTTGTGCCATTGAATCAAGCATTTCGAATACAATTTCAAGATCAGCTAGCAGGATGCAAGGCGAAAGCCTATGATTTTCTGGAATCCAACCAGTACCCTTGAAAAGGTGTTGATTCGTCTGAACAACTGCAAAGTCCTCCAAAGTTACAGAGAAGGTAAGCGCTCTATAAACCGCATCTTCTCAAGCAGTCCGCATCATGCCATAGTAAGCCAACTTTCACAACTAAGGAGGCTTCAATCATGGCAGGTCAGTTCCAGAAAGAGAATTCGAATCATAAACGGCGACAGTTCTGGCAATCCCATTTGGACGCATGGACGCTCACTGAACTGAGTCAGGCAGAATATTGCAGACAGAACAATTTGCAGGCCCATCGCTTTACATACTGGAAGCGTAAATTTTATAGAGAAAACTTGCCCGTTGAGTTTGTTCGGATTCCTGAAAGACCTATCAAATCCAATTGTTTTTTTCAAGGTAGCAGTACTCCTCTGCGTCTCACCGTAGGCTCCCGGTTTACGGTAGAAATCCCGGACGGTTTTTCTCCCGCCAATCTGGAACAGGTCATATTGACCCTGGAGGAGGTCTGATGTTTCTACCGGCAGTCAATACCAAGGTCTATCTGGCGCTGGGCAGTACCGACATGCGCAAGGCCATTAACGGGTTATCCCTGTTAGTCAGTGAACAGATGGCGCTTGATCCCTTCTCCGGTCACCTTTTTGCTTTTTGTAACCGAAATCGAAACATTCTTAAAATCCTGTATTGGGATAGAAACGGATTTTGTCTGTGGCACAAAAGGCTGGAGAAGCATTCTTTCAAATGGCCGACATCTAAAGAGGAGACAATGACCATTGGAAAAAGGGAGATCATCTGGCTGATGGACGGCCTTGATATCTACCAGCAAAATGCCCATAAAACCTTGAAATATTCGACACTTTTTTAAAAAAAGAGTTTTAAAAATCAGTTATTTATGCTATGTTTCGATCATGATTTCCGAGGCTATCATAGAGACTGAAAATGTTGACGAACTAAAGCAGATAATCGACTCTTTTTTAAGAAAAGAACACGAGTATTTATCTGAAATTAAAATTCTGAAAGAACAGCTCCGCTGTCTCCAGGACAAGCTGTTTGGCCGTAAAAGTGAGAAAATATCCTCTGATCGTGAACAACTTTCTCTTTTTGAGCCCATCGAAGATCATTTTCCCATAGGCCAGGCAGATGATGAATTTGAAATCCCGAGCCATAAACATAAAAAACGCGGACGGAAAGCTATTCCGGAGAACCTTCCCCGGGTTGAAGTCATTCATGATATAGATGAGGCGGATAAGCAATGCGAATGCGGTTGTATGAAAGAGGTCATCGGGAAGGAAACCTCAGAGCAACTTGATATCATCCCTGCAAAGATCCAGGTGATTCGCAACATTCGTCTAAAATACGCCTGCAAAAATTGTGAAGGTGTTGAGAGTGATGGCCCCACGGTCGCTATCGCTCAATTGCCCGAACAGGTTATTCCAAAATGTATTGGGACACCCGGTCTGATTGCCTTTGTTCTCGTGGCTAAATTTGTCGACGCATTGCCTTTTTATCGCCAAGAAAAACAATTCTTGAGAATCGGAGTTAAAATTTCCAGGGCAACCATGTGCAGTTGGGCCCAAAAAATTGCAGAAAGTTGTGATATTCTCCTTACGATGCTTAAACAAGAGATCCTTTCCGGATCGTTAATCAATATCGATGAGACTCCGGTCCAGGTTCTCAATGAACCAGGCAGGACCCGTCAATCTAAATCCTATATGTGGATATTCAGGGGTGGGACCCAAAAACATCCCGGCATAATTTTCGAATACCATCCAAGCCGTGCCGGTGATGTTGCGGCTACATTCCTGAAGGACTATACAGGCGTGGTTCAGACGGACGGGTATGCCGGTTATGGATTTATTGATGGCATCCAAGAAATTTTGCATATGGCGTGCTGGGCACACGTACGTCGTAAATTTTTCGATGTGGTGAAGGCGGCCGGCAAGCCAAAAGATGGTAAGAAAAAATCCGGCAATGCCGATCAGGCGCTGAAATATATCCGGCAGCTTTATAAAATTGAAAAAGATGCCAAGAAAAACGGTCTGTCCAATGAACAGCTTCTCAAAGAACGACAGGAAAAAGCCAAACCTGTACTGGATGAATTTAAACGCTGGTTGAATGTAAAGGTGGATGAAGCACCTCCAAAAAGCCTGCTGGGCAAAGCGATTCACTACGCCTTAAACCAGTGGCACCGACTTGTCGTCTATGCTGATACGGGTCATGTGTCCCCTGACAACAATATGGCTGAAAATACCATCCGGCCGTTTGTGATTGGACGAAAAAACTGGCTGTTCGCCGGAACTCCCGAAGGTGCATCTGCCAGTGCTGCTCTCTATAGCCTGATTGAGACAGCCAAGGCAAATGGCCTTGAACCGTACTGGTATCTCCGGCATCTCATAGAAAAGCTTCCCGATGCCATGACCGAGGATGATTATAAAGCACTGCTGCCCCAGTACTTGGATCAATCTCAACTTGCAGGCCCGCCTGATATCTCATAATCTCATAGTTGGGTGAGCCTGACAAGATGGGGTTAATAGAGCGCTTACCAGAGAAGCGCAATACGGTATGCACACCATCCAATGGTATCGGGAATTGTGGTAAAAGTGTTTTCTGTAGTTCCGGGCTTTCAAGCACTTGCCGAAGCCTGCTAGCTAATCGCCAAGATTGTATAGAAGGTTCCAAGATGGCGTCTCTAATGTGTCTTTTCGCCCTGTCCGGTGCTCCTCTTAATGCAGGCCATGAAACTGAATGCGATTTGGCTTCCACGATGAATAAATGCGAATCGATTCTTACAAGAAGGTCATTCTCGTAAGCCCTATCACCATCAACCCATTCATAAGAGGATTTAATTTCACACCCAGGGAAAGCATTTTTAAATAATCGGGCTATTTCATTCTCGAGAAATTTGGCTTTCCCATCATGATATGATTTCTTTAAATTCGGACTTGCAGCACTGATATCATTGAAAATGTGAAATGCAAAGCCAAACAGTAGCATTGGTAATGCACAAAAATAGCTTTCTTCGTCCAAACGAACCATTGGTTTCGTCCAGATAGGGTTATCCAAGAATATGTAATCTGGTTGCTTGTCTGCCAAGCCACCTAAAGGAATGCTAATTTCGTCAAGAACTAATTTTACAGGCTTTATTGGAATGTTAAGGGCCTCAGCAATCTCTGCGGACGTAAACGTGTATACTTCTTTTAAGCGAAGGTCACTGTGTGTGAGCAGCATAAACTTAATTTGCTCAATTGAAATATTTTTTTGTTCTAAATCCTTAACGAACTCATCTTCCCTGTAGTCGTTGCATTCAAAAACCTCATTGTATGTCATTACAATCTTCTGGATTGTCTTTTGCTTAAATACTTGTTTTAATTTTTGGTATCTAATGTTTCCGTCCTCTTCAGATCGGCCTAGTATATATTGAAATATACTTAAAATCTGGGTGGCAGATATTTCAATTTGACTTATGAATTGTTGGTCAAAGTATGCAAATAGACTGCTCAAGATATGCATAACCTTATCTGCGTATCCCCAATTTCGGATTGATTGGGTGTGAAGCCTCAGATGTTCTTGTAGTTGCATTACAGACTTTTCCTGTTCAGATCTCTCAGTCTCTAATGCGGCAAGCCTTCGGGCGGCAAATGCTTCACTTATTTTCGGGAGATTATCGAAACATTTTTGGACAATATCAGGAGATACAAACTCTACGCCTAATTCTTGAGGAGTCAGACGCAGAGATAGTGCCTGTATCAGTTCAACATTTGCTTGATTAAAATCTTTTCCTTTGTTCCAAGTGGATATTTTACCATCTTCAGTGATTCCCCCCGACAATCCATATGTGGCAAGTTGAGAGACGAGGCTTAGCGGGTCAACCTTCCTTAAGGTTTCTTGAATATCGTCTATACCTTTATTAAAAGTCACCTCAGATTCTCGGGCGTACTTTACGGCGTAATCTCGTAAAACCTCCGGAGGTATGTCAGATAGCGGGTGCCGCACTACAACCGGCCCGTCATCTTTCCTACGATTTTGTCGGGAAATGGGCTTTTTTTTCTTTAATCGGTTCTTTTTTCTTCGCTTTTTGGTTTTGCTCATTGTGTATGTCAACAGCGCAAATTATATTGTACTAATCTTGATTGAAGAAGCCGTCATCACCCCGAACTGTGCACGCGAACACGATTCTGAGCAGCGGCGGTAGCCGTCTGCTCCAGAAACAAGTTATGGAGTTTTATTTCTTTAAGCCAAGGATTAATACGCCCAATGCAACGAGCAAAATACCTGTCCATTCTCTCGCGGAGGGACGCTCTCCGAGGAAAGCAAAGGCAAATATCGCGACTAAAACCAAGCTAAGTTTGTCCACTGGGGCAACTTTTGACGCTTCACCTATCTTTAACGCTCTAAAGTAACAGAGCCAGGAAGCGCCTGTGGCGAGGCCAGACAGTATCAAGAACGTAAGAGATTTGAGATTGAGCTTAAATGGGCTAACCCATTTGTTTGAAAAGAATACTATAGCTGTAAGAAAAGTAATAATAACGATTGTTCTAATCAATGTCGCGTAATCAGAATCTATGCCCTCAAGTCCAACTTTTGCGAAAATTGCCGTAAGCGAAGCGAACACAGCGGAAAGTAATGCCCAGTAAAACCAATTTGATGAACTCATCATATTTCCTCTTATTTTCAAATCTCCATAACGTTTTGCTCACCAGCCCCGCCGTGATGTTTCGCATCAAGCAAGGAACCCTCCGGGGTCTGGTGTAGCAGCTTGTTAACTGTTTGTAATAATTATTCTTTCGCACGCTCCAAGAGTAACTTTTGGTTTGGATACGCCAATATACAAGAAAACACCCCTAACAACGTAAAAGGGATAGAAGCAAAAAATGATTGTGTTGATATACCCAGGCATATACCCGCAAACGTTATTATGTAGCTTGCTGTTACGCTTGTCATGAGAGGAACAATATAAAACCGAGAAAAATACAAAGTTTTCTTCTCTTGTTCATTTAGACGTTTAAGTAAATTAAGAACTTCTTTGTCTGGGCCGTTGCCTTCTCTGTTTTTGAAGAATTTCTCAGGAAATTTAGACATCCGAATATATTTACTATTTAGTTTGTGGCTACTTGTAAAATGAGTGTATTGCCAATAGGAAAGAACGCAGAGGATTATCGAAATACCAAAGAACAGAGGCCCCATCCCTCCAAATGATTGGGGGGCGGCATAATAGGTTTACTTATAATGGCGAAGTATAAGATTGGTATGAGTGCAATCATACTGGAGACAATTGAATACCAGAGAACTTTTAAAACCTTTAAAGATTTGTTTATTGTTTTATCCATTTATCTCCAGCCAGTTAACGCCCACAATCACCTGGCAGCGTAAGCCGCAGGCTGTAGCTGATCAGGTGAATTGTGATGTTATGTTTTTGGCTTGTTATTCCCCTTTGATAAAGCTACCAAGTACGATTGCGTTTTGGCATAAGTTTTAAGAATCGGTCCTTTATACTGATTAAAAAATTCTGGAAATATATTATCCTCAGGAAATTGATTTAATCCTATATTTCGTGGATTTAGATAGGCTATGGAACCCTTGAAATAATTCCATCTAATATAATCTATAAATAGATCACGTGCGAAACCTTGGGTTCTTTTCTCTGGATCTTTGAATGCTAAAAACGTATTGTTTTTGTTAACCTTAAAGGATTTTGGGGACGTCCATTGGATTATTGGTTTATCTGATCGCAAAACCGTAATCCCAGACCTTCGGCAATTTTTTGCCCCCTTGAAATCGCCTGGCTGACTGTGGGTTGCGCTAAATTGACTTTTTCAGCCAATGCGACTGTCGTCATCCCGAGTTCCCGTGCTCCCCAATAGCATAATAAACTGCGGGCTTTGACCCTTTGGGGGTATTTGCCGGCGGACACTATGTCACCAGGTTCGAGATTCATCAGCAGCGCGACACGCCCAACCAGCCAGTCAAAACCGTACCCTTTCGATTTGAGTTCATATTGGCTTTCCAGGTTTTCCCGGGCGGCCTGTAGTGCGGATGCCACAAAACTTCCGTCACCCAATATGCGCTCATCTCCTTTCATCCGTTCCATCCCGCGACGCATGGCCTTGACGGCACCCCAACCACCGGCACTGCGGATTAACCCGCCGCCGACCAGGTCCGGGCGGCGACCGTCGGAAATCCCCTTTTCGACATATTCACGGTACCCCTTTCGGGCGGCTGTTTTTTTGGTGCCGTAGCGTTTTAAAACATAATCTGCGTCCTGCCAATCAAACTTTTTTTTACCCGTCAAGACACGGTGACCGCTGAACGGATATGTGTCCAACCCCTTCAGATCTTTGACCAGGCCAGCCCGTAAGGGGTTTAAATGAATATAGCGCACCAGCTGCCTTAAATACGCATCTTCCTGGCATAAGATGGATTTGTAACGATTTTGAAACACCTGGCCATGACGGCGGTGGCGCCGGTTAAAGCTTACGGCATACCCGGTCAAAAGCCGTCGCATCACCGTGGCCATCGGCGTCGTCCCTGTCTTCAATAACAAATGAAAATGATTGGGAATCAAGGCCCAGGCAAAACAGGGGGTATCGCTTTCGGTCAAAACGATGCCAAAGCGTTCAATAAAATTTTCCCGATCCAAATCATCGTAAAAAATCTGTCGCCGCTCAATTCCTCGAACAATGATATGATGCAGTGCACCGGGCGTGTCTATTCTGGCTTTTCGTGGCATTCATTTTCACTATCATATGAATCGTTCATTGTAAACCAATAATCCAATGGACGTCCCCAAACGTCATTAATCATCGAATTGACATATTTGTGATTTCTGTCTTGATCAGATTTCGACCATAGTCTTCTAATCAAATCGTAAGCGCTCTATAAACCGCATCTTCTCAAGCAGTCCGCATCATGCCATAGTAAGCCAACTTTCACAACTAAGGAGGCTTCAATCATGGCAGGTCAGTTCCAGAAAGAGAATTCGAATCATAAACGGCGACAGTTCTGGCAATCCCATTTGGACGCATGGACGCTCACTGAACTGAGTCAGGCAGAATATTGCAGACAGAACAATTTGCAGGCCCATCGCTTTACATACTGGAAGCGTAAATTTTATAGAGAAAACTTGCCCGTTGAGTTTGTTCGGATTCCTGAAAGACCTATCAAATCCAATTGTTTTTTTCAAGGTAGCAGTACTCCTCTGCGTCTCACCGTAGGCTCCCGGTTTACGGTAGAAATCCCGGACGGTTTTTCTCCCGCCAATCTGGAACAGGTCATATTGACCCTGGAGGAGGTCTGATGTTTCTACCGGCAGTCAATACCAAGGTCTATCTGGCGCTGGGCAGTACCGACATGCGCAAGGCCATTAACGGGTTATCCCTGTTAGTCAGTGAACAGATGGCGCTTGATCCCTTCTCCGGTCACCTTTTTGCTTTTTGTAACCGAAATCGAAACATTCTTAAAATCCTGTATTGGGATAGAAACGGATTTTGTCTGTGGCACAAAAGGCTGGAGAAGCATTCTTTCAAATGGCCGACATCTAAAGAGGAGACAATGACCATTGGAAAAAGGGAGATCATCTGGCTGATGGACGGCCTTGATATCTACCAGCAAAATGCCCATAAAACCTTGAAATATTCGACACTTTTTTAAAAAAAGAGTTTTAAAAATCAGTTATTTATGCTATGTTTCGATCATGATTTCCGAGGCTATCATAGAGACTGAAAATGTTGACGAACTAAAGCAGATAATCGACTCTTTTTTAAGAAAAGAACACGAGTATTTATCTGAAATTAAAATTCTGAAAGAACAGCTCCGCTGTCTCCAGGACAAGCTGTTTGGCCGTAAAAGTGAGAAAATATCCTCTGATCGTGAACAACTTTCTCTTTTTGAGCCCATCGAAGATCATTTTCCCATAGGCCAGGCAGATGATGAATTTGAAATCCCGAGCCATAAACATAAAAAACGCGGACGGAAAGCTATTCCGGAGAACCTTCCCCGGGTTGAAGTCATTCATGATATAGATGAGGCGGATAAGCAATGCGAATGCGGTTGTATGAAAGAGGTCATCGGGAAGGAAACCTCAGAGCAACTTGATATCATCCCTGCAAAGATCCAGGTGATTCGCAACATTCGTCTAAAATACGCCTGCAAAAATTGTGAAGGTGTTGAGAGTGATGGCCCCACGGTCGCTATCGCTCAATTGCCCGAACAGGTTATTCCAAAATGTATTGGGACACCCGGTCTGATTGCCTTTGTTCTCGTGGCTAAATTTGTCGACGCATTGCCTTTTTATCGCCAAGAAAAACAATTCTTGAGAATCGGAGTTAAAATTTCCAGGGCAACCATGTGCAGTTGGGCCCAAAAAATTGCAGAAAGTTGTGATATTCTCCTTACGATGCTTAAACAAGAGATCCTTTCCGGATCGTTAATCAATATCGATGAGACTCCGGTCCAGGTTCTCAATGAACCAGGCAGGACCCGTCAATCTAAATCCTATATGTGGATATTCAGGGGTGGGACCCAAAAACATCCCGGCATAATTTTCGAATACCATCCAAGCCGTGCCGGTGATGTTGCGGCTACATTCCTGAAGGACTATACAGGCGTGGTTCAGACGGACGGGTATGCCGGTTATGGATTTATTGATGGCATCCAAGAAATTTTGCATATGGCGTGCTGGGCACACGTACGTCGTAAATTTTTCGATGTGGTGAAGGCGGCCGGCAAGCCAAAAGATGGTAAGAAAAAATCCGGCAATGCCGATCAGGCGCTGAAATATATCCGGCAGCTTTATAAAATTGAAAAAGATGCCAAGAAAAACGGTCTGTCCAATGAACAGCTTCTCAAAGAACGACAGGAAAAAGCCAAACCTGTACTGGATGAATTTAAACGCTGGTTGAATGTAAAGGTGGATGAAGCACCTCCAAAAAGCCTGCTGGGCAAAGCGATTCACTACGCCTTAAACCAGTGGCACCGACTTGTCGTCTATGCTGATACGGGTCATGTGTCCCCTGACAACAATATGGCTGAAAATACCATCCGGCCGTTTGTGATTGGACGAAAAAACTGGCTGTTCGCCGGAACTCCCGAAGGTGCATCTGCCAGTGCTGCTCTCTATAGCCTGATTGAGACAGCCAAGGCAAATGGCCTTGAACCGTACTGGTATCTCCGGCATCTCATAGAAAAGCTTCCCGATGCCATGACCGAGGATGATTATAAAGCACTGCTGCCCCAGTACTTGGATCAATCTCAACTTGCAGGCCCGCCTGATATCTCATAATCTCATAGTTGGGTGAGCCTGACAAGATGGGGTTAATAGAGCGCTTACCTTTAATCATCGAATTGACATATTTGTGATTTCTGTCTTGATCAGATTTCGACCATAGTCTTCTAATCAAATCTATGGCCAAACTTCGTAGGGAATCTATCGATAGATGTGACTCAACCACACTTCTGTAATCTACATTCTCAATCAAGTTGATTACAGATGCTATTAGATCCTTTAGGCCTTTGTTACTGCCGATTGTGTATTCGGTCTCTTTATATAGGATAACTTTCGAGTAAGAGTCTTCCCTGTCCGCTTCATCTGCTGATTTCAGTAGCGTTTCGATATACTTTTCAACATTCTTTTCATCTACGTCAATTTCAACCTTTGAAATGTCGCCAACGAGGACCCGAAAGTTAGAAAGGTAATCGTCGACAAAGGCACTCCTTCTTTTCTGAACCTCTGCATTGAACTGCTTTTCATCCTCTTTATCACTTGACTGCACAAGTTCAAATTGCCGAATGTATTTTACATTGCCTAAAGACTCAGACATCTTATTCAGGGTAACGGTCTTTCCCGATGATCTATCTCCATAAACTACATTCAGCCCAGTTGACATATGTTGCCCGTCCTCGAAAACCTGGAACAGCTCATTGCCATCACTCATTGATAGAAAAACTTTGGATTTGTCTTTTAGGGTGGCCTTGATAGCAGATAGATTAACATCACCACAGTCTATGTACGTCTGCCTTGTCGGCAACTTATCCATGTTAGCTGCCATTCTTGAATCACTAAACAATACGGGGCACAAACCTTCACTTCTCTTCATCTCTCTGACGAATTTCTTTGCACTATCCACCTCTCCTGCAGAAAAGTACGATATGAGATCTACGTATTCAGAGCCGGTAACAGGCGGTGACTTGCGATAATGAGGAATGAGGAGATAGGAGGAAAGGTTGCCAAACATTTCAATAAGCTTTCCTGTAGAAATAGAATCTGTTTCGGTCACTATTTCTGCAGATACCCTTTTGCACTTCGAGTCAAAATCTGCCAAGTTATCTCCGCTTGATATTAATAGCAGATGCCCGGATTGCAGATCTACTTCAATGCCAGGAAAAACTTGACAGTCTACCTCCTGCTGGATCTGAATAAATTGGGAAGAATCGAAAACATTGTGATTGGTCACTGCTATAGCATCTAATTCAGCCTCAGAAACATAGCGCCTAATTGTGTCGATCGAAAACTCAAAATCACTATCGCTGACTGTGCTTACGGTATGGATGTGCAGGTCAATCTTCTTCATCACAATCCTCGATTCGTTCAGTAGGCAATCTATCCCCACAACGCTGTGCTCACGGGGCGCGCTTTTTGCGCTCCCGTGCAGCAAATTGTTGGCCTTTTTTGTTATCGCTTCGCTGGTGGTGCTGGCGGAGGTGGCGGTTTTGGACTTTGGGGAGGAGGGTTAACACTTCTTCCCGCTCCGACTCCACTTCCAGGCCTTGGTCTTGGTGGTGGTGGTGGTGGGTTAGAACTCTTTTTTGTCATTTTATTCCTCCCAAGTCTTTTTCATAAATTCTACTAATTCAACATTACTTGCGTCAACTAATACAACATCTACTGTTTCCAACCGTACTTCATCATTATTTTCGAGCAGCCAACTTGCTTGATTCAACAAAAAGTGCCCCTTATTAGGTTCTGTTGGCCATTCTAAAGGCCAACCATATATTCGTCGTTCATCTTTTAGGTGAAGAACGACATAAGTAATACGTTCGGAAAATGCGCTAAACCACTCAGATGAATATGATGTCTCTCTTGTAATTTTTAATTTTCTTAGGACTTTATGGAATTTATCATTGTTTGCAAAAAATGAAAATAGAAGCCCAAGAATTATCGAAATAATCAAAATGCATGTTATGTTTATTTTTTCATTCCAGATAGTAAGATGGAGTGTAACAGTAAAATATGCGTAAATATTTTCAATCAAGTATGCAAACGCTTGGATAAAAATCGTAAAAATTAATGCCTGCACTACCCTCTCAAACTGTGAGGGCTTTGGATATGACGTAAAAGAATAAAATACCCAAGCAGTTACAAACCCAGGTAAAAGGTATTGAAGAAGTTTTATTATGTCATTTGTAAGAAGGTCCATTTTTCCTTATGGCCAACGCTCCGGGTAACTTGCAGGGCGCGTCGTTTTGCCCGGTCAAGTTCACCCGATGGTTCGGCAAAGCCTTTGTTTCCAATACTTAATACTTAAGATGCGGTCCAATGTCTTTCATATTTCGCAATTAGCGATTTACTTTGAGAGCCGGTTAGATGAACAGTTGATACACTAGCTGCATCAACTATTCAATGATCTGTTGCGGAAATCAATTCTTTCCAAAGAATAGATTGGAAAATACCATTTTGAGCTTCTTTTTCAAGTTGTAAGTATAGCTTCATTGGAAATAAAGCTATCCATTGTTATCAATCTCCTTTTATCTATTCCTTTTCTCGCCCGCGTCAGATGACGGGTACCGGCGAGCAACTTTTTCCGGCTTGGCGTTGTCATAGTAAACGCCAAAAGGCTCTTCGTCCAAGGCAAGATGGTCCATAAATTTTATAGAGTCTTCACGTATTGATTTTATAGTATTTTTCATCTTTTTAGACGCGGTTCGGGTGAATAATAACAAGCTTGGTCGGTGTTTTTTTTACCCGGGTGATATGACGGGTGCCGGCCGGCAGTTCTTTCAGGGTGAGCCCGATTAGGGTTTCAACACCGCTGTCGAGTTCCAGTTCGATTTTTCCTTCCAGCAAAACCATAATTTCATCAAAAGGATGAGCTTCGTCCGGTGAAACCGCGCCTTCTCCGGCAAAAACCGTCTCCACTTCAAATTCGTTACTGGCACCGATAAACAATCTTGCAATGTCCGGAACAGGTTGAATCTTGTTGTCCATAAATTTCCTCTTTCGTTTATAGGGTTAATTTGCATATCCATGGGAAATGAGTCTGAATGAAAGCGCAAGTACGGTTGCCAGCCCCGCCCCGCAGGCAAGCGTTAAGTAGATACCGGAGATACCGGGGTCATCAAAAAGAAGGGCGGAGGCTCCGCCTGTAATCAAAGGACTCGCAAACTGCCCGGCAAAAAGAAAAACAGTGACCACCGAAGTCCCCGCTGTTCCTGATGTGTGTTCTGCTTTTCTGGTCACACCGTTCATGATCAACGGTACCAATATTCCCAAACCGACACCATTGAGAACAAGACAGGCAAACAGAGGCATCAATGATGGAAAGGCTGATATCCCGTAAAAAGAGAGGGCAAATATACCTAGGCTCAAACCTGGAAGCCAAATATTTATAGATTTGTTCAGGCGACCAAAGACAAGACCGGTTAAAAATGATGAGGCTGTCAGTACTGCCATAGCCAAACCAGCCATGCGTGAGTCTCCAAGGTGATTTTCCTGGATATACAGGGCGATATTAACCGGAACGGTATAGAATGCGACCATAAGCAAAAACATACCGAGCCCCCACATAATGTAGAAACCAAGAGAAACAGTACCTTGTCCAGTCTGTTTGTCTTGTCTCTGTTTTGGTTGTTGTTCAGGCATAAAAAACAACACCAATATCAATACCGGTATGCCAAGGAGATAGATCAGGAAGGATGCACGCCAACTGATGGCAGCAAGCAAACCTGATAAAAGAGTGGCGATGATGCCTCCCAGGTTGTTTGATGCTGAGGCCAGGCCCATAATTTTAGTTTTTTCATATCCTGACCAAAAATCAGCAATAATGCCGGTTGAAAGCGGCATAAGAATGCCAACCCCGATTCCGAGCACAGCTCTCATCGACAGTAAAAACGGAATAGAATGAGATAAGCCCCCTCCTGTGCCACCGACGATATAGAACAATATGCCAACGTATACTATCAGCTTTTGGGAAACTCTCCCGCTCATTATTCCGGTAATCAACGCTACCGGGATAATGGTTAAAGCCGGTGTGGTGAGTACCATCTTTCCTAGAAGGGGTGAAGCATCGGGGAAATAGGCGATAATATCCGCCACAGCAGGAGCTACAGCCGCTCCGGACATAACAGTAAGCAATGAAAGGGAAAGAACAGCAATACGGATCATTTTATCTCCCTGAGCATGTTCATTGCATTGGTATGTATTTTTTGAGTTAAGTAGAAATATTGTTCAATTTCTTCATCGCTGAAATTTAAAAATACATCGTCTGTAATGCTTTTAAGTATATGGAAAATCTCTTGTTTGACTGCTCGGGCCTTTTTGGTGCATCGGATGATATTGCGTCTTTTGTTTGCGGAATCAACGGTTTTAGTTACGTATCCTTCCTTGACCAGGCGACCCAGAGACCTTGTAGCAGAACTTTTATCAAACTGCAGAGCCTCAGCCAGAACGTCTTGATGCACACCTTCGTTATCGTAAAGATAACCTATTACTGGAATAGTAGCAGCGCTCAGCCCAAGATGGGGCATTTTTATATCCACGATTGTGGCCAAACATCTTGAAATTGTACTGATCTGTTTTCCTATTGAACGGTGTTGCTGCATATACTTGGCTCCTTTTTCATTGTATTTGGAATTCTTTTACAACATAACTGTTGCGCGCGCAACAGTTATGTTAAAAAAAGAGCACGACCTGATTTGGAAATTGAATATTCACCAAGAGAAATGGCTCAGTTTGCCTGGGTAGAAAAATGTCAATATGAAGGTGACTTCAGGCAAGATTTGCCTTTCGCATAAGCGTAGGAGTTGAGTCTTCCTGAGTATCGAGAATAAAAAAGGAGTTCTTTGGGCTCACCAAATATTTCAAACATTTTTCGATTATCCTCAGCTCCGCCATCCTTCTCTGAATTTAACAAAAGCTTGGGAGTACTGATTTGTTCGCTGAAAGCGATTTATTAATGTGAAATCTTTCGAATAATATTATCATGCTCTAATAAATAATCGTAGTGGTGTAGATTCTCACGGTAAATGACCAGCGTAATTTCATGTTAAATGACCAAAAGCAAAGGGCCCGGCAGAAAGCCGAGCCCTTTGAGTGGGGAACATAATTATCAGCCGGACAGGATCAATGACCGTCCGGGGGCTGGAGCAGGTCACATTCGAGCATGGTCTGCGCGTTGACGGTATTTTCCTGCCGGAAGTAGGCCTCATCAAGCAATAAGGTTGCGGTATTCATGATCATACGTCGGTTTCCCCGGCAGTGTGCGGCGATGAGGGTCATGACATCGGCCTCGAACAAGTGCTTTGGTGCCTTGGCCTCTCCGAGGCGGTGTGAGATGAACTGCTCACTGGCTTTGTCGTCGAGTGGGTCTATGGGGAAGATGGCGGTCAGCCTGGTTTTGACCGGCGCCATAACCGTCAGTTTCAGACGCTGCCTGAGCATGTCATCACCGATGAATACAATGGAAGCGGCCACGGTTTTTTTATCGACACTCACCATGAGCGAACACAGATCCATCATGGATTCGCGTTCCAGCAGCTGGGCATCATCAACAAAAATAACCGGGTAGAGGCTGTTGGCCGCCCCGGTAACTTGGAGCAAATGTTTTTGCAGGCGGATCAGCAGCGGCAGGTTGCGTCCGGCGGTATCGACCCCAAGCCGGTCTGCAATGGCTCGAAGCAGGCCACCGCGGTTATAGCCGGCATAATGCAGCAGCACGGGTTTGTAGATGGACGGATCGAGCAGGCCGATGATGTGCGTAGCCAGGGTGGACTTGCCAGCCCCGGAAGGGCCGCAGAAGGCAAAACTTTTCCCGCATTGCAAAAGAGACAGGGTTCGGTCACGGACACGGGCATCCTTGTCACCGATAAAGGCCGTGGCGGAAGGATGGATGTCTGCAAAGGGATGATTGCGGTAGCCGAAGAATTCGGCCATTGACGGACGGTTTTCCTGTATCATGTGGTTCCTCCTTTTGGGTGATTGAAGCGATTGGCGTTTGCGGTTTTATTCAGAAGGCACGCTTTGCGCCTATCGCTGCCGTAGTAGACCCAGGCACTGTCCCACGGCAGGTAGAAGACATCAACGCAGGTTCCCGGCACGCATCCGGGCACCTCGAAGATGCGGGTGTTGAGCCGAATGGTGATGTCGTTGTAGACACGACAGGCCCGCTGCATACAGAACAGGTTTTGAATATCGGCAACCACGGGCAGAGGGCGGCAGGTGTTTTTTATGCTCATCCTTTTTTGCAGGGGACTGATGCCGATGCCGCTATGGGGTCGCTGATGATACTCGGCCAGATAGTCGTTCAGATTGGAATTGAGTTCGTCGATGGTCAAGACGTTCTGCTGGCCACTTAAAAATTGTTCTCTTACGGTTCTGAAAAAGCGTTCGACCTTCCCGCGTCCCTGGGGCCGGTACGGCGGCGTATGCACCAGATGGATGCCCAGTCGTGCACAGACCTGTTTGAGATGGGTACTGGAGTAACTGGCGCCGTTGTCGGTGTAAAACCGCTGGCAGAGCCCAAAGCGCCGTGCGGCGATCATCATCTCGGTGAGCAGGACTTCGACGGTCTCGTGCCAATAAAACCGGGCGCTGATCACATATCGCGAGGCATCATCAATAATGGCATGCAGGATCGCCTTTTTGAACTGGCGCCCGTCGCGCAGCTTGGGGCCATGCATGAAATCGGCCATCCATAATTGGCCGAAAGCGTTGAAAGCAAAGGGCCGACCGGCGGTCGAAGGGCCGGCGACAGGGCCACGGTGAAGCTGCTTGGCAACAGCGAGCCTGTACAAAGTCGCCCGACTGGGTTTGATGCCGTTCCAGACACCATCAGCCAACAGCCGTTCAAGGATTATTGCCAGTGTCCAGTTGGGGTGGTCTTTACGGAGCCCGGCAATGGTTCTGGCTATCAACGGGTTCACGTGCTGCCGTCCTTTATCACGGCGCGGTTGATCGGAAAGATCGGCAAAACCGCCTTTGCGATATCGATAGAGCCATTTTCGCAGGGTCTCGGCCGAAAGCCGAATGGTGGCACCGTCCGGACGGATAAAGGTTTTTGAGGCCAGCTGCTGCAACATCTGCAAAAGGCCTGGATCATCGTCACCGTGATGTAACAACGGCGCAATGATTCCGTAACGCCACAAGGCTTTGGCCTGCGGATCCGGTTTTGTAAATGTGTTCATCGCTGCAATCTCCTATGTTGAGTATTTTTGGATCTGGGCAGCGATAGCAAAAGGGTTGTTATTTCGAAATAATTGTTTTGTGTGGGCGGCCTTGGGAGAAAATCAGTCTGGGAAAAAAGCGTAGGAAAAAGCGTAGGAAAAAGCCCGAATAAACGCTTGCCACACCCCGGGTTCAGAGGGTGTGGGCGGCAAAGCACAGGCGGTCAGTTCACCTCTGATCATATTGAGGATCCGTCGCATCAAGCCCAGCCCGCGCTTGGCCGTATTCCAGCCGGTGTTCGACCGCCTGGCGCACTGGCTGACGGATAGGCCTTGTGCATGATGACGGGTGTAGATCTGCAGCAATATCGGAAGCGGGATGCGGTAGTATGGAAGCAACGCCGGGGGCAGGACCGAAAAAGTTTTACGGGGACAATTCGGGTTATGGCAGCAGTATCGTTGTACGGCTAACCGGCCCTGGGTGCTGTCAAAGTCGTTGCGCCAATAGTGACCATGGCGGATAATTCGATATCGCTCAGCACATCGCGGGCAGCGACAGTTTGCCGAAAAGTTTTGGTTGTTTTTTGAGGAAGACAGCAATAATATGAGCCAAGAGAACGGGGACATGGGTAAACCTCCTTTTTGGGCTTCGACACCCTTGGAGTAACACATGTTTCCGTTCTCTGCACTCCCTTTTGCTCCCGCAGGATTTTAAATCCAAACTTTGCCTGTTTTTCTCAAAAATGTTTACCTGATTATTTTGGTTCTGGTGGGATATCTTGAGATTTTTTGCCTATCTATAGGGACTTATAGGTGAGACTCTACAGTGGGAGGCTACATCATTGATAATGTTGCCATCAACCTTCAAAGCCTCTTTTGGATATTTCTTATTTGCTTTATTGAGGGCCTTTTTAATCCCTTTCCCTTTCCGGAGCCATCGCAATACCTCATGGTCATACCGTTCTTCATCTTTAGTACGGTTACCAATTATATCATTTGCTCTATATAAATATTGTTCAAGAAAATCCATGATATCGTTCTCAGCTTGATATGCGGCGAACGGAAAGTTCACCAGACAACAAAAGCCACCAGGCTTTTGTTGTCTGGTGAAACGTTTAGTTATGCAAAAATTTACTCTTCCGCTTTAATTTTTAGAAATTGGTGATCACCTCTATAATTTTCCAATATTTTAAATCCCATGGCTATATTTTTTAAGACTAATTGTTTTGAATGTTTTGGAGATAAAACCTCATTTATTTCAAGTTCAGGAGCACGGAAATTAGGATTGCCAAAGATTTCCTTAGAAGTTACGGGATCAAATGTGTAGTCTAATCCTGGCCACTCAAATACACTTTTATAATCTTTAGATAACAAAACCGTATATCTGAACGTGCCAAAAAAACATATGAACCCAATGATGATATTCTTTTGTCTGTTCATGGAAATATGGATTTTGTGGAGAGGACGAATATAGTCAGTCATAAAGTCTGTATGGGTGAAGTTTGCAGTCGCCATATCAGTTCTCCCCCCATGTCGAATATAATCTCTTATTTCTTCAAATGCACTGGTAAATATTTGAGATGGGAGCAGTTTAACACAGAGAAGGCTATATGCCGTTTTGGCCACACATCGCCGTATCTTTTCGTTGTCAAATACGAATTCAGTGACAGTATCTGTCGGCCCAGGATGATTCTCTTTAAAATAATTTGTCACATCAGGAAGATCATATTTTTTCTTTATATTGGAGAATATCTTTTTAACTTCACTTTCTGACCGGGCCCTTACGTCAACGTATTTTATTTTTCCTCCATTCTTTTCGATTTTAACAATAGGTTTTTTGCGTTTAAATTCTTTCCCATTAAAGGTTAATTTAGTGCCATCTTTAGTTAAAGCTACATCATAAGGCTGGCTCTTTCCTCTAACCCTTTTAATATTCAAAGCAGTTCCAAAAAAACCTATACTATTTATCAGTTCAGCATCAATTCCCTTTCCAAATTCGCTATTACAACTTTGACAATAGATACGTGCAACAAGTTTGCCGCCAAGAGCCTGTGGAATTATGTGTTCCTCTGATAGTTTCTTTGATTTACAACAGCAAAAGCATATGTCCTTTTTGGTTTTCATTGCATGGATTGTGTAAGGTGATAAGTCAGATAATGTTTTCTATTTTTTAGCATAACGGTGAGCTAAACAGCGGCGGGTAGATACCCACGGCTCCCGGAAAGCACAAAATATTGTTGAATGCACCTACTCCGAAAAGCCCCCAGAGTTAGCCGTCTGGTTGAGCGTCTGGTTCGGTGCTCGTTTTGTTTGAAGAAACATCACAAGATCAGATGGTGATTCAAAAACAAAATCAGACGCTGCCGCTTCAATCTCCTGCTTGGTTCCATAACCATAATTAACGACTGCGGTCATTATCCCGTTTCTTTTCCCTCCAATGACATCATGTACCCGGTCCCCTATAATAAGTGTCAAGCAGGGATCGAGATTCCATGTTTTGATAATATGTGCCACAAGATCAGCCTTTTCGCAAAAGCTGCCATCAATCTCGCTGCCGTGGATTCCATGGAAAAACTTTGTCAGGTCGAAATGGTCGAGAACTCGAGTGGCAAAAATTTCCGGTTTGGAAGTAGCCAAGAACAATCGGCAACCCGATTCTCGAATTTTACGAAGGGCCGGAACAATACCTGGATAAACATGGTTTTCAAAAATTCCAATTTCCGCGTATCTCTCCCGGTAGTGACTCAAAGCCAAATCCAATAATGCGGCATCATTACTTTCGAGCAATTGGGCGAAGGAATTTCTCAAAGGCGGGCCAATACACCATAAAAGATCATCTGTAGGTGGCGCTTTCCTGCCAAGCCGCGAAAGAGAGAATTGAATACAACGAGTTATCCCCTCTCTGGGGTCAGTTAAAGTACCATCTAAATCAAATAGCACGTTATGAATCATTGAAGGTTCCTTCACCGAACGGGAAGCTCAGCCGACCGGGGAAGAGAGCCGAGCAGTTTGTCGAAGCCAGGTTGTTTCAAAAACCAAGGGCATCCGAAAAGCCGCTATCCCCCCGGGTCGGCTGCATCGTTTTGTTGTGCAATATTTTTCCGTAGCTATCATGAAAATAATGTATTAAATGAAATTGTTAATTCAATGATGGAAAGTGTTTTTGTAAGTTTGAATTGCCTGTAAAAGCAATGCAGCTTTCATGTCCTCAAAGGGAAGATTTTTAATAAATACCATGTTGGGATCGTCAAAGGAAAGATTTTTCAATTCGTTTTCAGCAAAGAATTTGAGCAACTTGCTTTGTATCTCTGGATTGATATTATTGTCAACGATCTGTTGTAATGTGTCCAATACTTGCTTTTCTTCATCGGAATTTGTTGAAACCAAATTTTCACTATCATTTGGATAGCTATCAGAGCCTATATACATCCTTCCAGCCGTTTTAGTATCTATCCGATGATCAATTAAGATATAAAATTTTTTATCTTCCAACCCTCGTAAAATTATCTCAGTACTTCCGCCATCTTTAACACCAGCGACCAACAAAAGATAAATTGGTTCAGATAGATTGAATAAATTTTTGGTAACGCCTGTTCCAACAAACAGAATTAATAAAAGAAAAAGAGACGAAAGTAATATTTTAATTTTCTTCATTATTTTGTCCAGCTCAAATAGCGATTATAAATATATTCTATTGGGGATTGTCCGTTCCCGTTTCAAAGTAAACAACGTATAGAATTTTATCCGTCGTCCCGCCGATTTTAATACGAAGGATTACAAATACTCTCAGGCGGTGTTTTGAAATTTGTGCTGCAATGAGACTCGGACTGCGGGATGATGGATAAAATCATGTTGGACTAAGCAGTCGTTTGGTTTTCCTTGTGTTTACCATTATATATGGGGTTTGTAAAGAAAGGTCGGGGCTGGGGCATCTTTTTGTGTATGTTTTTTGGCTTTCTGCGCATGTTGGAGCAATTTTATCATGCTGTTTCCGCTGAGATCACCAGAAATGATCCTGATTTTTTCCTCAATTCTGTCGGAAAAACGCACCTGTCCGTAAGCTTTTTCACCCGGATGATCAAGCCTTTTAAATTGATTGTCATGAACGGCGCCGGCTACGGCCCGTCTCTTATCCTTCCCGCACAAATAATTTGAAATGCACTGGGGCCTGCGCCTTCAGGGATTTCATGCACCTTTTTCATCGTTCCGGTTTTGCAGCAAGGGCAGCGGCTGATATCAATACCGGTCCGTTCCAGCATGATCTCGCCAACTGACTTTTTGGCCACCTCCGGCATTTTCGATTTTTGCCCCAATAAGCTCCGACAGACGGCTATGTCCTTTTTTTTGTTCCGGTTTGCCAGAATCCCATAGTGCCGGATTCGAACAAAACGTTTGGGGACCACGTGGAGCAGAAACCGTCGGATGAACTCAACGGCGTCAAGCGTTATTTTTTCGGTCGTATTTTGTCCCCTGTTCTTCACGGTAAATGTCACTTGCCCATCTGAAAAACCACAAATACGATGATTCGATATGGCAATGCGATGGGTATAACGACCCAGATAATCCAGCACCCACTCGGGACGATTCATGGGTTCTTTGGTGTAAACAACCCATCTTTTGGACCATAGCTGATTGACGAGTTTCCTGAAGCTCTTCCGGCTCTTCAATGAACCGATGCTTCCAGGAAACTTCAGTTGCCCCTTCTCGAAAGCCTCTTCCAGATACGATATGAACTTCCCTCGAAACACCTTTGAAAGAGCCTTGACCGGGAACAAAAAATCATCGGTGCAGTCAAGCCATTCCCATCCGTCCTCTGAAATCGCCCCACCCGGAACCAGGCAGTGCAGATGAAAATGATCCATCAACGTCTGAGTCCATGTATGCAAAATAGCGATGATGCCCAGCTTGCCTCCAAGACCGTTATCAGGATTTTGTCCAAATTGAAGGAGAGTCCCTGTTGCTGCTTTGAATAGAAAGCCAAGCAGCAGCGCCTTGTTGCACAGGATCAACGGGTTCAACGTATGGGGAAGCGTAAACACATTATGAAAATACTTGACCGGCAACAGCTCGGCTTCCCGGGCCATCAGCCACCTTTCTTTGGTAACTGTCTGGCATTTTGGACAATGCCGGTTACGGCACGAGTTGTACAAGATACGCTCCGAACCGCA
The DNA here is from genome assembly GCA_963667755.2 of Desulfobacterales bacterium. Classification (GTDB taxonomy): domain Bacteria; phylum Desulfobacterota; class Desulfobacteria; order Desulfobacterales; family 4572-123; genus 4572-123. The sequence goes on along the minus strand of CAXXLK010000001.1, from coordinate 1,052,647 downwards.
GTGGTCGCATCTTTCAACGCGCCCACCCAGATAGGCATTGCGACAATTAAGAATGTCGTACACCACCTTATAGTGCTCAGGAGGCATTTTGTATCTCTGTAAATAATCTCCGATATGCCGCCGTAAAATGTCTGCAACTTCCCAGTTTTTAAATGATGCCGTCTGGTCACTTGACGCTGTCATCGCCATTGTCCCATGGAGATGTATAATCTTCGGCATCATCGATAAAATCCAGGGGACTTTTTATCTTTGCAAGGCCGCCTCTGGAAACATGAAGGTAGACCATGGTGGTGGATAGAGACCGGTGTCCCATGAGAATCTGAATTCTTCGGACATCGTACCCGGCTTCCAGAAGGTGTGTGGCAAAACAATGCCTCAGTGTGTGAATCCCTCGGCCTTTTGTAATGCCGGCATTTTTCCTGGCTTTACGATATATCTTCTGCATAGTTGCAATGCTCATGGGGAGATTTCGATCCTTCGCAAAAAACAAGTAATTCTTCGGACGGTATGCCTTATAATAAGTTCTCAATTCTTTGAGCAACTTTGTGGAAAGAAGTGTATAGCGATCTTTCATACCTTTTGCCTGTTCAACTCGAACAACCATTTGCTCGCTATCGATATGATTGATCTGCAATTTGGAGACTTCGCTTACTCTGAGGCCTGCCGAATACGCCGTCATCAAAACTGCCCGATGTTTGATATTCTCCGTTGCGTCAATGAGCTTTATAACCTCACGCCCACTGAGCACTTCAGGCAAAATTCTCGGTTTTTTGCGGGAGGGAAATTTAAAATTTAACGCCTTGTTCTCAAGTACATTGCTGTAGAAAAACCGCAAGCCGGAAACGACAACGTTCCTTGTGCTGGAAGTCTTACCGTCGTCTTTCAGATGAAGAAGATAGTCATTCACCTCTTCCTGGTTTAATAGTTCCGGTGACTTTTGGTGAAATTTGGCAAGCCCTTCAACGGCCGAAAGATAAGACTTCTGGGTTTTAGGGGCGTAGTCTTTGAGCCTCATGGCCCTGATCATTTTGTTGCGAAGTTCAGACATGATTTACCTCCATCAATAAAATTAAAGGGTTATAATGATGAAGATAAATATAATAGAACAGACGTGAAAATGAAAACAGGCGGGTATATACTATATTTTCGGGTCGTTACTGCCGCGTAGCGGCTTAGTTCAACGCCGAGCTCAGCAGCAGCCAGGGTTACCGCCGATTTTTATAAAAATATATAATTTCAATCAACTTCGTACTGTCAAGTATGCCACGGCCCTGGCTGTCTGCTGAAGCGCCATGTTCGGCTCATTGTAGTCTCTCAATAAACAAACTCCAGTAAAACTCTGCGGCACCCTCTTGTGATAATTTTTTAGATTCTGACATACCATAATGAGACATCCCCATGGGGCGTAGATACAAGGAAAATCCATCATTTTCTACCGACAGAGATTCGTTAAATTGATTCCGAGAGTTCGTTATACCACCATAATATGCTATACCACCAATAAATGAATTCTCTCCGCCAGTCCATATCGTGCATTCGGATGCCTTTGCACCATCATCGTAAATTGACGAAGTAAAACAATTTGCATCAATTCGCTTAAATTTAGCAGTGATATTTGCGTTCCGTTCTTGCAATTCATTAAGAGAAGCTTCAAAATACCTTGCTATATACTCGAATGAGGACTCTAAAAAATCATCAACTTCTCTATCAGTGAATTTCTTTTTCGCTCTCAAATTGCTGGATCGAGGTCTCTGTTCACTGTTTGATGAAATGTTTGGAACCTTTGCCGGGGCCTGATCAACATTTGAAAAACCCATCTCTTCGACAGCGGCACGAATATCTTTAGCAATCTGAGTTAATGCTTCTGCTTGATTCGGAAACATGGAAACAGGTTTACCATCTAAGGGAGTAGCTCTCAATGATCCGAATGGCGAATTTGTCCAATCACATGGGTGGAGAATAACAGGTATAACTTTTGCTGAGCCTTCTTTATCTTTTTCCAGCGCTCTCGTCATTTCTTTATCATAGCAATAATCTGATGATAGAAAGTTAGCGCTAATTAGCAGTAAAATAATGTCCGCGTTTTCAAGCTCCGCACTTATATTAGAATGTATGTTATTTCCTGCTACGATGCGCCTATCGTGCCAAGCACGTATGAGCCCTTGCCTCTTAAGCATTGATAAATGAACTTCAAGCTCATTCCTTAGTTCTTCATCTTTATGAGAATAAGAAAAGAATAGATCTGCCATTTTTAAGCTCCTCAATCATTTCGATCATAAGTGATGAATTAACTGAACTGTATCCAAAAAATTAGGATATCTGTTTCAGAAATGCAACTAAGTTTCCGGCAGAGAATGATTTCTGGTTAAGGTGTAATTTATCCCAAAGGTGAAAAATTTCTTTTTCCCTTTTATTTGGAGGTCGCCTACCACCACCGCCTTTTGGGCAATCATTTGTGGCAAGTGAAATATTTATTTCCTCTTGTTTGATAGAAACACGGACACAGATTGGCACTCCATCTTTCTTTCTGCGGTTTATCTGCTCATTCACCCAATTTGGTTCTATGTCAGAAATGTCTCTTTCGCTTGTCCCGATCTGTACCCTTATTGACATTTAAGCCTCCTAAATCGCGTGCCGAACGTCTATGCTCACCTGAGAGGGCCGCTTTTTGGCCCGAATCAGGTGCAGCATTTTGTTGGCCGGGTTCCCTTTCCTCCCGCTGTGACACCGTGAATGATCTTGTCTGCTAAGCAGCAATACCCGTAAGATTTCCAATACGATAACCCCATCGAATGAAGCGTGAAGTCAAATGTGGCCTTCATTATTGAGAGCGGAATGAGGGGCGGAAAGGCCAATTGCAGAAGGCCAAGTTTCTTCCATGTAACCTTGCATCCGAGAGGCGGCCTCTGGAGAAGATAGGGGCACAAAACATGGAATTTGTTTCTTTCTATATTAATATCTATGGCACACTTGCTCCGAGGGCACATCCACGCCGAGTTATTTCCAATGTAACCGTCGGTGCGCAGATAAGATGCGATCTTGGTGTTGAATTCACCTCTTGCTTGTGTATCCCTGGCAATATCACACGCCACTTCTAATGTAGACTTACCCAAATCAATAAGTGGATTTAGGGAAATGGTAGCCAACGTGTTGGAAGCCGTACTAGGTAAGGCGAATGAAATGCCAACGCCGAATGCGCTTGCGCCATCTATAACCAAAGACGCTGGCTCACTGCTGATGGGCACTTCGTCTTGTCGTGCCTTTCTTGATACCAGAGCCAAGATGGCCTGGTGAATAGCAACAGTGAAAATCGTTATCGGTTCCATAATCCACTCTCGTTCGATGGCCAACGTCGCTAATCAGCCGCGCGGCTTTATGCGTCGGCTGCATTAGCATTGTTCTGCTCTTTATTCTTTGATAATTCTCCTTTAAGTTTAGCATTCTCCAGAGATACTTTTCTAATCTCAAGGATTAATTTCAAAATACCTAATACCGCGATTATGACTGCAGCTAAAGTAGCCCAAAACCTTTTTTGAGCAGATGATAGTTTCTGCGATAGCTTATCAGTTTCGTCTTTTAAATCTGAATTTAAGTCAGTTAAATTATAAATTTGGTCTCGCTGCTTTGTAATTGTATCCTGGAACTCAATGTTAGAATTTTTTAATTGAGATAGCTGCAATGACATGTCGGAATTGTGATTTTTCAAATTAGTTAACTCTTGTTCTTGGTTCTGAGCTATCATTTTCAATTTTTCATTCGTTTCGGCAAGCGCTTCGAGCTGTTTATTCATTTCAGCAATAAATTCATCAATTCGATTTTTAGCATTGTCCTCTAATTTTTTCTTTTCTTCTGGAGTTATACCGTCTTGAATTTTGGCTATTGCCTTCTTTTGTTCATAATACAATTCTTTCCCTGCATGTTCGACACCCTTTTGAGCAGCACCGATTGCTTTTTTCTGTGCATCATATATTTTGTCGAATAATCCCGCCGAGGCCAAATTCGGGATGATTAACAGAAATATTGTAATGCACATGAAAAAAATGCACTTCCAATGCTGTTTCGGATTCATATCGGCCTCCTTTTACGTGGAGCAGAACGCCGCCAATAACCGGCGCGTTTTTTGCGTCCGCGTTAATTGGCCTTGTTAGCCGCTCTTTCCTGTTGATTTTATTTCATCGATGCTTGGCAAACTCTCTGTTTCCGCATTACGAACAAGTTTTCTTATTCTCTCCACTTCTGAAAAATATTCGTCTATTTGTTTTTCTTGATCATCACCAAAAGTATGGGGCCGATCAAGCAGACGCCGATAAAGATCATAGAATTCAGATTCCCCATGCCTAAATGCTTTCATGCCTTCGGCAATTTTTAGACCCTTATGAAAGCTTAACGAGAGGGCGACGTGTCCTGACACGAGTACTATAAGATATTTTGAAAAACTGTTCGTTCCAGATGCTTCTGGGCTCAGTGCCGATATAATAGGCACTGCCCAAGCAGAAAGAATAGTCCAGACAACACAGTAATAATGAAAGGAGGTATATACCCCGGCTTTTTTCTTCCAAAAGCCCAGCGTCCCCATTAAACGGGAGTAATGGTTTTCAAGTCTTTTTTGATTCTCTTCGTTAAATTGTGGAGAATCTCTAAAAGATGCACCACCTGGATTTAGTTGCACCTCGCCGAGTAATTTTGTAAGAGTTGGCGCAAGTGTCAATAAAGCCAAAGTGAGATAACACCAAAAAATAATTTCATAAATATCCATATTGTTCTCTATTAGAGAATCTATTTCCCTGCTAGTTTGGCTGCTTCCTCAATCCATTTAGCCAAACTATCTTTAGTTGTATATTTATATGCCTTGAAGCCATTAGCTGCGATCTGTGAAGGGATTGCTCCAGGCGAACCTGTCTGACCGGTTTGATCTTTGAGGTGGTGAATTTGAACTGCAACCAGTCCGTTGCCTCGTGCCAAAGATTGATCTATTTCATAGTTAATATATTTTCTATTTGCCGTTCCGTAAGTGACAAAAACAACAGTGACAGAAGTGTTCTGAAGCCCTTTGTCAATCAAGGCTTTAATGGCCTTTGCGCCTTTCTTTTTTGTTTCTTCCCATAAAGAAGCATCTTGAAAACCGGCTGCAGCAGTGCCTGTTACGTTTGGAATGCTCCTGATTTGATTTACCTTCCAAACATATTTGTAATGAAAACTAAAAAATACTCGTCTAGCCATTTTGCCCTCCTATATAGATGTGATACAAACTATCATTACAATAATTACGGTCACAATAAGTATGCCGTGAAACATAATCATAGTTTTTGACATAACACTTTCTAACCAAGTAGCTCCATCTTTGCCTTTAAAAGGAGTGGCGTTCATGTCGAAGTCAATATCATTAGCCTCTTGCTTCCGGACATGCGAATATAATTTTCGATACAACCGCTCCTGATAAAGATAATATCCATCTAACATCCAGAAAGTTATAACGGGCAAGTAGGCTAAATAAACAAACAATGGATTTGCATCTTTTGCTGCTAAAGCAAAAAGGCCAGAAAGTAGAACCACACTCCATCCTTTTAATAAAAATGAACACTGGGCCATTCGATTGATTACACCTTGGATTAGTTCAAGATGTTTTAGCTTTTTCTCCATAAAGTCACCCAGCTAACGTGCTAGCTCTTAGCGACAGCAGCGCATTCCCATTGACCGGGGCCGTTGTCACTTTTGGCGCGGTTGTTTTGCCATTGTAATGGTTGAAGATTGCTTATGTCGTCTTTGCCGCCCTTTGCAACAGGGACGATGTGATCTATTTCCCACCCTGTTCCATTGTCAGTTGTAATTCCATATTGGTTCCGGTCTATCCAAGCGCCGCATGAATCTTTGCGGCGAATTGCCGGATCAACACCAGGTACAACAACCCCTTTTGCCCATACAATTTCGACTGTTGCGTCGTTGAAGCTTTCGTTCAAAACGCTTCTACCAAAATTGCGATTTGCCATGAGTTCCTCCTTATTGATGGGCGGCTAACGCACTCATCACCGGCGGGAATGGAGTGTAGCGGAATTCCCGTCCGCGTGCATGGGGTTGTTCGGCGTTCCTTTCTGCAAAGCTTCAACAATCGACTTCTCGAACATTTTATCGCCAAGGCTGCAACTGTGTTGGACAAAGTCGGTAAAATTCATCTTAGATATATTTTCGTCCTTTCGCTCTGGATCAAGAAAAGCGGAGTTGAATATTATCCAGTGTTCCCCGTTGGTCAACACGGGGGTAGTCAATGAGCGGCGGCAAGAAAAGCGGGGGTTAAGGCAATCATTCCGCAACTGACGGACAAAATCGTACTGGTCTTTTGTATTGCATGATGCGCCCTTCCCCTCTAAAAAGATTGTGGACGATAGCTTTTTACACTCTATAACTATCAGGGGGTCAGCACGCCCATCGGCATGAAGTTGCAGATCGAACACCCGTTGACTACTTCGATTATCACGGTTGCCCCGTCGGAGGTACATCGGATTTAGGTCATTTACGGGCCAACCGGCGATCTCCAAGACAGGAACGACAAGGCGCTCAATCGTATCGGGCTCATCAAATCCAGCGAGCTTGCGTGCCAAGGCTAATCGTTTTCTGAGAATTTTGAGATTCATGGTTCACCGCCAAACACTGCTGCTTAGCAGTCGCAGCATTCTAAAAACAATCTGCTACGGAAGCTTGTTCGGGTCCAGCGTTTTGTGATCATAGTGCAAAAAATGACCAACCGCGCATGATACTAATGACACCTTCACAGGCGGTTAGGAACGGCGCCTTCTCGGATCAAACAATATTATGCAGGATTTCGACTCACATGAATCGAGCAACAGCCTCCCCCGCTTCCTTGTGTCCAGAGGAGTGGTGAGCACCACATTTCGGAATAATTTTTCCATCATTATCGATTACCAGCATAGCGGGCTTGTAGAGGGCGTCTTCCTCTACGGCATTCCATGCACTTTCCACTTCATTTGCTCTCCCAGATCCGACTCCTGATTTGATGATTGTGTTTATAGCCCCTTCGCCAAAGGCAATAATGCCCGAATTCTGCCACTCATCGTAATCTGCCATACTCATCGAAACTGTCTTAAGCTGTCCGTTGGGGTACAAAATGTCGAATGTAATCCGGACAATGGTACCTCGATCTTGATTCAGTTCCATCGTAGTTTTCTCCTTCCTGTTTGGTTTCTCTGGATCGTTTTCCGTCCTGCCGAACGATAAACTGTGCCGCCCTGCTTTTTGGGTCGGCACCAGTGTGAGGTTATGTGGTCGTTTGCTTATACTCTTTAGATAAGCGCTTTGTGGACCATAAACTCGTCATAATTGTGTACACAACCATCAACAGGCATATGAATAAATAAACTAACGCTCCATAATTGCTAAATTTTATATTTATATAAGAATATGACTTATAAACAGAAAAGACTGATATTATAATGACAAGTGCGACAGTATATAAGACGCTACCTGAGAATGGTAGCAAAAGCATCTCTGTTTTTGTTAGTTCTTGGAAATGCTTTCTAATTTGGTTTTTGTATAGGCCTGGAACTTGGCCATTGTGTCTTCTTAAAATATCTTCGAGCTTGTAAACATACATTTCTCTCACACGATATGCGTAGTTATTTGAAAGCAAATATTGAATAACCATAATTGCAATTATCGGAACAATAGGGAAAACAAATGGGATCTGTTTTTCGACACCAATAATAAATGCGGTGGTAATTAGAAGACTGATAAAGGATACGATTTTTTGACTATCGCTATCATAACGAGCAAGCTCTGCAGTTACATGCTCATATTCCTTTTCCGCTCTTTCGATTATGTCATTCGGTGGCGATTTTTCGTCTTTACACATTTATAGGTCTCCATTCAAATTCGACTGGATTGAGCCAAGCTAAAATGAAATATAATGTGGCCTTATATAAGCCAAATTTAATAACTCTTCTCATGGAGGTTCTGACATTAGCTCGGCAAAATTTGGTTGCCCTATTTTTCCATGCTTTGTGAAGAAAATAATAATCTTCATAGCTTTTTAAGGATTCGTTAAAACCATCACTTTCTTTGAAATAGTTAGCCCTTACGCCTATCGCCGGCGAAAATGTTGGCCTAAAATTTGAGAGATAATTTATGGTTTTGAAATAGAAATCAGCCAATAAGCTTCTTTCCAAGGTTTGTTGCAGATACCAAACAACAGGATATTCACACAACAAATCGATAGTTTTCTTTAAAAAATCATTTGAGATCATGGTATCTGCGTCTAAGAAAACTAAAAAATCCCCATTTGTTTTGCTGAAACCATAATTGCGTGATTTTGATCGTGATGAAAAATGCACTTTGTAAACTTTACATCCGTACTCTTCGGCAATATCAATGGTTCTGTCCTTGCAGCAGTCTGCCACAACCACAATTTCAACTGATAAATTGGATATTTTTATGCTATTTTGAATGCTTTTTAGGCATTCAGGAAGCAGCTTTTCTTCATTTCTGGCAGGAATGATTATGGAAATGTTCACTTTGTAATTCTCTCATAACATAGATTAGACGGCCAAATAGCCGTATATTACTTTTTTTCTAAATTAGACAACATATTGATATTAAAATGAATACAATGCAGTCGAAGTGTATATTGAAACTGGAAATACGTACAAAAAGCATAAAAAATGTTGCCTTAAAAAACACAAGGCATCGCAAGCCTAAGTAGCCACTGCCAACAAATCAAAAAACCCCACCTCTCAGTATTCGTCGAGAAATGGGGTTTCTGTTTTCATCGTATCTGCTTATCCCTATCCGCTAAAGGTTAAGAATGCTTCAGATCTTTATCTTTAAATGAACATAAAAAGAAGAATACTAAGCAATAACTGGAAAGTCAAGTTATGAATGTGGCTGTATTGATTTATCAACATTTTCGGGAATTTTGACAGAATAGTGGGACAACACAGTGCCTTATACAAAAGGCTGTCCGTGTATTCCGTGTATTCCGTGGTTTACTATTTTTCTCAGAGATCTTTTTACCCTACAGTTGCATAAAAAACATGCGCTATCGATCTAAATCCGCCAAGGGAAAGGGTTCAACGAGAATGATGCAATTTTTAAGGAATTCACTCATGGTGATATCCAGAAAAAGTACAAAAGGGCACCATTTTTTACCCTCTGGGAAAGCCGGATGACTCCAGATCCTTCGTTATCAAGGAATTGCGGTAGATGAATGGATATTCATAATGCCTTCAAGAGCTTTTCATGAATATTATCAAAGGCGCCATTGGACATGACCAGTATATGGTCGCCGGGCCGGGCATGGCCTGCCAGATAATCGACAATCAGATCCGTATCGGAAAAATAAACCGCATTTTTACCCCGGGCGTTTAAATCAGCGACCAGCACTTCAGAGGAAAACCGCTCATTGGGGGGGATTTTATGGAGCAGCGGCGGCTTACGGATACAGATCAGATCCGCCGGGTCAAATACGGATGGATAGACGTCCTGAAACACCTTGCGCATACTTGAATTGGTGCGCGGTTCAAACACGGCAATCAGACGCCCGGCGGTACAAAACGGTTTGAGGGCGCAAAGCGTCTCTTTTACCGCTGTGGGGTGATGGGCGAAATCATCGATAATGGTAATATTGTTTTTGACCCCCCGCACCTCCTGTCGACGCTTTACCCCTTCAAAGGTTTCAAGGGCTGTTGCAATGGCCTGTTGGGGAACGTCCAGACGCACCGCAGCAGCGATGGCAGCCAGGGTGTTCATCAAATTGTGCCGGCCCATGAGCCGGGTTTTAAAGCACCCGTAAGGCCTGCCCTGTCTGTAAACCTCAAAAGTGGTCCAGGGCGGCTGAACAAAAAACCGTTTCAGGTGCCAGGTTGAATCCGGACTCAGTCCATAGGAACTGATGTCACAGTGTTTCCCCTTAACCAACCGGGCGATATTGCCATCCCCGTCATATACCAGCAGAAGGCTGTCAGAAGAGAGCCGGGATAAAAATCGGTCAAATATCTGCATCACATGATCCAGGTCCCTGAATATGTCCGCATGATCAAATTCGACACTGGTTAACACGGCAACCAACGGATCATAATGTAAAAATTTGGGCCCCTTGTCAAAAAACGCCGTATCATATTCATCCCCTTCGATGACCATATACGATCCCTTGCCCAGCCGGTAATTGCTGTTAAAATTCTTCAGTATGCCACCGATGAAATAGGACGGGTCAAATTTTACATCACTCTGCCCGGCCTGATAGAGTATCCATGCCAAAATTGAGGATGTTGTACTTTTACCATGGGTTCCGGCAATCAAAAGGGTCTTTTTACGGGCAACCCCGAAATGATTGACGGCCTGGGGCATGGAGCAGAAGTTGAGCCTTCGGTGCAGCGTCTCCATAACTTCAGGGTTATCCCGGCTCACGGCATTGCCGATAACCACCAGATCCGGATTACCGGATACGTTTTCCGGGGAAAACCCATCGGCAACAAGAATCTTTTTTTGGGCCAGAAAATCGCTCATGGGCGGATAGATTTTCCGGTCTGATCCGCTGACCGTAAAGCCCTGATCCTTAAGCATCCCGGCCAGGGCCGCCATTCCGGTGCCACAAATCGCAATCAAATGGATGGTCTTGACATCCTCGGAAATATAATTTTTGACAAGGTCTTTATCTGGCATGGGAGGGGCACCACCATTATGAGGTTATGTTGTTTGTTGTAAATAGACAACCGAGCCATAGGTATTCAGGAACAAAATTTATGTCAACCTTTTTGAGCGACTGAAAAGCCGAATGCAGGCTTTTTTATATGTTATTTTACCTCTTTGAATTGACATAAAGATTCGATTTTTGTATACTAAAAAGCATTTCGGTATTTTCTATTAACCGTTATCTTTTTCAGCGGTAAAAATCATATGCCCAGCGGTCTCACAAATACCATATCGCAGCCGGAAGCATCTATTGCACGGTTTAAAGAAATATCCTCATGGGTGTCTTCGATTCAGGATATCGACAAACTCCTTGAACTGATTATTGAAACAGCCACTCAGATGATGCAGGCCAAGGCCGGTTCCCTGCTGCTGCTGGACCCTAAAACCAGGCACCTGTACTTCAAGGTGGCCACCGGAGAAAAAAAAACCGCGGTTAAAGAGTATAAAATAAAGCTGGGCCAGGGTATTGCCGGTCGCGTCGCCGAAGAAGGGACACCGTTGCTGATTCAGGATGTCAGCAAAGATCCGCGCTGGTATGGTGAAATCAGCCGCTCATTGGGCATGGAAACCCACTCCATCGCCTGTGTTCCCATGAAAATAGAAAACGACGTCATTGGCGTTGTGCAGATTATCGACAAGCAGGACGGCACCCCGATTCAACATCAGGACATGCAAACCCTTGAGGTTTTTGCCGAACTTGCGGCGCTGGCCATTGGAAACGCCCGTAAAATTGATCATGTAAAACAGGAGAACCGAAATTTAAAGGAAGAACTGGGGGCTAAATATCAGATCATCGGGGAAAGCAAAGCGATGAAAAAGGTCATCTCCGATGCTTTTAAAGTAGCCAACTCCAAAGCAACGGTGCTCATTTTAGGGGACAGCGGCACCGGCAAAGAACTGCTTGCACGGCTGATTCACCAGGCCGGGCCACGGAAGGATAACCTTCTGGTGGTTCTGAACTGTGCGGCGCTGCCCGAATCCCTGCTGGAAGATGAATTGTTCGGACATGAAAAAGGCGCCTTTACAGGTGCGGCAGGCCGGAAAATAGGCAAATTTGAACTGGCGGACAAGGGCACGATTTTCTTGGATGAAATTGGTGAAATGAACTCCGGCATGCAGGCCAAAATGCTTCGCGTCCTGCAAGAGGGTGTATTTTACCGGGTCGGCGGCAACACCCCCATAACAGTGGATGTACGGGTACTCTCAGCCACAAACAAGGTGCTTGCCAAAGAGGTCAAAAACGGTAATTTCAGGGAAGACCTGTACTACCGCCTGAATGTTGTCTCGCTCAGTTTACCCACCTTGCGGGAAAGGATATCGGACATCCCCCTGCTGTCAGAATATTTTCTCGACATCTTTAAAAAAGAAACCGGTTTTTCAGCACTGCGCATATCCAGTGACGCCCTGCAGAAAATGATGCGCTATGACTGGCCCGGAAATGTGCGTGAACTGCGCAATGCCCTGGAAAGAGCGGTGGTCATGGGCAATGGGCACAGCATTGTACCCGAAGACCTCCCCATTGACATTTCAAGACCCAGTGTCCCCGACTCTCAGATCGGCATGACCATGGAAAAGGCGATTAACAACTTCAAAAAAGAATTTATCACACTGACACTCAAACATACCAGCGGCAACAGAAGTAAAGCCGCCAAAATTATGGACATCCAGAGAACCTACCTGTCCCGCCTCATCTCCCGTTATAACCTCCGTGATGTATAATTGACAGCCCCTGGAAGCAATCACCTGAAAACGGGTTGATCATTTAAATGCCATCCGGATTTTTTATGCGCCATCACGGCTCCCCGGGTATCGTTTACGGATGGCCAAAACGCGCTTTAACTATTGGCACAAGGTTTGCTTGTCTTCATAGTCAGGCATAGCGAAAAAGCATCGTCGCTTAACCGCCCAAATAATTTAAGGAGCCCGTTATGAACTTATCCCGCCATTTTAATCGTAATGTAACGACAGGAATGGGAAATCAGACCCTTTCAAATGAATTTCACAGTGTTGAATTTTTATCACCTGAAATCCAGGTCCTCTATCAGTTCAAACTGTGGAACTCGGAATCAGAACCGCTGTTTGTTCTGGTAAAAAAAGAGTCCGGTATTATAGGGTTTCTCAAGACCGGCAATGTGTTTAAAATGAAATACTACAGTACTGATTCAAAGTACCCGACAAAGTATCTGCCGACCCAGATCGAAAATATCACCAAAGAAGATCAGGGCCGATTCAAAGGACATTACCTGGTCAGACTTTCCATACTGCCGTCTGAAAACCAGACGATTCATTAACCATAATTAAACTTGCCATAAAATGCCCCCGGCAAGCGACCGGGCACCCTCGTTTCAGTGATACGTTTTGCATACCCGCTGTATACTAAAAGGCACATCGAAACAACCCCGCACCCCCTTCTCCCCATCACAACGCCCGCATTAAACCATTAAACGGCCCAACGTTTATAAACTAAACCGGCCTGATCCCGAAATAGTCAAAATGTTGGCATGTTCCTTGAAATAACTATCTGTAAATTGATTCCCCGCTGTTTCAATTGAAACAGCAAGGCATTAAAAAATTTATATCAAAAAGGTATCCCGAAAATGAAAAAATTTTACATCTCCGTATTGATCATATCCATGATGATGACGGGTTTTGGCTGTGCAATATCTAAGCTGCCGGGTTTTGGCCATACCGCCGACAATATCGCTGGCCACGGCCCGGATGGTCAGACCGGTGTATACGCAAACCCGGTTACAATCGGTATCGATTTTTTTATCGCCCGGCAGTCTGCTATCAATCTGAAACTCAATTTATGCGGGCATGACACCGATATCAACGACCCTGAAATCCCGATTCAATTTGACGCCGGCAAAATCGGTCCCCTTGTCCGCTACAATTATTATTTCTAGTGTCGGCCACCGCGATGATTTCAGGGCCCATACGAAACAGGCTGATTATTTCCCCAATCCCTCCAACACTTGTTCCGCCGCTTTAATTGTCGCATCAATTTGTTCGGCCCCATGCGCTGCCGAGACAAAAAGGCTTTCAAATTGAGAGGGCGCCAGATAAATACCCTTTTCCAACATACCATTATAATAAGCGGCAAACAGTTCAAGATCACTGGTCTTGGCATCCTCAAAATTTGTCACTTCCCGGTCCGTAAAGAAAAATCCAAGCATGGCGCCGACATGGTCAACCCTGGCTTTGATGCCGGCTTTTTCAGCGGCCTTTTCGAGCCCTGTGGCAAGTTGTTTTGTCATTTTGTTAAGCTTTTCGTAAAAACCAGGGACTTTGAGCTGCTCCAGGGTAGCGATTCCCGCCGCCATGGCCAGCGGATTACCGGACAATGTCCCGGCCTGGTAAACGGCTCCCTGGGGTGAAATATGTTCCATGATATCCCGCCGGCCGCCATAGGCGCCCACGGGTAATCCACCGCCGATTATTTTTGCAAAACAGGATATGTCGGGCCGGATGTTATACAACGCCTGGGCACCGCCATGGGCAACCCTGAAACCGGTCATGACTTCATCGAATATCAGAAGGCTGCCGCTCGCATGGGTAAGCGCTCTAAGGGTTTCCAGAAATTCAGGCACAGGCGCCACAAGTCCCATATTACCGGCCACCGGTTCAACAATAATACAGGCGATTTGATGGCCCTTTCGGGTCATGACATCCCGGACCGCTTCAATATCATTGTAGGGCAGCGACAGTGTATGCTCAACCACAGATTTTGGAACACCTGGACTACCGGGGATACCCAGGGTTGCAACCCCCGAACCGGCCGCCACCAGTAACGTATCTGCATGGCCATGGTAGCAGCCGTCAAATTTTACGATCATGTCCCGTCCCGTCACGCCCCGGGCCAGACGGATGGCGCTCATTGTGGCCTCGGTTCCGGAATTAACCATTCTGATCATATCAACCGATGCCACGGCATCGACAATCATTTCCGCCAGAATAATTTCAAGTTCAGTGGGCGCTCCGAAACTGGTCCCTTTGGCCATGGTCTCTGCAAGGGCTTCCATAACCCGGGGATGCCTATGCCCCAGGATCATGGGCCCCCATGATCCGACATAATCGATAAAACCGTTTCCATCGGCATCAAAAAGCATACACCCATCGGCATGATCGATAAACAGCGGATCGGCGCCCACTGCCTTGCAGGCACGTACAGGGCTGTTGACACCGCCGGGTATGGTTTTTACGGCACGTTCAAATAAACAGCGTGATTTTTCTTTTTTCATGATTTTTAAATTCCTTTCATCAATCATCAATTTTATGGTATACAACTGATTGTATATTTATGCTGGCTATTATTTATCAATCAGACTACTGTAAAATCAGCTGAAAATCAACCGTCCCTTTGAACCGATTAAAGGGGAGGAGACCGGCAGGCCGGTTTAACCGTGAACTCGCGAACGCTTCACCCCTGACCCTCGCCCTGCCCCCCCGAAGGGATATAAAAAATAGTTTGACATCCATATTTAAAGCTGGTACGAAGCTTATCCGTTTGGATCTGCATGCAGATCTATTCACTTTGGGCCGTTAGCTCAACTAGGCAGAGCACCTGACTCTTAATCAGTAGGTTGTTGGTTCGATTCCAACACGGCCCACCATTTTCATACTATGGGTTAGCTTTTCAGGCTAACCCTTTTTTTATATGCAGGGCACGATTGTTTCACCGGCCATAACGCTTGACATTGTTTTGGAATACCATTTTTAAGTATTGGTTCCTGTTAATCAACCGGTGAAGTTAATAGTAAAAATAGTCTTGACAGAAAATTTATTACATTGATATTATGTTCATTTTTATATGGTGATATTCCACCATATCCTTGCTCCGGTTGATCCGGGGCTATAACATCCATAAGGAGGAAGTATGCGAAGGTATGAAACGATCATCATTATTGATCCGGACCTTTCAGAAGAGCAACGGGCACCGCTTTTCGAAAGATGCAGCGATCTAATCCCGCAATACGACGGATTTCTTGTCATGCATGATGACTGGGGGCAGAAAAAACTTGCTTACGATATCAAAAAAAAGGCACGGGGGTATTATACCCGGCTTGACTACTGTGGCACCGGTGAACTGGTTGATGAACTGGAAAGGTTTTTCAGAATAGACGACCGCGTATTAAAATTCCTGACGGTACTGCTTGAAAAACAGGTTGATATCGACCGTATCAAGGAGGAAATGGCCCAGGCTGAAAAGGCCGAGGAAGAAGCGGCGGCAGCCAGGGAAGAAGCGGCAGCCAGGGATGCGGCGGCCAGGGATGCGGCGGCTGAAGAAAATTCGGCACCTGATGTAAAAACGGCTGCAATTGAAATCGAAAAACCTCAGCCGGAAGAGCCCCAACCGGAAGAACCCCAGGCAACACCCATTCAAAGTAAAGAAGAGGAGTAAAAAATGGCTTTTCAACCTCGCAAACGAACCAATACCGGCAGAAACAAAAAAAAAGTGTTCCATCGTCGCAAAGTATGCCGTTTCTGTGCGGACAGCAGTCTTGTAATTGATTATAAGGATGCCAAGGCATTAAAATATTTTATCACCGAACGCGGTAAAATAATCCCACGGCGTATATCCGGAAGCTGCGCCAAACATCAGCGAGCGCTGACCCATGCTATTAAGCGGGCGCGCACAATTGCGCTTCTGCCGTATGTCGGCACCATGGGATTTTAGTTGATTTATTCCACTCACCGGCCTTTTAAATAGAAAGGATGATAGTGCTGCAAAACGATCAACCCATGATCGCCATAGATATTGCTAAGGGAACAGCCCTATCCGTTTTTATTTTTGTAGTATCCATCTACATACCGATAATCGGATTTTTCTGTTCCCTTTTTATGCCTTTGCCGCTTCTGTTTTATCGTTTAAAACTCGGTCGAAAGGCCGGCGTTGTGCTATTTTCGGTTACGGTCATTGTCATGACCGCATTGCTTGACGGTCTGTCCATTGACATGTTTTTTTTCGTTGGGCTGCTTTTTTTAGGATTTGTTCTTGGTGAATTTTTTGAATTAAATCTTTCCATCGAAAAAACAATTCTTTATAGTTGCGGATCGGTTTTGTTAAGCGGCCTTGTGATTTTATTGATTTACAGCAATATGGCCGGCAAGAATATTGGTGTGCTGGTATCTGGCTATGTAAAACAGAATCTTGAGCTTACAATGGTTCTCTATCAGAGCATGGGGATGTCCGAAGAAAGCATCCGGGTCATTTCAAACTCCCTTGAACACATTCAATATGTTCTGGTTCGTATTGTTCCGGCAATGGTTGTTATATCGACTTTTTTTGTGGCGTGGACAAGCCTGTTGCTGGCCAGGCCGCTTCTAAAAAAAAAGTCACTTTTTTCCCCCACCTTCGGGTCTTTGCAACAATGGCGATCTCCTGAATTTTTAGTGTGGGGTGTGATTGGCTGCGGGTTGTTACTTCTTTTCCCGTCCAAAGCCATTAAAATTCTGGCACTAAATGGTCTGCTGATCTTAATGCCGGTCTATTTTTTCCAGGGAATTGCCATTGTATCACATTTTTTTAACAAAAAAAAATTCCCCAGATTTCTCAGGTTGTTCCTATACGGTCTCATCGCCCTGCAACAACTTCTTCTTCTTGTTGTTATCGGCGTCGGTTTTTTTGATATATGGTTAAATTTTAGAAAAATGGAAATCAAAAACAGTCCCGAGTAAAATTACCCTGAGCGGTGAACAGTTGAACCCCTGACCGCTTACAAATAAATTAATCGTACGGATCTATCGGCCTGGCTGTCTTCAGGTCAGGCCGCTTTTGCGATTAAATGGAGGTTACAATGAAAGTCATATTAAAGGAAACAATTGAGGCCCTCGGTATTATCGGCAGTGAAGTAACTGTTGCCGACGGTCATGCCCGCAACTATCTTCTGCCTCAAAACAAAGCTGTCCCGGCTACATCGCAAAATCGCAAAATGATGGCGCAGGAAAAAAATAAATTCGATCTTCAAATCGCCAAAGAAAAAGAATTTGCCGAAGAGATGGCCAGAAGACTTGAGGGTATTGTCTGCACCATACCCGCTAAAGTCAGTGAGGGAGACCGCCTTTACGGATCTGTAACATCAAGAGATATCATGGCCGCCCTTACGGCCCGGGAAGTCGAAATTGAAAAAAGAATGATCATGCTCAGTGAACCCATTAAAACTATCGGGACATTCAAAATCCCCATCCGGGTCTACACAGACGTAGAACCTGAAATTACGGTTGAAATCATTCCTGAATAAATCATTGCGGCCTCATACTATAACCTAAATTATAGTATGAGGTCCGCTGTGTTCTGATATACACCGCTGCTCAATCAAACCGCGAGCAAAAACCGAACGTCCATCGCAAATTCAGGCCACGAGGTAGATATCAGGCAATGACACCGAACCATTCATCAACGCCTAAAAATTCGGCCCCACATGTGCTCCCGCCGCAAAATATCGAGGCTGAGCAGTCCATTATCAGCGCCATTTTGCTTGACAATGAAACCCTCTTTGAAGTGCTTGACATCCTTAGACCTGAGGATTTTTACCGCTCAGCCCACCAGAAAATATTTACCGCCATCTCCGAATTGTTCACCAAAAACGAGCCCTGCGATCTGGTGACCCTCACCGACATACTGAGAAATAAAGGGGATCTTGAGCAAATCGGCGGTGCCACCTATCTTGCATCCCTTGTGGACACCGTTCCCCTTGCTGTGAATGCTGTTCATTATGCCAGAATTATTCACAATAAAGCCAGTTTGCGCCGTCTGATTGAAAAAGCCAATGCCATCGTCAAAAAATGTTTCGAAGAGCAAGGGGATGTTGATGAAGTCATTGACTTTGCCGAATCCGCTGTTTTTGAAATTTCAGAGCACAAAATCAATCCCGCCTTCTTTGCCATAAGCCAGATCATTGACAAAAATTTTGAAACACTGGAGGAACGGCAGGCCAACAAGGCTATGGTCACCGGGGTGTCCACCGGCTTTTCCCGGCTCGACGCCATGACCTCAGGCCTCCAGCCGTCAGACCTGATCATCATAGCCGCCCGGCCGAGCATGGGCAAAACATCACTGGCCCTGAATATTGCCAGAAATGCCGCCATTGATGCCAATACCGCCGTGGCCATTTTTTCCCTGGAAATGTCAAAAGAACAATTGAGCATGCGGATGCTGTGCTCCGAAGCCCGAATTGACTCCAACCGCCTGAGAAGCGGTTTTTTCAGCAGGGAGGACTGGGATAAGCTGACCGATGCCGGCTCTATTTTATCTGATTCGCCAATTTTCATTGATGACTCAGCGAGTATTTCGGCCATTGAAATCCGGGCCAAGGCCCGGCGCCTGAAGATGGATAAAAACATTGGCCTTATCCTGATCGACTATCTGCAATTGATGAAAGGCCGCTCTTCGGCCGAACGGCGCGACCTGGAGATTTCCGAAATATCAAGATCTCTCAAAGGCCTTGCAAAGGAGCTGAACATTCCCATCGTCGCCCTTTCACAGCTTAACCGAAAACTCGAAGAACGCGGTGACAAGCGTCCCATGCTGTCCGATTTAAGGGAATCAGGGGCACTTGAGCAGGATGCCGATGTTGTGGCTTTTATCTACCGGGATGAGGTGTACAACAAAGACAGCAACAACCCCAACCGGGGAAAAGCCGAACTCATCCTGGCCAAACAGCGCAACGGTCCTGTGGGCACCGTCCCCATGGCATTTTTAAATACCTACACCCGCTTTGAATCACTGGCCCCTGAAGACATGGCATGAAAAAACTTTTCGGGAATTTTAAAGACCTTAAATCCGATCAACAGCGTCGGCTTGAAAATCTTTACCGCCGTCGCACTGCCCCGGAATTTATTGTCACGACAGGGCTGAGCCGTGACCTTTGCCGGCTCTCTGTGGAAACAGGCCGTCAAATCGGGTTGCTGATAAACCGTCAGGGAAGAATTACCCATATCATCATCGGCGACCATCAGGGCATTATGATTCCCGATATCAGTGAGTACCGGATTGCTGCCGACCGCTTAAGCGGCCTGCGCTGCATTCACACAAGCCTTGACGGAAAAGCCTTGACCGAGGACGATCTTACCGATCTGTCCCTTTTGAGGCTTGATTTGATGGGGGTCATCACCATCAAAAGCGATGGCAGTCCCGACAAAATCCATGCCGCCCATGTCCTCCCCCAAAACAGGGACAACACCCCATACCGGTTGATCCCGCCCTTTTCTCCCCATCAACTGAATATCGGCTGCCGGGATCTTATCTCTGCTCTGGAGGCCGAACTTGCTAAAACAGGTCGTTCATATAAGGCCGAGACCCATAAAGAAAAAGCACTGCTCATCAGTGTCACGCCGCTATCGAAAAATGAGGCTAAAGACTCCCTTGCAGAACTGACAGAACTGGCGCGCTCAAACAGCATCGATGTGACTGAAACCATCATTCAACAGCGCCGCAAGGCAGACCCGCGCTATCTCATGGGACTTGGCAAACTCAAGGAGTTAGCCATTCGGGCCCTGCATCAGGGCGCCGACCTGATTATCTTCGATCAGGAACTAAATCCCTCCCAGATTCGATCCATTACCGACAAAATCGACCTGAAAGTGATTGATCGAACCCAATTAATACTTGATATTTTCGCCCAGCGGGCAAAGTCCCGGGAAGGCAAACTGCAGGTGGAACTGGCCCAGCTCAAATATCTACTGCCCCGTCTGGTGACGCGGAATACCGCCATGTCCCGTCTTACCGGTGGTATTGGCGGACGCGGGCCCGGCGAAACCAAACTGGAAATAAACCGCCGGCGTGTCCGCGACCGCATTCAACGTCTGGAAAAATCCCTGTTACTGGTATCCCGTCATCGAAAACAGCAGAAATCCAAACGCCATAAAAAAGGCCTCCCGGTTATTTCCATCATCGGATACACCAATGCCGGGAAATCAACCCTTTTGAACACCCTTACCCATAGCCATGTTCTGGCTGAAAACCGCCTGTTTGCAACCCTGGACCCCTCCAGCAGACGCTTAAAGTTTCCCCGGGACATGGAAGTGATTATCACCGATACCGTTGGGTTTATCAAAAACCTTCCCAATGATCTGATGGTGGCTTTCCGGGCCACCCTTGAAGAACTTGAGGCGGCTGAATTATTGCTGCATGTCATCGATATCAGCAATTCGCGTTTTGAAAAACAGATCGAATCGGTGGAACAGATTCTCACTCAACTCAAACTTCAAAATATTAGAACCATCCGGGTTTTAAATAAAATGGACCGGATAGACGTGCAAACCGTTAAACCCCTTGAGCAGCGATTCATGGGGACAGCGATCTCGGCCCACAATTCCGCCACCCTTGGGCCCCTCATCAGAAACATGACAAACCTGTTGACAGACCCCGCCCAAAAAATATAAGTTTGCTTGGTTATGGACCTTGAAACAATATCAAAAATCGGCCTGAAGGCCGCCAACGAGGGTGCTGAAGTACTGCGCAGCCAATTCGGTAAAGTTCTGAATATTCAGAAAAAGGACGTTACCGATCTGGTAACCAATGCTGACATCGAATCGGAAAAGGTGATTCTTCAAACCATCGGCAAACGGTACCCCGGGCATGCCATTCTGGCCGAAGAAAGCGGTATCAAAAACGGCGAAGCAGATTGCCAATGGATCATCGACCCCCTTGACGGCACCACCAATTTTGCCCATGGGGTGAACCTGTTTGCCATTTCCATTGCATTTGCATTCAAGCAGGAAATTGTATATGGTCTTGTTCTGAATCCGGAAAGCGGTGACCTTTTTTCCGCCACAAAGGGATGCGGGGCTACGCTTAATGGCAATCCGATTCGGGTTTCCGGCTCAAAAACCGTTCAAGACAGTTTACTGGCCACCGGTTTTCCCTATGATCTAAAACCGGTTTTCCATGAATTGATGACCCAATTTTCCCATTGTCTGAAAGCGGCCCGGGGCATCAGACGACTGGGCTCTGCGGCACTGGATCTCTGCTATGTGGCATGTGGGTGTTTTGATGGGTACTGGGAGAGAAACCTCAAACCGTGGGATACGGCGGCCGGCCTGCTCATCGCCACCGAAGCCGGGGGGCGGGTAACCGATTTTTCCGGCAGGCCATATACAATCAGGAAGAATGAAATTTTGGCGACCAACAGACAAATTCATGACGAAATGCTATCATTGTTAGCAATAGAGGTAAAAATATGAGCAAACCGTTTGATAAAAGAACACTTGATGAGCACATCGAATGTTATGGTAATTTCAGTAAAACAGATCCTATTTGCACGCGGCTGTGCGCAGTCAATCTAAGATGTGCCATTGAGGGTGATGAGCAGGATCGCATGGAAATTCTGGAAGATCTGGTTGCTTCCGAAGTCATGTTCATGAAAATACAATAATCAAGGCATCAACAAAAATCCCAAAATCCTGCCGGATTTTGGGCTTTTTATTATTCCTTCCAACGGCAGATGCCTAAAAGTTGCCGGTCTCCAGTTTATCGATGAAAAATTTCACATGCTCCTTGATTCGGGCACTTTCTTTCAACCCCTGCTCGACGGTACTGATGGCATGGATGGCAGTGGCATGATACCGGTTAAAACTTTTCCCGATGGCCTGGAGCGGTTGGTCCGTATACCGACGGGCCAGATAAATGGCAATCTGACGTGGTTTCACTATTTTCTGTTTGCGGGAACGTGAAACAAGATCCGTAATCGGCACATTATAATACTTGCTCACAATTTTTTTAATCACATCCAGGGTAATATTTTTTTTTCGGCGGGTAATATTCTCAACAACGCTTTTGGCCAGATGGATATCAATGGAATTGCCCAGAAGAGAAGATTTAGCGGCAACGCCGATAAGTCCGCTTTCAAGTTGCCGCACATTTTCTGTAAGTTCTCCGGCCAGATAATCGGTTACCTCATTGGGCATGATATAATTATTTTGAAGACATTTTTTCTGCAATATCCTGACCCGGGTTCTGAAATTCGGTGCATCAATCCTTGAAACCAAACCACCTGAAAGGCGGGACCGAAGATTATCATGCAGCTTGGGAATATCCGCAGGAAGATAACTGCTTGAAAAAATAATCTTCTTTTCCGCGTCCAGCAATGTGTCCAGGGTCAGACACAGCTCCAATTGAGTTCTCTCCTTGCCGCTTAAAAAATGAACATCCTCAATGAGCAGTGCATCACAATTATATCTATATTTTTCTTTAAACTGTTCGATGCGGTCATGCCTGAGCGCATACACCATTTCATTGGTAAAATCCTCAGCCGTAATATAATATACCCGTTCGGATGGAAATTTTGATAAAATATGATGCCCGATAGCCTGGGAAAGATGACTTTTCCCCATTCCGACATTTGACTGAAGAAACAGACTGGTCTGCTGATTATTCCGGTGAGTGGCCAGGGAAAGGGCCGCTGAATAGGCAAAATCAGAATTGTCACCCACAACAAACTTGTCAAATGTAAAATCACACCGCAACAACCGGCCACTGTGGGGGCGCACATTTAAATTGGGTAATGGCAACTGCGGTTCAAGCGAATATCCCTTTTCAGATTCCCGTTTACCGTTTGAAATCTCTATGACGAGCTGATATTCCATACCGGACTTTTTTTTCAACTCTTTAACAATCAACGGGGCATAGTGTTCAAGCAGTCGTTTTCTCGAAAACGTATTTTTACAGGCAAGAACAACACAGCTTTCCTGCCAGCGCAGGAACTCCACCGGCTCAATCCACATTTTATAGCTGTGAACGGGGATTTGCTTTTTAACGGTCGTTTTTATCTCTTTCCACATAGCATCCATATAAAACAACCCTCAATGTCAAAACGATTAAATCAACGATTCCACAAAAAACATCCTAAACCATGACATATACTTTTGTCTGGTCTGATTTTTACCCACCAAACCTAAAAATTTGGCAAACAGAAAAAAATAATTTGATAACAAGTCTGGGAAATTAAAGAAAATTAAAAAATCGATTTTAGTCAACTGTGTAGAATTAAATCGGGTTATGAACAGATTTCATCAAAGCTGATGCCTGTATAGTGTATCTTGAATTTCCTGTCAAACCGGGAAAATACTGTTTAGCATATGTTTATTTTCAACTTATCAACAATTTATATGCTCTTGATTTAATAGCAATTTTGACTTTAAAAATGACAACCCCCCTTATTTACAACCTTTTTTAAAAAAGTGGTATTTTCAATATTTTTAGACAGATCTGCGACAATTACGATTATATTAACATTTATCAATACTCATTTTTTCTTTGTTTTTCTTTGTTTTTCTTTTGTTTTCATCCTTTGCTGTTTTTTTAAAAACCTTCGGTGTCAAATTTTCAGATCGCCAATAAACAATCCGGCACAATCAAAACAATGGTTATATACTTAAGCATATAAAAAAACATGATATTTTTTTTATTATATGATTATAATTCAATTTTTATTTTCGTGACCAAAAGCCTTTATCGGTGGATAAAGGCTGTATAATTATATTTGAATTTTGTAGACAAATTGTATTATACGATCAGATGGTTTTATTTACCATTTTAAAATCGACCTTGACCCGTTAGGAAACAATACCGCCATATCATGAAATCTGAAAAAATAATTATACGGGGCGCCCGGCAGCACAACCTTAAAAACATTGATGTTGAACTGCCTCGCAATCAACTTATCATCATCACCGGATTATCGGGATCCGGGAAATCAACACTGGCCTTTGATACCCTCTATGCCGAGGGGCAGCGGCGGTATGTTGAATCCCTGTCCACATATGCACGGCAATTTCTGGAAAGAATGGACAAACCGGACGTGGATCTCATCGAAGGTCTGTCACCGGCAATTGCCATCGAACAAAAAACAGCCAGCCACAATCCCCGGTCAACAGTGGGAACCGTTACTGAAATTTACGACTACCTGCGATTGCTGTTTGCCCGAATCGGCACCCCCCACTGTTATAAATGCCACCGGGCCATCAGTTCCCAGACACTGGACCAGATCCTGGACCAGATCCTGGCCCTTGAACCGGGCAGCAAAATTATTATTCTGGCCCCCATTGTGACCGCACAAAAAGGAACCCATGAAAAACTTTTTATGCAATTAAAAAAGCAGGGTTTTGCCAAAATCCGCATCAACGGTAAAATACTGGCCATTGAAGATGTGGGCACGCTGAATAAAAATAAAAAATACACCATCGATGTTGTGGTGGATCGTCTGGTCATTAAAAATGATATCGGAAACAGGCTGGCCGATTCTGTCGAACTGGCCCTTGGTCAATCCGATGGACTGGTTCTGGTGGATGTTTTAGGCCGTGAACCCGTGTTGTTCAGTGAAAAAACAGGATGCATTCACTGCGGTATCAGTTACCCGCCATTCACCCCGGCCAGTTTTTCCTTTAATTCTCCCCAGGGGGCCTGCGCCAAATGCGGCGGACTGGGATCAACAACCGAATTTGACCCGGCGTTGATCGTTCCCAATCCCGATTTGACGATACGGGAAGGCGCAATAGAGCCTTGGTACAACAAAAACTCCATCCATTTTTCAGAATTTTTAGATGCCCTGACCCATCATTATGGCACTGACATCTATACGCCTTTTAAAAAACTTCCCAAACGCTTTCAAAAAGTGCTGCTCTACGGCTCCGGAAAAGAAAAGATAACTTTTTATTTTGAGCGGAATGACCGCCGTTACACATTTACCAAAAATTTCGAGGGCATTATTCCCAAGTTCCAACGGCGCTACCTTGAAACCGACTCCGCCCAATCCAGAGAGGAAATAAGGCGATACATGACCTTTCGTCCCTGTCCGGAATGCTCAGGCGCCAGAATCAACCAGGCAAGCCGTTCGGTCACCGTCGGTGGACGTGCCATCCATAACATCACCGCCCTTTCGGTTTCAAAAGCACTCGAATTTATAAAACAACTGCACCTCACCGGCAAAACAAAAATCATAGCCGAAAGAATCTTGAAAGAGATCACCGAACGCCTCGGCTTTCTAGAAAACGTCGGTCTGGCCTATCTGTCACTGGACCGGGCGGCCTATACCCTTTCCGGTGGTGAAAGCCAGCGCATTCGCCTGGCCACCCAGATCGGTTCCAAGCTCACCGGTGTGTTGTATGTTCTTGATGAACCCAGTATCGGGCTGCACCAACGGGACAATCAGCGACTGCTTTCAACCTTGCGGCAGATGCGTGACCTTGGCAATACGGTGCTGGTGGTGGAGCATGATGAAGAGACTATTCTGGCGTCTGATTACGTGGTTGACCTGGGGCCGGGGGCCGGTATGCATGGCGGGGAAATCGTGTTCTCCGGCACACCTGAGGCGCTCTTACGCGACACCATCTCCCTGACCGGCCAATATATTTCAGGAAAAAAGCAAATCCCCCTTCCGGACAGCCGCAGGGCCGGGTCCGGTGCAAATATCGAAATTAAAGGGGCCGGGGCCAACAATCTCAAATCCATTGATGTAAAATTTCCGTTGGGCTGTTTGACCTGCGTCACCGGCGTTTCCGGTTCAGGCAAGTCCACCCTGGTCTTTGAAACGCTTTTTCGAACACTTTCCCAAAAAATCTATCATTCCCGGATAACCTCCGGCCGGCACACTGACATCCTGGGCATTGAACATGTGGACAAGGTGATCAACATCGACCAGGCCCCCATCGGCAGAACCCCCCGGTCAAATCCGGGAACCTATACCGGCATCTTCACCTATATCCGGGAGCTTTTTTCCAAAACACCCGAAGCCCGAATGCGCGGATACAAACCGGGCCGGTTCAGCTTTAACGTAAAAGGAGGCCGGTGCGAAGCCTGTAGCGGTGACGGCATCATAAAAATTGAAATGCATTTTTTACCCGATGTTTATGTGGCCTGTGATGTGTGCCAGGGCAAGCGCTATAATCGTGAAACGCTGGAAGTGCGGTATAAAGGCAAAAATATTGCCGACATCCTTGATCTGACGGTAAATCAATCGCTCCAATTTTTTGACCGTATTCCCAATATCAAAAACAAACTTTCCACCCTGGTCGCTGTGGGGCTCGGCTATATCCGCATCGGTCAGCCGGCCACAACACTTTCCGGTGGTGAGGCCCAAAGAATCAAACTCTCCAGAGAACTCGGCAAAAGGGGCACCGGCAAAACCGTTTATATTCTGGATGAACCCACAACCGGCCTGCATACGCACGACATTAAAAAATTACTGGGGGTCCTGAACAGACTCGTTGATGCCGGCAATACGGTCATCATTATTGAACATAACCTGGATATCATAAAATCGGCCGATCATATCATTGATCTGGGGCCCGAAGGGGGAGATGATGGCGGCTATGTCATCGGGTGCGGCACCCCGGAACAGATCATCAAACTGGAGGCCTCCCATACCGGACAATTTTTACGCCGCGTCCTATAGGCCTGTAATGATTTACCCCGAAAAACCGGGGGCTTATTGATGAATATGCAACTGATCGGGCGAACACAAGGGTCGCCCCTGCTTTTTTTTAGGGCATAAAGAAACCGGCCAGGGGGGTACACTCCCCTGGCCGGTTTCTTAATACTTGTTTTGGGTGCTAATTAACCCGCAAACAGTCCTGCGATGGCGGCTGCCTGGGGATGCGCGTAGATTAAAATCAGCGAGATAACCAGCGCATAAATACACAGTGATTCGATCATGGCAAGACCGATCAGCATGGTGACGGTTACCTTACCTGAGGATTCGGGGTTTCTGGCAATACCCTCAACTGCGGATTTCAGCCCCATTCCCTGGCCGATACCACAACCGAAGGCTGCAATGGCAATACCGAAACCGGCGGCAGTAACACACGCGATAAAGAATTTTAATGCTTCAGCTTCCATACTCTAATCTTCCTCCTTTTGATGTAATTAATTTGCTTCTCCCATTCCCATTAAAAAACCACGCAAACGGTATCTTAATTTTATCCTAAACGCAATAACATAAATCGGCATGGCGCCCGTGGGTTGTCGTTAATGCGCGTGTTCCATGGCACCGCTGAAATAAATAATTGAAAGTAAAAAGAAAACAAAAGCCTGTACCAGGGCTACAAAAACACCCAGCGCCATGATCGGCAACGGTGCAAAAAAGGCCCCGGCCAGCCCGAAAAGAATGCTCAGAACGATTTCATGCCCCATCATGTTACCGAAAAGACGGAAGGAGAGGGACAGAATTCTGGCCACATGGCCAATGATTTCAATGATGAAAATCAAAGGACTCATCCACCATACCGGCCCCATAAAATGTTTGATGTATTTTACGCCGTGATACTTGATTCCGATGATATGGGTAAAAACCACCACCACCAGGGCGCAGCTTAAAGTGGTGTTCAAATTGGCTGAAGGCGGCAGAAAACCGGGGATCAGCCCAATCAGGTTACAGGCGGCCACATAGATGAACACCGTTCCAATGATGGGGAACACCCATCGGCCCTCTTCGCCGATAACATCCACCATGAACTCTTCCATTCCTGAAATAAAAATTTCGAAAAAATTCTGGGCACCGGAGGGAACCATGCGGATCGTCTTGGTGGCCGCAGTCCCTGCAACAATCAGGATAATCATGACCACCCATGAATAGATGACATGGGGATAGGTATGTGCGAAATGCCCGAGTCCTAAAAATTCAAACAATTTAACAAAAACCAGATAGGGGTGTTCCATCCTTATACCGCCTCCTTGAAAATAAGTTTTTTAATTTCACATGCCGTTGCCAGGAGTATACTCGCAACGACAATCGACAATCCGATAAATAAACCGATGGGATTCACGTAGTGCCCTGCTATCAATATAAATATAATGACACCGCTGATTAGAAAACGGATATAATATTTGGCCAGAATCACATTATGGGAAGAAAGATGCGGCGGGGTAAGTGCCTTTTTCAGGGTCCGGGAAAGGAGATGGAAATTAAGGGTAACGATCACGCCCCCGAAAAAAACACCCCGTGTAAAATCGGGTGCTGACAAAGCAAGTGCCGTCAGGCTGGCAAGCCCCAGCAGTATCCAGTTCGCCCGTGTTACAAATATAAGAATACGCCCTTGAATTCCCACCGTAACCGCTTTCCTGTCAGAGTTGTCTGCTTTTTTTAATGGCAAGCCCGATATTTCTGAATCCCGCCGCAATTCCAAAACCCAGAAAAATCAGCGTAAACCAGGGGCTCGTATCAAAAACATGTCTGTCAAGGTATAGCCCTATGGCAAGCCCGATAAAAATTGACAGTGCAACCTGAAACCCCAGGCTGCTGAAATAAGCAAGCTCCCTTATAGAACGTAAGGTTTCCCTTTTCATGAGAAATATCTTTGCAAGAAAAGCCCTTTTAGAAAAACTTCAGTTACCATACCCTTTGCTCCAAGTCAACGTTAAATTGTTCCCACACCCGGGAAACGGCCTTTCCAACAGCCCCGGCAAAAAACAACCCGAAAGTATTGTCACGGGTATTTCAGATGCCGGGTTGCCGGTTCAAACGGCGTGCATCAAATACCGGGCCATCCACGCAGACATGCAGATATTCAGCATCCGGAGAGGTGCTCTTTACGGCACACCCGAGACAGGCCCCCATGCCGCAGGCCATGATGGTTTCAATGGAAACCTGGCAGGGTACGGCATATTTTTCCGCAATACCGGCAACGCATGTGAGCATCCCCATGGGGCCACAGGCATAAATCATATCCGGTTGTTTTTCCTGGATCGCCGCTTCCAGGGGGCGGGTCAAAAACCCTCTTTCACCGGCACTGCCATCATCGGTACTGATATGCACGGTGATCCCAAGATCAACAAATTCATTCAGACACAGCAGATCGCTTTCGGATCTGCCGCCTGCAAAAAGGGTAGTTTCAGCCGGCCCGTTTTTCATGGCTTTCAATGCAGACGCCAGAAAAAGCAGGGGCGCGATGCCAATACCGCCACCTGCGAAGACAACCCGCTTCAACCCCTCTTCCATGATAAACCCATTTCCCAGGGGACCCAGTATGTCAACCCGGTCTCCCGGACAGAGTTTCGCCATCTGCCCGGTGCCCGGCCCGACAATCTTGTAGAGGATCTCAAGACATAAGCGACCCTGTTTTTGAGGTATCAGCCGATGAATGGAAAAAGGCCGCCGCAGCAGAGGGCCGGCGTCGTTATCAGAATGCACCGTCACAAACTGGCCCGGTTTTGCCGATAGATACGACAAAGAACATTGCAGGGATATTCTGCCGTATGCCGCCCCCATCCGGGTATTGTTCAACACCCGGGCTTTTTCCTGGAATATCGATTTCATTTAATCCTGTCCTTTTTCCGGGCGCCCCCGGTCCTGCTTCAGGCCGATGACCGCTGCAAACCGACCGGTGGTCCTGGCCCGGCGGTAGGAAAAAAAAAGGTCGGCGTTGCACTTTGTACATATATGGGCAAGGCTGATATTCTCTTTCAGGACACCGGCACCACAAAGCTGGTCATAACTTGCCGACCAGAAGTTAAAATGGTTCCGGGCATCACCATATTTCCAGAACGCTTCGGGCAGTTCAGACCTGTAGTTGACAAATTCAGCGCAGCATGGCCCCAGACTCGGGCCGATACCGGCGATAATATCACCTGGGACACTGCCAAATTGCATCTCCATTCTGGTGATGGTGGCACCGATAATATTCCAAAGGCTTCCGCGCCATCCGGAATGCACGTTGGCCACCACGTTGGAGATGGGATCAATCATCAAAACCGCCTGGCAGTCCGCCACCTGTATCATCAGATTCAGCCCGGGAACATTGGTGATCATGGCGTCTCCTGCAAGCCGGCCCTCCATTGTTAACCCATCAAGGCTGTTATCCGGGGCCTGGATCGCCACAACATCGCAGCCATGCCCCTGTTTCAGGGAAACCAGGTCCCCGCCGCCGCACAATCGGGCAATCATGTGGCGATTGGCCTGGACGTGGCGGATATCGTCCCCCACACGTGCACCGACATTCAGGCTTTGAAAAGGGCCATGGCTGTACCCGTTTTTGCGGGTAAAAATACCATGGTTGATTCCCGAATATTTGGAAAAATTCGGAAACCGGAAAAATAAAACCCCGTTTTTATCGGCCACCAGCAACCGTCAGCCCCCGATCCGTGTTCATTTTTTAGAAACATCAGGTAACGCATACCGCTCAAGAATGGTTTCAATGATCCGGGACGTGGAAATCGCGGGGACCACCGTCACCCTGACAACCTTCCCCCCGCGATCCTTGACAAAATCGGCCCCGATAATTTTGTCTATTGACCAGTCGGCCCCCTTTACCAGCACATCGGGTTTGACAATCTTGATCAGCGTAAGGGGATCGGCATCATCAAAAACCGATATGTAATCCACACAGGTCAACGCAGCCAGTACTTCTGCCCGTTGGGCCTGATCCACAACGGGTCTTTTGAATCCCTTTGTTTTCCTCACGGATTGGTCTGAATCCAGTCCCAGTACCAGAAGGTCCCCCTGATCTCTGGCAGCCGACAGATAACGCACATGCCCGGCATGAAGGATATCAAAGCAGCCGTTGGTAAACACAATCTTTTTTCCTGCCCGACGAAGGGGAATCAGCCTGGCGGCAAGGGCCCCTGCATCAAAAATTTTTTCTGTTTTGTTGATCGGCATATTTAAAATCCCTGCTCTGTGTCAATCCTGTTCATGCCAAAACACCCTATTTTTCCATCGCCCGTGCCAGGGTCAGCACATGGACACATTCAGCGCCACCATGCATCAGCACCCGGGCACATTCGTTCACCGTTGAACCGGTGGTAAACACATCATCCACCAGCAGAATGCGCTTGCCTCTGACAGGGGCGGCATCCGGCAGATCAAAGGCATTTTTAATATTTAAAATCCGGCCTTTGCGGCCCAGTCCGGTCTGGGGCCGGGTCCATTTTTGTCGCACCAGGACATCAGCGGCGATATGAATATCCGCAGCCGTTCCCGACCTCCGGCTAATTTCGGCCGGCCACTCCTTTACCAGCAGATGGGCCTGATTAAACCCCCTTGATCGTAACTTTTTTTGATGCAGGGGAACCGGTATGATCAGATCAAAATATCCCCCCTGCCAATACCGGCAAAAGGCATCCAATAAAAGGCGGCTCAAAGGCCGGACCAGTTGCAGTTTACCCCTGTATTTCAAACAATGCACCAGGATCATCAGGGACTGGTCATAAATCCCAAGGGCCCTGGCCGCACTGAAATGCCCGGGGGCAGCCAGACACGTGCCGCAGGTATGATTCTCCCCTTCCCGGCTTTTAAATACCATTCCGCACACTGTGCAAAAAGGGGGTTCCACCGGAGAAAAAGCCAGACGGCATTCCGGGCACAGCACCGGTGCCATAAGCCCTGCAAAAAAATGACTTCGGGGGAAATTTTCACCAGCGGTCCCGTTATCTTTTTTAACCGGCAGATGATCCGCATCAAAATTGAAAAACGCCCCGCAACAGAGGCATTTATCCGGAAAAATAGCGGCCTTGACACAACTGATTATGCGGTAAACAAGATGCTGCATCTTTTGATTTACCCGATAAACCGTGTTTTCCCCGGGTGATCAGCAAACAAGCCGTTGCCGAAATGCCTCATACAAAACAACGGCCCCGGCCACGGAGGCGTTAAGAGAATTCAATGTTCCTTTCTGGGGGATGGACATTAAAAAATCACAGTGCTTTCCCACCAGGGGCCGAATCCCTTTTTCCTCCCCGCCGATCACAATGGCCAGAGGACCTTTCAAATCACAGGCGTACAGATTTTTTTCAGCCGACGGATCGGTTCCGGCAACCCAGATCCCTTTTGCCTTTAATTCTTTAATGGTATTGACCATATTGACCACCCGCGCCAGGCGGATATGCTCCAAGGCCCCGGCCGAGGCCTTGGACACCGCCGGCACAGGGCCTGCCGACCGGTCTTTGGGGATGACAATGCCCTGAATTCCGGCACAAAATGCCGTTCGCACCAGGGCGCCCAGATTATGCGGGTCGACAATGCTGTCCAGCAGAAACAAAAAGGGATCTTCTCCGCCAGGGTCAGGCCGGGCCATAATTTCGGAAATGCCGACCAGGGGATAGGGGCTGACCCGGGCCGCAATCCCTTGATGTTCATCTGTATTTGCCCTGGTTTCCAGTTCTTCCCTGGATAGTTCCCTTATCGGTATGGTTGCAGCCGGTACCGATGCGAGGGTTCGTTCAAGTCTTGCAGATTGCTTTCCCCTGACAACAAAAATCTCGAAAAAATGGCGGCGGCCGCACCGCAACGCCTCTGTCACGGGATGGATACCATAGAGCAGTTCGGTTTTTTCCGATACACGGGGTGGTTTTTGTTTCAAAGGAATTTCCCTGGACGTTTAAAAAATTTATCGATAAGATGCGATGAAGGCTGCAAATTCTTCAATGGCGACATCCAGACGATCGTTGACGATCACATGCCGGTAAAGGTGCCGGCAGTCCATCTCAGACCGGGCGGTTTTCATCCGCCGTGTTATCACCGCTGGCGTATCAGTCCCCCTTGTTTCCATTCTCTCCTGCAAGACGTCAAGGGTGGGGGGCATGATAAAAAGGGTTATGCTGCCGGGAAAGCCGGCAATAATCTGGCGCATGCCCTGCACGTCAATATCCAGCAGTATATCCTGCCCGTCATCCCTGGCGCGGTTCAAAAAATCAGCCGAAGTCCCGTAATAATTCCCGTGAACCCTGGCCCATTCAGCCCATTTGTCCTGCCGAATTTTTTTTTCGAACTCACCGGTGGTGATAAAATGATAATCGACACCGTCTTTTTCCCCTTCACGGGGTTTTCGGGTCGTATGGGAAACAGAGTATCCAAGATCGGGAAACCGCCTGCGGACAGCCCTGCAAAGTGTCGTTTTACCGGCCCCCGAAGGTGCGGAAACAATAAACAGCAGTCCCTTTTTATTCCCTTTATCTATCTTGCTCGCCATTGAAATTGACTTTGCCATATCACTTGTCCGAAATATCAACTGCCGGAGATGATTGCGCGTCCATCAATGCGGCATAGCGCTGGGAGATTGTTTCCGCCTGGATAGCCGACAGGACGACATGGTTACTGTCCATAATGATCAGCGAACGGGTCTTGCGGCCATGGGTGGCGTCCACAAGCCGCTGGTCTTCCTTTGCCTCGTCCTTGAGTCGCTTCATCGGTGCGGAATTGAGTGACACGATGGCCACCACCCGCTCGGCGATCACCGTGCCGCCAAATCCGATATTCAATAAAAATTTATCCATCTTCTCCCCGTATCAACTGTAAAATCAGGTACCCGGTCAGGTCAGAATCAAATCACAATGGTTATTACGCCTCTTCAGTCCTTCTACCTTCTACTATTCCACATTCTGGACCTGTTCCCTGAGTTTCTCAAGCTCTGCCTTTACCGCGACAATCATGTGTGAAATATCCGTATTGCCGGTCTTTGAGCCCATGGTA
The DNA here is from genome assembly GCA_963667755.2 of Desulfobacterales bacterium. GTDB lineage: Bacteria > Desulfobacterota > Desulfobacteria > Desulfobacterales > 4572-123 > 4572-123. The sequence goes on along the minus strand of CAXXLK010000001.1, from coordinate 1,018,550 downwards.
TTAAATTCGCGATTAAATTCCTGAAGCAAAAAATTAAGCTTGCGGCCGCCGGGTTCTTCAGACGCCATAATGGCATAAAACTGCCGGACATGGCTCCAGGCCCTGACCAGTTCTTCGGATATATCGCTCCTGTCGGCCAGAAAGGCCGCTTCCTGCTCGATACGACCGCTGTCAACCTCAACCACGCCATCGGTTAATGCGTCAATTCGCTCTTTCAGTCGTTTTTTATAGATCGCCAGCAGCCCATGGGAAAGATCTTCTATCTGCTGAAGCTGTTCCTCTATAAATTCAAGCCGCGTGGTAAAATCCGCTGCAAGAAAATCACCCTCTTTTTGTCGCATGCCATCCAGCCCATCCAGGGCCTGGTGCAAACAATCCTGAACCACGGGCCAGCAGGCATCCGGATCTTTTTCGGTCGCCACCGGTTTAACAAGACCATTGACGCCGGCCATCAGGTCAACGGAAATATCACCGGCCAGATTTAATTCCGTCTTGAGCCTCACCAGGGCAGCGTGATACGCTGCAGCCCTGATCATATCAATTTCAAACGCATTGGCCTCCTGTCCCTCATCTTTTATTTTAACCGTAATGTCCACCCGGCCCCGGGTGAGTTTTTCGGAAAGGGCGGCCTTTATCTTTTCCTCCAGCAGGGCATATCCATGGCCGGCCCGGACCACGGCATCAAGGTGCCGGCTGTTCACCGACCGGATCTCAATGGAAACGGTCAACAGCCCCCTTGTCTTTTCCGCACTGGCATAGGCGGTCATGCTCTTTATCATCTATTTTTTCCTTTATATGGCAGGGCGATGCACCTGCCCTTTTTTTATCCAGAATATATTTATTGCGAACCTGCCCAAGAAACGCCTGCATGGACGATTCCGCATAATCCGGATAGGTCCATGGCAGCGTCTGGAAACTGCCGCCTTTATAGATCAGGGTCAAATCGGCATAAATGTTCCCGCCGATATAAATCCGGTGTGCAAAATTTTTCCCGGTGGCCAGAACAAAGCGTTCGGAAAGCAGGTATCCCGGATCGATATTGATCCGTCGGTTGCCGTTTTGTTGAAAATCCTGCTCAATGCGGTTGGTCGTCAGTTTGACGTGGGCCAGCTCATCCTGCCGGATCAATGGCTTAAACGCCAGCATCCGCCTGAACAGCGGCCATCCCATCTCCGGCTGGTAATACCGGGTATACTCAAAATCAAACCAGGCGCTGACGATATCCAGCAGGCCCAGACTTTCAGACAACGCCTCGGCCAGGGGTTTGAAAAGCGACTTATCTTTCATTAAAAGCCCGACAACCAGTTTGGCGGCCTGGGGCTCTTGGGGTATACTCATATTTTTTTATCGATAACTCGCAAATTATTAATAACTGATCACCAAATCATTTTTTGAGCATCCGGAGAAAAGTATCCCGGGGCGCCTCACATGAAACAGCGAGAATCCTTTTTTCCCGGCCATGACTTAAGGGTCGCAATCTTTGTTTAATTTATTTCGCTTCCGATTCCTAAGGGTTTGGCCTCATTGATCAACATAATGGGAATATCATCCCTGATTTCATACAGCAGCTTACACTGGTCACAGATCAACCCGTCCCGGGTGTCATTCAGATAAATGTCCCCTTTGCATTTTGGACAGGCCAGAATATCGAGAAGTTCCTTGCTGATGGTCATAAATGCACCTGCTTTAGTTTAAAAAATTACGTCAATTTGCAGTAACCTGCGTTCAAACTTCAGATTGCTGCATATCAAACAATCAATTCGTATGCAAAATGTTATTTCATCGAATGTCAGTTTATACCGCCACCCTTTACCCTTCAAGCTGCACCCTTCTGCCTTCGGCCTTGCCCTTTGTCCGTAGAAATGCCAGGTAGGGAATAATCCCATCGTTCTTGGCGCCACCGGTGCCGTCGTAGGTAATGGGCACCACGGGCACACCGGTGACCTGCTCGATTTTTCCCGCCATGGCCTCGGTGACCAGGGACGGGCAGCAAAAGGCCGGGCTGGCCTGGACAAAAAGCGCTATGTCCGGATGATGCTTTTTAATATAATGAATCTTGATCAGGTTGTCCAACGATTCACCGGTGTGCTCGATCCGGACACCGAACCGGGCCAGTATCTTTTCGGGCGAATCATCAAAAGAGACCATGGGCTTGCCCAGAACAGGCTCAAAAAAGCGGTAATAACTGCGCTCTAAGTGCGTGATGCCGGCCATCAGGGTTCTGTTGGTGATCAGGGTACGAAATTTACGTTCATGAAACCACTTGCGAAAATACGGCGTGGCAATCATTCGGGCGTACTCGGTATAGGGCGTGGTCACCACCTCCCCGCCGTGGCGTTCAATAAACCGGATGAGATCCTGGTTCATGACCCGGTTGTCCCGGGAGTAAAGGTCCCCGAAAATGGCCACCTTGGGCCGCTGCTCCGGATAAACCCGAATATTCTGAAACCGTTCCATGACCGCTGCCAGGGCCGCTGTTTTTTTCATGCGCCCTGAAAAAGACTCACAGAGAATCTCCAGTGCCAGCTCCATGACCCGGTCCACTTCTCCGGGAATCACCTCGTAGGGCCGAAGTTTACAGGCCACCTGGCGCAGCAGGCCGCCGAACATGTAGGCGAATACCGAATTAAACGCGGCCCGGGGGGCAAAATCCTTGAAAAAAATATCCCCTACGTGGACGCCGGCCTTTTCCAGACCGTTACCCCGGGCATTGAGCAACGTCTTGATATGGTGGGGATACAGGGCAATATTGCAGGCAATGGAGGATTCACTCAGCCACAAAACCGTATCTTCAGGCCGCAGGCCATGCTGCTCAACACATTCGGCAAATCCCTGGGCAATGGCATTTAGCGGAATGCACTGCCCGGAATTTTCCCGCAGACTCCTGCGGATGGAACGTTCGGTCTCCTGCATGAGAATGGCCCTGTGTCCCTCCCGGCGCAGCACGGCTTCCAGCAGCCGGCCGCTTAAACGGTCCCAGTTGGGCAGAACAATGGTTTTATCGGTTTTCCCGCGGTGCAGGTCCGGATTCAAGGCCCTGCTCCCCTGCACGGCCTTGGTTTGAACCGTGTCGTGATGGTTGCGAAAGGCCCGTATGGCCGCTTCAATGCGTGTTTCATAGCCGATGCTGGAATCGTGTTCATCCAGTTCCAGTATCAGGTAAGGCTTGTTGCTACCTTCCATGATCTGCTTGAAATAATCCCGTACAAACGCATCCGGGGAACACTTGAACGATGTGATGAACACCGGATAAAGGCCTGGGGTGGCAGATGCCAGCTGGGCTGTTTCCAGTATCCGTGCCCCATATCCCCAGGGAATTTCCTTGAGCAGACCGCGGATGGGGTCTAGTGCCGCCGGCGACACGTCCAGCATATCCTGATAGCAGCAGTCAATCCCCTGGCGGCCGAACAGTTCGGGAATTTTACAATTCAGGGCCGGTGAAAAAATCGTATAGGGCCGCCCCAGAAAAACAATACGAATATCCTTTGGCTGCGGGGTCAGGTGACCGGCCCACTGCTTTTTTAATTCAATACATTGCCGGTTCCAGAAACGCCGGGCATCATCATCGGCTGCGGCCAGTTCCCGGAAACGCACTGTTTTTTCGTCAATCGCCTGAAACATCCGGTACAGTTCCCGGCGGGTGTAAAAATCCGTGTACAGGTAGCGAAGCAGCGGGGACAGGATCTTTGCACCGCCCGGCTGGGCCGAAAGGGCCACCAGGGACGGGGCATACTGGGTATAATAGCAAAACTGCCGCCGGGCGCCCCGTTCCTCGGTCTTGTCCTCCAGGTAGGTGGGCAGAAAAATATAATCACACCGATGGGCCAGATACTGCACGTGGCCATAAAGCGATGTGATGGGGGCGCAGAACTCCGCCTCGGCAAGGGCCTTGCCCAATGGCAGGGCATCTGTAAAATTTTCACTGGTGACGGTTTGAAACCCCAGTCGATCAAAAAAATACCGCCATCGGGGCAGATCCTCCATGAGGTGCCCGCCGGCGGGCAACCCGATGACGGGCCGGGCCGGGGGCCGCGCCTCAGGCTTAAACCCGAATGCCTTTTTGCGACGGGCCATCAGGTCAAAGGCCGTGCTTTCAGATTTCACAAAATGGCGGGTGTCATAGTCCCGGCCGCACAAAAACCCATAGGCCACTTTTTTTCCGTTAACGGCGGCAACGGACAGCTTGCAGTGGTTGGTGCACAGGTCACAGGTTTCCGAGCTGATGGGGACATCGGCCTGCCAGAGGGTTGTGCCGCAAAAGGCGGTGGCGCTGTTTTGGCCGCCGGCCCGCTGTTGTTCGTCACAAAGGGTCAGCGCCGCACCCATGGCACCGGTGAGGTGACAGAACCGGGACACCAGGATGGGCCGGTTCAACCGCTGTTCGAAGGCGGCCACAAGTGCCCGGTTTTTAGCGGTGGCACCCTGGAAAAAGACCACATCGCCGATACGGCTTTCCGTGGCCACCTTGAGCAGGTAGTTTTCCCGCACAGAATGAAGTACCGACGCTAAGACCGCATCCACATCCCAGCCTTCACTGAGATAATGATTCAGGTCCCGTTCCATGAAAACCGTGCACCGGTCCGAAGATAACGGCGCAGACCGATTTTCCGTCCGCCGGGCATAATCGGTGAGGGGGCAGTCGAGTTTGGCGGCCTGCTCTTCGATGAAACTGCCGGTGCCCGCGGCGCATACGCTGTTCATAACGGCCGAGGTCACCCGCCCGTCTTTCAAGGTGGTGAATTTGGCATCCTGGCCCCCGATCTCGATAATGGTGTCCACCGTCGGGTCCAGTTCACAGGCGGCCCGGGCATGGGCCGTGATTTCATCGAGCACCAGATCAGCGCCTACAATGCAACCGATAAATTTGCGGCCCGAACCGGTGGTACCGGCCCCAAGGATCGTCAAACGGCTCTTGTGATGTTTTGCCACATATTCAATGGTCTCAAAAATTCGCTGAACGGCGGCAAGGGGGGCGCCGGCCGTGCGGGTATAAAACCCGGCCAGAACCGCGTGGTCTTCTGCCGTCAACACCGCCTTGGTGCTGATGGAGCCGATATCAATCCCCAGATAAACACGCTGGGATTCAGCAAAGGGTTCGTAGACGTCCGTTTCCACCTCCATGTCCCGACCTTGAACCGGTCCGGCCGGGTGCCGGAAAGAGGCCAGGCTGTCAAAATCGGGATATCGGGACAGGTGCAGGGTCAGGGGCGGATAGGCCTCGGTTTTCTTCTGCGTATCGGCTTTCACCAGATCCGTGACACTTGGCATCTGCCGGGGTGTCGGCCGATTTTCACCGGTTTCAATATACTGGTCCACAAAGGTCAGGGCCGCCCCCAGTGCCCCGAACAGTTCCGGATGATCGGGCACCTGAACCGGCATCTGTGCAATTTCTCCGATATAACGGCTAACGGTGGCATTCAATGCCACGCCCCCGCAAAATACCAGCGGGGCATTGATCCGGACACTGCCCAAAACCGTCTCTGCGACATTTCTGGCCAGCCCGAAACAAAGGCCGTCGCACACCGCCTCGATGGTGTATCCCTCCTGCTGGGCGTGAATCAGGTCGGTCTTGGCAAACACCGCACACCGTGACGCAATCTTGGGCCGCTTTCCCTTATTCTGCCCGGCCAGTTCACCCAGCCGGGCCGCCGTATCAAGATTCAACCGCCGGGCCTGCTGATCTAAAAAAGCACCGGTGCCCGCCGCACAGGAGGTGCTGCCCCGACTGCCCAGATACCCGCCGGTTTCCGGGTCCAGACGGATCAGCTTAAACTTTTCACCACCAACAAGAAGAAGGCTGCCGACCCTGGGACAATGGTACCGGGCCCCTGCAATACAGCAGATCTGATCGTCAAACCGGTCGGTGATACGCACCCTTTCAGGAGTGGACGCACTGGCGGCCATCCACACCGGCGATGAAAGATCAAACGGTGCCAATAACGTTTTCAACGTGCCGGCAATATCACCGCAATGAAACCCGTAGGCGGAATTGATGATTTGTTTGTCCACCGTCAATTGAACAACGCCGATGGACACCGACCCTGCATCAATACCCAGTATGGTTTGTGTGTCTGTTTTCATCATGCATCCCCATTATCCGATTTAACCGGACAAATTGACGTTTAAATCTTTTTATGTCGTTTTATGGTTTTACAAAACTTTTACAAAACTTTATGTGTTTTACAAAACTTTTACAATTCTTTTTTTTACAAATCATGATTGCCGACATTTAAATTGATCCTAACTTGAGCGATTTTAAATAAAAAAAAGTCCTCTATCCGAAGATAATGTGCTATAATACTTGTTAAAACCGACGAAAGCGTTAACAAGAATAGCCATACCAATCAGATGGAGGACTTGATGAAGAAACATAGCAAAATTTACCAAAAAAAGGAACTGAAAATTAGCAAAATTGAAATGACCGGCGAACGTTTGACCGGTAGAGCGGGTTTGACGCTGTTTGTCGCATACTTGCATCAAATCCAGATATTTTCTCTGATTGACAGATTTTTCGGTTCTATACGGAAAAGCAAAAAAGGCATTGCTGCCTTCGAGCTTTTCAAACAGATACTTTGCTTCATGGCAGACGGTACCAGTCGGCATTTGACATACTTTGATCAGCTTGCCCAAGACCCCGGCTATGCCGGAAGCATTGAAACAGATGTGAAAGAGATGGCTTCGTCCCACAGGATTAAACGATTCTTCAACGCCTTTGCCTGGACACGAATCTTTTTGTTCCGCCATTTGTTGCAGAGACTTTTTATCTGGCGGTTGAAGATCAGGCAACCGGAACTGATCGAACTGGGTATTGATACCATGGTGATGGATAACGATGATGCTAAATGCCGCCACGGAGTTAAACCGACCTACAAAAAGAAAAAGGGTTTTCAACCGCTGCAAATGAACTGGGGGCGATTGATTGTTGATGCGGTCTTTCGCGGTGGAAACAAACACTCCAATCATGGTAACACAGTACAACAGATGATTCGTCACATGGTCACCAAAATCCGCAAACAATATCGACAGGATGTTCCCATCATTATCCGTATGGACAGCGGGTTTTTCGATCAGAAGATTTTCAATTTCTGTGAAGAATTGAAAATTGGCTATGTCTGCGGTGGGAAGCTGTATAAAGATATCAAGTCCTTTGCCGTGGCTTCTACAGACGAAACATGGACCCGTTATTGTTCCGGCAAAAAAGACTATTGGGAGTATATTGAGTTTGGAAGTAAATGCAAAACCTGGGACCGGTTCAGAAGAGCTATCTATTGCAGACTGATCAATGATGGCGATCAGATCTATCTGCCTGGATGCCGGCCCGATACGGTTATCATCACCAATATTGGCCAAGGTCAGCAAATCGATACATTGCTCAAAAAAATTGGAGCTGAAGACTATTTGAAAGCAGACGGCATTGTTGCCTGCTACCATGAACGTGGCAGTGACGAGCTGGCAAACCGGGCCTTGAAAGACTTCGGCCATGAGCAGTTGCCATTCAAGAAGTTCAACCCTAATGCAGCTTGGTATTATTCGATGTTGCTGGGTCATTTTTTGATGGAAACCTTTAAAGAAGATGTTGGTACCCCGATCTTACCGGTTGGTGCTTATGCAACAACGGTTCGCAGAAAATTGATAGACATTGCCGGCAAGATCGTCTCTCATAGTGAAAAAATCATACTCAAGGTTTCTGCCGTTTGTTTTGAAAGTCTTCGCCTGCCGGAGCTTTTTAAACGCTGCCAATATGCGCCGGCTATAACTTAACGCTGGCGGTAACATAAAATTAATCACATAAATCGTATGGTGAGGTGCGTAAAATATCTGAGGCATTTGCCCCAATCGTATTAAAAATCGTTTGCGTTGCTGATTAGAGAGAAATATCTCGCTCGACAACAAGGTCTTTTCGCTTTTTGCCTCTCACCGACAGGGCTTTTTGTTGTTCAAACACAAAATCGCTCAGTTTAGGTTGATCTTACCAAAAACATTTTGTACCCTGCGGCCATGGAAATACAACACAACCGGCTGCGAGAAAAAATTGACCGTCTCCTGGAATCCTGGCAAAAAAACGGGCTGCCCTCCCGCCAGGGGCTTGTTGAAGCGGCTGACCGGCTGGCACAATGGAAAAAAAAAGAAAGGCTCAGCGGGCTGTGGTCGCCCCCATTGACCATGGTTACCGCCACCATCGATGACGGTTGGGGGCACGGGCTTGACATTATTCACCGGTATGCGACGGTGGCCGGCGTTTCCATCCACCCCCTGGGCCTTTTGCGCTTGCCTGAAGAGATTATCGATGCGTGCAAAGCCCGCCGGCCCGATATCCTGGGCCTGACCGTATTGCAGTTTTCTTCCGATGATGATCTCCTCTGCATCAGCGGCAACTTGCCCAAAAAAACAAGGATCATTGCCGGTGGCCCTGTTTTTAACGCAGACCCGGATTTTGCCGCCGACACGGGGGTGCATCATGTGGCAAAAAACGCAGCGGCCTTTCTTGAACTCCTGCTATCCTGGCCTCCGGAGGACAACATAAATGTTTAATGCAGGGTTCTGGAATCCGTGTTTTTTATGTAAAAAAATAGTAACTATTCAGCGTTTATAAAATTTATACTGCCCATCCGGTAAGAAACTCAGGCAGTTTTCCGTCAAACAACAATTCCAATGCGTGACTTGATTTTACTCCGTGTTTTCGACAAGTCGACAAGTAACTTCTAACGCGGCAAAAGATTTTGGCGCCATCCATTGATCGAAAACAGCCTGATATCTTCTGTTGAACTTTTGTCATTCGGATATCATTTTCACCCCGGTTGTTCGTAAACGGGACACGTTCATTATCGATGAATATAAGAACGTCCTGCTCAAAATCCCTTAGCCGTTCCAACAAGTTTCTGGATTTTGACCTCTTAATGCGACCTCTTTTGCCCTTTTCTTTTGGCTTGATTGGTTCCGGACATTCGATTTCGCCTTGTTTCAGGATTGCTCTATATTTAAGCCGGTATTTCTGTGACTCTGGGGCATCCAGCACGCCGCCGGCCTCGTTGACCTTGCAGTTGATCGTTTCAAGCAGATCTCCGAGTTTTTTCGCCCATTTTTGCTCATCCTGCTCCCAGGCCCTTGTCAGTTCCCTTAAATGATGTGCGTTGCACAAAGCGTGGGTACAATTGAGCTTATAGTAGGGCTTCCAATGGTCATGGCACAGCACCCCTTTGAACCCGGGCAGCACACCCATATCATTGAAGGCTTCCATACCCCTTTTTTCGTGGGGATAATAAAGAGTCCAGGTCTCATTGGATACGCAATGCAGCCAATGCCTGATACCCCCTATGTTGACGCCGGTTTCATCCGCATGTGCCATATCTGAGGCCGTCAGTTGTTGTTTAACCCGCTTCTCAAAGTCGTCCAGAAGCCCAAAGGCCTCTTTGTTAAAATTGAAAATCGAGCCTTCGCTGACCGGTATATGAAGCTGGTCGGAGAAATGATCCTGTATTCTGTTGTACGGGATCAACTGGAATTGCGACATATAGACCGAGTGTGCCTTGAGCCCCGTTCCGTATTGAACCGCTTTTGTAACACCTTTTGGGAACTGAGCAACAAATCGGTTCCCCTCGTCATCCTTAAGGATCTGAGCCCGGTATTCCGTCACGACCCTTGAAATATCTATATCGAACACCTGCCGCGCTTCAAAGCCATCCTGCCGGTATCGTCCGGCAGGCAACTTGCGCCGATCAACCTTAATTTCCTTAACCCTGTCAGGGATTTCGACTTTTTGGAGTGTCGTGCCGACATGACCATTTTGGCCGCCGGGCTTTTTGCCTGTCTTTTTTCGAGTCGGCTTTATCCTGTTCGGGTCACTTGACGGCGGCTTGCTGCTATTGGTGCTGTTTAAATTCAAACGATTGGCAAGCAGGGTAATAACCAGAATCAAAATTTCAAACATCGATTTTGTAGCCGCGGACAATTGCTTGTCTTCACGTATAAGAAATTGTGCCTTTTCGATCGTTGCCTGTATGTCGATGTTTTCTATTTTCATTCGGTTCCTGTGTTGTCAATTGAAGCTACTATAACACAGGTTTTTAAACCGATATTTTTCTCCCTGTAGTCTACTCTGCTGCGTTTAAATATTTTAGACCTGACGAGCCATGTGCTCGCCTTAAAAAACTACACATGATGCCATAAGACCGTCTGTTTGTCGAAATACGAGGAATCGTCGACCCGGGTTGAAATTCAGGAATTTTCGCAAAAACCCTGTCAAGTCTTTTTTTACTCCTTTTTCATTATTTTCGCTGAATAGTTACAAAAAATAAAGCATTTAGAAGACAATGATGAATGGTGAAAATATCCAATGAATAGGGCAATACCACAATTTCTAATTTCCAGCTTCCTTCCGGCCCTGCCGGGTTAACAAAAAAGGCTCCTCGCCGTTACATATGGGTAAATTTGACCGACTGCAGTCCCGGGATGCTTTCATTTTGCTGCTCGAAACTGTTTGAGGGGCTTAGCGATCGTTAGGCCGGACAGCCATCAAAATAGTCCCCGATGGTTTTAATTTTACATAAATATCAATATGATAATTTATGACGAGGCCCTGTCCGGCGTTACGACCGCTTTGCGCCGAGTTTTTTGAGCATCAAAATGAAAGCATCCCGGGGCACCCGTACAAAACAGCGAGGAACCACAAAAAAACTTGAAAAATCGTCATGAATCACCTATAGGCAATCCTCCGATGCAAAAATGTAGCCTGCATTGTTTAAAAAATACAAACCGGGCCGGAAACGGCCCTATATATTATGGAGAGACAACCCATGGAAGCAACGGTAAAGGTGGATGCGGGGATCTGCGGATTCAAGACGAAAATAACCGCCACATCAACAGACGGCATGACAGTGGACTGGAAGATGGGCAGTTCCTGCGATACCATAAAGGAACTGGCAACGCTTTTGAAGAAAAAACTTCCCATCAATGCCATCCAAGAACTGGGGCCGAAAAATGAAAGCCTGATTCTGGAAACCGCACGTCCCCTTTTAATCAAAAAAGGGTGCTGTGAAGCCTGCGTGGTGCCGGTTGCCATCATCAAGGCCATGTACGTGGCGGCCGGACTCTCTTTGCCCAAAAACGTCGTGCTTGAAATCAGCAAAAAATAACCGCCGGATGCCCGAATCAACGCCAGGGCCTTCCCGCGCGGTGGCCTGGCACAAAATGGTTCCCGCATGCCCCTGTTTTTTTGTTGCAGGTGTCCGAATCCCTGTTTGACACAGCCCCGGGATCAAGGTATTTGTTGCTTAAACGGGCCTGTATTCACATTGGCTTTAAATGATGCAATCCGTATGGATTGGCCTTTATTTCCGATTTTGTAAAAAAAGGAGAAATCTCATGCAGATCGAGCAGATTTCAGTCTTTATGGAAAACAAGGCAGGACGCCTTGCACGGGTCACCGATGTTCTTTCGGAAGCCGGTATCCATATCAACGCCATGATCGTCACCGATACCACGGACTTCGGCGTGCTCCGAATGCTGGTGGCTGATCCTCAGAAAGCCGTCAATGCCTTGAAAAACAGGGGATTTGCATCAAACCTGACCCTTGTCAGTGCCGTTGAACTGGAAAACACCCCCCATGAGATTCACAAAGTTCTGCTATTGCTGGATAATGCGGGTATCAATGTGGAATACATGTATGCCTACACCCAGTCGGAAAAAAATACGACCATGATGGTTTTCATGACCGATGATGCCGATAAAACAGATCAACTGCTTGAAAATTTATAATTTTTTATGTGCCTGACAGGCCACCTTCAAATCGGTAAAAGGATATCACAATGCTCATAACGGAAATTCTTGCACGAAATGCCCGGATGTATGGAGACGAGACGGCACTGATCGAGCGTATTCCCTCACAGAAAAAAAGAACTGAAATTACCTGGCGCCAGTTCGACGACCAGGCCAACCGGGTGGCAACAGCGCTTATGGATACCGGCATCAAAAAGGGCGACAAGGTCGTCCATTTGATGGTCAACTGTATTGAATGGCTGCCCATCTATTTCGGCATCCTTCGAACCGGTGCCATTGCCGTGCCCCTCAACTTCCGGTTTGATGCAGACAATATCCGATACTGTACATCCAATACCCAGGCCAGGGTGTTTATCTTCGGCCCTGAATTCATTGACCGGATCGACCGCATCAAAAGTGCCATCGATACCACCGTCAAGACATTCATCTTTGTCGGGGCTGAAGATCTCACACCGGATTACGCCATTTCCTACCGGCAGTTTACAGCCGCTTCAAACGGAAACCGCCCCTGCGTGGACATTGCCATTTCCGATGATGCCGGCCTTTACTTTACCTCCGGCACCACGGGCAAGCCCAAGGCCACGCTGCTGACCCACAGAAACCTGGAATTTGCCTGCTTTCTGGAAAACCGGCATCACAACCAGACCCATGAAGACAACTTTCTCTGCATTCCGCCGCTGTATCACACCGGCGCCAAAATGCACTGGTTCGGCAATTTCATCGTCGGTGCCAAAGCGGTGATTTTAAAAGGCGTCGAGCCCAAATGGATCATAGAAGCGATCTCCGAAGAAAAAGTCACCATCGTATGGCTCCTGGTGCCCTGGGCCCTGGACATCCTTTTTGCCATTGAATGCAGAGACATCAAACTTGCCAATTACGATCTTGACCAGTGGCGCCTGATGCATATCGGTGCCCAGCCGGTTCCCATGAGCCTCATCAAAGAATGGCAAAAAATATTCCCGAAACATCAGTATGATACCAATTACGGCCTCACCGAGTGCACCGGTCCCGGCTGTGTTCATCTGGGCGTCGAGAACACCCACAAAGTGGGCGCCATCGGCAAGCCCGGATTTGACTGGGAATGTAAAATTGTGGATGACGACCTGAATCCGGTGACACCGGGAACACCCGGAGAACTGATGATCAAAGGCCCCGGGATCATGAAAGAATACTATGGAAACCCCGAGGCCACCAGTGAAGCCATCCTCAACGGGTGGCTGCGCACCGGTGACATCGCAAAATACGACGATGACCGGTTTATCTGGCTGGTGGACCGGAAAAAAGACGTTATCATCACCGGCGGGGAGAATATCTTTCCGGTGGAAATCGAAAACTTTCTGCAGGGCCACCCCAAAATCCAGGATGTGGCCGTCATCGGACTGCCCAGTATCCGCCTCGGGGAGATTGCAACGGCGGTCATTCAGATAAAGGTGGGCAGTGAACTGACAAAAGAAGAGGTCAACACGTTCTGTGAAACCCTGCCGCGATACAAAAGACCGCGGAAAATTATTTTCGACACTATCCCCCGCAACCCCACCGGCAAAATTGAAAAACCCAAATTGCGAAAACAGTTTGCAGGGGTGTCCGAAAGCTTCAAGATATAGGACGCACCAATTAAAAAAACCCGCTTGTCAATTTTTTCATCTGATATGCCGACATCATCTTTGTTACCACCCATGATGCCCTATCCCGTGCCTTCTACGCGACGTGACGGAACATCAGGATTGGGAACCTTGGATATACTACATACTGGATGCAGTTGAACAGACCGCCCTTTATACCCGGGATAAAATTCTTGCCATCCGAAACCTGTTGACCGAGCTTCTCGAGTTTGCAAAGGAAAGCCTATATTTGGATACAAAACTATACGAAATTCTTTCGAAATAACGTGCCGATGCTGACGACGTGAAAAAATAACGTGTCGACAAATTTCTTTTTTATCGACACGTTTCCCACACATGGGCATGGCATGGACATGAAAAAGGGGAACAGAGGGGCAGATTACTTATAAAGGTCGGACGGGATGATTTGTTCAAAAACCTTCGGGATATGCACTGATTTTATAAAAATCAGTGCATATTTAGAAAATGTGCATCCGAGCAGTGCATGTTTTAAGGGCGACCCAAGCAATGAACACATAAAATGATAATTCATCGACCAAACCGCAAATCGGACCGGCCAAAGCCACCACGATCCTGGCCGCCCTTGAGTTTGCCCGCCGTATCCGCCCCGAAGGGATTAAAATCAATCTGCCGCCGGATGTCTTGCCCCTGATCCAACATATAGCGGACCGCAAACAGGAACATTTCATGTGCATTTCTCTGAACGGCGCTTACGAGGTCATCGCCGTCCGAACCGCCTCAGTGGGGCTCGTCAACAAGACCCAGGTGCATCCCCGGGAAGGTCTATGCAGACCCGCTCACCGACAGGGCAACGGCCATCATCGTGGCCCACAACCATCCCACCGGCAACCTTGAGCCAAGCAAAGACGATATCACCATCACCCGCCAGCTAAAATCCGCCGGCGAAACCCTTGGCATCAGACTCCTTGATCACATCATTTTCAACCACAGGGGGTATTACAGTTTTCTGGAAAGCGCAATGATTGATAATAATTTCAAGTACGGCAAAGGGAACACCCCTTGGCCTGGCAGGCCCCGCAGAGCAGGTGCAGCCCCTTGCACAGGCCGATGCGGTACATGCTCTGTCCACAGGCCTCGCACACCAGCGGGTCCATCGATTTTGTCACGGGGTTGTAGATCATGGAAAGGTTCTTTTGCTGCCGGCCGGAGGCGGCAGTGAACAAGACTTTAATGGCCGGGGTGGTGATGGCCATGGCGGCGGAAAGGGACACCTTGATGCGGATGCTGTATTTGTTCAGCAGGTCGGCCTGTTTGGCGGCCAGTTCACCGGGGATCAACGCGATTTTTTCTTTTCGTTCGGCCATGAGCCGGTCTGACAGACCCGTTCGCATCAGGCTTTCCGTCATCTCATGTTCAAGGGCACGGTAGTATTCGTCGAGGCTTGCCGCATCTCTTGAAAACCGCCTGTTCATGCTCTGCTTGAATTCGGTGAGTTCCTGTTCCACGGTATCTCTCACATATTGCCCTACAAGGGTCATGAGCCGGTCGATATCGGTTTTACCATAGGCCCGGGAGATTGTTTTTCGGTAGTCTTTCCCCACACCGGACAGATTCCGGACCATTTCGGGAACCACGGCCCCGGTCTCCATGTTCACGGCAAGGTCCACAAGCCCTTCCTTCTGCTCGTCGCTCTGGGCCAGAAATTTGCAGGTAACCATGAGATAGTGGGTTTTGACCTCCCCGAATCCGGACACACGGCCCGTGGTTTTGTAAAACTCAAACTGATCGTGGATAAGATGATCGTAGCCGCCTTGTTTCAGATATTCAAAGGTCAGGTCCATTGCCAGCAGGGGCGGATGGGTCCCTGCCATGGCTGAAATTTTTTCCAGCAGCGGCGAACCGAAATGGATGGGATAAACCGGAACACCGTCACGCCGGGGGTCGGCGGCTGTACCCGGCGTTATGGAAATATAGTCGTCCAGGGCCAGGTTTTTTGAAAGGGCTTTTGGCAGCAGCAGGTCAATCCGGGCGCCCGTTGCCTCGATCAGGGCGCCTTTTGCCTCAAGAAACCGGCAGACAAAGGTGGCCAGTTCACCCTCGGGTCCGGAAAAAAACGCACTATAATTCATAGGTGTCTCCAAACAGCTTATCGTCCAGTTCCCGGGTTTTCTGGTATCCTGTCCGGGCGCGCTTCAGGCGGGCGCCCAGGTTGTCAAAGGTTTTTTTACGGTCTTCTTCGGTGGCTGCCTCCACCCAGATGTCATAGACCATCTCTTCGAACTCCTTTTCGCCCCGGATTCTGCCGATAATCATGTCAATCTCACCGATCACCATTTCAAACATGTTTATTTTCCGGTCCAGAATATCCAGGATATAGTCTTCAATGCTGCCGGCGGCACAGAAATTGAAAATCTGCACCTCCTTTTCCTGGCCGATCCTGTGAATCCGTCCGATTCGCTGTTCGATCTTCATGGGATTCCAGGGAAGGTCGTAATTGACCATACGGCAGCAGAACTGCAGGTTCCGGCCCTCCCCGCCGATCTCGGTGGTGATGAGAACATCTTTTTGATCCCTGAAGGCTTCGATTTCCAAATCTTTCTGCCGGTTGTCCATACCGCCGTGGAACCGGGCCGCCGGAATATGGTGCCATTCCAAAAATTCCGCAATATGGTCAAGGGTGCCCCGGTATTTTACAAAAATGATCATTTTTTCTTCAGATGACCGGATCAGCTTTAAAAGGGCCTTGTTTTTGGGGGTATCCAGGGTGGTCCGGCAAAGATTTTTCACGGCTAAAAGCGCCTGTTCATGTTCCCAGAGATAGTCCTTTTTTGTGAGCATCCTTGAAATGGAAAGTCCCACGGCTGTGGGCGACGATCCGGCCTGGGCCAGGAGATTTTTAGCGATGAGCCGGCCCCGGCCCTTGGATTTGCTGTGAATATCCATGATCAAGGCCTCGATCCGTTCGTAGAAGGCGATGTCCTGAGCGGATGCCTCGATGCGGATGGTCTGGGCAAATCGGGGCGGGATGTTGATGCCGGCCAGTGCCCGGGTATTTCGGATCATCACCTCCCCGAGAAGTTCTTTGAGCAGGGCCCGGTTTCTGGGATCGGTGGGGTCCCCCCGTTTCATGAACTTTTCCCGGAAAGCCGTGGCGGTTTCAAGCTGCCCCGGTTTGAGCAACGTGATCAGGTTATAAAGCTCCATGAGGTTGTTTTCCACGGGCGTTGCCGTAAGCAGGAGGATAAACCGCTTTTTCAGGGCGTTGACCAGTTTCCAGTTGAGCGTGGTTTTGTTTTTTAAATGGTGGGCCTCGTCAACAATGACCATGTCGTATTCCCTGGCCGTCACGGCAGCAAAATTTTTCTTGGATTTCGCCTGGTTAATAGAGGCCAGGATAAAGGGGGCTTCCCAGAATGTATCTTTCCTGGATTTAAAATCCGAATCATCGGTGGAGGGTATATCAAGGCCGAACTTGGATTTCAGCTCCTCCTTCCACTGACTGACAAGGGGCGTCGGTGTCAGGATGAGCCCTGTTTTGACCATTCCCCGTTTGACATACTCACTGAAGACCATCAGTGCCTCGATGGTTTTTCCAAGACCCACCTC
The DNA here is from genome assembly GCA_963667755.2 of Desulfobacterales bacterium. Lineage (GTDB taxonomy): Bacteria > Desulfobacterota > Desulfobacteria > Desulfobacterales > 4572-123 > 4572-123. The sequence goes on along the minus strand of CAXXLK010000001.1, from coordinate 1,001,586 downwards.
ATCGGATAAAAGGGCCCGTCCCCGGAAGCGTTTGAGGACTTTTTTGGCCGTCTCTTCCTGGTACCAGTAGCGACGCACCTGGAAAAGGGAGGAAAGGCACACCAGGGTTTCAAAGGATTCCTTGAACCGGATGGCATGGCTCTCCAGGGCAAGATCATACAGCTCCGGCCCGGCCGGTTCAGGAGTTAGAAACGCATCGTAAAAGGATGCCTGGTCAAGATCAAACTGCACCGGTATTTCCGGCAGGGGTGCGACGACCGGTGCTACAACGATTGGTTTTTCCTCAGTGGCCTTCCTGATGTTAGAAGGCGTTTCGGTTTGTTTTTTACGGTTTGGCGGCTGCTTTTCCATCTGTTTTTTTTGTCCGGAAAGGGTCAGATCGACATCAACGGCAGCCTTGAAATCCTTGTGCCATTTTTCTTCCTCAAGCTTAAAAAGGCAGTAATCCCGAACTCCTTTCACCTCTTTTTGTACCTTGGCCTTGCTTTTTACAGTCAGGGTGGAAAATCGGGCAAGGAGCTTTTCCGTACAGCCAAGACACTCTTGAAACCTATCTTTTTCAACAAGCAGGTGGAGCCGTCTTATTTTATGTTCATCGGGCAGTTTCCCAAGCCTTTCCAGACCGGCCATGGCTTCCAGTTCCATATCCCTATTATCGGCGACACTGCCGATGTGCCCCATGAGATTCAGCAGATATTCATCTGCAGGCAAGCGTTTTACCGCCTTTTTGATCACTGCCACGGCCTTGTCCACATGGCCGGTATCAATATATTCGGCGGCCTGATCGGCCAGTATCTCACCCTTTTCCCGGGCAGCAGTTTGCGAACGTGCGGTCCGGGCTTTTTTTTGCCGTGCCTTTTGTTTCTGCTTTTTTTTAGTTGCTGACGATTTTGCCAACGAGGGTCTCCTGCTATTGATAAAATTCATAGGGCCGCTATTATGACTTTTTTGCCGGGTTAGTATGATATAAAAAGCAATAGAATGCCAGCAATTTATCAAATCCCACTTGATTGATGCTCTCATCGTCCTTACTGTAAGGGACGTAAGGGACGCAAATTTTTGGACACAACAATATAACCACGACATCGGAAAAAAGCGGGTTGCATGAAGGTGGAATTGAAAAGGCAGGTGCGTTATGGTGAAGTTGATCCGTTTTTCAGACAAAAAATCGGTTCCCTGTTCAAACTGTTTACCGATGCCGCGGTGCGGCATTCGGAAAAGGCCGGGTTTGGCCCCCGGCAACTGATCCGGGCGGGGCAGGCCTGGGTCCTCAACAAATTCGGTGTCCGGATCCATCGATATCCCGAATATGGCGAGACGATCAGGGTGTTGACCTGGCACCGTGGTCAAAAGGGCGTACGGGCCTACCGGGAGTTTGAAGTTTTTGCCGAAGACGAACGGATCGCGGCGGCCTCCTCGGTGTGGCTGTATATTGACAGGCAAAACAAAAAAATTTTGCGCCTGCCAGAGACAGTTGGGACAGACTATACCATGGAACCGGAGACAGCATTGGAGATGGACCTGAATGCCTGGAAGAGCCAGCGGCTTTTTCCTGCGGAATCTTCAATAAAAACAACCCTCCGCCGGTCCGATTATGACCCTGTCGGCCATGTCAACAACGCTGTGTATCTGGAGTATCTCGAAACGTCTGTTCTGGCCCGTTTCGGCGAAACCGCGCACATCAGAACCCTCAATATAGAATTTCTAAAAGAGATTGACCGGAATGTGAGTGCCGTTTCCACAGGGATGAAAGACACGGGCCGGGGCTGCCTGTTTAAAATAAATAACGATGACCAGGTATATGCCTGCGGTGAATTGACGCTGGAGCGGTCATAGGGCTCAATGGGGTTACAAAAATGAGGATCTTCAATTGCTGCATATCTTTGTAGATGCCGACGCGTGTCCGGTAAAACAGGAAGTGTACCGTGTCGCAGGTCGATACCGCCTTGATGTCACCCTGGTGGCCAACGCCTGGATGCGCATTCCCCATGAACCATGGCTGACACTCGAAGTGGTAACGGACAGATTTGACGCGGCGGATGATTGGATTGTAGAGCACGTGCAGCCGCATGACATCGTGATCACCGCAGACATACCCCTTGCCGGCCGCTGCCTGAAAAAAGGCGCACAGGTAATGGGGCCCACCGGAAAGCCGTTCACCGATGACAACATCGGTGGGGCCGTGGCGATTCGGGACCTGTTGTCGGACCTTCGGAGCACCGGAGAGATAACGGGCGGGCCGCCACCACTCAACAAGCGTGACCGATCCTGGTTTCTTCAACAACTCGACAACGTGATCCAGTCAATCCGTCGTGGTCACTCGTCCAATATCCCCTGACAAAGCGAATGGATCGATGCAAAAAAAGGAGACCCGAAAAGGACAACAATGACCATTTCAGCAGCAATCGCAAACAGAAAGAGCGTAAGGGCCTACTTGAAAAAACCGGTTTCCCCCGATGATCTTGCAAAAATCATTGAGGCCGGCCGATGGGCACCGAATGCCGGCCCCTTCCAGATTTCGGTCGTCCGTAACCATGGGCTGCGGCAACGGATCAATGACCGGGCCCATGATGCCATGATTCACTCGGGCAATGATTTTCTGCAGGAAAGGGCATCTTTACCGGGATATCAGCCGCTGTATGGCGCACCGGCGCTGATCCTGCTTTCCGGGCCCACCGGGGACACCTTCAGCGCTTTCAATACAGCCCTTGCCGCAGAGAACATGCTCCTTGAAGCCACCGGACTGGGTCTGGGGTCATGTTTCCTCCTTTCCCCCACCCTGGCGTTGAATGGAAAGGACAACCGTGACCTGGCGCAAGCGGCAGGCATCCCGGACGGGTATACGCTCCAGTGCGCGCTTATCGTTGGGTATGCCGCCGCTGGGAATAAGTTCACCGCTGGTGAACGGTCCCGGAAAGGATCTGTCGACTACATCGACTGAGGGTGTTTGATATTCCGAGAATTATTTTTGAGCATAACGATAAAATGGGACAACCAAACCATTTCAGGCCGGCCCTGTCCTATTTGATTGCCGGCAACACTGTCTCTGAAAATAGTTACTTCCCCCAGATGATGCCGCGTTTCTCCCCCCCCTTATGGCCTTGATGTTTGGAAAAACGGCACTATGTTCTTAGGACAATTGCCATATTCTCCGGTCGGCTGGCATTCCTGTTTACGGCTGCAACCGGATCAGGGACCAGGGGCCGGGGTATAAATAAGGAAACTGTTAAATCAATGAGAGGTGCTCTATGAAAAAAACATATTACATCATATGCGTCATATTTTTGTTCATCGCTGCGGTGGGTTGTTCAAGCGACACCCGGCATCACACAACATCATTGCCGGACCCGGCGTCGTTTAACGCACACTTCGGTGATATAGATATGGACAGCGATGACTGGGTGTGCTGGGAGGAGTTCAAACTCTATTTTCCCAAGGCGACACCTGATATTTTCAAAACATTGGATATAAATGAGGACAACAAGCTGGATCATGACGAGTGGCATGAATTTAAGCAGGCCCATGGGATGAAAAAACACAATTAAAAAAACAGGCGGTTAAAAATGAAAATATGTTTTCCGGTTGAATCAGATAAAGGCTTGGATAGTGACGTATTCGGTCATTTTGGTACGGCACCGGTCTTCGTCGTTTTTGATACAGAAACAAAATCAGTTGAAAGAATTAACAATCAGGACATAGGCCATGTGCATGGTATGTGCAACCCCTTAAAAGCGTTAAACGGAAAAAGGGTTGATGTTGTCCTTGTTGGCGGTATTGGCGCAGGGGCTATCAGAAAATTAAACGGCATGGGCATCACCGTGTATCGATCTTCAAAAGGCACGGTTCGAGACAATATCAAATTATTTAAAAGTAACACAATGTCTGAAATTACCATGGCGCATACCTGCAGTGGTCATGCCGATGGATGTGGACATTAATCAGATACCCGGGGGAACGATCCCGCAATATTACCACCGTGGGCACCGTCAAATAGCCCCGGGTCGGGAAGCTCCCCCGGATAAGACTGAAAACTTTCATTGCACAGCCGCTGCAATTGCCCGTCTCCAGACCCCAGTTCGCAATGACACCCTTGCCTTCGACCAATGTTTATGGTAATAAATCAATCTCTTATTAACAGGGTGCCCCAACAGAGGACTTACCCCCGTAAGTCCACGCCCATGCCGGTGTTATGTTTCAAATACAGCACCGGGATAGATGAGGCCGGTATATGAAAAACACCATGACTACAGCACTCGTACTCGGTGCCACCGGGGCAACAGGCCGGGAAATTGTTAATTTATTAGCTGAGCATACGCACTTTGGCAAAGTATATTTGCTGGTACGCCGGCCGCTGAATAGTGATTTCGGCAGCAAGGCACAACCGGTGGTGTCAAACCCGCTTTCTTTTAGCACCCTGAGCCATGTCGATCCTATAGATATTGTGTTTTGTGCCTTGGGGACGACACTGAAAAAAGCCGGATCAAAACAGGCATTTTACAAAATTGACCACGATTTGATTGTAGACGCCGGCATCTGGGCTAAAAACCATGGGGTGGGTCAGTTCCATGTCGTCAGTGCCCAGTCGGCCAATGCGGATTCGAGCTACTTTTATCTGAGAACCAAAGGCGAAACAGAGCAGGAGCTTATGGCGCTTGATTTTCCATCGTTAACGATCTATCGACCGACACTGCTATACGGTGGCCGGCGGGGAGAGGTCCGGGTACTGGAAAAAATAAGTTATCATATCCTTTCCACGGTTACAAAAGCGCCCATTAGCGCCCTTAAACGCTACAAACCGGTTCATGTCAAAACAGTGGCATCTGCAATGGTATCCCGAGCCATTTCCCCCGTTCCCGGTACCACCATCGTTGAAGCAAAAGCGTTCTAAGGATTCGCACAAAAGTTCAAAATAGGACACATCAAATTACAAGACGATCATTTACAGACGTCCAGGATTCCCCCGGGCGCATTAAAAAATCACCGGCCCTGACACAGGAGGATATTTCATGCACATCACTTTTTTTGGAGCGGTAAGGGAAGTAACAGGATCCATGCACATGCTGGTCAATGAAAACGACCGCATCCTTCTCGATTGCGGGATGTACCAGGGCCGCCGTAAGGAGAGCGCGGAAAAAAACCGCATCCTGCCCTTTGACCCCGCCATCATCACCAATGTCGTTCTTTCCCACGCCCATATCGACCATTCCGGCCGCATCCCCATGTTGACCCGGGACAGATTCACCGGTCGCGTTTTCTGTTCCCTGGTGACCCGGGATGCCTGTGAATACCTGCTGGCCGACAGCGCCCATATCCAGGAATCCGATGCCGATTACCTCAACTACAAGCTGGTACGCGGCCAGCTTTCCAAAATGCACCCAGGAAAAGGCGGGCGTAGGGCCTATGAAAAAGAGGCCCGCAAACTGAAGAAAAACGGCCACCGCATCAATGCAGAACTCGTCAACGACCTCATTGGCCAGTTTAACTTAAACGGTATCGACCCCCTGTACACCAGCGATGATGCCGTCAAGGCCCTGGGTTGCTTCTCGGGATATCCCTACGGAACGCCCTTTACCATCGGCAACAAGATGACCTGCACCCTGTATGACGCCGGCCATATCCTGGGATCGGCCATGTCGGTGATCCGTACAGAAGTCCCCGGCGGGACCCGAACCGTCTGCTATACCGGCGACATCGGCCGCTTTGACAAACCGATCCTGAAGAACCCCACCCTGGCATTTTCCGAAGAGGACCGGGACATCGATCTGTTGATCATGGAAAGTACCTACGGCAACCGCATCCACAATCCCGTCAAGGATCTCAAACCGGAACTGCAGAAAATCCTCAACACCACCTTTGAACGGGGGGGCAGCGTCATCATTCCGGCATTCGCCTACGGCAGGACCCAGGAGTTGCTCTACTATATCCATGAACTCTACCAGGAAGGACTGGTCAAAAAGGTTCCCATCTACGTGGACAGCCCCCTGGCCACACGGATCACACAGGTGTTTGGGGAGCATCCGGAAGTCTACGACAAAAATACCCACACCACCTTTTTGCAAAAGGGCAAAAACCCCTTTTCAATGCCCCAGCTCAAGTTTGTGGGCTCGGTGGAAGAGTCCATGGCCCTGAACCGGGATGAAACCCCCCACATCGTCCTGTCCGCCTCGGGCATGTGTGAAGCCGGCCGCATCCTTCACCATTTGCGGCACAAGGTCCACAATCCCAAACACACCATCCTGATTGTCGGTTTCATGGCCCAGCACACCCTTGGCCGGCGCCTGCTCGAACAGGGCGAGGCCTATGCTGCCGCAGACCGCAAAGGCGATGCCCCCATGGTCAAGATCCTCAACAAAGCCTATCCCCTCAAGGCCCATGTACATCAAATCGGGGGATTCAGCGCCCATGGGGACCAGAATGAGATGCTGACTTTCCTGAAGCAATCCAATCTGAAAATTAAAAAGATTGCCGTGGTTCATGGTGAAGAGGAACAGTCCCTGGCCTTTGCGGACATTCTCAGCAAGGAAGGATTCGATGCCACTGTTCCCCGGGTGGGGCAGTCCATGAGTATCCCGTGATCATCCCAGGAGGCCAGCCTATCTGCCGACTCTCCGATAACTCATCCGGTGATAAGGGGTTGTGCCGAAATCTTTGATGGCCTGCATGTGTTCTTTGGACAGATATCCCTTGTTGCGGTTCCAGCCGTAACGGGGATATTCATCATGCAGCCGGCCCATGATGCGGTCCCGGGTCACCTTGGCGATAACGGCGCCGGCGGCAATGGAAAGGCTTTTATTGTCCCCCTTGACGATGGATTCCCAGGGCTGTCTGATCGTCTCCATGTGCATATTGCCGTCGATAAGAACATAATCGATCTGCCGCTTGCTGCCCAATTTTCCCTGCAATGCGGCCAGTGCCTGGGCCATGGCTTTTTGGGTCGCCTGCAAAATATTGATGGCATCAATGATGTGGTTATCCACGATGCCCACACCAAAAGGGCATGTCACTGCAATGATCCCATACATCAAAACCCGCTGTTTTTCCGTCATCTTCTTTGAATCCCGGAGCCGGCCGGCAAGGCTCTTGATACAGGCTGCCGGAATATAAACGGCCCCGGCCACCACCGGCCCGGCCCCGGGACCGCGGCCCGCCTCGTCTATGCCGGCGATACAGGAAATTTTTCTGTTTCCCATCAGCTGGGTTTCATAGTCATAGGTGGGATAATTTTTATATTCCATCATCATCTGATCCACATCACAGTCAAATAGGTTGCCGAGCATAAGACACCGGGCTGATCTGTCAAAAATTCATCACCGCATCTCTTCTTCTAATCGGATTAACACCTGACCGTCAAGCCGGGGATAAATTTTTTTCTGAAAATAAACAAAAAAGCGATCTCTTTATTTTCCCCTTGCAAATTTCCCGTACCTGAATAGAATCGTTAGACAGTGTCCATTTCATATGCGCCCTAAATAAGGACAGAAGCATGAAAATTCTGGGACTATGCCTCGGGGCATCGACTGTTTCGATGGTTCAAATGGAAAATTCAAACGGCGAAAAAGGGCCGCCCCGCATTATCGATACCACTTTTCTGCCCCACGATGGAAACCCCCGGCAGACACTGGTGACCGCTTTCAAGGCCCTTGACATGGGGTCATTTGACCGGATCAGCGCCACCGGCCGGAAATTTCGTAAATTCATCAACCTCTCTTCCATTTCCGAACCCGAAGCCATCGAGTACGCATACCCGTTCACCAGACCTGTGGGCATCAACTGTCCGGCCGTTATCTCAGCCGGCGGGGAGACTTTTATGGTCTATGTCCTGGATCGGTCCGGCCGCATCAGCAATGTCATCACCGGCAACAAATGTGCCTCGGGCACCGGAGAATTTTTCCTTCAGCAACTGCGCCGCATGGATGTATCCCTTGAAGAGGCAGCCTTGTGGGCCGCCGTGGAAACGCCCTACCCCGTTTCAGGACGGTGCTCTGTCTTCTGCAAATCTGACTGCACCCATGCCACCAACAAAGGGGTGTTGAAATCAGCGGTGACCGCCGGTCTCTGCAAAATGATGGCCGAGAAAATACTGGAACTGCTTAAAAAAATCCCTTTGCAGAATATCATGCTCACCGGCGGGACCGCCCTCAATAAAATGATGACCGCATACCTGCAAAAACAGATAACCGGCCTGATCATACCGGAACAGGCCCCCTGTTTTGAAGCATTGGGCGCCGCGCTCTGGGCATTTGACCACGAAACCCGGCCGTTTCCCGGTATCGACAAGCTGTTCAAAACCGAGATTGCCTCTTTTGCCTCCCTCCCAAGCCTTACGGATGCCGGGAATCTGGTGACGTTCAAAAGCATGGAAAAGGGCACCATACAAGCAGGCGATATCTGCATTCTAGGATTGGATGTCGGTTCCACCACCACCAAGGCGGTGTTGCTGCGCACCCTTGACAATGCCCTGCTGGCCTCGATTTACCTGCGCACCAACGGGGACCCGGTGGGGGCCTCGCGAAAATGCTATGCAGCCATTTACCACCAGATCAAGACCCGGGTTGATCCTCTTAAAATTACCATCATCGGACTGGGCGTCTGCGGATCAGGCCGGCAGATAGCCGGGCTTCATGCCCTGACCGACGGCATTATCAATGAAATCATCGCCCATGCCGCAGCGGCCGTCTTTTTTGACGGGCAGGTCGACACGCTCTTCGAAATCGGTGGCCAGGATGCCAAATACACCTATATCACCAGCGGGGTCCCCGCCGACTATGCCATGAACGAAGCCTGCTCGGCCGGCACCGGTTCCTTTCTCGAAGAATCGGCCCTTGAAACCCTGGGGATAGAGATGACCGATATCGCGGATATTGCCCTGCGCGCCGGGCATCCGCCCAATTTTAACGACCAATGTGCGGCATTCATTGCCTCGGATATAAAAAACGCGATTCATGAAGGCGTCAACCAGGCGGATATTGTAGCCGGGCTGGTCTATTCCATATGCATGAATTACACCAATCGGGTCAAGGGCAACCGACCGGTGGGTGAAAAAATTTTTATGCAGGGCGGTGTATGCTATAACCGAGCGGTCCCTCTTGCCATGGCCACCCTTGTGGGCAAACCCATCATCGTGCCACCCGAGCCGGGTCTGATGGGTGCCTTCGGGGTTGCCCTGGAAGTCAAAAAGAGGATCGATGCCGGTCTGATGACCCAAAGCCTTTTTGATCTTCAGGTTCTCACGGACCGGGAAGCCCTGTGCAAATCATCATTTGTCTGCAACGGCGGCAGGGAGAAATGCGACCGACGATGCAACATCAATCTCATCGAAATCGAAGGCCGGCGCTATCCCTTCGGGGGCGCCTGCAACCGGTACTATAATCTGAGGCACAATGTAAAGCATGATATCAAAAATCTGGATCTGGTTCGTCTCCGGCAGCACTTCATCTTCGAAAAATACGGAATACGCCCCTTTCGCAAGGATTCCGGAAACCACAGAAAAACAGTGGGTATCAACCGAAGCTTCATGGTAAATACCTATTACCCGCTCTATTCCACTTTTTTCGATGAAATCGGTTTCGAGATCATTTTGCCGGAAACGTCATCTTCCAAAGGCATTGACCGGCGCAATGCCGCATTCTGCTATCCGTGTGAACTGGCACATGGATTTTTTTATAATTTGCTGCTAAACGAACCTGCACCGGATTTTATTTTCCTGCCTCACTTTAAGTCCGTTCCCACACGGATTCAAGGAACCTGCTCACAGGTATGCCCGTTTGTTCAGGGGGAAACCTATCTCCTTCAGACAACCTTTGATAAAGAAATTGAACTTCTGAAAACCAGGGGAACCAGGATTCTTGCGCCCCTGCTGAATCTTACCCTGGGATTGAACGCAGCAAAGCCTGCTTTTTTAAAAATGGCCCGGCAGATGGGAATAGGGTCCGGACCGGCCCGGCAGGCCTTTGAAAAAGCCGTTAAAAAGCAAATAGACTGCATGGCGGAAATGAAACAGATCGGCAAAAAAGCAATGACCGAGCTTGAGGACCACCCGAATAAAACAGCAGTGGTCATTTTTGCCCGCCCCTATAATGGATTTGCAGAGGAGGCCCATATGGGCATTCCCCACAAACTGGCTTCCCGGGGCGTCATGGTCCTGCCGTTCGATTTCCTGGATTTTGATGAAGAAAAAACAAGGCCGCACATGTACTGGGGCATGGGCCAGATGATCCTGCAGGCGGCTGAAAAGGTCAAAAAGCATCCCCAGCTTTTCGGTACGTACATCACCAATTTTTCCTGCGGCCCGGATTCTTTCATCATCGGGTATTTCAGAACCGGCATGGACCGCAAGCCCTCTTTGACCCTAGAGTTGGACAGTCATACCGCGGATGCCGGTATAGACACCCGCATAGAAGCCTTCCTGGACATCGTCACCGCGTTCCGGCAGCTTGCCCCCGAAAAGCGACCCGATCAGCGTACAACAGGGTTCAGGGCCGCCCTGACTGAAATTCACAACGGACAGTCTGTGGTCATCACATCTTCCGGGGAGCGTGTCCCCATGACCGACCCACGGGTCACTGTCCTGTTGCCCTCCATGGGGAAAATTGCATCGGAATCCCTGGCGGCGGTATTGTGCGGACTCGGCTTTAACGCCAAACCCCTTCCTCCGGCCGACGAAACGATTCTGAAGCTCGGGCGTGGAAATACCTCCTGCAAGGAATGCCTGCCGCTCATACTGACAACCGGCACACTGCTCCATTATATCCGCAATGAAAAACGCAGCGACGAAATCGTGGTCTATTTCATGCCCACGGGATCAGGCCCCTGCCGCTTTGGCCAGTATCAAATCTTCATGGCGGATCTGATCCGGCGTCTTGGTCTGCCCGATGTGGCCATTTTTTCACTGACGTCTGAAAACAACTATTCCGGCTTCGGTAAAAAATTCGAACAAAAGGGATGGTGGGCCGTAATTGTGTCGGATGTGATGGAAGACATCCGCAGCATGCTGCTGGCCAATGCCGAAAACAGGAATTCCGCCCAAAAGACGTTTCAGGCCGAATGGCAGCGTATCCAATGGGCTCTGCAAAACGGCGGCTTTTCAAACTTTGAAAAGCAGGTCCGACTAGCGGCCGGGCACCTGGGCGACATCTCCTTGAAACGTCCGGTGGCTCAAGTCCCAACGATTGCCCTTACCGGCGAAATATTTGTCCGGCGTGATTCACTGTCACGCCGATATCTCACCACAATACTGGCCAAACGCGGTTTTGCCGTCGTCTGTTCTCCGGTCGCCGAATGGGTCCATTACTGCAGTTTTCTCATGGATCACGGCATTGTCGCCGATCGTCTGACCGGGATCGATAAACTCAAGTTCATTTTACGAAAAAATGTCATGAACCATTATGAAAAACGCCTCAAATCAGCCCTGGCCCGGTCAGGCCTGACCCATGCCGCACCGGTGGACATCGATGAGGTGATTCATCATGCAGCCCGGTTCATCTCCCCTGATCTGGCAGGTGAAGCCATTTTGACCGTGGGCAGTTCCCTTGCCGAAATAGCCTCCAGGGTCTGCGGCGTCATCGCCATCGGTCCCTTTGGCTGCATGCCCAACCGCCTTTCAGAATCGTTGTTGAGCGAGGTGATGACCGGCAGGCAAAAACTCGCCGCAACTCCGGAAAATAAAAAATTGAAAAATATTTTACAGGATATGGAAGACCTCCCGTTTCTGGCCATTGAAAGCGATGGTTCCCCTTTTCCCCAGTTGATAAATGCCAAACTGGAAACCTTCTGCCTTCGGGCTCAACGGCTGCATAAAAAAATGCATGCCCTGTGAAGTAAACATATTGGCCCAAAGGACCAGGTTTTTCAGGGCAAAATAAAAAAGCAGGGCATCGCCCTTGACCTGCAAATTTATCTTCTTATCTTGTCGAATTAGGTCATCGGGTAAGTATTTTTACTGTATCGAAAGGTTGCGCACTAAAAATGAAAACCGGACACGTTAAATTTCTATATTCAATTCCCTGGAATGTTTTTCTCATCACCGTTGGATCCATCATTTTCAGTATTGGCATCAAGACCATCGTTATTCCCCACGGATTTATTACCGGCGGTGTATCGGGGCTCGGCCTGCTGGGGTATTATTTTTATCCGACCATCTCGCCGGGTATGTGGTATTTTATCCTCAATATTCCCATTTTTGCTTTTGGATGGCTTTTTATCAGCAGGCGCTTCTTTTTTTACAGCGTATTGGGCATGGCCATACTGTCCGGAGCCATGGATTTAATCTCCTATACCATCCCGATTCACGACCCCATACTCGCTGTACTTGCCGGCGGAACGATCATGGGGGCCGGCAGCGGCATCATCCTTCATTCTTTAGGCTCTGGGGGGGGAACGGATATCATTGCCATCATCCTCAACCAAAAATTCGGCACCCGCATCGGCGCCTTTTCCTTTATGTTCAACCTGACGCTTTTTGGATTCAGCTTCGGGATATTGGAAGTCGATATGGTATTATACTCCCTGGCCCTGAGTTTTGTTACTTCGATGGTGCTGGATTATTTTCTGGGTATTTTTAACCAGCGTAAACTGGTAATCATTATTTCTGAAAAATCCGATTTAATTGCCGCCAGCGTAACCCAGAAACTGAGCCGCGGTGCAACGCTTTTAGATGGGAAAGGCGCCTTTACCGGTAAGCCGAAACAGGTGATCATGACGGTGGTGAACAACTACCAGTTAAAGCGCCTGGAAGAAACCGTTTTTACGATAGATCCGGAGGCCTTCATGATAACGGAGAACACATTCAATGTGCTGGGCAAAGGATTTTCAAGGCGCAAGGTATATTAGGAATAAGTTAGTTCTGCAACACAATCTTATAATAAATACCACCCACATAATAAAAAAAATATGCATTCAACTATGCATTTCAGGTTTTGTAATTAGGTAGGGTAAGTTTCAATTCATTTTTCACCATGGCAATCATATCGTTGATCGAGTTGCTTTTTTTTGAAAAAAAATAATCTGCACCCGCCTGTTCGGCGATGCGTCTGTATTCTTGAGAATCGCAGATCGAATGGATGGCAATAACTATATGTGGAAATAACGTCTTGATTTTTTTTGTGAGTTCCAATCCGTTTTCATCCCCCAGGTGAATATCCATAAGAATTATGGCCACTTGATGACAAGCACTTTTTTTAAAGCATTCTGCACCCCCGGATGCCTCAAGTATGGAAAATCCGGGAAATGCAGCCGAAAGAATTTTTTTAAGCTTTTGCCTTAACGCAATATTGTCTTCGATCAACAAAATATTATACATTGTTTAAAATAATTTGCATAGGCCTGAGCCCTGAGCCCTGAGCCGATTAATGATTATTTCCTATACTAAGCTTAACCGCTACCCTGCATTTCGTAAATAAATTCAATTATGTATTTCAAATGTCATGTTCCAGTAGACAAGCAGGTGGTTAATTAATCTGTCTAAAAATTCTTATTTACTATAGAAAAATAAACTGTTAGATTTTATCCGATATAGTAACAAATGAGTTAAAATCATATGGTATATGGATCGGTAATGTCTCTAAAGAAAAAGCGCATTGTGCTGGCGGAAGACCAGACCCTTATTCGCGAGGGCCTCAAATCACTTCTCGCAAAAAATGACGAATTTGAGATCGTGGGGGAAGCGGGAGACGGGCTGGAAGCGATCCGGTGCGTCTCAAAGTGCCGACCGGATCTTATCTTGCTGGATCTGGCAATGCCCCGGATGAATGGTATCGCAACGATCAAGGAGATCAAACAAAAGTACGCCAATACCAAAATCGTGGTATTGACGTTACACACATCGGATGAATATGTACTTGCGGCATTTCAGGAAGGTGCCGATGGATATTGTCTGAAAAACGATACACACGCCGAGCTGGTCATGGCCATCAAACGAGTGCTGTCAGGTAAAAAATTCATCAGTCCGGAAATATCGGAAAAAGTTTTAGAAGGATATCTTGATGGTAAAAAAAGCATAAAGTCAAATTCAACATGGGAAACACTTACCCAAAGGGAAAAAGAGGTGTTACAGATGGTCGGCGAAGGCTACAGCAGTATTGAAATTTCCGATTTCCTATGCATCAGCCCCAAAACAGTGGATAAACATCGGGCCAATATCATGAATAAATTGGATCTTCACAACGCTTCGGCACTTACCGCCTATGCCATTGATAAAGGGCTGGTTGAGAAAACCTTAGTCCTTTAACAGCCATGACGCCGTGATTTTGGTGCCTTTACCTTTTGCCGAATGCAAGATGAACCGGCCGCCAAACAACTCCGCACGTTCTCTCATACTCTCCAAACCGAATTTTTCAAATGAGCTGGAAGAATCCACCGCACATTTCGGTTCAAAGCCTTTACCATCATCCTTAATCATCAGTACATTTTCGTTTGTCGAATTGTTCATACTAACCATCACATTTTCGGCTTCGCTGTGTTTTGCCACATTGTTCATCGCCTCTTGAAGTACCCGATAAATAAGTATTTTAATAGATTCTTCCACACGCTGTTCATCAATATCGAATTTAAGGTGAACTTTAATGGATGGATAAAAATGCTGGAATTCTCTGCAATATTCCCGCACTGCTGAAATCAGGCCGAGATCGTCAAGAATGGATGGATGAAGATTCTTAGTAATCCTCTGGACCTCTTCGATGGTTGAGCGAACGCCCCCCACCGTTTCCATTAATTTACCTTCGATGCTGCTTAGCCCGTGGGGTAGTTCCGAGGCGATGGTTTCGAGGCTGTATTTAAGCCCGGTGAGTTTCCCACCGATGCTGTCGTGCAAATCTTGTGCGATATGTTTGCGTTCCTTCTCCCGGGCATCCATGAGTTTTGTTGAAAGGATACGGAGCTTATTTTCAGCATGTTTTTGCCGGCTGATATCAGCGATGGATATCAGCCGGCCGATTGAGGTCCCTGCGCTGTCGGAGAGAATATTGACAAAAACCAGAGCCCAAAACTGCTCGCCGCTCCGTCGCTTTAATTGAGTTTCAAAATTTTTCGACGAACGTATTCTGTTAAAAACAGATGTTTTTTTATTATTCCGGCCCTCAATATGTTTGTATGCCCAGTAGGGCTGAGGAAAAGGCATATCGATCAGTTCCGTTTCCTGCCATTGGACCATTTCGCAAAACATCGGGTTGGCATAAATTTGTTTTCCGGAATCATCGAGTCCGGCGACCCCTAAAGGGATGGAATCTTCGATACTTTTCCGAAACAAATGCTCGGCGGCAAGGGCTTGTCGTACCGGTTGATCTTCCTCGATTTTTTTTTCCACAACCTCCAGGGCAATATCGGGTTCTGTATACCCGTGTGCGCTTCCACTTTGTTTTTCCAAACTTTCTTTTATAAATGCCTTGGTCCGGGCAATTTTTATTTTACCTCTTTTTCGGGACCGGTCGTTTTTTTGATATCTTCCTGTTTTGGCATTTGGAATTTTAGTCATTGATTGTTAACCGTTGATCATTGTTAATTATTTCCAACCTGTCTGCATCCGGCATACATAAGCAGGCATACAAAAATAAATCTCAAAAAACAGGACATTACTATATACCTTGATCCTCCGCAAGTTTTTCATCAATGACGGTACTTGATCAGACCCATTGAAATACACAATTTCCATTATTTAATTTTCATCACAAAATGATACGCTATTGAAAAAACAAGTCATGAAAAAAAAGGACTCCTCGCTGATATATATGGGTAAATTTGACCAGTACAGTCCCGGGATGATTTCATTTTGCTGCTCGAAACTGTTTAAGGTGCTTAGCGATCGTTAGGCCGGACAGCTATCAAATAGTCCCCGATGGTTTTAATTTTACATAAATATCAATACGATAATTTATGACGAGGCCCTGTCCGGCGTTACGACCGCTTTGCGCTGAGTTTTTTGAGCAGCAAAATGAAAGCATCCCGGGGCACCCATACAAAACAGCGAGGAACCAAAAAAAGCAGAAACCTAAAAAGAGGGCAAATCATACGATGTGTGGGATATGCGGGCAAATCGGTTTAAATAAAAAAAAGGCATCCGTCGAAACGGTTGCAGCCATGACGGAAATGATGTGCAGACGCGGGCCGGACGCCATGGGACTTTTCATCCAGAACAACACCGCTCTGGGCCACCGACGGTTGAAAATTATCGATCTCAGTGAAAGTGCACAACAGCCCATGGTGGATAATACACTGGGGCTGTCCATCGTCTATAACGGTGCGATTTACAACTATGATGAGCTTCGATCCGATCTAATAAAAAAGGGATATGCTTTCTTCTCATCCGGTGATACCGAAGTGATTTTGAAGGCTTATCATGCATGGGGAAAAAACTGTGTCGATCATTTCAACGGTATGTTCGCATTTGCGATCGTTCACCGTGACAGCGGGGAAATTTTCCTCGCTCGTGACCGCCTGGGCATCAAACCCCTGTATTATATTAAAACACCGGATGAATTTCGATTTGCATCATCTCTACCGGCACTTCTCGCCGGCGGGGGCGTCGATACGAGCATTGACCCTGTTGCTCTGAATTTTTTTATGACCTTTCATTCCGTTGTTCCGGCGCCCCGCACGATCCTCAAAGGGGTTAAAAAACTTCCGCCGGCATCACATATGACCCTGTCACCCAGTGGTTCCCTCATTGAAGCACCGTATTGGGAGTTGATGTTTACCTCCCGTAAGGAAGAGAAAAATTTTTGTTTTGATGACTGGAAAGAAAAAATCCGGGAAACACTCTTAAACGCAGTGCAACGGCGCCTGACCGCAGATGTCCCGGTCGGTGTGCTGTTGTCGGGGGGGGTGGATTCGAGCCTGGTGGTCGGTCTTCTCGCTGAATTAGGTCAGCAGAATCTGAATACATTTTCCATCGGTTTTGAAAGTGTGAACGGTGAAAAGGGAAATGAGTTCGAATATTCCGACATCATCGCCGAAACTTTTGGCACGGTTCATCATAAAATTCAAACAGAATCGTCAACGGTTCTACCCACACTCGAACACTGTATCCGTGCCATGAGTGAGCCCATGGTAAGCCATGATTGTATCGGCTTTTATCTGCTCAGCGAGGCAGTTTCCAGGCATGTAAAGGTGGTGCAAAGCGGCCAGGGCGCGGATGAAATATTCGGTGGCTATCACTGGTATCCCCCCTTGCTGGGCAACTGCAATCCTGTGTACGGATATGCCGGCGCTTTTTTTGACCGCAGTTATACCGAATATGCCGCAGCGGTTCATCCCCGATTTGTCGATGAGGATTACAGCTTCAATTTTGTTGAAAAAAATTTTGCAAAAAGAGGGACGAAATCATCTGTCGATAAGGCATTGCGGATCGATACTACCATTATGCTGGTGGATGATCCCGTTAAAAGAGTAGACAATATGACCATGGCGTGGGGTCTTGAAGCACGGGTGCCGTTTATAGATCATGAACTGGTTGAACTGGCGGCGAGAATTCCGGCCGAGCACAAAGTTAAAGCGGGAGGGAAACACATACTTAAGGAAGCCGCTCGCTCGATCATACCTTCGACGGTCATTGACCGGCCCAAAGGGTATTTCCCGGTACCGGCATTGAAATATCTTGAAAATGAATATTTTGACTTTGTCCGGGAAATTCTATTGGCGCCCAGGAGCAGAGAGCGGGATATCTTCAATCCGGATTATATTGAAAAAATGATGGAAAAACCCAATGAGCATTTAACGCCACTGAAGGGGTCAAAACTCTGGCAAATGGCGAGTCTGGAATATTGGTTGACCCTTCAGGGAGTATAAATTCAAGGAGGAACAATATGGTTTTTAAAAAAAAATTCCCGCTGTTCGTTGCATCCTATATCATAGCTGTCGGGCTTTTTTTTACGGCAACCGCACTTTTTGAGATCCCGTTGATAGGCCTGAAATCGTCGAGGCCCCAGGTGATGATCATTATTTCAATGGTATTCAGTTTGATGGGCCTTTATTACATGTATATGGCGTTGAAAGGAAAGCTGCGACCTGAAGGTGAATCCATCACCGAAATTCGGAAAAAGGCTGTCGATAAGATAAAAACAGAAGCGTACCTTGCCTCAATGGCTAAGGAGGATCCAGATCCCGAAATTCGTCACGCGGCCAATGAACGTCTCAAGCAACTTAGGCGTTGATAATCCGTAATTACACACCATCCGGTTCCAGGTTCACAGCATATAAACAGAGGAAAAATGATGAATAAAGAAAACCATAATATACAGAGTCGTTTGAACCGGAATGCCGGCCCCTCCCTGCGGAACTGGCAGAAAGTGACCGGCCCCCATGCGATTCAAATGGTGTCGGACACCATTGTTGAGATGGGGTGGGGTAGATTGTTCTTCGGGCACACATTCGATTCCTGTAAAAAACTGGCACGGCTCATCTGCATGGAAGGAGAGATGATGCGGGATATCGCATTTTATATTCGAGACCCCCATGTACTGATTTCCATCGCGCCGGACAAGCTTTTTCTGGACCCTTCTCATGCTTTCAGACTCTGGGCGCACGACTATCATACAGGAGATGTGCCGCCCCAGGCGTTCACTGTTCGACGCCTGACTTCCCGTGAAGACGCGAATGCCATTGGTCGAATATATGCACAACGGCATATGGCCGGCTGCAACCCGGAATTCATATTAAAACAGCGTGCGGGAACTTGCGTTTGCCATCTGTAAATACACGGATCGTCGCGAGCCTGCGCAGCACGGGCGTCGGCACCACTGAATGAAATTCGGCGTGTTACTACAAAATCGAGGCTGTTTTAGCTGCGTTTTTCAAGGTGGATGATCTGCTTGGGAGGCTTGATCTTTAACAAATTAAGAGTATTACGTGTGTCGGGGAAAATCTCGTTGCGCGCCAGGAACCGAAAATTTAAATTAAAAAATTCTGATACCTGCAGCTTGTCCAGATCGCGCCGGATTTTATGCCAGGACTTGCCGCAAGACAGCTCGGCGACGCGCTCGATCAGCAGTGCCAACACACAGATCTTGACGTGGGCCTCAATGCGCCGCGGTGCCCAATGGTACATGGGCATCATTTTGATCTGGGTGCGTTTCATCGAACGAAAGCAGCGCTCAATCACCATGAGTCCCTTGTAGCCGCAGGCGGCATCTTCCAGGCTGATGGTATCGTCATTGGTTTCCAAGACCCATTTGCCGTCAAACCGGGCCGCATTTCGGATTTTGGCCCGATCGAGACGGATCTTGTCGCCTTTGGTAACCGTCAGGTAACGCTTGAACCGACGTGACGCCAAGAGTTCAATGGCCCACTGGGCGGTGGCTTTTTTGTTATCATGGTTTGCCAATTCTTCTTCCAGCATCTCAACTACCGCAGCCCGGTGCTTCTGCTGGCGTCTGGCTTCCCGAGGATTGAAGCAGAGGATATACCGTTTGCGTCGCACACCATCACCGACAATGACCTCCTTGGCTTGCAGGTTGTCACGGAACACCGTGTAACGACCGCGCTTGGTGAGCACCTTCTGTTTGATCTCGCTGACACTGGCCATACGGCAGGCCAGCAGGTACTTGCCACAGGCACGGGCAAGCTCCTCACGGTTGTCAAGTGAGTTCATCCCGGAATCAGCCACAAACATGGCGCGTCCCAGTTTCCAGCCTCTCAGGTCTTTACGAACGGTTTCGATGGTCTGAAAATCAGAGGTGTTGCCGGGAAACACCCAGGACCGTACCGGAATTCCCTCACGGGTAACGGCCAGGGCCACCACGACCTGGGGTGTCCAGGTGCCTTCCTTGGAATGACCGAACTTGCGCAGGTTTTCGCCACCGGGTTCATCATCTTCCCGGTCAATGGAAAAAGAGGCGGTGGTCGTGTCGTAAAAAATCACGTCGACGGCCAGGTTGAACAGATCGGCAGTATGGTTGAAGACAGCCTTTTCAACCGCCTCCGAATGGGCGTGCAGCAGGTCCATAGCCCGGTACATCTGCTTGAGTTTGAGCTGGCTGCAGTCTGGCAGGTAAACTTTTTCGAGCCACCGATCCCAGACACCCAGTTTTGACTCGGGTTCACACAGCCGGTTGGCCACCATGGCAAACAGCGCCCGTTCATAGGCTGGGTTAAGTTTGTCTTTGCGGATAATGGTCTCGAAGGTTTTCTTCAGCCCCACCCGCTTCCAGAGTTCCCCGATGGCCAGCACACATCCGTAACTGGTCGTACGGACCAGCTTGAGGTCCCGTGGCAGGCCCCAGGGTTCGCTCATTGCATGATCTTGCTTGGCATCGGCTGGGTCGAGGACGGTAAGGCCACAGACACGGGCAATGGACCTGCAGAGCCGGACCAGCTCGGCCCGGTCGAGCTGATCGGTTCGGCCGAAACTGTGGATCACTTTGGCGACGGGCTTGCGGGTGGTCGGGTGGCGTTCGTTGTGGGCGAGCTGGTAATACGCCACAACCGAGCCGTCTTTGTTCTTTCGCTTTGTCGTACGCAAATACATGCTTACACAGATAGCGTGTATTCACAATTATGTCAACACATAATTTGAAAGTCGTGTGCCTACCATTTTTGCGGTCGCCAATTTCATAACCTGCTGTTTTTACAAGGGGCGACCCGCCAAATACCCCGATTTTAGGGGTAGAAAATGCTTACAGATGGCAAACGCAAGGGGAAGGACAAGGACATACATGGTTGCCGAATCGGCGGATGATAAAGGGATCATCGGAACGGTGACCGGAGTGGATCATGTTGAGGCTTTCAATGATCCGGAAAACGGCTCCAGTCTCTGGTCACTGGCTGTTGACCCGAAAGCCGATACGCCCGGGGTCGGTGAATCTCTGGTAAGGCAGTTGATCGAGCATTATTTTGCACGGGGGCGATCCTTTGTGGATTTATCCGTTATGCATGACAACAGGGAGGCTATCCAGCTGTATGAAAAACTCGGTTTCCAACGGATCCCGGTATTTTGCATAAAGCGCAAAAACACGGTCAATGAGGCCCTGTTTGTCGCTGCGCCGCCTGAAGAAAGCCTCAATCCATATGCCCGTATTATAACCGACGAAGCGAGGCGCCGGAGTATCAGCGTCGAGGTCGTAGATGCGGTTTATGGTTATTTTACATTAAAGATGGGCGGCCGTTCCATAACTTGCCGGGAATCTCTCTCTGAATTGACTTCCGCCATTGCCATGAGTCGCTGTGATGACAAACGGCTGACCCATCGCGTCCTGCTTGCCGCCGGCCTGAAAACGCCTGCCCAGCAGGAAGCGACAGATCATAAAAAAAACATGGATTTTTTAAACACCCATGGTCGCCTTGTGGTCAAACCGGCCCGGGGGGAACAGGGAATCGGTATCAGTGTAGATATCCAATCGCCGTACGAGCTGGAGCAGGCAATTGAAAAAGCGCGCAATCACTGCCGAGATATCATTCTCGAAGCTTATGTTCAGGGAGATGATCTTAGAATTATTGTTATCAACTACAAAGTGGTTGCCGCGGCTGTCAGAAAGCCGCCTCAAATTACCGGAACCGGCCGACATTCAATACAGCATTTGGTTAAAAAGTATAACCGCCGCCGCCTGGCGGCCACAGGAGGCGAGAGTAAAGTGCCCATGGACGGGGAGACCGTCCGCTGTATCAAAATTAATGGTTACGAAATGAACGATACACTGCCTGCCGGAGATACGATAACTGTGCGCAATACGGCAAACCTGCATACCGGGGGCACCATTCATGATGTAACCGCCATTTTGCACCCGGATATCGCCAAAGCATCCGAAAAGGCGGCGACAGCCATCGGAATTCCTGTAACCGGGATTGATTTTATCGTGCCGGATATACAGAAGCCGGACTATCTGTTCATAGAGGCCAATGAACGACCGGGACTGGCCAATCATGAACCGCAGCCCACGGCCCAACGATTTATTGATTTTTTGTTCCCGGAAACATCTTCAACCAGAAACAACATGGAGACCCTAAACGCATAATGAGTTTTTCAATTGATAAGGAGTATCTTCGAAAAACACTGATTTCTCTGCTTAATATTCCCAGTCCGTCCGGTTACACCGATCAGATTGTTCATTTTGTCGGTAACGAACTCCAGGCAATGGATATTCCCTTTGATGTCACCCGCAGGGGAGCCATCAGGGCAAACCTGAAGGGCCAACAGAATACCCTGGATCGCGCGATTGCCGTACATCTTGACACACTGGGCGCAATGGTAAAGTCTCTCAAGATTAACGGGCGTCTGGCAATTGCTCCGGTAGGAACCTGGTCGAGCCGTTTTGCAGAGGGTGCCCGCGTGACTATTTTCTCCGCCAAGAATGCATACAGAGGTACCATCCTCCCCTTGAAGGCATCCGGTCATACATTTGGAGATGCGGTGGATTCCCAACCGGTCTCCTGGGACCAGCTTGAAATAAGAATTGATGCGCATTGTAATAACTCAGGGGATCTTGAGATTTGGAGATGCGGTGGATTCCCAACCGGTCTCCTGGGACCAGCTTGAAATAAGAATTGATGCGCATTGTAATAACTCAGGGGATCTTGAGATTTGGAGATGCGGTGGATTCCCAACCGGTCTCCTGGGACCAGCTTGAAATAAGAATTGATGCGCATTGTAATAACTCAGGGGATCTTGAGAAATACGGCATTGAAATCGGCGATTATGTCGCTCTGGACACAACAGCGGAAATTACATCCAGTGGGTTTATCAATGCCCGGTATCTTGATGACAAAGCCGGTGTCGCGGTTTTACTGGCTGTTGCAAAATGCATTGTGAGCCGGGAGATAGTCCTACCGGTTGATTGCCATTTGCTATTCACCATTTTTGAAGAGGTGGGTATCGGCGCATCCGGGGTTTTGTTTGGAGACATCGCCGAAATGGTTGTTATCGACAGCGCACCGGTGGCACCGGGGCAACATTCAACTGAGCTTGGAATAACCATTGTCATGATGGATCAAGCCGGGCCCTTTGACTACCATTTGAGCCGTAAACTGGCCGGGTTGTGTCGGGAAAACGGGATTTTGTTCCAAAAGGATGTACTGAAATTCTATCGATCCGATTCAGCCTCGGCCATTGAGGCCGGAAGCGATACCCGGTCAGCCCTGATTGGCCTGGGTGTCGACGGATCCCATGGGTACGAGCGCACCCACATAAATTCATTAACGGCCGCATCTGATCTGGTGCTTGCCTATGCACAAAGTCCACCCACATTTTCAAGAGATAAAGATGACATCTCTTCCCTGGAGGGATTCCCTCATCAGCCTGAAAGGAAAGTGATTCAAATCAAAACCTGAATCGAACAGACCTTTTTAAAACAGCGGCATGTCGTCGAGAAGCTGTTCGGCACAAAGATAATATCGAATACGAGATTGTCGAAATAAGACAACCCGAATTGGAACCAAACCCAAGACGACAGCAGAGGCGTTTTTATGTCAAAAGATATCACCGTACCGACAAATCTTCAGGAACCCTTTAACCGCTTGATGGATTTGATACCGGTCCCCTTCAAATATGAACGGGATGTTCAGAAAAATATATTAATATTAAAATACCTTAAAAGCCACGGAGAGGAATTTGTACGTGACAGCATCGGTCGCACTCAGAAATTCTTTGCCGAGGAATTCAACCGAAAAATGGGGAAAAAGCAGGAAAAGCCATAACTTCAGTTGGATCCGGAACCCGAAAGTTTGAATCCAGAGCCTTGAGACCAGAACCGTTTGACAGTTAATCTGTAATTATGAAACCATTATTTGCACTGACGGATATTTTATTGATAACCACAGCCGCATTTTTCAGTGTCCAACTGTTTTACCAGATGGCAATACCGGGGATCGATTATACTTCAATGCCGGTAAGGGTTCGACACATAAAACCGATTTCAGAAAGAGAACCATATCAAGCCCTTGCATATTACGATGTAATTGCTAAACGCAATTTATTTAAATCCGAAACAGAGAAGAACAGTGTTCCGATCAGTATTGAAACACTCGACCATACACAACTGGATGTAAAACTCTGGGGGACTGTAACCGGCGATCTTAAAAATTCATACGCAATTATCGAAAAAACAAAAAGCGGCAAAAAAAAATCTCAAGATCTTTATCATGTGGGAGATGAGCTGCAAAATGCTGTCATAAAAAAAATTTTAAGAGAAAAGGTTATACTGGATATAAACGGCGAAAATAAACTTCTTGAAATGGAAAAGCGTTACAGCTCCGGCCGAAGAAATAAAAATTCTCGGCAGCCTGTTCGTCAGAGAAAAACCATCAGACGCGCCCTGATCGAAAATGCTGCTGAAAATGTAAACAAAATTATGACCCAGGCAAGAATACAGCCCCATGCCGAAGGCTTGTACATCTCCCGTATCAGGCCGGGATCTATTTTTAGAAAGCTGGGATTGAGAAACGGGGATATCCTCACAGGTGTTGACGGAAGGCGGATTGAATCGGTTGATGATGCGTTGAGTCTCTATCAAAACCTGAGATCGGCTTCCAGGGTAACGCTTGAAATGAAACGCAGGGGCAGGGCAAGAGTCATAAACTATATCATCAGATAAGTGCAAAGGCAGTTGGTTTGATATCATCAAGTTTCATATATACTGAAAAAAAATTATACTGATAGGCATTATTGTTTTTTCCAATATTTTTGTTCAACAGAATTGTTTTTTTATGTAAATACGTATGCCGAACTGCAGGAAAAGATATCGTCTGAATCCGAAAACGCGGTACATGTGCCTCTTCCCGAAACCATAGAAAAATATTATCAAAAATCATGACATTTTTTGAACCGATTGTCGCATTAACCGTCGCTGTGCTTTTGAGTGCATTGATTTCAAAGACAACTTTAAAAATACATTAACGAAAAAGCCTTGCCTGGATTTTTTTGATTATTTTCATAATTTCCTGGGTCGGTGGGACCTTGATAGAGCCTTTTGGACCATCTTTTTATGGCTTTTTCTGGCTGCCGTTTGTTTTTGCAGGTACCGCTGCCGCACTGATCATTGCGCTATCAGCGCATAACCAGTTACCAAGAGACAGGCATGAAACATTGGAGTTGTTGATACGGGCGGAACGGCAAAAAAAATTAAACCAGTTAACGGGCACAATTCTCACCCTTGCGATGGGGGTTGTTTTGTTGCTGCTGTTAACGGCTATTATATTTCAATAAATTTCGGGCAATATTTTTTCTGTTGTAAGTTGCTTTTAAAAATAAAATATCAAAGTAGTTATGTATCACAAATCAATCTGCCCCATACTGATAGGGCTTTTTCTTATATTGATTTTACAGGTGTCTGCGGCATCTGCCCTAACAGCTAAACATCACTATTTTAACGCCGAGGCATGCTATTATAAACTTAAAAAAGATAAAAACAGGCAGCGGTGCAGACATAACTGGCTGACCTGTATTAAAAAATTTCAAATCGTATACCGTAAACACCCTTCGGATCCATGGGCACCCGCCGGTATGTATATGGCCGGAAAAATGTTCTGGGGACTTTACAGGAACTCATATCGAAAGTCCGACAAAGAAAAAGCCCTCAATATTCTGAAACAAATTACCAAACTTTATCCTAAAAGCCGTTACAAACAAAAGGCTTCAAATTTTTTACATACCATTAAAGATAAAGATGAAAGCGCCGCATACTCCCGGAACAATAAACGGTCCGGAAAGACGCAACAAAAAGTTGCACGAGCAAAGCAGCAACATAAAAAAAAATGAAGAATTAACTACAACGGTTACAGACATCCGCTACCGGTCGACTTCCGATTACACCAGGGTTGTCATTGATGCAGATCGGGAAACATCTTTTTTTTGCAAACTGCTTAAAAAAAATACAGTCACTAACAAGCCGCGGCGGTTGTATATTGATTTAGACAACAGCAAACCGGGGCAAGGGCTCAAAAATTTTACGCAGATCAACAACAATTTACTCCGTGACGTTCGAGCGGGCCGGTTTAAACCACATGTGGTAAGGGTTGTGCTGGATATCAACTCTTTATCCGCATATAAAATTTTTTCACTTAAAAACCCATTCAGAATTGTTATAGATATCAATGGATCATCAGACGATGCAACCGTCGCTGCAAAAAACCTGAATGAAAAGAAAAAACACAGGGACTCCGGGATTCTGCGCATTGTTATTGATCCCGGTCACGGAGGGCGTGATTTTGGTTCTGCAGGCGATGTAAAACTTGCGTTTGCCACCTGTAAGCATTTTCTTCCCCCAAAATCGGGGTATTTGGCGGGCCGCCCCTTGAAAAACAGCAGTTTATGAAATTGGCGACCGCAAAAACTGTAGGCACACGAATTGCCATTTATATGTTGACATAATAGCAAATCCACGCTATCTGTGTAAGCATGTATTTGCGCACGACAAAACGGAAGAACAAAGACGGCTCGGTTGTGGAGTATTACCAGCTCGCCCACAACGAACGCCACCCGACCACCCGGAAGCCCGTCGCCAAGGTAATCCACAGTTTCGGCCGAACCGATCAGCTCGACCGGGAGGAACTAGTCCGACTCTGCAGGTCCATTGCCCGTGCCTGTGGCCTTACCGTTCTCGACCCAGCCGATGCCAAGCAAGATAGCGCGATGAACGAACCCTGGGGGCTGCTGCCTCGGGACCTCAAATTGGTCCGCACAACCAGTTATGGATGCGTTCTGGCCATTGAGGAGCTCTGGAAGCGGGTGGGTCTGAAGAAAACCTTCGAGACCATCATCCGCAAAGACAAACGTAACCTATCCTATGAACGGGCGCTGTTTGCCATGGTTGCCAATCGGCTGTGTGAACCCGAGTCGAAGCTGGGTGTCTGGGATCGATGGCTTGAAAAAGTTTACCTGCCCGACTGCAGCCAGCTTAAACTCAAGCAGATGTACCGGGCTATGGACCTTTTGCATGTCCATTCGGAAGCGGTTGAAAAGGCCGTCTTCAACCATACTGCCGATCTGTTCAATCTGGCCGTCGACGTGATCTTTTACGATACGACCACCGCCTCGTTTTCCATTGACCGGGAAGACGATGAACCCGGTGGCGAAAACCTGCGCAAGTTCGGTCATTCCAAGGAAGGCACCTGGACACCCCAGGTCGTTGTGGCCCTGGCCGTTACCCGCGAGGGGATTCCGGTACGGTCCTGGGTGTTTCCCGGTAATACCTCTGACTTTCGGACCATCGAGACCGTTCGCAAAAATCTGAGAGGCTGGAAGATGGGGCGCGCCATGTTTGTGGCCGATGCCGGGATGAACTCGTTTGACAACCGTAAGGAGCTTGCCCGTGCCTGTGGTAAGTACCTGCTGGCCTGCCGTATGGCCAGTGTCAGCGAGATCAAACAGAAGGTGCTCACAAAACGCGGCCGCTACACGGTATTCCGTGACAACCTGCAGGCCAAGGAGGTGGTTGTCGGCGATGGCGTGCGGCGCAAACGGTATATCCTGTGTTTCAATCCGCGGGAAGCCGAACGCCAGCAGAAGCATCGGGCTGAAGTCGTCGAGATGCTGAAAGAAGAACTGGCGAACCATGAAAATAAAAAAGCCACCGCCCAGTGGGCCATCGAACTTTTGGCGTCACGCCGGTTCAAGCGGTACCTTTCGGTTACCAAGGGCAACAAGATCCGTCTCGATCGGGCCAAGATCCGGAATGCGGCCAGATTTGACGGCAAATGGGTCCTGGAAACCAATGACGACACCATCAGCCTGGAAGATGCCGCCTGCGGCTACAAGGGACTGATGGTGATCGAGCGCTGCTTTCGTTCGATGAAACGCACCCAGATCAAAATGATGCCCATGTACCATTGGGCACCGCGGCGCATAGAGGCCCACGTCAAAATCTGCGTTCTGGCATTGCTGATCGAACGCATCGCCGAGCTTTCTTGCGGCAAGCCCTGGCATAAAATCCGGCGCGATCTGGACAAACTGCAGGTATCAGAATTTTTTAATTTAAATTTTCGCTTCCTGGCACGCAACGAAATTTACCCTGACACACGTAATACTCTTAATTTGTTAAAGATCAAGACTCCCAAGCAGCTCATTCACCTGGAAAAACGCAGCTAAAACAGCCTCGATTTTGTAGTAACACGCCGAATTTCATTCAGTGGCGCCGACGCCCGTGCTGGGCGGGCTCGCGTCGATCCGTGTATTTACAGATGGCAAACGCAAGTAAAAGGTATTCACGAGAAGAATATTAACCTTCAAATTGCCAAAATATTGGCTAAAAAAATAGAAAATAAACTGAACTGCGAGGCCGTCTTGACCCATAACCGCGACCGCTTTATCACACTTGAAGAACGGGCAGCCATGGCAAACACCAAAAATGCAGACCTTTTTATATCGATACATGCAAATGGTTCTGAAAACCAAAACATTTATGGCGTTGAGACCTATTTTTTGAATCTGGCCACGGATAATGGATTGATAACCATTGCGGCCCGTAAAAATTCAACTTAAAATATTAGCGACTTGCAGTCTATTTTAACTGAACTTATGCAAAATACCAAAATCGATGAATCCAGACGTCTGGCAGGTCTAGTTCAAAGTTCTCTTTGTAATCAGATGGGGAAAAATTATCAGAGAATCAGAAACAGGGCGTAAAACAGGCACCGTTTTATGTGCTTTTAGGCGCCAGAATGCCGGCGATATTAGTGCAGACATCGTTTTTAAGCAATCCAAGGGAATGCAGGAGACTTACCCGTTTAAAATATCAGGATAATCTGTGCGATGGCATCGTAAACGGAATACAAAAATATATTACGATCTTAAAGAAATCCGCACGAGGAAGAAAAATTACCACATTGCATGCCGATAGGAAAACAGGTTTAAGTTATGAATCAAACCATCACAACCAGTAAGATAGAAGTACAAAGGGATGGACATCACCTGAAACAGGAGGAATTTCATAGTGTCGAGTTCCGTTGGGATGATCTACCCTGTTTATTTCAATTCAAAATATATCATACACCCTCTGATGAAATGTTTATTCTGTTGAAAGAGAAGTCTAAGTTGGCGGAAAGGCTGAAAACGGGAAACATTATCAAAATGAAATACTATAGTGATGAATCGGCTTATCCGGTAGAAATCAAGACCGAAGTTTCATACATTAAAAAAAATAATCGGGCACGATTTAAAGGGCACTATTCAGCAGGGTTGAATATTTTGGAATAGCCAGAGGAGCGCGACTCACACAGGTTATAAAAATAGGGGAAGAAGAGATGATACTTGCCATCGGCGAAATATTTTTATATGGATAAATCTTGATATGCGATATATCAAAAATCATTTTTTCGCTGATGCCGCAAATAAATTAATCAGGGACGGGGCAGTCACGCCCCGTCCCTGATTAATTCTGAATGTTATTTAATTTAAAATAGTTACGCTATGAAGAGATCTTTTTCTCCAGGGCCGAAAGCCTTTCGTTAATGGCATTCAATGTCTCTTTTAGAGAATCTGCTTCAGCCCTTGGTATAGACGGCTGGGAGTCTGTTCCGCCATAATACGGCGCTGCCGGCGGCGGGTAGCCTCCGGCACCATAACCCCGCCTGAAACCTCTGCCATACCCGCGACCTCTGGGCATATTGGCGCTGCCAACGGCCCTGTCCGCATTGCAATACCCTCTGGCGCCGCCAGTCATGGGACCGGCACCCCGGGGTCCTGTTCCATCAAATCCAGGCATAATAAGCACCTCCGTTTATCTTTTTTGCAAAAATTTATCTCCGGCCCTGCCCCTGGCCTCTGCCTTGGCCCTGACCTCTTCTCTGACCCTGGCCTTTACCTTGACCTTTACCCTGGCCCCGTCCCTGACCGCGCTCCGAATCTCCAGCTGTGCCATCAGGTCGGCAGCCGCCTTGACCTCGTCCTGTTCCGGGTCCCTGACCATCCGGACCCTTTTTGTCTCTTCCAGGCATTTTGCCCTCCTTGTGTTGACTGTTGGGTTCAGGGATGCTATCGGCCCCCTCTTCTGCGACGTCGACACCGGCCCTGACCTTTTAATTCATATATCCCGCCGCCGATTCTCAAAATCTTACCGGTAACCAGGGCCGCGGCAATGGTTTGCCGGGCCTCGGCCAGCACCCGTCCATACGTTTGACGGGAAATCTCCATACGGGCGGCAGCGGATTCCTGGTCCAGGCCCTCGAAATCACTCAATCGAACCGCTTCCATGGCCTCTATGGCAATGGTCAGTTCACCGGTAACGGGAATTCCCTCGGGCACAAAAGCGCTCATCAGGGGATATCCGGTTACAAATCTGGGTTTCTTGGGTCTGGGCACTGATTAAAACCTCCAGTTTTGGTCATTTGACTATAATATAGATATCTATTTTAAAGGTGTCAAGATTTTTTTTGGTCATACGACCGATATTTGAGATAATTAAACAATGTTTGACCGGAAACGCCTTGAAAGGCTATGAACATCCAACGTCGAATTTTGAATAAGGTATTCTGTCTATTTATGAAAGGACAGAGCGAAGCGATTTAATCATTCGATGTTCAACGTTCGATGCTGGATGTTCATAGAATGGTTTCAGCTGCCGCTATTGCGTATACTTAAATATATAATAAAAACTGGACATTTAAATTTTTGATAATTTTCGGCCCCCGAAAAGCCTATTCAAATACCTGCGCCCTATATCCCGCCGGCAGGTGAGCCGTTCCTTTGACCACCGGCAGACCTGTTGCCGCAGCGACATCCATGGCCAGATGATCGATGTCGCTGCAAAACCCTTTTCCCACCGTCCATCCGTTATCCGTTTTCCCGGCAAAGGTACAGGTACATAGATGAATCACATCGGCGCCCTTGCTTTTTAATATCCCGGCCAGCTTGGTTGCCCCGTCACCCGGACATGTGCAGGACAAGATACCGGTCAGTTCCGCATCCGCATAACGTGCAAACCCTTCCTTTTTCTCCTGCAAACACCGCAGACAATTGGTCATGGGGCACCGATCCCCGTTTTTTTCACATCTTAAAATCCCGATTTTTGCCATGAATCGTTACCTCCTGATGAATAAAATACCGCCGCCTATTGACGTGCATACCGATCATGCTTCGGAGCCATGGGGAAACTGGCTCTGAAAGGGTTGATATCAATGCCCCCGCGACGGGTAAAGCAGGCATGGACAAACAATTTTTTCAGATGGCAGCGCCTTGTCAAATCAACAAAAATCTGCTCAACACAATTTTCATGAAATCCGGTATGTTCCCGGAAAGACACAAGATACCGCAGCAATCCGGCATAATCGATGCCCGGGCCGGTATAATCAATAACCACGGTGGCCCAGTCCGGCTGACCGGTGACCGGGCAGTTGGTTCTCAGCAGGTTGGAAAACAGCTTTTCCGTGCGTTCCGGACCAC
Source organism: Desulfobacterales bacterium (assembly GCA_963667755.2). Lineage (GTDB taxonomy): Bacteria > Desulfobacterota > Desulfobacteria > Desulfobacterales > 4572-123 > 4572-123. The sequence continues at coordinate 970,295 of CAXXLK010000001.1, read as the reverse complement.
CGGAAACCAGATAATCAGGACAGAGATGGTACTGATCGATGTGAATATCCTGATGGTCCAGACAGATCCCTTCCGGTTCGGTGAGCACTGACCGGTGAAATTGCCCCGGCAGGATCAACGAGACGATAACCTCCCCCATGGCCACCGTGCAAAGGTCTTTTTTCATGGTGTCCACCACCGCCCGAGACGACTCAAATCGCGTCTGGTTAAATGAATTTAAATACAGCTTTAAGGATTTTGATTCGACGATATTGACACTGGTGACGGGAAAAGTGATTCTGGCCATGGCCACACAGGGTTTGCCTTTTTGATTCAGCCATGAAATCTCATAGGCATTCCAGAGATCACCGCCGTAAAAAGGAAGCGGTGTTCCGATACCCAGGCGCTGCCGGGCATCGGCCCGGGGGACTGCAAAAAGCTGCTTCGGGTCATACTTTTGGCTGTGAATTATTTTTTTCCCTAGGGGAATATCCGGATTGTTCGTTGACATTATGATACACTCGTAAAAAGTCTGTTTTATACGGTCTTGTAAAAAGTTCAAGGCGTGCAAATTTTGAAATCATGAGGCGTACTTAGCGTACGTTGAATGATTACGAAATATGCAGCGCAACACAGGAGTTGGAACCTTTACGAGACCGTCATTATTGCATATACCGTGTCACATCCAGCCCCTCATCATATCGCAGGGCATATTTCCGTTCCCGGCAGGCACCGCAGGTTCCGCAGTGAACAGCCCCGCCCTTGTAACAGGTCCAGGTCATGGCAAAATCAACGCCAAGGCCCCGTCCCAGATCACCGATGTCCCGTTTATCCATCTGTTCAAAGGGAAACGAGAGGGTGACCTTGCCGTCGGTGCCCAGATCCGCCGCATCGGAAAAAGCCTTGTTAAATGCCGGCCGGCAGTCCGGATAAATAAAGTGATCACCGCTATGGGACCCCAGCAACACCTCTTTTGCGCCTGTTGATTCGGCATATCCCACTGCGATGGCCATTAAAATGCCGTTCCGGAAAGGCACCACCGTGCTTTGCATGTTGGACGGCTCATAGTCCCCCTCGGGAATCTTTCCACCGGACTGCAGCAGGCTGGAAGAAAAAAGTTCATTCATAAACGGCAAGTTAACGATCTGATGGGCCACCTCCCGTTTTTTGCATAGCCCGGCAGCCATGGGAATTTCCCGGGCATTGTGTTTTGAACCGTAATCAAAACTCAATGCAGCCACTTTTTTACCGTTACCCAGTGCATGAACCAGCATAACCGTTGAATCCATACCGCCGGACAAAACAACAATTGAATCGATCATTTTTATATTCCTTTTCGCCGGTCAAAAGTGAGAACATGAAGGCGGGGGGAAAAGTTGAATTTTTTTTCCACACAATATTCCCACACAGGGGCGGACAACTTCAGCTGATCGGCCCGGCCTGCCCCCAGCGGCATCACCCACACCTTCCGGCTGGGAATGTTATGTTGTTTGACAAAATCTTCCAGGGGCTTAAAATCACCTGCCACCACAAATTTAAAAATATCCGCAACATGGACATTGGCTGCTACAAACTGCCATGTCCCTTCAAGAAATTTGGGGGAGCAGACCTTATATCCCCGGCAATTTAATGGAATCACAAGCTTTCCACTGGTTTCATACTGAACGCTGCAGCCGGCGGCAATCAAATGCTTTTCCAGTTCATGCAGCCCCGTATCCCATTGCAGGAACGGTTCCCCCCCGGTGATCACCACAAACTTGTTGTTAAAAACCAGCACCCGGTCGGCGACATCGGTGATCTCAAGCATCTTTCCCTTGTTACGGGCGTAAACCGTATCGCACCATGGACAAAACGGCGACACACAGCCACTGAGCCGCACAAACACGGCCGGCCGTCCCATGAACGGCCCCTCACCCTGCAGGGAGTCAAATATTTCGGTAATCTCAAGCATCACTGGTCATTGTGGCCCATGCGGTTGGCGTTTCAAACAGTGTCACCGCCGTTAGCTGAAGACCCATGGCCGTCAGGGATTTATCCAGGACACGAAAAATATGGCAAACCATATTCTCGGCGGTGGGGGGTATATCCTGAAATTCCGCCACTTCGTTTAAAAGCGTTTGGTCATAACGGCTGATAACGTCATCAATCACAATTTTTTTTAAGTCTGCAAAATGAATAATCATACCGGAGGTATCTATGGCACCGGCGACAGTGATGCGCAGACGATACGTATGCCCGTGCAGGTTACAGCATCTGCCGTAAATCGCACGATTTTCCTGGGAAGACAGGTTTTCCTGAACCAACCTGTGGGCTGCACAAAAGACAAATTCCTTGGTAAGGGTAAGCATGGGCCACCTTAATTTTTTGGGGTGAGGGAGAATTTATTAGGCGGGCTTCCGCTCGTCCGCCGAAGAAAGGCCTTTTATATAGCGCCTGAATAAAAGTCAATAAAAATTATTGAGTTATGAGTTATGAATAGGATGGAATGGTCATTTTTCCTCACACCTCAAAACCCATAGCTCACACCGTTGATATCAGGCACCCTGAGTACCTGCCATTCTAATTTCAAGCAATAACTCTTATAACGAATAACCCTTGGGCAATCAAGCAAAAATTATTAAAACTTGACAATATAACCGAAAACTATAAATTGCAGGCAAATTTTATCCAAAAAATGGTCAGATATGCGTTTTGAAGTGTAATGGGAAAAAGTAATTCCCGGGCACGTGGACACCGTGCCCGGTGGCGTATTTCAAATCGGTCTTGCGATGAAAAAAAATACCATAGTCTGGGATTTTGACGGAACCCTTTTACCCATAGACCCCTATGACAGTGAACAATCCTTTCTGGTCTATCAGATGCAGCAGGCAACCGGCAAATTTCCTTTTCACAAAAAATTGGCTGCCCGGTCTATTATTTATGCCGACAAAAAAGAATGGCTCCCGGGAAAATATTTCAAATGGCCCTATGCCCGGCTTTTAAAAGGCACCCCTGCCCATGCACTGGACCGTGTGGCTGAACGGCTGGCCCATAAAATATCCGCAATAGACCGCAGCAGTATCCGTGAACTGGCCAGCTGCGGATATGAGATGCTGGTCGTCAGTTGCGGCACGGCCGATCTCAGCCGAAAAGTGCTTGAATTTGCAGAAATTGACCATAATTTCAGCCATATCCTGGCCAACCGGTTTACATTCAGAAACAACCGTATTGACGGCATGCGCTATTCCATCCTGGCACCAAAGGACAAACTTGCCGCCCTTGCCACCCGGCACATCCGCCCTGACGCCTGTATTGCCGTGGGGGACGGGTATACCGACATTCCGCTAATGGACAAGGCAAAATTTCCAGTCCTCATGGACCGCACCGGCGGCAAGCGCAGACTGGCCAAAGCCAAGGGATATTATACGATTGCCTCGATTCCCGAATTGATTCCCCTCATAAATGGAACGGTTATTTAAATGAAAAAAAATTTGATCGCCTTTGACATGGACGGTGTCCTGGTTGATGTTTCCGGATCATACCGGGATACCGTACGCCGCACGGCCCACCTGTTTTTCCAGGGGGCCCGTGCCTGGGAAAGCCTGCCGGATCCGCTTTTTTCGCTGACCGATCTGGCCCGGGTAAAACAAAGCGGGGGGTTGAACAATGATTGGGACCTGACCTATCTTGTACTTAAATTGCTGGTGTCCGCCATTGATTGCCCTGCGTTTTCAGAAAAAAAAGATGCGTGGCAAAGTTATTACCGGACCATTGCCCGCTGCGATGTGTCGGCCCTGCCGCCCCTGCTGACATCTTGTGACAGCCCGCTCATGGCGATCAAAAAAAAGGCTGGCACGGCGGACCACCCCTTTATCCGCAGACTGCACACCGGAGATGTGGGCAGCGGGAACATCATCAAGCAAATTTTCCAGGAAGTGTATCTGGGCAAAGAGCTGTTTGAATCCACATACGGCATTGCCGCCCGCAAGCATATGGCAGCAGGCTATATCACTCGGGAAAAACTGATGGTTGACAAAGCGCTCATTGCCGAACTGGCCCGGGACAATATTCTGGCCCTGGCCACCGGTCGCCCCAGGGCGGAAGCTGACTATGCGCTGGATTTTTTTGGCCTGCGAAACTATTTCACCTCCATATATACCCTTGATGACTGTCTCGCGGAAGAGAAAAAAGTTCACCGGCTAAAAGGCAGGACCCTGTCACTGAGCAAACCGTCTCCATGGATGCTGGATGCCATTGCCGCTGAAAATACGCCCCATGTTCTGCAATCCTTTTATGTGGGCGACATGCCCGACGACATGCTGGCCGCCCGGAATTCAACCGCCGGTTTTAAAGGCATCGGGCTGCTCTATGCGGCACCTGACAAAACGTATCTAAAAAAGGAATTGATGCGATGCGGGGCGGATTATATTATCGAGGACCATCGGGAGATAAAAGAGATTTTAGCTGTTAGCTGTTAGCTGTTAGCTGGCATGCTCAAAAGCGCTTTCACCGTCTCCAGCAGCACATCTTTGCCAATGGGCTTGGCCAGATACCCGTCAGCCCCTGCCTGATCAGCTTGCTCCCGATGTTCAAGGGTGTCGAAACCGGTCATTATCAATACCCTTATACCGGCAGTGTCGGGATTATCCTTGATTCGCCGACAGGTTTCGGCGCCATCATCAACAATAAGGATTCTGGTGTCTGTGAAAGGACTCCCGGATACGGGCACGATGCCGTTCTCACGGGCAAAGGCGTGCAGATCATTCTTTGCAATGCGATGGTGCCCCCCGGGACCCGCAGTGGCTTTTACCTTGCCGGATTTAACCCATCGCCACATGGTGGTTCGGCCGACAGCACAAAATTCGGCCGCTTCTGGAAGAGTGTAAAAATTCTTTTTCATAATTTTTAATCACCATTAAAATCAATTTGTTCCAAAATGCCAGGTGACATCGAAAAAGGCCCCGGAAAGATCCAGGCTGTCGTCGGCAATATTTCCGGATGCGTCAACAAAGTCGAGGTTATAAAACCCAACGGTAAATTGATACCCCGTCACATGGGCTGTTTCATCAGTGCGGGTGATCCGAAGGTGCAGGGGATTGGCAAAACCATCAATATCACCGAGCAAAACAGCCAATCGGTATCGTTCATGAGGCCTTCCCGGATCTATCCCTGAAAAATGACACCCGATTCAAAAGCACGACCGTGCTGACGGGCCAATGCGGTCAGGTCAACTTTTATACCGATAGAATGTCCCGCCGGGGACCACAATTGTTTTTGCCCAGGTGGTTTGCCTGATTATGCAAAATTCGGCGGCTTGGAAAATGGTGTAAAAAAATATTTTACAGTAATTTTTAAAGTAACACTAACCCAAGTTCGTCAAAATCAGCACCTCGGGGGCTAATTTTTAGCTATTTTGATCTTTCTCGCAATCTTAACCTATTGATTATATTAGACGTGAAATTTTAAAAGGTCAATGTAGTGACCCATAGATCAATTTTATTGTTGACAGGGCGCAGATTTCATAGTATGCACCACATCATGTATATTAAAAAGGTCCGCAAATCCAATCGTAACTCCAGGAAGATATACGAGTACCTCCACCTGGTAGAAAATGTCCGCACCGATAAAGGTCCCCGGCAAAAGCTGATCCTCAATTTGGGCAATCTGGATGTGCCTGCCGAGCAGTACAAAGAACTGGCCAACTGCATCGAGGCCATGCTTACAGGCCAAAAGCAGTTATTTAGCCCTGACCCGAAGATTGAAAAGCATGCCCGGAAAGCGCTGCAAAAGATCCGAGCCAAAAAGAACCAGACACAACCGGATAATAAGGTGGATCCGTCCGAGCCTGCCGGTGTGGTATATCAAAATGTCGATACCGCCTCGATGCAGGCCGGAGAAATGCGTTCCCTGGGACCGGAATACGTTTGCCACAGCATCTGGAACGAGCTCAAGTTCAATGAGGTCCTCATGGCCAACGGGATCTCCGAGCATGTCCTGCCGTTGCTTGAGGCCCTGGTCGTCGGACGGCTTATATCCCCGGGCAGCGAGCGCCACACCTGGCAATGGGTGGAGAATCGATCCGCACTTTATGAACTGGCCGGGACTCCGATGCGGGCGTCCCTCAGTTCCCTGTATCGTGCCGGCGACAGCCTGTTTGAGTGCAAAGACAGCCTGGAAAGCCACCTGGCCCGAGAGGAAAAGGAACTTTTTTCTCTGCCGGAACGAATGTGCCTGTTTGACCTGACCAATACCTATTTTGAAGGCCGCGCAAGCGGTAACCCCAATGCCCAACGCGGACGCAGCAAAGAAAAACGGTCGGATTGCAAATTATTGACCCTGGCGCTGGTCGTTGACGAGCACGGTTTTGCTAAATACAGCCAGCTGTATCCGGGAAATCAGGCCGAGTGTAAAACCCTGGCGCAGATCATTGAAAAGCTGATCTGCATACGTCCGAATCTGGCCAAAGACCGAACCGTGGTTTTAGATGCCGGCATTGCCACCAAAAAGAACATCAAGTATCTGCGAAAAAAGCAGTTTCACTATATTGTGGTCAATCGCGGAAAAGGCGATTTTACGGTTGCAGATACTCAGCAGATGCAGGTGATTCGGCAAACCGATGAATATACCCTTGAAGTGAAACGGCAGGAACAAGACGGCCAGGCCCTGCTACTGTGCCGGAGTTCAGCCAGAAAAAGCAAAGATTACGGGATCCGCAATCGTCAGGAACAATTGTTTGTTGAACGGCTGCAGTATTACCATGACGGCCTCGGCAAAAAGGGCCACACAAAACGCTATGCCAAGGTTGTCGAGATGATCGGCCGCCTGCGGGAAAAGTATCCGCGGGCATCCAAGCTCTATGAGGTAACGGTTGTACCGGAAGACAAACCGGTCAAATCCGTTAATGCCAGGGCCGTTGTCTGGAAAAAGCGTGAGCAGTATGATGAAATTAGTAAACTTGACGGATGCTATGTCTTGCGCACGGACCGCCTGGACCTGACCGACAAAGAGATTTGGGAAACTTACGTCATGCTCACGCGGGTGGAAAGTGCGTTTCGCTCCATGAAATCATCGCTGGGTTTGAGACCCAACTTTCACCAGAATGCAGAGCGTGCCGATGCCCACATGTTTATCTCCGTGCTGGCGTATCATATTTTGCATACCATTGAATACAGATTGCGTCAGGGCGGCGACCATCGCTTATGGGCCACAGTCAGAGCGGTTTTATCGACGCATCAGCGGCTGACCATCGAATATAATGTCAAAGAGCATAAACAGGTTCAGCGCCACCACTTGCGGCTGTGTAGCAATGCTGAGCCTGAACACAAACGAATTTACGAGAACCTGGGACTCAGTAACGTCCCGTTGCCGAGGAAATTACATGCCGCAAAATGAGTAGTGACCATAAAATCTACTGAGCCCTCGAGCGACGCCGACCCTTGATTTATTTTGGCGAACTTGGGCTAAGAAATTAACAGAACATTTGGAACATAAAAAACGTAGATCACATTTCTTTTGAACTGCCGACTTTTTTTGAGAATTTGATGAAACCCATTCGGAGGGTATTAACCGGTAATAAAAAAACGACCGGCCTGTGTGGCGGCCCGTAACATTTTGTGTGATGAGAGGTAAATTACCGGTGTGTTGTCCGAATTCAGACTTTGAACATTTTTTCAACGGCCGGCGTATAGGTGCCGTCTTCGCGGTAGATAAAAAGCGGCGGCGCTATTTTCATTCCCGGACGCCCGTCCTTGACACCTTCTATCACCATCAGTTTTGCAGGGGTTTTTCTGCCGGAGTGGATCATGCACAGCCATTTGGGTTCAATGCCGGCACCGCGCATCCGGGTTAAGAGATCGGCCAGCCTTTCCGCCGGATAAACAACGGCAAACCGCCCCGCTGTCCTGAGCAGTCGTCGGGCCGCCATCACGACATCTTTAAGAACAACATGAATTTCGTGCCTGGCCAGGGCTTTCTGGGAATCGGGATTGATCCTTCCCGATCCGGATTTTCGGTAGGGCGGATTGCTGATCACCAGATCCACGGGACCGCCCACGGAGCCGGCAGTGACGGTTTTCATATCCCCTTCCAAAATCGAAATTCGATCCTGCATATGATTGGCCGAGACATTGTCCCGGGCAGCGAGCGCCAGTTCGGGCTGAATCTCAACCCCATACAATCGAATATCAGGATATTGAAAGGCCAGCAACAGGGACACAATGCCGCATCCGGTCCCCAAATCGACGACGCGCTGCCCCGGGCGGACACCGGCAAGATGGGCCAGCAACACGGCATCAATGGAAAACCGATACCCCTGCTGGCGCTGTTTAACACTCACCTGGCCGTTGAAAAAAGTGTCTGTGGTGTAAACCGACATGCCCATTTCTCCTGAAATCAAACCAATTTTCGCAATTTGCCGGATAACTGATTACCGTAGCCGCATGGTGGTGCCAATGGTTCCTATTTTAAACTTTATCTCCTCGACCATGTCCTGGCCAAGGGCCTCGTTGAGTTTAGCAATAATATCTTTTTTTAAAAACTGGAGATGGTGTATCCATGTTGAGCTGCTCACTTTGACAATCAATATCTTCCCCTTAAATGCCTCGGGCTGGGCATCGGCGGCAATGGCGCCCCCCACGGTTGCATCCCACAAGTCCCACACCCGGAGCAGGGCCTGATCTGAATGCCCGCGGCAGGACTGGAAGACCCGGGGAAGTATATGACCGATGGCAACAGGTCCTGTGCGCTTTGTTTTCTTTTGCATGGGATGCAAAATACCGGCAGAATCGAGCCCATGTCAAGAAAAACCCGGTCCATCGCTGTTTATGGGTGTTGGCTTCTGGGTACTGGTTTCTGACTTCTAAGTACTGGATTTCAGGTCATCGTAGGGTGGGCTGTGCCCACCAAAGGGCAGAGCGAAGCGATACCACAAATGGTCACTTTTCAATTTGCTTCTGGCTTTGCAAGGCCGAGGCAGGTATACACACCGGGTTTTGGTTTTTGCTTGACTTGCAAGGGTCTGTAATTTAGAATTACAATTTCACCGGGTAAAATTCAGGGATTCAATCAGGCCAGCCATTCATCGTGCCTGCGTCCTTACCCCCGGTTGATAACACTTTGCAAATTTTCTGCCACCAGCATGGGTTCAACCTGCAGACGGGGCGGGAATAAACAATTAACAACAAACAGTTAACGGAGCTGTCATTATGAGTTGGGACTGGGAAAAACTTAAAGAACAGCAACAAAGCAAAAGCGGAGGCGGGGGCATTCCCCCACAAATGGATGATATCGTCAATAAATTTAAGCAATTCAAACTACCGGGCGGCCCCATATTATTGCTGCTCATTGTAGCCGCCCTCATGGCGTCATCCACCTTTTATACGGTGGGGGTCGATGAAGTCGGCGTTGTTCAGCGCTTTGGCAAATATATCAGAACCAGCCAACCCGGCCTGAATTTCAAATTACCCGCCGGCATTGAAAAGGTAACCAAAACCAAGGTTAGAAGGGTCTATAAGGAAGAATTCGGTTTTCAATCTCAACTCGGTGGCCAGGAGCGATTTTCATCGCAAGGCACAGATGCCAACGTTGCCCTGATGCTCACCGGTGATCTGAATGTGGCCATTGTCCCCTGGATCGTCCAGTATCGAATCAAAGATCCCTATCAATATCTGTTCAAAGTTCGGGATATTCAAAGGCTTTTAAGGGACATGTCCGAAGCGGCCATGCGGCTGGTTGTCGGTGACCGCAGTATCAACGAGGTCATCAGCAAACGTGAAGAGATCGCAGTTGAGGCCAGACATGTGCTGCAAAAGGAGATGGACATCGCTGAAAGCGGCATCCATATTGTCACCATCGAGATGAAAAAAACCAACGTGCCCGGCCCGGTGCAAAACTCTTTTAATGAGGTTAACCAGGCGATCCAGAAAAAAGAACAGACGATCTACCAGGCAAAAGAGGACTACAATAAAGCCATTCCGCAAGCCAAAGGAGAGGCCCAAAGGACCATCAAGGCCGCCGAAGGCTATGCTCTGGATCGTGTTAACCGGGCACAGGGAGATGCGACCCGCTTCTCGGCCCTGTATGCCGAATACGCCAAAGCCAAGGATATTACCAAACGGCGCATGTATCTTGAAACGCTGAAGGAACTTTTCCCAAAACTGGGTCAAAAGTATATTGTCGATTCCGATCAAAAAAATCTTTTGCCTTTACTTAATCTTGGACAACAGAACGGTGACATTAAATGAAATATAAAAGCATTTTTCTAATCATTGGAATATTAGTGGTCATATTGGGGTTTACGTCGGCCTACACCGTCGATGAAACCGAGCAGGTCGTTGTCACCCAGTTCGGACGGGTTATCGGTTCTCCAAAGCTGGCACCGGGGCTCTATTTTAAATTGCCGTTTATTCAGAACGCGACCTATTTTCCTAAAAACCTGCTGGAATGGGACGGGGACCCCGGCCAGATTCCAACCCTGGATAAAACTTATATCTGGGTGGATTCTTTCGCCAGATGGAGAATTGTCGATCCGGTAAAATTCTTCCAGACGGTTAACAATATCACCAGCGGCATGGGACGTCTTAACGACATTATCGATCCTGCGGTACGCAATTTTGTGACGTCCTACCGGTTGATTGAGACCGTCCGAAACTCCAATCGCAAAATGGATACGTTTGAAGTCGGACTGACGACAGACACGGCCACACAGGAAACAAAGGATGACCTCCCCAGATTCGGCGTCAAAACAGGACGGGAAAAAATCACCGAGGGGATCATGAAACAGGCCCAGCCGAAACTGCGTCCCTTTGGTATTGAGATTGTGGACGTCAAGATCAAGCGGATCAATTACGTGGAGCAGGTTCGAAAATCCGTGTATGCCCGAATGATTGCAGAACGGAATCAGATCGCGGAAAAATTTCGCTCCGAGGGGCAAGGTGAGGCCAGAAAAATTCTGGGTGACAAGGAACGCGATTTAAAACAGATCACATCCGAGGCCTATAAAAAATCCCAGGGAATAAAGGGTAAGGCAGATGCCGAAGTGACCAAACTCTTTGCCCAGGCATATGGGGTTGATCCGGAATTCTATTCGTTCTCCAAGACCCTTGAAACTTACAACCAGGCCCTGGATAAGAATATTTCCATCGTCTTGTCAACGGATTCGGAGTTTCTGAAATACCTTAAAGGGTATACCAAATAAACAATGAGCCCCCTGAAACAGAAAAAGCACCGCAATTTTTTTGCCATAGTGCTTTTTCTGTTTCAGTAATCTATTCCAGTCAGCATTATTTACCCTTTCTACGCTGATGCCGCGTACGGGCTAAAAGCTTTCTGTGCTTATGTTTTCGCATTTTCTTCCTTCGTTTCTTAATGACACTGCCCAACCGATCACCCCCATTCTTTATTTGATACAAATATGTAAAAATTCTTGGTAACACTATTTATTATCATTTGTCCATGCTTTTTTTATATGATGGAAAAGAAACAAAAATTCAACCGAGAACAGATTGCAGTGATCAATAACGCAGTCACCATGGCCGAAGAACTGGTGAGCAATTACTATAAATTGTCCGTGACCCAGTGGCTTCGCCAGAAGTATGATGTCAAAACAGTTGCCGACCTCGCACCCAAGGAGTTCATTAATGGGCCATTTGCCCAGATTATTCGCTATACCGGCAAACGCCGGGATACGGCTCTGGGCAGTGCCACCTATGATTTTTACAAAATCTGTCTGCAGGATCATGCCATTCTGGCCGCACTGGAAAAATTTGATGCGTTACAAATTTTTCCATTCACCCTGTATATCATTACCCATGAACTGATTCATATTGTCCGATTCAGCAAATTTTTGCAAAACTTCAATGCCTCCGCCACCGAAAAAAGAAACGAAGAAATTCGGGTACACCAAAAAACCGACACGATCCTGAACCCCTTACAGGTCCCCGGCTTGGCCGAAACACTTGATTTTTTTGTCAACTGGCGCACGCCCCTTGATGACCTTTCCAGCAACTGATTGGACATTTGCGTTGTTTCTGCTTACCCGCATTATACGCATTCGATCACAAAATTTAGTCCCGAGGCCATTGAATCGACGGCATCTTTTCCCGCATGGCACCCAACCCGAATAAACTGGAATCCGCAAATTACAAGCCCCAAATGACAAACAAATTCCAAATAGCGATGTCCAAATCGCAAACAAAATCAAAAATCATTTGATTACCCCCATATCGTCTTGGATTGTTGTGCATTTTAATTTCTTTCTGTTTTGAAATTCTATTCATTGTGATTTGTTTGTAATTTGTCTTTTGATTATTGTAATTTTTTTGACATAGAAAACACGAACTTTAAAATTAAAAATCTAATGTCTGCCATTTATTAATTTACCACGAATCTGCCGTATGCGTGCCTTGACAATCAAATATTGCAGACTATATTAAAATCAAAATAAAAATTGTGGAGGTTTCGTAAATGCCAATCTATGAATATGAATGCGACCAGTGCGGCAACAAAGAGGAAGCGCTTCAAAAATTTTCAGACCCGCCGTTGACTACATGTAAATATTGCTCCGGCAAATTGAATAAACTCATTTCACAAAGCAGTTTCCATCTCAAAGGATCCGGATGGTATGTCACAGACTATGCCGATAAATCAAAAAAAGCATCACCGGCTGAATCCAAAGAAATAACACCAGCGTCAAAGGCATCTGATGTAAAAGCATCCGATGCAAAACCGACAGACACAAAAACCGTTAAAAACTCAGGAGAAAAAACAGAAAATTAAAAAAAACAATCTGTTTCATTTCGGAAATCGGGCAGAATAAGGATAAAATTCGGAAATGCATAAAAATTTAGTTCAACCATTCTTTACAACTAAAAATGCATGCTTATAGTTTGATACAAACAATAGTATATCTACAAGATTATGCGCCCCGCATAACCAACATCATTTTATCTATCGTAATATTAATTGAACCAAAAAGGAGAACGTAAATTATGAAACTTAGACCATTACAGGATCGAATTTTAGTAAAACGTGTTGAAGAGGAAACCACCACCAAAGGCGGCATCATCATTCCTGATTCAGCCAAAGAAAAACCGGCCGAGGGTATTGTTATAGCTGCCGGCAACGGCAAACTGGCCGATGATGGGAAAAGAGTCCCCCTTGAAATCAAAAAAGATGATCGTATTCTCTTTGGAAAATATTCCGGCACCGAAGTAAAAATTGAAGGTGACGAATTCTTGATCATGCGCGAAGACGATGTTCTGGGCGTAGTCGAATAAAATACTTTATATTATGGAGGAAAAATAGATATGTCAAAATTGATTAAATACGATATGAAAGCCCGTGAAGCCATGCTGAACGGTGTAAGAACACTTGCTGACGCGGTTGTTGTAACCCTGGGCCCCAAGGGCAGAAATGTCGTCATCGACAAATCCTGGGGCTCCCCCACGGTAACCAAAGACGGCGTAACCGTTGCCAAAGAGATCGAACTGGCAGACAAATTCGAGAACATGGGCGCCCAGATGGTTAAGGAAGTGGCCAGCAAAACAAGTGACATGGCCGGTGACGGAACAACCACTGCCACAGTGCTCGCAAGGTCCATCTATGAAGAAGGTCAGAAACTGGTTGCTGCCGGCAACAATCCCATGGCTATTAAACGGGGTATTGACAAAGCCGTTGAAGTTGCCGTCAAGGAACTTGCCAAACTCAGCAAACCCACCAAAGACCAGCGCGAAATAGCCCAGGTCGGCACCATTTCCGCCAACAACGACGAAACCATCGGCAATATCATTGCCGAGGCCATGAATAAAGTCGGCAAGGAAGGCGTCATCACGGTTGAAGAAGCCAAAAGCATGGAGACAACCCTTGAGGTCGTTGAAGGCATGCAGTTTGACCGTGGGTACCTGTCCCCCTACTTTGTCACCGATCCTGAAAAAATGGTCGTCTCCCTGGAAGATCCCTATATCCTGATCAACGAAAAGAAAATCAGCAGCATGAAAGACCTACTGCCCATCCTGGAACAGGTTGCCAAAATGGGAAAACCCTTGATGATCATCGCCGAAGATGTGGATGGCGAAGCCCTGGCCACCTTGGTTGTCAACAAACTGCGGGGCACCCTGCAGGTTGCCGCTGTCAAAGCCCCGGGCTTTGGTGATCGTCGTAAGGCCATGCTCGAAGATATCGCCGTTCTCACCGGCGGCCAGGTTGTTTCAGAAGATCTGGGAATCAAAATCGAGAACCTGACCCTTGCAGATCTGGGTAAAGCCAAACGCATCAGCATCGATAAGGACAATACCACTGTCGTGGATGGTGCCGGCGAACGTGCCGCTCTGGAAGGCCGTGTGAAACAGATCCGTGCCCAGATCGAAGAGACCACCTCTGATTACGATCGTGAAAAACTCCAGGAACGCCTTGCCAAACTCATTGGCGGTGTGGCCGTGATCAATGTCGGTGCTGCCACCGAAACCGAAATGAAAGAGAAAAAGGCCCGCGTTGAAGATGCCCTGAATGCCACCCGTGCTGCCGTAGAAGAGGGCATCGTTCCCGGCGGCGGTGTTGCGCTGGTTCGCTGCATCCCGGCCCTGGCAAAAATGGAACTCAAGGCTGAAGAAAAACTGGGCGTCAATGTTGTCATGCGCGCCATTGAAGAACCCCTGCGCCAGATCGCCAACAATGCCGGTCTTGAAGGCTCCGTAGTGATCGACAAAGTCAAGCAGGGCGAAGGTGCCATGGGTTACAATGCCGACACCAACGTCTATGAGAACCTTATCGAAGCCGGTGTTATCGACCCCACCAAGGTGGCCCGTTTTGCACTCCAGAATGCGGCCAGTGTGGCCGGCCTGATGCTCACCACCGAGGCCATGATCGCCGACAAACCCGAAGAGAAATCGGAACCGGCTATGCCTGGCGGCGGTGGAATGGGCGGTATGGGTGGAATGGGCGGTATGGGCGGTATGATGTAATTCGACCTTTCCGATAAAACCGGCAGACAGTCAGCACCATTTGGTTGCCGCCGGTTTGAAGATCTCGCAACAAAAACCCGCTTGCAATTAATTGCAGGCGGGTTTTTGTTGTTTTAAAGCCACGGCATGGAAAACCTTGACAAATCGATTGTAAACAGGGTACTGATATATATCAAAAAATTGAAGGATTGAAGAAATCCTTCCTCATCAGTTTAAAGTCAGAAATACAATGTCCCAAATCGCCTTGTTTATTAATAAAAAAATGGGGAAGCCAATGAAACTTAAAGTAAGATTGCATATGATCCTGTTCTGTTTCACCTTTGCTGCAATAACGGCTTTGTGCCAGTCAACTCTTTTTGCACAGGAGAACGAACTGGCACTGACCCATGAAGCCGGTTTTTACTATACCATCCAGAAAGGAGATACCCTGTGGGACCTGTCGGATCAGTTTTTTGATTCACCCTGGATATGGCCTGAGCTGTGGAATGAAAATCGTCAAATCCCCAACCCGCACTGGATTTACCCCGGAGAGCGGATTCGCCTGTACCAGGGAGAAGGTACCGATAAGCTGACCCTGAACGCCCCCATTCATACCGCATCCGGCACTCAAATGGCGCCTCCTGAAAAAAGTCCGTATTATGCCTATGCCGCCATCGATCAAGTCGGATTTATCAAAAAAACAAAGATTGCCGCCAACGGGTCTATCTTCAAAGTCCAGGGCAACCATGAATTGATCAGCACGGGAGATATGGTCTATATTCAACCGGCACCGGGCAAATCGCTCATACCGGGCAGCCGGCATACGGTTTACCGCACCATGGCACCGACCACTGACGATTTTTTTCAATCCAACACCGGCATCCAGTATTATTTAACCGGTATGGTTGAAATCATCGAAAAAAAACCGGATTTTGTCATTGCCCGGGTAATAAACACATACCGGGAAATTAAAGTCGGCGACGGGATATTGCCCTTTCGGCCCAGAGATTCTAAAATCCCATTGCGGCCCAGTCCTCCGAATATTAAAGCCCGGATGATCGTTTCCGAAGAACATGCCCAACTGATCAGCCAAGGTACAACGGCGTTTATCGACAAGGGGAGCAAAGACGGAATCGAACCCGGCCAGCAATACAGCGTTTATTACCAGGACACCCAGAAAATTGACGGATCTTCAGATAAAACCATACGCTTAAATCCGGTCAATATGGGCACACTTCTTGTCCTGCACACCGAAAATAGCGCATCCACGGTCATCGTCACCTATTCAAAACAAGATATTCATCCCGGAGACAAGGTCTGCAGTCCGTTACCGTAAGATCATTCCTGTCCCCAGGTAACCCGGAGTACTTCCTGATAAGTGGTCTCTCCCTTGAACAATTTCTTAAGGGCATTTTCCCTGAGACTGACCATCCCCTCTTCCCGGGCCCTGGCGGACAGAGATTCCTGGTCAGCGGCAGGGCCGGTCATTTTTTTAAGCGCTTCGGAATACGGTAGCACCTCAAGAATAGCCGTCCGGCCGAAATAACCGGTACCCCGGCAGTGCAGACACCCTTTGCCGCGGGCAAGACGAACCGGTCCTTCCCGGTCAAGATTCAACCCCATGTCCTTTAATTCGACCGCATCCATCTCAAATGTTTCCCGGCACCGGTTGCATATCTTGCGAACCAGCCGCTGGCCTAAAATACCCACCAGTGTGGCCCTGATTAAAAAAGGCGGAACGCCCAGATCCAGCAGTCGCGTAATGGACGACGGGGCATCATTTGTATGAAGGGTCGATAATACAAGATGACCGGTCAAGGCTGCCTGAACCGCGTTTTCAGCGGTTTCCAGGTCACGCATTTCACCAATCATAATAATGTCCGGGTCCTGCCTTAAAATATTCCTCAAAATCGTGGCAAAAGTGATGCCGATCACCGGTTGCACCGCAATCTGATTAAAGCTTTCATGCACCATTTCAATGGGATCTTCCACCGTCGTGACGTTGATTTCAGGGGTTGCAATTTTTCTTAACGTTGAATAAAGGGTTGTGGATTTGCCGCTGCCCGTGGGGCCGCATACCAGTATGATGCCATGGGGTCGATTGATAAATCCATCGTAACGGGCCATATCCTGATCAGTAAAACCCAGTTTCCCAAGGTCCTGAAAAAGAATATCCGGGTCCATGATACGCAGCACGGCTTTTTCACCAAAGGCCACCGGAATCGTGGAGACCCTTATTTCAACCTCGACACCGCCCTTGTCGGTCTTGATCCGGCCGTCCTGGGGCCGCCGTTTTTCAGACATGTCCATCCGCGAGAGGTTCTTTATCCGGCTGATAACCGCCGAATGCACATTTTTGGGCAGTTCATAAATCGTATACAATATACCGTCAATTCTCATCCGTATCATGCTTTTTTCCCGCTTGGGCTCTATATGAATATCACTGGCCCGCTGTTCAAAAGCATAGCTCAACAGGTGATTCACGGCATTGACCACATGCTGATCATTGGAGGGCAGTTCGTCCGCTGATTTCAACCGAACATACTGTTCCAGGTTGCCCAGATCCACAATCGGCGCGGCAAATTGATGTTCAGCGGCGACAATGGATCGTTTAAACCCGTAAAATTCGTTGATAATTTTAATAATATCCGATTTGGAACTGACAACGGTCTTAATCTTCAGGTCACTGACCCGGGCAATATCCTCCATGACTTCTTCGTTAAACGGATTGGGTGTTGCCACGGTCAAACACCCGTCACTGACATCTATGGGTAACGTCAGGTGTTTCATGGCAAAGGATCGGGGCAAAGTGGTGGTCACCACATTGAGGTCCAGTTTCAACGGATCGATTTTGGTATAGGGGACCTGCCACTGGGCGGCCAGGGTCTGGAAAATCGTATCTTCATCCAGATGACCGGGCAAACCGTCGGCCCGTGCCAACTTAAGGGAGACAAGTATATCGATGATGGTCACCGGCAACCGCTGGCTTTTTTCAAGGCGCTTTTCAATCACCTCTTTTTTCGCTAAAACCTCCAAGGCCTTAGGCTTGTCGATGAGTTTGTTTTTAATCAGTATATGTAAGACATTCTTTACAGAAAAAACTTGACTTGACTTTGGGGAAATGGGCATTTTTGACGACCACTTTGATTTAAACGTTTTAAATTTTCTGACGCTCAGCCATTTCGGCGGATACTGTTTTCAGCCATTTCAGCCGATCCGGTAATCCGTTTGACCAGCATTTCATGCCGGACAGTTTTTCCCAGATTCTGAAACCGCTGCCTGTTATCTTTTATCTTTTGAAATAATACCAGATCAGACGAATTTCCGATTCGTCCCAATCCCCGAATCAGAACAATCAGATGCTGCATCAGGGCTTCAAAATAGCCCTGGTTTTCAGATTGGGCAAAAATTTTCGACCGGGGATCACCGTAAATTTTTATGGCGCTGCGCAATATGGTTAGAGCGGTCTTTCCTCCCACCAGAGCAAAAAATATAAATATCTCCCTTTCAAGACCTGCCAGAAAACGAAACGACAGGGTCTGCGAGTTTGTCCCGGACGCCGTTAAAGAGTTTACGATGGCCTGATGAATGGTTCGGGCCTTGACGATAAATTTCTCCCGAACGCTCTCTATATGCCAGGCAGCATAGGTAACCACCTCCCGATCCAGGCCTTCTTTAACCAGCAGCACTTCTTCAGGGGTCAGTTCAATATCAAGATTAAGTTCCTTGTTGTACTTGCGGATCAACAAATTCGCCAGCATCAGCGCATTACGGTCCGCAAATTCGATGACCCCCGGATCGCTGCAAAAATCTGCTATCAAGACCTTTATGGCCCGTTTGGGCTGATGAATTTTGGCAATCAGCATCTGCAAAGCGTTTAAAAAAGCCACCCGGTCACTACGATACCGGGTTTCCTTGAGGTACTGCCATAAAAATTCAAATATTTTTTTTTCATAACGAATAAATTCCGGGATATTTTTTTCAAATGGTTCCCTGAGAAAATGCCCCGCCCCATCAAAACAGCTTTTGAGCAGATCGATAATATCCCGGGTATCTTCAACCGATACATCAAATTCGGCGGCAATAATATCATAATCCCCCGCATCAAAATCAGCGTCCCCACTCCCACTCGCCAGGGTCTTTATCTTCCTGCGGACCAGGGCCCGGGATTTATAAAATTCAATCTTCTGTAAAAGGCCATTGTGAACCCCTTCTATAACAGTGAACGCATCGCCATCCGCAATTTTGACAGCATCTTCCCCAACAAAAATCTCATCATAGACATTATCCTGAACCTGTTCGAGGCGGTTTTGAAAATCAACAAACACTTTTTCAAGAATATCCATACCCTTGGGCGTTTTTTCAACTGCTGCCAGCAAATTGCTGACAATACCGATTTCCTGCCCCAGTTTTTTAGAATCTATATTTGTAAAATCATCTCCATAGACATTTTTCATTATTTCATTAATTTTTTCCGGAGATTCCACGGCTTCCAGCAATTTCACGGCCAGATCGATCTTTTTTTCAATTTTTTTTGAACCCAGCCTTTCCAGTGCCTGACCATAAATCCCCGTCAACACCTTTTCCGTTTTCCGGGGCATGCGCTTTCCCCCTGAACCTGGCCCGCCGTTTTGATCTTTTGGAACCAGATTCCCGGGCTTATCACCATCGATCATCAACCACTGGACATTGTTGATTTCCAAAGACGGCCTGATCAGCTTATCTTTCAAGCTTTTGACGCCGAAAAAGGCGTTGTAGACACTGGCAAACGGTTGGCTGTCTCCGGATTTTACAGCCTGCTTCATCCAGGAATCAACCTTTGAAATCAAAGCCTGCATCTGCTCATAATTCAAATTGTTGACGCCAGCCACAAGGGTCAGGTTCGGATCGGGCTGTTTTTTCTCATCTAAAATCGGCTGAATCGAAAACGGTCTTCCTTCAATTTCAAAAACAATAGGTGAATTGGTTTTAATGGCATGGGCATACCGGGAAACAATATTCAGGCAAAGATGCATCCGATTTAATTCATCGTCTGTCTGCCCCGGCAAATGAACACATAGGGTTCGTATCCCCTGTTCGGAGAAAACAGAAAAAGCTTTGTCCAGACGACCGGAAAGGTGGGACATACGAATTCCCATACGCTTGGTCATGCCCGGTGGCACCGACGCATCCACCATCACATCACCTAATGAGACCACATAATCGGTACTGGCGGACCCCCTGGATACCGTGGGCAGCCCCCGATAACGAATCAGAACCGGCCCTTGCTGGTCGGGCAGCTCAACCAGTTCTCCCAGGGTTTGGGATAGCTGCTCAAACGTGTCCTTTTCCGCATCAATGCCCTCCCAGTATCGAACATCCGTGAAATAAGTACTTAAAAACCGCACCATATCGATCAGGCGCGACCGCCAGAGGTCCAGAGTTTTTTCTTCGTCTGAATTCCGGGCATTTATCTCTTCTTCAAAGCCATGCTCATCAGCCGTTTTGTCAGAATCAATGCGTTTAAGCTCTGAAAACAGCCTCTCAACATCCGCATCCGACATTATATCATTGTTTGCCATTTTGAACGCCGATACCTTTACTTTTTTAGTCGATTGACGGTTTCAGGGGAAATACACAAGCGTCGCTTTTAAAAACTATAAAGGAATGGTCCCCGGGTGTCAATCAGGAATATCATATGGAATATATTATGAAAATAATAAAAACAGGGATTCATGTTGACACGATTTACCGATTTTACCAAACGACCATTTTCAAAAGATATCTGGACTTGATAAATCGGAACAATCATGCAAGTATTAACCATCCGAATTTATCTGCCCTTCTGATGATTCAAAGAACAGGGACAACCGCAAATTATGCGCCACACCGGTCTTAATCTATTCATCATACTTTTGATTTTTCTCGCCCATACAGCATCGGCTTCTTTTATTCGCCTGGACACCAGTGTGGCCACCGACATCGGTAAGAACAACTCCCTGGGCCTGAAGATATCCGTGTCAAATAAAGGCGATGAACCCGCCCATGCCGTTCAGGCAGAGATCGTTATCGGTAATGAGGTCTATTTCTCTCATAAGCAACCGACACTTGAAGTCGCACGGACCCTTCACTTTAACCAGTCCTATCCGGGAAAAAACGAAAAACAGGGGGTTTATCCCGTTATTGTCATAATTCATTACAGCGATGCCAACGGTTATCCTTTTTCAGCCCTGCTTTGCCGAACCTTTTCCCACCATCAAAATGCACCGGTAACCGAAATTTTCGGGGAAATGGCCCCGGTAACCCTATCAGAAAAGGGGAAGATAAGGCTCACCCTTAAAAATACAGGAAAATCGGAAATCCAAACGTCCACAACGCTTATTACACCCAAAGAATTCAAAATCAGCCGGGAAAAACAACAAACTGTGGTTTTGCCAAAAGCACTTAAAAAGCTGAGCTTTGCCATCGAAAATTTCTCTGCTTTAACCGGCAGTCAATACCAGATTTATGCAATTTCCGAGTACGAAAAAAACGGCATCCACCAAACCAGCATTACCCCCGGAACAATCATGGTCGTCGCATCAAAAAAAATTATCGGATTAGAGTACCGGACATTAATCCTCATCCTGATCCTTCTGGCCGTAGTTTTCTTCGCGGCCCAGTTTAAAAAAAAGAAAAAAACATCATAGAATGAATTTTTTTGACGATAATAAACATAATCTTATTGACGGCATTGTATTGTTTCTCCTCTTTGTCTACCTGTTTGCCGCTTTCCCGCCGGATTTACTGCTTTTAAAAACAACCATTAACGGTGGCGATACCGGTTCCCACTATCCTTGTGCCGTGTATTTAAAAAACGTCCTGCTTCCCCAAGGTAAAATCATGGGTTGGATGCAGGGCAATTACGCGGGCCTGCCGCTGTTTTATCATTACTTTCCCCTGCCCTTCCTTCTTGCGGCAGGCCTGAGTACAATTCTATCGATGCAGATTGCATTCAAGTTGATCACGGTTCTGGGCATTTTCCTGCTCCCCGGGTGCGCCTATTTTTCTTTCCGCTGTTTAAAATACAGATTCCCAACTCCCATTTTAGCCGCAGTATTAACCCTGCCGTTTCTGTTTAACCAGGGCAACTCCATGTGGGGCGGAAATATCGCCAGTACCCTGGCCGGTGAATTCTGCTACAGCCTGGGATTTGCGCTGGCACTTTTGTTTACCGGCACGTTGTATCGCGGCATCTCCGACAACAGGTATCTGGTTTTAAATGCGGCCTTGATATTCCTGATCGCGACAAGCCATGCCTACACCTTTATCTTTTGCCTGATCCCGGGCTCTTTCTTCTTCCTGGCAAACCCGAAACGAAACCTGAAATACCTTGCCGGCGTCTATGGTCTGGCTTTTTTATTGCTGGCATTCTGGACATTTCCACTCCTGGCCAACCTGCCCTACACCACCTCGTTTGTTTTTCGATGGACCATTCATTCCGTCCTTGAAGTCTTTCCCGTTGTGATGCTGCCTTTTGCAGGGCTGGCAATCATCGCCGTTGGACTGAATCTAAAGGACAATCGGACATTCTATTTTTTTTACCTGATCCTGTTTTGTGCCGCAGTCTATGCCATCGGCCCGCACATCGGCATCCTGGATATCCGCTTCATACCCTTTGTCCAGATGTTGTTGTGTGTCTGGGGGGCTGTTGTTATAAAACCGGTTTTAAAAAAAATTAGGTTTTCGACACTTTTACCGTTTATTCTATTCGCCCTGGTGGTCCTCTGGACCGATAGCCATACGACCTATATCAAAGACTGGGTAAAATGGAATTATACCGGCTACGAACAAAAAAAAACATGGCCTACATTTAACGAAATCAACAATTATCTTAAAAACGCAGGATCCGGCCGGGTAGTCTGGGAGCATACCCCCCTGGATGAGTCATTAGGATCGATCCGAACGTCGGAAACCCTGCCGCATTTTGCCAAAAGACAGACCCTTGAAGGAATTCACATGCTGGGAACACAGACCGCTCCTTTTGTTTTCTACATGGAGTCGGAGACCTCTTTTCAACCGTGCAACCCCATTCCCGACTATTTTTATTCGACCCTCAACCTGAAAAACGGCATCGATCATTTCAGTCTCTTCAATGTAGAACATTTTGTGGCCCGATCACCCCAACTAAAGGCCCTTGCCGAACAGTATCCGCAGTTGCGCCTTGAAAAAGTAGTTGCCGGCTATAACATCTACAGGGTAGTTGCAGACGACTATGCATATGTTACTCCACTTAAAAATATGCCGGTTTTATTCATCACCGATGATTGGCGGGATATAGCTTACCAGTGGTTTGCAAAAAAAAGCCTTAAAAATACGTTTCTGGTTTTTAAAAGCAAGGCAACACCGGCGGACAAACTTCGATTCCAACAACGCATTGGACGTCTGGAGCAAGTCAAGCCCATACCCTATCCAGATACAGATGTTACCGTAAAAAGCGACATCCATCCGGAATCCATCGATATCGAGACCTCTAAAATCGGGCACCCTCTGCTGATCAAGGTGTCTTACCACCCCAACTGGACGGTTTACGGTGCTGACAGGGTTTATCCGGTGTCGCCCTCTTTTATGCTGATCTTTCCGACGCAGCATAAGGTCCACCTGAGTTTTGAACCGGGTCTTCCCGCCAAAGCAGGCACCATACTGACACTGCTGGGCATCGTGCTTGCCTTATCCACGCCCTTCTGGCTGAAAAAATACTTTCCGGCACAGACCCAAATGGATACCGGCCATAAAAAATACATCTGGATACTCCTTTTCGGACTGACCACTGCCGGAATGGTTTCCTTTCTCGAACCCGGTGCATTCAGTTCACCCCCTGCGGCTGTTTTAAAAAAAGCAAAGATGGATTTCAATCAAAGCCGCTACGACCGGGCCAGAACCAATTTTAAGGAAGTCATCGATATATCAAAAAAAAGTTCAGGCACCCGATGTGAAGCCATGGTGTTTCACGCAACCACCTGGTTGCGTGAAAACAGGTTCGAAAACGCTGCCGGGGAATTTAACACCTTTATCAATACCTATCCGAGTTCTTTCTGGACCCCCCAGGCAACCTTTGATCTGGCATATTGCCAGGCTATGCTGGGCAACAGACAACGGGCCGCTGCGATCTATCACCGGGTCATAACAAAGTTTCCAACGACCACATGGGCCGCATACTCAAAAGAACGGCTGAAAGGGTTAAACCAATGACGCCATTTTCCATTATTGTCCCTGTTTACAATGAAGAGGCGATTTTACGCCGAAGCATTCAAACCCTAATTCAGTATGCGGATAACCTGGATTCGCGGTATGAGATCATCGTCGTCAGCAACGGGTCAACTGATACAAGTGACGTGATCGGAACGGCCCTGGCCCGGCAACATGCCCAGGTCAAATATTACAGCATTCCTGAAAAAGGTGTGGGGAGGGCGTTTAAAAAGGGAATCAAGGCGTCGCGATATGACCACATCATATTTATCGATGCGGATCTGTCTGCGGATCTCACGTTTATCCGGCTGGCCAACCAACACTTGGCTGGAAATGCCCTTGTCCTGGGCACCAAAATCAACGGCTTGCAGAATAGAAGCCTGTTTCGCAAATTCGGAAGCCTTGTTTTCTACCTGTCCGTTCGATTTATAATGGGGATGCAATATGTGGATTATGCCCCCGGCGCCAAGGCATATCAGAAAAGTTTTCTGAAAAAATACTTTACTTACATTGATGACTACACCAGCTTTGTGCTGAACCTGACCTACATTGCGACCATTAAAAAAATTCCGCTGGTGGAAATTCCCATTGTCTGTGACGACCGAAGAGAAAGCCGGTTTAATTTATGGCGGGAAGCGGTGAGCAAATACAGGGGACTGGTGACACTGAAATACAAACAGATAATGGATACGATAGAATAATAAAAAAAACCCAGTACCCCCCCGGATGAAACAGCTGAAACCCATACAAAGCAGGCAGCAAAGGGGGCTTCCAGATGCTTTACACCTTCGTCATTCCGCAAACCGTGCATTGAAGGCATCCACTTCCTTTGAAAATACCTCTCGTTCCGCTTCAAAGGCTGTAATCCGCTTGTTCAGGCTGTTGATTTTTTCATTATAGGCCTTTAATTCCGCTTCAGAAGAGATCTCCTCTTTCACCTTGGCTAAGTCATTTCTTTCTTTTATAAGCTCAGTGTATCGTTGATCCAATCCGGTTTTTTTCTTATCAAGCCTTTCAAATTCAACCAGATATTCGCCTCCTGAAATCTCCAATTTTTCTTCTGCAGCAGGTTCCTGCCTTGCATCAAGAGCCTTTTGAGCACGCTGTTCAGGCGTCAGGGAATCATCCGGTTCCAGGTATTTTTTGACTGTGGGCCGCTGATCTTCAGGAACTTGTGTCAAATCATCGGTAAATCTGAGCACACCACTTTGGTCCGTGTACTGGTAGAACTCTGCAAGGGCCGATGTGGCTATCCCCATGGTAATCAGTATAAGCAGCCAATATTTTAATCGCATGATAAAATACCTTTCACGGATATGCTGTGGTATTTAAAAATAATTCGGGTAACTGTTTTTTACCCGTATCAATCCACATGGCAACAATTCTGTTTTTCGAGTTCAACCGAAACCCCACGGTGGTGCCGGGTTTAAACCGGGATGAAGAGATAGGCTTTTGGGCAGCGGAAAGAAAAACCACCGATGGGGAAAAAGAGATGAAAGCATCACACACAACGACCCCTTTTTTATCGATACGATCAATCGTCCCTATTTCGACTCGGTCAGCGACACCCGATCCACCCGGCGAGACTTCCGGCACCGGTGATATGGGCAGTATTTCGACGGCATCTTCAGCCGCGACCGGGCCCTTGCATATTACCAGCGCCGAAATTAAAAAAATTGTCGTCAGCCATGATGTTGCAATTTTAAGTATTTGTTTCATACCATTTCCTTTCAATCTAAAAAAAGGACCACACTCCACAGGGTTAAAAGATAAACCGGAAGCCCTCTTTTAGAGGCCCGGATCACCTGACCTCCCGCCAGTAAAACATGCCTCTTTTTTCCGATTCCTCCTTGAGCATGATGATATTACCGGCAGCGGTACTGAAATATTTCATTTCAATGTCATCATCCGTTAAGATGATCGGTTCATAAATCATAGCCGGATATTTGATGCCAGTGGGCGCCACCGTAATCGTCTCGCCCGGGTTATCCGGATCATCAATCGTAATCATATCATTTTCATCGATGACACCATCATCATTGATATCAAACTGCGCTTCGGTCAGTCTCGATCCGGAGCAGGCATCCATCTCATGGAGTATGGAATCACCGCCGGCGGCACAGGGAGAACTTTTGGGAATGGAGGACACCACGATCAATTTAGCATCTCTGACAATAACATTGCGAACCACCCTTTCCTTTGATATCGGCAGATCAAAAAACCAACCGACATGGTTATTCACCGTATTCGAAGGGTCCGCATCATCCCCTGTTCCGTTTATATCTTCAACGGTCACCCAGGACGGTTCATTGTCAGACAAAACCCGCAGGTCATAGGTCGTGGAACCGCCCGGATCCTGGCCGAAAAAGATCTGGGTCTGTTCCAACAAACTGACACTGTTTGCCTGATTGGAAAGTTGGGGAGTCGATCCCCGGTTGAACGTCCCGAGATACTCGCTGTCATCGTCATCGTCGCCATAATCCCAGATCCCGTAAATGGTCTGCGTGTCGGTATTGATAAAATCAGAGTCACCCAGGTATTGACCGGTGCCGAACAACACCATATAACCGTTCTCCACACAGTGCCGCATAACATCCGGTTTGGTGGTGATGGGCTGACTGCTCCCTGACGGGCCCTTAGCTGTAAACAGCGGCTCGGACGTTGAACCGCTTTTATACGCCACCTCCCAGTCACTGGAATTCTCGGCGGTCAGGTCAAATTTCCACATGTTGCCATTCAGGTCTCCGGCATAAACATAGTCCACGATATCATCGTTGTTCACGTCAATAATAGCAGGTGTTGACATCCCGTTGCAGGTGCCGCCCACATCGATTTTTTTGATCAGGCTGCCGGTGGATGCGTTTAATATGAACAGCACACCATGGCCACTTGTGCTGTTATATCCATTGCCGAAAATTACCACCCATCCGTCATTGGAATTCACGATAAAAGCACGGCTGTAAGTATACCCCAGGTCAGTGCTGTCAGAAAATTCCCACTTGACCCAACTGCCAACAGTGGATTCGGTATTGGCCGAAGGGCTGGTAACATCCAGACAAAAATACCCTTTTCCACCGCGCCCTAGCCCGGAGACCAGGAGTGTCGCCGATCCCGTATCCTTGACATATGGCGATTTATCCACAAAAAATTTATGTTCATAATCGGGATCCGTCAAATACTGAAGATTGGGAAACACCAAGTTAGGAACATAGGCAAAGACCTCCTGGCCATAGGATTCTTCCAATACATGAAGCATGCCGTCATTGCCGCCGACAAAGATATACCCATCATGATAAACCGGCACGGAATGAACGATATCCCCCAGCTTGTAGGTGCGATTTCTAAATGTCCCCCCCTGATTCTCCTCAAGGGATTCATCACCGCGGATATAATCCAACTGGTCCGAACTCAACTGTGCTTTCTGAGTGGTCGAAAGAGCGCTATACCGAAAAGCGACGCCTGTTGTGCCATTACAGGTGCCTATTTTTCTAGAAGAACTCCACCCGCCGGTCAGCACCTGATCCTCAAGAACAATCTTGGCGGACCATTCCGGAGTGGCGTTCACATCACCCGATAATTGATTAATCCCATAGGCCTTGACATCACCGGTCCAGCCGTCGGAAGAGTAGCTGGACTGAAATATGGTGGAGTCTGTAGAAATCTCCTCACCATTGATGGACACAGAAGCCCCCGACCCGATCCTGGATTCGATATTCAACATGAGCAGTTCAAGGGCTTGTGTCAATTCCTCCGGGTCTGCT
Source organism: Desulfobacterales bacterium (assembly GCA_963667755.2). GTDB lineage: Bacteria > Desulfobacterota > Desulfobacteria > Desulfobacterales > 4572-123 > 4572-123. Next base: position 942,433 of record CAXXLK010000001.1, on the reverse strand, counting down.
GCGCTTAAATATTCGCCTCTGCCGTTAACCGACGCATGCCATAAGTCATCAATGGTTGTATCCGAGTCTGCATTCGGTTGAGGCCAGGTGGCATAGATCCGCTCGTCGACATCGGAGTTATAAAAATCATACTCAGCCGGATACAGTGTCCCATGCAGTCCAAAGGCAAGACCATAGGTCACCATATGCTGCCATGTGGCCAGATCGGGGTAATTTTCAGGAACCAAATTTCCCAGGCCCGAAGACAAATCCGTTTTATAATACTTCATAGCAACATCCGCCAGGGTATCACTATAATTATCTTCATAAGGATCGCCCATATTCCGATCCTGATGACCGACGCCGGGTGAAGAGCCGTTCCAGTTGCCGTCTGTCATCACGATTGCAAAAGACTGCTGACATTCACCACCTTCGACCGCGGTACAATATGGCTGGGTACCATAGGGCCAGCTTCCGCTGCCGGCCATATAGTCACCGATCGTCTGCAGTCCCAATCGAAGAGGCGTCCCCCCGGAAGAATTGATATTGTACAGCTGCGTTAGCAGTGTACCTGTATTATCGATAATGGATCCATCTGTCTGGGTGACATTCACCTCAAGCACAGGTTGACGTATCGAATGATTAATGCCGTGAATACCGACCCGTACCCCCGAAAGGCCGGTGATCACGTTTGCAATGGCATTCTTGGCCGTCAGCTCCCGACGCCGGTAATAGGAAAACCAATTGGCAAAATTCTGAAGGTCCTCGGCGGCAGATTTGGGCTTGACATAATCAGGCACGCTGGATTCGGCAATCGCGGTCAGTTCACCCGCATCAACGTAATTATCATTATCACTGTCGACAAATCGGTAATATGATCGTGAAGTGCCGCTGAGAGAGACCAGGTAAACAGCCTCCCCAGTATCAACCACACTATCTTCATTACTGTCATTCCAGGTAAAATAATGGCTGTTTTTAACCGTTGCGGATCCTATTGTGCCAAAGTTATTGCTCAGGGAAAGGGTATAGCTTGAGCTATTGGGATTGGATCGGGGGGCAGAGGTGCTGGCGTTCGAATACGTCGGCCAGGGATCGTAGGTCACCTGCGGGTTATAATACATTGAATTATAGGCCGATACCTGCGATTTCCAGTAATTTCTGGCACTGGCGCTCCCCTGGATATCATCGTTATAGGAGCTGTAATCACTGTAAATATTATCACCCATCGGCCAGATATATTCATAGGTGGTGTATCCTATGTCCATCCGGCCCCCGGGGCCATCCTGGGTCATAAAACTCCAGTCCATACTTCCGGAATCATCCACAAGAAACATGATATTTGCAGGTGCCGCCTGAAGCTGCGTATCCAACGGGGCTTCGGATATATCGACACAGACACTTCCCGGCAGTGTCGTTGTGGTCGTACTGCTCGTAGTAGTAGTTGTTGTTGTTGTTGTTGAAGTTGTTGTTGTTGTTGTTGAAGTTGTTGTTGTTGAAGTTGTTGTTGTTGAAGTTGTTGTAGTTGTTGTTGTTGGAGTGGAACAGTTGGTATATACTCCCTCGTAATCGCGATCATCTCCATTATCAAGGGTTTCATAAATATTATCCGGTTTGGTGCAAATCCCGATATCGCTGAAATTAATTTGGATTTGAACAGACTGCACCCGCCAGTTAAAATTATCTGAACGCCATTGTTCTCCGCTGTCCTGCCAATTACTCCAACTACTCCAGTTGCTCCAGCTTCCCCAAAAAAATGATTGCGTATAGGTTCTATACGAAATCCGCCACTGAGCACCGGCATCTGACGCTTCCTGGGGGCTGATGGTTACCGTGATTTCATTCCTGCCTGCATGCGCCTTATCCGGAATAACAACAAAAATAAAGCCGATGATCGCAAGCGTAAAACATAAAAATATCCGGTGACTTTTCCAACTGTTGAGATGAAAAAGGGGCATTGTATTCCCGGTGCCAAGCCTCATGGTAATTCTCCTTTTTTAAAACCTTCTCATAGTGCCTGTCTTCCTAAAAACCCTGCCCGTTTCCATGCGGCCAGCTCAAAACCGCTCCAGATACCCTGCCTCGACAACAGATTCCGCGTTGTTTTGCCTGGAAACACTGTAAATGCAAAAGGCGTGCAGGTTGGTTGTACTGCTCACGCTAAGGGACGAGCCCGGAGCCACACCATTATCCGTGACGGCAAACCGGGTGTTTCCTGTAGCGTCGACGGTTTGTGCCGCGTCTGAAATACCATCTCCCTGAGTCGGATCGGTGATATCCGTGTTATGATCGTTCAGCCATGCAGGTGTCAGATTTTCCAATTGATCCGTATCGGTTTTTTTGAAAACTGCGATTTTCTGGCCGGGCTCACGCACGGCGCCGTCGGCCGCATATAGATTTCGCTGGTAGATCTTGTTATTGGCGGCTATCTGCAATTCCGTCCCGGTATTGTGGATAGCGGAAATACCGATAACACTCAGCATCAGCAATACCACCACCGAAATCAGAATAGCCGATCCTTCCTGATTTTTAATTCGCCATTTTCTCTTTTCCATCTGATAATCCCCATCAAATCCGACCGCTGTTTCAAATATCTCCGACCGGTATGGCTATTGCCTGATATGATCATTGATCCGTTATTATTGTTGACCATCCTCCACACGCATCATCGCCATGTCGAAGGACCGTGCATCGGCACCATCATTCCAGGAGACGGTGAGTTGAATGAGCTTGTACTGGTCTTCATCGTCATTGACCGTTCCACTGGCGTCCAGGTCAGGATGGGTCACTGTCCAATTCAGGGTGTAGTTTTCTACCGTTTCGGTATTGCTATCGACATCATCATAATCAAGCGCCACCAGCTCTTCCATCTTGCCGGATGCCTGACCGGCAGCCTCGGTCACCCCCCGGGCCGTTGCATTTCCCTGAATAAAATTGATCTGCATGGCCGCCACCCCCAGAATACCGATGGAAAAAATCACCAGGGCAATCATGACTTCCACCAGAGTGAATCCGTTTTCATCGTTTGCGGCACGTACCCATTGTATTTTTCTCATAGCCGATCTTTTCCTGTTTTCTAAATCAATCACTTCAATATGATATTTCGAGGTGTTATGGTCATGGTCAAAGTCCTTCGCCTGAAATTATCTCCGGAGGTACTAGTAAATTCAGGGTCAGACCGTTCGCTTCGTGCGGTTATTGTTACCCGAATCCGACGGATGTCATCAATGTGGGCTACAACATTACCATTCCCGTCGTCGTCAAGTGGATTACCGTCTTCATCCAGGTAGACAAAATTGAGGCTCTCGATATTCTCAGCAACATCCTGTAATCCGCCTGCCCCATTTAACTCTCTACCTAGATTACAGGGAAATCCGTCGGCGATACCGTTATCATCCGCATCATTATCAAGTTTAAAACGAACCTGCTCACCCGTATCCCCCAATTTACCATTAAACCATTCTCCATTTTCATCCACAAGGCCATCTTTATCATTGTCTTTATGATCATTCTCACCACCAGTGATATCCATGGTAAATTCAAATTCCCCTACATTGGCGGTGAGAATTTCTGCCCCGGCCTGTCCCCCCCCGCCGGCTTTCAATAGCGGGTCGCACCCGGCCATACGAATATCCTTCTGCATGAAATACATGGCGGCCCGCAGGTTCTGCTGCATGGCCGATACCTGTTCCTGCACCGTATAGGATTTATGCTGCGAGTTATAGGCCATGTAGATGGCCGTGGACACAATGACCGTCAAAAACATGGCGATCAGAAGCTCTAGCAGGGTAAAACCCGATTCCTTTTTAACGATTTTTATTTTCACGCCTTTACCCATCACAATGCTCCTTTAATTCCATCCGCCTGATTGCCACCTGAATGTATTAATTACACCGCTTGTCAATCCTCCAATACAATACGTGTCCCCATCTTTATTTTCTAAATAAGCATACCCTGATAGCGGAACTATAAACCCAGAGGCATTAAATCTCACAATATTGCCGGAAAACGTAACATCGTCTCCAAACACGGTCCCCTTGGGTGTTGTCGCGCTACCATGACCGAAATCAACTCCACTGCCATAATCGGCCAGATTAATCGTCCTGTCCACCAAGTCATCACCTCCCAAAGCCGCACCGCCATCCCAGGAGTTGTCAACACCGTCATCCGAGCAGACAAAAAACCTGCCCGGTGAAACACTTTTGTCAAAAACAATGGCCCATTCGCTACGCTCTTTAATAGCCATCATTCTCGCCCGCTGCATATTGGAAAAAAGGTCATTGGTGGCACTCTTGAGTCGGTGCTTCGGCAGCCACTCAATGCCGGATGCAATGGCCAGCCCTGCCATTACGCCTATAATAGCCACCACCGTTAAAAGCTCCATGACTGTAAATCCTGCTTGTTTGTGCATTATCAAGTGGCTCCTGTATGTTAAACGCTTCATTGCTATGTTTGGCCCTTTGCGTGAGAATCTGCCCAACCCGATTTATTTTGAGATTATTTAATACAATTTTTGTGCCAGATTAAGTAACACCTATAACCAAAACCTGTAGCCATCACTGTAAGGAAACCTCATCACATTGTTTTTATACAACATCGATGAGAAATGCACTGCCCTATATATTTTAAAAACAAAGCCTGCCTGATCATAACAATGACAGAACACCAAACATTTTTCAAACCAACTCTTAAATTTTTTAATAGTGCTGTTATATATTTTTACACATTTAGAGAAAAATCAGTCGGCGGAGGGCGACAGGCTGGCGTCAGAAATCGGGGGACAGACAAAGCCCGTAAATCAGAAGTCGGAGATCGGGGGGGCGGCTGTTTCATTATGCCTCCTCTAACTTGTGAATTATATGATCACATTCGATATGAATAAGATCTGTCAAATACTCCCAAAATAAATCATTCTCAATAGTGCCGGACGCAACCTGTGGCGGCAGAAAACGTCTCTTTTCCCCAATAAAATTTAATTTTACATCCGATACGTTCAGTAAGATTTGTTTTCGTTCATCAAGCAATGCTAAAAATTTATCGGTGTCACCCTGCGTTTGCCCTGGACAGGCCCCACGTAAATCGTTAAGCGAGAATAGATAGTGCTCTTCATTCGCAAGTTCTGATATAATATGGTGCAGTTGTTTGATCGGCTGCATAGCGCTTAATTATTCTACATTAGGTTACACTTACCGCAACCTAATGTAGACCATCAGTCAATATTTTTTATGTATGGAACAGTGGTGACACACCATATCAATTAAAAATGGCATGTGTTGTGACTCTTGACAACAGGCCAAAGTGTTGTTATTATATCCAACATGGATGCGAGATTAATGCTCAATGAGCGCCACATTCTCTCCGAAAATGCTTTCGTTGAAATGGTGGTATGGCTACTGCCCTCTCCCATTTCAAGAAGTCACCACGATTTCAAGTATCGACTTGCCCTTGTCGTGAATGGCAATTGTGTACTGCGTTACGACAACGAAACGGGTAAGGGAGACCACAAACATATCGGTGAGAATGAAATCCCATACATTTTTACCACACCAGAAGTATTACTCGAAGATTTCTGGAACGATGTGGACAACTGGAGGTTTTAATATGCATACTGTAATATTGGGAATTTCTTCCCGCAAGAAAACCAGTAAACGGTTTCTTGGCGCTTTAGAGGGAAAACCCCAGGGAACATTCATCAGCTTCGAGTCGCCTACGCATCTTTTCAAAGTACTCTCGGGCAATCGATGGGATCTGCTCAAAGTTATGACAAACGCAGGACCAATATCAATTCGCGAAGCAGCGCGCCGTCTGGAAAGAGATGTAAAAGCAGTGCATCGTGATATACACATGCTTTTGAATGTTGGAATATTGCAAAAGACAGATAAAGGTCAAATCGAGTTTCCCTTCGAAGCTGTGCATGTAAATTTCATGTTAGAAGCGGCTTGATGCGCGCCTTCAGCCTTCTATCTTCAACCTTTTTCCATAAACGCCACCGCGTTTTCGAACATCCGAATACCCGGGGTCGGCCCGTTGCCGAAGGGCTTATTGTCCCGCCGGGCCTGCTCTTTTTTCAGGGTCCAATTGGGATGGTTGGTCCAGTGGTTGTAGGCCTCAGGGTGGGGCATGAGGCCGAAAATGCGGCCGGTGGGATCGCAGATACCGGCAATATCGCCCACTGAACCATTGGGGTTACAGGGAAATTGCTGCCCGGCCGGCAACCCATCGGGCAGGGCATACTGGAGGACCACCTGCTGGTTGTCCGTCAAACGGTCGATAACCGCCGGAGCCGCATAGAATTTTCCCTCACCGTGTCGGATGGGCAGTTCCATCTGATCGAGACCCCGGGTAAAGACACAGGGGGTGGACGGATTGATTCTCAGGCGAACCCAGTCGTTCCGGAAATTACCGCAATCATTAAAGGTCAGCGCCACGGACCGCCGGGTATAGTCATGATCGAAACCCGGTAAAAGCCCGAGATTCACAAGGGTCTGGAACCCGTTACAGATCCCCATCACCAGTTTTCCCCGGGCCACGAATTCAAGGATTTTGTCTCCCATCTGGGTTTTGAAACGCACGGACTGAATCACACCGGCCCCGTGGTCATCCCCCCAGCTGAACCCGCCGCCGAACACCAGAATCTGATACGCCGCCAGATCCACGGATCCGTCGATCACTGAATTAATATGAACCTTTGCAGCCGTTGCCCCGGCCAGTTCAAAGGCATAAGCGGTTTCATTGTCGCAGTTCAGGCCGAAGCCTGTCAGCACCAGTACCTTTACATGACTCATACTCATATCAAATCTCCAAAGGGCTGTTTCCACGCTAATTTGAGATCAGCCACGGAAACCGACAACAGCACCATGCTTGCAAGATCTCTGATAACCAAATTCGGCTCTCCGGTCACCTTGCCGATACAGGCACAGGCAAGATCCTTAAAAATAGTTTCAAATTTTGTTTTGTTGAAAGGATTCACGGTAACGATAAACCGGCCACCGGATTCGGAAAATATAAGGGTGTCATTGCGAAGTGTTCCTCTTGCCGGCACAGCGCCAAGATCCACATCCATGCCCAGATTGCCGCCCATTGCCACCATGGCCAGATGAACCCCGAGCCCCCCCCGATAGATACCGTGAATGGATGCCGCCAGTTCCCCATCGACAGCCTTTCCCAAGGCCTTATAGGTTTTTATACATTCCGCGGCATTAACCTTGGGCACATTCAGGCCGGTATACCCCAGATGCTCATAATATTCGGAGCCCCCCAGCTCATTGCGGGTCGTTCCGATAATATAAACCAGGTCTCCGGCCATTTTGCAGTCCATGGTTACGCACTTTTGAAGGTCCTTCACAACAGCGGTGGTGGCAAACTGGAGCGTCGGCGGCGCCGACACTTTATGGGACTCATTATAGGGACCGGACAGATGGCCGTCCACATACATGCTGTCCTTACCGGACAGCAGCGGGATCTCATAGGCCAGACACATTTCACGCAGGGCCCGGCAGGATCGCACCAGCTGGGCTGCTTTGAGTTTGCCGTCCGGATTTTTTTGCCGATGATACTGGATATTGGGCCAGCAGAAATTATCCACACCGCCGATCTGATCAAAATCCGCCCCAACGGCCAGAAGGCGGCGCACCGCCTCGTCAATGGTGCAGGTGGTCATATGAAAGGCATCGATGGCCGAATAGGACGGCATGAGGGCCTGGGCAAAAGCCAGGCCCTTTGAAGATGTCAGCACCGGCCGAAGCACCGAGGCGTCACTGTTGACATCCCGGCCTGCCCCCACCAGGGGCTTGATGACACTGGACCCTTGGACCTCATGGTCATACTGGCGGGTAATCCACTCCCTGGAGCAGATGTTCGGCCGGCCCATAAGATCCAGCAGCAGGGTGCGATAGTCCGTTGGTGCGCCCAGCACGGGTTCGGTCATGCCCCTGCTTTCAGGCGGTTGCCACACCGCTTCAAATTCCCACTGGGGAAACCGGCCCGTCAGCAAATCCAGATCCACATAGGCGCAGGTTTTGCCGTTGTAGGTGATGTGCAGCTTTCCGGTAGCTGTATAGCGCCCGATGACCGTGCTTTCCACGGCATGGCGGCGGGAAAGCGCCATAAACTGTTCCAGGTGGTCAGGTGCCACGGCAATGGTCATCCGTTCCTGGGATTCTGAAATCCAGATCTCCCACTGATCCAGGCCATCGTACTTTAACGGCACCTTTTCCAGCTGTATTTCACAGCCATTGGAAAACAGTGCGCTTTCGCCCACCGACGAGGAGAGCCCGCCGCCGCCATTGTCCGTGATAAACCGGATCAGCCCCTTGTCCCGGGCTTCGAGCAGAAAGTCGTGCATCTTTTTCTGGGTATAGGGATCACCGATCTGTACATGCCCGGCCGGGGTATTTGCCGAATAAATTTCCGACGATGCCGTCACCCCGTGGATGCCGTCTTTTCCCACCCGGCCCCCGCACATGATCACCAATTCCCCCGGTGACGTTTTTTTCAGCTCCGACGGCAGCCCGTTGACCCTGGCCGGCATCAGCCCCAATGCCGTTACAAAAACCAGGCATTTACCCATATAGCCCGGATGAAACAACACCTGCCCGAAGGTGGTGGGGATACCGCTTTTGTTGCCGCCATCCCTGACCCCTTCGATGACACCGTCTAAAAGGCGCCGGGGATGAAGCCGCGGCTTAAGACCGCCGGTGTAATCTCTGGGCCCGACACAATACCCGTAACTGCCCATAATCAGACGCGATCCCAGGCCGGTGCCCATGGGATCGCGGTACACGCCCACAATACCGGTAATGGCACCGCCGTAGGCCTCCATGTTGGAAGGAGAGTTATGGGTCTCACCGGTGATCGTATAATAATGGTCCTCGTCAAAACGCCCTACCCCGGCATTGTCCCACAGCACCGATACCACCCAGGGCTTTTTCTCCTTGAGGGCCAGGGTGGGGGCCTGAATGCAGGTTTTAAACAGATTGTCCACCCGCTGAATCTCGCCGGTCTCAACATCATGGTATTCAAATACCCCTTGGAAGGTATTGTGATTGCAATGATCGCTGCGGGCCTGGGAGATATACTCGAGCTCGATATCGGTAGGATCGGAAAGCCCCACGGCAGCCCTGGCCTGCTGAACAACTGGATCGATAAAATAGGCCCGGACAGTGGGAATGTCCGCCGGATTCAGTGCCAGGGAACGCTGATCGCTCACCGCCTGCAAAACGACATCACTTTCCACGGAAATGGTGGTGACCGTGGGCTTGTGGTCGAGTTTTACTCTGGGCAGAATAAGGCCGATTCCGATTTTCGGATCCCATTCCGTCTTTGGGTAAACTTTCCATTGCTGAATAATATCGTTGGCCAACAGTTCACCGGCGATATTAGTGACATCCTCACGGGTCAATGCCCTGCCCTCCAGGCAGTAGCGCCGAGACGTGTAAACGGCGGCCTTCGCACCGAACTTGAGTTTAAGGACGTCTTCAATCGCCTCGATGGCGGTGCTGCCGGGGTTGTCCCGGACCCCCGGACGAAATCCCACCCAGATGGTCCAGTCAAAATACAGATCCAGGGGATCAAACGATGACACCTGGGTTACCGGGTTGGTAAAAACCTCATGTTGAACCGTTTCGAGCTGATCTTTTGTAAAATCAGCATCAATAATAACCACCTGAACGGTGCGTACCTTTTCCAATTTAATACCCAGATAATCCGCCGCCTTTTGCCGAATCTTTTCGCCTTCGGCATCAAACAGGTCGGATTTGAGTGTTATTTCCAGTCGATGTGCCATTATCTTTCCATATTGGTTAAAAGGTTGTTTAGGTTAAAAAAGGTTAAAGGCCAAATGGATAAAATTTCTTCGACCAAAACGCTCTTCAACCTGAATACCTAACAGCTTCAGCTGAAAAATATCCGACTGATGTCATTATAAAAAACATACACCATCAACAGCAACAAAATAAACATACCGATCTGCTGGGCGACCTCGCGGACCTTGGTGCTCACCGGGCGACGGGTAAGGGCTTCAATGGTAAAAAACAGCAGGTGACCGCCATCTAAGACCGGAATCGGTAAAAAATTTAAAATCCCCAGATTGATACTGATCAGGGCCGTAAAAAACAGCAGGTTGGCAGCCCCCTCGCGGGCCTGATCACCTGCCATCTGAGCAATCATGATGGGACCGCCCAACGTTTTGCTGGAAATCGATCCCTGAATCAATTTTACGATGCTCAATACGGTGAGCCGGCTAATGTCCCATGTCTGACGAAGGCTCTCTCCCAGGGCTTCAAAGGGATTCAGTCGTTTCGGAATCACGTCCCCGGCGGATGTCACGCCGATAACATAGCGCCGGATATCTTCACCGAATATATTTTTGGCCGTCTGGAGTTGAGGGGTGATGGTCAGTTCAATCTCGGACTCACCCCGGTAAATTCGGCACAGCAGTGGCTGCCCCCCGCTGTTTTTAATCCGCTCGGCCATTTCATCCCAGGTGGTGATGGCAACGCCATCAATGGCATAAATACGATCCCCCTTTTGCACCCCGGCGTCCCAGGCCGGGGCCCCCTCCTTGATCTCGCCCACGGTGGATTTCAAGATAAAGGTGCCGGATACCATAAACAGGCCTAAAAAAATGATCACGGCCAGCAGCAGATTGAAAAAAGGCCCTGCCGCCACAATCATGATGCGTTTAAAAACATGTTTATGGGTAAACGAAAGAGCCATCTCAGCAGGGTCGATATCGGCCTCCGGATCTTCCCCCACCATCTTGACATAGCCGCCAAGGGGGATGGCGGAAATACGATAATCGGTAATCCCCACGGTTCTGCCGAAGATCCTGGGGCCGAATCCCAGTGAAAATTTTTCCACCCCCACTCCGAAAAGGCGGGCTACCAGAAAATGACCCAGTTCGTGAAAAAATATCAACACGCCCAGAACAATGACAAAAGCGATAATGCTGGTGCTCATAAGTATATTCCGTTAATTTCAACGCCTTGAAAACTGACTTCAAGACTATATGGAGTTAATCAAATGCCTTTTCTATCAACCTTTCGGTTTCATGCCTGGCCCAGCGATCGGCCATAACAATGGCGTCCAACCCGGGCTTTTCAATGATGGTATGACGCTCCATGGTCTGCCGGATCACTTTCGCAATATTTACAAAACTTAACTGGTGGTGCAAAAATGCATATACCGCCTTTTCATTGGCGGCGTTTAATACGGCCGGCAGGGTTCCTCCGGCGGCACAGGCATCAAAGGCCAGTTTCAGGCAGGGGAATCGTTCCAGATCCGGATTCTCAAAGCCCAGGGTGCCGATATCGGCAAAGTTGGGGATGGGCTGTCCGATGGGCAATCGTTTGGGAAAACTCAGGGCATATGCGATGGCCCCTTTCATATCCGGAATCCCCAGTTGCGCCATAACCGATCCGTCCTGAAAGGCCACCATGGAATGGACAATGCTCTGGGGATGGATGACGACCTGAACCTGTTCGGGTGTCACATCAAACAGCCACCGTGCTTCGATAAATTCAAGGCCTTTGTTCATGAGTGTTGCCGAATCAATGGATATTTTATGACCCATCTGCCAGTTGGGATGTTTCAGGGCATCGGCCGGTTTTATGCTGTCGAATTGATCTTTACCACGCTTTAAAAACGGTCCGCCTGAGCCGGTGAGCAGGATCATCGAAAGATCCTGGCGCCGGTTGCCGGTCAGGCATTGGAGAATAGCACTGTGCTCGCTGTCAATGGGCAGGATGGACACCTTTTTTTCAGCGGCCCGGTGCATGACAATCTCTCCGGCCATGACAAGGGTTTCCTTGTTGGCCAGGGCAATATTTTTGCCGGCATCGATGGCCGCCATAGTGGGTAGCAACCCCGCGGCCCCCACCATAGCCGTGACGACGGTATCAATGGATTTTAGGGTCGCAGCCTGACGATACCCCTCATCTCCGTAAAGGATGGTAACGTCGGTATTATTCGGAAGTCGGTCTGCAAGGGATTGTGCAAGGGCTGCATCATAGACCACGGCCATTTCCGGTTTAAAGGTCAACATCTGGCTGGCCAGCAAATCCACATTTTCTTTGGCGGTCAGTGCCCTGATTTTAAAATGATCCGGAAACATCCGGACAATTTCCAGCACATTACGCCCGATGGACCCGGTACTTCCCATAACGGATAAATTTTTCATGAACTATCTCTTTTAATGATTCACATAAAGAATCCACCAATAGGCCACGGGCAAAGCAAATAACAGTGCATCAATTCGATCCAGAATACCGCCATGCCCGGGGAGAATATTACCGGAGTCCTTAATATTGGCGGAGCGCTTAAAAATAGACTCAAACAGATCACCCAGTTGCCCTGCGGCACCAATACTCATAAATAAGGGAACAACGACGAGCCAGGGTAAGGACAGGGCAAAAACAAGTTTACAGATGATGCCGGCCAGGACATTGGCTGCCAGTCCCCCCAACGCGCCTTCAACCGTTTTTCCGGGACTGACGGAAGGACACAATTTTCGCTTACCGTATTGCCGACCGGCATAATAAGCCCCTGTATCGCCCAAGAAAATAACGGCAATGATGGTAAACGTCCAGGCGACACCCCCTGAAGTATTGCGGATAAGAACCAAAAAGGATAGAAACAAGGGGACATAGGCCATCCCCAGCACCTGCCAGGCAATCACATGGGGCAGATTGGGGTCATGCTTGAATCGAAAAACAGCGATCAGGCCGCAGGCAATAATATTCAACGCGAGGATTAGAAAAACACCATCAGGACTGGCATCTGCGGCAGCCCAGATCATGGCTGCCCCGAATACAAATGCCGCCAACGCCATGGGATGGCCGGCGGTATATGCCGTACCGTTAAAAACGATCCTGAAGTATTCCCACAGCGCAATGAGGCACACCACTCCGACGGTCAGGGCAAATATACCAGTGCCCCATTTGAATATCAGCAAAAGGAGAAAAGGCAGTGCAATCAGGCCGGTAATTAAGCGTTTTAAATGCATAATTAATATAATAGACGGTTAATGGTTATGTAGCATTACCATAAGAAGGTATTCCGCCATTTGGTGGGCACATCTCATCAAGGATACGACAATTTTCAGTTGCAAGGTTTAAGGTTGCTTGGACTGAAGGGGTTTGGTCTATTTGACCTTCGGCCGTCAACCTTCTTCTACCTTCCCAAAACGGCGTTCCCTGGACTGATATGCTTTAATAATATGAACAAACTCTTCCCGATCAAAATCAGGCCACAGGCTGTCTGTGATAAAAATCTCGGCATAGGCAATCTGCCACAATAAAAAATTACTAATTCGTTTCTCACCACTGGTCCGAATCAACAAATCAGGATCCGGTGTCTGGGAGCTGTACAGATGTTCGGCCACTAGTTGCTCGGTTATATCACCCGTGTGGATATCCCCGGCAACCGCCTTTTCCGCAATTTTACGCACGGCCCGGGTAATTTCACTGCGCCCGCCGTAGCTTAATGCGAGATTAAGAAGCATACCGCTGTTGTGCCGCGTGGCGTCCATGGCCTTTTGCAACGCTGATCGAACGTTTTCAGGAAGGCGTTCAATCTCACCGATGGCATTTAAACGGATATTGTTTTCAAGAAGGTTTTTGGTTTCGGAGGAAAGAAATTTTTTCAGCAAAAACATTAAAGCAGTGACTTCACTTTTAGGCCGCTGCCAGTTCTCAGTTGAAAAAGCGTAAAGGGTCAGTACCTGGATGCCGATCTCGCGGGACGCCTCGACGATTTTTCGAACCGTCTGTGCCCCTTTTTCATGGCCCTGGATCCGGTTTAAAAGTCGTTTTTTGGCCCATCGGCCATTTCCGTCCATGATAATGGCTATATGTGAAGGCAGCTTTTCAACATCAAGGTCTGCCAAAGCACCGCTTATCGGCTTAGAATTCAAGGATTTCTTTTTCTTTTTCGGTATAAATTTTATCGATGGCTTTTATATATTCATCGGTCATGTTCTGGACCCGATCTTGGGCTTTGAAGGCATCATCTTCGGAAATATCCCCTTCTTTTTTAAAACCTTTCAGCAACTCATTGGCATCCCGGCGAATGTTTCGGACAGCCACCTTATGGTCTTCACACATTTTTCTCACGGTTTTGGCGATCTCTTTGCGGCGGTCTTCGGTGAGGGGGGGTATGGAAATCCGTATAATTTTACCATCACTGGAAGGCGTCAGCCCCAGATCCGATTTTAAAATGGCTTTCTCAATCTCTTTAATAACAGAGACATCCCAGGGTTGAATCATAATTAAACGGCTCTCGGGGATTGAAAGTGATGCCATCTGTGCCAGCGGTGTGGGGGTGCCGTAATAATCAACGCGGATACCATCAAAAATCGATAATGAAGCACGACCCGTCCGAACCCGTTTCAATTCATTTTCAAGGGAACGGGTCGTTTTTTTCATTCGATCGCCGGTTTCCTGATATGTTGATTGAATCATGATATTACACCCTTTTAAAGTTGTTTAGATATATATGTTCCGATATCCTCGCCGGTAACCACCTTTTTAATATTGCCCCTGTCTTTAAGATTAAACACAATCAGGGGCAGATCATTGTCCATGGCCAGGGAAATAGCCGTCATATCCATTACCTTAAGCTGTTTTCCCAGGACATCCATATACGTGGTTCGTTTAACAAACCGGGCATCAAGATTGATAACCGGATCTGAATCGTAAAGCCCGTCCACCTTTGTCGCTTTCAACAGCACCTCGGCATTGATTTCCTGAGCCCTGAGGACCGCTGCCGTATCCGTGGTAAAATAGGGACTGCCGGTACCCGCACCGAAAATAACCACCCGCCCCTTTTCAAGATGACGGAGGGCCCGGCGAAGAATGAACGGTTCAGCCATTTCATGCATGGATATGGCGGTTTGCATTCGGGTCTGAACATCCTTTTTCTCAAGGGAATCCTGCAGGGCAAGACCGTTAATGACCGTTGCCAGCATTCCCATGTGGTCGGCAGAGGTCCGGTCTATGCCCTGGGACGCACCGGCGACGCCCCTGAAAATATTTCCACCGCCGACCACCAGTGCGACCTGTATCCCCAGGTCGACGATGGCCTTGACCTCTTCCGCGACATAATCAATCATTGCAGGGCTGATGCCAAAGTCCTGATCGCCCATCAGGGCCTCGCCGCTCAGCTTCAATAAAATTCTTTTATATCGAGGGGTTGACAAGGTGATATTACGCTCCTATCTGGTATCGTGTAAACCGTGCAATGGAAATATTTTCACCGATTTTCGCCACCAGACTATTTAAGACATCTGCAATGGTCAGGCTGGTATCCCGCACATAGTCCTGACTCATCAGGCAGCTTTCCTTAAAAAACTTTTTAACCTTACCTTCGACAATCTTGTCTACCATTTTTTCAGGCTTGCCCATTTCAAGAACCTGTGCCCGAAAAATTTCTTTTTCCCGGTTAAGGACATCCTCGGAGATATCTTCAGCATTTATACCCAGCGGGTTTACCGCGGCAATATGCATGGCAACATTTTTGGCGAATTCCTGGAAGTCATCATTTTTAGCGACAAAATCAGTCTCACAGTTTACCTCGAGCAATACACCGATTTTCCCTCCCATATGAATATAGGACACAACAACGCCTTCCGTAGTCGCCCGCCCGGCTCTTTTGGATGCGGTGGCGAGGCCTTTTGTTCTCAAAAAATCAACGGCTTTTTCCATATCACACTCGCACTCGGCAAGTGCCTGTTTGCAATCCATGATCCCGGCGCCCGATTTATCACGGAGCTGCTTGACCATTGCTGCACTAATTGCTGTCATCTTTATTCTCCTGTTTCTTCTACTTTTATATTTTCTTCGGCTTCGGTTTCCTCGACGACGGACCGTTTTATGATCTCCACCACCGGCCCTTCCGAACCGTCTGCGACCACTTTTCGTTCCCCGGGTTTCATTTCCTCACTGCCGCCGGGTATCACTTCCTGCTTTTCTTCGACAAGGGCCTTGTCGGTTTCCGCCTGACGCTTTTCTTCCAGTTTTTCCTGTCCTTCGATGCAGGCATCTGCGATTTTGGATGTGATCAGCCGAATCGCCCGTATGGCATCATCGTTGCCCGGAATAATATAATCGATATCATCGGGATCACAGTTGGTATCAACAATGGAAACAATCGGTATACCGAGACGTTTGGCCTCACGAACGGCAATGGCTTCATTCTTGGGATCAACGATGAACATGGCACCGGGAAGCTTGTTCATGTTACGGATACCACCCAGCGTATTGTCCAATTTCACTCTTTCCTTGCCGAGTTTCAGCCGTTCCTTTTTGACATACAGCTCAATCGTCCCGTCATTTTCTATGGTATTTAAATAATTAAGGCGGTCGATACTCTTTTTGATGGTCTGAAAATTAGTGAGCATACCACCCAGCCATCGATTATGAACATAAAACATCTCACAGCGGTTGGCCTCTTCATAAAGCGATTCCCGTGCCTGTTTCTTTGTCCCGACAAAAAGGACGGACTTGCCGCTTTCGACGGTTTTCTCGATAAAATCATAGGCCGTGCGGAACATCCGTACGGTCTTTTGAAGATCAACGATGTAGATGCCGTTTCTTGCCCCAAAGATGTATGGTTTCATCTTTGGATTCCAGCGTTTGGTCTGATGACCGAAATGTACCCCGGCTTCGAGGAGTTCTTTCATTGTAACGTAAGCCATTTTTTCTCCCTTCATTTGGTTTTTGCCTTCGCCTGCATCTCCCCGAATCCCAACTTTCGACCCAAGCACATCATGGGAAAAGCACCTGAAATCCGGTCCGCAGGCGTGTGATTTCTAAATCGAAACTTTGTAACAAATATTATAAACGAACGCAATAGTTTTTCATAATCCGATCAAACTATATTTATTCGGGTTTTCATTTGGACGGTTGAACCCCTGGCTCGGCGCAACATTTTAAAAACTTTTTTTGCAGCTTTACCACCCGGTCATGTCCGCTGTAGTCTTTTAAAAATTCAACACGGTCATAACCGCCTGCAGCATGGGCAATTTCAGCTATGGCGGTTTTTTGGTCATAGCCCATTTCCAGCAACAGTGAGCCTTGTGCTGCCAGATATCGCGAGGCCCGGCGAATAATCAATTCCAGGCAATCCAGTCCCTCAGGGCCACCGTCCAGGGCCGTCCAGGGTTCATAGCGCCTGATTTCAGCCTGAAGTGATGGGATATCACCGGTGGGGATATAAGGCGGGTTGGATACGATGAGGTCAAATCCTGTATCGCCGCACTTCAACGGATCAAACCAGATCCCTGCAAAAAAACAGATCCGATGATCCGGGCAATGCATCCGGGCATTTTTTCGGGCCATGGCCACGGCTGCCAAAGATACATCAGATGCAAAATAACAGTTTTCAGGCATTTCTTTTGCTAGGGCAAGGACAATGGCACCGGAACCGGTTCCCATATCGAGGATTTTTTGGGGTGCAACCCCTGCATTTTCCGATAACCCCCTGAGGGCGGCTTCCACCAGACATTCGGTTTCTGGCCTTGGAATCAATACATGTTCGGAAACCTTCAATGCCATGCCCCAGAATTCACGATCGCCAAGAATATAGGCCACCGGTTCCCTTGCCATCCGACGCTTCAGGAAGGCCTTGAAGGCCGTCAACTCAGACTTTCCAAGGGGCTGGTCATATCTAATATACAGATCAATGCGTTTGAGATCGAGAACATGGGCCAGCAGTATTTCAGCCGATGCACGTGGTGCTTCAACCCCATGGGATTTTAAATAGGCGGTGCTCCACTTGAGAAGATCGAGAATGATCCAGATTTTTTCACTGGCCTGTTGGGGCGTCTTCATTCTGTAATGCCTGGGCCTGATAAAAAGTCGATAACTCTTTTACAATAACATCAATTTCACCTTGTAAAATACTTTCCAGCTTATAAAGGGTCAGTCCGATGCGATGATCGGTAACACGCCCCTGGGGGAAATTATAGGTCCGAATCCGTTCGCTCCGTTCACCGCTGCCGATCTGGCTTTTACGCTCTTTTGACCGCAAAGCATTCTGTTCACCTTCCATCTGATCCAGCAGACGTGCCCGCAAGACCCGCATTGCCTTGGCCTTGTTCTTGATCTGTGATTTTTCATCCTGACAGGTGACAACCAGGCCGGAGGGCAGATGTGTCAACCGCACGGCGGAATCCGTGGTATTGACCGATTGACCGCCGGGGCCCGTGGATCGATAGACATCGACCTTGACCTCACTGGGATCAATTTGCAGTTCCACCTCTTCGGCTTCCGGCAGTACCGCCACAGTAACGGCCGAGGTATGTATCCGGCCCTGGGTTTCCGTTGCGGGAACCCGCTGTACCCGATGCGTGCCGCTTTCATATTTAAACCGGCTGTAGGCACCCTTGCCATGTATCATTATAACAATTTCTTTCAAACCGCCAACCCCTGTGGCATTATGGCTCATCTCCTCTACCACCCAGTTCCGGCCTTCGGCGTACCGGCTGTACATCCTATAAAGATCGGCGGCAAACAACCCGGCCTCATCGCCGCCAATACCGGCCCGAATTTCAATGAGCACATTTTTCTCATCGTTAGGGTCCTTTGGCGTCATCAATTTACGGAGATCATCTTCCAGATTCGCTTTTTGAAGATTCAGGCTGTCGATATCTTCTTTAGCAAGCCCTTTTATTTCCGGATCCGTATCTCTTAACAATTCCAGGCTGTCATCCAGATCATCAAGGACCTGTTTGTAGTTTCGGAAAGCCTCAATAATTTTGATGAGTTCACCATGCTCCCGAATATATTTATGATAAGCCTCACGATCATTGACAATTTTCGGATCACTTAAAAGCTTTTCAATTTCAAGAAAATGTTTCTCAACCCCTATGAGTTTATTAAACATAAAACCCCTTGCCACAAATCTGAAAGACCATAACCGTCAACCATCTTCTGACACAAAAAATGGGGCGTTTGCCCCATTTTTTGAAAAAACACCGGAAGTTTATTCACTACTGCCCAAAAGGCATATTTCACTATTTTCATACAAACTTAAATCATTAATCCAGGGACGCCCCGAGCAGAGCGCCATGGCCCGATTATTTCTGAAATTTTGCATATTTTCTGCGAAAACGCTCGATTCGACCGGCAGTATCCACCAGTTTCTGTTTGCCGGTAAAAAACGGATGGCACTTTGAACAAATTTCAACACGAATGTCTTTCTTGGTGGATCCCACTTCGACGACATTGCCGCAGGCACACTTGACGGTTGTCTGAAAATAGTCAGGATGTATATCAGTTTTCATTTTTTTTATAACCCTCCTAATATATCTGATTGTATCTTAATTATATGAAACCTATGAATTCATGGCTTCAAGAAATTTTTTATTATCTTTTGTTCCGCTCATTCTTTCAAGTAAAAATTCAAGACTGTCCACGGGATTTAACGAGGAAAGCAGTTTCCTTAAGATCCATACCCGATTCAAAGTATCCACATCCATCAGCAATTCTTCTTTACGAGTTCCGGATTTATTGATGTCAATGGCCGGATACAATCGTTTATCCGCAAGCCTTCGATCCAATTGGATCTCCATATTTCCGGTGCCCTTGAACTCTTCAAAGATAACCTCATCCATCCGACTGCCCGTATCAACCAGTGCTGTTGCGATAATTGTCAGGCTTCCGCCGTCTTCAATATTTCTGGCCGCACCAAAGAATCTTTTGGGGCGCTGCAGGGCATTGGAATCCACACCACCGGACAAAATTTTACCACTGGGGGGGACAACGGAATTATAAGCCCGCGCTAAACGGGTGATACTGTCCAGCAGAATAACCACATTTTTTTTATGTTCAACCAGGCGTTTAGCCTTTTCAATGACCATTTCGGCCACCTGTACATGCCGTTCAGCCGGTTCGTCAAAGGTGGAACTGATCACCTCTCCTCTGACCGATCGTTCCATGTCCGTTACTTCTTCAGGCCGTTCATCGATGAGCAGTACGAACAGGACAATATCCTTATGGTTGGCCACGACGCTGTTGGCGATAAATTGCAGAAGCATGGTTTTTCCGGACCGTGGTGGAGAAACAATCAGTCCCCTCTGGCCGAACCCAATAGGCGTCATAAGATCCATGATCCGGGTGGAATAATTATTTTTGTCAAGTTCG
Source organism: Desulfobacterales bacterium (assembly GCA_963667755.2). Taxonomy (GTDB): domain Bacteria; phylum Desulfobacterota; class Desulfobacteria; order Desulfobacterales; family 4572-123; genus 4572-123. The sequence continues at coordinate 922,316 of CAXXLK010000001.1, read as the reverse complement.
AGATTAATTTTTTTATCCGGATAAAGGGGCGTTAAATTGTCAAACAGTATCTTTTCCCGTGCCACCTCCGGATCTTCAAAATTAACCGCCTCTACCTTCAAAAGTGCAAAATAGCGTTCGGATTCCTTGGGTTGCCGAATTTGACCGGATACGGTATCACCGGTTCTCAAATTAAACCGTCGAATCTGCGAAGGTGACACATAGATATCATCGGGGCCGGGCAGATAATTATAATTGGGCGCCCTGAGAAAACCAAATCCGTCCGGCAAGATTTCAAGCGTTCCCTCGCCAAAAATCAAACCATCCTTTTCAATCTGGGCCTGCAAAAGCGCAAAGATCAATTCCTGTTTACGCATCCCCGCAGCACCTTCGATATTCAGTTCGTTGGCCATCTTGGTCAATTCACTGATTTTTTTGTTCTTTAATTCGACTATATTCATTGATCTTTTTCCTGTTATGTCCATTCATGATATTTAATGTAAAGAATGAACGCTATTAATTTCCAGAAATACCCAAAACCGCCTGAGAACAGAACTCATCCTACCGACCGGCATCCTCTTTTTATCACAATGTTATAGTGTTGGGTGGTTTGTAACTCGGCTCCACTTTGGTCTATACAGCAGAAATGATTACTTTTGTGATTAAAATCTGAAGAATATGAGTATCTCTCCCAGGTGGGATTTCTACCGTTGTCTATAATAACATAATTGAAACATTTATATAATGTTTTTTTATCTGTCAAGCTCTTTAATTTATTTTTAAGCGGTTCCGGGATATAATTTACCGGCCACCATCAAAACCCCATGGGTTTCCCTTGAACACGGATAGCGTCTGCAAAATTTCCCCATCTACTGCGTTATGGCAGTTGTCAGAGACGCGACACCCCATATCATTGCCTTCGCCCCTGGACAACCGCTATGACGTATAATAAAAAAAATTATAATTTTTCAAGCGCGGAAAATATGCTGTTTTTTATCTCATCCACCTTCCCGACACCTTTAATATGGATATACTGAGGGGCTGCGGCATCACCAGTGGCTTCCCAGCGTTTATAATAATCAACCAAGGGCTCGGTCTGACCATGATAGACATCCAGCCTTTTGCGAACTGTTTCTTCCTTGTCATCATCCCGCTGAATCAGCAATTCTCCGGTTTCATCATCCTTGCCCGCTTCCTTTGGCGGATTAAAGATAAGATGATACGTCCGACCACTGGCCAGATGCACTCTCCGGCCGCTCATCCGTTTGATGATCTCTTCATCAGGAACATCGATATCGACAACAGCGTCTATGGAAACGCCGGCATCTTTCATGGCATCGGCCTGGGGAAGGGTTCGTGGGAAACCGTCAAACAGGAAACCGTTTTCACAGTCGGGTTCTTTAATCCGTTCCTTCACAAGGCCGATAATGATATCATCCGATACAAGGCCGCCGGTATCCATAATTTTTTTTGCCTGAATTCCCAGTTCAGTGCCCGCCTTTACAGCGGCCCTCAGCATATCACCGGTTGAGATCTGAGGAATCTGAAATTTTTCTTTGATGTAATTGGCCTGAGTGCCTTTCCCCGCTCCGGGGCCGCCCAATAAAATCAAACGCATGTGCCATCCTCCTTTTATTTGTCTGATGAATTCAACAAGATTTAAATATGTCCAAAAGAAACCGGAGTGTCAAGATAATATTAACAGAAGTCAATGAACAAACGCCTGGCAAGGTACCGGCTTACCGGGGGCTGAAATACTTTATCCACATAGCTTACATACAATGCGATCTGAATAGCCGCATTTTTAAAAATTATTTCTTTACAATCAATTTTTTTTCGGGTAATTAAAACAATTGGTCTTTATTATGATTAAAATTTTATCGAAACAAAAATAACCGTCAACATTTCAATATAGCTTGATATTTGATGGAACAAAGGGGGCTGGTAAGTGTGAAAGCTATTCAAGTTAAAGTCTATGACAATGACCTTGAAAAAGCAATGCGGATTTTAAAAAAGAAAATTCAAAATGATGGTCTTTTCAAACGCCTGAAGCTTAAAAAAAGCTATGAAAAACCAAGTGAATACAAACGCCGCAAACAACGTGAAGCTTTGAGAAGGGTGAGAATTACAGCAGCAAGAAACAAATACAGGTATAAGTAAAGTAAACCGAAATATTTTACCCGGCAGGTACACACTCCTGCCGGGTTTTTTTTGTGAAAAAATGGAATCTGAAAATAAATACGAAAAATGTCTTCAAACCATGTTCGGGTTAAGAAGATTCGGTATTAAACTCGGGCTTTCAACCATCAAAAATATCCTTGAAGGCCTCGGCAATCCCCAAGACAGATTTAAATGCATCCATATCGCCGGAACCAACGGCAAGGGGTCCATTGCGTCCATCCTGGCAGCGGTGCTGACGGCATCCGGATACAAGACAGGACTCTATACCTCCCCGCACCTTGTCCGGTTTAACGAACGGATCTGTATCAACGGCATCCCCATCGCCGATGGTAACGTTATAGACGCTTATGAAGCGGTAAAAAAAACCCACTTCGGATCCAGGGAGCCGACATTTTTCGAATTTACCACGGCAATGGCATTTTTTGAATTTGAGCGCCAGCATGTGGATTGGGCTATTATCGAAACAGGAATGGGGGGTCGCCTGGATGCAACCAACATTGTTCACCCGGCAGTTTCCATCATATCCAACATTTCCATCGAACATAAATCCTATCTCGGCCATACAATTGCTGAGATAGCACGTGAAAAGGCCGGTATCATCAAGGAAAAAACCCCCGCCATCACCGGCGTGAAACAAAAATCAGCCATCGAAGTACTGGAAAACATCGCCACAGACCGCAGTGCCCCCCTATATCGCCTCGGCCGGCAGTTCAAGGTCAGACGAAATAAAAAGAAAATGTTTACCTATTTCGGCATGGAACATACCTGGCATCATATGCAAACCGGCCTTCTGGGAAACTTTCAGGTGGATAATGCAGCCATTGCCCTGGCTGCATGTGAGATACTGGGCCGGGATCAAGCGGTTCTCCCCCTGGATGCCATCCGGACAGGGCTGTTGAAAACCATCTGGCCCGGCCGGCTGGAAGTGGTGTCAAAATCACCCTGTATCATTCTGGACGGTGCCCACAACCTGAATGCGGCCCGCAACCTGGCCGTGTATCTTTCAGACCACCTGGCGGGATTCAAAATAACCCTGGTAGCTGGCATGCTCGACGATAAACCCTACCATGCCATGCTGCAACACCTCTTACCGATCTGCAACCGGGTGATATTGACCCGCCCGAAAATCAACCGGGCTCTGCCCACCGAAACACTGAATGCTGCTGCGCGTGGGATGATATCGGATATCACCTGCATTGATGATGTGGGAAAGGCCGTAGAGCACGCCATTCAAACGACAGCACAAAATGAAGTAATCTGTATCGCCGGCTCACTTTATGTGGTTGGGGAAGCCAAAGCGGCCTTTGAAAAAAATCCCCATTTGATCACCGGCACCAAATAATATTTTCAGGCTTGACTTGTGGTTTCGTATCCATTATTACCATACACAAATTTTGCGCCCGTAGCCCAGGGGATAGGGCGTCAGCCTCCGGAGCTGAAGATCGCAGGTTCGAATCCTGCCGGGCGTACCATTTTTTCTTATCTTTTCGCGTGTCCATTTTTTCTCACCACAACATTCCAAAACAATAAAGCTGCAGGAGAGGGTCCCCGGAAACAATTGGATTAACTTATAAAAAAATGAACATCTGTTATTGTAAAGCCCATTGGGGCATTGTCATTTCCACTTAAACTTAATTATTTACATATAGTTGAATTAATGGTAAAAAAGTTCAACAGATAAAAGAACCGAAAGGAGGTGACCTGACAGAAATATCCTTTTGACGGGGCAGCAAAATGCCCATTTCGTGTTGCTTAATTTTATCTTATAAAAAGGAGGATCGCTGAAAATGAAAAAAATAATTGTAGTACTGCTGACCATTGCGTTCACCGGCTTTTTTTGCATAGGCACGGCGATGGCATTGACCGCCCAAGATATCGCCAAGACATCCACCATCGAAGAGATCCAGAAAAGAGGTGAACTCTGGGTAGGCATGGAAGCCGGCTACCAGCCCTTTGAAATGCAGGACGAAAAAGGCAATATCGTTGGATTTGATGTGGACATGGCCTATGAAATGGGAAAAGCAATTTTTGGTGAAGGCGGAGAAAAAAAAGTTAAACTGATCAATACTGCATGGGAAGGCATTATCCCCTCCTTGATGACACATAAGTTTGATATTATCATGTCGGGTATGACCATACTGCAAAGCCGGAACCTCAAGGTCAATTTTTGCGACCCCTACTACTACATCGGCCAGTGCCTGCTGGTCAATAAGAAGGACAGGGGTGAAATAAAAAGCTACAAGGATCTTAACAAAAAAGGTAAGATCGTCACCAGCAAACTGGGTGTAACCGGTCAGTTCACTACTGAAACGCGGATGCCCAATGCCACCCACCGATTTTTCAAAAGTGAAACAGACGGTGCCATCCAGGTCGCCAACGGCATGGCCGACGCCTTTGTCTATGACGAACCGCAGATTCGCGTATTCGCAGCCAAATATAAAGATACCTGCTTTGGCCTTTTTGAACCCCTTACCTATGAGCCCCTGGCATGGGCCATCCGCAAGGGTGATCCTGATTTTCTTAATTTCCTCAACAATTTTCTGCGTCAAACCCGCGGCGACGGTCGCTGGGATAAGATCAAACAGAAATGGTTTGTGGACTATGTTGCGGAAATGGCCCAAAAACAATAAAATAAACAGGGGAGAGCGGTCTATTGCTCTCCCTTTTCCAGCAGGGGGCTGATTTGGTCTTCAATAAACGATCTTTTATCACATTGGGCGTTCTGGCCGTCATTGTCGGCGGGATTTATTACTTTCTGGCCACCAGGGGCATCACCTATATCTGGCACTGGGAAAATATCCCCAAGATGTTTTTTTATTACGGCACCAGATTCTCATACGAAACCACCCCAAGCCTTCATATGGGCGTTTTGATGATCGGTTTTGTCCTCACGCTGAAAATTTCCGTTGTCGCCATCATCTTCGCCATTTTATTGGGGACCATACTGGGCATCTGCAGACTCTCAAGCGAACCGGTTACCAAGGCCATTGCCTTTACCTTTGTTGAACTTATCAGAAACACGCCCTTGCTTGTCCAGATATACATCATCTATTTTTTCGCAGGTTCCATGCTGCGGCTGTCGGCCTTTGCAGCCGGAACCGCGGCCCTGGCCATTTTTGAAGGTGCCTATGTGGGTGAAATCGTACGGGCGGGTATCCAGTCCATCAACAAAGGACAGATGGAGGCAGCCCGATCTCTGGGCATGTCCTATGCAAAGGCAATGCGCTATATCATTCTGCCCCAGGCCTTCAAACGGATTATCCCCCCCCTTGCAGGGCAGTTCATCTCCCTGATAAAAGACTCGTCCCTGGTTTCCGTCATTGCCCTGGCCGACCTCATGTTCCAGGGACAACAGGCCGTGGCCAGGACCTACAGTGCATTTGAAATCTATTTCACAGTGGCCTTCCTCTATCTGGTTTTGACGTCCATCCTTTCCATGGCCACCCAATACCTTGAAAGGAGACTCTCCATCAGTGATTAAGGTAAGAGACCTCAACAAAACATTCAGGGCCCCAAATCGCAGTGAAGTCAAGGCACTGATAGATTTCTCCACCGATGTCAAAAAAGGGGAGGTCGTTGTTATTATCGGTCCCAGCGGTTCCGGGAAAAGTACTTTTTTGAGATGCCTCAACCGTTTAGAAGAAGTTGACAGCGGTGACATCATCGTCGACGGTGAAAATATTCTGGATAAAAAGGCGGATATCAACAAAGTACGCGAGGAACTGGGCATGGTCTTCCAGCATTTCAACCTGTTCCCCCACAAAACCGTCCTTGAAAACATCACCCTCGCGCAACTGATCGTCCGTAAAAGAAGCAAAAAACAAGCGATGGACATTGCCCAGGAGCTGCTCGAAAAAGTCGGCATTCTTGAGAAGGGCAATGTTTATCCTGCCCAGCTTTCGGGGGGCCAGCAGCAACGGGTGGCCATTGCCCGGGCCCTGGCCATGCAGCCCAAAATCATGATGTTTGATGAGGCGACATCAGCCCTGGATCCGGAAATGATCGGTGAGGTCCTGGAGGTCATGAAGACCCTTGCACGGGAAGGCATGACCATGCTTGCCGTCACCCATGAGATGGGATTTGCACGGGAAGTCTCGGATCGGGTCATTTTTATGGACGGCGGACAGATTGTGGAAGAGGGAACCGCCGAACACTTTTTCAAAAATCCCACAAACGACAGAACCAAGCTGTTTTTAAGCCAGATTCTGTAACCAGGCAGCATCTGTTCCCTTGCGGTCGTCCATCAAATGAAGTCGGTTCATCAAGCAGTCTTATCAGAGAAAGTAGAGCCCATGTTTACCAGCGCCATCGTTCGAACACCCTGCAAAAACCTATCCAACGGCCTCACCTCAGCAGATCTTGGAAAACCCGATTATACCAGTGCCCTTTTACAGCATCGACGCTATATTGAGGCCCTGCAACAATGCGGACTTCAGGTCACCATCCTGGATCCGGATGAACGGTATCCGGATTCCACTTTTATTGAAGACACGGCCCTGATAACGCCCCATTGTGCCATCCTCACAAACCCGGGGGCCTTATCCCGAAAGGGAGAGATTGACACCATGACCGTTGTACTCAGCGGCCTGGACCGGCCCGTCAAAAAAATCACCGCCCCGGGGACGTTGGATGCAGGTGATGTCATGATGGTGGGCAGCCACTATTATATCGGCCTGTCCCAACGCACCAATGTCGAAGGTGCCCGGCAGCTTACGACCATATTAAACGACTATGCCATGACCGGATCCACCATAGAACTGAACAACGTGCTCCACCTGAAAACCGGGGTGGCCTACCTGGAAAACAATTATTTAGCGGCCACCGGTGAGTTTTTGACGCATGTGGATTTTCAAAAATACACCATTCTGGAAATAACACCCAAAGAAAGCTATGCCGCCAACTGTGTCTGGATCAATGATCATGTTCTGGTGCCCTCGGGATATCCCGGTGCCCGAAAAACCATCCGGACGACAGGTTATCATGTGATTGAAGTGGATGTGTCCGAATTTCAAAAAGTAGACGGTGGCCTGAGCTGTCTTTCCCTGCGGTTCTGACGGATAGCCCCGACACATCGGCTTGCATTTTTTTAAAGCCGTGATTATAGTCTTTTTATGAAAACGAACAACGAGAAAATACCCAATCCAAAAGAGATCGAAAAAGAGATCGGCGAATTTCTATCCAAAAAATTCGGCGGCAGTGTGAAACTCAGCCATTCGGTCATGATGCCCCAGGAAAATCCGGCAACAACAGACAAAAGCCCACCTTCCCGGAACAAATTCCTCGACTTTAATACCAAACCCGAGGAACTGATTGCCTATCTGGATCAGTATATTATTCGGCAGGATAATGCCAAAGCGGTTCTTTGTACCAAAATATGTACCCATTTCAACCGGATCAAACAAACCCGGCCCGATTCGGATGACCGCCTGGATATGGTGGGCGGCATCAAAAACAATATCCTGATGATCGGCCCCACCGGGGTCGGTAAAACATACATGATCAAGCTCATCGCCAAAAAACTCGGCGTTCCCTTTGTTAAAGGGGATGCCACCAAGTTCAGTGAAACCGGATATGTGGGCGGTGATGTTGAGGACCTGTTAAGGGATCTGGTTCGCGAAGCGGATAATGATATCGACCTGGCCCAGTGCGGCATTGTTTATATTGACGAAATCGATAAAATCGCTTCAAGCCGGAACATGGTGGGTGCCGATGTGTCCCGCACCGGCGTTCAGCGGGCATTGCTAAAACCCATGGAAGAAACGGACGTTGACCTTAAAGTTCCCCATGATCCCATTTCCATGATGCAGGAAATCGAACGGTTTCGCAAAACCGGTAAACGTGAGAAAAACACGGTAAACACCCGAAATATACTGTTTATCATGAGCGGCGCCTTCCATGGCCTCGGCCCCATTATTAAAAAACGAATCACCCACCAGCGCATCGGCTTTGGCGCTGATATAACCAATTCGACCCCCACTTTTGATATCCTGAAACATGTTAAAACCGAAGATTTGATCCAATTCGGTTTTGAATCCGAATTCATCGGCCGTCTTCCGGTCACGGCAATTTTTGAACGCCTGTCCCAGGATGATCTGTTTCAAATTTTAAGAACTCCCAACAATCCCATCATTATGGGTAAAAAGATGGATTTTGCGGCCTATGGCATTGATATCAAATTCGATGCAAAAGCCCTTAACCTCCTTGCAAAAAACGCCTTTGAAGAAAACACCGGGGCCCGGGGCCTGGTCAGCGCCATGGAAAAGGCCCTGCTGGCGTTTGAAAAAACGCTCCCCTCCACCAGCGTTCAAAAATTCCCGGTAACCCCTGCCGTTATTGAAGACCCGGGAAAAATACTGGCGGCCATCACCGACCCGGACACCGCGTCCGAGACAATGGAAAATTATAAACGACTTAATCTTGCTGAGAAAAGCCATATCAGACAATACATCGAAACCAATCGTAAAACCCTGGGCACCCGATATAATGTTCTGCTGACGTCATCCAGGATCAACAATGCAGCAGATCTCTACTGCACCCGGATTATGGATATCGGAAGCGTTATCAAAAAAATCAAATTCTTTTATGATGAGATCAAACGGATTGAACTGAATTTTTTAAAAAATTTCGACATCAATATTGTACTGGAAGAGGATGCCATCGATTTTCTAATTGAACAGGTCATTCATACGGAAACCGTGCTTGATCATTTATACACGCGGCTCGAATCTGATTTCAAACTGGGTCTTAACCTGATCCGGGAAAAAACCGGAAAAAACCGTTTTTTTATCACCCGAAAGGCACTTTCAGACCCGGAATCCTTTATCAGCACCCTTATCAGGGATGAATTAAAGAATTTAACGTCTACCTGATCCCCTCGGAAACGCCTTAACCATATAAACATGGAAAAAATTAACTATGATCGGAATATCGAAACTTTACTGCGGCACGGTTGAACCGTCCGACGCACTGCGTTACGGCCGTCAATCCGGAAAACTGCCGTCCCATCTGCTCCAGTTCTCCAGTGATAAAAGGCCGGTGGTGGTCTGGAACATCACCCGTAAATGTAACCTGAAATGTATTCACTGCTATGCCCAGGCCAAAGACATCTTTTTTGAAAACGAACTGTCCACCGATGAAGGAAAGGCCCTCATCGACGATCTGGCCGCCTTTGGATCCCCGGTACTGCTTTTTTCCGGCGGGGAGCCCATGGTGCGCCCGGACCTTCCTGAACTGGCCGAGTATGCCGTCAAAAAAGGCATGCGAGCCGTCATCTCCACCAACGGCACATTGATCACCGCCGAAAAAGCACGCATCCTCAAAGCGATCGGCCTCTCCTACGTGGGGATCAGCTTAGATGGCATGGAAGATGTACATGACCGTTTCAGAGGGGTGAAAGGGGCCTTTAACAAAGCCCTTGAGGGCATCAAAAACTGTCAGGCAGCCGGCATCAAGGTGGGGCTGCGCTTTACCATAAACAAACACAATGTTCATGAAATACCCAATATTTTTGCACTACTGGAGGATATGGAGATCCCGCGGGTGTGCTTTTATCATCTGGTGTATGCCGGGCGCGGCTCAAAACTGGTGGAGGAAGATCTGTCCCATGCAGAATCCAGAAAGGCCGTGGACCTGATCATGGATCTCACCCGAACGCTTCACGATAAAGGTAAATTCATGGAAGTCCTGACCGTGGACAATCATGCCGACGGCCCATATGTGTATCTCAGGCTTCTCAAGGAAGATCCGGAAAGGGCCGCCGATGTTCTGGAACTACTGAAAATGAACGAGGGCAACAATTCGGGACGCGGATTCGGATGCGTCAGCTGGGACGGAGAGGTGTATGCCGATCAATTCTGGCGGCATTACAGTTTCGGCAACGTCCGGGTGCGCCCGTTTTCCGATATCTGGATGGATCTGTCGGAACCGCTATTGAAAAAACTCAAGGAGAAGAAAAAACACGTTACCGGCCGCTGCGCTACCTGCCGGTGGCTGGACATCTGTGCCGGCAACTTCCGGGTGCGGGCCGAAGCGGTTTCCGGTGAAATCTGGGCCCCTGATCCGGCCTGTTACCTCACCGACGAAGAGATCGCAAGGTAAAAAAAGGCCTTTTTCTTTGCAACAGCGATAAAAAAGCGGATACTGCATCCTTTTTTATCGTTGTTGCTGAATTCTTTACAAATGAACTACCTCGTCAGCGACAGAGGATATACACTCCAAATCGTTAGTCCACCAAATTGCACGCCACATCTTTTGGCATAAGGGCACCGGCGCGACCACCGGTCATCTTATCCACCAGGACCCGGGCGGCATCAATGGCAAAATAGGTAAGGATAATATCTGCCCCGGCCCTTTTTATCGCAGTCAGGCTTTCAATCATATTGCTGACCTCATCCACAAGCCCTATGGCGGCAGCGCCTTTTATCTGTGCATATTCACCGGATACCTGATAAGCGGCCACCGGGAGCAAAAAATTATCCCGGGTCGTTTTGATGATATCAAGACAGGGAAGCGCCGGTTTTACAATGATGATGTCCGCCCCTTCTTCAATATCCAATACGATTTCTCGCATGGCTTCCCGGGAATTTGCCGGATCCATCTGATAGGTATTCCGGTCCCCGAAAGACGGACATGAACCGGCCGCAGCCCTGAAGGGTCCATAAAAAGATGAGGCATACTTGGCGGCATAGGACATAATCACGGTATCTTGAAAACCGGATTCATCCAAAGCCTTTCGAATAGCCCCCACCCTTCCATCCATCATATCCGAAGGGGCTATCATATCCGCCCCGGCATTGGCCTGACTAACCGCAGTACGAGCAAGCAACGGAAGTGTGGCATCATTATCAATGGTCCGATTTTCCCGAACAATCCCGCAATGGCCGTGATCCGTGTATTCGCAAAGGCAGGCATCACAAATGACACAAATTTCAGGTCGTGCATTCTTGATTTCCCTGGTGGCCAGTTGCACCGCCCCGTCCTCAGCCCAGGCCCCGGATCCAATGGCATCTTTACTATCCGGCAACCCGAACAGAATGACACCGGGGACGCCCACCGAAGAGGCTTCCAGAGCCTTCTTGGCAGCCATGTCAGGGCTTAAATGATAACACCCCGGCATACTTTTTATAGGTTCTTTGTATCCCTTTCCTTTTCCCTGAACCACAAAAAGAGGTAAAATAAAATCATGGGGAGTCAGAACCGTTTCTCTGACCATATGTCGAATGGTGGAAGTTGTTCTCAAGCGCCTTGCGCGGTTGATAGGAAAAGCCATATCAGATCGTTTTTTCCTCCAATGATGTTGTCCCGCCATGGCGGGACAACAGTAAATTTCTATTAATTTTCCTTATACAAAAAAGCTTCGGTCCTATGAATTCCCGTTTAAAAAACCCGCTGGTGACCAAAGAAGCTTTTAGAAAAATATCGAACGGAGGTATATAAAAATTTTAACACCCGATTGTCAAGATTTATTGTTCCGGTTACTCAGACACCCCAAATAAAAAATACAGACATCAACTGCCCAGAACCGATTCAATTCCGTTTCTTATTTTATCAACAACAAAATCTATCTCATCCGCCTCGATTATAAATGGCGGTGCTACTAAAAACGCATCACCATCGATCCCGGCAAGTGCAGTCGATTTATATACGAGAACACCCTTTTTAAATATAGCTTCCAGAAGCCGCTCCGCCACTTTCTCACATCGGGAAAAAGGCTTTTTATTGGCTTTTTTTTCTACGATTTCTACCCCCCAAAGATAACCGATACCACGAACATCTCCTACATTCGGATGATCCTTCAGTGCATCCTTCAATTTTTTTCCCAGAACATACCCCATTTGTGAAACTCTTTCAACCAAGCCTTCTTTTTCTATGATTCGGATAGTGGCCAGGCCTGCGGCAGCGGCGACTGGATGGTGGGAAAAAGTGCCACCGTGAATAAATTCACCGGTGCCGTTACGAATGCTATCAAAATGTTCAGATCTGACCCCAACGGCCGAAATGGGGATAACGCCGCCGCCAAGCCCCTTACCCAAGGTTATGATGTCCGGAATCACATCATAATGCTGGCAGGCAAACCATCGCCCCGTACGCCCCAGGCCACACATCACCTCGTCAAGAATAAGCAGTACATTATAATGGTCACAAATCTGTCTGATAATTCTAAAATATTCGACAGGCGGAGCATAGGCCGCAAGGCTGCCGCCGCTAACGGTTTCCGCCAAAAAAGCAGAAACGGTTTCAGGGCCGATATTTTGAATTGTTTGTTCCAAGGCCAGTGCGCAACGGACACCGCATTCCGGATACGTCTGTCCATAGGGACAGCGAAAGCAATACGGTGAAGGAATATGATCGACCTCGGGCAGCATTGCAGCATATGGGGTTCGAAAAACTGACCGCCCCGAAGCCGACAATGCGCCCAGTGTCAAGCCGTGGTAGGATTTCCATCTTGAAATAAGTCGATTTCGCCCCGTGCGCCCTGCATCGATATGAATCTGACGCGCCATTTTGATAGCAGTTTCAACAGCTTCAGCGCCACCAGAGAGGAAATAATACCGATCAAGTCCTTTCGGTGCATGCCCTGCCAATACACTGGCAAGTAATTCAACAGTCTTCGTGGAAAACACGGTCGGGTGAATATAGTGGTACCGAAGAATTTGGTCATAAACGGCCTTGGCGATTTCTTCCCGCCCCTGGCCCACATTGACAACTACAGCACCACCGGTCGCGTCAAGGTACCGATGCCCATCAGTATCTTCGATCCACGCCCCCTGCGCTTTTTCCACTATCGGCAAAGGGCCATCCAGACGTCTGGGAAAGAGGTTCCCGGTGATTTCTTTCATATTGTCTTCCTTTTGCATATTACTTTAATTGATGTCCTGCTTTCTCGCCCGATTACACTTTCTGATAAATACGGATTGTCGTTTGGTAGATTCAGGAAGGCAAATCACACGAAGCTATCCTGCCACCGTCTATAACAAAATTGGCCCCCGTGACAAAAGAGGATTCATCAGAAGCAAGATAAAGAACCAGTGGGGCAATTTCGTCGGCCGTTGCAAGCCTGTGCATCGGACACTTCCGGGCATGCGCTTCTCTTAGGGCATCAACAGATTTTCCACTCTCTTTGGAAAACAATTTAAATTCCTGTTCCATCATTTCCGTCTGCACTGCACCGGGGCTGATTGAATTTACACGGATGTTGCTTCCGGCGCATTCCAACGCCATTGTTTTTGTAAAAAGCAAAACAGCCGCCTTGGAGGCACAATAAGCTGAATAATTTTCGCTCCCGTTTATCCCGAATATTGATGAGGTGTTAATGATCGACCCCCCACCCTTTTTTTCCATTTCAGGTATTACCCGCTTGGAAACCATGAAGACACTTTTTACATTGACGGCCATCACGTCATCCCATTCACTTTCAGTCATTTCTCGTATTTTCCGAATGGGCGCGATTCCGGCATTATTAAACAAAACGTTCACCGTTCCATATTTTTCGATGGTTGTGTCTACAACCATTTTAGCCTCTTTTTCCCCTGACACATCGGCCATCACAAAGATCACATCCTGACCGGCGCGCTTGAGTTGGTCCACAGCGGCGTTGCCCTTTTCAGGATTTCTACCTGCAATGACGACTCGTGCGCCCTCTTTAGAAAACAGTTTGGCGGTTGCCAACCCGATTCCTGAAGTGCCACCGACGATTAAAGAAACCTTACCTTTCATTCTCACCAGGAGCCTCCACAAAATCCAATGCTGAACAATAATTTCAGATTGTAAATAGATCAGTCCTCGGGATGCAGAATGATCTTGATGGATTTCCGTTCAAACGCCAATGCCAGGGCTTTGTCGATATCATGTAATGGGAACTTGTGAGTGACTGTGGGATCCACATTCATTCTGCCATCGGCAACCAGATTAATGCAAGCCTGAAAATCTAGCCATGTATAACAGATACTGCCCCGGATATTCAATTCCCGCCGCACAAGATCCCCCAGCGCAACCGTTGTCTCCTTGTGAAATATACCCGCCAGAGACAGCCGACCGCCTTTGCGAAGGCTTTTCAGGCAGGTTTCCACAACAGCGGCAACCCCGGTGGCCTCAATAACGACATCGGCCATGGCACCATTGGTAAATTCATGAATACCTGAAACAGGATCCTGGGCCATCGCATTGATGGTCAAATCCGCACCCATTGTTTTCGCCAGCGCCAGGCGATCTTCATCCCCATTTGTTCCGACAACAACAAGTTTCCTGGCACCTTCAGCTCTGGCAATCAGAAGGGCATACAACCCTATCGGGCCTGGGCCATAGATCACCACCACGTCAGAGCTCCTGATAGCGGCCTTTCTGACGGGTCGGTATGCAGAAGCAATGGGATCGATCAAAGCCCCCTGATCAAATGTCATGTTGTCGGGCAGACGATGAAGCGTTTTCTCCGGCGCCACCACATATTCTGCAAATGCCCCGTCAACGTGTATGCCGATCTCGTATAGTTGATCACAAAGGGATTCCAGCCCCATTTTACAATACCTGCAGCAACCGCAATGTACGACCAAACCCGGCACAACGCGGTCACCGACATTGAAGTTCCGCACATCCTCGCCAATCTTTTCTATAATCCCTGAAAATTCGTGACCGGGGATCAATGGATAATCAACCTTACGGATACCTTTGAAGATGGGTATGTCGGTACCACAGATACCCACCGACTTTACTTTAACCAGAACTTCATCAGATTTTGGTTCCGGAATGTCGACCTCCTTTAAGGTGAAACCGAAACCCGGCTTTTCTTTAACAACTGCCAGCATGTTCTAATAATTCCCGCAAAAAAATTCATTCAAACAATTTTTTAAACCCGCCCAACGCATCCCATTACTATCGAATGCGTTGACATTTGGGTCAAACACCGACAGCCATCGTTTCAGGCAAAGTGCTGCCACCGTCAATGACAATCTGGGTACCGGTGATGTAAGCGGATTCCTCAGAGGCAAGGAATGCGGCCAAATCCCCAATTTCAGAGGGTTTGCCCAGACGCCCCAGGGGAACACCGGCTGCAATGCCGTCAATCACCGCCTCCGGGTGGGAAGGGTTTGACTCTCTGGCGGTATGTTCCACCATAGGTGTCAGTATATATCCCGGACAAATGGCATTGACATTGATCCCAAACGGGGCCAAATCCCGGGCCACCGCCTTGGTAAATCCCAGCAACGCCGACTTGGAGGCGGCATAGGCAGCCATTCCCGGATCCACAACCAGCGGGCCTGTAACCGAAGACATGTTGACAATTTTCCCGTACCTGTTTTTTTTCATATTCGACACGACCGCTTTGGTCGCATTCCAGGCGCCAAAAAAATTTACACTGAAATGAAAATTCCTTAATTCATCACTCATGTCTTCAAAAAGCGCCAATCGGGCAATTCCCGCATTGTTGCACAGGATGTCAATACGCCCCTCTTCAGCAATGATTTGATCTGCGGCTGAATGACACACCTTAACATGGGTAACGTCTACTTTAAATGCCTTCACATAACCGCCTGTTGACGCAATATCCTTTGCCGTTTCAAACACTTTGTCGGATATATCCCAAAGCATCACCTTTGCACCATGTCGGGCCATTACCCGGGCAATTCCTTCACCGTTCCCCATCGCAGCGCCGGTAACAATTGCAACTTTTCCATCCAGCTTACCCATTTGTCTTCTCCTCAGATCAAATCTATCTTCCTCTAAATAATCGACCGTTTAAATGTATATAAACAGCATCCAGACCATAGGCCCGTAAAAATTTCTCACCATGCCGAAAATCGATTTTATCCCCCCAGATAGGCTTTCTTGATATTCGGATTTTCAAGAAGTTCTTTACTGGTCCCATGCATAACAATCTTCCCGTTCTCAAGGACATAACCATGATCACTTAATCTCAACGACTGCTTGACATTCTGCTCTACGAGCAAAATTGGAATGCCCTGCTCCTTGACTTTCGAAATTATTTCAAAAACATTTTTCACCAAAAGGGGAGCGAGTCCCAGTGACGGTTCGTCAAACATCAAAAATTTGGGTTTGGCCATGAGCCCTCTGGCAATGGCCAGCATTTGTTACTCACATCCGATGAGAGTCGGGGCCAAATTGTCCCCTTTCCTGGAGCGTTAATATCCGACTTTATAAACCATAAAATTATTGTAACCCGTCAACACCCTAACATATCCGTCAAATTCCCGGTTCAGCACTTGATCGCCTGTATCCACAAGAAATGGTTTGCCCTCTAATGCTATCAACTTTTCCATAGTAGCAACCACCAGAATATTATCACAACCGACGCTCCGGATAACTTCAGGGCTTATCTGTTGATTCCCCCGTCCAAACACATGACCTTGACCACCGATAACCGTTACAACCATTTTGGCCTTTTTATCTCTGATTAATGCCATCAAGCGTTTTTCGTTTACATCATTGGCGACCAGTTGTTTATTGCAAACCACGTCGACCCCGAGCAAGGTAGGTTTAAGTCCCAGCTTTTTCATTATTAAATAGGTGGTTGTACCGGGGCCGATAATATAAAAGCATTGCGGATCTCCCATGGATTCGATAACGCTGAATGCGATTCCGTGTAGCGCTTCCTGCTCTGAAAAACCACCGGATTTGGCACTCTGCATATACATATTTTCTTCGGGCACTCGCAGCGTGCCGTACAGTTTGGCTGAAACAAAGCCTTTTCGGAAAGCATCCTCATCAATATCCATTACTTCAGACACCTTGTTTTTGACAAGCCGCCCTTCCAGAAACATGGCGGCGACATGCCCGGCACTTTTAGGCGTTATCGCATATACAGCGGAATGAATTTTCACACCGGTCGGTATTCCGATGACAGGAGTTTTGTGCCTGATGGCATTATAGATATTGCGCGCAGTGCCGTCTCCCCCGGCAAACATCAGCAAATCCACTTTTTCAGCCGCCATTGTGCGGGCAGCCTCTTCCGTATCTTCAGCTGTGGTATCCTGACAACCGACAGGCCCAACCACTTTTATATTGATAAATCCTGCTTGCCGGCATTCATTTTCCCCCATATCACCTGTGCAGGTAACAATCTGGATTCTGTCTTTCAGAAAAGAAATGGCCTTCAATGCCTGTAAAGCCCGGCGGGGTGACTCTGGCTGAGCACCCAGAGCCAAAGCATTTCGAACAATCTCAACACCATCTGTTCCTTTGAGTCCAACCCTTCCGCCCATACCGGCGATGGGATTGATGATGACGCCCAGTACTTTCATAAAACAGTACGGCATAAAATAGAAAAACGCATCCGCCCTCTCTTTACACTTATTTTGAAAAATGTCATAGCACTGTTCCGTTCAGCCGAGTCCTTTTTTCAGGTATTGCCGCCAGGTCACTGCAATCTTTTCCGGATCGTCGATAAACTGTTCCGGAATTTTATGGATCGCCGAATTGTAAGGTGCGTTTTTGACGAACTCGGGGTCTTCATACGCTTCTTTGGAGACCTGCCGCAGGACGTTTACATACTCATCGATATCGGCCTTGGAGTAAGACTCGCACGGTTCAAGCGTAAACGGTTCCGGCACCACCCAGGGATGATGACTGGTCCAATAGTGCTGAAGACCGTAATCGGCAATGCGCAGCTTGATGTCTTCAGTACCCACACCGGTGCCCTCCTTAAGTTTCTCCCAACTGAATCGGACCTGTTCCAGCCTTCGACTTCCTTCTCCATACCAGACCGAAACGCCGGGAATTTTCCTGACCATTTTTTCCAGATAATTACTGTTAAGGACTGAAATACCGGCCACCTCCTTTAATCCTTCCGCACCGTGCTGCATAATCCAGGCATACGCCTTGAGAACGATGGGCAGATTGCCCATAAAAGATCTTACACGTCCAATACTTTCGGGGCAGTTGTATTCCAGGTAGTATTTATCACCGTCGAAGGCCACCCTTGGCGCCGGCAAAAACTTTTTGAGCGCTTTTGTCACACCGGCCGCCCCCATAGCCGGTCCCATACACCCATGGGGAGCCGAAAAAGTCTTATGTAAATTAAAATGACATAAATCAAATCCCGATTCCCGGGCACGGGCGATCCCCAGTATGGCATTGGCATTGGCCTGGTCATACGCACACAGGGCACCCACATCGTGCGCAGCATTGACGTATTCTTTAATATCGGGATTAAAAAGACCGGTATCTTCCGGGTTGGTAATAAAAATTCCAGCCGTTCGTTCGGAAAGAACAGTTTTTAAAGCTTTAAAATCAGGATAACCACGCTCGTCCGGCGTCAACGTAATCACTTTATACCCAGCCGTCGCCGTAGCACCGGCATTGGCGGGATGCGAAAAAATCGTGGTAATAATTTCGTCCCGTTTGTAATCCCCCCTTGCCTCATGATAGGCCCTGACCATGCATGCATTGGCAAAAATGGCCTGGGCCCCGCCACCGGGTTGGAAGGTAAAGCTGTCCATGCCGGAAAGCGCTTTTAAAAATCCCTCCAGCTTATAGCACATTTCCAACATGCCCTGAAGGGTGTCATCATTCTGACAGGGATGGATATGCGTCATGCCCGGATGCCGGGCAGCGATGTGCTCTTGAACTTTGGGGCTGTATTTCATTGTGCAGGTCGCCTGACTGATATCGGGCGTCACATCCACGCCCAGTGTCTCCTGAGACAGGCGGGTATAATGTCTGACGATTCGAAGCTGGCTGACTTCCGGAAGCCCTGGCGGCGTTTTCCGTCTGAGCTTTTCCGGCAATACCGAAACACCGTCTCCGATTTTGTCCTGAATTTCCGTTTCAGCTTTAGGCACCAAAACGCCACGCTCACCGGGCACGCTCATATCAAAAATGATATCTTCGTCCCATTTTGCCTGGTGAAATTTGCGCAAACGATTTCTTTTATCACTTTTCATTGTATCTCCTCTCTTGATCGAAAAGAGAAATCACCATATCGCCAAACTATATATTAAACGGTGAGTTCCTTCAGGGCTTCAACAAGCCTTTCGATATCTTCCATTGTCATGATTTCCGTTACGCAATAAAGGGCTGCCTGGCCGAACTCAGGAAATTCTGTAGAAATATCCTTTCCGCCAAATATTTTTTGAGCCAACAACCCTTTATTTATCTCTTCCACGGTCTTGCCGGTAGCATCAAAATTAAGAATAAATTCCTTAAAAAAAGGGCCTTTCAGCTGTAATTTTATGCCATTTATCCGGGACAACCGATCTGCGGCATATTGCGCTTTTTGCATGATGGCCTGGCCGATCTCCGCCATACCTTGCGGGCCTAAAAGCGCAAGATAAACCCCGGCCGTTATGGCCCACAGTGCGTTGGAGGTGCCGGTAAATTCTTTGGCCAGTTCCCGGGTCCCGAACGAAGTACGATTAAACAAGATATTTGCAAAACCGTATTCACCCGCCTTTGTCGTTTGGGTCAAACCGTACATTTTGTCCTTGAATTCCATCACGTACTTCATATCGTCATGGGTGGCGATAAAACCGCCCTGCCCCCCGCCGCACTGCATGTGGATACCCAGAGGATGAAAATCTCCGCACGTAATTGTGGCCCCGTATTGCGAAGGGGGCGTCATCACACCGAGACTGATCGGATCAACGGACACAACGAACTCGGCGCCGTTCTCACGTGCGATTTCGCCGATCGAATCGGGACAGTCTTCGATAAACCCCAGATAGGATGGATTCTCTATGAGCACGGCAGCGGTCTTATCGGAAATCTTTTTTTTCAGATCCTCGATATCCAGCTGACCGGTTCTTCGGTCGCAATCGACAATTTGAATTTCAACCTGAGATGCATAAACCCCTTTCATGTAATTTTTCAAAATCATGAGAACTTGCGGATCCAGCGTCGACGGTATCAGCACCTCATTGCGCCCGGCAATCCTTGCCGCCATGCGCAGCGATGTTGCAATGGCTTGGGCCCCATCATATAAAAAACCGCTCACGACATCCATATCGAGCAGTTCACCCATAAGACTGCAAAACTCGAATAATGCCTGCCACTTCCCATGGTCGGCATAGAACTCGGCGGCATAGGCGGTCAGGAACTCTCCCCTCCCGTTTATCTCATCACACACCGCCGGCACAAAATGCTGTGCACAGCCGGCCCCCAAAAAATTGAGATATTCCGAGCAGTTTTTGTTTTTGTTCAGCATCCCCTCGACATGACGCCTGATTGAATACTCATCCAGAATCGGTTCAGGCAGATCCAGATCTTTATCAAACTTCAAATGAGCAGGTATCTCTGAAAACAAATCCTTCAAATCATCGCAACCAATCGCCTCCAGCATTTGCCCTTTAACGTCGGCCACCGAGTTGGGAATATAAGGGTATACAATATTTTTTTTATTCATAGGTTCCATCCAATATATTTAAATCATGGACCACCGATAAAACCGGTGGCTTGAAATGTGAACCGCTTAAAACGGATTAAATGAGCCACCCCGCCGCAAGCAACGAGGTATTAGACCCCAAGCTTCACAATAAAAGCCCTTACAGAATTTTTAAGTTTAACCGTTACTCCCATAGAAAGTCATATGCCGAGATAGGCTTTTTTAATATCACTGTCCTTAAGCAGCTCTTCGCCTTTTCCTTCCATTATAACCTTTCCGTTTTCAAGGACATAGGCCCGATTTGCTATTGAAAGCGAATGTGTCACATTTTGCTCGACCAACAAAATTGCAATACCGTCCCGGTTGATCGCCTTAATGACATCAAAGACCTGCTTCACTATTATTGGAGCAAGCCCCAGGGAAGGTTCGTCCAGCATCAACAAACGTGGCATGGCCATCAACCCCCGTGCAATAGCAAGCATCTGCTGCTCGCCACCACTCAAAGTACCCGCTCTCTGGTTCATTCTCTTTTCGAGAATAGGGAAAAGTTTGAAAACTTTTTTCAACATTTCCTTTTTATGCTTTCGGCCCCTTGAAGAAAATGAGCCCAGCTCTAAATTTTCGCTGATTGACATATATGGGAACAAACGCCGGGCTTCGGGGACCTGAACAAGTCCGGATTCAACGATGTGGTGGGTGGAAGCGCCGGAAATCGCCTGGTCCCTGAAATGAATGGTACCTGAAACAGAGAGCAGTACTCCTGATATCGTGTTAAGGGTTGTGCTCTTGCCGGCACCGTTCGATCCGATAATCGACACAATCTCGCCTTCGTGGATTTCAACGGAGACATCAAATAATGCCTGAAGGGCCCCATAGGATGTATTGAGATGATCAATTTTGAGCAACATATTCTTCTCCTAGATAAGCTTCGATTACCTTTTTATCCTTAGATATTTCCAGGGGCACGCCTTCTCCTATCTTTTTGCCATAATTGATAACAACGATTCTGTCGGAAAGACTCATTATCGCCGGCATCACATGTTCGATGATCAATAGCGCAATCCCTTTTTCGGATATTCTCTTAACCAGTTTAATCATATCGCCGGATTCCACAGGCGTCAATCCGGCCATCACCTCATCCAAAAGTAGAAATTCAGGCTCCGTCGCCAGGGCTCTGGCCAACTCCAATCGTTTGCGATTTGCAATCGTCAGGCTGGAAGCCATGTAATCGCGATATTTTTCCAATCCGACAAATTCCATAACTTCTATGGCTTTGTCCCGGGCATTCTGCATATTTCGATGTCTGGAAAAGGCCCCTACCATTATATTCTCCAGTATCGTCATCTTCGGAAAAGGTTTAACAACCTGAAAAGTTCTACCAATTTTCAGCGCACACGATTTGTGAGGTGGTCTGAGACCGGTTATATCGCGATCTTTAAACCTTACTGTCCCGGCATCCGGTTTTAGAAACCCGCTGATCAAATTGAATATCGTTGTTTTGCCGGCACCGTTCGGCCCCAGAAGTCCGAGTATTTCACCCTCTTTGATATCAAAGCATACATCGTTTACCGCTGATAGCCCCCCGAAATACCGTGTCAGGCCATCAACCGAAAAAAGTATCCTGTTATTTGCAGAAATCGTCTGCTTCACGGGTTGCGTGTTTACAGCCCGGAGCTGATCTCCTTGATCCTCAACAAAACCCAGCCGCCTTCCGCCGCCGGGCAGCCGGTCTACGAGAGCATTATATTTCCTGTAAATCAACGCGATCATTCCCTGGGGGAAATAGGTGACGGCAACCACCAAGATCACACCGTATATTAGCAGATTCAATCCAGCAAACTGAGGCCCAAGCCAGCCCCTGAGCAGGACATCAATCGGCGTTAAGACAAAAGCGCCAATAACCGGCCCGAGTATTGTGCCCAACCCGCCAATGATCGAAAAAAGCGCCATATCGATGGATACGGAAAAGGAAAAAACTGTTTCCGGATCTATAAACATAAGATATTGGGCGTAAAAAGTACCACCTATGGCGACCAGAAAAACACTGACACTCATAGCGATCAGTTTGTATTTCAGGGTGCCGACGCCGAGACTCTCCGCCGCATCCGGATCTTCGCGAAGCGCCATCAGGTAGAAACCGATCCTGGATCTTTTTATCGCAACGGAGGCGAACAATACAATGGCCAGGTAAATAAAGGAGATATAGATATAGGGAAGTTTCCCCTTGAACATAAATTGAGCATAGCCCTCATGGAAAGGGATTAACAACCCGGCGCTTCCCTGGGTGAACGCCCTAAAATAAACCGTTAGAATATGCATAACAGAAGCGATAGCGATAGTTGCAAGTGCAAAAAAGTGACTTGTTAATCTGAAACACGGAATTCCAATAATGAGCCCGGCCAGTATAGCCAGTCCCCCGCCGATAAGCATTCCTATCCATGGGGATAAATTAAAATTCAGGTACAAAAGCGTAGAAGTGTAAGCGCCAATTCCGAAGAATGCGGTATGGCCCAGAGAAACCTGGCCGGCAAATCCACCGAGAATATTCCAGGCGCCAGCCAGGGCAGCATAAAAAAACATCATAATCAAAACGTCATGATAAAAAGAATTTTCTGTTGCCAGAGGCAGAATCAACAGGCAAAGAACTATAACTGTGGGCGTATAAATCCTAGGGTGAGACAAATTATTTAAAACTCCCTTGGAAAAAAAATTCATTGTTCCGCCTTTCCTAAATAGAATAGATCAATATTACGAGATTCTTCCGGATATTTTCAAGGGGCCAAAAGAAATAAAAAAGATTGCGGCGGCCGGCATTTATTCGGGTTGCTTTGGGAAATACCATTCCGTCTTCCGTATGGCTTAAAACCTATAACGTCATACGAACTAAGCATTTTCTTTACGTCCTAAAAGGCCGGTCGGTCTTAAAATAAGGATGACAATAAATATGGCAAAGTATACCGCCTCTTTAAGATGAGGAGAGATAAAAAAGCCGCTGAAGGATTCCACCATTCCAATGATGAGCCCTCCGAGCAGTGTCCCGATAAGGCTGTTATAGCCGCCCAGAATCACAACCACAAAGGCAGTCATGCAAAACAAGCTTCCAACGGTTGGAAAAGCATAGTAAAGGGGCATGATAGCGGCACCACCAATAGCGGTGCAGGCGGCCCCTATTCCAAATGCTATCTGGTACGTTTTGTTGACATTAATACCCATCAGCATCGCTGCTCTTCTTTCCTGTGACAGGGCGCGAATGGCTTTACCCGTGTACGTATTTTTAAAAAATATAAATATGGCAATGATAACGGCGACAGCGATAAGAAACGCTGATAGGCGCGAAGAACCAATTATAAGTTCGCCGATTTGGATAACATCTCCGGAATAATCTGTTCTGAGCGTTTTGTAGTCTGCCTTCCACAATAGCAGCGCCAGATTCTGGAACACCAGAGACAGCCCCACTGTCACAAAAATCTGATTTAACGGAGGCGCATCCAGTATCGGCTGAATAAAAAACCGTTGAATGGCCACCCCGAAAAAGAAAAAAGCCGGGACAGTGATGATAAGGCTGACGTAAGGACCAATCCCTGCGAGAGTGAAAAGCCAGTAGGTAGCATACATACTCAACATTAAAATCTCGCCGTGGGCAAAATTTATGATTTCGATAACGCCAAAAATCAGGCACAACCCAATACTGATCAACGCATAAACCCCTCCCAATAAAAGGCCATTTATCGTCAGTTGCAGAATTGTATCCAACATGTTTCTATCCTTTCAAACAGAATTAATCCCAATTCCGGCTGGCACTGCAACAAAATCCGCTGAATGAAATGCTACCAAGCGTTTTCTATTGCAGTTTCGACAATAGATTTTCCTGTTTTAATTGTTCGTTCTCTAATTATTAAAAACGAAGATGTCCGCAAAAATGGCACCCTTGCCACGGCGAAGATAATAGCCGTGGCAAGGCTACATTGACGATCGTACACATACTTTCTATCAACTATACCAGCTACTTTTTTCTTTCTTTCCAGGTGGACATGGGGACTTTAATCTCTTTACCGGGAATGGCGGCCTCGGGCGGCCATACTGTCCACAATTTACCATCTTGCCATTGTACCGTAACCAACCGGGCACGAATGTTCTGCCCGCTTTCATTGAATTTAACACCGTATCCGGTAATGGTTGAATTATCGGGAATATCTATCTCAAACGCGGCCTTTCTTATCGCTGTCGCATCCATCGAGCCTGATTTTTCAATTACCTGCCAGAGAGCATTTGTCCCCATATAGTTAATCGACGGATAAGCTGAGGTGATCTCATGACCAAAGACCTGATTGTATTTTGAAAGAAATTCTTTCACGCCAGGTGCGTAATTCGGATTGACTGTATCTGATGGCGGGCAAAAAGACGTGTCCATCAAGCCGTCGACATCATGGCCCAAAGCGTCGTAAAAATCACCCATGCTGGCGCCACCGCCCAGGCCGATAAAGGCTTTTACATTAAAATTCAGTTCCTTGCATTGCCGCCAGAACAAGATAAGGTCCGTCAGATAGTTGGAACCAAGAAGAACATCGGGCTTTGCCATTCGCAGCCGCATAATCATGGGGGACAAATCAACGGATTTACGATTATAAAATTCCTTAACGGACAGCTTCAAACCAACCTTTTTCAGCTGAGCAGCCACATCATCGGACAAGGTACTGCCCATGAGTGAATCTTCGAATATTCCCGCAATTTTAAGGTCACCCGGCGCAATCCCCAACTTATTACAAATTGCATCCCTGGTGCCCTGCACAGCCCAGTTGGCATACCATTCCGAACGAGGGCATGTCCTGAAGATATTCTTGAGTCCCCGGCTGGTGATCTTGTTGGATACCCCGCCCAACTCCCAATAGATCTTGCCGTATTTTTCGGCTACCTCGCTGGCAACATAACTTATGGAACTGGAGTAAGAACCGAGAATCACATCAACGCCTTCTTTGGAAATCAGACGTTCGGCTTCTGTTACTGCAATCTTCGGGGTGACCGCATCGCCTTTTACAAATACGATTTCTTTTCCCAAAAGCCCTCCTTTTTCATTTTGAGCAAGACGCGCCAGCTCAGCCCCCTGGTAGCTGTCAATCCCCAGTCGCGCAAGGTCGCCTGTAAAAGGAAACAAGCAGCCGATTTTCAGAGTTTCTTTGGCCACGGCAAATGGCTGTCCGACAGCCAAAACAGCGAAACAAGACAGAATCAATACCACCAAAAATTTACTTCTTTTCATCTCCACTCCTCCCTGCTAAATTAAAGTTTACGTCCAATTTTCTACAGTGGTCAGGCAGAATCACGACCAAGCAAATCCATAAATTTTAAATACACTTCCTGTGCGGTTAGAAGATGTTGAACCGGAATGTTCTCCTGTGGCGTATGTACAGCGGTTTCCAGGCCAGGACCAAATCCGATAGTGGGAATTCCAAAGTCGTTGACGATATAACTGGAATCAAGTGTAAATTTCCAGGCCCTGAGGGCAGGCTCCTGCGGTAAAACCCCAACAGCCGCAGCCTTCATAAGCTGAACGTATTTATCGTCTGTAGACAACAAAGTCGGCCGCATCCCGCTGGAAACAATTTCCAATTTATATTTGAAATTTTGATTACGTTCCGCCAGAACATTTAATATTTCCTGTATTTCTTTTTCTCTGTCCTGGGGCGATTCTCCCGGGAAGTAACGGCTGTCAAACGTCAAGGTACAGTAGTCAGGCACTACGCTCAGCCGACCGGGGCGGCATGCTATATTGGTAACAGCGCAGGTACCCTGGCCCAGAAACGGATGCACTTTCGATTCTTGAACTGCAATGTAACCATCCAGTGCATTTAAAAAATCACGCATCATCAAAACGGCATTAATTCCCTGGTGCGGATTGCTTCCGTGGGCAGTTTTGCCAAAGGTCTCAAGCTTGAATTGCACCCATCCCCTGAATCCCAGACAGATATCCAGGTTTGTGGCTTCGCCGCTAACCGCCACATCTGGTTTTATATTCAGGTTTTTCATTGCATAGGTCGTTCCCGTACCATTTGCGGGTTCCTCTTCAACTACCGCATGAAAAATGACGTTCGGAGGACAAGCGAGCGTATCCAGGCGGCTCATGGCCCCGAGATAGACCGCCAGGGCGCCCTTCATGTCAGCGGCCCCCCTGCCATAAATCACATCGCCCGACACTCCGAATTTTTCCCCGTCCACCCTTTCACCTGAAAATGGATTCTCCATATCACCAGGGTCCACGGTGTCCATATGGCCGTTAAAAAGAACCGTGGGCCGGGATTCATCAAATATTTTTTCTCCGATGACGTTGCCGATACCGTCTATTTCAACAGAATCAAAT
This sequence comes from Desulfobacterales bacterium, assembly GCA_963667755.2. Classification (GTDB taxonomy): domain Bacteria; phylum Desulfobacterota; class Desulfobacteria; order Desulfobacterales; family 4572-123; genus 4572-123. The sequence goes on along the minus strand of CAXXLK010000001.1, from coordinate 895,470 downwards.
ATCGGCTGAATCTTTTTATAAAGAAACTGCGCCACATCATTCTCATTGCCGGTCGTACTGGGTATTCTAACCAACTCCTGTGTCAAGGTTACAGCATTTACTACCATTTTTTACCTCCTTTCAAAACAAGTGCCACTTCAATGTCATTAACTATCTGAAAAATATCATATTTTATCAAGAATTTCTTTCCCGCTATAGAAACTCCCCAGAAGACTTTACCAGAAACCGAAAACTACCTTTTCATACCCTGATTTTCTTTCTGTTCAATCTCGTCAAGAGCTCATATGCGGACGCAAAGTCCAGCATAAGACCGGCCAATGCCGGTTATTTTTCGATATCAAAACCATCGTTGGGATCTCGCTCAAAATAGTGGGCAAGGTACTCTTTAATCATTTTTAAGATTGAAGTCAGCTTCAAGATGCTAAAACACCTGATGGGCGCCTTTTCCTATTGGTTTTGGACCAGCGTCTGGCCGCGAATCGGTAAGCGTAATGTAAGCGATCTATCTTCGATTGATGATCAGCATTCTCGGAGATTAATCCGGCAGGCAGCCAATTCCATAGAGGCGTTTATGAATTTTGGTTGCATTGCTACCGGTATTCTTCAAATTGTCTCTTTGAACTTTCATCAAACGATTTGGGGAAAATACCTGGGGTGGCTGCGGACAGTGACTTCAACAATACCTTCAGAAGAAGTTGTAAGGTCCGTTATCCAGGAAGAGTACTATCATAATTTTCGCTGTTTCAAGAATAGCGCGATTTATCGAATAATTATGTCAAAGAACAGTAAACCTGCAGTTGATGGCATGCCATTAGCTGCATAACCGTTTTAAACTTTAGACTGTTGAGTTAACAAAACATCTCAAAAAATATAAAAATCAATATTACTGGGTATGTTCATGGCTAAAAGTTCCTGAATGATTTATTTCTTTATCTGGTTATCCATAAAGCTAAAGTGATATTTTTTCGTTAGGTGTGACCGTATCTGTCACAGGTTCATGGCATAATGGCCTCATACACTACCAAAGGAGGCCATTTATGCAAAACTTTTTTACCAACGAAGACTTTCCCTGTAGTGAGGTTGAGTTTGAAAACCGTTTTAGCACCGAACAGGCCTGCCGAGACTACCTCATCAATATGAAATGGCCTGATGGTTTTCATTGCCGCAATTGCGGTCATAAAGAATACTGGATCAGTGCAAAATATCTGTACATATGCACACGCTGTGAAACACCCCACTCATTGACAGCTGGTACCGTGATGCACGCAACAAAAAAACCATTGACCTATTGGTTCAAAGCCATGTGGTGGTTCACAACCCGCAAGTCCGGTGTCAATGCTGTCAACCTTAAGGATTTACTGGGTTTCGGTAGTTACCAAACCGCTTGGTTGTGGCTACACAAACTCAGGAGTTGTACCATACGACAAGACCGCGAACGACTCTCAGGCACTGTTGAAGTTGATGAGTTTGTCATTGGTGGTCAGAAACCTGGCAAGCGTGGCCGCGGGGCCAATGGCAAAACCATAGTGGTCGCGGCAGTTGAAAAACAAGTTAAAAAACTTGGCCGTATCCGCTTACAAGTGGTGCCGGACTGTTCCGGTGATGTTTTAGAACAATTCATATCGGCCAATGTTATCCCTGAAAGCACAGTGGTAACTGATGGGTGGAGAGGCTATAATTTTCTTGATAAAAGCAGCCACATGCACGATCAAATTGTGGCCTCTCGAACCCCCAAAAAAGATAGCGTTCTGCCCGGTGTTCATTTGATAGCATCGCTGGTAAAAAGATTAATACTTGGTACTTTCCAGGGCCGGTTTGCTCCTGAACATCTTCAAAGCTATTTGGACGAATATGTATTCAGGTTCAACCGTCGCAACTCTCGTAATATTGGTAAAAAATTTATGCGAATTGCTCAACAGGTAAACTCGTCAACTAAAACAACTTACAAAGAAATCATAGGCGGTAATTCTCCATATTGTCTTCTGGCCAATTGAATTTTTGTCACTTTAGCTTTATGGATAACCAGATTTCTTTATTTATGGGTTCCAACTTCACCACCAGCAAGATTTTTTCGGTATCTTCATCATATCAAATGACAAATTCTTCGTCCTTGCTGTCAGATTTAGAAAAAAAAAGAATGATTTCGTCAAATCCGGCAGGGTCTCCCGCGGTGAACATTCTTTCGAATATAATATACAGGAAATCTGAATCAAATTTTCGCTTTATTTCATCAAACGTGCAGGATAAGATTTTATTTTTTCTTACTCATTTCAATTTATCAGTTCTTACTGCTTAACTGACATATCAGCATATTTTACTGAAGGGCACAGTAAAGTTAAATGATTCAGGATTTAAAAACTCAGAAACTGTTTGTTTTTGAGATAAAATTTTTGAAATAAGATGGGCTTTTGCAATGGTTGTGCCTACTTTTTGATACGGAGAATAAGAACTGGGATATTAACAGGTTATGAATATTTACAAAGGAAGGAGTTTTTAATCATAATTCATTTTTGAATTAAAAAAGGGCGCAACCCCTTGGAATATAGATCCTTATCAATAATTCAATTATGAATTGACTCAATATTTTATTTAATTTCATAATATCAAACAGATAGGCCTACGGTTGATTCAGTTATGAATTATCTATAGAGATTCCATGTTTTTTTAATTTTCGAAAGGCCGTTGCCTGGCTGACCCCCAATCTTTCTGCCATCTTATATGTATTTTTACACTCTAAAACAGCTTCTTCTAAAATTCTCTTTTCAACCAATAGTAACTGTTCCTGCAACCCAGCACTATGGGAAGGTGCTTCGAGCGGATTTACTTTTGGTAATCTGGATAGATTCAATTTTTTTTTGATCATTTTGCCCAAAGCTTCGCTCTCACCGAATACAACGAGATTTTTCATAAAATTAATAAGTTCACGAACATTTCCCGGGAAATGATAGCCCTGAATTTGTTCCATCGCTTCGGCAGAAATCCATTTGGTCTGGCCATATTGCTTATTAAATTTTTCTAAAAAGTGGCAGACCAGTTCAAAAATATCCTCAGGCCTTTCTCTAAGGGACGGAACTCTAATTGTAAATTCATTCAGTCGATAAAATAAATCCCGTCGAAAATTTTTTCCCGCTATCCGTTTTTCGAGATCACGATTTGTTGCGGCAATTATCGTACAATCAATTTTGGTAGATCGCACACCACCTAATCGCATGATTTCATGGTCATCTAAATATTTTAACAATTTGGCTTGAATGGTTAACGGGAGGTCACCGATCTCATCTAAAAAAAGCGTCCCTCCGTGGGCTATCTCAAAAAGGCCGACCTTGCCCTCATCGCGCGCACCGGTAAACGCCCCTTTTTCGTAGCCAAAAAGTTCTGCCTCCAGTAACCCTTCCGGCAGGGCAGCACAATTAATTTGAACAAAAGACATTTTACGGCACTTGCTGTTTTGGTGGATAAATTTTGATAACAGCCCTTTTCCGACTCCGGATTCACCCAGAATTAAGATGTGGGATGCATTGATATTACCCAGTTTCAAAGCAATTTGCAGTACTTTGTGCATCGCTTTGCTTTGAGCAATGATTTCCTGTTCCCTCAGGTCCATCATGCTCAATTCTGCAATCTCCTCCTTAAACCGTTCCACTGTCAGTTGGGCGTTATGCAATTTGTTCGTGAGCGTCCTTAATTCGGTTACATCCCGTTCAGTTGTTACCACAAGAGAGATATTGCCTTCATCGTCAAATGCAGGAGTACCGGTAAGCAGTAAATATAAATTGGTTTTATTGTTAAATTGCAATGCACTCACCGACCGTTTAGTCTGCAAAACTTCAAGTGTAACGATACGGTCATACAGCCCTTCTTTTATTAACTCACTAACATGTTTGCCGATGTAATACACGGCCTGTAACTTGTTCAATTTTTCAGCGGCCTTATTGATCCTGATAATTATGCCTTGGCCATCGCAAACCCATATACCATCAGAAGAAGAATCAATAATGGTTTCCAATTCTTTATTCAGTTCCTTGTGAAATTTTATATCCTTGACAATATGTTCAAGTTGATAATTTTCATAAAAATCACATACACAGCCTTCAACCTTCCCATCAGCCAACAAAGGCCTTACATTCAACAAAAGCCCTGGATTTTTATCCGATACGGGTTGTTCATCGATGAACGTACCGCTATACATGCATTTTTTTACCTTCGACCAGATAGATGGGAGTGTGTCTTTAATTGCGGTATGCTTCAATTCCTTTGGGGCAATTCCCAATAAGGTACCGGCGCGGTTGTTTGCGAAAATGACCCGGCCGTTCATGTCTGTTGCGACAACGCCGTGACTGCTTGAATTCAGAATTTTTTCATGACTCATGATCTTGCCTAACGTTCATCCACAAATACAAAGATATAAAATAATTAATAAAAAACGCTTTAGGATGGGCTATTTAAAATGATAGTGAAAGGCATTTTGCATAATTTTAAAATCAAATCAAAAAAAACGCCTCGCTGTTTCGTGTGGCTAAAATTGACTCGATAGAGCCCCGGGATACTGTATCCGGAAACTTGAAACCATCAGTCATAATATCAAAAATAATTCTATCATCTCAGAATTGGCATAGCAAGGCCTTTGCCGGGGAACAAAATGATACAGCTGAAATAATCAAAAATAGGTTGAAGAGATTAGCCTTTTGATTTAAAATAATAGCTTCAAAAAAAACTTGATAAAATAAAAAAATAGACAAACACCTGTTTTACACAGCCAGCTTTATCATAAAAGGAGTTAAAAATGATTTTTCCTGAATACAGGCCCAGACGGTTCAGACAAAATAATGCCTTTCGCAGGATGATTCGAGAAACGGCCCTTTCGGTTGACGACCTGATTCTCCCTCTTTTTGTGGTTGATGGAAAAGATGTAAAAAATCCGATCTCCGCTATGCCCGGGTACCACCGGTTATCCGTTGACAATCTTGTCAAAACTGCCAAAGAAGCCTTTGAACTGGGTATTCCCGCCGTCATGCTTTTTGGTGGTTCTGATAAAAAAAATACCTTGGCAACTAGTGCGTATTCCAAAACAGGCATCGTACAAAAAGCTGTTAAAACCCTCAAAAACACCATTTCTGACTTGCTTGTGATTACCGATGTATGCCTCTGCCGTTATACGGACCACGGTCATTGCGGCGTCATGGACAAAAATCTTGTCGACAATGATGCCAGTCTCGACCTTCTGGCACGGACTGCAGTATCCCATGCACAGGCAGGCGCCGACATGGTTGCACCCTCCGACATGATGGATGGCCGGGTAGCCGAGATAAGAGCAGCACTCGACGACAACCAATTCAGTAATGTTCCGATCATTTCCTATGCTGCGGTATATTCATCGGCTTTTAACGACCCATTATCGGATGCTTCCAATTCAACTGACAAAAGTACCTACCAGATGGATCCCGCCAATGCCGTTGAGGCAATCCGGGAAGCAACTATGGATATAGAAGAAGGGGCCGATGTTATCATGGTAAAACCGGCGCTTTCCTACCTTGACGTAATATACCGTCTGCGGGAAGAAACAGATCTCCCTATAGCTGCTTTTAATTCAGGCAGTGAATATGCCATGATTAAGGCATCGGCCCAAAAGGGGTGGATTGACGCACAAAAAGTCATCTTTGAGATGCTCACATCAATTAAACGGGCAGGTGCAGATATGATAGTAACCCCTTTTGCCGTAGAGGCAGCAAAAAAATTAAAGCACGCTTAAATTTTTCATAAAGAAAATAAAACCTATGAAATCAAAACAACATAACAAAAAACCTCACAGTGATAACAAGCGCTCAACCCTTCGCCTTGTGGCCTGGGAAACCACCCGCAACTGCAATCTATCGTGTGTGCACTGCCGGGCATCGGCCACCAACGGCCCTTACAAGGGCGAGCTGGACACCAAGGCCTGTTTTCAACTTTTAGATCAGATTGCCCTGGTGGACGACCCCATCATTATCCTCACCGGCGGTGAACCCCTGCTGCGCCCGGACATATTCGATATTGCCCGATACGGCACGGACAAGGGGCTGCGCATGGTCATGGCACCCAACGGCACCCTGGTCACCAAAGAGGTGGTGGCCAAAATGCTAGCAGCGGGCATCCAGCGCATCAGTATCAGTCTGGACGGTGCCACCAGGGAAAGTCATGATAAATTCAGGGGCACTGATGGTGCCTTTGACGGCGCCCTCAACGGCATCCGCATGGCCCGGGAAGCCGGCCTTGAATTCCAGATCAATACCACCGTCACCAAAACCAACATGGACCAGATGCCGCTGATTCAGGACCTGGCCGTTGAACTGGGGGCCGTGGCCCATCATATATTCCTCCTGGTCCCCACCGGACGGGGTAAATATATCGTGGACCAGGAAATCTCAAGTACCGAATATGAAGAGACCCTCAACTGGTTTTACGATCAGCGCGACAAGTCCCCATTACAGTTAAAGGCCACCTGCGCCCCCCACTATTACCGAATACTCAGACAACGGGCAAAAAAAGAGGGCAAAACCGTTACATTCCAAAGCCATGGACTGGATGCCGTTACCCGGGGTTGTCTGGGGGGCACCGGCTTTTGTTTCATATCCCATACCGGTATTGTCCAGCCCTGCGGCTTTCTGGATGTACCCTGCGGAGACGTCACCACCGAGTCCTTTGCCGACATCTGGCATCATTCAAAAGTATTTCTGGCGTTGCGGGACTATGATAATTTAAAAGGCAAGTGCGGCGGATGTGAATATAAGGCCGTCTGCGGCGGGTGTCGGGCCCGGGCCTTTGAAGCCACGGGGGACTATCTGGCCGAAGAGCCGCTTTGCAGCTATCAGCCGACGGTACAAAATGATGAATTATGATGAACTCGTAAAAAGTTCAAATTCAAGGCGTGCAAATTTTGATGTCATGAGGCGTAACCATCGACCGTTGAATGATTACAGACTGCAGCGCAACGCAGCAAAACCGCATTCATCATTCATAATTATTTTTTACCTCTTCATCATTTATGCTGGCGGACTGTTCGAAATTAACAGAAACGATTTTGGAAACCCCCTTTTTTTCCATGGTGATGCCGAAAAGGGTATCGGCAAATTCCATGCTCCGCTTATTATGGGTAATCATGATGATCTGGGATTTTTCCCCGATCATCTTAAGAAGATGATTAAAACGAAAAACATTGGCTTCGTCCAGGGGTGCGTCAATTTCATCCAGAAGACAAAATGAAGCCGGTTTGATCAGAAAAATGGAAAAAACAAACGCAATGGCCGACAGGGCCTTTTCCCCCCCGGACAAAAGACTTAAACGGGTCAGCTTTTTACCCGACGGCTGAATCATGAATTCAACACCGGTTTCAAGGGGCTTATCCGGCTCGGTCAGCACCAGCTTGGCGCTCCCGCCATCAAAAAGACGGGGAAACACCTCACTGAGTTTTTCATTTATCCGGCTAACTGTTTCCATGAATTTTTTCTGGGTAATCTTATTGATCCTGCGAATCACCTGATGCAGGTCCTCAATGGCCTTAACCAGGTCATCCCGCTGCTCCGAAAGAAAATCAAACCGCTCTTTGAGCTTTTCGTATTCCCCAATGGCGCTCATATTGACTTCGCCCATATCGGTTATTTTTTGATTCAAACCGGTCAATCGTTCTTTTAACTCGGCCTCGTCAAAATCCTGGGGCATCTCTTCCAATTGGGTGCGCCAGTCACTGCTCGCTCTGAACTGGGCAAGCTGTCGGTGGTAGCGTTCCTCAATACGGTTTTCGATGGCGTCTTTTTTTATCTCTATCTGGGAATACGCCACTTCGAAATGCTGAATTTCCTGCAATGTTTTTTCACGCCGGGTCTGAATCCCCGCTATCATTTCATCGTTTTGGGTCAACGTGGCATCAATGGCCCGATACCGGTCTTCATTTTGTTCCAGCTCTTTTTTAAGGGTATTAAACCCCTCATAAAGGCGGGCCAGGGCAATCTCAGTCTCTTTAATTTTCCGTTCCGCCCTCTCTTTTTCCTTCTTTTTTGTTGCAAGAGCCGCTTTGATCCCATCAAGTCGGCCCATACCGTCATTTTTGAATTCTTCAAGCCGACCAAGATTAATGCGGCCGTTTTCCAATTTTGCCGTCAGGGCGGTAAGGTCAAGCTGCAAATCAACCTTTTTGCGATTAAAATTTTCCATTTCAACGGTGGCACGCCTGATATTCCCGGTGATAACAGCCACCTTGTCCTGGGCTTCTTTTACCGCCTGGGTGCTCTCGCTCAAAAGCGCTTTGCTCTCTTCGATTTCCCGGTCGACATCCTCTTCTTCACCCAGAAGCTGTTCCTGTTCCAATTGTGTTATTTCAAGACGGTTGCGGGCATGCTTTAAATCTTCGGTGGTCTTATAAAGCGCTTTTTCAGCTTCCATCGCCTCATGGGCAACACTATTTTTCTTCGTAACCAGCTGCTGGACCTCTTTTTCAGCCCGATCTACCTGCGCTTCCAGTTCTTTTTGAAATTTCAGCGCAGCGGTCTGCTGTTGTAACAAAACCGCCAACTGATCCTCGGCCGTCTTCAGTTCCTGTTTCTTAGCCAGGATCCCGGTCATTTTATCCCGGCTCCCGCCGATCATCAGACCTTGACCGGAAACGACATCCCCTTGCACGGTGACCATGGCACGGAATGCACCGTTTTTGTTCCACAAGGCCAGGGCCTCTGCCAGGTCGGCGGTAACAACCACATGCCCCAGAAGGGATTCGGCAATCGCCCCATAACCGGACTTGACCGTAATATGGTCCAGGAGAAACGTGGCTTTATCCGGCGTTTTTCGAAGGTCCCTGCCAAAAGGCCTCAGGGTTGACAGCGGTATAAAACCACTGCATCCGGCATCATGGGTCTGGAGGTAATCAATGGCCCTAAGGCCGGTTTCCTGATCTTTCACCAGGATGTACTGCAACGATTCTCCCAGCACTGCTTCGGTTGCAGCGGCAAAGGCCGGTTCCGGCTCAAGGATATCGGCCAGCAGCCCCTGGATATTGTTCATACCGGGGGTCGCATCATCTTCGAAAACTTGCCCGGTTGCCGACACCGACGCCTTGTTTTGCAAAATCGCCCGAACCCCGTCTTTATACCACTCAAAATTATCCGCCATCTTCTTCAAGGCTGAATATCGGGATTCAACCCGGTTATGGGCCAGGACCGTTTTTTGAACCGTTTGACTTTGAAGATGCAGTTCTCTTTTTCTTTCCGACAGATCCTTTTGCATGGCGGCCATCTGATGATCCAGGGCGTCACTATCACGCCGGGATTGATGGCACATCTCCCTGGCAATTTGCTGTTGTTTTTCGGTTTCCACCACTTTACGAGCGGCCAGAACCCTTTCTTCATCGATTCTTTTCAGACGGCGCCGGATGTTTTCAAGAATTCCGGCAGCGTTCTGAGAACTGTTTTTATAGCGGACCTCCCGGGTCATCAGGTCCATCAATTGTTTCTTACAGGCTTCAAGGGCCCTGTTCAAACCGGCCATATTTTCAGTGATACCACCGGAATTCTGTTGTTCCGCTTCAATTCGGTGGCCAAGGGCCTTGCGCCGCCGGCTTAAATCACTGTTTTGCGCCCGGGCCTGGCTGATTTCGGCAATAATTTTTTCGTTTTTGGATTCAAGTTCACCCCGCCCGGTTTCAATCTCTTCAATCTCAGATGACAGCCGTGTAATTTCCCCTCTCAGGTGAACGATATCATTTTCCTGCCGGTCAATCAGGCGCTGTTTTTCATGACAGTCTGATTTTTGCCCGGCAATTTCCTGATTTTTCTGATGACGGTCGAGTTTAATCACTTCTGTGGCGGCATCCAGTTTTTTAAGCCGGGTGCTGTGGGCCAGGTCGGTATCTCTCAACGTTTTTAAACAATGTTTAATTTCAGAAATCTTTCGGAGGCAGTGATTGTGCTGCCCAAGGGCCAGAAGGATATCCGTCTGCCGAATCTGTTGCCGGGTGGCCTGGTAAATTTCAGCCTTACGGGCCTGGCGGTTAAGGCCGGCCATGTGGCGCTTGATTTCAACGATAATGTCGGAAATCCGAAGCAGGTTCTGATGGGTGGCATCAAGCTTGCGGAGGGCTTCTTTCTTGCGGGTCTTGTAGCGGGTAACCCCGGCGGCTTCCTCTATAAAAAACCGTCTTTCCGCCGGATCGGCCTCGGTGATGGCGCCGATGTTGCCCTGATGAATCACCGCATAGGATTTTGTTCCCATGCCGCTGCCCATGAAGATATTATGAAAATCTTTCAACCGGCATGGCTGTTTGTTTAAAAAATAAGCACTTTCACCCGAGCGGTACAGGCGCCGGGTCAGCATAATTTCAGTATAATCCTTGAGCTCTGCAGGGGCCGAACCGTTGTCATTGAAAAGGGTTAAGGAGACTTCGGTCATGTTCAAGGGCGGTTTGCCGTCGGTACCGGCAAAGATGATGTCCTCCCTTGCTTTGCCGCGCAGTTGCTTCATGCTTTGTTCGCCCATAACCCACCGCAGGGCATCTATGATATTGCTCTTGCCGCAACCGTTGGGCCCCACCACCGCTGAAATGCCGCCGGGAAAGGATATGCTGGTTTTATCCAGAAAGGACTTGAAGCCGGACATCTGCAGGCTTTTAAGTTTCACGCGTTTAATTCTCCTGAAGCGACTGGGTTATGTACCGAATCAAACTAACAAAAAACAGCTGCGATGTAAAGAGAAAACACAACCCATCGTATATTTTTATATCTAATATACAACATATTGTATTTCTATTAATTATCTTTATGAATGTTATTGACACCACTGAATTCACCTTTGTATAAGGTGCAGACCATTACCCGAAATCAAACGACCAGCCAAACCATTAGGAGGATCTATGCCAGAAAAAATGGAACCCCGTCCCTCAGATCTCTTGAATCATCCGGATGTACTCAAGGCCACTGATAATATCAACCGTAAAGTCACCGACCGACGCAACTTCGCTATTCAGCAATGCCCGGTTTTCAGCCACCCCTTCACCGTACTGGAAAAAGATCCCCAATACAATTTTACACTGGACAAAGAGGCCTGTCGCCAGCTGCCGAGTATCATCGAGAATCCGGTCCAGAAAATTCTGGGCAAGGATACCGTGACGCAAGCCATACAAAATGGCTTCAGCAAAAAAAGAAATATCGGCATCGTATTTTCCGGGGGCCCGGCCCCGGGGGGCCACAATGTCATTGCCGGTCTTTATGATGCCGCTAAAAAAGCCAATCCGGAAAACCGTATTTTCGGTTTTCTGATGGGACCCGACGGCATCATTGAAAATGAGGTGACCCCGCTCACCGATGCGCTGGTCGATTCCCACCGCAACCTGGGCGGTTTCTGCATGATCAAGACCGGACGCACCAAAATTGACTCTGCCGAAAAAATCGCCCTTTCCCGGGCAACCTGTCTGTCACTCGGCCTCGATGCCGTGGTGGTTGTGGGGGGCGATGATTCCAATACCAATGCCGCTTTTCTGGCTCAGGAACTTAAAAACGATGGTGTCCAGGTCATCGGCGTGCCCAAAACCATTGACGGTGATATCCAGGTAAGAGATAATACTGGAAAAATATTGTGCGCCATGTCCTTTGGGTTCCATACCGCGGCCCTGGCATTTTCCGAATCCGTCAGCAACCTGTGTACGGATTGCAGTTCCGATGTCAAATACTGGCATATATGCAAGGTCATGGGACGCGTTGCCAGTCATCTGGCCCTTGAAACCGCCTTGCAGACCCATGCCAATTTAACCCTTATCGGTGAAGATCTGGCCAATTATGTAGACCATGAAAAAATCGACGACAGCAAAGACGTTGACTACTCGGCCTATGGTATGACCCTGAGACATCTGTCACGGGTCATCTGCGACAGTATTGTACGCCGGGCCGCTGTGGGAAAAAACTATGGTGTTATCGTCATCCCGGAAGGGGTATTGGAATTTATCAATGAAATATTGGTATTTATCATTAAACTCAATACCATCATCGCCCAATACAACGATACCCATGACAGTGATTTTCACACATCCTATCCGCTGCTGGACGACAAGATCGAGTATCTGCGCCGCCTGGTACGGGGGATTCGCAAGGATGTTTCCTTTGGCATCTGGAATGCACGGGATGATGAGCTGTTTAATGATATTCCGGCATTTTTTCAGGAAGGGCTTCTCATGGAAAGGGACAGCCACGGCAATTTTCAGTTTTCCCAGGTTGAAACCGACAAAGTGCTCATGGGACTCGTGGAGGATTATCTGGGGCTATTAAAGGAAAAAGGGGAATACCGCCTCGGTATCCATCGGTCTTATTTCAAAAAAACCATGGAAAAGGCCGGGCTTGATCCCGAAACAACTGGCCCGGTGCTGTTTGAAAACTATAACAAGGGGACTGATTTTCTGCTCACCGCCCGAAATATTATTTCCGTTAAAACACTGACCCAGGCCTTTGTGGATGCCGGTGTCATCGACAAGGATAAACAGATCCCGGCAGCCATTCAAAAGATTTATCAAAAATCAGTGCCCAGCCTCAAAACCCAGACCCATTTTTACGGATATGACGGTCGCGGCAGCGACCCCACGACATTCGATGCCACCTATACCTACAATCTGGGGTTGACGGTGTTCAGCCTCATTGCCAATGGTGCCACCGGACAGATGGCGGCCATCCGCAATCTGGAAAAAGGATTTTCACACTGGGCGCCCATAGGGATTCCCATTGCCCCGTTGATGCACCTTGAGGAAAGAAAGGGAAGACTTGCCCTGGTACTGGAAAAAAGCATTGTCGATGTCGATTTAACCGCATTCAAAGTGGTCAAGGCCCACCGGGAAAAATGGCTGGCAGCCACCCCCGGAGAAGACAATTACAGGCGTTCGGATGCCATCCAACTGACTGAAATAACAGATTCCGAAATGCCCTTGACGCTGAAGCTGAATGCACTTGATTATTTGAAAAGGTAAAAACAGGAATAAAATGGCATTTAACTGGATCAAACGAAAAAAAAAGAAACCGGCCCCTGACATGCCGGCTGAAACCGATGAGGGGCAAACCCCATCAGCGGCTGAGGTAAAATCGGACAACCCTGACGACCCGCCTTCGACGGTATCCGAGCCGGAACCGGTGCCTGAATCCGAGCCCGGACCTGCCCCTGAGCCGGAACTCGAACAAGCGGCGGAACAAGATTCCGTGTTTGAATCAGCGTCTGAACCAGAAAAGCCATTGAAGTCAAACGGTTTCTTCAGCCGTTTAAAAAAGGGGCTGGCCAAGACTCGTAAAATACTCAATACGGATATTGACGACCTTTTCTCCATCCGGCACAGGGTGGATGATGAACTCCTTGAAGACCTTGAAGAGCTTTTGATCACCTCGGACATCGGCGTCAGCACATCCATGGACCTGATTGAAAAAATTTCCAGACAATCGGCCAAGATCTCCACCGCCGAGCAGCTCAAGAGTATCCTTAAAAAAGAGATCTGCGCGCTGTTTCATCAACCCGAAAAAGAGGAAATAACAACAGGGCTTGCGCCCCGTGTCATCATGGTCGTGGGCGTCAATGGCGTTGGCAAGACAACCACCATCGGCAAGCTGGCATCCCGCTTTTCAGCCCGGGGCAAAAAAGTTCTCATCGCCGCCGGTGATACGTTCCGGGCCGCGGCCGTTGAGCAGCTTACCATATGGGCCGATCGATCCGGTGCCGAACTGGTAAAACACAGGGACGGGGCTGATCCGGCCGCTGTTGCCTTTGATGCCGTTGAAGCGGCCCGGGCCCGGGGATGCGATATTGTGCTGGTGGATACCGCCGGAAGACTGCATACCCAGGTCAACCTCATGGAAGAATTGAAAAAAATAAAACGAAGCATCGCCAAGGCACTTCCCCAAGCTCCTCATGAAATTCTGCTTGTCCTGGATGCCACCACCGGTCAGAATGCCCTGTCCCAGGCCAACCTGTTTAACGATGCCATTGATATCACATCCCTGGCATTGACCAAACTGGACGGCACGGCCAAAGGCGGCATTGTGGTGGGTATCTGTAACACCCTTGACATTCCCCTGCGGTATATCGGCGTCGGCGAGGGTATCAATGACCTGCAGGATTTTGATCCCACCACCTTTGTGGATGCGCTGTTTTAGGCGTTCAAAATGGTTGTCATTGTAGGCGCATCGATGTTTCCCCCGCTTAAAATGATGCCGACACGGCCTTTCGGAATAACAGACCGGTTCAGCAATGCCGCCAGTCCGAGGGCCCCGGAGGGTTCTACGACCAGTTTCATCCGGTAAAACAAAAATTTAACGGCATCGATAATCGCCTGCTCGGGCACCGTTTTCATGCCATCCACATACGCCAGCACCAGGGGGAAGGTTAATTTACCCAGGGACGCTGTCCGGGTGCCATCGGCGATGGTGGCGGGATTTTTCACACTGTGAAGCGTTCTGGTTTGAAACGACCGGGTGGCATCATCTCCCAGTTCCGGCTCGATACCGATGGTCTGGCAACCGGGCGCCATGGCTTTGGCGGAAATGGCTGAACCGCTCAAGAGCCCGCCACCGCCGCACGGCACCAGCAGCATATCCAGCTCACCCAGTTTTTCAAACATCTCCATCGCCGCGGTTCCCTGGCCTGCAATGACATCCATATGGTCAAAGGGTGGAATCATGGCATAGCCGTTTTTTGCCTGGAGAGCCATTGCAACCGCCTCACGGTCTGTTTTCTCAAGATCATAACCGACAATATGCCCGCCATAGCCTTTTGTGGCGGCCCGTTTGGTTGCCGGGGCATTGTCGGGCATCACGATGGTTGTCCGGATATCCAGCATCTGGCCCACAAGGGCCACAGCCTGGGCATGATTTCCCGAAGAATAGGTAATCACCCCGCGTGCTTTTTCAGCCGGGGTGAGTTGAGACATGCTGTTGAAGGCTCCTCGAAATTTGAATGCGCCGATTTTCTGAAAATTTTCACACTTGAAATACACCTGTGCCCCCACCAGACGATTTAATGTCCCGGAGGTCACAATGGGCGTAACATGGGCATATCCTGCCAATCGTTTTTTTGCAGCCTCTACCTGTGTAAACATTTTGCCTCCATTGATGACGGTCTCGTAAAAAATCCAACGCCTGCGTTGCGCTGCATTCCACAATCATTCAATGGTCGACAAGTACGCCTCATAATTGCAAAATTTGCACGCCTTGAATTTTAAATGTTTACGAGACCGTCTAAATCTGACTTTTTCGAGTTTACCATCTATGGTTTTCAACAGTCCATTCATGCATCTTTTACCGGCCTTCCGGCCAGTATCACCGGGATAAATAATTTAGAGGCTTAAATCAAGAGGATTCTGACAGGCCTGCATCCCGAACCGATTGCTACCATTGTTGACCGGCAACCAGGCCCTGGCATGGTCAACCGATTATTTTACCCCACGATTTGCCCTGCACACAGAAATTTCATTGCTGTTTCCAAAAAAGGCTGCTAATTTTTTGACCTAATTTTTAATCGGAAAAAACATACCACTATGGATCTCATCACTATTTTTTTCATCGCAGCGGCCCTTGCAATGGATGCCTTTGCCGTTGCCGTCACCGCCGGTTTTCAAATCAAGGCATTAAACGGTCGGCATATTTTCAGGCTCTCCTGGCATTTCGGCCTGTTCCAGGCCCTGATGCCGGTTATCGGCTGGTTCTCCGGCCGGGTGGTGGTGGCCTATATCGAAAAATATGACCACTGGGCAGCCTTTTTCCTGTTGTTGTGGATTGGTGCCGGCATGATCAGAGAATCGTTTGATAGCGATGAAAACAAGAAATGGCAGGACCCCACCAGGGGACTGCGACTGGTGGTCCTTTCGGTTGCCACGAGCATTGATGCCCTTGCCGTCGGCTTTACCCTGGCGACACTGAACGTGCCGATCCTGCTGCCGGTGGTCATCATCGGGTGTGTGGCCCTCTTATTTACCGGTATCGGATTGATCCTGGGAAATCGATTTTTATCTTCTGAAAAATTCGGAAAAAAAGCGGAACTGCTGGGGGGAATGATTCTCATCGGCATCGGCGTCAAAATTTTAATTGAACATCATGCTTTTTAGGGTTTATTTTCAACTTCTGAAATTCTTGACAAACACGGAAAATTTAATTCTAATTATGGTCTGAAAAAGCCGACACCTCTGATCAAAAGGACGCTTTATGACACGCTATCATGTTCGAAACGGTATAGAGAGCTACGGGCACAGCATCGGCATTGTGCTCATTGATTGTGAAACCCCCTTTATCCCCGGTGATGTGGGTAACGCCAGCACCTACGATTTTCCGGTGCTGTACCGGACGGCCCCCGGGGTGAGCCTGGATCGACTTATCGAACAGGGCGACCCCACCATGGTGGATGCCATCATCGAAACGGCCCGGGAACTTGAAAAAGCCGGGGTCCGGGCCATTACCAGTGACTGCGGTTATATGATCCGTTTCCACCGACAAGTCGCTGAAGCGGTGACTATTCCGGTAATCTTTTCAAGTCTGCTGCAAATCCCCCTTATTGCGGCAACTCTGGGGGCCAACCAGGCGGTGGGGATCATCTGCGCCAACCGCAAGCGCCTGACACCGGATCTCCTGGCCATTGCCGGACTTCAAAAAAATAGTAAAGTGGTGATCCGGGGCCTGGAAGATGCCGAGGCGTTTCGGGGCCCCATCCTTGATGAAACCGGGACGTTAGACGACGACGCCATTGAAAAAGAGGTCGTGGCCCGGGCCCGGGACATGGTCACAGCCCATCCCGAGACAGGGGCCATCCTTCTGGAATGCTCCAACCTGCCCCCTTATGCCCATGCGGTGCAACAGGCCACAAGGCGACCGGTCTTTGACTTCACCACCTTGATCAACTATATGCACCATGCCTTTCACCGAAAACCATTTTCCGGAATTTTTTAATGCAGCCGTACAAACCATCGGTATGAATGTCGTTATGGCAAAAATTAAAACAAACGACACCCCCGGCCATCCTGTCCTTGCAGTGGGAGCTGTTGTGTTTAAGGAGCAGCGCGTTCTTCTGGTTAAAAGGGGCAACGCCCCGGCAAAGGGGATGTGGGCCATCCCCGGGGGCAGGGTTAAATGGGGAGAAACGCTTAAACAGGCGGCCGCAAGAGAGATCCTTGAGGAAACAGGCATTCGAATCAAAGCCGGTAAGCCGGTTTATTCCTTTGAGGTCATCGAACGCGACAAGACCGGTACCATCCGATTTCACTACTATATTGTTGACCTTGCCTGTGAATACGAAGACGGTCAGATTAAACCGGGAGATGATGCCGTTGATGCACAATGGATAGGGGAAAAAGATCTGAATCATTTTCAAATCAATCCGGAAACCCGAAAACTATTGCATCAACAGTATGGCTTCGGATAATGCGGGCCCGGCATGCGGCCATTGAATCCCCATGGTCCCTCGCTGTTTCAAGTGGATGGCCCCGGAATACTTTTATCACGTCAATTTTACCCACACGAAACAGTGAAAAGCCAACCCGATTATGCCAGTTTTTCCAACGTTTTCAGGTAATCTGCGTACCTTGCCAGATAAAAAGAAAGGGCTTTCGCAAAATCCTTGCCGAGCATCCCGTCGATAAACATCTGACTGATATCCTTCATTTGCCGAAGGGTCAGCTGGGACGTGATGAAAACATTTCTCTCCTCTTCGGAAATAACGGCCATAAGCTGCACCATCGCGCTTCTTGAACGTGGCTGATACATGTAAAAATAAAGCAGGTCCAGGGCATGTATGGCTAAAATTTTTTCCATATCGCGGGTTTCGGCATCGGCTTTTTCCCTGAATTGACTCGGATGGTCCAAAAGTTCAGCCACCGGGTATTCCGGCAGGCGCATCTCCAGTTGCGCATAGATATTCAACATCAGATGAAGTTTTTGTGTGTAGGCCCGCATACGGGACCGGATATTGTTGAACCGGTCCGCAGTCCCTTCAATGATACCGGCCACCGTATCCGACGCTGCCTTGGAAATAATGGCCGCCCACCGCTGCAGAATAAAATTGACCCCGACGACACCCATGGCGGTTAAAATATTTACGAGAAAAAAATTCATCAAAACAGCCAGGGGTATGGACAGCACACTGCGAAAAAAATTGCCGAAGATGGCCCCCTTGGGCAGCCCCCTGAACGCATTGTGGCTGGAGATGTAAATCCCGTTAACCAGGGCCATGAACGTATACAGGGCCACCGGCTGGGTATCGGTATTGATATTAAAAACGCGATCTAAAACGGCCGTCTTGACCAGATAATCCAGCAGGGGCACTGAAAAACCGGTATAGAGGAGGGAGTCGGCAATCCGGTCCCAGCTCACATAGGCGTTCCAGCGTAAAAGGGGCGAACGGCGCAACCCGCCCCCACCGAGCACAGACTGGAGAATATTGCGCAGTCCCGTAATGCCAAACCAGATAAAGGCCCCGCCATACGCCAGCAGCCACCAGTCTTTGGTCAATGCAAAGGTGGCCAAAGCGGGCACAAATCCGATCAACACCTTTATGGTATTTCGCAGGTTTGAATTCAGGTAGGTCCAGGAAAGACGCCCCGCCCCTGTCCTGTCCGCCGGTGCCGGCCGGCAGAGCCCGTTATCGATCCGTTTGTTAATGCCCCCGAGGGTGACAACGTTTCCCGGTCGGCCCATCTGGGTGGCATCATCATGAACCGCCCATTCCTGAACCCGGACAAATCCGAACCGATGCAGGCACGACGGGGAGACAGCCAGTTCCGGCCCAGGGACCGGTCCTTTCCCGGCCTGGCGTCTGGGGATCAGAGTCTGGCGCCTGTAGGCGGTCATCTGCACCGGAATAATTTTACGACCGGCACCCGCTTCTCGAACGATCTGACGGCGCGCCCGTTTCGGCAGGGTCTCGACAACGGCCAGCCCCATACCATGGGTTCTCGAAATCCTTCCGGTGGAATCACTGCCGATGCGCGCCTTGATCGCCCGGCCCTTGTACATGGCAAGGAGCCCGCCGATATCATGAAGGATACCGTTCAATTTGACGATCCGACCATGATCCGGTGTCCTTGCGGGCGTCTTTGGCCTGCGCGCATCGATCATTTCAAGAATCAATTGCTTGAGGGCGATGGGGTTTTGCCGGTTGATGGCTTCTTGAAGCCGACTTATCGCCGGAATATGGGTCGTTTTATCAGCAGTCCAGTCTTTCAGGTTGAAAATTTCCAGACGGGAAATCATGCCATTGCAGTCGTAAAGCAGTTCCAGTACATCCTCTGCACCCAGAGCGGTCAGATTCAGGGTTATTCGATGTCCAAAAGCCGTCAGACATTGCAGTAGTTCCGTCGGCGAGAGCTTCAGCAGCTCCGGGGTGTCAGGATCGTCCCGCACCACCATGGGGTCGGGGATATCGGGATTATTTGACGGTTGCAGGTATTTCTCAACCACCGCCTCCAGGTCCAGGCAATTGATTTTTTCAATCCATGCGGAAATCCTCCCCCGCTCTTCCGGGTCGACCTGCTCGAATCGGTCCATCAAGTCACGAGCCCGGGCCTGGAGGGTCGAAAGTAATTTCTGGTGGATGAATTTTTCAAGATGCAATGTGGATCTCTGCCCGTCACCGACAAAGCCGAGAAACGCCTTTCCGCTGAGCGGTGTCATACTGATTTCGAATCTACGATTGATGTCGGACAGGTGGACCCGGTTAAATGCTTCCAGCAAAGCCGTCACATATGCCTGCTGATAGACGGACACGGCACGACCCTTGTCAAAAAGCGCCTTTATCGGCGATTTTTCCAAAAAGCGGCTGAACTCATGGGCATCCTTGAATCCACCGGGGTCCCAGATGAGCTGAACATACCGATGATGGTAAAGGGCCGAAAATTCGATGCCGATGCGAAGATCGATCTCCAGGATACGAGCAGCCTGAAAAAGTTCGCCGGCAACCTGAGATTCGATGTAGTTGTAATGGATCACCCGCAACTTTCGAATGCCTTTGATCCAGGCATCCATGACAAGGTGGGTAGAGGATTTACGGCCTTTTGTGTTGGCATCGTGGACATGATCGTCAAAAGTGATCTGATTCCATTCTTCCGGCATCTCCAGCAAATGATAGCGTTTGAGCTGTTTCCGAACAAAAGAAGGCTTGCCCGAAGCGGTAATCCGAAAATCATGGGCCAGCTTGAGCTGCTTGTCGTCGTCGTTCCGGATGCGGGCCATCTCCTTCATAATTTGCAGCAACACCCGGGCCGTATTTTTGGGCAATGCGCCTCCGGCCGTATCCAGGACTTCATCTTTCAGGGACTGCAATGCACTCAGCCGATCATCGGTTTTGCCGACTTCCAGTGATTTAAGCAGATGAACCATTGAGTAGGCAATCCGCAGACTTTTTGACTCGGTCATCTCCTTTATGCCGTGGGGATGAAAATACGCGTAATACTGCCTCCGGGTATACTCGAGATCCTGGTCTTCGCTACTCACGGCATTTATAATCTGAATCAATTCTTTGTCTCGACGGTCGAAAAAGACCTGCCGCCACTGGAACCGTTTGGATATACCTTGCATGTGTCCGACTTCCTTCATATCGCTCGTGTCCGTCCTAGGGTGGTGAGATTCACTTGGATTCAAGGCAGGCGCCTGGATTCGAACCGCAGTAAGATAGAGACGTTTAAAGGATTCGGAAACGGGCGGCCAGCGCGGAAATCACATGAAAGACGCCATTTGGGGATAACAACAACTCAGCGGCACCGATTAATTCAGACGGTGCCAGATAACGCTTGAAAACAAATCACGGCCGATTTCATGCTGTTTTATCCGAATATATATCCGCATAAAACAGAAACAAAAGAGACCGCGATAACGGGGGGTTATTATAGTACAATTCCGCTTCCGCTGGCAACCGAAAACTTTTCGGCTAATAATTCACCTTAAGGGCGGCTTGCTCGTTCATTTCTTTTCCGAATGCGCGAATCAGATGATAGTCAACCCTTTAGGCTTTCATCTTGATTTTTTGTGCCATCATTTCATCGAGTAACGCTTCTTTGTGACGATGATAATAAAGTACCTTTTTCAGGTTGCGTTTGGCATATTGCCTTCGGCAGTAACTTTTCGATTCTATCATCCTCACTTTGTTCAGACACTTTCCAACTTTTGCAGAGAAACAGGCTTCGTAGAATTGTTTTTCAGCCGTCCCAGCAGCTGTGGTCATCCCCCAGGGAAGGCAAAAACAAACAGCCAACGTCGTGATTGCGGTATACTTGGCCATGGTAACCCCCTTTTCTGCCACCTGCCTGTATTTAAAAAAAAGCGATGGCGTTATGTCGCAACACCTTTTCTCCGGGGCATAACTTGTAGGCAGCACTCGGTTTCTGATACACATAAAACCGTATAAGGGCAGATTCGCATCGGCCTTTAACCGATTGATTCTGCCAGTGTCTTCAAACTAACAAGGGGTTTTTCAGTGGCAGTCGTCTTTATTTAAACTGCATTCGTTCAGTGGGGGAGCACTATCTGGCAAGGATTCAAGATGAAAATGTGACCTTGGAATAATCAGGATAAAACAATTGAAAAGGAATTGCGATGTGTAAAAAACTTCTTTAATACAACAAATATTCGCTCATAATAAAGATGTCAAGCAAATTATCAGCCTTGATAAAGGGGTTACGCAGCCTGAGTGTCTTTAGCGGCTGCATCTTTATTGTAACAGATACGACAGCAATTGAGGCAGCGGGACGCTTCGTAGCCGGCGTCGGCTTCCGTGATGACCAGGTCCGCCTCTACAAATGATTTTATGCGCTCTTCCACAGGCAGTTCGGGCATGGGGGTCCGGGGCGTTTTAACAATCCCGGCAACCTGCTCGAATATGGATTCGGGAATATGTTTTTTACGGAGGGACCGGTCCACGGGCACAATCGCTTCATCGTTCAGATACAGGTGGATGGCCCGGGCGGCCCTTCTGCCGCCGCCGATGGCTTCCACTACCAGGGAAGCGCCGGTGGCTGAATCACCGCCGGTAAAAACATAGGGGATATTGGCCTGCATGATTTCCGGATCATGGTCGATGGTGTTCCACCGGGTGAGGGCAAGTTCACCGATGCGCTGGCCCTCTTTGGCCGCAAAAGCGGTATCCGGTCCCTGTCCGATGGCCGTGATCAGCATATCGATATCCATGAGGGTCTCGGACCCCTTGATGGGTACCGGCCGGCGTCGGCCGCTGGCATCGGGTTCCCCCAGTTCCATTTTAAGATATTCAAGCTGCATGATATGGCCCTTATCATTTGCAACAATCCGCACAGGTGCGGCCAGAAAAACAAAATTGATACCTTCATGCTCGGCCGCCTCGATTTCAACCCTGTTGGCCGGCATTTCATTGCGGGTTCTGCGGTACACCAGCGTCACATCCGCCACGCCCAGACGGACAAGGGTCCGAACACAGTCAATGGCGGTATTGCCACCGCCGATAACCACACATTTTTTACCGATGGAAACGGGATTCGGGCTGTCTCCCTGCTGGTGACGGGCAAACCGGGTAAGAAAATCGATGCCGGTAAAGCAGCCTTCAAGGTCTTCCCCCTCAATGCGCAAGCCGTAATCTTTCCAGGCCCCGATTCCCAAAAAAACAGCATCATAACCCGATGACACCAGGGAACCGATGGTGAAATCATCCCCAAGTTTGACGTTGGTTTTCACGTCGATGCCCAGGTTCAAAATGCCGTCTATCTCCCATTGCAGCACTTTTTTGGGCAACCGGTATTCGGGAATGCCATACCGGATCATACCGCCGAGTTTGGGCATCATATCGAAAATCGTCACATCATGACCCACACGGCGCAGAAAATAGGCACAGCTTAAACCCGCGGGCCCCCCGCCGATAACCGCCACCCGTTTACCGCTGGAAGGGGCGCAGGGAATGGGCAGACGCTGCCCCGAATTCATCTCATAGTCGGCGGCAAACCGCTTGAGCTGATTGATGGAGACAGCCTCATCCTCAATGCCCCGGCGACAGAAGTCCTCGCACGGATGGGGACAGACCCGGCCGCAGGAAAGCAACAATGGATTGCGTTCACGAATGGTATTAACAGCACCGGCATAGTCGCCGGTCTTGATCTGTGCAATATACTGCGGGATATTAATTTCAGCCGGACAGGTCTGGGCGCAGGGGGCCAGGGCTTCATCGGTCTGGTTGAAACTCAACAGGCGCTCAGCCATGGTCCTGATGTTGATAATGTCTTTGGGGCAGGCCTTTCTACAGGCCCCGCAACCCACGCATTTGCTCTCATCCACCACCGGATAGGCGTTGGGACCCATATGGATGGCGTTAAAGTTGCACGCACGGATACAGTCCCCAAGTCCCAGGCACCCAATGGTGCAGATCCGCTGGCCACCGTAAAAGGCTGCCAGCGCGCGGCAGGAATGGGCTCCGGAATAGTGGTACCTGTTTTCGGCCCGCTGCCCCCCCTGGCATTCATTACAGGCCCGCTGGGGTTCGGCACTGCCCGGATCCAGCCCCATGACGCCGGCCACATTGATGGCGGACTCCACACCGGCGACGACACAAACACTGGGCGGGGCCTCACCGTTGACAACGGCCACGGCGGCGGCACTGCAACCTGCATACCCACACCCCCCGCAGTTGGCAGCGGCTAAAAAGGATTCCACCTGAGCAATCCGCGGATCCTCATACACATAAAACACCTTGGAAGCCACAGCGAGAATACCACCGCAAACCAATCCAAGACCCAGCATGACGAAAATAGCCTCGTACACGACTTACTCCTCATCCGTATCAGTTACAACATGCAGCATGCGGACAATTACGGTTTTATCCGGATACGTTACAACGGGAAACACCAAAACCGCCGGGCTGCACTGTTTATGCTATACAAAATGCCTATACCATTCCCCTGAAAGCAAAAAACGAAAGGGAAATAATACCGGCGGTGATCAACGCAATAGAGGTGTCCTGAAGCGGTTTTGGGACCCGTCCCAGCAGTATCCGCTCTCGCAAACCGGCAAAAAGAATCAGTGCCAGTCCGAAACCGGCAGCGTAACTGAAAGAGGCGACCAGGGCCTGGACAAAGGTGTACTCTTCCTTGATATTGATCAGACAGGCCCCCATGACGGCACAGTTGGTGGTAATCAGTGGCAGGAATATTCCCAGGCCGGCATAAAGGCCGGGAATACTTTTTTTCAAAAACATCTCAACGAACTGCACCAGGGCCGCTATGACCAGAATAAATACAATGGTCCGCAAAAATTCCAGACCGAATTTTTGCAAAATAAAGGTTTCGGTGATCCAGGTAATGGCCCCGGCCATGACAAGGACGAAGATAACCGCCATGGCCATACCCACAGCGGTTTCCATTTTTTTGGATGTACCGAAAAAAGGGCAGTTTCCCAAAAACTGGGCCAACAGAATATTATTAACAAAAATGCAACTGATGATAAGGACAATGTAGTCGCCCATGGACTTTCTCCTAAATCTATTTATTCCCGACCATATTCATGAGGCAGAGCATCAGCCCCAGGCAGATGAAGGCACCCGGTGCCTGAACCATGAAGGCAAACGGATGGAAAGAGGCACCGAACAGCGCATTACCAAAAAAGGTGCCGGTCCCCAAAATCTCTCGAACCGCACCCACAGCGCCCAGACTGAGGGTAAACCCGATACCGATACCCAGGCCGTCGGCCAGGGACATCACCATGTTGTTCTTAGAGGCAAATGCCTCGGCCCGCCCCAGAACGATGCAGTTGACAACGATGAGCGGAATAAACACGCCCAACGTCAGAAACAGCTTGTACGCAAAGGCCTGCATAAGCAACTCGACCACCGTCACAAAGGTGGCGATAATAATAATAAAACAGGCGATCCTTACTTTAGCGGGAATAACGCTGCGAAGGGCCGAAACGAGAATATTGGAACAACACAGGACAAAGGTGGTTGCCATCCCCATGCCGAGTCCGTTTTCCATTGTTGTTGTAACACCCAGGACCGGGCAGAGGCCAAGTACAAGCCTGAACGGTGGTATTTCATTCCACAGCCCTTTGGTAAATTCCTGAACAATCGATTTGGCCATTTTGATCTCCCTATTGGGGTAAACTCTTTAATTTTTCGCTGATTTGGGGTTTCAGCCGCTGGTAAATCTGCCCGGCTTCGGTGGCAGCGGCACAAACGGCACGGGAGGTGATGGTGGCGCCACTGAGGGCATTGATGGCGCCGCCGTCACTGGTCACATTGATCGCGGACTGGGTGGAAGCGCCCTTGAACTGTTTTGCAAAAGCCGGATCGCTTTTTGATTTGGCACCGAGCCCGGGTGTTTCACTGTGGGTGGTAACACCCACGCCCACCAGTTTATCGTCCGTGACGTTCACCGCCACCATAAGTCCAACATCGCCGCCATAGCCTTTGCCAAAAGTTTCAAAGGCAACGGCTTGGGGTTTGCCATCAAAAACACCGATAAAAAAGCTTCTTTCAATAGTGTCATCCGTGAGTTTAAAACGATCGGCCACCGGATCATTTGTGCAGCCTTCCAGAAT
Source organism: Desulfobacterales bacterium (assembly GCA_963667755.2). Taxonomy (GTDB): domain Bacteria; phylum Desulfobacterota; class Desulfobacteria; order Desulfobacterales; family 4572-123; genus 4572-123. The sequence goes on along the minus strand of CAXXLK010000001.1, from coordinate 869,956 downwards.
GGCACGGATGGCAGGTCCCTTCACCAGCTGAAGCTGCTGATTTTCAATCCGGTCTTTTGTTCCGTTGCGTACCGCCGCGAGCAGACCCCCTGAAACAGCGCTCAGAAGGGTAAGAACAACCACCATTTTTATCATTTCGCGCATTTTACACTACCTTTCCAAGTGCTTTGGGTCTGATTTTATCCAGCAGGGGATTAACCAGGTTCATAAGAAGAATAGCTAAAAGAACGCCGTCAACATAAACACCGATATTACGAATAAGGACCGTCATGATCCCCCCCCCGGCACCATAAATCAGCATGGGGAGCATATTCACCGGCGAAGAGGAGTTTTCAGTGGCCAGGAAAAAAGCACCGATGAGCGTATAACCGGTCAAGAGATGAAAAACAGGTCCCGCATAAACGGCCGGGTTGCACAGTTGAAAAATCCAGGCAGTGAGCAGAATGCCACCGATAAAAGAAAGGGATATTTCCCAGCGGATATACCCTCTCAAGATAAGGTAGATACCGCCAAAAATGAGCCCCAATCCAAAGGTTGAACCGATACCGCCGGTCTGCTGTCCCATCAAAAGGGCACCGGGTGTAAAATCTGCAACCGACGCCAATCCAAAATGTTTCAAGGCCCCCAGCGGATAGAGGGTTGCAAAATCAAAATCATAGTTGAGCAGGGCGATGTCGAAATCAAACACATCCTTCCATGAAACCATGAGGATGACCAGGGCCACGATCACCGGGTTAAATGGATTGCCGCCGATACCGCCGTAAATCTGCTGACCGATGACAATGGCGATAAACGTCCCGGTGACCACCGCCCACCAGGGAAGAATGGCCGGCACCAGCATGGCAAACAGCATACCGATGAGGGCTGCATTGCCGTCCCCGATGGTGACCGGCAGTTTCATCACTTTGTTCATGAGCAGTTCCCAGAGCATGGCCGAAGAAATAGACAGCGCCACCACCCCCAGGGCCGGTATCCCATAGGTATAAAACCCCATCAACACGGCGGGAAGGGTTGCGCCCAGAATATTGTAACTGCGGGAGGAGATCCGGCTGCCGTTATGATAGAAAGGCGCATGGGATACTATGAACTTCTTGTCATTCATCATCGATTGCCTCCGCTGCTTTCTCCCGGGCAAGTTCATATTTTGCCAGTCGAATATATTGAAAAATGGGTATTTTGGATTCACACACGAGGCTGCAAAGTCCGCATTCAATGCACGAAAAAAGGTCATATTCATCAGCGGCGGTCTGGTACTCTCCGGCCTCAAGAAAACGCACCAACATGTTGACCTGAATGTGGGCCGGACAGATATGGATGCACTCACCGCAGTTGATACAGGGGTAATCCGAAACCAGGGTGACGTCTTTTTTGTCCTGCACGATAATGGCATCGGTATCCGGCCCGATGGGATGGTCTTCGGAAAAAACAGCCGTCCCGGTCATGGGACCCCCAAAAACAAGGCGATCCCGATCATTGACGGTGATATCGCAGGCCTTGAAGATATCACTTACCGGTGTGCCGATCCGGGCCGAGATCATCATTTTTTCCCGATCTTTGTTGATCAACGTGATGGTCTTGGTAACGGGTATCCGACCCTTTTCAAAGGCACTGCCAATGGAAGCGGCCGCTTCGGCGCTGATAAAACAGACACCGAGATCTTCACAGGTCTTATTCGCCGGCACCACCTGATTCAGTGCCTTATACATGATCATACGGTGATTGGCGGACGGATAGCTGGTATCAATGGCAACCAATTGAGCACCCACATGTCCGAATCCGGAAACCAGGTCCCGGGGAAGGGCGATAATGGCCTTATCAATGTCATAAGCATTTTTCAGAATTTGGATCCCCCGGGCCACCTCGTCGATGCGGGTTTTGATAATATGCTGGTTGGTGGCAATCATCAGATCAGCGTCCATGCCGCACACCACAAGGGTATGAACGGGCGTATCGGGGTCGGCCAGAAGTGTCAGCGGGGGGTTTCCCGGCACACAGGCCAAAAAATCGGTGACGGCCGTTGGCACCGAATCGCTGCATGCAGCGGAAAAGGCCGCATCAACGGTTTCTTTTTCAGAAACCCGAAGGGAAATGGCCGTGAAGGACCGCCCGAAATCACCGGAAAAAGGCTCAACCGCGGTAACCGTTCCGGTGACACTCGATATGCCATAGGCAGGGTTACCTTCATAAGGACAGAGCCTTTGACCGGTTTCAACGCTGTCACCGGCTTTTAGAAGCAACTTATCCTTCTGTTCGTAGCGACCCGGCAGCAACAGCGTAACGGTTTTTGTCGGCAGGATGTTTTTGGGCCCCACCGGCGTGTCATGCAGCAGTTCATACTCGATTTGCGGGGGCTTTGAACCCCAGAATGCTCTCTTTATCATAAGCTTAACCTTAAGTTTGAATGGTGACAAGCAAGCGTCGGTCAGAAAGAGTCTATCTTACATGACATGGCATCCGGAACATTGGACAGGCTCAATGTCATTTTCTTCATGGCAGCCGATGCACTGATTGTGAAATGCATCCGCCCTTTTCAAAGCATCTTCCCCGGGATCGACTTCATCCGCTTCGTGACATTCCTGGCATACGGCAGTCGGTGGCTGGGCATCGGGATGGGTATGACAATCACCGCAGGCCCGGAAATCGGCTTCATCCTCTTCAAAATGATGATGACAGTCAATGCACGCGACACCATACTCCCCATTATGGCTTTGATGGTCAAAAAGAATTTTCCCGGCGGCACTTTTAAACATCATTCGCATGGGGGTATCCGGGATTTTCTGGGAGTAGGCCGCATAGCAGAAAATTCCCAAAACCATCAGAATCATCGCAAGGCGGTAGGCAAACTTCAATTCCTTCTTTGAGGTCATGTTACAGGATTCCTTTCACAATTTGGACATGTAACAAAAAGCTGTGCGAACATCGCTAAAACAAAGATGGTCTCTAACATACCCGCTCTCTTCTTTCAAGTATTTTTTTATGCTGAGGCTTTACTCACAGCCATTGAAAGCAAAATTTAATTTACTATAAATTATATATAATTATAGATACTTAACTGCCATCACAAACCCCGCAGACAGCACATGACTGCATGGGGCATGGCGATGACGGCTTTTCCTGCAGTGCCCGTTTATATTCCTTTTGTAAAAAAGATTTTTTCACACCACTGTCAATGAAATCCCAGGGAAAAAATTCATCCATGGAGCGTTGGCGCCGGACATAAAAATCGGTGTCAAGGGAAGATGTCTTGAAGGTCTGGGGCCAGTTCCCGTGATAGCCGTGGGACGTCTGCAATATATGCGCAACCTTTCGATCCCCCCGGGACAACAGCGCCTGCACATAGGCCCGGCGCGGCATGTCGGTATTGATGCTGACATTGGCCACCCGTTTCAGGCCGCTTTTAATCAGCTTGATTTTTTTAGTCAACGTAATGATATCATCCATGGGCGCCCATTGAAACGGCGTAACAGCCTTGGGCACAAAGCAGTTCAGGCTCAAGGTGATCTGGCCGATATGCCTGCGGGTTCGGCTGGATTGCAGGAATCTGCCCTTGATCTGCTTGCACAGGGTAACAATGGCCTGAACATCCGCCGTGGTTTCGGTGGGCAAACCGATCATGAAATAGAGCTTGATATTGGGTATGCCGCCGGCCACCAGCACCTCGGCGGCGTCAAGGATATCATCTTCGGTGATCCCTTTGTTGATGACGTCGCGCATGCGCTGGGAACCGGCCTCGGGGGCAATGGTTGCCGTCTTGACCCCGCTCTGCCTGAGGGTTGCCACCAGTTCAGGGGCCATGGCATCTGCCCGCAGCGAACTAAATGAGATCTGACTTTGCCCGGCATACGTCCTGCACAACTCCCGAATCCAGGGAAGATCTGAAACAGCCGTTCCCACCAGCCCGATTTTATCGGCAACGGCAAGACCCTGGGCCATGCATTTTTCCAGCAGGGCCAATGGTCTGAATCGAGGCGGACGATACACAAAACCAGCGGTGCAGAACCGGCACCCATGGAGACATCCCCGGCTGACCTCAATCAAATAGGTATCTGCAAACGTCGTATCGGATGTCATTATCGCAGTGCAGGTGGGCATGGTCGACAGGTCCGGCACATAAATTCGTCGAATTGTTTCCGGAACGTCCGCCACAGGCTCAAGGCGACACGTTGTGCCATCGGTATTGTAGGCGGGTTGGTAAAGAGAGGGGGCATAAAGGCCCGGCACACTGCGGGCCAGATCTTCAAGGCATCTGCCCCTGGGGCCCACAACACCTCGGCAGTGTTCATCATAACGGGCAATAAATTCAGGCAGCAGGCCTTCGGCTTCGCCGAGCAGGAAGCAGTCAATAAACGGGGCAATCGGTTCGGGATTCAAAAAACAGGCAACCCCTCCGGCCATCACCAGAGGAAGGGGGGTTCCTCGCTCGCTGGCCAGGAGGGGAATACCGGTTTTTTCAAAAATGGACAACAGGTTGGCATAATCGTTTTCAAAAGAAATCGAAAATGCGACAATGTCAAAATCAATCACACGCCTTTTCGATTCCACCGAAACAAGGGGCTGTAACGGCGAAGCATCGGGTTCCGGCAAAAAAACCCGTTCACATACCACCGTGTCCATACTGTTCAGCAGCCGGTAGACGGTCTGAAATCCCAGGTTGGACATGCCGACGAAATAACGGTTCGGATAGACAAGGGCCACACTGATCCGGTCGCGCCACTGCTTACGAACAGCCCCGATTTCTTTTCCAACAACCCTTTTATCTGTCCTTCTGGTTTTTGATCCCATCAGCACCCGGCCATCATCTCTTTCATACGCCTTAGCGGTTCAGGGTTCACCTTTCGGGTCAGGGGCAAAAACAAATGGACGCCCCCCCGAACCGACCGGAAACATGGACGATAACTGCTTTCCGCTGGCGTTTGCAGGGCGATACTGTCAGGCTGCCAGCACACGTTCAGGCTTATTCGCTGTCATAAAATCAATAACATGGCCTGCAACACCGCACCCCCTGCGCTCAAGCCCCGATCTTCTTTCCGGGATATGCAGCGTATAGGAGAACTGCCTTCTTTCAACCGGCCAGCGTTTATCATTCCCTGATACAATGTATTTTTGCATTGGTTTATTCATTAATTGTTCCTCCTGAACTCAGGTGTCATTCAATGAAAAACCGATATCTGTTCGTTAAAGGATGGCCATGGCAGCCCATACAACCCCTGTCCGGCTGATACCATCCAAATTGATCAGTCGGCTTTTCTTCTTAAAAAAGTCGGTACATCTAGGTCATTGTTGTCGATGATAATGCCTTTATAGCCCCGATACGTGGCACCGGATGATTCCCCCACGGCTTTTTGTTCGCGCATGAACGTCGGCTCGTCAAAGTTGGTTGCGGCCTGCATTTCAGCCGGGGTCAGATCCCTTATTTTGCCACGGGCTGCAAACGCCTCAATTTTGGTGGACCGGGCAGCAAGACTGCCGGGGACGTTGCCGATGCCGGTGGCAATAACGGTGACCCGCATCTCATCTCCCAGGCTGTCATCGATAACCGTCCCCCAGATAATCTCTGCATCCTCACCCACCTCCTGGTAGATTCTGTCGGACGCTTCGGTCATCTCCTCCATGGTCAGATCACTGTTGCAGGTGATATTCATCAGGACACCCTTGGCCCCTGAAATGGAAATATCTTCCAGAAGGGGGTGGGAAATGGCCCGCTCGGCAGCTTCCACGGCCCTGTTTTCGCCGCTCGCAATACCGATGCCCATGATAGCCATGCCGGCCCTGGACATGGTGGTCCGGACGTCGGCAAAATCTAGGTTCACCAGCCCCGGCATCATAATCAGGTCGGTAATGCCTTTTACCGAGTGCAACAGGATCTCATCGGCCTTTTTAAACATATCGATCATTTTTGCATTTTTAGAGGCCAATCCACGAAGACGGTCATTGGGAATGGTAATGACCGTATCCGCCACCTCTTTCAGGGCGCCTATCCCCTCTTCGGCCTGACGGGCGCGCTTTTTACCCTCGAATGAAAAGGGACGACTCACCACCGCCACTGTCAGGGCCCCCATCTCCTTGGCAATCTCGGCAATTACCGGTGCAGCCCCGGTGCCGGTACCACCGCCGAAACCGGCCGTGATAAATACCATGTGACTGTCTTGCAGGGCGCTTTTAATGGCATCCGCATTTTCCAGGGCCGCATCCCGGCCGACCTGGGGATTGGCGCCGGCCCCAAGTCCCTGGGTCAACTCTGCTCCGATCTGAATTTTCACCGAGGCTTTGGAGATCGCAAGACTCTGGGCATCGGTGTTGGCCACGATAAACTTTACCCCCTTCAGCTGGGAGTCAATCATGTTGTTGATGGCGTTACTGCCTGCCCCGCCGACACCGATCACCTTTATTTTTGCCGATTTTTCATTTTCTACGTAAGTAAACATTTCCCCCCCTTTGTCTGGTTGCAAAAAATCTGTCTCGTTTAAATAACATCCCGGAACCATTTTTTCATACGCGTCATGACACGGTTAAAAATATTTTTATCCCGGATTCTGAATTTTTTCTCCACCCGGTGGCGTGCGCCATATATCACCAACCCCACCCCGGTGGCATACATGGGGTTGTTGACAACATCCACCAGCCCGCTGATACCCCGGGGTCTGCCCAGACGGGTGGGCACATTGAATATAGATTCAGCTACTTCGACGGCGTTTTCAAGCAGGGCCGTTCCGCCGGTGAGGACCATTCCCGAAGTAATCAGATCTTCCATCCCGGCCCGATAAATTTCTCGCCGGACCAGAGCGTATATCTCTTCCATGCGGGGTTCCAGAATTTCCCCGAGAATCTGGCGGGGCAATTTACGGGATTTGCGCCCGCCCATCCCCGGGACCTCGATGGTTTCTTCTCCGCTGATATTACGGGTCAGGGCCGTGCCATATTTCTTTTTTATTTTTTCCGCTTCAGCCAGGGGCGCCCTTAATCCGATGGCAATATCATTGGTCAGATTGTTGCCCCCCAGGGCCAGCACAAAGGTATGCTTAATATTTTTACCTGAAAAAATAGCCAGATCCGACGTTCCGCCCCCCAGGTCAAGAAGTGCCGTCCCCAATTCTTTTTCCTCATCGGTGAGAACCGCCTCTCCGGAGGCCAGGGATTCTAAAACAATGTCACAGACATCAAGGCCGCTGCGGTTGGCGCATTTAACAATATTATGGGCCGAAGTGACCGCTCCGGTAACGATATGAATTTTGGCTTCCAGACGAACACCCGCCATGCCCACCGGATTTTGGATACCCGCCTGCTCATCCACGATAAATTCCTGTGGCAGTACATGAATCACTTCGCGATCCATGGGAATCGCAACGGCCCTGGCCGCATCGATGACCCTTTCCACATCATTTTGTGTTATTTCCGAACCTTTAATGGCCACGATGCCGTGGCTGTTAAACCCCGTGATATGGCCTCCGGCGATCCCGGCATAGACAGCGGAGATTTCACAACCGGCCATGAGCTCGGCCTCCTCAACCGCCTTTTTAATGGAATCCACCGTGGATTCAATATTGACCACCACACCCTTGCGCAACCCGATGGAAGGATGGGTGCCGATACCGATGATGTTGATCTCATTTCCGGATATCTCTCCCACGACAGCACATATCTTGGTTGTTCCAATATCCAGACCGACGATGATGTTTTCATTTCCCTGCAACTTAAACCTCCTTGTGATCGGCACTTGTTCCGGGCATGTTGGTATTCACGATGATACGATCGATATTATTAAGATCAATCTGCCGGATATTCGGCAAATTTGACTGCCTGTCGAGGTAGCGGAGTACATTTTTCAACCGGATGTACTTGTCCGGGTAATTGTCATAGCCCAGCTTGATGACCGTGGTGCGATCAAAGGCCAGCAGGGTCAGTCCCATTTCCGGGTCTACCTGAATTTTTTTAATCAAATGATTGGGCACCGTGCTCTTTAAATCCATTCCCAGTTTCAGGACATCGAGAACCGCGCTGTAGGCCGGACTGCGGGGGGCGCCGGCAACATTCAGATCGGAATAGGTCAACCCACTGATGGTTGGCAGACCTTCAGGATCCGAAGCCGTGTATTTTTTAAATATGTCACCATGGGTGTCGATGAGAAATTTTTCTCCCATATCCAGCAGCGCCAGTGGGATATGTTCTGTAATGCGAATAATAATGCCATCGGGCAGCTCCCGGCGGACTTCAGCTTCATCAATCCAGGGGTGGGTCACAAGTCTTTTTCGGGTCAATCCGAGATTGACATGCATGATATTGACCCCCGGTCTGACCCCGGCCTGGCGACAGATCGCCTCCCGATCCAGTCGATGCAACCCCTGAATCTGAATTTTCCGGGCACTGAAATAGTCACACTGAGTGAACAGATCATAGCTGAAGACAAAAAAAGCACTTATCACTGCCAGGAGAGCCAGACCCGTGCATACTTTCAAACCGGCCACCAATCGCTTCCATACCAGAACGCGGTTTTGTGACCGGTGCTTTTTTTTGTAGCGATTTTTCGGTTTTTGCTTAGATCCCAACAATTTTTACCTCTGGCTCCAGCCTGATATTGAATTTTTCAAATACGGCCTGTTGCGCATGGGCCATCAATGTCAGAATGTCGGCGGCACAGGCATTGCCCCGGTTGACAATAAAATTGGCATGCATTGTCGAAATTTGCGCCCCGCCTATGCATTTGCCTTTTAACCCGGCCGCTTCCATGAGACAGCCGGCAGAGCGCCCCCCTTCGGGGTTTTTAAAAAAGCATCCGGCACCGGGCATTCCCACGGGTTGTTTTTGTTTGCGCACCTGCATGAGGGCCCGGGCTTCTTTTTCCAGTAGATGTGACTCAAAGGGCTGCAAATGGAAATTCGCCTCCAAAATGACCACCGCCCCTGGATTTTCGTCATTGCCCGTTATTCCGGTGAACTGCCGATAATCAAAATGCAGGTGGCCCCGGTCAATCGTCTTTATGTCACCTTGCTCGGTCAACACCGTGACCGAAGTCAGGATGTCAGCCATACAGCCGTCTGCCGTGCCGGCGTTCATCATGATGGCACCGCCGACGCTTCCGGGGATACCGGTGGCAAAATTCAGCCCCTTGAGCCCCTGTTTAACGGCAAATGCACACAGGGTGCCGAGTCTAGCCCCGGCCATGGCGGAAATGACCTGCTGCCCGGTTCCAAGGCGCTTTTCCTCTATCCGGTCAAACCCTTTTGACAGCACAACAACCATGCCGCTGATGCCCGAATCCGTTACCAGGGTGTTGGTCCCGCCCCCCATGATCAGCAGGGGCAGATTTCTTTTTCGACACCCATTGATCAGTTCCACCAGATCTTCCCGGTTTTCAGGACGCGCCAGGATGTCTGCCGGCCCCCCCACTTTAAATGAGGTGTGCCTTGACATGGGTTCGTCAAACACAATACCGCCGCCGAAACGACGGGTGAGCCATTGTCGGGTTTCTTTATTCACTGTTTCCCCAATTTATCCAGCATGGCGGTGCCGACTTTCCACACATCCCCTGCCCCCAGTGTCAGAAGAATGTCGCCCTTATCAAGAACAGGCTGCAGTTTTTCCACAGCCGTTTCAAAACTATCAACGGACAGGACCTGTTTATGACCATGCTGACGAATGGCTTCAGCCAGGCAGTGACTGTCGACCCCTGGAATTTCTTTCTCGCTGGCAGCATATATGGGAAGCACCATGAGCAGGTCACACTGGTAAAAACAGCGGCTGAATTCATCAAACAGCGCCTGGGTCCGGGTGTAGCGGTGGGGCTGGAATACCACGACCTTACGTCGGTCGGGCCAGCTGTTTTTAACCGCCTGTAAGGTGGTTTTAATTTCCGTTGGATGGTGGCCGTAGTCATCCACGACAAGGATATCATGGACATGGCCTTTGATTTCCAGACGGCGTCCAACCCCTTCAACCGTTTCCAGCGCATCCTTTATGACCCTAAACGGAATATTCAATTCACTGCCCACGACAATACCGGCAAGGGCGTTATACACGTTATGGGTCCCGGGCAGGTTCAATGTAATATCGCCTTTGGCCTTGCCCTGGTGACAAAGGGTAAAACGCGTCCTGAGGCCTTCGAAACAAACGTTTCTGGCCTGAAAATCCGCCTGACTGGTCATCCCGTAGGTTATAAATCGTTTTTTTATTTGGGGAATCAGGCTTTGGATCGGTTCATTATCCAGACAAAGAACAGCCAGCCCGTAAAAAGGGATTCGGTCCAGAAAGTCACAAAATACCTGTTTAATTTCATCCAGATCTTTGTAAAAATCGAGATGTTCGCGATCGATGTTGGTTACCACGGCAATGCTGGGGGCATATTTTAAAAAGGACCCGTCACTTTCATCGGCTTCGGCCACGATAAACTCTCCCTTGCCCAACAGTGCATTGGAACCGATGCTTTTCAGTTGACCACCGATGACCACGGTGGGGTCCAGGCCGCCGCGTTCCAGGATCGCGGACACCAGAGAAGTGGTGGAGGTCTTGCCGTGGGCCCCGGCAATGGCGATGCTGTATTTCAACCGCATGAGTTCGGCCAACATTTCCGCCCGTGGAATCACCGGTATGGCGGCCTCATGGGCGGCTTTGATTTCCGGATTATCCTTACCGATGGCCGACGACGTCACCACCACATCGGCACCGGCAATCTGCTCTCCGGCATGGCCTTCAAAGATACCCCCCCCCGCAACCTGCAGGTTGCGGGTAATGTCAGATAAATGTAAATCAGACCCGGAGACCTGGTATCCCAGGTTCAACAGCAGTTCGGCAATCCCGCTCATGCCGATGCCGCCGATGCCGACAAAATGAATATGATATTTTTTTTGATACATTATCTTTCCATGGTTCCCTTGATATTATTTAATAAAAATTTCAAAATTCAGCGCCGCCATGCCTTTGGATATCAGCCGTTAGCTATTAGCCAAAGTTTGTCTTCATCATGTCGAGATGAAAGCCAAAAGCCAACCGCTAAGGGCTAAAAACTGTGCCTCAGCCCCCTGCCAGCAATCGGTAACAATCCGCGACAATCGCCTGGGCGGCATCGGTATGTCCCAGGTTTGCGGCCCGACCGGCCATATCGGCAAGTGCCTGTGGCTGCTTTTCATAATACCGGATCCGCTGTGCCAGCACTGCACCGTCAAGGTTTTGTTCCAGGATCGTCTCAGCAGCACCGGCGTCACTCAGCTTTCTGGCATTCAAGACCTGGTGATTATCAGCGGCAAATGGAAACGGGATAAAAATAACCGCTTTTCCAAGGGCCGTGACTTCGGCTACGGTGGTGGCCCCTGCCCGGCAGACAATGAGATCGGCACGACTGTACGGTTCGGCCATATCATTGAAAAAAGCCCTGACTTTTCCGGGTATGCCCGCTTCCTGATACGCCTGTGTGACCTTATCAAGATCCTCGGCACCGGTCTGATGAATAAAGAAAAACCGCTGCTTCGGGATATGCGGCAATGCATCGACAATTGCCATATTGATACTGTGCGCCCCCTGACTGCCGCCGATGACCAGGATCGTAAAGGCCCTTTTGGGTCCGCTGTATTCTGCCGCCTGCAGCAGTTCTTGCCGGACAGGATTGCCGAGTACCCTTGTTTTGGCAGGGCTGAAAACGGCCGGCGGATTTTCAAAGGACACATAAATCCGATGGGCAATCCCGGCAAGCAGTCGATTGGTCAACCCGGGCAGAATATTCTGTTCATGCACCACAACTGTCACACCCAGCAACCATGCCGCTGCAGCCACGGGCCCTGCGGCATAACTGCCAACACCGATAACCAGGCCGGGTCTGAATTTTTGAATAATGCGCATCGCCTGAAAAATGCCCATGGGAATCTTCAGCAGGGCTCTTACCTGCCGGGCAACGTCCCGATGCTTAAAGCCCTCGACGCTGACCTGTTTCAGATCAAACCCCTTTGTGGACAATATTGACCGCTCCAGGGCGTTGCCGACACTCACAAACACAATGCGGTTGCCGGGATCTTTGGCGGCAAAGGCCTGGGCAATGGCAATTCCCGGGAAAAGATGGCCACCGGTACCGCCCCCGGCAATCAAAATGTTGAAAGGGCCTTGCGGACAAAATTCTCGCCTCGCACCATTTTTGTCCGTAATTGTCGTTTTATTTTTCATTTCAGGCCCGTTTGCCACTGGTTGCGCCTATATTCATCAATATGCCCATTGCCGCCATGTTCAACAGCAAAGAGGTGCCGCCATAACTCAAAAAAGGCAGGCTGAGCCCCTTGGTGGGCAAAAGCCCTAGGGTGACGGCCATATTCACACAGACCTGCAGGGCCATGGAAATCGTGAGACCGGCGGCCACAAACATACCAAAGGTGTCGGGTGTGGTCCTGGCGATGGTAAGCCCCCGCCAGAAAATAAGAACATAAAGACCCATGATGGCGACGACACCCATCAGTCCGAGCTCTTCACCGATAACTGAAAAAATAAAATCGGTATGGGGTTCGGGAAGATAAAAAAGCTTTTGATACCCTTTACCGATACCGGTTCCCCAGAGCCCCCCGGTACCAAAGGCCATGAGGCTGTGAACAATCTGGTAGCCGGCATCGGTGGGATATTCCCAGGGATCCATGAAACTCATGAGCCGGGCAAACCGATAACTCGCATTGATCATGACAAAATAACCGATGGGCAGCAGTACCAGCAGTGTGGATCCCAGATGCCACAATCGAACCCCACCCAAAAAGAGCATAATCCAGGTGAGGGCAGCCAGCATCACCGCAGAACCGAAATCAGGCTGCAGCATGATCAGGGCCGTAAAGATACCCAGTATCAGCACGTGGGGTAAAAATCCCACGGAAAAATCCTTTAATTGCCCCTCCTTTTTACTCATGGAATAGGCCAGGTAAATGATCAGGGCAAAACGGGCAAATTCCGACGGTTGAAAACTGACCGCTCCGAACCGCAACCACCGAAGGGCCCCCCCCGCGGAATGTCCGAAACCCGTAAGCAGGACTGCCAGCAATAAACACCAGGCAAAAATCAAAATCGGGTATACCAGGGATCGATAAAACCGGTAGGGAAAATGCCGGCAAAACACCAGGGCCATGATGCCGATCACTGAGAAAGTCCCCTGTTTGACCAGAAAATAGTAATCGGTTTTATATTTTTTCAAAGCCAGGGCACTGCTGGCGCTGTAGATCATGACGATACCGATGCCCACCAGAAAAAGTACGGGAAAAAGCAACTTGAGATCATAGGCTGCCGTCTGGAAACGGTTTGATTTTTTCCCCGTGTCTTTTTTCATTTTAAACGTTTCACCTCGGCAGTGAACACCTCTCCCCGATGGGCATAACTGCTGAACATATCAAAACTGGCGCAGGCCGGGGATAAGAGCACCACATCTCCGGGGTCCGCCTTCTGGTGGGCCAGAAACACCGCCGCTGTCATATCAGCGGCAAAAACCGGCGCCGACCCCACATGCCCTGCCAGTGCCCCGGCTATTTCCCGGCCGCTTTCCCCTATGAGAATCAATTGTTTCACATGTTGCCGAACCAGGGGTCCAAGCACCGAAAAATCACTGTCTTTGTTCCGCCCTCCCATAATCAGTATAATAGGCGCCTGAAAGCACTCAAGGGCCCTGGCAACGGCATCCACATTGGTCGCCTTGGAGTCATCAATAAAACGGACATTGTTGAGTGTGGCCACATGTTCGATCCTGTGGTGCAGGCCCTTAAACCCGCGCAGGGCCGACCGGATACCCGCTTTTGTTGCGCCGGCGGCCAGGGCCGCCAGGGCCGCCGCCGAAACATTCTCCAGATTGTGCGGTTCGGAGATGTTGATGTCGGCAAGATCCAGAAAAACACCGTCGCCCGCGCCCTCTTCGGCGACCTGCTGAGGTTCTGCATCCATGGGCATACCCGGCAGGGCATCAATGAAAATGCCGTCCTTTTGTATATGGGCACCCGCGTGTTTTGGGTCTTCGTCTGCAAAGAACACTTTTTGGCTTTTGATGGGGCCGGCCATTTCACGGATCATCGGATCAAATCCGTTTAAGATGGCAAGGTCTGTGTTTTTCTGATTTTCAAAAACCCTGAACTTTGATCGGGCATAGGCTGAAAAGTCAGGATAACGGTCCAGGTGATCCGGACGGATGTTCAACAGTACGGCAATTTGAGGACAAAACGTTTGGATCGTGTCCAATTGAAAACTGCTGACTTCCAGGACGATTCGCTGGACCTTAGGGCCTTTATCCACATACGTAATCAACGGGGTGCCGATATTACCCCCGGTAAAAACCGTAAACCCGGAACTTTCAAGCATCCGGCTGGTCAATTCGGTGGTGGTGGTTTTACCATTGGTCCCCGCAATGGCAATGACCGGCTGTGTAACAAAGCGTGCGGCAAACTCAAGCTCACCGGCCAGCGGTACCCCGCAGGCCATTGCCCGCCGGATGGGTGTAATGGTATGGGGCACCCCGGGGCTGATCACGATCTGGTCTGCCGTTTCAAAAGAAACGGGGTTGTGCGCTCCCAGTTCCAGGCAAACGCCCAGCGCACGAAGCTGTTCGGCGGATTCGGCCAGGTCTTTCTCAGACGCCATATCCGTCACAGTGACCCTGGCGCCCTGCCGGGCCGCAAAACAGGCCGTTGCAAAACCGGACCTGCCCAAACCCACCACCAGTATTTTTTGATTTAAAAGTGTCATTTTTATTTAGACTGAAGGTTATTTAGACTTCCACCTTTTACCTTTTACCTTATCTTCAACGTGCTCATGGAGATCAACGCCAGGGTGATGGCGATGATCCAAAACCGGACAATCACCTTGGGTTCCGGCCACCCTTTCAGTTCAAAATGGTGATGCAACGGTGCCATTTTAAAAATCCTGCGGCCCCGTGTGGCCTTGAAAAAACCCACCTGGAAAATAACCGACAGGGCTTCGATGACAAACAAGCCCCCCACCAGCATCAGCAGTATCTCCTGCTTGGTGATGACCGCCACTGTTCCCAGGGCCGCCCCCAGGGGCAATGAGCCCACATCCCCCATAAAGATTTCGGCCGGATAGGCATTGAACCACAAAAATCCCAGCCCGGCCCCGGCCAGGGCACCACAGAAAACCGCCATTTCACCGCCGCCGGCCACATAGCTGACCTGGAGGTACCCGGCAATTTTGACGTGCCCCGCAATATAGGCGAAAATCATATAAGTGCCGGCGGCAACGATCACAGGACCGATGGCCAGACCATCCAGGCCGTCGGTGAGGTTCACGGCGTTGGAGGCCCCCACAATCACCAGGGCCGCAAAGAA
Source organism: Desulfobacterales bacterium (assembly GCA_963667755.2). GTDB lineage: Bacteria > Desulfobacterota > Desulfobacteria > Desulfobacterales > 4572-123 > 4572-123. Next base: position 854,678 of record CAXXLK010000001.1, on the reverse strand, counting down.
AACATACCCCCAGCCGAGGTCCGGTGAAATATTTTTAAAAAACGGCAGGGTGACGCAGGTGTTGAACCCCGGATTGACATAAACCAGAACCCCGGCCAGGAGGGCGATGACAACCTGCAAGACCATTTTGCTGCGGGCGCTCAAGCCCTTACTCCGCTTTTTCACCTGCATCAGATAATCATCGATAAATCCCACCGTGCTAAAGCCCACGGTTACCAGTAAAACGATCCAGACAAAATGGTTGGACAGATCACCCCACAGCAAAGTGGACAGCACCACCGAAGAGATGATCAAAATGCCCCCCATTGTGGGTGTGCCGGCTTTTTTTAGATGGCTCTGGGGGCCGTCATCCCGGATATACTGGCCCACCTGCAGGACCGAAAGTTTCCGAATGACCCAGGGGCCCAGAAAAAAACAGATGAGCAGGGCGGTAAGGCCGGCCCAGATGGTCCTGAAGGTAATGTACCGAAATACATTGAAACCCGAAAAAGACGTATGCAATGAATATAGAAAATGATACAGCATCAGGTATTTGCCCAGTTTTGAATTTCTTTGACGGTTCTTTCCAGGGCCATTCCCCGGGAACCCTTTATCAGTATCCAATGACCCGGGTGCAGGTGCCCCTTGAGATCATTGATAATGTCGCTCTGGCTGCCGATAAAAATATGCCGGGCATCCATGCCCCGGGAAAGGGCGCCGTCGACGACCACCTGTGAAAAATCACCGGTACTGTAAAGGCGGCCAATCCCGGCAGTGCCGGCTTTTTGTCCGAGTTCAAAATGAAGCGCTTTTGCCTGATCACCGAGTTCCAGCATATCACCGACAACCATGACCGAAGGCTTCCCGGCAGCCAGCCGATTGAGGGTTTTTATGGCCGCCGCCATTGAAACCGGGTTGGCGTTGTAGGTATCATCGATCATATTCAGCCCCATGGATGTCTCCAGGACATTCATGCGCCCGGGCACCGGCTGAAAACTTTCCAGACCGGCTTTGATCTCACCGGCGGAAAATCCCAGTTGATACCCCACGGCGGCTGCGGCCAGGGCATTGGCGATCATGACATCTCCATGGACCGGAAGGTCAACGCGAATCTCTTCTTCAGGCAATTTTAAAACAAAAGAATTTTTCCGGTGTGCCACGCCAATGATGTCGCCTTTGATATGGGCCGTGGGTTCCATTCCGAATAAAAGTACCGGCAGCACCTGGTTTTGAGACAGTTGCAGGGTCCTGGGATCATCGGCATTTAAAATAATGATCCCCCCCGGCCGTATTTTTTCAAGCAGTTCGGCCTTGGCCTGCATGACCCCGTCCATGGATCCAACGCCCTCTATATGGGCCGGGCCGATATTGGTGATGATACCCATATCCGGGGAACAGATCTCAGCCAGACGGCGGATCTCTCCAAAATGATTCATGCCCAGTTCCACAACGGCCCATTGATGGGCCGCCGTCAGTTGCAGAAGCGTCAACGGAAGACCGATCTCATTATTAAAATTACCCTTTGGGGCCAACGTGGTATACCGCCGGGAAATGACGGCGGTGATCATGGCCCGGGTGGATGTTTTTCCATTTGACCCGGTGACGGCAACCACGGACACATGGGCCCGCTGGCGGTTGAATGCGGCCATGTTTCCCAGGGCACGGGTGGTATCAGGGACCGCAATACAGACGACATTTCCCTTTTGCCACCGACTGCAGGGCAGGGTGCTGATTTTATCCCTGGCCACCACCAGGCCCTGAACGCCCGAATCAATGACATCAGCGGCATAACAATGACCATCATGGACCGCCCCTTCGATGGCAACAAACAGATCCGTGCCCGTAATCGTCCGCGAGTCAATGCCAACGCCTTTAAAACAATAATTTCGCGAACCGGAAACCAGGGTGCCCCCGGTGGCATCGAGAATATCTGCGACCGTCCATGGAATAAGATCCGTGGGTTTAAATCCCTGAACCCGGCTCTTCTGCAATGCCTGGAATTCACCCATCGCTTTTTCAGCCACCTGTTTATCATCGAAATCAACGGTTTCCCTGCCGATCACCTGATAATTTTCATGCCCCTTGCCTGCGATGAGGACCACATCCCCGGGACGTGAAGCCCGGATGCCCATATGGATGGCCCGACGCCGATCCGCTTCAACACAATATCCCTTTTGGGCAAACCCGTTTCCAAGGTCGGACACCCCATACCGCCTGGCCCCTGTTTTGAGGACACCGGCCACAATCCCCTCGATGATCATCAACGGATCTTCCGTGCGGGGATTATCAGATGTAATCACGGAAAAATCACTCAGACGCCCGGCAATTTCACCCATCCGGGGCCGCTTTGACCGATCCCGATCGCCACCGCAGCCGAAGATACAGATAATACGGCCTGAAGTGACCGCCCTGATGGCACGGATGACGTTTTCCAGTGCATCCGGCGTATGGGCATAATCCACAACCACAAACCGATCCCAATTTCCCAGGGCCACCGGTTCGAGACGGCCGGGCACATACGAAAGCCCCTGGATGCCCTGGCCCATGGCTGCAAGATCTATTTCAAGCGCAACCCCCACGCCAACGGCACATAAAATATTTTCCAGATTGTGGCGGCCCACCAGGGGCGAACTAAACGCAAAGGACCCTGCCGGTGTATGAATTGTGCCGCGAATCCCTTCAAGGGCATGGGAGATGTCTGCCGGGCGGATAACGGCATTGTCACAACCACCGACCCCGATACACGGCATATCAAGGGTTTCTAAAAGCGCCCGGCCTTTTTCCGTATCGAGATTGATCACGGCCCGGGCACGGCTTTTTTTGGGTCCCTGGTTTAAAAACAGGGTAAACAACTTTTTCTTGCACTGCCAGTAAGCATCCATGTCCCCATGGTAATCCAGGTGGTCCTGGCTCAAATTGGTAAATACCCCAACATCCAGATAACAGTTACGGATGCGCAAAAGATCGATGGCATGGGATGATATTTCCATCACCACATGGGTTACGCCGCTATCGCGCATCTGGGACAATATCCGCTGGACGTCCAGAGACTCCGGGGTCGTCACCGGATTCGGATAGGTGCTGCCGTCATAATGATAGTCGATGGTGCCCATGAGGCCCACCTTATGCCCGGCGGCGGCAAGGATGCTTTCCACCAGATAAGCGGTGGTGGTCTTGCCGTTGGTCCCGGTGATACCGATGATACACAGACGTTCGGACGGACGGCCGAAAAAGGCACTGGATATGCCGCCTAAGGCCTTGCGGGTGCTGGAAACTGTGACAACGGCGGTATCCCGGGTCATCTTTTGCTGGACAAGAATCGCGGCAGCCCCCCTTTCCAGGGCCTGATCGATAAAATCATGGCCATCTGCCGCAAGGCCGGGGACGGCGACAAATAAACCACCGGGGGTGACCTCCTGGGCCCGGTAGTGAATGGATCGAATCTCCGGGTCATGGTCAATGGAAAGGGCTGGATGACAGATGGGCGTTTCTTCTATCAGTGGCCGGGCAGCCTCGAGCAGCGTCGACAGTTTCATCCCCTCACCGCCTCTGTTTGAGCAACCCTTAAGGGTGTTTTCGATTTCTGAAACGGAATGTTCAGGTAGTTGAGTGACTCCTCGGCAATTGTTTTGAAGGCCGGGGCCGTCACAATACCACCATAATGTTGTTTCTCCGGTTCATCGATAACCACGAGGATGGTCAACCGGGGGGCCCGGGCCGGTACAAACCCCACAAAGGACGCCACATATTTCCCTTTGGCATATGTCCCGTTGCTGTCGACTTTTTGCGCGGTACCGGTTTTACCGCAAACCGTATACCCTTCAAGTGCGGCCTGTACACCGGTGCCGCCGCTGGTGGTCACGGTTTGCAGGATTCTTCTCATTGTTCGGGCCGTTTCCGGCGAAACCGCCTGCCGGATTTTCTGGGGTGTTGTATTTTTAACGATTCGCCCATTTGAATCGGTGACGGCCTGGACAATATAGGGTTTCATAAGAATTCCGTCATTGGCAATAGCGGAAACCGCGGCTACGAGCTGTATGGCCGATACGGCCATGCCCTGGCCAAAGGCAATGGCGCCGGCATCAATACCCGACCATTTTTTCCACGAAGCCAGGCTTCCGGATGTTTCTCCGGGACAGTCGATACCGGTCTTTTGTCCGAAACCAAAATTCCGTAAAACCGTATACAGAGATTGCGGACCGATGCTCTGCCCCACTTTGACGGCCCCGATATTACTCGAATATTTCACGATCTGTTGCAGGGAAAGCCAGTCATGGGCATGGGTGTCATGAACCGTGTGCTTGCCGATGCGGTAAGAACCGTTTTCACAAAAGAAAATGGTGTTAGGGGTGCAGATACCGGATTCAATGGCGGCTGCGGCACTGAATATCTTCATGGTGGAACCCGGTTCAAACGGATCGGTGATGGCCCGGTTGCGCCACAATTCCTTGTCATAACTGGCAAAGGCATTGGGATTGAACCTGGGACACTGAGCCAGGGCCAGGATGGCACCACTTTGAGGTGCCATGACAATGGCCATGCCGGAACGGGCGGAAAAGCGAGTAATGGATTCCTGCAGGGCATTTTCCGCAATATACTGAATATTTCGATCGATGGTCAAAACCAGGTTATTACCACTGTCATTGCCCTGACTCTCTTTTTCCGCATCAAAGCCACGTCCCAGGGCGTCTTTCAGAACCGTTATCTTTTGAGTTGGGCCTTTAAGATAATTTTCATAACAATATTCAAGACCTTCCAGCCCACGGCCTTCGGTTCCGGAAAAACCCAGGACAGAGGCGCCCAGACCCCGATTGGGATAAAACCGGCCATAGGCCGGGATAAAATCAATACCGGGAATTTTCAGGGCCGATACCGCCTTACTTTCCTTGGGTGTCACCTGCCGTTTAAGCCAGACAAAAGCGCTTTTAGACGCCAATTTGCGCTTCACATCGCTTGATCTGAGACCAAGGGCTTTTGCCAGGGCCACGGCGGTCAGGCTTTTATCCGGAATCATCCGGGGGTAAACGGCAATGGAGGTGGTATCGATGCTCACCGCCATTTCAATGTGGTTTGCGTCATATATGGTTCCCCGGCGACCGAATTTGACCAGATCCCGACTGTATTGATCCGCTGCCTTATCGGACAGCCAGGCGTTACGAAAAATTTGCAGATAGGCGGCCTTGGCACCGATGCCCCCGAAAAGCAGGGTAAAAACAATGCCGATGAAGATCAGACGACCTCTGATGTATTTTTTTTCAGTAAAGGTCATGGAATAATAATAGTCTGTTCCGGTTTCGGGGTAATCAGCCCCAGTTGCTCTCTGGCAATACGGGCAATCCGTTGCGGCGATTTCAACCGTGCCAGTTCAATTTTTAAATTGTTTCTAATGGCCAGGGCCGCCTTGTGGTCGGCAACGGCTCTGGATATCTCATAACCGACCTGGGTGCACTGAACCCGACACCAGGTATAAGAAAAAAGCGCCACCATAAACAGCCCCATGTAAACAATCCAGACCCATGTAAACCGCTGATGTATGGAAAATTTTTGTTTTCTGGGCGCCATGGGGATCTTTGCATCCTTTTTAAATTTTTTCAGCGGCTCTCAATTTGGTTGATCGTGCCATCTTGTTTTCCCGAATTTCAGCCGCTGTAGGACACACCACCTTGCGTGTCAGCACCCGCATTGTCGGCTGTTTATGGCAAATACACTGGGGGAAATCCGGCGGACAGGTACACGCTGTCTCCATCCTCTTCAAGCTGTGTTTAACAATTCGATCTTCCAGGGAATGAAACGACAACACACACAGGCGGCCGCCGGGGGCGAGCAGATCAGCGGCCGTCTGCATAAAGGCATCGAGCCTTTCAATCTCTTGATTAACGGCAATTCTCAGTGCCATAAAAGTGCGTGTGGCCGGATGAATCCGGTGCCTTGCACCTGACGCCGAAGGCATGACACTGCATATCAGGTCAGCCAGTTGCCGACTGGTGGTAATGGGCGCCAGCTGTCGGGTGGATATGATTTTACGGGCAATTTTTCGAGACATGCGCTCTTCTCCGTATTGCCAGAATAATCGAGCCAGTTCTTTTTCCGGCAACCGGTTGACGATATCCCCGGCACGGGTTGAAGATTGAATGTCCATTCGCATATCCAGGGGTTCATCTTTAAGAAAGCTGAAACCCCGACCACTGGCTTCAAGCTGATGAAGCGAGAGGCCGAGGTCGAGGAGAATACCGTCCACGGCGGAAATATCGAGTTGTGCAAGAAGTTCGGGAAGGCGGACGAAATTGGCATGAAAAAGGCAGATGCTGGCTTCAAACGGCTTTAATCTCTCACGGGCATTATCGATCGCATCAACATCCTGATCCAGGCCGATAAGTCGGCCTTTGGGCAGAATTCGAGACAATATGGCCCGGCTATGCCCACAACCGCCAAGGGTGCAGTCGACATAAATTTTGCCCGGCCGGCAGTTCAGATACACGAGCACTTCTTCAAGCATGACGGGAATGTGATAATAAGTCATAGGATCAAAACCCTAACTGTGCAATTTCGTTTCTAACATCCTCCTTTTTCATATCTTCGCCCATCTTCGCATGCTCTACGTCCCATCTCTCCCGGGACCAGATTTCAAACATCTTCAACACACCGACGAGCACGATTTCTTTTTGCAAGCCGGCATATTCTCTCAGGCTTGGCGGAATCAGGATACGATCCTGCTTGTCACAGGCGCAATCAAAAGCCCCCCCGATAAACACCCTTCTGAAACGGCGCATGGTATCACTGGTTTTGGCCAGGGAAAGAATCTTGTTTTCCACGTTTTCCCATTCAGCATACGGATACGCGACCAGGGCATCATCAAAGGTGGTCACCATCACGCCTTTACGGTTTTCGATTTTTATGGTATCTCGAAACCGGGCAGGAATGATGACCCTTCCTTTTGCATCAATCGTATGATAGGAGCTTCCGCGAAGCATGTTCCACCTTTATCCACTTTAAACCACAATACAAACCTTAAAAGCCTATTTTAACAAAAGTGTCAAGTAAAAAAGAAAAAAAATCATCATTTTTTATCAATAATTTATTAAAGTTAAAATAAAATCGATGAGTACATTTAACGGTGGAGCTCAATATCAATATTCCAAATTTTTCGGCTGAACTGGCCCGAGTTGAAATTAAAACATATTAATTCGATTTGTTAGCGGATATTTAGTGCTTTTCATAAACATGATCGGTGGCCAAGGGCAAAGCTTGACAGCCGTGTCATCCTTTTTCTATAATCAGCCATCACAAAAAACGGCATCACATAAAAACGGAAAGTAAAAAAACAATGATAAAAAAAAATTATGAAAAAACCGCACCACTGCTTATCGGTGAACTGCTGGTCAAAGAAGGGTATCTCAAAAAAGAGGACATTGATGCCGTCCTGGACATTCAACAAAGGGAAGCCGAGGCGGCAAAGCTCCCCATTGGAGAGATTCTTGTCCGGAAAAAACTGATTTCATCTGAAGATCTGCAAACGCTGCTGGGACATCCCGACCTGCGTAAGGACATCGAAATTCTGGCCCTTGAAAAAGGTCTGATCAATAAAAAACAGATGGAAGAGGCCCGCCTTGGCCGGCGAAAAAACGAGCAGACGGGAAATACACTGGTGCGTCTGGGCCATATTTCAAAAGATGACTTAGACGGCCTCATTGAACAGGAACGCGGCGGCATTCAACTGGGTGATCTGGCCCGTAACCTGAATATGATCACCGAGACCGAGCTCAAGGAAATCCTCACCAATAAAAAATTTCAAAGGACCATCGGCGAGATCGCCTGCGACCTGGATCTCATCAGCCCCATTGATCTCAACCGGGTACTCAAAAAATACCGTAAACAACTAAAAATCGGTGAAATTCTTCTAAAGCAGGGCGTTATTGATGTGGGGCAGTACCAGGAAGTCGTTCAGGAACAGATCCACAGCACCGATCCGCTGGGCCGGATCATGATCGACAAAGGGTTTATTTCCCAGGAACAGCTTTGTGCGGCCTTGTCGCGGCAATATAATATCCCATTTAATAAACTGACTGGATTTCATTTCAGTGAAAAATTAAAAAAAGAACTGATCAAAACAGTCGGGTTGAAATATGCGGAAAAAAACCTAATTCTACCCCTGAGCCTTAAAGACCAGAAAATAAAACTGGCCATCACCAACCCTGCCGAACTGCTGGAAAACCAGGACCTGCTGCCGTTGATGGCCCGTTTCGAAATCGAGATGGTGATTGTTACAGAGGAAAATTTTCACAATCTTTTCAGCTCATTATATGGCAAAAGCATCAAAAGTGCCAAGGCAATCGGGGAAGAAAGAGCCCTGAATGAAAACGTTGATCTTGTGGATATCGATCTGCAGCAGGAAGATATCAATGAAGGCAAGACGGGCCTGTACGGGATTTCCGACATGGAAGCCAAACAGGTGGTGGATTACGTCATCAAGTTCGGCATCATCAATAACGCCAGTGATATCCATATCGAACAGGACCGGGTGGGTGCCAAACTGCGCTATCGCCTCGACGGTGTTTTGCAGAGCGCCCAGCCCGAATGGCTGGATAAAAAAATAAAGGAGATGGCCGGCGCCATTATTTCACGGATCAAAATTATCTCCAACCTGGATATTGCCGAACGGCGGATGCCCCAGGACGGCGTATTTAGAATCAACTACCTGGACAGGACCAGTCAACAGCGCTTTGACCTTGATTTCAGGGTAGCGACCTGCCCTGCCATTGTCGGTGAAAATGTCACCATCCGCATACTGGATTCCCGCAAAGCCAAAGTCGGGCTGGATAACCTGAACCATTCACCGCATGTGTTAGAACCCATGAAGCGATTTTTTAAAAGTGCGGCCGGGATGGTACTGGTGTCGGGCCCCACCGGCAGTGGAAAATCCTCCACCCTTTACGGTGCCCTCCAGTATGTTTATAATCCGGGCATCAAAATCATCACCGCCGAAGATCCCATTGAATACAGTTTCCCCGGGATCATGCAGACCCAGGTAAACCCCAAAATCAAGTTGACCTTTGCCCGGTTGCTGCGCTCTTTCCTGCGGCTTGATCCGGATGTTATCCTCATCGGTGAAATACGGGATGATGAAACCGCCAGGATTGCCTTTGATGCCGCCCAGACCGGCCATTTGCTCATGAGTACCATTCATACCAATGATGCGGCAAGTTCCATCACCCGGCTTCTGGATCTGGATATTGAACAGAATCAGATTGCGTCCGGGCTCATGGGGGTTCTGGCCCAACGCCTGGTCAGAAAAATCTGTGATGTCTGTATAAGAGAATACACGCCGGAGAAAGCGGAATGGAGCATTCTGTTTGACACCTACCCGGAACACTTGACATTTTACAAAGGGATCGGCTGCAAGGCCTGCAACTTCACCGGGTACCGGGGGCGTACCCTGATTTCGGAACTGCTGGAAATCAACCGGGACATTGCCCGTGCACTCAGCAGAGGGGCTACGGAAAATGAAATCAAACGCATGGCACTTAAAACGGGTATGAAAACCATGATCGATGACGGCCTGCTGAAAATGGGACAGACAACCCTTTTCGAAATTATCCGGGTGGTGCCCATTGAGTTGATCAAAGAGTTCAGATCCAGGGAGGCCGACTCATCCGAAGCAGCCCTGCCCGAAGAGCAGTGCGAAGCGAGCGGAGCGGTAAAAACCATACCGGTGGAGACGGCCGTGGTCATTTCCAATCCCATGGTGGATGCATCGGCCATGGACCGGTTGTACGAAGGCTACGAATCTTTGAATAAAATCATGGGCCACGGGAAGGACAGATCCGATCCGGCACTGTTCAAAGCCTTTATTGCTAAAATTTATCAAAAAATCTGCACCCGGTTTAATTGCCGGCAGGTCACTTTTTCTCTGCGGCCCGGGCCGGAACGAGTGGAAATACTGGCCGGGCCGGCCATACCTGTCCGGACCGAAAGTTTTCAGCCCCAGGAAACCGTTGCATAACACCACCGCGCCCCACAGGCAAAACAGAGTCCTTTTTGAAACATCAAAAAAATCCGGCATCGGTCACCATGAATAGTGAATCTCAGACAAAACAGATCCGAAAAATTGCCAAAGATCTATTTAAAAACGCCCACGGCAGTCATGACTGGGAACACACCCTCCGGGTGGTCCGCCTGTGCGAGCAAATTGGTTCCAGGGAAGGGGCGGATATGCCGGTACTGAAGATTGCCGCCTACCTGCATGATATCGGTCGGTGTGAACAGGATTCATCCAATGGAACGATCTGCCATGCACGGCTGGGAAGCCAAATGGCCCGGCCGATAATAAAGAACCTGGCGCTCACCGATAGGCAGAAAAACAATATCATCCACTGCGTCCGATCCCATCGTTTCCGGGGCGATGAAACGCCCGACTCCCTGGAAGCGATGGTGCTTTTCGATGCGGACAAACTCGATGCCATCGGTGCCGTGGGTGTGGCCCGGGCCTACCTGTTTGCCGGTGAAAACGGGGCACGACTGCATAACCCGCTGATCCGGGTGGAAGATACCCTGCCCTATTCAGAAGAGGATACCGGATATCGTGAATTCAAACTGAAACTGAATAAAATAAAAGACCGGATGCTCACCGTTGAGGGACGGCGGCTGGCGGCAGGGCGTCACGATTTCATGAACATTTTTTTTCAGCGTTTTTTAGACGAACATGCCGGACGTTGTTGACAGCCCGGGGAAAAACGATTTACTGTTTTATACGGTCTTGTAAACAGTTCAGATTCAAGGCGTGCCAATTTTGCAATTATGAGGCGTAACCATCGACCGTTGAATGATTGCGGGCTGCAGCGCAACGCAGGCGTTGGAACCTTTACGAGACCGTCATCATTAACATTTAAAAAAAGGGGGCATCAGCGGCAGCGGTTCAAACCAATGCCGCTGGCAACGCTTATGAGTATGAACATAGTTGAAAAAATCGATGACAAGGTAAGGGTGAAACATGTTCTGGTAAGTGTTTCGGACAAAAACGGCCTGGATACATTTATCCCTGAAATGATAAAACTGACCCCGGGTGTAAAATTTTTTTCCACCGGCGGTACGTTTACACGGCTCCGGGAAATTCTCGGCACCGGCGCAGACGCCTGTCTGACAAAGGTATCTGATTATACGGGCCAGCCGGAAACCCAGGGGGGGCTGGTCAAGACCCTTGATTTTCGAATCTACCTGGGACTGCTCACCGAAACTTACAACGACGCCCACCAGCAGGATCTGAAACGCACCGACAGTGTTGCCATCGACATGGTTGTCGTGAACCTGTATCCCTTCAAAGAAACCATTGCCAAACAAGGGGTTACCATTGAACAGGCCAGGGGCAACATCGATATCGGGGGACCGTGCATGATCCGGGCCTCGGCCAAAAATTTCATCCGTGTGGCATCGGTGGTGGACCCTGCCGATTACACCCGGGTGCTTGCCGACCTATCGGCCCATCAGGGCATGACCTCCCTGGATCTGCGGTTTCATCTGGCCCGCAAGGCATTTGAACACACAGCCGTTTACGACCGGACCATTGCCGATTTTCTGGCCCTTCAAAATGATGACGCGGTGAAGGGCTGTTATCGGAAGGTAGAGGGCTGAAGGTGAAAGGTGGAAGGCTGAATAAAATATCGTAGGGTGGGCTTTGCCCACCGATAGACAAAATACCTTCAACCTTCAGTCTAAAAAACCTTCAACTAACTTTTTATTCATATCAAACCCAAACAGTAGGGATAAAAAATGGCCGAAGATCTGAAAAAAATGTACAAAACCATCATGGACGATCATTTTCCGCCCCGGATGGAAATCAGCTTTATTGACAACGGCAAGCGCCAGACCATTGCCTACGAAAAGGTGGTCTGGACCATCGATCATGTGAACAAGGGGCTTCGGTACGGGGAAAATCCCGGCCAGGAGGCGGCCTTGTACCGCATGGTCAACGGCAACCTGGTGCTGGGGGAGACCACCATGATCCAGCCGGGCCAATACCTGGCCTCGGACATAGAACTGCTGCAGTCGGGCAAGCACCCGGGGAAAACCAATCTGACGGATGCGGATAATGCGTTGAATATTCTCAGGTATCTGACGGATAAACCCACCGCCGTCATCGTCAAGCATAACAATCCCTGCGGCGTGGCCCAGTCCGATACCCTGACCGACGCCTACATCAAGGCCAATATGGCCGACCGGGTGGCGGCCTTTGGCGGGTGTATCGCATTGAACCGACCGGTGGACAGGGAAACGGCCGCGGCCATTTCCAAGCAGTACGCCGAGGTGGTGGTGGCCCCCGATTTTGAGGAAGGGGCCATGGACATTTTTGCCCGCAAAAAAAACCTGCGGGTCATCCGCATCGATAATATCCACCGGCTGCAGGCGTTTGTCGGTCAGCGCTGTGTTGAATTCAAGAGCCTCATCGACGGCGGCATCGTGGCCCAGTGGTCCTTTGTGCCCACGGCTAGATGTAAAGCGGATCTGAAACCGGCCCAGTGCGAATACCAGGGCCAAACCTACCGGATAGACCGACAGCCCACGGAAAAAGAGGTTCAGGACCTGCTGTTCGGATGGATGGTGGAGGCCGGGGTCACCTCCAACTCGGTCATTTATGTAAAAGACCAGGTCACCGTGGGCATCGGCACCGGTGAACAGGACCGGGTGGGGGTAGCTGAAATTGCCCGTGACAAGGCCTACCGAAAACTGGCCGACCGGTATTGTTTCGAGCAGCACAAAATCGCCTATAACGAACTTCAGGATGCGGAAAAAGCAAAAGAGATCGATGCCCGGGTAGCCAGGGAAAAAGGGGGTCTCATCAATGCGGCAATGGTCAGTGATGCCTTTTTCCCGTTCCGGGACGGCGTGGATGTGGGTCTGCGGGAAGGCATCTCCAGCGTGATTCAGCCCGGGGGGTCGGGCAATGATTACCAGTCCATCGAGGCCTGCAACGAAGCCGGTGCCGCCATGGTGTATACCGGCCAGCGCAGTTTCAAGCATTAATGGAGTTGTCAAAAAGGTTACCATTTAGGCACCGATACATCGGCCTGTCCTCAGAACAAAAGCTCGAAATATGCCTGATATTCCGAGCTTTAACGCCTTTACAGCCGAGCGTCTCAATACTTGATAGCATCGTAAAAAATATTTGCGAAAAGGTAAACATAAAGTGACGGTGGTTCCCCATAATCTGATTGTCCAAGCCTGTAATATTCTTTTTGGACCCGAAGTGGTTGTGTCAAATGATTTTCTGCGATACCTCCAGCCATCAGGGGTTAAGGCGGCTTTCCGAAAAAAAGCACTGGAAACGCATCCCGACAGGGCGAAAATTCTTGGCGTAGATGAAGCCCAAATGCTCCAACAGTTCAAGAATGTCAATGATGCCTATAAACGGCTTTATCCCATCGTCGGCGGTGACGGTAAAATAATAATCACACCCCAGGGCACCGAAAAACGGCAGCCGGACGTCAACGCAAACGATACCGAGGCACAGACAACCGCGAAAAAATGGGCAAATGACATTTATTCAGGCCGAATACCGCAAAGAGAATTATTGATGGGACGATTCATGTATTATTCGAGTATAATTTCCTGGAATACGCTCATAAAAGCACTGGCCTGGCAGAAACGACAGCACCCGCTGATCGGCCAATTGGCCATATCCAAGGGTCTTCTGACCCTGAAAGAAATCCAGGCCATCCTTTGCCAAAAAAAACACAATGAGAAATTCGGACAATGTGCGATCAGAGAAGGGTATTTAAAGTGGTTTAACATCATGCCCCTGTTAAACAAACAACGTGGGTGCAAGCGGCTTTTTGGAGATTATTTTATTGATAAAAATATTTTCAGAGCCATTGAAATAGAGCGGGTTGTAAAAAAACAACGCCTTCATAATCAAAAAATAAAAACGGCAACGATCAGATCGAAATCCGGATAAATTGCCGATTTAAAGGGTCAGTGGATACCGGGATGTTCCCTGATTTCCCGATCAATAATTTCTTCATCGTCAAAAAAATTATACCGAAGAATGTTTTTGAGATGAAAAAGGCTGTCCGGATCAATGCCGGTAAATTCAAGGGCGACGGATGCGGCGGCGCAGCGTTTGACGGTGGCGTTCACATTGATGGCAAGCTCACTGCTCACGCCGCTTAATACAATTTTTAAATGGCAGACACCGCCGGGTGCCAGGTCGGCAGTAATGGGCAGCAGGCAACCGCCGATGCCCAGGTTGCTGATTTTATCAACGGTATAGTAAACGTGATTGACCGTTAATTCCGCATTCACATGAAACGGAATCCGTGTAAACCGTCTGTTTTCCGAGGACATGCATCCCCTCCCTAAAATATTAATTAACAGATTACCCGGCAGTTTCTAACCGGGTAAAACCAGGCCCAAATTGAATATTGAAAACTTGTGATCATTATTCAAACCTTCATTTTTCAATTATAAGGGTGGCCTTATCAATATCAATTATCTTCTGATGGAGATAACTTTTAGTTTCATATTTGTCTATCCGCATAATTTTTTTCGTTATTTCCCCAATCCTGTCAACCTGCTGTTGTATCTTCGTTACCGTATCGTACACAGGGTTATCTTTCGAAATTTTCATTAAAAGCAGTTCGGAAAAACCTTCGGTTGCCTGAAGCGGCTGATTGAGTTCATGGCAGATACCCCGCCATTTCAAGTGCGCCCGTCAATCTCTCCCGGTTCTGCCATTCCTGCTCTGTCATCATAGATTTCCTGTCGGTGTCGATTCTTGGCGCATCTGAAAAATTTTCAAGTCAAGCGGATCGGCAAGTCCAAAACAATGGATTGCCACCCGTCATAATATTTCCATTTTACATGTCAAAAAATTGACTTTCAACTGAGTGAATTGGGTCCTTGCATGTTCTGTTTACGCTATATAGTGCTTAATCCATCAATGAACCGGGAAAAAGCCTGATCCATTTCCTAATTTTTCTTGTTTAGCAAATACGATGCCAGAAAATTAAAAAACAGGCCGTCGTTTGTACCCGGCACTTTATCGAAAGGCAGGTGGACCTGGCCGGTTCTCCGATTGGGTCGGGCCTGACTTGAGCCCATTGCTCAAGTACAAAATGGTTATAAAAATTTTTACTGCGTCAGATCGGAGACTGTTTACGCAAGCATCTATTTTACATATGGCCCCTGGAAAAAAGAGATTTCATATTCAAAATTAAATGCCCTGGCTGCAGGACCACCTATAAAATTCGCAAAGACCGTCTCGTGAGAAGGGAAAAAATCACCAGCCCCTGTCCAAAATGCGGGCACCACATTGTTTTGGATCTGCAAGCATCCAAGGTTACCGGCGAAACGCCGGCCGGTCCGGCCACAAGACCCGGTGATTCGCAGGAGGCAACACCGTCCCAGGCGGCAATCTCGAAAGAGACCCCCGAACAGGCCGCGGAGAATCTGAAGGCACGGATACAGGCGTCCCTGTCGGACCTGCCGCCCATGCCCCAGGTCGTGATGAAAACCCTTAAACTAATTTCCAGCCCCAACGTCATCATGAATGAATTGTCACGTATTCTTGAGACCGACCAGGCCATGGTCTCCAGGATCCTGCGGCTGGCCAATTCCGCCTATTATGGCCGGAGAGAAAAATTTCTTCCATCAACAAGGCCTGTATCCTGCTGGGTCAACAGACCTTAAAAGACCTGATCATTTCCGCCGGTGCCGCTAATTTTCTGGAAAGGACGCTCAAAGGATACGGATTCAAATCCGGCGAATTGTGGCAGCATTCCGTTGCCACGGCCCTTTGTTCCCGGATTATTGCCAAAAAAAACGGCCTGATCTGGCAAACGATGCCTATACCGCCGGGTTGCTGCATGATATCGGCAAGATCATTCTCGACCCGTATGTTCGGACAAAAAGGCGGATTTTGACCTATTAATGAACGCTGAAGGCAGCAGAATACTGGCGGCCGAACAAACTATTTTCGGTTTTGATCACACCGACATTGTAGCCGACATCTGTAAAAACTGGAGCATCCCCGAGGCTGTGGCGATTTCAATAAAACATCACCATCGTCCGGCCGCTTCCCGGGGCAATGAATTGGCGTATATTGTTCATGCGGCCGACTATGTCGCCAAATTAAGCGGTCTGGGGTATGAAAGTGATGACATCATGGCCGAACTGGAAGACGGCACAATCGATCTGATCGGGCTGGATCGGGAAGCGCTTGGCGACCTCGTGCTGGAAGTGATCGAATCGGTGCAGAAAATAAGCAGCTCATTTCGATAGGCAACCCTACATAAACGTGGCCAGCTTCTCTTGGTCAAGCGCGCCGATGGTGATTTTCAGAGGTTGCCTCTGTTTTTTTGCCCGGGCAAACCAGTTTTCGAGTTCATCAGTTAAAAATTCTTCACCCACCGCATTTGCATTGACGCTTTTCCCCACCGAATTATCCATCATCCCCGAATTGATAAACGTCCATTGATTTTCCGCCTTTGAGATAACACCGGTGTGCCCTTTTGTCGGGGTTGAAAAAGACAGGATGCGGCCTTGCCTGAGAAGGGGTTGTATCTCACGAACAAATGCCATGGCCGCCTGGGCCGGATCGCCGATATTTTCAAAAGATTTTGAAACAATGGCCCTGCCTGTTTTTGCCACCAGGCCTTCTCCGGTCAAATAGGCATTGGCCGGCAGCCTGTCACGAAGCGCCATTTCCATCAAACTGCTTTTGATGCCCGCCTGACCATGGTATCGATATCCAAGGGATGTTATACCATTGACCACCAGCTCATAACAATCGACGTTGCTGTGGGACGTTCCGATAAACGGTTTTACGGCATCGATGAGCCGGGCCGATAGTGATTTATCAGGTGTATCAGCGTTTGGTGTGCGATCTTTTACCACCGGCATCGATTCGGGTGCTTGCTCTTTTCCCCAGGTGATCTCCCGTGTTGTTGGATCGATATAAATGGTCTCACCGGCCCGGATGCGCGTAAAGGGTTTGTTTTGGTTGATGTCCGCGTGGATGATGCGCCAGCACTCCTTTTTATAGTCCGGATGGTTTACAAGCAGATGGGAGACGGTGGGCTTATCCCGGGTTGTGGTCCCGATGGCCACCGGCTCGGTCTTTTCTGATGTGACCAGAGCACCTGCAATTTGAGTCCCTTCCGCTTTTTTGCACAGCATTTCGGCAAACAGGAAATCCCGGGATGCGGGCTTTTTTTTCAATGCCGACACGGTGTTGCCCCTCGATATGATCTGATGCAGTTCCATTGCAAATACCTCTCACAGGACGTGTGTTGAATTTAAATGCCCTCCGGCCGTTGCGAAAACGGGTTCAAAGAGACTGTCTGTCGAAAAAAATATGCAATATGTGCGCCATCGTGTTCAGGTCGGACTCACGCAAAGATATCGTTTTTTGAATCCGTGGCTAAACATAAGCCCTTCTCGGTGGCCCTGGGCGGCATCTGCGGTGAAAAACGCCCTTTGAGAGCACCTGCCCAAGTCAAATTTTTTACATATTTATAGAATGTCCCCCCACTATTTCTCAATTTTTTTTAAAATTTTACTCAAGTTCGGCAAGACAAGTTCCGATAGTAATGATGAAAGCAAACAGGAACATCGAAACACGGGCCCAAAAGGAGGTAAAAAGAACGCCCGCCATACACTACAGTGAATAAAACACCCTGCCGGCAAGGACGCCGGCAAAAACAAACCGAATTTTAAATTCAAGGAGGAATTAAACCATGGCAATGACAATTAACACCAATATCGCATCTTTGAACGCCCAGAGAAACCTGGGAAAATCACAGGGTTCCCTAAACGAAGCCCTGTCCCGGCTGTCATCGGGTCTGCGCATCAACAGCGCCAAGGACGATGCCGCCGGGCTGGCCATCTCCAACCGGATGACCGCACAGGTTCGCGGTCTGGACCAGGCGGCCAGAAATGCCAATGACGGTATTTCTCTGGCCCAGACGGCTGAAGGCGCCCTGCAGGAAAGCACCAATATCCTGCAGCGCATCCGTGAACTGGCCGTACAGTCTTCCAATGACACCAATACAGCTTCAGACCGTTCTTCACTGAATGATGAGGTAACACAGCTCAAGGCAGAGCTTGATCGTATTGCGAAAACCACAGCATTCAATGGTAAAAACGTAATTGACGGAACCATGACCAACGCTACTTTTCAGATCGGTGCCGATGCCGGTGAAGGTCAGTCCATAAGCTTCAGTATCGACAGTGCGCGGACGGCCGATCTTGGAACCGCAGCGGCTGCTGTGGTAACTGGTACGGCAGGGGTTGCTGCCGCTGCAACAATCAACACGGATCTTGTGGTTACAGCTGATACCGATGGCCTTGCTGGCAGTGGCATAACCGTCTCGTTGACTTCTGATTCGACCACGGATGTGACGGAGTCTAGTATTGTTACATTCGGTGCGGGGGTCACAACCGCTGATCAAACGGTAACTGTCAATGGCGTGACGGCTACAACTGATGGTGGAGGAACCTCAACAGGAGCTGAAATGGCAGCTGGCTTTGCAGCTTATATTGCCAGCGGTACGGCCTCTTTTACATCTTCTGATGGTGCGGAAGTTAGTTTTACAGGCACAAACGACGGCACACTTTTTACAGCAGCCGCCTCTGCCTCAGGTGCCACTTTAACGTACACCAGTGCGACAGCCAATACAGATGTGACTGATATTGCTGTTGGTGGAACTGCGACTAACGCTGCTACTGAAGTGACCACGGATGGTTCTGCCGCAATTGCTACCTCTACTACGGTTGTAGGGAATGCCATCACAGTGACCGCCAGTTCTACCACCATAAGCGGTTGGACCAACGCCGATGTTGCCGCGCTGATTGATGGACTGGAAACTACGGCCGGGACGGTAAGCGCTACTGGTGGTACTACATCTGCTGCAGCATTCGCTAATACAAATCTTACTGGTGGTGTTGACGAGAGCGCTGATTATGATGCGGGTACGGCCACGGTGGTCGTCAGTGATCTGTCAGTTTCCACACTCGCGAATTCCCAAAGCGCCATTGCCAGTGTTGACCTTGCCTTGAATGACATTTCTCTTATCCGGGGTAGTCTCGGCGCGATCCAGAACCGCTTCGAGTCCACCATCTCCAATCTGCAGAGCGTTTCCGAAAACATTTCCGCAGCCAACGCCCGGGTCATGGATGCGGACTTTGCAGCGGAAACGGCCAATATGACCAAAGCCCAGGTCATGCAGCAAGCCGGTGTGGCCATGCTGGCCCAGGCCAATCAGCTGCCGCAGATGGTGCTGAGTCTGCTTCAATAAGGTAGAAGACTGAAGTAAAAATATAAACTTCTAACAAAAAGGCCCCGGGATATTTTTCGGGGCCTTTTTTTGTAAAAAACCGTTTTCACCGCAGCGGACACAGAGGAACACAGCGCCCACAGTGTTCGCAAAGAAAAACAAAGATCCGCTCTCGATTTACCGTTATCGGTTTACGGTTGAAAAATAACTGCCTTGCAAAAAAAATGTGCACCGGCAAATAAAGGATGACAAAAAGCTAAAGTTTTCTATTAAAATACCGATAATGCTATTAAGAAAACAAAACGAATTACAAGGGAGTGATCATGTCCATCTCAGTAGGCGGTCTCATGTCGGGTCTTGACACCAACTCTATGATCGAGCAACTCTTGGAGATACAGCAGCGGCCCATTGTTAATCTTCAACAGAAGGAGGCGGCTTATCAGGTGGAATTGACCACCTACGGCAGTTTACAGGAAGTCCTCGGCACCCTGCAATCAGCCATGGAAAAGCTTGATGACCCGAGTGATCTGACCCGCTTTTCCGCCAGCTCGGGCGACACCGACCTTTTTACCGTGTCTGCTGATGAAAATGCCGCACCGGGCGCCTACGACGTTACCGTTCAGCAACTGGCCGAGGCGCACAAGCTCACCAGCACGGCGTTTTCCGCGGATGAACCGGTGGGCGCGGGGGCCCTGCACATCAAGATGGGAGACGGCTCTGCGACGGATATTACCGTATCCGCCACCGACACCATCGATGATGTGGCCCAGGCCATAAACGATGTCAGGGTCGGTGTTCAAGCCACCGTGATCTTTGACGGAACCGACTATTTTTTAACCCTGACCGCAGAAAAGACCGGGGCAAACAATGTGATCAACCTGACGGCCACCGACACGGGCGACGATAACAATACAGACGAAAACGGCCTTTCCAGGCTGGCATACGACCAGGGGGGGACCAGCCGTCTGACCAATACCCAGACGGCTGCCGACGCCATCATCACCGTGGACGGCGTGGCCAATATACGCAGGGATTCCAACACCATCGATGATGTCCTCCAGGGCCTCACCCTGACGCTTGTATCAGCCCCTGATGCGCCGGACAACCAAACCACCCTGACGGTAAGCCGGAATACAAATACCGTGGTTTCCAAAATCAACGCGTTTGTAACGGCATACAACCAGACCGCTGCTTTTTTTGAAACGGCCCAGGGGTACAACGCGGATACAGAAGTAGCAGGTGTTCTGATGGGGGATACCACCACCAGCAATATCCGCAACAGCCTTCGCAACACCATCACGAATGCGGTTTCAGGCATTGAATCCTTCACACGACTGGCCGATCTCGGCATTACCTTAAACAGTGACGGGGATCTTGAAGTCGATGATGAAACCTTAAACAGTTCACTGGACGACCATTTTGATGATGTGCTCCAGTTTTTCACCCAGTCAACCGACGGCGCAAAAGGGGTTGCCGTACGTATGATAGAAACCCTTTCAGCAGCGCTTGATGATACAGACGGCTCCCTTGCCGTGCGGACCGACGGCATCCAGGACAGCATAGACGATATTGGAGAGCAGGTTGAAAGGATAGAGATGCGTAACCTGGCATGGGAAACGCGTACCCGGGCCCAATTCAATGCCCTGGAACTGCTCCTGGCCGAATATCAGACCACCGGGGATTATCTGACCCAGCAGATCGCGGGCTTTCAGACGACAAACAACTATATTTCAAATCTATAATTGATAAGCGCCTAAAAAATTGGATTTAGACGGTCTCGTAAAAAGTTCAAATTCAAGGCGCGCAAATTTTGCAATCATGAGGCGTAACCATCGTACGTTGAATGATTGCGAAATGCTGCGTAACGCAGGAGTTGGACTGTTTACGAGACCGTCATAATTAAAAATTTAAACCTACAAAGGAGATTAACGGATGACAGCAGCAGGATATGCCGGCTATAGAAACGTGATTGCCAAGACAATTGAAAAAAAAGAGGACATTCTCCTGATGCTCTATGAAGGCGCACTCAGTGCCGTAAGGATCGCAAAAATAGGGATTACTGAAAAAAACCCCAGACTGAAAGGTGAAAACATCTCAAGGGTTCTGGCAATCCTAACGGAGCTTCACTGCGCACTTGACCTGGAAAAAGGCGGCGATCTGGCAAAAAATCTGGCGGCCTTATATCCTTATATGATCAAACGACTGACCCATGCCAATATCAAAAACGATCCGGAAGCCCTGGAAGAGGTCGACCGGCTTCTGGGTGAACTTCATGAAGGCTTCAAGGCTGCTGCTAAAACATCCGCCGCGCCGATTTATAACCAGAGGGTTGAATCGGGGATGACCGGAGGGTTGCGCATTGCCGTCTGAAACCCATAAAAGGCTGTACCAAAATCTTGCAGACATTGCCGACCGGGTCAAATCAGCGCTCGATAAAAATGATGCAACGGCTCTCATGGGCATAACCGCAGAGCATAAAAATACCATGGATAAGCTCAGGCGGTCAGGCGTGGGCCGGGACCCCGGGCTGCTTGAGCAGATACAAAAAACACGAGACCGGATAAATCTGGCCATTGCCGAAATTCATCGACAGCGGGACGAACTGAGCCGTCAGCTCGGGCAGAGTGAAAAGAAAAAAACGGTTTCCGCGGCTTATGCCAAGAATGTGATTAACAAATAACACCGAACAATCCGCATGAGCGCTTTATATGAAAGAATAACAATTTTTACCATAAAGGAACTGAAGAGAAAACTTAATCTGGTTGCGCCCAAAGGACATGACCGTTATTTGTAATGTCTAATTTATTCGGGTTTGATACTTGTATTTTGGAGGAAA
Source organism: Desulfobacterales bacterium (assembly GCA_963667755.2). GTDB lineage: Bacteria > Desulfobacterota > Desulfobacteria > Desulfobacterales > 4572-123 > 4572-123. Next base: position 832,598 of record CAXXLK010000001.1, on the reverse strand, counting down.
AAAATGATTACGAAACCTGTCAACAAATCGGCTATTGGGCCAATCGCACCGGTCAAGCCACTGGAAGGCATCATGGCACCGGTGCAGGCAAAGCTTCTCGATGGTGAGGCGTGCGCTGCCGGCAGCAAAGACGACCCGACGGAGAAAAAAATACCGGATTTTTCTCAAACAACCGATCTGGCCGACAATATCCAAAACAACCTGAATACAATCCACAATATTAAGATGAATTTCTCGGTTCATGAGGCATCCGGTCAGGTCATGGTAGCTATATCCGACGAAAAAACAGGAGAATTGATTCGGGAGATTCCTTCTTTGGAAATTTTGAACCTTGCGGCCAAACTGGACGAAATGGTCGGACTTCTATTTGATCAAAAGGGATAGACGGAATCCAAAAGTCAGCGATCAGAAACCGGATGCCTGGAAATCACGATTCATGTTTTCTATCATGGGGAGAGAGCCGGATCAGCTCCCGCTGCCGTTGAAACACATATTTTACGATTGACTTTCTGTCTTCTTCAGTCAAATCCATATATGCAACGCAAATCTCATATCGATTGTCAGGCCCTGCTGACTTGATCGAAGTGACTTTTCCAAGCAGGTTGAGCCTGGTTTTAGCCGGTAAAGGCAAAGAGGTCCGGATGGCAATCACATCACCAATGGAAAAAAGCCGGGCGGCAGTAAATTTCATTCCCGAACCGCTGATGTTCACCCCTTCCCTCCCCACGGTTTCATATCGGTCTTTGTCCCTGTTTTCCAACAAATCCAGAATACGATCCATTTTCAGGTTGGCCTGGTAGATGAGTTTGTAGAGCAGTTTCAGATCCACGGCTTCAATTTCAGGCATCTTAAACGGTTCACCGAAAACACGGTCTAAAATAACCTCTGGTTTGCTTTGAAACCGGCGATACGCTTCCGGAGCAACCTTTTGGTAATCCACCTTCAGGACATCGTCTACCCTGACGTATTTTCTCCGGGGGACCCTGACGGCTTTGATGACCGGAAAATCTTTTGCGTCGGCGACATTAAAACAGATATCCTCTTTTGAAATATAAAAGTCCATTCCCGCGTCAAGCGTCAAATTATTGTCATCAACGTCAAGCGTGATGACAATAATTTCATCCGAGACACGATTTATATTTCCCCTGGTGCTGACTGTTTTGCCGTCCACAACAAATCGGACATCGACGATTCCCGGTTTAATTTCGTACGGAATGTGGTTATTTGTTTTCATGCCCAGGCACTTTTGCATTTATCGTGCCGGAAACAGGGGAGATTTCAAAACAACTTTTTACCACAGCGGTCGCAGATTTTACCTTGTGTACTCAGAGGGGGGCGATTATAAGGCGGGTGACTAAATATCGGACGGCCTGTTTTTTAACAGCACATCCAGCAGACTGTATGTCATTTTATCGATGGTTTCCGGATTATCGGCTTCGAAGGAAAGGGTAACCCTGTCGATGGGCGTGCCTTCAGATCGAAATTTGCCGGCCGCCGGATTCAGCGGTTTGTTTTGTTTGGCGTACGCCTTGAGGACATTGCCGGCCTGATTAATTGAAATTGTCATCGCTTATACCTCTACTGATAGTGAAAATACCCACCGGTTAATCTCCACAATTCAACCCCATGTCCTTTTTTGGATATTTTGTATTCTGAAGCTGGCCTGGGCCATGACATCCTTACCTAATATAGTTATCGGCAAAAAAATGGATAACTTTAGATCTTTTTTAAAATTCTGCCGGATGTTTCCTCAAATAAGCTTGGTGGGGATGGTTTTACACTGCTTTTGGAAAACAGCCGGATTTGATCCGGGTGCCTGCTACGTTTCGATAAATGATAATTGGCATATAAATTGCAATTGCTGGAGGCTCCAGGCTTTGGGCGGTGCGCTCAGGAATGCGACACCCGGTCATTTTCAGCCCGGCGCACGACCCTTGCAACCCCAGAATGGCAATTATGAATTTTTTTAGATCAACAAAATTAATCCCCGGACTTTTTTGTATTTTAACAGCCATATTGGCCATGGGGCTTGAATCAAAATGTTCCGGCGCCGATGCCAGGGCCCCCCGTTACAGTGTCCAGGTGGCTTCGTATATAAATACGGCGACAGCGGATGCACGGGTGACCGACCTGAACGCAAGAGGGTTTCGATTCTTCTCTTATGCCGTTAATATTCCGGGAAAAGGACGCTGGTACCGTGTTGCCACAGAGCCCTATCAAAGCCATAAAGCGGCACGTGCAGCCGGGATGGAATTAAAAAAAAGAGGGGTCATTAAAGATTTTGTCCTTATCAAAACCGTTGCTGGAGATACAACCGGGGCATCGAAAAAAATCAAACCAAAAGACAGGTCAACCCCGGCAAAAATCGCTTTTCCGCCTAAATTGAAATCCACTCCCGTACCGGCTTCACCAAAAGATAAACTTCTTTCACCCGGCATGCCAAAAGCGATGAAAACCGACCTCCCTGCCAAGTCGACAGAAAAAATTACACCACAACCAATACCCCTTGCCGGGCGGGTAGAAGCGGTTGCACCACAACCAGTGCCGCTTTCCGGGCGGGTAGAAGCGGTTGCACCACAACCGGTGCCGCTTGCCAGGTCGGCCGAAACGATTTTGCCGCGACCTTTGACCGAAAATAAGGAAGCCGTCACCCGGGCACCGGCAAACAATGTCCATGACAGCGCCATGCGTGATTTTATAAACCAAAGATACGAGGACGCTTTATCCAAATTCGAAGCACTGGCGGCCGCCGGGGGCAAAGAGACCACGTTGCGCCGGATAGCGGATTGCTATTATTTTTCAGGCCGGAAAGGCAATAATCGGTATCTGTTAAAAGCCACTGAACAATACCGCGAAATAATCAAAAAAAATCCGGCCGCGCAACGGGAAAACGCCCAGGCCCTGTACCGGCTGGCCGACAGTTACAGGCTTTTGAATTTTTCCTATGAAGCCCTGGCCGAATTTAATGCGCTCTGTCTGAAGCACCCGGAATCGATATATGTCCCCGATGCTTTTTTTATGGCCGGCAAGATGGCGTATCAGGTAGAAAGGTTCAGCCCGGCCCTCCAAACGTTTAAGACATACATAAAAAAATACCCGGACGGCAAATACGAAAAAGCTGCCTATTTCGCAGTGGGTGCCTGTTATTCCAAACTGCGTCAATTAAATGACGCGAAAATATGGTATGAGAATGCCCTGAAAAAATGGCCGGTGATGGAAGATCTCCCAGAAGACTGGCTTTCACAGCTCGGGGAGATGTACTATATGACCCGTAAATATGATGAGGCTTTAGCGGTTTTTGTGGTTTACCTGAACCTTTACCCCGAAGGCAGGGCATATAAAGATACCCTTTGCAAGGTGGCTGATAGCTTTGAAAAGACGGGACGACTGCCCATGGCCCTTAAAATATCGAGTCTGATAATCAAACGATTTCCCGATACCCGGGAAGCCAGGCAGAGCGCTTTTTTGATGGCGACTATCGGAACTGCAAATCCGACATTAAAATTACCCCACTCCATTTTTACCGGCAGGGACTATTTCCGTGATCCGATTTCTGCCTACGATACCATGGCTGAAAAAAAAAATGATCCCAAAATGGCCGAAGAACTGGCGTTTCGCAAAATGATGATTCAGTATAAAAAAGGAATGTACCGGCAGACATTCGATACCGGCCATCTGCTGCTGGACAAATTTCCCTCGGGCACCTATCGGAAGAAAATCGAAGAAAATTTAGTGTTAAGTGCCGGCCATCTGCTGGACGATCTGTATTCAAAAAAAGATTACATTGCCGTTGCGCAGCTTTATTTTCAGTCCACCGGAAAAATTTTACTGAACGATGGGGATTTCGGCATGCTGCTGAACATAGCCACTGCGCTTAAAGAAATCGGGCTCGGCGAACAGGCCATCGCAATCTTCCAGAAAATGCGCAGCAAATTCCCGACAGACAGGCGAATAAACGAACCCCGGCTTGCCGAGGCACAAATCAATTACAGCCTGGGCAGGACTCAAGAGGCCCGTGAGATATTGGAAACACTGCTTGCAAAAGCCTCGGAACAAAACCGGGAGACCATGCAGCGGGCCAATGGCCTGATGGGGGAGATCTGTTTCAGGGAACACCGCTTCAAAGAGGCGAACCGCTTTTATCTGAGTGCGTTGCCGGTAGGAGAGACCACCGCGGATATGGCCGTCATGCGTAAACGGTATGCGGATTCGCTGAAAGAAACAGACCGCGATGCGGATGCCCTGAAAAATTATTTGATGGTTCTGGAAACCTGCGCGGGTGATTCTCAAAAATGCCCGGATGCCTTAATGATGGGTTCTTATGAGGGAGCGGGAGACTGTTTATATGACAGCGGATCCATCCGGGAGGCCATCTCCATGCATGAAAACGCCCTGCGGTATAAGCCGCTTGAAGCTGACCGGCGGCAGTGCATTCTGTTTAAAATCGGTCGCGACTACGCCCGGCTTGACGATACGGCCCTGGCTGAAAAATCATTTGGTCTGGTCAAAAATGACACCGACAATGCATTCTGGTCGACAATCGTGGATCATTACCTGACCCATAAGAACTGGACCGAAAAATATGGTGAATACCTGTAATTTAAAATGAAAAATAACAAACAAATCAAAATTTCCGAGCCGACCGTTTCGATGGAAAACTCGTTTTTCCAACACTCCTTTGAAATATTTGATCAGGCAACCAACCGACTGCAAAAGGCCTTTGCCGGGTTGGAAAAAAAATTTGAGGGCCTGAACAGGGAACTGGATGCCAAGAATGTTGAATTGCAAAACGCCCTTGCCGAAAAGAAAAAGATAAGCCGTTATCTGCAAAACATCCTTGACAGCCTTACCACCGGCGTAGTGGTGGCGGATCTGGACGGCAGGACAACCATCATGAATCAATGCGCCGAGAAATTTACCGGGTACTCAAGAAAAACCGCGCGGGGGAAAAATGCGGATTTGCTGTTTGGCAGCGAACCCACTGTCAATCCAAAAAACTGTTTTGACATCAAAACGGTTGATGCCGATTCAGGCCGAAAAATGCGACTGAATGGCAGGGACCTGGAAATTTCCAGCGCGGCGGTTACGGCCAAAAATGGCGAAGCCATCGGCACGGTTGTGCTTTTACGCGATATTACCAGAATTTTGAAGCTGGAGGAGCGGGTAAGACGGTCTGAAAAATTAGCGGCCATGGGCGAAACCGCAGCCAATATCGCCCATGAGATCAGAAACCCGCTGGGGAGCATCGCACTTTTTGCCTCTTTGCTGAAAAAAGAGATCAAAGAGAACAAGGCACGGGAGAGGGCATCTCATATCATCAATGCTGTCAACGACATGGACAACAAGATATCCAACCTGCTGTTGTTTACCCGAGACCAGAAGCCCCTGATAAAAAAAGTCCATTTACACAAAACCCTTGATGAGATTATCTCGTTTTCCAGAGAAATCATTGAAAGAGAAAAAATTTCTCTTACGGTAAATCTCAAAAATACCGATCCGGTGATCAGGGGCAATACAGAGATGCTCAAGCAGGTATTTTTAAACCTTATGCTAAATGCAATGCAGGCAATGCCTGATGGGGGGGCACTGGTGATCGGAACCCGAATCTGCCCGGCCGGCATGGAATCGGCCGCCTCCGGACCCGTCGTGGAAATCCGGTTTGTGGACACGGGCAGCGGAATATCCGATCAGAATATCCAAAAAATATTCAATCCTTTTTTCACCACCAAGGAAAAGGGCATGGGCCTGGGCCTTGCCATTATCCACAATATTATCCATATCCACGGCGGTTCGATAGACGCCGAAAACAATACCGGTCCGGGCGCCGTCTTTAAGATCAGATTCCCATTGGAGAGCTATGGAAACCCAAAAAATATTAGTTGTTGATGATGAATCTTCCATGCGTCTGGCACTTTCCGAGTCCCTGGAAAGCTGCGGATACAGCGTCGAGACGTCGGGTAGCGGCGCAGAGGGCCTTGAAAAGTTCAGACAGAATAAATTTGACGTCGTCATCACGGATATGCGGATGCCCCAAATGGGCGGAATGGAAGTTCTGAAGGGGGTCAAACAGATTTCCGCCACAACACCCGTAATTGTCATAACCGCCTACGGAACCGTCAATACCGCGGTCCAGGCCATGAAGGAAGGGGCCGCAGATTTTTTAATGAAGCCTTTTTCCGTGGATCACCTGGAAGCAATGGTAAAAAAGGTGGTGGCTCAAAAATGCACTGATGCGGATAAAAAATCAAACCAGCAGTTCAGTGCCTGCTCGTCGGGAAAAAAAGAGATCATCACCCGAGATGAGACCATGCTGGGTCTCCTGAAGATGGCCAAAAGCATATCGGGCAGCAAATCCAGTATCCTGATACAGGGCGAAAGCGGCACTGGGAAAGAGCTGGTAGCGCGTTATATTCATCGGTACAGTGTCCGGGCGGACATGCCTTTTGTAGCGGTAAATTGTGCGGCGATTCCCCATGACCTGCTCGAAAGCGTGATGTTCGGCCATGAAAAAGGCGCCTTTACCGGTGCCGCCCAGCGGCGGTTGGGAAAATTTGAGGTCGCCAACGGTGGGACGTTGCTGTTGGATGAAATCAGTGAAATGGATATCCAGCTTCAGGCAAAGCTTTTGCGGGTTATACAGGAATCCGAGGTTGACCGGGTGGGGGGGCAAGACGCCGTGCCGGTGGATGCTAGAATAATTGCCACCACAAATGCGGATTTAAAAAATTATATCGGGGAAAACAAGTTCAGGAGTGATCTGTATTACCGGTTGAATGTCATTCCCCTGCGGATTCCGCCGTTGAGAGAGAGAAAACAGGACATCATGTATCTTTATGACTATTTTCTGGAAAAATACAGCCAACTGAACAGTATGCCCGTGCCGGTGATCTCACCGGAAGCGGCCGAAAGAGTAAAACGCTATCACTGGCCCGGCAATGTGCGGGAGATGGAGAATGTAATTGAAAGGGCGGTGCTGCTCTCCTGCGGCAACGCGATTCAGCCTGAGCATCTATGTCTGGAGGGCGAGGCAGACAACTACCGACAACCGTTTCATGAGCAATTGAACGGGGCTTCCATGGAAAATATGACCTTAAAGGAAATGGAAAAAAAACTGATTTTTGAAACCCTGGATGAAGTTAAGGGCAATCGGACCCGGGCCTCGGAAATTTTAGGCGTCAGTGTACGGACCATCCGAAATAAACTCAGTGAATATAAGTGCACTCCAAAAGGACAATATCTGTCCGGCACCTGATATGCCAGCCAATAAGCCCTTTTTTTGATGTCAAAAAACAGATAGCCGATGACGAATAAATGACAATGGGCAAGGTCCGGCGTCCGGATAAATCCCGCCGCATTCACAACACAGGCATGATAAGGCATCAAAAACAACCTGCCCTTTGCGGATATGGTATTTCGCCTGTGTTTATGAGTCTTAAACCGACGTTTATCATTTCCTGTATGGCCGGTATAAATTATGGTACAAAGATTGCATCAAGTATTCGCAAAACAGTATCGGGAGCTCTTTGCATGGATCTATTATTTAATAAAACCATTGAGATGTTGACAGGCGTTCTGAATTTCAGATCGGCACGGCATGAGGCTATAACCTCTAATATTGCCAATATCGACACCCCGGGATATCGGCCAAGGGATGTGGCTTTTCAAAGGGAGGTACAGGCCCTTATCGACGGTGAAAAACAAGTGGCCATGGTAAGAACCAATGGGAAACATTTGCCGGGTGCGGCAAACTCCGGTGATGCAGCCGGGCTTGAGGTTATCGAATCCGGGGATACGGTCGACCTTGATAAGGAAATGGCCAAATTGGCAGAAAATAATCTTATGTACAATCTCACGGTGGAGTTGCTGGCCAGAAAATTCAAGGGCCTGAACAGTGTATTGACGGAGGCAAAGTAATATGGACTTTCAAGCCAGTTTTCGCGTTATCGGATCGGGTCTTTCGGCCCAAAGAGCCAAGATGGATGCTATTATATCCAATCTTGCCAACATCAATACGACCCGCACGGCCCAGGGGGGGCCCTATAAACGAAAAACCATTGTTTTTTCTTCGGCGCCTGTGAAGGACAGCTTTGAGGATATCCTGCAAACGGTTAAAGTGGCGGATGTCGTGGAAGGTCAAAAGAGCGTGAAAAAAATTTTCGATCCATCACATCCCGACGCAGATGGAAACGGCTTTGTGGCCATGCCGGATATCAACACGGTAACTGAGATGGCCGATATGATTATGGCCAACAGAGCCTATGAAGCGTGTGTCACTGTATTTGATGCGAGTAAAAACATGGCGCTTAAGGCACTGGAACTTGGAAAATAAAAGCAGGCAAGGAGGCGTTTTAAGATGACCCATATCCCGATTCGGGGTGATTTACAGCCCCCCGTCACAGATACGCCGGGAAAAAAGCAAAGTCCGGTTGAAAACAAAGAATCCTTTGGTGCGGTTTTAACTAATAAAATCAAAGAGATCAATCAGCTTCAACACTCTGCCGACAGTGCCATTGCCAACGTAGAGGTGAGTGATTCGGGGAGTATCCATGAGGCCATGATTGCCATCGAAAAAGCCAATCTATCCTTTAAAACAATGATGCAGGTCCGAAACAAAATTCTGGATGCCTATCAGGAAGTGATGCGAATGCAGGTTTAACCCGCCACAGGATCTGTGAACCCCGGGGATTCTATTGTTTTTAATCCACAGTAAGGGAAAATATGAGTTCGATTTTTAATTTTTTATCCCAACTGGGAAAGGTTTTCAATGCCTTAAGCCCTTCCAAAAGAGTCTCCATTGTAGCGGTGGCCCTCATTGCCGCAGTCAGTGTGGCGGCCTTTGTCGTTTATATTAATCAGAAGGAATACAAAACCCTGTATTCCAACCTTTCCGCCGAGGATGCCGGGGCGATTACGGCCCGGTTAAAAGAAAAAAAAGTACCCTACAAGGTTGCATTGTCAGGCAATACCATATCGGTACCCGCCGAACAGGTGTCTGAATTGCGGTTTGACATGGCGGTTTCGGGGCTTCCGGTCGGCGGAGGTGTCGGTTTTGAGATATTTGACAACCGGCGTTTCGGCGATACTGAATTTGTGCAGCAGCTGAATTATCAAAGAGCCTTGCAGGGAGAATTGTCGCGCACCATCAACGATCTGGATGAAATTCAGCAAAGCAGGGTTCACATCGTCATTCCACGGCAGAGCCTTTTTATTGAAAAACAGGTCAAACCAACGGCTTCGGTGGTTTTAAAATTCAAAGCCGGCAAGCGATTGCGGCCATCCCAGGTGGAAGGGATCGCTCGACTGGTGTCCAGCGGTGTGGAAGGCCTTAATCCCGAAGAGGTCATGATTGTCGACAGCAGCGGCAATATCCTGTCAACGGCCAAAACCGGTTCGCAATTGTCAAAGCAAACGGATTCACAAATCGAATTTCAACGCAACATGGAAAACAACCTGGCCGGCAGAATCCAGACCATGCTCGAAAAAGTGGTGGGTAAAGATAAAATCGTGGCACGGGTTTCGGCATCGCTCGATTTTAAAGTGACGGAAAAAACCGAGGAAACCTATGACCCTGAAGAACCGGTGATGCGAAGCGTGCATCGCAAAAGTGAACTATCGAAAAACGCCCTATCCGGCGGTGAAAGTACTGTTAACCCCATTAACGGCCCGCAGGGGAATGCCGCAGGCCTCGAGCACGAAAAAACGGATGAAACCGTCAATTACGAGATAAATCGTGTGGTCAGCAAGACCGTTATGCCGGTGGGAGAGATGAAAAGATTATCGGTGGCGGTGCTGGTGGATGGTATTTACAGCAAAAATGATAAAAATGTTGAAGAATTCCGGCCCCGTTCAAAAAAGGAACTAGAGATCCTGGAAGGTCTGGTTAAACGATCGGTGGGTTTTGATGTTCAGCGGGGCGATCAGATTGTGGTGAGCAGCGTTCCTTTTAAAAAAATAGCATTCGAAGAAAACACAGGAGAGCAGGCGGGGTTTTTAAGCCGGATTACCCAACCGTTCATGGTGGCCAAAATTATGCGGTATGCGATCTCATTCATCGCTTTGCTACTGGTTGTTTTTTTTGTTTTACGTCCTTTAATCGAATTTATCCTGTCACATGAGGCCACCTCAAAACCGGTAAAAAGCCTTCCCGGTGGCCACACGGATCAATTGGAAGGCGGTGGTGTATCGCTGGCACTGGAAGGACACAAAGGGACCCCGGGTAACAGCGGCCTGGACACTGTAAAGGCCATGGCCAATCACGACGCCCGGAAGTTTGCGGAAATTCTGGAAAACTGGCTTTGACACGGGCACGACTATAAAGGGATGTAACACAGTATGACAGATGCGGAAAAGGCGGCGACGATCCTTTTGTCTTTAGGTCCGGAAATCGCGGCCAATGTAATGAAAAATCTGGCACCGGATGAGATCAAACGCCTGGGAAAGTGTATGACCGATCTCAAACGAATATCAAGGGAGGATATCGAAAAAGCGGCCACAGAATTTTGTGAAATGGCCCAAAAAATGGGGACGGGTATCTCGTCGGTTAAAGCACATGTCATTGAAGACATGGTGTTCAAGGCAATGGGCAAGGAAAAGGGAAAAGCGGTTATACAGACCATTGAAAATGAACGCACCGCCGACAACAATTCAGCCATTAACAGACTCAAAAATACGCCACCCCGGATATTGGCGGATGCCACCAGTATGGAACACCCCCAGACAACAGCCCTTATACTGGCCCATTTGCGACCGGAACAGACGGCCCAGATATTGGAAAGCTTTTCCGCCGAAAAACAAATGGATATTGCAAACCGCATCGCGACAATGGGCAATGTCCCGAACGATTTTGTCGAAGAGATGGCCAGGACCTTTGAACTGGGAATAGTTGTGGAAAGTGGAGGCAAAGAGGAATCCGGTGGGGTAGGCATGATGGCGGAGATTCTAAATCAGATGAGCAAGGCAGGCGAAAAGGCGCTTCTCGAGTCTTTTGAAGAAAATGACCCGGACACGGCCAACGAAATCAAAAATCTCATGTTCACTTTTGACGATATTTTCAAAATTGATGACCTGGGCATGCGGACGCTATTAGAAGCCGTTCCACGTGAAGAACTCGCCAAGGCGCTCAAAATAGTTGACGATGAAATGAAAGAAAAAATCTTTAAAAACATATCGAAGCGTGCCGCTGAAATGCTGAAAGAAGACATTGCCAATATGCCGCCGACAAAGTTGTCGGATGTAGAAAAAAGCCAGCGGATAATTATTGAGGCGGCAAAGCAACTGGAAACTGAAGGTAAAATCGCACTGTCAGGGGGGACCAAAGAAAATGCATTTGTCTGATCTTAAGGAGGTTATCAAGGCAAAGGATGTTCATTTGACCTATTCGGCCGAAAAAAAGGCCCCGGCCAGACTGGTTCCCGGCAAATATACTATTACGGCTAACAAAACAAAATGCGATACGGCTGCAAATGCCGCCAATGGCGGAGACGAGATCGAAAAAATCAGGCTGGCGGCGGAAGCAAGGCTTAAAATCGCTGAAAAAAATGCCTATCAAAAGGGATTTTCAAAAGGGGTTATCGAGGGTGTGGAACGGGAAAAGAAAGCGTTTTTTGGGGCAACAAAGGCCGTTGTAACCCTCACGCGGAATCTGAATAAATTAAATGTCGAGTGTTTGAAAAATAACAAAAAAACAGTGCTTGACATCGCATTTGCCATCGCCGCCAGAGTGATCCACAAGGAGGTGAGCACCAACCGTGAGGTTATTTTTTCGGTCCTTGAGGATGCCATTTCCGACATGCAGGATCGAAAGGGCGCCAAAATTTTACTGAACCCAGATGATTATCGATGCATCACCGAAACGCCCCCTGCCTTTGTCGACCACTGCCATGATATCCTTTTTGAGCGGGATGAAAAAATCGCACCGGGCGGCGCCGTCATCGAAATGCCGACGGGAATCGTCGATGCCCGGTTGGATGAACAGTTTAATAAAATTAAGGAAGCACTTTATGACGGCCATTGACGCTGAAAAATATCACGAAATAATTAAACACATCAATCCGTTCAGCATATACGGCAAGGTCAGCAGCGTCGTCGGCCTTTTGGTAGAGGGCCATAATCCCGGGACATCCATCGGTGAGATGTGTCGTATTTATCCCAATGGCCACGGCGGGACCATCAGTGCGGAAGTTGTGGGGTTCAGGCAGGGCAAAGTGCTTTTGATGCCGTTGAAAAACATCGATGGGGTCGGCCCGGGTTGCAAGATTTTCCCCACAATGGCAAAATCCAACATAAAAGTCAGCCATACGCTTCTGGGCCGTGTTATTGACGGGCAGGGCGTTCCCATCGACGGCCGTGGCCCCATTGAGCCGGAAGATGAATATCCCATTTACGCCGAGCCCATCAACCCCATGGAAAGAAGCCGGATATCGGAGCCCATAGACCTTGGCATCAGGGCGATAAATGGATTGTTCAGTTGCGGCATGGGGCAGCGGATGGGCATTTTTTCAGGCTCCGGTGTCGGCAAGAGTGTTCTCATGGGTATGATTGCCAGAAACACCAAAGCGGATATCAACGTCATCGCTCTGGTTGGCGAAAGAGGCCGGGAAGTACGCGAATTTATAGAAAACAATCTCGGCCCGGAGGGACTGGCGCGGTCTGTGCTGGTTGTGGAGACATCCGATAGTCATCCTCTCACCCGAATGCGGGCGGCCTATGTGGCCCAGGCGGTCTCAGAGTATTTCAGAGACCAGGGAATGAACGTTTTATTGATGGTCGACTCACTGACCCGGTTTGCCATGGCCCAACGGGAAATCGGACTCTCCATTGGTGAACCGCCGACCAGCAAGGGGTATACACCGTCGGTTTTCAGCCTTATGCCCAAATTGCTGGAAAGGGCCGGCGCCATAGAGGGCAGCGGAAGCATCACCGGGCTCTATACGGTACTGGTCGAAGGTGATGATTTTAATGAACCGGTGGCCGATTCCGTAAGGTCGATTATAGACGGGCACATATATCTTTCCCGCGATCTGGCCGCCAAAAATCACTACCCCGCCATAGACGTCCTTCACAGTATCAGCCGGGTCATGAACGATATTGTGGATAAAGAACATAAAAAAAATGCAGCCGAAATGATCAATATCATCGCCACCTACAAAAATGCCGAAGACCTTATCAACATCGGTGCCTATGTCCCCGGCAGCAATCCTGAAACAGACCGGGCCATTGGCATCATCGAAAAAATCACTTCATTTTTAAAACAGGAAATGGATCAAAAAGTTTCTTTTGAAGACAGCAAGGCACAATTGCTTGATCTTTTGAAATATGGGAAAAATACAAAAACGACCCCCTAAAAGGGACCACTTGAAAGCCTGAGAACAAAAACCCGTCAGTCTGTGAGTTCATATGTTTCATTTCAGATTACAATCGCTATTACAGTACAGGAAACAGATAGAAGATAAACTGGTCCTTGAATTCGCAGAGATAAAAAAACGCCTAGGTCAAGAGAAAGAAGCATTGGAAAAAGTGATGCGGAAACAGGCAAGTCTGACGACAAAACTGGAAAACATGGGAAAAGGCAACTTATGTGCCGCCAATGTTTCTGTTTATCTTTCATATATTCGTCAAATGAAAGAGCAGCAAGACAGCCGAAAAAAGATTATCGGCAAAATAGAAAAGGAGTTGGAAGCGCAAAGACAGGTGCTTTTAGATGCTTCCCAAAAAAGAAAAATTCTTGAAACCATCAATGAAAAAAAGCTGACGGAATACAAACTGGATCTGATCCGGCGTGAACAAAAAGAACTGGATGAAGCCGGTATTTTAAGGGCCGGCAAGGGCGTACAAATTGAAAAAACTGATACTTATTTGTGAAATTTTAATTGTTCTGGTTTTTCTGACAAGAATTGCCTTGATCGGGGAAGTCATAAAAACATCCGATAGCCCTGAAGGTTTTTTGTCGGTCAGCACGGCAGCGGCGAATTCGGCAACCGTTGACAGTCATAAAACCCCCGTAAAAGATGTGCTCGATGACGGCTTGGCTGAAGAAAAAAAATTACTATCGATATTGTTGGAAAAAAATAAAGCCCTTGATGCGCGTCAAGACTATTTAATGGATGAAGCGATAAGATTAAATTCATTAAAAGATGAGATTCTACTATCCATTGGTCAACTGCAAGATTTAGAAAATAATTTGGCGGTGACCCTTGAAAATATCAAGAACACCAATGATCAAAAATATAAGGACCTGGCCAAAATCTATGAGTGTGCACCGGCGGAATGGGTGGGCGCCATTATCGAAAAACTGGACAGCGAAACGGCGGCGACGATAATCATGAAAATGAAAAATAAAAGCGCTGGAAAAATACTGGGATATCTGAGTCCCGGGAAATCCATAGAGATCACCAGAGAAATAACCCGGGCCGCTCAAACGCCATAGCCCCCCTGCCCCTTCGGAACTTCTTTCAATTCAATCGGCAATATTTTCCCACGCCAATCATATCGCCTCCCTTTAAGCTTATAACTTATTGAAAATAAAACTAAAAATTAATATAAAATATGGCACGGCTTTTGCTGATACTCTTTTATACCTTATGATAAGGAAATAGAAACGGTTCAAGTATGATAGCTTTCAGCAATATAAACTTTGACAATATCAGCAACAGGCATGTTGGCAAAAAGTCTCCGGGCGAGAATACCGGTGAGGCCTCCGACCTGTTTTCCGTCATGCTGAACTGTATCCGGAGTGCGTCGCCGGAGTCAAAGAGCACCGGGGATATCGCCCTCACAGTCGGTAAAAGCCGGTCAGCCCGATTATCAGCCCCCCTGAATACCGCCCACTTCAAGGGGCATGCCAAAAACGAAAAATCAGATTTTCGGATGGGTCTCAATCCCGGGATGATGGCACCGGACACAAAAACGGTTGTTCAAAAGGCAGCACAAACCATTGGCGCTTTGGGGAAGATTGTGACAGCGGCTGAGATTGCCCATTCATCCAGGAAGAACATGAACAACGGTTCAAGCACGACAGCTCTCAGCAATGTAAATTTTAACAATATCAGCGACAGGCCGATTGCCGAAAAGCCTCCGGCCGTAAATACCGGGGATATCGCCCTCACAGTCGGTAAAAGCCGGCCAGCCCGATTATCGGCCCCCCTGGATGCCCCCCACTTCAAGGGGCTTTCAAAAAAAGGGGCCACCGCCCTTCCAGGCAAGACCGATCTGTTACCAAAGGACAAGGGGAATGCCAAAAACGAAAAATCAGATTTTCGGATGGGTCTCAATCCCGGGATGACACCGGACACAAAAACGGTTGTTCAAAAGGCAGCACCAACCATTGGCGCTTTGGGGAAGATTGTGACAGCGGCTGAGATTGCCCATTCGTCCGGGGAGAACATGAGCGGTGCCCCCAAAATACCTGATTTTCCGGACGACGGCCTTAAACAAAGCCGTTCAGCACAGAAATTCCACCCGATAAAAAATACCGCTATAGCTGAAAATTTTAAAACCGCAACCGTTGTCAAGACCCGGAACGCGGGAAGATCCGGCGAAAGAAAAAATGACCTTATGAAGGCCTTAAACGGTGGTAACGAAGAAAAGAGGGCGGACATAAAATCGGGCACTTCCGAGGTTAGCGGTGGAAAAATGGTTTTCACCCCTGAGAAAACGGCCGACAGTAAGCTTTTTGATCCTGAAAACGGGTTTCTTGCCCAAAAAATATCAGGCCCGGCACATCCGGTTGATCATATGCCTACCACCGGGGAATATCTGCCCGGGCCACTTCAGGGCCGGGGCGAAACGACCGGAGCGACTGAACGATTAAACAACAGCGGTATCGATTCCCGGGCGCTGGTCAATCAGATTGCAACGCAGGCCGGAAAGACCGGAAGGGTACGAATTGCACTGACCCCACCCCGTATGGGCACGCTGGATATGGAGGTGATTGTCCGGGAGAACAAGGTACAGGTCATCCTTAAAACGGAAAGCAATGACGTCTGGCAGGCCTTAAAGTCAAATTCAACCGGGCTCGAGAGTGCCCTTCGCCATCAGGGCTTGGTGGTGGACACCATTCAAGTGTCTGTTCAGGAAAAATTCGAAAACCACAACTTCGGATTCGGACAAAACGGTGCCGCCTTCAAAGAGGGCTCGAATCAGGAAAGCCATTCGGGAACGAATCGGGGCGAACCGGATGTTATTGAATATGGCCTGGCAGGGTCCCCCGAAAAAAAGACGGATGTCCGGATGGACGGGCGGATCAGTTTGGTTATTTAACGTCCTGTAAAGACGGTAGGATTATTTTTTATTCATAAATACCGGCCTTTTTGACCGGGTCAGGATGGTCCAGAATGGAAAGTATAGACAGTATCCTTGCCAATATCGGAATCAGTACCGGCACGGCTGCCGCGAAGACGGACACGCTGGGAAAAGACGATTTTTTAAAAATGCTGGTTGCTCAGCTTCAGAACCAGGACCCGCTCGACCCCCTTGATGGTACGGCGTTCACAGCCCAGCTGGCCCAGTTTGCCAGCCTGGAGCAACTGGACAATATGAATTCACAGCTGAAAGTTATCGGACTGTTTCAATCCTCGATAAATAACTCCCAGTCAGTGCGTCTTATCGGCCAGGAGATAACCGCAAACGGCAGTAACATCAATGTAGAGGGCACTGCCACCACCATTGCGTATAATTTGTCGGGAAATGCGAATACCGTGACCATTAGAATTTACGACCAGGAAGGTCTTCTCGTGGATACGGTTGAAACCGGTGGTCAAAATCAGGGAGAAAATTCAGTTGCATGGGACAGCAGTCTGATGGCCCCGGGTCAATATACGGTCGAGGTATCTGCCGCAGATGCCAACGGCGATGCGGTGTCTGTTTCTACGATTATCAGGGGAACTGTAACCGGGGTAACGTTCAAAGACAGCTCTCCGTATCTTTTTGTTAACGGAGGAGAGATTACTTTTGGGGATATAATTTCAGTGAATGAACCTGCGGCATAGTGCGGTATAGACCGTAGCGAATCCATGCGGGCGCTGAATATGGTGCCTGCAGTAACCGTACAAATTTAAAAAGGAGGAAATAAAAATGGGAAGTTCATTATATGCAGGCGTATCCGGCCTGAATGCCAACTCCGCACAGATGGATGTCATCGGAAACAATTTAGCCAATGTCAATTCCATCGGATTTAAGGCCGATAAAATAATTTTCGGCGATATCCTGAGCAAGAGCATCGGTGGCGCCGGATCAGCCATGCAGATCGGTAGGGGCGTTGCCGTAAGCGGCATCAGTACCCAGTTTAGCACAGGCTCGTTGGAAACGACGACAAATGTTACCGACCTGGCCATTGGCGGTGACGGGTTTTTCTGTGTCCAGGACACGGACAACAACTCCTATTACACTCGCGCCGGCGCCTTTAATGTCAATAAAGATGGGCTTCTCGTCGATCCGAACGGGTACACCCTTCAAGGGGCCAGTGGAGAGGACATGAGCGTTTTTGGAGATCTTAACGTGACCAATGCCATGTCGGCTGCGGCAGCGACAAACACGATTTCCTTTGGCTTAAACCTGAATGCCGAAGCCGAGATCGCGGAAACGTTCAATGCATCCCAGACCATCTACGATTCTCTGGGTATTTCCCATACAATGGCGATTCTCTTTACCAATACCGGCGCCAATACATGGGATTATGAAGCAAGCCTTGATGGTAATCCAGCAGCAAGCGGCGGCACAGGAACGCTTACCTTCGATGCCACCAACGGCACGCTGCTCAACCCACTGGATGTGGATATTATCTTTGACCCGCCCGGTGGCGCAGGTGGTGCAAACGTGGGGATTGGCGGTCTCGTGGCATGGGATTTCACCAGCACATCGGCCGGATCAGTGACAGGATATGCAAGCACATCCGCCGTCAATGAATTGTATCAGGACGGTCACTCCGCAGGAGAACTTTCCGGTTTATCGATAACCACCGATGGGGTTATTACCGGGTACTTCACCAACGGAGAAATCGAATCCATCGGCAAAGTGCTCCTTTCGTCGTTCAAGTACCCCGGAGGGTTGACAAAAGCGGGTGCCAATCTTTTTGTCGAAACGATTGAATCAGGGGAACCCATTAGCGGCAATCCCGGGGAACAGGGCCTTGGCGAGATCATTTCCAACGCCCTTGAAATGTCAAACACCGATACCGCCACAGAGTTCATCAATATGATTACCGCCCAGCGGGCCTACCAGGCCAATGCCAAGGTGATTACAACCACCGATTCGATGATGTCCGAACTCATGAATATCAAGCGATAAATTTCATCACACAGTGTCATATTAATGACGGTTCGTCAAAAAACCCTTTTCTATCGAAAAGGGTTTTTGCCGTTTTGGACCCTGCTTTTAAACCGGTCCAAACCCGTCGGCCCTGCCCGGTAGAGCCGAAATTTGCATATAACCCGCCATTTAAAATTAAAACCCGGTATTCTAAATTTCTGGTACAATCTTTGCTAATCCCCAGAGCATGGATATTTCGACGATTTTAGGAATTTTAATTGGATTCGGTTTCGTGGGTAGTTCCATGGCTATCGGGGGCGGATTTTCATGGTTCGTGAATATCCCCTCGGTTATGATCGTCATGGGGGGCACCGTTGGCGCTGTTTTAATCAATTACCCGATGGCAGATGTTGTCGGAATGATAACGGTGGCCAAGAATGTGCTTTTCCAGAAGGAACAAAAAACAGAAGAAATAATAGCGCTGTTTATCGACCTTGCCAAAGTAGCCCAGCGTGAAGGCCTGCTGGCCCTGGAACATCGAATGGAGAGTGTTTCCGATCCATTTTTTAAAAAAGGAATCATGTTAATGGTGGATGGTACCGAACCTGGCACCCTCTCCAAAATTCTTTATACCGAGCTGGATTACATTAAGGAACGACACGATACCGGGGCGGAAATGTTTACAACCATGGGAAATTTTGCACCGGCCATGGGGATGGTGGGGACATTGATCGGACTGGTCAAAATGCTCATGCAGATGGATGACCCCAGCAACATCGGACCGGCCATGGCCGTTGCAATGATAACGACTTTTTACGGCGTTCTTCTGGCAAACCTGATCTGTATGCCCATTGCGGGCAAACTGAAACGGCGAAGCGCTACGGAGATGCTGACAAAAGAGCTGGGTCTGAACGGAATACTCGCGGTTCAATCGGGAGACAATCCGCGAGTTGTGGAACAAAAACTTCATTCCTTTATATCCCCGGGTAAAAGAAAATCGGTTTTTTGAATATGGAAACCCAAGAGCAGAGAAAGCCTGATAAAAAGCCTGAAGCGGAAGGTGGGGGATGGGAATCAATCTATTGCTCGCTCATACTGATTCTGGTAGCTTTTTTTGCCATGCTGGTATCCTATACAACCGTTGAGGGTGAAAAAAGCGGGACAAAAACAAATTATATGCGCGGCTTTGGCGTCGATGCCCTTTTTGAGGGGAAGAGTGTAACATCTCAAGGGGATGAATCCAATCTGGTGGCCACCAGCGGCATTGAAGCCATCTCATTGACGGCCCAATCCCTGAAACGATATGTGGACGCCACCGGCCTGGCAAAATCCGTTCATATTGAAAAAACCACCAACGGGCTTAAAATCATCTTCGAAAACAACTTACTGTTTCCAACGGGAGAGGCCAAACTCAATGAAAGCACATATGCCCACCTGGATCAGATCATCGAAGCACTGAAGCCCCACCCGTTTTCCATCAGAGTGGAGGGGCACACGGACGACATGCCGATCCATACCCTCGAATTTCCCTCTAACTGGGAACTGTCAACAAGCCGGGCCGTCGGTGTATTGCGGTATTTTTTAGAAAAAGGGATGATTCAGGCCGACCGTCTGGAGGCGGTCGGTTGCGGTGCCTACCGGCCGATTGCAACCAATGCGACGGTGGAAGGGCGAAAAAAAAATCGAAGGGTCGAGTTACACATGAGATTGGAAAAGGATCGGCGGTACGCCTGGCAACTGATCAAAAACAGCTTCAAATCGGAGGGGCTGTGAGAAGAAACGCTAAAAAAAATGCCCCCCAAAAATCAAGCTGGATGGCTACATTTAATGATCTGGTGACCCTTTTGCTGACCTTCTTTGTTCTGCTTCTTTCCACATCAAAACTCAATGTCGCCAAGGTAAAGGAAGCCTCCTTTTCCTTCAGTAATACCAGCGGGTTTTTGGACGATGGGGGCATCATCGATGTAAACGTCTTTAAACCCTTTGTGCAGAAATTACTAAATCCGGAATCATTAGAGGGCGCCACCTCTGACACAGAGAAAAAAAAATTTGTATGGCGCATAAACAACGCCGATGAATTTTCTGAAAAAACGGTGGGAAAAGCACCGGACGGCGAAAAGAACCCCATGTATGCCCGGTTGAAAGCCAGCGGGATTTCAGCGGTCCTGCCGGAAAAAATGCTATTTCGGTCGGGTATGGCTGAAATTGAAGATAAAAACAACCCGGCTTTGAAAGCCCTGTGTGCCATTCTTCGGGAAACCGGTTGCCGGATAAAGGTTGAAGGGCATACCGACGATATTCCGATACATAATGGGCGGTTTGCATCCAATTGGGAGCTTTCAACAGCCAGGGCGGTCACTATTTTAAAGTATCTGGTATCTGAAGGCGGGATATCCCCGCAGAGACTTTCCGCGGCAGCCTATGCGGATTCAAGACCGATTTCTCCAAACACGAACAACCGCAGGCGTGAACTTAACCGGCGGGTGGAAGTCGTTTTAATGTTAGACAATAAGGAGCACGAAGATGGCTGACGAGGATGAAAAAGAAACCGGGACAAAGAAAAAAACAGGCGCCGGCATGATCAAAAAACTGCTCGTGCTGATGATTGGCCTGGCGATTATCGGGGCCGGAGGTTTTGCGGGCTGGCAATTCTTTTATAAAAAAAAGGTGGAAACCGTTGAAAAACAGGTGGTTGAAAAATTTCAGATGTACCCTTTAGGCGCCAAGGTGGTCAATCTTCTGGATAACAACGGTGAACGGTACTTAAAGGTTGACGTTCAACTCGAGGTATCCGGTGCGGAATGTGTGGCCGAACTGGAAGAGCTCAAACCAAAAATTACAGATGCTGTACTGGTCCTCCTGTCATCAAAAAAATACAAAGAAATCGCCGGATTTGAAGGGAAACAGCGTCTCCGGGATGAAATTGCCATGCGATTGAACAGCTACCTTAGCAGGGGCCAGGTTCAAAGGGTTTATTTTACCGAGTTCATCATACAGTGATGCACCTCAAAAAAAATATAAATCGCTGCACCCCTTCAAACTGAAACCGGGTGCCGATCAACCGCGAGGATGGGGATGTCTCAGGTACTATCACAGGAAGAGGTGGATGCTCTTTTAAATGGACTGTCAGATGGCGAAATCGAAGCCGCAAAAGATGACATTCAGGATCCATCGGGTATCCGGGACTATGACTTAACCAACCAGGATCGAATTACCAGGGGCCGGATGCCCACCCTGGAGATGATCATGGAAAAATTTACCCGGTTGTTCAGGGCAACACTTCTGGTGTTGTTAAGAAAAACAGTAGGCGTTAACGTCCTGTCCGTAGGCATGGCCAAATATGGCGATTTTATGAAAAAAATCCCATTACCGGCCAGTCTGAATGTTTTTAAAATGACGCCCTTGAGAGGAAACGGGCTGTTGATCATTGAGTCAACGATTATTTTTACCCTCATCGATATTATTTTCGGCGGATCCGGACGCTCAGCCTATAAAATTGAGGGAAGAGATTTTACGAGTATTGAAAATAATATCGTCAAAAAATTGGTCCTGAGTGCCCTCAAAGATTTTAAAACCGTATGGGAAATCATCAAAGAGCTGGATATCGAGTATGTGAAGTCGGAAACCAACCCGCAATTCGCACAGATTGCACTGCCCACCGATGTCGTGATCGTCATCAAACTTGAACTCGATATGGATTTCACCACAGGCACAATGGCCTTTTGCATACCCTACGGAACCGTCGAACCGATCAACACCAAACTGCAGGCCGGATATCAGGAGGAAAAACTTGATGTCGATCAAAAATGGTTAAACCGGATTATTAAAGGGCTTAAGGATTCAACGATAAATCTAAAAGTCAACCTGGGGCAAACCGAACTGAAGGGCAGAGAAATTGTAAATTTAAAAAAAGGGGATGTGATCCCTCTGGATCAATATTGTAATGAATACCTGAATATCTATGTAGAGGACATTCCTAAATTTAAGGGGCACCCCGGGGTTTACAGGAGCAACCAGGCGATATTGATAACCGAAATGATTTCCAGCGAAAAAGAGGAACCGTCAGATGGAACAAAGTGAAATCGATACGTTAATGGATGGGGGTAAGGAAGCGGATGCGGCCGAAGAGAACAACGAAATCGGCTGGGACGATGTTCAGGAGGAACTGGCGGCAGGTAAGCACCCGGCTGTAGATGAACGGTCGGTGGCAAAAAGAGAAGTCCGCAGTGTGGAATTCGAAGAACTGGAAAAAAACGGGGCTGAGACGAAAACATTGGACCTGGCTTTTATTCTGGACATTCCGCTCACCGTGACTGTTGAACTAGGGCGCGGACGGATGCAGGTTGGCGAACTGCTTCAGCTAGGCCAGGGATCTGTTGTAGAACTGACAAAGCTTGCCGGGGAAGCTATGGAGGTTTTTGCCAATAATCAATTAATTGCCAAAGGTGAGGTCGTTGTGGTCAATGAACGATTCGGGGTCAGACTGACGGATATTGTATCACCTCAAGAGCGGATAAACCGGCTAAAATAATCAGGCGCTTTTACCTCTGCAAAACAGCGAATCGTCCATACTTACTTGGGAAAAAACATGAATTCACCGGAACTATTGCCGGCTCTGTTTAAAATGATGTCAGCCCTGGCCCTTACCCTGGGCATTATGGTTGTTGCTGCATACTGGTTTAAAAAGGCAATAAACAAGCGCGCCGGGGGAATCACGGACGGAGAATCAATAAAGATTCTGGCGACCAAATACCTGGGCCCAAAAACCAACATCATGCTCATCGACGTATTGGGAAATATATTGCTGATCGGCATTACGACCGGCGGCATCTCCTTGCTGACAGAGATAAAAGATGCTGAATTTATTGAAGAAATAAGCATAGCCCGCAATAAAAAGACCGAAACCGTTTCTTTTGCACACCATCTCAAGAACCTGTTCCCCGGAGGCGGGCTTTGATATCCGGGCGTTTAAAAAAAGACGGCAATGGGTGCTCCATGGCACGGCAGGAAAAGAGAACACCTGTACCGAATGCCGAAAAAAAATTTGTCTGCGCCCTTTTGATCTGCGGGATTATTTTTATGGCAACTGCTGCGTGGGGCGAGCCCTTTTCCCTTCCATCCATCAATGTCAACATTGCAGGCGGGGGGGAGGATCAACCCGAAAAAATGGCTGTTGTTTTGCAACTCCTGGCCCTGCTCACGGTTTTGTCTCTGGCGCCTGCGATTCTGGTAATGCTGACCGCCTTCACTCGAATCGTGATCGTCCTTTCGCTGATCCGGCAGGCGCTGGGTACCCAGCAGATGCCGAGCAACCAGATCATCATCGGATTATCCCTTTTCCTGACCTTTTTTATCATGACACCGGTATGGGACAAGGTGAATTCTCAGGCGCTGCAGCCCTATATGAATGAAGATATTTCTGTTGAAAAGGCCATTGATCTGGGGATACAACCCATCAAAAAATTTATGCTGAAGCAGGCCAGAGAGAAAGACATTGCCCTTTTTATCAAGATCTCAAAAGGGACAAGGCCGCTGAAACCGGAAGAGATCAAACTCTCGATACTCATGCCGGCTTTTGTGATCAGCGAGTTAAAAACCGCTTTTCAAATCGGTTTTATGATCTACCTCCCCTTTCTGATAATGGATATGGTTGTGGCCAGCGTACTTCTATCCATGGGGATGATGATGCTGCCGCCCATTATGATCAGCCTGCCGTTTAAGCTGCTTCTTTTTGTACTGGTGGACGGATGGAACCTGATCGTGGAATCGTTGGTGCAAAGCTTTGCCTAGAGTAAGGAGTTCCCCATGAGTGTCGATCTGATTGTTGGAATGGGCGCCGAAGCCATAAAAGTAACATTGCTGCTTTCAGCCCCCATGCTTATTGTAGGCCTTGTCGTGGGTCTCTTTATCAGCATTTTTCAAGCGGTAACCCAGATTCAGGAAATGACATTAACCTTTGTCCCTAAAATCGCTGCCGTCATGGTGGCACTCATCGTGGCCCTGCCCTGGATGATCAATATTATGGTTACCTATACACAAAAACTGTTTCATTCGATTCCACTGTATATCAAATAAACACCTTACCGGGGACGCATACGTCTGGCAGTGAAATTGAAAAAACCAGGCGGATGCAGATGAGGAGCCTATTTTCAACTTTCAAATTTCCAGTTTCGGCATAAGGACGCAAACTTGCCGCAGATAACGCCAGAACAAGTTGAAACGTTTTTTTTGGTACTCCTCAGGGTCGGCGCAATTGTGATAACCATGCCCATTCTGAGCAACCGAAACATTCCCGTCAGAATAAAGGCCGGCCTCTCCCTGATCATCGCATTTCTTGTTTTACCCTTTATTGCCCCCCCTGCCCTGCCGACTGACCTTCTGCCACTGGCCCTGGTAATGGCCGGGGAAATGACGATCGGGATTATAATGGGGTTTGCTGGCCGCCTGGTTTTCAGCGGCATTCAACTGGCCGGGCAATTGATCGGATTTCAAATGGGTTATTCCGTCGTCAATGTATATGATCCCATCAGCAGTTCCCAGGTTTCAATTACCGCCCAGTTTCTGAACATAATTGCCATACTGGTATTTTTCGGGGTTAACGGCCATCACGTCTTTTTATATGCGATTGCCGAAAGCTACCGGTTTGTGGCACCGCTTGATTTTAATTTCAGTGGAGAATTGACCCTACAACTGTTTCTATTTTCAAAAGATATTTTCATCATTGCTATCAAAACCGGCGCTCCGGTCTTCGCCATGCTGCTGATGATCAGTATCGGTTTCGGCCTGATTGCCAGGACCGTTCCGCAAATCAATATACTGATTGCCGGCTTTCCCATTAAAATAGGCATGGGGCTGATCGGGATCGGGCTGACCCTCCCTGTGTTTGCCCGGATAGTGGGAGATATCTTTATGAAATTTGGTATAAAACTGAAAATGTTGCTTGATCTGATGTGAAGATTTTTTGACGGTGGCGTCAACAGATGGTCAAAAATTAGAAAGAAATCTTCCTTTTTCAAGGAATTCACCCAAACCAGCAAACCAAAAATAAAATATGGCTGAGCAAAACAACGATCAGGAAAAAACCGAACAGGCGACACCCAAAAAAAGGGACGATGCACGGAAAAAAGGGCAGGTGGCCAAAAGCCAGGAGACCGCATCGGCAAGCGTTCTGCTGGCCGGCTTGATGATTTTCTGGTTTGGTTCATCCGGAGCGATGAAACAGATATCGGCTCTAATGAGATGGCTCTTCACCGAATCAGGTCGATTTAATGTAGACGGCGGTACCATCCAGCATCTCCTGGTGGGCCTCATGTATAGAGTATCCATTCTGGTTCTTCCCCTTTTTTTAACGCTATTCTTGGTGGCCCTGCTGGTTAACTGCCTGCAGGTGGGGTTCGTGCCGTCCACCGAGGCGATCGTGCCGAAGCTGTCCAAGATAAACCCTATCAAGGGTTTGCAGAAACTGATCTCCATCAAAGCGCTCGTAGAACTGGCAAAAAACATATTTAAGATTTTTCTGGTCGCCTTTGTGGTGTATCTGACGATTAAAGGGGAACACGTTAATTTTATTCCGCTACCGGACCAGAGTGTGGAGGGCATATTAATCTTCATTGCCGGTATCGCATTCAAAATCGTGTTCAGAGTTTGTCTGGTGCTGATTGTTCTTGCGGTGATCGATTACAGTTATCAACGCTGGGAATTTGAAAAAAGCCTTAAGATGACAAAACAGGAGATCAAGGACGAGTCCAAACAAACCGACGGAGATCCCCATATAAAGGCCAGGATACGGCGACTTCAGCACGAGGCCGCAAAAAAACGAATGATGGCAAATGTTCCGCACGCAGATGTGGTTATAACCAACCCCACCCACCTTGCGGTGGCACTAAAGTATGACCAGACGAGCATGGCCGTGCCCAAAGTAGTGGCCAAGGGGGCCGATCTCATCGCTGAAAATATAAAGGCCATTGCAAAGGAAAATAATATTCCGATTATGAACAACAAGCCTTTGGCACGAGTATTGTATAAGTTGGTGGATGTGGATGAAATTATCCCGGAACACTTATATCGAGCGGTTGCTGAAGTGCTCGCATTTATTTATAACATGAAAATGAAAAAAAATAAGGACCGTGGCTAAAAAATGGGAGAGCCTTACGTTGAAACCGACAGGTTGACGGATATCTTCAAAGGCAGCAATACGGTTATGGCTGGGGGTATCGCCGGTATTCTGCTGATCATGATGATACCCACGCCCTCCTTCATTCTCGATATTCTGCTTTCCTGCAGTATCACCTTAGCACTGATTATACTGCTGGTTTCCGTTTATGTATCCAGTCCCCTTGAATTTTCCGTATTTCCCTCCATTCTTTTAATCGCCACACTGTTGCGCCTGTCCTTGAATGTGGCTTCTACACGACTTATTCTTCTCCACGGCAGCGAGGGGGCCGGGGCTGCAGGACAGGTCATCAAGGCATTTGGCTCTTTTGTTGTCGGTGGCAATTTTGTCGTTGGATTAATTGTTTTTTTGGTACTGGTCCTGATTAACTTCATTGTTATCACCAAAGGATCTACACGGATCGCGGAAGTTGCCGCCAGATTTACCCTGGATGCGATGCCGGGTAAGCAGATGGCCATTGATGCCGATCTTAATGCCGGACAGATTACAGATGCCGAGGCCAAAAAAAGGCGGGACGCCGTCAGCCAGGAATCGAATTTTTACGGCGCCATGGATGGGGCCAGCAAATTTGTCAGAGGCGACGCCATCGCCGGCATCATTATTACATTGATCAATATAATAGGGGGTCTGGTTGTCGGCGTATTGCAGCAGGGCATGGCACCGGCAGAGGCCGCCAGGGTTTACACCTTGCTTACCGTTGGCGACGGCCTGGTATCACAGATTCCGGCTCTGATTGTCTCCACTGCCGCCGGCATGCTTGTTTCCAGATCCACCATTTCGACGGATCTGGGACGGGAGGTCAAAAAACAGCTTTTATCTCAACCCAGCGTTATTGCCCCGGCAGCAGCCATTCTATTTGTGTTCGGTTTGATTCCGGGCATGCCCACCATATCTTTTTGGATCATCTCACTTATTCTATGCATTATGGCATATAACGCGTTTACCTCACGTCAGGAAGCGGAAGTGGTGGAAAAAGATATCCCGGCACCGGCGGCACCGGCGGAATCAATAGAGGCTCTTTTGCCCCTTGATTGTCTTGAATTTGAAATGGGATACAGTCTGATCCCCCTTGTGGACACCGTCAAGGGGGGAGAATTGCTTGAAAGAATAAAAGCATTAAGACGACAGATGGCCCTTGAAATGGGGTTCATAATGCCGCCGGTGCACATTCGGGATAATCTGCAACTGCAGCCCAACAAATATATGGTAAAGCTGAAGGGAATGGATGTGGCATCGGGGGAAATCCATATGAACCACCTGATGGCTATCACGGCAGACGATGAAGTCCCCCAGATAGCCGGAATAGAGGCCAAGGAACCGGCATTTGGCCTGCCTGCGGTCTGGATAGATAAAAAACAAAAAGAAGCGGTTCAGGCCAGGGGGGTTGTGGTTGTTGATCCGGCCACCGTTATTACCACCCATTTAACCGAGATCATAAAAAAGCATGCCGCTGAGCTGATGGGCCGTCAGGACGTTCAGTCTCTGTTGAATACGCTGGCCGGCACCTATCCCAAGGTTGTCGAGGAACTGATTCCCGACATGATTCCCCTTGGAATGCTGCAGAAAGTGCTGCAAAGACTGCTGAAGGAAGGCATTTCCATTCGAGACCTGCTGACGATAATCGAAACATTGGCCGATTATACCCCCATGACCAAAAATGTTGATGTGCTCACCGGATATGTCCGTCAGGCACTGGCCAGAACAATAACCCAGAAATATAAGGACGCGGATGGGGATATTACCGTCGTAATGATGTCCCCCACTATCGAAGACAATATTAACAAGTCGGTTCAACATACAGAGTTTGAATCCTTTGTCGCCGCCGATCCCACCCTGGTTCAGGGGGTGGTCAGCGATCTTCAAAAATTTATCACGACATTTATAGCCAAGGGCCAGCAGCCGATTGTCCTGTGCTCCCCCAATATACGGATATATCTAAGAAAACTCTTGGAAAAATTTTTCCCGGGAATTGTGGTTCTGTCTCACAACGAAATCACTCATGATGCCAACATTAAATCCTTGGGGATGATTGTTCTGAAAAATGCAACTTAAACGATATGAAGCCCGAAATATACGTGAAGCTATGGAGAAGATAAAGGCGGACCTGGGGCCGGATGCCATCGTGCTGTCTTCAAAAAGGCTGAAAAACGGCAACAGCCCTTTGCTTGAGGTTGTTGCCGGCCGGGACGATTCGGAACCGAGAATTCAGTCGGGCAAGATGCCCGAAGCCGAACGGTTTGATCTGCTTAAAACGGAAATAGACCAGTTGAAAAATCTCATCCTTGATCTCGGGTCGGAAAGAGATCTCCGATCTGAGATCAGCAGGCTGCAGGAAACATTGAATCATCTTTTTGATGTCATCGGCCTTAAAAAAAACAAAGGACTGGCACCGTGTTTATCAAAAATTTATTATCATCTGATTTCCATCGGCGTCTCAAAGCAAAATGCCGGTGCCTTGACCGAATCCTTGAGGCAGAATTGTCCGCCGGCCGTTTTGGAAAATTACCCCCAGGCCCTGATCGCCGCCGAGGATCTGTTAAGAAATACCGTGACGACCGCCTACCGGAAGACCGAAGAAAAGCGGATTTCTGCCTTTATCGGTCCGACCGGCGAGGGCAAAACAACAACGCTTGCAAAACTGGCGGCGAACTATATATTCTCGGAAAAATTAAATGTGGGGATCATCTCCATGGATACGTATCGCATCGGTGCGGCAGAACAATTGAAAATATACGCGGATATCATGAATATCCCCGTGGAAATCGCCTCGGAGGAAAAATTATTCAAAGAAATTCTAAGCCGGTTTGCGGACCGGGACGTTATACTGGTTGACACCCCCGGAAAAAGTCGTAACGATGCAAAATATATAGCGGAACTTAAGGCGTTATTCAATTCAGACCTGCCGGTGGAAACAAATCTGGTCTTAAGTATGACATCAAGCTTTGAGGATATAATTGATACGACTATAAAATTTAATAGTACCGATTATGACAATATAATATTTACAAAGCTGGATGATTCAAAAAATTATGGTTCAATTTACAATGTTATCGAACAAGTCGGCAAGCCGGTATCCTACATCGCCAATGGGCAGAATGTACCCCGCGATTTGATAAAAATGGATCCTGCGGGGCTTGCCCGGATGATTGTTGAAAACAGGGTGAATTGATTTAAAGGAGTATGCTGCAGTGGACCAGGCCGGAGGATTAAGAGAGATAAAAAGCGGGCAAGCGATATTGAAAACCCCACCTTCGAAACGCAATGACAATATTCGCGTCATTGCTGTTACCAGCGGTAAAGGTGGGGTCGGAAAAACAAATATAACAGCAAATTTTGCCTATCTTCTGTCGAAACTGGGGAAAAAAATTTTACTGCTCGATGCGGATACCGGCTTGGCGAATATTGATGTAATTCTGGGCATTACACCGAGATACAACCTGTCCCATGTCCTCAGCGGTGAAAAAACGCTGGCAGAGTCCGTGGTGCAGGGTCCTGGAGGGATTAAAATTCTGCCGGCATCATCGGGTATCCGGGGAATGGCCGAGTTATCAAAAGGACAGAAATTTACACTGATCGAGGAGTTGGACGGACTGGACGAAGATTTTGATTATATGTTGATTGACACCGCCGCCGGAATCACCGAAAATGTCCTGTACTTCAATATGGTGGCCGGAGAAATAATCGTGGTTGTAACGCCTGAGCCCACTTCCTTGACCGATGCTTACGCTTTAATCAAAATACTCCATCAGGATTATGCGATAAACCGCTTTATGCTGATTGTCAACATGGTCCGGGATTCCGATGAAGCGATAGAGGTGGCCAGACGATTGAACAATGCAACAAATCATTTCCTTAATCTGCCCATCGAATACCTGGGGCCTATCCTTCACGATGATAATATTTCAAAAGCGGTACGCCGGCAGCAGCTGCTGACAGAAACCCAGGCCAATTCAAAGGCCAGCAGAAGCATGGCAGATATAATAACCGAACTTTGCCGGCACCCCCCTCAGAATTATGATGCCGGAACGATTAAATTTTTTAACAGGTTCAGGCATTGAAAAAAACAGCAGGCACCCAAGAGCGAGAGGCACTGATCATGAAATATGTGCCCCTTGTCAAAAACATTGTCGGGAAAATGGCCATGCGGCTCCCGGGAAATGTGGAAACGGCTGATTTAACCAATGCGGGTATAATGGGGTTGATGGGGGCATTGGAAAAATATGACGACACACGGAATGTCAGTTTCCGTACATATGCCACATTCAGGATTCGCGGGGCGTTATTAGATGAATTGAGAGCAAGAGATATTGTTCCCAGATCGGTAAGAAGCAAAGAGACAAAGCTGGAACAGGCAATGGGCACATTGTTGCAAAAATTGGGACGCCATCCATCCGATGGAGAAATTGCGGATTATCTCGGCTTATCCCTTGCCCAGTATTTTAAACTGCTGGATGAGACCCGGTGCTTTTGCATTTTAAGTAATGACGACTTACCCTCAAACTACTGTGCAAAACATGGCCGTTATGATGTCCTGGAAAAAATCGATCAAAACAACCCCTTCGCCCTACTGGCTGACAATGAGATCAAGGAAAATTTAAAAAACGCCATCGATTCACTGCCTGAAAAAGAGAAATTGGTTTTATCCCTATATTATTATGAAGAATTAACATTAAAGGAGATCGGGTTGACCCTTGAATTGACTGAATCAAGGATTTGTCAGATTCATTCCAAGGCGATATTGCGATTAAGGGGAAGCTTACAAAAATTAAAGCATGATATCATTTAGCTCAGTTGGCGCCCCCGGTTATGGCCGGGCAATCCTGGTGGCGGTATGTCTGTGCCTCGCCGTCATGGCATACGGAAAAGCATCCGCAAATGAACCAGAGGACCCTTCAGACCGGAAAGACATGGCTCAGGCTGCTCAGCCGGAAAGATATGTGTATTTCAATAATTTTATAATCTATCAAACGGACAAACCGGACCGGGCCCGGATCCTGGTTTGCGATGTGACCGTTGAATTGAATCAGGGGACCGGGCTTTCAAAAGAAAAAATCGAATTGAGAAAAATTATATATAATTTACTGAAATACCATTTGGATGTAATCGAGTTGAATGAGATCTCCAGAAATAAAATAAAAGCGGAGTTGAATAATGTCATGAACACTGAAATAATAAAAAATGTATATTTCACAAAATTTTTTTTATTGTAATGCAGGCGTGCGACATCATCATTCATAACGGGGCCCCGCCCTTTGTGGGGGGGCATCTATCAACGAAGAGAGACAATATAGGCTTTTTCAGGACTGTGGATCAATGCAAAAAGGACCCCTTTTAAAAGAGTTGGAAAAAAAAATAAACCGGCAAGAACCCTTATTGACGGTATCGTTCATGATTTTGCCGGCCCCCTGACGGGTATTATAGCGGCCGAAACAAAATTCCTTCTATTTTATCCTGTATTTAAGCATGATATCGACACGGAGTTGATTCTGGACAAACAGATCCCGGCGGTAACCGGGATAAAAGCCGAATATTCCCTTGCGTTGTCCCCACTGATAGGGCACGCGCCTACGCACTTCGCCCAACCCCAGGCCACCTGCATACCCGAAGATTTAGCGCTTGCAAACTGCCCGGACGAGGCAAAGAGCCTTTTCAGTGCAGTATCACTCCTAAAAAAATACGGTGCCCTGTTTCAAATACGCCGGAGTTTAATGATATGTCCATACAAATTTCCCGGTAAAGGCCGAGGCTTTTAAAATAAGAGGGTAAAACGTGCTACCTGCTTAAAGGGAGACAAACGAATATGCTCAGATCGCTTGATGTTCAGCAAATATTTTTGCAATCCGATAAAACCGAACGCATTCAACAGGCGCACGCGAATTCTTCTGAATGCCAGCAGAGACATTTTGAATCTGAATTGGCCAAAGAAAGGAGAGCGCTGAGGGAAAAAGCAAAAGAGATTGAAACCGCCGATCGGCTTAAAGTCAGAGAAAAAAAAAGCCATGAGCAACAAAAAAGAAACCGGGATAAAAAAAGGGCCGGAGAGGAGATAGACAATGCCGAAAAGCAATCCGACGACGAACCCGGAAGTAAAATTGATATAAGGGTATAAAATGACCATTGAATTTATGCTGGGGGTCCAGGTGCTTGCGGATATCGTTCTTTGTCTTACCGTTATTTTCCTTGTACGGGCGGTCAGCAGTGAGATGAAAAGGCGCCCTCCCGGAATGGACAAAAAAACATTTGCCGAATTCAAAGAATTGATTGAAGCGTCACGATGTTCCACAGACGAACTGTTGCGGGCATTGAATAAGGTCAAACAGGTCGGTTGTGCCCTGGATGAAAAAAAAATAAATATACCATCCCCGGAACTGAACCGCGGCCCGCAAATA
The DNA here is from genome assembly GCA_963667755.2 of Desulfobacterales bacterium. Classification (GTDB taxonomy): domain Bacteria; phylum Desulfobacterota; class Desulfobacteria; order Desulfobacterales; family 4572-123; genus 4572-123. The sequence continues at coordinate 799,793 of CAXXLK010000001.1, read as the reverse complement.
AAAAAATCCGTGTCCAGAACTTTAAGCCGGGGGGAAAAGTATAAGGCCGTTATAAAAATGGCCCGACAGGGCATAGACCATAAAAAAATAGCCGATGTACTGACGTTAACATCAGGGGAAATCCGCCTTATCTTAGATCTTCATCAGGAAAAAAATGAAAATTCTGTCTCCGGGAATAACCGCTCAAAAGGTTAACGGTGCGCTGAAAATTCAAACCAAATCCCACGGTTTGCCATCGCTGTCAGTGGGTGAGGTTGTGGAAGCGGAAATTCTGGAAAACCCATCCGCCGGCAATATCCCGATATTATTTAAAAATAAGAAAACGACAGTGTATTCCGATCTGCCGTTTAAAAAAGGTGAAAAAATAGCGGTAAAGGTGACGCAGTTGCATCCAAAGGTCATTCTTCGCATCGTGTCCGATGACATATTCCGGGGTTCCAACGTGATGAATGCTCTACGGTCCTTTCGTTCCAATCCCAAGATGCTTTCATCGTTTTTCATGGACGCAACGGCCATATTCAATCCTGATAATATAGGCGAGTTTGAACCGCTCATCGGCAGAGAAAATATTCAGAATATAAACGAGAGGATCGCATCGCTGATTTTTTCCCGGGAAAGTCTCAAAAACCCCTTTTTTTTAAAAAATTTTATCCACCAATTGGGTTACCTGTTCGAAAAAGAAATAGGAGAGGCCCTTAAAAATAAACCCGGACGTGTCCTGTCCATTAAAAATGCAGGGCAAACACTAAAAGCCCTGTTGCTAAAAATATCTGGTCGTCTTCAGGCGCAAACTGCCGGTGATCGTTTTCCGGGATCCGAAAAGCTGGCTGAATTTGTCCGCTCCGGTTTAACCGCCATTGAGACCCATCAGGGGCTTAACTATCTGCTTCAGGAACAGGAGGGGAAATATATGTTTCAAATTCCGCTCCTGTTCCCCGAAAGTATGGGCATGGCGGAAATATTTGTAAACTTTAACAACCGGGAAGATACTGAAAAAAAGGGCCGGAAAAAACAAAGCGTTCTGATTTGTCTCGACATGGACGCGCTCGGCCGCATTGTTGTCGAGACCGTCATCGAAAAAAAAAAGATGTACTGCACATTGAAATGCAAGGATCATAATATAGCGAATTTTATAAGTCCCTTGTTGACGGAATTAGGGCAAACGCTTGAAAATCTGGGATATAAACTCGGGCATTTGAAATGCAGCGTAACAACGGCGGGTGTCCGGGCAAAACATGCAGTTGACGCATTGCAACCCTTATTCGCTCAAGATAGTGTGGATTTTCTGGTTTAACGGAGATGTTCATGGGAAAAAATGAAAAAGAATGGCCTATCGCAGCGGCTCTTGAATATGAAGGCATGAAAAATTCAGCACCGAAGGTCACGGCTAAGGGCAAGGGACTTGTTGCCGAAAAAATTATCCAACTGGCAAGGCAGCATCATGTACCGATCAAAAAAGATCCCGGACTGGTGCAGATTTTAAGCCAACTGGATATCGACGACCGGATCCCCCCTGAACTTTATAAGGCGGTTGCTGAGATACTGACCTTTGTGTATACACTCAACAATCGGTACCGAAACAAAATTGAAGACCGAAGAAATCACCATCTACCTGCCGGCCATCCCGAAGGCGCCGGTGCGGCAACCACATCTGACAGCCGGTGAATCAAAAAACAAATCCGGCCGACCCCACTCCGATAAAAAGCCCAGGCACCATCAAAACAAAAGCACTTCATAAACTTCAAATTTGCCTTTAAACCATACCCGTTCTGTGATAGATACATGCGACGTCTTAGAAACTTAATCTTTCATTCTCACATGGGCTCGAAATTGCTGAATTACTTATGGAAAAACAAAGTATACTAATTGCGGAAGACGATGAGGGGTGCAGAATTAACTTGGTGAAACTGCTGTCCGGAAACGGATGTGTGGTGGTGGCCGTTAAAGATGGCCGGGAAGCCCTGGCCGCTCTGGCCGACACCCAGTACGATCTGATCATAACGGCTCAAAAAATACCCCACTGTAACGGCATGGAGTTACTCAAGATTATCAAAAAGCAATATCCCGAAAGCGTCGTCATAATGATGTCCGGTTACGCCACAATAACCAACTCTGTTGAAGCCATAAAACTGGGTGCCTTTGATTATATCAGCAAACCTTTAAAAAACGACATTGCCGGAACAGTGGTTAAAAAAGCCCTGGCCCATGCCAGGGTCCGGAAAGAAAAACACATTCCCATCAGCCCCATAAAGCGACCATATCAGTTTGGCGAAATGATCGGTGCCAGCGACTGCATGAAGCGGGTTTACGACAGAATAAGAAGGGTAGCGGCCTCCGACAGCACGATTGCGATATATGGTGAAAGTGGTACCGGTAAGGAACTGGTCGCCCGGGCACTGCACGCCAACAGCGACCGACACGACGGCCCGCTGATTACAGTCAACTGCGGGGCGATTCCTGAAGAACTTCTTGAAAGCGAACTGTTCGGCCATGAAAAAGGCGCTTTTACAGGGGCCATTCTCAGCCGAACCGGGCGCTTTGAGCTGGCCCATGGGGGAACGATTTTTCTGGATGAAATCGGCGATATGAGCCCTGCATTGCAAGTCAAGGTATTGCGCGTGATTCAGGAAAGGCAGTTTGAACGAATTGGCGGCATGAAAAGCATAAATGTGGATGTAAGGATTATTACTGCAACCAACCAGAATCTGGAAAAAGCCGTGGCGGAAAAAAAATTTCGCGAGGATCTTTTTTATCGCATCAACGTTATTCCAATCCACCTGCCGCCCCTCAGAAAACGACAGTCGGACCTACCGTTACTCGCCGAGCATTTTCTCAAAGTATTCAATAAATCAAAACATAATAACATAAAAGGCGTTACCCCCGAAGCCCTTGAGTATCTGACCCGATATTACTGGCCGGGCAATGTAAGGGAGTTCCGGAACCTGTTTGAAATGCTCGCCGTCATGCAAGACGCCGGATATATTGAACCAGCGGACTTACCCGGCAAGATAAAACAGCCCACCCAAAGAATTGATGAATTCAACATTGATTTTCCGGATGAAGGCATTGGATTGAGCGATACAATGAGTCATTTTGAAAAAAAATTACTCTGCAAGGCCCTTCAGAAAACGGGGAATGTGAAAAGCAAGGCCGCAAAATTACTGGACTTAAACAGGACTACATTTGTAGAAAAATTAAAAAGATATAAAATTAAGTAGGCGGCGGCCGACGTTTTTTATTTTTTCTGTTTCACTGGGCTGATGCAAACATCTATGGCAAAAGGTCCGGCTTCGGTCTGAAATGGAATAATAATGCTTGGCCCGCCCAGCACATGATTCACAGAGTGATTCTTGCCGGCGACGATGGTTGGAATTGCAGCTTCAATCGTCAGACCGCCTGATTCAATTTTTTTTCGGGCCACCCCGGATATCATATTGGTGATTTCGCCCACGGCATCCTTGATATCACCATTGATTTCAAGGATCTCTTCACCCAGCATATTGGATACGATTCGAACTATGGCTGCTTCCGAAAAGCTAAGGGCCATGGAACCGGTGGCGCCTCCTGTAAACCCAATGATTCCGGAAACATCGCCACTGGCAAGATCATTTTTTTTAAGAAAAGGCTTACCCTCCTGCGGTTTAATACCGGCCATTGTGGTCAAAACATCTGTTGTCGCTTCTATAAAAGGATTAATAAATCTGACATCCATTTTTTTTTCTCCTACAGCTTTGCTAAAATTTTTTCAATTTTCTCGTTTAAAACCTCGGCCGTAAACGGTTTTACAACATAATTACTGACACCGGCCTTTGCGGCAAGCACGATATTGTCCTTAAGGGCTTCTGCCGTTACCATTAAAAACGGCAAACCGCTTAATTCACTATCCGCTCTGACAGCTTTAAGAAACTCAAGCCCGGTCATATTGGGCATATTCCAGTCAGATATAATAAAATCCACCGGCTGTGATTTTAACACCTTTATAGCGGATAGGCCGTCTTCAGCCTCGACTACGTTTTTATAGCCGGCCTGCTTTAGAAGATTTTTAATAACCTTTCTCATGGTCGAAAAATCATCGACCACCAATATTTTCATATTCCTATCAATATCCATCGCCTATTTCCTTATGCATTTTTTATCTATAATTCGGATAGTTCCAATAGACCTTCGGGATCCAGTATCAATCCCACATTTCCCCCTCCCAGAATGGCACTGCCGGAAATCCCCTTGACGTTCTTAAAACCTTCGCCAAGGCTTTTAATCACGATTTCTTCCTTGCCCAGGACTTCGTCAACCAAAACGCCTTTGGCCCTGTTTCCCACTTCGACGATGACAACCAGCGCCTCCCATGGATTTTTATGCTCCGGCTCCACATTGAATATTTTGTGCAGCCTCAGCAAAGACAATGATTTACCATTTATATTCAACACCTCGCCTTTGCCGGCCACATTGATATAGGCTTCACGCAACGGCCGCAACAGTTGCCTGACTGCAGATATGGGAACAATATACTTCTCGTGCCCCACCCGTATTATCATTCCGTCGATAATGGCCATGGTCAGCGGAAATACGGTTGTAAACGTACTGCCTTCCCCCTCAATGCTGTCAACCACTATCTTGCCGCGCAATTTTTCCACTGCCTGTTTGACGACATCCATGCCGACGCCTCGACCGGAAATTTCCGTAATCTTTTCAGCCGTTGAAAACCCCGGCAAAAACAGAAGTCGATATATCTCCGATTCCGAAAGGTCTGATGATTCTTTTACGAGAGCCTTCTCAACGGCCTTGGCCAGGATTTTTTTCTTGTTCAGTCCCCGGCCATCATCTGATATTTCAATGACAATATTGCCGCCCTTGTGATAAGCATTGAGCTGAATAAGCCCCTCTTCCCGCTTTTGACATCGGCTCCGCTCTTCCGGGGCTTCGATGCCATGATCCACGGAGTTTCGCACCATATGGACCAGGGGGTTATAAATTTCCTCTATCATATTGCGGTCAATTTCCGTATCTTCGCCAACCATCTTGACGGCAATTTTTTTACCGCTGTCCCTTGCCAGGTCTCTGATCAAACGCGACATCCTCTGGAACGTCTGTTTGACCGGGACCATCCTCAAACCGGTGGATGTTCTCTGGAGTTCAGATGTAATACTGCTTAACTGCGATAAGGTACCGAGCACCTTTCTATCCAAATCGGTTTGGCTCGTAATGCTTTCCCTGATCATGGCCTGGTTGATAACCAGCTCACCGATCATGTCGATGAGATCATCCAGCTTCTTCACATCCACCCGAATCGTACTGGCAGCGGTTATCTGGTGTACCTGTTTTCTCAGTGCTTTGGATATCTGTTTCGATGTTGCCTTGCCTTCATCGAGCAAAACCTCCCCAATTTTTTTACCCGGCGGCTTTCGGGTAGTTTCCAAGGCACTTTCGAGGGCCTCACTGGTTATGGCCCCGTCCTCCATCAAAATGGCGCCCAACTTTTGGATTTTACCATCACCATCATGCGATTGCGCCATAATCGCTTTAATTTTTTCCTGCAACAACGATATATCCGGTTTAATAATCTGTTCCGTTTTGCCATCCAGAACGTCCTTCAAATTACCAATCATCTCCTTTAAAATATCTGATCCGTCCAGAATAATATCAATCATCGCGGACGTTACCGGCAATTCATCACTTCTTACCTTATCGAGAAGATTTTCCAGGGCATGGGCCAAATCACGTACGGCATTGAGGTTAAGGAAGCTTGCCACCCCTTTGATCGAATGAAACGGCCTGAATACGGCATTGATATATTCCTTGTTTTCCGGACATTGTTCAAGGTTTAAAATATTCACCTCGATTTCACCCAGATATTCGAACCCCTCGGTAATAAAATCTTTAAAAAGCGATTCATCCTCGATCTGATACGTTTCGGGCGTACCGGTTATTTCTTCGGCTGTATCTGCATCATCACCCGGCCGTTCAGGCTTTTGCGCCAACGTACCGGTCAGTCCGCCGATGGCTTCCAAAAACCCCCGAGTATCTCCTTCATACCCGCCCGTACTTTCAAGGCTGCTGAGCATCTCCTGCATGAGGGTAATACCATTTTCAAAAATCCGGAAACTCACCGGTGGATCGATATCATCCATGATGATCTTTTCCAGCAGGGTATTTAATTCACTGGCTATTTGCCATATCTGGGCCGTTTCCCGGGGTTCGGCTTCTTTCATGACCGCTTCGATCTGGTTCATGAACTTTCCTGCTGCAAGAAGATCAATTGCCGGTTCATCGAGAAAAAGAAAATCTGCAGCGATCCCGTCCACCAGTTTCAATAAACGTTCAAATTTCATATTTACACCATATTGATAATTTGCTGGGCGATATTGTTTAACGGCATCACCTTATCCACTGCACCCAATTTGATAGCCTCCTTGGGCATCCCGAAAACAACACATGTTCTTTCATTCTGGGCAATGGTCGCCGCACCGGCCTGTTTCATCTCCATGAGACCCGCCGCACCGTCGGAGCCCATTCCGGTAAGTATGACACCGATAGAATTGGCCCCTGCGTATTTGGCCGTCGATTTAAATAAAACATCCGCGGCCGGGCGCTGATGGTGAACACTGGGGCCGTGCTTAATCGCCGCATAATATCTAGCTCCGCTTCTTTTCAAAAGCATGTGGAAATTACCGGGCGCAATCAGTGCCGTCCCGGGGATGACGGAATCCCCGTTTTCGGCTTCCTTTACACGGATTTGACAAATTTGGTCCAGCCTTTCAGCAAAGGCCGTTGTAAAACCGGCCGGCATATGCTGCACCACAACAATCCCTGGTGAATTCGGAGGCATTTGGGATAAAACGACCTTGAGTGCTTCAGTGCCGCCGGTTGAAGCGCCGATGGCAATGACCTTATTCGTGGTCTTGGCAAGGGCCTGAAGGGGACGGGGCGTCACCGTCTCTGATATTTTCTCGGGATTCTTTTTGACTACGGTGACCATGGCGGCAGCCCGGATTTTCTCTGCCAGCTGGGCACTCATATTACCAACCGAATAGGTCCCCCCGGGCTTTGCAATAACCTCGACAGCACCAATATCCAGCGCCTCCATCGTCAATTTCCCCCCTTTGGGGGTCAGAGAACTGACCATGATCACGGGCAGTGGGTAATACCGCATAAGCTTTCTAAGAAAGGTAATACCGTCCATTCTGGGCATTTCGATATCCAGCGTGATCACATCGGGCTTCAACTTTAAAATTTTGTTCCTGGCAACAAAAGGATCTGTGGCCGTTCCGACGATCTCGATATCGGTGTGTTTTGACAATTCCTCCGAAAAAATTTTCCTCACAATGGCGGAATCATCAACAATGAGGACCTTTATCTTTTTCATGGCAGATTTCCGTTTTAAATTTATTCCAAAAACAACCGCAATTCCGCGCCAAGCGTCCCCGCATCTGAGATAAAGGCCACGCTCTTTATAGGGTCCTGCCCGTTAATCGTCAAATCTGCAGATTTTAAAAATACCGGAATATGCATTTCAAGTCTTTGAACAGTATCAATTTTGGACAATAAACTGCCACAGACCATGTTCGCAGCTTCCTTCAGGCAGTCTTCGATGTCCTGATCCGGGATCTCACTTTTTTCCATATTAAGCATATTCTGCACCATTGCCGCAGATATTTGCCTTGAAAACAAAAGCCTCATATTGCCCCCGGCAGACCCCCCGAAATCAATAGACGCCCCCATAGTATAAGACGTGTCTCCGAATTCATCCGGTTCAAGGAAGATGAAATACATCTTCTCAAAAACCTCAGAAATCGAAATCTCCATCATCTCCATCATCTCCACCATTATTTTTTTCATCACTGACCCCTAAGACGTCGTAAAGCGTTTTTTTAACCTCTTCGGGGGCAAAGGGCTTTTTAAGAAATCCCTTTGCCCCCAGACGAAAGGCTTCTTTTATCCGTTCATCCCTGCTTTCAGTACTGATGATGATAACCGGGATATTGGCCAGAGACTCATCCTTTTGCATCTCTTCCAGCATTTTTAACCCATTCATTTCCGGCATATTGATATCCGAAAGGATGATGTCCATCCAGTTTTTGTTCATGGCCTGCAATGCTTCGCGGCCGTTTTCGGCTTCAAAACAGTGTTCCATTTTAAACCCTGAAATGGATATAATTTTTTTAATCACCGATCTTATCGATTTCGAGTCATCCACAATCAGCACATTGAAAGACATTATAACTCCCTCTTGTATTTACTGGAATTCCTGACAATGACCCTGCCTGTGGCCATATGCAATTCAGTCGTCCGATTAAAATCGCCACCGGTGTCTTCCCCGTCGATAATGACACTGTTCTTCCAAAGTATTTTCTTGACGGCGGTTATATTCTGTTTTCCTATTTTGAAAAACCGGTTATCGTTAATAACACCGGCCCCACCGACAATTTTGACCGTCATATGCTTCTTCTGAGCACCCAGTTTATAACAGGATCTAAAAAGAAGCGGAACCCCCGTATCGGCGAACATGGCCGGATTCTCCTTTGCTTTTTGGAGATTCAAAGACGAATTTCCCAGCATAAAATGAAGCATACCGCCCACTTTGATCCAGACATCATACACAACCACGGCAATGCATGATCCCAGCGCATAGGTGATCAGGACATCCTCCCGGTTATTGCTTATCTTCAAATCTGAAACGCCCACTATGATTTTGCTCATAAAATTACCGACTGCATTTAAGGTAAATACTCGGTTCGATATATTTAAATCCATGCTGTAAACCGGTGAGGCTTTCCGAATGACTGACAAACAACCAACCGCCGGTTTTAAGGCAGTCATAGAATCTGTTCACCAGCCCTTGCTGGGTTTTCTTATCAAAATAGATCATGACATTGCGGCAAAATATAATATCAAACGGGTCGGAAAAGGGGATTTCGCTCATTAGGTTAAATCTCATAAATTTAACACATTTACTTAACTCCGGCTTTACCCGGTAATGATTCTGCCATTTGCCTTGACCGATTTGAAAATATTTCCGCAACAGGGCAGGGTCAATCGTTTTAACTCTTTCATGGGAATAAATGCCGGTGACAGCGGTCTTGAGCACCCGGGTTGAAATATCGGTGGCCAGTATGCTCAAATCCACATCCCGGCTGTTTATCACTTCTTTTAACGTCATCGCCAGGGAGTAGGGTTCCTCACCGGTGGAACTCGCAGCGCACCATAGTGTAAGCCTTGGTTTATACGCGCGGCCGGACTTGGAGGCCTGTGAGATTATTTCGGGTATGATCTTGCGAAGCGTACGGAAGTGGCTCTCTTCCCGAAAAAAACTGGTAAGATTTGTGGACAACGAATCGATCATACAGATCAATTCATCGGCGCCAGCCTTGGTTCCAACAAAGTTGAAATAATCGGCAAATGAGGTAAACGCTTTCTCCCGCAAACGCTTGGTTAAACGCGCTTTCACCAGCTCGCGTTTGCCATCGTGGAGATTGATGCCGTAATTATCATAAACAAACCGGCGTATCTTTATAAAATCAGCATCTCTCAGTTCAGTGACCATTGTCCTCGTATCGCCAAATTCATCCAACCCGTAAAAAAAGCCTGGCCCAACGGGTCAGGTTTTCTTTTATCCACAAAACCTCAAGGCGGAACCATTCCGAAATCACCGCCCACCTACAGGACGTGTTATTTGCTGAATACCCTTTAATTCACGAATCGTTTTCCCAAACCAGTGCTTACCTCGCGGCATTAAACACCCTGTCTATGTCTAACAGTGTCTTTACGCCTCCATCCAATTTGGCCATCCCGAATTTAAGTCGTAAGTCCACAATCGGAATCACCTTGCCGCGCAGATTGATCACACCTTTGACAAAGTCAGGGGTCCGGGGCACAGATGTAATCGGCATGATACCGATTATCTCCCTGACTTTCAGAATGCCGATACCGTATTCTTGACTGTCCGGCAAAAAGTAAGGTATTTTCCTTCCGTTGCTTTTTTAACTGATGGACCCGTCATCTCATTCAACGCCTCCATTACTTTTATCCCCCCAACTGCCGGGTAAAATATGAATCACATGAGCATATCACATCTCCTAAATATGATTATCGGCATATTGTAAAAAAACTTTAATAAAAAACAGGGCCAGCCCAAAAAACATCAAGCGGCTACAGGAAATCGTGAAAAATTGTCCACATTGGTAGATACAAAAAACGATACGGCCTGAGAACATACTAACGAAGACACCCTTCGATTAGGCAAAAATTCATCAGCGTGTCGATAATTTGACAGTTTTTGACTTCAATGGGATGGGTTATAGCCGTTAACAAACGGCCTGAGGCGAGAGCAACGTCGAAGAAATCATTTTTCTTTGTTCATATACATTTGGGGGATCTTTGGAAATTGCATTACCCCCGGCAACAGAATATTGAACCGGGTAATCGGATTCAACCAGGACAGCCTGCTTGGCCAGGAGCCTGGCGGCATTGACGATGATGGGCGCTTTAAGATTGGCCGTCACGTTGAACGGGTCATGACGAATCGTAACAACAGAAAGCAAAACCAAATCTTCAGGCACCGCAATTTTCAACCATTTCATATTGTCGTCAGATATTTGCGGCGCATAATCCGGTTTGACCGCAAAGGAGCTGATCACCACAAAAGCAATAGCACCATCCTCAATCGATTGAAACCACCAGAAGGGAATTTTTTCATCGGGTATCAAAAGCACATATTTTTTTAAATGTTCGAACCCCAGCATCCCTTCTTTCATTCGGACAATTCTGGATTCATCAATTTTGATATCGCCAAAGCGGGTAGTCGAAATTTTCACGTCCTATCCTCCTCCCCGGCATTTTGTAACCGGTTCCACGCATGGGCCAGGTTTCTGTTTCCGGAATCATCAAAGCCTGCCGCCAGGGTATTCTGTTCCCGGATCATCTGATAAACCTCTCCTCTATGGACAGCCAGATCTAAAGGCGCTTCTATGCCTATTTTTATCTGTTTTCCCTTCGTTTCCAGAATGATAACCTTGATTTCATTACCGATTCTAATTGTTTCGCCTATCTTCCGGGTAAGAATTAGCATTTTATTAAGGCATCCTTAATGACCCATCAAACGTAGTTTAAATTAAAAACGGGAAAAACGGAAACATGCAGCCGGGCCGTCTATTTCCCAATAGATACATGCCTTTTTTTAAAAATATAACCCGGTAAATAAAGGATGTTGTTATTTATCTGAGAAAATCGAGAATGGTTAAATTTCCAATTTTTGAAGCTATTGTATAAGATGCCTGCAGGGCAGTCGCTTTCATGGTAAGTTGGGTGATGAGTTCAGTAAAATCAACATCTTCGGTATTGGAAATCATTTCAGTCAGATTCAGATCCAGATCCGACAGCGTGTTTTGCGCTGCCTCCAACCGGTTCATCCTGGAACCACATTCCGCAATATTTTGATTTATCTGGTCGGCCCCGCTTTGCAGATTATCCAACTGATCACTGATACCCGTAGCGTCGTTGGACTCCAGGGCCGTTTTCAGGTCGGTAAGGGTCTCGAAGATATCTATGCCGTTCTTTCCCTGGTCAGTAAAAACAGCCGCTCCGGAAATAGAATATTCAAAATTCACGTCTTTCCCGATCTGAACGGAAAGTTTTTCGTCAGTCCCCGTATAACCATTGGAAACATCAAATGGGGCCTGGTCCGTACGGGTACCTGCAAAAATATAACGGTCATTATATTGGGTATTGGCTATCGTCTGCATCTGTTCTATGATCTGCTGCACTTCCATGGCCCCGGCATCCCGCGTTTCATCCGAAGCTGTCGCCGTTGCCTGGGCAATCGCAATTTCCCTGGCCCTGACCAGAAGATCATTGGCAGAGGACAATTCTGATTCCGTCATCGTGAGCCATGATGTGCAACTGCCGATATTCTTCTGGTGCTGCGCAATAGATGCCATGGAGCTCCTGAACCCCAGCACCTGGCTCATACCGATGGGGTCATCCGAAGGCCGGTTAATCTCCTTCTGGGAAGCCGATTTTTCCATGAGTACAGTGTACTCCCGCTGGGAAGCGGCCAAATTTTGAGTTATGGCATTAAACTTCATGCCTTCCGATACACGCATTACCATAAATATCTGCCCCCCAAAGCCTACTGCACCATATTCATCAACGTTTCCAACAATTCATCGGCGACATTGCAGAGTCGGGCCGCTGCCTCATATCCACTCTGAAACTTGATAAGGTTCATCGTCTCTTCATCAATGGATACCCCTGAAATCTCTCCTTGTCTGTTGACAAGCTGGCTCAACAAATTGGTATGATTGTCAAAATCTCTGCCCGCAGATGCAACATCCTGTCCGATCCGGCCTTGGAAAGAAGCCCAGTAATTATTAAAGGTTGCCGTATCCGTGCCTATTGCAAACGCATCATCCCGGAAACCACCGATATTCCCGGCGTTGCCGCCGTCGTCATCGACCGTTACAGAAGCTGCGATTTTATCCGAATCTGCCAGAATCGCAGCACTGACCCCCATATCCCCGGCAGTTGTGGCGGGTTCAAAAAAATCCCCGCCCGGGACACCATCGATATCATACCCCTGCCCATGCTGAGCATTCACCGCTTCAATGATAGCTGCCGCCAGGGTATTGAGCTGATCCATATACGCCTCTACCGTGGCATCACGAATCTCCAGAAGCCCCCCCAGCGCCCCTCCCGTTACAACAGTATTGATGGTTTCATCAGGGGTATTCTCAAAAATAATATCAGAGAATGAAGAGCCGTCGCCCTTGGGTATGACATCCAGCGCCCAGACATGATTACCTTCCACCAGGGGTAGGCCATTGGACAGAAAAATATTGATGGCGTCCTGAGAATCCTTTATATAATTAAAATCAACGATTTCGCCCAGTTTATTCAGCAGTTCCGAGCGGTTATCCAGAAGATTGTTAACATCCCCCCCCCCTACTCCAACGGCAGCTATTTTGTCGTTCAGATCGGCTATGTCCGCTATATAACCGTTGGCCTGTTCCACCAGACCCTGGATTTGCATATCGGCATCATCTTGCACGGAAAGCAATTCATCGCTGTACGCGCTAAACAGGGTCGACAGACTCTGAGCTGTGGAAACCACGGCCTGCCTCTCGGTATTCCCGGCAGGATTCATCGACAAGTCCTCCCAGGCGTTCCAAAATTCATCCATCAGTTCACTGATACCGCCGCCATCCGCTTCATTAAAAATCATTTCAATTCGGTCAAGCTGTTCGCTGCGCGATTCACTGTATCCCAGGCTCTGCGTCTCGTCATTTATCTGGGCGCCAAGAAATTTATCATATATTCTTTCAGTATCTAATAGTGCAACCGCCTGGCCCTGCATACCGAATACAGGGACCTGCCTCGAATACCCGGCAGTACTGACATTGGCAATATTGGTCCCCGTGATATTAACAGCCGCCTGATGACTCAACAAAGCACCTTTCGCTATATTAAATACGTTTATACCTGCCATCTTTCCTACCCCTGTTTGCTTATGATCCTGCCATGCACGCCGTCGGCCTTTAATCGGCCCGTATTCAAATAAATTTCATCCGGAGAAATAAGCTGCCCGAGAAATTTAATGGATTTCTGTACATAGAAAATGGACGCATCAATCAACAGCCTGTTTCTTTCACTCAATTCATTAACACGTTCCAGAAGTGACCGAAAAATTGTCTGACAGTCAGTCAGTTCTTTTTGCTGCCCCATGTCTGCATGGGGCAACAGCGTTGAAATTTTTATCTTCCCTTCACCGAACCCAAGTGCTTTAATAATCTTATTCACCACTTTCGCCCTTGTTTCGCCCAACATCCTGGCTTTTAGGACCAAAGTATCTTTTCTGGAATTGTTTTCATTCAATTCGGCAACCGAAGATCGCGATAGGATGGCTTTTTCATCCAGGTAACACTGATGAAGCTTCCTGTAGATCTCGATCTCTTTTCTTAAAATCGAAATTAAATAAGTATAAAGGGAATGCAGTTCGGTATCCATCGCTTTAGGCCATAATATCTAAAAAGGCGTCAGTGAGCATTTTTTCGGCAAGTTTGTCGCCCCGCACGTCATAATTCCCACCGGCAATCCGCTCTTTGAGTTCATCAATTTTTTCCTGCCGGACCTCGGGAAGTTCCCGCAAGGCCTTTTCGGCCTGCTGAATGCCCCTGGCCGCCGAGGAAAGGCTGACCGTTTCTTCCGGAGCCCTACCGCTGGCCCCCGGCTGCTGGAGTTCGGGAACGACTTTTTTTTCATTGATCTGATATTGTGATACGATTTCGTTTATGGGCCGACTGGATTCAGAAATTTTCATCACTGATACCCCCTTCCGGTATTACTTTATAAAACCATTGCCTTTTGGCTGTACTCTGTGCACCGGGCCCAGGACACTTATGTCCCGGTGGACTTGACCAATATAGTTAAATCTTTTATTTCAAATAGTTGGCTTACAACTTATCTTTTCCAAATGGGCCATCACCATACCATCATTGCCCTTTGTATTACTATATCGGCAATCTTACAATAAAACTTTAATTACAAATTAACCCGGTGGACCCGGACAAATCAACTTTTGTTGTCCGGTCTGGCCTGTCCGGCAAGTTGTTTTAAAAGCATTTCCCGAATGCCGATACCCTCATTTTTTGACGAAAGGCATTGCGCCACCTGACGGTCAAACATCGACGTGTAAATATCGTTGCCGGGGTCCTTGTTCAAACCGCTTTGCGGAATCGTACTGCGCATACTTTTAAGCATGTAGCCGATAAAAATGGATTCAAAATCGGCACAGGCTTTTTTCAGTTTGGCCTGTTCACGCTGGTTCTGCGGGTCATCGGGTTTATTCATTTTGTTGCAGGAAGCGGACATTTTGGCCGACAATCCATTTAGCATCATTTTTTCCATTTAATTCCCAACCCGGAAACGTCCGGATAAATCGGCGCTCTTGAAAAGGCGTTCGCCGCAAATAAAAAGATTCAAATATATCCAAGGTTCCGATTAAATCAATTTTAAATCCGCCTGCAAAGCCCCGGCGGACTTGATGGTCTGCAATATGGTAATCAGATCCCCCGGCGAAACACCGATGGCGTTGAGAGCCCGCACGACCTCCTGAATGGTAATGCCCACGGGCACCAGCACCAGTTTATTCTTTTCTTCGTCTACATCCACCGTTGCTTCACTGGTGACGACTGTCTGCCCTCCAGGGGCCAGAATTGTACCGCCACCGGCATCCGTTGCACCGGCTCCGGATCGAGGGGCCGACGGTGCAAAAGGCGCCGGCTGTGAAACATTCTTTTGTTCTTTTATTTGAATATATAAATTGCCATGGGCAACAGCCACTGTGGAAATCCGGACGTTCTCACCCATGACAACCGTACCGGTTTTTTCATCTATTACCACAACGGCCGGACAGTCAACCTTTACATTGATACGTTCAACGGTGGAGACAAATTCAACAATACTTTTATCAAAAGCCTCTTTGATATCGACAATGACTGTGGCGGAATCAACCAGTCGGGCATTGACCGGATCCCCCATGGCATTGATGGCTGCGGCCACCCCTGTGGCAGTTGTAAAATCCGGCCGATAAAGATTTATCGCCAGGGATTTCCATTTTTCCAGATCGTATTTCAATTCCCGTTCAACAAAAGCGCCGTTTATAATCCGGCCAACAGTGGGGTGGTTTTTGGCGCTCTTGGTACCACTCCCGCCGGCGGCGTACCCACCAACGGATATGGCTCCCTGGGCCACCGCGTACACCTTACCGTCGGCACCCTTTAAAGGCGTCATCAGCAATGTCCCACCCCGCAGGCTCTTGGCATCACCAATGGAAGAAATCATGACATCTATTTTCGTTCCGATCTTGGCAAAGGGGGGCAGTTTGGCCGTAATCATGACCGCCGCCACATTGTCTGAGCTGAGGTCTTTTCTGGAATCTTCCTTCATCGCCAGTCCCTGACGGCTTAACATGTTGGCCAGGGTTTCTTTGGTGAACCCGTTTTCAATGCTGTCCCCGGTACCGGCCAGACCGACAATCAGCCCGTAACTGATCAACTGGTTGTCCCTGATCCCGCCGATGCTGGCAATGTCCTTGATTCGGGCGGCCCGGGTGTCGGCGGCTGCCATCAGGCTGACGACAACACAAAGGATAATATAGATAAGTTTTTTTATTATGCGCATAAACTGCCCCTGCAAGCTTTCATTAAAACGGCCAGACCCAATCCACTATGTGCGACATCCAGCCCGGCCGCATCTTATCATTAACAACACCGTTGCCCGTATAAATAATTTTGGCATCGGCAATATACTGTGAAGAGATGACATTTTCCGAAGTAATATCTTCGGGCCGGATAATACCGGTAATGGCAACAAATTGATTCTCGGCATTTACGACCAGTCGTCTTTTACCGGCAATCACCAGGTTTCCATTGGGTAGTGTTTTAACGACCATGGCCGTTATTTTGGCGTTTAGTTTACCATCACGACTGGTGGAGCCTTTCCCCGAAAAGCTGTTCGATGACGAACCGCCGATTTGAATCGACGGGCTTGCCCCTGCGCCGGTGATACCCCCATTTGTCAGGTCACTGTTCTTTCGGGCAATGGATTTTTCAAGGCCCAGAAAAGCGGATATTTCCGAAAGCGTCCCGGAATCTCTTGTGGCGGATGTGTCGGCCGAATTGGTGCCGGATGAATATTCATCTATGACAATGGTAATAATATCGTTGACATGCCTGGCCTTGTTATCGACAAAAAGTGAATTGGCCGCATTTTCCCCCGGCCAGATGGAGCCCGGTTCCGGAGAAACGATTTCCTGCTTTGGCAGAAAATCGGGCAGCGGATCAACCTTTTTTACCATTTCAGGGGGTGAGGCACATCCGGCAACTGCTAAAAGACAGATACAGCCCAATAACGCCCCGCGAACCATCTCTCTTATGCCAATTGTTTTAGCCTTCATGCCTAGAACTCCACACTTACCATGGCACCACCGATCACCCTGGCGTAAATCATTTCACGGGAGGACACATTTCTGACCTTTACCAGATCTCCGAGCATGCCATCCTGCTCCGACACGCCGACGGTGGTTATCCTCATCAGATCATCTTTGAAAACAATTTTTACCGGTTTTCTTCTTTTCACGACGGGTATGATTTTGATCATATTTCGGGTTATTGCCGTATTCGGTTTAATATCGGTGCGCAACGTTTTACCCACAACGTCCTCCAGCGTTGAAACGACATTCCGGGGTGCCTTGGTTTGCCACACCTGGTTCAATCTTACATCCCGGTATTCGATTCGGGTATCTCTGGCAAGAAACGTCGCTGAGGTCGCGATATCCATCAACACCTCCAGCCGCATCCTGATGATTGTCTTTTTAATAAATACATCATCGGCATAAAACCGGACCGTAAACGAAGCACGGCCGATAAAATCTTCATCTTTTCGGCACTGAACCCGGCAGGCAACATTTTTATCAACCAGTTTTTCATCGGCGACATCGTCTAAAAATTCCACCCGAACGGTGTCTTTCGGCCATGGCATATGCTGTTTGACATATGCCATGACATTTTTTTTTATGGTGTCTCCCCGGATGATGGTTGCGGCAACCGCACACCGATAACTTCCGACAAGCAGTATCAAGGCAATTCCTGCAACCAGTCCTGTCACCTTACCTATGGGCATGGATATTTTCATCTGAACCCCTCCCCTACCGCTTGAGGTTGTTCACCATCTGCAGCATTGCGTCCGCTGTCTGGATCGCCTTGGAGTTTATTTCATACGCCCGCTGGCCCACGATCATGTTAACCATTTCATCCACCGCATTCACATTCGACATTTCCAGAAAATTCTGCGAGATGCTGCCGAGTCCACCTTCCCCGGGATTTCCCACTGTAGCATCGCCCGAGGCTTCCGTGCTGGCATAGAGATTACGCCCCATATTGGACAACCCTGCGGGGTTGATGAAACTGACGAGCTCCAGCCGTCCGGTGGAAAGGGCGGTGCCATCGGCATCTGAGGCGGTCCATGTCCCCCCACTGTCAACGGTAAAGGTAACTGTTTCTGACGGTATGGTGACTTCTGGAAGCAATTTAAGGCCTTCTGAATTGCACAGCGTACCATCGCTATCGAGCTTTAAACTACCGGCCCGCGTGTAAACCGTATTTCCGTCATTATCCATCTGGAAAAAACCGTTGCCTTCAATCGCCAGATCAAATTGATTGCCGGTCTGCTGGTAATCTCCCTGGGCAAACATTTTTTGAACCGCAACGGGTTTTACCCCCATCCCCACCTCTATGCCCACCGGCAACTGGCTCCCACCACTTGTTTCCGCTCCCGATTTCGAATACACCTGATACATGAGATCCTGAAAATCAGCGCGGGATTTTTTAAAACCGACGGTATTGAGATTCGCCAGATTATTTGCGGTCACATCCTGGTTCATCTGTTGCGCTTCCATACCCGATGCGGCCGTCCATAAAGCTCTTATCATAACAAGTTTCCCCTTTTTTACAGCTTACCAATGCGACTGGTTGACATTTTATTCTGTTCGGATATGGTTTGAATCACTTTCTGATACGATTCAAACGTGCGTTGGATCGTTATCATTTCAACCATTTCCCTGATCGGCTGAACATTTGAAAGCTCAATGTAACCGGATTGAACCCATGAGGCATCATCCTCTTTGGCCTCGGCCCGATCCTCCGGATTATCATAATTCCCCTGATTATTTTTAATCAGCTCCGACGATTTGTTGAAAGCGACCATTTTCAATACATCGATCTGGCTGTTATCAACGCTGATGCCCCCGTTTTCATCTATCAAAACAGCATTGCCCGCAAGGCTGATTTTACCCTTTTGGCCAAGCACATAATCTCCGGCCAGGGTAACCAGTTCATTATCTTTATTGAGGGTAAACCTGCCGTCCCTCGTATAGGCAATGCCATCCGCCCCCTGAACGGCGAAAAAGCCTTCGCCTTTTATGGCCAGATCCAGGACATTGCCGGTGTGCTGTATGACCCCCTGGGAATAATCGACTGTTTTGACCTGTTTGAGGGCATCGGGCGCCTGATTCGATTCCCCACCGGCTGTTTCTTTTAGAAACCGGAACCGCTCCGCTTTGAAACCAGGGGTATTTGTATTGGCAATATTATGTGTTACGACGTCAAGCGGATTTAATCTTTTTGTGGCTGCGCCGGCCATAAGTTTGATGCCGTAATCCATATTTTCAAAATACCCTTCCCGTTTGGTTTTACAATAAACATAAAGCAACTTATGTGCCACAATTAAAATAAAGGTAAATACAACCTGCAACTCAGGTTTATAAAGGGTTTTCAGGATAAAACGATTTTGGCGTAAAATTCAGATAGGATGTTTGACAGGCAATTTCGTCCCATAGGGAATTTTTTTCCGATTCATTCCGGAAGATAAATCTGCCGGCGCCTTCCCCATGGGCCAATTTTCATGTCAACCGGCTCGGAGAATCGATCGGAGAATAGAAAGGTACACTTTGCATTGAATTTTTCAAAAGCATTAAAGCTTTGAAAATAATTTTCGATATATCCATGGCGGATATCGGGAAAGCGATAACCGTGACCATTCGCGAATGAATTCACGATGGGCAAAGGTAAGCGGCGAGGGGGCTACCGGTGATTCGCGGATCACCATTGCAGTGGATCGTACCGGCAGGCTAATTCAAATTTAATCTTTTCAGGCTGCAGGTGAAATTTTTAAAAATTTCCCGATTGATTTTACCGGCTTCAACGTCATTTTTAATCAAACGCAACGCTTTAAAAGGGTCCATGGCACTCCGATACGGACGATCGTTATTGGTCAAGGCCTCGTAACTATCTATGAGGCCGATAATCTGGCAAATTTCCGAGAAATGACTTCTGCCGTGGGGATACCCGCTGCCGTCCAATTTTTCATGGTGATGCAGAGCGGTCAACTTGATTTCTGAATTCCCGAAATTACAATGTTCCAGTATCTGGTACCCGCGGACGGTGTGCTGTTGAATCTCCTTGAACTCCTCGTCAGTCAATTTCCGGGGAGCGGTGAGCAGATCGGTGTTGGTCTTTGTTTTCCCCACATCGTGAAGCAAGGCACAGAGGCCGAGAACGCGCTTTTGTGCCATTGAATAATTGAGATAGGATGCAAAGCCTATGGACAGCGCCATGACATTGATGGAGTGCAGCACCGTGGTATAATCCTTGTCCGAGACCAACAGCAGATTTTTGATAACATCCGACTCCTTGGTGTACTCGCTCACCAGAGTGTTGATAGTCACCCTAATGCCCTCTATACTGCCGCTTCTCGGCTCCGAAAAGGTCTCTTCCATAATGTTTACGATGGTCTCTTTGACCTTTTCCGAATTGTTGCTCCTGATATCATTTTTCAGCTGTTTGTTGAAAGCATTCTGGATCTCCCGGATCCCCATAAGCTTGTCACTCGACCTGGCAAACAACTTATTGGGCATTCGTCCCGTTGCCATCCGCATCTCTGCCAGGGTTATCCCGGCCGGCTTGTATAAAACAAACGAACCATTGCCGGGCAGACAATACAGCGGTATGGTTCTGTAATATTTCAGCTGTGCTTTTTTGGCTATAATATATTCCTGTTCGCTATCCACTTCCAAATCGTGTAGACTTTCCCGTCCTAAGATGGTTGTACTGAACGCCTAAAAATCCTTAAAATCGCCTTCTTCCATGGGAATTGCCTGCTGGGGACTTATTGCTTCGCCCTTATAAATGCCCTCGTTTGTAGCTGCCGGCCTTTTCCCAATTACCGGGAGCCGTCGTTTACTTTCCAAAACCTTTGGGGCCTTGGTTTTGTATGAGCTATTGCCCCCCACTAGTGCCACAAGCTCTCCAACAAAATTTTTCACCTGCTCTGCCTGGGCGTTCATCTCTTCCGAGGCACTCGCCGATTCTTCGGCATTGGCGGCATTTTGCTGGGTGACCTTATCCATATCCATCACCGCCGTATTCACTTGTTCGATACCCCGGGCCTGTTCGTTTGATGCCGCGGCAATTTCCGCCACCAGTTCCGCCACCTTGCCGGAGCTGTCTGCAACAGCCGTAAATCCCTCACTGGTTCTTTTGACAAGCGCTGAGCCGTTTGCAACTTTCTTTACGGTTCCTTCTATGAGATCCGCCGTGCTCTTGGCCGCATCCGCCGACCGCATGGCCAAATTTTTGACCTCGTCGGCCACCACGGCAAAACCGGCGCCTGCTTCACCGGCCCGGGCAGCCTCCACCGCAGCATTCAGGGCCAGCAGGTTGGTCTGAAACGCGATTTCATCGATGGTTTTGATGATCCTGGATGTCTGGGCGCTGGCCATGGAAATGTCCTCCATGGACGCGGCCATCTCCTTCATGGAATCGTTGGCCTTTCCAATAACCCTATTGGCCTCTTTCATCAGATGGTCCGCCTGGGACGCGCTATCCGCATTCTGCTTGGTCATGGAGGACATCTCTTCAAGGGAGGAGGAAGTTTCCTCCAGGGAGGCCGCCTGTTCCGAAGACCCTTCGGCCAGAGACTGGCTGGCCGATGACACCTGCCCGGAGGCCGATACCACCTGGTCGGCACCTTCGTTCAGCCCCTGAATAATTCGGTTTATGGGCTTAACCAGTGAACTGGAAAATAAGAAAACAATAGGAACGATCACCAGAATACAGGCGATAAAAACGAGCCCCAAAAGCTTAATCATCTGAAAGGTGTTGGCCCGCATGATATCCTGAGAGAGTAAGGAAGCAACGGTGCCGACAAGATGAGGCCCGGCAAAAAGCGGTAATACCCCCTGGAAAAAGCCTTTCTCACCCAGTCTGAGATCACTCAGGTAAACCGGCTGTTTTTTAATGTTCTCTACACCCTCTTGCAGATCGAAATGGCCCTGAAGGGTTTTGTACATCCCCATGGTGCCCACACTCAATCCGTCCGGAGTGAACACGTTGGTTTGCATTCCTGTGAGGGAAGAAATCCTGTTCACAAACGAATTATCGAGTTTCTGAACAGCCAGCACATAACCAACCTGCCGATCCGTAAGGTCCTCGCTTTTTTTGTCATACACCTGAGCCATTACGGGCACGGACGCCACCAGGCACACGTGGTTTCCGGTTTGCCTGAACAGTAGGTTCCGCTTATTTGACATGGGTTGATTTAAACGAGATGTGATACTCTTGATGGGTAAGGTATCCGATTCGGCCAATGGGCTGCTCAGATCCACTTTTCCCTTTTCCGTGACCCGGGCGTATCGAACCGTACGTTGGGGGATGTAAGTACAATGACCGAGAAAGGCGTTTTTCTCATCGGGGTGACCGGCGAACGCCATAAGGTCTCCATCATTATCATAAATCCCGGCCCCCCACAGGTTGCCGGTTACTGAAATGTTAAAAAGAGTGGTCGACATCCGATCAAAGGTTGACCGGGTCATGGTAAGACCCGCCTGGTCCTTGTAATCGTAAAGAAACTTGATCTTGGTTCCCATCTTGTCAATTGTCGCTATCTGGCGTGCGTTTTCAAGTAATGCCCCCTGTATGGATGCCAATTCGTTTCGAATGACATCACTTGATGTTCTGAGCTGCTCGTAGGAAATTTTCTTATTCTGCTTGCTGACGAGAAATGAAACGGCAATAGTGGAAACAATCATGACCAGCATCACTATAGCCAGGACCATTAAAACGAGTTTGGCTTTTAGTTTCATTGTTTCATCCACCCCTTTTTGATTTTTTCAAATTGAATCGTTACGATTTATTTACGGTGCCGCATTTTCAATAGTAAATATTTCTTCTTTATTCAGTACCCGGTCTATATCCAGCAAAATTTTTATACCCTTTCCCACTTTGGCCATCCCCAGGATGTAACCGGTATCCAGCGTTGTACCGAAAACAGGCGCCTCTTCCATATCCTCTGCCTTGATGTTCAGCACCTCGGATACGGCATCCACCACGATGCCGATCTGAACGGTATCTGACTGGCCGCTGATCTCCACAACGATGATGCAGGTGCGGTCGGTGTAATCCATCTCCTCCATCTCGAACTTCAATCTCAAATCCATTACCGGGATCACCTTACCCCGAAGGTTGATCACGCCCTTTACGAACTCGGGCGTTCTGGGCACCGAGGTGATGGGCATCATGCCGATAATCTCTTTTATCTTGAGAATGCCGATGCCGTATTCTTCGCCGGCCAGAGAAAACGTCAGGTACTTGCCCTGCTTTTCCGTCATGGATGTCATCGCCTGGTTCATTATTTTATTATTTTCAGCCATATGTTTCAGATCCTTTCAAAGATAGTGCCTGATGATGTGTTGCATTATTCGTGTGAGCAACAGACTCATGGGTGCTATTGGAAATGACGTCTAAAAATCCTTGAAATCCCCGTCATCCATCGGGATTGCCTGTTGGGGGGTTATTGCCGCCCCCTTGTAGATATCCTCATTTTTAGCAGCCGACCTTTTCCCCGTTTTCGAAAGTCGTTTGCTTTTCAACACCTTCTGAACGCTGGCCGTGTCTGAACGACCGCGTTTGGCCCTGGTTCCGTTACCCTCGACCAGTGCCACAAGCTCACCGACAACGACCTTCATCTGCTCGGCCTGGGCGTTCATCTCTTCGGCGGCACTGGCCGATTCTTCAGCGTTGGCGGCATTTTGCTGGGTGACCTTGTCCATATCCATCACCGCCGTGTTCACCTGTTCGATGCCCCGGGCCTGCTCGTTTGAAGCGGCGGCGATTTCAGCCACCAGTTCCGCCACCTTACCGGCACTGTCTGCAACCGCTGCAAAACCCTCATTGGTTTTATTGACAAGCGCCGAACCGTCGGCCACTTTTTTTACGGTCCCCTCAATGAGATCCGCGGTATTTTTAGCCGCCTCCGCCGAGCGCATGGCCAGATTTTTTACCTCATCGGCCACCACGGCAAAACCGGCACCGGCTTCACCGGCCCGGGCCGCTTCCACCGCGGCATTAAGGGCCAGCAGATTGGTCTGAAACGCGATTTCATCGATAGTTTTGATGATCTTGGATGTCTCTGAACTAGCCTTGGAAATATCGCTCATGGAAGCAGCCATCTTTTTCATGGAATCATTGGCGTCTCCAACAACCCTCTTTGCCTCTTTCATCAGATGGTCCGCCTGGGACGAGTTGTCCGCATTCTGCTTGGTCATGGAGGACATCTCTTCAAGGGAGGAGGATGTCTCCTCCAGGGATGCGGCCTGTTCCGAAGACCCTTCGGCCAGAGACTGGCTGGCCGATGACACCTGCCCGGAGGCGGAAGCCACCTGGTCGGCGCCTTCATTCAGACCGGCAATGATGCGGTTCAAGGTGCCGGTGATGCCGCGGGTTATCAGATAGGCAAAAAAGGCGCCGATGAGCAAGGCCGCGATTCCGATGATGGTAATCAGCAGCTTGCTGCTATTGTTGGAGGCCTGCACCTTCGGCCCCAAATCATCCTGCACGGCTTTGTAGGAAAGCTTCACATCCCCGACATTTTTGATCACAACCGGTCCGGTGCGATCCTGCATCTCCTTGATGATGGTGTTGCGGTCAAAAATGGTGGTCACCACTTGCTCAAATGTTTTCGTATAGACCTCTTCAGCCGCCATAACCGTTTTCAGCCACTCCCGGCGCTGGGGGTTTTTCAGCTCTTTATCCAGGATATCAAACTGTTCATTCAGATTGAGGATTTCCTCATACACGTGATCAACATCTTTCTTTTGATTGTCATTCAAGAATTTGACCACATAAAGGCGGGCCAAGAGCAGGTGCTTCATGGCAAGACCCGAATGGACAGCGGCGGTCATATCCTGGTCTTTATCCGCCGAGATCATGATTTCCGTCAGGGTCTTCTCCATCAGCGGCCCCTTCACATTGAGCACGTCGTCGACAAGCTTGTTGCGCTCTTTTTTGAATTCAACGACTCTGCCGAATCCGGCATGGTATTCGCCCACGACCTTTTCGATATTGTCTATCTTGGCGGCGCGTTCAGGGTCCTTGATCTCCTTCTTGGCTTCGGCCAGGAATCCCTGCATTTTCTGGTAGTAATTCTCGTATTGCTTGGCACTCTTCTCGCTCCCCTTAATGATAAAGTCTTTTACCTCCATGCCAACCATCAGCATATTGGTCTCCAGGCCTCCAACCAAATTGGTGTTGCGTGCCGTTGCGCGGTATCGCGTAAACCCGTTTGAAGCCTTATTCAGCCCCTGATAAGAAATGCCCCACACAGCAACAAGCAATATGAGAATCGCTGTAAATCCGAGAACAATTTTTTTCCCCACGGTCATTTGTTTAAACATGTTATCTCCCCTCTGATGTTTGATTGTTTCCCCTTTGATGATGCAATAAGGCCGCGTCCTCCAATTGAACAATCTCTTGGGCGCTCAATACCCGATCGATATTTAGAAGAATCTTTACGCCTCCCCCCATCTTGGCCATGCCTAGGATGTAACCCGTATCGAGCCTGGCGCCGAATGCGGGAGTCTCTTCGATCACTTCCTCTTTGATGTTAAGGACCTCGAAGACAGCATCCACAACAACGCCTATCCTGACCGTCCCTATCTGGCTCTGTATCTCCACCACGATGATGCAGGTGCGTTCGGTGTAATCCGTCACCGCCATCTCGAACTTCAATCTCAAATCCATTACCGGGATCACCTTGCCCCGCAGGTTGATCACCCCCTTGACAAACTCGGGGGTCCTGGGCAACGAGGTGATGGACATCATTCCGATGATCTCCTTTACCTTGAGAATGCCGATACCGTATTCTTCATCCGCCAGAGAGAACGTCAGGTACTTGCCCTGCTTTTCCGTCATGGATGTCATCGCCTGGCTCATTATTTTATTATTTTCAGCCATATTTTTCTCACCCTTTCAAAGATTTTGTCTGGTGAAATACAGGTCGGGTTAAGCAACCAGCTTCATGCCAAATTTAACTCGACCCGCAATAGACGATAAAAACATTTAAAAATCCTTGAAATCTTCGTCTTCCATTGGGATTGCCTGCTGGGGGCTTATTGCTTTGCCCTCGTAAAACCCCGCATTTGTAGCTGCCGATCTTTTCCCAATTATCGAAAATTGGTTGCTTTTCGATTTTTGGGGGGTACTGGCGTTGTCTGTGCGACCGTGTCTGGCCCCGGCCCCATTGCCCCCTATCAACGACACAAGCTCGCCGACAACACTTTTCATCTGCTCGGCCTGGGCATGCATCTCTTCCGAGGCACTCGCCGATTCTTCGGCATTGGCGGCATTTTGCTGGGTGACCTTATCCATATCCATCACCGCCGTATTCACTTGTTCGATACCCCGGGCCTGTTCGTTTGATGCCGCGGCAATTTCCGCCACCAGTTCCGCCACCTTGCCGGAGCTGTCTGCAACAGCCGTAAATCCCTCACTGGTTCTTTTGACAAGCGCTGAGCCGTTTGCAACTTTCTTTACGGTTCCTTCTATGAGATCCGCCGTGCTCTTGGCCGCATCCGCCGACCGCATGGCCAAATTTTTGACCTCGTCGGCCACCACGGCAAAACCGGCGCCGGCTTCACCGGCACGGGCCGCCTCCACCGCAGCATTCAGGGCCAGCAGGTTGGTCTGAAACGCGATTTCATCGATGGTTTTGATGATCCTGGATGTCTGGGCGCTGGCCATGGAAATGTCCTCCATGGACGCGGCCATCTCCTTCATGGAATCGTTGGCCTTTCCAATAACCCTATTGGCCTCTTTCATCAGATGGTCCGCCTGGGACGCGCTATCCGCATTCTGCTTGGTCATGGAGGACATCTCTTCAAGGGAGGAGGAAGTTTCCTCCAGGGAGGCCGCCTGTTCCGAAGACCCTTCGGCCAGAGACTGGCTGGCCGATGCCACCTGCCCGGAGGCGGAAGCCACCTGGTCGGCGCCTTCGTTCAGCCCATGAATGATCCGGTTGATGGGACGGGTGATGGACAGGCTGAAAAGAAAGACAAGTACCAAGGTAACGGCAAGAAAAACACTCCCTACGATAATGATGACATTACGAATGGCATGGGCCGCCCCCATAAATTCATCCGTAGGCTGGGTGACGCCGATGCTCCATCCGGTGAGCTCCACCGGCGCGAATCCGGCGATCTTTTCTATACCTTCAAAGGTATAGAATTCAACTCCGGTCTCCAGGGCCATCATTTTGCCTGTAATCTTTTCCATGCCGTTGAGCTTTGCAAAATTTAATTCCAGTATATTTTTTTTGTCTGGATGGGCAATAGCGAATCCTTTGCTGTCAATCATGTATGGATACCCGGTCTTGCCGAGCGTTACGGATGTGATATTGTCCGACAGGAAATCTATGTTGAGCACAACAACACCGGTGCCGATAAATCGACCGTCGTCGCTGTGTATCGGAGCACAGATAGGTATGACCACATTACCGGTCACTTTTGATTTCACAGGGGTTGAGATGCTGACCTTTCCCTGCTTTGCAGCTTTAAAGTAATCTCTGCCGGCCAGAGAGATACCTCTGATTTCACCATTACTTCCATCGGCAAAAACCGTTCCGTCGACATCGGTTACAACAATCGATTCATAATCGCTTCCAAGTGTTTTCATCCTCCTGGAAAGCTCATGTTCCAGTATCTTAATTTCCTCTGCCGAATTGTCGACATTACCCTCCGCAACTTTTTCTGCCGCGTGGACAGTTGTATTTCCAATCGAAAATTCCTTGACAAGCTTTACTTCCTCCAAAAGCACCAACTGAGTCATGCCGGCCAGGTCTTTGGCGATGTTTGTAACCTGCTCTTTGGATAAAATAGTCAGGGCATCGGACGCCTTGTCCACCGAAAACAGCCCCACTACCAAAAGCGGAATGACAACCGCCAGTATACCGCCTGCAATAAGTTTAAAACCGAGCGTTCTTTTTTTCATTTCAATTTTCCTTAATTAGTTGTTTCTATCGTCATTAACGGCGATACAGCCTCTGATAACGGCAAAAAAGCCACAAACCATATTCGCATACTAAAAACCAACATCCTGATTTTTGAATTAAATCTTGTAAACAGACAAACGTTACTATTGGTAATAGTTTTTTTAAATTATTCAATATTTTCAATAGTAAATATTTCTTCTTTATTCAGTACCCGGTCTATATCCAGCAGAATTTTTATACCCTTTCCCACTTTGGCCATCCCCAGGATGTAACCGGTATCCAGCGTTGTACCGAAAACAGGCGCCTCTTCCATATCCTCCGCCTTGATGTTCAGCACCTCGGATACGGCATCCACCACGATGCCGATCTGAACGGTATCTGACTGGCCACTGATCTCCACAACGATGATGCAGGTGCGGTCGGTGTAATCCATCTCCTCCATCTCGAACTTCAATCTCAAATCCATTACCGGGATCACCTTACCCCGAAGGTTGATCACGCCCTTTACGAACTCGGGCGTTCTGGGCACCGAGGTGATGGGCATCATGCCGATAATCTCTTTTATCTTGAGAATGCCGATGCCGTATTCTTCGCCGGCCAGAGAAAACGTCAGGTACTTGCCCTGCTTTTCCGTCATGGATGTCATCGCCTGGTTCATTATTTTATTATTTTCAGCCATATGTTTCAGATCCTTTCAAAGATAGTGCCTGATGATGTGTTGCATTATTCGTGTGAGCAACAGACTCATGGGTGCTATTGGAAATGACGTCTAAAAATCCTTGAAATCCCCGTCATCCATCGGGATTGCCTGTTGGGGGGTTATTGCCGCCCCCTTGTAGATATCCTCATTTTTAGCAGCCGACCTTTTCCCCGTTTTCGAAAGTCGTTTGCTTTTCAACACCTTCTGAACGCTGGCCGTGTCTGAACGACCGCGTTTGGCCCTGGTTCCGCTACCCTCGACCAGTGCCACAAGCTCACCGACAACGACCTTCACCTGCTCGGCCTGGGCGTTCATCTCTTCGGCGGCACTGGCCGATTCTTCAGCGTTGGCAGCATTTTGCTGGGTGACCTTGTCCATATCCATCACCGCCGTGTTCACCTGTTCGATGCCCCGGGCCTGCTCGTTTGAAGCGGCGGCAATTTCAGCCACCAGTTCCGCCACCTTACCGGCACTGTCTGCAACCGCTGCAAAACCCTCATTGGTTTTATTGACAAGCGCCGAACCGTCGGCCACTTTTTTTACGGTCCCCTCAATGAGATCCGCGGTATTTTTAGCCGCCTCCGCCGAGCGCATGGCCAGATTTTTGACCTCATCGGCCACCACGGCAAAACCGGCGCCTGCTTCACCGGCCCGGGCCGCCTCCACCGCGGCATTCAGGGCCAGCAGGTTGGTCTGAAACGCGATTTCATCGATGGTTTTGATGATCCTGGATGTCTGGGCGCTGGCCATGGAAATGTCCTCCATGGACGCGGCCATCTCCTTCATGGAATCGTTGGCCTTTCCAATAACCCTATTGGCCTCTTTCATCAGATGGTCCGCCTGGGACGCGTTATCCGCATTCTGTTTGGTCATGGAAGACATCTCTTCCAGGGAGGAGGAAGTTTCCTCCAGGGAGGCCGCCTGTTCCGAAGACCCTTCGGCCAGAGACTGGCTGGCCGATGACACCTGCCCGGAGGCCGATACCACCTGGTCGGCGCCTGTAGTGATGCCCCGGATGATCCACTCCAGCCGCCCTACAATCCGCCGGGTGTTAACCAGGGCATAGACGCTCCCGATGAGCATGGCTGCAAGCAGGAACCCCCATATGGCGATAAGCGAAATCTTTTTGACCTCATTCATCCGGTCAGCTAAAAATTCAGCCAAAGCATTTTTTGCTTTCATTATCATCCCGGCGTCAGCACGCATCTGTTTGCAAAGATGATCCTGATGGGCCACCTCTTCGTTGTAAGTCAGAATCATCCCCTTGTAATTGTCAAATTCCGTTTTGATCGCTTTTGCTTTTTCCGTGAATGAATCCTTATTTTCCACTCTACTAAAATATTCATCGTATGCCGTCTGGAATTCTATGAGCCCTTCATTGACCTGCTTCCACCGATCCCCGGAATTCCGGCTCATGTACCCGCCAAAAACAGTCTCCATATTCTCCAACCGACTTTGCATTTCCTTGATCCAGAATCTCCCCTTTTCGATACTTGATTCTAAAACAAGGCACTGTTTTACAGTGGATTTTTCCATATCGATTTTCCGAATTTCGGCAGCGCAATATTCATTAAAGGAACTTACATAATTTTGAAGCCCGTTCCGGATTATAACCGGTTCTTTCCTTTCGGCATCCACCAGGAACTGGTGCCCCTGAATCTTTTGGACCAGCTTCCGGCTCTGTTCGAGACATCTTGCCGCCTGCTCCCGGGCAGCTTTCTGGAACGGCCGACCCTCATCAAAATTATTAAGCAGATAGGCCGAAACCGCCACTTCAGCAGTAATAAAATTGTCCGATAAATTATTGGCTGCCTGATTCAATTCCAGGACACCCATCACCCGTGTTAGTCCCCAGTAGGAGGCCATACCCACCACTAAGGTAAGCATCAGAATAATCGCAAACCCCGACCCAATCATCTTTCCAATCGTCTTTTTTTTTATCCGTTTCATTGTTCTCTCTTTTCAAATATGAATAGTAGACTTACAAAAAAAATCCGATATCAGAATAGCCGCAGGTGAAGCCAACTCGTCCTTATCCTTCACCGCAAAGGTACCAGACACATCCCGGCCAAACACGGTCTGCGTGTCTCCAGCACCGCTCCAGGACTCCGAAAAAGAATTTACCTGCCAAGGTTTCCTGAACCACCCCGCCGCAAGCAGCGGGGTGTCAACAAAGGATGAAACCGGCACCGGCTTCTTTTCTCTCTATTTTGTTGTTTAACGCTGCCACCCTTCGATGGTGGTAACAATGAATCGCCCTGTCCATTTCTCCCACATTATATTATCGGCACTTTTCTTATATTCTTTAGTAAAAAAGATTCTTTTGGGATTAATACCTTTTTGGTGGGGATAGAAATGGGGGATAGCAATACTGAGCCGTTGTTGACGCTTTTGACCGATGCACCGATCGATTCCGATGTCTTCTATACCGCTTTTGCCGCCCTCATTGCCAGATTGCGTATCTCGCCGGCCAGAGGTAACCGGCTGCCGAAATTTAAACAAATTCATTTACACATTTTGCGCCGGCTTGATATGGCTTGAGGAAAGAATAGCTATATTTTGTCAAACAAATGGGATATGTGACTGCAGGTGGAGAGATATAGCAGAAGAAATGACGCCCGTGAAGAGACTGGGTTGAAACCGTTCCATGTTTATGCACTTAAAAACAATTATCACGCCTCTTTTTTCCATGGGTTTTGAGGTTGTAGATCCCCGATCCCATTGTCGTCGGGTTTTTATGGTGTAACATGTTCAAGGCTGAAAAGTTCTTCGTTGTTCAGTACCCGGTCTATATCCAGCAGGATCTTTATGCCTTTTCCCACTTTGGCCATCCCGAGGATGTAATCGATATCCAGCGTTATACCGAAAGTGGGGGCTTCCTCAATATCCTCCGCCTTGATGTTCAGCACCTCGGATACGGCATCCACCACAATACCGATCTGAATCGTGTCCGCCTGACCGCTGATTTCCACAACGATGATGCACGTACGTTCGGTGTAGTCCATTTTTTCAATATTAAACTTCAACCGTAGATCCATTACCGGGATCACCTTGCCCCGAAGGTTGATCACTCCCTTTACGAACTCGGGCGTTCTGGGCACCGAGGTGATGGGCATCATGCCGATAATCTCTTTTATCTTGAGAATGCCGATGCCGTATTCTTCGCCGGCCAGAGAAAACGTCAGGTACTTGCCCTGCTTTTCCGTCATGGATGTCATCGCCTGGTTCATTATTTTATTATTTTCAGCCATATGTTTCAGATCCTTTCAAAGATAGTGCCTGATGATGTGTTGCATTATTCGTGTGAGCAACAGACTCATGGGTGCTATTGGAAATGACGTCTAAAAATCCTTGAAATCCCCGTCATCCATCGGGATTGCCTGTTGGGGGGTTATTGCCGCCCCCTTGTAGATATCCTCATTTGTCTAATAATATTATCGGCACTTTTCTTATATTCTTTAATAACTCAACTTTCGGGTTTAGATTTTAGCAGTTTCAATTTTGTTCTTTGACATATTCACACAGTCAAGTGCTGCATCGATGATGGCATCGAAGAAAGCCTGGACCGATTTTTCACAAAAGGTGCTCATCTTTCGTATACCTGACAATGCCAATATAAGTAATCGGTAAAGTGCTTCAATAAAGCTGATGTCCTGGATCTCGTCGCAACAGGCGTAGAATAATTCACCGTATGTACGATGATCAATGGCTCTACGCTGCTGGTAAGAGAGGAACATGTAGCGCATGAAC
This sequence comes from Desulfobacterales bacterium, assembly GCA_963667755.2. GTDB lineage: Bacteria > Desulfobacterota > Desulfobacteria > Desulfobacterales > 4572-123 > 4572-123. Next base: position 767,473 of record CAXXLK010000001.1, on the reverse strand, counting down.
ACAATGCTTGTATGGGCAACAAGGGCATCATAGTCCCTGCTATGGATCTCTTTTGCCAACTTCAAGTGCTGTTTGGTCATTTTAAAAAAGACCTCAATATCCCAGCGTTTGCCGTAGGTTTGAACAATTTTTTCATCATCAAGAGATGTGTCAGTGCTCAACAGTGCCAGCCAGTCGGTTTTGCGGCTGTCCCGGACAAATACCAGTTTTACCGGGGTTCCATCAGTAAGGGCGACTATCACACTGGCCTTGATCTTTGCTTTTCCGCGGCGCTTTTTGAGCCGCTTGTATATTCGCATAAGATCCAGACGCTGATTGCCGTATTTGTAATGAACTTTGGGCGTTTTCTTAACCATGCAGATCACATCCAGGTGCGATGATAGTGTGGCAATAACTGATGGCATACCGAACCAACTGTCCATAAGAACGTATTTGGCTTTGATACCGGCTGCCAGAGCCCTTTTGACCATGCTTTCCAAATGAGCCGTGGATTTTTTCATAGCTTCAAACCGGCGTCGATACCCGCAGGTGCGTTTGTCCAGATCTTTACGAATATTTTGTATCCGCGATTTGGCATTACTCGATGAGAGTAATGCCAAATCTATCGGCAGAGAACTGACACCGTCAGACCAGCACATGGTCAGCATCCGGAAGCCCGTTAGATATCTGCCTGTAGAATGATCTTTGACCCTGCAAAGCAGTTCAACCAATTTGGACCGGGACCTGTCGTATGTGCTGTCATCGATAATGAGGACCTTTTGTCGATCCTCATTGGTCAAGCTATTAAAGAACCCGTAAAGCTTTACCGCCAGTGTTAAAATCAGCTTGCGCCAGTTGTACCTGGAGCACTTTAAAACCTGGTAGGCAGCGACTTTACCAAAATCGACATCTTTATTGGTGACGATACCGCGGAAGAAGTTCTTCCCGACAAACGGCAGTGTGAATATCGTCTTTATCAAAGAGCAAACATGGTATCCGTGTCGTTTTCGGATACCGGCCCGATCCATCAATGTGCCAATGGTGAAGGTTTTAAAAAATGCATCAATTTGGCCGTTTATGTGGATCGTATCTTGTGATTGGGAGGCATTTGTTGTATGGTGCATTTGAGCCCTTTCCTTTTGATATTATTGTTTTTGTGATGAAACTACTATAATTCAAAAGTCTGGGCCCTTCAACCTTTTTATGCATCATTTCAACAATTTATCATCTTTTTAGAGTCTGCCTCCCAATCCCGAAAGTTGAGTTAATGACCTGTATGGCCACCATCGTCGCCGCCACTAGATCCTGCAGCTAAGGCAACGCCGACCACGGCAGCTGCAACCACACCGATCGTTACCATTGTACCGGTGCTCAAGCCGGTGCCGGCAGCAGCGCCGGCCTCAGCAACGCCGGCCTCAGCAGCGCCGGTTTCAGTTCCAGTTACACCCGTTTCAGGAGCGTCAGTAGTATTGTCCCCAGCCATGACGGCAGGTGCACCGACAAACAACATTGTTACCATTAAAATTACAGCAATCAGTTTTTTCATAATTTCCTCCTTTGTAACTCAACTTTCGACTTTAACAATTGACAGTGATCACTCTGTTCTTTGACAAATTGACGCACTTCAAAGCTGTGACCGTCACTGCATCGAAAAGACCATAGCTGTTCTTTCACAGAACATTCCCATCTGCCGTAATTGTTCAACGGCCAAAGTCATTATTCTATGAAAGGCTTCAACAAAGCCGATATCATCAAGTTCTTGGCAGAATGCATAAAACAAATCACCAAAGACACGGTGATCCGACTCCAGACGCACCCTGTAGGCGATGAACATGTATCGCATAAATACGAACCACATCGGCAACGGCCATGATTCTGGCTTCCAGAAGGATCTTGCCTCCTTTAAGTCCCCGGGATACCGCATATTAATATTGGCATAGATTTCATCTTGGCAATCTTTCCTTTCTCTGCCTTTTTCTATTTGAAAAAAGGCTTGAAAAGGAACCGCTCATAACAACGGCAGAGTAATACTGCCATGGTTTTTCGGATTCCTATGTCCCTCAATCGGCAGTAGATATCCAAAAAATTCAGAGAGTGTTGGATGGCTGCTGCCATAATGTTGTTTTTTCTCCATCACAACGAATAGCGGATTAAGCTCCCTTTGCATACAAAAGCACTTCTGTTTCACGCATCCTATAAATGCCTAATATTAAGCAAGATTTGTACCAGTTAAGTGTGGCCCAATTGATGGTTAAAAAATCCTCCCGTATAAGGGAGACTTATACGGATTCCTCCCTTTATTAGGGTATAAAAGCGGGATCGGGTGAAAGGGAAAGAAAAGCGCATGGGTTAAATTGTTAAAGAAAGGCAAGGGATAAGGGAATCAACGCTATGGAATTTACACCATACTTTAATGGAAGAAGCGCCACACTTAACGGGGCGGATTATGCCGAGTTCGTGATATGGATTACTTTCAAGGTTTCATCATGCTCGAAGAGTTTGGAAATGAATCCGGAGATCGATCCCTCCCCAACGCCTTGATTCTTTGTTCTAATTTTTCATGTGTCCGTTTTTTAACCATAATTGCCACCAATGGTTTCTACGGTTAAGAGAATCAACATAACTTGCATGTTCCGAAAGTATCTTTCATTAAATTTTTATTCACGCATGCTTCCGGTATCATGAACAATTTTAACCCTTGAAAACGCATCCATCGGATAATTATATTTAAACCGACGATGCTCCCCTTTTCGCTGAGTGTAAAATACCCGACCGGCGCAAAGTCATACAGATGAGAATACTTGTCCCGGGTCTTTTCAAGCTCCCCTTGAATGCGCCCGAGTTCCTCATTTTGCATCTCAAGCTCGATCTGATGAACTTCAAGCTCGTGGATCAGGGACGCAATGTCTTCAGGCGTTTTTTCTGAATGATAGTCGTTGTCGGCTGTTTCTTCCAGCGTCTTTTCGGCAAGCCGCCTCAGTTCAAATTCTTTCTGATTATTCTTTGTATCCATCCGGCCACCCTCTCTCTCCAATCCACAAACCTCAGGAAAATTCCGAATCAGTAATCGTTTACGGTTACCGGTTCACAATTCGCGGTTTTTTAATGAACGATGCAACGATGGAAGCCTTTTGGATTCTGATTTTTTAACTGGGAACCGATAACTGTAAACCGTGAACGGTTATTATCAATCCAAAATCCACGCAAGACCCCGTTCCGTGATCGCAACTCCAGCGGGCCGATCGCTTTCATCCAATAAAACTGTGCCGGTCAACCCTACTTGCATCATCATTCACCTATTGATGGTAATTTCCAGGTTTCACTTTGTATCGATATCCACTACTGTCCAAAATAATTCAAAACCGCATATGTGCTACATATAAATACAGTTAGTTAGGGGTCCACAACCTGCCTTTTTAAAATCAGGTTGTCGTTTTTATTTTGTGCTGTCCAATACTCCTGAAGGGAAGTTGATATTGGACGGACTTTGGTTTCAGGGGAGGGACATCGAACGGTTTGTTGATCCATTCCCACAAATCCCTGTAAGTAAAAAGGTTCCAACGCAAAAAAGCCACCAGATTCGATAGGGACCAGCCGAACTTGGATTTAAACTGGATGTGTTTGATGAGCAGCATCGCGATTAATGCTGTCCAAATTTGGATATAAAGCGCGTTCTCGCTGGTACCGACAAAGGTTTTTACCTTCAAATTCTGTTTGAGGGCTTTGAAGAACAGCTCTATTTGCCAGCGGTCTTTGTAAATTGCGGATATCGTAGAGGCTCCAAAGTCCATATGGTTAGTAAGCAGGACGATCTTGCGCTCTTTGACAGTGTCCCACACGATGACCTTCCGCAGGATGTGGGGGCATTTCTTTTGGGCTTCATACCCATTAAAACGGATCAGTTGATCTGCAAGAATGTTTCGCTTTTGGGGCACAGGCCGTTCTTTAACGACAGTGTAATCAGCGTTTACCTTCAGGCGGGTGACAAAAAAGATATTGCTTTCCGTCCAATAGGAAAATAGCCGGTAATCATTATAGCCTCGATCCATGGCAACGATCGAATGTGCTGCAAGGGGTACTTTACGGGCAACCGTAACATCTTGCTTTTTTCCATTTGAGATGTAGGCATAGGTCGGCAAATAGCCGTCATGATCCAATAGCAGATGAAGTTTTACAGCCCCCTTGGTTTGGCGGAATTTAGCCCAGGGGAAAAGGGAGAGGCAAAGAGAAATTGTCGAACTGTCGAGGGAAAGTAGCTTGTTTTTAAAACGAAACCGGTGTTTCCCGGTGCCGTTCATTTTGCACACTGTCAGGGTTTTATAAAAAAGGTCCCGATACATCTCCCAGGGGCGGTTTGCATTCGCATAGGACAGGGTTGATTTGTTCGGTGCCTTCTTCATCCCGAGATGACGCAGTTTGCCCATGCAGCAGGCTAATCCGCCGCAGATTTCACGAAGGCTTTTGGCTTGGGCTAATTGGCAAAATAACATGGCAACGAAATGATCCCAGCTGTTAAATCCTTTAGAAAACTGTTCCGCTTTATGTTGATAGACCAAATTATGAAAAATTCCTCGATCGAACAACGCTATCAGTTGACTAAACAAACTTGCATGGCTTACCATAAGACGACCTCCTTGTTTGATGGCTATGTGTTCGTTTGGGCAAACTAACCATGCCTCACAAGGAGGTTTTTTTTTCAATAGATTTTTGATTTACTACTTTTCAAAACCGTTTTTGGACAAGAGTGACAAGATATGGATAATTCGAGATCGTTTTAAAGCATGTGATATTTTCAGAGTATCACCCGAAAAACAGACCGCTAAAAACCTGTTAACCCAAATTCTTAATATTCACAAATCGATCAAGCTATAAACACCAGTGTCCAGATGATGGCCAAATATTCCACCAATCTATGGTCTTATAAAAACGTCCGGTGACACTTATCTGCTTACAGTTTGGGGAATATCAACTGCATATTCGCTGTCATTGCCGGACTCAGTTGTTTGAGCAGCTCGGCATTATACGAACCCGTCGGCATCGGCCGAATGCTCGGATCCATCATAATCTCACCGTCCAAGCGAATTTCGTTTTGGTTGACTGGATCGACAAAGTAATTGGTCGTATTATCCGCTTGATAAATAGGCTCTGTGTTGACAATCTGCTGCGCCGCGACAGCATACTTGCGTGAGGTCCAGGCAGGTGTTCCCTCTTTGGCTGCCGGATCGACGTTGGTCGTAACGATGGAAATGGTGTAGTCGCTGTTGAGCTTGATATCAAACGTGCGCAACTGCTGCGGAAAATCATGCAGTGATGAGGTTTCAACCTGCCAGAAGCCATTTTCAGGAGCGTTGGCCGGATCAGGTGATTCAAATGCCTTAACGGTATTCACATGCCGATGACCGGCAATCCACATCAGCAGATTAGGATGGCGATGAAGTTCTTCAAGCAATCCCGGCAGGTCTACCGCATTTTGCGGTTCATCGGGGTTGGCGGAATTATCAAACCACTCCATAAAGGTCCCTGCTTTTTGAACGCAAATGGGTGCGTGAGCCGCTATGATCATAAGCTGATCATTATCATCACCATCCGCAAGCTCCGCCTTAAGCCACTCCCAACGGGCTTCGTCAAGAAAACCATGCCCATGGATGCTGGTAGATTGGTCGTCTTCCCTTTGGATGTTATCCAGAACAATCACCTTGATGGGTATATTTGCTTTTGGCACGAAACTGTAACAGGCAAAACCGGATTCCTGTCCAGCGGGTACCAGGCCAAAGCCATGACCGAGCGGTTCGGTAGAGGTGTCAAAAAACTCTTCAACCCACTCCGTTTTGGTCAGTGAATAGCGGTCCTGGTCGGCGACAACTCGGGGCGGCGTGCTGAAGTTTTCGACTTGACCACATTTTATGATCTCCCCGTTCGGGGTGGCGCCATCAATGACGCCCATATAGTATTTGGTCTCTTCAGGGTCTTTGAAGCTGTATATGTTATTAGCGCTGTAGAGAATATTTGACATGGCAATGACTACGTCGCTGGTGTAGGATTCCCGTAAGCTCTTGTCATTACCGTCTTTGCCATCCGGCGGAATTGAACCGAGCCAAAAATGATCGTGATTGCCGATGGTCTGATACCAAGGAATCGATGGGTCGAGCCCTGCGGCTTTGTAAGGTTTCTGATAATCAATGCTGTCGGCGCCCACATGAGCACCGGAACTGGGGCGAATGACCTTGCCGTCAATGACATCGATATACCACCGCAGTTCATTGTACTGGGTGCTGTTGCAGGTGTCCCCCAGAGAGATGCCGAAGTCGATGGGATTATTTTGGTGCAAGGCGTTTATCGTCTGGATCGCCGCGTCGAGCACATGGGTTGTGTACATCATGACGGGCGAATAGACCGATGTGACGCCGGCCTCAAAACCATATTGATTCAGTGGTTGCATATAAATCAGCTGGGAAGGAGATTCTTTGTCCGTGATATGGATGTCGGTGATGGCAAAAAATCTTAACAGCGTTGCAGGGTGATTGCTTTCCGGAGGGGCATACGTACCCATGATATCGACACGCTGTTCGGAAACGAGTGGTTCGCCATAAGTCCAGGCACCATATCCATTTTGATCGTATTCTGAAATCCGGTCGAGAAATTCAGGCAAAATTCCCCCTGATGTTGAGCCGGGCTCAATCGTCCTATCGAGGGTCGTATAAACATTGGAATCAATCGGGTAACCCGGGACCTGGGATAACCCGTTGGCGTGGTCCCCACATCCAAGCATCCATGAACTCAAAGAAATACATGCGGCGGTGCCAGCGGTAACTTTTATAAAGTCACGGCGTGATACGCCGCTGCCCTGCTCTGAATTTCCGCCGTGTTTCGGATCGTCTTTTATCATTAGTTACTCCTATTTTTGTGCGCCAGACTTAAAATCTGGTAGGAGGTAGCCTTATGGGCTACCCCCTCCCTACAGAACGGCTCGTACCGGCCAGGTAAGCCGCTCCTCGATTAGCGACTGAATTTTAATTCAAGAGATCGTTGCTTCTGTGTAAAATCATGTAAAAATATCAATCTCTGCCTTCTAAGCCATTGGAGGTTCATTACAAACCGAACCTCTTTACGCATTACCGATTGCCATCGGTTCATCTTGACCCATACCCGACGTGCTTCGTGGAGTTTATAACCGGCCCGTATCATCATTCTCTGAAATTTCCGTGGTTTCTTCCATTTCTTCAGTTGCATGGATCTCATACGGCTGCGTATCCACCCGTCAAGGTCCCTGAATAATATACGAAATTCCTGAATACGGAAATAACCGACCCAGCCCCTTAAATACACGTTCAGTTCCTGGATGACCTGGTGCATGGACAGTGGATTGTTTCTGCGGGTTAACTCCCTGACCTTGGCCTTGAATTTAAGGCGGGCTTTATTGCTCACCCTGATCTTTCCCCGCAGAATTTGGAAACCAAGAAAAGGAACATTCTTGACTAATGCCACCTGACTCTTTTCCTTATTTACAGGAAGGTTCAAATTGTTCTCCAGGTAGCCGGTAATTCCTTCCATTACCCGCTTTGCAGCTCTTTCCGATTTTAACAAAACCAGAAAATCATCTGCCCAGCGACAGTACCGATGGCCTCTTTTCTCCAGTTCCTGATCCAGCTCGTTCAAAACGATATTTGACAACATCGGCGAGAGCGGAGACCCTTGAGGGCAACCCTTGGTTGTCTTTTCGAGTTTCCCTTCAACCATTATCCCTGCTTTTAACGCTCTTGCAATCAACGTTACCAGCCGCTCATCCGCTATCTTCCTGCGTATGAGCTTTAGAACAAGGTCGTGGGGAATTTCATCGAAAAACTTGGCCAGATCAACCGACGCACACCATTCATATCCCTTCTTAACAATCATTTGGACATGATAAATAGCCTGACGCTGACTGTGGCCTCTACGGAATCCATAATTGGACTTCGTGAAGTCTGTGTCGAATATTTCCTGGAATACCAGGTTGACACTCTGGCTGACCACTCGATCCATCACTATGGGTATACCCAATTTCCGCATCTCTGAGCCCCTTTCTTTTGGTATCAAGGCCCTTCGAGCAGGTTTGAAACGGTAGGTTCCCGCTTTGAGCTTCTCGTGGATAATCGTTATTAACTCATCCTTTCGTTGCCCGAACGTTTCCACCGTCATTTGATCTATTCCCGCTGCCCCAGCATTTTGTTTTACCTGTTGCCATGCCTGTCGCAGTCGTCTCGGTTCATAGACCGATTTCATCACTTTTACATGTTTCACTATTTTGTCTCCGTGACGCTTCTCCATATCAAAGATTACCGGATTACGTGCCGTCCTTTGGACGGGGAACCGGATGCCTGATTAACCGTCCAGACGTCCATCTGGCCGGCGACCTTAGCGGCGCTCGTACATCCCCTTTCGGTTTGCTGGTGCCTTCTCTTCGTAACGCTAAATCGGCTCTTCAATGGTGTCACCATCGCCTCTCGTCCACGACTTCCCACATCCCAATAACGATGTTTGGGATGTCCAGGCTTGATAGCGTATCGTATCGGCATAGGAGGGGATCAATCGTACTATCGTCTTTGCGACAGGTTCTCCGGCCTATACATTCTTACCATACACATAACTTCCTGATCGTCAGGGTTTTATCCTCCACGCTGTTACCAGGCTTCATAGGCCCCAAGTCATCAGTACTGCCCGTGAATCTGCCACCTTCTGTGCCCTGCCCCGCTTCGGGTTCGCCTATTCGGTTCGGTTTTATGATACCTTTGGCAACACTTGATATCAGCACAGGAAGGCTTCCCTGGGTAAGACGCACTGCCTCCCCATATGCCGTCCAACTTCACTTCGGTTTGGTTCACCGGATATTAGGCCTCGCTCTATCACGCCTGCTCGGCCTCCTCCCCGCTGCCATATAGTTGGTTCGCTGTTCGCTACGTACACGGGTTCTGCCTCATGCTTCCTTCGGACGCCCCATTTCTGGAAACTGCCCTTGCCTTGTTGGCGTGGCCCTTCCGTCCGGTAACGGCGGGCGGCTTATCACTTCCAGCTAGCGCTGGAAGTTCCTCGGCAAATGCGCCATGCCAGGCGCACATAAAGAATCCACCCTTAGAAAGGGTGGTATTGGGTTAACCCCTATAAAGAATCCGCGCTTCAAGAAGAATACCTTTCCCTGAAAGCCCCTGGGATAGCCGAATCCGTTCATTTTCTCATGATGCTGTACTCTTGCTGCTAATATAGCCACACAGCAAAGCCGGTGTCCAATCGAAAGGTAATTCTAATAATGGACGAAGCTCCGTTCGATCGCCTTTTTGGTAAAAGAGTACTCACTTTCATTGACACTATTACAGTAAGCCCTTACGATGCGATATGCTTCATTGAGCTCCTTCATTCCTTTATCTTGGCCTTCATTCTTATCAGGATGGACCTTGAGAGAAATCTTCCGGTAATTGGATATAACCTCATCAATCCTGCATTGTTCCTTGAGGCCTAGCACAAGCCTGGCGTCATTAATCAGTTCAAATTGCCCCTTATTGAATTCAGCGGACACAAAGCTATAAGGAGGAATCGGTCCTACATAATTGAAGACGAGAAAGTCGTCACATTTTTCCGCAATTTCATCGAGAGCGTCATCAAACAGTTCTTCTTTTGCTTCTTCCACTAAATAACTATTGTGGAGGATGACGGCCTCACTATCTTGGATCATTTCCACATAATCAACAACATGGTGAGATAGCTTAGACCTCAAAGCCTGGCTGATGGCTGTTTTGTGTTTTTGAGATAACTCAAAGAGGGCTTTCCCAACCGCAATTTTGTTGGAGATGTCCACATTTTTCGAGATTTCTACAATGACCTTTTGAACATCAAAGGAAACCTGAATAACGATCTCGCCCTTGCCCTTCACTTTGTCAAAAAGGGCTTTGAGCTGAATGGTTGCATTGATCAAGAACTGTCGGACTTCCTCTTCATTGTCGACGATGTTTCCAAATTGGAGTGGTACTAGGGTGTGGCCCGAAAAATAACTGGCGTTGATCTTCTTATATTGTTCAGTGGCCTGTTTCATCGTCGCTTTGTCTTCTAAACAGACTACGTTTTCTAGTATATAACCGACCGCCGTCATATCTCGTTCAACAATGGTGATGCTTCCTTCTTGGGGTTTCTCAATAATCCCATCGAGGATACCGCATATTAATATTGACGGTCTCGTAAAAAGTCGGAATCAATTGAGCCATATTTTGTGAGCATTTGCGCACAATCAATTTCGGATTGATAAAAATATATTTTTGGTGACCAAAGCCGCCCCAAAATGTTCTTTGACAAACGAAAAATAGTGTCCCGAAGGCTCCTATGCCTCGCAGAAGACTTCTTCCGGCATCATCTTCGCTGCCTTGACGGCAGCTGCCCTGAAGATGTTTATTCCCAAGGCCTTTAATGTTGCACAAAACTTAACGGCTTTTAAACCTCGCACTCGAAGTTGTTTGACCCCGGTTCGTCTGTCGTATTCAGACATGGTAGCTTCAACGCCTGCACGCCATCTGTAGCGGTCTTTGAATTCGTCTGACTGCTCATTTATTCTGCGCTTCACGATGCGCATTTCTTTTTTTGTAAAACGAAGATAGTAGTACTTTTTCCCTTTCTTGACAGGGCATTTTTGTAGACTAGGGCAGTTCTCGCAATGCTTTATAGCAAACCCAATGCTGAGTCTTTTTTTCTTTTTGACTTTTGCTGGCGGATTACCCTGTGGGCAGGCAATAAGTTCTCCTTTTTGAGAAAATATAAAATCTGCAAGGCTTAACTTATCCTCCTTGACTGATCCCATTGTTGGGGCAATCAATTCGACATTGTGTTTTTTTGCACGTTCACAGTTATCATCACTGCCGTAAAGGGAATCGGCCAATATCTCTTTCGGTTTTAAATCCTGCGCTTCTGTTGACTCAATGGCCGGGATAAGTGCATTGGTGTCACTGTTATGAGAGGGTTCAACTTCAACATGGGTGATCAGGTTCAGAGATTGTTCTTTTTTATCTTCCTCATCACAATACGTTTCCATGACTTGAACCTGATAACCTTGCCCTTTGTGCCCGCTGTAACTTGCATCGGGGTCAGAAGGATTTTGAAGTGAATCAGATTCAATTTCTTTCGGTTTTTTTATTTCAACCGGATTGTCTTTATCATCGGTAAGGTTGCAATGATCGTTGAGAACCCTCTCAAGCAACTTGTAGCTATACATGGATGCTACATCGGGGCAGTCCGTAAACTGTTGTACCAGGTCAAACAGATCCTTGCTGACCTCTGTGAGCTTTTTCTTCGATTCAGATGGCTTGACTTTAGGAAAACATCCAAGGGCATTATGAGACAGATATTTATCAATAAGTTTCTCATCTATCGTTAAAAATTGGTCTTGTTTGCCTCGTTTCATATTTACTAAAAATTTATGGATGCTTTCTGAAAAAATTCCGATTCGTCCCAAACGCCGCATGTTGGATTTGATGTGCACCGAGTCGATCCGCTGTTTGTCGATATTGACTTTGAAGACATGTGCAAGATTGCCAGTGCATGCAGTAAAAATGTCATCTTCAAGGTTGTTTTTTGCAACGATGTTTCGATTGTTCCACAATGTTTTTAATGAGATATATTTCGCATCATCGGTTTCTTCACTGATATTGAGTGAATAATGCCATTGAATATTAAAGGCATATTGCTGTAGTGTTTCTTCATCGGTGAGATCAAAGGTTTGTTGAAGAATGAGAGCGCCCAGCATGGAATAAAGTTCCTTTGACGGGCGGCCAAATGTGGCGTTAAAATGTTTTCCAACCTTAGCAACAGGGATTGAAGGCAGGATGTGCTCACGAAATAACCCAGGCCACCCGGATTCAAGCATCTGTCGTCTCTTGGGAGTTAGGAAATCCCAAGGATCGAAAATGTTAAGCTGATTTGGATTTTTCACTTTGATCATAATTTTACCTTTAACTATCTGATTAGTTTGATTTTTCATATCAAATTTAGAAGAAAAAGGCAAGTGTTATTTTTCATTATTTATAATTATTTCAAACTGATACACAAATATGACTTTTTACGAGACCGTCAATATTGGCATAGATTTCATCCCTTAAAGTGCATACAGGACCGAAAACCTCGGATCTTTCGGCTGGTTTGAATATGGGCCGCCCCCTTCAACCTTTGCATCGGTTTACCGCCTTATTGGAATCCATGCTCAAAGCCGATGAGTCATCGCCTGTGCCCTTACACTATGGACATACGGTGGTAGGTCCCGCCGGTGCGGTGACAAAACCTTTGCCGTGACAGACGGTGCAGGTGAGATTCTTGATGGCCCCGGTTCCCCGGCAATGTGAGCACCGAGTAAGTGAACTGACAACCTAATAGCAGGGTCGAGGAATCCGTTGACTCGTGAATCTTTGCCGTGGCGAACCTCCTTTCACAGTTAGTTTTTGTTGCCAGCATCGCAAATGTTAGGAATCCTATATTTTGATGCAATATTTGCACCAATTAAGTGTGGTCAAATTGATGCTTAAAAAATCCCCCCTTATAAGGGAGACTTATAGGAAATCCTCCCTTTATAGGGTATATTAGCGGTATAGGGGTGAAAGTGAAAGAAACGTGCATGGGTTAGATTGTTAAAGAAAGGCAAGAAATAAGGGAATCAACGCTATGGAATTTACACCATACTTTAATGGAAGAAGCGCCACACTTCAGGGGGAGGGATTATGCTGAGTTCATGATATGGATTACTTTCAATATCTCATCATGATCTAAGGGTTTGGAAATGAATCCGGAGATCGATCCCTCCCCAACGCCTTGATTCTTTGTTCTAATTTTTTATGTGTCCGTTTTTTAACCATAATTGCCACCAATGGTTTCTACGGTTAAGAGAATCAACATAACTTGCATGTTCCGAAAGTATCTTTCATTAAATTTTTATTCACGCATGCTTCCGGTATCATGAACAATTTTAACCCTTGAAAACGCATCCATCGGATAATAATGCTTAACTTTTCAATATCACAATGGTTAACACAACCTATAATTACTTGGAGGCGCCTATGCATTTTATCATGATCCCAATATCCCATAATGATCAATCTATAGTTCCAAAATTTCATGCAGTACCTTCTTTTTTATTCAGCCCGGCCATAGAAGTGTTCAGAATTGAGGTGCCTGTTCCGGTAGCTCATCAGTATCAATACCTTCACACAGGTTATTTTCCACCGTAAGATTGCGGTTCCCATCAATCGTCACAGTCCAGATGGTGTCGTAATCGGTGACTGGCCAGGCCTCATCGAGAAGGTCGTTTGCACCAGCACCATAGCTTTTAAGAAGTTCATTTATTATTGGCTTAATCCTTGTTGATTCCCACGCGAGCAATACAGTCTGATTGGAGAACGTATCGTCAGTAAAGAAAAAGTTACTGGCCAACTGTCCCTGCTCTTCCTTCGAAACCATAAGTGAAAAGCCGGAAACCAAGTGATAAGGCAGATTATTGGCTACAACATAAGGCCATATTGTTAATGACGGCCTGACGTATGATACGTTGATACTATAAGTCTCGTACCACTGTGCCGGGTCCACGGAGTAAGCCACATCGGGAAGATTTATTTTATCGGAGAGAGCATTGGGAAGATCCAACGCACGCCATTGTCCTGCCCCCACAAAGTTCCCGTTTTCAAAACCAGGCTTCGGATCTGGATGCGCTTCTGCATGCCGGACAATGTAAACCGTCTCGTTGGTGTTGATGTTCGCCGGAGCGACAATACCATCAACCCCGTCTTCCAGCACTATTTTGGAATAGGTCTGCTGTGGGTTAGGACATTCAGCTTCTACAACCGGCGAGGAGAGTTCAGGATATGTGGAAGGCGGATTCAAATTACTATCGTAGGTAATCAGGCGCGCATTTTTATCAGGCGAGATGGTGATCACATAAACAATGTTTGGCCCCCTATAGCTCATAGGAATATCCAGGGCGTAACCCGGTTGCTGATTGATATTTTCCATCAGGGCGCTGGTGGTCTCCCATGGTGCAGAAAAAACATAAAAGCCCGGGACCTTTTTATTGATGATACCGATTACCAGGTCAACGTTGTTGCCTTCCGTGTCGTCGAAATCCAACCCTTTGCAATCAGGGCAGTATTTATCTGGCGCTGGCGCCGCAACTCCGTCGGGCACATCCCCTTGTGCATACGATACTTTGATGGGGTAGCTGTAAGCAGTATAGAATGGATAGTCATCATCCTTCGGAGGATCGGATGGAGGAATGGACACAGTATGTTGGTTGAGAAGAGCAAACTGCTGAATGGAGCCGATTGCGGCCATATCTGGGTAATTATTTTCGGTCTGTAAATGGGTCATGGGTGCGAGCGCGTAAATGCTGGTGACGTTTTCCCCTCCCAGCACGTTCTCTTTCAGGTATGTGGCCATAAGGAGTGAGCGCTGCAATCCCTGGCTGGTGAGGTTTGCCGTGACTGGACTGATGTCGCCGTCCGCGTTGTAAGCCAAATCCGAGCTTACCACGAAGATCAGATTGATGTTATCTGCATTGGAAGAGTCTCCTCCACATCCTGATAAAGAGAAAATCAGCAAACCCGTCAAAATGATTAAACAGCGCTTTGTGTACCCAAAAGATGGTTTCATAAAACCCTTCCTCCGTTTTTAATTATTGACTGCGTATCCCGAATATAATATCTCGACGCAATATTTGTACCAGTTAAGTGTCGTCAAATTGATGCTTAAAAAATACCCCCTTATAAAGGAGACTTATACGGATTCCTCCCCAACGCCTTGATTCTTTGTTCTAATTTTTCATGTGTCCGTTTTTTAACCATAATTGCCACCAATGATTTCTACGGTTAAGAGAATCAACATAACTTGCATGTTCCGAAAGTATCTTTCATTAAATTTTTATTCACGCATGCTTCCGGTATCATGAACAATTTTAACCCTTGAAAACGCATCCATCGGATAATTATATTTAAACCGACGATGCTCAAAACATGCATCCAGTAAACATGAGTTTTCATGGAGACTAAATTCTTGCGAATACCGCCACTACTCTTGAGTTGTGCCGGTTTCAGACATACTCGCTGTATCTCTGAGTTTCCAGGTATTTATAATATTCAACCATGGGATAATTAAGCATCAGAGGCGCCTTTTGCCTCATCGAGCACTTTTCGTACTGTTTTTGCCAGATCAGCTTTGACAATCGGCTTATAGGCAAATGCCTTGATACCGATATTTGAGGCTATTTCATCAGATATTTTTTTGCTGTATCCTGTACATAGGATAACCGGAATATCGGATCTGGAAGCGATTAATTCCATTGCCAATTTATCCCCGGTCATGGTGGGCATCGTCATATCGCTAATTACCAAATCGAAATCGTCGGGCTTAGAGCGAAAAAGTTCCAAGGCGTCTACACTGCTGGTTCGCACGTTCACTCGGTACCCCAGCCGTTCCAAAATCTGTCCACCCATTTTGGCGATTGAAGCCTCATCATCGACGAACAGAACCCGTTCTGTTCCTGAAGGTAACGCCCCCGATTCGTATGCACGATGATCGCCACGTTTTCTGGCGATTGGCAGGTAAATTGTAAAAACGGTCCCTTTCCCCAATATACTATCAACCATGATTTTACCGCCATAACTATCAACAATCCCATGCACCATGGCAAGACCCATTCCGGTTCCCTCGCCGGGGCCTTTGGTGGTGAAATAGGGATCGAAAATATTTTTCAGAATTTCAGGCTGAATCCCAGTTCCGGTGTCTGAAACTTTCATTTCAATATAGTCACCAAATTTTAGACCCGGTAGTTCCCAATTTGTAGACCTATCAACGGTGATATCTTGCAGGTTTACTTCAAGAGTGCCGCCTTCATTTTCCATTGCGTAAGCTGCATTAGTGCAAAGATTCATCAATATCTGATGTGCCTGAGTGGAACTCCCCATGATCAGGGATTCGCTTTCGATGTTTTGCTTGATTTCAATCGTGGTAGGAATAGAGGCTCTGATAAATTTGAGCACCTCTTGGACAATAATATCAATCTGAATAGGCTTAAGTTTTTCATCGGATTGCCGTGCAAATGTCAGTATCTGTTTTACAAGATCCCTGGCCCGGTTTCCGGCATGATAGACTTCCTGAAGATCGTCTTCGATGCTTGTGTCTTTTTCAACCTCATCAAGGGCCAGCTCGGTATAACCAATAATAGATGACAATATATTGTTAAAATCATGGGCGATGCCTCCGGCAAGGTTGCCGATGGACTCCATTTTCTGGGCCTGGTTAAGCTGTTCCTGCAGCTTCTCCCGTTCCTTCTCGGCCTGCTTGCCTTCCCGGTTCGATATAGATAGCGCCACCTGGTCGGAAAGCTGACAGGCGAACGTGATCTCGTCGTCCTCCCAGCGATGTTGTTTATCCACATGCTCAAAACAGAGAACACCTATGTTTCTGCCCCCGGATCGGATAATCGCATCCAGCATCGACGTTATGCGGTTAGGCTTCAGGTAATCTTCCGCATACCCGGCAGTGCGAGGATCGGTCAGTGGATCGTATGCATCCACATATTTAGCATTCTTGAGAGCGGCCAACTCGTTCCTGTATTCATGCTCCTGAAGGATGGCTCCGGAGGAATGTGTTTGCCTGATAGATTCGTAGTTATCAATGTTGACCAATCGGGTTCCATTTTCTTCGAAAAACCAGACCCCGACCCGCTCGGTTCCAATTGCACGGGACGCCGCCTCGGTCAGCTCGACAGTAAGTTCCGACACGAAACCTTTGGCCTGATTCTCCGAGGATGCGATGGCGGCAACAACATCTGCCTCGCGTTGTCGGCGGTCCGCCCTATTTCGCAATGCATCCTCGGCCATCTTGCGCTCGGTAATGTCCTGATTCACGCCATAGGTCTTGATTGTCTTACCCTGGCTATCCTTGACGATGAAAAACCGAACACTGATATAGCCGACCGTCCCGTCGGCGTAAAGCATTCGATGTTCCAGTTGACGGCTGAAGTGGGGATCGTCTGTTTCGATGGCTTTCCGGATTTCTTCACCGACAACAGCTATATCGTAGGGGTGGACAAAGCGCCGGGCATATTCAGATGATGACATTGTATACCCGCCGACTTGGTTAGCCGTGGTGCGAAAGATATTGTAGAAATGGTCATTTAACGTGAAGCGGTCATCGGCGACGTCGTATTCCCAATGGCCGAGATGGGAAATTTCCAAGGCGCTGGACAACTGCGCCTGCAGCTTGTCCTTTTCTTTCTCGGACTTTTTCCGTTCGTTGATATCGCTGACTGCCGTCCTGATTTGCCTGAATTCTTCGCCCTCGTTTCTTATGACCATGCATTCCATACGGACATAAAACGCATGACCTCCATTTTTGATAAGCTGCAGCTCACAGGGCTGGGCTGTTTCCGTTTCCAGCAGACGCTGCCGGTGCTTATAAAAAATATCCTGGTCTTCTCTCAGGACAAAGCGGGTGAAGGGTTTTCCGATCAAATCGCTCCGGTCTACCCCTATCATGGAAGAGATGGTGAGATTAGCCTCTTCGATGCTCCCCTTTTCGCTGAGTGTAAAATACCCGACCGGCGCAAAGTCATACAGATGAGAATACTTGTCCCGGGTCTTTTCAAGCTCCCCTTGAATGCGCCCGAGTTCCTCATTTTGCATCTCAAGCTCGATCTGATGAACTTCAAGCTCGTGGATCAGGGACGCAATGTCTTCAGGCGTTTTTTCTGAATGATAGTCGTTGTCGGCTGTTTCTTCCAGCGTCTTTTCGGCAAGCCGCCTCAGTTCAAATTCTTTCTGATTATTCTTTGTATCCATCCGGCCACCCTCTCTCTCCAATCCACAAACCTCAGGAAAATTCCGAATCAGTAATCGTTTACGGTTACCGGTTCACAATTCGCGGTTTTTTAATGAACGATGCAACGATGGAAGCCTTTTGGATTCTGATTTTTTAACTGGGAACCGATAACTGTAAACCGTGAACGGTTATTATCAATCCAAAATCCACGCAAGACCCCGTTCCGTGATCGCAACTCCAGCGGGCCGATCGCTTTCATCCAATAAAACTGTGCCGGTCAACCCTACTTGCATCATCATTCACCTATTGATGGTAATTTCCAGGTTTCACTTTGTATCGATATCCGTTAATTTGGAGCTCATTCAAAACTGACGGTCTCGTAAAAAGTCATATTTGTGTATCAGTTTGAAATAATTATAAATAATGAAAAATAACACTTGCCTTTTTCTTCTAAATTTGATATGAAAAATCAAACTAATCAGATAGTTAAAGGTAAAATTATGATCAAAGTGAAAAATCCAAATCAGCTTAACATTTTCGATCCTTGGGATTTCCTAACTCCCAAGAGACGACAGATGCTTGAATCCGGGTGGCCTGGGTTATTTCGTGAGCACATCCTGCCTTCAATCCCTGTTGCTAAGGTTGGAAAACATTTTAACGCCACATTTGGCCGCCCGTCAAAGGAACTTTATTCCATGCTGGGCGCTCTCATTCTTCAACAAACCTTTGATCTCACCGATGAAGAAACACTACAGCAATATGCCTTTAATATTCAATGGCATTATTCACTCAATATCAGTGAAGAAACCGATGATGCGAAATATATCTCATTAAAAACATTGTGGAACAATCGAAACATCGTTGCAAAAAACAACCTTGAAGATGACATTTTTACTGCATGCACTGGCAATCTTGCACATGTCTTCAAAGTCAATATCGACAAACAGCGGATCGACTCGGTGCACATCAAATCCAACATGCGGCGTTTGGGACGAATCGGAATTTTTTCAGAAAGCATCCATAAATTTTTAGTAAATATGAAACGAGGCAAACAAGACCAATTTTTAACGATAGATGAGAAACTTATTGATAAATATCTGTCTCATAATGCCCTTGGATGTTTTCCTAAAGTCAAGCCATCTGAATCGAAGAAAAAGCTCACAGAGGTCAGCAAGGATCTGTTTGACCTGGTACAACAGTTTACGGACTGCCCCGATGTAGCATCCATGTATAGCTACAAGTTGCTTGAGAGGGTTCTCAACGATCATTGCAACCTTACCGATGATAAAGACAATCCGGTTGAAATAAAAAAACCGAAAGAAATTGAATCTGATTCACTTCAAAATCCTTCTGACCCCGATGCAAGTTACAGCGGGCACAAAGGGCAAGGTTATCAGGTTCAAGTCATGGAAACGTATTGTGATGAGGAAGATAAAAAAGAACAATCTCTGAACCTGATCACCCATGTTGAAGTTGAACCCTCTCATAACAGTGACACCAATGCACTTATCCCGGCCATTGAGTCAACAGAAGCGCAGGATTTAAAACCGAAAGAGATATTGGCCGATTCCCTTTACGGCAGTGATGATAACTGTGAACGTGCAAAAAAACACAATGTCGAATTGATTGCCCCAACAATGGGATCAGTCAAGGAGGATAAGTTAAGCCTTGCAGATTTTATATTTTCTCAAAAAGGAGAACTTATTGCCTGCCCACAGGGTAATCCGCCAGCAAAAGTCAAAAAGAAAAAAAGACTCAGCATTGGGTTTGCTATAAAGCATTGCGAGAACTGCCCTAGTCTACAAAAATGCCCTGTCAAGAAAGGGAAAAAGTACTACTATCTTCGTTTTACAAAAAAAGAAATGCGCATCGTGAAGCGCAGAATAAATGAGCAGTCAGACGAATTCAAAGACCGCTACAGATGGCGTGCAGGCGTTGAAGCTACCATGTCTGAATACGACAGACGAACCGGGGTCAAACAACTTCGAGTGCGAGGTTTAAAAGCCGTTAAGTTTTGTGCAACATTAAAGGCCTTGGGAATAAACATCTTCAGGGCAGCTGCCGTCAAGGCAGCGAAGATGATGCCGGAAGAAGTCTTCTGCGAGGCATAGGAGCCTTCGGGACACTATTTTTCGTTTGTCAAAGAACATTTTGGGGCGGCTTTGGTCACCAAAAATATATTTTTATCAATCCGAAATTGATTGTGCGCAAATGCTCACAAAATATGGCTCAATTGATTCCGACTTTTTACGAGACCGTCAAAACTGATGAGCTCGTAAAAAGTCGGATTTAGACGGTTTCGTAAAAACTCAATTATTGGAGAATGATAGTTGAATTCCGAAAAACAAGTCCCTCATTGCTTTTTTCAATCAACCCCGGTTGAATATGCTTCGCATTCAACGGGGCAGGCAATCAACAATCAACAATCGTCAATTTGCTTGTCCAGCACCTCCCGCACCCTGCGCGCCAAACCTGCCGGTGAAAACGGCTTTTCGATAAAATTAAGTCCCGGTGCCAGAATACCGCGATGAGCAATAGAGTCGTCCGTATATCCGGACATGTAAATTGTCTTCATTTGTGGGTAGAGCGGTTGCAACCTTTTTGCGACCTCCTTACCGCCCATCCTGGGCATCACCACATCAGTAACCAGCAGATCAATCGCCCCCTCGTGCGCTTTACTTACTCTCAAGGCATCTTCCCCGTTTTCAGCCGCCAGTACGATGTATCCATAAGGCTGGAGAGACTTTTGCGCAAGTTTTCGAAGACTGTCATCATCTTCTACAATCAAAACGGTCTCAGAACCTTCAAGATTTTCCACAGGGGGTCGTTCTTTTTCCTCCTCCTTGACACCTCCGTTCACCTTGGGCAGGTAAATCTTGAAGGTGGAACCCTGCCCAGGCTCACTGTAGGCCCAAATAAAGCCCTTGTTTTGTTTGACAATGCCATAGATCGTGGACAAGCCTAATCCGGTGCCTTTGCCTTTCTCTTTGGTGGTATAAAAAGGATCAAAGATATGTTTCTGGACTTCTTTGTCCATCCCGATGCCGGTATCGCTTACGGTCAGAACCACATATGAGCCTGACTGATCTTCAACAATGCCGCGCTCGCTAAAATAGTTTTCATCCAGATCCATGTTGATTGTTTCAATGATGAGCTTTCCTCCCGAGGGCATGGCGTCTTTGGCGTTGACCACCAGGTTCATGATCACCTGCTCCATCTGCCCGGGGTCTATCTCTACCTTCCATAAGGCAGATGCCGGGATCATCAGAATCTCAATATCCTCTTTGATCAGGCGGGCGAGCATTTTTTCTAGACCTGTCAATAATTTATTCAGATCCAGAATCTTAGGCTGGACAATCTGTTTGCGGCTGAAGGCCAGAAGCTGACGGGTCAAAGCGGCTGCCCTTTCCCCGGCTAACTTGATCTCCTCTATCTCCTCAGTTAAGGATTTATCAGTGTCGACAGTCATTAACATAAGGTCAGCATACCCGATGATGGTGGTCAGTATATTGTTGAAATCATGGGCCACACCGCCGGCCAGGGTGCCGATGGCCTCCATCTTCTGGGCCTGCCTGAGTTGCGCTTCCATTTTCCTGTGCTCGCTAATGTCACGGGAAACAGCAAGCAGACGTTCAACTTTTCCATCTCTATCGATGATGGGTGTGATGATAACATCCCACCATTTTTCAGTGCCTTTTTCTGTCGGGCAATAGCCCTGAAATTGGCCGACATGCCCCTTTTTGGCCTTTGAAAGGGCCTCAAGGACAGCTTTGTTGTCCGGGGCTTTCCAGAAATCCGTCCAGGACTGTTTCAGGTAAGGCTCGATATCTTCGATTTCCAATAATTCCTGCCCGCCTTTACTCATGAATTGCAGTTGCCCATCCAGATCCAGTATTTTTATGCAATCATGGCTGCTTTCAATAATTCTTTTGTTTAACTCTTCACTCTTTCGTAGGTTCTCCTGCATTTGCTGGCGCGCGTGGATGTCCATACCCTGGGCAATAGTGGCAATGACGGTAACGCCGTCTTCAGCATAGATATTAGCTGCATTCCAGAGCGATATTCGCACATCACCATTTTTGCGAAGAATTGGAATCTCTACCGACTCCCAGTGTTTATTACTCAAAGTGCGTTGGATCTTGCCTATCGATTCGTCCCGGCTTGATTCAGGGAAGAGCACGGACATTTCCTGCCCAATGACTTCATCGGCCGTATAGTCCGTTAGGCGTTCGAAAGCAGCGTTAAATCGAACAATCCTATTTTCCGGGTTCCAGACAATAATCGGCGCATTGGCATAGTTAAACAGGTTGTCCAGATAGTCACGTGTATTTCGCAGTTCCTCTTCCATCCGCTTACGTTCCGTGATGTCGCTTATCATCACGTGGCGCACGGGAACGCCGTCGGCATCCTGAGCGGCGTTAGTTGTCAGATGCGCCATGAATTGCGTACCGTCAATCTTCACCATCCGCAGTTCGCACACCTGCGGGGCGCCCGTTGCAGGTTGCTTACAATGGAGGTAGTAGATATCCTGGTCTTCGTTGAGGATAAACCGGGTAACCGGCTGTTTGACCAGCGCTCCCTGGGCCACGCCCAGCAAGGCAGCGGCGGTGAGGTTGGCTTTCAGTATCCGCCCCTGTTCGCTGAGGGTGCAATAGCTCACCGGAGCCTGGTTGTACAGGTCGAAATATTTTTTACGGGATGTTTCGATTTCCGCTTGCGCCTGTCGTAACGCCTCGTTCTGCAGGGTAAGCTCAATCTGATGCATCCGCAGCTCATGAATTGTCTCCTGGATTTTTCCGGGCAACTGGGTATCCCGGTTTTCCGGCAACGGGGCCGCTTCTTCCCGGGCAATCGCTTCGGCCTGTCTGCGCAGTTTAAAGGCGTCTTCGCGCCGCTTACCTTTGGTGGTCATTGTGGACTCCTTCATATTTCTGTCTGCCCAATCTCCCGGGCTATCGTCGAAATCGCATATGCCCGACCTGAATTATCTGCCAGTACCGTGGCCGTCATAACCACTTCCACGATCCGTCCATCCCTGGCGATGTGTTTTGTATGATACGGTTCCAGAATTTCAGACCCGCTAAGCGGCTGTCTCCTGGCCTGCGATTCGTCTCGCAGCCCCTCCGGAATCAAATTGCGAATGTTCATTTCCAGTGCCTCGGCTTCACTCCAGCCATACATTTTTTCCGCGCCCGGATTCCAGACCATGATGCGGCCTTCAAAATCCTGTACCGTGATCGCATCGGCCGAGTCCCGCACAACTACGGCCAGGCGTAACCAGACGCGGACCATGCCGCCCTCGCCCTTGATGAAGAGTGGACAATAACAAGCAGCGGTTAACCTTTCGATGCTCTTTGTTTTAGTCTTCTATCGTTTCCTCTTCTGCGTTCTTCGCCGGACCGTCGTTCAGGGATATGTCGGGTGTATAAGTATTGATGCCTGTCAATACCTGAACGCCTACCCCCATTGTCATACAATATGGTGTCCATGATACCTTGCTCCTTTAAAAATTTTCTCCTTACAAAAGATCCATCATCTGTTTCCGGTTTTTGCTTTAACTGATAGACTTTCACCCCCCCCCATAGGGGCCGGAGACCCAACTTTCATAGATTTCTTGTTGACGTGTGTCAATCCATTCATTTCCGGCATCCTTGCGCCCATTAAAACAAAATCCGGCATGAGCTCCCTGGCTTTGGTTATGGCTTCATGACCGTTATTTCCCGTCCCGATGACCGCCATTGTCGAATCATTGGAAAGAATTCTCTTTACCATCCTTCTGAATTTGACATCCTCATCAACAATCAGCGTCTTAATCATCCCTGAAACCGCCTTATCTAATTTGCCGATATGACTGCGACTTTTATGATTTTATTATGGCGTCATCAGGTTCAAGGCTCGCCATTATCAACTGCAGCGTGTGATAATCCAGTTCGACAGCGTGCCACCCCAACATGTGCAACCGCCAATTCATATCCTGCAAATTGGCATGCCGGTTAATCGGGATGGCGCTGGCCACGTCTTTCACAAACCTGGGGATGGCAATGGCGGAAAGGCCTTTGCCTTCTAGTCGATGAATCAAATTCACTGCAAGTCGGCTCACGGCACACCTCCTTCAATTTCGGCATTATTCAATTGGTTGTTATTTTTATGCTGCCTTCTGCATTCCTCCATGTAAAGACCCTGAACCCGTAAAAACGTTGGCCAGGCGCAATCGAATTCAAGCCCCGGGTCCTTGATGACGCCCGGACGCTTTCGTAACCGGCGTCTCCAGCTTTTCCAGCCTTTCCTCGATTCGGGCAAGGGAATCAACGACCTGATCATTTTTAGCCCCCCGGGTGAAGCAGGGGTTATTGACCCACCAGTCCATGCCCATCTCCCTTGCCTTATCCACGGAACATATGACAAGACGTAACTGGATGGTAAGCAGTTCCACGTCGACCAGGCTGATCTTGATATCCCCGGCGATCACGATTCCCTTGTCTAAAATCCGTTCGAGCAGGTCTGCAAGGTTGGTGCTTGCGGTGGAATGCTGTGCAGCGCGCTGAATGGCCATATACCCCCCCCTTGGATTGTTGATTGTTGATTGTTGATTTATGATTGCTGACCTCGGATTGTTGATTGTTGATTTGTGATTGAAAAACTCAAAACCGGATTCAATCGAAAATCGCCTGTCATCAATCAACAATCATAAAAGTTTGCCCAAGGGCCCCAGATCGATGTTAAGATCATCTTCCTCCAGGTTAAACTCTTTCCTGAGCCTGTCGATTTCCTCAGCCTGCTGCATTAAGGTCATCCCAATGTTTTCAATCTCTTCGTCCATGAGTGATCCCGAGTCGATTCGCCGGATCGCCTGAAGTTCCAGGAGTTCATGAATGACTTTCACTAGCGTGAGCACCAGTTGACCGAGCCCGTTTTTTGCCTTGTCCGGATCAAGCTTGATTCGTGCACGCTGGCCTTCCTCCTGGCAATGCGATTGCGCCGGAACGGTATTCTTGCCCATAACCCTGGCAAAATCGCTGAACGTTTCGGATTCGACCTTTTTTGATTGATAATGGTTGACTGACGATTGTTGATTGATCATTTTACCAACGTCCTCCTCGGGATTGATGACCTCGGGATTGTTGATTGTTGATTTGTGATTGTTGATTGAAAAACTCAAAACCGGATTCAATCGTCAATCTTTAATTTGCCCACATTGTCTGCCCGAACCCCAAGTTTTATGGGAGGAGAATGAGAACCGCTTATTGGCATTTCCCCCCGCACCGTTTCGACTGAACCAATCATCACCTGCAGCACAATGTAGATCAAATCCACATTGGCAACAGAAATCACCACTTCACCGAAAATAACGGCACCTTTGTTGAGAACACGATCCAGGGTCTCGCAAAGAGAGATATGTTCCGTTTCCTCGGTGGAAAAATCAGCCATAATTTTTTTATTCCTTCAATCGACAACCCATGGATTGTCGATTTGCGATTGTTGATTGGCGATTTGTGGAATCGCTCCTGCCCGCCATCGCTTTCGCTCAGGCGAGGCGGGCGGGTCGCTCTTTCTTTTTTTATAAAATCGGCATAATTCCTTCAATCAACAATCATCAGTCATAAATCAACAATCATAAATCATCTCTCCCAGTGCCTGGATGCGCTGCATGCCCCGTGTTTCCCCCATGTAATGGACCATGACCTGGGGCTTTTCGGGAAAGGTTTGCTCAAACTTTTTTTTGATCTGCGCCTCGTTCCGATACAGGGCCGAACAAAGAGGGCATTCACTGATCGGTGTGACAAGATTAAGAAAAAGCGACGGCACGTTTATCTCCATTCGCCGGCAGGCATCCACCAGGTCCACTGTCTCCTGAAATGCCATCTCCGTCAGTATGGTCACCACATACAGAGCCGACCGGTCGGAATCCTTCAACAGGGCGCGCAGGCGCTTGAGATCTTTTGATATCTGAATCAGTTGCGCCGATACCTCGGGAAGTCGAAAAACGCGTTTATACTTTAGAAACAAGTTGAAAAACATCTTGAGCCATTGCTGAATAAGTTCCGGGGTTTCCAATAGTCGGATCAGGTGCCCCGTCGGCGCCGAATCGAGCACGAAGAACTGGTACCGTTCCTCGGCGAGAAACCCCATGGCCAGGGTGAGGGCCATCACTTCATCCAGGCCAGGGGGAGAGAGATCCATGACGCGTTCCATCACTTCGCGGTCAAAGGTCAGATCCAGATCGGACGAGAGGGCGAGAAGAAACCTCTCCAGTTCTGCTGCATACTTTTCTTTCAAGCCATCGAATTCTGCCTGCGCATCGATTTCCATAGCTGTCAGGCCGGGAATAATCTCTGTCGGCACCGATCCGATCCGTTTTCCCAGGCAGTCCGACAGGGAATGGGCCGGATCCGTGGAGAATAGAAAAACCCCCTTATCCGGAAATGTCCGGGCCATCCTGACGGCCGTGGCACAGGCAAGGGTGGTCTTTCCAACGCCCCCCTTTCCGGCAAAAACCAGGAACCTTTTTTCAGGAACAGGCGGTTTGGATTGTTGATTGGCGATTGGCGATTGTTGATTGAAAAAAGTTAAGCTCTCTGAATTGCCTTTGGATTGTTGATTTTGAATTTTAGGTTTTGGATTGGTTGTTTGTGCTTGGTGATTTTTCAGTGGGAACAAGCCCTCCCAGAACATATCGAGAGGAGCTGAGCCGCGAATTTCTTCCGGGTATTGGGAAACTCCCCACAGCGAATAAGCTGATATTTTCCCCTCAAGTTGACCGAGTTCCCTCATCTGCCGAATGTGCCGGTCCGAACAAACCTTACAATTGCTTTCCGGGTAGAGCCGGTTCACCACAATATCGGTGACCGGTATCTTTGATTGTTTCAATCCCTTCAACAGCCTCAGCGTCTCGTCGACGCTCAAGGCTTCTGCAAGCATAACAGGCACAAAACAGCACCGTTTCGAATCCTGCAGCAAGGCATCCATCTGTTTGACCGAACCGGCCAGCCCGAGCAGGAATTTGTCCAGTTCATCCGGCTGATAAGAACCGCTGAACAGCTTCTTCATGTAACGATGCTTGGCCAGCAACGCATCCAGCGCTTCAAGCCACCTTTTGATCAACGCCGGCATGGCAAGCAGTTTAAGGGTGTGCCCCGTCGGTGCGGTATCCACCACAATGCAGTCATACGTCTCATCCTCCACCCACCCGGCGATATCGAGAAATGCCATCAATTCGTCCATGCCCGGCAGGGAGAGCTCCAGAATCTCATTGATGTCTTCTTCATCAAAGAAAGTTCCGCGGGATGCAATCTCCCTGAGTTTCTGCGTGTGGCTTTTTTTGAAAACGGCCAGGGATTTTTCTGCGTCAAGTTCGATAACTGTTAAATTGTGAGGCAGGGAGGTGTCGGCCAGGATATCAGCCAGAGAATGGGCCGGATCTGTCGAGACGATTAGAATGGAGGCTTCCGCGGCGTGTTTCGCAAGCCTGAGCGCCGTCGCTGTGGCGCACGTTGTTTTGCCGACACCGCCCTTGCCCCCGAAAAAAAGGAGTCGCAAATAGTTGTTGCGCAGGAATAGGGGGGGGCCTTGGATTGTTTTTTGCTCAAAATTTGGCATCCTTCCAGTTGCTCTCCCGTCTATCGGTTATCGGTTACCGGTTATCGGTTATCAGTTCACTGCTCACCATTCACCGTTCACCGTTCACCGATCACTGTTCATTGCGCTCCTGTATGATTTCCAGACGGTCAAGGAGCAGTTTTTCACGGGCATCGAACTCGTCTTCTGTTATTCTTTCCGTTTCCAGCATCATATAAAGATCGCTCAGTTCGGCCGTGATGGACTCAGCTTCGTTTTCCATTTCCTGCTGGACGGAGTTGTGCAATTCACGGAATATCCAAAGGATACTGCGCATTGGGAAAAGCAGTATGTCATCTACTATAAGCATGGTATCCATTGACGATGGACGATGGACGATGGACGATGGACGATTTGCGGATGCCGCGCCAGCCTGCCATAGCAATGTGCGACGGGCAGGCCGCTCCGCCATTTCCATGATCTGTTTTTAAAATTGAAAACATCCCTTCGTCCCTCGTCCTCTCGTCCCTCATCCTCTCGTAAATATTCAATTGTTTTCTCTTCAATTATAACCTAAGCTCTATATCCACGAAATTATGGGGGGCCCAGGGTCCGTTATAATCGAAGGCATAATTGTTATCGAACAGATTGGCGGCTTCCAAAATGCCTTTCTCAAACGCTTTTTGTTCCGCCTTATCCCGTCCCACCAGACAGGCCAGGCTCATGACCTCCAGTTCACTTCGGCATGAATTCCGGTTGATATCGAAGCAGACACCGGCAAGAATCTCTTCTACCTTTTCGGTATGGATCTCCCTGTCTTCATTCAACAGGTTGTCAAACATGCGCCCCAGCACGAGCTTATCCTCGTGCGCCGGTTCCCGATTGGTGCCGAAATACCGATCGCGCACCGCTCTGAGTTCCGGATGGCTGTTGACAAAATAATCAAATATATTCGGCACATCCCAAGTGACCCGCAGCCCCATTTCCACTTTCCCGTGGACATGGTCAAGGGCTTCCTGGAAAGCGTGCTGATTGAGGGTCAGTATCCGCCCGATTGCCTTGGAATCGTCCGCAATGATACCAAATGACATGGGCAGCGGCGTGCCATCTTCCATCAGCCGCCGAAGCACGCCCTGGTGGGCCGCCAGATAGCGCCGTTCCGGTCGCAGTTTTTTAATGAGGACATCGCTGACAACCGCCGAAATTTTCCCTTCTGAAATGGTATAGAGGGCACCGTTATCAATTCCCGGTGTTTCACTGTTTCTTACGTCAGTCCCCGCAATTACAGCGTATAAGTATATTCCCCTATTGTTTTGAGATTGCGCAGTCATTTTTGCTTTCCCAATTTTTATTTACGTTTGTGAATATTTGTAAAAGGGCCATCAGGCTGTTTTCTCTTCCAAAGAGGATGGCGGAGCGGTGATCCATTGGACCGATCTGAGTTGACCTTCCTCGGTTTTGATTTCCAGCATTGCGGCGCAGGTCAAACACCTGATCTGGCCTTGATAATCATCGTAAACATCGTCCAGGTCCACTTTGTGCCCACAGGAAAGACAGTTGATTTTCATTTCTTGTCCTTTCTTATTCCTCTTGGCATCGGTTTACCTCCTTATTGAAATTCAATCGACACTCAGTAAGATATTTTGAATTCGCCTTTATTATGGTTCGGCGCACGCTTCGGCCCATCGGCCGGATTGGCGCAAGCACTGCCGGTGACCGGCATACCGATGGCCTCCAGAAGTCCTGATTTCTCAGCCTCGATTTCCTGAAACCGTGTATCTATATTCTGTACACGGTTCATGGCGCTTTCCCTTTCCTTGCCCCGCCGGGCCTTCTCCATCTCCAGTGATCCGATTCTAAGAAAGGCCTTATAAGGCTCGGATACCTGGTCGCGGGTTCCCGAGCGGGTGCGGATGTTTGCCAAACCGCGAATGGTTTTTTTGGGTAAAGACATTTTTGGGGTCCTCTTTATTGGCGATTGTTGATTGGCGATTGCTCAAACCATGCCGATTAAGGGGTGCCGGCCGGTTATGCCCGGATTCCGCACACCTTCTGCATAACATCCTCCAGCACCTCGGGCATGAGCGTCTGACCGCCGCGGGTAACCTTTGCCGTATCCGTGCTCAACACGTCACGGCATATGCGCATAAAAATGGGGTTGTCCATCCGGGCGTGCCCGCCAAGGTTTGCCAGGACGCGGGCAATGGCGATGCTGGCACGAATGGTGGGCCGGTTGTTATTAACGCCCGTGCTTCGCAATCCTCTCACGATGTCGACAATGGTTTCGACATCGCCAGATTCCAGATCCGATCTGGCCATTGCAACCTGAACCTCCGTCTCTCTGTCAAAATGGCCCAGATGAATCGTGATGAGACGGTCCATCAGTGCATCCTGTGTTTTGTGGACCCCTGCATACTCCTCGGGGTTGGAAGTAAAGATCGCCCGAAAATCGGGATGCACATCCATGTACCCCTTTTCGGCCCTTCGAAGCCTGGGTAAATTTAAAAATTTTTCTTCCAGAACACTGAGAAGGGCGTTATTGGCCTCCGGTCTGGATCGGGTAAACTCATCGTAAATGAGCGTATTGCCGTTCTTGCAGGCCGTGGTCAATCGATTGTCCTCCCATTGTGTATTCAAATGCTCCTCGGTTTTCATGACCGAATGGATATAATTGTCTACAAGTTTATGCTTGCGGTACCCCGAATCCCGGCCGATGAGGTCCGAGCTTCCAAACTCGTCATCTCCGTGAATGAGAGAGACCGGTCTGCCGAGCTGTGCGGCAATATGAAAGGCAAGGGTTGTTTTTCCCGTACCTGCGGGGCCGGAGAAGTGAACCGGATAGCCCACATTAAGATAAGCAAGGGCGCGTTCCGTCACATCCCGGATGTAAGGGGAGTTGACGAATTCCTTGCTGGGCTCGGGCAGCACGTTATCATTTGGCAGCGAAATTATCTGGATTGCTTCCGAGATGGCACTCAACGGTTTATTTTTCATTGCAACGCCCCCGACATTGATGGTTTTCTAATAAAAATCGTAAATATAACAAAGAAAGAACCGGGACCTGAGGCGGACACGCTGTTTAGCCACCCAATTCCCTGGCCTCCTTGATCCACATTTCCAGGTTGGCCAATCTCGCCGATTCCCCCAGCGATTCCCGAAGTTTCTCAATGGTGCTTGAAGCCAATTTTGCGAATGTAAAAATACCGGCATCGTTCAGGTGCTTGCTCATCACGGGACCGATCCCGTTGATCTGTGTGAGGTCATCGGGTTCTGCTTGTACTTTAATGGGTCGGTGCGCCTTCAAAGGCACCTCCTCGGCACTCTCTGCCACTTCCTGATCTTTAACCGGCATATCGACCTTCTCCGGTTTTGCATGGACTTGGACCGGAGGGGTGCTCATCTCCGGTTCCGCCTGTACTTTGGCGGGTCTGCGTATCTTTCCGGCAGCCTTTTTCCCGGAAGGTGTGGGTGCTGCGCCGGACCAGGCCCTGCGGGCCCCGGCAAGGTCATCGCTAATATTCTGAAGAAGATCGGCTGTTTTCAGATTCAGGGCGTCAAGCGATTGTTTCACGTTTGAAAAAAACAGTTGGCGTTCAGCCCGGGCCTTGCCGGTCACCTCGATACGCTCATTGCGAAATCGCTGCTCCAGATCGGCTATGGTGGATTTTATGCCGGACACGAACATCTGAAGATCATCTTTCAACTTGCCGGCCATCTCGACGCGATCGCTGCGGAAATTATCCTGCATGCCCGCCACATCATTTTTCAGGGTTGAAACATATGCTTCTGTTTCGGCCATGAAGGCCTTTAAATTATCTTTCATGCTTCCGGCCATCGCGGCGCGGTTGTTCCGGAAAAAATTCATCAGGTCAGCCACGGAGGATGTCATGCCGGATGCAAACATCTGAAGATCGTCCTTCAACTTACGGGCCATATCGGCATGATCGTTGCGGAATTTATCCTGCATGTCCGCTGCGTCATTTTTCAGGTTTGATACAGATGCTTTTGTTCCGGCCATGAAGGCATTCAATTTGTCTTTCATGTTTCCGGCCATCCGGGTGTGGTCTTTATGGAAGCCTTGCTGCATGTCAGCCACATCCGACTTGAGCTCAGACATGCCGTGTTTTAAACCGGCGATGAATTCCACCCGCCCGTTGCGAAGGGCATCAATTTCATCACGCAGGCTGGTCATATCTTCGGTTAATCGCCCCATGGTCTTTCTCCTTTTCTCGGTTTATAATGGAAACAAATTTTGTCTTTACGTGAGGAGTCATAGGGTCGACTCCTCACATAAAGATTGCCCACATGGGTTTGAATCGGGAAAGGACAGCAATTACGGTTCAATTCATTCCGCTAAGCCGCCCTTTCACCAAGGATTCAGGCGGGAGCTGCAGCGGAGGCCGTGAGGCCGATGGCTTCGGCATACTTCAAATACGTTTCCACTGAAGCGATTACCACCCGCGCTTCGATTGACAGCAATTCGATCCCCACAAGCGATACCTTTGCCCAGGCATCGATGACAATGCCTTTGTCGAGGATTCTGTCCACAACCTCTGCCAGACTCGAGGAATCTGTCGATTTTTGCATTTTGGCCATGATGTTTCTCCTTTTTAGTTTTCAATCGGTTATACTGATTTTGCCATGTGCATGCATGCAATAAATTATTAGTGCAGTATCTGTGCCAGTGGGCGCCCATTCGTGGTGGAAGCTTTAAGCCACTTCAACCCGCTGAAATACATGATAATTAAAAAGGATGACGGAAGTCTTGATGGCCAATGGATAAAAAACAGGAAATAGGGGCTATGGAATTGACACCATTATAAAATGGAATCCATTCCATATTACAGAAACTCGGGGTTACAAAAGACACAGATTTTTCACGGCGTTCAAAATTTCAGCGTGCTGAAAAGGTTTGGAGATGTACTCAGAGATCAATCCGCTGGAGAGTGCGTCCTGAACGATTTCGTCCTCCCGGCTAAAATATCCGGATATCAGTACAATGGGGACGGTTGAGTCCATCTTCTTTATTTTTTTTGCCAGCGCCAAACCCTCAATATCAGGCAATTTGGCATCAAGCAAAATCAGTTCAAAATGGTTTTCCCGCATGATCATCAAGGCTTCCAGACCGTTCAAAGCCCTGATCAGGACAAGCCCTTCCTGCTTCAGGAGATTTTCCATAGCCCAGAATATATCCGGCTCGTCGTCAATAATGAGAAAGGTCCGCTTTTTATTTTTCATAGTCCTGCTATTTGGGCAGCTTCACGATGAAGGTACTGCCCTTTCCGCCGGTACTATTCACCTCAATAGTACCGGCGTGTTGTTTCACGATGGCATAGGCGATGGAAAGCCCCAGTCCAATCCCTTCTCCCAGAGAAGCGGTTGTAAAAAAGGGATCGAATATTTTATCGACGTTTTTTCCCCGTATGCCCTCGCCTGTATCGGTTATCAAAAACAAAACGTCCTCAACCCGACTTTCTGCGTGGAGCGTCAGAATACCCCCGTTGGGCATGGCGGCAATGGCGTTCAGGAAAAGATTGAGAAACAACTGCTGTAGAAGCCCGGAAACCCCCTGGACCGTAACGGATTCTCCGGGGAGATGCGATAGTATTTTGATTTTTTTAATTCCGGCCTGATTGGAGACCAGCGATACGGTTTCCTGCAGAAGAGAGATGACATCAATCGGTTCAGCCCTGTGCCTGGACGCCGGGCGGGCAAACTTTATAAGGTTATCAATGATGACAGCGGCTCTCTGAATGCCCGAATTAACTTTAGCCGCACACTCTTTGCGAAAATCGGCTGTAATATTATCATTCATGAGAAATTGGGCGGCAGAAGAGCTGATGGCCAGTGGATTTCTGATTTCGTGGGCAATCCCACCCGCCATCACGCCCAGGGCGGAAAGTTTCTGCGACTGAAAAAGCTCTAACTCCAATTTGCGCTGCTCGGTTAAGTCTCTTCCCACCACCACGATGCCGATCGTTTTCAACATTTCATTCTTCATGGGCGAAAAAATCCAGGAGACACGAATACTCGCCTTCTCTTTTGTAATCAGATT
Source organism: Desulfobacterales bacterium (assembly GCA_963667755.2). Classification (GTDB taxonomy): domain Bacteria; phylum Desulfobacterota; class Desulfobacteria; order Desulfobacterales; family 4572-123; genus 4572-123. Next base: position 734,073 of record CAXXLK010000001.1, on the reverse strand, counting down.
CCATTCGGCTGCTATTGGTTTGTTCCCGTGCATCACGTCAGAAAAAACCTGCCGCATTTCTATTTTTTCATCTTTGCTCAAACAGTCCTGAAACGGCAGGCGATCGTCATCCTCGATGGAAAATCCAAAAATTTTTTCTGCGGCCGGATTCATGGACAAAAACCGCCCCGCGGTATCGAGGGACAAAACAATGTCAGTGGCATTCTCAACGACACTTGAAAGATGACGTTCAACCTGTCGGACCTTCTCGCTCAATTGCACCTGCTGGGTGATATCATCCAGCAGGAACATCACGTTTTCAACCACACCCTGCCGTATAACCGGAATCATTTTATAGTAATAAACTCTCAAGGATACACCGGGGGCGCGATAGGTCAACCGCTGGCCGGGCGTCGGTTCACTGTTTTGAAAAACGCCCCGGATTTGATCCAGAACAGGCAAGCGGTGGAGGATTACAATCGGGAACACTTTTTCCAGTTTTTGCCCGATTGTTTCAGATAAGGACAGGTTGTTTTTTTCCAGAAAATTTCGATTTGCGGATGTAACGGACAGCGTTTTATCGATCAGCAGGACAGAAGAGGGAATGGCCTCTAAGAGCATTTCATAGAGATTTTCATCTTTTAAGGATATATGGGCGGCGTTCACAGGTTCAGTATTCATGGTTCCGACTTACCTTAGGTTCATGATCATTGTCAGGCAGCACAAAATTGTAAGGGGGCCATGGCCCGCTCAAAAGAAGTTTTGTGGTTTCCATCCTGCTGTGCAAGTGCCGAAAAACCCGCCTGAACGGATCAATGGATTTTCCAGGCACGAGAAAATAAAGGGAAATAAGTGGATTGGTGATTGGCGATTGACGATTGTTGATTATTGATGGGACATGGGGGATGCCAGTTGTCTCGACTTTCGATTTCACGAAGAGACCGGCAAACGCGGCACGAAATTGCGTGATGATTTCGGTCTTCGCTGCCGTGATGCGGTCTTCTTGTGCATAATGCGCTTTTCTGGCAGCCAGATATGCCTGTCCCGTGATTTTGGATTTGGGATTCCTTAAATCTTCAATCGTCAATCGACAATCGTCAATCATCAATCGAATCCCCATCTCCACGCAGCCATCCAGTTCTTTGAGAAGCGATTCATATCGACGGGCGTTTTTATTCAAAAACTGAATAACCCGGGGCCTGCCCCCGAGCACACAGCCGTATCGCATGGGAATAACCGTTCGATCGCTGTGAAATGACGCTATCACTTTTTGGTAGGCCATGGCCCGGGAAATATCCGGCGCCAAATGCGCATCACCGATTTCAGATACGGCAGCGCTGATGCCGTTTACCGCAACCGGAAAGACAGATTGACCGTCCACCCCAAAAAGGGCCGCTTGCCTTTGGACGTCACTGCTGTTAAATATGCAATACAGTAAATGTTTCATAAGAAATCGAATATTGTCTATTTGCAGATGTCGCTCCGCTAATGATTGATGATTAGCGATGGACGATGGACGAGAGGACGAATTCAATTCGCCTTACAGAAGGAATCAACTTTTCGTTCCATCGTACTAAGCTGAGCAAAAATATGTTCGTACTTTTCATACAATTGATCAAAGATCTCTTGATCGATATATTTACATGCCAGGGCAAACTCCAACCAGGTTTGTGTTTCTGCTGCTTCTTGTCCCGCATCTGTTAGTTTATTGATGAATACAGCCTTATATCTGCGTTTTCGCCATCCTTCCGACAGATTTGTACATACGGATCTCGAAGCCCTACGTATTTGATCGGTTAAAGAATACTTTTCGTCAGGAGGAAAAGCTTTTGATAACTCAAATATTTCCATGGCTGTATCAAAAGCAAGTCGATAAACATTCAAATCCCGAACACTCATTATCCTTTTCGGCACCTTCCCTTCCTTATTCGTCTTCTCATCCCTCATCCCCTCGTCCCCTCGTCCCCTCGTCAAGGGACGGAGAAAACTATAGGGGGGCCATGGTCCCGATAGTTGCAACAGCAGTCCCTGCCGGCCGTTTTGTTCATTTGCCCTGTCGACCCCGGCCCGAAAAGCATCTGCATCTTCCCGCGCCACCCAGAATGCCCAGTTCAGGACCATGTCCATTGCTTCGCTGTCATGTGAAAGCACCTTGCGTTCACAAAATGCAGCGGAATGCCGACACAAATCCTCCCCGATACCTTTAATGACCCCTTTCAGCCAGTTGTTCAGTTCCTTGTCGGCACTGCTCCTGATCCGCTTCTCGCTAAGATACCGCTTTCCCGGCGATAGTGAGGCCAGTCGCTCTTCTTCCCTTGAAAATATAAGCGTCAAAATTTTTTTCTTTGCCTGCGCTCTGTTCAACAGCCCCTTTACAGCCCATTCTTCCTTCCGGGCCGCCGTATCCAGAAACCGGCATATTTCGTCGTAGTGGCCGTCAAGGAGTTTCTCAAGGGCGTCAAACGAGGAAAAAATGGTTCCGAACCGGGCGGGAAATGCCGGAGAACGGCGCATGACTTCCTCCACGACCTCCTCGTGGCGACAGGCACGAGGCCCGATCCATGCCAAGTCCGTCATCCTGTCTTCCGCTTCCGGGCCGCAAAAATCATCGATGGACGACAGGCCCAGCACCGCAACGATATCTTTGAATACCCATTGTGATACCGCCTGCTGATCATCCAGGCCGGCAATGCCGGAATCCGGCAGGCAATGGGGACGCGCAAAGCAGAAAAGGTAAATCCCTTCCGCTGTACCGCCCGGCGCCCCTATGGCTTTACGATCAGTGGACATGATATTTCCCATTGTTGAACGTTCGGTTCCCGGTGGAACAGGTCGCTTCATGCAATTACGAAATCGCTTCCAGGTTACCTATCAAATCCGCCATGGTGATTTGAAGCGCAACCGTTTTACCTCTCTTTTCCTTGCCTTCTGCCTGCACTGCCCGACGAAGAGCCGTCATCGCTGCTTTGCGACAGACCCCGGCGATGTCGGCGCCACTGTAGCCGTCCGTTTTTGCGGCCAAATCGGCAATACGGATTCCTTTGGCAAGGGGTTTGTTTCGAAAATGGATGGCGAAAATATCCTTGCGATCGTTTTCATCCGGTGGCAAAATTTCAACCATCTCATCAAATCGTCCGGGTCTGAGGGCCGCGCTGTCGAGCATATCGATCCGATTGGTAGCGCCAAGGATCAGGACACCTTTTAACTCTTCGATCCCGTCCATTTCCGCCAGGAACTGGCTGAGGACCCGCTCTGCCACATGGGAATCGGAACCGCCTGCGCTCCGCACGGGGATCAGGGCATCGATTTCGTCAAAAAAAATGATGCACGGCGCTGCCTGTCTTGCCTTGCGAAACACCTCCCGCACAGCCATTTCGGATTCACCCACATATTGTGACAACAGGGCCGGTCCTTTCACGGAAATGAAGTTGACCTGGCTTTCGGTGGCAATCGCCTTGGCCAGCAGCGTTTTGCCGCATCCGGGCGAACCGGACAAAAGAATGCCCTTGGTCGCCCTGACCCCCGCCGCCTCAAAAAGATGGGGAAATTTCAGGGGCCACTCTACTGCTTCCACCAACTGTTTTTTTATCGTTTCAAGCCCGCCCACATCCTCCCAGTGTACATCCGGGACCTCTGCAAAAACCTCCCGGATGGCGGAGGGCTCGACGTCCCGCATGGCAGCGATAAAATCGTCCATGTGCACTTCGAGTTTGGCAAGCTGCTCGTAAGGAATGCGCGTCAAGGCGAAATCAATGTCGGGCATGATGCGCCGCAGGCAGATCATGGCTGCCTCACGACAAAGGGCCTCAAGGTCGGCCCCCACAAACCCATGGGTAATCTCCGATAAGTGAACCATATCCACATCTTCGGCCAGCGGCATCCCACGGCTGTGAATTTCCAGGATTTCCAGCCTGCCATTTCGATCCGGGATCGGGATCGTAATCTCCCTGTCGAAGCGTCCCGGCCGGCGAAGCGCCGGGTCCAGGGCATTGGGAAGATTGGTGGCGGCAATGACAATAACATTCTGGCGTTTGGTGAGGCCATCCATCAGGGCCAGAAGTTGCGCAACCACCCGCTTTTCTACATCTCCGACGACTTTTTCGCGTTTTGGCGCAATGGCATCGATCTCATCCAGGAAGACGATGCTCGGGCCCTTTTGGGATGCTTCATCAAAGATCTTGCGCAGGTGGGCTTCGCTCTCTCCGTAAAACTTATGAATAATTTCAGGACCGCTTACGGAGAAAAAATTGGCGTCTGTCTCATGGGCGATGGATCGTGCAATTAACGTCTTTCCGCAACCCGGAGGGCCATGCAGCAGGACACCTTTGGGCGCATCGATTCCCAATTGTTTAAAAACCTCCGGATAGCGCAGGGGGAGCTCAATCATCTCCCGGATACGGTGGAGCTGACGCTTGAGCCCCCCGATGTCTTCATAGGATATCGCACGGCTGGTCTCCTCCTGCCCGCCTTTTGTGATCACGAGCTGTGTCGTGGGATTGATGAGCACGGGCCCCTTGGGGGTGGTAACGCCCACCTTGAAATCGGCTGAACGGCTTCCGAATAAAGTGGCCCGTATACGATCGCCTTCCAGCACGGGCAGGCCGTCCAAAAGGCTGCCGATGTACTCCAGGTCGCGGCCGGCAGGGGTGATGGTTGTCGGGGCGAGAACGATCCGGGTGGCCGGCCGGCAGGCAATCTTTTGGACCCCCACGAACTCATCAATTCCGACCCCCGCGTTTTCCCGAACGAGTCCGTCAAGTTGAATGCGGGACTGGCCACGAAGATCCTTATAGGCCGGCATTGCCTTGCATACGGTTTTTCGTTTTCCCTCAACCGCAACGATATCGCCGATGGCGACATTCAATTTTTCAAGATCTTCAGGGCCCATACGGACGAATGCGCGCCCCATGTCTTTGCTGAGCGCCTCGGTTACCCTCAATTTTATAGCATTTTTTTTCTTATCAGCCATTGATAACCCCATGGGATTGTTGATTGTTGATTTATGATTGGCGATTGTTGATTGCCCAGACATTGTTGATTGTTGATTGTTGATTTATGATTGGCGATTGTTGATTGCCCAGACATTGTTGATTGTTGATTGAAAAGCATAAAACTGTTTCCTATGTCTGTTTCTTGTTCTTCTGTGCGGTCTTCCTGGTTACTATGAAAATTGATGCCAGTTCATGGGCTTCTGATAATAGGGGTTGAACCTTTTCTTTGTTCATTAGTTTTTCATCTATAATGAATTCCAACCAGAATTCCGACTCGTCAGCCTCCTCAATTACGATACTCATTTTATTTTAGATATAAAGGCTGCTTTGGACTGAGAGTGAAGTGTCGCCCGGTAATTTGCCGCAACAGACGTTGAACACCGGATCAACTGGCCCCGAATATAATTCCCCAACGTTGTTTTTGGTAAAACAATCGCAAGTTTGACGCATCTGTGGGCAAAATCTTTTGTTCTCTTTTTCAGCTCATCAGGATTCAACGTGCGACCTCCTTCAATCATCAATCGCCAATCAACAATCATCAATCCGAAGATCATCAATCCATACACTTTATCTCCAGAATACCGTTATTGCATGAAATCTGCATTTTCTCTTTGGGGTAGTTCCGGGGCAGCAGAACTTCCTTGCTGTACTTTTTCTCCCTTTTTTCAGCATAAATACTGAGCAGGTCATCTTTGACCTCAATCCGAACATCCTCGGCGCTGATTCCCGGCATTTCAGCCAGTACAAGGGTGTGGTCTTCCTCTTCGAAGATATCCACCACCGGTTCGCGGACTTCCTGGACCACCGGTTCTCCGGTTTTCACATCCTTTCGTATGTTGCCGAAAGGCTCCATCTTGACCCCTTCACCACCCAGGCCCATTTTGACGGAGAACCCCATAACCCCCTTAAGGTCCTCTCCCTTGCCCTTCCACTTGATTTCACCGCTTTTCGAGAGCTGCTCTCCCTTTTCCGCCAGTTCACCGAGTTTTTCAACAAGATCGGTAAACCCTTCGAGTATCCCGCCAAGCCCCGTCTTCTTCCTGTTTTTTTCATCCATGGCTTTTTCCCTTCATCGTAATTCCCAGATGTTTGATTTTGGTATGAATCGTTTTATAATCAATACGCAACAAGCGTGCCGCTTTTGCCTTATTCCCGCCAGAGTACTCGAGCGCCTGAGATATCACATCGCGCTCCAGGGCGCCAATTTGTTGGTGCAGAATATCTTTGTATGAACAGTCTCCCTGCAAAATTTTTTTTATTTTCGGCGTCGAACTCTGTTTGGAAACGGACGCCCTGTTTATATCCAGGTGTTTATCGGTAATGATATCATCCGATAGAAGTACGGCCCGTCGAACGGTGGATCGAAGCTGCCTGACATTGCCGGGCCACTCGTAAGCGATCAAAATATCGAGGACGGATTCGGAAAATCCTTTTACGTCTTTCCCCAACTCAGCGTTGGTAATCTTTAAAAACCGGTTCGCCAGGTATGGTATGTCGCCCTGGCGTTCCCGAAGCGGTGGAATCCTGATGCAAAATTCATTCAGCCGGTAAAAAAGATCCTGCCGGAACAACCCTGATTGGACAACGGTTTCAAGGGGCTGACTACTGGCAGCCAAAAACCGTATGTCCACATTATAGGGTTTTTGTCCCCCCACCCGAAAGGCTTTCTTTTCCTGAAGCACCCGCAGGAGGGCGACCTGAGAATTCAGGGGCAGGTTTGCTATTTCGTCCAACAGCAAGGTGCCCCCTTTGGCCATTTCGAATTTCCCGGGTCTTTGAAATTGGGCCCCTGTGAAAGCACCCTTTTCGTGGCCGAACAATTCACTTTCCAAAAGCGTCTCTGGAATGGCCCCGCAATCGATGGCTACAAATCGTTTGTCGGACCGGCCACTGGCGTTATGGATTGCCTTGGAAATTAGCTCCTTCCCGGACCCGGTCTCCCCCTGAATGATCACTGTGAAATCTGACTCTGCGACTCGCCTCACGTCGGACATTAAACGATCGATCGCCTCACTTGGCCCCATGCTCTGCCGCAGGGAGAGTTTCTCCTGCAATTGGTCGGAAAGATGTCTGACTTGTCTTTTGAGCTTCCGCTCAGCCAATGCCCGGTGCAGCACCCTTACAATTTCACCGTGGTCAAATGGTTTAGATAGATAATCATGGGCGCCCTTTTTGATGGCGCGGACAGCGCCGGCGACATCCGCATAGGCGGTAATGAGAACAACCGGAAGATCCGGATCCAATTCTTTTGCTTTCGCCATCAATTCCATCCCATCCATGCCCGGCATCTTGAAATCTGTAAACAGGGCGTCCGGCAGTTCAGATTTGATCAATTTCAGCGCATCAACCCCATTGTTGGCCACCTGGACCTTGCAGCCTTCTTGTTCCAGAAGACGGGATAAAAGGCGGCCGATCTCTTTCTCGTCATCAACAACTATTATCTTGATATTGTTTTCTTCCATGCCATTCGGTCTCACCGGTTGAACGGTCCGGTAATCGGATAAACAACTTTGATTTGTTTGTCCAGCAAATGCCCCAGCGAGTGAAGCATGCCTAATAACAATATTCCCGTTTCCCCTGGACATAGCGTATTGTTGATTCGATCTGCGATAAATTGATCGCGCCTTTTCAGCAGAATATCACTCACGGGCTTCTGGCTCGCCTCAATCTTCATCGATTTCAAATTTCCGTCTGCAGCAAGCATTTTTTTGGCGAGTTCATATTCTTCAAGGAGGAGTTCCGGCGATTCGGTCCCCATAATCACCGCTCCTTTATTCATCAACTGCATGAGGAGCCGGTGATTTCGGCTTTCCGCTGCCTGGGCCAGAACAATCGCATGCTCATTGCCGCAAACCGGCAATCCGTCTTGATAGAGGCGAACTTTTTCAAACAACAGGTCAAGCCCCTCAATGGTTTTTTCGATTTCCGTCCAGATTTTATCGATTAGCTTTGATTTGTTCTTTAAACCCCTCAAACCCAGTTTTTGGAGGGCTGCTCGCCGCACCGGGCCGCTGAGTTTTCCCATATCGGCTTCGGTGTGAATGATGGGAATGTAGATAAGCTTCCTGTCTGCAACTTCCGGGCAGGTGCTTTTGTTTATTTTCTTCATCGAGGATCAGCCTATTATGAAAATATATGGAATATATTCCATAGCAGTAATTCCATATTTCTGTGGAACATCCTCCATACAAAACCATTTGTACTTCTTGAAAACAGGCCGTTAAGCCTAATCGTCCCATGCATGAAACGCCCCACCGCAAGCAGGCGTTGTATTAAAACAATAAGAAAAGCATTTTTCATGCCAAAAGAAACCGCCCTGGCCGGGTTGATCATACCCGTGTTTGGGATCCGGCATCAGGCGTCTCCGACGCCGGGATTTAAGTCGCCTCACCATATCCCGATCGCTCATTCCGCGTGCACTCCTGGCAGATAGATAGTAAAGGTCGATCCCTGGCCTGGCTGGCTGTAAACCCTTATGAATCCACCATTTTTTTGGACAGCATCGAAAGCAATGGCCAGTCCCAGTCCTGTGCCCGTTTCTTTCGTCGTAAAGAAAGGATTAAATATTTTGGATAGGGTCTCTTTGTCCATACCGATGCCCGTGTCACTGACCGACAGCACAATTTTTGGTTCTTGAGGGCCGGAGTCATCCTTTTGAACAGGGTCCCCGCCTGCCTCCTCCTTTGCAGTCGCAATTGTCAGCAGCCCTCCTTGGGGCATAGCATCGATGGCGTTGACCACAAGGTTTATGATCATCAGTTCCACCTGAGCAGGGTCGACCAGAACCCGGCCCAAATCCGGTTGCAGCACCTTCACGAGGTCTATATTGTTTATAATAACACGCCTTAGCATCTTTTCCATGTCGGTTATCACTTCATTGAGATTCGTAACTTTTCGCTCAGACGGTTGATCCCGGCTGAAGAGCTTGAGCCAATGAGTCAATAACAGGCCGTTTTTCGCATTCTGGATAATCTTCTCAATATCCTCACGAGCGGCGCTTTCCGATCCAACTCCGTCTAACGCAAAATTTGAATAACTTAAGATGACGGTCAGTAGATTGGTAAAATCATGCGCAATGCCCCCTGCAAAGATACCCATGGCTTCCATTCTCTGCAAAAAATCGACCTGCTTCTCCAGTTTCTTAGAATATTCCTTTATCTTTTTCTCTGCCAGCTTGCTGTCGGTGATGTCGCTGACGACCGCCCTGATTTCTCTGAACGTTTCGTCGCTGTTTTTTAAAACCATGCATTCCAAACGGGCATAAAACGCATGACCGTCTTTCTTCACGAGCCGCAGCTCGCAAAACTGAGATTCCTCTGATTTCAGAAGGCACCGCAGATGCTTATAGAAAATATCCTGATCCTCGCTGAGAACAAAACGAGAAAACGGCGTTCCGGTCAAAGCACGCCGCTCTATCCCTATCAAACCTGCGCCGGTCAGATTGGCCTTTTGGATGATCCCCTTTTCACTGACCGTAAAGTAGCCCACCGGCGCAAAGTCATACAGATGAGAATAGTTGTCACGCGTCTTTTCAAGTTCACCCTGGATGCGACGAAGTTCATCGTTTTGCATTTTTAACTCAATCTGATGAACTTCAAGCTCGTGGATGAGCGTTGCCATCCTTTCGGGCGATACGCAGGAAAGATCTTCGTTGCCGCTGGACGCTTCTTTCAGTTTTTCATCGGCTCTTTGCCTGAGTTCCGATTTGTCAGGATTGACGATTGTTGATTTGCGATTGTTGATTTGCGATTGTTGATTTGTCACTGTTATCCCCTTTGTGCTGTTTTTCTGGTAGCAATAAAAAAAGATGCAAATTCGTGTGCCTTTGGATTGTTGATTTGCGATTGTTGATTTATTAGTATTTTCTTCCTTGGGCTGTTTTTCTGGTTACGACAAAGATCGATGTCAGTTCATGCGCTTCGGTGTGAAGGGGTAGAACCTTTTCTTTTTTCATTAGTTTTTCATCTATAATGAATTCCAACCAGAATTCCGACTCATCAGCCTCCTCAATTACAATACTCAATTTTGCAATAAACGCCGCTTTTGATTGAGCCAATAATGAGGCCCGGTAATTGGCCGCAACAGAGGTTCCGCACCTTATCAAATGTCCCCGAATATGATTTCCCAACGTTGTTTTTGGTAAAACAATCGCAAGTTTGACGCATCTGTGCGCAAATTCCTTTGTTCTATTTTTCAGTTCATCAGAGTTCAACGCTCGACCTCCTTCAATCTCCAATCAACAATTATCAATCCAAAAGCCAAGCAAGATCCCGTTCCGTGATCGCAATTTCAATGGCCCGACCGCGTTCATCCAATAAAGCAGTACCGGTCAACCATACATCCAGAATTTTCCCGGCCTTTGTCTTTCGCTGACGCTTAAATGACTTTACGGTTTCACCCGCCGCTATTTTTTTAATGACCGGTTTCAACTCGTTTTGCTTATCCTCCGGCCCAAGTTCGCTGATATTCATCTTGAGCGCCTCGGCTTCGGTCCAGCCGTACATCAGCCGGGCGCCCTTGTTCCAGGCAACAATATTCCCCTTAAGATCCAGTACCATAATGGCATCATTGGAATCCTCTAAGACCGTGGCCAATCTCCTGAGTTTATCCGCCTGCTTGACCTTGTGCACATCGACAAAGGTAATCGCCACCCCGTCAATGACATTTTCACCAGTCCGGTACGGCATGACCTTCATCGCATACCAGACAAGATCCGTTGAGAGGATTTCCAGCTCCACGGTATTGAGATCATTTAAGACCTTGACGGCCAGGCCGACCAGGTCGACATCCGGAAAGCGGGTTTTAAGGTCACTCAGCGGCCGACCGATATCGGTTTGAATCAAACAGATAATCCTGGCGGCAGCCGGGGTGTACCGTTTGATGCATAGGTCGGTATCTAAAAATATTGACGCGATTTCAGTCGCGGCCAGCAGGTTGTTCATATCGTCATTGGCCCTGGTAAATTCATCCACTTTATTTTGAAGTTCCGCATTCACCGTGGCCAGTTCTTCATTCGTGGATTGAAGCTCTTCCTTGGAGGTTTCCAGTTCCTCGTTGGTGCTTTGAAGCTCCTCGTTGACCGATTGCAGTTCTTCATTGGTGGATTTGAGCTCCTCATTGGAGGTTTCCATCTCCTCGATGGTTGCACTAAGATATTCCTTGGTCGATTGCAGTTCCTGCTCAAGGCTTTGCAGGGCCGTGTCCTGTTTTTTAACTTTCAACGCGCCGGTCTTTTCCTTACCTGCTGCCGTTGCCGGTGTTTTATCCTCGAACATGACCAGCATAAACCCGGGGGGCAATCCCTTGCCGGTCATCTGTTTAACGGATATGTCGACAATGCAAGACGTACCGTTATAGGCAATGTGAACGTTTTTACAAAAAGCGTCCGTTTTTTCCCGCACCGCTTTATGAAGCGCTGTGGTCAGCGGCTGTTTGAGATCCGTGCGGGCCATGTTCAGAATATGAAAGCACGGTTTACCCGTGGGCGGCGCCAGGTACCTGTCCGTTTTACCCACAAAATGCAGAATTTCATAACGGTCACTGATCAGAACACCGACGGGGGCATATTCATCGAGGATGGCCTGTTCCACCATCGTCTGGACGGTAATGGCTGCCGGTAGCCGATCTTTTCCATCGGGTTCGACTCTCTGCCGGTCGCCGGTGTTGATTTCAGCAGGGTAAACGACGGCCGTACTCGCAAGGCCTTTTTTGCGTTCAAAAATCTTCCATTTATAACTTAAGGGTCCAAAAAGATCCGTATTTTCCCCGATGCTTTCGGATGTTCCCAGAAACAGAACCCCGCCGGGGGTTAAGGTATAATGAAACAATGGGATGATCTTTTTCTGCAGGACACCGTCCATATAAATCATCAGATTACGGCAGCTCACCAGGTCCAGCCGGGAAAAGGGCGGATCTTTTATGATATTCTGAAGTGAAAAGACGACCATGTCGCGCAGCTCTTTTTTGACCTTGAAAATGCCTGGCGCTTTTATGAAAAACCGCTTTAATCGCTGGGGGGAAACATCGGCGCCGATACTCTCCGGATAGATTCCCCTGCGGGCCTTATCCAGGGCAGCTGCATCGATATCCGTGGCAAAGATTTGAACATTGAATTGTTTTTTGACCTTATCCATCGCTTCGGAAAGGATCATGCCCAGCGAGTAGGCTTCTTCACCGGTGGAACAGCCTGTAACCCAGAAACGGATCGTCGTATCAGGCTCTTTTTTGCTCAACAACTCCGGCAGCACCTTTTGTGCAAGCACGTCATAGGCTTCCGGATCCCTGAAGAAGCTGGTGACCCCGATGACCAGGTTTTTAAAGAGCATGTCTATTTCGGCAGGATTTTTCTGAAGATAAAGGATGTAATCGGACAACCCTTTTATCTGATGGACCGCCAGTCGGCGTTCAATCCGCCGTGCAATGGTGTTCGGTTTGTAATCGGAAAAATCGTGGCCGTTTTTGCTGCGAATCAGTGCAAAAATTTTCTGGATCTGATTTTTGATCGGGGGTTCTGTGAGTTTGATTTTATCCAGTGACTCAAGAAAGGGGTGCTGCGCATAACGGATCAGCCCTTCCGGCATTTTTTCAACCGGAAGAATGAAATCAACCAGTCCGGTCTCAATGGCGCTTTTGGGCATGCCGTCATATTTTGCGGTCTCCGGCTGCTGGACCATGACCATCCCCCCTTCACCCTTGATCGCTTTGATCCCAATGGTTCCGTCTGACGCCGTTCCCGACAGAATGATGCCGATGGACTTTTCGCTCAGGTCTTCCGAAAGCGATCTGAAAAAAAAATCAATCGGCATGTTGATCGTGCTGGTTTTTACCAGTTCCAACAGATGAAGACGGCGGTTGAATATGGCCACGTTCTTGCCCGGGGGATTCAGGTAGACATGGTTGGGTTCAATCCTTGTACCGTCTTCAATCTCCTCCACCGTCATCCGGGTGTGTTTATCCACCAGCGATGCCATGATGCTTTTGTGCTGCGGGCTCAGGTGCTGAATCACCACAAATGCCATATTGCTGTCCGGCGGCATGATGGTAAAGAAAGCATTAAGGGTTTCCAGTCCACCGGCGGAGGCACCGATGCCCACGATGGGAAAGCCAATGCCTTTTTTCGATTTTTTCTCCTGGTTACCCTTTTTTAAAAAATTCTCTTTGACGGGTGACATTTTTTTCTTTTTTGTCGGCATGGTCGTTGCCTTTATTTTTGAAGGGATGCGGAAAAATCAGACTATGGGTCTAAATATGGCTGTCTGAAACGCATCGTTTTTTGCATTCTGAAATATTGGCCGTCTCAAGCACACCAGAGGTCATTTTGATGCCCTCGTAAAAAGTCAATCACCGCAGGTAGTGTTTAAGAAGATTAAAGGGTCTGTATATTGTATTGAAAATATTTTCAGCGGACTTTTTTTGCGAGAGCGTCAATCTTACGTATTCAAGACAATTAAAAGTGGGTCACACATGCCAGCGCACTTGATGATTAATACCAGTTAACCCGATCGGATTACAATAGAAATTTTTATTACGATAAATCATGACCGTTTCGTAAAAATCGAGATTTTAAAAATTGTGCCCTTTTGTACTTTTTCTGGATATCACCGTGAGTGAATCCCTTAAAAATTGCATCATTTTCGTTGAACTCTTTCTCTTGGCGGATTTAGATTAATAACGCATGTTTTTTATGCGACACTGGGGTTTATTCATCGCCATACAGATCCATGTCCGGATAATGTTTCTCAGCACATTCAGGGCAGATACCGTGGCTGAATTCAGCATCGGAATGTTTATGGATATATGATTCGATCTGATCCCAGTAACCTTTGTCATCACGGATTTTTTTGCAATGGGAGCAAATGGGTAGGAAGCCCCGCAATGTTTTAACCTCTGATAATGCTTTTTGAAGATCCGCAATTAACTTATCCCGGTGTTCCTCTGCGCGCTTACGTTCGGTAATATCTTCAACCGCTGCTATTTGACGGTTAGATTGTTCACTCTTTTCAAAAATAGAAGACACGGTTAGGTTAACCCAGACAATGGAGCCATCCTTACGGATATATCGTTTTTCCATGGAATAATCCCGGATTTCGCCTTTCTCTATTTCCCTAAGTTTATCCAGAGCCGTCGGCAGATCATCCGGGTGTGTAATTTGCAAAGACGTCACTGCCATCATTTCCGCTATGGAGTAACCGACAACATCACAATATTTCTGATTAATCCTGATAAATCGATTGGTTTTCGTATCAACCTCGGCAACACCAATAGACGCTTGCTCGAAAAGAGCGCGAAACTTTCCTTCGCTCTCCTGCAATTCCTCTTCAGCTTGAATCAATGCACGGAAAGGAAGTATCCTTATAGAAAGAAAGGTCATTGCCGCAATCAACATCCCAATAATGGAAACATATAAAGTATTCCACAATACGGAGCTCCAAGAACGGTAGATTTCAATCTTTCCGACAGTGACACCTGATTCCTTCAGGTCATGCGATATCTTTAAGAAAGGAGGAGATATCTCATCTGCACTTTCTGCAATTACATTGTTCTTGTCATCTATGATGCGTCGGATTTCTTTTTCACCGTTTTGCGGCCTATGCGAAAGCATCTCTTCAAACCGCAATTGTTCATATCGCCACATTTCAGGGTTGGCATTTATGAGGCGCGAAATAATGCGGCTGTTGATTACCGCTTCAGACTCAAGATTCCCCTTAATATACTTGATTTCCAATGCAACAAAAAAGAGAGGTATTAGGATGATTATCACAATCGCGATAGCCCCTGCAAACCAATTGGCAATTTGTTTGGTCCGAATAACATCACTCATGAGCGATCACCTTTAAGGGCTTGTCAATATCATGTTCCCGTAGCTATTCAGAATCGTGCAGCCAATCTCTGAAATAATGAACGCTTCAAATCTTTGAACCGCAGGTGAGGTTCCGGCTGCTGTTACCAGATAGATGGATTTGGACCAAGGGTAGGAGCCGTCGACAAGCCCTTCAACGCTCGGTTTAACCCCATTCAATGAAAGTACTTTTACTTGCCGATTTTCGCTGAGAATTTGGGTCAAAGTGCCTCCCCCCAGTCCGCCCGCCGTCATTTCAATAACAGAAGCATTATCCTGGTCTGTGATCGCTAAGTTCATCCCTTCTCGACTAAAGGATAAAGCTACCGCCTGTTCCATGGTGGGGGAAATTTTCCGAATAATATTCATGTCAGTTTCCCCTTTCGTGCGTAATACCAAACGGATACGTGTTCCGTCGGGCCAGGACAGCGACTGGCCGCCATAGATGCGCTCAAGCTCCTGGAAGGTAAGTCCGTCCTTGTTGACACGATTATTTGCAAAAAACACAAACGGAGTCCTGGCGATTTCCAGAGCACTCGCGCCCCTGCCCATTTCAGCTTCATTCAGAGTTCGAGCGCTTAACCCTATGTCCAATGCCCCCTCTAAAACTGCTTTAATGCCACCTGAACTGCCCAAGCTCGGAAAGACTTGAATCTTTACCCCGGGAACTTGTTTTTCAAAAGATGCCGCCAGTATCCGCATGACACCCAGTGAAAAACCGGTTCCACCTAT
Source organism: Desulfobacterales bacterium (assembly GCA_963667755.2). GTDB lineage: Bacteria > Desulfobacterota > Desulfobacteria > Desulfobacterales > 4572-123 > 4572-123. The sequence goes on along the minus strand of CAXXLK010000001.1, from coordinate 718,533 downwards.
TTTTACAGTTTCAGCATAAGCAGTTCTGGTAATTCCCAACATCCCAGAAAAGAAAACAAAAATAAAAATCCAAATTAAAAAAAAATTTTGTTTCATTGAAGGCACTCCCGATATGAAGCCTATTAAATCCGATGTGAATACTGCGATCGTGTTTGAAATTCATCTATTTTTGTATTATCCTTGAGACCTGCCAGTTTCATGTATTCTCTCTGTATCCTTGAGTTTCTTGGCATCCGAAATTTCAACCATCGGATAATTATTCTTGAGCCGAGCCTTTTGCCTCGTCCAGGACCCTTCGGATCGTATGGGCCATTTCTTCTTTGAGCAACGGCTTCATCAGAAAGGCTTTAAGGCCCATTGTCGTGGCTTTTTCCTGGGTGATATTTTCGCTGAAACCGGTGCAGATGATCACGGGTATGTCGGGCGTATCGTCATCAGTTTCCGGGCCAGCGCATCGCCGGTCATCTGCGGCATGGTCATATCAGTGATAACCAGATCAAAGTGGCCGGGTTTTGACTTGAAAAGCGCCAACGCCTCTATGCTGCTGGTCCTGATTTCAACCACATACCCCAGGAGTGCAAGAACTTGCCGGGCCAGGTCGCAGATGGGCTTCTCATCATCTACAAAGAGTATATGTTCGGTTCCGGTGGGGATGATGGTATATTTTTCAGGTTTTTCTTCAAGCGTAGTTTCAATAATCGGAAAGAAGAGATTAAAGGTAGTTCCTTGATCCGGCTCGCTGTAGACCGTCATCGTACCGCCGCAGCCCTCTACAATGCCGTGAACCACAGACAATCCCAAACCGGTCCCCGCACCCTTATCTTTCGTGGTGAAAAACGGATCAAAAATGGAATCCATTATTTCAGAGGGTATGCCGTGACCGGTATCGCTGACCGTCAACTTAAGGTAGGTCCCCGGCTGAATACCCGGATGGGCTGATACAAAATTCGAATCAATCTCCTGATCGGATAAGGTTACTTCCAGAATACCACCTTTTCCTCTCATGGCGTGGGCTGAATTGGTGCAAAGATTCATAAATATCTGGTGAAGCTGGGTCGGATCGCTCAGAACCAAAGCGTGGCTCTGGATATTTTTTCGAATATCTATGGTGGCGGGTAAGGAAGATCTCAGCAATTTCAAGGCTTCCTGTGCAATGAGACTCACCTGGACCGGCCTTTTCTCTTCTTTATTCTGACGGCTGAAGGTCAGAATCTGCCCCACCAGGCGTTTGGCACGGTTGCCGGCAGTGAGCACTTCCTTAATATCACTACAAATTTCAGAATCGGCGGCAAGCTTCATGAGCGCCAATTCCGAGTAACCGATGATGGCGGAAAGAATGTTATTAAAATCATGCGCGATCCCGCCGGCCAGGGTACCGATGGCTTCTAATTTTTGTCCCTGCCGGAGTCGTTCTTCCATTTTCATGATTTCTGTGACATCTTCCATCATACCTTCAAAAATGATTGCCCCTTCTTTATTGGTCGTTTTTCGGCTATGCAATCTAACCCAGATACGCTGACCGTTCTTGCGCCGGAATTCAACTTTGCCGACCCTATACCCTTCACGAAGAATTTCATTAACAAACGTAGCCCGTTCTTCCGGATGAACATAAAGTTCGGCAATCCCGCTGGTGCCCGCTAATTCCTCAAAAGAAGAAAATCCAAACATTTCGACCATTTTTTTATTGGCAAAACTAAATTTACCATCAACCGTGGCCTGGTAAATCCCCACTAATGCATTCTCTAATATATTTTTGTACCTTTCCTCGCTTTCTTTCAAAGCGGTTTCAGCCTTCTGGCGTTGGTCTATTAAAGCCTGTTTTTCAATTGCGGCAAAAATGGTTTGCGGCAGTTTCTGAATATGTCTGGACTGTTTGATCACATAGTCTGAAGCGCCCTGTTTAATCGCCTTCGCCGCGATTTCTTCAGTGCCGGTGCCGGTAACAATAATGACCGGTATCCGCGGATCATGCGCCTGAACGACCTCGATGACCTGAAACCCCTGGAACCCGGCAATGTTAAAATCGCTTAAAACAACATCAAAATCATTGTTTTTTATTAATTCTTCAAATTCCTGCCGGTTGGCGGCTTCCGTGACAACGAACCCGCCATGCTCCTTTTCCAGAGCATCCTTGACCAGTTCCCGGTCGAGTTCGTAATCATCGATATACAGTATTCTGATTTTGTCACTCATCATGGTAACACCTTTTTTTATCAATACAGCGGCGGTTCCACATTTAACGTAAGCCAGTACTCCGAAACTTGTTTGACGACTTTCAAAAATGCATCAAAAGAAACCGGCTTGACCAGATAACTGTTGGCGCCGTTGTCGTAACTCATGGCTCTGTCGCCCTCGTCCCGTGAAGAGGTCAAAATAATGACCGGCAGGCGTTTCAGTTTATCGGTGGATTTAAGCCGCCGCAAAACTTCATGGCCGTCAATTCCCGGCATTTTCAGATCCAGTAGAATAATATCCGGCAGAGGGTATTGTTTGCGGTCCGCATATATGCCTTCGCCAAAAAGAAATTCAAGCGCTTTTTTGCCATTTTCAACCGTTTGAATTTTATTGTTCAACCTGGCCTCTTTGAACGCATCAATAATCAGCTCAACGTCCATCGGATTGTCCTCAACCAGTAGTATTGAGGCGGGTTTTATCATGTCTTGTCCTCCCAAATGATGCTGTCCTTGACATTAAAAATTTTATCTTGAAAACGCTTCCTTTGCCCGGCTCCGATTCGACCCGGGCCTGCCCCCCCATGATCTGGACCGCTTTTTTAACAGTGGCAAGACCAATGCCCGTTCCCGGATATTCCCCCTGGCTATGAAGTCTCTGAAATATAGCGAATATTTTTTCATGATACTCCGGCGCTATCCCGATGCCGTTGTCGGCAACCGATATGATGATGTAGGGGTCTTTAATTTCAAACCCGATATCAATCAGGGGCGGGTCATTCGGTTTGTGGTATTTTACGGCATTTTCCAGAAGGTTGATAAAAATATGGTTTACCAGTGATACATTACCCTGAATGGCAGGCATCTGTCCGGGGAGAGTGACACGGGCGCCTGTTTTTGTGATCTGGTCTGAAAGCGTATCCACGGCCGCCTTGACAACTTCATCCAGCGAGACCGTCTCGGACTTTATTCCGTTGCGCCCCAGACGGGAAAATTTAAGCAGGTCATCGATCAATTCCCCCATTTGTCTGCTGGCCGTGACGATATTATCGAAATAGTGCCGGCCTTCTTCATTTAGAGACGTTTTGTGCCTACGGTCGATTATTTCAGCAAAACCGCTGATGGAGCGCAGGGGCGCCCGCAAGTCGTGGGAAACGGAATATACAAAATCTTGAAGTTCTTTATTCACCTCCTCCAACGCTGCCGTACGCTTTTTGACCCGCAGTTCCAGATCCCGGTTCAGTTCGCGGATTTCATCTTCAGCTTTTTTGCGCTCTGTGATGTCCTGCACCATACCGATGGAGCGAACGATACGGCCCGAGGCGTCTTTGAAGTGCTCGCACTTCTCGTAGACAATACGGACCTCGCCGCTGTTCCGACGGATGATACGGTGCTCTATCTGGTACCCGCCACTTCCTGCCTTGATCGACTCGCCATAGACGGTGCCAACGGCCGTGTGATCGTCCGGATGAACAAAATCAAGAAAAGCTTCGCGATTGGCTTCAAATTCCCGGGGACGCAATCCTAAGATACGGTACACTTCATCCGAGCAGGTGAACCGATTTCCGGTAATATCGTATTCCCAGCTGCCCACATGGCCGATGGACTGCGATCGCGATAGCAGTGATTCGCTTTCCCGCAGACTGTTTTCCACTTGAATACGGCGATCCGCGGTTCCCAGTAAAGACCCCATGAGCACGGTGACCGTCGGGAAGATGAGTAAAATCGGCAGCCATATCCGATTGATCACGGCAAGGCCGGAAGGCCATGGCTGGATCAACAGTTGGCAGGCCAGCATGACGACATGAACGCTGATGCCAAAGCCATATAATGAGAAACGGCCCATCCTGTCGGGCCGGTTGCCATAGACCTGTCGAAAGGCCAGTCCAATCCCGGCGCAGGCGATAATGGTCGCAAGACCGGCCCAAACGCCGGCACCGCCCAGGTATGCCCGATAGGCGCTCGCCATAACCGCTGACACAGCAGCGGTCGTTCCGCCGCCGAACAACCCCGCCAGCGCCAGTATGATGGACCGACCGTCATAAATGACCCCGGGGGCGTAATGAAACGGCAACTGCATGCCGATCACGGCCACGCCACCGAAAAGAACCCCTGAAAGGATTTTGCCCCGCGTTTTTCCGTGCCCGAGCAGTCGGGGCATCAGGCTGTAGAGGGTCGTCAGCGCCACCATCAATACAATGTTTTGAATCAGATCGGTGTACATATCGTCATTTCCGCTTTCAATGAATTATCCGAAAATATTTCCAATTTCTTTCTTAATATTTTTTATATCCAAAGGCTTTGGCAGAAACAGATCTGCGCCGCAGTTAAGAATTCGCTGCCTGTTCTCTTCCGTGTCAAAACCCGAAATGGTGATGACCTTTATGTCGGCAGTCTCTGGAGATTCCTTTAATCGCCTGCAAATTTCGAATCCATCCATTTTCGGCATAAACAGATCGAGAATAACAAGATGGGGTCTAAATATTATTGTTTTCATCCCGGCTTCAAATCCATCTGCCGCATATTCCATTTCAAAACCGCTGCCGTTGAGTGCCCGGCCCAATAGTTTTTGGATAGCGGGATCATCATCAACGATCAGCACTTTTTTGGTGCCGGGTATGTCCAATGAATTTGGATACATGCCTTTTCGGTGCATAAATTCATAAAGATCGGTCCGGAGGATTCGATATCGTCCCCCCGGCGTCTTAAACGTTTTTATTTCACCGTCTTTAACATATTTCCAAAGTGTTACCCTGTGCAGGGCGCAAAGTTTCGCTGCCGCAGGAAGGCTTAAAATTTCATCTGTTGACATGAGGAGATCCTAAATTAAGGGGCAAACAACAAAAACAACAAAAACAACAAAAACAACATATAGCAACGCACTTCAAAGTGTCAAGATAAATAAATCAGATAGTTACAAACTAAAAAAAGTAATTAGCATTAACTCAAACTTTTATGCCAAAAGTTTATACGATTCATACCGGCATAGGCATTCCGGACCTGGCACATTGTTATTTCATGCTAAAGCCACGGGAATTCAGAAATCCCCGCATATGGGGACGGGATTCTTTACCCACCAGGGCCTTCATCTCCCATGTCCAGCAGCTATCTTTGGTACCGGCCGTGCGGGTCTGATAATAATGCCGCAATTGTTCATCGTACGCCAGAATACCCTCTGCATCACCTGAATGGTGATACCGCTCTTCCTTCAACACCACGGACAGGGGCAACCGCGGTTTGACGTCAGGGCCCTGGGCCGGATATCCGAGACAAAACCCGAAAACGGGATAGACCTGATCCGGCAGGTCCAGGAGGGCACTCACCTTCTCCGGATCATTGCGGATCCCCCCGATGTAGCAAATACCCAACCCGGATGATTCAGCGGCAACGGCACAGTTCTGGGCAAACAGGGCCACATCCACCGTGGCAATGATGAAATGTTCGGTCATGCCTGTGGCAACGTCACCGCCCTGCATCTCACAGGCCCGCCCGGACCGGTTGAGATCGGCACAGAACACCAGAAACGCACCGGCGGTGGTGACATACCCCTGATCCCCGGCCAACCGGGCAATTTCATGTCGCGTTTCAGCTTTTCGGACACGGATCACCGTTGTGGCCTGGATGTTGCTGGAGGTAGCTGCGGCCTGGCCACAACGGAGAATTTCCTGGATCATGCTATCCGCCACGGGTTCATCCGTGAATTTTCGGATAGAGCGGTGGGATTGGAGTAATTGCATTACGGCGTTCATTCAGCCCTCCTTTGTATTGTGCCACATCCGGCACCAAAGTTGTCGGAGACCTTCGATTTTCTGCAGGCGTGCCGTCATCCGGTCGAAGGCCAGCGCGCTATTGCTGTCTTTTCCACCGATGTAGAAAGGACGACGGCGGTTTCTGTCTGGCCGAAAGGACTTAGACGCTCAACCACCGATTCCAGTGCGGGCAGATCTGCCACTTGGACATGAATGATAAAGGAGGCGTCCCCACTGATATGGTGACAGGAAGTGATCTGGTGCATATCAACAGCCAGGGTCTTTACCGCTGTGTAGTTTCGAGAATCGGTGGTCAATTTGATAAACGCTGAAACCGGCCTGCCGACTGCCTCCGGGGCGATTCTGGCATGATACCCTTTAATGACACCGGTTTCCTCCAGCTTTCTCATCCGTTCAGCAACAGCCGGGGCTGACAAACCGACTTTTTTGCCGATACGACTGAGCGGCATCCTGGCATTTTCCTGTAAAACAAAAAGAATTTTTAACCCGATCTGATCCAGCCGTTTTTCATTTTGAAAGTTCATGCCTGAAAATCCTTTATTTTTTAGGTAAACACGCCCGAAAAAAATGGTTTGGCCATGGCATCAGCCATGAAAATGATATAGGGTAGACACTATGGATTCAACATTTTTCATCAAAGGACTGATTTTCGGCTTTTCGATTGCATTGCCGGTAGGTCCCATCGGCATCCTCTGCATCCGACGCAGTCTGGCCGGCGGCTGGACAGCCGGTCTGCTCACCGGCCTGGGGGCCGCTACGGCCGATGCCTTCTACGGCAGTCTGGCCGGGTTCGGGCTCGCCGGCATCACCGGGCTGGTGGTGGGTCAGCGCACCTGGGTCCAAATTCTCGGCGGCCTGTTCCTCTGCTACCTGGGACTTCGCATATTTGGGTCCAATGTCGATGAAAAATCCATGGCTGAATCATTCAGTCGCCCTGCCAGGGGCTATTTTTCCGCCCTGTTTCTCACCCTTACCAATCCCATGACCATTTTCTCTTTCACAGCGGCATTCGCCGGTATGGGGCTGGGCGTCGTCGATACCGGTCACCACATGGCATCCGGATGGCTGGTAGCCGGTGTATTCACCGGATCCATGGCCTGGTGGATCATTCTCTCATCGATCAGTGGCATTTTCAAAGCCAATTTGAATGCGACGGCCATGAAGTGGATCAACCGGATTTCAGGAACCCTGCTCACCAGCTTCGGATTGATCGCAATGATATGGACAGGGTGACTAAGCAGATTTGGCCTCGATCAACATCCCTTCAAGGCGCCCTTGGATGATTGCCTCGGCATCGGACATGATGCGTTCGATGAGGTCATGGCAGGTCGGGATATCATGAATCAGCCCCGCCACCATGCCGCAGGACCATGCGCCGGCATCCACTTCACCGTCCATCATGACCCTGGGGTAGACCCCGGCCACCTCTTCAATGATGTCTTCGAACTTGATGTTCCGGCCCAGGGTCGCCTCTTTTTCCATCAATCTCGTGACGGCCGCATTGCTGAGCACCCGCTCTGTATTTTTCAAGGAACGCATCACCAGACGCGTATCCAGCTCACTCGCGGATCTGCCTCGAGTCTGAAACCTCAACCGCCAATGTGCTTGTCACGACAGGTTTTTTCGGCCTTGCCGAGGGTTCCTAAAAAAATGAGCGGCCGGATGGACGGCGATATCCGCTTCAGGTACCTGGCAGGTCCGTGAGCGAACCCAACATTTTTCAATCAGGATAGTCTCCGAGAATTCCCTCAAGATTCGATAGTTGGATTTCCAGCATATCCACAAATCTGGAAAAAAGCATCCGCCCTAAAATGTTCAAAACGGTCTGCATCAAAATTGACTCGCTATGCCCTACCGGCATGAAGGGACGCAGTACGTCTTTGGAATCTATGACCAGGGATCTTAAAACCCGCCTCGCCTAAAGGCCGAGGCAATTACTCGTCATTTTCCGATCTATCAGCATCAATTCGCATAAAAATGCCCCCATATCACCATCTGCTGTTTTCCGCTCAAATACTGCCGTCGCCACCTGGAGAAAGTCGGCCGCTGTGGTGGAAGGTCCGACAGGCCCGCAATGCCCTTTGGGGAAGGTCTCATCGAGTGTTTTTCGAACCTTTGTCATTGTTTTCCGCCAGAGCTTCTGAAACACTTCTAAAAAAAGCATTTCCTTACTACCGAAGTAATAATTGATCGCTGACGCATTACAGCCCGCAGCCCTTGTGATCTCACGGATATTGGTCCCGTAAAACCCTTTTACCGCAAAAAAATTTCTGCCTCTGCCAACAAGCGATCTTTAACGGTCTGTTTTTTCACCAGGCGGTCCAGCATCGATTTCTCCTCTTGCATTTTTTTCACCATGGCAATTTACCATAAAGTTTGCCGAGTAGAAAACAGGCCCACGCAACTTTAGATGGAGAGTTACCAAATCATGCAATCTATCATATGCACCGGGTTCCTATTTCAACCATGGGTTACGTTTCCTGATCCTCCTCAAAAATTTCCTGCACTGGATTTCAATTACAACCTTCGCTGACAGATGAGTGGCTTAAATTGAAAAGGATTTACCGGACGATGGAACATCCTATCCGAAAAGCGTCATGGCGTTCGTTATAATGGAGTAAGGTCTCACCGTAACCGCTGAAGTATTGGGCCTGCAGGTAAAAGTTCAAGTCCTTACTCAGCAGCCGGGTTATGGGGTAAGTCAAATCCAGTTGTACCGATGATCCCTCTTTTGCCCACCACAAATGAGAATTCAGCGCCAGCCCCTGGGTGTCGACAACCCCTAACTCCAAATCGAAATATCCCCTGTAATCCATCAGGTCTCCGTTCGTGCCATCGGAATTATTGACGTATGTAAATATCTTTGGAGCGATCTTGAGATAAAAGGTGTCGATCAGATGGACACCCATAATGGGCCTCAAATAGAGATAATTGGTACTGCGGGACTCATTCCCCCCTTTGCCGTTGGACTCGTGCAGAAAACCACCCTGAACACCGAAAGCGGTGATGGATTTGATATTTAGATCGATCTTGGGAAGTTGATAAAAGAGTTCCGGCATGTAGCTGGTGTCGTCAAACGGCTTGGATTCACTTTTCAAATCCCAGATGGAGCGTTGGGTATATCCCAGATGAAACCCCAAAACCCCAGGGGCTTTCGCAGCCAGATATCCCTCGGGATTGAAAAGACGGTATTTGAAACTGAACTGAAACTTACTCTGTTCCAAGCCCGGGTCCACGCCCAGCAGAAAATACATGGGCTCATGAACGGACATATTGTCCAGAAAGGACTGGGCCAGCGTCTCACCTTGATCAAGGGGCACCTGTTGCCCAACCCACGCTTCAGGCGGTGCTTTTTCGACTCGGATACCTATCGGATTTGTATCTATCGTGGCTAATTTGATCCAAATCGATTTTATGGCGTAAACCGGAATGGTTATAGTATATTGCCGTTTAGCAAATTCCCGAGCAAAAATCTGCACACGAGACATCGCTTCCCGCCCCACCAGATCAGCATTGATTGAAATGGTAGTTTGGCCGAAATCGATGAGGCAGGGCAATGATAGCGGCAATTTACGGGTGATAGCCGCATCAGTGTTGTTGTTCAAGTAAAGATCCAAAACCACCGTATCTCCGCCATGAACAATATTTTGAGGTGCTGATAACACCATATCCAGATCGGTTGCCCAAGCGGTGGTGACCATCATTATCGGGATAATTACATATTGAACATATCGATGCATCATTTCATCCAAAGATTTAAAATTAAAAGAACTATACGGCATTCAACAATTGGCAGCCCTTGATTGAACCCTCAATTGTTTCATTGTGACATATAAAAAACAAATCATTGAAAACGTCGTTTCCCAAAACCAATTTATAGGTATGGCCGGGCTAACCGACTGGGGCTGTGGAAAGGTTCGGCCGGGAAACGAACCGCAAAGGGAAAACAACACCTGTATATTGGTTTGAACCAACTTCGTATTCAGATATATACCCAAGGGAACTGCGGAGTTGCCAAGGGCCTGAAACCTCTGCCGTTAAGTGCTTGTCACGGCAGGACTTCAGGCGGCCTTGCCGGAGGGTTCCAGATGATGAGAAAACAAACAAGGCCGTTGATGCCCGGACGGCTTCAGCTTCAAGCCCCGGGCAGCTCCGCAAAACAGCTTTTGGTTTTTGGCGCTGTCGGCATCGCCGTGTATCGGGTTCCGGTTAATCGCCAGCGCTTCCAGCGGCCATCATTCTAACGAACGAGGCAATGCTTTAAAAGTCTTGTCAAGGGATTCGGCGACATAGCTATTTCCCATAATATACCTCCTTATGGAGCTGAAATTTCGCCAAATCACCGTTCGTAAGTTCTTTTGGTTTTAGCCCAATCTCCCGCAAACCTTTCGCACCCCAATTTAATCTGATATTTTATTTTCAACCAATTGCACTTTGTCGGCAATGCCAATAAACTCCCAAAACGTTTTCCGGATCTCAAGAAAACGGGCACAAAAATCCCGGGCCGTGTTCAGATCAAGTAAGCCATCGCCCCAAACCATGTTAATCTTTTTGATATGTTGCTGCAGAAAGCGATTCAATATAGCGATTTCACTTGACTGTACTTTACCGTCGGCCCAGATCATTTCAATCAGGGGAATAAGATCGATCAAAAAAATACTCGTCCCACAGATACCGCAATTCTCCAATATCGATAGTACCTCCCGGCGGGATATGGCTGAATTTGTCGTCATTACGCCCTTCCTTGACATTGCTTTTTGACGATTCGGTAATACTACAGAAATATCTTTATTTTATTTCTTTTCAATTGGTTACAAAATTTATCATTGGCGGGTTGCGGTATGATCCGGGCTTTAGGCCTTAAAATCAAGGGCTGAATTTTTATGGTATGCTTGATTGGTTTCAGATGAAACCTTACCAACTGAGCCTCTGTAATCTGCAAAAAAGTTTGGGTTTCTTTTTTGAGATCTTTTCTGATTTCAAATTTCATGAAAAATATGGAAAAAAGCATCCACCGTAAAATGTTCAGAACGGTCTGCATCAAATTCGACTCGTTATACCACCCTACCGGCAGAAGGGACGCAGTAGGTCCTTGAATTCTACAACCAACGATCTTAAGACCCGCATCGACTGCAGGCCGAGGCTGTTGCCCATCATTTTCCGGTCAACCAGCAGTAATTCGCATAAATTCACCATGCAGATAGTCTGACCAACTCAGTCGCTAAAAATTTTGTACTGGTCGGAAACCGGTACTCCGAGAGCCAACAGAATTTTTCGTTTGGTGACCGGTCGGCAGGAAAGTCCTCTTTCGATCCGGGAAATGGTGATCGGAGAAACATCCGCTTTACGGGCCAGGGTCGTCTTGCTGATCAATCGGGATTCCCTGAAGTGCTTTAATTTGTTGTCACCCATACGTGCCCCCTGTTTCATCACACCATGTTTTTTTAAAAAAGCGCATCCGCGGAAGGCGGTTTTTTGTGTCGGGCCGCGGTTTTTTTTGAATATTCATCCCTGACCGCTTTATCATGATGTTCCCGTTCACTCAGCCCCTCCGCCCAATACCGCGTAAAGTCTCACATGGTTGGCAAGTCTGGCCAGGCGGAGCGAGATAAGCACCTGCTGCTGTCCATAGAGGGATCGATGAGCATCCAACACGCTAAGATAACCATCAATCCCCATTGTATAGCGTTTATTGGAAAGACGATAGGTTTCTTGAACAGCATCCACGAGAGATTGTTGCGCGGATACCTGCTGATTGATGGTGCCCTGCACGGCGAGGGCATCGGCTACTTCCCTGAAGGCCGTCTGGATGGCTTTTTCATACTGGGTCAGAATGATTTTCCGATCCGCTTTGCTGACCCGCAGTGCGGCCCAGGTGCGGGCGTCAAAAATCGGCATGGCGATCTGCGGCGCAAAATTCCAGGTAGTTGTGCCGGTGCCCAACAGTCCGGATAGCTCATCGCTGGCGGTTCCCAACGATGTCGTCAGGGAAATGCGGGGGAACAAAGCAGCCCGGGCCGCGCCGATGAAGGCGTAGGCGCCTTTGAGCTGATGTTCCGCCGCTATAATATCAGGCCGGTTTAAAAGTGCCTCGGAAGACAGGCCGGGAGAGATCTCTCTGAAGGGGGCACCTTTGCTCAAATCTACCGGCAGGAGATCTTCGGACACCGGAGCGCCGGCCAGCAGGTTCAAGGCATTCTGATCCTGTGTCACCAGTTGCGTATAACGGGGGACATCTCTTCGCGCCGTTTCCACCAGGGTTTGCGCACGGCGCAGATCAATTTCAGCCGCCAATCCGATCTGATAGCTCTTCTCGATGAGCGCGTAAGATTCCTGCTGGCTCTCAAGGGTGGACCGGGCCAGCTTGAGATTTTCCCTGTCCGCGGCCAGGGTCAGATAAACCCTCGCAACCTCGGACACCAACGCGATCTGCGCACTTCGGCGGGCCTGCTCCGTGGCCAGGTACGCTTCCAGTGCCTGATCTTTCAAACTACGGATGCGGCCGAAAAAATCGATTTCCCAGGCGGCGATACCGAGATTCACGCTGTATTGTTCTACTGTCCTCGGCTCCCCGGGGCTGATCAGGTCGGCGCTGCGGCGTTGTTTGGCCCCCGCCCCCACTGCATTGACCGCCGGGAAGAGTTCCGCCCGCTGAATACCGTACAGGGCGCGCGCCCTTTCCACATTCAAGGCGGCCAGTCGCAGGTCGCGGTTGTTGTTCAAGGCCGTCTTGATAATCCCCTTAAGATTTTCATCGGTGAAAAATTCCCGCCATTTCAAATCCTTGGCCATCGGTGTGCCGGGTATGGCCTGCGCAGCTTTGTAGGCTTCGCCCTGGGGCCATTGCGCCGGTATCGGCGCGGTGGGCGGCACGTATTCAGGCGCCAGAGAACAACCGCTCAACATGAGGCCGAGGCCAATCAACAAAAACAATGATCGTTTATTCATCGGATTGTCCTCCTGCCTTATTTTCCCTCACATGTTTCATTGTTACATTCTTTCTGTGTTTGCCCATGGCTTTGTATATCATCACGTAAAATAGCGGTACGAATATAATAACCAGCAGGGTGGAGGTGATCATCCCGCCCAGAACACCCGTGCCGATGGCTTGCTGTGCGCCTGATCCGGCCCCGGTGGCCAGGGCCAGGGGCAGGACACCGAAACCAAATGCCAGCGAGGTCATAATGATGGGCCGCAGCCGCAGTTTAGCGGCCTCCAGTGTCGCCTCGATCAGACCGACGCCCTCATCGACCCGGGCTCTGGCGAACTGGACGATCAGGATAGCGTTCTTGGTGGTCAGCCCCAGAGTGATCAACAGACCAATCTGGAAATAAACGTCGTTGGACATACCCCGCATGCTTGAGGCAATTACCCCGCCGATGACGCCAAGCGGCAGGGTCAGCAGAATCGCAATCGGTATCGGCCAGCTTTCATAGAGGGCCGCCAGGCAGAGGAAGATAACAAAGACTGAAAAGGCATACAGCAACGGCGCCTGGGAACCGCTCTGCCGCTCCTGATAGGAAAGCCCGGTCCAGTCATAACCGATTCCCTGCGGCAGCTTGGCCATGATCTCTTCCATGGCGGCCATGGCCTCGCCGGTACTGTGCCCCGGGGCCGGCTCACCCCAGATGTTGACGGACGGGAAGGCGTTGAACCGCTCCAGCTTGGGCGACCCCATGGCCCACCGGCCCGAGGCAAAGGAAGAGAAGGGAACCATCTTCCCCATGCCGTTGCGCACATAGAGCTTTTCCAGATCCTGCGGCAGCATGCGATAGGGCGCATCCACCTGGGCATAGACCTTTTTGACCCGCCCTGCCTGGATAAAATCGTTGACATAAGCACTACCGAAGGCAGCTGATATTGTGTTGTGGATGGCGCTGATGGGAACCCCCAGCGCACCGGCCTTGTCCCAGTCTACATCAATGTGGTATTCGGCCACATCATTCATGCCGTTGGGGCGAACCCTGACCAGGCGTGGATCCATAGCCGCCATGCCCAGGAGCTGATTGCGGGCCGCTATCAATTTTGCGTGACCCAGACCGCCCCGGTCCAGCAGCTGCAGATCAAAACCCGTGGCCATTCCCAGCTCGGTGACCGGTGGTGGCGGAAAGGCGAAAACCATGGCCTCCTTGATTTGAGAAAAGGCCTTCATGGCCCGTCCGGCGATGGCCGTAACCTTCAGGTCGGGTCGCTGGCGCAGCTTCCAGTCCCTTAGTTTGACAAAGCCCAGGGCCATGTTCTGCCCCTGACCACCAAAACTCGCACCGGAAATGGTGATGAGGGCTTCAACCCCCTCTTTTTCATCCTCGAGAAAATAATCTTTCACCTTGTCTATGACCGCCTGGGTCTGCTCCAGGGTCGAGCCCGACGGCAGCATGGCCTGAACCATCAGGGTACCCTGATCTTCATCCGGAATATAGGCTGTGGGCATCCGCTGGAACAGCGTGACCATGGCCCCTGCAATCAACACAAACAGAAACAGGTAGCGCAGTTTTTTGACCAGCACCCGGCCCACCAGCCGGACATACAGATCGCGGACGCGGAAGAAAATCCGGTCAAACCCGCGGAAAAAGGGGCGCAAAAACCGGACCGCACCATCCGAGGGTTCGTGGCCCTTGGGTACCGGTTTGAGCATCGTGGCGCAGAGTACCGGGGTCAGAACCAGCGCAACGACCACCGAAAGGAGCATGGAGGAAATCACCGTCACGGAGAACTGGCGATAGATAACCCCGGTGGAGCCGGGAAAAAACGCCATCGGGCCGAAGACCGCCGACAAGACCAGACCGATGCCGATCAGGGCGCTGGTGATCTCGTCCATGGATTTAGCGGTGGCCTCACGGGGCGAAAGGCCCTCCTCCGCCATGATCCGCTCGACGTTCTCCACCACGACAATGGCATCATCCACCAGCAGACCGATGGCCAGGACCATGGCGAACATGGTCAGCATATTAATGGAAAATCCGAACAGCCCGAGAACTCCGAATGTCCCAAGCAACACCACCGGGACTGCGATGGTCGGGATCAGAGTGGCACGGAAGGTCCCCATAAAAAGGTACATGATCACAAAAACCAGCAGGACCGCTTCGAACAGGGTCTTGACCACCTCATCAATGGCCACCTTGGTAAAGGGGGTGGTATCGAAGGGGTAAATGACTTTCACACCATGGGGAAAAAACCGGCTCATCTCATTCAGCTTCTGCTTGACGGCGTCGGCCGTATCCAGCGCATTGGCGCCGGCGGCCTGCCGGATGGCCATGGCAGCGGACGGCTTGCCGTTGTAGCTGGCTATAACATCACTCCGTTCGGTTCCCAGCTCGGTGCGGCCGATGTCCTTGATGCGAACCACGGAACCATCGGGATTGATACGAATGGGGATGGCGGCAAACTGCTCCGGGGTCTGAAGCAGATGCTGGACAATGATGGATGTGTTCAGACGCTGCCCTTTCATGGCCGGTGCGCCGCCCAATTGACCGGCGGAGACCTCAACGTTGTAGGCCCCCAAGGCCACAAGCACATCTTCCATGGTCAGGTTGTAACTGGTGAGCTTGTTGGGGTTGACCCAGACCCGCATGGCATACTGGGAACCGAAATTCTCGACCTCGCCGACCCCCGGCACCCGGGAGAGAATCTTTTCCAGACTGGACTGGGCGTAGTCCCGCAGATCATTGCCGTCCATGCTGTCGTCTTCCGAGATCAGGCCGATGACCATCAGGTAGTTTCGGGTGGATTTACTGACCTTGACGCCGGAGCGCTGCACCACATCGGGCAGGCTGGCCATGGCCAGCTGCAGCTTGTTCTGAACCTTGGACCAGGCGACATCAGGATCAGTCCCCGGGGCAAACGTCAACTCGACCCGGGAGGCGCCCGACGACGAGCTGGTGCCGGACAGGTAGAGCATGTTGTCCAGACCGGTCATTTTCTGTTCAATGACCTGGGTGACGGTATTTTCAACCGTCTCAGCCGAAGCCCCCGGGAAGAAGGCTTCAATGGCGATAGCCGGCGGCGCGATGGGCGGATACTGCGATATGGGCAGATTGTAGATCGCCAGTCCACCGGCGGTAATCATGATAATGGCGATAACCCAGGCAAAAACGGGACGGTTCAGAAAAAATCTCGATAACATCAGGCACCTCCGTCTTTGCGCGTCTGCGGCTGTGCATCGGTACCGGTCGCAGCGCCATGGCCGGCTTGCGTCGATTCAAAAGGAACAGCCTTCACCAGCGTACCCGGCGAAAGCATGAGGAGCCCTTCGACGATCACCCGGTCGTCTGGCGCAAGTCCGGCGGAAACGAGCCATTTGTCGCCAATTGCCCGATCAATGATGATTGACCGCAATCCGACCTTGCTATCCGCATTCACAACCAAAGCAAAAGGATTTCCCTTGGGGTCGCGGGAAACCCCTTGTTGTGGGACAAGGATGGCCTTTTCGTTAACCCCTTCATTAAGAACAGTCCGGACAAACATACCCGGCAGGAGAAGGCCTTTTGGATTGGGGAAAGCAACCCGCAGGATGACGGATCCGGTGGACGGCTCCACGTTGATACCGCTGAATTGCAAGACCCCTTCCAAAGGATAGGCCGTATTATCTTCAAGGATAAGTTTGACCTTGTTCTGATCCGCCCCGTCCTGATGGAGGTACCCGTCCTTCAGGCGCCTCTTCAAACGCAGCAATTCGGTGGTAGATTGGGGCACATCCACGAAAATGGGGTCCAGTTGTCGAATAGTGGCCAGAGCGGTGGGTTGATAGGCGGTCACAACAGCCCCCTCTGTTACATTGGACCTGCCGATGCGACCGGAGATCGGTGCGTTGACCTGGGTGTATCCCAGGTTGATACGGGCCGTTTTTACCGCCGCTTCCGCCTGCTGAATAGTCGCCTCGGATGCCGCCACCGCCTGCCGGCTGCTTTCCACCTGTGCCTCGGCCGCCCGCAGGGTGGCCTCGCCCACTTTGGCTTCGGCCACGGCCTGGTCACGCTGAATGGCGGATACAATTTTATCTTTAAATGACTCCTCATATCGCTCCCGGTTCTTCTGAGCGAGTTCCAGGGTAACAGCCAGCCGGGCAACATCAGCGATACTCACTTTGAGTGCGGCCCGTGCCCGGTCCGCAGCTTTCTGCATGACCGTGAGGTTCGCCAGGGCATTGTCAAGCGCCGCCTGAAAGGGAGCGGCATCGATCTGATAAAGCACCTGGCCGGCCTTGACATCGGAGCCCTCCGTAAACAGTCGTTTCTGTAACAGGCCGTTGACCTGTGGCCGGATTTCCGCTGTACGGCAGGCAGATGTGCGTCCCGGCAATTCAGTGACCAACATGACCTTTTGGGGCTGCACGGTCACCGTGGACACTTGATGCGCCGGAGCCTGATCGGCCGATTCTGCTCCTTCCAGCCCGTTCTCGCGCTTGCAACCCATAAGGACAACAAAACTCGCCAGAATCGCCAAAACCACAATCCACTTAAATGGTTCATACCTTTTTTTGTACACTTGCATCAAAAACCTCCAAAATATCAATATTAAGCGGAATGCCATTCACGCCACATTAAAAAAAACTTCGGACTTTCTGTAAAAAATCCGAATTTTATAAACCACCCCAATCTATCGCTTGATTCCATCCCAGGTGGCCTCGATGACTTGCATGACGAGCGCTTCCGAATACACCAGCAAATCATTGTGGATATCCCGTATCAAATAAATAATCGGGCCCATGGTCAGGGCACCGATCACCTGCTGGGGTAAATCTTTGATGACCTGATTTTTTCTGGCCCGAGTGAACAACTCACCGATGGGGTGGCCACCTTTTTCACCGGTAGCCTCCTTTTCAATCAGACTACGCTTGTGCTGGAGCCCATAGGGGGAATTAAAATACTGCTCGGTAAAAGAAAAAAACTTCGGATGCGCATACAGATACCTGAATAGATTATAGCAGAGGCCGATGTACTGCTCCCGAAGGGGCACCTGCGGGTCGTATCCTCTGACCATTTCTATTTTTATCGTTTCCGACACCTCCTTGAACACCTCGTGAATCAGCGCCTCTTTGTCCTTGAAATAACGGTATATGGACCCGACACCGACACCCGCCCGGGCCGCGATCGCAGAGGTGGGTGCCCCGTGAAACCCGTTTGCCGCAATCAGGTCCAGTGCCGCCGCCAAAATGGCCGTCCGCTTGTCAGATCTTGTGGTCTCCTTTTGCATCTATCCCCCTTTAATAAACGGAGTGAATGTTCGCTCCGTCGATCCGTAATATAGGACCTGATTGCCTCCTGTCAAGTTTTTTCTCTCTTGGAAACTCAACGCCGGCTAATTCCACGGGCAGGTTCGTGACCACCGTATCTGCTGGGCGGACCCCATCGCACCTGTAGAAAGAACCACCCCAGTATTCCAATTTTCGATTGGTTGCCTCAAATGTTTATTTGAATAAATGATTTTGCTCCTGCCGGTGACCTTTCGGTTTGAGACTCCGGCATGGGGCTTAAAGGTAAGACTGTATTGGCAAGGTAATCCCATCTGTCTTGACATCAAGACAGATGGGATTATTTTTATAAATAAGCAAATAGATTGGTTCCCAATAAGCAATCTCCATTCAGAAATGAACACTAATACCTCAAGATAAGGAGGATTCATCATGAAAGTACTGATTGTCTATTACTCAACATACGGGCATATACACCAAATGGCGGAAGCCGTTGCAGAGGGTGTCGGGCAAATCGAAGGGGCCGAAGCGGTCCTGCGGCGGGTTCCCGAAACGCTGACCGCTGAAGTGCTTGAAAAAATGGGTGCCATCCAGGCCCAGAAGGCCATCGCCCACGTGCCCGTCTGTTCCGTCGAAGAACTGGCAACGGCGGATGCCGTCATTTTCGGCACACCGACCCGGTTCGGCAATATGTGCGGGCAGATGCGCCAGTTTCTGGATGCCACCGGTCAACTGTGGGCCAAAGGGGCCCTGGTGGGCAAGGTCGGCAGTGTTTTCACCAGCAGCGCTACCCAGCACGGGGGACAGGAGTCCACCATTTTATCATTCCACATATCCCTGCTGCACCATGGGTTTGTCATCGTGGGGTTGCCCTATTCATTCCAGGGACAGATGCGCATCGATGAGGTCACCGGGGGCTCTCCCTATGGCGCCACAACCATTGCCGGCGGGTCCGGTGAAAGAATGCCCAGCGAAAATGAGCTGGATGGGGCCCGTTTTCAGGGCCGGCATGTGGCCGACATTGCTGCCAGGCTGACAGCCCAGATGTGACCACTGAATTGCTAAAAATGGGTTTGAGATAATAGTCGGGCGTTTAAATTCAAATAAGAATTTAAACGCCCTATTTTATAACAAAACAAATGACTGCGGCCTTCCGAAACATTGTTTTATGCAACCGGTTGATAAAATCCAACTGATTCGGTAAGTATTTTTGTTCGAATTTTGCCTGTCGATCTTCCATTCATGGGGCCATTTACCCCCGTGGTTTAACCCGGAATCGAAACCGGACTGGCCTTGCCGAGGTAGTCCATGGTTTCTTCATACTTGGATCGCATATTCAAGGAGGCACCTTCGATCTCTTTTTTCTGGGGACCCCAGTCCGACGGGCATTCGGTCTTGAGTGTGCCTATTTTCGCTTCCATATCCGCCACCAGTATCTTCAGGTCACCGATATTCCCCAGAACCCTTTGCTTTTCTGCACTTCCCAGACTATCCGCCCTGGTAATGGTGTCAAACAGTTTTGCCTTCCAGGCGGTCAGTTCCATTTCTAAACCACTGCAATAATCATTAACGTCCATTTTCTTCCTCCCTGCTTGGTGTACATTTCATAATACCGATGCCTCAAGCTGTTATGAGCGAAAAGGCATCTGCCCCCATATCATTGAAATCTCGACTGAACAAGGCAACGGAGACACAATTTCAGACAGAGAAAACGTCGAACGACAGGTTTAGTATAAGTGGGTTATCGCACTGCAGCAGACCGGTTATGTAAGGAATCGAAACGAGAAAAGTCGATCGGATAGTTATCGAACGCACCCTTTTTAAAGAGGCAAAACAAATTTGATCAGTGAGATAAATGATATCATAATAGTTCTGACACCAGAAATCAAGACTATATTCCTGCACTGTCACGGCAAATGCATTTGACCGCCTGTCATGGGCAGCATCGGGATACCCTTCAGCCGACCCATCAGCCCCCTGTTTTTCTCTCCCAGGCGCGACTGCTGCGCGCAATTTTTTTCCAAGCCGTGGTCCAGCTCCCCGGGGTCAGGAAAGAGTCTTCAAGACGATCGAGCATCTGGTGAAACATCTCATAGGGGACCGAAAACGATAGTTCATCGGTCTGGAAAATATAAGACACTGCCTATTTCGGTACCTCGTCCATTGAGATCCCCAGGGCATTGGCAACCCCCTGGCCATAGGCAGGATCCGCTTTCATACAGTTGCCGATGTGGCGGAGCTTGATCTCTTTGGGGGCATCCCCCATTGCCCGGGCCGTATTCCCGAAGAGGGCCTTTTGCTGCTCGGCATTCATCATACGAAACAGGTTGCCCGGCTGAGAAAAATAATCGTCATTGTCCTCACGATGGTTCCAATGGTCGGCAGCCCCTTCGAGACTCAGTGGCGGCTCCCTGAAATCCGGCTGTTCCTGCCACTCGCCGTAACTGTTGGGCTCGTAACCAAGGGTAGCGCCGTAGTTGTCATCCACCCGCATGGCACCGTCGCGATGATAGCCATGGACCGGGCAGCGTGCGCGATTGACCGGGATCAGGTGATGGTTGACCCCCAGACGATACCGCTGGGCATCACCGTAGGAAAAGAGCCGGCCCTGCAACATTTTGTCGGGTGAAAAACCAATGCCCGGAACAATATTGGCCGGATTAAAAGCGGACTGCTCGACCTCGGCAAAATAGTTTTCAGGATTTCTGTTCAACTCGAGAACACCCACGTCAATGAGAGGGTAGTCTTTATGGGGCCAGACCTTGGTCAGATCAAAGGGATTAAAAGGGCACTTTGACGCATCCTTTTCCGGCATCAACTGGATCTTCAGGTCCCACTTGGGAAAATTGCCCTTCTCAATGCTCTCAAACAGATCGCGCTGATGGCTCTCCCGATCTTTGCCGACGATGGCCTCGGCCTCCGCGTCGGTGAGATTTTTGATTCCCTGCCGGGTCTTGAAATGGAACTTTACCCAGACGCGCTTGTTCTTCGCGTTGATCAGAGAGTAGGTGTGACTGCCGTAAGCATTCATATGGCGATAAGAGTAAGGGATGCCCCGTTCGCTCATGGTAATGGTCACCTGGTGAAGGGACTCGGGCAGTGAGGTCCAGAAATCCCAGTTGTTCCGGGCACTGCGCATGTTGGTCTTCGGGTCCCGCTTGACGGCGTGATTGAGGTCCGGGAATTTGAGCGGGTCCTTCAGGAAAAACACCGGTGTATTATTGCCCACCAGGTCCCAGTTGCCCTCCTCGGTATAAAACTTCATGGCGACACCGCGGATGTCGCGTTCGGCATCGGCGGCCCCTCGCTCACCGGCAACCGTGGAAAAACGGAGGAACAGCTCGGTCTGTTTGCCGACCTTAGAAAATATTTTCGCCTTGGTATACCCCGTGATATCGTGGGTGACGGTGAAGGTGCCATAGGCACCGGAACCTTTGGCATGCATGCGGCGCTCAGGGATCACCTCACGGTCGAAATGGGCCAGTTTTTCCAGGAACCATACATCCTGGAGCAGCATCGGGCCCCGTGGCCCGGCGGTCATGGCATTCTGGTTGTCAGGGACGGGTGCGCCGACGTTGTTGGTTAATTTTTTTGACATATTGCGCCCTCCTTTATTAGTTGTTTAACCTGCCTGCCTTTCCTCGGCCGCGCATTCAAGGCAGACGCCCTTTAATAATAGCCGATTTTTCTTCTGAAAACGAATGTTTGGAAATAGTCGGCCCGGGTGTACTGGCATGGATCGGCCCTATTCCAAGCGAAATGCTTTAAATGTATTGATCAGACCGTTTGTGGAACCATCGTGGGACGTCACCGGCCGGGTACCCGCCAATTCCGGTAGAATCTGATTCGCCAGCTGTTTTCCGAGTTCCACGCCCCATTGGTCAAAGCTGAATATATTCCAGATCACGCCCTGAACAAAGATCTTGTGCTCGTACATGGCAATCAGGCTCCCCAAGGTCTTGGGCGTCAGTTGCTTAAACAAAATGGCGTTGGTCGGTTTGTTGCCGTCGAACAGCTTGTGCGGCAACAATTGACGGATTTCTTCGTTGCTTTTTCCGGCATTTTTCAGTTCATCGGCGACCTCTTCTTTGCGCTTGCCCCGCATGAGGGCTTCGGTCTGGGCAAAAAAATTGGACAGCAAAATGGCATGATGATCACCAATGGGGTTGTGGCTGAGTGCCGGGGCCAGAAAATCGGCGGGAATTAATGGGGTGCCCTGATGAATCAACTGGTAAAAGGCATGCTGGCCGTTGGTGCCGGGTTCCCCCCAGATAATGGGGCCGGTTTGATAGTTGACTTTTTGACCACCCCGGTCGGTGGATTTTCCATTACTTTCCATGTTGCCCTGCTGGAAGTAGGCCGGAAAGCGGTGCAGGTATTGATCGTAGGGCAGGATGACTTCGCTTCCGGCACCGAAAAAATTATGATACCAGATGCCGATCATGGCCAGAATAACCGGGATGTTACGGTCGAACGGGGTTTCACGGAAATGCCGGTCCATTTCATGGGCACCCTGCAACAGCTCGGAAAAATGATCGAAGCCGATAGTGCAGGCGATGGACAGCCCGATGGCCGACCACAGGGAATAGCGCCCGCCAACCCAATCCCAGAAACCAAACATGTTGTCCACATCGATACCGAACTCGGACACCTTGGCCGTGTTGGTGGAAAGCGCCACGAAATGCCTGGCCACGTGTTTGGCATCTTTGGCCTGATCCAGGAACCATTGGCGGGCCGTATGGGCATTGGTCATGGTTTCCTGTGTGGTAAATGTCTTGGAGGCAATCATAAACAGGGTGGTCTCGGGATTCAGTGGTTTCAGGGTCTCGGCAATATGGGTACCGTCGATGTTGGAAACATAGTGCCCCTTTATTTGGGGACTGGCATAGGGTTTCAATGCCTCGGTCACCATCACCGGTCCCAGGTCGGAACCGCCGATGCCGATATTGACGATATCGGTAATTCGTCTGCCGGTATATCCCCTCCACTTGCCGCCGGTTACCTTTGAAGAAAAATCCCGCATCCTTTGCAGCACCGCGTTGACTTCCGGCATCACGTCCACCCCATCCACAAAAATTGGCGTATTCGTGCGATTGCGAAGGGCCACGTGCAGTACCGGCCGGTTTTCGGTTTCATTGATCCGGTCCCCGGAAAACATTTTTTCGATGGCCGTTGAAAGGTCTGCTTCATCGGCCAGCCGGATGAGGTGTTTGACGGTATCCTCTGTCAGGCGATTTTTGGAAAAATCGACCAGGATGTCATTAAACCGCAGTGAAAATTTTTCAAACCGATCCGGGTCCTTTTCAAAAAGATCGATCATACGGATCTCTTTGATCTCCTGGTAATGATCGGCCAGCGCTTGCCAACTCAGGGTCTGCGTTGGATTGATGTTATTCAACATGAGGCAGATCTCCTCTCGGATATACCGTATGGATTAAACTTTTGTTACCGCCGCTTGAAAAGCTGTACCGATAAGATTCTGGGCTTCCTGCTGAATCTGTTCCAGATGCGCCTTGCCTTTGAAACTTTCAGCGTAAATCTTGTAGATCTCCTCGGTGCCCGATGGTCGGGCCGCAAACCATCCGTTTTCGGTGACAACCTTTAATCCGCCCAGCGGGGCCTGATTTCCCGGCGCCCGGGTATGCTTGGCAATAATGGGATCGCCGGCCAGTTCACCGGCGGTGATCATTTCAGCCGAGAGTTGTTTTAAGATCGCCTTTTGGTCCGTAGTCGCCGGCGCATCGATGCGTTCATAAACCGAAGCGCCGAACCGGTCTTCCAGTGTGGTGTAAATATCACCCGGGTCCCTGCCGGTTTTGGCCATAATTTCAGCCGCCAGAAGATCCATGATGATGCCGTCCTTATCCGTGGTCCACACACTGCCATTGCGGCGCAGGAAAGACGCCCCGGCGCTCTCTTCACCGCCGAACCCATACGCACCGCTCATCAGCCCCGCCACAAACCATTTAAACCCAACAGGTACCTCGAACAGTTCCCGGCCCAGATGATCCGCCACCCGGTCGATAATCGAAGTGGACACCATGGTTTTGCCCACGGCGGCGGAGGGATTCCAGCCGGGCCGGTTTTGAAACAGATACCAGATCGCCACGGCCTGATAGTGATTCGGGCTGAGCAGACCATTGCTTTTAGTGACAATACCGTGGCGATCCACATCCGTATCATTGCCGAAAGCAACGTCAAATTTATCTTTGAGTTCAATCAGCCCCTGCATGGCGAACGGCGAAGAACAGTCCATGCGTATTTTGCCGTCTTTGTCCAGGGTCATAAATGCAAACGTGGGATCCACCACCGGGTTGACGATCTCGAGGGAGAGCCCATAGCGCTCGGCAATGGGTTCCCAGTATTCTACGGCGGCCCCTCCCATGGGATCCACGCCGAGCTTCAGGCCGGATGCGGCGATCAGCGCCATGTCCACCACGTTGGCAAGGTCTGCCACGTAAGGGCCGATGTAGTCATATTCATGAGTGGTATCGGCTTTAAGGGCTTTTTCAAGGCCCATCCGTTTGACGCCATCGCGCTTTCGGCCCAGTATCTCGTTGGCCCTGCCGGCAATGCGCCCGGTGATGTCGGTCCCCGCCGGCCCGCCATGGGGCGGATTGTATTTGAACCCGCCATCTTCAGGGGGATTATGCGAAGGGGTGATCACCACACCGTCGGCAAGGCCCCTTTGCCTGTTTTGGTTGTGTGTCAGGATGGCGTGGGAAATAACCGGTGTGGGCGTATACCCCAGCCCCTTGGCAATCATGACAGTGACACCGGCAGCGGCAAAAACTTCAAGCGCGGTGGCCAGTGCCGGTTCGGACAGGGCATGGGTATCCATGCCCATGAAAAGCGGGCCATCAATATGGTGAACTGCCCGGTATTCACAAATGGCCTGACTGATGGCCAGGATGTGATCCTGATTAAAACTGTTTTTGAGGGACGATCCGCGGTGGCCCGAGGTTCCGAAAGCGACCTGCTGGGTTGGCTCGGAAACATCCGGCCGATGGGTATAATAAGCTGAAACAAGCCTGGGGATATTGGCCAGTACAGACCTCGGTGCCAATTTCCCCGCTAATGGGTGAATTTTCATATGGGCCACTCCTGTACACCTGGGTTTACCCTATAGTTGCATAAAACATGCGCTATTGATCTAAATCCGCCAAGAGAAAAAGTTCAACGAGAATGAAGCCATTTTTAAGGAATTCACTCATGATGATATCAGAAAAAATGAAAAAAGGGCACACCTTTTTATCCTCTGGAAAAACCGGATGACGCCATAGCCTTCGTTATCAAGGGATTGCGGTTATCGTACGTTGAATGATTGCGGGCTGCAGCGCAACGCAGGAGTTGGACTTTTTACGAAACCGTCTAAGTTGACTGCAAAACGGCTGCTATATCCGCGAGCCTGCCTTGTATCCCTGATGAACGGCGTCAAAGGCCATACCGATGCTGTCGGCATCTCCAACCACATCAAACGGAATCCCTTTTCCCTCAATCACTGCCTTCAATTCGTTGGTGGATTTAGAGCCGGCGGCTATCACTACGGTGTCTGCCTGGATTTCTTCCACGCCGGCGCCGGTTTCAATTTTGACGCCACCTGACGTAATTTCCAACGCCGTTGAGGCTAACTTTGATTCAACACCATACCGTTTCACATCCTGCAGCATGCCCCAGCGAGTACTTTTCCCAAAATCCTTGCCGAGCTTATCGATCATTTCTATAATGATAATTTTCTTCGTACCTCTGGTGGCCATATCATAAAGGACGTCGGGCGACTCAGCCCGGTTGACAAACAAAAACTTCAACACGTCTCCGGAAAGTGTCCCTTTTTCTGCTAGCAGCAAGGCGGTTTCAACGCCCACAGCGCCACCACCAACAATGACCACCTTTTTGCCGGTGTAGACATTGCCTGCCAGCACATCCCAGGCTTGAACGACATTAGGCAACTCTACGCCCGGAATGGGGGGCGTCAGCGGGGTGGCACCGGTTGCAAGGATAATGTGATCCGGTTTTTCGCTATCAATGATATCCGCTGTCACGCTTTCTGCTGTGTGGACGATAATATTTCTGGCAGATACCTGGGCTTTCAGGTCTAATGCCAGTTCGGCAAATTCTTCCCGGCCCGGAGGGGTGGCAGCGAGATAAAGCTGCCCCCCCAGTTCATCTGATTTTTCATACAATGTCACCTGATGACCTCTGTCGGCTGCTGCGATGGCCGCGTTCATGCCGGCTGGACCGCCCCCTATGACCATTACGGTTTTAGGCGTTTTTGCAATTTCACAAACACCGTCGCATTCATATCCTGCTTTTGGATTGCACAGGCATTCCACATGTTTGAGTTTAAACAGGTTATCAAAACAGCCCTGGGCACAGGCGATACAATGCAGGATTTCTTTTTCACGACCGTCTTGGGCTTTTTCAGGCAAACTCGGATCAGCAATCAGACTGCGTCCCATGGCCACCATATCGCACATGCTGTCGGCAATAAGCGCCCTTGCCGTTTCCGGATCATTTATGCGATGACTGGCAATGACGGGGATATCGACGACTTCTTTTATGCCTCTTGCCAAATAAGCAAAGGCGCCCCTGGGAACGGCCGATGTGATCTGAGGGACCCTTGCTTCATGCCATCCCACATTAACGCACAGCGCATCCACCCCGGCTTCTTTATCAAGGGCCTTAGCATACTTCAGGAGTTCGCGTCTGCCCTGACCGCCCGGCATGAAGTCGTTTCCGTTCATCCGCACCATGAGCGGAAAGTCGGTGCCGACCGTGTCCCGAATGGCCCGCATGATATCCAGGGCGAACCGCATTCTGTTTTCAAGTGAGCCGCCGTATTCATCGTCCCTTTGGTTTGTAACAGGAGAGAGAAATTCACTGATCAGATATCCGGTTCCGCTCAACACCTCCACCGCGTCATAGCCGGCTTTTTTAACCCGAAGGGCGGCTTTGGCAAAATTGTTGATAATCCGGTGAATTTCATCTGTCTCTAAGGCTTTGGGTACTTCTCTTGTCATACGGGATGCGATAGCAGACGGGGCTACCGGCTGTTTGCCATCCAGAAAAAAAGAAAAATTATACCTGCCGGCATGGTTGATCTGCACGCAGGATCGGGCGCCACCGGCTTTTATGGCATCAGACAGACGGGTTAAACCGGGAATAAATTCATCTTTGTGTGCGCCGATGTTGGTTATATTTCCCGAAAGGTCATCCACTGTTGCGTAGCCGACCGTAATCATGCCCGCGCCTCCCCTGGCGCGTTCCGAATAGAATTCGACGATCTGGTCGGTGATTTTGAAATTATCTGCCATGCCCAGGTGCATGGCCGGGAGATAGATTCTGTTTTTGACTTCAAGCATGTTGATTGTGATGGGTTCGAACAATGGGTCTTTCATGGTTCCTCCTGTTTAATAAGGGGTCAATAAGGGGTCAAGTCTGCCCTTGACTCTTTCTTAATTGCGCTTCCAGATTCTTGATACGTTTTTTCAGATTCCGATCATTTTTTATCCGGAATTTCATTCTTTCGATGATACTGCTGACGGAACTGTATTTTTTTAACATGAAAACACGGCCTATCTCATTCAGGCGGTCACGACGCAGTTTGCGAATCAGATAGATCGCCGCACATCTTGGCTCATTAAAGGTTCCTCTTTGGGATGTAAAAAGTTTTTCACGGTTAACTTCGTAGTAATCACATACACTGGAAATAATTATTTCAGGATCAAGGTATAATTCCTTTATTTGGGGCATCTCATCACTGCCTTTAAGATCTCGATAGGTGGTCTTTACCCAATCTATAAAAGCCTGGGGACCGAGCAACGATGGCCATTTTTTACGCGCCATGACCGCTTCTAATTTCTTATCATCATCAACTGAAACAAAACGGCGATATACGCTTATTTGAGACTTCTTATCATCGGCTAAAAGACTCAAAATAAATCCCTTATGCAACCAATCCCATTTCTTTGCAACGGAAAGATAGGCGTTATGGCTGCTCCAGGGATATGCCTTCATATCTTCAACAATGCCCGCTTTTAAAGGGTTTCGATGGATGTAACGCACCAATTGAAGAAGATAACTGTCGCCACTGACCAAAATGGATTTGTATCGGCCGCGAAAAAGCTGGCCATCCAAATGATGCCGACTGTTAAAGCGTTGCGTATATACCCCATTTAAATGTCGCATAGCGCGAGAAATATTGGCTTCAGGCGTATGAATGAGCAGGTGATAGTGGTTGGGCATCAGACAGTATGCAGCAATTCGAATGTTCCACGCTTCCGCGGTTTCCTGAAGCAGTGCGACAAACATCCTGTAATCGGATTTTTCTGAAAAGATATTCTCCGCTCTGCGGCCCCGGTTCATGACATGATACCAGGCCTTGGGATAGGCTATTCTGATAGGACGGGACATGAAACATTGATTAACAATTTAAAGGATAAGAGTCAAGAGCAGACTTGACCCCTTTATGACCCCTTTACCCCTTTACTTTCATAAAAAAAGGCCTGGTGCCGGAATACCGCTGCATGGTTTCCGTCACCAGGCTTATTTTGATTTCAAAAACAAGGGCCTTCATCTGCCGGTCAATGGAGTGTCATTTAAGCGGGAATGTCATTTAACCACATTTGGTATAACCGCACGAATGGCAGGTTTTACATCCCTCTTCAAATGCGATGATCTGGCCGCATTCCGGGCACAGATCGGATTTAAGGCTGTTTTTAACCTGTTTTTTTCCATTTCCATTTCCGTTTCCGCTGGACAAATATCTTTTTTCCAGCACCTTGGCAATGGCATCCGGAATTGAATGAACAAGCCCGCCATCCTGAAAAACAGCATGCTCACCGCGAATCCCGCTGATCTGTTTAATGATTTCATCCACTTCAATGCCGGATCTCAGGGCCAGTGAAATAAGCCGTCCAATGGCCTCTGTTTTTGCCTGGGTTGATTTTCCGGATTTACCCACTGTTGCAAAAAGTTCAAAAGGCCTGCCCTTAAACTCCGAAACGGTTATATAGAGATTGCCCATTCCCGTCTTAATTCTTTCAGTGTACCCTTCAAGAATTTGAGGCCTTTCCCGCCCGGCCAGGAGAAAATCTTCCTCTTCCATTTTTTCTCCTTTTTTCGAAACCGAAAGCACCTGGTTATCCTTGCTGCCGTCCCGGTATATGGTAACCCCTTTGCATTTAAGTTTGAAGGCCTGGTCATAGATAAACCTGACATCCGCGGCCGTGGCTTCATGCGGCAGATTTACCGTCTTTGAAACAGCATTGTCCGTATACTTTTGAAACGCGGCCTGCATTTTGATATGATGTTCAGGTTTAATGTCATGGGCGGTAACAAAAACCTTTCGAAGATCAGAAGGCACATTGAGGTTCCCCTTGACAGTGCCGTTTTCTGCAATTTCCGCCATTAAAGCATCACTGTAGAAATCCTTTTCAATGGCCAGCCGTTTAAAAACCGGGTTCACTTCAATCAACCGGTCATTGTCCATTACCGTTCTCACATAACTCAATGCAAACGCCGGCTCAATACCACTGGAACAGCCGGCAATGATACTCAAGGTTCCGGTGGGCGCAATGGTCGTGGTGGTGGCATTGCGCATCTGCTGATCTTTTTCATCTTTAAAGATGCTTTGATCAAAATTCGGAAAAACACCCCTGGTTTTTGCCAGATCACAGGAGGCTTTGTGGGATTCTTTCTGGACAAAAGACATGATTTTTTCGGCAAGTGCCAGTGCTTCTTCAGAGTCATAGGGTGTATCGAGCATGTAGAGCAAGTCTGCAAATCCCATGATACCCAAACCGATTTTCCGATTCCCCTTGACCATTTGATCGATCTCATCAATGGGGTATCTGGACATGTCTATGGCATTATCTAAAAATCGGACAGAGAGATGGATGGCCTCGCGAAGCTTTTCATAATCCATTTCAGGTTTGTTTTTCTTTTTCGTGATAAATCGGGTCAGGTTGATGGATCCCAGGTTACATGCCTCCATGGGCAAAAGCGGCTGTTCTCCGCAAGGATTGGTTGATTCCATTTCGCCGATATCCGGAGTTGTATTAAACCGGTTGATCTCGTCTAAAAAGATGATTCCCGGATCTCCCGTCTCCCATGCCTGTTTGATCATTTCAGTGTATACCGCCGCCGCACTGAGGCGGCCGGTTATTTTCCCCGAGTGAGGATCAATCAGGTCATAATCCTCTTTTTGCGCCACTGCCGCCATGAACTGATCTGTCACACCCACGGATATATTAAAATTGTTCAGTTCTTTTTTATTATTTTTACAGGTAATAAAGGACATGATATCCGGGTGATCCACCCGAAGGACAGCCATATTAGCCCCTCTCCGGGTTCCGCCCTGTTTGATCTGTTCCGTTGCCGTATTAAAAATTTTCATAAAGGAGACAGGGCCGGATGCCACACCGCCGGTGGAACCGACCTTGCTGTTTTCAGGGCGCAGCCTGGAAAAGGAAAACCCGGTCCCGCCGCCTGATTTATGTATAATTGCTGCATTTCTAACCGCTCCAAAGATACCGTCAATGCTGTCTTCCACCGGAAGGACAAAACAGGCTGCCAGTTGTCCTAGAGACCTGCCCGCATTCATCAGGGTCGGGGAGTTGGGCAGGAACCTGAACTCGGCCATCAGGCTGTAAAACAGATCTTCAATTTTCCGGACATCTGTCTTTGTATCATAATTTTTCTCAGCTTCGGCTATATGGGCGGCCACCCGCCTGAACATCTGTTCCGGTGATTCACATACCTTTCCGGATGCATCTTTTTTCAGATAACGCCTTTCCAGAACAGTTCTGGCATTTTCCGTCAAAAAATGTATCTGGTCTGTCCCCTTTTTACCACCACTCATTTGCGCAACTCCTTTAGAATTATTGAAAATTCGAAACTTAAAATGTTGTTGATGATTATTGGAAGAGAGCACTCTATATAGTTATCTTAAAAAAATCAAGCACAATATATTGTTTTTAAATGGATAATTCACCATGGACCGTTGTTGCTCTGGAATAGTAAATCTCGTGTTCACCCCGTCAAACTGTTGATTACAATTTGCAACACCGGTTTGAAATTGGCAGGGGTGGTTCTGTGTAACCGGGAGTTGCTGCAATGATTAAATTCGGTCATCGAAATGGCTTCGGTGGTATTCGGGATCAAGACGGGAATACGGGCCACCGATGGGGACATACCATTGGATTATGAGACCCCATGGGGCCATTGGGACGCAGGTCTACTCAAAACATAGCTGCCAGGAGTTCCTGCATCGGGACATCCTGCAGATAATCGCCCACGGGCAATGCAGCGATCCGCTCTGCAACGGCGCTCCGGCTGTGAGGACAACCGATCAGGGCCGCTTCCAGTTCACCGATGTTGCGAACCCCGAAATAATCCCCGAAAATCCGTATCGCATCAATACTGCCCGCGGTTACATCCAGATGGATCTCCAGGGTCCCCCCGGCGGTGCGGACGGTCTTGCAAAAATTATAGCCGGGCGATTTTCCGAAATTCCATTCCCAGCGGCCGTATTTTTCCTTTACCAGAGCCGAAATAGCTGCGCTGTCCGCACTTGAAAAATCCCCCCGCCCACCGCTGTTTTCCCTCTGCACACGGGCCAGCAACTGCTCCATGAACTGCTCCACGGACAGAGCATCGGCAAGATAGGGCCGGATGTTGGTCACCCGACTGCGCACTGATTTGACGGCCTTGTCCCGATACTTGGCCGGGTCCACATAGAGGGCCTCGGCCATGGTTTCCAGGTTCACATCAAACAGCAGGGTGCCGTGATGAAGGACCTTGCCCCGATGGAAGTGCTGGGCATTTCCGGAAATCTTGCGGCCCTCTACCAGCAGGTCATTACGACCGTCGAGAATTGCCGGCACCCCCATGGTGTTCAAAAAATCGAGAATCGGGCGGGTATAGGTTTTAAAATCCACTTTCAGGCTGGACGCATGCGTCTTGACAAGGGTAAAATTTATATTCCCCAGATCCTGATACACGGCACCACCGCCGCTGATCCGCCTGACAACCTGGATCTCATGGTCTTTCACGTACGCCGGGTTGATTTGCGAATAGGTGTTCTGGTTGCGGCCGACAATAATGGCGTTACGATTTTGCCACAGCATAAAGCAGTCTTCCGGGCAGGTGTTGAACAGATATTCTTCAGCGGCCAGATTGAACGCCGCATCCGTTTGGGTATTCAATAAACAACGCATTTACGATCTCCGTTATGGTTAAAGGACGGCACATTGTCATTTCGAAACGATCATATACCTCAGGGCAAAAACAATCTACCCAAAATAAATTTGCAAAATACCCGGTAAAACAATAAGGTAGCCGATCATAGACGCATATTTTACTTTCGAAACAAGGACTCATGCCGATTCCCTTCAAAATACAAACCGGTTCTTCGACTGCCTGGAAACGCACTTTGTATATCATGTTCTTTGCCCAGATGATCTCCATGATCGGATTTTCCAGCGTTTTTCCTTTTCTGCCGCTGTACGTGAAATCACTGGGCACCGTTACCTCGATGAGTGCTGACTTCTGTGTCGGCCTGGTCTACTCCGGCCAAGCCTTCGCCATGATGATCGCCTCGCCGATCTGGGGCGCAATAGCCGATCGCTGGGGACGAAAACTCATGGTGGAACGGGCCATGTTCGGCGGCGCCGTGATCCTGGCCATGATGGCCTTTGTGCGATCCGCCGAAGAACTGGTGCTCCTTCGCATGATACAGGGATTGATCAGCGGCGTCATGGGGGCCACCAACGCCCTGGTCGCCGCCACCGCGCCTCGCGGCAGGACCGGATATGCCATGGGGCTCATGCAGGTAGCCATGGGGCTGGGACTGGGCTTGGGGCCCGTCATCGGGGGAATGGTCGCAGATGCCTATGGATATCGGGCCGCATTTTATATTACCGCAGCACTGTTAGCCAGTGCAGGGGTGGTCGTCTTTTTAGGTGTCGATGAGCAGTTTGTCGCCCGGGAATCAACACTAAAATCCCATTTTCACATCTTTGGCACATGGAAAAGGGTTCTGTCTTCACAGGGCGTCCCGTTGATCTATATTTTGCGGTTTATCAACCAGATGGGGCGTATCATCTACATACCCATCCTGCCCTTGTTTATTATATCCCTCATCGACAATCCGGGACGGGTAAACAGTTTTACCGGTCTGGTCATCGGCATATCTTCCGCATCCACAGCCTTTTTTTCCATTTTCCTTGGCCGTATCGGAGATCAAAGGGGTCATCGCCGCATCGTGATCATTTGTCTGCTCTGTTCAGCGCTCTTATTTCTGATACAAAGCATGGTCGGTGCGGGCTGGCAGTTACTGATACTGCAACTGTTCTATGGGGTTGCCTTAGGTGGCATCATCACCGGGATCAGCACATTGCTGGCGGACTACAGCCAGCCCGGCGATGAGGGGGCGGTCTATGGCCTGGACAGCTCAATCACCTCCGGTGCGCGCATGATCGGCCCCATGCTGGGCGTCGCCATTTCAGCATATATCGGGATTCGAATGGTATTCGGAGCGGCAGCACTGCTTTACCTGGTTGCCGGCGTGCTGGCTGTCATAGGCCTGCCCAAGCGCTCAATCCCGACAAAAATCTGAACCTGCCTTCGGTGCCGAATCCAATACTGAGAACTGGACTGATCCTGTTTTTTTCGATATAAGGACGCCATGACAACAAATAAACTTTTACAAATTGCACTTTTTCATAAGCTTCCTGCTGATCAACAGGAGTGGCTGCTCTCCATGTCCGAGACCTATGCCTTTTCCTTTCAGCAGCTGAAAATGATGACCGAATACAGCGCAGACCTGATCTGCTGGAAGGCCGGATCTCTGGAACAATTTCACAAACCGGAAATAGTGGGCCAGGTAAGGGGAAAACAGGCAACAGGGAAAATTTTTCAGCAATTCCGGGACGGATATGAAAATCTGAAAAACGGGCAAAAACGGTACGCGGGGAAAAACCGATTTTCCACCGACGAGCGGAAATTTCCGGAAGAGCAGATGGTTGAAGTTCAGCTTCAGGGGAATATCATGGGGCGATGCCCGGTTGCCTCCGAGAAAACCCGGTGCTGTAACCTGATAACCCTGGATGCGGTGCAGCAGTGCGGTTTTGATTGCAGTTATTGTTCCATCCAGTCCTTTTACCATGGGAATCAGGTGCGCTTCATCCGGGATCTTGTGTCCCATCTGGATGCCCTGGAGCTGGATAAAGAAAAAAAATATCACATTGGTACCGGCCAGTCTTCCGATTCCCTGATGTGGGGAAACCGGTTTGGTCTTCTGGACGCCCTTTACCGGTTTGCCTCGCACCATCCCAACGTGATTCTTGAGATGAAATCAAAAAGCGGCCGGATTGATTATTTTCTGGAAAACCGGCCGCCTGCCAACATGGTGTTTACCTGGTCCCTCAACAGCCCCACGGTGATTCAACACGAGGAGAAGGGGACGGCATCGCTGGATAAACGGCTGGGAAGTGCCCGGAAACTGGCGGATCAAGGCATTCCGGTGGGGTTTCACTTTCACCCCATCGTCTGGTATGAAGGGTGGCGAAAAGACTATCTGGCGCTTGTTTCCCGCCTGGCAGACAGTTTCCGGCCGGAAGAGGTGGTTATGGTTTCCCTGGGGACGCTGACCTTTATCAAACCGGTTCTAAAGAGACTCCGGGAGCGGATGCCCGATAGTTCTATCTTACAGATGCCCATGGAAGATTGTGCCGGGAAACTGAGCTATCCCCTTGAGATTAAAAAGGATATTTTTTCATCTGTTTATCAGGCATTTCCGGATTCCTGGAAAGACACTGTTTTCTTTTATATGTGCATGGAGCATATTGATTTATGGCAGCCGGTTTTTGGGCGCAGTTATGATTCGAATGAACAATTTGAGGCGGATATGCTCAATACCTATCACGAAAAAATATCCCGGATCAGTCAATGCTGTTGATAGAGACGGCATGAACAGACGCCGGTTTAGCTGCTGATCGAGATGATAGCCCGCCAAGTGGTCGGATTGCGGCCGGTCAATCGTCGAAAACAAATCCGGACAGATATGTTTCCAAAATCGTTTTCGGCCCGCCCTCCAAATACGGGCAGGCATCCATACTTTTGACGCCTTCGGCAAGCCGCAGGGCAAACACCAGGCAGGTCGGTTCCCGGCATTCCCGGCAATTGGTTTTGGGCAGACATTTTAAAATCTCAATCACATTCGGCTTTTCCGGGGTTTTATAACTCGGCGTGATCTCCTCACGATGGTCCCAGGTCTCGTTGATTTCGCGGCGCATCCATTCAACAATTTTCAACGCCTGTTCCCGGTCCTTCACCGCGTTGACCGTTATCCGGTCTGGTTGAACCGAAATCAGGCGGCCCTCGGTCTGGAAAGTAACGGCCGGGGGATCGTTTACGTACTGATGCCCGCCAAGGGCCGTATTCAGATAAGGGATGACACACCCCACATCCTGGTCCAGACAGGCAATGCCGTTGACGCTCATGGCGCTGGGCATGCAGTGGTTGTTAACAATTTTAAGATGAAACGATTTTAAAAGCATGTTAAATGTTTAAATCCCTTTTTTCATAATGAAATCGTTTTGCAATTCATCCCCCATTCTGAATGAATGCCGTCCTGCTTTTTTAAACCCCATTTTTTCATAA
Source organism: Desulfobacterales bacterium (assembly GCA_963667755.2). Classification (GTDB taxonomy): domain Bacteria; phylum Desulfobacterota; class Desulfobacteria; order Desulfobacterales; family 4572-123; genus 4572-123. The sequence continues at coordinate 682,738 of CAXXLK010000001.1, read as the reverse complement.
AATAATATGGCACCTGTATTTTTTTCCCACACACTCAACCAGACATAACGCTTCTTCATCTCTTTTGCCAACTGAAGTGTAAAATCAATCAGCTTTTTACCTAATCCTTTTCTTTTGAAAGTCTTCTTTATATATATTCTTTCCATTTCAATTGATTCAGTATCATTGATATCTGATTGAGCGGGTGCATCATTGACTTTTAGGTATCCAGCCAATTCATTCTCGGCATACAAAAAGTAAAACAAACAGTTTTTATCCGTTAATTCCGCTAACAATTTTTTCTTATTGAATGCTTCCTGGAGATAAGTATCAATTGTTTCCTGGCGATTCATCATTCGAAAAGTATCATCAAAGGTTTCGTACCCTATGGCCTGCACTGCATCCAATTCAGTTATGGCGCACGACCGTATGTTAATATTCATAAACCGATTTTCCCCAAGATCTGTGATATATTGGGAGTGCCCTGATAAAACAGGCCTGTTGACAACTGTTTTTTAGGGGACGCTGATTTTTAGAAACTGTATCTGCTCTTAAACTCGATTAAGGCATCCTGGGAGAATCTCAGCCGGCTTGCTTTTGTGCATCCAATTCTCGAACAAAAAGACTGAGCATATCTGGGATTAGATTGTTTATCGAGATAAACCAAATATATAGGAGCTCCACAGTCACACATGAACAGTACTGGCAATTCATTTCTACATATGGGGCAAAGAACCTTAACAACTTCCCCCTTATCAAACATGGTTCTGTCAAGATTTACTTTTGTCCGATCTCCAACTATGGCAGAAATTACAATTCCCGATTCTTTTTTCGCATCCTGGTCAGTATAAATAAAATTAAGACCGTTTTGCCCGTTAATTTTAACATCACTTATAAGGCTGTGCCTGTTTTGGCAATACGCTTCGGTAATAACGGCTTTGCCCTTTTCTTCAATTATTTTATCTTTTGGAAGTTTGAGTCTGCCTTTGATCGGAATATATAATGTTCCGTCTTCATTAAATATTTTGCCCATACGAACCTCCTTTGAAAATTTATTTATTGTTTTGTTTGATGAATAATTTCAACAATAAATACAATTTTCCTGTTTGTTCGGTTTACCGCCAGCAGTGCCAAATATATTAAAAATCGTTACTCGCCGGCGCAGCAATTGTTAATTGGGATTTTTGAAAGCGTTACTTTACCCTATTGTTGCAAAAGCCGGATGGCTTCAGAGCCGAGGCATCAAGGGTGAAGCTGTAATCATCTACCGCAATCCCTTGGTAACGAAGGATCTGGAGTCATCCGGCTTTCCCAGAGGGTAAAAAATTATGCCTTTGTTTCACTTTTTCTGGATATCACCATCGTTGAATTCCTAAAAAATGGCATCATTCTCGTTGAATGCTTTCTCTTGGCGGATTTAGATCATTAGCTCATGTTTTTTATGCAACTATAGGGTTTAGTATCCAACGATCATGCCTGGCATCTTGCCACAACAGCAACGATAAGGGCTGACATCGTAATAGCAACTATTATCAAGATATCATAAACCTACATTAGGTTCAGTCCAAATGTCAAATCCAAATAGAAGAGGAGTCACTCTATGCGCTGTCCCCTTCCCCCTCCGGGCAGAGTACGGAACGCTTTCCGGCGGTTATCCTGGGAAGAAGGAGCCAGATGCCCAGTATGATGCCGCCGGCTGCTGTTCCCAGCAGACCGATGGTGCGGATTTTGTCCGTCCAGTCCAGGGCGATCAACCACATGGCAAAGGCCCCCAGCATGAAGTAGATGAAAATCAAAAGCGAGGATGCGGCCCCGGCATGTTGGTCAACCTGCTCTAAGACCAGGTTGTTGCTGGGCGGCCGGCTGATGCCAAAAGAAAAGGAAACAACAGCCATGGGCAGGGCCAGGCCCCAGGGACCCGGCAGCCAGCGCGTGAGCATTCCAAGACTGCCGATCAGAATCCCGGCAAAGCCGGCCGTCATCAATCCCCGTGATCCCACCCGGCGCAGCAGCCGGGTGCAGGCAAAGGAGCCGGCCATCATGGCCGCTGCGTTAAGGGCGAAAAAATAGCCAAAAACCTGCTCCGACAGTCCCAGCCGGGTAATGTAGATATCCGCGGCACCGCCGATAAAAGAAAAATGCGGAAGCACCACCAGGGACATCATCAGCGCAAAGCCCACATACCGCCGGTTGCGCAGCAGATCCAGGTAGATCCCAGCTGTCTTGAGGGCGCCGGTGGCAGCAGGGGTTTTCAGGGTTTCCGGCATGCGCCATACACCGATCCACGCCACCAGGGCGATCATTGCCTGGACCACAAATATCCACCGCCATGAAAACCAGGTCAGCACCCATCCGCCGAAAACAGGCGCCAGCATGGGTGCCAGGGCCATGATCACGCCGATATAGGCCAGAATCCGTTCCCGTTCATAGCCCTCGTAGACATCCTTGCTGATGGCCAGGGCCAGGGCCGATGCCGATGCGGCCCCGGCGGCCTGGAGTACCCGGAAGACAATCAGGCTGACCACGTTGTTTGAAAGGCCGCACAGCAGGCTTGCCAGGATGAAGATGCCAATACCCACCAGCAGCAGGGGCCGCCGGCCGAACCGATCCGACAGGGGCCCATAAAACAACAAAAATACGCAATAACCGACAAAAAAGCCCACCAGCGTCAGGTTGACCATGGCCAGGGGCTGATGCCAGGCCTTTTGAAGCAGGGGTATGGCCGGCAGGTACATATCGGTGGAAAGGGGGGGAAAGGCCGACAGCAGGGCCAGCAGAAATAAGAGTTTGCTCTTGTTCAACATGTTTTCAGTTTTCATTCAATGAATAATAAGATGTCATAATAAATTGTAAACCCTATCGTTGCAAAAGCCGGATGGCTTCAGAGCCGAGGCATCAAGGGTGAAGCCGTCATCTTCGAGCGCAATCCCTTGATAAAAAAGGATCTATAGCCATCCGGCGTTCCAAATTGACATGGGCCTTGTCGGGAACCGCTATCAGCCCTTATGGACTCGGCAGGGCGTCAGGCACTGCCGAGTCCGGGTGTCCGAGCCCCACCCATTGGTGGATGTCATCGGTTAACAGATACAGACACGGCACCAGGATCAGGGTGATCACCGTGGCAAAGAGAATACCGAAACCCAGGGACAGGGCCATGGGAATCATGAACCGGGCCTGGCGGGAGGTTTCAAAAATCATGGGCGCCAGGCCCCCGAAGGTGGTCAGGGTGGTCAGGACAATGGGCCGGAAACGACGCAGGCCGGCGATGCGGATCGCCTCGGCAGGGCTCGCACCGTCACGCTGCTGACGGTTGGCGAAATCAATGAGCACCAGCGAGTCGTTGACCACCACCCCGGACAGGGCCACGATCCCCATCATGCTCATCAGGCTCAGGTTGTACCCCATCAGCAGATGGCCGAGTATGGCCCCGACGATGCCAAACGGAATGGCGATCATCACGATCAACGGCTGGCTGTAGCTGCGAAAGGGAATCGCCAGCAGAAAGTAGATGGCCAGCATGGCCAGCGCAAACCCGCCGACCAGGCTCTGCATGCTCTCTTTCATGTCGGCCTGCCGCCCCTGGTAGCCATAGGCAAGACCGGGATAAACTTGGGCCAGTTCCGGCAAAATGGTGCTGTTGAGGGCGGCCTTCACCTGGCCGGTCTCGCCGATGGGCTCGACGTTGGCGCTCACCGTTACCGTGCGCCGGGCATCCCGGCGGCTGATGCTGGTGTAGGCCCGGCCCCGCTGGACATTGGCGATCTCGGTCAGCGGCACGAAGGTGCCGGCCGGGGTGCGGATCATCAGATGCTCCACATGGTATTCGCTGGTGCGCTCGCTTTCGGGCAACCGCACGCGGACGGTCACCTCGTTGCGGCCCCGCTGCTGGCTGAGGGCTTCGGCACCGGAAAAGGCGTTGCGCACCTGGCGGGCCACCTCGGCAGAGGTCAGGCCCAGGCTCTGGCCCTCGGGCTTGATGGAAAAATCGAGCTGCTGCTTTCCCGGCGTGTAACCGTCGTCAATATCCTTGACGTTGGGAAACCCGGCCAGGCCCTCGGCCAGGGCGGCACTGGCCTGGTCGAGCACCTGGATATCGGAATGGGAGAGCTCAACGGTCAAGGCAGCCCCGGAGCCGGGCCCGCCCCCGTCCGACTCAAAGAGAATGGATTCCAGGCCGGCGACCGGGCCGAGCTTTTCCCGCCACAACCGGGTCACCTGACCGGTGCTTAGGGGACGCACGTCTGCATCGGTGAGGCGGGCTTTTACTTCCACCTGGTTTTCATCGATCCTGGAGGATACGCCATCGAGCAGGTGGTCGCCGCCGTTTTCAGCGGCCACAGCCGCCATGGCATTGATCAGTCTGTCCCGAACCACCTCGACCTTGGCCACGGCGCTGCCCACCGGAAGGACGGCGGTGACCTCGGCGGTGTCCGCTTCCACACGGGGCATGAGGATCATGCCGATACGGCCGCTCAAGGCATAACCGACCACCACCACCAGCACCGCCAGGCCAAGGGCCACGGTCAGGGCCCGCCAGCGGATACAAAAATCCAGAAAGGGGCCGTAGCCCCGGTTGATAAAGCGGGCCACCTGACCGGTGAACGTCTGCTGCCAGCGTTGCAGACGATGGGTCGAACGACCGGCCGGCCGGGCCTTGAGGTGGGCCAGGTGGCCCGGCAGGATCAGCAGAGATTCGACCCAGGAAATCAGAAAAACCGTGATGACCACCAGGGGAAGGACCTTCCAGATCTTTCCCATGGTCCCGGGAATAAAGGAAAGGGGCAAAAACGCCACCACGTTGGTCAATATGGAAAAAGCGATGGGCATGGCCACATCCCGGGCACCGAGCACCGCGGCCCGGGCAAAGCCCATCCCCTGCTGCTGGTACTCATAGATGTTTTCGCCGGCAACAATGGCATCGTCCACCACGATCCCCAGGGCCACAATAAAGGCAAACATGGAAAGCATGTTGATGGACACCCCCACAACCGGCAGAAAAAGCAGGCTGCCGAGAAAGGCGGTGGGAATCCCCATGGTGACCCAGAAAGCCAGCCTGAACTCCAGGAAGAGCCCGAGCACCACCAGTACCAGCGCAAGCCCCATGAAGGCGTTTTTCATCAGCAGTTCCAGGCGCTGCTGGTAGACTTCGGACTGGTCGTGGCTGATGTGCCACGAGATGCCGGCGGGCAGATCCGGCTCAATGTCATCCATGGCCGTACGCACGGCCCCGGCGACCCCCATGGGGGTCTGGTCCCCGACCCGGTATACATCGATGCCGATGCACCGGTGCCCGTTGTAGGCGGCGGAACGGTCGCTGTCTTCAAAATCTTCGCGTACCGCCGCAATGTCTTCCAGATACACCACGCTGCCCTCGGCCGTGGTGACGATGGGAATCCGGGCAAACTCAACAGCCCAGTCCCGGCGGTCTTTCATCCGCAGCAGGATATCCCCGCCGGCCGTATCCACCGAGCCGCCGGGAATCTCGGTGGAGGCGCTGTCGATGGCCGCGGCGATCTCTTCCAGGGTCAGGCCATAGGCCCGCAACCGATCCTGGGGCACTTCAACCAGGATTTCGTAGTCCCGGGCCCCGGCCAGCTCGACCTGGGTGATACCGGAAGCCTGCAGCAAGCGGTCCCGCACCTGATCGGCAGTTTCTCGCAGGGCCATTTCCGACACATCACCGTACAGGTCGATGGCAAGTACTTCCCGAAGGTGAGTGGCCAGGGAAACTTCGGGTTCATCGGCATCCTCGGGAAACGTGGTGATCCGATCGATCTCCTGTTTGATCTCCTGGTAGACCGTCTGCTGGTCAACGCCCTCCTCCAGTTCGGCATTCACCGTCCCGTTTCCTTCAGTGGCGGTGGCGGTCAGCTCTTTGACCCCGTCGATGGCGCGGACGGCCTCTTCCACGGCCAGGATGATCCCCTGCTCGACCTCCTCGGGACTGGCCCCGGAATAGCCGACACTGATGGTCACCATGTCCAGGTCAAACTCGGGAAAGACCTCCTGTTTGATGCGGGTGGTCATGAACAACCCCCCCAGCAGCAGGAAGATCATCAGCAGGTTGGGTGTCACCCGGTTGTGCACCATCCAGGAGATGGGGCCGCGAATCTGTGAAAAACGCTGGTTGCTGCTCATGACTGACCCTCCTGCCCGGCCGTTTGCCGTGCCCCGCCCTGGTCGGCGGTGTCCTCCGCGATTCTCAGGGGCATCCCTGCTACGGGCGCGGCCAGGTCGGTGATAATCAGTTGTTCCCCTGATTTTATCCCGCCGGTCACCAGCAGCCGATCAGTCCCCCGGAAAGCGATCTCCACCGGACGGATGGAAAGGTTCCCTTGGGCATCCATGACCCAGACGCTGCTACCGTTGCGGATAAACTCGCGCTCGATGGCCGCGGCCGAGGCCATTGCATTTCCCTGGATCTCCACCCGCACGTAAGACCCGATCAGCATCCGGGGCTTGCCCGCGCTGTCCGGCTTCAGGCTCAGGGGATCTGCCACCCGCACCAGCAGCCGCGCCATGCGCCCCTGGGTCTCCAGGTCCGATTCCAACCGGATCACCCGGCCTTGCCGGGAGACCCCGTCGCCCCAGGCAGCCGAATCGGTTATCTTGACCAGGGCCCCGGGGTCCCCATCGGTTTGCGGAATCTTGATCCAGCGCAACTGACTCACCGGCACCGATACCTCCACCCAGTAGGCATCGGTATCCACCAGGGTCGCCAATACTGTGGCGTCGCTGGCCCGGGTGCCGACGTTTACCGCACGCGACTGTACCACCGCATTAAAGGGCGCCTTGATTTCGGTGCGCCCAAGATCAACCCGGGCCTTGTCGAGCTTGGCCCGGGCCGCTTCAAGCGTGGCCCGCAGATTTTCCAGCTGGGGCCGGCGCAGCATCAATGCTTTCTCCACATCGCTGACCGTTTCGCCCAACAACTGGTACTCTTTTTGGGCGACCAGCTGGTTGCCCTGCTCAAGTTGCAGGTCCGATTCGGCTTTGGCCACATCCGTGGCCAGTTCCCGCACCATCAGCCGGTAGTCGGTGGGGTCGATCTTGAGCAGGGTCTGGCCTTTACGGAAATGGCCGCCGGGCACCAGGTTGGGGTTCAATTCGATGATCTCGCCGCTGACCTGGGGTTTCAGTTCAACAGTAGCGGCGGCGGCAACGGTTCCCATGCCGGCGATAACCGTCTGCTGCACGCTGTAATCGACGGTCCTGACCGCCACCAGCGTCGCGTTGCGTGCCTTAGGCCGCGGTTTTGCCTGGGGTCCGGTCTCCATCAGCCAAAGGGCGACAGACGCGCCGGCTGCGATGACCGCCAGCGGCAGCAGTATACGGACAATGCGTCTCGACAGCCGCTGAGGTGGACTTTTGGGGGATCCCGCTTCGGATTTTTCTGGCTGGTGGGAGGTTGCGTTCTCTTGTTCTGATTGCATTGGATTCACCTTGGTAATGGGTCAATTTAAAAGATGTTCTTGTCTATAGTTGTTGAAGCGTTGGACTGATGTTCTTCCGGTGGTGCCATCGCCCATCCCGTGCCGAGGGCAAGGCACAGATCGATGCGGTCCTGCACAAGATCCTGTTTGGCGGTCAAAAGGCTGGATTGCAGCGTCTGCTGGGAGAGCAGTGCATCAAGCACCCGCTGGTAATCCACCGTCCCTTGCAGGTAACGGTCCCGCACCCGTTCGATGACCTGCCCGGCCAGACCCAGCTGCTTGTCAAGACTGGTAATGAAGTCACGCCGGTGCTGTTCCTGAACCAGGGCATCCTCCACCTCGCCCAGGGCATTGAGAATACTCTGGCCGTAGGCGTGCAGCGCTTCGGAGGCCACCGCACGGGTCCGGTCAACCTCGGCCTTGCGCAAGCCGCCATCGATAATCGGGGCCACCAGGTTGGCTGCCAGTGTGGCCAGCCAGTTGTCGAACAGGTCCCGGGTATGCACCCCCGAGGTATCCAGCCCGGCGGTCAGGCTCAGCCGGGGAAAGCGGTCGGCAATGGCGGCCGCCAGGTCCCTGTCAGCCGCCTGAACAGTGCAATAGGCACTGCGGATATCCGGGCGATGTTGAATCAATTCAGCCGGCAGACCGGTTTCCGGCATCGGCGGCAAATCGATGAGGGTCGTATCCCGGGGTATGGCAAACTGCCCGGGGGCAAATCCGAGCAAAATCGCCAGCTGGTGTTCAAGCACCTTGGCCTGGGCCGCCACCTGGGTCTTTTCACCCTGGTTGGATTCCACCAGCTGCCGCTGCTGCAGCACATCGGCGATGCCGACCTGGCCGGTACGAAACTGCAACGTCACCAGTTCGAGAACCTGGTTGTCGGTGACGATCTGCTTGCTGAGTATATCCAATTGACCATACTGCTCAACCAGCTGGTACCAGGTACCGGCCACCTGGGCCGAGAGGGTCAGGGCCGCGGCCTGCAGATCCTGGGCGCTGGCCTGGGCTTCAAACGCGGCGGCATCGCGACTGGCCTTCATGCGGCCCCACAGATCCAGCTCGTAACTGGCGCTAAGGCCCAGGGAGTAACTGTGGCCGTCATTGGTCTCGCCGTCTTCGCGGAAACGGTTTCGGGCGTTCTCGACCTCGGCATCGAGCGACGGAAAAAGATCCGCCCCGGCACTGCGCGCCAGGGCCCGGGCCTGACCGAGGCGATCCCAGGCCGTCTTGAGGTCGAAGTTATGTATCAACGCTTGATCCATGAGCCCGCTCAGCACCGGATCATCAAATGCTTCCCACCAACGGTCAGGCAACGGTGAAGTGCCGGATTCGGAAAAACGAACCGGAACTTCAAATGGCGTTTTGAGATTTTGAGTTGCCGCAGTGCAGCCCGAGAGCAGTATCGCCACTATCGCAAGCAGGAGGGCCCGGGCTCGCCAGGGTCCCGCCGACGGTTGAAAGGCCTTACCTAAATTTTTGAATTGCATTGCCATGTTGTGTCCCCATTAAGAAGGTTTCCATTCGCATCTTAATTTGCGCTTTCGTTAATTATGGTCGAAGGGTAACTTTGAGGGCGTGAACAGGCTGTGAAAAGAATGTGAAAAAAATGTGAAATTTTAAAGATTACGTGGAAAAACCTGGTTTACCTGAGGCTACAGTAACTGATTTCCCATTGCCCTTTACGGTTGCGTCTCCGTTTCAGTATGCGCCTTGCCGCTGTCATACATTTTAATTTTTTCAGAAGACAGCCCCTGCATATAGTCTATTTTTTCTTTGTAGACGTCCTGGGCCTGGTCCTGGGTATTGACCACCCTGGGGGTCATGAAGATATACAAGTTGGTTCGCGATTCAGTGTCGGCCGTTGACTTGAACAGCCATGAGACAAGCGGCAGGTCCCCCAGGCAGGGCACCTTGTAGATGGTGTTGGAGGTGGTGTCATCGATCAGGCCGCCCAGGACCACCGTGTTCTTGTTCTTGACCATCACCGTGGTTTCAAGGGTGCGCTTGAGCGTGGTGGGCCGGTAGTCGGTGGTGCTCTCCAGGGTTTCCACGGTCAGCTTCAGCTCCAGGCGGATGGTGCCGTCCTTGCTGATCTGAGGGGTAATCTCGAGGGTTTTACCCACGTCTTTATATTCATAGGAGTTGTAGGTATCGTTGTCCGTGGTGCTCGTCGTGGTCTGGTAGGGCACGTTCTTGCCCACCACGATAGAAGCCTTTTCATTGTCTGTCGTCAGTATCTGGGGGGTCGAGAGGATGTGGACATCCTCGTCTTTATCATAGGCCTCGATCATTGCGCCGATACTGGGAAAAACCGTTGAGCCGATGGTGATGGCTTCACCGAAAACGCCCATGCTGAATCCCCCGGGCAGGGAGACACCATCTGTGTAGACCTCACTGAGGTTGTCGTATCCGGCATCCCCACCGCTGGCTCCGCCGGAAAAACCGCTGACAACGGCGACATCGCCCCCGCTGGTGGTATCACCCACCGCCCATTCGGTGCCAAGCCTGAAATCCTTGTCCGCGTTGATCTCCATGATCAATGCCTCGATATAGACCATGGCCCGGGGGATATCCAGTTTCTTGATAACCTCATCGAGCACCCGGTAGTCGTCTTTTTCAGCCGTGATGATCAGGCTGTTGGTGGCCGCGTCGGCCCGGATCTTGACCTTTTCGGAAACCACCGCGGTGTTTTTACCCTTTTCCGTGGTTTCCGTTTGGGCGGGCAGATCCTGCAGTACCTCCGCCAACTCTTCGGCGTCGGCGTTTTCCAGGTAATACACGTGGATGGCGCCCTGGCCCCGAGGCGTTTCACGGTCCAGCACACCGATCAGCCGGGAGACCCTTTCCGTATCCACTTTGCTGGCTAGAAAAACAATCGCATTGGTGCGTTCGTCAGCCATAAATTTGACGGTTTTGCCGGTGTCGGCGTTTTTTTTGGTGGTTTTGGAGGTGGTCTGGAACATTGAATCGAGAATTTTGACCAGGTTGACCGCCTCGGCAAACCGGATCGGCACCACCGAGATTTCATGGCCGATGCCGGGAATATCGATGGTGCCTAAAATGCGCATGAGCCGCTGGATGTTTGAATACACATCGGTGACGATCAACGTGCCGGTGGGCGAATAGGACAGGATAACGCTGCTTTTGGAGATCAGCGGGGTAAACAGCTGTTTGATCTCCTCGGGCTGGGCATATTTCAGGTGGATCAGCTGGGTGACCACCCGGTCTTCGGGGTCGCCGGCTTCACTTTTCAAGAGGGTTTTGATGTTTTTAGAGCGGGCATCGGGCGACGGGACGATCTTGGTGACGCTGCCGGCCTTGACCGTGGTGTAGCCGTTCACCTCGAGAACCGACAGGAATACCGCGTAGGCCTCGTCCACCGAGATTTTGGCCGGTGATATAATGGTCACCTGGCCCTTGACCCGCTCATCCACCACAAAATTACGGCCGGTCAATTCGCTGATGAATTTGATGAATACGTTGATATCCACATTGTTGAAGTCAATGGAGACAAACCGGCTGTCGGTGGATTCGGGAACCGCAGGGGCATCCACCGCAAGGACCGGGGCCGCAGGTATCCAAAAGATCATGAGCACGGCCAATATCCCAAGCGAACCCGCAATGCAATTTAGTTTACAGCTATTTGTTTTCATCTCCAGAGATCCTTTACCCTATCGTTGCAAAAGCCGGATGGCTTCAGAGCCGAGGCATCAAGGGTGAAGCTGTCGTCATCTACCGCAATCCCTTGATAACGAAGGATCTGGAGCCATCCGGCTTTCCCGTAGGGTAAAAAATTGTGCCCTTTTGTATTTTTTATAGATATCACCATTCGTGAATTCCTTAAAAATTGCATCATTCTCGTTGAACGCTTTCTCTTGGCGGATTTAGATCAGCAGCTTATGTTTTTTATGCAACTATAGGGTTTATTTATATCGCAGTGCTTCCATGGGACCCAGACGGCCCTTGCCCCTGCTGGCCTTTGTCCCGTTTTCCGATTTCAATACCGATGCCCATTAAACGGAAATTCCCCGTCACAATTGATTATCCCTTGGCATCAGGCATCGGAAAACCGGTATATCTGGCCATGACCCAGCCATAGGCCCCCTCGGGCAGCCGAACAAAATACCATCCCGGTGCCTGTCCCAGAATCTCCAGACGGTCTCCCCTGTTCACTTGAGCCGATACCGGATGGTGCATCCCCGGTCCGGAACGTACATTGAGCACGGCCACTGTCACCTCCCGGGCAGCAACCGCTGTTTCGGTCTGAGTTGCCGGGACGTCCACCACCACGTAACCGGAAGGCGCTTTTCTGTAGTAAACACCCGCAAACGTAAAATAGGCGATACCGCCCACCACCAACGAGAGAAACCCTGCCGGCAACCGGGCCACCACAGCCCCCATGGGCGCGCGAACCACGGCAAACCCGTTGGGGCCTTTGCGGTAAAAGACACCGGCATGATAATGGTAGTGATGGGCACCGGCCCTTATTACGACACGGCAGCCGGCTGGCATCTGCCCCACACGTTTGCCAAGCTTGGGATACTGTCCGGGATTGCGCCAGGCCCATACCGACCCGGGCAGGCACAAGCCTGCGACCAATATCAGCGCAATGACGTTTCGACAAAATCCATTTTGAATCAACGATGCAGGTGACATGAACAATTTCCTTTGCGATGGTTCTAATGCGCTCAATTTATCATCAATTCCCTTTTTCGGATCAATTGTTTACCCTATCGTTGCAAAAGCCGGATGGCTTCAGAGCCGAGGCATCAAGGGTGAAGCTGTCATTATTTACCGCAATCCCTTGATAAGGAAGGATCAGGCGCCATCCGGCGTTCCCGGAGGGTAAAAAATTGTGGTCTTTTGTAATTTTTCTGGATATCACAATGAGTGAATTCCTTAAAAATTGCATCATTCTCGTTGAACTCTTTCTCTTGGCGGATTTAGATCAATAGCGCATGTTTTTTATGCAACTATAGGGTGTAGCAAGCCGCTCAGATGCCCCCATATGAGATAAAGGGAAACCTACACGACAAATGTAAAGCCTTTGTGTGTTTCAAGGCTAAAATTGTAAAGATATTGTAAAGCCGTAGAACGGACAGCAGACGGTGGATTGCGGGACCAGCAGCACCTGTTGATGAAATCAATGGCAGGACAAAAATCCTCTTTCCTTAAAAGTAAACAGTTGCACAATTGAAGAACCTCGCAGCAAGCTGCGAGGGATCTTCGACCGTAAGGAATTCTGTCTATTTTAGATTCGCTCGCTAACCTCGCGGCAAGCCACGGGGAATGCGCTCGCTGTTGCGGTTCAACTCGTTGCAGTTGACCAGCTGTCAAAAGGCTGCTTTTCGAATTTCATGGACCCGTCACTGCCCTTGTATATATTGATCCAGGCATTCCAGTTTTTGGTGTCCATGTCAGGATAATCGATCCGAAAATGGCTGCAGCGGCTCTCCGTGCGCATGAGCGATGCCTTGAGCTTCATTTCCGCTGTAACAATCATATTGGCTGTCTCGTGTGCCAGCCTCAGTTCATGGAGATCCGCGGCCCGAAGCAGGGGCATATGATGATCCCGCAATTCTTCGACATAAGCCAATGCCGCCCTTAAAAGACTTTCTTTTTTAACGTAAAGAACAAAGTTGGGGATCATGATCCCCTGAAGGGTCTGGGTCACCCAGGCGGGGCCATAACCGGCCTTCCGCTTTAACGGTGCCAGGATCTCCTCCTCTATGGCCTTTATTTTAGCCTTGGAGATCTCAGGAAACGCAACCCGTTCACAGTACTTTGCCGCAGCCTCGGAGACGATCGCGCCCTGAACCGCTGATCCCGCCAGAGAAGATCCCACCTGGGTATAGATGGCGCCGGCCATATAGGAACCCAGCGCATCACCTGCGGCGTACAGTCCGGGGATATTGGAGGCACCCTTGTCGTTGATGGGCACCAGTCCTTCTGATTTGTGGATAGCCATCCCTGCAGAAGAGCCACCGACCGAGCTGCCGCCACTCATCCCCGGAGGCGGGCCGCCCTCGGAACCGGGACCACCGCCGGGACCACCGCCGGAATCGCCACCGGGAGGCGGACCGGGTCGCCGGGCATTCTCGGCAAATTCAGCCGGACGGACAGGACCGCCGGCGACCTGCTTTCCGCGGCTTTGCCCTGGAGGCCCCCCGGCAAGCGGGTTACCCGCCATATAGGCCTGGTAGTTCTGTTCCACACCCAGGTCATGATGGACGTCAACACCGGTGAGCCCGGGCTTTCTGTCAAACATGCCATGCCATCCGTCATAACATGCGGCCGGATTGATGGCCTGTCCCGAGTGTCCGTCGTTCCATTCCTTACCGGTGACCCTGGCACCGATATGATAGGCCATGACCGTCCCGTCGTGGGTGAGGTCGCATATCGGGAATCCATTGGGTTTAAATCCACCGGCACCGGAGCACAGGACAACACTTTTGGCCTTGAAGATGTGCACCCTGGCCTCATCTATGCTGAAACCGGCGGCCCCGGCAATCCTGCCATCTTCTTTGATCAAATGGGTGATCATGACGCGTTCGATGACCGGAATGTTGCGTTCTTTGATGGGTTTGTTAAAGGAATCGAAATACAGGGGAGAATCAAAGAACCCCCACGCCTTCAGTTCCCTGACCCGGGCCAGAGAGTGCTCGGCCATCTGCCGGGTAAATACCGGATTGTTCGTGCCCATGGCAGAACGGGAGACGGTATCGACAAATTCATCAAGGCTCAATTTTTCTTTGGCCGGATCATAGGCAAAGATACCTTTGGCAAACGGTGTCATCCCGGATGCGCCGAGACGTCCCTTGGATACCATCAGCACGTTGGCGCCGGCATCATGGGCTTTGACCGCGGCGAAAAGGCCTGCGATACCGCCGCCCACCACCAGCACATCGGCTTTTTTTTCGGCAACCGTTATTTTATCGATATCGATTTCAGGGATATTGGCGCTGCACGCTCCGCGCGACGCGGATAATCCCATGGCGGCCATTGCCGCAAGCCCTGTGGCACCGCCGGCTATGGTCATGAACTTTCGGCGGGACATCTCTTTTGGATGTTGGTTCTTTTCCATTGTCATGGTCCTTATTTTTTAGATGTTTTTAACAGGTATTGTTTTCCTGTGAGCCAGACGCCGCATGTGGTCAGCAGGGTGATAAAAATTGACATGGCAAGACTTGAATGACGACCCAGAGCGATGACGTGCCATGCGGCAACAGAAATAAACAAAATGGCGACAATGCCGTGAAAAACCCGCCAGGTCTTGTATTGCATTGGCAGCCTTTTGCGTGCAAGGGCGGTTATCCCCAGTATCAGCATCAGACACCATGCCACCATGCCAAGCACAACGCCCTGGTTTAAGGTGGTAATGATCGTCATAAACGCGTCAACAGGGGCAACACCGGATTCAAAAAATCTTGGCACGACAATAAAAACAGGGTGCAGGAGCATGATCGAAACGCAGGTATAGCCGATAATTTTATGAACCTTTATGATCTTGCCCATCCGGAGGTCTGCAACAGCGTATCTGTTCGTCCGTGCCCAGAAAAGCTGCCCGATCATCTGGGAAAACGCCAGGATCGTTATAACCGAGAGTGCTTCTTTCAACGTGGTACGCCCCGGGAGATACCCCATGGCCCAGATCAACAGCGGCATACCTGTAAAAGCCAGTACCGATTGTCTAAGGAAATTACTTTTGACATACACATTCATTTTTTTATCCCCATGAAACCACGACCGGAATAGATTTTTCCGGTGAAATGGTTATGGCATCCACAGGACAATACATCCTGCACAAGTGACATATCTGGCAATCCGCCGGATACTTGATAAACGCCTTTTTCGTCTTCGGGTCCTGACGGATCACATCCGTGGGACAGGTTTTGACGCAGATGCCGCATCCGATGCAGCCGCTAATACTTTTTATGGTCATGTTTTGTTCCTTTTCGGTTAATTTTCAAACGTAAGATACCCCACGAATGTAAAGGAATCTTGTTGCTTACGGAAACGTTTGTAAAGATTTTGTAAATTATGGGCAAACCATAGAACTGACAGCGTGAACAGGCCGTGAAAAGAGTGTGAAAAAGATGTGAAATTTAAAAATTTTTCTCATTCCCACGCTCCTGCGTGGGAATGCATTCGGGGAATCTCAATGACCAAATTCAAATGCCAAACAAAAAAACATCACCTTGAACCGGTTGGGAAAAGAGGGGGGCTTTGCACATTTGCGACTTTGCGTGAGACATGGTTTTTTTTTGCGCGCAGCGCTTTATTTTTTATCCGTGGTGATCTGCGTAAATCTGTGGCTAATAAAAATCCTTTTCGCGTTCCCACCCAGGAGCATGGGAACCAGAGAACAATGCATTATCCGACCTTAACCTTCATGGGCTTCATGCCCTTCATGGTAAAAAACAGATGTTGTTTGTATTAAGGTAGTGGCATTGAATATTAATGGACGTACAGTTCACCGTGCGGCCCGGTTTGCCGCATACAGATCTTTATTATAAAAAAAGGATCCCATAAAAAGCAGGCCCCCTGACAGCAATGCAAATACAGGCAGGATGGTCAGGGCTTTATCAAGGCCCTGGGCATCCGATAATTTCCCGATCACCACCGGCGCGAGGCTTGAACCCAACAGGTGCTGGATAATGATATTCAGGCTCAGGGAAACGGCGCGAAGTCCCGGATGGACCACATCCTGGGTCACGGCCACACAGGACGGGACAAAGGCCACGGCCGTAATGCCGACCAGCATCAGGAGGCCATACTGAAGGGTGCCGCGCGCAAAGGCAAAGGCGAAAAAGAGTAACACCCCCGTGAGAATCGATGATACCGCCGGGAAAAGAAGGCGGGCACTGTTTTTTTTCTTTTGCCAGAGATCCGACAGAAAGCCCCCCAGGGGGGCCCCGATGATGGCCAGCACCATGATCGAACCGGCTTTCATACTGGCCCTGTCCATGGCAAGATTGTCAAACCGGTGAAAATAGGTGGGCAGCCATGTCAGAAGGGATGTGGTGATAAAGACATTCAGGGCAAAGGCCAGGTTATTGCAAAGCAGGGTTTTGTTATGGGTAAACTGGCGGGCCATATCGACCAAGTGCATTTTTTTCTCTTTGCCGGTTTTTTCTTTTTGAACGAGCCGGATGGTTTTGTAGTCTTTGGCAAAATAAAAGACAAGGGCCAGGACCAGGCCCGGAAAGGCCACCAGACCGAACGCATGCCGCCAGCCGAAATGGTGGGCCACCCAGCCGCCGATGCCGACCCCCAGGGCACTGCCAAGGGGGATGGAGGCATTCCACAACCCGAGGATCCGGGCCCGTTTTTCCTGGGGAAAATTGGCGGAAAGCATGGCGGTCCCGCCGGGGGCATATCCCGCCTCGCCAATGCCGATGGCGGCCCGGGTCATCAGAAGCTGTGGGAAACTCCTTGTAAAGGCACAGGCCAGGGTGGCCATACTCCAGAGCGCCGCCATAAAAGAGATGCTCTTTGTCCGGCTCCAGCGGTCAACAAGGATGGAGGCCGGAAAAGAAAAGATCAGGATCGACCAGTAAACGGCAGAGACCAGAAGACCGCACTGGGCGTCTGTCAGCCCCATATCCTGTTTCAGGAACGGAAAAAGAGAAACAATCACCATGCGATCCATATAATCAAACATGTACAGCAGGAACAGCAGCCAGAAAATCGTCCAGGATTGTCTATTCGTCATTTTTGGCGCCCCTTTTATATTGACCATACCGGCGAACGGCCGTAAACATCGCCATGCAGTTTTCGGGATTCACCCCGGGATGCAGGGAGTTTGAAGAGCAGATGATCAGTCCCCCGCCCTGGGCCCCGTCTTCGATGGTCCGGATGACCGCCTGTTCCACTTCGGCGGCATTTCCGTGGGGCAGCAGATCCACACAATCGATATTGCCCAGCAGGCAGATTTTATCACCGCAAAAGGCTTTTACCCGTTTGATGGTCATGTCGGCCTGGGGTTCCAAGGGGTTGAGCCCGTCATACCCGGTTTCCAGCAGAACGTCCAGGATCGGCCAGAGATTGCCGTCGGAATGCCTGACCACCTGGAGCCCTTTTGCATGGGCTTTTGCAACGATCTGCCGGTTATACTGATTGACGAATGTCTTGAAATGGTCCGGGGAGATCATGGGGCCCGTGTTCGCTGCGATATCGTCTTCAATGACCAGCACATCGAGACCGGCGGCAACCAGAAGATCCAGCTGGGCCAGGTTGAATTCGAGCATCATCCGGGCCAGTGCATGGATGAATTCCGGGTCGCTATAAAGGTTCAGCATGTAATTGGTCATGCCGATCAACCGCCAGGACCGCACAAACACGCCGCGCATGAGCCAGAAGGTCGCTTTTTGGCCCTTGAACCGGTCAACAGCCAGATCCAGAAGCCCCAGGTCTTTTTTTTCGGGAACCGGGGGCGTAAACTTTTTCAGTTCGGCAAAATTTTTTACCGGATGGCCGACGGGCACCGGAATGCCGTGCACCGACAACTGATAGACCACCCCGAAGCCGTCTTTCACATGGCCCTCGTCCACTTTTTCTTCGTGACCGATTTCAAAGGTGGTCATGCCGTCAATGTCAAACTGTTCATGGATCATGAACAGGGTATCCACCAGCTTGAGCTTGTCCGTGTCAGACATGAGCCGGAAATCCTGTGGTTCCGGAAGGCCGTCGGTCAAGTGTTTCCCGATGCCGATGATGGGCGCCTCATTGATCCCATGGATATAAAGGGGGACGCAGTCCGGCTCTTTTACCTCAAGGGCGGTGCGTATTCTCTGCTTTCCATTCATGATGGGTGTTTTCTCCATATTCACTGTTTGGCTTTCTTAATGTCATCGTTGTTGCGTCAACAGGACAAATTGTAACACAAAGCCCACATCCAAGACATGCTCCAGGGTCGTATTCCATCTTTCCGTCATAGAAAATACGCGCATCAAAAAGGCATCTATCAACACATTCACCACAATGGGTACAAATCTCAGAATCTGTAACCGCAATATATTCAGAGTGGACCATTAACTCCTTTCGTTCGGTAAGCTTCACTATCTGCAATTCATGACAACAACAAGAACAGCAGCTACACAATGCAAAAATCTCGTGGTCAGGCATGTATAACGCCAGATGGATAAGGCCGTTTTCGTTTGCTTTTTTTAAAATATCAGCCGCTTCAGCTAAGGAAACATATCGAGCCTCGCCTTTAGAAACAAACTTATCTCCAACTTTATTCAGAAGAAAACAGACTTCCAGGGGTTTGTCACATCTTTTGTAATGAGTTCTGCATTCACAATCCTGAACTGCAACCGAACTTGCATTTGTAAGTATCTCCATGACTTGCTCGGTCGGCAAAATCCATTGTTTTGTGTCAAGTGACTCTGAGACCGGGATGACTTTCGAGGATGATGAAATTTGCCCTTTGTCCAACCATTTATCGTAGCTGACAAGTCTTTTTTCAAGAAAAGGATCACAATATTTTTCTTTCTTCATCTTGTATGTCCTCGTTATGTTTTGATAGCCCAGCGGACCTAAGGCGCGAGGTTTTCTTACCGGCAAAGACTCGAAGTTCATTCAAAAGTGGAACAACCTGAATTTCAAACCATTCAAGGAGATCGTCGATTCTGGTTCTATTCTTTGGCCAATGTTGATCATCAATGTCACGGAGCATCAACTCTCATTCGAATATCGTGTGCGCCAAAGCACACCGGCGCAGGCTTTTTTTCCTCCGGTGCAGCGCCGGGCTATATTTTTATATCTCATTATTTTTCGACGAGTATTAACTCAATACGCTCCTTGTTGCCTCTTATCTTAATCGTGTGTATAGCCACCAGAATACGCTCTCCTTGCATAAAACGTGTGGGAAAATCGTTGACAAGCGTGGATTTGTCAAGAATCCCTGTTCCTAATTTTAATGATACGAAAACGCCTTCTCGCGGACGAATCTCTTTCACAACGCCTTTGACAATACGGAGTTGTTTGTCGGGAATTATTATTGACCGGCTGCCCGCTTTAATCACTTGTTTGTCGGAGGCTATTGACCGACGGCCTGTTTTAACCTGTTCAGTTGTTTCTGCATTATCCTCACTTGTCAGCGCATCTTCTGAATGTATCATCTCTGAAAGATGCAGTATTTCTTCTTTGGCCTGACTGACAAATGAGAGGGCTTTTTCTGTGACAGTCTGTTGGTAGGGTCTGTACATGCTCTGATGAGTCAGGATCTGATACCACAGAACCCCATGGCTGGCAACAATCATCCAAAAGATTATCTGATACTTTGTCTTCCGAGATTTATGACGATAACATACCTGAGCAAATAACGCGCCCGGCCATCCGCCCAGCATCTCGAAGATATGCAGCCTGCGTTCAGGAGTGCGCCATGTCCCCAATCGTGCGGCACGCTTATCCCGGCCATACGCCCGTATCGTGAGGAGGCTCATTGCCGCGTAGATCGCAGGCGGGTGAAAAGGAAATTTTTGCTGAAGGACAAAATACACATAAATTCCGAAAAGAATGGTGACACCGAGCCAGATGATAGTAAAATAAGACCAGGCAATCCCTTCAATTTTTGCAGAACGTGCGTAATGCTGCTGCTTTTCATCAACGCCAACCTCATACGTCAGCACATCATTAACTTTGGGGCGACGCTGATGATGGGGTAACGATTTCACATGGAGAAAAATATAACCAACAAACCCCTCGGTTAGCGCAATTTTCCTTTTATTAATAGGCATTTCACGATGAAGCATGATCACAAACAGGAGGTCGTTCATGCTCCATCACTGTTGCGGTCAGTTTCTTGAATATTGTAGTTGGCCGATTTCTCGGCGCGCTCCATCCAGGCTTTGAACAGCAGGCTCAACGAATTAACAATTTTTTTAAAAACACAAAGAATCCGCCCTGTCAAAAGGGTTCGTTACCGTCATCTGATCGATTTTACGGCGGGCCACAACGATCCCGCCATTCATGTCACAAAGTCCCGGGTCTGGGCTCTCGGGCAATTTTACCATTTTTTATCACTTCACAGGAACGTACCTGAAATGCGCCATTTGCCTTGCCATGGATTATCATGAAGCCTTTACGTATCGAAGCATCAGGCTTCAATTCAAGGTTTGAACCCACTCGCACAATCTATCTTGTTCGTTATAACTTTTATATAGTTTTTTTATTCACATTATTACTTGTGATATTCCTCCCAGGCGTTCACAAGTTCTTTTATGTGTAAGTCACCATCGTCCATCAGTTTTTTATCCTTACGCATTTCTTTCCATCTTGCACGTTCCTCTATCCCAAGAGCTTTTCCGAACCTGATTCTAAATAAACCAGCTTCACCAAGGCAGGGATCAACTACCCACTTGCTTTCACCAATTGACACAAACAAATATTGTTGGTTTTCTGCAAAAATGTTTCCTAACTCTGCTATGTCATCAATGTGGAAAATATATTTGTGACCTTCGGGAATAATGGCGTTTATACTTCCATCATATGGAAACATTTGAATGTGCGAGTGAAATACGGTCTGCCCTGTAATCCCGTGTTCAAAAGTACTTACCGAGCCATAACTGCTTTTAATAAAGGTTTTAACTCTCATGTATAGTTTTTGAACTTCGTCTAATAACTCTTTTGGATATACACCAATACATGCGAAATGTTGTTTTGGGATGATTAAAATATGACCTTGACAGAGAGGATGACCGTCACAAACTACATAAAAATTTTCGGTTGTTTCAAGTTTATGCTTGAGGGCAAAGGAATTTGGGTCACAATGAGGGCATTTTTTTCTCAAACCTTCTTCTGTGAGATCTATCATAATAGACCTTTATGCAGATTGCAAATCCATTTTTACTGGTTGGGATATCAGCTATGGGACGTAGGTAAAAAAGTAAATTTCTATTCGTCTGTCAGACGATAACCAAACTTTTTTACCAATTCTTCACCACGTCTGACGGAAATACTCACAGCCGGTGGCGTCAATCCTAGCCGGCGGGCAAGTTCCTTCATGGTTATCCCAAGCTCTCTGGCCGCCCAGAAACAAAACAGGCTTCTTGCGCGAACGATTTGCGGATGCTTCCCTTTTTGCCACACCTTTTCCGGATCGATATCCAATACCCCTGCTACCCTTGAAACCACCGTCTCTATGTCAACCCCAAGACTTGCCAAAAGGTAACGGCTTTCCAGCTGCTCATGCGCCTTTTTAAGAATTTCGTCAACGTAATCCCCATCACCAAGAATGCGCTCATCACTTTTAATCCGATCAATCGACCGGCGCAAAATTTTTACCGTCGACCATCCGCCAAGGCTCCGGATCAAACCGCCCCCTGTCAGTTCCGGACGTCGTCCCAGCTCAATCCCTTTTTGAACAAAATCTCTGTAATTACGGCGAGCCGTCGATTGCCTCTTGCCGAACTGCCGCAATACATAGGAAACATCCTGCCAACTGCTTTCGCGCTTCCCAATAATCCTGCTGTGCCCACAGTAGAGATATTTATCCAGCTTTTTCATATCTTTGACAACTTTTGCCCTTAACGGGTTCAAGTGTATATACCGTACCAGCTCCAACAGATACGCATCTTCCTGGCATAAAATAGACTTGTAGCGATTCTGAAAAAGTTTGCCGTGACGCTGATGACGGCGGTTAAAATACGCTGCATGACCGGTCAAAATACGCTGCATAACCGTCGAAATCGGTGTATCGCCTGTTTTCAACAGCAGGTGAGCGTGATTGGGGATTAACGCCCAGGCGTAGCAAGGCGTTCCGCTATCGGACAAAACATTACCAAGACGATCAAGGAAATTATCCCTGTCTTTGTTATCCCGAAAAATCTTGCGGCGTTCGATTCCTCTGAAAATAATGTGATGTAACGCTCCGGGAGCGTCTATTCGTGCTTTCCGTGGCATACGTCCTCATATCACAAATTTCGATTTTCAGAAAGTTACTTTTTTACCTACGTCCCCAAAAGGCCCGTCCCCAAAAGGCCCACGGATGCGGCGATCACCGCCATGTCCACCACGTTGGCAAGATCTGCCACGTAGGGGGCCGATGTAGTCATATTCATGGGTGGTATCGGCTTTGAGGGCTTTTTCAAAGCGCATCCGTTTGACGCCATTGCGCTTTCGGCCAAGTATCTCGTTGGCCCTGCCGGCAATGCGCCGGGTGATGTCGGCCTCCGCCGGCCCGCCATGGGGCGGATTGTATTTAAACCCGCCATCTTCAGGGGGATTATGCGAGGGGGTGATCACCACACCGTCGGCAAGGCCCCTTTGCCTGTTTTGGTTGTGCGTCAGTATGGCGTGGAAAATAACCGGTGTGGGCGTATAGCCCAGCCCCTTGGAAATCATGACGGTGACGCCGGCAGCGGCAAAGACTTCAAGCGCGGTGGCCAGTGCCGGTTCGGACAGGGCATGAGTATCCATGCCCATGAAAAGCGGACCATCAATATGTTGAACTGCCCGGTATTCACAAATAGCCTGAGTGATGGCCAGAATGTGATCCTGATTAAAACTGTTTTTAAGGGACGAACCGCGGTGGCCCGAGGTTCCGAAAGCGACCTGCTGAGCCGGCTCGGAAACATCCGGCCGATGGGTATAATAAGCTGAAACAAGCCTGGGGATGTCGGCCAATACAGACCTCGGTGCCTTTTTCCCCGCGAATGGATGGATTTTCATATGGGGCCACTCCTGTACACCTGGGTTTAATATTGATGGATTCGTCCTGGTTTCAAATGATGCATTGGAATGCTATTATCAGATTTTCAACGGTTTTTACATCAAATAATCTGATTAGCGGCAATCGCTGCACCCTTTAATGGGTGACCCCTTTATTTATTTTTTGTCGAGGACCGAAATAAAACAGCCGCCACTGCTATGCGTACTGGAGATTTTTTGAATCTCGTGGTTCAGTGCTTCGTTGGTAGCGGCAACCGCGTTGATCAGACCGGCCCCGGAGATAATCTGGCTGCCGCTGGCGATTGTAGCGGCGGTGGTTTCCAGAGAGGTTTCCATGATGGACTGAGTGGGCATGAGCCCGTAGGCGTTGTAGTAATTTTCACTGACCAGAGCGGCCACGGCAGCGGCGTGGGGTGCGGCGGCCGATGTGCCGTAGAACCGGTAGGTCGACCCGATCAGTTGATAGAAAAAGGTGGTGGCGCCGCCATCGGTCGCGGCTACGTCAGGCTTTTGCCGGGTTTCCGACGTGGCCAGAGCCGAAGCCGGGGTCGTCGACGTCACCGGGCCGTAATAGACCGTGAAATAACCCTGGGAAGTGTAGTCCTCCGGGCTGGTGGCATCGTCATAAGGAACCGCGGCAATGCTGAGGGCCGTGTCCTCGCCAGAATGCCCGACAATCGAAGGACCGAAGGCATCGGTGGTGGTGTTGGTGGCGTTAAACCCCGTTGATATAACGTCAGCGGATCTGATAAAGATGTATTTACACCGGGGCGTATCGGCTCCGCTGTAGCGGGCTATAACGATTCTGACGGTCTGATCGGCACCGGTTGTATTCTGATAATTGACGGCTTCATACGGCTCATCGGAACCACCGGTGCTGCTTATGTTTGCTTCGACGCTGTAGGCCAGGATCTCGCCCGTACTGTCAATGACATATAGATCCAAATCGGTTACGACGGCGAACCAGGGCTCGGCCCACTGGAGAAGGCAGATGAAACCGCCCCCGTCGCCCAACACCACCTCCTGATAAGTCGTGGCCCCGCTGCCGGGATCGAAATCGTGGCAGTCAGCCCCGGCATCGTAGGCGCTGCCGGCGTATGTTATCGTCGGACAGGAATCGCAACGATACGCAACGGCTTCGTAGGAGGAGATGTTATTGCCGCTGCCGTCTACCGCGTTGCTGTTGCCGGCTGAAGTAAAATACTGGGCGCCGTCGGCGACGACTTCGGCAATAGCCACGGAAATCGGGCCATCCTGGAATACGGGTTCATCATAGTAAGTTACGTCGTCCACAATGATGTCGGCGCCGGCCTGACGAAGGGCCACGATGTTGTCGGCAAATTCAAACAAACCGTTAAAAGCGGAGGCAAAAGCCAGCGTGGCGCCGGGGGCCAGGTCGTGGACGATCTGGGCCATGGCCCGGCCTTCGTCCGCGCCATCGGTCCCGGTATATGGCACCAAAACCGAAACCGGTGTGGTGCGGCCACAGGGATTGTCAATTCCCGGCAGGTCACCGGACAAAATGTCGTCGTCGGCACTGGAGGGGGCGGTTACCTGGTTATAAGAATCGGAAAGGATGCCCACGGTCACGCCGGTGCCATCGACCGAATACTTGGACCGAGCGATATCGGCCCTGAGCTGGGTGTCTCCTTCGGACGTAATCGCTCCAGAGCAGTCGGCCTGGTTCACCATGGGCTTCAAAACTTCCGATACGTGTTTCACGAAAGAAAGCCCGGCGATATTGTCCAGTTGCGCCGTGGAAACATAGGCCGTGACCACGTTGTGCCGGTCGCTCACGTGGGTAATGCAAGCGCCGTTACGGGTCAAGGCGGAAATCTGGTCCTGGCCGGTTTCGGTGACCCGGATAGAGACCAGTGGTTGATCGGTCGCGTTTTTAATCAGACTCATGGGGCCGGAGGCCGCCAGGCCCATGAGCTGAGGCAATACCTGGCTGTCGGGACTTCTGGTTTGGTTTTGGGATAGCGTTTCAAGTCTTGGGGATAGCTTGGAAGTGGATTTCAACGGATTGGCCGCCGTCACCGATCCTGCACTCAAAACCACCACCAGTAAAAGCACCAGGGCAAAAACCCCACGGCCCTTGGGACCGAATAACCCTTCGCTTCTTTTTAACATTTTAATATCCTCCTTTCTACGAATCTTAATATTCACTGCAGCCAGTGAAGTTTACCTCAACGTTTATGTAATGCGTTCAACAAACTGGCAAACAACTTAGAAATCACCTCGGCGGCAATGAACCAAGACCAAAAGGACCGAAAATCGCTCACTCGATTGTGCCTGAACCAGGTTTGGGGTTTAACGGTTTTTGATTTAACAGGGGTTTTTTTGCCAGTTGAACGTGGAGTACTGATCTGATGTGATCCAGACGGGGAAGATGATCGGGTTGTAGATAGCCTGTAACCGTATTGTACCTTTGGGACACATGGGTGATACTCACACCCGCGGCCCTGAGTTCGTTAAGGGTGTCCTGGTTGATGTCCGACATCCTGATATAAACCAAGACCCCGCCGGGTCTTTCCATGGGCCTGATCATATCCCTCTGGAGATCAGAGCACTGCACCTTTAAGGGGGTGGGGGAAGACTTCCGTTGACTCTCATTGGGGTTATCCATTTCTCCGCCCGGATAGGACCCTGCGGCATGACCGGGTTCAAGAAAAAACAGAACGCCCACCCCCATTAATATAACAAAAAATAGACCTCTAATACCGGACCATATTATTTTTCTGACGTTCATCTTTTAATTTTTGTCAGTAAATTATTTGACATTTACATACTATAGGGATCGTAGGTAAAAGTAAATAGCTATTCGCCTGTCAGCCGATAAGCAAACTTTTTTACCAGTTCTTCACCACGTCTGACGGAAATGCTCACAGCGGTGGCGTCAACCCCAGCCGGCGGGCAAGTTCCTTCATGGTTATCCCAAGATCTCGGGCCGCCCAAAAACAACTTTGTTATCCCGAAAAATCTTGCGACGGCTTTCGATTCCTCTGAAAACAATGTGATGTAACGCTCCGGGACCGCCTATTCGTGCTTTCAGTGGCATACGTTCTCATATCACGAATTTTGATTTTCAAAAACTTTCTTTTTTACCTACGTCCCAAAGAGGCCTTTTTACCCCAAGAGGCCCCACATATGGGATATACGTCAAAACAAAACACCGTCTTGAAGAAATGGATTCGAATATTCTCGAACTCGATATGTGAGATCTACGATTTCTATGGAAGAAAAACCGGGAGGGATGAATTCCGACAGCATTCAGGCATCCTGCCACATAATCCGGGTCCGGGTCCCTTTCCCAGGTTCACTTTCAATGATCAGTTGCCAGCCGAAGCGTTTGCACAAACGGGAGACGATGCTCAGCCCCAGGCCGAAGCCCTGGCTCTTCTCCCCTTTGACATGGGATCGGGTGACCGAATCAAGGTCGTCCGGTTCAATGCCCATGCCCGTATCCTGGATACCGATGTGGGCGTCGTCGAGGGTAATGGTGACCGATCCCCGGGAAGTAAAATAAAAGGCATTGCGGATCAGGTTCGTCACTGCGATATAAAGGACTTCTTCCCTGGCCCTGACGGTTTTACCATGAAACACTTCCATGTGAAGCTGGATGTCCTTTTTTTCGATGAGGTACCGGTTGTCTTCGATGGCTTTTCTAACCACCGGTTCCACGGCGCAGGGTTCTTCGGTCCCGCCCTCCTCTCTGGCAAGCCAGAGAAAGGTTTCAATGGTGGTTTCCATGTCTTTTACCGATCGTGAAATCCGCTTCAGGGGGTTTTTCAATAAAGGATTGGTTTCCAGTTCCGGCTGCGTCTCCATGATCTCCACGGCCCCTTTGACAATGGTCAATGGGGTCCGGAGTTCGTGGCTGGCATCCCGGGTGAATTGCTTTTCCCGCTGGATAAAGGCGTTGATCCGGTTCATGGTGGTCTCGATGGTTCGGGTGAGCAGTCCGATTTCATTTTTAGCGTGTTTATGAGAAAACCGGGTCGGTATATTTTCAGGGTTCAGCCCCTTGATCTGGTCCATAAGGGTTACCACCGGTGCAAACAGCATACGGGAGGTGATATAGCCGATGATGATCCCGGGAATGAGCAGCAGGGCCAGGGAGATCATCAAAATCTGTCTGGGGTGAAGCCGGGCATTTTCCTCAAAGAACTCCCTGCCGTGGAAGAACATAAAATAGGGAATTTTCTTATCCGGCAATTGTATGACCCCCACGTGGATTGGATGCTTCTTGCCAGGATCATTAATCGTGTGAACACCAGGCGGCAGCACTTTTACCAAATCCTTGAAATGTTCCGGAACGTTTTCAACCCCTTCGTACATATTAATATATTTGGAATGGGGCAGGGGCGTTGTCCGGTCCTTTTCGTATTTATAAAGAAAGGTATCCACTTCCGTATCGATGAGATTGCCAATCATCTTCGACATGCTGTTGCCCATCACAAAAAAGGTGATACCGGCATTGAGGATGATGAGCAGCGTGCCGAACAAAAGAATACCGGCCACGATTCTAAACCGGATGCTCTGATAAAATTTCATATCTCTTTGTCCTTGAGCCGGAAACCGACACCATGGACGGTTTCGATTATGGCATGATCAAAGGGTTTGTCGATCTTTTTCCGCAATGTGTACATATGGCTGCGCAGCACATCGCTGCCCGGCGGCATGTCCCCCCAGAGGTGGTTTTCCATGTCTTTGCGGGAGACTAGATTGGGGGCCGCTTCCATGAGCAGTCTTAAAATGGCGGTACAGGTATTGTTCAGTTCGATTTTTTCACCCTCCCGAAAAACCTCAAAGGTTCCCAGATCCATGTGAAGGTCACCGACGGATAATACCTTGTTGTCGCTCACCCGCCTTTTGGCCAGCACCTTGATGCGGGCTTCCAGCTCTTTCAAGGCGAACGGCTTGACCAGGTAATCGTCAGCCCCGGATTCAAAACCGAGCAGTTTGTCATCCAGGGTGTCCCTGGCCGTGAGCATGATCACCGGTACCTGCTTATTCGCCTCCCGGCGCAGCTTGCGGCACAAGGTGATGCCGTCCATGCCCGGCAGCATAAGGTCCAGTACAATGACGTCATAATCCTGGGTCAGGGCCAGGTGGAGACCGCCGATGCCGTCCATGGCGAAATCCAGGATATAGCCTTTGGATTCTAAAAAATCGGTCATATTTTCCACGATGGCCGGATTATCTTCGATGATGAGCAGCCTGATGTTGGGTGTCATGATTTTCCTTCAGCGCCTGGTTGAAATTCTTGCCAGTATAGTAATTCTACCCATCCAAGGCAAGGATGATTGATGCCCTGGCACCGGCCGAATCGTTGGAAACCGCCCTAACACGGACTGGCCGGCATTGTAATTTTGGTATCGGTTCAGAATTTTTCTGTTACTTTTAGGCGAAGTATAGGGCGGGATGCGTGAACCGGTCGTGAAAAAAATGTGAAAAAACCGTGAAATTTATGGTTTGTCTGCGGGAAAACAAACAACAGCAGACCAACCTTGAGTGCATTGGTTTTAACGACAGACTTCATTATAATTGTCCTTGATTTCTATAGGTTGAAAAAAATCACGATAAACAGGTAATCGCTGATCAGCACTGTCGTTAAAAATATACCCCAAGAAATAATGGTAACTGCCGGATGGTGGAAGATGACATCATCCAAATCCCGATTGCCTTTCTGCCATCCGGCAGAATCTGAACTGCAACCGTGGATAGGCTTGATCTTATCATCCGGCGCGTTTGAATGAACCGGATGCCAGACCTTATTGATTTTTGATCCTACCATTCATTTTTTTCCCGGCTAAAGAGTTCCAGAAAACCATGCAGACGCAGAGTGCGGTCGATAAAAATATCAGAGAGAAAACCCCATATTGTGGCCATGTGTTGCCTGAACAGCCTATAAAGCAAGTAGAGACCTCTTCCTCGTCCGTAGTGGCGTTTGCCGTATCACTGTAATCAGAATCGGCGACTATGTTATAGGCACTGATTCTATAGTAATACGTCGTATTCTCACTGAGCCCGGTATCCGTATAGACATATTCCCCGTCATCATCGTCATAGACGTCATCTTTGACAACCATGTCGATCTGCTCATACTCGGTATCTTCATCACTGGATTTGCGACGTTCGATTTTAAACCCCAGCACGTCATAGGCATTGTTTTGCCAGGTAAGTTCGATCTGGCTGCCTGATTCTGCGGACGCTGCCAGATCGTCAGGGGCTTCTTCCGGGGGGGTGCCCCCGATAAAACGGCCGAACCCGAAGGGGCCGTTGAAATTGTCCGCCTCAAGCTCGGTCAGTGTACCGTCGGCAATATCAATCTGTGAAACTTTATCGGCAGCCGCATAGGTGACATAGGCATACCCGCCGTTCAGCGGGGCGGCAATTCCCGACGGGGCAGAGTCCAAGTCCACCGTCCGTTCAAGGGTCAGTTCCGGGTCATCGGCATCGCCGTCGACACTTACGATGGATACAGTGTTGTCCAGACTGTTGGCAACGCATACATACCCCCCCCCTGCGGCAACGGCTACCCCCTGAGGCCCATCCCCGACCCCGATGGAGGCCACCACCTGGTTGTCATCATCGTCGTCGTCGTCATCATAATCGTCGGTTCTGATCACCGACAGCGTATCGCTGCCAAAATTGGTCACATACACATTTTTCCCATCGCCGCTGACCGCAACACCATAGGGGGTTTCCCCGACGGAGATATCAGTGGACACGCTGGTATTGAACATTGTGACCTCGTCCCCGTTGTTGTTGGCCACATAAACGTCCCCATCAGGCGTTACCGCAATCCCCAAAGGATTGAACCCATCCCCCATGTCTTCGTCTGAAACCCATTCAACATCATCATCGTCGGTACTGATAATAGAAACGGTGCCATCATCGTAATTGGAGACATAAACATAGTCCCCGTCGGGTGCCGCTGCAACGCCCAACGGATTGCCGCCGACGTCAATTGTCTCTATAACCGGATCCTCATCGGAATCAGTGCTGCCGATATAATCGACTTTGATCACCGACAACGTATTGTCGCCTGCATTGGTCACAAACACATAATCGCCGTCATACCCTACGGCCACGCCACTGGGATTGCTGCCCAGACCGTCAACGCTTTTATACAGACCACCGGTTGAGGTCTTCACCACCGAAAGGGTGTTGTCTGAAGTGTTGGGGATATAGGCATAAGGCACAGCAAAACAGACCCTGCCCGTTGCAAACAATAATAAAAAAGCCAAACCGTATACCATATCATAAAATCTACTCATTTTTCCTCCTGACAAGTTTGATATCGATTGTTTTCCAGAATGCCGTGAAGGACAATATTTTGTTTTAATTTCAGCCTTCAACATTTTGCACCGACATTTAATCTTTAAAAAATAATAATGAGCAAAGTTAGAACCGAGTCCCACTTTTGCTTATTCGATGCCCCTCCTGACATGCAGACGGGGCACCATGCCATCAACCTTTAAATGGCTTCTCATCACAAGGTCTTTCCATTGAGCCGTCTTGCAGCTTGTGCTTCCCGCCCGGCCCCGGCCCTTTCCTTTTCGGCTGCATATCATACAGATTCATCTTTTTGATTTGATCCGCAGTGAGGATTTTTCCAAGGGCCAGTCGCGATTCAACGTCCTGAACAAACAGTTTACCCCTTACGTCGGAAACCGCTTGTGCGATTTTAAGGACGGCCTTATCGTCAACCCTGTCATTGGAAAACACCTTATCCAGTTGCAGATGCAAGCGGTCAAGCTGCGCTTTCAACACCAGATACTTTTCCCGAAAGGTAAAATCGGTATCCCTGATCTGTTTGACCTGATTTTCGGAAAGTGCCAGTTCCTGCGCCATTTGGATGTCCCGCCAGATGCCCAGAACCGGGCCATGGTGGCCCTTCATGTCAAAGCCTTTACACGGCCGTTGATCGACGGGTGCCCCGGCCAGTGCCAGTGCCGGAATAAAACAGACCGTGACAAGAAGCACCATAACGCCGGTGGTAAATTTTTTACTCGATTTCAAATTCATAATATATCTCCTATTCTAGTGGTTTCTTTTTACCGGGGATTTTCCCTTCGGTTTTGAATGCAGGATAGACCCGGTGTGTAAAGCATTTATGTTGATTGGGGGTAGAATTGTAATGATTTTGTAAAATTGATACGGCGCTCCAACGATAGGGTGAATTCTGACGCCCGAGAAGAGAAAGGCGGTTCCTCGCTATTTTGTGTGGGTACCCCGGGGCTGTAGCCGGTCAAATTTACCCATACGAAACAGCGAGGAGCCAGAAAGGAGTATAGGTATTTGTCCGGATGGATTTTTTAAAAATTGCGCCGGCCGTTCAATGGGTTGTGCTACCGGCCGCCCGAGGCTCACGAATACAGGTTGATCAGGGTGTGAAAAACGATTTCAGTTGACCATACCGCGTTAAAATACGTCGACAATAATCAGCCATCGCTCTCAAACGCGGCGTTCTCGGAAAATTTTGCCTCAACTGCCCGTATGACGTTTTTCAACACCCTGTTTAGATAGTCCCCATCCAGAAAACGGTCTTTTCGCCCAATTTCTGCATTAAGCGAACGCTTTTATCCTCGGAAGATCAGGATAGGAAAAGGGTGAAAAGTATC
This sequence comes from Desulfobacterales bacterium, assembly GCA_963667755.2. Classification (GTDB taxonomy): domain Bacteria; phylum Desulfobacterota; class Desulfobacteria; order Desulfobacterales; family 4572-123; genus 4572-123. The sequence continues at coordinate 651,015 of CAXXLK010000001.1, read as the reverse complement.
CTCTCAACCGGTGACATCAATGGAAGAAAATTCCCAGTCGCTACCATTCTGGTCCTTCAGGAGCGCGAGCAATTGTTCCATCTCGTCTTCACTGGTGTCTTGCGCATAAGCCGACGAAACCGTTTCGGAAGACGGCGGTGGCGGCGGGGGTTGCATCCCCTGGGCCTGGGTATTTTCAGTAGTGGACATCCCTGGAGGGGCAAATCCGATACTGCTCATCAATCCTTGCAACTCTTCTCCACTCAAGGCCCCATCCTGGTCGGTGTCAAAACTGGTGAGCGCCTCATCTACGTCGATGCGGGTCCCGGTAACTTCTTCGATCCCCGTCGCCAGCGTCTCGAGCTCGATTTTCGAAACCAGCCCATCGCTGTCCGCGTCGGTCAACTGAAAGACGTCCCTGTCCGGAGGCGGCGACTGCCGCACCATCGACATGGCACTGCTCATACTGTTTATGCTGCTGATCATGTTTTACCTCCTTAACATTATTTTTTGGTATACTCCTAAAAAAATGATCTTCCGATGACTTTAATATCGCCCTTTTTAAACGGAAACTGTATAGTTGTTTTGTCACTGGAAGGTAACAGTTTGTATCAGGAGGAAATTGATCTCCAGAAAGGGGCTACGGCCTGGCAAGGGGTCTCCCAAGCCTATTCACCCACGAACTGATACCCGGCACCGCGAACGGTTTTGAGGTAGCGGGGGGCCGTGGGATCGTCGCCGATTTTTTGCCGAATGCGTGAAACATACAGATCGATATTGCGGTCGTATCCGTTGTAGGCCGCATGGTAAAGCTCGAGAAAAATCTCATCGCGGGTGACGACACAGCCAGGCTTTTGGGAAAAGAACCAGAAAAGTTGAAACTCAATGGTGGAAAGCTGTACCGCCTGACCCGCGATAAAAACATCCCGCCTATTGGCATCGACGGTCAACTCGCCGAAAGTCCTTACCGACCGGGGACTGGCAGGCGCAAACCGTCGCAGCAACGCTTTGACATTCGCCGCCACCAATGGGGCCCCTGCCGTAACGGGCAGGGAGGCATCCGCGCCCAGGCTCAACGCGAGAATATGAAACTGTTCATCCCCGTATTCCGAAACAAGAACCAGCAGCCCCGAATATCGCTTGCGAATCTCCTGGCATACGGTCAACCCGTCAACACCCGACCCCGGACAGTCGAGCACAACCAGATGGGGATGATCGGTCTCGGTAAGCAATAATTTGCCGGCCCAGCATTCAACATGACAGATCCGGATATCATCCTGTCCCAAAAGATGCTTCAGGTTTAAATAGGTTTCCGTAGACCTGGCAATCAATAGTACTTTTGTCTGATTCATAATTACTGCTAATTGCCCACGCTGCGCACCAGGCGAACATAATTGTAAATACGAATGGCGTCCCCCTGGGGGCCGTTACCGGTGGGGTCGTCGGCGGGGTTGCCCGACTTGGGATCACTCTTTTCCTTTTTACCGGCTTTTCGCTCAGCTACCTCATCAGTCGGTGCCGCTTCCCTTTTCCCTGCGCTCAGGCGGGGGGTTATCAGGGCGCAGGACCAGCCGGTCGCCCTTCAGTTCACAGACCCCTGTCACCGTATCCCCATGCGGGCTTACAAATTCCGCCGTATCCCCGGCGCTTTTGCCTTCACAGGCTGCATAGGCCTCAGGGGGCGGGCCCTGGTGCCGACCCCTGGTCTGCTGCTGATCATTATCCGCTCCAAATGCGGTCACGGTACAGAGGCCAAACAAAACAATGGCGATGATAATTTTTTTCATGGATAGCTCTCCTTTCTTTGATGCCCTCGTTAAACGTATTTAAGAGGGCTACAATAAAAAAACGTATACGAGGCATAGCGGTTATCCAGGATCGAAGATCGATCCTCTGGACAACCGCTGTAAGGCAGTCGAGGGAACCCCCTCACAACGCCATTAATTTTCAAAAGAATTTTCATCACCCGGTCTTTCCATCAAACGACACTGCATGTTGTGCTTCCCGCCCGGCCCCGGCCCTTTCCTTTTCGGCTGCATATCATACAGATTCATCTTTTTGATTTGATCCGCAGTGAGGATTTTTCCAAGGGCCAGTCGCGATTCAACGTCCTGAACAAACAGTTTACCCCTTACGTCGGAAACCGCTTGTGCGATTTTAAGGACGGCCTTATCGTCAACCCTGTCATTGGAAAACACCTTATCCAGTTGCAGATGCAAGCGGTCAAGCTGCGCTTTCAACACCAGATGCTTTTCCCGAAAGGTAAAATCGGTATCCCTGATCTGTTTGACCTGATTTTCGGAAAGTGCCAGTTCCTGCGCCATTTGGATGTCCCGCCAGATGCCCAGAACCGGGCCATGGTGGCCCTTCATGTCAAAGCCTTTACACGGCCGTTGATCGACGGGTGCCCCTGCCAGTACCAGTGCCGGAATAAAACAGACCGTGACAAGAAGCACCATAACGCCGGTGGTAAATTTTTTACTCGATTTCAAATTCATAATATATCTCCTATTCTAGTGGTTTCTTTTTACCGGGGCTTTCCCTTCGGTTTTGAACGTAAGATAGACCCGGTGTGTAAAGCATTTATGTTGATCAAGGATAAAATTGTAAAGATTTTGTAAAGTGGATTGCACTGAGGGTGCCGATGGTATAAAAATGAGACAATTTTAAAAAATAAAAAGGTAAGATAACCATGACGCATCAGAAAACCATTGCCGGTGGAATAAAGATTTTAATGGTCGATGACGACAAAAAACTGTGCCGGCTGGTGGCGGATTACCTGGGACCCATGGGGTACAATGTGGCGACGGCCCACAATGGCGTCAGTGGACTGGAAATGATTCTGGCCGGTGAATACGAGGCGGTAATTCTCGATGTCATGATGCCGGGCATGGACGGGTTTGAGGTATTGAAACGATTACGCGAAAAATCGGACATACCGGTTTTGATGCTCACCGCAATGGGTGAGGAAACCGACAGAATCGTGGGACTCGAGTTGGGGGCTGATGATTATCTCCCCAAAACCTTTTCCTCGCGTGAGCTTTTGGCGCGTCTTCGCGCCGTTACCCGCCGGCATTCCGGGTCTCACCCCCGTGCTACCAGTCAAAAAACGGATAAGGTGTTGATATTCTGCGATCTGCACATCAACGCAAGCGCCCGAACGGCCCGTTTAGGCGAAAAAACATTGAACCTGACCCCGGTTGAATATGATCTGTTGACCCGCCTGGCCAGGGCGGCCGGCCGGGTTTTGACCCGGGATCAACTGTTGGATGCCGTGGCCGGCAGGAGCTACGACGTGTTCGACCGCTCCGTGGATGTTCATATCTCGTCATTGCGGCGCAAGCTCGGGGAAGATCCCCGCAACCCGGTGTTCATTCAAACGGTTCGGTCCGCCGGGTATATGTTCAATGATCCGGAAGATCAAAAACCATGAAACCGGTTTCCTCTTTATTTGCCAAAATAATGTCCTGGTTTTTTCTGAACCTGCTCCTGGTGGCCGCAGCCTTGGCCCTGTTCTTCGCCTTCCAGCCCCAGGTGAACCTGCATGCCATCTTCGACCGGCAGGGATCCAATCGCCTGCGCACCGCCGGCATGCTGATCGCCCATGACCTGAACCAGGCACGACAGACGGACTGGCCCGGCGTACTATCCAGACATGCAGAGATCCACCAGGTGGATTTCGCCCTTGTGCTTGAAAACGGCCGTTGCTTCTCTTCCACAGGTGGTGACCTGCCGGACGAGGTTATAAAAAAGGCCAAAGACGCCTTGCGACGGCCTCCTTTACCTGGCCGGTTCCCGCCGCCCCCCGTGTTCGATGATCCTCAAGGACACCCGGAACACCACATCGTTGATGACGGCAGTGACTTTCCCAAAAAGGGCGCCATGGAAAGAAGACCGCCCCTGCATGCCGATGGGCTTGATAACGACCGTCGGTTCATGATGAAAACCCGGCAGCCCACCCGCTACTGGACCGGAATCCGGATTCCCCTGCCTGACGTCTCGCTTCACCTGGCCCCGGCCCTGCTGCTGGCAGTGTCGGCGTCTGTGACGGGAAACGGCTTTTTTTTCGATCCCCTGCCCTGGATGATCGTGGCAGGAGCGGTGCTGCTGATTTCGGTATTCTTCTGGATCCCCATGGTCAGAAACATCACGCGGCCCCTGGCCCGTATGACCCGGGCCACGGAAGAGATTGCCCGGGGCCGCTTTGATGTGGCCATCCATGAACCCCGGGCCGATGAAATCGGACGACTGGCCAAAGCGATAAACCATATGACCGCGCGATTGTCGGCTTTTGTGAAGGGGCAGAAACGATTTTTAGGCGACGTGGCCCATGAACTGGGCTCGCCCATCGCCCGGATTCAGTTCGGCCTCGGGGCACTGGAACAAAGGGTCAACGGAAAAAACCGCCAGCGGGTACTCGATGTCATGGAAGATATCGACCACATGTCCAAACTGGTCAACGAACTGCTTGCCTTTTCCCGGGCCGAAATGAACACAAAAACGGTCAGGCTGGAAAAAATCAGTCTGCATCCCGTGGTGCAGGCGGCAGTGAAACGGGAGGCCACACCGGCAGCAGACATCATCATCAAAATAGATCCTGAGATCCGTATTCTCGCATCTGCCGAGCTGTTGACCCGGGCTGTTGCCAACCTGGTACGAAATGCCGTCAAATACGCCGGAGACTATGGCCCGATTCATATTTTTGCCGAAAGAAAAAAAGATGCGGTTTCCATAGAAGTCCGGGACAGTGGCCCCGGCGTGTCCGAAGAGCTCCTTGATCAGCTTTTCGAGCCTTTCTTCCGGCCCGAACCTTCCCGGGATCGGGATTCAGGGGGGGTCGGCCTGGGGCTGGCCATCGTAAAAACCTGCGTTGAAACCTGCGACGGAAAGGTCTCTGCGCGCAATTTAAAACCCGACGGATTTGTCGTTACCATCATTTTACAGGTCTGAACCGGAACAAAAGTGAGAAGTGAGAAGTGGCGGTATCGCTTCAGGCTTCGTCCTCGGCTACGCCCGATAAATCGCTCTACCCATTCTATTTAAATAACCAGGTTTTATTGTAACCTGCGTCACCTGCCTGCCCTGGGAAACTGCTTTTTTTATTTAACCGGGCCAGATTAACTCGGTGATGAATCGTAGGGTGGGCTGTGCCCACCAATAGGCAGAACTCCTCCACTTCTCACTATTCAATTTTCACTTTTCAGTCCAATCAGACCATAGCGGCCCGCAACGACTCCAGGCCGATCCGGGCAATCATTTTTCCCAGGCGTTCGCCTTTTTTGGCATTCTGTCGGTAGTATTCAATGACCGATGCCACCATTTCAAGGGCTGCTGCATCGTCAAGGGCCTTTACCAGCTGCTCACCGATCCGGGGCTGGGCACCGACATTGCCGCCCACCAGAAGCATCCAACCGTCCTTTTGGCCCACCAGACCCACGTCGCGAACCCAGGATTCCGCGCAGTTCAGTTTGCAGCCGGATACAGCCATTTTCAACTTACCCGGCAGTTCAACACCATGATACCGGGCGTCCAGCTTCATGCCCATACCCAGGGTATCCTGCTGCCCGAGCTTACAGAATGTATTGCCGGGGCAGGCCCGGACACTCCGGACGCACAGGCCCACCGCCGCCCCTTTCTCCATGCCCAGTTCTGCCCACACACTGTCAATATCACCTTCTTTGATCCCCACCAGGGCAATACGGTTGGCACCGGTTATTTTCAGGGCCTGGGCATTGTATTTTTCCGCCGTATCGGCAAGCCGGCGCAACAAATCCGGTGTTACAATACCGCAGGGGATATGGGGTGCGATGGCATAGGTTTCCTTGTCCCGCTGGAGGATCGCGCCTTTTTCACCTGTTTTCAACATAATTTTCTCCTTTCCATTCATCCGTGATCAACAACCGGGCAACCACCGCCTGTTCATTTTCAAAAATGGGAAAGGATAAAATAAATGGCTTTGCTTTACAAGTTTATTATCAAACGTATAATCACAAACATGCCACCTTTCTTATTCATCAAAGGCGCATTGAAATAATTGAAATTTATGTTATATATAAAAATAGACAATGATATCCAAACAACACCCCAGGAGATGAAATGACAGTAACGCCAACCCAATTTACCGCCCGGTCCAAGGTATGGATAGAGGATGCCCAGGGAAATGTGGCCTTTGGTCTGGGTCGTTACCTTATTTTAGAGGCCGTAGCCAATGCCGGTTCCCTTCAGGGGGCGGCCAAGGAATTGAAAATGAGCTACCGGTCGGTCTGGATGCGAATTCGGACTTCTGAAAAAAGCATTGGTAGAAAACTGGTGGTTCGAGCCGGCAAGGGGTCGTGCCTGACCCCTTTTGCCAAAACCCTCATGCAGCAGTTCAAACTGCTGCAAAACACTGTGGAAAAAGAATCCGATCAGGTCTACGACGGTCTCATCGCCGATGAACTGCCCTGACCCGATATTACGCCCCCTTGCCGAAAGAACACAAAGGATAACGGCAGGTTTTACAATTGGCGCACAATCCGCCGTGCCCCATGGCGGCGATATCCTCTCGTGTAACGGTTTCACCGGCCAGGATGCGGGGCACTACCAAGTCAAAAACACTGGCATCATAGTACATCACGCAGCCGGGCAGGCCCACTATGGGAGTGGTACCGATATGGGCCAGCATGAACATGGCCCCGGGCAGTACAGGTGCACCGTAGGTGACCACTTCGGCACCGGCGGCCCTGATGCTCGCCGGGGTCTGATCGTCCGGATCAACAGACATGCCGCCGGTGACCGTGATCATGTCGGCGCCTTCATCCATAAGTTCATTGATGGCATCCACGGTCATGCGGACATCGTCGGATACAAAAATCTGCCTGAAAACGTAGCTGCCCAACTCTTTCATCTTGTCTTTAATCACCGGCCCGAAATTATCCTTGATACGGCCTTTGTAGATTTCGCTGCCCGTGGTCACAAGACCGATCTTGCAGGCCTTAAAGGGTTTGACCTGAATCAGCGGGGGCTGTTCACGGCAGATGCGTTCCACTTGTTCAATTTTGTGTTCTCGGGGACGTAGGTAAAAAAGTAAATATCTATTCGCCTGTCAGTCGATAACCAAACTTTTTAACCAGTTCTTCACCACATCGACGGAAATGCTCACAGCCGGTGGCGTCTTGTATACTTTCCATAGCGCATACAGGGCTGCTGCTTTCCACTAAATCCAAAGCGTCGGCTCTTCCCTCATCTTTCTGAGAGTTATCCTTTCGGACCACAACGATACATTTTTCGGGGCTCAATACAGAGACTGCACCTTTGATCCATCCGGCTCCAGACTCCCGTCTCCGGGTTTACCTGCTGATTTCACTACTAACCCACTGGATCGGCTTTGGTCAGGTGGGACTTTCTTAACCTCCACGCCAGGGCAAGCCCTGCAAGGAGGAAGACGGCTTTACGACCGCCCGATCACCCACTGGGCAGCATTATCGAATTTCAAAAATCTCTCTTATCCCGACGATTCGGATTTAGCTCGGCGCGAGAAAAAGCCTTGTTATGTAATCTGGCGTTTTTTTATACCTGCCTTCATCATGCGCCATACAACCATGTGATGGAAAGGCCGAATTAAGTTGAAATACACCGGCCCGGACCAATGAAGATACTTAACAGACGTGAATACGTGAAACCTTGTACGATTCTGACTTAATTTTTCTGCTATGACACCAAATAAAGCTGTTAAGTGTTTATCTTCTGGTGTCTCTGAAACCCAGTACATATCCTCTTTTGCATCACGCACAATAAAAAATGATGCATTTTCACCAGGCTTAAAGGAAAGATCCTCTGGCTTTATTGAGGGCAAGGTCTCTGGCTTTTCATGGCGAACTAGCCCGAGGATACCTACAAGAATCCCCCTGATTCTATATAGAGAAACCATCCACCAGGGATAGTAAGAGAGCATCCCGGAAATAAAACTTCTTAAATCGACATCACTTTCAATGGTTTTAACATCGATATGATCCGCATTCTGGAAATAAATCTCAAAATCTTTGTATTTTTGAATCACATTCATTCTACGACAACATAACTGCTATTTTTCGAATTTGCACCATCTCAACCTCCTCACAAATACAAGTCTTACAAAAACATGATGACAAATAGATATTCCATCTTAATACATATTATTTCATTTCAGTCCATCAATCAACCCCCTATGGTTGTATTTTTAAAAACAACCATAAAAGCTTGTTTTTCTGATAGTTGTGGTACCAAGAAAAATTGCTTTTTAGGTCATTTTTCAATGATTACATCTATAAATGCTGTTGACAATAAGCCCAAAAACGAACAAAGAGTATAGGCTATAACGTTTTTAAGGTACTTTCACTTATTAAAAAATATTTTTCAACTTTATATGATCTATCTCATTGAAATATTAATAAAAATTCTATTTTATATTAATTATGCGTTGTGAAATATACTTATTCTATTTCTTGTTTTGAAAGTACTGGGAATGAATTTATTGGACGATATTTCATTTGTTGTTCGGCGGGCAACCGCCAAAAAACAAAAAACCCCATCGCTCAGCGTTCATTGAGAAATGGGGTTCTTGTATTCATAGTGTCTGATTATCCCGACCTGTTAAAGGTTAAGAGCGCTTCAAATCCAATTGTTTAAATCAATATGCAAAAAGGGAGTACCAAGCAGTGACTTGAAAGTCAAGTTTTGAATACAATCTCAATAAAATCCAGAGATGTGGCGATAAAAACAGTCATGGTTACATGCGATTACGCTATTAGGCTATCGCATTTGGCTGGACAGCACAGGTGTTGGGATAGTAAGATGCGGCATCATCTCATTGGAGACCCCTGGGCCAACCGCCTTGGCTGTTTACTGATAACCATAGACGCAAGGTGACAATTTGGATATTTTTGTTTTTGCCACCATTTTTATGATCATTGCCCTGGCATCCAACCAGATCGGGGAGCTCTTTCGCAAAGCTCACCTGCCGCTGATCAGCGGCTTTCTTTTCACCGGCATCGTGGCCGGCCCCTACCTGCTGAACCTGATTTCCCTCGATGCTGTTGAGCACTTGCGTTTTGTGGATGCATTTGCCCTGGCATTTATCGCCTTTGCCGCGGGAAATGAGCTCTACATCAGGGAGTTGAGGGGATTTTTCAATCGTATTCGATGGGTTACCGTAGGCCTTGTGCTCAGCACGTTTACCCTGGGCAGCATCGCCTTCTTCCTTCTGGCCGAACAGATTCCCTTCATGCGCCCTATGCCGATGGCGCATCGAATGGCTGTCGCTGTTCTGGGCGGCGCCATTCTGATCGCGCGATCGCCATCATCGGCCATTGCCGTTGTTACCGAACTGCGGGCAAAAGGCCCGTTCACGTCCACCGCCCTCGGGGTCACGGTGATCATGGATGTACTGGTTATTACGGTTTTTGCCGTCAATTCAGCGGTTGCCGATGCCCTGTTGACCGATCTTGGCTTTGATTTCCGCTTTTTGCTGCTCCTTTTCACAGAAATTCTGCTGTCCCTGTTGTTTGGCGTTGCGCTGGGCAGAATTATCGAAATCATTCTCTCGCTGTCGATTAAAAGACCCCTTAAAACGGGAATGGTCCTGCTGTGCGGATACACAATATTTGTATTATCGGCCACGATTCGCAGCATAAGCCATGAGCACTTGCCGTTTGAACTGCTGATTGAACCGCTGCTGGTCTGCATGGTCGGCAGTTTCATGACAACCAACTTCAGCCATTACCGGGCGGAACTACGCAAAACCCTGCACCCTGTCGGGCCGCCGATATACATTGCCTTTTTTACGTTGACCGGCGCCTCACTTGCCCTTGACGTCCTGTCTGAGACATGGTTGATCGCCCTGGTACTTTTCGGGGTCCGCATGACCGGGGTCATGATCGGCGCCTTTGGCGGTGGCCTGCTCGCCGGCATTCCGCCGCGGCACAACCGGATCGGATGGATGTGCTATATTACTCAGGCCGGCGTCGGTCTGGGTCTGGCCAAAGGAGTGGCTGTTGCATTCCCGGCATGGGGGGCGGCATTTGCCACCATCCTGATTTCAGTTATCGTGCTGAATCAAATCTTTGGCCCGCCACTGTTTAAATGGGCCATCCACCTGGCCGGAGAGGCCCACCCTTCTTCTGACAGACAGGCTTCGGACGGGGTTCAAGACGCGGTTATTTTTGGTCTCGAAAGTCAATCCGTAGCCCTGGCCCGATCCTTGCGATCCCACGGCTGGGAGGTCCGGATTGTTTCCACCCAGGTCGATTATATCCGGAAGATGGCCAATAATGCCGACCTGGAGATCGTTCCGATAAAAAATCTTGATCCGGCGACCTTGCGCGGCATAGGGGTAAACCACGCCGAAGCGATCGTCTGTATGATGGCCGACGACGAAAATTACCAGATCTGCGAAATCGCATTCGAACATTTCGGCACCCAGACCTTGATCGTCAGGCTTCATAACCGAAAGAATTTCAAACGGTTTCATGAACTCGGAGCCCTGGTTGTCGATCCGGCAACCGCCATCGTAAGCCTGCTGGATCAGTTTGTCCGCTCTCCGTCGGCAGCTTCCCTGCTCTTGGGAATGGAAAGCCAGCGCGATGTCATTGAATTTGAACTGCACAACCCTGATTTTGACGGCCTGGCCATTCGCGACCTGTATCTGCCGCTGGACGTTCAAATTCTTTCCGTGCGCCGCCAGGATCAAATATTGCTGTCAGGTGGCTATACCCGCCTTCGGACTGGCGATTGGGTAACTGCGGTGGGAACCCGGACCAGCCTGGAACAGATGATCCTGCGTTTCGGCATGAACCGTGGCAAGGCCCTTTTCCAGATGATCACCCAGGCGACCCCTAAAGAACTGTCTAAAGGCTCTCTGGGCAAGGATGTCAAAGGGATCATGGAGACCAAAGACGATGCCCGGCGCCTCCGGTTTGATGCACTGATTAAAAACAGCGCGGTCCTCGACATTGGCAGGGCAATCCCCTACGCGCAGCTTTTCGAGCAGGCGGCAGCCGTCCTGGCAGCCAGGCTGGATTATTCCCCGGATTTGCTCTTCGACCTGATGATGGAACGCGAAGCCGACAGCAGCACCGTACTCCGGCCGGATCTGGCGATCCCGCACATCATCATCGACGGCAGCCATGCCTTCAGTATTTTACTGGCGCGCTGCAAGGCCGGCATCCATTTCAGCGAACTGGCCCCCCGTGTTCAGGCCGTATTTATCCTGCTGGGTACCCGGGACGAACGTAACTACCATCTGTATGCCCTCTCAGCCATTGCCGAACTGGTCCAGGAGGCCCGGTTCAATAAAAAATGGCTGTCCGCCAGGAACGAAGCCGCCCTTCGAAATCTGATCCTTCGACGCAAAGGGAAGTAAAGTGTTAAATAATAAATTCGGAGCGCCCCGGAAAGCACTATTTGGGGTCATTCAGGCATTTTAGGGGGTAAGAAAGTAAATATCTATTCACCTGTCAGCCGATAACCAAACTTTAATTACCTCTAAACTTAAAAATTTCGGATACGAGCCCCGGGTGAAATCGGTCTGCATGCAATTGTTCTACTTTGTAGCAAAGATGATATCATTCAACGATAGACTTGTGCATTATTTCTATTACAAAATCGATAAATATGTTTGGGCAATCAAAATAAAGTTCCTTGTCGCTCCAATTACCAACTTTTATTTCTTCGTTTTGTTTACAGATCCATTTTTTTATCATTGCAATATCTTTTTGAGGATCACTTGATAAGAATGCTATGTGAGAATTTTTCTTTTCTTCAGTTGCCTGTGGATATTGATCGGTTTCAATGAATTGGACAATTGTATTGCTTCCGTGTTGCTCAATCATAGCCCAACGAGCCCCTTTTTCCCAATAAGACTCATGGCACCCTAGCTGATAGAACATATCCATTACAAATTCTAAGCTGTTCGGAGTGACTCTTTTTGCACAATGATGGAGTTTAGGTCTTTTTTCCATAGTCAGCCCGGTTATTGTTCAAAATACTAATATGGCAAAAAATAGAACGGTTGAGGTAACCTGCGCCGGTTTTCGACGGCCACCCCAGCCGGGACTTGATGTCGCAATTTGCGATTTCAAGTTTGCATGCGCCCCGCCCTGTTTTTCTGCAGTATTAAATTGTTATGCTGCTTTTTGGATTTCTTTTGATTCGTATTCAGGGAACATTATAATAGCGGGGTGTACATCAAATGCTATAGCGAGTTGTAGGGCTCTTTTTTTCCCGATTTCTATTTTATCATTTTCAAGCATACTGATATTTTTTGCATTGATTGAGCAATATTTAGCTAATTCCTCCTGAGTCCATCCTTTCAACGCGCGCAACATTTTAATCACTTCTCCGGTAGTTAAGACAGTATGCTGTTTTGCCGGTTTATAATCAGCTTTTTTTATATTCATTGTTACCCCCCTAATATTTATGCGGCGTAATATCTATGACATAAATCGTAACAGTCTTTTTTTCGACAGAATAAATAACACGATATTGATTACTTAGCCTTGATGAGCGCTTTTTTTCATGCGCTCCTTTTAATTTTTCGTCATGAAAACCTGGAAATTCTCGAAGCTTATCTGGCCCATGCCGAAAAACGATACTTTTCCAGAATTCGTATTTTTTCACGACCGGCAACGGTAATTTTCCAACAACCTTATTTAATTTGTAATATTCTCGCATATGCCATATTATCAATATTGATAACTTATTATATTTGATAAGTAAAGGTCAATAAAAAGCATAACACCGGCATCTTATCAGGTGATCACCGCGATTAGCATAAATTGCCTTTTGCTAATTTCCTGAAAACTCAAAAAATCCCATCTGTAAAAATGTTGCAAGACTCAAAAGGATGCTATTGCGATTTAGCAGCCTGCCTTGTTCAGTGAGGTGTTATAATTATAGGGGCGTCCAGTAAGTCCCGCTTGAAGCTGTGGGGCACGAACCGTGTTATAGGGCGACATTAAGGGAAGAAGGAAAAGCCGTTTCCATCAATAGTGCCGAATGTATCGGGTGCGGAGTTTGTGCCATGCAATGCCCACCGAAAGGCGAGTTGTATTCACGCCACCTAAAAAAGTAATTTGATACGGTCAATTGGTAAACCTGCTTTGCATATATTTAAGGGCAATCTGAATAATCTGCGGATCAAAACAGGAATTCGAATATTCTCAAACGCGAAAGGATGTGAAATCTAAAAATTCTATGGAAGGAAGACCGGGAAGACTGGATTTCGATAGCATTCAGGCCTCCTGCCACATGATACGGGGCCGGGTCCCTTTTCCAGGTTCGCTTTCAACGGTCAACTGCCAGCCAAAGCGTTTACACAGACGGGAAACAATGCTCAACCCCAGGCCGAACCAGTTTTAGAATGGCGGTGCAGGTATTGTTTAGGTCGATTTTTCCCCTGGCGGGAAACCTCAAAAGTCCCGCGATCCATTCGAAGGTCGGCGATGGACAGCACCGTATTTTCGGCCACCCGCTGCCAAGGCAAGGACAAGAAAAACCCAGGCAATGGCCGGAACGTTCATGGCGCTGATGGGAAGCCCGTGAAAGGGCACTTTCCCACGCATCGGATCAATTTCCGTGGCATACGTCCCCAAGAGACACACTCAGCCCGCAGCACAGCCTTTTGGTTTGGGTAGGCCCGCGAGGCGCTTGACCCCGCGGGCGATACCTTCGGGGAAGAGTTTTTCGATCTCCTTCATGCCCAAACCGGTACCGAGTTTGATCCGGTGGTTCATGGGTTCCTTGCCTTCTTCCAGATAGTAATTGCGCACAAACCAGAGCACGCGCCAATGCATTTCGTTCAAGGTTTCCAGGCCTGCGTCGCGCGCCAGGACCCGGGCAACCTCTTCCGACCATGTGAACGGATTTTGAAGGTACCCGTCCTTGTCGAAAATGATTTCTCGGCCCGCGATGTGCCTGACGACCCGGTGGCGGGCGGAGCTATCCTTTGACAAAACCATTGGTATCAGGGTTTGCCCGGCTGCAGCGCTGCCAGAATCTTCTCCGGCGTGGCCGGCATATCGTAAATTCTGACGCCTACAGCGTCTGAAATGGCGTTGATGATGGCAGGGTGCGTGGGAACCAGCGTAAATTCGCCGACGCCGGTCGCCCCCAGCGGTCCGTTTTCACGGGGAGACTCCAACAGGATCGTTTCCTTCTCAAAAGCCTCGCAGGCCTTCGGGAATTTGTAAGTGTTCCAATCGACGGTTTCGCCGTGCACGTATTCTTCCCGCAACGCCATGCCCGCACCCATGTCCATGCCGCCCTCGATCTGGCAGGTCACAGCCAGGGGATTGATAATGCTGCCGGGATCGACCACAGCGGTCATCTTCAACACGTTCACTTCACCGGTCTCGGTGTCGACTTCCACCTCAGCCATCTGGACGCCATGGCAGTATGAATCCCAGAGTTTGCCCTGGCCGGTGTTCCGATCCATTCCGGTATGGGACATGGTGTTGACGCCCATGTAGCGGGTGGGCTTACCGGCTTTTACCAGTTCGTCACGAGTTTTGGCGCCGGTCTCGTCCAAGGCCTTTTTGAGGGCATCGATGGCTTTGAGCAGGGCCGGGCCCGACATGTACGTTTGCCTGGAGCCGGCTGACACGCCCGAGTTAGGTGTTTCTTCGGTATCACGGGTCTTGAGCCGGATTTTCTCCATGGGCAGACCCATCAGGTGGGCACCGAGTTGCGTCAGCATGGCGTCGTTGCCTTCCCCCGGATCGGCGATGGATCCGTAGATCGACAATCCGCCATCAGGATCTATCTCCACGGCAACATGAGAAACATCTCCCGGTTCACCGATTCCGAAGCTGGAACCGGCAAGCCCCACACCCCTTTTCAACTTGCCCGATTTGAATGCCGCCGCGGCCTGTTTGGCCTTTCGATATTCAGGTCCGAGCCGCTCCAGGCACCCGTTGAAGGCCCATTCTTCCGCCACCTGGCCGTTGGAGGTGGTTTGCCCCTTTTGCAGTGCGTTGATACGCCGGAATTCGTAAGGATCCATATCCAGTTCGGCCGCCAGCAGGTCCAGGCATGACTCCACCGCGAAATTGGCCTGAGGAGGCCCTGCGCCGCGGGCCGCACCGCCCCAGGCATCGTTTGTGTATACAAGCTTGGCATCCACCGCCACGTTGGGAATGTTGTAGCCGCTGCTCAGCATTCCCAAGGCCCTTTCGATGATGCCCGGGCCGATGGAGGTGTAAGCCCCGTTTTCCACGACCATGTCCATTTCAATGCCGGTGATTTTACCGTCCGCATCGGCCCCCATGCGCGTTTGCATACGGAA
Source organism: Desulfobacterales bacterium (assembly GCA_963667755.2). Taxonomy (GTDB): domain Bacteria; phylum Desulfobacterota; class Desulfobacteria; order Desulfobacterales; family 4572-123; genus 4572-123. The sequence goes on along the minus strand of CAXXLK010000001.1, from coordinate 635,738 downwards.
GGGGTGTCGCTTGGGAGTCAGCCACATGGATTCCTTGAGACTCGGGATGTAGCGGACAGCCTGCTGAAAATGCAGGGCCGCGGCCGCGGCAATGGCTTCGGAAGTAAGGTCGCACTTAATGCCGAACTGCCCGCCGGTAAAGGCCTCCAGGTAGCGCACGTTGTCCCAGCCGACGGCAGCCTGAATCATCTGGGCGTGCTGATGGATCCAGATAGAGCGGCCGATGACCACCAACTGGGCGTTTTCACCGCTTCCATCCATATAGGCCACGGTGGCTTCGGGCTCCAACGGGGCCTGGTGAATCAGGGGCGAATAGAAATTGCCGACAATCACTGCTGCGGCGTTGTCCAGGGCCGCCTTGGCATCCCCTTTGACCTGCCCGGCGGTGTGGCATATGTTGGGGGTGCCTGGATGAACTTCCGGGGCCCCATCGGCCATGGCCTCATGGGAACTGCGCACCGCCGGCAGCACGTCGCAGTCGAGCCTGACCGCTTCCGCCGCTGCCAGCGCTTCTCTTTGAGTGCGTGCTGCCACGATGGCCACAGCGGCGCCCAGAACGGGCAGGTTATCAGTGCACAGTACGGGTTGGTCGTTGCCGAACCCCATGGAATTGGAGCCTTTGATATCTGCGGCGGTCATGATGCCGACGACACCTGGCATTTTTTCGGCGTCACCGAGGTGGATGCCCTTCAGTCTGGCGCGCAGATGGGGACTGCGCACCACGGCAAGCTCAAGCGCACCAGGCATGGCGATGTCCGCACTGAATTCCGCCAACCCGCAGGCCTTTAGCATGGACCAGGGGCGGGAATGGGAGACACCAATCTGGCTGGCACCTTTTTCCGGCTTCAGGTCTGCCGGGGTGCATTCTCCACGCAGGAATCGACCGGATAGCTCCACGGCTTCGAAGATTTTGGTATACCCAGTGCAGCGGCACAGGTTGTGTCGCAGCCCCTGTTTGATCTCCTCCCGGCTGGGGTTGAGATTTTTGTCCAGGAGGACCTTGGTCGCCATGATCATGCCCGGTGTACAGAAGCCGCACTGGATCGCTCCGGCGATCACAAAAGCTTCCTGAATCAGATGCGGGTTGGCGGGGGTTCCCAGGCCTTCGACCGTCATAATTTCGGCGCCTTCCAGAGAGGTCACCTTCGTTAGGCAGGAGCGCACGGTCTTGCCGTTGACGACAACCGTACAGGCCCCGCACTGGCCTTTGCGGTCACAGGACTGTTTGGCGCCGGTAAGCATTAGATCTTCCCGCAAAAGATCCAGCAGGACACGGTCTTTGGGAACGACGAACTGGCGCTGAACGCCGTTAACTGTCAGACGAATTCGCTTCATGTCTTTCTTCTCCCTTTTTGCAGATGTGATTTGAAATGCCGACTCAATGTAAGGATACGCCCCCGGGCCTATTTCGGGATTGCAATAGCGTCCTGGAGGCCTGTTCAAGCGCCTTAACCGCCAAAATTTCCGGTTGGCGCAGCATGATCGCGTTGGCCTTGGCACAATCGGACTTGTCGACAAAATTGGCCACGATCTCCACGGCGATGTCGCTCAGACTGTCGATCAACACATTGAATCGCTCGATAATCTGCCGGCGTTGTTGCGCGGTCAGAGGGACCGATTCAGATATTGATGTGCTGGGCATGACGATCTTTCTATGGCGGACCGGTTAAGTAGATCAAAAATGATATCATTGATGTCATATTCAAGGTGCTTCCCTCTGTCAAGCATAAAGTCGATATAGGTCATTTAAATATTATCGGATCAGAAAAATATAAAAAAACACCTAAAAAATACTCAAAATAACCAATACGGTTAAAATCCAGGAAGGCGGGCAGTTCAACGGCAGAACCTATCCGATGGCTATTGTTTACAAAAATGGGGACAGAAAAATGGAGACAGGGTAATAATGATAGGCTCAATTCAATCAGACCACAGCGGCCCTGAGCGGTTCCAGGCCGATCCGGGCAATCATTTTCCCTAAGCGTTCCCCTTTTTTAGCGTTCTGCCGGTAGTATTCGATGACCGACGCCACCATTTCAAGGGCTGCTGCATCGTCAAGGGACCCTGCCAGTTCCTCACCGATCCGGGGGCTTGCCCCGACATTACCGCCCACCAGAAACAGCCATCCGTCCCTTTGGCCCACCAGCCCGATATCGCGAACCCAGGATTCCGCGCAGTTCAGTTTACAGCCGGATACGGCCATTTTCAACTTACCCGGCAGTTCAACACCATGATACTGCGCGTCCAGCTGCATGCCCATACCCAGGGTATCCTGCTGCCCGAGCTTGCAGAACGTATTGCCGGGGCAGGCCCGGACACTCCGGACGCACAGGCCCACCGCCGCCCCTTTCTCCATGCCCAGTTCTGCCCACACACTGTCGATATCACCTTCTTTGATCCCCACCAGGGCAATACGGTTGGCACCGGTTATTTTCAGGGCCTGGGCATTGTATTTTTCCGCCGTATCGGCAAGTTTACGTAACAATTCCGGCGTTACAATACCGCAGGGGATATGCGGTGCAATGGCATAGGTTTCCTTATCCCGTTGCAGAATCGCTCCCTTTTCACCTGTTTTCAACATGCTTTTCTCCTTTCCATTCATCAGTGGTCAACAACCGGCATATCCGCGTTCGGGCAATGACCGGCGTTCATTTTCAATGATGACAAAAAGATAAAATAAATGCCTTTGGTTGACAAGTTTATTCTTAAACGCATAATCACAAACATTCCACATTTTTTATTCATCAAAGGCACATTGAAATAATTGAAATTTATGCTATGTATAAAAACAGACGACGATATCCAAACGACTCCCCAGGAGATGAAATGACAGTAACAGCGACCCAATTTTCCGCCCGTTCCAAGGTGTGGATAGAGGATGCTCAGGGAAATGTGGCCTTTGGCCTGGGCCGTTACCTTATTTTAGAGGCCGTGGCCAATGCCGGTTCCCTTCAGGGGGCTGCCAAGGAATTGAAAATGAGCTACCGGTCGGTCTGGATGCGAATCCGGACCTCGGAAAAAAGCATCGGTAAAAAACTGGTGATTCGAGCCGGCAAGGGGTCGTGCCTGACCCCTTTTGCAAAAACTCTCATGCAGCAATTTAAACAGCTTCAATGCATTGTGGAAAAAAAATCCGATCAGATCTACGACGGCCTCATCGCCGATGAACTGCCCTGACCGGATGTCACTGCAAACGATCTTCTTACAGAATTATCAACACATCGAAACAGTGTCCCCCCAAAAAACGGCTACTGGTCGTCCCGGTGGGCGTCCGGCAGCCGCAGGGGAGATTACGAGCCCTTGCCAAAGGGACACAACGGATAATAGCAGGTGCTGCAGTTTGCGCACAACCCGCCGTGCCCCATGGCGGCGATATCCTCTCGTGTAACGGTTTCACCGGCCAGGATGCGGGGCACTACCAGGTCAAAGACACTGGCATCATAATACATCACACAACCGGGCAGGCCCACTATGGGAATGGTACCGATATGGGCCAGCATAAACATGGCCCCGGGCAACACAGGTGCACCGTAGGTTACCACACTAGCACCGGCGGCTTTGATGCTCGCCGGGGTCTGATCGTCCGGATCAACGGACATACCGCCGGTGACCGTGATCATATCGGCGCCTTGGTCGATGAGTTCCCGGATGGCATCCACGGTCATGCGAACATCGTCGGATACAAAAATCTGCCTGAAAACGTGGCTGCCCAGTTCCGCCATCTTGGCTTTGACCACCGGCCCGAATTTGTCCTTGATACGGCCCTTGTAGATTTCGCTGCCCGTGGTCACAAGACCGACCCTGAAGGGCCTGAAGGGATTGATCTGAATCAGCGGGAACTGCTCACGACAGATCTGTTCCACTCGTTCAATTTTCTCCTCATCGATAACCAGGGGAATGATCCGTGTTCCGGCTACGGTCCTCCCGGCCACCACCTGCTGGTTTGAATGCAGGGTGGCCATCATCACATCGCCAAGGCAGTTGATTCTGTTCAGAGCATGGCTGTCGACCTTCAACAAACCGTCCCGGGCCGCCACCATGCCGACCTTACCCTCCACCGGTTCGCCCAGGGTAATGCCGTCACCGGCAGCGGCAGCGGCAATTCTCCGGGCCGCCGCGTTTTCGTGGAGACCGTCGCCGGGATCCAGGACGTATATGTTTTCCTTCCCCATATCAAGAAGCCGGGGGATATCTTCAGAACGGATCACGCGACCTTTTTTGAACGCCCGGCCCTTAAACAGACCCGGGACAATTTCGGTAACATCGTGACACAGCACCATTCCGACAGCGGCTTCAACGGGTACAGTTTTCATTTTAAATTTCCTTTAATATGTTGTTCCATCAGGGTCTGCCATCGGCAGAAAAGGTCATTTTTTAAGAAAATATTCAAGCAGCGAAATCCGGACTCAATACAGACTTTACCGGCGGCATGATATTTTCGGAAACGATGGATCCCATCGCAGAGAACCTGCTTTCCAACCGATCCGGATCGATGGCCCTGCCGATTTCAAAAAAAAGATCCAGACTGAAACGACACTTCTTTGAGTCAGATATTGAGCTTTTCGATCGCATGGATCGGTTTTGATTCAAAAGGGTCTGTTCCTGATAAAAATAGGAAGCACATTCCGATATTTTCTCCAGGCGCTGACCGATGGATGCAATATAGCCATGGGACAAAAAAGATGACGTTTGGATGCGATTCGAAAGGTCTTCCAAAATAGGCAACTGTTTCACCTCGACCACGGTCTTTTTTTTCAGCCATTCGATAACACCGATTCTGCTGTCGGCCATATGCTCAAATTGTTCCGTCAAAGGCCGATGTCGCGCTTTGCGCACCGGATGCAAATCGCCTTTGATGTGGACGAGAATGCATCTCGGGTTAAACAGCAGATCACCCACGGCCTGGATCTCTCCGCTGTTGGCGTAGTTGCCGGCACACACCAGGGCCAATTCGGTCAACCGGGCCAGTGTCAGCCAGTAAAACAGATTCTGGGGTACCGTGCTCAGGTCGAGCTGTGCCAACCACCTGCCCAGCGTTTTTTCCGTCAGGCCAAGGGGGTGGCTCTCGTTTTCGAGCCGACGATTAAAATCAATTAACCATGGGGCTGCCCCTTGACCCGGAAAGAGGGTATTTGAAGAGGTCATGTCAGTATCTGTAATTTTTAGTTAGCATAATGTTTTTGTTTTACCGCGATAAAATCCCCCGTCTATTTCATCTCAGGTGACCCAAGGATCTATATTGGGCAAAAATTATCTTTTATAAATCAAATAGGTTGTACATAAAAAAGCTCAACGAACAAGCCAAATTATCTGTTTGACAGCGATTTCATTATCCTATATAAGCTACTATGTCAATATTGATACAATCAACTTTCACGCGTTTGGGTTGTTTTCAGTTATTCTTTTCAAAGAATATATTTTAGAAAATTTTTCTGAATGAAAACCAACCAATACGAACTCACACAAAGTTAACATTGAAGGCGTGCAAATTCGGGTACCATAAGGTGTATTGATCGACCGTTGAATGATTGCGAAATGCAGCGTAACGCCGGCGTTGAACTTCTAAGGAACTGATCGTTGAGAATTTAACATAACAAATTGACTTTAAATTGTATTTGCAGCATCAAAACCGAATTAAAATCAACAGATCAATTTCCTTTCGGGTATATGGTTTTTCGTGGTCTGAAAAAGCTTTTTACGAGACCGTCATCATAAAAATGGTGCTGGTTGCAGATGTCGACAAAATCAACAACGACTGGTGGTGGACGGTCAGTGGTGCGGGGGCCTGGCCTTGAGCGAAGACTACGAAGACATTAAGAAAGGAAGGTTACCAAAACCACGTTCTTAAGGGATCGGCTATCCGATTACGGATTATTATAAAAACACGAGGAAAATAAGTGAAAAAAATTAAATTAACGATCAACGGCATGCCCAAAGAGTATATTGTCGATTCAAACCGGGTACTGCTGGATCTTTTGCGCGAAGAACTCGGGCTCACCGGGACAAAGCAGTCCTGTGATCGAAAGGGGCAGTGCGGGGCATGCACCGTCATTGTCAATCAGAAAACCGCTTTGTCCTGTCTGACAAAAGTGGCGTCCTTAGATGGTGCCTCGGTTCTTACCATCGAGGGACTGGGTACGCCGGACAACCCCCACCTGATCCAGGAGGCCTTTGTGCTGTCCGGGGCCATTCAATGCGGATTCTGTACCCCGGGAATGATTATGGCGACCAAGGCCCTTCTGGATGCCAATCCAAACCCTGATGTCCATGACATCAAACAGGCCCTGCGCCGCAATCTGTGTCGCTGCACCGGCTACAAAAAAATTATCGAAGCGGTTCAGCTGGCAGCCCGGTTTCTGCGCGGTGAAACCACACCGGACAAGGTGAGACCCAAGGTTTCCGAGACCGCCATGGGCGTCTCCCACCCGCGTCCCTCTGCCATGGCCAAGGCCTGCGGAGCAGCCCAGTTTACAGGGGATTTCAAAATAGAAAACGCCCTGGCACTGGCCGTGCTGCGCAGTGAGATCCCCCATGCCCGGATTGTTTCCGTAGATTCATCACGGGCCGAATCCATGCCTGGCGTGGCCGGCATCATCACTGCATCGGATATAAAAGGAACAAACATCCTCGAATACCTGAAACCGGACCGGCCCGTTCTCTGCGGGGACAAGGTCCATTATATCGGCGACCCCATTCTGGTGGTGGCCGCAGAAACCAAGGCCCAGGCCGATGCAGCCTTAAAAACGGTCACTGTGGAATTAGCCCCCCTGCCGGTGATGGACAGCCCTGAAGCAGCCCTTGCCGCTGATGCCGTCCGGGTCCACCCGGACTGGGAGAATCTCTGCTATGACCAGCCCCAAATCAAAGGGGATGCTGAAACGGCATTATCGGCATCGTCGGCGGTCATTCGGACCCGATTCAAGACCCAGATCAATCACCAGGCCCCGCTGGAGACCGAAGCCACCGTGGCCTTCTGGGAAGGCACGGGTGAGAATGCCAAACTGGTCATCGTGGGGCGCAGCATCAATATCCACATGCATCGGGCCATGCTGGTAAAAGCCCTTGGATATGAGAACATGACCTATATCGAAGCCTATTCCGGCGGGCAGTTCGGCATCAAGATCGATGTGATATCAGAGGGTATTGCCGCGGCTGCGGCCATCCACTTCAAACGCCCCGTCCGCTATATTCCAAGCCTGGCGGAAAGCATGCTCATGTCGTCAAAGCGGCATGCCTTTGACATGGATGTGACCATGGGGGCCGACGATCAGGGCCGACTGACCGCCTATTGCAACGACTTTATAGTGGATAACGGGGCCTATTATTCCATCGGGCATGTGGTGATTCACCGGGCCATGCTCATGCTCTCCGGCTCCTACTACATTCCCAATATCAAAGCCAGGGGCCGACTGGTCTACACCAACAACCCCTGGGGAAGCGCTGCCCGGGGTGCCGGCCCCCCCCAGGCCAACTTTGCCCTGGAATGCGCCATGGACATGCTGGCCGAAAAAGTGGGAATGGATCCCTTTGAATTCAGGTTGAAAAATGCGCTGGCACCCGGCCAGAGCAAGTCTACCGGCAGAACAGCCAGTGAATGGCCGTTTTCCGAACTGATGGAAGCCGTGCGGCCCCACTATGACCGGGCCGTGAAAGAGGCCACAGCCCACTGCGAAGGCCGGGTAAAGCGGGGCGTGGGGATCGGTACCGGCGCATTCGGTATCGGCGGTCCCGGAGATGTCTCCGTGGCCTCGGTTGAACTTAATGGTGACGGCGGGATCAGCGTGTATGCGGCCGCTGCCGATCCGGGAGAAGGCAACGAGTCCATGCTCATCCAGTTGACCAGTGAATATATGCACGTCCCCATGGACCGGATCAGAATCTACACACGCAACACCGAGCAAACCGAGGCCAGCGGCCCGGCCGCAGGCAGTCGCATTACCTATATGATCGGCAATGCTGTCATTAACGCCTTGGAACAATTAAAAAAGGCCATGGATGAGACCGGCGCCGGAACTGCCGAAAAACTGGCGGCAGCGGGCCGGCCCACCCGGTATCGTGGTCATAAAAAAAATGAAGACGCCGGGCCTCTGGATCCAAAAACCGGTCAGGGCCCCTCGTTTGAATCCCAGGTACATGCGGTGCAATTAATTGAATTGGAAGTAGACACAAAAACAGGCGATGTAACCATCCTCAAGGCAACCACAGCGGTGGATGCGGGACCGGTGATTCATCCCCAGAACCTGACCGGCCAGTTGGAAGGGGGATTAGATATGGGCGTGGGCCTGGCCCTGCGGGAAGTTTATGTGGCCGGCAAGACCAGTGACTGGGTCAATTTCAAATTTCCCACCATCGGCCGCAGTTTTCCCATGGAAACCATCATCCGGGAAACGCCCCGTCCCAAGGGCCCGCTGGGCGTGACCGGAATCGGTGAAATGTGCATGGTGCCCACGGCCCCGGCCGTTATCAATGCCATTAAAAATGCTACGGGCAAATGGATCTGCGACCTTCCGGCGACCCCGGACAAAATAAAGGCTGCCCTGGCCCGGCCCTCAAAGGTCTGAATGCGCTGGGAACAATCAAAGGGACCAATGAACAGAATCGAACACCAGCTTTGCCGGTTGATAAAAAAAAAGGAACCCGTTGTCCTGGCCACGATCCTCAGTAAAAACGGATCGACCCCCCGCGTGGCCGGGACCAAGATGATCATCCGTGAAAACGGGGATATCCTGGGAACCATCGGCGGCGGCATCGTGGAGGCCCAGGTCATGAAAATGGCGCCGGAACTGCTGAAAACCGGTAATGCCCGAATATGCACCTTTGACCTGAGTACCGCCGGCATTGCAGACGGCATGGACATGATCTGCGGCGGCAAAGAGCGGATCCTCATGGAAAAAGTATCGCCGGACAGGGCCACCTGTCAAATGTACGAAACTTTTCTGCACCATATCCGGACAGGCCAGAAAAGCCTGCTGGCAGCGGACATCACGGATGTGGAGAAAAAAGGGGGAACCGTTGAACGCTGCCTGATCCTTGAAGACGGCAACATTTTAGGCAGCCGTCATTTTTCAAGTCCTGCCATGGAAACGCTTCTGATCCGGGCCGCCAGAGAGCGGTCCCCTTCACTGTTCACCGTGGAAGGCCGCCTGTTCCTCGCAGAACCCGCTTCGTCTGCCGGTACGGTCTATCTTTTCGGCGCCGGACATGTGTCCCAACAGACAGCCCTGTTGACAAAAATGATGGATTTCAGGACCATCGTCATTGATGACCGGGCTGAATATGCCAATCCGCAGCGATTTGAAACAAGCGACCAAGTGATCGTCATTGAAGATTTCGACCATGCGCTGGACAATCTGGATATCACCCCGGACAGCTATATCGTCATCCTCACCCGGGGACATGTGCATGACCAGAGTGTTCTGGCCCAGGCACTCAAAAGCCCTGCCAGGTATATCGGCATGATCGGCAGCCGGCAAAAACGGAACACAATTTACCAGAACCTGGTAATAGAAGGGTTTACAGAAGAAAAACTCAGGTGCGTACATGCCCCCATCGGCATGGCCATCAACGCTGAAACCCCGGCCGAGATCGCCGTGAGCATCGTCGCAGAACTGATCGCGGTGCGTGCCGACACGAAAATTTAAACAACCCGGTTCAAGGCGTTGACCTGCCAGGGCATTTTTTTCCGAATGAGATTAAGGCAGGCATACTGCTGCCCCAGCCGAAACAGATTCCCAAGGGGCATTCCCAGAAGGTGACACAAAAGCACCCGGTTGACCCCGGCATGGGCCACGATGAGTACATGACCATGGGATTTTTCGGCAATCGCCTCAAAAGAGGGCACCACCCGTGCCTGGAGATCGGAAAAACTTTCACCGCCGGAAACCCGATAATCAGCCAAATCCCGGCCACGGTTTTCCCATTCTTCAGGGCAGTCTCTGCGAATCGAAGAAAACGTTTTCCCTTCCCACCGGCCCAGGCTGATCTCTCTGAAATCCCCCACTTGCTGAACCGGAAGGCTGCGGTTTCCCGCTATGATCATCGCTGTTTGAACAGCGCGATCAAGGTCACTGCAATAGACCTGCCCAAAGGCAATGGATTTCAATATGCCCTGCCACCGCCGGGCCTGGGCCATCCCATTCTCATTCAAACCCGGATTGATCTGACCGATAAAACGCCTTTTTTCATCGGTTTCAATCTCACCGTGCCGCATCAGATAAATCATCATCGTTTCCCCTGAATAAAACCCTGTCAATTTTTTCTTTAACGACAAGCGCATCGGCAAAGCGTCTTTTAATAACGGCAACGGCTTCCGGATCATGGTGATGCCGTCTTATTTTTTCCATATACCGTTTTTCCATGGACACCACCGTTTCTCCCTGAACCATTTTATCTGCCATAAAAACCACTTCCGCTTCAGAGGGTCTTTCCGATGATGAGCCTTCCGGGGCAACGGCCCGGCCAATATCCATGTGTTTCGAAACAATATCCGCAACCCGCTCAAAGCCCATCCCCTTAAGGATTGCAGCGCCCACCGCAGCATGGTGTTTTTGCATTCTGGCGATATCATGGACAAGGCCGGCAGCCGTTATCAAATCAAGGTCCAGGTTTTCGCCACGCCGGTTAAGGGCGTCTCCCATGGATCGGGCCATTTGGGCGACCTTTCGGCAGTGCCGGACAATGGGGGCATCCACTTTAAAAATATCCGTCATCAGCACATGACATTCATCCCTGGTGGGGATATCATACCCATTTAACCGATCTGTAAAATGTTGATAATCCGCCCGGGTATCCACATCTCTGAGCATCCATTCATCGGCAACAGGCACATCCACGGCATCGGCATTATATTGGCCTAAAAAGCCTTTGAGCCCCCCGCCTCCCTGCCATTGAAGAATCTGCTGGGCATATATTGCAGGGATCAATGGCGGATGCCCCCGCATCCCCTTGAATACGGGATACAGGATTGCAGGAGATCCGGAACGCCGCCGGTTCAACAGTGTTCTAACGGTGGTTTCGCGCACAAGGGGGATGTCCACCGGCAATATAAAAAAAGCGTCACACCTGTCTTCAAGGCTTGATACAGCCGTGACAACCGATGAAAACATGCCTTTTTCATGGGTTTTGTTTTCCAGTTCCCGCACCCCGTTTTTTTTCAAAATATCGGCAAGATCATCAGAACGATACCCGGTAACGCATCGAATGTCACGAATACCGGCATTGTGAAACACCCCCACCGCTTTTTCAATAATCGGCACACCTGCAAGGGGAAGCAAGGGTTTAAACAGGCCCTTCATGCGACTGGATTTTCCGGCAGACAGGATAACCGCCGTTATGAACTTTTTTGTTGTCATCATTCAATGCACTCGTAAAAAAAGTATCCCGGAATTGGAAGAACTGTTCCGCCACCTTCAATAGGCATAGCCCATTGCATATTAACCGTATTCAATGAATTATGCAACGTGGAACGCCGTTCCTTCGGTAACGGTGCGGTAAACTATCGCATCATCAGGATCAGGTGGGTAATAAAAACAATATACCATTGCGCGAACTGTCAATGCAAATGCGTGACAGGGGCAGGGTCAAACATATTTGACCTCTCGTAAAGATGGACGGGGGCAGGCTTGAAGGGCAGGGTCAGGAGGGGTGGTTTTTCTGTTCAGCCGGGAGACATCGGCCCTGCATAAAAAACCTGCCATGTAACCCCTCCTATCCCTTTCCTCTGCCGGTATCAGAGGAGACAACATAAAAAAAGCCCTTCAAACTTACAAAGCTTGAAGGGCTGCACCCAGTTTCTTGGCCCTTGAATAGTAGAGGCACATTTTCCGTCATACCGCGGAAATATGGCGTCGCATTAAGGCAGGTCTTCTGACTCTCGGATCATCCTACTGCCTGCACCTTCCCGCCGGGCTATCACCCGGAAGTGGTTTTTGCAGGTTTCGTCCCCGATTACAGCGGCGGGACCGCTTCCGATTTTAACGGAATTCCCTATTAAGCCGTAAAAGGCACCTTGAGCCTATTTGATAGAGGATCTCAGGGGCTCTGTCAAGGAAAGAATTGCGCTGTTTTGTGATATCTGCATATCAGATAAATCTTGACCTCGATGCCATGGCCGGATAGATTGCCGGGGAGAGATGATGAGCGGCAAAGATGTCACCCCATCGGGGAAAATACAGGCATAAAACGTGACAGGAACAGTTATGGAATCGACGGGTGATCAATTTGAGCCCTCACACCCGGACGGTGAAAACACCGGGCCGGCATATGATGTTGTTTTAGAAAATGTGTCCCATTATTTCGGATCGCAGCAGGTTTTAAATAAGGTGTCACTGGCCGTCATCCGGGGAGAGTTCTTCGGCATCCTGGGACCCAGCGGTTCGGGCAAAACCACCACATTGCGGATCATCGGCGGTTTTACAATCCCGGCCAGCGGGCGGGTCTATCTGCAGAATGAACTCATGGGCCACCGTCCCCCATATCGGCGTAACGTCACCACGGTCTTCCAGAATCTCGCCCTGTTCCCCCACATGACGGTATACGACAACCTGGCCTATGGATTGAAACGGCGCAGGCTTTCTAAAGCCGTTATTCAAAAAAAGGTGTTTCAGTCCCTGGACATGGTTCGCCTGGATGGGCTCGAAAATCGCTTTCCCAAAAAACTCAGTGGCGGTCAGCAGCAGCGGGTGGCCCTGGCCCGGGCCCTGATTCTCGAACCGGCCGTGGTATTGTTTGATGAACCCCTGGGGGCCCTGGACCTGAAACTGCGACGGGAAATGCAGATCGAACTGAAACAAATCCAGCGCCGTCTGGGGATCACCTTTATTTACGTGACCCATGATCAGCAGGAAGCGTTGAATATGTGCGACCGAATCGCCGTGATGAACGATCGCGGGATCGAACAGATCGGGACCACTGTGCAGATTTACGAGCAACCATGCAACCGATTTGTGGCTGATTTTATCGGTGACACCAATTTTATAGAAGGTCGTGTGCTGGATATCGCCCCGCATCAGGCAACGATTGACTGCAACGGATTGACATGCGTTACCAGAGCCGGCGCCGATCTTCAGGTGGGTGACAGGGTTGCCCTGTCCGTCCGGCCCGAACGGATCCGGATATCGCCTGATGAAAATACCGGCCCCAATATTTATAACGCCACGGTGGCAGACAATATTTATGCCGGTGCGTTTCGTCGCTGCATTCTGGAACTGCCCGGCAATATTCGCATCAAAGCGGATGTGGACGCCCGCATGGTATCGCGTTTAACCGTTGGCCGTCAGGTAACCGTGGACTGGGCACCTGAGGATGCATATGCGATAAGGAGGAAATATAGATGAACAAAAAAGATAGGCATTCATGGTACACTTTAATGTTCACGGTTGTGACCGGTCTGGCACTTTTTTCCGCCGGCATGGTGTTTGCCGCAGAAACCAGAGAGCTGAACATCTGGACCTGGGGGATATACTGCCCTGATTTTGCCACGACCTCATTCGAGGCAAAATACGGCGTCAAGGTCAACTGCACCTTTTACCACGGCAACGAAGAGTTGTGGGCCAAGCTGCATGCCGGCCATGAAGGTGTGGACATTGTTCAGCCCAGCAACCACATGATACAACGATTTGCAAAAGCAGGACTGCTGGAACCCATCAATACCGGTAAAATCCCCAATTATGCCGGACTTTCGGAAGGGTTTAAAAAGGCGGATTACAACACCATCGGCAACAAGATATACAGTGTCCCCTACACCTTCGGGGTCATGGGGCTGGCCTATCGCAGTGATATCATAAAACAGCCCCCCACTTCCTGGGGCGCCCTGTGGGATGAGCGCTACAAGGGGCATGTGGGTTTTTCGCGCAACCCCGTGGATGCCTGTTTTGCCACAGCCAAATACCTGGGCATGGATATTGCCGACCTAGACACGGACACCGATGCCAAGCTGGAAACCATCAAGGCCAAAATGCGGCAGCTCAATCCGCTTTTGCTGAAACGGTTCGAGAGCCTGGAAGAGATGAAAAACCTCCTGGCCGCCGGCGATATATGGATCACCTCCGCAGATGACGGTATGGTCCACAAAATGCAGATAGACGGCCAGCCCGTGGGGTTTGTCGTGCCCGCAGAAGGGTGTGCCGCCTGGATCGATCAGTTTGCCATCCTGGCCGATGCCCCGAACAAGGAGGCCGCCTACCTGTGGATCAACCACCTGCTGTCACCTGCAATGGCTTCCCAGATGATTCAGAAGATCGGTTATATGGTGGTGAACAAAGCGGCCTCCGGGGCGCTGCCCGCCAAACTGGCCGGCATCATGACCTATACCGATGCTCAGACCCGGCGCATGGTGCCCTACCCCACGCTATTGCCCAAGACCAGTGAAAAAATGGTCAAGGCCTACCAGGATGTCAGGGGAGAGTAAGGGTGCCGGTTCGCATGAAGACAGCAGGCGACATGATGGATCCATCTAAAACCGCTCCAGGGGAAACCCCCTGGCAACCCCCTGCAAAAAGGCGCGGCATGGCATGGCTGGTGGTGTTTCCCGCCGCTTTCCTGCTGGTGGTTTTTTTCCTGATCCCCATGTTTGTGGCCCTGCGCTACAGTCTGTTGTCCACCATGCCGTTTTTCGACCCGGACCCGTTCTATACCCCGGCCAATTATATCCGGGTATTGACAGAACCCATCTACCTGCGGTCCTTCCTGCGCACCGCCGGGTATGCGGTCACGGCCAGTGTCATATCGCTGTTGATATCCTATCCTGTGGCCTATTACCTGGCCTGCCGGGCCCGCAGGGGGGGCCTGATACTGATCGTCATGCTGATTCCCTTCTGGACCAGTATCATCCTCAGGGTTTTTGCATGGAAGATCATTTTAGGGTCCAGCGGCATCGTCAACTCCCTGCTCACGGCCACGGGCTTGACGGATCTGCCGGTTCAGATGCTCTACAACCAGACCGGTGTTATCTTTGGTCTGGTCTACACCTACACCCCCTTTATGATTCTGCCGCTATACGCCAGCCTGGGGAAAGTCCCCCGGGAACTGCTGGAAGCATCCGAAGACCTGGGCTACAACAAACTCCAAACCCTCTGGCACGTGACCCTGCCCCTGACCCGCTCGGGCACCATATCGGCCCTGATCCTGGTGCTGCTGGCCTGCTTCGGGGATGTCCTGTCGGCCCAGATGCTGGGCGGGGCCAACACGTTGATGATCTCTTCGGTCATTTTTGAAACCTTCATGGGAGGCGCCAACTGGAACGTGGGCAGCGCCCTGTCGGTGATTGTTTTCGGCGCACTGCTGGTTCTGGCAGGTGTGCTGACATGGCTGGGCCGGGAGGTGGGACATGCCTGATACCGGTAAAAAATCATGGCCCCGGCCCGGGTGGGGGGAAAAATTCTTCAAACTGTATATCGCCATCTACCTGGGGTATCTGCTGCTGCCCCTGGCGATCCTGGTGCTGTATGCCTTTAATTCGTCCGAATATCTGACATGGCCCATCAAGGGGGTTACCCTGCGCTGGTTTGCCCAGGCATTTTCCGATTCAAGGCTGATAACGGCAACCCGGAATTCAATATTCATCGGCCTGGCCACCACCTTTTTTTCCACTTTTTTCGGCCTGCTCCTGGCCTATGGACTGGTCCGTTTTCGGTTCCGGGGCAAACGCCTTTTAGAAACCCTTAACATACTGGCCATTATCACCTACGGTGTGGTATCCGCGGTCTCGGTACTGCTGTGGTTTCGCACATTGGGAATTTCCGGGGGCATCTGGCCCACCATCATCGGGCATACAACATTTATCATGCCCTTTGCGGTCATCGTCATCCGGGACCGGCTGCTCAATTTCGACCTGACCATGGAAGAGGCCGCCATGGATCTGGGCGCCACTCCTTTGCGCACATTCATCGATATCACGTTGCCCCTGATCATGCCGGCCCTGCTGGCGGCCGGGCTTTTCTGCTTTACCATTTCCCTGGGAGAATTTCTGCTGGCCTACTTTCTCATCGGTAATGAATTGACCCTGCCGGTGTATCTGTACGGGCTCATGCGCTTTACCTTTACGCCGGCCGTAAATGCCGCCGCGGTACTGATTATCTCGTTTCCGGTCCTGACCGTGATCATCGCGGCCGTTTTTTTTAAGCGCGAAGTCCGGAGCCTGTATTGATGCGACCAAAGTCATCCGGCACGCCCATCGGCCAATCCATCGGCGCTGAAACACCGGCCGAGATCGCCGTGCGCATTGTGGCCGAACTCATCGCGGTGCGTGCCGAAAAAAAGGTAAATGACATTACTCCCGGGCACAATCAACGGTGAAGACGGCAAAAAGAAACGTCAAACCGCCGACACCGGCAAGGATCAGATAGTCGCCGATCTCCGGCGCCCTGCCGAAAGACGCGGCCCGGATGGCATGGGTGGCATGGGTCAGGGGCAGCAGGACAAGAATTTTTTGAGCCCACCACGGAAGATGTGACACAGGGAAGAAGGTGCCGCTCAAAAAGGCCATGGGCGTTATGATAAAGCTGTTCATCATCGCCTGATCCGCGTGGGATTTAACCAGCATGGCAAGCCCCACCGCCAGGGACGAGAAAACAAAACTGTTAAGCAGAAAAGCCAGCCAGAAAAATCCGGTGCAGGGAAGAACCACACCAAAAAGCGCACCGAGAATAAGAATGACACCGCCGGCCAGCATGGCCCGCGTCATACCGGCCAGTACCTCACCGGTAACATAGGCGGCATTACTGACGGGGGCTGCCTGGATCTCTTCAAAGATATGCCAGTAAAACCGGGCAATATTGATTTCACTGCCAATGGCAAAGGCCTGGGTCATGCTGGCCATGGCGGCAATACCCGGAATTAAGAATTCGATATAGCGATGCCCCTGAACGGTGACCCCTTTTCCCATGGCGTAGCCGAAGGCGACCATGTAAAGCAGGGGCGAAACCGACCAGGCACCGATCAGCCGGGGAAGTCGCCGTTTTAATATGATCATTTCCCGGAAATAAACGGCGGTCCATCCCCGTATCATTTGATTTTTTTCCCTGTCATGTTTAAAAAAGCATCCTCTAGATTCACCCGTCGTACGGCAAAGCTGTTTTCATGCGCCACCGCACATTGTCTGGCTTCCGCCTGGGTCTTAAAATAACGGGTCTGCAGGCTATCCCCGGTCAATCGGTCCATGGCCCATCGGCCGATGCCGGCCATCAGATTCTGCGGCGTATCTAAGGCCACAATCTCTCCCCGGTCGATGAAAGCCACACGCTTTGCCAGAAACTCGGCTTCTTCAATGTAGTGGGTGGTCAAAAAAATAGTAACGCCGTCTTCCTGGATTTTTTTGATCAATCCCCAGATACGCCGGCGGATATTGGCATCCAGACCCACGGTGGGTTCATCCAGAAAAAGAATGGCCGGCCGGTGCAGCAGCGCCCTTGCAATCATCACCCGGCGTTTCATTCCCCCGGACAGTTTTTTGACGACGGTGTCCCGTTTTTCATCCAATTCGATATAATTCAGCAGGGTATCGATACGCCGGCCAATGGCCCGGCGGGGCATGTGATACAGCCGGCCGTGAATCATCAGGTTCTCGAACACGCTCAGTTCCCTGTCCAGATTGATATGCTGGGGGACCAGGCCGTATTGGGTTTTGGCCGCCAGGGGCGCTTTGACGATATCATGGCCGTTCAGCCATGCTCTGCCGGCGCTCAGGCGCGCGAGCCCGGTCAGGATGCGGATGGTGGTGGTCTTGCCGGCGCCGTTGGGGCCCAGGTAGGCAAACAGTTCACCGGAATCCACCGTCAGATCGACCCCCCTGACGGCGGCTACCCTGCCGTAGATTTTTTCCAGTTTTTCAATACGGATCATGACATTTTCACAAATGTGTTACCCTGCATTTTTTTGATTCCCGCGTTCAACCGATCATCAGCCGATCCATAACCATTGTTTACCGGCCATCGGCTCTTCGCCGCTCCTGTTTTCGCCGTCGCACTTCGGCCACGTCCACTACGATATCCTGAAGGGGCTGTCTCCGGATGCGATGGGGCAGCGCCAGTTCGGCGGCCGTGTCAATGTCGGCTTTTTCCACCTTGTCCCGGCCATGGTATGCTGCCAGGGTCTTGGCCGCCTTGAGGATGATAATATCGCCCCGATGGCCGTCCACGCCGACATCCAGGCAGTAATCGGCGATGTCGAACAGAAAAGAACGGTGGACGGTCACCCGGGGATAGAGGTCCATGGCCTTTTCGATACGTTCCACCAGGACCCGGGATTTTGTCTCCCACCGGGCGCAGAAATCCGCCGGATTTTCATCAAAGGCCCCCCGGCGCTCCATGATGGCCACCCGGGAGGATGCATCATGAATGCCCTGGATATGGACACACAGACCGAAACGGTCCAGAAGCTGGGGCCGCAGTTCCCCCTCCTCCGGATTCATGGTACCCACCAGGGTGAACCGGGCCGGATGGGAAAAACTCACCCCTTCTCTTTCAATGGTGTTGACCCCCATGGCCGCGGAATCCAGAAGTACGTCCACCACGTGGTCATCCAGCAGGTTCACCTCATCCACATAGAGAATGCCCCGATGGGCCGCGGCCAGCAAACCGGGCTCCACCTGTTTTTCCCCTTTTTTCAGGGCATGTTCCAAATCCATGGTGCCCACCACCCGGTCCTCGGTGGCACCCACGGGTAATTCCACCACCCGGATGCCCCGACGATGGGTCTCCACGGATTCGTGATTCAAAACGGCCTTCCGGCACACCATGCGGGTGCACTCCCGGCACACTGCCAGGGGGTCTCCCGCCGGCAGTTGAAATGGACAATCCCTGACCACTTCAATGGAAGGCAGTACCCGGGCCAGGGCCCTTACGGCCGTGGATTTGGCCGTGCCTTTTTCGCCCCGAATCAGGACACCGGAAAGGGACGGTGTAATAATATTGAGAATCAGGGCCAGTTTCATCTGATCCTGGCCCTCGATGGCAACAAACGGGTAAACAAATCCTGGAATCATGCAGCAGTCTCCTTTGCGATGTTGAGCAGGGTGTCGGCTTTCAGATCTTCAATCTTTAGATATCGGGCGTTAAGGGCCTTTGCCAGTTTCTGGGCCAGACCAAATCGGATCAGGCCCTGGCTTTCGGTGTCCACCAGGATAAATTGAATGCGGGCCTCGGTGGAGAGCCGTTCGGCCAGCAAAAAGGCTTCGTCCAGGGGTTTTCGCTCTCCCATGGCCACGTTGCACCTGCCGTCGGTAATCAGAATCACGATGGACCGGGCCGTGGGTTCACGCAGCAAATAGCCGCGCAGAACCTCATGGGATTTAGCCAGCCCGGCACAAAGCGGGGTACGGCCGCCCACGGGCATCTCCCGGAGCAGGGATGCGGCCAGTTCGATGGATGCCGTGGGCGGTAGGTTAACCACGGCCTTGTCCTTGCGAAACGAGACCATGGCGATGCGGTCCCGTTTCTGGTAAGCATCCAGCAAAAGGGACATGATGGCCCCCTTGGAGGCCGTCATGCGGCCCCTGGCACCCATGGAGCCGCTGGCGTCCACCAGGAACAGCAGAAAATTGCCCACCCGTTTTTCCCGGATTTTTTCCCGGATATCCTCGGCCCGGAGAATCATGACCGGATTGTTTGTGCCGTCGTTCCTGCGATGCAGCTGATACGGCGCTGCGGCCCGCAAGGTGGCATCCAGGGCCACATCCCCGAACTGCCGGTTTTCAGTGCTCTTGACATAACGGCCCTGATTTTGAGCCATGCGGGTACTTGATCGCCGACCGGAACCCCGGCGAAAGACCCGGTCCTTGGGTGATGTAAATTTTTTCACCGTAAAGGTTTCCCCCACCTCAAAGATCTGCTCAAGGGCGTCGTGTTGCCGATCTTTTTCCGGAATTTGGGATTCGGACCCGCTGTTGTTGTCTTCGGCAGGCGGACCGGATTTTTCAGACGAAACGTTCTGGGCGGCCTCCACCGGCGGATGGTTTGATTCGGGCAATGTGTTTTCCGGGCTTTCCCGCTCCTCCGGGGAGTCGCTGTCCACCGGATCTTCATGGGAATGATCCTGTTCGGGCGGCGGGGGCGGCGGGGGCGGTGCGGCCTCACGCCTGCGATGAAGCAACACCAGCAGCGATGCTTCACGAATGTCGTCCACGGTTACTTCCGGGCGGGCGTCCAGAGCGGCCAGGGTTTTTGCCGTATGGGCCATGACCAGATCGGCCCGATGGCCGGCCACGTGGTTTTCCGTGCAGATTTCTGCAATAAAGGCCCCGAGGGAAGGGCTCAAAGTCACTTTGGAAAGGGCTTTCCGGGCGATTAAAATCTGCCGGGCAACCGTGGCATTGTCTGCTGCATACCGCAGGCGGAACCCGGCCGGATCGGCGTCATGCGCTTCCCGCCTGAGCATCAGTTCCACCCGGCATCCGGGATCTTTTTCAGACTTCACGTCTACGCAAAGACCGAATCGATCCAGGAGTTGGGGCCGCAGCTCGCCTTCCTCCGGGTTCATGGTGCCCACCAGGATGAACCGGGCGGCATGGATAAAGGAAACCCCCTCCCGTTCCACCCGGTTTTGCCCCGAAGCGGCGGCGTCCAGAATAATGTCCACGATGTGGTCGTCCAGCAGGTTTACCTCGTCGACGTACAGAATGCCCCGGTGGGCGGCGGCCAGCAAACCGGGTGAAAAACTGCGGATACCGGTTTTCACGGCCTGATTGAAATCCATGCCGCCGGCCACCCGATCCTCGGTGGCGTTCAGGGGCAAAGTGATAACGGGAATACGACGCGAATCCACCGGATGCCCGATGGGGATTTTGCGGCAATGGCCGCACATATCATCGACATCGTCCGGATCGCAGGCAAAGGAGCAGCCCTTTACCACCCGGATTTCGGGCAGCAGCTCGGCCAGGGCCCGGACGGCCGTGGATTTGGCCGTGCCCCTTTCCCCCCGGATCAGAACCCCGCCGATGGCCGGATTGACGGCATTGAGGATCAGTGCCCGTTTGAGCCTGTCCTGGCCCACGATGGCCGAGAATGGATAAAGATGGGGAGATATCACTGCAATTGCCTTGTTATGCGCCGGGTCAAAATTTATTTTTATCCATCACCGCCTGCATAGCGGATTTCCAGGACGTCACATCATCGGACGTGATCACGTCCACGGCACCACCCTGGAAATCGCCCTGCACGTCCCCCATGGTTTCCTCCAGATCGCCTTCGGCCGCCAGGTAGGCCTCTTTCAACCGATCCAGCAGATCGGGGTCCGGGTGCCAGACCCCCCGGCGCTCGGCTTCCAGCAGACGGCGGCCGATCTCCTCCATGGCCCAGGGGTTGACCTCCCGGAACCAGGCATTTATCTCCGGGTCGAGGACAAAGGTCTTTGCGATGTCATCAAAAATCCAGTTGTCCACCTTTCCGGTGGTGGCACCGAATCCGTATACCCGGCCGATGCGCTTGGACAGATCACCGGCTCCCTTGTAACCGTGGGCCTTCATGCCTTGAATGTATTTGGGATGCAGAAGCCGGGTCCGCACCACCCGGCGCATTTCGTCGGCGAAATCCGTCACCGCCACGTTGGCCGGGTCCCGGGTGTCGCCGTAATAGGTCCGGGGGGCCTTGCCCGAAAGGGTCTTGACCGCCACGGTCATGCCGCCGTAATTGCCGTAATAACCACAGCAGTTTAAAAAATCCCCTTCGTCGGAGATGTGCTTGTCAAAGGTGACCTCCACCCGGGCCAGATTCGCCGTGAGTTCCCGGTGGGCCTGAACCCCATAGGCGGCATCTCCGGCCCCGCCGCCGTAAGCGTATCCGTTCCAGAACATATAGACATCGGCCAGATCGCCCTCGGTTTTCCAGGCCGAAGCCTGCACGGCCAGGTTGACCCCGGCCTTGTAGACACCGGGCTGGGCACAAAAAATGCGATAACTGAGACGGCGGAAATCCTCCGCGTTGTCCGGCGAGAGGCCCTGGTCGCCGGCCTGGGCCACGATGTGGCTGCGCACAAAATTCTGCCCGGGCGGCTCTTTCAGCAGCGCTACGGCCCGGACTGCGTCATCGATGTATTTCAGGGAGTCGGGAAAGCAGTCCCGGGTGATACCCGAAACCCGGATATTGAGATCGATGCGCGGCCGTCCCAGGTCCCGGGCCGGAATAATCGTAAAACCGTCCACCTGCCCGTTGGCCTTCCATATGGGCCGGGCCCCCAGCAGATGGAGTATCTGCCCCATCTGCTCGCCGTCGGCCCGCATGATGTCCGATGCCAGCCAGACCATGCCCACGGTCTCGGGATACCGGCCTTCCTCGTCGAGATGGCGCTGCAATAGGGCCCCGGCCAGGATTACGCCCACCCGGCAGGCGGCCCGGGTGGGAATACGGGTGGGATCCACATTGTAGAAATTTCGACCCGTGGGCAGAATATCGTACCGGCCCCGGGAGATATACCCGGACGGACCGGCCGGCACATGGCCCCCGGCCATGGCCGACCCCAGGGCATCCAGCTCCCGGGAATCTGAAATACGACGGTTGATCTCTTTCACCAGAACGGCAAACCGTCGAAAACGGTCGCATAGGGGACCCCGGGGCACAATCCCGGTCAATACCGTCAGGGCATCGGCCACATCCTCGCCGTTGATAAGCCGGGCGATGAGGTCCCGGGCCGTCCCATCTGCGTCCAGCAGGCGCTGGCTGCCGGTTTTATTGTTGCGGCCCCGTTTATCGGGATCCCGGAGTGCGGCACTGATATCCTCCCCCCAAAGGTCGAAAACCAGTCGACGGGTATTGAGGGGATTGGCGCTGTCAAACCGGAGAACGGTGTTGATGGTTTCGGCCCGGTCGGTCCCCGCGGGGAGATCCCCGAACACATGCATGCCCGTGCGGGTCTGGCTGTTCTTGACCCTGGAAAGGATGTGGTGACACGCGGTCACCAGTTCATCAAAGGTGTTCGGTTTTTTTTCGGCGATCTCATCGGCAAGGTTATGCTCATCCACGGCCTCCCGGATGAGATGTTCCAGTTGATGGGCCCGGGCCGGGTCCTGCCCCCTTGCCCGATGATGCTCTTCGAGGAGTTCCTCCAACGCTTCCAGTCCGCCGTATGTATCGGCGGTGCTCATGACGGCCTGCATGTGGTCCACCAGTGTCGCATAACTGCGACGTTTGGCCACCACGCCCTCGGCCGGATTGTCGGCGTTGTAGATATAAAGGTGGGGCATCGTGCCGATGGCGATATCCGGCCAGCAGGCACCGGACAGCCCGGCACCCTTGCCCGGCAACCACTCGATATTGCCGTGGGTACCGACGTGGATGATCACATCCGCACCGAATACCCGATCCATGTACATATAAGTGGCGATGTACTGGTGGGGGGGCGGAATATCCGGATCATGAAGAATCTTGCATACCTGTCCGTCACAGCGGGATCCGGC
Source organism: Desulfobacterales bacterium (assembly GCA_963667755.2). Lineage (GTDB taxonomy): Bacteria > Desulfobacterota > Desulfobacteria > Desulfobacterales > 4572-123 > 4572-123. The sequence goes on along the minus strand of CAXXLK010000001.1, from coordinate 612,355 downwards.
GCACCCGCGTTTGGGCTGCATGATCACATTAACATTGCCGAAATTCAGCCCGGTAATGACCAGCTTGCCGTCCAGCACCATACTCGGCGGCACACCGTTCATTTCCCGGCCCGGGGGCTCACCCCATGCCTCGACAAGGGCGGCCCGGGCCTTTTGGGGCAGATTGGCAAACCATTTGCGGTAGACCTCATTGTCCAGCAGGGCAATGTGCCCGCCCTTGGCAACGATCTCATCCACCGTGGTCCACCGGAACTCGGCAATGGCCTTCCGTTTCAGGATGGTCTGCATCAGGGTCTCACCGGAATCCGGAATACCGGTGACCCGATATCCCGCGGTCTTCATCTGTTCCATGATGCGCACCACGCTCTCACCGGAATCCAGCCCGGCGGCACCGCCCACGTTGGCCTCCAAACCGGCACACTCATTTTTGTGGAACACAAAGACCGCCTTTCGTTCGGCCACCGGCGTCGTTGAAAGGCGTGCCCACCGGGCCACACGATCGGCAATGCGTTCCATCCGATCGGCAATGGCTTCCCGGACCTCGAACACCGTATCTGTTTTCGGGTCCGTGATTTTCCGGCTGCAGGCCATGAGAATGGGCTCTATATTGCCCTCGAATTCGGGCATGGCAATGCCGAAGCTCACTTCGGCCAGGAGTCCCTGCGGGTTCTCTTCCCACTCCCGGGGTGTCTGGCTGTAGGAGATGACCGGCTTGACCACCGGTACGTTCAGGGCCGTAAAAAAATCAACGGATGCTTTGGCCACACCGGTTTCAGCAGTGTCACCATGGGGTTCCCGACCCAGAAAAAAGAAATGGAGGTTGACCAGGGCCTGGACACGGGCCCTGCCGTCCGGATCCATGAAAAAACGCCGGGCCGTCTCAATGGGCCCCAGGGCACCGGCCTCCTTATCCGGGACACCGTGGGAAAAAACCGGCAAAACATTCAGGCCCCTTGCTTCAAAGGCCTTGATGAATGTCTGCTCCAGAGACGCATCCGTATCGGTAAAGGTGTGCCGGGAAAAAAACAGCCCCACGGTGCAGGGGTGAATCAATGGATGTGCCTTGCGATAATCCGGCACCGAGGCGTACACGGTCTGGTCCGGCGGATGGAGAATGCCCTGCCAGGGAAGGGGCACGGGGGCCTGCACCGGTATGTCCGCATCGACCTGTTGGGCTATAAAATCAAGAAGCCGCCGGTAGTTTTCCGTTCCCCCCTCGGCCATGTAGGCATAGGCCCGGGCGCACACAGGCATATCCACCGTGGCCATACGGCCCCAGTTGGCCGGGTCGAAAGAGGTGGTCACGATGGTCTTGCCGCCGGCAAATTCATCGAGCCGGGCGCTGACTTCTTCCCAGAACCCGTCCGTGGTCCAGTATAAGAAAACGATGTCGGCCATGGCCGCACTGCGCCAGAACAGCTCCAGGGTCTCTATATCGTTTTCGATCTCTTTCTGGGAATAGATGGATAATTCCACGTGGGCGCTGGCTTCAGCCGCCGCCAGGAATGCAGGCAGATAAGACCCCCACATGATACAGGCGATTTTGACGGTTTTAGTACTCATGATACCCTATTTTCCTCGTTTAAAAAGGGTTGTCTCCGGTTTTTGCCCGGCTGCGGCCGCCCTGCGCAACGCAGGGGCTGGATATGAAGATATCCGTTTTCCTGACGGACGACGGCTTCCACCCCGTATACCGTATTGATATTTTCCGGGGTCATGACCTGGCGGGGGGTCCCCCTGCGGAATATCTTTCCCCGGTAAAGCATCATGATGGTGTCCGAAAACCGGGCGGCCAGGTTCAGGTCGTGCATGGCCATCACCGCACCCATGGCTTTGTTTTTCACCAGCCCGGCAATGACTTCCAGCATCTCCAGCTGGTGACGAAGGTCCAGGCTGCTGGTGGGCTCATCCAGCAGCAGGTAGGGGGTTTCCTGTGCCAGGGCCCGGGCAAGCATGACTTTCTGGGCCTGTCCGCCGCTGAGTTGTGCCATGTCCCGCATGGCCAGATCCGAGAGATCCATCGCCGCAATGATTTCGGCGGTACGCCGGATATCATTGCACGACGGCCGCCATGCAAGATACGGCCTCCGGCCTGCAAGGACCGTGTCAAAAACGGTCACGGAAAACCGTGTGGGCATATTCTGGGGCACATATCCCAGATGCCTGGCCAGTTCCCGGCGGGGCATGCCGGCCGTATCCCGGTCCTCGATACATACGGATCCCCCGGTGGGCCTTAGAATCCGGGCGATGCATTTGAGCAACGTGGTCTTGCCCGCACCGTTGGGTCCGACAATGCTCAGAATGCAGCCTTTTTCCACACCTCCCCCGATGTTTTGAAGCACCCGGGTACCGTTGTAGCTAAAACAAAGATCATCCACCGTCAGCATGACCAGTACTCCCTGGAACGCTTCATCAAAAGATAGAAAAAAAACGGAACCCCGATAAAGGCCGTCACAATCCCGATGGGAATCACCTGGGGGGCCCAGATCGTTCTTCCCAGGGTATCCGCCGCAACAACGATCACAGCCCCCACCAGACCGGCACCCGGAAGGAGGAACCGGTAGTCGGTGCCAATAATCATCCGGGTGATATGGGGGGCCACAAGCCCTACGAATCCGATAACACCCGTGAAGCAGATGCCCCCTGCGGTCACAAGGGATGCGACCACCACCGCCCACATCCTCAACCGGTTGACGTTGACGCCAAGGGCCAGGGCCGATTCGTCTCCGGAGGTAAGCAGGTTGAGATCCCACGCGTACCGCAAAAGAAATGGAAAGGGGATCAGTATCATTGCCCCGGCCATGCCGATCTCAGCCCAGCCGGCCTTGGAAAGGCTGCCGAAAAACCAGAATACGACCGCGTGAACCTGCTCCATGGTACCCATGTACTGAAAAAGGGAGGTAAGGGATGAAAACAGGAACATCTGCGCAATGCCAGCCAGAATCATGGTCTCCGAAGAAGCACGCTTTATTTTGGCGATGGCCAGAATAAAACCCGCCGATATCAGACAAAAGAAAAACGCGCCCACGGCTACGCGCCACGGTTGAGCGCTGCCACCCCAAAAAAGAATGACACTCACCGCCCCGAAGCCCGCCCCCGACCCCACCCCCAATGTGAAGGGTGAAGCGAGGGGATTTCGCAAAATGGCTTGAAAAACCGCACCCGCCAGCCCCATTCCGAAACCGACCAGGGCCGCCATCACGATACGGGGCAGCCGCAGCATCCAGATGATGGCGTGATCGCGGCCGGTGTCTTTGAATAAGGATAAAAAAACGTCCCTGAAATCCATGCCGGAAGCGCCGACACAGAGCCCTGTGGCCATTGCCGCAAAAAGCAACCCCAGGCCCACCGCAATAAAAAGTGTACATTTACCGGCATGCGCTTCATAGCGCCGGCAGAGGGTTTCGACGGTGGTCCTCATTTTGCGGCCTCCGGCAGCGCATCCGACACGAACACGCCACGGTAGGGCACCCTTTGAAATTTTTCCAGATACGCTCTGTGCAATGCCCGGGGATCAAGGTCGAGAAAAAAGGCAGGATGAATCCAGCGCGCCATGTAGGCGATGCCGACGATGGCGCGCGGTCCGGTCCAGACGGCACTGTCCATGACATGAATATTTCCGGATACCACAGCCGGAATATGGTTCCAGGCCGACCGACCGGCAAGGGCATCCCTGTGCAGATTGAGCCGCTGTGCATCGGCAGCGGCATATCCGTTGCCCCGGGAGGCCGCCTTGATGACCACTTCCGGATTTTGAGATATAACCCACTCAGATGTGACACGGGGGTAGGGGATGGAAAGTGTCCCTGCGATATTCCGGCCGCCGGCAAGCAGGCACATTTCATTTCCCCCCGAACCCGGACCGGCGGCATGAAAGTCCGTGTAACTTTCCACGTAAACCGACGGACGTCTCGGGGTCCGGGTGATTTTTTCCCGAATCATGTCCATCTGCCGCCGGTGCCATCCGCAAAAATGAGCGGCTTCCTTTTCCCGTCCGAGCAGTTGCCCCAGAACCCGGACTTCCCGTTCCAGGCACTCAATCCGGTAGAAGTCAAGACGCAGTACCGGAATCTTGAACAGGGCCATTTTCTCTTCCAGCCCCGGCCCGGGATTCCATCCGTAGGCAATGACCAGGTCGGGATTGAGCGCGGCAATGGCCTCCATATCCGGGTCCCGCCAACTGCCGACCTTTGGTTTTTCGGCTAAATCGCCCCAGAATTTACGGTTGCCGGCGATTTCGGAAAAAACCCCCGCGACCATCTCCCCGGCCCTCAGGGTACGCAGGACTTCCAGGCTGTCCGAGTTCAGGGCCACAATCCGTAAAACGGGCAGGGTGATTGCTACCGCGTTTCCCAAGGAATCTTCGACGGTCATTGTCGCACCAAGGGCCGGCCCCGTCCATATGTTCAGGAACAGAGCAGGGGCCAGCCATGCGATAAAAAACATGCCACATCGCCTGAGTACATCCCTGCGGCTAATATCGCAGGGTGATCTCGGTAAAAAACGTCCGGCCGTCGGTCTTGTAGTATTCGTAGTATTCTTCATCCAAAATATTATCCACTGAAAATGATATTTCCATCCACTTCAAAGGCGTTGCCGTCAGCTTACCGTCCATGAAAAAGGCCGGCTCATAGGTACCGTAAACGCCCTCTTCGGTGTCCTTGTTATTTGAATCATTGTAAATTTTGCCGAAATAACGCCCCACAAGACTGCCTTTGAACCACTTATAGCTGGTGTCCAGTCCAATGTTCCAGGCCGTTTCGGGAATACCGGGGACCTGTTTGTCCACGCTGTCCGGGTCGGTGGGATTGTCGATGATTTTTGCATCGGTGTAAGTAAAATTACCCCACACCGAAAGCCAGTCGGTCAATTTCTGGGAAACTTCGAATTCCACGCCGTAGGTGCGGGCCTCTCCTGCGTTGGAACGTGTCTTGGTCGATCCATCAATGCTGTAATAAATCAGATCTTCGACGTCATTGCGGTATCCCGTCAGGGAAAGCCGGGTCTTTCGATCGAAAAAGTACTGATCCATACCCATCTCATAGGTCCATACGGTTTCAGGCGTCAAATCCGGGTTGCTTTGATACGTCGTTGAGCCGGATTGCCAGGTTCGATAAAGCTCGTACAGCGTAGGGGCACGGAAGGCGTGGCCCACGGACGCTCTCAAAGTCGTGTCGGCCAGAACTTTCCATACGGCGGCCACCTTGGGACTGAATTCGGACTCTGTATTGCTTTCATATTCGATTTCGGATCCCGGTTCCCCTGAGGCCCCGTCGTAAACCTTCCAGGCATCGTAACGAATACCGGCATAAAGGGTCAACGGCGCAACAACCTGCCACTCTTCCTGGGCAAAAACGGCCCAGGATTTGGACTTTCCGCCGGCATAAAATGTACTCGCCCCCCTGCCCGAGTAGCTACGATAAAAGGGGATAATATAATCATCGGTATCGGATTCATCGGTCCGATACGAAGCGCCCAGGGTAAACATGTGGGCGTCGCCAAGGGGCATGTTCCCCCGCAGTTCGGTAAACCAGCTTTCATTTTCGGTGATCTTCAAAGAGCCCGTCGAATCATCGTAATCGGCCAGACCACTGCCTTCTTCCAACGTGTAGCGATCATCCACCCGGACCGTTCCCGCCTGGGCGTTGATCTGCACCGGCCCGAAAATCTCCTCGAAAGCCAGGGTGTAGGTGTCGGTTTCATTTTTACCGATCCCCGTGTAGCTGATAAAATCATTGGGTTGAAACCGGGCGCGCTGGTCAACTCCCCCGATGGCATAGGTGGAACTGTCGCCGAAGGTGCCCATGTAGGTGTTCGGTGAACCGTAATCGTACTCATTCTGCCCTGAAATGGCGGCAAAGGACACCTTCCCCGTGTCTGAGATATCCAGGGTAAGTTTTCCTTGAAACGCCTCACGCTCGACCCCGTTATCCCCTTTATCACCAACGACCCATCGGGTTGCCTCCCCGTATTTGTCGTTCATGGCATAACCGCCGGATACAGTACCTGTGCCCGATGAGAGCGATTTGACGACAGGTGTGGCTGCATACCCGTCCGTACTTTCCTGCTCATAGCCGGCATAGAGGCTCAGCTTATTAAAAAACCGGGTTCCGGCACTGAACCGATAGCGCCGGGTGTTGTTGGTGCCGTACCCCCCACTCGCCTCAAGCATTGTTTTTTCAGGCGTTTTGGTAATGATATTGATAACGCCGCCCATGGCATTGCCCCCGTAAAGGGCGGATGCCGCCCCCCGAATCACCTCTATCCGTTCAACATTGGCGGTGGGAACCGTGTTCCAGTCAAGGCCGCCGGTGTATGCATCGTTAATCGGCTGGCCGTCCAGCAGAATCAGCGTATACTGGTCACCGCTGAACCCCCTCAACCTCACTGACGTCGTGGCATCCATCAACCCCTTGGTTCTTTTGACATAGATACCGGCAAGGCTGCCGAGTGCGTCATCCACGGTTTGGATATTCTGCTTTTCCAGATCTTCCCCATTGATGACGGTCACGCTTCCGGGCGCATCCGTGACATTTTTTTCGGTTTTGGTGGCCGTGACCACGATCTCTTCAAGCCTGACCGTATCCGTATCAAGCTGGCCGGCCCGGGCCGTAAGAGGCATTGCAAAACAAAAAATCAAAAATGCTGAAAATAGCCAATTCCTTTTCCTCCATTCTCCATTTCTCCCCATCATCCGTCTCCTTCTCCGATCCTTGTTTTTTGGTTCCGGCCCTTGCAGACCGCCGTGCTGTTCGCTTCCTGAAAATACAGTTACCGCATTGACGGGAAAAAGATGCCGTGGTATAGGAGAACCCGAGGCATTTCCTTCCCGGAATTGCTTCATCCGGGAGGCGGCGTTGTTACCTTGGCCGGTGCATGCCGCCTTCCATTTTTCTTTTCCGACAACCTTTTACGGTTATATCCCCACAGCCGCTTAAACGAAATTCTTCCGTAAGGGATGCACCATAAAAAAAGGCCACAAAGTCGTTTCCCCATTGGGGAGTACTGACCTTCGTGGCCTTTTGCTTCAAACGTATATGTCTTCACCACCGGTATCCGGCGGAATTTCTTTAGATCTCAGATAGTCTCTGTACTTCAATCACCCTGCGGCTTCTGCCGCAATTTTGAATGGATATTACTACGGGGCATTTGGTAAGAAGTCAAGATTTTTCGCTATTATTTTTCGGTTTTCCGGAAAAATCAAACTGAAACGGCTTTGCTTTTACACTGCCAAGGGAAAGAAAACAGTTTCAATGGTCTCACAGACCCTTTTGGATTCGGCTTCAGATCCGACAAAACCGATCCAACAGTCATAAATTTCATTTTCATCCGCCCATTTATTTCCGTCGGGCTTCATCAAATCCCCGCGACTGGCGTTTTCAAGCACCCGGTAAAACAACATGATCTTTTTAACCAGACCGCTTTCTGAATCTTCGCCCCCCTTCTCTTGATATTTACGGTACAAATCGTCTTTCACATGCAGATACAGGCCGTTTTGAAAATCATGAATCAGCCTGGGCATTTCCCGCTGTACCCAGAATTCATTTTTGCGCACAAGAAATTCCTGAATCGCCTTTTTACTTTCAAGGGCGACCTTGGCAAGCTTTTTTTTCAGTTCCACCCTGTCGATGCAATCGTCTTTTGTCGTGATATAAGCGGACCGCCAATTGTTGTGCAATGCCATGACATCCTGCCGGATACCCTCATCCGTCACATATGCTGAAAGCGCCGCGGCGTCCAGCTTCAGGTCTTCATCCAGGACCATCAACGACTCTTTGGCGACCCATTCGTATTCTTTACCCGTATCCGGGTCGACCGTTCTCTCTTTTGTCAGCACAACATATTGAATTTTAAGCTGCATATCATCATTGGCGATAATACGCATCCCCCATTTCCGGGTAACAGAGGGGCAGTGCTTAAACATGCCGCGGTCATTCAAATCAAACACGCTGGGGGATCGATATTTGGGTTGGTATACAACATTAAAGCCTGTCGGAATTTTCATTTGTGTCTCCTCTCGCCTCCTCAACGCCCCGAACCGCAGGGCTCAAAAATAAAAAACGGTTGTCCCTTACCATCACCTTGTTCAGGCCGCCCTATGCTTAAAATTCCTATTTGGGCGAAACGCAAAAAGGCCACGAAAAGCTTCCCTTTTCGGGAAATACTGACCTTCGTGGCCTTTTTTAAACATGTGCAACATACGCCGATGTTCGACGAGAAATCGATATTATTTGATATCTCAAAGCCCAACAGATGAGACGGAACTCAAGCACAAGCGGCTTCTGCCACCTTTATACCGGAACGAAAATAACAATGACGCTGATCATCTTGAAAACCCGATGTTTTTACTTCAGGTACAGGGGCTTACAATATCTCCAAACTCGACCGCCGGCCTGTCAGGCACTCTGTGCTTCAAAAAAAATCTTATGATTGACCAGGTTCATCTCCTTGATCCGTCCCCTGACGATTTTCTGATCCCCGAAAATACCGACCAGGCGCCAGGAATTATTCTCTTCAGGCGCAACAATATCCACAGACTCCATAATCAGTTCTTCGTGGCCTTCTTTGATCAGATATACATTGGCTTCACACATTATTGATCACCTCCTTTATTCTTTCCACCGCCATCTGTACCAGATGCGGCAACGGTTCCCCGACGACGCCGATAATTTCGACCCTTTCCTGGGAAAGCGGCAGAAGTATTTTGATCGCCATACTCGATGAAACGGCTTCGGCTGTTTTGGGCGTCACCTCGCCAAGCATGGCATTGGCCCAGGTCACGGCAACCGGCCCGACAATACAGTCGGCGTCCACAACCATGCGACAAATCGTGTTTTCACCGGAAGCGCCCCTGTTGGCGCCGGCCTTAAGCATTTGAGCGGTGGCAATGGCATTTGTCCCCAGGGCGATCAATTCCACTGCTTCCCCAAAGGCATCCTTTAAATATTTTATCAGGGTTACGCCGATACCACCGCCCTGGCCGTCGATCACACAAATTTGTTTACGCAAACCTGATTTTCCCCATCTTTCCAGACTAAACTAAAAAAGCCACGAATACCGGACAATTGTGAGTTCCGGCCTTCGTGGCCTGTTTGAAATCAATTAGCTTTTGAATTAAAAATTAAAACGCCTTCATGACGTGACTATATTTTATAAAAATTCGCCGGCAAAAGTCAATCACAAATATTCGAAGATACCCTCTTCCGAAAAATAATTTTATGATTGTGTTATCGTATCCGGTTTTTATCAAATATTGATCACCTTGTCCGCAAGCTGCATGGCGGTTACAATATCGAGCATATTGGTGGTCTGGCCCACCTGTTTTTGTTCCAGCAGATCGAAATGGGTCAGACAGGTACCGCACACCAGAATACACAGCCCCTGCTTTTCATATTGCTTTAAAACCGGCAGAATCTCGGCATCGGCAACCGTCAGCTTGACCCCGTTGTTGACAAAAACCAGACGCCACAGGTCCTCGCCCATTTCTGCCAGGGTTTTTAAAAAACTCACCATCAATTTCGACCCCAGTTCATCATCCCCGTGGCCCATGCAGTCACCGGCCACCATGACCATGATTTTCTGCTTGTCGTCATCTGCCTTTTCCACCATTTGGGGTCCGGGTTCGTCTTCACGACTGCCGGTAATATAAAACACACCCTCCTTTTCCCGGATGGAAACCTCAAAGCCCTGGGAGGCCAGAAACCGCTGGACGTTCTGCTTTGCCGCTTCATTGTCCACCAGCACCCGTATGCGGTTTAAGCTGTTTTCTTCCATGGCTTTTTTGGTCTGTATTACCGGTGCCGGACAGGCAAGCCCGCGGACATCTATCTCTTTCATTTCTCTCCTCACTTTTTCCAAATAGTACCTGAACGGAAACTATCCATAACCTTCAATGATAAGTCTTTATTATAGATTTAAATAAACGAAGATTTTGGCTTCTCGCCACTTCGTGTGGGTAAAATCAACTCGACACAGCGCCGGGATGCCCCACATGAAACAGCAAGTATCCTTTTTTATTCCACCGCAGCAGCCAGATCTGCCATGAATTTTTCCATGTCAAGGCCGTATTTTTCAGCAACGGTTTCCAATGTCTCGAAAAGGGACCGGCAGCAGATGCATTCTCCGGCCTTCGTATCATAGCCCTTGAACACTTTCTGGGTGGCTTCGTACCGGGATACCACATCCAGTACGGTCATGTCAGGGGAAATCTGGTGTCTACCCGGTGCGATGATTTTTCCCATATATCTCCTATCTCACTTTCCCGAATAACCCGGGCAACGGCCCGGGGGATCTGATTGATGATCTCTATCACCTGGGTGGCCGGCGTGGGACGGGCATAATGTCCCGCCCATCGATTCACTTTTGCAGCCAGCGTTGCCGCTTTTATGACCGCCATACCCGTGCCGACAAAAGCCGCGACAATACCGACAAGGGTGTCCCCGGTGCCGCCCATGGCCTCCATGGCCTCTTCCGCAGGACTGTCAATGGTGGCATGGATCTGCTTTCCATCAGCCACATAATCCGTCTTCCCCTTGACCAGAAGGCACCGGGCCGCATTTTCATTTTCATAGGCCCGGGCAATCAATTCCGATATCCTGTTTTCCTCGTGCAGGATAAACCCCCGTGTGTAAAAAGGATGCGGTGCCGCTTCATCTGCCAGAAACGCCAGTTCACCGGCATCGGGTGTAAAAAGATCATATTCAGCGGCAAACCCGCTCATCTTGGCCGCATACATAAAGCCGGCATCTGCAATCAGCACCGGCCGGTTGCGCATCTTTTCCATGGCCAGCAAAACCCGGTTGTGCCAGTCCACATCCGGTTGAAGATAATGAAACGCAAGGACATCAAAGACGGTATCTGTTTGAGAATCACCGGACCCGGCATCAAATCCCGCCAGATCCCCTGCCAGGGTTTCATACAGCCGCCGGCTGCCGGTGCCCTTCCCGATATCCCCTGCCAGATAGCCAACGGGAGGGTCCAGATTCAACACATCGCAGGTTCTAGCGGCTGCGGCCAGCAGGGCCGGCGTTCCCCGATTCACCGGAACCGAGTGTCCCCGGATGCAGATCCGGTCACCGTCCATGCTCACCGTTCCGCTCACAAGGGGGAAGTCTTCGTCAGGCACGGTTCCGACTACGGTAAACATTGTCGTTCCATCTCCTCATGGGCCAGTTGAAGGGCATAGCCGCACAGGGTATGCCCGATCTGTCTGGGACTCGGGGCCTGGCCCAGTGTTTTTCCCACCATCGCTTCCGCCAGATAGGGCACATCCGGGCAGCCGCCACCGGAGATATTGACGATGGTCTGCGTTTTTTTATGGATTGTCAATTTCATATTGGCGGCCCGGACCATCCGGTAATCACCGAAATCCTTGATTTGGAAAAGATCCACCGGCTGCAGCAGCGGACTGCTCACCGGTACCGTTTCCATGGGGGATACACCGGCGCTTTCAAGGGTCCGCAGGATATTCAACTCTTCCATAAGGGGAATCTCAATGACCAGATCGCACCCGCTTCGGATCTCCGGGGGCGGTCCCATTACCTTGATGGGCCATCCGGCCGATGTCAGAACGCTTTCGGCCCGGATGACCTCACTGGTATTATCAAATACCAGTATCCCCCGCTCCACGGATCGGCCCTCTGTGGTCCCGGTTTTCTTTTGTCTTAAAAAGCCGAATAAAGACAAGATCAGGCGCCCTTTTTGATGGTGAGCTGATAGCCGGTATCGTTTTCCTGAACGTCCGTCACCTCCCAGCCCTGACTTTGGGCGGCACGGCTCACATTCTCCTTTGAGGTATCCGTATCCACCTGTATCATCATCTGGCCGTGTTGCATCTCTTTTATTTTATTCATGGTCAACAAAACCGGCTGGGGGCAGGAAAGACCCGTGGCATCCACAAGTATACTCATTTTTATTCTCCTTGGATTATTTTTTTCTCATTGTGAAACCGATAAAAACGCAAACCAGAAGACCGATGATCACGGCAGCGATACCATGGAGGCCGACACCTTTGGGGGAGCTTGCCAGCCCGAAATTATGGGCAAAGCCGGCCCCGACAATCATGCCCATCACGAAAATAGCGGCATCGCCGTCACCTTCGCCGGCCAGGAAAAGCTGCCGTCCCGGGCACCCACCGGCCAGTGCAAAGGCCAGACCGGCCAGCACCATACCGCCAAAATTCCAGATCTGCATGGTATGGGCCACCGGTTGGCCGGCAAACCCCGGATGAAATTGCCCCAATGCCAGGTTGGTGATAAAGGCAAACACAACAAGGGCAAGAAGCCCCGTGAAAAGATGGGCCTGCTTGAATAAAATCAGATCCCTGAAGGCCCCCATGGTGCAGAACCGACTTCTCTGGGCCAAAAAACCGATGCCCAGACCCACCATCAATGAGATCAGTAACGGTGCATGCATCATGCCGGGTCCTTTCATACTGTAAAAAAGAACCCCGCTTTTCACCTCTCCCTTGACCTGAGGAAAAATCAACATCAATATCAAAAAGCCGATCATGGTCAGCGGCAACAGCCACCCCACGGAGGTATAGGTCTTCTGGGCACGCCCCAGGTTGTACCCCCCCTTGAGAAACAGCGTGCCGATCCAGATCCCCCCCGTGAGCCCGAGCAGGCCGAAAATGGCATTGGCGTCACCGGCGGCAAACCGCAGCAGTGCCCGCCACGGGCATCCCAAGAAGACCAGGGCGCCGATCATGGCAAAAACGCCCAGGACAAACCGTACAATGGGCGCCGAACCGGTCCGGGGCCGGAACTCTTTAAAAAGATAGGCCGCCACCAGAGACCCTAAAACAAAACCGATAATCTCCGGGCGCATATACTGGACCACCGCAGCGCGATGCAACCCTATGGCACCGGCAATGTCCCGTTCAAAACAGGCCACACAGATCCCCATATTTCCCGGATTGCCCAGTTTCTGTAAAAGCGCTGCAATCACGCCGATAAATGCGCCCACGCCGATAATGCCCCAACGAGTTGAAAAATAATTTTTCATCAATCAAATTCTCCTTTTTTTAGATGAAAGAATTTTAAATAACCTTGCAAATGGTCGCGCCTTTTGGAATTTTGAGAGTCGGTGGGAAATAATGGAAAAAATATGTTGAAAAAAACAGCAGTTAATTTTTCGGCATCACCTGATTCCTACCAAACCCGGGTAGAACAATTTTAAAACCTCAAGTGAAACCAAAATAACAATACATCTGTGATGTCCTAATATAGGTGATGCGATGGGGCCATAATCATCGACGATAACCCCTGCGCTTTATAGTGTTGGGACATAGCTATAAAAAGAAGCTTTATTTGTCAAAGTGATAATATCAATAACAATGATATTATTTATTTAAAAACCCTATACACACCACCGCGAATCATCGCAAACAATTGTTTTGCGCTTTACAGAAGGCAAACACCTTTTGGGGGATATCTATAATTTCAATAAAACAAATTGATGACATCAATAAGATATGTCATATATGGAAAGGGTGCCGGTGGGGTCATCTTCTCATCAAAAGGAAACCAGAATGGATTTATGGCGACTGAAAATATTTTGCAGGGTCATTGAGCACAACAGTTTTTCAAAAGCCGCAGCAGGCCTGAACCTGTCTCAGCCCACGGTCAGCAGCCACATCAAGGATCTGGAACAACATTTTGATGTTAAACTCATTGACCGCCTGGATAAAAAGGCGATCGCCACAAAAGCAGGCGAACTGCTGTACTATTATGCCGGACGGCTGGCCACTCTCTATGAAGAAACGGAGGCCGCAATGTCCGAATTCCATGGGAAGATCAAAGGCCGCCTGGTCATTGGCGGCAGCACCATCCCGGCAGGGTATATCCTGCCCAAGATCATCGGCGGCTTCATGCACACCTACCCGGAGGTCCGCATCTCCCTGATTGTGGGAGACACGCGGAAAATATTGGACGATATTCTTTCAAATGTCCTGGAACTCGGCGTTGTCGGCGCCAAAGCCCATGACCAAAGGCTTGTCCAGAAAGAACTGATAAACGAGGAGATGCGGGTTGTTATCCCCGGTGATCACAAATGGGCCGGAAAAACCAGTATCGGCATCAACGCCCTTACCAGCGAACCGTTTATTATACGGGAAGCCGGCTCCGGGACATGGATCTCCATACAGAAAAAACTGGCCGATCAGGGGTTGAGCGGTAAGGATCTGAATATTGTCGCAGAACTGGGCAGCACAGAGGCTGTTGTCCAGGGCATAAAAAGCCATATCGGCATATCGATTCTATCTCCTGTTGCCGTTGCCGAAGAATTGGCCGTCGGCACCCTCAACGCCCTGAAAATTGACGGGTTGGACCTTGACCGGCAATTTTACCTGACACAATCTAAAAATCGCAGTGAATCTCCTATCGGCAAAGCCTTTAGACAATTTATTGAAAAAAATTTCAATCAGACGGCATCCCGAATACCGGCACATGGTCCCCGACCACCGACAATCAAACAATCCCATATCTGAAATTGACCATAAGCGGAAAGTCCCTGCCCGGTGATCTCTTCGGGCGGTTTTACGGGATCTGTCTTTGCCGCATTTTGTAAAAATGCAGCATTTCCTTGCCCACCTCCGGGGTAATTTTTTTATTCCGTCAGGAGATACACCCACTCATTTTTAACTTGACTTTTTGAAGGGAATTAAATACCCGTAATGTCAACCAACAATATTAACCTCATCTTTTCAGGAACACATCCATGCATCATTTTTTCGGTTTTACATGAGGGCGTCGGCAGTTGCTGCCCGGGCCGGCATGCGCGAACAAAACTGAAAAATTGCATTTTTCCAAAATCGCTTGACGTCCTTTTCAAATCCGCAAGCCGTCCCTTTTCATAAACCGAACGCATTGGGTTCGGCAGCACGTATGGCGTATCCATCGGCCATGGCTTTGTTTGTGCTGCGAAAACCGAATCTTTTCAATATAAAAGGGATAGCAGATAATGTCTTCACAAAAAGAAAGGAGAAGGAATGGTTGAGCCGCTTAAAATCGAAAATGATAAAAAAAATGTTTTTATTGAAAAGGTAAAAAAAATCCTGCCTGGAGAGGGCAATTTGAATTTGTGCATCACCTGCGGTGCCTGTTCGTCCGCATGTCCGGCCAGTGGCCTGGAAGGTATGGATCCAAGAAAATTTTTACGGATGGCGGCCCTGGGGCTTGACGATGAAATTGTCGGACACCCCTGGGTCTGGATGTGCTCCCTGTGCCAGCGGTGTGTAAATTTGTGCCCCATGGAGATCAATATTCCTGCCCTTGTTTACGAAGCCCGCACGCTTTGGCCCCGGGAGACCCGCCCAAAAGGAATACTGGGATCATGTGACATGGCATTGCGCAACGACAGTTGCAGCGCCATGGGCGCCTCGCCAGAAGACTTCGCGTTTGTCGTCGAAGATGTGGCCGAGGAGGTCAGGGACACCCAGGTGGGCTGGGAAACCCTTCAGGCCCCCATGGATAAAAAAGGTGCGCATTTTTTTCTCAGCCAGAATTCCCGGGAACCGGTCACCGAGCCGGAAGAGATGGTTCCTCTCTGGAAAATTCTTCACCTGGTGGGTGCCGACTGGACATACGGCAGCACCGGCTGGGGCGGGGAAAATTACTGCATGTTTCTGGCCGACGACGACAACTGGAAAAAAGTTACCGAAAAGTCCATCCGAAAGGCGGAATCGCTGGACACCCGGGTTTATCTAAACACCGAATGCGGACACTCCACCTATTCGGTATGGATGGGGGTCCAGCGCCACGGCATTGATACCCACCTGGAGATTGCCCCCATTGTCCCGTATTATGCGAAATGGATACGGGAAGGCAAGATCAGGCCCAGCAGTGAATGGAACCGGGATCGAAAAATTAGATTTACCGTACAGGATCCCTGTCAACAGGTCCGCAAAAGTTTCGGCGATCCCCTGGCCGAGGATTTACGTTTCGTGGTCAAGGCATGCGTCGGGGAAGAAAATTTTTATGATATGACCCCCAACAGATCCAACAATTTCTGCTGCGGCGGTGGTGGCGGATACCTTCAGTCCGGTATGAATGAAGCCCGATGGCAGTACGGCAGGATCAAATTCGATCAGGTGATGGCCACCCGGGCCCAGTATGTGGTAACGCCCTGCCACAACTGCCATGCCCAGATTCATGACCTGAACGAGCATTACAACGGTGGTTATCATACCATCCATCTGTGGACACTCATCGCCCTTTCCCTGGGTGTTCTTGCCGATACCGAACGAACCTACCTCGGACCCGATCTGCAGGCGGTCTGGTTGCCTGGTGATCCGGGGACCCCAAACCCTGACGTCGAATCCGGGGCATTATGATTAAAAAAATTTTTATCGATCCCAAGTTGTATAAACGACTGGCCCGCTTGAAGCGGGCCAGTAAAAAGGCATTGCTGGCGGCTAAATATGCCGAAGAAATCATTGAAAAAATTCAGCGGGAAGCAGTGCCGCTGATGGAAATCGGCAACCTTACCAGGCGCCGGGAACTTCGTCTTCCCGGGTGCTTTAAATTCAATTTGGGGGCCGGCTACCGCCTGATTACACTCAAGCAGCATCACACGCTGTATATTCTCCATGCAGGATCCCATGACGAATGTAACCGGTGGATTGAAGACAATCGGGAACTGCCCGTGGAAATGATTGCACAGCGATGCGAGGTTGTGGAGATCCGGCCCCTTCAACAGGCTGATTTTTTAAAGGAAAACAATTCTCAGACCAATGACCCGGAAAATGATCCGGAACCGGAATACGGGCAGCCCCTTGATGACCAGATCCTCCGTCGGATTTTCTCTGGGCTGACCGGTGAAACCGGATAGGAGAACCCTGCCCGCAGAAAAAGCCTCAAGGATGACGCGCATCAGGAGGCGTTAGCGAGACATCCCCGGCACACCGGGTGACCGCCCACCGTTTCCATTTTAGTGGCCATGGCGGGTTCACCGCACCGATGACATACCAGGGAGGGCTTGATCTGTGCCTTTGGCGGCAGGGGCACGGTGGTCTCGCTCAAGGTAAACAGATCTGCCACGGGAAGCGCCAGGGTTTCCATGGCCCGCTTTTCTCCAAGCTCATCGATAAGGGCAAGCTCCTCATCGGTGGCCGTCTTGTTCTGCTTTTTTTCATACAGGGCCTTTAACTGATCGCTGATCCCTGACGCCGGTCGGGGGATGGGTGCCAGGCGCACCCCTTTTCCGGTTTTTCTGCTGAAAAAGGTAAAGGCCATTTTTCCGTAGTCGTGAAATATAAAATTACCTTTTCCAAAGGTGCAGCCGGTGAGCACCTGGACAGCGTCCACGCCGCAGGCATCGTTTTCCACGATGGCCACCAGCTCTTCGTCCATGGCCCTGTTCGCCTTGAGCCAGTCAAGGGCCGCCTTGGATGCCTGGTACCCCATGGCAAGACCGCCGCACATATGGCCGTGGAATTCAACGCATCGCTTGAAATCATCGGGCAGCAAATTTTTCGTTTCCATAAAAGACTCCTTTACCTTAGAATATCAGACACCCCACCGGACAAGGATCACTTTGGATAGCCGGCAATGGTGGGCTTAATGGCTTTGCCCAGCCAATCGATGCTTTTTCCAAGGTGGCGCATGTTCGCTAAGCCTTCATCGTCTTCAAGCACGTCTTTTTTGTCCCGGCCAAAACCGATATTCCAGTACGTGGAGCAGGGAATGATCATTCTTGACATCTGGAACATGTGGTCGATGGTGTCAAATACATGTGTTGCACCGCCACGCCTGACGGCCACCACCGCCGCCCCTATCTTCCCGGAGAACGCATGGCCGTTGGCATAGGCAACATAACCGGCCCTTTCAATCAATGCCTTCAAGTCCGCCGATACGGCCGCAAAATAGGTCGGGGAACCCAGAATCATGGCGTCGGCCTTTAAGATTTTTGAAAAAATATCATTAAAACGATCCTTTTTCTGGATGCATTGATTGTCTTTATTCTCAAAGCACTTCTCGCAGGCCAGACAACCGCGGATTGCTGTTCCGCCGACCGTTACGAGTTCCGTTTCCCAGGCGGCAGCATTTAGTTCGCTGAGAACCGCCTTTAGCAGTATTTCGGTATTTCCGCCCTTTCGCGGACTCCCGTTTATGGCCAATGCGTACATCGTACTCTCCTTATATTTTTTTAATAGACGATAGTTTCGCAGCGCCTCGAGACGCGCGGCTTCGTTGCCTGGCAGTTCCGCCTTCATCGTAAGATCCTTTCAAAAATCAAGAAAGGAAGCGTCAAACACTTTGAGCAAAACAGGCTGCTGAATGCGGTCTTTTAATAAACCTCAATAAAACACAGCCAGCCAGACGGTAACCGTATCCGGATCTGTCCATTTTACTTTATGCTTTGAATGCGCTGGAATATTCAGATAGTCCCCCGTGTTCAACAGGACTTCAGTCCCCTCCTCAAAAAGTATGCGCCCGGAGCCCTCCAAAACGATGACCCACTCATTTTCATCCTGGTCATACCAACCTTCATCCGGTGATGTATGGCCTTTTGATAGTATCCGTTCAATCCTTACATGTTCATGCCTTACCAGATCACTGAATGACTCTCGCTCAAGCGGGCCTGGTAATAACTCAAAAATATTGCCCATTATTAGAATCCTCGATTTAACAATAAACAAATACCCATAGGGGATACCCTCACTGCTTTTTTTCGCAATACCGGATAAAGATCTTGCCTTGGCTATTTCAACATACGGCAAACATTCAGGGCAGCAGCAGATTGATAACCGATAGAATCATCCGTTGAAAAAAATAAATGACAGGATTCAGAACACCTAAATAAAGCAGCCCGATGATAATAAAAAAGCCATAGCGCTCTATACGGAAAAGAAAATTTTGAACACCCGGGGATGCCAGACCCATGAGAATTTTGGACCCGTCCAGAGGCGGCAGCGGAATCAAATTAAAAGCGGCCAGGATGATGTTGATCTGCGCCAGATAATAGAGCAGTTGCGCCGGCATACCCGACGGCGAAAGGGACAGCAGCCGACTCAGCAAAAGCGCACAGAACGCCACTATCATGTTCATGATGATCCCCGCGGAAGAGACCAGTATCATCCCCATGTGCCGGTCACGCAGTTGGTTGAAATTCACCGGCACCGGCTTGGCCCAGCCAAAGCCGAAAACAAAAAGCATGATCGTGCCCACAGGATCGAAGTGTTTGAGCGGATTGAGGCTTAACCGGCCCAGGGAACGGGCGGTCGGGTCACCCATGCGATAAGCGACCCAGCCATGGGCCAGTTCATGGAAAATAATGGAATACAAAAGCGGTATTGCGATGAGGATGAACGCAATCGGATCTTTAAGCAACAAATGGGTCAAACCCATGGATTGTCCCTCCGGAAGCACTGAATTCTGAAATTCATGTTTTTTATGTCAAGAAATCACAACAATCAAAATCCCAAAACAACGAAAAATCCAGATTAATGCCAAATTAGAACGATATGAGGTCAATCAAATGGCTTTTGATCTTGTTTGCTGTTTGGGAGTTTAGTATTTGGAATTTATTTGTCATTTGGTGCTTGTATTTTGTTATTTACGGCGTACGCCTTTTCAAACGCACTGGTTTATCCAGGTAAATACAGTTTGAAAATGGTATGGACCACCTTCGCCAGGCCGGAAGAGACCATTACCAGCGTTACTGCCCGGATACCCGTTACGGCTTCGGACCCCACGGCGCGGAAACCAGCAACTGTACTTCCTGCGTTTGAATGAACGCCCGGAGTTGTACCGCAAAAGCCATAAATTCTTGGTTCGCGTATACCCGTTTCCAAAAATCGCGACGATCGCTGTCGCTCTCGAAGCGCCACAAATGAATGAGTTGATGAAGCTGACCTGTGTCGCTGATGAAATAACCGACAAGGTTCTTTCCGAAACCGCCGGCTTCAAACGCCGGCCATCCTTCATCGGTGTAAAGCCGGGCGACGTCTGACATTTTACCGGGCGTAATAGAATAAGTCCGTTTCTCATATACCGTCATTGCGTTGCGCCTCCGTTGTTAATCAATTCAATCGATTTACTTCACTATTCGAGCAAATCCCGCCAGGTGTTTTGGCGATTACATTGTAATACTGTATCATGATTTACGGCAATACTAAACAGCCGACTGGCTTTTCAGCAGACACGGCTTTTGTTGCGCCGGTGAAAAAGATTATAATAACGCGCCTTATCCGTCATCTGATCCATATTCCGACCTCATCATCTCGCCAGCATATCAATGTATTCTCGATAAGGCCAGGGAATCCCACCGGCCCTTCAGCGAACCTTTGCAATACTTCGCCATTGAGCGGTTTCTCTACCGGCTATCTGGCTCAAGAGCGGCAGTACGGTGAACGACGGTGGGCAGACAAATGTCATCCCATCAAAGGCTGTTCTCGAAGTCGACTGCCGCATCCTTCCCGGCCAGACGTCCGATGACCTGATCCGGGAGATCCGGGCCGTCATCGGCAACGGCCCTGCCATTACAATCATCAAAGAGCTGGCCCCGACTCAGGCCCCGGCCGACGACCCGGTAATGGACCTAATCGCCGAAGCGATCGCCCGGCACGATCCTGAGGGGGTCATGATACCGACCCTGCCTACCGGATTTACCGACGCATCCCACTGACAAAACTGGGGATCAAATACTACGGCTTTTCACCGGTGCGGCTACCACCGGACATGTCATTTAAAGAGCTGATCCACGGCCACAACGAACGCATTCCCATCAGCGGGTTGCGCTTTGGCCCTACCTACACCCTCTCATGTTGCTTTCTGCTCTCCATGCCCGGTATGTCACGGGCGAACAGCGCGTTCACACTATCGTGGGCGGCACCCCCCTTTTTCCAAAAACAAAAGCAAAAAGCCATTGCGGCGTTAAGGGAAATCGGGGTACAAAAGACAGGCGTATCCCACTGCACGGGATTCGACGCTTCCATGAGACTGGCCCGGGAATTTGGCGAGGACTTTTTCGTAAACAATGCCGGAAGCGGTTATGTCCTGGATGACGATGAAATATCGGGCGAATAACATATAGAAGAAAGAGGAGATAACATGGAACCGGATGGTATCACGCAATGTTTTACTGCAAGCTTTTCGGTGCATGGGAAAAAAACGGCCCTGCGCTTTTTCCGAAACGGAAAACTGGAAACAGAGATGACCTACGCCGGTCTGGATGCGGAAGCCACCCAAATGGCCACCTTTTTTTCGAGCAAAGGGATCGGCAAAGGAGACCGGGTGATGCTTTATCTTCCGAAATCCATTGGATTTCTGGTCACCCATCTTGCCCTGCTCCGGCTCGGCGCGGTTTCCGTTCCGGTGAACCCGGGCTTCAAACAGGAGGAAATGGCCTACCTGATTGACGACGCCTGTCCTTCTCTCATTGTGGCCGGTGCTGATCAGGCCCGGATCCTTAACGCCTTGGATTTCAAAGGCCATATCCAGCGCCTGGACACGGACCGGCCGTATGAATCGGCCAACTTCCTTCAATCCGCCAGCAACACCCGCTTGCCGGCTGACGTCCGGCCGGAAGATCCGTGCACCATCATTTATACCTCCGGCACGACCGGGCAGCCCAAGGGGGCGGTCCTTACCCAGAAGAACCTGGCCCACGATGCAAAGAACATTATCGCCACATGGAAAATCACCGAATCGGACGTGATCTGCCACGCCTTGCCCCTCTTTCATGTCCACGGGTTGTGTTTTGCCGTTCATACGGCGCTGATTGCCGGTGCGCAGATCAATCTACTGGACCGGTTTTTACCGGAAAAAGTGCTGGACGCACTGGCCCGAAAAGACGGGGACCGCTGTTGTACTGTTTTTATGGCGGTTCCATCCATGTACGTCAAAATGATGGAGGCCGCAGAAGAACAGTCGCTTGATTTCAAACACGTGCGGCTGTGGGCTAGCGGATCGGCCCCGCTTCTGTCAAAGGATTTCGAACGAATTCGGACGATTTTCGGGAAGACGCCCGTAGAGCGGGAAGGAATGTCGGAGACCGGCATGAACTTTTCCAACCCGCTGGACGGAACGAGGAAACCCGGATCCATCGGCCTTCCCCTGCCGCAGCTCGAAGTGAGGATCGTTTCTACGGAAACCAATGCAACACTCCCTTCCGGGCAGATCGGGGAAATCCGGCTTAAGGGGCCGGGAATCACCCCCGGTTACTGGCGAAAAAACAGGGAAACCGAAAAAGCGTTTGAAGACGGCTGGTTCAAAACCGGTGATCTCGGCTATGTGGACAAGGACGGGTACTACTTCCTGACCGATCGGATCAAGAACATCATCATCTCCGGGGGAGAGAACATTTCGCCCAAGGAGATCGAAGCGGTCATCAACCGGATCGAAGTCGTTCTTGAATCGGCCGTGGTCGGTATTTTGGATGAAAAGTGGGGTGAAAAGATCGTTGCCGCCGTCAGATGCCGGCCGGGTGCAAAACGTGATGCCGCCGAAATCAAAAGTTTCTGCCGGGCGCATGTCCATGAATGGAAAACCCCCAGGGAAATCCGGTTTGTCGAAGAGATCCCAAAAAACAGGATGGGAAAGGTGCTGACCGATGATGTCCGGCAACTCTTCACAAAATAACCGCGCGACATAAGGGGCAAAGCTTGAATTATTAATTATATCGAACTCTTTTTTTGAATTCAACCGTTGACCTTTTTCTTTTCTAATTTTTCACGACCAGCGAAAATTGCTGGTAGCACCAACAATACCTTTACAAACGCCTATCAATTTTGCTATCTATCCAAATTTTTGCATCGGCAAGCTGCCGCAATGCATCTCCCGTTCAACACAATTCAAATAGAAGGAGATTTTATGAACCGTGCTACCCGAACTCTGTGTCGATTCTTACTCGCTTGCTTCCTGACAGGCATCATGGTCTTTCCGGTTCGTTCATCCGCAATGACGAAACCGCCGAAAATGGCCGGGCTGCCGATTCCCTTTGTTGAACAGCCGGGACAGCACATCCAGTTCACCGCACGCACCCTTGGCGGCAGCTTTCAAATATCGACCCGACCGGCTACCGAACCTTTTACAGGCCGGGAGCCGGTCGGTTTTTCAACCCTTTTCTTTTGGAATACCTGTAAAGCCCCATAACCTCAGAAGGCATGCCGCAACATATGCCCGCCCGTCAGGGGTGCCACTCAGGATCGTTTCATGTCCTTTCAAACGAGGATGTTCCCTTTAAAAATTTTACCCTGAAAACACTGCCTTTACCCGGCTCAGATGCAACCGCAACCTGTCCGCCCATGATCTGCATCGCTTTTTTGACCGCGGCAAGACCGATGCCCGTTCCAGGATATTCTGCCTGACTATGGAGCCTCTGAAATATAGCGAATATTTTTTCAAGATAATCCGGGGCAATACCGAGGCCGTTGTCGGCAATGGAGACGGTAACATATCGGTCCTTTATTTCAACCCCGACATCGATCTGCGGGGACTCATTCGGCCTGTGATATTTGACGGCATTTTCCAGCAGATTGATAAAAACATGGGTGGCCAGCGTTAAATCCCCCTGAATAGTCGGCATCTGTTCGGGAAGATTGACCTGTGCACCGGCCATTTTTATTTGGTTTGAAAGTGTCTCTATGGTTGCTTTAAAAACACCATCAAGCGAAACATCTTCAGGTTTAATGGCTTTGCGGCCCAGACGCGAAAATTTCAGCAGGTCATCAATCAAATCCCCCATTTGGCTGCTCGCCTTGATGATATTATCGAAATAGTGTTGGCCTTCTTCATTCAAGGACGCTTTGTGCCGACGGTCGATAATCTGGGCAAAACCGCTGATGGAACGTAAAGGGGCTCGCAGGTCATGGGATATCGAATATACAAAATCCTCAAGCTCTTTGTTGGTCTCCTCAAGCTCGGCTGTTCTTTGGTGAACCCGTAATTCCAGATTCCGGTTCAGTTCGCGAATTTTGTCATCGGCTTTCAGGCGGTCATGAATTTCCTTTTGAAGTTGTAGATTAAGGACACCAATTCTGGAAACATATGTCGTAAATTTAACTAAAAAATTCACCAGGTGTTTAACGGTTTCTCGACTGTACCGGGGTATACGTCGATATGCATCCATATACGAATCTTTTTCAAATCCATATAAATAAGCCTGTTTCATAAAGAACTCTTCATCTATCGGGTCGTCATCATAAAAAAATTGACCTGTAAATATATTGCCCAGGTGCCTGGTCCCTATATAGAGCGGCGTCACAACATCCCATAAGCCATTTTTACATTTATAATCAATATATTCTCCAGGCTTAAGATTCTTTGCTAAAAAGAGATCACTTTCGGTACAGTTGCGCGCTGTTTTTGGATTAATTCTATGAAATTTGGTACAGATATCCTGCCATCCGGTAGCTTCGAGCACCTTTCCGTTCATATCAAGCAGGGCTGTCGCCATATGCGTCAGGTGATGAAAATCGTCCATTATCGACTGGATTTCTTCGACATTGATAATCGCTTCCAGATCGTATGCGAGCATATTAATTTCCGGATTTATTTCTGATTCCATTTTATACGTTGGCCAGTCTTCTCCTTTGGCGACGCCCACTTTCATCAATTTACGTTCAAGTTTTTCTTGCTCTAATTCCTCGACCCTTTGTGCTAATTCTTCATATGTCGGAATTTTGTTTTTAGACTCGTTTGCCATCTGGTCTACCTCATTTTTATTTGCTGTGCCAAATCAGTGTTTCGAATATTCCCTGTATTGGAAAAGAAATGGGGCCGTGAATACGCCACTTTCGGACGATCATTCATCAATCAGGTTTTGGCCGAATCCAGTACCATAAGGGGTTCACATATTGTATCTACGATATCTTCGAATATCCGATCTGTCCTAATTTCTACCCTAGTGCTCTTTTCCTATCATCAAACCTTGACTTTATTTTGTTAGGATAAATGGGGTTTTTGAATTGTCATGGCCATTTTCAGGCCTTGTCCAACATTGGTTTGTCTGTTGTCGATTTCTTCTTTTGATCAAAATGCCCCGGTGGAGGCAAAATCCTTTTTCTGGTTGAAAAACGAATCGATTCAGTCGGGCATACATCCCTGCAGGTATAGCATGCAAAACAGTCCGGAATCGTCTTCTTGTCTTGTTTTAAAATAGCTTCCATGACAGTTGACGGGCAGGCTGTTGCGCATTTCTGGCAAGCAATGCAGGTCTGGTAATCAACGCTTATCTTTACACGACTCACTTTTTCAACCAGCCAGCCGGTCAATCCGAAAGGACAGAAAAAATGGCACCATGGCCGGTAGAGAAAGAGGCTCATGATAAGAAGGCCCCCAACAAAAATAATGCCTGTGAGCGTTAGATAAACCGGTTTATATATCTTAAAAGGGTCCACCGGATCGATAATATCAACGCCCCCTGTAAAAGCGATTACTGTGAAAACACCCAGGAAAACGGCACGAAATCCGTTAGAAATGACAAACGGCACTTTAATTTGTTTTCCGATAACCGTTTTTCTCCGGCTGGTTTGATTGATTCGAAATATCAGGTCCTGGAGGACACCCACTTGACATCCCCAGGCACAAATGTATTTATTGGCAACCAAAACCATCAATAAAAATATCACAAGGGCTATCATGCGGGGTGGAAAGACAGCGCCCGCTGAGCCGTAGAGATGAATGGCATCCTTAACCGTTCCCATTGGGCTTGGGTCAGAGCCCATTATGACACCAAAAATCATTGTCGAGATAAAAAGGGCCGTATTTCTCCAGTTCGCGGTGATTTTCCGCTTATTAAAAAACATAAAGACCGCTATTAGAAAAGCAAACCACAGACAAAATTTAATCAGAATTTTCATCCAGTTTTTAGTTTCATGCTCAGCCGCCAGGGCAAGTCTTTTTATGACAAGAGATTTGATCTGTCCGGCAGTGCCGTATCCGGATAGTTTTTTTTGAAGATCTGATTTTGTCTGGAGCGCAAATATTTCCTTCAGTGACGGATTTGGCAAGCCATTGGCCTGGCCGAACTCCGCTATTGTCATTTCCTCGTTTATGGCCCATTGCCCGGGTTCCGGCAAGGTTTCAGGCTTTCCACCCCAAAGTCGACCTGAGATAATAGACAGGACAACCACCAAAGAAATGAGGGATAAGAATAAAACAATCGTTTTAATCGGTTGTGGATTAATCATATATCCATGCGCTCCCATCGGTATTTGTACCTATACTGCTAATCACTCAATTCAGTTTGTCCCTCGCTGTTTCGTGTGGGTGCCCCGGGATGCTTTCAACTTCATCTATCGCTTTTCTGACAGCTTTTGCCAGATCTTTTCTGGAGAACGGTTTCTGAACAAAGTTTACGCCCTCATCCAGAATGTTGTGGTGGGCGATGGCATCGGCCGTATATCCTGACATGAACAGGCACTTGAGGCCCGGGTAAAGGGATTTCAACCGTTGTGCCAGGTCATGCCCGTTCAGTTCGGGCATGATCACGTCGGTGACGAGCAGGTGAATCTTGCCGGCGTGTTCTTCGGCCAGGCCCATGGCCTCGCCCGGTGTATTTGCCACCAGCACGGTGTAGCCCAGCCCATCGAGAATTTTTTGGGCAAGTTTCAGAATCGGCAGATCGTCCTCCACCAGCAGAATCGTCTCTTTCTGGCCGTGGGAGATTTCCGCTGTGGTTTCCATCCGGCCTTCGTCTGGTTTTCCCTCATGCCGGGGCAGGTAGATCCTGAGGGTCGTCCCTTTGCCCGGTTCGCTGTAAACGCTGATGAACCCGTTGTTCTGATTGACGATGCCGTAGACCGTGGCCAGCCCCAGGCCGGTGCCCTTATCCATATCCTTTGTGGTGAAAAACGGTTCGAAAATATTGTCAAGTATTTCATTGTCCATTCCGCAGCCGGTGTCACTGACGGCCAGCACAACAAACTCGCCGGGAACGAAACCGATATGATCGGCACAGTAGGCGGTGTCAAAGACGACCGTGCCTGTTTCAATGGTGATTTTACCCACATCTTCGATGGCATCACGGGCGTTGACGCACAGATTGGCCAGGATCTGATCGATCTGGGAGGGGTCCATCTTCACGGGCCACAGGCCCGTCCCCGGTAACCAGGCAAAATCGACATTCTCGCCAATGAGGCGTTGGAGCATTTTAAGCATACTTTCCACATTCTCGTTCAAGTCGAGCACCCTGGGTGCGATGGTCTGCTTGCGGGCAAAGGCCAGCAATTGCCGGGTAATCTCGGTTGCACGGTTTGCGGCCATGAGGACCTCACCCAGATCGTCTCGCAGCGGCCCGGTCGTGTCCACATTATTTATCGCCATTTCAGTAAAACCGATGATCACGCTGAGCGCATTGTTGTAATCATGGGCCACGCCACCCGCCAGCCGCCCCACGGATTCCATTTTCTGGGCCTGTTGTAATTTTATCTCTGTTGCTATCCGCTCTTTTTCCATCCTTTTTATTTCAGAAATATCCCGAAGAATCGAAAGCTTCGATGCCGGCGCACCGGAATGGGCAACAGGTGAACAATTGACTGAATAATGGCGGCCTGTTTCTGGGTCGTAATGCTCATATGATATCATTTTTCCTTGCTGAATTTGATCAAATACACACCATGAACATCTTTCATCCTCGTCATAAAAAGCTTTATGGCAAATCTCGCCGGTGGCATCACGGCCGATGTTTGCCATCATTGCCGAGTTCATATATTCGATACGAAAATCAGACGAGCAGATATAGACCGGGTCTGTCATGGTCTCCATCATCGAGCGGTATCTTGCCTCGCTCTCGCGCAACGCCTCTTCTGATCGCTTGCGATCGGTGATATCCCTTATTGCCGTGACACGGAGGTTGCCATCGTTTATGTTTCTTGATTCGATCTCTGCTGGAAATAGCGTTCCATCCTTTTTTCTCACTTTCACCTCATATGGCGTTGCCCTTCCCTTAACAATGTTCTTTCTTATTGTTTCCTGGTAAGCCCTCGGTACACACAGCGCAATAGCGTTCTTGCCAATAAGTTCTTCCCGTGTATAACCAACCATCTCCATGAACGAATCGTTTACATCGACAGCCACACCGTTATCGTGAAGCAGTATCCCCTCGAAAGTGAGGTTTGAAAGTTTTCTGAACCGTTGCTCGCTCTCTCTCAGCGCCTTTTCCGACTGTTTTCTTTTGGTGATATCCTGAAATACGCAGTAGGTTTCCTTGAATTTACCATCAGGGCGATAGCCGACACATCCTTCAAATGAAATATCCAGATAATGCCCGTCTTTATGGCGTATTTTAAACTGGATATCATGCACATGGCCGCTTTGTTTAAACTTCGGAAAATTCTTCTCAAAATACGGTATCCAACCAGGATGAATAAATTCCCCAAACCAGTTGCCGATGACATCTTCCCTTTCATAGCCAAGCGTATGCAGCCAGGCGGGATTCACATCCAGAAAACAGCCATTCTCATCAAGCGCCTGGTAAGGTAGAGGGGCGTTATCATAAAGGGCCCTGTACCTTTCTTCGCTCGCGCGCTGTGCCTTTTCCGCCTTCTCGCGTTGGTCTCTTAATGACTTTTTTTCAATGGCGGCAAAAATGGTTTGCGGCAGTCTCCGGATATGCTTGGGCCGTTTGATGACATAATCGGATGCGCCCTGCTTAAGCGCCATGACAGCGATTTCTTCAGAGCCGGTGCCGGTAACGATAATGACCGGTATCCGCGGATCATGCGCCTGAACGGCCCCAAGGACCTGGAGCCCCTCGAATCCGGCAATGTTAAAGTCGCTTAAAATCACATCAAACGTCCGCGTTTTTAACAGTACTTCGAATTCCTGTTTGTTGGCGGCTTCCGTGAGGTCAAACCCGCCATGCTCTTTTTCCAGAGCGTCCTTGACCAGTTCCCGATCGAGTTCGTAATCATCGATATACAGTATTCTGATTTTGTCGCTCACCATGGTAACACCTTTCTTGATTAGTCCAGCGGCGGTTCAACATTTAAAGTCAACCAGTAATCGGCAATTGTTTTGACGACTTTCAAAAATTCATCAAAAGAAACCGGTTTGACAAGGTAACTGTTGGCGCCGTTGTCGTAGCTCATGACCCTGTCCCCTTCGTCCCGTGAAGACGTCAGAATAATGACCGGCAGACGTTTTAATTTGTCGGTACCTTTAATTCGCCTCAGGACCTCATGGCCGTCAATGCCCGGCATTTTGAGGTCCAACAGGACAATATCCGGCAGGGGATATTGGTTGCGATCCGCATATTTCCCTTCACCAAGCAGGAATTCAAGGGCCTCTTTTCCATTCCTGGCCGTATGGATTTTATTGCCCAACCGAGCCTCTTTGAAGGCATCAAGAATCAGTTCAACATCCATGGGGTTATCTTCAACCAAAAGTAATGACGCTGGTTTTAGCATTTCATCTCCTCCTGAACGCTGTCGTTTCGTTTAAAAATTGACGGTCTCGTAAAAATCCGAGTTATTGCGAGACCATCGAAAATTTAATCCTGAAAACACTGCCTTTACCCGACTCCGATTCAACCCTGACCTTGCCCCCATGATCTGAAGCGCTTTTTTCCCGGCAGCCAGTCCGATGTCCGTTCCCGGATAGTCTACCTGAATTCCAGGCTAATATGAAAATTCCACAGGCTACGACAATGATAAAAACTTCTGCGATGCTATGAAAAAAAAGATAATTGCAGAGCGTGGTGAGATACAGCCCAACTGAAATAAAAAACAGGGTATACTGCCGATCTATTTGTTGGCGCCAAAAGATGATATTAACTTTTTTTGCGGCAATTTCAAGCACACAAAATTTCGTATGTGGTATTATATTCGATATCCCTGAGGAACACAAGATATTCCTTAACACATCGGCATCCAGATAGGCCAGATCTATCAAATGCGGCTTATGCTGGAATTTTTAATTTGCATCACTGATGCGGCATGCACAGGATGCAGTGTTTTCCCGGACATCGATTGCGGCTGGAATAGCCACTATCCAAAATCCAGCACACTACCGCTTTTTATCAAAATATATGCGCCCCGTTTCCTGTTGACCATCTTGCCAATAGACAACAAAACCCCACTTCTCAGAATCGATTGAGAAATAGGGTTCTCGTATTCGGTGTGACTGTCCATCCTTTGTTAAAGGTTTGGAACAATAGTCAATTTTAGCAAAAAAATAATTTATATTATTTTTCCGTCAATGCTCGTCCTGAAAAGTTCGACCTGTGCATTATGAAACAAGGCATGATATTTCTTTTCGCCCTCACGTAATTTTTCTTCATCCGCTTCCGGCCGGATACATCACGAATATGCGCAAGAATACAGGTATGGCCATCGACTTCAATGCGTTCAGCCGGTGATGGCACATAACGCCGAGAAGTGGCAACGATTTTGGGATTGTGCCGATCTTTTCCCATTAAACGCGGGCCAGGCGATGGGCACGCTGCTGACGAGAGCGAAACCGACACCCCGGGGTCTAAAACAGCATCAAGTATCCGAGTAAATAAAGAATCCTGGCCCAGAGGACCAGGCTTTGGTTATCCCCAAAGGGGATTGGTTTTATGGGAATTCATTGAATTAGAGAAATTTCAAATAACAAATCCCAAAATTCAAATCCCAAACAAAAAACATCACCTTGAACCGGTCTATAATTTGGGGTTTATTGTGATTTATTGGTAAACTGATGCCTGTAATTTGTTTGTAATTTGGTGCTTATATTTTGTGATTTATTTGTAATTTGGTGCTTGGAATTTGTTGTTTTTTTTTACAAAACGCCAAGACATAGCCATATATCTCTGACCTGGCCCAAAGGACCATGTTTTTAAGGCAAAATAAAAGCATCCCGGGACTGTCGTCGGTCATATTTGCCCATACGAAACAGCGAGGAGCCATCTATTGCTTAATGGTTATCGGTATGCCCTGCACACCGGCATAGAAAACGATAATTTCTGCAGGTTCATTGCCTTCATTTATTCCATAGTGCCACTTATCAACCACTTCGACAATTGAATCTCCGGCTTTCAGATGCAATGTCTCCTGGTCTTTTGTCACTACAGTTAGTTCTCCTTTTAATAATACACCCGCATTTATCACCGGATGTTTATGCAGCGGCAATTGTACCCCCTGGGGGATTTTAATTCGTAAAATCGTGATCTCCGGTTTGCCTTTTGCGTAGTTCGGAAGAGATCTCCCATCCCAACTTGCACTCGTTGTGGCCAAGACATCAACCTTGACGGTATTTACCTCTTGAGCCCAAACATTACTGGTTAGCGATAATATAAAACATATTCCGTATAAAATTTTTTTCATCAATTCTTCTCCTTGCACAAAAAAGCATCTCCCCTATTGGCTTAAGTACTTGTCTGAGGTAACCCCCATTGTCAAGGCCAATCGGCATCTTATTCATAATTCACGCTTTGGCCCCGGTCAGACCCCACATCATAACTTACGCCATCTTGCGGATGCGAATCTCCATCGCCTGTTCATTTTTGAGTAATTCTAAAAGTTTAGCAGTATCGGTGTCACCAAAATGATACGGATAAAGGATTTTCGGCTTTAAGGCTCTGGACGCATCGGCAACCATCTCCGGGGTCATCGTGAAAGGTAAATTCATGGGTAAAAATGCGATATCAATATTTTTTATGGCTTTCAGTTCCGGTGTATTTTCAGTATCAGCGGCAATATAAACACGCTTGCCGCCAAAAGTAACAATATAACCATTACCGTCTCCCTTGGGGTGAAACGGTATCCCGGGGCTCCGCTGGTGTTCAATATTGTAAGCCGGGACCGCCTCGATATTGATCCCGTCGATTTCTTGTGTATCCCCATTGTTCATGACGGTACCGCCGTCAATCTGCTTTGCACATATTTTGGTTAATATCAAAATGGTTTTTCCCGTACGCACATTTTCGATTGCTTTCGGGTCCAGATGATCGCGATGCTCATGCGTGATCAAGATGATATCGGCTTTTGGCATTTGGGTATAATCAGCAAGTTGGCCCCATGGATCAACATGGATGATTTTTCCGTTAAACCTCAGCATTAACGTCCCATGCCCGATAAATGTGATTTCCAAATCACCCGCATTCGTTTGAATCGTGTCTTTTTCAAACATGATACCTCCTTAATATTACGGGTTGTCGTTTATCCTATCTCTCAAGTGTCCAGAAAATTTATCAAATTTTGATTCGTTCCTTTAATAAAAATTATGGCAATATTTTTAATATAATAATTCGGACCTCAAAAAAAATATCAATAAATTTAAAACAGTATGACCGGATCTGTCAAACCCATGTGGTAATCTGCATTCAAATATATGATGAAACGGCGTTTTTATAATAAAAGGAGGGCATCAAAATGCGAAAAAATGAACTGTACACAGATTATCATGACCATTTTGAATATTTTGGAAACACTGAGATTGAACGGATACGTATTCAGGGTGAAAAGACCATACGACATGATTGGATAATTTTTGACTCCGTTGATGAGGCGATGGAATTTTTCAATGATCGGTGTGGAGAGTTCGTGGGGTGTTATGCTTGACAAATGGTGCGTCAAAACTCCCGGGTGGCCTTTGATATCACAACTTTTCAAACGCCCACAAAAACGTGAATAGGTTGGAGGTAGTGCAGGTTTTGAAACGGATCGGAAGCCTGGGATAT
The DNA here is from genome assembly GCA_963667755.2 of Desulfobacterales bacterium. Lineage (GTDB taxonomy): Bacteria > Desulfobacterota > Desulfobacteria > Desulfobacterales > 4572-123 > 4572-123. Next base: position 579,748 of record CAXXLK010000001.1, on the reverse strand, counting down.
ATAGCAGATATCTTTATTCAGGCCATGTTGCAGATTAGTGGGTATATCACAGGTTCCAATTTAAGATCAGTCCTCAGTCGTTAATGTCATTCTGAAATCTTGCGGCAGAGCTAACGGGTAGCCCTGCGTTTTGGGTTTGTCTATTGCCTCAAACCGGAAACTTCCTGAAGTATATGAATTACCTCTTCCCTTCCCATCGAACCATTTTGTTGACATCAGAGCCGGGCAACTGATTGTCTGCCGGATACAATCCGCTAAGAACTTGAAGAATATTGGTTACCATGCTTAAGAACAACATCAGTCAGCGAGAGATCATCCGAAAAGCCAAAATTGACCGTAAAGCAATCCGTAAGTATGGGCGGCAGTTCGACATAGTATAGTACCTTGCCCGGTAAAGACAATTTTTAACCTTCAGCAGAAATCCTTAGGGTTAGCAGTATCATCTCTTTATTGCGCGGATTTTCGCCGCGCGCCGGTCAAATTCTTCAGCCTCAGCAACACGGTTCGTGGCCCGATACAAAGCAGCAAGATTCTCGAGGCTCGTCGCCACATGGGGATGGTCGGGGCCGAGGGCCTTCTCGCAGATCGCCAGCGCGCGTTTGTAGAGCGGCTTCGCCATGGCGTACTCGCCCTGGGTTCTATAGAGCTCAGCCAGGTTGTTCAGGCTCATCGCCACATCGGGATGGTCGGGGCCGAGGGCCTTCTCGCAGATCGCCAGCGCGCGTTTGTGGAGCGGCTCCGCCTTGGCGTACTCGCCCTGGGTGTCGTAGAGCAAGGCCAGGTTGTTCAGACTCATCGCCACATCGGGATGGTCGGGGCCGAGGGCCTTCTCCCAGATCGCCAGCGCGCGTTTGTAGAGCGGCTTCGCCTTGGCGTACTCGCCTTGGGTTTTGTAGAGCTCAGCCAGGTTGTTCAGACTCATCGCCACATCGGGATGGTCGGGGCCGAGGGCCTTCTCCCTGATCGCCAGCGAGCGCTTGTGGAGCGGCTCCGCCTTGGCGTACTCGCCCTGGGTGTAGTAGAGCGCAGCCAGATTGTTCAGGCTCATCGCTACATCGGGATGGTCGGGGCCGAGGGCCTTCTCGCAGATCGCCAGCGCGCGTTTGTAGAGCGGCTCCGCCTTGGCGTACTCGCCCTGGGTGTAGTAGAGCTCAGCCAGATTGTTCAGGCTCGTCGCCACATGGGGATGGTCGGGGCCGAGGGCCTTCTCCCAAATCGCCAGCGAGCGCTTGTAGAGCGGCTCCGCCTTGGCGTACTCGCCTTGGGTTCTGTAGAGCTCAGCCAGGTTGTTCAGGCTCATCGCCACATTGGGATGGTCGGGGTCGAGGGCCTTCTCCCAAATCGCCAGCGAGCGCTTGTAGAGCGGCTCCGCCTTGGCGTACTCACCCTGGGTGTAGTAGAGCTCAGCCAGATTGTTCAGGCTCGTCGCCACATGGGGATGGTCGGGGCCGAGGGCCTTCTCCCAAATCGCCAGCGAGCGCTTGTAGAGCGGCTCCGCCTTGGCGTACTCGCCCTGGGTGTAGTAGAGCAAGGCCAGAGTGTTCAGGCTCGTCGCCACATGGGGATGGTCGGGGCCTAGGGCCTTCTCGCAGATCGCCAGCGAGCGCTTGTAGAGCGGCTCCGCCTTGGCGTACTCGCCCTGGGTTCTGTAGAGCTCAGCCAGGTTGTTCAGGCTCATCGCCACATCGGGATGGTCGGGGCCGAGGGCCTTCTCGCAGATCGCCAGCGAGCGCTTGTAGAGCGGCTCCGCCTTGGCGTACTCGCCCTGGGTGTAGTAGAGCAAGGCCAGGTTGTTAAGGCTCGTCGCCACATGGGGATGGTCGGGGCCTAGGGCCTTCTCGCAGATCGCCAGCGAGCGCTTGTAGAGCGGCTCCGCCTTGGCGTACTCGCCCTGGGTTCTGTAGAGCTCAGCCAGGTTGTTCAGGCTCATCGCCACATGGGGATGGTCGGGGCCTAGGGCCTTCTCCCTGATCGCCAGCGAGCGCTTGTGGAGCGGCTCCGCCTTGGCGTACTCGCCCTGGGTGTCGTAGATCAAGGCCAGGTTGTTCAGGCTCATCGCCACATGGGGATGGTCGGGGCCTAGGGCCTTCTCCCTGATCGCCAGCGCACGTTTGTAGAGCGGCTTCGCCTTGGCGTACTCGCCCTGGGTTCTGTAGAGCTCAGACAGGTTGTTCAGGCTCATCGCCATATCGGGATGGTCGGGGCCGACATTCTGTTCGGCGACCCTCAGGGCTTTCTGCGCAACCAGCACTGCACGGTCGTATTTGCCGGCTCGATACAACTCCACGACTTCCTGGTTCAAGATATCCCATTCAATACCGGCGCCCTGGGCATGCACAAGCGAGGGTACTGTACCCAAGAAGGCAATAGCGAGGATGAAAAGTCTTATGTATTTCATTCGGTCTCCTGTCATGAAGCTAACGAATAAAGAATTGATGTTTTGCGTAGCCAAAACATAATTTTCGTTGAACTGAGCCGTATTTTCTATTTGGATTTTAAAATGCGTTTCCTTATAGGGGATATAGCCCATTATTGCGGAAAGAATATGTTGGTGTAAAGCTTTTATTTAAAGTTTGTTTTTTGACATTCAAAATGACAGCCTATTTTTGGATTGAGTAAAGTCAATATTGGTACTTTTGTCCCATAAAGCCCATACCTGTCCAGATAGCTGTTTTAATGGAAAAAGCCTGAAAATGTGTGGTATAAATTTTGGTACACAGTATTCATGGTGGTGCCCGTGCTGATTTCGGCAGTGATTTGATACAGCGCAGGATTGAGCCACACCGGGGGGGACAAACATTGTGCTTTCCCTCTACCTGTTGGCTAACCACCGAGATTCCGGCACTGCACAGCAGATAGTGTATTGAATCGGAATGTTGGAGTGTTCGACAATCAACTGTGCGAAGCGCTTAGTTCAATAATCAATTATATATCGCGTACAAAGTGAGCGTTACACTTACCATGGATACTGATTAGAAATATCATCCAGATATCTACGGGCATCGATTTTCGTCAAGTCGTTAGCGTTTATGAGTACGATTTCATCTTGGGATCCGTATTGTAAACTGGTTAGTTGTCCAAACCAAAAAGGCTCACCACGGCCATTAATTTTTATTCCTAATAAAAACCATTTGGACGAGGTGAAGACTTTGCCTTTGTAGTATTTGTCAAATGCACTCTGCAATCCAAATTCAAAATCCTGAACACCTACCCATTGAATACAGTTTGTCGTTTTTTTTCCTATATCGATAATGGAGTCGTCGTTCACCATCATGTACAAGCACTCACTGCTGTTTTCGTTTTTGAAAATATATAACCAGCTAGTACTCTTTATTGGCCCCGTCGCACCTATATAGCTCCCGCCCGGTTGGACATATATCAGCGATGCATTTTTATTCCACTCTTTTGCCTGTAAAAAGGCCACCTGTTTGCATTTGTTCGATTTAATTGAATATTTTTTCTGTTTTTCAGGATGTTGCTTTAATCTTTTTGGGCCTTGGATAACCCTAATGTTATCCTTTCTGGTGATTTCCACTTCCTGTGAACACGCTGGAGATGCAAGAAAAAGAAAAACGATCCCCACTCTTAGGCAAACACCATACCAACTCGAAATCATTTCAGTTCCTCCAGTGCCTAAATATTATTGTATGACTTAAGATGAGCGATTAGCTCTTAGCCATTAGCGGTTGGCATTTATATTTTGGGCGGGCGGTGGTCCCCAAAAACTGGACAATGTGATAAGCTCTAAGTCAGCCTAACCAATACCGCTGGCAGCGTCCGAAGCGTACTTAAAAACTGAAGGCGCATTATGTCGATCGCACCTTGCTGGACACCTCCACTAATTAGGGATGACTAATAAAATACTTAAAAGGGAATGACTCGTTGATGTTTTTGTCCTGATTTCTGCGTCACCACTTATCAGAACACGAGTCTCTTCAAAACGAAGTATTCCACCCCGAACAGCGAGGCCTGGCTTGAGATTTACCCACCTGTTTTCAGGTAGCCGAACTATTCCACTAACAAGCGTTTTAGTCCATATGTTAAATATGTATAACAAGAAATGACTTTAAAGTCAAGTTTTTATGAATGGTTTTACATTTGTTTAATAACACTTCAGTACAGCGATTCAAAATAGTGCTTGTTTGTTTTAACCTATATAATTACTTGAAAAATAAACGTCAGAATGTTACCTGAAACTTACTGTTAAATTTTATAAAAAGGTACCACCCACATGACATTTACAAAATCTCAAATCATCGAAGCCATCGAAAATGAAAACGGTTTCACAAAAAAGCAGGCTACAGAATCCGTTGAAATCCTACTTTAACTGATCAAAAAATCATTGGAAAGCGGTGAAGATGTTCTTTTGACTGGATTCGGTAAGTTCTGTGTGCGGGACAAGAAAGGGCGAAAGGGCCGAAATCCCGCCACCGGTGAAGCCATGATGCTTGAAGCAAGGAAGGTTGTCACATTTAAATGCTCTGGGAACAGTTCGACCTTGTCAGGTCGACACAAGCCTTAAGGTTAGCGTGCGTTACATTTATCAAAAGAAACAAAGTGACTTGAAATTGTTTTTCCCTTCTAAATTGGAGATAGGCGAATTTGTCGTATTTATGCCCAAGTTATCATTAATAAAACATAAACAACTAACCCAACTGCAAATAAAATAAGAGGTTTTTTACACTTTCTTGCTCTAGTAAGCGCGTAAATTAGAGCAATGGGATTTAATAGAAGTGAAACAATTCCCCACCCAACTGATTCTTTGAATGCAATAACAACTACCCAAATCCATGATATTAACATCGCAATTACTGCACCAATCATTGTGAATCCAAATACACTATCCATAGATGCCTCCTTAAAATATCACTTTTTATGACGCTAACTTTGCGAATAACTGGTGAACAACAGTGGCAAAATTTATTGCGGTTTTTTGCAAAAAATTGCGGCGCTTTTGGCCATCCATGTTAATTTTGTTTTGTTATGTGTTCATATGCTAATTATTGCTATATAACTCCAATAATCCAAATCAATCTACCTAATATTTTTTCCACTTCTAAGAATTATTTATAGGCTCAGACAAATATCTACTTTTTGTTGCAAATATAATTAAGGCCGAAATAAAAACAGATAGGGGAACTTCAATGCCTGCCCAAATAAACATACTAAATTGTTCTTTATCTTTTGTTGCAAGAAGGTAATTTTTTCCTCGTTCTTTCCATGGCTTCCAAGATTCATGGATTTCCTTGGACATTTTAGGTAATGATTTGTAAACCTCCATATCCAATAAATCGCTTTTCAATATCGTAACCCTCCCCACATCATTTGTTTCCCCGGTAGTCGTGTTTATTACTATTACATCCAGGTCATAAGGTGTAAATATAATTGATACAAACGTAGCTATTCCCAAAAAATATAAAATGAACAAACATTCGCGGTTTGTTTAATTCACTGTCTACAGCTAATTTATCACTGCCCATGATCTTTCTCCCTATTCTTTAACCCAAGTTCGTCAAAATCAGCACCTCGGGGGCTGATTTTTAGCTATTTTGGTCTTTCTCGTAATCTTAACCTATTGATTATATTAGACGTGAAATTTTAAAAGGTCAATGTAGTGACCCATAGATCAATTTTATTGTTGACAGGGCGCGGATTTCATAGTATGCACCACATCATGTATATTAAAAAGGTCCGCAAATCCAATCGTAACTCCAGGAAGATATACGAGTACCTCCACCTGGTAGAAAATGTCCGCACCGATAAAGGTCCCCGGCAAAAGCTGATCCTCAATTTGGGCAATCTGGATGTGCCCGCCGAGCAGTACAAAGAACTGGCCAACTGCATCGAGGCCATGCTTACAGGCCAAAAGCAGTTATTTAGCCCTGACCCGAAGATTGAAAAGCATGCCCGGAAAGCGCTGCAAAAGATCCGAGCCAGAAAGAACCAGACACAACCGGATAATAAGGTGGATTCGTCCGAGCCTGCCGGTGTGGTATATCAAAATGTCGATACCGCCTCGATGCAGGCCGGAGAAATGCGGTCCCTGGGACCGGAATACGTTTGCCACAGCATCTGGAACGAGCTCAAGCTCAATGAGGTCCTCATGGCCAACGGGATCTCCGAGCATGTCCTGCCGTTGCTTGAGGCCCTGGTCGTCGGACGGCTTGTATCCCCGGGCAGCGAGCGCCACACCTGGCAATGGGTGGAGAATCGATCCGCACTTTATGAACTGGCCGGGACTCCGATGCGGGCGTCCCTCAGTTCCCTGTATCGTGCCGGCGACAGCCTGTTTGAGTGCAAAGACAGCCTGGAAAGCCACCTGGCCCGAGAGGAAAAGGAACTTTTTTCTCTGCCGGAACGAATGTGCCTGTTTGACCTGACCAATACCTATTTTGAAGGCCGCGCAAGCGGTAACCCCAATGCCCAACGCGGACGCAGCAAAGAAAAACGGTCGGATTGCAAATTATTGACCCTGGCGCTGGTCGTTGACGAGCACGGTTTTGCTAAATACAGCCAGCTGTATCCGGGAAATCAGGCCGAGTGTAAAACCCTGGCGCAGATCATTGAAAAGCTGATCTGCATACGTCCGAATCTGGCCAAAGACCGAACCGTGGTTTTAGATGCCGGCATTGCCACCAAAAAGAACATCAAGTATCTGCGAAAAAAGCAGTTTCACTATATTGTGGTCAATCGCGGAAAAGGCGATTTTACGGTTGCAGATACTCAGCAGATGCAGGTGATTCGGCAAACCGATGAATATACCCTTGAAGTGAAACGGCAGGAACAAGACGGCCAGGCCCTGCTACTGTGCCGGAGTTCAGCCAGAAAAAGCAAAGATTACGGGATCCGCAATCGTCAGGAACAATTGTTTGTTGAACGGCTGCAGTATTACCATGACGGCCTCGGCAAAAAGGGCCACACAAAACGCTATGCCAAGGTTGTCGAGATGATCGGCCGCCTGCGGGAAAAGTATCCGCGGGCATCCAAGCTCTATGAGGTAACGGTTGTACCGGAAGACAAACCGGTCAAATCCGTTAATGCCAGGGCCGTTGTCTGGAAAAAGCGTGAGCAGTATGATGAAATTAGTAAACTTGACGGATGCTATGTCTTGCGCACGGACCGCCTGGACCTGACCGACAAAGAGATTTGGGAAACTTACGTCATGCTCACGCGGGTGGAAAGTGCGTTTCGCTCCATGAAATCATCGCTGGGTTTGAGACCCAACTTTCACCAGAATGCAGAGCGTGCCGATGCCCACATGTTTATCTCCGTGCTGGCGTATCATATTTTGCATACCATTGAATACAGATTGCGTCAGGGCGGCGACCATCGCTTATGGGCCACAGTCAGAGCGGTTTTATCGACGCATCAGCGGCTGACCATCGAATATAATGTCAAAGAGCATAAACAGGTTCAGCGCCACCACTTGCGGCTGTGTAGCAATGCTGAGCCTGAACACAAACGAATTTACGAGAACCTGGGACTCAGTAACGTCCCGTTGCCGAGGAAATTACATGCCGCAAAATGAGTAGTGACCATAAAATCTACTGAGCCCTCGAGCGACGCCGACCCTTGATTTATTTTGGCGAACTTGGGTTAAAATTATTAGTGCACGTTTTGTGCATTAATTAATTTGTAAGTTTTGGGCCCATAAAATTATAACTTTCTATTCTTTTATAAGTTTGAGTTGCCTGGCTGTAGAGCGATCTTCTCGCCACGCTTTACCGAAATACTTACAGATGGCTGCGAGACACCCAATTTTTTGGATAATTCTGTCGCACTGAAACCCAACTTTCTCACTGCCCAATAGCATAATAAACTTCGTACTTTAACTGTTTCCTGATGCTTGCCGGCACACCATACCTGCTCAGGGCCAATGCCAAACTCAGATGACACGCGGATCGTTACTTTTTCCAAATCATACCCCTGAGATTGAAGCCTGTAGTTTTCTAATTGTTCTTTCGCCTCATATAGTACAGCCTGGGCAAAATTATCCGACCAAATGTGCGAATTCGTGTCTGAGTACAGATACATTCAGACTATCGCACGAAAAACGGGCTGATAAAACCGTGTGCTTACTTGCCAATATCACCGCCGGCCCCTGATTTATTGTCTACTGATGATCCTGCCAATAAACAACAAAACCCCATCACTCAGTATTCTTGAGAATGGGGCTTTTAGTATTCATCGTGTCTGCTTATCCTTACCTGTTAAAGGTTAAGAACGCTTCAGATTTTCATACTTAAGTAGGCATGTAATAATCAGATAGCAGACAATGACTGCTTTGTCAAAAAAATGAATTATATTTATAAAGCGCTATATAAAAAATCATACCGGCAGAAAGCCCTGAGCGGCAAGTGTAGAAATTGAGTCAACCGACCATCATAATCGAGGGCCGTTTTTTTGGTTTTCGGATGAATTATGGTTTACCAATTTTTACCCTGATATTCAATTCCGGTGTTGGGCATTGGAAAAGCAGGCACAAAAAAAGGGCTTAGAATTTCTCCTAAGCCCTTTTTTTTATTGGGTGGCGTCCCCAAAGGAACTCATGCTTTATACTAATGCTAAAATAATCATCACAAGTAATCAAAATTACATAGAATTCTATCCAACCCCGCGACACAAAAAACCTGCCATCGCACTAAAATATCGGACCGTATCTCGGTAAAGTCCGAATTAAGCACCTGTCCCATTCCACCAGAATCCAATCCTCCAATTTTATCGCCAACACCTCAAAAAACTAAAAAAATTCGAAAATGTGTGACTATGGGACCCGTGACACTGTAATACACTATGCCATTTTTACCCTCCAAAAACGATATAAATTAAAAAGTTTAAGTATTACAGTATCATACCAATAACACTATCCGCTACCGTCAATCCACAGCAGTATCCACACCACTATAGTTTAAATCAAAAAAACACCCCAAAAATAGCCCTTTAATACATTGAAATAGCCTGAAAATTAACGGAAACAATCTGAATAGTGTGACACTATGGCACGGAGTAGGCTTAGGAATAAAAATAGTGTTGACTAAATGTACAAGATGATGGATTAATAAGTAAATAGAATTACAAGCCATTAAAAACTTTAATATAAGCAGATATTATCTTATTGAATTAGAATACAGCATTAGTATAAAGAATGAATATTGATTAATAGTGTATTAGGATAAAAGCAGAATATATGAAAAAGGAACTGAAGCGATATCCAACATTTTTTTCAAATATGTCAAAGGAAAAAATTAATAGAATATTACACGATGATGGAGATAATGCTATGGTAGATAAAAAGAAAAAAGTATCAAGGAAATCATTAACAAAAAAAGATGTAGCCAGGATGATTGAAGAGTGGGATGATAAAACCATTAAAGAGTGGGGAACAGAGCTTGATGTTTCTTATCAAACAATATTACTTATGGCAAAAGAAATTCACAAAGAAGATGATAGTTTATGCCCACCGAAGCCGAAAAAAGCAAGAACACGTAAAGATACAGCCAAAGCAGGTATAGCGTTATTTAAGGAGAAGGAGAAGCAGAATAAGGGATAGCGATTGGAAAATGCGATAGAACGGATAAAGGGTTCAGGAGATAGATGACATAGTCTGAACCAAAACCAGCATTAGCCCCTCCGTGTAAAATCCCCCAGGTCTTGTCTACAGCCCTGCTACCATTATTATTTTATCATCTACACAGCTCTCATATACCGCCAGGGACCATGACGACCATGACGATGTTTTTTATGAAACTTTATGAAATTGAATATGGCTAAAAATAAATTCTGCCTGGTAGACGCACCGCCTGCCCCTTATTCGTTAGGCGATTTATAATTAAGATAGCTGTGTAAATAGTGAGAGGGGCGGGGGAGCGAGGTGTTCCAGTAGTTCGACTGACAAAACATGTGGAGCCCCTTCGCAACGGTCTCTTCACCGCCATCGTGCTCCTTGGTCTTCGAGTTTTGGGTATTTCCCTTGTCAGTCTTAACGCCCAAAGTATTCGAGCCAACAAAAGTCACGATGCCCGCTCCTTCTCAGGTATGATTTGATCTTATTGATCATTGTGCACCTTCCTTTCAAGGGGGCTTTCCGTCCCCCTCACTATTTACACAGCTTTTTATTTACCTCCTAACGCCGAACTAAGGGGCCGGGAAACGAATATGTAAAAATCTACAAAAACCCTCAATAATTCGATATAAGAAAATTTTTGAAAACGGCACGGCTTTCCCGGTCCCTCTTAAGTGAAATGTTCAAGTAAGCCGCTACGCGGCAGAGAGACCCCATTAGCTTTCAATTATTATTGACATAAAAACATTCATATTGCATAAAAACATTATGAATTTCTTCAATACAAAATACCACTTTCTTACAACCAACATATATCGTACCGAAATAACTATATAATCTGATGTCCTAAGCTTTCCCCCTATAGCAAATAACATGCCATTAAAAAAATCGGCTTCTTGAACCAAGGATTAGTACCGAGCCTCGTGCCTCGACTCGGTTACTAATCCTTTATTTGTTCAAGTAAGCCGCTACGCGGCAGAGAGACCCCATTAGCTTTCAATTATTATTGACATAAAAACATTCATATTGCATAAAAACATTATGAATTTCTTCAATACAAAATACCACTTTCTTACAACCAACATATATCGTACCGAAATAACTATATAATCTGATGTCCTAAGCTTTCCCCCCTATAGCAAATAACATGCCATTAAAAAAATCGGCTTCTTGAACCAAGGATTAGTACCGAGCCTCGTGCCTCGACTCGGTTACTAATCCTTTATTTGTTGGGTGTTGTTTAATACGTCTACCGTATATGCTTCTGTTCAAACCGAACAAGATCATTAGTGGTCAGGCCATCAAATTCAAGTTGGAGATACTCGCCCGGATAAATGATGTCACACGGACCTTGGTAACCTTGCTGGCCAATTACTTTCCCGATGTATCCGCCTTTTTCCAGTTCGGTTATCTCCAATACAATGTAAAAGTTGAGTTCTTTAGCGTTTTGTGTCTGTACGCGAACTTGCAGACCTGGCCTAAGCTCTGGATTATCGTCCTCTGACGGAGATCGAGATCTGATTTCGACCTTTGGCTCGGTGGACAAATCGATCAATTCAATGTACTTGATGCCTTGGCTCATTATATTTGTCTCCTTTAAGCCTGTTTTTTATCTGACATTACAATTCGCATTATTTGTAGCTCAAAATCAGTACAGTGCTCTTTTTAACTCTATCTACAGCATTGGACTTGCTTTTTGAAGGTGTAATTAATTTATTCGATATCTCAGGTATTGTAGAGAGAATCGCTTGAGCATATATACATTTTACTGCATAGTTGACATTTTGAGGCAAACTTCCGGATATTTCGAAAGCGGTTTCAGCGTCAAGCATTGCCACAATTACACCAAGGACATTACCTTTTTCATCCAGCAAAGCTCCTCCTGAATTTCCAGGTTGGACAGGAACGCTAATTTGATACAGTCTCAAATCATCTTGAACACCGGTAAGACTGTTAATTGTGCCCTTGGTGAATTTAGCATTTACCCCTTGTAACTCTGGATTGGGATATCCGATGGTAAAGACATTCTGTCCCATTTTGGCAGAATGTTTTGAGGAGAATGCTATTGCCGGGAAAAAGCCATTAATTTTTAATAAGGCCAAATCATTGTTTGGGTCACTACGAATAAGTTTTGCAGGGTATATGTTTCCTTCAACAGCTATTTTAATGTCATTTGCGTCTTTAATAACATGATGGCAGGTTAAAACATAACCATCTCTTGTGATAAAAAAACCTGTTCCGGAGCTGCTGATTTTTTTTTCGATTTTTGATATTGAAGCTTGCGATTTCCGTAATTCGGATGGATGAGCTATTTTGTATTGGATTTTAGCTGCAAGTTCCTGAGCTTCGGCTAATTGTTGAGGTAATAACTTTTCAACCTCATAATCCCTAAACTGTTCAGCATTTTTATTGCCTTGCGCTGCTGCCAAACTGAACCAAACATAAGCAAATTTATTATTTTGTGTAACCCCTTCGCCTTCGGAATAAAAAATCCCAAGCGCAATCTGACCCCTCTCATTTCCTTGTTCAGCGGCCTTGGTGTTCCAATAAACAGCCTGTTTGTAATCTTGAGGGACACCTTGGCCGTGGTAATACATAAGCCCAAGGCTATGCTGAGCAAAAGCATCTCCTTGTTCAGCGGCCTTGGTGTGCCAGTAAACTGCCTGTTTGTAATCTTGAGGAACACCTTGGCCAATTTCATACATAAGCCCAAGGCTATGCTGAGCCAAAGCATTTCCTTGTTCAGCGGCCTTGGTGTGCCAGTAGACTGCCTTCGTGTAATCCTGGGGGACGCCGTTGCCGTGGTAATACCTAAGCCCAAGACTATATTGAGCCAAAGCATTTCCTTGTTCAGCCGCCTTGGTGCACCAGTAGACTGCCTTCGTGTAATCCTGGGGGACGCCGTTGCCATTTTTATACATAATCCAAAGAAAACTTTGAGCAAAAATATTTCCTTGTTCAGCCGCCTTGGTGTGCCAGTAGACTGCCTTCGTACAATCCTGGGGGACCCCGTTGCCTTCGTAATACATACACCCAAGATTTTTTTGAGCAAGAACATCTCCTTGTTCAGCCGCCTTGGTATACCAGTAGATTGCCTTCGTATAATCCTGGGGAACCCCGTTGCCTTCGTAATACATAAACCCAAGAAAACTTTGAGCAAAAGCAAGTCCTTGTTCAGCCGATTTGGTGTACCAGTAAGCTGCCTTCTTATAATCCTGGGGGACGCCATTTCCTCCGTAATACATAAACCCAAAAAAACTTTGAGCCAAAACATTTCCTTGTTCAGCCGCCTTGGTGCACCAGTAGACTGCCTTTGTATAATCCTGAGGGACGCCTTTGCCATTGAAATAAATCTTGGCCATCTCGACCTGTGCACCAACGTCCCCTGCTTCTGCATCCTTTTTAGCAGTTTCAATATCGAGTAAAATATACTCAGCCCACACTTGGCCAGCAATGCAAAACGAAACAACCAAAACTACGCAAAGAATGTTCCATAATTTATTTTTCCGATACATAAATCACCTCTGGACTATCTATATACTCTGTTATTGATAGATGTGGATGTGTGGATAGGGTCTTGATTTTAGAGCTACATCTTTGAGATTAGTTCCAAAAAATTAACACATATTTTTGCATTAAGGTTAAATATTCTCGAACTCAAGAATAGTGCAACTATTGTGAAATATAAAAAATAAACCAAGCTCCTCTGCCCGTCCGTGTTTTAAGTTTAAAAAACTGGTACTTGGAACACAGTTTTAAATTTATACAACGGTAATGGATATATGTCAAAAAATAGTTCCCGTCTTATTATCTTAATAGGCGTTCATCTTCATCAATCCCGCATCTTACAGCCCAACAACACGGGCCTTAAAGAATAAAATATAATAAATAATATATCATAGTATCATACTCTTACAGTTCATAAGCCATGGCGCAGTATCCAGTCCAGAACGATGATTCTGGTTTATCCTGTAAATGTCAAAAGCTCAGTTTTTTTGGGATACGTTTTTTTCTAATGTGATGGTGTTCCTACCTCACAGCTACCATGGAATACTACACTATTCTTTATTATATTAATATATTATTACTTATCCACTGTATGTCTCCAGGGCTACCATTTCGTCATTTTTGATTTCTTTCCCCTCAGTCTATGTCCTGATAGGCCAGAGGGCGAAAGGTGTTTTAAATCGTGCCCTGCTTGTCCTATGCCAGACCTTCATTAACAACAATAAAACTCCTGCAATCCCGATGATTATAAGTATCGTAGTCGTCCCCCCTCAATCCCAATAATTCATAGCATCCACCTCCCATATAGTGACCATGAGGGTAATAGCTCCCACGTGTTTTATGGGGCTAGGCCCCTGCAACTGTAGCCACCACCAAATCAGTCACATAACCATCCATTCCAACCCACACGCATAGGGCGGTCTGTCAATTTCGGCAGGTCGCCCTTTTTACGTTCTGACTCAATTCACACCAACCGAAAGGAGAACCACTATGAAGCAAAGAAATCTATTCAGTTTCCAGCGAGAGCAATCCGTCACCAGGTTTGTCTCAGTCTATCGCGTCTCACTTGTTAAGGACAAAAATATCTCATTTGGCCATCGCAGAATGAACAACTCCCAAGAGGCCCAGGCCCTTATAAAGAGCCTGATAGAGGCGCAGGGGCAATCAGACAGAGAACAGTTTTGTGTAATTCTTTTAAACTCCAAAAACGAAATCATTGGCCTGAATATTGTTTCCACGGGCGACCTTGCATCAGCAACGGTTCACCCCCGGGAAGTGCTCAAACCCGCCATCCTATCCAATTCAGCATCAATGGTTTTGTGTCACAACCATCCGAGCAACAATCTGGAACCCTCCCCTGAAGATATAGCCATTACGAGAAAAATTGTTAAGGCAGCGGAAATAATCGGTATCACTGTTCATGAGCATATCATTATTTCGATGGATGATGATTGCTATTTTAGTTTTGCTGACCAAGGGATTATCAAGAGGATCTACGACGGGTTGAAGTAACCATCGTCCTGATAACATATAAAAAGGAGACATTTATGGGTAATCTAGTCCATGTAACGATTAAAGACCCGGACAATTCCGGCTACACATGGTGCGAATTCTACTGTCCGACTTGTCTTGAAAAGAAGCGGGTCACGAGCCAACGGCTGGAATTCTTGGAGCAGTCCCCCGTCACCCCCAAATACCTTTCCCGCCTTTATCCCCCTCTTGTGAATGAGCCCGAGTGCGCCGGGTGCAAGTTGCTGTTTCGCTGGTGACTTCCCGAAGCGCTCCAGAAAATCCATCCCGTTAAAAGGAGAAAAAAATGGCTTACACACCGGAGCTTTCAGACAGATCAGCTTGTACGCTTCGCAGAATAGCGTGGGCACTCAATGTGCCGATGACAAAGGCTATTGAAAGGATTTTTGAACATCTTCCCCGGATTCTGGACCAACGCCTTATATGCGATGCCTGTCAAGACAAAACCAGGTGTTCAACATGCCTGTTTTCAACCATTCAAAAAAAGGAGAAACCCAATGAAACTAAAAGTCAGAGAGACCTTAAACAAAATCATTGAACGCTTTGAGAGCGGTGATATTCCTGAAGCCATAGCCTATTCCATGTTTCCAATCCCTGATATCCCTTGCTCCAAATGGAGCCTTATCAACCGTACCCTGGTGTTCCTGTCGGGTTCCGTTGATGCCAGAGGAATAAAACAGTGGAATAGCGTAAAGCGCTATGTAAAAAAAGGCACCAAAGCGCTTTATATTCTGGTTCCATTTATCAAAGAGATTGAGGATGACCTGGGTGAAAATAAACACAAACTGTTGGGATTTGGCTTGTCACCCGTTTTCCGAGTTGAAGACACCGATGGGGAACCACAGGAATATGAAGAAATGAAAATCCCTGACATGCCTTTCATCCACAGAGCCCAAGAGTGGGGAATTTCTGTGAGGGCTATTCCAGGGAATTATAAATATTACGGATTTTATTCACCAGAGCGAAAGGAAATCGCACTGGCTACAAGTCAAGAGTGTGTATTCTTTCATGAATTAGCTCATGCGGGACATCAGATAATCAAAGGAAAGCTCCAACACGGACAAGACCCGATACAGGAGATCGTAGCCGAACTGTCAGCATCAGCCCTTGCTTTAATGGTTGGAAAATCCATCGAAGACACCACTGGAAATCATTTCCGATACATTCAAAGATACGCAGATTATCTGAACATGACTGTTTATTCCGCATGCCTAAAAGTGCTGTCTGATACAGAAAAAGTTTTGAATTTAATCATCTATAACAACATTGAAGGCAAAGATATCGTGTATCAAAAAGTAGCTTAAAACGCTCTGATTGGGGGAACATGAAGACTTCGGCGCAAAGCCAATACAACCCCCCCCAGTAAAAGCATTTGAGTGGCTTTTACTGCGATAGAAGAACCCAAGCAGAATAAAAAGGAGGAACCGATGTGTGATTTCGATGATGATTTTGGAGAAGATGAGTTCGTTGATGATGAACATTTACAGAATAATACTCCCGACGAGGCGCTCATAGATGGTCATTACGACCCGGTATTGGGCTGGATGATATGGGGGCCTTTATCGGAGCAAATTGCTCGTGAACGGTACGAGAGGGAGCGTATCAGGCGTAAAATGTTTGATTGACAATAATTGAATAGTGGTTATTGTTATAAGTGTAAATTTAGAATTCGCGTGTTCGTAAGTCCTTCGGGCAGAACAAAACCAGTAGTAGTAGCATTACCAAGAGTGTGGCGTTCTTACGAATAGCCCCCACTCACAAGACAAATTGAACACCTATGACACCTCCAATAGTGGGGGGTGTCGGTTCGCTTTGTCTTGTGGATGGGGGCTTTTTTTATTTAATGCGAACGAAACACGGCGGTACAAAATTTATGGATTACGAAGCATGGGCGACGGCAAGGCCAATGATTTTTCCTTATACGCCCGAACATCAAGCAGTATCAGATGGGATTGGGAGCGTCTGCGACCAGAATGAGTGGCTGGAATACGGTATGCCTTTCAACATATTTACGTCTAAATCTTTTCGGCTCCGGCGGCTAGTGGATGCCATTTACTCGGAGGTGGTGACACAGATAAAGGTGTCCAACAAGGCCAGGACCAAGGCGGTGATCAAAACGGTTCTCATAAACCTCTGGCTTGCACGGTTTATGGGTAAGCCGGTACGTTATTCTCGTGACA
This sequence comes from Desulfobacterales bacterium, assembly GCA_963667755.2. Lineage (GTDB taxonomy): Bacteria > Desulfobacterota > Desulfobacteria > Desulfobacterales > 4572-123 > 4572-123. Next base: position 562,969 of record CAXXLK010000001.1, on the reverse strand, counting down.
GGTCAGCATACAGCCACCATCGGCGCTATGGCAAAATCTTTTTTAAATATGACAGGGTCGTACCTGTAATTGATACTCTGAAATTGCTCGGCTACATCGAGCAAAAACATGGCTTCTGGGTGTCTGACAAGCAATTTGGCCGCCAGAGCCGTATGTGGAGCACGCCAAAGCTGTGGCGACACTTCATACGCTACAAGTTGAGGGAGCCAGGCTTTTTCAACGTTCATCCCCCGGAAAATGTGATTATCCTGCGCGACGGCAGCAAACACAAGACGAAGGTGGGGTACGCCAACACAAGACCGATACTACGGCTAAAGGAACATCTGGAACGCTACAATTCATATCTGGACAAACACACGATTACTGTCAATCTGGATGACAAGGTGACCGTGGATTATCGATTCCTAGCTGAAACACTGTATTATGGTATCGTAAATAGCAGTATCATAATAAATCACATTTCCTTGTCTACTGAAATTTTCAATCCAGTAAGACCGTACATCCAATTATTCCCACCCATCCCATTCCGTCCTACCAAGACAGACACCCTTCCCTATCACACCACCCTAACTACCATGACTAAGAAGAAACTGCCTGAACGCACGTCAGTCATGTATTTTCGCGATTTGATGGTTCAAGAGGCAATGCTGACCAACTACCTGTGCGATTTGGCCAGACACGTGGCAATGATACCAAATGAGAAGCTCGCCAACGTGTTCCTGCGTGAACAATTCCCTATGCGAGAAATTGGCGTTGAGCGATTGGAGATAAGGCTTGTGTATGAGTATCTACACCGTGTCTATAATTATAAATCTTTCAAGCTGGGGGGCAGGGCCTACGGTGCCGTTCACCAGAGCATCCCCAAGCATATGCGCCCGCTTATCCACATTGATGGAGTACCGACCGTGGAACTGGATTACTCAGCTTACCACATCCTGATGCTGTATCACATGGAGGGCATCGACTACCCAGATGATCCGTACTTGGTCTGTGAGGGGCCTGCGATGCGGGCCACTTACAAGGCTGTCGGGCTGGTGGCCATTAACGCCGATGAAGGTGACGCATACGGCGGTATAAAGGACGAATTGGCTAACAGAGGCATACCGTTGCCCTACCGAAAAAATCCGCTGATCAGCCTCGTCAGGACGTTCAGAGAGGCCCATAACCCCATCGCCAAATACCTGTTCTCCGGCATCGGCCTGTCGCTTCAAAATAAGGACAGCGACATCATGAATGCCATCCTGGTACGACTGATGGATATGGGCATACTGGGGCTGTCGGTCTACGACAGCGTAATTGTACAGGAGCATCACAAAGCATTCACAAAGAGGGTGATGATAGAGGAATATGAAAAGGTAATGGGCTTTAGGCCAATGTTGTAACACCAGACGAACCACCCAGCGCTAACTGGTTAAACTGGCACGCTCCCTACTCCCGGGAGCACAAGGTCGACCTAAAAAGTCGATGCGGTCGTACATGTTACGGCATATCAAACTACGGGAGTGTGATGTCTAGTGCCAAAGAAACAAGAAGAACTGAATTTTGAAAATTTGGATTACCGGAGCCAGGAAGCCATCATCGATTTATTGGTTTCTATACTCAAGAATAACAAAAAAAATAAACCGGAGGAATAATAATGAAAAAAGTTGCAATCTATGTGAGATCCAGCAAGGACCTTCACAATGTATCCTGTGAAGCACAGGAAGAACAACTGCGCCAATTGGTTAAAAATAACGGGGAGCACACATTCAGGGTGTTTACTGACAAAGCGCTGTCATCTACCCGAGATATAAGGCCAGAATTTAATGAAATGATCGGGCTATCGATGTCTAAAACACCGCCATTTAGTAAAATTTATTGTCTTGACACTTCACGGTTTGGACGAGACCAAGCCGAAACCACGGTACTGCTTAACCAGTTGAGAAAAAAACACGGCATCGACGTTGTATTTTCACAGATGCCACAGACCGGGACCTACATGGACCAGGCTTTTGAAGCCATCATGTCCGCCTTCGATTATATTCATTCACAGCAGAGCAAGGTCAAGGGCGTCGCCAGTATGAAACAGAATGTCCGTCAGGGATACAGAGCTGGTGGGCGTGCCCCATATGGTTATCGCCTGAAAATCATTGAGATGGGCAAGCATCGAAATGGAAACATGCTGACCAAAACAAAACTGATACCGAACCCTGAAACAGCCCAAATCGCAAAGGAGTATTTTGAACGGCGGGCAACGTACGAACCCAGGAGATCCATATTAAAAGATTTTTATGTTAGGGGAATACCCTCGCCTAGTGGAAATCCTCAATGGGCCGTCGCAACGGCTAAATCCATGGAAGACAACATCGATGTGTATCTGGGGCATACTGTGTTTAATCGCATCAACGAACGGGTGAAGGTACGGGGTCGATTGGATGGATACGTCGGCGGGAAAAAATGGAAACCAAAAGAGGAGTGGGTGACCACCGAAAACACCCATGAGCCCCTTATTACAATCGAAATAGGTGCCGCCATTCAGCATATTAAAAAAAGAGGTCTGCGGGATATGCCCACCAATAAAAGGGTTTATGCGCTTTCGGGCATTTTAAAATGCGACCTCTGCGGAAGCCCCTATTCCGGAAATGCCGGTTATTACCGATGTAATTCCAAAGTAAACGCGGGCAGGTCCTGTCCAAACAACGCGATCTTACAGGAAAAGGCAGAAGAGGCCGTCTTTACACTGCTGGGTGAACATATTTTGAAATATAAAAGCATAAAACCAGTCATTGAGGCTGTGAAAGGTAAATTTAGCCAAGGGGGTTCCCATATTCTTCCCCTGAAAAAACGCTTAAAACAAATCGAGAAAGAGCGTAAGCGCCTAATGGACCTATATCGTCGGGGCCTGATGGAAATGGATGAGGTTGAGCAGGAACTTACCGGACTGAATAAAACAAAAAAGGCGGTTCAGGACAGTATTGATGAAATGCACGTTCAACAGGGAGTGGCAGAAGTAGATGACGACACCATCCGCCATGTAATTGGAACGCTGGGAGAGCAGGTTCAAAATGCTGACCCAAAAATCAGAAGACGTGTCGCCTTGAACCTGTTTCAGGAACTTCGAATTGGGCCTAAAACAGGGTCGCCATGGGCACGAAATATAACAGCCAAGGGCATTTACATGCCCCTGACTGGTATAAAGATGGCGTCCCCAAGGGGATTTGAACCCCTGTCGCCGGCGTGAAAGGCCGGTGTCCTGGGCCAGGCTAGACGATGGGGACGTACATGATGTAACCTTTGTTGATGGGCCGTGCGCGACTCGAACGCGCGACTCTCTGCTTAAAAGGCAGATACTCTACCGACTGAGTTAACGGCCCGTTCCAGACGGCTGAAAAATGCGTTAATAGCGTTATTTTGATTTCTTGTCAACAGTAAAAACGCATAAAAAAATATTTTTTACGGACTGCACGACCGGGAACCTACTTTTTCCAGAATTCGGGTACAACCAGAATAATCACCGTATAAATTTCCAGACGTCCCAGAAGCATGCACCAGATCAGCAGCCATTTGCCCATCACCGGTATCTGGGCATAGTTTTCCACAGGGCCCACCATGCCGAAACCGGGACCGATATTACCGATGGTGGCGGCCACAGCCCCAAAGGCGGTAACAATGTCCACCCCTGTTCCGGCCAAAAGGACGCTGCACAGGGCAAATAGTCCCATGTAAAGGGCCAGAAACACCAGAACACTGTGCATGACCTCATCGGGAACGGTTTTGCCCCCGATTTTGATACGGGAAACGGCCCGGGGGTGAATCATGGAAAACAGTTCCCGGTAACAGTATTTAAAGCAGAGCATGATGCGCAGGCATTTCATTCCACCACCGGTAGAGCCGGCGGATGCGCCCAGAAACATGCATAGCAGAAGGATAAACTGGGACATGGCCGGCCACTGTTCATAATCTGCTGTGGCATACCCGGTGGTGGTGACAATGGATACCACCTGAAAACTGCCGTATCGGATGGCCTGCACAATTGAATGATACACGTTGCCGTAGACGTTAAAACTGACCACCAGGCTCAGCCCCACAACGGCGGCCAAAAAAAAACGGCACTCACTGTCGCGCCAGAATGCCAGGGGTTTGCCACGGAGCACCTGGTAGTGCAGGGAAAAATTGATGCCGGCCAGGACCATGAACACCACGATGACCCAGTCGAAATAAGCGCTGTCGAAATAGGCCACAGAGGCATTTTTCGTAGAAAAACCGCCGGTGGGCAACGTGGTAAAGGCGTGATTCAACGCGTCGAACAGGCTCATGCCGCCCAGCAAGAGCAACAGCATCTCGGCCAGGGTGATCAGCGCATACACCTTCCACAGGATCACGGAAGTGTCACGAATGCGGGGCTTGAGTTTGTCGGGCACGGGCGTGGGCACCTCGGCCTTGTACAACTGCATGCCCCCTACCCCCAAAAACGGTAGGATGGCGACAGACAGAACAATGATGCCCATGCCCCCCAGCCACTGGATAAAACTGCGCCAGAGCAAAAGCCCCTTTGGCAGGGTTTCAATGCTGGTCAAGATGGACGCCCCGGTGGTGGTAAACCCCGAAACCGATTCAAAAAAAGCATCTGTAAAGCTTACAAATGAATCGTCCAGGTAAAACGGGAAGGCGCCTAAAAGACCAACGGCGGTCCAACTCAAGGCAACAATGGCCATACCTTCACGCTGGGTGATATACTCTGTTTTCGGGCTCTTGCAGAACCCGTAAAGGAAAAGGCCCACGCAGAGGGTAATTCCCATTGCCTTTAACAGGGGAATGAAACTTAGCTCTTTTTCGTAAAGTCCCCACAGTATGGGGAATATCATGGCCAGCCCCAGGAAAAGCAATAAAATCCCGATGATATGGAAAATATACTTCCAGCGCATTAAAAATACTCCAGTTTCACCGCCAGAATCGCTTCAACCTTGGCAATCGCCTTCCGGACGGCAAATATAATAATTCTGTCCCCGGGGTCTATAACGCTCTCACCCGAGGGAACGAGAATATTCTGGCCCCGCATGATGCCGATGACCAGGGCGCCTTTGGGAAAAGCAATTTTCCGAAGGGGTTTTCCGACAATATCGGATGTCTCCAGGGCAAGGGCCTCTAAGACTTCGGCCTGCTCCCCCTTGATGGACATGGCCGACAGGACCTTGCCCCGCCGGACATGCTGCAAGATGGTATTGATGGCCGATAGACGGGTATTGACCACCTGCTCTATGCCGATGGCCGACATGAGCGGGAAATAACTGAACTTGCCGATTTTTGTGATGGTCTTGCGGGCACCCATTCGCCGGGTCAGCAGCGAGGCGAGGATATTGGTTTCCTCATCATCTGTCAATGTGACGACCACATCAATATCGCTGATATTTTCTTCGTTCAACAGCCTCTGATCCGACCCGTCGCCATGCAGGATCACCGCCTTGCTCAGCCGATCGGCCAGCTCGTTACAACGATCGACCCGTTTTTCAATAATTTTGGTGTAGATCGATTTTTCTTCCAGGAGCCGGGCCAGCCGGAAACCGATACGGCCGCCGCCGATAATCAGCACCCGTTTTAAGGGCTCGGTATGTTTGTTGAATATCTCCAGCGTACTGATCAATTTGTCGGCCTCACTGATGAAATAAACCAGGTCCCCGGTCTGCAGCCGATCATGGCCCCGGGGTATAATCAGTTCTTCATCACGAACCACTGCGGCAATCAGTGGTCTTTGATCTTTGAGCATTTCCGGGAGGTCAGAGAGCCGAACCCCTGTCAGTCGGGTGTCCTCATCCATCCGGATGCCGATGAGCTTCAACCGGCCATCGGCGAATTCACCCACATCCACGGCCCCGGGAACACTCATGAGCCGGTCGATGGTCTTGATCACTTCAATTTCAGGGTTGATCACCGTATCGATATGCGGTGCATTATCCCGAAAGGTGGCATGGTAAGCATCATAATCGGCATTCCGTATACGGGCCAGTTTTTTGGTTGCCGGAGACAGCATTTCGGTAATCAGACAGGCCACCAGGTTCGTGTCATCGCTGTTGGTCACCGCCAGGAGAATTTCGGCTTCACGAATGCCGGCCTCTTCAAGGGTCACCGGGCTGCTGCCCGAACCGATGACGGTCTGAACGTCAATATTTTCGGATATTCGGCGAATCGCGACCGGGTCTTTATCGATCACCACAACATCCTTGTTTTCATGGGCAAAACAACTGGCAATATGAAAACCAACTTCCCCGGCCCCGACAATGACAATTTTCAAGAAAGCGCTCCTTAATCTGCAGTAAAAGCCAACCCCGAATAAACCCGGGACGACATTAAATAAAAAATATCAGAAAAGATATCCCCGAAACCACCACCAGCCCGATCCAGTCAATTTTATGGGCCGCCGGTTCACAAACGGTTCTGTTCTCCGTGTAACAGCGCGATGCCATGGCATCAATCAGTTTATCCGCATCCCTGAAAACAGATTGCATCAGGGGAATGGCAAATTTTTTTAACCGATACATCGGATTTTTTCGATTGCCGATGCCACGGGCCTGCTGGGCCGCATCGGTTTCCCGCATCTGATTAAAAATAACAGGTATAAATCGAACAATCAAGCTTATCATGGTGGCCACCCGGGCCGCAGGAATAAAAGGCACCGGTTCAAGCAACCAGGTCAATGCCGCCCGGATTTCGGATGTCCGGGTAGCGCTGATCAAGAGCAGCCCCAGCCCGACAACCAATAAAATACGCCAGCATACCACTGTGCCGATCATCACCCCCTGTCGGGTAACCACCAGGCCACCGAGGGACAACCAGGGAAGGCCGGGGGTGGTCAGTGCCCGGGAGATAAAGATAAGGACCAGGAGGATAAAAAAATAACGCAGTTCTTTGCAGACCAAAACCAGGGGCAGGCCTGCGGCCCGCATCAAGACGGCGCAAAATAACGTCAGCACCGCCAGGGACCACGGGGCCGCGTTCAGGGTACCCATGCTGAGGAGAAACAGAAACACCAGCTTAAACCGGCCGTCAAGGCGATGTACCAGGGAGTTTCCGGGCCGGTAGCCAAAGAGGGTCAACTCAGCCATGACAATTTATCCCCATGGTCACGAAACGCACACGGCAGCCGAATACCAAAATTTTCAACCGCCAGGATTGTTTTTTCAGGCACGCCGTCCCGGACGATTTTTCCTTTTTCCATAATAATCAGGCGATCGGCATGGGCAATCACTTTTTCCAGATCGTGGGTTGAAAACACAATGGTATGGCCCTTTCCATGCAGTGTGATAATTTCCTGCAACACCTGTTGTACCCCCGGGTAATCCAGATTTGAAAAAGGTTCATCAAAGACGAGGACTTTCGGATGCATGGCCAGAATGCCGGCAATGGCCAGCCTTCTTTTTTCACCCCCGGACAACAGATGGGGGCGCTGCTCGGCAAGATTGATCAAGCCCACCGCACTTAAGGCGGCGGTTGTCCGCTGTTTGATCCGGGCCGGTGTAAGACACAGGTTTTCCGGACCAAAGGCCGCATCGTCATACACGGTTTCCCCTACAATCTGGCTGTCGGCATCCTGAAAGACCATACCGACAATCTGCCGGATACGCTTCAGATTACCGGCAACATCCAGCCCGGCGACGTTTATGGTACCGGACCAGGGGTGCAGCAACCCGTTTAAGTGGCGCAGTAAAGTTGTTTTGCCGGACCCGTTCCGGCCGGCAATAACGACAAAATCACCCTGCTCAATGGTGAGATTGATCTCTTCGATCCCCACGGTGCCGTCTGAAAAACGATGACTTAAATTATGGATTTCAATGATGTTCACGATTCAATCTACTTGTGAATAATGGGCCGCAATGCCCTGGCAATGGGCAGGGCCGCGGCTATTTTCAATGCGTCCCCGGGCAAAAAAGGCACCATCCCCGCTGCCAAGGCTGTTGTCGGTGACATGCCGGCCTGGTGTGCCAGCCAGCTGACACCGCAGGCATAAATGAGTAAGGTGCCGCAAACCATGGCCGTTACCTGGATAAACGGGCGGCGCGGTGCCTTTTCTGAAATCAGGCCGATCACATATACCGCCGGCAAATAGCCCACCAGATACCCGCCGGTGGGGCCGATCAACCGCCCGATGCCGCCGGTGCCGCCGGCAAATACGGGCAGCCCGAGAATACCGGCCAGCAGGTAGAGGGCCACACAGGTCAGGCCCCACCGGCGCCCCAGCAGAAGGCCGGCCAGAAAGATAAACAGGTTTTGAAGGACGATGGGAATCGGGCCCAGGGGGATGGCCATATAGGCGCCGGCCGCTGTCAGGGCTGCAAAAAGCGCTGCATAGACGGTCATTTTAAGTTGTTTTGCCGAATTCATGTTAAATTCTGTTCCCTGTGAAAGCAATCGCCATATACAATTTTTTCTCTGGTGCCATCGGCCAGTTCGAGTATCAGGGCCCCGGTGTCATCCACATCCACGGCAAGCCCCCGGACCTCTCGCCGGTGGGTTACGATGGTTACGGTGCGATTAAGGGTCATGGTATACGGCTTCCATTCGGCGATCACATGTTTAAAGGTTTCATTTTTCATCCGGACCTCCAGATGATGTAAAAACGTTTCCAGAAAATTGTTGACCGATACCCGGCGGCCCAGAAGCCTTTTCAAAGACGTTGCCCGGGGGGGCACCCCCTGCACATCGTTGTTTACATTGATACCTATTCCAATGTTGATAAAGGAAACCATGTCCGACCGGGTATCCATCTCGGAAAGCATGCCTGCCAGCTTTTCCCCGTTCACCAGAATATCATTGGGCCATTTCACCATGGCATCAATGGCAAACATTTCGCGAAGGGTGCGCGCCAGAACCATGGACGTGACAAAATTAACCATGGGGCTGATGACCGGCGGGATCTCCGGCCGGAGCACCAGGGTAACATAAAGGCCGCCGGACGCAGAGTCCCATACCCGTTTCAGCCGGCCCCGGCCCTTTGTCTGCTGCCCGGCAATGACCACGCTGAAATCCGGACACCCCTTGCGGGCCAGGTCCCTGGCCATGTCCATGGTGGATGTAACCGATTCGAAGTAATGGATGTTGGCCTGTCTTTCCGGAAATTCCCATGCAAACGGGATATCCGGCGAAAAGGTCAACTGGTATCCCTTAGGGGATGAGCCGATAATATATCCCAGCTGCTGCAGCCCCTTAATATGTTTCCAGACGGAAACCCGTGAAATCTTCAGGCGATCGCTGAGATCTTCCCCGGAGACCATACCGCTTTCAGATCTGAGGATATGGAGTATTTTTCCCTTCACAATCAACTTGTCCCGTTTTGGTTAACCCATGAAAATATTGTGGGTAACCAATAAATGACCAAAAGTCAAACACCAATTTCAAAATTGATGAACTCGTAAAAAGTCGGGTTTAGACGGTTTCGTAAAAATTAAGATAGCCGCTGGGCGAGAAATGAGAGCCGCTGCCGGGGTTTATCGTTTTTCAGGGCAATGGCCAGGGCCTTACGGGTACCGATGAGGATGACCAGTTTCTGGCCCCGGGTAGCGGCGGTATAGATGAGGTTACGCTGCAGCATCACGTAATGCTGGGTTGTGACCGGTACAATGACCGCCGGATATTCGGACCCCTGGGATTTATGGATGGATATGGCATAGGCAAGGGTCAGTTCCTCAAGTTCGGCAAACGCGTAGGGAACCACCCGGCCCTCATAATCCACGGCCAGGGTTTCCGCTTCTTTGTCGATGGCTTTGATCCTGCCGATATCCCCGTTAAAGACCTCTTTAATGTAATTGTTCTTCAGGTGCATGACCTTGTCGTTGATTTTAAACCGCTGGATTTTATCCACGCCGCCGGGCAATGGATTCAACGCTTTCTGAAGCACCTGGTTGAGGTTGATCGTCCCCACCTCGCCCTTGTGCATGGGGGTAATCACCTGGATATCCTGCATCGGGTCAAGACAAAATTTATTCGGAATGGCCCGTCTGCACAGTTCGACAATGGTAGCGACCACCTTTTCCGGATCCCGTTGCTCGATAAAATAAAATTCGGCCAGACCGTCGGCACTGTCGGGGCGCTCGAACAACGGCGGACTGCCGTTTCTGATCCGATGCGCATTCATGATAATGGCGCTTTCCCGGGCCTGCCTGAAAACTTCACTCAGGTAAAAAACCGTCAATGCATCCGATTGAATCAGGTCTGAAAGCACATTCCCCGGTCCCACGGACGGCAATTGAAAAACATCGCCCACCAGTATCAGCATGCAGTGCATGGGCAGGGCATCCAATAGATGAAACATCAGCACGGTATCCACCATGGAGACTTCATCGACAATGAGCACGTCGGTATCCAGGGGATCATTGCGGTCTTTCTCAAAATACCCCGAGGTCAGGTTGTATCCCAACAGCCGGTGAATCGTGGCGGCTTTTCGCCCGGTGACGTCGGACAGTCGCCGCGCGGCCCGGCCCGTGGGGGCCGCCAGTATGATGTTTTTCCCCAGTGCCCCGAAGATGGTGCCAATGGCTCGGATCAATGTGGTTTTACCGGTCCCGGGGCCACCGGTAATAATAGCCGCCCCATGGGCAAGAATCCCCTCCAGCACAGCCATCTGTTCCACAGAGAGTTGTATGGCCAGTTTTTCCAGTATGGTGCCGGTAATTTCGTCCGACCCCAGTGCCGGTGCCATGACCGGCATTGATAAAAGCGCCTTGAGTTTGGTGGCGATACCGGTTTCAGCCTCATGCAGGTGTTTTAAATAAATCATTTTATGGTCTGCATCGGCCGGATCAATATGGATGATGATCTCCCTTTTTTCCACCAGAATGTCCAGGTTGGACAGCACCTCTTCAGGCTGGATCTGGAACAACTCGTCACACCGTTTCATCATCTCATTTTCCGGTGCAAACGTGTGACCGTCGGCGGCAAACTGCTCCAGGAGATACATGATGCAGGCCTGGATCCTCCGGGGGGTATCCGGAGACAGGCCCAGATTACGGGCGATGGCATCGGCAACGACAAAGCCGATGTGCGGGATATCACCGGCGATCCGGTACGGGTCGGTTTTGAGTATCTCCACCGCCTGGCTGCCATAGGCCTTGAATAGTTTACCGCTGCAGGATGTCTGGATATTGTTTTCCTGGAGAAACCGCATCAAATTTCGCAGGCCATGGTGGGTATTCCAGGCTTCAACGATGGCATCGGCCTTCACCGGGCCGATCCCCGGAATTTCCTGGAGCCGTTTCGGCGCGTTTTCGATAATATCGATGGTCTCGGTGGCAAAATGGGCCACCATGCGCTTTGCCATGGCCGGGCCGATGCCTTTGATAAAGCCGGATTTCAAATAATTTTGGATGCCGTCCACCGAGTCCGGTAACTGAATCGAATAGGTCTGTATCTGAAACTGCTGCCCGAATCGCGGGTGGTGCTGCCAGGACCCCTCAACACAAATCGATTCCCCGGCACTGACCCCTGCCATGGTGCCGACGATGGTCACCCGGCTTTTGGTTTTGGGAATGCTGAGTTTCGCGATGGTATAATGGTTATCCGGATTATGGTAGGTGATATGGTCCAGACGCCCTTCGAGGGTGGAAACCGATTTTTTAATCATGGTCGATTATCTGCGACACCGCATCAAACAGATCTTCGGCAATATAGTCCGGTTGAAGGTTCTTTTTTGCCAGTTGCCGCCGGGCCTTGACAATATTTCCGGTTTGGACCAAAATCGCCTGCCGGCAGCCGGCATTGCGGGCACATTCAATGTCCTTGGCACTGTCTCCGATCATGACGGTATTGCCAATATCGATATTGTATTTATCCCTGGCCTGAAAGATGAGCCCCGGTTTGGGTTTTCTGCATGCGCATCCCTGATCCGGGGTGTGGGGGCAGAAAAAAATGTCGCTGATATGGCCACCCCGTTGCCGGCAGGCGTCCTTCATGCAACGGTGGATATGGTCGAGATCCCCCTGGCTGATCATCTTGCGGTTGACCGCCGACTGATTGGTGATAAGGATGATGGCAAACCCGTTTTGGGTCAGACGGGTTATGGCCTTCCGGCTGTTTGGAAGAAATTCAAACTCGGCCCAGCTCTTGATATAATTGGGGGAATCCCGGTTGATGACGCCGTCCCGGTCCAGAAAAACAAATTTTTGATCCGATTTTCCCAAGCAGTTCCCTTCTACCTTCAGCCTTCTACCTATCCCCTTATTCCGCAATGATAAAGGCATCGGGAAATCCGTTTTGAATCAGCATGGTTTCATATGTTGTGGCCTGGTCCAGCGTTGAACAGGTACCGACACGAACTTTAAAAGGGGCATTTTTTGTATGCCGGTCGGTAACGATGTGCGCATTTTCATAATTCCGGCTTAATTTAAGTTTCAATTTTGCGGCATTGCCGGCATTTGAAAAAGCACCGACCTGGATGGTAAAATTGCCGCTGTAAAAATCAACGGGTGCATAGGCAGGCATGGGGGTTGTCGCATTTTTCGAGGCCATTGGCAGGCCCAGGGCGGTAATTTCCACCGGTGCGGTACCCGGCCCCACGACGCCCAGTTTTTTTGCCGCGCCATAGGAAAGATCGATGATGCGACCGCGGACAAAAGGTCCCCGGTCATTAATCCGAACGTCAACTTGGGCATGATTTTTAAGATTGCGGACCCTGACATAGGTGCCAAGGGGCAGGGTCTTGTGGGCGGCGCTGACACCGTACATGTTATAAATTTCACCACTGGATGTTTTGCGACCATGAAATTTTTTGCCATACCAGGATGCAAGGCCTTTTTGGGAAAACCCACTGGAATGGGGCAACGGGTGGTACCACTGGCCCATGACTTTGTACGGCGGAGACTGCCCGGGCGCTTTTGACGGTGTTTTCACCGGTGCCCTTGACGGCGCAGACACCGGACGAACCCGGGTGCAACCGTTCAGGTAAAACAGCACCAGCGTGCAGGCAACCATTATTAAAAAAGGAAATACGCTATTTTGTTTGTTCATCAAAATTCAAATCAGGTTCTGCTTGTTTATCTGCGGTTTTTTTCATTAAAGGCCAGTTTCAAGACATCCAGCATTTTGTCGACAAAATAAAACGCAATCTCCTTTTGAACCTTTTTAGGGATATCAATCAAGTCTTTTTCGTTCCACTTCGGCAAAATAAGGGTTTTAATACCGGCCCGATGGGCGGCCAGCACTTTGTCCTTGATGCCGCCCACGGGCAAAACCTGGCCGCGCAGCGTTATTTCACCGGTCATGGCAAGATCTTTGACGACGGTTTTATCGGTGAGCAAAGAAACCAGGGCCGTCAGCATGGTGACCCCCGCCGACGGTCCGTCCTTGGGAATAGCACCCGCCGGCACATGAATATGGATGTCGCTGTTTTCAAAAAAATCCGCATCGATTTTCAACGCTGCGGCATGGGACCGGATAAAACTAAGCGCCGTGGTGGCGGATTCTTTCATGACATCCCCCAACTGGCCGGTGAGGGTCAACCCCTTGCCGCCTTTCATGACCGTGGCCTCGATAAACAACAACTCCCCACCCGACGGTGTCCAGGCCAGGCCCATCACCACACCTGGTGTGGAGACCCTGCTTTTTGCCTCCGATGTGATCCGAACCGGCCCCAGATATTTGGGCACGTCATTGACTTTGACCACCACGGCACTGGCTTCGGCCATGGCTATTTTAGTGGCCACCCGGCGGCAGATAGTGGCGATTTCCCGTTCCAGGTTACGCAGCCCGGCTTCCCGGGTGTACCCTGAAATGATCAATTTAACGGCACCTTTGGTCAACGATATCTGGCTGTTTTTCAGGCCATGGGCGGTGCGCTGGCGGGGAATGAGAAAATGGTTGGCAATGCCGATCTTCTCATCCGGGGTGTATCCCAGCAACTGGAGCACTTCCATTCGATCCCGCAGGGCCGGGGGAATGGTATCCAGTATATTGGCCGTTGTGATAAACATGACCTGGGACAGATCAAAGGGGACATCCAGGTAGTGGTCTGCAAAGGAAAAGTTCTGCTCCGGGTCCAGGACTTCCAGCAGGGCCGAGGACGGATCACCCCGAAAATCACTGCCGACCTTGTCGATCTCATCGAGCATGAAAACCGGATTATTGGATCCCGAACGCCGGATGCCCTGAATGATACGGCCGGGCAGTGCCCCCACATAGGTCCGGCGATGCCCTCTTATTTCAGCTTCATCCCGAACACCGCCTAATGAAATTCGAAAAAACTTGCGTCCGAGGGCCCGGGCAATAGACCGCCCCAGCGACGTTTTCCCCGTGCCCGGAGGCCCGGCAAAACACAGAATCGGCCCCTTGGATTCAGGTTTTAACTTCCGGACGGCAAGGTATTCGACAATCCGGCGTTTGGGCTTATCCAGCCCGAAATGATCTTCATCCAGAATTTTTTTGGCTTTTTTAATATCCAGATTGTCCGGGGTACGGGTATGCCAGGGCAGCGATGTAATCCAGTCCAGATAGGTGGATGCCACCGTGTATTCGGCCGAAGACGGATGCATACGCGAAAGGCGTTCCAACTCCCGATCCGCTTCTTTGCGCGCCTCTTCAGGCAGATCGGCGGTTTTAATCTTTTCTTTGTACTCATCGATTTCAACTTTGCCCTGATCACTTTCCCCCAGTTCTTCCTGAATGGCCTTGAGCTGCTGTCGCAGGTAAAAATCCCGCTGACTCTTGTTGAGATCCCCCTTGACCTGAGTCTGAATTTTGTCTCCCAGCTTAAGGATTTCCAATTGATAGTTGATCAGTTTATTGACTTTCTGCAGTCGTTTTTTAACATCGGCAATTTCAAGAACATCCTGCTTCTCATCCAGTTTGGCATTAATGACGGATGTCACCATGTCACCCAGGGTGCCGGGTTCATTAATTGATTTTGCCATGATGCCCATCTCCTGGGGCAGCCCTGGAGAAAGCTTGACGATCTGATCAAAAAGCCCCTGAATATTGGACATCAATGCCTGGGTTTCCTTGTCCGTTTTTTCGATGTCGGGCATCAGGGCCACTTTGGCGATGAGATAGGGCGTTTCAGCCAGATATTCCGTGATGGTAAATCGTTCCAGCCCCTGCACCAGCAACTGGACCGTGTTGTCCTGGCCCTTGGCCATTTTCAGGATGAGCGTGGTTGTTCCCACGGGATATAAATCATCTTTGGACGGCGGCTCCAGGGTCGCTTTCTTGTGGGACAAAACAAATCCGATCATTCGATCCTTGGCCATGGCTTCATCAACGAGCCGGATGGCTTCGGGTTGCATGACCACAATGGGTGACACCATTTTGGGAAACAACACAGAATCAAATAACGGCATGATCGGTAGACGGTCAGGCACCTGACCGGTAGCGGCTTCCGGTGATGTTGGCTGTGTCATCTAAACCTCCGAATACGTATTACAGATCGTTCAAATAAACTCGATTATGCGCCTACCCGTCTATGATCGCAATCTTGTAGGTGATATCACGGGGAAGTTTGACAAGTCTGATTTGAAGGAAACCGTTCAAATAAGACGCACTGACCTTCTCGATATCTATGGGAGCAGGCAAAAACAGGACTCTTTCAAATTTGCCGTACTGGATTTCGGCCAGACGGTAGGTCATATTGTTCATGCGGGGCATTTCATCCCGGGTGCCGTGTATCTTCAATGCTTTTCGATTGATTTCCACTTCCAGATTTTCTTTGCTGACACCGGCAATTTCCCCGAGAACAATAATTTCTTCCGGGGTTTCATAAATATCCATCTGGGGTTTCCAGGGATGTTCAGAGAGGGCAAAGACAGGGCTCATGCCTCGAAAAATATCTTCCATATTTTTCTCGAAATGGTCGAAATCACCTCCAAATCGAATTTTGATATAATTCATTGCTAAACTCCCACATGCTTGGTTAATAATAATGTCACAAAAATATTAACATTGGTTCAGGGCGTTGTAAAGAAATAGATGGCTCCTCGCTGTTTCGTGTGGGTAAAATTGACTCGATAAAGCCCCGGGATACTGTCATCCGGACGCTTGAAACTGTTTGAGGGACTTAGCGATCGTTAGGCCGGACAGCGATCGACCAATTACCATATATCTCTATTTGCAAAGGATAACTGCCAAGCAGGTTGCGGCAATCCCCTGTCCGGCATTACGACCGCTTAGCGCCGGGTTTTTTGAGCATCCGGATGACAGTATCCCGGGGCGACCCACTTGAAACAGCGAGGAACCAAATAGATAATATCCCGTTGAATGAACACTTTCATGAACGGCGGTATATTTTCTTTGCGGCCCGGTTGAAAATCACGTATTATGATCCCATGAAAGAAAAGCCGCTTTTTTCACCCCCAAATATTATCCGCACCCAGTATTTTCTGTATTTCGGGGTACTGGGTATCTTTTTGCCGTATTTTAACCTCTATTGCTTTCATCTCCATTTCACCGGATTTCAAATCGGCGTATTATCGGCCGCTAAAACCATCACCATGATCATCTTCCCTATGATCTGGGGCGCCCTGGCAGACCGGTTTAATGCCCGAAGATCCATCTATATTTTATGCAACATGGCCAGCACAGCCGTCTGGGCCTTATTTTTAGGGACCACCGATTTTATGATGATGCTGGGCATAACCCTGCTTTACGGGGTGTTTTATGCCCCGATCATCTCTTTGCTGGAAGCCTTTACCCTGGATGTCCTGGGCAAGGAAAAAAACCGTTACGGCCAGCTGAGAGCCTGGGGATCCATCAGTTTTATCGTCGTGGTTTTTTCCATCGGCCGCCTCATGGACAGTTACCCGGTCAGCATCATCGTACCGCTGATTCTATGCGGATCTTTCCTTCAGGCATTTGGGTCACTTAAAATTCCGCACCGTCCGATTTCAAAACCCTTGACCCAAAGGTCCCCCATCCGCCTTCTGCTGAAACCGAAAATCATCATCTTTCTGATGTGTGGTTTTTTGATGCTGGCCAGTCACGGCGCCTATTATGGATTTTTTTCCATCCACCTCGAAAAACTGGGCTACGACAAGACATTTATCGGCCTGGCCTGGGCCCTGGCATCCATTGCCGAAATTCTGGTAATGATGAAATCAGACACCCTCTTCAAACGCTTTGGCCTTGAAACCGTATTGGTTTTTTCCTTTGGGGTGGCAACCCTTCGGTGGCTGATCCTTTTTTCGGCCCGCTCCTGGTCGGTTCTTCTGTTGTCCCAGTTGCTGCATACCGTTACATATGGCACCTTCCATATGGCCAGCATCCTTTATATCGACCGGATGATGCCCGATGGGGCCAAGTCCCTGGGACAGGGGGCCAACAATGCCATGACCTACGGCATGGGGCTGATGGCGGGGTTCCTGATCAGCGGGTATTTGTATGAGAAAACAGGCATTTTTACACTGTTTGCCATCAGTGGTCTCATCTCCATGGCTGCCGGCCTGATCTTCAAATTCTTGAATTGGGCTGACAGAAAAGGCCGCATCTGAGACTACTCCCTATCCCGGGGAAACAGCACATGCCGGACCCAGTGCAGCATCGTATTGCCCTTGAGATTGTCCCGGTCAAGCCGGTCGATCTCCCCGGACAACCGGGCCGGATTGGAAAACCAGACATCTCGAGTGGTCATTTTTTCTTTGGGGTCCAGGGCCTTGATGACCCGGGCGGGATTGCCGGCGGCTATGGTGTTGGGCGGGATGGACCCGGTGACAACGGAGCCGGCACCGACAATACTGTTTTCACCGATGGTAACCCCTTTACAGACGATGGCGCTGTCTCCGATCCATGCGTTTTTTTCAATCCGCACCGGGCCGGTCCTGCCCCCGGCGATTCTGTTGTAGAGGTCATGCCAATCCGAATCCGTGATATAGACATTGCTGGCGATCATACAATTGTCTTCGATGATGATTTCCTGGGCACATCCGATGCGAACACCCGGGCAGATAAGGCAGTAATCACCGATTTTGATGCGCCCGGTATCAGGTTTCATGGGCCATACGGAAAGCCGCACCCTGTTGTCCGCCGTGGCAATGACATTAACGCATTTGCCGATCTCTATGGGCGAGCCGAACAGTTCCACATACCAGGGTTTCATGAATGTAAAATCAGGACCCAGGGATGCCAGCTGAGGCCGCAGGAAATGCTTGACATAGACCTCTTGAACCCTGAGGTGCAATTTTTTTAAAAAATAGGGACGATGATCTCTTCTCAAAAAGCCCGCCTTTTACACAAACAATCCAAACAAGCGTTTCCAATTTTAGTAGCTAATTTAGTAGCTAAATTCTGTAATTCTTGTTTTGAATTTGTTTGGCTTTTGGTATTTGTATTTTGTATTTTCCGGTTTATCCAGATTCGGGTTTGCGCATCAGTGTCGGCTAAGCGCCATTAAAAATCGGTTCCGAATCCGACGCGGATGTGTTCCATACCCCATGATCAAAAATACGGCTGGCCGGCGTGAGGTGATAGAGCGCATCGGCAGCCATGAGCAAAACAGCATTGGTCCAGGTTATTTTCTCTTCGGGCCAGACGATCATGTCCGGAACGGTAAATCCGCACCAGAAGGAGCCGTCTTCAAATCGCTTTTCACTGATCCAGTTAAAAATAATACCGGCAAGGTCCTGCCGGCCCACGGCGGCAAGGGTTAAAATAAGCTCCGCGGTTTCCGCCACGGTTACCCAGGGTTCATCGGAAACACACTTGACCCCCTGCCCCTCGACGACAAATTTTTTCCAGAATTTATCGATTCTTTCCTGGGCCGCCTTATGATCCAGCGCCCCGCAGAGAATGGGATAAAACCAGTCCATGGAAAACCGGGATTTTGTCATATTAAAGAGATGGGGCCGGTGCCGGATGGCCGATTCAAGGCGGCACAATGCCGTTTTCCAGGCAGGCCTTTGGTGGCCTAGCCGCCCGCAGACGGCCAGGGCGCACTTCAAGCTCATGTACACGGAACTGGATCCGGTGAGCAATGCCATGGGATCAATAATACCGGCCTGGTTCCTGGCCCAAAAAATTTCCCCCCCCCTGGCCTGCATGGAAAGCGTAAAGGCCATGGCCCGCTGCACGGTTTCCCACATATCCGCCAGAAAGGCAGCATCTTCAGTGACCAGATAGTAGTGCCAGGCCCCCACTGCAATATAGGATGACATGTTGGTGTCGTGGGTCTGATCGATGGGCTTCCCATCCTGATACGCCGCATACCAGCTCCCATCGACAAGCTGCATCTTTTGCATCCAGGCATATGCCCGCCGGGCCTCATCGAGATATCCGCCGATGGTCAGCCCCATGGCCGCTTCAACATGGTCCCAGGGGTCTGTTTTGCCCTCGGCATGCCATGGAATTTCCCCGTTTTTTTTCTGGGTTTTCGCGATTCGGGCGGCCACAGCATCGATATCAAGTGCCGGTTCAGGTTTGGGACTGGAAATACGCCGATCCATATGATTTGCCCTTCGGGTGTATGCTGTTTTGGGAGATTAAAACCATCACTGAACCGCCTGACTGTTTTGTTTGATTTTTTCCAGTCTTTCAAACAGCGCTTTTGCTTTCTTCAGGTTCGAATCGGCTGCTTTGTAGGACGGATTGACGGCGACCACCTGTTCCCATTCGTTTATGGCCGAGACCAGGTCCTCTTTGCCAAAGGCCGTCATCCCCAGATTATAATGGATTTCAAGATACGTATCTAATGCTTTTTGGGCATAATCCCCACATTGCCGGCAACTGCTGTCGTACTGCAAGGCCGTTTCAAACTGGTCTCTGGCGTTAAGGTAATCGCCGTTATTGTACAAAATAAGGGCGGATTGAAAATAAGACCGGGACAGATACGCCAGCGCCGACGGATCATCTGCCCGCATCCCGAGAACCTGTTCAAATTTTGAAATTGCCTGTGTGTACTGCTGCCGGTTGAACAGATCAATCCCGAAGGCCTGTATTTCATCCGCCATGGCGGCATCACATTGCCCTATCCCGTCCCGGCAGGCGGTGCAACCAGCATCATATTGCAGAGCGGTTTCAAACTGTTTCTTGGCATCCGAAAGATTCTTTTGGCCCAGCAGAATCTCCCCCTGGCGCAGATAGGCCAGGGCCAGGTACTGCCTGGCCTGTTCATCTTCCGAATCAGCGGCCACAACTTTCTGCAGCTCAAATATGGCGTCCTGGTATTTTTTTTCATTATACAGACTGATGCCCAGGTCGCGGTAACTATCCACCTGGGATAGCGACGTGTCCACTGTATCGGTCCCGGCCGTATTCGGTTCCATCGTTTCCTGTTCCCCGGGTTCCTGAGCCGAATCATCCGCAACAACTTGAGAAAGCGGCGCCGGTGCCGCCACCGGCGCCGCGGCAGCTGTTTCGGGGGTATCGGCATAGAACGGCAGGCCTTCAATCACGGGAATTTTGATTTCCTGACCGATTTTCACCCGGGTGGCATCCTCCATGTCGTTATATTCCGCAATAATATCGAAGCGCTTATAATCTCCGTAATATTTTTGGGCCAGTTTTGAAAGGCTTTCACCCGGCATCAGGGCATGAATGATGAATTTCTTTTCTTGCCCCGCACCACCGTTTCCACTCTCTCCGGGTGCATCCTCCGCTATTTCAGGAATCATGATTTTCTGGCCTACGCTGATCTGGGCGGCATCTTCAAGGCCGTTATATTCCGCAATAATGGTGTATTTTTTATAATCGCCGTAATACTGTTTGGCCAACTTGGCCAGGCTCTCTCCGGGCTGGATAATATGGAAAACATAATTTTGGGTCTTTCTTTTCTCCCGGCGCATCAGCATTTCAGCCGCCTGGGTATGTTCCGGCCAGTATGCCAGTGCGGAAAGAAATGCCTGCCGGGCGAGACCATATTTCCCCTGCCGGTGATACGTCATTCCGGCCTGATACTGTTCTTCCGACAGACGGATCAACTCAGCATCCAGGCGGGCGGCATTTTCCTGTGCAATCGGATTCTGTGAATCCACGGTCAGGGCCAGCTTATACTGTTTGGCCGCTTCAACCGTATTGCCTTCAGATTCAAGGGTCTGTGCGGTCTTAAGATATGTTTCAACGAGATTTTCTTTTTCCGGCGGTGTCGGCGGTGTCGGTGTCGTCGTTGCACAGCCGAAATTGAGCATCAGCAAAATGCCCATAAAAGCCAGTGTGATATTTTTCATTGTGGTTTCCATAACAATAAGCTCCCTGCCGTTTCATGTGTATATCCCTTGATGCTACCCCAATTGCTTAATATCGATCGTAACTGGCCTTTGGCAAAATCATTGGAACGATTTACCCTCACCCCGGGCCTCCAACACCTTCAAATGCGAAATAAACGTTTGCATATCTCTTTTTAGAACCATCTCGCGATTCAGTGTCTGGGGATTCATAAAAAACGGATTTCCACCGCGTTTTACGGTCATCGCCAACCGGTATCCGGCAGCCTCGGTCATGTCCCGCACCTGCCGGGTATATCGTCCAAACGGATATGCCAGAACGAAAGTATCCTGGGACAGTTTTCGGTCAAGGACCTCTTTGGACAGGGCAAGTTCCCGTCTGACCCGTTCCAGATAGGCTTTCTCGGTTTCACCGTCGAATTTTTTGGA
The DNA here is from genome assembly GCA_963667755.2 of Desulfobacterales bacterium. GTDB lineage: Bacteria > Desulfobacterota > Desulfobacteria > Desulfobacterales > 4572-123 > 4572-123. The sequence continues at coordinate 541,439 of CAXXLK010000001.1, read as the reverse complement.
CAGATCGCTATGGGCAACGGTATGTGAACCGATACAAAATCCAGCCGCTTTCATTTCCGCAAGCTGCTGCCAGGTGATGGATTTGGATGAAACACCGACATAATCGATATAGACGAATAAGGTGGCTGTAAAGCCGTATTTTTTCAAGATAGGGTAAGCGACATTATAAACCGACCGGTACCCGTCATCAATGGATATGATGACCGATTTTTTAGGAATTGAATGGCGATAATCCAGAAAATCAAGCAATAGTTCGGGTGAAATGACACGGTAACCGTTTTCTTTTAAAAATTTCATCTGCTGTTCAAACAGGTGTGCCGGCATACACAGCGAAGATGTGCATTCCTCCGCAAACCTGTGGTAGCACAGGATCGGAACCTGCTGATACCCCTTTAGCGACAGCCCGGCCCGGTTCCGGTCCTTCAGGGGAATATGAATAAACATACCGGTTTTAAAAGGCCGGTTTTCATTCGCATCTTCGATCAACCAGTATTTACGTTCATCTCCCAGGTATTTTTGAGCCAGAGCGGCCGACGTGTCCCCGGCCTGCAGTTTATAGACAACGTAATCACTTGATCTGAAAATCGACTGATCGGGCGATGGCAACCCGGGTTTCACCGAACTGCAGGATATCAACAGGAAGTTGGCAGCAATTACCATCAGCACGAAAAATAGTCCATGTCTTGAAACCAGCTTACTCATTGCATTTGTGTCCGGGAGGAAAAATATCCATCATATCAATGGCCATCACGCCAAGTGCTCCGGGCGCGCAGATTTATCGGCAATTAAAAATCGAAAGCAAAATTTATAGCATAACAATCTTACAAACTCAAGAAAGAACCCACTGCAGACCCATCTTCTTTCTTAATGCGTTTAACATTATTTAAAAAGGCGCCTCGCTGTTTCGTATGGGTATAATTGACTCGATAAAGCCCCGGGATGCTTTCATCCGGATGACAGTATCCCGGGGCGACCTACTTGAAACAGCGAGGAACCTTTAAAAAAGCAGCAATCTGCGCTGAGGCCATGTTTAACCTGTTTTTTTATTGACCTTTAAACAAGTGCCTTGACAACCGGAAAGCCTTATCATAAATTTAATCAATATATTGAAGCAATTTCACCCCGTCTTGCAACGCCGACGCAATCTTTGAACCCGAAAACCGAGGGGTGCCATGACCAACAGGGCGAAGACACTAAAACGCCTGATTTTACTTTTATTTGCATGGTGGATCGTATGCGCCGTCGCATATCTGTTCATCACCCTGAAAATCGAGGCCTTGCAACAAACCATTTCCCGCAACGGCATTGCGTCAACCCGGAAACTCGTTCAAAAGGCAGGCCTGCCGCTTCTGGAAAGAGACATGCACATGCTGAGTCAGATGCTCGACGAAATTGCCGGTAACCCGGATATCGTCTATGCCTCCATCGTGGATCACAAAAACAAAACCATTGCCTATACCAGCCCGGGATTACTGCTTCCCGAAAACAAAAAAAAAATATCCTCGATTGACGATGTAAATGTGTGGGAAGGCAGAACGCAGGATCGCATCCGCTTAATGGAATTTTCCGCCGATGTTGCTTTCTCGGGGACTAAAATCGGAGAAATTTATCTGGCTTTCTCGGCGGATGCCATCGTCCGATTAAAAAACGGCTTTATCCTTGGGACAACAGCCAGCCTGTGTGTTCTTTTCCTTGTTTTTTTCGGTTTTTACTTTAAAGGCAGCACCCTCCGTGCCGGATACTTTTCCCGGACACCGGGCAGACAGTGGAAACCGTCGGATCCAATGGATCGCTTCACTCAAATGACATGCCCGTTGTGCGGAGTCGAAAAACCGGTCACACCGACACGACTTAATTTTACGGACCTGGACACCCGGATCATCATCCACTCGGCTGTTGATCCGTCAGAGGCCCACCCGGTCCGGCCGGAAAAGGGATTGACCCTTGCCGCGATTGCAGCCAGGGGCGACCTCGGCTGGCTTAAAACCCGGATTATTATTCAATGTACTGAAATAATCCAAAAATTAACCAAGTAAAAAATGATGGGCTCGTAAAAAATTCAAATTAAAGGCGCGCAAATTTTGTCATCATGAGGCGTAACCATCGACCGTTGAATGATTGCGGGCTGCAGCGCAACGCAGGAGTTGGACTTTTTACGAGATCGTCAAAAATTAGCCGAAAATCCGTTTGCAACGCTTTGGCACAGGGAGCAACAAAATGAATGCCGATAACAGGGGATCAGCTACAATGACGTGGATCAAACAGTTTTCCACCAACACGATGACGTCAACTTCCAACAGATTAAAAGCTGTGGCAGCAATGGCGGCAAATAAAAAAAGTATGACTGCCGGGGTTGCAATTTGGCTGATCATAAACATGGGTTGCTATTTCATTTTTCAAAATCAGGGCGACCGCATAAAAACGGATTTTTTTCAAACAGGGGCATCCCTGGCCCTTAATCTGTCCCAAAACGCCGGCTCGTCTTTGCTGGAAGCCGACATTTTGGCGTTAAACCAAGCGATTGGCGACATATCAAAAACCGGGCCCGTCGTGTTTGCAGCCATTTGTGATCACCAGAATCAGGTCATGGCCCATAGCCGTCCGGAAAATATCAACCGGCCGTTTTCACCGCTGGCTGATTTAAAAAATATTGACGTTATCAAGGGCGTCAAAATCGCTTCCGGGCATACGCCCGACGGTACAAAGGCTTTTACGTTTGAAAAAAACATAAAATATGCCGGTACCAGCATCGGGAAAGTCCACCTGGGGCTATCGGCGGAACCCCTTTTCAGGGCGCTGAAAAAAAATAAGCTGCCGCCCATCGCGATACTGGCCACAACGACCATTTTGCTGGTTATGGCCCTGTTTTTGATGGGCCGTTCGGCCAAAAAAAAGAAACTGGAAAAACAGGCGGAACTGGAAAATTTATCTCAGCTCGGGCCCTATGTACTCACCCAAAAAATAGGCCAGGGCGGCATGGCTGAGATGCACAGGGCTGACTACATCCGTGGAGACGGTTTTCGGCGCAAAGTTGCGCTCAAAAAAGTATTGCCGCACCTTGCCGAAAACAAGGATTTTATCAACATGTTTATCCGCGAAGCCAGACTGGCCGCCCTTCTGCAGCACCCGAACATCGTACAGGTTATGGATTTCGGAAATATCAAAAATGTCTATTTTATTGCCATGGAGTATATCGACGGGAAAAATCTGGCTGAAGTCATGGCCTTTTTCAAAACCGGCCTGCCCATCGAACTGACTGTTTTTCTCGCCTTGCAGATCAGCAATGGGCTGGATTATTCGCATACCAAAAAAGACGATAAAACCGACCAGCCCCTGAACATCGTACACCGTGATATCAGCCCCCAGAATATCCTGCTCTCATTTCAGGGCGAAGTCAAATTAAGCGATTTCGGCATATCCAAGGCAACCTCGGAACCCAGCCTTACCCAGGCAGGGGTCATCAAGGGGAAGCTTTCCTATCTGTCCCCCGAACAGGCGCTGGGTAAAGAAGCGGATCACCAGTCCGATATCTACTCCCTGGGCATTGTGTTTTATGAAATTCTGTCCGGTCAACGGTTATACCACTTTGCCAACGCCATTGAAGCGATCAAGGCCATACCGGTCGAAGACATTGCGCCGTTGAACCAATTGCGCTCCGATATTCCGGATGGTTTATACAAAATTGTACATAAATGCCTGGAAAAAGATAAAAGCAAAAGATACCAAAGTGCAAAGCAGCTTCATGACGATCTGACAATCTTGAAAAACAGGCTGAATATCACCTTCGGGCTCTCGGATTTATCCCGATTCATGCGGACCACCTTCAAAAGTGAATAAGACGCGTACCCCTCCCGCCCGGAAGACATTTTCCGTCAACAAAGGGGAATTTTATACCGGTTTAAGTCTTTGTCCAGTTGCCGGACATTGCCCATGAGCAGGTCCATTTCTTTCCAGAACGTATTGCCGTGATTTTTAATCCGGGTATGCATCAGTTCGTGCAGGATAACGTAATCCAGCAGTTCCCCGGGAAGATTCACCAGGTTGACATTCAGGTTGATGTTGTTTTTCACAGAACAGCTGCCCCACCTTGTTTTCTGGTTTCTCACAAACACCCGATTATAGCTGAATCCGTATCTTGCCGCTAATTCATCGAGCCGCCGGACCAGTTTTTTTCGGGCTTTTGCCCGGTTGATCGCCCCGCTGTCGGGTAACGGAAACGATTTTTGCTCTTGCGCTGTTATCTTTTTCAGATGCCGACTGATCCAGGGGGCCTTTTCAACAGCCACTTTTTCAGCCGTATCAAAGGGTACCCCGAAGGGGACCGCCACACGAACGCCTTTAAAGGGCCGAATCGAAATATTGATGCGACATGCCCGGCTGCTGCGTTCCAGCAAAACAGGCCCGATGTTATCCAGTTCAATTATTTTTGATTTCAAAAATTTTAACCTGTCTGCTGTTTTAAATCACACTCTCGTTCATAATGTCGCTTATTTTCAGCACGGTTATGACCCAAAAAAAAGAAGGCGTCAAGGGGCCTCTAAACCCAAGGATTCCCGGATCCTTTCAGAAGGTATCAAAAAAAAGTTATCGATTTACCTGAAACCCATGAGAAATTACGCTTCTGTCAGCAAAATTCAGATGCCGAAAAAATTCGTGCATTCCGGAGACTTTGTGGTTATAATTATAAAATAAATCGCTTTCACAACCCGTAAACAAGGGAGGATGCCCATGTCTTTGATATTAAAAAAATCTGACAGGAGCCCGATCTTTATTTTAACCACAGCCACCTTATTGCTGATTTTCGGTATCGTGGCCACGGCTCAGAGCGGCTGGCTGGAAAAAGGGGCCAGTATCCTAAAATCAATCAGTGGGGAAAAGGAAACAACGGACATTAGCGCCGGTGATATCTCGTCCGCTTTCAAGGAAGCCCTGCACATCGGTACTGAAAATGTGGTGGCCCAACTGGGCCGGGCCGATGGGTTCAATGCAGACAGCGCGATCCACATTCCTTTGCCCAGGCAGTTGGACACCGTCAAGTCGGCTCTGTCCAAAATAGGCATGTCCCAATCCATAGACGATCTGGAACTCAAACTCAATCGGGCTGCAGAAGCCGCCACACCCAAAGCCAAGGCACTGTTTTGGGACGCCATCACCTCAATGACCTTCAAAGATATCCAGACTATTTATAAGGGCCCAAAGGATTCGGCGACCCAGTATTTCAAAGGCAGGATGACGCCGGCCCTCACCGAGGAGATGCGACCCATCGTGACGGACAGCCTGTCACAGGTGGGCGCCATTCAGACGTACGACCAGGTCATTGGAAAGTATCGGGAACTGCCGCTGGTTCCCGATGTCAAGGCCGACCTGACGGCCTATGTCCTTGGAAAAAGCCTGGATGGCATTTTTTATTATGTGGCCAAAGAGGAGGCGGCTATCCGCGAGAACCCGCTCAGACAAACAACGGATCTTTTAAAACAGGTTTTTGGGACACCCTAAAACCATCACCATGAGGATACAAAATGGCCTATTGCGACATCTGTGATCGGGAACACAACGTCGGCTTTATTGCCACACGTCTGGCAGGCACCGATGGTGTCTCTCTGGAAACAGCGAAATGGGAAACGATTTTTACCAAAATGGGATTTACCTGCTTTTATTTTACAGGGGAATGTGACCGCGCACCCGAGCATTCCTATGTCGCTCCAAAGGCCCATTTCAAGGATCCTGAGATCCGAAAAATATATCGGTCCACCTTTGGCGTTCAGGCCCGTAAACGCGCTGTTACCCAAAGAATTTATGCGGTCAGGGAAAAATTGAAAGACCAGTTGTATGCGTTTATTAAAAAATTCAACATCGATATGCTGGTTGTCGAGAATGCACTGACGATTCCGTTGAACATGCCCCTGGGCATAGCCTTAACCGAAGTTATCGCGGAAACACAGATCAATACCATCGCTCACCACCATGACTTTTTCTGGGAACGCCAGCATTTTATGACAAACGCCGTCTGGGAATACCTGAATATGGCCTTCCCCCCGCATCTGCCGGCCATGGACCATGTGGTCATTAACAGTTCGGCGAACAATCAGCTCAGCCTTAGAACCGGCATATCAGCCACGACCATCCCCAATGTCATGGATTTTGACAACCCGCCGGCCCCCGCGGATGCTTATGCGGCGGATGTTCGCCAGGCCCTGGGTATTGAAGATGATGAACTTTTTATCCTGCAGCCCACCCGAATAGTGAAACGCAAAGGTATTGAACATGCCATTGAATTTGTCAGCTATCTTAAAAGAAAGGCCAAACTCGTTATTTCCCACGCTTCGGGAGACGAGGGGCATGGGTATGAACAGCGGGTCCGCCAATACTCAAAATCGCTGAAGGTCAAGACGATATTTGTATCTGATATCATCAATGAAAAGCGATCCCACACTCAGGACGGACGCAAAATTTACACCCTCGATGATATTTATCCCCACGCCGATCTGGTGACGTATCCTTCAAATTTTGAAGGATTCGGCAATGCCTTTCTGGAAGCCATCTATTTTAAAAAACCGATCCTGGTCAACACCTACTCAATCTACTCAATCGATATCAAGCCCAAAGGGTTTAAAGTCATCGAAATTGACGGGTATGTTACAAGAAGCGCTGTAAACAAGGCCAGGGCCATACTGGACGACCGGCAACGATATACAGAAATAGTGGATTATAACTTTCAAAAAGCCCAGGAATATTATTCATATACCATCCTGGAACGCAAGCTCAGCAACCTGATATCCAATCGTATGGAGTGCCGGACCCGGACTCAGTAAAGCCCCGTATTACTGTGAGCAACGCTGTACACCGGGCAGCATAACCGCTGCACCAAACCCTTTCTTTATACCGTTTTTGCCGCTGCTCCGCTTATAAAAAAAACAGTTTCATTAAACCCGTCATTCATCAAATTTATTCCTGTCGGAGCTGATCTGCACGATCTGCTTAACACTATTTAGAAACTATTAAAATTATCTTGACTAAATGTGTAAAATCAATTAGTCAAGATCATAAGATATGAATCGCGTTCAGTTTTTAAAGTCAACTGGGATATTTCCTTATATTGCAATACAGTCGGGGTTCAAAACAATCATGCAGCGAATTTTTTCTTGACATATCACATAAAAATGGTGTGAATATATCACATAAAATTAGTATGAATGTATCCTGCTTATTAATCCGGTTAATTTTCTAGGGGTCATAATGAAACTGAAAGAAAAAATAAACGGCGGGAGATTTGCAATTCTGGCGGAAATAGAACCGCCCAAGGGATCCGACACAACCACTATGGTCAAAAATGCAACCCGGGTCAAGGGTGTGGTGGATGCCTTCATTGTACCGGAAATGAGCAATGCCGTTATGCGGATGAGTGCATTGGGCGGCAGTCTGATATTACAGAAACACGGCGTGGAGACCGTGATGCAGATCTGCTGCCGGGATCGCAACCGGCTGGCCCTGCAGGCGGATATTCTAGCGGCCAATGGGTGCGGCATCATGAACATAATGACCGTTACCGGTGAGGATACCGGTTTTGGTGATCATCACCAGGCCCGGGCCGTATACGATATAAAGCAGATAGAACTGTTGCAGGCCATCCAGACGCTGCAAAGTGGAAGGGATATGGCCGGCATCGAGATTGAGGGGGCGCCAACGTTTCTGGTGGGGTCGGTGGCAAATGCGGGCGCAAAGGGCAAAGATCTCGATGGCGAAATGGTGGCGCTGGACGCCAAAATAAAGGCGGGCTGTAATTTTTTCATTATTCCCCCCGTCTTTGACACAGGGGCGATAAAACCGTTTTTGGACCGTGTAGAAGAGCGCCACACCAAAATTTTTCCCACCGTATTGTTACTGAAATCCCTGGGAATGGCACGTTACATGGCGCGCAATATGGATCATGTGCATATACCCGATGAAATCATCACGCGGATTCAAAAAGCACCGGATAAGGCCCGTGAATGTGTCCGTATAGCCTCAGAAATGGTGGCTGAAATAAAAAAAGCGGGGTTTCCCGGCGTCAATCTTGTCACCATCGGCTGGGAAAAAAAGATTCCGGAAATCTTAGGCGGCATGGGGGTATAGAACCGATGAAAAAAGAGATGCAGCAAAAAAAAGGGGCGGTCATGGTTGTTGGTGGTGGCATCACCGGTATGCAATCCGCCCTGGACCTGGCCGATTCCGGATATTATGTCTATCTGGTTGAATCAACCCCGGCCATCGGGGGCACCATGGCACAATTGGACAAAACGTTTCCCACCAACGACTGTTCCATGTGAATTATTTCCCCTAAACTGGTCGAGGTCGGCCGGCACATGAACATTTCGCTGTTAACCCTTTCTGAAATCACTGACATAAGTGGCGAAGAAGGAAATTTTTCAGTGGGCATCAGAAAGCACCCCCGCTACGTGGACATGGAGAAATGTATTGCCTGCGGGCTGTGCGCGGAAAAATGCCCTGCCAAAACAATTGATCCGTTTAATGAGGGGCTGAGCAAACGCAAGGCCATCTACGTCCCCTACCCCCAGGCGGTCCCTTTGAAATATGTCATCAACGCGGATCACTGCATCTATTTCAAAAAAAAGGGCCGCTGCAGGGCCTGCGAAAAATTCTGCCCCACCAATGCCATTAATTTTGATGATCGGAAGGAGGATATCTCCATTACCGTCGGTGCCGTTATCCTGACGGCCGGGTATACCCCTTTTAACCCGGACCACCTGGACCATTATCAGCACACCCGCCTGCCAAATGTTATTACCAGCATGGAATTTGAACGGATACTGGCTGCCGGCGGTCCCACAGGGGGCCATGTGCAGCGTCCTTCGGACGGCACTACGGCCCGCAGAATTGCCTGGCTTCAGTGCGTGGGATCAAGGGACATTAACCGGTGCGACAATGCCTATTGCGCCTCCGTGTGCTGTATGTATGCCATAAAGGAAGCGGTTATTGCCGGTGAACATGTGGGAGCCCCATACCAGGGAACGATTTTCTACATGGATATCCGCACCTCGGGCAAGGATTTTGAAAAATATTATAACCGGGCCAAAGACAAGGGCATCCGCTTTATTCGGTCCCGGGTTCATTCCATCATTGAAAAAGACGCCGCCGGCACACTGACGTTGACCTATGTCACCGAGGCCGGCCGGAATATCAACGAAGATTTTGACATGGTGGTGCTGTCCGTGGGTATGGAACCCAATGCCACCGCTGTGCGGACAGCCCAAAAGATAGGGGTGGAACTGACCCCGTTTAAATTTGTCAAAACCGATAGTCTGGACCCGGTGACAACGACACGGCCGGGGATTTATGTGGCCGGTGCACTCCAGGGCTGCAAGGATATCCCCTCATCGATAATGGAGGCCAGTGCGGCGGCCTGCAGGGCTTCAATCAATCTTGCCGAATCCCGGAACACCCTGGTCAGGGCAAAAAAATTCCCCGAAGAGATACCGTCGGCGTCGGCAGCACCACGCATTGGTGTATTTGTATGCAATTGCGGGGTCAATATCGGGGGATTTGCAGATGTTCCGGCCATCGCCGAGTATGCCAGTGGGCTCCCGGGCGTTGCGTATGTGGAAGAGAATCTATTTACCTGTGCCCAGGACACCCAGGATAAAATGGTCCAGGTGATAAAAAAAAAACCTGAACCGGATTATGGTGGCGGCGTGTACCCCCAGAACCCACGAACCGTTGTTCCAGGAAACCATTCGTAATGCCGGCTTGAACCCCTACCTGTTTGAGATGGCCAACATCAGAAACCAGTGCACCTGGTGCCATTCAAAGGACCGGGACAAGGCCACGGAAAAGGCAAAGGACCTGGTACGCATGGCCCTTTCCCGGGCGGCCTTGCTGGAACCGATACCCGAACTGTCGGTGCCGGTACAAAAAAAAGCCCTGGTGATCGGCGGTGGGGTAGCCGGCATGACCGCCGCGTTAAGCCTTGCGGACCAGGGCTTTCCCGCTGTCATCGTGGAGTGTTCCAAAAACCTGGGTGGCGCTGCCCTGGATCTGGTAAAGACCTGGCAGGGAAGTGATGTAAAACAGTTTGTTTCAGAACTCACAGGTCGGGTAACGGCCCATCCGGACATTACTGTGCTGCTCAATACCCGCATAACCGGCGCCTCCGGGTTTATCGGCAATTTTGAAACCATCGTTGCCACAGGAGATCTGCCTCAAACCATCGCCCACGGGGTCACCATTATCGCCACCGGCGGTAGGGCCACGGACACGGATGAATATCTTTACGGCCAAAACAACCGGGTGACCCGCTGGCATGATCTGGAACTGGCCCCCCACCGCCTGAAAAATGCCGACAGCATTGTCTTTATCCAATGTGTCGGATCCCGGGATGATCACCGGCCCTATTGCTCGAATATCTGCTGCACGGCGGCCGTCTCCCAGGCCCTGACCATTAAAACCGACAACCCCCATACGGATGTATTTGTTCTGTACCGTGATATCCGGACCCCCGGGGAAACCGAGACACTCTACAAAAAGGCCCGTGAAATAGGCGTTATTTTCATTCGCTATGATCTTGAAAACAAACCCGTGGTAAGCGAGACAGACAGCGGTCTGGTGGTGACGGTATTTGAACCGACACTGGGCCGGCATGTCCGGATCAAAGCGGATTTTGTCAACCTGGCCACAGCCATCGAACCCTCAGATCCCCAGGAGATCGCGCATCTTTACAAGGTTCCGCTGAATTCGGAAAAGTTTTTCATGGAGGCCCATGCCAAACTGCGGCCGGTGGATTTCGCCACAGACGGTTTGTTTGTCTGCGGTCTGGCCCATTATCCCAAATCCTTTGATGAAAGCATATCCCAGGCCCTTGCCGCGGCCGGCAGGGCCTCAACCGTGCTGGCGCGCAGTGCTATCATGGTATCGCCCCTGGTGTCCCGGGTGGATCGGGATCTGTGTATCGGCTGCGGCCTGTGCAGCGAGATTTGTGCCTTCGGGGCCATTGAGATGGAGGTGGTTGAAGGCAAGGGCTACCGGGCTTTGAATATTGAAGCCGCCTGCAAGGGATGCGGTCTGTGCGCCGCGTCATGCCCGCAGCACGCCATTGACATGCTGCATTTCAGGGATCAACAGATTGAAGCGGCCATCGAAGCGGTCATTTAAACAACTTTTTTTAATGCGGCATCAACAGAACATGAGGGAAAGCAGATGACAGAATTCGAACCAAAGATCGCAGCCTTTTTATGTAACTGGTGTGCCTATGCCGGGGCCGATCTGGCCGGTGTGTCGCGCCTGCAGTACCCGTCCACCCTTAGAACCATTCGCGTCATGTGTTCGGGCCGGGTGGATCCGGTATTTATTCTCAAGGCATTGAAACAGGGGTGCGACGGTATCCTGGTGTCGGGGTGACACATGGGCGACTGCCATTACCTGGATGGTAATGTACAGGCTGAGAAAAAAATCATCCTGACGCAAAAATTGCTGGACCTTTGCGGTATCGGCAAAAACCGGCTGCATCTTTACTGGGTATCTTCGGCCGAAGCCCAGCGGTTTGCAACAATAGCCGAGGATGTCACCCGCTGTGTCAGGGCACTGGGCCGGTTTGACCCTGCCGAATTTGATCTGGAACTGGAAGCCGCCATGCAAACCCTTGATGGCGAAACCATGCGCTGGACAGTGGGCAAACAGGTCAAACTGGCCAGGGAGGGGGATGTATACGGCCGGAAATGGGAAGAAGACCGTATTGAATCCATACTCGATGCTGTCCTGGAGCGGGAGTACTATAAAAACCTGATCTGCCGGGCCATAAAACAGGGGCATACCTCCGTTCGCGAGATCAGCACCCGGATTGGAGCGGATCTTCAAAAAGTGTCCCAGCTACTGACGGACATGGAAAAAACCGGCATGGTGGCATTTCAGGAGATGGTGGATAAAAAGCCCGTGTTTGCCGTGCTTTAATTTGCAAAGGAGAGACAATGGGATCGGATAGTCCTAAAAAAAGCGGCTCTGTAATGGTGCTCGGTGCCGGTATCGCCGGCATGCAGGCAGCCCTGGATCTGGCCAATTCGGATTACTACGTGCACCTGGTGGAAAAATCCCCCACCATCGGCGGCATGATGGCGCGTCTGGATAAAACATTTCCCACCAACGACTGTGCCATGTGAGTGATTTCACCGAAACTGGTCGAGGTCGGCCGGCATCTGAACATCAACCTGATTACAGGCAGTGAAATTAAAAAAGTGGCGGGCCAGCCCGGAAACTTTACGGTCACCCTTGCCAACCATCCGCGCTTCATCGACCCGGTCAAATGCACGGGATGCGGAGAATGTGCCCGTCACTGTCCGGTATCTGCGGTCAACACCTACAACAAGGGCCTGGACGAGCGCCGGGCCGCCTATATCGAATATGCCCAGGCAGTTCCCCTGGCCTTTGCCATTGATATGGAGGCCTGTATCGGCTGCGGACTGTGTGAAAAAATGTGCCTGGCCAGCGCCATCAGCTACACGGACAGGGAACAAAAAAGCGAGTTGACCGTTGGCTCGATTATTCTTTCCGCCGGCAGCCAGGGCTTTGACCCTTCAGGCCTGGATTACCTCGGGTATGATAAATTTGCCAATGTTGTCACCAGTGAAGAATTCGAACGGATTTTAAGTGCCTCGGGGCCCTATTTCGGGCATCTGATGCGTCCTTTAGATCGCGAACAGCCCAAACGCATTGCGTGGCTGCAGTGTGTGGGGTCCCGGGACAGCAATCGCTGCGGCAACAGTTACTGCAGTTCGGTATGCTGCATGTACGCGGTCAAAGAGGCCATGATTGCCAAGGAACACGCCCACGGGGACCTGGACTGCGTTGTCTTCTATATGGACATGCGGACATTTGGCAAGGATTACGAAAAATACTATGACCGGGCCAGGTATGAAGAGGGGGTCAATTTTGTCAAGGCCCGGATTCACTCGGTAGATGAGGTGCCTGAAACCGGCGACCTGGCCATACGGTATGTGGATGAAAGCGGGGCTATCAAACAGGAATTATTCAGCATGCTGGTCCTTTCGGTGGGACTGGGAATTCCGCAAAGCTCAGTGGACCTGGCCGGAAAACTGGGGATTGAACTCAACAGGCATCATTTTATACAGACCGACCCCTTTGCCCCGGTGGCCACTTCCTCTCCTGGCATCTATACCTGCGGGGTTTTTCAGGGGCCCAAAGACATCCCCGGGTCCATTACCGAGGCCAGTGCCGCTGCGGCTGCGGCCACCGCCGATCTTGCCGAAGCACGGGGAAGCGATACGGTGACAATAGAAATTCCCGAAGAAATTGATGTGCAGGGCCAAACGCCTCGAATTGGTGTATTTGTCTGCAACTGCGGCATCAATATCGGCGGCATCGTCGATGTCAATGCCGTGCAGGAACATGCGGCCACGCTTCCCTTTGTGGTGTTTACCGATCAAAATCTGTTCACCTGCAGCCAGGATACCCAGGAGACGATAAAAGAAAAAATAAAAGAGCACCGTCTGAACCGCGTCGTAGTGGCTTCCTGCAGCCCCAAGACCCACGAGCCGATGTTCATGGAAACGCTGCAGGCCTGCGGTCTGAACAAATACCTGTTTGAGATGGCCAATATCCGAAACCAGAATTCGTGGATTCATTCAAAAATGCCGACGGAGGCCACGGAAAAAGCCAAAAAACTGGTTCAGATGGCTGTAGCCCGGTCCGCCACACTTTACCCCCTGCATGAAAAAAGAATCCCCGTCATCCAGAAAGCCGTGGTGATCGGTGGCGGCGTTGCCGGAATGAACGCGGCACTGAGCCTGGCGGATCAAAAATTTGAAATCGTGCTGATAGAAAAAGAACCCCGTCTGGGCGGTTTTGCCAATCGTCTTTTTCACACCATCGAAGGCAGTGATGTACAGGCCTATGTGGCCGATCTGACTGCCAGAATAAAGGATCACCCCGGCATACAGGTGTTGACCAACAGTCTCATTGTGGGTTTTTCCGGTTTTAAGGGCAATTTCACCACGGAAATCCTGGTGGGTCCGGGCATGTATGAACGCAAAATCGAACATGGTGCCATTATTCTGGCCACGGGCGCCAATGAATACCGGCCCAAAGAATTTTGCTACGGCCAGGATGCACGGGTGGTGACCCAGGTTGAGCTGGCCGAAAGGCTGGAGCAGCAGGGCGCTAAGGGACTGGACCAGGTGGTGATGATTCAGTGCGTGGGATCCAGAAACAAAGAAAACGCCAATTGTTCGCGCATCTGCTGCCAAAGCGCCGTCAAGAACGCCCTTGCCATCAAGAAAAAAAATCCGGCGGCCCATGTATATATTCTTTATCGTGATATCCGAACGTACGGACTGCTGGAAGACTATTATACCGAGGCCCGGCGCCAGGGTGTGCTGTTTTTCCGCTACGATGCCGAAGATCCGCCCCAGGTCGAATCGGTCAAAGCCGGGGTGCAGGTCACTTTTTCCGATCCTATCCTCGGCCGCAAACTGCGCGTACAGGCTGATCTTCTGGCCTTGAGCGGCGGGATGCAGGCGGAAGACACCGAAGAACTGGCGTCCATATTAAAACTGGCCCGCAATACAGAAGGCTACTTTATGGAGGCCCATGTCAAGCTACGGCCTGTGGACATGGCCACCGAAGGGGTGTTTGTGTGCGGCACGGCCCACGGTCCCAAGCTCATTTCCGAAACCATTGCCCAGGCCCAGGCAGCGGCATCAAGGGCCACTACCTTTTTGTCGAGCCCGTATCTGACCCTGTCGGCGGTAACGGCCCATGTGGATGCGGACCGTTGTGCCGCCTGCCTGGTGTGTGTACGCTCCTGTGCCTATGATGTTCCCCGCATCAATGCAGATGGTGTCAGCGAGATTGACGAGGCCCTGTGTCACGGCTGCGGTGCCTGTGTCGCAGAGTGCCCGGCCAAGGCCATTGAACTGAACTGGTATGAAGACAATCAAATCTTAAGCAAGGTGGATGCCTTGCTGGAGGGGGTTTTATGAGCAGTCCATTCGAGCCGGTGATCATTGCATTCTGCTGTGATTTCTGAGGGTATACCGCTGCGGACCTGGCAGGTTCCATGCGATTACAATACCCGGCCAGTGTTAAAATTATTCGGGTGCCCTGTACGGGTAAGGTGGATATCATCCATATCCTGCATTCTTTTGAAAAAGGTGCCGATGGCGTCTATGTGGTGGGATGTATGGAGGGAGACTGCCACTACAATACCGGTAACTTTCGGGCACGCAAACATGTTGAGCAGGCCCGGAAAATTCTCGATACCATCGGGATCGGTGGACAACGGGTTGAAATGTTCAACCTGTCATCCGGTGAAGGGCCTACCTTTGCCCGTTATGCTGTGGAGATGACCGCAAGGATTGAGGAAATGGGACCCAACCCCATAAAACTGGCCATGCAAAAAAAACAGCCTGACCGGGCGGCCTGAGCCCTTAAGCGCTGAACCCATAAACCCGATAGCGCCAGGCGATACCATACGGTCTCAATATTCATTTTTTTCAGTATTCCAATTGGTGCATGAAAGGAAGGTCAACCATTATGATTGTCGCTGACAAAAAACCCATTGAAGAGATCATCGATATTGTCAAGGATTTCAGTAAAATCTTGGTTCTCGGCTGCAACGAGTGTGTTACGGTCTGTGAGGCCGGGGGCAAAAAAGAGGTGGGGATATTGGCCTCGACATTGCGGATGTATTTTTTAAATCAGGGGTGGAAGGCAAAGATTGACGAGATTACCCTTGAACGGCAGTGCGATCATGAATATCTGGAGGAGATTCGGGATGTCATCGACCAGTATGATGCGGTGGTGAGCCTGGCCTGCGGTGTGGGGGTTCAATTCATCGCCGAAAAATACCACGCTACGCCGGTTTATCCCGGGGTGAATACCTGCTTTCTGGGCGCAACGGAACAACGGGGCCTGTGGACCGAGCGCTGCCAGGCCTGCGGCCAGTGCATACTGGCCTATACCGGGGGGATCTGCCCGGTATCCCGCTGTGCCAAACGGTTGCTAAATGGCCCCTGCGGCGGTTCAACCAATGGTAAATGTGAAATCAGCAAGGATGTTGACTGTGCATGGCAACTGATCATTGATCGCCTCAAGTCATTGGGAAGGCTTGATGACTACGAAAAAATATTTGCAATAAAGGACTGGTCTACGGACAGGGCCGGCGGACCTCGAAAAGTGGTGAGGGAGGATGTGCAGATATGAATGTAAAAACACCGAGCAAACTTGAAAAGATAATGGCTGCCGGGCATATTGCCGTGACTTCCGAAGTCGGCCCGCCCCGGGGCAGTGATCCGGAGGCGATAATCGCCAAGGCCAATTTGATCAAAGATCATGTGGATGCCATCAACGTGACCGACAATCAGACGTCGGTGACAAGAATGTGCAGCCTGGCGGCCTGTATACGACTCAAACTGATGGGGCTTGAACCCGTACTTCAAATGGTGACGCGGGACCGCAACCGGATTGCCCTGCAAAGCGATATTCTGGGAGCGGCATCCTTTGACATCCACAATATGCTCTGCCTGTCCGGGGATCACCAGTCGTTTGGTGACTGCGCCCAGGGTCAGAATGTGCACGACCTGGATTCCATGCAGCTACTCCAGACCCTGCGGCGGATGCGGGATGACGGTAAATTTTTAGGCGGTGCGGATATCAACCGGCCGCCCCAGATTTTTGCCGGCGCGGCTGCCAACCCTTTTGCCGATCCCTTTGAAATAAGGGTGCCGCGGCTGGCCAAAAAAATTGCAGCCGGGGCCGAATTTATCCAGACCCAGTGCATTTACAACCTTGATAAATTTGAAAAATGGATGCACCTGGCACGAGAACGCGGCCTGACGGAAAAAGTTTATATTATGGCCGGCATGACGCCCATGAAATCAGTGGGCATGGCCCGCTACATGAAAAACCGGGTACCGGGCATGGATGTGCCCGATGACGTCGTAAAACGAATGGGCGACACCCCCAAGGAAAAACAACCTGAAGAAGGCATCAAGATCTGTATCGAAGCCATCCAGCGCCTGAAAGAAGTCGAGGGGGTCAAGGGCTTTCATATCATGGCCATTGAGTGGGAAGAGAAGGTATCGGAGATCGTCGAATCCGCCGGCCTCTACCCCCGCCCGGATGTCGATTGACTTGAACCAATATTTATAATGCAACTAAAGGAGGATACGATGAGTGAGAAAAAAAGAGTACTGGTCGTTGATGATGAGCCTGATTTCGCAGCCATCGTAAAGGGAAATCTGGAAAAAGAGGGTTTTGAAATTGAAATCGCCTACAACGGTGTTGAGGCCATGGAAAAAGTCAAAGCCACCCCCCCCGATGCCATTGTGCTGGATGTCATGATGCCGGAAAAAGACGGTTATGAAGTTTGTGCCGAGCTGAAAAAAGATAAAAAATATACGGATATTCCCATCGTCATGCTGACGGCCGTTGCCGACCATGTCTCATCCACCCGATATTCCCACTGGGACGGAATGAACATGGAGGCCGACGATTATCTGCCCAAACCGGCCTCGGCGGATGAAATTACCGAAAGTGTCAAGCGTCTGTTGAACATGTAAGGGAAATAATACCGCTATAGCACTGCATCTGGTTTTACTCCGGTCATAATCGGACAAACACCGAAGTTTGAGCGTACCGCTGCACTTTTCAACAAATACGGTGGATGTTGATTGCATGGGGGAAACTGTTTTGTAGACATCTGCAAAGGAGGATATGATGTCATCGACGATAATCGATTTGAATCTGACAAAAAAAAGCACCTTTAAGGATAAGGTGGCCGAGCTGCTTCCCGAAGGCGGCAATTTAAATCTTTGCCTTACCTGCGGAGCCTGCTCTTCGGGGTGTCCGGCCACCGGTCTGGAAAACATGGATCCCAGAAAATTTCTGCGCATGGCCGCTTTGGGCATGGATGAAGAAATTTTAAAATCCGACTGGCCCTGGATGTGTACCATGTGCCAGCGTTGCATATACGTATGCCCGATGAAAATCGATATTCCGCAACTAATTTACAACACCCGGGCGGCAAGGCCCAGGGAAATGCGCCCCAAAGGCATCCTGGGATCATGCGACATGGCGCTTAGAAATGACTCCTGCAGTGCCATGGGCGCATCGCCCGAGGATTTTTCATTTGTAGTGACGGATGTTTTGGAGGAATATCAGGCGTCCCAGCCCGAATTTGCCGAAATGGAAGCCCCCATCGACAAGCAGGGGACTGAATTTTTCTTAAATCAAAACTCCAGAGAACCAGTGACAGAGCCCGACGAAATGGTACCGCTCTGGAAGATCCTCCATCTGGCCGGCGCCAGCTGGACCTACGGCAGCAAAGGATGGGGTGGAGAGAACTACTGCCTGTTTCTGGCGGACAACGACTCCTGGGAGCATATTACACGGACGAGCGTTAAACAGGCCGACGATCTGGGATGCCGGGTTTATCTCAACACCGAATGAGGGCACGTCACCTTCTCAGTCCTGGCAGGACTGAAAAAATTCAACATCGCCCATAAGGTAGTCGTCAAAAACATCTATGAATACTATGCCCGGTGGATCCGGGAGGGCAGATTAAAGGTTAATTCCGACTGGAACAAGGACTTGAAGATCAAATTTACGGTTCAGGATCCCTGTCAGATTGTCCGAAAGTCATATGGTGATCCCATTGCCGAAGATTTAAGATTTGTCGTCAAATCCGTTGTCGGTGAAGAAAATTTTATCGACATGCAGCCCAACCGATCCAACAATTTCTGCTGTGGCGGGGGCGGAGGATTCCTCCAGTCCGGGCTTAAAGACCAGCGCCTGGAATATGGAAAACTCAAAGACAATCAAATCCAGGCCACCAAAGCAGATTATTGTATCGCCGGATGTCACAACTGCCATGCGCAGATCCACGAACTCAGTGAACACTATGGCGCTGGATACCATGTGGTTCATCTGTGGACATTGATCTGCCTGTCTTTGGGTATTCTGGGACCCAACGAGCGTGAATACCTGGGAGATGATTTAAAACAGGTCAATGTCTTTCATCCGGAAAGTGCATTATAACTCCGGTTGGTCTGACTGGCCGGAGTTCTAAATGACTGTTTTCAGCCTCGCCTGAAACTGGAGTAACGCCAAATGCAGGTTTTTTGTATCCTGGGCGATGCCCGGGCATATAGCTCACAATCTCCGGCCATATTTTCAAAAGTGATGCGGCACGTCGGATTAAACGCCGTATATGTTTCCTTTGAAATCGCACCGGATAAACTTGGCCCCGCAATGGGGGGGGTGCGCGCACTCAATATTGCCGGCGCCAACGTGACGGCTCCTTACAAGGAGACAATTATCCCGCATCTGGATCTGCTTAGCGAGGGGGCTCAGATTATCGGTGCGGTAAACACGATCACCTGCAATGAATCGATCCTGAAGGGATATAATACCAATGCCATTGGGTTTATGAAGGCTTTGGAAAAAACCGGCATCGACATCTCCGGTAAACCGGCCCTTGTTTTTGGCACCGGCGGCGCGGCCAGGGCGGTTATTTTCATGCTTAAATGGCTCAATGCCGATCCGATTTTAATTGCCGGCCGAAGTCCGGAAAAAATAGACAATATTGTTACGCGCATCGGCGGCACCGGTCAGGTACTGGCAAAAATGGGCACCCTGGCTGTCTCTGCCCATATCGTGGTCAATGCCACTTCCGTTTCCAGTCCGGCTGAAGCGCCGGAAATGGCCGCTCTGGTGTCCACTCTGCATCTAAGCCACTGTCGGCTCGTCGTGGATTTAAATTTCGGTCGAAATCCGAATATCTGGCAAAACCTTGCCAGATCTCAAGCCGTGCCGTTTATGGATGGATTGCCGATTCTGGCCCAACAGGCCCGCAACAGCTTTTCCCTGTGGACCGGCATGGATGTCAAGGCCGGTGAATTTAGGAAAGCCATGGGCCATTGACGACTTGTTATCTCTCCAGTGGAAGAAACACCGTGAACACGGACCCTTGCCCCACGGTACTTTCCACCTTGACGGATCCCCCCAATTCATCCAAAAGTCCTTTAACAATGGGCAACCCAAGCCCCGTCCCCGTAATAAAGCGGGTTTTTTCATTTTTGACCCGATAAAACCGTTGAAAAATATTTCCCAGATGTTTGGCTTCAATGCCGAAGCCATTGTCACTGACGGTAACACAGAGCCTGTCACTTTCCCTTTGGGCCTGCACCTTGATTTTTCCATTATTCGGGGTGTAATTGATCGCATTGGTGATTAAATTGCCGAAAATGCTTTCAAGGGCCACGGGATCGGCCATAACTGGTGGCAATGCTGCCGAAGGCAGATGCAAATCAAGTGTCTGCTGCTTTGACCGTGCCCTGGCACCGACAAAATCAACGATATTAGAGAGCAGTTGATCCACCTGAACGGGCCGGGGTTCCTGGCAAATGTTGCCGGCTTCGATCCGGGAGAGATCCAAAAGGTCACCGATCAGGGAAATCAGTCCCTGGGTTTTTTCCTTGGCCCGGGAAAGGATATACTGGTCCTGCCCGGCGCCATCATCGGTCATATCTTTGATGACAAGGGCCAATTGTTCATGGATGGTAGACAACGGAGATCGGAGTTCATGGGACACCTTGGCCACAAACTCCGATTTTAGGCGGTCTAAAACTTTGATGGCTGAAATATCCACAAGGTTGATAACGGCCCCTAAACACGCCTGATCTTCCCCAAGCACCGGACGTCCGCGGGCCATTAAATAATTTTCATCCGGCAATGAGAATTCGCAAGTCATGGCCTCACCGGAATCCATGGCGCAGCCCCGCGATATTTCCATAACCATATTGCAAAATTCAGCATTGTCGACATAGGCGGAGATAGATTCTCCCGGCTCACGATCAGGGGCCAGTCCGAGACGCCTTCGAAAGGAAGGATTCATGAGAACAACCTGGCCGCTGGTATTGGTCACCCCCAGACCAACGGGAAGGGATTCGACAATGGTGTGAATACGACTTTTTTCCGTCCCCAGGTCGGCAAGGGTCCTTTTACGTTCCGCCATCAGTTGTGCGGCTTCCCGGGCCAGATTGATTTTATCCCGGGCGCGATTGATCACGATGCGCAGTTGATCCGGCTCAAAGGGTTTGGGAATAAAGTCGTAAGCCCCCTGCTTCATGGCTTCAATGGCCGTCTCCACCGTGGCAAAACCGGTAATGACGATGACCAGAATCTGCTCATCATGGGCCTGTATCCGCGAAAGAACCTCCATGCCGTCCATACCGGGCATTTTAAGATCCAGAAGGACAATATCGACAGACTCCCTGCTGACAATATCAAGGCCGTCTTCCCCGCAACCGGCTTTGAAGACGCGGCAACCCATGCGGGAAAGTATCCGCTCTGAGCCCTCCCGGATATCCTGTTCATCATCAACCACCAGCACCTGCACGGCCTGCGCACTACTTTTCATCTACAACTCCTTTGCAACCCTTATCTTTAATCGAAAGGGTAATGGTAAAAACAGCCCCCTTTTTTTTTCTGTTTCGGGCCGTTATGCTGCCGCCATGATTTTCAACGATACTGTAAACCATGCTGAGCCCCAGCCCGGTTCCCTGCCCCTCTTCCTTGGTGGTGAAAAAAGGTTCAAAAATGTGCTGGAGGGCATCTGCCGCGATGCCCGGGCCGGTATCGAATATTTCGATAATGATATTATCTTTCCGGGGTGACAAACCGGTGCGAATTTTGATTTCGCCCTGGCCATCCATTGCCTGGGCGCCATTCAAGATCAAATTCATAAACACATGGTTCATCTGGTGAATATCCGCATATACAAGGGGCAGGGAAGGCGCCAGCTGTTTAACGATTTTGATATTCTGGAAAAGGGTCTGGTTTTCCAACAAAAAAAGGGTGCGGGAAATGGCCTCGTTTATATCCGAAGGTTTCATAAAATGGGTGGTCTGCCGGGCAAATTCCAGTAATTCCTTGACGGTATCACGACACCGCTGCGCGTCTTTTAAAATGCGCTGCATGTCCTCTCGCAGGGGCTTTTCCAGGTCATATTCTTCCATGATCAACTTAGAGTAGAGCGTGATACCCCCCAACGGATTGTTGAGCTGGTGGGCGACACCCGCAGCCAGTTTGCCCAAACTGGCCATTTTTTCAGACTGCATCAGCTGAACCTGGGTTTTTTCCAGCTCCTTTTGGATCTGAATCCGTTTGCGCAGGTCATGAAAAAAACCAATGGTCGCCACCTCTTTATCTTTTTCATAGATAATAGAAGCATACAGGCTGATGGGGATGGTGACCCCCTGCTTACTGCGAAAATCAACATGATACTCTTTCAGCTTGCCTCTGCCGCCGTAGTCCTTGCTTCTGAGCTTGCGCATGACTTCCCGGGCCCTGTCGCCCGCGTAAAATTCCCTGATATTTAAACTGGTGAGGGCCTCTTCAATACTGTAGCCGCTGACCTCGACGGCGGCATTGTTGAAAAGAATAATCTTGCCGGTGGTATCGGCGGCAATAACCGCATCCACGGCGCTTTGCAGCAAATTTTTCAAAAAGGCATTGGTTCGCTGCAACTTGCTCTTAATGTGAGCGCTGGAAATTTCAAAATCCATGACGGAGATGGCTTCCAGCTTACCGTTTTCCATTATCGGGTATGCGTACAAACAGGGCACCCGATCCATTTCGGGAGTGTTGTCCCGAATATTTCGGAGCGAGGGCCTTTGGGTTTCAAGGACTTGCTGAGCCGGGCAGTTTTCGCAGACAGACGACTGGTTGTATATCACCTCATGGCATTTTTTCCCCAGGTTGTTCCTGGCAAATCCCGCCAGTGCAAATCTGTTGGCGGTGACAATGTCAAATTCCGGAGAAAGAACAATCAATTTTTTCTCAAAGGCATTCACCGCCTTTAAAAGAAGATTTTGGTCCGAATCAATTTGCATAAGTCCACCCTGCCCCGAGACGCGAAAAACGATACCCGTTTCCGCCATTAAAGTTTTCAGTTAACCATCGGCTGGGTTATCAGAGTTGAAAGGAAACAGCAGGAAAATTAATTTATCAGATCCGAATGCATTCAAAAAGCACTTTTCGAAAACAATTTAACTTAACCATAAAACCATATTAAAATCAACTTAAAACCATACTTGAATCAATAAAAAGAATATAAAAAACAGAAAGATATGAGATCTATCGGGAGCCTGTCAGGGGCACTGATACCATGCATGATCACCGGTATGGCAGTGAAAACTGCCCCATGTAAATGAATGCATATTCATTCAGTGTTAAACCGCCGGCCGTCCCGGTAAAATCCGAATCGACCCCTGCCGCATCCTTTTCTAACTATCCATATTTGCATGGAATTAAGATTTAATAATCTAAAAATCCATTTTTTCTTGACACCATTAACAATTGTTTGATACTGAATGAATATTCATTCAGTATCAAATCCGTATAAGAGGGGGTGAATTATCGTCGCCAAAGCAAAAAAAAACGACAAATACCACCGGATTTTAGATGCCGCCATCAAGGTCTTTGCCGAGCAGGGTTTTTTTCAATCGACCATATCGCAGATTGCCCGGGAGGCCGGTGTTGCCGACGGCACCATATATCTTTATTTTAAAAACAAAGATGATATTTTGTTTAATTTTTTTAATTGCAAGACCCGGCAGGTTTTTTCCGGCTTTCGCGAACAGGTTACCAAAGGCAATACCGCCAGAGAAAAATTGCGAAACCTGATCAGACGGCATTTGCACGAATTTCAGCGTGATAAAAATATGGCCATCGTATACCAGGCGGAAACCCACAGCAACAATCGGGTTGCCGAGGAAAAGATCAAGGAGATGGCCAAGATGTATTATGACCTGGTTTCGGAAATCGTTGAACAGGGCCAGGAAGAAGGGGCTATCCGGCGGGACCTGTACGTGGGGATGGTAAAACGATTTATTCTGGGCGCCGTTGACGAGGTGATCAACACCTGGTTGCATGCCGAAGCGGATTATGACCTGGTTTCCATGACAGATCCCCTGGTTGATCTGTTTCTCAGGGGGATTGGAAATAATGCCGCTGCCCCCGAATAAACCGGCACCCGACTGAATATTGAAAAATGAAACACCTTTACCAAAACAACTGGAACCTGATGTCTTTATATGGAAATCGGGCTTCCCGATGAACAGTAATGATAAATAAAGGAGACTGGGCAAAATGGCACAAATTATAGCGGATCGAAGGGATGTAGATTTTGTTTTACATGAGCAGCTAGAAGTAGGAGACCTCAGTAAAAATGAAAACTATGCCGAATTCAACAAAAAAACCATTGACTTGATTATCTCCGAAGCGCGTAATTTAGCGGTCAAAGAGATCTATCCCACCCAAAAAATCGGCGATGAAGAGGGCTGTGTTTTTGATAAAGGCAAGGTAACGGTTCCCGAGGCCTTTCACCGGGCCTACGATCTTTTTAAAGAGGGTGAATGGCTGGCCATGGCCGAAGATCCCGAGTGGGGCGGCCAGGGCATGCCCACATCGGTTTCTCTGGCAACCCATGATTATTTCAACGGTGCCAATTATGCGTTTATGATGTACCCGGGCCTGTCCCACGGCGCCGGCAAACTGGTGGAGGCCTTTGGGACAAAAAAACAAAAAGCGCTTTATTTAAAAAAAATGTTTTCGGGTGAATGGACCGGGACCATGCTTTTGACCGAGCCCGAGGCCGGTTCCGATGTGGGGGCACTGACCACCAGTGCCGTTAAAAATGACGACGGGTCCTATTCCATCACCGGCAACAAAATTTTTATTTCCGCCGGTGAACATGACCTGACGGAAAATATCATTCATCCGGTACTGGCCCGGATTGAGGGCGCACCGGCAGGTACAAAAGGCATTTCCCTGTTTCTGGTACCCAAATACCGGGTCAATGACGACGGCAGCCTGGGAGACTTTAACGATGTGGTCTGCACCGGTATTGAGGAAAAAATGGGTATTCACGGCAATGCCACCTGCTCCCTGGCTTTAGGGGGCAGTGGAAACTGCCGGGGCACCCTTTTAGGAGAAGAAAACAAGGGCATGCGGGCCATGTTCCTGATGATGAACGCCGCTCGTCTTCTGGTGGGCATGCAGGGTTTCTGCTGCGCCAGTGCCTCTTACCTGAATGCCGTCAACTATGCCCGGGACCGGGTTCAGGGCAAAAACCTGCTGCAGATGATGGACAAAGACGCCCCTTCGGTTCCCATCATCCAGCATCCGGATGTCCGGCGCATGCTGTTGACCATGAAGGCCTATGTGGAGGGTATGCGTAGCCTGCTGTACTATGTGGGATATTGTGAAGACATGAAAACCATATCGGAAGACGATACCCGGAAAGAAAAATACCAGGGTATTATTGATGTGCTGATTCCCATTGCCAAGGGATACGTCACCGATAAGGCGTTTGATGTATGCAACCTGGGTATGCAGGTCTACGGCGGCTACGGATTCATCAGCGAGTACCCCCAGGAGCAACTGGTACGGGACTGCCGTATCACCTTGATCTATGAGGGAACCAACGGCATTCAGGCCATGGATCTGCTGGGCCGTAAGCTGGGTATGAAAAAAGGAAAACCCATCATGGACCTTTTCGGCGAGATCCAGAAAACCATTGCCGATGCCAAGAAAATTCCCGATGTGGCAGATTTTGCAGCCAAACTTGAAACGGCGGCCAATAAACTGGGTGAAGTGGCCATGCATATGGGAACCACCGCCATGTCACCAAAGGTCATGAACGCCTTTGCCTTTGCCCATCCTTTTATGGAAGCTGCAGGAGATGTGGTCATGGCCTGGATGCTGCTGTGGCGTGGTGTGGTTGCCGCAGGCAAACTGGGAAAAGCCAAGAAAAAAGATCAGCCGTTTTACCAGGGCCAGCTTAAATCGGTGGAATATTTTACCTGCACTGTCCTGCCGGTAACCTTAGGAAAAATGAATTCCATTCTGACCACCAATGCGGCCGCCATGGAAATTTCCGAGGACAGTTTCGGCGGCAAATAAGGATCGCAAGCGAAATAAAGTGAAAACGGAATAATGAAAAAGGGGACCTGCTTATTGAAAGCAGGCCCCCTTTTTTATTTAGCCGCGTCTCTTTTCTCCATTTCCGTGACACGCAGGTCTTTTTTCAGCACCTTGCCCACATTGGTTTTAGGCAGTTCATTGATAAAATCAACCTCGGTGGGCAGCTTGTAGGTTGCCAGCTTTCCCTTGCAAAAGTCGATCATCTCTTCCGAAGTGGCACTCTGGCCCTCCTTGAGGACCACAAAAACCTTGACCTGCTCACCCCTGCTGGGATGGGGGATACCGATGGCCGTGGCTTCCTGAACCTTGGGATGCTCGAATAAGACTTCTTCGATATCCCTGGGATAAACATTAAAGCCGCCTGAAATGATCATATCTTTCTTGCGGTCGACAATGTAGAAATAGCCTTCGTCATCCATCATGGCAATATCGCCGGTATGGAGCCAGCCGTCTGTCAGGGTTTCATCAGTGGCTTCCGGATTATTCCAGTATCCCTTCATGACCTGGGGTCCCTTAACCAGCAACTCTCCGGTCTCTCCGACAGGCATGTCGGTTTCGCCGTCATTCAGATCAACAATGCGGCATTGGGTGTCGGAAATAGGAATTCCGATGCTGCCGACCTTTCGCTGGCCCCTAAAGGGATTGACATGGGTCACCGGCGTGGATTCGGTCATGCCGAAGCCTTCTACGATAATAGCCCCGGTCTTGTCTTCAAAATTGCGGATCACTTCCACAGGCAACGGCGCACTGCCGGAAAAGCACCCTTTGATAGAGGTCATGTCGGTTTTTTCGATATTGGGGCTGTTCAGCATACCAATATACATGGTGGGTACCAGCGGGGCAAAGGTGGGTTTAAATTTGGCAATGGTTTCCAGCAAAGGCTCCGGCTGGGGTTTGGGAACCAGAATGTCCCCCCAGCCCATATACACGGAAAAATTCATGGCCACGGAAAGCCCGAACACATGAAAATTGGGCAAGGCCCCCAGCATCCGCTCTTCGCCTTTGTTAAAGGTGGGGAACCACGCCTCAAGCTGCTGGACCTGCTTGCTGAGATTGGCATGGGTCAGCATCACGCCCTTGGAAACACCGGTGGTGCCGCCGGTGTACTGGTACATGGCCACATCATCAAAGTCGAGTTTGACAGCCGGTGGCACTTGGTTGGACTGCGCCATCAACGGTTTCCATTTATAAAGATTTTCAGCTGGTTTTACACTGGCGGCAAGGCCTTTTTTTTTGGCAACCAGGGGAAACAGCAGATTTTTAGGAAATGGCAAATAATCACCGATGGATGTATAAATAATATTTTTAATGCCGGTGCTGGGGCGCAGATCGATCATCCGATTGGCCAAAAGATCAAGGGTGATGAGCAGTTTAGACCCCGAGTCGTTGAACTGGTGCTTCAATTCACGGTCGGCATAAAGGGGGTTGTTCATGACCACCACGGCACCGATTTTTAAAATGGCGTAATAACCGATGACACAGGGAATAATATTGGGCAGCAGAATTGCAACGCTGTCGCCCTTTTTGATGCCCAGCGTCGAAAGACTGGCGGCACATTGATCGACCATTTCCTTCATCTTTCGATAATTGATCTCATACCCCTGAAACAACAGGGCCATGTTATCGGGAAACTCCGAAGCCGTACGTTCCAGAAACGTCGGCAGACAAACCGCTTCATAGTCTACTTTCTCAGGTACGCCTTTTTCATAAAATGCCAGCCAGGGTTTTTTTTGATCTTGGTTTGTCGGCAATGGGGCCTCCTTTGGTGTTCGGTTATATGAGGAAACAATAAAAACTGAATGAGTATATAAAAAATGACACTAATGTGCAAGGATTTTCCGAAAACAACCGGTTTTTAATACCCGGCACTTTTGGGTTTAGACCTGTCATATCCAGCGCCAGCGTCTAAGACGAAAATAAAATACCCCTGTGAACCGCACGGTCAAATTATGACAAACTCGTAAAAAGTCGAATTCAGACGGTCTCGTAACAAGTTCAAATTCAAGGCGTGCCGATTTTGGTGTCATGAGGCGTAACCATCGTACGTTGAATAATTGCGAAATGCAGCGCAACGCAGGAGTTGGACTTTTTACGAGACCGTCAAATTATAAATCGGGTGACCATTGAATGCAAACAAAATCAGTTACCCAAAGGGATCAAAAAAGGCGCTTTTTCGCTTTTTCAACTGAGCTGCCCCGTGATACCGTATCCGGATGCTCAAAAAACAGCGAAGTGCCAAAAAGAACAAGCCCCTGTTTGACATTTCAGGCGACTTGCTGTAAAAAGCATCCATCGTTTCACCGAGGGCCGGGTCGTCCTTCTGTGGAGCCGGCCAGGCATTAAACATTACCTATCAAAAAAACAGAACCGTAATTTTTACAAAGAAATGTTTTTTTTCTTGACAGGAAAAGTTCTGTTTGCAAAAATGAATGAATCCTCATTCATTATCGATATCTTCAATTTACAAACAAGGAGAAGAAATGTAATATGGAAACTGCTTTGATCTCTCCGGCCCACGCCTCGGTGTTTTTTATGCCCACCGCGGTCTTTTCTTTTATCATCCCGATTATCGGGGTGATTGTATTTACCTATATAATGGCAAGACGGTTGGCGCCTCTTGTCCTGGCGGCTCCCGATGCCAGGTTTGACCGGATCCGGGAACGGGTCATGCAGGTGCTCAAAATATGGCTGGCCCAGTGGCGTCAACCCCGCTATATGCTGGCCGGCGTACTGCACATCATGATTTTTTTCGGTTTTTTATCTCTGGCGCTCCGCTCCAGCCAGCTTGTCATACTGGGGTTTGTGGATGGTTTTACCTTCCCGGGCATGGATGGTATCCTGGGTGCGGCCTACAGTGGCATAAAGGATATCATGGCCACCATCGTTCTGGTGGCGGCTGTGATTGCCGCCGTCCGTCGGGGTATTTTCAAACCAAAGCGATATGCCGTTCCTGAAAAATACGGCCATGATCATACGGCCGAGGCAATTTTTGTACTGGCGCTCATCAGCGTGCTGATGCTCTCCGAGAGTCTGTTTGAAGCCACACTGGTGGCGGCCCAGGCCCAGCAGGGGCTGCATACCGATTTTCTAACCCCGGTCACCCTGGTATGGTTCCTCAAGGGCATGCTGTCGGGTGCCCCCATCGCCAGCTTGCAAAACCTTCATATTGGCGCCTATTTTGTCCATGACCTCTGTTTTTTCTTTTTTCTGTGCTTTCTGCCCCTGGGCAAGCATTTTCATGTCATTACATCGGTATTTAACGTCTTTTTCATGCGCCTGGACCACGGCAATGTCAAACCCGTGCGATACGGCGTCCCGGATGAGCGGCTGGATGAGCTGGAATCCTTCGGTGTTAAAAAGCTGGAGGATTTTACATGGAAACACATGCTGGATTTTTACACCTGTGCCGACTGCGGTCGCTGCAGTGATCAATGCCCGGCCAATGCCGCAGGCCGGCCGCTCTCACCGCGGTTTATATCCATCAAGGCCCGGGATCTGATCTTCAAAAATTATCCCCTGCTGCCCCTGAACAGTCCCTTTAAAAAGGGCGAGCCACTTATAGGTGGTATTTTTACGGAAGATGAGATCTGGTCATGCACCACCTGTGGCGCCTGTGAGCAGGAATGTCCCCTTGGCATCGAATATATCGATAAAATCGTCGATCTGCGCCGGGGCATGGTTGAAGAGGGAATGGTGCCCCAGTCTCTGCAAAAGCCATTGCGGGCACTGGAAAAACGCGGCAATCCCTGGGGCAAAATGGAGAAAAAACGGGCCGACTGGACCAAGGACAAAGAATTCAAGGCCGACTGCCCGGTCAAAATTCTCGAAAACGGCGCCACGGCCGACACGTTGTACTTTGTGGACAGTATTTCATCCTTTGATGACCGCATGCAGGAGATTGCCCGGGCCACGGCAAGGATGCTCACCGGACTCGGCATCGATTTCGGTATTCTGGGCAAATCGGAAAAAGACAGCGCCCACGAAGTCCGTCGGTTTGGTGAAGAGATGCTTTTCCAGGACTTGAAAGACCACAATACAGACGCCATTCTAAATGCCGGCGTCAGTCGCATTGTCACCGCCGATCCCCATGCCTTCAACGCGCTGAAAAAAGATTACAAAGACCTGCCGCCGGTGGAACACATCAGCCAGGTGATGGTCCGTCATATCAAATCCGGAAATTTAAAACTGACACCGGTGGCGGACCCGACCCGGGTGTACACCTATCATGACCCCTGTTACCTGGGGCGACACAATGAGGTGTACGATGATCCAAGGACAGCCATTGATGCCATTCCCGGTCTGACCCGGGTGGAAATGGCAAAGAGCCGGGACCGCTCCTTCTGTTGCGGCGGCGGCGGTCTGATGCTCTTTTACGAACCCGAGGAAGATCAGCGCATGGGTGTCCTGCGGGTACAGATGGCCGCCGACGCCGGTGCCAACGTCATCGTCACCGCATGCCCGTTCTGCCTGGTCAATATTGAAGACGCCATTAAGGTGGCCGGTCTGGAAGGCAAAATGGTTGCCATCGAACTGGCCGAACTGATTGAACAACATATAGAAAAAGCCGCCTGACAGCGGGTAGGTGATAAAGAAATTACCATTGGCATATTGCCATAATTTAAAAAGCCGGAAATCAATAACAGCAGGGAGGGAAAGCATGGAAATTTTGGTTTGTGTGAAGAGGGTCCCTGACACCTCGGAAAACGAAATCGAGTTAAACAGCGCCGGAAACGACATTGATCGCGATGATCTGGTGTATTCGGTCAACGAGTGGGACAATTATGCAGTGGAAGAAGCCATTCAGATCGTTGACAACGTCGGTGGCTCTGTGACGGTGGTCTCGGTGGGTGATGAGGACGCAGAAGAGGTCGTCAGAAGGGAGATGGCCATGGGCGCTGAAAAGGGATTGCTTTTAAGTGATGAGGCCTTTGAAAATTCCGATGGCAGGGGAATTGCTACAATTTTGAAAGCTGCCGTTGAAAAAGGCGGCTACGATCTGATCATGACCGGGGCTCAGGCGGATGCCGGGGCCGGGCAGATCGGCGGCATGCTTGCGGCCATGCTGGACTATCCCTACGCATCCCTGGTGAACACCATTGCGGTAAAAGAAGACAAACTGACGGTGGGCCGGGAAATAGAAGGCGGCAGCCAGGAGATGAATGAAATCGATCTACCCTGCGTTCTGTCCATTCAGACCGGGATCAATGAGCCCCGCTACGTGGGTATCCGGGGCATCCGTAAGGTGGCTTCGGTGGAGATTCCGACCCTGGGCGCAGCCGACCTGGGACTGGATGCGGCAATGGTCGGTGATGCCGGCGCCAAGGTCAAACGCCTGGATTATTTTATCCCGGATACGGGCGACGGTGCCGAAATGCTGGAGGGCAGCACGGAAGAGATCATTGAGAAACTGATTGAACTCTTAAAGGCCAAGGGAGGACTGAAATAATGGCTCAATTTTTTACATATATCACCTATACGGACCAAGTCGCCGATGATGCCGCCCTGGAACTGGCGGCCGCGGCCAAACAAATTGATGCAGATGCGCCTGTTACCGCCATTGTCACCGGTACCGGTGCGGATCTTGATGCGGTTTGCAATGCCATGGCCCAGTCCTACCAGGCGGTCTGGAAATTTGACAGCGCGGCCCTGGCCTACCCCAATGCCGAAGTGATCCGCAAGCTGCTGGTCAATGTACTACCGCCCGATGCCATCTTCCTCATGGCCAACGATACCTTTGGCATGGACCTGGCACCGGGCCTGAGCATTAAGCTGGACAGTGCCTATGCCAGTGATGTGGTGGGCATTGAGGGCACGGACGGTGCCATCCTGAATATCGTTCGCCAGGAATACGGCGGCATGGTCAGCGCCCATGTTTCCTGCGATATATCCAACGGTGCCGTGATAACCATTCGTCCGGGAGCATTTGCAGCAGATGAAAGCAAGGCGGCTGGCGGCCAGGTGGTGGACAAATCCGGCGATGTCGGTGATCTGTCCGTAAAACGCCGCTTTCTGGAAATCGTCGAAGCCGAGGTCGGGGACGTGGATATCACCAAATCAGAGGTTCTGGTATCCATCGGCCGCGGCATCGAAGATGAAGACAATATCGAAATCGCCCAGGACCTGGCCGAAGCCATGGGGGCCGATCTGTCGTGCTCCCGTCCCATCGTGGATTCAAAATGGATGGAAAAATCCCGTCAGGTGGGCACCTCCGGCCAGACGGTAAAGCCCAAGGTCTATCTGGCCTGTGGTATCAGCGGATCATTTCAGCATCTGGGCGGCCTCAAGGGCAACCCCTTTATCGTGGCCATCAATAAAAATACAAAGGCCCCTATTTTTCAGGTGGCGGATGTGGGCATCGAAGCCGACATCCTTGATTTTCTGCCGGAACTCACTGAAAAAATCAACGACATGTAATCACATCGGCAAATACAAGGGGGCCCTTCTTTTTCAGGGCCCCTTGAACCGCAATGTCCTTTTTATGCAAGCCGTCTGTTTCCAAACGTGGAGACAGACGGCTTTTTAATCGTTGCGGATCACCGCGAATAAGACATCAACTGGTCAGTTCTTCATAGTATCGATCCACTTCAAGGGTACGGTCAAAAATCGACAGTATCAGGGCCGCACGAATCCACATGCCATTGCGTACCTGACGCCAGTAGACGGCCCTTGGATCCGAATCCACCGCCACATCAATCTCCTTGCGACGGGGCAGCGGGTGCAAAATAACCGCAGTTGATTTCAACAGATCAAGATACGCTGCCGTAAAATGGAATTTATGGGTATCGATGAGACTGCTCTCTTTGGCCAGGTCCCACTCATCCTGGATACGCGTCATATAGATAGCATCAACTTCGGGAATCAGTTTTTCAAAATCGTCACTCACTTCATATTCTATGCCCGCCCTGGTGAGGGATGACAGAATGTCTTCACCGATCTGCAACGATTCAGGGGCGATAAAGTACTGTTTAACCCCGGGATAGAGTGTCAACAGATTGGATAGAGACCGTACGGTGCGGCCCCTGGCCAGGTCCCCGACAAAAGCAATTTTTTTACCCTCAATCCCCCCCTGATGCTCAAAACTGCGTTCCAGGGTATAGACGTCCAACAGGGCCTGGGTCGGATGCTGATCCTTACCGGAACCGGCATTGATAACCGGGACGCTGCGATCCGTATTGGAAAGCAGCCAGGCAATTCTTTCGGCAAACCCACCCACCGGATGGCGCATAATAATCAGGTCAAAATAACTGCTGAATGTTCGCACCGAGTCTTCTTTTGATTCGCCCTTGATTTCACTGGATGTGCTGGCGTCCCGCACTTCAGCAGGCTGAATGCCCAGAATCTGGCAGGCGGCATAAAAAGATAGAAACGTTCTGGAAGAGGGCTGGGAGAAATAGAGCATACCTCTCTTGTCCGATAACAGATCTTTCAAAAAATGCAGCCCGCCCCTGGTCTTTCCAATCATCCGTATTTTGGTGGCCAGGCCGCACAGTTTGTCCAGCATGGCACGATCAAACTGCTGGGAGACCAGTGCATGATAGGGGCGCCCTGATCGCAAAAAATAAGGTGCTTTTTCTTTGAGACTCAGTTGCTGGAATTCCTGCCAGGCAATATCTTTTAACGCGTTGTTTTTGTACATATTGGTCCCCCTTACGCCCATTTAGCATGGGCGACATCTTTTAAATAGTGCCCATCCGGAAACGGTCTTTTCGCCCAATCTCTGCGTACTGCTCAAAATTTTATCCTCGGAATATCAACTATATGCCTGTGGTAAAATTTCTCGCATGCCTTGATCTTGAACGAAAACCCTCGTTTCCGGACGGGCACTAAATAGTCCCGGGCATCTTTATTATCCCGTCATACGGATTGAGTAAAATTGAACCGTGAGTATTCAAAGGCCCATATCTTCATTGATCAAAACAACCTTGACCCTTTTTGGGGGAAAAGATTTTTCGGTGATGGTCCAGGTGTTGCAAATCCGGCCAGGGCTGCTGCATTCCTGGCAGACACCGGTTGCCGCACAAGGGGTTTTCATGTCCAGGCGCATGGCATTGGCCGGTGCGCTGTAATTTTTAACACGAAACATGGCATCGTCTAAATCCGCCACAACCTTATTACGTCCCACCAGAATAATAACATTTTGGGGGCCGAAAGTGATCCCGGCAACGCGGTTTCCCACCATATCCAGATTGACGAGCTGACCGGCTTCGGTGACCGCATTGGTTCCAGTTATGAAGAGATCGGCGGCAAGGGCTTTCCGGCGGCGTTCGAATTTTTCACCCGGCGTTGCGGCTGTATCGTAAGTGTCCAGTATATTTATGTCAGTTCGATTTTTTAAATTGTCATACAAGCCGGAATCTATAAATGTTTTGGACCCACCCCAGGAAACGGTGACCGGTTTCAAATTCGGCAGAATCTCTTCCAAAACAATTTGTGCGGCGTCAGCACCCGATTTTGCCATAAAAACCTCAAAATTATTTTTTTCCAGGGCGGCAGCAAGGGCAGTCAGTCGCATCTGCCAGTAGTTGTCAACAGGATTTTCCATAAAATTCTCCTTGTCACAAGTAGGTAGGGATACCAGAAATGATGATCTCGTACCATTTCTTAGGGCTATAGATCAAGCCCTGTATTCAGGATAGAGCACTTATGGATTAAAATATTTTAAAAATGGAAAAACGCATATTCGAAGGCTGAACATCCAAGGCAGGGAAAACAAAATTTGACGCCTCGCTGTTTCATGCGGGTAAAATCGACGCGATACCGCCCCAGGATACTGTGTATCCCGGGGAGACCACTTGAAACAACAAAAAAGCATTATTTGCTGTGATACGCTTACTCCTGAAATATGCAGCGTTGCATGGCAACGGCTTCCGCGGCTTTAATCAACGGATAAGCTGTCGGAGGACCGGTTAGAAAAGGCTGGGTACCGATCTGGAATGTGAGCAGAGAGCAGACCGTCATTCTGTTTTGAATCATCAGCCCGATCATGTTGGTCAGTTCCCCCGTGCTTTGGCCGCCGATCACTTCTCCGCCCAGAATCACCCCGGACCGACGTCCGGCAATCAATTTAACAATCTGCTTATGCGTACCCGCCAGGGTTCCCGGATGCTTGTCCACCCCTTCAAAAGTCCCGGTAACCACGTCAAACCCTCTTTCGCTGGCCAGCGTTTCGGTGACCCCGGCAGCACCGAAGGCAGTTTCACCGATGCAGGTGCAGAAAATTGAAATATTGCCATTAAAGGCCCGCAGGCTTGACAATTGATACAGGTTCATTCCGGCGATTCTGGCCTCGGCACAGGCCGTGGATGCCAGCATGACCCCCTTTAAGGAACGGGTAATGAAACTATGCTTTTCAGCACAATCCCCCACCGCAAAAAAATCTTTGTTGGCTGTCCGCATATATTCATCAACTTTGATGAATCCAATTTCATCGATTTCAAGACAGGCCGTTTGTGCCAGGCAAACATTCGGACGATATCCGGTTGACAGAATCACGGCATCCGCCGCAATGGTCTCTCCGTTGCTTAATACCACCGTTGATACTTTTTGATCACCGGTCAGCTCTTTTACCCGACTGTTGCTTCGTACATGGACCCCCCTCTCTTCAAGGATTTCCTGAGCCTTGGCCGCCAGTTCCGGATCAAAAGCAAGACTTAACACATACGGCAGCATTTCTACAATGGTGACATCCTTGTTTGTCTTGTTGAGCTCGTCGGCAACCTCAACGCCGATGAAACCACCGCCTATAATAACAATCTTCTTGAACTGTTTCAGTTTTTGGCTGAATTGATCCAAATATTTCTTACTTTTTGGAATGATAAACACATTTTCCAGATCCGCCCCTTTAAGCCAACCCGGAACGGCGGGCTCTGATCCAGTAGCGATGACCACTTTTTCAAACTGAATTTCCGAACCATCGGCTATTTTACAGACTTTGTTTTCCTGATCCAGGGCTACCGCTTCACCGATCTTGAGTTCCACCCCGGCGTTGGCTAACACCGCATCGGGGACAGCATTCTGCCCACTGTTTTCCAATGAGCCAAAGATATAGGGGATACCGCACGGTACCAGCACCGTTTCCTCTTTTCGCAACAGTATGACTTTTTTATCCCGATGAAACGCTTTTCCGGTCGTAGCGGCAACAATTCCGGCCGCACTCCCACCAATTACCAAAACATCTGTTTTCTCCATACCATTACCTCCGATTTTTTTGGTTGTGTCTTTCCAAGTTTTGTTATTATACTTTTATTTCAAACAATTATTTTACGCGAAATGTTTCGTATAGTATACGAAACCGTTTTATGCATTGATACAGATCAAGCTTTGAGGCTTTTTTATGAATATATTCCCTTTCCTCCAATCCAATGCTTTGGGAAGAGAGATGACAACGGCGCATCTGTGGGATCTTGCCAATGCCGCAGTAAAAAAAAAATACCGGGCCGGGCAGACGATTATAAATGAAAATGATGTGGCAGAGGCATTCTATGTGGTAATCAGCGGTTTGGTAAAAATGTTCAAGGCGTCTCCCGAGGGTCGCGAACAGACACTTTATATCTTTGGCCCGGGGGAGATGTTCGGTGTTTGTGCGATTTTTTCAGATATGATATTTCCCGCTGGCGCATCCGCCCTGGAAGACAGTGTTCTTCTGACATTTCAGGGGGGCCTGGTTAAACAGGTTGCACGTCAGGACCCAACGATCCTTTTCAATATGGTTCGTGTTCTGGCCTGCCGCCTCAAGGAATCCATGGCCCTCGTGGAACTGCTCGCGCTCAAAGATATCCCTCAGCGGGTAGCATCGTTTCTGCTGCTGTCAACCATGAAAAAGGATTGCCGTGCGGATGAGGAGGTGGATCTGATGATCACCCGGCGGGAAATGGCCAAAATTATCGGCACCACACCTGAGACCCTGTCACGTGTATTAAAAAAAATGGCTATGAAAGGTATGATTAAAATAGAAGGGCGGTGCCTCCGTGTCCTGAGCCGGGATGCCCTGAATAAACTTTCCGGGGCATCTGTGATGTATTAGACCCCGCCGATTTTACCGGATTGTCACTTTCCCATTTTACTCTTCACGCTGGGAAACGCATCCTGATTCGTGTGCGGCAAAAACTGGGCTGATGTAAATTCATCCATGAACCGGGTGTTACTGGAGAAATCGATGTATGTCATGTTGTTGGATATCAGGTGGGCGTCTTTTCGATACCTATCGGATAATAGCGCCATATAGCCTCCTCCCACAGAACTATTGCCCATATATGAAAATTTTGACCGGTCAACGTCCGGCAGCATCCCGATGGTGACGGCCTTATCGATATCCAGATACTGACCAAATCCACCGGCGATCCAGATCCGATCCACCATGGAAAAATCCAGCCCGGCTTCACTGAGCAGCACGGTAAACCCGGCATATATGGCCCCTTTGCTGAGAATCAGGCTATTGATGTCCGATTCGGTAAAAATAAGGTCTTTCTGCATGGTCGTTTCTTCGGCGAACGCCAGGATATAGGCTGTGTCGTATTCATCCTTCATCATACGGGGGTGTGACGGATCAAGGGCGAATTTACCCCTTGGATCAATAATACCGCACAGCAGCATCTCAGATATCAGGTCGATCATGCCCGAACCACAAATTCCCCGGGGCGGTGTTCTGCCCACGGTAACCAGGGATGGCACCAGAGTGACAGGATCAATGGTCACCTTTTCAACAGCACCCTCCTCGGCCCGCATTCCCCAGCGAATTCCGCCGCCCTCAAAGGCCGGACCGGCGGAACAGGAGGCGGTCATCAGCCAGTCTTTATTACCCAGCACGATTTCACCGTTGGTGCCGACGTCGATAAACAGGGTCAAGGGATCTTCCCGGTAAACACCGGTGTAGATCATGCCCGCGACAATATCACCGCCGACATAACTGGCCGGGCCCGGCATAATAAAGACGGCGGCCATGGGGTTGACCCGTAACCCCACATTCACCGCCTTGAGAATGGGAAAGTCAGAGGCCGTGGGCGTATAGGGCGACCGCCGGAGATACCGGGGTTCTATACTCAGCAGTAGATGCATCATGGTCGTATTGCCCGAGAGCACCACATTTTTTATATCCGCCTTGGAGGCACCGGCACCGGCCAGGGCCTCACCGATGAGGCTGTTGATGGTCACCAGCACCATGCGGCTGAGTTTTTTGACCCCTTCTTTCTCAGCACAGACGATGCGGTTGATCACATCGTCACCGCAGGCGGCCTGACGGTTATGCCCGGAAGTCGCTGCCAGAATACTGCCGTCGGTCATGTCCACGAGATAGACGACAATGGAGGTGGTGCCCACATCAACGGCCAGTCCCAGGGG
Organism: Desulfobacterales bacterium; assembly: GCA_963667755.2. Lineage (GTDB taxonomy): Bacteria > Desulfobacterota > Desulfobacteria > Desulfobacterales > 4572-123 > 4572-123. The sequence goes on along the minus strand of CAXXLK010000001.1, from coordinate 503,111 downwards.
TTTACGATTCCCGTTGCCCGGCCTGACCTGCAATACCTCATTAACGCATTTTTTATGCAACACCGAAGCGGTTACCTTCCAGTGGTCATCCCTCATGGTCTCTGCCAGATCACGCATCACCTTCAGGCCGATACTGAGCCGATCCACATCCACCCCGGCTTTTTTCAAGCCCCGGGTGAGGCGGTCCAGATCACTGACCGAATCATCAAGGGTGGGCGGGGAGAGCTCAAGGGAGATATCTTCCAGCATGGGCGTAATCTCTTTGACCAGGCCCTTTAACCGAGCCGTGGCGTCGGCACCCATACCGGCCACCTTGAGTTTCTTTTCAAGGGCTTCTTCGGGAATCCGGGCCGTAATATTACCGTGTACCTTGGTCAGACAGGCGAGCAGATAGTGTTTTTCTTTTTCACTGTCACTCAGCAGCGGCGTGTCCACGGTCTCATAATTGCCGGACTCGATGACCAGCTTACATTTCCCGCAGGACCCCTTGCCGTTACATGAAGAGTTCAGGTGGACTTCGGCAATCCGGGCGGCTTTCAGCAGGTTGATGCCATCGGGCACCAACACTTTTTTGCCGTCTGGTTCGAACAAAATCTCATACTCACCGGCCTCTTTGATTTTCTCTTCGTCAGTGAATCCTTTTTTTTCCATAAACCAGATGGGACAGGATTCGCGGAATTTGCAGTAAATTTCAGGATTGCGGCATTTAAGGCATTCTTCACACAGATAGACATTGTCCTTGAGACAGATATAATGGCTCTCTTTTTCCGGATGACACTGGCATTTACCCATCAAATAGTATCCTTTTTTTCATTTTTTAAAGTTGGCTTGTTTGATGCGGCACACCGCCGCATGGTGTTACCCGCCTCATGAAAACCCCGACGACGAAGGCGATGCACACCCGGTGCTGTTCACAGAAACCGGTGCGCTGATCAATTTTTGGATATCCTTGCTGTCACATACCGGACATACTACAGTTTCATCACTTTTAAAAATGAGTTTTTCAAAAACATGCTCACAGGTATTGCAGTGGTATTCATAGATAGTGCCCGTCCGGGAACGGTCTTTTCGCCTAATTCCTGCGGTATGCTCAAAACTATATCCTCGAAATATCAGCGATATACCTGTGGTCAAATTTATCGCACACCTTGATCTTGAACGAAAATCCTCGTTTCCGGACGAACACTATATAGGCATTCTCTTTTCCCTTTTTAAGGGTCTATTCTGGCTCAAATAAGACTCTTGACAACCCTTTCGAGCCGGTCCCTTGAAGCAAGCCCGACAATCTGATTTTCGATATTGCCGTGTTTTAGGAACAGCAGGGTAGGGATCGACTGGATGCCATACTTTCCAGACATCATGGGGCTTTCATCCACGTTACATTTGGCGAATCTAACCTTATCACCAAATTTTTCGGCAAGTTCCGCAACAACCGGCCCTATGGCTTTACAGGGGCCGCACCAGGGTGCCCAGAAGTCCACCAGCACCGGTTTTTCAGACTGTATAACATTCTCTTCAAAATTATTGTCGTTAACTTCCAACAAATTTTCAGCCATCAAACAATCTCCTTTTAAATAAAATCGGCGGTAAAAACATACAGGAAATACGTTACTTTTCGCATTGGTAACGTTACAAAATGCAACTCGCCCACCGTAAAAAACAGTAAATCCGTAACAACCGGGCCGGTTTCAGCATGCCCGCCCAAATGATAAGCAGCGGATAAAAAACAAACCGACCCCAGGGGCCTGTCCCCGAGGGCCGATTTATTGCAAGTAAGGTGGCTATCATGACAGGCAGTAATCCCGAAAATAATCCCTCACAATATTCTAAAGCATTTTACATGCCATATTGAAAGATATGGCTCCTCGCTGTTTCGTATGGATAAATTGGACCGGCTACAGCCCCGGGGTGCGTTCATTCTGATGCTCGAAACTGTTTGAGGGGCTTAGCGAGCGTTCGGCCGGACAGCCATAAAATAGCACGCATAGTTTAATTTTTACATAAAATATCAATATGACGGTTTATGCCAAAGCCCTGTCCGGCGTTACGATCGCTTGGTGCCGAGTTTTTTGAGCATGAGAATGAACGCATCCCGGGGCACCCACACAAAATAGGGCGGAACCAAAAATATGAAATTCCCGGGAGACCGTTAAAAATAACAGGTGACTGACGCAACAATTTTTGAGCTGTTTATCTTTTCACCATACTCTGTATGGCCGCACCCTGAAAAAAATGTTGCCTTGATATCCAGTTCGATGTTGGTGACGGGCGTATATGTCATCTGAGGGGTAATAGAGAGGCTGTGATCGTTCATATTGTAAACCGATGTGATACCCGGTGTGAAATACAGAATATCAAAAGGCTCCTTGTGTGTCACCTTCAGATAAACATAATCTTTCATCATTGTCTGCTGATTGTAAGAAAAAGCGCCGTACTGCCGGCTCAGGCCAAGTCCCGCCACATTACCGCTGTCTTTATAGTCCAGATATCCTGTTTCAATCAGATCAAAGTAATCCTTGACTTCATCGCGGGTATACCCCTGCCCGTTTCGGTAGTATTCAAAAATAACCGTGGTGTCGTTTTCCGTCAGATACCGGATGCCCGCAAGAAAATTCAGCGCGTTGTATTTTTCAAAAGACAGTTTTCCCTGCCGGTCGACAATTTGTTTTTCATAATCAAAAACAATCGCTGCCTCCCCATGGATCTCAAAATTGACAGAGATGTTTTTTGAAAAGTCACCGCCTATCCGGTCGCTGGTTTCTTCACCTGCAAGAAACATGAGGTCCAGATCCGTATCCAATGCAAAAAGATATACCTTGGCGCCCCAGACCATCTCCCGCCCATCACCCCAATCGTCGTTGATGTCACTGGACACAGGCAGAATTACCGGTGTCACGGCAATGGTTTTAAGCAGGCCGTCCATGCTTTTAATCAGATCCCCGGCGACAAGAAAATACCCCTCCATGCTTGCTTCCGGGTCATCAAGATCTTTGGGTCGGCTGAAGAAGGCCACCGGGCTCCAGGCATATCCCTTGCCCCACTTTAATGCTTTTTTGCCGGTATCTACTGTTATAGATGGGCTCGGCAGCAGAGATATATACGCCTCTTCCGCCAGATCGTCGGTCTGCCAGTCTTCTTCTTCGTCATTATAAAAACGGCCCTGCAGCCGCGCATAAAAATTGATGAATTCAACCCGGTAACTGCCTTCCAGGGTCAAGTCTATCTCCGTCTGCCACACGGTTGTGTCGTTTCGGCCGTCCGGATACTTCTGGTAAAAAAGGAGGCTGTTTTCATCCAGGATTTTGACGGTTTCCGATATCTCCAGTTTTGCCCCGAACGCATAGGGCTTTTTTTCAACTTCCGGAATTTCAAAATCAAAATCGACTGTATCAAACGCCTGGTCTCCTTCGTCTGCCTGGCAGGGCAACGCAGCGGCTATAAAAAACAACAGCAATCCCGTGCATAGATAAAAAAATTTCATTACTGCCTTAAACTTTCCACCTTTGACATATAATTTAAAGTAAAAACCTCATCAGGCAGATCTTTTACGTTTACTTTAGCAAAAATAATAATCGATTTGTAATCCTTATAAAGAGGGCTGTCGGTCTCGATTACGGCGGGACGCACAAGCCCGCCACCGAAATCTTTAACATTCTTAAAATATAGAGTTTTAATAAGCATTCCCGATGAAGCAAAGCATTCTAATTTGCTCGGAAGAAGCCTTGTACCGTGAACCCACATTTTGACACTGTCATAAGCAACGGTATTTGCCTTGGCTTTAAGGGTCAGAATATGTCCATCATCTGCCGGTTCAACGGTTTTGCAGTCGTATTCTGCGCTATAATCCACACGCATAATATCCGAATTGTTAAATACGCCGCCGGTCACCGATTGCAGACTGGTGATGCGGATAGGCTTACCCACATTCGGAATATAAAGCCACATGTTTTCTCCGATTCGCAGCGTGCTTCTCCCCTTTTCACTGGCCGGAGACAAAAAGACGGAGGCAATTTTTTCTTTTCCTTTTTTAACCGAATACATTACAAATTCTTTTTTGGAGCCGTCCGGTTCAATATTTATTAATTTTCGATACATTTCAAAACTTTCCGGATTCAGATGCCGGTCCACTATTTTAAGCATTTCATTCCCGTCAAGGGCAAACACCGGTGCCGCGATACACAGGCACATAAACACTACCGGCAATATTTTCTTCATCATTTTTATCTCCTGCCCGAAAATATGATTTCTACTTTTTGTTTCGGCGGATATGAACCGCCAGGGCGCAAAAACCCGACCGTTCTATTTTTTATAAAAATCTCTACGCCCCTGTTGCCTCTGTATTTGTTCTTTGCGTGGGGTCCTATACATGTCCCAGGGCATCAACCGGTTCCATTCGGGACGCTTTGTATGCGGGTTGCAAACTGGCAAAAACCGAAACCGCCAATACAATGGCCGACACCCAGGCAAGTTCTGAAAAACTGATTGTCGGAGACAACAAAAGATTCTCCTGCCGGCCGAAAGCATACCGGATTTTATAAATATTAAGAATATAAATCCCAACAATGCCAATCATATTGCCGGCCAGGACACTGATAACCCCAAGGGATAACCCTTCCGCCAAAAACAGCGCCATTATCTTGCCTGGCGCCGTTCCAATGGCGGACATGGTTCCGATTTCCCGGACCCTTTCGTAAACAGACATCATCATAACATTTAAAATACTGATAAGAACAATAGCGATCATGATGAATTTCATGCTGATGGTCATCAAATCGATCATTCGGGCGATATTCGAAAAAGGGGAAAGTGTTTCCCATGTATGTATTTCAAAGGCGGGTCTTCCTTTTTGATTTTTAATCTTTGCCAGAGCGGATTCAAGGTCCGTGTAAACATCGTCGAGATTATCAAAGTTTTTAATCCGAAGGGCAATTTCTATAATCTCCGGTTTTTCCATACGAAGCAAAGATTGAGCATCCTTTATATGCATATACCCTTCCTTGCCCTGGGGTCCTAAAAGGCTTTCTATAATCCCGGCCACCGTGAAATTAAGACCGTTTACAGAGCCATCCTTGTTGTTGGCGACAAGCACCACGGAATCTCCGATGTTAATCTTTAAACCTGCGGCCAGTTTTTCAGGAATAATAATTTCTCCGGGTTTGAGCAGAACAGCGGGTATTTGGCTGTCACCAAAGTTCATTCGCTCACGGACATTGGGGCAAACACTGATTTCTTTTTTCGGATCAATCGCATTCAAGCGGATGTTGGTGGTTGCCGTATAATTACCCCTACAACGAAACTTAAACCAATTTAATCTTGTTTTAATTAGTCTGGTTTGCTATACTACGACAAAATCCCTTAAAGTAGGAGGTAAACCATGCTACCGAAAATTAGAAGTGATGAACACCGTTACCCGGTTCCAAAGTTTGATCTCAACAAGAATGATATTAAAAACTTTTCAAATGAACTCAGAGGTTTCCATGAGCAGTTCGCCGACTGCTTTCACCGAAGTGAGTCTCGGGAACATTTTTTTAAGTACATGGCTGGACAATTTAGCCAACTGGAGCGCAAATCTATCGAACCCATCGCCCTTGCAATAGAAGGTGGAAACGTAAGGGCTATGCAACGGTTTGTCAGTGTTGCTCCATGGGATGATGGTAAGATTACTTTCAAGTATCGTAGTTATGTTAATGAAGACCTTGGTAGTGAAGATGGAGCTTTGATCTTTGATGAAAGCGGCTTTCTCAAAAAAGGCCAGGACTCCGTGGGTGTTGCCCGGCAGTACTGTGGAACTGCGGGCAAGGTCGACAATTGCCAGGTTGGTGTTTTTGCAGCCTACGCATCAGAACGTGGATATGCCCTGGTAGACAAGCGCCTTTTCATACCTGAGCAGTGGTTCTCGGAAGAGTACCGTGAGCGTCGGCAAAAATGTAACTTGCCTGAAGATACAGTATTTATGACCAAACCCCAACTGGCTACAGAAATGCTAAAAGAGATCAGTTCAGAAAAGACACTGCCCTTTAAATATGTCCTTGCTGACTCAGTATACGGCATGAGCCCGGAGTTTATTGAAGCGGTGGATGATTTACCCGGAACGACATACCTTGTTTCTGTTCGAAAAAATATCCATTGTTGGCTCAAGATGCCTATGATCATTCGCAAGCAATATCGGTGGAGTGGCAAAATTCGAACCAAAACTTTTTTGGCCGACAATAAAAGCAAACCGATAACCATCGACGAATTAGCCAAAAACATTAACGATTATTTCTGGTACCGGCGACAGGTATCCGAAGGCGCCAAGGGGCCTATCGTTTATGAATTCACCCGGCGACAGGTAATCTTGGCAGCCGAGGGTCTGCCTCAAAAGACCGTATGGCTGCTCATTCGGCGCACAATTGGAGATGAACCGGAATACAGCTATTTCATCAGCAATGCGGCGAGCAGCACAAGACTCAAAACACTCGTTTGGTTAAGCGGCATGCGCTGGGCAATTGAACAGTGCTTCGAGGAAACCAAAGGCGAATTGGGAATGGATCACTATGAAGTACGTAAATTCAAGGGATGGCACCACCATATGCTAACGTGCATGCTGGCACATTTTTTTCTCTGGCACCTGAAAATCAGGATGGGAAAAAAAAGCGCCATCTATTACGCTGCCGCAGCTTAGAGTTTTGCTCAGATTGCTGCTACCAATGAAAAAACACAGCCTTGAGACATTGCTTGAGCAGATTGTTTGGATACAGGCCCGGAATCATCGGGCCTATCTGTCACATAGGCGAAAGCGCCTGAGAGAGATCAGAAAATTTATATAAGTATCGTTGTAGGGTTACTAAGCATGGCACTCAGCTTTATTCTTGGCGCATACGCCTCAACATCAGGATTTTCCCTGAGTACCTTTTCAATTGTTTTGTACCCCTTTTGATTAATGGTCAGATTCAGCGGCAAAGTGTCTATGGAAGAGACATACCCTTTTTTATGGATCTGCATGTGCGCCAGGTTTGAGTCGGTAATCTGGCCGATCATCATCTCTTTAAAAGAACCGGCAAGCCCTGAAAAAAGGATCACCATCAATAGACCGAGTGTGATCAGCAGGGATGTCAGCAATGTTCTTCGCTTATAGCGCATCAGGTTCCGCAGGGCTATTTTAAAAATTCGGATCATTATATTTCTCCTTCACCTTTTTTCCCGACTACAACAGTTTTCCATCTTCTAATGTATGAATAACCTCGGCTTCTTCCATGACGCCGGGATCATGAGTGGAAAAAACAAATGTCGTTTTGAATTCATCCCGCATGGTGCGCATAAGCCGAATTACATTGACGGCTGATTTTTGATCCAGGTTTGCCGTCGGCTCATCTGCAAGAACCAGTTTTGGCTGTGTCACCAGCGCCCGCGCTATTGCGACCCGCTGCTTCTGACCGCCTGAAAGCTGGTCGGGGAATTTATCTTTCTGATCGAGCATTCCCACTGATTCGAGAACCTTTAATACCATTTCCTTTCGTTGTGATATGGATTCATTTTTAATCATCACAAGGGGATATTCGACGTTTTCATAGGTGGTAAGCACCTGAAAAAGGTTGAATGCCTGAAAGATAAACCCCAGGGTAGCCCCCCTGAATGCGGCACGCTGCCGCCGATCAAAAGTGTCCACCTGTTTTTTACCGATAAAAACCTTTCCCCTTGTCGGTTTGTCCAGACATCCGATGAGATTCAGCATGGTGGTTTTTCCGCTTCCGGAAGGTCCCACGAAAGCAACAAAGGACGCTTCATCAATGGAAAGCGTTACATCCTGCAGGGCGTTTACCTGTACCTCACCGGACTGGTAAATTTTTGAAACATTATCAATCTGAACCAATGTCATGGATACACCTGCTAATATTGAGTTATAAAGTTATGGTACCTGTTTTTATTGGATTTTCTTAAAAGCAAATTGTATGCCAACAAAACATCTAAAATGGTTTTCATCTCCTCAACCGGACCGGCGGGTTGCCCTGTTTTCATCAAAAAAACATGACGATGCAGAGGGGATTAACGATTAAAAATTAAGAGCGGGTTGCGGGGAGAATGAATGAAAGATGTCTTGTTGAATACGCATACTTTTTCAGGTTGGGGGCGTTACATCTTTTTTGTATCGCCCCCGCGGTCCCGATTCAGTCCCGGATCAGTCGCAAATAACGCTGCTATACGGCATCAGACCCGGTTTCACCGGTGCGCACCCGGATAACCTGTTCAACGGGCAAAACAAATATTTTCCCGTCTCCGAGTTTACCGGTGTTGGCGGCATCACGGATCTTCTGGATCACCGGTTCCACAATGTCATCGGCAACAATGACTTCAATTTTTATTTTAGGGATGAAATCCACCACATATTCAGCGCCCCGGTAAATCTCCTTGTGCCCTTTCTGTCGCCCGTACCCCTTGACTTCGGATATGGTCATCCCCTGGACACCGGCTTCATTCAAAGCTTCCTTGACATCATCGAGTTTAAACGGTTTGATGATCGCCTCAATTTTCTTCATGCAACGCCTCCTTACTTACTGCCGCCGGGCAGAACCTGCAAAATTTCCAGTTTTATCGCTTCTATTCGAGCTGAGCCGTCCACTTTTCGGCCATCAAAATCCCTTACATAGAACACATCCACCACTTGGTCAACATGAGTTGCGATTTTGGCAACCCAGACATCCAACCGGCATCGCAACAGGGCATCGGTAATCTGATACAAAAATCCCTGAAAATCATGGGCATGCACTTCAATAATGGTATAAAAACTCGACGTTTCGTTGTCCACCACTACTTTCCCCGGTCTTGAGAAAATAGATTTTTGGGACCTGGCAACCAAAAGACGGTTTTTCAGCCGGCCGGCCAGATCCAGGCTGCCCGATAGGACGGCCTGCAAATCCAGCCTGGTTTTAGCCCATTTACGGTCTTCAAAAATGGGATCCGGAGGGGCTTTTACTTCAAAAATATCAAGGGCGATGTTGTTGCGCCAGGTAAACACCTGGACTGCCAGAATGTCAATTTTGTTCAAGGTAAACACCCCGGCAATGCTTGAAAAAAGACCGGGGCGGTCCCGGGCACAGACAATCACACGGCGGGTGCTGGAAACACTGTCGGGGGCGATCTTCCACACAAAATCGGCAGCGTTCAGTGTTCCATACAAACGGACATGGTCCATCATATCCTCGACATCAATGGTCAGCTGATACCGGGGAGACATCACCTGAAACAGGGATGCATAGGCTTTTACCGCTTCGGGGGTCCGGGCGGCCCCCAAGAGCAGTTTTTTCTTTACCGCCAGGATCTCCAACGCCTCGGGCGTGGCCAGCTCCCCGTTTTCAATAATATTCAAAACCTTTACAAAAAGATCTCTGAGAAGGGTTGCCGTCCAGTCATTCCATGCCTTTGGACCGGTGGACATAGCATCGGCCACCGATAACAGGTAGAGCATTTTAAGCACTTCCGCATCCTTGACAATCCGGGCACAGGAGATCGCCGTTTCTTCATCCTGGATATCCCGGCGGGTCGCCGTTTTCATGAGCAGCAGGTGTTCTCTTACCAGAAAACAGATCCGTTCCACATCAGCCGGGGCCTGTCCCCTGGCGGCAAGCAGGTCTTTCACCATGGCACTCCCGCGCAAAGAATGGCCACCGGATGGAATGCCCTTGCCGATATCGTGCAGCAGCGCCGCCCATAGTAAAATTTTACGTTTTCGTAATTTTTTGTATAAATCCCCGCAAAACGGATAACCGCTGGTATCCTCATCCGTGCCGAACCGTTTGATGGTCAAAACCGTGCGCAGACAATGCCGGCCCACCGGAAAAATGTGGTAGGCATCAAACTGGATACGATTGATGATCCCTTTGAATCCGGGTATCAACTGCCCCAGTAATCCGGTATTGAGCATGACACTCAGCACATTAAACTCAGGAACCGAGGCAACCAGTATCCGTTCAAAGGATTTTACGACAGCCTCTGACCGTCGAAATTTTTTATCGGCAAGATACAGAAAATCCTTTATCAGCCGCCGGGCTTCCACGCCCAGGGGAATTTTCAATGCAACGCTTTCTTCGAAAATCGCCACCAGCAGTTTTGGATCAGACAGGATATGCCGTGATGCCACAAACGCCAGTTTTCCCTCCTTGACGGCAAGTCCCTTGACGCGGGTTTGTTTTGCAACCTTGCGCCGACCCTTTGGGCTGGCTGAAATTCCGAGTTCATACAAAAACATGAGATGCTGTTGTTTGATGCATTCCATCCGGTCGTGCAGCACGCCCAGGAACAGCTCCACCGGTTCCCACCCCTTTGTTTTTTTAAAATTAAGCGCTTCGGCCAGCTTGACCTGGTATTCAAAATAGAGTTGATCGCACTTTCGACCGGTGAGTCGATGCAGATGATTTCTCACCTGCCAGACAAATTTCAATGCCTGAATCAATTCATTGTATTCAACATGGGAAAGATATCCGTAGTACTCAAGGTCCCTGCGCTGCCGGACGTCCGATGTCACACCGGCCAGCCAGAGCATGGTATGGTAATCCCGAAGCCCCCCCTTACCCTCTTTTATATTGGGCTCGAGCAAATTGGCGCTATCCCCGAACCGCTGGTGCCGGTCCTGATTGCGCTGTACAAGCCAGCGTGTAAACCGGTGGGCGTTTTTGGAAATGACGGTTTTTCCCAGCCGGGCCACCAGTTCGGAATAAAGCGGGGAGATACCGCATATAAAACGGGCATCAAGCAGGGGGGTAAACACGTCAAAATCCCTGGCCGCCATGGTGACACATTCTGCGACAGACCGTGTGGCATGGCCCACTTCGATGCCCATATCCCAGAGGGGATAGATCATTTCCCGAATCAGGTCATCGGCGGATGCGGGAATTTTTTTGCCGAAAAGAAACAACAGGTCCACATCCGATGCCAGGCATTGTTCTCTCCGCCCGTACCCGCCCAAAGCAATTATCGCATAGGGGTTTTTGACAAGATCCATCACCGGGCCCGCCTGACTGGTTTCAAAGCTCAGCCGGAAGTAGTCGTCCAGAAGACGGGCATTGGCGGACATAAATTTTAAGGCGTCGCCGCCCATATACCGCTGGGCCAGCCGGGTTCTGTCGTGCTGCAGCTTTTCGCCGGGAGACATTCCCAGGTTCTGGGTATGGTTAAGTATCATTTATCATTTTACCGTGAGCTTAGATTCAGAGGTTCAAAAATCAATTGTAAATACAGCAATTGCTATGCCAAACGGTAAAAGAACATTTTGTCAACAAATCGATGAAACGAGCCATCAGAATTGGCAGTATGTATCTATCTGAATTCATAATGATTTGTTAATAAATAAGAATTTTATAATGCGGTATCTTGGCAAAAAATTTAACAACAGTCAAGATCTCGATTAATCATTTTATCCCAGCTATTGGCTTTCGTTACAAACCCTTATAGATGAATTTTACACGCTATCAATTCTGCTGATCCATGAAACGTACGGTGGGCAAGGTTTTATCGTGGCAAATCAGGAGTACTACAAATTTGTAAGTTAAAATCGATTTGAATTACAAAAATGCAGCCATAATTACGGACAGTAAGACTGCCGTCAACAAAAATAATAATTTAATGATCTTTTCTATTAGGCTCCCACAAAAAATCAAAGGTTGTGTCCATCTCTTCGTCGCTTATGAGAACGACTTTGTTGTGCGGAGGAAGCGACTCTTCATAGAACATACTTGGCAGCCGATCATCCGCGTTTGTAAAACCTGCTTTACGATTAAATTCCCTTTCAACCTTTAGCACCCGAACGCCAAGTGCGTGCCAATCATCTTCTCCAAAGGCATGGCCCGATTTAGCGGAAAACATCTTGTAAACATTTTTAATCCCATCAGGAGTCGCCAATCCGGATTGGGCGAAATCACAAATCCCCATAGTGTCCACCGCAGCCATATGAATTTGAGTATCTCGAGACGCTTCAACCTGTCCGTCAGAACCCAGTGCGTCAATTGCTCCTCCGAAAGCTTCCAGATTCTGGTCGACGACCCATCCGGCGGTGTGATCCGCCCCCATGGGAGTGGTGGCATAGGTGACAGCCATTCCCTGGATGGCTCTCGGGTCATAAGCTGAGATGCTTTGTCCTTTAACCGTAGGCACACGATCGTGACCGAAGTGCTTCCCAACCGCATCCGGCCCATTACCTATGATTTTACCAAATTCAGATCCTTTGTCCACCTCTTCAATCATCTCAATGGCGGCCTTGGCATCACCGAAAGGCTTGTAGCCCGCATCCATCGCCACGGCGACAGCAACACCAGTGTTAATCGTGTCTATACCGATGTCGTCACAAAGAAAATCCAGCCTGGCGATGATATCTAAGTCATCATTACCGATCATTGCGCCCATCGACCATATGGTCTCATATTCCAGTGAGGAAGTAACATAGGCACCATCCGGATCAACATACTCATTGGAGCAGTTGATGATGCATTGAGAACAACCCTTGTGGGTGACTTTACCGCCACGGGACTTTATGATTTCAGCCATTTTCTCACCATTGATTTTTTCAGCCCCTTTAAATTGCCCCGTACGAGCGTTACGCGTAGGCAATGCCCCCGCATCGTTTATGGGTTCGACTAAGCAGGCCGTACCCAGTTCAGGCAAAATTTCACCGCTGAATTCATCGGCTTTAACAGCTTTGGCGAAGTCTCTGGCCGCAATTTTAAATTTATTCTTTGAAATAAGCGGTACTGCCTTCCGACCGTTTCTATCAACTATGAGCGCTTTAAGTCCTTTTGCACCCATAACGGCACCTAATCCCCCTCGACCTGCGGCCCGGCAAGGGCGCCCGTCCATATCGGTCGTCTGGATCGAAGCAGACAAAAGATGGAGGTCCCCAGCAGACCCGATACATGTAATGCTATAATTTTCTCCATATTTTTCTTTCAAGCGCTCAACCAGGGCATAGGTTCGTACACCTTTAAATTCATTTGCACTTATAAGCGTTGCAGATCCATTTTTTTCGATTTTTATAAAAAAACACCCATTTTCTTGGGGCAATCCTTCGATTATCACAGCAGCAATACCGTTGCGAGCCATGGCATATGCAACTGTACCGCCGACATTACTCTCCTTGATGCCGTTCGTTAAAGGGCTTTTAGCGCCAATTGACAGCCGGCTGGTGTTGACCAGCGAAGTACCGCTGAAGTAGCCGGGTGCAAAAATCAGCTTATTGTCTGAGCTCAACGGATCACAAGTAGCCGGCACTTCATTATAGAGAAACGTCGATGTTAGCCCGCGACCACCCAAATCGGCATATGCCGACGGCACTGCTTCCTCACTGATACAGTTGGAGGTCATGTTTACTCGGATAAATTTCATCATTTTCTCCTTTTGGAACAGCCTCAATCATTTTCCTGTTCGGGTTTAAAAGAAAATCCTTCACATTCAAGCGATGACGGCAACAAGTCCGAAGAGTCTAATGGCACATTCATTATACGGCCATAGTAGCCGAATCCATCCGGCTCAACGCTCTACGGCAGCTTTAAAATCAACACCCTACGAATGACGCGTGGTTACCGCTATACCGGCATAACAGATTAATTGTAAATTTTTTGTCTAAATGCCATGCCGGAATAGCAGCCTCTTCGGGGTCTATAGAAACAAAATTATTATTCTACCCTAAGAGGATTTATGACAACTACTGGAGCAGGTGATCGTGTTATCACCTCGGCAGCGACGCTTCCAAGAAAAGTTTTTTTTACCCCTCTTCTGCCATGAGTACCCATGATAACCAAATCAATATGCGCATCTTTGATATATTTTATAATTTCATCAGCAGGGTCGCCCATTAAAACAGTTTTTTTACTATAATCTCCTTTAAATTTTTCTTCGGCAAACTTATCGAGTTCTTTTTCAGCATTTCTCATGATTTCATTCTTTGTTTCAACTGCAGCTCCCGGTGTACTATACAAATTATCCCGCCCTATGCGTGCCACAAATAACAGGTGGTTTTCTCCTTCAAATTTGTTACAGATATATTTTGCATAGGGGTAAGCTTTTTCCGTAATGTCGGTCAGGCTAACTGCAATCAATATTTTTTGGAACATAATTTTTCCCATAATGATTCCCTTCATTTTTTACTAATCTAATTAAAATTTGCAATATGCTCAATTAGAAAGCTGCCGTGTATCAGTTGCGGGCAAATCCCATGAAATCTTAAGATTTGACGATAACAGTGGCCCCGGCTTTTTGACCGGTTATCCTTTCCAAAGGCGCCTCCATGGTTTTCATCACCCATACCTTCATCAATACTGCATAGACTATGAAGGCAACAAAAAAAGATGGGATACCCGCCGTTGTATATGGAAACCATCCATTGGAACTCGTCCATTTGAGCGGCTCCAGAGTCCATAGATAGAACGCAGCTGCGGCAATCGTTGCAATTAACGCAGCTGGGTTGAAACCATGCCAGTAGTTATATTCAGATCTTATATTGTATATACCCCTTAAAGACCAGGACCACTTTCCTCGACTTATGATAAAATAGTCAGCCATCATGATGCCGCCGTATGCACCAGCCAGCAAAGCGATGTAAGCCAGATAAACACCGTAATGTTTAAATACTATCGGATTTTCTAAAAGTAATGCCGGGGCCGAGCAAATGACCACCGTTAAAGGCCATTTTATTTTGGGGAACCTGCTACGAAAAGTGATCGACATAGGATATACTAAACAGGTGATGGAACCGATGTTTGCTATAGCGAACATCACCAGACCAACTAGGGCGATAATGGGACTACCGAGAGCAATAATCCATTCGCTTGGATCATATACTTTGAGGACTAACGCGGAAAATGCTGAAAACACTCCGGCTGTACATGCAAGCAAACCCCATCCCCAAAGGCATCCGTGAAAAGCTGCCCTTTCTGTCTTTGCTAACCTGGTCCACTGCCCATACCAAAAAGCCCACGAGAATCCCAGGCCAACGTTCCATTCTATTGCCGATGCTCGGCTCCAGCCCAATGTTTGAAGCGGTGCACTAGGCTCTTGCGCGAATATATGATCAACCCCATACTCCGAGAGCATAATCCAGATAAAACCACCTAAAACGACCAATAAAAATATGGCCGTTATCCGTGTAAACCATTTCAAGACATTGGGCCCCTGATAGGCAATCCATGCACCTAATATTGTGGCAAGGACTGCAAAAATAACAGCACCAGGAAGTTCAACGGAAAGAAATTGCGGACCATGGAAAAACTTCACAAACTTAATGGCGCTTTCTCCGAAAAGAAATGCTGAGTATGCTATCCAGCCAAAGCTTGAGGTGATATACATTAATATCCAAAGGTCTTTAAATTTATGCCCCAAAACCGCAGAAGAGGCCTGCCACTGTTCGGCTCCATATCTGGCAAAAATCACTGCCAGAGATGCTATTAAAAACAATGGCACGCAGTTGCCAAACACCACAATAGGAATAGCTTCACTGGCCTTTACGGTCAGGCCTGTTAAACTCCCGACCAGAAAAAACCAAGCTGCTATTCCGAACGTAATCTGAATAGCTACAAAGTCACCCAAACCATATAATCGGTCCTTTTCATTCGCCGGAATGGCGTTGAAAAATATTTCGTTTTTAATTGCAGACTGGCTCTTGTTTTTCATCATTCACCTCTTTTCAAAAAATAGCATACGACTTATTAGTCAGTTGCAGCTGCGCTCAATTATTTACGCAATTTTTTCTGAAACTTTGCTTTCATAATTTATCCGACGGAATCAGCTACAACAACTACAAGCAGTTTTATGAGGGCGGTATATAAACACGTTTTCTTTAAGATAGGGATACCACCAACCAGATAGTTATAACCAAATTAACAGATCCGGCTACAATATAGTCAATTGCCGTGATTTTTGGAATCCACCCATCGCCGTTACTAAGTAAATTAATCTCGTGTTTGGACTCGAACTCCCCGATTCTTTCCGTGATCTTATTCCTCAACTCTTCATTGAGTCCTGGAAGATCAATCATGTTACTTGATACGATTGTCATGTTCCTGCCCTCCCTTCGCAATGGTTGATGCCCCGCAAGAGAAAATCATGCCAGGCGAGATAACTGGCTTCTTCAGCTCTAATATTTTTACATTAAGCTGTTTTCATAAACGATATTTTTTGTCGTAATATTGATCCGGCAATTAAATACATTAGGGACTAAGGTGTAGAACATCCATAGATATTCATTATTGCAAAGTTTACGAGAAAAACGAAAAATTAAATGTTGCCTCACTAGTGTCCGGTTTAAATTGTCAAAAACCGTTATAGATAATTGAAATATTGATAAAAACGAACCATTTTGAATGGGCACCCTTTTCAAATTGCCCCAATTGTCCTATAAATCCCTTCAAATCACATAAAAACGAAGGGAGGCGGCAATGCATCAAGGGCGAATTGTATTTTCTCAATTGTTAGATTTTTTACCGAAAAAAAGTTTCCGAACATGCGTTAAACGTTATCAAGGCAATTATCGAATTCGCTCTTTTACATGCTATGAACAGTTTCTTTGTATGGCTTTCGCTCAGTTGACCTATCGTGAAAGTCTCCGTGATACGGTGCTGTGCTTACGTGCAATGCAAGGAAAACTCCACCACGTTGGCATTCAGAACAAAATTGCCAGAAGCACAATTGCTGATGCCAACGAAAAACGTGATTGGCGTATTTACTGTGACTTTGCACAGGTACTGATCGGGCAAGCCCGTAAGCTTTATGCCGGTGATGACTTTGGCCTTCAGCTTGATGAAACGGTTTACGCACTGGATGCATCCACCATTGATTTGTGCCGTTCTGTTTTTCCATGGGCTCGGTTTCGATCAACCAAAAGCGGCATAAAAGTCCATACATTACTTGACCTGAGGGGTAATATCCCTTCGTTTGTATCCATAACGAGGCCAATGTCCATGATGTCAATATCCTTGATGAGCTGTTCCCAGAGCCTGGATCAATTTATGTTATGGACCGCGCTTATCTCGATTTTGAGAGACTATACAGGCTTCACTGCGGTTTAGCCTTTTTCATTTTGAGAAGTAAAAGGAATACGAAACTGCGTCGGCTTTACTCCTCTCCAGTGGATAAGCTCACCGGTATTATTTATGACCAGACAGTACGACCGGTCGTAGCAAAATCGGCGAAGGCTTATCTTGAAAAACTCAGGCGAATAAAGTACTACGACAAAGAAACCGGAAAACGCCTAACGTTTTTAACCAACAATTTTTTATTAGAAGCTCGAACCGTAGCGAATTTATACAAGTGCCGATGGCAAGTGGAACTGTTCTTTAAATGGATCAAGCAACATCTGCGAATAAAGAAATTCTTTGGTATTTCTGAAACCGCTGTCAAAGCTCAGATTTGGATTGCAATCTCCGTTTATGTATTGGTTGCAATCATGAAAAAGCGCTTGAACCTCGAACAGAGCCTCTATACAATTTTACAGATTTTAAGCATTACTCTTTTTGAGAAAACCCTTATTTCATGGGTGCTCACAGAGAGCTCTTACAAAAACAAAATTACTACCGGTCATATCCAGTTGAAATTATTCGGATCTTAACCGGACACTATTGATGTTGCCTATTAAATTGCCAAGTTAATATTATTTATTTTCAAGCCGTTCGGAAACGATTTCCGCTATGTCACGCAACTGAAGGTTCCTTTTTTCTTTTGCCAGGTTTCCCATTACGTCCTCGAACATAACCACACAAAAAGGGCATGCAGCGGCTATCGTAGATGCGTTCGTCTTCAATGCCTCCTCAATTCTAATCTGACTCATTCGTTTGGCTTCATTAATTTTGTAAAAAGCATTCCCGCCCCCTCCACCGCAACAAAACGATTCTTCCCTGCAACGGTTCATTTCCCGAAGTTTACCGAAATTTTTTAAAATATTTCTAGGCTCTTTAAAAATCCCGTTAAGTCGGCCGAGATTGCAGGGATCATGAAAAGTTATTGTTTCAAGCCTGTCGCTGTTGTTGAGACGGATCCTCCCTGTTTCAAACAAATCGTTTATCAGTTCGGTATGATGAATCACATTATAGTTTCCATTAAAATCCTTATACTCGTGCTTCAACATATTGTAACAATGCGGACAATGAACAAGAACGTTTTTTGCCCCGTAAGATTCAAAGAGTTCGATGTTCTGCATGGCAGTCATTTGAAAAAGACCTTCTTCCCCCATCCGTTTTGCAGGTTCTCCACAGCATCTTTCTTCTTCTCCTAAAATGGCGAAATCAATTCCGGCATGGTTAAGTATATTAATAACGGATTTGGTGATTTGTTGACATCTCTGATCGTAAGATGAAGCGCAGCCGATAAAGTAAAGATATTCGATTTCATCTTTCTCGGCAGCGGTTGGAACGTTATAAGCTTCTAACCATTCAGCTCTTGAATAAGATGGCAGCCCATATGGGTTGCCGTTTCGATCTATATTTCCGAGAATACTGATTTTGCCTTCATCTTCAAATCCTGAATTAACGACAAATCTTCTAAAATTTATAAAATGATCAACGTGCCGTATAAATGACGGACAAACTTCTGTGCATGCATAGCAATTTGTACACCCCCAAAGCTCTTCGTGAAGAATCGTATTTTCAAACAGGACTTCGGAATTCTTATCAGTCGATATCTCCTTCCCGATTTTTTGTATAATATTTCTGGGTGAAAGTAATCTTCCTGAATTATGCGCAGGGCAGGCATCTTCACATCGGCCGCAATTGATACAACTGTAAATTTGAAGGCGTTCATGCCATTCCATATCTTCGAGAGATCCCACGCCGATTTTCTCCATACTTTCATCGATTTCATCATCATTTTCATCGATTTCCAGAATGTTAAATGGTGTGCTGAGTTTTGCTTTTTCATCATATGCTTTAGGAGGATAAAGTAGCAGGTTAACTGGAATGAACAAAAAATGCCTGAGTTTGGTAAAAGGAATAACTGCAATAAAGCTCATCGCGGCAATGCAATGCACAAACCATAGGGTTCTGTATATTATCACACCCGATTCGGTTTCAATACCTTTAAACAACCATATTTTTAAAAAATTTCCAACATAGGAAAACTTTGCATAAGAAACATTGCCCAATTGCAATCTGAGTGCTTCGACAATGAACCCGGAAAGCAATATGAAAAGAAAAAGGCCGAGTATCCAGTAGTCCGCTGGTTCGGTATGAAGATATGATGGTTTAAGGGCAATTCGACGGCAAAATGATGCCGCAAGGCCAAAAAGAAAGACTATTCCCGCAGTATCGAGAATAAACTCAAATAGCAAATAATTGGTATCTTTCAGGATTTTAACTCCCCAGATTTTTCCTACAATGTCCTTGTCAATGGCAACAATTGTGGTGCCGGCCAGCAATACCAGGAATGAAAAAAAAATCGAAGAATGGATCAGTTTCCCGGAAATGGTGTCTTGCGTCTTTTTTTGAAACAAAATATATCTTTTAATCCTAATTGCGGCGGCTTTAGGATCATTTTTTATTTGCTTCAAAAAAAATTTTGAGACATCAGTGAAGCTGACCATGAGGTGCGTCAATTCTTTTTTTATCCCGTAAAGAAAAACAATTACCGCAACCATGAACAATGCGTACATAATCAAACTGGTTGATGATGGCATAAATGGTAAAAAATTTCGTTCCACCATACTCTGTAAACGCTCCTTCCTCGCAATACGAAAATATCAAATAGATCGACATTGTTTTCAGCGTTTTTCGGATATCATCTGAGAGATAACGGGCAGAATTTCAAAGAGGTCTCCAACAATACCGTAGTCGCAATATTCAAAAATAGGCGCACTTTTATTGTTATTGATGGCAACGACAACTCTGGAATCTCTCATGCCGACAAGGTGTTGAACTTGACCGGAGATACCAGCGGCAAGGTACAATTCCGGTTTTACTGTTTCTCCAGTGAGGCCAACTTGCCTTTCAAGCGGCAACCATTTATAATCCTCCGATAACGGTCGGGAGCATCCCAGTTCAGCACCCATGCTTTCGGCTAATTTCTCGATGATCTCAATATTTTCCTGTTTTCCGATTCCACGGCCAACGGAAACAATTTTTTTTGCAGAACCCAGATCCACCGTCTTTTTAATCTCCTTTGTTGAAAGGACCTTTAATTGGGAATTTTCAGCAGGGACATCGAAGCGTTCTCCCTGAAAAGCTATATCTTGCTTTTCGCTATCGAAGACTGCGCTGGAGAGCGTTACCACATAAGGCATTTTCTTTACTGAAAGGTTCAGATGCGCCAACCCACCAAAGACTTCTCTTTTAACTTTTAAACTGCTGTCTACGACGTCAATTTCCGTACACATCGTCAAACAACCCGTTTGAAGGATAACTGACAAACCGGCGGCAATTTCCTGATCCCGATCCAAATCGGATAGAACGAATAAATCATAGTCGGACAGCTTTTTTTCGTTTCGCAAGAGGCCTACGGCATCTTTCATAGACCCATTCTTCATTTGTAGAAGAACAGCGTCACATTGCAAAGAAATGTCATTCGCGGATAAAAACCGGCAGAGCCTATTCAGGTAGCCCCCATTAGTTGAAATCGCAACAATTTTCACAAGACCCCCTCCTCGTTAAGTTTATTCAATAAATTTTGAACTGCGATTGTTACTTCACCTTCAAAAATTATTCGTTTTCTGTCTTTTGTAATTGGCGAAAACGACTTAAACTCGCACCCGACATCTCCTTCAACATCTTCGGAAAATCCCAAATTAGCCAATGTCAATGTTGATACTTTCTTCATTGGCACTTTCATAATTTGGATTTTGGTAGCCAAACGGGGCTCATTTAATTTCCGGCTTACGGAAAGAACCACCGGAAGCTGAGCTTCGATCTTGACCTCCATTCCATCAATTTCCGAAACACTGATCAGGCTTTTTTCACTTTTCATATCAATGCTGATAACATTTGACAAATGGTCATAACCCAGAAAGGAAGCGAGGGCAGGGCCAATGGCCCTATTGGTTATATCTTCTGTCATTACACCGCATAAAGCCAGATCACAGCCTCCGGAATGTTCAATCGCCTTGGCCAGTACGCGGGCTATAAAAACCGGATCATAGATAGAATCGGCATTATTGTACGCAACCAAAATACCTTCGTCTGCCCCCATGGCCACCGCCTCTTTTAATGATTTGACGGCCACTTTTTTTCCAAAACTGAATATCGTGACTTTGCCACCCATCTTCGTTTTTATTCGCACGGCTTCTTCAATGGCGTGCTTGTCATAATCGCTGATTTTCTCTGGAAGGCCCCTGAGCCTAAGCTCTCCGGTTTTATTGTCGAATCTAACCTCGGTTGAATCCACTACATGTTTGATCAAAACCGCAATATTCATTATTGCCTCCGAAATAAATTTTCTGGAAACGGATTATCGGCTGCAATACATCTTTATGTTTGCGCCGACAATCCGATCCATTATCCGAAATTTATATAAAAACATCCAACAACATTAAGGCGTTTTTTATATTCAACCAACTATTTATATTTATCGGCTGCGAGAACAGTTTTGTTGGCAAAGTGCCTGTTCATCCAATCTAACCATTCTATCCTATTACGGATAATCCTTTCCTTTTCATCGTCATTAATCTCCTGGGTAAGAACACGCTCCATCCGCCAGGACTCCACCTGATAATGTCCATGCTTAACACAAACTGTCTCGGCCATTTTGAGCCTCCTTTTTATTTAATTATTCAATGCCCATCGATTGTTTAATAAGCTCCAGGATATGGACCGGTTCAATTGCATTACCTGATTTCGCTTGAACTTCTGTGAACTGATCCAAACAATGGGGACATGCCAGAATGAGCTTTTCTGCGCCGACTTCTTCTGCCATACTCAACCGTGTGAGGCCTATTTTGTAGGCAATGTCGGGTTTCAGTCGCTTGAAGCTGTTTATTCCGTTTCCGCAGCAGTAATCCCACTGAGTGATGTGATCATCTGCCGAGAAATCAATACCCGGTAGTGCAGCAATCAATTCTCTAGGGGCGTTCCAGTCAAGCGTTTGTTTATTCAGCGAGCAGGGGTCATGGTATGTCGCTTTGATTTTGACATCGTTTTTGAAATTGATTTTGCCCTCTTTGTACAATTCCCACAGAAAATCTGTGATATAAATGACTTCAAAAGGAATTTTGAAAAATTTTGGATATTCCCTTACAAAAAACAAATAGTCGTGCGGATTGACCAATACGACGGTTTTAGCACCGGCTGCCTCTATGGCGGCAATGTTTTGTTTACCGAAATCCACCCAAGCGCCTAAATCGCTTTCATACAATTCACCCATTGTTGGAAATGGTTTTTCTAAAATGCCGAATTTGACGCCGGCGGCTTTTAATATTTTTGCAGCGTTTCTTGGAACATCCGTCGTTTGAAAAGCATTGAAATAGTCAACAAATAACACCGTCTCGCCGTTAGTGGCTAAACCGAGATCCGCTGCCCATTGAACGATCTCCTTGTCTTTACTTTTTTCATGATCCAGGTCTTCTTTGATGTATTTGTCTACTTCTTCCCAGTTGGTCGGCGGAGTCCCTTGTGCAATAAGGTCCCGTCTCAATTTTCTAACCAAATCTACAAGTGTAGTCGTCTGCCCATAAAAATCCCCGGTATAAAGCGTATTGGGGCAGCGCAGTTCACATGCGCCGCATTCCAAGCAAAGGGTAGCCGTCTCTGCCAGATCAGATAACGCAGAATGGCCCTCGGCTTGTGCCAGGATTGCGGTGTGAAAGCCGTAAGAAGATGCACTCTCATCGCGAATTTCATGAAAAACCGGGCATACATCCCTGCAAAATTTATGTCTGCAGGCAAAGACCGCATAACAATCTCTTCTCATTTCAAGCGCAACTGGTTCTCCATCTGCGAGTTTAATGTCATAAAAATTTTTCTTACTGTAGTATTGTCTCGACATATTTAGCCTCCCTTCTATTTGGTGTACGCTTCGTCAAGAAGGTATTTTCCCGGATTCATAATATTGTTTGGGTCCAACATCTTCTTAATATCTTTCATCATATCGAAAGTGCCCTCCGATAGTTCTTTATAGCAACAGAGCTCAACGTCGCCAGGCCGAGTTCCTCCGTGACAGGCCGAAATACTCCCTCCCGCTTCAAGGGCCACCTCGGCGATTTCAGTTTTCATCGCAACAAAGGCTTCCCAGATCTCCGGCGTCATGTCTAACTCGGCAACGCCGACATCGATTTCTGTTAGATACTCGCCATAAGGTCTAAAAGGATTATTTGTATACATGAACATGCCCCAATCATCGAAAAAACCATCATATTTTGCCTTATACCGTTTCACAATTTCATGCCATTTATCCCGAACAAAAGGAAGTTCACTGTGGTTAATAGCGGCATCTTCGCAATGCCAAGTCATCATTGAGACGGCTCCGGCGGCATTTCGACCATGATAAGTGATATGATACCGATCATGCCTAGAAGCCCAATCATCTTTGGCGATTTCATCGCCGAGGTAACGTGTGTTGAGCCGATCAACCGCAGTTTCAAAAATTTTATCCCGAGCCACGGTAACTTCTGCCTCCGAGCCATACAGCAATGCTAAAACAACCGCCTTAACTTCTTTCGGCTGCGGGATATATGCTTCATCGTCGCGCCTAAGAAATTCAATCTTTTCCGGATCAAAAATTACCACAGCCGTTAATGACCTTAGGCCTAACATTTCGATTTCAAATGCAAGATTGTGGGCCTCTTCAAAACTTTTACACCCAAAATAGGGTGGACACTCGGCTTCCGGTTTTTTGCAAATATCCAATGTGGCTTCCGTCGTTATTCCAAGGGTGCCCTGGTGTCCGATAAACAAGTCTTTTAACCGGTATCCAACCGAGGATTTGCGAATTTTTCTTCCACCACCGCCCCCCACACGTATTATCTTCCCTGTGGGCAGCACCACTTCCATGCTGACCACCAGATCGGGGACATGCCCATATCCAGAGCCCATTAGACTAAATCCGCCTGTCCCTATTCTGCCACCAATCATAGCAACGGGATAGGAAGCCGGATCATCCGGATAAAACAACCCAAGCCGCGTCAGCGTCTTGTTCAGCTCAAGTATTCCAATACCTGGCTGAACAGTTGCCGTCATGTTAACATCATCGATCTCGATAATTTCATTCATTCGCTTGATATCAAGGAGTATCCCCTTTTTTAGGGGCACCGCGCCATCAGCAAGTCCGGTAGCACCCGCTCGGGGGACTATCGGTAATTTGAATTCATTTGCAATTTTGACAATTTCCACCACTTCTTCAGTTGTTTTAGGCAATACCACAACATCCGGGATATGGTCCTCCCAGTTGCATATGGCAAAAGGTGAGGGCACCGCAGCTCGCACAGCTCTGTGGGCTTTATCGAGGAATACGTTTTCTTTACCTAATGCAGATTCCAACCTTGCAATAGACTTTTCAGACAGGCCTTTCATAAATTCTCCTCCTTGGTTAAAAGTTTTGTAACACATTCTTTTCGTTCATATCTTTTTTAATGACGACATGCAGGTGTTCAAAAGCAAAGAAAGTTATTCCTTGTTATCAGACAAAATAGACAATTCTTTAAAAATCCCAAAAAACGGATAAGAATCGATATAATATTCATTTTATTATTCATCCGTGTCTATATTGGGGAAAATGGCGATTTTGTCCCCGTTGCGTATCTTCGTATTCTTACCGTCCAAGAATCCGATGTCTCGACCATTTCTCAATACCTTGATATCGACTCGAAGCTTGCCGGAAAATTCAAAAATTTTTTCCGTCTGATTTGGCGTTATACAAATATTTTGTAAAAATCCTGACCCAGAGGGCCAGGCTTTGGCTTAACCCCTAAAAGGGGATTAATTTGCCTTGCCCCCAAAGGAGGCAAGGGAGGATGTCCCCATTCAATTTAGCTAAACAAATCTAATTGCTCTGTTCGCTTCTCTTTACGTTCCTGATGTTTCACATACTTTCGTATCATTTCAGAATCCAGGCCCACCGTATCTACACAGTATCCACGGATCCAAAATTTATTACCCCAATAGGGTTTCTTTTTCAAATTTCGAAACTTGTTGAAAACCCTTATGGCTGTTCTCCCTTTTAAAGTTCCCACAAAATTCGATATGGAAACTTTGGGAGGTACTTTCACCAGTAGATGAACATGATCGATCTGTACGTTCAATTCAACAATCTGGCAGCCTTTCTGCTCCGAAAAGGCTCTGATGCAATTGGTTACTTCCCTGCCTACCTCTCCAGTCAAAATCTTGAATCGGTATTTGGGAACCCATACAATATGGTATTGGCAATGCCATATTGTATGTGATAGCTTTTGAAATCAGCTCATTCGTTACTCCTTATTTGCTCGTTGTGGGGACAACTTCAAATATTGAGTAACATTTGAGCCGTACAGAGGGCAAAGCCTCTGCACTCTGACCTATCCCTGAGGACCAGGGTTTCTGCGTCAGACTAAAAATTTTTCTAATAGG
The DNA here is from genome assembly GCA_963667755.2 of Desulfobacterales bacterium. Taxonomy (GTDB): domain Bacteria; phylum Desulfobacterota; class Desulfobacteria; order Desulfobacterales; family 4572-123; genus 4572-123. The sequence goes on along the minus strand of CAXXLK010000001.1, from coordinate 477,636 downwards.
CCGGTTTAGAGTGATACTCAATAGTTGGGTACCAAACAGGTTTTTGATAGTTCTATGAAAAGTAATCTGCACATCTATCATCGGTGCCATAAAAACCATCTCATCGAAAAAGAAAGGAACGATATCTGTTTATTGCTCAGGGACTTTGTTAGACAAAACTACTTCACAAAATATGCCAACTTTAACGTAACTCAATTTATATATATATTTCAATGGTTTAAAACTGGTGGGGAGAAACATTCTTTAGCTCAAACATCCAATGTGAGCCATTCGGGCGTGAAAAACGGTGAGAAATACTAACTTTTTAGACTATCAATCTTAATTAGCAGTAATATCAAACAACTATTACATATTCTAATTTTTTAGACTTTCCCAAATAATTAGAAAAAATTATTTGCTGAAGGAAATTCACACATATTATCGGCCATTGGCCGCGGAGATATTGAATTTTTTTAAATAATTATATAGACTAGCCTTGGATAAACCAGATATTTTGATGGCCTTATCCAGATTTCCACCGGTAACATTCATAAGGTCAAGCATATACTCCCTTTTGGTCTCATTCAGCAAATTGCGCAATAAAGGCAGCTTCTTCCTGAATTGGGCATCGGGTTTTGAATCATCCGCTTTAAGAGAGTTATCCCGCATTGAACCAATAGTCACTTCGGCACGAATACGATGCGGAATATGGACAGGAAACAAAATCGGTTCATGAGCTGCCGAATTCACTGAACTTTCCAATACATTGACCAATTCCCGCACGTTTCCCGTCCAGTTGTATTTTATCAAGGTGTTTAAAAATTCAGGAGCAACGCTTTTTGGTTTTAAATCATATTTATCACACAACTTATCAATATAATGATAAGCTATTTCTTTTATGTCTCCCTTTTTTTCACGCAACGGTGCCAGCTCAATGGAAAGGGTTCTAAGGCGATGCAAAAGGTCATTACGAAACAACCCTTTTTTACACATTTCATCCAAATTACGATTTGTTGCCGCAACCAGTCTGAAGTTGCTATTGATCTCTTTTTTACTGCCAACCGGCCTAAAGCAACGCTCCTGTAGTACCCGCAAAAATGTCTTTTGCAGATTTGCCGGCAACTCACCGACCTCGTCCAAAAAAAGGGTACCTCCATCTGCCTGCCTGATCAGCCCTTCACTATCCTGGTCTGCACCTGTATAGGCGCCTTTAACATGCCCAAATAAAATGCTTTCAACCAAATGCTCGGGCAGTGCAGCGCAATCTACAACCATAAAGACTCCGGCACACCGAGGGCTGTTTAGATGGATAGCTCTGGCAAACAGCTCTTTACCAGTTCCGGTTTCACCGTAGATCAAAACATTGGCATCGCAGGTAGCCGCATTTGCCACCAAATCGACACAATAGGTTGTTTGGGTGCTGCTGCCCACGATGCCGCACCGATCGACGCTAAAGTGCATCAAGGCCCTCTGTTTTTGTTTTCGATATTCCAATGCTCTCACGAGTGGCAGTTTCATATCGTTCACTTTAGATGGCTTTTCGATATAATCCCAGACCCCGCTTTTTAAGGCCAATTCTGCTCCCGAGGAATTACTAAATGCAGTAATAATAATGATTTCAGGAGAAGAAACCTTTGCCCTTAACTCGGGAATGATCCCCAATCCATTACCATCCGGAAGACGTACATCCAGAAAGACAACATCAATTTTTTTCCTCGAAGCAATATCCAACCCTTCCTGCAAAGAAGACGCAATAGTTGCTTTGTGGCCTAAACGTTGCGTCATGCGAGACAGTGTATAGGACATGATTTCATCATCGTCAATAATCAGAATCTCTGCCATTTTCTCTCCATTTTACCTAATATGCTTTTTTCACTGTGATAAAACACGGCGTATGGCATGTGCAATATCAGCTCGGACTATCGGCTTATGCAGAGTTGCCATGATACCATAGGATTCCAGTTGATTGGATGTCAATGTTTGACTAAAGCCGGTACAAAGAATTATCCGAATATCAGATCGAAGCTGCTTTATTTTTTTCGATAGCATTATGCCGGTCATGTCGGGCATGGTCTGATCAGTTATTACCAGATCAAAGCTTTCAGGTTTATCCTGAAAGACTCTATAGGCTTCGGTGCCGCTGGATTTAGCTACAATTTTGTAGCCAAGCTCCGTCAGCATTCGAGGAATAACATCAAACAAAAGCCTCTCATCGTCCACCAATAGTATCCTTTCATTACCTTTAGGTAAAGGCGCCATATCTATTCTATGGGATTTATGAGATTCAACAGCGCCCTCTTTGAGCAAAGGGATAAAAACATGAAAAATCGCCCCTCTTCCCAATTGACTATAAGCGGTAATTGTTCCACCATGCTTTTTGACGATACCATGGACAACGGAAAGCCCCAATCCAGTGCCTTCGCCCACCTTTTTGGTGGTGAAAAACGGATCAAAAATACGTTCAATGATCTCTCCACGTATGCCGAGACCAGTGTCGCCGACAGTCAATTGAACATAATCACCCGGCTTTAATTCCGTCTGCATATTATTCTCATCTGAACCTATGGTTATTTCACCAAGGGTCACTTCCAAAATTCCGCCATGGGTCTGCATTGCATGCTGGGCATTGACGAAAAGATTCATTATCACCTGCTGCATCTGAACAGGGTCAGCCAGGATGGCTCCAATCCTTTGAGGTATATTAAGGCGAATATCAATATTAGTAGAAAACGAAGCACGTAGAAAATTTATGGTCTCTTTTAAAAACGCACTCAAATTAAGCGGGACCATTTCGCTTTCGCTCTGTCGGCTAAACATCAGAATCTGTTTTATCAAGCGCTTAGCTCGCATCCCGGCTTCAACAACTTTCTCCAAATCGGAATAAGCAATGCTTTCGGGAGATATTTCCAAAAGAGCCATTTCGCTACATCCAATTATTCCACCCAGTATATTGTTAAAATCATGGGCAATGCCACCTGCCAAGGTTCCGATGGCCTCCATTTTTTGGGCCTGCTTGAGACGATTCTCAAGACGCTGCTTATCAGTAATATCTCGAATAATCGCCACGTATCCTATATTTTGCCCATTGGCTCCGTATATAGGTGAAATGGACGCCTCCATTAGTACAAATTCACCTTTTTTATCATGGGTTAACCGACCAGTCCACATCGTTCCTGTTATGAGTGTATCTCTGATTTCAGTGTAAACAGAATTATTCTTTCGATCCCTGTCAAAAAAGCGTGGTTCCATGCCCACAGCTTCGTCCGACATATAACCGGTGACATGGCCGAAAGCCGGATTCACATATTCTATAACCCCTTTCGGGTTGGTAATGATGACACCTTCAGCGATCTGTTCAATGGCGGCATATAAACGTTTAAATTGTGTATCATCACGCTTTCGGCGGGTAATATCCTGAAGATGAGCGATGAAATGCTGGGGATGCCCGGCACTATCATGGAGAAGGTAGTTTCCCACAAGTGCCCAGACCGTTTGACCATTTTTATGGCGAAACCGCATTTCATAAATCTCCGCACTTTGCTTTCCTGCAAGCAATTCTTCAAGCTTTTGGCTGAGGTATTGTGCATCCTCAGGATAAATGAGATCAAAATAACTTAGGGTCAACAACTCTTCTTCGGAATAACCAAACATGGCACACAGAGAGCGGTTAACCACTAAATAACGTCCTTCAATGGATCTCACACACATACCAATAGTTACATACTCAAAAATCGTTCGAAATCGTTCTTCGCTCTTGAGCAGTTTTTGGTTTGCAGCCGTGAGCTCTGATGTCCTCTGTTGCACCCGTCTTTCAAGTTCAGTGTTCGAATTCTGCAACTCTTTATGCGCTTTTTGTAGCAGCCATTCTGACTTTTTCCGTTCAGAAATGTCCCTTATCGTTCCTAACATACGAATGTTTTGGCCACCTTCATCCTTAAAAAAATTGCCTTCATCCTCAACATAATTGTATCCGCCATTTTTGTTAAAAAACCGATAATCGGCTCGATATTTGGCAAATTGAGAACGGGCATTATAAAGGCTCTCGACAGCATTCTTTTGATCCTCGGGATGAATCATTTCCTTCCATTTCGCAATATCCGTCAAATTAAATTCTTCCTGCGTGTAGCCGGTTAAATTCTCAATCGCCCCGGCCCATTCCATTTTACCGCTTGCAAGATCCCATTCATAAAAAAGCTGATTAGTCAATTCCATGATAGGTTTATAACGATTTTCAAGGCTAAAAAGCGATTTGGTCATTTGGCGACGGTAGTACTGGCGGAAACATATGCCCATTCCACCCACCAGCAGTATCCATATAATAATTTCAAACCAAAGCATTTCCCATCCTATTTCTTATTGTTTCCTCAAAGTCTTCATTAGAGCATGGCTTGTAACCCTCCATGCTGCCGTTTTTTAGAATAGCATACCATATAGGACTGGAGCTGGCATGTCTTTGATCCGATTATTTCACACTGTTTGGCTACTATCTGTAATTTCCCGGTTTTTATCGCCAAACGGTCGAACCTTTTCGGGTACATCAAGCATAGACAAATGTTTATTTAAAAACAAATAAATTGTCAAATAAGACTATGGATATCTGCAATTTATTGATATATTTACAAATAATTATTTATCTGAAAACATCATAACAAAGATTTTGATAGCTTCGCAAAAAGTCTGATGGAAAAAGTCTGCCCGCCTTACATCATGCCATGGCAATATTGATGGTCTCGTAAAAAGCTTTTTCAGGCCGCGAACGGCCATATATCGGAAAGGAAGTTTTCGCCTGTTTTTTTCAAATGAAAACTTCTGATTATTTGTTATATATTTAGCATGTTATTGTAAATTATCAGGCGTTACTTCCTTAGAAGTCCGCCGAAAACATTTTCAATACAATATTAAGACTTTTCGATCTTTTCAAACAATATCTGTCGTGGTTAAATTTTAACCCAAGTTCGTCAAAATCTGCACCTCGGGGGCTAATTTTTAGCTATTTTGATCTTTCTCGCAATCTTAACCTATTGATTATATTAGACGTGAAATTTTAAAAGGTCAATGTAGTGACCCATAGATCAATTTTATTGTTGACAGGGCGCAGATTTCATAGTATGCACCACATCATGTATATTAAAAAGGTCCGCAAATCCAATCGTAACTCCAGGAAGATATACGAGTACCTCCACCTGGTAGAAAATGTCCGCACCGATAAAGGTCCCCGGCAAAAGCTGATCCTCAATTTGGGCAATCTGGATGTGCCTGCCGAGCAGTACAAAGAACTGGCCAACTGCATCGAGGCCATGCTTACAGGCCAAAAGCAGTTATTTAGCCCTGACCCGAAGATTGAAAAGCATGCCCGGAAAGCGCTGCAAAAGATCCGAGCCAAAAAGAACCAGACACAACCGGATAATAAGGTGGATCCGTCCGAGCCTGCCGGTGTGGTATATCAAAATGTCGATACCGCCTCGATGCAGGCCGGAGAAATGCGTTCCCTGGGACCGGAATACGTTTGCCACAGCATCTGGAACGAGCTCAAGTTCAATGAGGTCCTCATGGCCAACGGGATCTCCGAGCATGTCCTGCCGTTGCTTGAGGCCCTGGTCGTCGGACGGCTTATATCCCCGGGCAGCGAGCGCCACACCTGGCAATGGGTGGAGAATCGATCCGCACTTTATGAACTGGCCGGGACTCCGATGCGGGCGTCCCTCAGTTCCCTGTATCGTGCCGGCGACAGCCTGTTTGAGTGCAAAGACAGCCTTGAAAGCCACCTGGCCCGAGAGGAAAAGGAACTTTTTTCTCTGCCGGAACGAATGTGCCTGTTTGACCTGACCATTACCTATTTTGAAGGCCGCGCAAGCGGTAACCCCAATGCCCAACGCGGACGCAGCAAAGAAAAACGGTCGGATTGCAAATTATTGACCCTGGCGCTGGTCGTTGACGAGCACGGTTTTGCTAAATACAGCCAGCTGTATCCGGGAAATCAGGCCGAGTGTAAAACCCTGGCGCAGATCATTGAAAAGCTGATCTGCATACGTCCGAATCTGGCCAAAGACCGAACCGTGGTTTTAGATGCCGGCATTGCCACCAAAAAGAACATCAAGTATCTGCAAAAAAAGCAGTTTCACTATATCGTGGTCAATCGCGGAAAAGGTGATTCGGCAAACCGATGAATATACCCTTGAAGTGAAACGGCAGGAGCAAGACGGCCAGGCCCTGCTACTGTGCCGGAGTTCAGCCAGAAAAAGCAAAGATTACGGGATCCGCAATCGTCAGGAACAATTGTTTGTTGAACGGCTGCAGTATTACCATGACGGCCTCGGCAAAAAGGGCCACACAAAACGCTATGCCAAGGTTGTCGAGATGATCGGCCGCCTGCGGGAAAAGTATCCGCGGGCATCCAAACTCTATGAGGTAACGGTTGTACCGGAAGACAAACCGGTCAAATCTGTTAATGCCAGGGCCGTTGTCTGGAAAAAGCGTGCGCAGTATGATGAAATTAGTAAATTTGACGGATGCTATGTCTTGCGCACGGACCGCCTGGACCTGACCGACAAAGAGATCTGGGAAACTTACGTCATGCTCACGCGGGTGGAAAGTGCGTTTCGATCCATGAAATCATCGCTGGGTTTGAGGCCCAATTTTCACCAGAATGGCGAACGGGCCGATGCCCACATGTTTATCTCCGTGCTGGCGTATCATATTTTGCATACCATTGAATACAGGTTGCGTCAGGGCGGCGACCATCGCTTATGGGCCACAGTCAGAGCGGTTTTATCGACGCATCAGCGGCTGACCATCGAATATAATGTCAAAGAGCATAAACAGGTTCAGCGCCACCACTTGCGGCTGTGTAGCAATGCTGAGCCTGAACACAAACAAATTTACGAGAACCTGGGACTCAGTAACGTCCCGTTGCCGAGGAAATTACATGCCGCAAAATGAGTAGTGACCATAAAATCTACTGAGCCCCCGAGCGACGCCGACCTTTGATTTATTTTGGCGAACTTGGGTTAAGTTTTTGATTTTTTTACGAATGTATCAATATTTGATTATTCTGAATGGATAATGAAATAATCCTAAAAAATAGTAAACAAACTGACACATAGATTAGGGCCGCATACTTTTTATCACATAAAAAATTTCGTCATTCTGACAGTACAAGATAAACCTATTTGGTCCTGGGTATTACAAATTTGCAAGCAATTATTCCCACAAATTACAGTTCTGAAACTATTGCGTGCCCCATTTCACCCCAGAAAAAAATGCCAGATGGCTGCCACCTTTTTGCGATGGCCGTCGAACGCTTCCCCCGGCACCCGGGCTGGTTTTTCCTGAAGGCTGCACCGATGCACGGCACCTCGATAGGTCAGGTAGGTTTCTTTTAAATACAGCGCCGTCTTTTGATCCATGACATGACATCGGGCCAGGGTTTCAAGGAGGCGCACCGTATCGGTCCAATCTGTAAGAACCGGATATTGATGGGCATTTTGAAGCACCAGAAACTGCACTAAAAATTCGATATCCACCATGCCCCCCACCCCCTGTTTCAGATCAAACCCGTCTTGTCCGGCAAGGCCATGCTCATGGCGCATGCGGTCACGCATGGCCCTTACCTCTTTTCCAAGCGCATCTCCATTGCGGGGGCGGGTAATGATTTCTTTGCGCAACCGGTTAAACCACGCCGCCAGGGCGATATCGCCGCAGATGGGACGGGCCTTGATCAGGGCCTGCTGTTCCCAGGTCCAGGCCTTGTTGAGTTGATATGCCCCAAACGCGTCAATATGGCTGACCAGAAGCCCCGAACTGCCGCTGGGACGCAGCCGCATGTCGATTTCATACAGATGCCCGGCCGGGGTGGGCACCGTCAGAAAATGGATCACACGCTGGCCCAACCGCGCAAAAAAACGGGCATTTTCAATATTCTTACCGTCTCCTTCGGTCAATCCCGCCATGCCCGAATGCAGAAAAACCAGATCCAGATCCGACCCGTACCCCAGTTCAAGCCCCCCCAGCTTGCCATAGGCAATGACGGCAAAGCCTTTGCTGCACGGGGCGCCATCCAGGCGGCACACCGGCACACCGTGTTTGTCAACCAGATGCGCCCACGCCAGCGCAAGGGTTTTATCAATGACCGTTTCAGCAATATCCGTGAGGCGATCACTCACTTTCATCAGCGGCAGGGCCCCGGTCACATCAGCTGCGGCCACCCGGAGCACATTGACCTGTTTAAAGTTGCGCAACAGTTCCATCTGGGACTCCAGATCACCGGCCCCGACCGTTTCCATTCGGTGCTGCAGCTCTATTTCAAGGTCTTTTTTTTCAATGGCCCCATAAAGGGTCCGCGGATCAATGAGTTCGTCTAAAATTGCAGGGTGCATCGCCACAAAGGAGGCGATCCAGAAACTGGCATTGACAAGCCGCACCAGATGGCTGAGGGATTCGGGATTTTCATTGAGCAGGGCCAGGTAGCATGTCCGCCGTTCAATGGTTTTAAGCAGGTCCAGAATCCGGTTAACGGTTGCTGCCGGAAGGTTTTGCGCGATCACCGCTTCTAAAATGCGGGGCATGAGCCGGTCCAGACGCCTCCGGCCGTTTTCGCTCAATGCCCGGGTATGAGGGTGCTGTCGAAAATCAGCCAGGAGCTGCACGATTTTTTCAGGCCTGTCCACCCCGGCCGCTTCCAGTACCCGGATAGCCTGTTCCCGGGGCTGCAGTTCCAGCCACACACCTTCAATCGGCCCCATTGATCCAGACTGTTGCCGGGTCACATCCGGGGTGACATCGGCATCGGTTTGAAACAGCGCATTAAAATAACCGTGAACCGTATCCCGATGCCTGTTGATACAGGCTTCAAAATCATTCCAGTGGTCAAAGCCCATGGCTGCAGCCAGGCGCAACCGTTCCACGGGGTGTTCCGGCAGGGTGTGGATGGGGCGGTCATGATTTTCCTGAAGCCGGTGTTCGGTGTTGCGCAAAAAAATATAGGCCCGGGTAAGGGACTCACAGACAGACTGCTGGACATGATTTCCCTTGAAAAGGGTCTCGATCACGTTCAGCAGACCGGGCGCCTGAAGGACCGGTTTCACCCCCCCGCGAATCAGTTGAAACATCTGGCCGAAAAATTCAACCTCACGGATGCCGCCACGACCGGTTTTAATGTTATTCTCAAGGCCCTTTCGTCGGACCTCCAGATTGATTCTTGCCTTTAATTCACGCAGGGATTCAAATGCCCCGAAATCAAGATACCGTCTGAAGACAAAAGGCTTCATTCTTGCCAGAAAGCGATCCCCGGCAATCTTATCCCCGGCCACGACCCGGGCCTTGATCCAGGCATATCGTTCCCACTCCCGCCCCTGGTATTGATAGTATCGTTCCATGGTATCAAAATTCATGACAAGGGGTCCGCTGTCGCCGTAGGGCCGCAGCCGCATATCAATACGAAATAAAGGACCTGCCGCCGTGGCCGACCCGGCCAGCGAGATAAAATTCCGGCATAGCTGCAGAAAAAAATCCTCGTTGCGCATGGGCGCAGTCGTGCCACGGGTCTGGCCGGCACCGGGATAGGCAAAAATAAGATCGACGTCCGATGAAAAATTAAGTTCCCGGCCCCCCAGTTTTCCCATGGCGATCACCACCAGGTATTGCCGGGCACCAGCTTTATCATAGGGCGTTCCGTTTTTGCGGCACTGCTGTTCATACAGGTGTGCAAGGGTCTTATCCAGGCAGGCCTCGGCGAAGGCCGACAAATCGGCCATGGTTTCCATCAGGTCCGCACTGCCCGCCAGATCCCGCCAGGCAATCCGCACCATCTCGCGGCGACGAACGTCTCCAAGGGCCTGCCCAATGGCCTGAGGAACCATAATATCCTTTATTCTTTCCGCCACGTACCTGTCATATTCCCCGGGACCGTAGGATCGTTGCAGGTCCCGGGAAGTGACCAGGTCCAGAAACATTCCAGGGGCCTGCACACAGCTGCGCGCCACAAAATCACTGAATGCAAAAACCCTTTTAATCGTATCCGGCGATATCGCATCATCGGGCAGGGCCAGATGTGACCTTTCCAGGGCATTGCAGAACTCGCGCCATCGGCCTGACGCCTCAGCCGACAGTTCCGGGGGTATTTTCCCAATTGGTATCATGGCATTTTCCTGTCTGTTCCATTTTTACATAAACGTCGTGGAATACGACTCACCACTCAACGCCTTTGATTCTTTGCCGGCGAGGGTCCGGGAGCCATTACAAATTTGTATTTTTTATTTTTATATTATCCCTATTAAACTTGTTATTTCAAATAAGATATTTTATATCTATTTGAAATTCAAGATAAATAATAATAAAAGAGTACCATGGCATGCCATTTGCTGTTAAAAAAACGGCTGCAATGAATAAACACCATGCGACCGACAATAAGCCGTTATCGAGCACGAACACGTTTAAGACGGCGCCGTGCACCCTGACCTTGCCCCGGGGCCAGGGTTTTCATTGCCTTAATAAATAAGTATAAGGAGAAACCATGTGCCGCCTGTTTGCAATTACCAGTAAAAATCCAATGTCCCCCATGGTGGCCATCGAGGCCATGGATGTCATGCGCGAAGGTCATGACGGTTCGGGAGTCGGACTGCTCATGCGAGGCCTTGGCGGACCCTTTGAAGACCTGAAGGATGCACCGATTTTGTCGGGCATCTTCAGCGAAAAAGGGTTGAGACGCCTGGATACATTTATGATGGATATCGGTTTCATGACCAAGTACAAACTGTCCATCAAGGTTCCCAAAACGACGCCCAAGGGCGTACCGCGCCGGGACATTTACCTGATCCGGGCCTACGAATACCCCGAGGAGTGGGACAGTTTAAGCCGTTCCGAACTGCAGGAACGGCTGTTGATCATCCGGCTCCAGCTCCGGGAGATGGGTGAAGAAAAAAAAGATATGATCGTGTTTTCTTTCTGGCCGGATGTCATCATGCTCAAGGAGATCGGTGATCCCCTGGAGGTGGCCCGCCACCTGGGTCTGGACCGCAAGGAACTGGCGGCACGGATCATCATGGCCCAGGGCCGGCAGAACACCAATTACGCGATTAATCTATATGCCTGTCACCCCTTTTTTATCCAGGGGTTTTCCACCATGACCAACGGTGAAAACACGGCATTCATACCCATCAGGGAGTATCTCATGTCCCGGGGCTTCCACGGGTATACGGGATATCAGTCCGATTCGGAGGTATTTACCCACATCCTGCATTATACCATGGCCAAACTGGGACTGGGGATCGAGGCGTATAAACATATCATCACCCCCCTTCAAAACCATGACATGGAAGGCCACCCGGATGAACGGCTTTTAAAACAGCTCAAACAGTCCTGCCGGCGCCTGATCATCGACGGTCCCAACTGTGTTATCGGGTGTCTGCCCGACAACACCCTTTTCATGGTACAGGACCGCAAAAAACTCCGGCCCGGGGTGGTGGGGGGCAAACCGGGACGGTTTGCCTTTTGTTCGGAAATCTGCGGGCTTGATTACGCCATTCCCGACCGCGATAAGAGCAAAGACTTTCAACCCATGCATCTGGATACGGTTATGGTCGATCCGGATTGCCAGGAGATTACAACATGCCGTCAAACAGAAAAATTACCCCATCTACATTAAGCATCAGGGACCTGCCCTGGCAGATCAACTGGGACAAGGACAAATGCAGCCTCTGCGGACAATGCACGGCGGTCTGTCCGGTCAGAGCCATAGAACCGGGGGTATTTCGAAAACGCATACTGGAACCGGGGATCGGCATCACCCAGCCCCCGGAAAATGAGTATAAAATATATTACGGCATCCGGCAGAAAACCGATCCGGCCTTTGCCTGTGTGGGCTGTGCCATGTGCACCATGGTCTGCCCCAACGATGCCATCGGGCCCATGCGCAGTGACGATGCCGCCAAACTCGGGTTCCATGTGAATCAGGGGGGCCAACCCCGCCGGCGCGGCGGCCGCCGCAATTCCCCGGGTACCATTCTGGACCAGATCAAATTCATCCGGATCTCCATGCTCACCGACCCGGCCCTGGATGCCGGGCGCCATGAATTTGAACTGCGAACCCTTTTAGGCCGGGTCCTGGCACCGGAAGAAAATCTGATGTTTTTAAGTGACAACGGCTGGATCCCGCCGGTGCGCGAAATCTATCCATTGATCATCGGCGGCATGTCTTTCGGGGCGCTTTCCCCCAATATGTGGGAAGGGCTTCAACTGGGGGTGACCTATCTCAACGAGGAGATCGGCCTGCCCGTGCGCATCAGCACCGGTGAAGGCGGGTGCCCCCCCCGGTTGCTGCGCAGCCGGTTTTTAAAATATGTCATCCTTCAGATTGCCAGCGGTTATTTTGGCTGGGATGAGATCATCCACGCCATCCCGCACATGAAAGAAGACCCCTGTGCCATCGAAATAAAATACGGCCAGGGCGCCAAACCCGGAGACGGCGGATTGCTCATGTGGTACAAGGTCAATCGCCTCATCGCCGCCATCCGGGGGGTACCCCGGGGCATCAATCTCCCGAGCCCGCCCACCCACCAGACCCAGTATTCCATAGAGGAATCCGTGGCCAAAATGATCCAGTCCATGTCCATGGCATGGGGGTTCAGGGTGCCTGTTTACCCTAAAATTTCAGCGACATCCACGGCCCTGGCCGTTTTAAACAACCTGACCCGCAACCCCTATGCCGCCGGACTTGCCATAGACGGTGAGGACGGCGGCACCGGTGCGGCCTATAACATCTCCATGAACCATATGGGCCATCCCATTGCCAGCAATATCCGGGACTGCTACCTCAACCTGGTACAGGCCGGCATGCAAAATGAAATCCCGCTGTTTGCCGGCGGGGGCATCGGCAAGAGCGGCAACCTGACAGCCAATGCAGCGGCCCTGATCATGCTGGGGGCCAGCGGGATCCAGATCGGCAAATATATCATGCAGGCGGCAGCAGGCTGTCTGGGATCGGAATCCGACCGATGCAATATCTGCAACATCGGTCGTTGCCCCAAAGGCATCACCTCCCAGGATCCGCGTCTTTACCGGCGCCTGGATGTGGATGATGTGGCCCAGCGCGTGGTGGATGTTTTCTTGAGTTTTGATATGGAATTGAAAAAGATCGTCGCCCCCCTGGGCCGTTCCACCACATTGCCCATCGGCATGTCCGATGCCCTGGGTATCAATGATGCCGATGTGGCAAAACGTCTTGATATAAAATATGTGGTGTAAGTTTTATCGAAAAAAAGTCGTCAGTGATAAATGTGGAGTATTGATATGACCGTAAAAAAATTTCATGTAATTTCAGGCAAGCAGCATGGCAACCGGGTCGAATCGCGCATTCTGGAAGAAAAGATCCAGGAGGGTGTTGCCCTGGGTCACCGGCGATTTGAAATCATCGCCTCGGGCCAGCACGGCATCGGCGGCCGTCTATGGCGGGCCGGCGACGAACCGGTCTATATCAAGGTCACGGGCCATTCCGGCCAGCGGCTGGGGTCTTTGGGCTTTTCCAATACGGTTATCGAAAACATGGGCCCGGCATCGGACGACGTGGGCTGGCTCAATGCAGGGGCCGAGATCATCGTTCACGGCAACGCCGCCAACGGTGCGGCCAACGGCATGGCCCAGGGCAAGGTACTGGTGGAAGGCAACATCGGGGCCCGGGGCATGACCATGACCAAAAACAATCCCCGGTTTGATCCGCCGGAGCTGTGGGTACTGGGGTCCGTGGGGGACTATTTCGGCGAATTCATGGCCGGCGGCACAGTGGTGATCTGCGGCATTGACGCCCAGAATCCGGATAATGTCCTGGGCTACAGGCCCCTTGTGGGCATGGTCGGCGGCAGGGTTTTTTTTCGCGGGCCCCATTCCGGCTACAGCCGGCCGGATGCAAAACCAATGGCCATCAGCGATACGGATTTTGACTGGCTGCTTCAAAACCTGCATCGATTTTTAAACCGCATCGGCCGCCCGGTACTAATGGACCAACTGTCAAAACGGGAAGATTGGCATCTTTTAACGGCCAGGACCTTTCAGGACAAATCATCGCAACCATTACGCTCGGTAAAATCATTTCATGCCCAGGTATGGGACCGGGAACTGGGCCGCGGCGGCATTGTCGGAGATCTTACCCAGCTGGACCGCAGCCCGATCCCGCTGATCACCTCGGGCCGGCTCAGACGATTTGTCCCGGTGTGGGAAAACCGGAAATATGCAGCCCCCTGTGAAGCGTTCTGCCCCACCGGCATTCCGGTCCAGGAGCGCTGGCAACTGATTCGGGAAGGCCGCATGGACGAGGCAATGGACCTGGCCCTGAACTATACACCGTTTCCGGCCACGGTTTGCGGTTATCTGTGCCCCGGATTATGCATGGCTGCCTGCACCCGCCAGTCCAGCTTCATGACACCCATCGACACAGCCGTTCTGGGCAGGGCCAGCATTGAGGCCCATTTGCCCGATCTGCCGCCCCCGGGCCATCAAAAAATTGCCGTCATCGGCGGCGGCCCTGCCGGCATTTCCATTGCCTGGCAGCTCCGACTGGCCGGACATGACGCCAGGGTGTATGACAGAGACACCGCATTGGGGGGAAAAATGGCCGGGGTGATTCCCCAAAGCAGGATTCCGGCAGAGGTCCTTACCGCCGAACTGCAGCGTGCGGCCCAGGTCATCGATCACGTGACGCTTCGAAAAAAACTTACCCCCGGTGACCTGACAAAACTGAAAGCAGAAGTGGACTTCATGGTCATCGCCGTTGGGGCACAGAAGCCGCGCACACTCCCCATACCCGGCAGCGACCATTTGATCACGGCCCTTGATTTTCTGTCACAATCCAGGGCCAACGCCATCAAGCCGGGCAAACAGGTGGTCATCATCGGTGCCGGTAATGTGGGCTGTGATGTGGCCACCGAAGCCTTTCGCCTGGGTGCGTCAAAGGTCACCTTGATCGATGTCCAGGAGCCCCTCTCTTTTGGGGCTGAGCGCAAGGCTGCCGAGGCCCTGGGCGCCGTGTTCAAATGGCCCTGTTTTACCGAAAAAATCACGGAGAAAAGCGTCATTTTGAAAAGTGGTGAGGTCCTTGACGCCGACACCACGATTATTTCCATCGGTGATATTCCCGAACTTGACTTTCTGCCCCCGGAAGTTGCCGTGGACAACGGATTTATCCGGGTAAACGATTATTTCCAAACCACCGATCCGACCATCTTTGCCGTGGGCGATGCCGTCAAACCCGGCCTTTTAACCGATGCCATCGGTGCCGGACGAAAGGCTGCCCAGGCCATTATCAATATTTTGTCAAACCGGCCGCCCTTGTCCGAGGGCCGCCCGCTGATTGATGGAGAGCGGGTCTCAACCCAATACTTTGATCCGCGGATAACCGCCTTTGAGAACCTGGACCAGTGCGGGAGCCAGTGCGCCTCCTGCGGCAGTTGCCGGGACTGCGGGATTTGTGTTGCCGCATGTCCCCAGGCCGCCATCAGCAGAACCGAAAATGAAAACAAAGAATTTGACTATAGTGTCGATGCCCATCGCTGCATCGGGTGCGGGTTCTGTGTCGGGGCCTGCCCCTGCGGCATCTGGGACCTGGTGGAAAACGACCCCCTTGAATAAAGGTACAATTCCTGCTATTGGGTGGCAAACTTTTTGTCGTCGCTCACAAGGCCAGGGATCAACGGCCAGGGGTTTATGGAGATGTGGCGGCAATGGATTTATCCGTGCAAAACATTGACAAAATGACCCTTGATGATGACAATATGTGTTTTGAATCGATGAAGTTTTCAATCTTGATGAACTCGTAAAAAATCTAATTTAGACGGTCTCGTAAAAAATTCAAAGACAAGGCGTGCAAATTTTGCAATCATGAGGCGTACTGAGTGTACGTTGAATGATTGTGGAATACCGCACAACGCAGGAGTTGGACTTTTTACGAGACCGTCAAACCTTGAACCCATGAAAGAAACGAACTCAGCATGAAAGCACTCTTGGCTTTAGAAGACGGGCGCACATTTGACTGCAGGTCATTTACCGGCCCCGGCGAAACCGGGGGTGAGGTGGTCTTCAACACCAGCATGACCGGGTATCAGGAGGTCCTCACCGACCCCTCCTACCAGGGGCAGCTGGTGACCATGACCTACCCGCTGGTGGGCAACTACGGCACCAATTCCGAAGATATCGAATCCGACCGGATTCAGGTCGCGGGGTTTTTAATCCGCGAATACCAGGCGCTGCCAAGCAATTTCAGGTCCACAGCCCCCCTGGGGGCGTACCTTAAAGAGCAGGGCATTCTGGGCATCCACCAGCTCGACACCCGGGCACTGACACGCCATATCCGCAAAACAGGGGCCATGCGCGGTTGTATCTCAACCATGGCACTTGATCCGGATGCACTGATCCAAAGGGCCCGGCAGATCCCCACCATCGCCGGTCGGGACCTGGCCCGGGCAGTGTCCTGTCATCACCCCTATTTCTGGCATGAGGGAAAACCCACCGCCTGCAAAACCGATATCCGGACCATGGGCCGGCCTGTCTCCACCTGCAAGGACAGGCCCCTTTTTGTTGTGGCGTTTGATTTCGGCATCAAATACAATATCCTGAGAAATCTTTCAAAAGCAGGATGCGAGATCCTCGTGGTGCCTGCCGACACCCCTGCTGAAACCGTCATGGCCCTGGACCCCGACGGCATTTTCCTTTCAAACGGCCCCGGCGACCCCCAGCCCGTGACCTATGCTGTGGACACTATTAAGGCCCTGATCGGGCGTAAGCCTGTTTTCGGCATCTGCCTGGGCCACCAGCTTCTGGGGCTTGCCCTGGGCGGCACCACCTACAAACTCAAATTCGGCCACCGGGGCGCCAACCAGCCGGTGAAAAACATGTTGACCGGGCGCATTGAAATCACATCCCAGAACCACGGCTTTGCAGTGGATATCAGCAGCTTAAGCCCGGACGATATCCGGATCACCCATACCAACCTGAATGATGGTACCCTGGAAGGATTCCGGCACCGACACCTTCCGGTCATGGCGGTCCAATACCACCCCGAAGCCTCTCCGGGACCCCATGATGCCGAGTACCTGTTTGGTGAATTCAGGAACATGATGGAAAGAAGCTGACAAACACGAATTTAAAAATTAAGCGCCTATAATGGATCACTCAAAACTAAAAAGTCTATAGCCAACTATGCCCAAACGCACAGACATCCATAAAATTCTTATTATCGGGGCCGGCCCCATCATCATCAGCCAGGCCTGCGAGTTCGACTATTCCGGTACCCAGGCCTGCAAGGCCCTTCGGGAAGAAGGGTATCAGATCGTCCTGGTCAACAGCAATCCGGCCACTATCATGACCGATCCGGAGACCGCCGACAGGACCTACATCGAACCGGTGGCCCCGGAAACCGTGGCCAAAATTATTGAAAAAGAGCGCCCCGACGCCCTTTTGCCCACACTGGGGGGACAGACCGGGCTCAACACGGCCATTGAATTGGCAAAGATGGGTGTTCTGGACCGGTTCAACGTGGAAATGATCGGTGCGGATACCCAGGCCATCAACAAGGCCGAAGACCGGGACCTGTTCCGGCAGGCCATGCACAAAATCGGACTGCGGATTCCCGAAAGCGGCATTGCCACGGACATGGCTCAGGCAAGGGCCATTGCCCGGGATATCGGTTTTCCCATTATCGTACGCCCCAGCTTTACCCTGGGGGGCACCGGCGGCGGCGTGGCCTATAATGCCGACGACCTGGAACAGCTGGCCAAGGCCGGACTGGATGCCAGCCTCATCACACAGGTGATGCTGGAAGAATCGGTCCTGGGCTGGAAGGAGTTCGAGCTCGAGGTGATGCGGGACCACAATGACAATGTGGTCATCGTCTGTTCCATTGAAAATATGGACCCCATGGGCATCCATACCGGAGACAGCATCACCGTGGCCCCGGCCCAGACCCTCAGTGACAAGGAATACCAGACGATGCGCAATGCCGCCATTGCCATCATCCGGGAAATCGGCGTGGATACCGGCGGCTCCAATGTCCAGTTTGCCGTCAATCCGAAAAACGGCGAAATGATCGTAGTGGAAATGAACCCCCGGGTCTCCCGGAGTTCAGCCCTGGCCTCCAAGGCAACGGGCTATCCCATTGCCAAAATCGCCGCCAAACTGGCGGTGGGATATACCCTGGATGAAATTCCCAACGACATTACCGGCGAAACCATGGCCTCCTTTGAGCCCACACTGGATTACTGCGTGGTCAAAATACCCCGATGGACATTCGAAAAATTTCCCGAAACCCGGGACGTTCTCACCACCGCCATGAAGTCTGTAGGGGAAACCATGGCCATTGGCCGGACATTTACCGAGGCCCTCCAGAAAGGGCTGCGATCCCTTGAGATCGGCCGATACGGCCTGGGTGCCGACGGCCGGGACGCTGAAGATCTATCCCGGATAGAGCAAAACCTGTCCACCCCCAATTCCCAGCGGATCTTTTATCTGCGTCAGGCCCTACTGCACGGCATGCCCATCCAGACCATCGTTGATATTACCGGTATCGATCCCTGGTTTCTGTATCAGATCCGGCAGATCGTAGATATGGAAAAAACCCTCCTCGAAACCGCTGCCACAGAGGGCCTTGGCGCCTTTCAAAAAAACCGGGACCTGCTGTGCCGTGCCAAGGCCATGGGGTTTTCAGACGTGCAGATCGCCCATCTTGCCGGATCGGATGAAGAGCAGGTGCGTAAATTGCGCAAGACGCTTTCCATCTGCCCGGTATTCAAGCTGGTGGACACCTGCGCGGCTGAGTTCCAGGCGGCGACCCCGTACTACTACTCCACCTATGAAACGGAAAACGAGGCCCGGGTATCCCATGACAAAAAAGTCATGATTTTAGGCGGGGGCCCCAACCGCATCGGCCAGGGCATCGAGTTTGACTACTGCTGCGTTCATGCCTCCTTTGCCCTTGCAGAAGAGGGTGTGGAAAGTATCATGGTCAACAGCAACCCGGAAACCGTGAGCACGGATTATGATACATCGGATAAGCTTTATTTTGAACCGCTCACCCGGGAAGATGTCCTGCATATCATTGAAATGGAAAAACCGGCGGGTGTCATCGTTCAGTTCGGGGGCCAGACCCCATTGAATCTTGCCGTTCCCCTGGCCCGGGCCGGCGTAAAAATTCTGGGAACCCAGCCCGAACGCATCGACATGGCCGAAGACAGGGAACTGTTTCAGGCCATGCTCAAAAAATTGAATCTGGTCCAGCCGGCCAACGGCACCGCCACAAATACCCACGATGCCGCCAGCGTAGCGGAAGCCATCGGCTATCCGGTCATCGTGCGGCCCTCTTACGTGCTGGGCGGCCGGGGCATGAAAATTGTCTATGCCCCTGACGACCTGAAGGCGTATATGACCATGGCCATTGCGGCATCTGGAAAACACCCTGTTTTAATTGATAAATTTTTAGAAAATGCCATTGAAGTGGACGTGGATGCCATCTGCGACGGCACCCGGACCGTCATCGGCGGTGTCATGGAACATATTGAGGCCGCAGGGGTACATTCGGGAGATTCCGCCTGTGTTCTGCCTCCCTACAGCATTTCAGGGGACCTGCTCGAAGAAATCAAAGCCGCCACCCGGTCCATGGCCCTTGAGCTGAAGGTGGTGGGTCTGATGAATGTTCAGTATGCCATCAAGGCGGACCAACTTTACGTGCTCGAAGTCAATCCCCGGGCATCCAGGACAATCCCCTTTGTGAGCAAGGCCACCGGGGTGCCCCTGGCCAAGCTGGCCACCAAGGTGATGCTGGGACGAAGCCTGGCGGACCTGGGTTTTACAAACGAGGTTGTCCCGGCCCATATCTGCGTAAAAGAGGCTGTCCTGCCCTTTGACCGCTTTCCCGGTGTGGACACCCTTTTAGGGCCTGAAATGAAATCCACCGGAGAAGTCATGGGCATGGACATGGATTTTGGGGCCGCTTATGCCAAAGCCCAGTTGGGGGCCCGCCAGAGTCTCCCCACAACAGGAACGGTTTTTATCAGTGTCCAGAACCGGGACAAACAAGCCCTTTTGCCGGTGGCCGAGCGTTTTCATAAAATCGGCATCCATATTATGGCCACATCCGGCACCGCCGCCTTCCTTGAAGCTCGGGGCATCGGGGCAACAGTGGTCCGCAAGGTTTCCGACGGCCGGCCCCATGTGGTGGATGCCGTCAAAAACGGAGAAATCCAGCTTATTATCAATACCGGTGCCGGCGACAGGACCAAGCAGGACGGATACAAAATTCGGCGGGCCGCCCTGAAATACGGCATCCCCTATGCCACCACCATTGCCGGGGCCATGGCCATGAGCCATGGCGTGGCGGCCCTGATGGAAAAACCATTGTCGGTGAAGGCCCTGCAGGATTACAATAAGGGGTGAGGACAACAAAAAGGAGCACCAAATAAATGACAACACCATCGAATATAGATTTTAAACTATCGGATAGTGACCGCAGACCCCGTGATGAATGCGGCCTGTTCGGTATCTTCGGGCACCCGGAAGCGGCCCAGCTCACCTATTTCGGGTTATATGCCCTGCAGCACCGGGGCCAGGAAAGCACCGGGATTGCAGTGGCCCGGGACAAAAACATCCTCGCCCACAAAGGCATGGGACTGGTGGGTGATGTCTATGATATGCCCCTGATAGACCAGCTTGGCGGCGGCAGCGCCGCAGGGCATGTCCGTTATTCCACCACGGGAAGCTCCATTCTGACCAATGCCCAGCCGTTTGTGGTACACCATAAACACCGATCCTATGCCGTGGCCCACAACGGAAATCTGGTCAATGCCCACAGTTTAAAGGCTGAGCTGGAAGAGGCGGGTTCGATCTTTCAGACCACCATGGACAGTGAAGTGTTTCTGCACCTGCTGGTGAAAAATCTGCATTATGGATTTGAGCGATCGCTTCTGGCCACCGTGGCCCGGCTCAAAGGGGCTTTTTCATTTATACTGCTCACCAGCGAAGGGGAGGTTATCGGCATCAAAGACCCCAATGGCTTCAGGCCCCTTTGCCTGGGCAAACTCAATGATACCTATGTGCTGGCGTCGGAAACCTGCGCTCTGGATCTGGTCCAGGCCAAATTCGTGCGCGAACTCGACCCGGGGGAGATCGTCATCATCGGTAAGGACGGCGTCAAGAGCCTGAAAACACCCACCGCGGCCCACCGCAGTTTCTGTATATTTGAATTCATCTACTTTGCCAGACCCGACTCCACCTTTTTCGGACAGAATGTGTACCTGGCCCGTAAAGCCCACGGCCGCCAGCTGGCCATAGAAGCCCCGGTGGATGCGGACCTGGTCATGCCGTTTCCGGACTCCGGCGCGTATGCGGCGGTGGGGTATGCTCAGGAATCGGGGATCCCCTATGAAATGGGGATGATTCGCAACCATTATGTGGGACGGACCTTTATTCAGCCCACCCAGAGTATGCGCGATTTCAGCGTACGGGTAAAACTGAATCCGGTCAAAGAACTGTTAAAGGGAAAAGACATCATTATTATCGAGGATTCCATTATCCGCGGCACAACGGCCAAAAGCCGGGTCAAAACCCTGCGTGATCTGGGCGTAAACCGGGTTCACATGCGCGTCAGCGGCCCGGCCCATCGTTTTCCCTGCCACTACGGGATCGATTTCTCCACCCGGGGCGAGCTCATTGCCGCCAACAAGTCCATTGAAGAGATGACGGATTTTCTGGGGCTGGACTCCCTGTATTACCTCAGCCTCGAAGGCCTGCTGACATCCACCGGTATCAAAGACCCGGAAAACAACTTCTGCCGGGCCTGTTTTGACGGATGCTATCCGGTTCAATTTGACGAAACCCTGTGCCGGAACTGTATGGATTCATAATCCGCCCATGCCCGTATTACAGACAAAAAGCTGTTCACGGTATACAGTTACCGGTTTACAGTTAAGAAAATGTGAACTGTCAACCGACAACCGTGAACGGTAACGCAGATAATATTTGCATCCATTTTGAAATTATGTTTTTATAAAGATCTTATTTGTTCATCATCGGGTAAAAAATATTTTTGGGCAGCCAATAAGCGCGTCACATACAAGTCATTATTTCTTACTTGAGAGGTAAACATGCTTGAGTCCAAATTTTTAAAAGATAATCTGCAGAACATCCAGAAACTGATGGATCTTGCCCCTTTAAAAAGCTTTGAAACCAAAAGCCTGCGCCAGTTACTCCAGCTCAGTAAAATCAGAGAGTATGAAGACTGCGAACGTATTATCAAAGAGGGCGCCGCCGATCCCTGGCTCTATTTTATACTGTCGGGCAAGGTGGAGATTAAAAAGGAAGGGGTGACCATCGTGGACCTGGGCAAGGTGGGTGAATTTTTCGGGGAAATGCGGGTTTTAGACGGCATGAACCGATCGGCATCTGTATTTGCAAAAGGCAAGACCGTTTGCCTGGCCGTGGACACCTCCGCCACCGGCCGGCTGGCATCGGATGCGGAACGGGCCAATTTTCTACTGTTGCTCTACCGCATGTTTTCCGAATACATCTCCATCCGGCTGCGCATCACCAACGAAGAACTGGTCAAGGCCAAAAAAAAAGCAGCCCTGCTGGCCGAGAAATTAAAAGCAAAATGAACACCCATAAAACCGTTGCCTTTTCCAAAAACGCCACCAATGTTTTTTTTCATATCCTCACCGCCTGCAACCTGCGTTGCCGCCACTGCTATATCAACCCGGACCAGCACGGGAAAAATACCCTGCCCCTGGATACCATTAAAAAATGGCTGGCTGTTTTTGCAACCCCCGATTCCCAGGCCAATGTCATCTTTCTAGGCGGTGAACCCACGTTGCACCCGGAGCTTGCCATGGCCGTCAAGCATGCCCGGAAACTGGGGTACGCCTCGATCACCATAGACACCAACGGATACCTGTTTCATGAAATTATAGAGCGGGTCACCCCGGACGAGGTGGACTATTTCAGTTTCAGCCTTGACGGTGCCACGCCCAAAACCAACGATGCCATCCGGGGAAAAGGCTGTTATGACCACTGCATTGCCGGTATCCGGCAGGCCATGGCAAACGGCTTTAACACCAGTTTGATCTATACGGTGAGCACGGTCAACCTTCACGAACTTGCGATGATGGTGCCGCTTTTAAAAAAGCTCGGGGTCCATCGCTTTTTTATCCAGGTCATCGGCATCCGTGGCAAATCCGCCCAGGGCACACTGACGTGCGACCCTTCGAAAACGCCCCAGGTGGCCAGCGATCAGTGGATGGACATCATCCCCACTGTTGCGGAAAAAGTGGCCCGACTGGGCATCACGGTGACCTACCCGAAAGTATTTTTAAAGTCGGATGAGCCCTTTGAATGCGCCGGTGTGGCGGCAAACAATTACTTTATTTTTCCCAACGGCAGGGTGTACCGGTGCCCGCTGTGTGAGGATTTTCCCCTCCACCAGTATGAATTCAGGCAGGACAAACTGGTGGAACAGGGCAAGATCACTGAAAAAGACCTGTTCCAGCTCTCCATCCCCGAGGGGTGCGTCATGAACAAACTGATCCAGCCCGACAACCTGGACTACAACCCGGACGGGAGTCCGGCATACAAAATTGCCTGCTGCCTGCTCAAAGAAGAGATTACCCCCACCTGACCAATTAGACATTAAACCGGAAATTGATGATATCCCCGTCCTTAACCGGATAGGTTTTACCTTCCAGCCGCACTGTTCCCCGGCTGCGGGCCTCTTTATAGGTCTTTGCATCCATCAGGTCATCATAATAAAGGACTTCGGCCCGGATAAACCCTTTTTTAATATCCGAATGAATCACCTCGGCCGCGTCCAGGGCCTGGGTGTCCCGGGCAATGGTCCAGGCCCTGACCTCATCTTCCCCCACGGTAAAAAACGAAATCAGCCCCAGGATGTCGTAGGATTTCAAAATCACCCGGTCCATGGCCGATGCGGTGATCTCAAATTCGGCCAGAAACTCGGCCGCATCCTCATCGGTCATCTGGGCCAGTTCCTGTTCCAGCTTGCCCCGGATCACCATACAGTTTTCCTGATCGATCAGTTCGCCGGCCTTGGGCAGGGCATCGTCGTCATCCTCATTGTTGAACAGCACCAGCATGGGTTTTCCACTGACAAAGGCAAACCCGCGCAGCGCCTGGGCCGATGCCAGTTCCGGAAATTTTCGCAGCGGTATTTCATTTTCAAGATGCACAAGGCATTCGGCCAGCCGGGCCGCCTCTTCGTTGTCCACCGTCTTTCCCCGCCGCTTATCCAGCTCAATGCGCTCCAGTCGCTTTTCCACCACCACCAGATCTGCCAGGATCAGGTCCTGGTCCAGGCGCTGGAAATCCGCTGCCGGTGTCGGGTCTTCATAGCCGTACCCCCCGAAATTCCGGACCACATGGATCAGGGCATCACAGTCCCGCACCGGGGTCCAGAAGTTCTGGTCCTTTTGCGCGTCATTGCCATGGCCCTTGACCCCGGGCAGAAAATACTCCACCTGGGCATAGATGGTTTTTTTGGGCTGGTACATCTCACTTAAAATATCCACCCGTTCATCCGGTACCCGGATGGTACCGATGCGGTCCTGTTCCCTGCCCCCCGCCAAAGCGGTATTCTGAGTCAACGCTTCAAAAACCGTTGCCCTGCCCACGCCCTCAAGGCCGATAATTCCCATTTTCATAACCTGTATTCTCCCTTCATCCACCCCCAAAAAGGCAGATGATTCAATTTATTAAATAATTCATCCAACCTAAAAGAACCAGGCCCATAAAACAAGACAAAATTGCCAGATGGCCTTATCTGAAACCGAGAATAAAAATATCTCAAAACTTTTATTTAGCGCAAAACCACAATCCCGCTGTAATCTGAAAAATGTAAAATTTAATCACAAAATGCTTCCGGCACCGCTTAGCCGACGCCATATTCTGCTGCCCCAATTATTTTATCAATAATACTGGAAGGTTGTTTTGTTTGTTGCACATCAACAATGTTGCACATCATAATTGTCAAACAAAAAAAATATGAGAAGACGTCAGGCATAGCCTCATATATGGCTCTCAGGATTTTATGGAAGCGCTGAAAATTTTTGTATAAGGCATTGTGCCGTCCAACTATTCTGTTAAAATTTCCAAAACCGCTGATATTTAGACATATATCGGTGTAAAATTCTTACTGAAGAAAGAGGTCTGTATTTTGTTTTCTTTCAGGATATTTTTATCATCTGTCCATGCGATCCGCCACCAGCGTATATTCTCAGATCGACAGGGCAAATACCGGTTTGCGAATTACTTTTCAATATCAAATCAAAGGAAATGGCGAGAATTCATTTTCGGTTCTGACTTTCCAGGATAAACAGAGGTAAATTAATTTTTGACATATGTCCAATAACCCCGTATATACTTCATCGATACCCCAATAAAGCTTGTTTTACACCGTACATTCCGCACCCTTTTGAAGGGTTGTTTGAGCAATTATTATTTTACGGATTTTCAAAATGAGTATTTTACTTCCTACGGAACGGTGAATACTTCGGGTGTGACCCCCATAGCTTGCAAATACTCGCGTTGAAAATCTTTTAACGGCCTTGCCAATTGACGGTTTTTACCCATGGTTATCACCATTATTCCGGCAAACTTGGTTGTCATCATAAAAGACGTCGGTTTCTTTGTCGGTCGCCGTTCCCAACCGGTTAATGTACAGTCGTTTGCTTCCACGTACTGGCGCATGGAACGCTCCATCAAACGCCAGATCAACAGGGAGATTAGAAGAACAAGACCAAGCACTTCGATTCTTTCAGCCTTTTTGAGAAAAATGCTGTTTATAATTGCCGGATCTTTCAGAAAGCTGAAGTTCTTCTCAATGCCGATTTGGCTCTTGTATAGTTTTAAAAGATCGAGTGCCGGCCACTCATCCTGTTGCCCGATCAGATTGGTAATCAGAACAAAACAACCGGCCTGAAGCCTTAATGGATCTACCTTTTCCGGTGCTTCAACAATTTTGGCCGTTAACCGATATTCATAACGCAACACAGTTCGCGGTTTGTTTTGGACGGGCCTTCCGCGACCATACTTGGGTATTTTTTCGATGTCGGCCGTTATCCGGTGATAGCCCCCGGTTGCCGTGTGGATGAGTTTCTCAGATGCCACCTGAGCATCGGCACGACAAAAAAAGGCGGTACCTGTCACTTGCCTGCAGACCTTTTCAAGCTGGCTACGATCCTGCTTTAACAGGCGATCAATTCTTTTGTGGCGGCGTTTGTCGTGGGCACTGGAATGCACGACGATGGCCCGGTATGTTTTACCGTATAGGTCAACGATACTGTCGTAAGCTTTATAGCGTGCTGTCGGTCGTTTGGGGCGGCTATATTCTTCGGCCAAAGGGCCTATGTCAATCCAGTTATCGGCACTTACCGCTTGACGGATCACCCGTCCACATTCGTTATAGGTGGCCGGCAGGCGTGATAAAAACATGGTTTTATCGGCTTTTTCCAGATTATCTTCGGTAACAAAAGCAGCATCAGCCACATAAACATAGGCTCCCGAGGCAAGGCCGTGTCGTGCCATATGTTTTGAGATATTAGTGAGCACCTCGTTGTTAATCGTCTTATCTGAGGCGTTGCCGTCCCGGGTGACGCCCAGGATAGGAATATTGCTGTCAACACACAGCATGGCTATTAAAAATTGTTTAAGGTCCGGCCGTTTGGCTTTGCTGTGACCGTAAGTGATTTGAAACGGTGGATCGGCCAGATCGTAGTCTCCATATACGCTGACTGATGTTGTATCAAAATGAACACGACGGGCATCAACGTCGAACACGGAAATGGCATTTTGGGCAAGTTGGGAAAAGATTTTCAACGTTCCGGTTTCAAAAATCTTGTCCATTGCCCGACCCAGGTTTGTATCGCAAAAGCAATCCGGCTCGATGGCTGATCCCAGCAGCAGTTCGGTATCTTTTTCTTCAAAAAATTCCGTTAACCTGTAAAGGGGCGTTCTCCCGGAAAGGGTATCGAGAACCATGGCCAAAATGGCCATGCCCGATGACAGATCCATCTGGCTGTCAACTAAATGGTTTATGGTTTCTACCAGGTTGATGCGCTTGGCATATTGCTTGACAATGGGCAAATGCCTGGCATCGGTGAATGTCATCTTCTCGGTGTTCAGCTTTTCCATTATACCCCCAGATGCCTTGGAATTGACGTTTGAGGGTAGTGTATCAGTAAGTGTTTGAAATGTCTAGATATTTTTTATTTATAGTTATATCAATATGTTGCGAGTATTATCTACTTGATTTAACTGTCTTTTAAATTGGCCCATATTCCTTGCTTTGGGGTGCGGAATGTACGTTACACCTTTAACAGAAGGACAGAGACAAGATGAATCGAAAACCCCATATCCTGATAAATACAGAGAGATGGGGTTTTGTTGTTTAGCGGCAGCGGTGATTTAAAATTTCGCGCCCCTCGTGTTTTTCAATGCATATTTTTTCATTGTAACATTTTCCTGGCTTTTGTACGTATTTTAAATCTCAATATACACCTAAAAAGTGTTGTATTTATCGTAATATCAGTTAATTATTTAAATTATCAAAAAAATAATATACGGCAAAACAGCCGCGTATTAGAAATAGGCGGCACTTTAGCCGTATTTCACCTTTCAATATGAAACATGTATGAATTATAATACGCTGTATTGTTAATATTTTTTAACTTTTTAGCGGCAAATAGCCGCAATTATATACGGCTATTTGGCCGTCTAATCTATGTTATGTACTTAGCCCAATGGCAATTATAAAAGGAGAAAGGGATGGGTTGGGACTTTAAAGGTGGTGTAATAATTATAGGATCGCTTTTATGGCAAGATTATCTTGAAAATCCTGGCGATGATATAAGGGCCAAATGGCGCAGAGCTCGTTTGGACTTTGAGAATAAAATTCCTGTAAGGATGCCAATCAGATACGGAAGGAAATCTGCCTCTAACATAATGACGATGGTGTTTTCAAATAGAATGGCGAGAAAAAAAGGCTTCGGATATGTTGTCCCATTTAAAACGAGAATTAACAACCAAGATGAATTACTCTGTGAGGCTATTGCGTTGTCTGCTGCAGAGGGAATGAAGGGCAATTTTGTACGCTCTTGGGGGGTATTAACATATTTGCTCAATGATTCAAATGTTGATTCAAATCGAAAACAAGAGTTTATTAGATTATTCCGTCAGAGAAAAAACACAAAATTTGATATTAAGGAATACAAAGTTGATAGAGAACGCAGTTGCGTTTCAAAATCCTTAAAGCTTGATATTGATTGGGTGACTCCTGTTTCGGAGATTGATAAACCAAAAATTGATGAATTCCATTTTTTGCTGGCGACAGCTACAAAACCAGATAAAAATATACCGACTTATAATGAAATTGCGCAAACAATAAGGACGGACACTCAAAGAAAATATTTCATTAACAACCTCACAAATGGAATCATCACCCATGATGATTTTGAAATAGCAAAATTATTATGAACGGAAGGCATACATAACCACCGGGTGGTAAGGGCGCTTCGCTCCTCGCGACTCATACCCTGAACATTGTGTGCTTTAAGTAGCATTAATAATTTACTTCGTGAAACGCAAATAGGATTAAATTGGAAACTATTATTCATTTTATTAATGTTGGCCAAGGAAACATGGTGCTTATCGAAGCGACCAATGGAAATTATTATATATGTGATTGTAATGTAACAGCGGAAAATGAAAACGAAGTTTTAAATTATGTTGCAGACATTATTGGTGTTGGTACTCTAATCTCAGCCTTTATATGTACACATAGAGATGCAGATCATATGCGCGGCATAAAAAAAATCCATAAATATTTTCCAATTGAAAGCATATGGGATAGCGGTCATCCTGGGACTACAACAAATAGTAATGAATACACAGAATATATGGATTTACGAAGAAAGGTTGGAAGTCAAGAAAAGGCAAGGAAAACACGGCAAGATATTGGAATGACAAGATTTAGGTATTTAAGTGCTAAAGACGAAAGACTTGAGAAAAATGCAAATGCTCAAGGATTAGTCATAAAGGTTGAACATTGGAATCAGGAAAATTGCGGGTCTAGTGTTTTACTCACCGGGGACTGCGATGCTGAAACATGGCGCTATGCTATAATGAAAGATTACTCTAAGAGTGAGCTTAAAACATCTATTTTAATGGCCGCTCATCATGGATCAGATTCCTTTTTTGATGATCCTGCCGATTCGGAATATTACTATATTGATCATATTAGTTCTATTAAACCAGCAATGACCGTAATTTCAGTTGGTAACAATCAACATGGTCACCCAGACAAAGAAGCCTTAAAGCTATACGATAAATATTCATCAGGATCAAAACAGGGTAACAAGGTTTTCACTACCCAAGAAAAGGGCACTATGAAATTGATTTTGAAAGATGGAGGGTGGTCATTAAAAATTGTCTGACAATCTTTTTCAATTGAATTATCAACAAGCTAACATAAAAGTAAATAGGTTAACTTTATGAAAGATTTACTGGACAAATTGTCATCCTACAATATTTTCAATTATCTCTTTCCAGGGGTTGTGTTTGTTGTTGTTCTTTCCAAAACGACTAAATACAATTTAATCCAAGATGACATATTGGTTGGCGCGTTCTTTTATTATTTCTTAGGGTTGATTATCAGCAGAATTGGCTCACTGATAATTGAACCTATCTTAAGAAAAATTTCATTTTTAATTTTTGCGGATTACTCTGATTTCGTGAAGGCCGAGAAATCTGATGGAAAAATTGAAATATTATCTGAAGTAAATAACATGTATAGAACAATCTGTTCACTATTCCTTTTAGAAATTATAGTTATTATCTATGAAAGAATCGCTACGATTTACTCGATATCTCAAAATTTACTTGCTATTCCTATGATGGCTGCACTGTTCCTTTTATTTCTACTCTCATACAAAAAGCAAACGAAATACATCACCAAAAGGGTTAAATCGTATATCACGACTTCCGATAATGAAGAAAAGAGCACATAACCTTCGCTTTAAGCGGGACTTTTGCTACGCTGCCGCTACGCAAAAGCCCCTTAAGCGTTCGTTGGCCATCAAATAAATTATGAATAATAAGTCTCATACTCTTTCAGAAGCCGCAGCAAAAAAGATGGAGCTATCGTTTCAAAAGCATGCGGCAGAGCCGAATGTATCGCTTGATGAATATGTTCGAAACTGCACCATTGAATTAGGAAAATCTTTAGAGGAAAAAATTCCAATTTATTTAGACCAAAGATATTGGATTATCGTCAGAAACGTGGCGCTTGAAAGAGACATCAGTTCAGATAGCAAAAAACTCTTTAACCTGTTAAAAAAGTTAGTTAAAAATGAAAAGGCATTTTGCCCAATAAGTGAGTCCGTATTTGTTGAGCTGCTAAAACAAGAAGATATTAATACACGCCGTGCAACAGCAAAGATCATCGACCAATTAAGCTTAGGAGTAACTTTAGCAACTGAAAAACTTAGAGTCGGAACCGAGCTGGCTCATTTTTTATACTCACATGGAGAAGCCAAATCACTTTATCCATTAAATTGGTTAGTTTGGTCGAAGTTGAGCT
Organism: Desulfobacterales bacterium; assembly: GCA_963667755.2. Classification (GTDB taxonomy): domain Bacteria; phylum Desulfobacterota; class Desulfobacteria; order Desulfobacterales; family 4572-123; genus 4572-123. The sequence continues at coordinate 447,044 of CAXXLK010000001.1, read as the reverse complement.
ATGTGCTGGGTGTGGTCCACCCAACAAAAACAGTTTTTGAGCAAACCCAAGAATTGATAATTCAAAAATCTTTTTTTGATCACATGTGGGACATGTCTTTAACTGAAATAGTTGACACACTTGGGGATTCAATCCCCCCGGCTTTAAACTTTGACAAAGTTGTTGAAAAGTTGAATTGGGGTAATGCTGCACATTCTGATAAAATCCGGAGCTTTAAACAGGCGTATACCAGTGAGATACACGGCGGATTGAGCCTATTTGTTGGTACTGCCAGAAAAATTCTGGAAGAGATGTTTATTAAAGGCACAGGTAAATCTCTAAACTTATCGAAAAATGATCAAATCAAACATGAAAAAGAACTTCTTAATTTTTTTACAAATGCATTTTTAAAAACAGATATTTCCAAAAAAATGCCAACATTACATATCCATTCATCTTGCCATGCTGCTGTACGTTGGGACAAAACAAGGAAACTTGAAGGCAACGATTTGTTTGATTTTCATCATGCGGCAGGAGCTCTTTCATATTGTGATGCATTTTTCACAGAAAAGCCTTTGGAAACTTTACTAAAAGCAAAACATATTGCCCTTGATCAGAGATATGAATGCAAAGTGTTTTCAAAAGTGTCCGAAGTCATTGAATATTTAGGAAAAATGGATTGTTAAAAAATGGCCAACAATTTTCTGCACCAGACCAGTGTTCCGCTGCCGCTACACACTAGCTGGTGAGAATTACGTTAAGGGCTCGGAGAAATGTATAACTTTTCCCCAGAAAAATTGTTTGCAGGCCGAGAGAAAGCGCTTAAGAATGCACTTGAGCTACTTGAAGATTCAAAGGTTCTTTTTGAGGCTGAAAAATGGGCGCGGTGCTTTTTCATAATTCAGATCGCCACAGAAGAGCTTGGCAAATACGGTATAATAGTAACATCAACTATAAGTGCTATTCATGGTTCACTTGACTGGAAAAGATTTTGGAAGAGATTCAAGGATCACAAAAATAAAACCAGGCATATACTGGTTCTTGAGAATTTTAGACGATTTCTTGATGATCCGCTATCAGAATTATTAAATACGGAAGCAGATATAAAGTACGCCGAAGCACAAGAATATGTAAAAATGCAATCCTTGTATTGTGATGTTGGCGATGATGGTGAGTTCTTCGCCCCGAGCGAAATCGTAACAAAAAGAAATTGTGAATTATCGCTACAGCTACTCAATAACCGAGTCTCTTTGGTAACCTCTTTTGAAAACAAGGTTGCCAAGAAATTTCCTATTGTAGAGATGCAGAAGAAAGATATAGACAGATTTTATAAAGAAATTGGAATATCTAAAATAGTCCCGTTAGGAGAATAGCTAAACCCTTAACCTATCACTTGTGCGGACGCAAAAAGCGCGCCGCACAGTTCGCCGTTAGCCCAAAATAGACGCTATTGCGTAATGGGAGTCGAAAAATGTCGGTCTCTGACATGTTCAGGCAATTCATAGCGAATCTGGCAATTAGCAATACTGAAATAATCAGTATGCGTTACGGTGAGTTGACTGCCGCTCTGAACAAGGTTTTCCGCAATACGGAGTCCAAGACTGCGAATACCTTGCAAGTTGGATCTTTCGGGAGGAAGACAGGGGTAGACGGTATCTCGGATCTGGATATGCTCTACATCATGCCATATTCAAAGTGGGAAACCTACAAAGACGGCAAACAACTCAAGCTTCTCCAAGATGTGAAGGCAGCCATCTTGAGCCGCTATCCAAAGACCAAAGTTCGTGTCGATCGGCTTGTCGTGACCGTTACCTATGCGGACTTTCATGTAGAGGTTCAGCCTGTATTTGAACAAGGTGATGGGAGTTTCCAGTACCCAGACACAAAAAATGGAGGAGCGTGGAAGGTAACCAAACCACGTGAGGAAATGAAGGCGATTTCAGATTTGGACGTAGAGAAGAATTCAAACCTAAGGCGACTCTGTAAGATGGCTCGTTCGTGGCGAAACAAACATGGTGTCGGCATGGGCGGGCTCCTTATAGACACTCTCGCCTACAATTTCTTGAAATCGACCAATGAGTATGATGCAAAGAGCTTCCTTTACTATGATGAGCTCAGTCGAGATTTCTTCAAGTATCTCTCTGAACTCCCCAAACAAGACCGATATAGCGCTCCTGGAAGCAATCAACACGTAAAAGTAAAAAAAGCCTTCCAGCGGAAAGCGAAAAAAGCCTACGAACTCTGCCTTAAAGCGATAGATGCGGAAGGCACAAAGGGTGTTAACGATAAGTGGAAAAAGGTATTTGGTCGCCCGTTCCCTGCCAATGTAGAGCTGGCAAAAGAGAGTGCCGCCGTAAGCAACTCAAGAACATGGAACGATACGGAACAATTTATCGAAGATTATTACCCTGTTGATATCCGCTACACACTCAAAATTGACTGCGATGTTAAGCAGAATGGCTTTAGGGAGAATCGTTTAAGTAGGATGATCGCGAATAAAATCCCTTTGCTTGCTAAAAAGACACTCGAGTTCGAGATTGTCGAAATAGATGTGCCTGGTGAATACTCGATTGTATGGAAAGTCCTTAATAGAGGTGATGAAGCCCGTAAGCGAAATATGATACGCGGGCAGATTGTCAGTGACGAAGGGAGACACAGAAAAACAGAGCCGACGTCCTTCAAAGGCGATCACGTGGTTGAGTGCTATGCAATTCAAAATGGTGTCGTGGTCGCGAAAGATCGAATTCACGTACCAATAAGTACAAACGGATAAAATCGTGAGTAAAGGAAGTGCGCTCAAGAGTACCCACGGCACAGCGTGAAAGGAGAGATAAGTTGGATCAGCATCCGCAAACAGACGATACACCAGATTCACGCGCAATTTTTGAGGGGCAAATACGCGAGTGTTTTGGCCGCGTCGTCTATTCACACAAGACGCATGAGAAATGTGCTGACATATTGCTTGACCGGCTAGGGAAGATCAAACTGGCACAGATCATCCTTTCCGCTTTCACCACTGCTGGTTTCATTGCCGCGGTCTTTGGTAGCGGAAAAATCGGTGCCGGCGTTGGTGTCGCTGTTTCGACGCTCCTCTTAGTGCTCAATGCTTATGTCAAAGATTATGACCTTGGGGAACTAGCACAGAAACACCGTCAATCCGCAAATGACTTATGGATAATACGTGAGAAATATATAACTCTTATTACGGACATTCGTATGGGAGAAAGACCAATCGAGGGGCTCCAAAATGAAAGGGATGAGCTTCTGGAAGAGCTACACTCTGTATACTCTGGGGCACCAAGCACGACATATCATGCATATAAGAAGGCTCAAGAAGCCTTGCAAAAACTTGAGGATATGACATTTTCTGATTCTGAAATTGACGCGTTTCTACCGAAAGAACTAAAAAAAAGCTAACAAGGCTTTTGCAGCGGATCGCAAAAAGCCGCGCCCGCTGAAAAGCAACGTTGGGTGGTCATTAATTATGGATATAAATGAAAGCTCTTTTAAAAAAATATCAGGCCTTGATACCAACTCTAACCTTCTCAATGACGTACAGGAATATTTAGAATTTGTAGAATTTCTAAAGTACGATTGGGATGAAAGTGATCTCTGGTTCAGAGGAGTATCACATGCAAAGTACAAGCTAATTCCAAGTATTTATAGATCTTTATTATGGCGATACAATGATGACTCCGCAGGTTGTGCATTCGAACAATTCGCTCGAAAAGCAAAACCATACGTGAATGGTCATCAATCCTATACAAAATGGCATTGGTATTTTTTAATGCAGCACTATGGCATGCCCACACGTCTCTTAGACTGGACTGAAGGGTCTTTGATTGCATTGTATTTTGCTGTTAGGAATCCACAGAACGTCCACATACCCTCAGTATATGTTATTAATCCTTTTTGGTTTGATGAGTTGGCCCACAAACGGCAAAAGGATGGCGGATTCATTTTTGGCGTAGACGAGTGCTTCCTCACAAATAAAGATAACAATATTATTTCTCATTATTTAAACCGAAAGTCTGATTTGCCAGATTACCCTTTATTTATAGAACCACCTGAAACAGATAATAGAATTGTTGCACAACGAAGTATGTTCACGATTCATGGAAAAAAGAAAAACGCTTTTTATGAAATTTGTTCAAATGAAGAATTCCCCGAACTATTTCAGCTCAGACTATCAACAAAAAAGGCCGAATACATTAAGGCTGAATTGAATTCTATGGGCATAAATGAATTTACTCTTTTCCCAGATTTAGAAGGTCTTGCAAAATTTTTAAATTGGGATTGGGGTATGAGTAAATAAAATAATTCGTCATTAACACCCAACAACTGCTTTGAGAGGGACTTTTGCTACGCTGCCGCTTCGCAAAATCCCCTCAAGCAGAGCGTTAACCACCAAGGAGTTTGGATGCATGGATTTATTGTCGAAGCACTCATCTGAAATAATCGCATTGTGTGCTTTGCTTTTTACCGCTTGGCAGGCGTTTACTCAACGTAATCACAATAGGATTAGCGTAAAACCTCATTTATTCACTTTTACAACCCGAGATAAGCATAACGATACGGCCAGATTGCAGGTTTTGCTAACAAACAACGGGCTTGGGCCGGCGTTTATCAATAAGTTTCAAATATTTTTGAAAGGACAAGAGTGTGAAGCAGAGGCAGCAATTAAAGCCACGCTAGGAGCACTAGCGAATAATTCTTCTCACACCACATTAGGTAACGACTATGCTATGCCTCATAACGAAGAAAAGGTTCTATTGTCAGTTACGTTTCCTGCTAAAAATTGGGAAGAGATTGAATCAATAGAGGAAAAGCTTAACAAGCTTGATATCCTGATTCATTACTCGTCGGCATATGGCGACAGATTTACCCTGGATTCGCGAAAAAATGGTTAACAAGTTGCAGCAAGGGACCCAGCTACGTTCCGCCCATTTTTGGTTCGCTGCGCTCACTTTACCAAAAATGGGCTCCACTCCGCTGGGCCCCTGTGCAAAGCGTTATATGACAAAAGACAAAGAAATAGCTTGGAAGGTAATATATGGACAGTGAACCATTAATTGCTACGTCAGGTGATATTATAATTACTGATAATATACTTCCTGACCCGGTCGGAATTATTTACCATGAGAACGATAAACTAATTAATGTTGATAAATTGGAGGAGTATCTCAAATTTTTAGAACTTATTGTATTCTATAACAGATTAATTATTTTGCACTACGATTTTTCAAATATTTTTGATGATGAAATACTAAAAGTTTCATTTTATAGACAGTTTACATATGTCGGAGATGTAGAAGCAGATGGCTTTGATGATGTTAAAGAAAAATTGGAAAAGGCAAATGTATTATTCGAAGCCGGCGTAGATTTAGGACACCAGACTCCATTACATTATGTTCAAAAATATGTGAAATCACCCTTACTTCAGGAAAAATTTAATAATTTTATTCCTTTTAGCCCCAATAGTTCGGATAGTGAATTTAGAGATGAAGCCGCTTATGCTAAATTATCTTTAGACTTTGGTCTTCCAATAGCCTTGAGTGAATTTGCACGTATAGCGAGATTGCCATATTTTACACCAGCAGCGCAGTTTGAGCACATATCTTGGTTGGAAAATATTGAGCACAAAACACAAATTGGGGTTGTCGGATCCTTAAGAAAAGCCTTCAATGAGAGTTTATCGAGAGAGCTAGAACTTTTCGATAATTTCGGTTTTTCGACACCATTTCCAAAAACACCAATTGCATCAATAATTCTGCAAGAATCTAAAGGGCCAAATGATCTTTTAGAAGTAGCTTGTCAATTGCGTCGTGAATTTAATAACTTTCGTGAAACATTTAATGAGTATGAGAACGAATTGCGCCGAGAGGATTTATCACTAAAAAGAAAATTGAAAATGCTTCATGAAATAAAGCACTTAACAGATGAATTGGCACCTAATATGGATAGGTCCTTGCAGAAAACAACGATTGAATTAACGAATTTCATTAATATATGTGCTAAAGCACCACTTGATATATCTATAAAATCTATTCCTGACCTAGTGTCTTCTGTAATATCCAAACCTTTTGATTTAGTGGTAGCAGCTCTTAAGAAAAGAAAAATCAGAATATTGCTAAAAATGCAGAAAAAATTTTTAAAGTCAAAGAATAATGTTGAAAGATTGGCATCAATATTTGGTAAAACAACAGACGGTATACTTAATTCCTTGCATGGCAGTGAAACACAGAAGAAATAGATAGATCTTTGATTTCGCTCTTTGAAAAACTGCGTTTTTATTTTTTTGACGTTGCGTTAACGCCAGGATTGATTCAAAAAGTTATAGCCAATGTCTTCTCATCAGCGCGTATTAAAAAGATATTCGTATGAGTAGGCATGGTCTGGGACTTCTAAAAGCGACAGGATATCCTTCTGCAAATCGGTCAACTCGGATACAAAGCCATAGGCCTTACCGTCCGGCAGTGCCATTTCACCCTTGACGATGTCCTGAAACTCAGCCAGGAGATATTCCGTTTTGGGATTGCGAACATCCTTTCTGTTCGGCATGAAGTTGTCCAAACCTTTATCCCGGTTGTCGATATTCTTTCTGGCGGCCCGTTCAATGAGCACGATGACCTGCAGCGCTGTTTTGAAAAGAAACAGCATCGCTTGGATCCGTTCGGGCGTTTGCAGATAAATCGGTTCAAGATTGTAAGCGCTCTTGGCCCTCCGGTTTGTATGCTCGCTTTTGTACTGGTTCTTATGGGCCATCATGGCGGCCTCGATCGATAAGTCTTTTTCAGCTTTATTGGTGATCAGTGGATAATAGCCGCAGCGTTCAATCGCCTTTTTGAAAATCGCCTCGTCAAAGGTGACGTCAATGCTGAAATGGCCTGTCGTCACAGCCGTTTTTTCCGGTTTCTGATCCTTTGCCGTTCGGCCCCGCTTTTTGTTTTTATAGGTTACGACCGGATCGTTTTTGATAGTGACTTCAAAAAAATCGGCGGTCTGATTTTTTTTCAAAATCGATGCGACTGCCTGCTCAATGGCCGTTTCGGTTTTAAGCTTGTATTTATTGAGCTTGCCGCTGAGTTCCGCCAATTCCGTTTTCGTTTTCGCGACACGGTTTTTAAGGGTCCGACGTTTTCGGGCAAACAGACCCTGGTCATAGAGGATAATCATTCTGAAGGTGTATTCCTTTTCTTCATGGACAAAATGAAAGGGCTTCTCAAACCCTCTATTTATCTGATCCTTGTAGGGAATCAGGATTTCATGACCATGCCGGTCAAGGGCCTCATGGAAAACGGTTTTGTATGATTCATACATCGGTGCAGGGGCGATGAAAAACCCCTCATTATCATGAATATGGGCCATGTTGTCCTTGGTGGCGAGCTTTGAATCAGCTACATATAAAAAATCCTGGCGGCCCAAAAGGTCGATAAGGTGCTGCCATTGCGTTACATAGGTGTCCACATCCGCCGTATTGCCACTGTAGGCCTCTTGGAACAAGGGAAATGCGCTGTCTGAACTGACCGACAACGACCAGACCAGTTGTTTGAGATCCTGACGATGCTTCTTGCTGTAGCCGAAACTGATGGTGATGCTCCCAGTGGTTTTGTTTTTGTTACAGTCGCCGTAAACCGATGCCGAAGTTGTATCGTTGTGACACAGGTCACTTTGGATGTTAAATTCCCGAATCATGTTCCGGGTGACCAGTGTTTCCAGGTTGCCGATGCCATAGCTGTAGATGGCATCCAATGTATCTGCCAATCGGTCATCAAAATATTCTTTCGGCGCAATACCCGGAAGAATGACGCCAAGCACTTTACGGTCACTGGCAAACTTGCATAGCCGGTAGAGTTGCAGCGCCTGGAACAAAATACCGGTGATCATGGCGATGCTGGCCTGGCCATGGGTGAGCACTTTTCTTCTTGGATCAAGGGGCACGTTCTCGTCGATAATTTCAGCGATAGCGCACCGATTAAAATAATAACGCAGTATCGGGCCGAAGCTCACGCCTTTGGTGTTGACAGATTTTACTATATTTTTAGCCATATGCAGAGTCTCCTATTGTTTACAGAGACTCTATAATGCATTCAAGAAAAAGTCTAGTTTTATTTTCAATGATTACAGTCGGTTACAGCGAATTATTTTAAAATATGGAATATATGCTCGTGATTTTAGCCATTTTCGCTTAATTTCGTTGATTTTTAAATTTTTGAAACCGAGAAATTAACAAGCGAAATCCAAGATAGATAAAAACAGAAAAACCTTAAAGGCATATAACAATCTGCTGGTAAGGACGCGCAAACTGCCGCGCGCCCCACAGCAGCACGTTAGCCTTACCCAAAAAGGGGCGAAAAGAGACGAATGATAACAGCGACACCTGCACCAGATGACTTTATTAAAACTGGCCTTTCTTTGCTTGATTTTGCATGGGATACAGTAGCCAACTTGATTACAGAGTTGGATGATTCGGAATATTTTGGAGTTGATGTCGATGAAGTTGGGGATGCCTTTTGGCAAGCCTCTAAACAAAAACTATCTACGTCCTTAGCTGTGGCTCAGCAGGGTGTTGAATTTGTGTTAAAAGGAAAAATTGCAGAAGTCAGTCCTTTTTTATTACTTTCAGGTGGGCCGAATGAATGGCCAAAAAAATGCGATAAAAATAATACCAACTATGCAGATTTTAGAACTATTGACGCTCAAGACTTAATTAAAGTCCATAATACTGCTGCTTCGAATCGTCTGAGTGACGAATTTATTGTTAAATTTGAGGATTTAAGAAAAAAACGAAATGCAATAATGCATACGGTAGATAAAAGGATCGATCTGCATGTGATTGATGTTGTAACGGCAATACTTTCAATGCATAAGCTTCTATTTCCAAATGAAAACTGGATCCAAATCCGCCGGGAATATTTAAAAAAATATCCTTTAGCAGAATTACATTCCACTGATTTTGTGGAGCCAAGAATAATATGGGAATTTTCACTTATAACAGACCTTCTAAAACCAAAACATATGAAGGAGTTTTTTAGCTTCAATAAGCGTCAACGAAGATACATTTGTCCCCATTGCAATCATGAAAGTGGTGATGCTGAGACAAGGCCAAAGACCGCAATTTTGGTCCCAAATACTGCTTCATCAACAACTTTGTATTGTTTCGTCTGTGAATTGGAAATGGCTGTAGAGAGAGTTGATTGTGAAGATCCTGAATGTCCAGGGAACGTAATATCTCCAGAATTTGAAATATGTGCGGCTTGCGGTGGACATTTAGGCTAACCATCTGCTGGTAAGGACGCGCGAAACTGCCGCACGCCTCACAGCAGCACGTTGTGTTTCAAAAAAGGATAATTAATTGACAGATAAGCCACGTAAACCTTGGGTTGCTGGATTATTAACCTTTTTTACAATTGGATTAGGGCACCTTTACTGTGGAAATATTAAAAAGGGCTTAATTTTATTTGTTGGCGGACAGATGTTTTTGTTGTTGGGCTTCTCATCTTTCCTTTTATACGCACCAGTTGGGCCAATCATCGCTATAATCGCAGGAATTTCATATTTAATCTATTGCATCTCAGATTCTATTAAAGGCGCAAGGTTATTCGGTTCCTCATATTATTTGAAAAAATATAACAAATGGTACGTCTATTTGCTCTGTTGGTTTATAGCCTCATTTGTTATCCAAACAATCGTTGAAACAACGGTAAAAATAAATATTGCTCAAGCCTATAAAATACCATCCGGAGCAATGAGGCCCACTCTTCAGGTTGGCGACCACATAATTGCAGACAAGTTCACTTATAGAAACTCAGAACCCAAGAGAGGCGACATAGCTATCTTTCCATTTCCAGAGGACCCGTCTAAAGATTTTATAAAGCGAATAGTTGGTATGGGTGGTGATACTCTTGAAATAAGGAATAAACAGGTATTTATTAACGGTGAACCCTGTCAGGAACACTATAAGGTTAATAATGACTCATACATTTTTCCTAAAAATGTTCAGCCACGAGACAATTACGGTCCAATAAAGATACCAGAGGATTCACTATTTGTCATGGGAGATAACCGAGATGCCAGTTATGATAGTAGGTTTTGGGGATTTGTTAAAAAGGCTTCTGTGAAAGGAAAAGCTAAAAGCATTTATTGGTCTTGGGATAAGGATAAATTTAGAGTCCGTTGGAATAGAATAGGCAGGAACATCAGATAAGAAAACACAACATAGCATTGCACAGGACCGCTCGTACCTCGCGGCCTGTGACTGCTGGCGTTAACCAACCGAAAAAGGGATTGAACAATGGAATCTACTTGGGCATCTGGTGCTAGTGAATTACTGCGGCATGCAGATTCTCATATCAATCTCAACTCAGCTTTCGACAAGAGGATTGCTTTTATTAGCATTGATAATTGTGTTGAAAATATAGTAAGAACCAGTCTTTCTCTCCCCCCTAAAAAATCCGGTTTTAAGGCCCCAAAAAAAGAATTAGATGTGGCAGGAAATAGCTTTCCTAAATTACTATCTCTTCTATTCAAATATGCTTCGGAAAAACTGGTGGGTATAGATGAAACTGACATAGAACATTATCACAGAATAAGAAACACTCTTTACCATAATGGAACAGGCTTAAGTGTCGATGACGAATATTTAATTGCTTATCGTGACATTGCCGGCGTGCTTCTGAATAACCTATTTGACGTTTCAATATCACCATCAACTTCCGAATCAGATTCATTAGGGAAATTAATTATCAATTGGAATACAATTGAGAGAGACATAAAAGAAAAACTTGAAGCTGCTGGGGTGTCAGGAACGTATAAATGGGAAGAAGCGTTTGCTCTTGGATTATTGGAACCAAACGATGTCCAGTTACTTACTGAACTCCGAATGGCTAGGAACAGGCTTGTCCATTCAAAAGAAATCGATAAGGAAAACATACGATACTGGTTAGATGTATCAGAAAAGTTTGTTCCAAAAATTAGGTCTGCAATAAATCCTTCTGGTTCGAATCAAGAATCTGATCAGCAAGACACTGAAACAGTGGTCACCGCACCAGCAGATGTATCTATTTCATATCAGAAACTGCACATTACGCAGGAAATCCACAAATATTCTCTTTCTGTGTCAGTTAAACTGCTTCAAACACCAGATCAAGACTTTTTCCGAATCAGTTTCTTGTGGCCTACACACATTCCAATATCTAAAATCATTGGGTTCGAAGAAGGGGAAGGGCAGAATATTAATAGCCAACGATACCAAGAATATGCACTTTTCATTGATAAAAGATTATGGCCTGGGCAAGAAACGAAAATAATAGGCGGCAAGGCAGACGCAGTTCTTGAATATGAATTTAACGATGATGTCTACATGGGGAGGCACCAAAAAGCATTTGACCTGTATTACACTTTATTTTTGCAAAGTTGGCAGCCAGTGCAAGGTAAAGTGTCTTTTGATTCGCTGAATATATTTTAATATAGACATATGGTTAACATCAAAATTCAGCAGACCCAAAGGGCGGGCCACTGATTAAATCGTTATATCTCTGAGAAACAAAAATGTCAGAAACAAAGAGAACAAAAGGTGTTACTGTATTGGGTTGGCTGTTCATCATCAGCTCTATGGTGGCAATTGTAAGTGTCTTTACTTTGAAAAATAGACTTGTGGCCTACGGTGCTGCACATTTCGAATTGCCTGACTCCTACTATTATGTCGTACAGACATTTACAGTTCTGAATATGATTGCTTGTTTTGTAGCAGGCATAGGTCTACTAAGGACATTAGGCTGGGCAAGAATCCTCACTCTAATAATTACCCTACTGTCTTTTCTGTACAATATCGGGTTTTATATCCTTTACACGCATCGTTACACGGTTCCATACTTTGTGAGCAGTGGAAAGCCCGTATTTTTATTATATTTGAAACTCATTTTAGGGTTCATCTGGACCGCATTTATATTTCATTATTTTAATCGTGCTAATGTCAAAGTCCAATTTCAAAAAGTTGTTTAGCGATATAACCTCAGTTTTCACTCCGACGCGGCTTCGCCACGCCGGGTGAAACTGGCCGTTAGAAGCCTATATAAATGATTACCATTAGTAAAAAATTTCTATTGCCGATTTTTAGCTTATTTGATGAAAATGAGTATTTTGGGACTCTCAAAGGTTCCTACTACTTATTTCCACGGGCAAAATTCGCAGCTAAAGAAGGAAAATACAACTTTTATCGAGAAAATTGGTGGGGTGGTAAATACTACTGTAGTTTTTATCAAAACGTACATTCCGCACCCCAAAGCAAGGAATATGGGCCAATTTAAAAGACAGTTAAATCAAGTAGATAATACTCGCAACATATTGATATAACTATAAATAAAAAATATCTAGACATTTCAAACACTTACTGATACACTACCCTCAAACGTCAATTCCAAGGCATCTGGGGGTATAATGGAAAAGCTGAACACCGAGAAGATGACATTCACCGATGCCAGGCATTTGCCCATTGTCAAGCAATATGCCAAGCGCATCAACCTGGTAGAAACCATAAACCATTTAGTTGACAGCCAGATGGATCTGTCACCGGGCATGGCCATTTTGGCCATGGTTCTCGATACCCTTTCCGGGAGAACGCCCCTTTACAGGTTAACGGAATTTTTTGAAGAAAAAGATACCGAACTGCTGCTGGGATCAGCCATCGAGCCAGATTGCTTTTGCGATACAAACCTGGGTCGGGCAATGGACAAGATTTTTGAAACCGGAACGTTGAAAATCTTTTCCCAACTTGCCCAAAATGCCATTTCCGTGTTCGACGTTGATGCCCGTCGTGTTCATTTTGATACAACATCAGTCAGCGTATATGGAGACTACGATCTGGCCGATCCACCGTTTCAAATCACTTACGGTCACAGCAAAGCCAAACGGCCGGACCTTAAACAATTTTTAATAGCCATGCTGTGTGTTGACAGCAATATTCCTATCCTGGGCGTCACCCGGGACGGCAACGCCTCAGATAAGACGATTAACAACGAGGTGCTCACTAATATCTCAAAACATATGGCACGACACGGCCTTGCCTCAGGAGCCTATGTTTATGTGGCTGATGCTGCTTTTGTTACCGAAGATAATCTGGGAAAAGCCGATAAAACCATGTTTTTATCACGCCTGCCGGCCACCTATAACGAATGTGGACGGGTGATCCGTCAAGCGGTAAGTGCCGATAACTGGATTGACATAGGCCCTTTGGCCGAAGAATATAGCCGCCCCAAACGACCGACAGCACGCTATAAAGCTTACGACAGTATCGTTGACCTATACGGTAAAACATACCGGGCCATCGTCGTGCATTCCAGTGCCCACGACAAACGCCGCCACAAAAGAATTGATCGCCTGTTAAAGCAGGATCGTAGCCAGCTTGAAAAGGTCTGCAGGCAAGTGACAGATACCGCCTTTTTTTGTCGTGCCGATGCTCAGGTGGCATCTGAGAAACTCATCCACACGGCAACCGGGGGCTATCACCGGATAACGGCCGACATCGAAAAAATACCCAAGTATGGTCGCGGAAGGCCCGTCCAAAACAAACCGCGAACTGTGTTGCGTTATGAATATCGGTTAACGGCCAAAATTGTTGAAGCACCGGAAAAGGTAGATCCATTAAGGCTTCAGGCCGGTTGTTTTGTTCTGATTACCAATCTGATCGGGCAACAGGATGAGTGGCCGGCACTCGATCTTTTAAAACTATACAAGAGCCAAATCGGCATTGAGAAGAACTTCAGCTTTCTGAAAGATCCGGCAATTATAAACAGCATTTTTCTCAAAAAGGCTGAAAGAATCGAAGTGCTTGGTCTTGTTCTTCTAATCTCCCTGTTGATCTGGCGTTTGATGGAGCGTTCCATGCGCCAGTACGTGGAAGCAAACGACTGTACATTAACCGGTTGGGAACGGCGACCGACAAAGAAACCGACGTCTTTTATGATGACAACCAAGTTTGCCGGAATAATGGTGATAACCATGGGTAAAAACCGTCAATTGGCAAGGCCGTTAAAAGATTTTCAACGCGAGTATTTGCAAGCTATGGGGGTCACACCCGAAGTATTCACCGTTCCGTAGGAAGTAAAATACTCATTTTGAAAATCCGTAAAATAATAATTGCTCAAACAACCCTTCAAAAGGGTGCGGAATGTACGTCAAAACCAAAAAGCCGTTGCAGAAAAACCGAATGGAATTGGTTACTCCTATTTGATACATTTTAATTCTAAAACGTTTTTTCTTAAACCCGGAGAACACTTCTTTGAAAAAACGCATTATCACTTTAATCTGTTACACAATGACCAAATTATTGGATGCTTAGTCGGTTATAGGAGGCAATACATTCTGAAGATTGAAGAGGGATTTGATTTGCCTAATATTATACAGTGTTTCATATTTTGGCTTGGATTACTGTCCTGCTTTGGCCACTTAAGAGGCACTTCAGGAAGTGGTATACATGGGTTCAAACCTTGAATTGAGTCCTAATGCTTCGATACGAAAAAGTTACATGATAATCCATGGTAAGGCAATTGGCGCATTTGAGGTACGATTCGGTGAAGGGATAAAAAATGGCAAAATCGCCTGAAAGCCCAGACCCGGAATTTTGTGACATGATGCAGGGCGCTGTAGGCCGCCGTAAAATCGATTAGGTGACGGTAACGAACTCTTTTGATAAAACGGATTCGAAAAGACCGCATCCTATGCCGGAAAACCAACCGAGCTGATTTTGCTAAAAAAGGCGCAAAAGTTTTTTATACTTAGGCGACAACTTGCTTGACATTCACCGTTCTTCGTGTTTTTAGAAAAAATGTTAATTCGTTTAGCCTATATAAAGCCCGCCAAGAAATCGGACAACTGGCAATATTCAAGAAACTGGCAACAATATTGATGGAACATGATCGACCGCCTGTTTTTGATCATGCTTCATCATGAAACGCCCATTAATAAGAGTCAAATTACGCTAACCGCTGGGTTTGTTGGTTATCTTATGAGGGGGGTATAACTTTGAGGAAGCTAAGAGTCAACATCTTTGACGATGATGTGAATATTCTGAAGTTGCTTAAGAGAATAATGTCCTTAAGGGATTACGAGATACTGACCTTTGAGAGAACGACTGTTTGCCCAATCTATAGGACCAAGTCAAACAAGTGCGATACCTTAAACCCATGTGCCGATATTATCATAACCGATTATCAAATGCCCCGAATGTCCGGGCTTGAAATGCTGCTCCATCAGGTGCAAAGGGGATGCAAGGTTGATATAAGAAATAAGCTTGTTATGTCCTCAGACCTCGACAATAAAGGGCAGAAGATGCTCGAAGAGTTAGGGTGTACATTCTTCAGCAAACCTTTTAAAAACAACGAGCTTTTAGCCTGGCTCGATGGCTGTGAGAAACGTATTGATCTGTCAAAACCCATCGGAATCATAAGAAAAGAAGATCGTTATCCTGTAAACATCGATATAGAATATACAGACAACTCCGCCGAGAAAATATATAAAGCTACGGTTATAAATTACAGCAGCAGCGGACTTTGTTTAAAAGTAGATACTCCGCTTGCTAAAGGAGAATCTATTGTGATTAAAACTGAAGTCCCCATTGATTGCCAAAATGCATTTATTTGTTGGGCAAAAGAGATGGGGCCCAATTTCAACACAACAGGATGTTCCTGTCGTTGAACCTGCTAAACGAAATTTGTGCCGTTGCCATTTAGACAACATTAGAAGGTGCAGAGAATAGCAGACAGATAACGAAAAAGGATAGAAGGTTAGGGTGAGGGACTGTACCCCCTGAATACGTACAACAAAATGAAACTGTTTATCCCAGAATAATTGATGTTGTGAAAGGTACCGGATTGTGTGAGCGCAGCGAACCACGATCTTATCCGGTGGTTGAACAAGCCCGGCAGTGGCTGAGTTGACTGTATATAAGAAAATATCTTTTATACGGCAACTGACAGATGTCAATTGTCAACGAAAGGGATAGACATAGATGAGAACAACATGAACCTGAGGATGTGGTTTGTCACACATTTGGAGCAGTTGATCACCGTTAACGTGCTCGACGAGGAGGAGATACGCCAGGGAAAACTCTTCAATATTCTGATGATAATCAGTATAGTGCTTGTAATCTTTCTTGCTTTGCCCTTTCTGCTGATAAAGCCTCTCGGAGTGACAGAAACCTCCGTGGGTTTCATAGCTGCAGCTTTTCCCCTATCATTTGTCCCTCTCTCCATATATTGCATTATACGGGCCCGGCGGGGGCGCATCCGGTCGGCGATTCTGATCTACATCTGGGTGAACTTATTTGCCATTTGTCTTGCCGCCTGGATATTTGACGGCATTTACTCTACCGCATGGGTACTTCATATCTGGACGATAACCATTGCCGGAACCCTATTGGCTCCCGTTTACGCCCTGTGGATGACGGGAGGGGTGGTGGCTTACTTCCTGCTGCTTGTCTTCCTCTATCAATCCGGCCTCTACATCCCGCCGCTCACTTTAGGAACGGGACGTGAATTTGTCAACATATCCTCCCTGATGCTCATGCTGATCTCCACCGTCGGTCTCCTTACCTACTTAAATATGCGGAGCCTGCGGGATACGCTGATGCGGCTGCGGATGGCAACAAAGGAACTGGAAGGGCATCGCCGCACCCTTGAACAACGCGTGAAGGAGCGCACCGATGAACTTATGAAAGCCAATGCTGCCTTGGACAAATTGGCTACCCATGATGTCCTGACGGGTCTGCCCAACCGCATGATGTTCAGCCAGCTACTGAACCGCGCCATCCAGTCCGCACAGCGTTATAAGAGACAATTCGTTGTCTTCTTCATCGATCTCGATCGCTTCAAGATTATCAATGACACCCTGGGCCACGAGGCGGGCGACCGGGTGTTGCAAGAGGTTGCCGCCCGGTTGAAACAAACGTTGCGGGCGATCGATGTAGTCGCCCGTCTGGGAGGAGATGAGTTTATTATCCTGGTCGACGAGATAGACGATTTGAGTCAAGTCGCCAATATAGCCCATAAGGTTCTTTCTGCCGCCAGCAAACCCATGGTTCTTATGGGTGAAGAATCCCGCGTAACGGCGAGCATCGGCATCAGCATATACCCAAAGGATGCCCAGGACGAACAATCCTTGATAAAAACCGCCGATATAGCCATGTATTTAGCCAAGGAGGAAGGCAAGAATAACTATCAGTTCTACTCCAAAGAGATTCAGTCAAAATCAATCGGTCGGCTATCGATCGAGACAAACCTGCGCTCTGCATTGGAGCAAAATGAGTTCTCTCTGCACTATCAGGCCAGACTGGACTTCAAAACGGGTGCGATTACCGGGGTAGAGGCACTGTTGCGATGGCAGAACTCATACCTTGGCTCGATGACCCCCACGCAATTTATTCCGGTGGCCGAAGAAACAGGGCTGATGGTGCCCATCGGTCGGTGGGTACTAAAGACTGCGTGTGCACAAAATATCGCCTGGCAACTCCAGGGACTTCCCCCCGTCTGTATGGCGGTAAATTTGTCGCTTCAACAGCTCATCGACGATAACCTCCCAGACGATATCAGTACCGCGCTGAAGAATTCCGGTATGGCACCAAATCTGCTGGAACTCGAAATTACCGAAAGTATGTTGATGCACAACCCCGAGCGCGTGATCACTGCACTGACCAAAATCAAGGCCATGGGCGTGCGACTTGCCATCGACAACTTCGGTACGGGTTACTCTTCTGTTGCCCATATCAAACACTTCCCTATCGATACAATCAAGGTGGACCGATCCTTCATCCGTAACCTTCCGCAGGACACTGGAAATAAGGCAGTTACCGAAGCGATCATTGCGATGGGCAAGACTCTAAGTCTCACTGTTATTGCCGAAGGCGTAGAAACGCAGGAGCAAATGGACTTTTTACAGGGACACGCCTGCGATGGGATGCATGGTTATTACTTCAGTAAACCCACTACACCTGAACAGTTTGCCGATATGCTGCGCAATCACGTCCCTGTATTACAAAGTTGAGAAAGACCGGTGTCCCGCTGCCGTTACACACCGACAAATTCACCAAACTGCCAGCATTTTCCTTGATACACCGCTGTACCGGCCGCTACTCAGTTCGGCGTTAGGTTTTTCAATCAGAATTCAGGAGAAAAATCGTGCGAAATCAAGTAGCAAGCCGCACAGCTTTAGCAACGGCATATTTGCGCGCTGCCCATCAACTTCTTGATGGTAGGCCACTCATACTTAACGATCCTGTTGCATTGATTTTGCTTGGGCCTGATGCTGGGAATCGGATAAAGGATTCCGTAAACAAATATATGACACCAGAATCCAAGGCACTTCGATCACATGTCGTTCTTCGTTCACGATACACAGAGGACCGGCTCAAATTATCAATTAAACGGGGCATAAATCAATACATCATCGTTGGAGCCGGGTTCGATACATTCGCCATCAGACAACCTCCTTGGGCAACACACCTTAGAATTATAGAAGTCGACCACCCGGATACGCAGCATCTAAAACGGAAAAAAATATCAGATTCAGGGATTCCCGTTCCAAGCAATGTTGTTTTCGCCGACGTTAACTTCGAAAATGAGTCTTTAGAAGAAGGTCTGATTCGAAATAGTATTCGGAGCGACGAGCCGACGTTCTTTTCCTGGCTGGGCGTCACAATGTACCTTACAGAACAAGCAATTGACTTAACGCTTAAATGCATGGCGAAATATCCAAGTGGGAGCGAAGCAGTCGTTACCTTCCATCAACAGCCATCAACCCGATCATCAGCGTCGAGTGAGCTTGCAAACCGCGTTTCTGGTGCCGGTGAACCGTTCGTGAGCTATTTCACACCAAAGAATTTTAAGGACAAAATGCTTGCGGCAGGCTTCTTAAAGGTGGGGTTACTTTCACCAGCACATTCAGCACATTATTTTCAAAATGGGAATAATTCATTACCGAATCCAAAAAAAATAAGCATCGCCGCCGCAATTGTATGACACCATTTCAAACCCGAGTACCAAACATTGAAACCTGACCGGGGAGTCGTGGGGGTTCTCCTCCAGCCCCCACACCTTCCCGCAGGCGGTTCCGCATAGGGCGACGCATCAAGGTTACCGGGCCGTAGCCGGGTAATGAATTGTACCCACTGTTCTTTGACAGATATCACCCTCTGTTCAGCCAGCCATGGGATATGCCCTGATTGTCTAAAAAAATAGTATCCGGACATAAATATTTCTGGCGATTGAATTGGCTGAAGAATAATTACCCGGATCGGAATCGGGGGTCACTTTACTTAATTTCAACAATAAAAATGCACCGACTGCGACAAAATGCCGCTTTTAATACTGTTTGACCCGACCCAGCATTCTGTATTACCAACAGTTTTCCAATTCGACAGGCATCACCGGTAATGGTTTTGTGTGGAGCCCGAATGACAATGAAGCCTTTGGCCTGAAGAAAGATTCGTGAATGTCTGCCTTTCCGGCCAAGTCGACGGCGTCTTTAAGCTTTCCTGATTTTCTTGCGGGATAGGAGATATAAAAAAGACAGTCGTCCTGGTCCAGATGAATGTAGTCTATAAAAAGGTCGTCCCTGTCCTGGAGGTGATATGGCGAAAAACCACGCTCCGTTAATCTATCGTGAAGAAAAAGAGATCGCGTTCATTGAAATGAACCGGCCCGAAAAGAAAAATGCCATCGATTTCGCGTGCTGGAAGGCATTCGACCGCTATTTTGATGACTTAAAATCAGGCCAGGGGATTCGAGCATTAGTGATAACCGGTCATCCCGCCGACATTTTCTCGGCAGGTGTTGACGTTACGCCATCGGATACGTTCATTACCGGCATGTTCCAGGCCCTCCAGGACCAGGACAGACAAAAACTGATTGACGGATTTGCATATATCCAGAGCGTTCTTACAAAACTTGCCCGTCTGCCCTTTCCGACAATTGCAGCCATCAACGGCATATGTTACAGCGGTGCTGCAGAGCTGGCACTGGCCTGTGATGTCAGGGTGGCAAAAGAAGGTGCCGTCATTTGTTTTCAGGAGACCCGTTTGGGGCTGATACCGGATTTAGGCGGTACTGTGCGGCTGGCGAAACTAATCGGACCCGGGCGGGCAAAGGATCTTATTTTTTCTGCCCGTAAAATTGTTGCCGATGAAGCAGAACGGTCGGGTTTGGTAAACCATGTTTTTCCGAAAGAAAATTTCCAATCCCGTGTCATCGAATATGCAGCCGGTATAACGGCAAATGGCCCCATGGCCCTGAGGGCTGTCAAGGAAATTATCGATTCAACTTTTTCCATGGATGAGAAAGGGGCACTGGCAGTGGAAAGGGAAAAGGCCGCATCAACTGTTCTCAGCGGGCAGTGCATTGAAGGGATCACCGCTTTCCTGGAAAAAAGGTCTCCGAGATGGCCCAGGTGACGGGGAGCAAGCCTTGAATTACGGGTTGATACTTCGATACGAAAAAAGTACTGGATAATCCATGGCAAAACAATAGTGCATAGAATACAATGGGGCACTATATTATGTTCTGGCGAGAGACAATCAAGGGCAGCCAAATTCTTTGCTGTTGCGCCGGCTTTTGCTGCCGCTGAATTCGACGAAACGAAATTACCGAAAATTATTCCAACTGTGGTGAAAAAATGAAAGAACTGATCAGCGCTTATCCTGTAGTAATTGAACTTCCGATAGCCTGCGGCGATATGGACGCATTTCAACATGTGAACAATGTCGTGTATTTCAAACATTTTGAAAGTGCCCGAATTTCATATTTCGAAAAAATCGATTTTCTTGAAGTCATGAATAAAACCGGCATCGGCCCCATACTGGCATCCACTCAATGCCGATACAAAATCCCATTAACCTATCCGGACCATATCACAGTGGGCGCAAAAGTGGCGTCCATCGAAAAAGATCGTTTTGTAATGAAGTATGCTGTCATCAGTCATAAGCACAAGAAAATAGCGGCATCAGGGGAAGGTGTGATTGTTACATTCGATTATCAAAACAATAAAAAGGCACTTGTTCCGGATGGCATAAGAAAAAGAATCATCGACCTTGAAAAAAGCATGGACCAGGACGTTCAAGCATAGCAATCTAATCGGTAAAATTAAGGGCCGCCATCTAAATTAGGAGTAAAAATGACACCTTCAAATACCATTTTGACCGAGAGGCAGCTTGATTCCCTGATGCAGCGTGAAGTCGATCGGTACGAAATACGCACACCCACATCAAAAGTCGTGTTCGCCCAGGCCCGGGATGTTCTGCTCAACGGTGTGCCCATGCCCTGGATGGGTGATTGGGGAACCGCCTACCCGCTTTTCATCGACAGGGCTTCGGGCAACCGGATCATCGATGTGGACGGCAACGAATATGTGGATTTTTGCCTTGGGGACACCGGGGCCATGTTCGGGCATTCGCCAAAGGCCACAGCGGACGCCGTCACAAGGCAGGTTCGCCTGGGAATCACCACCATGCTGCCCGGCAAAGATGCCGTGTGGGTGGGCAAAACACTGAGAGACCGGTTCGGCCTAGCCTGCTGGCAGGTGGCCATGACCGCCACAGAAGCCAACCGCTACGTCATCCGCATATGCCGGACCCTGACCCGGCGGCCTAAAATCCTGGTTTTCAACGAGTGCTACCATGGCAGCATTGATGAGGCACTGGTGCACATCGGCCCGTCGGGGAACCTTGTTCTGCGTTCAGAGTATGACATTAATCCGGGCGTGCCCAAGGAAGCCCTGACACGGGTGGTGGAATTCAATGATGTGGAGGCCCTTGAAGGCGCGCTTTCCCATAAGGACGTGGCCTGTGTTCTGGCGGAACCGGTGATGACAAACTGCGGGATGGTTCTTCCGGCCCCGGGATACCACAAAAAGCTTCGTGAGTTGTGTTCCCGATACGGTACATACCTCGTTATCGACGAAACCCATACCCTGTCTTCAGGTCCCGGCGGATATACCAAGGCGCATGGCCTGGATCCGGACTTCCTCACATTCGGCAAAGCCATTGCCGGCGGTATCCCGGTAGCCGTGTATGGGTTTACAGCGGAAATCGCCGATCGCATAAATGCCTCCTTCGGGACCAAAGGATTGTCAGATCCCATGGGAATCGGCGGAACGCTTTCAGGTAACGCCTTTGCCGTTAATGCCATGCGGGCGACGCTGGAGCATGTGGCAACGCCCGAAGCGTTTGCGCTGATGATCAATGGGGCAAACCGCATGGCGGACGGATTGGAAGCCGCCATCCAAAAATACGGTCTGCCATGGAGCGTCACTCGCTGCGGTGCCCGGGCTGAATTGCAATTCATGCCACGGATGCCCACCACGGGCAAGGAGGCCAAGGCATCGTTCAGATGGGATCTGATTTATTACACCCACCTGTACCTGGCAAACCGGGGGTTATTAATAACGCCGTTTCACAACATGATGCTGGTGCCGCCCATGGCCACGAATGAGGACATTGATCTTCTGGTTAACGGATGGGATGCCTGCATGGGTGAGATGTCGGCACTGGCCGGAAAAGTCTGAACCAGCCCTGTTGACATCAGAACTTCACGGGGACAGGCACTTTAAAGGGAGACAACCGTGTACATTAATCAAAAACGATTTGAAAACAAAATCGCCCTGGTAACGGGGTGTGGCAGTGAACGGGGCATCGGTTTTGCCACGGCCGCCCTTCTGGTAAAAAGCGGGGCCAGTGTCGCCGTCACCTCCACCACGGATCGTATCTTTAAACGAAAAACGGCACTGGAAGCCTTGGGAGGAAGGGTATTTGCCGGTACGGCCGACCTCACGAACCGTGACCAGGCCAGCCGGTTGGTGGAAAAAATTATCGCCTATTTTACCCGCATCGATATTCTAGTCAACAATGCCGGCATGACTCAGGTGGGTGATCCCGAACGCCTTATCCACATGGCCGAACTGTCCCCTTCAGACTGGGACAAGTCCATTGACCGGAATCTGAACACCTGCTTCAACATAACGCATGCTGTTTTGCCCCACATGCTGAAAAACCGCTTCGGCCGCATCATCAATGTGTCATCGGTCACCGGACCGCTGGTGAGCAATCCCGGGGAGGCGGCATACAGCGCCGCCAAGGCGGCCATGGTGGGCATGAGCAGGGGGCTGGCCATGGAAGTGGCCCAGAGCGGCATCACTGTCAACAACGTGGCCCCCGGCTGGATCAGTACCGGATCATCCACTGAAGAAGAAACGCATGCCGCAGAAAATACGCCGATCAAAAGAGCCGGAACGCCTGCTGAAGTAGCCGACCTGATCGCGTTTCTGGCCTCTGACGAATCGACTTACATCACCGGTCAGATGATTGTCATTGACGGCGGCAATACGATCCAGGACTATAAGGGCCCAAGCGAAAAATATTATTAAAAATAAAGTTTAAAAATTTGAACCGTTAAAACCGGATAAGTTTAAAAATTTGAACTTATCATCGCCTGGCCATGCCATTTGAAGCATTGAATACAAAAAAGCTTAAGCCCTTTTAAAAAAAATAATACTGTAACTATTTAGAATATAAACAATAAAGTTTTAATTAACATTTTAAATTCATAAAACAAATTTTTGGCAAAAAATTTGCATGTACTAATTTTAACCTAATAATTTCTCATCTGTTTTCTCCTTAACGGCCAATCGGATTTCCGGTTGGCCGTTATATTTTTTACCGACACCCGCACCGGGCAAACCGGGCCTTAAAAGATGTGGCTTGCCATACAGGCCGCCCTATCATTTATTCTTTAAACTGTTCCGATACTTCTGTCAGGGTTTCATCCAACCGCTGGAGGATGATATCAATGGTTTTATAAGCCATAATACCCGGCGGCTCGATGCGGTTCACCCGGGCATTGTTCAGGGTTCCGCCGGTCATGACATGTCTTTTAAAAAGGCCTTTGGATACAGCCCATCCTATTTCAGGTGTCTTGTATTCAAGGCCGATCAAAAATCCTTTGCCCCTGACATCCACAAGGATGGAATACTTTTCTTTGAATTTCAGCAACCGATCCATGAAATACTTGCCCTTCTCCTTTATCTGTCCCGGCAGATCCGTTTTAATGGTAAAATTAATCGCGGCAATGGCAGCGGCACAGGCAAGGGGATTGCCGCCAAAGGTGGGGGATCCCAGAACCCAGGGATTTTCTTTCAGCTGTTCCGTCCAGAGGTGCGGCCGTGCAATGATGCCTGTGATGGGCATTACCCCACCGCCAAACGCCTTCCCGAAGGTCAGGATATCGGGAACCACATCATAATCTTCACACGCCCACAGGGTCCCGGTCCGCCCCATGCCCGTCTGAATCTCATCAAAGATAAGAACCACTTCGTATTTATCACAGATGGCCCGCAGTTCCTTGAGATACCCTTCCGGCGGTAGAATAATTCCGGCTTCCCCCTGAATCGGTTCCACAATCATTCCGGCGACGGTTTCCCCCACGGCAATCAAATTTATAATGGCGGTTTCCGCCGCTTTTGCATCTCCGAAGGCCACATGCTGAACCCCCTGGATGATTGGCAGATAGGGTTTTCTGTAAAGCCCTTTTCCGGTAGCCGATACCGCCCCCAATGACTTACCGTGAAATCCATTGACCGTTGAAATATAATAATGTTTTCCCGAAGCAAGTCTTGCCAGCTTTAATGCCATTTCAACTGCTTCAGCCCCGCCATTGCAAAAAAACGCATATTGCAGGTCTCCCGGGGTACACATGGCCACAAGTTTGGCCAGGTATCCCCTTAACGGGTCAATCAGCTCCTGACTGTGCAGGGCATACCGGTTCAACTGGGCCTGCACAACCTTTACGATTTCAGGATTCCGGTGGCCGGCCGTATAGACACCGAACCCACCGAGGCAGTCGATAAATTCATTACCATGGGTATCTGTAAAGGTCTCCTCGGCGTCTGCCCATTCAACAAAAGCAGCATCTGTGGAAACCGATTTTCTGTATTTCAACCATCCGGGATTGACATGGTGGTTGAAATTATCAATTGAATCCGCAATGATCCGATCCTTGTCTTCTTCCGTCAATTGATCCTTTAAAATATAATCCAGTACTTGAGAAGATTCTTTTAAAACCGAATCCCTGTAATCCATCATCTGGCTCTCCCTTTCGACTTTCCGATTGGTTAGAAACAACATTCCTGATCTAAAAATGATGGCGTCGTAAAAAGTCGAAAAAACATTTATGCCACACCATATTGCTATAATAGAAATATGAAAATCTACGGGCTGTGATAGAAATGAGATGCCGGGGCTTTTTACAAATCCATTTAAAAAAAAATAGATGACCGACAATTATTTGTCAATAAAATATTTGACAATTTCTTCTAAAAATGCAAATAGTGAATTCAAATATTGCGAATATCAAGTAATTTTACATTTAAAACGAAATAAAAAGATGATTGCAAAAAAAATGAGAAAAAATAAAATAAAAATAGATACCGTTGATTCCGAAATAATCCTGTTGCTCCAGAACGACGGAAGAATCTCGAATTCAGCCATTGCCAAAAAACTTGGCATGGCCGAGTCAACGGTTCGGATACGGCTCAAACGTCTCATCGATAATAAAATTGTTCAAATCGTCGCTGTAAGCAACCCGTTTGATTTGGGTTTTCAGGTGGCAGGCAACTTCAAGATCACCATTGATCTGAAGAAAAAGAACACAATCATGAAAGAACTCGTGGCCATAAAAGAACTCTGGTATGTTGTACTGATAACAGGGGGATCAGATATTGATGCCGACTTTATTGTTCGAAGTTTTGAAGACCTTGAATCCTTGATTTTTGAAAAAATTAATAAGATAGACGGCATCAACAAGATTGAAACCGCTTTGATCATACAATATGGAAAACATAATTTCAATTGGGGAACGGCAATCACCTGAGGCCGCGAAAGCCATTATCCGGCATTTAAAAAAAGCAGCCGTTATACAGCGGCTATAAAAATGGAGGCTTTATGAGAGTTTTACTGGTGGGCGCCGGCGGTGTAGGTGAAGCTATTGTATCAATTGCAACAAAAAACGACCCTCATGCCGAATGGCTGACGCGTATGATTGTCTGTGATTATGATATCAACCGTGCAAAAAAGGTTGTTTCAGAAGCCAGTGACGATCGACTCACCGCGGAAAAAGCGGATGCCAGTGACAAAGCTTGGGTCATTGCGCTTGCCAGACAATACAAAGCGGATTTTATAATGAATGCCTGCGACCCCATATTTAATATGCCCATTTTTGAAGCCGCCCTTGAAACAGGCGCCCGGTATATGGATATGGCCATGAGCATGTCTTACAGGGACAAAGAAGATCCTTATGGAACGGTTGGTATCAAACTGGGAGATACCCAGTATGACCAGCACGACCTATGGGTTTCAAAAAACAACCTGGCCCTTTGCGGATCGGGTGTTGAACCCGGCATGGTCAATGTATTTGCCCGGTATGCCTGCGATCATCTGTTTGATGAAATACATGAACTCAATGTTCGTGATGCAGACAATCTGTCGGTTGAAGGCATTGATATCCCTTTTGGATTCTCCATATGGACCACCATTGAAGAATGCCTCAACCCACCGGTCATCTGGGAAAAAGAGCGTGGATGGTATGTCACCGAGTCTTTTTCAGAGCCTGAGATATTCCGGTTTCCCGATCCTGTCGGTGACCGGGAAGTCATTAACATTGAACACGAGGAAGTGCTGATGTTTCCCAGATATTTTAAAGACAAAGGGCTCAAACGGGTGACGTTCAAGTTCGGTGTAACCAAAGATATGCGACGGGTGCTGAAAATCCTTGAATCACTCGGTCTGACCAGCACTGAAAAAGTATCGGTTAAAGGCGTTGACGTATCACCACGGGATGTGGTGGCGGCTTGCTCCCCCAACCCGGCACTCATCGGCGACAAAATGGTGGGCCAGCTGTCTGCAGGACTGTGGGTGAAAGGCCTGAAGGACGAGAAAGAAAGAAGTGTGTATATCTATCAGATGGTCGACAATGGAGACTGCATGAAACGCTATAAAAGTCAGGCGGTTGTCACCCAGACCGCCGTCAGTCCGGTCATCATGATGGAATTGCTGTCAAAGGGAATCTGGGACGGGAAAGGGGTCCTGGGCCCGGAGAACTTTCCGCCGGAACCGTTTATGGAAAGGCTGCCGGGATATGGATTTCCTGCCAGCATGATGGAGTTGGAATCCGAATATAAAAAAGCCCGGGATGAAAAATCCTTTAAAAAAGGATTTTAACAAGACGGCGATGAAAGGAACACGATATCAGATGAAGGGATTATGCCTTAAAGGGATCCACAAAACCTATGGTAAAATAAAAGCAGTGGAAGATGTGTCCCAGGAAATTCATTCCGGGGAATTCTTTACATTGCTGGGCCCTTCCGGATGCGGTAAAACCACCTTGCTCCGCATCGTCGCCGGGCTTGAACTGCCCGATGCCGGTACGATCCTTCTGGAAGGGGAAGATATCACAGGCCTTCCGGCAATCAAACGTCAGATCAACACGGTCTTTCAAAGCTATGCACTGTTTCCTCATCTGAATATTTTCGAAAATATTGCCTTTGGGCTTCGTTCCCGGAAGGTGCCCGGACCTGAAGTGGATAAAAGGGTCGGAAAAACACTGGAAATGCTGGAACTCGGCAAGATGACCAGACGGTTTCCCCATCAGCTTTCCGGGGGGCAGAATCAGCGGGTGGCCCTGGCCCGTGCCCTGGTCAATGAACCCAAGGTTCTTTTACTGGATGAGCCCATGTCAGCCCTGGACGCAAAACTGCGGGCCCAGGTTCAGGTGGAACTGAGACGATTGCAGCAAAAGCTCGGCCAGACCTTTATCCTGGTGACCCATGACCAGGATGAAGCCCTTGTGGTGTCGGACAGGATTGCCGTGATGAGAGATGGCAAAATTATCCAGTTCGGTACACCCGTGGAGGTGTATGAATCCCCCAAAAATAAATTTGTCGCAGAATTTTTAGGGACGGCCAATCTGATTGAGGGCAGTTACCACGACGGGCAATTTCATTCAGAGATGGGAACATTTGAGCTGGAAAATCCACCCGCCTGGGAAAAAGGGACCATCGCCATCCGGCCTGAATGGATCCGGATTTCTGATACACAGCCGGATAAAAACGGTGTCCGGGCAACGGTCACCGAAATGATCTACCGGGGGACCAACCTGGACCTCTGGCTGAGCCCGGGCCCCATCAGGCTTCGAACCAGCACTTATAAAAACATCAAGATCGGGGATGAGCTGTGGCTGGATATGGCCCCCAAAGAAATAGCGGTGCTCAATGAATAAACTCATCATCTGGTACGGGGAACTGATTACCGGGAAAAAACTGATCAAACGGGGTCTTTTTTTCCTGACACCGGGAATGCTGTGGCTGATTCTCTTTCTGGTGCTGCCCGGTCTTATCCTGATTGTCGTCAGCTTTGCCGGCAGAGGTTCCTACGGTGAACTGGTATGGGAATTCGGCCTGGGAAATTATAAACGGCTCATCGGGTACGGCATATTTGGATGGACACCGGATTATCTTTTAATCCTCTGGCGATCGGTATGGGTGGCCATTGTCACCACGGCGTTATCCGTGCTTCTCTCCTATCCGCTATGCTTTTACATTGCAAGAAAACCTGAAAGAACCCGCTATCTGTGGCTGACGATTGTCATTATTCCCTTCTGGACCAACATGGTCATCCGCACCTATGCCTGGTTTCTGATTCTCGCACCGGATATGCTTCCGGCAAAGATTGCGGCTTTTTTCAAAATGATTGCACCGGGGATGCCGCTGTATCCCAGTGCCTTTGCCGTATATCTGGGTATGATTTCCATGTTTCTGCCCTTTGTGGCCCTCCCGCTTTTTTCCAGCGTTGAACGTCTGGACTGGACCCTTGTGGAAGCGGCTCAGGATTTATATGCGTCCAACAGCCGGGTTTTCATGCATGCCATTCTGCCCCAGACGCTCCCGGGGCTGTCCGTGGGCATTATTCTGACCCTGGTGCCGGCCATGGGCATGTTTGTCGTTCCCGATCTTCTCGGCGGGGCAAAATACATGCTGGTGGGAAATCTTATCCAGCAGCAGTTCGGAACCAGCAGAGACTGGGCTTTTGGCGCTGCCATCAGCATGGGCCTCATGGTTTTGACCATGTACAGTCTTTACCTGTATAAACGGAAAAACAAGGATATTAATTTATTATGAGAAAAATAAACATACTGGTGAGTATTACCGCCATCTCCACCATGGCGTTTTTATATCTTCCCCTGCTGGCGGTTGCATTTTTTTCAGTAAATAATACAAAATACGGAATGGCGTGGAAAGGCTTTACCCTGGACTGGTACCTGAAGCTGTTCCAGAATGAACTCATTCTCCATGCCGCCTGGAACACACTGGTTCTGGCCATTGTTTCCACCCTTGTATCGACCATTCTCGGGACCATTCTCGCCATTGGCATGGACCGGTTTCCATGGCCTCGAAAATTGAATACCACCTTTGACCTGATCCTGCACCTGCCCGTTATCATACCGGATATCATTTTTGCGGCCGCCATGGTGGTGGCCTTTGGGTTTCTTCGTGTTCTGTCATCCGCCTTCGAGCCGGGACTCTTGAACATGATTATTGCCCACATTACCTTTCAGACGGCATTTGTGGCACTGGTGGTGAGAAGCCGCCTGGTCAGTATCGGCAAGGAGATTGAAGAGGCGGCAAGGGACCTTTATGCCGATACCGCGTATCTGTTGTTGAAGGTGACACTGCCATTGCTCATGCCCGGTATCGTAGCCGGTGCCATGCTGGCATTTACCTTGTCCCTTGATGATTTTGTCATCAGTTTTTTTACGGCGGGCCCTGATTCGGTCACACTTCCGCTGTATATATATGCCGCGGTCAGAAGGACGGTAACGCCGCAGATACATGCACTTTCAACCATTGTCCTGCTGGTCACCATTATCATGGTCATTGGCATGGAACGGTTTACGAGAAAAGTGACCATAAAGTAAAAACGGACACATCATTAACCCAAACCAAGGAGAAACAAAAATGAAAAAAGTATTGTTTATGGTTCTGGCAGCGCTGATCCTTCTGCCCGCAATGGCATGGAGTGGTGGTGGGGAACTGAAAATCTTCACATGGTCCGAATATATGGATGAAGAAAATATGCCCAAGGATTTTGAACGGGCAACCGGTATCAAGGTCCAACTGGACATGTATGAATCCAATGAAGAGATGATGGCAAAACTCCAGGCCGGCGGCCTGGGGCAGTATGATATTATCATTCCATCCGATTACATCATGCCCAGCCTTATCAACCTGAAACTTTTAACGCCCCTTGACCATTCCAAAATACCAAATCTGAAAAACCTCGGACATAAATTTGCCAATGCATCATTTGATCCGGGCAATAAATATTCCGTGGGCTGGCAGTGGGGAACCGTTGGCCTGATGTACAACAAAGCCAAATTGAAAGACAGCGATGTGGCCTCATGGGCGATCCTGTTTGATCCTGCCAAAAACCCGGGCTCATTCTACCTGATCGATTCCGTAAGGGAAATGCTCGGAATTGCCCTTGTGTATCTTGGATACGATTTTAATTCCGCCATTCCGGCAGAGCTCAAAAAAGCGTCCGATCTTTTGATCGATACCAAAAAACGCAGCGCATGTCTCGGGTTCAAGGGCGGTGTCGGCGGAAAAAATGATGTTATCTCAGGCGTTGCGGATGCCGCCATCGTCTATAACGGGGATGCCATCCAGACCGTTTCCCAGGAGCCTGAAAAATATGGATTTATCGTTCCCAAAGAAGGCAGTGAGATCTGGATCGATTCCATGTGTATTCCTGCAAAAGCGCCGAATCTTGAAGCGGCCCACAAATGGATCAACTGGATACTCGATCCCAAAGTGGGCGCATCTCTTTCCAATTACAACCAGTATGCAACCCCCAATGATGCCGCGATCCCGTTTTTGACCAAAGAGGATCTGAAAAACCCGGGTATCTGGCCGACACCGGAAATTATGAAAACCCTTCACTTTGTAAAAGATCTCGGAAAAGACAACTATATCATTGACCAGACATGGACACGGGTTAAATCCCACTGATTTTTCCGCCATGAAACCAAAGATGACAGGCAGTACCCGCCCATTTCAACGGTATTGCCTGCCATCCTAACTGATTAACCCACTCCTGTGGCCCGGATATTCACTGCTGCTGCCAGGCCCTGCCTTCCATTTCCCCTCGCCCCTTACTGGCGATACACGGTGGGACGGCCTTCGGTATCGATTTCAATGCCCACCGTGTCGCCGGTTCTGAATCCGAGCCGGTGAAATTTTTTCACCATGGCATCATGCTTGTCCACCTGCCAGTAAATCGACCATAAGGGGTTGCGCACCGTATCGATACCATAAGCATCGTGACTGCCGAGATTGATGCGCAGTTTATCCTTGGCGATCATGGTGTCGGCTTCGGACAGAAAAATATCGACCTGATACAGATTGTCGTGAAGGGCCTGGGCCAGCTGAGGTTGCACCTCGGGAAGATCGTCCAGGTAATGACTGGCCACCTGGTAGAGATCTTCGACGTCCTGGATGGAAAGGCCCAGCACCGCATACCGCTGGTGCTTAAGGGCAAAATTCATCATCTCGGCTTCGTATGCCTTGATGTCGGCGACAAGGTCATCGATCCCGGGTTTGGGTCCGGGGCCGTCGAGGAGCATGTCTTCGCACCTGCCGATCAGGTTGATGTAAAAAGATTTGTTGTCGATGACATACAGCGGCCGCTCACGATAATTTCGGCGCATACGGATGCGCCGGATGCCGTCGAGCCGGATGCAGCGTTCACTCTCCTTTTCCTCCAGGGTGTCAATATGGGAGATGTCCTTGGCCTGGACCACAAAAATATCGCCGTGGCTGGAAAAAATATATTCGATCTCGCAACGGAACCCCAGGGTCTCCTGGATGCTCCTGGACAGCTGCACCAGGCGGCGGTCATGGGGGACCTGGGTGATATACGGCTCATTTTGAATTTTTCTGGAACGGTCCCGGCAATATCCGAACTCCCACTGGTTGCCCAGCACCTTGGTCATGACACCGGTGCCTTCGATAAAAGGCATGACAATGACGCCCATTTGTTCCACGTCGATTTCGGGAGCATTGGCAAAGTGCTGTTGCCGCTGGATGGACAGGCGTTTGGTGGTCCTGGCCATGCGGATCATTTTGTTGCGGGCGTATTTGATGCCCCCCACATCGGCATAGGTGGCGAAAGAGTCGAAGGTGCCGCTTTTAAATTTTTCCTCACTGGCGTGGGCGCTGCGTGCAATCACTTTAAAACTGGTGCAATGGTCTTTCAAAAATTGCTCCAGGTCCCTGAAATCTTCCGTTATGAAATTATCCGACGGAATATAGATAAAGGGGGGTACGTTAAATCCTGCGTCAATAAGTCGCGTCAGCAACCTGGCTTTTTCCGGTATTTGTGAATCCATATTTTTATATCCCCGCTCCTTCAGTGAACCCCTGATGCGGATAACAGATAAATTATTTTTACATCGTTCCTGTATTGCGGACCCTGAAAAAATCTATACTTACCATAAAACGCTTCCGGCCCAATGGCAATGCCTGACTATAAAATATTCCCCTTTACTTTTCCGGTAAACATGAATATAGCCTTCAGATATGCACGGCATAAGCGATAATCCTCTCTCCGATACGATCAAGATACGGTGACACCCCCTGTTTCAGGAAGACCAAACAGAGACGCCCAAATAAAAGGACATACCGATGAACAATACCGATATTTTACGTCGCATCCGCTATACCTTTGACTTCAGCGATTCGAAAATGATGGCTGTTTTTGGCCTGGCCGGTGATCCGGTCACGCGGGAGCAGATCAGCAACTGGTTGAAAAAAGATGATGATCCGGCGTATCAAAACTGCACGGACAGGCAACTGGCGATTTTTTTAAATGGATTGATTATCGATAAACGCGGCAAGAAAGAGGGGCCCCAGCCCGAACCCGAGCGTCAATTAGATAACAATATTATTTTTAGAAAATTAAAAATCGCATTAAACCTGAAAGCCGAAGAGATAATCGAAATTATGACCATAGCGGGTCTGCCGATGAGCAAACACGAATTAAGTGCTTTTTTCCGCAGACCGGGCCATAAAAATTACCGGGTCTGTAATGATCAGATCCTGCGCAAATTTCTAAACGGTGTGCAGCTTCAATATCACACATAAAGGACCAATTTTATAAAATAGGCCGCGGTGACCGCAGTTGATGCGGACATTATACCACCGTTCAGACAATTGCCGGACACCGCTTGAGCCGCCTTGTCTTTATTTTTCAGAAACGGTTTTGACTTTTATATTATTTTGAAGCATATCCAGGGCAATACCGGCGACCTTTGCCGATGCCCCGGGACGGCCCAGGGCATCTTTCACATTGCCAAGATTATCGCGCATAACCGCCAGTTGTTTTTTATCATTTACCATCTCTGCAACAAGTGTTGCGATTTTTTCAGCCGATGCCTCTTTCTGGATCAGCTCCGGAACAATTTTACGACCGGCAATCAGGTTCACCAGACTGATGTTGTCAACCTTTATCAGGGAACGGCCCAGCCAGTAACTGACGGGTGACACTTTATAAATAATCACAACCGGTGTTTGGGATATGGCGGCCTGGAGCGTTACAGTTCCCGAAGCCGCCACAACCAGGTCACTGTCACAAAATATTTTTTCAACATCCCCGGATATACGCACATAACCTTGCCCATCCGGTATCTGAGCGGTCATCGCCGCCACCGTGTCCCTGCTCAGGGAGGGTGCAACAGATACCATGAATTTCACATGAGCACTTTGTTTCCGGACAAGCCGGGCCGCTGCCAGCATGACCGGCAGATGGCGGGCCACCTCCCCGTCACGGGACCCTGGCAAAAAACCCACCGTGGGGATACCGTCCCCGTGGTATTCCCTGCCCTTTCCCCCGGATATTCCCGTTACGGGATGATCCAGCAACGGATGCCCCACAAACGTAACCGGAATGTGATGGTCCCTGAAAAAAGCCTCTTCAAAGGGCAGAATCACGGCAACGTGATCCACCAGTTTGCGCATTTTTTTGACCCGGCCCTGCCGCCAGGCCCAGAATTGGGGGCTGATATAATACAAGACCGGAACGCCGGTTTTTTGGGCACACTTTGCCACACGCAAATTGAAATCAGGAAAATCAATGAGAATCAGCAGGTCGGGTCTCAGGCTCTTGAGAAGCCGCCGGGCCAGGGTCAACCCATTCACGATATCGGGTAATTTTACAAACACCTCGGTTATGCCCACCACTGACAGGACAGCGGCATCTAACAGAATTCTCACGCCGGCAGCCTTCATGGCATGCCCACCGATCCCACAGAAAAACAGGTCCGGGTTCATTGCAGCCATGGCCTTGACAAGATTGGCACCATGAAGATCCCCGGATGCCTCTCCGGCAATAATCATCACACAGGGTTTTCCAACAGACCGTACCATAGAATTATTTTCCCTGACTGGATTCGGCAAACCGTTTGATCTGGGCCATAATACGCAGGGCGGTCTTAAGTGCACGGCGGCCCATCAGGCCGGTGACTTCCGGTTTTTTATGTTCCCTTACGGCGTTGACAAATGACCGGATCTCATTTTCCAGGGCATCACCCTGGGTAAAATGCAGTTGTTTGATACTCATACCGGGGATCACCTCGTTGCCGCCGGTGCCGCCCTGCTGGATAACCGTAATTTCCCGTTTGGCAAAATCCACCGAGGCATAGCCGTCTTTTTGAAACACCCTGATTTTCCGCTCATTTTTGGTTGAAATCCGGCTGGCCGTAACATTGGCCACACAGCCGTTTTCAAATTCTATCCGGGCATTGGCAATATCCACATTCCCCGAAGTGACCTTTGCACCGGCAGCCCGGATCTCACTGATCTCGGATTTGACAAAATTCAAAATAATATCAATATCATGAATCATCAGGTCCAGAACGACACTGACGTCAGTACAGCGGTCTTTATAGATACTCAGCCGATGGGATTCTATAAACATGGGCTGTTTGATGATATCTTTTAACGCCACCACTGCAGGATTAAACTGCTCCAGATGGCCCACCTGAATGATCCGGTCTTTGGATTCCGCCAGTTCAAGAAGCTTGTCGGCCTCTTCAAGGGTGGTGGTCATGGGTTTTTCCAGCAGGATATCCACATCGTTTGCGAGAAAGTCGTGACCGACCACATAATGGCTGAGCGTGGGAACGACAATACTGACCGCGTCCACCTTTCCCAGCAGATCCAGATGACGGGCATAGGCTTTTGCGCCCGTCTGCCGGGCAATCTCTTCGGCCTGGGTCTGATCGGTATCAACGATTCCAACCAGATCGACATCTGCCATTCCCGCATATTTCTGGGCATGAAACTTCCCAAGATACCCCACACCGATAACGCCGACACGAATTTTTTTCATCTTCTGATAACAACATTCCCTTTTAAAATGTAACCCGTCAGTCCCTTTCCAGGGCCACAATGGTGATATGGGCCCGGTCAGCAAGGTCAATCATCGCCGCCCGGTCAAACACAACAGCACGACCGGCTTCGATCACCAGAACCCTGGCCCCCACGGCGGCCATGGTTTTAATGGTCTCCACCCCAATGGCCGGGATATCAAACCGCATGTCCTGATCCGGCTTGCAGACCTTGACCACAACGGCATTTTCCCGGCCAAGATTGCCCCCCCGCAAAATGGTGGCATCAGTACCGTCAATGGCCTCCACCGCCAGAACCGATCCGCCGCCCACCACCACACACTGGCCGATGTCCAGCCGGCCGATGGCCTTGGCCAGGTGCCATCCCATTTCAATATCCGCCTTTTCGCTGCGACGGGGCCCCCGCCGGGTCCAGCATCCCTTTGTCGCAAGCAGTTCCGGCATTAAAAAGGTCGACTCCCGTATCCGGATCCCCTCTTTTTCCAGCGCATCGGCAAAGGCACGCAACACCCCGTCGTCATGGGTGCTTTTCATTCCGGCAATCAATGTAATCGCCTTGATGTCCGGGCGTACATCGGAAAACAGTCGCGTCTTTCGGATCCCCCCCACCATGACGGCATCTTCAACCCTGTTTTTTTTAAAAAATTTAATCAGCCGTTTGATTTGTCCCAGATGGAGCCATTCCATGGCCGCCGCATAATCCGCCAACCGTGTATCGGCCTCATTGACGTAGGCCGCCGTATAAACACAAAAACCCTTTTCCTGTGCTTTTTTTGAAAAAAGTAAGGGGAACTGTCCGTTCCCCGCAATCAATCCGATTCGCTTTTCGGCCATGTGCAGTTCTTGAATTATCGGGTAATGCCCCGCTGGGATGCTTTAATAAAATCAATTAATTGAACGACTTCAGGAACCTGTTCCACTTCGGCGGCAACACGTTCGATGGCCTCGTTCAAGGTGAGTCCGATGCGAAAAAGAATCCGATATGCCTTTTTCAATGCCAACCGGGCGTCGGTTGAAAAGCCATACCGCTTTAACCCGACGCTGTTTAACCCGTGCAGCCTGGCCCGGTCTCCGGAGACAATCACAAAAGGGGGGATATCTTTGACCACGGCAGACTTTCCGCCGATAAACGCATGCTCACCGACTCTGACAAACTGGTGAATCGCAACCAGCCCGCCAATGATGGCATGGTCACCGATGGAAATGTGCCCGGCCAGGGTGGCGTTGTTGGCCATGATGACATTTTTCCCGATTCTGCAGTCATGGGCAACATGGGTATAGGCCATCAGAAAGGAGCCCTCACCAATTTCCGTCAGACCGCCACCAAATTCCGTGCCGCGATTAATGGTGACAAATTCCCGGATAACAGTGCCGCGGCCGATATTTACAACCGTTTTTTCGCCCTTGAATTTAACATCCTGAGGAACCGCGCCGATGGACGCATATTGGAATACATGGCATTGGGGCCCGATGGTCACATACGGGTCAATAGTCACATGGGGCCCGATAATACTGTCGGCCCCGATATTGACATCCGCTCCGACAATCGAATACGGCCCGATCTCGACCCTGTCATCCAGGTGTGCCTTAGGGTCGATTATTGCTGTGGGATGTATCACTTTTATCTCCAATCATTGCCAGAAAATAGGCTTCGGCTACAATGGTATTATCAACCGTGGCCTTTCCGGCCATTTTAAAAACCATTGAACGCTGTTGTAATATTGTCACATCTAAAAATAATTGATCCCCGGGCACAACCGGCTTTCTAAAACGCACCCTGTCCATTCCCATAAAATACATGGCCGGATTGCCTTTTATTTCCTGCATCATCGGATATGAGAGAATCCCACCGGCCTGACCCAGCGCTTCTAGTATCAGCACACCCGGCATGATGGGCCTTCCCGGAAAATGCCCCTGGAAAAAAGGTTCATTGATGGTCACGTTCTTTAACGCCAGGACTTTTTGGCCCGGAACAAGTTCAATGACTCTGTCTATCAAAATAAATGGATAGCGATGGGGTAAAAATCCCATTATCGCCTGAATATCATAATCCTTTTTCATTTCTCCTCGACCTGGTCCAAACATTTTTTTTCGATTTTAACCAGCCGCTTTTCCATTTTCTCAATCATTTTACTCAATTCAGGCAGTTTTGGAATCGTCCGCTGTACCCGGAGCCATTGCCGGTGCGGCATTTCCATAGTACCGGAAACCACATGGCCCGGGGCAACCGAACGGGCAACCCCGGACTGGGGACCGACCACCGCATGATCGCCGATCTCAATATGCCCGGCAATGCCGGCCTGACCCGCCACAATCACATGCTTTCCAAGGGACGAGCTGCCGGCAATACCGACCTGGGCCACAATCACGGTATTCTCCCCGATGGTGACATTATGGGCCACATGCACCAGGTTGTCTGTCTTAACTCCCCGGCAGATCCGGGTCCTGCCGAAAGCTGCCCGATCAATGGTGTTACCGGCCCCTATTTCAACGTCGTCATCGATCTGAACAATGCCAAGCTGGCGAATTTTATAATATGTTTCTCCATCAGGCGCAAATCCGAACCCATCACTGCCGATGACGGTTCCGGCATCTATCCTTACCCGACTGCCGATGATACACCCTTCCAGAATCGTCACATTGGGAAAGATCACGACATCATCCCCCAGGGTCACATGGTCCCCTAAAACGACATTGGGATAAAGCGTTACACCACTGCCCACAACAACCCCATCGCCGATGACAACCCCCGGCCCTATAAAACAATCACTACCGCAACGAAAATCACTGCCGATGCAGGCCCTGGGGCTTATCTGCCCCAAAGGTTTTTGGACAGGATAGAGGTGATTTAAAATTCTGGCAAAGGCCAGTTCAGGATTTGCCGCCTGGATGATATTATGGGCCGGATCGCAAAAATCCACGGGAACAATTATTGCGCCTGCCACACTGGTGCTGATTTTCTTTAAAAATGGCGCACTGCCGGCCCAGGTGATCTCATCCCTGCCAGCCCCGTCAAAAGGGGCTGCGCCAAGGATCTGCTTATCCGCATCCCCTTTAAACGTACCCCCCACCACCCGTGCTGCTTCAGCCAGTGATATCTTCATAGCGCCTTGTTTTTAACCTCACCATTTTAAAACCGAGTTACTCTGTCGCATCGGTCTTTTCTGCCGCTTTTTTTGCATAATCAGCGTTGTATTGCAAAATCAACTTTTCAGATATATCGATCTCGTCCATCGAATAGAGAACCCCGGCCTCATTTTTTTCGATAATCAGCGTGTAGCCTTCTTTTTTGCCGATTTCCGCAGCCAGTTTAAAAACATCCAGTTTAATCCGTTTAATCAGACGGGTTTCAATGCTCCGGGCTTCTGTATTGTATTTTTTCTGCAGGGCTTTAAAATCATTGACCTTGATCCTGAATTCCCTTTCTTTTTCCATCTGCTGTTCCTTGCTCATGACCAGCATCTCACGATCGATTCTTTTTTTCATTTCATCAATGTCGGCTTTTCTTTTTTCAAGATCCGTCTTCATCAAATTACCCTGCCGGTTAATTTCACTAACCGCCGTCTTACCGGCACTGGCCTCCATCAGAACCCGCTGAAAATCTACAATGCCGATTTTAATACCCGCTGCGCCATATACCGTTCCTGAAAAGAAAAAAAGGCTTAAAACCATTACTGCCAATACTGCTTTTGCGCTTCGCATTTTACCCCCTTACGTCTTATCGAATGATTCAATTTACTTCTATCTTAAAATGCCGTCCCCATGGTGAACTCCCACTGCCCACCGCTTTCGCCCTCTTTTGGGTCCAGTATATGCCCGTATTCCAGACGAATCGGGCCCATGGGAGAATACCACCGGATACCATAGCCGACACTTTCCCGCATATTACCCAGATCGATAGCCTCATCATCATTATAGGCATTACCGGTATCAAAAAAAACAACCCCCATCACACCGGCATCTTTCAACAGCGGAAACAGCATTTCAACATTAAACTGAACAAACTTATCACCGCCGACCTCATTGCCATTTTCATCTACGGGGCCGACATCCCGCCAGTCAAACCCGCGCAGGGAATTCATACCGCCCAGATAAAACCGTTCATAATCCGGGAGTTCGCCCCTTGAATTTTCCTTTACAAATCCGGTTTCGGCATGGAGAAAGCCGGTCAATTCCCAAAAAAGAGGTATATACCATCCGGTTTCCGCCAGATATTTGGTAAAGGCAATATTGCCGCCAAGACCGGCATATTCAATGGAAAAACTATGATTCTGCCCTTTGGTGGGGCTGAAGACCTGATCTCTGGAATCATACCGCAGGGCCGCGGTAATGCTGCTGGCGGTATTAATGCCCTCAAAATCCCAGATTGAGTCCGAGGCATTGCTGCTGATATTCTTGATATCCGCACGTTCATACTTATACGTCAGGTAGGCCCTCGTGAAATCAAACACCGGATAACTGAATCTTATATTGCCACCGATGCTGTCCTTATCGTAATAATCATACTCAACCTCCTGATTGTACAGATCAAAACCTGCCGACAGGGGGATGTCGAAAAGCCAGGGCTCGGTAAAACTTAAGGTATAGCGGGTGGAGGCACCGCCAAGCTGAGCCTTGAGATTCAAAATCTGCCCGCGCCCGAAAAGATTGCGCTGAGAAATGGAAAATACAGCAAACAGATTTTCAACGCTGCTGTATCCGCCGCCGAAGCTGAAGGCGCCGGTGGGTTTTTCGGTGACGTCGATTTTCAGCACCATTTTGTCTTCGGCACTACCCTTAGGCGTATCCACTTGGATATCTTCGAAATAATCAAGCCGATGAAGGTTACGCACACTTCGTTTCAGTCCCCTGCCGCTGAAAAGCCCCTGCTCATAAACCCGCAATTCGCGACGAATGACCTTGTCCCGCGTCTTGGTGTTACCGCTGATAACGATTTCTTCAAAACGGGCCCGCAGCCCTTTGTCGATGACGTAGGTGATGTCCACCTGCCGTTTTTCATCTATCTTTTTGATTCGTGGCGTCACATCGGCGTAGGCATACCCTGCATCCGAATAGAAATCGGTTAACGCCAGCACATCATCACGGATAATGCTTCGATTATAGTAGGTTTCCTTATTGATTTTCAAAGCCTTGAGAAGCTGTTCTTCCGGCGCCACCAGATCGCCATCCATTTTTACCGATCCGACCTTGTACCGGGGGCCCTCTTCAATCTTAATCGTGATATAAATCCAGTTTCCCTCAAAGCGTATCTCGGGCTCACCGACCCTGGCCTCTATATAGCCGCTGTTTTGATAAAAGGCAGCGAGTCGGGCCGCATCCTGTGTTAAATCCTCATTACTGAGATCCCCGGATGATGTGACCCAAGAAAAAAATCCTTTTTCCTTTGTCTTTATCATTTTTTTCAACTTTTTATCCGGGTATACACTGTTACCTTCAAATTGAATCGAACGGATGCGTACCTTTTCTCCTTCTTTTATAATAAAATCAATATCCGCCTGATTATGCTCAAGCTGATGCACCTTGAAATCAACACTGACATTATGGTAATTTTTTTCCTTGTATAATTCCGTTATACGCTTGGCATTACTGTTCAATTTAAAAATGTTTAAAATGGCGCCGGTCTTGAGGGTCAGGTTCTCGGTTATTTTCTCATCATCATAGACCCGGTTGCCCTTGATGCGAACCACCCGGATGGTGGGCTTTTCCGTGACCGTGAACGAAACGATTTTACCTCCCGGCGCATCTTCCTCTTCAACCTTGATATCTTCAAAATATCCCATGGCATAGATGGATTTAAGGTCACGGGCAAGGCTCTTGGCAAGATAAACATCGCCGGGCTTTGTCTCGATCCTGGCTTTTATCGCATCGGCTTCAATGCGTTTATTGCCTGAAACCACAACCTTTAAAACTTT
The DNA here is from genome assembly GCA_963667755.2 of Desulfobacterales bacterium. Classification (GTDB taxonomy): domain Bacteria; phylum Desulfobacterota; class Desulfobacteria; order Desulfobacterales; family 4572-123; genus 4572-123. The sequence goes on along the minus strand of CAXXLK010000001.1, from coordinate 405,658 downwards.
TTCACGTTTAAAAATCTTCAGCCCCATATCCCGGGCGAGATCTTTTACGGTTACCGGCAGATTTTCCATTTTATCGCCCCGGGCAAAAAAAGCCTGGGGCGGCTGCCGGTCAAAAGACCGCGCCATTTTGGCGTCCAGGCTGAACTGGCGGCCGATGCGGGTGAAACTGCCCCAGACAACATAGTCGGCACCATTTTTGATACCGATATTCCGGATATTTTCCATATCGGTAGTGGATATCTTATCTGCCGTGGTTTCGTCATCCACCGGTGGCACAACAACAGCGCCCTCCTGCTCAAGAAAGGTCCGGATGACGTTGGGGATTTCGTCCGCCAGGCCGACAGAGTCACCGTCAGAAAATATCTCAAACGGCAATACGACAATTCGCGGTGTATCTTTTCCCGCTGCAACAAAACTGGGCAAAAAAAACAGGATAAGGAATATTATCAAAAAAAATCTTCGCAGCATATCATCCTCTGTATTTAGATCAGACGCCCATCGGCAATGGTCATCTGCCTGGACATGCAGGCGGCCAGGTCCATGTTATGGGTCACAACCACCAGCGTCATTCCAAGCTCCTGGTTCAAATCCAGCAACAATTCATGGACCTGGTCACTATTGTATTTGTCAAGATTACCGGTGGGTTCATCCGCCAGCAGGATATTCGGCTTGAGCACAATGGCCCTGGCCAGGGCAACTCTCTGTTGCTCACCCCCTGAAAGCTCCCCCACTCTATGAGACAACCGGTCCTGAAGGCCGACCCGCACCAGCATCTCTTCAGCCGCCAACCGGGCGTTTTCCCTGCTTTGATTATTGATAAGCACCGGCATCATGGCATTTTCAAGGGCGGAAAATTCCGCCAGCAGATGATGGAATTGGAAAACAAACCCCACGAATTCGTTTCGAAACTTAGCCAGTTTCGCATCATCTAAAAGAAACACATCCTCGCCCTGAAACAGCAGTGTGCCGCTGTCAGGCCGATCCAGCGTCCCCAGTACATTCAGCAGTGTTGATTTACCGATCCCCGAAGCCCCTACAATGGAAAGGGTTTCACATGCCCTCAATTCAAGATCCAGTTTTTCCAGAATAGTGATGCGTGTGCCACTGGAGTTGAAATGCTTGCAGATATCAATGGCACGGAGTATCGCAGGGGGCCTGTGGGCACCGCCTGTTTCTCTTGCTTTTGAATCAACGCCATCATCCATAGCGAATCGCCTCAACCGGGTTGATCCGGGCCGCCTGCCGGGCCGGATACAGCGTTGCCAGAAAACAGATCACCAGCGCACTGGCGGCAATTAACAGCACATCACCGGCTTCCAGCAGGATCGGTAAACTGGTGATATAGTACACATCCTGAGGCAGTTTGATAAACTGGTAATGATTGAGCAGAAAACAGAGCAAAAGCCCCAGCGCTGAACCCAGAATCGTTCCGGTTGAACCAATGATCATTCCTTTAAAAACAAAAATGCGCTGAATACTGCTGTTTGTCGTACCCATGGCTTTTAAAATGGCGATATCTCTTTTTTTCTGTATGACAGTCATAATCAATGTACTGGCAATATTAAACGCCGCCACCAGAATGATCAGGGTCAGGATAATAAACATCATGACCTTTTCCAGCTTCAAAGCGGAAAAGAGATTCCGGTTCACCTGCATCCAGGTTCTTGCATGGCAGGGAATATCAAGCGATTTTATTATTTTTTCAGCTATTTGACCGGCCCTGAAAATATCATCCACCCAGATTTCAACCCCGGTTACGACATCGGCCATGCGTAACATTTTTTGAGCCTCTTTCAATGACATAAAGGCCAGCGAAGCGTCATATTCATACATGCCGGATTTGAACAGACCCGCCACCCGGCATCGGTGCATGGCCGGAATATGCCCCACCGGGGAAATGATCCCTCTGGGCGATATCAGGTAAACCGTGTCTCCTGCCACCAGCCCCAGATTCCCGGCCAGCTCCCGACCCAGAACAATACCCGGAACCGATGCGTCCGGGACCGATGGTGCCCCGCTGGTTTCAGGCCGATTTTGCAACAATACCACGGCGGATCGGATGGGTTCTTCGGCGATCATATCAGGATCAATGCCTTTGAGAGCGGCCCCGGCCACACCAGCGGCCGATCGCAGCATGACCTGGGAAGAAATAAAAGGTGCTGCCGACGCAACACCTTGAATCTTTTCCACGACCTGAAGTATCTGACGGTAATCGGCAAAAAAACCAGCCTCAGGTGTCAACACCACATGGGATTCAACGCCAAGAATACGGGATTTAAGGTCTGATTCAAATCCGGCCATGACGGCAATGACCACGATCAGGGCCATAACGCCCACTGTAACCCCCGCAATGGAAAGAAGGGTAATCAGGGATAAAAACGCCTGTTTTTTTCTGGCCCTGAGATATCTTTTCCCTATGAAAAATTCAAATCCCATATAAAAAATGCACCATGCGGTCAACTGGCCGGTTATTTCCTGCCCGTCGGCTTCATATGGGGAAAAAGGATAACTTCCCGAATCGACGCCGAATTTGTAAACAGCATGACCAGTCGGTCAATGCCGATACCTTCCCCGGCCGTGGGCGGCATCCCGTATTCCAGTGCCTGGATATAGTCTTCATCCATCTGATGGGCTTCCGCATCCCCGGACAGCCGGTCTTCGACCTGCTGCAAAAAGCGTTCATACTGGTCCTGGGGGTCATTTAATTCGGAAAATCCATTGGCAATCTCACGACCGGCAATAAACAGTTCAAACCTGTCGGTGAGATCGGGGTTCTGTTCATTTTTTCTTGAAAGGGGTGACACTTCAACCGGATAGCCGGTAATAAAGGTCGGCTGTATGAGTTTGGGCTCCACCAGCACATCAAACAGTTTTGTGAGGACCTTGCCCAATCGTCCGCTTTTTGAAATTCTGATATCCTTTGATGCAGCGAATGCAAGCAGTTTTTCCTTGCTGCTTAAAAGATCCGGGGCAACGCCGCCGATCTTTTCCAGGGCCTCGGCCATGGTGATCCGCCGCCATGCAGCGCCCAGGTCAATTTCGTGCCCCTGATATTCTATTGTCGTACCGCCTGTAAGCTCCCGGGCAATATCACAGAACATCGTTTCCGTAAGGTCCATAAACTCCCTGTAATCAGCATATGCCTGATAGAATTCAAGCATTGTGAATTCAGGGTTGTGGCGGGTGGAAACGCCCTCATTTCTAAAATTGCGGTTAATTTCAAACACCCGTTCAAAGCCGCCCACCACCAGCCGTTTCAAATAAAGCTCAGGCGCAATCCGTAAAAAAAGATCGATTCCCAGCGCATTGTGGAAAGTTTTAAACGGCTCGGCTTCCGCCCCTCCGGGAATCGGTTGCATCATGGGTGTTTCCACTTCCAGAAAATCCCGGTTCAGTAAAAAATTACGGATGGCCTGAATGATCCGGCTGCGATTTACAAAGATAGACCGCACATCCGGATTCATGATAAGGTCTATATACCGCTGGCGATACCGTTTTTCGGGGTCCTTTAAGCCATGAAATTTTTCAGGCAGGGGCCGGGTTGATTTGCAGACCAGCCTGAATTCATCCACCAGAAGGGTCCATTCGCCGGTTCTGGTTTTAAACAGGGTCCCTTTCAAACCGACAAAATCCCCGATATCCAGTTGTTTAAACAGGGCGTAAGCGTCTTTTCCCACTCTATCAAACCGGATATACGCCTGCATCTGTCCGGTCCGGTCCCTGAAACGCACAAAAGAGGATTTCCCGAATTTGTTGATGGCCATCATCCGCCCGGCAAGTGCAAACACCGAAGCATCCTCGGTCAGATCGTCGACAAATTGACCGACCTTTTCCATTACCTCTTGAACTGTATGCAACACCTCAATATTATTGGGATACAGGTTCTGACCGCTCTTTTTTAAATCCGATATCTTCTGTCTTCGATCGGCTATTTCGTTTGATTTATCCATCGATTTCAAGCACCTGCTTTTTTAATATCATATCACTTTGGTATAACTGATTTTATAAAAAAATTAACCAGTTACAACGGTTGAACCCGGGTTAAACATTTATAGAAAAATGGGTTAAACAAAAATTGCTATCTTATTTGGAAGAATGTGTCAAGGTTAAGTTGGGGAAGCAATCTGATTCAGCCTGAGGGTAAACGTCGTTCCCTCCCCCTTGGTACTTTCAACATCAAGCCGATTGTTATAGGACTCGACAATACTGTGGACGATGGAAAGCCCAAGCCCTGTTCCGCCGGGTTTAGTGGTAAAAAAAGGGTCAAAAACCGATTGGGCGGTTTCAGGCGACATACCGCATCCATTGTCTGAAATTCTGACATCCACCCGCTTATTCTGGATCGGCTGCATGGCAATATGGATTTCGCCCATGCCGTCAATGGCCTCGGCAGCATTTAAAAAAAGATTCCACAGTATCTGCCTCAAATGCATGGGATCAAATTCGATCCAGATCCCCGGGACCAGTTCTCTGGTAATCTTAATCCGGCCCGAGCATCCATTGGCCTTCGCGAAAAAATCACTGATTTCCTGAAGGGCTTTGCCCAGTTCCACCGATTCACTCTTTCCGGCAGGGGGTCTGGCAAACAACAGAAAACTGGTCACCAGAGAACTGAGTCTGTCGGCTTCACGCAACACGATCTGCATTAATTTGTCATGATCCGGGTTGTACTCGATATCTTCCCTTAACATCTGGATGGATCCCGAAAGAGAGGCCAGTGGATTTTTAATTTCATGGGCCAGGCCGGCGGCCATTTCTCCCATGGCCACCATTTTTTCAACCCGTTTCACGTGCTCTGCCATTTCGAAAAGCTCTTTTTTGGAATTCCTGGCCTGTTCCGCCAGTAATCCGCTTAAAAAAGCCACTGCAAAGCATGCGGCCATGGTGATGATGACCTTATATAAAATCTGACTCCATTCATAATTATTACTCAGAAAATCATCTGCTCCAAGCGGCTTCAATAACAGATAATATTCCAGATTCACCATGATCCCGTATTCTATGCAGCACAGCGAGGCCATGACCAGACCGCCTTTTCTGAAAAGCAGCACACTCGCATAGATAATGACCACCAGATACAGAAATGAAAAAGCACTTGTGAAACCACCGGTTAAAAAAATAATAACCGTTACCATCACCGTATCAATCCCGATTTGAACGTAGGCAAAAAGGGATTGTTGTCTGCCGAGCCGGAGAATAAGGCTATACAAGGCACTTAAGATAAAAATCACGGCAATCAGGCTATACAGCGTGATCAGCTGAGGCTCAAAAATGGCGTTATTTTTAATCAACTGCAGGAAAAGGACTGACCCCAGCATCAACAGCGCGAAAAGCGCCCGGAGGGATATCAACCATTTAAGTTTAAGACGCAATTCATTTTGTGACTGTGAGGGAAAATTGTTCATGGAAAGTTCACAATACCGGAGAGCGTTTCTATGCTATATTCTGGGCCATGGTGAATATGGGCAGATACATGGCAATGACCATACCGCCGACAACGACGCCTAGAAACACCAGCATAAAAGGCTCTATCATACTGGTGAGATTTTCAACGGCCTGATCGACTTCCTCATCATAAAAATCTGCGATTTTTTCAAGCATGGCATCCAGGGCACCGGTGGACTCCCCCACGGCAATCATCTGGCAGACCATGGACGGGAAGACACCGCTTTCCGCGAGGGGTTCGGCCATTGTACGGCCCTGGGTAATACCGGATCGAACATTATTAATCGCCAGCTCAATGGTTTTATTGCCCGCCGTCTTGGCCACTATGTCAAGGGCCTCGAGAATGGCCACACCACTTGCCAGCATCGTCCCCATGGTGCGGGAAAACTTGGCCACAGCCACCTTGCGGAGCAATATCCCCAGGACAGGCAGTTTAAGCATATATTTATCGACGGCAATGTGCCCTTTTTCCGTGCCGTAATATTTTTTAAAGGCAAAAACAAAAATAACGACGGCACCGATGATATAAAATATCTTGCTTTGTACAAAGTTACTGAGATTGACAACAAGCTGGGTAGGCCCGGGGAGCTGACCCCCGAAATCCTGAAACATTTTTTCAAATACGGGGATAACGAAAACAAGTAAAATGGCCACCACGATGACGGCGACCGCAAGAGTCATGGCGGGGTATATCATGGCACCCTTGACCTGTTTTTTGAGCTTGGCCGCTTTTTCCATATATCCGGCAAGCCGCTTGAGAATCGTATCCAGAATACCGCCGGCTTCACCGGCCGCGATCATGTTCACAAACAGGTTATCAAATATCTTGGGATATTTTTTAAGGGATTCCGCCAGGGTCGTCCCGCTTTCCACCGACTCCTTGATCTCTTTGAGCATCTTCTGAAAACTTTTATTATCCTGCTGAGAGTACAGAATATTGAGGCACTGAATGATGGGAAGCCCGGCATCAATCATGGTGGAAAACTGCCTGGCAAAAATGATAACATCTCTTTCCCTGATCTTGGGCTGCAAAAAAGATACGTTTTCAAACAGATCCTTGGGTTTTTTCTTGATTTTGATCGGAGAGATCCTGAGCCGGTGCAAGTTGCTTCGGACAGCTTCCTCGTTGGGAGCCTCCATCTCACCTTTCTGGGTTTCCTCTTTTTTGTTCTTTCCTTCCCACAAATAAACTGCCATGATTCCCCCTTGTGATTGCAAAACAAAAAATGGTCTACAAAAAGGTATTCAAATTCAGATGTCCGTCATTTATCAGTTTCTACTTTTTTTAAAAAAGCATGTATTGCTGAATTGATTTCACGAATAACCAATTCATCACCTTATAACAGTTTTATCGTTACATAGTAAAATAAAAAATCCAATATCCTGCAGGTGACGGGTGATGCCGTCTGCAACAGTTTGAGACAAATATCATAATAATCATCAAATAACAATATATTTAAGCGTCTTATCCGGCACCCCATATTTTATTCCGTCAACACGGTGTGTGTCACCTTTCCCGGAAAAGATCGCCTTTCGTGAAACCGTCCTTCAATATTTTTTCACCACCGTTCATATCCCCGGGGCAGGGTTTAAGTTCAAGCCCCGGTTGGACGTATGCCGGTTGCGGCTCAACGTTGACGGCGTAAAGCCTTTTTGAAGCGCTGAGCGCTTGTTTTCAAACACTATGCCTTGATAAAACCGACGATATGTGCCTATGATCAAACAGTAAAACAAATTATCCGGAAACACAATTCGCATCATGCCCAACAGGAACTCAGCATGCCGGCAAAGCACCTGCCCGACAAACAGAATCTGACCGTTATTACAACGCATATCAATGCTGATTTTGATGCGCTGGCGTCCATGCTGGCGGCCCATAAATTATACCCGGGTTCCCTTGTCGTATTCCCGGGCTCCCAGGAAAAAAACCTGCGGGACTTCTTCATCAGTTCCATGGTGTATCTCTTCAATATGGTGGACTTGAAGGATATTGAATTTGCCCGAATCAAAAAACTGGTCCTGGTGGATACCCGGCACCCCCATCGCATCGGCAGGCTCGCCGATATTCTCAACAACCCGGGCCTTGAAATTCACATCTATGATCACCACCCCCCCACACCGGGCGATATCAAAGCCCATTTTGAAGTCAGCCGTCTGACGGGTGCAACGGTCACAATCCTGACCGAAATTATCAAACAGAAAAACATTGCCGTCACGCCGGATGAAGCCACGATTATGTGTCTGGGCATTTATGAAGACACCGGCTCTTTTACATTTGCCTCCACCACTGAAAGTGATTTTCTGGCAACGACTTACCTTCTTTCCAAAGGGGCGAATTTAAATACCGTAGCGAATATGATGGCAAGGGAAATAAGCCCTCAGCAAATCGGCATTTTAAATGATATGATTCAAAACGCCGTCCATCACACCATCAAAGGCGTTGATGTTGTGATCACCAGCATCACCACAGAAAATTACGTGCCCGACTTTGCGTTTCTGGTCCAGAAAATGATCAGTATGGAAAATCTGGATGTCCTCCTGGCCATGGGGCTTATGGAGAGTAAAATATATATCGTGGCCCGCAGCAGAATCGCCGAAGTCGACGTTGGCGATATTCTGTCATCTTTTGGCGGCGGCGGACATGTCCATGCCGCCGCCGCCACGGTAAAGGAAACCACGCTGCCCCAGGTTGAAAACAGGCTGCTTGAAGCCCTGCACGCCGGAATCAGGCCCAGACGACTGGCCAGAGATCTCATGTCATCCCCTGCCATCACGGTTGCCGCCGATATTTCCTGTAAAGCGGCTGCCGACATGCTGATCCGGTATAATATAAACGCATTGCTGGTCACGGAAGATTCAACGGCAAACAGCTGTTTGACGGGGTTCATATCGCGCCAGGTCATCGAAAAAGCCCTCTACCATGATCTGGGGGCGCTTCCGGTAAGCGAATATACGACCACCGATCTCACCTCTGCCGGTCCCGATGCCGACCTTCAGGAAATACAGGATAAAATAATTGACAGCAAACAGCGCATCCTGCCCATTATTCATGACGGTATCACCCTGGGTGTTGTGACCCGCACCGATCTTTTAAATCTACTGGTTCGTCAGACACAACGCAGCGACAATCCCAATGGCCTGTTGAAAGGCAGGGTCCAGGCCAAAACAAAAAAAATCGTCAATTTCCTCCATGAACGAATTCCCAAAAACATTATTGACATCCTGGAAAAAATTGGGCGGACGGCCACAGACCTGGGATACCATGCCTATGTCGTCGGCGGATTTGTCAGGGACCTGTTTCTGTATCGACCCACTGAAGATATCGATATTGTGGTGGAGGGCGACGGCATCGCATTTGCCAAAAAATTTGCAAAACCCATGGGGGCCCATATTCACACCCATGCAAAATTCGGGACCGCCGTCATCATCTTCCCTTCCGGTTTAAAAATAGATGTGGCATCGGCCCGCATGGAATATTACAAATTTCCGGCGGCCATGCCCACCGTTACAATGAGTTCCATCAAGCTGGACCTTTTTCGGCGGGATTTTACCATCAATACCCTGGCCATTCAACTGAACCCGGACAATTTTGGTCTACTGGTGGATTTTTTCTCGGCCCAGCAGGACCTCAAGGACAAAGCAATACGGGTGTTGCACAATTTAAGTTTTGTGGAAGACCCCACCCGTGTATTCAGGGCGATCCGGTTTGAACAACGCTTTGCTTTTCCCATCGGCAAACTCACGTCCAAGCTGATCGAGAATGCCGTTAAAATGGATTTTTTCAAACGGCTCAGCGGTCGGCGGGTTTTTGGTGAACTGCGACAGATCCTGGAAGAAGAAAATCCAACACCGGCGATTATACGGCTTCAGGATTACAACCTGCTGAAAGTGATCCACCCGTCCATTAAACTGGATGAAAATCTCATTTCACTGTTAAATTCCGTCAAAAAGGTGCTGCACTGGAATGACCTGCTTTTCTTAAAAGAGCCCTGCATGCACTGGACCGTTTATTTTTTAGCCCTGATTCATGGCTGCGACCCTGTAACCGTCATGGAAATCTGCCACCGGATGGAACTGGCGCCGCGCTATCAAACCCTTTTTACGAAAAGCCGCAGGCAGGCCCGGCACCGTCTGCTCTGGCTGGAACACAACCTGCCTGCGGCAAACAGTATTTTATACCGTCAGCTCACCGGCCTTGGCATTGAGCTGCTGCTGTATATGATGGCGGCCACCGGGTATGAAAAAGTAAAAAAAGCCATCTCCCTTTATTTTACCCGGCTCCGCCAGACAGCCCTGTCTCTGTCGGGCAAGGATCTTTTAAAAATGGGACTTAAAACCGGACCGGTCTATCGTGAAACACTTCAGGCGACACTGGACGAAAAATTAAACGGTCACCTGAAAACCAGAGCCGATGAATTCGACTTTGCCCGCAAATATATTACACCGTTTTTATAATGGTCGCAATTTCCGGTCATCATGCAGAAAAAACCGTACGCTGTAAAACTTGACGCTATCTTTGAAGGCCCCATGGATCTTCTGGTACACCTGATCAAAAAAAATGAGGTGGACATCCAGGATATCCCCATTGCCCTGATAACCGATCAATACCTGGAATACATTCAGTGGATGGAATCAATGAATATTGATTTTGCCGGTGATTTTCTGTTTATGGCGGCCACACTGATCCAGATCAAATCAAAGACCCTGCTGCCGGTTCATGAAGGCATCGGTGAAGAGGATGAGGATGAGGATCCGCGTGATGAAATCACCCGGCCGCTGATAGAATATCTGCAGATGAAAGCAGCGGCAGAACAACTGTCCGGCAGAAATCTGCTGGGAAAAAACATTTTTGTCAGACTGCCCGGCAACCCGGTCCAATACCCCGGATCGGCGGAAAATGAATTCATCCGCGTGGGGTTATTTGAATTAATCGATTCGTTCCAGCGGGTGCTGGAAAAAATGCCCGGCGAACATACCGTTGACTTTACCGCCGACAGGATTTCAGTTAAAGACAGAATATCCGAGATTATTGATATCCTGAGCGATAAAACGTCAGTATCATTTATGGCGCTTTTTTCGGAAAAGCCTGAAAAAAGTGATGTGGTGGTAACATTTTTAGCTGTTCTGGAACTGGTCAGGCTGCATCTTGTAAAGATTGTGCAGCATGTTCAGACCGGCATCATCCGACTGTTTTACCTGTGACAATACCATGGAAGATATTAAAAATATCATTGAGAGCCTGCTGTTTGTAGCCGAGGGACCGCTCAGCGTGGAACGCATGAAACTGGTGCTGGAAACCGATACCGGAGCGATCAAAAATGCCCTGCAGGCCCTTTCAGATGAGTATGAAAACCGATCCGGCGGATTTATCCTGCGGCAGGTCGCAGACGGATACCAGATCTGCACCCGGCCTGAATACAGCCGCTGGATCGCCCGGTTGATCCGGCCGACCGCAGTCCATCTGAGTAAGGCGGCATTGGAAACCCTGGCCATCATCGCCTATAAACAGCCGATCCTGCGCAGTGACATAGAACATATCCGGGGTGTCGAATGCGGTGGTATTCTGCGAATGCTCTTCGAACGCAAGCTTATCCGGGTACTGGGCCGCAAGGAAATCCCCGGCCGTCCCCTGATCTATGCCACCACAAAACAATTCCTTGAAATTTTTGACCTGAAAAATCTGAGAGATCTGCCAACCCCAAAAGAAATTGCAGAATTAAAAACCGCGTCCACACCGGACATAGAGCCCACAACACCAGCTGAAATAAAATCCGACAGGGCATAAAAACAATCAAAAAACAGGCGCCCCGCTGTTTCGTGTGGGTAAAATTGACGGGGTGACCCGCTTGAAAAAGCGAAGCGACAAAAAATACTTGACTTGCAGTCCTGCAAGCGATTATAAGCATCTGGCATTAAGTCGTAAAACCATGACAAACGACAGCCATGGGCGATTAACTCAGCGGGAGAGTGCTACCTTCACACGGTAGAAGTCACTGGTTCAAACCCAGTATCGCCCACCATGAATATCAAGGGTTTACAGAGTATCAGTTCTGTAAACCCTTTTTTTGTGGGGTTTTGCAAGGTGGGTGTCGTGTAAATAGCTATTTGATAAGACTTTACAAAGACTGACATTTTTCTTTTTTAACCTGTTGTGACCATTTTGTGACCAACATCATTTAAAATGGTATTTTCAAGCCTGCAAGCGGCCTCTTGATTGGTGGGTTTCATCAGGTGTGCATACACGCTCAAAGTCACTGTCGGGCTTGAATGTCCCAACTGGTTTTGAATATATTTGATGTTTTCCCCTTGCTCAATCAATAGGCTTGCAAAGGTGTGTCGTAATGAGTGGAATTTAATCCGGTCTATTTTGGCCTTTTCCAATGCCGGCAGGTAATTTCTTTGAACCATGTTACTGTAGTTCATCGGCTGCCCGCATTTGTTCGGGAATATCAAGTCAAGTTTATTCGGTGTGCAGGCAAGCTTCCATTTTTTCAATTCAGCCAACATAACCGGCCCCAGGTCAATTTTACGGTTTGATGTTTCGGTTTTGGTATCATAGAAAGCCTGGTGGTTGAATGATCGCTGTACGTGGATCTGACTTGTTTTCCATTCAACATCTGACCATTTCAGCCCCAAAAGTTCCCCCTGTCGGGCACCACTGAAAACAGCCAGCATGAACAAGGTTTTATTCTTCTGGTCTGAAACAGCCCCCAGGAAAGAATTAAGCTGTTCCGTATTCATAACCATGACACTTTCCGATTTTACCCGGCCCTTTGGCCTCTCTACATCAGGAAATGGGTTGTATGATATGTATTTATGCCGGACTGCATACCGGAACACCTGCCCCAGGGAAACAAGAATTTTCCGGATTGTTGCAATCGGCATCTCTTGGCATTGCCGTTCGGTAATCCAGTCCTCAATCATTGCAATGGTGATCCGGTCAATCCGGATAGTGTCAAACTCGTTTAAATGGTTTTTGGTATGGCCCTCGTATACATGCCAAGTTGAATCTCTGAGCTCAGGCTTTTTCTTTTTCAGCCATTCTTCGGCCACCTTTGAAAATGTCGGGATTTTTTCATCAGGGATATAAAGCCCCTTTGCAAGCTGATCCTCAATTTCCCGCAATTTTTCCTTTGCCTTTTTCAGTGTTGTACCCTTGGCGCATGTTTTCCGGACTCTTTTAAATTCATTGTCGTAATAGTCTAAAACATACCGGTCACGCCTCTTTGTAACCTTTGCCATAAGTCCCTCGCTTTTCCCTGTAAGGTTTGCCCGGAAAGTCGGGGCAGGGTCCCCCGATGTTCGGCCCATGGCGACCTATTCCGGGCATGGTTTAGCAGGACGTGGCAGCATCCCGCCTCCAAATAAGAATGCTCAAAAGACATTCCCCGGCCCCAAAGGTGCCGCCTGCAACTTCACAATTGCAGGTATCTTTTGAGCATCTGTTTTAAATTTGTTTGTCATATCCTATGGGGTTCTATGGTTTTATTCTTTTATGCTTATATTTATATATTCGTATAAATAGCACGTCAAGATAAATATTGCTTTATTCATATGAATATTTTATAGGTTTTATCCATGGCACGAAAAAATATGACCACCAGCATTGATAATGACCTTCAGAAAGAAATTAAAAAACTTGCTATCGATTTGGAGCGTCCTTTCAACGATGTTCTCGAAGAAGCCATCAAGGATCTGCTTAAAAAATATCGAAACAAGGAATAGGACACCTACCATCCTACATGTGGATTTGGGTTCTTGCCGGGGTAGGGGGTTTTAAAACTGATTCTATTTTTTGCCAGATCGGCTCATTTGCCGAATTTACGGCGTTTTTTGCTCAGGGGCACAGATCCCTATCAAAATTGTTTTTTATCAGCCACCGGCTCAAAATTTTTGTAAAATAGCGATAGAGATGCCTAATAGCAGAGCTTATATCTCAGCATATACATCGGGACAGTTGACAGATCTTCAGCGATGCATATATAAGGGATATCAACAGAACAAAATGCCAATTACATCAAGGTGAGTAGATGAAATTAAAAGCTGATAGCAAAACTCTCGTACTGTTAGGTTTGTGGAATAAACAAATCTTTACAAAAGAGTGGGTTTCTAAATATTTACTACCTGGTGAAGATTTGAATTTAGAATTTTCGACAAAATTAACTGGCGCGCATAGGATTTCATCAAAAGACGTTAGGATTGAAATCGATGGTTTCCGTCTATCTATAATACCAATTAAAAATAATGATAAAATTTATGAGATAGTTGAGGAACTATCTCTTAAAATAGCAGATTATTTACCCCATACACCTGTCTCTGCTTTTGGTGTTAATTTTATTTATGAGGGTAACACAGAGGATATTGAAAAAAAATATATAGAATTTCAAGATAATGCTATCTTGGAAAGCTTTGGTGCATCGATTAAAAAGTCAGAATATCTCCATTCAGTTGAAATAGATAACAAAAATTTAAATATCAAAATAATTAATGATGCTGAAAGCTTGGTTTTAGATTTAAATTTTCACTATGAAATTAAAAATCTGATCAAGTTTAAAGATAAAATATATGACAATAAAATTACTGACCTTAAACTTCTGGCTGAAAAAATAATTAACGAGGTCTATCAAATAAAGCTTGAAGAAATGGGGGGTTAGATGAGTGATAAAGAACTATTTACTTTCACTGGCAGCAGTTATGGCAGCGTAGAAACATTTCAAAAACAATTCAAATCAAACATGTTTGATGAAAATGAAACAGAAGTCACAAGCTCTGATATAAATAGTGGAAAAAATGATTTTGAAAACCAAGATATAGATAAAAAAGTTGATGTTAAGATAAGTGTTTTTGATGTTGCCGCATATGTTTTAAAAAAAACAGGCACAATCACAACAATGAAGCTACAAAAACTTGTATACTATTGCCAGGCATGGTCACTGGTGTGGGATGAAAAGCCTTTATTTCCCGAAACAATTGAGGCTTGGGCAAACGGACCTGTTGTAAGGGATTTATTTTCATTTCACAGAGGAAATTTTGAAATATCTTCTGTCCCGATCGGCAACCCTGATTTACTCAATAAGAAACAAAAAGATACCATTGATATAGTTATAGAATTTTACGGTGACAAATCTTCTCAATGGTTAATCGATCTAACCCATCAAGAAAAACCATGGAAGGATGCTCGAAAAGGACTTAGTTCGACTGATAGAGGATATAGAGCAATTAAGTTAGATGATATGGCCAACTACTATAGTTCGTTATATGAGAATATATAGACATGGGCAAACGGCGGCGGGTAAAGATAGGATATAATCCTATACCCGAAAAAAGACCAAGGGTTGATCCGGCAATTATAGACAGCTTATCTCAAAATCCAGTTTGGCAAATTGGAGCATTGGATCTCGAAGGCCCCTGGGGGTGGCATAAGATAGATAGTAAACTATTATATAATACTGTCATTCCAAAAATTAAAAATTTTGAAAAAATGCGCTGGAATGAAATTTTAGGACCTAAAAACCATGAGATTAAAATCAATGAATTGTCAAAAACAGCGCAGAAAAGATTAACCGTTCTGAATCTTGATGATTTTGATAGTCTTGTATCACTTAGACTTACAGGACGTAAAAGGATATGGGGTATTAAAATAGAAAATATATGTAAAGTCTTGTGGTGGGATCCCGAAC
This sequence comes from Desulfobacterales bacterium, assembly GCA_963667755.2. Classification (GTDB taxonomy): domain Bacteria; phylum Desulfobacterota; class Desulfobacteria; order Desulfobacterales; family 4572-123; genus 4572-123. The sequence continues at coordinate 390,533 of CAXXLK010000001.1, read as the reverse complement.
ATGCAGTTTGTCCTTCTAAGTTAAAACACACTTGAAAATTACTTAGGGAAATTCTTAAATTGTCAAAGAACGAAGCTCGGTCTTGATAGATCGGGCTTTTTTTATTGCAAAAACCGCGATACGGTTTTATATTGGTCTTAATTTGATCTTGGCTCTGGCGGATGCCAGAATACCAGTTTCAGATCGGGGCAATCCCAGCCCTGGGGTCAGATTGGGAAATCTGGCTCAAGGGCGCTGACACACCGAAAATCCCAACCAACCGCAGCGTGTTCCTTCATCACGTTAAAAAAATGTCGCGATCTACGTGGCTCTTCATCCACATTAAAAACTGATGCCGTGGAAGGAAGGGGCACCTTTCGCATGTCGATGCGTCCGCCCTCCCAATGCTGTTGGCCACGACATTGGGATAGAGCCAGCAAGGGCTCGATAAACATACTCTGGGTATTAACACCCGGGCGCCTGGGTCTTGACCAATAGAGGTGATATTATGGTTAAAATCCAGATATCAGTAGGTGTTATAGTGGATGTTGCAAAAATCATTTCGGTGATTTTAACATTCATCATAGCCCTGCTGGTTTAAGTTCAATGATGGGCGTTGTTCTCACGAGCTTCGCCCATCCCTTTTATGTCTACCTTAAAGTGGGACATTCCGAAAATTATTATGGGTATCACACCTTAACTTTATTATAATAGAGGGCAGAAACAGCCTGAACCAAAAAAAGGAAATATCTAACCATAGGTGCCATTTTCCGGAAATGGCAAAACCCACCTGCTCGTAGCAGGAGTGTCTCGGCATCGTTCCTTGCTGCGTATATCTACCCACACTTACAACCACTTCAGCCGGGTTGTTATCTCAGCTACCTTGCGGACTCAAGCTTTTCAAAGAACAAAATTGAATTTATATGATAAGGTTTGTCCGGACAGCCGGGAACAATCCCCGGCATAAAGCGCATGACTCGCCTGCCCGGACATGACCGGCAGAATTTGGCAGAATCCAGCCGGTCAAAAAGCCTGACCCTCGATGTAATTTCCCTGATTTTTTATCCGCTCCCCCACGGCATTTTCCGTCATATAGTCCCATAGGTCCCGCTCGTAGAACAGCCGTTCACGCCCATGCTTATAAAACGGCAGGCCGTCTTTCATCCATCGTTCAAGCTGGCGGATAGTGACACCGCAGTATTTCGCGGCCATGGCTTTGCTGTGGACATTCCAAAACTGGTATATCCTTAAAATTTCCCAGTCTAAAACCGTTTCCCCTGGTATCTCATCGGGCTCAAGAAGCCCCGCCTCATATGGATATAGAAAGCTGCAAAAATCATATTCATGTTGCGTTTCATCGTCCGGGAAAATGTCTTTCCCCAACATGATCTTAACGGCGCCCGGTTCGAGGCTCATCAGTTTAGCGACATATACAAGATCCGGCATTAATCCGTCTGGATGCTTTCGACTGCATGTCTTTTTCTGGCTGTAAATAAAGGCTGCCAGATGATTTGGGTGATCCTTTAGCTTGTGCATGGTGGCTCCTTTCGGTTTAAAAACGACATTGAAAAAAAACTTGTATCTATCCGGTTCCGACGCTTTGCCTTATCCGTATGTTCTAAGCCCCGGAAGGACCCATTGTTTTTTAAACCCCGGCCCGGCCCCTTTCAAAAGCTCTCTTCCTTCCTGGCATGATAAAAAGGCATGGGGCATGGTATTACATGTAAATACACACGTTGACGGGGGACACCCCCTGAATAAGCGTTTTAGCGGTCCAGCCTTGCCGGTTCTGGTTCTAAGCCATTTTTGCATTATTTGGAGTGCCCCTCGTTGACGTGTGTGTCTTTTTTGGGAGTGCCCCTCGTTGACGTGTGTGTCTTTTTTGGGGGTGCCCCTCGTTGACGTGTGTGTGGGTGTCCCTCGTTGACGTGTGTTGAATTTATTTTTACAGATCCCAACCCCTTGCCCTGGTACCCTTGGTTACGATCTCTTTTCCGAACTGTTACCGGTGGGTGCCCTGGTCGCCAATTTTGGTAATCCTCTATCAGAGAATACAAAGCCTTGTGTCGATTGTAACAACCGCCAGGGTCTGCAACTTTAATAAATCCTTTCCACAGAAGTTCATCAAAGCCTCGTTTTGCTTGTGCCTGGCTGATCCCATGTGAAGCCAATTCTTTGTAAGTTAGGTCAAATTTATTGCTGTCTGTGCGCACCTTGCCCCGGACCCCTTTTTTATCTTTTACGGTCGCAAACTGTCTTTTGCCCAGAAAAAAAATGAGCATTTGCGCTGATATGGTGGATACGCTTCCAGACGTCCCCCGTTTACCCAGACTTAGAAAAGCAGGTGACAGAAATATTTTCGATTCAATGAAAGTGCCTTTGCCGTATCCATTGCCTTTTTTCTTTTTGGCTTTGCGTTTTTCCCCCGGCATGGCTTCAGGCTGCTTTTCTATGCTGATTAGTTGAAACATATAATAACCCTATGGGCTTTGCGGTTTAGCCCCTGCTCGCTGCCGTATGTGGCCTATTATCGCCCTGGTGGATGATTTCTATCGACTTGTCGACCACACTTTGCCGGTATCGATACAAGGGGCAGATCGGGCTTGAACATTTCGCGATTTCGTAGCGCTGACCGTTCATGCACCAAAGACAAAAAGAACGTATCGCCGCCGCCCGTTTTTGGGCATCCTGCCAGCCCTGTCCAGACCTGAAGGGATACAAGGGGCAGTCGGTATGCTGGCACCTTGACACCTCTGCATGATTGAACCCGGAACAATCAAGACATCGGTACCGAATCGCTTTCCGGCGGTTCAAGTTGACAACCTGCGGCCCGGCCTTTGTGTCAATTAGGACTTGCATTATATTTCCCGCCCATTTTCGAGCCCGGCCATGACTTCAGAAAGACGGAAACGGCAGTATTTCCCGCATTTGATGTGAGCTATTTTGTTTGCCCTGGTTCTGCTGTAAATCCAGCTCCGGGGAACCTTCAGGATGTCCGCCACTTCTTGAACAGTCAAAAGCTCCTCTTGGCCGTGTTGCTCTTTCAGATTTACGTCCATTCTTATCCTCCGTTAATAACGTTTAAAAAAATGAAAAGCCCATGGTGGTGATTAAAAGCAATCATCAACCATGGGCCTATGATAACAGGATAAAAGAATGTGTAAATATCAGATATTACAGATTTTATCTGTTTTTGTTACATAACCGGATAAAAAGTTTTTTTCTGTCCGATCGTGTAACAAAATCGGATACTATTTGACCATTTTATTCTTCCTTGAGGGCTCTCTGACCAGATTTTTTTCCGATAGATACCCTGCGACCGTTTCTTGGTCTTTAGGGATATTGTCGCTTGGATACCTTCTTTTCCACTCTTTTATAACTCGTGCTGCGACCTTATTCGTGCTGCGACCTTATATGGATAATCATACAAGGCTTTTCGGTCTTCAGGGTCAAATGTATGAAAAATTTCTATTGCACGCTGTTTCTTTTTCGCGCTTTTCTTTCCCGTCTTGTCATGTGTTTTGGCAGTACGATCCTTCTCCCGTATCCCTGTCATAGCTATTTGGTTAATAAGAATTCCGGCCCTATAACATGTATGCGAATAAATAAAATCGATTCTTTGAAGTGCCTCTGTTTCAATAATTTTGATATACTTCACAAGTACTGAATAGAAAATGTGACATGCTAAAAGTATTTTATAGGTTCTTTCTAAATGATCGCCCTTTAACTCAATAAGGTATGGCTTTAAGGAGAAAACATCATCGAAAAATGCTTTTAACTGACCTGGTTTATTAAAAGACTGTTTTGGCGGGGGAAGGATAATTTCACCATATTTATTTTCGATACCATAGCGATAGGGCATTAAATTGGCTGTATAACTTCCTTTTTTTTCGAGAGCATTTTTTGCGATCAAAAGCTCCCGGAAAATATTACCCGCCTCGCATCCCTTAAAAAAAACCCCAGGGCTTTTGCTATCCACCATTTTTTTCAAATCAATCCGGTTTTGGTTGTATTCCCACTTTTCAATGAATTGTGCCGTTTCTTTTATGATTTGTTCAAATTCTGGTGTCAATTCCATGCTGCCCCCCGCAGGCTGCCCCCTGGCTGAATAAATCCGGGAAAACCGGCCCCAGGAAGACCGGCTTTGTCGGGGAGCTCATCCCTATCCCGGAAACCGTTAAAAATTATTTTAAAATTGTGACCAAATTGTGACCACAATAAAAAAAAGAGTTATCTAAAGCCCTCAAAAATTATAAAACAAAATAAAATATGTAATATATCCTTTCTTTTTGCAACATGCTATTTTTCTTGCTGTTTATTAGATATTCTTATACGTCATTTTACGGCATTGTGTCTTAATAACTATTTAAAATAATTGCAAAAAGTAAATTCACACGGTAGAAGTCACTGGTTCAAACCCAGTATCGCCCACCATACATATCAAGGGTTTACAAGCATCAAGGCTTGTAGGCCCTTTTTTTATGGTGTTGCAAGAAGGGCCGATCCAGGTGTCATTGGCATCCCACATGCCCATCATGCGGTTCAAGCCATCCATCCAGCGGACCGGCAGCAGGAGTTTGGCAAGAGGGGTAAGTATCTTTACAGGAAACGACGGCACGGCGACCATGGCGCGATTTTTGCGGATACCGCTGATGATCTTTGCGGTGACGTCATCGGCTTTCAGCAGTTTTGTCCCCGCCACCATTTTCGAGCCCGAAAACATCCCCGTGCCCACGGTATTGGGGCATACCATGGTAAAATGAATATTGTATTTCATTTTCGCCATTTCCTGGCGAAGGGCGTCTGTAAAACCGACCACCCCGAATTTACTGGCACAATAGGCCGAAAGGGTGGGCAGGGCCAGAATACCCCGGCGGAGGCCATGTTGACAACGTGTCCTTTGCCGGCCGATATCATTCCCGGGAGAAACGCCTTACAGGTCCAGAACCTGGATGCCAGATTGATGGCGATGATTTTTTCGCCGGAAATCTGTTTCATCCTGCCCCCCCTCTTTATAGTAAATGATCCTCTCCTTTTACCACAACACGTTTAAAATACACAGAAAATTATTTTATCGACAGCCTATACGTAAATGGCGGCTTCTTGAACAAAAAAATGGCAACTTGAAGTCCGGATCCAGGAGACTGCGCTTTCATACAAAAAAAAACGAGCAGAATTGACAAATCATGCTTATTATATTAAAACAATACGTAAATGAACTGCAGTGATGCAGTGACAGACCGAATCCTATCGACGATACGCCGTTTGCAATCAGACATCTGCAATAAATGGTGGCCGCATTTTCCGACCGGATTTCATCCATAATGAATAAGACAAATCAAGGCCAGCCATTGATTTATTTTTTCAGGTGGCCGGCTTTTCGTATTGTCGTACGAACAATTTGATAATGTAATCCAAACAGGAGGTACCATGGACCAGCCGGCAAAAATTGAATTTACTGTTGATGGACAATACGAAAATGAGAAAGGTGTTTTCACGGTCCTTTCCATGCATAGAGGCCAGATGGTTATCCGCTGGGAAAACGGCGAAGAAATCAAAACGGAGATTGAGCTGCAAAACCGTATCGCGGAACGCAGACAGTGGGAAGAAAACAAGCGTCTGGCCGAAGCCGAAGCCGCCCTTAACCCCGCCCCTAAATCCGGTGGGAAAAAATCCGTTTTCCCCGGGTTTGCCCCGACGGACTTCAAAAAAAGTGCCTCCGGGACGACCTGGCGCTCCCGCTATCAACTGGGTGCGGCGGTAACGCAAAAAATAGACACCACACGGTTCAACTTCAAGTCATGGGCGTTCGGTCACAAACCCGAAATGCATGTGCAGGATGTCAAACACCATGGTCAGGCGGGCACCGATGCTCAGGCTAATTTTTTTGTCAGGGTGGACCCGCAGACCCTTTCTTACGGATTCCAGGTGACCCGCCCCGATACCAAAGGCGATGTGCCCACCGACTGGGATACTTTCAGCAAATGGCTGGCCCTGCCGAAAAACGATCAGATGCTCCGCACGATAGCCGCCGGGGCCAACCTGACCGCATGCAACCACGCAACGCCTTCGTCAGCCTCCCTGATGGCTTCCGATGACAGCTGGTGTATTGATGGAAACGGACAGCCATCTGTCAAGGAAACGCTGACGGCGTATATCCATGAGACACCGGAAACAGAACCGTTTGAACTGGAAATTGCCGCCACCATGGATAAAAGCACTGCCGTGGCCGGCGGTCTTGATATCGCGGAAAACATTGCCCGTCTGTTTACACAGCTCTTGCCCCTTTACCAGGCCGCTGTGGCCCATTAATCCGTTTATCTGTATGTATGAAACCGCCCCCTGATTTTTTGAGGTTTATAATCTCAAAAAATATGATAATAGAGACTCCCATAGTGTGTTTATCACCACCTTGGCATAAATCACAGGGGTTGCTGTCCGTATGAAACCAAAAAACGTTTTCTCTTTTAAATTTTTCGTCCCGGGATTTACCATCCTGTTCGGTCTTGTGCTGGTTGTGCTGGCCGTCATGCGCGTGGTACAGACCGAATCGTTTATCAACCGCGCAGAGCAAACCACCGGCACGGTTATCACATCACGCCAGGGCATTGTGATATGGGATGCAGTGGTTACGGTGTCATTTCCCGATACCAAAGGATTTACCCGGAAGGCGGAATTCGAAACCGGTAGCACCACCACATCTCTTAAACAGGGTGACTCACTCAACCTCCTCTACGACTCGGAGGACACGTCATATGTGTATTTCGGGAATCCAAGGCTTAAACAATACCCCGTAGCCGGCATATATTTCTTTTTAGGGGGGTGCCTCATCTTTTTCACACTTCGCCGCCTTCGTGAAGGCACTGCCAAAGCTGAAACATCAGCATAGCTTGACTTCCGTGAAATCCGCTATGACAAGACACCTGTGTACCCCCGGAAAGTGCTGTTCAAGGCCCAGACAAAGCAGGTTTTTTTGATGGGACCCGGAAAAGAAAAAATTGATGCGCTTGAAAAGAAAATGAAGGAATTGAATATCGACAGAAAGGATATTGAATTCAAATTCATCAAAGCATCAGGAAGAGGGGGACAGAAGGTGAATAAATCCGTTTCCGCTGTTTTTGCCAGACACGTTGGAACGGGCATCAATGTAAAATGCGGCAAGGCCAGATCCCAGCATCTGAATAAATTTCTGGCCCTTCGAAATCTGGTTGATAAAATTGAAGACCATATAAAAGGCCCGGGCATCCGGAAAACATCAGCCGTCGAGAAAATCAAAAAACAGAAAAAGAAAAGAAAAAAACGAACTCAGAAAAAACTTTCCGAACCGGGATGACTTCTATCTCCAATAAGGCCCATCACACCTGGTCGATCCCGTGTTCTTTGCGATAGGCCGAAACCAGTTTTACAAGTTCCTCACCGTATTTTTCAATGGTTTTCTTGCCCACGCCTTTTATTTTCGCCAGATCGACCACATTGCCCGGCAGGTCTACCACAATCTGGATCAATACCCGCTGGTGTAAAACCTGGAAATGGGGGATGGCCTTCTCCCCGGCCTTGCGCGCACGCCAGTCCTTCAGGGTCTGGAACAGTTCCGGATGATCGATGTCGGCTTCCGTGCGCTCCGGCACCCGTTGTTTTTTGACTTTTTCAGGGGCAAAGTCCATTTCAGCCGCAGAAACAGCCCGCAGATAACCTGACGGTGAAAAATTCGTTTCACAGCACTTTACACCGGCCACCTTTACGGCAATTTCTTTCTTGAGATGATTCAGGGCATTACCGATTCTTTTGCGCAAATCCGCGTTGTCCGTTTCAACATGCAGTTTCTGAACAGACGCGCCCAAAATAACGGCAACCTTTTCCTGAAACCAGATGGAGGCTTTGCCGATGCGCTCCAGAACAAGGGCATCCGACGCCGGCAGGTTGCCATTGGCAAAAATAGCCTGTAATTGGCCCTTGAAATTTTCACTGACCCTGAAAATATCTTTTTCGGCCATCTCCATCAATTGACGTATATCGCCCACACCTGAAACCTGGACGACGCGGCTGTTTCCCAGCAACATCCGGACAAGATAGTTGAGGTGGCTGCGCAACTGCTGAAAATCAAAGCAAGCGAGCAAAATCTGCTGCTGATAGCTGATCCGGGCCGCCTGAAACTGGCTTGCCGTCGGCAGGTGTTGACTGGCATTTTCATCAAACCGCATTATCGCCCTGTCCGGTTGCAGTCCCCTGGGCGAAATGGGAGAGCTGAGCACCATCCCCTCAAACGTTTTACACCGGCTCAGGGCCACATAAACCTGACCATGGGCAAATGCGGCGCCGGCATCAATGATGGCCTTGTCAAAGGTCAGCCCCTGGCTTTTATGGATGGTGATGGCCCAGGCAAGTTTTAACGGATATTGCTCGAACTGACCGATGATATCCGCCTGAATCTCCTTATTTTCCGGGTTGACCGTATATTTGATATTTTCCCAGGCGATGGGTTCAACCACTATTTTTTCCGGATCACCCGGGCAGACAACGCTGATGGCATCATGGGAAATAGCGCTTATTTTTCCGATTTTACCATTGTAGTAACGCTTTTCAACAGCGGCATCATTGCGGACGAACATCACCTGTGCCCCCTTTTTGAGCAGGAGATGGGCCGGGGTCGGATAGAGATATTCGGGGAAATCTCCGGAAACTTCGGCGGTGAAGCGGTATTTCTTGCCGGGCAGAGCGGAAAGCTTGGCCTGATTGATGGCATCGGCGTTGCGGTTGTGGGTGGTCAGGGTAATATAACCAAGATCTTCCTCCGGTGCAAAATCGGGAATACAGCGCCGGTTAAGATCCGCCATGGTCGCTGCATCGAGCCGGTTGCCACGCACCCGGTTAAGGAGGTCGATGAAAAACGCATCCGACTGACGATAAATATGCTGCAACTTGATGGTCACCAGCCGGGTTTGATCAAGGGCACGGCTGGAAAAAAAATAAACGGTTTTATAATATTGCTCTAACAGCTGCCACTCATCGGGCTTTGCCACGGGTGACAGCTGATGCAGGTCACCGATCATAAGCAGTTGCACACCCCCAAAGGGCAGGTCATTACGGCGGTGGCGACGCAGCACCGCATCCACCGCATCGAGGAGATCGGCCCGGACCATGCTTATTTCGTCAATCACCAGCAGATCAAGGCTTTTGATAATCTGCTTTTTTTCTTTGCTGAACCTGAACTGGCGCCGCTTATTGCCCTCATGTGTATCGCTTCCGGGCACAAACGGACCAAAGGGCAACTGGAAAAAAGAATGAAGTGTGACCCCGCCGGCGTTGAGGGCCGCCACACCGGTGGGGGCCGTGACGATCATCCGCTTGGCCGTATTTTTGTGAAGGTTACGAAGAAAGGTTGTCTTGCCGGTGCCGGCCTTACCTGTCAGGAAAATATTGCAGCCGGTGTGCTGAACAAAATTAGTGGCCAGTTGCAGTTCATGGTTTACAGGTGGTGTGAAAGACATATTTTTTATTCCCGGCCATCCCCGTTCGGTGATCTCAAAATGATAAAAAATACAATAAATCAGGAACTTGGTTTTTGTCAAGGAAAGTCCGACGGACATTTCCCCGCAATTTGATATAACGGCCTGGCTGTTGACACACAAACACCGTCTCGCTATACTCATTCACACAAACGCTGATTTTCTGTCTTTTCCTGTCTTTTTCAGCGCCTTTGTCATCAGGCGCCGGATCCAGTGTTCCGATTGTCGCCTGCGTGGCAAAACTCCAAATGAATTAAAAATGACCCTGTGAGGAGGCGGTATTATGAAAAGAACCCTTTTATTGACACTGTTCGTGCTTTTTTTAATACTTTTCGGGATGGGATTCAAAAGCAGCGTCCGGATTGCCGATGTCTGGTCTACTTCCAGGAGCCTGAAGATACCGGAATCCGTCATGTATGACCGGGCCGGCGATATTCTTTATGTCGCGAATATCAATGGCAAACCAACTGAAAAAAATAACATGGGATTTATTTCAAAAATATCTTTAGATGGAAAAATCGACACCCTGAAATGGGTCGGCGGGATGAACGCCCCGAAGGGAATGGGACTAAACGGCAATTTGCTGTATGTCACCGATATTGACAGGATTCATGTCATTGATAAAAACAAAAATCGAATTGTAAAAACATATGATGTGGCCGGCGCGAAATTTCTAAATGACATTGCCATAGACGCCAAAGGCAATGTCTATATCACCGATATGGCCGCCGGAAAAGTGCTCATTTTAAAAAACGGCAGGGTCGAGACGTGGATCGATTTACATGGCGATTCAAAGCCGAACGGGCTGTTTATGGAAAAGACGGATCTGCTCGTGGGGACCGCTGACGGGCTCTTAAGAATCGATTTGGCCGGAAAAGACATTAAACTGGAAATCCCGAACAAGGGCGGTATCGATGGATTGAAAAAAATCCGGAAAGGCGTCTATATCGTCAGCGACTGGAAAGGAAAAACACAATTGATCGGCATCAATAAAGCGCCGGAAGTTCTAGTGGATACGTCAACTGACAAGATCAATGCAGCGGATCTGGAATATATTCCGAATCAGAAATTACTGTTAATCCCGACATTTTTTGATAACAGGGTCGTCGCTTATCGGCTCACGTATTGATCCCGGGATGACGCAATGGGGCCGGCCGGACTCATCGGCAACGGATGGATGAAACGGCTTATCCTGCGAGCGACGGCGCCTTTTTCCTGCACCGGCAAATGCTTTCGGCAGGGTCCCAAACAGGTTTCGATTTGTTTTGATATCCTTTATACGCCGGACCGCTTAACTTGAGATACGCGTGTTCGGGATAAGGGGCCTTGCCCCCTTATCTATCGGTCAAATGTAAATCCCTTTTCCCTGAACAGCCGCAGAACGGCATCGACCGCTTCCGGGTCATAGCGTTTGCCCACATTATCGGTAATCTCCCCCAACGCCGCATCGATCCCGAGCGCCGACCGATAGGGGCGATGGGAGGCCATGGCTTCCACAACATCCGCGACACAAAGAATCCTCGCTTCAATCAGAATGTCTTGCCCTGAAAGCCCCTGGGGATAGCCGGAGCCGTCCATCCTTTCATGGTGCTGTAACACTATCTGGGCAATCGGCCACGAAAATTCGATATCGGCAATGATATCATAACCAACGCGGGGATGTGTCTTTATAAGAGCAAATTCAATATCCGTTAATTGGCCTGGTTTGCTGAGAATCTCCGCAGGCACGGATATCTTGCCCAGGTCATGAATACTGCCCGCCATACGAATCCCCTCTACCTGATTTTCCGGTAAATTCATTTCCCTTGCTATGGCAACGGCAAGATCCGCCACTCGCTGCTGATGGCCTGCCGTATAGGGATCTCTTGATTCAACCATCCGTACCACCGCCTGAATGATCCCTTCGAAAGCCCCTTGCAGTTTGACGGTACGCTCTTTGACCATCTGCTCAAGATCCTGCTGGTATGTTCGGTTGACGATTTCCAACTTTCGTCGACGCAACGCATTTCGGATATTGATAATTAACTCGCTGGGGTTAAACGGTTTAATGATATAACCATAGGTCCCGGCCGCTATGGCGGCATCGACAGTTTTCGGATCATCCATTGCCGTCAATATGATGACCGCCGTGTCCGCATAATCGGATGCGATATGCCGGGCCAAATCAATGCCGGATTCACCCGGCATGTTCACATCGCAGAGAACGAGGTCAAACGACTGCCTGTCAAGGCATTCCCGCGCCTCTGACACATCAACAGCCAGGGTGCAGGTATAGTCAACCCCCGATAGTATCCGGTTTAGCAGGCGCCGAATTTGTTCTTCATCGTCTACCACCAGAATATTTACCATTTTTCACTCCTTTTAAAGCATTTGATTTAAATCAACTCAACTTTCTAAACCCGTCTTTAATTTGCCCCAACACCTCATCCGGATCAATGAATTGGGACAATTACGAGGCAGATGAAAAGACGTCACCTTCACATGTGTCGTTAACTTCTCTATCCAGCTGCCCGGAGATAGCTTCTTCCGTCACGGCAAGGTCATAGTGGGTTTGCAAATTCATCCAGCTTTGAGCGTCCGTGCCAAAAAACGGGCCAATCTCAAGGCCGTATCGGCTGCGATGGAATGTTTTAATCATAGCCCAATACTAACGCGCGGCGATAGTATTGTCAAACGGTAGCCCTTAACGAATCAACGCTGCCCGTGAGCTTGGTCTTTATCGGTGTGGCGTCTAATGAAATTGTTGTGGTATTGTATCTGACAAAACAGGTGAGAAGTTTCTCCGGATTTAATGATAATGTGTACCGGCAAAATGCCTTGGAGGTCCGGTGTCACCCCTGAAAACATACCGCTAAGCCTGTAAATAGCCCCTTTTTTTGATCTTTTATTTGAAATAGCGGTGTGTTGCCGCAGATATTTACAGATTTTACACTGAGTTTGTCACCCAGCTCGAGTGGCCCTTTCTCCTGGTCGTCGCAGATCACGGCATCAAAGGGGAACTCAAGGTTTTCCGATGTATATTTTTCCCAGTCTTCAATTTTTTCCATTTTCACTTAAGCCTTCCAGGCCGGCCATAAAATTTCAATTCTGAAAGAACTTCCCCATTATCCCTGGCCGGTTGACAGTGGGCGCTTAATTCTGTATTTGCATATATGGGGATGGCATCAATTAGTCGCCCGCAAAATGGGAACGTTCTTCGGGGGATATGACCTGTACCTCACCCCCACCACCGCCTGTCCGCCGGCACGAATTGGAGAACTGCAGCCCACCGCCGCCGAAAAAATATTGATGACGGTGGTCAACAAACTGAATTTCGGCAGCCTGCTAAAGGCCTCGGGAATCGTTGACCAGTTGGCGGAAAAAAGCCTTGAACGCGTTCCCTTTACCCAGGTGGCCAACCTGTGCGGACTGCCGGCCATGTCGGTGCCCCTGCACTGGACCCCCGAAGGTCTGCCCTGCGGAGCTCATTTCATCGCCCCTGCGGGGGATGAAGCCACCTTGTTCCGACTCGCCGGGCAGCTTGAGAAAGCCAGGCCCTGGTTCGACAAAAAGCCGCCGGTGCATGCCGGATAGTGAACCAGAAAAACTGGTTTGGAGGCACGTGGCATGACCGCTTTGAAGTTTAATTTTTTTTCCAATCCCAAACTGTATTTTGGTGCCGGCAAACTGAATCTGCTGCCGGATCTGATAAAAACATACGGGAAAAGCGTCCTTTTAATCACCGGCGCCGTATCTTTCAAAAAAAGCCGGGACTGGCCGGGACTGTTAACAGCGATGGAAAAAAATTCAGTAACGATTCACACCGCCTCGGTGAAAACCGAACCGTCACCGGGCATCATCGATTCGATTGTGGACCGGTACCGGCATGAACGCATTGATGTTGTGGCCGCCATTGGCGGCGGAAGCGTTCTGGACGCCGGAAAAGCCGTTTCAGCCATGATGACAAAAAAAGAATCGGTTTTTGATTACCTGGAAGGAGTCGGCGGCAAATCCCATGATGGAAAAAAAATTCCCTTCATCGCCTTGCCGACGACCTCGGGCACCGGCAGTGAAGCCACGAAAAATGCCGTCATCAGCCGGACGGGACCCCATGGATTTAAAAAATCCCTGCGCCATGACAATTTTATTCCTGAAATGGTCATCATCGACCCTAAACTGACCCTGGACTGTCCGCCGGACATCACTGCAGCCTGCGGCATGGATGCCCTGACCCAGCTTCTGGAATCCCTTGTTTCCGTCAAAGCATCTGCAATGACCGACTGTCTTGCATTAAGCGGTCTTGAGATTTCAGGCGATTCGCTCATCAAAGCAGCTGTCGCGGATTCAAATGATATCGGGTCCAGGGCAAGATTGAGCTATGCCGCCTACATCTCGGGACTGACCCTGGCAAATGCCGGCCTGGGTGTCGTTCATGGATTTGCTTCCGCCATCGGCGGTTTATTTGATATCCCCCATGGGGTTGTCTGCGGCACCCTGCTGGCGGAAACAACCGAAAAAAACATAGACGCCCTGATTCGGCATGCCCCCCAAAGCCCTGCCCTGCTCAAATATGCCCGGGCGGGGAGACTTTTGGGAAATCCCGAGGCCCCGGGTAACCCGATTGAAAACTGCCGGAGCCTGATAACCCTTTTAAAAAGATGGACAAATCGTTTAAATATGCCCAGGTTGGGCGCCTATGGGGTAACCATTGAAGATATTGATCAGATCGTTGCTGGCACAGGCCAAAAAAACAATCCGGTTCAGCACCCGCATCAAGTACTGGCCCGGATATTAACTGCAAGAATTTAGCATCAAGGCCTGCTTTACCCTATCGGTGCAAAAGCCGGATGGCTTCAGAGCCGAGGCATCAAGGGTGAAGCTGTCGTCATCTACCGCAATCCCTTGATAACGAAGGATATGGAGTCATCCGGCTTTCCCGGAGGGTAAAAAATTGTGCCCTTTTGTACTTTTTTCCGGATATCACCATCGTTGAATTCCTTTAAAATTGCATCATTCTCGTTGAACTCTTTCTCTTGGCGGATTTAGATCAATAGCTCATGTTTTTTATGCAACTATCGGGTTTACGTGGCACACCCCCCTGATATCACGGGACTTTCAGTTTTGAAGGTTATAATTTTATGGGCCCCTAAAAATCCCTTGAAAGTCAAGAAGCAGACAAGACATCTTCAATTTTAGGGGGGCATCGTTAAATGAAAAAGAAATTATCAAAACTACCGTTTAATAAAAAAATATGTAAAGTTTCAGAATCATCAGGAAAGCATTTATCCTGAAATCAGGACGTACGGTGCGGCATCAGCACTTATATTTCACATGTCTAAACTCTGTCGGTGGGCCGAAATATCACCGTCAGATGAAGATTCCGTATCCCAAATCGATCCAAAGGGATCACTACTGCATGATCCCTGCTTAAACCCGATGGAAATGCTATTGAAATGGGCATCTCTCCTGAAATAGCACCTTCACCTTCACCTATAGCGCACTCATAATAGCCCATACCGCCAACACCGCGACAGATCGGGCCGGACGCACGAACCGGTACCATCACCTTAGCATTTCCACCTCGAAGTGCCTGTTCTCTTGATAAAGGAACCTCAAGTGTCATATTTTGAACTCGCCTGGATTTGGTTTGGTCTATGCCGGAAAAATTGTCCCATAACCATTGGTAAATTTCGTCAAAGGACGGTCTAAACGTTTGGAAGGATCTTACCGGCGAGATTTCTCCGATATCAACCGGCCCTCGTTCCGGGACAAGCGGTTCCGGCGCCGGATTGACCGTGTTTCTTACCCGCCTTCTTATCGGCAACTTTGCGAGCGACTGTTCGTATTCCCTGCGCCTTTGGGTATTCCCCAAAACAGAATACGCTTCCTGGATCTCCCTGAACGTCCCGCTGCCGCCCTCAAAGTGATCCGGATGAAACTCTTTGGCAAGTTGCCGATAAGCTGACCGAATCTCATTGGGTGAGGCATTTGATGTAACGCCAAGAATTGCGAAATAGCTTTTAGCCATGTTTTCCCTCTGTTTTTTTATTTCTTTTCCAATCTTTTTATCGTTTTCCTCCATTTTTGCCTGCATATTGGTGATCTCTAATAACACGTATCTTTAACGGTCCCGTTAATCGAGTCTCAAGCCGATCCTTTTTTCGGCATAAGCGAGTAAGTTCAATACGCTCTCCAGTTTTCTCCATTAGAGCATGAACGGCTGAAATAGCTGAATCAAAACCGGCTTCCATTCCTCTCTGCATTCTATCCTACAGTTTTATCAGTTATTCTCCCTCCATTTTAAAACCGCGATTGTTACTGTGACGACTATAAATAGTTTGACCGGGAATCCTTTAATAAAAGATCCCCGGCCTCGACATTAGGCCGCTTTTACAGCAATCTTTTTCGGAACGGCCTTCTCTGATTTCGGCAGTGTAAGCCTTAAAACGCCATCTTCCATCCGCGCATCGATTTTATCCTGATTAATCACTTCCGATAATGAAAACTGTCGATAATATTTACCGATCTCATATTCAACAATGATATCTTTTTCATCGGATCCTTCGTACGGCGCAATGTCACCGCTTAACGTCAGGACATTGTCCCGGAGGTCAATTGTAAGGTCCTCTGATTTTACGCCCGGCAGATCGGCCAACACGGTAATCTCTTTTTCAGACTCGAATATATCCACCGCCGGCACAAAAACTACCCCCGGGCTTGTTTGTTCAGCAGGCGTGCTGACTTCTGCTTTCTGTCTTGCCTGAAGCTCTTTACCAGTAGTGTCCGCCATTTTTCATCCCTCCTTTCCCTCGATCTGATTATTTAACGGCAATTTGTTTTGGTTTGGCTGCTTCAGCTTTTGGGACATGGACCGTAAGGATGCCATCCTTTAATTTAGCGTCCACCTTGTCCGAATCCACTTCCCCGGGCAAGCTGACAATACGGCTGAACGATCCGGCTTCACGTTCTCTGCGATGATAACGAATATCCTGGCCCTCACTGGCTATCTTTCGTTGACCGCTGATCGAAAGAGAATTACCAGTTACTGAAATGTTCAGTTCACCCGCCTTTAAACCGGGAAGTTCAGCCCGAACATAATAACCGTTTTTGTCCTCGGTCAGGTTCACCAGGGGGAAAACCCCGGCTGTCGGCATGCTGAAAAATCTACCGCCAATCCCCCCCATTAGACGGTCCATATCCTGCCGCATCCGATCAAGTTCGCTAAATACGCTCCTTAAACCCATATCGGAAGAAAATGGCCTTTGAATAAACATAATCATTGCCTCCTTTCATTTGATGTGATTTTCAATTTAATCAGGTTTATCATTACCCTGTTTTTACCTTGATCGTTTTTGTTTCAGCCTCTTTTATTTTCTTTAATTTTAATTTCAAGATGCCGTTTTTATATGTGGCATCAACATCAGAAGAAGCAACTTCTGATGGTAGCGCTATGGTTCTCTGATAGTATCCAAAGGAACTTTCCATGCGATGATAATGTTCGTCCGATTCCTCTTTTTGATGTTTTTTCTCGCCTTTTATGGTTAACAATCGACCATCCAGGGAAATGTCGATATCCTTGCGATCAACACCCGGAATCTCCGCTTTAACAATGATGTCCCGCTTCCCTTCGCTCACGTCCACACTGGGGTACCAGCTTTCATCGGAAAATAAACTTCGGCCAAAATGCATCGGCATACTGAAAAAACGTTCAAAAAATTCCTCTTTTTCTTTGCCAAAATCAGTCATCGCACGATTACGTCTTTTCCAGGGGATTAAACTTTTCATAAAACCACCTCCTTTAAAAACAAATTTATTTGTAAATTTTTTACCAACCAAAGAGACGTCCGGTTTTGCCTCAATTCAGCTTTTTACAATTAGAAAACGTGCCAGATCGACAAAAGAAAATGAGGAAAACGGTATTAAGGGAATGTTGTTTTATTGATAATTATAAACATCATTTTTTCACCTCCTCATTCAAAAAAAATCACATGAACAAAAATTCAAAAAAATAAATACGTATAATATCAATAAGATGTGTGGGTTTTCAAAAAAAAATTAATCATTGTGTTTTTTTTGTCAAGGGAGATTAAAGCATTTTTGTTTGAAATTTTTTGGGGGGGGTTGAGGACGGGGTTTTGGGGACATCCATAAAATTATAACGTTCTATTCTTTTATAAGTTCAAGTTGCCGGTCTTTGGCGATCTTCTCACCACGCTTTACCGAAATGCTGACAGATGGCTGCGAGACACCCAGTTTTCTGGATAGTTCCGTCGCACTGAACCCCAGCTTTCGCACTGCCCAGTAGCATAATACACTTCGGGCTTTAACGGTTTCCCGATGCTTGCCGGCACGCCATACCTGCTCAGGGTCAATGCCAAACTCAGAGGACACGCGCATTGTTACTTTTTCCAAATCATACCCCTGCGCTTGAAGCCGGTAACGTTTTTCTAATCGTTCTTTCGCCTCATCTAATACAGACAGAGCAAAATCACCGTCACCTAAAATACGCTCATCACTTTTCATATGATCCTGCACCCGGCGCATCGCTTTGACCGCTGACCAACCGCCGGCACTTCGAATCAGGCCGCCGCCAACTAGTTCCGGCCGACGCCCTTGCGCAATCCCTTTTTCAACATAGGCCCGATAGGCCCGGCGTGCCGCCGGCACTTTCTTGCCAAACAACCGCAATACATCGCCTGTGTCCTGAAAATCTCTCGTAACTTTTCCCATCAATGCACTATGGCCACTATAGGGATACTTGTCAGCGTCTGTCAGACTGTTTACGATTTTAGCGCGCAATGGATTTAAATGAATATAGCGAACCAGTTCAAGCAAATAGGCGTCTTCCTGGCATAAAATGGACTTGTATCGATTTTGGAATAAATGTCCATGCCGCCGGTGACGGCGATTATACGACACCGCATAGCCGGTTAAAAGTCGACTCATAACCGTTGCAAGAGGGGTTTGACCGGTTCGCAATAAAATATGGGTGTGATTGGGGATAAGCGCCCATGCAAAGCAAACGGTTTGCGTCTCGGCAACGATACTCCCCAGACGTTCGACAAAATTATCACGGTCCTGATCATCTGAGAATATCCGCCGACGCTCTATCCCTCGAACAATGATGTGATGCAAGGCGCCGGGAGCATCAATGCGTGCTTTTCGTGGCATACAACCCTCATATCACAGAATTTTCAACTTTGAAAGTTATAATTTTATGGGCGTCCCCAAAAACTCCGGGTGTGTCGGACGTTTTATCATTCTTCTCATTGTTTTGACCCCCTACTGGTAATCATCATCATCAACAATGTAGGCGTCGCCATCAATAAACTGAAAAAACAGACGCCAATTGCCGGATACTGTCACTGAATGAAAACCCTTTTTATCGCCACTCAACTGGTGAAGGAAAGACCCCGGGTAATTCATGTCCTTTATGTCACTTGCGGCATTCAGCCTGTCAAGGATTCGCGCAAGCCTATTTGCATGCTCAGGTCGAATACCTCTCTTGGTCCCTGTATAAAAAAAGTCCTCCAAACCTTTATGTTTAAAAGATTTAATCATATATCATAGTCTGTAACCCAAGGGGTTACGTCTGTCAAGATTATATTCGCAGCAAACATCGAAAAGACGGCATCGTCACGGACGACGACACCGCGCAGTTACTGAAACAGGGCAGGATATCGATGGGCTTCATCAATAACCAGTGAATGCGGGTGCTCCTTGATAAAAAATTCAAAATCCAGGGCAAAAAAATCATAATCACCGATAAAATTCAAGGCGTGCAAATTTTGTAATCATGCGGGGTACTTATCGTACGTTGAATGATTGCGAAAC
This sequence comes from Desulfobacterales bacterium, assembly GCA_963667755.2. Lineage (GTDB taxonomy): Bacteria > Desulfobacterota > Desulfobacteria > Desulfobacterales > 4572-123 > 4572-123. The sequence continues at coordinate 371,235 of CAXXLK010000001.1, read as the reverse complement.
GCAGCGCAACGCAGACACGCAGTGAAGCGTAGCGCTAACTTGGACTTTTTACGAAATCGTCAAGCCTTAGAGGTCCGGTTTCACCCCTGAAAACAAAACGCTAAGCCCGAAAACAACCCCGATTTTTGATCTTTTATTTGAAATATCGATTGATTGTCTTGGTCAGACCCGGAGTTGCACATCATCAAATGTGATGTATGCATAACCTGCCGCGTCTCCGGCCATTCGGGAAAGCGTTGTTTTACCGCACTGCCGTGGGCCGTGAAGCAGCACGACAGGGGTGTCCGCCAATGCCTCTTCCAGCAGACGGGGTGCAAACCTCGGGTATAGGTGCATCTCAGCAATTGCGTCCATTCGAAAGCTAACAATTCGGCTAAATGGAAGGTTGTCAACTAATATGCAATCTTCCTTGGACGATCAGGTTCATCATCGAAGGCAGGCGGAAAATAGAGATCCGAGATTTAGAGCACATAAAAAATTTGTGTCAAATCCGGCAGCCTCGAAAAGATGCTTTGCCAGGGTGGTCTTTCCGGATTGTCTGGCCCGGCAATAAAGACCATTTGGATGCGTTGTTTTTCTCAGGATTTAATTATAATGTTTACCGGCAGAACCTTAAAGCTTGGATTTCGCTTGTTAATTTCTCGGTTTCAAAAATTTAAAAATCAACGAAATTAAGCGAAAATGGCTAAAATCACGAGCATATATTCCATATTTTAAAATAATTCGCTGTAACCGACTGTAATCATTGAAAATAAAACTAGACTTTTTCTTGAATGCATTATAGAGTCTCTGTAAACAATAGGAGACTCTGCATATGGCTAAAAATATAGTAAAATCTGTCAACACCAAAGGCGTGAGCTTCGGCCCGATACTGCGTTATTATTTTAATCGGTGCGCTATCGCTGAAATTATCGACGAGAACGTGCCCCTTGATCCAAGAAGAAAAGTGCTCACCCATGGCCAGGCCAGCATCGCCATGATCACCGGTATTTTGTTCCAGGCGCTGCAACTCTACCGGCTATGCAAGTTTGCCAGTGACCGTAAAGTGCTTGGCGTCATTCTTCCGGGTATTGCGCCGAAAGAATATTTTGATGACCGATTGGCAGATACATTGGATGCCATCTACAGCTATGGCATCGGCAACCTGGAAACACTGGTCACCCGGAACATGATTCGGGAATTTAACATCCAAAGTGACCTGTGTCACAACGATACAACTTCGGCATCGGTTTACGGCGACTGTAACAAAAACAAAACCACTGGGAGCATCACCATCAGTTTCGGCTACAGCAAGAAGCATCGTCAGGATCTCAAACAACTGGTCTGGTCGTTGTCGGTCAGTTCAGACAGCGCATTTCCCTTGTTCCAAGAGGCCTACAGTGGCAATACGGCGGATGTGGACACCTATGTAACGCAATGGCAGCACCTTATCGACCTTTTGGGCCGCCAGGATTTTTTATATGTAGCTGATTCAAAGCTCGCCACCAAGGACAACATGGCCCATATTCATGATAATGAGGGGTTTTTCATCGCCCCTGCACCGATGTATGAATCATACAAAACCGTTTTCCATGAGGCCCTTGACCGGCATGGTCATGAAATCCTGATTCCCTACAAGGATCAGATAAATAGAGGGTTTGAGAAGCCCTTTCATTTTGTCCATGAAGAAAAGGAATACACCTTCAGAATGATTATCCTCTATGACCAGGGTCTGTTTGCCCGAAAACGTCGGACCCTTAAAAACCGTGTCGCGAAAACGAAAACGGAATTGGCGGAACTCAGCGGCAAGCTCAATAAATACAAGCTTAAAACCGAAACGGCCATTGAGCAGGCAGTCGCATCGATTTTGAAAAAAAATCAGACCGCCGATTTTTTTGAAGTCACTATCAAAAACGATCCGGTCGTAACCTATAAAAACAAAAAGCGGGGCCGAACGGCAAAGGATCAGAAACCGGAAAAAACGGCTGTGACGACAGGCCATTTCAGCATTGACGTCACCTTTGACGAGGCGATTTTCAAAAAGGCGATTGAACGCTGCGGCTATTATCCACTGATCACCAATAAAGCTGAAAAAGACTTATCGATCGAGGCCGCCATGATGGCCCATAAGAACCAGTACAAAAGCGAGCATACAAACCGGAGGGCCAAGAGCGCTTACAATCTTGAACCGATTTATCTGCAAACGCCCGAACGGATCCAAGCGATGCTGTTTCTTTTCAAAACAGCGCTGCAGGTCATCGTGCTCATTGAACGGGCCGCCAGAAAGAATATCGACAACCGGGATAAAGGTTTGGACAACTTCATGCCGAACAGAAAGGATGTTCGCAATCCCAAAACGGAATATCTCCTGGCTGAGTTTCAGGACATCGTCAAGGGTGAAATGGCACTGCCGGACGGTAAGGCCTATGGCTTTGTATCCGAGTTGACCGATTTGCAGAAGGATATCCTGTCGCTTTTAGAAGTCCCAGACCATGCCTACTCATACGAATATCTTTTTAATACGCGCTGATGAGAAGACATTGGCTATAACTTTTTGAATCAATCCTGGCGTTAACGCAACGTCAAAAAAATAAAAACGCAGTTTTTCAAAGAGCGAAATCAAAGTTAAAGGCCCGTTTTCGCCCCTGAAAACATTGCGCTAAGCCCGAAAATAGCCCCGATTTTTGATCTTTTATTTGAAATACCGGTTAGTTGTCTTGGTCCGGCCCGGAAATGCTTGTAATGTGGCGCCGGAAAAAACCGGGCTAATCTTGATCAAGCATTTTTCGCCGTTTTGGGCTTAAGAACTGCCAAGGATCGAATAAATGTTGCTGTTTTCAGCTTTTATAATTTCAGCATATCTCCCTCACGGCAATATGCTGAAATTATAAAACATATTGCCACAATGAGAAGAAAATGTCAATTTTAAAAAAACAATTTTTATAAATATTTCTGTATGTTAAACAAAATGCCTTTTTACGAAGGCATCAAAAAAACAGTTGACAAACTAAAATACCCCCATTATTTATAGGTCAAATGGTTGTACCTATTTAGATTTATTTTTAACCTTCATATTTCCTAATAATAAAAAGGGCCACAAGGATAAAATATGGGGAAAACCACCGGCTTTGCAAAAATTAAAACCAAAACTAAATATTCCCAGATCATTGAGCAGATCCTTGATCTTATTCAGCGCAATGTCTACAAACCAGGAGACCGACTACCGAACGAACGTCTGCTGGCTGAGGAATTGGGCGTTAGCCGGGGCGCACTGCGTGAATCCCTCAAGGGCTTGATTGTAATAGGAATTATAGAATCAAGGCAGGGCGATGGCACTTATATTTCACGCAAGCAAATCGGACCTAACCACGCCTTTATCGTGCTGGAAAACACATCTGCCTACCGAATTGTTCAACTGCGGCGATTAATCGAGATTGGATGCGCGGCTGATGGCATTCACAGCGTCACCGACAAAGATATCCAGGCGCTTGAGAAACGGCTGGCCCAGATGAAAACTGCCCGCGAAAAAAAAAATTACGATGGGTACTTGAAGGCAAGCCGCCTGTTTCACTCGGACCTTGCAAAAGTACTGATCAAGGAAACCAATGAGCCACTGGAAAATTTGATGGACCAACTGTGGAAGGCAACCAATCTGGCTATCAGCAAGGAAATCTATAACGACTACATAGTGGAACGCATCCCGGAGTATCTATCGGCACACCAAAAAATCATCGACGCCTTTAAAATTAAATCCTTTGATGCGGTGAAAAGCGCCCTAACGGCCCATTACCAGGGTATTATAGATCAGTTGGAGTTATCTTGAAGCCAAGGTGCTGGCCAGTCGCTACTTCATCCCACTAGAGGTCTTCATCATCGCCGGGATCATTTACTGGATACTGGTTACAGCGTCTACTCGTCTTATAAATAAAATCGAGCAGAAAATGGAGATCCCTGGGATCAAAATGGACAATGGAAAGATTTGATCTACAGGAGGTCTCCTTTGCAGGAGGTTTCATGAAAAGCCTGACAAAAAAGTTTGCCTCGTTGATTGCAAACACCAGATACGATCAATTTTCAGAAACGACCCGGCATAATGCAAAAATGGCAACGCTCGACAACGTGGGTGCTGCTCTGGGGGCTTGTGTTACGGATGTCGGTAAAATTTTCCTCCCTGCCCACCCGGAAGCATCGGGCAGCGGATGTACCATATGGGGCTATTCAAAGAAAGTTTCCATGATGGAAGCCAGTTTTATTAACGCCTCGCTTTGCCAGGTACTCGATTTCGACGACACTTTTGAGATTAACTCCTTGGCCGTGAGCCATCCCGGTCCCGCTGTCGTTCCTGCTGCAATGGCGGCGGCCGAGATAAGTGGCAGTTCTGGAAAAAACCTGATCCGGGCCGTTATCATTGGGTACGAAGTTGCCATCCGGGTAGCCAAGGCCATTGAGCCGCGCCGGGACGAGTTCTGGGGATTTGCAAATACGCAGGTGCTGGGTGCGGCGGCCGCGGCCGCAGCCGTTTTCAACCTCACGGCAACTGAACTGACCAATGCGTTGGGAATTGCCTGCGCCTGTTCACCGGTACCGAACACGAACATGATGTGGCAGCTTGAAAACCGTCCGATGTCGTGGGTGAAAGACGGGGTAGGGTTTGCGGCATCAACTGGACTGATGAGCGCTGTGATGGCCCGAAACGGCATGTCTGGCTGCCGAAATGGCCTCGACAAGGGCGGCGGATATTATCTGCTGTGCGGTTCCCCGGATTACAAAGAGGAGGAGATTCTCCGGGATTTCGGAGAGGTTTATCAGCTCGACTTGCTCAGCTTTAAACCGTATCCAACCTGCCGCTTTATGCAGTCGAGTCTCGATTCGCTGGGCCTGCTTCTAAATGGAACAGCACTGGAAGCAAAAGAAATTGAGCGGGTTGAATTTTATCTGCCACCCTACCTGGCCAAGATATTTGCAGTATACGACCCTCCGTCCATGACCGACGCCCAGTTCAGCTTGCCCTATGCCGCAGCCATGCTCCTCAGCGGTTGCGTACCATCACCGCAATGGTATTCGCAAACGAACCTGTCAGATCCTGAAATTGCTGGCATCAGCCGCAAGGTTAAACTTTTCCCGGACGAAGAAATTGAACGACGCCGTGCTGAAGAGAGCGTTCTGAGCCCAAGGGTCCAAATAGTGACGATGGACGGGCAGGTCCGCGAAAAACAGGAATACTGCGCCAAGGGGCATCCGCAAAAGCCATTTGAAAAAAAAGATTTCGAACAGAAATTCAGGAATAACGCCAAAGAGTTGATTACAGAAAAGCGCATTTGCCAGATCATCGAGACCGTCGGTCATATAGACACTTGCCCAAATGTATCTGAACTTATGGAACTATTGCAAAAAGGGAGAGATTGAGAAATGAAAAATGTAACCCGTTCGTTTGTACGTCAGATTATCGGAACCGGTGATTTTCCCCAGAACACGATCGAAGAAACAAAAAAAGCCATTATCGACACCGTCGGGTGCATGATTGCCGGCGTGCAGTCACCAATCGGAAAAACCGCTATCGAAGTTTTAGGCACTTTCGGTGGACGCGAGGAGGCAACCGTGCTGGGAGACGGCCGTAAACTGCCGGCCCCGATTGCCGCATACGTGACCGGGCAGTGCGCTATGGGTCCGGATCTGAGCGACAACTATAAGCCCGGCTCGATTATCATTAGCCACCCAGGCGAGGGTATCGTGCCCGCTGTCTTTGCCATGGCTGAAAAAACCGACGCGACCCTTGAACAGGTGTTCCGGGCGACCATCTTAGGATACGAAACGGCTTGTCGTTATGCCGAAGCTATCGAACCGAGACGCCCGGAAGTCTACAGTTTTTCAACCCACTATGCACTGGCCGCGGGCATCGCCTGCGCACAGCTCCTCGGTTTTGACGAGGATCAGACCATTAACGTCCTGGGCATCGCCGGTACTCTAGCACCCTTGCCGGTCACAATGGCCATGTGGGGATTCAGGGAAAGCCAGCGTCCGGCATCGTGGCATAGAGACATGCCCGGGCATGCCTGCTTTGCCGGGGTGATGGCCGCCCTTTTTGCCCAGACGGAATTCAAGGCCAGTCACCTGCTGTTTGAAAATCAAACCAATTATTACAAAATAGCGGGTTCGGACAACTACAACCCGGAAAAGCTTTTCGAGAACTGGGGCAAACAGTTTGCCATTGACGCCATCACTTACAAAGCGATTCCCAGCTGCTATTTCAACCAGCCCTGCGTAGAGGCGGCTCGCCTGGCAATAAAGGAAAACGGTTTGAAGCTAGATGAAATCGAAAAAATTGACCTGTATGCCCCCACGATGCTGGGTAAAAACTTTTGCTACTATCCACCGAAGACTTCTGTGGACACGGCCTCGAGCGTAAAATACCTGACAGCGATGTATCTGCTCACCGAGAATCCGGGGCCCGACTGGTACCTGGAATTCGAGCGCTACCTGGCGGATGAGGCCTATCGCAATATCGCCGATAAAATCGAGGTTCACCTGGACGACGACTTGCAGCAGTCTCTCGAAAAAGAGCATCGGCTGTATACCCGTGCCACGGTTAAAGTCGGCGACAACCATTATGAAAAACAGGTAAGCTTTGTCAAGGGTAGCCCTGAAAACCCATTTTCAATAAGGGATATCGAAGACAAGTTTCTGAAACTTGCTGGACCGATTGTTGGGCAAAACAAGGCTGAAAACTTTTTAAAAGCAATTGAAAATTATGACCGCAGTCAACGTATCCGGCAGATAATTGCCGGACTGAAAGAAGCATAACCTACAATTGGGATGCTCCAAAATTTAAGCATGTTACAGTACAAAAGGAGACCATTATGATTAACAATTCTGAAATTACAAAAGCAATGACTATCAAACTGGACGGCCAATTGCCGGAAATGCCGAAATTTGTGGAAGGAATCCGCAGGGCACCCGACCGGGGCTTTTGCCTCACGCCGAGTCAAACCGAAACTGCCCTCAAGAATGCGTTGCGCTACATCCCGGAAGAACACCACGCACAGCTGGCTCCTGAATTTATAGACGAACTCATGACCCGGGGCCGTATCTACGGGTATCGTTTTCGGCCGGCCGGCCACATCAAGGCACGGCCCGTTAACGACTATCAGGGAAAATGCATGGCTGGAAAGGCTTTTCAGGTGCAGATTGACAACAACCTCGATTTCGAGTTGGGGCTGTATCCTTACGAACTGGTGACCTACGGCGAAACCGGCAGCGTCTGCCAGAACTGGATGCAGTATCGGCTGATCAAAAAGTATCTGGAACAGATGACCGATGAACAGACTCTGGTACTTGAGTCCGGACACCCGGTAGGACTCTTCCAATCGGATCCCGGCTGCCCCCGGGTGATTTTGACCAATGCCCTGATGGTCGGCATGTTTGATAACCAGGACGACTGGGAGGTCGCCGAGCAGATGGGCGTTGCCAACTACGGCCAGATGACCGCCGGCGGCTGGATGTACATCGGCCCCCAAGGGATAGTACACGGGACTTACAACACGATCTTGAACGCGGGCCGCCTGGAGCTAGGGATTCCGGCCAAGGAGGACCTGTCCGGCCACCTGTTCGTCTCTTCCGGGCTGGGGGGCATGAGCGGAGCCCAGGGCAAGGCGGTTGAAATTGCTGGTGCAGTCGGCATTATCGCCGAGGTAGACGAATCGAGAGTCAAAACCCGGCATGACCAGGGATGGGTCAGCTGGGTTTCAGACGACTTGGAAGAGGTCTTCCGGATTGCAAACGAACACTTGCGCGACAAGAAGCCGACTTCTATCGGCTATGTTGGCAATATAATTGACCTTCTTGAATATATTGTGAAGAATGGAATCAAAGTTGACCTGCTTTCCGATCAAACATCCTGTCATGTGCCCTACAGCGGCGGATACTGCCCCCAGGGCATTAGCTTCGGCGAACGCACCAGCTTGCTCAAAACCGATCGCGGACGTTTTAAAGAATTGGTTAATCAGAGCCTGAAAAAACATTTCGAGCTGGTCAAAACCTTAGTCAAGCGAGGGGTCTATTTCTTTGACTACGGTAATTCATTTCTGAAAGCAATTTTTGATGCCGGCGTTAAAGAGATCTCGAAAAATGGGATCGATGAAAAAGATGGTTTTATCTTTCCTTCATACGTGGAAGATATCATGGGACCTCAGATATTTGACTTCGGCTATGGGCCTTTTAGATGGGTTTGCTTGAGCGGTAAGCACACGGATCTGGTCAAGACGGATCAGGCCGCCATGGAGTGCATTGATCCGGATCGTCGCCCCCAGGACCGCGACAACTACATATGGATTCGCGATGCTGAAAAGAATCAAATGGTGGTTGGTAGCCAGGCCCGTATTCTGTACCAGGACTCACAGGGCCGTATTAAAATTGCGCTACGCTTTAACGAGATGGTACGCAACGGTGAAATTGGCCCGGTCATGCTGGGCAGGGATCACCACGATGCGGGCGGAACCGATTCCCCTTTTAGGGAAACCGCGAATATCAAGGACGGCAGCAACGTGATGGCGGATATGGCTACGCAGTGTTTTGCCGGAAACGCAGCCCGGGGTATGACCCTGGTGACACTGCACAACGGAGGCGGTGTGGGCATTGGCAAGGCCATCAACGGTGGGTTCGGGTTGCTGCTTGACGGGCGCCCTGAAACCGACACCATTATCCGTTCGGCAATGAATTGGGACGTAATGGGCGGCGTGGCCCGGCGTGCCTGGGCCCGGAATGAAAATTCGATCCAGACCGGTATTGAGCATAACGCCTCATGCGAGGACCACATCACCCTGCCGTTCATTCCTGATGAACAGTTGGTGCGGGATCTGGTCGCCGAAAAATTAAACAACAAGGGAAATTAGACCAATGTCCAAAGCATTGATCGAATGTGTTCCCAATTTCAGCGAAGGGCGCCGGCAAGGCGTTATTGACGCCATAGTGGCGCCCTTTAGGCTGAAAACCGGTTGTGTTGTTCTCGACACCCGGGCGGACAACGACCACAATCGCCTGGTGGTTAGCCTTGCCGGCGAACCCGGCCCCATTTGCGACGCCCTGATCGCGGCCGCGCGGATCGCTGTGGATCGTATTGATCTGGAAAAACACCAGGGCGGGCACCCGCGCATCGGGGCGGTAGATGTGGTTCCATTCACTCCGCTGCAGAATATCACCCTGGACGAGTGCGTCACGTTGGCCCGTGAATTCGGCCAGCGCTATTACGATGCAACCGAGGTACCGGTCTACTTTTACGAAGCCGCGGCATTGAGGCCTGACCGCCGTCGACTCGAAGTGATCCGTAAAGGACAGTTCGAGGCATTAAAAACAGAAGTGCAGCGGCCGGAACGCCAACCGGACATAGGTGCGGCCAGACTGCACCCGTCGGCCGGGGCCACGGTAATTGGCGCCCGCAAGTTCTTAGTGGCCTTCAACGTAAACCTTGGTACCGAAGATATTGCCATTGCCCGGGAAATTGCCCGGGCAGTGCGCTCGTCCAGCGGTGGACTGTGCCATATAAAAGGTATCGGATTGTCTCTGGAAAAGCGGGGCCTTGTCCAGGTGAGCATGAATATTGTCGATTTCGAAAAAAACCCGCTGTATCGCGTGGTCGAGCTCATTCGTGCGGAGGCGAAGCGCTGGGGTGTCCCGGTGGTTGAAACCGAAGTCTACGGCATGCTTCCGGCGGCGGCTCTGCTCGACAGCACGGCCTACTACATGCAGATGCACGGCTTTGATCCGCAGCAGGTGATCGAACTGAAAATGCTGCAGATGTCTCGAAAGGAAACCTCATGAGCACAAAATTATTTACCCATGCCCGCATCATAACGCCCGTTGATCCGGGCATGCCTTTAACGGGTGCCAGGCAGGGGGAACTGCAATGCTTCGAGCAGGGAAGCCTGCTTTGCCAAAACGGCCGTATAGAGAAGGTAGGCGACGAAGATACAATTATTAGGCAGGCGGAAAGCTACTCGGTAGACCAGGTCGTCGACTGCGGTGGGCTTTGCCTGATGCCAGGGCTCGTGGACCCCCACACCCATATGTGCTTTGCTGCAAGGCGTGAAAACGAATTCGCCATGCGGCTTGAGGGTATGGAGTACCTGGGAATTCTGTCTAAAGGCGGCGGCATTCTCTCATCAGTCAGAGCGGTTGAAGCGGCTACTGAAGAAGACCTGTTCGCCATGACGCGCCGGCATGTGTTGTCTGCTCTCGGGTATGGCACGACTACCGTCGAAATAAAAAGCGGCTACGGACTGCAAACCGATTTGGAGCTAAAGATGCTGAGGGTGATTGAACAGGTTGACCGGGCGACACCTGTCGATGTAGTCCCCACCTTCCTCGGCGCCCACGCCGTGCCTGAGGCCTACGCCGGCCGATCCGATGAATACGTCGACCTGATGATAAATGAAATGATCCCGGCAATTTCCAGACAAGGAATTGCTCGCTTTTGTGATGTCTTCTGTGAACAGAATGTTTTTTCAGTAGACCAGTCCCGTCGCATCCTGAAGGCGGCCGCTACAGGCGGAATGGCACTGAAAATACACGCCGATGAAGTCCACGATCTGGGGGGAACTGGCCTGGCGGCTGAGTTGAAAACGGTGTCAGCCGACCATTTACTCGCTGCTAATAAAAATAACCTGCGTGCAATGGGGCGCCAGGGGGTAATCGGCGTACTGCTGCCGGTCACCGCCTACAGCCTTAGAAAACCATATGCCCCGGCTCGTATGATGATTTCGGAAAATGTGGCCGTGGCTATAGCCACGGACTGCAACCCGGGATCCAGTTATTCAGAATCAATGCCGTTTGTCTTAGGGCTGGCTGTTTTAAACATGGGCCTGTCACCGTCTGAGGCACTGGTGGCGGCCACTTTAAATGGGGCTTACGCCCTTGGGCGACAGCAACAGGCAGGCAGTCTGGAAAACGGCAAAGCTGCTGATTTCATAATAGTCGACGGTGAAGGCCCTGCAATTTTCGCCTACCACGCCGGTGTATCTCCAGTAGTACGGGTGTATAAAAATGGGGAACTTGCAGGCGGCCGGGGGATCTCCCTTGGTTGAACAGCCTGCTGAAACAGAATTAGGAGGAAATAGTGACACTCAACCAGCTGACGATTCAGGATTTTGTTAAAAAACTTGCTTCCGACAGCCCAGCAACCGGGCGGCGGACGCATTGACGCACTGTGCAGTGCACTATGCGTGGCTTTAACGGCAATAGAAGATACTATTATACGGCAGACGCGCTTAGCGTCTGCGAAAGTCTACTTGAGAAAACGCCGAGTCAACAATATTTTATTTAAAGCCGTGACCATTTTGCCTTTTCCGATGTCCGAAGATTGGTCGCCCAAGAGGCACTGGATGATAATTTCGCTATATTTTTCCCTGTGCCACGCAAACCGCGGTTAATTCTCTTGTGGCCGTGCTACTACGCATGGTGGCATGATGCTTTTATAAGAAACTTCAGATTGTTTTAAACATCCATATTTAATATAAAATTTTAAAGAAAGGGGGGTGATGAATATGCTCGTGTAGAATTATCGAAATGCCGTGACGTTCCATAACATGGTGAAGGGGAATTACCGTAGGTCGTCAATTGGTAGCATTTTTTACTGGTGATTATTTTGAATTTGTAACTGAGAATTCTAAATGCGCTAAGTAGTGATGACAGGAGGAAACTATAAATGACTTTTCTAAAAGATATCGTTAAAAATTCAGAGGAAGATGTAAGTAAGGTTAAGGAAACTGTAACTAAAATCATTGAAAAAGTTAGATCTGGCGGTGATGATGCAATAGTTGAAATGACAGAAAATTTTGATGGCATAAAAATAGATAATTTTAAAGTTTCCGATAAAGAGACAAAAAAAGCGTATGATTTAGTGGATAAAGAAACAGTAGATACTTTAAATTTTGCAGCTGAGCGAATAAAAATGTTTGCGAAGAAGCAACTTGAATGTTTAAAACCACTGGAATATGAGGACAGTTTTGGCAATATTCTTGGGCACAAGCTGATACCTTTCAATTCCTGTGCATGTTATATTCCGGGTGGGCGATATCCCTTACCTTCCACAGCGCTTATGTCGGCTCTAGTGGCCAAAACAGCGGGCGTGAAAAGAATTATTGCTTGTTCACCGCCATCAAAGAAATTTCTTACAATCGACCCATCCATTTTAGTAGCTCTTGATATTGCCGGTGCCGATGAAATTTATTGTGTCGGTGGAGCCCAGGCTATAGCTGCTTGTGTTTATGGCACTGAAACGATTACCCCTGTAGATTTTATTGTAGGCCCGGGTAATAAATTTATAAACGAAGCAAAAAGGCAGGTTATGGGTGATGTTGGCGTTGATAGTTTGTCGGGGCCAAGTGAACTCTTGATACTTGCTGATGACTCTGCATTACCAAAATTTGTGATTCGTGATTTATTAGCCTTAGCTGAACATGATCCGGTCGCGCGCACCGCCCTTGTAACTACGAGTGAAAAGTTGGCAAATCATGTGCTTGCGAATATTGAGAAAGAAGCGGCCGCAATTACGAATTCTAAAGTTGCGTTAAAGTCATGGAAGCAAAATGGCCAAATTGTTCTTTTAGATACCCTTGAAAATGCGATTGATTTCACGAATGAGTGGGCCCCGGAACACTTAGAAGTACAAACCTCTAAAAATGATGAAGTCGTTAGTAAATTATTAAATTTTGGTTCTCTTTTTATCGGTCATTATAGCCCCCATACGTTTGGTGATTATGTTTCCGGACCAAATCACATTTTACCAACTATGCGAACTTCCCGGCATAGCAATGGACTCTGGGTTGGCGAGTTCATTAGAGTCGCTAGCTATCAACAAATAAATGAAAAAGGCGCAATTGCTCTTAGCAATGCAGGTTGCAACATGGCAAAAATGGAAGGCTTGTTTGCACACAAGCAATCTATTGAAGTGAGATCGGAGAAATAATACACACTTCGTTTATTTCTTTATAATATCCTCGCCTTTAGAGACGAGGATATTATCTTTCTTAACTTCTAATGAGTATTGAGTCCTATCTACAAAAATTATTTTTGTATACTATTAACCCTTACCGGCAATTGTCGTGATCCATACTAACACTTCAAAAACTGTAAACTACAGTTTACGGTTGCTAAAAATACCGTGCTTCACAACTACTGTGGCATATAGGGCACGAAGCATTTAATAACAGGCATCATTAGTGCCCGTACAGACCTTGAGGCTGTCATTCCGGCGCATGTTTGAATACTGCTATATTGCCTGCTGTCACACTACATCTTTTTAGCCGGCAGGTTTATGTAGATTCGGTCATTCCGCAATAACTGGAATCCAGTCCACCTGCTCAACTTGTTTTTTATTGATAACCGCGCACTTTAATTTTTTAAACTTTGGATTTAAAAGGTTTCAAACCTACAAAAACAAATTACCGACTTTAAAAACTTTATAGATTTAGAACATACTAAACCGGATATTAGTGCTGGAGAATTATCTATTATGTCAGAGAATAACTTAAGCATTGAGCACAACAGAAATAACAAAATTGCTCTACGATTAGAAAATATCTCTAAAATCTATCCCGGCACCATTGCCTTACAAAATATTAATTTTGACATTATGAAAGGTAATATTCATGGAATCATAGGTAAAAATGGGGCCGGAAAATCCACCCTGATCGGTATAATCGCTGGTATTATATCACCTACAAAGGGCAAAATCATCGTTAATGATAACAAATATAGTTCTCTTTCGAGGATAAAAGCTAAAAATGAAAACATATCTGTTATTACACAGGAAGCTGAAATCGTACCCGATTTTACAATAGCTGAAAATCTTTTCCTGCCAAACTATATCCGTCGGGGAAAATTTATCGATTGGCCTAAATTATATTTTGAAGCTTCAAAGATAATGAAAAAAGCAGGTTTCGATAGTGTAGATGTTAAACAAAAAACCGGAGATTTACCTATAAGCGAACAACAAATACTGCTTGTTCTTAAGGCATGTTACATTGAAAATTCAGAAATAATAATAATGGATGAGGTCTCCTCTTCTCTCTCCCTTGATGATCAAAACAAGCTATATAAAATTATTGCAGAAAGAAAGAAAGAAGGTAAAACAATTATTTTTATTTCGCACCGAATGGATGAGATGTTAAGTGTTTGTGACGAAATATCCGTTATTCGGGACGGGAAATTAGTTTGTACCCAAGACTGTAGTAAGTTGACCAAACATGATCTCTCGAGCCTAATTGTTGGAAAAAGTTTTACTTCTCAAAATTTTGATCAAAATGACGGCAATAGTCTAGATAGCAGCAAGAATAATAGCATCGTGTTTTCGGCATTGAAACTTTCCAAATCTCTTTCCTATAAAAATATAAGCTTTGATTTAAAAAAAGGAGAGATATTGGGCATCGCAGGGCTTAGGGGGAGCGGCCGCACCGAAATACTTAAAGGTATTGCCGGAATTGAACCGGCGGACAGCGGATACATACGAATAGGCAATTTGAAACAAAGATTTAAGAAACCATCCCAAGCTTTTAAAAACCGAATAGTTTATTTGACTGAAGATCGTGATAACGATGGTTTGGTTGGCAATTTAACGATTAGAGAAAATTTGACTATAAGCATATTGAAAAAAATTTCCAATCTAATTGCTATTAGCAAAAATAAAGAAAAAAAAGTTGTTTCGGAACTTATTAATCTTTTAGAAATAAAAGCTTTTTCTTATGAACAGCAAATTAATCAATTAAGTGGTGGCAACAGGCAAAAGGTCGTTGTGGGAAAAGTTATCGCAGTCGGACCAAAGGTGTATTTATTGGATGAGCCGACTAAAGGCATTGATATCGAAGCCAAAACAAAAATATTAAAATTAATTAAATGCGAGCTAAGTAAATCATCGTCCATTGTTATGACATCACCTGGCTTAGAAGAGTTATTTTTAATTTGCGACCGCATAATAATTTTACAACAGGGGGAAATTACAGGAGAGTTTTCTAGGGAAGAATACAATGAAAAACAAATATATTTAGCAATGCAATAAGCAAAAATACAGAATAATAATCACTATCAATTACTCGGCATTTTTTCTCTTTTTTTTATCTGGCTATCAATAGCCGATGGATAATCAGCGAAACTCGAAAATTAAAGGACATGTCATGGGCCTGAGTATAGTCACTCAAAAAATGATATTAACATATAGATCAATTATTGAAAGGAAAATTGATTATGCCAAAAAAGGTACAAATAAAATTATTTTTACTCGATAATTTGATTTGGGTAATTGTATTAATATTTTTTTTGTTAAACGCAATATTTACTCCATATTTTGCTTGTTATGCTAATATAATCAACATTTTTTATCATTCTTCAATTATGAGTTTGGTAGTATTGGGTTTGGGATTAACAATGATGGTAGGCAAACTTGATCTTTCGCTTGAATCCACTCTCGTATTTGCTCCTGGATTGGTTACCATTGCAATAACTAAATGGATAGGGGTTAGCGTAAATCCTATTTTTTTAATTTTTTTAATTCTCTTTGTAGGTGGGGTTGTAGGGTATATAAACGGAATATTTATATCAATAATTAAAGTTGAGGATTTTCTTCAAACACTTTCCATGATGATTATACTAAGAGGATTAGCATTGTTTCTCTTACCATTCTCGATATATCCTTTAACAAAAATTGTTGGTCGATTGTTTACTTTTCCAGGTGGTGGTAAAATATTTGGCGATATTCCGGTAGCAATTCCCATCGTAATTTTAATTTTCCTTTTTTTTCATTTATTATTACATTTTACTACCTACGGCAGACGCGTCATGGCGACTGGAGGGAATCCAAGAGCCAGTTTTGTATCCGGAATCGATATAAAAAAAATAGTTATATCTGTATATGTTTTATCCGGAATATTAGCTGCGATGGCAGGAATTCTAGCTTCTGGAAAACAAAATTCTATTTCTAATTCAATGGGCCAGGGAATGATAATGTTAGCTTTTGCAGGTGCTATCTTAGGAGGCGCAAGCTTTGAAGGAGGCAAGGGCACCGCTTTGGGACTTTTCGGTGGGGCTCTTTTACTAGGTATGTTTTCAAACGCTTTGAATCTTTTGGGAGTCAGTGTGAATTTAGTATATGCAGCTAAAGGATCTCTAATATTGTTGGCCTTAGTCCTTGATCGAATAAGAATAGTATTAAGAAATAGATTGTTGCATTATGAAAAACTAAAAGAGCTTGATACTATTTTACAAAACAGTTCGGTATAGGTTGAGGCCTAATGGAGCTACACAACGATCTGAGAGTAGAAGATTATAGCTCCCGAAGCTAAAAGCAAACCGACCTCATCCCGTAAAATTGGTTAATGGAAAGGAGGTGGTCTAACAGGTACACTTTGGCTGATTGTCTTATCATGCGATATAAACAATTAAAGTTCTATTTATAATTAGCAAAAACAAATACTGGAGGTATCTATATGAAATTTAACAAGTTAAAATATGTTTTAATTATATCGATCACGATGATATTCATGCTGGCAGGATTTGCAACAAGAAGTACTGCCTCGAATGATAAGTTAGTTTTTGGAATGATTGTAAAATGGGTCGGCACTCCTTACGTAAATGCCTTTATTCAAGGTGCTCAGGAAAAAGCAGACGAGCTGGGCATCAAATTAATCGTTCAGGATGCCCAAGGCGACAGTCAAAAAATTATCGACGACATAGACAATTTCATCGTACAAAAAATTGATGGACTTATTATGGCCGGCGCTACTGATCTGAAAGCAATTGTTCCGGGAATTAAGAAATTAAATGATTTGAGCATACCAATTATGGCTTTAGATACTTCTCCCGAAGGTGGAAAGGTAGATATGTTTATTTCATTTGACATAGAACAAGTTAGCGAAAAAACAACAGAAGCTTTTGTTAAAGGTATAAAAAATAGAAATTCAGGGAAAATCCCTGAGGGCATTGTAATCGAAATCGTCGGTGATATAACAGATATGTTTACCGTAGCCGCTTCCAAAGGATTTAAGACGGTAATAGACAAATATCCACAACTTACCATAGCCAAAGGCGAAGGAAAATGGAATAATATCGGGTCCCATGACAGAACAACTGATTTACTTATGCGATTTAAAGGAAAAGTGCTGGGTGTATATGTTCAAGCACCGGATTTAATGGGTGTTGGTGCTGTTTCTGCAATAGAAGGCGCTGGACTCGATCCCAAGGATTTCGGAATCTGCGGAATTTGTGTGGGACCTGAAGGAATTGATTTAATAAAAAAAGGCAATGTGTTAGCAATATTGGAGCAACCCGCACTCAGCTCTGCCGAATTAGCTGTTCAGTATTTATACGATCTGAACCGAGGCAAAGATATCCCCAAAATAGGCGATACGGTTGTACAAAAAGGCGCTTTGTGGTCTCCTGCAAAAATTATTAAAAATCCATGGACTGATGAAGGCGCATTTATGGTACTCCAAGCACCTTTAGTGCCTCTTGAAGTAGGTGTTGATGACCCACGGTTGTGGGAGAATCAGTTAAAATAAGATTTTCAAGTTTCGCACCCATAAGAATGCATAAAAACAAGGGTTTTTAGGAAAAATGGACCCAATGTTTTTGATAAATATTTTTCCAAAATGAAAAATAAACTCTGTACCAATTAAAAATTTGCAAAGATTGCCCTTTCATTGATTACAGCAGAACAATTCAGTATCTATTTGTAATATAAACAAAATATTGCAATAATTAGGGGTGCGAAACTTGAGTAAGCTTTATCACAACTTTTTGCAGCAGGTGTTGTTAATCGCAATTTTTGTTCTTTGACAAGCAGACACGCTGCAAAGCGAGGCGATCAGAGTGAGGTTAAACTTGGCCCGGACGAAGAAATTGAACGGCGTCGTGCTAAAAAGAACGTTCTAAGCCCCCGGGTCAGGATAGCGATGGTGAATGGGCAGGTCCGCGAGAAGCAGGAGTATGCGTCAAGGGACATCCGCAAAGGCGGTTTGAAAAAGAAAATTTGGAACTCAAAATGTTAAGCATGATTAAGCGGGTGGCACAGGCGACACCGCCGATGTGGTTCCTACTTTCTTGGGAGCCCATGCCATAATACCTGAAGCATATGCCGGTCGATCAGACGATTTTGTCAATCTGCTGATCGACGAAATGATCCCTGCTGTAGCGCAGCAGGGCATTGCCCGTTTTTGCGATGTGTTCTGTGAACTGAATGTCTTTTCAGTGGACCAGAACCGTCGCATCCTGAAGGCGGCCGTTACAGCCAGAATGGCACTGAAAATACACGCCGACGAAGTCCACGATCTGGGGGCGCTGGCCTGGCAGCCGAGTTGAAAACGGTTTCAGCCGCCCATTTACTCGCTGCCAATAAAAATAACCTGCGTGCCATGGGGCGTCAGGCGGTAATCGACGAACTGCTGCCGGTCACCGCCTACAGCCTTAAAAAACCATATGCCCCGGCTCGTATGATGATCTCGGGAAATGTGGCCGTGGCTCTATCCACGGACTGCAACCTGGGATCCAGTTATTCAGAATCAATGCCGTTTGTCTTAGGGCTGGCTGTTTTAAACATGGGCCTGTCACCGTCTGAGGCACTGGTGGCGGCCACTTTAAATGGGGCTTACGCCCTTGGGCGACAGCAACAGGCAGGCAGTCTGGAAAACGGCAAAGCTGCTGATTTCATAATAGTCGACGGCGAAGGCCCTGCAATTTTCGCCTACCACGCCGGTGTCAGTAGTACCCTGAATTCCCGAATGATTGTATTATTTGATATTTCACAGCATAAATATCCTCGTTACAATTACGAACTGTAACGAGGCATTGATGTCATGATAATTACTGTTATATTAATTGTTTGCATCATTCCTCGTTACATATTACCGGGAACTCAGAAGTACGGGTGTATAAAAATGGGGAACTTGCAGGTGGCCGGGGGCTCTCCCTTGGTTGAACAGCCTGCTGAAACAGAATTAGGAGGAAATAGTGACACTCAACCAGCTGACGATTCAGGATTTTGTTAAAGAACTTGCTTCCGACAGCCCGGCACCAGGCGGCGGAAGCATTGCCGCACTGTGCGGTGCACTAGGAGCGGCCTTAACAGCAATGGTGACGAACCTTACGATTGGAAAAGAAAAATACAAACCCACTTGGGACGAATTGAAAATGGTTCAGGCGAAAGCGAATCTCCTGTCACCGCAGTTTTTGGAACTTGTACAGCGGGACACAGACGCCTATAATGATGTGGTGGCCGCATTTCGCCTGCCCAAAACGACTGATGCAGAACGTATGTCGCGCCAAGATGCTGTTCAGGCTGCAATGAAATTGGCAGCCGCAGTGCCCTTGGTAACCTTGCAGGCTGCTTTCAATCTCATCAAGTTGGCTTTGACTGCGATCAATCGCGGAAACCCTAATGCAGTAACCGATGCCGGGGCCGCTGTCCAAATGGCCAAAGCCAGCGCAACGATAGCAGCTTATAACGTCCGGATCAATCTGCCCGGTATCAAAGATACGAGCTTCGTGGCATCCACCACAAAAGAAGTTGAAAGAATTCTTCAACAAATAGACGAAATCTATAACGACGCACACGCAGCAGTCAACGTTCGCTTAATCTGATTTTTTCTTCTTCAGTATCTGGAAGGGATATTATTCGAGTGCCGGACAGGAATGTTTGTTCTAAAAACTTACTGCTATCTCAGCACATTAATATTAGACATGTTGGTGAGGGTAGGGCGAGCTAAAAGATACAGGTCCATTGCGGCAAAAAGCCAACGATTGTTTGCGTTGCCTCGCATCCAGCAATGATCAAGCTCGAAAATATTTTTTATCAGACCTTGCATCGGTTCAACGCGGCAAAATCCTTCTTTGTAAATCTGTTTCCGTTTTGGCGATTGCATTGCCTTGCGTTTGCCACCTGTAAGCATTTTCTTCCCCCAAAATCGGGGTATTTGGCGGGCCGCCCCTTGTAAAAACAGCAGTTTATGAAATTGGCGACCGCAAAAACTGTAGGCACACGAATTGCCATTTATATGTTGACATAATAGCAAATACACGCTATCTGTGTAAGCATGTATTTGCGCACAACAAAACGGAAGAACAAAGACGGCTCGGTTGTGGAGTATTACCAGCTCGCCCACAACGAACGCCACCCGACCACCCGGAAGCCCGTCGCCAAGGTAATCCACAGTTTCGGCCGAACCGATCAGCTCGACCGGGAGGAACTAGTCCGACTCTGCAGGTCCATTGCCCGTGCCTGTGGCCTTACCGTTCTCGACCCAGCCGATGCCAAGCAAGATAGCGCGATGAACGAACCCTGGGGGCTGCTGCCTCGGGACCTCAAATTGGTCCGCACAACCAGTTATGGATGCGTTCTGGCCATTGAGGAGCTCTGGAAGCGGGTGGGTCTGAAGAAAACCTTCGAGACCATCATCCGCAAAGACAAACGTAACCTATCCTATGAACGGGCGCTGTTTGCCATGGTTGCCAATCGGCTGTGTGAACCCGAGTCGAAGCTGGGTGTCTGGGATCGATGGCTTGAAAAAGTTTACCTGCCCGACTGCAGCCAGCTCAAACTCAAGCAGATGTACCGGGCTATGGACCTTTTGCATGTCCATTCGGAAGCGGTTGAAAAGGCCGTCTTCAACCATACTGCCGATCTGTTCAATCTGGCCGTCGACGTGATCTTTTACGATACGACCACCGCCTCGTTTTCCATTGACCGGGAAGACGATGAACCCGGTGGCGAAAACCTGCGCAAGTTCGGTCATTCCAAGGAAGGCACCTGGACACCCCAGGTCGTGGTGGCCCTGGCCGTTACCCGCGAGGGGATTCCGGTACGGTCCTGGGTGTTTCCCGGTAATACCTCTGACTTTCGGACCATCGAGACCGTTCGCAAAGATCTGAGAGGCTGGAAGATGGGGCGCGCCATGTTTGTGGCCGATGCCGGGATGAACTCGTTTGACAACCGTAAGGAGCTTGCCCGTGCCTGTGGTAAGTACCTGCTGGCCTGCCGTATGGCCAGTGTCAGCGAGATCAAACAGAAGGTGCTCACAAAACGCGGCCGCTACACGGTATTCCGTGACAACCTGCAGGCCAAGGAGGTGGTTGTCGGCGATGGTGTGCGGCGCAAACGGTATATCCTGTGTTTCAATCCGCGGGAAGCCGAACGCCAGCAGAAGCATCGGGCTGAAGTCGTCGAGATGCTGAAAGAAGAACTGGCGAACCATGAAAATAAAAAAGCCACCGCCCAGTGGGCCATCGAACTTTTGGCGTCACGCCGGTTCAAGCGGTACCTTTCGGTTACCAAGGGCAACAAGATCCGTCTCGATCGGGCCAAGATCCGGAATGCGGCCAGATTTGACGGCAAATGGGTCCTGGAAACCAATGACGACACCATCAGCCTGGAAGATGCCGCCTGCGGCTACAAGGGACTGATGGTGATCGAGCGCTGCTTTCGTTCGATGAAACGCACCCAGATCAAAATGATGCCCATGTACCATTGGGCACCGCGGCGCATAGAGGCCCACGTCAAAATCTGCGTTCTGGCATTGCTGATCGAACGCATCGCCGAGCTTTCTTGCGGCAAGCCCTGGCATAAAATCCGGCGCGATCTGGACAAACTGCAGGTATCAGAATTTTTTAATTTAAATTTTCGCTTCCTGGCACGCAACGAAATTTACCCTGACACACGTAATACTCTTAATTTGTTAAAGATCAAGACTCCCAAGCAGCTCATTCACCTGGAAAAACGCAGCTAAAACAGCCTCGATTTTGTAGTAACACGCCGAATTTCATTCAGTGGCGCCGACGCCCGTGCTGCGCGGGCTCGCGTCGATCCGTGTATTTACAGATGGCAAACGCAAGTGGTACCGACAAAGGTTTTTACCTTCAAATTCTGTTTGAGGGCTTTGAAGAACAGCTCTATTTGCCAGCGGTCTTTGTAAATTGCGGATATCGTAGAGGCTCCAAAGTCCATATGGTTAGTAAGCAGGACGATCTTGCGCTCTTTGACAGTGTCCCACACGATGACCTTCCGCAGGATGTGGGGGCATTTCTTTTGGGCTTCATACCCATTAAAACGGATCAGTTGATCTGCAAGAATGTTTCGCTTTTGGGGCACAGGCCGTTCTTTAACGACAGTGTAATCAGCGTTCACCTTCAGGCGGGTGACAAAAAAGATATTGCTTTCCGTCCAATAGGAAAATAGCCGGTAATCATTATAGCCTCGATCCATGGCAACGATCGAATGTGCTGCAAGGGGTACTTTACGGGCAACCGTAACATCTTGCTTTTTTCCATTTGAGATGTAGGCGTAGGTCGGCAAATAGCCGTCATGATCCAATAGCAGATGAAGTTTTACAGCCCCCTTGGTTCGGCGGAATTTAGCCCAGGGGAAAAGGGAGAGGCAAAGAGAAATTGTCGAACTGTCGAGGGAAAGTAGCTTGTTTTTAAAACGAAACCGGTGTTTCCCGGTGCCGTTCATTTTGCAAACTGTCAGGGTTTTATAAAAAAGGTCCCGATACATCTCCCAGGGGCGGTTTGCATTCGCATAGGACAGGGTTGATTTGTTCGGTGCCTTCTTCATCCCGAGATGACGCAGTTTGCCCATGCAGCATGCTAATCCGCCGCAAATTTCACGAAGGCTTTTGGCTTGGGCTAATTGGCAAAATAACATGGCAACGAAATGATCCCAGCTGTTAAATCCTTTAGAAAACTGTTCCGCTTTATGTTGATAGACCAAATTATGAAAAATTCCTCGATCGAACAACGCTATCAGTTGACTAAACAAACTTGCATGGCTTACCATAAGACGACCTCCTTGTTTGATGGCTATGTGTTCGTTTGGGCAAACTAACCATGCCTCACAAGGAGGTTTTTTTTCAATAGATTTTTGATTTACTACTTTTCAAAACCGTTTTTGGACAAGAGTGATGCCAAATTTCAAATAAAGCCATAAGCCATTTGATTGATAATATATCGTTTTGAGCTAAGCAGTGGCGTTGCGTACCGCACTTTCATGCGGTTTGCCGTTGTCGTGGTAAGGAGGGGCAACGGGTGTCAACCCGGTATGATCAGAGAATACGGGTCAACAGCACACATACAGCCACAAAGCCTGCGTTTACGTCCCCATAATTCAAGAATTGAATAGATACCCATTATGCTCTTTTGTCAAGGAATTCCCAATAAAGGCAGAAGTCAGAGGGCGGAGGACAGAGATCAGGGGACGGAAAAACAATCTCGCGCCCCGGTGAAATACGCTATGCTTTCAAAAATGAATTACACAGGGCAGGCAAAGGCGCCCCAGTACCATCTGCCGGAGCTACGGGGCAGGCAAAGGCGCAAAGCCGCGAAGAAATAGAAAAGAGGAAAGGGGAAGAGAGGAAAAGAGATTTCCAATGCCGGTAGCCTCTCTACAATTGACACACCAGACGCTGTTAAGAACACTTGGGAGCATGGCCCCCTGAACGGTGAACGCCATGGGCAGAGGGGTTGAAATTCCGCGTTTCATCCCCTGTAGAAAAACAGCCAAGTGGGGGTGTGTCCATTTTTAATATCCGATTCTTCTTTTCTTTGGCGGTGGTTCAGCGTTCAACAGTTGTTTGATAAGATTCACCAATTCAACTATTTGTTCATCATGACCGGTCAGTCGTTTTTCAATCTGAGAAATTTTCCTTTGTAGTTCCTTGTGGCCAGCCACCATCTGCCGCACTTTTACAAATGCACGAACAATGAAGACACTGATTTCAATGGCCCTGGAGGTATTCAGCACGCCAGCAGCCATAATTGCACCATGCTCAGTAAAAACATAAGGTAATGTCTTTGAATATTAAAGATTTTTAAGGTGGTCGCAATTTGCGACCACCTCGATTTTTTCCTCCACAGAAAGTTGAAACATAAAATTATCAGGAAACCGATCTTTATTCCGCTTCACCTGCTCATTGAGGCGCTTGGTCGGCACACCGTAGAATCCTGCCAAATCGGCATCAATTATAACCTTTTCACCTCTGATGAGAAGGATACGATTCTCAATTTTGCCAACAGGAACAACTGATTTGCTTTCAGCCATATGGAATCCCTCTCCTTATTGGTAATCCATGGAGAGAATAGGGTCATGGGGTCAAGTTTACTATTGACCCATACTGGACGTGGAGGACGGCGGTGAAACATAGACGACCTCACCATTTTCAATTTCAGAAAAAATTATCACCAAGAGAGAGATAATCATTATTTTTCTTTTAAAAAATTGAGATCTCTGTTCCTTTGGCTATAATTTTTTTATTCTCAACTTTCGCTGATGTTCTGCGCCCAAGGATCCAGATACTCAGCAGCAGGAGGAAGCCGCCGACCCACTGCAACGTACCGAAGTGCTGCCCAAGCAGGAAAGCCGAAAGTATCACAGCAGTGAGTGGCTCAAGCAAGGTGGCCACAGTGAGTGCAGTGGGCTTGAGTCGTGCAGCACCCCAGCTGAAGGCAAGTAATGCGAGGGCTGCGGTTACCACGCCAAGATACAGAAACCAGGCTTGCGATGAAAATTCTGTCGGCCAGGTGAATGGTCTGCAAAGAGCGGTCAAGCTCATAACAGCAGCTGCAACCACGGTCAGACACGCTGTTGCCGGCCCAGCGCCAAGGGCGATTGAAATACGCCCGCTGATCATGGAAAAACCAGCGTACAGGAACGCCGACCCCATTGAGAACGCAACACCGAGGAATATGCTGTTCGCATCAACATCTGCAACCGCAGCACCGTGCTGTGTGATGAGCAGAACTGTGCCTGCGATTGCGCCCGAAAGCACAAAAAGCAGCTGTAAATCTGCTATCTCCTGACCGCGGGCTACCGCAATTATCGTAACGATGACAGGCGGCAGGCAGAGTGCAATCAGTGTTGGAACGGCGGCGCCTATCTGCTCGATTCCAAAAAACCACAGTAATACGTAGCCGGCCATTGCCGTACCTGCTATAAGTACCGTGAGGAGCAGCGGCTGAAGTCGGCGCCACAAAATGTCGCGGCCAAAGACCCCGATTAGAACAACCGCACCAATGACAAAACGCCAGAAGGAGACGTTCTCAGGCGTGAAGCCATGCCGGGCGACAAGGACATCGACAACTATCCCGCCGGTTCCCCACATTACGCCTGCTCCGCAGGCAGCGGCCAGCGCCATCTTTGAAGATGAAGAATGAAAGTGTGACTGCCGCATAGAAGTGCCCATGTTTTATGTCTGGTTCTTATCGCCGCTTAATTGTGCCGGTCCGGATAACATCACCTTGGAAGACGTCATACCGTCGCCTCCGGGTACGGCCGCGTATGTCTGATATCAACCGGAAAAGCAAGGGTAATTCTGAATATCGCAGGAACACCCGATCGGTAAGGATCGGAGACGAAATAAATTGAACGAAGATTGCGAAGAATTTTGGTCTGCATTCAAGGCGTGTTGGAGGTCGCATACTTTACGTATGTGGGCTTTAACGCAACGCAGACACGCAGTGAAGCGTAGCGCTAAAGCAGGCCAAAAGACGAGTAATATCGTTCAGGTTATTAAGTTTTCGATCCTAAACACCGGCTGGAGGGAAACGGTCTCTTCTTCGACCTGATCGAGGTTGGCCTGTTCCCGGACCAGCAACTTTCCAATGATTCAAGAACTGGATAGACACCTATTATGAACTTTTGTCAAGGAATTCCCAATAAAGGCAGAGGGCGGAAGGCGGAAATCAGAGGATGGGAAAAGGCTCAAGACCGCCGAAATAAAGCGCGAATAAATGAATTGTTTGCAGACCATAATGGCATGGTTGGACTATTGGAATCTTAAAAAAGCGGCTTACCCCCCACGCCGCTATGGTGTTGCAGGATCACTCCGCCAAAATATCACCATAGTGAAGTTTCCCGCATTCCGGACAAAAACTATGGGTGAATTGTGCTTCTGAATGTTTTGAGATGTAGGCTTCGATTTCACGCCAATTCCCTTCAGCATCTCTGATTTTTTTACAGAAAGAACATATCGGGACAACGCCACGAAGCACTTTTATTTCCGCAAGATAATCAGAAAGCTTTTTGTTTTTTTCTCCCAGCAGGGTGTTCATATATATGAGTTCCAACTGAGATTGAATTATTTCACGAAAATTTGTAACTATTCAGCGTTTATAAAATTTATACTGCCCATCAGGTAAGAAACTCAGGCAGTTTTCCGTCAAACAACAATTCCAATGCGTGACTTGATTTTACTCCGTGTTTTCGACAAGTCGACAAGTAACTTCTAACGCGGCAAAAGATTTTGGCGCCATCCATTGATCGAAAACAGCCTGATATCTTCTGTTGAACTTTTGTCATTCGGATATCATTTTCACCCCGGTTGTTCGTAAACGGGACACGTTCATTATCGATGAATATAAGAACGTCCTGCTCAAAATCCCTTAGCCGTTCCAACAAGTTTCTGGATTTTGACCTCTTAATGCGACCTCTTTTGCCCTTTTCTTTTGGCTTGATTGGTTCCGGACATTCGATTTCGCCTTGTTTCAGGATTGCTCTATATTTAAGCCGGTATTTCTGTGACTCTGGGGCATCCAGCACGCCGCCGGCCTCGTTGACCTTGCAGTTGATCGTTTCAAGCAGATCTCCGAGTTTTTTCGCCCATTTTTGCTCATCCTGCTCCCAGGCCCTTGTCAGTTCCCTTAAATGATGTGCGTTGCACAAAGCGTGGGTACAATTGAGCTTATAGTAGGGCTTCCAATGGTCATGGCACAGCACCCCTTTGAACCCGGGCAGCACACCCATATCATTGAAGGCTTCCATACCCCTTTTTTCGTGGGGATAATAAAGAGTCCAGGTCTCATTGGATACGCAATGCAGCCAATGCCTGATACCCCCTATGTTGACGCCGGTTTCATCCGCATGTGCCATATCTGAGGCCGTCAGTTGTTGTTTAACCCGATTCTCAAAGTCGTCCAGAAGCCCAAAGGCCTCTTTGTTAAAATTGAAAATCGAGCCTTCGCTGACCGGTATATGAAGCTGGTCGGAGAAATGATCCTGTATTCTGTTGTACGGGATCAACTGGAATTGCGACATATAGACCGAGTGTGCCTTGAGCCCCGTTCCGTATTGAACCGCTTTTGTAACACCTTTTGGGAACTGAGCAACAAATCGGTTCCCCTCGTCATCCTTAAGGATCTGAGCCCGGTATTCCGTCACGACCCTTGAAATATCTATATCGAACACCTGCCGCGCTTCAAAGCCATCCTGCCGGTATCGTCCGGCAGGCAACTTGCGCCGATCAACCTTAATTTCCTTAACCCTGTCAGGGATTTCGACTTTTTGGAGTGTCGTGCCGACATGACCATTTTGGCCGCCGGGCTTTTTGCCTGTCTTTTTTCGAGTCGGCTTTATCCTGTTCGGGTCACTTGACGGCGGCTTGCTGCTATTGGTGCTGTTTAAATTCAAACGATTGGCAAGCAGGGTAATAACCAGAATCAAAATTTCAAACATCGATTTTGTAGCCGCGGACAATTGCTTGTCTTCACGTATAAGAAATTGTGCCTTTTCGATCGTTGCCTGTATGTCGATGTTTTCTATTTTCATTCGGTTCCTGTGTTGTCAATTGAAGCTACTATAACACAGGTTTTTAAACCGATATTTTTCTCCCTGTAGTCTACTCTGCTGCGTTTAAATATTTTAGACCTGACGAGCCATGTGCTCGCCTTAAAAAACTACACATGATGCCATAAGACCGTCTGTTTGTCGAAATACGAGGAATCGTCGACCCGGGTTGAAATTCAGGAATTTTCGCAAAAACCCTGTCAAGTCTTTTTTTACTCCTTTTTCATTATTTTCGCTGAATAGTTACGAAAATTTTTTATAAAATTTTCATAGGTTTCGGAATAGGCATTCTCTTTATTGTCAAGGACACAAATGGTTCCAAATGGATTTCCGTCCGGCAGAAGAATCGGGAATCCCAGATATGATATCATGTTAAGTTTTACATCCGGATTGTTTTTCCATTTTTCATCCGCAAGTGCGTTGGGAATGCGAAGCTTGTCGTTTGTATTTATTACAGTTTCGCAATACAAGCCTGATCCGAAAAAATGCTCATGATCTCCAGGACGATAAGGATTGCCATCACTTTGGCTTGAAATAAAAACTTCTATATCAGATTCGACAAGGCGCATAATAAGTGCGGCAGGAATACCGATCAGTTCAGCCATGATGTCGACAATGCTTTGCCACTTACTGAGGGTATCTTCAGATATTTCAACTTCTGGGCGTTGCCCGTTTTCTTTCATTGTTCTGACTCCTGAAATTCACCGGCGAGTTCAGTGAATCCGGCAAAATGTGTTGTTATTATAATCTGTTTCCGCACTACCCTATCGAACAAATGCATCAATACGTTCCGCAATGTTGGCCTTAAGGTTTTCGAAGAACAGCGTATAGTCAAAGGCGTGGTAAACCCCATCCGGGAAATTGCCGCCTTTAACGGTAACCAGGTCCACATTCTCTGGCAGGACAATCAGGCCGCCGTCTACAATCTGAGCCGAAGTGAAATGTGGGTAGGTACTGGGCGTACCCGCCTTATCAAAAAAAACAGCGCCGATGTTCTTTTCAGCAGGGACGAAGGCACTATCCATCGTCCATGATAGGGGGTTTACCGTTAGAGCCTCTTTTTTGAGGGTCGGTGCAACTGATTGCCGTCCTTCAGCCATGGTATTGTACGATATGACGCATCCCGTTTGATTTGACCGTTCACACATATGCACAGAAGCGTTGGCAGCGAGGTCCGCCGGAGTCAAAGACCAGCCGATAAGCAGAGCGGCAACTAACCGGTTTTCCGCACCGGTGGAGCCCCAATGCTCAAGAAGAAGATCCGTCAAGATCATGGAACCCTGGCTGTGACCTGCCAGGAAAAAGGGACGGCCGTTGTTTTCGTATTTAATGTAATGGGTTAAGGCACGCCAGACATCGTTATGTACGATATCTTGCAAGGGGGCGGCGTCGGCGTCACTCAAACTCAAGCCGGCTAGATTCATCTGACGATACATCGGGGCGTAGATATTCGCCTGTCCTTCAAAGACAGACGCCTGAGTATTTACCGATTCCATGGCTGCGGCACGCATGTCCGGCCTGGTCGTATCCATGATCCAATCAGTATCATTAAACAGGACAGTCGGATAAACGAAAAAGACATCGATGGGTGCCGTGGGGGCAGCGGGTTTTACGAGCCAGCCTTCCGATACCGCATAATCCGGAGCTGCCGGCTGAGTCTTTAGATCTAGTGGCGGCATGGCCTGGCTGGGGAGCCACTGGATAAGACTGCAAACTATTATCATGAACATCAAATACAAGACTGTTAACTTACTGTTTTTCATAATAAATCCTCAATAAACATCTTTGTTGACAACACTATTTGTTTAGAAATAATTGTGCAGATCCGGACAACACCACCTTTGTAATGTTGTCCGACCAAATGTGCGACTTCGTGTCTGGCAAATATACATCAAGGCTATCGCATAGAATACAGACCACTAAAAACCTGTGTTACCCGGCATATTCTTAACCGCACCGGGTCGCAGAGGGAGGTGTTGAGATTGCGTGTTTCTTCACCTGTCGAAAAATCGACCCAGCAAATCCAATCTAACATGGTTCTGTTTCCGGTACAAAACGGGTGAGGCGGTTCAGGACGGTATAAATTATTGTTTTTGATATAAATATACTCATTATGCGCTCCTGTCAAGGAATTCCATAAATAGGTGTGATGGGTACGGGGACACACTGCGTGTGAAGGACCCCGGTGAAATCTGCTGCGCTCCTGACTATTGTCAATTTCACCGGGCAGGCTGGGGACCGGGCATTCGCCCCGGGAGGACAGGACCGGGCCGTAATTATGGGTTGATTTGCGCTTTTCCGTTTTCAGGGCGCTGCAGGAGAACGTTCCTCGAAAAGGCGGATGCGCGTTTCGGTCAGGGGGTGGGTTGACAGATAGCCGGTCCATTTTCGCTTACCGGATGTTTCCCGGGAGGACGATTTTTCTTCCAGCCGGCGCATGAGACGGGCAAAATGGACCGGCTGAACCCCATGGCGGCAGAGCCAGTCCAATGCGTATTGGTCGGCCTCACGTTCAAACGCCCGGGAATACGCCAGTTCCGTCAGCACCACGGGCAGGCCCAGAAACAGCTCGGACGATCCGGTCACATCCCCGGTGACGGCAAGGAGGGCAAAGCTTAAAATCGAGTCCTGAATCAACCGCCGCATGCCATGGCGGTGGACCACATGACCGGTTTCGTGGGCCAGGATCGCCAGCAGTTCATCGTCGTGACGGGCCAGTTGGACGATTTCATCGGTAAAGACCATGGTGCCGTCGGGCAGGGCAAAGGCATTGGGCCCGATCCGCCCGCCGGCCCGAAAAACAACGTTCAAATCATAATCCGGATGATCGGTAAACAGCGGTGTAAACACCCGGATCAGCCTGGATCGCACCGGTTCGGACAACAACGACGGCCCCAGCAGGGACCGGTCCAGCCATTTCAGCGTCTGGGCACTGGCGACCCCATTCACCGACGGGGGCAGGCCAAAGGCGATGGTTTTGGAAAGGAGGGGGATACCGTACCGGGCACCGCCCCAGAAAAATACCAGCAATATCAAAAGGGCTCCCAGCACAAAGCGCCATCGACTTTCCAGCCGGTACAAAAGGGTTGTTTTCGGCAGCCTCCCCTTTTCGTTCAGGATCCGGTCCACGGCGTCATTATCGTCGGTTTCGAATTTTTCACCGGTGGGGAAAAAAAGCCACCGCGGTGTTTTGCCCAGCCGTGAAGACGCTTTAACCTCGGCAAGGGGCCCGGCCGCCAGCACCCGGCGGTCCGCCAGGGCGGTCACGCTGAGGGCGCCGTCATCGGACACGGTGCATGCCGCCTTTATTTTTGCCGAGGTCCGCCCGTCGAACCAGATACCGTGAATGGTGATCATAAGCCGAAATCAAAATCCATAAAATCGCTCAATTCGCCGCCCAGGGCGCTGACCTGTTCCTGCTCACCGGCGATAAATCCCTCCAGGTCGTCACCTGCCCGAAGGACCAGCCGGTGGAGCTTATACCGCAGAATCCGGATACTGGCCCAGGGATAAAACAACCCAAGGGTCAGGGCAATGCCCAGGCTGTTGGTGGCCACGAGCCCGAGATAGCCCATGACCTTCAAATCAGCGTCGAACCGGTGCGCCGCCAGATGGCTGGACCGATAGAGCAGATTAGTGGTGTATACCGAAAAAAAGGCAAACAGGTAAAGATACAGTCCAAGGCCCGTCACAATGGCCAGGGGCGGGAAAAAAAAGACGCACGCGGTCACGATCCCGACCCCCGCCACCATGGGGATCAGGGCGGTTAAAAACATGCGGTAATAGTCCCCGGATGTGGCGGTAAAAGAAAACCGCGTGGTGCCGTACCGGTGGTTTTCCACGATAAACCGCTTCTGGCGAAAGTAGACATGGGGTCCCAGTATCCCTAATGTCAAAAGAGCCAGGATCGGCCACAGCAGATACACCTTGGCGGCGGCCTTAAGACGTCCGTCAAAGGCGAAACGGATATTTCTAAAGGCACTGTTGCGCGCGTTAAAGGCCAGGGACCGCACCACCAGCCAGGGAAGCATCAACAGAAACAGCAGGCTCAAAACCGGCCCCATCACAGGGTACAACTGGCCCACCACCGAGTAGACGACCAGGATGCCGGCGGCAATGATCCGGCCTTTAAGAATTTTAACCGGATCGGCCAGGTATTCGAAGCTGTCACCGTGCAGGCAGGTGCTGCCGTAGAAATACCGTTTGCGCCGCACCTTGGCCCAGGCCGAGTAGATGCCCAGGGTGAGCAGCGACAGGATGCTGTTGACCAGCCAGATTCGGAAGTATTCCGAGCCGCTGCCGTGAAAGCGAAACGGAATCCGCCCGCCTGTGCCGGGGGCCGAAGGAGCGGAAGCGGGCACCGGCGGGGGCGGTGAGGACGGTGGGGGCTGCACCCCGTTATTTTTTGATGTGCTGCAGGTGATCGCCACATCCAGCCCGGCCTTTTGCAGGGCGGCCGCCAGATGCCGGGCCGTTGCCTCATCCAGGTTCTTTTTCAGTACCATACCACGGCTGTTGAGGATCTTTTCCGCCGTTTTTTCACTCACGGCAAATTTCTCGATGAGTTTCCGCCGGGCCGCTTCAACGGTAAACCCGGCCAGAATTTTGCCGCGGTAAACCACCGAACAGCATATTTCCGTCATTGTATTCCTTTCTGTTGATATCTCTGATGCCGCGAACATTCCAATAGTCCGCTTACCATATTCCCTGTTCCGGGTCAATTTCCCGTTGTCACTTCTCTTTTGTTACCGTGAATGGTCCTTTTTATGGGTGTTGGGCGCTGGACCGCCCCCGGGTCCAATTCTAATTATGCGGACTTGACAAACCAGCTTACCGGCCGCCGCAGGCTGACGGGCTCCGGATATTTGGCTAAATAGCCCACCCGCAGTACAAACCGGGGGATGACGCCGGCATCATGGTTGTCTGCGATCTGTTGGCGCCCGTGCTGTTCCTCGAGATATTGCGTCATCGGATGAATGGCGATGTTGCGCTCGCGGGCCATCAATGCGAGACGTTCAAATTTTCGGCCGGTATCGATCAGATCCGCGACGGTATTGCCTTTGCCGGTAATAATAAACCAGCCCCCGCCCTCCCGGGCCAGTTCCTCGGTTAATTGAACCCCCTGCCGGCGAAAGCTGTCCTTCATGAAATCCGCCGGCCTGGAAAAATTACGCACAAACCAGCCCCCCAACCCGTCAATTTCCATCGATGCCGGTGTCAAGCCATCGCGATGCCGTCTGGCATCCGTGTTGCGCAACCGGACCCATTTGACCAGTTCCCGCTGGGCATCGTCCCTGTTGGCCTGGATCCGAAAATTTTCAATGGCCCCCTCTTCAATACATCGGGCGTGCTCGGTTCCCCTGGGAAAGTAGAACAATTGGTCTTTCATATGGCCGGACAGGGCCGCCACATCTTCTTTTTTAATTTCTTTTGCAAGATGCCCGTGCTTGACGGTCATCCGCCGGGTCATCCGCGCCAGGGGATAATCCACGGGGTTGGCTTCTTTCAGGGTCACTTCAATGATGGCCTGATCAACGCCTGATTCAGCAATGACCTGCATATCGGCCCTAAAACCGAAGGTACCGGCGGCAAGCGAAAGATTTTCCGCAAACGCCCCTAAAGACAGCATGGCTTCCCGGTTGTCGGGGTCCACCGCCGGCAGCCGACGGGCCGGATCCGCCCCGATAATCCATTTGTCTGCAGCGAGTATGGTGACCACCCACGGCTGGCTGTTATGCCCGCTTGGCGCCAAAGACGCATATTCTAAAATAGACAGCCGGCGTTCGTCCAGGCCTGTAATGGCGGCATTGGATGACTGTGCCGGGGGCAGGTCGGCCCGTGTGATGCCGCTGCATGAGGTGAACAAAGCGCCGGCGCCGGTGAGCAGGGTGCCGGCCGCCAGACCCGTTTTTAAAAATTCTCTTCGACCTGTTTCCAAAATAAACCTCCTGTTTTTATATTCTTTTTTTAGTCACCTCTTGGTGACATTTTAAATGAAAAAACCTTACCTGAATCGTTTTCACTATCAAATGGTATCAGCCGGATGAAAACACACCGGCTGACTGTCTGTGGTATCACCCACTCTCCATGACCCCTTTTACAATCTGCTGCACCGCTGTCTTGATGCGCTGCCACCCGTCGTCGCTGTTCAAATCGATACCGTTATACCAGCGCACCTTGCGGGCACGGCATGCGAGGTAGCTGAGACCTGAACCGACGATGGCGGTCACGGCCATCAGGTCCGCGGCGGCGCCTTCGGTGGGCAGAAACAATTCAGCAAACCTGAGCATCCGCGTTTCACGGATGATTTCCAGTTCCTCGGTGAGTTCATTGCGTTCAACCATTTCCCATGCCATCACCTCCAGGGTCAGCGGTCTTTTGCGAATACCGTTTAAAAAGTTTTGCCCCATGGCCACCATCTTCTTTTCAAGCGGCAGGCGCCTGAAAGAGTCGATATCACCACCGGCCAGCTCTTCAATGCCCGGCCAGAAATCACCCTCCTGGCCAAAGGCCTTGATCAAGCCCTGCAAGCCGCCGAAATAACGATAAATCAGCACCTTGTCCACTCCGGCCTGACGGGCCACTGCATTGACGCCCAGACCGGTGAATCCTTTTTCAGCCAGCAGCTCGCCCACCGCCGTTATCAATAGCCGGCGGGTGGCTTCCCGATTGCGGGCAGGCGCTGCAATCGCCTTTGTTTTTTTGTTGTTTACCATACCGGTCTCCTTTTGTCACTGTTAGGTGACAAAATTAGGCGCTGTCGATATCCTTGTCAACTATTTTTTTACAGCAAACCAATGCCCATGCCGGATTTCTGAAAATAACGCCTGGTATCCTGTAAATCCTGTCAAAATGAAACCGGTGGTTCATCGTCGAAGGAAAAAACATCATCTGTTTTTTTGCTGTTGAAATAAAAATTTAAAATAATCAATATCCCGCTCGTACTTCCGGGCGACGAATCTCTTTGATGCGTCATCATAAAACGCTGAATAATGCTTCTTTCGGGTTGATTTATTTGAATATCTCAGCCTTACCCGGGGAAAATCAATTTTATCGCAGACAAAATTGAATTCGTCCTGCATGTTTTCGAACCGGCCGACAAAGTCAACGGCAAGTTGACCGTCAATACAGATGGCGTCCAGCTGACAGGTCAGATCCGTTTGACTGGGGCTGAACCCCAATGCAATGTTATAATTGTGTATGTCTGACAAATAGTCTTTAAAAGCAGGCAGTCGGCCGATGCATAGTTTTTTAAACTGGTATGGATGTCCCCATTGCCCCCCTTTGCGAAACCATTTTTCCAATCTTCCAAAGGGTCCCCAACACCCCCATAAATAATAGGATACCAGCAGATCCCATGTATTTCTGACCATGGTAAATTTAAAATACGTGTCAAATATGTCATCCCCGTACAACGCCCTGGTCTCCTGTGCGGTCATTTTGTTCATAATTCAGTGTACTGAATAGATACTAATCCATTTTTTATCAATGCTTTCAGGCGCACCGGGGGCTGCCCATCCAGACTTTCCATATCCCGAAATGCAACATTTCCGGCCCCTTAGATAAAAATGCGATATTGACAAAATGAGCGATATCCGTTATTTGAGGTCAGCTCATATTGTCTGAACGGGTATCCTCATGAAAGGAAATGAACATGAAAAAAGTGGTATGGTTCATCGGATTGATCCTACTGGGCATCGTCGGCTACGCGGTTTACTTTCTCAATGCAGCCATGCCCACCGCCACGGGCTACACCGCCAAATATATCTGTTCCCAGGTTTTTCTGGCCCACCGCGATCCGGCACTGGTCTTTGAAAATGACATCAAACCCACCCACCCCCTGTTTGCAGCGGTGAAGACAACAATAGACCGGGAGGGGGAAACCGTCACATCAAAAGGCTTCGGATTCTGGGGCCCCATGACGGCGGTGTACCGGGAAGGGTGCGGCTGCACCCTGGCAGTGGACAGCAGCCGGGAAGAGCTGCTCGAACAGGCAAAGGGCATCCTCCCTCAAAAAAAGAGCGATCCTTACCTGCCATGGCCCGACGGTGAAGCGGTCTATGACAACGCCCTTCCCGCTGAAGTGGATCGGAATCAGCTGTCACAGATCATTGACGCAGCCTTCAGGGAACCGGGCCCGGACACCCGGCGAAACACCCAGGCGGTGGTGGTGGTGTATAAAGACCGGATCATCGCCGAACGATATGCGAAACAGTTTTCCCCGCAGACCCCCATGCTCGGATGGTCCATGTCCAAGAGTGTCACCAATGCACTGACGGGACTGCTCGTTAAAGACCATAAACTGGATATCAAAAAACCGATACCGGTGGCTGCCTGGCAGGCACCGGGTGACCCCCGCGGCCGCATTTCGCTGGACCAGATGCTCCGGATGTCCAGCGGGCTGGCGTTCGAAGAGACCTATGCGCCTTTCAAAGATGCCGTCATCATGCTTTATCTCAGCAACAGCATGGCCGCTTACGCTGCGGCAAAACCTTTAAAAACAGAACCGGATAAAGAATGGTACTACTCCAGCGGCACCGCCAACATCATCGCCCGGGTCCTTCGGGATACCCTTGGGGGCAGCCTGGCGGACATCACCAATTTCGCAAGAACCCGTTTATTTGACCCTATCGGCATGCACTCGGCCATCATCGAACCGGATGCGTCGGGCTCCCTGGTGGGATCGAGTTACATGTTCGCCACGCCCAGGGACTGGGCCCGTTTTGGGTTGCTGATTAAAAATGACGGCATCTGGAACGGTGACCGGATACTGCCGGAAGGATGGGTCCGCTATTCCACAACGCCCACGCCCATGGCCCCCATGGGTGAATACGGGGCACACTTCTGGCTCAACGCCGGCAAAAAAGATGACCCGGCGGTCAGGATGTTTCCCAGCCTGCCCACCGATATGGTTTACCTGAGCGGATTCAACCGCCAGATTACAGCCGTCATACCCTCCAGGGACCTTGTGGTGGTAAGGCTGGGGGTCACGCACAACAAGTCCGACTGGAATGTGGAAACGTTCATCCGGCAGGTGCTTGATTGTATTCAAAACTGATGCAAAAGAATATCACGAAGTGACGGCTTGAAGTGGAACGTGCACTTATTTATTCTTTTTTTCCCGTTTTTCCTTTTTCTTCTCTTTAGTGGTTTTCAGGGGCTTTTTCTTCTCGGCTTTTTTAGCATCTTGTCCTTTTGACATATACATTACCTCCGGCTTAGGATCCTTATTTGCATAAAAAATAATTACATTCTATTAACTTACTAAATTCAGTTAAGAATGCAATATCAAAGTGACACTGGCGACACCACTATAGTGGCAGAGCATACCGATATTGATGGTGTTGAATTTTGTAATCGCTGACCGGTTTTACGGCAGCGGTGCTGCTGGGCCCCGACCGAAAAATCGGGGCCGGTAAACGTTTAAAAGATGCTGATGAGCATACGGGTGCCCACGACCAGCAGCAAACCCGCAAACACCCGTTTGAGCCTGTCCACGGGCAGGCTGTGGGCCAGTCGCACCCCCAGAGGGGCCGTAAACACGCTGGTGACGATCAGCCCGGCCAGGGCCGGCAGATAAACATATCCAACCGTATACGCGGGAAGGTCCTGCACCCCGATACCGTTATAGATATAGCCGACGGTGCCGGCGACGGCAATGGGAAGCCCGATGGCCGCCGATGTGCCGATGGCCTGGCGCAGCGGGACATTGCACCACACCATGAACGGCACCGAGAGCGCGCCGCCGCCGATGCCCACCAGACTCGACACTGCCCCGACGACATTGCCCACCCCGAACATGCCCCCCGATCCGGGCAACTGACGGCCGGGCCGGGGTTTTTTGCCGGTGAGCAGCTGAATCCCGATATAATAGAGAAACAAAACAAAAATACCTTTGAGAATTCCGGTGGACAGTTGTGCCGCCACAAAAGACCCCAGAAACGTGCCCACCAGAATTCCCAGCACGATTCGCCGTACCACGACCCATTTCACCCCGCCCCGTTTGTGATGAGACCAGGCACTGGAAAAGGCCGTGAACATGATACTGGCCATGGATGTGCCCAACGCCAGGTGCATGATCGCATGGTCGGAAATGCCCTGACGGGCCATACAGAAAACCAGCATCGGAACAATCACCTGACCGCCGCCGATACCCAGCAGCCCGGCCAGAACACCGGCAATTGCGCCGACAACCGAATATATTGCCAGAATTGAAATCATATTTTTTTTCCCCTTTTTATCTTATATTCCTGCCAAAAACGTGTGCGCCGGCGCACGTTCCAAAAAAAAACCGCACCATGTGCGGGGTCCACGATACAATCGATATCAGGCGCTCTGTGCCAATGGCCGAAACGCGCCCCTTATGCCCGGTCGTCGGTTTCCAATACCGCTTTTTCCATCTCCATCAAATGTGCCGTCATCAATTGACGGGCCTGGTTTCCATCACCATGCGCCAGGGCGCCGATAATCGCAATATGGGCCCGCAGCGATGCCCGTTGACGGTTGACATTCTGAACCCGGCGGGTACGACTTTCACCGACGATGCTTTCAATGGTTTCAAACACCTCTTTGATAATCCGGTTGCCGGTGGCCTGGGCCAGTCGCAAATGGAACGCCCGGTCATACCGGCCATCGTCTTCTCCATCCAGGATGCAGCGCTCCTGTTCAAAAACGGTGAGCTTGAGAAAATCGATATCTTCGGCCGTAATATACCCGGCGGCCATGGCGGCGATTTCCGGCTCGATGAGGCGGCGAAACCCGAATATCTCCTTCACCCGCTGCTGCCGGCGATGAACCGCTGCCGTCACACCCGCCACCAGGGCATTGACGTCGTTATCGGCCAGATAGGTACCGTCACCGCGGCGGGTTCTCAATACGCCTTTTTCGATGAGGGCCCGGATTGCCTCACGCACGGAATTGCGGGACGCCTTGAACATAAGGGCCAGGGCCCGTTCCGAGGGCAGTCGGCAGCCGGATTTCAAAGCATCCCTGCGAATGAGCGACTGGATTTCCTCAACTATTTTTTGATGCCGGCGTCCCGCATTCGACCGGTTTTTCCGTGGGGCCATACGGATCCTCCGTTAATCTTATATTGGTTGGGCCAATACCAAAATAAGCAATTTGGCCCAACCAATATCAATGTGAATCCGCCGTGTCAAGACCTGCTTTCAAAAATCGGTAAACACCGGACAGCCGGCGGCATGGGGCCCTGGTTTTTTGAAAACGCAGTGATCTTCAGTCCGCATCACCGATGCTGACGGCACCTGCCGCCTGTAAGCCGTCTGTTTTTGTCTGGACAATGGCGCATCAAAAGATTATGACGGGGAAAAGTGCGAAAACGGCACCTGATAGCCGCAAAAGGTGCCCCATGGAGGTACGAAAATACAACCAATGGATATTCAACGATGTTTTGACATTCTCGAAATCGATCCCGACGCCGGCGCTGATGACGCAAAGCAGGCGTATCGGGATCTGGTCAATATCTGGCATCCGGATCGTTTCTCGTCCAATCCCAGGCTCCAGAAAAAGTCCGAAGAAAAACTGAAAAATATCAATATCGCCTACGAAACCATCCGCAGCGTGTTATCCTCCCCAAAATCCGGCAGCAGCGCATCCGGGCAGCAGTCAAAATCCGGGAGAAAATCCGAACCGGAGACCGGACAGCGCCCGGACAGTCAGTCGAAAAATCACAAAAAAAGCGGTGCAACCGGCACTCCCGATAAAACCGAAGCGTTTGTTGAAGCCGGCACAGGCCTTGTGCTGAACCTGTTTTCCGCTATTTATTCCGCTGTTCGACGGTTGGTAAAAGATGCCGCAACAGAGATAGCATCTGAAAATCCGGACCCGCCGCGTCAAAACAACGCCAATGGGGAAAACTGCAAACGGAGAGGCCCGGGCAAAGGCAGCAAAATGGGCAACCGGGGCGGTGGACGGGGGCGAGGTCGACGATAAAAACAATATTCAAATCAAAAAAATGTAACGATTCAGGATGTTGTTCGTTATATAAGATATAATGGAAACCTTCGGTTCATTTTACCGCACCCACAAAGACAAGTTATTCGGATACCTGATGCGATTATCCGGCGACTACGAGCTGGCCTGTGATGTCATGCAGGAAAGTTTTACGCGCTTTCTGGAACATTATGCGGACAACGCACATAGCCCGTCCCTGCTCTATACCATTGCCAGAAATGCGGTTTTTGATGACGCCCGAAAAAAAATGCAGCGGAAAAACCACAGCGAACCGGTGGATGAGCCCCCCCCTGATCCGGAAAAACAGCTTTTGATCCGGGAGGATTACCGAAATGTGCTGGCGGCCATGCAGCAACTGGAAAAAACGGAAAGAGATATCCTCGCTTTAACGGTAAGCAGCGATATGACCTATCGTGAAATTGCCGATATCACGGGAATCAGCGAGACGAATGTAAAAGTCAAGGTCCACAGGGCCCGCATCAGGCTTAAAAAAATTTTAAGACCGGGGAAAAATCATGGATGAAATCATCAGCACATACATTGATGACGAGATGACGTTGGACGAAAAAATTGATTTTATTAAAAAAATACGGACGGATACTGTTTTTACAAATGAAGCCGTGGACCTGTTGCAACAGGAGAAATGGATCCGTTCCAACGTCGTGGAACATCTTCCGGCGTTTGAAATCAATCCCGGATTTAACTGGAAAAACCTTTTCAAACCTTTTTTTCAACCCATGGGCATTTTTGCATCAGCCCTTGCCACAATCCTTTTTTTTCTGTTACTTTACACCCCCCAGGCGCCCCCTCCTGACCTCATCGCCCAACGGTTTGTCATTTTTCGCCCCGATGTCCGCCAGGTTGACATCACCGGTACGTTTACAGACTGGAAACGAATCCCCATGAACAAAATCGATGACAGCGGATACTG
Organism: Desulfobacterales bacterium; assembly: GCA_963667755.2. GTDB lineage: Bacteria > Desulfobacterota > Desulfobacteria > Desulfobacterales > 4572-123 > 4572-123. The sequence goes on along the minus strand of CAXXLK010000001.1, from coordinate 330,766 downwards.
GGAAATTCGTCTGAATCTCAGCCAGGGAGAACATCGCTTCGCCTATATCCTGGAAAACCGGCACTCTTTTCCCGACCCCACCCTACCGGACCGGGAAATGGACGATTTTGGCGGAGAAAATTCTATTTTTTACGCAACGCAAAAAATATGAAAGTATTGATATCAGTCCTGTTCATTATAGCCGTCGGCCTGACCGGATGTGCCAGCCACTATTACCAGGTCAAAGATCATGCCCTGTACTTCTGCCTGAAGGCCCCGGGTGCCCGCAAGGTTGATTTTGCATGCTCAAAAGATGGATTCACACTTCATCGGGCAGAGAAAATTGATGCCCGGACCTGGCGGGTCAGGGTACCGGCGGATTCCGAATTTTCCTATTTTTATCTGGTGAACGGCAAACTGTTTCCAGTGCCCTGCCCCCTTAAGGAAAAAGATGATTTTGGTTTTGAAAACTGTATTTTCATGCCGGACCTGTAACCTTTTCCCGTTACCGTCGTTACAGTATTAAAAACCAACATCAAGGAGATAACACAATGCAAAAAATTTTAGGCATCATAATTGTTTTTTTTCTCTGTTTTTCAACAGTCCAGGCAGATACAATCGATGACGGGTTGCCCGCCGGAACCGCAGAACAGGTAAAAACGAACACGCGCGCTATGGTCAACGCCGGCATCCCCGGTGAAAAAGCCGTTGAGATGACCCGGACGATGATCCGAAACCGATTTCAAAACCGGAATATCGTCCAGGCCCAGCAAACCGTCATCGATGCCGCTGAGGCTGATCTGCCGGCATCCCCGGTGATGAACAAGCTGCGTGAAGGTCTTGCCAAAAACATCCCCGAAGAAAAGGTGATTCAGGCCATGGCCAGAACACGGGCGCGATATGCACTGGCCTATGGCTATGCCCGTGGGTTTGCAAAAAATCCGGACAGTATCAATGCCATGGGCAATGCCCTTGCCCAAGGCCTTGCGGCCGGGATGCAGAAAGGGGATATTGACCGGACCATGCAACATTTGAGAGATAGAAAACAAGATATGACACAGGCCGATGCCGAAGCCCTTGCCCAGGAGAGCGCATTGGGTTTAAAGACCCTGGCACGCCACGGCCTTTCTTCTGAAAAGGCGGCAGATGCGGTATGCGACGGGTTAAAACAGCAGTTCTCCGTTCGGGAAATGAAGCAGATCCGCCAGGCCTACGCTACTGAAAATCCCGCAGCTGCCAAAGCAAGGTACGGCGCCGCAGCTCAGGGCGCCAGTGGTTCAGGTGGGTCCGGCGGCTCCGGTGATTCAGGCGGGTCCGGCGGGTCCGGTGGGTCCGGTGGATCCGGTGGGTCAGGCGGGTCCGGTGGGTCAGGCGGGTCCGGCGGCTCAGCCACCAACTGATCATCCGAAAAAAAGCACCCCCCACCCAAAGTAATTCCTCTAACCGGATAACCGCCCGAAACGGCGATTATCCGGTTTTTCCGACCTTCGTCCAGAAAAAATCCCACCTCCACAGAAAAAATCCACCCCGGCGTCTTCGGATCTTTTACCGCCTTCCCCGTCAGGGCACGCTTTACAGCACCTGTCGTCATCGGACGCAGCGCCCATGGGGCAGGACATCCCGCATTACAGCACAACGCCGGTCTATGAAGGGAACAAGAGCACAGGTTTAAAATTTAAACTTCGTTTCCGGGCATCCGGACACCTTTCTTCTTGACAATCTTTCAATATGAATTAATTTAATTTTTTCAGATACTTGAGTTTTTTGAAAATTCATTGGGCCGGGAACAACTGATTCAGCGCCGCGCCATCAGGCGGCACCCCCGGCATATGGCCATTCAATGGAGGACACCATACGACAGGACAGATTGTTACTATGGAAAACAACCGATCCACCAGACACCTGAGACCCGCTGTCAACATACTCCTGCGCATCTTTATCTGTGCGCTGATTTTGACTGTGGGGATACTGGGGATGACCCAACTGGCCAGTCTCAAAAAAGCCCCGGCCGAAACGATGGCCCGTGAACAGGCCCTTCGTGTGGCAACCCTTACGGTCCAACCTGTTGACATTCCGGTCTTTATCACCGGTTACGGAGAGGTCCGCGCCCTCAATACAGTGACCATCTCCCCTGAAATTTCCGGCACCATCGTCGACATCCATCCCCGGCTGGAAACCGGCGAAACCATCACCGAAGGAGAATTACTGTTCCGGATCGATCCGGCCAACTACACGGCTGCCGAAAATGAGGCCCGGGCCAATGTGGCCCAGTGGGAAAATGCCATTACACGGCTGGAAAAACAATTTACCATCGATACCGGTCGGCTGAAAACCCTCCGGCGCAATGAACAGCTGGCCCAAAAAGAATTTGCCCGGATACAAACCCTTTTTAAAACCGACAATGTCGGCACCCGCTCGGGGGTGGACAGGGCCGAGCAGGCCTATAACGGTGCCAGGGATATGGCCGATCAGATGGCCCAGGCAGTGACCCTTTACCCCATCCGGATCAAAGAGGCCCAAAGTACCCTGAATGGTGCCCGGGCGCGACTGGCCCTGGCAGCAGCCAATCTCAAACGGTGTACGATGATTTCACCCTTCACCGCCCGAATCAAATCCGTTGCCCTGGAAAAGGGCCAGTATGTTTCACCGGGCCAGGGGGTTGTCACCCTGGCAGATGATTCAATACTGGAAATCCATGTTCCCACAGACAGCCGGGACGCCCGCCAATGGCTCCTTTTTGACCGGAAGCCGGCGGCTTCGAAAACGGCGTGGTTTGCCGGCCTCAAGCCGGTCGTCTGCAACATTCACTGGACCGAAGACACAACCGGGCACATGTGGCAGGGCCGTCTGGACCGGGTCGTCCAATTTCATAAGGAAACCCGTACCCTCACCCTGGCGGTGAGAATCGACGCTGCTGGTGCCACGGCCGGAAATCCCGGGCAACTCCCCCTGGTGGACGGCATGTTCTGTACGGTCGAAATCCCGGGCAAAACCTTGAAGCAGGTATTCAAGCTGCCGAGTCAGGCCGTCAGCTTCAGCAATACCGTGTATATGGCGGACAGCGAAAACCGTCTCAAAACCGTTACCGTTGACGTCAGCCGCGCCCAGGGCGAAACCACATTTGTATCCGGCGGGCTCAACCCCGGAGACCGGGTCATCGTCACCCGGCTCATCGATCCCCTGGAAGGCAGCCTGCTGGAGATAAATACTGCCGCAACCACCGGAGAAGAAAAATCATGAGGGGCGTCATCGCGGCATTTGCCCGCAACACGGTATTTGCCAATATTCTGCTGGTCCTGATTTTCCTGGCCGGCGGCCTGGCCGTCACCTCCATGATCCGTGAAAATTTCCCCGAATTTTCCCTGGACATGATCACCATTTCAGTGCCCTACCCCGGCGCCGATCCCGAAGAGGTGGAAGAGGGCGTCAGCCGCAAGATCGAAGAAGCCGTGGAAGGCATCGAGGGCATCAAACAATACAACACCGAATCCAATGAAAATTTCGGTACGGCCATGATCGAAGTCCGCAACGGATATGACCTCGATGACGTCCTCGACGAAGTTCGCACCAAGGTCAATGCCATCTCCACCTTTCCCGTGGATGCCGAAAAACCCGTTATTTCCGAACTGACCCTCAAGGACCCTGTGATGCTGCTCTACCTTTCCGGCAACATGCCCGAACGGCGGATCAAGGAATGGTCGGAAAGAATCAAGGACGAACTTCAGCAACTCCGGGAAATTTCCCAGGTTGAAATCTTCGGGGCAAGGGATTATGAAATCGGCATCGAGGTTTCCGAAGACCGGCTGCGCCAGTATGACCTGACCTTCAGCGATGTGGCCGGTGCCATCCGGCGCAGCAACCTGAACCTGGGGGGCGGCACCCTCAGGACCAGCGGTGAAGAAATCCGGATTCGGACGGTGGGGCGCAAATACACCGGCAGGGAACTGGCCGCCATTGTCGTCATGGCCGGGCCCGGAGGTGAGGTCATCACACTGGACCGCATCGCCCGCATCGACGACGGATTCACCGAAGATCCCATCAATGCCCGGATCAACGGCGACCCCTCTGTGATGCTCATCGTCTACAAGACCAAAGCGGAAGATGCACTGAAAATTTCCGAAGCGGTCTTGAAATATGCCGACGCCAAGCAGGCGATCCTTCCGGAAGGGGCCAACTTGAAAATCCTCTACGACAACACGGATATGCTCCGCAAACGTATCGACCTGCTGACCAGAAACGGTTTGATCGGCCTGGTCATCGTGTTTCTGCTGCTCTGGGCATTTTTAAATGTACGCCTGTCCCTCTGGGGGGGCATGGGCATTCCGGTTTCCATTGCCGGGGCACTGGCAGTGCTCTGGGCCATGGGCGGCACCCTCAACATGATCTCTCTTTTCGCACTGATCATGGTACTGGGTATTGTGGTGGACGATGCCATTGTAGTGGGTGAGGCGATTTATGTCCACCGTAAACGGGGACTGCCCCCTATCCAGGCCGCGGTTGAAGGGGTTTGTGAAGTGGGCCTGCCGGTGATCGCCGCCGTGATCACCACCATCGTGGCCTTTATTCCGCTGTTGTACGTGGGGGGCATCATGGGGAAATTCATCTCCATTCTGCCGGTGGTGGTCATTGCCTGCCTGGCCGTTTCTCTGGTGGAATGCCTGGTGCTGCTGCCGGCCCACCTGGGTCACCTGCCGGATCCCAACATCCGCAATAAAAAACAAAACGCCGTTTTCCGGGGCCTGGGAGGCATTCACCGCCTCACCAGCTCCGGAATGGAGTGGTTTGTGGCCCACATCTACACCCCCTTCTTAAGTAAGGCCCTGTACTGGCGCTATATCTCTTTTGCCACCGCCATCAGCATCCTGCTGTTGACCATGGGACTGGTCCGCGGCGGCATTCTCAAATTCGAGGTTTTTCCGGAGATCGATGGATTTATCATGACCGCCACCGCTAAATTTCCCAGCGGCACCCCGCCGGAGGTCACCCGCAGCGCCATCAAGGCGATTGACGCGGCCCTCCTCCGACTGGCCGAAAAAACCATCACGGTCTCCGGGGAGCCCCTGCTTGAAGACCGTCTCTCCCTGGTGGGCCAGACCCTCAGCGATCTGCCTGAAACCGGCCCCCACCTGGGCTCGGTGCAGGCCATATTGCTGGATTCGGAAAAGCGCGGCATCCATGCCAATGACCTGATGGTCCAATGGGAAAAAGAGATCGGCCCCATCCCCGGCATAAAATCACTGACCTTTGCCGGTCTCCAGGCCGGCCCCCCGGGCGCTCCCATAGAAGTGTGGCTCCAGGGCCACGACATGGACAACATCCTGGATGCGGCCGATGAACTCATGGAACGACTGAAAAAATTCGACGGGGTCTTTCAGATCCGCTCGGATTTCAACCCGGGAAAAAATGAACTGCGATTTACCCTCAAACCCGAGGCCCGCGCACTGGGCCTGACCGTGGATGACCTGGCCCGTCAGATCTATGACGGTTATTACGGCAACGAAGCGCTCCGCCTGCAGCGCGGCCGGGACGACATCCGGGTCAAGGTGCGCTATACCGCAGATGAACGCAGCCGGCGCTCCGACCTTGAGCAGATCCGCATCCGGACCCGGGATGGTTTTGACATCCCGATCCTGTCTGTGGCAAACATTTTTTTCGGACCGGGTTATTCCACCATCAACCGTACCGACGGTATGCGCAAGGTGACCGTCAGCGCCGGCGTGGACACCAGCCGGGCCAATGCCAATGAGATTTTTGCAGCCCTGTCATCCGGCTTTTTCAAACGCCTGGAGGCCAGATACCCGGGTTTGAAAGTGACCCTCCAGGGAGAACAGAAAAAAATGCGCGAATCCTTTTCCAGTCTTTATGTGGGATTCCCCATTGCGCTTGTGGGCATTTTTATCATCATCGCCACCATGTTCCGCTCCTATGTCCAGCCGTTTGTCATCATGTTTACCATTCCCTTTGGCATGATCGGAGGGGTTTTAGGGCACCTGCTGTTAGGCTATGACCTTTCCATCATGAGTATCTTCGGCATGGTGGCCTTAACCGGTGTGGTGGTGAACGATGCCATTGTTCTCATCGAACGGGTCAATGAAAACCTGGCAACGGGGTCAGGTTTTTTCGAAGCGATCCTCACCGGCGGTGCCCGACGGTTCCGGGCCATTTTCCTGACCTCACTAAGCACCGTCGGCGGACTGGCACCCATGCTCATGGAAACCGATCTTCAGGCCCGGTTCCTGATTCCCATGGCCATTTCCATTGCCGCAGGGGTGGCCTTTGCCACCGTCCTGACCCTGGTCCTGGTTCCCAGCCTGCTGGCTATTGTCAGCGACTTCAGGCTGCTGGCCCACCGGTTGAGACACGGCTGCTGGGTCCGGCGGGTGGATGTGGAACCGGCCCGGGCACGCTACAGTGACGCCATGTCCGGCGATCCGCTTGTGGAATGCGTCCAGAATAGCGCAATAAAACTCACTTGAACCAGCGAGGATAAACCATTTACCATGAAACAACTGATACGAATCCTTTCCACAGCCCTTTTTGTGCTGGGCCTTGCCACCGGACCGGGCCTGGCGGAAAAATCGCAGGCACCGGCAGTCGCTGTACCCGACCTGGCTTTCCTGAAGGTACTGGATCTTAAAACCGCCGGCCGGATCGCCCTGGCCGGAAACCCGTCGGTGGCCGCAGCCCGGGCCCGGGTAAGGCAGGCCCGGGAACAGGTGGTTCAGGCCAATGCCGCCTACTGGCCGCGTCTGGATGCCACCGCATCGGCCTCGCGCATCACCCTTTCGGATAATGCCCATACGGCCAGCCTGGCCTCAGCCAGGCTGTTTGATCCCACCGCCGCCATCGACGATCCGGAAAAACATTACAATACCGGCCTTACCGCCACCTGGGTGCTGTTCAATGGCTTCGAGCGGCGGTTTACCGCCATGGCTGCCCGCAGTGGGGAAAAACTCAGCCGGTCGGGCCGTGACGAGGTCCGGCGACTGATCCTGTCGGCCACGGCAAACGCCTTTTTTCTGGCCCAGCTTGCCCGGGAAAACATCACCATTGCAACGGCCGATGAAGCGTTCAACCGCCGGCAGCTCAAGGAAGCTGAGGCCCGCCGCCGGGTGGGCACCGGGTCCTTAAGCGATGAGCTCAACTTCAAGGTACGGGTGAATTCAGCCCGATCCGACAAAATCAGGGCCAGGCAAACGTACAAAACAGCCCTGTTCAGCCTGGCCGCCCTCCTGGGGATTCCCGGCGCAGCCTTCCCCCCCGGTCTGGAACTGGCCCCATTGTCCCTTGAGGCGCCAATGGAACTGACGGTGCCCGATACAAAAACACAGCTCGACCAGGCCCGGGTCCATCGCCCGGACCTTCAGCAGGCGCAGTTTGCCATACAGCAGGCTTCTGCCGGGGTAAACATCGCCCGGGCCCGGCTGTTTCCGACCCTGGCCCTGACCGCCTCTCTGGATGGCGACCGATCCGGCGACGCCAACCTCGAAGAAGATGACTTTGGCAATGTCATTGCCCTGAACCTGTCCTATAACCTGTTTACCGGCGGCGCTGACCGGTCCAGAATCAGAGAGGCCAGGGCCGGTCTGACAGCGGCGGGAAAAAACATGGAAGACCTTGAACTCAAGGTCAATTCAGACGTCATGGACGCCCTGGCGGCGCTGCAGGCCGCCCTGGACCAGCTTTCCCTGCAACGGACCAATGAAGCCCTTGTGGAACAGAATCGCGACCTGGTGGAAAAGGAATACAAGGCCGGGCAGGGGTCCCTGGTCCGCCTTAACGAGGCCCAGCGGGACCTGGTGATCGTCCGCAGCCGCCTGGCCCTGGCCCGGATCTCCCTCCGCCAGGCCTGGATCGGCATTAAAACCGCCACGGGAACCATAACGGCGGACTTTGAATGAATCGATGAAAAATCAGTCTTCTTACCACCAGTTGAGAACATCTTCGGCAAACCCGAAGAATCTGTCCAGGTGCAGCCGGGTGCCGTCATCAAGGACAACATCACCGCTGAAATAACCAAAAACCTGGTGCTGCACCGATTTTATGAAAATAAAATCGGTGGTGCCGCTGCGGTCCACCACCGGTTCGAAATCCAGTTCAAACCGGTGGTCGCTGCTGGTAAATTTCCAGGGCGCGAGATAGTCGGCCGTATCCGGATGAAAGGTCACCTGGTCTAATTTGTGGGCACGGCCCTTGTAAAAGAGCATGTTTTCAGAGGCAACGGACCGGTCGCTGAAGCCATAGCCGATGTTCCAGCCAAAGGGGTCGCCATGGAGCAATCCGGATGCGGACCCCCAGTACCACCGGTTTTTATAGGTCCAGTTGCCCCGGCCCCAGTCAAGGGTGCCAAAGCTGTTTTCCGGCAGAAATTCAACGGTGCGTGTCCCCATGGTGGCCCACCCCCGGGCAGGCATGCAGTTAATTTTGTGATTGTAATAAAAAGTCCGCGGGTTCTCCGGCCAGGCGGTGGCAATGGCCATGGTATCCGTATCCGGGTCATGATACAGGTCAAGTTCTCCGGCCAGGCCCTTCTCCCCTGCCGGGCCGATAAATGCAGGCACATTAAACCGAATCTTTCGATGGGGGCCGGCGACCCTGTATTCAAGCATCATTTTCCGGTCCTTGAAACAGGTGGTGCCGTCTCCGGACCCGGCGGGCAGTCCCATGCGTCCCCGGGGCAGGAGAGACATTGTGTCGGTCTGGCGAAAAACGCGATTTCGGATGTCCAGCCAGCAGACGGCAGCCAGACCGATATAGCCCAGATCCGCCAGGGTGAACGTAATGCAACAGCCATTTTCAGGAGACACAACACAATAATAATCCCATTCCTTGATCCGGTGCCACGAAGCCCTTATTTTGCGCCGGTCATAGCGCCAGAAAGGCTTTGTGGCATAACCGGGATGCAGCAGCAGCCCGTTTTCGTCCATCAGCTCACAGGGATTTGTGATCCGGTGCTGTTTTCCCATGGCCGTCCTCCTGTTTGGTGTTATGAATAATAGGGTGCGTTTTGGGGCTTATGGATTTTCAAATACACTTGCGCAGTGTTCAGGGAAAGCGCTGCATCATTGTTACAGATCTTTTTGCACCGCGTCAATACTGCAAAATGTTAAAGGGGGGTGTGGACAGGAAGAAAGGTAAACGGTTGAAGGCGGAAGGCGGGGCAACTTCCCCGCATGGTGTGCGGGGAAGCATAGAAAACAGACAGATGTCCATCCTGAATTTTTTCATCAGAATGGACACCTTCTTTTATGGCTCTTCGTTGTTTCGTATGGGTAAATTTGACCGGCTACAGCCCCGGGATGCGTTCATTTTTCATACTCAAAACTGTTTGAGGGGCTTAGCGAGCGTTCGGCCGGACAGACATAAAACAGAACCCATAGCTTAATTTTTACATAAAATATCAATATGATGGTTTGTGCCAAACCCCTGTCCGGCGTTACGATCGCTTAGTGCCGAGTTTTTTGAGTATGAAAAATGAAAGCATCCCGGGCACCCACACAAAATAGCGAGGAACCTCTTTTATTTACCGGCCATCATGGCCTTGATGTCATCTTCAACGGTGCCAATGGGTTTGATATCGAACTTTTCCACCAGAACAGCCACCACCGCCGGAGACAAAAAGGCCGGCAGTGTGGGCCCTAAACGGATGCCCTTGACGCCGAGGGACAACAGTGCCAGCAGCACCGCCACCGCCTTTTGCTCGTACCAGGCGATATCGTAAGAGATGGGCAGGTCATTGATATCGTCAAGGCCGAATACCTCTTTAAGCTTCAGGGCAATCACTGCCAGGGAATAGGAGTCGTTGCACTGGCCCGCATCCAGTACCCGCGGAATACCGCCGATATCGCCAAGATCCAGTTTGTTGTACCGGTATTTCGCGCATCCCGCCGTCAGGATCACCGTATCTGCCGGCAGATTTTCAGCCACCTGTGTATAGTAGTTTCTGTCTTTCTGACGCCCGTCACACCCGGCCATGACCACAAACCGCTTTATGGCACCGCTCTTTACGGCATCCACGACCTTGTCGGCCAGGGCCAGTACCTGGTTGTGGGCAAATCCGCCGACGATTTTACCGGTTTCGATTTCCGTGGGCGAAGCGCATTTTTGGGCCTGTTCGATGATTTGCGAAAAATCCTTGGCGCCGCCTGCGGGCCGCTCAGGGATATGTTTTGCACCCACATAACCGGAACTGCCGGTGGTGTACAGCCGATCCAGGTAAGTATTTTTCTTTTTCAGCGGCACCAGGCAGTTGGTGGTCAGCAGGATCGGTCCGTTAAAGGACTCGAACTCATCGTTCTGATGCCACCAGGAATTGCCGTAATTGCCGACGAAATGATCATATTTTTTAAAGGCCGGATAATAATTGGCCGGCAGCATTTCACCGTGGGTATAGACATCAACACCCGTGCCATCCGTCTGATCGAGCAGCTCTTCCATGTCTTTCATGTCATGGCCGCTGATCAACACCGCCGGATTACCGCGAACGCCGAGGTTGACTTCGGAAATTTCCGGATGGCCATAGGCACTGGTGTTGGCCTCGTCCAGCAGCGCCATGGTGTTAACCGCCGTTGCACCGGCTTTCATGACCAGGGCCACCATTTCATCCACGGACAGCTCTTTGGTGGTGGAGGCCAGGGCTTCCATGATAAACGCATAGATGCCCTCTTTTTCCCTGCCCAGAACGGCGGCGTGATCCGCATAGGCGGCGATCCCCTTGAGGCCGATGACCAGAAGCTCCCGCAGGGAACGGACATCTTCGTTTTCAGTGGCCATAACACCCACGGATCTGGCTTTTTCCGCAAACACGGCCGTATCATCGGAAAACCAGGTGGCCGAATCATGAAGGATGCCGTCAAAATTTGTACCGTTTTTTTCCCTGTAGACGGCCAGGAATTTATCCTTTAACCGGTCCCGGCGGCTCAGGGCCTCCCGGATCAAGGCCTCAAACCGGTCATCGTCCCAGTTGGCGTTGGTGATGGTGGCAAACAGGGACCGGGCTGTAAACAAAGCGGTTTCATTGTCTGTCATTTTAAATTCTGAAAGTTTTTCACTGTAAACGGCAATGCCTTTCAATACATGGATCAAAAGGTCCTGCAGGTTGGCGGTCTCTTCGGGTTTGCCGCACATGCCCTTGATGGTGCAGCCGGTATTTTTGGCGGTTTCCTGACATTGAAAACAAAACATGGTAAGCCTCCTTGTTGGTATCGTTGATAAGCGGCCTTGAAATGGCCCGTCTGAATGTTGTCCCGGTTTTACCCTGAAACATGGCATCTTTCGTTGATTTAAGTCAAAAAGATGACAAAAACATTGCTCAAAAGGCCGGGCACATCGTGGCTGCGGGACCGGATAAAAATTAAATTTACAATTTCAAGCGTTGAGGCACGCGGCTGGCAAGGGGGTAAACAAAAACAGGTTTGCATCTCAAATAGAATGTCGGTAATACTGGTTCGCAGAAAGGAATTTTTCGGTATCGTTTTTTTGTAACCGTTTGGTGCAAACGGTTATCTATACCTGTAACATCAACCATAAAAGGAAAATTGGCCCATGTCAAAACAATTATCCCGAAGATCTTTTTTAAAAACAGGGCTTGCAACGGCATGCACCCTTGCCGCCACCGGTGTTCCTGCAGCTGCCGCTGACAAAAAACAGCCCCTGGCCACCCTTCTCGATATCGGCAAATGCGTGGGGTGTGAGGCCTGTGTGGAAGCCTGCAGCGAAATCAACGGGCATAAATACCCGAAACCGAAAAAGCCGTTTCCCCGAATGTATCCCGACCGGGTTCCGGTGATGGACTGGTCGGACAAACAGGATGTGACCGATCGGTTAACACCGTACAACTGGCTCTCCATTCAACATGCCGAAGTGGAGATTGACGGTGAGGCCACCGAAATCAATATCCCGCGGCGCTGCATGCACTGTGTCAACCCACCCTGTGTGAAACTCTGCCCGTGGGGAGCCGCCAAACAGCTTGAAAACGGCATTTCACGAATCGATGCGAACCTCTGTCTGGGGGGCTCCAAATGCAAAACCGTCTGCCCCTGGGATATCCCCCAGCGCCAGACCGGGGTGGGGCTCTACCTGGACCTTATGCCGGCCCTTGCCGGCAACGGGGTGATGTATAAATGCGACCGGTGCTACGACCGTGTGGCCCAGGGGAAACTGCCCGCCTGTATCGAGGCCTGCCCCGAAGGTGTCCAGACCATCGGCCCCCGGGATGAGATCATCAAAAAAGCCCACATCCTGGCAAAAGAGACCGGCGGTTATATCTACGGTGAAACGGAAAACGGCGGGACGAACACGATTTATGTGTCGCCGGTACCCTTTGACGCGCTCAACCAATCCATTGAAAAAGGCAAGGGACAGCCCCACTTAAGTCCGGTGAAAGACACCATGGCCGATGCCAACAACCTGGGCGCAGCCATGCTGGTGGCCCCGGTGGCCGCTATTGCCGCAGCCGCGGGGAAATTCTATAAGATGACCCGGAAAGGAAACCAGGATGAATCAAAACAATAACACAAGAGGGCATAAACCCAGAAAAACGGCCCGATATCTTTACCTGCTGTCGGTTTTTTTCCTGACATTGACGGGGTTTGGCCAGATGCCCATCTTCAAGCGATACTATATCGCCGATATCCCCGGACTCGGATGGCTGGCCGAATTTTACGTGACCCATTACATGCACTACCTGGCGGCCATCGGTCTGATTACCATCACCACCTATGTGGCAGTGGAATATCTCCTTGACGGCAGGAACAAAATAAAAATCACGTTGTCCGGCTATTTCCGGGCCGGGATCGTTCTTCTGCTGGTCATTACCGGCGGGCTGCTGGTGGTCAGAAACCTTTCGGGTTCGACATTTACGCCGGCGCTGATCATTGCCCTGGATCTGGCCCATCTCGGCCTGGTCATGGCCATGCTCGCGGCAGGCACGTACTGTCTGGTTTTCAAAAAAAAATGGGCTGACATCAACGGGAAGAATCGATGAAAGAGATCCTGATTGTTCTGGCCATGGTGGGTTTTTATTTTCTGATGCAGCTTTATGTCCTGCCCGAACTGGGTATTTCCACCTGAATGAAAAAGGCCTGTCAGGTGACAGTGCAAAAACAAACCGCGGGTAATGAAAAAGCAGCTGTGCGAGCCGGAAACCCACCGCTCCCATCGCCGGAGAACAAATAAGTGCAGTGGACAGACGAGGCCGAAGCGGCCATCAAAAAAGTACCTTTTTTTGTCCGGAAAAAAGTACGGACCCGGGTTGAAAAGTCGGCCGCGGATGCCGGCCGGTCAACGGTAACCATGGCTGACGTAAAGGCGGTCCGGGCCCGTTATCTATCGAATATGGCATCCGAGGTAAAAGGATATCAACTGGACACCTGCTTCGGGCCTGCCGGCTGTCCCAACCGCAGTGCCGTGAGCGACTCCCTCCACCAAAAGATAGAGGACCTGCTCAAAGCCGAGGATCTGCTCTCTTTTTTAAACACCACGGTGGCTGGCGAACTTAAATTCCACCATGAATTCAGGGTCACGCTGGCGGATTGCCCCAATGCCTGCTCCCAGCCCCAGATCAAGGATATCGGGATTATCGGCGCTGCCCTGCCCATGGTTACCGACCAGATCTGTACGCGCTGCAACGCATGTGTCGATCACTGCAGGGAATCGGCGGTCCTGATCGATGATCAAAAGGAAAGTACGGACATCGATGATGGCCGCTGTCTGGCCTGCGGCAAATGCATTGACGCCTGCCCCACCGGAACCATTGCCCTGGACAAAAAAGGATTCCGGGTGCAACTGGGGGGCAAACTGGGCCGCCATCCGCAACTGGCAGAGGAACTGCCGGGAATTTACAGTGAAGACGCGGTGGTTGACGTTGTCCGGCAATGCATTCGCTATTACAAGGCCAACAGCCGGCATGGGGAGCGGTTTGCCGAGATATGTAACCTTGCCGACTTAAAACCACCGAACTGCTGATATCAACCACTGAAGACACTGAACACACTGGATAACTATTTAAAAACCCTTTCCGTGTGGCCTGTGATTTAAAAATGCGTTCATATGGAGGACACTGTCATGGAGAAAAAAACAATCAGCATACCCAATATATCCTGTGGTCACTGTGTGGCGGCGATCCGCAGTGAATTAAACGAGTTGGACGGGGTTCAGTTTGTCGAAGGAAGCCCGGAGGACAAAACCGTAACCGTCGAATGGGAAGCCCCGGCAACGTTTGAGGCCATAGTGGATAAGCTGAATGAAATCAATTATCCAATCCAGAAATAATAAGGGATCCTATCTATTTTGATCCGTAGATTACGCAGGCTATACTGATTTCAATATATCTTATCGATGTCATATATAAAAAGACAGAGCGAGGCGGTACCACAAATTTTCAAGCCCTCACTATTCAATCTGGTTCCGTCTCATACCGGAGAAAACAAAATATCCCTGCGCAGAAGCACATTGCCCATTACCGGGATGACGTGTGTCAACTGTGCCGCCGGCATCCTGCAGCCTTTTGACGGCATCCCGGCCTTTCTGCGGCAACTTCACCCCATTCGGCCGGCCCTTTCCGTGGCCTTCAGCCGTATCTCGGGGGCCACCAACAGACTGCGGTTGTACCGGGCCTTCATAAAAAACAGTCACAAAATATCTTCGAACGATTTGCAAAAACAGTCCCAAGAACATCTGCTATCATCAATGGTGGCTTTTTGCCGGATGAAAAAGCGAAAGCATTCAAACAACTGATCAAGAGCCGGGCGGCCCGCCTGGAATTGCTGTGAAACAGCATACCGGGTCTCCCGGTTCCTCAACACATCTTTTTGTGTATTTTGTGTGGTCTGTGGTTTGAAATTCTTTCACAGACCTGCTCAATCGTTTTTCGCCGCAATTACCCGCAAATAACCGGTTTTAATTGACTCTTTTGTCTTATTCTGACAAGTTACCTTAAATTCGAATTGTTTTTAGCCCAACACCGTGCCCGGGTAAGCCCTTAAACGGCTGGATGAAAAAAAAGGGGGTCTGTCTTCTCAGCACCCTGTCATCAGCCGGTTTCAGGTTACCATCAGAGGATCATTTCTGGATAGACAATAGATCGTGTATTTTCGTAACCCTCAAAAAAAGGAGAGATCTGCCATGACGTCAACAGCCTGGTCCACCCCCCATTGGCCCGAAGGTGTACAGCACGACATTTCCGGATATGAAAAATCGCTTACGTCTGTTCTGGACGACGCTGCACGAGACTACCCCGATAATATTTATACCCTTTTTAGCGATGCTTCCCGAACCTATGCCCAGGTCAAGGACACCGCCGACCGGGTGGCCCATTTCCTGGTTTCAAGGGGTATTCAAAAGGGGGACAGGGTCGCTATATTTCTGCCGAACCTGCCGCATTATCCGGCCATTTTTTTCGGCATTCTCAAGGCCGGCGGGATTTGTGTCACCTGTAATCCCCTCTATACCGCACCGGAACTGAACTATCAGTTAAACGACGCCGGTGCAAAAGCGCTGTTCTGCATGGACCACCCCGTTTTCTACCCCACCACCGTCGACGCCGTCAAAAAGACAGCCGTCGAAACGGTGGTCATCTGCAATGTCAAGTCCTACCTGCCCAAACTCAAGGGATTGATCGGCGGGTTGCTGGGGAAAATCCCCGGGGCTGAAAAACATGAGCCCGGTCATTTTTTCTTTGACGATGTCGTCTCTGCGGCACGCCCCGAACCGCCGGAGGTCCAAATCAACCCCGGCGAAGATCCGGCCCTGATCATCTATACCGGCGGCACCACCGGTGTGCCCAAAGGCGCAGTGCTGACCCATGCAAATTTTGTCTATGATCTCATGGCCCTTGACGAGTGGGGCCGACTGGTCCATGCAAAGGGCGGGGTGGCGGAAAAAATGCGGCACGGCGGTTTCCATACCTATCTCGGGGTCCTGCCCTGGTACCACAGCTTCGGTTTGACCGTGGCCCTGCTGTCGGCTTGCGCATCGGGCAGCCGGTTGATCTGCATTCCCGACCCAAGGGCCGGCAATCCGCCCTTTACCGAAGTCCTCAAGGCGGTGCAGCGCTACAAACCAACGGTCATGCCGGCCGTGCCCACTATTTTTGTGGCCTTTACCAACCATCCGCACATCGATCAGTATGACCTGACCTCGCTCATGGGCTGTTTTTCCGGCGGGGCCCCTTTGCCTCCGGAGGTCTGCAAACAGTTCGAAGAAAAGACCGGTGCGGTTATTTTTGAAGGCTACGGTCTCAGCGAAACCGCCCCGGTGGCCAGTGCAAATCCCACCAATATCACCCAGCGCAAAATCGGCACCATTGGATTTCCCATGCCGGGTACGGACATCAAGGCGGTTGATCTGGACTCCGGTCTGACACCGCTGGCCCAGGGAGAGGATGGTGAACTCGCCATCAGCGGCCCCCAGGTCATGCAGGGATACTGGAACCGTCCCGAGGAAAACGAGGCGGTTTTTCGTGAAATCGAAGGCCGCCGCTATTTTTTGACCGGTGATATCGGTCATATTGACGAAGATGGCTATATCCTGATTACGGATCGAAAAAAAGATATGATTCTCGTGGGCGGATTCAACGTGTATCCCCGGGATGTGGAAGACATTCTTTTTACCCACCCCAAAATCGCCCTGGTGGCCGTGGTGGGGGTGCCCGATGCGAAAAGCGGGGAAGCGGTCAAAGCCTTTATTGAACTCAAGCCTGGCGAAAGTGCCACCGAACAGGAAATTCTCGATTTCTGCAAAAAAAACATGGCCGGGTACAAGCGGCCAAAATTCATAGAATTCCGGGATGCAATACCCGTTTCCAATGTCGGAAAGGTGCTGCGAAGGGTATTGAGGGATGAGGGGGGAAAAAAGGTGGCTGAAAAATAATGCCGCATCCTGGAAACAATCGTATATTTACGGGCAATACATAAGGAGATAATAATGGGCACGCTTTTACAACCGATCGATAAAGTGGAGATCCTGAGAACATCATTCCCACCCATTGCACCGACCGGGCCGCTGCAATGCCTATTGAAAAAGAGATGCCGGATAAATTTTTACTGAATATGTCCGGCACCCGGATGACGTTTTCCGGATAATTCGGCTGTACTGGCAATGTTACTCTGATCAAGCCATTGACCGGGGTCAGGCTCCGGCAAAACCGCAAGCATGGCGCCATCAGAAAAAGGGGACCGGGGAGTGCTGTTGAAAGTCTTTAGCTCGCCCCGGTCCCCCGTGATCTAATGATGGGCCCCCGATTAATTCCAGCAGTATCCCCCGCCGCCGTTTTGATGACGGCCGCCGCCCTGCTGGCCCCTACCGTATCCTGATCCAAGTCCGGGATGAATTGCCTTCATTCGAAGCCGGTGCTCCAGCCGTTGTCTGTCAAAACGGGCATCCAGATTGGAAATATCTTTCTGGAGACTACCGGCCCGGGCCACATCCGGCTTTTCTTTGGCCATTTCACTTTGCAGTTCGAGCCTTTTTTGGTGAATCTGCCTGCGGAGATCATCGGTTGCCTCGAAAAAAGCTTTACGCTCAGCATCGGCCTGGCCGATTTGCGATTCATCCAAGGTGGCAAACCGGTTTCCCATGCAATTGCCATTGCCGCGTCCATATTTACCTATGCCATCTGCAATGGCATAGGTACCCAGTCCCAGAACGCCTACGAGTGTGACGATGCCCAATACCCGGCTCAGATTGTTTTTTTTCATTTTTTGTTTTCTCCTTAATTTTGTGTTGACGGTTTTTTCGACGGTTGAGCGCTCTAATTCTTTCACGTGTTGAAAGGTTGTTCAGCAATGGTTGTGCCACATTTTAAATATTAATTATAACAATCCGTTATTATATCTTATTTTTTATAAAAAAGCCTTAAATGGGAAAATTTTAACTTGCCCTGCCAAATCAAACGATGGATACTAAATATCCAGATGGTCGGACCGAAAAGATCCAGCCGGGTAAATAATACCCATTTTCGAATCATCCGGGTGACCCCCCACGAAAGGTGATACCGTGCATTTTGTGATAGGCATCAAGCTGTGGTTTAAATTTTGCAAGAGTCTTGCAGCAGAATGAAAAAAAACACTGCCCGCATACAAAAATTCTGGATTGGTTTTCCGCCCTGGCTGTTTATCGGTGCCGCGGCCATACTGTTGCCCATCATTATTTTCATGGCAATGGAGAATATCAATCGCCAGAAGGAAAACAGCATCCGGTTACTCGTTGAAAAGGGGGCGGCCCTGATACGCGCCTTTGAAGCAGGGACCCGGACCGGTATGATGGGGATGCATGCAAACAGTTTCAGGCTCCAGCACCTGCTGACCGAAACCGCACAGCAGCCGGACATCATTCACCTGATTGTCACCGACCCTTTGGGCATTGTCCTGGCCCACAACCGTCAGGATAAGATCGGCAGCACCTATGGAGACGGGCTGAATTTCGGCGAAATTCTCCGTTCCGGGCAGTTATACTGGCGTCAGTCAATGACCCCTGACGGCCGCAAGGCTTTTGAAATTTTTCGACGTTTTTCTCCCTCGGTGAAAAATCGAGGCCGGGGCCGCCATATGACCATGAGTCCCAACTGCATGCCCCCTGCGGCAGGGTCAAAAAAACCCTTTCCGGCCCATGAACGGGTCATTTTCGTCGGTCTGGAAATGGGTGGCATCGAGGCCGCCCGCATCGCCGATAGCCGGCATACGGTGGTTATGGCGATCATTTTGCTTCTGGTGGGTCTGGCCGGCATTGCCCTGCTCTTTCTGACCCAGTCCTATCGGACAACGCGGAGTTCCCTTGCGCGGATCAAAGCATTTTCAGACAATTTGGTGGACAACCTGCCCATGGGCATCGTGGCTCTGGACGACCAAAAAAAAATCGCATCTGTCAACAGCGCGGCGGAATCCGTCCTTGAACTCACAGGGTCGATCCTCGGTCAAAAAGCCGGAGATGTGCTGCCTGAAGCGCTCATGGCGCAGATTATGCGGCCGGATATCACCCACGGCCCGGTGGAAGCCGAAATAGAATGCCGGGTCAGCGACCAGCACGTGGTTCCCCTGGAAATCGGCGCCAGCCTCCTGAAAGATGAAAACCGGAATTTTTTCGGGTATGTTCTGCTGCTCAAGGACTTAAGCGAAGTCCGGGGGTTGAGAAAGGAGATCGCAAAAAATCAGCGACTGGCCGCGGTGGGGCGCCTGGCTGCCGGAGTGGCACATGAAATCCGCAATCCCTTAAGCTCCATCAAGGGATTTGCCACCTATTTCAAGGAAAGATACCATGATGTTCCCGAAGATCAGGAAATTGCCGGCATCATGATACAGGAGGTGGAACGACTCAATCGTGTGATCGGTCAACTGCTGGCATTTTCAAGGCCGATAACCATCGCCAAGAAGACCATTTCCATTCGATCCTTTGTCGAAGACTCCCTGAAACTGGTCCGGCGGCAGGCGGATGAACATCACATCGACCTTGACTTTACCTGTGAACCGGAGATCGGCAGAGGTGCTCTGGACCCGGATAAAATCAGCCAGGTCCTGTTGAATCTCTATCTGAATGCCCTGGATGCCATGACAGAAGGCGGGGCGCTGGCGGTAACAGCAACCCGGCAGGCGGCTGAAAATGCGCTTGTTCTTTGTGTTATCGATTCCGGCCACGGCATTGCGGCAGATGATCTGCCCCATGTTTTCGATCCCTATTTTACCACCAAGGCATCGGGGACCGGGCTGGGCCTGGCCATCATCCATAATATTCTCGAAGCCCATCCGGGACGGATTTACATTCAGAGCCAACCCGGGCAGGGGACCCGGGTAACAATGGTTCTGCCCGATACCCTGGATGCTGAACCCATTACCGCGTCATAGGCATTGCCATGCAGAAAAAATACAAGATTCTGGTTGTTGACGATGACACCGCCCACCGGATCATGCTGCGATCGTTGCTGGGTGGCTGGGGATATGAAATTTTCGAGGCAGACGACGGAGACGGGGCCGTGACCCGGGTAAAACAAATGCCCTTTGACCTGGTGTTGATGGATGTGCGTATGATCAAGGTCTCGGGCATCGAAGCCCTTGAACGGATCAAGGCCTTCAACCCGGCCATACCGATTATCATCATGACCGCCTATTCATCCGTGGAGACCGCCGTTGACGCCCTGAAAAAAGGCGCCTACGATTACCTGACCAAACCGTTTGATTTTGATAAGCTCCGGATCACCATGGAAAGGGCCATGGAGCACCTCCATCTGAAGGAAGAAAACAGGCGTCTCAAGGAAAGATTGGACAAACAGTTTGACCGCCGGCAGATTATCGGCCACAGCCGGGCCATGATGCAGCTTCTGGAAACCGTCTCCCATGTGGCCCCTTCGGAAGCCACCGTGATGATTACCGGTGAATCCGGCACCGGAAAAGAACTTATTGCCGGTGCCCTTCATTTCAACAGCCCCCGGCAAACCGGCCCCTTTATCAAAATCAACTGTGCCGCCATCACAGAAACCCTGCTCGAATCCGAGCTTTTCGGGCATGAAAAAGGGGCCTTTACCGGTGCTGACCGGCGCAAGGAGGGGCGATTTGTCCAGGCCCACGGCGGCAGCCTTTTTCTGGACGAGGTCAGTGAAATGCCTGTGACCATGCAGATCAAACTGCTGCGGGTGCTTCAGGAGCGTGAATTAACCCGTGTGGGAGGATCATCGGTGGTCGCCGTCGATGTTCGCCTTATTGCGGCCACCAACCGGGACCTGCCCGAGAGAATTCGCCGGGGCCTGTTTCGCGAGGACCTTTATTACCGGCTCAATGTCGTCAGCCTGGAACTACCGCCATTGCGGAACAGAAAAGAGGATATTCCCCTGCTGGCCAACCGTTTTTTAAAAATGTTTACAAAAAAAAATCTGAAACCGCTCAAGGGATTCACCCCCCAGGCCATGGACAGCCTGATCCGGCATGACTGGCCCGGCAACGTCCGAGAACTGATGAATGCCGTTGAACGGGGCGTGGTTCTGGCGCGTTCGGAATTTATAACGGAAAGCGATCTATCCTTTCCGTCGCAGACCGATCCCGGTCCGGAAAAACAGGCGCTTTCCGAAAAGCACCCCGTGGATATTGCCCGGCCCCTGGAAGCCGTGGAAAAAGAACATATTCTCAAAATGCTTGACGCGATGGACAGCAACAAAAGCGAGGCAGCTCGCCGCCTGGGCATCACACGCAAGACCCTGCACAAGAAATTGAAAAAATACGGGGTGATGCCCTGATCAACAGGCGGCTAGTGCTCAACCCTGGCCCGAAGTACTTTTTTATCGATTTTACCAACAGTGGTAAAGGGCATCTCCTCTAAAAATTCCATTATTTTGGGCACTTCGTAGGGCGCCAGCTTTTTCCGGGCAAATTCAGTCAATTCCTGCCGCAGGGCATCTTCATCCCCGCCATAATCATATCCGGGCATGATGCGCACAAACGCCTTGACCCGTTCGGACCCGGGCCGATCCGGGTTGGGAATGCCGACAATGGCCATCATCTCAATGGCCGGATGCTCGGTGAGAACATCTTCGACCTTTTTGGAAAACACCTTGAACCCCCCGACAATGACCATATCCTTGGTGCGGTCCACGATGCGCAGGTATCCGGCGTCATCCTGGACGGCCACATCGCCGGTATGCATGTACCCGTCGGCATCGATGACCAAAGCCGTCTGCTCCGGCTTGTTGTGATAGCCCTTCATTACCATATCCCCCTTGACGCAGATTTCGCCGGGCTCGCCCCTGGCCACGATTTCGCCGGTTCCCGGATCCACCAGTTTCAGGTCGGTGTTGGTGATGGGCAGTCCAATGGACCCCAGTTTTTTCAAGCCCTTTGACGGGTTCAGAACGGTAATCGGAGAGGTTTCGGTCATGCCGTAGCCTTCGAGCAACTTGCCCTGGCCCACGATATTTTCCAGCTCTTTCTGGGATTCTTCCGGGTAGGCGGCAGCCGCACATATGCAGGTTTTCAAATTGGTGTGGTCCAGGGTTTTGAACCTGGGATTGGCCGCCAGCAACTGGTAGAGAGAGGGCACATTAACCATAACTTCCGGTTTGTATTTCTCAATCTCGCCGCAGATATGGTCGGTGTCCCGGGGGTTGGGGATCAGGATCAGGGGCCACCCCAGGCTGATGCTGTTGACCATAATCTGCAGTCCGGCAATATGAAAAAAAGGAAATCCGGATAAAATTTTACCATCCCCCCGATCCCACCCGAGCCAGTGCTGAATCAGCAGGGTGTCGCACACCAGGTTCCGATGACTCAGCATTGCCCCCTTGGGGTCGCCGGTGGTGCCGCCGGTGTACTGCAGACAGGACAGGTCGTCGGGGGCCAGATCCGTCTGCGGGGCCCGGGTTGGATAGATGTCCGAGCGGATCACTTCGCTAAAATCATTGACGGTCTTGTCTGCCAAGGGTGTCACCTTGCCTTTGGGAATCTTGCCCAGCAGTTTGCCGAAAAACCGCTTGATGCCCGGCAGAAATCCGCCCACGCTGGCCGTGGTCACAACCTTCAATCCGGGCAGTTTATCGGCAATGCCCGTAAGCCGTCCGGCAAAAATCGCATCCAGGGTGACCAGGCCCCGGGCGTTGGAATCCTTGAGCTGGTATGCCATCTCTTCTGCGGACAACAGGGGCGATACCCCCGAAACCACGCAGCCGGCCCGATAGGTTCCCAGGGCGGCAATGACATATTCGGGGATGTTGGGCAGATTGATACCGACAACATCGCCTTTTTCCAGACCGCATGCCCGCAGCATGTTGGCAAACCGGCCCGAGTATCGATCCAGATCTCCAAAGGAGACTTCCACGCCCATGAAATAAAGAGCCGTTTTATCGACAAAATCCCTGAAAATCGGCTCCAGGAGATTCGTATAGCACCGTTCCCATTGGGCCGGATCCATATCGGAAAGGCCTTTATCATAGGATTTCGTCCAAAAGCGTTCCGGGTTCATCGTAACCTCCTTTACGTCGATTCGGGGTCAACATTATGGGGCACCCAGGGGGAATTGCCCTGGGAAGAAAATGCATTAAAACGGATTTACATACCTATTCATATTTAATTTTATAAATCAAACATATTTATTGAATATTATTCAACAATGCTTCCCAATTGAGCGAAATCGACGTTTCATTACCTTCGATGGCATCAAAGAAAGCACCGGCAAGGACACGATTCATTTTGACAAGCTGGAAGCCATGGCCCGCACCGCTGACCCTGCCCGACTCCGGGCAAGACGGCAGGCCGCCAACGTCATCGCTTTTTTAAAACGCCGCATTGAGGCCCGGTCAAAAGACCTGGCACCCTTTAAAAACATCAAAAAATTCACCATGCTGCCGTGGGCGTTCACCGAAGAACAAGGGGAAGTCACCCCTGCCCTTAAAATCCGGCGAATATTCATCTATCAGCGGTACAAAAAGCTGATCGACGCCATGTACGAAGGACTCGTGCTGAAATACGACCCCCGATTTTCGGGATAATAATTATTTTTACGCGGCCCCTTAAATGCTCTTTACCTTGCCCATCAGGCTGTCGAACTGCTCCACATCCACCACCGGCGAAGTTGCAAAGCTGATCCCGGTTAATTGCCGAAGGGCCACGGAAGCCGCCATGGCTTTTTCAGTATCTGGAAAATCCAATATAAAAACAAGGTCATGTTCGCCCAGAACAGCATACATGGACCTGACCTTACCACCGTTTTTCTCGATCAGGGCAACGGCTTGGCGGGTCCTTTCCGGACTGATGCCTTTCAGGGCTTCGGGAGTGTATTGACCGAACATCATAAAGATCGACATATGCCTGCCTCCTTTTCAACCACGATTATAGGTGATACCGCCGGCAAACCTGATGGCCGGCGGCATTTTCAACGTACTGGGGATATGATGTTGTTTCACTATTTGAGATGGACGACAATACTGATGGAGGATCGAATAAAACAGAGGGAGAAGCCGGAGTGGTATAGATCAACCGCTGCCAGTGAATCAATTCAGGAATAATGAACTCGTAAAAAGTCGAATTTAGACGGTCTCGTAAAAAGTTCAAATTCAAGGCGTGCAAATTTGGGTGTCATGAGGCGTACTTGTCGTACGCTGAATGATAACCAAATGCAGCGCAACGCAGGAGTTGGACTTTTTACGAGACCGTCAGGAATAAGTCGTCAATTCCAGGACACAGCCCAGTTCCGGGCGTTTGCGCGTACCGCCGACGATCTTGACAACTCTTGCCGACGTCGTGATATTGTCCCTGTTGAGCCATCGGACCACATCGGCTGCGACCTTGTCATTGAGACGGCCGAAACAGTCGGCCATGGAAAGCTTACGTGTCCGGCCGCTGCGCACCAGATAAACGATCTGCCTGTTTGAAGGGCGTCCGGCATCCCAGATTAACCGGATTTTTTCATCGGCCTTGAGTTTTTTCAAGGCCGCCTGACGGTCACTGCCGTCGGGATTCCCGTACCCGGTGCCGACGGCAGCGGTTTTGAACTGCCGGACAAAATCATTGTCTTTGCGGTGACAATCGATCTCTTTTAAATCGACATGTTCCGTCTTTGCTTTTTTTGAAGGAATAAAAATTTCTTCCAGCATTTTAAGTATTTTCATTGACGTCTATCTCATCGGAACCGCTTTTTAAAAAAGAATACTATTTTTTTCGTCTGAAATCAAGATTATATATCTTGAGCTCCAGACAACCATATTTGAAACACGGCAACCGCAATCCGTTTCACATCCCTGCTGTCATCCTTTTTTTCCATAAAATCGAACTTGTGTTATACCGGGTTTTTGTGGCATAAAGAGATTGACTATACTGCCAAGACGTTTTGACAATTCATATCTACACCAAACCATACCGCTTTTGAAACCGGGAAAGTGACCATGGAAGCACTTGCCATCGAAAAAATTATTTCCAGTGAAAAAAATCTGAAACGGATTCTTGAAAATCTCAGGGATGGGGTGATCGCCCATGACATGCAGCGGCGTATTTTTTATTTCAATCGGAAAGCCGAGAAAATCACCGGTTACAGCCGGGAGGAAGTGCTGGCCCGGGACTGCCATGACGCCTTCGGGGAACCTTTCTGCGGTGCAAAATGTAATTTCTGCAATCAGATACCCACCCTGAACGACAGCACCGCGTATACCATCAACATTACCACCAAGGGTGGCGAATCCAAACGGATCGAAATGTTTGCCACCATGATGGTTGACAGACAGAACAAGCCCCTGGGCATCCTTGCCACCTTTCGGGACATCACTGAAATACTGGAGCTTAAAATCAAAGTCCGGGACATTTACAGTTTTGCCAATATTGTCGGCCGGAACAGCAAAATGCTGGACGTCTTCCGGCAGATCCGGGAACTGGTGGATTATGATTTTCCGGTCCATATCTACGGCGAAACGGGGACGGGCAAGGAGCTGGTGGCCATGGCGATCCATAATGAGAGCCACAGGAGCGGTGCACCATTTGCCCCGATCAACTGCGGGGCCCTGCCCGAAGGACTGATTGAAAGTGAATTGTTCGGCCATGTCAAAGGATCCTTTTCCGGGGCGATTCGAGACAAAAAGGGACGGTTTGAGCTGGCTGACGGCGGCACCATATTCCTTGATGAAGTGGCTGAACTGCCCAAGCATCTTCAGGTCAAGCTGCTTCGGTTTTTACAGGAGGGCACAATTGAAAAGGTCGGCAGTGAAAAAACATTGTCGCTGAATACACGGGTGATCAGTGCGACGAACAAGGATCTTAAAGAAGAGATCCGCAAAGGCAATTTCCGGGAAGATCTTTACTACCGGCTCAATGTCATTCCCATCAATATCCCTGCAGTGCGCGATCGCAAAACCGATATCCCGTTGCTGGTGGACCATTTTTTACTGCAGGAGTCGGTACCGGGCAAAACCGGGCAACTCTCCTTTTCCCGTGAGGCCATGGCCATGATGATGGGCTATAAATGGCCGGGCAACGTCCGTGAGATTCAAAATGCCGTTCAGTTTTCCATCGTTAAAAGCAATGGTCACATCATATTGCCGTCGGATCTGCCCATTGAATTGAAAAGCGTCCAGGCCCCGGTCTACCGGCGGGGACCATCGCTGAAGCTGGATGCCGATGTCGTCAGGGCCGCACTCAGGAAAGCGGGGGGAAACAAGAGTAAAGCCGCCCGGCTGTTGGGTGTCGGCCGGGCAACGTTGTATCGATTTCTCAGTGGTCAAAAGTGACGGACTCGTAAAAGTCCAACTTCTGCGTTGCGCTGCACTTTGCAATCATTCAACGTACGCTAAGTACGCCACCTGATTACAAAATTTGCGCGCCTTGAATTTGAACTTTTTACGAGTCCGTCTAAAGCTGACCAATAGTCATCAGGCATGATGGCTGTTTAGGTTGAAGGAATGCTGTCTATTTTAAAACACCACCTTCAACCTTCTACCTTGGCTCAGGCTGCTTCGATGGCCCTGCGGTCGGACATATCCATCAGTACCCGCTCTTTATCCCGATCAAGGCCCAGTGCCTGCCTTTTTTTATCGATATGGGCGATCATCAACCGGGCCATTTCATACGGATCCGGGGTGAAGCCCCACTTGCCCAGTCCCTGCTCTTCCAGTCCCTCAAACAGCAGTTTGTGAAACTTGGTATCCTCAACGATGGGAAAGGTGACCCCGAACACCGTATAAACACCTGACGCCACAAAGTAATGGCCGATACTGATCGCTTTTTCGCTCATCCATTCGGGCGCTGCGCCGGCCACCGGCAGATCTGCAATGCTGTTACCCAGCCCGCCTTCACTGACCATTGCCGCGGCGGCAATCAAAATACGGCTGTTGTCCACGCAGGACCCCATCCCCAGCACCGGCGGCATGCCCACCGTCTCACATACTTCCCGGAGTCCCGGCCCGGCAAGTATCGCTGCCTCCGGTGTGGTGAGGCCGGCCTTGGCCAGTGCGATCTGTGAACACCCTGTTTGAAGGACCAGGACATCGTTTTTGATCAGTTCTTTTACCAGTTCCACATGGACCCAGTCCTGTTTTACCCGTGGGTTTGTACAGCCGACGACACCGGCAACACCGCGAATTCTCCCGTTGATGATGTTATCGTTGAGCGGATGGTAAGACCCCCTGAAGGAGCCGCCCAGCATATAACTGATATATTCATGGGAAAATCCATGAACGCCGACGCTTTTTTTCCGGGGGATTTCAATTTTGACACTTCTGTTCTTAAACCGGGAGATGGCGCGCATCACGATTTCATCGGTACAGGCCATGGGGGTATGATCGTCGAATTCGATATGCATCGCACCTTCAATGTGACAGCGCGGATTGGTCGTAATCAGCGGGGTCTTATAACACTCGGCCACTTTGGCAAGCCCCTGCTTGATGCATTGTACATCCACGGTCATGGCGTCTATCGCACCGGTGATGAGCACGGCCTCGCTGGACATGAAATTACCCACATGGGGGACACCATGGCGCACGAGCACCTCCGCCCCGGAGCAGCACATCCCCACCAGGTTGATGCCGTCGGCACCGGCGGCTTTGGCGGCCGCCACCAGGGTGGGTTCACTAGCCGAAACGAGCATGGATTCAAAAAGATTGGGTTCGTGGCCGTGCACGATGATATTGACTTCATTTTCCTTCAAAACGCCCATGTCCACCTCAATGGCCACCGGGGTCGGGGTTCCGAAAAGAATATCGGAAATCTCCGTTGCCACCATGGAGCCGCCCCACCCATCGGCCAGGGCCGTGCGGCTGCATTGACGGGTGATGTTTTCATAATGCTGGTCCACCCCGATGTGGGTGCGGTGCATGAGTTCCATGATTTCCCGCATGGCCCCCCGGGGGACAATGCCCAGTTTTCGCCAGACCGCCAGTGTTTCCGCGGGGACTCTTCTGGCAAAGGGGATCTCCCCGTCAACCTGGGTGTAGGTTCTTTCCAGTTCCTCGTATAATGCAACGGCGATTTCATGGGTGGTTTTTCCCTCGGTGTCGATGTCGATGCTTTTGGCAACCGATTCAAGTTTGAGCGGATCCTTGATGGCGTAATCGGTTATATTACCGTTGACCACTTCACGAAAAAGGTCCAGCATGCTCATGCCGTGATCCGTGTGGGCTGCCGCTCCAGAGGCCACCATTCGCGCAAAGTTTCGCGCCATGATGGTATCGATGGTCGCCCCGCAGACACCTACCTTGGCATAGGGATCCCTTGCATTCAACCGGCAGGGACCCATGGAACAATGCTTGCAGCAGGCGGAATCGGCACCGATGGGGCAGGCTTTCATATTTGCCGCCCGGTCAAAGGCGGTTTCCACCCCATCCCGTCGCCCTTTTTCCAGCATCTGGGCGGTTGTTTCACATATGGTGGCGTCCTTTATATCAAATTGTTTTTTTTCCCCTGTTTCTTTTGATTTCATAACTTCTCCCTTTTTAAAAAATGTTAAAACAGTTGGATCATAAACGGACAGGATCCGCGGACATTAGTTCATGCAGACTGTGGCTTTTTACCCGCAAACAAAGTGATGGAGGACAGGATAGCGGTATTGTGGGTTGCGGGTTAAATAATAATGATAATGATTATCAATAGTAACTATTTCAAACGACCCTGTCAACCATTTATAGCATCATGATTTCAAAATTTCACAGGCGTGTCAGAACCGGCAATACAGTCTTTCCATAACGCTATCCTGATTTTTATACTGGCATGTATTTTGCGTAAATAACTTTTGATATTTCAAATAGTGACTATTTCTATTGTTCAAACCGATAAGGATCGGAAGCAAAATAAATTAAACAAAACTTGCGATGCTGAAAATCTGTCTAAAACTGAGAGGAAAAGACCGATGCCGGATAAATTAATAAAACTGTATTCCCTGAGTACCTGCAGCCACTGTAAATCGACAAAAAAACTATTATCCGAATGTCGGGCGGCTTATGAGGCAATCGATGTTGACCTGCTTGAAGGGGATGAGCGAAAGGCGGTCCTTGAAGAGGTCAGGAGACTAAATCCCAGGTGTTCTTTCCCGACAATTCTCATCAACGATGAAGTGATTGTGGGGTTTAAGGAAAACAAGATAAAGGAAGTACTGGCGTTAGCGTGAAATGATTCCGCTGCCTTCCGGCATGGATTTTGTTTAATCGTTGATCGGCATTTATTGATTATTGCAATAAGGAGGTGTCCGGATATGAGTGAAAAAACCATAAAAAAGGTTTGCCAATGTGAAAACTGCGGGAACGAAGCCGAAATGAATGTTACCTGCAGCCTGGAAGACTTTGAACAGAAAGAAAAGCAGAAGACACGAAACAGGGAGAGCAAAGACGGTGCCCATCGGGTTAAAGGCACTGCCACCTGTAGTCATTGTGGTAACGAGGCGGATATGTGGATAGACATATAGGTGAAAAGCCGTTTTTGACGCCGTTTTCTCTTTGGGATATAAAGGGACTGGATGCAGCCTGCGGGGGGATCGAGGTGGTAACAGCGCTGCGTTGTTTTCACCCTGGATCGGCCCGGCCGGCATGGGGTAATTGCGAAACAGATCTTGACATACGTTTGTTTTCGGCTTAGGAAATTGCTTAGGCATCCCATACTGTCCCGGAGAGAAAATGGCTTTAAAAAAAGAAAAAAACCTTCGAATTACAAGGCAGCGCAAGGTAATTCTGGAAGAATTGAGACGGGTTGACAACCATCCCGGTGCAGATGAAATTTATGAAATCGTGCGCCGGCGCATGCCCAGAATAAGTTTGGGTACGGTTTACAGAAATCTGGAAATATTGGCCGAACTCGGCGAAATCCAAAAACTTGAGCTCAGCGGTGCCATCATGCGATTTGATGGAAATCCTTCAAAACACTATCATATCCGGTGTATTGGCTGCAACCGGGTGGACGATGCACCCATTGCCCCCATGACGCAGCTTGAAAACGAGCTTTACGGCACCACCGTGTTTGAAATTATCGGTCACAACCTTGAGTTTGTTGGACTATGCCCTGATTGTGCCCGAAAACATCGGTTCCCCACCGACCCCGAATTGGTCCAAAACGATTGCACGCCGTCCCCCAAAATTGCTTCGTTGTCTTAAGAGACAGTTATGTGTCAATGCTGAAACCCGATACATTTTTTATCATTGCGTTTAAATCAATCCGGATGACCGGGCTGTCTCCCTTAGGCACGGCGCCTGTTCATGTCTACCCTCAAGGCGGCATCAGGATCCGGTTGCATGGCCGTTTTCCGGTTTCAAAACAATTTTTACCGAGGTTGTGGCATAAATTTTATTTGATATTCAGTCAAATCAAACTACCGTAAGTTTTTTGCAACCGAAATATCGCTGAAATGGAGGTATTTTCATGGAAGAATGCATATCCACCAAAAATACAGGTCTTCGTGGCGTTAAAGTGGCTACGACAAAAATCAGTGACGTGGATGGCACCGCCGGCAAATTAATTTACCGGGGATATCTGGCCGGTGATCTGGCCGGAAAAATATCGTATGAAGAGGTTGCCTACCTGCTCCTGTATGAACAGCTGCCGAACAGACCCGCCCTTGCCCGTTTCAAAGATCGTCTATCTGAAAACCGCCGGCTGCCCGGCCAGTTGATTGCCACTTTTCAGAATATGCCCAAAGACGCCTTACCCATGGATGTTCTGCAGGCAGCGGTGTCGATGCTGGCCAATTATGATCCGGCGGTCAAAGCGCCGTCCCAGGAACTGGCAATGGAAAGCGCCATCCGTATGATCGCAAAATTCCCCACCATTGTTGCCGCATGGAATCGAATCCGGAACGGCCTTGAGCCGGTGGATCCGAATCCGGACCTGGGGGCCGGTGGAAATTTCCTGTATATGCTCAGCGGGGATGTGCCCGATGATGAACTGGCCGGCTTTTTTGACGCCTGCCTGGTGCTGCACGCCGAACACGCCTTCAATGCCTCCACCTTCGCTGTCCGGGAAGTTGCCTCAACCATGGCACACATGTATGCCGCCGTGGGCGCCGGCGTCGGCTCCCTGTCCGGCGGTCTGCATGGCGGGGCCAATACCCGCGTGATGCAGATGCTGCTTGAAATCGGCGCCCTTGAAAATGTGGAAAACTATGTAAAAAAGGTTATCGAGACCGGCGGGAAAATTATGGGACTGGGGCATGCGGTATACAAAACCGATGACCCGCGGGCCCACATTTTATCGCCCATGTCCAGGGCCATGGGACTGCGCAGGGGCGACACCCGGTGGTATGACATGTCCAGACTTCTGGAGGAAAAAGGCAAGGCCGCCTTTCGGGAAAAAAAAGGCAGTGAGATATACGTAAACGTCGATTTTTACAGTGCCTCCCTCTATTACTACATGGGCATTCCCGTGGACCTGTTCACTCCGGTTTTTGCCATTTCCCGAATCGCCGGCTGGACAGCCCATTTTATTGAGGAGCAATTTGGCCATGCCGCGCCTAAAACCGCCCTTTACAGACCGGATTCCGATTATGTGGGCGAGTATTGCGGACCGGAGGAGTGCGTCTTTGTACCGCTGGATGAAAGATAGGGATCATATATAGATGGCCGTTTAGGCCGATCACAGTGTCGATTTCCACCATTTGGGGGTGGCCCCGGGATTGATAACGACAAAGAAAGGAGAAAAATGATGAATCAGCCGGATGAAACCCAGGCGCAGCAGGTTCAAAAGGAACTTGCCCGAATGCTGGCGGCTATTCCCCGGGATATCCCGCTTTTTCTGTACACCCGGCCCGGCCGGAACGATGTTTTCAATGATGCGGCCCGTCAGGGCATTCGCTTCTTCCGGCAATTGACCGACAAGCTGATCCTCCGGGAATATGACCTTTCCCATGAATCTGCCGTGCGCCGGGGCATCACCCATTCCCCCACCCTGATTTTCGATCCGGACCATTATGATATACGGTGGATGGGGGCCCCACTGGGAGAAGAAGGCCGAATTTTCCTGGAAGCCCTCCTGTTGATCGGTTCCCAGCAGAGCACGCTCAACGAACAATCCCGCCGGGTTATTGACGCCATCAGCGAGCGTCGGCGGGTGAAGGTGTTTGTCAGCGCCTCGTGCCCCTATTGCCCCCAGCAGGCACTGAACGCCCTCAAGGCGGCTGTTGCCAGACCGAAAATGATTTCACTGGAGATCATCGACATCCAGGCCAGTCCCGAAATCGCTGAAAAATATGCCGCCCATTCGGTGCCCCAGACCTATGCCGATGATATCCTGATTGCCCGGGGCGCACAAACCGAGGAACTGTTTATGCTCTCGCTCCAGAAGATGGAGCAGCAGACGGTTTTTATTCCCGATGTGGATGAAGATGAAATTCACGCCGATCTGGTGATCATCGGCGGCGGGCCCGCCGGGCTCACCGCCGGCATCTATGCGGCTCGCAGCGGACTCAAGTCGGTTATCGTGGAAAAAGGCATCCTCGGCGGACAGGTTGCCCTGACCCCGGTTGTGGAAAACTATCCGGGCATGAAACAGGTTGGCGGCAAAACCCTAGTGGATATTATGGTCACCCATGCCCTTGAATATGTTCAAATTTTTCCGGGTGAAACGGTTGTGGACATGACGCCGGGGGAACCGATTATCGTTCAGACGAGCCGGAGAAAATTTTTGACCCGGGCCGTTCTGCTGGCCACCGGTGCCGCCCACCGGCACCTGGGCGTAACCGGGGAACAGCGCCTGGCAGGCCGGGGCGTCAGCTATTGCAGTACCTGTGACGGCCCTTTATTCAAGGGCCTCGATGTGGTGATGGTCGGCGGCGGCAACAGTGCCGTCACCGAAGCCCTTCACCTGGTCAACATGGGCGTCAATGTAACCCTGGTGCACCGGCGGCAGGCCCTCAAGGCCCAGGACACACTGGTAAAAAAGCTTTCGGCCGACAATGTGCCGGTTTTGTACAATACCGAGGTAACCGAAATTCTGGGCGAAAACCAGGTGGAAGGGGTGCGGCTGTATGACAACAAAAAAAAGACAACCCGGACAATGGCCGTCCATGGCGTTTTTCTGGCCATCGGATATGATCCTGCGGTGGACCTGGCCCGAAAAACGGGCATCGCGCTGACCCCTGAAGGCTTTATCCACCATGAGCACTACCGGACCAGTATTCCCGGAATTTATACGGCCGGGGACGTGACCGGCGGGTACAAGCAGATCGTTACCGCCGCCGGGCATGGCTCGGAGGCGGCCCTGACCCTGTTCGAAGACATGGTGAATCCCTATTGGAAAGACGGTACCCACTGACCGGGCCCGTTTATGGCAACGCCTTTGAATTCAACTCATTTAATCCTGTTTACCCGGTTCCCGAAACCCGAAACCACCAAAACCCGTCTGATGCCGGTACTGGGCGCTCAAGGGGCTGCCGATCTGCAGCGGCAAATGACCGAGCACGTCACCGGGCAGGTGCGAAGGTTCATTGCAACACATCCGGTAACCGTCACCATTCAATTTGACGGGGGTACTGCGGGGCAAATGAAAAAATGGCTTGGCAGCGACCTCAATTATCGCCCCCAGGGGCCGGGCCACATCGGATGCCGTATGCACACGGCGTTCAAAGCGGCATTTACGGCCGGGGCCGGGGCCGCTGTTCTGGTGGGGTCGGATGTACCGGGGATATCCCCGCTGATTTTACAAAAGGCCTTTGCGGTACTGACCGATGACAACATGGTGATCGGCCCGGCAAAAGACGGCGGCTACTATTTAATCGGCCTGGGGGCGGCAACCTTTTCCCGCATCGGCCAGGATCTGTTTGACCGCTGCGACTGGGGCAGGGATACGGTTTTTGCCGAAACAGCGGCCACCGCCGGCAAAAACGGGATAGACGGCATGGCCCTGGAGGAACTGGCCGATATTGACCGGCCCGAAGACCTGCCGGTATGGGGCCATACGCGGTCACAAAAGAAAAAAAACAGCGCTGAAAAAAACATTTCCGTGATCATCCCCGTGCTCAATGAAGAAAAAACCTTAAAAGAGACACTGCTGAGTGTCGGCCGGGGAAGATCTCGGGAAACCATCGTTGTAGACGGCGGCAGCAGGGACGGCACAACGGCCCTGGCAACGGCCCTGGGGGCGAAGGTGATCAACGGCTTTCCCCCGAGGAGCCGCCAGATGAACAAAGGCGCTGCGGCGGCGGCAGGAGACATCCTTTTGTTTCTTCACGGCGATACCCGTCTACCGGAACGATACCATGAGCATATTTGCAGGGGCGCCGATACACCCGGTTTTGCAGCAGGCGCCTTCAGGCTCCGCATTGATTCTCCGGCCAGGGTCATGGGGCTTGTCGGCAAACTGGCCAACCTGCGGTCTTGCCTCATGTCCCTGCCCTATGGTGACCAGGGCCTTTTTCTGACCACCGAACGATTCTGGGCCGCCGGCGGATTTGCCGATATCCCCATAATGGAAGATTTCGAACTGGTCCGGCAATTGAAAAAAATGGGGGGAAAGATTGTCACACTGCCGGCGTCGGTGGTGACATCATCGCGGCGATGGGCCAATGTGGGTGTATTAAAAACCACCTTGATAAACCAGGTGGTTCTTGCCGCCTATTTTTCAGGCATTCCGCCGGCAACCATTGCCGCATGGTATCACAGCGGCCGTGTGCTGCCCGGACGGGTATGTCTTCACAGGCCGTAAACCAAAGCCTGCCTGTCCGAATCCGGGCAGGCAGGGCTTTTAATAAAAGTCATGGGTATGGGTTTTAAGTTGTGAGGCATAACTTGATGACACCGGTTTAATCACCCTGGGCGGCCATAAAATCATCGTACATGGTTTCCAGGAACTGTTTATGTTTTGCCTCCTCCTGGGCCAATATTTTAAAAACCTGAATGCAGGCCTTGTCATCTGTTTTTTTCGCCAGATCATTGTACAGTTTCAGGGCCGTTTCTTCTCTTTTCATGGCCAGCCGGACAATATCCGCGTACCCCATCCCCGGTTCATAGGTCAGGTCCACCATATAGTTGCTTCGTTTCATGTCCGGAATCCATTTGTATTCATAAGCGGCTATTTTTTCTTTGTCCGCCGAAAAATTTTCCAGCAGGGCCTGATGTTTTCTTTCTTCTGCGGCAAATTCTTCAAACATTTCCCGGGCACCGGAAAAGGACTCCTGCCGGCTGATTTTTTCATAAAACACTGCAGCTTCTATCTCTTTTTCAATTGCATATTCAATGATTTCATCAATGGATTTAAAACTCATCTCTTGTAACCTCCTGGTTTTAAGGATCGCAAACTCAATAACGTGAACATCATTACCCGTCTTTTGGCCCGCCTCCTTCGTTACGTTGAAACCCACATACGTAAAGTATGCGGTTTTCAACGCGCCTTGAAGGCAAACCAAAATCCTTCGCAATCTTTGTTCAATTTATTTCGCTTCCGATCCTAATCTGTTGGCCATTGCGGCAGTTGACTGAAAAACCAAATGTTTGACCTGTCTGTTACTGAATAGTTTTTTCAATGGTGAATGATATGACATTGATTATTTTTTTTCAAGCTTTCCGGTCATTTTTGTAAGTTTCTACCGGTCTGCCGCCTCGATGACCTGCCGAGGGCCGGGTCAGACAACATCCAGTTTCTTTTTAAGCCATTTTTTAACTTCCCCTTCCACGGCATAAACGCCCTTATGCGTTCCGTTTTGCCTTAGATACCGCTTTCTCAGATCCGAAGGCATATCGATCTTCGCCAGCTCGACGGCTTCATCGGAATTCCTGCGAATAAAATAGATGACCGGTTTTTCCTGCCAGGTGTTGACCACAAAGTAGTGGGAGACGTCATCCTTGGATCGGATCACATAACTGCCTCCGGCCCAGTTGTTTCCCCATTCAAGATAAAGCCGTACGGCCTCTTCCGGGGTCATGTGCCAGTCAATGGCGTTAATCAGTTGAGTATCTTTTTTTATATCCTCTAAATTCATCATAGTCATCTCCGAATAAAATGGGTTGGTGATGACAATCAGGTAAAGCGAAAAACATGCCAGATGAAAATAAAGATGGTTTTCGAGCGGCTCAAAACCGGTATTATTGAAAATGTTGGCGCATTGCTGTTTCGTATGGGTAAATTTGACCGGATGCAGCCCCGGGATGCGTTTATCCCGGAGCAACCCACTTGAAACAGCGGGGGATCATTTTTTTGGGGGAAATATTAGCGATGCCCCTGTGCCGGATCGACGGGGGCATCTTTTTGTCTCATGAGACAGGCTTGTTTCAGGAGGCATAAATCGAGCACTGCCGGACCGCCATGGCCGCTTCCTGAAGGGCTTCGGAAAAGGTCGGATGCCCGTGCACGGTTCGGGCGAGGTCTTCGGCGCTGGCGTCAAATTCTAACGCCAGGACACACTCGGCAATCATGTCCGCGGCCCGGGGACCGATGATGTGAACCCCTATAATCCGATCGGTCTTGGCATGGGCGATCAGTTTGACAAACCCCTCCGATTCACCCATACAAAGGGCCCGGCCGGCCCCTGAAAAGGCATAACTGCCGATACAGCAAGGAATTTTCCGGGCCTTGGCCTGTTCCTCGGTCAGTCCGACACTGGCCACCTCCGGCCAGGTATAAACCACGGCCGGCAGGGTGTCATAATTGACTTCACCGGCCCGGCCGGCCATGCATTCCACGGCGGCGATGCCTTCGGCGGAAGCCTTGTGGGCCAGCATGGGACCCGGAACAAGATCCCCGATGGCGTAGATGCCCGGGATATTGGTTTGAAAGGCAGCATCCACCAGGACCTGACCGGTGGCCGGATCGGTCTTAATGCCCAAGTCATCCAATCCCAGGCCCCGGGTCAGGGGCCGGCGGCCAACGGCCACCAGCAACCGGTCAAAACGCACCGATTCTTCACGATCCTTTTTTGCCAGGACCACTTCAACCTTTTTCCCCACGGTCCGGGCCGAGCGTACCCGGGTGTTGAAATGAAACTCAAACCCCTGGCTACGCAAAATCCGATCCAGGGTCCGCCCCACCTGGCCGTCCAGGGTAGCGGCAATACGGGGCAGCATTTCAATCACCGTGACCTGGGCCCCCAGCCGCAGCCACACGGCCCCCAGTTCCAGGCCGATATAGCCACCGCCCACAATGCCCAGATGTTGCGGGACCTTATCAAATTGCAATGCCCCGGTGGCATCGACGATCCGGTCACCGTCAAATTCCATGCCCGGCACCTGCACCGGACTGCTGCCGGTGGCCAGCAGGATCTTTTCCGCTGACAGCATCAACGGTTTTTTCTTTCCCTGATCCACAGCGACCTGGCCGGCAGCCGCAAGACGCGCACTACCGTGGATGATATCGATTTTGTGGCCTTCCAGAAGTTGCCGGATATTATCGGTCAACTTTACCACCACTTTGTCTTTACGCGCCATCATGGCACCCAGGTCAAAACTGACACGACCGGTTTTGATACCGTGCTCGGCAAAATGGTCCCGGGCCAGGTGATAGTATTCGCTGGAATCTAAAAGGGCCTTGCTGGGAATGCAGCCCACATTCAGACAGACCCCGCCGAGGCGGGCGTGTTTTTCGATGCAGGCGGTCTTCAACCCGAGCTGGGCGGCCCGCACGGCAGCCACATAGCCCCCGGGGCCCGACCCGATAACGACCAGATCAAAATCTTTTTTTGTTGCCATCTAAACCTCCAGGAAAATCCGTTCCGGGTTTTCGACAAATTCCTTGACGCGCTTTAGAAAAGTGACCGCTTCCCCACCGTCCACAATGCAGTGATCATAGCTTAAGGCCACGTACATCATCGGCCGGATGACGATCTGATCATCTATCACCACCGGACGCTTTTCAATTTTATGCATCCCCAGAATGCCGCTTTGGGGCATATTCAAAAGGGGCGTACTGAGCAAAGAGCCGTAGACGCCCCCGTTGCTGACGGTAAAAGTGCCGCCTTCCAGGTCCGCCAGTTCCAGGCGATTTTCTTTGATCTTGGCCACGTAATCGATAATGGCCTGTTCCATGGCGGCAAAACCCATTTTTTCGGCATGCCGGATCACCGGTACCACCAGCCCCCGCTTTGTGCCGATGGCCACCCCGATATGCTGATAATGATGATAAACAATATCGTCGCCGTCGATAAAGGCGTTCAGTTCGGGGATCTCTTCGAGGGCCGCCACGCAGGCTTTGATAAAAAAACTCATAAAGCCCAGGGAGACCCCGTGGGCCTTCAAAAACGATTCCTTGTAGCTGGATCTAAGGGCCATCACGCGGCTCATGTCGATTTCATTGAACGTGGTTAAAAGGGCTGTTTTCTGTTTGGCTTCCAGCAATCGCTGGGCGATTCGTTTGCGGATGGGGGACATGGGCTTGCGGACTTCTAAATCCACGACCGCATCCGGTGCCGGGGATCCGGGCGTTTTTCCGGAATACCCGCAGGGGCGTTTTCCAGGTAAAGCAGCACATCCCCCTTGCTGATTCTGCCCCCCGGACCACTGCCGGAGATTTTGTCCACATCCAGTTTTTTTTCCGTTACCAGCCGCCGCACCGACGGGGACAGACCTGGCCGGTCCGATGCCGCTGCCAGGGCCGGTGGTGATGCAACCGGTGCTGTCGGTGGTGCTGCAACCGGTGCTTTGGCCGGCGCAGGTGGGGCCGGCGGTGGAACGTCAGCCGGTGCCGGTTTTGCCTCGGGGTCCGCAACGGCGGCGATGGCCACCGGGGCACCATCGGGCTCAATGCTTCCCACAACCGCGCCAATACGCACCGTCTCGCCGGCGGGAATCAGAATTTTCAAAATACCGCTGGTTTCTGCGGCCACTTCCAGGGCCACTTTGTCGGTTTCAATGGCCAGAAGGGGCTCGTCTCTGGCCACGGTATCACCGTCTTCTTTGAACCATTCGGCCAGGAAGGCTTCCTGGATCGATTCGCCAACGCTGGGAATTTTAATCTCAAGGGTCATGGTCGTTCCATCCTCATAGGGGCTTAACGCGGGGCAGGGTCTACCCCGACAGTTCGTTTTTCGCGGTCATGGGGCCGACGGCTTCATCGGCAATGGCATTTTGCTCTGTTTTGTAAATAAGCGGAAATCCGGTTGCCGGACTGGATGATGCCTTTCGGCCCACATAGGTCAGTGCCTGTCCGATCACCCGTTCAATGCGGGGGCGGATAAACGTCCAGGCCCCCATGTTGGCCGGTTCCTCCTGTACCCAGGTCCATTTCCGAACATGGGTATAACCGGAAACGATTTTTTTGAGCTGGGATTCCGGAAAGGGGTACAACTGCTCAATCCGGACAATGGCAACGTCTTTCATCTTCATCTCTGTCTTTTGCCGCCGGAGCTGATAAAACAATTTACCACTGCAGAAAAGCACCCGCCGGACGGCCGGTGGATCATCCGCATTTGCGATTACTTCGTTAAAAGATCCGGCGGTGAAGGCGGCAAGGGAAGATACGGCTTCTGGATGGCGAAGCAGGCTTTTGGGTGTCATGACGATCAGGGGCTTGCGGTATCTGGCAATGGCCTGCCGGCGGAGCATATGAAAATACTGGGCCGGTGTGGTGGGATTGCAGACCAGGATATTGTCATCGGCACACAGCTGAAGAAACCGCTCCAGTCGGGCGCTGGAATGCTCGGGCCCAAGGCCCTCCCATCCGTGGGGCAACAACAGCACCAGGCCGTTGAAGCGTTGCCATTTGGACTGCCCGCTGACGATAAACAGATCGATGACGGACTGGGCATTGTTGACAAAGTCACCAAACTGGGCTTCCCAGAGATTCAATCCGGCGGGTTGCACCGAGGCATAACCGTATTCGAATCCCAGAACACCGAACTCGGAAAGCGGGCTGTTGTAGACTGAAAAGGATGCCTGACCTCGGGCAATGGCGTTGAGCGGCACATGGGATTTGCCGGTATGCGTGTCCACCAGAACGCTGTGGCGCTGACTGAAGGTGCCCCGCCCCACGTCCTGGCCGCTCAATCGTATGGGCAGCCCCTGCCGGAGCACGGACCCAAAGGCCAGCAGTTCACCGGTGGCCCAGTCAATACCGCGGCCCTCTGTAACCGTTTTTAATCGTTTTTCCATCATCCCGGCCAGGCGGGGATGGACACTGAAATCTTCGGGGACCTGGGTGGCCTTTCCCATCAGGTCGGTGAGAATTTTTTGGGTGACCCCGGTTTTGACGGCTTTATGGGAATAATGGCCGTGATAGTCTTCCCAGACATCATAGAAGGTTGTTTCCGGAAAAGGGCATTCGCTGCCGTGGATGGCCGAAAACGACTTTTCCAGCCCATCGGTAATCTCTTTTTCCCCAAGGGCAAGCCGCTGCTGGTCGATAATTTTTTCTTTTAGCAGGTTTT
The DNA here is from genome assembly GCA_963667755.2 of Desulfobacterales bacterium. Lineage (GTDB taxonomy): Bacteria > Desulfobacterota > Desulfobacteria > Desulfobacterales > 4572-123 > 4572-123. The sequence goes on along the minus strand of CAXXLK010000001.1, from coordinate 290,569 downwards.
CTGCATAAATCTGGTACGGCGGGGGGCGGTTGCGAATTCGCTCGTACATCAGCGGCTGGGTGAAATAGGGTTCATCACCTTCATTGTGGCCATATCGACGGTAACAGACCACGTCCAGCACCACATCCTTGTGAAAGGCGGCCCGGTAATCGGAAGCCAGTTCGGCCACGTGCACAACGGCCTCGGGGGCTTCACCGTGAACATGAAAAACAGGCGCCATGAGCATTTTGGCCACATCGGTGGAATACCGGGTGGAACGGGCATCCGCGGGCAGGGTCGTGTAGCCGATCTGGTTGTTGATGACAACATGGATCGTGCCGCCGGTGGTATAGCCCGGCAACCGGGACATATTCAGGGTTTCAGCCACCACGCCCTGGCCGGCAAAGGCGGCATCGCCGTGAACCAGAAGGGGCAGGACCCGATCCCGGCTGTTTTCGGCCAGAAGATCCTGTCTGGCCCTGGCAATACCTTCCACCACCGGGTTTACCGCTTCCAGGTGACTGGGGTTGTTGACCAGATAGATCCGGAGGTCATGGCCCGCATCGGTTTTGACGGTGGCCATGTACCCGTTGTGATATTTAACATCCCCGGAACCCATGAGATTCTCGGGATCATAGCAGCTTTCAAATTCCGCGAAAATCTGTTCATAGGGCCGCCGGAGGATATTGGCCTGGACATTGAGGCGCCCCCGATGGGCCATGCCCAGGATAATTTCTTCGACCCCGTTTTGGGCCGATTTTTGCACGATGGTAGCCAGCAGCGGTATGACCGCATCGCCACCTTCAAGGGAAAATCGGGTCACACCGGTATATTTGCGGTTCAGAAAAGATTCAAAAAGTGCCGAAGCGGTGAGCAGATTTAAAATTTCAATCCGCCTTTGCACGGACAGGACAGGTTTGTTCTGCACCGGTTCCATGCGTTCCCGGAGCCAGCGACGTTCGGCCGGGTCCTGAAGGTGCATGTACTCAACACCGATATCGCGGCAGTAGGTCCCTTTCAGGATCTGAAGGATCTCGGCCAGAGGGGCTTTTTCGCGTCCGGAAAGCTGTGGGGTAAAAAATTCTTCGGGCAGGTCTTTGGGTGACAGTGAAAAAGCCTCAAGGGTCAACAGGGGATGGTCCAGCGGGCAGGCACTCAAAGGGTCCATGCAGGCCAGCAGATGACCAAGGTCACGGAACCGGTAAATCAGTTCTTCCACACGGGCCTGCTTGAAACACTGCCGTGAATCGCCGGCAGGGGCAGGCGCTGCACCGGCAATGCCCAGTTCAAAACCTTCGAAAAAAAACTGCCAGTCGTCGGACAGGGCCTTGGGATCTGTTTTCCATCGGGTGTACTGGGCGTCGATAAATTCAAAATTCAAAGCGTGGGGCAGTTTCATGGTATGACACCAAATTTTGTGGTTAACGCAGAGATTGAGCGAAAAGACCGTTTCCCGATGGCCACTAGTTGACAACCAGAACGGACAGATCCTTGGCCAGTTGAAACACTTTTTGAGAGACACTGCCCAGGATGAAATCCTTGATGCCGGATACCCCTCTTCGGCCCAGGACAATGACATCATAGCCGGAACGGGCTTCATTGACAATATCCCTGGCCACGCCCTTTTTTTTCACGTCTGCCTTCAGAATAATGCGTTGCCGGTCAAATCCGGCATCTACGAGAATTTTAATGGCATCTTTCATGGACTGGCTGACAAGGGCTTTTTTTTTATCCTCCAGGGCACAGAAATGCGTTTGCTGGGAGGTGAAATAGGGGGTCAGTTCAGGGCTGTTCATCTCACACAGGGCGGCGGTATCCTGGGCCACATTGAAAAGGGTCACCTGGGTTTTGGTGGAAAAAAAACGGGCCACAAACCCCACCGCCCGTTGTGCATTGTCCGAATCGTCAAAGGCTACGAGTACTTTTTTATCCATGGGTTCCTCCTTTGATGGAGATGAAACAACATTTCAGTGAAACAAATGGCCTGTTTTTATGTCTGAAATTTACTTCAATTTCCGTGCCAGATAATAGTGACAAAAATAAAGCGTCTCTGCACGATTTTTCCGGTGTTAAAAATATGGTTAAACGCGCTATCTTTATGGACCGGCAGAAATTGATTCACAGAGCATCTGCCGGAGCCGCTCACTTAAAAACAGGATGGACTCAACGTCCAGGTGATCGATGATGCTTTCGTCAAAGAGCAGCTTTGCCGTTGCCGAGAACTTGTCTTCAGGGCCTTCATCCCAGAACAGCAAAAGCACGGGGACCCTGGGCAGGGCAGGGAAACACACCGCGACATCCGCGGATGTGTTTTTTCGGCTGACCGGGCGCCCCCCAAGATGCTCGGCGGCAGCCTTAAGCGCGTGACACCTGCCCCTGAATCGCTCGATAAGGGGGTTTTCCACATGTTCGATCATGGATTTGATTTTGGAAACGGTATTGGGGAATTCCACCAGTCCCTGCCATTTACCACTTGGCCTGCGGTGCCCCCCCCGGGCCAGATGGTTGTAGAGAAATACCTGTTCCCAGCGGGTCAGAGGCGTCCCGTCTGTTCGGCATATTTTTTCGGCGGTAATTAAAATCGTGTTGTTAAAATAAGGCAGTTCCAGGGCCAAAACACCGTTTAAGGTCTTGATTTGCCCGCCGATGCGATCCGGGAGATCCGTGAACTTGACACCGGCGGATTTTTCTCTGGCCCAATCCAGGGCATCCTTTGCCATGTCCCGTTTGAGCCATTTACCGGCGGCATACTGTTTTTCCAACTCAATACCGCACCTCTCCACCACCGCCGGGCTGATGTGCGGGCAGTTCTTCAGGGGATATTTATCGGAAACCACCATGCCGGCAAAGGCCATGCAGCTTGGAAATCCGCAATCCCCGCAATTGGTGCGGGGCAGCACATCCCGATATAAATCAACAACAGACAACGCCATTTATGCCCATACCTCCGGATAACCGATATCCACAAACGCGGCTTCCAGTTTAAATTTGTGCTCCCGCTCCATTGCGGCCAGATCGAGAAACACCGTTTTTATTTCCGGATCGCTGCACGCTGCCGCCATTTCAGTATACTGGTTCATGGCCTCGGCTTCCTTTTTCATGGCCAGGGCAATGGCATCCGCCGGTGTCATCTGTGTGGAAAGAACCGGTGTATCCACCGTCTCAGCCACCTTGTAGTCTCTGTCTTCGTTGAAATATCGTTCAATACGCTCACTGGTAAAAATCTTTTTCAATGTCTCCCGATGTTTTTTTTCCTCGACGGCGAATTTGCCAAACATCTCCCGAAGATACGGGTCTGTGAGCTTCCGGGCCGCATCCTCATAAAATTCCTGAGCCTCTATTTCATTGTTGATAGCACCGGTAATAATCTCTTTGTATTCGTTTAAATCCATGGTCCCCTCCGTTGCGGGTTTTACTTGATTAACAGCAAACCACATGCCAACCTTGGGCCTGGCGTACAGTTTGCATCAATCAGATGAATCAATTTTTATTTTCCGAAAACCGTCCTGCAAAAAAGGCGTCTTATGCAAAAAAAACTCGTGCTTGTGGGGGGCGGCCATGCCCACATGGTGGTTTTGGCCAATCTTGACCGGTTTATCGCCCGGGGGCACCAGGTTACGGTTATCGGCCCTTCACCCTACCACTATTACTCGGGCATGGGGCCGGGCATGCTCTCGAAAACCTACAGTGCCCGGGAGATCCGGTTTGACACCCGCAGGGGTGTAGAGACAAAAAAGGGACGATTTGTTCTGGGAAAGGCCGTCAGAATTGATCCGCAGCTAAAAAACATTCATCTGGCCTCCGGCAAAATGATCGCCTATGACGTACTCTCCTGCAATGTCGGCAGCTATGTCCCCGAACCGGAGATAACGGGCAACCGGGAGGCCGTCTTTACCGTAAAACCCATAGAACGGCTTCTGGCAGCCCAGCAGCAACTGCTTATGCTTGCCGGACAGAAAGGCCGGCACGTGGCCATCATCGGCGGCGGCCCTTCCGGGGTTGAAATTGCCGGCAATACCTGGCGCCTGTTCAAAGACAACGGTGGGCACATGCCTGGAATCACCCTGTTTGCCGGCCGGGGGCTTATGCGCCGTTTCCCGTTGTCCATCGCAGATCGGGTCAGGGCCTCTCTGATCCGACGGGGCATCGGGATACAGGAAGAAGGCTATGTCAAAAAGATTGCCGCCGGAAAGGTTGTGTCTGATACGGGCCAAAGCCGCTTTTTTGATCTTATCTTACTGGCCCCTGGCATCAAGCCATCGCCCCTGTTCGTTCAATCCGGCCTTCCCACGGGTCCGGATGGTGGCCTTCGGGTCAATCCATACCTGCAGTGCCCTGATTTTCCCGAAATTTTTGGGGGCGGCGATTGTATCCATTTTCAGGAGCAGCCGCTGAACAAAGTCGGTGTGTATGCGGTGCGGCAAAATCCGATACTGCACCATAACCTGATGGCCGCCCTCGAAGGTAAATCGCTTTTACCCTTTGATCCGGGCGGGGAGTACCTGCTCATTTTCAACCTGGGTGACGGCACCGGTATTTTGCGTAAGGGCCGGATTCTCTTCGGCGGCAGACCGGCTTTCTGGGTCAAGGATTATATTGACCGGCGATTCATGCAGAAATTCCAGAAAATGGCGTAACCCTGCCTCAAATCCCGGATCGGCCATCGTCACACGGTTCATCATCTTCCAGCCCCCTGGCGTGTTCGGCTGTGGGGCTATCTATGCAGACGTCAAGATCCGGTGTTGTCTCAAGGGCGGCAAGGGCCTGGTCATAATCCGGCTCCGCTGAAATTTCGCTGACCAGCTGAGAATAAATGACGGTGCCGCCCTCATCGATGACCACCACCGCTCTGGCAAACAGTCCGGCAAGGGGACCATCGGTTATGCGGATGCCATAGTCCATGCCGAATTCAGGATTACGGAATGCCGATGCACTGATGACGTTTTCCAGCCCTTCCGCCCCGCAAAACCGGGCATGGGCAAAAGGCAGGTCCATGGAAGCGCACACGGCCACAGCATTTTTATGGCGGTCAATTTCAGCGTTGAACTTACGAACCGTCATTGCACAGACAGGGGTATCCACACTGGGAAAGATATTCAAAACCACTTTTTTACCGGCAAGGTCTCCCAATGAGATCTGGGAAAGATCGGTTCTGGTCAGTGAAAATCCCGGCGCTTTCGTATTGATCCCGGGTAAGTTCCCCGAAATTTGAACGGGTTTTCCCTTGAATTTTGTTTGAGCCATGGACAACCTCCTTAAAGCGTTTGGTTGATCTTGTATGAATTTCCGGACGGACACGAACAGGCACAGACCTGAACATCAAACATTACAATATTTGTGCCAGAAATACCGGGCAACTAAACCTGTCCATATCTCCCGGTTTCAGATAAAACCCGGAACAACCGGAATAAAGGGTATGGTGGACCGCTTCATCGCCATGGGCAACAAAAACAGGGCCGCCATTTATAAGGGGTCGGTTTATTCATTCACGGCATGAACCGGCACACGACGAATGTCGGCAGGGTCTTTATTTTCTGTTTTGTGATACAACCCTGTATCATAACTTATTTTGAGACAAACCGGCGGTCTCCCTGTCTCTTGAATGAAAGTATCCGGCGGTGCCTCACTTGAAACGGCGAGGGAGCTTTAAAATACCTGCGCCCAGGGGACCTTTTTTTATTTTTATTTTTTTGGCACGTAATTTGATGGATTTATATTTAAAACGGCCCGAAAAAACAGAATGCCGGGCCATCGGGACTGTTTACAAAAAAGGGGGTGATCGTATGGCCAGTTGGAAATGCGGCAGTTGCGGGTATACGTTTAAAGCCGATACACCGCCGGACAAATGCCCTTCCTGCAAACAAAAATGTGAGTTTCTGGACAACACCTGTTATACGCCGGATTGTAACCACAAGGGAACGGACGACCGGATTAAATAATGTCCGGTGTCAATCAAAAGGAGGTGGCCTTATGGCCAAAGTACTGATCGTTTATGCTACGCGCACCGGGGAGACTGAAAAGATTGGCCAACTGATCGCGGAAGGGATTCGATTCTCCGGCCAGGAAGCCGTCCTTGTCAACGTTCAAAAAATAAAAACCGAGGCCGATCTGCAAGGATATGACGGTTATGTCTTTGGCAGTCCCACCTATCACGGGGATATGCTGCAAAGTATGAAGACCCTGCTTTTTCTGGCGGAAAAGGCTGAGATTGACGGTAAAAGCGCCGGTGCTTTCGGTGCTTTCGGATGGAGCGGCGAAGCCCCTGACCGGATCTTCGATACCATGAAAAATATTTTTCAAATGGATATGGCAGCAGGTCCCCTGCGCCTTAAGAGCAGCACACTGGGTGGCGGTTTGCAGATGGCCCAGGACTATGGCCGGGAGATCGCCGCCAAACTGTCATAAACAAACGGCCACCCGGTGCCATATTTCAACAGGTCCTGCTGCGGCCGGCAGAATATGATGTGCCGGCAATGCCCGGAATACCGTGTCACGATTCAGCGATTTTGCCACGTCGGTGTTGCTTTGTTTAAAAAAGCCCTGATGCCGTTTTGGGCGTCCTGTGCCATATTGTTCATGACAATGGTATGGCTGGCATAGGCCATGGCCTTATCGTCGGGTTGATCCACCTGGGCGTAAAAGGCCTGTTTGCCGATGCCCAGTACCATGGCACTGGCCTCGGCAATCTGCCGGGCCATGGCCTCTGTTTTCGCGGCCAGGTCTTCCAGGGGCACCACGTGGTTGACCAGGCCCAATGCCTTTGCCTCACGGGCCGGAAAATAACGGCCGGTAAGAAGCATTTCCATGGCGGCTTTACGGCCGATGGCCCGGGTGATGGCCACCATGGGGGTGGTGCAGAAAAGCCCGATTTTCACCCCCGGTGTCGCGAACCGGGCCCCCTCTTCGGCAATCAACAGATCACACCAGGCCGCCAGCTGGCAGCCTGCGGCCGTAGCCACCCCCTGTACCTGCCCGATGACAGGCTGGGGGATTTCATGGATCAGCTGCATCATTTTCGTACATTGATCAAAGATGCATTTATACTCCTTCACCCCTGCGTCCACCATTTCGGCCAGAAAATGGCCGGCACAAAAATGGTTGCCGGCCCCATCCAGGATCACCACCTTGATCTCTTCGTCTGCGGCAATCCGGTGAAACGCATCCGTCAGTTCACTGATCATGCGCCGGGACAGGGCATTGATTCGCCGGGGCATGTTAAGGGTGACACGGGCAATGGGGGGCGTACTGGAAAAAAGAATTTCATGATAGGTCATTTTACACCTCTTTTGTTTGAGTGGGTTCAATTGGCTCGGGGCCGGGAACAGAGCGAAGGTCAAAGCATACATGCCACCGGGCAGTGATTTACGGCAGGGCGGCCTGTTTTTTTTGAAACAAAACCTGATGAACTCTTAAAAAATAGAATTCAGACGATCTCGTAAAAAGTTCAAATTCAAGGCGCGCAAATTTTGCAATCATGGGGCGTCACCATCGACCGTTGAATGATTGCCGGCTGCAGCGCAACGCAGGAGTTGGACTTTTTACGAGACCGTCAAACCTGATTTTCGGTGTCGTTCAAGGCCCGGTAACATTCGGCCATAAAAAAGGACGCCTGCTTTGACTGCTGGAACCGAGCAAAATATGACAGGGCCCGATCAAAGGCCCCCATATTCATGAGGCTGATGCCCAGACACAGGGAAATCGGTTCATCTGTCGGAAAATGGGTGGCTCCCCGGGAAAGAATCTCAACGGATCCGGCAAAGTTTTTTTCCCGTTGCCGGATCAGCCCCAACCCTAAAAACGCCCGGGCATCCGGGCCATAGGCCAGGGCCCGTCGATACAGGTTTTTAGCCACTTTCTGCTTGCCGGGTATGGCGGCAATGTCGCTATAGTCCCCCTGATCAAAGGTCATGGCCAGCCGGGAGCAAAAATCAGCGTGAGAATACCCCAGGGATGCGTCATCCAGGAGTTCAATGGCATCCACAAAAGCCGGCAACCTTTTGTAAAATGTGGTCCTGAGGGTTTCACCAAAAGATAAAATCATCTCTTTTGTCAGGGCCGGATCGGTTTCAAAGTACAGGATGTCTTCGATTTTGTTCAGCCAGATGTCGTCATCGCCACGGGTCCTTTCAAGGAACTGCTCATACAGGGCCGTCCCGGGGAAAATATCCAGAATGTAAAAAATCGCACTCAAGGGTTTGATTTTGTCGATGAGCGCCAGGCTGGCATTGATGGTGGCCTGATCTTCTCCGGGGCACCCGTAGATAAAATAGGCACGGGCCATGATGCCGTATTTCAGGGTCAGGGCAAAGGCGGTCTCGATCTGTTTTTCAGTGATGTTCTTGTTTAAAAAATCTCTGATTTTCAATGATCCGCTCTCCACGCCATAACTGATCTGGATGCACCCGGCCCTTTTCATCCATCGCATCATCTCGTCGTCCACATAATTGACCCGTGAAATGGCAGCCCAGGTAATCTCAAGGCGGCGATTTATGATTTTGCGGCAGACCTGGAGAACCGTTTCTTTACGGATGGTAAAGGTATCGTCGGAAAAATAAAAAAATTTTATACCGCGACGACAGAGCCGCTCCAGTTGCCGGACAAAATAATCGGCCGAGTGAAACCGGACCTTTCTTTTCCAGAAGCGCGGTGAGCCGCAGAAGGTGCAGTTCCCCGGGCAGCCCCGGGTCAGGGCCACATGCTGAAAATCAAACCAGACGGCCGGATCGGGCAACTCGTCCAGATTTTGAATAAATCCGGCATCCTGGGTTTTAAAGGGACGACCGTTTTTTCTAAAGGCGATGCCGTTGATGGCATCAAGTTCTTTCCTTTGGTCTTTTTCAAAAAAGCGCACCAGGTGCAGGAAAGGGTACTCTCCCTCCCTTAAAACAACGACATCCACCTCCGGGAAATGGGTCAGAAAATGGCGCCATAAAAAGGTGGCGCCGATGCCGCCGAAAATGATCTTTACATTTGGGTTCAACTGTTTGGCCGTGCGGGCGATCTCTATCCCGCCCCAGCGGTTGGCGTGCAGAATGGAAAACCCGATAACATCCGGCTGTTTTTCCTTCAATGCATGGGTGAGCCTGGCCGGTTCCCGGTTGATATCGTGCCAGTTGAGAACCTCCACATCATATCCGTGATGCTTTAACAGGGCACCGACATAATACAGCCCCATGGGCACCACTGCCGAATCTTCGGCATGCAGCCGGGCTTCAAGACAAAAGGGATATACAAGCAAAATTTTCACGTTGGCAAACCAGATTTAAACGGTAATTTTCCCAAAAACAGCATCTGCCCGGCGGTAACGGCATCGACACCTCATCTGCGGCATCGGTTATCCATCCATCAACTGATCTAAAATCAGTCCGTTAAAGCGTGATCCGCTATCCGACACGAAAAGCCACCCGATATGGACAAGACAGCCGCCGCACACGGCAATACGCCAGCGATACCCCTTGAACCAGGTAAATTCAGTTGAAGCCACGCCGGCATAGGCGCAGCCCTCGGCCGTGCTGAAGCATCCGATGCAATAGACAAGACCGTGGGGATTGGCAAAGCTGTGCTGAAAAGACCCCTGAACGGTAATACGCGCCGATGTGCGCGTAATCCGGTGGCCGCAGCGCCTGCAAAGGATCTCTTGTCCCTCGTCCGCATCCGTCTCCATGACCTCATCTGTCACAAGAGGGTCGGCGCCATCTCTGTTTTGCCTGTCGGGCACGGTGCGGAAAATAGGGGATGTAATCGGTTCAATGCGCATCGTTGATAAACTCGCATATACAGTGAGAAGGTAAACGGCTGAAGTGGGTAGCGTCGCCAGTCAAATAGCAACTAAACTTTAAAATTTGTGTTTTTATGTGCAAAAACAAAAAATCACAATAATCAAAATACAAATCCCAAATAAATCACAATGACTAAAATACCAAAATAGAGAGAAATCAAAACGCACGCCAATTCAGGATCAAATTGGGTTAATTAAGTGACTCTGGGTTTTATTTGAAATTTGGTCATTGTTATTTGGAATTTGTTTGTCAGCCGGTGCTTGTAATTTGTTATTTACGGCGTACGCCTTTTCAACAGCACCGGTTTATCCGGGTTAGGCAGAAGCCCTTTACCCTTCAGTCTAACAACCGTCTACCGATGTACCTTCCCTATTGTTTATAGCCGATGGTGCGCAGAAACTGATGGCGCTGGGCGATATCGTCTTTCGTTTCAATGCCTTTGGCGGCATACCCGTCGATGACCCCCAGAATACCGCGCCCCTGATCGGTCTCGGCGATAATGACTTCCAACGGGTTGGCGGTGGCGCAGAAAATACGACAGACTTCCGGAACGATTTTCAGGGTATTCAATATGTTGACCGGAAACATATCCTTCATAAAAAGGATAAAACTATGGCCGGCGGCAAGGGCATAGGCGTTTTCCTTTGCCAGTTCAATGAGATCATCATCCGTGCCGGCATAGCGCACCAGGCAGACATCCGAGGCCTCACAAAATGCCATGCCGAACTTTGCCATGGGAACGGTGTTGACCACGGCCTCATAAACATCTTCCACGGTCTTGATAAAATGCGACTGGCCTAAAATCAGGTTCAACGCATCCGGGTTTTTGATCTTTACGGTTTTCAGCTCCATTATTTCCTCCCTTATCAAAAATTATCATGTCACCTGCCAGGATATTATTCATACCACTACCCCCCATGGCGCTTCAAACAGTTTTTACCCCCTAAAAGCGTATTTTACCAAAAATTAAGGCACTACCTGCTTGACAAAACAGGTTTTTTTCGGTATCTGATCAAAATGTTAAAAATCAAGCATAAAGAGATGACCATGAAAAACAACCTTTGGTGCTGGTGGTGGCCCATGTTGGGCAGCTGACTCACCAGCCTGAATAAAATTTATATCAGGGTCGTGGGCAGCTTTTAGCGGTTAGCGCAGAAGCGGTTCATGGCTCTTTTGGTTTAAAAGCCGGGTTTCTGCAAAAGAACCCCGGCTTTTTTTATTTAAAGGGAGGATTACGGTGACAAAAAAAAAGTTAATGCTGGGTAATGAGGCCATTGCACGCGGGCTTGTGGAAAACGGATGTGCCGTGGCCACCGCTTACCCGGGAACCCCGGCATCTGAAATTCTCGGCGCCGTGGCCGCGTTGCAAAAACACCACGGCCTGTCCATGCACACCCAGTGGGCCGTCAATGAAAAAATCGCCTTTGAGATTGCTTATGCCGGTAGTATGAGCGGCCTGCGAACCTCCGTGAGCATGAAACAGGTGGGGCTGAATGTGGCCTCCGATCCGTTGATGAGCGCTGCTTATATGGGCGTCAAAGGCGGGTTTGTGATCATCTGTGCCGATGACCCCGGCCCCCATTCTTCCCAGACCGAACAGGACAGTCGGATGATGGCCATGATGGCCAAAATACCGGTGCTGGACCCGGATTCGCCGGCCCAGGCAAGGGATATGGTTGCCCTTGCTTATGAACTTTCCGAAAAATTTGAGATTCCGGTGATGCTGCGCCCCACCACCCGGGTGTGCCATTCCCGACAGGATATTGCCGAAAGGGCCATCGGTGAAACACAAAATCTGCCCGATTTTCAAAAAGACCCGGCACGCTGGGCCGCCACACCGAAATTCCGGTTTCAGCTGCATACGCAGCTGGAAAAAAAACTGGCCGGCATGGCCGCTTATGAAAACACCGCACCGATATGCCTGAACCCCGAGGCTGTGGGCAAAAAAGCCCTGGTGGTTTCCGGGGTGGCCGCGGCCCATGCAAAAGAAGTTTTGAGCCAGCTCAAGTTGTGGGACACCATCCCCGTTTATCAGGTGCGCCAGCCCTATCCCCTCCATGAACAATTTGCCGCCCATCTTCTGGATGCCCATGAGGATATCCTGGTCATCGAGGAAACCACCGGTGTCATTGAAATGCAGCTGGCAGACCGTCACCATGTCAGGGGCAAAATCAACGGTGCGGTTCCCCGGGTGGGAGAGCTGGCACCCGAAACCGTGGAACGCTTGATCCGGCAATTTGCCGGAATGGAACAGGCCCTCATCGAACCGGTCCAGGCCCCGGGCCGGCGGCCCACGTTGTGTGCCGGATGCCCTCACCGGGCCAGTTTTTTTGCCATTAAAAAGGCAGCCCCCCGGGCGATTTATACCAGTGATATCGGATGTTACACCCTGGGTATAAACCTGGGCGCCGTAGATACGGTCCTGTGTATGGGCGCCGCCATCAGCCAGGCCGCCGGTTTTTATCATGCTTACAAAAACCAGGCCAAACGGCCGGACATCGTTGCCACCATCGGGGATTCCACTTTTTTTCATGCCGGTCTTCCGGCCCTGGTTGATGCGGTGGCCCAGAATGTTCATTTTTTACTGGTGATACTCGATAACCGGACAACGGCCATGACCGGGAATCAGCCCACACCGGCCAGTGGTCGGGGCGTCGGCAGCGAACCGCTGACGGTGGTGGATATCGAAAAACTGGTCAAGGGCTGCGGTGTCGATTTTGTCCAGGTTGCCGATCCCTATGCACTGGACACCTTTATTCCCCTGGTCAGAAAGGCGGTGGTGCATAGCCGGAAAAACGGCCCGGCCGTTGTGATTGCCCGCCATTCCTGCCTGCTTGACCGACTGCACCCGGCACCGGCTAAAGATCGTGTCAAAGTTGAGATCACGGAAGATTGTGACGGCTGCCGATACTGCATTGACCATTTTGAATGCCCGGCCATTGTGTTTGATAAAGAAAATGAGTGTGCCCGGATCGATGCGACCCTGTGCAGTGATTGCGGGGTCTGTGTACATGTGTGCCCGAAAAAGGCAATCCGACCGGTGGTGTGACGGTTGCAAAAACAAAAACAGGAGTTGTGATGAACAGTTCAAACCGACAGCAGATCGTCATCAGCGGTGTGGGCGGGCAGGGCGTGCTTTTTGTGACCCGCCTTCTGGCGGAAGCGGCCATTGAAAAAGGCCTGGCCGTGTTTACATCGGAAACCCACGGCATGGCCCAGAGAGGGGGGACCGTCCTGTCCCACCTCAAAGTAGGCGGTTTTGCCAGCCCCCTGATTCGCCCCCTGCAGGCCGACGGCCTGTTGGCCCTGAAAATGGAAAATATTGCCGCCCATCGATTTTTTCTAAAAAAAACAGGATGGATCGTCGTGAATGATTCCGGCGGGGATATGGCCCCTGCTGCCAATCCGGTCTTTTCCGTAAATGCAGAAACACTGGCGGGAAAAATAGGTAACCTGCGCGCCGTCAACCTGATCATGCTGGGCTATGCCATGGCCGCCATATCAACAACAACTGATCAGAATAAGTTGTTCTGCGGTATCAGGGAAATCCGGTTTGTACTGGAAAAACGACTGGCCGCCAGGCCCAACATGCTGGCCCCTGCCCTGGAGGCTCTGGAAACAGGCTATACCGCCCAGGGAATATAGTTTTTTTGTACCCGTGAACCGCTAACTGTGAACAATCACCAATTTTCAACGCCTGGCCCCCTGAATTTTATATCCAGGGGCAAGGCAGCCATCTGCAACATAAAAACAGAAAGGGAGTTATCATGAAAAGAAAAAAATGCGTTGTGCTGATGTCACTCATACTTGCCGTCCTGCTGGTCCCTGTCCTGACGCCGTCGTATACTGCTGCTGCCGGCACCATTAAACTGAGTTATGCCAATTTCCCGCCGGCCCCGACGTTTCCCTGCGTCCAGATGGAACGCTGGAAAACCGAAGTGGAAAAACGCACCAATGGAAAAGTGGTGGTAAACACCTATCCCGGCGGGACGTTGCTCGGGGCCAAGGATATGATGGATGGTGTCATTGCGGGTCAGGCCGATATCGGCAATTTATGCATGGCCTATCAGCCGGGCCGGTTTATGGTCACCAATGCCGCCGGTCTTCCCCTGGGGATAACCGACGCCCGCAGCGGAAGCCTGGTGTTGCTGGACCTTTATAAAAAATACACCCCGGAGGCCTTTGCCAAGGTAAAAGTATTGGCTATGTTTGCCACAGCCCCGTCCAATATCATGTGTCGCAAGCCGGTTCGAACCCTGGCGGACATCCAGGGGATGGACCTGAGAGCCTCGGGGGGAGCGGCCCAGATTCTCAAAGCCTGGGGCGCAAACCCGGTGGGAATGCCCAAATCAGCATACCCGGAAGCCCTGCAAAAGGGGGTTGTGCAGGGCGAACTCTCTTCGCTGGAATCCTTAAAAGACTTTAAATTCGCCGAATTATGCCGCTATGTAACAATGACCAACACGGCGATCTACCCCTTTGCCGTGGTCATGAACCTGGATCGCTGGAATTCACTTCCCGCCGATATTCAAAAAGTACTCGAAGACCTGATTGTGGAACAGTCCGAATGGACCGGAAATTATATGGACAATCATGTCAAAGAATCCATTGCATGGTCAAAAGAGACCTATAGCGTTGAATTTATCCATCTGGACGGACCTGAAAAAGCAAAGTGGGACAATCGTCTGTCTGCCATCGTCGATGACTGGAAGGAAAAGGCTGTCGCCAAAGGACTGCCGGCCGATGCCATTATAAAAGATGCCAGGGCCCTGGCGGTTAAACATTCAAATTAAAGTGAATCGTGAGAAATGAAAGTATTAGACAATATCAGTCTTTATGCAAACAAGCTGCTGCTGCTGTGCGGAGGACTTTTCCTGGTGGGAATGGTGGTGTTGACCTGTGCCAATATTGCCGGCCGCATATTCGGCATGCCGGTGCGCGGTACCTTTGAACTCATGGGGTTTTTCGGTGCCGTCACCGCCGCATTTGCCCTGGGGCATACCCATATTAAAAAGGGGCATGTGGCGGTGGATGTATTGATGAACCAGTTTTCAAACAGAACAAGGCGGGTCTTGAATTTTATAAACAGCCTTGCCGGAATGCTTTTTTTTATGGTGGTGGCATGGCAGATCGCCACGCTCGCCGGCGTCTTAAAAACTTCCGGGGAAGTCACTGAGACCTTAGGCATTGCCTACTATCCCTTTACCATTTGCGTGGCCCTGGGCTGCGGGGCACTGACCCTTGTTTTTATAGCAGATCTGATCAAAGCGATTTTACCGGAAAGGAAGGTCTAACGTGAGTCTTGCAGTCGTCGGCGTCACCGGAATTGTTGTTTTGCTCCTGGTCCTTTTTTTCCTGGGCACCCCAGTGGGATTTGCCATGGCCATTGTCGGGTTTGTCGGGTTTTGCCACGTCATCTCGGTGAAGGCCGGGTTGAATATGGTGGGATCTGTCCTGTGGGCCACCTTTTCAAAATATGGTCTCACCGTTATTCCGCTGTTCATCTTTATGGGTCAAATTGCATTTTACTCCGGGGTCAATGAAAAACTCTACAAGGCCGCCTATAAATGGGTAGGGCATATCCAAGGCGGTATCGCCATGGCCACAATCATGGCCTGTTCGGCCTTTTCCGCGATCTGCGGTTCCAATGCCGCCACCGCCGCCACCATGACCACCGTAGCCCTGCCGGAGATGAAAAAATACGGGTATGACCCCAAGCTCAGTACCGGCGCCATTGCCTGCGGTTCCACCTTGGGGGTTGTGATTCCCCCCAGTGTGGTGCTGATTGTGATAGGGCTCTCCACCGAACAGTCCATCGCCAAACTTTTTTATGGCGGCATCGGCGCCGGTGTCATCCTGGCTTTCCTGCTGATGCTGTCTGTGGCGGTGATCTGTCGTTTTCAGCCTGCCTGGGGGCCGGCGGGACCCAGATCCGGCATGGTTGAAAAAGTAAAGGCCCTGTCCGGTGCATTTGAAATGATCTGCCTTTTTTTGCTGGTGATGACAGGGCTCTATTTCGGTTTTTTTACGCCCACGGAAGCCGGTGCGGCCGGTTCTTTTTTTGCCGTGGTGATCAGCGTGGCCCAGGGGCGGCTGAGCTGGCAAGGATTTATCTCCTCGGTCTCGGATACCCTGCGGATCTCCTGCATGGTGATCACGATTATTGCCGGTGCCATGATATTCGGCCGCTTTCTTGCCGTGACCCGGATCCCTTTTGATATCGCCCAGTGGGTGGTGAGACTGCCGGTGCCGGACATGGCGATCATGACCATTATTTTTGCCATCTATATTGTGGGCGGCGCCGTCATGGATGCGCTGGCCCTCTTGCTGATCACCATTCCCATTTTCTTCCCGGTGGCAATGGAACTGGGGTATGATCCCCTCTGGTTTGCCGTGACCATTACGGTCATCACCACCCTGGGGGCAGTCACCCCCCCCGTGGGCGCCACCACCTATGTGGTGGGTGGCATGGCTGGCGACATTCCCCTCAAGGATGTGTTCAAGGGGGTGTCTTTTTTCCTGCCGGCGTATTTGATCTGTATATTGATTTTGATGCTGTTCCCTGAAATTGTCACCCTTTTGCCCCGGTTGATGAAATAAACCCTTGGTCCCGGGGAGGCCGGTATTGAGCTAAACCCACAGGCATAGGCGCGTTTAAGCCAATATAAATTAATTTTAAAAAATTTTTAAAAACACTTGATTAATTCAGATTTCTTTGGTAACCAGATTTTTCCAGTAGCTTAAACTACTTTGACGACTGTTGAGTGAGGGCTCCTTATTGTTACGATACTGACTACCCTCTCATGTAGTTTGAGCCAAAAATTAAAGCCTGGGCCTCTTGTGTACTGTGCGGGTAATTACCGACGCTCTCCTCCTGCCCAGGCATTTTTTTGCAAAAAACAACCGCCACACAAACACCCCATCAAATTTTAAAATCAACCGCCGATGGCGGACATCTGCCCGGTCAACCGTGGTGGGTGACCGGCCGCCAGGTGGTGTTCCCGCTGTTTGAATCGGGCGGTCTTGAAAAAAATCTCGGCCAGGTCCTGATCGAGGTATCCCTGGCGCAGGGGCGCTTTTAAATCAAATTGTGTATCCGAAAGCAGACAGGGCCTGAGCTGGCCACTGGCCGTTAATCGCAACCGATTGCAGGTATGGCAGAAATGATGGCTCATGGCGCTGATAAAGCCCACCTCGCCGGGTGCATTTTTAAACCTGAACCGCTGGGCCGGGCCGTCGGTCATCTTGTTTTGAACCGCTGTCAGTTCTCCCAGTTGATGCAGGCGTGTTTTGATTTCCGGGGTCAATATCGTCTGGCCGTCAATGATATCCGCAACGCCGATGGGCATATATTCGATAAATCGGACATGAAACGGATATTTAAGGGAAAGTCCGGCCAAATCAAGGATATCATCATCGTTGATCCCCCTTAAAATAACGGTATTGAGCTTGATGGGGGCAAATCCCATTTCATGGGCCTTCATAATACCCTCCCAGACATGGGAGAAATGATCATGCCGGGTAATCCGCTTGAATTTATCAGGGTCCAGTGTGTCCAGGCTGATATTAAGCCGCTTGATACCGGCGGCCCGGATCTTTTCCAGGTTGTTTTTCAAAAGAACGCCATTGGTGGTCAACGAGACATCCGTCAGCCCCTCTATGCTATTTAATTTGCCTAAAAAATCATAAATGCCTTTTCGAACCAGGGGCTCTCCGCCGGTAATCCGAACCTTGGAAATACCCAGATGAACGCCGATGCGCACGATGCGCAAAATCTCTTCGTAACGCAGCACCTCCGCATGGGGCAGGTTCTGGATGTTGCCCTGGGGAACGCAGTAGTGGCATTGCAGGTTGCACCGGTCTGTAACCGATACCCGCAGGTAGTTCAGGTGCCGTTTGTAGGTATCCACAAGCGCCATATCCGGTAAAAAGAGCGGATTGGCAGCTGAATGCAGTTGTTTCATAGCAGGTGTTTATTCTCACTCAAGCGTTTAATGCTCAGTTTTATATTTTTTTCTTTTCCGGCCCCGTACAGCCGAATCTTTCCCTGTATGCCGGAATTTCAATAATCGGCGGTCTTTCCTGACCCTGGATTTTGTAGATATCGGGTTGATAGCCGTCCTTGATCATCTTGTACTGGATCATTTCATCGTATAAATCGCGCTTGATGTCAACCATATCGAGCTGTTCAAGTCGATTCCAGAACGTTTTTAAAATAACAAAGGCCATTTTCCCCAGGGCCTTGGTGCTCTGATTGCGGTGAACCCTTTTTTTCAGATCCACCTGGGCCATGACATCAAGGCCCCATTTATCATAGATATCCAGGATCATGCTGGTTTCCACCCCATACCCGATGGGAAAGGAAATCTGCTGGAAAAGATCACGGAACCCTGCATATTCGCCGGAAAGGGGCTGGATGATCTGGGTCAGTTCAGGGAAAAAAAGTGAAAACAGGGGTCTGATCACCAGTTCCGTGACCCGGCCCCCGCCGGTGGGCCGCATCGGTGTATCGCCATTGCGGATGGGCCGGTCATAAAAGGCTTTGGTGAATTTTATCTGCCGGTCCATAAGCAGTGGACCGATGAGACCGTAGGCAAATCGGTGGTGGATATTCTTGATATCGGCGTCCAGATAAACGATGATGTCGCCGGTTGTAATATAAAGGGCCTTCCAGAGATTTTCACCTTTGCCCATATAGCTGTCAAGGTCAGGAAAAATATTGACGGCCTCATAGGTTTTTGCCCCGTAACTGCGGGCAATCTCAAGGGTCCGGTCACTGGACCCGGAATCAACCACCACGATTTCATCGATCAGAGGGTCGCGCTGCATAAGTTCCGATCGCATGATCAAAATTTCCTTGCCGATGGTTTTCTCTTCGTTGAGGGTGGGCAGACAAAGAGAGATGGTCAGGTCCCGTTGTTCTTTGATGCGCACCAGGTGCTGGATATCCTGGAATTGGGAATAGTGAAAGGTGTTTTGGGCGAGCCAGTTTTTACTCATCGCAAACCCCCTTGTCGATGGCCATTAACACCCCGATAATCTGGGCAATACCTTTAAACATGGGCTTGATCAGCATCTCTGAGTCTTTTGTATGATAGTTCTGTCCTTTGGTCACGCCAAGGGTGATGGCCGGTATCTGGCGGGACAGAAAAATCGAAAGCTCGGATTCGGAGTGGTGGCTGACCGGTTCGAGATCAAGTTTTTTCATGATTTCAGCGGCGCCCTTAACCAGGGGATGGTTATATTTCAACCGGGATGCGCTGGTGTTGCTGATGGTTTTAATATCCATTTCGATGTCGTTTTCATGATGCAGTCCCTCCACGATATCTTTGATATCCCGAAACAGGGATTTTACCATCTCATCGGCATCACTTTGAATTTCAAACCCCAGGCTGGCATCATACGCATCTTTACCGTGTTTGAAACCGCCGGATATTGTACCGAACACAATGTTTGCCGTTGGTTTTTGCGGCAGCCGCAACTGAAGCATCTGATTGATGGCTTCATTGAGCATGAGGATCGCATTGGGCCGGGAAGCATCCAACCGGGCCCTCGCAATGGGCACCCGGCAGTTGATTTCGCCCCGAACCATGCCGTTGGCGTAATAATCCAACCGACCCAGTTCCGCCCCTTCGATGCACACAGCCCCCCGTATGGGCGTCGGCCAGGTTTTTAAAAGATGACGGATCCCCCGCAGGTTGCCCCGGCCAATGGACTGGATCACACCGGCCAGGACGATATCCGATTCAAATCGAAGATCAAGGGTATTCAAAATAAGCGGCAGGGACAAAAGAACACCGATGCCCACGGCATTATCCAGAATCCCGGCCCCCTGGATGGTATTTTTTTTAACCGTATAGTTATGATCGATGTCATCGCCAAAGATGGTATCCATGTGGGCCACTAAAAAAATCGGGGGCTTCTGATCGGAAGTCCCCCGAATAATACCCACAGGGTTGTTGTAGTCGTCTGTGGTGCACTCATCCACATGGAAAGATGCCAGACGTTTTAAGAAGGCCTGGCTTCGGTCTTTTTCATGGAAGGTCGCGGCCGGTATCTGCCCCATGAGGACAATATTGGTGATGATGGTTTCTTTCAGGGATTTAATGGCCCTGAAAACCGCCGGCAGGTTTTTAATATACTGTTCCATGGGTTATGTTGCTACCCTTTCAAAAGCGCCGCCTGATGGCTCAAGGACTGCAGGCATTGAATTTATACTGACAATGGTATGCTTTCTCGCAAAACATTGTCAAACCGCCACTATATAGGGCAGCACCTGTATCAGGTCGCAAAAGGCCCTGGATGGTGATCGTGCGCCGCAAGGGCGGTATGACAGGGCAAATCAGAAAATTTCAGTGTAGCGGATATAAGACATTGTTCAATAATACTTTTTACAAAATCACCAATATCTTTTCAAGTACTTTATTTGGTTCCTCGCCGTTTCGAGTGGGTCGCCCGGGGAGACTTTCATCCGGATGCTCAAAAAACTCGGCGCCAAGCGGTCGTAATGCCGGACAGGATTGCCGCAACCTGTTTGGCCGTTATTCTTTGTAAATAGAGATACAGGGTAATGGTTCGGTCGCTGTCCGGCCTAACGATCGCTAAGCCCCTCAGACAGTTTCAAGCATCAGGATGAAAGCACCCCGGGGCTTTATCGAGTCAATTTTACCCACACGAAACAGCGAGGAGCCCTTTATTTTCACTCTTTTTTTTGAAAATAGGTAACGATGGCCTCACAAAGGCCGGGTATGGTATATGTCTTTGCACTGACATGAACATCAAATCCCTCTTGTTGAGCCGTATCCGAGGTAATGGGGCCGATACTGGCAATCTTGACCCCCTGCATCAATTCAGGGGCATCAGCGGGCAACAGGGCCTTAAAATTTCTAACCGTGGATGAACTGGTAAAGGTGACCAGATCGATGCGTCCTTCGGCCAGCCCCGCCATGAGGCTGTCGGCATTATCCCTGGCCTGAACCGTGTGGTATACGGCGACTTCATCCACGACAGCGCCCATTTTCGTCAATTCAAGTGGAAGGATGGGTCTGGCTTCGGCGGCCCGGGGCAGCAGAATTCTGTTTTCCCGGATATCTTTGTCCTCAAATGCCGCCACAACGGATTCAGCCTGGTAGCTTTCCGGCACGATATCACTGTTGAACCCGTATTCAAGCAACTTTTCCGCGGTGGCCGGTCCGATGCAGGCCGTCTTGAGATGGTGCAGGGCCCGCACATCCAGACCGTTTTCAAACAGCCTGTCAAAAAAGAACCCCACCCCGTTGACACTGGTAAAAACAATCCAGTGGTACGTATGCAGATGCGCAATGGCCCGGTCAAGGGGCGACAGGTCGTCGGGTCTGCGGATTTTAATGGTGGGGCATTCCATACAGTTGGCCCCGAGATCCGTCAGTTGCCGGACAAGATCACTGGCCTGCTCCCGGGCCCGGGTGACGACAACGGTTTTGCCGTACAACGGCCGGGTTTCAAACCACTGCATGCGGTCCCGGAGTTTAACCACATCCCCCACCACGATAATGGCCGGGGCCTTGAGCCCGGCCCTGGCCACCTTGTCCACAATATCGGCCAGGGTACCGCTGACGGTTACCTGGGACGTGGTGGTGCCCCAGCGAACCAGGGCAACGGGTTTTTCTCCCGGCATGCCGTGGTGCATGAGCCGTTCGACAATGTGGGCCAGATTCTTGACCCCCATGAAAAACACCAGGGTGCCGATGCCCGAAAGGGCGGCCCAGTCGATACTGGAGGTAGCTTTTTCCGGATTTTCATGACCGGTGATAAACGCCAGGGTAGAGGTAAAATCCCTGTGGGTCAAGGGGATACCCGCGTATGCCGGCGCAGCAATAGCGGAGGTGACGCCGGGAACGATCTCAAAGGGAATGTTGTTTTGAATAAGGGCTTCCGCTTCCTCTCCACCGCGACCGAAAATAAAGGGGTCACCGCCTTTGAGCCGGGTGACCAGGGCGCCGGTCTTTGCCTTTTCCACAAGCAGTGCGTTGATGCCTTCCTGGGAAAGGGTATGATCTCCCCCCCTTTTCCCCACATAGATGAGCTCGGCATCCCTGGATACATAGGCCAGATGGGCCGGTACGGCCAGATAGTCGTAAATCACGACATCCGCCTTTTTTATGCATTCTGCGCCCTTTACCGTTATCAACCCGGGATCTCCGGGCCCGGCACCCACCAGATAAACTTTTCCCGTCATTTTATTCCTGTGCAGCTTCCTTGAGTTTATTTAAAATATCCCGTGCGCCCCGGGCCGCCAGGCGATCGGCCAGGGCTGTCCCGATGGCTTGGCATTCATGGGCCGGCCCGGAAAGGGTCTCTTTGAATACGATCCCCCCGTCAACGTCGGCCACAAGACCGGTCAAGGTAAACTGGTCCTTTAAAACCTCACCCAGCGCGGCAATGGGTACCTGACACCCGCCTTCCAGCCGGTTCAAAAAGGCCCGCTCGCCAAGCACCGCCGTCCGGGTGGGGCCATGGTCCAGATGGCCGATGGCCTGGCCGGTGTCCCCGTCGTTTTTGCGAACTTCGATACAAAGGGCCCCCTGGCCAACGGCCGGCAGCATCACCGATGGGTCCAGGTATTCGGTGATACGATGGGCCAGTCCCAGGCGTTTGACACCCGCGGCGGCCAGGACAATGGCGTCCATTTGCCCCTCTTCCAGCTTTCTAAGGCGTGTCTGCAGATTACCGCGCAGGGGAACAATTTTAAGATCGGGCCGGGCGTGCAGGATCTGAGCCGCCCGTCGCAGGCTGCAGGTGCCGATGCACTGGCCGGGTTTCAGGTCGGCAAGGCGTTGGCCTTTGCCGGAAATCAGGACATCACCGGGTACTTCGCGCCGGGGTATGGGGCCGATACACAGCCCCTCGGGCAGATCTGCGGGCATATCTTTCATGCTGTGCACGGCAATATCGATATCCCCTCTTAACAGGGCATCTTCAATTTCTTTGACAAACAACCCCTTACCACCGATTTTGGCCAGGGGGACATCCAGAATTTTGTCGCCTTTGGTCTTGATGACCACGATATGAACGGGTATCTCAGGGTGGTGTTTTTCCAGAGCCGATTTGACCCATGCGGCCTGCCAAAGGGCCAGTTTGCTGCCCCGGGTACCAATTTTTATCGTTGATGTCATGGTTGTCCGCATCCGGCACAGCTGCTGGCCGAACACCCGGTACAACTCGACGCACCCGCCGATGAACTGACGGTCTCACCGGTGCTGCCCTTGCTTAAAAATCCGCAGGTCGACATCAGGCGGGCAACATTCCGGCTTTTGCAGTCGGCACATTCCGGGGTGTCACTTCCAATAATCAGGCATTCAAAATTTTTACCACACTCGTTGCAGCGGTACTCGTAGATCGGCATTTTATATCGTTCTCCTTAAATTTACAGCCCATGGGCATCGGTTTCGCTCCCAAACAAAAAAAATATAACCATCAGCGCTTTGAAAGCAACCGAGCAGGGGGTTATTGGATTTTTTATATCAAAAAATAAATTAGAATAAACAAATCACAAACAAATCACAATGATTAAAATGTCAAAATACAACAATGAACCCCTTAGCAGAAACTGACCAATATCATAAAAAACACTAATCCTATTCATATAAATAAAATTTTTAAAAAGATCGTTCCGGGGTGTTTGCAACCCCATGCCATTTATGATAAATATATAGAGTTCTATGTACTTTACAAGCCCAAAGCATATATTTTTATTCTTTAAACACTAAAATAGTTGAATATTTACATATAATGTGATACAAACAAAAGTTATAATGCTATGGAATTTCACAAATATAAAATCCGGTTTTTTAAAAAATTTGATTTAAGGATCAACCCAAAGGGATATGAGGATGAATCTAAATGATCAACGGTGTCGAAATCTATTAATCGCCTTAAGAAAAATAATTCAGGCAATTGATCAGCATTCAATTCAATTAAAAAAGAATTTTGGACCAACCGGCCCTCAACTTATTATCCTGCAGTCCGTTTTTACAAACAAGCTGATATCAGTGACCCAGCTATCAAAAGATGTCAGTTTAAGCCAGGCAACTGTGACCAACATTACAAAGCGCCTTGAAAAACAAGGTTACGTGGAGCGAAAAAAAAGCCTGAACGATAAACGAAAAGTAAATATTTCCGTTACTGAAAAAGGAAAATTAATTTTAGAAAAAGTGCCGCCGTTGCTCCAGGAAAAATTTACAGACCGCTATTCAAAACTCGAGGATTGGGAGCAGTTGATGATAGAAAGTGCCTTTAATAAGGTAGTTTCCATGATGTCGGCAGAAGATGTTAAAAATAATCTTACGGTCGGTCAATAACCGAGTATACATTACCTGATAAATAGAAACATGACCTGTCGGGTCAAACAAGAATCCGCTAAACGGAGTGAACTGTCATGGACACAGATATCACAGATTTTTTCAAATCAATAATCGAACACACATCGGAGTCGATATTCCTTATCAATGCCGCCGGAACAATTATATTTACCGTTCAGGAAACCAACAAAAAATTTGAAGGGAAAAATTTTTTGGCGGCGGTGTCTAAAATGCATCATCATCGAATTCAACAGGCGATTAAAAATGCTTTTGAATCGAAAAGACCCATCACTTGCGAATTAAAAGGATGGATCGGTAATCCTCGCGCTTCGTGGTTTTCTTGCCGGATTTCCCCTGTTTTAAAGAAAGACAAAGCCCCTTCCGCGCTGATCTTTGCCTCAGACATTACGAACCGAAGAGCTGAGAATCTGACCTACAAAAAGAGGATAAACCAAAGGCTTTCAAAATTTCAAAAAAGGAGCAGGGCCGTAGAAAACATTCTTACAATGTGCGCGAAAACAAAAAAAATTCAATTTAAAGGAGAATGGCTCAGTATAGAGGATTTTCTTTGGAAACGATACGGTTTTAAAATCAGTCATGGATTATCACCGGAAGTGGTAAAAGAAGAATTAAAAATTATCGATAATATAAACATGACAAACTCGTAAAAAGTCGGATTTAGACGGTCTCGTAAAAAGTTCAAATTCAAGGCGTGCCAATTTTGCAATCATGAGGCGTAACCATCAACCGTTGAATGATTGCGGGCTGCAGCGCAACGCAGGAGTTGGACTTTTTACGAGACCGTCAAACATGGCCGATAAAAAACACCAGCAAAAAAACAATCCATCATAAAAAACCGCTGTGTCAACAGGCGCAGCGGTAGTTGATAGCCATGGTAGAGAAACCCTGCAGGAGATAAAACATGTCCAAAAGCATACCTGAATTAAAACATATCCTTCCAAATGTAAAAGCGTACAGGCTCATGCAACAACTATTTAATGAGAACCCCAGGCTAAATGACATTATCGCCTCTTCAAAAACGATTCACCAGTCAAAAAAGAAATTAAAAACATGGGCCATGGATGTTCTTTCCGAAAATATGGAAGCCTATTCATATTTCAACCGGGAAAAGACCGGAAAACGCCAGCTGGAAAAATTAAGATCCAAAGATTATGCGGCCATTCGTATTCTGGATTATATCAAGCATTCCGGCAGACAATTCAAAGACCTTAATCTCAAAGGCGAAATCGTAGAAAATGATCCCTTTGCTATTCTCATGCAATGTGCCCGAAAAGGGACCGGCGGGGGCACGCCCGCTTTCTTTTATGACATGATTCACCTTTTCAGACAATTTTCCGGGCCCGAAGATCCAATGCCGAATGAATATGAAATTTCATCGTGGATGGATCGGTATTCTTCCGGTCTTGACCCGGAAGTCGTCGGGCAGAGAAAAACAAACAAACTTCGTATACTGCGAATCATTATTAAAAAAATTGATGAGAAAAGAGTCAAAAGCCATCGGTATACATTTAAAAAGGGGATGTCCAGGCAAAAAAAACTCGCTCTTGCCAAAACATGGTGGAATGATTACAAATTTCATCTCAAGTTTGCTGTCAGAACCCCTGAAGGCTTGAATGAAATGCTTGATTACTCCCTTGACAGGGAAACAGTCGGGAACCTGAAACAGGCCCAAAGAGTTGGCATTCCCTTATTTGTCAATCCATATTACCTGTCGCTTCTTGACACACAGGCGTCTCCTCTCTCTTTGGGTGCGGATCTTGCCATCCGGCAATATGTGATTTATTCAAAGGAGCTGATAAATGAATTCGGGAATATCAATGCATGGGAGAAAGAAGATATTGTGGAGCCCGGAAAACCCAATGCCGCCGGCTGGCTTATTCCGGATGACTGTATACACAGACGATACCCCAATGTGGCGATTTTAATTCCTAAAAGTATGGGCCGCGCATGTGGGGGGCTGTGTTCAATCTGTCAGAGGATGTATGGTTTTCAACATGGTGACTTGAATTTTGACCTTGTAAAATTAAAAGCCAGAGACTCGTTTGAAGACCGTCTGGAAGCATCAATCAACTATTTTGAATATGATTCCCAGTTAAGAGACATTCTCATCACCGGTGGTGATGCATTGATGAGTACCAATAAAATCCTTAGAAAAATACTTCAAAGTGTCTATAAAATGGCCCAAAAAAAGCGTAAGGCCAATATGAACAGAAAAGATGGAGAAAAATATGCACAAATTTTAAGAGTACGGTTGGGGACCAGGCTACCTGTTTATCTGCCAATGAGAATCAAGACAGGCCTTGTAAATATTCTTGCTGAATTCAAAGAAAAAGCGTCAAAAGTGGGTATTCGGCAATTTGTTTTTCAGACTCATTTTGAATCGCCCATGGAAATAACCCCTGAAACGAAATTTTGTGTAGAGCAGCTGAACAATGCCGGGTGGGTCGTAACCAACCAGCTGGTTTTTACATCTGCCGCATCAAGAAGGGGGCATACGGCAAAACTTCGAAAAGTGCTCAATGATATCGGCATTATTTCCTATTATTCGTTTGCCGTTAAAGGATACATGGAAAACAGGGATCTTTTTTCACCAAATGCCCGGCTGGTTCAGGAAGGGTTGGAAGAAAAGATAATAGGCGCTCTGCCGGAAAAATTCTTGCCGGAGTTAAAACAACTGCCTTTAGATTCAGAAAATATTGTTGAAAACATTTCCAGCTTGAGAACAAATGCCGACATCCCTTTCCTGGCTTCGGATCGGAACGTCCTCAATCTTCCGGGGGTCGGCAAGAGTCTTACATTCAGAACCATCGGTATTACCAATGATGGCAGAAGAATCCTTGAATTTGATCATGATGCGACAAGAGAGCATAGTCCGATTATTGAAAAAATGGGAAAAGTCATTATCATTGAATCAAAAAGCATTCATGAATATCTCCAACAACTTGATAATATGGGAGAAAATGTACTCGAATATGCATCAATTTATAACTATTCGTTAAGTGAAACAGAACCCAGGAACCCCATTTTTGAATATCCGTCCTACGACTATGACGTGACAGAAAAAATAACAAATATAGATGCTCATTTAGCTTGAAGCGTTACCGCACTTGCATAGATGGAAGCATCCATTAATCAGGACCGACGACGGCCGGATCTGGAATGGACAGCCACTGACACCTGGAAAAACTATCTGGCCGGCTGTAAAATTTCACCTGCTTCCGTAATGAGATGGTCGACCATGGCCAGATCCACGAAATCATGGGAGACCGTTTTCATGTGAAAGGTAGTGTCCGCTTCGGCGTTATCCTGCTATTCATTATAGATATGCCGCTCCGCCAGGGCGGTATGGCCCAATTTTATGGATTCGACAAACAGCAACAGGGCCGCCCCCAGACAGGCAGAAAGAACCGCAGTAACGCTACAAAAAAGAATCAGAATCCGCAATTGGTTGCCCGCCGGTAAGCCTGGCAATGCGACCGTGATCATGGCCCAAAAACCGGTCTTTTTCAACACCGCGACAATGCCCATCATACCGATCAGCAGCATGATGGTTTCATAATCATTAAAGCCTGCCGCCGCATGTTCGTCGATCACACCCAGAATCAATAGCGCCATCACCTCCAGCAGGGCCGCAATGGCTTTGTTCACCCATTCAAACGCGATGGACACATAAACGGTCAGGAAAACGATTACTGTAATCAATGCGTCCATCCCCATGGCTGCTCCGTGATTGGGGTCAAATATTGAATTTTGTAATAAGCGCCTTGTATTTTCCCTCAGATCGCTATTTTCTTCAACTTGCTTTCGGAAATTTGTCACAATTTTACTGACCGACGAATACGTTAGAGAAAATACCGTCCCTATTTGCCGGTTGCCCATCCCTGAATTTTGCCACAAATAGGATATCAGCATATTATAGCTGCCAACGGATCAAAGTCAGAGAAAAGAGGGGCCGCGGGCTATGATACGCAATCCAAAGCAAGGGATATGAAATTCAGTCCTGCCTCACCCTTAAAAAAGAGGCGAATTTGGGAATTCCGGTTTTGGTAAGTCCATGATATTTAAACGTCACCGTTGAGCCGGGTTGCGGCGGTGTATGTCTGAGTTTATCGCTAAACCCCGTACCCAGTTTAAAGGTGGTGCCATTTTCAAGCTTTACAGTCATCGACCCCATGAGATTCTTGTATTTTCCCTTGCCCTCGTTGATGCCGACAACAACCCCCTCCATATCCTGAAAATTTTTCACTTTAAGGATATGGGGACTGCGACCGGTGTGATAGGAAATGTCAGGGTTTTTAAGGATCACGCCCTCTCCCCCCATTGATTCAATCTCTTTTAAAAATTTTTCCATGTCTGATTTTTCTTTAATCCGAATCTGAGGGATAATCCGGGCGTGGGTATTTTTATGTGCGTCAAACCAGGTGCGTGCCCGGTTGAGCCGGCAGAGAAAATCTCCTTTTTCATTGGGGACTTCAAAAATGTTATAGGTGATGCGTTTCCACCCTTCCCCCGGGGTCTGGGCCAGCACCACGGACTGGATAAATTCAAAATCGCTTCTTTTACTCCAGAGTTCGCCGTCAAGGGGAAATGGCGGAAAATTTTCTATGAACCATGGCGGTGGATGCAAGGGGAACCCTTTTCGGGTATACATCCGAATGCCATCCCAATATCCTCTGATGCCGTCCAATTTTTCACTCATGACCCATCCTGTTATATTTTCCTGATCGGTATAGACCTTGGGTTTCTGCAGATCAGGCTCTCCTGCAAAAAGGGATGAATAAAAAAACAGGGAAAGAATCAGACCCGCTCTGAGTAGTCGATTGAATAAAACATTGACAAAGCATGGACACCGCCGCAGCATACTGATCATACGTACCCCCCCATGGTTTTTTTGAGTTTCCCGTCCTCCAAGGCGACGGCCACCAGAGACCGCTTACAGTGACATGTTCGCTGATAATTTAACGGTGTGAAGCCATATATTCAGTAACTGCCTGAGATAAGAGTGGTCTTCAATACAAGTCAGACTTTTTTGATTGAGGCGCTCATGGTTTTCTCGCCAACATGATTCCCGCGGCCAGAATCATTGCGCCGCCAAAAAATTTGATAAGGGTCACTCCTTCACCAAAAGCGATCCAGGCCAAAGCAACCGTCACCAAGGGTTCAATGGTTGAAAGCATTGAAGAATGGACCGGGCCGATCCGGTTGAGTCCTTCGAAGAAAGCCACAATCCCAATAACTGTAGAAATCACAACAATGGCACCTACCGCGATCCATCCTGTCACCTGTGTTGGAAATTGAGTGCCACGAACCAGAACCCCTATAGTATAAACAGCTCCGGCAGACATCATAATGATCGTTGAGGATGTCATTACATCCGTGTTTCGCATAACCCGGGAACCGATGATGATATACGCCGCGTAAATCAAGGCAGCCGTCACCCCCAGGAGAATCCCTAATGCCTTCCCCCCTGTTTCAAGCCCGATCACGCAGACAGTGCCGGACAGTGCCAGGAGCAGGGCAATGATTTCAGAGCGTGTGATTTTCTGTCTTAAAAACAGCATTGATCCTCCCGTGACAAGGGCCGGATAAAGATAAAGCAGGATGGCCACGGTTCCGGCCGGAGCATAAAGCAATGCTGTAAAGTAAGAAAAAGATTGGCCTGCGTACCCGATACCACCCATTAAAATCGACATGACCAGCACTTGTCCCGTCGGGAACCGGGTCTTTCGAAACAGATTGTAGATGAGCATCATTCCGCTGGCCAGTGTGAATCTGAGAAACAGGAGTGTAATCGGCTCGGTTCCGGATGCATAGGCGTATTTGGCAAATATCGGCATGGCACCGAATGCGGCAGCAGAAATCAGTATAAAAACAATTCCCACAAAACGCTGGTGGGCTGGGCTGCCTGAGGCTGGACATGGTTTCATTAAAGTATATCAAATCTTTCGTTTACAAGGTCCAGTGAACGACATAGGCCGGTTCTGACCGAACCATTACTTTGATTTTTCATGGGAAACACACCGATTTCGTTTCAAAAGTGCTTTTGTACGGTAAGCATGGGATCAAACCTTGTATTTTGTAATAAGCACCTTGTATTTTTTTACCAGATCGCTGTTTTTTTCATATCGCTTTCGAAAATTTGTCACAATTTTACTGACCGACGAATACGTTAGAGAAAACACCGCCCCTATTTGCCGGTTGCCCATCCCCGAATTTTGCCACAGATAAAATATCAGCATATCCCGTTTTTCTCTTATATCCGCCGGCAGCCTGCCCGGTTTAGAAAAAATAGAGGGATCGCAATTGATAAGCGATGATGCCTTTTTTAGAATATCACCGGAATCCATATCTTGCCGAAGACGATTATGCTGGGGCAGTTCCGCCTCCGGCCGATCCTTTAAAAACCGTTCTTTTATCCCTTCCATAAAATCCTGAGAGCCATATATGAGACCATGTCTGACGTCTTCCCATATCCTGGCTTTTTCATCGGAATACTGCTGAACTTTTAACCGATAGGCGCGATATCTATCCTTTGCACCGGACTGGGACAGTATCAAATCGGTTTTTAACCAGACCGGCTTTTTCTTCTTGTAAGCGTATACGGTATAGCTGCTCCATTGATAATCGCCGAGTCGATCCACAATCCCCGCCCGCAGCGGATTGCGATGAATATAGTATGACAATTGGGACAGATACCGATCATTTTCAACGATGATGCTTTTAAACCGACCCTGAAAAAGATGGCCGCTGCCGCCATGGGCAAGATTGAATCGCCGCGTATATGTCGTGCCGATCCACTGCATCGCCTTTGACAGATTGGGGTCTATGGTTTTAAGGAGGATGTGGTAGTGGTTTCCCATCAACACATAGGCGTGGATCTCAATTGCAAATCGCTGTGATGCCTCACCGATGATATCAAGAAAAATGCGCCGGTCTTGGTCATCTCTGAAAATGGGTTGTCCCTGATTGCCTCGGGAGAGGACATGATATAAGGCCCCATTGTATTCTATACGCCATTGTCTTGCCATGGATTATCCAGTAACTTTTCCATATCGAATTGTCAAGACTCAATTCAAGGTTTGACCCCAATCACTGTACAGCAAACGGTTGAGCTGTGTCGCCCGGCTTTTTGGGTGGGCACCAGCGAATGGTTCGCTTCAACTCATTGATATTTTAATTTATAAAAATATTCTTGATTTTTTTCAGTTTTGTTGTATTTTCAATGTAAGGCATTTGTCAATACAAAACGCATGAATAGGAGTAAGTTATGGGAAAAACAGCAACCATCCAAACCCGCGTTGATCCTACCGTAAAACGCAACGCACAGATTATATTAAACAAATTAAACATTTCAATGTCAGAGGCTATTTCAATGTACCTTTCACAGATAACACTTCAAAGAGGAATCCCTTTTGAGATTAAGATCCCTAATGAAGTCACAGCTAAAACGCTCAGGGACTCTGAAAACGGAAATAATCTTCATAAAGTTGATTCTGTTGATGAATTGTTCGAGGAGCTTGATAGTTGAACGTACATTATACAACTCAATTTAAGAAAGATTATAAAAGACTCAAGAAGCAAAACAAAGACCTTTCAAAGTTGAGAATCGTAATCGAGAAGCTATCGTATGGGAAGTCTTTGGAGTCAAGCTATTATGACCATCCTTTATCGGGAAACTGGAAAAATCACAGAGATTGTCACATTGAACCTGACTGGCTTTTAATCTACCGAATCACATCAAAAGATTTGTTCCTTGAAAGAACCGGGTCACATTCTGAGCTTTTTAAAAAGTAACTATTTTCAAAAACGAACGTAAAGTTTACCGGATTGTGTGGAGCAAGGCGGAACACAATTCCGTACTTGGGTTCGCCCATTAAGGGGCTGGTCAACCCTTTAATTTTGCAATAAACGCCTCGTATTTTTTTACCAGATCGCTGTTTTTTTCAAATTGCTTTCGAAAATTTGTCACAATTTTACTGACCGACGAATACGTTAGAGAAAACACCGCCCCTATTTGCCGGTTGCCCATCCCCGAATTTTGCCACAGATAAAATATCAGCATATCCCGTTTTTCTCTTATATCCGCCGGCAGCCTGCCCGGTTTAGAAAAAATAGAGGGATCGCAATTGATAAGCGATGATGCCTTTTTTAGAATATCACCGGAATCCATATCTTGCCGAAGACGATTATGCTGGGGCAGTTCCGCCTCCGGCCGATCCTTTAAAAACCGTTCTTTTATCCCTTCCATAAAATCCTGAGAGCCATATATGAGACCATGTCTGACATCTTCCCATATCCTGGCTTTTTCATCGGAATACTGCTGAACTTTTAACCGATAGGCGCGATATCTATCCTTTGCACCGGACTGGGACAGTATCAAATCGGTTTTTAACCAGACCGGCTTTTTCTTCTTGTAAGCGTATACGGTATAGCTGCTCCATTGATAATCGCCGAGTCGATCCACAATCCCCGCCCGCAGCGGATTGCGATGAATATAGTATGACAATTGGGACAGATACCGATCATTTTCAACGATGATGCTTTTAAACCGGCCCTGAAAAAGATGGCCGCTGCCGCCATGGGCAAGATTGAATCGCCGCGTATATGTCGTGCCGATCCACTGCATCGCCTTTGACAGATTGGGGTCTATGGTTTTAAGGAGGATGTGGTAGTGGTTTCCCATCAACACATAGGCGTGGATCTCAATTGCAAATCGCTGTGATGCCTCACCGATGATATCAAGAAAAATGCGCCGGTCTTGGTCATCTCTGAAAATGGGTTGTCCCTGATTGCCTCGGGAGAGGACATGATATAAGGCCCCCATTGTATTCTATACGCCATTGCCTTGCCATGGATTTTCCGGCAACTGTTCTATATCGAATTGTCAAGACTCAATTCAAGGTTTGATTCCAATCATTACCGACCTATTCCTTCTCATATATAAATGAGGCAGATAAAATGATCAATATCAGCGCGTTAGCTTAGTCAGGCCCGGAGCGAAACTTTAAATCAGTCTTTCCCCACATTAAAGGCATGGCCGACCACTTCGCCCAGGCGCTGGTATTTCATAACACCCGGTGTGTAAATGAGAGGATCTATTTTTTCGGGATCGGGCTTTTCGTCGGTGACACAATCCTCATTCACATATGTCTCGATTATTTCGCCGATCACCAGATCGTGACTTTTCAAATCCAGGCGATGGATCACTCGACATTCAAGGTTCACCGGACACTCCCGGATGAGAGGCGCGGTCTTCAAAGTCCCGTAGAAAATATCAAAAAGCTCTGATTTATCTCTTCTCGCACCCGAATAGATACCGCAATAATCTACCTGTTTAGCAAGACCTGCGGAAGGCACATTAATGGAAAAAGTGCCTTTTTCTATGATACCTTTCAAGGTGTGTCTGATCTTTTGCAGCCCTACGGAGACAGCAGGGGGTTCGGATGCCGCTATACCACACCAGGCCGCCGTCATAAAATTGGGCCTTTCATCGACCGTCGCACCGACCAAAACCGCCGGCATCGGAAATAACAGTGTTTGTGGACCGAATTTTTTCTTTCCCATCGTACGTTCCTTTCTTTACTAATGTTCAAATGAAGGCTCGCACCGCCTAAAGGCGACTTGATACCTGATAGCCTAAATATTGATGAACCCGTAAAAAGTCGGATTTAGACGATCTCGTAAAAAGTTTAAATTCAAGGCGTGCAGAACGTTCACAAATCTAAATTGATATCATCTATCTCCGGCTTCTTCCCTGATGATATCATTCACGCCACACAAAAATTCGCGACGCCTATATATCTGGCAATAGCAGCCCCGGAATAACCGAATTCCCGGACACCAATCCATTGCCTCGGGACAAAACATGATATAAGATCCCATTGTATTCTATACGCCATTGTCTTGCCATGGATTATCCAGTAGCTTTTCCATATCGAATTATCAAGACTCAATTCAAGGTTTGACCCCAATCACGCTTCAAGACTCAATTCAAGGTTTGACCCCAATCACGCTGTGACCGCTGAACGGATATGTGTCCAACCCCTTCAGATCTTTGACCAGGCGGGCCCGTAAGGGGTTTAAATGAATATAGCGCACCAGCTGCCTTAAATACGCATCTTCCTGACACAAAATGGATTTGTAACGATTTTGAAACACCTGGCCATGACGGCGGTGGCGCCGGTTAAAGCTTACGGCATATCCGGTCAAAAGCCGTCGCATCACCGTGGCCATCGGCGTCGTCCCCGTCCTCAATAGCAAATGAAAATGATTGGGAATCAAGGCCCAGGCAAAACAGGGGGTATCGCTTTCGGTTAAAACGATGCCAAAGCGTTCAATAAAATTTTCCCGATCCAGATCATCGTAGAAAATCCTTCGCCGCTCAATTCCTCGAACAATGATATGATGCAGTGCACCGGGCGTGTCTATTCTGGCTTTTCGTGGCATTCATTTCCATTATCATATGTATGGTTCATTGTAAACCAATAATCCAATGGACGTCCCCCAAAATCCTGCCTGGAAAACAAAGCAACATCGTGCTGATTGGAGCATTTAAAGATCAAGCGAAAAAATTCTATTGTTTTTGCATGGAGAGGTGTTTTTTTACTTGACCAGCCTTTTAATGGGTGACCCCAAGCATTATGAAGAATCAACGTTATTTTTAAGCTCAATGCTTATTGTATTTTGGTATTGCCTGGCATCACGGTGTAAATCCCGGAAGGTTCAAAGGATATAGGGTTTGACCGCTTCATAGAATTTTCGGGCTATGACGGCATACCCCTCGTCATTGGGATGAATCTGGTCGCTCATCAGGCTCCGCTTCCCAAGGAGGCCCTTATAAATGTTGGGAATCAGCACTACCCCATGGTCCCGGGCAAACTTAATATACGCCTTGCCGAATTCCCTCCCCCGGATTGGAAAATCAATGCCGCCGAGAACGACCAGGGCACCTTTGGCCTGAATGGTCTCCGTAATCTGCCGAAGATTATCGAATGCTACTTCCTTTGCCACCCCGTTTTTCAGATCGTTACCTCCCAGGGTGATCAGCACGATTCTGGGGTCCTTTTCAAGCACATCCTGGCCCAGACGCCTCAGAGCCGCCCCGGTGGTATCACCGGGGACACCGGCATTGACCACCGGTTCGCCGAGCATTTCTGAAAGCCTCGAAGGGTAATCCATCCCCTCAGAAGCGCCGGTGCCATAGGTCAGGCTGTCGCCGAAACAGACGATGCTCGTCCCTAAAGGAGACGGGTTGCGTATTTCAGGAACAGGATCGGAAAACCAGTGCCAGCCTAAAACGCCGGTAAGAACCAATGCGAGGATGAGGATGATATTTTTGTTCATGTTAACCCTACTTATTCCAAACCCGTATACTAAAAATCCGATCAAAGAAATAATTTTCGGGGATCTGGGGGACGTCCATTGAATTATTGGTTTATCTGATCGCAAAACCGTAATCCCAGATCTTCGGCAATTTTTGCCCCCTTGAAATCGCCTGGCTGACTGTGGGTTGCGCTAAATTGACTTTTTCAGCCAATGCGACTGTCGTCATCCCGAGTTCCCGTGCCCCCCAATAGCATAATAAACTGCGGGTTTTGACGGCACCCCAACCACCGGCACTGCGGATTAACCCGCCGCCGACCAGGTCCGGACGGCGACCGTCGGAAATCCCCTTTTCGACATATTCACGGTATCCCTTTCGGGCGGCTGTTTTTTTGGTGCCGTAGCGTTTTAAAACATAGTCTGCGTCCTGCCAATCAAACTTTTTTTTACCCATCAAGACACGGTGACCGCTGAACGGATATGTGTCCAACCCCTTCAGATCTTTGACCAGGCCAGCCCGTAAGGGGTTTAAATGAATATAGCGCACCAGCTGCCTTAAATACGCATCTTCCTGGCATAAAATGGATTTATAACGATTTTGAAACACCTGGCCATGACGGCGGTGGCGCCGGTTAAAGCTTACGGCATATCCGGTCAAAAGCCGTCGCATCACCGTGGCCATCGGCGCCGTCCCTGTCTTCAATAACAAATGAAAATAATTGGGAATTAAGGCCCAGGCAAAACAGGGGGTATCGCTTTCGGTCAAAACGATGCCAAAGCGTTCAATAAAATTTTCCCGATCCAGATCATCGTAGAAAATCCGTCGCCGCTCAATTCCTCGAACAATGATATGATGCAGTGCACCGGGCGTGTCTATTCTAGCTTTTCGTGGCATTCATTTCCATTATCATATGTGTCGTTCATTGTAAACCAATAATCCAATGGACGTCCCCAAAGATCCAATCAGCATTCGGACACAAGGCTTTTTCAACGCCTTCTATTAAGAAACGCCTTTGATCGATAGCGGGCATTGATTTTACACATAACGTTTGAAGTGTGCGGCGGCGGAACGCCGTCGGTACCAGTGAAATGTTAGGAAATATCATTTAATATACTGGCATCTACAACATTCAAAGATTCATTTATGATCACGAAGGGTGGTACAATACCTTTATTTTCAAGCCAAGTATAACAACCCGACATAACTAATGAAGCGATTAAAAGGGAGATTATGAAATGAATTTTCAAATATTGTAAAAATATTGTTGCGATGAATGCCATCAATCCTAAAATACACAGCCCTGATATGTTAAGATGACTTTTGTGCCAATATTCAAGAGTTTTATTTTTACCTACGTCCAGCGTTATATTTATAGGATCTGTTTTAAGCTTACCGAGTTGGACTATAACTGTGTGTGAACCTGGAGATACAGAAAAATGTTTTTGTTCTCCATCTTTTAATGTTCCTATTATTTCATTATTAACAATTACATTTGCTGGTCGACCTTTTCCAAACCAATTTTTGTTCCGTTCAATTGATATAGATGATTTCTCTGATTTGGACATCAACATGTTCCTTGGATTTTTGAGTTCTATTACATAACGGCTTGTTCAGCAGTAGACAGGGCAATACGGATATTCAATCTGTCTCGGCCGTCAAGCCCTGGCTATCTGCTGAAACAGATTGTTCGATCCTTTTAATTCTGTAGTGCCCAGTTAGCTTATACTCGAATAATAGATCTTCCTCTTGTGTGCCATTGCCAATATTGTGGATAACAAGGGGAATATTGTCCCTGCTCCGCCTATTACTTACAATCATAATATATGATAGGTTTGGCGGTACTATACAAGTAACTATATCACCGGTTTTGAATTCTGAGAGCTGATGAGACAACGGTAATGACCAGCCCTTTCTTTTAAAAAACGCTTGGAGATTAGGCACACGACGGTGGTCAATATTTTTGTCCGGCTGGGTCAACCCCCATATCTGAGGATATTTAGGAAAATTCTTTCTCATATCTTCATGTACAAATTCCTGGAGATCATAATTATAGGCAACCCTCAATGCACGAATTATTACGTCCGTGCAAACACCTCTATCAATTGGAACATCTCCATAGGGATAATCAATTACCTGGTACCTATGATCATAACGGAGTGTCTTTCCTATTTGACTTCTTGCCGCTTCCACAAAATCCTTTATTTGGATGGATTCAGCGGTATTAGCATAGACGGTTATAAAAGCAGTTACGATGATGATTATATATTTTTTCATAAGAATCGAACGCCGCGGTTCACAGGCCGCGAGGTACGAGTGGTCCTTTGTTAAACCGCATGTTAGGTTTAGTTTTATATTGTGAAATTCGCGCCTAATAGCTAAAAACCTGCGGGCAATCGAAAACCATTTAATGCAAACACGAAAAATAAATAAAAAATAGTATACGGTATCGATAAAGTTAGAATGTAAACAATCAACGTGAAATGATTACCAGCCCAGTCTCCAAACTTGTCTCGATTAAATAAAACATACACAAAAGACAAGCCGATATTAATCAACACAACAGACACCCCAATAAGTAGGAGAGCTTGAAAAGTTTCGGCAATTCTATACCCAATTGCGCCAGCAATTGATAACGCTAAAGGAATACATAAAATTAAAATGCCATGTTTTCTGCTCGCAATACGGTCTTCATGTGGAATCAATGATAAATTACCACCTAAGTCTTCGACCCAATATTCTTTTCTTAATTGCAATCCGGTGGTTTTTGACAACTTTTCTGAAAAAGCTTCCCAATGGCCAGCTCCAAACGGCGAATCTTCATTAATTATGGTGCGTAAATTTTCACCGTTTTCTTCGAATATTAAGTTGTATTTACAGCCAGGATTCGTTTTTATCGTTTTTGAAACTATTGATCGAACCAATTCAAGATCAAATTGCTCTATTTTGGTTTTTCTTTTAATTTTTAATAATAGCTTTTTATCGCCATCAAAAATATATCTCGTAATATACTTATTCGGAATATAAAGCATAATAAAAGCTATAAGAAGTAAAGGAAGTATAAATGCTAAAGAAAGTATTAATAGATCTCTATAATTTATAGATGCCCCTGAAGAAATAACGGCAACCAAAATTATCAGTACCGTCCCAAGAGGAGCGATAGACATATACTGTATCAAAAATATCCCTAAACTCCGCGGGGCAAAAATTATTTCTATATCTTTCCCAGAATTTTTCATTATCGGTGGTAGGAACGCCCGTTGCCCGGAGCCCCCCACACAGACCCGGACGTGCGGTTTTCTCGCATCCGGTTCTTCGGTTGGACTCGCTTCCGCGCGGATCTTCACAGTTGCCCGTTACAAGATCCAGTTGCTATTCCCCGCAGTGAGGTTGGCTCGTGTTATCCAGCCCTACATGTCCGGCACGAGTTTCCTTTGTGGGCTACGTCCTTCCGTCAGGTCCTTTCCCGTGCATGTGTCCATGACACATGCCTGTGGCTGGCTTTCCCAACCTCTGAGTACTATGCCTGATAAGACACCCCAATGGCATCTAGCCGCCTCGCGACGACCCACCTGGTTCAGGATCATGATGGCCAGGAGCGCAATGGGGCTTCCCGAGTTCTACAGCGTATCTCTTCCTGCATGCCACGGCCTGAGGACTCCGGCGGACCGCCACATCCTTGCCAAAACGGATGCTTCTGTGTTGCCTTCGGCGCACGTTAAAACCCTCGGCGTCCGCAAGTTGCATTTCGAAGCTGTACCAGCACTTCAGGGTGCGCGATCACCCCTACGGCCTACAAGATTCTCTGCCTACGCTTAACCCATCTTGTTCGCTGCTCAACCTTGTCGCAGCTCCGCCATGGGTCCAAGGCTCGATACGGGTGGGTGGCTAACCCTTACAGGAAATCATTACTGATCCCCTCCCGACAGGGACTCTCACCCTGCAAGATACGCCGAGCTTTCCTCGGCGCGATAACGTTTAAATCAGCGGCGCTGCTTTTTGCGTCTGCTGTATTTTTTTGTTATGTGGCGTTTTCAATATGCCGTTTTATTTTCTAATAATTCCCTTATGAACTGTTTTCAAAAAGTGCAGCATTGATCCAGTATTGTTAACTTTTTCTGGCCTTTTGAAGCTTATGCACAGGATAATTATTCTTGAGTATTGCCTTTGGCCTCATCCAGCACCTTGCGGACGGTCCTTGCCAAATCTGCCTTGACCATCGGCTTGTATGCGAAAGCCCTGATGCCCATATTTGATGCCGTTTCATCTGAAATTTTCCTGCTGTAACCAGTGCATAGAATTACCGGGATATCACGCCGGATTTTCATCAGCTCGACCGCTAATTTGTCTCCGGTCAAATTCGGCATCGTCATATCCGTGACAACCAAATCGAAATCATTAGGTTTCGCCCGGAACAGTGATAATGCTTCGATGCTGCTGGTCCTAGTAGTTACCAAATAGCCTAAACGCCCCAGCATCCGACTGACCATTTTGGCTATAGGATATTCGTCGTCTACAAAGAGAATACGTTCTTTTCCCGCAGGTACCTGTTCTTGAACATTAGCATCGCGGCCGGAGCGCTTTTTGGTGACGGGCAGGTATAATATAAATGTGGCTCCCTTTCCCAGTCGGCTGTCAACGGTGATCTTACCACCGTAGCTTTCAACAATGCCTTGTACCATGGCAAGCCCTAATCCGGTTCCTTCGCCGGAGCCTCTGGTCGTGAAATATGGTTCGAAGATTGATCCGATGATTTTAGGGTCAATTCCAACTCCGGTGTCAGACACCTTGATTTCGAGATAATTCCCCTGCATTAATCCAGTCAATTTATCATCCTTATCGAAACCAACGTCCTTCAGGTGTACTTCAAGAATACCCCCTTTATCCTCCATGGCATAGGCTGCGTTGGTCAAAAGGTTCATCAGTACCTGATGAATCTGGGTTGCGTTGCCGATAATCAGCGACTCGCTTTCGATGGCATCC
This sequence comes from Desulfobacterales bacterium, assembly GCA_963667755.2. Lineage (GTDB taxonomy): Bacteria > Desulfobacterota > Desulfobacteria > Desulfobacterales > 4572-123 > 4572-123. The sequence goes on along the minus strand of CAXXLK010000001.1, from coordinate 250,148 downwards.
CGTATTTCTATGGTAGCGGGTATGGCGGAACGGATTAGCTTTAAAGCCTCCTTGACAATCCTGCTTGGTTGAATGGGGCTTGACTTCTCTTCCGACTGACGAGCAACCGCAAGAATCTGTTTCACCAAATCCTTTGCCCTTTTTCCAGCCGAGTACACTTCCTGCAAGCTATCCTCAAGAACCGTACCCTTTGAAGTCTCATCAAGCGCAAGTTCTGTGAAACCGAGGATAGATGATAGAATGTTGTTGAAGTCGTGCGCAATTCCGCCGGCCAAATTTCCAATGGATTCCATTTTCTGGGCTTGCTGAATTCGGATTTCCATCTTTTTCTGCTCGGTAATATCTCGATAAATAGACAACTTCGACGCCGAACCATTTGTGTGATAAATTGGTGAGTGAGATATAAAAAATGCCTCTCCGGTATCCGATTTAATCAATTCGCTTTTTATCGTCTCACCCTTCATGACCTTATGGTGAGCACACCAATCGCATTGCCTTTCAAGACCATGAATTGCCTTGAAGCAATGTTCGCCGGTAGCATCATGACCAATCTTTTTTATCATTGCGGAGTTCATGTACTCTATGCGGAAATCGGGCGAACATATGTATGTCGCCTCATCCATGGATTCCATCATGGCTCGATATTTTGTTTCACTTTCGCGCATATTGCGGTACATCAGCAAAATGGTAAGGGCATCCTCCATCCTTCTGCCGATTTCCGTTAGAAGTTTTTTTTCCTCCTGCGTCCAGACGCGGGGATAGGAGCATTGGTGCAAAACGAAATTCCAGGGTTGACCCGTTTTGGGATACAAAGCCATAGTCATTTGGGACTGGATATTGAATTTTTCTGTAATTTTGGTCGGTAATTGAGTCTTGTAACCCGGTCCGAATTCCGTGGGACCATCTACAGCTCTTGAAACCCTGAATATTCTGGCAATTTCCGGATCCATCGGGACCTCAAGACCCAGAGTTAAAGCGCCTGGCCATTCCGGCTTAGTGCGCTCCATCAAAGCGCGCCACGACGTCGCATCCGGATCGCATGGAAAAACCAGACTTGCCCGGTCGCAATCGAAGATTGTTAATACCACATCCAGTACATCGCTCAGCATCTGTTCGAAATCTGTCGTTCCCTGAAAGGCCCGGTTGACCGTGTCAATGTTTTCAAAGAAATTTAAATCGGCCAGTAGCTTTTCTTCCATTTGCTTGCGAGCAGTAATGTCGCGTAATATTCCCAGATTACCTATCCATTTATTATTTTTATCGAATATTTTGGCACCCAAAGTTTCTCCGGGAAATTCTCTTCCGAGTTTATCCCGGTAATACGTAACATATAAATCTCCAGGCCTTTTGGCATTTTTATCAAACACAGTCGTGCCTGTTTTGCGGAATTGATCTTGATTGGCATAGAGAATTTCAGTGGATTTTCCCTGAAGCTCTTCTTGCTTGTAGCCGAATATTGATTCTATCTTCTTATTTGATGATAATATTTCACGTTGGGTGTTCGTTAAAATTACTCCGTCCGGTATCGCATGAAACATGGTTTCAAATAGACTTTTTTGTTTATCTATCTCTTCTTCTGCGTTCTTTCGATCGGTGATGTCTCTGGTGTTAGCAATAACACCGAAAATTTGATCGCCCCCTTCCCTGTAGGGAAAGTACATGATATCGAAAAATCTCTTTCCGAGTGATGGGTACTCGAACCATTCCTGATAATTGATGACTTCGCCTTGCAAGCATCTGTCAAAATTCGGCTTTATAATATTTTTGAAAACATCCTCGCCGAGGTATTTAGACAAGGTTAAACCGATTAATTGACTCCGGTCAATTCCTGAAAATCTCGCGTAGGCGTCGTTAACAATGATGTATCTGTAATTCTCATCCAGAAATGCAATGCCATCTAATGTCGAAGAAATAATATTTTTGTATTTTTTGAGATCTTTTTCAAACCCTTTGTAATCCGTGATGTCACGCATCACATAAAGAACAGTTCCATCGTTGATGTCCACCGACTTGGCGTTGATCAGCAAACGTAGCGTCTTTCCGTATGAATTTGTAATCGACCACTCAATGCCTTTGATTACATGTTTATTTTTCAGCTCTGAAATATTACATACCGTTCCATTCATTAGCCGCTGAATTGTTTTCTTCTTGTAGACTTGATCCTGAGAAAATCCAAAAATATTCGTCGTATTGGGGCAAGCATAAAGTATGTTTCCCTGATTGTCGGTGACTATTACTGTATCAGAAATGTTTTCCAGAATAAGACGATACATGGATTCTTGATCTTCTACCGGTGAGCAAAGCTTTTTTTCAACATTTTTCTCTCTTTCGAGATCTCTGATACGCTGTTCTAGTTTCTCATATGTAGGCTTTTTTTCCATCTCTATCACCTATGGTTTTTACGATAAGACAGCCTCAACGAGGCTTGCATTATTGTTAAGAATATATGATATCAAAAAATCGTCAGGTATTCTTGATCTTTTTCATGGTGAGTGCAAGCCACATAACGCCTGCCATCACTGGCGGCGAGTTAAAGAAATAGTTTCTGCATCAACTTGGTTGACGAGGTACTCAACGCCCTCTAAAACCGCACGGCTTTCGCTGTCCGAGTGTATGGCATTGTTCAAGTAAGCCGCTACGCGGCAGAGAGACCCCATTAGCTTTCAATTATTATTGACATAAAAACATTCATATTGCATAAAAACATTATGAATTTCTTCAATACAAAATACCACTTTCTTACAACCAACATATATCGTACCGAAATAACTATATAATCTGATGTCCTAAGCTTTCCCCCTATAGCAAATAACATGCCATTAAAAAAATCGGCTTCTTGAACCAAGGATTAGTACCGAGCCTCGTGCCTCGACTCGGTTACTAATCCTTTATTTGTTATCTTTTTTTGTGAGTTTTAGTTCATATGGATCAAGGCAGAAAACAGGTCCACGAAAACCACAGGCACACCAAACATAACATGCCGGTTCTCCATTATGGTCTGCGCATCCCTCTGGACCAGTTAGTTCATGACCACAATCTTTTTCAATATAAGAAAATGGGCATTCGTACAAAGAATAATCAGTTTGGTTTTTCATTATCAATCCTTTGTATGGATAACGTGAAAGTGAGCTACGGGCCTACTGCATTCCAAACTGGCAGGGCCTTTACCGATAAACCCGCATGAAAGTTCCCGTTAGTGTTCTATAAGAAATGCAAGTATTTTTTTCATAGAGCGTAGAAGTCCTTTTCGGTTTACAACCGATTTTAGGAAATAATCGCAGAAAAAGAGCAGCATGGGCGATGGGCCTCACTTTTCAATGGCTCTTATCCGATCCTCGTAAAGCACGATTCTGGTTTTCCATCAATAGATGGGCCAACGGTTCTTAGTCCAGGTATTGAGAGCGGTGAGGGACCTGCACTAACGCACTGGTTTTCCCCGCCTCGGCGGGGTCCGAGCTATCAACCAGGTTTCCCCCCACCGCCCAAGCATATGCTCAATCAGGCAGCCAGTTTTGATTGCTGCTGATAGTAAGCCGCTACGATTTTATCTTTTTCAGGTGAGTATTTCACCTGATCTGTGAGCATCCGGTAAATGATCCGGAGAATTTTGTCACATATGGCAACCAGAGCTCTTTGGCCGGCACCTTTTCCCGGAGAATTTTTCTTCCGGCGTTCAAACAGGCATTGGAAGTCTGGATCAAAAGCGACTAAGCGCATCGCATAATGATATAGCCAGTGCCTCAGATATCCTGAACCGATGTGAGTTACCCGGGGCCGTTTTTTGATACTGGTACCGCTTTCGTAAAGACGTATATCAAGGCCGGCAAGTTTAACTAACTGTTTGCCATACGCAAATTCATCAATATTTCCAATGGCGGTCAGGATTGCGGTTGCAGTAGGTTTTCCGATACGCGGCAGACTCATGAGAAGTCCGAAGTCATTTCTTTGGCAAACCAGTTCAATGGCCTTGTCGAGCCACATTTGGGCTTTGGTTACCGCATCTTCCAGGTCTTTGGCCATGGTTTTGATTTCGAATTCATCAATGCGTTGCGGGTCTTTTAAACCGATGCTCACTTTAGCCAGTTCGTAGATAAGATTAAATTTATCCGGACGCCATTGTCCGCAACGTCGTCTGGGCTGCCATTTTTGCATAAAACGTTTTTTACCGTTTCGCATCACGGATTCGGGTGTCGGGTTGGATTGTAAAAAACGAAGTGATGTAGGCAAGGTCAGATCTTTGATTACATCGTTGAGTTCAGGAAACGAAAGATGCAGTGCGCCACGGATCTGGTTTCGAAGTCTACTGATTCGTTTTTTCAAGAACATATGTTTTCTCATGAGCCTGTAGGCAGCAGCCAGCTCAGGATCACGCTCTACCGGCAAGAAGAATTTGCCTTGAGTCAAAAGGTCATAGATGCTGTGGCATCCTTAGGATCGGTTTTGCTGGAACCGTCATGCATGGTTTTGCGATTGTTCTTAACCGCCATGCAGTTGGCCAGGCATACGCTAAAGCCACATTTTTTAAGGCGTTCATATAGGCCATACCAGTATAATCCGGAGGGTTCCATACCGATCAGGACTTGTTTGCATTTTGCTTTTTTACGCATTTTACGAATGTTGAATTCAAACTTTTTGAATCCATCGCGGGAATTTTTAAAATCGAATTTTTTAGACGAAACCGTTGAATTTGTCCCAAAACATGCGCTGTGAGATGATTTTCCTATATCGACACCGACAATTAAAAGTTTTGGATTGTTAACAAATTCTTTACGAAGCTTGGGTTTTCGTCCATAATTTTTAAGTCTCATGGGGATACCTCCTTTATGGTTAGATGATTTATATGGGGATATAAAACTTCTAATATAGGTGTTCCCATGGGACAACTAACTTCTGATTTCTTATACGAGCTCAACTGATTTGTTCGCTGAAAGCGATTTATTAATGCGAAATCTTTCGAATGATATTATCATGCTCCAATAAATAATCGTAATGGGAGGCTACATCATTGATGATGTTGCCATCGACCTTCAAAGCCTCTTTTGGATATTTCTTATTTGCTTTATTGAGGGCCTTTTTAATCCCTTTCCCTTTCCGAAGCCATCGCAATACCTCATTGTCATATCGTTCTTCTTCTTTAGTACGGTCACCAATTATATCATTTGCTCTATTTAAATATTGTTCAAGAAAATCCATGATATCTTTCTCGGTTTGATATGCAGCGAACGGGTTGCTGTGAGGCGCGCGGTAGTTTTGCGCGTCCTTACCAGCAAGGGGTTGTGCTCTATTTGTTATTTCGATTTTTTTTCCATACAAATCGTACGGTGACAAAAATAACCAGCAATACTATGAAACCTGGTAACAAATAGGCAGCCACAATTATGGTGCCTGAAATACCTTCCGATAAATTATTCGAAAAATCCGATAACGATTCCTTAATAGGTCTCCAGAATGAACGATAATATTCTACCTGAAAGTTCAGGTTAACGATGTCCATACTTACTCTCTGACTGAGGAAATTTTTTTCTCCCTTAGCAAGTTCAATTTCAAACTGAACTTTAGAGAGTTCTGAGGACACCTTTATTAATGATTCTACGTCATCAGCAGCCTTTTCTTGTAATGCCAATAGTCGCTCACGATGGCTTTCAAGCATGTCAAGGCGTTGCTTATTATCTACAATCGGTTTAGCCAAGTCTTCAATATGAGTTGATTCTTGAACAATTTTCCCTTTACCGGATGCGACCTTTATGATTTCTTTAACGCCTTCAGGCTTTAATCTGAGCCTAATTTTCGCGGATGGATATTTTCCGGTCAAAATTCTAGAATCCAAAATCGTACACTCGAATTTTTCATCTTTAACGCAGAATTCGATCGTATTTTTATAGGTCGTTGGAAGATTTTCAGCGGTGGTATCAATTGTGAAAAAATGCTCATAAGATAAATATGAATCTTTATCCCTTTGATTTGTTTCTGAGTTAATGAAGCCACCAGTAAGTTCAGAATCAGCACTTTTTTTGCTACAGGAAGGGACCGCACAGGAAAGAATCAATAGGATTATGAGCAGGTTTTTTTTCATGGTTTTTACAGACTACCTTTCATTCTGAAGTACAACGTTTAACATCTACGGCTTGACCGTAGCATGTTTTTATTGAAATATTGTCGACCAAGGGTCAAACGTAGACCCCTCACCTGATATCCTTTAATGGGTGACTCGGGCACGAGTGAAACGAATCCGCAGCAGACCGAGGTTCAGTATTTATAAATCAAAATGCTGAACCATTTTTACATATTGTTTCATGGCAGATCCATAGTTAGTAATTGTTTTTTTGGATATTTTACCCTTTGATTTTAGTTTCAAAGACAGACCCTGAATATCATTTTCACAACCAAGAGTACTTGGAGAAATATTAATATCTAAATGCCTGCTGACACCCTTTAGGTAAGAAATATATGATTTTGCAGAATCTGCCACTTTATCATTTGAGCCAACGCCTTGCTGTCTAATGAAATTTTCATATCGTTCAACATATTCAATCATATTCTTGCCTCCTGTTTCAGCCTGATACCGAACTCCCCTGCTCAGGGGTGGCGCATCTTTTTGCGCCACCCCTTGCAGCAGCATGTTATGCATTTTTTACCACTACATGTTTTACATAAGTAGGAACGCCTAAATATTCATATGCCGCTTGTACTTTCTTGACAAAGGCTTCATCTCTGGAAAATAGAACATTGCAAAAAGACGCCATTGAGGCGTGATTGGTGTCACTGAGAGAAGCTATCAATCTGCGCTCTTTTTGCAACTCTGAATCTGGATAGTATCCTAACGTATTTAACATATTATAAATTCCAGTTACTTTCTGGTAATTAAAATAGGGTCGGTCTGGATAGATTGGATTTGTTGTTATACCGAAAAATTCTTCAATGCCGATGTTCATCGTATTGTAGGGTAGTATAACACTAAATTTTTCCCATATTTTCTTAAGAACATCTGGTGGAGTTATGTTATTTAACTCCCTAGGTCCGACGCCAACCGCATTACGAAAATCCTTTATTCCAGACCAATTCTTGTCGTCCGAGATACTTTCTTTCATCAACCTTTCAGTTTCATCTAATGCGTCCTCCAGCTGTGCTGTCATTAATTTTTGGTAATCGCAAAAAAAATGTTCAAAACCTAATTCCTCTGATAATTCAGCTGCTTGAGAACTTATTTGATTCATTAATTCAGAAAATGCCTCTTTTTGCTCATTATGAATTTCGTGTATTCCATCTCCTACTCTTCCTCCCGAGAATTTTAACAGCAATTGTTTCATCGCGTATTGCACACCATTGAATTTTGATACATTCTCACAATATTCTTGGTATGCTTCATAAGGATCACAATTTGTTAGTGTAGCCTTTTCGGTAGCTATAAATCCGGGTTGTTCAAAAACTAATTTTAAGTAATATGCATCAAATTCTTTTAATACATTCAGAAATTTTCTGGAATAGTCTCCAGATCGCTTTATTTCATTCAGGGTTTCATCTGAGTATGCCACTTGAAGATTTGACTTTAACTCATCAGAAAGCCCACTAATTTCGTGACTAACAAACAAGTCCAATATATTTTGGTCTAAATATGCAGTAGGTTTTCCTTTATATTGAGAAACCAGATATTCCAACGTCGTCTCCTTGATGCATAACGGACGCAGTTATCACACGAAAAACAGTCCACTAAACTCTTGGGATTACTTGCCATAATCTGAGGTGGACCATAATATTATTTTTCTGCCTCCCCTAACATTTCATCCACATACAAACATATAGCAACTATACATAATCAGAGTGCGCGTGTGATTAAAATTAGCTATTTGTAACGGTTTAATCAGCCGCACGGTTTTTGCGTCGGCTTAATTTGTTTGTTAAGTTTTGTCCAGTTTTCGGCCTCCGATACAAGGCCGCTATAAAAGGCAAGGCCTAATTGAGCAATAGGAACTGGATGTATATCCTCTATTTTAGACTTCATATGTGACCAAGGCACCTTGTATCGCTTCCCTCGGTTCTTGACATTTACTATCTTGGGATCTGAAGGCAAAAGTTCTGCTATAAAATCTCTACCAACCTCTTGGGTATTTATATTGAATGTCAGAACTCCATCTTCAAATTCAGATTCTATTAAACTGGGACTAAAACCTCGCCCCCACTTGTCACGTATAGCAAGACTTAAAGGCTTATCAACGGAGTTTGTTATGCCATGCGTCTCGGCATTCCTGGCTTGTTTAAGAAAAATTAATAAAGGATCCTTTTTCCTCAGAACTTTATAAGGCTTTATCCATTGCTGATAGCCCCGTTGCTTTTGTAGTGTTCTATCTACGTTCTCCCATGCCCTTTCTATGCGAAAAAGGTAATTTTGCCAATGCTCAACAAATGTATCAAAGTTAGTGGTTTTTGCCATTTCTTCGATTGACCGCTGAGCGATGTCCAAATCTTTGATTGAGTTTCTAAGCATATTTAAAACTTAACGTCAAAATAAGCGACGCGATTTTTTGCGTCCGCTTGATTTTTTTTAATTTGTAATGTGCCATGTAGTCCATATTCTGTTAAAAAAATCAGATCTAAGTTCTTCTTAATAAAACTATCTATTCACGGCGTTTGATAATGGCACCCCGATTAAGATCTTGAAGAACATATCCACAAATGGTAGGAGTGTTATCAATGATGTTGCTGATGACCTCCATCTCTTTTGCTTGGGGGTGGTCGGATGCTGACTCCATTAGCGGCATTTGTTTCTGGTGTTTTTCGCGCATTTTGTATGTGTCCTTTTTTGCCATTATGTAGTTATATTGGTTGTTTAGTCGCTTTCAATATACTATATTTGGGAAGAAAAAGCCACCGCAAAATGCGCTTTTTTTATTTATACCGGCAACTTACGTTGCCGGATGGACACTATATAACTTTCATTCAGTTAAAGTCGGAAACCCAACGCTTCGGCTCACAGGTGAGGGCCGCTTTTTGGCCCGAATCCTTGTGAAGCCAGTTGTTCGGTTTCCCTTAGTATCTTTTAAGTTGAATGAATTTTTTTCTTAAATCTAAACGATTTTGAGCCTGCATATATTTTTCGCAGCTAACTAGAAGGTAGTCTACAATCCACCGAAATTTATTATATATATTATTGTCTGAATAAATATTTAATTCTATATAATCCATTAAACGCCGGAACTCACTCTTATTGGAACTGCTGAATGCTGGTGATAAATAATCTACAAATAATGCAACATCTTGTGACAACTTTACAACGGACTGAGGCAAGTCTTCTCTATCAAATAAAATATCGCTATTCCAATTATTAAAATTTAATCCACCTTCATTTTTGTTATTTATTTCGTCAATCAAGTCTTGAGAAGAATTTTTGCCCAACTCTTTGATAATTTTATTGTCTACTATCACCCGGGGAAATTGTGCAATTTTTTGTTCAAGTAAATATGCGTTTACATATGCCGGACCTACTATCGCATTTTCAATCGGATTAAAATACGCAAGGCCACTCGAAACAGCACCTCTGAGCCAAATATTCTTACCTGCTAAAGTAAACTGTATGATTCCTACAGCTACTAATAGTTGCCTCAAATTCTCTATTTTTTCTGTTAAATTATTACCGAATGGAACAGACAAAATTACAGAGTCGCTAACAATAATTGATCCAAAATTATGCTCTGATTTTATTCTTTTTAAACGTTCTGTGACTTTACCGATCAAGGCGAAATATTTTTCAATTTTTAGTTTATCATTCTTTTTTTTACTTAATACTAAATTCGTAAATCCTAATATATCAAGGAAAGCTACATAATAATTAGAATATGGGAGTTCTTTTGCCTCTGGCTGGTTCATATTTTAATAGCCTCGTGTTTGCTAAATGGATGACAACCGAACGTTTGAATTGTGCTGCCGGGAAACGCGCTCCGGAAAACTATTTTAAAGACTATTTTTTTTGCGCTGGAACAAAAGGACAAAAAAAGCCGCAACCCTTCCCGGTCTGCACCAATGAATGGTTAGCATCCTACTATAAGTTTTTTCTTCAATTTCATTATAATCATGTAAGTTCTTGATGTTTAAAAGCTATTCGCGATTATAACCAAATTTTTTGATGAGGAAATCATTTCTTTATATTTTTGGGTGGATATGTCTCAATCTTTGTCTCCTTCCAAAGCCAACAAATCTTAGCCACACTCCCGCTTGAAGTGTATTCAATTTTAGAGTAAATATTTTCCTCTCGTAGACTTTCCATACAGTTAATATATTGAGATAAAACTAAAGACACATCACTATTAGTAGGAAGCTCCTCTTCATCAAACTGATTAAAGTCCGGAAACGGCCTATAGGTCTCTCCTAAAACTGCATTGGTTCTATTTAAGACTTGATTCACCAATTTTAGTTTGAATTTGTTAATTGCATCAGTGTAGGATTTCTTCGAAAGAGAAGCCATCTCTAAATGCAACCCTTCAAGTTGGTTTAAAATTTTCCTGAATTCATTTATGTCTATTTCGCACATTTTTAATCCTTTGTGTTTATGCTATTTATTAGAAATCCGCAAAATGTAGTATTATTCACATTCTACTTTATGGTACTTGGATTGGTTACTTGATCAGATTTTTTACCATCTATTTTCCAAACCCATTTATAATCAGAATATATTATATTGTCGCATCTCAATTTTTCCAACGATGTAAGGTAGTGCGATAGTATAAATACAACATCGCTATTATTCGGCATATCCGCTTCATCAAAAAGTGTGAATTCGTCTGGGAATGGTTGATATTTTTTATTTAAAATAGTATTTGCCCTTGCTAAAATACTATTAATGAACTTCAATTTAAACTTATTCAAAGGGTCAGTTGGTTTCTTCTTTGATAGAAGAGCTATCTCGTCATAGGCACTTTTCATTTGAGGCTGTAATTTCAAAAATGTTTCCACCTGTTGCTTTTTCATGTTTCCTCCCTATTAATTATGAAGGACATGCTCTTATAAATTCAACGAACTTTTTATTTATAACATCAATAGGTTTCCTTTGTTTGCTTTCGTAGACTTGGCACATTAACTTGAGGTCTTCATCATCCAAAATCAATATACACTTTCTCTGGCCTGACCATAAAGCAATAGTGTTTTTAAAAACATTTTTCGGAGCTTTGTTCCTTGTAAAAATAATACCGAACCTGCCAAATTCTTCGTTTAGATATCTATTCAACTGATTTATATGTGTGGTATTTACTTCCCTGGTGTTCTTTAGTTCAAATACAATTTGCTTGCTTTCATATTTTTCATGTATTTCTTTTAATAATTTATGCGAAGTGTTGTTATAAAAAATCAGATCTCTTATTAAAACACCCTCGTCTGTTCTCGACTGAGGTTGTGCGAAATCTAATTCTGGATAAAGCATTGATGCTAACAAAGGACAAAGATTATTTTCATACTTCTGATCTGCATTACCGGTTTTACCTGTTGGAAGTTTTAAGATTGTAGTTAACTTTCTTTTTGAGGACAAAATAGGGATTTGGTTAAATAATGGATCAGTCTTACAGTCTTCTTGTCTAATTTGTTTTCTTTCAATATAAGCTTGTACTTGGTCATAATTTTTCCGATTAAAATCTAATAATTGAACTCTCGGAATAGGTTTTCCCTCCAGTAGTTTTTCAGATATGGAGGTATATTCTCTAAAATAGTCTTCAAAATTTATCCATGGCACAAACCTTAGCCATCTTTTTGGCACTAGCAGAATTGGTTTGTCCGATTGTGGATTCACCGGGATCGTTGTCTTTTCCCTTACTATTCTAAGTTGTTTTGTGTCAAAATAATTGACCTCAGTTAATTCAATTGGAATACCATATCTTTCACACTGCTGAATTGAATAATCGATTAAAAACGATTTAATGAAATTACTTGCGATATCGCTAACTCGATCTTTAGAAAAATTCTTGATTAAAAGTTGTAATTCTTCAAAATGCGTGAAACCTTGTTTATTTATTTCGGGGATGTCTCTAAAAGTCGATAAAATATCTGTAGCCATTTTATCCCCAATTCTTTTTCCGTGCTTTGTCTTTGAGTTACCTAAACCGACTTCATCACACTCCGATATTTCTTTTAATATTCGAATCGCCTTTCTTTCATCCTTTAAAAAAAGATGGCCCAAATAATTAAATGAATTAGCTATAGTCGTATGAAGTGAGTTATCTTGCTGCGACGGGCTTTTCCACAATAAAAATGGATCCAGATAGAGAGGAATATCCTCATTCAGAAAGGGGATAGCAAAATCGGCCTGCTCCTGTGTGAAAGGCAAATTATGAAAATCGTTTAATCTTGGTCGGACAATCATAAATTTCCCTTATTTCTCAATCTATAGATGCTAACGTCGCTACTCAGCCGCGCAGCTTTTTGCGTCGGCTGCAGTAGCCTTGTTAGGCTTTGTTTCTTGCTGATTAGACTTTGCTGGTGAGTCACTCAGCCAACCTTTAAGTTGTTCAAAATCTTTGAGTTCCATCAAACCTTTATACTGATTACATTGATCAATGGCTGGTGTTGTAAAATGGCTTGTGGTAACGATAATGCTCTTGTTAGCTGACATTCCGAGTTGAACCCCATATAACCTTTGCACAATGTCAATCCCAACAGGTCTATCCTGCCTCCATTTCTTGCATTCTACGACCATAAGAAAACTTGCGACACGGTTCTTTACATAGGCAATTAGGTCAACGCCACCGTCACGCGTTGTAGGTGTTAATTCAACATCAAGCCCAAAGCTCATAAGAACTGATGCAACTAATTCTTCAAATGCACGTGGTGAAAGGTCATATATAAGTTCAGGATGTCTTGATAAATGATCTCTAACTTTCTCATCGATTAATGTTCTTGAATCAATGATAATCTCGCCAATTTCATTTGAGATGTCCATTGACTCGTAAATAAGATCAACATCTTTTTCTTGGAATGCTATCTCATCGATTTGATGCCTTCTTATTTTCCATTTAACTCTTAAAATTTTTTGAGAATTATCATTGACTGAAATGGGTTTTAATTCAATTCCTCGTGTATCCAAACGAAGTGGATGCTCAATTACGATATGTTTCCAATAGACATCACGCGCTGGAAATGTTGGGACTAGTATCTCTCCTGTACTCAAAGAAGCATTGAGCAAGGCACCTTTAATTTCAATACCTTTTATTGAGAGAACAATGTCTGTATTTCCAATAAACTTTTGCATCTTTTCTATAGCCTAACAAGTGATTGAGTAGTTTCTACATAGAAACACAAAATTTTATGAATTCACAAGCTGAGTCCGTTAAAATAGAGTAAATGCTACTTGCATAACATCCGATATGAACGTTATATAGAAAGCTGTTTAATCATCATGAAACAGATTTCTGCTACAATAATTGTACCTTATGATGCATCATTCGCGGGAAAACAAATCCCACACAGGCGACAAGATAAAATTTATTTGAAAACAATTTTCTCAGTTGAACTTTTTACACGGCCCGAATAATGGTTTATCGGTGTTGATCTGTTGAAAATGATCTTTTAAAATTGGTAAGATTCTGGTGCATACAACTGATTTGAATAATCTAAATAAACTGATAACAGGTTCAGATAAATTTGCAAGCTTTTTATGCAAACTAAAAAGGAATTGTGTTGTAAGCTGTTTAGCGTTTCATCCCTCACCGCTTCCGATTTTGGGGTAAGGGAGGTCAATGCAATTGGCCCTATAGTTGCATAAAAAACATACGCTATTGACCTAAATCCGCCAAGAGAAAGTGTTCAACCGGAATGGTGCAATTTTTAAGGAATTCAACGATGGTGATATCCAGAAAAAAATACAAAAAGCGCACATTTTTTTACCCTCCGGGAAAGGCGGATGACTCCATATCCTTCGTTATCAGGGGATTGCGGTATAATGTGGTATGTCGAGTCTCTGGAAAATCTCTATAACGCAGTAGATGGAGAACCTTTACGACGCCATCAATTTTAACTGCTCCAAAACACCGGCGGCAACAAGGGGCAGCATAATCTCATGGTGCCCGATAAGATTGAATCCCCTGCCCCCGGTGGCTGTGGGCCGGTTCACCACATTGGCCATGGGCCGGTAGTGCCGGATAAAATCCATGTTGACGGTGGTGAAATCGTTTATTGTATGACCCAGGTTGCGCACCAGACTGGTGGCCTTGAGAAAAATTTCCGGCAAAATGACCGCCGATCCCACGTTCAGGTAAACCCCCTTTTCCAGGGTGGATACCAGGTTCGCAAATATCCTGAAATCAAGGTGGGAGGCCTGTCCGGCATGGGCCGCATTAAAATCAGGCTGCATATGGATGATGTCGGTGCCCATGGCAACATGCACCGTCACCGGGATGCCCAGCCGGGCCCCGGCCCCGAGGATGCTCAGATGGCCAAAGGGCAGGTTGGCATCTACGATCGATTGCCCCACGGCCTGCCCGAGCCCCAGGGAATCTCTGCCGGCCCTGTTGACGGCCGCGCATAAAAACTGCCCGGTTTCACGGGCCATGCCGAAGGTGCCGTCTGCCAGGGATTCGGCGACATCTTCGGAGGTCTGCCCGGCCATGGCCAGTTCAAAATCATGAATAATACCGGCGCCGTTCATGGCCACGCCGGAGATGATGCCCCGCTCCATGAGATCGATGATCACCGGCGCCAGTCCCACCTTGATTACATGGGCGCCCATCCCGAGAATAACGGTTTTTTGGGCCCTGGCCGCATCGGCGATGGCGTTTATAACGTATCGCAGGTCCTTTACCGCCAGAATGGACGGCAGGCTGTCGAGGAATTGATCGAAACTGTTTCCCGGGTGCCAGGCTTTTGCAAAATCATCGGTATTCACGAGGCTCTTGCGATCTTTTATAGCATATGTTTTCAACCCGGTGATGGCGATGGGGGGACAAGGTTGCGGCATAGTGGTAAAATATCTCCTTGAGCGTTTAATCTATTTTGTGTTTTTTTGTTTACTATTTTATTTTCAAAATGCTTTTAACCTCTTCAAAACTCACTGTGGGCGCATTTTGTTCATTTTTTTTGCCTCACGCAAAATTCGAAGGTCATCATAACATGCAAGCCCTTCCTGTAATTTTAAAAAATCTTCATATGGAAGAATCGCAAATTCTTTTTTGCCATTTTTTTCTATTATTTGTGGGTTTATTGAAATCATAATCCATCTCCTTTATTTATAGGATTCTTTGCGGTGACGAATTTGATAAATTATCATTATGTTTTCAATGCAGTCGGTTAATCCATGATAATCTCGTAAAAAGTATTTGAGATGGCTAAGTAAAAATCTTCATATACAAGGCATAGCAGTTGTCCAGGGAAGAAGGCATACATATGGTATGTCGAGTCTCTGGGCAACCGCTATAACGCAGTAGATGGAGACTTTTTACGACGCCATCAATCCTTAAAGCTTTCCGGAAACAAAATCCGATCCACCAGATCACACAGGATATGCCCCATTAAAATATGGGTTTCCTGGATTCGGGCCGTAACATCGGAGGGCACGGTCAACACCAAGTCGGCAAGGTCAGTTATGGCCCCGCCGCGGCCGGTCATGCCCAAGGTAAAGATGCCGGCCTTGCGGGCGGCTTTAAAGGCCCTGATCACATTGGCGGAGTTCCCGCTGGTGCTGATACCCAGGGCAACGTCCCCTTCTTGCCCCAGGGCCTGGAGCTGTTTGACAAAAACGTCGCCAAAATCATAGTCATTGCCGACGCTGGTCAGGATGGACGTATCCGTGGTCAGGGCCAGGGCCGCCAACGGGGGCCGCTCGATGACAAACCGGTTGACGAATTCGGCGGCAATGTGCTGGGCATCGGCGGCACTGCCGCCATTGCCGAAGAGCATGATTTTATGCCCATCGGCAAGCCGGCGGGCAATGCGCTTTGCACCGCTTTCCAGGGCAGCCATATTCTGACTGACGGCCCTTTTTTTCACATCAACGCTTTCTGATACTATCTGTTGGATAATTGTTTTCAGGAGGCTTCCTCCATTTGCTGTCCCCGGATGGTGTCGATGAACTCTTTTGCATCGTGCCCCAGACGCTGGGCGTTTTCCAATGCCGCCAGGGCCTCTTCCATGCGATTGGTTTTCAGATAAAGCCGGCCGAGACGATAAAAAAACAACCCCTTGTCAGGGGCCAGTTCCGTGGCCTGACGGCAGAACATGGTGGCGATCTCCATGTTTTCCCCGCTTTCGGCGAAAAGCCAGCCGAGGGCGGAGATTGAATCGGCATCATAGGGGTATAGTTTTACAGCCTTTTTGTACGCCCTGATGGCTTCCTTTATCCTGCCCAGTGCTTGCAGGCAGTCTGCCAGATATCTGAATGCAAGCCCCGATTCGGGCTTCAGTTCAACGGATTTTTCCAGAAAGGCCATGGCTTTTTCAGCCGATCCGTTTTGTAAAAGCAGCTGGCCGGTGTTCAGGTTGATCTCATATATATCGGGTTTCAGGTCCCCGGCCTTCAAAAAGAATTCCAGGGCCGGTTCCGGGTTCTCCATGAGCTGGTGGGTCAGCCCGATGTTGTAAACGGCCATGAATTCTGAGGGTTCCAGGGCCAGGGCGGCTTCAAATTCTGCCAGGGCGGATTTGAATTCCCCCAGAACGCTGTAACAGACCCCCAGGCTGTTGTGAACATTGACATTGGACGGGTCCAGGGCCAGGGCCGCTTTAAATTCCCTGACAGCACCGGGGATATCGCCTTTCTGATAGTACCAGTCACCGCTGATATTCAGACTCACCGCATCGAACACCGCGACCGCGTCGGGGCCGAAAAAAGTGGCATGGTGCAGGGCTTTCCAGGCGTTTTCCACAATTTGGGACCGGATAAAATCACTGCAGGGATAAACGGCGATGCCCACGGTGACGCCGGGGAGGGTTTGCTTTGCCAGGTCCGCTTTAAGACTGTTGCACCACTTAGTGCAGGCGGCCTCATCCGCATCCGGCAGAAAACAGCCCCAGGTGTCATGACCCAGCTGCCCCCAGATAACGTTGTCCCCCCCGCTTGTCTGCGCAATAATTTTCCCTGTTTCGATGATACGATACGGGTCGATTTCAGCCGTGGCAGACCCATCTTCCCCGTGGTCGTGATCCAGCCGGACCACCACCACGCCAAAGGCCGGTGTGTCCTCGATGGCGGCCAGGGCATGCGCGATAAAAGCGGGCCCGGAAAGCATGTTCGGAAAAATCTCAACCAGGTCATCAGAGCCCTCAAAGGGGGTTTCCCAGGGCCGGGTCTCCTGCTCGAAGGGGTCGATTTTGTTGAACAGAAACTGTCGGGTCGAAGAGCATGATGAAAACAATTTTTTTTCTTCAACTGGGGTGGTCGGGTCCATTTTCAGGCCTTTTCTAAAATGTGGGAAACAGCTGCAGTGATCATTTCCAGTTCATCATCGCCAACCGTCCGCATATCCATGATAAAAAATTCATCCTCAATTCTGCCGATGATAGGGGGCGTGTTATGACGCATTGTTTTTTCAAAACGGCTGGCCGAAAGATTTTCGATCTTCAGGGCCACACATTTGCTGGGCAGTTCCAGCAGGGGTAAGGACCCGCCGCCGGCTTTCGACGGCCGATCCAGGATCTTGACATCGAGTTTTGCATCCAGCGGTTCAAGCATCCGGGCCAATGTTTCACTCCGCGCCTGGATCGGCTCAAAAGGTCCCAGCAGCATGCGCAACGTGGGGATGCACTGCACGGCCTTTTCCTTGTCACGGTAGAGCCGCAATGTGCTTTCAAGGGCGGCCAGGGTCAGCTTGTCAATGCGAAGGGCCCGGTTGATGGGATTTTTCTTGATCCGGTCGATGATCTCTTTTTTACCCAGGATAATCCCGGCCTGGGGCCCGCCCAGAAGCTTGTCGCCGCTGAAGGTCACCACATCCACCCCGGCGGCCAGGGACGCCTGGACCGTGGGTTCGGGCATCAAACCGTAATGGGCAAAATCGATGAAGGTGCCGCTGCCCAGGTCTTCCATGACCGGCAGATGGTGTTTTTCGCCGATGGCCACCAGATCTTTGAGGCCCACGGCGGCGGTAAACCCCACAACACTGTAATTGCTCGTATGGACCTTGAGCAGCAGGGCCGTATCCGGGGTAATGGCGTTTTCATAATCTCTCGGATGGGTACGGTTGGTGGTGCCGACTTCCCGGAGGATACCGCCGCTCTTGGCCATGACATCGGGAATCCGGAAGGCACCGCCGATCTCCACCAGTTCACCCCGGGAAACCACCACCTCTTTGCCCCGGGTCAACGTTTCCAGGCAGATCAGCACGGCACCGGCATTGTTGTTGACCACCATGGCGCTTTCGGCCCCGCTGATTTCGCACAGGATATCTTCCACGTTGCTGTACCGCGATCCCCGTTTGCCGGCACTCAGGTCAAATTCCAGGTTGGAATAGTGGCAGCCGATGGCCAGCAGATTGTCTGCGGCCTCCTTTGCCAGCAGGGACCGACCCAGGTTCGTGTGCACCACAACACCGGTGGCATTGATGGTGCGCACCAGGTTAAAAGCCGTGGCCCTGGCAACGGCCCCTGTAACGCGGGCCAGGACGGCCGCATCATCCAGGCTTTCAGAAACCATGGCACCGTCGCCGGTAAGGATTTCCCGGCGCAGGGCCTCGACGACCCTGCGGATGGCTTGCATGACCACGGATTTGGGCGTGTTTTCAAAAAGCCCCCGGGAATTGATCTGTTCGATAATATGATCCACACCGGGCAGCTTGCGTAAAAGTGTTTGCTGTTTTTCACTAGGGTGCATATCGCTTCCTGTTTTGATGGTTTTATTCAACCCGAATTTAAGTAACATCAACTGTTTGTATTTTCAATAGAGTTTTAATGGATCCTGTTTCTTTTATCCGGCCTTTGCAAGAACGCTTGAGGCCCCTGATGCATCCCAAGGCCCATTGCAATTTCTTGACACAAAAAGATATCTCGAATATAAAAAAGATATCTGAAAAGCAAATCCATATCAAAAATGCCGATAACCCGCAGCCGTGGTGACCGAAACGGTGGGGATTGCCATTCTGGCGGTTTTTTTTATTGGCTTCCGGCGATTTCATTAAAAATGAAACCCCATGAAAGGAGTCCTATCGTGTTTAAAAAAATTCTCTATCCGACTGATTTTTCCGATGTGGCGACAAAGGCCCTGGATTACATCAAACAGCTCAAAGAGGCCGGAAGCCAGGAAGTGGTTATCCTGCACGTCATGAACCGGAATGTTATCGATGGATTGATGCGGCATCCCCTCCAGGAGAACGATATCCTCCAGTGGCGGGAAGTGGCCAAAGAGATCGCTCTGGAGTCTCTGGCGGAGGTGAAAAAAGAGCTCGAGGGCGTAGGCTTCGCAGTGAAGACTATCTTCAAAATCGGTTATCCATGGCAGGAGATCCTCGCTGTTGAAGAGAAGGAGGCCCCGTCCATCATCGCCATCGGTTCCCATGGACGATCCAATATCGGTGAAATTTTCTTAGGGTCGGTCTCCGAACGGGTGATCCGCAAATCCAGACGGCCGGTGCTGGTGGTCAAACGGGAAACGGAGATTTGAGATTAAAATATACCTGAAGAGCAGGCGCCTATCCTTTGAAACGTTTTAAATCCCATTTAAACCAATTTCAGAAAAGGAGAACGATTATGAAACGATCCATTCTTTTTTTTCAGATTTTCCTGTGCTTATCCCTGATCGGACTGCCTGGCGCGGTAACAGCGGCCGGGCCCGATACACTTGTCGTGGGGGTGTCTTCCGACATCCATACACTGGATTCAGGTGTTTCAAGCGACAATTATGACTGGCGCCAGATCTACCCCTGTTATGACCGGCTGGTGAAATACCGGACGATTGACGGAAAAGGCTCCACGGAGGTCGAACCCCAGGCCGCAACGTCCTGGACGGTTTCAGATGATGGCATCGTATGGGTATTTACGATTCGCAAGGGCATATTCTTTGACGATGGGACGCCCCTGGATGCGGCTGCCGTGAAATTTTCATTCGAAAGAACATTGACCATCGGAAAAGGGCCTGCGGACAACATCGGGTCCATCAAGTCCATGCGTGTGGTCGACGCCAACACCCTCGAAATTACGCTTAAAAATGCCTATGGCCCCTTTTTGCAGACACTGGCCACGGACGGTGCCTCCATCATTAATCCGGCGGTCATGAAGCATGAAAAAAATGGCGATCAGGCCCAGGGCTGGCTGGCCGAAAACACAGACGGCAGCGGCCCTTTTAAACTGGTTGAATGGAGCCGGGGTCAGCAGGCGGTACTGGAGGCCAAACCCAACTACTGGGGGGGTGCGCCAAAAGTTAAAAAGGTCGTTATCCGGTTCATGGCCGAATCCGCCGACCGGCGGATGGCCCTTGAGCGCGGCGATATTGATATTGCCGAAAACATACTCATCGATCAGATTCCGGCACTGGAAAAAAACAGCGACCTGGTGGTCAATCGCTACCCGTCCCAGCTGGTGGAGTATGTCTACATCAACAATCAGAAATCACCCCTGAACAATCCGAAAGTGCGCCAGGCCATTTGCTATGCGGTGGATTACAAGGGTATCATTGATTATGTCCTCCAGGGCAATGGGGTGCAGATGCGGGGGCCGGTCCCGAAGGGGATGTGGGGTCATAAGGAAGATCTGTTCCAGTACTCCCGGGACGTCGCAAAAGCCAAAGCCCTGCTGAAAAGCGCCGGTTTTGAGAAAGGACTGGACCTGACACTCCTCTACTCCAACAGGCGGTCCTCCTGGGAGCAGATCGCCACGATCCTTCAAAGCAACTTTGCCGATATCGGCGTGACCTTGAAATTGCAGTTGATGGCCAATCCGGCCATGCGCGACCGGGTGGATACCGGCGATTTCGAACTGTGTCTGGGGGCCTGGAGTCCGGACTTTGCCGATCCGTTCATGTTCATGAATTTCTGGTTTGATTCCAAACTCTGGGGCCTTCCGGGCAACCGAAGTTTCTACAAAAATGACACCGTCGACACGATGATCCGAAAGGCAGCCATCGTGAGCGATCAAAAGCAGCGGACGGACCTCTATCATAAAGCCCAGGAGATTATAATGGAAGAGGCGCCGTACATTTTTCTCTATCAGGTTCAGACCATTGTGCCCATGCGAAAAAATGTCAAGGGGTACATCTTCAACCCCATGCTCGAGTCCATGTATAATTTTGAAAATATTTCCAAGCAGTGATATATAACACCAAAATGTCGGGGACTGCAGGTGATTCACCCTTCCCCGGCATTTTTTTGGTTTAGCGGGTCCGGTTTATGAGAATACTGCAATTTATACTGAGACGACTGCTTTATATGGTGCCGGTGCTGCTGGGCGTCACCATCATGGTGTTTTTAATATCCCACGCCATCCCCGGCGATCCTGCAAAGATGATTGCCGGCCCCAAAGCCAGCCGGCAGGCCATTGACAATATAAGGAAAGAGTACGGGCTGGACCGGCCGTTGCCGGCCCAGTACCTGAGATTCATGGCCGGGCTGGCAAAGGGGGATCTGGGCATCTCCATTCGAAATCACCGGCCCGTGGCCAAAGACTTGAATGATTTCTTCCCGGCAACGTTGGAACTGACGCTGGCAAGTATTTTTATCTGTCTCAGCGTCGGGATACCGCTGGGCATTTTGTCTGCTGTAAAACGAAACCGGCTCACCGATCACCTGACGCGAATCTTCTCCGTATTCGGTGTTTCCATGCCTGTTTTCTGGCTTGGCCTGATGCTGTTGCTGCTGTTTTACCGGAATTTAGGCTGGCTCCCGGGTTCAGGACGGCTTGATATTGATTTTTCCCCCCCTGCATTTGTATCCGGACTGTACCTGATCGACACCTTGCTGGAAGGCCGGATAGACAAATTTCTCAACGTTGCCTCCCATATGATACTACCGGCGTTCTGCCTCTCCTATGTATACCTGGCCATTGTGACCCGGATTGTCCGGTCATCCATGATTGAAGTCCTGGAGCAGGAATTCATTGTCACGGCCCGGGCCAACGGTATTTCCGAAACAATGATTGTGTTAAAACACGCCTTTAAAAATTCACTGATTCCCACGGTGACCATAACGGGCCTTTCCTTTGGCGAACTTCTGGGCGGGGCGATCCTGACAGAAACCATCTTCGGCTGGCCCGGCATGGGCAAATATGTTGTCGACTCGGTCAATTACCTTGATTTTCCGGCGATCATGGGATTCACCCTTGTTGTGTCACTGGTGTATGTTTCCATTAATCTTATTGTGGATGTGTTGTATGCTTTTTTAAATCCCAGGATAAAGTATTGATGGCGTCGCAAAAAGTCTCCATCTACTGCGTTATAGCGATTTTCCAGAGACTTGATATCCATATAAAGAGCTTGTTGAGCAGCGACGACCGTAGTGCTTCTCATTTTACTTTTCAAGCGTGATCTTTTCCTACGGAAAATATCACTACAGCCTGAAAAGTTTGAAAAAAGCACCTCCAAAATGTATAAATAACGGAAATTGCGGTTTTCATCAATTATACACTTTTACAGGAGGTGCTCAATGGAACTATACGCCGGGATCGATCTGCATTCAAGCAATTCTTACATTGGAATCATTGATGAACAATTGGAGAAGGTTGTGGGAAAACGATTAAAAAATTCTCTTCCACTGATTATCGATTACCTGGCACCTTACAAAAAAGATCTTCAGGGTGTCGTGGTTGAATCCACCTATAACTGGTATTGGTTGGTAGACGGGTTGCAGGATCAGGGGTACACGGTTCATCTGGCCAATCCTGCGGCCATTAAACAATATGATGGAATCAAGTATAGCGATGACAAGTGGGATGCATTGTGGTTGGCCCATTTACTTAAACTTGGCATTTTGCCGCAAGGGTATATTTACCCCAAAGAAACCAGACCCATGAGAGACCTGTTACGGCGCAGGATGCTGTTTGTCAGACAGCGAACCGCTGATATTCTCAGTTTTCAAAGCATGATCACCAGAAATACAGGAACCCGGATATCTGTAAACAACATCAAGAAACTGACCGAAGAAAACCTGGAGACATTGTTCCACCATGAAGATCTGATTTTCATGGCTCAAAGATATCTCAGCATTATTGACCTTTTGTCCAAGCAGATTAAAATGATCGAAAAACAGGCGACGAACAAGATCAGCTTGACGGAACCATTCAAGTGGCTATCCACCATCAACGGTGTGGGCAAAATCCTGGCAATGGTCATCATGATGGAAGCAGGCGATATGGGCCGGTTTAAGAAAGTGGGCAACTACTGTTCTTATTGCCGATGCGTCAAGTCCGAACGGATTTCCAACGGAAAGAAAAAGGGTGTGGGTAACAAAAAGAACGGCAACAAATACCTCTCCTGGGCGTATGTGGAAGCGGCTAATTATTGCATCCGGTACAACGTCCAGGCGGAGAAGTTCTATCAGCGAAAAAAGGCGAAAAGCAATGGAGTGGTAGCCATCAAAGCTTTGAGCAACAAACTGGCCAGAGCCTCTTACTACATGATGCGCGACCAGGTCCCCTTTGATAGCCAGATGCTTTTTACCTGACAGTTTGGGTGCTGCGGGGAACCATTTATGGGGTTGGTATAACCATCAGACTTGATTGGGAACCGTATCACCCATCAAATATTATCGGTATGTTTTTGCTTTAATGCTTTGATTTGCCTGTGCCGTGAGTCTATACGGGGTTGGTTAAAAACCATAAGATTTGTGACCCAATCATTTGAACACGGTACGGAACCGACAGATTTCTGGGGTCGATACAGACCAGGGGCCGGTGTATCCTGTAGCAGTCTTACAATACACCACTGCCTTGATCCAGATGGGTGACCGGTGCGGATCAGCTATTGTCTGGCCGTAACCAATAAAAAAGAAATAGCGGGTGCAGATGGAAGACAAAGCAACATCGTGCTGATTGGAGCATTTAAAGATCAAGCGAAAAAAAATTCTATTATTTTTGCATGGAGAGGTGTTTTTTTACTTGACCAGCCCTTTAATGGGCGACATACCATATGTATGCCTTCGTCCCTGGAAAATCCCTACGCCTTGTATATGAAGATTTTTACTTAGCCATCTCAAATAATACTTATGAATTGATAAAGTATTGAACCGAAATAATGACATCAATGTTTAAAAACAGTTCAAAATGGCGGGAATTAAAATTGACCGGGCTGCTGCTCAGGCAGAACCCCATTGCCATGGCCGGCCTCATTATCCTGATATCGTTATCCGGCATGGCGCTTTTCGCAAATTTTCTGGCGCCCTATGATCCCATACGGATCAGTTTAAGCGAACGTCTCCTGGCACCGGGGGGGGCACACTGGTTCGGCACCGATGAAATGGGCCGCGACATATTGAGCCGGATACTGTTCGGTGCACGGATTTCCCTGAGAATCGGCTTTGTCGTTATTCTCATCTCCGGCGGTATCGGGTCCGTCATCGGCGCCGTATCCGGATATTACGGGGGACGCATCGACAATATCCTCATGCGGATGATGGACGTGATTCTCTCCTGCCCGTCACTGGTGCTGGCCATGGCCCTGGCAGCGGCAATGGGACCCAGCCTCAACAATGCCATCATGGCGGTGTCCTTTGTCATGATTCCAAAATTCGCAAGACTGGTGCGGGGGGACGCCCTGGCCGTCAAGGAGATGCAGTTCATTGCCGCAGCCAAAGTGTCAGGTGCCGGGAACGGGTGGATTATTCTCCACCATATTCTCCCCAATTGTTTGAGTTCGGTCATTGTTCTGGCCACCCTCACACTGGGGGACACGATTCTCATCGCCGCATCATTGAGCTTTATCGGCCTGGGCGCCCAGCCGCCACTGCCCGAATGGGGGGCCATGATCAGCGTGGGCCGGAAATTTCTCATGGATCAGTGGTGGTATGCCACCTTTCCCGGCCTTTTTATTTTGATTACCGTGATTGGTTTCAATATTCTGGGTGATGCCTTGAGGGACATCATGGACCCGCGTATTCGGAGGTAATATTAATGGACCCGTTATTGAAAATAGAACATCTGTCCGTTGAATTTACCAATTACCAGGGAACGTCAAAAGTTCTGGACAACATCAGCCTGACCATTGAACGCGGTGAAATCCTTGGACTGGTGGGTGAAAGCGGGTGCGGCAAATCGGTAACGGCCCGCAGCCTTCTTCAGCTGATTCCGCACCCCCCCGGAACGATAACCGGCGGCACTGCTTTTTTTAAGGATGAGGATATTTTAAACGTTTCCCCGAAGCGAATCCGGCAAATCCGCGGCAATGAGATTTCCATGATTTTCCAGGAACCCATGAGCAGCCTGAACCCTGTCTTTACAGTGGGAAACCAGATGATAGAAGTGGTCCGGCTGCACCGGAAACTCAAACAAAAGATGGCCATTGACGTGTGTGTGGACATGCTGCGGCAGGTTCAGATGCCTGACCCGGAAGCGGTGTTGAAAAAATATCCCCATGAACTTTCCGGCGGCATGAGACAACGGGTGATGATTGCCATAGCCCTTGTCTGCGACCCGGCCCTTTTGATTGCCGATGAACCCACCACGGCCCTGGATGTGACCATCCAGGGACAGGTACTGGCAATTTTGACAGCGCTGAGCCGGAAACGAAATATTTCCGTACTGATCATTACCCACGATATGGGGGTGGTGGCCCAGATCTGTGACCGGGTGGCCATCATGTATGCCGGACGGATCATGGAATTTGCCGCTGTGAAAGAGTTGTTCGCCCACCCGGTTCATCCCTATACCAGGGGTCTGATTGCCGCCATTCCGGACATGGGGGCGCCGGAAAAAGAAGAGGGCGATCAGCCGACCGGCAAAACCCTGTACTCAATTCCCGGCAGTGTCCCCACGCTGATGCATCCGCCCCCGGGGTGCCGGTTTCATCCAAGATGCGATTTTTGCACTGCCGCCTGTGTTCAAACGGTACCCGATCTCACATGGATTACCCCTGATCACGCAGTGGCATGTCATTGCCGGAAGGATGACCGATGACGCGACCCCTTATTGAAACACGCAACCTTGTCAAAAAATTTCGAATCAAAGCGGGTTTTTTCGGGCAGCGGTCTAAATTTTTAACCGCCGTGGACCAGGTATCACTGAGCATTAAACGGGGCGAAACCCTTGGCCTTGTGGGCGAATCCGGCAGTGGAAAATCCACCGTGGGCAATTGTATCTTACGGCTTGTCAGGGCCAGCAGCGGCCAGGTCCTGTTTAAGGGACAGGATATCCTGCAACAAAAAGATGCGGCGTTTCAAAAAATTCGCGGGAAACTTCAGGTGGTGTTCCAGGACCCCCAATCCTCCCTGGATCCCAGAATGACGGTCCGGCACATCGTGGGAAGCCCCCTCCGGGTTCAGCAGGGCATCAAAGGCCGTTTGCTCGAAAACCGGGTACTGGCGTCCCTGGAAGACGTGGGGCTATCCCGGGAACATCTTGACCGGTATCCCCATGAATTTTCAGGGGGCCAGCGCCAGCGCATCGGGGTTGCCCGGGCCCTGATCACCGGACCGGAATTCATTATTTTCGATGAACCCACCTCTGCCCTGGATGTTTCCGTGCAGGCCCAGATCCTCAACCTGATCACAAGACTTCAGGAAAAATATCAATATGCCTACCTGTTCATTTCCCATGACCTGGCCGTGGTCCGGCATATCAGTACACGAATTGCGATACTGTATCTGGGAAAAATCGTTGAAACCGCCCCCCGGCAGCAATTTTTTTCCAGTCCGTCCCATCCATACACCCGGGCATTGATTGCGTCGGTGCCGGCCCCTGATCCGTTCAAGCGGCAGGCTCTGTCGGTTTTAGATGGTGATATCCCCAGCCCGCTTCAATTACCCGCAGGATGCCGATTTTATCCGCGCTGCCCGGAAGTGATGGCCATCTGTAAAAAAAAGCCGCCGCCCAGCATAGAAGTGGCACCGGAGCACTGGGTGGACTGCCACTTGTATAATTGAAAAATGAATAGTGAAAAGTAAGAATTGAAGGCATTTTACCTGTTTTTATATGAAAAGGAGCCAAAATAAACGATGAAAATTTTAATTTCAGCTGATATTGAAGGTATCGGGTCAGTCGTCCGTCATGAGCACTCGGGCGTTACTGAAAGGGAGTATCTCATGGCCAGACGGTTGATGACCGAAGAGGTGAATGCCGCCGTCCGTGCCGCTTTTGATGCCAAAGCGTCCGAGGTGATGGTGGTTGACGCCCACAATGTGGGACTGAATCTGCTTCCCGAATCCCTTGATGAGCGTGCCCGGCTGGTGATGGGGTCGCCCCGGCCCCTGGCCATGATGGAGGGGGTGGACCGGGGAATGGATGCCGTCTGCTTTATCGGTTATCACTCCATGGCCGGCACCGCGGATGCGTCTATCCCGCACATTTTTCACGGCAGGGTGGCCGAGCTGAAATTTAATGGGCTCAAGGTGGGCGAAATTGGCCTCAATGCCCTCATGGCCGGATATTACGGGGTTCCGGTGGTCATGATATCCGGTGATGAAACCACCTGTCGGGAAGCGATACAACTGATTCCCGAAATTGAGACGGCCCCTGTCAAGGAAGCAATTGGTTCCTATGCCGGCATTTGCTGTCATCCCAAACGCTGCCGGGAGCTGATATACGATGCCGTTAAAAAAGCACTGGCCCATACGGATCGATTCACCCCCCTCACCCTGGCAGATGAAGCGGTGACCATGGAGATGCGGTTTACCACGGCATCGGCTGTTGACCGGGCCCTCCGCCTGCCCGGAACGCAACGGATCAGCGGAGATACGATACGGTATCCGGCGCCCGATTATGCCGTTGCCTTTCAAGCATTCACCGCCCTGGCAGACCTTCTGGAACTGGTCCATTTTATCTGATCGAACCAATAAAGCGGCTTTGGCCGAAAGTATTTGAAATATTAACCATATGAAAGGTCAACAAAATGAATATCGATCCATCGCTTCTGTCGGCCCGCAACCAGAACCGGTCAACGGTGGTCAGCCAGAAAGGCATGGTCTGCACCAGCCACCCGCTGGCCACAATGGCCGGTATCGACACCTTGAAAGATGGGGGCAATGCCATTGATGCCGCCATCTGCGCCAATGCGGCCCTTTGTGTGGTGGAACCCATGAGCTGCGGGCTGGGGGGTGATCTTTTCGCCATTGTGTGGATGGAAAAAGACAAAAAGTTATATGGTTTGAATGCAAGTGGGCGGGCACCCGGCAACTGGTCGATGAAAGCGGCCCGGGCCATGGGGTTAAAAAAGATACCGACCACAGGCCCCCTCTCCTGGAGTGTACCCGGTTGTGTCAGTGGGTGGGACGCCCTGGGCAAACGGTTCGGAACGCTGGCAATGGCCAGTCTGCTTGAACCGGCCAGGGTCTTTGCCGGACAGGGGTTTTGTGTATCCCCCATTGTGGCCGGGGCCTGGAAAGCCCTTGAAGCCGGGTCCGGCCCGACCCTGAAAAGCGTTTTTTACCCCAATGGCAGCGCCCCTTCTTTTGGCCAGGTTTTTAAAAATCCCCATATGGAAAAATCGTTTCGTATCATTGCCCACGGCGGAGCAAACGCCTTTTATCAAGGTGAAATAGCCCAGCGGATCGTGCGCTTTTCAAATGAGAACGGCGGCCGTTTTTCCATGGATGATTTCAAGAATCATACCGTCAGCTGGGTTGAACCGGTGAGCACCAATTACCGCGGGTATGACATCTGGGAACTGCCGCCCAATGGCCAGGGCATTGCAGCGCTCCAGATCCTGAATATCATGGAGGCTTTTGATGTTTCGGCCCTGAAACCCAATTCGGCGGCATATCTGCATCTTTTGATAGAGGCCAAAAAACTGGCCTTTGAAGACAGGGCCGTCTATTATGCGGATATGGAGTTTGCCGATGTACCGGTCAAAGAATTAATTTCAAAAGCCTATGCCGCAAAAAGGGCGGCGACCATTGATCCCAAATACGCCGCCCAGGCGGTCAGGGCCGGCCGGTTAAAAGGTGCCTCAGATACGGTCTATTTGACGGCCGCAGACCGTCACGGCAATATGGTGTCGTTAATCCAGAGTGTTTATCAGGGTTTCGGCTCAAAGATGGTGCCCGGCAATCTCGGTTTTGCCCTGCAAAACCGGGGAAGCCTCTTTTCACTGGAAGAAAACGACCTTAACCGGCTGGAACCGCACAAACGGCCGTTCAACACGATTATTCCCGGATTTGTTACCCAAAAGGACCGGCCGGTTTTCTCCTTTGGTGTCATGGGCGGCGACTTCCAGCCCCAGGGCCATGCCCAGATTCTGATGAACATCATCGATTTCGGCATGTCGGTCCAGCAGGCCGGTGAACTGCCCAGGATTGAGCACTATGAAAGTTCCACCCCCACCGGTACCCGAATGACAGGTCCAGGATATGTGGGGTTTGAACGCGGGATCCGGGACAGTGTAAAGACCCGGCTTGCCCAAATGGGGCACAAACTGTCCCCTGACACTGAAGCCTTCGGGGGATACCAGGGGATCTGGCGAGAAGAGAATCCCATGCGCTACTTCGGGGGAAGCGATCCGCGAAAAGACGGCTGTGCCATCGGTTATTAAGAGCTGCACGACAGCATGGAACAACCGGGGCGGTGGCGGGCCCATTCAGGGCGCTTTTCGGCAAAAACATCCTTGCCGGGCTGCTCATCGTAAGGGTGGCGAAGCAACTCGAGTAATTCATGGATCAGGGTAAAATCCCCTTTTTCCGCCTTGTCGATGGCCATCTGGGCCAGGTAGTTGCGCAGCACGTATTTCGGATTGACGGCGTTCATCCGCTGCCGCCGGTCCTGGGGTGCGAGCCGGTCTTTTCCGGCACGATCCATATAGCGTCGCAGCCAGGCGCCCAACCGCAGTCGATATTCCCCCGTCAGCTGTTCCGGTCTGTAATAGGCGGCCATGAGCGGTGTTATCAGTTGGGTATCACCGACCTTGTCCCCACCGCCGGTAGCGACATCCAGAGTGGCCAGGTGGCGGAAAAAGAGGGTCATGTCGGTTTCCACCAGGGAAAGGATCGTCAGCAGGTCATCGATCAAATCCCCATCTGTCCCGGGCACAAACTCCATCAGGCCAAGCTTTCGGGCCATCATTGTCTGCCATTCCTGCCGGTAGTGCTGCACATAATTTTCCAGGGCCTGTTGCAGCGGCGCAACCTGCCCGATCATCGGGTAGATGGCATGGGCCAGCTGGCCCAGGTTCCAGTGGGCAATCTGCCCCTGATGACCAAACCGATAGCGGCGGCCACCGGCATCCGTGGTATTCGGCGTCCAGTCGGGGTCGTAATCTTCCAGCCACCCGTACGGGCCGTAATCAATGGTCAGGCCGAGAACCGACATGTTATCCGTATTCATCACCCCGTGGACAAAGCCCACCCGCATCCAGTGCACCACCATCTCCGCCGTGGCCCGGCACACCGTTTCAAACCACTTCAGATAAACGGCCGGCGACGGCTCCCCCAGGTGGGGAAAATCGGTTCGAATCGTGTAATCCATCAGTTGTTTCAACGACCCCATATCACCGCGTGAGGCAAATATCTGAAAATTACCGAACCGTGTAAATGAAGGTGATAGGCGACAGACGATGGCGCCCGGTTCCAGCTTGGGATGGCCGTCGTAAAACATATCCCGCTCCACCTGCTCACCGGTTAATACCAGGCTCAATGCCCGGGTGGTGGGGACCCCCAGATGAAACATGGCCTCAGAGCATAAAAATTCACGAACCGATGAGCGCAATACCGCCAGTCCATCGGCATTTCGTGAATAGGGCGTGGGACCGGCGCCCTTGAGCTGCAATGCCCAGCGCTGCGAGCGCTGGTTAACGATCTCGCCCAGGTTGATGGCCCGGCCATCCCCCAGTTGCCCGGCCCAGTTGCCGAACTGATGCCCGCCATAGCAGGTGGCATAGGGGGCCATGCCCGGCACCAGGCGATTTCCGGAAAACACCTGGACAAATTCAGCAGAGTCACAGGCGTCCGGGGAAAGATCCAACAGCATGGCCGCTTCTTCAGAGCAGGCCACCAGTTGCGGTGCCGCGACCCTGGCCGGTGTGACAAACGAGTAGGCAGCGCCCATCACCTGGCGACGGCGATTTTCGAGGTCAGGATCTGCAGGCAGGTCACGAATGAACCGATTGTCAAAGGTCAATGACGAGAGCCGGCGGACGTGAACGCCGGAGGGCATACCGTCACCTTGTGTATGCTGTATATTATCAGGGGTCATGGCATCCTCATTATTTTTATTGAACAAAGCCTATTTTTTACAATAATCATTTTATAAGATGTTGCAATGAACCGGCCGACCTGCATTTCCGACTCATAGGCAGGATACGGGCAATACTTCGTGTCAACGCCCGCAAGGATCGCAAACTTGATAACTTGAACAACATTACTCGTCTTTTGGCCCGCGGTAGCGCTGCGCTTCACCGCGTGTCTGTGTTGCGTTAAAGGCTACTAACGTAACGTATGGGGGATTCAACACGCCTTGAAGGCAAACCGAAATCCTTTGCACTCTTTGTTCAATTTATTTCGCTTCCGATCCTAATCTGTGATACAGATCTGACAATTGATCAAAAATTGCACGATTAACCCCTTATCTGACCTGTGAGGATTGTCCAAATGGCTTTTTCCAGTGTTGAGGCGACACGAGAAGCGTTGGAAGGCTGTGATTACATCTGTTCCGAAAATATTGCCACCGTTGTTTTTCTGGCCCATGCCACCCAGAAACCCATCCTGGTGGAAGGGCCCGCCGGTGTGGGCAAGACCGAACTGGCCAAGGCGGTGGCCCGGGGTCTGGATCGCCACCTCATCCGGCTCCAGTGCTATGAAGGGCTGGATGAAGCCAAAGCCCTGTATGAATGGGAATATGCCAAACAACTGCTCTATACCCAGATGATCAAGGGGAAAATCCATGATATCATCTCCGGATCAAACTCCTTAACCGATGCCGTTGACCGGATTGCGGCCCAGGAGGATGCTTTTTTTTCAAAACGGTTCATCCAGCCCCGGCCGTTACTCCAGGCCATCAGCTCTGAAAAACCGGTGGTTCTGCTCATTGATGAAGTGGACAAATCGGATCCGGAGTTCGAGGCCTTTCTGCTGGAAATTTTAAGTGATTTTCAGGTGTCGATTCCGGAAATAGGGACCCTTTCGGCAACGCATATTCCCTTTGTGGTGCTGACATCCAACAATTATCGCGACCTGAGCGATGCCCTCAAGCGGCGCTGCATCCATCTTTTCATCGATTACCCCACCTGTGACCTGGAAGCAAAAATCGTCCACCTCAAACTGCCCGAAACAGGAGACCGGCTCACGGGCCAGCTGGTGGCGGCCATCCGGAGGATTCGCCGGCTGGATCTGAAAAAGAAACCCTGCATATCCGAAACCCTGGACTGGGCACAATCCCTGATTGCCCTTCAGGTCGAAGACCTTTCCCCCCAGGTGCTGGACCAGACCCTCAATATGATTTGCAAGTATCGATCCGACGCCGAAAAGGTCCGGGAAAATTTAAAAACCATTGTAGCCGACACAGGGTCGAGATGGTCAACCTCGTCTTAAAGTTTGCCGCCTGTGCCCGGGGCGGGGGCCTTCGGATCTCCACCAGTGAGGTCCTTGACTGTGTGGGGCAGCTTGAACGGATAGACTGTCTGAATCAGCCCCTGTTCAAGACGGTCTTAAAGGCCAATTTTGCGAAAAGCCGCCGGGAGCAGGGCCATTTCGACCGCCTGTATCACCTTTTTTTTCATGAATTGCGCCAGGATTTAGGCATCTTTCTTACCGACCCGCTCCAGGACCAGATGGCAGAACTGCTGGCGTCCGAAGCCTTTGCCGGCTCCCTTGACCCGGCCCTGCTTGATTTTATGGCCGGAGATCCCATCGCATTTTTGCAGACACTGGGCCGCATCCAGAGTGAGGGCGACGGCCGCAGGCAGGGCATGGGGTCCAACCTGGGGTCGGTCACCCGCCGTCTGGGGGTGATGCTGCAGTTAAACAGTGCCCAGGCAGCGGTCTCGCAGTTTCTCGGCGACAATATAGACCGGATCCCCTGGGAAAAGCGCAAGAGCCTTGAGGCCCATTTTACACAGCGGATTGAAAGTGCCCGACGCCTTCTCCTGCAAAGCCCCAGGCCTGCCGGTGAGAACCTTAAAAAAATTACCTCCCATGAGCAGCACCTCACCGGGCTGGGTGAAACCGCCTTTGTATCGTTGACGCAAAAAGAGATCGAAGAACTGCGGGAGGTCATCAAACAGCTCGTGCAAAAACTGAAAGATACGGCCAGTCTTCGCTATGCACGGCGAAAGCGGGGGGTTTTGGACGTCAAAAAAACCCTGCGACAGGGGGCGCGCTACCAGGGGGTCCCCATGGAAATCGTCTTTCGCAACAAACCCTTGCGCAAAACCCGGATCGTTACGTTGTGTGATGTTTCCGGATCGGTATGGTCGGCGGCCCGGTTCATGCTCAACATGCTCTATTCCCTGCAGGAATGCTTTACCCGCGTGCACAGCTTTGTCTTTGTGGCCGGTATTGACGAGGTGACGGGAATATTTGAAAAAAACGAAATCAATCAAGCCATTGAAAAAGTGCTGGGTGAAGCGAATATTGACTACGGTGCGGCCACGGATTACGGGTTGACCCTGCGTCTGTTCAAACGCCATCACATGGCTGTTTTAGACAAAAAAACAACCCTGATCATCATTGGTGACGGCCGTTCCAACTATTCCAACCCCGAAGTTGAAATATTAGATGAAATGCGCCTTCGCTGCCGCCGGCTGATCTGGCTCAATCCGGAAACAGAGCAGTTCTGGTACACCGGGGACAGCGAGATGCGCACCTACCAGGGGGTGTGCCACGAGGTGCGCCCCTGCCGTAATTTGAACCAGTTGCTTGACTTTATCAAGGATCTGGTGCTGTGATGAATTGTGAATGTAGGGACGGGCCTTGTGTCCGCCCGAACAACGGGCTGCGCCACAGGTGACGGGTATAATTGAAAATTGACTATTGAAAAGTGAGAAGTGAAGGAATTCTGCCTATCGGTGGGCACAGCCCACCCTACGATTCAAACTTCGCCCACCATTATTTTTTCAAATTGACCCGATAAAGCCCCGGGATACTTTCCTTCGGAAGCTCGAAACTGTCTGAGGGGCTTAGCGATCGTTAGGCCGGACAGCGACTGAGTAATTATCATATGTCTATATTTACAAAGGATAACTGTCAAAAAATTTTATGGCAATCCCCTGCCCGGCATTACGACCGCTTTGCACCGAGTTTTTTGAGCTTCCGAAGGAAAGTATCCCGAGGCGGCCCAGTTGAAACATTGGGGAGATATAAAAACATTATTGATGTTGCTTTATCAAGCGCTTATAACCGATCCAGGATTTCCAGCACCTCGGCGCATTTTTCCCGGGCCCTGCCGGCGATGGTTTCAGCCTCTGCCAGAACCTTGGTTTTATAGGCCTTATCTTCGATGTCCGTCATATTGATGCGCACATTCTGGTAAGCCCCCCAGATACCGGTTTCCAGTGCCCGGGCCCCCACCTGGACATCGGACTTGGACGCCGGGTTGCCGTAGCGGGCGATCTCGCACAGGGGCGCCCATGCCTTGTCCCCCAGTCGCATGGTCTTCAGCGGTACGTTGATGGCGGTTTTAAGCCCCTGCTGCATTTTTTCATGCCGGGCCTTTTTTTCCGCCACTGTATCCTGGGGCATGCGGGAACCTGCCACAAATTCTGTAAAGGCGTTGGTGTCGGCATCAATCATGGGAATCAGCTCACCGGTAAGACGGTGCAGGGGGGGAATGATCCGGCGCATTTTGGCATCCACATCTTCAAATTTACGCACCCCGTAGGTGAGTTTGGCCACCATGGCGCCAAGGGCCGTTCCCATGGCGGCAAGGGCTGCGGACACGGAACCGCCCCCCGGGGCCGACGAACGGGCTCCCACCGCCTCGATAAAGCCGCGGACGCTCATTCCGGCCAGGGGTTCTTCCACGGGCTCGGTCACGATGTATTCGATGATCTTCTCTTTTGGATGAAAAGGCGCCACTGAATTGAGACCCAGCCGCTGGCTGGCCAGGCGGATTTTCTGATCCTCATCGATAATGAACAAATTTTCCCGTTCAATGTAATAATCCGCTGCCATGAGCAGCGATGCCAGGGGCACAATGCCGACGATTTCAGAACCGGCCACCCCCACATTCAGGGCCGCAGCCTCTTCTTTGACCGCCTCATACAACTGATGGATACCGGTGACGGTGTAATTGTTCAGGTTCACCGTCACCTGGGCCAGATTGTATTCGGCCACATACCAGCCCATACCTTTCACCGCTTTCAGGCGGCCGGGGTCATCTATTCCCCGGCCGGCTTCCCGCAGGTTCAAGGCGATGCGATGGGCCTGGTTGGCCGTACCCAGAATGTTCACATTGTAAGCGATCAAAAACATGCGCGCCCCGGTGGCCGTCGCACCCCAGGTGGGCACAAACTCGGCCGGGCCATAATCAGGCTTCCAGCGGGGATCTTTCAGTTTTTTCGCAAGCCCTTCATATTCCCCTTCCCGCACATCCGGCAGACGCCGGCGGTAATCCTTCCCGGCCGCAGCCTCATACAGAAAAAAGGGCACCTCAAGCTCGGCGGCCGCCCGCTCGGCGAATGTTCTCGCAATATCAACACACTCTTCCATGGTCATGTTGGCTACAGGGATAAACGGGCAGACATCCATGGCCCCGAACCGGGGGTGCTCACCGGTATGCGTACGCATGTCAATGCGCTCTTTTGCCACCCGTGCCGCGGCCAGGGCCCCTTCGATGACCGATTCGGGGTCCCCCACAAAGGTATATACCGTGCGATGGGTGGACGCACCGGGATCAACATCCAGCAAGGTGCAGCCCTTTGTTTCCCGGATGGCCCGGGCAATGGCATCGATGACATCCTTGTCACGGCCTTCGGAAAAGTTCGGTACGCATTCAACGATTTTTTTCATTTTTATTTATCCTACAGCAGCCTGTCCAGGCTGTCTGAAATTTTTGTATCATCGATGAGATACGGGATGGTGATCTGGTCCCCATTGTCATTGTCCCGGTTGTAGGCCATGGCCACCTCCATGGCATTGGCATTGCGGGCCCAGCTGCGGCGGGCCACCCCCCCCATGACATCCCATAAAACCGCTGATCGGAGAATCTTGTCGGTACGGTTGCTGCCGTCCAGCACCATGCCGTAGCCGCCGTTAATGGCCTTTCCAATGCCGGTGCCGCCCCCATTGTGCAGGGACACCATGGACATTCCCCTGGCGGCATTTCCGGCAAAACAATGGGTGGCCATATCGGCGGTGACATTGCTGCCGTCTTTGATATTGGCCGTCTCCCGAAAAGGCGAATCCGTGCCCCCGGGATCATGATGATCACGACCGATCATAATGGGACCCACCTCACCGTTTCTCACCATCTCATTAAATTTAAGGGCAATGGCCACACGGCCGGCGGCATCCTGGTAGAGAATACGGGCCTGGCTGCCCACCACCAGATGATTTTTTTGCGCATCTCTTATCCAGATGTAGT
Source organism: Desulfobacterales bacterium (assembly GCA_963667755.2). Lineage (GTDB taxonomy): Bacteria > Desulfobacterota > Desulfobacteria > Desulfobacterales > 4572-123 > 4572-123. Next base: position 213,605 of record CAXXLK010000001.1, on the reverse strand, counting down.
TGTCATAATCTTCCGGGCGGCGGTCCGGATCGATACAGGCCATGGCCGCCTGATCGGTTCTGGCCAGGTCTTCGGGTTTTCCGCTCAGGCAGACCCACCTGAAAGGCCCGTAACCGTAATCAAAAATAGGCCCCATGATATCTTCAAAATAAGAGGGGAAAATAAACCCGTCTTTACAGTCACTGCCGTTTTTCGCAATTTCAGTGACCCCGGCATCAAACACCGCCTTTAAAAAGGCATTGCCGTAATCAAAGAAAAAGACCCCCTTGTCCACAAGGGTTTGGATCAGTTCGTAATGTCGCCTCAGACTTTTGTCCACAAGGGCCTTAAACCGGGGGCGGTCCGTTGCCAGCAGGCGGGTGCGCGCATCAAAGGACAGGCCCTGGGGGCAGTAACCGCCGTCATAGGCCACATGGCAGGAGGTCTGGTCGGAAAGCAGATCTACACAAATGTCATGGTCGGCGATATAGGCCAGCAGGTCCACAATATTGCCGTGATAGGCAATGGACAGCGGCTCTTTTTGGGCAACAGCCTTGTCAGCGGCCATAAAAATTTCTTTCAGGTCCCCGGACACCATGTCCACCCATCCCTGTTCATGGCGCGTGTCGATCCGGGACCTGTCCACTTCAGCGGTTACGGAGACGGCACCGGCGATCTTTGCCGCTTTGGGCTGGGCCCCGCTCATGCCCCCAAGGCCTGAGGTGACAAACAGCAGCCCTTCAAGGTTGCCCCGCTGGGAGACGTTGCACATTTTACGGCCGGCATTGATCAAGGTATTGTAGGTGCCGTGCACAATGCCCTGGGGGCCGATGTACATCCATCCGCCGGCGGTCATCTGACCATAGGAGGAAACCCCCATCTGGACGGCAATTTCCCAGTCATCCGGGTTGTCATACAGGCCCACCATCAGACCATTGGTGATGATGACCCGGGGATCTTCCGGGCCGGATCTGAAAAGCCCCGCAGGATGCCCGGAGGCCATGACCAGGGTTTGGTCTTCGGTGAGGGCCGCCAGATATTTTTGAATCAGGCGGTATTGCATCCAGTTCTGGCAGACACTGCCGGTCTCACCGTAGGTGACCAGCTCATACGGATACAGGGCCACATCAAAATCAAGGTTGTTGTCCATCATCAACTGGAATGCCTTTCCGGCAAGACAATTGCCTTTATATTCGTCTATGGGCCTGGCCTTGATAGGTCCTTCAGGCCGAAAGCGGTAGCCGTAAATCCGCCCCCTGTCTTTCAGCTCCTGTAAAAATTCCGGAATCAGCTGTTCATGAAAGGGTTCGGGTATATAGCGAAGGGCATTTTTCAATGCCGTTGCCACCTGGGGCCGATTGAGCCTGAGGCCCCTGTCAGGTGCACGGCGAATACCGTCTGCAAAGGTCGGCATTTCAGGAAGCGGCGCATCCCACCGGATGTTCATTGCCTGGTCGATTTGTTGGTTTATTGTCATTTGACTGCCCTCCTGTTCTATCCACCTGCCATTCATAAATGATGCACTCGTAAAATCGAACTTAGACGGTCTCGTAAAAGGTTCAAATGAGCGCTACGCTTCACTGCGTGTCAAGGCGTGCAAATTTTGCAATCATGAGGCGTAACCATCATACGTTGACTGATTGCAGGCTGCAGCGCAACGCAGGAGTTGGACTTTTTACGAAACCGTCACAAATAGATTGCAAAATCAATCCAACTTGTATACACAAGTTAATTATTTTTGTATTGGACCCATCATGATCTGTCAAGAACATTTTAGGCAGACCAGCTGATATTAAAACAGGCTGCCGTTTCAGGTAACGGCATCTCAAATACCGTTTACGAGCGCATCAATACCGGGATTGCCTGTATGACAAAAACGCAACTGTTGGAAATTAGATAGAATGAAGCAAAAAGGGTCGAAAACGGCTGAAATCAAACAACACCTTGTTCAAGGGATAAAATTCCACCAGTTTAAAGACAAACTGCCGTCGGAGAATATTCTGGCACAAAAGTTTGATGTCAGCCGGATGACCGCACGCAAAGTGTTGAGCGAACTTGAATCCGAAGGTCTGGTGGAACGGATTCAGGGCAAAGGCACCTATATTAGAAAACAAGACCTCTCCCTGGCTTATTTTACCATCCAATCCTCTAAAAAACATGCTGAAAAACTCAGCGTCACGCATTCCTGCAAAGTACTGGAGTTAAAAATGCTCCCCCACCCTCCCACAAAAATCAAAAAGTGCCTGCAATATGACCGACAGACCGTTTTTGTGCGCCGGCTCCATTTTTTCGACGGCAAGCCCGTGCGGTACGAAGTCCGATATTTAAGGGGGGATATGTGTGGCGGCATTTTCTGGGACAAGCTGGAAAAAGCGTCCATCCACGAACTTCTGATATCCAAATACGATCTCCCGCTGACAAAAGTCAAACAGCGGATTACCGCTGAAGTTATTTCCCGGCAGTTGTCGCCGATATTGGACGTGACGGTAGGCCATCCGGTATTTCACATTGAAAGGGTCACTTATACATTTGAAAACCCGATTACCAGTGTAGACTATATCATACCCGGCGAAGTGGCGTTTGAAGACACATTTGAGCCCCACGCAGCCTTTTCCGACAAGAAAAAAATTTCTTGACACACATCAGGCGCCCCTGGTATCTACAAATTTTCTACTTGTATACACAATTTAATTTAAACAGTGCCTGTCCTTATTTATGCATCCGATAGCTGTGATGTCTAATACAAACCCCATAACCGTAATGATATTAAAGGAGACAGATTATGTTTAAAAAAATGATGATTTTTGCGCTCATGGCTTGCTTTATTGCGGCCGGAACCGGCCTTGCTGCCGCCGCCGATACCATCAAAATCGGGTTTAATGCCCCCCTTACCGGATTTGCCGCCAGTGACGGTAAATCCTCCACCGAAGGCGCCAAGCTGGCGGTCAACCAGATCAACAAGGCCGGCGGCGTTCTCGGCAAGCAACTGGAGCTGGTCATATACGATGATCAGGCCAAACCCGCACAAGCCATTCCCATCGCCAACAAGCTCATCGGCAAGGATAAAGTCGTGGTAGGGATCAGCGGTTCCTATTCCGGGGCCACCCGTTCAGCCGCCGGTGTATTCCAGGAAAACAAAATACCTTACATCAGTGCCTACGGCATTCACCCCGACATCACCCGGGCCGGTGACTATGTTTTCCGCACCAGCTTTTTAGGTGAGATTCAGGGAAAGGCCGGGGCAAAACTACTTGGCGACATGATGGGCAAAAAAAAGGTCGTGGTCATCACGTTGCAAAATGATTTCGGCAAATCTCTGGCCGCCGGTTTCAAGGAAATGGCCCCGACATACGGCATTACCATCATCAACGAGTACCAGTATTCCATAAAAGACCGTCAATTCGGACCCATTGTGGCCAAGGTGAAGGCCGACCAGCCCGAGGCCATTTATGCCTCCGGTTATTTCTTTACCGCCGGACCTTTGATCAGCCAGCTTCGTTCGGCGGGCATTGACGTCCCGGTCATCGGCCAGGAAGGCTATGACAGCCAGAAATTCATTGAAATTGCCGGCAAGGCCGCCGAGGGTGTTATCATTACCACCAGCCTGGACCGGGATTCAACGGTCCCCGAAACCGCTGATTTTATCACGGCATTTGAAAAACAGGCCGGTTTCAAGGCGGATATGGTTGCCGCCAGCGGACATACGGCCGTCATGGTGGCTGCCAAGGCCATTGAACAGGCGGGCAGCACAGATCCCAAAGCCATTCGGGACGCCATGGCCGCCGTAAACCTCAAAGTGTCAACGGGCACCATTAAATTCAATGCCCTGGGGGAAGTAATGAAGGCCGTTCAGGTGCAGATCGTTAAAGACGGCAACTGGCATCATTATGCCGTTATCGATGACCCTGTTCTGCTGGCCCCACCTGCCGAATAAAACCGAATTTTGTCTCGGCAGGCGGTTTTGATGACCGCCTGCCGAATCCTGATTTTTTGCCTGGAAAATATCATGCTGTACATCGAGCTTCTTCTCCAAGGCCTTATTTACGGCTGTGTGTATGCCACCATTGCGGTGGGCCTCACCCTGGTATACAGCCTGCTGCGCATTCTCCACATTGCCCACGCCGGGTTGTTCGCCCTGGGCGCCTATATCGGCCTTTTGCTGACCAATGCGTCCGGCAGCCTGATTCTGGCCACGCCGCTGTCCGCGGCACTGGTGGGTGTGCTGGGCATGGCCATTTATCGATTGTGCTATCAGCCCATTTTAGACCGCCCGCCCTATGTGGCCCTCATCGCCTCCATCGGCCTTTTTATTGCCATGGAAGAGATCTTCCGTTTAATCTTCGGCCCCTATGGCCTCTCCTACACCCATCCCCCGTTGCAGACCACCTATACCATTGCGGGTATGACCATCAGAACCGTTGAAATCGTCATTGTGGCGGGCAGTCTGTTCATACTGGGGATCTTGAGCTGGCTGGCCCGGAAAACACGGCTGGGCATCGCCTGGAGAGCCACGGTGGATGATCCGCAAATGGCTGAAAGTTTCGGCATCAGTGTGTTGAACGTACGGTATCTGAACTTTTTTATCGGCTCTGCCCTGGCAGGGGTGGCCGGAGTTTTTGTGTCGTTGCTGTCAAACCTGGTAGAACCCACCATGGGCGGCGTACCCAGCTATAAAGCCCTGGCCATTATCGTGCTCGGGGGCCTGGGCAATGTGGCGGGGACCCTGTTTGCGTCTCTTCTGCTGGGCGTTATCGAAGCATTCGGCACCATCTACATCGGCGATTATATGGATCGGGATGCCATTGCGTTTGCCTTTATGATTATCGTATTGATGGTCCGACCCCAGGGCCTTTTTTCAAGGAGGTAAACCATGGGCATTTATGAACTCAGCCTGGCGACAGTGGTCTGCATCAACATTATTCTGGCCCTCGGGCTCAATATGATTACCGGTTTCTGCGGCCAGATCAGCCTGGGTCACGCGGCATTTTACGGCATCGGGGCCTATACTGCGGCATTGCTGGCCAAAGCCGGTGCCTCGGCAATGATCAGCCTGCCGGCGGCCATTATCGTGACCGGTATCGTCGGGATCATCGTCGGGTTGACCAGTTTGCGGGTACGGGATGATTTTCTGGCCATTACCACCATGGGGGTCGGCTTTCTCTTCCTGGGCATTGTTCGCCAGGAAGACGTCTACCTTGGCGGCGAGCTCGGCATCAGTTCCATTCCGTCCATCGGTCTGGACAAGGCCGGCTATTTTATGCTGGTACTTTTTCTTGCCGTGCTGGCAACGGCCTTCAGCCTCTACATCAAACGATCCTGGATGGGATTTGCCTTTGAGGCCGTGGCCGATGATGAGGATACCGCCAGGATGTTAAGTGTGGACGTTCCGGCCTACAAGCTTGTGGCCTTTGCCATGGGCACGGCCATGGCCGGTCTTTCCGGGGGACTGTACACCTATTTTGCCCGTTTTATCGTCCCCGATGACTTTGGTTTTATCACCTCCATCAGCGTTCTTTCCATGGTGGCGGTGGGGGGCATCGGTTCCACTTTCGGGGTGATTATCGCCACCGCCATCCTGACCCTCATGCCGGAATTCTTTCGCTTTATCGGCGACTATAAACTGCTGGTGTACGGGATACTGCTGTTTTCTGTCATGCGGTTTGCCCCGGACGGTCTGGCGGGGTTAGGGCCCCTTTTGTCCAGGCGGACGGCGGACGGGGGGAAAGTGCCATGACGGTTCTTCTGGATGTCCAAAACGTGACCATGCATTTCGGTGGTGTGCAGGCCCTCACCGATGTTTCTTTCCAGGTCATGGCCCATGAGTTTCTCTGCCTTATCGGCCCCAACGGCGCCGGGAAAACCACCATGCTCAAAGCCATCACCGGTGTGGTTCACCCCCAGACGGCACAGATCACCCTCAATGGGGAGGCTATTACAACCAGCCCCACGTTCAAGCGGATTCGCATGGGGCTGGCGTTGACCCACCAGATCGTGCGGCCGTTTCACTCCATGACCTTAAAGGACAATGTGGCCCTGGCCGTGGGGCACCGGCGCATCCGAAACATATTCGGCGCCATGGTCAGTTCAGGACGGCACCGGGAGCATAAGCGTGCCGTTGAACTGCTGGACCTTGTAGGGATTGGCGAGCACGCCGACCAGGAGGTCACAGGCCAACCCCTGGGGGTGCTCAAACGACTGGAAGTGGCCCGGGCACTGGCCCTTGAGCCCAAACTGCTGCTGCTGGATGAACCCCTGGCCGGATTGAATCAAATCGAAGCCCAGCGCCTGGCCGACACCATGGCCCTGATCAACCAAAAAGGGATGACCATCGTGATGATTGAGCACAATTTAAGTGAAGTCCTGCGCGTGGGCCAGCGACTGGTGGTGCTGGACAACGGGCGCAAGATTGCCGAAGGAGAACCCAGGCAGGTGATGCACAGACCCGATGTGCGTGCCGCCTATGTTGGAAAAGGGGCGGAAGATGTTACGGCTTGAAAAATTAAGTTGCGGCCATGGTCCCATGCGTGCCGTTCATGAACTGGACCTTGTGGTGGAAAAAGGCCGGGTCCATGCACTGCTGGGGGCCAATGGCGCCGGCAAGAGTTCCACCATCATGTGCGTGGCCGGTCATGTGGACACCCACAGCGGGCGGGTGTTTTACAAGGGAGACGATATCACCACCACGCCACCGACCCGGCGGGTAAGGGCGGGGATCGGGCTGGTGCCCGAAGGCCGTCGCCTGTTCAGTGAATTAACGGTTCGCGAGAACCTCATCGTGGGGGGGTATTGCCGGGACAAAAAAGATACCGCGGCCGGCATTGACAGTGTGCTGGAGACCTTTCCGCGACTGGAAGAACGCATCGACCAGGCGGCCGGGTCCCTGTCCGGCGGCGAGCAGCAGATGCTGTCCATCGGCCGGGCGCTGATGAGCCAGCCGAGATTACTCCTGATTGATGAACTGAGCCTGGGCCTCATGCCCAAGGCCATTGATACCTGTTACAGCGTCATCAACGATCTTAAAAACCGCGGCATGACCATTGTACTGGTGGAACAATCCACAACGCGGGCACTGGAAGTGGCCGACAGCGTCACGGTTCTTGAAAGCGGTAAAATGGTCTGGCAGGGCACCCCCGATGAGGCCCGGGCCTCCAGCGAAATGATCGATGCCTGCCTGGGACTGGCGGCGGCTTAAATTAAAGTGATGAGTGATGATACTATTCCGGTAAAACTGAAACAAATTGAATATTGAAGTTTGAGAAGTGAAAACTTGTGATTTCGCTCCTGCCCTGCGAAACTGTCTTTTTTTTGTTCAATCGGATCAAATTAATTCGACTGAGTGAAACGAATCCACATTCATCATTCCGAATTCAGCATTCATCATTCCGTATCAGGCCCCGCACCCGCTCTTCAATACCATCCCGTACCGTACGCATGACGTCCAGCGACTCACCGGCGGGATCGGGCAGATTCCAGTCCACTATTTTTGCCCCCGGCACCAGCGGACAGCGCTCACCGCAGCCCATGGTCACGAGCATCTGCGGGCACGTCTCGGCAATCATGGGCTCCAAGGCACTGGTTTTTCGAAACTGCATATCGATCCCCTTTTCGGCCATGACGCGGACCATATCCGGATTGATCCGCTCTGCCGGCTCGCTGCCCGCACACTGGGCATCGATGCGGTCACCGGCCAGGTGCGCGACAAAGGCCGCCGCCATCTGACTGCGACAGGCATTTTCCCGGCAGGCAAACAGAATTCTTTTTCTTTTGACAAGGGGCAACACAAGCTCGGCCGCCGCCTTTTGTATGTCCGCCGACACATCCGGATGACGCTGCATATCGCCCTTTTGATCGACCCCCCGATAAAGCAGATCGCCGCTGTAGCTGGCCCCCAGGGCATCGAAGAAATAACGGGTGGACAGAACAAGGCCGTCAAACAGGTTCCCTCCTCTGGACCCGCCCGCCGACAGCAGAAACCCGCGTCGGGTACCGGCCAGGGGATCTTTGAGTTTCAATCGATATTTTAACGACCAGAAGGTTTGGCATCGGTCCACCAGGGTCTTGAGCTGGGCCGTCATATTGAAAAAGAACACCGGTGTGGACACCACAACGGTATCGGCCCGACGAAGCAGGGAATAAATCTTTGTGGCCATATCATCGTCGGTTATAATACAGCGGCCCTTTTTTTCACAAAACCCGCATCCCAGGCAACTGGTGATGTTTTCATTGCAGGCATCAATGGTCTGGGTCGTGGCGCCCAGGCGTTGCACTTCCGCCATAAATGCAGACAACAGATAATGGGTATTGCCTTTTTTCCGGGGACTGCCCTGCAAGCCTAGAACAAACATCGGTTTACTCCTTCATTGAGTGAGTATATTTAATCTCGCCGGAACGGTAAAATTTTACAAGTTAGCACGGACAGAGCCCCGGGATGCTTTTATCCGGTTGCTCGAAACTGTCTGAGGGACTTGGCGATCATTCGGCCGGACAGCAATCAATTAATTCCCATGGCCTTAATTTTGTACCGGATAGCTGCTAAAAAAATAATGGCAATCCGCTGTCCGGCATTACGAGCGCTTAGTACCGGGTTTTTTGAGCAAGCGGATGAATGTATCCCGGGGCGCCCGGCACCATTTTAGACCGCTTCCTTGTTGTGGACAACCAGTTCCCGGTGTCTTTCCATGTAAAACAAAATAGGCACGGTCATGCGTGAAAAAAGCAGTGAAGCGACCTCACCGGCCATGAGCGAGATGGCCAGCCCCTGAAAAATGGGATCAAACAGGATCACCGAGGCCCCCACCACCACGGCGGCGGCTGTGAGTACCATGGGCCGGAACCGGATTGCACCGGCATCCACCACCGCCTGATCCAGGGGGGCGCCTTCTTTCAGCCGCAATTCGATGAAATCCACCAGGATAATGGAGTTGCGCACCACGATGCCGGCACCGGCGATAAAACCGATCATGGATGTGGCGGTGAAAAAAGCCCCCATGAGCCAGTGGGCCGGTAAAATACCGATCAGAGAAAAGGGAATGGCCGCCATGATCACCAGCGGGGTGGAAAAGGACTTGAACCACCCTACCACCATCACGAAGATCAGAACAAGGACCACGGCAAAGGCAAGGCCCAGATCCCTGAAAACCTCATAGGTAATATGCCACTCACCGTCCCATTTCATGGCATACCGTCGATCACTTTCAGGCAGCCCGGCCGTGTGCTGGACGATTTTATACCCTTCTGCCAGGGTGATATCGTCAATTTTCTGTTGCATCTCGAAAATCACATAGGCCGGGCTCTCCCTGGCCCCTGCCACATCCCCGGTGACATAGACCACCGGCATGAGATTTTTATGGTAAATACTGCCCTCGGCCTCGGTTTTAATCGTTTTGACAAGGGCTGAAAGGGGTACAAGGGCGCCATCGGCCCCGCTTATTTTAAGGTTTTCCAGACGCTGAACCCCGGATCGGGCCGAAAGGGGCAGCCGTAAAACAATGGGCACGTCCTCTTTTTCCCGCACTTGGTGCAGCAGCCCCACCTGACGGCCGGACAGGGCCATCGCCAGTGTATCGGCAATGCGGGCCACGGGAATGTTGTGCAGCGCCGCTTTTTCCCGGTCTACGATCATGTCAAATCGGGGGCGAGGGGCCTCCATATACCAGTCCACATCCACCACGTCGGGGGTGGTTTCAAAAATGTGACGAATTTTTTCGGCCAGTTCCCGCTGGCGCTCGTAATCAAGGCCGTACACTTCCGCCACAAGGGTGGACAGCACCGGCGGCCCCGGCGGCACCTCGGCCACCTTGACCCGGGCGCCAAAGCGGTCGGCAATCATCTTAAGCGCCGGCCGCATCCGCTTGGCTATGGCATGGCTCTGGTCCCGGCGATGCCCCTTTTCCACCAGATTTACCTGGATATCCGCCATATGGGGGCCCCTGCGGAGATCGTAATGCCGTACCAGGCCATTAAAGTTGAATGGACCGGCAATGCCGGCATAAATCTGGTAATTGACCACCTCATTGACGGTTTGAATATACTCGCCCATGGCCATGGCGCAGGCCGTAGTGTCTTCGAGTGTGGCGATTTCCGGCATATCGATGATCACCTGAAATTCGCTCTTGTTGTCAAAGGGCAGCATCTTGATACGCACCAGCCCGAGGCCCACCATGGCGCAGGCCGCCAGCAGCAGCACCACCACGGTCAAAAGAAACGTCCAGCGCAACACCGGTCGATGAATCAGCGGGGTCATGACCCTTCGATAAAGCCGGGTGCTGAAGCCCTCCCTTTCTTCCGATGCCCCCTTTCCCGAAGCTTTATGGTCCAGAAGCCGCATGGACGCCCAGGGGGTGACGACAAAGGCCACCAGCAGAGACCATACCATGGCGGCCGATGCCCCCACGGGTATGGGCCGCATATACGGCCCCATGAGACCCCCCACAAACGCCATGGGCAATATGGCGGCAATCACCGCCATGGTGGCCAGGATGGTGGGGTTACCCACCTCGTTCACGGCTTCTATGGCCACCGTGGATCGGGGCCGGTGGCTGTTTTCCGGCATCCTGAAATGGCGGACCATATTTTCCACCACCACGATGGCATCGTCCACCAGAATGCCGATGGAAAAAATAAGGGCAAACAGGGTAATCCGGTTGAGGGTGTACCCGTAAAGATAAAAGACCATCAGGGTCAGGGCCAGGGTCACGGGAATGGCCAGGGCCACGACACCGGATTCACGCCATCCCAGGACAAGCCAGATCAGCAGCGTCACCGATACAATGGCAATGAACATGTGCAACAACAGCTCATCGGACTTTTCCTTGGCGGTTTCCCCGTAATGACGGGTAATGGTGGTCCGGAGGTTGTCGGGAATGACACTTCCCCGGGCATCATCGATCCTGGCCAGCACCTCATGGGCCACGGTGATGGCATTGGCCCCTTTTCGTTTGGCCACCGTCAGGGTGACCGCAGACCGGCCCCCCTTTGAGCTGTTTTCGCCGACGGTTTTGTTTTCGTGGTCTGCCGGTCCCGTGCCGAAAAAGACATACTGATCCGGTTCCCCCGGCCCATCGGCCACAGTAGCCACATCCCGCAGGTATACGGGCCGACCTTGTGAGAGCCCCACCACAATGGCTTCCACATCCTGGCACGTCTTGAGAAATCCCCCGGTATGCACCTGCACCAGTCCTCCCGGTGAAGCATAGGACCCGGCATCCGCCTCCTGGTTGGCCCCACACAGCAACCGGGCCACCTGCTCTATGTCCAGGCCGTAAGCGGTCAGACGCAGCGGATCGAATCGGACATTCACCTGGCGGGGCAGCCCGCCGATCAACGTGGTAATGGAAGCATCCGTAACGCGCTTAACGATATTTTCCACTTCTGCTGCGACCCGGCGCAGGGTAAAATGGTCCATATCCGGGCCGTGGAACGTGATGGCCAGAATCGGCACATCGTCAATATAACGCGGCTTGATCAGCGGCGGCGATGCCGCACAGGGAATCCGGTCCATATTGGCCATGAGTTTCGATTGCAGCCGGACAATGGATTCTTCCTCATTCTGGCCCACATAAAACCGGACCACTGCCATGGATACGCCCGGACTCGAAGTGGAGTAAACATATTCCACCCCGGGAATTTCCCAGAGCAGCTTTTCCATGGGGCTGGTGATGCGGGTTTCCACTTCCTTTGCGCTGGCCCCGGGCATCCGGACAAAAATATCCACCATGGGCACAATAATCTGGGGTTCTTCTTCCCGTGGCAGGGCGATGACCGCGGCAAGGCCCAGCAGGATCGATGCGATGATGATCAGCGGGGTCAGCTTGGAATCAATAAACAGCCCTGCTATTTTGCCGGCAACACCTATTTTGCCCTTCATGAGGCCGGCTCCACAATTACGCCGTCATGCATGTCCGGCGGTGGATCCACCACAAATCGGTCCCCGGCCTTGACGCCGGAGATGACCGCCACCCGGTCATTGTCGGCTTCCCCGATGCGAATCAATCGAAATCGGGCCACCTGCTGATCATCAACCTTGTAGACACCGGTGAGCTGACCTTCCAGTATCACGGCCGAAGCGGGAATCAACAGCCGGCCAATGCTTTCCAGTTCAATAGCCACCCGAACAAACAAGCCCGAACGCAGAGACGGATTCTCCGGCAATTTCACCTTTACCAGAAACGATCGGCTCTTTTCATCGGCGGTGGGCACGATTCGGCCGATGACGCCTTTTATTTCAAGCTGCTTTAACGCCGGGATTCTCACCGTGACGGCCTGGTCCACAGCTACAGCCTGGATATGGCTCTCGGGCAGTACCAGGTCCACACAATAGACACCGCTTTTTTCAAGGGTGACAAAAGGGGTTCCCGGTGATGCCAGATCGCCGACGCTGATCATTTTTGCCGTCACCTGGCCGTCATAGGGTGCCAGTATCCGGGCATCTTCTTTGCTGATACCGGCACCGGTCAGGGCGGCCTGGGCCTGCTGCACCTGTTGCCCGGCAGCGCCAACCATGGCATCGGCCTGGGCCAGGGCCGCTTCCGACTGCCGGTAGCGGCCCTCCACCTCTTCAAATTCCTGCTGGCTCACCGACTGTTCCAGAATTAACTGCTGGTACCGTTTATAGGTGGCACGGGCCAGATCGGCGCCGGCCTTGGCAGCATCCAGGGCGGATCGGCTCGAGCGTTCGGCGTCACGGGCCTGGGCCAGGCGCGCTTTGGCCTGACGCAACTGGGCCGACACCTGTTGCGCATCGATGACCACCAGCACATCACCGGCTTTAACAAAATCGCCCTCACGGACGTTCACCGCTGTCACACTGCCCATCAACTTTCCGGAAAGGGTACTGGTGGTGCGGGCGACCACTGTCCCCACCGCATCATAAATGGCCGGTTGCCGGGTCACCTCGGCCACTGCCACTGCGGCCCTGACAAGCCTGGCACTGCCCGATGCACTGTGCCCCGGTTCGATTTTGTCACCGCAGGCCGTTAACAGAAAAAAAGATAAAAACAAAAAAATGATGTTTCTAACGCTCATGACATTCTCCATGGGGTTTGAAGCTTTTTTATATAGACATAATGGTTGACACTAGGCCCCGGCAGTGCGAGGAGCTATTGCCGTAAACCCGCCCAGAATCATTATGGGTTCCGACGAGCAAATGAAGGCCCATTCTCACCCATAATGATTCTGAGCTAGTTGCTTCAGGGGGCCGTTTATAAAAAAGACCTGCCATCCTTGCAAACGTGGGTTATGTTAGATGTCATTATAAACAACCTAACACAGAGCCAAAACCAAGGAGGCAGGTCATGACAAATTATAGCACATTTATTGGTATGGACGTACATAAAAATTCCATCGATATCGCCACTGCTCAATCAGGCCGCAAAGGGCAAGTGCTGCATTACGGCAAAATAGACGGCACCCTTTCGGCGCTGGACAAGATGGTTCGAAAGCTGGTGAGCAAGGGCAGTCGGTTGCATTTTGTGTATGAGGCCGGTCCCTGCGGATACCAGATATACCGCCACCTCACCGGTCAGGGCTTTGCCTGCACGGTGGTAGCGCCATCTCGGATTCCCAAAACAAGCGGTAACCGGATCAAAAACGATCGTCGGGATGCATTGATGCTTGCCCGCTTGCATCGTGCCGGGGAGCTCACCGCTGTTTACGTTCCCCGCCCTGAAGATGAGGCCATCAGAGATCTGACCCGGGCCAGGGAGGATGCCAAAAGCGACGAGAAGAAAAGTAAACAGCGACTGTTGGCCTTTTTACTTCGCAGCGGGCTTCGATATACGGGATCAGGATCCTGGAGCCAAGCTCATATGCGCTGGCTGTCCGACATCAAGATGCCCCATCGGTCCCAGCAAATTGTCCTGCAGGAGTATATCGGCACCCTGAACCAATGCAAAGACCGGGTGCAACGGTTAACCGAACAAATCCAACTGCTATTGCCCGAATGGCAGTTGTTTCCGGTCGTTCAAGCACTTCAGAGTATGCGCGGTGTTTCCATGATTGTGGCGGCCACCACAATTGCGGAAATCGGCGACCTGAAAAGGTTCCACAATCCCTCGGAACTGATGAGCTATCTCGGCTTGGTGCCGTCGGAACATTCCAGCGGCCCGAAGACTCGGCGTGGTTCGATCACCAAGACCGGCAATGGCCACGTACGCCGTGTGCTGGTCGAGGCGGCCTGGGCCTACAGGTTAAGGGCTCGGGTCAGTCGGGTATTGCTCAAACGGCAAGAAGGTCTATCGCAATCGGTTTGCGACATCGCATGGAAAGCCCAACTTCGTCTTTGCTCACGTTATCGGCACCTGTGGGCCAAAGGTAAATCCAAACAGGTCGTCGTAACCGCCATCGCCAGAGAGTTGTGCGGGTTCATGTGGGCAATCGCTAACGAAATTGAAGTGCCGGTAAACGCGTAAAAATAACAAATAATCAAAGAACAATAATGATCAACGGAGGTCAATAAGCAAGTAAAAACATAACATTTCAAGGCAGCCACAGGGGCGCAACCACGGTCAGGAGAATCCTCGAAGGCACTATTGGATAAGCCTTAGGGCCGAACTCCCGAAATTAGACCGAGGCAGCTCCGCGACGAAGCTAAGTCATGCGGTACCCAACCCGCGAATATCAGAGTGATCAACCGTCGTCATACCGGTTCCGCCTCTTTGGGTGCCTTGAAATTTAACCACGACAAGGACCGCTGAAAAACAGTTGGCAGGGGATGCTTTTTTCTCTTGACAAGTGTCAACCATATCAGCGCCTATCCGGAAATGAGTATTTTTGTTCAAAATCAAGGCCTGCGATAAAAATAACCAGAGGCATATTTTTGATATTCCGAGGATTATTTTTATCGCAGAACAATGAGTTTGGGCAAAAAGACCATTTCCGAACAGATACTATCGAAAATCGGTATCAATAGTACCACTGGCCAGCGCCAGCCGAATTCTGGCCACCTTGTAATCATGCAGGGCTTTGAAAAGACGAGACTGCACCTGCTGGTCAACGACCTGGGCATCCAGCAGACCGACAATGGTCAGCAGTCCGTTTTTATACCGGTTGCTGACAATGCGCAGCCCCTCTTCGGCCTGGGCCACCGCAGATCGGGCCACCGCGATGCGCTGCCAGGCGCTTCGGGCTGTGAGAAATGCTTCCCGGGTCTGGACCCGAATCCCCAGTTCCAGTCCTTTTTGCAGCTCTTTTACCCGCTGCTGGTCTGCCATGGCCATTTTTGTTGTCGCCGACATCCGATGCCCGCTGTATAAATTCAGGCGCAGGACGGCCCCCAGGGTATAATTGTCGGCCGAATCATTAAAACCTTCAGAATTTATTTCATAGGTCCCCATGAGATCCAGACGGGGCAGGTGGGCGGCCCGGGATTTTGCTATTTCTTTTGCGGCCATATCCGCCTGAATCGTCATCTGCTTGAAATCCGGTCGGTTGGCCAGGGCCTTTTCAATCCATTCTTCAATCATGCCCGGTGTTTCGACACAGATTTTCAGCAGCGTTGTTGCAGTGAACTGTTTGTCGATGGGCACGCCCATGGCGGCGTTCAGCCAGGCCCTTGCCACCCGTATCCGACTTTTTGCCTGAAGCAATTCCTGCTCCAGTTCGGCAATGCGCACCTCCCCGCGCAGCAGATCGCTTTTAACCACAAATCCACTTTCAAAACGGGATGTGATGATCTTTAAATGGGCATTGGCAGTCTCAAGGGCCTGCTCGATCACCATCTGGTTTTTTTCGGCCAGCAACACCCCTACATAGGCGATAGCGGCTTTAGCAATGGCATTCTGTCTTATTCTTTTAAGCCCGAGCACCGCAATATCCTGGTTTTCAAGGCTTTGCTGCCATCCGATCCGGGCCTGCTTTCCATCGTAGACATTCCACGTCAGACCTATGGCCGATGAAAAATTATTCAGTGCATCCGGGTCGTTCAACTTTTCCGGGTCAAAATCGGCCGAAGTGATCTCCGACTGGTTCAACCGGGTACCAAAGGCCCACATGGGGTTGGTGGTGCGATTAAAGGTTTCGGTAAAAAAAACCTGGGGTAAAAATCCTGACCGTGCCCGGGTGACATCGGCCTTGGATGCCGCCACCTGAAAGCGCCCGGCCATGACTTCAAAATTCTGATCGGCAGCCGTTTCAATGGCCCTGGCCATTGACAGATCCGGCGAGTCGTCTGTTGAAAGGGCTGTAGACAAGGCCGTGGATTGTGCGGCTGCCGCCCCCATGAGCCCCGGGACCACAGCAAGACCGAGCAACAAAACGGCCACATAAAATCCAATGTTTTTTTGATTGATCATGGGATTGCCTCCTGGAACCGATTGCGTTTAATGATTGCCCGGGCATCCCTGAAAGGGGACGGCCGTTCCAGTAGGAATACAATATACCCAATCGCATTAAAAAGAGAAAGAACAATATTTTGATTTCTTCAATACACAGCATCCTGTTTGGGCAAACCCTCAAGCATAATGACGTAACGCTCAAAATGACATTGCACAACGGCGCATCCCCGGCGGGCTGTGTCTCAACTGATTTAATACCGGGCGTTGGTCTTTCCAATATTTCTATATAATTGGAATTTGATCATATATTTAGATCACAAACCGTATATTGGAATCCTCACGATTACGGATCGTTACATGGAGATAAAAAAAGTGTTACTAAAATACACAAATTCAAAAAATTTGTTTGGATTTATTCTTTTTTAGTGCTATTCAGCATCTTCTTTAAATAATTTTAAAATCCCAAAATATGCGTTTAAACAAAAGAAATGTTTTTTATCTACCACTCCCTTTAATGGGGCCCTTGAATTGTGATTATCTCCAAAAAAAATAGTCAAATCTCAACTGCACACAATTAAAGGAAATATCAACACATCCCATATCAAAGTCCTTGATGTCCCAATTGATTAGAATAAAACCCTTTTTAAAAAACCATTTTACCAGGAGAAGTGGATGTTGTTTTCAAGATCAACCGTATTTAACAAATTTCGTTTATCCGTTGCCGCCCTAATTCTGATTTACGGTTGCGCCGGTATTTTTGCCACCGCTGATGCGTTTGCAGCCATCGATATAGACCAGGACGGTAAAACAGGCCTTCCTGAAGCCATATATGCGCTTAAAGCTAGTGCGGGAATAGAAACCAGCGATCTCATCGACATTGACGGCGACGGGCAGACCGGGATCAATGAAGCGGTTCACATATTAAAAATTTTATGTGGGGTACCGCCTGTTCCCCTGCAGGATACGGAAGGCATCCTGGCCTCGATCCGTATCACCACCATCGATGAACTGAAAGAAAAAATTTCCACAAAGGGGACCCTTGCCCTAACGGTGGAAATAGCCAATGCGGATCCAGGTACGCCCACCGAAAAAATCGTTAACCTGCTCAAAGAAAACAATCGCAACATCGAATACCAGAAACTCCTTGATGACGGTCTTGCCGCCGGGGTGATTGATAAATTAAAACAACTGCCCTACACCCCTGTTGCGGTGGAACAGTTTGTCCAACTCCCTGATCCGGCTATTTTCCCGATACAGGCAACCGAGAATGCGCTGGCCCTACTGAATCAGGAAAAATTAAAAAAATTAAACCGGAAATTAAACTTAAACGGCCAGACAGCCCTGGGTCTATCAGATTTTCTTGCCTTGCAAAATGCCTTTCGCCAGATACCCATTATCAACAATTTCGGCAATCTTGATCAGCAGTTTCAAAATGTCATCGCCCGGGATACGATTCCGACAACGACCCGTGAGACCAAGGCCCTTGGAATCTCCACCCCCCTGGCGGACGCGACACCGGCAGGCTACGCACTGGTCAATGCCGCAGATGAACTGAAACAAAGCGGTGGTATCGGCGCGGTTCCTTTTGGTGAAGATATCTGTTTTATTTCAAGGTTGCCCAATTTGCCCATGCAGATTGCCAACCCCAATGAGCCTATTGATACGGCCCTGGTCACCTCGGAGGGAAACGATGCCCTTGTTTCTTTCCCTGAAACCGGCATCGCCGTTATTGTGGCAAGCCGACAGGCCACCATCGTCGACAGTGACGGCCTGACGCTGAGCTCCGGCGCGTCAACCGATACCCTGGTTTATTACCTGCCCATAACAAACAGCAACCGCTGTGTGCCCTATCGATTTGTGGGTGCCAGTGCGTCATACAGTATCACGCTGGTGGATATGATAAAACCTGCGCGTCTGACAAACCATGTCATTTCAGACGGCCAAGAATACCTGAGCAATGGCCCGGCAGCAGAACTGTTTAATTCAAATACCATATTTAATGCAAAATCCTATACCTTCAGCACCCTCAACTCCCAGCTGTCCGATCTGGCGGTAACCTTTGATCTGGATTACAACGACCCGGACCATGCATCGTTTAATTTTGTCCTTTATTCCCCATCCGGCACGGTCTATTCAGGCACTGATATGGTTGACACTTGTCAAGAGAAAAAAGCATCCCCTGCCAACTGTTTTTCAGCGGTCCTTGTCGTGGTTAAATTTCAAGGCACCCAAAGAGGCGGAACCGGTATGACGACGGTTGATCACTCTGATATTCGCGGGTTGGGTACCGCATGACTTAGCTTCGTCGCGGAGCTGCCTCGGTCTAATTTCGGGAGTTCGGCCCTAAGGCTTATCCAATAGTGCCTTCGAGGATTCTCCTGACCGTGGTTGCGCCCCTGTGGCTGCCTTGAAATGTTATGTTTTTACTTGCTTATTGACCTCCGTTGATCATTATTGTTCTTTGATTATTTGTTATTTTTACGCGTTTACCGGCACTTCAATTTCGTTAGCGATTGCCCACATGAACCCGCACAACTCTCTGGCGATGGCGGTTACGACGACCTGTTTGGATTTACCTTTGGCCCACAGGTGCCGATAACGTGAGCAAAGACGAAGTTGGGCTTTCCATGCGATGTCGCAAACCGATTGCGATAGACCTTCTTGCCGTTTGAGCAATACCCGACTGACCCGAGCCCTTAACCTGTAGGCCCAGGCCGCCTCGACCAGCACACGGCGTACGTGGCCATTGCCGGTCTTGGTGATCGAACCACGCCGAGTCTTCGGGCCGCTGGAATGTTCCGACGGCACCAAGCCGAGATAGCTCATCAGTTCCGAGGGATTGTGGAACCTTTTCAGGTCGCCGATTTCCGCAATTGTGGTGGCCGCCACAATCATGGAAACACCGCGCATACTCTGAAGTGCTTGAACGACCGGAAACAACTGCCATTCGGGCAATAGCAGTTGGATTTGTTCGGTTAACCGTTGCACCCGGTCTTTGCATTGGTTCAGGGTGCCGATATACTCCTGCAGGACAATTTGCTGGGACCGATGGGGCATCTTGATGTCGGACAGCCAGCGCATATGAGCTTGGCTCCAGGATCCTGATCCCGTATATCGAAGCCCGCTGCGAAGTAAAAAGGCCAACAGTCGCTGTTTACTTTTCTTCTCGTCGCTTTTGGCATCCTCCCTGGCCCGGGTCAGATCTCTGATGGCCTCATCTTCAGGGCGGGGAACGTAAACAGCGGTGAGCTCCCCGGCACGATGCAAGCGGGCAAGCATCAATGCATCCCGACGATCGTTTTTGATCCGGTTACCGCTTGTTTTGGGAATCCGAGATGGCGCTACCACCGTGCAGGCAAAGCCCTGACCGGTGAGGTGGCGGTATATCTGGTATCCGCAGGGACCGGCCTCATACACAAAATGCAACCGACTGCCCTTGCTCACCAGCTTTCGAACCATCTTGTCCAGCGCCGAAAGGGTGCCGTCTATTTTGCCGTAATGCAGCACTTGCCCTTTGCGGCCTGATTGAGCAGTGGCGATATCGATGGAATTTTTATGTACGTCCATACCAATAAATGTGCTATAATTTGTCATGACCTGCCTCCTTGGTTTTGGCTCTGTGTTAGGTTGTTTATAATGACATCTAACATAACCCACGTTTGCAAGGATGGCAGGTCTTTTTTATAAACGGCCCCCTGAAGCAACTAGCTCAGAATCATTATGGGTGAGAATGGGCCTTCATTTGCTCGTCGGAACCCATAATGATTCTGGGCGGGTTTACGGCAATAGCTCCTCGCACTGCCGGGGCCTAGTGTCAACCATTATGTCTAAAGATCAACTGCCCGAAAACATCAGCAGGGATTCGGGCATCTGGCGGCTGGATATATTGCCGGCCGACAGCATTTCCATCGCTTCAAACCAGATTTCGGGTCTGGCACCCACGGGTGTGGATTTTTTCAGTAATGGTAAAATACTCGAACTGACCACCCTCATCAATACCGACCCGCAGGTTCAAACCAAAGAATTCATGCTCGGTATTGTTAAAAATATTTCTTTAAAAACCCAGGGTGAAGACGGCACCTTTAATGAAGGTGAAGTGACCATTGATCTGAATACCAATATGGCCCCTGACCTGCTCATTCCATCCTATATTGATGACATCATCGACAGTGGTGATGAAATGAACGATACCATTGCCCTCTGGCAATGCTGGAAAAATTCGGAAAAAACCGGTCTTGAATTTGAACCCGGCGGCAGTTGTTTCAGCTTCAGAGCAGAATTTCTGCGCCGCCAGGAGCTCTATGAAAGCCTGCATACCGTTGATTATCAGAATGACCCGGAGATATACCAGTGCCGTGACGAAAATGGTGAAGAAGCGGTATGTGTCCGGGGGGAACTGGGGCCTTACAATATGCCGGCACCGGTCCCCGACACCTTCAAGGTCCAGGTGGTCATGAACGATTTTTCAAACGATATGCAGCGCCAGTATCAGGATGTCGAGTATTTAAATTTATTGTCCAATTACTATGACCTGTATCAAAACTGGAAAGACCGGACCGTTCAGGTGGACACGGCCCAGTTTCCCTATGATGGTCTGCCCTATAAAACACATGAATTTTCAGGTTGTGAGGCCGGAGACGCAGACTGCCTGGCATCGGCAATAGAAGGGAATTATCCCCGCATGCCGGTGGTGATGCAGACCAACCGGCCCATATTTGGCGTTCCCTTGGACCGAATGATAGAAAGCACTTTGCCCATCACCTTTGATTACACGGCAAGCGATCAGGATGTATATGATATCAATGCCGCGAACTGGGCCTTTTTAAGCTATCTGGCCAGCCAGACCTTCAATGTTGTGACGGGTAATTTTATCGGCCTGATATGTGACAGCGTTGCTCTGGTGGATGATCTTCATGATGTGGAACTGGCTGCCGAAGATGACCCCTTAGGCAGTGCCAGGGCCAGCATCAACCGTTATTCGAGCAGTGATCCGTTCTATGGCCTGCATGGTCAGGACGCATTTAAATTTTTCATGTCGGGTGTTCCCGAACAGAATACCCAGGTTGATACCTATGGTCAGAAGCTAAATTATGCACAGATTGCCTGTGATGCTGCCAACCTTGCCAGTTCAGGGCTGCAGTTCGCACAAAATGCAGATTCAGTTTTGAATCTTGATTATGAGGAGTTGGGAACGGCCGCTGATGTGTATAAAATTATCGGAGGCACATCGACTGCCATTGGCGCTGCGCTGATTATGGCAGAAGCTGAAGATATTGTGCAAAAGATCAGAGAGGGCGATATTGACGGGGCAAGATCCCTGATGAAAACAAGCAGCAACATCGATGCGCTGAATCAGGGACAGGACCTGTTTGATGATCTTGACAGTCTGTTAGCCGGCTATACGGATGTGGGCTCTGCCGGAAATGGGAACAATGTTTTAAAATCAAATGCCGGCTATTTATTGGGGACCGACAAAAAAACCCGGGCGGAAGTGGTATTTGAACGCGTTGGCGCTGTTCCGGTTACCGGGATATCCGTTTTACTCGACCGGGTTAAGATCATATCCAATTATGAAGAAGATGATAAGGCGGAGATCCGTTTGATTCCCTTTGTCGGCGTTATCAGCGACAAACCCCGGGTGGGAGAGGAACTACAGACGCTCTTCAACGAAAGTGAAGGGATAGTCGACGGCGACCACCCATGGAATTATCTTCGATTTAACGATGTGGCAGACGGTGATACACTGGAAACCCCGGATACCGTTTTGTATTCAGGTGGCGGGTACAATACGGCCGCAATCTACGTAGAACTGGCCGTCATGGAAGATGATTCGCTAAGTGTCGAAGATGATGACATGATTGGTATCTTCAGCCAGACCATCAAACTTGAGGAGATCTTCAATGAAAATGCCGAATTCAAATGGACGTTCTTAGGAGACAGCGATTACGAGCTGAAGATCACTGAGTATCCGATCTACAACTCAAACAACCAGCTCTGCCTGGAAAACCCCCTCAGTGATGATTTTGAACGTCAGAAAGCACACAATCAAAACAGAAGACCCAGTGCCCTTGTCTCCATGACCGTCAAGTTGACAATGGGCGATATCTCCGTCCTTCATCCGGTGGTGGATACCGCCCTTGATGTCGGCGTCATGGGGGCCGGCAGGGGTACCTATTCCATGGAGATGAAAGCGGTCAGTGAAATCCCCACCAGCGGATTTAACCGTATTTTTGATGTATTCCAGGGCAACGCCATTGTGGGCAGCCTTTATGATCAACTGTTGACAGCGACGATTGTATCCTATGGGGTGGCCCCCTATCATTTAACAAACCTGTTTACATATGATGTAAATGATTTCTCAGGAGATCTGTTGCCCATAAAGGAGGCCATGACCGCGTCACGCTCCCTGGCAACGGGTTTTAGCCTTGCTGGCCATGGAATTGTCAAGGAATTGCCCCTGGTCCAGCTTCTTCCGGGCAATCGACTGCTCTTTGCTATATCCCACGATCAAGGCGCCAAAATAATGATTGTCCGTTATACCGATGCGGGGGAGATGAGCCTTGAAAGCAGCGTGCTTGTTAAGGATGTAAACGAAAACCCGGTCTACAGCCTGCTCAATGCAACACTGTCACCGGATCGAACGCGCTTGCTGGTACCCTATGTGCCGGCGGATTATGGGGCTGCCTCGGACAAAACCATCCCCGTCTACCCGGAATTAAACTTATATGAGATCGATGGCGATACCATAACGCCTCTGTCGGCCAATTCCTTTGGCGGTGGCATCCCCTTTACCAATGTCGAATTTATCGATGAATCCCATGTGGCCATGCTCACCCGAACACTCGTCTTCGGCAGTGACGGTGACGCCTGGTGGCCGGACTGGGAAACCGTTCAAGATACTTGCAGCTGCGACGATTTAAATTGTCTGTTTGAAACAGTGGGCAAAAACATCTTACTGTTTACCATCAATGATAGTCACCGGCTGGAACTGACGGATTCCCGGGACATTTTCTATACACCGCCCTATGAAATCTATCTAAAGGATTTCATTCCGCTTAGAATGCTGCTCTCCATGAATGACAGCAACAATGACCTGCAGCGTGTCTCAACCATTGAAGGCGATTCATCCATATTGCGATTGGGGCAGAAAATTTTCCAACTGAATCTTGAGCCGTATACGGGTGATTATTATTTTGGGAACAGTTCTTCTTATCAGAATACAAAATCACTGAGATATAATGCCGATGGCAACTATTACTGTGCCGGCGGTATCACCTGTTCCGGTTTTCTCCGGTCGGCATTGAACCCGTCAAGGGACGATACCAATGTGTTTAAAAGCGAAGACAAAATCTGGACGTTCGAATTTGCCGATACGGATCGGGACCTGGCCCTGGGCATCTATGGCGACAAACTTCAACTGCTGAGTTTATACGACGGGGCCGCCTATAAAGGTCCGCAGGTCACCGGCGATATTTTTGATACAGCGGTTTCGGTGAATAGTTCCGATACCCTGGACTTTTCCTTCACAGTTACCGACAGAGATACGCCCTTTGAAAATCTAACTGTTGAGATATCCGTGACAACAGTTGAACCATCTGGTTATGGAGAAACAACGGTATCTCAATTGAGCTTTGCCCCTAATGGAGACGGCGGATATGACTGGACCGGTTCCTTCAGTATGGGTGAATTTGACAACGATACTGTTTTGAATGAAACCATTCTTGTCAGTATCAGCGATGGAACATATACCTCGGAACAGGCGTTCACCATTTTTCATAAACCCTCGACCCTGATAACATTTGCAGACAGTACCTATGGCGTGGAAGCCTGGAAAACGGATGGAACCACTTCCGGCACAAAAATGCTCAATGATGCCAACACAGAAGGAGATTCGACCTATATCGGATCTACCCTGTATAAATTTGATCACAACTATTTTTATACGGGTACGACTGATAATGAAAACTATGAGCCCTTTATTGCAAGTACTGATGGTCAAGCAAAACCTTTAAAAGAAGGCATTTCAGGGGGTGCATACACAAATTTCATGGCCTTTGAGGGTCTTGTTTATTTCAAAACAAAAAGCGGTTCAGGAGATTCAACCCTGTGGAAAACCAATGGGACCTCAGTTGGCACTGTTGCGGTAAAAACCATTTCAAGCGGGGAAATTGCCCAATTTTTCAATTTCAATAATGGGTTGTATTTTTTCGTGAATGGTAACAACGGAGGAGAAGACGAATTATGGAAGAGTGATGGAACATCCGATGGCACCAAACTTGTGAAAGGTTCATTGTACTATAATAATTATGCCTCAATTTCCAATGGAAAACTCTTCTTCTCAGGCAAAGCCTATGACGGAACCCAAATTGGACTATGGGTGAGTGATGGTACAACGGATGGGACCGGGCTGTTAAAAGAGTTCGTACAACTGCCAAGTCATCTGACGGATGTTGGTGGCCTACTCTATTTTCAAGATTTCTACCAAATAACGAACGGTGACACCATTACCCACATGGACCTTTGGAAAACAGATGGCAGCGTTCCTGGAACTGTTTTGGTAAAAGAAGATGGTAGACCGTACTTTTTGGCTGTTAAACAGATGTTTGTTTGTGATGATACCCTCTATTTTTTGAAAATGGATGAGCTCTGGCGATCCGACGGAACCGGGACAGGAACAGTAAAGGTAAATACGCTGTATGATCTTTCTGGTTACAATCAGATATGGGATTCAATTCAGGTGATTAACAACACCCTATATTTTAATATTCAATTTATTTCACCTTCATTCGGATACAAGATTTATGCCATGCATCCGAAGACAAGCAGCAATTTAATCGAGGTTGACCCGACACTTTATGACAAGATTACATTTTACAAGGCGTCCCTGGGTAACAATCTGATCTATTCAACCCAGGATGCTGACCATTACTACCTGTGGGCGCATAATGCAGATGATGGCAAAACACTGATTCAAACCACGGACAGATAATAGAATGGGCTCGGGCTGCTGATATTTTCCTAGTCCCGGGCTCATTAAAAATGGCTCCTCGCTGTTACATATGGGTAAATTTGACCGACTGCAGTCCCGGGGCACCCACACGATACAGCGAGGAACTTCCGTTTTGTTCGGTAGCCACGAGCCCTGGCTTTGGCCGCCTGGATCAGGCTGTTGATGCCTTCCAGGATGCCGTTGTTGATTTTAGATGCGAACCAGCGCAGAACCCCATTCCTATTCCTTTCCTGATTCGCAATCTGTTTTTTATCGACACCCGTGGCCTTTGAATCAAATCTTGATCATTTACCGTTTGACGGATTTTTTCAGTGTTTCGGTAAGTTTATCCGACGGTGAAACCAGCAATGTTAAATTTTTGATGTCCCGGATAACCGTTTCACTTCCAGGAATTATCGGTGAATCACTGCTTGCATTCCACAACTCCCCGCCAACCCATACCTTGCCGCTGGTACCTTCCCACTGCTTAACCACACATTTTTTCCCGATCATGCCGGACGGACCGCAGGCTGATTTTCGCTTGCCATATCGAATTGCCCAGAACAGGGGCAGAATGACGTGCTCAAA
This sequence comes from Desulfobacterales bacterium, assembly GCA_963667755.2. Lineage (GTDB taxonomy): Bacteria > Desulfobacterota > Desulfobacteria > Desulfobacterales > 4572-123 > 4572-123. The sequence continues at coordinate 187,778 of CAXXLK010000001.1, read as the reverse complement.
GATTTCAAAGACGACAACACAAACCAGCAGCGTGATAATGATTTCTTTCATCATGAGGTTGGGTCTGGCCTTAAAACAATAGTAACCCTATCGTTGCATAAAAAACATGCGTTATTGATCTAAACCCGCCGAGAGAAAAGGTTTATCGAGAATGACGCAATTTTTAGGGAAAGTTCGGAAGAAGACGTATTGGCGGTATTGGATGCAAAACCACCGGAGATTTCAAGCCTCGCATCCAAATTGAGATCCACTGTTTCACCGAAATGATCGGTCTTGCATGGGGAATGACCGCCCGCTCTCTATTGACTGCCCGGATCAATCGACTATATGATGTCCGATGATCAGGATCATCACCATAGCAATAAACACTAACGGCTGAGTATGGAGTCGGTAAATACTTTTTCTAAGCCGCTTGGGGGACAACCTGAATTTCACAATCAGTCCCAACACAATTAGGGCAACCATTACGGCCAGTCCCCATTCTGGCAGTGCTGTGGACCTGCAGCAGGACGTCAACCAGTGCCACAGGGCAACCCCTAAGACCAGTGGATTGATATAATAATGCAACTGTATGAGATGCTTTTTCTGGAAGCGGTTGAACCGGACCAGCCTATCTTTTAATCCGTTTCCCATAGGAACAACGTTATTGGTCCCCTTGATCAGAACACTCAAGACAACGGTCAGATTTGCTGCCGCAAAAAGCCATGCGGCCATTTGGCCTACCGTTTCGGTGCCTTTGTCATCCCTGCCGAAAAGGGGCGAATAATGATGTTTTTCTCTTTCAAACCAACCTTTTCCCTTACGGTGATCATCTGCCATATCTTTGGTTGCGAACAGAAGACCGGCGATAATCAATCCAATCGCGATTAAACCGATCCGTGCTATATTGGGTTTTTTCTTCCGCATATCCCTATATCCTTTTATCCGGATGAAAATTTACCATACCCTTCAATATGTGTCGAACCCTTTACCCTGTAGTTGCATAAAAAAACATAAACTATTGATCTATATCCACCAAAAGAAAGCGTTCAACGAGAATAATGCAATTTTTAAGGAATTCTCGAATGGTGATATCCATAAAAAATACAAAAGGGCACAATTTTTTTACCCTCTGCAAAAGCCGAATGACGCCAGATCCTTCGTTATCAAGGGATTGCGGTAGATGACGACAGCTTCATCCTTGATGTTTAGGCCCTGAAGCCATCCGGCTTTTGCAACGATAGGGTTTATTTAAACTGAACGGTTCCAAATAAATGTCCCAAAGCAATTTCTTTTTCCAAAACCGATTTCAACTTCTTGCCGCAGGCTTCAGAGCAAAATAAAAACATACCGTCATTGCCCCCATTTTTAGCTTCAGACCCGTCAACGGTGACCATCATGTAAACGGGCTTTTCTTCAGACACCAGATTGATCTGGATACAATGGCCTTCGTATTCGGACAAATCAACATCCGGGTTAAATTTGGCACCGGCGGCATAGACTTCCATCTCTTCTCCGATATGATTCCGGCACCAGGCACAATTGTTCAGGGCGTCTCCATCCGGGATAATATTAAATTCCATGACATCCTCATATTTTTGGGTTTCTCGTTGTCTTGCTTCTCTATCCTTATCATTCCAGGCCTTTTGCACCGCGTTCACCGCCTACAGGGCAAAACCGCAATAGGGACACAATAATATGCTGTAATCACACCGCCCCATTTATCATAAAAACCATACCATCAGCCATAGGTCAACTTTAAACGCATTTTTTATAACCTTGATAGGCTTCCTTAATGGCAGCAACAGAAACAGTCTTCAGCTAATATGCTATTCGAGATGCGACCCCGATTTCCGGCTCGCGGTTCAGTACAATTATGAATTGAAATATTGGAATTTTAAAAAAGCGGCTTAACCTCGACTCCACTATTTTGTTGCAGGGTCATTCTGCCCAAGAGTCTTTAACGATATATTCAATCTTAAAATTTGCAATTTGGGCTATTTCTTCTATTGTTTCAATTGCAAATCCTTTAGGCGTGCCATTATTTGACATGGAATATTGGGGTGGAAAATGCTTCAAGACAGCAACTTTTATCTTGAGCGGGTTATTGCCGTCAGAAGCAAATGATGTTTGTTCAACGAAAACCAAAAACATCAATAAACAAATACAAAAGGCTCTCTTAAAAAAACTTAAAGAAATCATGGTTCATGAATTATTCTCCAACTATAGCTCATATGACTACTATATAGACGTGAATGTTCCGAAAGTATCTTTCATCAATTTTTTATTCACACATACTTGTACTAAGCATGAGTTTTGTCTTTAGCCCCATCCAGCACCTCTCTGACCTTAAAGGCCATATCCTTTTTGGAAAATGGCTTTGACATGAAACAAACACCGTCTTCCAGTACCCCCCGATGGGCAATCACATTCGCCGTATAGCCTGACATGAAAAGGGTTTTGAAATCAGGGCAAATCGTTCGGAGTTGTTCGGACAGCTCGCGACCATTCATTTCAGGCATCACCACATCCGTTATCAGAAGGTTTATCTCGTCGGCGTGGTCTTCGGTCAGCTTGATAGCCTCGCTTGGACTGTTGGCGGACAGCACAATATACCCCAGATTTTTGAGTATTCTTTTCCCGAGTTTCAGAATAGAAGCATCATCTTCTACCAGCAATAATGTCTCCCCCTTGCTTAAAGGAATTTCTAAAGTTTTTTCACTATGTACTTCAACTGCCTGGCCAGTATGCCTGGGCAGATATATCTTGATGGTCGTCCCTTTCTCAGGTTCACTATATACGTTGATAAAACCGTTGTTCTGCTTGGCAATACCATAGACGGTGGACAGCCCCAGTCCCGTACCCTGGTCGAGGCCCTTGGTGCTGAAAAACGGTTCGAAAATCTTATCCAGTGCCTCCGGCGCTATACCGCTGCCATCGTCGCTTACAGCGAGCATTACATACTCGCCGGAAACAAACCCTGCGTGATCAGCGCAATATTCCTCGTCAAAGCTGATATTTTTCGTTTCGATGCTCATCCTGCCCACGTCGGTGATGGCATCTCGGGCGTTGACGCAGAGGTTTGCCATAATTTGATCGACCTGGGAGGGATCAAGTTTAACCGGCCACACTCCTGATCCGGGCAGCCAGACAAGATCAATGTCTTCGCCGATCAGCCGACGAAGCATTTTGAGCATACTTTCAATGATATCGTTCAGATCGAGCACCTTGGGGGCAATGGTTTGTTGGCGGGCAAAAGCCAGTAATTGCCGGGTAATGTCTGTCGAGCGATTTGCAGCTGTATAAATCTCCATGAGATCGTCATGTACAGGGTCATCTTGCTCTACTTTTTCCAGAGCCAATTCCGAAAAACCGATGATGATACTGGATATATTGTTGTAGTCGTGTGCAACGCCGCCAGCCAATCGCCCCACAGATTCCATCTTCTGCGCCTGAGTAAGCTGTGCTTGCAAGTTCAGCCGCTCAGTAATATCTTCAACCATTTCGATGGCTGCTGTCACCTCTCCTTGTAAATTGGTCAGAGGTGAAGAAATAATGCGATAACTCCGCATACTGCCAGACTGTGACGTGGCCGTAGTGTCTTCGTACACTTGGCCATCTTCGAGTGTCTTGCAAGTTGAGCAGTACTCACAGATCTCTTCACGCGGTGGATTGATGAAAGCGCGGTAGCAAACAGGACTATTGTTCAGATCAATATCCGGAAACCACTGGCGCATTTGATGATTCATTTCGAGTATTTTCATGGCCGGGCTGATCAGGGCCACACCTATACCGATGTTGTCCATAATAGAGCGAAATTTCTCATTGCTCGAATATAAGGATTCCTCCGCTTGTTTACGTTTGGAGATATTGCCGATAACACACTGAACCAAATCTGTCTTATCGATCATATAAATATCGGTATCGAGAACTTGCCCGGTCTTCTTTTTTATCCGAGCCGCTCTGTAATGAAGAATGCCGGCCTCATTCAATGTCTGCTTTATTTCTTGATAAGAACCAATATCATCCGGGAAAACGATATCCTCTAAATTGTTACCGACGAGTTCCTCTTTGGGATATTCCAGCATCGCCTCGATGGCTGGATTTACATGACGAATTGTTAATCCGTCTTTTTCGAAAAGCAATATTCCGTCTTTTGAGGTATCAAAAACTTTCCGGTAGCGCTCTAACGATTCTGCTAACATATCTTCTATTTGCTTACGTTGGGTGATGTCCTCGATAGCCAGCAGGATGATCCGTTCCTTGCCCATCGCTCGTTCAACCTGCCGGGCATTCAACAGCATTGTGCGCCTGCCAATGGCGGCAAAATCGTGTTCAACCTCATAATTGTCAAAGGCGGTTTTTTCGGGAAGGATGGTTTCCAGCAGTTCCCGCAGCTTGGGGATATCCCACTGTTTATTGCCGAGGTCATAAATAAACTGCCCACGGTCTCTTCAGGTTTTACCTTGAAAAATTCATAGAAGGAACGGCTGGCTAAAGCCACCCTGAGGTCTTGATCCAGTATCAAAAGGGGTTCACGTATTGTCGCTATGATATCTTCGTATATCTGGTCGGCCCTAATTTTTACCAAAGCGTCCTCCTGTCAGCATTCAACCTTGACTTTGTTTTGTTTGAGTAAATGGCGTTTTTGAATGTCAAGCATGCCTGGATCATACTTGATTTCTGCCAGTTTCGCACATACTCGCTGTATCCTTGGGTTTCCAAAAACCGAAGAACTCAGCCTTTCTTGCATTATTGTTTAATCCCGTAATGTTTAACTATGATGGTGGTAATCTAAAATTCGGAGATTTTCCGTAAGAAAATCCGTGGAAGAGCTAACTATTCTGATCGATACAATAAATCAGCTAAGAATGCAACTTTTCGGAGTTATTGAAAAAATATATAGTGGACCCTACATGTTATGGTATTCGTTTAGCGTAAAACAGACAGATATATTGAGGCTATCCCGTAAAAATTGGGCTTGTCAAAATTTGTGTTACTTGCCACAATTCCAAATTTGCTACAGCTAAAACCTTCTGCTAAAGTGTCCGATATATTAATTACTGACGATCCTGCAAAAAGACAAAAACCCATCTCTCAGCATTCATTGAGAAATGGATTTTTTTATATTCAGAGTGTCTGATTATCCCGACCTGTTAAAGGTTAAAAGCGCTTCAGATCTGAATATTTAAGTATATATGCAAAAACTAAATAGCAATCAATTGCTCGAAAGTCAAGTTCTGAATGTGGCCGTATTGTTTTACAAACATTTCAATATGGCAAGTTATCCGGCAAGAGCGGCACTGAAAAAGTTGACATGACATACGGATAAAATACAGCGAACCGGGCTTCGTGTTCGTTCGCCTTATCCCACAACAGGGATTGCCGTCATTCCAAAGGTCCATACGCGTCGATATCGATCTCCCCGTTCGCATAGGCCTCGTGCCAGCCCTCTGGTACCGGCCGCTCGCGATAGAGCCGGTCCCGCCATGCTTCGAGAAACCGTCTTTGCCGGCCCATATAGTCGGCGGCGCATATGATCCGGTGCCCTGATGCCGCCGGCAAGTCGTCGAGCCACCTGTGAAGATCTCTCATTAAAACACTTTTGTTACGAAACAATTGATGATACTTATGGGGTGTTGAAAAAATGAAAAACACACCCCGTGTATAAGACCAACTCATCCGGCGGTCCGGATGTAGAGATATTGAATGATCAACGTTTCCATACAGTTAGGCCAATGAAAGATAGAATTAATTGCACTGCATGTAAATTTTACCATATCACATGGGATAGGAACCACCCACACGGATGCCGTGCCATGGGGTTTAAAGGAAAAGAAATACCGTTAATGACAGTGCTGAAAACCACAGGCGCTAAATGTTTGTTTTATGAGGGAAAAAAGCACGCAGCGAAAAAAACAGACACACAATAATGGGCGGCAATCACACCGTCCCGTTTACCATAAAAATCCTGTCATCAGCTCATGGCCGGACCTGCCATGGCGCCTGTTATAGAATGTCCCCCATTATACCCCTCTAAAAAGTCCGGCAAGCAAGTCTTATTTTCAGGGCCGTCAAATGTAATCATCTTCTCCTTTCATTTTTATATAACTCACCGCAAATTCAATTTTTATCTCCATCCAAAGCCTCACGTACTTTAGCGCCAAGCTGCTCCTTGGAGAACGGCTTTTGAATGAAATTGACACCTTCATCCAAAACCCCGTGATGGGCAATGACATTGGCGGTGTAGCCGGACATGAACAGGCGTTTAAGATTTGGGTGGATGTCCAGGATGCGCTTGGCAAGGTCCCGTCCGTTCATTTCCGGCATGACCACATCAGTCACAAGCAGGTGGATCTGCCCTCCCTGCCCCCGGGCATGGGCGATGGCTTCCTCTGGTGTCCTGGCCGCCGCCACGGTGTATCCCAGCTTTTCAAGCATCGTCGTCGTCATTTTAAGAATCGCCGGTTCGTCCTCCACCAGCAGAATCGTCTCGTTACCTCGTGCCGCCGGGTCGGCCTTCTCTTCCTCCGATAAGAAATTCGCTTCGGCCCGGTGCCGCGGGAGATAAATTTTAAATGTCGTACCATGATCCGGTTCACTGTACACATTAATAAACCCATTGTTTTGCTTGACAATTCCGTATACCGTGGCCAAACCCATCCCCGTACCCTTACCGGATTCCTTGGTCGTAAAAAAAGGGTCGAAAATATTGTTCAAAATCTCAGCGCTCATACCGCTCCCGTTGTCGCTGAAGGCCAGAAGCACATATTCACCGGGCAAGAATCCAAGGTGATCCTTGCAGTAGGTCTCGTCGAACTCCGCCTTGCCGGTCTCAATGGTCACTTTTCCCACATCCGCGATGGCATCCCGGGCGTTGACGCAAAGGTTGACCAGTATCTGATCGATCTGGCCGGGATCCATCATCACCGACCAGACAGCCTTGCCCGACGACCATGCCAGATCGATATCCTCCCCGATGAGGCGCTGGAGCATGCCGGTCATGCCCGCAATGGTTTTGTTCATGTCGATCACCCTGGGAGAGATCGTCTGTTTCCGGGCAAACGCCAGCAATTGTCGGGTGATGTCCGCGGAGCGCCGGGCAGCGTTCATGATTTCCTGTAAAGCGGTATGCAGTTGTTGGGCAGGGTTCGTTTGCTCCAACGCCAGTTCACCATACCCGAGGATCACGCTGAGCATATTGTTGAAATCGTGCGCCACGCCGCCTGCCAGCCGACCAACGGATTCCATCTTCTGGGCCTGTAACAATTGCGCCTGCAGAAGCTCTTTTTCTTTCTCGGCCTCTTTGACCATAGTGATGTCACGCAGAAAAATGACTAATCTTCCATTCTCCGTTGGCAGGTATTGCACACTGACCTCCACGTCATACAAGCTGCCGTCCTTTTTCCTGTGTCTCGTATCAAAACGGTCGCCCCCTTTTCTTATAACCTTCTCTATTTTTGAAGCAACTTGATGAGACCCCAGATTGCCTTCCACTTCCGGAATATGCATGGAAAGCAATTCTTGCTCTCTGTATCCACTCATTCGGCAATATGCATCGTTAACCTCCAGAATTCGGCCATGTAAATCCGTCAGCCAAAATCCATCCACGGTGGTTTGCAGGATTATCTTATACTTTTTTTCCTCCTGCAGTCTGGCTTCCTCGTTTTGCTTTCGTTCACAAATATCGCGTGTGGTGCCCTGCAGCATTACAGGCTTGCCGAGTTCATCGAAGATGAGTCTCCCATGGATTTCCACTGAAAGAACGGATTTGTCCTTTCGCAGAATTTCGACCTCAAACACAACACCGGTGTGTTCCTGCCCTTTGGCGATCTCACGGGTGATTATCTCTGCCATCTTCGAAAATGCTTCCTCATCACAGTGTTCCGTAAGCCGGGTACCGATCCACTCTTCGGGCGTGTACCCTGTTAATTGCCGGATTGCCGGATTCACATAGGTAAATTCCAGATCCATATTCATTGTCCAGATGACATCAAGCGTGTTGTCCGCCAGCAGACGGTATTTTTCTTCTCGTTCCAGAATTGTGTTCCGGCATTGCCGCTCGCTGCTTTGATCTTTGAACACAAGCACGACGCCGATGATGTTTTCCTTCTCGTCCCGGATGGGTGAGCCGCTGTCAGCAATAGGGATTTCCCTTCCGTCTCTGGCGAGAAGAAGCGTATGATTGGCCAACCCCACCACCGCTCCCTCCTTAAGTACTTTCGCCACCGGATCCTCTACAGGTTCCCTCGTATTTTCATTGACAATAAAAAACACCTCTTGCAGCTTTCGGCCGCGTGCTTCACCCTGACGCCATCCGGTAAGCGCTTCGGCCACCGGGTTCATAAAATCAACCCGACCTTCGGCATCCGTCGAAATCACCGCATCTCCTATCGCCTGCAGGATGATCCCGTGGCGCTTCAGGGCCTGACTTAATGCATTCTCGGATTGGTACAACGCACGGTAATGGGCTTTAAGATTTCGCTGCCGGAGAATAAACACGACGGCGGCCACTAAAGCCAAGCCGCCTAAAATAAACACGGCAATCATGATAGACCGGAATCGCCACTCGGCAAAAGCCTCTGACATATCAATCTTGGAAATCATGAACCAGGGGGATTCCGGTACCGGCAGAATCGCGGCGATAACCTCCACACCCCGATAATCCTTTCCTTCAACGATGCCCTCAACACCGTTAATGGCCATTGCAGCGGGCAGATCGGTCCGGCTCAATGGAATCCGGTACTTCAGCGCGGTGTCCTTCTTGTGGTGCAACTCGTTCAGGAACAGCACATCGTCGCCATCTTTTCGGACCAGCAAGGTTTCCGCCGTTTTACTGGGTGTGGGCCATGATTGGATAAAGGGATACAAGAACTGGGAAGCGTCAGCCACCAGAACAACGGCGCCAACCGAACCCTTCTCTTCCTTTTGGGAAAATAAAGGCGTCACCAGTGAGATATGGGGAAATGCAACCCCAGGGGAGAAATGCAATGGCGTCCAAACGGGATGGTGTTTAGCAAACGCTTCATCAACTGCGGAGGCGTACTCCGAGTACAGGCCCGCTTTGGAAGCGAGGCTCAATTTGACCTCTTTTTGCATGTTTACAATAAAAACATCCGCAAAATGATAGCGTTGCCTAACAGGACGGAGACGTCTTACAATCTCGGACTTTTTCAACTCCGTGGGTTTGGAAAGATACTCCTGGATGGAATCGGTCAAAGCCCTGCGGTCTGCCAAAATATCGGCATCCGCTATCTTTTCGGCTCTCCACGATGCAATTTGCCTGACTTTAAGGCTTGCAATCGACCGCAGAGTTGCCTCAACCGATTGTCTTTGCAGTTGCTGTTGCGCTCCGACGAACCAGAGCCCGACTGACAACAATATCAAAACAGTAGCAAAAAGGGCTGCTTTCATCCATCCGGGAAATGTAGATTGAACTTTTTGAGGCATATTTAACTCCATCTACTCGAATTCATCTAAAAAAACGATGAAGATAACCTCTTGAATATCTAATAAATGCGGTTAAGCATAATACCTGCATCGGCTATAAACGATCTTAAGATTTAGGTTTGTCTTTTTCTAAGATAGGCCTCACGCTCTATGGAATAGTACGGAAGCAGACCATTTCCTTTAGCGACAGAATCATAGAGGTCGACATCTTTTTCATGCCTCATTCCGATTTTTTCCATAACACGGCAGGATGCGATGTTTTCCTTATCGGTTACCGCATGTACACAAAAAATCTCAGGCTTGATAAAAATCCAGTCGAGGCATGCCGTAAGCGCCTCTGTTACCAATCCTTTTCCCCACATGGATTTTTTCATCGCATAGGCAATTTCCGGTCCCGCCCCCTCAATCTGTTCGGGAATGAACCCACAGTACCCGATAAAGCTCCCCAATGTTCCCAGTTCAGTATCCCTAATGCAAACCGCCCAGACACCAAAGCCAAAAGAATCCCAAGGCTTGATAAAATCAGTAATATACCCCAAAGCAACTTCTTGCTGCCTCTCAAAAGTTGACACAGCGTCAGAATATGGCAGCCAGCCCATGACATCCATATCTGACATGACCACATCGACCATTGCAGCTTGATCTGACAGCGCCAAAGGTCTCAACGTCAATCGTTTTGTTTTTAAAATTAGAAACATTGTTGCCTAAAGGGTTTTGTGCATTTAACCGCAATACTGACCCGCGAGCACGACGAATGAGAGCAGGCCGCAGGCCTGATCAAGGCCGCCGTGCGCAGTCGGGTTAAGCACCTTGTCCTGCCGCGTAACGCCGGGACAAGATGCTTGACGAAGTCAGCACTGCGATTCAAGGCGGCGAAGCCGCTGTGAAAGCAGATCGATTCCGGATATATCTTAACCATTATTCGACTATTACATCTTACAAGACGTTATCAACAACGGCGGGCATGGAATCCCTGTTTTTCCGTCATGCACATATGGCATGGTTCCCGCTATGAGCGCCTCGCGAATGCGTTGCCGTATGGCTGGGGTCTGCCGTTCATAATTACAGCTAAAGCCTTCCGTTAAAATGTCCGATATATTAACTGCTGACAATCCTGCAAAAAACAAAAACCCCATTACTCAGCGTTAATTGAGAAATGGGGTTTTGTTTTCATAGTGTCTGATTATTTTTGCCTGTCAAAGGTTAAAAGCGCTTCAGATTTGAATATTTAAGCAAATATGCAAAGAATGAATAGCAATCAATAGCTCGAAAGTCAAGTTCCGAATATGGCCGTATTATTTTCCACACATTTCAATATGGCGAATTATCCGGCAAGAGCAGCACTGAAAAAGTTGACATGACATACGGATAAAATACAGCGAACCGGGCTTCGTGTTCATTATAGAAATAATTTTATTTACAAATAATAACAGACAGATGCCTGTTTTAAGATACCATAGTATTTCATAAATTGACAAAAATCGGCACGTTACTGACAAATTTCAGACATAATGTTTATCTTGCGTTTGCCATCTGTAAATACACGGATCGACGCGAGCCCGCGCAGCACGGGCGTCGGCGCCACTGAATGAAATTCGGCGTGTTACTACAAAATCGAGGCTGTTTTAACTGCGTTTTTCCAGGTGAATGAGCTGCTTGGGAGTCTTGATCTTTAACAAATTAAGAGTATTACGTGTGTCAGGGTAAATTTCGTTGCGTGCCAGGAAGCGAAAATTTAAATTAAAAAATTCTGATACCTGCAGTTTGTCCAGATCGCGCCGGATTTTATGCCAGGGCTTGCCGCAAGAAAGCTCGGCGATGCGTTCGATCAGCAATGCCAGAACGCAGATTTTGACGTGGGCCTCTATGCGCCGCGGTGCCCAATGGTACATGGGCATCATTTTGATCTGGGTGCGTTTCATCGAACGAAAGCAGTGCTCGATCACCATCAGTCCCTTGTAGCCGCAGGCGGCATCTTCCAGGCTGATGGTGTCGTCATTGGTTTCCAGGACCCATTTGCCGTCAAATCTGGCCGCATTCCGGATCTTGGCCCGATCGAGACGGATCTTGTTGCCCTTGGTAACCGAAAGGTACCGCTTGAACCGGCGTGACGCCAAAAGTTCGATGGCCCACTGGGCGGTGGCTTTTTTATTTTCATGGTTCGCCAGTTCTTCTTTCAGCATCTCGACGACTTCAGCCCGATGCTTCTGCTGGCGTTCGGCTTCCCGCGGATTGAAACACAGGATATACCGTTTGCGCCGCACACCATCGCCGACAACCACCTCCTTGGCCTGCAGGTTGTCACGGAATACCGTGTAGCGGCCGCGTTTTGTGAGCACCTTCTGTTTGATCTCGCTGACACTGGCCATACGGCAGGCCAGCAGGTACTTACCACAGGCACGGGCAAGCTCCTTACGGTTGTCAAACGAGTTCATCCCGGCATCGGCCACAAACATGGCGCGCCCCATCTTCCAGCCTCTCAGATTTTTGCGAACGGTCTCGATGGTCCGAAAGTCAGAGGTATTACCGGGAAACACCCAGGACCGTACCGGAATCCCCTCGCGGGTAACGGCCAGGGCCACAACGACCTGGGGTGTCCAGGTGCCTTCCTTGGAATGACCGAACTTGCGCAGGTTTTCGCCACCGGGTTCATCGTCTTCCCGGTCAATGGAAAACGAGGCGGTGGTCGTATCGTAAAAGATCACGTCGACGGCCAGATTGAACAGATCGGCAGTATGGTTGAAGACGGCCTTTTCAACCGCTTCCGAATGGACATGCAAAAGGTCCATAGCCCGGTACATCTGCTTGAGTTTAAGCTGGCTGCAGTCGGGCAGGTAAACTTTTTCAAGCCATCGATCCCAGACACCCAGCTTCGACTCGGGTTCACACAGCCGATTGGCAACCATGGCAAACAGCGCCCGTTCATAGGATAGGTTACGTTTGTCTTTGCGGATGATGGTCTCGAAGGTTTTCTTCAGACCCACCCGCTTCCAGAGCTCCTCAATGGCCAGAACGCATCCATAACTGGTTGTGCGGACCAATTTGAGGTCCCGAGGCAGCAGCCCCCAGGGTTCGTTCATCGCGCTATCTTGCTTGGCATCGGCTGGGTCGAGAACGGTAAGGCCACAGGCACGGGCAATGGACCTGCAGAGTCGGACTAGTTCCTCCCGGTCGAGCTGATCGGTTCGGCCGAAACTGTGGATTACCTTGGCGACGGGCTTCCGGGTGGTCGGGTGGCGTTCGTTGTGGGCGAGCTGGTAATACTCCACAACCGAGCCGTCTTTGTTCTTCCGTTTTGTCGTGCGCAAATACATGCTTACACAGATAGCGTGGATTTGCTATTATGTCAACATATAAATGGCAATTCGTGTGCCTACAGTTTTTGCGGTCGCCAATTTCATAAACTGCTGTTTTTCAAGGGGCGGCCCGCCAAATACCCCGATTTTGGGGGAAGAAAATGCTTACAGGTGGCAAACGCAAGTTTATTGACAACTAAAGTTGAGCTGCCCTTCCCCAAAATTGCCGCTTTGGAAAATAGGTGCTTATTGTAGATGGGGATGTGGAACTGAAACAGGACAACATGCTTCAAGGGGAAATAGGTCAATGAACTTATGGGGTGTCTTCAAAAAATTTTAAAGGCAAGAACAGTCTTGGGCTGTCATCGCTTAAGCGGGTAAATTTTTCATTTGCTGATGACGCGCTTATCATATTCTTCAAAAGCTTCGGTTAATTTGGGATTAAAACGCACCGGAACGGCCAGTGCGTCAAAAAAGGCCCTTGAATTTTTTGTATTCAACACCATCATCTGATGCTCCTGGACGGTTTCCGCTGCACGTTCCAGAGCACTGGATAGTATAAAATGACTGACGGTTTTGCCCTCAAAACCGGCCGCACGCGCTATGAGCCGCTTTGCGCTACTTTTTACGCGGAGGTTGATCCGTTCATTTTTATTTTGAGTTGCTTTATCCATGACCAAACGCCCCTTATTCTTTGTTGGTACAATGCATAAACGTACGTCATAATGAAATTTTTATCTATAACCTAACTTGAGCGATTTTAAATAAAAAAAAGTCCTCTATCCGAAGATAATGTGCTATAATACTTGTTAAAACCGGCGAAAGCGTTAACAAGAATAGCCATACCAATCAGATGGAGGACTTGATGAAGAAACATAGCAAATCTTACCGAAAAAAGGAACTGAAAATTAGCAAAATTGAAATGACCGGCGAACGTTTGACCGGTAGAGCGGGTTTGACGCTGTTTGTCGCATACTTGCATCAAATCCAGATATTTTCTCTGATTGACAGATTTTTCGGTTCTATACGGAAAAGCAAAAAAGGCATCGCTGCCTTCGAGCTTTTCAAACAGATACTTTGCTTCATGGCAGACGGTACCAGTCGGCATTTGACATACTTTGATCAGCTTGCTCAAGACCCCGGCTATGCCGGAAGCATTGAAACAGATGTGAAAGAGATGGCTTCGTCCCACAGGATTAAACGATTCTTCAACGCCTTTGCCTGGACACGAATCTTTTTGTTCCGCCACTTGTTGCAGAGACTTTTTATCTGGCGGTTGAAGATCAGGCAACCGGAACTGATCGAACTGGGTATTGATACCATGGTGATGGATAACGATGATGCTAAATGCCGCCACGGAGTTAAACCGACCTACAAAAAGAAAAAGGGGTTTCAACCGCTGCAAATGAACTGGGGGCGATTGATTGTTGATGCGGTCTTTCGCGGTGGAAACAAACACTCCAATCATGGTAACACAGTACAACAGATGATTCGTCACATGGTCACCAAAATCCGTATGGACAGCGGGTTTTTCGATCAGAAGATTTTCAATTTCTGTGAAGAATTGAAAATTGGCTATGTCTGCGGTGGGAAGCTGTATAAAGATATCAAGTCCTTTGCCGTGGCTTCTACAGACGAAACATGGACCCGTTATTGTTCCGGCAAAAAAGACTATTGGGAGTATATTGAGTTTGGAAGTAAATGCAAAACCTGGGACCGGTTCAGAAGAGCTATCTATTGCAGACTGATCAATGATGGCGATCAGATCTATCTGCCTGGATGCCGGCCCGATACGGTTATCATCACCAATATTGGCCAAGGTCAGCAAATCGATACATTGCTCAAAAAAATTGGAGCTGAAGACTATTTGAAAGCAGACGGCATTGTTGCCTGCTACCATGAACGTGGCAGTGACGAGCTGGCAAACCGGGCCTTGAAAGACTTCGGCCATGAGCAGTTGCCATTCAAGAAGTTCAACCCTAATGCAGCTTGGTATTATTCGATGTTGCTGGGTCATTTTTTGATGGAAACCTTTAAAGAAGATGTTGGTACCCCGATCTTACCGGTTGGTGCTTATGCAACAACGGTTCGCAGAAAATTGATAGACATTGCCGGCAAGATCGTCTCTCATAGTGAAAAAATCATACTCAAGGTTTCTGCCGTTTGTTTTGAAAGTCTTCGCCTGCCGGAGCTTTTTAAACGCTGCCAATATGCGCCGGCTATAACTTAACGCTGGCGGTAACATAAAATTAATCACATAAATCGTATGGTGAGGTGCGTAAAATATCTGAGGCATTTGCCCCAATCGTATTAAAAATCGTTTGCGTTGCTGATTAGAGAGAAATATCTCGCTCGACAACAAGGTCTTTTCGCTTTTTGCCTCTCACCGACAGGGCTTTTTGTTGTTCAAACACAAAATCGCTCAGTTTAGGTATAAGATTAAATTATCTGGTTATCCATAAAGCGAAAGTTACATTGCGTTATGCATTGAAAATACTGACAATTTGTCAAAAAAGCCGATTTGAAGTAAAATTACATCATATTCAGCAATTTAGGCCATTATCACTTTAGCTTTATGGATAACCATATTAAATTATTAGGGTATTCCATGAAAGATTAGTAACTCAAAATTCATCGCGGCTTTGCATCTTCGCGTGAGACCCTTTAATCCGGGCCATGGCTTCTGCGGCCAGTTCCCCCACGGTGCGGTCCATCATCTGGAAATCAAGATAGATTTTCAGCGGGAAACGGTCATGGCACATCGGTTCAAGCCGCCCTATGTCCGGCATATCACCCAGGGCGCCCAGGGCCCAGGCTGAAAGACCCCGGTGAACCGGATCCTCTGATTGCAGGAAAAACAGCAGATGCCTGGCCGCCTGCTGCAGGCGTTCGGGCCGGGCGTGGGCCAGCCGGCCAACGCCCCAGAGCAACCCGCGCTGCAAAACAGGATGCTCGAGAAAATTTCCATCCGGCATCAGATAAGCGGCCAGAAGATTGGCGTATTCTTTTGCCAGTGGCGCGCTTTGGGCCATGATCTCGCCCATGGCTTCGGGGGACCCCCAGCCGATGCCGCCCGATTCATCGTTAAGGTTCCATACGAAACGACGCATGATAACCCTGGCCGATTCAAGATCTTGCTTTGCATGATGGGCGACGATGATGCCAAGTGCCGTCACCGCACGGTATTTTATGCGTTCATCACTGCTGTACAGGAATGAAAAAAGGGGATTTACTGCCTTTCGGGCCGGAAAGCGGGGAAACACTTCGAGGGTTTTCTCAAAATCGTCCGCTTTAAGAAGGGAGAGGAGCTTTTTTTTGATCTGCCGGTTTGTTTCCATCATAGCCGATACCACCACTTTTCAAGCCCTCAATGCTCACTTTTCACTTTTGCTGTCGCCAATGCCTTTTTGGCTGAACATGATAAAATAAAGAATCACCCCATAGCCCATCAATGCAAACATCGCAAACGGTCGATAGTAGGTCCCCAGGGGTGCCAGCAGTATCGCCGTGATCCAGTGCAACACGATAATAGGCGTTGAATGAAGCACCAGGGGAAATTCATCTTTTCGACAGATGACGGCAAGGCCGCTCAGGTTCCAGCCGTACAGGGAGGCAAAAGAGTGCATCCGGAGCAAAACCTTCATTTTCTCATGGCTGTAGTCCGGATTAAACTCCAGGACAATATACAAAATGCCGGTGACGGCGGTATACAGGAGAAATACGATTCCCGAGGTTAAAAAATATTTCTGCTGCACCCGGATGCCCAGGTTCCTGAACAACAGAAAAATCATCACCACTGAAAAAAACAAAATAGCGGTGACCACGATCTGGGGGATGAGCATGTTAAACAGAATAAAGAGAAAAAAAATGATCACCCCAAGGTTGACATTCCAGAACCCCATATTTTTAAGGCAGCTGACCATCCCGCCGACATCTTCTTTCATCAGGGAAAACATGACCGACATGGTGATCAGGGACAGGGGAAATGAAAATCCCAGAAAAAAGGTATCCAGTTTGAGTTTTTCCAGGTGTATAAGCCTCAGGTATTCATTGTTTAAAATAACAAGCCCTGAAATACAAAGCCCCATGGAAAGGCACAGCAATGCGGCCTGGTGAAATTTTTCCGCAACCGGGGCCCGGGCCTTGAAAAAGTTCCAGGGGAAAAATGAAAAGCGACGGATTCGTACCGCATCGACGATGCCGGCCAGGATAAAGGCGATAACCATTGCCGGCAGATAGATTTTTTTAAAGGCAAGAACCGCGTAGGCCAGGGAAAGGCCCATGAAACAGGCCGCCCGAGGGGACAAGCGCCTGTGGCCTTCAGTGAAATGGATCAATATCGTACCGCCGCTGACCAGATTGAAAAGAAAAATATGCAACCGTTCAAAATTGTACACGGTGCCGTTGGGTACAAAAAGGTGTAGAAATCCGAAAAAAAGCGCGGTGACCATACAAAATGTCAGCGCTGCCCTGAGTTTCAAGCTCATCAACGTCCTCCGCAATGCCCTTTCCCGGGCAAAAAGCCTGTTATGGCGCCATCCGGCCCAGCAGATGCCGCAGGGCCGCTTCTAAAACCGGGTACCGGAACCGGTAGCCGCTTTCCAGTAATCGATCCGGTGATACCCGGGTGCTGGACAGGGGGATCTCCCGCCCCATCTCCCCGAACATGAGGTGTATGACCGATTCCGGAACCGAATAAAAACTGGGCCGGTTCAGTACCCGCCCCAGGGTTTGAACAAAGACCTGATTGGTGACCGGGGCAGGCGCCACCACATTTACCGGACCCTGGATGTGCTGTCTGTCGAGGACGTGATAAATCGCCCCCAGAACATCATCCATATGAATCCAGCTCATATACTGGGTGCCGGCCCCCAGTTTTCCGCCCAGGCCAAACTGGGCAGGCAGCAGCAGTTTTTTCAAAGCACCCCCCGAAGGATTCAATACAATGCCGATCCGCAGGTGTACGGTGCGGATTCCCTTTGTATCAGCCGGACGGGTTGACTGCTCCCAGAGACGGCATACTTTGGAAATAAAATCATTTCCCTCACCGCATTGCTCCGTCATCCATGCTGCGCCGCGATTGCCGTAGTACCCAATGGCCGAAGCGCAGACCAGAACCTCCGGCGGGTCCGGCAACCGGGCCAGGGCCCGGGCTAAAAGCGTGGTGCCGCGAACACGGCTTTGAATTATTTTTGTTTTTTTTTCAGCGGACCACCGGCCCCGGGCAATACTTTCACCGGCCAGATGGATGACCGCATCGACCTTGTCCATGGCCCCGAGCTCAAGCTGATCAGACAGCGGATTCCAGAAAACGGCATCCCTGCCGACGGCGGATCTGTCCCTGACCATACGAATGACCCGATGGCCGCCACCGGTCAGAAACGGCACCAGGGCCGACCCGAGAAGGCCGCCGGCCCCGGTCATCAGTATTGTCAAAGGTCCCCGCTTGAATCCCAGATGGTCGGCAATGTCCAGGCGTGTGGTGGCATGCCGGTATTGGAAAACTCGTTCAAGTTTTTTCCGGATCAGGGGAGCGCCGAGAAAGCTGCCCAGGGGATGAAACGGCAGGGCGTATTCGATGTCATCTTCCAGCAGGCATGCCGCCCGGCCGGTGGGGGAAAACCGGTGGGTATGAACCCAGTGGGCCATGGGGCCTTTTTGCTGCCGGTCTTCAAACAGCCGATTTTTTTCATATCGGGTGTGCCGGGCCACCCATTTTATTTTCAACGGTAACGGCCCGGCCTTAAGCCGCATCACCACTTCAGCGCCGGGTTGAATGCCCCCGGACTGGCGGACCACGTCCAATGGGTCCCAGGACGGACTCAGCCGTTCCAGTGCGCCGGGCCGGGCATGCCAGTCAAACACCCGGTCAACGGGTGCCTTGATCACGCATTGTTTGACAAAACGACAGTTTTGCATGACCGTTGCGATCCTTTCGGTGGATAGGGTTTAAAACACTCAGCTTTTAGCCATTAGCAATTGGCCTTTAGCTCGAAATGACAGAGAATCCTTTGGCTACCGGCTAATAGCTAACGGCTAAGTGTGCAGCTTAAAAAATCATTCATCCCAGCTGATGCAATCCTCCGGGCAGTATTTTATGGCTTCATCCACCTCATCCTCCGGATAAACGGCACGGTCGGCAACCTGGATAAAACCGCTTTCGTTTAAAAAAAAGACATCGGGGCACACGTCAATGCATCCACCGCAAAGCGTGCAATTACCAATATCAACAACAGGTACCTTCATGATTTTTATCCCCGGGTGCATTAATCTTCAAGGGTATAGACCACAATCCGGGCAAATACAATTTCCCCATCAATGACCGTTTTTTTCTTTTTACCAATATAACTTTTCGAAGTTATATGCAATACCACCTTTATTCCGTTTCGTTGCGGGATTTGATACACACCTGTATCACGATACAGGTGGGATATGGCCGGTCCAGCCTGAAACGATTGTGTTGCAAAGGGATAAAGCCCGTGGAGCGCTTATATTTTTTTTGAGGCACAGGTTCTTTTTTTGTAAAAATCCGGCACCACGGCTGAAAATAGAGGCAACGACTTGTAAGCAAAAACGGTTTGGTTTTACCGGGCCAGTCCGGAAAGAACAGTTGCGTTTCAATCTGGTATGCTTTTTGCTGAATATGTGCTATAGATATAAAGTTGGTTTATAACATTAAACTTTAAGGAGAAGATCAATGGCCAATTTCTGTTTACCCCAACAAATTTCAAAGATGGCACTGGGTGTATTTTTTGCGTTTGCCACATTAGGGCTTGTCATTTCAGGATTTACCGTTCTGCCGGTTATCGGTTTTATCGCCGCGGTGCCGTTTGCCCTGATATCATATTACTTTTTCAAGGCACATCTGGACAAGCAGTGTGAGCTGAAATCCTGACGCAAACCCTTTTATAACGCTTTTTGCCATATTGCAGGCACCGTCCGGGAACGGGAAATCCCGGTTGCCGCCGGCACATGCCGAAGCGTTCTTTCACACTGGAAAAAGGAGAAGACATTCGTATGAAAAAATGGAAGTGTCTGGTCTGCGGTTACATTCATACAGGAGATGAGCCACCTGAAAAATGCCCCGTCTGCGGTGCCGATAAGAGCAAGTTCGTCGAAATTGTTGAAGAAGAGACGGCCGTGGTGGAAGAAGAGAAGATAACAGAAAAAGCGCAGGCGCCTGAGGCCGATGCACAAAAAAAGGCCGCCCCACGAGACGCCATTTATAAAAAACTGGTTGAGCTGGTACTGAAACATCATATCCACCCCATTTCAGTCCATACCCCCAATGGGCTTTTGCCGGTGGCGGTTATTTTTATGGTCCTGGCAATTGTTTTCGGGTTTACCAGCTTTGAATTTCCGGCGTTTATTAATCTGGTGTTTGTATTGCCGGTGATGCCGATTGTGATGGTGACGGGGTATATCGAGTGGCAAAAGCGGTATAAAGGCGCCCGTACGACCATTTTCCTGACCAAAATGGCCTGTGCGGTGGTAGTCCTGATTACGCTGGTGGTGGTGGTGACATGGCGTCTCATCAATCCGGATGTGGCCGCTTCGGGATCACCGGGCCGCTGGATCTTTTTGGGCATTCACCTGATCATGCTGGGGGCAACAGGGATTGCCGGCCATCTGGGCGGTAAACTGGTGTTTGGCCAAAGGGATTGATTCTATTGGCCGGACGATGCCGGAAATCACCATAGATATATGAATCATCATAACGATACCATTGAATCCCTGGGCCTGCTATGGCCCAGGCTTATCCCCGGAATTCTCCTAAACCGATACAAACGTTTTCTGGCCGATGTAAGGCTGGAAAACGGGGAACGCGTTACAGCCCATTGTGCCAATTCAGGCACCATGAAGGAATGTTCCCAGCCGGGTCGGCCGGTCTATCTTTCCTGGCATGACAATCCCAAAAGAAAGCTGAAATATACCTGGGAACTCATTGATATGCCCACCTCTCTTGTGGGGGTCAACACACTGGTGCCCAATCGCCTGGTGAAAAAATCCATAGAAGTGGGACTGGTGGATGAACTCAAGGGATATGCGAAAATACAACCGGAGGTCACCGTGGCGAAAAGTTCGCGCCTGGACCTGCTCCTTACCGGTAAAAACGGCGATACCTGTTTTGTAGAAATCAAAAACTGCACCCTGGTTGAGGACGGATGGGCATCGTTTCCCGATGCCGTGACCACCCGGGGGAAAAAGCATCTGGTGGAACTCCAGAAACTGGCGGCCCAGGGACATCGATGCGCCATGTTTTTTCTGGTGCAGCGAATGGACGCCCTCTCTTTCAGCCCGGCGGATGCCATTGATCCGGCTTATGCCGGAGAACTTCGCAAGGCGGCCCAAAACGGGGTGGAACTGCTGGCCTATGATGTGGGCATCGATCTTGAAGAAATCGTATTGCGAAAAAAAGTACCCATTGTTCTGGGATGACCCCCGGTCGGTTGCCTTTGTCTTTATAGCTAACCGCTAATGGCTAACCGCTCAGCTATAACAGGAAAATTTCATGGAAAAAAAAATTCAGGTTATTTCAGCGACCCCTCTTTTCAAAGGACTTGCCGAAGCGCATCTGGAAAAACTCGGGCAAATTGCCAAAGATTATTTTTGTGAAAAGGGAGAACTCATCTTCTCAGAAGGGGATGAGGGGGATGGCTTTTACGTGGTGGCTGCCGGCCAGATCAAAATCTACAAGGTTTCTCTGGACGGCAAGGAACAGATTCTGCATATCTACGGACCGGGCAAACCCTTTGGGGAAGTCCCGGTGTTTTCCGGCCAGAACTTTCCCGCCAATGCCCAGGCATTGAAAAAAAGTCACCTGCTTTTTTTCCCAAGGGTCAAATTCCTTGAACTGATATCCGAAAACCCCTCTTTGTCACTGAACATGCTCGCCGTTCTGTCCATGCGGCTGCGACGGTTCACCATCCAGGTTGAAAATCTCTCTTTAAAAGAGGTGCCGGGAAGGCTGGCCTCCTACCTGATCTATCTTGCCGCCGAACAGAAAAATCAAGACACGGTGTCTTTGACCATATCAAAGGGGCATCTTGCCAGCCTGCTCGGCACCATACCCGAAACCCTGTCCCGGATTCTGACCCGGATGGCCGGCATCAATTTGATTAAAGTCGACGGGAAAAATATTCAGCTTCTGGATCTTGACGGATTGAAAGATCTTGCCGAGAATGGAAAATTGCCCTGAAGTATTTGAAAAACTGTGAAACCAAGGAGCACACAGAAAAATTTTCTAATGCTTTTATTCAGTGTGTTCCGTGTATTCTGTGGTTAATAATCAAGCCGTTTTCAGTGCGGTCTATGGTTTGACGATACCGCCGAATTTTCCTCTCACAACGTATGGATTTGAATTGTACCGCGGCCTTTAATACGGTTGGCCGCTTCCACGATCTGCCGGTGGTGGGTAAACAGAATCACCTGGTTTTTATTTGATAGATCGTCTAACACCTTGAGGGTCGCCATGGAACGGTCATCATCAAAGTTGATCAGGATATCATCGACGATAAAGGGCATGGGCTCGCTGGTTTCAAGGCGCCATTCCAACGTGGCCAGACGCAGGGCAAGGTAAAGCTGATCACGGGTTCCCGAACTCATTTTTTCCACTGTCAGGCGCGCGTCATCCGGCCGCACACCGACGAGAATAGGCGCTCCCTTATCATCCACATCGGTACGCAGGCTGGCAAAGGAACCCAGGGTCAGATCGTTAAAATAAGCGGAGGCAAGCGTTAAAACCGGGTCCTGATGTTCTTCCCGGTAGCGTTCGATTTCCTGCTGCAAGATCTTGGCGGCTAACTTTACCTGCACGTATCGCTCGGCCAGCCGCCGTAATCCGGCTAATTCCTGTTCCATTTTCTCGGCGCTCTCAGCCGCCCTGGCATTGCCATCCATGGCGGCAAGCTTAGTGTTTATCTCCCCGATCACCTGGGAGGTTCGATTGATCTCAGGATTTATCCTTTCCTCGATATCCCGTCGCAGCGACGCTATCCGGCCCGGCAATTCATCGGCATTAATCTCTGCCGCCTGTGCGGCAAGCGCTTCAATGGATATTCCCTCCCCGATTTTGGCCAGGGTTGCCTCGGTATCCAAAATTTTCTCCTGCAGCCTTTGATATTCCGCAGATTTACCGATGACCGCTGCCAACTCTTCCGCCTTTTCACATTTGGCTATCCCAAGGAGTTCGTCCATCTGCCCATTTGCACTTTCCCGTTTTTTTTGGGCCCCGAAAACCTCTTCCTCCAGCGATTCCAGCTCCTCGAAAAGTTTATCATACAGGGCGCCGTCCTTTTGTGCCTGGCTGAGCCGGGTCCGCAATTGGAGGATGGCCTGATCAAGAGGCAAGCCCAACAGGTCAGGCGCCACCTCCTCAAGCAAGGCCGTAACCGCCTTCTCAAGCTCAGCCGCATCACGGTCAATGCCGGCAATGCGCTTCTTAAGATCATCCGCCTTTTCCAACTTGTCATAGCAGCTTTTCAGAGTCTCCATGAGGTCAATGGCTTCAAAAGGCCCCACTTCTTCCTTAAGTCCCAAACCCAAAAGCGCCTTTTGCCACTGCTCCTGCCACTTGACCAGGTCCTCCTGAGCATTTTTAAGATTTTCTCCTGCCTGATGAAAGGCGTTTTCTGCGTTTTTCTGCCGCTCTTTTAATTTTTCAAACGTCGTCTTCTGGTCGGCAATCCTCTCTAAGACAGTCTCCGCCAAAATCAAAACCGGCAAAAGCGCGTCGCCGGCAGGCGCCGGCGCCTCTCCCATGGCATCAAGTTCTTTTTGTACCACCTGTCTAAGATCTTTCCTTTGCCTTACCGCCTGCCCGACATCCTGCTCCTTTTTAAAAATATCACCCACCTTGAAGCGGAGTTTATCCATCTTCGTCAGCCAACCGCTCATTTCCTTTGGAGATAGCGGGGTGATGCCTGCCGGCTGCCACACCCGGCGCCAAGATGCATCAAGTTCTCGTGCGCGCAGGCCAAGCGCCGCTTTGTCCCGGTCATTCTCGGCCAGGGACGCTTGCAGGGTCTCTACCTGGGCACGAACGGTCGCTACACTGGCTACCCGGTCCGCCTCCCGGCGCAGCCGGTCGGCAATAAGATCCGCCTTTCCCACATACCCCTCATAAGCATCAGGAAGTGACCGTTCAGCATCATAGCGCCGGCTTTTTTCGGTGACATCCGCCTGATCAAGCCATTGTTGCCGCAACAACCGCCACCCCTGGTCCCGTTTATTTCGGGTCTGGGCCAACGCCTCCTCTGAAGGTACTTTGCCCGCATACTCCGCCTTTTTGATCTCAGCCAACGCTTTCTTCAGCTCTTTTTCATCGTTTTCCCCTTCTTTTTCAAGTACACGCCGCTCATCGGCAAGCTTGCTGTAACGATCTTCAAACTGATGCACCGTTTCAGAAAGCGGCAGCGGGAGTGCCATGAGTAGGGTCAAATCACCGGACCAGAGGCCGATCCGTTTGAGTTCCACAAGGCATTCTTTTTTGTTCAGTTCAATATCACGCCGGCTCTTTTCCAGCTGCCTGTCAATATCGCCGACCTTTTGCGCCAGCTTCACGGCCTGACGAAGGCCCTGGGGCGCCTTGGCCTCAGGCATTGCAGACAGCCCCTTCTCCACCGCCTTAAATTCCTGCTCTGCCGACCGACTCTGCTTCTGTGCCGACGTAAGTTTCTGATTTATCGACTCATATTGAACACTTAATGCCTGCACCGTCCTTTTCTTGGCAAGCACCGGCCGCAGCGTCTCCACCGCTTCCAGGGATAAATCCGGACGCACCTGCTGCAGCAAGAGCGCCGCCTCTTTACGGAGGCTGATCCGCATACCATTTCTTTCCGGCCTGTCCTTCTGGCCCTTGCGGTATTCACCCAAACGCTGATGAAAATCATCCACCCGCTCTGCCTGGTCCAGAAGATCCTTATTGAACGAAATAGCCGCCTGTTTGGCCTTAAGTATGGCCCGGCGATCCGTATCGCGCTGCAATTGCTTGACTGCCTCACGCATTTCCTGGCTGACCTGCCGGTGCCTTTCGGCGAAATCAAGGGGCAGGGGAATAACCTGTCCCAATGCCCGCAGCTGTTCCTGCCATGATCTTCTGGTGGATAGCTCGGGAACGGCCTGCTTCAGCCGCTCCAGACGATGCAGCGCCTTATTCTTATCAATTCGTTCTTTCTCTAAACCGGTTCGATCCGCCTCAGCATTTTTCAGTGCCTTCTGATGATCCGTCCAGTCCCTGGAAGAAAGGCTGGCCGCCCTGGCCTCTTTTTGCAGTATCTTGAAGCGTTTGACCGCCTTGTTGATCTCGGGCAGTTGTCCTGCCGGCTTGAACAGATCTGCCGCCTCTTTTTCAAATTGATCAATAACCGCCCATACGGATGAGATGCCTGCGCCGGCGGCAAACAGGGCCTGGCCCACTTCGCCCTTCTGATCAAGAATTTCGTTACCCCCTTTCACCAGGGCATCATGATCAATGCCGTAGAGGGACTCAAAAATTTTCGGTTCAACACCGTGGAGAAATGACGCTAATACGTCGGAATCAATCGGATTACCCGCCTCGTCAATGAGATCACCAATACGTTTTTTCCGACGCTGAAAGAAAATCTCTTTTCCGGCACTGTTTTCAAGACACCCACCGACCAGCAGCTGATCATAGTTGTGGCGGAAATTATCAGGTGTCTGTTGATCAAATCCATACAACAGGGCCTTGAGCGCCCGAAGTGAACTGCTCTTGCCTGCCTCGTTCGGGCCAAAAATAATATGAAGGCCGGGCGCCCCGGTGTTGAACACCAGGGTCCGGTCAGTGAAAGGACCGAAGGCCCTCAAATCGAGACGCTTCAGTCTCATTTGGCACCTCCATGCTGAAGAAGCCTGGCAATCAGGAGTTCCTGCACTTCCGACCGCAACTCTGGGATTTTATCAGGAGATGGATCAAGAAAGGGGGCATCACCGCTGTGGATCTCAGGGGGCAATTTACTTTTCAGGACAGACAACTCCGGCACCAGTTCCACAAGTGTGGCGCCATCCAGTTCCAGCTGTTGAATGGACCGCAGCAGGCCGGCAATGGGCGTATCCTCACCATAGATGTCCTCGATACGCTTTTTTCGGCTTGTTTGAAACGTCACTTTTTCCAGCCACACGTCGCCGAGCCCGGCGGCAATGCCTCGGAATTCCTCGGTCCACTGGGCTGTCCGATCAAGCAATTGGACATGAACAGGGCTTTTGCCGGTCAAAACCAGCCGCAGAGCCAGGATCTTGCCGTTGGCCTGATCAAGCTCGTGTTCAAAGCCCTGCCGAACCTCGGCATAAACGCCCTCGGGTGTCTCACACGCCGACAGATCCACCTGGCAGATAGCCCAGCGCAGCACATCCAGTTCACGGGATTCAACCCCGGTGATGCGGCCATCGGCCACCGTCACCACTGTGGCCCCCTTGACGCCGGTTTCCTTGATGTGGCGGCCCTGGATATTACCGGGGAAGACAATCCATGGATCTTCAAAAACGATTTCCCGCCGGTGGACATGGCCCAGTGCCCAGTAATCATAGCCCTTGGACGTCAGTTCAGCGAGCGCACAGGGCGCATAATCCTCATGCCCCTCACGACCCGTCAGGGAGGTATGCAGCAGACCGATATTAAAATAGTCGGAATCGCTCCGAGGATATTGAGCGGCCAGATTCTCGGTCACAGCACGGGAAGCATAACTCTGACCATGGATGATGACCCCCATGTCATCGAGTCTTACGGATTGGGGTTTTCGGGGAGAAAAAAGCGTCACATTGTCAGGCAACGGCATGGCCCTGGTGATCTGACTGGCGGCATCGTGATTTCCCGACACAATGAATACCCTGATCCCGGCCCTGGACAACCGCCCCATCCGGGCGGCAAAAAAAAGACCGGTGTTGTAATCCTTCCAGTCCCCGTCATACAGATCCCCGGCGATAAGGATAAAATCAACCGCTTCTTCCATGGCCAGGTCAATCAGGTTGTCAAATGCCCGCCGGGTCGCCCCGCGAATCTCCTCAACCGGCGCATCTTCATGCACCTCAATGCCTCTCAGGGGGCTGTCAAGGTGTATATCTGCGGTATGGATAAATTTAATCATCGATTTCACAGGGTCCCTATTTCAGTGGTAAGAAGGAAAACTCTTTTCTATATCGCTATGATAAATGGATACCTGCTCATGAAGCTGCGGGCCATCCCAACCCAGAACCGCGGCCATGATCTTTGCGACGGGTTCCAGTTTGGCTCGACCCTGGTCAAGATCCCAGCCCATATCGCTGCGCCGGAAGAAAAGGTCGGTAAGGCTGCTGATCTGTTCTTCTTCAATAATCTTTTTCAAAATCCCGGCACCCAGGGGGTCCGTGGAATAACGGCGCTGTGCTTCGTGTATCTGTTCGGTGACGGCACTGGGAAAATAAGATAGCTCCTGGGCGGCGCCGGAGGGGCGAATGCGTTTGGCCACAGCGTCCGCCAGGTCTGAGCCGATGATACGATAAGTCATGATCGGGCCCCCTGTCAACATCAGCATATTGGGGAACCCCTCATCGCCCAGATCATGAATACGGATCTGCCGTGTTCCCTTGGGATCCTTTGGATCACAGGACACAGGCTGGATTCCGGCATAGGTATAATGAACATCCTTGACCGTCAGATTAAATTTCGGAATGGCAAAATTGATTTCCGAAAGCATCCAGTTCACCTCTTTTTGCGTGCACACGACAGCATCAAGGTCCTCATCATAAGGGCTTCGTGTCGGACCAATGTAGTGCATTCCCTTCCAGGGCAGACAATAGAGGGTTTCCTTCTCCCTGTTAATGGCCATCATACCCCATTTTGCCAATTCCGCCGGCAGGCTGGCCATGATATGAATCCCTTTGAGTCCCACCATACGCCGTTTGGAAATACCGGTAAGACGCCTGGTCAGCTGGTCCCCCCAGGGACCGCAGGTATTAATGACAACACTGCATTTTATGGTGGCACGCTCGCTTGAGTCGTGACGATCCTGCAGGTCCAGTTCCCATTGATCACCTGTCCTTTTAGCATTCACACACTCAGTGTAATTGCGTACGACGGCTCCGAGGCGATGAGAATCTTTGAGGGTGTCGACGACAAGACGGTCGGCCGAAAGAAATTGATAATCCCTGAAGACTGCGAAACCTTTGAGTTTTTGGGGATCGCGCACCCATTTACTGAACGGCACCTGGTTCATGTTCTTTCGGGTATAGCGATTATAGTCCATGGGCAGGTCCCCGGGCCCAAGGATATCCAGAAGCCTGAACGCAACATCCAGCTGCCAGGAGGCGTATGGGCCATCCTCATAAATGGGGAAGCAAAAACGGAAGGGACGCACCAATGGTTTCATTGTCTTGGCAATCTGGCTGCGGGAGTCCATGGATTTCCTGGCATTTTTGCAGGCCACCCAAAACCGTGTTGGATGCCAGACAAAATCCCAGACTGATTTTCCGGGCGCAAGATGGCGCAACCCACAGTGCAGAATGCGACTTGAACGATTGGTGGCACCAGAAGAAAAATCGCCTTTGTCGACCATCAATACGCGATAGCCACGGGCAGCGAGTTCCTGGACCGCCCCCGACCCGTTAATCCCGGCACCGACCACAACCACGTCGAATGGATCTCCGACCAGATCTGCCAATGGCAACCGTTTCATAATGCCTCTATCAACCATAAAATCCTTTAAGACATAAAAATGATATAACTACTGATACAGAGAGAATATCCCGATAAAACATGCTTGTCAAAACCTGCATTTATTTGCCGCTGCCTGAACTGGCCCGTTTTGTCATTTATTATCACCTTTTAAACTCCGGCCGTAACGCAACTATCGGTAAGCACCGGTTTCGACCTCAGCCCAGCGACTACAACATATGAGGGTGCTGCTTATTTTTGGTAACGACACAATTCCTTCCCTTTCGTTTCGCTTCATAGAGGGCTTCATCACTCCGCTTGATCAGGCCTGCCAGCGAATCCTCATCATGGTTGCACTCAGAAATACCGAAACTCGCTGTTATAGAAAATTTTCGATCATTGGCATCCATCTCCAAATTGGCAATGGTAGCCCTGAGCCTTTCCGCAATAATGAATGCTTCGCTTGAGTTGGTTTCCGGAAAAAGAAAGCAAAATTCCTCTCCACCATAACGAGCACTTAAATCTGCTTCTCGCATCAATTTCTGGCAGGTCTGCGCCAGTTTTTTCAGCACCTCGTCACCGATATCGTGGCCATAGGTGTCGTTTACGTTCTTAAAATAATCAATGTCCAACATTACTGCTGACAGAGACCGTTTGTAGCGGACGGACAGCTTAAAAAGCTTCCGGGCTGCCTCATTGAAATAACGACGGTTATAAGCGCCGGTAAGGGGGTCCGTTGTTGAAATCTTTTCGAGTTCATGAATCAATTTTATGCGCTCTTCTTCAAGATTTTTTCTTTCTGTAATATCTGTTAAACTGACAACTACTCCCGTATATTTCCCCTCGGTATCTTTGGTAAGGGCAGCGCTTATCAGAACGTCAAGAACCAGCCCTTCTCTGGTCACCCTTTTGCTTTCGACCCTAACAGGTTTGCCAAAATCAAAAAGGGTTTTTATTTTGGCGCTGGTGACATCTTTGTGATCTTCAGGAACAAATGGAATCTGCTTGCCCTGCAGCTCACCCAGGGTCCATCCGAAGATTTCCACAAATGCGGGGTTCAGGTATTTTGGATGTCCCTGCACGTCATACATCACAACGGGGTCAGGAATCGTTTCGAGAATGGCTTTAACTTTTTCCTCGCTTTCGCGGAGCGCTCCCTCGGCCTTTTGTCGCACAACGATGACATTCGCTGCTTCTTTATATAGAAAAAAAACGGTTACCCCTACGAGCAGACATGAGATGAGGATTATTAGCCCGGCTGTTTTAAAAAGCGGGCCGGCAGTCCTGTTCGCAACGGCGCGAGAATCAAGAAGATAAACGACTTTCCATCCCGGGTAATTTTTGATTTCCGATTGATGGATATGATATTCAACGCCGGATTTATCAACAGCACGCGTTTCGCTTTCCCTTTCCAGCCCGGTCCAGATCAAAGGTTCGTTACCAAATTGCCGCGTTTTGACGACCTTCGTACTCTCGTCCGGCGAAAGGCTCCACAGAATATGAAAAAGCCACCGCTCGCGACTGGACACAAATATGACACCATGCGGATCTGTGAATAACATGACCCCTTCATAAACACGTTTTATTTCTTTTTCGCTCGCTTGGTTTGAGTCTTTGACGACCACAACGCCTGATGGAAGTTCATTCAATTTTCCATAAACCGGATGGCTGAAATAAACGCCCCGCTTTCCTGAAGTGGCGCCCAAAGCCATATATATAGTCGGATTCCCTTGTTTTGCGCCCTGAAAATAAGGCCGGAAAGCATAGTTTTTTCCAACAAAACTATCCGGTGCGTTTCGATTTGAAGACGCCACCGTATTTCCTTGTTCATCCATCAGGTAACACACATCAACATTTAAGGCTTGCCGGAAGTGATCTAAAATCAGATTTGCTTCTAATATGTTGCTTTTTTCTTTGTCTGCCAGTGCCTGGTGCAATTCTTTAAGTCCGGCAAAAGCCTTAATCGTTTTTTGACGCTCGGATAAAAAGGAATCTATGTGATCTGCAATAAGTTGGGTCCGTATCATCGCTTCTTGATGGGCTCTATCCAAGGAAGATTTTTTTAAAGATACATAGTAGAGATACCCTCCCGCTGAAATAGAGACAAGTGACACAAGTGACAGGAATGCCAAAATTAATAGAATATTACGAAGTTTCATTTGTCCTCCGAAGTCCATTCAATGGTCATGGATGACCGCTCCTGTTCATCATCATTCCTGGGTTTCAGCATCGGCATCCGCCAGTGCTTCCCGCACTTTGGCGCTAAGATTTTCCATTGAGAACGGTTTCTGGAGAAAATTCACTCCCTCGTCCAAAACGCCGTGATGGGCGATGACATCGGCGGTGTATCCGGACATGAACAGGCGTTTGAGATCGGGATACAAGGACAGGATACGCGTGGCCAAGTCCCGGCCGTTCATTTCGGGCATGACCACATCGGTTATGAGCAGTTGAATTTGGCCAGCGTACTCCCCGGCCAGACGGATGGCTTCGCCCGGGGTGCCGGCTGCCACCACCGTGTAGCCTATTCTTTCGAGCATCATCTTGGCCATTCTCAAAATCGACGGCTCATCCTCCACCAGCAAGATGGTCTCGTGGCCTCGTTCAGCCTGTTGCCCCGCCTCCTTCTCCGGCAAGTGCGCGGCCCTCCTGGTCATGTGCTGCGGAAGGAAAATCTTGAAGGTTGTCCCTCGGCCAGGCTCGCTGTACACATTGATGAAGCCATTGTTTTGCTTGACGATGCCGTACACGGTGGCCAAGCCCAGACCGGTGCCCTTGCCCAATTCCTTGGTGGTAAAAAAGGGCTCAAAGACGCTATCCGCCGTCTCAGCGTCCATGCCGCAGCCGTTGTCGCTTACAGCCAGCAGCACATATGCCCCTGGCAAAAACCCCGCGTGATCTTTGCAGTAGGCTTCGTCGAGGACAGCGTTGCCTGTTTCTATGGTGACATTACCCACATCCGTTATGGCGTCCCGGGCGTTGACGCAAAGGTTGGCCAGGATCTGGTCGATCTGGCCGGGATCCACCTTTACCGGCGCCAACTTCTCGCCGGGTAGCCACTCCAGATCGATATCCTCCCCGATGAGGCGCTGCAGCATACTGGTCATTCCCGACACGATATTGTTAAGGTCGAGCACCTTGGGAGCCACGGTCTGTTTACGGGCAAATGCCAGAAGCTGACGGGTCAGGTCGGCGGAGCGATCTCCGGCTTTTCTGATTTCTTCCATAGCAGCGTAAAGCGGTTGGGTCGGGTCCACTTCCTCCAGGGCCAGGCTCACATTACCAATGATCACGCTCAGCATGTTGTTGAAATCGTGGGCCACACCGCCTGCCAGCCGACCCACGGCCTCCATCTTCTGGGCCTGGCGCAGCTGACCCTCGAGATCCACTTTTTCCTTCTCAGCGCTCTTGCTTTCAGTGATGTCTCTGAACTCTACAACTCTGGCACTTTTCCCCTTGTAGGGGATTTCTCTGGCTTCCAAACGAATTGGATATAACGCGCCGTTTTTGCGAACACCTGTTACTTCATAAGACTTTTCATAGCCGGTATCGATGTTGCGGATTACCTTGTCCCGGGTGTCGGCTGAAATAAGATCCAACCCATTCATCCCAATGAGTTCATGGTATTCATAGCCGGTGATCTCAGACAACCCCCTGTTACATTCAAGAATGAGGCCTTTGTCATGAATGGCGATCCCGCCAAAAGAGGCGTTGTGAAGTGCTTTGAACCGCTCCTCGCTCTCTTCGAGGTCTAACGCAATCTGCTTGCGTTCGGTGATATCGACAAAAGTAATGACCACCTGTTCGACCTGCCCGGCATCTGTGGAAACGGCGAATCCATTCACCAGCAACCACACCACGTCATCCGGATGAGGCCTCTTTACCCCGACAACCATGTTCTCCAGGGGGTTATTCGTGGACAACACCCGATTGACCGGATAATCAGCCACCGGCATGTCCCTGCCGTCTTCGCGGATGAACGTCCACTGCGGATCGACAGCCTCTTTTCCCAACATCTGATCTTCTGATAATCCCAGAAGCGTGCAGGCGGTGGGATTTGCAATTATTATGGAGGTGTCCGATGCGTGCACAACAACGCCTGAGTTCAGGTTATTCAAAAGATTTCGATATGTTTCTTCGCTCTCACGAAGGGATTTTTCCGCCTGTCTCTGCGCATCAATCATTCTATTTGCGGATTCGGCAATCTGGGAAAATTCGAGAAACTGCATATCATCGGCGGGAATGGTAATGGACTCTGTGGTCGCTTTTTTAAACGAAGATTCAAACACCATGATGCTTTTCCGGGTTTTGCCCGCCACGTGTTTTGCCCAAACCCATATCAACACAATTAAGCCAATGAACACACAGATGCTGATGATGATTTTCTTAACGAATTCCATTTTCCGTGTGTATTCGTTTTTTGCAATTATTTTTTCAATGGTATCGAGATATACACCGGCCCCGATGGTCCATCCCCATTCGGGTATTTCGCGAACGAATGCAATTTTAGGCGCTGGTTTGGAAGATCCAATCTTATGCCAGCGGTATTGCACAAAACCGCCTTCAGGATTCTTTGCGGCATTTTGCTGCGCCTGAATAATTTTCACGCCATCCGGATCTGTCATGTCCCAAATTCGATCGGAACCAATGGTTATTTTCCCATCGGTAAATAATGGGTACCCGCCTTTCAGGCTGCCGAAAAAATACCCTTCCGCCCTGAATCTCAACCTGACAATCCTTTCCAGCACCCTATCCTTAATTTGGTTGGTAAACGCATCGACGTATTCTCCTGTTCCGATCACCCAATCGAACGGTTTGAAATATTTTACAAAGGCAATTTTCGGAAAATCCTTCCCTTCGTGGGACGGCTTGGTCCAGGTGTATTCGTAAAAGCCTTCTTGATGCTTTTTGACGATTTCAATCATGTCCTTTACAACATATTCCCCTTTTGCATTTTGGAGGGGAAGCATATTTACACCTTCCATTTCCGGCCTGTCAGCGAAAAGCGTTTCAATTCCATCCATGGAAAATGCAAAGTAATACCCGCGTCCGTTGAGAAATCGGATGGGCCTTAAGGCATCTTTAACCATTTTTTGGATCTCACCAGGGGATTTGGACGTTACGTTCTCCTGATAAATATTCGCTGCAATATCGATGGCCTCGCATACACGTCCCTGCAGTTCGGACTCGAGCCTTTTTTGGGTTTGAGCCTTCATATACTCGACATAGTCGACGACATTGTTGACCTCGCTTCTGAGCATGGCCTTTTGGGAATTTTGATATTCTTCTCTCAATAATCTGGATTCAGACGAAAAACCGTAATATTCGTTGATCGCCCAGATAAAGAGCAACAGTCCCGACGAAACAAAGGCGATGAACACCATATTTCTGATTAAAAATTTCTGGATACCAATTTTTTTATTTTTCATTCAAGGATGTCCCTATCGGTAGGATCTCGTCGCGTTAAAATCCAGTAAACCAAAGCACTTCCCCTTCAGTCTCTCACAGATTACCGTGTTTTCCCATATTATTTTCCAACACGGGCGATCCTGCCCTCTGTGTGAGCGGTCACCGTCCCTCTTGAGCGGATGGTGTCCATTATAAGTTCCCGCAGCGGCGACCGGGTGTTTTCACTTGGTTTGCCGGTAAAAATGGTGTACCCGTCGCCACCTGAAGACATGAAATCGGTGATGGCCACCCGGTAGATCTTTTCCGGTTCAATGGGCCGGTCATTCTCACTCAACCGAACCTTTGCCACCATATGCCCATGAACACGGAACCGGATACCCGAAGCCTGCAGAAACCCGCCGTCTTCTTCTTCCCGCGTCCCCCTGACCGACCGGGTCAGCACCTGCGTCAATTCCTTTCCGGTCAGATCGAACAGAATAATTTCATTGGCATACGGCATGGCGGTGAACACCTCATCACAAGTGATAGGCCCCACGTCTATGCTGGCCCTCAGGCTTCCGCTGTTTAACAGCGCAATATCGACCTTCGTGTATTCACGCATAATGTCGGTCACAAAATTGCCCAGCGTGGTTTCCTCATAGCGAATTTTATCCCGTTCACCGTCAAGGAAAATGCGGGATTCACCAATCACCTCCATATACTTTTCATCCAACCGGCCATGATATCGTTTTACGATCTCTTCAATTTCAGGCAGCGGATGTATGCTTGCCGTTATGGGAATGTAGCTGTGGGCAGCCAACCGTGCCTTTTTGGAGTCCGGGTCGATTTCCAGATCTATTCGGCCAAGATATTTGCATTTTTCGAAGGCCTGGAAGATGGGTACATTTCCAACTTTGCGATAGGGCGCCAGTAGGATCTGGTCGTGCCCGCCAATGATGGCCGACAATTCGGGAACGACCTCAGCGATTGTCCTGTCGGTTTGATGCTTGCTGTGCGACAGGAGTATGACGGGGCCCCTGCTCTTCAACCGGTCAAATGCCGCTTTGACTGTCTGTACGGAGTCCAGGACATCTAAATCCTTTACATTGGACGATTTGGTTGTGGTCAGAAGGCCCCTGGTGGTGGCCCCGATGACTGACAGCGAGATATCTTCCGTCAGCTTAAAGGAAACCGATGCTTCGCAGATACGTTTACCGGCGTCTTTCCGGACGATATTGGAACTTAAAAAGGGAAATGCAGCCCTTTCTTTAAGGTCCATAAAGTTCTGAAATCCGAAATCAAATTCATGGTTTCCAACAGTTGTTGCATCAACGCCCATAAAGTTAAAGCATTCCACATCCGGCCGACCCTGAAAAACCGTGGACATGGTTGTCCCCTGTAGAATATCGCCCGCGATCACGACCAGGGTCCGTATCCCTTTATGATCGTTCTCATTCCGGATATTTTTAACCACTGCCGCCATACGGGCAATACCCCCCGTCTCTTGTTCACCTTTGCCTGTTTTGACCTTGATGGGCAGAAGGTGGCCGTGAATGTCATTGAAAAACAAAACAGTGACATCTATCGGCGGCATGGCCCCTGCGAACATACGGGCCGGCAATAAACCGGTAACGGCTGCAATACTGATGAAAAGTATAAATACGGCAATTAATCTTTGGCGTTTGAGCATGTTTTCCATAGCGTTTTGGTTACCCGTCGCAATTGCAACTATCAGGAACAATGTCTTAATTGCGAATATTATCAGAATATTATAAGTTTACCTGGGAACCGGTTTCGGCCTCAACCCAACGACCACAATATATGAGGCGTGCTGCTTATTTTGGGTATGGTTGACCTTTGGAGACGATACGGGTCTCATGAACAGGATAATCATTATTGAGTTTATTCATCACCATAAAGATCCATATCCGGATAATATTTTTTTGCACATTCAGGGCAGATACCATGGCTAAATTCAGCATCAGAATGTTTATGAATATATGATTCGATCTGATTCCAGTACCCCGTGTCATCACGAATTTTTTTGCAGTGAGAGCAAATGGGCAATAATCCCCGCAATGTTTTAACCTGCGCCAAAGCATCTTTTAGTTCAACAATCAGATTCTTTCGTTCCATTTCGGTTCGTTTTCGATCGGTGATGTCTCGGCATACACAGAAGATCAATTTCTGTTCCCTGTATACTGCTCCATTATTGCTGAGCTCTACATCGATGAGCGTACCGTCTTTGCGACGTTGGCGTGTCTCGAAGTGAGCACCGGCACCATCGATCGATCGGATCATTTCTGTCAACTGCTCCTTTTCAAATTGAGTATCCCAGTCCCATACATGAAGATTATGGATTTCTTCCATGGAGTAACCGAGCATATCGGCATATCGATTATTCGCCTCATATACCTTGCCGTTTTGGTCAAGGACAACGATCCCGTCTCTTGATTGCTCCAACAGAATACGCCACCGGAAGATTTCATCCTTAAGCAAATCTTCAGCCCTCTTGCGTTCGAGTTCAGCTTTTTCTAGCGCCAGAACTTTCTTTTCTAATTCTTTATAGGTCAGTTTTTCAGACATCGCTATTTCCAGACTTTTTAACATCGATTGGAGTTACAGATTCTTGCATTGATGTTAAATATTATCAAACTCAAGGCCATTGAAGCTATTGTGAAACGTAAAAATGAATCCGAAAAATCGAGGAGTATTTGAACATCAGGGCAGGTCCAATCTGATTCAGAATTCTATAAACACTATCAGAAAATAATAAAAACAGCAATATGTGGCGTGATGTTGCTTCTGTAGGGTATGGTTGACCTTTGGAGGCAATACGGATTTCATGAAAAGGATAATCCTTGTTGGTTTTTGAGTGTAACCTACCGCACGGGTTTAATCCTGTTCCTTGTTCAGCACCTCCCGCACTTTTGACGCCAGACCTCCCGGCGAAAAGGGCTTTTTGATGAATTTTACGTCTTTATGCAGCGTGCCGTTGTCTGAGACGGCATTGTCCGAATATCCCGACATGAAGATGACCTTAACTTCCGGTTTTTCTGATTTTATTTTTTCGGCCAGTTCCCGGCCCCCCATCTCCGGCATCACTACATCAGTGAGAATCAGGTGAATCGGACCATCGTACCCGGTGAATACCGCCAGGGCTTCACGACCGTTTTGGGCCGTTAAGATCCGGTATCCATATTTTTCAAGCATTTTTTGTGTCATTTTTAAAAGCACCTGGTTATCTTCCACCACCAGAATCGTCTCAGATCCTTTGAGCAAATGATCATCCACTTGTTCTTCAATATCAGATACCGCATCCGTATCGATTTTCGGGAAATAAACCTTAAACGTGGCCCCTTTCCCGGGTTCGCTGTAGACCGAGACATATCCTTTGTTCTGCTTCGCGATGCCATAGACCGAGGAAAGGCCAAGCCCGGTCCCTCGCCCCAATTCCTTGGTGGTAAAAAAAGGTTCGAATATGCGAACCCGGGTCTCTTCATCCATCCCCATGCCGGTATCGGTTACTTTCAACATCACATAAGAGCCGGGTTGTTCTTTAACCCCGTGCCGTTTAAAATAGTTTAAGTCCAGATTTACGTTTGCCGTTTGAACGGTGAGCTTACCGCCCTTGGGCATAGCGTCCTTTGCATTGACCACCAGATTCATGAGCACCTGCTCAATCTGTCCGGGATCTATATTCACCGGCCACAATTCAGATGCCAGGTCCATTGCCAGTTCGATATCCTCCCTGATCAGACGCCGGAGCATCTTCTCCGTGTCATCCAAAGCCTCATTGAGGCTGAGGACTTTGGGCTGAATGACCTGCTTGCGGCTGAAAGCCAGAAGCTGACGGGTCAGTGATGCTGCATTGTCTCCGGCATTCCTGATATCTTCGATGTATTCCTTCAAAGGGTTGCCCTTGCTGATTTGCATTAATGCAAGCTGGGCATTGCCGGTAATGACCGTGAGCAGGTTGTTGAAATCATGGGCAACACCGCCGGCCAGGGTGCCGATGGCCTCCATCTTTTGGGATTGCTGAAGTTGGGCTTCGAGCAGCTTTCTTTCATTATCAGCCCGCTCCCTTTCCGAGATATCACGAATGGAACCGATAATCTTTGTGGGGTTACCCTGTTCATCCCGGATCAATAGCGTAGAAATCGAACAAAGATGTTGGAAACCATCTTTGTCTGTTAGATAAATTTCAAAGTTGTTCACTTTTCCTTTGTCTAAAAGCAGTTTTAAAAGTGCATCCCGCTCTTTGGGATTCGTATAAATATCAGATAATGATTTCCCGATTAACGCATTCCGGCTGTATTGATAAGCGGTCTCAACTGAAGGACTGATTTCCAAAATACTGCCGTCTATATTGGTTACGTAATAGACATCCTGTATATTCTCAAATATCGTACGATATTTTCCCTCACTCTCCCGCAATGCCTCCTCCGCCTGCTTGCGCTCAACTATTTCTTGCTTCATCTGCTCATTTGTATCTACAAGCGCCCTGGTTCGTTCTTTTACTTGTGTTTCAAGAGAACAATAATAATTCTTGAGCCTACCGATAAGCGTGTTGAAGCTAAACGCCAAATCAAAAATCTCATCCTTCCCTTTGATTTTTATAGGATCAATATTTGAACAATCTTTTTGCTGGGCGGCTTTTTTAAAATGCCTGGATATCATGGTTAGCCGATTGGTGATCACGAATCTTGTTAAAAAAACAATCGCCATAAAAAAGAGAAGCAGGCCAAAAGCACTGATGAAAAAATTTTTTAATGATTCCGACCGTAATTTTTCAGAAATTCTGGCCATTGGAATGGCAACGGTGTCCAGTCCTATTATCTTTCCAAGGGGGCGATAAAATCCGGCAGTTGATCCGTATTTTTTCAATAATGCCGCCGGGGCATCCTCAGGCTTGCCGTGACAGTGCATACATGATTCTGCCATACGCCTGGCACTGAATTTGGCAACATAGGGTTTGCCATTGATTGAAATGGCGCCTTCCCATCTTTCCAGTTGCGGGTTATTATTCAAGTATTCGATGATTTTGAGTTCTTCGGGGCCGGCCTGGTTCACAGGGTTTCTGGGATTATCTGAAGAAAATTTGATGATATAGTCTGGAAATTCTTTGCGGACATCCTCAAAAATGATTCTGGCAACATACGATGTGGACATGGTTTCCGGTATGAATGCATCCGGGCCCAACAGTTCATACATTACCGGCCGGACATTTTCGCCGATATACTCGCGAATGGCGAGATCGAACTTTAATGCCATCGACGCTTGCTGCTCAACTACCGCCATAACTCGCTGATTTGTTAAAGCATAGGCTCGATAAAAAAGAAAAACAGAAAACAAAGCGGTTGCAATTCCCATTAAAATTAATAGTTTCGTGGCGATGTTTTTCATAATGCTCCATTCAGCTATGATCCGGCATTTTTCTGACTTGTTTGGCGAGTTCAGCTTTGGCTGATTGATATCCCATTTTCCTGTATCGGGCATGGCGTCACTTCACGTCAAAAAAACGGCGCCGAAACCACCGGTGGCACTGCCCTCATTGTCCGTCATCAGATTGGCATTGCGGCATAGATTCATTCCGGCCGGGCCCGTGGTAATATAATGCGTTTTTTTGCCGTGTTTTTGTATTAAATACGCTCGGACCCGTTTAACGCCCTCAAGATGAATGGTGCCTGCCTCTTCGAGCCTTGCTTTTCCATCTGAAATAAATAAACCGGTCGATTCGCCTTTCCGGACACCATCAGTCCATCGAAGCCGGCCCTTTTTAAGGCGGGCCCCCAATATTCTTCCATGTTGCCATAACAAAAGCCTTCGGGCATCAACATCGGTGATTTCCCCACGACTTCAAACCGGGATGTCCCTTGTGCACCTGTTGCCGTCAATGGCCCTGTCATAAAAATCAAATGATTTTCCGGATCAAACGCCCTGGCAGTGGCAGGGACATATTCCCAATAAAGGCGTGTGGCGATGCCGCGTCCACCTAAAAACCGATCGGCATACGGACGGGTGTCAATCTCTGATATGTCTTCTGAAGAAAGATCAACCTTTAAAATTTTTCCACACCAGCCGTAGCTTACAGAATTTAAAGCTTTTTTTTTATTTTCAGCCACATCGCCCCCTACCTTTTCTTCAGTCCAGCCACCATAAGAATCTTGCTTTTTACCCTTTTTTTATTATCCAAATTCTGAAATTCTTGTTTTTTATGTCAAAAAAACAAGGTATGCGTTTTTGATATAATTGAATAGTGACGGAAGGCTATCGCATTTTAATAAAAGATAGAGCGAAGCGGTACCGCAAATTTTCACTTCTCACTTTTCAATATTCAACTTGGTTCTGGCTCAAGGTATATTTCTACCCTTTCTTTACCTTTTCCAATGTTTTTCCTTTTCAGCTTGACCCTTCCCACTTCACCTGTTTTTTTTAAATGCGTTCCGCCGCAGGGAACCTTGGCAATTCCATCGACTTCCCAATACCTTCTTTCGTTGGCTTCATCGCTGAAAGCACTATTTATTTCCAGGTTATTCTGAACGATCGAATCAACATCCGAAGTAACTTCCGGCAATAACAAAGCAATACTCTTCCCCCACATAAAATCGATTCGAGCCTTATTCTCAGCTATATGGGCGCCGATTTTTTCCGATCCCTTTAATTTCTCGTACATCAGCTCAAGTACCAGTTCTGCGGCAAAATGCAAGCGCATCAACCTGTAGCGACGGTTCCAATCAATCTTGATCGTTACCTGGTCGCCTTCCTTGAGCCCGTGATTCTCCGGCAAGGTGTATTCGATTTCCCTGCCAACCTTTTCAGCCTCAATTACCGGACACCCCGCAATTGTGCCTGTATCACTCTCTTGCCCCCCGGAGAAGGCAAAAAAAATTGTTTCTGCCACTGTCACTTTCGACCCATTGGATGAAATGACTTGAGTATCAATGCTTGTTTGATACGGGTTTTTCCAGAAAACCTTTTTTGTCATCGTATGACCCTTACGATTTTATGAAGCGAACCATGCATAACCGGCTGGGGAAACTGCATCGCGAAACGGTGCCGCTTTTGCCGGTCCGCCGTTAATGCAGTTGTGAGCAATTTCTATCCAAAAAAGCAGCCATAGGAATCTTTATCAATTTCCTTCACCAGCGTTCCTATGTCTCTATCCGATCCGTTTGGTTCGTATATAACCCATTTCTCATTTGCCCTTTTCCAATAAAGCTTCCAGATGTTCTGGCTTTTAACATACGTCAACTTGGCCATTGGCATTTTTGTGAATTCCGATGGATTTTCCCATGCCGGACGTACTTCATAGATAATGACATTGTGGTTTTCAATCTCATATTCAAACCGCAATTGATCCCTGAGATGCTCTGGCGTTCTCTCTGAACAAAGCCCCCCAACTGTATTTTTAACTTTCTGCAGATCGATATCTGTTAATATCATTATTCGTCATCCTTGCTCATAACCAACAAACCCCGCGGTTAGGACGATTTGCCTTTTATTAATAGATGTTTCTCGGGGGACTACAACGATCCCTCCATTCATGTCACAAAATCCCGGGTCCGGGCTCTCAGGCAATTTTACCATTTTTTGATACTTCACCGGATTGTACCTGAAATGCGCCATTTGTCTTACCATGGATTACCATGCAGCTTTGTGTATCGAAGCATTAGGCTCTAATTCAAGGTTTAACGCCGATCACAATTGAGAGAACCAGTCGATTAACTGTCTGGCAATACTTATTTTAGGCGGTACTTGGGGGAGTTCATCTTTTGAAAACCATGCCGCTTCGATGATTTCCGAGCCATCAACAACAATTTCCCCTGTAGCATAATCCGCTACAAATGCAATCATTAGAGAGTCAGGAAAAGGCCAGGGCTGGCTACCAAAGTATCGAACGTTTTTAACGGTAATGCCGACCTCTTCTTTAATTTCTCTTTTAACGCATTCCTCCAGTGATTCCCCGGGTTCCACAAAACCAGCCAAAACGCTATAAAAAGACCCCTTAAAATGTCGGTTGCGGGCCAGGAGAATTCGGTTGTCTTTAACAATCGCGACAATGACTGCAGGTGACAGGCGAGGGTAATTGATGTGCTGGCATCGGGGACATATCTTTGCCCGTTCGTCAAGTTTATCTTCAGTTTCCTGACCGCATTTTCCGCAATATCGGTTATTAAGATGCCAATATAAAAACTGATTGCCCCGGCCGGCAATCCAGATTAATCTATCCGGAATTAATCCGAAAAGCGTTCGCAAATTGTTTAATTTGAAATTTGCATCAAAGGGACTGCCCGGTTCCAGCGCCCCGGCGTAGCATGGCTGCCCGTCCAGCGATCCCAGATACAGTCTATGGGAAGGTGAGAGCTGAAGGGCTTCCAGGTCAGCTGCATCCGGAATACTGAACCGATCTGCAGTGATTTTGGTTAGCAGATAGCCCTTGTCGAAGATGAACCAGAGAGCAGGTCCAGTTTGATTGCGTGCAGGTTTAAAATCCGGTTTAAAAATCATTTTATCTTTTTCGCTGCTTCCGTTTCATTTTCTAAAACCCAGTAACGAGTGACACTGAGTTTGTGAACTAAACTCTTACCCTTGGACAAATTGAGAATAGCCTGGGACGGCAATTCTTGTCAAACATTGAAATAGATCGTCTGCAGAGCAAATTCTGGAATTCTAATAACCAGACAGGTATGTGCTGGCTGCTTCGGAAATAACAGGTTGTCGGAACCGACAACATAACTTGCCATAATCCCAATTTCACTACAGTTAAACCTAATTTGAGCGATTTTAAATAAAAAAAAGTCCTCTATCCGAAGATAATGTGCTATAATACTTGTTAAAACCGGCGAAAGCGTTAACAAGAATAGCCATACCAATCAGATGGAGGACTTGATGAAGAAACATAGCAAATCTTACCGAAAAAAGGAACTGAAAATTAGCAAAATTGAAATGACCGGCGAACGTTTGACCGGTAGAGCGGGTTTGACGCTGTTTGTCGCATACTTGCATCAAATCCAGATATTTTCTCTGATTGACAGATTTTTCGGTTCCATACGGAAAAGCAAAAAAGGCATCGCTGCCTTCGAGCTTTTCAAACAGATACTTTGCTTCATGGCAGACGGTACCAGTCGGCATTTGACATACTTTGATCAGCTTGCTCAAGACCCCGGCTATGCCGGAAGCATTGAAACAGATGTGAAAGAGATGGCTTCGTCCCACAGGATTAAACGATTCTTCAACGCCTTTGCCTGGACACGAATCTTTTTGTTCCGCCACTTGTTGCAGAGACTTTTTATCTGGCGGTTGAAGATCAGGCAACCGGAACTGATCGAACTGGGTATTGATACCATGGTGATGGATAACGATGATGCTAAATGCCGCCACGGAGTTAAACCGACCTACAAAAAGAAAAAGGGTTTTCAACCGCTGCAAATGAACTGGGGGCGATTGATTGTTGATGCGGTCTTTCGCGGTGGAAACAAACACTCCAATCATGGTAACACAGTACAACAGATGATTCGTCACATGGTCACCAAAATCCGCAAACAATATCGACAGGATGTTCCCATCATTATCCGTATGGACAGCGGGTTTTTCGATCAAAAAATTTTCACTTTCTGTGAAGAATTGAAAATTGGCTATGTCTGCGGTGGGAAGCTGTATAAAGATATCAAGTCCTTTGCCGTGGCTTCTACAGACGAAACATGGACCCGTTATTGTTCCGGCAAAAAAGACTATTGGGAGTATATTGAGTTTGGAAGTAAATGCAAAACCTGGGACCGGTTCAGAAGAGCTATCTATTGCAGACTGATCAATGATGGCGATCAGATCTATCTGCCTGGATGCCGGCCCGATACGGTTATCATCACCAATATTGGCCAAGGTCAGCAAATCGATACATTGCTCAAAAAAATTGGAGCTGAAGACTATTTGAAAGCAGACGGCATTGTTGCCTGCTACCATGAACGTGGCAGTGACGAGCTGGCAAACCGGGCCTTGAAAGACTTCGGCCATGAGCAGTTGCCATTCAAGAAGTTCAACCCTAATGCAGCTTGGTATTATTCGATGTTGCTGGGTCATTTTTTGATGGAAACCTTTAAAGAAGATGTTGGTACCCCGATCTTACCGGTTGGTGCTTATGCAACAACGGTTCGCAGAAAATTGATAGACATTGCCGGCAAGATCGTCTCTCATAGTGAAAAAATCATACTCAAGGTTTCTGCCGTTTGTTTTGAAAGTCTTCGCCTGCCGGAGCTTTTTAAACGCTGCCAATATGCGCCGGCTATAACTTAACGCTGGCGGTAACATAAAATTAATCACATAAATCGTATGGTGAGGTGCGCAAAATATCTGAGACATTTGACCCAATCGCGTTAAAAATCGTTTGCATTGCTGATTAGAGAGAAATGTCTCGCTCGATAGCAATGTCTCTTCACTTTTTGCCTCTCGCCGACAGGACTTTTTGTTGTTCAAACACAAAACCGCTCAGTTTAGGTTAAAGTATCCGATATATTAGCTACTGACGATCCTGGCAAAACAAGAACCCCATTACTCAGCGTTCATTGAGAAATGGGGTCCTGTATTCATCATGTCTGATTATCCCGACCGGCTAAAGGTTAAGAGCGCTTCAGATCTGAATGTTTAAGTGGGTGTGTATTTGGTCCTCGGACTTCCCCTGCCGACGTCAGCTCTCAGCCTTCGGACTTTTACTAATCATCCGGGTACATTGCGTCGATCACTGCTTCGTATTCAGTGATTGCCAAATTCTTTTTGAGTTTCATGGTTGGCGTCAGCAGGCCGTTTTCGATGGTGAACTCAGGTACGATGGTGATTTTCTTGATCGTTTCGAAACTGGCGAATTCCTCGTTCTTATCGGCCACTTCCTTTTCGATCATCGCCTGCACCTTGTCATTGGTCATCAACTCTTCCAGTGAGTTGAAAGTGATGCCCTGGGTCTTTGCCCATTCCGGCACATTGTCAGGATCGATGGTGACGAGCGCGCTGAGGTATTTCCGCTTGTCGCCGATGATGCATATCTGGTTGATGTACTTGGACGTGGCGATGACGCCTTCTATGGCGGACGGCGCAATATTTTTACCGCCGGCAGTGATGATGAG
Source organism: Desulfobacterales bacterium (assembly GCA_963667755.2). Lineage (GTDB taxonomy): Bacteria > Desulfobacterota > Desulfobacteria > Desulfobacterales > 4572-123 > 4572-123. The sequence continues at coordinate 142,902 of CAXXLK010000001.1, read as the reverse complement.
ATCCTTTTTACGACCGGTAATTTTCAGGAAGTTTTCGCCGTCTATCTCACCCAGATCGCCGGTGTACTGCCACTCGTCGGGTGTTATCGTTTCAGCCGTCTCTTCCGGCATTTTGTAATATTCTTTCATGACGTTTCTGCCGCGATACATCACTTCACCGTCATCGGCAGTTTTCTGCTCGATGCCGGGACCTGGAGGGCCGACCCAGCCGAAACGATAGTTGTCGTAGCGATTGAGATTTGTAAACGATGTGTTTTCCGTCATACCGATCCCCTCAAGAATCAGAATGCCGGCGGCGTGGAAGAATTTGGCAATGGAGGGGTTCAACGGTGCTGCGCCGCTGATGCACCATTTGACCTTGCCGCCCAGGGCTGCCTGCACCTTGCTGAAGACCAGCTTGGTGGCCAATGCATACTTGATACCCAACCCGAAGGGGATGGGCTGTTTGTTGAGCTTGCAGTCGCTGACCGCTTCCCCCACTTCGCAGGCCCACCGGAATATTTTCAGTGCTGCGCCGCCCTTTGCTTCCGCGCCGCTGATGACCTTGGAGTATACTTTTTCGTAGATGCGGGGCACACTGGCAAACCAGTGCGGACTGGCCACGCCGATATCTTCGACAATGGTTTCCATGCTGCGCGTGAATGTTGTTGCGCACCCGGTGAGCAGGGTGGCGTAAACACAGGTGCGGGCAAAAACATGGGCCAGCGGCAGGAATAAAAAGACTTCCTCCCCTTCGCTGATATTGGTGCTGCCTTTCACCGACTGGGCTGTAAAAGTGATGTTGTCGTGGGTCAGCACCGCGCCTTTGGGAACCCCTGTCGTGCCGGAGGTGTAAACGATGCCCGCCGGGTCCAACGGTGTCACGGCATCCGCTCTTGAATCGAAATCGGCATCGGCGACATCCTTGCCCAACGCCAGAAAGTCTTCGAAGCTGATGACCCAATCGTCTGCCGGCACGTCTCCGGCAAACAGAACCACCTTGCGGATGTCGGGAATCTCGGCCCGGAGTTCCATCAACTTGGCCAGTTGTGCATTGTCCTCGGCGAAAATCAGCACCGCATCCGAGTGATCGACGATATAACGGACATCCTTGGCCAGGTTAGACTGGTAGATGCCCACCGTCACCGATCCGATGCTGGCGATGCCCATATCACAGAGCACCCACTGGTAGCACGAATAGCTGAGAATGTTGACCTTGTTGCTTTTCTCCACCCCCAGCGCCATGAGGGATTTGCCTACCTGTCGAACCTGACCGTAAAACTGGTTCCAGGTCACCGAATCGGTTTGCCCAGGTTCCGTAAACCACTTGTAGGCACTGGTCTCACCATATCGGTCGACGGTTTGTTTAAGCATGGCGTGCATGCTGGCATAATCGATAAACTCCATATAGTTTCCTCCCCCTTGGGGCGGCAGAAGCCTGCCGCAGTCCTTATGCGTTGCACATAAAACGCCCTAAAACAACGAATACCACACGACGATGAGCCTTGTCCATGCAAAAGCGGCACCTTGCACCTTATGATGACCTCATGGGCATGCCCCGTGCCAAAAACATGATGGTGCGAATGATACCACCGGATTTCAGCCGCTGGCAACTGCTGACGCGGGGGGTCCTCGAAAGTGTTCAGATGGCGTTTATCGCTACTTTTCTCGGCATGGCCCTGGCCATTCCCTTAGGGCTTTGCGGTGCCGCCAATCTCATGCCGAGACCGATTTACCTGATCGCCCGCACCCTCATTGTTCTGTCCCGCACCTTCCATGAAATTATTGTGGCGATTCTATTTGTCAAAATCTTCAGCTTCGGACCCCTGGCCGGTGTGCTGACACTCACGGTGGGCAGTACCAGCTTTATTTCAAAAATGCTGGCCGAGGACATTGAAAACATGCCCCCGGGGCAAATGGAAGCCGTGCGGGCCACCGGTGCCAGCTTCCCCAAACTATTGATTTACTGCATTTCCCCCCAGGCCCTGCCGCGTTATCTGGGGGTATCCATCTACCGACTGGATGCCAATATCCGTCACTCGACGGTGGTGGGCATCGTCGGCGCCGGGGGTATCGGGCAGGTTCTGGCCGCATCCTTCAGCCGTTACGATTATGACTTCAGCCTGGCCATTATACTGGCCATTATACTGGCCATTATTGCCCTGGTGATCGTGGGAGAATTTTTCTCGAACTGGGTGCGGAAAAGACTGAGATGACCCTTGAACAGCAAAAGCTCAAATACCCTGAAGTATGGCGACGGTTCAGGCCGCGCGAAACCCTGATCCGCTATACCTGGTATCTGGCCATTGTCTTTGTGGTCATCTGGATATTCCCTGGCTCTACTTTCTCGACGCCCACACCCAGGCAGTGGATCTTGCATACAGGCTGTGGCCGCCGGATTGGCGCTATGTCTCGCAACTGATGGATCCCTTACTGGAGACCATCCATATCGCAACCATCGGTACGGCCGTCACCATTGTCATCGCATTTCCCGTTGCCTTTCTGGCGGCCCGCAACACGACCTTCAACGTATGGACATGGATGATCGGCCGGTTTATCCTGGTGGCCTCGCGATCGGTGAACACAGTGATTTGGGGCCTTTTATTCGTGGCCATCTTCGGCCCGGGGCCCATGGCAGGCATCTGGGCCATCGCCTTTCGCTCCATTGGATTCATGAGCAAGTTCATTGGCGAGGCCATCGAGGAAATCGATACAGGGACCGTGGAGTCCATTGAAGCCACGGGGGCGTCTCGACTGCAGGTGTTATGGATCGGCATTCTGCCACAGATTCTGCCCGTCATTTACGGCACCACCGTTTATCGCTGGGACATCAACATCCGCGAATCCATGGTGCTCGGGTTTGTGGGAGCCGGCGGCATCGGCATCCTTCTCTACTCTTCCATCAATCAGTTCATGTGGCAGGCGGTGGCCGTCATTCTGACGGCGGTCTTCGGGGTTGTGGTGATCAGCGAATGCATTTCTGCAGCGGTAAGGGGACGAATCAGCTGATTCGAATGAGCGGCATCAGATCATTTTTTACACTATGCCTCGACCGGCAGTCTGAGAAAATAGGCCACAATCGTTCCGCAAAGGATCAGCCCGCCTGCTATCACGATGCCGAGTGAAAATCTTCCCATATCACCTAAAAATCCAATTACCGCAGGGAAAACACCGGCGCCAATGAGAAAGGCAAGGGGAATTGTCATGGAAACGGCAACGTTTCGGGTCTCAGGGGGTCCAATGGCGGACAGGGCCGCAAAACCGGCCGGGAAAAAGCATACTGCCACCATGGGCTGAAGAAAAACAAACCCGATTACCCAGTCGCCCTTTGCCATCCCCAGGGCCAGGGTTGCCAGGCCGGTCAAAAAAAACACCCCTATCATGGTCAGCCAGGTACCGAATCGATCCGATACAAACCCGCTTAAAAGGGCCATACCCACAGTCGAAATGCGGGAAAGCCCCACCAGGGTGTTGGCCCAGCCCTGATCGATCCCCCTTTCGGTGACCAGATAAAGGGGGAGCATGGTATAGATGCCCAGGGTACTGCCGATGGCCAGTCCGAATAAAAGCATCAATATCCAGAACACCGGCTCCGCTGCAAGCTGTCGCATGGCATGCAGGTCAGGGGCCTGACCGGCAAATTGCCCACCTCGACCCCAGCGTGCATAGGCAATGCCCAGACAAATGGCACCTGTTCCCAGAACCGCCAGAACCCCGCGCCAGGAAAACCATATCAATATAATTTCAGCCAGTATGGGGGCCGCCATAAAACCGGAATTGGGTGCCAGTTCGTGAATCGCCAGGGCCTTTCCCCAATGCCTTGAACTAACCATGTGAGTAATGGTGGCAATACCCGACGGCAGGTAAAGGCCGGCGGCCAACCCTAAAAGCACCAGGGCCGGGCGAATCGTCCACAAATTTTGACTGAAACTGATACCCAGCAGGGTCAGGCCCACGGTCACGGAAGATAGGATAATCGTGTTCCGGTGCGTCAAACGGGCGCTGACAAATCCAGAACCGGCCAGGGAAACAAAATATCCTGCTGAAATCAGAAGAAAAAAGGAACCTGCAACACTGTGGCTAAACTGCATGTCCTTTTCAATGGAAGGCAGCAATGGTGCCAGAATGACCCTGGCAATAAAATTAAAGAAAAAAATAACCGCCAGAAAGACAAGGGCTCCAAGATGGTGCCGGAACGTCTTTTTTTGATTATTGGAGTTGGTGACACTGTTTTTCATTCTTTTCAACATTCAAATTGGTTCTGGTTTCGCCCGGTTAGTATCAGGTACCGGGTTCATCGTTTAGCCGATCTACTTCCATTTTGTTTGAACCTCCTATAGAGCATGACCACGCTTGTGTCAAAACCAAAACCGGTATATGATACTTTTTCATTATTTATCGGGTACGGCCCACAGGGGAAAAAACTATTTAATGCCGAAAACCTTAAAAACCAGACAACTTATCGGCTGTCTGTGTATATTTGCCTCCGCTTTTTGTTTTTATCTGACAACAGTCGTTATCCGCTGGTCAAAAGGGCATGTCTTCATCGATCCTGCCTTTTTTGCGTTTGCCCGTTTCCTCATGGGATTTATCGTCATCTGCGCCGTTATGGGGTTAAAAAGACAACCCCTCAGGCCCCGCCGGTATGATCTGCTCTTCGGGCGAATGGCGTTTAATTGTATTGCGGTATACTGTTTTTACAAAAGCGTTGATCTGACATCGGTGGCCGAAGCCAATATCCTTAACATGACCTTTCCCGTATTCGTGGCCCTGTTTTCCTGGATACTGTTAAAGGAGCAGAGAGATATCACCGCCATCGGGATGGTGATGATTGCCTTTGCCGGGATCTGGCTGATTCTTTCCCCCCAAAACATGGGGCTCAAGGTAGAAAACCTGTGGGGCCTGGCATCGGGTATTATCGCGTCTTTTTCTATTATCTGCCTGAACCTGAGCCGGCGGTATCATGATTCAGAGACCATTCTTTTTTTCATGTTCGGTCTCGGCGCCGTTGCCATGTGGCTCCTGTTTCATGATAAAATATTCATACCCACAAACAGGGCGGAACTGTATTACCTGGCCCTATGCTCTGTTTTCGGCATCGGCGGGCAATACCTGATCACCATCGGTTTTCTGTTTGTAACGGCTGTGGAAGGCAGTATCATCTCTTCCACCCGTATTTTACTGGCAGCCCTGCTCGGTCCCCTTATTGCTTCCGACCCGGTCCTTTCTTTTTCCGGATGGATCGGGGCCGGCCTGATTTTTACCACCAATGTCTATCTGGCACTGCGCAAATCCGGTCGCTGACCGCACCGTTCACGGTTTACAGTTATCGGTTCACGGCTAATTTAACCGATGGAAAGAGGGACGGGTCGGTATGGGGTAAAAATTTGGCGGCGCTGAAACGGTTCATGAACGCCTGATTGACGTTCAATTCAAGATAGGTAATGCTGCCTTGAATGCCGTCGATGTCATCCACACAGGCAGGGGTGGTCAGGACCAGGGTTGCCCCGCCCAGGGAACTGTTGCCCAGGGGTTTATAGCTGCCTGGGGGCAGATCCGGCAACATGCCGATGGCAATGGCGGACGCAGGGTTGATAAAAGATCCGAAGGTGCCGGCAACGTAAAATGTTGTAAGCTCCCCGGGCACCATCCCCACCGACGCGGTCAGTGTCTCCAGAATCGTGTACATGGCGGCCTTGGAACGAATCAGGCTGTCCAGATCGGCCTGACTGATGGTGAGATCACGGCCCGTGGCCGATTGCTCCCGGGAAACCACCACCAGGCGGGTCAGTCCGTTTTTCTGCAATAATCGGCTGCCGCATCTTTCCGGCAGCAGCCGGCCCCGGATATCCACCATTCCGGCCAGAAAAAGCCCTGCCGCAAGGTCGATGACACCGGAGCCACAGATACCGCAGGGCCGCTTTTCTCCGATGGTATGCACATCGAATGCGCCATCTGCCGGGTTTATGGATATCCGGTCGATGACACCGGGGGCCGCCATCATGCCCATACGGGTCACACCACCTTCGAGTGCGGGACCGGCAGCCCCGGCGCAGGCAATGAGCCAGCTTGAATTGCCCAAAACAACCTCAGCATTGGTCCCCACATCCACCAGAATAGCGATCTCTTCGGCTTTATAAATTTTTGAATAAAGAATGCCGGCAATCAGATCGCCGCCGAAATAGCTGCCGATATTCGGAAAAATCAGGGCTCTTGCCCGGGGGGCGATATTAATCCCCAGGTCAGCAGCGATTAAGACACCGGGCCGGTTAACCACCGGGATATAGGGTTCACGGATAATCCAGTGCGGATTAAGCCCCAGAAAAAGGTGGGTCATGGCCGTATTGCCGGCCAGGGTCAGCAGGTGAATGTCCTCGGGGTCCATGGCGCAGGATCGGCACAAATCCGCCAGGGCCCGGTTCAACCCGGTGACGATCAAATCATTGAGCCGGGTGAGCCCGCCGGGGGTATCGGCATGGTGAATTCGGGCCAGAATATCCGGTGCAATGTATAGCTGGGGATTGTCAAAGGCAGACTCGGCAAGGGTTTTTCCGCCGGCAAGATCGATCAGCCGCAGCACAACCCGGGTGGTGCCCAGATCCACGGCCAGGCCTGCCGGGGAGGGGGTATCGCCGGGGCAATCAATGTGGATCAGCATCCAGCCCCCCTGGTCCTTGAAAACCACACAGCGCACCGTATAATCCCATTTCCTGAGCAGATCCGGTAATTTCTTTAAAATCTCAAAATCGATCTTTACCACATCGGTGGAAAGCACCTTTCGCAAGACCCCGGCAAGGCGATCCGCGTCCGACGTATTGTCCTGGAGGCTGGGTCGCGTCAATGTAACGATGGTTACCCAGCCGGAGGTGGGGGGGTCATTATGGATGTTCATCCTTTTTTATCTTTTCGATTTCATCGGCAATACGGCTTAAAACAGGCCCGGCCGGACCGCGGATCAGGTAATTGCTGACACTGCCGGTGAGCGGGGTAGGTTCCGGATTGATTTCAATCACCGTTGCGCCGGATTCCGTAGCGATCACGGGCATAAAGCACGCCGGATGGATGATGGCCGATGTCCCCACAACCAGCATCACCGCACAGTCTTCGGCCGCCTGTCTGGAACGCCGGAGATGCTGCTCGGGTATCGGTTCACCGAAAAAAACACAATCCGGACGATAAATCCCGCCACATCCGCAGCGCGGGGGAATCTGTGTCATGTCAACATCGCGGGTTTCACATCGCCGGTCACATGCCATGCAGCGCTGCCAGGCAAAATTACCGTGAAATTCAATGACATCCTGACTGCCGGCCATCTGGTGCAGACCGTCCACATTCTGGGTAATAATGGTTTTTAATATCCCCTGTGCTTCCAACCGATAAAGGGACAGATGCGCATCATTGGGTCTGGCCCGATCAATAACATCCTTCATTTCAGCCATTAAAATCCGCCAGACTTTTTCAGGATCATTCAAGAAGGTATCAATGTGGGCGAGCATCGGGTCGATTCTTTCCCACAGACCGCCCTTGCCCCGAAAAGGCGGTATCCCGCTTTCAATGGAAATACCGGCGCCGGTGAGGGCCACCGCATTACCGGCCTTTACCAGATCCCGGGCCGCCTGTATGATCAAATCTTCCACGTTTCCTCTAAAATTCACAGCGCCCGGATAAAGATATCCCCTCAAACTGAATTGCCAACCACGCAAAAAATTCTAACCGGCCGGGGAGTATAAGGCTACCGGAGCGATAAAACAACGATAAATTGAAGCATTTGGCGGGTTTGCAAAAATATTGTCAAAGGACGAATTCCATATCGGCGGCGACACCGAAACAATCAAACCCGTATTTTTTATCAGCAATCATTTGATTGCACGCCCCCACGATTTTATCCATCTCCGGGTCTGTCCGTTCCTGGTTCAAATGAAACAGGCCCAGTCGACCGACGCCTGCTTCGTGGGCCAGACGCAGGGCATCATCATAGGAAGAATGGCCCCACTCTACAAACTGCGTGTATTCACCGGGCGTATACTCGGCATCATGAATCAGCAGGTCAGCCCCTGTTGAAAATTCCAGATAGTCCCTGTACTCCAAACCACCGGAATGGATAAACCCGAGTTCATTGTCCGTTAAAAAAACAAATGTCCGGCCGTTCTCCGTAAATTTATACCCACTGCCGCTGTTGGGATGACAAAGGGGGATTGTTTCTACGGCCACCGAACCGATGCTGAATTTTACAGGACACGCTTTTTCATAAACAATTTGCGCTTTTATATCGGAATATTTAACCGGGAAATTGGGGGGCGCCATAACTCTTGACAGCATGGTCTCCACAAACTTGCTGGCAAAGGGGCAGCGATGCATCTGTATCCGGGTCTCTTTATGGTACAGGGGTTTAAAAAAAGGAAACCCCATTAAGTGATCCCAGTGCGCATGGGTAAACAGAAAATTGAACCGCATGCGTCCCTCCTGGCTCAAATGGTTTCCCAGCCTCCGGATGCCGGTCCCCGCATCAACAATAATGATATCATCACTATCAGTCCTGATTTCAATACAGGTGGTGTCACCACCGTACTTGATGTACTCTTTTCCTGAAACAGGAATGGACCCTCTCGACCCCCAGCACTTTATATACATGACAAACCTTTCAGACCGGTTACGCAGACGCTATCATCTATTGGTGTCTTCACAAATGTACACGGTTGTCCAATGACAACCGGATGCAGAAACTGTAAATTTTAAATGACCCTGCCCAAAAAAGTATACCACACACCGTCCCTTTCCCACTGATCCATTATTTCAACCGGCTGTTGGGCCAGTCTGCCGGCAAGATCTCTGGCCTGGCTCCGTAAAAGGCCGGACAAAATAAAATATTTTTTTTGTAAAAACCCCTTTGCCGCCACCAGATGCTGCATGACATCATAATGAATATTGGCAATAACAAGCTCTGCCGGGGACTCGATATAATTTTCCGCAAGGCCCTGAAGTGCGAGAATCCGGTGGTCGAGCCCGTTGCGTTGAAAATTTAGCGCACTTGTTTTTGCCGCCAGAAAATTGAAATCCACCGCCAGAACACTTCGGCAACCCAGCTTTGCAGCGGCCAGCGCCAAAAGCCCGGTGCCCGTGCCAAGATCCAGAACCCGGTTAAATGTTGCCCTGTCACACACCCGCTCAAGTGCTTCAAGACAATCCCGGGTCGTGGGATGGGTCCCGGTGCCAAAAACAACCCCCGGATCCAGAATAATATTCAGGTCCGGTTTGCCAGGTACCCCGCCGCCGGGCCCATCACCCTGGACAGGTTGCCATGGCGGCGTAACGAAAAACCGCCCGGCCCTGAAGGGTTCCACCCGGCCGCCCTGCCACTCTTCATATGACATACGATACCGATCAATAAGATTCAAGCCGGGCTGTAACCCCAGGAGTTTATCCATCTCCTCATCCGCTGCCATGGAAAAAAACAGAAAAGAGAAGTCATCCTCCTGCCAGTTGCCGATAAAGTGATCGCCTGCAATACGAGTCCCGGCGTTCAGGTGCCCTTTGATGTAATATATAAACAGGTCCTGGTACGGGTTACGGGTTGGCCCCACAGTTGACGCCATCAGCCATTTTCCGGCAACTGATCCATATACCACTGCATGGGATCGAGCAGCGTATACCCCTTGTCTTTAAGCCTGCGTTTGACCCGGGCCACATTATTGGTCAGCAGGTAGGGGAAAACCGCCCGCTTGCCCTCTTCCCAGTAGCGGGCCACCAGCACCGAACCAAAACTGATTTTTTCTTCGGTGATGATATCCACAATTTTTTTTAGCTGTCCGATCTGTTCCTCGACAATAATGCAGATCAATGTGCCCGGCTCACCCAGACCGATAACATTGGCAAAGGCCCGCAACAGGTCCCGCACGGAAATAATCCCAACAAGACTGCCGTTTTCATCCACCACCGGAAAAGCCCCCACCCGTCTTTGGTCAAGCAGTAAAAGCGCATCCTGAATGGTATCTAAAGGGGAGAGACAGAAAGGCTTTTCGGTCATGATCTCCCCCACTGTAAGGGACGCCACCTTTTCCCGGACTTTGCTGCAGTCAGGCCCCTTGAAAATATTGTACGGCAGGGCACTTCTGATGTCCCGATCCGTGACGATACCGATCAAAAAGTCCTTTCCCTCCACCACCGGCAGGTGGCGAATCCGATTTTGGGTCATTTTTTCCTGAGCCTCAAAAATATCCGCATCCTTACCGATGGTGATAAGCTTTCGACTCATAGATCTGGAGACAAACATAATACCCCCCATAAATTATTAAAATTTATTCGATACGGGAACTCAACCGTTCATTAAAACAGTCATATGGTCCTTTGCCAGTTCGGGTAGCCGTTTGATGGAATAACCGCCCTCAAGAAGGGAAATCAATCGCCCGTCGCAATACTTATCCGCCATTTCAACAATTCTTTTCATTATCCAGACAAACGCCTGTGTGGTAAGACGGATATCCGACATATCATCATCCTTATGGGCATCAAAACCGGCAGACACCAGGATAATTTGCGGCTTAAATGCATCAAAGGCAGGAAAAAGATCCCTTTCCATCAGCCGTTTGTATTCCGAATCACCGCGTCCCGGCAGCACAGGGGAATTTTTTGTAAACCCCAGACCGGCCAGGGTGCCTTCTTCAAATTCACGCCCGGTGCCCGGATAGGCAAAAGAGGGGTGCTGGTGGATGGAATAATAAAATACGGTGGGGTCCTGCTCAAATATATGCTGGGTGCCATTACCATGGTGCACATCGAAATCAACGATACCCACCCGCTCTATGCCCCATTTTTGCTGAAGGTAGCGGGAGACAATGGCGATATTGTTAAAATAACAAAACCCCATGGCTTCACTTTTTTCGGCATGGTGACCGGGGGGCCGCACCGCACAAAAAGCGTTATCGATTTCGCCTTTCATGAGCCTGGCGGCAACATCGATGATACCCCCTGTTGCCAGCATGGCCACTTCATATGTTTCAGGCCCCATGATATTATCCGGACAGTCAAAATCCGTCATCCCCGTCAGGCAGGCTTCCTCAAACCGCAGGATATATTTTAAATCATGAACGGTTTCGATCCATCCCTGGTCAGCCGGAACGGCAGGAACCAGGCTGATTTTACGTAAAATATCGGCATCTTTAATGCCTTTGTAAATCGCCTTGAGCCGCTGGGGCATTTCCGGATGAAAAGCCCCCGTATTATGCAGCTGATATCTTTCGTCATGTAAGAAACCCGTCTTTTTCATCGTTTTCTCCGGTGTCAAGAGGATGGGCTGTTTACCCGGGATGTCACTGCCGCCCGAATTTCCGTTTATTCGATAATTGTATCAAATATGTCAAAGGCCGCCCGCACGGCGGCATTATCATCAGGAATGGCCACCGTCGGCTTCCCATCCAGATCATATCTATAAACCATATCATCTGCAGGCACGGTTCCTGCCAGGGTCAACCCCTCCTTTTTGAGCATCGCCAGGACGCTTTCGGCAGGTGCCTCCCGCGTTTGATTGATAACCAGATAACTTTTCCCCACACCAATATTCAGCTTTTGAACCAACTCATTGATTCTGACTGCCGCCTGAATTCCCCGGCGCGAGGTATCGGAAACAATCAATAGAATATCAACGTCACTGGTGGTAAGACGGCTGATATGTTCCATACCCGCCTCATTGTCCGTCACCATATAGGGATAGTTGCCGGTCAGCCGTTCCAGAAAACCGGTCAACAGGGTATTGGCGGCACAGTAACAGCCCTGCCCTTCGGGTTGCCCCATCACCACCAGATCAAATCCATCGGCATCCACAATGGCCTGCTCCAGTTTCATTTCCATAAAAATATTTTTGGTCATGCCACCCGGGACCACCCCTTTTTTCATTTCTTCCCGGGCATTTCCAAGAGTCTCGGTAACTTTCAGTCCCAGAACTTCGTTGAGGTTCGCATTGGCATCGGCATCTACTGCCAGCACCGGTGATTTCCCTTTTTTGACCAGGTAATCGATGAGCATGCCCGCCAGCGTGGTTTTACCGGTGCCACCTTTTCCGGCAAGGGCAATAGAGTATGGCATTTTAGGTATGTTTCCTTTCAATCCATAATACGACAAACATAAAATTGTAGCGATTGATCAAACGGCAACCGCACGTAAAATTAAAATAATCGCTGCACGCCGATGTTTTTGAACCCGGCATCCAAAGGTGCGGTGCCCGCGGTATTTTTTAAACAGCGTTGAATCATGTGATCCGTATGTATAATCATAATAAGCAAAAAAATACCAGTTAAAAATCCGCCTTTCTTAACAGACACCCGTTAACACGGATGACCGGGGACGAAGGTTATCTTTTTAGCTTTTCACTGAAGAGAGATCTGTTTTGCGGTGGGCCACCTGAAGCCCGTTTTTTGTAACGCCTGGTCCTGCCTCCGGATGCGGGCAAACTCCTTGCAATACACTTTTTCCTGTGGTATTTTGATATGTTTTGTTATCTTTCCATTCTCCATATTAACGCTTATATTCGATACAAGGAGGGCTCACATTTATGGAATTTGAACTCACAACGGAACAGCAGGACATTCAAAAGGCCGTTCGGGACTTTGCTAAAGGTGAATTTGACAAAGATCTGGCCCTGGAACTGGAAGAAAAACATGAATTTCCCAAAAAAATATGGAAAAAAGCAGGAAACCTGGGGCTTATCGGTGTCCATTTCCCGGAAGAATATTCGGGCCAGGGTCTTGGCAGCCTGGAGGACATCCTTGTCATTGAAGAACTGTGCCGCGGCGATTCCACCATCGGCAGCGCGGTGGCCCTTTCCAGTTTTGCCTCCGAACTGATTATGCATTATGGCAACAATGAAATGAAAGCCAGGTTCCTGCCCAAGGTAGCCGAGGCGAAGATGCTCTCTGCCGGTGCCTTTACGGAACCGGATCACGGATCAGACATCACCTTCATGAACACCACCGCGGTCAAAGAGGGCGACGAGTGGGTGATCAACGGCGGCAAAACCTTTATTACCAACGGTGGATTAGCCGGATTTTACTGTGTGCTCTGCCAGACGGATCCTGAAGCAAAACCCGGCTATCGGGGCATGAGTGTGATCCTGGTGGAAGCTGATCGGGAAGGCCTTTCCACCGCCGATGTGGGCAACAAGATGGGCATCCGGATGATGGCCACCGCCGAAGTAACGCTCAAAGATGTTCGCGTTCCATTGACCAACCTCATCGGTGAGGAAGGCAAGGGATTTTATCACGTACTCCATTTTTTTGACGAAAGCCGGATTCAGATTGCGGCCCAGGCCCTTGGCACCGGCCAGGGTGCCTTTGACAGGGCTCTGGCGTATGTAAAACAGCGGGAACAGTTCGGCAAGAAAATCGCCCAGTTTCAGGTAACCCAGCACAAACTGGCCGATATGGCCACCAAACTGGAACTGGCCCGGCTGATTACTTACAAGGCAGCCTGGAATTTTGATCAGGGGCGTATTGATCCCAAGCTTACCTCCATGGCCAAAATGTATGCGGCCCGCACGGCCGTGGAAGTGGCAGACGAGGCCATTCAACTGTTGGGCGGTTACGGCTATATGGCCGAGTATGAAGTGGAACGATTTTACCGCGATGCCAAAATTACGGAAATCTATGAAGGCACCAAAGAAATTCAAAAAAACACCATTGCCAGCGCAGTGATCGGCCGGTTAAAATAACCGACCGCCCATACCTGATCAACAATTCCTTTCCCGGAGCGCGATTTTTATTGCGCCCCATGATTTTTTAAAAATATGGAGGCTGATATGTCTGATGTGATTGAATTTGCCAAAAAAACCCTGCTCACCGGTATCGGTCTGGCCCTCGTTGCCAAGGATGAGCTGGAAGATATTGCCGGTGATCTGGAAAAAAGATTGAATATGACCGAAAAGGAAGGAAAAAAATTTTTAGATGAGCTTCAGCAAAAATATGACAAGACCCAGAAAAAACTTGAGGATCGGGTTGAAAAATCGGTCAACGACGTTCTGAAAAAAGCAAATGTAGCCACCATGGATGATTTAAAAGCACTGAAAAAAGAGATCCGGGATCTGAAAAAAGCCATTGGCAGCCAGGAAGAAAATTAAATTGAATAGTGCGAAGTGAAGATTTAAATTTTCATTTTTCAATCTGGAAGGTCTATGCTCAGCAGTATCCGAAAAATAGGGGTTATCGGCCGCACCTACCGCCACCTCACCCGTTACCGACAGATTTTAACCGTTTTATTTAAATACGGTTTTGAAAATCTGGTGGAGCACATCAAGATTGAGCAGTATATCGAAATCGGACTGCAGATGATCTCCAGAAAACCCCGGGCAAAGGTGGCAAAACTGTCCCGGGCCGAGCGCATCCGGATGATGTTTGAAGAACTGGGTCCCACCTACATCAAGCTGGCCCAGGTCCTGTCCACCCGTCCGGATCTGATCCCGGTGGACCTGCTCTCCGAGCTGGCCAAACTTCAGGACAAGGTCCCCGCCTTCCCTTTCAGCGATGCACAGGATATTGTTTTTAAACAGCTCGGGCAGACCGTCACGGACCTTTTTGAAACCATTGACAAAACGCCCATTGCCTCGGCTTCCATCGGCCAGGTTCACCGGGCCCGTCTGAAAAACGGTGAAGACGTCGCCGTCAAAATACAGCGCCCGAGCATACGCAAAACCATTGAGGTGGACCTTGAGATCATGCTCCACCTGGCCACCCTGGCCGAACGGAATATCGAGGAACTGACACCCCAGCAGCCGGTCAAAATCGTCGAAGAGTTCGCCCGGACCCTGGAAAAAGAGCTCGATTACACCATTGAAGCCACCAACATGGAACGGATGGCCACCCAGTTCCTGAAGGACCAGACCCTTTACATTCCAAAAGTGTTCCGCGATTTTTCCACAAGCCGGATACTCACCATGGAATTTGTGGATGGTATCAAGATATCCAATATCCAGAAACTGAAAGATACCGGTCTCGACTGTAAAGAAATAATCAACCGGGGTTCAGATATCCTGCTGAAGCAGATCTTTGACCATGGTTTTTTCCATGCCGACCCCCATCCGGGCAATATTTTTGTATTGCCCGGCAATGTCGTCTGCCTCCTTGATTTTGGCATGACCGGTTCGGTGGGCCGCCATACCCGGGAAACTTTTGTGGACCTCATCGACGGCGTCGTGCACCAGGATGAAAGCAGTACGACCCAGGCCCTGCTGGCGATGACCACCTATGAACGGGAACCGGACCGGCGCCTGCTGGAAAAAGAAGTGGCGGATTTCATGGGTCAGCACCTGTACAAGGCCTTGAAGGATATTGAAATCGGGAAATTGCTCCAGCACCTTCTGGAACTGGCGGCCCGCCACGGCCTGCGGATTCCGCCGGATATTTTTCTGATGATGAAGGCCCTGGGCAGCATTGAAGGCGTGGGCCTGATGCTGGACCCGGGGTTCGACATGGTCGCCCAGGCGGCACCCTTTATCAAGCGCATCAAGTTGAACCGGTTTAAACCGCACCGAATTGCCGGGGATATTATGCGTTTCACATCCGAAACACTTGAATTTTTACAACAATTTCCAAAAGATATGCTCGAAATCACGCGCATGATCCGTGAGCGCAAGTTCTACCTCAAACATGAGATTAAAGATCTGGACACCATGCTGGACACCCACGACCAGATCAGCAACCGCATTTCTTTTTCCATCATTATCGCAGCATTGCTCATCGGCTCGGCCCTCATCGTCATCTCCAAAACCCCGCCCTTGTTCTACGGCATCTCCCTCATCGGCATCATCGGCTTTATAGCCGCCGCTGTAATGGGCATCTGGCTTCTTATCGCCATCCTTAAGAAAGGCCGGCTATAGGCCGCCCCCCCTTGGCCTACAGCATCAATTTCGATATAATTTCTTTCATCACCTCGGTGGTACCGCCGCCGATGGACAGGACCCGGTTGTCCCGGTAAAGCCGTTCCACCAGGTAGCCGCGCATGAATCCATACCCGCCAAAAATCTGTACCGCATCAAAGGTCACTTTGTCACTGACGCTGCAGGCAAAATTCTTGGCCATGGAAACCGCCTTGATCTGGTCCTGACCGGCATCGATTTTCGCGGCCACCCGGTAGGTGAATTCCCGGCTGACGTCCACCAGGGTAGCCATGTCCACCAGCTTGTGCCGCGTCACCTGGAACCCCTTGATGGGCTTGCCGAATGCCTGACGCTCACCCGCATAGGCCATGGCCTCTTCCAGGGCCATCTGGGCGGTCATATTGGCCATGACGGCCAGGGTCAACCGTTCGAACTGGAAATTGGCCATGATGGCGTAAAATCCCATATTTTCCTCACCCAGCAGATTTTCCACCGGCACACGGCAGTTATCCAGAAAAATCTGGGCCGTATCCGACGCCCACCAGCCTGTTTTTTTTAATTTTTCCGAAACCGAGTATCCGGGCGTGTTCGAGTCGATCACCAGAAAACTGATGCCGTGGGCCCCGGGCTTCCCGGTGCGCACCGCGCAGGTCAGTTGATCTGCCCGGCAGCCACTGGTGATAAACGTCTTGCTGCCGTTGACCACAAAATGATCGCCATCGCGCACCGCCGTGGTCTGGATATTGGCCACATCCGATCCGCCCCCCGGTTCGGTGATCCCCAGGGCGGCAATCCGTTCACCGGCCAGCACCGGCGTGACATACCGTTGTTTCTGCTTTTCGGTGCCCAAATTCAAAATCGGGGGAACGGCAATATCGAGAGAGCCGAGGGAGGCTGCAAACCCCCCGGACCCGCTGCGCAGAAGCTCTTCGCAGGCAGCAATCTTGTAAAAAATATCTCCCGGCGTGCCGCCGTATGCTTCAGGATATCCGATTCCCAGAATCCCCACATCGCCGGCCTTTTTAAACAGTTCTACGGGAAAGCCCCCCTGTTCCTCCCACTCATCGATATAGGGAAGGACTTCCTTTTTTACAAACTCGCGGACGGACTTGCGGACCATGTCGTGGGTTTTGCCGAAATATTCCTGACACCCTGCCTTGGTATTGAATTCATATGCCATGTGTGTTTTTCCTTTGAAACTCAGCCATTAACTGTTAGCAGTTAGCCCTTAACCAAAGGATTCCTTCATTATTTTGATCTGAAATCCAATCGCTAAAAGCTTAAATCTTCGTTTATTTAAAGCTATAATAAGGTTTTCGACCGATTCGGCGGGCGTAGCCCACCCTACAAAAAAATACCCCCCCATCAGCAACAGGCCATACCGGGTTTTGGTTTAAAGCGGGTAGCTGTTTAAGCGCATTAGTACGCGTTAAGCCGGAAACAGGGCCCGGGCAATATTATCCGCAAATACAGCCCAAGCTGGCAGCTTTTGACCAAACATATTTAATTGCCGAAAATCTGTTTCCGGTTGTACGGGTACTTATGCGTGAGTTCTACTCGCTTTCAATCAAAATTTGGTATGGCCGGGGGGGTCCCGGCTGATTATTCTAAAAGCGCCGCGGGAATGTCGATGACCTTGGCCCGCAGGTATTCACCCAGGGTTTTGGCCTGGGGGTCACTGCGCACCGATGCGGCCACACCTTCTCCCAAAAGGCCCAGGATATAAAAGTTGACGGCCAGCAGATTGGGCAGTTCATACCGCTCGATCTCATATTCTTGCATGTCCGCCAGCAGTTCCTTTAATTTTTCCGTTGTCAGAAATTCCCGAAGAAAGGCATAGGACGCCGGTGTTTTTGCCCAGACCCCCAGATTTGCATTGCCGCCCTTGTCTCCGGATCGGGTAGCATACAATCGGCCCAAAGGGGCCTGAACCGTCTCCCCGCCGGGTACCGGCGGAATGTCAACCGACTTCGGCGTCACCTCTGAAACAGCCGGATGGGGCCCCACCGATGCCACAACAAACTCCTCACCGCCAACAAACACCTGCTGCCGGATATGGCTGCCCCCCACCAGACAGGGCCAGTGCAGAATCGCCGGCGTTCCCTTGCCCGGCGGAGCAGTAGCGGTAAAACCGGGAATGTTCGCCAGGGCCAGTTCCACGATCCGGGCAGAGAATTTGGCCACCTTTTTGGCATCGGGGTCCATCACCGATACCCGCAGATAGGCAAACGCCTCCTCATTGGTGGCGGGATTTTCCTTGTCCGAGCGGGTTAAATGAACATCCACCACGGCATACTGGTCCCTGCCCCCGATACTGTCAAACAACGCGTCTTCGACAATCCGGGCCTTGGCCTGGATATCCAGCCCCGTCAATACAAGGGTCATGGCATTGCGGTATCCCCCCAGGTTGTTGATGCAGACCTTGGTGGTGGCCGGCGGCGGTTCACCGCACACGCCTTTGACGCTGACGCGATCCGGGCCGGCCTGGGCAATATCGATGGTGTCGAACCGTGCCGCAACATCCGGGGTCAGGTACCTGGGTTCCCGGATTTCGTACAGCAGCTGGGCCGTTACCGTGCCCACGGACACCAGTCCCCCGGTTCCCGGGTGTTTGGTAATGACAAAAGATCCGTCCGCTGCCATTTCGGCAATGGGATACCCCACGTTTTTATAGGACGGCACCTCTTCGATAAACGAGTAATTGCCCCCGGTGGCCTGACCGCTGCATTCGATAATATGGCCGGCAACGGCGGCCCCGGCCAGACGGTCCCAGTCATTTTCCCCCCAGCCGAAGTGCCAGGCGGCCGGCCCCATGACAACGGCGGCATCGGCGATCCTGCCCCCCACGACAATGTCGGCCCCTTTGCCTAAGGCCCGGGCAATGCCCCAGCCCCCCAGATACGCATTGGCGGTCAGGGGCTGGCCCCCGGATGCGGTGAGGGGTATTTTCTTGTCCAGGTGGGTAAAGGGTTCCCCCAGGGCCTGCAACTCGCCCAGACGGGGCATAAGGTTGTCCCCCTCGATATAGGCGATTTTGGGTTTCAAACCCAGTTTTTCAGCCAATTTTTCCAGGCCCATGGCAAGGCCTTTGGGGTTGAGACCGCCGGCATTGGATACAACCTTGATCTTTTTTTCCAGGCAGCGGCCCATGATCTCTTCCATCTGTTTTAAAAAAGTGGACGCATAACCGAGATCGGGACTCTTGAGTGTCTGACGAAAAAGGATCGCCATGGTCAGCTCCGCCAGATAGTCACCGGTCAAAACATCGATGGGGCCGCCCTCGACCATTTCCCTGGCCGCAGCGAACCGATCCCCGAAAAATCCGCTGCAATTGGCAATAATCAGTTTGTCTTTCGCGTTCATGGCATCTCCTTGGCACGTTGCCCGTTGTAGGTTACGATTTCTAACTGCCAGCTGCTAGTTTCAAGTTGCCTAACGGCCCGTGAAAACCGGTTTGCGTTTTTCAATAAACGCCATGATGCCCTCTTTTGCATCTTCGGTGGCAATCACCTGCCCCAGCTTACCGGACAGAAAATCAAGGGCCTCTTCAAAAGGCATCCCATCCATGGCATAAAATGCCTGCTTGCCCATTTTCAATCCAATGGGGCTTTTGGCGGCCAGCGTCTGCAACACCGCCTGAACCTTCTCGTCAAGATCTTCGGGCGCCACCGACCGTGTGATCAGACCCATGTCCACCGCCTTGTCCGCCGTCAATTTTTCACCCAGCAGCACCATCTCCATGGCCTTTTTGCGCAGTACATTCCGAAAAATAAGCGCGCCGATCATCATGGGGAAAAGTCCCACATTCACCTCGGGGGTCCCGAATTTGGCATCGCTTCGGGCAATGACGATATCACATGCCAGCATAAACCCCATGCCGCCGGCCAGACAGTACCCGTTGACTTTCGCCACGGTGGGCTTGGTAAATCCGGCCAGCCGTTTTAACAGATCGGCATAATTTTTAAATGCATCCTGTCCGCCATCGGCAACAGCGCCGCCAAGATCCGCCCCGGAACAAAAAGCCCTGTCCCCTGCCCCTGTAAGACAGATCACCCGCACATCGTCATCAGCCTCGGCCCTGTCCAGGTATGTCATAAACAGCGCAATGGCCTCAACGCTGATGGCGTTTCGCTGCTGTTCCCGGTTTATCGTAACTGTCGCAATATGATCGTCTACCGTGTAAAGTAAGTGTTCGTCTCCCATGGTATCCTCCCGTGTATCCCCCTGTTAATTGAATAGTGACGGCTTGAAAAGTGAAAATTTATGGTATCGCTGCGCTCTGCCTTTTGATATAAAAACAGATAGAATTCCGGAACTATTCACTTCTCACTCTTCACTTCCTGGATGTCCACCAGAATCTCTCCGGGCATGACCTTGTCACCGGCAGCGGTATTCACCCCGGTCACCGTTCCGCCAAAGGGCGCATTGAGCGTGGTTTCCATTTTCATGGCCGCCACCACCACCACCGCCTGGCCTTTTTCCACCCTGTCTCCAACGCTCACCATCACCCGCACCACCACCGACGGCATGGGCGGTGTCACTTCCAAAGGCGCGTTTCCGGCGGCTTTTTTGCGACCCCGGTTCTGTTCGGCAAGATCGGCGTCTTCAACCCGGCAGGTCCGCCCGTTGATGGTGATATTCTTGCCGCCGTCATCGGCTGTCAGATAGGCGTTTACACTGCGGCCATCTACCCGCATATGGATCATATGGCCGTCTATCACCTGATAGGCCACATCAAACTGCTTTTCCGCCATGGTTAGGGTCACTGTATCTTCGGGGCCGGCCTCTGTCTGAACAGGGACGATCTCTTCCTTTATTTTCAATCGGTATTCCACGTGCAGTCTCCACCGTATGGGGTTTGTGCCAAAAACAATTTTACCGGCTACCCTCTCCAGGCACCCAGCGTCTCCCAGGGCGATATTGACTTGCCGGCGCCGGGCATGGTTTTGTCAGCCCGTGTGGTGCGGCATAGCTCATCCACGACAAAAGCGATCCGGGCAAGGTCGGCGGATCCCGCAGCCGGGTGCCAGTTTGTAAAATGAGTTTCGATAAAATCGGTAAACGTCTCCCCGGCCATAAATGCTTTAGACCCGAGAACATCCATTAAAAAGGAAATCGGTGTGTCCACCCCTGAAATAACATAGCCGGACAGGGCCCGGAGCATCCTTTGTATGGCGGCACTGCGATTTTCGGCAAAACAGACCAGTTTGGATAAGATGGGGTCATACGCCATCGGAACATCCGCTCCTTCATAAACACCGCAGTCATTACGGATGCCGGGGCCGACCGGCTCCTTTAAAAACGCAATCCGACCCGGTGACGGAAAGAAATTGTTTTCCGGATCCTCGGCATAAATACGGCATTCTATGGCATGTCCGCGCCCGCTGATATCCTTTTGTGTCAGTCCCAGCACCCCCCCTGCGGCAATCTCGATCTGCTGTCGTACCAGATCGATGCCGGTAATCATCTCCGTGATGGGATGCTCCACCTGAAGCCGGGTGTTGACTTCAAGAAAATAGAATTTTTTCTCCTGATCCAGCAAAAATTCCACCGTACCGGCATTTACATAACCCGCGGCAGCGGCTGCCGCCACCGCGGCAGCGCCCATCTTTTCTCTTAATTCCGGCGTCATTGCCGGTGACGGCGTCTCTTCGATAATCTTCTGGTGCCGCCGCTGGATGGAGCATTCCCTTTCCAGCAGATGAATCACATGGCCATGGTCATCGGCGAGAATCTGAAATTCGATATGGCGCGGACGATAAAGATACTTCTCCAGATAAACAGCGCCGTCGCCAAAAGCGCTGGCCGCTTCGCTGGACGCGGCAACGCAGACCTGCTGCATCTCGTCAGGGTCGTTGACCACCCGCATGCCTTTCCCGCCGCCCCCCGCCGATGCCTTGATCAGCACGGGATAACCGATTTTTCCAGCTTCTTCAGCCATGACCGCGGGATCGGATTCGGCCCGGGTCATGCCCGGTATCACCGGCACACCGCCTTTTACCATGATGCGACGGGCCGTGGTCTTGTCCCCCAGATCACGGATCACCTTTGCTGGCGGCCCGATAAAGACCAGGCCGGCTGCCTTGCATTTTTCCGCAAATTCGGCATTTTCAGCCAGAAATCCATACCCCGGGTGAACGGCTTCGGCCCCGCTGTCAAGGGCCGCGCGGATAATGTTATCCATATTGAGATAACTTTTCGCCGGCTCGGCATCGCCCAGATAAACCGCTTCGTCCGCCGTCAGTGTATGCAGTGCCCTGGGGTCTGCCTCGGAATACACGGCCACCGTGGCAATCCCCATCTCCTGACACGTCCGCATGATGCGCACGGCGATCTCACCCCTGTTGGCCACCAGAATTTTATCAAACATGTATATATCCTTAATTAAATTGAATAGTGACAATTTCGTAAAAAGTCCAACTCCCGCGTTGTGCTGCAGCCCGCAATCATTCAACATACGATGGTTACGCCTCATGATTACAAAATTTGCACGCCTTGAATTTGAACTTCTTACAAAACCGTCTAAATCTGATTTTTTACGAGTTCATCAATAGTGAGAATTGAAAATTTGTGGTATCGCTTCGCTCTGTCTTTTTTATACAAAACAGGCAGAATACCTTATTCCGCATTCATAATTCTACATTCGGTAGACCCCATACCCTGGCACATCATCCCGGATGGGCGCATTCAACGCTGCGGATATGGACAGCCCAAGGACATCCCTGGTTTTCGCCGGATCGATGATGCCGTCGTCCCACAGGTTGGCGGTACTGTAATAGGCATTGCCCTCTTTCCGGGCGGCAGCGACAACCGGGTCATGGATAAACTGAACTTCTTCATCCGTGAGCGGGGGCTGGCCCGCCTTTTTCCGCTGGTTGTTCTGCAGGGTTATCAGCACACCGGCCGCCTGTTTGCCCCCCATAACGCCGATCTCGGCATTGGGCCAGTTCCATAAAAACCGCGGAGAATAGGCCCGGCCGCACATGGCATAATTCCCGGCCCCGAAGCTGGCCCCCATCATCACCGTAAACTTGGGAACCGTGGCCGTGGAAACGGCATTGACCATCTTGTGGCCGTTTTTGGTGATACCGCCGCGTTCATACTCACGGCCGATAATAAAACCGCTGATATGCTGCAGGAAAACCAGCGGAATTTTCCGCTTGTCACAAATCTGAATAAACTGGGTTGCTTTGAGGGCACTGTCGGAAAACAAAATGCCGTTATTGGCCAGAATGCCCACCGGATACCCGTGGATATGGGCCCAGCCGCACACCAGGGTGGGACCGTACAGTTCCTTGAATTCCAGGAACTGGCTGCCGTCCACGATCCGGGCAATCACTTCCCGGATATCATAGGGGGTACTCAATTCCCGGCTCACAATCCCGTAGATCTCCTTGGGGTCGTAAAGGGGCGGGGCCGGCTCGTGCATGGTCAGACATGCTTTTTTATTTTCCGGCAGATTTCCGACGATCTTTCGCACAATACTGATCCCATGGGCATCATCTTCGGCATAATAATCCGAAACCCCGGATTCCCGGCAATGGACATCGGCCCCCCCCAGGTCATCGGCGCTCACCTCTTCACCGGTGGCGGCCAGCACCAGGGGCGGGCCCCCCAGAAAAATGGCCCCGGTGCCCTTGACATGCACCACCTCATCGGACATGGCCGGCACATAGGCGCCGCCGGCGGTGCAAAGTCCCATCACAGCGGTTATCTGGGGAATCCCCATCTTGGAGATGATGGCCTGGTTGTAAAACACCCGGCCCCCGTCATCGACATCCGGGAACAGTTCCGACTGCAGGGGGAGAAAGGCACCGGCGGAATCCAAAAGGTTCACCATGGGCAAATTGTTTTCCATGACAATGGTCTGGCACCGAAGTGTTTTTTTCACGGACATGGGATAGGCGGCACCGCCTTTGATGGTGGGATCATTGGCATTGACCATCACCTCTTTGCCGCCGACAATGCCGATACCGGCCACAATACCGGCCTTGTGCACCTTTTGATCATACATCCCGTGGGCCGTCAGCGCACCGATTTCCAGGAACGGCGTATTCCGGTCCAGCAGCAGTTCCAGCTTTTTCTGCACCGGCAGCTTACCGGATTCGGCCAGGCGGGCCTTTGCCTTTTCCGACCGATTGTCCCGGGCCGTGGCCAGCTCTTTTTTCAACACCCCGACCCGTGCTTCCATGGCCTCATAATTTTCCCGGTAGGCGTCCGAACCGGTATCGATGCTGGTTTCAATGACATCCATGGCGATTTATCCTTTCCTGAATTTTTGCAGTGTATTGAAGAGAGTGGCCTCTCGCTGTTTCATATGGGCAAATTTGACCGACCGCAGTCCCGGGGCACCCATACAAAACAGCGAGAAACCGGATCTTTTTACCGGCACAGGCTGTTGATCCCC
Organism: Desulfobacterales bacterium; assembly: GCA_963667755.2. Taxonomy (GTDB): domain Bacteria; phylum Desulfobacterota; class Desulfobacteria; order Desulfobacterales; family 4572-123; genus 4572-123. The sequence goes on along the minus strand of CAXXLK010000001.1, from coordinate 118,657 downwards.
CCCACAATAAAGGTCACGGCATCTTTTCCGATCACCTCAAGATCGCCGGAACGATCTTTCCAGATCAGGTACTGGTAGGCAATACGCTCGAACATGCCCAGTATGCTGATGGCCATTACCGTAGTCGAGAGATCGCTTTGAAACGTGATCGCCTGTTTTTCACCCATGAGCGTCAGGGCATCTTCGATATCTTTGATGAGCTTGCTGAATATTTTTTTGCGATATTTTTCCACATGACTGCTCCGGCCTACGGATTCTCTGAAAAAAATAGCGATCTTTTCCGGATGCCGGCGGCAGAACTCTTCGAAAAAGACCTGGCCGGCCATCCGAAAACCGTCCATGGCGCCGGCCGCTTTTTTATATTCGGCCCCCAGGCAATTGCGCAGTTCAAACCCGATCCCGTCGAGCATCTGTACAATCAAATCCTCTTTGTTCTTAAAATAAAAATAGACCGTGCCCACCGACACTTCAGCGGCATCGGCAATTTTCTCCATACTCGTTTTGTGGTACCCGTCAACGGCAAACAGGCCCTCGGCCGCCTTTAATATCGTCTGGTAGCGCTGTTCGCGCTCCCGCTGCCGTCTAAGGGCACTTTTGGTCTGCACTGTTTTCTCTTTTTCGCCAGTCATATGGTTTCCATTACCCCCGAACCCCAAGCATGGCATCCCCGATCTTCACCCGGGCGATTTCAGTGGAGACCCCGGCGATCTGACCGTACTTGGCTCCGCGATAAGCGCTTTCAGCCGCATTGCCGCCGCTGTAACCGGCACCGGATAAAATCTGCAGGGCCCAGCTGGCCACCTGTTCCGCATTTTCCGTGCTGAAAACCTTGGCACAAAGGGTCATGGGCACCGCATCCTTTTTCCCGGCATCCGCATACCAGGCGGCCCGAAACACAAACAGTTCGGCCGTCTGGAAAAGCGTGAGCATTTCCGCCAGCTTAAAACCCACTTCCTGATAAGCGACAATCGGTTTCCCGCCGCTCTTATGGGTCTTTGCATGATCCCTGGCAGATTCAAACGATCCTTTCATCATGCCCAGAGAGATGCCCATAAGGACCTGATTTTCCCACAGCCGAAGCATTCCTGAAAGATTGCTGCCGGCTTTGGCCCTGATAACCCGGTGGGCCGGGATACGGCAATCAGCCAGTGTCAGCCCCGAAATAATCGCACCGTCAAAGCCAAGGGTGGCAAGGCGCTCTCCCACGACAAGCCCCTGGGTCTTTCCCGGGACCAGAAACAGCACATCTTCACTGTCCAACCGGCCGGCCACTGCAATCAGGTCTGCCACCGGGGCATTGACGACATAACTTTTACGGCCGTTTATCACAATGGCATCCCCGTCCATGACACCCGTTGTGGCAAAGGGGTCATTTTCAACATTCATGGCCGCCTCGGAAAGGGCCACGGCCCCCAGCAGTTTTCCCTGGAGTAGCGGTTCCAGGTATTGTTTTTTCTGTTCTGCCGATCCCCATTGGGCCAGGCTTCTGCCGAAAACCCGGGTGCTCATTTCCATGGCCAGTACCAGGGAGGGTGCGCAAGCGGCAATGGTTTCCATGGCCGGCATCAGGGTCAGCAGCCCCCCAAAGCCGCTTTGGACGGTATTCAACCCAAGGCCCAGGTAAGGTGTCCGGGCCAGGGCTTTGAGGGCCTGCCGAAGACATTTTGCCGCCTTTGTTCCATCCCGGGTCTCAGACGCGCTGTCTTTTAAAAAGTCTTTTATCAGCTCATTTATTTCCGTAAAGAACGCCTGTTCCTTTTCGCTGAAATCAAAATTCATGCCTTTTTTGTCCCCTTTGGTTATTACATCCGCCTTAATTGTTCACGGTTTCCAGTTATCGGTTCCGGTTTAAAAAAACAGCACATCAATATTCAGGATACGCCAAACATGGACTCCGCACATCGCTACATAAATACACGAAAAAACTGTAAAGTGTGAACGGACAACCGTGAACGGTCACCGTATGTCATATCATTTTGGAAATAATCATCTTCTGGATCTCGGAGGTGCCGCCGCCAATGGGTGCCAGCCGGGTATCCCGGAAGATCCGTTCCATGTCGAATTCATGGGTATAGCCGTACCCGCCGTGAAGCATCACGGCATCGTTGGTCACGGCCAGGCTCCAGTCCCCGATAAACAGCTTGGCCACGGCAGCTTCCAGGTGGTTCAACGGGCGCCCCTGATCCTTGCACCAGGCAATGCGGTACACCAGGGCCCGGGCCGCTTCTCCAAAGATCCGGATATCGGCCAGTTTGTGCTTGATGGCCTGAAACGCGGCAATGGGCCGGCCGAACTGGACCCGTCCCTTGGCATAGCGGGCACATTTTTTTTCAACATAGGTTGTGGCGCCCACAAAGGGGGCCAGCAATGCGCTGCGATCCCATTCCACCGTCTGCATGGCATACAAAAAACCCTCATTTTCTTTGCCCAACAGGTTTTCAGCGGGAATTTCACAGTCCGTAAACACCAGTTCAGAGGTCTGGGACGTACGAACCCCCATCTTGATCAGCGGGGGGCCCGGCTTGAATCCCGGGGTACCCTTTTCCACAACAAAGGCGGAGATGCCCGAATGCCGGTCACAGTCCGTGTCGGTCTTGGCGTACACCACGGCCACATCGGCAATGGGGCCGTTGGTGATCCACATCTTGGTGCCGTTCAAGACATATTTATCGCCCTTTTTTTCGGCCACCGTGGTCATGGACGCCACATCGGAACCCGCATCCGGTTCGGAAAGCCCCATGCATCCGATCCACTCGCCGGTGATAAGCCGGGGAAGATATTTCCGGCGCTGGGCTTCGGTGCCATTGCGGAAAAGCGTATCGGCACATAAAAAGGTATGGGCCCCGTAGGCCAGGGTCATACCGCCGTCCACACCGGCTTCGCCCAGGGCCTCGCCCACCATGACCGTTGTGATCACATCGGCCCCGCCGCCACCATAAGCTTCTGGAAAATGCAGACCCAGAATACCGAATTCTCCCATCTTGCGGAAGGATTCGAAATCAAACGCCTCTTTAAGATCATGCTCCTGAACCCGGGGAACAATCTCTTTTCTGGCAAAACGGATCACTTCCCGTTTGAACATCAATTGCTCTTTGGTAAATTCAAAATCCATAACGCCCCCATTTGAGGTTGATTTTAAAATCGAATTAAGTTCAATTCATGAACGAAAAAATAGATGTTCTGTAATAATATGTCAAGTATTTTTTGAAATATCATACCAAACGATGAATTAAATTCATTTAGCTCTTTTTCAGGGGGTTTTCAAAACACCGGAGGAAGAAGGATGTCGATTAGAGTGGTCACCGGGAAAGGTGATCGTGTATCATTCAAGAAACCGCTGGACCGGAAAAACCGATAAAAGATACCGGCCAGGGCCGGGGCACGGACCGAGTGCGCGTGGACAATACCGGAATCTTAAATTTCCGCAATCTCCGTCACTGTTTTCGGCAGCGGTCTTTTCACGGACACCCCCAGATCGGAAAACTGACTCGCCTGACTGATGACGTTTCCCTTGCCGCGCACCAGCCGGTTCATGGCCTCTTCGTAGGTGCACTGGGCCATATCGAGCTGTTTGCCCAATTTGTCCATGCTTTCCATAAAAAGCCGCAGCTTGTCGTAAATGGCGCTGGCCCTTTGAAAAATAACCTGGGCATTTCTGTTTTGCCGTTCGTAGCGCCAGATGTTCTCAATGGTTTTAAGCGTGGCCAGCAGGGTTGACGGCGTCACCACAATGATTTTTTTTTCAAAGGCATAGGTATAAAGTGTCATATCCGCCCTGAAAGCCGCCACAAAAGCCGCCTCAATGGGCATGAACATCAGGACAAAATCAAGACTGCGAAGCCCCTTGAGTGCCGAATAATCCTTTCTGCTGAGGCCTTCGATATGGGCGCGAACAGAGGCCATATGCTCAGACAGCGCCTTTTTTTGACCGCTGCCTTCCTCGCCTTCCTCGGCCCTCGCATACCGCTCATAGGCCACCAGAGACACCTTGGCATCCACCACCACATCTTTTTCCTCGGGCAGGTGGACGATGACATCGGGTTTGAGCAATCTGCCGTCCGGGTCCCTGAAACCGCCCTGGGTTTCGTATTCGATGCCTTTTCGAAGGCCCGACTGTTCCAATACCCGTTCTAAAATCAACTCCCCCCAGGTCCCCTGGGCTTTTCTGTCGCCTTTGAGGGCCCGGGTCAGATTAACGGCTTCCTGATTGATCTGCTGGTTTAGATCCCGCAGGGTTTCGATCTCCTTTCTAAGAGAGGTCCGCTGCCCGGCCTCATGCACATAAACGGCATCCACCTTCTGTCTGAATTCGCTGAGCTGGTCGCGAAAAGGATCCAGAAGGCCCTTTAAACCTGCCCTGCTCTGCTCACTGAATGTTTTTCCCTTCTCCTCCAGAATCTCCTGGGCAAGTACCCGGAACTGGTTGGTCAGCTCGCTTTTGGCTTCATCCAGCAGCACCAGTTTTTCATCAGCCTGCCGCCTTTCCTGGGCCAGTTGTGTCTTGAGCTGGGTCTCTATGGATTTCTGATTTGAAAGTCGCTCGTTAAGCACATCAATGGTCTTCTCCCGCAGATCGAGTTTCTTATTAAGGTCCATCAGGTTGGCTGTCCGTTCCTTCTCCTGAGCCAGACCGGCTGTGAGTGTGCGCAGCTCTTTTTCAAGATCCTGGGCTTTTTTCTCAAATTTTGAACGCTCATCCTTGATTTCACGCATCAAACTGTTTTTTTCTTTTTCCACGGCCAGATCTTTCTCCAGCCGGCTGCAACCCTCTGCCAGCTGTCTCTCCTTACCCCTATAGTCCTTCAATTGATGTTCAAGGCGGTCAATGGCCGCAGCCCCCGTTTGACGGGACCTGGAAACAAGCGATCGCATGATCAGCCAAACAATAACAGCGCCCGCCGGAAATGAGCATAAAATCGCAAGCAGTACTTCGGATTCAAAGGGCACGATAAAACTCCTTTTGAGAAAAACAACGCCTGATCGTTAGTGATGCATGTCTTTTACCCCTGCGGCCCCCGTATTGTCAATCCCGGGTTATCCCAATTTGTTTTTATAATTTCATTGCCAACGATACCATGATATATTTAATTTAATTCTGATTTATCAGGGTCAGGCATTTAAAAAAAGGAGCCCACATGATCTTTTTGATGGTCGCATTTTACGTCCTGTTTCCCGCACTGGTCATTTACCTGTGCCAGCGCTACCCGTTCGTGGATAAAATCGGTGCCGTGATTATCTGCTACATCGGCGGCATCGTCATCGGCAATCTCCATCTTCTGCCGCCGGACAGCTTCAAGGTTCTCGATGCCCTGACCACCGTGACCATTCCCATTGCCCTGCCCCTGCTGCTTTTTTCAATGAATATCCGGCGCTGGTTTCGCCTGGCGGGCAAAACAATGGTCTCGCTGGGCCTGATCATCGTGGCCGTTATGGCAATGGCCCTGGCCGGAAATCTGCTGTTCAACGGTAAAGTTGAAGATGCATGGAAGGTTGCCGGACTGATGGTCGGGGTTTACACCGGCGGCACGCCCAACCTGGCCGCCATAAAAACGGCCCTGTCGGTGGATCCCAGCACTTACCTGGCCATCCATACCGCCGACGTTGCCGTCAGCGCCGTTTACATTCTCTTTGCCATCACCATTGCCCAGAAAATTTTTCTTTTTTTCCTGCCGGCGTTTTCAACTATGACATCCCGAGCCGATACCGACGCCGGGGAAGATATCAACTGCTATTCAGGAATTTTCAAGAAACCGGTGGTCAAAGGCCTCACCAATGCCCTGATGCTCTCGGTATTGATTTTTGCCATCGGTGGCGGGCTCACCCTGGTGCTGCCCAAGAGCATCTCCATGGCTGCGGCCATCCTGGTCATTACAACCCTTGGGATTGCCGCGTCCACTGTCCGGCGAATCCGTAAAATCCCCATGACATTCCAGCTCGGCCAGTATTTCATACTGATCTTCTGCATGGCCGTAGCCTCCATGGCGGAATTGAGCCGGTTGTTTAGCGCCGCACCGATCCTTTTGATCTGGGTGGCGTTCATGGTATTCGGTACCATGATACTTCACATGCTGCTGTCCATTGTGTTCAAAGTGGACGTCGACACGGTATTGATCACTTCCGTGGCAGCCATCTGCTCTCCGCCTTTTGTGCCCATTGTCGCAGGCGCCATAAAAAACAAGGAAATCGTTGTGTCCGGCCTGACAACGGGTATTATCGGTTATGCCATCGGCAATTACCTGGGCGTATTTTGCGCCTATCTTTTCCGTGCAATGGGGTAGGAGTATGTTCAACGGACGGTGGAACGATTCACGGATTTGCGGAGACAGAGCGCCAGTGGCAGGGTTACAAGCGCCGTTGCAGCAATAGCCATAACGGTGAACCGGATGTCAAACCGGTCACTGACATTCCCGAAAACCATCGGCGCCAAAGCGCCGCCGGCAATCACACAGGTATAAAAAAGACCGAAAACACGCCCCAGACGCTGGGGGGAGACAAAATCAGCCACCGTTCCGTAAAATACGGAGGAGGTGCCGTTAAGGGCCGCCCCCAGAACGGGCAGTAAGATAAATATCCCTTTCAGCGGCAGGCACAGCAACAAAAAAATGCCCGCCGCCGTCATCCCTTCTGTGAACAAAACAGTGGGGATGATGCCCAACCGTTCGGCAAGAAGCCCGCAGAAAAATTTTCCGGCGGCACCGCCGATAAAGGCAAGGGAAAGGGCAAAACCAATGGATTCCGGGGAAAGCCCCTTGGAAATCAGAAAAAACGGCAGCAGTGTAAACAGACCTGTCCGGACGGCCGTATCCAGAAATCCCATGATAGAAAGCAGGGAAAACCCCAACCTGTCTTCGATACCCCAGCCTTTTACAGAGATATTTTTCCGGCGGGTCTTAATTTTATCCGGGACCCCCCCGGCCTGTAATTTGTGCAGGGCACGCCCGGAGACAAGCATCACCAGAATACCGATAAAGCCGAAAACAAGTCCCAGCATACGCCAGTCCGCCACGGTCAATACCAGGGCCGCCAGAGCCGGAAATGTAAATTTGCCCACATCTCCGGAAAAATTAAAGGTGCCCAAGGCCGCCCGCCGTCCGCCATGGGCATAGACACTTGAAACCATTGACGAAGAAAGGGGGTGATGCACACCCGAGGCAAAGCCGCTGATCAACAGGAGCACCAGCAGGGAAAAAAAACCGGCGGCCAGGCCAAGGGCCATGAAACTGACGGCGGCGACAATCGTTCCGATGATGAGAAGCAACCGTTCGCCCAGGCGCTCGGACAAAAATCCCGCCGGCACTTGGGCCAGGGCCATGGACCCCTCAAAGCAGGTAATAAAAAGACCGACCTGGGTCAGGCTGAGATCAAAGGCAATCTGCCACAACGGAAGAAAAACAAACAGCCCGTCGGCGATGCCGTCACAAAAAAAATGAAATGCGCATCCGCAGGCCAGCACTTTGCCGGGGCGCTCCGGCCGGACCTTGAACAGTGCCATCATGTGCACCTTAATAATTTTTAAAATAAATTGAATTATCCAAAAGCCTTCGCAGAGCTAATATAGCCCGGGCCGTTTGTCAAGCACAAGCGGCACCTGCCCTGATACCTGGCCCGGCTAAAAAATCAAGGTTTTGACAATCAGACATGACCCGGGTATAAATAAAAAATCTGGTTATCCATAAAGCTAAAGTGATATTTTTTCGTTAGGTGTGACCGTATCTGTCACAGGTTCATGGCATAATGGCCTCATACACTACCAAAGGAGGCCATTTATGCAAAACTTTTTTACCAACGAAGACTTTCCCTGTAGTGAGGTTGAGTTTGAAAACCGTTTTAGCACCGAACAGGCCTGCCGAGACTACCTCATCAATATGAAATGGCCTGATGGTTTTCATTGCCGCAATTGCGGTCATAAAGAATACTGGATCAGTGCAAAATATCTGTACATATGCACACGCTGTGAAACACCCCACTCATTGACAGCTGGTACCGTGATGCACGCAACAAAAAAACCATTGACCTATTGGTTCAAAGCCATGTGGTGGTTCACAACCCGCAAGTCCGGTGTCAATGCTGTCAACCTTAAGGATTTACTGGGTTTCGGTAGTTACCAAACCGCTTGGTTGTGGCTACACAAACTCAGGAGTTGTACCATACGACAAGACCGCGAACGACTCTCAGGCACTGTTGAAGTTGATGAGTTTGTCATTGGTGGTCAGAAACCTGGCAAGCGTGGCCGCGGGGCCAATGGCAAAACCATAGTGGTCGCGGCAGTTGAAAAACAAGTTAAAAAACTTGGCCGTATCCGCTTACAAGTGGTGCCGGACTGTTCCGGTGATGTTTTAGAACAATTCATATCGGCCAATGTTATCCCTGAAAGCACAGTGGTAACTGATGGGTGGAGAGGCTATAATTTTCTTGATAAAAGCAGCCACATGCACGATCAAATTGTGGCCTCTCGAACCCCCAAAAAAGATAGCGTTCTGCCCGGTGTTCATTTGATAGCATCGCTGGTAAAAAGATTAATACTTGGTACTTTCCAGGGCCGGTTTGCTCCTGAACATCTTCAAAGCTATTTGGACGAATATGTATTCAGGTTCAACCGTCGCAACTCTCGTAATATTGGTAAAAAATTTATGCGAATTGCTCAACAGGTAAACTCGTCAACTAAAACAACTTACAAAGAAATCATAGGCGGTAATTCTCCATATTGTCTTCTGGCCAATTGAATTTTTGTCACTTTAGCTTTATGGATAACCAGAAATAAAAAATAAAAAAAATTAAGATTTAAGCTTTTAGCCACTGGCCATGGCTTTCAGCTCGAAATGATGAGGGTATCATTTGGCTAATGGCTACCAGCTAACGACTGATCTTCAATTAATTAGGGAGCGCCCCATGTCATCCAGAAAAACAGTCGGCCTTGTCCTGGGCAGCGGATCATCCCGCGGATGGGCCCATATCGGTGTCATTGAAGCCCTTGTAGAAGCAAATATTCCCATCGATTACATTGCCGGCTGCAGCGTGGGGTCTTATATCGGCGCCATCTATGCCAGCGGCAGTCTTGCCAGTTTAAAGGAATTTGTCCTCCGGATGGACGGGAAAAAAGTCTTTTCCTATTTTGACGTTGTTTTCCCGCGGTCCGGTTTTTTAAACGGCACCAAAAAGGTAAAAGAGCTCTTTTCCATGCACACCGATGTTGAAGATTTTTCCCAACTTCACATCCCGCTGATGATGGTGGCCACGGATCTGGGAACCGGTGACAAGGTTGTGCTGCGATCCGGAAATTTATTGGATGCCCTCCGGGCCACCATGTCCATGCCCGGGCTCTTTGCACCGGCACGCGTCAAAGGGCGCTGGCTGGTGGACGGCGGTCTTGTGGACCCCGTACCGGTGAGCATAGCCAGGGCAATGGGACCCGACATTGTCATTGCCGTCGACCTTAACAGCGGACTCATCTCACGCAGGGATAGAAATAAAGACCGGGGGGAAAAACCTGCACCCGCCCCGAAAACCGAGGACCGGCAGGAATATAAAAATGAGTTGTTGAAAAAATGGGCGGATTACTATGAAAATACAGGATTAAGCCTTAAAAAAAAAATCAATGAACTGCTCCGCAAAGAATCTGCCGTACCGGATATCATGGAAACGGTCACCACCTCCATCGGCATCATGCAGGAACGGATCACCCGCATCAACCTTGCCGTGGAACCGCCGGACATATTAATCCAACCGCGCCTAGGGGAGTTGAAGATGATGGATTTTGATCATGTGGAGCATGCCATTGAAGAGGGGTACTCGTGTGTGAAGCAGCAAATGGAGGACATAAGGGCGTTACTGGAGTAGGGTGGGCTGTGCCCGCCAAATCGACCGAATACATTTCTAAGATGGGCGATCAGCTCTTCGCCATTAGCGGCTATCTCTTATATTTTGGGCGTTTACCGGTAATTCGATTGCACCCATTGGATGAAATGATGACATTTGCAATATTTTGAATTGAGTGGGCTAATGGCTAAAAACTTACTGCTAATCGCTCAATTTAGGACATTATAATTTTGAAAATAATAAAAAAAATGGTCTCGTAAAAAGTTCAAATTCAAGGCGTGCAAATTTTGCAATCATGAGGCGTAACCATCGACTGTTAAATGATTACGAAATGCAGCACAACGCAGGAGTTGGACTTTTTACGAGACCGTCAAAGAAAGGACACCATTAATGGAAGGCAGCATTCGCCGGGATATAAAACCCGGCATCGAAGTGGATATCGTGCTGAAAAAAGACCAGCGCAGTGGCACGCTGACCCGGGGCATTGTCAAGGCTATACTCACCAAATCACCCCGTCATCCCCACGGCATAAAGGTCCGCCTGGAAGATGGGCAGGTGGGCAGGGTAAAAACGGTTTTTAATTAATGCCTGAACGGAACCCCCTATCTTGGGTTGGCCCGGGGCACCATGTGAACACACTTCATTAACTGATTAATATTTAATCTACGGAAAAGAAAAAACCTTTACTTCTTTGCACGGCAGTGGCCTAATTTAAAAACAGTTCTCCTGTTTGTCTTTCTCTTGATTTTTTATATCTTGGTTAACCGCGCTATGCAGCTAACCGGTATGAACTGGTTGCCGCTTTTTCCTGGCGCTGCAATTTTTTCACGTACATTCCGCACCCTTTTGAAGGGTTGTTTGAGCAATTATTATTTTACGGATTTTCAAAATGAGTATTTTACTTCCTACGGTACGGTGAATACTTCGGGTGTGACCCCCATAGCTTGCAAATACTCGCGTTGAAAATCTTTTAACGGCCTTGCCAATTGACGGTTTTTACCCATGATTATCACCATTATTCCGGCAAACTTGGTTGTCATCATAAAAGACGTCGGTTTCTTTGTCGGTCGCCGTTCCCAACCGGTTAATGTACAGTCGTTTGCTTCCACGTACTGGCGCATGGAACGCTCCATCAAGCGCCAGATCAACAGGGAGATTAGAAGAACAAGACCAAGCACTTCGATTCTTTCAGCCTTTTTGAGAAAAATGCTGTTTATAATTGCCGGATCTTTCAGAAAGCTGAAGTTCTTCTCAATGCCGATTTGGCTCTTGTATAGTTTTAAAAGATCGAGTGCCGGCCACTCATCCTGTTGCCCGATCAGATTGGTAATCAGAACAAAACAACCGGCCTGAAGCCTTAATGGATCTACCTTTTCCGGTGCTTCAACAATTTTGGCCGTTAACCGATATTCATAACGCAACACAGTTCGCGGTTTGTTTTGGACGGGCCTTCCGCGACCATACTTGGGTATTTTTTCGATGTCGGCCGTTATCCGGTGATAGCCCCCGGTTGCCGTGTGGATGAGTTTCTCAGATGCCACCTGAGCATCGGCACGACAAAAAAAGGCGGTATCTGTCACTTGCCTGCAGACCTTTTCAAGCTGGCTACGATCCTGCTTTAACAGGCGATCAATTCTTTTGTGGCGGCGTTTGTCGTGGGCACTGGAATGCACGACGATGGCCCGGTATGTTTTACCGTATAGGTCAACGATACTGTCGTAAGCTTTATAGCGTGCTGTCGGTCGTTTGGGGCGGCTATATTCTTCGGCCAAAGGGCCTATGTCAATCCAGTTATCGGCACTTACCGCTTGACGGATCACCCGTCCACATTCGTTATAGGTGGCCGGCAGGCGTGATAAAAACATGGTTTTATCGGCTTTTTCCAGATTATCTTCGGTAACAAAAGCAGCATCAGCCACATAAACATAGGCTCCCGAGGCAAGGCCGTGTCGTGCCATATGTTTTGAGATATTAGTGAGCACCTCGTTGTTAATCGTCTTATCTGAGGCGTTGCCGTCCCGGGTGACGCCCAGGATAGGAATATTGCTGTCAACACACAGCATGGCTATTAAAAATTGTTTAAGGTCCGGCCGTTTGGCTTTGCTGTGACCGTAAGTGATTTGAAACGGTGGATCGGCCAGATCGTAGTCTCCATATACGCTGACTGATGTTGTATCAAAATGAACACGACGGGCATCAACGTCGAACACGGAAATGGCATTTTGGGCAAGTTGGGAAAAGATTTTCAACGTTCCGGTTTCAAAAATCTTGTCCATTGCCCGACCCAGGTTTGTATCGCAAAAGCAATCCGGCTCGATGGCTGATCCCAGCAGCAGTTCGGTATCTTTTTCTTCAAAAAATTCCGTTAACCTGTAAAGGGGCGTTCTCCCGGAAAGGGTATCGAGAACCATGGCCAAAATGGCCATGCCCGGTGACAGATCCATCTGGCTGTCAACTAAATGGTTTATGGTTTCTACCAGGTTGATGCGCTTGGCATATTGCTTGACAATGGGCAAATGCCTGGCATCGGTGAATGTCATCTTCTCGGTGTTCAGCTTTTCCATTATACCCCCAGATGCCTTGGAATTGACGTTTGAGGGTAGTGTATCAGTAAGTGTTTGAAATGTCTAGATATTTTTTATTTATAGTTATATCAATATGTTGCGAGTATTATCTACTTGATTTAACTGTCTTTTAAATTGGCCCATATTCCTTGCTTTGGGGTGCGGAATGTACGTTTTGTGCCGATGATGCCCGAACCGAAAAAGTACCTTGTGCGATATTTGAACCGGTCTTTCCCACAAAAGACTTGATCTGGGACAACCGATCTTTTGCGACGCAATTGCTAGTTGTGATCGGAGGCGGTCAATTTGCAAACTGGCGCTCTTACGGGCATTTGAGCTACCTGGTAGATTGAAAATGTCATTGAAAATCCAAAAAAGTTTTGATTACAGGAATTGAATTAAATGAATTCATTTGCCATTTGATTGCTCTCCGAGATGCAAAATTTTGCTCCCCAAAGGTTACATCAATGATGATCAGTGCGGCACGATTGTTATCAATACTAATTGAACTCTGAAACGCTGGAGAAAATATGGCAGTCCCCCCCATCAATTCCGTCCCCAGATCTTCTTCTGCACGCGTGGACGCAAGCACAAGGGCACCATTCATGGATATGGCTTCTAAGGCATGATAATGATCGCGATATGCCCGAGCATCTAGCTGTGGATTTGGAGGAAAAATTGTACGGGGCGTAATATAGGGAACAGCAACAATGGCGGGTATGTTCTCGATATCTGCTTTGTCAGGATATTTCTTTTTGAGTTCATTGATTACTACCCGTTCTCCAATTTCTTCCATCGCTCTCGTTGCATCATATCGTCGATCATGACATATTAAAGAACTCAGCATCACCATCTTCCCTTGAATTTCTACAACGACTGGTTTTGATTCTGTACTGCCGGGCGTAAAAAGTTCATATTCCCGTGTAAATCTTTGATATTTTCCATTCATTTTTTGTGGATCTAATTTTGCTCCTGGAATGTTGGTTTTGTTATAACGATGAACTACCTCTCCATTGTGAATCCATAGATTGCTATTATAGATTTTGCCATCTTCTTGAATGGGAACGCCGATTGAAAATGTCACGCCGTATTCCTGACCCGCTTTTATAAGCCGTGACAGTTCTTCGTGTTTCGTTACATCCTTGTCGAAACAAAAAACCTGTAGAATTTCTTTGTCGCGTACAGCGAATGACGGGAAGAAAGGAACAGGATAAAGTTCGGAGAACACAACTATATCAATGTCCATTTCTGATGCATATTTGAGAATCCGGATTGCCGTGTCGATATTCCACGAGATAATTTCGTTTACCTGCATTCCGTCCCAATCGATGCTTTCAGGCATACCGAATGGTTTCGCGATACCCAAAATATCGGCTTTAACGATCTGATCCTCAGAAATTTGGGTCGCTTCAAAAAGGGAGCGCTCTGTGATCAATCCATGTTTGAGTAGCCAATTGAATTGTTGAGCCTGGATGCCTCCGGTCAATTTAGCTGGGATAGCAGGGGGTTGAACAGCGCAAACGCGGAAATGATCCACAGGCTTTGGGGCAATTCCATGTTGTGACTCAGGCTGCCCATCTTTGGCTAAGTATATAATTTTTATTGGGTTGGAATTGGGAGCATCATCCTCAAAATTTTTTATTTCTTGTGCATATCCGAGAGAAATAGCGATACATATCCACACAAATACTAAAAACCATTGCTTCATAGCTTTACTCCATCGTTAAAAGTCGGATGCTAAAATTCCCCGAGGTTCTACGCACCTCAGTCCCCACATTGCCCGTCCGCTCGATTCTGATCACCTTTTGTTTTGGCAAGAAGGCTGCCTCGACTCATTGTTCCTCCAGAGCATAACAAAACCTGGTTGGACCGGGCCGCTTTGAGAAGCTGAAAAATTACTACCATCATATATGGGAATTGTAAAGCAACTGGTCGGATTCATATTTTTTGAAATTTATCAAAAATAGTCTCCGGTCGATCCGAACATTGCAACTGATGATTGGAAATATTCGTATTTCAGACCGATGACAACCGCTTCAAAGAATACATGCCGTCAAGGCCGGAAATCAATTGGGGAATTTTATCGTTCTTTGACTGAAAATGATGCTTGAAGCGCTGGTAGTTCTGGGCGACAAATTCCTTTGTGCCGATGATGCCCGAGTCGGAAAAGTACCTCGTACGGTATTTGAAACGGTCGACCTGGCTTATTTTGAAGTCTCTTTTTTTCTCTTTTTCAATTGTTTTTTCGGCTATCTGCGAACCTTTCGCAGTGTTGGCACCCTTTTCATAAAGGAACTTCCGGTATAACCGGAGCCTTTCATTTGCATTAAGAACATTGAACTCCTTAAGGCCGAAATCAAGGGATAGGAAACTATCCTTGTTGTTGGCCTGGACATGGTAGCCGATGCTGTTCCACCGGTAATCCTCCGGCTTCTCAACGATGCCGGCCCGCACGGGATTCAGGTCGATATAGGCCAGACAGTTGATAAGGGTCTGGCCGTTTTCAACAATAACGCTTTTGAATCGGTCCCCCCAGAAGAATCCCCGCCTGTTATGCCGCCGGTTGTAATACCGTGAGAAGCCCAGCTTGATCTCTTTTACAAATTCGGACAGACTGGACCACTTCGTTCGGAAAAAAGGGATCTGGCCTTCTGCAAAATCCCTGTCTTTGCCGTAACAGATCTCGTATCTTTTTTTGATCGCTTTATCTGTGAAATCAGCTTCCGGAATCATTCTGGCCAGTAGGTGAAAGTGATTTCCCATACAGCAAAAACCCAGTATCTCCGTGAAATAGACCTTGCGAAGCCGGTTGATCAATGAAACGAGATACTCTTTTTCCGCATCCCCGAAAGGAAAGCCATCCAAAGCGGTCCTGGACATGACATGATAAACCGCCTGTTCGCCTGCAATTACCATCCGGGGTATCCTGGCCATAATATGCTCCTTTCACTTTCTATTATCCTGTTAAACAAACACACGCCCACCGATATCACATGGATATTAAATTGTCTATCATTATTACCCTGTCCCCATTTTTTTCTGTCCCCATTTTTTTTTCGTCCAACGTCTTTTTCACCTTGTCGGTACGGTCGAGTAGGCCAAAGGAACCTCCCCTTTGGCCTCTCACAGAACCGTACGTGAAACTCTCGCTTCATACGGCTCCTCCTGTCCACCTTTTTATCAATCCCGTGGGTGCCACCCAATGGGGAAACCAGCCCGGATTCATTCTCCGTGCCCGGTTTATGCGTCGAGCGGCCTGCATAAGCGTCTTTAGCTGTTTATACTTCGCTTTTGCCCAACGACTCAGGCGTTTGTCGAAGTGAAACAGGACATTTCGGATGATACTCTTGCCAAATAGACCATAATAAATCATCCAGCCTCGTAGCCGGCTTCGGCAATACACTTGTATCTCCACCATCTCCTTTTGACGCCAATACTTCCATGGCCAGCTGTTGATCTCCTGACGTATCCGTTTTGCCGATTTCTGGCTAACGAACGCAAGAAAATAAAGCCCTTGCTGGCCCCGTTTTGTCTTAATCCAGCGTGGTCCGAACGTATAGCCGAGAAAGTCAAAGGATACCGTTTTGTAGTCGCCTTTGTTGCGACCCCCTTTGCAAAATACAATTTTTGTCTTGGCTGGATGGAGTTGCAAACCGCATTTGTTAAACCTGGCATTGAGTATCGCCTTCAGCTCTAAAGCCTCCCGCTCACTGACACAATGACAGACAATATCATCGGCGTACCGCTCGAACTGAATACCTTTCCAGTTCTTTTCTACCCAAACATCAAACGCATAGTGCAGGTACAGGTTTGCCAAAAGTGGGCTGACAACTCCCCCTTGCGGCGTTCCTTTCCGTTTCTCCTCAAGTCGCCCATCCTCATATTGCACCGGGGCTGTGAGCCACCTCTGTATGTACATCAACTGCCAGGACTCTTTGACGTGCTTCCTCACCGCCCGCATCAGCAGGTCGTGATTGATCTCCTCAAAGAACCCCTTAATGTCCATATCCAGAACCCACCCACGCCTGTTGCATCGCTCTTTGGCCTTCAAAAGCGCCTGATGCGCCGACTTCCCGGGACGATACCCGTAGGAATTGGGGTGAAAGTGTCTCTCCAGTTCCGGTTCGATCTGTAGTTTGACAACCATCTGGGCTATCCGATCCGTTACCGTTGGGATACCCAAAGGTCGGATGCCACCGCCTGGCTTTTCTATTTCTACTCGCAAAACCGGAGGCGGATGATAGCTTCCTGAGGACATACGGTTCCAGAGCTTATACAGATTGTTGCTGAGGTTCCGCTCAAAATCGGCTAAGCTCTGAGCATCGACCCCATGTCCACCTCTGTTTGCCTTGACCCGCTTGAATGCCTCAAAGACAATTCGTTTTGGGATATTGAAAGGTTTTATCTCCATCCGAAGGTTCCTCCCATCTTCTGGTTGACCCCCGATTTTCGAATGGACAGGCCGCCCCCTTTGCTCCATTTCCATTACAGAAACTTCACAGCTACTACGAGGCGGTCCGCCCCTGTGCCCTGCATTGGTACTCTCATTTTGTGGGTTTACCACGCCACTTCTCCCTTAACATCAGGACGACAGGTTCTCATGTTCCGTATTAAAGCCTGTTCTGAATTCATGCCACCTCAATGCCGGCTGCCGCTTCGCCCGTATCCAGATCACGTCGAAACTTATCCCGAGAATACGCTCGTTCCCCGGTTTTGACAGCGTTTATCCATATCGACACCTCATCAGTGGTTCATTTGCATTCATCTCTTCAGAACGCACCTGACAGATTCTTCTGCCTTTTCCCTATCGCTCACGACAAATACTCTTAATAAATGCCGCATAGGGCAGTTTGATCCCAGTCTCTGATGACCGAAACCGAGGGGCCATCCCTCATCTTCAACACAGCAAGAAAGACTTTCGTCTCTCGTCATGACACACTAGCGCAGCGGAATTTGCATCCGCGTTAATTTGCCTTGTCAGATGAATCATTGTTGTTTTTCGTCAAATTATCTATCTGATTATCAAGTATTTTTTGTACCCTTTTAAATAAAAATTCAATCCAATCACTATGCCATATTTCACGTAATTTTGATCGAATTTGAAGGCATTTCATTCTGTACCAGTCACCTGCGGTAATTTTTCCCATAAAACTAGAATAGTGAGCATAACTGAACATCAATTTTATATGGTTACACAAATCCTTATCCCTAATTTTGGATGGAGTTGAAAACAGCTTATAGATATAATACTTTTTGTTTGGTTCACTAAGATCAGACTTAAAAGGGTAAAAAACCACTCCTACTTCACCAGATGGGAATTGACTGTAATGTAAAGCGCAACCACCTTCAACTATGAGTTTTCCTTTACTTTCTTCTCTAAAATCCGTTTGACCTGTTGGATGCCTTCCCCAAAAAAGTGTTACAAAAGGAGAGGGCTTATAATTACTATTTGTGTGATTTGTCGAAGAATCTACATAAAGATTCTCGAACAATTCTTGATTCCGAGCCTCCATACATATACTATTAAAGGTTGCGACAGCTTTCGCTTCAAAGTTGCTCCAAGCTTTTCTTCTGTCTGAGACTTGCTCCCAACCTTTTTGAAACTTTTTAGATTCTTTCTCTAGTAATTTTACAGTGTCCATGTTCCTCATCTAACGCCGGGCATCAGCGGGCGCCCGATTTTTGCGCTCCGCTGGACGCCCTTGTTCAAGTAAGCCGCTCCGCGGCAGATTAAGCGTGGCATCATTGCTCAATTAAATTGTTCATGGTATCTTCTTACCGGCTTGCAGGACGGTATCTTCACCCGACAAGGTTTAACGAAGAAAGGAAGATACCATGAACAGTTTAATCAAACGTTTTAAAGAAGATCTCCAGTTAGCCGGTTATGCTAAGCGAAGTATTCAATCCTATACCAGCGCGGTTTTAAGACTACAGCGTTTTTACAATAAACCACTTGACGATATCACCGAAGAACAGCTCCGTCAATACTGGCTGTGCTGCCAAAATGAGTTCGGCTGGAGCGCCGCAACACTGCGTATCAGTTACTCCGGTATTCAACATTTTTTTACCAGAACGCTGATCCGATCCTGGAATATTTTTAATGACATCAAATGGAAGCGTGAACAGACCTTACCAACTATTCTGAGCCTGAAGGAAGTCAGAAAGATAATCTATGCCCTTCCCACTGTGCAAAGTCATACTTTTTATTTGACATTATATTCCATGGGACTGCGTTTGAGGGAAGCAACAACGCTCCAAGTCAAAGATATCCTTTCCGACAGGGGGCTTGTGCATATTCACCGCGGAAAAGGAGCTCTGGACAGAACCGTACCCTTACCTCAGATAACTTTGTTAACGTTGCGCAAGTATTATAAAACTCATCGTAACCCAAAATGGATATTTCCTGCTTTAGGCCGCAATGGCGGCAAGGACGCTCAATATGCCAAAAATCATGTGAGTGACAGTGGCGTTCAAGGCGTTTTACGATCTACCTTGAAACGCCTGAAGTTTAAAAAACATGTTCACCCTCATGTATTCCGCCATGCGTATGCGACTCATTTACTGGAAGCCAATATTCCCATACGACATGTTCAAAAAATATTAGGCCATAAAACGCTTAAAAGCACCATGATTTATCTGCATGTAACCACACAGGCCCGGGTTGATTCCAATGACAAAGTCTCCAAGGTCATGCAGGGGGTGCTGTCATGAGTGCTGTTCAAAAAATCTTCCAAATGTATGGTTCGCAATATATGGCACTTTATGGTGATCGAATGCCGAAATCTCATAAAAAAACCATCCAGGATATCATTGCCTGTAAAAAGGGCTCCTTTGGAACAATGGTGTATGAGTGTAATGACTGTCGTAATCTGCATTTTATTCACTGCTGCTGTGGCAACCGCCATTGTCCCAACTGTCAGCAGAATAAGGCGGATCAATGGCTTCATCAGCAGATGAAAAAATTGCTGCCCACCCATTATTTCCTGTTGACAATTACACTCCCTCAAGGTCTCCGGGAAGTTGTAAGATCTCATCAGAAACAATCTTATGGCGCCCTTTTTTCATGCATCAATGAAGCGCTGAAAAAATTAGCACAGGACACACGGTTTATAGGCTCTGATCGAATTGGATATCTGGCAGCCCTTCACACATGGGGCGGCATGCTCCAGTATCATCCTCATTTGCATCTGATCATTCCCGGAGGCGCTTTATCTGATAATAACGACCAATGGCTTTCTTCCAGGCAGGATCTATTTGTTCACACAAAACCCCTGGAGATCATTTTTAAAGCCAAATTCAAGGGTGCAATACAAAAAATCGGGCTGCTCCATAAAATAGATCCTGCAGTCTGGAAACAGCAATGGGTGATTGACAGCCAGGCCGTGGGACAGGGACACAATTCCCTGCGGTATCTTTCAAGATATGTGTTCCGGGTTGCCATCTCCAATAATCGTATCAAAAGCATTGAAAATGGTGTCATTAAATTTTTATACAAAGACCGCAAAAAGAAAAAATGGAAAGTCATGGCACTGGATGCCATGGAGTTTATCAGAAGGTTTTTGCAGCATGTTCTCCCAAAAGGATTTATGAAAATCAGACATTATGGATTTCTTAATCCCAACTGTGCCTTGTCCATTGAGAAAATCCGTGAGCTCATCTCATTCATCCATGACATTATTGAACTTTTTTCTCAAATCCCGGAGCCGGAATTGCCCGGCATTAAATGCGGCCATTGTGGTCATGAGCTGAAATTCATTTTTTTTGCAAAACCTGATGCACGGGCCAGGCCCGGATAACAAAACCGATTATCCGGTATTGATCAACATTATAAACATCCCTGTCAATTATCAAAGGGTATGTTGCTGAACCCGTGCGCCCAATTGCCGGTATTTTAATTTTCAACCTGGTGATTAATGGCTACAACGGCCTTATTTTTGGCTTTTACACCCGGAAAAGAACCCTCTGTCGAAATTTTAACCACCGCTTGCCGTAAAACATCCAGAAAATCGGTGATCTTTCCCCCTATCAAATCCGCGGCTTCTTGAACCATGGATTAGTACCGAGCCTCGTTCCTCGGCACGGTTACTAATCCTTTATTTGTTATAGGTTTTCGTCTTCATCAATTAATGGATAAAGTTGATATTTCACTTTCAAGTTAGGAGTATCTTTAAAATTCATGAAAGCACTACGCTTTTCTAAATCTGCTGTAATTACAGGTGCAAATTCTTCAGCCCGCTGGGCAAATTCTTTTTGACGGATTGCTTCCTTGACTTGGTGTTGACTGGCGGACAATTGCTGGCGTGGCTTATCTTTGAATTTACCTAACTCAGCTTTCGACTTATGGAGAATGTCAAGAGCGACAATTATGTCTTTTGTCAAAATATCTTCTGGAAAAAGAAACTGTAAGCCCCAAAGCGAGATAACGTCGGTCAAGTGTTGTCGATGGTCGTGATAAAGTGAGCCAAAAATGGTCGTTTAAAATTGAGCCACCTTTTTGAGAAAGAATGATTAGTTTTGGATTTTTTCTCTGAAAACTAACCGGGAGGTTCAACTTGTGAAAAAAAGGAGACCATTTTGGATATTCTGACCCTGCACCGTCAAGGTCTCAAGCAACGGGCAATTGCCAGGAGGCTCGGTATCAGTCGCAACACCGTAAAAAAATATATCGAGAACCTGGATCCGGTTTTTACTACGGAAAAGCCCCGGCAGCGAAAAAGCCTGCTCGATCCGTTTCATGACAATATAGCGACTTGGCTCAATGAAGACGATTACAGGGCTACCTGGATTTATGATCGGCTGGTCAACATGGGCTTTGCCGGCAGCTACGAGATCGTTAAACGAAAGGTTTATCGACTCAAGGGCCAGCGTCAGAAAGTGGCCTACATGCGATTTGAAACGGAACCCGGCTACCAGGCGCAAGTCGATTTTGGTGAATTCCAAGTTGAACGACCCAGCGGGCGTATTGAAAAACGATATCTGTTTTCGATGATCCTGGGCTATTCGCGAAAGATCTATGCAGAACTGATCGAGCACTGTGATCTGCCGACGTTTCTGGATTGCCACATTCGGGCATTCGACTTTTTTGGCGGTGCCCCGAATCAGATTTTGTATGACCGCATGAAAAACGTTTACATTGGCTGTCTGGCAGGACGTCACAAGTTCAACGACGCCCTGGTCGGTTTTGCCCTGCACTACGGGTTCACACCGCAGGTAGCACCGGCTTACGCCGCCTGGGTAAAGGGAAAGGTCGAACGGCCGTACCCATTCATTCGGGAAGGTTTCTGGCGGGGATACAGCTACTTTTGTCTCGATACCGCCAACCGGGACCTGATGGCATGGTTACACAAAAAAGAGCAGCGGGTGCACGGCACCACCCATGAGGTTGTGGTCATCCGTTTCGAACGGGAACGGCCGCACCTGAATGCGTTGCCGCCCACGCCCATTGACACCGCTTACCGGATTTATCGAAAGGTCTATTTGTACGATTCGTTTTGAAGGCAACAGTTTTGTTGTCCCGCATCCGCTGGTGGGAAAACAGATTGTCCTGAGAGTCAAAGAGCAGATTATGCGCATCTTCGATGATGACCGTCTGGTGGTCACTTACCAGATTCCATCAACCAAAGGCAATCTTGTTCAAGACCATCGGTTTTATGCCGCCTTGAGAAAAGACCAGGAAATGAACCGACGAAAATACGGCCATCATAAGCCTGGCAAGGGCCGGGCCAAGCTTACCATCAGTCCGAGCAAACCGAAGTATGATATACCGGTGGATGTCCGCCCCATTGACGTTTACGATCAGTTTGTTCAGGAGGTGCGGCCATGACGGAGACGCTTGTTACCGAACGCATTGAGGCCAACCTTACCCGCTTGCGATTGCCCCGGATACGTGAAATCCTGGATCAGATCATTCGATCCGCAGAACAGAAAGGCCAGAGCTATTTGACCTTTTTAGACAATTTGCTTGAAGAAGAAGTGGCTCAAAAAGAGCAACGCCGCATCGAAACAGCATTAAAAATATCCGGGTTGCCGTTTATCAAGGGCATCGAGGAATTTGATTTTACCTTCCAGCCGAAACTGGATCGACAGAAGGTAATGTCCCTTTTTGACCTGGTTTTTATCCGTCAGAAAGGTAACGTGATCTTTCTCGGTCCTCCCGGTGTCGGCAAGACCCACCTGGCGGTAGCGTTGGCGTTAAAAGCCTGTCAGGCGGGGTTAAGCATTTATTTCACTACCATGTCGGATTTAATCATTAAGTTGAAAAAAGATCATGATGCCGGGCGGCCGGGTAAGGGCCGAAGCTACTACAAGTCATCTCTGGTGATTGTCGATGAGGTGGGGTATACGCCCGTCAGCCGCGAAGAGTGTAATCTGTTTTTCCAGTTCATCGCCAAACGATACGAAAAGGCCAGCACCATTATTACCTCGAACAAGGCTTTTTCTGACTGGGCAGAGTTACTCCAGGACCCAATCATTGTGACCGCTATACTGGACAGGCTGCTTCACCACAGTGCAATAATCAATATCAAAGGAAACAGCTACCGGTTAAAGGGCAAAAGGATGAATGAACAGATGAATGAGGTTCAGTAAATATAAGGTCGTGGCTCAAATCTCACGACCCAAAATGGCTCAATTCTAAACGACCGTTGACAAGTGTACGGGGTTGCCTTTAATTACCGCAGGATTTACCTTGCCGTATTTGTTCTCAAAGTCTTTAAAGGGAATCTCAAGCCCTCTATGGGCTTTAATGTCTTCATACAACTTGGATAACTTGCTATCGGTAACGCCTTGGAAATTCTTGTCACAAAACGATTTTATTTCATTTCTTAATCTCTTCTTTATGTCATATGTTCCGGATTTCAGTTGGCACCTGGGGAGGTTTGCATAGTGGATCATGCTTGGCTCAAGAAATTCCTCCCAACTTTTTATGTCTTTGAGCATTAATCGGGCTACCGCAGCGGCTTTATTTGACCGCTTCAGGGCTCTTGCTTCCTTTTCTCTCCTTGTTATTTTTGCCCTATTAATCATTTCATTTTCAGTTAACGGCTGAACTGTGCCGCCCAGCTTTTTGGGTTTGCACCAGTGAATAGTTATCTGTCGATATTATCTATAAAATCTACCATTACTTTCATTGCCGGAAAAACTTTTTTATATTTATCAACAATCTGTTCTATATTTTTCTTAGGGCTTTTAAAGGCATAATTTAAATATACCCTAACTTGAGCGATTTTAAGCAAAAAAAGTCCTCTATCCGAAGATAATGTGCTATAATACTTGTTAAAACCGACGAAAGCCTTAACAAGAAAAGCCATACCAATCAGATGGAGGACTTTTTTTGCTTAAAATCGCTCAAGTTAGGTAAAAACAATGACCCCATTTTCAAAAAAATCAATTCGAGTGCTTTTTTTTGTCGTGCTGTTCATCTGCATGGCGGGCAGTGCATTGCTTGTGATCCAGGCGCTTTTGCCGGGTTTGCTGGAATCAAAGCTGCTACCTGAACTGTCTGGCCGCATGGGAATTCCCAATCTTGACTGCCGCATCATTCGCATCGGACTGACCGGTGCTGATCTTGGGCCGGTGACAACGGGGCCATCCGGGACGCCAACCATTGCCATTGACACCCTGCGGGTGGAATATGGCCCGTTTGACCTATTCAACGGCAGGGTTCAAAAGGTGCGCTTAAACGGCGTCCGTTTACAATGTACTTTGCATAACGGGATTTTCTCCTTTCCGGGACTGGATCTTAAATCCATGGGGGGCCGGGGGCAACCGAAATCCGACGCCGTCGCTTTTCCGGCCGAAAGCATTCAGGTCCGCAGCGCCGTAATGGTCCTCAACTGGCAGGGCAATCTTTACAGAATCCTTTTTGGACTCGATCTGCGTCCGGATAAAAACAGCCCCGGCACGATACAGGGGCTATTGCGGCTCTATCCCCGGGACCAGGTCCTTGACCTGGCCATCAGTGCTGACCTTGATAATAAAAAGAAGGCTGCATTCACCCTGCAAGGGAAGGACATCGACCTTGATCGGTTTGCAGATATCTGCCGTGGGATTCCCGGACTTGGCCTGAACGGCAATGTGGATATCAAGGCAAGTGCCGACATCGCATTTTCCCCCTTTTTGGTAAACACCTTGAATGCCGAGGTGATCTGGAAAAACGGAAATGTAACCCTGCCGGGCCTGAAAATAACAACCGGCTCTTTTTCAAACGTGTCCCCTGAACCTTTAAAAATCCAATTAACCCAAAAAAATAAAAACGGATGGCACCTCAGCGCAGATCATTTTGATATTGCCGCCCCTGTTCCCATAAAACTGTCTGACATGGCTTTTTCACTGGATACAAGGGATAAAAAATATAAGGCCGAAGGCCACTTCAGGTCCGAATTTACAAAAACCAGTGGTTCGGTGGCCCTGGCAGCCCCGCTTAAAACCCGCTGGGACGTTCTGGCCGGTGTTGAAAAAAATGGCACCTGGTCTGCCCAAATTGCAAATAAAATTTTACCATCGTCGGGGGTCTGTTCTCTCAAAACCGGAAAAACAACCCTGAAAAGCCGTCTGCCGCTCCTGACGGTATCAGGTGCCGGTACCCGTCACAGCGGTGATGCCACCTGGCAGCTGTCTTTAAAAGATCTGGCCCTTAAAAATCCCGACACCAGGCTTGAAAGCCCTGGTATCGAGATAAAGGGCGGTCTCGCGTTTAATCAAATCGGTAAAAAAATCAACCTGACAGCCACTGCCGATGCCGATATGTCCCAGACCCGCATCAGCGTCCAGAAAGTTCAAAACCAGGCACTTCAGGCCCAGAAACTCCAAATCGATCTGCCCCGGCTTCATGTTTCAGGCAAAATCCAAAAAAAAGAACCGGGTAAACCGTATTTTACCGGTATGTTCAAATTTTCCAAAGCAACGCTTGATGTTAATGCGCCCCAGACCCGGTTGCAGGGAATCAAAGGCAATATTCCATTTGCATGGCCCGTTGAAAAACCTGAGCCCAATGGCAGTTTTTCCATCTCGGACATCCTCTACCGTGATCAATCCCTTGGTGCGCTGAAAGGGTCGGTCCGCCAGAAAAAAACAGGTGCCATCTTTTCAATAGTTCACAAAAACACACTTCTACCCGGTCTAAAGCTTTTTGGTTCCGGCAGGTGGTACCTGGAACCTGAAAAAAACCGGCCCCTTTTCGAAATCGATTTCAGCGTTCCGGACTGGCACCCGGCCACCGGAGTTGATCTGGCAAAAATTTTACCCGGAGCAAAAGGGATTGTGGCCGGGGGCCATCTGTCAGCAAAAGGAAAACTCTTTGTCGCTTCTTCCGGGCTGGCGGGATCGGCCGCACTTGCCCTGAAACAAGGGTTTGTAAAAATCGATACAAAAAAAATGGTCATGGATGGCATCGAGATGGCCCTTTCTTTCCCGGAACTGCCGTCTGTAAGAAGCAATTCTGGACAATCGTTTGAATTCAAGCGGGCGGTTTTTGGAGACATTACGATTCATGATGGAAAAGTAGCATTTCAAATAGAGCCCGACAATGGCCTGCTGGTTGAGAAAGGCACCTTTGCCTGGTGCGACGGGAATATCGATACCCAATCGTTGAGAATATCGCCGGAAACCACCCGCTACCGGTTGGGCCTCTATTGTGACCGGCTGCAGATGGCACAACTGCTGGAACAACTGAGTACCGTGAATGCTGAGGGCAAGGGAACGGTCAACGGCCGAATTCCCCTGGAATTCGAAAATGGAAACCTGCATTTTGGAGATGGTTTTTTGTATTCCACCCCGGGAGACGGGGGCCGCATCAAACTCAGCAACACGGACATGCTCACCGCCGGCCTGCCCGTTGACACCCCCCAGTTTGCACAGCTGGACCTGGCCAGAGAGGCCCTCAAGGATTATGAATATACGTGGGCCAAATTAGGATTGAATTCCAAGGGCCGGACCCTTTTTTTAAGACTTCAGTTTGACGGCAAACCCATGGCGCCGTTGCCGTTTATATACAAAAAGGAACTGGGGCGGTTTGCAAGGGTCGATGCCAAAAGCAAGGGGTCTTTGTTTCAGGGCATCAGCCTTGACATCAACCTGCAGCTTCCCTTGAATCAGATTTTGCGCTATAAGGACAATGTCGGGATATTTGACTGAAAGTCCCCGGTGAAAATGGGGAGATACCCACAACCCCTTAAAAAAAAAGGAACTCGGTTATGAAAAAAAAGAGCTGCTATCTAATGGCTGCGCTGCTGGTAATATTCTCATTTTCATGCAGCACCCGCCATGCAGTGTCGGTCGCACCAGTGGAGATCAAACCCATCCACATTACCATAGACGTGAATATCAAAGTGGACAAAGCCCTGGATGACTTTTTCGAAGATATTGACAAGACCGCTGATGAAACCGTCCAGCCGGCCGATACCCAGAATTAAGGGCCCGGCGCTAAAAAAACACAGGGAGATAAAAAAAATGACACTAAAAAAAATTCAAGGGATAACCGCCGTCATCCTCACCTCCGTTTTCATTCTTGGCACCAACTGCTTTGCCGGCGACATCAAGGAGCGCATGAAGGCCAGGTTGCCGCAAATCAATGCCCTTAAGGCAGATGGCAGCATCGGCGAAAACAACCGGGGGTATCTGGATTTTATGAGCACCCAAAAGCCCCAGGCACAGATGGTGGCCGCTGAAAACAAAGACCGGGAAACGGTCTACAGGGCCATTGCCCAGAAAAAAGGCAGCACAACGGAAAACGTCGGCCGCCGCAGGGCCATCAAAATTGCCGCCAGTGCCAAACCCGGGCACTGGCTCCAGAACGATAAGGGAAAATGGTATCAAAAATAGCGGCCCAAAAAAAAGGACGCCTTTCTTAAAAAGCGTCCTTTTTTTGAGTAGATGTTTGTTTGTCGACTACTTTCGATTGCCGTATTCCGCATAAGTCATGGAGACGGTGCGGTATACGATATGGGCCAGCTTGGTAAACGGCACATAAACAAAGAGGGACCAGACCAGCATCAGGTGGACAAAATAGAGGAAATACGAGATGCCGGCCATACCGCCCAGCCGGGTCATTTCCGTCAACATGCCGCTGAGCCCCAGGGCCAGGGCAAGCCCGATGAGAAACCAGTCCTGATAGGTGGATACCTGATCGTTTTTCTTTGACAACCTGTTTTTAATCATGAGACTGCTGCCGATAACCAGGGAAACACCGGCGATATTGGCCAGCCATTTTACCGGATTCAGTTGTGAATAGGGTCCGTGGATCTGGAAAACATATAACACCACAAAGAAAATAGAAGTAACGATGAACAGCCCGACAAAACCGAAAAACACCATCATATGAGCGGTGGAGCGATCCTTGTTTTCGCTGCATTCGTTGAATTTTTCGTGTTTTAAGATGGTGGGCACCACCCGTATCAGGGCCTGAACAAATCCCACCGGATCAATGGTTGCCTTGTCCGTCTTGCCTTCAGCCAGGGCGTTGGCATGAATATCGGCCAGAAACCGCTTCAATCCCAGCCCGAAGACCCCCACCGCCCATAGTGAGGCCGGAATCATCATCGCATCCACCAGCCAGCTTGAAAAAAAGTGGGCATGCACGATTTCATCACCGCCCGGGGCAAAATTCAGCCAGTCGACACCGAACAGCTTCAGGAGCAACCCCACCACGATAAATAAAGCCGCAGGCATCGCCAGCAGCAGCGGCAGTTTTTTAGGATCATTCACCGCCTTGCCAAGGGCCTTGGGGGTCGCATATTCGGCGATGGCATACTGGCGAATGGCCGCCAGAACATCACCGGGTTTGGCCCCCCGGGGACACAGGGTGGAACAGTCGCCACAGTTGTGGCACAGCCAGATATCCGCATTGCCCACCAGTTTATCCTTGAGTCCCCAGGATGCGGCAATCATCTCTTTACGGGGGAACGGTTTATTTTCCGGGGAAATAGGACAGGCCACCGAACAGGTGGCACATTGAAAGCATTTTTTGAGATCTCCGCCGCCCAGCCCGGCCACTTCATTTATAAAATTAACATCCGGCTCAATCAAATATCTATCAGCCATATTCATATCTCCTTCATATTAAGGCTGCGCCTGACAGCCCCCGGGGGGCTGTCAGGCACCAGTCAGATAGCTTCAACCATTAGAAACCCTTGAAGGGATTCGGGCCGAGGTCCTCTATTATCTTTGCGAAATCATTGATGATCTTGGGAAGCTTGTCGTAATCGTCAATGGCGATATCAAACTGGGCCACCCGTTCCTCTTCCAGGGCCAGGCTCGATAATGCATCCCCGATCTTCTGCATACGGACCTGAGCCAATTCACTGCCCTTGACAAAGTGGCACTGATAATCATCGCCGTGCTTGCAGCCCAGCAGAAACACGCCGTCCATACCCTGGGCCAGGGCATCCTTGATCCAGATCACATTCACCGAACCGAGGCACCGTACCGGGACAAAACGGACATCCGCTGAAAAGGAGAGCCGGTGCAGTCCGGCCATATCAAGGGCCGGGTAGGCATCGTTTTCACACACCAGTCCCAAAATCCGCATGGGGGGCTCGTCATAATCGTCCTCGGACGGCACCTGAATGGATTTGACCATGGAACCGATACTGTCGATATTATAGTCGGCGAACCCGATAATCCGTTCCGGGCAGGCCCCCATGCAGGTACCGCAGCGACGGCACCGGGTGGGGTTGGGCTTGGGTGTGCCCTTTTCATCATCGTCCAGGGCCCCGAAAGGACATTCTTCGGTGCAGCGCTTGCACTGGGTACAGCGCTGGAAAAAGAAGTCCGGAAACGTCATGTCCCCAGACCGCGGATGCACAGACACGCCCCGGTTCGCGGATTCGATGCACTGGATCGCCTTGAGGGCGGCCCCTGCCGCATCTTCCATGGATTCTTCCACGGTCATGGAACGCCGCACGCAACCGGCGGCATAGACCCCGGTACGCTGGGTTTCATAGGGAAAACAGATAAAATTGGAATCCGAATACCCGTCAAAAAGGCCGATATCCCGGAACGCCGGGCCCTGGCGATAGGCCAGGTTGACAACCGGGTCGTCCGCTGTGGCCGGCACCATCCCCGTTGCCAGGACAACCATATCGGCCTTGACCTTGATTTTTTCACCTAAGAGGGTATGGTCCGCTTCCACCACCAGCGCATCGCCGTCCACCGATACGGTCATGACATTACCCTTGCTCAGAAAAATCCCCCTGTCCTGCTGAAGACTCTTGTAAAAATTTTCCTGAAGTCCCGGGGTGCGCATGTGCTGATAAAACACATAGGCCTTGCCGTCCGCATAATCCTCCCGCACATATTTGGCTTGTTTGAGCGCCACCAGGCTGGTGACGGATCCGGTATAGGAAAAATCATTATCATCGTCATTTTTATCAGGGCTCTGAATAAACACCACTGATTTGGCCGGTTTCCCGTCGGA
Source organism: Desulfobacterales bacterium (assembly GCA_963667755.2). Taxonomy (GTDB): domain Bacteria; phylum Desulfobacterota; class Desulfobacteria; order Desulfobacterales; family 4572-123; genus 4572-123. The sequence continues at coordinate 88,864 of CAXXLK010000001.1, read as the reverse complement.
CGGTCTTTTGATTTTGCCTGCGGCAGCCAGTGTTTCAAACTGGGCATTGGTCACCACATCCGGGGAAACACCGAAACCCAGATGAGCAAACTCATCACCTTCGGGCGCATAGGGTCGCCATCCGGCGGCCAGAATCACGGCGCCAAAAAGCTCACCGTCAGGATCAAGGCTCAGAATATCGGTCCGTCCCTCATTGTATTGCTTGTAGCGTTCGACCTGTTGTTCCACATCCAGCTCTTTGCCGTTTTCATCCACCTTCATTTCATCGGGCAGGGGGAAAGGCACATCAAACTTGATCTTCTCACCGGGTTTTTTCAGCGTGACGGTGAATTCACCCGGCTGACCGGCAATCCTGGCCACCACGGTTTCGGTTTTGATGGTAATATTCTTTTCAGACTCAACCGCCTTGATGGTATCGGCCACCATGGGGGGAATCAGCGCTTCATAGGGGTCCTGTACAGGCAACTGGCAGCGCCAGTGGTTGGCATGCCCCCCCAGCACGGGTTCCTTTTCCACAATGGTAACCGCATAGCCGGCCTTGGCCGCATCCAACGCCGCAGCCATACCGGTCATGCCGCCGCCGAGCACCAGTATCTTCCGGCTGAAGGTATCCGGTTTATAGGGTTCGGGCAGATTGACTTTTTCGACCCGTGCCATGCCCATTCGAACGTAATCCTCGGCCAGCATCTGCACGCGGTCGAAATGTTCCTCATCATCCTTCTGCGCTTCGGTCAGCGCGGGAAATTCCGAGCGCGGATGGGACCAGACCACCTGTTCTCTCAGGTTCACGCGATCCACAATGCAGCCGTCAAATTTAAAGACATCAAAATTGACCCGCCGCGAACACGCCCCGATCACCAGGGTGTTGGTCCCTTTTTCCGCAATATCCGTCTTCATCAGGGCCAGGCCTTCTTTGCCGCACAAAAAGGGATGGGTTGTAACCGGCACTCCCTCTTCCTCGGGTATGCCGCACAGCGCTTTGATGTCAAGGGCATCTCCGATTCCGCAACCTGTGCAGATATATACACCATATTTTTTATCCATGGATTACCTCCTCACCAGGGTTTGAATCGCCTTGAGGGCCATACCGGTTGCATTTTGATTGGACGAAACCACGTCTGCCGGTTTATTGGCACACCCGGTGGCAAACATGCCGCCCTTTTCAAAATCATTGATAATAAATCCGTCAGCAGTATAGTTCAGGTCCGCAGGCAACTTGGCATTCACAGCCGTGGGCTGCATGCCGGTGGCCAGCACGGCCAGATCCACGGTCTGTCTGACCTTTTCACCGGTTACCGCGTTTTCGGCGACCAGGGTGATAGCACCGGAATTCGGATCTTCACTGACTTCGGCGACCTTGCCTTTAACAAAAAAGACGTTTTTATCTTCTTTTATCTTCTTGTAAAATTTTTCATAGCGCTGGCCCGGTGCCCTCAGATCAATATAAAAAATATAGATACTGGCATCCGGGTACTGTTCCCGAATATAGGTGGCGTGTTTCAACGAGGCCATGCAGCAGATATAAGAGCAATAGGGCAGATGATTTTCATCCCGCGATCCCGCGCACTGCACAAACCCGATGCTTTGGGGGGCCTGACCATCCGAGGGTCTAAGGATTTTACCCTTGGTGGGACCATTGGGTGCCGCCAGCCGTTCCATCATCATATTGGTAATGATATTCCGGTGCTGGCCAAACCCGAGGTTGTCGATCTTCGCGGCGTCGTAGGGTTCCCAGCCGGTGGCCCATACCACTGCCCCGACTTTGAGGTCCACGGTTTTGACAGCCATCTCCAGGTCTACGGCATCGTATTGACAGGCTTCTTTGCACTTGCCGGCGGCGTCGGTGCCGATAATCTGGGGTGAAATCACATAACAGGCCGGAAACGCCATTTCATGGGGCAGATAAGCGCCCTTGTGCTTGTCCATACCAAAGTTAAAGTCATTAGAGACCTCCGCCTCACAGACAGTGGCGCATTCCCCGCAGCAGGTGCAGTTTTCATTCACATACCGGGGGCTGATTGTAACGGTCACATCATAGTTCCCGGGGGCGCCCTTGACCTTTTCAACCTCGGCCATTGTAAGGACCTTGATGAGCGGATTCTCTTTGATCCTTCTGAAATTAATTTCAAGGCCACAGGTAGGGGGGCACAGTTTAGGAAAATACTGGTTTAACTGAGCAACTCTTCCACCGAGGTAAGGGTTCTTTTCGACCAGAAACACCTCGTACCCTACTTCGGCAGCTTCGAGGGCCGTGGTCAAACCGCTTATCCCCCCTCCAACAACAAGGATACTTCCGTTAGCTGGGGCTGCTTTTTCTACTGTCATGCTATCCCTCCGTGCATCGTACATGGTTAATGAATATTTAAGGGGTTCATTTTGGTTCAGACGATATCCCGTAAATTGTCCGGACACCTGAATGCTTTACGAGATTTTAAGTACACCCGACACCTTAAAAAGGGCCATGGGAATATAGGGGCCGTCAAGCAGATAGGCATACGGACAATTTTGCATGCGATGGTATATCGTCCGAATTTAAAATGACAACCTGGCTGGATATTAATAAAAACCTCCAGGTGCCGCGAGGCACCTGGAGGCTGTTCTCAGGTTCGACCAAATAAGAGCCGCACCCTACTTAGTCCGCGATCATCTTGATATAATCTTTCTTGAATATATCCCATTCGGCCTTGGCCGGATCATACTTGGAATTGACGAAACAGAACCAGTTTTCGTCATCCTGCCCCGGAAAATCGGACTGATAATAGAAACCGGGATAGCGGGTTTCTTTGCGGTACTGAATGTGACGCAGATGCGCTTCCACGGTCCAGATCCGATGCTCGATTTCCCAGGCCCGCATCAATTCATGCAGGTCGCCGGCACCCATTTTGAGACAATCTTCACGCATGGTGGACAGAAGGTCCATAACGATCTCCAGGCTTTTGCTTGAAGTCATGTAGTAGGTCGCGGTCCCGGCACCATACTCATGGGTGGCCTTCATCAGACGATACATCATTCCGCTGGGTTTGACGTAGTTGGGGTTGATGTTAATGGCGGTGGTATAGTCACAATTGTCAAGGAAGGTCCGGACCGGTCGGTAAATCAGGTCCACCAGTTCGTCCTTGGACTGCTTCAGCGCCGGAGCAAAATCGGCATTGTCCTTGGCATATCTGGCCATCTCCTTGGCTGCCATACGGCCTTCCGCATGGGAACCTGAAGAAAATTTATGCCCGGAACCACCAACACCGTCACCGGCTGTAAACAAACCGTTGACCGTGGTCATACGGTTGTATACCTTGCCGTTGGCAGCCTTGATCTTGTAAGCATCCGGGACCCACTCATAATCCGGACCGGAGGTCCACAGACCGCAGCAACCGGAATGGGAGCCCAGCAGATAGGGTTCGGTGGGCATCACTTCGGAATTTTTCTTTTCCGGCTCACAGTTCTGGGCACACCACAGGTTGGCCTGCCCACAGGTCATATCAAGAAAATCTTCCCAGGCTTCCGATTCAAGATGCTTGAGTTCTTTCTTGCTCATGGTCTCGCCCAGTTTTGCAAGGGCCGAAACCGTATCCATCAGGATCGGGCCACGGCCTTCTTTCATCTCAAACAGCATGAGGTGGTTACGCAGGCAGGTGGGGGTGATGGCTGCGGTGCCATAGGGGGCATATTTTGCCAGCTCGGCCTTGGCGGCATCACTACCGGCAAACGCTTCACCCAGACCATTAAGGGCTTGGGCCTTGAACAGGAGGAACCATGCACCGACCGGGCCGTAACCGTCTTTAAAACGGGCCGGGGTGAAACGGTTTTCCATCATGGTGAGTTCCGCACCGACTTTCATACACATGGTATAGGTAGAACCGGCATTCCATACGGGATACCAGGCACGGCCTTTACCCTCGCCAACACTGCGGGGCTGATAAATATTGACCGCACCACCACAGGCAACCATCATGGTCTTGCACTTGATGATATAGACCTTGTTCTCGCGTACGGAAAAGCCAACGGCGCCGGCAATGGTGTTACCATTATTGGCATCCAGCAGCAGTTCAACGATGAAACAGCGTTCCAGAACGTTGTCTTCACCCAGGGCCAGCTTGGCGGCCTCGGCAACGATGCGTTTGTAGGATTCGCCGTTGATCATGATCTGCCATTTACCGGTACGGACCGGAGTGGCGCCGCCTTTCAGCGTACCCATTTTCTGACCTTTTTTGCCGTCCAGGTTTTTGCCGTCCTCGGAAATTTTCCAGACCGGCAGGCCCCATTCTTCAAACAGATGAACCGAATCATCAACGTGGCAGCCGAGATCGAAGATCAAATCTTCACGAACCAGCCCCATAAGGTCATTACGAACCATGCGGACATAGTCTTCAGGGGTATTGTCGCCGATGTAGGTGTTAATAGCGGAAAGTCCCTGGGCAACCGCACCGGATCTTTCCATGGCAGCCTTGTCACACAGCAGGACGCTCTGTCCCTCGGCTATCCATTTGTTAACTTCAAAAGCAGCGCCGCAGGCAGCCATGCCGCCGCCGACGATGAGAATATCAACTTCGCGCTCCTCAACTTCCGGGTCTCTAACCGCCTTGAGTTCGCCTAAAGGTTTATTCGGTATTGCCATATCATATCCTCCTATCAGATATTTAATTCGTATTGTTATGCGACATAAAGAAAAATTCGAGTCTGTTTAGACGAGTTCCTTGGGTACCGGAAGGGTATAACCGTCAGCCTCTTCGGTTGACAGCAAACCGCTTTCGAGGTCCTTGCCTTTCAGATCAGAATACGCATTGGCACCGCCTTCGGGAGTGGTTCGAATAGGAAACTTAAAGCGTTTGATGAGGCCGTTTCTGAACTTACAGGTCCACATGACATCCTCTGTGCCCATCATGGGCATGATGGAGCTTCCCAGGGGGACAAAGTCGGAATAGCCTCTGACTTCAATGGCCTGGGTCGGGCAGATTTTTACACAAGAAAAACATTCCCAGCACTGATCCGGCTCTTGATTGTAAGCTTTCATGGCATTGGGATCCAGAACCATCAAATCATTCGGGCAGATGTACATACAGGCAGTCTTGTCGCCGCCCTTGCAGCCGTCACATTTTTCCTGGATTACATACGTTGGCATTTTAGCATACCTCCTAATTTGGATTGTAAAGAGTTTCCGTTGCTTCAACTTCCTCAAATTTTAGCAAATAAATGCTATACAAAAAACCTTTTTACACCTCCCTTCATGACTGTATTTGTAGAATATCGTTTCAATCATTAATTGGGCCGTCTTTCAAAAACAGCTTGCGTCCATTTTTTCCAACGGAAATAAAATCTGTAAGCATATCACCTGCATATTGTTCCGGTTTGATTTTTAAAAGAATATTTTACCTATTAAATTCAACAGCATATACTATCATGCAAGGAATGTAAATATCACCGGGGTCTTGGCTTGTCAAGAACTTTTGAGCAAACATTTTTTAAAATACGGTCATGGGGATACCATCGGGAGCCGTTGCCATCTCTGGCAAAAAATGCCCCTCCCACAACTGTTCACAGACTCAACGATTCAACGCTTAAAGGTTCAACGGTAACGATCAAATAATCAGGGTACGACAAAAACTGCCGAAAAAAAAATGTTTTAAGTTGACAAGTCCCGCAAAAATGCTACCAGATACCCTGTGGGGTGCATTGGAAAACCCCGCAGACGGCGTCTGATTCATCACTTATCTTTACGAAATCAGGAAAACCAGCTTATGGAAAACAACATTGTGGCAATTGGCATAGAGGACTCGTTTGCATTTGCATGCTCCCGGCAGGTACCGTGCTTTAATGAGTGCTGCCGGGATCTTAACCAGTTTTTGACCCCTTACGATATACTCCGGCTGAAAAATTTTCTGGGCATGACCTCGGGCGATTTTCTGGGAAAATATACCACGCTTCACAACGGCCCGGAAACCGGCCTTCCGGTAATAAGTCTGAAACCCGACAACACTGCCCGTCTGCAATGCCCCTTTGTCAGCCCCGACGGATGCCGCGTGTATACGGACCGACCGTCATCCTGCCGAATGTACCCTGTTGCCAGGGCACTGACACACGACCCGGAAACCGGACGGGTCTCGAAACATTACGCCCTCATGAAAGAATCGCACTGCCTTGGCTTTAATCAAAACAAAACACAGACCGTCCGCCAGTGGCTGGCATCCCAGGGCCTTGAACCATACAACCATTACAACGACCTGCTCATGGACATCATCAGTCTGAAAAACAGGCAGAAACCCGGTCCGTTGGATATGAAGTCCGGCCGTCTGTTTTATCTGGCCCTGTATGATCTGGACACCTTTCGAACCCACATTTTTGAAAACAGTCTGCTGAACGACCAATCCTTTGATGCCGACGACCTGAATGGTGCCAGGGATGATGATACAGCCCTCTTGATGCTGGGCATAAAATGGGTCAAAAAAAGCCTGTTCGGGGCGTAAAAGGCGATACATCACCCCTTAATAAAAAAATTTTACAAGGTCTGACTTCATGGAGATTGAAAACAAGGTGGCCCTGGTTCTCGGATCGATCAAGGGCATCGGCAGGGGTATCGGACTTGAACTGGCCCGCCAGGGTGCCAGACTTGCCCTTACCCATTACGACTGGGAAGAAAGCCTGGATGAAATGCGGCAGAATTTTGCCGCAACCGGAACCGACCACCTGATCATCAGGTGTAACCTGCTTGAGACCGAACGCATACCGGGGCTGATTGAAACGGTGATGGCCCGCTTTGGACGCCTGGACATCCTGATCAACAATATTGAAAGAGGCGGATGGCCCGTTGTCCACGGACCGTATGTGCAAAAGCAATGGGACCTTGAGATGGCCACGACCCTGCGGGCCAAACAATGGGTCTTTGATGCGGCCCTGCCCCACCTGAAGGCCTCGGGTGAGGGCCTGGTCATCAACCTCTCCTCCATCGCCGCTATTACCGGGCGCTCAGGTCCGGCAGCATGGATTTTCAACGATGGCTATGCCGCAGCCAACAGGGGCATCTCCCTGCTTACGGAAACCTGGGCCCGTCTGGGGGCTCCCGGGGTGCGGGTCAACGAAATCATGCTGGGCATCATGGAAACCCGTCATGGTGAAAAAACCAGGGGATGGGGCCTTCTCCACAGAGACCAGCAGCAGGCGATCATCGATCATACCCTGCTGCAACGGACCGGCACCATTGACGATGTGGTCCGGGCCGTCTGTTTTATCATCAAGGATGCCCCCTTCATGACCGGAAGCGTATTGCGACTCGATGGCGGATATACCCTCGGTGGTGGGAAAATTCCGCCCATGCCCCCCGGTGTTGTGTAGTAGCTACCGCGGCCATCAAATTCCGATTAAACAGGTCCGGTTTATCCGGGTCAGGATCCTTGCAAAATGAGAATACCTGTTCACCGCAGACGGATATTCCGCCCCCGAATCCCCCATAAATAAAATCTGACCCATTCAAAACCGAATTTCATCAGCGCCACATCATCGGTCTGCAATTTCTTGAGTACTGCGGATTTCACCTTGTAGCGTTTCAGGAATGTACTTTTAAATACAAAATTTTTAAATCCATCCATATTGTAAATGGCCATAAACGCCATCTTACCCCGGCTGCCCCCGGGTCCTTCACCCTGCCATGGGTCATCCTGGAACAACCGCCTCAGGTCCGACCACATCAGGGTCATTTTATGATAGTCCTCTGCCGCCTGATCCCGGACCCAGGTTTCCGGCGTCCATTGGACATCTTCATGCTGCCCCTTACAAAAATCAGGGGGCCTGAAAAAATAAACCGTCTCATTTTTTTTTGCCCGGGCATTGTAAAAGGCGCCCTGCTCCAATGGAAAGCTGCGGCAGGCATCCGGGCGATCCGGATAAACCAGACATCCGGCGTCGCTTAAAAACGGACAGGTTTTTTCTGCATTGTCGGACATGCTCAGCAACACGTCCGGGAAAAAATTTGACGCCCTTAAAACAATATCCACATACCGGTCTAAAAATTCTTCCGAAGTTAACCCAAGCCTCTGTTTAAGCCGGATAACATCATAGGGATACAGAAAAAGATTCAGGTTGCGACAGCATCTGTTAAAACAGCCGATATCCGGGTGACAGCGGAATTTAAATGTATCATCCGGACTGATCCGGCGTCCGGGCAGCGAATCAATATCTTGCGTGTCTACATATTTCATGATCCGTCACAACTCCTTTCCCGGATCATCCAGGCAACGGTCATCTTGATTTTTTCAAAAAATCCCAAGGCCTGGCGCAACTCCTTTTCCAGTCTGGCCATCCGGGTATAATAAGGGGTTCGATCGAACTTGAAATATGCTTTTGTCCCGCACTGGGCGGTAAACGCACCACACCCCTTTCCATGATGAACCGGCCGTCCCGGGGGATGCAGTTCATGGGGTATCCCGTGCAGCCTGCAGATCATGGGACGCCGGGTGTAAAGGAGGCAGCGGCCCTCAAGGTTAAGGGGACACATGAAATGTACCGGTTCCGGGCCTGCAAGGGCGGCGGGGAGCTGCCGGCATACGAAGGCTGCTATATCTGCCGTTGCCGTCTGCTGCGCTTTGGACAGATCGGCCCACCCTTTAATAAGGTACAGATACTCGAGCAGGGTATGATGGTAAAACAACGTCCGGCAGCAATTGTCAATGCAGCCCCGACACTCAAACCCATAATGGTTACTGGCCCGGGTATAGGCCATGTCCATATCGGCATAAATATCTTTCAGCTGTTCGAGAAAAGGTTCAGCGATATCAGAATCATCCTTTAAAATCGCTTCGACAGTTAACATGCTATCCCCCTACACCAACGGGGACGGAAAAAATATTTTGGCATATAAATCCAATGCATAATGATCGGTCATACTGGCAATAAAATCACAGACGACCCTTTCACGGGAATCATCGGGGCCATGGCAATGGTCCATCTCCATGGTGGCAAGTTCCCGGTGGAGCATATCGCCATTGTCCAAAAAAAAAGAATACAGCTCGGTCAATATTTTTTTAGCTTTGATGAATTCCCGATGCACCTTAGGGGAACGGTAAACATTTTCATATAAAAATTCACGCAAGCGGGTCATGGCGGAAAAAACGGGTTCACTCATATCCAGCTGCAATTGGCCATTCACCTCTTTTGTTTGAAAAATCAAATCCCTGATCATGGAAGTCGCCCGGCGTGAATGGGTCTCGCCCAAAATTGAACGGCACACCCTGGGCACCTGCTCCTTTTGAATCACCCCGCTGCGAATGGCATCATCGAGATCATGGTTCAGATAGGCCATGATGTCGGCAATCCTGACAATCCGACCCTCGGCCGTGACGGCCATTTTTGCAGGATCATCGGATATAATCTTGCCGTATCCTTTGGAATGTTTCAATATGCCGTCCCGGACTTCAAAGGTCAAATTCAACCCCCGGCCGTTTTTTTCAAGCTTATCCACCACCCGCAGGCTCTGCTGCTGATGTGAAAACCCCGGGGAATATATCTCCTGCAATGCGCGTTCACCGCTATGGCCAAAAGGCGGATGACCGATATCATGCCCCAGGGCAATGGCTTCGGCCAGATCTTCGTTCAACCGCATGGCCCGGGCTATGGTACGCGCAATCTGGGCGACTTCCAGTGTATGGGTGAGTCGGGTGCGGTACTGATCCCCGAGGGGCGACAGAAAAACCTGGGTTTTATGTTTCAACCGCCTGAAGGCATTGCTGTACAGAATCCTGTCGCGGTCGCGTTGAAAGGCGGTTCGAATCTGATTGGGCTTTTCAGTTCTCCTCCGCCCCCGGCTTTGGTCACTGAGACATCCAAAGGAAGACATGAAGCTTTTTTCACGCTTTTCGAAATTTTCGCGTATCGACATAAATCCCTCAACCGCTAGTTTGTGAATCGGCCCGCGGACAACTCAATGTAGATCGCTCAAAAGCAATTTTTTTTTCAAAAATAAAGGACAAGCCCTTTACAGATTAAGGCACAGATAGTATTTGTAGGCATAGAATACAGAATTGTAAAGAAATAATTAAGGTTTTGAGCAATGGAAAGCCACCATCTTATTCTTGGCAGGACCACCGATTATATTACCGGTGAAACCCTGATCGACACCCATAATGAACGCTATCGGCAGAAACTGGCCCGATGGCTTGTCGACACCCTGGGATATCAAAAAGCCGATATTAGCCCCAGAAAAAGGATCACCGTCACCGCCGGTGGGAAAACCGGTAACGTAATGGTGGATATAGCGGTTAGCATCGGCGGCAGAATTTCCATGATTGTCAAGTACGGCGCAGGGTCCCTGATAACCCGGCACCGGTTGACGCTGGCACTGGCAAAACTGGTGGCGCCCTACCAGGTACCCCTGGCCGTCATTACCAACGGCCGGGATGCGGATCTTCTTGATGCCACATCCGGCAATGTCATCGCCTCCGGGCTTGGGGCCATACCCGCCAAAAACGACCTGATCGAACGGACCAAGAAATTTACCTATACACCGATTTCAAAAAAAAGAGCTGAAATGGAACGTCGAATCCTGTATGCTTTTGAAATAGACGATAACTGTGTATGCAACCTTGCTGATAAAAGCACACCCTGCAAACCATGAACCATACCTTTTTTATGAACAAGGCGCTGAGCCAGGCCCGGAAAGCGCTCTCACAGGGTGAATTCCCGGTGGGCTGCATCCTTGTATACGAAGGCAGCGTTCTGATAACCGGAGTGAGATCCGGCACCTGCGGGTCCTGGCCCAACGAAACTGACCATGCTGAGATGGTTGCCCTGAGAAAACTGGCAGCGCTTAAAACACCGCTTCAGAAAAACAAGATCACCCTCTTTTGCACCCTGGAGCCCTGCCTGATGTGTTATGGGGCAATTCTGCTGAGCGGCATCGGCAAACTTGTATATGCCTATGAAGATGCCATGGGCGGCGGCACGGGCTGCGACCTGCAAACCCTTGCCCCCCTCTATCAACAGCGAAAGATTCCCATTATACCGCATATATTGCGTCACGAAAGCCTGGCATTATTTAAGGAATACTTTTCAGCGCCTGAAAATAAATACTGGCAGAACAGTTTTCTGGCAGCCTATACACTGAAACAGCCGATAGAATAAACGGTCAATCCCGAACGGGCAGACTATACTTTAATTAATTTTCTATTATATTTTTATATTTTTTTCTTGCATTTCTTAATTGCGTTATATATCTTTTCGAATTCATACACTAATGCATATATTCATATTAACATCGTTCATGCAAAAAGCAGCAACGCGGTTGCTGCTTTAGGAGGTGACAGGCATAGCTATTCCGAAGCGATCAACGCGACCAACCAAAGATAGAACTAGAAAAAACAGAGATATCAGGGCAAAAGAAGTCCGGGTAATTGATCCTGACGGGAATCAGGTTGGCGTCATTCCAATCTATAAAGCGCTGGCTATTGCTGCCGATTTTGGCCTTGACCTTGTTGAAGTCTCGCCCATGGCAAATCCACCGGTTTGTAAAATCATGGATTACGGGCGCTATAAATATGAACAAACCAAACAACTGCAAGAGGCCAAAAAGAAACAAACGACATTCCAGCTCAAGGAAATAAAGGTTCGCCCCAAAACCGGCGAACACGACTTGCAGACCAAACTGGGCCATATCAGGAAATTTATCGGGAAAAAAGATAAAGTCAAAATCACTGTGGTGTTCAGGGGCCGGGAAATTACGCTTTCGCAGTTAGGGCGGGATTTATTGAAAAAAATAGCTGAAGAACTCGATGAAATTGCTGTTGTTGAGCAGTATCCTAAATTTGAAGGGCGTACCATGATCATGATCGTGGCACCCAAATAATTTTTTTAAATTTTCCGTTAACCATTGCAGCAGATTATTTGGGTGGCGCCGGGTTGTTTTTTTTAAATTTGTCAATTATATTGGCGTGGGCTGATTTATTGCTCACGCCATCTATTTTTTATAAGATGTCGCACACCAGGCCATTGCATTAACGGTTTTTTATTAATATTGCCGATATATTTAAATTTATTGAATGCCTATTTTTATAAGGTTAAGGAGACATATCAATGCCGAAAATTAAAACCAATCGGGCCGCAGCCAAGCGTTTCAGAAAAACAGGCACCGGCAAAATTGTATTTGGCAAATCCCATGCCAACCATATTTTAACTAAAAAATCCAGAAAACGAAAACGCTCTTTAAGAAAAAGTCAAATTGTTGATAAAACCAATGTAAAAGAAATCAAACTGTTGCTGCCCAATGGATAACCGAATTTTCAGGGCCGATTGTTGATAGAAGGAGAAGGACAATGCGTGTTAAAAGAGGATTTAAAGCAAGAAAACGTCGGAACAAGGTTTTAAAACTTGCCAAAGGCTTTCGTGCCGGACGCAGCAAACTGTTCCGAACCGCCGCCGATGCAGTGGACAAGGCGCTCATGTATGCATACAGGGACAGGCGGGTTAGAAAACGTGATTTCAGGCGGCTCTGGATCGCCAGAATTAATGCGGCTGCCCGCCTGAACAACCTGTCCTACAGTAAATTTATATTTGGTTTAAAAAAAGCCGACATCGAACTTGATCGTAAGGTACTGGCGGAACTGGCCATTTCGGATCCCGCCGGTTTTTCCCAACTGGTTGAAATGTCGACTCAGCAGATATAAACTTAGGTACCCGGGCGTCTGCCGCTCCGGCAAAGCCCATGGGCCTTACCTGACATCTGTCTTTTTCAAACTGACTGTGTTTCCAAGATCTTCACCCTGATGCAAATTCAAACGGCGTTTATTGGACACAGTCTTTTTGCGTTTAAAACATTGACCCGACGGACTAAGTAAACACAGTGAAGCTCAGCATTGAAGACATTTATCAGGACGCTTTGAAGCAGCTTGATACAGTTGCAGACGCCGAAGGCATCAAAGCGCTTTCCGTTCGTTTCCTTGGCCGCAAGGGACTGATCACTCAGTTTCTGCGAAATATATCCAATCTGCCCGAAGGCCAGCGCCCCCAGGCCGGCAAAAAAGCCAATCAAACCAAAGAAATTCTGGATAAGGCGTTTAAAGCCGCATTACAAAAAATAGAGGCCGGTACAGCCGATTCCGGCAATCGAATTGATATTTCCCTGCCGGGAAGGGTTGCCTCACGGGGCTCTCTGCATCCCATCACGGAGATCACCCAACGGGTATGTGATATTTTTACGCACCTGGGATTTGACATCGCCGAAGGCCCGGAAACCGAAACCGACTACTATAATTTCGAAGCGCTGAATGTGCCGAAATTTCATCCGGCCCGGGACATGCAGGATACCTTCTATGTCTCGGACAATATTGTTCTGAGAACCCAGACCTCACCCATGCAGATCAGGGTCATGGAAAAGCAGGCCCCGCCGGTGGCTATTATTGCCCCGGGGAAGGTTTACCGCTGCGACTCGGATCTGACACACACCCCGATGTTTCACCAGGTCGAAGGGCTGCTGGTGGACCAAAACGTGTCCTTCGGGGATCTTAAAGGGACACTGACCACATTTGTGCACCAGATGTTTGACGACCATATTTCCCTGCGGTTCCGCCCCAGTTTCTTTCCCTTTACCGAACCCAGTGCCGAGGTGGACATCCTGTGTGTCATGTGTCGCGGAAAAGGATGCCGGGTCTGTTCCCACAGCGGTTGGCTTGAAATCCTTGGTTCCGGCATGGTTCATCCCAATGTATTTGGCAGTGTCGGGTATGATACCGATAAATATACCGGTTTCGCTTTTGGTATGGGGATCGAACGTATCGCCATGCTCAAGTACGGCATCGATGACATTCGAAAATTTTTCGACAACGATCTTAGGTTTTTAAGGCAGTTTTAATATGAAAGTTAGTCTAAGCTGGCTAAAAGAATATGTTTCTTTTTCAGGCCCGATCCAGGACCTGTCCGATGCGCTGACCATGGCCGGGCTTGAAGTCGATGCGGTTTTTGACCGCTATACCTACCTGGAAAAAATTTTGGTGGGGCGTGTTGCCACCGTTATCGATCACCCCAATGCCGATAAACTCAAACTGTGCACGGTGCAAACCGGGGACAACCTTGATTTTGCCGTGGTCTGCGGGGCGCCCAACGTGAAACCCGGCATGCTGGCACCCCTGGCCCTGCCGGGTGCGGTCATGCCCGATGGAACCGTCATAAGAACCGGAACCATCCGCGGTGAAAAATCACATGGGATGCTGTGCAGTGAATTTGAACTGGGTCTGGGAACCGATCAAAGCGGCATCATGACATTGACTGACACCTGCTGTGTGGGAGATACCCTGGCAAAAGCACTGACCCTTTCCGACATGGTGCTGGATATCGATCTGACACCCAATCGCCCCGACTGCCTGAGCATTCTGGGAACGGCACGGGAGGTCGCGGCGCTGACCGGGTTGACTGTAAACTATCCGGACACCTTGATTACAGACAGTGAAGACCGGATATCCAAACTGACCAGCGTCACCATAAAAGCCCCGGCCGACTGCCCCCGATATGCGGCCCGCATCGTAGACGGCATCACCATCGGCCCCTCACCGTTCTGGCTTCAGGACCGCCTTGTATCCATAGGCCTGCGGCCCATTAACAACATCGTGGACATCACCAACTTCGTCATGATGGAAACCGGCCAGCCCCTGCATGCCTTTGACCTTGATCATCTGGCTGGAAACCGGATCGTTGTCCGCAGGGCCGCCAAAGGCGAAGTGTTTCAAACCCTGGATGGAAAAAACCGCATTCTTTCAGATACCATGCTGATGATCTGCGATGCGGATAAGCCCGTAGCCATAGCCGGCGTTATGGGTGGCCTGAACTCCGAAGTGACACCGACCACCACCAGGGTATTGATCGAAAGTGCCTGTTTTGACCCGGTGAGTATTCGAAAAACAGCTAAAGCGATCGGGTTGAACACGGATGCATCCCACCGCTTCGAACGCGGTGTGGATCCTGACGGCACGATCAAGGCCTTGAACCGGGCCGCCCGACTGATGGCCGAAATCGGCAATGGTTATCTGGTCAAGGGTATTGTCGATGAACACCCGGGCCCTCAAAAAGCCAGAATCATCAACCTGCCGATCAAGGATGTCAACCGCCTTCTGGGCACCGATATTTCTGCCCCAAAAGCGGCTGCCCTGCTCACTGCCATTGAGTTCAAAGTTGAAAACACGGCATCGGACATGCTGGTGGTAACAGTGCCGACCTTCAGGGTGGATGTCACCAGACCGGTGGATCTGATGGAAGAAATCGCCCGTCTCTGGGGATATGACCGAATCCCCATCACCAATCCGCCCATTCCTTCCGAGGCACGTCAGCAGGACAATCGGCGTCTTACCCTTCGCCGCCGGATCAAACAGCTGATGACCGGATTCGGTTTTATGGAAGTCATCAACTACAGTTTTATCAACCGCCATTCCTGTGACCGGCTCAGACTTGAAGGTGATGACCCCCGCCGACAGCACGTTGAAATATTAAATCCCCTCACTGAAGATCAGGCGGTGTTGAGGACCTCGCTGGTGCCCGGCCTGCTGGAAACCGCCCATTTGAACACCACCTATCAGGAAAAAAACCTGACGATTTTTGAGACCGGCAAAACATTCATCAACCAGGGCCACGATAAACAGGGCCTGGAAACCGAAGCGATAGCCGCCCTCTGGACCGGGAATATTATGGCTGTCGCATGGCATACAAAGGCCCGGGCATGTGATTTTTTTGATATCAAAGGTGTTGCCGAAGCCCTGCTTTCAGGACTGAATTACCCGAATGTCGCATTTACCAGCCTGCCCGATGACCGTTGTTGCTATACAAAACCCGGTCACAGTGCTCAAATTTCCATCAATGGGAAAGCCATGGGCATCATTGGTGAAGTCCATCCAGAGGTCCTTGGCGCCTATGACCTTAAACAGGCCGTCTTTGTTTTTGAAATGAATGTGGATGCACTTTTGACTGTAGTGACTGAAGATATCCAGGCCAGGCCCATTCCCAGGTTCCCGTCAACGGATCGGGACATCACGCTGATATTCGACAAAAACCTCGAATCCGGTGCCATACTGGCCAACCTTGAAAATTTTGACGAACCGTTACTGGAAAATATCCGCCTGTTTGATGTCTATGAAGGAGCGCCCATCCCCGACGGTAAAAAAAGCATCTCATTCAGGCTGACCTACTGTTCATCAGATGAAACGTTGGAAGATGAGACGGTGAACAGGCTGCACAAAAACATCACGGAAAGACTTTTAGCCCTATTTGACGCCACACTGCCATCCTGATGGATTGATACAAAGGCAGCTACGCAGATGATTAAAAAAAATGACGCCTTTAAAATCAAAAATTCCGGACAAGCTCTATTTTAAAATTGGTGAGGTCAGTGAAATTGCGGGGGTCCCCCCTTCCGTTCTGCGATTCTGGCAAACCGAATTTCCACGCATCAACCCCAAACGTACCCCATCCGGCCAAAGACTCTACCGCAGGGTCGATATTGAATTGATTCTTAAAATCAAAACATTGCTGTATGAAAAAAAATTCACGATTCAAGGAGCCCGGCAACGGCTGAAAAACGGCCAGGGGAAAAAAGCAACGGCAAAGCCCTTGACCCTTGATGAAATTCGAGCCGAGTTGCTGGATATCCGCGACATCCTCAATAAATGAGCACATACCGAACATTTCTAAATTATTTTTTAAAATAGATTGACATGGATATTTTTTTATCTTATCTAATCATTTTTGGTAAGCGGGCATAGCTCAGTTGGTAGAGTACAAGCTTCCCAAGCTTGGTGTCGCGAGTTCGAATCTCGTTGCCCGCTCCATAATATCCGCCTTTTCCGACGGTAAGTGTGCGTAATTTGGGTAGAATTTTGGGTTGGTTGCAGTTTTGATTAATTTTCTTAGTTTATGGTTATACTTATGAACCGATAAATTCAGCTTTCTACCAAAAAGAACTACTTCAGTATTTGGAAACGGGCGAAAAGCCCGTTTTTTGTTTTTTAAGGGGCAACAGGTTGAAATTAATTGAAATTAAAAAGAAAAAAGAAAACTAAAATAAACGATCGCAAATCCGGGGAAACCGGTGACCATGAAAATCAAGGTCACCTGATTGCCCAGGTGCGGGAAATTGCCATACCGCTGTGCGATGACGAAGGCGTTGAACTGGTACATGTTGAACATGTGCGGGAACCGGGGGGACGCAAATTACGCCTGTATATAGACAAACCCGGTGGCGTTAAACTGGACGACTGCGCCAGGGTCAACCGCGAACTGGGTGCTTTGCTGGATATCAACCTTACGGATGATTTCGGTGCATACGCCCTTGAGGTATCATCTCCGGGGTCTCACCGGCCCCTGGTGAAGCTATCTGATTTTGAACGATTCAAAGACAACAAGGTAAAAATCACAACAGGCACCGCCATTGACGGGCAAAAAATTTTCAAAGGGACCCTGATGGGAACATCACCCGGATTTGTAAAACTCAACACAAACGACAAATCCATTGAAATTCCTTTTCAGACGATCACCAGGGCCAGACTTAATCCAAATTGAAGACCCTATTAAAATGGGCCGTGGACGCATGCACATTGGGTAAAACCCCGACCAATTCCGGTTTAATCATAACGGAGACATCTAATGCTTATAACTGATATACAGCGTGTCATCGAACAAGTCAGTAGAGATAAAGGTATCGACCGCGAAATTCTCATTCAGGGACTTGAAGAGGCATTGCGGTTTGCCGCTAAAAAAAAATTCGGCAACAAGGTTGACGTCGAAGTCCAGTACAACCCTGACATCGGTGAAATCGAGGTCTTTCAATTCCGGGAGGTTGCCGATGAGGTCACCGAACCGGAAACTCAAATCAGCTATAAAGAGGCTGTTAAATTAGATCCGGAGTGCGAAATAGGCGACAGCCTCGGCACCAAAATAGATACCAGCACGTTTGGCCGTATTGCCGCGCAATCAGCTAAGCAGGTCATCATACAAAAGATGAAAGACGCAGAGCGTGATGCGGTATATGCCAGTTTTATCGATCGAAAAGGGGAAATTATTAACGGCATTGTCCAGCGGGTTGATCGGGGCGATATTATTGTCAACCTTGGACAGACAGAGGGCGTCCTGCACTCCCGGGAACAAGTGCCCCGGGAAACATATCGCCGGGGAGACCGGATTCGGGCCTATATCATGGATATCCTCCACGAAAGCCGCGGCCCCCAGATCATATTATCCCGGACCCATCCGAATTTTCTGATCAACCTGTTCAAGACCGAAGTCCCTGAAATCAGCGAAGGCATTGTTGAAATCAAGGGTGCGGCCCGGGAACCGGGCAGCCGGGCGAAATTTGCCGTGGCATCCAACGATTCGGACATTGATCCGGTGGGCGCCTGCGTGGGTATGAAAGGCAGCCGGGTGCAAAATGTTGTCCAGGAGTTGCGCGGAGAAAAAATAGACATCATTCCCTGGCATATTGATTCTGCAAAATTCGTCTGCAATGCACTGGCCCCGGCAGAGATATCCAGAGTCATCATCGATGAAGACAACCGGTCCATGGAGGTAATTGTGCCGGATGATTTTCTATCGGTGGCCATTGGCAAACGCGGACAGAACGTAAGGCTGGCATCCAAACTCACCGGCTGGCATCTGGACGTCAAGAGTGAAAGCCGGTACAGTGAGGCCATGCAGAAAGGATATGATTCACTACTGGCCCTGCCGGGCATCGGCATCAGCATGGCAGATGCGCTTTATGAAAAAGGAATATTTTCCACTGAAGAGTTGCGACAGGTGACCATCGAAGAGCTGACCGAGATTCGGGGTATCAGTGACCAGAAGGCAGCCAGGCTGATCGAATATTCCATCGCTTCAATGGAAGCGGCAGCATCTGGTGAGGCAACTGAACCCGATGGCAATGAAAAAATTGATGCTGATGAACAAACACCGGCAGACGATGCAGAGATAGTGGAGACCCTTGAGGAGCCCGAACCGGCGGATGATGCTCGATCAACGGCCAGCGTTGCGGAAGCCGAGTCTGAGGATGATGCGAAATAATTAAAAGTACCGACGACCCAAGTGATCCGCAGGAACCGGCATAAAATATAATTTACGGGATTGACTGCGTTTATACAATCTCCAACAGATAGATGAAGGGGGATGGATGGCAAATATCAGAGTATATGAACTTGCCAGGGATCTTACCGTGACCAACAAAGTGCTTATCAAAACGATAAGAGAGATGAATATTACCGTAAAGAGCCATATGAGTTCTCTGGATAAAGAAACAGAAGAGAAAATCAGGGACAATTTTTACGGTAAAAAACCGGATACGGTTGAGGTAACACGTGTAAGACCCACGGTGATTCGAAGGCGCAAGAAAACAGTCCCCGAGAAGCCGGTCAAACCGGAATTCGAAGAACCGGCACCTGAAACGGTTGCCGAACCTGTCTTGGAAAAACCGGTTGCCGAACCGGCCAAACCGGCCAAACCGGCCAAACCGGAAGTGGCCGATATGCCAAAGGCCCCGGTAAAAAAACGAGCAGCGCCCCCTAAGGAAGATGCGGCCCGAATTATCGCTGCGGTAAAGCCCCCGGCAGAAAAAGCCGCCGAGGTCAAACCGGCAGCACCTGAAGTTGCCGACGGGCAAACTGCGGAAGCCGCAGATGGTGCCACACCGGCGACAGAACCCGTAGAAACGGTTGATTTAAAAAAAGAGCCGACAGTTGAACCGGTGGTTGGAAAAACCATTCAACCGCCCACCGAAGAACCGACACCGACGGAAACAACGGCAAGAGTCGAAGAGTCGATTACCAAACCCGAGAAACCCGCTAAACCGGTTCGAAAAAAGAAAAAAGAATCCGCTGCCAGGATTATAAAACCGGCACCGGCTGCGCCAACGATTACCCATCGCCCGTCAGTCAAACCGAAAGGCCCTTACAAAAAACCTGCCACCGACATTGCCCGGCCGGCACCCCAGCCATCCCCGGCAAAAACGGCGGAGACCGATGTGGATAAAAAGAAAAAGGGCTGGAAGAAAAAAATCGAGGACGTCGGAGAGGATACGAAATTTTTAAAGAAAAAGATCGCTTTCCGTCGCAAGGCCGTGGTGGAAGGGTCGGATCTTTATAGCGGAAAAGGCCGGGGACGGAAAGGCCGGAAAGGATACAAAGGCCCTAAAAGCAAAGGGATGCAGCAGTTTGAAAAAACCACCATTACCACCCCGAAGGCCATTAAACGCCGGATCAAGATTGATGAAACCATCATTCTTTCCGAACTGGCCAAACGAATGGGCATCAAGGCCGGTGAAATGATCGTTAAACTCATGGCCATGGGGGTGATGACAACGGTTAATCAGACCATTGACTTTGACACCGCCGTACTGGTGGCAGCCGAGTTTGATTACGAGGTGGACAAGGCCTCTTTTGAGGAAGATATCCTGGTAAAACCCGAAGAGGACAACCCGGAGAATCTGTCGGAGCGGCCGCCCGTGGTCACCATCATGGGGCATGTTGACCACGGCAAGACATCACTTTTAGATGTCATTCGCAAAACCCATGTTACGGATTTTGAAGCCGGGGGCATTACGCAACACATTGGCGCCTACCAGGTGAAAACCGACAGGGGGCAGATCGTATTTTTAGATACGCCCGGCCATGAGGCATTTACGGCCATGCGGGCCCGGGGTGCCCAGATAACCGACATCGTCGTACTGGTGGTGGCGGCCGATGATGGTGTTATGCCCCAGACCATTGAAGCCATTAATCACGCCAAGGCATCCAATGTACCGATCATCGTAGCGGTCAACAAGATTGATAAAAACAATGCCGAGCCCGAAAGAGTGCTCCGGGAACTGGCCGATGTGGGGCTGATGTCCGAGGAATGGGGAGGCGACACCATTTTTATCAAGGTTTCGGCCAAGCAGAACACGGGGATAGATGAACTGCTTGAGATGATACAGCTGCAGTCCGAACTGCTGGAACTCAAGGCGGATCCGGACAAGCATGCCGCCGGCCACGTGGTTGAAGCCAGGCTTGATTCCGGCCGCGGCCCGTTGGCCACGATTTTAATTAAAGAAGGTACCTTGCATAATGGCGACGCGGTGGTGTGTGGCGTTCACTATGGTAAGATACGTGCCATGCTCAACGACAGAGGCGCTACAGTTGATGCGGCGGGGCCGTCCATGCCCGTGGAAATTATCGGACTTACGGGTGTTCCTACAGCCGGTGATGAACTGGTTGTCCTGGCCGACGACAAGAGTGCCAGGCAGGTCAGCGCGCATCGTATTCAAAAGCAGCGTTCCCTGGACCTGGCGAAAAACAGCCGGTTGAGTCTGGAAGGCCTTTTTGAAAAAATGCAGGAAGGGGAAATCAAAGATCTCAACCTGATTATCAAGGCGGACGTAGACGGCAGCATTGAGGCCCTGAGTGACTCTTTGACAAAATTGTCAAACAAGGAAGTCAGCATAAACGTGATCCACTCAGCCACCGGCACGATTACCGAATCTGATGTATCCCTTGCCACGGTATCCGATGCCATCATCATCGGGTTTAACGTCCGACCCAATTCCAAGGTGACGGAGATGGCATCTGAAGAAAACGTGGATATCCGTTACCACAGCATTATTTATGACGTCATCAGAGAAGTCAAAGACGCCATATTGGGCATGATGTCATCCACCTACGAAGAGACGGTACTGGGCAGGGCCGAAGTTCGGGAATTGTTCCATGTACCCAAAATCGGTACCATTGCCGGCTCTTATATTACCGATGGCAAAATCGCACGCGACCAGAAGGTCCGCCTGGTCAGGGACGGTATTGTTCTTTATGACGGCAAACTGTCTTCCTTAAGGCGCTTCAAAGACGACGTCAAGGAAGTGGCAACCGGGTACGAATGCGGTATCGGTATTGAAAAATATAACGACATCAAATTAGGTGATGTCATCGAATGTTACCTGATGAAAGAGATAAAGCCCGAGATGGCTTAAAAAGGCTGCTATGGCTATGGTTGTGGGACTCGGCATGATCACCTTCAGGCTGCATGATTGCCGCAGTTTGAAAGAGAAAAGAAAAGTCGTAAAGGCAACCATCGACCGGGTGCGAAATAAATTTAATGTGTCCATTGCTGAAGTCGGTGCCAACGATATTTATCAGAAAGCCGAAATCGGATTTGCCCTGGTGGGAAATGATCGAGCAATGATAAACGCCAAAACGGACAAAATTTTTAACCTGGCAGAGAAAATGGGCCTTGCCGAAATTATTGATACCCAAATGGAGATGATCAATCTATGAAACCCTTTACGCGTGGAAACCGGGTGGGTGGGCAGATACAAAAGACACTCTCGGAGGTATTATCCCGAAAAATCAAGGACCCGCGTCTGTCCATGGCTACCATCACCGGTGTAAAAATGTCCGCAGATTTGCGACTGGCAAGAATATATTTTTCCTTTACCGGTTCTGAAGCTGCCAAAAAAGAGGTCATCAAGGGATTTGAAGCAGCCAGGGGATTTTTAAAACGCACTCTGGCCAGCCAGCTCGGGCTGCGGTATATGCCGGACCTTACCTTTTTTTATGATGACTCATTCGACTATGGGGCTCATATAGAGCAAGTATTAAAATCTATTGAAACGGACAATGAACCAGATAATAGCTCACCTACTGAAGAGTAAACATGTTTTACTGGCCACCCACATCAATCCGGACGGAGATGCCCTGGGCTCACTCATCGCCATGGGACTCTCGGTGGCGGCCCTGAACAAAGATGTAACGCTCTACAATGAGAATCCGCTTCCGGCAGTTTATCGATTCCTGCCGTCCATCAATCGTATTGTTCACCATGCAGATGCCATGGGCGGCTATGATACGGCCGTAATTCTGGACTGCGGGAACCTTGAGCGTATTGGGAAGCTTCATTCAGAGATGGCCCGGGTGCCGGTCATTATCAATATTGACCACCATGTCACCAACACCGGCTTCGGGGACCTTAAATTTATTGACACGTCGGCCAGTGCGACGGCCGAGATCGTTTACCGCCTGATTTGCAAAATGGGGGTTCCCATCAGCAGAGAGGTGGCGACGTCCATATATACGGGAATTTTAACCGACACCGGGTCTTTTCGATTTTCGAACACCAGCAGGGCCGCCTTTGACATCTGTTCCAAGATGATGGGTCTTGGGGTCGATCCCCATGATGTCGCCCAGCATGTTTACGGCACCTATTCACTGGGTCGCATAAAATTACTGAATCTGGCCATCGACTCCATTGAAATTTCAAAAAACGGCAAACTGTCTTTGATGACCCTTTTTCAGAACATGCTGGATGAAACCGGTACCCAGACAGAGGATATAGATGGGTTTATCCATTATGCCAAACGAATTGAGGATGTCAAGGTCGCGGTTTTGATCCGGGAGCTGCCGGCCCCGAAGGATGGTTCGCCGGGAAACCGGTACCATGTGAGCCTGCGCTCCGATGGCACCACGGATGTTTCGAAAATCGCGGCACCTTTTGGAGGGGGGGGGCATTTTTCTGCCGCCGGGTTCAATATTGATTCCAAATTTGCTGATTTAAAAAAACAGATTTTTGAATTGGCAGGGACACTATAATTTAAACAGATGCAGCAAAACACAAGCGGGATTCTGATTATCGACAAACCCGCCAATATCAGTTCGGCCGGGGTTGTGGCGCGCATCAAAAAAGCAACCGGGGCCCGTAAAGTCGGCCATGCCGGTACCCTTGATCCATTTGCCACCGGCGTTATGGTATGTTGCATCAACCAGGCCACGCGGCTGGCGAGATTCTTCCTGCACGCGGGGAAAACATACCGGGCAACAATCCGATTGGGTATAACAACAGACACCCAGGATTTTACCGGCAATGTCCTCACCCGTTGCGAGACCACGGTGTTTCCGGATCAACTGCTGCAATCGATTTTCAAAGCATTCGAGGGGCATTTGCAGCAGCAACCACCGGCTTTTTCGGCATTAAAACACAAGGGGGTACCGCTCTACAAACTGGCGCGAAAAGGGACACCGGTGCTGAAACCGCCGCGCCCGATCTATATTTCACAAATTGAGATAATCAAAATAGATCTGCCGGAAATCTGTTTTGACGTCACCTGCTCGGCGGGCACCTATATTCGAACGCTTTGTGCCGATATCGGGGAACGCCTGGGATGCGGCGGGCACCTCAAGGAATTAAGGCGCACCCGTAGCAGCGGATTTGACATTGAAAATGCCATCGGGCTGGATACGTTCGAAGAAATGGCCCGGAATGGCCAGGCTGACCAGGTGATGATCCCCATGAACAAAACACTGCCCCATGTACCTGAATGCACGGCCGATACAGATTTAAAGCAGAAGATAATGACCGGCCGGACCATTGATGCTGAAAATATTGCCGATGCCGCTTTGACAGACCCTGAAAATTTAGTCAAAATCGTTGACGCGGATGACAGCCTTATTGCGGTACTGCAGCTCAAAAAAGACTGCCGGGAGCTGGAATATTGTTGTGTTTTTCATCCATGAAGCGGATTATCGGGAAAAAATTGTTGTTTGTTTAGACTAATGAAGATATACTATATACAAGTTTATTAATCAGAGGAGGCAAAAAAATTGGTTTTCACAACGGAAGCAAAAAAAACATTGATCGATCAATATAAACTTCACGATACGGATACCGGTTCACCCGAGGTTCAGATAGGGCTTTTGACCCATCGGATCTCCTACCTTACCGAACATTTGAAAATTCACAAGAAAGACCACCATTCCCGCCGGGGCCTTTTAATGCTGGTTGGGCAGCGCCGCCGGCTTTTAAACTATGTCAAAAGCAACGATGTGACACGTTACCGGGGCATCATCGAAACCCTGGGACTCAGAAGATAGGCCGACAAGGCGGGTTTCGCGTTTGGGAACCCAATTTAATAAACCGGATTTTTTAAATTGCGAATCCGGTAAAACCATAGGGGATGGTCAAATTTATTGAGCGTTCCCTGTTCATATAGCTCTATGACAATCAAGCATAAACCGATTCGGAGCATATTTTAAATCAAGCAATTGATCATCAAAGCGACTTCTGATTATGCAAAATTAAAGTCGCTTTGTTTTTAGGAGATAAAATGGATATTTTACTGAAAGCAGACATCGGGGGCAAACCGCTCAGCATCCAGACCGGAAAGATTGCCAAACAGGCATCCGGATCGGTGGTGGTGCAGTATGGGGAGACCACCGTTCTGGTAACAGTGGTCTCGGCCAACAATGAACGGATGGTTGATTTTCTGCCGCTGTCCGTTGAATACCAGGAAAAGATATACGCCGCGGGACGAATTCCCGGAAATTATTTCCGGCGTGAAATCGGAAGACCCAGCGAAAAAGAGACCCTCACCGCCCGACTGATCGACCGGCCCATCCGGCCGCTTTTTCCGAAAAATTATCGCTTCGAAACCCAGGTGATTGCCACCGTGCTGTCCATGGATCAGGAGAATGATCCCGATATGCTGGCCATGGTGGGTGCCTCGGCGGCTCTGGAGATATCGGACATCCCGTTTGCCGGACCCATTGCAAGTGTCCGGGTCGGTCGCATTGACGGCGAACTGGTTGCCAATCCGCAGCTTTCCGACATTGACAAATGCGACATCAACATCATTGTGGCCGGATCAAAAACCGGCGTGGTGATGGTTGAGGGCGGCGGTGATATTGTCAGTGAAGCGGATATGCTGGAGGCCATATTCTTTGGCCACACGGCCCTGCAGCCCCTCATCGACATGCAGGTGGAACTGAAAGAGACGGTGGGCCGTGCCAAACGTGCATTTACACCGCCTGAAAAGGACCAGGCGCTGGTTCAACTGGTTGAATCCAAGGCCGCGGCCCTTCTGCGCGATGCCGTTCTGGTGCCTGCCAAAATGGAGCGATATGCAGCCCTGAGAAAAGTGAAAGCGGAGATATTCGAAGATCTGGGAGAAGCCTATGCGGATCGCAGGGATGACGTCTATACTATTTTTGATGAGCAGCAAAGTCGTATCTGTCGCGACCTTATCCTGAAGGAAGGCCGCCGCATCGACAATCGAAAGTTTGATGAAATCAGGCCTATCAGCTGTGAGGTGGGCATTCTGGCCAGGCCCCACGGATCAGCCCTCTTCACACGCGGCGAAACCCAGGTCATGGGCGTGCTGACCCTGGGCTCCGGGCCCGATGAACAGCGGGTCGAAACCCTTCGCGGGGAAGAATCCAGGCCTTTCATGCTGCATTATAATTTTCCGCCTTTTTCCGTGGGCGAAGTCAAACGCGTGGGCGGTCCCAGCCGCAGAGATATTGGTCACGGTGGTTTGTCCACCCGGGCCGTGTCGAAAATCCTGCCCTCCAAGGAAGACTTCGACTATACGATTCGCATCGTCTCCGAAGTCCTTGAATCCAACGGATCTTCATCCATGGGTACCGTGTGTGCAGCCAGCCTGGCCCTCATGGACGGCGGTGTTCCGGTAAAATCCCCGGTTTCGGGTATTGCCATGGGTCTGGTTAAAGAAGATGACAACATCGCGATCCTGTCCGATATTCTCGGAGACGAGGACCATTACGGTGATATGGACTTTAAAGTGGCCGGCACCCGTGAAGGGATTACCGCGCTCCAGATGGACATCAAAATCCATGAACTGTCCAAGGATATCATGGGAAAAGCCCTTGCCCAGGCCCGCGTCGGGCGTCTGCATATCCTTGAGGAGATGATGGCAACCATCAAGCTGCCCCGGGACGCAACATCTCCCTACGCGCCAAAGGTCATCACCATCCAGGTCAACCCGGACAAAATTCGTGAAATCATCGGCCCCGGCGGAAAAATTATCCGCTCCATCCAGAGTGAAACCAATACCCGGGTCGAAATCGATGACAGCGGTCTGGTTAAAATCGCTGCCTTCTCAGCAGAAGAAGGTGATGCCGCCAGAAAAATGGTGGAAGAAATTGTAGCCGAACCCGAGGTTGGCGTCATATACGAGGGGAAAGTGGTCAAAACCACCGATTTCGGCGCCTTTGTTCAGATTATGCCGGGCACCGACGGTCTGGTGCATATTTCCCAACTGGCCGACAAACGGGTGGCCAAGGTCACCGATGTGGTCAATGAGGGCGATATCATCAAGGTCAAAGTGCTTGAAATCGGAAGGGACGGCAAGATCCGCTTAAGCCGCAAGGCCGTTCTGGAAGAGGATAAATAATCGTTGATGACCGCAGTGACAAAAAAAACGGTTCTGGGTAACGGCATCCGGGTACTGACCCACCAGATGCCCCATGTGCATTCCGTTTCCATGGGCGTCTGGGTAAATGCCGGGGCGAGGGATGAAACCCCGGCTGAAAACGGGCTCAGTCATTTAATCGAGCACATGATTTTCAAAGGGACCACCCGGCGGTCGGCCTTTCAGATCGCCAAGGAGTTCGATGCCATCGGGGGGCATACCAACGCCTTTACCTCCATGGAAAACACCTGCTATCATGCCAAGGTCATTGATACCCATCTGGCCACCATGGCCGAAATCCTCACCGATATTTTTTTAAACTCCCGATTCAGCCAGGATGATCTGGCAAAAGAACAACCGGTGATCTGCCAGGAAATCGGCATGGTTGAGGATTCTCCGGAAGAATATGTGCATGTGCTGTCAAGCGCCAATTACTGGCGGGAAAACCCCCTGGGACAATCCATACTCGGTACCCGGGAAAATGTTCTGAAATTTAACGCCGCCACCGTTTCCGGTTTTTTTCATCACCTGTATCAACCCGACCGTATCGTTATTTCAGCGGCCGGTAACCTGGAACATGACCGATTTGTGAATCTGGTGGGACCTGCCTTTGAAGCCATTGAAAAAACAAACGGGTTTCCCCAGCGACAGGTTCCGACAAGTGCTTCCGGTGTTTCCGTATACTCCAAGGACCTTGAACAGGTTCACATCTGTTGTAATACCATGGGGTTTTCCATAACCGATCCCCGCCGGTATGCCTTTTCCCTTTTGAGCACTGTTTTAGGCGGCAACATGAGTTCCCGGCTGTTCCAGGAAATCCGTGAACAGCGGGGGCTGGCCTACTCGGTTTATTCCTTTATATCCGCCTATGAAGATACGGGGATATTCGGCGTCTATGCCGGCGTGGCGCCGGAAAAAGCAACGGAAACCATTGATCTGATCGCAAAAGAACTTCGAAAAATCAAGAAAACCGCCGTAACGGGGACTGAACTCGATTCCGCCCGGGAATTTACCAAAGGGAGCCTGCTGCTGGCCGCTGAAAGTGTTGACAACCAGATGGTGCGCCTGGCCCAGAATGAATTCCACTTCGGCCGTTACGTCCCCCTGGAGGAAATTGTCAAGCGGATTGACACGGTCACCGAAGCCGATGTTATGGAACTTGCCGGCCTTATTTTCCAACCCGACCAGGTCGCCATGACCATTCTCGGCCCCGTCTCCGGGAACCAGCCATTTGACCATTTTCTGACCCTATAAGCTGGGGGACGCGTTCACTATTTTAAATATATGGGCAGGCCTCAATGGACACAACAGATCCCGTCATCGCGTTTTCTAAATTACGACCGGAGACCGATACCGATATCCCCATGCCGCGCTATATGACTCCCCTGGCCGCCGGCATGGACATTTGTGCGGCCATGGAAATAGAAACGACACTGCCCCCGGGTGCCATCCGCCTTATTCCCACCGGTTTTGCCATAGCCCTGCCGTCTGGATTTGAGGCCCAGATCCGCCCCCGGAGCGGTTTGGCCGTCAAGCACGGCATCACCATCGTCAACGCCCCCGGGACAATTGACGCCGACTACCGGGGCGAGGTTAAAATCGCCCTCATCAATCTTGGAAAGACCGAGTATATTGTCCGGCGCGGTGAAAGAATTGCCCAGATGGTTATCCAGAAAGTGTACCAGGCCAGACTTGAAATGGCGGACAAACTGGATGAAACCCAGCGGAACAGCGGCGGGTTCGGTCATACGGGTATATAACCAATTTGAAATCAACACCCCCCGATTCTCTGACTTCCTGTGATCCCTGTGTCTGTGTTCTGGCCAGTGGCAGCAAAGGCAATGCCATTTATATTTCAGATGGGGCCACCGCCGTTCTTGTGGACGCAGGTCTTTCCGGCGTTGAAATTCAACGTCGCATGAAATCCAGAGGCCTGGCCCCTGAAACGCTTGCCGCCATCATTGTTTCCCACGAACACACGGACCATATCCAGGGTGTTGGTGTCCTTTCCCGGCGGTACCGGCTGCCCGTCTACATCAATGAAAAAACCCGGAAGGCTGCCACAGCCAGACTCGGCACGGTCCACAACTATCAAAATTTTGAATGCGGACACACCTTTTGTATCAACGACCTGACCATCCATCCGTTTTCCATATCCCATGACGCATCGGACCCGGCCGGGTTCACATTCATGCAAAACGGATTCAAGACCGCCATTGCAACGGACCTGGGGATTGCCACAGCCATGGTCCGGGAGCATCTCAAGGGCTGCCGGCTGGTGGTCCTCGAAGCCAATCATGACCCGGAAATGCTCCTTTCCGGCCCCTATCCCTGGCACCTGAAACAGCGAATAAAGGGCCGTACCGGCCACCTTTCCAACACTGTTTCCCGGGACCTTCTATCCGAGATCCGACACAGTGGCCTGCAGCATGTGATCCTGGCCCACCTCAGCGACAAAAACAACACCGCTGCAAAGGCCATTGACGAAATCACGCCGGCTCTTGCCGGTTGTGGTACCCAGCTTGTGGTGGCTACCCAGGAAAATGCAACGCCGTTGTTTCATTTCAAAACAACTCCTTGAAAACGACACGTCATTATATTAACATGCCTAAGTCATAAAATTTTGCTGCTCGAAACTGTTTAAGGTGCTTAGCGATCGTTAGGCCGGACAGCCATCAAATAGTTCCCTATGTTTTTAATTTTACATAAATATCAATATGATAATTTATGACGAGGCCCTGCCCGGCGTTACGACCGCTTTGCGCTGAGTTTTTTGAGCATCAAAATGAAAGCATCCCGGGGCACCCATCCAAAACAGCGAGGAACCTTTTTTTAAATGACAGGCAATGTCGCAAGCATCAAGTTTCAGTGGCATTGGAAAGACGGTATTTAAAATGAAAAAAAATATCGGTTTTATATCCACCCGGTTTTCCGGTACCGACGGTGTCACCCTTGAAGCCAGCAAGTGGGCCGCGGTTTTTGAAAAAAACGGATTCAGGTGTTTCTGGTTTGCCGGTGAGCTTGACCGGGATGATAAAATTAGCTTTCTTGTGCCCGAAGCCCATTTTCAGCATTCCCAGAACAAATCGATCAACGAACAGATTTTCGGCCGAAGGGGCCGCAGCCGTGCCATCACGAGGATGATTCATGAGACCCGGCGGCAACTTAAATCCCGTATTCATGAATTTATCGATCAATTCAATATCAATATCATCATTGCCGAAAATATCCTGACCATCCCCATGCATGTCCCCTTAGGGCTTGCCCTGTGCGAAGTCATCGCGGAGACCCAGATCCCCACCATTGCGCACCATCATGATTTTTACTGGGAACGGGTACGCTATTCGGTCAATGCCGTGAGTGATTATCTGCGCATGGCCTTTCCGCCCAACCTGCCCACTATCATGCACGTGGTCATCAATTCGGAGGCCCAGGAACAACTCGCCCTGCGCACCGGCATTTCCTCCATGGTCATTCCCAATGTTCTTGATTTTGAGCATTTACCGTTGAACAATGCGAAAAAAACCGAGAAATTCCGTCAATCCATCGGACTGCAACCCCATGATCGAATGATTCTGCAGCCCACCCGCATTGTTCAACGCAAGGGCATTGAGCATGCCATTGAACTGGTCCAGAAACTGAATGATCCCCGCTGCAAACTGGTTATTTCCCATGAGGCCGGTGATGAAGGCTATGATTATGCGGAATGGCTCCAGGAACACGCCGGTGAGCACAATGTGGACCTGCGCCTGGTCAGGACCCGGATTGGCGATCCGATTCACAATGAAACCTGCCCGGGTGAAGGCTATTCCCTGTGGGATGTATATCCCCACGCCGATTTCATTACCTACCCCAGCCTCTATGAAGGCTTTGGCAATGCATTCCTGGAAGCCATCTATTTTAAAAAACCCATGCTGATCAACCGCTATGCCACTTTTATCAGAGATATTGAACCATTGGGTTTTGATTTGGCGGTAATGGACGGGTATCTGTCCAGAAAAACCGTTGACCTGGTCAGGGAGATCCTCACCTCACCCCAGAGGCGGGAAAAAATGGTGGCCACAAATTATGAAATCGCCCTGAAACATTACTCCTATGCGGTGCTCAGGGGCCGGATCAATGCCATCCTGGGCAGTTTTTTCGGTGAGGCCGCCCACTTCCTGAGGGATGCCCGGGACGATCATCCCCTGCCCCCTGCGATCCATGATCCCATCAGTCTGGCATTTGCCCATTTCAGCCAGCGGGACCGCCTGAGAGGTAAGATCCCCTGATAAACCAGCGCCCCCTTCTTATACCTTTTCAAGCTTATACTCACGAATGCCCACTCCCAGGCGCTGAGCGTATTCAAGCTGTAGGGTCCAGTCGACATTGGGGTAAATGCCTTTGAACTTGTCCTCATCCACACCCTTATTTTTCGTGAGGCAGGAGCCTGACAGGGCCGCTTCTTTATTGACCAGATCAACGGATGCCTGATCCAGGGCCACCGGATCTTTGGAGGCGACAATGCCGATATTCTGTACAATGGGCGCATCGTTAAACGGAAGACAATCACAGGCCGGCGAGATATCGGTAATAAAATTTACAAACAAAGATTTTCCCTCTTTGTTTTTTAAAACCCCCATGGCGTATTCCACCATGTTTTCCATAAAAACGGGAATCGCTTGATTCCATTGAATCTGAATGGCGCCGGTCTGGCACAAAAGGATGCATTCGCCGCAGCCGATACAGCCTTCCGGATCGATGACCGCCTTTTCAGCGACAATGGCAATCGCCTTCCGGGGACAGTGGCCGGCGCAGTCACCACAGCCGATACAGCGTTTACGTTTGACCTTGGGGGCCACCGTGGAATGCTGGGCCAGTTTGCCCCGCCGGGATGCGCACCCCATGCCGATATTCTTGAGGGCACCACCGAAACCGGCCAACTCGTGCCCCTTGAAATGGGCCACCCCGATTAAAACGTCGGCCGCCACAATGTCCGTGCCGATATACACCGTATCAAACCGTTTCCCCTCAATGGCCACCGCGGTTTCACTCCTGCCCCGCAATCCGTCGGCAATGATCACCGGCGCCTCCACCACTGAATAGGCAAAACCGTTCCGGATGGCCGTTTTTAAGTGATGGGGGGAATCACTGCGCGTGCCCGCATAGAGCGTGTTGGTATCGGTTAAAAACGGCACGCCGCCCAGGACCTTGATCGCGGCCACGATTTTACGGAAAAATACCGGCCGGATAAAGGCGGTATTTCCCATCTCGCCAAAATGCAGCTTGACCGCGGTCAGATCATTTTTTCCCACGACATCGGCAAGTCCTGCCATGTCAAGAAGCCGTGCCATCTTGGTAAGCAGATTATCCTTGTATTGGGTCCTCAGATCGGTAAAATAGACGGTACTTTCCATATATCTTTTCCTTTCTCGGGGGTGGTTCTATTGAAATTTGACCGCATACACATTTTACATGAAATTTACCGCATTTATGACCATACGATTCATAACATTCCCAACGCGTGCAGAAAACACTGCGCCCACTGCTGCACCCGCAACGTGACAATGACGACCTTGGAAGGCCAGCTGATCATTGCGTACCTGTCAGCCGACCGGCCCGCGGACGGGTGGGCAAGAATTCAGTCTAAAGCTTCCCAAAACCGTTTTCAACCGTCGATAACCACCAATCACATGGCGGCCCTGTGCATGCAGGGCAAGGACCTGTCCGATGAAGTCAATGATCCGGCCTGGGGTGCCTGCCCCCTTCTCACCATGGATGAGTGCCCCATCTATCCGGTTCGTCCCTTTGGGTGCCGCTGCATGATATCCAGCGAAGATTGCCGGAGGGCCGGTTCAGCGGTGATGGATCCCTTTGTGCTGACCCTGAACAACCTGTTTTTACAGTTCATCGAACACATCGACAGGCCCGGCGCATGGGGAAATTTCACAGACGTTCTGCTGTTTCTCCAGCCCGAAACCCGGCAGCGGCAGTACAAAAGCGGCCACACCATGCAACTAGAGGATACCCCGCTTGCGGCCAACCGTGCCATTCCCATGCTGCTCATACCTCCGGAACATCAGAAAAGAATCCGGCCCGTACTGGCAGCACTGCAGAAAATCATCGGCGCAAGATAAAAAAGAGGCGCCTCACTGTTTTGTGTGGGTAAAAATGACTCGATACAGCCCCGCCTGAAATAACTGGAAACCAAAAAACAGCCCCATCGAATGGCATCTCGATGGGGCTGCCTGAATGGCTCTGTTCATGCAAAAAATTCCGATCTATTCCTCACACCTCAAAACGCATATCGCATTACGTCATATAAAACCTACATCCGGGGCAGATATTTTTCCAGTTCATACTGGCTCACATGGGTCCGGTACTGGTCCCATTCGATCTTCTTGTTCTCGATGAATTTGTTAAACACATGATCCCCCAGCACATTTTTCACCAGTTCGCTCTTTTCCGTTTCCTTGATGGCGGCATAGAGATTTTCCGGCAGGTCCGTGATGCCGTGGTCCTTACGCTGGGACGGATTCATGTCATAGATATCCTCTTCCACAGGTTCGGGCAGTTCATATTTATGTTTGATTCCCTCCAGACCGGCCCCCAGCATGACGGCAAAGGCAAGATAGGGATTGCAGGCCGGATCTGCCGACCTGAACTCGACCCGGGTGGCCTCCTCTTTGCCCGGCTTGTACATGGGCACCCGTACCATGGCCGATCGGTTTCGGCGGGCCCAGGATACATACACAGGGGCCTCATACCCCGGCACCAGACGCTTGTAGGAATTGACCCACTGGTTGGTCACCGCCGTCATTTCCGGTGCATGCCGCAATAGGCCGGCAATATAGTGTTTGGCCATATCGGAAAGATGATATTTGTCATTGCCGTCATGAAACGCGTTCTTTTTCCCCTGAAACAGTGACTGGTGCACATGCATGCCGCTGCCGTTTTCACCGAACATGGGTTTGGGCATAAAGGTGGCATAGACATTGTGCTGCCTGGCGATTTCCTTGACCACCAGCCGGTAGGTCATGGTCTTATCGGCCATGCGCAGCCCCTCGTCATAGCGCAGGTCGATTTCATGCTGACTCGGGGCCACCTCGTGGTGACTGTATTCCACATCAATGTCCATGGACTGAAGACCGAATATGGTTTCCCGTCTGAGTGTGCTGCCGCCATCCAGCGGTCTTGAGTCAAAATAGCCGCCCTTATCGATTATTTCAGTCCCCTTGTTGTCCTTGAAATAAAAATATTCCAGCTCAGGCCCCACATAAAGGGTATAGCCCTGATCGGCCGTCTTTTTTAACAGTCGCTTCAACACATAGCGTGGATCACCCGCGTAAGGCGTTCCATCCGGGTTGAGGATATCACAGAACATGCGGGCCACCGGTCTTTCCACATCACGCCAGGGCACCATTTGAAAGGTTGTGGGGTCCGGCTTGGCGATCATATCGCTCTCTTCGATCCGGGCGAATCCCTCAATGGAAGAACCGTCAAAACCCATTCCTTCCATCATGCCCGACTCCAGTTCCGAGGGGGTTACGGCAAAACTTTTCAGAGCCCCCAGTACATCGGTAAACCAGAATTGGATAAAACTGACATTTTTTTCCGCAACAATGCGGAGCACATCTTCGGGTGTCTTACAATGCATTTTTTTCTCCTTACCTTCATATAAACTACTTATAAGTTATCACTCGCAAACCAATACAAATTTTCCTTCACCCTTCTATTAAAAACCTTCTGCCTTCACCACCAACGCACTCACCGGACAGACATCAACACAGGCCATGCACGCCTCACAGGGAACCACCGATGGGTCGGCCTTTCCGTAATACCGAACCAGGGTATCAAACCCCCGGCCGCTGAAAGACAGGATACTCGTGCCGTGGCGCATTTCGCAGACCTGAATACATTTGCCACACAAAACGCATCGATTGGGAAAATAATCTAAAACCGGATGATGGGTATCCACCTCCATATCCTTGAGGTGGACGTCCAGCCGCTTTACCTTCAGGCCGACCTTTAAAAATCTGGCAATCTTCTGCAAATCACATTTTTTATTGGCAGGGCAGGTTCGGCATTCCACCTTGTGAACCGACAGCAGCAACTCAAGAGCACTGCGCTGAAGACGCCGGACAGCCGGTGTATCAGTTTTAACCCGCATGCCCTGTGCCACGGTCACGGTACATGAGGTAACCGGTTGACCACTGTCTCCGATTTCCACCAGACAGAGCCGGCACGAGGCCGACGGCTGATCCGCGTTTTTGAGATAACACAGATTCGGAATATAGATATCATTATCCAGGCAGGCCTGCAACAGAGACGTTCCCGCCCTGGCACCGATGTCTCTGTCGTCAACATGCAGGGTTACCTGATCTGTTTCAGTCATTTGCATTTACCCGTTTTTTTAAAAAATAATGCTGAATTCGGAATTCTACCATTGTACCTTCATCATTTCCCATTTTTTACTTTATCTTCTTCCGGACGTTCGATTATCGGGGCCAGTTCCGGCGGTGATATTTTCACCACCGCATCATAATCCGGCGGGCAGGCCACCATGCATTCACCGCATTTGACACAAAGGCCTTGATCAATGCCTTTTTTTCGGTTCCGGGTCGTAAAAACAGCATCCACCGGGCAGCACCCCACACAGGCATCGCAGCCGCGGGCGCATTTGTCCAGATCAATATAAAAGGCGGTCAGGGGGCGGCACATCATCCCCGGGCATCTTTTTTCATTGATATGGGCCTCATATTCATCCCTGAAATATTTCAGGGAGGTCAATACCGGATTGGGGGCTGTTTTCCCCAGGCCGCAAAGGGAACCGTTTTTAATGTCGAGACTCAGCCGTTCCAGTTCTTCCAGGTCCCCGGTTTTCCCCTCCCCTTTGGTAATGCGGTCTAAGATATCCAACAGATGCCGGGTGCCGATCCGGCAGAAGGTACACTTACCGCAGGATTCATTCTGGGTAAATTCAATAAAATAACGGGCCACATTCACCATGCAGGTGTCTTGGTCCATGACCACCATACCCCCGGATCCCATCATGGCACCGGCCCCTGTCAGGGAGTCAAAATCAATGGGGGTGTCGAGGAATTCCTCGGACAGGCACCCGCCGGAAGGTCCCCCGATCTGGACCGCCTTGAATTTTTTTTTATTGGGAATACCGCCGCAGATATCGAAAATAAGCGTTCGCAGGGATACCCCCATGGGGATCTCCACCAGGCCGGCATGGGTGATGTTGCCCACCACCGAAAAAATAGCGGTTCCCGGGCTGTCGGGTGTACCAATGGACCGGTACCAGTCTGCCCCCCTGGAAAAAATGGGGGGTACGGAAGCCAATGTCTTGACATTGTTGATCACTGTGGGCCGGCCATACAGACCTTTTTCCACCGGATAGGGTGGACGATGGCGCGGCATGCCCCGAAACCCTTCTACAGACCGAATCAGAGCCGTTTCTTCACCGCATACAAAGGCACCGGACCCCTGGAAAACATCTATGGCCAGGTCAAAACCGGTCCCCAGAATATTGACGCCCAAAAGCCCGAGTTCCCTGGCCTGGGCAATGGCCCGGGTAACGGTCTTCACGGCCAGGGGGTATTCTGCCCGCACATACACCAGGGCCTTGTGGGCCCCGATGGCATAGGCGCAGGCAATCATGCCTTCCAGCACCTGATGGGGGTTGCTCTCCAAAATGGTGCGGTCCATGTAGGCGCCGGGATCTCCTTCATCGGCGTTACAAATCATGACCTTTTCATCTGCTTCGGCAGCCCTGCCAAAGGCCCATTTTCTCCCGTTGGGAAATCCGGCCCCGCCCCGGCCCCGCAGGCCGGACCGTCTGATCTCCAGGATGACCTCTTCCGGCGGCGTTTGGAGCACCTTTGCCAGGGTGGCATACCCCTTTTCGGCAATGTAGTCATGGATGTCTTCGGGATCGATACGACCGCATTTTTCCATGACCACCCGTTTTTCCATATTAAATCGGGCGAACTCGTTCACCGTTGGAATCAAATCATTTTCTTCGGTGGCCCCCATGATATGCTCTAAACGGGGGTCCCCCTCTTCCAGAAACAGCTTGGCCAGCATCCGGGCCTTGCCCGGTGTGACGTTGGGATAAAAAATAGGGGGAAATCCCGAATCCGGATGGTCGATAATCACCACCGGTTCCGCATAGCAATGGCCGATACATCCCACTGTATGAATGCGGGCCGCGATATTGCGCTGGGCGATCACCTCTTCGAAGGCCGCCTTTGTTTCCAGGGCACCGGACGCTATGCCGCAGGTGGCCAGGCCGATATGGATCCTGGCACCGGGGGCCTGTTTGACTTCGTTCCGCCGCTTTTCAGCCTCGGCATACAAGGCCGCATAGATCTGTTCAGGTGTCTGATTGTTCACTGGTTTCCCTTTGTCGCTGTTCCCGCTCTTCTATCTCATTTTGGACCTGAATGCGTGTGATGAGCCCTTCGACCTTGGAAGGGGCCATGCCGCCATGCACCGTGTCCCCCACAAGGGCCACCGGTGCCAGGGCACAGCATCCCACGCAGGCCACTCTTTCCAGGCTGTATTCGCGGTCCTCGGTGGTTTCATTTTCGGCAATACCGAGCTTGCGCTCGAAATTTTCCAGAATAATATCCCCGCCCCTGACATGGCAGGCCGTTCCCATGCAGACCTTGATGGGATGTTTACCCGGGGGATTGAACCGAAACTGGTTGTAAAATGTGGCCACCCCGTAGACTTCCGATTCCGACAATTCCAAATGCTCGGCGACAATCGTTATGGCCGCCGGTGGCAGGTAGGCCAACTCCTCCTGAATCATCTGCAGTAGAGGGATAATCCGGCTCCGCTGTTTGCCGAATTCAGACAACCGGGAGCGAATATGGTCAAACTGAATTTCCTCTTCTGCCGTCAAGGCCTGACACATAAACCATTCCTTTCATCGTCTGCTAAATCTTTTCCATGGCACCATAGGCCCATTGAATCCTGTCGCGCAGCAAAAAACAAAGCCGTTCAAGCATCTTGAAACCGAATTCGGCATCCTGGTTCATCATGGCTCGCATGTCTTTTCCCTTGAGAACCAGAACCTTGGTGGTTTTTTCACAAACCGCCGAAGACATGAAATCCCGGGGATCGCCCAGAAGCGCAGACCAGCACCCGAACAACTTGCCCCTGCCCAGCATCTTAATCACCACGCTGCCCTTGCGGGCCCCCAGGTCAATGGATCTTTCCAGTGCCACCCGCCCGTCCACAACAATATAGAGCGTTTCGCCGAAATCCCCCTGTCTGAAAATATACGCTCCGGCCTGATAAACCGTGAAACGGCAAAGATCAGCGATGTTGCCAAGATTCTGCTCATCGAATTCATTGAAAAATTCGCAGTTTTTTAAAATAGATTGAATTTCCAGCCGATCCATCTTTCCACCCCCTTCATGGGTTGTGAAAAAAATAAGTATTCTGATCCCGCGCAACGCCGAGGTACCTGTTGTGCCGGTTTCCCCTGCGCTTAAATTGTACCTGTTTTATTATATCGGCAACAACCGATTGTCAAACCGTAACAGCCCCGTATCCCGGAACAGCCCCTTGTTTTTTGCCATAAACCTTGATGACCCCGTAACCGTTATTTGAGATGGATAAATAAAAATCGCATATAACGGTTGAAAGCCTTCAGACTAAAGATCCTTTAACCTCCAACTAATCAACCTGAAGCAAAGGCAACCCTGTGGT
Organism: Desulfobacterales bacterium; assembly: GCA_963667755.2. Lineage (GTDB taxonomy): Bacteria > Desulfobacterota > Desulfobacteria > Desulfobacterales > 4572-123 > 4572-123. The sequence goes on along the minus strand of CAXXLK010000001.1, from coordinate 49,992 downwards.
ATGTCGAGTCTCTGGAAAATCTTTTTAACGCAGCAGATGAAAACTTTTTACGACGCCATCATTATTTTTCCCGACCAAACCAGACGACCTCCCGATATGTTTTAGGGGAGGTGTCGCCTTCCGTGCTGATACAAAGCACCTTTGATTCTCTATCAAGGCCCATTTTTTCACGTGCATCCCGGCCTTTTTCTTTCTTCATCAGCCACTGTAAAACGCCTGTTGTAACGGCACCGGATTCGCCGGAAATGACCTGCGGGTCTCCTTTTAACGGGGCGCCGAGAATACGCATTCCCCGGGCAGCAATATCATCGGAACAGGAGACATAGGCCAAGGGATAATCACGCAACATTTCCCAACTTGTCAACGTAGGCTCACCGCAGGCAAGACCTGCCATCAACGTCGAAAGCGTACCCCCAACGGCATGGGGGTTTCCATCGTTTTTACAGGCAGAAACGTAAAAGCAATTGGCGGCCTCAGGTTCAACAATGATAAAAGTTGGTGCAGCTTTCCCTAAGACAGACATAAAAAAACCCAGTATCGCCCCGGCAAAGCACCCTACGCCTGCCTGGAGCAGTACATGGGTCGGTTTCTCAAGTCCCATTGCCTGCATCTGCTCCAGGGTTTCAAGTGCAAGAGTCGTATATCCCTGCATAACAGCAGCGGGAATCTTTTCATACCCTTCCCAGGCCGTATCCTGAACAGTCTCCCAGCCATTTTCCCGGGCCTTTTCCCACGACATGCGCACACAATCGTCATAATTCAAATCGGTGATCGTACATTCAGCACCATGCCCCCGGATATTGTCCCTGCGTACCGGATCTGAATCTTTCGGCATATAGATGACCGCTTTTTGACCGAACTGCTCTGCCGCCCATGCAATGCCGCGGCCGTGATTACCGTCAGTCGTTGCGGAAAAAGTGATACCGCCGATGGTTTCACGCACCTCCGGCCTGCGCAGATAATCATAACTGACGTCACTGATATCCTTTCCCAGCCGCTCGGATAGAATCGTTGCCATAGCGTAAGCTCCGCCAAGAACTTTAAAGGCGTTCAGCCCAAAACGGTATGATTCATCCTTGATAAGAACCTCACCAAGACCAAGGTGCTGCGCAAGATTGTTCAACCGAACACACGGTGTCGGACGATATCCGGGAAAAGTGCGATGAAACACACGAACCTTTTCAGCCTCCCCCCGGCTCAACAGAGAAACATCCGCTCCGGATGCAGGATCTTTCAGGCGCTTGTTATATACAATATTGATTACAGACAATGTTGTTCTCCTTTCAAACATGACAAAGGGCCTTCGTACATAACGGTTTTGAGCCACGACATGGGGCGCCGGGCGGTTACCACCACCCTTCTTCGACCCCCTGACCGGATCTCACCAATGGGAACATCATATCTTTCAGATACCTTCCGGGCAAGTGCTTTAATATCGATTTTTTATCCCGACAGTCTTAAATTCTTTTTAGGCTCCTCGCTGTTACTTATGGGTAGATTTGACCGGCTGCAGTCCCGGGATGATTTCATTTCGCTGCTCGAAACTGTTTGAGGGGCTTAGCGATCGTTAGGCCGGACAGTCATCAAATAGTCCCCGATGGTTTTAATTTTACATAAATATCAATATGATAATTTATGACGAGACCCTGCCCGGCGTTACGACCGCTTTACGCCGAGTTTTTTGAGCATCAAAATGAAAGCATCCCGGGGCACCCACACGAAACAGCGAGGAACCTCTTTTTAACAAGATCATCAAGGCCCGATACGACCTGCTGGACAAAAACGCCGTCACCGAGCACCCAAGGTCTCCTTGACTTGGTGAAAGCAATAATATAATTATGCTAAAAGAACAAAGTAGCGTGTATCAATATAGACAACGGGATACACCGTCCGCAGCGTCACAGGAGGAAAACATCCGATGAAAAAACGTTTTATCCTTTGCCTCATGATCACGATCCTGCTGCCATGTCTTGCCCTGGGCGAAGAACCGCCCATCGGCCAGATAAAAACCGGCCAGGGGGATGTCGCGGTGATCCGTAGCGGTCAAAAAATTGCGATGCATACCGGTGACAGGCTTTACCGCCATGACACCATACGAACAGGGGCGGCCAGTTCGGTGGGCATAATTTTCGAGGACAACACGATTTTGTCCCTGGGGCCGAAAAGTGAAATCGTGATCCATGAATATGTTTTTGCCCCCCGTAAAGGCAAGCTGTCCATGATTATCGACATGCTGAAAGGCACAGCCGCTTATTTATCCGGCATCATCGGGCGGCAATCGCCGGAATCGGTGACATTCCAGACGCCGGATGCGGCCATCGGTATCCGCGGAACCAAATTTCTCGTCAAAGTGGGCAACAGGTGATCCATGGCCCTGCGTTTTGCATCCGTTGCATTCCTGCGGATACGCCGGAAACCCGGGGTCAGGCGGTCATATCGAGCCATTCAGACAAATGAGGCAAATATGAAAAAAATGATACCCATCCTTATCGGCTGCACTCTTTTTCTGGCTTTGACGGGCTGTGCAACCAGAAGCACGGTGGTGCTGCTCCCGGACCCGAATGGCAATGTGGGGCAGCTGGTGGTGGCCACCGAGGGCGGACAGCAGATCCTGAGCGAGGCAAACCAGTCGGTGCAGACAACCGGCCGTAAGGCACCGCCGGGTGACGTCAAAACACTCAGCAATGAAGAAATCCGGTCGATTTTTTCCGAGGCGCTGGCTGCACAGCCTACACTGCCGGTCAAATTCATCCTCTACTTTCTGCAGGACTCCAATGAGTTGACCGGTGAATCCAGGACCGTTATCCCGAAAATCCTTCTCGCCATCCAGGAGCGGGGATCCACCGATATTGTCATTGTGGGGCATACCGACACGGTGGGTGCAAAGGAATACAACTACAAGCTGTCCCTTAACCGGGCAAAAGAGATGCGTGACATCCTGGTGGCCAACGGTGCCGTTTCTGCGAACATTACCATCACCTCACACGGTGAAGGGAACCCCCTTGTAAAAACAGCCGACAATGTTGCAGAACCCAGAAACCGAAGGGTAGAAGTAGTGGTAAAATAATTCAACCACCGGCACACAAAGGGGATTCATGCAGATGGAATCGAGCAGGCGGCCAATTCAGGGTTCCCGTTATTTTGTCACCCCCGGCAGGCCGGGAAACCGCCGCATCCTTGTCTGGGGGCTCCTGATCACCCTGGTGTCTGCCGCGCTGTTTACCCTCCATCCGACCCTGCTGCAACCGCTTGATTTCAAGATCTATGACCTTCTGCTCAGACATTTTCCAGACAATTCCGTCGGCACCCGACCGGTCATTGTCGATATTGATGAAAAAAGCCTGCGACGATACGGGCAATGGCCATGGCCCCGCTATCTGGTGGCCGGGTTGTTTGATAAAATAACGGCCATGGCACCGGCGGTCATCGGCCTCGACATTATTTTTGCCGAACCCGAAAGACCCCCTGCAAGCAGGCTGCTGAAAGGTTCTGAATATGGTGCTCCGCCTGATCCGGCAGTTGATCGGCCGGCCGGTGCCCTGTGTGATAACGACCGGATCCTCGCTGAAGCACTGGCCCGTGGGCCCTTTGTCATGGGCAACAAATTTCATTTTGACAGACCCGACAAGGAATCGGTGCCATGCGTTCTGCACCCGATCAAGGTTTCACTGGTGCAGCCTGCGGCGGCACAGAAAGCAAACACGGGAATTCCCGAGAGCACGGGTGTCCTGTGCAATCTGGCCGTTTTCTCGCAAAAGGTCGGTTCTTCCGGTTTTTTTAATTTCAGCCCCGACCCGGACGGCATGCTGAGGCGTCTGCCACTGCTCATTCAACACAACGGAAATGTATATGCCAGCCTGGCCCTTGCCACGGTTCTAAAACTTGAGAATACCGACACCCTCTTCCTGAAAAAAACGGGCAGCACCCTTGAGTCTCTCAATTACCAGGGCGTCTCCGTACCTGTTGACCGCCACGGGCAACTGCTGATCAAGTTCCGGGGCCCGGGCAGAGGCTATGACTACATATCGGCAGCGGATATCCTGGACGGCCGTGTTTCATCCGAACGGCTGCAGGGACGAATCACTTTTGTCGGCACCTCGGCAGACGGCTTGAAAGACCTGCGGACCACGCCCTTTGATCCGATATTTCCGGGGGTAGAAATCCATGCCACTGTCGCAGACAACCTGCTGACCGGTGATTTCATTGCAGTGCCAGGCTGGGCCAACGCGCTGACCCTTCTGCTGGTTGTCTTTCTGGGTGTGCTGTTGAGCCTGTTTGTCGCCTTTGGCGCTGCCGCCTCCGGTTTTATCGGCATGCTGATTTTCACCGCAGGCACATGGGTGGCAACACAGCAGGTTTTTTTCCGCATGGGGTTGTTTGCAGGACCGGCATTTCCGATGGCCTCGGTTGTCTGCACCTATATATTCCTGACCGTCCTCAAATACCGGCTGGAGGAAAAGAGAATCCTCTCCGGCATGCAGGAACTGCTCCTGACCCAGGACATTACCATCGAGAGCTTGGCCAGCCTGGCCGAATACCGGGATCCGGAGACCGGCGGTCATATCAAGCGGACCCGGCGGTATGTCAAACTATTGGCCGAGCACCTCAAACAACACGACAAATACAAACACTTTTTCAATGACGAAACCATTGACCTGCTCTACAAATCGGCCCCGCTCCACGATATCGGCAAGGTCGGCATCCGTGATCATATCCTGCTCAAACCAAGCCGGTTGTCCGGAAAAGAGTTTGAAGTCATGAAAACCCATACGATCATCGGCCGTGACGTGATCGAATCCGCCGTCTACAAACTCGGCAAAAAATCGTTTCTGACGCTTGCTGCGGAGATGGCCTACTCTCACCAGGAAAAATGGGACGGCACCGGTTACCCGCAAGGCCTCAAAGGGGAGGCAATTCCCATCAGCGGCCGGCTCATGGCCATAGCGGATGTCTATGATGCCCTGATCAGCAAAAGGGTCTACAAGCGGCCCGCTCCGCATACCATGGCCGTCAATATCATTAAAAAAAACCGGGGAACCCATTTTGACCCGGATATGGTGGATGCCTTTCTTGACATCCACGAAAAATTCAGGGATATCGCCCGCAAATTCGCCGATTCCCCGGAGGAATTTCGGGGCCTGACACAAGACACACCCACCGAAGATTCAACGCAAGAATAAGGAGAACGACCCCGGTTCCGCCGACGATTCATATTTCTTCCTTATAGGATTATTATATCCCCGGTTGCCTGGTGATTTTGACGACCCGCTGCCCGGCAACGCCATGCCCGTATAAAGCAACATCGACAAAGTTGTGTCGACAAGTCGTTGTCGATTTGTTAAGCGGCAATTTTAAATATGCTAAAAATATTTCTCATTTCATTTTGGATATTTTGATAATGACCATCTATCTGATTTTGATTCATTGTTGCAGTGGCCATTTGAGGATTGTCAGCGCCAGCCAACATAGGCAGCAATACCTTATTTCGCAAGACAAGAAAAGCCGTCATGAGTCTTAAACCATCTTGCGCTGGTTCATAGCGCCTGGAGCCTGCAATGCGGTTTACCAACTTTTTAGCACGAATTTTTTTCAAGTCATAAGACGCATGACGGGGCAGATATGTGGAGTTATCCATAGGGCCTCTTATCTTTTCAGCAAGATCAGATACTGTAAATCCATGCGAGTTAATAGAAAAGGCAATCACAGATTCCATGACAGCCCTGATCCGGGAGCGATTGATATCAATACCGCCAACCCGAGTAGCCCCCACGTAGGAAGGATGGTGCCAGGTTTTAAATTTTTCATGATCTATAAATGAAGCATTTATACACTGGAGAGCGGAAACAAACCGTTTTTGAATTTTTTTACATCATAAACCGATGCCGGTGCCCGACCTGCCAGGATGCAGAATAGTCCTTTAAATTTCGAATCAGTGGGAATTAATTTTTCAGCAATTTCGTGTTTGCGATCACCTGGAGCACAATGCTTCAGTGGAATTCCATTTTTTTGAGCATACTTATGAATCCGCCTGCTAAATCGTCCGGCAAATTTCATGATGTGGGCATTGTCAAGTTTATCATCATTACCCATCAAAGTGCGCCACCAAATGCGGAAGCCTTCAGGGGCTCGAAGAAAACGATTATAAGCATTGATAACGATACGATCGACACAATCGTAGCTGCCTTCAAGCAACGCCTCATATTGTTTGGTAAATGGATCGGGAATGTTCATAATGACTACGGTCCCGTTTAAGGATTTTAGATATTTGCAAAAGAACACCATATGGGGCAATATTTGTCAAATTAGCTGCCCCGCAGGGGCCACTTTTCCCGAGCAAGGTCTCGGGCAAAGCGTAGCCTCTATGTCTCTATATGAATTTTTTAAATTGACATATTTTCTTTCAATCGTTATGACAATAATGACATAACGATTATCAGGAGATCCTCATATTCTCAATGAGTTGATCCTGAAAAGGGTGTTCTAAAAGAAACGATTTTAAAAATAATTCTCGAACCGGCAAATGTTGTTAATCGTATATCCCCGGCCGGAATACCCGGGACCGGACTGTAAAGAAACCCAGAAGACCCCGGGCATGCCCGTGAGGCGCCATAATATTATGGGAGAATGATAGGCATGATGAAAAAGGATGAATCTTTCAACCGCACACAGGAAAGCAAAAAAATTCAAATCAGCAGAAGAGGGTTTCTCAAGGCGGGAGCAACAGCCGTCGGTGCTGCCGGCATAGGTGCCACGGTCCTTGACAATAAGATTCTTACGGCTGCGCCATTGCTGAAAAACAAGGTTGCTGTTGAAAAGGAGAGTGTCTGTACACTCTGCCAGACAAGATGTACCACAAAGGTCCAGATCATAGATGGCAAGGTGGTGAATGTCTATGGCAACCCAGAGAACTACTGGACGGAGGGTGCCATGTGCCCCAAAGGGAAATCCCTTGTCGAGCTTACCCACAGCCCCCACCGGATTCTTCATCCTCTGATAAAAGACGGGAATTCATGGAAACGGATATCCTATGAAAAAGCTGTTGATATCGTGGCATCCCGTATACTGAAGATCAAGGAGGCGTACCCTGAAGACTATGCCTGGCGCCTGGCGCTGTTTATGCCCCTATGGGACACATATGAGGCAGAGCTTATGGCAAGGCTGACGCTGAATATGGCCGGATTCCCGAACCATCTTTCCCCCGGCGACGGCTGCATTGCCAACACCTCCACGGCACTTGCCCTTACCTTGGGGAGCGGCACATCGCCGTCCACCCTGAATGAGGCGCTTGACTCCGAGTTGCTGGTTCTTTGGGGCGCCAATATATCTACTATTTATCCTGTGTACATGAAATGGATAGATCGGATCAAGGCCAAGGGCATCAAAATAATCTATATCGACCCCAGACAGACCCCGACAACCCCTTTCGCAGACAGCCAACTGATGTTGAGGCCGGGAACCGACGGGGCACTTGTGCTCGGCGCGATCCGGCATATCGTAAAAAACAATCTTCATGACCGACAGTATATTGCCGAATTTGTGGATGGTTTTGAAGAGACGGTTAGAGCCTGTGAGCCTTATACCGTGGAACATGTCTCGACGATTACCTGGCTGTCTGAAAAAGAGATACGGGCATTTTACAACACCCTGAGTACAAGCGACCGGACAATGGTCTGGATGGGTGGGTCACTTTCCAGAAATACCAACGGCATCAATACCGTAAGAGGTATTATAGGCCTTCAGGCGATGACAAACAATCTCACTGGAACGGGCAAAGGCCTTATGACTGTTCGGGGGGGTAAGCCCGCTGGTGAAAAGGAGTTTATGGCCCATTATGTTCCAGAAGGCCTTGCCAAAAAGCTTCACGTCCGAAAAGTTATTTATCAAATGAAAAAAGGCAATGTTGACCTGCTCCTGCTCAACGGAGCGTCAAGGCGTTATCCGGATTCGAATAAAACAAGGGCGGCTATTAAAAAGGTGGGGTATGTTGTGTACAGAGGGTTTTTCATAGATGAAGAGGCTGAGTTGGCCGATCTTATCATTCCCCCTGTTTTCGGCTTTGAAAGTGAGGGGTCCGTGTATGGTGCACAACGACAAATGGTCTGGCGTCATCAGGCAATAGCGCCGCTGGGAGAATGTGTTCCTGACTGGCAGTTTTACCGGGACCTTGGCCGGAAGCTCCATGGCGACAAATTTCCGCAGGTTGAGACGCCTTCGGATATATACACTCTTTTTCAGAGCCAGATTCAATCATGGAGGGGGATTACCTTGGAAAGACTGAAAAAAGATCCCACAGGGATTACATGGCCGTGTAAATCGGAACATGAAGATCGCAGGGTGGGTCTATACGAAGGGAATAAATTTGCGACAACAAATGGCAAAATCAATCTTTATATAAGGCTTGCAGGCCCTATCGAATGGAAAGAGTGCAAGGGGAGTCCCATTGGAAAGCGTGCAACTAAAAAGGAAAAATCATATCCGCTGATCTTTATGCAGGGCAAGGTGGTTCACCACTGGCAGCATACAATGACCAACTGGTCATCCCTGCTGGGAGGCCTTTCAGAGGGAAATATCATAAAAGTCCACCCCGATACGGTTGAAAACATAGGCATCAGGGACGGCGACACGGCGGTATTGGAAACCGTCAAAGGACAGATGACGGCCAAGGTAAAGATCACAAAAGAGGTAAGACCCGGCGTTGTATTCACCCCGTCCCATACTGGACCGAAAAGTCCTTTTGAAGGCAATAAAGGGATATGCATCAACACGATCATACCCGGCTATTGGGACAAAGCGGCGGCCCAGTTCAACGGATTCGGCTGCAGGCTCAGGCGATTGACATAGGCGGGGCATCTTCATACACGATCCGTAATTTGGGACATTCATGCAGACCGTTCACAAGTCTAAATGAATGTCCTCTATCTCCGGCTTCTTTTCTGCTGATATCCTTTGTGTCACACAAGAGGTAGTAACACCGAGATATCCGCCAACATCAGCCCCGGAATAACCAATTTCCCGGACACCGATCCACGACAGGGCACGTCGGGCGTTTACCATCGGCCTTCTTCGACCACCTGACCAGAGTTCACCAACAAAAACACCATCTCTTTCAGCCACCTTCCGGGCAAGTGCTTTAATATCGATTTTTTATCCCGACAGCCTTAAATTCTTTTTAACAAGATCATCAAGGCCCGATACGACCGGCTGCCATGTCTTGCCCTAGGCGAAGAACCGCCCATCGGCCAGATAAAAGCCGGCCAGGGGGATGTCGCGGTGATCCGCAGCGGCCATGGACGGTGTCGAAATACGGGTGGGGAAGCCAACCCCGGGCAACTGCAATTTCTGCCACTGGAAATCAGGCAGCAAACGCGGCACCCACTACGGGCTGTTTAAAGGTGCTTTCACGGATGTTCATTTTTCGGAAAAAATGCGCTGTCAGGAATGTCCTGTGACGAAAAAACACCAGATCGGTTAGGGCGGCTTGATTTTGGTTCACTTGGATATGACGCAGATGCGGTTGACGAGTTGATCATGGAACGATAATTGTCGTTTTTGTCTGAAAAAAGGGTTGTCTGACATACCCGTGTTGGTAATGACCACAGGATTTCCGAATAACCAATCCTGGCTCAAGAATGAGCTGACTGACGACCCCGGATGACGTCTTTTCGATCTTCCGGATAAGAATTTCCGCTCCCATGGCTCCCATTTCGTATTTTTTCTGACTGATGGTCGTGAGATCGATTCCAGCGAATGAGGCAACCTCGGTATCGTCGAATCCCATAAGTGCAACGTCTTCGGGAATCCGAAGCCCTTCCTCGAAAAGCGCCTCGCGTATCCCGAAGGCCATATAATCGTCCTGGGCAAAATAGGCTGTTGGCGGCGCTTCCATCGAAATCAGTTTTTTGGCAGCCTCGTAAGCAACCTGGCGCCGGTATCGACCCTCAACAATCAGTTCCCTGTCCACTTTAGCCCCGTAATCGGAAAGTGCTTTGATGGCGCCTTCCGTCCGCAGAATGGCTGTAGACGTGTTGACGTTTCCCGTGATTATGGCGATTCGGTCATGCCCGAGTCGATAAAGGTGCTCCATTCCCATGTAGCCGCCCCGGAAGTTATCCAGAACCACATAACTGGTTTTGTTTTTAAAATCCGGATCCATAAAATGCCTGTTGATCAGAACAAACGGGAATTCATCCTCTATCAAAGGAAGGATGTTAGGGTCATCCTTTAAAACGGTTGCGAGGATGATGCCATCGACACCCTTGGACCTGAGCATGTTGATGGCTTTTTTTTCCGTCTGCAAATCCCGCTTGGTATTGCATAAAAGCAGGTTGTATCCTCGCTTGTTGGCATATTCTTCAATGCCTTTGGCCAATTCCGGGAAAAAGGGGTCGGTGATGCTGTTGAGAATAAACCCGATGGTGTAGCTCCTACGACTTATGAGACTTCTCGCAATAAAATTAGGATTGTATTGAAGTTGCTCGGCAATTCTTTGGATTTTTTGGCGTGTTTTCGGGCTGACGCCCGGTTTGTTGTTCATGGCCATGGAAACAGCGGTTGCCGAAACATTAGCGGCTTTTGCAATATCTTTTATGGTGGCGTTTCTTTTCAAATCAGCAGCCTTTCTAATTCTGAACAGCGCGTAAAGACTTAATCGTTAAATGTATTTTTAGCAGACTGATTTGCGAGTTGTCAAGAAATATAATAAATAATTTTATTATTAACCATTTATTATATTTGAATATTAGCTCATTTTGCATATTAGGGCCGATTTAAGATGAAAAATAATTATTGACAATTTAAAATCATTATATTGTAATTTAACTTTAACGTTAAAGTTAACACCCCGGCATCATTCCGCGCATTTATGATCGTTCAAAACAAGGAGGCCACCATGTCATTAAATCAACTGGAAAAACTTTTCAATCAAGGCAAAATCAGTCGGCGTGAATTTCTGGCAAAAGCGTCGGCCCTGGGTGCAGCAACTGTCCTCAGCCCGGTCTTGCTGGGAAGTCCGGCCCGTGCTGCAATGCCCCAAAAAGGCGGTAACCTCCGTCTGGCCCTTTCAGGCGGCAGCACGGCCGATACCCTTGACCCCTCGTTATCCCCGGACAACTACACCATGGTGATGTTTCTCGGAGCCATGCACAACTACCTGACGGAAATCGATCACGAAGGCAAACTGGTCGGCGAAGTGGCTGAAAGCTTCGAGGCATCCCCGGGTGCCCGCATCTGGACGTTTCGTATCCGCAAAGGGATTGAATTTCACAACGGCAAAACCCTGACTGCCACCGACGTCATTTCCTCGATCAATTATCACCGCGGTGAAGATTCCAAATCCTCACAAAAAACCCTGGTCAAACCCATCCTCGATATCAAAGCTCCTGACCCGTACACAGTCGTGTTTGAACTTGATGCCGGCAACGCGGATTTCCCCTACCTGTTGAGCGAACGCACCTTTGCCATTATGCCCGACAAAGACGGTAAACCCGATTGGCAATCGGGCATTGGTGCCGGTGCGTACAAGCTGCAATTATTTGAGCCCGGTGTGCGTACCCTTCTGAAAAGAAACCCCAATTACTGGAAGCCTAACCGCGGATATTTCGATGAAGTGGAAATGCTGTCCATCGCGGATATCACCGCTCGGACCTCGGCGTTGACAAGCGGGCAAGTGCAAATCATGGACCGTTGCGAGCTCAAAACCGCTCATTTGCTCGGCAAACGACCCGGCATCCGTGTGGAGGAAGTCGTGGGCACGCAGCACTACACACTTCCGATGAATACCACCATCGCGCCTTTTGACAACAACAATGTCCGGCTGGCGCTCAAGTGCGCCATCAATCGCAAAGAGATCGTTAAAACGATTTTGCGCGGCCATGGCATGGTGGGCAACGACCACCCCATTGCCCCTTCCAATCAATATTATGCCAGGGACCTGCCGCAACGTGATTATGATCCGGACAAAGCCAAATTTTATCTAAAAAAAGCGGGGCTCTCGAGCTTAAAGGTGAACCTGAGCACATCGGACGCCGCATTTCCCGGTGCCGAGGGTACGGCCATCTTGTACAAGGAGCATGCCAAAGCAGCCGGTATCGACATTAACGTTATCCGTGAACCCAAGGACGGCTACTGGACCAATGTCTGGATGAAAAAACCCTGGAGCATGTGTTTCTGGAGCGGCCGGCCCACCGAGGACTGGGCACTGACCATGGCCTATGCCGGAAACGCCACCTGGAACGATACGTTCTGGAAGCATGACCGCTTCAACAAACTCCTGACCGAAGCCCGTGCCGAACTGGACAAACAAAAACGCCGTGAAATGTACGGTGAGATGCAAAAAATCATCAAAGACGAAGGCGGTGTCGTGATTCCGATGTTTGCCAATCATGTCTGGGCCGTTTCCGACAAGATCGGCCATACTGAAAAACTTGCGGCCAACCAGACACTGGACGGCACTCGCTGCCTCGAGCGATGGTGGTTTAAATCCTGATCCGTCATTGCCGAATTGAAGAACCTCACAGCAAGCTACGAGGAATCTTCGACCGTAAGGAATTCTGTCTATTTTAGATTCGCTCGCTAACCCCGCGGCAAGCCACGGGGAATGCGCTCGCTGTTGCGGTTCAAAACATTTTTCATTGATATGCGGGCCGGCGGTGGCCGACCCGCATCGATATAATCACATTACAGATAAATATTACCGTCCACCGGTTCACGGCCGTGCATAAAAATATTCAGGCGCCTCGCTGTTTCGTATGGGTAACTTTGACCGGCTACAGCCACACAAAATAACGAGGAACCAATTTTTATGGGTATTGTGTTTAAAAAAATCCATGGGCGGCATGCAACAGACGCCTTTGTTGCAGAACCGAATGCGATTTCTTTCTAAACCTCTGGTGAATGCTCATATATCTCGATTTCCATGGGTTCCATCCCATCTAAGTCATTCTATTTAATCAAAATTGTTATTTTCGGCCTTTTTGTTATCGACAGTGGGTATTGAAAATATCGGTTTTGGCGGAAAAGGGTAATATTTATATCTCATTTACGAGGTAACCATCATAATGAAACATACACCTGATGCCGGCAGCAACAAAGCCGGCCGTATTCAAACGGCCGTCTTTACCGATGAGCAGATCCACACGTTGCATCACGCTACAATGGAGATTCTCGAGACAACCGGTATAAAAGTTGAATCCGAGGAAGCCCTTGAAATTTTCAGCGGCGCCGGAGCAAGGGTGGATCGTTCGGAAACATACGGCACTGTCAGGATATCTCCTGATATCATCAAAAAATGTATCCACCTGGCCCCCAGCCGGGTGACCTATCATGGCCGGAATGCAACGTATGATTTCATTGCAGAGCCCAATAATGTCGGGTTCTCAACCTTTGGGGAATGTGTGCAGATCATCGATCCGATGACACGCCAGCTCCGGTCGACAACAAAGGCGGATCTGGGGAAAATCACCCGGGTTTGCGACCGGCTTGACGAGATTGTCGTCGTTGAAAGACCTGTGGGTTCGCTGGAACAATTTGCCGCTACGCAAGCGCTCCACAATTACGAGACCATGGTTTCCAATACCGGCAAGCATGTTTTTCTTGGCTTCTACAGCGGCGGGAATGCAACGCGTATTGCACAGATGGCCGCGGCCTGCGTAGGTGGTGATAAAAATTTTCGAAAACGCACGCCGGTGACCGCTTTTGTCTGCCCCACCAGCCCGCTGGTGCTGGTGAAGATGTGCTGTGATGTAATCATTCAAAGCGCCCGACTGGGGATCGGTGTTGCCCCTATCTCCATGGTGTTGGCGGGGACGACGTCTCCGGTGACCCTTGCCGGCTCGATTGTTCTTCATAACGCTGAAGTCTTAAGCGCAATCGTTCTGGCACAGTTAACCGCCCCGGGAATACCCTGCACCTATGCCAGTATGAGCACCATCTTAGATCTTCGGACCGCCGTACCGGTGACCGGTTCTCCCGAACACGGCCTGATCAGTGCCGGACTGGCCCAACTGGCAAAAATGTATCAACTGCCCTGCTGGGTCGGCGGCGGCGTCTCGGACAGCAAGCTCCCGGATACACAAGCGGCCTACGATTTCTCATTGTCGGCAACCATGGCCGCATTGAGCGGCCCGAACTTTGTATATGGCGCCGGTGCCCTGGAGTCCGGGTTGACTTTTGATTATGCCAAGTTAATCATGGATTGCGAACAGATAGGGCGGATACAACACATGTTAAAGGGCATACCGGTCAATCAAAATACCCTGGCCCTGGATGTCATCAAAGAAGCCGGCCCCGGAGGCGAGTTCCTGACCCACGCCCATACATTTGAGAACATGCGCGCCATATCAAAATCCGATCTTTTTGATCGTCGAAGCCGGTCGAGCTGGATGGATAAAACAGCCGGCAGGGACTTGACCGAACGGGCGTATGAACGGGCTTTGGAGATCCTTTCAAGCCATGAGGCCCCGCCGTTGCCCAAAGGCGCGGCAGAGGCCATGCGAAGTATTGTCGACACATATGAGGCAGAATTAAAATTACAATAGGCAGTAAGTCGGCTTTAGAGTGCTGAAACGGATGCTTCTATTTTTCAATTCCAACCGTCACTGTCAAAATTCAAAATAAACAAAATGGTAACCACTTTTGGTTTGTCATGAAAGATCCCGGAAGTTTCATATTTTATTCGAAAACTCAAGAATATTACCAAGGAGAATAGGCATGGACAAAAGCTTGAATCAACAACTTATCGAGCGGAGAAAACAGGCCGTTACATCAGCCGTGGGCAACGCCTCGCTGAATTTTATCGCTTCGGGCAAGGGTGCGCTGCTAAAGGATGTGGAAGGCCGGGAGTACATCGATTTTGCCGGCGGCATCGGCGCGATGAATATTGGTCACAGCCATCCGAAGGTGGTGACTGCTATAAAGGAACAGGTAGAAAATCTGACCCATTGCTGTTTCATGGTCAACCCTTATGAATCAGCGGTGGCACTGGCTGAAAAACTGTGTCAATTGACACCCGGGGATTTTCCGAAAAAAGCGGTTTTCCTGAACAGCGGTTCCGAGGCCGTGGAAAATGCCGTAAAGGTCGCCCGCTATGCCACCAAGCGGCAGGGGATTGTTGTTTTCGACAATGGTTATCACGGACGGACCCTGCTCACCATGACCATGACCACCAAGGTCAAGCCCTTCAAGCTCGGGTTTGGCCCCTTTGCGCCGGAGATCTATCGTGTTCCTTTCGGCGATATTCGGGCGCTCCATGATTTTTTCGTGACCCACATCAACCCGGAGGCCATTGCAGCAGTGGTGGCCGAGCCCGTTCAGGGGGAGGGCGGCTTTATTGCACCGCCGGATGGTTACTTCCCGGAACTGGCAAAAATCTGTCAGGATCACGGGATACTGCTGGTCATGGACGAAATTCAGAGCGGCATGGGACGGACCGGGAAAATGTTTGCTTCGGAACACTGGGGGATAACACCCGATATGATGGTTATCGGAAAAAGCCTTGGGGCTGGCATGCCCATTGCGGCCGTGGTCGGCAAGGCCGAACTGATGGACACCGTGCATGTCGGGGGGCTCGGCGGTACATACGGTGGGAACCCCGTGGCCTGTGCAGCGGCCCTGGCCGTTCTCGACGTTTTCGAAACAGAGGGCATGCTGGAAAAATCCGTGGCCCTGGGCGAAAAACTCGAAACCCGCTTTGCATCCTGGCAGGAAAAATTCAGCATGGTGGGAGGACTGCGCGGTATCGGTGCCATGCGCGGTTTCGAACTTGTCAAGGGTGAGGATAAGACCCCGGCGACGGCTGAAGCCATGAAGCTGGCCGCCTATTGCCACCAAAACGGCCTGGTGCTCCTGGTGACCGGTATTTATGGAAATATCGTCCGCTGCCTGGCGCCCTTTGTCATTACCGATGATCAGCTTGAAAAGGGACTGTCCATCATACAAGCGGGTTTGGAAGAAATCCATAAATAGACATTTTACCATCCGTGCCGACACCGATGACCAGAAAAAATTAGACTTTTTTTAAATCGATAAGATAGGCCGGAGAAATACCACAAGTTTTCAACTTTCAATCGTCGTTATTCAATTTGGTGTCGAGCGTCGGAACGCCACATGTGAATATTTTTTTTATTATCTTTGAGGAGGAACACGTATGAACGGGCATTATGGGAAAATTTTAAATATCAATCTGTCGGATCAAACATTTCAGACAGAATCGATAGCAGAGGCGATCTATACGAAATATATTGGGGGCAAGGGGCTGGCCTCCTATCTGCTGTTTAACCGTAATCCACCGGGAGTGGATCCGTTGTCGCCGGAAAATCGTCTGATTTTCGCCACCGGCCCCATCACCGGCAGCCGGGTGTGGGGCAGCAGCCGGTATGGCGTTTTTACCAAATCGCCCCAAACCGGTATCTATGCCGAATCTTATTCCGGTGGCAAGGTCCCCGAGGCCATTGATGCCACCGGCTTTGACGCCATTATCATTACAGGCCGGTGCGAAAAGCCCACCGCGCTGGAAATTACCCCCGATACGGTTCATTTTCATGATGCCGCGGATTTATGGGGAAAAGAAACCTATGAAACCGAAACCATATTGACCGAGCGCTATGGTGCACTGTCGGGTGATGATAAGAAAAAAGGAACGGTTGTTATCGGCCCTGCCGCTGAAAACGGTATTTGTTTCGGCGTGATCAAAAACGATCAGTGGCGTTCGGCCGGCCGCACCGGTGTAGGCACTGTATTGGGAGCCAAGCAGGTCAAGGGCATTGTCTTTAAAGGCGGTTGCCGGCGCACGATGTTCAGTGAAGATGACGTCAAGGCGATTTCCCAAAAAATCATGGCCGCCGGAAAAGACAATCCCGGAGTGGCCGCTTATAAGACCATGGGCACATCCCAACTGGTAAAGGTGCTCAACAACGCCAATGCCTTTCCCACCCGCTACTGGTCGGAAGGCACCTATGATAAATGGGAAAACATCAGCTCCGATGCCCTGCACGCCCAATGCGATGTGACACCCCGGGCCTGTGCCAAATGCTTCATGGCCTGCGGCCGGATGACCACCATCAAGAAGGGGCGTCATGCCGGTCTGAAGATCGAAGGGCCCGAATATGAAACCATCTATGCTTTTGGCGGTCTTTGTTTGATCGACAGCATCGAGGAGATCGCCTGGCTCAACGACATCTGCGACCGCCTGGGCATGGACACGATCAGCGCCGGCAACCTTTGCGCCTTTACCGTAGAGGCCTTCAAGCGCGGTAAAATCGACTATGCCCTGGATTATGGTGATGTGGATGGATTTGCCAAACTGCTGCACATGATCGCTCACCGGGACGGCATCGGCGACACCCTTGCCCAGGGCATCAGATATGCGGCCCGGCAGTGGGGCCTGGAGGATATCGCGGTGCATGTCAAGGGGATGGAGCCGGCCGGCTATGACCCACGCAAATTAAAGGGCATGGGGCTGGCGTTTGCCACCTCTGACCGGGGCGCATGTCATTTGCGGGCCACTTTTTACAAACCTGAACTGGCCGGTATGATTCCACCGGATCAGATTGAGGACAAGGCCGACCTTTTTCTTGAGTTTGAAGATCGTCTGACGGTTTTTGATGCGATGATTTTCTGCCGCTTTTACCGTGACATGTATTTGTGGGAAGAACTCGGGGAAACCGTTCATGCCGTTACCGGGCTTTCCGGGGACAGGGAAAATTTGCACACCATTGCCAGATCCATCTCGGACATTGTTCGCAAATTCAACCTCCGCGAGGGTGTGACGGCAGATGATGACTGGCTGCCCCCGAAAATGTTTACCAAACTTGAAGACACGGGCCTTGAATTAAAAACCGAAGAGCTGGCATACATGCGCAAAGAATATTATCGGCTTAGCGGATGGGATGAGCAGGGAGTACCGAAGTAACTTGATGGTTAACAATCCAAGGTTATAACCGTTCACAGTTGCCGGTTCACGGTTGAAAAACCAGAGGATTGAAATCCTAATTCGAAATGCTTCAATTCTTGAATAGCTTCACATGAAAATGAAGGCGGCGTCGGTTTCAAAAACCGTGCACGTATACGTGAACGTTCACGAGCACAGCGGCCATACCTGTTTTTATCTTTTGTTGTGAGTTAACGACTGATGGCCTTTTTGTTGATAAACTGTGAACCGACAACCGTCAACGGATACTGAAAATATTAATTTTGAGGAATGAATTATGCGTATCGATAAAAAAGACAGTATTCTGCCGGACTATGCACTGGTGGAAAGGCAGGAGATGATCCGGGGCCTGGGCCTGGGAGATGACGCCATCGCGCGACCCCAGATCGGTGTGGTCAGCAGTTGGGGCGAGGTCAATCCGGCCTCCATCCATCTGGACAAGGTGGCCCAGATGGTCAAAGCCGGTGTGTGGGCGGCCGGCGGCACACCTCGGGAGTTTGTCATCAGCTCGATCTGCACCAGCATGGCCGGACACGACAACTATCATCTGCCCCATCGCGATCTGGTGGCCGGTTACATCGAGACCGTTGCCATGACCAATCTCTTTGATGCCATGGTTTTCCTGCCGGTTTGTGATGACGTGATTCCCGGGCATTTAATGGCCGCGGCCCGGCTGGATCTGCCCGCCATTGTCCTTACCGGCGGCTACATGCAGCTTAACCGCTTCAAAGGCCGGCCCATCGATCCGCTGGATGTGGCGGCCCGTCATTATCAGGCATTCAAAACAGGCGATCTGACGGAAACTGAATTTTGCGAAGTCAAAAACAAGGGGTGCCGGGGCACCGGTGCCTGCCCGGTTATGGGCACGGCCAACACCATGGCGGCCATGGCCGAGGCCCTGGGCATGACCCTGCCGGGCAATGCATCTGTGCCCGGAGCGGATTCCCGGTTGCAACGGATGGCGTTTCAAACCGGACAGCAGATCATGGCCCTTCTGCAACAGGGGATACAGCCCAGTCGTGTAATGACCCCGGCGGCTTTTGATAACGCCATCCGGGTGTTGATGGCCATTGGGGGTTCCACCAATGGGGTGCTGCATCTTCAGGCCATTGCCGCCGAACTCGACCTGGAGATCGGGGCTGATCGATTCAATGAATTGAGCCGAACAACGCCGTTTATCTGTGATGTCTATCCTTCCGGTGCAGGCGGTCATTTCCTGTCGGACCTGGACGAAGCCGGCGGTATTACCGCGGTAATGAAGGTGTTGCACCCCCTTTTGGCTTCAGAGGCACTCACTGTCACGGGGCATCCACTGAAAGATAATTTAAAAACAGCCGCTGTAACCAACGCCGATGTAATTCATTCGTTGGAAAACCCCCTTGAAAAAGAAGGCGGGCTGATATTTTTGACCGGGAACCTTGCGCCCAACGGCGCCTTGATTAAAAAGGCCGCCGTGCCCCCCGCCATGCAACAGCACACGGGACCGGCGGTGATTTTTACCGATGAAGAAGCCGCCTGCCAGGCCCTGATAGAGGATCGACTGACGCCGGGATCGGTGGTTGTCATCCGTTATGTCGGTCCCAAGGGCGATCCGGGTATGCGGCTGTTGCAGCGGTTTCTATGGCAGCTGGCCGCCAAGAGCCTGCAGGACAGAATTGCCTTGATCACCGACGGTCGGTTTTCAGGTACCAACAAGGGCTGTGCCGTGGGACATATCGGTCCGGAAGCAGCCGAGGGCGGCCCGCTGGCCATTGTCGCTGATGGGGATCAAATTGAAATCGACATCCCTAAAACCCAGATCAACCTGTTGATTTCCCAATCGGAATTCAAAAAACGACTTGCGGCATGGACACCGCCGGCACCAAAGGTCAAAAAAGGGTATCTGGCGCTTTATTCAAAGACGGCCAAATCAGCCGATCGCGGTGCTGCAATGAATTATGACAGCACCGATCGGGCTCCTTCCTGATAAATTAAAGGGGGTTTTTCTGTTCTGGAATTTTTACGAGACCGTCAAAACTGGAGGTGCACCGAAATGGGTATCATACAAACCAACCGGGCTGAAATCGCATATGAAGCATCCGGCAGCGGGGAAGCCGGCGTCATCATTCTGATCCGAGGCCAGGGGACCCAGCTGATCCATTGGCCGGAATCGTTCTATGAACCGTTTTCAAGCCGGGGATTTCGGACGATTCGTTTTGACAACCGGGATACCGGTCTTTCCGAAAAATTTGATGGCATCGCCGGTGGGGAACTTGAAGCGCTGAAGCACCGGATGTCGGCAGGTGAAGAGATCGTTCCGCCTTATACAATGGATGATATGGCGCTGGATGTCATCGCTTTGATGGATGGGCTCGACATCCATAAGGCCCACATCATCGGTATTTCCATGGGCGGTTTCATCGCTCAGATACTGGCGACGACATATCCTTCCCGGATGCTTTCCATGACATCGATCATGTCCCACAGCGATCCTGCCGATCCTCTGCTCATCGATATGTTATGGTCGGTTCCAAGGTCCAGGGAAGCGTTTATCCAGGATTGGGTCGAATACATACGTCAATTCGGCAGTAAAACGTATTTCGAAGGTGATGACTACTCACGCCGGACCGCCGCGGCAGCTTTTGACCGCTGCTACTCGCCCGAGGGGGCCAACCGCCAAGTGTTGGCTATTTGTTCCATGAAAGACACAAGAAACAGGGCCAGAACAATTTCAGTGCCGACCCTGGTGGTGCACGGTGCCGATGATCGGCTGATTCCACCGGCAAAGGGCAGAGAAACCGCCGACCTGATTCCAGGTGCAACATTTACATTAATCGACGGTATGGGGCACGATACCCCGCCCGGCCTTGGACAACCGCTTACCGAAATCGTGCTTGAGCACATTCAGTCCATAACCAACGCTTCAACAGAAGCATAAACGCAAAAAACAAAAGGAGTATATGATGTCGGAACTTACGAAACTGGAAAAATGGCTGGCTGAAGGTCACATGGGCCGTCGTGAATTTTTAAACCGTGTTTCCGTTTTAGGATTGACCGCCGCTGTCTCTCCTGCACTGTGGACTTCCATTTCACACGCTGCGACGCCGAAAAGGGGGGGAACCTTCCGCATCGGCGTTAGGGGTGCCAGCACTGCCGAATCGCTCGATCCCGCAACCTACGGCACCGGAATTATCAACCACTTCATGGTGGGTGCCATCGGCAACTGCCTGACCGAGATCGACGAGACCGGCACGGCGATTCCGGAGCTGGCCGAGTCTTGGGAAGCAAGCCCGGGCGCCGATGTCTGGACCTTCCACCTGCGCCGGGATGTGACTTTCCACAACGGCAAAACACTGACGGCGGATGATGTCATCGCCTCGTTCAACCACCATCGGGGTGAGGACACCAAATCGGCCGGCAAAACGCTTCTAAAGGCGGTGACAGACATTCGCAAGACGGACGACCGGACCGTGGTTTTCGAGTTGAAGAGCGGAAATGCAGATTTCCCCTATACCGTATCAGAGTATTTCTTCATCATCTTCCCATCCAAGGATGGTGGCATCGACTGGAAATCCGGGATTGCCACCGGCGGCTATAAGCTGACCAAGTTCGAGCCGGGCGTGCGCTATGTCGGTGAACGCAACCCGAACTACTGGAAAAAAGGGCGCGCCCATTTTGACCGGGTGGAGATCGTGCCCCTCAGCGACCAGACAGCCAGGACGACCGCCCTCTTCACCGGCGAGGTGGATTGTATTGGCGGCGTAGATCTCGGCACCGTGCATCTTTTGAAAAAAAAACCCGGGATCATTGTTAATGCCGTGACCGGAACGCAGCATTTTACCATGCCCATGTTCACGGATGTTGCGCCCTTTGACGATGTCAATGTCCGCCTTGCCCTCAAGTACGCCATCGACCGCGAACAGCTTGTCAAGATCCTTCTCTCCGGTTATGGCCAGGTCGGAAACGATAGCCCGATCACACCGGCCAACCGGTATTTCAATACCGGAATGAAACAGCGCGCCTATGATCCGGACAAGGCGCGTTACCACCTGAAACAGGCTGGGCTTGAAACGCTGTCGGTAAAACTCCACGCTGCCGACGCCGCGTTTCCCAAGGCCGTCGACGCCGCGGTGCTGTTCAGCGAATCAGCCACAAAGGCCGGCATCAAGATCAAACTGGTACGTGAGCCGAATGACGGCTACTGGTCGAATGTCTGGTTGAAAAAGCCTTTCTGCACCTGTTTCTGGAGCGGTCGACCCACTGAGGACCTTATGTTCACCACCGCCTATGCGGCTGATGCCCCCTGGAACGATACGCATTGGAAAAACAAGCGCTTCAATAACCTGCTGGTTGAGGCCCGCACCGAGCTCGACACCGACCGGCGCCGGGTGATGTATTGGGAGATGCAGGAGATCGTTCGGGACGACGGCGGGACGATCATTCCGGTCTATGCGCAATACGTCTTCGCCAACCGAAGCAGCGTGGCCCATGGGCCCTTGGCCGCCAACCGTGACGTCGACGGCTGGAAGTCGATGGAACGATGGTGGTCGGCCTGAAGCACGGCCACTTTAACGGATGTTCAAAACTCGCGGCCGCTTAGTTCAAACGGAATCGCTTCGCTTCGCCATTTTTTTTAAATAGGCAGAATACCTTATTCAATATTCAACATTGGGCGTTCGACAGTCATAACGTTCCAAGGCGGCTATGTCCTTGATTTTGAATTGTAATATATGTGAATCGAGGTTGCTTTTGGCCCCCTTCGAGGGAGCTTCTTCAAACCACGTCCTATGGGCGTGGTCGGTGATTTGCCATGAAGGATGCTAAAAATTTAGGTTTTTATCCCTGATTGCGTGGCAAAGGAGAGCTGATGACACCAAAACAAAGATTTATGAAAGCGCTGAACCTTGAAGAGCCGGATCAGGTGCCCTTTGCCGACTGGGTGGATCCGGGCATCCGCCAGAAGCTGGTCCAGGCCATGGGAAAAACAAAAATGGATGAGGCCGAATTTGCCCAGGGTATGGGTTTTGACGCCATCGGATTTCAGGGCGTCTATAATATATCCCCGGTATGCGATGAAACAAAAACGGATGAAGCGGGCCATGTGTACTATCTGGGAAAGGGGAAAATTAAATCGGAAAAAGACCTTTCCATGATGGTCTTTCCTGATCTTGCCAAGGGGGGCATGCTGGATCAGGCCAAACGGTTTGTTGATGACTTCGGAAAAAAGGATCTTGCCCTTTACTGCGGCATCCGACCCGGCATCCAGCCCACCTATCTTTCCCTGGGATGGATGGGGTTTGCCGAATCATTGTTCGGGGGGTTAAAACTGATCACCGGGATTTATGATCGTTATATTGAATGGAACTGCCGCAATATCGAACTGCTTGAAGCGGCGGGGTTTGATTTCTTTTTTCTCTATGACGATATTGCCTATAAAAAAGGAATCCTGTTTTCTCCTGATGCCTATCGTGACATTTTTCTGCCAAAATTTAAAATACTTGCCGGCACGATTACCATTCCCTGGGCCTATCACTCCGATGGTGATCTGACAAAAGTATTTGATGACCTGCTGGACCTTGGCATGAACTGCATCAATCCCATTGAACCGCCGACAATGGATATTGAAAAAATTAAAAAAGAATATGGTGATCGGGTTGCCCTCTGGGGAAACATCGACCTGGTGCATACCCTGCCCTACGGCACCATTGAAGAGGTGGCGGCTGAGGTGAAACAGCGGATCTGCAAAATCGGCAAGGGCGGGGGGTTTATTCTTGGAACCGCCAACAGCATTACAGATTTCTGCAAAGTTGAAAATGTAATGGCCATGTCCAGGGCGGTTAAAAAGTATGGAAAATATCCCCTTCCATGAAAATTTCCCCTGGGTTGGGATTTTGTCACCCGGGGTTCATTGCCAGATGATCGCCGATGGCCTTCCCCCTGAGCCGCGCAATAACCGAGTCCCCGGACACCGATCCACGACAGAGGGCAACACGTCCGGGGCATCTAATCTTGCCAATCCAAGCATATACTGTAATTACTATTGCCCCTATTACTATTTAAAACGATTCTGGTCCAACGCCACCGCCAAATTAAAAAAATCTGCTTGTTAATATGGTTATGGGCGCGGCATGATTGACTTTGCACTATCAAACCGCTACAAGAGGACAAATGGCTTTAAGGCCTGGGGATGGAAGGAATTCTCCTCAAAATAGTTAACAATAAATAACCCGGAATAGACTCGATGCCCTTATTCCCCTTATCAAACAAAGTTTTACCGTGATCTGTCCGAAACCGGCCACCGTGCAAAATGCGATAATACTGTGGTTTTAAATCCGTAAAAAGGGAAAAGACACATGAGCAACACCGTGAACATTGCTTCCCACCTGCAACTGTATTCAGATCTCGACCGTGAAATTCTCCTCAAGATATTGCAGAATTCCTATGACGAAATCTTTGTCACGGATGCAGCGGGTGTCATCCTTTATGTCAATCCCATGTGTGAACAATACTACGGCGTTGAAGCCAAAGCCATCGTGGGAAAAAATGCCAGCCATCTGGTGGAGCAGGGATATTGCTTCCCCCCCATGCTGCCCAGATTTTTCAGGGAGATGAAACGAATCACCGTGGAGCAGGAGACCAGCATCGGTAAAAAATTGCTGGTTACAGCCACCCCGGTTTTCACGCAGAACGGTGATTTGGAACTGATTGTCCAGAATTCCCGGGACATTACCCATCTGGATGCCATTCGCGAGGACCTGGCAAAAACACGCAGCATGATGCAGGGGTACCGGCAGGAAGCCCTTTCGTATCGAAAAGAACAGTTGCTGGCCCTGGGCATCGTTGCCCACAGCGAAAAATTTAAAACCATACTGGAAATGGCCCATCAGGTGGCCGGCCTGGATTCGAATATTACCCTGCTGGGCCGGTCCGGAACCGGTAAGAGCCTGCTGGCCCAGTATATCCATTCCTGCAGCCGATACGCAGAAGGCCCCTTCGTGACGATTAATTGTGCGGCCATACCCGGCAGCCTTCTGGAATCCGAATTGTTCGGGTATGCCGAAGGCGCCTTCAGCGGCGCTCGTAAAAATGGCAAAACAGGCCGGATTGCCATGGCGGAGGGAGGGACGCTTTTTCTGGACGAAATCACGGAAATGAGCCCGAAATTACAGGCCAAACTTTTGGAAGTGGTTCAGGACCGCCGGTTCATCCCCCTGGGTGCCGATAACTACCGGAAAATAAATATGCGAATCCTGGCGGCCACCAACAAAAACCTCAAGGAAGCGATCAAAAAGGGGCGCTTTCGGGAGGACCTATACTACCGGTTGACGGTTATCAACCTGGAAATCCCGCCATTGCGTGAAAGGGTTCAGGATATTTTACCCCTGATTTACTTTTTCCTGGACCGTTTTGACGGCGCCTGTAAAACAAAACATCAAATTCACCCCGACGCCATCGCCCTCTTGCAGGACTATTCCTGGCCGGGCAATGTCCGTGAACTCGAACACACCATGGAGTTTCTGGTGGCCACCGTTCGGGACCACACGATCACGAAGCGCCATCTGCCTGAAAATTTTCATCAATCGGAAGATGTTACCGGTGAATCGGACCGGTATGGCCTGCTGGGTCCAGCTGTGGAAGCATTGACACGCAAATTTGTCGTCAATGCCTACAAGGATTGCGAAAGCTCATACAAAGTGGCCCGAAAACTGGGCATCAGCCAGAGCCGGGCCAATAGGCTGATTCGTAAATTTTTAAAAAAATAGCCCTGTATCGCCGATGATGACAACCGACGGTTTGACACCGGACCCCTCCGGATAACCTGCATCAGGCCGGCAGTCACCGGTCTTTCCACAGGAACTAAGTCTCCAGCGACTTACCCGAGTCATCTCACAGAACCATCTGGCCTCCTGTGCCTTCCCCTCCCCGGCTGCCCGCCCGGCAAGGCCTGACAGAAAACCCGCCCCTAACGCCTGCAAACCGAAGGCAAGTCTTTTTTGTCCATTGGGACACCATGCGGGCAGGGGCAGGGACAGATGGATTAAGGCCGATACCGGTTTCAATACACCTTAATTATTCGACAATCCGAAATCCGTGAATAAAAATGGTATGGGCGGTCGTCAAATGGCATTCGGATTGCATTGTTTTTATATAAACGAAAAATTCAATAACCGAAGTCGATGCAGCGGAAGATACCCTGCCTGCGGTTGATTTTGAATTTTCTAAAAACAATCCAATATACAAACCGGTTTTGAAGGAGATTTTTTTGACCGCCATATCAATCAACCCAAAGACGGAGGACCGGCCTGTTCGGCCGTTTCCTTCCCTTGAACAGACCTGCAGCGCCTATCTTGACCATCTGGCGCCGCTGATGGATCCGGCTGATTTTCGGCAGACGGCCGGCATTGTCGAAGACTTTAAAAAACCCGGAGGAGAGGGTCGGCGCCTCAACAGGGAACTGAAGCGGTTCATTCAGGAGGAGGATACCCTGTTCCGGCTGATACCGTATACGGAAGACTGGTATCTCAATATCCGTGATCCGCTGCCCATCAACATCAACCCGTTTTATGTATTAACGCAGAACATGCACCGGCAGACCGATTCACAAATCCAGCGGGCAGCCGCGCTGATTGTTTCGGCACTCAGATTCAAGGCGCAGATCCGCCAGGGCGGCCTGGAGCCGGATACCATCAAAGGCATCCCGTTGTGTATGCATCAGTACCAGCGCCTTTTTTCATCCTGCCGGGTGCCCGGAGCCGGTTGCGATACCTACCGGAGTCCGGTATCGGCATCCAATCCCACATCTTTTCAGGAAAACCACATTGCGGTATTCTGCAACGATCGGATTTTTACATTGACGGCCTATTCTCCTGACGGCCGACTGCGGTCTCTGCAGGCGATTTCAAAGGATCTGGCCGCGATCAAATCACAGGCGGCAAATGCCGGCCCGGCGCCCCCGGCCCTGGGCCTTCTGACCACCATGGACCGGGATGCATGGGCTGACGCCAGGGAGCTGCTGGCGGATATCGATGATGAAAACCGGAAAAATCTCGATGTGATTGAGCGTGCCCTGTTTGTTTTATGCCTGGATGATGCGTGTCCGGAAAATCTCGTATCGCAAGCCCGCATGGTGTTTCACGGCAACGGCAAAAACAGGTGGTTTGACAAATTGTTTCAAATCATTGTGGGGGGTAACGCCCAGGCCGGACTCTGCTATGAGCATTCGCATATCGACGGTTCTGTCATGATCCGGCTGGTGCGATTTTTCCATGAAGACAATACCGAGGCCTTTGATGGCTCAAACCAGGCGACCCGCCCCCCCCGGGAACTGCGTTTCAAACATGACGCAGAAATCATGGCCGTTGTTGAAAAGGCCCTGGACCGGTTTAACGATCAGGTCCGGCAAATCCATCTCCGGGTATTGAAATTTGACCGTTTTGGCGAAAATGCCATCAAGGCGCTGGGGGTCAGTCCCGACGCTTTTGTACAACTGGCCCTGCAATTGGCCCAATACCGCCTCTGGGGCAGGCACTGCACCATTGGCGAATCGGTGCTGATGCGAAAGTTTCTAAACGGCCGCACAGAGGTCTTTCAAACCATCTCCCCGGCGTCGCATCAGTTCGTCACGGCCATGGAGCGTCAAGGACTCACCGCGCATCAAAAAATCGAATATTTACACGAGGCGGCCCGGATCCACGTCAGACACATCGCCGAATGCATGGACGGCCATGGCGTGGAAGGCCACTTAAGCGCCCTGCTGGCAACTTACCGGTTGCGGGGGATGGCACTGGGCATCCTTTCACCGCCGAAGTTGTTCTGTGATGCCGGGTGGCCCACTTTAACCCGGGCCGTTTTTTCCACCAGCACCACCCGCAGCGTCGGGGTAAAGCTGGTGGGTTTCGGACCGGTGGTGGACAACGGATTTGGTATCCGGTACGGTCGGGAATCGGACCACCTTGTTTTCTGCCTGACATCCCGAAGTGACCTGGCCGCTGATCTCAATCGATTCTGCCCCATTCTCGAACAGGCGCTAATGGATATGGCGGGCCTTTTTGAGGAGGGCAGGTCCTTATAATTAAAGGACGGATCAAAAACCGAGAATTTCGCGGAAGACGAACGGTATGAACGCATATCCCACTACTTTCACATAACACACAAAAGGAGGCAGTATGTTAAACCGGTTAAAAGTTGTTTTATTGGCAACCATTGTATTTTTTATGGGCGGTATCGTCCTTGTCGGTACCCCGGCATCGGCAGCAACGGAAAATGACACCTTGAGAGTGGCGGTAACGGTATTCCCGAACTCCCTGGATCTGCCCATGACATCGGAAGGCCAGGCCATGAACGTCTGCTGGCAGCTGTACAACTCCCTGGTATGGATAGATGATACGGGAACCGTCGTGCCGGCTCTGGCCGAAAGCTGGACTGTTTCCGATGATGGCCAGGTCTATACATTCAAGCTGCGACGGAATATCAAGTTCCATAATGGCGAAGCGTTTACAGCGGATTCCGTGGTTTTTTCCTGGCAGCGGGGGTGCCGGGAAAAAATGCAGTGGAGTGAAAAATGGACCATGGCCAAGGCCGTTACAAAAGTCGATGAGTATACCGTCAAAATTGAAACCGATGGCCCCAGCCCCCTCCTCTTAAGGGTCATGACCGACTATTGGGCCATGGTACCGCCCAAATATATTACCCGTGTCGGGGAAGACGGATTTCTGGGCCATCCGGTGGGCACCGGTCCTTTCTGCTTTGTCGAGTGGAAAAAAGGCGACAGGATTGTTCTTAAAGCCAATCCGGATTATTGGGAGAAAGGACTGCCCAAAGTCAAAAAATTGGTTTTCCGGCCGATTCCGGAATCCACAACCCGGGTGGCGGCCATTAAAACCGGCGAGGTGGATGTGGTTACCCGATTGAGTTCGGAAGAGATGATGAGCCTGAAAAGCAGCGCCGATATCCAGGGCATCAACTATTCCGTCGATCGCGTTTTCTATATTACCTTCAATAACCTGACGTCCGGAAAAGGCCAGCCTACGGAATCTCCTCTGGTGCGCCGGGCCATGAACTACGCAGTCGATGTCGATGCCATCGTAGAGGCTTTGTTCGGCGGGTTCGCCCATCCCAGCACCGGATTTGTGACCCCGGGCAATCTGGGTTATGATAAGGCGATACGCCCGTTCGGGTATAATCCTGAAAAAGCGCGTCAGCTTCTGGCCGAGGCCGGGTTCAAAAATGGCTTCAAGATGGATCTGGCCTGCCCGGTGGGGGCGTATACGAATTTTGAGCAGGTCTGTGAGGCCGTCCAGGGTTACCTTGGGGATGTGGGAATCCAGGTGGAACTGCAGCAGATGGAATCCGGCAAGTTCTGGGACATGGAAGCCAAAAAGACACTGCCGCCGCTTTTCGGTGATTCCTGGGCATCTGCCTGCGGTGAGGCCCTGCCGAGACTCCAGGGCGCCCTCGGGGGTATGAATGCCAGCTTTTCAGCCTGGTCCGACCCCAAGATCGATGGGTTGCTGACGGCCATCGGCCAGACCGTTGATGACAAAAAGCGCAGTGACCTGTACATTGAACTGCAGCGCTATATGCAGGACAATCCGCCCTTTATCTATCTCTACGAACCCACCACCTTTGAGGCCACCCTCAATCGGGTCCGGGATTACAAGCCGAGGGCCAATGAGCGGTATTTCCTGAAAGGTGTTTCCCTTTTCAATGAGTGATGAATTCGTAAACGTAATTTGAGATGGGGCTCGGGATTAAAGCTTGCGTTGTGCATTCAATCGTATTCACTTTTCAAGCGTTGATCTCAAGCCCTTGCACTTTTTGTGACGCCGATGTTTTATTGACCCCCATTATATTCGACTACTATTCAACGGTGGTGTGCCATACCAAACCCGCTATTTAATATCGGTTTCACATGACGGCAGTATTCTCTTGCTCGAACCATAATCATCCCATATCCCTTTATCGGCGGGGCCTGTGGGTCCCACTTCCATTCTGCATGCAATGTCGACGCCTATGACAGGGACCTCCTCACAGCCGAACTTATAGGTGCCCCAGCGGTAAATCGGCCCGCTTGCCGGATCATCCGGGCCGCATCCAGCGGTGTACTCCGTGCTCATCCACCGCGGCCAAACGCTTGCGCCAAGCCCACGTTCTTCATCATAGTCAAATGCCTCCAGGTTGGCTCAGGTATCCCATTGAGCGCCTTCTCCGGTGTAGTCATAAAGAAATATATAGGGCCACGTTTTGTCTATTTTGCCGTATCTCTGGAGACCGGCTGTCACACATAGATACCATGTGAACCCTCTGCGGAATAGGCAATCGGGTGGTCGGTGTCGGATACTTTTGAGACAATGCCGTTCATCAGAATATCAGGCAATAAAAGCAGCAGGAAACTTGCCGGCCCCAGCGCTTAAATGATTTTAGCTGTATCCCGGAAAATTTTATCAGCAAATGCAAGAGGGGCTTTCGGATTGGTAGCATCTGGAACGCAGAATCGTTTTCAGGTATACGCGTTGAACGGTACTTCTGTTTCGCAGATGCCTATTTGAAGACGGAAAAAACAGAGCTTTTGACCTTGCCGAAAACCCCCTTTTCGCCCTTAAGTATTTTTTCCATTTCACCCGGGTCAAGGTGAACCGCGCCGCATCCGTCGTTGACGCATATATCGATTTTGATGCCTTTATGATCAACTTCGACCAGGCTGTGGGTGCCGCATCTGAAACAGTGGTTCTTGTGAGCATTGCTATAGCCCTCAATAGCCTCTTTTTCGGCTGCGGCCCTCAATTTCTCAATTTGTTTCTTCTCCTGCTCACGAAAGTGAATTTCTTCTTCGCTGGCATTAATTACAATGCGATTGTTTTTCATCGTAAATCCTCCCTTATCAGGTTTTGGTGTCTGCAAAAACGGGACAAAAAGCTTTGAAAATTGGTTGAAAAATGGAGATATTTTTAAAATCGATTGACAAGCAGTAAATGATTATCAGGATAAATGGGTCTCAATTTTGAGGCAAGGGCGGCGGATAAAAATAAGCAAACTGACGCCCTTGCAAAAAAGTGGGCTGCCGAGCCCAAAAGAAACAGGATAATAATAATCTTTTCTGCCATCAAACTCAAGGACCTTTTTGAAAAAGAGCGCGACTATCCATGGAGAAAGCCGGCGGGTTGCCCGGCATCAGCCGCCGTCGCCAACCTGCAAAAAGCCCATGACATGGTGCAACACGCCCGGGGTATCTAATCTTGATAATTTCGGCATACCCTTTAATTTTTAATACTTACGACTAATCGTCAAGCACTTTCTGCACGAACGTACCCCCTTATTGTTTCTTTCTGATATATACATATGTTTCAATACTCAGGTAATCCATAAATCGCTTTGTATCTTTGTTGCATAATTTTCTCGAACTGAATTGCGAATCTGATCATTTTTCTGTTTGTCCATTTGAATCTCCCCTATAGGGTTTTTGTTTATGGGGTCGCTTGTCGCTGATCGCCGGGTCGCTGGGGTCGGGCCGAGATAACCCGTGCTATAACTTGCGTTTGCCATCTGTAAGCATTTTCTACCCCTAAAATCGGGGTATTTGGCGGGTCGCCCCTTGTAAAAACAGCAGGTTATGAAATTGGCGACCGCAAAAATGGTAGGCACACGACTTTCAAATTATGTGTTGACATAATTGTGAATACACGCTATCTGTGTAAGCATGTATTTGCGTACGACAAAGCGAAAGAACAAAGACGGCTCGGTTGTGGCGTATTACCAGCTCGCCCACAACGAACGCCACCCGACCACCCGCAAGCCCGTCGCCAAAGTGATCCACAGTTTCGGCCGAACCGATCAGCTCGACCGGGCCGAGCTGGTCCGGCTCTGCAGGTCCATTGCCCGTGTCTGTGGCCTTACCGTCCTCGACCCAGCCGATGCCAAGCAAGATCATGCAATGAGCGAACCCTGGGGCCTGCCACGGGACCTCAAGCTGGTCCGTACGACCAGTTACGGATGTGTGCTGGCCATCGGGGAACTCTGGAAGCGGGTGGGGCTGAAGAAAACCTTCGAGACCATTATCCGCAAAGACAAACTTAACCCAGCCTATGAACGGGCGCTGTTTGCCATGGTGGCCAACCGGCTGTGTGAACCCGAGTCAAAACTGGGTGTCTGGGATCGGTGGCTCGAAAAAGTTTACCTGCCAGACTGCAGCCAGCTCAAACTCAAGCAGATGTACCGGGCTATGGACCTGCTGCACGCCCATTCGGAGGCGGTTGAAAAGGCTGTCTTCAACCATACTGCCGATCTGTTCAACCTGGCCGTCGACGTGATTTTTTACGACACGACCACCGCCTCTTTTTCCATTGACCGGGAAGATGATGAACCCGGTGGCGAAAACCTGCGCAAGTTCGGTCATTCCAAGGAAGGCACCTGGACACCCCAGGTCGTGGTGGCCCTGGCCGTTACCCGTGAGGGAATTCCGGTACGGTCCTGGGTGTTTCCCGGCAACACCTCTGATTTTCAGACCATCGAAACCGTTCGTAAAGACCTGAGAGGCTGGAAACTGGGACGCGCCATGTTTGTGGCTGATTCCGGGATGAACTCACTTGACAACCGTGAGGAGCTTGCCCGTGCCTGTGGCAAGTACCTGCTGGCCTGCCGTATGGCCAGTGTCAGCGAGATCAAACAGAAGGTGCTCACCAAGCGCGGTCGTTACACGGTGTTCCGTGACAACCTGCAAGCCAAGGAGGTCATTGTCGGTGATGGTGTGCGACGCAAACGGTATATCCTCTGCTTCAATCCTCGGGAAGCCAGACGCCAGCAGAAGCACCGGGCTGCGGTAGTTGAGATGCTGGAAGAAGAATTGGCAAACCATGATAACAAAAAAGCCACCGCCCAGTGGGCCATTGAACTCTTGGCGTCACGTCGGTTCAAGCGTTACCTGACGGTTACCAAAGGCGACAAGATCCGTCTCGATCGGGCCAAAATCCGAAATGCGGCCCGGTTTGACGGCAAATGGGTCTTGGAAACCAATGACGATACCATCAGCCTGGAAGATGCCGCCTGCGGCTACAAGGGACTCATGGTGATTGAGCGCTGCTTTCGTTCGATGAAACGCACCCAGATCAAAATGATGCCCATGTACCATTGGGCACCGCGGCGCATTGAGGCCCACGTCAAGATCTGTGTGTTGGCACTGCTGATCGAGCGCGTCGCCGAGCTGTCTTGCGGCAAGTCCTGGCATAAAATCCGGCGCGATCTGGACAAGCTGCAGGTATCAGAATTTTTTAATTTAAATTTTCGGTTCCTGGCGCGCAACGAGATTTTCCCCGACACACGTAATACTCTTAATTTGTTAAAGATCAAGCCTCCCAAGCAGATCATCCACCTTGAAAAACGCAGCTAAAACAGCCTCGATTTTGTAGTAACACGCCGAATTTCATTCAGTGGTGCCGACGCCCGTGCTGCGCAGGCTCGCGACGATCCGTGTATTTACAGATGGCAAACGCAAGTATAATATCATCAATTAATGCCTAAAACCGGCCGACGAATCGTCTTAAACGGCCTTTTGGCCCCATCTATTGTCAATTCGATACTTCCGCTAAGGACAAAGCCAACTTGAGCTGCATGAGAGTGTTCAGGAAGATCTACATCTTTTTCAAATTTGCACGGCCTTTACGTAAAGTCGCTATCTTCACGCCGTCTGCTCCAGTGGCATTGTTATGATCTCTAACGCTTCAAAATCGCAGAATACTTTGCGAGCACTTCTTTTGTATGGGGATTTATTATGTTAAGAGAGATTGGAAGGCTATCGTCCCGGCTCTGATCTGCCTCAGGACACGCTTTGAGAAAAACGCCCGCTCGATGCAAGGCTATTTTGCCGTTTTGCAACAGCAAGCCTCCAACCACTCCTTCTAACACAAAGACTATATCTTTCTCGACACTTCGAATTAGTCGACCCTTCTTTCTATTTATATTATTAAAGACTAAACCCCTTATTGTTGGCAATTCGTTTTGTACAATAGCTGCTTCACCGTTTCCGAAATATTTCTTATTTAGCCACATGCATTGCAGATAAGAGGGGCCGAAGCATTGTTCGCATTGTTTGAATAGAGATAACAGATCTGCAAAACCTCCTTTTATCTGGAGTCTCAATATCTTCTCTGCTTCATTGTATTCAACTTGGGCATCGCCCTCACTTTGACACTTGATGCGGCTCCCGCAAAGCTGGCTTGATTCTTCCGGAAGGCAATCATTCCACCAGTTTATGATTTTGTATAAAAGTACGCGATTGTTATTAATGAAATAGGTTTCAGAGCAAAATGCATCATGAGTAATTATATAAAAACATGATAAAACAATAATAAAAGATAGGAACCATTTCATAAGTATCTTGCCATTTTATAATTTATTTTGATCATAACATAAATTAGACGGCCTAATAGCCGTATTTAATTACGACTATTTGCCGCCACAAAGTTAAAAAATATAAACAATACAGTCGAGGTGTATATTGAAACTAGAAATACGTACAAGAAGCATAAAAAGGTTGCATTGAAACACACAAGGCATCCATCGCAAGCCTAAATAACCACTGCCGATAAACAACAAAACCCCACCTCTCAGGATTTGCCGAAATATGGGGTTTATCTATTCATCGTGTCGGCCCGTTCTTTGTTAAGGGTATGGCGCAATATCTATTTAATCAGGAAGACAACCTATACAGTCATCTGGGATATAATGTCAAAAAATATGTGGCGCTGTACTTTCTTGATGGGCGTGCGATTTTTTTGATTCACACCTCAGTCGGCTTTGGAAGGCATATGGCAACTGCGAGAATTTCAGTGTGTTCTGTGTATTCCGTGGTGGTGACCAAACAAACATCATAGAAGGGATATCCTTTTATTTTCCCTTTAACAACCATTCTGTGATATTCAACTCGAATCTTTCGTTGCGATGATCTGAACCTGACAAAAAGAAGTATGAAATGCAATTTATGCGAAGTGTCCTGAGATATGGGGAAGTCATCGTTCTGGCGTTTATTTTAATGATTTTTCCCGGGTGTGGGAATGACGGCAGCTCTGACCATCCGAATGTCGTCGCAATCGGTCAGGGGGTCATGGGGCCCCTGTGCGGGGCTGCCCGCCCTGGCCCAACAGCTCTTCAGCCCGCTCATCGGCCGGGTGGAGACCCCGGCCGATGCCTTTGGTGTAACGGTCTCCGGCAGTTATGCCTATGTGGCCAATGCAGACTCCGGCCTCCAGGTGGTGGTTCAAGTAAGCCGCTCCGCTGCAGATTAAGCGTGGCATCATTGCTCAATTAAATTGCTCATGGTAATGACATTATTGAACTTTTTTCTCAAATCCCGGAGCCGGAATTGCCCGGCATTAAATGCGGCCATTGTGGTCATGAGCTGAAATTCATTTTTTTTGCAAAACCTGATGCACGGGCCAGGCCCGGATAACAAAACCGATTATCCGGTATTGATCAACATTATAAACATCCCTGTCAATTATCAAAGGGTATGTTGCTGAATCCGTGCGCCCAATTGCCGGTATTTTAATTTTCAACCTGGTGATTAATGGCTACAACGGCCTTATTTTTGGCTTTTACACCCGGAAAAGAACCCTCTGTCGAAATTTTAACCACCGCTTGCCGTAAAACATCCAGAAAATCGGTGATCTTTCCCCCTATCAAATCCGCGGCTTCTTGAACCATGGATTAGTACCGAGCCTCGTTCCTCGGCACGGTTACTAATCCTTTATTTGTTTGACCAATTATTTTTGCCCTTGCTTATTGTTTGGTAACTCCATAATCATCTCAACATCAGTTAGCGTATCGAACTTATCACTTTCAAATAAATCATCTATTCGTTCTGAGGTCTCTTTGAATCCAAGGCGTTTAAATACCACCACATTCCCGGTTTCTTTAATGGTGTGCAATTTAAGCGAAAGGGCTTTTTCCTTTATACTGATTTTTTTGATATGGGATATTAAGCTTCGAGCAACACCTTTTTTCCTATAATCTGTGTGAACGTCAAGCCCGAGAACACTGACACAACGATTATCAGAAAAATATTGGACAGATCCTACAATCCTACCAGCAATTATGGCAACAAGCCTTTCATAGTTTTGTTTTATTTGATTTTTATTTCCAATTGCCCTTTGGGTGGGACGATAAGTTTGTCGAAACGTGGCAACAGCGGAATCTATAACATTTTGTATTTCCGCTTTGTCTTTATTCCTTTCCAATCTAACAGTTATCATCGGGTTCCTTTTAAGGGCGAACGCCGAAAGTGACCGGCGCAAGTATGCCGTAGAGCGAAGTGGCGCGGCTTACTTGCGTATGTGTCCACTTTCTTGTTCTGCATTCTCCCGAGTGTATCTCCCAAGGCGTCCGAACAGTTTGCTAAATATCTCTGCCTCCGTATCGGATTCGTAGCTCAATACGCCTACAGAGAGGCTTTCGAATTCGTATGGTGGTTCGGCGAACTCGTAGTTGACGTTGAGAGAGAACCCGGGGCGACCCAAGTCTATATCCAAGTCAGGACCGTCGATCGGACTGTAGCATGCAGGGAGACCCTGCGCCGGTGCGCCAGAACACCAGGGGCGAGGCATAGGCTTACCATCGACCAGCAGATCAACGGTAGCGTGTTTGTCGTCGCAGACTTCGATCACAAGCGTTCGCCCTTCGGCGTCATGCCATGTGCCAGCGTAGTTCTCAATCCATGTGGATGTCATCTATTCTCCATGCAGAACGACGCGGCTCAGCAGTCGCGGCGATCTATCAGCGGTCTGCTACAGCCGATGGTTCAAGTAAGCCGCTCCGCGGCAGATTAAGCGTGGCATCATTGCTCATGGTATCTTCTTACCGGCTTGCAGGACGGTATCTTCACCCGACAAGGTTTAACGAAGAAAGGAAGATACCATGAACAGTTTAATCAAACGTTTTAAAGAAGATCTCCAGTTAGCCGGTTATGCCAGGCGAAGTATTCAATCCTATACCAGCGCGGTTTTAAGGCTGCAGCGTTTTTACAATATATCACTTGACGATATCACCGAAGAACAGCTCCGTCAATACTGGCTGTGCTGCCAAAATGAGTTCGGCTGGAGCGCCGCTACGCTGCGTATCAGTTACTCCGGTATTCAACATTTTTTTACCAGAACGCTGGTCCGATCCTGGAATATTTTTAATGACATCAAATGGAAGCGTGAACAGACCTTACCAACTATTCTGACACAGGGGGCTGTGGTCATGAGCTGAAATTCATTTTTTTTGCAAAACCTGAAACACGGCCAGGGCCCGGATAACAAAACTGATTATCCGGTATTGGACAACATTACAAACATCCCTGTCAATTATCAAAGGGCATGTTGCAGCACCCGTGCGCCAAATCGCCGGTATTTTAATTTTCAACCTGGGGATTAATAGCTGAAAACGGCCTTATTTTTGGTTTTTACACCCGGAAAAGAACCTTCTGTCGAAATTTTAACCACCTCTTGCCTTAAAACATCCAGAAAATCGGTAATCTTTCCCCCTATCAAATCCGCGGCTTCTTGAGCCATGGATTAGTACCGAGCCTCGTGCCTCGGCACGGTTACTAATCCTTTATTTGTTGTGCGTTTTTCATAAAAACCCCTTGAGAAATGTTCGCATATATGCGAACATGCAACCATGCGAAAAATCAAATTTTATAGATTCGAAACGGGTAAAAGTCCTGTTGAAGAATATTTCGATTCGCTGACGAACAAACAATTTGAAAAAGTCGCATTTGTACTTGATATCATAGAACAACTCGATATTGTGCCTCGAAAGTTTTTCAAGAAACTTCAACGCACCGATGATATCTGGGAAGTTAGAGTACAGCAAGGCAATAACATATTTCGGATATTGGGTTTTTTGGATGGAAAGAACCTTGTGATTTTGAGTCATGGTTTCACCAAAAAATCTCAAAAGATACCTCAAAAGGAAATTGCCACTGCTGAAAAACGCAAACAAGATTATTACAACCGAAAGGCTAAAAAATGAGCGATTTCCAAAAATATAAAAAAATTCGGGCGAAACAAGATCCCGAATTCTGGTCAGGCTACGACGAACGCCTTGAAACTTTTAAACTTGGACTAATGCTAAAGAAAGCTCGCCTTGAATCCGGTCTGACCCAGGAACAAATTGCAAAAAGTTTAAAAACGACAAAATCTGTTGTTTCTCGCATGGAAAATCATGCTACTGACATCCGTCTTTCAACCCTCGAAAAGTTTGCTAAAGCCGTGGGGCGGAAAATAAATGTTTCTCTGTCTTAAAATTTGAACGAACGACTGATACCAGCACTTCAGGGTGCGCGATCACCTCTGCGGCCTACAAGATTCTCTGCCTACGCTTAACCCATCTTGTTCGCTGCTCAACTTGCTGCAGCTCCGCCATGGGTCCAAGGCTCGATACGGGTGGGTGGCTAACCCTTACAGGAAATCATTGCTGATCCCCTCCCGACAGGGACTTTCACCCTGCAAGATACGCCGAGCTTGCCTCGGCGCGATAACGTTTGAAGTGTGCGGCGGCGGAACGCCGTCGGTACCAGTGAAATGTTAGGAAATATCATTTAATATACTGGCATCTACAACATTCAAAGATTCATTTATGATCACGAAGGGTGGTACAATACCTTTATTTTCAAGCCAAGTATAACAACCCGACATAACTAATGAAGCGATTAAAAGGGAGATTATGAAATGAATTTTCAAATATTGTAAAAATATTGTTGCGATGAATGCCATCAATCCTAAAATACACAGCCCTGATATGTTAAGGTGACTTTTGTGCCAATATTCAAGAGTTTTATTTTTACCTACGTCCAGCGTTATATTTATAGGATCTGTTTTAAGCTTACCGAGTTGGACTATAACTGTGTGTGAACCTGGAGATACAGAAAAATGTTTTTGTTCTCCATCTTTTAATGTTCCTATTATTTCATTATTAACAATTACATTTGCTGGTCGACCTTTTCCAAACCAATTTTTGTTCCGTTCAATTGATATAGATGATTTCTCTGATTTGGACATCAACATGTTCCTTGGATTTTTGAGTTCTATTACATAACATAACGCCGGCAATAACCAGCGCCGATTAAAATGCTGTAATTTTGTGAAAAGTACAATCTTTCTTTACAGCCCAATCCATGATAACCGCACGTTGTTAGGCGTCTGTGTTCATTGCCATTGTTGGGCTTTCTATAAACCTGTGAAGAATGAAGTCACGATCCTTCTTTATTTCAATTTTCATTAATGCAATATATACGCTCCCATCAACTCGGTTTCCATACATCAACGCCTTTAAGAGTGACGTCACCATCATAGACAAATGCGACGCTGTATCTTGCTCGTGTGATAGCGACATAAAAAGTGTTTTTGGCTTTTTCTGTTTTTCCACAATCAAAGACAGCGCTCTTTCCTGACAGAAAGTCCCTTTGTTTTTTAGTCGGTAGAATTAATACCCGCTCAAATCCAAGGCCTTTTGACTCACCAAAGTTGCACGCACTATACTGGTCGCAAAGTTGCTTCTGTGTAGTCTTGTTAAGCCTTAAAATAAATGGGTTGTAACGCTGAATGTATTCTGAAACTGTGTCTGAAGAAATAACGAAAATTCCCAAGTGTTCAGCGTGTTCATTCGGTACTTCAATCACCTTCGAGGAAGTGGTCGGATAACAGTTTTCATCTGAATGTACCAGATCGGCAAAATCACATATGGGCTGAATGCAACGCCAACTTATATTCATATATTCTGGCTTAAAACCTATTTTTTTAAAAGATTCAAGCTTTTCGGCATTCGTTTTTGGTTTCTTTTGGGCGTTTGACGTTGTGTAAATTGTTTGTCTGAAGGAACCCACACAGATAAACATACATTTTTTTATTTTGGCAACTTCTCCAATGATATTGAAATCCCAGCCAATCAGGTCCTGCACCTCATCAATAAAAACAGCGCTATAAATCTCAGCAAGCCTCTGTGTGGTCTTGCCTTTGGTTTCTTTGTGGATTATAGTTGCAAGCTTTGAAAGATAAATTGTATGTGCTTTTTTGTCCGATTTTGTTAAAAAACACATCGGGTTATAGGCTCCGTTTAGCTTTTCCGACCGCCCCTTCAATGCCCGGCCACCTCTTACATGTGGGTTGCACGAATTGAGATAAATCCCAGGAATACGATCCTTAAATACGCACCTCTGGTAGGGTCTAATCATGTCTTCAAGCAAAAAGGTAAACCAGCCCTTAATGGTAATATTGGAAGGCACATGCCCGTTTACTTTACATATCTTTTTTGTAAGCTCTTTTTGATTATTTTCGGTATAAGTCAAGATCAGGATCGCCTGCCCATTGGCTGACATTTCAAGAGCTTGCTTTGCGATATAGCGAGTTTTTCCGGCTCCCGCACTCGCGAGTATGAGTTTACGTGTCAAATTCAACAGCCTTTATCAAATACTCTGGAAACCTAATATTTTTATCACTATCAAAAATACGTATTGCCGAATCCACTTTTTTGCCACCGCTGTTTTGGCCACCGAACCAGTCTCTTAGAAATATTTTTTTGTCGTTTAAGTCATCATTTTTCTGGTACTCCTTATAAGTTTGTACTGAAAGCATAATTTCTGCCAGATGATCAAGGTCTTTTTGGTTATCGCCATTGGCTGAAATGAGAGCCGGTTCAAGCGAATATTGATCATTCTCATGCGGAGAATAATATTCTATAAAATCTGAATGTTCATATTCTTTTGCCCATTCAACAATATTCTTTTGGTAATCACCATCGTTATCCTTGACCACGCGCGCTGGATGGTTTAGCGGTTTAGCGATATTGAGATAATTTTTGAATCCTATGCCGCGGACTACAATAATATCGATCCCGTCCTCTTCGGGCAGGCGTCCAAATTTATTCAAGTAAATTTTCTTAAGGATTAGTTCATCGGATGGTCCTTCTACCAAAATGAGTTTTTGGGTGAGAACAACTCTGAGAGTATCATAGCCTGGCAGCCTTTTGAGGGTTTTCACCGTGTCTGAATTAACATGTTTTAACAGGGTATATCCATCAGCTAACAAGCAGAGCTTATTAATACTTAGTTTGTTGAGTACATACGAACTATGGGTAGTCAGAAAGACCTGTTTCCCCTGATTTTTCTTCTCGATATAGCTGACAAGCTGAATAAGATTGATATGCGCGAGATGGTTCTCAGGTTCTTCGAGCATAACGATATCTACATCTTTCGCTTTGTTTTGCATTGCAAGTTTGATCTGGAT
The DNA here is from genome assembly GCA_963667755.2 of Desulfobacterales bacterium. Classification (GTDB taxonomy): domain Bacteria; phylum Desulfobacterota; class Desulfobacteria; order Desulfobacterales; family 4572-123; genus 4572-123. The sequence continues at coordinate 8,835 of CAXXLK010000001.1, read as the reverse complement.
TTGATTTTGTTCTCCCTTCCCGATTTGATTAAAAGTAACATCATCGACTGCCAGCTGAAGCTTGCTTTCCCAGCTTGTAGTCGAGGCTATATCAGCCGTAATCTTCAGGGATTTGTTTGTTACATCATTGTCGGCATCCAGCTTCTTGTTGATAGCAATAACGTCTTTTTCTTCATCAAAACGTGCTTTGAGCTGCCGAAAATTAAGATTTAGCGTAGACCTGGCGTTCTTATTAAGGGCGGTGTTGATAATTGTATTAATATATTTTGCTTTTCCGAATGTGGGATGAAGGCGCGATGGGTCAACAAATAGACAATTAATTTTTTTGTTGTGATAGGTAACTCGGTTCCATCCAAAATTGTACCAATCTATTTTGTAGAATTCTACGGGCAGAGTTGTAACTTTTTCCGGCTCCTTGATAAATTCTGCATAAGAATCTGATAGATCCGGATCAAAATATATCTTTACAAAAATCCCCTCAGTATTTTCTTTCTCGCTGTTGTTATCACCTTTTAATTTGGGATTACCTTCCAGATAAGTCTCAATAAGGATTTCAGGAAGCGTATCCTGCGAAAAAGTTCCTTTAAGATACTTGTCTATGCAGTCGTTATTAAAAAGATCTGTCGTTAATTCCGTATTCAGTGATCTTCCTCGATAGCTATAGTTGAGGCATATCTCGATTGCCTCCAAAAGAGTGCTTTTCCCGGACTCATTATCACCAACTATGACGTTGATATCGTCATTGAAGTCGAACGTCTGTGTTTCAAATTTTTTAAAATTATGGAGTTTGAGCTTTTTAATTCGCATATGTAAAACCCTATCATGGTCCGGATTGCGGAGAGTGCAGCCGCCGCTCCCAGCCCAACGTTGCAAATAACCGGCTGGGAAAAGGCGCAAAGCGAAGCGGCGCGGCTTTTCCCAGTCCGAGTTAATTTGCCTTGTTAGCCGCCAATTGGTGTACACAGCTCAATTATTGAACCTTCAGCAGATCTGACATATCCAACAACTTGCCCCCAGGGTTTTTCTTCCGGCTTTTTTATCGGTAATGCACCGGCTGAAACGGCCTTTTCATATGCTGCTGAAACATCCTCGGTTACAAAAGCCAGCTCAATTCCTAAGGGTGTGTCATTGATATTTGATTTTGTATATTTGCCGCCCAAGTTCATATCACCCATTTCGTGAGAAGCAAAAGCTAATGTTGTTTCGCCTGTATCCAACTCCCCATAGGCTTTAGATCCATGTACAAATTTAATGTTAAAACCAAAAGCCCTATGATAGAACTCCAGCGTCGCCTCGACTGAGGACACGTATACAATTGTATAGCCATATTTCATTTTGTTTCCTCCATCTTTAAAATTTTCTTTCTCTCATCAGTGAATGCCCACCATGGTAGTGGTTCGCCGCTTTCCATGAAATGAACAATAGACATAAACGTGTCAATGACGCAGGGGTCATGCCTTTCCTCTGATACTGTGCAAAGTTGATCGTATAGCTCAAAGGGTTGTTTTCCAATCAACTTTTTCGGGTGATCAATATCAATCAATCGGAGCCTATCTGCAATTGCCCTTCCAACATTTGGAAAATCTTCAAGTCGTGAAATTGTTTCTCTGTCTGGATTTTTCATGATTTTCCTTACGGCTAATGTTCAGGATATGCTGCAAGCCGGGTCGACAAAGGGACTGTGCCAATTGAAATCGGCCTGCATTAAATCCTCGATTTAAATGTTCAGGATATGCTGCAAGCCGGGTCGACAAAGGGACTGTGCCAATTGAAATCGGCCTGCATTAAATCCTCGATTTATCAATTGGGGACCGAGTTCAGGCTTGTCAGTATCATCCTGTTGGTTGGACGATGCGTCGAACGGGACTCCATTATATGGATTTTTCTGAAAGGCCCGAATCTCTCGGAAATCCTTTTATTTAATGTCGCGCCTGCCACTTCCTGACCATGTCGATCAATCCGTGAAGAAAAATCACGTAAATACCGGTGAACTTCCGAAAAGGCAGGAGTTTTCTCCTTAATTTGGGCCCAACGATGTCCTATGAAACCCCCACCGGTTAAAAATATGAACATTGACAGCGTCATGCGGCCAGCCTCCAGGGTTCGGTATGGCCGCCTCGATAGACGAAAACGGTACGCAGTATCTCACCGCAATGCGGACATCGGGTTTCGGCCAAATCCGGAAACATATGACGCAGCAATTCGATAGCCGTCGGTTGTTCAATTCCCGGAACATAAGCCTTTTGGCCCAAACGCTCACGCGCCAGATTCAGTTTCGCCAGGTTGGTCGGATGAAAAAGACCGTAGGATCTCACCAGATGCGTGCCTTTCTCGGGCACATGCTCCAATAGACGTCGGATAAATGTCTGCGCATCCAGCTTAAAGGTTGGTTGCTCATGTTTTTGCGGATGCGCATAGGCAATGGTCACGGTATCGCCATCGTAATCCACTATCCGCTTCTCGGAGATCGGACCCCGGCGGATGTACCGGCCGACATACTTGAAAACGCCGTTGGCATGTTCATAGGCCGGCTCGATGTCGGCATGCCAACGAATGCGGCCCAGCTTGTTGATCAGGTTCAGGCATTGCCGAAGGCTCTTGCCTGGTGGCGCGATTAACACTTGACCCAACGGCTTCTCGCGCCCTGTTTTGGTCAAGGGGGTGAAGCCTTCCTTGAGAGAAGCGAGAAACTTGCCCCTGAACTTGGATGTCAGTACCGGTACCGGCAACAAAAATTCAGTGTTTGCGCCTACCCAGCGGCCATCGGGATTCAACCCGCCGGCGGTCACGATCAAATGCAGGTGGCAATGCCGGTTTAACTCGTCATCCCAGCTCTGGAATACGGCAATGATGCCGGGAAGCCCGCCCAACCACCGCCAGTCACCGAGCAGTTCCCGCAACGCCCCCCATGCACTGCGCATCATGTGACCGGTGAATAGCTTGCGGTTGGCAGCCCATATGCCATGAAGATCGTGGCTGATGGTAATCACCGTGTGAAAATAAGGGCAATCGAGGGCCTGGGACCGTCTACGCTCCAACCACAATTGCGTTTCTGTCGATCCGCATTGCGGACAAGACCTGTTCTTGCACGAATTGGGAAGTATCACCCGATAATCGCCGTTCGGGCATTCGTCGACATGAAACCCTTTTTCGGGCGTCCGACAGGTCATGATGTCCCAGAACGCACGCCATTGCCGGGCATCGAGAAGTCGGCTTCTCCGATAATCCTCGAAATGATCGTTGAATATCCGCTGTATGATCCCGGGACTCATTTTATATCCATGTTTGTTTTGACGTCTGCCTTGCATTCACTGATGATTTCCAATGCGCGTTCCTCGCCAAATTGGGCGACAATCTCATCCCATAATTCTGAGTTTCTCAGTTCTCTCTGGAAATTCCCTGTAAGTGCCTCGGAAGCCTTGTCCTCAAAAACTTCTTCGGATTTTCTTCTCCGCTTCTTAATTCGTTTGCCTTTGCCCATTCAATCTACTTCCTGCTGCTCAGCAGCATTCGTCCAACGTTGCAAATAACCGGTGCAAATGGTCGAGTAGGCCAAAGGAACCTCCCCTTTGGCCTCTCACAGAACCGTACGTGAAACTCTCGCTTCATACGGCTCCTCCTGTCCACCTTTTTATCAATCCCGTGGGTGCCACCCAATGGGGAAACCAGCCCGGATTCATTCTCCGTGCCCGATTTATCCGTCGAGCGGCCTGCATAAGCGTCTTTAGCTGTTTATACTTCGCTTTTGCCCAACGACTCAGGCGTTTGTCGAAGTGAAACAGGACATTTCGGATGATACTCTTGCCAAATAGACCATAATAAATCATCCAGCCTCGTAGCCGGCTCCGGCAATACACTTGTATCTTCACCATCTCCTTTTGACGCCAATACTTCCATGGCCAGCTGTTGATCTCCTGACGTATCCGTTTTGCCGATTTCTGGCTAACGAACGCAAGAAAATAAAGCCCTTGCTGGCCCCGTTTTGTCTTAATCCAGCGTGGTCCGAACGTATAGCCGAGAAAGTCAAAGGATACCGTTTTGTAGTCGCCTTTGTTGCGACCCCCTTTGCAAAATACAATTTTTGTCTTGGCTGGATGGAGTTGCAAACCGCATTTGTTAAACCTGGCATTGAGTATCGCCTTCAGCTCTAAAGCCTCCCGCTCACTGACACAATGACAGACAATATCATCGGCGTACCGCTCGAACTGAATACCTTTCCAGTTCTTTTCTACCCAAACATCAAACGCATAGTGCAGGTACAGGTTTGCCAAAAGTGGGCTGACAACTCCCCCTTGCGGCGTTCCTTTCCGTTTCTCCTCAAGTCGCCCATCCTCATATTGCACCGGGGCTGTGAGCCACCTCTGTATGTACATCAACTGCCAGGACTCTTTGACGTGCTTCCTCACCGCCCGCATCAGCAGGTCGTGATTGATCTCCTCAAAGAACCCCTTAATGTCCATATCCAGAACCCACCCACGCCTGTTGCATCGCTCTTTGGCCTTCAAAAGCGCCTGATGCGCCGACTTCCCGGGACGATACCCGTAGGAATTGGGGTGAAAGTGTCTCTCCAGTTCCGGTTCGATCTGTAGTTTGACAACCATCTGGGCTATCCGATCCGTTACCGTTGGGATACCCAAAGGTCGGATGCCACCGCCTGGCTTTTCTATTTCTACTCGCAAAACCGGAGGCGGATGATAGCTTCCTGAGGACATACGGTTCCAGAGCTTATACAGATTGTTGCTGAGGTTCCGCTCAAAATCGGCTAAGCTCTGAGCATCGACCCCATGTCCACCTCTGTTTGCCTTGACCCGCTTGAATGCCTCAAAGACAATTCGTTTTGGGATATTGAAAGGTTTTATCTCCATCCGAAGGTTCCTCCCATCTTCTGGTTGACCCCCGATTTTCGAATGGACAGGCCGCCCCCTTTGCTCCATTTCCATTACAGAAACTTCACAGCTACTACGAGGCGGTCCGCCCCTGTGCCCTGCATTGGTACTCTCATTTTGTGGGTTTACCACGCCACTTCTCCCTTAACATCAGGACGACAGGTTCTCATGTTCCGTATTAAAGCCTGTTCTGAATTCATGCCACCTCAATGCCGGCTGCCGCTTCGCCCGTATCCAGATCACGTCGAAACTTATCCCGAGAATACGCTCGTTCCCCGGTTTTGACAGCGTTTATCCATATCGACACCTCATCAGTGGTTCATTTGCATTCATCTCTTCAGAACGCACCTGACAGATTCTTCTGCCTTTTCCCTATCGCTCACGACAAATACTCTTAATAAATGCCGCATAGGGCAGTTTGATCCCAGTCTCTGATGACCGAAACCGAGGGGCCATCCCTCATCTTCAACACAGCAAGAAAGACTTTCGTCTCTCGTCATGACACACTAGCGCAGCGGAATTTGCATCCGAGTTAATTTGCCTTGTTAGGGATATTTTTTTATCTATCACGCCACTCCAGTGAACTTTCTTCCTTAAGGTAGTGTGCACCGGCGAAATTCTTGAAGTATGGGCCAGTTCTAATATTATTCATCAATCTCCAAAACCATTGCCTTGGGATTTCCTTTGTTACCTCTTCAGGATATTCATAGCGATATCTTATGTCGTTTGGGTCATCTTTCGTGTAAGATGCTCTATATGTTGGCTGAAGGTAGTTTTGGATACCCCAGCGTATGTTGTTGAGCATCTCACCAAGCCAAGTCCCGTAATAAAGAAAATAATTTCCCTGCAAATGTTCCCGGAAATCATCTAATGCCAATGGGATTTGTTCTAATGGTACTGAGTATCCATTTATACCTAAAATTGTATGAATCTGCTTTGATACACCAGTTAATCGCGAAAGGTTGTGTTTGCAATGATTGCCGGATATTGCAATGAAATCCAAACGGCTCACTTCGATGTCTGCTTCGATATCAAGAGTTGGCAACCATAGTTTGATTGGGGTTTTATAGTTCAACCATTCATCAAATTCCTCGACTGATTTCTTCAAAGATTCAATACTATTACCTTGATCGAATGAGCGAGAATCACATGCAGATTGCAAAACTTTTAAACAAGAACCAGATACTCCAGTTAGCCTGCTGTCTCCGCTTTCTTTTACAAAATCAAGAAGCCGAATTATGAACAAGTCCCGGTGAATATGTGTATGGAAATAGACTTCAACTTCCCCTGGATACGCCGAAATGTCTCTGAGCTCTAACAATCCATGATTTGCCATGTCTCCAACTGCTTCAAGAGATATACATAGACCAATTGTTTCTTTTTCAGCAGTATTGTATGCCATATTTACCCCTAAAAAAAAACGTATAGAATTTTATCCGTCGTCCCGCCGATTTTAATACGAAGGATTACAAATACTCTCAGGCGGTGTTTTGAAATTTGTGCTGCAATGAGACTCGGACTGCGGGATGATGGATAAAATCATGTTGGACTAAGCAGTCGTTTGGTTTTCCTTGTGTTTACCATTATATATGGGGTTTGTAAAGAAAGGTCGGGGCTGGGGCATCTTTTTGTGTATGTTTTTTGGCTTTCTGCGCATGTTGGAGCAATTTTATCATGCTGTTTCCGCTGAGATCACCAGAAATGATCCTGATTTTTTCCTCAATTCTGTCGGAAAAACGCACCTGTCCGTAAGCTTTTTCACCCGGATGATCAAGCCTTTTAAATTGATTGTCATGAACGGCGCCGGCTACGGCCCGTCTCTTATCCTTCCCGCACAAATAATTTGAAATGCACTGGGGCCTGCGCCTTCAGGGATTTCATGCACCTTTTTCATCGTTCCGGTTTTGCAGCAAGGGCAGCGGCTGATATCAATACCGGTCCGTTCCAGCATGATCTCGCCAACTGACTTTTTGGCCACCTCCGGCATTTTCGATTTTTGCCCCAATAAGCTCCGACAGACGGCTATGTCCTTTTTTTTGTTCCGGTTTGCCAGAATCCCATAGTGCCGGATTCGAACAAAACGTTTGGGGACCACGTGGAGCAGAAACCGTCGGATGAACTCAACGGCGTCAAGCGTTATTTTTTCGGTCGTATTTTGTCCCCTGTTCTTCACGGTAAATGTCACTTGCCCATCTGAAAAACCACAAATACGATGATTCGATATGGCAATGCGATGGGTATAACGACCCAGATAATCCAGCACCCACTCGGGACGATTCATGGGTTCTTTGGTGTAAACAACCCATCTTTTGGACCATAGCTGATTGACGAGTTTCCTGAAGCTCTTCCGGCTCTTCAATGAACCGATGCTTCCAGGAAACTTCAGTTGCCCCTTCTCGAAAGCCTCTTCCAGATACGATATGAACTTCCCTCGAAACACCTTTGAAAGAGCCTTGACCGGGAACAAAAAATCATCGGTGCAGTCAAGCCATTCCCATCCGTCCTCTGAAATCGCCCCACCCGGAACCAGGCAGTGCAGATGAAAATGATCCATCAACGTCTGAGTCCATGTATGCAAAATAGCGATGATGCCCAGCTTGCCTCCAAGACCGTTATCAGGATTTTGTCCAAATTGAAGGAGAGTCCCTGTTGCTGCTTTGAATAGAAAGCCAAGCAGCAGCGCCTTGTTGCACAGGATCAACGGGTTCAACGTATGGGGAAGCGTAAACACATTATGAAAATACTTGACCGGCAACAGCTCGGCTTCCCGGGCCATCAGCCACCTTTCTTTGGTAACTGTCTGGCATTTTGGACAATGCCGGTTACGGCACGAGTTGTACAAGATACGCTCCGAACCGCAGTGGTCGCATCTTTCAACGCGCCCACCCAGATAGGCATTGCGACAATTAAGAATGTCGTACACCACCTTATAGTGCTCAGGAGGCATTTTGTATCTCTGTAAATAATCTCCGATATGCCGCCGTAAAATGTCTGCAACTTCCCAGTTTGTAACTATTCAGCGTTTATAAAATTTATACTGCCCATCAGGTAAGAAACTCAGGCAGTTTTCCGTCAAACAACAATTCCAATGCGTGACTTGATTTTACTCCGTGTTTTCGACAAGTCGACAAGTAACTTCTAACGCGGCAAAAGATTTTGGCGCCATCCATTGATCGAAAACAGCCTGATATCTTCTGTTGAACTTTTGTCATTCGGATATCATTTTCACCCCGGTTGTTCGTAAACGGGACACGTTCATTATCGATGAATATAAGAACGTCCTGCTCAAAATCCCTTAGCCGTTCCAACAAGTTTCTGGATTTTGACCTCTTAATGCGACCTCTTTTGCCCTTTTCTTTTGGCTTGATTGGTTCCGGACATTCGATTTCGCCTTGTTTCAGGATTGCTCTATATTTAAGCCGGTATTTCTGTGACTCTGGGGCATCCAGCACGCCGCCGGCCTCGTTGACCTTGCAGTTGATCGTTTCAAGCAGATTTCCGAGTTTTTTCGCCCATTTTTGCTCATCCTGCTCCCAGGCCCTTGTCAGTTCCCTTAAATGATGTGCGTTGCACAAAGCGTGGGTACAATTGAGCTTATAGTAGGGCTTCCAATGGTCATGGCACAGCACCCCTTTGAACCCGGGCAGCACACCCATATCATTGAAGGCTTCCATACCCCTTTTTTCGTGGGGATAATAAAGAGTCCAGGTCTCATTGGATACGCAATGCAGCCAATGCCTGATACCCCCTATGTTGACGCCGGTTTCATCCGCATGTGCCATATCTGAGGCCGTCAGTTGTTGTTTAACCCGCTTCTCAAAGTCGTCCAGAAGCCCAAAGGCCTCTTTGTTAAAATTGAAAATCGAGCCTTCGCTGACCGGTATATGAAGCTGGTCGGAGAAATGATCCTGTATTCTGTTGTACGGGATCAACTGGAATTGCGACATAT